>NZ_CP034454.1:1051565-6629336 GCF_003952565.1 Mesorhizobium sp. M8A.F.Ca.ET.057.01.1.1
CGCGCTTCATCAAGGTCCCCAATCCCGGCGGCTGCGATGCGTGTGTCTCATCGCCAGGGTCGCGATGGGCTGCCCATTGCAATTTTTTGAGACGCGCGTATCGTATTGGTATGGATGTCTCACGTCAACAACCCGCAACGAACGACGATACCGGTGAAAGAGCCGAGCGCGGACCCCGTGCGCGTACGAAACGACTGATGCTGGAGACGGCGACAAGGCTGATGCAGGAGGGTGTCACCCCGTCGGTCAGCGAAGTGGCGGAGGCGGCGCAAGTGTCCCGCGCCACCGCCTATCGCTATTTTCCGAGCCAGGCAGCCTTGGTGCAGGCGGTCGTCGACGAGGGGCTCGGGCCGATCCTCACCTGGAAATCCACCGCCACCGATGCCGAGCGCCGCGTGGCCGAATTGTTCGATACGGCCATGCCGCGCATCGAGGCCTTCGAGGCCACATTCAAGGCAGCGTTGAAGTTGTCGCTTGATCAATGGGCGCGGCGTCAGGCGGGCACGCTGGGCGGCGAGCCGGCCTTCACGCGCGGCCATCGGGTCGAATTGCTGAAGGAGGCGCTGGCGCCTCTCAAGGGCCGCTTGCCGCCGCGCGACTTCAAGCGGCTGGCGCAGGCGCTGTCGCTGATCTTCGGCGTGGAGGTGCTGATCGTGCTCAAGGATATATGGGGGCTGGACAGCCGCCGGACGATGTCGGTCGCGCAATGGGCGGCGCGTGCGCTGGTGCGCGCGGCGATCGCCGAGTCGGCCGTCGATATGCTGGCAACGACACAGAAATAGCGCTTATCTGGTTCTACCAGATTTGCATGTCGACTACCGAGAATAATTCCAATGCAAAAGTCCGCACAGGGCCAAAGCGTATCAATGAGTAGGAAAATATAGAGAAAACAGGTGGATAAGTCTGGAATTCGCCGGCTTTGTCCGGCATCATTGCTCAAGAAAGGGCTTGACGGGCATTCACAATTGGTAATACCAGATTAGGAAAGAGAAGGCGGATCGGGAATGACAGCCGCAGTCCATTTCGGCAGGATCACACGGATGGTGCGTGTTCCGTCCGCACGAGGTGGCGCATCGTGACGCAGACGTCGCCTCGCGCCAGTGCCGGCAAGGGGATTGCGCTGCGCCTCGATGGGGTCAGCAAGGCCTATGGATCCGTGCGCGCCATCAACGACCTGAGCTTCGCCGTCGACGAAGGCCGCTTCTTCGTACTCTTCGGGCCGAGCTCGGTTGGCAAGACGACGACGCTGCGCACTATCGCCGGCCTCGTCCGGGCCGGCTCCGGCACGCTTGAGATCGGCGGCCGCGACATGACCCATGCGCCGATCGCCGGCCGCGGCATCTCGATGGTCTTCCAGTCTTTCGCGCTTTACCCCCACCTCACGGTCTACGACAATCTCGCCTATCCGCTGCGCGAGGAGAAAGCCGCGCGCGCCGAGATCGACAAGCGGGTGAACGAGACCGCCGAGATCCTGAAGCTGACACACCGCCTGAAGGCCAAGCCGGCAACCCTGTCCGGCGGAGAGCAGCAGCGCGTCGCGCTCGGCCGGTCCCTGATCCGCCGGCCAAAGCTTCTTCTCCTCGATGAGCCGCTCACCAATCTCGACGCCAAGCTTCGGCACGAGACGCGCGCCGAGCTGAAGCGGCTGCACCGCCAGTTCGGCATGACCGTGATCTATGCCACGCCCGACGAGCTTGAGGCTCTCTCGATGGGCGAGACGATCGCCGTCATGCGCGATGGCGGCATCGTCCAGATCGGCACGCCGGACGAGCTTTACGAGCAGCCGATCCATACCTATGTCGCCAGCAAGATCGGCTCGCCGCACATGAATCTGTTCACTGCCTCGGTGCGCGCCGACACCAGGTCTTTCGACACGCCGCTCGGGACTCTGGTTCCGGCGACGGCGCCAAAGACTGCCGATGCTGGCGAGGCCGCGCTGATCGGCATTCGCCCGAGCGACATTCGGCTCGCCGCAAAGGGCGAAGCCGGGGTTGCCTCGAAGGTGCGTCTGGTCGAACCGCTCGGCGACATCACGATCGTCTCGGTCGAGGCCGGCGGCGAGATGTTGCGCATGGTGCTGCCGGAAGCGATCGCCGCCAGCATCAGGACCGGCGATTCGGCATCGATCGCCATCGATAACAGGAAAATCCACGTCTTCCGCGCCATGAGCGGCCAGGCAATGACCTGACGCGAACGGCGAGAAGCAATCCGGTAAACCAAGGGAGGAAACACGAATGCCGGCGATGACCAAAGTGAAAGGGCTAGCTATAGCCGCAAGCTTCGCTGCCACGCTACTGGTGGGAGGCGTGACCTATGCCTCTGCCAAAGAAGTGACGTTGACGATGGCCGTGCCGGATTGGCCCCCGACCCGTATTATGAAGAAGTTCTTCGACGAGCAGTACAAGCCCAAGTCTGGCAATACCGTGAAGCTCGATGTCGACTTCATTCCGTGGCCGGATTTCTACACCCGGGTCAACGCCTCGTTGACCTCGGGCGAAAAGAAGTACAACTTCATCGTGTCGGACTCGCAGTGGTTGGGCGCCTTCGTCGAAGGCGGCTACTTCCGCAAGATCAACGATCTGATTGATGCCGACCCGGAACTCAAGGCGACGATGGAGTCGATGCATCCCGCCGTGCTCAACGCCTACTCGACCTATCCCAACAGCACGCCGAACTACTACGGCTTCCCGCAGTTCCCCGACGTGCTGGTCACCTACGGCCGCAAGGATGTGCTCTGCAACGCCGACGAGCAGGCCGCCTTCAAGGCGAAGTACAATGAGAAGCTGCCCTGCACCGGCGAAGAAATCGACGCCATGGACTGGAACACGTTCGAGCATGTTGGCGAATTCTTCCAGCGCAAGAAGGGCGACAAGCTCGCCGGCCAGGTGCTGGATGACGATTTCTACGGTATCGCCTATCAGGCAGGCAAAGGCTACGACTTCTCGACGAGCTCGGTCCACACGTTCGTCTGGGAGCATGGCGGCGGCATCTGGGATGAAACCAAGGCCCCGACCGGACATGCCGAAGGCGTCGTAAACTCCCCGAAGTCCATCGAGGGCATGGAGCATTTCCTCAAATTGCTGAAGTACATGCCGCCGGTGGTCAAGACCGGCACCATGGACATCTTCGTCTCGGACCAGTTGTTCCGTGAAGGCAAGGTGGCCATGAACATCGACTGGATCGGCCTCGGCGAAGCCTCGCTCGATCCCAAGACGTCGAAGGTTGCCGACAAGCTGGTGTTCGGATTGGCGCCAGGCCTGCGCGGCCCCGACGGCAAGGTGAATCGTACGTCACAGATCGGCGGACAGCCTTTCGTTCTCACCACCTGGACGACGCCTGAGCAAATCACGGAAGCGGTGGGCTTCGTGAAGTGGTGGCTCTCGCCCGATATCCAGCACCAGTTCGCCGCCGCCGGCGGCCAGTCCGCGATCAAGTCGGTCTACAGCGATCCGAAATACGCGACCTATCGTCCGTGGGACCGGGCTTGGGCGAACTCGCTCGACTGGCAGAAGGACATGTGGCACGTGCCGCAGTTCTTCGAACTGCTCACCCAGCAGCAGGACCAGTACGACCTAGCAATCACTGGCAAGCAGGACGCCAAGACCACCCTGGATAACATCGCCAAGTTCCAGGAGGACCTCCTGAAGAACGCTGGCCTTATCCAGTAACCTTCCGACATAGCTGCGGGGAGCGGGCAAAAGCCGCTCCCCATCATTGCCACGTCACGCGCTCCATATTTCGGACTCTCATGACCGCTGTTTCAAGCACTCTGCCGACACCACGCCTTACCGCGGTTGTTGCCCACAACTGGAAACTCGCCATCTCTGTCGCTGTCGTCGTGTCGGCCATGTCAATGGCGGGCTTGCCGGCGGCTGTCTCCTTCTGGGTAGTGGGCGCCGCGGCGGCGTTGGTCGCGGTCGCATTTACCGTCAACGCGTATCGCCGCCACTACTTCGGCGCCCTGCTGGTCGCTCCGGCAATCGCCGTTCTGTTTGTGATGAATATCTTCCCCCTGCTGTGGTCGCTGGGCCTTTCGTTCTTCGCCTACCAGGCAAACCAGCAGACGATCCGCTTCGTCGGACTCGGGAACTACGTCCGGATCCTTACCAACGATCTCGCTGCTCACGCGACTTGGGGCGCGCTGATCAATACCGCCATGTTCGTCGTCTTCACCGTCTCCGCGCAGATGATCGTCGGCTTTCTGCTGGCCATCCTGTTCGCCAAGCAATTTCCGCTGCGCAAGTATTTGTTGATCCTGGTGCTGACACCGATGATGCTTTCGGTTGTCGCCTCTGGCGTGTTCTTCACCTACTACTATGACCCGACATTCGGGATTCTCAGCTACGTCATCAATTCCATCTCCGGCAACCAGTTCATCCTGATGAGCAACAAAGTCGGTGCCGTGGCGGGAATCGTTTTCGCCGACGCATGGATGTGGTCGCCCTTCGTCATGCTCCTTGTGCTGGCGGGCCTCGTCTCGGTGCCGAAATACCTTTACGAGGCCGCTGCCATCGACCGTATTTCC
The DNA here is from genome assembly GCF_003952565.1 of Mesorhizobium sp. M8A.F.Ca.ET.057.01.1.1. Lineage (NCBI taxonomy): Bacteria > Pseudomonadati > Pseudomonadota > Alphaproteobacteria > Hyphomicrobiales > Phyllobacteriaceae > Mesorhizobium > Mesorhizobium sp. M8A.F.Ca.ET.057.01.1.1. The sequence continues at coordinate 1,056,091 of NZ_CP034454.1, forward strand.
AGCTGGCGGCAATTCTGGATGATCACCTTCCCCTACATCCGCGGCCTACTGATGTTGGCTCTTCTCTTCCGCACCATCGAGGCATTCAAGCTGGCGGATCTCGTCATCCTCCTCACCAAGGGCGGCAACGACACACTGACGATCTCCTATCACTTGATCCGCATCGCCAACGAGCAGAACAAGACGAGTGAGGGCGCGGCGATCTCCTATCTGATGCTGTTCATGGTGATCGTTCTCACCAACCTCTACCTGTACCTCGCAAACCGCCGTACGAAGGGAGCCTGACCCGTGGCCGAATCGATATTGGGAAAGCTCGGCTTCGGCAGGGCCAGCGGAGTAGACAAGGCCGGCTGGGGGCGGACGCTCGGCGTGGCCGTCGTCGCCTTTATCTATTTTCTGCCGGTGCTGTTCATCATATTCACCGCCTTCAAACCGCAGGGCGACGCGCTCCTGGTGCCTCCGACGCTGTCGCCCACGTCGCTGTTCGGCTTGATTCCGGACCATTTTGTGTTCAAGCCCACGCTCGAAAATTTTGGGTCCGTCTTTTCCCGCTCGATGACGCCGGACGGTGCCCCGGAAGCGACAGGATTCGACCGTTATTTCTTCAACTCGATCTTCATCGCCTCGGCGTCGGTGCTGCTGGCGCTGGTCATCGGCACCCTGGCCGCCTTCGGCTTCTCGCGCTATCCGCTGAAAGGCAATGACACCTACCTGTTCATCATCCTGACCACGCGCATGCTGCCGGCGATTGTGGTGATCATTCCGGTGATCCTGATGTTCCGCGTAGTGGGCCTGTCGGGCTCGTATCTCGGCATCATCATGCTCTACACCGCCTTCAACCTGGCCTTCACCATCTGGATGATGAAGAGCTTCTTCGATGAATTGTCGCCAGACGTCGAGGATGCCGCCCGCATCGACGGATCGTCCGGACTGCGGGTGTTCTTCAAGATTTGCCTGCCCCAGGTCATTGCCGGGCTCGCCGCCACGTTCGTGTTCGGCCTGATCCTCACCTGGAACGAGTTCCTCTTTGCCCTGTTGCTCTCGGGGCCCGACACGAGGACGGTCCCGGTCGCCATGAACCAGGCCGTGTCGTCGGGTGGACGCGGCACCGACTGGACTTTGCTTGCCGCCATCGAAACCCTGTTCCTCGTCCCAGTCTTCCTGGTCACCTTCTTCTTGCAAAACCATCTGTTGCGCGGCGTTACCTTCGGCACCGTGAAGCGCTGAGATGTCAACCATCGAACTCCGCAAAGTCACCAAGCGTTTCGGCTCCTTCACCGCGGTCAAGGACGTTGACCTGTCGGTGGCCGCCGGTGAGGTCGTCTGCCTTCTCGGCCCGTCCGGCTGTGGCAAGACGACGACCCTGCGCGTCATCGCCGGGCTGGAAAGCGTCACTGACGGCGAGGTCGTCATCGCCGGCAAGGTGATGAACAAGCTGCCGCCCGAAAAGCGCGACATCGCCATGGTGTTCCAGTTCTACGCGCTCTACCCGTCGGCATCGGTCGGCGAGAACATCGCCTTCCCGCTCTATCATGACGGCATTTCCGGGGCTGAGCGGACTGCCCGCGTCAACCGCGTCGCCGCGATCCTTCACTTGGAGCACGTTCTCGACCGGCTGCCGAACCAGATATCCGAGGGCGAAAAGCAGCGCGCCGCCATGGCCCGCGCAATCGTCCGCGACCCCAATTGCTTCCTCTTCGACGAACCCTTGTCGCGTCTCGATGTCGAACTGCGCCAGAGCATGCGTGGCCAGATCAAGGAAGTGCTGCAGGGCCTCTCCAAAGCGACCGTAATCGTGACCCATGACCAGCTCGAAGCGCTCACCATGGCCGACCGCATCGCCATCATGAAGGACGGCTTGATCGAGCAGGTCGGCTCACCGCACGAGGTTTTTGCCAAGCCCGCCAATGCTTTTGTGGCGAGCTTTATCGGCACGCCGCAGATGAATCTTCTCGAGGCCGACCTCAAGACCTTCGCCGATGGCACGGCGGAGATGACCGTGGCCGGCATTAATCTGGCCATCCGCACGGACGCGGCGGTCGCGCGCCTGCAGCCCGGCAAGGTGACGATCGGTGTCCGCCCCCGCGCCTTCACCGCGACCGATACGGGGGACCGTGGCACCATCTCCGCCCGGGCCGAGCTCATCGAGCCCATGGGCGCCGAAACCCTTATTCATGCCCGCACGGCGGCAGGCGCCGACATCCGCGTCGTGGTGACGAGAAGCCAGCGGGTCAAGGTCGGCGAGGCGCTGAATCTACGCCCCGATGCCAGGCAAACCCATGTCTTCGATGACGCCGGAAAGGCGGTGCGGTCATGAGCGACAGTTCTTCCGGCATGAGCCGGGCCGGCGCGTACTGCCTCGAGGTCTTCATCATTGGCCTCGGCGTCATGGCGCTGGTGCTGATCTTCCAACCCTTTTCCATCGGCCTGTACGCGGTCGGCAGCGGTCTCGTGGTGCTTGCCGGACTCATCAACAACCTGCTGCCGTTGGCCCAGCCGGGCGTCAAGGTGCGCAGTGTGGTGACCGTAGCGCTGGTCGTGGCGCTGGTCTTCTGCATTGTGCTGCTGGTTTCGATCACGGCGGCGCATCTCTACGGCGTCTTCTTCCTCAATCCACCGGACCCCAACACTCTCGCCGGCAAGGCGCAGCTCGCCACGCCGCCTTTCTACAAGCAGGCTTTCGTGTGGGAAATCGCCGCCGCGGCGGTGATTCTCGCGCTGGTCGTCACCGCTCTCAACAAGACAGCGCGATGATCAGCAGCTGACGCTATCCGGCACGTCGCGCTCGCGCCGGTCCGCGCCGGTCGGTGTGCGTCGCCCTCTCAACTCTCACGCCGTCATACTCCGGCTTGACTGGAGGACCCGACGCCGAGATCAAGGACCGCGTCGACCGCGCCGCCCGCACGCTACGGATCGAGCACCTGCTCGACCGCAAGACCGACCGGCTGTCCGGCGGCGAGATGCAGCGCGTTTCGATCGGCCGCGCCATCGTGCGCAGGCCGCGCGTCTTCCTGATGGACGAGCCGCTGTCGGCGCTCGACGCCAAATTGCGCGAGGCGCTGCGCACCGAGTTGAAGAACCTGCAGATACAGCTCGGCGCTACTTTCCTGTTCGTCACCCACGACCAGATCGAGGCGATGTCGATGGGTGACAAAGTCGGCGTGCTCAACCACGGCCGCATCATCCAGACCGGCACGCCTCACGAGATCTACAACAATCCGCGCGACACCTACGTGGCGAGCTTCGTCGGCTCGCCGCCGATGAACCTCATCGACGGCAGGCTGGTGAACGGCCGCGCGGTGATGGCGCCATTGAATTTCGAACTGCCGTTTGCAGGGGAACCAAGGCGAGCGGGGCGACCGAGGGTCGCCCGCTCGTCTTCGGCATCCGTCCGGAGGATGTGTATCTGGAAAGCGGCGCACCGGTCGAGGCGCGTGTCCACGACGTCGAGAACCATGGCGTGGAAAAGATCTTGACGCTGCGGGTCGGCGATACAACCCTGCGCGCCACGGTGCCGGCCAGGACCGACGTCGCGATCGAGCAGCCGGTGCGCTTTGCCTGGAACCCCGACAAGGTGGTGCTGTTCGACAAGGGCAGTGGTGTCAGCTTGCGGCATACGTCATAAGGCGCGGCTATTTCGGCAGGTAGGTCTCGTAAGGCGTGTCGTTGATCAACAGGATCACGCATTCCGTCTGCGTCCAAAAGACCTGGCAATTCCTCCAGCCGGGAAGGATTGGCGTGATTTGGCTGCCTGACGTCAGGACGGCTCTTCGCCGGCACCAATGTGGCGCAGATGGCTCGGCGCCACGCCCATCACCCGCTTGAAGGCGCGGCTGAAGGATGCTTCCGAATCATAGCCCAGTTTCGCCGCCGCCACCGATACCCTCATGCCATCCCGGGCCAACCATTGCCTGGCCTGGTGCATGCGCACGCGCAGGACATATTTGGCCGGCGTCTCCCCGACCACTGTGGCGAAGCGCTGGGCAAAGGCGGAGCGCGATGCTCCCATCATCCGCGCCAGTGCCTCGACGCTCCAATCGCGATCCGGCTGCAGGTGGATGGTCGCGAGCACCTTGCCGACGTCGGGATTGCGGACGGCCGCGATCCAGCCGGTAGCATCGCCACAGCCGTTCTCGACCCAGGAGCGGATGATCGTGGCAGCGAGCACATCGGCAAGGCGGGCAAGGATCCCGCCGGAGCCGACCCGGTCCATCGTCACTTCGCCGGCCATCGCGTCGAGCAGATGCCGAATGCCCGGTGCGTTCGCCATCAGCTTATGCGCCTGCATCAGGTTGGGCATCATGTCGAGCAGCGGGTGCGAGCCATCGAGATTGAAATGCATGCTGCCGCAAAAAAGCAGGGTCTTGGGGCCGCCACACTCGTTGGAGACGTCGTAGATATTCTCGCACACCGGTTCGATCGTGTAGCGGCCGATCGGCACCGGGGGCACGCCGGGCGCGCTGGCCAGGACATGCGCGTCGCCGCGCGGGATCAAAAGCGCGTCGCCTACGGAGAGTTCGATCCACTCCTTGGCCGGTGAGAACAGCCAGCAGCCCTGCTGGCCGATGAAATGAAACCGGGCCGCCTTCTGTGCGGGGAAGGAAACGGCCCAGGGCTCGCCCAACACGCAGCGGCCATACTCGACGCCATCGAGCCGTAATCCACGCAGCATGTCGGTCAGCGGATCACCAGAAGTCGGCTGCGCCATTTTGGACGAATTGTAATTCATTCCGGCGTTTCTAGCATGGAAGCTCCAACTCGTCACTCCCATGTTGCACTGCAGCCAGATGCTGCGCTGCAAACAAACCGAAGACCGGCCGCATAGCCAAGCCACGACGGCAAGCATGTAACGGGCGGAGCCGGAGCCGGTTGTTTTCTATGTGGCGCCGCAAACAGATCGGAGACTGACCATGGCCGAACCCGCGACAGGCGCCATTGACGCCGCACTTCTCGACCCCGCCGAATCCGATGAACGAACCGAACCGGCGTGGGGTGCAGTGGTCTCGCTCGCCCTTGGGGTTTTCGGTCTGGTCACCGCCGAGTTCCTGCCCGCCAGCCTGCTGACGCCGATGGCGCGCGATCTCAGCGTAAGCGAAGGCGTTGCAGGGCAAGCGGTGACGGCAACCGCCATCGTCGGTGCCATCGCCGCTCCCACCATGGCCATCATCACAAGGCGCATGGACCGCAGGCTGGTGATGTGGATGCTGACCGCGTTCCTCATCCTGTCCAACCTTCTCGCCACCTTTGCCTCATCGCTGCCCATGCTTCTGCTGGCCCGCGTCGTGCTCGGCGTGGCCCTTGGCGGCTTCTGGGCCATGTCGGCGGCCATGGCGTTGCGGCTGGTGCCGATGCGGCTGATGCCGCGGGCGATGTCGATCATCCTGACCGGCGTTTCGCTTGCCACCGTCACCGCCGCCCCTGTCGGTGCCTATGTCGGCGACATCTGGGGATGGCGCACCGCGTTCATGATCGCGACCATCGTCGGGGCGCTGGCGCTGCTGGTGCAACTGGCGACCATTCCGAAACTGCCGCCGGTGGGGGTCGCGAGCTTCCGCACCTTGCTTGAAGTGCTGGAGCGGCCGTCGATCAGGGTTGCCCTGCTGGTCGTGCTGCTGGTCGCGTCCGGGCACTTTGCCGGCTTCACCTATGTCCGTCCCTTCCTTGAGAAGGTGCCGGTGCTCAACATCGAGACGATCTCGCTGGTGCTGCTGGCCTACGGCATAGGCGGTTTCTTCGGTAACATCGCCGGCGGCATCCTTGCCGAAGGCAACCTCAAGGCAGCGGTCGCGCTGGCGCCCCTGCTGATTGCATTGGCGGCCGCCTCGATGCTGGTCCTCGGCGCTTCGCCCATGATCGCCGCCGCTGCCGTCGCGGCCTGGGGCTTTGCCTTCGGCGCAGTGCCGGTCGGGCTGCAGAGCTGGCTGGTGCGGGCAGCGCCCGACCAGGCAGAAAGCGCCGGCGGCCTGATGGTGGCGACTTTCCAGGTGGCGATTGCGATGGGCGCCGTCTTTGGCGGTCTCCTGGTCGACCATGCCGGCGTCGCCAGCGCCTTTGCCTATTGCGGCATCGCAACGCTGCTGGCTGCCATCGTGGTGTTCCTGCGCGGCCCGAAGCAGGCCGAATAGTCTCTCCCAACAGCCACCACTGGCAACGGCCCGAGAACCACTACGGTTTTCGGGCCGTTGCCGTTGTGACGGCGGCGACGAAGCGGTTGAGACTGTCCTCGACATAGACGGCCACTTCGATCGTCGGATCAAAGCTCCACCATAGCAACGCACCTTGCCAATGCGACGCCATCAGCAGGCCGACGTCTGGTGGCGGGTCGTCGATTTCAGCGAAGCAGGCCGCAAGTGCGGCGCACAGGAATGCCTTCCAGGTAGCGCCGCGCGCCCTGAGCACGGGATCGCGCAGATCCTCGCGCAAGACGAGCAGGCCTTCGGCATAGGACTCGATGCCGCCATAGCCCTTCGACAGCGCCACCAGCAATTCGATGGCGCCGGCCGGAGTTCTAGCAACGTCGGTGGCCAGCGTTCTGGTCTTGTCGTCGAGACCATCCCAGGACTGCTTCAGGCCGACCGCCCATCGAAGTCGAAGATCGACAAGGTGGACGGGTCGAGACCGGTCACGCAATTGACGTTGATGTAGGCGCTGCGTTCGCCGCTTTCGCTGATGTCTTCGGCAAAGGGATGGATGCCGCAGGTTCGGCAGAAGCGGTGTGCTATTTTCGCTTCGCCGAATGTGTAGCGGCCGAGATCATCGCCCCAGGCGACGAGTGTAAGCTTGTCATGTGGCACGGCCCACAGCAGCGCAGCCTTGCGGGCGCAGATCGAGCAATTGCAGCGCACGACGCCCTCGATCTCGCCCTCGATTTCGAACGCAACCTTGCCGCAATGGCAGCTGCCTTTGTACAGCATCAGTATCTTCCTATCGCTGGCAGGTGCAAAGGCACGCTGGCCGGGTTATGCCTTCCGCACGCCCAACGGCTGCTTGCCTTAAAGACGTAGTATTCTGGCGGAGTCTGACATCGACATGCAATCAATCCGCGACCGCCTCGAAATCATCCTGTCACGTCTTGCCAATCGTGCGGCCGACGAGAAGGTTTTTACCAGGCTCTACGCCGAAGCCGCACGGGTGGCGGCCGATGCCAGCGATGCCCGTCGTGAGGCAGGCGTGACGCTTGGTCCACTTGATGGCGCCATCGTCTCGATCAAGGACCTGTTCGATGTTGCCGGCGAAGCGACCACGGCGGGCTCGCTGATGCGCAAGACCGCCGCGCCGGCTCAGTGCGATGCGCCCATTGTCAACCGGCTGCGCCAGGCCGGTGCGGTCATCATCGGCAAGACCAACATGACCGAATTCGCCTTCACCGCGATCGGCGACAACATGCATTACGGAACGCCCGGCAATGCCGTCGGCCCCAGGCGCATTCCAGGCGGTTCGTCCTCGGGCGCCGGCGTGTCTGTCGGCGAGGGGACAAGCGACATCTCGATCGGATCCGACACCGGGGGTTCGATCCGCATTCCGGCGGCGCTCAATGGTGTCGTCGGCTTCAAGCCGACTGCGCGGCGCGTGCCGCTGTCCGGCGCCTTTCCGCTTTCTGGCACGTTGGACTCGGTCGGGCCGCTCGCCCGAACCGTCTCGCAATGCGCAGCCGCCGACGCGGTGATGGCCGGCGAGGTGCCGAACGAATTGGCGGCCATTCCACTCGCCGGGCTTCGCATTGGCATTCCGCGCGGCGTTCTTTTCGGCGACATGGAAGGCGAGGTTGCCGCAGCCTTCGAGCATTGTCTTGGCAGGATCGAACAGGCCGGGGCGCACATTGCGGATCTGTCGATCGATGACATGATCGCGGAATTGCGTGCGGCTACCAAGCGCGGTTCGATCGCCGCCATGGAAGGCGCCGAAGTGCATGCCGACTGGCTGGCGACCGGCGCACCGGTGCCGGTCGACCCGCATGTCAGCGGGCCTTTGTCGCGGGCGGCAATGCTGACGGCCCCGATCTACATCAGGGCGCTGCGCCGCCGTGCCGCGCTGGTCGCCGCCATGGATGAGCGGCTGGCGTCGGTTGATGTGCTGGCGTTGCCGACCACCCCGGTGACGGCGCCGACCATCGCTTCCCTGGCCGAGGATGCCGAATTGCGTGATCGCATCGAAGGCCTGCTTTTGCGCAACACGCAGGTCGCCAACCAGTTCGACCTCTGCGCGATCTCGTTGCCGATGCCGAGAACATCGCTGCCAATGGGATTGATGCTCGTGGCGCGCAATGGCCATGACCGCCGCTTGTTGAGGATCGCCGCGTCGGTGGAGATGCTGCTGGGTGGTTGATCGGCAGTAAGTCCTAGATGATGGATCAATGCGATGAACAATGCTTGCGCTCACTGTCCTTGGCGGTGCGCACGATGCGGGTCGCGACCAGCCAGGGCAGGCTGTAATCCTTGCCGGTGATGGTCTGCGTGCGCTGCTCGATCGAGCCTCTGACGACGATCTTTCCGCCATAAAGCACGTCGGACTGATCGGTTATCGCCTTGTCGGCCTGGGGCAATCCGCTGGTGTCGATCGATACGCCCTTGATGATCGTGCCGGAGGCAAGGTCGAGCGCGCTGTTCGACGGGCAGGGCGCCTTGAAGCAGCGTAATCCGTTGTCGCAGTAGACATAGCTGCTCTCGGGCGCGGCGAATGCCGGCAAGGTGCAAATGGAGGAAATTGCGACAATCAGAACTGCAAGGCGAAGACCGAACATGGCTTCAACTTCGAGGAGAATTGGGGCGAAACCGCGATGCGCTATATCCCGGCCGGAAACCGCCGCCGGTAATGATCGACCACTTCGGGATTGCGCAGATTGACAGGCAGCTTGCCGGCCAGCACCAGCAGGGTCTCGCCGGCCGCCCCGATGCCCATGCGCATCATCGATTCCTCGGTAATGCCTGCCATGTGCGGGGTGATGATGACGTTGTCGAAGCCGAAATAGGGATGATTTGCCGGTAGCGGCTGTGTCGAGAAAACGTCGAGCGCGGCGCCGCCGATGCGGCGCTCCCGCAAGGCCTCGATCAGCGCGTCATCGTCGACCACCGGCCCGCGCGATACGTTGATCAGCAGTGCGTTGGGTTTCATGCGGGTGATGCGCTCGCGGCTGATCAGGCCGCGCGTCTCCGGCGTCAGCGGGCAGCAGAGCACGATGATGTCGCTCTGCTCGACCAGCGCGTCGATCGACAGGAAGCCGACTTTTTCCGGCGCCGGCTGCATGCTGCGCGTCGTTGCCACAACCTTGAGGTCGAAGCCGTGCGCGGCGATATGCCCGACGGCTTGTCCGACAGCGCCGAGGCCGACGATGCCGATGGTCTTGCCGGCGAGCTCGATGTTGGAGTTGGCATGCTCGCGGCCGGCAAGCCAGCCCTTGGCGCGCAGGTCGCGGTCGACACGACGGAATTGCCGCAGCAGTGCAAGGGCAGTGAACATGACATGTTCGGCGACCGAGCGGGCATTGACCGCCGGCACGTTAGCCACCAGCACGCCGGCAGCTGCTGCTGCTTCCATCGGGATCATGTCGAGCCCCGCGCCATGGCGAATTGCGGCCCTCAGCTTCCAGGCGCCCTCGAACAGCCCCGGCGGCAGCGGCGCCCGCACGATGACGATATCGGCATCCTTGGCCTCCCTGGTCAATGTGCCGGCGTCCAGCGCCGAAGCGATCACCAGCTGACCGGCGCCGGCGAGCTTGGCCGAGGCGCGCGGGTGCAGCGGATGGGTCGACAGGATCTTTGGCACGGTCTGGGACACGGTCAGGCCTTTTCGAGCGCCGCGCCCGCCGGCGAAGCCGCCATGCCGCCCTCGATCAGGCCTTTCCAGTAGCTTTCCGCGCCTTGCAGATGGGCGCTCATCAGCGCCTGGGCGAGATTGCCGTCGCGGCGCAGCAGCGCCTCGTAGATCTGCACGTGCTCGGCATGTGAGCGCACGCTGCGTTCGGGATCGTTGAAGTAGATCGGCAGGCGCTGCTCGCCCATCAGATAGTAGACGCTGCAGATGTTGTGGAAGACGCTGTTCTTGGTGGCGCGCACGATTTCGAGGTGGAATTCGCGGTCCTCCTTGGCCAAGCCTTCGCCGGCGGCGATGCGCTCCTCGGAGGCCTTGAGGATTTCGCGCAGCCGTTCGAAATTTTCCTCGGTGGCGCGCGAGCAGGCAAGCTCCGCGGCCTTGATCTCATGGATCTTGCGCAACTCGACCGTTTCATAAATCTGCAGGGGGTCGAGCGGCAGGCCGGCGCGTGCGAACAGCGCCAGAGCCTCCACGCTCGCCTGTTTGGTGTCGATATAGATGCCTGATTTGGCGCGGCGCTCGACGATGCGCATGGCTTCGAGGATGGCGAGCGCTTCGCGGATCTGGCCGCGGCTGACGCCGAAATGCTCAGCCAGCTCGCGTTCGGAAGGCGTGCGGCCGCTCTCCTTGTCCGAGTGGGAGAACAGATAGGCAGCGAGTTCCGCGAGAAGGTTGTTTTCTTTCATCGTCAATTGCGTTGCGCGTGCGCCTCCAGGAATCGCTCCGAAATGGTGAATCCCAATCCGGGCTTTTCCGGGATCGCTATCATACCGTCCTTCGCTTCGACAGTCTCATCGACCAGATCGTGGATCATCGGGTTGGCGCCGAGCGAATATTCGACTGTGAAACTCGAAGGCGATGCGGCACAGACATGCAGCCCGGCGAAGAAGCAGGGCGCGCCGGCCCATAGATGCGGCGCAAAGCGCAAATTGAAGGCGCTCGCGATGGTGCCGATCTTCATTGCCTCGCTGATGCCACCGCAGAAGGCCGGGTCCGGCTGGAAGATGTCGGCGGCCTTGAGCACGGCGAGGTCGCGAAAGGCATAACGCGTCGCCTCGCTTTCGCCGGTGGCGATCGGAACGGCGCCGGCGGCGCGTACTTCGGCCATGCCCGGCTTGTCGTCGGCGATCACGGGCTCCTCGAACCAGGCGAGGTCGAGATCGCCGACGAGGTGGATGAAGCGCTTGGCTTCCGCGACCGTATAGGTTCCGTGGGCATCGACCATCAGCTCGACATCGGGGCCGAGCGCCTGGCGTGCGGCGCGCACGCGAGCGGCGGAAATATGCGCCGCGCCATCCATGGCGCCCACCCGCATCTTCAGCGCCTTGAAGCCGCCCTGGCGATATAGGATTTCAATTGCTCGCCGATGGCATCGGCCGACGCCCAGCCACCGGAGGCATAGGCCTGCATGCGATCGACCTTACGGCCACCGAGGAGCCGCCAGACCGGCTGGCCCAGCGACTTGCCCAGGATGTCCCAGAGCGCGATGTCGACGGCGCTGATGGCGGCGACGCTCATGCCGCGCCGCGCCAACTGCGGCATGGCGTGGCCTGCGTGGGCGGCACTCTCGTGGCGCACGCCGTTGTAGAGCATTTCCCAGATGACGCCGATATCGGCCGGATCGCGGCCGATCAATTGCGGCCCGACCTCTTGGTTCAGCATGTGGACGAGGGCGCCGTAGCTGCCGGCGCTGCCGGCTGCATTCTTGCCTTCGCCCCAGCCGACCAGCCCGTCATCGGTTTCGATGCGCAGGATGGCCGCGTCGAAAGTCGTCACCTGGCCGAAGTCGCTGCGATGCTGCTTCGCGGCTTCGATCGGGACGCGGACCCACCAGGCCTGGACTGTCTTGATGCGCATATTTTTCCCCAGCCCTGCCGCCGGCCAGGGCGGAAGGGCAAATTCCCAGAGGCGGTCGACTACTTGATCAGCGGCAACAGCGTTTCGGCGGTGATGCGCATCTGGTCGGTGTAGAATTTCTCCGTCAGTACGCTGGAACCGTGATCCTGGATGAACTTCAGCTGTTCGGGCGAGATATCGACCGGGTGGCGCTCGACCATTTCGGGATAGGGTGCCGCCGGCGTGCGGTCGACCGGGGCGACGAACTCGTTGGTCAGCGCGCCGTCATAGCCGACTTCCTTCAAGGTCGCGACGATCCTGGGCCAGTCGATCTGGCCGAGGCCGGCGGCGAAGCGGTTGTTGTCGGCGACATGGAAGTCGAACAGGCGCTTTCCGACCTGCCGGATAGCGTCATGGACGTTAAATTCCTCCATGTGGAGGTGGTAGGCGTCGAGGCAGACGCCGCATTCGGGGCTGACCGCATCGGCCAGTGCCAGCGCCTGTGCGCCGCGGTTGAACAGATAGGTCTCGAAGCGGTTCAGCGGTTCGACGGCAATCTTGACGCCGACCTTCTTGGCGTGGGTGAAGCATTCGCGGGTCGCGTCGACGACCCACTTCCACTCCTCTTCCTCGGTGCCGTCCGGCACCACTTTGCCGACGGTTGCCGGAACCAGCGTGATGATCTCGCCGTCGAGTTCGCTGACCATCGTCAGTACGTCCTTGACGTATTGCACGGAGCGCTCGCGCTGGCCCTGGTTCCTGGCGGCGAGGTTGCGTTCGCCCAGCATCAGCGTCACCGCGCCCCAGCAGCGGATGCCATGCTCCTTCAGCAGCGCCCGCGTCTCCTTGGTCTTGTACTGCGCGGGCTCGCCGGAAATCTCGATCGACTCATAGCCGAATTTCTTGATGCGCTTGAGCGTCGTCTCAAGGGGTTCCGCGCGCATCCAGTTGTGCGTCGAAAGATGCATGGTCTGTCCTTCCCAGATTCGTCCGTATGGTTTGCCTGCGACATGCATCGCCGAAAGACGACGCAAGGGTTCCTCCCCAAGGCATCCCCAGCCTTTTCCCGCAAACTGGTTCGACCAATTGGGCCTAAGGCGAGGTCTACAGCAAATTCCCTGGAACGGCAAGAAGCGTGGCAGCGCTACTTCCTGTGTGAATTACAACATTGATTGTATTGCGTTATGTGCCGATATTTTAGATATGCGGAGGGCTTTGCCGTGACATTGTCAGGCTTGACCAAAATCCACTATTTGGTAATACCAGAATGGCCGTGCCTGCAAGGCGCCTGGTTCGAAAAGACCAAAATGGCTGGCCCTGCTTCCAATCGGCGCTATGCTTGGTCGCGACAAATGAGGAGGATGCCGATGCCGACGACAATGAAGGGCCCTGGACTGTTTCTGGCGCAGTTCGCGGGCGACGCCGCACCGTTCAATTCGCTGGCGTCGATCACCAAATGGGCCGCCGGTCTCGGCTACAAGGGCGTGCAGATCCCGACTTGGGACGCGCGCCTGTTCGACCTCAAGAAGGCGGCCTCTTCCAAGGCCTATTGCGATGAGGTGAAGGGCATCTGCGCTGACGCCGGGGTCGAGATCACCGAACTATCGACGCATCTGCAGGGGCAATTGGTGGCGGTGCATCCGGCCTATGACGCGCAGATGGATGGGTTCGCGCCGCCATCGGTGCACAACAACCCGAAGGCGCGGCAGGAATGGGCCGTCGAACAGATGAGGTTCGGTGCCAAGGCATCGCGCAATCTCGGGCTGAATGCCTCTGTGTCATTCACCGGTTCGCTGGCTTTCCCCTACCTTTACCCCTTCCCGCAGCGGCCCGCCGGTCTGATCGAGGAAGCCTTCGGCGAACTCGGCAAACGCTGGAAGCCGATCCTTGACGCCTATGAGGACAATGGTGTCGATGTCGGCTACGAAATCCATCCTTCAGAGGACGTGTTCGACGGGGCCACCTTCGAGATGTTCCTCGACGCCGTCGGCGGCCACAAGCGCTGCAACATCAATTACGACCCTTCGCACTTCCTGCTGCAGCAGCTCGACTATCTCGAATTCATCGACATCTATCACGAGCGGATCAAGGCGTTTCACGTCAAGGACGCCGAGTTCAATCCGACCGGCCGGCAGGGCGTGTACTCCGGTTACCAGAGCTGGACGAACCGTGCCGGCCGCTTCCGCTCGCTTGGTGACGGGCAGGTGGATTTCGGCGGCATCTTCTCCAAGCTGACACAGTACAATTACGATTCCTGGGCTGTGCTGGAGTGGGAATGCTGCCTGAAGCACCCCGAGGACGGTGCGGCCGAAGGGGCACCCTTCATCCAGCACCACATCATCCGGGTGACCGAGAAGGCATTCGACGATTTCGCCGCCGGCACCACGGACAAGAAGCTGCTGCGCGCCATGATGGGAATTTGACACGGCTTCGGCTCCCCCTGGGGGAGGGTATTTCATACGAGGGAGAAAAATATGGTTGGCGCATCGAAGTCGGAAACGGGAGGCGGCCCGATCCGCTACGGCATGGTCGGCGGCGGCCAAGGCGCCTTCATTGGCGCGGTGCACCGGATCGCGGCGCGACTGGACAATGATTTCGTGCTCGTTGCGGGCGCCCTGTCATCCGATCCAGCACGCGCCAAGGCCTCGGCCGCCGAACTCGGGCTCGATCCCTCGCGCAGCTATGCGTCCTACGCGGAAATGGCCAAGGCCGAGGCGAAGCGCCCGGATGGCATCGAGGCGGTGGCCATCGTCACTCCCAACAACGTCCATGTGCCGGCGGCCAAGGCCTTCCTCGAAGCAGGCATCCACGTGATCTGCGACAAGCCGCTGGCAACGACGCTGGCCGAAGCCAAGAAGCTTGCGGCGATAGTCGAAAAGACCGGCAAGGTGTTCGTGCTCACCCACAACTACACCGCCTATCCGATGGTGCGGCAGGCGCGTGAAATGGTGGCCAAAGGCGTGCTCGGCGACATCCGCATCGTGCAGTCGGAATATCCGCAGGACTGGCTGACCGAGGACCTCGCCGCTACCGGCCAGAAGCAGGCGGCATGGCGGGGCGACCCCAAGCAGGCGGGGGCCGGCGGCGCGCTCGGCGACATCGGCACCCATGCCTACAATCTTGCCCGCTTCGTCTCCGGGCTCGAGCTCGACTCCCTGTCGGCCGATCTCGATGCCTTCGTGCCGGGCAGGCTGCTCGACGACAACGTCAACGTCATGCTGCGTTTCAAACCGACGGGAAAAACGCATCCGGCCAAGGGCATGATCTGGGCGAGCCAGGTGGCACCCGGTCATGAGAACGGCCTGAAGCTGCGCATCTACGGTTCGAAGGGCGGGCTGGAATGGGTGCAGGCCGATCCGAACTACCTCTGGTATACGCCGTTCGGCCAGCCGAAACAGTTGATCACCCGAAACGGCGCCGGCGCGTTGCCGGTGGCAGGCCGTGTCAGCCGCGTTCCGTCAGGCCACCCCGAGGGCTATCTCGAAGGCTTCGCCAACATCTACCAGGAGGCCGCACGCGCCATCCGCGCGGCGCGCCGCAAAGGTGGCAAGCCGGCAAAGGATGTCGTCTTCCCGACCATTCAGGACGGCGTCGAGGGCATGGCCTTCATCGAAGCCTGCGTGAAGTCGTCGAAGAAGAACGGGGCGTGGACGAAGCTGTAGACGAATAACGAGGGAGCCCCGAGAGGAGACCGCGCAGCTGCCGTCAACCTCTTCTCCCCGCGGGGAGAAGGTGGCCGCGTAGCGGCCGGATGAGGGGGCCTTGGCGCGAAGCTGGCGGGAACAACCAGCCGGCCTTGAAAATGGGGGAGGGCGTCGATGAAAATCGGCATGTGCATGTTCTTGTGGACGACGGCGGTGTCGAAGAAGCACGAGCCGCTGCTTCGCGACATCAAGGCTACCGGCTTTGACGGTGTCGAGATACCGATCTTCGCCGGCAGGCCGGACGACTACCGGAAACTGGGCGAATTGCTCGACCGCATCGGGCTGGAGCGGACCGCTGTTTCAGCCATGGGCGACCCGGCGATGAACCTGATCTCGGCCTATGCGGCAACGCGCAAGGCTGGTGTGGATTACATGAAATGGGCCATCGATTGCGCCGATGCGCTTGGCGCCCGCACGCTGAGCGGACCGCTGCATTCGACGCTGGGCGCCTTTTCCGGAACCGGGCCTACAGCCGCCGAGAAAAAACGCTCCGTCGCGTCGCAGCGCGCCATCGGCGACCATGCCGGCAAGAGGAACGTCACCATCGGGCTGGAGGCGCTGAACCGCTTCGAATGCTACCTTCTCAATACCATGGCCGACTTGTCGGAGCATGTCGACGTCATCGACCGGCCGCACATCAAGGCGATGTACGACACCTTCCACGCCAATATCGAGGAGGCCGACCCGATCGGCGCCTACACGAAACATCGCGGCAATGTCGTGCACATCCACATTTCGGAGAACGATCGCGGCGTACCGGGGCGTGGCAACATCCCGTGGAAAGAGACATTTTCCGCCATCCGCAAGAGCGGTTATGACGACTGGCTCACGATCGAAGCTTTCGGGCGATCGCTGAAGGAACTGGCGGCGGCAACGAAAGTCTGGCGCGATTTTTCCGAGACGCCGGAAGCGGTTTATCGCGAGGGGTACAAGCATATCAGGAACGGATGGAAGAGGGCGGCTTAGGACGCCCTACGCCTGGTCCATCTTCTAATGCGTTCGCGACGGTTGCCAGGTGGTTCCCCACTCCGTCTCGGCTTCGCCGAGCCACCTCTCCCCCTCCGGAGGGAGAGGAAAGGGAGCCTGGCGGCTCCGGAGAGGAAGAAAGCCTCGGTCTAAGGAGGATGGGCGCCGCCTCGGACAGCCTGGCGCCTTTCCTCTACCCCGTCGATCGGGGGAGAAGTGTCGAGCGAAGCTCGACGGAGTGGGGGTCGACCCTTTGGCGCCGGGCGAGGCGATGCCTTGCGCTTCGGCGTCACAAAACTATCCCTGCTGGGCCTGGATCCTGTTGTAGTCGTGGATCGTCCGGCTCAGCCTGCGGCGCAGGAAGTTGGATATGTTGTCGAAGATGAAGACGACGAGCAGGATGAGCAGCACCATGTAGAAGACGTTGGCCCAATTGGAGTTGGTGCGCATCGCTTCCCATAGCTTCAGGCCAATGCCGCCGGCGCCGACCGCGCCGATGATGGTGGCGCCCCTGGTGTTGGATTCCCACTGGTAGAGGGTCTGACTGATGAAGATCGGGATCACCTCGGGCATAACACCGTAGCGCTGCACCAAAAGGCCGTTGGCGCCGGTCGAAAGCACCCCTTCACGTGGCTTGTCGTCGATGTTCTCCAGACCTTCCGAATAGACTTTGCCGAGCGTGCCGATCTCGGTGAAAAAGATCGCGGCACTGCCAGCCAGCGGGCCGGGGCCGAAGGCGCGGGTGAAGAACAGCGCCCAGATCAGCATGTCGACCGAGCGCATGAAGTCGAAGAAGCGCTTGAGCACCTGGCTGAGCACGCCGCTTGGCGTAATGTTACGCGCCGCGAAGAAGGCAAGCGGGAAGGCGACGATGCCCCCGAGCAGCGTGCCGAGGAAAGCCATGACGATGGTCTGCAGGAGCTTCGTCCAGACGTCGCCGTGCTGCCATTGGGCGTTGTTCCAGATGTTGTCGCCCGCCAGCGCGAGGTTCGAGGTGCCTGGTTTCAGTTCGGGTCCCGATATGATCAGCGAAATCACTTCCCCCGCTGATTTGCCGAAGAAGGGCGAGCGTGTGTCGAAGACGAAGTTCGCCCAGCCGAGGAAGCGCTTGCGCACCTTGACCCGGTCGACGGTGACGCGCACCTCGCCGACAAAGCCCATCTTGGCGACCACCTCGTCATCATGAACCGTCATCCAGTCGGGCACCGGGCCGGAGACTACCGGCTTGCCGCTGGTCAGCGCCACCGGCACTGTCTGTCCATTGGCGACTATCGTCGCATAGGTCTTGTCGAAGGTGACGGATTTGGCCTGGCCGTCGATCCGCACGGTGAAGGACCCGTCGGCATTCTTGATCACCCAATCCGGATTGGGATTGTCGCCCAGTGCGGAGAAACGCGGATATTTGGGCGTGATCTCCGGCTGGTCGAGACGGAATTCCGGTTGCAGATCGTAGCTGATCCATTGCGTCAGGAAGAGCGGCAGTCGCTCCCAATGCGATTCACGCAACACCTGCGGCAGGCTGAAGAACCACAAGGCATAGAGGAGATAGAGGAGAGTGCCAACGAACAGGAGCAGCGGACCGAAGCGCTTGTATGCCGGGCGCCGGAAAACCTGCGGGTGGCGCGCCTCGATCGACAGCATCTCCTCGGCGGTCATGGTCGCCATGATCTACGCCCCCATCATAAAGGCTTGTTCGCCGACCAGCTTGCGGCGAAGCCAGGCGGAAAACTGATCGATGATGAAGATGGTCGTGAACAGCAGCAGCACCAGCGCCAGCGTCTTGGCGCCGAAGCCGCGTGAGATGGACAGCTTCAGCTCTTCGCCGATGCCGCCGCCGCCGACGGCGCCGATGATGGTCGAGGCCCGCACGTTGATCTCGACCCGCAGCAGCGTATAGGACACGAAATTGGGCAACACCTGCGGAAGGTCGGCGAAGCGCACCCGCTCGAACCAGTTGGCGCCGACCGCCGTCAGGCCTTCCTCGGCACGCATGTCGATGTTCTCGTTGATCTCGTAGAACAGCTTGCCGAGCGCGCCGATCGAATGCAGGCCGATGGCGATTATGGCGGCGATCGGACCGGTCGAGACGATTGCCGCGAAGAGACCGGCGATGACGATTTCCGGAAAGGCACGCAGCAATTCCATGAAACGCTTGACCACCAGCCTCAATGCCGGATGGGGCGTCAGGTTGCGCGCCGCGATGAAGGAAAAAGGCACCGCGAAGATGAAGCCGATGAAGGTCGAAACCAACGCCACGTTCACCGTGGTCAGCATCAGCTCGAAATATTCGGGGACGTAGAAACCGCCCCAGACATAGACGCGGCCGAGTGGGAAGTTGAATTCCTGGGTGCCGGTATCATGCGGCGAGGCGATGTCGAACAGTGCTCGCCAGACGTCGTTCCAGTCTTTCGGGACCAGCCAGCTCAGGAAATCCAGTATGTGCGGCAGCCGGTCAAAGAAATGCCCGGCATTGGCTTCGTCGGCGAACCACATGCTGGAAAGCATCGCGGCAAGCAGCAGGCCGACGCCGAGCACCGTATAGAACCGGCGCAGCGACGTCTGGCGTCGCCAGGCATCGGTCGTCTGGTGAATGCCGTCGGAGGGGGCTGTCACGGAAAGGGTCATGATCGGAGATGCAAAAAGGGCGGTGTTTTGAACACCGCCCTTCCGATTTCGCCGTTAGCCGCCGATGGCTGCCTTACGGGCTTCGACGATGACGTTGTAGAAGTCGGGCTTCACTGGAACGTAGCCGGTAAAATCGCCGCCTTCGACGCCTTCGAAGCAAGCCTTGTCCTTCTTGGGGAGATCGGTGAAGAAGGCGGTCAGCTTGGCGGTCATGTCGTCGCCGAGCGCGGTGCGCACGACCAGCGGACCGTTCGGGATCAGGCCCGAGCGCCAGACTTCGACGAAGTCGTTGGGGTCGACGGCGCCCTTGGCGACTTCCTTGTGGAAGGTGCCGGAGGTGAAGCCGTTCTTGAAGTCGCCGATGCCCGAGGAATCGTCGACCGCGACGTCGACCTTGCCATCACGCACCGCCAGAACGTTGTTTTCGTGGCCGCCATTGAACTGGGTCGAAGCGAAGAAGGTCTCGTTCGAGGCGCCGGTGGTCTTCGGAATCTGGGTCAGCGGGATCAGGTAGCCGGAGGTCGAATCCGGATCGGCATAGCCGAGCTTCTTGCCCTTGGCCGACTTGATGTCGGTGATCCCCGAGGTCTTCAGCGCCAGGCCGACCGAATAATAGCCGGTGGAGCCGTCGGTCTGCTTGGTGGTGAGGATCGGGGTGACCGCCTTCGGGTCCTTGAGATAGACGCTGGCGTAGCCGGAAGCGCCGAGTTCGGCGAAGTCGAGCGTGCCGCCGAGCAGGCCCTGGATGACGCCGTCATAGTCGGCGGCGGGGAACAGCGAAACCTTTTCGAAGCCGAACTCGGTCTTCAGGTGGTCGGCCAGGCACTGGTAGTTGCGCAGCCGGTCGGTTTCATTTTCGCCGCCGAGAATGCCGACGCGAAATTCCTTCATGTCGGCGTGGGCCATGCTGGTGGCCATGGCGAGCACCGAAACGGCGCCGAAAACCATCTTCCTGAACATTGATGTCTCTCCTGTAAGTTCCGGCCCCGCGCCGGCAGCGTTCTTGATCTTGACAAGTGCCCTTGACGCGGGCGGACGATCCAGGCGCTCGCTATTGGCCCGTAACGGGCTCAGTATCCCGGGAATGCGGGTTCGAGCGGTCCGGCGGATGCGGCGATTTTCTGCTTGAAGGCAACGCTGGTGGAGGTGATGGCCTCCGATATCTCGCCGCCATTGCTGTCGGCGCCGTAGACAAGACGCACGGCTTCGCGGTTGAGCTCTTCGGGCGGCCCGTCGAAGACGACCTTGCCGGCGGCCATGCCGATGATGCGGTTGCAATAGGTGCGGGCGGTATCGAGCGTATGAAGATTGGTGACGACGGTTATGCCTTCGCGCAGATTGATGTCCTGCAGCGAATCCATCACCACCTTGGCATTGAGCGGGTCGAGCGAGGCGATCGGCTCGTCGGCCAGGATCACCCTGGGCTGCTGCATCATGGCGCGGGCGATGGCGACCCGCTGCTGCTGTCCGCCCGACAAGGTGCCGGCGGGCTGAAGTGCGGTGCGGGCGATGTCGAGCCGCTCGAGCGCGGCGACCGCTTCCGCGCACTCGGCGCGCGAAAACATGCCGAGAAGGTTGGACAGGGTCGAACGGTGGTTCAATTTGCCGAGCAGCACATTGGTCAGCACGTCGAGGCGCGGCACCAGGTTGAACTGCTGGAAGATCATGGCGCAGTCGCGTTGCCAGCGGCGGAGCGGCGAGCCGCGCAACTGCGAAACCTCGGCGCCGTCAAAAAAAATCGACCCCTGGCTGGGGTCGACAAGACGGTTGATCATGCGAAGAAGAGTTGATTTGCCTGCGCCCGAACGACCAATGACACCAACCATCTGCCCCTGCGGGATCGAGATGTTGACCTCGCTGACGGCGGTGTTCTTGCCAAATCGTCGGCTGACACCGCGGATTTCGAGCGTGGCAGAGCTTGCTGACATGGGCTGGTTCCAGTCCGGTCCATATTGATCGTCAGGCACTCGCCTAACGCAGCCACATGAACCTGCCATGTCGCCAGCATGTCAGTTTTGTTACGCTCCACAGATACGACGGCCGGCGTCCTGCTGGCGATCAGCCGAGCACCAGCAATTCCTCGAAATGCTTCATGTCGCGGAATGCGCAGAAGGCGGGGGCCTTGATCTCGATCACCGGGGCTTCCCGGCCGAAAAGCGCCAGGCTCTCATCGAACAGCGCCTGCCAGCCAGTAGCCCTGTCGTCGGCGAGACGCTGGATCTGATAGGCGAAGGTGATGTGGAAGACGTAGGCGTCATGGTCGGGGTGCCGGTAGCCGAAAGGCACAGCCAGTGCATCGCGCCATGCACGCATGATGCGCACATCCTCGTCGGTCGCGCCGGCAACGGTGAGGCCGGTCGGCACGATCTCGACCACCTTGATATTGAACGGGCCGGCGCCCTCGACACCCTTCAGGCGCTCCAGATAGAGGCGGGTCATGGCGTCGATGCCGGTGTCGAGCGGCACGTCCCGAGGCCAGTAGGGCAAGCGGCGGCGATATTCTATGATGCCCTGGAACAGCGTCATGTGCAGGCTGGAGACCGGCGTGAAGGCGAGCCGGTCGGCGTCGGGCATTGCCATCATCCGATCGCGCACAGCAAGCACCACGGCTTCGGATGGCGAGCCGCTGACCAGATGGCTGACGACGGTATTGCCGGGCTCGAGGAGGAAGTTGCCTGACGTGTCGTAACGCGTGCCGAGATGTGTCGGCGGCGTCGGATTGGAGCCGGCAAAGAATGCAGTGAGCGAGGGTCTGACAGTGTCGAGCATGGCGATCTCCTTGGGAGATGGCGTCCTGTCCGAGTCCTGTGTCAGGTATATGAACAGGCCCGCCCTATGACGATGATGTGAGGGCTATGTCTCTTCACCTGACACAATTCCAGGAAAACCGTTCCGACTTTTCCCGGAATTGTCCTATCCATCGTACTTCTCCAGGAACGCCTCAGCGGACAACTCGCGGAAATCGTCGAGCGAGGCTCGCAGCGTGGCGTGGTCCCAGTCCCACCAGGCAAGCGCCTGATAGCGCTCGGCGGTGCGGCGGTCGAAGCGCTCGCGGATCGGTTTGGCCGGCACGCCGGCGACGATGGTGTAGGGCGCGACGTCCCTGGAGACGACCGCTCCGGCGCCAACGGCGGCACCGTCGCCGACGGTCACGCCAGGCAGGACGGTCGAGCCGTGGCCGAGCCAGGTGTCGTGGCCGACGGTGACGCGCTTGGCGCGACGCTCAGCGAAGAATTCGCTCTCATGCTCGGCGTCATCCCAATAGTCCGACGCGCGGTAGGTGAAGTGGTGCAGCGTCGGCCGCCAGGTCGGATGGTTGGTGGCGTTGAGGCGCACGCTTGCCGCGATGTTGGCAAACTTGCCGATCGTCGCGCACCAGACGGCGCAGTCCTGCATCATGTAGGAATAGTCGCCGAGTTCGCTTTCCGACACCCGGCTGCGGTCGGCGATCTCGGTCCAGCGGCCGAGCGTCGAGTTGTGCACCTCGGCCGTCGGATGGACCAGCGGCGTCTCCGACAGCTTCCTGGTCATGCGGCGAGTTTTCCCGGGGCGAAGGCGGTGACGTCGACGATGCGGTCGGCCACCGCCTCGCGCACATCGTGGTCGTGGAAGATGCCGAGCAGGGCGACGCCGGCCAGCTTCTTGGCGGCGATGAGTTCGATGACCACGTCGCGGTTGGTGGCGTCGAGCGATGCGGTCGGCTCGTCGAGCAGCAGGATCGGATGCTCGGTGATGAAGCCGCGCGCGATGTTGACGCGCTGCTGCTCGCCGCCGGAGAAGGTTGCCGGCGGCAGCATCCAGAGTTTTTCCGGCAGGTTTAGCTGGGCCAGCAAGGCGCGGGCCTTGGCTCGGGCTGCCTCGCGCTGCTCGCCGCGTTCAACCAGCGCCTCGGCGACGACATCGAGAGCCGAGACGCGCGGCACGGTGCGCAGGAACTGGCTGACATAGCCGATCGTTTGCCGGCGAATGGAAAGCACGGTGCGCGGGCTGGCATGGGCGAGATCGATCAACCCATCCTCGTGCGTCACGATGATCTGGCCTTCGTCGACGGCGTAGTTGCCGTAGAGCATCTTCAGGATCGAGCTCTTGCCGGCGCCGGACGGGCCGCCGAGCACGGTGCATTCGCCCGCCTTGATGGAGAAGGAGACGCCGGAGACGACAGGCAGTTTGATGCCGTCGCGCAGATGCATGGTGAAGCTCTTCGCGACGTCGGAGACAACGAGAGGGGTCGGCATCGTTACACCTGCAGAATGGAAGAGACGAGCAATTGCGTGTAGGGCGCGCGCGGATCGTCGAGCACACGGTCGGTGAGGCCGCTTTCGACGACGCGGCCGTCCTTCATCACCATCATGCGCTGTGACAGAAGCCGCGCCACGGCAAGGTCGTGGGTGACGACGATCGCGGCAAGACCAAGGTCGGTGACCAGACCGCGCAGGAGATCAAGCAGACGGGCCTGCACGGAAACATCGAGGCCGCCGGTCGGCTCGTCCATGAACACCAGCCGTGGCCCGGTGACGAGATTGCGGGCGATCTGCAGGCGCTGGCGCATGCCGCCGGAAAAGGCGCGGGGTTCGTCGTCGATGCGGTCTTCCTCGATCTCGACGCGCGACAGCCAGTCGACCGCAGTGGCGCGGATCTTGCCGTAATGGCGATCGCCGACCGCCATCAGACGCTCGCCGACATTGGCGCCGGCCGAAACCGTCATGCGCAGGCCATCGGCGGGGTTCTGATGGACAAAGCCCCAGTCGGTGCGCATCAGGAAGCGGCGCTCGGCCTCGCTCATGCGGTAGAGTTCGCGGAACTGGCCGTCACGCATGCGGTAGCTGGCGGTGCCGGAGGAAGGCAACAGCCGCGTCGACAGGCAGTTGAGCAGCGTTGTCTTGCCGGAACCGGACTCGCCGACGACCGCTAGGACCTCGCCCGGCCACAGGTCGAAGGAGACGTTGTCGCAGCCGACACGCGAGCCGTAGAATTTCGACAGCGCCGAGACGCGCAGCAGCGGTTCGTCAGTCATTGTGCCGGCTCCATGTTTGCTGGCGCTGGATGAGCCTCGGCAGCAAGGTGACCGCGATGGCCCTCTTCGCGCCGCTTCTCGCAGTGGTCGGTGTCGGAGCAGACGAACATGTGGCCGCCATGGTCGTTGAGGATGACCTCGTCGAGATAGACGTTCTCGGCCGCACAGAGCGCACAGGGTTGGTCGAAAGTCTGCACCTCGAACGGATGGTCCTCGAAGTCGAGGCTCACCACATCGGTGAAGGGCGGCACGGCGTAGATGCGCTTTTCGCGGCCGGCGCCGAACAACTGCAAGGCCGGCGAGCGATGCATTTTCGGGTTGTCGAATTTTGGTGTCGGCGATGGGTCCATGACATAACGGCCCTCGACCTTGACCGGATAGGCATAGGTGGTGGCGATGCGGCCGTGCTTGGCTATGTCCTCATAGAGCTTGACATGCATGAGGCCATACTCCTCCAGCGCATGCATCTTGCGAGTTTCGGTCTCGCGCGGCTCAAGGAAGCGCAGCGGTTCGGGAATCGGCACCTGGTAGACCAGCACCTGGCCCGCCGTCAGCGGATGCTCGGGGATGCGGTGGCGGGTCTGGATGATGCTGGCGGTGGCGGTGTCGGTAGTGACGGCGACGTTGGCGACCTTCTTGAAGAAGGCGCGGATCGACACAGCATTGGTGGTGTCGTCGGCGCCCTGGTCGATCACCTTCAGCACGTCGTCGGGGCCGATGATCGAGGCGGTGACCTGGACGCCGCCGGTGCCCCAGCCATAGGGCATCGGCATCTCGCGCGAGGCGAACGGCACCTGGTAGCCGGGAATGGCGATGCCCTTGAGGATCGCGCGGCGGATCATCCGCTTGGTCTGTTCGTCGAGATAGGCGAAGTTGTAGGTGGCGATGTCGGTCATGGCGATCACATCCGCTTCGTGCTAGGAATTTGACTGAGAGGATGCTGGAAACGGGACAGCTTCAGATGACCGCTGCCGGATGGATGCACCTTGGAATCCTGCTGCTGCTTTTCATCGGCGCAGTTGCCTTTGTCCTTCGGAGAATGGTTCTGCCCGCGCCGAAGGAGGGCGCGCGGGGTGAGACCGTGGGCGGCGCTTCGGGCTATGGCGGGACCGGTGGCCATGGCGGCGCCGACGGCGGGCATGGTGGCAGCTAGGGTCATTCCGCCGCCTCCCGGTTTTCTTCCGCCTTCGCAGGATTTTCGCGGGCCTCATACTCGGCGCGCATGCGGCGCACGAGGTCGAGTTCGGCCTGGAAGTCGACATAGTGCGGCAGTTTCAAATGCTCGACGAAGCCGGTCGCCTGGACATTGTCCGAGTGTGAAATAACGAACTCCTCGTCCTGCGCGGCGGCAACGACGTCCTCGCCCAACTCGGAGGCGCGTAGCGCCCGGTCGCAGAGCGCCATGGCCATTGCCTTGCGCTCGCTCTGGCCGAAGACGAGACCGTAGCCGCGCGTGAATTGCGGCGGCGCCTTGGCCGAGCCCTTGAACTGGTTGACCATCTGGCATTCGGTGACCCGCACCGTGCCGAGCGGCACCGCGAAGGGCAGCTCGGGAACGTCAAGCTCCAACTCGACCTCGCCTATGCGGATCTCGCCGACAAAGGGATGGTTGCGGGCGTAGCCGCGCTGCGTAGAATAGCCGAGCGCCAGCAGGAAACCCTCGTCGCCGCGTGACAGCGCCTGCAGGCGGATGTCGCGCGCCATCGGGAATTCCAGCGGCTCGCGGGTGATGTCGCCGGGAATGTGGTCCTGCGGCATGTCGCCATCGGGCTCGATCAGGCCTTCGCGGGCGAGAATGGCCGAGACACGCGGCATGGGCTCAGCTTCGCCGGAGCGCTGCAGCGGTTCGGCGACATCGGCGCCGGCGGCAAGCTCGGGATCGAGCAGCCGATGCGTATAGTCGAAGGTCGGGCCAAGCAACTGGCCGCCGGGCAGATCCTTGTAGGTTGCCGAGACGCGCCGTTCGACCAGCATGGCGCCGGTGTCGATCGGCTTGGTGTAGCCGAAGCGCGGCAGTGTGGTGCGATAGGCGCGCACCAGGAAGATCGCCTCGATCATGTCGCCGCGCGCCTGGACGATGGCGAGGGCGGCCAGTTCACGGTCATAGAGCGAGCCTTCACTCATAACCCGGTCGACACCGAGCGCCAGCTGCTCGACGATCTGGTCGAGGCGCAGTGCCGGCACCGAGCGGTCACCGCGCCGGCGATCGGCGAGCAGGCTGTGGGCGTTGGCAATGGCGGCCTCGCCGCCCTTTACCGCGACATACATCTTACGCCTCCATCGTCTTGGTGCGCGTCGTGCGCGGCAGGCAGGCTATGCCTTCCGATGTGGCGAGGATGATGTCGACGCCGCGCGGAAAGCGCTTGTTGTTTTGCTTCCACTGCTCGACGAAATGGCGCGGCATCTGTGCCGGCGCGATCGTGGCGCTGGTTTCGATGCCGGGGCCTTCGAGCAACAGCGGGGTCCCTGAAGTGAGATCGCCGACCTGCAGGATCAGCGTCGTCGATCGATCGGGATAATCCTGCGTGCCCTGCGAGAAACCGTCGAGCGCCATCATCTCGGCCGGTGTGGCAATAAACGCGAAATGCGCGTCGGCCGGTGTGTTGGCCAGCGGCGCACCGGTGTGGAAACCAAGCCAGGAGCCGATCGCCGCGGAGGCGTGCAGGGCCGGGTCGAGCCAGAGCGGCGTGTCGTTGTCGCAGAGCGCCAGCGCGATGGCGCCTGATGTCGCCGAAAGCGGCGCCGGCGGGCGGGCCAGGGCCGGCAAGGGCTGGACGCTGCCCGGCCGAGCCATGGCGTCCATGACTGCCCGAAACACGGTCTGTGCGTTGAAGACCGGATCGGCGAAACCGCCCTCGATTGATTGTGCCGCGATATCCATCAATCTTCTCCGCGAACCATGGTGAAGAAATCCACTTTCGTCGCCGCCGTCTCGGCGCGGCGTCTTTCGTGGGCAACGGTCAGAGCCGAGCGTAAGGGTGCAATGAGCCTGGTCTCGACCTCAGCGCGGCGGGCAGGGTCCTGCCAGAGCGCGTCGGCGATGGCCGCCAGCTTCGCCTTCTGCTTGTCGCGGCCAAGCGCGTAGCAATGACCGACCTGTCCGGACGGCAGCCGGACCGTGGCGCGGGTGACGGTCGCTTCGCCGACGTTGAAGGGGGCGCCGCCGCCGCCGATGCGGCCACGCAGCGTGACCAGGCCGGTCTCGGGACCGCGCAGCAGCTCGGCTTGCGAAGGCAGGCCGGCCTCGTTCCAGAGCCGGACGATGTCGTCGCCGCTGGATTGCGCCAGCGTCGCCATGGCGGCTTTGCGCTCGGCCTGGTCGCGGGCTTCCTGTCCTCGCATCGGCAGCTTTCCTCTTCGCCAGATTTGTCTATTGATATAGACAACTATACAAATTATACATATTACCTAACGCGAGTCCATGACGGGTGCGTGACAGGCGGGGGCAAAACATGATCGGGCAGCAAGCGGCCGACAGCATCGAGCGGCGCAGCGGTGTTTCACTATGGCGCCAGATCGCCGACAGGATCCTGCAAGCGATTGCCATTGGCGATTTCGCCGAAAATGCCGCGCTGCCGCCCGAAGTCGCGCTGGCCGAGCGCTACGGCGTCAACCGTCACACAGTACGCAGCGCCATATCGGCCCTCGTGCAGGAGGGCGTGCTGCGGGCCGAGCAAGGGCGCGGCACGTTCGTCTTGTCGCGCAAGCGGCTGTCCTATCCGATCGGCGCGCGTACGCGCTTCTCGGCGGGCCTGCAGGGGCAGACGTCGGAACGACACATCGTGCTGCTCTCTTCATCGATCGAGCCGGCCAGCCAGCGTGTCGCCGAGGGTCTTGGCCTTGCCAGGGGCGCTGACGTGATGCGGCTGGAAACACGCGGCGAGGCCGATGGACGGTCCGTGTCGCGTGCTGCCAGCTGGTTCGATGCCAGACGCTTTGCCGGCATCGACGAGGCGATGGCGCAGACCGGTTCGATCACCGCGTCGCTCGCGCGTTTCGGTATCGACGATTATCTCAGGCAATCGACCGTGCTCTCGGCGCGCCATGCCGACGCCGCCGATCTTGCCGATCTCGATCTGCAGCCGGGCGCCATCGTGCTGGTGACGGTGGCGGTCAACGTCACGCCCGACGGCCAGCCGATCCAGTTTTCGGAGTCACGTTTTCCGGCCGAGCGGGTGGAGCTGAAGCTGTCGGCGCTGTAACGCCCCGGCTATCCGATCTCGATCACGGCCTTGATCAGGCCCGACTTTTCATGGACCCAGCGTGCGAGATCCCCTGGCGTATCGGTCAGCGTGGTCCGGTGGGTGACGAGCTTGGCCAGCGGCACGGCGCCATTGCGGATCGAGGCGGCGACATGATCGAAATCGGCTCGCAGCGCATTGCGGCTGCCGACCAGCGTCATCTCGCGCTTGTGGAACTCGGGATCGGAAAAGACAATGTCGTCCTTGACGACGCTGACCAGCACCAGCGTGCCGCCATGCGCGACATGGGCGAAGGCCGATTGCACCGAGGAGGTGTTGCCGGTGGCGTCGAAGACCACGTCGAAGCCTTCGCCACCAGTCGCGTCGCGCACCAGATCGGACACGGGTGCATGCGAGCCGTCAAGGACCGAGAAGCCGAGCTCGCTTGACGCGAAGCCCAGCCTTTCGCTGCTCATGTCGAGCAAGCTGACGTCGAGCCCGGCGATGCGGGCGAAGATGGCGGTGCCGAGGCCGATCGGACCGGCGCCGATGACCAGCGTGCGTGCACCGGGCTCGGAACGCGCGCGGCGCACGGCATGGGCGCCGATGGCCAGGAATTCGACGGCGGCGGCGTCGGCGAGCGACAGGCCGTTGGTGGGATAGAGGTTCTGCGTCGGCACCAGGATCTGTTCGCACATGGCGCCATCGCGATGCACGCCGAGCACTTCGATGCGCACACAGCAATTGGGCTTGCCGTGGCGGCAGGCGATGCATTTGCCGCAGGAGAGATAGGGGTTGATGATCACCGGTTCGCCGACCGCAAGACCGGCTCCTTCGCCGACTTCGACGACGGTGCCAGACACTTCGTGGCCCATGATGCGGGGGTAGGCGAGGAACGGGTGCTTGCCCTCGAAGATGTGATAGTCGGTGCCGCAGATGCCGACATGGCTGACCGCCACCAGTGCCCAGCCGGGAGGCGGCGAGCCGGGAGCGGGACGGTCTTCCAGAATGAGTTCGCCGGGCGAGCGGCAGACGACGGCTTTCATGGTTCGGTCCAATTTGGGTTTACGAAAACGCCGGCCCGTTTTGATACTGGGCCGGAGTTCGTTTTTCGGTTCGTTGACTACTTGCCGCCGCGGCGGCGCAGGCCATCGAAATAGACGATGACGATGATCAGCACGCCGGTGATGACACGCTGCCAGAAGGCGTTGACGTTGAGCAGGTTGGCGCCGTTGTTGATGGTCGCCAGGATGAAGGCGCCGAGCAGTGGCCCGTGCACCGAGCCGACCGCGCCGAACAGTGAGGTGCCGCCGATCACCGACGAGGCGATCGCCTGCAGTTCCCACCCTTCGGCCTGGGTCGGGTTGCCGATGCCGATGCGCGAAGCCAAGAGCACGCCGACGAACGCCGCGCACAGACCCGACAGCGTGTAGGCCATGAAGATGGTGCGCTGGACGTTAACGCCGGACAGGCGCGAGGCCTCGGCGTTCGACCCAACCGAGAACAGATACCGGCCCCAGCGGCTGTGATGCAGGAAGACATAGGCGGGTATGCCGACCAG
This sequence comes from Mesorhizobium sp. M8A.F.Ca.ET.057.01.1.1, assembly GCF_003952565.1. Lineage (NCBI taxonomy): Bacteria > Pseudomonadati > Pseudomonadota > Alphaproteobacteria > Hyphomicrobiales > Phyllobacteriaceae > Mesorhizobium > Mesorhizobium sp. M8A.F.Ca.ET.057.01.1.1. The sequence continues at coordinate 1,085,788 of NZ_CP034454.1, forward strand.
CAGGACCATCCAGAACAGATTGGGGACGCCGAGGAAGGAGTTGCGCGAGAATTCCTGGAAAGCATCATTGTTGATCGAAATCGAATTGCCGTTGGTCATCAAGAGGCCAATGCCGCGCAGCGACGTCAGGGTCGCCAGCGTGATGATGAAAGGCGGCAGGCCCATCTTGACGATGCCAAAACCATGGAAGAGGCCGATGGCGACGCCGACCAGCAAGGTGAGCAGGATGGCGAGGAAGACCGGGACGCCGGCATTGATCAACATCGCGGCGATGACGGTTGCGAAGCCAACCACCGCGCCGACGGACAGATCGATGCCGCCGGTGATGATGACGAAGGTCTGGCCGACAGCCAAAATGGCGATCATCGAACCCTGGCGCAGCAGATTCGAGATGTTGTTGGCCGACGCGAAGCTCGATGTGGATAACGACAGGATGACCCACAGCAGCACCAGCAGCGCCAGCAGCGTCAGTCCGAACAGGGCGTTGTAATTGCGCTTCGGTTTTTCGGCAGGAATCGCCTCGGTGCTCATATCTTTCCTCCCAACTTTTCTTGTTTCTCGGCGAGCGCCTGTGTGAGAATGTCCTCGTGATCGGCGGTGTGGAACCCGTGCGTGGCCACCAGCTTGCCGCGGCGGAACACGTGTAGCGTGTCGGCCAGTTCATAGACTTCCGGCAAATAGGACGAGATCAGGATGATGCCGGCGCCCTTTGACAAGAGGGCGCTGAACAGGCGGTAGATTTCGGCCTTGGTGCCGACATCGACGCCAACCGTCGGCTCGTCGAAGATGAACAGCTTGGCGCCATGGGCCAGCCATTTGCCGATGACGATCTTCTGCTGATTGCCGCCCGAAAGGCTGGACGCCAACGCATGGCGCGTCGGCGTCTTGATCCTGAGGCCAGCGATCTGGCGGTCGGCCTCGGCCTTCTCTTTCGCGTTCGAGATCAACAGATTGCTGGAGATGCGCTTGTAGATCGGCAAATTGAGGTTGAGGCCAACCGGCAGGTTGAGACAAAGGCCCTGGTCGCGGCGGCTTTCCGGCGCCAGCGCCATGCCGAGCTTGATCGCGTCATGCTCGGAGTTGATCTGGACATCCTTGCCTTCCCACAGGACCTGGCCGGCCGACTTCTTGTGCCGGCCGTAGAGCGTGGTGACGAATTCGCTGCGTCCGGCGCCGATCAGGCCGTAGAGCCCGACGATCTCGCCGGCACGGACTGTCATCGACACGTTTTCGAAGCCCTTGCCCGACAAGTTCCTGGCCTCGACGATCGCGGCACCCGGAGTGAAATGATCCTTGTGGTAGATTTGTTCGATCGAGCGGTTGATCATCAGCTTGACGAGTTCTGCGTCATTGGTCTCGCTGATGTTCCTGGTGCCGACCAGCGTGCCGTCGCGCAGCACCGAAACACGATCGGCGAGCTCGAACACTTCCTCCATGCGATGGCTGATATAGATGATCGTCACGCCCTCCGACTTCAGCCGGCGGATCAAGGTGAAGAGCTGGTCGGCCTCCTTGCGGGTCAGGTAGGCGGTCGGCTCGTCGAAGATCAGGAACTTGGTGCCACGCACGGTGGCGCGGGCGGCGGCGATCAGCTGCTGCTGGCCAATGGTCAGATCGCCCAATGTGACATGCGCCGGCAAGTCGAAGCCGAGATCATCGATGATCTTCTGCGCTTCCCTGACCATGGCGCGCTGCTGCAGGATCCCGAAGCGCGAATTCTCCTCGCCGAGGAACATGTTGGCGGCGACGGTCAGATGGCGGCACAGCACGACCTCCTGGTGCACGGCGTTGATGCCGAGCGCCATTGCCTCATGCGGGGTCGCCAGTGCAGTCGGTTGGCCCTCCCAGATCACTTCTCCGGAGGTGCGCGGCATGACGCCGGTCAAAAGCTTGATGAGCGTGGATTTGCCGGCGCCGTTCTCGCCGACGATGGCGTGGATCTCGCTTGCCTTGAAGGCAAGGTCCACCGGCTTCAAGGCGTGAGTGCCGGGATAACGCTTTTCTAGCCCGCGCAATTCGAGGATGGTCCTGCCGGGCTCCAGCGTGGGAGCCGGATGCAGTTCGTGCGCCGTCGGCGTCATGGCGATCCTCCCAGATTGGCCTCGCGGCTGGCACCCGGCGAGGCTGCGATCGTCTTTTCAAACAGCCTAGCCGAAGCCGGCCGATTGCCAAGCCGCTTGTGGCGGCGGATGTTTCCGGGGCGCGACGCCCCGGAAACGGTTTCGAACACGGGCTGCTTAGAGCTTCGGGTTGAGCAGCGCGTCGATCTTGGGATCCTTCATGTTGTCCTTGGTCACCAGATTGGCGCCAGTGTCGACGTTTGCCTCCACCTTCTCGCCCTTCGAGGCGGCAAGCGCGGTCTTGATGCCGTCATAGCCCATCCGGTACGGATCCTGGACGACGAGGCCGGAAATGACGCCGTCATTGAGGAACTTGATCAGCTTCTCGTCGCTGTCGAAGCCGATCAGCCCGACCTTGCCGGCAAGTTTGTTCTCGGCGATCGCCTGGCCGACGCCTTGCGCCATGATCAGGTTTGACGCGAAGATGCCTTTCAGGTCCGGATTGGCAGTGATCAGGTCGGTCGCGATGTTGAGGCCGGTGGTGGCCTGGCCGTCGGCGTATTTGTCGGCGATCAGTTCGAGGCCGGGATATTTGGCCTTGAGCTGTTCCTTGAAGCCTTGCGCGCGCTGTTCGAGCGAGCCAGCGCCGGGGAGCGCGGTGATAAGCGCAACCTTGCCCTCGACCTTGCCGCCGTTGGCGGCGCCGATGGCGGCGGCGAGACCGTCAGCGGCGACGCGGCCGCCCTGCACGTTGTCGGTGGTCAGGAACGAGGTGAAGGCCTTCGAGTCGGCGCCCGAGTCGATGCCGATGACCTTGACCTTGGCCGCGGCCTCGTCGATCGGCTTGCCGAGCGCCTTGGCTTCGGTCGGCGCGATGACGACGGCGGCCGGGTTGCCGGCGACGGCGTTCTCGAGGATCGAGATCTGGCCGTTGACGTCGGTTTCAGCCTGGGCGCCGAGCTCCGGCACATTGACGCCGAGATCCTTGCCGGCCTTGCGGGCGCCGGCCAGAACGATCTGCCAGTAGAAGGACGTGGTGTCCTTGACGATGATCGGAATGGTCACGTCCGCCGCCGAAACCGGTGCGGTATGCATGACGCCGGTGAGCATCGAGGCTGCCGCCAGGGCCATGACGGCGCGGCGGTTGAGAATGCTGGTCACGAATTTCATTAGGATCCTCCCTAAGTCGCCCGGTGAACGTTTACGGAAGCTCCGTTCGGATAGGCGTGGCCCAAACAGAACTTTATCAATAAAAAACAGTTGCACTGTTTTGATAGTGCATCGATCCAGCCGATGCAAGCGGTGTTTCCAGTCAGTCCTTCAAAGGCCTGACAATGCCCCGCCTGCCAGCGCGGCTCCTCCCTTGTCGTAGTCAGGCGCTTCCGTTTCCGTTCCGAGAGTGTATGGAATATTAATTCCATCCACCAGTCAATATGGAATGTTCGTTCTTTCTGGATCGCGACATTGTGAAGTCGGCCCCTGCCCTTATGGACATCGCGAAGTGCGGGGCCTCAAGGCAGTTCCTGCACCACCGTGTAGGGACGATACTTGGCATATTCCGTCTCCGGCACGTCGATATCGAGCAGTTCGAGGTTGCGCGTCAGGTTCGCCAATTTTGCCGTGCCGGTCAGCACGGTGGCGACGGCTGGCTCGTGCAATGGAAACTGGAACGCGGCCGCCGGCAGCGGATAACCGCCTTCACCGGCGATCCTCTCCATGGCGTCGACACGGTCGAGCACATCGTGGCTGGCGGGTTGGTAGTCGAAATGGGCGCCTTGCACCGGCCCGGTCGCCAATATGCCCGAGTTGAAAACGCCACCGATCACCAGCGACGTCTGCTGCGCACGGCACAGCGGCAGCAGTTCGGCTTCCGCGCTGCGGTCGAGCAAGGAATAACGGCTGGCGAGCAGGATGCAGTCGAGCGGCGCCCGGCGCATCACGTCAAGGCAGATTGGGACTTCGTTGACGCCGAGCCCATAGGCGGAAATCGTACCGGCCCGCTTCAACTCCTCGAGCGCCTTGAGCCCGCCATCCATCAGCTGGCGGAAATGCAGCTTGGTCTTCTCGACCCCATGCGTGTAGACGCCGATATCGTGCACATACAGGATGTCTATCCTGTTTAGCCCAAGGCGTGCATAGCTGAAGTCGACCGACCGCATGATGCCGTCATAGGAATAATCGTAGTCCAGCGCGAAGGGCAACGGATCGACATAGGAGTGGTCGGGAACCTGGTCTTCCGGCACCGGGCGGAACAGGCGGCCGACCTTGGTCGAAAGCACGTAGGAATCGCGTGGCTTGTAGCGCAGGAAGTCGCCGAAGCGACGCTCCGACAGGCCGAAGCCGTAGAAGGGCGCGGTGTCGAAATAGCGCAAGCCCGCTTCCCAGGCGCCTTGCAGCGTTTCCATCGCCGCCTCGCGCGAACAGGCGCGGTAGAGGCCGCCGATCGCGGCGCCGCCGAAACTGACTTCCGTGACCTCCAGCGCCGTCTGGCCGATGCGGCGTCTTTCCATGCACAACCTCCCCGTTGCCGCCGCAGCCGGCGGATCCCAAGACATCAATCCAAGACAATTCCACGAAAGTCCGTGGCGCGAATACAAGAACTAGAGGGTTGCGCCGAGATGCCAGGGCACGAACTCGTTGTCGCCGTAGCCAAAATCCTCGCTCTTGGTCTTGCGGCCCGAAGCCGTCTCGACAATCAGTTCGAAGATCTCCCGGCCCATCCCGGCAATGGTCTTTTCGCCGGAGGCGATGACGCCGCAATTGACGTCCATGTCCTCTTCCATCTGGTGATACATGGTCGAGTTGGTGGCGACCTTGATCGACGGTGTCGGCCGGCAGCCGAAGCAGGAACCGCGGCCGGTGGTGAAGACGATGACATTGGCGCCGCCTGCGACTTGTCCGGTGGCCGAGACCGGGTCGTAACCGGGCGTGTCCATGAACACCAGCCCGTTGCCGGTGACCTTCTCGGCGTAGCCGAACACGCCGTTGAGCGGCGTCTGGCCGCCCTTGGCGACGGCACCGAGCGACTTTTCCAGGATGGTGGTGAGGCCGCCGCGCTTGTTGCCGGGCGAGGGGTTGTTGTCGATCGAGGCGCCATGCTTGGCGACGTGATCTTCCCACCATTTCACATAGCCATCGAGCTTCTTGGCGACCTCGGGCGTCGCCGCGCGATAGGCGAGCAGATGCTCGGCGCCATAAATTTCCGTCGTCTCGGAGAGGATGCCGATGCCGCCGACGCCAGCGAGAATGTCGACCGCCGCGCCCAGCGCCGGATTGGCCGTGATACCAGACATGCCGTCGGAACCGCCGCATTGCAGGCCGACGACGATCTCGCTGACCGGGATCGGCTCACGCTTCAACTGGCCGACTTCCTCTGATATCTCGGCCAGTACGCCCATCGCCTTTTCCACCGATTTGCGCGACCCGCCGGCATCCTGGATGTTGAAGTGGCGCTTGCCGGCGGCGGCACCTTTCTGGCCGTAAAGGGTGAGCTGGTTGACCTCGCAGCCGAGGCCGACCATCAGCACGCCGCCGAAATTAGGATGGCGGGCATAGCCGGCCAAGGTCCGGTGCAGCACCATCATGCCGTCGCCGGTGCCGCTCATGCCGCAGCCCTGGCCATGGACGATCGGCACGAAGCCATCGATGCCGGGATATTTCGGCAGCAACGTCCTGTTGGCGGTGTCGGCGATCGAATGGCAGACGGTGGCCGAACAATTGACACTGGCGATGATGCCGATGAAGTTGCGCGTGCCGGCGCGGCCATCGGCTCGGCGATAGCCCATGAAAGTGCGGGCGCGGTCGGCCTCCGTCGCATGCTCGGCCTCGCTCGGCGGCACCACCGGCAGCCGACCGGCCTCGAAAACCAGATTGTGCGAATGGACATGCTCGCCCGGCGCGATGTCCTGTGTAGCGCGGCCGATCGCTTGGGCGTATTTGACCACAGCCTCACCCGCGGCAATCGACTTGATCGCCACCTTGTGGCCAGGCTCGATGACGGCGGCAGCGAGCGCGCCGCCCGGCAGCGTGGTGCCGATCTCGATACGGCCATTGGCAACGGCGACATTGTCGGCGGGAGATAGAAGAATGGTGTTCGAGACGTTCACGGGTGTTTCCTGGGTGATCCTGGGATGCGCGGATTGACACGCGCCTGTTAAGAGCTAATGTCTTTTATCGTGAAAAAACAGTTTTGCGTCAATTGTTTTTTCGCTCGGGTTCGGCCCTTGGTGGCGCTGGAAACAATGAGCCTGACCCAGTGAAAGCGATTCCTGCTTTTCAGGGTTCTGGGAAGGTCATATTGCGCTTCAAGCCGGCCGCCGCAAGCGCGGGATGAGTGGGGCAGGGGATGTCGAAGAGCAACAACGTCTACAAGGATGCCTACAACCGGTGCCTCAGGCTGCTCGACGAGACGCGCAGCCTGCCTTCGGAACCCGAACTGGGCGGGCTGCTCGGCGTCAGCCGCACAACCGTGCGCAGCATCCTGGCGCGTATGGAGGAAACCGGGCTGATCGCCTGGAACAAGCGTGCCAAGACGGTGCTGCGCGACCCGCGTCCCGACGATTTCTTCCCCGAGGAAGAGACCGACACGCTGGCCGAGATCATCGAGCGGTCGTTCATGCGCAGGCTGCTTGCCGGCGGCGCCGAGGCCGGCATGCAGGTCAACGAGCTCGAACTGGCGCGTGAGATCGGCGTCGGCACCACCAGCGTGCGCGAGTTCCTGATCCGCTTCTCCCGTTTCGGCCTGATCGAGAAACGCCGCAACAGCCATTGGGTGCTGAAAGGCTTTACACGGGCCTTCGCACTGGAACTGACCGAGATCCGCGAGATGTTCGAATTGCGCTCGGCCGCCGCGTTCACCGCGCTGCCGCGGGATAGTCCGGTCTGGGGGGATCTCGACCGGCTGGAGGAGGAACACCGCGCTCTGGCACGCGAGATCGCGACGCGCTTCAATGAGTTTTCGGAGCTGGACGAGCGCTTCCATCGGCTTATCCATCGCGCCTCGCACAACCGCTTCATCGTTGATTTCTACGACGTCATCGCCATGATCTTCCATTACCATTACCAGTGGAACAAGGCGCAGGAACGCGAGCGCAACGAAGTCGCGATCGGCGAGCATCTATCCTATATCGAGGCACTCAAGTCGCGCGACCTCGGCAAGGTCGATGCAGCCTGCCGCAGGCATCTGAAGTCGGCACGCCAGACATTGCTGACCTCGATCCCGGAAAGCCGGCCATCCCAAAAGAGCTGATCCTGCCGCGTTGCCGCAGCAGCGAATTGGCGATTTTCGACCTGTCTCGGCCGTGCTAGGTATCGTCATCGATTGTTTGAAGAGGCAGATGGCTTGATCGGCCCGGAGAGACGGTGGAGCATTCCGGTCGTGCTTGTCGCGGCCTATTTGCTGTTGCTCCAGTCGACACTTGGTGCGTTCGCCTTCAGCACCGCGCCGAGTGCCGCGCAGCTCGACGCCTTCGGCAACGTCATCTGTACCCACGACGGCGCCTCCCAGCTTCCCGGCGGCGACCAGCATCCGTCCCACCTGCCGGCCTGCTGCACACTTGGCTGCAGTATGTTTTCGCCGGCCTATGCGCCGCCGCCCGATGCCGGGCTTGCACTTGCGTCCCTTTCCTTCGAGGCCGTCGCCTTCGTCTTCTCGGCGACCACGCATCTCGACTTCGCCCGCGAACGCTCCCCGTCGAACCCGCGCGCGCCGCCGATGGCGGGTTGAGCCTGCTTGCTTGCGGAACCTTTCGCGAGCGTACTCATCCAAGAGCAAATCCATTCGCGACCGGCGACGGCGCGATCATCACGTCATGGAGCAACCATGTCCCATTCTTTCCGTATGTCGGCGGGCATCGCGTTCGGCCGCACCCTGTCTCGCTTCAAAGCCGATCTCGGCATCATCACATTGGCCTTTGCCCTGTTGTTCGTTGGCGTCCAGGCCGTCCCGGCGCATGAATTCAAGGTCGGCGATCTCGAAATCGAACACCCCTGGTCGCGCGCCACGCCGGCTGGCGCCAAGGTGGCCGGCGGCTATTTCACCATCGTCAACAAGGGCAGTACACCGGACCGGCTGCTGTCGATCTCCTCCGACGTCTCCGAAAAGGCCGAACTGCATCAAATGGGGGTCAAGGACGGCGTCATGACCATGCGGCCCGTGGACGGTGGCTTGGAAATCCCGGCAGGCGGCAAGGTCGCGCTCGCGCCCGGAGGCTATCACCTGATGTTCATAGGCCTGAAGCGGCAACCCAAGCAGGGCGAAAAGTTCGCCGCCACGCTGACCTTCGAGAAGGCCGGTACGGTCAGCGTCGAGTTCGCCGTCGAGGGCATGGGCGAAATGGGTGGCATGGACGACCACGCCAATTGATCGTTCCGATCCACCAATTTTGACATCAGAGGGACCATCATGATCAGATATCTTTTGGCGGCCGGCGCGTTTCTTGTGCTGGGGACAAATGCCGCCTTCGCGCACATCACGCTCGAGACCCAGGAGGCGGCGGTCGGCTCGACTTACAAAGCAGTGCTGCGCGTGCCGCATGGTTGCGACGGCAAGGCGACGACCGCCGTACGCGTGCAGATCCCGGAAGGGGTGATCGCGGTCAAGCCGATGCCCAAGCCTGGCTGGACGCTGCAGACCAAGAAGGGCAAGTACGAGAAGTCGTACCTGCTCTACGGCGAGGCGGTGGCCGACGGGGTGAAGGAAGTCGACTGGAGCGGCGGCAATCTGCCGGATGAATTTTACGACGAGTTCGCCTTCCGGGCGACGCTGACGGCGGATTTGCCCGCCGGCCAGAAACTCTACTTCCCGGTGGTGCAGGAATGCGGCGATGCCGCCGCCCGCTGGATCGAGATTCCGGCGGCCGGACAGGATGAGGACGCGCTTGAGAACCCGGCGCCCGGCATCAAGCTCACGCCGAAGAAATGATTTTCTGGCGGCGCGCCCTGTCGGCAAGGTGCGCCGCCAATTCCATGGCGACAGCATGAACGCGAGATCCCCACTTCAAAGGCCCGCAACGACCAGCAAGCGATTCGGCTGGCCCGGTCTTTTCGCGATGGTCATCGCGTTCATCGTCATGGCCTCGACAAGCCAGGCCTTTGCCCATGCGGCGCTGATCAAGACCGACCCGGCCAACGGCGCCGTGCTGGCACAGGCGCCGGCGCGGTTCTCCCTGACCTTCAGCGAGCCGGTTGCGCCGCTGGTGCTGACGCTGGTGAGGCCCGACGGCACGCCGGTTGCGCTGACATCCTTCCGCCTCAGCGACCAGACGGTCGAGATCGACAATGCGCAGGCGCTCAAATCGGGCACGCATGTGCTGAGCTGGCGTGTCATTTCCGCCGACGGCCATCCGGTCGGCGGCTCGCTCTTGTTTTCCATCGGCGCGCCAAGCGAGCCGCCGGCCGTCTCCGAAGCGATCGACTGGCCGCTGCGGTCGGCGATCTGGATCGGCAAGGTCCTTCTCTATGCAGGGCTTTTCCTCGGCATTGGCGGCGCTTTCGCCCTTGCCTGGCTGGCTGGCGATGGCCGCGCCGGTCAGCGCTTTGTTGCCGGGACGATCCTGTGCGGACTGGTGGCGGCGCCGCTATCGCTGGGCTTGCAAGGCCTCGATGCGCTTGGAGCGCCGCTCTCCCATCTGGCGCAGCCGGTTGTCTGGCGCACCGGTCTCGGCACCAGCTTCGGCTGGACGGTGCTGATCGCTCTGATCGCGCTGGGTCTCGGCCTGCTTTCGCTGGCCGGACCGCGCGCGGCTGCCAGGCCGCTTGCCCTTGTCGGGCTCGCCGGTGTGGGCGCGGCACTTGCCGCAAGTGGCCACGCCAGTGCCGCCGAGCCGCAGTGGCTGACACGGCCGCTGGTTTTCGTGCATGGCGCCGGTATCGCTTTCTGGGCCGGCGCTCTGGTGCCGCTGGGTCTAGCGCTGAAGCGTCAAGCGGCCGGCGCCGTTGAATTCCTGCGCCGCTTCTCATGGGCCATCCTGCCCGTGGTCGCCTTGCTTGCCGGGGCGGGCGCCGTGTTGGCCGTGATCCAGGTACAGACGCCCTCGGCGCTGATCGATACTGCCTATGGCCGGCTGCTGCTGGTCAAGCTCGCGCTGCTGGTCTTCCTGTTCACGCTTGCCGCCGTCAACCGCTGGAAGCTTACCGCTTCGGCCGAGGCGGGCGCGACCGAGGTGCAACGCAGGCTCACCCGCTCGGTCGGCGTCGAAGTGCTGATCGTGCTGGCGATCTTCGGTGTCGCCGCGGGCTGGCGCTTCACGCCACCACCACGGGCGCTGGCGATCGCGGCGGCGCAACCGGTTTCGGTCCACATCCACGCGCTGCAGGCGATGGCCGATCTCAGCATCACGCCTGGCCACGCCGGCCGGGTTTCCGCCTCGATGATCATCATGACCGGGGATTTGGGACCGCTCGATGCCAAGGAAGTGACGCTGGTGCTGTCGAAGCCCGACTCCGGCATCGAGCCGCTGAAGCGCGCAGCAACCAAGCCCGGCGATGGCAGCTGGCGTGTCGACAATCTCGTCATTCCAGTGCCCGGCCGCTGGATGGCGCGCATCGACATCCTGGTCTCGGACTTCGACGTGGTGAAGATCGAGGCGCCGATCGACATCAGGCCGTAACTCACGGATGTGATACCATTGTCGAACGGGAAACGTCTGCGTGCGGCTATAACACAATTCGGCGAGGCGGTTGACGCGGCCCGAAACGCTCGTCAATCATCGCCCGCAAAACACGGCCTCAACAAAGCGATCCGAAAGCAGGGAAGAAACGATGGAAAAAGCCGAAATCGGCCTGATCGGCCTTGGCACGATGGGTTCCAACCTGGCGCTGAACATCGCCGAACACGGGCACCGCATCGCCGTCTTCAACCGCACCAAGGCACGCACCGACGCCTTCGTGGAGAATGCCGGTGCGCTCAGGAACATGGTCGTCCCCTGTTACAGCCTGGAAGAGCTTGCCGCGGCGATCCGGCCACCGCGCCCGATCATCATCATGGTGCTGGCCGGCAAGCCGGTGGACGAGCAGATCGAGGCGCTGCGCGGCGTGCTGTCGGCCAACGACATCGTCATCGACGCCGGCAATGCCAATTTCCGCGACACGATGCGGCGCTTCTCGGAACTGTCCGGCTCGGGTTTGACCTTTATCGGCATGGGTGTCTCGGGCGGCGAGGAGGGCGCGCGCCATGGGCCGTCGATCATGGTCGGCGGCACCGAAGACTCCTGGAAGCGTGTCGAAAAGGTGCTGACCGCCATCTCGGCCAAGTTCAAGGACGAGCCGTGCGCGGCCTGGCTCGGCACCGACGGCGCCGGGCATTTCGTCAAGACCATCCACAACGGCATCGAATATGCCGACATGCAGATGATTGCCGAGATCTACGGCATCCTGCGCGATGGCCTGGGCATGGGGCCGAAGGAGATCGGCACGGTATTTTCCAACTGGAACAAGGGCCGGCTCAATTCCTACCTGATCGAGATCACCGCCAAGGTGCTCGCCGCCGACGATCCGAAGACCGGCAAGCCGGTGGTCGACATCATCCTCGATCGCGCCGGCCAGAAGGGCACCGGCAAGTGGTCCGTCATCGAGGCGCAGCAGCTCGGCATTCCGGCGACCGCGATCGAGGCGGCGGTGGCGGCGCGCGTGCTGTCGTCGATCAAGGACGAAAGGCAGGCAGCCGAAAAGGCCTATGGCAATATCGGCGTGACGAAAATTTCGGGCGACAAGGACACGCTGCTGAAAGACCTCGAACTGGCGCTATTCGCCGGCAAGATCGCTGCTTACGCGCAGGGCTTTGCCGTGATGGCCGGCGCCTCGAAGGAGTTCAACTGGAACCTGCCGATGCCGACCATCGCCAAGATCTGGCGCGCCGGCTGCATCATCCGCTCGCAAATGCTCGACACAATGGCCGAGGCCTTCAGCAGTGGCGGCGCTTCGACCAACCTGCTGATGGCGCCGGCTTTCATCAGCTTGATGCAGGAGGCGCATCCGTCGCTGCGGCGCATCGTGGCGAGGGCTTCCGAAGCCGGGACGCCGGTGCCGGCTCTGTCTTCGGCGCTTGCCTATTTCGACAGCTACCGCCAGGGCCGCGGCACCTCGAACCTGATCCAGGCGCAGCGCGACTTCTTCGGCGCGCATGGTTTCGAGCGCATCGGCGAGCAGGGTGCGTTCCACGGCCCGTGGGGCAGCGGCGCCGCGGGTTAGTCGCCTGAGCGCCGATAGGCCACGACGCCCTTCGGCTCGCTCAGGCTCTGCAGCGAGCCGGGCGCGGTGCCACCGATCCAGCCGAGCACCGAGCGTGCAAGCTCGGAGCCGGCCAGCCTGAAATCTTCGTTGACGACCAGCAATTCATGCCGGAACAGATGCAGCAGATCCGACGACTGCTTCGACACCACGTCGACGTCGCGGCCGAGCTTGAACCCGGCATCCTCGATACCGGCGACGATGGCGAGCGTCGCGGCGGCGGCGCTGCTGATAATGCCGTCCGGCCTGATGTCGCGCCGCATCAGTTGCGCGGTCCTCATCCTGATCTGTTCGATCGAATGGTCGATCGAGATGGTGTTGAACGGCACCTCGCTGGCGCCGACTTCGCTCAGCGCGTCGGCAAAGCCGTCGACCGTATGGCGGTAGTAGCTCAAACCGACCGGCGGCGTCACCAAAGCGAGCCGGCGGCGGCCCATGCCGGCGAGATGGCGCACGGCCTCGGCCGCGAAGGCGTAGTTGTCGAAATCATGGTAGGGATGAACCAGCCCCATATCGGTGCGGCCATGCGTGGCGAAGGGTATGCCGCGCTCCAGCATGTAGCGGGCGCGCGGATCGTTCGGCTGCGTGCGCGAGATGATGACGCCGTCGGCCGAACCGGTCTCCACGAGATAGCGCACCGGATCCAGCGGATCCTGCGAGCGCGAATAGGGTGTGACGATCAAGTGGTAGGGCGTGTCGGCGATGACTTCGGTGACACCGTAGATGATGTCGGAGACGAAGCTCATGATCTCCTGCTCGGTGTTGAGCACGAGGCTGATGACATTGGTCTTGCCGGTCCTGAGGCGCACGCCGGCACGGTTGGGCCGGTAGCCGATCTGCTTGGCGACGAGCTGGACGCGGCGCCTGGTCTCGGCGCCGATCTCCGGGGCATCCTTCAGGGCGCGCGATACGGTGGTGACGCCGAGCCCGGTCATGAAGGCAAGCGTCTTCAGCGTCGGCCGCTCTCGCGTCGACGCCTCTTCGTTTTTTTCCGTCCGCTGTTTGTCCATTCTTCCCGCCCGTCAGGCGCATAGCAGCCGCAGGCCGGGTCGGCAATCGCCGCAATCCGCAATCCGGCGTGATTTCAGGCCTTGTGTGGCTGCAATATACTGAAACGTTACAGATTGCCAATCTCGGCTTGTCGTGCGCCAGTATGGTTGCGGATATCTGGTGGGCAAATTCTCTTGGGAATCCAAGGCGAAATGCCGCCTTCGCGGCGACTTTGCCGAGTTTTACAGGAAATATTGACCGTTTTGCACTGCAATCGCGGCGTGTTGCGATGCAGCACACGCGGCGGGCTGCAAGAATTTATTCGCGCTTCGAAAAAATGTAAGGTCATCCGCACGGCCGGGGTTGCACCATCGGCGCAATTGCCGTATCGAAAATCTGTAACGTTTCAGATTTCTGGGAGGAAGCCGAAATGCGATACAAATTCCTGACCGCTGCCTTTGCCGCGACAGTTGCGCTCAACGCCGCCGGGCCAGCGGCCGCGACCGATCTGGAAGTCACCCATTGGTGGACCTCCGGTGGCGAGGCGGCGGCGGTCGCCGAACTCGCCAAGGCATTCGACGCCACAGGCAATCACTGGGTCGACGGTGCCATCGCCGGATCCGGCGGCACGGCGCGGCCGATCATGATCAGCCGCATCACGGGCGGCGATCCGATGGGAGCCACCCAATTCAATCATGGCCGGCAGGCGGAAGAACTGGTGCAGGCCGGCCTGATGCGCGACCTCACCGATGTCGCCACCAAGGGCAAATGGACGGAAGTGGTGCGGCCCAAGAGCCTCCTCGACAGTTGCACGATCGGCGGCAAGATCTATTGCGTTCCGGTCAACATCCATTCCTGGCAATGGCTCTGGCTGTCGAACGCGGCCTTCGAAAAGGCCGGCGTGCCGGTGCCGAAGAACTGGAATGAATATGTGGCCGCGGCCCCGGCGCTGGAGAAGGCAGGCATCGTGCCGCTCGCGGTCGGTGGGCAGGCCTGGCAGGCGTCGGGCGCCTTCGACGTGCTGCTTGCCGCGGTCGGCGGAACCGACACCTTCCTCAAGGTCTACAAGGACAAGGACGCCAAGTTCGCCGCCGGTCCCGAAGTCGCCAAGGTCTTCAAGGCAGCCGACGATGCGCGCAAGATGGCCAAGAACACCAATGTGCAGGACTGGAACCAGGCCACCAACATGGTCATCACCGGCAAGGCCGGAGGCCAGATCATGGGCGACTGGGCCCAAGGCGAGTTCCAGGTCGCCGGCAAGACCGCCGGCAAGGACTATACCTGTCTTCCCGGCCTTGGCCTGAACGAGGTCATCGCCACGGGCGGCGACGCCTTCTACTTCCCGCTGCTCAAGGATGCCGACAAGGCCAAGGCGCAGGAAGTACTGGCCGAAACCCTGCTCGATCCCAAGACCCAGGTCGCCTTCAACCTCAAGAAGGGCTCGCTGCCGGTGCGCGGCGACGTCGACCTCGACGCGGCCAATGACTGCATGAAGAAGGGCCTCGCCATCCTGGCCAAGGGCGCGGTCATCCCGTGGACGGACCAGCTGCTCTCGCAGGACAGCCAGAAGCAGAAGGAGGACCTGTTTTCGGAGTTCTTCGCCAAGCCCGACATGACCCTCGAAGAGGCGCAGAAGCGTTTCGCCGACATCATCGCTTCCGCCGATTGATCTCAGGCGTCCCCGCCAGCTCCCGGCCCTTGTCCATCGAGGGTCGGGAGCGTGAGGCTCTCATTGTCCCAGCGAGGCTGCCGAGATGAGCAACAGCGAACGCCCCAACCAGCTTTTCCGCAATCTCAACGCGAAAATCGCCTCGATCCCGATGGTGCTCACCGCCGTGGTGGTGTTCGTCGGCGGCACGGCGTGGACGGTGCTTTATTCCTTCACCAATTCGAAGCTCCTGCCGCGGTTGAATTTCGTCGGGCTCGACCAGTATTACCGGCTGTGGGCGACGCCGCGCTGGCTGATCTCGATCGAGAATCTCTTGATCTACGGCGTGATCTCACTGGTGTTCTCGTTGGTGATCGGGTTTCTGCTGGCAGCCCTGCTCGACCAGAAGATCCGTTTCGAGGACACTTTCCGCACCATCTTCCTCTACCCCTTCGCACTCTCCTTCATCGTCACCGGCCTTGTCTGGCAGTGGCTGCTCAATCCGGATTTCGGCGTCCAGGGCGTGGTGCGAAGCCTCGGCTGGACCAGCTTCGACTTCAATCCGCTCTACAATTCCAGCATCGTCATCTACGGCATATCGATCGCCGCGCTTTGGCAAGGCACGGGACTGATCATGTGCCTGATGCTGGCGGGCCTGCGCGGCATCGACGAGGATATCTGGAAGGCCGCACGGGTGGACGGGATACCCATGTGGAAGACCTATCTCTTCATCATAATCCCGATGATGCGGCCGGTGTTCATCACCACGCTGGTGATCATCGCGTCCGGCATCGTCAAGGTCTACGACCTCGTCGTTGCGCAGACCAGCGGCGGTCCCGGCATCGCCTCCGAAGTGCCGGCAAAATATGTCTACGACTACATGTTCTTCGCCCAGAATCTCGGCCAGGGCTTTGCCGCCTCGACCATGATGCTGCTGTCGGTGATGATCGTCATCGTGCCATGGGCCTATCTCGAATTCGGAGGCCGCAAGCGTGTCTGACCACGTCGTCTCCTTGTCCGCCGCGTCGTCAAACCCGCAAGCTGGCGTCTCCGGACCGAGCGGACCGAAGCCGCGACACATGTTCTCGCGCCGCAACATTTTCCTCTACGGTACGCTCATCGTGGTGGCGCTCTACTACCTCCTGCCGCTCTATGTGATGGTCGTCACCTCGCTCAAGGGCATGCCGGAAATCCGCCTCGGCAACATCTTCTCGCCGCCGCTCGAGATCACCTTCGAGCCCTGGGTCAAGGCGTGGTCGCAGGCCTGCACCGGCCTCAATTGCGACGGGCTTTCGCGCGGTTTCTGGAACTCGGTGCGCATCACCGTTCCCTCGGTGATCCTGTCGATCGCCATCGCCTCGGTGAATGGCTACGCGCTCGCCAATTGGCGCTTCAAGGGCGCCGACACATTCTTCGTCATCCTGATCGTCGGTGCCTTCATTCCCTATCAGGTGATGATCTATCCGATCGTCATCATCCTGCGCGAGATCGGCCTCTATGGCAGCCTTACCGGCCTGGTGATCGTGCATTCAATTTTCGGCATGCCGATCCTGACGCTTCTGTTCCGCAATTATTTCACCTCGATGCCGGAGGAGCTGTTCCGGGCGGCGCGCGTCGACGGCGCCGGGTTCTGGGGCATCTATCTGCGCATCATGCTGCCGATGTCGCTGCCGATCTTCGTCGTCGCCGTCATTCTACAGGTGACCGGCATCTGGAACGACTTCCTGTTCGGCGTCGTCTACACCCGTCCCGACACCTATCCGATGACGGTGCAGCTCAACAACATCGTCAACTCGGTGCAGGGCGTGAAGGAATACAACGTCAACATGGCCGCCACCATCCTGACCGGGCTGGTGCCGCTGATCGTCTATTTCATTTCCGGCAAATTGTTCGTGCGCGGCATTGCCGCCGGCGCGGTGAAAGGGTGATGTCGATGGCGGCGAATGGCACCAGCGTTTCGATCCAGGACCTGTCGCTGAACTTCGGCGCGGTCTCGGTGCTGCAGACGCTCAACCTCGATGTCGCCGAAGGCGAGTTCATCGTGCTGCTCGGACCTTCCGGCTGCGGCAAGTCTACCTTGCTCAACTGCATCGCCGGCCTGCTCGACATTTCCGAAGGCCGCATCTTCATCAAGGGCAAGAACGTCACCTGGGAAGAGCCCAAGGACCGTGGCATCGGCATGGTTTTCCAGTCCTATGCGCTCTATCCGCAGATGACGGTGGAGAAGAACCTGTCCTTCGGGCTGCGTGTCGCCGGCATCGCCAAGGACGAAATCGCCAAGCGCATTGCACGCGCCGCCGAGATCCTGCAGATCGAGCCGCTTTTGCAGCGCAAGCCGGCCGCACTCTCGGGCGGCCAGCGCCAGCGCGTGGCGATCGGGCGGGCGCTGGTGCGCGATGTCGATGTCTTCCTGTTCGACGAACCGCTGTCCAATCTCGATGCCAAGCTGCGTTCGGAGCTGCGCGTCGAGATCAAGCTTCTGCACCGCAAGCTGCAGAACACGATGATCTACGTCACCCATGACCAGATCGAGGCGATGACGCTGGCCGACCGCATCGCGGTGATGAAGGGCGGTGTCATCCAGCAGCTCGACGCGCCGCAGACCATCTATAATCGTCCGGTCAACCGGTTCGTTGCAGGGTTCCTCGGCTCGCCGGCGATGAATTTCGTCGAGGGACAACTGGAAGCCGGCACGACGGCGGTGTTCAAGACCGGGGATTTGACCATACCGCTCGATCGCTACGGCTTCGACGGCGCCGGCAACAAGAGCGGGCCTTGCGTGTTCGGGATCCGCCCCGAGCACGTTGCCTTTGGCGAGGCCGCGAACTCCATGCCCTTTGCCACCGACGCCGCCGTCGAAATCGTCGAGCCGATGGGCTCCGATACGCTGGTGTGGACGAAGCTCGGCGACCGCAATTTCTCCTTCCGCGTCGAGGCGGAAAAGACGCTGCGCAATGGCGATCCGGTCCGGATCGGCTTTGACCCCGCCCGCGCCTCGCTGTTCGATACCCCATCCGGAAACCGCATGTAGCTCCCAAGAAGACCATCCTCCCAAAGACAATCCCCAAGCAGAACGGACAGAGACGATGAACTGGTCATTTCAACTTTACAGCGCCCGCAATTTCCTGCCTTGGACCGATGTGCTCGAAATGCTCGGCAAACTCGGTTACGCCGAGGTCGAAGGCTTCGGCGGCGTCTATGACGATCCCAAGGCCTTCCGCGCCGAACTCGACAAGAACGGCCTTGCCATGCCGACTGGGCATTTTTCCATCGATGCGCTGGAGAAGGATTTCGACGGCGTGCGCCGGATCGCCGAAACGCTCGGCGTCAAGCTCTTGATCTGCCCCTATCTGATGGCGGAGGACAGGCCGTCCGATATCGCCGGCTGGCGCGGCTTCGGCGAGCGCCTGGCCAAGGTCGGCGAGGTGGCCTCGAAGGCCGGCTATGGCTTTGCCTGGCACAACCATGATTTCGAGTTCAAGGCGCTCGCCGACGGCTCGCTGCCGCAGGATCATATCCTGTCGTCCGCCCCCGACATTGGCTGGGAAATGGACGTTGCCTGGGTGGTGCGCGGCGGCGCCGATCCGCTGCCCTGGATCGAAAAGCACGGCAAACGCATCGTCGCCGTGCATGTCAAGGACATAGCGAAGCCGGGTGAGGGGCTGGATGAGGATGGCTGGTCGGATGTCGGCCACGGCACAATCGACTGGGCGGACCTGATCAAGGTGTTGCGGGCCAAGAGCGCGGCGAAATACTTTGTCATGGAACAGGACAATCCCAACGACATCGAGCGCTTCGCCCGCCGCTCGATCGCAACCGTCAAGAGCTACTAGGAACAACCACCATGGCAAAGAAACTGGGTATTGGCGTCATCGGCTGCGGCAACATCTCGAAGGCGTATTTCTCGCTGGCGCCGCTGTTTCGCGGCATCGAGATGCGCGCCTGCGCCGACATCAACATGGACGCGGCCAGGGCACGGGCGAAAGAATTCAAGCTCCGTGCCGAGACCGTCGAGGATCTGCTCAAGGCCGACGATATCGACATCATCGTCAACCTGACCATTCCGGCCGTGCATTACGAGGTGTCGAAGCAAGTGCTCGATGCCGGCAAGCACGTCTATTCGGAAAAGCCGTTCGTGCTGTCGCTCAAGGAGGGCCAGGACCTCAAGACGCGAGCCGAGAAGAAGGGGCTGCGCATCGGCTCGGCGCCGGACACGTTTCTCGGCGGCGCGCACCAGCTGGTGCGTGAACTGATCGACGAGGGAAAGCTCGGCAGGATCACCAGCGGCACCTGCCATGTCATGGGCCATGGCATGGAACACTGGCATCCGAATCCGGATTTCTTCTTCCAGCCGGGCGCCGGGCCGGTGCTCGACATCGGACCGTATTACATCACCAATCTCATCCAGCTGATCGGGCCGGTGAAGCAGGTGGCGGCTTTCGCGACGACCCCCGCCAAGGAACGGACCATCAGTTCCAAGCCGCGAGCGGGTGAAAAGATCCCTGTCAACACGCCGACCACCATTCACGGCCTGCTCGAATTCGAGAACGGCGCCGTGGTGACGCTGAACACCAGCTGGGACGTCTGGGCTCACGGTCACGCGCCGATGGAGCTTTATGGCGAGGCCGGAACGGTGTTCGTGCCGGATCCGAACTTCTTCGGCGGCGATGTCCGCTTCACCGAAGAGGGCAAACCGGTCAAGAAGCAGCCGAAATGGAAGCATCCGCTGGGCATCCCCAATGAGATGCACGGCCAAGGCATGATGGCCAATTACCGGACGGCGGGCCTGGCCGACATGGCGCTGGCGATCGCCGAGGGGCGGCCGCACCGCTGCTCGATGGAACTCGCGTTGCATGCCGTCGATGTCATGACCGGCCTTCTGCGCTCCGGCGAAACCGGCAAGTTCGTCGCCATGCAGACCACTTGCGAGCGCCCGGCCGCGCTTGGCGTCAAGCAAGCCAAGGATCTCCTGGCCAAGAAAAAATAGATCGCGGGAGATTATCGATAATTTTGCTTACCCCTCTCCCCGTTCCGACGGAGAGGGGGTAAAGGATGGCGTACGGGCATGTTCGTCGCCTCTGCGATGACAGTGCCCTGTCCGTTCATATCCGAGGATTTCCCATGCCCTATATCGCCGCTGAAAACCGCTACGAGAACATGATCTACAACCGCTGCGGGCGGTCCGGCCTCAAGCTGCCGGCGATCTCGCTCGGGCTGTGGCACAATTTCGGCGACGACACGCCGCATCGGACCAAGCAGGCCATCGTCCGCAAGGCGTTCGACCTCGGCATCACCCATTTCGACCTCGCCAACAATTATGGGCCGCCGCCCGGCTCGGCGGAGACCGCTTTCGGCGAGATCCTGCGCACCGATTTTTCCGCCTATCGCGACGAACTGATCATCTCGACCAAGGCCGGCTACGAGATGTGGGCCGGCCCCTACGGCGAATGGGGCGGGCGCAAATATGTGCTGGCCAGCCTCGACCAGAGCTTGAAGCGGATGGGGCTCGACTATGTCGACATCTTCTATTCGCACCGTTTCGATCCCGACACGCCGCTCGAAGAAACCATGGGCGCGCTCGACCATGCGGTGCGTTCGGGCAAGGCACTCTATGCCGGCATCTCGTCCTACAATTCGCAGCGCACCCGCGAGGCCGCTGACATATTGAGGCAATTGGGCACGCCCTGTGTCATCCACCAGCCGAGCTATTCGATGTTGAACCGCTGGGTCGAGGAGGACGGGCTGCTCGACACGCTCGAAGGGCTCGGCGTCGGCTCCATCGTGTTTTCGCCGCTGGCGCAAGGCATGCTGACCGATAAATATCTCGGCGGCATTCCCGATGGCAGCCGGGCCTCCCAGGGCAAGTCGCTGAAGACGGCTTTTATCAACGATCGCACCATTGCCAACATCAAATCGCTCAACGCGATCGCCGGCAAACGCGGCCAAACGCTGGCGCAGATGGCGCTGGCCTGGGTGCTGCGCAAGGGCAAGGTGACGTCGGCGCTGATCGGCGCCAGCCGGCCCGAGCAGGTCGAGGATTGCGTCGGCGCGCTCAAGGTGCTCGATTTCAGCGACGCCGAATTGGCCGAGATCGATACTTACGCGCGCGAGTCCGACATCAATCTGTGGGCGGCCTCCGCCGAGCGCAAAGGTCCGCCAAGGAAATAGGCTCGCTCGGCAAGCCGGCAAACAAAACGGCGGGATGTTCCCGCCGTTTTCCACGGCAATCCGAAGCGGCCGCTTCAGGGCGACTTTGGCTTCTGGGCGGTGCCGAGTCCGGCCTTGGGCTTTTCGGGCGCCGGGGCGGATGTCTTCATCTTGGCCTCGATCCAACCGGTGTAGTTGGCCAGCCGCGTGTAGATGCCATAGGCGTCCTTGTGGCCGCAGGCAGCGCTGCCATCAGCGGGGCCTTCGCCCCAACTGACGACGCCGACCTGGACCGGGCCGCCGGCGCCGGTCATGAACAGCGGTCCGCCGCTGTCGCCATTGCAGGCGTCACGCACGCCGCTGGTGGTGCCGGCGCAGATCATGTTGCTGGTCAGCGGATCGGTCATGTCGGCGGCAATCGCATTGGCCGCGGCATCGATGCCCTTTTCCGAATAGCGCATGCGGTGCGACAGGTCTCCGAGAGCCGCTTTCAGGTCATGCGCATAGATGGCCTTGATGCCGCTGTTGCAGGCACTGTTCGGCTGAAGATCGAGATCGGCGACCATCAGCGTGGTCGGGAAGGTGCCGTCCTGCATCTTGCCCCAGCCGGTGACGGTGGTCTTGCCGGTGTCGGGTGTCGCGTCATGGGTAAGCTTGATGGTCGGTGCATCGGCCGGGTCGGCGAGCCGGAGCAGGCCGAGATCGTTGTCGAGCGTCTGCTCGCTGTAGCCCTCGTTGACGATGACTTCGACAACCTTGTGCCGCTTGCCTTCGCTGAGATCCGTGGCACCGGTCAGCACGGTGACGGAGTCTGGCGAGATCGGCTGGCCCTTGTCGTTGAGGCAGTGCGCCGCCGTCAGCACCCATTGCGGAGCGATCAGGCTGCCGCCGCAAAACTGCGCGTTGGCCTGAGAGGCCGGATTCTCGTCCAGCCTGGCGGTGGTGAGGAGTGCCACCTGGAAAGGATAGGCGCCCTTTTCAGCCTGATTGCCGCCATAGACGCGATCGGTGCCGTCGGGGTTCTCCGCCGCTGCCTTGGTCCTGGCATCGGTCACCCGCTGCATCGGCGAAACGGCCGCCTCCGGCCTGACGGCGGCCTCGTCCGCCTGGCCGGCGTTGA
This sequence comes from Mesorhizobium sp. M8A.F.Ca.ET.057.01.1.1, assembly GCF_003952565.1. NCBI lineage: Bacteria > Pseudomonadati > Pseudomonadota > Alphaproteobacteria > Hyphomicrobiales > Phyllobacteriaceae > Mesorhizobium > Mesorhizobium sp. M8A.F.Ca.ET.057.01.1.1. The sequence goes on from NZ_CP034454.1 coordinate 1,107,980, forward strand.
TGAATGCAACGGCAGTGGCGATGCCAAGCAGCGATGCGGCAACGACCTGCCCGAACCGATTTGTGATGTGCACCTGAACCCCTCCTGAGACAATTCTCCCGCGCGGATCGACGCCGGGCATTGTGCAACCAGAGGCCGCCGGTTCGGCGATCCGGACACGCACCGTATCGAACGGGGCGCGATCGGTCACAAAACCGAATCCCACTTTTGCTAACCGTGCCCGCGAGCAGAACCCGCACAAAACTCTATAGCCCCCACGGGCTACGTGGAAGCGATTTATCATTGCCAATCTTGGATTATTTTAGGCAGTATGTCGTGGCAGGGTCTTAGGCGGGGGCTTTAGATTGACCGAGGCAAACAACGATCCGGTACGTTCGCCGATAGCCTTTGCCGATTTTTCAGCACCACCACGATCTCGACAATATTTCTGTATTTTGATCCAGTCCTTGCTGACTTTTGGGAGAGTCTCACCATGACAAAACTGACAAAGCTTATGATGGCGTCCGCATTGCTTTCCACCGCAATGTCGGCAGTCCCTGCTTTCGCCGCCGATCCTGGCTCCGCCAGTGCCGGCAATGGCGAAAGTATGCGGGACGTGACGTCAGGCGACTACAAGCCCGGGCGGGCCAAGCCGATCGCGCCGCCGACGCTGACTGACGAAGACAACCGCGCCGCGCCGATCACCGACGAGAAAGCGGCTGTCAAATCCTATGGCATCATCGGACGTTCCGCCGATGGCAAGGAGATCAAGATCGAACCGAGCGAAGCGCTGCGAGAGATCATCATCAAGGAACTGAATGCGCCGGCAAATGGCGCCGAGGGCGGCCCGCGCAAGACCGAGGATCCTGACCTTGGCGAAGGCGAAGCCGGACGTCAGGTTTTCGGCACCGACGATCGTGAGCAGGTCAAGAACACCAAGACCTATCCGTTCTCGGCAATCGGCTATCTCGAAGCCAAGTCGAAGACCGGCTACGGCAGCTGTTCGGCAACGCTGATCGGCCCGCGCACCGTGCTTACCGCCGCACACTGTCTCTACAGCCACGAGGACAAGGACTGGCTCTCCGACTACCTGTTCGTGCCGGGCCTCAATGGCAGCACCGCCGATGACGCTCCGTTCGGCGCCTTCAGCTATGAAAGCGCCTATGTGCTGCAGGGCTTCATCGACAACTACCAGGGCTATTATGGCTCCGTGATCCCGTGGGATCTCGGCATCATCACGCTGAAGCAGGATGTCGGCACCAATCTCGGCTGGCTGGGCTACGCCAACTATGACGATCTCGGCGACTTCACCGCCAACCTCGTCGGCTATCCCGGCGACAAGCCGATGGGGACGATGTGGAAGGCAAGCTGCGAAGTGCATGCCGAAAACATCGCTCCGGAATATTTCCAGTATGACTGCGATACGTTTCCGGGGTCGAGCGGCAGCTCGGTCTATGCCTATGACAACAACTCCAAGCAGCGCATCATCACCGGCGTCAACGTGGCGGAAAGTCCCGACGCGAACACTGCCGTACGCCTGAACGCCGCCAACATCCAGTGGATCAACAGCCTGTACAAATAACACTCGTACTCGCAGTTACCGTCAAAGGCGGCGGATCAATCCCGCCGCCTTTTTCATGCCGACCCTCCGCACGGCTTCTCTTGCACGAGGCCGGCGCCCCGACTACGCTTGATCCTCCAAGGGGTTGGGCGTCCAAAGGGGCTTGGAGCATGGCGCGGGCAAGGGCAGTGCTGGGGATCGCGGCCGCATTGATGCTGGCCACGCCGATGCTTTCACCGGCTTCCGCCGATACGGCCGCCGGTGCCTGGGCAGAGCGCGTCCAGATCCTCTACCAGAGCGATACGCGCTCGGTGCTGCGCAGGGCGGTGCGGGTGTGGGATTTCCACCCGGAGAAGAATCTCGACTTCACCTGGGAGCCGGCGGCGGGCCAGTCGCCAGACAGGACGGTCGCGCAGGACGGAACGATCAACGGCAAGGGCAGGCTGGTCTGGCGTGTGCGGGGCTCGGCGAGCTACGACCCCAAGACCGTCTATTCCAGTTATTTCGGCGATATCAGAAACGGCAGGCCCGACGGGCAGGGCCGGCTCGAGTTGCGCTCGGGCGAGGTTTTCGAGGGGCATTGGTTCGCTGGAGATCTCGACGGAAAGGGCATCCATGTCGATGCCGAGGGCAACCGCTATGAAGGGCAATTCGTCCGGGGCGTTCCGAGCGGCGAAGGCAGGTTGCTGTCGACGACGGGCGAAATATTCGTCGGCTCATTTGTTGACGGCCTGAAGGACGGCAAGGGCCAGACCCGGCTCGCCGGCGGCACGGTCTACAGCTCGCAATGGGTGATGGGCAAGGAGGTCGGCGGATCGCGTCCCGACGTGCTGGCAGACGCCAGGGTGGGCGGCCTGCTCAAGGCACAGGCCGGCGGCGGCGATGCCGACAGGGTCGAGATCGGCGTGGTGGTCGACCAGCGCATGACGCAGCAGGCCGACATGAGATACCAGCACCTGGTGCGAGACGAGGACATCGCGATCTATCCGGAGGACAACCTCTACAATGATGCCTGGAACGGCACCGGGCAGGTCAACACGACCAATGTCTATGAAGGTGCCGACTGGGAGGACACGCCGGCCTTTGCCGAGGTCGACCTGAAGACGACGGATCAGTCCAAGGTCAAACTCGACAGCCTGGAAATGAAGGTCGCGGCCAGCGACGCCTATCGCAAGCCGATGCTGTCGATCTCGGAGCATTTCGGCTGCATCGGTTTCCGGCCGGATTTCTCGATCGTCAACAATGGCTGGGGCGGCGCCAAGGACATGAAGATGTCGATCCAGTTCACCACTGTGGACGAAGAGGGCAATCCGACCGGTCAGCCGAGCCGCATGTTCACAAAAGATGTCGGCGGCTTCGGCGATGGCGTCGATGTGTCGATCAAGAGCGTGCTCGACGAGGCCGGCGTCGATACGGCCAGTCTGGAAACCGGACGTTTCCCCTGTCCCTCGGTCGACAGTCTCAATGTCTGCCGCGGCCAGCTCACCAACAAGATCAAGTTCGGCGAGGTCGGCGATTATCTCGGCAATTTCAACCAGGCGATGACGCTGAACGCGATCGGCAAGTTCGACTATTCCTGGGCCGACGACCAGGGCAATGTCACTCAGCAGAGCGAGCCGTTTCGCGCCCAGATGACGATGGCGGTTTTCGAGGTTCCCGAATCGATGGCCGAATGCGGCGACGGCGGTGGCGGCAGCCCGGAAGCGATGCGCTACCAGAACATCGAGTTCCCGATCGGCAAGCACGACTACACTTTTCCCATGCCGGTGCGTGGCAACAAGACTATCAGTGCCTACACGGCGCGACTGAAAATGTGGTCGGCGATGTCGTCGATCCACCGCTTCAGCATCGCCGCGCATTTCGCCGATGGCAGCGTGCGCGAGAGCAAGCCGGTGAGCTTCTTCTATTTCCGGCCGAAGCAGTCGCTGTTCGAGACCAAGACAGAGCCCGCGACGTGCTATTTGCCGCGCAGCATGGCCGGCTGCGGCTAGGGGGTATGTCGATATTCAGGTGAGGCCTAGAGCCGTTCCGCATTTCACGGAATCGCCGAACGGCTCTAACTCTTTGTTTTACGCAATTCCGAACGGAAAACCGCTACGCACTTTTCCTGGAATTGCTCTACGGCGGCTACTTGCGTCCCATCTCGAAATAGTTGGGCAGCGGGATGAGCCTTGTGAAGACGGTGCCTTGCGGGAAGACACGTAGTTCCAGCATCGACCCCGACGAGCGCTCTGCGCTCTGGTCGAACAGGAAATTGCCGAGCGAATAGACCTCCGCCACGTCGCCGCCGGCAAGCGGGACGATCGCTTCGCTCGACACATGCGGATGGCCGCCGACGATGACTGACGCGCCGCGCAATCGCATCTCGTCGGCGAGCCTGTCTTCGCGCGGCGACGGCTCGGTCTTGTACTCGCGGCCCCAGTGGACGAAGGCGGCCACCGGGCGTTCCGCATTCTCGTGCAGCAGCCGGTCGAGCAAGGCAGGGGTGAGCAGGTCGGTGTTCTTGGAGCCGTTGGTGTCGATGTCGGTCAGGCCGACGAGGTCGAGATCGGGGAGCGCCAGCGTCTCGCCCTGGCCGAAATGCGGGATGCGGGCCCCGTCCAGCGCGCGCAGCGTCTCGGCATAACCCGACGGACCGAGATCGTAGGCATGATTGTTGGCGAGGCCGACGCCGGCGACATGCAGCCGCTTCAGCATGTCGACAGCCAGGCCTTCCGGCATTGCCAGCGTCATGTCGTCGATGGCTTCCGGCACGTTGGGCAGGATGACGCCTTCGAGGTTGACGATCAGCGGCCGCGAGCCGGTCAGCGACAGGATGCTGCCGATGATCCGGTCGGCAACGCCGTCGCGCAGCAAAATCTTCTTCATGGCACGGCCGAAATTCACGTCGCCGGCGAGATAATAGATCTTGTCCTTGGGCCGCGCCGGGCTGTTGAAGCCAGGACCGAAGGCGCCGAACAGCGCCACCACATAGCTGGTGGTACGCTCGACATAGTCGGCTGTGTGCTCCTGCGAGTTCTCGTTGGCGACGACCAGCGGCTGGGCGCCGAACAATTCACGCTGCAGCCTGGTCTGGATGTAGAGCGCGCCCACGGAATCGGCATGATCTGGCTGGCGCAATGCCGCGACGCCGTCGAGCGATCCGGCGGCCAGCATGGTGAGCGACTGCTGGTCGAAACGCCTGGAGTCATGCTGGGGCAGATAGTGCGAAAAGTCGGTGGATTCGACGATCAGCGTGTCCTGATCGACGATTGTCTTGAGCGCCTCGGCAAGCCTGTCCCAGTCGCCGCGCCGCGCCTTCACCGACATCGCCACCGGCACGATTTTCGCCTCGGGGAAATAGTGGTGGAGGAAAGGCAGCATGGCGCGTACGCCATGCTCCTTGCCGAACAGACAGGACTCCTCGACCATGTCGCTGTTCTTCTCCAGCAGCCGCACCGCATCGGTGTCGGCTTCTACCGGACCAAGCACGGTGTCGAAGCCGCGCATGGAAGTGGCGTAGAGCTTGCGCGTCTTGTGGAAATGGTCCGGTGACAGAATAACGATGCGTTTGTAGCGGAAGCCGGAAGCGGCATGGAAACCCAGCGCCACCAGGTCGGCGGCCAGCAGATGATGCGGCACGGTGATGCCGGTCAGACGCTGATTGGATGGCTGGACCCCGGCCGCGCCGGCGATGGCATTCTCGAACAGCTTAGCGTCGTCGTAGAAGGGCGGGAAATTCTCGGCGCCGGGCGGGCAGACGAGAGGGGTGGCGAAGGCTGGGAGGGGGAACAGGAGACCGAGTACGAATATAAGCACAACGACAGTTTGCGCCCAGGCCCCCTCTCTGTCCTGCCGGACAGCTCCCCCTCAAGGCGGGAGATTGGCAGTTTCGTCGCCGGCTCGTTCTTTGAAACGTCGATGATTGGCGAAGTCGCAGACAACAGCCGATCTCCCCCCTTGAGGGGGAGATGTCCGGCAGGACAGAGAGGGGGGACCGGGCGCAGAGGCCTCACGGCTCGGCCAACACGATGTTTTCCACGCCGCCGACATAATAGAACGGCTTCTGCTTCGAAGCGGTCAGCCGCACCACTTCGCGCGAGATGAAATCGGCGAGCCCCAACAGCGTCACGCCGCCGTCGGAGGTCCTCGCCTTGCCGCGCAGGCCTTCGAGGATCGAATAGGTGAATACGCCGTGGCCGAGCTCCGGCAATTCGGCGGCGGTGTTGTTGGCCGCGGTCGCTGAAAACACGACGATGCGCGCGTCCTGCGCGTCCTTTTCCAGGCGCGGATTGAAGGCGTTGGCGGCATGGCAGGTGTCGAGCAGCATGAAGCGCATGCCCTTGGCTCGCTCGACCGATTTCTGGATGTCGGACCAATCCACCAGCGAAGAGCGCTTCCAGCGCTCGGCATCCTGTTTGCGGCCATCGGTCGGGATGAAATAATAGTCCTCGTCGATGTTGATGCCGTGGCCGGCGACGAAGATGATGGTGGTGTCGTGCTCGCCGGGCCTGTCGAGGAAATCGGCGAGTTGGTCGTCGATCGCGTGCGAGTCCGGTTCCATGATGCTGTCGGCACTGGCGACGGTGTAGGTCTGCCTGGCCATGTCGGGGCTCTCGTCGAGTGCTTGGCGGTTGACCAGCACCAGCGATTCCATCGACGAGAACAGCGGTGCCGATTTCTGCGCAACCACTTTGAGAAACTCGGTGGCGTCGTCGACGGGGTAGCGCAGGTCGCAGGCATGGCCCGAACAGGCGTCGGTCAGGAACGGATATTTGTCGACGCCGATGACCGCGACATAGAGCTTGCCCTTGGCCTCGGCCTTCTCGGTTTTTCTTGCCAGCGCCGTCACGCTGCGCTCGGTCAGATAGCCGTATTCATTGGTGCCGGTGATGCGGATGGTGTTTTGGCCATCCTCGACCGGAACCTCGACGATGGTGTTGCTGCCGTCCACTGAGCGTGCGGTGACGTCGCCGACATTGCGGCTGTTCGAAAGGATCGAGAAGCCGGCGGCATCAGTGCCGGCCTCCTTGGCGCCTGATATCTCGACCGCGACGTAGCCGTCGCGGGCCTTGCTCTGGTCGTCGGCGAGGCGGATGCCGAACTCCGGCGGCTTGCGCTGGAGAAGCTTCCGCAACTCGTCGTCGACGCCGGGCCGCATCTCCTTGACCGCCTGCCTGGCGCTGCGCAGGATGATGGCGCGGCGCACCATTTCCGGGCTCCAGAGATATTTCTTCAACTGGCCGGCGCGGATGAAGCGGCCTTCATGGTCGCGGCCTTGGTTAACGTGCCAGCCGATCAGCTTGTCGCCCTCGTCGGAGGAATAGTAATAGCCCTGCGGCATCCAAGCGATCCATTGCGACCCGGCAAAGAACATCGACACGATCAGTTCGTGCGTCTTCAGGTTCCAGAGCCGGAGCGTCTGGTCGGCACTGCCGGTGACCAGCAGACTGGCCTTTTGCGAGGCGACCATGGCATTGACCTCGCCGGTATGGCCGGTGAATTCACCTGACACCCTGGCGGTCGCGGATTTGTATTCCAGCAGCGTGCCGTCATTGCCGCCGGTGATCAGGCCAAGCCCGTTGTCGATCAGCGTGAAGGCGGAATGGGCAAAGCCGTTGGTGGCGTCATTCTCGATCGCACGCACGACCTTGCCGCCATTGGCGATCTCCAGCACGGCGTTTTCCAGCGCGTCCTTGCCGCCGACCGTGGCGTGCAGCGACCACTGGCCGTCGGTCAGCGTGGCGCGGGCAAACGCGTTTGGCTCCGCCAGCGGCTGGGGGTCGTCGAAGAACCGCTCGGCGGTAGGCAGTTCCAGCTTCTTGTCCAGCGCGCCCATTTGTTCCGGGCAGGCGACGCGCTCGGGGCAGGGGTAGGCATCGCCCCAGGCGATGACGCCGTTCGCCGCGTCGATGCCGACCGCGGTCACCGGTTCACCCGATCCCTGCAGTAGGGCTTTGCGTTCTCCTGTCGCCGGGTCCCAGACCTGGATGGCGTTGCGTGTGCCGCCGGCGGTCGCCACCAGCGAGCCGTCGGCATTGACGGCGCTGGCATAGACGGTGCCGTCATGGCCGGCATAGTCGAGCAGCTTGTCGCCAGTGTCGGTGTTCCAGACGATGGAGCGGTGCTTGTCGGCGCAACGATAGCCGCACGAAGCCACCAGCCGCGAGCCTTTGGCGAAGGTCAGCGAGCCGACGAGGAAATCCTGCTTCGGCATGGCGCGCACCAGCGTGCCGTCAGCCGCACGCCAGAGCTGCACCTGCCCGTCCTTGCTGCCGGTGGCAAACAGACCGCCGTTCAGCGAAACGGCCAGCGCCATGACGCCGACATCCCGGAGCGGCTCGGCGTCAGCCGGCAATGCGATCTGCTCGCCCTTCGTGATGTCCCAGAGCCGGATGCCATTGTCCGTCGTCGTTGCGGCCAACCGGGTTCCCGCCGCGGCGAAAGCCAGTTTGTCGATATGCCAGGAATCGGCGTCGAGCTTTTTGTCCAGTGTCCATCCGGCTGTGGACTTGTCGTCCAGCTTCCAGAGATAGACGACGCCATCGGCGCCACCGGCAGCCAGCATCTTTCCATCGGGAGAGAAGGCAAGGTCATAGGTCGCGTAGTCGGCGGCCTTGAGCACGGCCTTCATCTTGCCGGTGGCGAAGTCAAACAGCCTGACGTCGCCATAGGGTGGCTTGTCGCCGAGACCGGCGCCGAAATAGCCGCCGGCGGCTATCGTCTTGCCGTCCGGCGAGACCGCTACCGCGAAGATCTTGCCGTCGTTGCCCTTGCCGAGATAGCCACGGATGGTGCGCAGGCTGACGCCGCTTTGCCAGTCCCAGATGCGGATGGTCTTGTCGTCGGAGGCCGAGACGAGGTTCTCGCCATCGGGCGTGAAGGCGAGATCGGTGACCCGCGCGCTGTGGCCGCCGGTGTCGAGATCAAGATGGAAATCCGGGGCGTCCTCGGCATGGGCGACCGACGCCGAGATCAGGGCTCCGGCCATGGCAAGCCAGAGGCAGGCACCTATGAGGCGGAAGCTCACCCTTGTCATCGTTATTTGGTTTCAGCCGACGGTTGCCCGCTGCGCACATAGGCCTCGATCGCCGTCGCGAAAGTAGGCGACCCGGCCTTGCGCTGCTTGTCGACATAGCCGGCAAAGTAACTCCAGAAGGAGACGGCATAGTCGCGGAAATAGGCGTCGGTCACCTTGCGCGAACACAGGTCGCCATCGACGCAGAAGGAGAGCCGGTTGAGGAAATAGACGATGCGGTCGAACTTCTCGCTGAAGTCGGCGAGCGGCATGTCGCCGCCGGAAGCGCTCATCGCCTCGATGCCGATACGTTGCCGGAATACCTGCTCCTCGGTCGGCGAAGGGTTGGCGCTGAGCAGATTGTCGTATTTGGAATTGAGGGCCGCGAGGCGATCCTTGAGTGCCCGTTGCGCCTGCTGATAATCCTTGGTCTCCCAAAGCTCGACCAGCGACATGGTCTGCTCGACGCGCTTCTGCTCCTGGTTGGCCAGGAACTGATAGACCGAGAATGCCAAGGTGAAGATGATGGCGAAGCGCACCAGCATGCCCGACCAGGCATAGACCAGCATGCGCCAGTCGCGGTCGGTGAAGGGGTTGCTTTCCTTCTTGATCTCATGACTGCTCAGCCACGGGAAGCCTTCGGTGGTTTCCGGCAGCGCCTGCTTCGCAGCCGCCTCCTTTGCCGGTGTCACTGCTGCTGCCTGCTTCGTCGTGCCCCCGGCTTCTTCATTTGCAGCTATCCAGTTCGATGGTGGCGGAGGGATCGAGCACCACGCCCGGCGCTTCGAGCTGCTTCTTCAGGCACGCCAGTTGCGGGCGCGAGACAATGAAATGCACGTCCGGTTCCGCCGGCGCCTTGTTCGGCGACGGCAAGGCTTCGACGATGCCGCGCGAGGCGCAGCCCGAGAGATCGACGACGATCGCGTCGCTGCTGGCCTTGGCAATCTGGTCGTACTGGTCGAGAAAACAGGTCGCCAGTTCCGAATTGATGATCACCTGCTTGGCGCAGAGGCCGCAGGCGTCCTGCGCCGACGCGTCGGCAACCAGCAGCAGGCCGGCGGCGATGCCGCCCACCGTGGCACTCCAGGAAAATACGCTATAGCTCACGAACCACCCCATCCATTGCGCCGGCCGCGTCATCTCCCGACGCTGCGGCTAAAAGTTTTCACCCCATCGTGCCGGCAGTGCAAGGCCTGGCCATGAACACCCCCGCCTGGATTCTCAGGCGCGCGGCACCGTCTCCATCGGGAAGATCATCACCGCTCCCTTCGGGCCGCTCTTGTCGGCAAGCCGCATCACCGATCGGGTCGACGGCGCCACGCCGATATCGGCAAGCATGTCGGAGAAGCTGGCGGAGCCTATCCCGCGCGTCATCGACGCGACACCGTCCTGCGCCAGAAAGCTCAGATCCTCCTTTTCGCTTTCCGGCGGCGCCTCGGTCAGCACCGCGATCATCCGCTCCATGCCGAAGCTGGTGTCGGTGAAGGCAAGCAACCCTTCCTCGACGGTAGCCTGCGGGGCGAGGCGCTCGGCAACGATGTGGGTGATCGAATAGTCGCTGCCGACATAGAGCACATTGATGTCGACCAGCTGGTCCGACCTGTTCTTCGCCAGCACATGCACCTCGTCGCCGGGCGAGACGCGTGGCACCACCGAGGCCTGCAACGGCTCCAGACCGTCCTTGTCGCGACGCTTGACCTGGAATTGCACGTCGACGTCCTCCGGCTTGTAGTCGAAGGCCGCCGCCAGCCTGGAAAGCCCGGTGGCGCGGAAGATGGTGCGCAAATTCCTCGCCGTCGCATCGACAAGCTTCTGGCGGTCGTCGGGGTGGATGATGATCAGCGGCGGCCTGCCGCCATCCTTCAAGGTCACGTCGCCCGAAGCCGGCAGGAACCACAGGGCCGGCTTGTCGGTCGCGTTCCCGTCGGCGCCGGCAATGGCATTCTCGCGCATCACCGCGAAGCGAAGTTCGGCGCTCTTGCCCGGATCGACCAGTTCGATGTTGAAGCCGGTCTCCTTGGCCGCTGCAAGTTCGTCGAGAACCGAATTGACGAGTGCCGTTTCCGTCTCCAATCCCTTGGTCGCGGCCGGCCGTGCAACGGCGAGCTTGTAGTCGACAGCGATCTCCGCCACCCGGGCATACGCATTGGCGGGGATATCGGCAACGTTGAGTGCGGGCTTCTTGTCGAAATCGACCGGCTTGACCCGGCTCTCCAGGTTCTTGGCCGATTCCACTTCGAGATAGCCGACGGCGTCGGATAGCGACGACAGCGCCGACGGCAGGATGGCGAGCTTGCTACCCGGCGTGAGGCGATGCAGCAGGCCGGCGCCGATCGTCGCCTCGCCGTCCTTGACGATAATGGGCCATTGCATGACCGCATCCGTCTTGTCGGTGCCGAACACGCGCGCGTCGAGTTCGCCTTCGAACAGCGGCGTTGGCCGGGTACGGCTGTCGGCCGAATATTGCTGCAGCACAGCCTGGCCAAGCTGGCGATAGGTAACGTTGGGGTTTTCGGCGAGTTTCGACAGTATGGTGAAAGTGAACAGGCCGAAGCGCGGCGCATCCGCCGTGCCTCTGGGCAGCGGCATCTCCGGCGTCGTCTCCACCGTCTGCGCGGCATAGAAGGCGACCAGCTTGCCCTTGGTGATTGGCTCGCCGCCAGTCGGCGTCAGGTTGAAGGCCGGTTTGCGCTGGCCATTCTCGTCGAGGCCGCGCGATGCGCTTGCGACGGTGTTGTCATACGCCTTGACGGCTGCCGCCCTGGCCGCCTCGTCGCCACCTACCAGGTCGGCGAACTCGACCTTGCGTTCCAGCTCGTCATCGACATCGACGGCGCGGGTGGCGGTGCCGGAATGGCAGCAGTCGAACACCGCCCAGACGAAGGCGCCCTTGTTGCGGATGGCATCGAGCGCATCGCCGATCTCGTTGTCGACCAGCGCGTTCGGAACGCCGGCATCCCTGTTGATCCACTTCTCGATGTCGACGGGCAGGAAAATTTCGTCGAGTCCGTCGGTCTCGTCGCCCTTGACCCTCTCGGGCTGCTGGGCGCCGTGGCCGGACAGATGCAGGTAGACGAAGTCGTCGCGCCGAACCTTGGCGGCGAGATCGGCCAGTGCCGTCTTGATCGCGGCATGGGTCGGCAAGCCCTTGGCGCCGGGCACGTCCTTGGCGAGCAGCGTGACGTTCTCGGGCGCGAAGCGCACTGGATCGGGGACGTTCTTCAGCAGGTATTCGTGCACCAGGCCGGCATCGTTCTTCGGCCCGATCAGCCAGTTTCTCTGCGGCAAGGCCGGATATTCGGTGCAGGCGACGAGCAGCGCATGGTAGGTGCGCGACGCGGCCAACGCCCGGAACGAAACCGTGCCGGCAGCCATCAGCGCGGACGTGCCGACAAGCAGCGTCCGGCGTGTCAATTTGATCATATTGCTTCCCCAAGCCCGATCGAATTTCCCAAGCGAGACCATCCTCGTCGAGGATTTTGGCAGTATTTTGAATGTCGCTCCGTCATCAAGCCTGCCATCACCAATGTGCCGGCATGTCATCGATCGGCTCGGGACAGCAACAGAAGAGTAGCAAAGAAGGCGGTTCGTCGCTATCTGAATGGGATCAGGCCGTTTGCGTGAACAAACAGCCTTGTGATGGCGTAGGGCAGGTTGGAACAGAACCATGGCGGCAAGGGATGTGCTGACGAAAAACCAGTTGTGCGTGCTCGAGAAACTCGAGACCGCCAGCGGGCCGCTCAGCGCCTACACCTTGCTTGATCAGTTGCGCGAGCGCGGTTTTCGGGCGCCGCTGCAGGTCTATCGGGCGCTCGACACGCTGGTAAAATCAGGCTTCGTGCATCGGCTGGAGAGCATCAACTCCTTCGTCGCCTGTGCCGAGCCGCACGACCACAGCCACTCGATGACCGCCTTCGCCATTTGCGACAGCTGCGGGCAAGTGACCGAAATGTCCGATCACGACGTCGACCACCGGCTGAACGAATGGGTCAACTCGACCGGCTTCGCCGCCAGGAAGGCGGTGATCGAATTTCGCGGGACGTGTGCGAAATGCAGCGCTGAGGCCGCCTAGTGCGGTTCAGTGTTGATAGAGTCTCTGACCCGCTCTAACTTCTTGTTTTTACGCAATTCCGAACGGAAAACCGCCACGCACTTTTCCTGGAATTGCTCTAACGCGCCGTCGACCAAGCAAACCAGAAGGCAACGAGCGCAAGCAGAGTCGAAAGCAGCCGTCGGCTGGTCCGTTCCAGCCGCGGATCGTCGAGGAACGGCTGCAGTGCTCCCGCCAATATGACAATCAGACCGTGGATGGCGGTCGCAACAGCCACATATGTCAGGGTTAGCACGACAGTCTGGCCAAGGACGGGTCGTTCCGCCTCGACGAATGTCGGGAGCACGGCGACATAGAAGACCGCGGCCTTCGGATTGAGGAGGTTGGTGACAAATCCGCGCGTGAAATATTTTCCGCCCGGTTTGCCACTATTGGTGACGAGATCAGTTCCAGCGGTCCAGCCCTCCCAGGCGAGATAAAGCAGGAACAGTATACCTGCCCAGCGGAGACCCTCGTAGAGCAAGGATGAGGCCTGAATGAGTTCGGCAACGCCCAAGGCGGCGATGCCACCGATAAACGCAAGGCCCGCTGCGATGCCTGCCACCGTGGCAAAGCCCGCACGCCGACCGTCACTGGCGGAAACCAGCGCCAGATAAGTCATATTCGGACCCGGCGTCAGTTCGATCAGCAGGGACGCCAGCGTGAAGGAGAGGAGTGTGCCTATCGAAAACGGCAGCATTTTCAACCGGCCTCAGTGCGCCTCGTCCCAGTTGTTGGCGGCACGGGCGTCGACATGCAGCGGCACCGACATCGAGACCGCGGGCATCGCGGCGTTTTCCATGACGTGGCGCACGACCGGGATCGTCGCCTCGACTTCCGCCTCGACCGTCTCGAAGATCAGTTCGTCATGCACCTGCAGGAGCATGCGGGCGGACAGCTTGGCCTTGTCCAAGGCTTCCTCCATGCGGATCATGGCGCGGCGGATGATGTCAGCGGCGGTGCCCTGCAGGCGGGCATTGATGGAGGCGCGCTCGTTGAAGGCGCGCAGTGACGGGTTCGACGACCTGATGTCGGGATAGTGGATGCGGCGGCCGAAGATCGTTTCGACAAAGCCGTGCTCGCGGGCATAGGCCTTGGTCTCCTCGATATAGTCGCGGATGCCGGGGAAGCGCTCGAAATATTTCTTGATATAGGCGCTCGCCTCCTCGCGCGGGATCGACAGCTGGTTGGCGAGGCCAAAGGCCGAGATGCCGTAGATAATGCCGAAATTGATCGCCTTGGCACGGCGGCGCACTTCCGACGGCATGCCCTCCACGGGCACGTTGAACATTTCAGACGCGGTGATGGCGTGGATGTCCGCGCCATCCGCAAAGGCCTGGCGCAATTGCGGGATTTCGGCGACGTGGGCGAGCACGCGCAGTTCGATCTGGCTGTAGTCGGCTGAAACCAGCCGGTGGCTCTTGTCGGTGATGAAGGCGGTCCTGATCTTGCGCCCTTCAGCCGTGCGCACCGGAATGTTCTGCAGGTTCGGGTCGGAGGACGACAGACGGCCGGTCGTCGTTGCGGCAAGCGCGTAGGAGGTGTGGACGCGCTTGGTGTCGGGATTGACGAAGCCGGGCAGCGCATCGGTGTAGGTCGATTTCAGCTTGGTCAGCTGGCGCCAGTCGACGATCTTGCGCGGCAGTTCGTGACCTTCGGCGGCGAGATCTTCGAGCAGCTGCGCCGAGGTCGACCACTGGCCGGTCTTGGTCTTGGAGCCGCCGGGCAGCCCCATGCGGCCGAACAGGATGTCGCCGAGCTGCTTGGGCGAGCCGATGTTGATGCGCTCGCCGATGAGCTGGTAGATTTCCTCTTCCAGCCGGGCCGCACCTTGCGCCAGTTCCCCCGACAGCCGGGACAGGATCTGCCGGTCGACCGAGATACCGCGCTGTTCCATGCGCGCCAGCACCGGCACCAGCGGCCGCTCCAGGCGTTCATAGACCGAGACCAGTCCCTTGGCGGCAAGCCGCGGCTTCAGCACCAGCCACAGCCGCAACGTCACGTCGGCATCTTCGGCGGCGTGAGCGGTCGCCCTGTCGATGTCGACCTGGTCGAAACCGACAGAGCTCTTGCCGGAACCGGTCACGTCCTTGAGTTGAAGGGGGTATGGCCAAGCCATTTGTCGGCAAGGGCATCCATGCCGTGGCCATGGGGGGTGCCGGCGTCGAGCACGTAGGAGATCAGCATGGTGTCGTCGAAGGGTGCGACATCGACGCCGTAGCGGCTCATGATGACCAGATCATATTTCAGGTTCTGCGCGATCTTGAGGACCGATCCGTCCTCAAGCAGTGGTTTCAGCACCGCCAGCGCCTCGCGAAGCGGGATCTGGTTTTCGAGCATACCGCCGCCGAGCAGGTCGCCATTGCCGCTCTTGTGGGCGAAGGGGATGTAGGCGGCGCGGCCGGGCGCCGTGGCCATTGCCATGCCGATCAGTTCGGCCTGCATCGGATCGGTCGAGGTGGCCCTGACGTCGAAGGCCGCGATACCGGCCTCCCGCGCCTCGGCGACCCAGGCTTTCAGCGTCGCGATATCGCGGATGCACTGATAGGCCAAGGTATCGATCTTGGCGGTCGCCGCGCCCTCCAGCCGCAATGCGGCCAGGAGGGAAGGGGTGTCACCTTTTTTTGGCGTCTCCGTCTCGGCTTCAGCGGCCTGGCCCGGCTCGGTGGCCGCCCCGTTTCGGGCGACGGGCGGCGTTCCGGCCCCGACGTCGGGCCATGTGCGTTGTCGGCGCGTTCGACGGTCACCGCGACGGCCTGGACGTCGCCGGCCTCCGTGCCGGTCGCTTCCGCCACGCGGCGGGTCAGCGAGGTGAATTCCATGGTCTTGAGGAAGCCGATCAGCTTCGGCCCGTCGGGAGCATGCAGCACGAAATCGTCCAGTCCCTCGGCCACCGGCACGTCGTTCTTCAGCGTCACCAACTGGCGCGAGATGCGTGCCTTGTCAGCGTTGGCGATGATCGATTCCCGCCTTTTCTCCTGCTTGATCTCGCCGGCTCGGGCGAGCAATCCATCGAGATCGCCGAACTGCTCGAGCAGTTGCGCCGCGGTCTTTGGCCCGATGCCGGGCACGCCAGGCACATTGTCGACGGAGTCGCCGGTCAGCGCCTGCATGTCGATCATCTTTTCGGGCGGCACCCCCATTTCTCGATGACTTCAGGGATGCCGATCTGGCGATCCTTCATCGGGTCGTACATGCCCACCGTGTCGCCAACCAGTTGCATCAGGTCCTTGTCGGAGGAGATGATGGTGGTGTCGCCGCCGGCCTCGCAGGCCAGCCGGCAATAGGTGGCGATAAGATCGTCGGCCTCGAAGCCTTCCATCTCGACGCAAGGCAGGTTGAACGCCCTGGTTGCCTGGCGGATCAGGCCGAATTGCGGGATCAGATCCTCGGGCGGCGCCGAACGGTTGGCCTTGTATTCGGGATAGAGGTCGTTGCGGAAGGTTTTCGAGGAATAATCGAAAATGACGGCGAAATGCGTCGGCACAATGCCCACATCGGTGTTGCGGGCATCCTGCATCAGCTTCCACAGCATGTTGCAGAAGCCGGAAACGGCACCAACCGGCAGGCCATCGGACTTGCGGGTCAGCGGCGGCAGTGCGTGATAGGCCCGGAAGATGTAGCCAGAGCCGTCAATGAGGAAGAGATGATCGCCTTTTTTCATGCCGGCAGGGATAGCGCGGCGCGGTGGCTTGGTCCATGCCAAAGACATCGCCAGATAGAGGTTCCGTCAACACCCTGACAGATCGGGTGACGGATCAGGACCCTGACAGATCGGAGTTATTCAGCACCGCTCACGGCTACGTTACAAAAGTGTAACGTAGACGCCCTTGAATCGCCACGTTCAGAGACCCAAATACACCTCATCGGCAGTTTTCGCCGAAGTCCGGAGCAAGGCCCGTCCCCGCCTATACCGGACACCTGCGGCAGCCTATCCCCCTCTCCGGGCTGCCGCATCGTTTCGAGTAAAAGACCGCCGTGGTTCCCCCTCCACCACGGCGGTCTTTTTTGCCTGCGGCCGCCGTAGCGGGCCGTGGTCCAATCGTCTCGGGCTTTTCGTTTCGCCGCTCTGCCTTTACGGTTCCGGCACTGAATCGAAAGGCTTGCCAGATGTCCGCAATTTCCCCCGTCCTCGACCGTCTCGACAAAAATCTCGATCAGAGCCTGGAACGGCTCTTCGGCCTGCTCGGGA
This sequence comes from Mesorhizobium sp. M8A.F.Ca.ET.057.01.1.1, assembly GCF_003952565.1. NCBI lineage: Bacteria > Pseudomonadati > Pseudomonadota > Alphaproteobacteria > Hyphomicrobiales > Phyllobacteriaceae > Mesorhizobium > Mesorhizobium sp. M8A.F.Ca.ET.057.01.1.1. The sequence goes on from NZ_CP034454.1 coordinate 1,124,799, forward strand.
TCAAGTCGATCTCCACCGATCCAGCCTACGCCGCCGACTGCCGCAAGGCGGCGGAATGGCTGGTCGGGGAACTCAAGGTGATCGGTTTCGACGCCAGCGTGCGCGACACGCCTGGACATCCGATGGTGGTCGCGCATCATGACGGGCCGGCGGGCGCGCCGCATGTGCTCTTCTACGGCCATTATGACGTGCAGCCGGTCGACCCGATCGAACTGTGGGAAAACGACCCCTTCGCCCCGCGATCAAGGAGGTCGGACCTGGTCACAAGGTCATCACCGGGCGTGGCTCGGCCGACGACAAGGGCCAGTTGATGACCTTCGTCGAAGCCTGCCGTGCATGGAAACAGGTGCACGGCAGTCTGCCGTGCCGCGTCACCATCCTGTTCGAAGGCGAAGAGGAATCCGGGTCGCCCTCGCTGAAGCCGTTCCTCGAGGCCAATGCGGAGGAACTCAAGGCCGACTTCGCGCTGGTCTGCGATACCAGCATGTGGGACCGAGACACGCCGTCGATCTGCGTCGGGCTGCGCGGTCTGGTCGGCGAGGAGATCACGGTGAAGGCCGCCGACCGCGATCTGCATTCGGGCCTCTATGGCGGGGCTGCAGCCAACCCGATCCGCATCCTGGCCAAGGTGCTGGCCGACATCCACGACAAGGACGGTCATATCACCATTCCGGGCTTCTATGACGGTGTCGAGGAAACGCCCTCGCAGGTGCTGAAATCATGGGAGACACTGGGCGAGACGGCCGAGACATTCCTCGGACCTGTCGGCCTCTCGATCCCGTCGGGCGAAAAGGGCCGCTCGGTGCTGGAACTGACCTGGGCGCGGCCGACCGCCGAGTTCAACGGCATCATCGGCGGCTACACCGGCAAGGGATTCAAGACTGTCATCGCGGCGGAAGCCTCGGCCAAGGTTTCGTTCCGCCTTGTTCACAAGCAGGATCCAAAGAAGATCCGTGCAGCCTTCCAGAAATTCGTCGAGGAGCGCATCCCGGCCGATTGTTCGGTCGAATTCCATGCCCATGGCGGCTCACCGGCAATCCAGCTTTCCTACGACTCGCCCTTCCTGGCCAAGGCCAAGATCGCGCTCTCGGACGAATGGCCAAAGCCCGCGGTGACGACCGGCAGCGGCGGCTCCATTCCGGTGGTGGGCGACTTCCAGACCTATCTCGGCATGGAATCGCTGCTGGTCGGCTTCGGCCTCGATGACGACCGCATCCATTCGCCCAACGAGAAATACGAGCTCAGCTCCTTCCACAAGGGCAGCGCTCATGGGCGCGCATTCTGGATGCTCTGACGCGGTAAGGCGGACGACGCTGGACGGCGGAAAAATCAACTTTCTGTTGATTTTTTCGCCGATCACGGCGAGGACGGGTCGACAGCGCAATGTGTTGGAGCGCGTGTGCGCTTCTTCGATGGATGCGCGACGCCGAAGGCCGCGACCCGGAGAAGACGATGAGCGATATCCGCTTCCATAAAAACGATCTGCCTGACCTTTCCCGCTACAATGTCGCGGCGGTGGCCATCGATACGGAAACGCTCGGCCTCAACCCGCACCGCGACCGGCTCTGCGTGGTGCAGATTTCGCCTGGCGACGGCAGCGCCGATGTCATCCAGATCGCGCCGGGCCAGAAGAAGGCGCCGAACCTTGTCAGCCTGTTGAGAAACCGCACGATCACCAAGCTGTTCCACTACGGTCGCTTCGATCTCGCCGTGCTCTACAATGCGTTTGGCGTAATGCCCGAGCCGGTGTTCTGCACCAAGATCGCCTCGCGGCTGACACGCACCTACACCGACCGGCACGGGCTGAAGGACATTTGCTTCGAGCTTCTCGGCGTTGGCTTGTCCAAGGCGCAGCAATCGTCGGATTGGGCGGCCGAAACGCTGTCGCCCGAGCAACTCGAATACGCCGCCTCGGACGTCCTCTATCTGCATCGGTTGCGCGACGTGCTGGCCGGTCGGCTGGCGCGCGAGGGGCGCACGAAGGAGGCGGACGCCTGTTTCCGCTTTCTGCCGACCCGGTCCAAGCTTGACCTGATGGGCTGGGCCGAAGAGGATATCTTCGCTCATAGCTGAAAAAGGGATGAGATGGCTGACAGAAAGCCGATATCGACCGCGCCGACCGACGGCTCCAAGGTCACCGTCACCTGGAAGGACAGCGATGGCGTCCTCAATGAATCCATAGCGCAATACCGCGACGGCGGCTGGTGGGTCTACACCGACAGCCACACCCTGAAGAAGGTCGAGCCGACCAGCTGGCGGCCCACTGCCGGCGACGACGACGACCAGTGAGCGCGCCGCTGGCTAGGCCGGGTGCTTTCGCATAGCCTGAAGCCGTTGATATCGGGGCCGATTCGGAGCCTTCCGCTCCGCGTTCGCCCGCTTGCTCGGAGGAAACCGCTATGGGTGTCGAAAGCCTTCTCGTCTTCATCATCATTGGTGCCATCGCCGGCTGGCTCGCCGGTCTCATCGTTTCGGGTTTCGGCTTCGGCCTGATCGGCAACATCATCGTCGGCATCGTCGGCGCGTTCATCGCCGGCTGGCTGTTCCCACGGATCGGCTTCTCGATCGGCGGCGGCATCATCGCCTCCATCATCCACGCCACGATCGGCGCCATCATCCTTCTGGTTCTGGTCAAGGTTCTGAAACGAGCCTGAGGCTCGGCACGACAAAGGGCGCGCCATGAAGCAGAACACACTCTATCTCATCATTGGCGCGCTCATCGTCGTGGTCATCGCGCTGGGCGTCTACGTCTACCGCGAGCAGACCAGGCCGAAAGGCGTCGAACTCAAGATCGACGACAAGGGCATTTCGATCCAGCAGAACTGAGCCTGCGATCGGGTTGGGATGTCGTTTGATTCTCCGGATGGCGGGCAGCCTTTGATCGACAAGCGCGACGGGCATGGTTGGCGACCCGAAATCCAGGGACTGCGCGGGGGTTCGTCAATGGTCCGGGTCTGCAAGACGGATCTTTCAAAGCTCGATCTCGACGGGAGTTGCACGAGGATACGTCCGGTCGCGTTCAAGGCCAGCCAAGCCGTTCGGGCGGCGCTTTCGGCCATGGGACGCACCGAGGATCTGCGCTTTTCGCCCAGCAACCGGCTGCTGGCGATCGCGGCCTTCGCGCGCAAACGCTGCCTGCTCCTGCGTATCGATGTCGAGATGCGGCCCGACGGTCCAGACATTACCATCCATGATTTCATGGAACTGAGGTCGGACGACATCGGCGAGGTCCATGGCCTCGACTTCATCGATGACAAGACCCTGGTGGTTGCCAACCGCGATGGGGAGCTTGCGATCTTTGCCCTGCCCGTGGAAAGCATGGCGGGCCAGCATCGGGAGATCACCGCGTTTCGGCGGATTGACGGCAAGCCTTTCTGCAAACTCAGGACACCCGGCTCGGTTGTCGTCCGCCGCGAGTCCGGCGGCCGCGTCAGCCTGCTGGTCTGCAACAACTATACGCATGTGGTCACGCGGCACGTGGCCATCCGCTGGCTTGGCCATCGGACGGTCAGGAACCAGCCATTGCTCAGCAACGGTCTCGACATACCCGACGGCATAGCAATCAGCCATGACGGTCGATGGATTGCCGTCAGCAGCCATGGCACCAGGGATGTGAAGCTTTATCGGATGTCCTCATCGCTTGGGCCGAAGAGTGAGCCTGTCGGCATCCTGCAGGACGCGGGCTTTCCACATGGCCTTCGCTTCACCGGGGATGACCGGCATATGCTCGTGGCCGATGCCGGCAGCCCCGCGGTGCATGTCTATGAACGCGGCGACGGCTGGACGGGGCGCCGCGGCCCTGTGCGTTCGGTCGGCGTGCTCGACGAGGAGACCTTCCTGCGGGGCAGGGCCAGCGTCGAGGAAGGCGGCCCCAAGGGTCTCGACATCGACCGCTCGAACAGTGTCGTTGCGGTTACTTGCGAGGAGCAGGCGCTGGCCTTCTATCCGCTGGCGTCGATTGTCGGAAAGACAAGGTCGGGGATCGAGCCAGGCGTGGCGCGCCGGTAGGCACCTAATCGATCGGAACAAAGCACCAGAAAATGGCCATGCTTACTTGCGTAGCCTGGCGGCAAAGGCCTTCATGCCCTTCTTGATTGCCCTGCGCGCATCACCGGCATCCTGCCAGCCTTTGAACTTGATGGTTTTGCCGGTGCCAAGCACTGACGACAGAAAGAACTGTTCGATCTCGCGCCTGAGATGCTCGGGCACGCGGTCGGCGGCCACGGGCTCGTCCTCAGCATCCTCCTTGTGAGGACAGAAGACGTAACGGTCGTTGCGCAGGGCCTCGCCGCCGTGATCCTTCTGCTTGACCCGCAGCGCACCCAAAAGGTTGCATTTGATGACGGTGCCGGGACCCGTGGCGGCCTGATGGATGACTAGCCCATCCAGTGGATCGCCATCGTCCCCCAATGTGGAGGGAATAAAACCCCAGTCGTAGGGGTAGGTCATTCCGACGGGTAAAGGGCGGACATAGCCGAATACCTGGGTAGCCGGCTCATAGGCTACTTTGGCTGCGGCACCGCGCGGGGTTTCGATGACGACCCTGACAAGGCCCTTCGTCGTCGTCGGCAGCTTGAGGTAGTCGGGCATGAAGCGCCTCTGTCGCGTTCCGGGTTGATCCGGGGTGGAACTCCAAGGCGCAATGAATGTTCCCAAGATCAGGCCGAGGAGATTTCAGGGCATGACAAAAGCTTCTTTGCACTTGCTCAAGGGCGTGGGCTATCTGATCTCAACCCTGAGCGTCGTGCTGCTGGCCATCGTCAGTTGGTCAAGCGCTTCCAAAAGCCCGCTGCTGACCACCTGTCTGCTTGTCGGCGCGGCGGCTTCGATTGCCGGCATGTTCTGCCGATGGCTGACCTATGAGATCGAAAAACGTAGGGAAGGCAAATAAGGCGCGTTGCGGCCTGCGTAAGCCGGCTGTCATCCGGCCACCAAGACCGGCGGCAACAGGATTAACAAATTCCTAACAAAATTCAAAGGCTTGGCCGAAGGCCTGCTTAACCCGCCCTTAAATCGCCGCATCTACTCTTCAACCCGAGCGCCATTGGCACCGGGGATATCAGCGCAGCGCATGGCGAACCGCAGAGACAGCCGCATCGAGCCCAGCTTCGAGGGACCGCCACGGGCGAAACCCCAGGCGGGTCTTTCGGTGAGCGAGGAGGACCGCGTCGTGCCGAGCAACCGCAAAGCCTCCGCCAAACGCAAATCATCGAAGGGGAAATCGGCCCGGGGAAGGCGCGGTGGAAGCGGGCGCGGCCTGGTCGGGGTGCTCGGCCGGCTGTTCTACTGGTGCTTCGTGCTGGCGATCTGGGGCGGCATCGCTGTCGCCGGCGTGGTTATCTACTACGGCGCCAAGATGCCGGCGGCCACCACCTGGTCGATCCCGGACCGTGCGCCCAACATCAAGATCGTCTCGGCCGATGGCCAGTTGCTGGCCAATCGCGGCATGAGCGGCGGCGAGGCGGTCGGCCTGCATGAAATGTCGCCCTATATCCCGGCAGCCGTCATCGCCATCGAGGACCGCCGGTTCTACTCGCATTTCGGCGTCGATCCGATCGGCCTGTCGCGCGCGATGGTCACCAATCTGCTCGGACGCCACTTCTCGCAGGGCGGTTCGACGCTGACCCAGCAATTGGCGAAAAACCTGTTCCTGAAGCCCGATCGCACCTTGGAGCGCAAGGTGCAGGAGGTGCTGTTGTCGCTGTGGCTGGAGCACAAGCACAGCAAGGACCAGATCCTCGAAATGTACCTCAACCGGGTCTATTTCGGCTCCGGCGCCTATGGCGTCGAGGCGGCCTCGCGCCGCTATTTCGGCAAAAGCGCGCGCGACGTCACCTTGTCCGAGGCAGCGTTGCTGGCCGGCCTGTTGAAGGCGCCGTCGCGGCTGTCGCCGGCGCGCGACCCCAAGGCGGCCGAGGAGCGGTCGCAACTGGTGCTCGCCGCGATGCGCGAGGAAGGCAGGATCAGCGAGAAGGAACTGAAGACGGCGCTCAGCGCGCCGGCGACGCGCTCGCCGTCCTACTGGACCGGCTCGGAAAACTATGTCGCCGACACGATCATGGAAGAACTGCCCGACCTGATCGGCGACGTGCGCGGCGATATCGTCATCGACTCTACCGTCGATCTGAACCTGCAGAAACTCGCCGAACAGTCGATCCGCCGGCTGATCGACGACAGCGGCAAGAAGCTCAACGTCACCCAGGGCGCCTTGGTATCGATCGACGATTCCGGCGCGGTGCGCGCCATGGTCGGCGGCTACGACTATTCGACCAGCCAGTTCGACCGCGCCTCCGAGGCGCGCCGGCAGCCTGGCTCGGCGTTCAAGCCGTTCGTCTACATGGCGGCGCTCGAGGCTGGCCGTACGCCCGACAGCGTGCGTAACGACGCGCCGATCAAGATCGGCAACTGGACGCCCGACAATTACGGCGGCAAGTACTTTGGCAAGGTGACGCTGGCGACGGCGCTGGCGAAATCGCTGAACTCGGTGGCGGCGCAGCTGGCGATGGAAGTCGGGCCGAACGCAGTGGTGGAAGCCGCGCACCGCATGGGCATCCAGTCCGACTTGCAGGCCAACACCTCGATCGCGCTCGGCACCTCCGAGGTGACGCCGCTGGAATTGACCTCGGCCTATGTGCCGTTCGCCAATGGCGGCTACAAGCCCGACATCCATTTCATCCGCCGTATCACCTCGGCCGACGGCAAGGTGCTCTATGACAGCGGCGGCAGCGGCAGCGCGCCGCGCGTGATCAAGCCCGAGATCGTCGGTATGATGAATTCGATGATGACCGGCACGGTCGAGGTCGGCACCGCCAAGAAGGCGGCCTTCGCCTGGCCGTCTGCCGGCAAGACCGGCACCAGCCAGAATTCGCGCGACGCCTGGTTCGTCGGCTACACCGCCAATCTCACCACCGGCGTGTGGTTCGGCAATGATGACGGCACGGCGATGAAGAAGGTCACCGGCGGCGCGCTGCCGGCGCAGGCCTGGCACGAATTCATGGTCGCCGCGCATGAGGGCGTGCCGGTGAGGCCGCTGCCCGGCACCTGGAAATCGACGCCTGCCGACACGGTGGTGCCCGACGAGATACCCTCCGCCAACAACAACCAGCAGGCGCCAGTGCCCCGGGCCCCGGTCGGCCAGTCCGCGCCAGTCGCAGCTTCGCCAACCGGACAGCCGGCGGTGCGTGCGCCCCGTCCCGCGCAGACGGTCGACGCGGACGACTTCGATATGCCGAGCGATTCCGGCACCACAGCGTCCGTCGGGCATCCGGTGCCGCCCGGCAGCGTTGGCGGTCCGCTGAAGAAGAAGCAGACCTCGATCCTGGATATTCTGGGCGGCGGCTGAACGGGCGCTTCTCTATTTGCGTCTTCGGCTGGGCGCGGCCGAGCAGTTTGCTGTCGAAGGCCAGCTTGTCGCTGTGGATCTTGCCGCCACTGACGGTGAGATGTTTCGCGCAGGACAGCGCGCCGGACGACTTTGTCATCAGATCGTACATCAGCAGTGCCTGGTGTTCGTCGCCGAAGGCGGCGATCATGCGCATGCCGGTCACATCCTGCGATAGTTTCGTCAGGCCTTTCAAATAGGGCTCCTTGCCGGTCGACTGCTGCATCGGTCCGTCGAAGACGACATCGTCGGCGACGAAGGATGCTGCCTTTTCGAGATCGTGGCCCGTCCATGCCCTGGTAAAGGCGGTGGCGATATCGAGTGGTGTTGTCTGTGTCATGGCTCTTGTCCTGACTGGCTGGCAGAGCCCCGCGCCCGCATCTTTCTCGTGTCGAACCAACGGCGTGCCTGCTGGGCGGTTCCGTACGCAAGGGCGCATGGTGACATTTCGGCCTCTCGCCACCTTGGCGGTGTTCGGCTACATGTCGAGCCCGGAGACCGCGACATGGCTGAACTCGACACCAGAAAAACCATCGTGCTGACCGGCGCCAGCCGGGGCATCGGCCATGCCACCGTCAAGCGCTTCTCGCGCGAGGGATGGCGCGTCATCACCTGTTCGCGCCAAGCGTTCGCCGAGGATTGCCCGTGGCCGGCCGGCCCGGAAGATCACATCAAGGTCGATCTCGCCGACCAGGAAGATGTCGGCATCGCCGTCTCCGAGATCCGCCACCGGCTCGAGGCGCATGGCGGCCAGTTGAACGCGCTAGTCAACAATGCCGGCATTTCGCCCAAGCTCAAGGACGGCAACAGCCGCATGAACTCGATCGATACGCCGATGCATGTCTGGCGCGACGTGTTCCAGGTGAATTTCTTCGCACCGATCATGCTCGCGCGGGGGTTGTTCAAAGAGTTAGCCGCCGCCAAGGGTTCGATCGTCAACGTCACCTCGATCGCCGGCACTCGCGTCCATCCCTTCGCCGGCACGGCCTATGCGACGTCGAAGGCCGCACTAGGCTCGCTGACGCGCGAGATGGCGCATGATTTCGGCCCGCACGGCATCCGCGTCAACGCCATCGCGCCGGGCGAGATCGACACCGCGATCCTGTCGCCAGGCACCGACAAGATCGTCGAGACCATTCCGCTCAGGCGGCTTGGCACCACGGCGGAAGTCGCCGACATCATCTTCTTCCTGTGCTCGGCCCAGTCGTCCTATGTGTCCGGCTCTGAAATCCACATCAATGGCGGCCAGCACGTGTGAACTGGTCGAGCCAAGGTCTGCTCATCCGGTCAGGGTGAGAACGGCCTTGCCGCTGAAGCTTCGCTGGCGCAGTGCGTCCAGGGCTTGTCCGATCTCCGTCCACGGCACGGTCATAGCCACGCGGGTTTCCAGCCGTCCGGCGGCGACCAGGGCGAGCAGCGTGGCGATATCCGCGCCGATGGCGGAACCGGACGTGTAGTAGGCGAATGTCTGAAGCCTCGCCCCCTCGTGGCCCGGAACGAACTGACGGAATCCAACCGGCGTGAGTTCGCCGCTGCTCGAACCGAAGATGACGATTGTCCCGCCAGGCGCGACGCGTTCGATCGCGCGTGCGAGGCTTTTGCCGCCGACCGACTCGGTGATCAGCGAAAACGGTCCCTCGGCCTGCTCGATCGACTCGACAATCTGATCGGCTCCCAATCCGCGCAGATCCTCGTGGTGCCGGGCCGCGGCGATGGCGGTCACCAACGCACCCAGCTCGCGGGCGATCTGGATCTGGAAGCGACCGACGGCACCGCTTGCACCGGTGATCAGGGCCTTTAGGCCGGCCAGGTCACCGCCATGACGCAAAGTCCTGAGCGCCGTCGTGCCCGCCACGGGGAGCGTGGCTGCCGAGACGAAGCTGACCTCATCCGATAGGACTGCGAGACGGTCGGTTGAAACGGCGACCCGTTCGGCCCAGCCGGCCTGGTCGACCAAAGCCGCGACCCGGGTGCCCGCAGCCGGACCGGAGCCATCGGCGGCCGCGCGTTCGACAATTCCAACGATGTCCTGGCCGGGTATCCAGCCGTTCGGACGGATGGTGAGCAGGCGCAGTTCACCCCGGTTCAACGAGGTTGCGTGGACGGACACGAGCGCTTCGTCCGCGAGGGGCCGAGGTTCTTCCACCTCGGCGAGCCTGAGCCGCGTGGCGCTGTCGGAAGATATGACTAAGGCGAGCATGTCTACGTACCGTTCTTGCTGGAGGCCGGACCTTACTGGCTTTCGCAGCTTGAAGAATTTAGCTATCATGGAATTTAATCGCTAAAAGCAGTCGATCATGAGACAGCCTCTTCGCTACCCATGGCTCAATTTCGATGTCGATGATGTGCTAGCGCCAGCCATCGCCGTTCGTGTCGACGTCACCGAAACCAGAGCGGAGGTGCCCGCCCATTGGCACCGCAAGGGCCAGCTCGTCTTTACGCTCGGAGGCGGCGTCACATGCCGTGTTCCGAGCGGCCTGTGGATGGTGCCGCCGCATTGCGGGGTATGGATCCCCGGTTCCATGGAGCATAGCAACATCGCGACGGCCAATGCCCGGATCTTCTTCGTATATATCGAGCCGGGAGCCGCCGAATTGCCGGACCGGTGCTGCACGCTCTCGATCTCGCCGCTGTTGCGCGAACTGATCGTCGAGCTGTCCGACAGCGTGCAGGACGACAAGGCAAGGGATGAGCTCCTGACCAAGACCCTGCTTGCCGAACTGCCGCGCATGCCTGTCCAGCAACTGCATCTGCCGATTTCAGCCGAGCCGCGATTGAGGCGGATCGCCGAGGCGTTGGCGCAGGACCCCGCCGATCGCAGCACGTTGGCGCAATGGGCCAATCGCGTTGCGCTCAGCGAAAGCAGTCTGGCGCGTCTCGTCGTCAAGGAGACTGGCTTGAGCTTCGGGCGCTGGCGCCAGCAATTGCACCTGATCGTCGCCATTCGCGAGCTGGCCTCGGGTGCGAGTGTGCAGCAGGTCTCGGGCGATCTCGGCTATGGCTCGGTCACCGCCTTCATCACCATGTTCAAGAAGGCGCTTGGCAAGCCTCCGGCAAAATACCTCGGCAGCGTCGCGCAAAACGGCGGTTCAGCATTCGTGGCATGATCAGCGCGCCTGTGGGCACGTCGGTTCAGGCAGCGGACGGTTCAGCGGCCCGCGGCTTGTGGCCAAGCACCTCTTCGACAATGCCGCGCGCGATCTCGCGTTCGCCCATGATCACCGTATCGGCGCCGAGCCCCTTCAGATGCTCGACCTCGGCGTCGGAATGGGCGCGGGCGACGACGTTGATGTTGGGATTGGCGGCGCGCGCCCGCAGCACGATCTGGCCGGCCTCGAAGGCATTGGGAATGGCGAGGATCAGCCGATTTGCGCCCTCCGGATTGGCGGCGGCGAACACTTCGGCATTGGCGGCATTGCCGGCGATGGTTTCGATGCCGTCTGCTTTCAGCTTCGCCAGCGTCTTGTCGGCGTCCTCGATGACGAGGAAAGGCAGTGCCGCTTCCTTCAGCGCGGCACCGACGAGGCCGCCGACCCGGCCATAGCCGATCAGGATGGCATGACCGGCAAGCGCCGTCCTCGGCGGCGGCCCGTCTTCCTTGCTGGATGTTGCGGCGACGGAGGCCACCTGGCCCGGTTCCGTCGCCGGACCAACCGGCTTGGCGTCCACCGGCGGTGCCGTCCTGGCGGCGCGGGCCTCCAGCCAAGGCTTCATCCAGTCGATGACCAGGAACATCAGCGGGTTGAGCACGATCGACAGGATGGCCCCGGCCAGGATCAGATCGCGGCCCTGTTCGGGCAGGAGTTTCAACCCGACGCCGAGTTCGGCCAGGATGAAGGAGAATTCGCCGATCTGGGCAAGGCTGGCCGAAATCATCAAGGCCGTGGCCAGGGGATAGCCGAAGGCAACGACGATGACGAACGCCGCCAGCGACTTGCCGATGACGATGATGGCCAGCGTCGCCAGGATCGGCAAGCCGTTGCTGATCAGGCTGAACGGGTCGAACAGCATGCCGACGGAAACGAAGAACAGCACCGAGAAGGCATCGCGCAGGGGCAGCGATTCTTCCGCCGCGCGGTGGCTGAGCTCGGATTCGCTCATGATCATGCCGGCGAAGAAGGCGCCCAGCGCCAGCGAAACGCCGAACAATTTTGCCGCGCCGAAGGCGACGCCGAGGGCGATGGCGAGCACCGAGAGACGGAACAGTTCGCGCGACCCGGTATGGGCGACGTAGTGCAGGATCCACGGAATGACCCGGCGGCCGACCACCAGCATGACGACGACGAAGGCGGCAACCTTGGCCAGCGTGATGCCGACTACACCCCAGATGCCGTAGCTGGCCGGCAGCGACAGCAGGCCGCTCGAATGGGCATCGGCCTGTTCCTGGCCGCCGAGCACGCCGGCAAGCGCCGGCAGCAGCACCAGCGCCAGCACCATTGCCAAGTCCTCGACGATCAGCCAGCCGACGGCGATGCGGCCGCGCTCGGTCTCGATCAGCCGGCGTTCCTGAAGTGCGCGCAGCAGCACCACGGTCGAGGCGACCGACAGCGCCAAGCCGAACACCAGGCCCGCACCCATCGACCAGCCGAGCATCCAGGACAGCCCGGCGCCGAGTGCGGTGGCAAAGCCGATCTGGACGATGGCGCCGGGCACGGCGATGGCGCGGACCGACAGAAGGTCCTTGAGCGAAAAATGCAGGCCAACGCCGAACATCAGGAGGATGACGCCGATTTCGGCCAATTCGTTGGCAAGCCCGGCGTCGGCGACGAAACCGGGCGTGTTCGGCCCGACCAGCACGCCGGCTACGAGATAGCCGACCAGTGGCGGAATGCGGAAACGATTGGCGAGAGCGCCGAAGACGAAAGCCAGCCCCAGACCGGCGACGATGGTGGCGATAAGGGGCGTGTCATGCGGCATTGTCTATGGAGCGCCTTTCAAGCTAGCGATGTCGGATATGCGCCGCCCGAAGCCGTCGCCTGTCTTGCAATATGGTGGAAGCGGTAACGATGATGCAACCCGCAAGGGTGCGAAAAGCGACGGCGCGGCGACAAAATGCCGGACCGGCGAACGGATGCCGCCGATCTGTTCGAGCCCGCGACGGTATTCGCCTGTTGCCGGCGATCAGGCTGCCTGCAGCAAGGCCTCGATCTCGGAAATGTCGTGGTTGGTCATGGTCTTCGGGATCTCGGCCGTCACCTTGTCACCAACCTCCTTATGCAGCTTCTTGCGCATGGCGCCGAGCACCACCGGTGGGGCGACAAGCACGATGCTGTCGAATTCGCCGTCATGGGCAAGCTTGTAGAGCCGGGCGGCAATCTCCTGGGCGAAGCGTTCCTTGCCGATACGGTGCCAGTCGGTCTCCTCGACCGCGCTGCGGTGCACGGATGGGCCGTCATTGTATCGGCCCGGGCTGTCGCTTCCCTGTTCGCGAGTGGGCGGGTTTTCCTGTTCCATCACCTGCACGACTTCAAGGTTGGGAAACTTGGTGTCGCCGGCGTTCTTAAGCAGGAGCGCCTTTTCACCGTCGGCCACCAGAACCCAAATGCCATGCTTCAATTTGATCGTGTTCATGAAAACGCTCCTTGTTGAGTGGTGGCTATTCCGGGAACGCGTTCTGGCCAGTCAACGTTCCAACTGAAACGGCGGACCGAGAGGTCGCGAAGACGGTCGTCGAACATGAAATCGCTTCTGCACGACTTTAATCTACTAAATTGGTAGAATTTAGAAAAAACTGTTTTGTGGGATAAGTCGCCGGCAGCTAAAAGTGCCTGAAATCAAGGCCTGTTTCGGCGGTCTTGATGTGCTCAGGGTATGGGCGTGGAATATTTTTCTCCGGCTCTTCGCGGTTGCGAAAAAGCGATTGCCTGCCATCACCGGATGCGCGAGTGCTTTGCTTCTGCTTTTTTACGCCTGGGCGTAAAACTGCGAAACTGTTCCCGGATTGCTTTTCTGATGCCGCAAGCCACCACCAAACTCAACGCCTTTCCCGTCTTCATGCGGGTCGAGGGCGAAGCTGTGGCCATTGTCGGCGGCGGCGAGCAGGCGCTGGCCAAGGCGCGGCTGATCGCCCAGTCGAGCGCGGCTCTGTACATCATCGCCGCAAATGCCGAACCGGAGCTGTTGGCCTTCATCGCCGAGACCGGCGCGAACCATGTGGCCGCGGGGTATGACGCCTCGCAGCTTGAAGACGCCGTGATGGTGTTTGCCGCCAGCGGCGACGAGGCGCTCGATCGTCGCGTGGCCGCCGACGCGCGCCGGCTGGGCATTCCGGTCAATGCGGTCGACCGGCCGGACCTCTGCGATTTCTTCACGCCTGCGCTGGTCAACCGCGCACCGGTCGCCATTGCCATCGGCACCGAAGGCGCGGGCCCGGTGCTGGCGCAGATGCTGCGCGGCCGCATCGACCGCATGCTGTCGCCGTCGCTCGGGCCGCTGGCGGCGCTTGCCGCCTCGTTCCGCAATGCCGCCGAGAGATTGCCCAAGGGCAATATACGCCGCCGTTTCTGGAGCGACTTCTTCGGCGGAGCGCCGGCGCGCGCCGTCGAGGCCGGCGAGTTTTCGCAGGCGCGCGAAGCCGCCGCCGATCTGTTGTTTTCCGACGCGCCGGTTCGCGGCCACATCGCCCTGGTGGGCGCCGGTCCCGGCGCCGAGGATCTCCTGACCCTGCGGGCGCATCGTCTCCTGATGGAAGCCGACGTCATCGTCCATGACGCGCTGGTGCCGGAGGCGGTCGTCGCCATGGGACGCCGCGATGCCGAGCGTCTGCCGGTGGGAAAGCGCAAGGGCTGCCACACCAAGAGCCAGACCGAAATCAATGCATTGCTGGTGGAGCTCGGCCGTGCGGGCAAGCGCGTCGTGCGGCTGAAGTCCGGCGACCCGCTGGTGTTCGGCCGCGCCGGCGAGGAGATGGCGGCGCTTCGCGATGCCGGCATCGCCTATGAGGTGGTTCCTGGCGTCACCGCGGCCTTCGCCGCTGCCGCCGATTTCGAGCTGCCGCTGACGCTGCGCGGTGTTTCCTCCTCGATGGTGTTCACCACCGGGCACGATCTCAAGGGCAATTCATTGCCAGACTGGGCCAAGCTCGCCATTTCCGGTGCTACCGTCGCCGTCTATATGGGCCGTTCGGTCGCGGCCGAAGTTGCCGGCCGGCTGATCGAGGCCGGCCTGTCGCCGGACACGGCGGTCGCCGTGGTCGAGAATGCCAGCCTGACCAATCGCCGACGCTTCCACGGCACGCTCGCCGACCTGCCGTCGCTGGAGGCGCGCGCCGATCTGTCGGGCCCGGTCATGACCATTATCGGCGACGCTGTCGCCGGCGCCAATTTCGAGCGGTCCGAGCCGCTCGCGGCACACAGGCATGCGCCCGTAGCGGTCACCGAGGGAGTTCAGCCATGAAGATACTGACCGCCAATCGCCTCGGCGACGGCATCGCCGTCTGGTACGCCGATGGCGGCTGGGCCGAGACGGTGGACCATGCAGACCTTGCCCATGACAAGGCGGCCGAGGATCGGCTGGAGGCAATCGGCGTCAAGGCCTATGCCGACAATGAAGTGGTGGACGTGAATCTGATCGACGCGGAAGTCGTCGACGGCGTCGTCGAGCCGGTGCGGCTGCGCGAGAAGATCCGCGCCGCCGGTCCCACCATTCGTGGCGATCTCGGCAAGCAGGCTATACGGGCGGCGTAAGCCAGACTGAAAGTGAAAGGTGGGCGGACGCGCCCTGAAAGACGAAGCATGTACCGTTACGATGAGTTCGACCACGATTTTGTCCAGGCCCGCGTCGCCGAGTTCAGCGACCAGGTCCAGCGCCGGCTGTCCGGCGAGATCACCGAGGACCAGTTCCGGCCGCTCAGGCTGATGAACGGCGTCTACCTGCAGCTGCACGCCTACATGCTGCGCATCGCCGTGCCCTACGGCACGCTGAACGGCAAGCAGTTGCGCATGCTCGGCCACATCGCCCGCAAATACGACAAGGGCTACGGCCATTTCACCACGCGCCAGAACATCCAGTTCAACTGGCCGGCGCTGTCGGACATTCCGGCGATCCTGGCGGACCTGGCCAGCGTCGAGATGCACGCCATCCAGACCAGCGGCAACTGCATCCGCAATGTCACCGCCGACCATTTTGCCGGCGCCGCCGCCGACGAGGTCGCCGATCCGCGCCCCTATGCGGAAATCCTGCGGCAGTGGTCGTCGGTGCATCCGGAATTCTCGTTCCTGCCGCGCAAATTCAAGATCGCGGTGACGGGAGCCGAGCGCGACCGCGCCGCCATCCAGACGCATGACATCGGCCTGCACCTGAAGAAGAACGCCGCCGGCGAACTTGGCTTCGCCGTTTATGTCGGTGGCGGCCAGGGCCGCACGCCGATGGTGGCGAGGAAGATCCGTGACTTCCTTCCGGAAGCCGATCTTTTGTCCTACTGCACGGCGATCCTGCGCGTTTACAATCTCTATGGGCGCCGCGACAACAAATACAAGGCGCGCATCAAGATCCTGGTCCACGAGACAGGCGCCGAGGAAATCACCCGCCAGGTCGAGGCCGAGTGGCAGGAGTTGAAGGATGCGGAGCTGAAGCTGCCTGAGGCGGACATCCGCGCCATCGAGGCCTATTTCGCGCCGCCGGCGCTGGCCGGGCGCCCGGAAGGCGACGCGGCCGTCAAGGTGGCGCGGCTGGATTCTAAGGGCTTCTCGGACTGGCTCGACCAGAACGTGGTGACGCATCGCCATCCCGACTACGCGGCGGTAACCATCTCGCTCAAGGGTATCGGCGAAGTACCGGGCGATGCGACCGACAGCCAGATGGAAGCGGTCGCCGACATCGCCGAGAAGTACGCCTTCGACGAGTTGCGCGTCAGCCACGAGCAGAACCTGATCCTGCCGCATGTGGCGCGCGCCGACCTGAAGGCCGTCTATGACGCGCTGGTCGACATCGGGCTGGCAACGGCCAATTCCAACCTGATCTCGGACATCATCTCGTGCCCGGGCCTCGATTATTGCGCGCTGGCGACGGCGCGCTCGATCCCGATCGCGCAGGAAATCTCGCAACGCTTCGCCTCACTGGAGCGGCAGCGCGAGATCGGCGAATTGAAGCTCAAGATTTCCGGCTGCATCAATGCCTGCGGCCACCACCATGTCGGCCATATCGGCATCCTCGGTGTCGAGAAGAAAGGCACCGAGCTCTACCAGGTGACACTCGGCGGTTCGGCCGACGAAAACACCTCCGTCGGCGAGATCATCGGCCGCGGCTTCTCGTCGGAAGAGATCACCGACGCCATCGAGACGATCGTCGATACCTATCTCGGCCTTCGACTCAATCCACAGGAAATATTCATCGACGCCTACCGCCGTGTCGGTCCCGGGCCGTTCAAGGAGGCGCTCTATGCTGGCGAAGCCAAGGCCGCTTGAGCGTATTGCCGACGTCGAGGACGGCGCCGCCGCCAAGGCGGCGGGCCTCGATGCGCTCTATGGCCATTTGAAGCCGCTTGAGATCATCGAACGTGCGGCCAGGGAGCTCTTCCACGATGAGATCGCCGCCGTGTCTTCGTTCGGCGCGGATTCGGCGGTGCTGCTGCACATGATCGCGGAGATCGACCGCACGCTACCGGTCATCTTCCTCGATACCGGCAAGCATTTCGAGGAGACGCTCGGCTATCGCGACGCGCTGGTCGCCGATTTCGGGCTGACCAACATCCGGGTGATCAAGCCCGACGAAGCGGCGCTCGAACGGATCGACCCGACCGGCAATCTGCATCAGAGCAACACCGATGCCTGTTGCGACGTGCGCAAGGTCGAGCCGCTGGCACGTGGCGTGGCCCCCTTCCGTGCCTGGTTCACAGGTCGCAAGCGCTTCCAGGCCTCGACACGGGCCGCACTTCCGGTGTTCGAGGCGGTCGGCCCGCGCATCCGCATCAATCCGCTGGCGCACTGGACGACGTCGGACCAGGCCGACTACATGCGTTCGCATGCGCTGCGCGAAAATCCGCTGGTCGCCTATGGTTATCTGTCGATCGGCTGCTTCCCGTGCACGCAGCCGGTGCAGCCGGGCGAGGACGCGCGCAGCGGCCGCTGGGTCGGCCACGCCAAGACCGAGTGCGGCATTCACCTGTCGGGACTGGAAGTGTCGCTGACCGACGCATCACTATAGGGTAGGTTGCAATTCAGGTGAGGCCGGCCTGCAAACGGCAGCTTCCTGCGCTTCCGGGGCTCACGTACTTCAAGTACGCTCCGCTCCGGTTCTCGGAAGCAGCCGTTTTCGAAGCGGCCTGACCTGAATTTCAGCACGCCCTTGAGCTCTTTGAATTTTTAGGAATTTTGATGACTGAACCGACGACACCGGAGACCCGGCTCTGGACCCCTGAAGGGTTTCGCGAGGACGAGTGGAGCCATGCCGAAAGCGCCGACGCGCTGGCAGGCAATGGCCGCTTCATCCTGCCGTTGCAGGCGTTCCTCGATCTCGACCCGGAGGTGCGCCGCTCGGCAAAGGAGCGGCTCGGCGTCGTGCTGCAGCCCGGTGATCAGCTCGAGAAGATCGCCGACCTGCTCGACCAGCTGTCGCTGGTGGCGCTGGCCTTCCCGGCTTTCGGCGACGGCCGGTCTTTCTCCAAGGGCGAACTGCTGCGCAACCGCTATCATTTCACGGGCGCGCTGCGTGCCACCGGGCAGATTCTGGTCGACCCGTTGCCGCATATGCTGCGGCTTGGCTTCGACGAGTTCGAGATCTCGAATCCAGTGCTCTTGAAGCGCCTGGAAGAGGGCCGTACCGGCGGATTGGGGCTTTACTACCAGCCGGCCGCCATAGCGGAGCCCAAGGGTCCGAAATATTCCTGGCGGCGCCTTCGCAACAGCTGACGCAGCGGTAATTGCGCAGCGCTTTACAACAGCTCTGATCGGGCCTTCTCTTGGCTGTCCGGACGGAAACATCCGCCGGTGCCGGGAGGAGATCATGGATTTCGATTATGTCATCGCCGGCGGCGGCTCCGCCGGCTGCACGCTGGCCGCGCGGCTGTCCGAAGACGCATCGAAAACGGTCTGCCTGATCGAAGCCGGCGGCGATGGCAGGAACCTGCTCATCCGCGCGCCGGCAGGCATCATTGCCTTGCTGCCGGGCCGGCCGAAGATCAACAACTGGGCCTTCCAGACGGTGCCGCAGCAGGGGCTCGGCGGTCGCAAGGGCTACCAGCCGCGAGGCAAGGCGCTCGGCGGCTCCAGTGCCATCAACGCCATGCTCTACACGCGCGGGCACCGTGGCGATTATGACGAATGGGCCGACCTCGGCTGCCAGGGCTGGTCGTGGGACGACGTGCTGCCCTATTTCCGGCGCGCCGAAGGCAATCAGCGCGGTGCAGACGCACTACATGGCAGCGAAGGACCGCTGCGGGTCGGCGAACAGCAGGAGCCGCGTGCGCTCTCAAGGGCCTTCGTCGAGGCCTGCGGCGAAAACCACATACGCCGCAACGACGATTTCAATGGACCGGAGCAGGAAGGGGCGGGGCTTTATAGGTGACGCAGTTCTGGGGCGAGCGCCGCAAAGGCGAACGATGCTCGGCGGCGGCGGCATATCTGCATCCGGCCATGAGCCGGCCCAACCTCACCGTCATCACCGGCGCGCATGCCACCGCTATTGTCTTGGACGGCAGGCGCGCCACCGGCCTGCGGTATCGCAAGGGCAACACCGAGGCCGTGGCGAAAGCCGGGCGCGAAGTCATCATCTGCGGCGGCGCCTTCGGTTCGCCGCAACTGCTGTTGTTGTCCGGCATCGGCCCAGCGGTCGAACTTGCCGCACATGGCATTGCCGTCGCGCACGAACTGCCCGGCGTCGGCAAGAACCTGCAGGATCATCTCGATTTCATCATGGGCTGGACATCAAGGGATGCCGATATGATGGGCATCGGCCTGCGCGGTCTGCCTGGCCTGCTGCGGCATATGCTGCGCTGGCGCAGGGATGGCGGCGGCATGATCGCCACGCCCTACGCGGAAGGCGGCGCCTTCCTCAAATCCAACCCGGCGATCGACCGGCCCGACCTGCAACTGCATTTCTGCATCGCCATCGTCGACGATCACGGCCGCAAGCTGCATATGGGTTACGGTTTTTCCTGCCACGTCTGCGTGCTGCGGCCATATTCGCGGGGCGAGGTCGGGCTGTCGAGCGCGGATCCGTTGGCGCCACCGCGCATCGACCCGCGCTTTCTATCGGACGAACGCGACGGCGAGCTTCTGCTGAGGGGTGTCCGAATGATGCGCGGTGTCCTGGAGGCCCCGGCACTGGCCAAATACCGCCACAAGGAAATCTACACGGCCGGCGTGTCGAGCGATGCGGAGCTTATGTCCCATATCCGCGCCCGCGCCGACACGATTTATCACCCGGCCGGCACCTGCAAGATGGGCATCGACGATATGGCGGTGGTTGATCCGGAACTGCGTGTGCACGGCATGCAAGCCTTGCGCGTCGTCGACGCCTCGGTGATGCCGAGGCTGATCGGCGGCAACACCAATGCGCCGACCATCATGATAGCCGAGAAGGCCGCGGACATGATCAAGGCGGTTGCCTGACCGTAGTCTGGTCGAACCAATGGCACCATTTCGGCCTTGTTAACGACTCTATTTGTGGGAGATCGTGCCAGTCTCCGAAAACTGGTCTTACCAATAGGGCGATTTCCGCTTTCCCTTTCACCGTCCTGCCCTTAGGATAAGTCGATTATTTCATCACCCGAAATTAATGGCCACAAAGGGAGGAACCGGGAATGGCTGGCAAGAAAATATTGATGCTCGTTGGCGAGTTCAGCGAGGAATATGAGATTTTCGTCTTTGAGCAGGCCATGCATGCCGTCGGCCACACCGTGCATGTCGTGTGCCCGGATAAGAAGGCTGGCGACGTGCTGAAGACATCGCTGCACGATTTCGAGGGCCACCAGACCTACACCGAAAAGCTCGGCCACGATTACATCCTCAACAAGACGTTTTCCGAAGTGGATCCGGGCCAGTACGATGCCGTCTACGCGGCGGGCGGGCGCGGGCCCGAATACATCCGCATCGACAAGCGCGTACAGGCGCTGGTGCGGCACTTCCATGAGACCGGCAAGCCGATCTTCACCATCTGCCACGGCGTGCAGATCCTGATCGCGGTCGACGGCGTGGTGCGGGGCAGGGAGGTGGCGGCGCTTCACTATTGCGAGCCGGAAGTGACGCTGGCCGGCGGCATCTATATCGACGTCGCGCCGAACGGAGCCCATGTCGACGGCAATCTCGTATCTGCCAAGGGCTGGCCGGGCCTGTCCAATTTCATCCGCGAATGCCTGAAGGTGCTGGGTACGGAGATCCGCCACGGCGAGATCCTGATGCGCGACGAGCGGCAGGCGGCCTGAGGCTCTGAGAACCGGCTGTTCGTCTATGCTTTCAACTCAGGTCGGAAAGCTCGGCGCTGCTTCCTCATCCGGCTCTTGGGCATTGTTCGAAAAGCCAGACAATTGGCTTTTCGTCCATTGCGCGGACCACGCTTCACCTCTCCGTTGATGGAGAGCAAGGCAAGCGCTACAGCGCCGCGTGTGCCTCTCGGAACGATATCAGCTTGCTGCGGCTTTCGTCCCACAAGGCCAGTTTGACGCAGCGCAGGCTGTCGAGCAGCGTGACGCGGCCGATACCGCGCAGTTCCGGATAATCACGCAGCACTTCCTGCAACCGGTAGCCGGGCACCTTGGCGGAGAGGTGGTGGACGTGGTGGACGCCGATATTGCCGGTGAACCAGTTCAGCACCGGCGGCAGGTCGTAGTAGGACGAGCCGTGCAGGGCGGCGTGCTGGAACTGCCATTCCTCGTCCTTCGCCCATTCGGTCTCCTCGAACTGATGCTGGACGTAGAACAACCAGATGCCGGCCGAACCGGCGAGAATGACGATCGGCAGATGGACGATCAGGAACGCGCCGGGACCGACGGCCCAGATAAGCAATGCCGCCGCAAGCGCAATGGCGAGATTGGTGGTCATCGACGACACCCAAGGCGTCAGGCCGCCGCGCATCATGCCGATGGGCAGCCTTTGTGAGAAGATGAACAGCCAGATCGGCCCGAGCCCGAACATCACCAGCGGATGACGATAGAGGCGATAGGCCAGGCGGCCGCGCCAGGACAGGCGCCGGTACTCGGCGACGGTCAACGTCCTGATGTCACCCATGCCGCGCTCATCGAGATTGCCGGCGCTGGCATGATGCACGGCGTGGGCACGCCGCCAGCAATCGTAGGGCGTCAGCGTCAGGACACCGAGCGCACGGCCGATCCAGTCGTCGGCAATGCGATTGGCGAAGAACGAGCCATGGCCGCAATCGTGCTGGATCATGAAGATCCGCACCAGGAACCCGGCCGCGGGCAGGATGAGGATCAGCCCCCACCAATGGCCGTAGGCATAGGTGGCGGAAGACAGAGCCCACAGCGTGGCGAAAGGAATGAGGGTAATGGCGAGTTCGAGTGCGCTGCGCCGCCTGTCGGGCTTCTTGTAGCGTGCCAGAATCTTGAGCCAGGCGCGCTTGCTACTGGCCGCCATTTCGGGGGAAATCATGTTCATCAGGAAGCATAGGCAGGGTGCGCCGCCGCCGCAAGCCGGCCATCACGTAAAGTTACTGTGCGTAATTGTCGCGTAAGGCCGGACGAGGAGCCTACTGCCGCCGCCAGGCGTCGCCGTCCTCGACCCGGTCAAGGCGGTCGAGCAATTGCCTGAATCGATCGGGGATGTCGGTCTCGGTGCGGAAGGTTGGCAAGGTGCGCAGAAAGCGCGCCATCGTCTCGGCACCGAGCTGGCGCCGAACTTCCGCGGCGAGCCTTTCGCTTTTTTCAAGCTTGTTGCGGGTCATCATCTTAAAAATCCTGTGTCGGGTCCGAAACTCCTCCAACGACGGAATGGTTCCCGCATCCCGTCCTTGTGGCAAGCAAAGCCGGCAAGTACGGTAAAATTTGAATTAAAATCGAAGTACCGCCTTGGCGCATTCCAGGTCCGGTCAAAGCTCCTTAGGGTCGCTTTCCCCTTGATTTTTGGCCTGCGAACCTCGATATCGGGCACAAAATCCACACCATTCAAGATGACGGGAAACGGCGATGAGCGACCAGGCAAAAGACGAACGCGCGCCCAGTGAAGCCGAGGCGGCCGAGGCCAATGCCGAGCGCACGGAAGGCAGCATCGATGGCGACTATGAAGCGCTTGTACGACTGCTGAAGGAAAACGAAGAACTGAAGGACCGCGCGCTGCGTGTCGCGGCCGAGATGGAGAACCTGCGCCGCCGCACCGCGCGCGACGTGCATGACGCGCGAACCTATGCGGTGGCGAATTTCGCTCGTGACATGCTGTCGGTGTCGGACAATCTGCGCCGCGCGCTGGATGCCATTCCCGCCGAGGCCAAGGCGTCGGGGGACGCCGGCTTCAAGGCACTGATCGAAGGCGTCGACCTGACCGAGCGCGCCATGCTGTCGGCGCTGGAACGGCACGGGGTCAAGAAACTCGCGCCGGAAGGCGAGAAGTTCGATCCCAATTTCCACCAGGCGATGTTCGAAGTGCCCAATCCCGACGTGCCGGCCAACACCGTGGTCCAGGTCGTGCAGCCGGGCTATTCGATCGGCGAGCGGGTGCTGCGCCCGGCCATGGTCGGCGTCGCCAAGGGCGGCCCGAAAATTGCCGCCGACGCGCCGGTCGAGCCAGGGCCGGTCAATGAGCAGGCGGAGAAGGATGCGTGATTAGGGAATAGGGAATAAGTGAGTAGGGGGCAGGGCAGGAAAACACGAAGCCGTATGAATCATGCGGCTTCGTGCTAAACATACTCCCATACTCCCATACTCCCATACTCCCATACTCCCATACTCCCATACTCCCATACTCCCTAACCGCCTAACTCATGAACCCCATCGCCCTTCTCGACTATGCCGGCGTTGCCGTCTTCGCGGCGACGGGGGCGTTGGCGGCGTCGCGCAAACAACTCGATATCATCGGCTTCCTGTTCCTGGCCAGCGTCACCGGTATCGGCGGCGGCACGCTCCGCGACGTCATCCTCAATCTGCCGGTTTTCTGGGTCGCCAACTCCAGCTACGTGCTGATCTGCGCGGCGGTCGCGGTGCTGGTGTTCTTTGGTGCGCACCGTGTCGAATCCCGCTGGAAATGGCTGCTCTGGCTCGACGCCATCGGGCTGGCCGCTTTTTCGGTGATGGGCGCAGCCAAGGGTCTGGCCATTACCGGTTCGCCGGTCGTCTCCGTCATCACCGGCGTGCTCACCGCCACGTCAGGCGGTATCCTGCGTGATCTGCTGGCCGGGGAGCCTTCGGTGCTGCTGAGGCCGGAAATCTACGTTACGGCCGCTCTCGCAGGCGCTGCAATCTTCACGGCTGGCGACGTCACAGGATTGCCGCCGATCGTTTCAGAACTCGCCGGCTTCGCCGCGGCGTTCGCGGTGCGCGGCGGTGCACTCCGTTTCGGCTGGACGTTTCCAGCCTACAAAAGCCGGCCCGGCCGGCGGCCGGAAGACATTCCATGAAGAGAGGGGATAGGGAATAGCCAGTAGTCACCGAAGCATGAATCGTAGCGTCTTCACTACTGCCTACTGCCTACTGCCTACTGCCTACTGCCTACTCGCTCACGCCGCGAAGCGCTGCGCTTCGCTGCCATAATAGTTGACGTAGCGGGCGCCGATCTCCTTGACCGGCATCACCACAAAAATGTCGACGGTCGAGAATTCGCGGTCGATGACGCAACCATCGCCGATGCGGGCGCCGACCCGCAGATAGCCCTTGACCAGGGGTGGCATCGCCGCGATCGCCGCCTTGGTGTTGACCGCCTCGATCGGCATCAGGTCCATGGAGCAATAGCGCCCGGACACAGCGCGCACGTCCCAGGCCGAGTTGGTGCGGCAGTGATGGGCGAGATAGGTGAGCGCCTCGGCGTGCGCGGCCGGCACGGTGCCGTGGAAGGAGGCACAGCCGGTCATCACCCCGATCTCGTAATGATTGATATAAGCCCAGATGCCTTGCCACAGCGCCTCGATGGTGCGCTTCGAACGGTATTCCGGCAAGACGCAGGAGCGGCCGAGTTCCAGGAAACGCTGGCCGGGATGACGAGCGATGAGCTTGGTCAGCTCGAATTCGCCTTCGGAATAGAAGCCTCCGGCGGTTGCCGCGATTTCTTGCCGCAGCAAGCGATAGGTGCCGACGATGCGGCGGTGCTCAGGGCCGGAAAGCGAGGTATCGAGGACGAGCAGATGGTCGCAGAGCGGGTCGAAGCGGTCGGCGTCGCGGCGATCCTGCGCCTGGAACAGATCTTTCCTGGCGCCAAGCTCGTCATAAAATACACGGTAGCGCACTTCCTGCGCGGCCGCGATCTCGGCCTCGTTGCGGGCGAGCCGCACTTCGAGATTGCCGATACGGCCGAGCGCTGCGCCTTTTATGACGGAATCGACATTACGTCCGGCGAGCAAGGCGCTGCTGGCGTTCGGCCGAGTGTCACATTCCGGCATAACTGTATGCACGAGTGATTCTCCTTCGAGCCATCCCTCTTGGCACGGGGATACGGTGTAGGTGCAACAGGATTGTGACAGTACCGTGATACGGCGTCGCGGGCAATACTTCGTCGGCTGGCGAAAACGGTCAACCGGCTATGTTGCGTCACAAGACCCTGCGCGCGTTGGGTTCGCGGGCGCCCGAAACCGGGCTGCTTTTTTTGGCGGACTTCGTCAGCCATGCACCGGAAAAAGGCTGCTCAAGCGGCGACCTGGCCTTCGACGGCACTGACCAGCGCGTCGGGGTCGAGCGGCTTGGTGACGAAGCCGCTGGCGCCGTGGGCGAGCACCGCATGGCGGGTCTTTTCCTGGCTGTCGGCCGACAGCACCATGATCGGCACCGGCGGTACGGAGGCTTCCTCCTCGTGGCGGCGGATCGCGGCAATGGCGTCCAATCCGTCCATGACAGGCATATGCAGATCCATCAGCACCACGTCGAAGCGCTGCTTGTGGCCGGCGCCGGTGACCGCCTCGACGGCAGCCTTGCCGTTGCCGACCACCTTGACGCGATGCCCGGCCTTCAACAGCGTTGCGCGGGCCAGCATGGCATTGATGTCGTTGTCCTCGGCGATCAGCACGGACAGGCCCTGTTGGCGTTCGCCTGAGGCACGAAGCGCCGGTGCGCGGCGTTTTTCCGGCCGCGGCGGGGCGAGGACCGGCGTCTGGCTGCTCAAAAGGACACGCAAAAGTGTTCCTCCGCGCACCGGCCGGGCAAGGAATGTCGCGTAGCCGCTGGCACGAAACTCGCCAAGCATGCCGCGGTCGGTGGGTGCGATCAGCGTGACGGCTTCGCAATCGGTAAACCCATGCTGGCGAAGCCGCTTGAGCAGCTTCCCGTCACTCTCTTCCAGGGCCGCGTCGACCAGAAGCACGTCACAGCCGTCGGCAAAGGATGCTGCCTGCGCCACGGTGGTGGCGATGCCGGCCGCGCCGCCATTGGCGCGGATGGTGCGGGCGATGGCGTCGGCCTCGACGGTGTTCTTGGACAGGATCACGGCGCGTCGGCCGGCAAGTGCGTTCAGCCGGCCTTGCGGCGGCTCGGTGGCCGATATGGCCGGAATCTCGAAAACGAATTCCGATCCCTGGCCAAGCCGGCTGGATACCGAAATCGTGCCGCCCATGGCGGTGACCAGGCGCTTGGAGATGGCAAGCCCCAGTCCGGCACCGCCATGCGTGCGCGTCGAGGTACCGTCGGCCTGCTCGAACTCCTCGAAGATGCGCTCCATGTCCTCGTCGCGCAGGCCGGGACCGGTATCGGCGATGGTGAAGCAGATGCGATCGCTGGTCTCGGTGCGGGCGCGCGCGACGCTGACCAGTACGCCGCCGCTGTCGGTGAACTTGATGGCGTTGCCGATGAGGTTGAGCAGCACCTGCCTGACCCGGCCCGGATCGGCGGTGATCAATTGCGGCACATCCGGTTCGACATGGCAGCCGAGGCCGATATTCTTGGCGAAGGCGCGCGCGGCCATCAATTCGATGATGTTGTCGGCGATCTCGCGCACGGACATGGGCTGCGGTTCGGGATCGAAGCGTCCGGCCTCGATCTTGGAATAGTCGAGCAGGTCCTCGATCAGGGCAAGCAAGGCGCTGGCCGAGGTCGAGATGGCGCCGACATAGGTCTGCTGCTCTGGCGACAGGCTGGTGTCGGCGAGCAGTCTGGCCATGCCCATGATGCCGTTCATCGGCGTGCGGATCTCATGGCTGACGGTGGCTAGGAAACGCGACTTGGCCTGGCTTGCGAACTCCGCCCGCTCGCGCGCCGTGATCATGGACGATTCGGCGCGCTTGCGTGCGGTGATGTCGCGGGCAATGGCGCGATGCGAGACGGCGTCGCTGTCCTTGTCGCGCACAGACAGCTCGATCCAGGAGAACCAGCGCGGCCCGGTGGGCGTGCGGATGGCGACGTCGGTGGAACTCAGGCACTCATGGTCGGAGAAAGCGGCATCGGGAACGATGCCGACCTCGATGCCGAGTTCGGCCAGCGTCTTGCCGGCAAGGTCGCGCTGATCGGTTTCGACAAGGTCGGCGAACACCTTGTTGGCATAGACGATGTAACCGTCGCGGTCGCGATGGATGACGAGGTCGCCGAGCGCGTCGATGAGACCGCGAAAGCGCTCCTCGCTTTCCTGCATCTCCCACATGCGGTCGGCCAGCGTCTCGATCTCGGCGCGGTTGCGGGCGGTGGTTTCGTCGAGCAGGACCGTACTTCGGCGTACGCTGCGCCTGGCGTGCAGGTGCATGGCCAGGCCGGCAAGGCCGGTTGCCAGCAACGCAAGGCTGATGAAGGCCGGCGCTCCGGTCAGGTAGGAGAGGCCGGCCAGCACCATGACAACAAAGGTCAGGATCGGCAGGCCTTCGCGCTTGGCCGGTTGCTGATCGGGCACCAGCGGTGGCGCGGCGATAAACCGCCGCGCCATTGCCGGCGCTTGCGCCGGTGCCGCAACGATGTCGTCGCCAGGGTCGGCCCGTTGGCTGTCGGATTCCGCGATCATGCGAAATCCTTTGCAGATAGACATTATGGAAAATTGCGGGGGATCGTTCGAATTTTAGCGGATCGGGGGTTTTTGTCCGGCGAAGACCGATTTGCCGGCCGATATGGCAACTCCGTCCGGCCTGCGATCCCTCAGTCCGGTCACATGTCGACGACGACGCGGCCGCGGATCTTGCCATCGACGATGTCGTGTGCCGCACCGATGATGCCGTCGAAGCCGATGGTCGTGGACAGGCTGGCGAGCTTGTCCACATCGAGATCGGAGCCGATGCGCCGCCAGGCTTCGAGGCGCACGGCCTTCGGCGCCATCACTGAATCGATGCCGAGCAGCGAGACGCCGCGCAGGATGAAGGGGGCGACGCTCGATGGCAGATCCATGCCACCGGCGAGACCGCAGGCCGCGACCGCCCCGCCATAGGAGGTCATCGACAGCACGTTGGCCAACGTGTGGCTGCCGACCGAATCGATACCACCGGCCCAGCGCTCCTTGGCCAGCGGCTTGGCGGGCTGGTTGAGCTCGTCGCGCGATATCACTTCGGCGGCGCCAAGGTTGATCAGATAAGGGCTTTCGGCATTGCGGCCGGTCGAGGCGACGACATGGTAGCCGAGGCTGGACAGGATGGAGACCGCGACCGAACCGACGCCGCCAGCAGCGCCCGTCACCACGACAGGGCCGCGATCGGGCAGGATGCCGTGCCGCTCCAGTGCCATGACGCAGAGCATGGCCGTGTAGCCGGCGGTGCCGACCGCCATGGCATCGTGCGCGCTCATGCCTTCCGGCAACGGCACCAGCCAATCGCCCTTCACCCGGGCGCGCGCCGCATAAGCGCCGAAATGGGTTTCGCCAACGCCCCAGCCGTTCAGGATGACCTTGTCACCCTTGCGCCAGTCGGGATTGGAAGAGGAGATGACAGTGCCGGCAAGGTCGATGCCCGGCACCAGCGGCCATCGGCGGATCACCGGCGCCTTGCCCGATATGGCCAGTCCATCCTTGTAGTTCACCGTCGTCGCCTCGACCGCGATGGTGACGTCGCCCTCCATCAGATCGGCGTCGGTGAGATCAGTCACGGCGACCGACTGTTTTTTCTCGGCGTCGCGCGAAACGAGGATGGCTTTGAAGGTTTCGGTCATCTTTCTCTCCGCGAACTTGCTTGGCGTCTGACTGTGCGGCGACGGCCGCGCGGGGTCAATCTTTGGAAGGCTTGGCGTTCGAAGGCTTGGGTTCACGCCGCCAGCCGATGAGTTCGTCGAACACGACCAGCGCCGCGCCCACGGAAATGAAGGTGTCCGCAAGGTTGAAGACTGCGAAGGACCAGACCGGCGTGTGGAACAGGATGTAATCGATGACATGGCCGTAGACGGCACGGTCGATCAGATTGCCCAGCGCGCCGCCGATGATCAGGGAAAAGCCGATGCGGGCGATGACATGGCCCGATGGCGTGCGCGTGGCGAGGTAAAGCACGAAAGCGACGACCAGCACGGCGATGACCACGAGGCCGGTATCGCCGAAGGAGGAGAACATCGAGAAGGCGATGCCGGTGTTGTAGGTGCGAAACAGCGCCAGGAAGGGCAGGAGGTCAAGCTTCTCCTGGAAGGGCAGGCCGGCCTCGACCAGTGTCTTTATCCATTGGTCGAGCGCGATGGCCACGATGACGAGCAGCGCGTAGGGAGACCATGATTTCACGATTGGACAACCTTCATTGCTGGTCCGGGATTGGTTCGAGTTTCAGCGCGCCGCGCCTGATCTCGAACAGCATGATGCCGGTGGCGACCGCGAGATTGAGGGAATCGGCACGGCCTACCTGCGGGATCCTGAGCAGTCTGTCGCAGCTCGCCGCCAGGCTTTCGGGCAGTCCCTGCTGCTCGTTGCCCATCATCAGCAGCACCGGCCCGCGGGAAAAATCAACCGAGCGGTAGTCGACCGCGCCTTTCAGATGGGTGCCGGCGACGAGACCTGAAAAGCCGCCGCGCCAGGTGAGGAATACCTCGGTCGTTGCCTTCGCCACTGGCACGGCGAAAATGGAACCCATGGTGGCGCGCACCGTCTCCACCGAAAACGGATCGGTGGTGTCGCCGACCAGGATGACGCCCTTGGCGCCGACGGCATCGACGGTGCGGATGACGGTGCCGAGATTGCCGGGATCGCGCACCCGGTCGAGTGCGACCCAGACATCGCCATTGTCGGCACGGATGTCCTTGAGGGCCAGGAATTTCTGCGAGAAGACGCCGACCACCATTTGCGGATTGTCGCGGCGGGTGATGGCGACAAGCACTTTTTCCGATACTTCGAGCACGGTGCCGCCGGCGGCAACCGTGCGCGCCGCGACCTTTTCCACGGCGGCGTTGCCGCGTCCGGCCTTGGCGAAAACAAGCGTCCTGATCTGCCAGCC
Source organism: Mesorhizobium sp. M8A.F.Ca.ET.057.01.1.1 (assembly GCF_003952565.1). NCBI lineage: Bacteria > Pseudomonadati > Pseudomonadota > Alphaproteobacteria > Hyphomicrobiales > Phyllobacteriaceae > Mesorhizobium > Mesorhizobium sp. M8A.F.Ca.ET.057.01.1.1. The sequence continues at coordinate 1,154,578 of NZ_CP034454.1, forward strand.
CAGGTCGAGCGCATCGATGACCAGCTTCAGCCCTTCGGCCATGAAGGCGTTCTGCTGGTCGCGGAATTTCTTCAAGGCGAGTGCCTTGATGTCCTTGACCAGCGGATTGGCAAGACTGGTGACTTCCTTCACCTGGCCGGGTGCGCCGGCGTGCCGTTCGTTCATGTCAGGCCACCCAGCGCGAAAACAGTGAAGTCGAAAGCGCCCGGCCGGCGGACTTTTCACGGATGATCAACTCACCCGATTCAACCTTGCCGCCCATGCCGGCGAAGGTGTCGCGCATCAGAGCGTGGATGGCGAAGAAGGAGGCACGGATCGAATAGGCGGTCAGCACCACGGCGAGCGGTTTTGGGGTCAGGATCGAGCGACAGAGGTCCGTCAGATCAGGCAGGTCCTCGAACAATTGCCAGACCTCGCCTTTGGGGCCGCGGCCATAGGCCGGCGGATCGAACAGGATGATGTCGTAGCGGCTGCCGCGACGTTCCTCGCGCTCGGCGAACTTCACCGCGTCATCGACGATCCAGCGGATCGGCTTGGCGCCAAGGCCGGCCATCTCCTGGTTTTCGCGCGCCCAGCCGATCGCCTTCTTGGAGGCGTCGACATGGGTGACCTCGGCGCCCGCGCGCGCCGCCACCAGCGAGGCAAGGCCGGTATAACCGAACAGGTTGAGCACCTTGACCGGCCGCCTGGCCGCCGCGATCAGGCCCGCCATATGGTCCCAGTGCGAGGCCTGCTCGGGAAAGACGCCGACATGGCGAAACGAGGTAAAACGGCCGACGTAGTCGATGCCGTCATGCTTCATCGGCCAGGTTTCGCCGAGCGGCGTCTTGGGGAAGCGCCAGCGGCCGATGCCTTCCTCGTCGGTGTCGCCGGTGAAGATGGCGTCGGCGCGCCCCCAGTCCCTTGCCGGCAGAGCCTTCTGCCAGATCGCCTGGCCCTCGGGCCGCACGATGCGATAGGGGCCGTATTGTTCGAGTTTTTGTCCCGCGCCGCTGTCGAGCAACGCATAATCGGCGTTGGGAGCGACTTCCAGGATTACCGGGAGTTGCTCGGCGGGCAGGGCGCCGTCGCGGCGAGCGATGATGCGCGCCGCCGGCTTCGGCTCGGTCCGATCCTCGGCCCTGGCGGCCTGCTGCTCACGCGGCCGGGAATCAGGCCGCACGGCCGCGCGGTTCTCTGGCGTGCGCGATTGCGCGGCCCCACTCTTCGCCGGCTGGCGCGAGCGATCGTCGCGGCGTTTGTCGCGGAAGGATTTCAAGAAGCATCGTCTCCGGCGGTCTGGCCCGCTTCTGCCACAGCTACGCCCATTGGCGCAACAAACGCGCGCGACATTGCCTTGCCGGAAAGCTCAGCGCCTGATCGTAAGCAGGGCCAGGATCAGTGAGACGAAGCCTGCGGCCTTGAAGGCCGTGACAACCATATGGCCGGTCTCCCAACGCAGGCGGATGGCTTCGAAATCATCGGGAATCGGGCCTGGCACCCAGGTGGCAAGGACATCGTTGGCCGGCTTGACGAGTACGATCCAGAATATCAGCGACAGTGCATAGAGCAGGGCGGCGGAAAATGCGAACCAGAATGCCCGGCGATCCTCATGGATCAGCCATGCCAATAATGCCGGACAGGCGATCGCCGCGATATCCAGCGGTGCGCCGATGACGGCAAAGAGCAGGAACTGACCGTTGAAAACCGTGGTCTCGCGCCAGAGGACCGGCGGCCAATGCGAAAGCCGCGGCAGCGATTCCAGGACATGGGCGAAGGACGGTCCGAGGCTGAGCGCGCCGACCAGGGCGGTCAAGGCGGACCAGAACAGCAGGAAACCATATATCTGCATGGTGACTGAACGCTTCCGGGCCACGGCTGTTCCCCAGCTTGTGGTCGCCTGCGCTCCGGCCCTATCGTTGGCCCTTTCCGGATTGCCGCCAATGTCCCGTTCCGAACGCCTGCTTGACCTCATTCAGTCGCTGCGCCGGCACCGCCGGCCGGTGAGCGGGCAAGCATTGGCCGATGAACTCGGGATTTCGATCCGCACGCTCTACCGCGACATCGTAACGTTGCAGGGGCAAGGCGCACCGATCGAGGGCGAGGCGGGACTTGGCTATGTGCTCAAGCCCGGCTTCATGCTGCCGCCGCTGATGTTCAGCGATGAGGAGATCGAAGCCATCGTGCTTGGTTCGCGCTGGGTCGCCAAGCAGCCGGACCAGCGTCTTTCGGCTGCTGCCGCCAATGCGCTGGCCAAGATCGCGGCCGTGCTGCCGGACGATTTGCGTGAGGATCTCGATGCCTCGACGCTGCTGGTCGGGCCGCCGGCGGAGGTCATCGAGGGCATTGATCTCGGCCTTGTGCGGCAGGCCATCCGCAACGAACGCAAGCTCGCTTTCCACTACCGCGACGCTGGCGGCGCCTCCTCGCAACGTGTCGTCTGGCCGTTTGCGCTTGGCTTCTTCGACAAGGTGCGGGTCGTGGTGGCGTGGTGCGAGACGCGGCAGGATTTCCGGCATTTTCGCACGGACCGCATCGCGGAGCTGAAGCCGATCGACACACGCTATCCACGTCGGCGCCAGGCGATGCTCAAGGAATGGCGGGCGACGTTCGACAGGCCTCGCGGCTCTTAGTGGCTACTGCCAGAATCTGACAGTAGCCTGTTCTAAGGTCTCCAAATCGAAACACCGCCCTTGGAGAACAGACATGACCACCCCGAACTTTGTCATCCTCTATGTCGATCAGCCGCTCGAGAGCGGCGCCTTCTACAGCGCGCTGCTGGGACGCGAGCCGGTCGAAAGCGCACCGACCTTCGTGCTGTTCGTGCTCGATGCGGGCTTCAAGCTCGGGCTGTGGTCGCGTCATACGGTCGAGCCGGCCGCGACTGCCGTGGGCGGCGGCGCCGAGATCGTCTTTGCCCTGGAGACACCCGACGCGGTCGATGCCACTCATGCCGAATGGGCCGGGCGCGGCCTGAAGATATTGCAGGCGCCGACCGACATGGATTTCGGCCGCACTTTCGTTGCGCTCGATCCCGACAATCACCGTTTGCGTGTTTACTGGCTGAACGCGGGAGGACAGGCATGAACGCCTGCTGGATCGCGGTGGCGTCGGCCCAGCATGTCCGGCGCGGCCGGCAGGGCGGCTTCATGCAGGTCAACCACGGCAAGGCAGCACCGCTGCGCCGCATCAGGCCCGACGACGGCATCGTCTATTATTCGCCAACCACCGTTTTGGGGGAGAAAGACGGTCTGCAGGCGTTCACGGCGATCGGCACGGTGCGGGAAGGAGAACCCTATCAAGGCGAGATGGGCGGCGGCTTCACGCCGTTCCGCCGCGATGTCGACTGGGCGCAGGCCGGGGAAACGCCGATCAAGCCATTGCTTGAGAGGCTGGAATTCACCGCAGGCAAATCGAACTGGGGTTACCAGCTGCGCTTTGGCGTGTTTGCAATCAGCGCGGCCGATTTCGCCCTGATCGCAGGGGCAATGGGCGCCAAACTGGCTTCGACTAGCCCCTGAGTGCCTTGTAGACGGCGATGCCGGCTGCCAGGTCCTCAAGTGCCGCGCCGACCGACTTGAACAGCGTAATCTCGTCGGGGCTGCCGCGGCCTTGCTTCTGGCCGCGCGCCAGTTCGTGCAGGTCGGCGACGATGGCTTCCGGCTTCAGCACGCCGGAGGCCAGTGGCTGGACGATGTCGCCGGCCTCCTTGGTGGCGCCGGCGTGGGTGTCGACATAGACGCGGGCGCGCATGATCGCGTCGTCGTCGCTTTCGCGCATCGTCGGGGTGAAGCCGCCAACCAGATCGACATGGGTTCCCGGCCGCAGCAGCGCACCCTTGACCAGCGGCGTGGCGGTGATTGTCGCCGAGGAGACGATGTCGGCCTGGCCAAGCTCGGCATCCAGATCGGTCGCGGCGATGGCCGCGAAGCCCTCGGCGCACAGATCGGCCGCGACTTTCTCGGCGTTGGCTGGGGTACGGTTCCAGATGCGGATGGTCTTGATTGGCCGCACGGCGCTGTGCGCCTTGGCGAGGAAGGGTGACAGCGCGCCGGCGCCGACCACGAGCAGCCGGGAGGCATCGTCGCGGGCGAGATAGGACGCCGCGAGCGCCGAGGCGCAGGCCGTGCGCCACTGCGTCAGCCGCTGGCCGTCGATCAGGGCTTCCGGTTCGCCGGTGCTGCCGTCGAGCAGGAGATAGAGCCCCATCACGGCGGGCTTGCCGATGGCGTTGTTGTCGGGCGAGACGGTGACGATCTTGACGCCGATATGGCCGCCGGCCGAACCGCCCGCGGCGTGAAAATCAGTCCAGGCCGGCATCAGAAGCAGCGTCGACGCCGCGCCATCAGGCCTTTCGACCGCGTGATGATGCCTGACCGGCTGCACCGCGCCCTCGCGAAAAGCCGTGCGCAGCGTCTCGACCAGTCCAGGAAAGGTCAGCGCACGATCGACCTCCGCGGCCGAAATGGTCAGCATGAAAAGCTCCGTGAAAAGAAATGCGCCGGCCTGCGGTTCAAGTGGTCGGCTTCGGCAATACCGGTCCTTGGGCTGATCCTTGAACCGGCCCTTGCGGCACTGAGGGCGCGCGGCTGACCGCCTGGCGCAGGTTTTCCGCCTCGGCGCCGCGCTGGCGCGCCAGCTTGCGGTAGCGGCCCTGCTTGATCCAGGTTGCCAGGCTGCCGACGATCATGCCGATGGCGAGCGCCAGGAACAGGAAGATGAACAGCGGCAAGGTCAGCGTCAGCTTGGGATTGCCGGGATTGAACGGGTCCAGCGTGAAGGCGACGAGTTCGCGGTTGGCAACGGCCAAAGCGATCAGGATGATCGCCAGGGGTACGAAGACCACGATGAGCATGAAGCGATTGAGCATAATGTTTTCCGTTGCAAGCGGCCGGACAAGGCAGTCCGGCTACTTGCCGCCGTTCAGCCTTTCACGCAGTTCCTTGCCGGTCTTGAAGAACGGCACCCATTTCTCCTCGACCTCGACGGATTCGCCGGTACGCGGGTTGCGGCCGGTGCGGGCGGGTCGGTTCTTCACCGAAAAAGCGCCGAAGCCGCGCAATTCGACCCGGTTGCCCTCGGCAAGCGCGTCGGTGATTTCATCGAAGATCGCGCCGACGATGTTTTCGACGTCGCGCAGGAAAAGATGCGGATTGCGCGTGGCAATAATCTGCACAAGCTCGGACTTGATCATCAGACGGGTCCCCGTGAAAGCAGTTAGGCCAAAATTATCAGGATGATTTTATTTGCTTTTTCAGCTGTCCCAACGCGTCTCAAGGGTGCCAGACGGAAACGAGACCGTCAAGAAACAAGCGGTCGGCGCCAAGTTCATGGATGACGTCTCCGCCGGAATCCGGCAAGCCGAGCGCGCCGGCGATCGTGCGTGCCATCGCCTTCGAGAACAAGAAGCCGCCGCGCCGCTCCGTGTCCTTCCACTCGACCACCTTGAGCTTGGCATCGACACCCTTGGTCGCCAGCCAGTCGATGGCCACGGACTCGCCGCCGACGGCGTCGATCAACCCATTGGCAACACCCTGGCGGCCGGTGAAGATCGAACCGTCGGCGAGCGCCAGTGCTTGTTCGCGCGTCATCTTGCGGCGTTCCGCGACGATGCCGACGAACCAGTCGTAGCTGTCGAGGATGAGCTTGCGGACCATTGCGCGTTCGTCGTCATTGGTCGGCTTGAAGGGCGAGGGTGAGGCTTTCAGCGGCGAGGATTTCACTTCCTCCAGCTTGACGCCGAGCTTGTCCATCAGGCCGCTGACGTCAGGATACTGGATCAGCACGCCGATCGAGCCGACGATCGAGGTCTTGCGGGCGACGATATGGTCGGCGGCACTTGCGATCATGTAGCCCGCCGACGCGGCGAGCGTGCCGACCTCGGCCACGATCGGCTTGTCGGCGGCGAGCTTGCGCACCTCCTCGTAGATCGATTCCCCGCCGACGGTGGTGCCGCCGGGAGAATCGATCACTAGGATCACGCCTTTTACTTTCGGCGACTGGCGGATGGTCTCCAGCCGCTTGATCAGTTCGTCGTCCTCGGTGATGGTGCCTTCGATCCTGACCTTGGCGATGTGGTCGACGGTGGAGCCGCCGAAATCGTCGCCATAGAACCAAGCCGACAGCGCAATCACCCCGAGCGCCACGATGCCAAAGGCAGCGACACGCCAGAAAGTCAGCTTGCGCCGCAAGCGGCGGCGGTCGATCAGGTCGTCGGCTCTCAATGCCATCGTCAGCCTCACAGTCAGCGGGAAGACACGCTTTTAGACCATGATGTCTCCATCGGGAAGCAGTTCCATCCCGCACATGGCGCGGCAATCCGCGCGCGACGGTCCTTGTGCTGTCTGTTTTGTGACTGGCCTGTGCGAGGGACGCAAGGTAAGTGGGAAGAACTTCGGTGATGAAAAAAGACGCAAGGGCGACTATTTCTGCTATGAAGCACTGGCTGTTGCGCTGACCGGGGTTTCGTTTGTGCAATGGCAGCTGTCACATTTTTGCGGTTTTCGTCGGCTTGTGCTTGCGTGAGGACGCTGGCGTCCCACCTATAGGCGGTGCTCCCGGGGGCGGGTTTTTAGAAGAAAGCAGTCATGTTAGCGCGACCGAATGAACCGACCAGCCCGGAGACGGAGCTGGCTCCCCCGGCGGATGGCTGGACGCGGGACGAGGCTTTCGACCGCGCCCAGCGTCATTCACGCCGCGTGCGCGTGCTCAAATTCGCCGTGCCCTTGGCCGCGGCGCTGATCGCTGTCGCCTTCCCGATCTATTCGTATCTCGCCGCCCCCGTATCCGTCGCGGTGCAGGCGGAAGGCACCGCCTTCTCCAACGGCAAGCTGGTGATGGCCAATCCCAAACTCAATGGTTTCACCAAGCAGAAGCAGCCCTATTCGATGACGGCGCTGCGGGCGATACAGGATGTGAGCACGCAAGGCATCATCGAGCTCGAGGGCATCGACGCCGAGGTTCCGATCGCTCCCGACAATGTCGCGGCGGTAAAGGCCTCGCGTGGCACCTATGATCGCGACGGCAATACGATGAAACTGGACAGCGACGTCACCATCACCACGACCGACGGCATGCAGGCCAAGTTCAAATCGGTCTTCCTCGACATGGGCAAAGGCACTATGAAGACGGACGATCCCGTCGATGTCAGCCGTGGCGGGTCGCAGATCACAGCGAATTCCCTGTCGGTCCAGGACAATGGCAAGATCCTGGTGTTCGAGAATAGGGTGCGCGTCAACATTGATGCCGCCAGTCTGAAGGCGGCTGAGGCAAAGGGCGAAGAAGCGAATGTGGCTCAATAATTCGACACGGCTTGCGGCCGCAACTTCGGCGCTGCTCCTGCTCAGCCTGGCGCCGTCGCTGGCGCAGTCCTCTGCCGCCAGTCAGGTGTCAGGCCTTAAACTGGCCGGTGACAAGCCGATCCAGATCGAAAGCGACAAGCTGGAAGTGCGTCAAGCCGAGAATGTCGCCATCTTCACCGGCAATGTCACCGTCGTCCAGGGACCGACGCTGATGAAAGCCGGCAAGATGATGGTCTATTACATCAAGGATGCCAATGCCGCGGCCAAGGGCACGGAAGCCGCGGGCGCGGCGATGACCGGCTCGGCCAACATCGACCATCTGGAAATTTCCGACAAGGTGTACATCAAGTCGGATCAGCAGGTTGCGACCGGCGATCAGGGCAGTTTCGACATGAAGAGCCAGGTGCTGGTGCTTTCGGGCAAAAAGGTCGTCCTGTCGCAAAACGACAATGTCCTCGTCGGCTGCAAGCTTACCGTGCAGATGAAAAGCGGGCTTGCCCAGGTCGATCCATGCGTTGGGCAGCGCGTGCAGATGTCGATCACGCCGCCGCCGAAATCGGATGCGTCGAAATCGGGAGCGACGAACCCCTGATGGCCAGCCTGTCGTCGCTGACGGCGCGTCTTCCGGGACGGGCCGCAGGCAAGCTTTCGGCTCCGGCCACGGTCACCGTCGACAAGGCGAAGTTCAAGGGAACCTTGATCGCCAAGGGCCTGACCAAGAGCTACAAGGGCCGCAAGGTCGTCAGCGGCGTCACGCTGGGTGTGCGCGCCGGCGAGGCCGTCGGGCTGCTCGGCCCCAACGGCGCCGGCAAGACGACCTGCTTCTACATGGTTACCGGCCTGGTGCCGGTGGATGAAGGCACGATCGAGATCGACGGCTTCGACGTCACCTCGATGCCGATGTATCGCCGCGCGCGCCTCGGCATCGGCTATCTGCCCCAGGAGGCCTCCATCTTCCGCGGCCTCAATGTCGAACAGAACATCCGCGCCGTGCTCGAAGTGGTGGAAAAGGACCGCAAGGTCCGCGAGCGCAACCTCGACGAACTGCTCGAGGAATTCCACATCAGCCATCTGCGCAAGGCGCCGTCCATGTCGCTCTCGGGCGGCGAAAGGCGGCGCCTGGAAATAGCGCGCGCGCTGGCGACGCGCCCGGCCTACATGCTGCTCGACGAACCCTTCGCCGGCATCGATCCGATCGCGGTCGCCGACATCCAGCAATTGGTGCGTCACCTGACGGCGCGCGGCATCGGTGTCCTCATCACCGACCACAATGTGCGTGAGACGCTCGGCCTGATCGACCGTGCCTATATCATCCACGCCGGCCAGGTGCTGACCCATGGCCGCGCCGACGAAGTGGTGGCAAATCCCGACGTGCGGCGACTTTATCTCGGCGAGAGTTTTACGCTCTGAGCAATTCCCTCTCCTAAACGCCGCTCCGCTGCGTCTGTTTTTACGAAATTCCGGCCAGGAAGCTGTTTTTTCTCCGGCTCTTGGAATTGCTCTGAGCGTGAAATTTGTTTCCTGACACGATTTTTTGGGCGGTGCGGCCTGTTTTTTCGCGGTTTTGCCGCGGGATAACGCTCCGGTAAGCGGGTTTTGCTAGGCTTTGCCTTGACAAGCAAAAGCCGGGCCAGTTTCTATGCCCGCCGTGAAATTCATTCCGGAAGTCCGGACGCGTTCAGGAGGCGTTTGAAACCGAGCCATGGCGTTGGCGGCGAAACTACAGCTCCGACAGTCGCAGTCGCTGGTGATGACGCCGCAGCTGATGCAGTCGATTCGGCTGCTGCAGTTCACCCATGCCGAGCTCGAGCATTTCATCGACGAGGAGATCGAGCGCAACCCACTCCTGGAGCGCGCCGAGCCGCAGGACGATGCCGCGAGCGATCAGGCGCAGAAACTAGAGACAGAGCCGCAAGCCGCCCCCGCCGGCGACTGGTTCGAGAACGAGACGGCATGGAGCGCCGAGGCGATCTCGGAAAAGCTCGATACGTCCCTGGAAAACCTGTTTCCCGATGATCCCGGCAGCAGCGAACGGCTCGGGCCCGACCTGACGGCGCAATGGAAATCGGCTTCGGGCAGTGGCGGCGGCTCCTCGTCCGAGGGGCTCGATGCCGGCGACATGGCGGCGAGCGCGATCACGCTGCGCGACCATGTCGGCGAGCAGATCGCACTTGCCTTCACCGATCCCGTAGCGCGGCTGATCGCCGGAGAACTTTCCGATGGGCTCGACGAGACCGGTTATGTCAGGGCCGATCTGGCGGAAATCGCCGCGCGGCTTGGCATCGACGGCGTGGCGGTGGGCAAGGTGCTGGCCGTATGCCAGACCTTCGAACCGGCCGGCCTGTTTGCCCGCGATCTCGCCGAATGCCTTTCCCTGCAGCTTGCCGTGCGTGACCGGCTCGATCCGGCCATGAAGGCCCTGGTCGCCAACCTCGAACTGCTGGCGCGGCGCGATTTCCAGACCCTGAAGCGGCTCTGCGGTGTCGACGAGGAGGATTTGCTCGACATGCTGGCCGAAATCCGGGCGCTCGACCCGCGGCCGGGCATGGCGTTTTCGGGCGGCGCCAGCGACGCCATCGTCGCCGATGTCGAGGTGCGGGCGGCCAATGACGGCAGCTGGACCGTCGAACTCAATGCCGAAACGCTGCCGCGCGTGCTTGTCGACCATATTTATTTCGCCCAGGTGTCGCCGCACGCGAAGAACCAGGCGGAGAAGGACTTCCTGGCCGAGTGCCTGCAGAACGCCAACTGGCTGACGCGCAGCCTCGACCAGCGGGCAAAGACGATCCTCAAAGTGGCCTCGGAAATCGTGCGCCAGCAGGACGCCTTCCTCGTCCATGGCGTACGCCATCTGAAGCCGCTCAATCTGCGCACGGTGGCCGACGCCATCGGCATGCACGAATCGACGGTCAGCCGGGTCACCGCGAACAAATACATGCTGACCCCGCGTGGCGTGTTCGAGCTGCGCTATTTCTTCACCGCCTCGATCGCGGCATCGGGCGGCGGCGATGCGCATTCCTCCGAAGCAGTGCGTGATCGGATCAAGCAAATGATCGACGAGGAGAAGCCCGTCGATGTGCTGTCGGACGATGCTATCGTCGACATGCTCAGGGAAAGCGGCGTCGATATCGCCCGGCGTACGGTCGCCAAGTACCGGGAAGGCATGAATATTCCCTCGTCGGTGCAGCGCCGGCGCGAGAAACGGGCGCTCGCCAGCGCCGGCCGCTAAAGCAATTCCAGGAAAAGTGTGAAGCGGTTTTCCCGGGAAAAGCGCATGGCGCTTTCCCTTGGGAATTGCGCCAAGACAAAGAGATGGAGCGGTTCGGCCTTTCCGTGAAACGATGGACAGCTCCAGGCGCTCACTATTTCCACAGTTTTCGAGTTCATTGACAAGCCACGGTGAAGTGGCTAGAAGCCCGCCCGCATGAGACGGGCTTGATGCCCGCTAGCGGATGGTCCGTCACGACATGACCCCGGGACGGTCAAGAAGGCGGCTTGTGATCAACCGGAAAGTTCGGATTTAAATCGGCGCGAGTGACGCCGCAAAGCTTGTGCGCACGGATCACGAGTATAAACTCGGGCCAGTTTGAAGCCTGAGCAAGGAAGGTCAGTTTTCAGATGAATCTGCGCATATCGGGAAAGCACATGGATATCGGCGATGCGTTCCGCACACGCATCAATGATCGTGTCGGTGAAGCGATCGGCAAATATTTCGATCGCGGCTTCGCGGGACACGTCACCGTCATCAAATCGGGTTCGCGCTATTCGGCGGATTGCATGATCCGGCTGGATTCAGGCGCCTCGCTGCAAGCCACCGGCGATGCCCAGGATCCGACGCTGGCCTTCGAGGCCGCCGCCGACAGGCTGGAGACCCGGCTTCGGCGCTACAAGCGCCGTCTGAAATCGCACAATTCGGGCAATGGCAATGGCGAATTGACCGACATTGCCTATACCGTGATGGCACCGCTTGCCGATGACGATGAGGAAATCCCGGAGGATTTCGCACCGGCCATCGTCGCCGAATCAACCATGACGCTGAAGACCATGTCGGTGGCCTCGGCCGTCATCGAGCTCGATACCAAGGACAGTCCGGTGGTTGTTTTCCGCAATGCCGGAACCGACCATCTCAACATCGTCTATCGCCGGCCCGACGGAAACATCGGCTGGATCGATCCGTCCACGACCAAAGTCGCACAGGGATAAAAGCCAGCCGCACGAGGAGTGGGGACTGGCGCGGCAGGCGAACAAGGATTTTCAAGCATGGATCTGAGCGATCTTATCAGCGTTCCGGCGATTTTGCCGGCGTTGAAGGCGAACTCCAAGAAGCAGCTTCTGCAACTGCTGTCCGAGCGGGCGGCGGCGATTTCGGGCATTCCGGAACGGGAGGTGTTCGACACCATCCTGCAGCGTGAGCGCCTGGGTTCGACCGGCGTCGGCAACGGCATCGCCATCCCGCACGGCAAGCTCGCCGGCGTGAAGCGCATCGCCGGCGTTTTCGCCCGGCTGGAAACGCCGGTCGATTTCGAATCGCTGGATGACCAACCGGTCGATCTGGTGTTTCTGCTGCTGGCGCCTGAAGGGGCGGGGGCCGATCATCTCAAGGCGCTGTCCCGCATCGCGCGCGTGCTGCGCGACGCCGACACTGTGGCCAAGATCAGGGGAACGCGTGATGCCACGGCGATCCACGCGCTTTTGTCGGACACACAGGCCTCGCACGCGGCCTGAAGCCTTCTTCTTTAAGATAATCACCCCAAGGGCCGCCGTGAGCGGCCCTTTCGTTTCCGCCCCGCCTTAATGAATGGCGACGGTGGTCAGGTCGTTTTCCATGGCGCCGGCCAGGGCACGGTCACGCGCATCGGAAAGCAGGATCGGCTGGCCGTTGGCGCCAAACAGGGCCCACAGCTCCATGCCGGGCGCGATTTCACCGATGTTGGGGAAGCGACCGAGCAGTTCGTCGCTCGAGACCTTGCGCAGATAGGCGACCGAGCCTTCGCCGAGATGGGCGAACTCGCCGCTGGTCATGGTGATGGTTTCGTCAGTTCTGGTCATTTCAAGCCTCCTTGGCGCGAGGACGCCGCTCAAGGCCATCCCGCATGAGAGCCATCAGTGAAGATCAGTCTTTCACCGATATATTTATTTTCCGTACCAGCCGTTCGGACTCCGGCCGATCGAGGTCGATCGACAAAAGGCCGTTCTTCAGTTCCGCCGCGATCACGCGCATGCCGTCGGCCAGCACGAAACAGCGCTGGAACTGGCGCGCGGCAATGCCGCGATGAAGGAATTCGCGCTCGGTGTCGTCGGTTTGACGGCCGCGCACGACCAACTGGTTTTCCTCCGTAGTCACATCGAGATCGCTTTCGGCGAAACCGGCGACGGCGAGTGTAATGCGCAGCCTTTCGGCCTTGCCGTCGGCACCGCTGAGGCGCTCGATATTGTAGGGAGGGTAGCTGTCGCCGGACTTCGCCAGACGCTCCAGCGTCTTTTCCATGGCGTCGAAACCCAGGAGAAGCGGGCTGGAGAAAGGCGTCATTCGGCTCATGTTACACTGTCCTCTCAAGAGCGACATAAACTGGAAAAACCCGGATGGCATTTTTCCCGATGGTCTTGATATGGTCCGCCCCACGGCCAAGTTCAAGCCACCAAAAGACCCGCCCAAAAGACCAGGTCGTGGACTCACAGGAATAATCGCCATGGCGCTTGAAACGACGCGCGGATGCAACGAGAAGCGCGCAGGCCGGGACCGTTCCCCGTCAAGCGGTTCGGCAGCTTGCAGCCGGTCGGCGTCTTTCAGGCGCATGATCGACCCGGTGAGCTGATGGCCAGCCAAACAAGGAATTGAAATGCCTCAACCACGCAAGATCATCATCGACACCGACCCCGGCCAGGATGATGCCGTCGCCATTCTGCTGGCGCTCGGCAGTAGCGAACTGGACATCGTCGGCATTACCGCCGTTGCCGGCAACGTGCCGCTGAAACTGACCGAAAAGAACGCCCGCAAGATCTGCGAACTGGCCGGCCGGCCGGACGTCAAGGTCTATGCCGGCGCCATCCGTCCGTTGGCGCGCGAACTGGTCACCGCCGAGGAAGTGCATGGCAAGACTGGCCTCAACGGGCCGCAACTGCCCGAACCGACGATGACGCTGCAGGCGCAGTATGCCGTCGATTTCATCGTCGAGACGCTGATGCAGGAAGAGAGCGGCACCATCACGCTTTGCCCGCTCGGGCCGCTCACCAACATAGCGCTGGCATTGATCCGCGAACCGCGCATTGCACCGCGCTTCAAGGAAATCGTGCTGATGGGCGGCGGCTTCTTCGAGGGCGGCAACGTTACGCCCGCGGCCGAATTCAACATCTATGTCGATCCACAGGCCGCCGACCTGGTGTTCAAGTCCGGCATCCCGATCGTGATGATGCCGCTCGACGTCACCCACAAGGCGCTGACCACCACCAAGCGCATACAGGCATTTCGCGCGCTGGGCACCAAGGTCGGCACCGCGACCGCCGAGATGCTGGAATTCTTCGAACGCTACGACGAGGGCAAATACGGCACGGACGGCGGGCCGCTGCACGACCCCTGCGTCATCGCCTATCTCTTGAAGCCGGAGCTGTTCAAGGGGCGCCACTGCAACGTCAGCGTGGAGACCGCCTCGGAACTGACCATGGGCATGACCGTGGTCGACTGGTGGGGCGTCACCAAGCGGGAAAAGAACGCCATGGTCATGCGCGACATCGACCATGATGGGTTTTTCGCGCTGCTGGTGGAGAGATTGGGGCGGCTTTAGAGCCCCATACTCGGTGACTGAGCAGTCTGACCTTGTAGTTCATGGCGTGTCGGCACACGATGAACAGCCTCTCAATCGGCAAACCGGTAGAAGACGGAGCCGTTGTCGCGGGTAACGCGCTCAATTTTGACATGGGAGCCAATCAGGCGGGGTCGATCGTCGTCAACGAAAACCAGAGCATTGGTCTCTAGGAACAATCCATATTGAGACGTGCTGGTCATGTGCCAGTAGACGCCTTCGATGGTAGCGTTGATCGGGTCAATTGATCGAATCGGCGTTGCGTCATTCTCCCAATTACTCTGGGCCAATATGAACATTATCGCAAAAAAACCGGCGAAGAAGACCACGCTAGGCGCGTTCCTCTTCAAACCCTCATAAGTCGACGGTGAACGCATGAATCCCTCAACGTCGATTCATGTGGTAGCTGGAAGGTAGATTTTCATCAGCCGCCGGAGCAGCTTCAACGCGGCGCCGGCCTCGGCTGCCGTTACTTCGACCTTGAAAACGCCAGCCACAGGCCGCCGCCGACCATGAAGCTGCCGCTGATCCGCGACAAAAGTTTGATGCGGCTGGCCGAGAGCATGCGCCCGGCGCGGCCGGCGGCGAGCGCATAGGTCGAGTCCGACATGGCGGCGAAGATCATGGCGGTGAGGCCCATGATGACGATCTGCAGCGGGTAGTTGCCGGTGGGAGAGATGAATTGCGGGAAGAAGGCGCCGAAGAAGATCAGCGTCTTTGGATTGCTGAGCGCCACAGCCAAGCCCTGCAGGAAGAAGCCACCGCGTGGTTTCCGGGCGGTTCCGTCGGCGTTCAGCGTGCCCCTTGAGCGGAACATCTGCACGCCCATCCAGATCAGATAGGCCGCACCGATCAGCCTGACCCATTCGAACCAGTGGCCCATTCCCGCGATCAGCGTGTTGAGGCCGATGCCGACGATGGCGATCATGACGGCAAGGCCGGCCTGCGTGCCGGCGACGTTGGCGAGGCCGGCACGGGAACCATGGCGGATGCTGTTGGCGATGATCAGCGTGACCGTCGGCCCAGGCACCAGGATGATGACGATGCAAGCAAGAACATAGGCGGCGTAGAGTTCCAGCGACATGATTTTCCTCGCAATGCCGCTGTCGCGGCCTGTCAGGCGACAATCAATGCATGACGGCGAGGGCGAAGCAAGCTGGCGCGTCGCGCGTGGCTCAGGCGCCTGCCGGCCAAGGAAGCGTCGTTTCATAGGCGGCCGCGGCCTTCAACACGGCCAGGTCGCCGCGTGGCCGGCCGATCAGCTGCATGCCCATGGGCCGGCCCCTGTCGTCGAAGCCGACCGGGACATTGACCGCCGGGCAACCGCCCAAGGTGGCGAAGGCTGAAACCTGCATCCAGCGATGATAGCTGTCCATTGCCCGCCCGGCGACCTCGCGGGGCCAATGGGTGCCGACTTCGAAGGGAAAGACCTGCGCGGTCGGCAGCGCGATGAGGTCGAAGCGTTCGAAGATCGACAGCAGCATCCGGTGCCAAGAGGTGCGCATGACCGAGGCGGCGCGAATCTGCGGCGCCGTCAGCCGCAGGGCGTTCTCCACTTCCCAGACGGCTTCCGGCTTCAGCAGCCTGCGCCTGGCGGGATCGTCATAGTGCACTTTCAGCGCGCAGCCACTGCTGGCCTGGCGCAGCGTCACGAAGGCCTGCCAGAGTGCCTCGAAATCGAAATCCGGACGCAAGGGTTCGCTCCGGAAGGATGCATCCTTGAACCGTGCCAGCGCTGCCTCGCACAGGTCGAGGATGCCGGGCTCGACCGGCAGATGGCCGCCGAGATCGCCGAGCCAGGCGACGCGGCCGCCGGTCGCCGATGGCGAGAGCCCGTCGAGGAAGGATCCCGGTTTTTCATAGGAGAGAGGCGCTTGCGGATGGTAACCGGCCTGCACGTCGAGCAACAGCGCCATGTCGGCGACGTTGCGGCCCATCGGCCCCTCGACGCCCATCTGCGCGTGGAAAACCTCGAAGTCGGGACCACCGGGCACGAGCCCCTGCGATGGCCGAAAGCCGTAGACATTGTTCCAGGCGGCTGGGTTGCGCAGCGAACCGCCGAAATCGCTGCCATCGGCGACCGGCACCATGTCCAGCGCCAGCGCCACCGCCGCGCCGCCGCTCGAGCCGCCGGCGGTGAGCGCCGGATCGAAGGCGTTCAGCGTTGGCCCGAAAACGTTGTTGTAGGTGTTGGAGCCGAGCCCGAATTCGGGAACATTGGTCTTGCCGATGATGATGGCGCCGGCGTCGCGGATGCGTTCGACGAAGAAATCGTCTTCTTGCGGCACGAAATCGGCGAAGATCGGCGACCCGAACGAGGTTCTGAGGCCCGTTGTGGAGGCAAGGTCCTTGATGGCGATCGGCAGGCCAAAGAGGGAGCCGGTTCCATCCGCCCGCCTGGCATCGGCGGCGTCGGCCTCGCGCAGGATATCGGCGCGGTCGCGCAGCGAGACGATAGCGTTGACCAGTGGGTTGACCGCATCGATGCGATCGAGGAACGCCGTCACCACCTCGCGCACGGAGAGTTTCTTTCGGCGGATCGCGTCGGCGAGTTCGACAGCCGACAGGCGGCAGATGTCGCTGGCCGCGGGTACGGCATGCTTCGTGCGGGGGCGCATCATCTCAACTGGCCTCTTGCAAGGCCTGGTCGACGTCTTTCGCCAACGGGATCGCCGGCTGGGCGCCGGGCTTGAGGCAAGCAAGCGAACCGGCGGCACCGGCACGCGCAAGTGCCTGTTCGAGCGTGAGGCCCGACGACAGGCCGGCGGCGAAATAGCCGCAGAACGTGTCGCCGGCCCCGACCGTGTCGACCGGCGTGATCTTCAGCGCGGGAACAGTCAGGAAATCGCTCGGTGTCGCCGCCATCACGCCATCGCCGCCGAGCGTGACGACGATGGTGCGTCCGGTTTTCCCGGCAAAGTCGCGCATGCGTGCCGCACGATCGCGACCCTTCAAAGCCAGCGCTTCACCATAGAGGTCGAACTCGGTCTCATTGGCGACCGCGTAGTCGGCCCTGCCGAGGAAGGCGGCTGCCTCGCCATGAAAAGGAGCGGTGTTGAGGACAGTGACCGCGCCGGCCGTCCTTGCGTGGTCGAGTGCCGCGTCGATCGTCGCGAGCGGAATCTCATGCTGCAGCAGCACGACGTCGCCCTTTTTCAGAAAAGCCTTGGAGAGGTCGCCGGGCACCACGGAAGCATTGGCGCCGGGCACCACGGCGATGATGTTCTCGCCGTCATCGCCGACCATGATCAGCGCCGTGCCGGTCGAGGCAAAGGTTTCTCCCACGCCCGACAGGTCGACCTTGGCCTCGCGCAGCAACGCCAGTGCTTCGGGTGCGAAATTGTCCTTGCCGACGGCGCCGACCATGCGCACCTGAGCGCCGGCACGCGCGGCAGCCAGCGCCTGGTTGGCCCCTTTGCCGCCAGGCGCCGTCGAGAAACTGGAACCGCTCACCGTCTCGCCGGGGCTCGGCAAGCGTTCGACGTTGGCGATAAGGTCAAGGTTGATAGAGCCGACAACGACGATCAAGAAAGTGCCTCCTGCTGAATGCACGGGAAGCTACCCCGCCAGGCCGTTCGATGCCAGACCGCGCGGATGGTCCAGCGCGATTTGCTGCCTCACTCACATCGCACGGTGACGATGCCCTGATAATTGCCGGCGGGAAAGATGCCGCTCGATTTGGTGGCGGTGAGGTCGACCTGCATGGCGTGGGTACCGTTGATGACCCTTTGCGGCACGCTCCCATTGCTGTCGACCCCCGAGCCATCGAGGCGGTAGACCGAGGCGAAGGTCACGTTGGTGCCGCCGCCGCTCGGCGCCGACGAGAATGCGGCAGGCGCCGGCGCTGAAACAGAATAACAGTCAAGCAGGTTAAGTATCGAGCATAGCAGGGAGCTAGCCACCACGGTGGCATTGGCGCTCGATCCGCCTGCCTGCTTGGAGCCCAGTATGCCGATGGCCGGATTTGCGGTCATCGTTCCCGACGCCCCGACCATGATGGTGCAGGTGCCGATGATCGCCGCCTGCGCCGGAAGGCAGAAACCGGCGAGTGCGGCCATCGCAAGCAGCGCCCGGTTATTTCTTCTTCTTTTTCTTGCCATCGCTGTTTCCGGTCCTGATGCTCCAGCCTTCGTTGGCCCATCCAGGTGATGCGGCAGCGGTGGCGGGAGCGCTTGCGGCCACGCTCGCGGTCGTGCCGCCGTCGACATTGATGCCCATCTTCAACAGCTTCAGCTCCATCTGAAGGCGCTGCACCTCAAGTTCATAGAGCCGGCTGCAGTCGAGACGCTTCGGCGTCCGGCCAATCGGGATCACCACCCGGCCATAAGTGGCGACGCCATTGTTCGTCTGGCTGTTGCCTCTGATAACGCCGAGATCGACATAGGCACCGGAACCGGAAACGGCGGAACGGCAAGTGGTGCCATCCGCGGCGTGAACCTCGTCCTGGCCCTGGGGCAAGGTGACACCGGGCAAGTTGAAGCCGTTCTCGTTCTGGTTGAGATTGTAAATCTGTTCCTGGGCCTGGGTTGGAGCGGTGTTTGTCGCAGCAACCGCGAGCGCCAGCGTCAGGACTTGCGGTGCCCAAAAAACTTTCCGCATATCTGTGCCCTTATCTGCGTCTGTTGATTGGGAAAGGGGATGCTCTCGGTACAGATACGCACTTTACGCTCGGCAGCGCCGCCGAAGGGCACGACCACAAGGACAGGGCGGGAAGCCTGCGAGCCTAATTGGAAGACGCTTGGAGAGATCTTGGCGTCCACCGGCTGAAAATCCTGATCGTAGACGTGGATTTCGACCTTGATCTTCCGGTCGTAGGGATTGGCGGGGAACACGCGGACCGCGAAGGCGTCGGCGAAGCTGTTGACCTCACCCCGCATCGGCGACATCGACTGGGCGCCCGCGGCAATGGGCATCAATCCGACGGCCAGCGCCGCCGCCAGGTTCAGAGCATGTTTCAAGGATCCCTCCTTCGCGACGGCTTATTCGCAGCGCAGTGTTACGGTTGCC
The DNA here is from genome assembly GCF_003952565.1 of Mesorhizobium sp. M8A.F.Ca.ET.057.01.1.1. Taxonomy (NCBI): domain Bacteria; kingdom Pseudomonadati; phylum Pseudomonadota; class Alphaproteobacteria; order Hyphomicrobiales; family Phyllobacteriaceae; genus Mesorhizobium; species Mesorhizobium sp. M8A.F.Ca.ET.057.01.1.1. The sequence goes on from NZ_CP034454.1 coordinate 1,173,665, forward strand.
TGATAGTTGCCGTTCGCGAAGCGGTTGCTGCCACCCTTGGTGCCGGCGAGATGGACCGAGACAAGGTCGGCGCCGGGGGCGGTCAGGGCGGTGGAGGAACCCGTTTCCGCGATCGTGTGAGCGCCGCTGGACAAATAGGTCGGTGTCCAGGTGGTGGCCGTGCTGTCGGCGGCCGGCACGGTGGTCACGGTCACCGGATCGACGCTCAGCGAAACACCTCCGGTGGTGGTGAGCGTGACTGTTCCAGCCGAACCGCCGCTGTTGTGCGAACTCAGCGACTGGAGGTCGGGGCTCACCGTCATCGTGCCGTTGGAGCCGACAACGAGCGTGCAGGTCGCGGTTACCGTGCCGTTGAAAATGACATTCTGCGTTGTGGCCATTGCGGCGTGGTCCAGGCACGCGACCAGCAAGGCTGCACCGACGGTGGTGCGAAACAACGTCATCGAGACCCTCCTATTAAGTCGGACTGCCCGAATTAATATGGGTCATCATCGCTTTAGCATGGTTAATTTAGCGTAAACTCAAATAAATCGCCGAAACAACAGCCATGAAGAAACCGATGGTTGTCGCCGGTTGTATCCAGCAATTCCGAAAAGAATTCGCACTAATACTTTAAAATTCGAATATTAATATTTTCCTCGGAGTCGGAATTAAAAATCGAAATTTCAGGACGAAATCTGCCCCGCCTCCCAGCCCAGGATGGCGCGCTTGCGGGTCAGGCCCCAGTGATAGCCGGTAAGATCGCCTGATTTGCCGATGGCGCGGTGGCAAGGCACCACGAAAGAGAGCGGGTTGGCGCCGTTGGCGGCGCCGACCGCGCGGCTGGCGCTCGGCGCGCCGATGCTGGCGGCGATCGAGGAATAGGTGCGGGCCTTGCCCATCGGGATCTGCAGCAAGGCTTCCCAGACGCGGACCTGGAAGTCGGTGCCGATCATGACGACGTGCAGCGGCTGGTCGGCCCGCCATAGCGTCGGCTCGAAGATGCGCGCGGCATAAGGGCCTGTCGCTTCCCTGTCCTCGACATAGAGGGCGTTGGGCCAGCGGCCCGACATGTCGGCGAAGGCGGTGCGCTCCTCGCCGGCGTCGCAGAAGGCGAGGCCAGCAAGCCCGCGGTCCGTGGCCATGATCAAAGCGGTGCCGAATGGGGAGGGATGATAGCCGTAGCGGATGGTGAGGCCAGCGCCGCGCGTCTTGTAGTCGCCAGGCGACATCGCCTCATGGGTGACGAACAGGTCGTGCAGCCGGCCGGGACCGGACATGCCCAGTTCAAAAGAGGTTTCGAGCAGCGGCATGCCGGAATCGAGCAGCTTGCGCGCATGGTCCAGCGTCACCGCCTGCAGGAAGGCCTTGGGCGATAGACCGGCCCAGCGGGTGAAAAGTTTTTGCAAGCCGGTCGGCGTCTCGCCGACCTCTTCGGCCAGTTCTTCCAGGGATGGCTGGTCGCGATAGTCGAGGCTGATCTTCTCGATGGCACGACGCACGATTTCGTAGTCGCTGCCCTCGGGCGTGATGTCCCTCTTGAGGACTGCTGTGTGTGTGCTCATGGACCTGTCTCCTTGGGCTGGAATATCGCCCCTTGGGGCGCCGATCGCCACCCGAAACTTGCCTTCTTGCAGCACTTGCCCAGATAGACTCGGGATTCGAGCCACGGAGCCGCCCATGGCTGGCGAAAAAATACATTTGACGGGAGCAAAAGAGACTTTGCTCATGACCCTCTACGGCAAGGCGCTGGAGAGCCGGATGCCCCATTCGCTGCTCGGGGACCATTTCGCCGACCAGGCGCTGCGCAAGATCGACTATGATTTCGCCAGGCTCAAGGTCGACGAGAATCTCGGCATCGGCTTGGCGATCCGAGCCAAGACATTGGACGTCCGTGTCGAGGATTTTCTGGCCAGAAATCCTGGCGCCATCGTGCTGCATCTGGGTTGCGGACTTGATACTCGCATCTTCCGGGTCGACCCCCCACCGTGGGTGGACTGGTTCGATGTCGACTATCCCGAAGTGATCGAACTCAGGCGCAAGCTCTACCCGTCCCGCGACCATTACCACCTCATCGCTTCGTCGGTGACCGAGCCCGGCTGGTTGGCCGACGTGCCCCGCAACCGCTTGGCCATCGTGGTGGCGGAGGGGTTGACGCCATATCTCCCCGCCGACGAAGGGCCGCGCCTGCTTTCACGGCTTGTCTCGCATCTTGCCGGCGGCGAATTGATGTTCGACGCCTACAGCCGTTTCGGCCTGACGCTGCTTCGCCTCAATCCTACGATCAAGGCGACGGGCGCCGAGGTCCACTGGGCGATCGACGATCCGCACGAGCTGGAACTAGCCGTTCCGAAGCTGCGGTTCATCGAGGACATCTCGGCCTACAAGCCCGAGCACGCTGCCCGCATGGGCTGGTCCGCCAAGCTGTTCGTCCGCCTTTGGAAGCACATTCCGGCGCTGCGCAAGGTCGGCAGGCTGCTGCGGTATCGCTTCTGAAGCACATTGTTTGCCGCAATTGCGGACGGAAAACCGTTTCACACTTTTCCGGGAATTGCTTTAGCGCGCCTTGGCGGTCGCCAGAGCGCGCGCGAAGGCGGTGGCGAAGCTCTCGCGGGAATCGGGATCGAGGAAGCCGCCGATCGGCACGTTCTGGCCCTGTGCTTCCACGGTCATTCTGGTGATGCCGATCTCGGCGTGCCGGGCAACCGAAAACCGTGCCCAGAACGGATTGAAGCGGTGCGCTTCCGACTTTCCCGAGGGGGCCGTCTTGCGGATATCGAGGCTGGTTCGGGAGACCGACACTTCCTCGCGGGCGCGGGCGGCCCGATAGTTGACGCGGAAGGCAATGTAAACGGCGATCACGTCGAGGCCGAAGAAGCCGAACACCGGCCAGGCGCCGCGGGACAGGAAGAACGCCCCCGTCACCAGCCAGCCGAACATCAGCGCGCCCATCAGAATCAGGAAGCCCGTCCTGCCCAGCGACCGGTGTGGGGTCAGCAATGCATGAAAGAAGGGCTCGTCAGCCTGAAACGAGGCGTTTGTGTCGCTCATGACAGACTATTATAGGAGGGAAATGGCGAGCCCCAAGTCCAAAGATTCGTCCCTGCCCAAAAGTGAACTGTTGCCCGGACGGCGCGACGGCGCGAACGCCAAACCGCGCCCCAGGCCCGCGCGGTCCAGATCGATCTACAGCCCGACGGAAGTGCACGAGATATTCAGGCGCTTTTCGGTGCAGCGGCCGGAGCCCAAGGGCGAGCTCGAACATGTCAACGCCTTCACCTTGCTGGTGGCCGTGGTGCTTTCGGCGCAAGCGACCGATGCAGGCGTCAACAAGGCGACGCGTGCCCTGTTCAAGGTTGCCGATACGCCACAAAAGATGCTTGCGCTCGGTGAAGCCAGGGTCGGCGACTACATCAGGACCATCGGTCTCTGGCGCAACAAGGCCAAGAACGTCATCGCCCTGTCGGAAGCGCTGATCCGCGACCATGGCGGCGAGGTGCCTGACGACCGCGATGAGCTGGTCAAGCTGCCCGGTGTCGGGCGCAAGACCGCCAATGTCGTGCTCAACATGGCCTTCGGCCAGCATACGATGGCGGTCGACACGCACATCCTGCGCATCGGCAACCGGCTTGGCCTGGCGCCCGGCAAGACCCCGGACCAGGTCGAGCAGGGATTGTTGGCGATCATCCCGGACGAATATATGCGCCAGGCCCATCACTGGCTGATCCTGCATGGCCGCTATGTCTGCAAGGCGCGCAAGCCGGATTGTCCGGCCTGCGTCATCGCCGATATCTGCAAGGCGGAGGTGAAGACGACCAGCATTCCCGCTCCCCTGGTGCCGATCGCTCCACTTGAAACGGTCTCCGCTGACGATCAGTAGCCGTAGCCACGCGCCATCGCCGCCGCGAAGACCGGGATCAGCAGGAAGACGAACGCCTCGGCCCGGATATAGGTCTTCACCGAGGCCACTTCGCTGACAGGCACGGCGAAGGAAGGATTGGCACTCGCCTGCCGGCTCCAGGAAATGAAACGCACGGTCGGGACGATCGACAGCAGGCCGACGATGCCGAACGCCGCCATCTTGGCCCAGAACACCCAGTTGTGGACGTAGAACTCCCAGCCCTTGAGCCCCCAGAAGACACGGCCGATGCCGACGATGATGATGAGCGCGGCGATGATGCCGTAGTGGCGGTCGATGCCGGCGAGTCGCTTGAGTGTCGCGGCGGGCAGGTCGCCACGGATCAACACGAATTCGGCGCCAATGATCCCCGCCAGCGAGAACACCAGCAGATGGTGGATGATGGCGAGCACGAGGTCGGTGGTGTCCATGCTCGTTTCCCTTGGATCGGCGGCACCGGCCGGCGCCTCAAAATTTGGGCGTGCTGAATCAGCCCGCGTCGAAAATAACACCGCTACGGAAAAGTCCCAAAGCGCTGCCCGGATGTCGTGAAGGCAGGCGGACTTCGCACTGTCGTGCTGGATGACGGTCCCTGGGTTCGCTGGCTCTTGCACCGCGCCGGCGATTTGCTAACCGCAGGCCGTCACGCGAGGCAAATCCAATGAATACGACGCAAGCGAGCATCGCCCCCATCATCGAGACGCCACGAACCATCCTGCGGGCACACCGGCTCGGCGACTTCGATGCCTATGCCACGATGTGGGCCGACCCGGTCGTCACCCGTTTCATCGGCGGCAAGCCGCGCACGCGCGAGGAAAGCTGGATGCGCTTCCTGCGTCACGCCGGCCTGTGGTCGCTGCTCGGCTACGGGTTCTGGGCCATCGAGGAAAAGGCCACCGGCCATTTTATCGGTGAAGCCGGTTTTCACGATCTGAAGCGTGACATGCAGCCGTCGATCGAAGGCGTTCCGGAGGCCGGATGGGCGCTGGCGCCGGCCGTGCACGGGGCGGGCCTGGCCTCCGAGGTCGTCGGCCGCGTCCTGGCATGGGGCGAAGAGACGTTCGGGCGTGCCAGAACCGTCTGCATCATCGATCCCGAGAATACCGCCTCGTTGAACGTCGCAACGAAATGCGGCTACCGGGAAGTGGTGCGAACCGTCTATCACGAGGCTCCGACAATCCTGCTGGAGCGGCTGCCCTGAGAATCCAGATCTAGCTGGCTTTGCGACGCAGCTTCCTGGCCACATCGGCCCATGGATCCGCGATGCCCCGCTCGGCTGGTGCAGCGTTTTGGCAGAGCAGCACCGTCGAGGCATCGAAGGGCCGCGGCCTGGCGATCCCATAGCCCTGGGCGTAGTCGACGCCGATCTTCTTCAAGGCGGTGACGATGTCGTCGCTTTCGACGAACTCGGCGATGGTGCGCTTGCCCATGACCTTGCCGATATGGTGGATCATCTCGACCATGGCGCGGTCGATGCGGTCATCCAGCATGTCCTTGACGAAGCCACCGTCGATCTTGAGGTAGTCGACCGGCAGGTGCTTGAGGTAGGTGAAGGACGACATGCCGGAGCCGAAATCGTCGAGCGCGAAGCGGCAGCCCAACCCGCGCAGGTCGGCCATGAAGCGCATGGCATTGGTGAGATTGGCGATGGCGCTGGTTTCGGTGATCTCCAGGCAGATCATGGTCGGCGAAATACCATGGACGAGGAACTGCTCGCGCAGGAAACCGAGGAATGTCTCGTCGCCGAACGTCGCTCCGGAAAGATTGATGGCGCATGTGGCGATCGGCAGCATGCGCTGATCCGCTTGCCGCGCGGCCAGGATGCGGAACGTGTTGCGCACGACCCAACGGTCGATCGACGGCATCAGGCCGTAACGCTCGGCGGCGGGAATGAAGCTGTGCGGGGTGACGAAGCTGCCGTCTTCGTCGGTCAGTCGCAACAGGATCTCGATATGCGCTCCAGCCTCGGCGACATCGTCGTTGAGCGGCCAGATTTCCTGGGCATGAAGCCTGAAGCGATCTTCTTCGAGCGCGGCGTGCAGGCGTTGCACCCAGGCCATCTCGCCGAAGCGCTCGCGCAAGTCCATGTCGCCGTCGCTATGGATCTGGACGCGGTTGCGGCCTTTCTCCTTGGCCATGTAGCAGGCGACATCGGCGGCACGCAGGGCCTCCTCGATCGTCACATGCGCATTGGCGATCTCCACCATGCCGACGCTGACGCTGGTGTTGAAAGGCCTGCCGTCCCAGGCGAAATGCAACTCCTGCACGGCGGCGCGCAGCCGTTCGGCGATGTCGGCCGCCTTGTCTGCCTCGCAATCGATCAGCAGCACGCCGAATTCGTCGCCGCCCAACCTGGCCAGCACGTCGCCCGGCCGCAATTCGTTGGCCAGCAGCGCGGAAATCTGGCGCAGCAACTGGTCGCCCGCGGCATGGCCGCACGTATCGTTGACCAGCTTGAACTGGTCGAGATCGAGATACATCAACGCGTGCTGCCGGGGCCTATCCTGCGACTCGACGATCGTCCGCTCCAGCCGGCTCTCGAAATCGCGCCTGTTGGCAAGCCCGGTCAGCGCGTCATGCGAAGCCTGCCATGAAAGCCGCTCGATATAATCCTCTTCGCGCGTCATGTCGTGGAAGGCGAGCACGGCGCCGACGACTTCACCGGACACGAGCAGCGGCGCGCCGGTCAGCGCGACCGGAACAACGGAGCCGTCCGGCCGCTGCAGTAGTTGCGGACGGGCGCTGGAACGACGAGGCTCGCCGGCCAGGAGGCGTTCGATCAATTGGGGTTCTTCCACGCTTGTGTCCTTGTCCACCAGCCGAAACAGCGACGCCAACGGCTTGCCCCTGGCGGAGCCGAACGGGCATGCCAGCAATTTCTCGGCAACCGCGTTCATGTAGTCCAGTTGCCCGTCGGGGCCGGTGCTGATGACGGCCTGGCCGATTGAAGCCAGCGTGACCTGGGCGCGCTCGCGCTCGGCATTGAGCGCCAGCTGGAAGGCCTGGCGCTGCGCCAAGAGCTTGCGCGTGCGCCAGACGGCGAGCAGTATCAGCAATGCGGCCGTAACGAGATTGGCAAAGGTGAGCAGCATCTTGATGAAGCGCGACCCCTCGCCGAGGCTGTCCGAGAAGGCCTTGGAAAGCGGGCTGATCTCTCGGTCGAGCTGATGGATCTGCGCCTTCCAGCCGCTGATCTGAGCCGCCGATGCCGGGGCCTTGCTCAGCTTTTCATGCATCGCGTCGCCCAGCTCATGGATGGCGAGGATCATGACATCGGCCGCCGTCCAGTGCCGCACGGCGGCGTCGAGATAGCTGAAGCTACGGAAATTCTGGAACAGCCAGATCATCCCCGCAACGTCATCCGGGTGGTTCCCGCCCTGCAGAAAGCCCGCACGGGCGAGCTGCGTATCGGGCTCGGACTGCTCGAGGGCCAAGCGGGCCGAGCGATCGGCCAGTGGAACGGCGATCGCCGTACGATACTCGCTGAAGAATTCCTCATTGCCGGTATCGGCGTAGAGGCTGAGGAAATAGATGGCGTGCTTTTGCCCCTTGGACCACTGGCTCTCGCCACCGACATAGGCGCGAACCGCCGACAGCGTATAGAGGCTCAGGCTGGCGACCAGCGCCTGAATGAGAACGACGGCAACGAACGGCCACACAAGCCCGAGAAGACGGGGACTTGCGTCCATCGATGACAGCTTCATCGAATTCATGGACGTGCCATGATCCTATCAGCGTCCGTCCGGCTGTTTCATCCGCCGGTTGAGACGACGTTGCTCCCTCATGTCGCTCGCATGGCGACAACAATCGGGGTATCACGGTGGACTTAACAGCAAATAAATAGTTCCGCTTGCCAAGACGTCTTTTCTTGCCGAAGACGCCCGAATATTACGCAGCGTCAAGTGACTGCTTCAAGTTGAATCAGTTTGTATTCGAACTCAGCGGATTCTCGGACCGTAACCGCAGCCGCTAGACCGCGAGGCTCGCCTGCTCCAGCATGGAGGCATCCTCTCCGAAGGCACGGGTGGCACGGGCCGCCGCCTCGAGCAGCGGGCGCTTCATGCGCTGCAGGAAGGCTGCGTCGACCCGCGTGCTTGGACCAGCCAGCGTCAACGCGCCAAGCAGCACGTGTCCCGGCCCGAAAACCGGCGCCGACACGCCCGCAGTCTCGGGGTCGCGATCACCCACGGCGAGACAGGTGCAGGTTTTGCGGATGGTTTCGTAGGGTTCGCCCTGCTGGCCGCAAAACGCTGCCAGCACGCGGCCGCCGGAGCCGGCCAGCAGAGGCAATACGTCGCCTTCGCGTATCGTGTAGCGTATCGGATGCTTGGATTCGACCCGATAGAGACAGGTGCGCACGTCTCCCGAGCGGACGTAGAAGGCAACGCTCTCCCAGCTTCGTTCTGAGAGCTCGCGCATGATCGGCAACAGTATGTCGACCGCCACGACCGAGCGCTGGTAAAGCGCGCCCAGCCGAAAGGCGGCGGGTCCGACACGGTAGCGACCATCGTCGAGGCGCTCGAGCAGTTGGCCGCGCAACAGCGAATTGGCGAGCCGCAGGATCGTGCTTTTGTAGAGGCCGGTGCGCGCCGCGATTTCAGCCAGGCTGAGCGAGCGGTCGACCGTGGTGAAAGCATCGAGGATCGCGATCGCCCGGTCGAGTGCGGCAACACCTTCGGCGGACGCCCGCCGGATTTCCACATCGGCTGAGTTGGCTTGTAAGTCCATTGTGGTTCCCAAATCGGAGAAGCCCGAGCGGAATCACTCTGTCGCGCCGCTGGTGCGTTCTGTCCAGCAGAATATCGTTCCTGTTGACGGAACGAGGTAAAATCTGCTTGAACTCGATCACGGGTCTGTGAACAGACGCGTTTTGGCAGGCACCGGAGGAGGTGTCGTGATCTGGAGGAATCCCATGCTGAACAGACGCAGATTTTTGATGAGTACGGCGGCGGCAGGCGCGGCCGGGCTGGGGGCATCGCGTTTCTCACCCGCCTCCGCCGAAGGTGCACCGCAGATTCAGGTCTTCGTGCCGGCGGCACCCGGCGGCGGCTGGGACCAGACGGCGCGCACGATGGATCAGGTGCTGCGCAGCGAGAAGCTCATCTCCGGCTCGCAGATCACCAATGTCGGGGGCGCCGGCGGCACGGTCGGGCTGCCGCAGTTCATCAATCAGTGGAGCGGCAAGGGCAATTCGCTGATGGTCGCGGGCATGGTCATGGTGGGCGCCATCATCGCCAACAAGGCAGCCAACAACCTGACCCAAGTCACGCCCATCGCCCGTCTCACCGGGGAGTTCGAGGCGCTGGTGGTGCCGGCGGACTCGCCGTTCAAGACGGCCGCCGATTTCGTCGCGGCACTCAAGGCCGATCCGACGAAGGTTCCTGTCGCGGGTGGTTCCGCCGGAGGCTCAGACCACATCCTGTTCGGCCTGATTGCAAAGACGGTTGGCGTTCCAGCCCCCAGCCTTTCCTACGTGCCGTTCGCGGGCGGTGGCGAGGCCTTGTCGGCGTTGCTCGGCAACCAGGTCGCGGCCGGCATTTCCGGCTTCGGCGAGTTCTCTGAGCAGGTCAAGGCGGGCGCGCTCAGGCTGCTCGCCATTTCGGCCGACAAGCGCCAGGACGGTATCGACGCGCCGACGCTGAAGGAAGCCGGCATCGATGTGGAACTGTTCAACTGGCGCGGCGTCTTCGCGCCACCCGGCGTTTCCGATGCCGACAAGACGGCGATGATCACGCTGGTCGAGACCATGGCCAAGAGCGATGCATGGGCGACCGAATGCAAGAACCGCAACTGGACGTCCATCCTGCTCACCGGCGACGATTATGCGAAATTCGTCACCGAGGATTCGGCTCGCATCGAGGCCATCCTCAAGGATCTCGGTCTCGCCTGATTTTTCCCCAGGGGGCGGCTCGCGCCGCCCCTCATTTTTCAGTTGCGGCCGACCGCAGGGAGGCGATCGGTCTACAGGTGAAGGTACGGTGCAGGCTGGCTGCGGGCTGCCGCCGGTCTCGGCCATAACGGGGAGGACGTTCATGAGCACCATCAACCAGCCGGCGGCGCCCCCACGCCTTGCCGTACCGGAATTGTCGATCGGGATCGGCCTTCTGGCCTGCGCCGGGGCCGTCGCCTGGCAGACGCTGGCGATCCCGGTGTCGCCGCTCTATTCCAAGGTCGGTCCGACTGTCTTTCCCTATCTCACAATGGTCGGCCTCGTGGTGCTCTCCCTGCTGCTCATCCTCGCAGCGCTTCGCGGCGGCTGGCAGCCGGAGGAGGAAAAGGAAACGCCGACCGACTGGAAGGCGATGGGCTTCGTCGTCATCGGTCTTCTGGCCAATCTGCTGCTCATCCAGCCGCTCGGCTTCACGGCCGCATCCGTCATCATGTTCGTTCTCGTCTGTTACGGCTTCGGCAGCAGGCACACGCTGCGCGATGTGCTTACCGGCCTGGTACTGGCGCTGGCGGCTTATTTCGGCTTTGCCAAGGCGCTCGGCGTCAACATCGGCGCCGGCTTCATCGAGAACCAGTTGAATACGGTGATCGACGCCTTCACCAGCATGCTGGGAGGCTGAGACCATGGAAACGCTCGGCCATCTCGCACACGGTTTTGCGGTCGCGTTCAGCCCAACCAATCTTTTGTGGTGCCTGCTCGGCACCACGCTCGGCACGGCCATCGGCGTGCTGCCTGGCCTCGGGCCGGCGCTGACCATCGCGCTCCTCTTGCCGATCACCTACCAGGTGGCGCCGGAGGCGTCGTTCATCCTGTTCGCCGGCATCTATTACGGCGCCATGTATGGCGGCTCGACGACGTCGATCCTGCTCAACACGCCAGGCGAGAGCGCAACCATCGTCACAGCGCTGGAAGGCAACAAGATGGCCCGCTCGGGCCGCGGGGGCGCCGCGCTCGCCACCTCGGCGATCGGCTCCTTCGTCGCCGGCACGCTCGGCACGCTGGGCGTCGCCTTCCTGGCGCCTGTCGTGGTCAAGTTCGCGCTGGCCTTCGGCCCGGCCGAATATTTCTCGCTGATGGTGCTGGCCTTCATCACCGTTTCGGCGGTGCTTGGTTCATCGTCGGTGCGGGGTCTGACCAGCCTGTTTGCCGGATTCGTAATCGGCATGATTGGCGTCGATCTGCAGACGGGCCAGCCGCGCTTCACCTTCGGCATGACCGAACTGCTCGACGGCGTCGACGTCATCATCGCCGCCGTCGGCCTGTTTGCGGTCGGCGAGACACTCTACATGGCCTCGCGCCGCTATGCCGGCAAGGACGAGATCGTGCCGCTGAAAGGCTCGCTCTACATGACGGCGGCCGAATGGGGGCGTTCGTGGAAAGCCTGGCTGCGCGGCGCCGCGATCGGCTTTCCGATCGGCGCCATGCCGGCCGGCGGCGCCGAGATCCCGACCTTCCTGTCCTATGCGATCGAAAAGAAGCTGTCGAAGCACAAGGAGGAATTTGGAACGGTCGGCGCCATCGAGGGCGTTGCAGGCCCCGAGGCCGCCAACAACGCGTCCGCCGCCGGCGTGCTGGTGCCGATGCTGACGCTCGGTCTGCCGACCTCGGCGACGGCTGCGATCATGCTGTCGGCCTTCCAGAGCTACGGCATCAATCCCGGGCCGCTGCTCCTGACGACACAGGCCGACCTTGTCTGGGGCCTGATCGCCAGCCTGTTCATCGCCAACGTCATCCTGGTCATCCTGAACTTGCCGCTGATCGGGCTGTGGGTGCGGCTGCTGAAAATTCCGGCGCCGCAGCTTTATGCCGGAATTCTGGTGTTCGCCACTGTCGGCACCTATGGTATCTCGCAGTCGCCGATCGATCTCGTCATCCTCTATCTCCTGGGGGCCGCGGGCTTTCTGATGCGGCGGTTCGACTTCCCGACCGCGCCCGTCATCATCGGCATGATCCTGGGGCCGCTCGCCGAAACCCAGTTCCGACGGGCGATGACCATATCGAACGGCGACTGGTCGGTGTTCTACAAGCATCCACTGTCGCTGACCTTGCTGACGCTCGCCTTCATCGGCCTTGTCGGGCCGCATATCTGGGCCTTCATCGAGCACCGCCGACGGCGCGGGCCCGAACATGTGCCGGGCGATGCGTGAGCGATTTGAAAGATATGACAGACCTGCTTTCCGGTATCCGCGTCCTCGACCTCACCAATGTGCTCGCCGGGCCTTACTGCGCCTATCAGCTGGCCTTGCTGGGAGCCGACGTGATCAAGGTCGAAGGGCCGCAAGGCGGCGACCTGGCGCGCCAGCTCGGCGGTTCGCCAAAGCTCAACGGTGCCGGCATGGGCGCGTCGTTCCTGGCGCAGAACGCCGGCAAACGATCCGTCATGCTCGACCTCAAGAAAGAAGCGGATCGCGAGCGCTTCCTCGACCTGGTCGCCAGCGCCGATGCACTGGTCGAGAATTTTCGCCCCGGCGTGATGAAGCGCCTCGGTCTCGACTACGATGTGCTGAAGGCGGTGCGGCCCGGCCTCGTCTATTGCGCGATATCGGGTTTCGGGCAGAGCGGGCCGATGCGCGACAATCCCGCCTATGACCAGATTATCCAGGGCCTTTCGGGGATCATGAGCATAACCGGCACGCCGGAAACCGCGCCGCTGCGCGTCGGTTATCCCGTTGCCGACACGCTGGGAGGTTTGGTCGGAGCGTTCTCCATCGCCGCGGCACTGGTCAGGCAGAAGACATCGGGCGAGGGTGCGTTCCTCGACGTGTCGATGCTCGAATGCACGCTTTCAGCACTTGGCTGGCCTGTCTCCAACTATCTGACGGCAGGCGTCGATCCCAAGCCGATGGGCAATGAGAACATGACCGCGGCTCCCTCCGGCGCCTTCCGCACCGGCGACGGGCTCATCAACATCGCGGCCAACAAGCAGGAGCAGTTCGTGGCGCTGTGCCGGCTGATCGGACGGCCGGAGCTGGCATCGGACCCGCGCTTTGCCGAGCGCGAGACGCGCAAGAAGAACCGCGCGGCACTCAAGGGCGAGATCGAGGACGCTCTGGCAAGCGCTCCGGCGGCGGTTTGGGAAGAGACGCTCAATCGAGCCGGCGTGCCGGCGGGCAGGGTCCTGACGATCCCGCAAGTGCTGACCGAGCCACAAGTGCTCGAACGCCAGGTGACGGCTCGTTTCGAGGATGTGGCCGGCATGGACGGGCCGCTCACCGTCCTGCGCGGCGGGTTCATGGTCGACGGCACGGCACCGTTGCCGACGCGGCCGCCGCCGGTGCTGGGCGAGCACATGGACGAGGTGTTCGCCGGCCTGCCACCGCGCACCAAGGCAAAGGCCAGGGCGTGAGCGGCGTGGAGAAGAAAACAGGCCGCGACCGCGGCGAGGAATGGTGGCGGACCGGCATCATCGAGATGAGCCCCGGCATGATCCGGCTGCGCGGCTACGAGATCCAGGACCTGATCGGCCGTGTCAGCTTCCCCGCCATGATCTGGCTGATGCTGCGCGGCGAACTGCCCAGCGAGGACCAGGCGGCACTGCTCGGCATTGCTTTGGGAGCGGCCGTCGACCACGGGCCGCAGGCGCCGTCGATCGCCATCGCCCGCATGGCGGCAACCTGCGGCGTCGGCATCAACAGCGCCATGGCCTCTGCCATCAATGTGCTTGGCGACGTGCATGGCGGAGCCGGCGAGCAGGCGCTTTCCCTCTATGGCGATATTGCCGTGGCGCTCGAGGGCGGCATTGCCCTCAACGAAGCGGTCTCGACACGTCTCGACCAGTTCTTCGCGGAGGAAGAGGGCTACGTGCCGGGGCTTGGACATCGCTTCCACCCTGTCGATCCGCGCGCGCCGCGCCTGCTGGAACTGGTCAGAGATTTTGCCGCGCGTGGCGTCGTCAATGGACGGTACGCCGACATCGCCGAGGCGGCCGAGGCCGATGTCGCGCGGCGCAAGGGCAAAAAAATCCCGCTCAACATCGATGGCGCCACCGCCGTCATCTACGGCGAACTTGGCTTTCCGCCGCCGCTGACGCGTGGCCTCTTCGTGCTGTCGCGGTCTGTCGGCATCCTGGCGCATGCCTGGGAGCAATCGCAGCAGGCCGAGCGGAACAAGGGGCCGCTGCCGCGCGAATGGCTGTGGGCCTATAGCGGCCCGCCGGCGCGGCCGGTTCCTGAGGACGAAGGCACGGAGAATTGAGGCTTATGCCTGCTTGAGCGGCGTGGGCTCGGGCAGCGTCAAGCTCCTCACCAGCGTCGAGAGATCGGGCTCGTCGATGAGCATCGCGGCGTCGGCCGGCGCCAGCCAGGCTCGCTGCCGCCGTTTGGCCTCCTGCCAGGAGGCAAGCTCTTCCGTCACTTCCAGCAGAAACACGATGACATCGACGCGGACAAAGCGGTTGGCCAGGCGTTTCCAGTAGGAATAGGTGCCCGCCGGCTGCTTCAGCGTCTTGCCAAGCACGCCGGCCTCCTCCAATGCCTCGATGGTGGCTGCCTTGCGCCCGCTCTTGCCTTTCATCGGCCACCCCTTGGGCACGATGAAGCGTCTCGTCGTTCTCGACGTGACCAGCATCACCTCGATGTCTCCGTGCGCGTTCAGCCGAAAGGGAATCGCCGCCACCTGGCGGATCCTTTCGCCTTTCTTGGCCTGGCGTACGGCCTTTTTCTTGGTGGCTGCCATCTTAACAATCCAGTCGCTGCAATGCCCCTTAGCGTGATGCGATGCCTTTGCAAAATCCAAACTACCGCAGGGGCACCTGAAAGTGCCCTAGCATGTAAGTCGGCTAAATAAAAGAAGGTGCCCGTCTGTCAGCGGCAGGTGCTGACGGCGGTGTTGCCGATTATCTGGGTCTGGCAGCTCGGCCTGACCTGCGGAACGACAGGCGGCGGCTGCTGGACGATGACGCGATCCTGGGCACGATACTGCTGTTGCTGCTGCTGAAATTGCTGCCGCTGAACCTGGTTCTGCAAGGCCTGCAGATCATTCTGCTGGATGATCACATTGTTTCTGGCCGCAGGATTGAGCACCTGTGCGGAAGCGGGCGATGCAAAGCCAGCAGAAGCCGCCTCGGCCAGCACCGCCAATGCGAAAATCATCGATGAACGACGCATGCACAACCATTCCTGCAAAAAATCTCATCACGCCGGATATATAGGGTGTTTGTCCGGCGATGCCATGGCGGGAATGGTAATCGCCCTCACACCAACCACATCTGAGTACTGACTGCCATCCGGTCCCGGGGCGCAGATTGCCGTCAAATGACGACTATGAAAAGCAGATGGCTTTGGTCAGTGTCCCTTATGTAAGTTTTCGGTTCCTTCTGGCGCAAGTTTATGTATTCTAATTGAGCCAGTACTCCACAAGCGGGACTGCGGACTTGCTGGCCTCAATGCATTGAAGCTTGTTGCAAAGTGCCGGCATTTTATTGCGTGGACTGACCGTGGCGGGGGCGCCTAACTCAAGGAGGGATTGGGAGCGCCTGCTCTAAGGGGGCAAAGTGCATGGCGTTGTTCTCAAGGCGCTCTTTTGAGTGCGCGGATTTTGAGTGTGAGGATTTTGACGGCGAAGCGGTCGGACGCCGCTCCTGTATGCCGATCCTGACGGGAAGCCGACTTCTCCAGGTTGCACAATCTCCGGTGGCCGGAAACCCTCGTCTGGCAGTCATGGCAGCGCGGCTGACCCTGTTGCTTGGCGCCACGGCTCTGAGCGGGTTTGCCCTTCTGCACACAAGCCCGGTCCATGCGCAGGTCGTGATCAATCACGACGGCGCGCCCGGAGACAACGGCGCAAATGTGATCGGCGATGCCGATGCGGATGACGGCCATCCACCGACCGGACCGGTCAACTACACAAATAATGATCCGCAATCGAGCGTCGGCAGCGCCTTTGTCGGCAGCGCCGTTGGCGGCAGAGGCGGCAATGGCGGCTCGACCGTCGAGCCAACCCTTGTCCCTCCCTTCTTCGAGGTCGATGGCGGCAATGGCGGCAATGGGGCCAAGGGTGGCGTCGTCGATATCACGAATACGGCCCAGTTGCAGACCAGTGGCGCCTCCGCGAGCGGCATCGGTGCAAATGCAAGCGGCGGCGACGGCGGCAATGGCGGATTTGCCTTCCATCTGCTGCTGATCAACGGCGGTACCGGTGGCAGAGGCGGCGACGGCGGCACCGCGACCGTGACGACCACATCGACCAGCAACATCACAACGACAGCAGACCTGGCGAACGGTATCACCGTCAACGCCAGTGGCGGCAATGGCGGCAATGGCGGCACCGCCGTCGGCGGCATCGGATCCGGCAAAGGTGGTGATGGCGGTTCCGGCGGCAATGGTGGCTCGGCGTCCGCGGACAATGCAGGCGACATTCACACGCAAGGTGCCTTCGCAAAGGGAATCCTGGTTCGTTCGGCCGGTGGCTCCGGCGGCGACGGAGCGCAGGGAACCGGAATTATCAACGGTGGCGGTGGCAATGGCGGCGTACCGACCGTCGGCGGCTCGGCGGATGGCAAGAATTCCGGAAACATCACCACGATAGGCGACTTCGCCAGCGGCATGGTCGTCCAGTCCGTCGGCGGCGGCGGCGGCGACGGCGGCGGCGCCTTCGGCTTCTTCGGCGGCGGCGGCTCGGGCCAAGACGGTAACAATGGCGGTACAGCGACCGGCACCAACACGGGTTCCATCACCACCAGCGGCGTCGGCGCCATCGGCATGCTGGTTGAATCGGTCGGCGGTGGTGGCGGCGACGGCGGCGGCGCGATCGGATCGATCGCTCTCGGCGGCTCCGGCGGCGGCGGCGGCAAGGGCGGCAGTGTCTTCGGCAATCTCGGGGGCTCGATCAAGACCGGCGCCGACGGGAGCGGCGACGGCGCGATCGGCATCGTCATCCAGTCGATCGGCGGTGGTGGCGGTAATGGCGGTTTCGCCATCGCCGGCGGCCCCGTGGTCGCGGTCGGCGTCGGCGGTTCCGGCGGTGCGGCCAGCAATGGCGGCGACGTCAACGTCCAGCAAGCGGCCGGCGGTCCAACGGTCGAGACGAGCGGAATCTCGGCCATCGGCATACTGACGCAATCGGTGGGCGGCGGCGGCGGCAATGGCGGTGGCAGCTATACGGTCAGCGGAGCGGTTTCGGCCTCGATCGGCGGCAAGGGTGGCGCGGGCGGCGCCGGCGGCAACGTCATCTACAATGTCGGCACCTCGCATGTGACAACACATGGCACCGACTCGACAGGCATCCTGACCCAGTCGGTTGGTGGTGGCGGCGGCAATGGCGGGTTTGCGTTGTCGATCTCCGCGCTTATCTCGGTCGGCGTCGGCGGCGAAGGCGGCCCCGGCGGCAAGGGCGGCACGGTCAACATGACGACCGGCGGCAGCGTCGAAACATTCCAGGATCGCTCCGCCGGCATCATGGCGCAGTCGATCGGCGGCGGCGGCGGTAATGGCGGCGGCAGCGTCGCAGGCAGCGCCGGCGTCAGTGTCGGCATCGGCAGGAAGGGCGCCGGCGGCGGCATCGGCGATGCGGTCACCTTCAACGGCACCCAGTCCGATGTGACGACGCATGGCGCAGATTCGGCCGGCATCATTGTGCAGTCGGTTGGCGGCGGCGGCGGCAATGGCGGCTTTTCGATCGCCGTCTCGGCCATCGTTTCCGTGGGCGTTGGCGGCAGTGGCGGTGCCGCCGGCGATGGCGGCGTTGTCGATGCGCGTTCCAATGGCAGCGTGACAACGTCCAACGATCGGTCGGCCGGCATCATCGTGCAATCCATTGGCGGCGGCGGCGGCAATGCCGGCGCAGTGATCAGCGGCAGCCTGGGCGTGAATGTCGGCGTGGGCGGCAGCGGCGCGGGCGGCGGCAAAGGCATGGCCGCCAGCTTCTTCACGGACAATTCCGTCGTCAAAACCGCAGGTGCCGATTCGATCGGTATCCTTGTCCAGTCGATCGGCGGCGGTGGCGGCAATGGCAGCTTCGTCGGTGGCCTCGGCTTGGCCGCGTCCGTCGGCATCGGCGGCAGCGGCGGCGTTGCGGGCGACGCCAGTGCGGTAAAGATCACCGACAATGGCGGCTCCGTCACCACGACACGCGAGCGGTCTTCCGCCATGGTGGCGCAGTCGATCGGTGGTGGCGGCGGCAATGGTGGCGGCGTCGTCGCGCTCGGTGCCGGCGTCAACATCGGCATCGGCGGAAAGGGCGCAGGCGGCGGCGTTTCCAGCACGGTCGACGTCATCAACGCAGCCGCACTCAACACCGGGGGCTACCAGTCGCACGGTATCCTGGCACAATCGATCGGTGGCGGCGGCGGTTCGGGCGGCTTCAGCGTCACCTTGGGTGGCCCGTCCTTGTCGCTGGGCGGTACCGGCGCCTCGGCGGGCACGAGCGAAAAGGTGTTTGTCAACAACTCCGGCAAGATCGATACGGGTGGCGACCTGTCCAACGGTATCTTCGCGCAGTCGGTCGGTGGGTCCGGCGGCGACGGCGGCTTTGCCGTGGCCGGCGGGCTTTTCGCCGCCGTCGGCATCGGCGGCGCGGGCGGCGGTGGCGGCGCGGGTGGCGTGGTCGAGGTTATCAACAACGCCAACATTACAACCAAGGGCGCGCTCTCGAATGGCATACTGGCGCAGTCGGTCGGCGGCGGCGGCGGCAATGGCGGCAGCACCGGGGCCGTTGCCGTTGGCGCGTTCGGCGCGGCCGGCGTGGCGCTTGGCGGCGGTGGCGGCGACGCGAATCTAAGCAAGGAGGTCACGGTCACCCACAAGGGCGACATTCATGTGGCGGGAGCCGGCTCCAAGGGCATTCTTGCTCAGTCAGTCGGCGGCAGCGGCGGCAACGGCGGCAATGCCTATTCCGGTGCCTTCAGCGGCGGCCTTTATTTCTCCGCCGCCGTGGGTGTGTCGATTGGCGGCCCTGGCGGCGACGGCGGCCCTGGCGGCAAGGTCACGGTCAAGGCGGACGGCAACATCATCGCGGACACCGATTCGGTCGGCACCGGCGGCATCGTCGCGCAGTCGATCGGCGGCGGCGGCGGCAATGGCGGGCGGGCAACCACCATCACTGGTGCCGTCAGCACCGACGCCAGTGTCAGCCTGGGTGTTACGGTTGGCGGTTGGGGCGGCGATGGCGGCAGAAGCGATCTGGTGACTGTCGACACCGGCCTGAACGGTGGCGGCAGCATCGTCACCAGTGGCTATCAGGCGGTCGGCATTCTTGCCCAATCGGTCGCCGGCAGCGGTGGCAATGGCGGCGATTCCTGGGGGCGGCCGGCGGTTACGGCAACGATGTCGCCATCAACGCGACGGTCAGCATCGGCGGCGGTGGCGGTGACGGCAATGTCAGCGATGACGTCCTCGTCCACAACGCCTTGACGGTGCAAACCGCCGGCGACATGAGCGCGGCCATCATGGCTCAGTCGATCGGCGGCGGCGGCGGCAATGGCGGTTCGACCAATGGCGCGACGGCCGATCTCGGCGGCGGCGAGGGCGTCAACATCGCTGTCAATGTCGGCGTCGGCGGCGGCGGCGGGACCGGCAATACTTCCGGCGCGGTCGACGTGATCAACAGCGGCAATTTGACGACCACGGGCGATTTCTCCTCGGGCATCGTCGCGGAGTCGCTCGGCGGCGGCGGCGGCATGGGCGGAGCGAGCAACGCCAAGGCGTTCCATCTGGGCGGCACCAGCGAGACGAGCGTCACCGTCAATGTCGGCATTGGTGGCAAAGGCGGGTCCGGAAACGATGCGGCGATGTTCCGCCTCGATGGCGGCGGCAATGTCATCGGCGCCGGCGTGCATGTCGACAATTCCGGCGTGATCCGGACCCAGGGCTTCAATTCGATCGGCATACTGGCGATGTCGGTCGGCGGTGGCGGCGGCGGCGGCGGCGCGGCCTCGACCGACGAGGAGATCGTCGGCGACGGCAGCGAAGGCGACACCTCCGTCGGCATCGGCGCGGCCATCGGCCTTGCCGCTGGCGGCGCTGGCAATGGCGGCACGGTATCGGTCACCAACCGGTCCCTGATCGTCACCGACGGCGCCGATTCCTATGGCATATCAGCCAATTCCATTGGCGGTGGCGGCGGCGTCGGCGGTTCGGCGACATCGGCGTCATCGGCAAATATGCCATCGGTGGCGCACTCGGCGGCGCGGGCGGCGGCGGCGGCAGCGGCTTCGAGGTTGACGTCTTCAACCTATCCACTGCCGAAATCTGACCAAGCAGGAACGGTCGATCGGCATCTTCGCGCAGTCGGTGGGCGGCGGCGGCGGTGCCGGCGGCGCCGGTCAGAGCACGGGCAAGACCGACGATTCGGAAGTCAGCGTCAATCTCTCGCTCGGCGGCTCGGGCAAGGTCGGCGGCAATGGCGGCAAGGTAGTCGTAGAGAACAGCGGCTACATCCACACCGAGGCGGCCTATTCGCACGGCATCTTGGCGCAGTCGATCGGCGGCAGCGGTGGCGTCGGCGGTGCTTCCGGCACTTCGGCCAAGGACTCCAATGTGGCCATTACGCTCAGCCTCGGCGGAGCCGGTGGCGATGGCGGCAAGAGCGATTTCGTGCACGTGACCAACAATGCGTCAGGCGAGATTCTGACCAAGGGCGACAATTCCTACGGCATCTTCGCGCAGTCGATCGGCGGCGGCGGCGGCGCGGCCGGCGCCGGCTCGACCGAAACGGGCAGCGCGGAGACCTCCGTCTCGCTGGCGATCGGCGGCCTGGGTGGCGTCGGCAGCCGCGGTGGCGACGTCACGGTCGACAACCATGGCCAGATCACCACCCTGGGTTACCTCTCGCATGGTATTTTTGCGCAGTCGGTCGGTGGCGGCGGCGGTGCGTCAGGCGCAGCGGCCAATACGTCCAAGGCCGACATGACGATTGGCGGCGCGGCCTCGTTGCCAAGCGGCGACGGCTCCAATGGCGGCCATGTCATCGTCAACAATGACGGCGCCATCGAGACCTGGAAGGATGGCGCACTCGGCATCTTCGCCCAGTCCATCGGCGGCGGCGGCGGCTATGGCGGCGTGGTGTCGGCAGACACGGCGGGGGATGAATCGGTCGCGCTGCAGCTTGGCGGCTTCGGCGGCAATGGCGGCAATGGCGGGCAAGTGGATGTCACCGTTTCCGGCACCATCGTCACCCATGGCGAACGCGCGCATGGCGTGGTCGCCCAATCGGTCGGCGGCGGTGGCGGCTATGGCGGCGACGCCAAGGGCAAAAGCTCGAACGCGTTGGCCATTGGTGGTCTCGGCGGCAAAGGCGGCGATGGCGGCGACGTCACCGTCATCCGCACCGGCACGATCACCACGACCGGCAAGGATTCGATCGCCATCATCGCACAGTCGGTGGGCGGCGGCGGCGGCATCGGTGGTGCTGGCTTCGGCCGCTTTGGCGCCGACGACGATGGCGGCGGGCCAAATGCCATCGGCTTCAACACGCCCGGCGGCACCAAGGGCACCGGCGGCAAGGTGACCATCATCCAGTCGGGTGCGATCGAGACCGATGGCGACCGTGGCCACGGCATCGTCGCCCAGGCGGTTGGCGGCGGCGGTGGCGCCGGCGGCACGAATTCGCTCGGCATGGGCCAGTCGGCCGCCGGCTCACAAGGTGGCATCGGCGATGCCGCGGCGGCATCCGCCAGCACCGACAGCCGGGTCTGGGTGAAGGGCGCGAGTGCCTATGCCATGTTCGGGCAGAGCGCGACAGGCGACGGCGACGCCCATGCGGTCGACCTGACGGCGGGTGACAGCCTGTTCGCACAAGGCGCGGATTCGGTGGCTGTCTATGGCGAGAGCACGGCCAAAGGCGCCAAGGGCAACATCACCATCAACCTCAATGGCCAATATACGATCGGTGGGGCCGGAACCGGTGTCGCGGCGATGCTCGTCGGCGGCGCCGACAACACGCTGACCAACCACAGCCTGCTCTATGCGATGGGGGCGACGCCGACTTTCGAGATCCAGGCAGCACAGTTCCAGGCGTTTCAGGCTTTTCTGCTGGCGCCCGGCCCGGTGGTGCCGACAAACGCGATCCTGGAATCGCTGCTGGACAATTTCAGTCCGTTCGCCATCACCGGCACGTCGGGTGACGACCGTGTCGACAATTCGCAGGCGGCGGGCACGCTTGGGCGCGTGATTGGCAATATCGATCTCGGTGGCGGCAACAACAGCTTCCACAATTTCGCCGATGCCTCGATGGTCGGCCTCAAGACCATCAATCTCGGCGGCGGCCTGTTCACCAATGACGGGCTCTATACCAACCAGGGCATCGGCGTGGTTGCGAAAGTGGATGTCGGCGGCGGCTTCAAGCAGGTTCTCTCCGGCGACTTCGTCACCGACGTGGACCTCAACAACCAGATCACCGATGCCCTGGCGCTGACAGGCGCGGGCGACTTCAACGGCGAGGCTCCGTTGAACTTCCTCACGATCGACAAGCTGTTCACCGAATATGTGGTGGCCAAGGGTTCGGCGATGACCGATTCCGGCATCGTGGCGAAAACCCTGCATCCGGCAGTGGGCTTCAACTTCCAGTTCAAGGTGGATAACGGCACCGATCTCGTTCTCTACGCCGACAATCCGACCTTCCTCGAACTGGCACAGGATCCCGGTTCCGGAACCACCGATCCGGGCGTGTTCCAATTGGCGCAGTATCTCGACGACGTCGAGGCGGCCTCGACCCCGGACAACCCGATGGCGCGGTTGATCAACATGCTGCGCTTCCTGCCCAACGAGCAGGAACTGGGTGCCGCGCTGACGCGACTGACGCCGCACTATGCGGTGCATGCGTTCGACATGGTCAACCGCGAGGCCGACATCATGCTGGAAACGGCGCGCGAATGCACCGGCGTGCCGGCCTACAAGAATCCCGACGGCCGCTGCATCTGGGCGACGATCAGTCCGCAGGCCGAATACAGCCGCGATACGGGCGCCGGGACCACCAGCCGCGACGACGTCCTGAAGACCATGTCGCTTGGCGGCATCGGCGAGGTCGGCCAGAACTGGTCGCTCGGAGCCACCATCGGCCGGACGGAATTCGACTCCAAGATCGACTTCAACGGCGAACTGCTGTCGCAAACCACTGGCGAGGCCTGGCAGGCCTATGCGCTGGCGAAGTACGCCGACAAGAATTATTTCGTCGACTTCGCGCTCGGCGGCGGCACCGGCTCCTTCAAGGGCGAACGCGATACCCATATCGATCCGACGTTCTTCATTCCCGGCGAAACGCTAATCGGCGATTATCTGGACGAGGAAATGCTGCCCGGGATCGGCAACAGCGTCACCTACACGCAGAAGACCGCTCAGTTCGGCGGCTCGGCACGGCTTGGCTTCACGCAACAGATGGGCGCGTTCTACCTGCAGCCGACCTTGCAGTTCGACGCGCGCTGGCTGCGTGTTTCCGGAAAGGAAGAGGGATCGGTTGCCGGTTTCAACTTCGACGGATCGGCGGACACCTTCTATGCGGCGACGCCGGCGCTCGAAATCGGAACCGACATCGCACTCAGCGATATTGCCAGCCTTCGCCTCTATGGAAAGGCCGGGGTGGAGTTTTCAACCAAGGAGTGGGAGATCGAAGGACGCTTCGCGGCTGCGGAGAATCTGCCCGGCAACCCGGCATTGCACTTGACGGAGGCGATCGATTCGCCGCTCTATCGGGTCGGCGCTGGCCTCGAGTTGAATGGCGTCAATGGCGTCGGCATGTCCGTCAGGTATAGTGGCGCTTTCGGGGAAACGGTCAAACAGAATGCAGTCAGCGCGTCTCTCAAGGTCAGTTTCTAGGCTGGCTCGAGGCGGAGCCGGGCGGGAGAGGTCTTGATGAGGAAATACGCGTATTTCGCAGCCGTGCTGGGTGCTGCCTGTATCGCAGGCCTGCCGGCCATGGCGGCGCAAACCAAGAGCGACAAGGTGACGGCAACGCCGCCCGCCGCGGCTGACGCGCCGCAACTGCCCGGTGGTGCTTCGGCCTTGTCCGAAACCCATGGCGACTGGACGGTCAATTGCCAGATATCGGGCACCAACAAGGTCTGCAGCCTGTCGCACCAGCAGTTCAACAAGCAAAGCAACCAGCGGCTGCTGGCGATCGAGCTGTCGAGCAAGACCGGCGAGGATGCGACGGGAACCCTTGCCCTGCCGTTTGGCCTGGCGCTTGCCAAGGGCGTTACGCTGACCATCGACGACCAGAAGCTCGACGGCAGCCTGCCGTTCAACACCTGCCAGGTGGTCGGCTGCCTGGTGCCGGTGGCGTTCGATGCCAATGTCGCGCCGCTGCTCAAGAACGGCACCACGCTCAAGATCGATGCGTTCGCGGCGGATACGGGGCAAGTCGTAAGCTTTTCCATTCCGCTCAACGGCTTCGGTGGCGCGCTTGCCCGCACCGCGGAGCTTTTGGCCAACTGACGGCTTAGACCGTTACCGCAAGCGACAGGGTGTTGGCGGTAGATGCTTCCGCCGACACCTGTCAGACAACGATCGTTTTCAACCGCTCGGCGATGAGCGCGGCGAGCCGCGCCGCCACCTCGTCCTTGGTCATTTCAGGCCATTCCTCGACGCCGGCCTTCGACACGATCCGCACCCGGTTGCGATCGCCGCCCATCACGCCTGAAGGACCGATACCGCTGGCCTGCGACACATCGTTGGCGACGATGAGATCGGCGCCTTTCTTCCTGAGCTTGGCCTCGGCATTGCCCAAGAGATCCTGAGTCTCGGCGGCAAAGCCGACGACCAGGCCTGGTCGCTGCCTGTGGTGGCCGATGCCCGCCAGAATGTCGGGGTTCTCGACCATGCGCAGCACCGGCGGGCCTTCGCCCGCGACCTTCTTGATCTTCTCGCCGGCTGAAGTCTCGGTGCGCCAGTCGGCAACGGCGGCGACGAACACCGCGGCGTCGGCGGGCAGAAGCTGTTCCACCGCGTCGCGCATCTCTTGCGCCCGTTCGACATGGACGGTCTTCACCCCGGCCGGATCGGCGATGCCTACGGGACCGGAGACGAGACGCACGTCGGCGCCGAGCCTTGCCAATGCCGCGGCGATGGCGTGGCCCTGCTTGCCGGACGACCGGTTGGCGATATAGCGCACGGGATCGATCGGCTCGTGCGTCGGGCCTGACGTGACGATGATCTTGCGTCCCGCCAGCGGCCTGGGCCTGGCATCGAGCAGCGCCTCGACCGCGGCGACGATCTCCAGCGGCTCGGCCATGCGGCCTTCGCCGGCCTCGTTGCTCTCGGCCATCTCACCCTTGGCGGGGCCGACGAAGGCGATGCCGTCCTTGCCCAATGTCGCGCGGTTGCGGCGGGTGGCGGGATGCGACCACATCTTCGGGTTCATCGCCGGGGCCATCAGCACCGGCTTGTCGGCGGCGATGAGCACGGTCGAGGCCAGATCGTTGGCGTGGCCATTGGCGAGCTTGGCCATCAGGTCGGCGGTGGCGGGCGCCACCACCAGGAGGTCGGCCTCGCGCGACAGCCTGATGTGGCCGACATCGTGTTCATCGTTGGGGTCGAACAGGTCCGTGAAGACATGGTCGGCGGAGAGCGCGCCGACCGAGAGCGTCGTCACGAATTCCCGCGCCGCCGACGTCATGACCACCCGCACCGCCGCACCACGCTCGCGCAGCCTGCGGATCAGGTCGAGCGCCTTGTAGGCGGCGATGCCGCCGCAGATGATCAGCAGGATGCGTTTGTTGGAAAGTGTGCCTCGCGGCAAGCTCTTGCCTGCCAGGGCTGACGCCGGGGTGCCTTGCGAATTGGCCAGTTCCTGGAGGGCTTTCTCGATCTGGTCGAGACGGCCAACCGGGCCGATCTGACCGTCGACAGCGGCCCGGATCATCACCCGCGCCTGTTCTTCCATGGAGCGATCGTTTTCCGCCGCCAGCCGGCGCAGCAGCTCCTTGACCTCATCGTCAAGGTTGCGGATGGTGATGCTGGCCATATGATTGCACTCTACTCATCTTGCCTGATAGCGATGATAGCAATGCAATCAAATTGCCGCAAGCCGCAGGCCTCGCCTCGGAGTCTAAAGCAGCTTCCAGGCAATGTAGACCAGCGTCAGCGCGATCACCCACAGCGCCACGCGGCCGGATCGGCTGTAGCGCGCCTCGGCCTTGCCGATGGCGCGGGCGGTGGTCTCGTCGAAGCGCAGCCCGTGTTCGGCCATCAGGTCGATTTCGCGTGACAGCCGGTCGGTGCGCGCCGCAAGCTCCGGCGCCTGGCGCACCAGCGCCAGAAGCGCCTTGGTTCCGTCGCGGGCATCCACCATCAGACCGCGCGGCCCTAGATTGCCGGCGATCCAGCCGCCGACAACCGGTTCGGCGGTCTTCCACATGTTGAAGGCAGGGTCGAGCGTGCGTGCCACGCCCTCGACCACCACCATGGTCTTCTGCAGCAGGATCAATTCAGGCCGGGTCGCCATGTCGAAGAGTTCGGTCACCTCGAACAGCAGCGTCAAAAGCTTGGCCATCGAAATGGTTTCGGCGGGCTGGCCGTGGATCGGCTCGCCGATCGCACGGATTGCCTGCGCGAAGGCAGAGACATTGTGCTGGCGCGGCACATAGCCGGCCTCGAAATGCACCTCGGCGACGCGCAGATAGTCGCGTGTGATGAAGCCGTAGAGGATTTCGGCGAGGAAACGGCGCTCCTTCTTGCCGAGGCGCCCGGCAATGCCGAGATCGACGGCGACGATGGTGCCGTTTGCCTCGACGAACAAATTGCCCGGATGCATGTCGGCGTGGAAGAAGCCGTCGCGCAGCGTATGGCGCAGGAAGGACTGGATGAGGTTGGCGGCGATCGCCTTCAGGTCATGGCCGGCGGCTTCGAGGCCGGCGATGTTGTTCATCTTGATGCCGTCGACCCATTCCATCGTCAGCACGTCGCGGCCGGTGCGCTCCCAGTCGACGGTTGGGACACGGAAGCCGGGGTCATCCCTGGTGTTCTCGCCGAGTTCGGAGAGTGCCGCCGCCTCGAGCCGCAGGTCCATCTCGATCTTGGTGGTCTGGGCCAGCGTCTCGGTCACCTCGACCGGTCGCAGCCGGCGCGAGGAAGGAATGTATTTTTCCTGCAGGCGAGCGGCGAGAAAATAGCTTTCGAGATCGTGGAAGAAGCGGCGGCGAACGCCCGGCCGGATCACCTTCACCGCCACCTGGGTGGCCACGCCGTCATGCATGGTGTCGGCGGCATGCACCTGGGCGATGGAGGCAGCCGCAACGGGATCGCCGAACCGCGCATAGAGATCGCCCACCTTGCGCCCGAGCGAGGCCTCGATGGCCGCGATCGCTTCGGCCTTCGGGAAGGTGTGCATCTTGTCCTGCAGCATGGCGAGATCGAGCGCCATGTCGTTGCCGACGACGTCGGGCCGCGTCGCCAGGAACTGGCCAAGTTTGACGTAGGAAGGGCCGAGCCGGACCACCGCCTTCGCCAGCCGGTCGCTGCGCTCATAGGCGAGCGCGCGGCGACGGGTGAACAGCCGCGCCAGCCGCCAGCCGAATTTGGGCAGGCCGGACAGTTCTTCGCCGGGCAAGGCAGCAACGACGCCCTCGCGCACCAGCACCCAACCGGCCCGTATGAGCCGGAATCCCGCGCTGACGGTGCTCATGGCCGCGTCCGCCCCACCGGCTCATCGAACTGGCGCAAGGCACGCCGCGTGTCAGAGATGGGCGACGGCTTCAAAGCTTCCAGCCCGAATGCAGGGCCGCTATGCCGCCGGAATAGTTGCGGAAGGAGACGCGCTCGAAGCCGGCGCGGGAAATCATCGCCGCGAAGTTTTGCTGATTTGGGAATTTCGCGATCGATTCGACCAGATAGGAATAGGGCTCGCCGTCGCCGGTGACCATCTTGCCGATCTTGGGAATGGCATTGAACGACCAGGCTTCGTAAACCTTGTCGAGCAGCGGCATCTCGACCTCGGAAAACTCCAGGCACAGGAGGCGGCCGCCGGGCTTCAGCACGCGGAACGCCTCACCCAGGGCCACGTCGATATGCGGGACGTTGCGAATGCCGAAAGCGATGGTGTAGGCGTCGAAACTGGCGTCAGGGAACGGCAGTTCCTCCGCGTTGGCCTCGACGAAGTCGGTGTTGCCGGACAATCTCTTCTTTTCAGCCCTATCGCGGCCGACGGCGAGCATCGAGCCGTTGATGTCGAGCACGGTGGCATGGGCATGGCCATGGCTGGCATCGACGATACGGAAGGCGATGTCTCCGGTGCCGCCGGCAACATCGAGCACGCGCCAGCCGGCGCGCTTGGGCGGATTGAGCCAGGCGACCATGGCGTCCTTCCACAGCCGGTGCAGGCCGCCTGACATCAAGTCGTTCATCAGGTCGTAGCGGTTGGCGACCTTGTGGAAAACATCGTTGACCAGGGACTGCTTCTCGCCTTCCCCTACACGCTTGAAACCATAGGAGGTTTCCATGCCGCCGGCGGCCGTGGTTCTCTCAACTGACATTTTTTTGATCCGTCATAAAACCGGCGGGACCATAGCCGATCGATGATGCGGGCGCTATTGTTTAAGGCGCGGTGTTCAGCCGCGCTTCCAGGTGGTGGGTTTTCAAGACCTGGACTGACCGACGGGATGTTTGAATGCCTTTGAAAGCGGAACTGCACTGCCACATTGAAGGGGCAGCGGCGCCCGAGCTCGTCATCCGGCAGGCGCAGAAATACGGCAAGGATACCTCGCTTTATATCCAGAACGGTTCCTTCGTCTGGCACGATTTCACCTCCTTTCTCGCGGCCTACGACTTTTCCGCCGACCTGTTCCGAACCGAGGAGGATTACGCGCGGCTGGCCGACCATTATCTGACCAGCCTGGCCCGCGACGGGGCAATCTACTCCGAGGTGTTCACCTCGCCGGATCACGCGACGAAAGCCGGGCTGTCGCCCAAGGCCTACACCGACGCGCTCGGCGAAGGCATGCTGCGCGCCAAGGCCAAGACCGGCATAGAGGGCCGCATGATCGTCACCGGGGTGCGCCATGTCGGTGTTGAATCGATCGAGCGGGCGGCACGCTTCGCGGCGCGTTGCGGCCATCCGCTCGTCACCGGCTTCGGCGTCGCCGGCGACGAGCGCATGGGCGACATGGAGGATTATGTCAGGGCGTTCGAGATCGCACGCGAGGCCGGGCTCGGCATTACCATCCATGCCGGCGAACTGACGGGCTGGGAGACCGTCCAGGCGGCACTCGACCATATCCGCCCGTCGCGCATCGGCCATGGCGTGCGCGCCATCGAAAACCCCGACCTTGTCCGGCGCATCGCCGACGAGGGCGTCGTGCTGGAGTGCTGCCCCGGTTCCAACATCGCGCTCAAGGTGTTCGACAGTTTCGCCGATCATCCGTTTCCGGCCCTGCAGGCGGCGGGCTGCAAGGTAACGCTCAACTCCGACGACCCGCCCTATTTCTGGACTTCGCTGAAGCGCGAATACGACATCGCGGCGGAGCATTTCGCGATGAATGAGAAAGCGCTCGCCGCGGTCACCAGGACGGCTATCGAGGCGGCTTTCGTCGACCGCAAGACCAAAGCGGCGCTTCTGGCCCGCCTGAATGGTGCGGCTCGCTGATTTCTTCCGACAAAGCTGTGGTCGATGCGGGCCAAGCGGTTCCTTGGCCGGTCCAATACCGCTAGGGTTCGCCCAAGCAGCTTGAAGCGCGACACGTCCGAAAGGATCCATGCGCGCGGTTTCGGGCGACACCGCATCAGGAGACCATCAATGAAGGGCGTCACCGTCGTCGACCACCCGCTTGTCCAGCACAAGCTGACCATCATGCGCAAGAAGGAGACCTCGACGGCCGGCTTCCGGCGCCTGCTGCGCGAGATATCGCTGCTGCTCGGCTATGAGGTCACCCGCAATCTCGAATTGACGACGACAACGATCGAAACGCCCATGGAGACGATGGAAGCTCCGACACTGGAGGGCAAGAAGCTGGTGTTCGCCTCGGTGCTGCGCGCCGGCAACGGCTTGCTCGAAGGCCTGCTCGACCTGGTGCCGGCGGCCCGCGTGGCCCATGTCGGCCTCTACCGCGATCACGAAACGCTGGAGGCTGTCGAATATTTTTTCAAGGCGCCGAGCGACCTCGGCGACCGGCTGGTCATCGTCGTCGACCCGATGCTGGCGACCGCCAATTCGGCGATCGCGGCGATCGACAAGTTGAAAGAGCGCGGCGCCACCAACATCCGCTTCCTGTGCCTGCTGGCGGCGCCCGAAGGCATCGAGCGCTTTACCAAGGCGCATCCGGATGTTCCGGTCTTCACCGCGTCCATCGATCGCCAGCTCAACGAGAAGGGCTACATCATGCCTGGTCTCGGTGATGCCGGCGACCGTATGTACGGGACAAAATAATACCAAGCAAAGTGCTTGATATGATTTACCAAATGTTTACGCAAAGACGCGGTTTCGGCGTGCGTTAAGGCGGCAAACACCATCCAGCGCTAATGAATCGGCACGCACTACAGCGCCGTGCGTCTAATCGGATGCACAAAAGGACGCTGTAGCACTTTGTTTTTTGCGCATGAGGCTTTCCGAAAATCGATCTCGATTTTCGGGGTCATGCGGCGAGGCCGATCCATGCTGCGCAAGCTCCTTATCCTCAGCGTCTTTGCCGGTGCGTCGGCATCGATCCCGATTGTCTACCAGTCGAATCCGCGAATATTCGAAAACCTGTTGAAATCGGCTGTGACGGCCAAGCCCGGGGTCGAGACGCAACCCGAGGTCAGCCTGGCGTCCGTTCCCGACAAGCCGGTGGCGCCGCTGCCGACCGGCCGCAAGGTCGTGGTTGCGGCGGATGGGCGTGGACACTTTTCGTCCACCTTCAGGCTCAATGGCCGTCAGGTCGACGGCATGATCGACACCGGTGCGACGCTGGTGGCGGTCAATATGTCGACGGCACGCCGGATCGGGCTGTCGCTCAATCCCTCCGATTTCAGCCACGAGGTCAACACCGCCAACGGCTCCATCAAGGCAGCCGTGGTGATGATCGACCGCCTGCAGATCGGCAGCATCAGTGTCGACGGTGTGCAGGCGATCGTGCTCGACGACAAGGCACTGGGCACCAACCTGATCGGCATGAGTTTTCTCAATCGGCTGGGAAAATACCAGGCGGAGAACGGCACGCTGCTGTTGGTTCAGTAGGGCGCACTCAGCCGCGCGGCAGAATCCGCCGGATGACCGACTTGTCGGCGGACGGCTTCGAAGCACCGATCGCATAGGCTGAAAGCACCGCCGCGGCTGCCGCTTCGGCATCGGATGGTGAGCGGGCATGGATCAGCGCCAGCGCGTCTCCGGCGGCTACTTCCGCGCCTATCGGCAGCAGCCTGGTGATGCCGACCGCGGGATCAATCTTGTCGTCGGGCCGGGTGCGCCCGCCGCCCAGCCCGACCACCGCGAGGCCGATGTCGCGGGTGGCAATATTTGTGACGAAACCCTCTGTCGTCGCCTTGACCGCGAATTCCGTTGCCGCCTCGGGCAGGTATTTTTCCGGCTTCTCGACGAGATCGGCCGGGCCGCCAAGCACGGTCACCATGCGCGCGAAGGTGGCGGCGGCGCGGCCGCTGGCCAGCGTCTCGGTGGCGCGGCGCATGCCGTCCTGGTTGGACGATACCAGCCCCGCCGACTGCAGCATTTCAGCGGCAAGCGCCAGCGTCACATCCTCCAGCCGCCGGTCACGCAAGCGGCCGGTCAGGAAATCGACGGCATTGCGCACCTCGACCGCATTGCCGGCGGCCGAGGCCAGCGGTTCGTTCATGCCGGTGATCAGCGCCGAGACCTTCAGCCCGGCGCCGCTGGCGACCTCGACCAGGCTGTTGGCGAGCGCGGTCGCATCACGGGATTTCTCCATGAAGGCGCCGTTGCCGACCTTGACGTCGAGCACCAGCGATTGCAGGCCCGCCGCGAGCTTCTTCGACAGGATCGATGCGGTGATCAGCGGCACCGATTCCACGGTTCCGGTCACGTCGCGGATGGCGTAGAGCCGGCGATCGGCGGGTGCCAGATCAGCGGTCTGGCCGATGATGGCGCAGCCCGTTTCCAGCACCGCCTTGCGGAACAGCGTGATGTCGGGCTGGCTGGTGTAGCCGGGAATGGCATCCATCTTGTCCAGCGTGCCGCCGGTATGGCCGAGACCTCGGCCCGAGATCATCGGCACATAGGCGCCGCAGGCGGCGACGATCGGCGCCAGCATCAGCGAGACATTGTCGCCGACACCGCCGGTCGAATGCTTGTCGGTGACGGGGCCTGGCAAATCCGACCAGTCGAGCACGTCGCCGGAATCGCGCATGGCAAGCGTCATCGCCACGGCCTCGTCGCGGTTCATGCCGTTGAAGAACACCGCCATGGCGAAGGCCGCGACCTGGCCGTCGGTTACGGTGCCCGACGTCACGCCGTCGATGAAGGCGGCGATCTCATGAGGCGACAGCCTGTGGCCGTCGCGCTTGTGACGGATGATTTCCTGTGGAAGCATCAGCTCTCCAGCAGCCCGTCACGGAACACGCGCTGCAGCACCGTTGCCAGCCGCGATCCGCCAACCGGCGCCATGTCCTTGGTTTCCTGGTGCGAAAGCTCGGCTCCGGTCATGCCGGCGGCCAAATTGGTGATGACCGAACAGGCGGCGACGCGCAGGCCGAGGAAACGAGCGAGAATGACTTCCGGTACGGTCGACATGCCGACGGCGTTGGCGCCCATGGTGCGCGCCATGCGGATTTCGGCCGGCGTCTCGAAGCAGGGACCCGAGAACCACATATAGACGCCCTTGTGCAGCGCTGTGCCGGTCGCCTTCGCCGCGCGTTCGATCGCGTCGCGGATGTCGGCATCATAGGCTTCGGTCAGGCCGACGAAACGGCGGTCGCTCGGCTCGCCGATCAGCGGATTGGTGCCGGAGAAGTTGATATGGTCGGTGAGCAGCATCACCGAGCCCGGCGGCATGTCCGGATCGACCGAGCCGGCTGCGTTGGTGAGGATCAGTTTCGTGATGCCGATGCCGGCAAGCACCTCCAGCACCGGCCGCATCGCCGCGGCGTTGCCATGCTCATAGTAGTGGGCGCGGCCGGACAGCATCAGCACCGGAGCGCCGGCAAACAGCCCGGCGACCACTTCACCGGCATGGCCGCTGACACCGCTCCTGGGAAAGCCGGGCAGGTCGGCATAGGAGACGCGGATCGGATTGTCGATCCGGTCGACCAGGCCGCCCAGGCCCGAACCCAGCACCAGCGCGGTCGACGGCGCCAGGCCGTCAAGCCTCTCGATAAGATGGTCCAGCGCCTTTTCGGTCATCTCGGCCTACGCTTCATTTGAGCCAGCTTTTCATTTGAGCCAACGCGTCATTTGAGGATATCGCCGCGAAAACCGTAGGGCAGCATGTCGCCCATGGTCACCGTCTCGGCCACGCCGGTGTCGTCGCAGAGGTAGAGTTTCGTTTCCGGGCGGCAGAATTCGGCCAGCCGCTGACGGCAGCCGCCACACGGCGAGCATTTGGCCATGCGTTCGGCAAGGACGGCGATTTCCACGATCTTGCCGCCGCCGCCCATGATGTAGTGGCCAAGCGCGGTGGTCTCGGCGCACCAGCCCTCGGGATAAGAGGCGACCTCGATGTTGGCGCCGGTGAAGACGCGCCCGTCCTCGGTACGCAGGGCAGCACCCACCGGGAATTTCGAGTAGGGCGCATAGGCGTTGGCCATGGCAGCCTTGGCCGCTTCGAACAGATCATGCGACATTCAGGTGTTCTCTCCGATGATCGTGTCCAAACCCGGCGTGTGGAGTCTTGTCTTAGCGTTCCTTGACGTAAGGCACGCCGCCTGCGCGTGGCGGGATGGCCTTGCCGATGAAGCCGGCGAGCAGGATGACGGTCAGCACATAAGGCAGCGCCTGCATGAACTGCACCGACACCTTGCCGACAATGGGCAGCGGTGTCCCCTGCAGGCGGATCGACGCCGCATCGAGGAAGCCGAACAGCAGGCAGGCGAACATGGCGTTGACCGGTTTCCATTTGGCGAAGATCAGCGCGGCCAGTGCGATGTAGCCCTTGCCCGCCGTCATGTCCTTCACGAAGCCGCCATTCTGCACCATCGAAAGATAGGCGCCGGCGAATCCGGTCAGGATGCCGGTGCAGATCAGCGCGCGATAGCGCAGCCAGGCGACCGAGATGCCGGCGGTGTCGACCGCGGCTGGATTTTCGCCGACCGCGCGCAGCCTGAGGCCGAAGCGCGTGCGAAACAGCACCCACCAGGTGAACGGCACCATCGCAAAGGCGAAATAGACGAGGATCGAATGGCCGGAGATCAGTTCGGCATAGATCGGACCGATTATCGGCACGTCCCTGGCCGCTTCGGCGCCAGGCCAGATGATCGCCTCGAACCGCTCGCCCGGTTGCAGCGCCGGCGTGCGGCCACCCTGCTGGAACCAGGCCTGGCCGAGGATGATGGTCGATCCGGCGGCGACGAAGTTGATCGCCACGCCCGAAACGATCTGGTTGCCGCGATGGGTGATCGAGGCAAAACCGTGCACCAGCGCGAAGGCGACAGAGATCAGGACCGCCATGCCGAGACCGATAAGCGCCGAATGGAACACGGAAGCCGCGGCAGCCCCCGCGAAGGCGCCGACCAGCATCTTGCCCTCGAGGCCGATGTCGAAAATGCCGGCCCGCTCCGAATAGAGGCCGGCGAGGCAGGCAAGCAGCAGCGGCACCGACAGGCGGATGGTCGAGTCCAGCACCTGGATGATTGCGTTGAAGATATCCATCTCAGGCGCCCTTTCCGTTGACGGCCTGCATGCCCACCGATTTCGGGCTGAACGAGGCGAACAGAGCCTGGATATAGGGCCTGAACATGTGCTCCAGCGCGCCGGCGAAGAGGATGACCAACCCTTGAATGATGACGATCATGTCGCGGCTGATCGCCGGCATCTCGAAGGCGAGTTCGGCGCCGCCCTGGTAGAGCATGCCGAACAGGATCGCCGCCAGCACGATGCCGACCGGATGCAGGCGGCCCATCAGCGCCACGGCGATGCCGACGAAGCCGGCGCCCGAAACGAAGTCGATCGCGACATTGTGCTGGTCGCCCATCACCGGGTTGAGCGCCATCATGCCGGCCAGCGCGCCCGAGATCATCATGGCGGTGATGATGATGCGCGTTTCCGAAATGCCGGCATAGCGGGCCGCCTTCGGGCTGTGGCCATAGGTGCGCATCTCGTAGCCGAGCCTGGTGCGCCAGATCAGCAGCCAGACCAGGAAGGCCATCACCAGCGCCAGCAGGAAGCAGATGTTGAGCGGGGCCGAGCGGATCTTGGCGCCGAACAGTTCGATGATCCAGTTGAGCTTCGGCAGTTCGGCGCCGGCGAGGAAGTTGCGCGTCTGCGGCGCCTGCGACCCTGCCGGTTTCAGCGGACCGACCAGCAGGTAGACCATGATCGAGGCGGCGATGAAGTTGAACATGATCGTGGTGATGACGATGTGCGAGCCGCGCTTGGCCTGCAGATAGGCGGGGATCAACGCCCACAACGCGCCCACGAGCGCCGAGGCCACGATGGCCAGCGGAAATGTCAGCCACCAGGGCAGTGTGCTGTCGAAGGAAAGACAGACGATGGCGATGCCGAGGCCGGCGATGTAGGCCTGTCCCTCGGTGCCGATGTTGAACAGGCCGCAATGCGCCGCCACCGCCACCGAAAGCCCGGTGAATATGAAGGTCGTGGCATAGAACAGGGTGAAGGCGATGCCTGTTCCCTTGCCGAAGGCGCCTTCGACCAGGATGACGGCGGCGCGGAAAGGGTTTTCGCCGACCAGCATGACGACGAAGCCGGCAACGATGAAGGCGACCGACAGGTTGATCAGCGGGATCAGCCCATAGTCGGCCCAGGCCGGCAATTTGGCGTAAGGCGTGCTCACTGGGCGGCCTCCTGATGCTCGACACCGGCCATCAGCAGGCCAAGCTCGCCTTCGGTCGCCTCGGGGCCGCGCTCGCCGACGATGCGGCCGGCAAACATCACCAGGATGCGGTCGGAGAGCGAACGTATCTCGTCGAGTTCGACCGAGACCACCAGCACCGCCTTGCCCTGGTCGCGCATGGCGATCAGGCGCTTGTGGATGAATTCGATGGCGCCGACATCGACGCCGCGCGTCGGCTGACCGACGATCAGCACGCCCGGGTCCTGTTCGATTTCGCGCGCGAGCACGATCTTCTGCTGGTTGCCGCCCGAAAAATTGGCCGTCTTCAGGCGCGGATTGCCGGGACGAATGTCGTATTTCTCGATCTTGTCCTTGGCATCGGCCATGATGGCGTCGATGTTGAGGAACGGTCCCCTGAGGTAACGGGGATCGTCATGGTAGCCGAGGATGGAATTTTCGTTTTCCTCGAAGGCCAGCACCAGACCGACATGGTGGCGGTCTTCCGGCACGTGGGCGAGGCCGCGGTCGCGCAATTCGCCGGGATCGGCCTTGCCGGTGAGATCGATCGGCTTGCCCTCGAGCATCACGGAACCGGAAACGGCGTGCCTGATGCCGGAAATCGCCTCGAGCAATTCGGATTGGCCGTTGCCGGCGACGCCGGCGATGCCGACGATTTCGCCGGCGCGCAAATCGAAGGAGACGTCGTCGACCATGGTCACGCCGCGGGAATCCCTGACCGTCAGATTCTTGACCGCGAGCTTGACCGCACCGGCCTCGGCCTCGCGCTTTTCGACCCGGAGCAGCACGCGCCGCCCGACCATCAGTTCGGCCAGTTCCTCGACGGTGGTTTTCCTGGTCTCCCGGGTCGCCACCATTGTGCCTTGGCGCATCACCGACACGGTGTCGGTGATGGCCATGATCTCGCGCAGCTTGTGGGTGATCAGCACCACCGTCTTTCCCTGTTCCTTCAATTGCCTGAGGATGCGGAACAGGTGGTCGGCCTCGGCCGGCGTCAAGACGCCCGTCGGCTCGTCGAGGATCAGGATTTCGGCGCCGCGATAAAGCGCCTTCAGGATTTCGACGCGCTGCTGCAGGCCGACCGGCAGTTCCTCGATGATCGCATCGGGATCGACTTCCAGCCCGTATTCGCGCTCCAGCCGGTCAAGCTCGGAGCGCGCCTTGGCGATGCTGCTCTTCAGAAGCGCATCGGTTTCGGCGCCGAGGATGATGTTTTCCAGTACCGAGAAATTGTCGACCAGCATGAAATGCTGGTGCACCATGCCGATGCCGAGCGCGATCGCGTCGTTGGGGGTCTTGATCGACGCCGGCTTGCCGCCGACACGGATCTCGCCGCTGTCGGCCTGGTAGAAACCGTAGAGGATCGACATCAGCGTCGACTTGCCGGCACCGTTCTCGCCGACGATACCGTGAATAGTGCCGCGCGCGATCTCCAGATTGATGTCGCGGTTGGCGCGCACCGCACCAAAACTCTTGTTGATGCCTGTCAGTTCGATTGCGGCTTGCGCCATGCAGCCTGTCCCACTCTTATTTTTTTATCGCTTGGTCAAAATGCCTAGCATGACGCTCCGCCCATGCCAATTGTCCGGAGCAGCGTCCACTCTCGACAAATCCGCGCGCGCTTGTCAATTTCGAACGTGGCCGAAGCTCTCGCATTCGCTAATATGGCGAGGTCGATTTGACATTGCGGCGCAAGGTGTCGCGGCGCGAACTGGGGACTTTGCATGATCATGCCCGCCGACCGGCTGACGACGCTGGAAATCCGCGCCGCCGAACAGGAGAAGACCATCGAGGAACTGTCGGGCCAGATTGCCGAGCAGTGGAAGGTGATCGAACGCATGCAGCGCAAGCTCGATGCGTTGACCGACCGCTTCCTGGCCCTTGAAGAGCAGGCGGCACCGGATGTGCCGGTGACCAAACCGCCGCACTGGTGAGGAGAAGGGGAGGGTCCTGGCCATGGCCGGTGAAAGCGACCGCATCGCAAGGGCCGGCGATTATGTGCTGGGCCTGATGAACGATGCCGAGCGCGAGCGGGCCGAGCGCGATCTTGAGATCGACCCTGCCTTCCGCGACGCAGTGGTGCAACTCGCCGAACGCATGCATGTTTTCGACCGTGCCGAAAAACCAGCCGGCGCCAATCATTGGGCGCTGGTCACGCAACGCCTGGCCGAATTACCGCAAATGCGCAGCGTTGGCCTGGGCGGCAACGATGCCAAACCGCCGACAGTGATCCGAAGCCTGTCTCGACAGCCGTACGGCGTTGGCGTGCACGCGCTGGGCGGTCGGCGTGGGTACGTGGTCGCCGTGGCACTGATCGCGGCCTTCGCGCTGGGTTATCTGGCCGGCAAGCTGTAGGCCGACACAAAACCGCCGGGCGTTGCCCGGCGGTTCCAGTCATTGCCGTATGGTGCCGCCGATCAATAGGGGCAGGCGTTGTCGGCAGTGTAGTCGTGCACCTGGATCTTGCCGGCGATGATGTCGGCCTTGGCCTTTTCGACCGCCGCCTTCATTTCGTCGGTCACCAGCGCCTTGTTGTTGTCGTCCATGGCGTAGTCGACGCCGCCTTCCTTGAGGCCGAGATTTTGCAAGCCACCTTTGAAGGTGCCGTTCTTGCCGTCCATGAAGGCATTGTAGACGGCGACGTCCACACGCTTCATCATCGACGTCAGCACCTTGCCGGGCTGCAGGCCGTTCTGGTTGGAATCGACGCCGATGCCGAGCTTGCCGGCATCAGCCGCCGCCTGCAGCACGCCGACGCCGGTGCCGCCGGCCGCGGCATAGACCACGTCGGAGCCCTGGTCGATCTGCGTCTTGGCGATCTCGCCGCCCTTGGCCGGGTCGTTCCAGGCAGCCGGCGTGTCGCCGGTCATGTTCTGGATGACATCGGTCGCGCCTGCCGCCTTGGCGCCGCCGACATAGCCGCATTCGAATTTGCGGATCAGCGGGATGTCCATGCCGCCGATGAAGGAGACCTTCTTGGACTTCGAGGCCATCCCTGCCAGGATGCCGACGAGATAGGAGCCTTCATTCTCCTTGAACACCAGCGAACGGACGTTGGGCAGGTCGACGGCATCGTCGATGATGGCGAAGTTCAGGTCGGGATAATCTTTTGCGACCGCTTTGAGGGCGTCCTCCCAGGCAAAGCCGGCCATGACGATCGGGTTACGGCCGTCCTCGGCGAAGCGGCGCAGCGCCTGCTCGCGCTGCGAGGCGTTGGACACTTCGAACTCGACATAAGGGGTGCCGGTCTCGGTCTTGAATTTCTCGGCGCCGTGGAAGGCCGCCTCATTGAAGGATTTGTCGAACTTGCCGCCCAGATCATAGAGGATGGCCGGCTGGACATCCGCGGCGAAAGCCGGAAGAACCATTGCGGTTGCGGCCAGGAGGCCGAGAACGATACGTTTCATGTGATCCACACCCTGTCGGTTATTTTTTCCGTTACGCACCGCCTGTCTGCCCGGTTCTCCGGCAGGCAAACGACGTTAGCCAGGAGTGTATTCCCCTCCCGCTCCCGGCCAATCTGGCACGGCCCGAAACAAAATTCACGCGGAATTTTGACCTTTTGGAAAAGCATGCCATAGGCACGCCGCGCCGCGATCCGATCCTTGCGCGCAAGCCGTCAGGAGGTGGCCGGAACGACGCAGGCGATGCCGGTGGGTCAGTTCGCGGCGAACTGTCCCGTGCGCCGCTGCCGCCGGTAGCCTATGGCGTAAAGCAGGAAGGCCAGCACCGCGAAGACCGCAAAGCCCGGCTGGTTGAGCACCCAGGCGATGGCGCCATCCCACAACAGCGGACTGGCCTTGGCGCGGACATAGGTTTCGAAGGCCGCCCGCGTGTCCGGCGAGACAGCCAGCCAGCTGGCATTGAGCGGGGTCAGCACGAGGGCCGAAGCCGCCACCGTGCGCGTCGTGTCGAGCACCGCCATGATGACCGAAACCGACAGCGCGACCATGGCCGCAAGACGAAAGACGAAGCGAAACATCAAGGCTCTCCCCCGTTCATCCTGGGAACTGACCAGGAGCCCTCCGGCAGATGTCCCAACCAGAAATAGAATGAGTGCGGTTTGTCCGCAATCGCGATACGCGAATTTGAAGGCCGGCGCTTTCTGATCCCTATGCGACTGGCTTGCGCCCGCGGCGGTGGACGAGCCAGACGGCAAGAATGCCTCCGGCGATCGCGCCGACCACCAGCCCGGCCAAGCCGATGAAAGCGGCAAAGTAGCCGCAGCCGCCCTCGAAGCAACTGACCTCGGCGACATCGGCGATCACCGAGCCAGCCAGGAAGCCGCCAACGGCGCCAATGACCGCGCCCAGGATGATGCCGAGCAAGGCAGCGACGATGGAAACGAAGACCGACGGCGCTTCGGCCGGCGGCCTGGCATAGACGTCCTCGGCGCCGGAGCCGCGGCGCAACAGATAAATGCAAAGCAGGCCGATGGCGATTTCGGCGCCGCCGATGAGCTGGCTCCTGGCGGAGAAGACGAAATCGGGCACGGCAAGCACATAGGCCTGCCTCGCCAGCACCCAGACGATGGTCGCCACCTGCCAGATGATGAACTGGCGCGGGAAGCGCGCCGAGCGGCCAAAGGCAAGGCCGAGCAGGTAAAGGCCCCACAGGATGGTGATGATGTCGACGGCAAGCCCGCCAAGGAGGAAATAGAAGATCCTGTCCGGCAGGCCGGAGTCGCCGGTCAGCCACCAGGCCGAGGCCAGGCCGTAGACCGACCACGCCATGACGAAGATGAGCCAACCCACCGGGACATAAGACAGGTCATTGCCTGGCCGCCCGACTGGCGCCTGCCCACTGTTCGGTTGCCCACTGCTTGATGTCATGTCCGGACGATGCCCCCGCAAAGCCTCCGCATCACTCGACAGGTGGCCGGCGGCGAAGTCAAGCGCGGCGGGTCTTGCGGCCTCGCCTGTGCACATCATTCGGGGCGTCGGTACCTCGAAAACGGATGCAGCGGCGGCCTCACGAAGCGCTGTGTGGCCGGCAAAGCGAATAGACTGCCGTTATGGCTTGGCATTCGGCGCGGGATCGACTAGATGAGCCCCGCGCCTGTTGCTTTGACGGCTCAGGTGCGACGGGAAGGTGTTTGCTGGTTGGCGGCACCCACGGCGCGGAAATCGCGTCCCGGCTTCCTGAAGGGACTGCATTTGTCCCCAACCCGCGCGGCGAAACCGGCCGTCGCGAAAAATGCAAGGACGGAGAGGTGGCCGAGTGGTTGAAGGCGCACGCCTGGAAAGTGTGTTTACGGGAGACCGTAACGCGGGTTCGAATCCCGCTCTCTCCGCCATTTTTGTCGTCAAGCCACTGAATCACTTTTCTATTTGTAATATGCCGTGTGGCTCCGCTCGCTGAGACAACAGCGATTGCAGTAGCAAGCCGTCGGTCGCTTCCGCCCAGTTGATTACCAGACGCGGCTGCCTGCTCGGGAACCTCCTGCTTCGCAATGCGTTTCCCGGCGTCTCATCAGCAGATCCCGCCAGGATTTTCTGCGAGCACCGCCACCAATCAGGAGCCCGCTTCATGCATGACAAGCTGTTTCATTCGCCCGTCGCCTTGACCGTCGGCCTCGGCTTCAAGCGCGAGATCGCCTCGCTGGCCGAAATGCACGATTTCCTGACCAACTGGACGACCTCCCGCCGTGGTCCCCTTTATCGCAATGCCGTCGAGGCATGTGGCCTGGCCCTGGAAGGTTGCATCACGAGGGACGAGGCGCGACATGCGCTCGTTGAATTCGCGCAAGCCACCGGCATTCTCTGGCCCGAGATCGAGCCTGTCATCGTGGCGCGTGCCGTCGCGCGCGGCTATGGCGGCTACGCAGCCTGATCGTCCGACCTGCCATCATGGCGGCCAGTTTGTACGGCCACCACCGAAAGCCCGGCTTGGCCCTCCCGAGCCGGGCTTTCAATTTCATCTTGCAGAGGGTCTGCGTGGCCCAGCCGGCTGTCAGTCACACCAACTGGACGAGATGACGAGCGAAGCCTCGAAGACATGGCGCTCGCTCTCGTCGCGCACCTTCACGGTAATGGCCGTTCGGTCGTTTTCGATCATGCGGCCGACTCCCGAGCTGATGAAATTGACCGACAATTCGCGGGTTAAGCCGTTGTTCCATAAGAGATGATCTTCGCGGGCGAATAAGCGCCTTCTAACAAATGCCCCCCGAAGGAACAGGTGGCGATCGGCTCGGAGCCCTTTTCGCGCGCGTCGAGGCACCGCCCTTCGACGGCGAGCCCACGCCGGAAACCTTTATAAAATTCCTATTTCTTTGCGCCCCGCGCCGTCTCGAACCTTTATGGCGATCGGGTCCATATTCACACAACCAAGATTTGGTGCCACGTCGATGAACATGCGGCGGGGTTGTCACGGTATTGCGAGCCTTTCCAGGAAGGCACGAAGTACAAAGCACAAGGAACAGGCAAAATGGACATTATCGTGCTCGGGATCGGAGTTTTGTTCTTCGTCGTGTCCCTCGCCTACGTCAGAGCCTGCGACAGAATTTAAGCGGAAGGATCGAACCATGCTTGTCGTCTACATCCTCGGTGGCGGCGTGACCTTGTTCCTGCTCGCTTACCTGACCTACGCCCTCATTCGCCCAGAGCGTTTCTAGTCCACCGGTGCACGGAAGCTACATCATGACCATAAACGGATGGATACAGATCCTCATCTTCTGCGGGATCCTCGTTTTGCTGGTGAAGCCGCTCGGCGGCTACATGCACCGCGTCTTCAACGGCGATCGCACGCCGCTTTCGTCGGTCCTCGGCCCACTCGAGCGCGGACTCTACAGCATTTGCGGAACCAGCGAGCGCGAGGAACAGCACTGGACCACCTATGCGGTGTCCCTGCTGCTGTTCAACCTGGCGGGCTTTCTGGTGCTTTATTTCCTGCAGCGCCTGCAGGGCAGCCTCCCCTACAATCCGGCCGGCATGAGCGCGGTCGATCCGGCGCTCGCCTTCAACACCGCCGCCAGCTTCATGACCAACACCAACTGGCAGAACTACGGCGGCGAAAGCACGATGTCCTACCTCGTGCAGATGGCCGGCCTGACGGTCCAGAATTTCGTTTCGGCGGCCACCGGCATCGCCGTCGCGATTGCCCTGATCCGCGGATTTGCCCGCGCTTCGGGAAAATCGATCGGCAATTTCTGGGTCGATATGACGCGCGCCACGCTCTACGTGCTTTTGCCGCTCTGCATCGTGCTCACCCTGGTCTATGTCTGGCTCGGCATGCCGCAGACGCTCGGGCCTTATGTCGATGCCACCACGCTCGAAGGCGCCAAGCAGACGATCGCGCTCGGCCCGGTCGCCTCGCAGGTCGCCATCAAGATGCTCGGCACCAATGGCGGCGGGTTCTTCAATGCCAACGCGGCACATCCCTTCGAGAACCCCGACGCCATCTCCAACCTGATCCAGATGCTGTCGATCTTCGTCGTCGGCGCTGCCTTGACCAACGTCTTCGGCCGCATGGTCGGTAACCAGCGCCAGGGCTGGGCAATCCTTGCCTCGATGGGCGTGCTGTTCATCGCCGGCGTCGCCGTCTGCTACTGGGCGGAAGCCGCGGGCAATCCGCTGGTCCATGCGCTCGGCATCGACGGCGGCAACATGGAAGGCAAGGAGACCCGTTTCGGCATCGCGCTGTCGGCTTTGTTCGCGGTCATCACCACGGCAGCTTCATGCGGCGCGGTCAACGCCATGCACGACTCGTTCACCGCGCTTGGCGGCATGATCCCGCTCATCAACATGCAACTAGGCGAGGTCATCGTCGGCGGTGTCGGCGCCGGTTTCTATGGCATGCTGATGTTCATTCTGATTGCCGTCTTCGTCGCCGGCCTGATGGTAGGCCGCACGCCCGAATATCTCGGCAAGAAGATCGAGGCCAAGGAGGTCAAGATGGCGATGCTGGCCATCCTGTGCCTGCCTCTGGCGATGCTGGTCTTCACGGCCATCGCGGTGGTGCTGCCGAGCGCGGTCGCCTCGATCGCCAATGGCGGGCCGCACGGCTTCTCCGAAATCCTCTACGCCTACACCTCGGCGGCGGCCAATAACGGCTCGGCCTTCGGCGGCCTCACCGGCAACACGCCTTGGTACAACATCACCATCAGCATCGGCATGCTGATGGGCCGCTTCCTGGTCATCATCCCGGCGCTCGCCATCGCCGGCGCGTTGGCGGCGAAGAAGACCGTGCCCGCCTCGGCCGGCACTTTCCCGACCGACAGTCCGCTGTTCGTCGGGCTGCTGGTCGGCGTCATCGTCATCGTCGGCGGGCTGACTTTCTTCCCGGCGCTTGCCGTCGGACCAGTTGTCGAGCACCTGGCGATGATCCATGGACAGACATTCTGAGGTGCCCATGTCCTGGTTCAGCAACAAACGCCGCCATGTCAGGCGTCGGCCCGATCCGGGGAAAGAGGGGCTGCCGCCTCCTTTCCCGACCATGTCGACGTTTCTCGGGCTTGCCGGCGCCATGATCGCGCTTTGGCTGCTGGCCTACGGGCTTCCCCATCTTTTTTCGGCATCC
Organism: Mesorhizobium sp. M8A.F.Ca.ET.057.01.1.1; assembly: GCF_003952565.1. Lineage (NCBI taxonomy): Bacteria > Pseudomonadati > Pseudomonadota > Alphaproteobacteria > Hyphomicrobiales > Phyllobacteriaceae > Mesorhizobium > Mesorhizobium sp. M8A.F.Ca.ET.057.01.1.1. Next base: position 1,217,843 of record NZ_CP034454.1, read on the forward strand.
GACCAATCGGCGCCGCACACCAACACTGAAGCCGGAGCTTCAAAATGAGCCAGTTAAAATCAGCGAGCATCGTGGATGCCCGCATCCTGTGGCCTGCCATTGGCGGCGCTTTCCGCAAACTCGATCCGCGCACGCTGGCTCGCAATCCGGTGATGTTCGTCGTCGCCGTCGTGTCGGCGCTGACATCGGTGCTGTTCGTCAAGGACCTCGTCACCGGCGGTGGCGATCTGCGCTTCACGCTGCAGATCATCATCTGGCTGTGGTTCACGGTGCTGTTCGCCAATTTCGCCGAAGCCGTCGCCGAAGGGCGCGGCAAGGCGCAGGCGGATTCGCTGCGCAAGGCGCGCACGGAAACCCAGGCCAAGCTTTTGACAGGCGAGGATCGCACCAGGTTCAAGCTGGTGCCCGGCACTGGTCTGAAGGTCGGCGACATCGTGCTGGTCGAGGCCGGCGACATCATCCCGTCCGACGGCGAGGTGGTGGAGGGCGTCGCCTCGGTCAACGAGGCGGCGATAACGGGCGAGTCCGCGCCGGTGATCCGCGAATCCGGCGGCGACCGCTCGGCTGTCACCGGCGGCACACAGGTGCTGTCCGACTGGATCCGCGTGCGCATCACCGCCGCCGCCGGCCATACTTTCCTCGATCGCATGATCTCGCTGGTCGAAGGCGCCGAGCGCCAGAAGACGCCGAACGAGATCGCGCTCAACATCCTTCTCGTCGGCATGACGCTGATCTTCGTGCTGGCCACCGCGACGATCCCGAGCTTTGCCTCCTATTCGGGCGGCTACATTTCGGTGACCGTGCTCGTCGCCCTGTTCGTGACGCTCATCCCGACCACGATCGGCGCGCTGCTGTCAGCCATCGGCATTGCCGGCATGGACCGCCTGGTGCGCTTCAATGTGCTGGCCATGTCGGGCCGCGCGGTGGAAGCCGCCGGTGATGTCGATACGCTGCTGCTCGACAAGACCGGCACGATCACGCTCGGCAATCGCCAGGCGACGGAATTCCGACCGGTCAAAGGCGTGAGCGAGCAGGAACTGGCCGACGCGGCACAGCTTGCCTCGCTCGCCGACGAGACGCCGGAAGGCCGCTCGATCGTCGTACTGGCCAAGGAGAAGTACGCCATCCGTGCCCGCGACATGGCGACGTTGCACGCCACGTTCGTGCCCTTCACGGCACAGACCCGCATGAGCGGCGTCGACATAGACGGCTCTTCGGTACGCAAGGGCGCGGTCGATTCGATCCTGACCTATGTCAGCCAGCCGACATCGGCCACGCATGGCATACGGCCCGGAAGCGATACCGTGCGCGACCTGCAGGCGATAGCCGACGAGGTCGCCAAATCGGGCGGTACGCCGCTGGCGGTCGAGCGGGACGGGCGCCTGCTCGGCGTCGTCCACCTGAAGGATATCGTCAAGGGCGGTATCCGCGAGCGTTTCGCCGAACTGCGCAGCATGGGCATCCGCACGGTGATGATCACCGGCGACAATCCGATGACGGCGGCAGCCATTGCGGCGGAAGCCGGCGTCGACGACTTCCTCGCCCAGGCGACGCCCGAGGACAAGCTGAAGCTGATCCGTGACGAGCAGGCCAGGGGCAAGCTGGTCGCCATGTGCGGCGACGGCACCAACGACGCGCCAGCGCTCGCGCAGGCCGATGTCGGCGTGGCCATGAACACCGGCACGGTCGCCGCCCGCGAGGCCGGCAACATGGTCGATCTCGACAGCGATCCGACCAAGCTGATCGAGATCGTCGAAATCGGCAAGGCGCTGTTGATGACGCGCGGTTCGTTGACGACCTTCTCCATCGCCAATGACGTCGCCAAGTACTTCGCCATCATCCCGGCCATGTTCGCCGTCTTCTACGTCGCGCCCGGCCACACGACCGGCCCGTTGCAGGCGCTCAACATCATGCACCTTGCGACACCGCAGAGCGCCATCCTGTCGGCCATCATCTTCAACGCGCTGATCATCATCGCGCTGATCCCGCTGTCGCTGCGCGGCGTGAAGTACCGGGCGATCGGCGCCGGCGCGCTGCTGAGCCGCAACCTTCTCGTCTACGGCCTTGGCGGCATCGTCGTGCCGTTCGTCGGCATCAAGATAATCGACATGGCTGTCACCGCCCTTGGCCTTGCATAAGGATCATTCCGATGCTCAAGCAAATCAGACCCGCGATCATCATGATCGTTTTCTTCACCGTGCTGACCGGGCTCGTCTATCCCATCGGCATGACCGGTATCGCGCAGGCGCTGTTCCCGCATCAGGCCAATGGCAGCCTGCTCGAGAAGGACGGCAAGGTGATCGGCTCCGACCTGATCGGCCAGGCCTTCGCCAGCGACAAATATTTCCACGGGCGGCCTTCAGCCGCGGGCAATGGCTATGATGCCAGCGCCTCGGGCGGTTCCAATCTCGGCCCGACCAACCCGAAGTTGATAGAGCGCATCAAGGGCGATGCCGAGAGGCTGAAGGCGGAAAATCCGAACGCGCCGGTGCCGATGGACCTGGTGACCACATCCGGCAGCGGCCTTGATCCGCAGATCAGCCCGCGGGCCGCTTATTTCCAGGTTCCGCGCGTGGCCAAGGCCAGGGACATCGACGAGGCCAAGGTCAAGGCGCTCGTCGACGGCCAGGTCGAGGACCGGGAATTGGGCGTGCTCGGCGAGCCGGCGGTCAATGTGCTGGCTCTCAACCTGGCGCTGGATGCCGCGAAATAGTTGATGGCAGGCGCCGGGGATCGACACGGTCCCCGGCGCCATTCATGATCGGACCCGATGCCGGACGACAGAAGCAACGTCGAAAACAGACCATCCCCCGACGCGCTGCTCGAGCACGCCGAGCGGGAAGGGCGCGGCCGTCTGCGCATATTCCTGGGCGCGGCACCGGGTGTCGGCAAGACTTACGAGATGCTGATGTCGGGCCGTGCCAGGCTGGCCGACGGCGTCGACGTGGTGATCGGCGTGGTCGAGACGCACGGCCGCAAGGAAACACAGGCCCTGGTCGAGGGGTATGAAGTCATTGCCCGCCGCAAGGTCGACTACAAGGGGCGTGTCCTCGACGAGATGGACATCGACGCCATCCTTGCCCGGCGCCCGGCGCTGGTCCTGGTCGACGAACTCGCCCACACCAATGCGCCCGGCAGCCGCCACCCCAAGCGCTACCTCGACGTTCAGGAAATCCTGGCGCGAGGCATAGACGTCTATACGACGCTCAACATCCAGCATGTCGAAAGCCTGAACGACGTCGTCGCCCAGATCACCCGGGTCCGGGTGCGCGAGACGGTTCCCGATTCCATCATCGACCGGGCCGACGATGTCGAAATCATCGATCTGACGCCGGACGACCTGATCAAGCGGCTGGAGGAGGGAAGGTCTATTTCCCCAACACGGCGCAGCGTGCCGTCGAGAACTATTTTTCGCCGGGCAATCTGACGGCGTTGCGGGAACTGGCGCTGCGCCGTACCGCCCAGCGCGTCGACGAACAGTTGCTCAACCACATGCAGTCCCACGCCATCCAGGGTCCGTGGGCGGCGGGCGAAAGGGTGCTCGTCTGCGTCGATGCGCGTCCGGGCGGAGCAGCCCGCATTCGCTACGCACGCAGGCTGGCCGACAGGCTTCGTGCGCCGTGGACGGCGCTTCATGTCGACACGCCTCGCTCGGCCGGCATGTCCGAGGATGACAAGGACAGGCTCGCCACGCTCCTGCGCCTCGCCGAGCAACTCGGCGCCGAGGTGACGACCATTCCGGGCCAGAGCGTCGCGCAGGACATCGTTCGCCATGCGACGGCGAACAATTTCACCCACATCGTGGTCGGCAGGCCGACCCGGTCGCGCTGGCGGGAACTTATCGAGGGGTCGCTCACCTATGATCTGATCCGCAATGCCGGCGATATCAGCGTCCATGTCATCTCCGGGACGGAGCGGGACACCGAGACGCCTTCGAGGAGAGTGAGCGCGGCAGCCGAGCAGAGGCAGTTTCAGGTCAAGCCGTATTTGCTCGCCACGGCTTACGTTGCCGGATCATTGGCCGTCAGCACCGCTCTCGACCAGTTCCTCGATGTCCGCAACCTGGCGATCGTCTTCCTGCTCTCCGTGCTGACATCGGCGGTGGCCGGTGGTCTCTGGCCGGCGCTTTACGCCTGTTTCCTCAGTGTCCTTGCCTTCAACTATTTTTTCCTCGAGCCGCGCTACACGCTGACGATCAGGGATCCCGAGAGCATCGTCGCGATTGCCGTCTTCATCGCCGTCGCCGTCATCGCCAGCAACCTGACGGCGCGCGTGCAGCGTCAGGCGGCCGCCGCCCGCTCGCGGGCGCGGGCAACCGAGGACATCTATCTCTTCTCCAAGAAGCTCGCCGGCGCCGGCACGCTCGATGACGTTCTTTGGGCCACAGCCTTCCAGATCGCCTCGATGCTGAAGCTGCGCGTGGTGCTGCTGCTGCCGGAAGACGGCACGATCACGGTCAAGGCAGGCTATCCGCCCGACGACACCCTGGCCGAGGCCGACATCGCCGCCGCCCGCTGGGCCTGGGAGCACAACCGTGCCGCGGGACGTGGAGCCGATACGCTGCCCGGCGCCAAGCGCCTCTATCTTCCCTTGCGCACGGGGCGCACCGCGATCGGCGTCGTCGGCCTCGACAATGACAAGCAAGGTCCGCTTCTGACGCCCGAGCAGCAGCGGCTGCTCGACGCGCTGGCCGATCAGGCGGCGGTGGCGATCGAACGTGTCCAGCTCGTCGCCGATGTCGACCGCGCCAAGCTCGCCGCCGAAGCCGACCGGCTGCGTTCGGCCCTGCTGACCTCGATTTCGCATGACCTGAAGACGCCGCTCGCGGCCATCATGGGGGCGGCCGGCACACTCAAGGAATTCGCGCCTGATCTGCCCGATCAGGACAGGGTGGAGCTTCTGTCGACGGTGATCGACGAATCGGAACGGCTGAACCGCTTCATCGCCAACCTGCTCGACATGACCAAGATCGAGTCCGGTGCGATGGAGCCCAACTACGCGCTCCACTATCTCGGCGATATCGTCGGCACGGCGCTCGACCGCGCCCGCAAGATCACCGGCGAACACCAGATCGAAGTCGACATTCCACCCGAACTGGCGATGCTTAGGCTTGATCCCGTGTTGTTCGAGCAGGTCCTGTTCAACCTTCTCGACAATGCCTCGAAATATTCGCCGCCCGGCTCGACGATCCGCGTCCAGGGATGGACCGACAATGGCTCCGTCGTCGTGCAGGTCATGGATGAAGGGCCGGGCATTCCGGCGCAGGACCTGGAACGCGTGTTCGACACATTCTACCGGGTTCGCAAGGGTGATCAGGTGCGTGCCGGCACCGGGCTCGGCCTGTCGATCTGCCGTGGCTTTGTCGAGGCAATGGGCGGCACGATCACGGCCGCCAACCGGACCGACCGCTCCGGTGCCGCCTTCACCATCCGGATGCCGGTGCCGGCGGAATTGCCCGATGTCGGCAATGGTGGCGACGAGCCCGGCGAGGATCAGCCCCGATGACCAATTCCAATGTCAGGATACTGGTTGTCGATGACGAGCCGCCGATCCGCAAGCTGCTGCGGGTCGGCCTCGCCAGCCAGGGTTACACGATCTGCGAGGCGCCGAACGCCAAGGTGGCGATCGAGCTGATCGAACAGGAAAAGCCCGACCTGGTGTTGCTCGATCTCGGCCTGCCCGGCATGGGAGGTCATGACCTCCTGCGCCAATGGCGTGACGGGGGCATCGACATTCCCGTCGTCATCCTCTCCAGCCGCACCGACGAGGCCGGTATCGTCAGCGCGCTCGAACTCGGCGCCGACGATTATGTCACCAAGCCGTTCGGCATGAACGAACTGGTGGCGCGCATCGGCGTGGCGCTGCGGCACAAGTTCCAGCAACAGGGCGAGAAGCCGGTTTTCCAGAGCGGCGACCTCAGCGTCGATCTGGTCAAGCGCATCGTCAAGGTCGATGACAGGGAGGTGAAGCTCTCGCCGAAGGAGTACGACATATTGCGCATCCTGGTGCAGCACGCCGGCAAGGTGCTCACCCACCACTTCATCCTGAAGCAGATCTGGGACGATTCGACCGATGTGCAGTATCTCAGGGTCTATGTGCGCCAGCTCAGGCAGAAGATCGAAAAAACCCCCGACCAGCCGCGCTACATCACCACCGAAACCGGTGTCGGCTATCGGCTGCGCGTCGAGTGAAATAACCCGTCTGCCGGAACCCGCGTCAGCCGATGACCGCGAGCGGCCGGTTTGCCGCCGCCGATGTCCGCAAGGCGGCGAGACAGCCAAGAATGCCGAGCGGCACGAAGGCAAGGAACAGCCAGCTCGCGACATCAGCGGCCGCGTCATGGGTCAGGCCTTGCGAAAAACCGCTGGCATTGGCGACGATGCCGGCGAGGGCTGCACCCACGGCATAGCCGATGCGCTGCATGGTCGGCACCGCAGCCGAGGCGATGGTCTGCTCGTCGTCCGGGGCGGAGGCGACGATGACGCGGGTCAGGAACGGCCAGGCAATGCCGAAGCCACCGCCCTGCAACAGGGCGCAGACCAGGATTAGTGGGATCGAGCCCAGCGGTATCGTGTAGGCGAAGCCGGCGATGCCCGCCGCGATCATCAGTGCGCCGCAGACGATGATCAGTCTTTCGCGCCGCGGCGGCGCGTTGGCGACGAGGATCGACAGGATCGACCAGGCGATCGATTCGGCGGCGATGATGTAGCCGGTGGTCAGCAGCGGAATGTCGTGCAGGCTGGTCAGCAGCAGCGGCCCGTAGACGCCGAAGGAGCAGGTCGCGATGGAAAAGGCGGCCACCATGGTCATGCCGGCGCCCACTGGCGTGCGCCACGAGAACAGCCGCGCCGGGAAGAGCCGGGAGCGCGGCTTCAGCGCGTCGATGTAGAAGAACAGCGCCAGCCCGGCGAGGCCCAGCACGATCAGCAGCGAGGAACGCAACAGGGCAATGTCGACGCCGGCCGAGGCAATCAGCACCACGGCGATGGCAAGGCAGCCAAGCGCCGAGAACGGGAAGGGCGGCGCCTTGCCGGCTCCGGTGCTGGGCCTTGTCGCTTCCGGTGTGTCGAGCACGAGGAAGCTTGCCAGCGCCATGGCGGTGCCGCCGAGAGTGAAGACGCCGAAGGCCCAGCGCCACGACAGCAATTCGGTCATGACAGCGCCGAGCAGGGGACCGCTGAAGGCAGCGACGCCCCAGATCGCCGACATGATGCCGAAAAGCTGCGGCCAGATGGCACGCGAAAACAGCCGCTCGACCGAGACGAAGGCCAGCGACACCAGCGCGCCGCCGCCCAGCCCCTCGATCAGACGGCCGGCCAGGAACAATTGCATGGAAGGCGAGGTGGCGCAGATCAGCGCCCCGGCGGCGTAAAGAAGGGCCGCGACCACCATGTTGGTGCGCAGCGCCACGTAGCTCACCAGCCGTCCGGCCGCGGCACCGGCGACGATGGCGCCGAGTTCGTAGATCGCCAGCGACCAGCCGACGAGCTGCACGCCGGCCAGTTCGCCGACCATGGCCGGCATGACCGTCGCCACCATTGTCTCATTGGTGGCGTGCAGCAGGATGCCGAGGCTGATGAAGCAGAAGCGCGCCAGGTCGCCGCTTGCCCACAATGCGCGCCAATCGACCTTCTTTGTGCTGATCTCAGTCATGTCCATCCCTGCTTTGCATATCGCGATGCCGGCGCACCGCACCAGAAGCCAGCAAGGGTTTCCGGCAGGACCATGCGCACGCGGTTCCAGTCCGGACGCGCTTGTAAAACCTCAACCTCGGTTGAGTTCAAGCGATTATTTCGAGGTATGTTTGGGCCAGTGTCGTCCTGGATGGACCGCTGGCGATCAGTTCTCGGTGCTGCGTAGCTGGAACTGGCTGACGCCGATGGCGAGATTGATGCCGGTCTGCGTCTGCAGGCTGAGCGGCTGCAGGGTGAAGGCCTGCGAGGAGCCGCCGACCAGCAGATTGGCGCCGGCGCCGACGGCGGCGGTCACTTCGGCGCTGGCGCCGACATAGTCACCCGCCAATGCGCCCGGCGCGTAGATGTTCTTCAGAGGCGTCAGCACCAGCCAGCGCATCACCGCCTGCTTGGTCGTGCCGATGTCGAGGCCGTATTTGTTGACGGCGCCGAAATAGGCTTCCGGGGCGAAGCTCTTGTCGACCGGGGTAAAGGTGCAGCTCAGATCCTTGCTCGAGCCGAAGATGAAGCCGGTGCCGCCTGATATGGCGCATTCAAGCGTGCCGAGCTCCACGCCTTGGTCTTGCGCTTGTGCAGTGCCGGCAAGCACGGTTACGATCATGGCAGCGGCGATGGCTGTCCTCGGCATGGCGTCCCCCAAATATCAAACGGCGCGGAACCATCCTATCCGGTTCCGCGCCGCCGAGTGAAGGGCCTGGAGCCAAGGCTCCGAACCGCTATTTGAGCGAGTGGATCAGCTCCAGCGAAGTCACCGCCACGGCGAGGTTGACGCCGGTCTGCGCCTGGACGCTGAGCGGCTCCAGCATGAAGGCGCTTTCAAAGCCGCCGACCAGCAGGTTGGCGCCGCCGCCGGTCACGACGCTCGCCTCGGCGTTGACGCCGTAGTAGCTACCGGCAAGGTCGCCCGCGTCACGATCGCGGGTCGCGGCAAAAACCGCCCAGACGAGCTGGCCCTGGTGCGTCTTGCCGACATCGACACCGAGCTTCGAGATGACGCCGGTATAAATTTCCGACGGCCCGTGATGATGGGGCCGGAAGACGCAGGACACACCCTTGTTGGAAGCGACGATATAGCCGGTGCCGCCATCGATGGTGCAGTCGAGCGTGCCGAGTTGCAGCCTGCCGGCGCTGGCCGGGGCGGCGGCGAATACGGTCGTTGCAAGGGCGGCGGCGCAGACGAGTTTCTTGATCATGGGAGGGTCCTTTCGCAGTCAGTCTTCAATAACGTCTCGGGTCCCGCGACCGTTCCGCTGAAAACTTGGCGCGAACAAGGCAAGGGTCAACGGCTTGCCGCCGGGGTTAACACAGGGTTGCCGGTTTCATGGCGATCCGACGCACCGCGTGTCCTTTCGGGCACGCACATGACGAAGTGGGGCGCTTGACGCGGTCCTGCGGAGCCGGTGTCAACTGACGCGGGCGAGGCCGTCCTTGGCCGGCTGGTAGCTGGGGTTGAGGCGCACGGCTTCATGATAGGCCTTCGCCGCCTTGGCCTTGTCGCCGCGCCGTTCGTAGATCAGCGCCTGGTTGGCCCAGGCCTCGGCGTTCTGGCCGTCGAGCTTGATGGCCATATTGAAGTCGGAGAATGCATTGTCCTCGTCGCCGGTCGCCAGATAGGAAAGGCCACGGCCGTTGTAGGGCTCGGCGGCATCCGGGGCCAGCGAGATGGCGGTCGAGAAGTCCTCGATGGCGAATTTGTGCTGGCCCTGGCTCTGATAGATCAGGCCGCGATTGTGGTAGGCGCGGGCGTCCGTCGTGTCGAGCTGGATCGCCTTCTGGAAGTCGTTGAAGGCGTCCTGGGTGCGGCCCGCCTTGCGGTAGAGGTTGCCGCGGCCGATATAGGCGGCGTCGTAATTGCCATTGATCTGGATCGAGCGGTTGTAGTCCGCCAGCGCCGCTTCCTGGTTGCCGAGGAAGCGCTGGATGAGGGCCCGGTTCGAATAGGCCTGATAGAAATTCGGATTGAGCTGGATGGCCTGGTTGAAGTCCTTGAGCGCCGCCTGGTACTGGCCGCCCCGACCATAGGCCGAACCGCGCACATTGTAGCCTTCGGGATCCTGGGGATTGCGCTGGATGACCGCCGACAGCGAGGAGATGTTCCCGCTCGACCCCTGCGCCTTGTCGATGTTGTTGAATTCGCCGGCTGGGCCAGATGTCTGGCAGCCGGCAAGTATCAGTCCGGAAAGCAGGGCCGCTGTCAGGGCGAAACCACGCAATACGGTTCCGCGCTCCACGCTTGTTGCGTTCATGTCTGCCCTGTCCTCACTTGCGCCGTCGTTCAGGTCCGGTTCCCCCTCCGGGCCGGGTCACAATCAAAATAAAAGGGTGGCGGCGATTCCGCATCGCGCCACCCTGGTATCCTTCGAAAAGGACGAAATATTGGCGATAATCAGCGCGGCGGACGCGCTGCACCGGCGGCACCGCCAGCAGCAACCGGACGCGGGGTCATCGGCAGCAGGCCTTCGCGCTGTGCGCGCTTGCGGGCCAGCTTGCGGGCGCGGCGAACGGCTTCGGCCTTTTCACGGGCGCGCTTCTCGGAAGGCTTCTCGTAATGGCCGCGCATCTTCATTTCGCGGAAAATGCCTTCGCGCTGCATCTTCTTCTTCAGCGCGCGAAGCGCCTGATCAACGTTATTGTCGCGGACGAGTACCTGCACGGGCAATCCTGTCTTTCGGGTTTGATATCAACAGGCAAGTAGCCATAGCCACAAGCCTCCGCGGCGCTCGACACCACGAATTGTGGCGGCTGATAGCAGAATCAAGCCTCGCTGTCCACAGTCGAAATGACGGACGGCAGCCAAATTGCCATGGTCGCGTGGAGACAGGGCGCCGTTACGCCGTGGCCAGGTGCAACCGCTCGAAATCCTCGAAGAACTCACCGTAATCACAGGTGATCTCCTCGCCGACGGCGATATCCCGGGTCGCGGTGGCGCCGCCATAGTGCGAAAAATCGGTGTTCGGGGTCGCCGAATGGTTCATGAAGCGGCCATTGTCGACCTCATAGACCATGAACCCGGGCTTGTCCGGGCTCGGATAGGCATAACGGTCGAGCAGTTCCTTCAGGGGCGGCGAGGCCGCCTCGTATTTTTCCATCGGGATCAGCCGATCGAAATCCGGATCGAGGCGCCAGATCGAGGCGCCCTTGCGGATCGGCTCGGCGGCGAACATGCCGACGCCTTCGATTGCGCTCTGGGCGACATAGGTTCGGATCAGCATCATGGTTCCAGGACCCGTCTTGGCAAGAAGACCCGTTTCGACAGGAAACGGAATCGCCAAATTGCGCCGAAAAAGCAAGACCGGCGGCCTGCGTCACAACGACGAACAGGCCTGTTCCCCGTAAAAGTCCTTCACGTCCGGTTGATCGACACACCGCCATCGGCAAACAGCGCGGTTCCCGTGGTGAAGCTCGAGGCGTCGGAGGCGAGGTAAAGCGCGGAGCGGGCGATCTCTTGCGGTTGCGCCATGCGCTTCAGGGCATGGAGGCCCTCGACGAAGGCGCGGGCCTCGGGCGTGGTCGTCGTCGCGCCTGGTGTGTCGGTGCCGCCCGGCAGCAGCGCGTTGACGCGCAGTCCCTTCGGTCCGTATTCGGCGGCCAACACCTGCGTCAAACCGATCAGGCCTGCCTTGGCGGCGGCATAGGCGGCCATGCCCGGCATGCCGGCGGTGTAACCGACAAAGCTCGACGTGAAGATGAGTGAGCCGCCGCCGCGCTCCAGCATGGCCGGTATCTGATACTTCGCGCCGAGAAAGGCGCTGGTCAGATTGGTGTCCATCGTCCCGTGCCATGTCTGTGCCGACATGTCGGGGACTGGCGCCATCGGCCCGACGGAGCCGGCATTGTTCAACGCGATGTCGAGTCCACCGAAGCTGCCGACAGCCAGCTCGACGAGGGCTTTCGCGTAGGTCTCGTCCGTGACATCCCCTGCGAGAGCGACGGCCGTGCCGCCGGCGTCCTCGATTTCGGCGGCGAGCGCATCAAGCTCCGTTTGGCGGCGGGCGGAAATGACGAGCCTGGCGCCCTCCTCGGCGAACAGCTTGGCGGTGGCGCGGCCGATGCCGGAACTGGCACCGGTGACGATGGCGATCTTGTTGGAAAGTGCGAGCATGTCTTGGCATCCCTGTCCTTCGCGCCAGCCTTGCCGGCGACCGGATGCTTGGTCGCAGGTTGGCGGGACAGGAGCCACCCGATACCTGCAGAGGTTCGCACCAACTATTGCCGAACCAGCCACGCCAGACGGTCTAGCGAGAACGCGTAGCTGATGACGATCAGCACGGCCATGATGATGCCCGTGGCGGCATGGCCTGCCAGATGAAAACCCGCCGCTCCGCCGAACAGGACGACGAATTCCAGCGCCAGCCTGACAGCGCCCGGCACAGGCACCGGTGCCCGGCCTGAACGGCTCGGATCGTTGAGGACCGCGAAGGTACCCCATGCCGCGGCTGCGGCGAGCGGCAAGGCAATGGCGAGGACCCAACGCCACGCTCCGTCCGAGAGACTCCAGCCTGCCATGCCGAGGCCAAGCAAAGCGGCAAGCTCCAGCAGGAAGCGCAATGTCAGATTCCACCAGGCGTTGCCCATCATCATCCTCCGAATCCCCAGCAGGGAGAAGTGTGACTGAAGGCGATCATCGTAGCCAGGCGGGCTACCTCTTTTTCAGCGCGGCGCAAAACGGCAAGCGCCGTCGCAAACAGCGCAAGGATCGCAGCGCCGTTTCGCTAGTGATACACCTCGCGCGCCGGGGCTTGATGATGAACGCCCGGCTGCCATTTGCGAGGCTGGACCGTGAAGAAATACTCTGTATTCGCCATCGCCCGAGAGGCCATGCGCGGCCACAAGGGCTGGGAGGAGCAATGGTCTTCGCCTGAGCCTAAAAAGGAATACGACGTCATCATCGTCGGCGCCGGCGGCCACGGCCTGGCCACCGCCTACTATCTCGCCACCGTGCATGGCATCACCAATGTCGCGGTGCTGGAAAAGGGCTGGCTGGGCGGCGGCAACACCGGCCGCAACACCACCATCATCCGTTCCAATTATCTCTATGACGAGAGCGCCGGCATTTACGACCATGCGCTGAAGCTGTGGGATGGGCTCTCCCAGGAGCTCAACTACAACGTCATGTATTCGGCGCGCGGCGTCATGATGCTCGCCCACAATGTGCACGACATCCAGGTGCTGAAGCGCCATGTCCACGCCAACCGGCTGAACGGCATCGACAATGAATGGCTGACGCCGGAGCAGGCCAAGGAATTCTGTCCGCCGCTCAACACCTCGAAGGACGCGCGCTATCCGGTCGTCGGGGCCGCCTTGCAGCGCCGGGGCGGAACGGCGCGCCATGACGCGGTCGCCTGGGGCTATGCGCGCGGCGCTTCGGCGCGCGGCGTCCATATCATCCAGAACTGCGAGGTTACCGGCGTCAAGCGGGCCGCCAATGGCGCGGTCATGGGCGTCGATACGACGCGTGGCTTCATAGGCGCCAAGAAAGTCGGCGTCGTCGCCGCTGGCCATTCTTCCGTCATCATGAACATGGCCGGCGTGCGTATGCCGCTGGAAAGCTATCCGCTGCAGGCGCTGGTGTCGGAGCCGATCAAGCCGGTCGTGCCTTGCGTGGTGATGTCGAATACGGTGCACGCCTATATCTCGCAGTCCGACAAGGGCGAACTGGTGATCGGCGCCGGCACCGACCAGTATGTCTCCTATTCGCAGACCGGCGGGCTTCACATTCTCCAGCATACGCTCGACGCCATCTGCGAGATGTTCCCGATCTTCACGCGCATGAAGATGCTGCGCTCGTGGGGCGGCATCGTCGACGTCACGCCCGACCGCTCGCCGATCCTGGCCAAGACGCCGGTGCCGGGCCTCTATGTCAATTGCGGCTGGGGCACAGGCGGCTTCAAGGCGACACCCGGCTCGGGCCATGTCTTTGCCCACACCATCGCCAAGGACGATCCGCATCCGATCAATGCGCCCTTCACCATCGAACGCTTCCGCACCGGCCGCCTCATCGACGAGGCGGCGGCGGCGGCCGTGGCGCACTGATGATGGCGCAGATGGCTGTTGCTATGCCGCTGATGCTGGCGGGGGAACAAGGCATGTTCCATTTTCCGACAGCGGCGGAGGTGCGGCTGCAGCCGATCGCGCGCGCCGGCAACGAAGCCGGATGGCCGTTTTCGGTCGACCATGGGACGCTCACCTGCGTCTGGAGTGGCGGCCAGAAAGTGGTGATGTTCTTCGAAGGCCGGCCACACGGGCTGGATGAGGACGAGGACTTCGAGCCGCGTGGGGTGATCGTCACCACCGACCCGCTGCAATTGACGCTCGGCAACATGGCCAACCGCGATCTGTTTCGTGCCGCGGCAAGCGTCGAGGAGCGGCTGCGGCTCGTCGCCCCGTTCATGGCCATGGGCCAAAAGCTTTGCGATCAACCCGCCGGCGCGCGCGTCGGCCACGGCGAATTGTAGGATCAAACACGATGCTTCTCATCCGCTGCCCCTATTGCGAGGAAGAGCGCCCGGAACTCGAGTTCCGCAACGCCGGCGAGGCGCATATAGCGCGCTCGGCCAACATATCAGGCGAGAGCGACGACGACTTCGAGAAGTTCTTCTTCATCCGCTCGAACCCAAAGGGCATCATCTATGAGCGCTGGCGGCACATGCATGGCTGCGCGCGCTTCTTCAACGCGGTGCGCGACACCGTCACCGACAAGTTCGTCATGACCTACAAGGCCGGCGAGCCGAAACCCTCCAAGCTGCCCGGAGTTGCGAAATGAGCGGCACGTTGCGCATTTCCGGCGCCGGGCGCCTCAGCCAGGCCAAGACCGCGCGGTTCAGCTTCGACGGCCAGTCCTATACCGGCATCGAGGGCGACACGCTGGCCTCGGCGCTGCTGGCTAATGGCGTGCATCTGGTCGGCCGTTCGTTCAAGTATCACCGCCCGCGCGGCATCCTGTCGGCCGGCGCGGAAGAGCCCAACGCGCTGGTGCAGATCGTGCGTGATGACGCGCGCAAGACACCTAACGTGCGCGCCACCGTGCAGGAGCTCTATGACGGGCTCGCCGCCAATTCGCAAAACCGCTGGCCGTCGCTGTCCTTCGATGTCGGCGCGGTCAACGACCTGGCATCGCCGCTGTTTTCGGCCGGCTTCTACTACAAGACCTTCATGTGGCCGAAGGCGGCCTGGAAGAGCCTTTACGAGCCCAAGATCCGCGAAGCCGCCGGCCTTGGCGTTTCGCCAGACAAGCCCGATCCTGACCATTATTCCTCGCGCTACGCGCATTGTGACGTGCTGGTGCTGGGCGGCGGTGCCGCCGGTATCGCGGCGGCACTTGCCGCGGCCGAGACCGGCGTGCGCGTCATCCTGGCCGACGAACAGGCCGAGTTCGGCGGCAGCCTGCGCTTCGAGAGCGGCGCCAGGATCGACGGCCAGGACGGCTTTGCCTGGGCGCAAGCGGCGATCGCCAGGCTGAGTGCGATGGGCAATGTCCGCGTGCTGCCGCGCACGACGGCGTTCGGCTATTACGCGCAGAATTTCGTCGGCCTGGTAGAGCGCGTCAGCGATCATTTGAAGGCCCCCGGCCACGACCTGCCGCGCGAGCGGCTCTGGCAGGTCCGCGCCAAGCGCGTGGTGCTGGCCTCCGGCGCCATCGAGCGCCACATGGTGTTTGCCAACAATGACCGGCCCGGCGTCATGCTGGCGGGCGCGGCGCGCACCTTCCTCAACCATTATGGTGTCGCCGTCGGCAAGAATGTCGGCGTCTACACCGCCAATGATTCAGCCTATGCGGCTGCGATCGACCTGAAGAAGGCCGGTGTCAACATCGCGGCGATCGTCGATTTGCGCGACAACCCGACCTGCCCGGTGATCGACGAGGCGAGGGCGCTCGGCATCGAGATCAATTTCGGCCGCGCGGTGATCCGCGCCGGCGGCAAGTTGCGGGTGTCGTCGATGACGGTGCAGCCGAAGAATGGCGGCGGCGAGCGCACTATTCCCGTCGACGCGATCCTGATGTCGGCGGGTTGGACGCCGTCTGTGCATCTGTTCTCGCAGTCGCGCGGCAAGGTCGCCTTCAACGACGAGACTAAGCGCTTCGTGCCCGGCACCTATGCGCAGGACTGCGTTTCGGTCGGAGCCTGCAACGGCACCGACGGCCTGTCGGCAACGGTCGACGAGGCCTATGCGGCGGGCGCCAAGGCGGCCAGGGATACCGGCGCCAAGACAGCCAAGGGCACCAAGCCGAAGGTGGACGCCTCGGAGAGCTGGTCGCGCGGCATGCTGGGCGCGGCCCCCGGCGCTGGGCCGGACACGACGGTGAAAGCCTTCGTCGATTTCCAGAACGACGTCACCGCCAAGGACATCCGCCAGGCGGTGCACGAAGGCATGCGCTCGATCGAGCATGTCAAGCGCTTCACCACCAACGGCATGGCCACCGACCAGGGCAAGACCTCCAACATGCACGGCCTGGCGATCGCCGCCGAGACGCTGGGCAAGCCGATCCCCGAGGTTGGGCTGACCACGTTCCGTGCGCCCTACACGCCTGTCACCTTCGGCGCGATCGTCAGCCATGCGCGCGGGCCGTTGTTCGACCCGACCCGCAAAACCGCAATTCATCCCTGGGCCGAGGCCCAAGGCGCGGTGTTCGAGGATGTTGGCCAGTGGAAGCGCGCCTGGTATTTCCCGAAAGCCGGCGAGGACATGCATGCGGCGGTCGACCGCGAATGCGTCGCCGTCCGCAACCAGGCCGGCCTGTTCGATGCCTCGACGCTGGGCAAGATCGAAGTGGTCGGGCCGGATGCGGCCAAGTTCATGGAACTGCTCTACACCAATCCGTGGGAGAAGCTGGAGCCAGGCCGCTGCCGCTATGGCATCATGCTGCGCGAGGACGGCTTCATCTATGATGACGGCGTCGTCGGCAGGCTGGCGCCGGACCGCTTCCATGTGACGACGACGACAGGCGGCGCGCCGCGTGTCATGAACCATATGGAAGATTACCTCCAGACCGAGTTCCCGCATCTCAATGTCTGGCTGACCTCGATCACCGAGCAATGGGCGGTGATCGCGGTGCAGGGGCCGAAGTCGCGAGACATCATCGCGCCTTTGGTCGAAGGCATCGACATGTCTGACGAGGCGCTGCCGCATATGTCGGTGCGCGAAGGCAAGATCTGCGGCGTGCCGACGAGGCTGTTCCGCATGTCGTTCACCGGCGAGCGCGGCTTCGAGGTCAACGTGCCGGCCGACTATGGCCAGGCGGTCTGGGAAGCTTTGTGGGCCGAGGGCCAGAAGCATGGCGCCACCGCCTATGGTACCGAGGCGATGCACGTGCTGCGCGCCGAGAAGGGCTACATCATCGTCGGTCAGGATACG
Organism: Mesorhizobium sp. M8A.F.Ca.ET.057.01.1.1; assembly: GCF_003952565.1. Taxonomy (NCBI): domain Bacteria; kingdom Pseudomonadati; phylum Pseudomonadota; class Alphaproteobacteria; order Hyphomicrobiales; family Phyllobacteriaceae; genus Mesorhizobium; species Mesorhizobium sp. M8A.F.Ca.ET.057.01.1.1. The sequence goes on from NZ_CP034454.1 coordinate 1,234,891, forward strand.
GACGGCACGGTCACGCCAAACGATGCCGGTCTCGACTGGGCGGTCGGCAAGAAGAAGGCCGACTTCGTCGGCATCAGGGGCATGGCGCGGCCGGATCTGGTGGCCAAGGGCCGCAAGCAATTGGTCGGCCTCAAGACCAAGGACCCCAAGGTGGTGCTGGAAGAAGGCGCGCAGATCGTCGAGGACCCGAAGCAGGCGATTCCGATGAAGATGATCGGTCACGTCACCTCGAGCTATTGGTCGCAGAATTGCGGCCGTTCCATCGCGCTGGCGCTGGTCGCCGGCGGACGTGACCGGATGGGCGATACGCTCTACGTGCCGATGCCGAACGGGGTGATCGAAGTGGAGGTTACCGGCATGGTGTTCTTTGACGAGACAGGAGGGCGCCTCAATGGCTAAGGCTGCTGCAAGGACGGCGGCGACGGGTTCGCCCTCGGCAGAGCGGCGTCCGGCATTGGCCGGGAGCACCGTCTCCGCAACGGGTGTCAAGGTCGAAGTGCTGCCACCGGCCGAGCGCATCTCGCTGCGCGCGCCGGGAGCTTCGGTCGCCGCCCTGTCGAAGGCGCTCGGCGTGACTTTGCCGAAGCAGCCGAAAAACTCGGCGTCGAAAGGCGGGCGTACGGCGCTGTGCCTTGGGCCGGACGAGTGGCTTGTCATCGACGAGGCCGGCAAGGACCCGCTCGCCGATTGCGCGGAGGTTTCCGCCTTGCACTCGTCGGTCGGTATCTCGCATCGCAACATCGCGATATCCGTCACCGGTCCGGCGGCGGAAGCCGCGATCAATTCGGGCTGCCCGCAGGATCTGTCGCTCGAAGCCTTCCCGGTGGGCGCCGCTTCGCGCACCATCCTTGGCAAGGCCGAGATCGTGCTGTTGCGCACGGCCGACGACGCCTTCAGGGTCGAGTGCTGGCGTTCCTTCTCGGACTATGTCTTTACTTTCCTGTCCGAGGGAGCCCGCGACGCAGCCGGCTGACCCCGGAACGTTTGCCGCCCGCGTCCGTTGTGCGGCGACAAGTCGAGGGAGAGATGCCGATGTCGTCGAAGTCTGCGCCGAAATCGTCGAAAACCGCGGCGGTCCGTTCGCTCGAACATGAGCGGCATCAAGAGGCCGGCGCCGAAGAGGAACTCGAGGAAGGCCTCGAGGATACGTTCCCGGCCAGCGATCCGGTGTCCATCACCAGTTCGGCGATCCCTGGTGCACCCGCCAAGCCCGGCAAGGCCAAGACGGTGGCCGGACGCAAGACCCGCAAGCCCTGATTCTAGCAGATTCCGGTTGAAGGCATCTTCCCAACACCTCCGAAGATGCGATATTCAAAGCGCTTTGGAGAGGAAAAATGCCAATAAAAGCTGTTGTCTGGGGCGAAAACGTCCATGAACAGACCAACGCCGCCGTGCGCGAACTCTATCCGCTGGGCATGCACGGCACGATCGCCGCGGCGCTCAACCATGACAAGCGCATCGAGGCGACCACCGCGACCTTGCAGGAACCCGAACACGGCCTGAGCGAGCCGCGCCTAGCTGCCACCGACGTGCTGATATGGTGGGGCCATGCCGCCCATGGCGAGGTCAAGGACGAGATCGTCGAACGCGTGCAGAAGCGGGTCTGGGAAGGCATGGGGCTGATCGTGCTGCATTCCGGCCACTACTCGAAGATTTTCAAGCGGCTGATGGGCACGCCCTGTTCGCTGAAATGGCGCGAGGCGGGCGAGCGCGAGCGGGTCTGGGCGATCAATCGCGGCCATCCGATCGCGCAAGGCATCGGCGAATGCCTGGAGATCGGCGAGACGGAAATGTATGGCGAGCCGTTTGCGGTGCCCGAACCGCTGGAGACGGTGTTCATCTCCTGGTACGAGGGCGGCGAGGTGTTCCGCTCCGGCCTGACCTATCAGCGCGGCGCCGGAAAGATCTTCTACTTCTCGCCGGGCCACGAGACCTATCCGATCTATCACAATGAAGGCGTTCAGCAGGTGCTGCGCAACGCCGTGCATTGGGCACATAATTCCGCTCCGGCTTGGGCCGGCATCACCAACGCGCCGAATGTGCCGACGGACAAGGCCAAGGAGAAGATCGTCCAGAAAGGCCTGCGCCTGCATGCCGACGGTGATAAGGGGTTGAGCTGATGCACCGCCTGCTTTTGCTCGGCACCGGCTGGATCGCGGCACACCATATCGAGGAGTTCGGTCAGGTTCCTGGCTGCACCATCGTGGCTTGCGTCGATCGTCTGCCGGGCCGCGCGGCGGCGTTCGCCGCCGCCAACAAAATAGGCACTTTCTTCCAGAGCCTCGAAGCGGCGATCGCCTGGGGCGAGTTCGATGCCGCCATCAACGCGACGCCGGACCAGGTCCACAAGGCGACGACACTGGCCCTGCTGGCCGCCGGAAAACATGTCTTCTGCGAGAAGCCGCTGGCGCCGAACCATGCCGATGCGCTTGCGATGAGCGAAGCCGCCGAGGCGGCCGGGCTCGTCAATATGGTCAACCTGACCTATCGCAACACGCCGGTGATCCAGGAGGCGCGGCGCATGGTGCAGGCCGGCGAGATCGGCGAGCTGCGCCACGTCGAGGCCAGCTACAGGCAAAGCTGGCTGGTCAGCAAGTTCTGGGGCGACTGGCGGGTCGACGACAAATGGCTGTGGCGCCTGTCGAGCCGGCACGGTTCGACAGGGGTGCTGGGCGATGTCGGTATTCATATCCTCGACTTCGCCACCTATGCGGCGGCCGAGGATATCGTCTCCCTGCATGCCGATCTGGTGACGTTTCCGAAGGCGGAGGGCGACCGCGTCGGCGACTATGTGCTCGACGTCAATGACAGCTTGGCGATAACGGCGCGGCTCAGCTCAGGCGCGCTGGCCACGATCATGGCCAGCCGCTACACGACAGGCCATGGCAATGATTTGTCGCTCGCCCTGCACGGCACCAAGGGCGCGATCAAGGTCGAGACCGACGGCAAGGTTTCGCGGCTGTCCGCTTGCCTGGGTGACGACGTCGATCAGCACCGTTGGCGGACGCTGACGCCGCCTGACGTCAAGCACAATGCCCAGCGCTTCGCCGATGCGCTGGACACGGGACGGAACGGCGATCCGTCGTTCCGTCGCGCCGCCGAGATGCAGAAGCTGATCGACGCGGCCCTCGAAAGTTCAGCGACCAAGCTGCCGGTCTCGATCGCCTGAAATCACCATCTGGCCGGCCGAGCCGGCCAGAACCGGCTCTCCGAAATCTTAGTAGGCCGAAATCTCAGTAGGCGCTCGGCATAATCCACGGGTTCACCGTGATCCCGAGCCGCAGGCCCTTGCCGCTGGTCGTGGCTTCCGTGGAAGCTTTCTTGTCGACCGAACCGGTCGAAGCGCAATCGAGCTTCACATTGGTCTTGGTGTCGACGCAGGTCGCTGCAGTCGGGTGCTTGACCGGCTGGCTGGTGCCGGCGGCGAAGGCCGAACCCGAAAGTGCCAGCACGGCGGCGAGGGTGAGGAGTGTCTTTTTCATGGTCAGTCTCCGTGTTCGACGGGCGAACTTATTCCGTACATGTACGTTACTTCGTACAAATACGTCCGTCGATCGCGAAGTTCAAGGTAGAATCGTACACGTACGGTAGTTTTTTGTTAACCAAGATAAATCGTCCAGGTTTAGCTCTGCACTATGCGCAGATCTTCTCCGACTGGCGACTGATCGGCTCAAGGCTTGATTGCCACGTGGTTCCCCCAATCCGTCGCTGCTACGCAGCGCCACCTTTCCCCCCTCCGAAGGGAAAGGAAGGAGCGCTACTGGGCGAGCATTGACGGCAAAAAAGCTTGGCCTTTCCTCTCCCCCGTCGATCGGGGGAGAGGTGGCTCGGCGAAGCCGAGACGGAGTGGGGGTCGACCAGCGCAGAATAGGACAATCCATGCGCCAAGCTGCCATGCACGCTATCGGCAAAGATCAGCTGCTTGGAAAGAGATTTGGCTGAGCGATGGACATGGAAAATGAACGGCGGGCGCTCAGCAGTTGACCGGTTTTTCGGTCAATGGCGGCACATCTTGCGTGCTGAGTGTGGCAAGGGTGAAGTCGCACATCCGCTTCACGAAAGCCTGTGCGTCGCCGAAGGGATAGAAGGGGAAGGTGATCAACAGCGAGATCGTGCCATGGCCGACCGCCCACAGCATGGTGGCGATGGCGCGCGGATCGCCGTGCAATTTGCCGGCGGCGACACAGGCCTCGACCCTGCTGATCAGCACCTTCATCGCCGGATTGCCTTCCTCCATGTCTTCGTAGCTCCTGCCTTCCGGCAGCTTGGTCTTTTCGGTCATGAAGACGGTGCGGTACTCATTGGGATTGCCGAGCCCGAAGGCGGCATATTCGGTCATCACCGCCTGCAAGGCCTCGATCGGATCGTCGGACGGGTGCTCCTCGATGCGCCGGGCGAGCGTTTCGAACGCGTCCTCGGCCAGCGCGAACAGTATGTCCTGCTTGTCGGCGAAGTAGGAATAGACAGACATCGGCGCATAGCCGACCCGCTTGGCCAGCTTGCGGATGGTCAGGCCTTCATAGCCTTCTTCCTGGACGAGCTTGTGTGCGGCCTCGACAAGCTCCGAGCGCAGTTCGGCCTTTTGTTTCTCGCGGCGTTTCTGGACGCTCAGCGGCAAGTCTGTTGCCCTTGTCTGGTTGGTGCGTGGCTAAATTATATACGCTGTACGGAAACGGACAAGGGCGCCACGGGTTCCCGAGCGGCAGGCGTCAGATCGCTCCGACACCGCCATCGACGGCCAGCGCATGGCCGATCATGAAGGAGTTGGCCGGGTCGGCCGCACCCGTGATCAGCACCGTTGCTCCTTCGAAGCGGCCCATCCCGTCTTACGTCTGCTTGTCGATCAGTTTGGCGGCGAGGCGCGAGAGCAATTTCACCGCCTCGCCGTAGGTTTTGGCCGTCTCCGGATTGGAAGCATTGCCGTCGAGCGCGCGCTTGTAGACACCTTGGCAGATTGCCGCCAGCCGGAAGAAGGAGAAGGCGAGGAAGAACGTCCAATTGCCGATGCCGGTCAGCCCACGCCGCAGGCAATAGGCGGCGACATAGTCTTCCTCGGAGGGCAGGCCGAGTGCCGAGCGATCGATGCCGCCCAGGCCTCGAAAACCCGAGGCGTGCGGCAGGCGCCATTGCATGCATTGATAGGCGATGTCGGCGAAGGGGTGGCCAAGCGTCGACAGTTCCCAGTCGAGCACCGCCAGTACCCTCGGCTGGTCCGTCGCGAAGATCAGATTGTCCAGCCGGTAATCGCCATGCACCAGCGCAACCCTGATATCATCGGCTGGCATATGGGTTTCCAGCCATTCGATCAGCCGGTCCATGTCGGGAACGGCGCCAGTCTCCGAGGCGCGGTACTGGCTGGTCCAGCGTGCCAGCTGGCGCTCGAAGTAATTGCCGGGGCGGCCGAAATCGCCGAGGCCCACGGCCTCGACGTCGACGTCGTGCAGGGCGGCAAGCGTGGCGTTCATGGCATCGTAGATCGCGGCGCGCTCATCGTTGCCGCGGGCCTCGGGCAGCGCCGGATCCCAGAAGATGCGGCCCTCGAGGAAGTTCATGACGTAGAACATGCGGCCGGTCGGCGAGTCCTCGGCCGACAGATGCAGCATTTCCGGCACCGGCACGGCGGTGCCCGAAAGCGCCTTCATCACCCGGAATTCGCGGTCCACCTGGTGCGCCGATTTCAAGAGTTGGCCTGGCGGCTTGGCGCGCAGCACGTAACGGCCGCTTGCCGCCGTCAGGAGATAGGTCGGATTGGATTGGCCGGATTTGAATTTCTCGATTGCCGCGAGCCCGGAAAAGCCGGGGATGTGCGCCTCGAGGTAAGGCGCAAGCGCCGCCTGGTCGAGCACGTTCGGGTCGCTCATGCCGTCTCGGGCTGGCGTTCAATCAAGGTCAGCGTCAGCCAGCGGGCGGTCAGCGCCGGTTTCTTCGAACCTTCAATCTCGATGGTCACGTCGTGCGCCGTCTGCACCCAGCCCGACGGCCTGACCTTGACGTCGGCCAGCACGAAACGGGTGCGGATGCGCGCGCCGGTCTTCACCGGCGCCAGGAAGCGCAGCGAATCGAAGCCATGGTTGACGCCCATCTTGCCGTTTTCCAGCGGCGGCATGGTTTCGAAGGTCATGGCCGACAGCAGCGACAGCGACAGGAAGCCATGCGCGATGGTGCCACCGAACGGCGTTTCGCGCTTGGCCCGCTCCGGATCGCAGTGGATGAACTGATGGTCGTCGGTGGCGTCGGCGAACTGGTCGATCATGCGCTGCGTGACCACGCGCCACGGCGAAACGCCGACCTCCTTGCCGACACTGGCCAGAAGCACATCGAGACTGATCGGTTCCACGCTCATGTCCTCCTGTTTCACCCCCGGCTTCTGCGGCCGGAAAATGTCATTCCTTGAACAAGGTCAGCCCATGCTGCACCGACTGTCCGCCATCAATCGGCAGGATGGCGCCGGTGACATAGCTGCCTGCACGGCTGCACAAATAGAGCGTTGCGCCGGCAATGTCATCCGGTGTGCCGATGCGGCCGATCGGGACGTGGCTGCCGACATGCCTGGCCTGTTCGTCAGTGCCGGTGGCGAATGCCGTCATGCGGCTCTGGAAGGGGCCTGGTGCGAAGGCGTTGACGGTGATGCGGCGGCCGGCGAATTCGAGCGCCAGCGTGCGCGTCAAATGGTGAACCGCAGCCTTGGAGGTGGTGTAGGAATAGGCGTCGTCGGCCAGCGGCTGCGTGCCCATCACCGATCCCAGATTGATCACCCGGGCCGGATCGGCGTCGCGGGCAGCAGCATCGAGCAGCGGTAGCAATTCGCGCGTCAGATGGAAGACCGCAGTGACATTGACGCCGAACACCTTGGCCCATGCGTGGTAGGGAAAGCTCTCCAGGGGCGCGCCCCAGGAAACGCCGGCGTTGTTGACCAGAATATGCAGTCTTTCGGTCCGCGCCTTGACCTCGTCGACCAAGGCGGCAATGCCAGCCTCGCTGGAAACGTCGCCGGCAAAGCCTTCCGCCCGGCCCGGGGCGCCAAGTCCGTTCAATTCGCCGGCGACCTTGATGCAGTCCTCGCCCTTGCGCGAGGCGATCATCACGCTGGCGCCGGCCTTGACCAGCGCGGTTGCCGCCATGCGGCCGATGCCGGTCGCCGCTCCCGTTACCAGCGCGGTCTTGCCGGCAACCGAAAACAGCTCGTCCAGGTAGCTCATCCAAATTCTCCGCGCCGTTGCCCGCCTGCGGGCAAAACAGTTCGCGTTGACAAGGCTATCCGAAGTACGGTCATCCTTGCCACGGATAAAATGCCTGGCGTGCATGAAGGGTTGGCGACCGATGACGCAGATGAATCTCGGCATGACCGAGCGGCTGAAGCCGATCCACGCACGCGTCGCGGCCATGGTGCGCGACGAGATCATGCCGCTTGACAAGGAGTTCCTCAGCGAAGTCGGCAAGGCCGGCGACCGCTGGGTCTACAGCAAGCGCCAGAGCGAGATTCTCGAAGGGCTGAAGAAGACCGCCCGGGAACGCGGCCTGTGGAACTTCTGGCTGACCGGTTCGGAACGCGGCTACGGCCTGTCCACCGTCGAATACGCCTATCTGGCCGAGGAAATGGGCAAGGCACATCTCGGCGCCGAAACCTTCAACTGTTCCGCCCCCGACACCGGCAATATGGAGGTTCTGGAACGCTACGGCTCGGCCGAGCACAAGCGGGAATGGCTCGAGCCGCTGCTGGACGGCAAGATCCGCTCGGCCTATCTGATGACGGAGCCTGATGTCGCCTCCTCCGACGCCACCAACATTTCCATGCGCTGCCAGCGGCAGGGCAGCGATTATGTGCTCAACGGCGAGAAATGGTGGGCGTCCGGCGCCGGCGATCCGCGCTGCGCCATCTATATTGTCATGGTGCGAACCGGCGGCGATGAAGAGCCGCAGCACCGCCGCCATTCGATGATCCTGGTTCCGTCGGCCACGAAAGGCGTGACCAAGGTCCGCGCCATGCAGGTCTATGGCGACGATGACGCGCCGCACGGCCACATGCATCTTCGCTTCGACAATGTGCGGGTATCGGCGTCGAACTTGATCCTCGGCGAGGGCAGGGGCTTCGAGATCGCGCAAGGCCGGCTCGGGCCGGGCCGCATCCATCATTGCATGCGCGCCATCGGCCAGGCCGAGATGGCGCTGGAGATGCTGTGCCAGCGTTCGTTGCGCCGCGAGGCCTTCGGCCAGAAGCTGGCGAAACTCGGGGCCAATTTCGACATCATCGCCGAATGCCGCATGGAGATCGAAATGGCCCGGCTGCTCTGCCTCAAGGCGGCGTGGATGATCGACCAGGGCGACGCGCGGGCCGCGGCCCCTGGATCAGCCAGATCAAGGTCATCGCGCCACGCGTGGCGCTCAAGGTCACCGACGAGGCGGTGCAGATGTTCGGCGCGCAGGGGATCAGCCAGGACACGCCTCTCGCGCGCTCGTGGACGCATCTGAGGACGCTGCGCCTCGCCGACGGACCTGACGCAGTCCATCGCCGCCAGGTGGCGCGGACGGAGCTGAAGAAATACACGCAGGAGAAGGTCTGAGCGGCAGTTCGGCCGGCCACATACGGTTCTTCCCGCGGCAACCAAGGAGTGTCACCAATGACGATCCCGTCCGAAATGAAGGCGCTGTTCCTGGTCGGTGACGGCTACACCAGGACGCCGAGCGGCAGTGCGCTCGAGGCGATGGAGCCGTATCTCGAGGCGGGCAGCATCGCCGTGCCGGCACCGGGGCCGAGCCAGGTGCTGATCAAGGTCAGCCTGGCTTCGATCAATCCATCGGATGTCGCCTTCATCAAGGGCCAGTACGGGCAGCCGCGCGCCAAGGGCCAGCCGGCAGGCTTCGAGGGTGTCGGCACGGTCGTCGCGGGCGGCGAGGAGCCCTATCCCAGGAGCCTCGTCGGCAAGCGTGTCGCTTTCGCCACCGGTCTCAGCAATTGGGGCTCGTGGGCTGAATACGCGGTCGCCGAGGCGGCGGCCTGCATTCCGCTTCTCGATACGGTGCGCGACGAGGATGGCGCCGCGATGATCGTCAATCCGCTGACCGCGATCGCCATGTTCGACATCGTCAAACAGGAAGGCGAGAAGGCTTTCGTCATGACCGCAGGCGCCAGCCAACTCTGCAAGCTGATCATCGGCCTGGCCAGGGAGGAAGGGTTCCGGCCTGTCGTCACCGTGCGCCGCGACGAGCAGATCGCGTTGCTGAAAGGGCTTGGCGCGGCGCATGTCCTCAACGAGAAGGCGCCGGATTTCGAGACCACGCTGCGCGCGGTGATGAAGGCCGAACAGCCGCGCATCTTCCTCGATGCGGTCACCGGGCCGCTGGCTTCGGCGATCTTCAATGCGATGCCTAAACGGGCTCGCTGGATCATCTACGGCCGGCTCGATCCCGAGGCCACGGTCATCCGCGAGCCCGGCCAGCTGATCTTCCAGCACAAACACATCGAGGGCTTCTGGCTGAGCGAATGGATGCGCCAGTTCCGCGATCGCCGTGGTTCGGCGGTTCTCGAGGCGCAGAAGCGTTTTTCCGATGGACGCTGGTCGACCGACGTGACGGCGGTCATTCCGCTGGCAGAGGCAATGGCGCGCGTGCCGACGGACCTGGCCAAGCCCAACGGCAAGGTTTTCATCCGGCCTTGAAGCGGTGACCTTGCTCTCGATGGTCGACACATTCACGTGTCCGGGTGCCATCGGACCGACCGGATCGCCGCTTGCGCCATCGACCCCCTATGCCGCGCCGCTTTGTCCGTGATATGCCGCCGCCATCGAATGCCGGGACGACGTCAGGCTGAGGCGTCTTCCGCAATGGCGTGCGGGGTGTATTGATGACGATTTCCAAGCCGGTTTTCGACCGTTTGGGGCTGGGCCTGTGGGTCGGGGCGTTCCTGGTCGTCCTCGGGATGGTGCTATGGTCGCCCTACACGCGCACGGTGATGCAGGCCTACGGATTTGGCAGCGAGGCATTCCTCAGCGGCCAGCCACTGTACAATCTCCAGTCGGAGATGGGCTATCTCTACGCGCCGGCCTTTGCCGCGCTCTATGTTCCGGTGCTTAAGCTCGGTCCGCATCTGGGCGGACTGGTGTGGCACGTGCTGGGCTTTGCGGTGCTGACCTTCGCCGCGATGCGCCAGGTGCGCAAGCTCGGTGGCGGGGAATCGACGTGGCTGCTTTCCTTCGGGCTCTTCCTTGCCTTGCCGATGGCGCTGGGTGCGATCCGCAACGGCCAGGCGACGATCCTCCTGACCGGCGCCTGCTGGCTCCTGACCTTGTCGGCGCTCGAGGGACGGCGGGCCGAGACCTTCTTCTGGGCTTCGGTCGCCATCATTGCCAAACCGACCGCGATCGTCATGCTTTTGTTGGTGGGAGCCCTGCGCCTGCGCCTGATCCCCGTGCTCGTGCTGGCGGTGCTGTTCGTGCTCGCCATTCCATATGCCTTCGCACCTGCCGCCTACCTCAACGAGCAGTACGGTGATTTTGCCAGCATGCTGACCTCGATGGCGGTCGACAAGTCCGGCCACTTTGTGCCCACCGACTTCACGGCGCCTTTCACGTCGGCGGGCGTGCCCATGCCTGAATTCGCCGCCACTATCGTGCGCATCGTCGCGGCAATGCTTACGCTATCGACCGTTCTCTGGTTCGACCGCAAGCTCCAGCCTGGATTGGCGGGACTGGCCATCTTCCTGACGGCCGCCTTCTACATGTGCGTCTTCAATCCGCGCGTCGAGCCAAATACCTACGCCATGATCGCGGTGCCTGCCGGCCTCGCTATCGCCACACTGTGGCGGGAGGAGCGTGGCGGCGTCCTGGCTTCGGTGCTGTCGATGGTGTTGTTCCTCACAGGTTTGACGGGCGTCGAGCGCCACATGCATGATTTCTTCTTCCCCTGGTTCCGGCCGCTCGCGGTCACCTTCGTCGTCTGTCCGCTGATCTGGTGGTTCTGGGCCAAGGCGCGCGAAAAGATGGTGAATGTCGGACCCGTCGCACATGGCTGAGTTGCGTCAGAAACTCGATATCGTGGCGCCCTTCTTCAACGAGGCGCAATCGGCGTCGGCCTTTGCCGCGCTGCTCGACAGGCTCGAGGAAGCGGTATCAAGCCGTTTCGGCATGGTCGTCCACAAGATCCTGGTCGACGACGGCAGTCGTGACGATGGCGCCGAGCGGTTTTCGCTGGCGCTGTCGGGTTCCTGGGAGATCGTTCGCCTCAGCCGCAATTTCGGCAAGGAGGTCGCGGTGCTCGCCGGCCTCGACCAGGCGCGCGGCGACATGGTGCTGATCATGGATTCAGACCTGCAGCATTCCATGGACATCAGCCTGCAGATGATTGCCGAGTTGGTGAAGCACCCCGATATCGACGTCGTCTACGCCCAGAACGACCGGCGCGAGGCCAGCTGGCGGCGCAGTCAGCTGGCGAAGCTGTTCTATAGCCTGATCAACAGCAGCCAGCGTTTCGATATCCCCGAGAACGCGGGAGATTTTCGCGTCATGCGCGGCAGCGTCGCGCGCGCGCTGACCAGCCTGCGCGACAAGCGGCGCTTCAACAAGGGCCTGTTCGCCTGGGCGGGCTTCCGCCAGAAAGCCATACCCTATTCGCCGGAAAACCGGGCTGTCGGCACCTCGAAATGGAGCCGGCTCAACCTGATCGCCTTTTCGCTGGAAGGCTTTACGTCGTTTTCCGTCATCCCGCTGCGCATCATCAGCCTGAGCGGGATGCTGGCGGCGCTGGCGGGCATCGTTTACGGCGCCAAGGTGTTCTTCGAAGTGATGTTCTACGGCATCGCCGTGCCTGGCTATCCCAGCCTGATGGTCGCCGTCGTCCTGCTCGGTGGCCTCAACCTGACCTTGCTTGGCCTGATCGGCGAATATGTCTGGGTCACGCTGTCGGAGAGCAAGGACCGCCCGGTCTACATCGTGCGCGATGTCGTGCGCAGCGACATCTCGGACAGGCCGCCAGGCGCGTCCGGGATATGACGCGGCGCATTCGCCTGATCGCCGACGACTACGGCCTGGCGCCAGGGGTGTGCGCCGGAATTCTAGACCTGCTCGACCGGCGACGGCTGACCGGCACCAGCTGCATGACCGGTTTTCCGGAATGGGCCGGGGCGGCGGCGCGTATAAGACCGTTGTGCGGCCACGCGGCGATCGGGCTGCACCTGACACTTACGGACCAGCCGGCCGTCACAGGCAAATCGAGCCTGGCGCCTGAGGGCCGGCTGCCGCCGCTTCGTTCGCTCGCCCTGCCGGTCCTGCGCGGCCGGATCGACGGACGCGACATCCATGCCGAACTCGACGCGCAGTACAGTCGGTTCGTCGAGGCGCTCGGCCGCAAGCCCGACTTCATCGACGGTCATCAGCACGTGCATTTCCTGCCCGTCGTGCGCGGATGGTTGCGGGCGCATTTCCCCGACGCTGCCGGCAGGCCGGTGCTGCGCGGCGCTCCGGCGCTGGGCGATGCCGCCGTCGCACCGAAGATCGCGGCAATCGCTGCCGTGGCCGCCGGCTTCAACCAATCGATGCAGCGCGCCGGCTTTGCCGTTTGGAAGCCGCTCGCCGGCATCTACGACTGGCGGCAACCCGAAAAATTTGCGCCATTGCTGGAGGCTGCGGTCGAAGCGTTGCCGGATCGTGGGCTGTTCATGTGCCACCCCGGCCATGTCGACGAAACACTGCGCGCGCGCGACCCGATGCAAGGCGTGCGCGAAGTGGAATTCGGGGTGCTGGCCTCGGATGCGTTCGGCGCGAGCCTGGCCCGCGCCGGTGTCGAGATCATGGACGGCAAGGGATGAGCGGCGCCGAACGACCCCAGCGTTCAACGGGCAGCAAGATCGCCCGTTTTGCGCTTGTCGGACTGGCGAATACGGCCATCGACCTTGCCGGCTTTTCCCTGCTGCTCAAGCTGCACGTCCCGCCGCTTGCCGCCAATGTCCTCTCTTGGTCGGTCGCCGTCATCTTCTCTTTCGTGGCGAATGGCTTCTGGTCGTTCGAGCGCAATCACGCCATCCGGCTGCATGACGCCTTCCTGCGGTTTGTCACGGCCGGGGCGCTGATTTCGCTCGGCGTCTCCAGCCTGTCGATCGCACTCTTCGCCGGTATCACCGGCGTGTGGCCGGCAAAGATCGGCGGGGTCATCGTGGCGGCTGTGCTGAACTTCCTTGCCGCGCACTGGTCGATCGAAGGCCGGCTGCTGAAATAGCTATCTCTATTCCGCCGGTTCCACATTGGTGTAGGCGGCTTCCTCGAGTTCGCGCTTCACCCGCGCTTCTTCATGGGTCTTCGGCGTGACGAAGCGGCCAAGCAGGAGATAGGCGACCGGTGTCAGGAACAGCGTCGAGATGGTGGCCAGGCCAAGCCCTCCTACGATCACCCAGCCGAGCGCCACGCGTGCCTCTGCGCCCGCGCCGGCGGCCAGCACAAGCGGCACACCGCCAAGTATGGTGCAGATCAACGTCATCATCACCGGCCGCAGGCGGATGGTGGAAGCCTGCTCGATCGCTTCACGCACGCCCAGGCCGCGATCACGCAGCTGATTGGCGAATTCGACGATCAGGATGCCGTTCTTGGCCATGACGCCGACCAGAAGCACCAGGCCGATCTGGCTGAAGGCGTTGAGGCTGGTGCCCGACAGCAGCAGCGCGAAAATGGCGCAGGCAAGGCCGAGCGGCACTGTCGCCATGATGATGACGGCACTGACGAAACTTTCGAACTGGGCGGCCAGCACCAAAAGGATGATGACCAGCGCGAAGCCGAAGATGGTGACCATGGCGCTGTTGGTTTCGCCCAAAGTCGCGGCTTCGGCCAGCGGCAGGATGCGGCTGCCGGGCGGCAGGAGCGGCGTGGCGATCTCCTCGGCACGCGTCAGCGCATCGCCAAGCGCGAAATTGCCTGAGAGGTTGGAAGTGACTGCCACCGAAGGCTGCTGCTGTTCGCGCGACAGCGACGGCGGCACGGCGCGTTCGGTCAGCGTGGCGATGGTCGACATCGGCACGAAGCGGCCATCCGCGGTCTTGAGGAAGACATTTTCCAGATCGGTCGGGTCGTTGATCGGATTGGTGGTCGAGACCAGCTTCACGCCGTAGCTGCGGTCGGCGATGTAGACATCGACGACGTCGTTGCCGTCGAGCATGGCTTGCATGGTGTTGGCGAGCCCGGAGATGTCGATGCCGAGATCGGAAGCGCGCTCACGGTCGATGGCCACGGCCAGCTGCGGCTGCGTCGGGTCGATCGACAGGCGTGGCGTCTGGAAGCGCTGATCCTTCTGCATCTCGGCGATGATCTTGACCGCCGCATCTCCGAGCGCCTTGCGGTCGTTGCCGACCAGAGCGAATTGCAGGCCGTTGCCGGCGCCGCGGATGCCGAGACTGTTGGGCTGGACCGGGAAGATGCGCACGCTGGGCACCTGTTTGGTCAGCTGGCTGATCTCGGCCATGATCTCCTGCTGGCTGCGGCTGCGCTCGTCCCACGGCGCCAGCGTCATCACCATGAAGCCCGAGTTGTAGGAACCGTTCTGGCCGGCGTTCTCGAAGGTCGAGCGAATCTCGCCGGAATCGCGCATCGGCTGGATCAGCCGCTCGATCTTCTGCATCTGCTGCGTCGTGTAGTCGAGGCTGACGCCTTGCGGGGCGTTGATGCGCAACAGCACGGCGGCGCGATCCTCGGTGGGCGTCAGTTCCTGGCGGATCGTGCCGAACAGCGTGAAGGCGACGCCGGCAAACAGCACCGCGACCAGAACCACGATCCACGGCGCGTCGAGACATGCCTGGAGCGCGCGCTTGTAGCCGGCATTGAGGACGCCGCCGATGCGCGCGCCGATGCCGTGGCCGCCTTCGTGGTGAAGCGACGCGCTGGTGAGCATGCGCGAGGCAAGCATCGGGCAAAGCGTCAGCGCCACCACGCAGGACAGAAGCACCGACATCGCAAGCACGAAGCCGAATTCGCGGAACAGGCCGCCGGTCTGTCCCGGCAGGAACGAGATCGGCACGAAGACCGCGACCAATGTCAGCGTTGTGGCAACGACGGCGAAGAACACTTCCTGTGCGCCGAGCACGGCAGCCGCGCGCGGGCCCATGCCCTCATTGCGCCGTCGCACGATGTTTTCCAGCACCACGATTGCGTCATCGACGACAAGGCCGGTGGCCAGCACCAGAGCGAGCAGCGTCAGGATGTTGACCGAGAAGCCGGCCAGATAGATGGCGGCTATGGTGCCGATCATGGCAACCGGCATCGACAGGCCCGGGATCAGCGTGGCGCGCCAGTCGAGCAGGAAGACGTAGATGACGATCAGCACCATGGTGACCGACAGGCCGAGCGCGATCTCGACTTCGTGCACCGCACCCTTGACGAAGACGGCGTCGTCGCTGGTGATCTTGATCGCCATGCCCTTGGGCAGGTTCGCCTGCAGCTTGGCGACTGCGGCCTGGACGCCGGTCGAAATGTCCAGCGTGTTCGATTCCGCCTGCCGGATGATGCCGATGCCGATGCCGGTCTTGCCATCCGAACGCAGCGCCGTCTGGCCGACATCGGGGCCGAGCGTGACGGTCGCGACATCGCGAATGCGCGTCGTGCCGCCGATGATGATGTTCTCGAATTCGGCGGGCGTGGTCACGTCGGCCGTCGTGCGCACGATCAGGTCCTGATTGGTCGTGGTGATCGATCCGGCCGGGGAATCGAAGGCGACCGAGGCAAGCGCCGACCTCAGGCCAGCAACCGTGAAGCCGAGGCTGGCGAGCTTGTTCTGGTCGACGTCGATGCGGAAGATCTTGTCGCGGTCGCCATAGACCTGGACGTCGGCGACGCCCGGCACGGCGGCCAATTCGTCCTCGATCTGATCCTGGACAACGACCGTCATGTCCTGGATCGACATATTCTCCGAGGTCACCGCCAGCCGCATGACCGCGTCGGAATTGGCGTCGGCCTTGACGATGCGCGGCGGATCGGCGGTGTCCGGCATCTGGTTGGCGACGCGGCCGACCGCATCGCGCACGTCCGAGGCGGCGACGTTGAGGTCGACACCGTCGTTGAACTCGATGGTGACACGGCTCGAGCCGAAGGAAGAGGAAGACGAGATTGACTTGACGCCGGAGACGCGAGCGACGGCGCCCTCGATCGTGTCGGTCAATTCGCGGTCGACCGTTTCGGCGGCCGCGCCTTCGAAGGTGGTGGAGACTGTGACGACGGCGCGGTCGACGTCGGGCAATTCGCGGATCTCGACACCGTAGAAGGCCGCAAGGCCGGCAACCGCGATGAGGACGTTGAGCACGAAGGCCATGACCGGCCTGCGGATGAACAGCGCGGTGAAGCCAGTATCGGCGCCGGCATTGACGGGTCCGGTCATGATCCTTCCGCCGCGGTGGCGGCGCGCTGCTCCTGGCCGGCGATGCGGACTTCACCGCCCTCGCTGACACTTTGGGTGCCCTCGGTGACCACCATGTCGCCGCTGTCGATCTCCGCGTCGATCAGCACGGTCTCGGTGTTGCGCTGGATGACGCGAACCGGCAACCGCCTGGCCTTGCCGTCCTCGACCTGCCAGACATAGGCGCCGTCCGAACCCCACAGGATCGCCAGCGGGCTGACGGCCGGATAGGTCTCGCCGGGGAATTTCATGGTGATGGAGAACGACATGCCGGCGCGCAGCGAATCGGCCGGGTTGGCGATCTTGGCCTTGACCAGAAGCGTGCGGCTCTTTTCGTCGATATGATTGTCGATGGCCGACACTGTTCCGCTATAGGCGTTGCTCGGATTGGCGATCGACGTCGCCGTCAATTGCGCGCCGACCTTGACCGCGGCGGCGAAGCGCTCGGGCACCTGGAAATCGACCAGGATAGAGGACCGGTCGTCCAGCGTGGCGATTGCCGATTGATTGGTGACATAGTTGCCGGCCGAGATCGGCAGGATGCCGACGGTGCCTGATATCGGCGCGACGATCGAGCGACGCTGCAGCGCAAGCTCGGCATCCTGAAGCGCCAGCTTGGCGCCGGCCAGCACCACTTCGGCATCGGCGACCGCGACCGGCGTGGCGGCGTTGGAGGCGCGCAGCGACTTGACGCGGTCGAGCTTGGCTTGCGCATCCTGCAACGCGAGCTTGGCCCGATTCTGGGCGATGATCTCCGTCTCGGAATCGAGCGTGGCGATGGTCTGCCCCTTGTCGACGTGGCTGCCGGATTCGACCAGCAGTTCGGCAAGGCGGCCCGAACTATAGGGATTGACGGTCACCGAGGAGTTGGCGCGGCCGGTGCCGATGGCCTGCAGGCGGTCGTTGATGGTGGCCGTACCGGCAGGCAAGGCGATGACGTCGACCTGCCGGGGACCATTGCGGTTGCCAGCCTGTCTCGCGTCGGCCGCACTGTTTCCGGCCGGAGGCGTCGCCGCATAGGCCCAGTCTATCCCCCAACGCGCCAGCACTTCGGGAGCTCCGGGATAGAAGCGCGCCCAGGCAGCTCCGGCGGCAACCACGATCACAAGCGCAACGACAATTTGCTTTGAGGTGCGCATCGACACTCCGGTTTCAGGAATCGTCAGCCCTTCCCGGAGGAACGGCACAGCGACGGCACCGGCGCGCGGCGAAATCCGGCCACGCCGTAGCCGCATATCAGCGGTTTATGGCAATTATCACGCAATCGTGCACATTAAATCTCGGTAACGTGAAACCGAGACGCCCTGGCGGAGCCGATGCGATGATCCGGAGGATTCTGCCTATCGCAGGCCTTCCATCTCGCGGATGCGCCGGGCGCCGTCGGCCTCGAGCTGTCTTGTGACGGCGCCGATCAGCGTTTCGGCGACGACGAAAAGCGCCGCCGAGGAATCCCATGCGGAGGGCACGGCGGTTCGCCCGGCGATGACATGGCGGGCGAAGCGGGAGATGGGCGACAGCCACTGGTCGGTGAAGAGCACGATCTGCACGCCGCGCTGGTGGGCCTTCTCGGCGAAGCGGACGAGGCTGTCCTGATAGCGCCTGATGTCGAAGATCACCAGCACATCGCGCTTGCCCATGTCGATCAGCCTGTCGCGCCACATGCTCTCCTGCCCGGCAAGGTGGATGACGTCGGGCTGGATGATGGCGAGGTGGGCGGCCATGTAGCGCGCCAGGGGGTCGGTGAAGCGTCCGCCGATCAGAAATGTCTTGCCGCGCCGCTCGGCAAGCCTGGTGGCAATGTCGGCAAGCTGCTTGTCGGACAAATGCCGGAAGGTCTCGCGCATGTTGTCGAGCGTCGCTTCCAGCATTGGCGATCCAGTGCCGCCGGGCGAGGGCGGATTGAGTGTGCGGGTTGCCGGCGACTGCAATTGCGCCGCCAGTTCATCCTGCAGGCTCGACTGGAACTCGGGATAATTCTGGAAGCCCAACCGGGCGACGAAACGCAGGATTGTCGGCGAGGACACGCCGGCCGCGGCCGAGAATTCGGCGACCGTCTTCAGCCCGATCATCGGATAGAAGGCGATCAGCGTCTGGGCCGCCCGTCGTTCGCCGGCGGGCATCGCGCCGATGCGGTCGGCGATCAGTTCGGCAATGTTGGAAATCATGGTTTTCCCCACCCTTGGCCCGGCCGACGGTCTTTTCCCCAGATCGCATTTGACAAAGCCGGACAAACTGTATGAAATCATCCGTAGGGACGCAATGAGGCAAAATACGTAACATACGATACAGCGCTCCCCGGGGACGGCAGAGTATGGAGAAAGCACGGCCCGCCAGCCTTGCATTGCCTGATACCGTGGTGGTGACGAACCCCAGCGGATCGAGCCCTTTCGTACTGACCTGCGACCACGCTTCCAATTTCCTGCCGGCCGAATTCGGCACGCTCGGCCTGGCCGCCGAGGACCTGTCGCGCCACATCGCCTGGGATCCCGGCGCGCTGCCGGTTGCGCTGCGCATGGCGCAGGCGCTCGATGCGACGCTGGTTGAAACCCGCATTTCGCGGTTGATCATCGACTGCAACCGGCCGCTCGATGCGCCTGACCTGGTGCCGCCGGTCAGCGAAATCACAGCCATACCAGGCAATACCGGCCTCTCTGAAAAACAGCGCGCGGCTCGGGTCGCCCTGTCCTGGCAGCCGTTTCACGGCACCATCGAGCGCATTGTCGAAGACAGGCTGGCGCGCGGCCAGGAGACCCGCCTGGTTTCAGTCCACTCCTTCACGCCGGTTTACAAGGGCCGCCACCGGCCATGGCATATCGGCATCATCCATGACGAGGATCGCCGGTTGGCGGCGCCGCTGATCGGCGCGCTGCAGCGGTTGGCCGGCGTCACCGTCGGCGTCAACGAACCCTATTCGCCTGCCGACCGCGTCTATTTCACGCTCGAACGGCATGCGCGCTCGCGCGGGCTGCCCTGCGCGATGATCGAAATCCGCAACGATGAAATCTCCGGGGAAACCGGGCAGCGGAAATGGGCGGATCTGCTCACCGGCATTTTTTCGGATCTGGAACCGGAGGAGGCCACGCGGCCCAGATCGCATTCAGTCAGAAAGTCAGTCCAATCGGCCAGCTGAGAAACAAACAGGGGACTTCCAATGGCAGCACCGGGTTATACAGACGTTGACAAGGCGGAGGACGTAAAGGCCCTCCACAGCATGGGCTATGCCCAGGAACTGGAGCGGCGTCTCAGCCGCTTTTCGAATTTCGCGGTTTCCTTCTCCATCATCTGCATCCTGTCGGGCGGCATCAATTCGCTGGCCCAGGCAACTTCCGGCGCCGGCGGCATCGGCATCGGCATCGGCTGGCTGGTCGGCTGCTTTGTCTCGCTGACCTTTGCGGTCGCCATGTCGCAGATCAGCTCGGCCTATCCGACCGCCGGCGGCCTCTATCACTGGGGCTCGATCCTCGGCAATCGGGGCACCGGCTGGGTGACGGCCTGGCTCAACCTGCTCGGCCTGATCACCGTGCTAGGCGCCATCAATGTCGGCACCTGGACGTTCTTCGTCGGCGCCTTCGGGCCGGCGCTCGGCATCGAGGGCACGCTGACCAACCAGATGATCTTCCTGGTCATCATCACAGGCGCCCAGGCGCTGATCAACCATCTCGGCATCAAGCTGACGGCCAAGCTGACGGATTTCTCCGGCTACCTCATCTTCTTCGGCTCGATCCTGATCGCGGTCGTCTGCCTATTCTCCGCCGAGACCTGGGATTTCAGCCGTCTCTTCACGTTCCACAACTATTCGGGTGACGCCGGCGCCGGCGTCTGGCCTTCGGTCTCGAATGCTTGGGTGTTCGCACTAGGCCTCTTGCTGCCGATCTACACGATCACCGGCTACGACGCTTCGGCCCACACCTCCGAGGAAACCATCAAGGCGGCTTCCTCGGTGCCGCGCGCCATGGTCATGTCGGTGATCTGGTCGGCCGTCTTCGGCTACCTCTTCCTGGCCGCCTTCGTGCTGATGATCCCCAATATGGACGACGCCGCCAAGCAGGGCTGGAATGTTTTCTTCTGGGCTTTCGACCAGCGCGTCAGCCCCGGCCTCAAGGAGTTCGTCTACCTCGTCGTGTTCATCGCGCAGCTTCTGTGCGGTCTCGCCACCGTCACTTCGGCCTCGCGCATGATCTTCGCCTTCTCGCGTGACGGCGGTCTGCCCGGGTCGTCGGCACTCGCCAAAGTCAGCCCGACCTATCGCACGCCGGTGGCGGCGATCTGGACGGCGTCGATCCTGTCGGTGCTGTTCGTCTGGGGTTCGACGCTGGTTTCGGTCGCCGGCACTTCGGCCTACACCATCGTCGTGTCCTGCACCGTCATCTTCCTGTTCCTATCCTTCACCGTGCCGATCGTGCTCGGCATGCTGGCCTGGGGCACGCCGAAGTGGGACAAGATGGGGCCGTGGAACATGGGGCGCGGCGTGTTCATGCTGTTTGCCTTCCTGTCGATCGTGTCGATGATCCTGATCTTCATCATCGGCATTCAGCCGCCGAACGACTGGGCGCTCTACATCACCGTCGGTTTCTTCATCCTGACGGCGATCGTCTGGTTCGCCTTCGAGCGCAACCGCTTCCAGGGCCCGCCGCTCGGCGACATCATCGCTGCGCGCCAGGCTGCGATCAAGGCAGCCGAGCAGGCCGTCGGCGAGAGCGGTCACTGATCCCATGCCCTATCACCATGGCCGGCCTCGCGCCGGCCATGGCTTCGCTTCATCCCTCACAACGACCAAGCACTGGAGTGCCAAAGGAATGGCCGGAAATTTCTCGTTCGATCAGTTGAAGAAAGCGGTCTCCAATGGCGAGATCGACACGGTGCTGGCCTGCATTGTCGACATGCAGGGGCGGCTCGCGGGAAAGCGTTTCCTGGCCCAGTATTTCGTCGATTCCGCGCATGACGAAACGCATGGCTGCAACTACCTGCTGGCGGCCGATATCGATATGGAGCCGGTGCCGGGCTACAAGGCGGCAAGCTGGTCGAAGGGCTATGGCGATTTCGTCATGAAGCCGGACCTTGCGACGCTGCGGCGTATTCCCTGGCTGGAAAAGACCGCGCTGGTGATCTGCGACGTGCTCGACCACCATACCCATGACGACCTGCCGCATTCACCGCGCGCCATCCTGAAGAAGCAGGTCAAGCGGCTGACGGAGCGTGGCTATATCGGCTATTTCGCTTCCGAGCTCGAATTCTACCTGTTCAACGAAACCTACGATTCCGCCCGCAAGAAGCACTGGCAAGGTCTCGACACCGCGTCGCCCTATATCGGCGATTACCAGATCGGCATCACCACCAAGGAAGAAGGCGTCATGCGCCGGCTTCGCAACGAGATGGAAGCGGCCGGCATCCCGATCGAGAATTCCAAGGGCGAGTGGGGCCCGGGCCAGGAAGAGATCAATGTGCGCTACGCCGAGGCGCTCGACATGGCCGACCGCCACGTCATCCTGAAGAACGGCGCCAAGGAGATTGCCGAGTCCGAGGGAAAGGCGATTTCCTTCATGTCCAAGTACAATTACGGGCTCGCCGGCAATTCCAGCCACATCCACAATTCGCTGTGGAGCGCCGACGGCAAGACGCCTTTGTTCTTCGACAGACAAGCTGACTGGACCTTGTCGACGCTCGGCCAGCAATGGGCGGCCGGACAGTTGAAGTATGCGAAGGAATTCACCTGGTTCCTGGCGCCCTACATCAATTCCTACAAGCGCTTCCAGGCCGGCACCTTCGCGCCGACCAAGATCATGTGGAGCGAGGACAACCGCACCGCCGGCTTCCGCCTGTGCGGCGAGGGCACTAAGGGCATCCGCATGGAATGCCGCATCGGCGGCGCCGACCTCAATCCTTATCTGGCTTTCGCCGCACTGATCGCCGCCGGCCTTGCCGGCATCGACGAGAAGCTTGAGCTGCAGAAGCCGTTCGTCGGCGATGCCTACCAGGCCTCGCGCCTGCCGGAGATCCCGAAGACGCTGCGCGACGCCACCGAAACGCTGGCCAAGTCGAAAATGCTGAAACAGGCGCTCGGCGAGGATGTGCTTGAGCACTACGTCCACACGGCCAAGTGGGAGCAGTTCGAATACGACCGCCGCATTACGGATTGGGAGCTGCACAGAGGGTTCGAGCGGTACTAGGGTAGCCCGCGAACCGTCGGCGCTGCCCCTCACCCTTACCCTCTCCCCGTGAAGAACGGGGAGAGGGGGCGTCGACGTTGGTGCTTTCCCTTCTCCCCGTCACTATACGGGGAGAAGGTGCCGGCAGGCGGATGAGGGGCGGTACAAGCCAACTAATTTCGATTCTAAAGAAGTGCGAGGACTTACAAAATGACCGAAACGGTCAAACTCAAATCCCCCATCGATGGCTCGATCTATGCCGAGCGCCCGATCGCCACGGATCAGGCGGTCAGCGCCGCGGTCGAGCGTGCCAAGGCGGCGCAGGAGAAGTGGGCTGAGACGCCGATCGTCGAGCGCGGCAAGTACATGCTGGCGATGCTCGAAGCGCTGGTTGCGATGAGCGACGAGATCGTGCCGGAGATCGCCTGGCAGATGGGGCGTCCCGTTCGCTATGGCGGCGAGTTCGGTGGCGTCAAGGAACGCACCACCTACATGGTCGAGATCGCGGAGGCGGCGCTGAAGTCCGTGCCGGCTTCCAATCCCAAGGATGGCTTCCGCCGCTATGTGAAGAAGGATCCGCTCGGCGTGGTCATGGTGATCGCGCCATGGAACTATCCCTATCTCACCGCCGTCAACACAATCGTGCCGGCACTGATGGCCGGCAACGCCGTCATCCTGAAACATGCGGCGCAGACATTGCTGGTCGGCGAGCGCTTCCAACAGGCCTTCGACAAGGCCGGGCTGCCCAAGGGCGTGTTCCAGAACGTTGTTCTCAATCACGCCCAGACCGAAAAGCTGCTGGGTTCGGGCAAGATCGACCATGTCAATTTCACCGGATCGGTCGGCGGCGGCCGCGCCATCGAGAAGGCGGCGGCGGGTACTTTCATGACGCTCGGCCTCGAACTCGGCGGCAAGGATCCGGCCTATGTACTGCCGGATGCCAAGATGGACCACGCTGTGGCCAACCTGGTCGACGGCGCCTTCTTCAATTCCGGCCAGTGCTGCTGCGGCATCGAACGCGTCTATGTGCACGAAAAGGTCTATGACGAGTTCGTCGAGGGCTTCATCGCCGAGACCAGGAACTATGTCGTCGGCAATCCGCTCGACCAGGCGACGACGATGGGGCCGATGGCGCAGGCGCGTTTTGCCGATCTGATCCGCGAGCAGAAGGCCGAGGCGCTGCGCAAGGGTGCGGTGGCGCACATCAACATGAAGGTGGCCAAAGACCAGCCCGGCTCGCCCTATCTGGCGCCCGAGGTGTTGACCGGAGTCGACCACCAGATGAGCGTCATGCGCGAGGAAAGTTTTGGCCCGATCGTCGGCATCATGAAGGTGCGCAACGACGAGGAGGCAATCGCGCTGATGAACGACAGCCCCTATGGGCTGACGGCCTCGATCTGGACGCGCGACACCGAACGTGCGGTGGCGATCGGCGACCGCGTCGAGACCGGCACGGTGTTCATGAACCGTTGCGACTACCTCGATCCGGCGCTGGTCTGGACCGGCGTCAAGGATACCGGCAAGGGCGTTGCCCTGTCGGCGCTCGGCTATGACAATCTGACCCGGCCGAAATCCTTCCACCTGCGCGAAGCCATCTGATTTTTCGAAAGACAAAAAATGTCCAAGCTCATCTCCAAATGGAACTACCCCACCACCGTTCGCTTCGGCGCCGGGCGTATCGCGGAATTGCCTGAAGTGCTGGCGGCGACCGGCATCAAGCGGCCGCTGTTCGTCACCGATCCGGGCTGGCCAAACTGCCGGTCGTCGCCTCCACGCTCAGGATTCTCGACGACGCCAAGGTTCCTTACGGCGTCTTTTCGGAAGTGAGGCCGAACCCGGTGGAGTCCAACCTCACGGCCGGCATCGCCGTGTTCAAGAAGGGCAGGCATGACGGTGTCATCGCTTTTGGCGGCGGCTCGGCCCTCGACCTCGGCAAGCTGATCGCCTTCCAGGCGGGGCAGACGCGTCCGGTGTGGGATTTCGAGGATGTCGGCGACTGGTGGACGCGCGCCAATTCCGACGCGATCGCGCCGATCATCGCGGTGCCGACCACCGCCGGCACCGGATCGGAAGTCGGCCGCGCCGGCGTCATCACCAATGAGGAGACGCATACCAAGAAGGTCATCTTCCATCCGAAGTTGTTGCCGGCGATCGTGATCGCCGATCCGGAGCTGTCGGTCGGGATGCCCGGCTTCATCACCGCCGGCACCGGCATGGACGCGCTCGCCCACTGCCTCGAGGCCTATTGCGCACCCGGTTACCATCCGATGGCCGACGGCATCGCCGTCGAAGGCATCAGGCTGGTGTTCGAGAACCTGCCCAAGGCCTTCGCCAACGGCAAGGACCTCGTCGCCCGCGCGCATATGATGAGCGCCGCTGCCATGGGCGCCACCGCCTTCCAGAAGGGTTGGGCGCCATCCACTCGCTGTCGCACCCGATCGGCGCGCTCTACGACACCCATCACGGCATGACCAATGCGGTGTTCATGCCCTATGTGCTCGCCTTCAACCGCGACTCCATCGAGGAGCGTATTGCACGGCTCGCGGCCTATTGCGGCATCAAGGGCGGCTTCGACGGCTTCGCCAAGGCGATCATCAAATTGCGCAAGGAATTGAAGGTGCCGCATGCGCTGCCGGGCCTGATCAAGGGGCTCGACATGGACAAGAAGCGCAAGGGGCTGATCGCCGACATGGCGGTGGTCGATCCGACGGCCGGCGGCAACCCGGTCAAGCTGACCAAGAAGGCGGCGCTGACCTTGCTCGAAAACGCCATCGCCGGGACGGTCTGAGGCCGGTTTCGGGATGCGGAAATTTGGTTGGGAAACGAGGGGAAAGGAAAGGGGAAGCGGGGAAAGACAGGCGCATTAATGATTAGCCGGAAAATTAAGGGGTGGCTAATTGCTACAGCCGGTTAAAAAGAGTTAACTTTTCGTGCTGCTGGCGGCTGGTTTCACAAAGCTTTCATCTGGCTGTCACACGAAAACGATACCGCATCGCAGGCGTCCAACGGCGCCAGTTCAACGGAGAGGACACATGTTCAAATTCACGGGGAAAGTACTTTCCCTTTCGGCCGCGACCCTGATGGTGTCGTCGGTGATTTCGTCCGCGGCTTCGCTGGACGATCTCGTCAAGGCCGCGAAGGCTGAAGGCCAGCTCACCACCATCGCTTTGCCGCATGACTGGTGCGGCTATGGCGACGTCATCGCCGGCTTCAAGGCGAAGTATCCGGAAATCACTGTCAACGAACTCAACCCCGACGCCGGTTCCGGCGACGAGGTCGAGGCGATCAAGGCCAACAAGGACAACAAGGGCCCGCAGGCTCCCGACGTCATCGACGTCGGCCTGTCCTTCGGCCCGACCGCCAAGAAAGATGGGCTGCTGCTGCCTTACAAGGTGTCGACCTGGGACTCGATCCCGGACAGCGCCAAGGATGCCGATGGCGCCTGGTACGGCGACTATTACGGCGTGCTTGCTTTCGAAGTTAACAAGGATCTGGTCAAGGAAGCTCCGACGGATTGGGCTGACCTGCTCAAGCCGGAATTTGCCAACTCGGTTGCCCTTGCCGGCGATCCGCGCGCCTCGAACCAGGCTATCCAGGCCGTCTACGCTGCTGGCCTTTCCGGTGGCGCCGCCGCTGGTGAAGCCGCTGGCACCGCTGGCCTCGACTTCTTCAAGAAGCTCAACGCCGCCGGCAATTTCGTGCCGGTCATCGGCAAGACCGCGACGCTGGCGCAGGGCCAGACGCCGATCCTCGTCACCTGGGACTACAACGCGCTTTCGGGCCGCGACACGCTGAAGGGCAATCCGCCCGTCGACGTCATCGTGCCGAAGACCGGCGTCCTCGCCGGTGTCTACGTGCAGGCGATCAGCGCTTACGCGCCGCATCCGAACGCAGCCAAGCTCTGGATGGAGTATCTCTATTCCGACGAAGGCCAGATCGGCTGGCTGAAGGGCTATTGCCACCCGATCCGCTTCAACGATCTCGCCAAGAACGGCAAGATCCCGGCTGACGTGCTGGCCAAGCTGCCGCCGGCTGAATCGTATGCGGCCGCGGTGTTCCCGACGCTCGACGAGCAGGGCAAGGCCAAGGAAGCCATCACCAAGAACTGGGACGCCGTCGTCGGCGCCAACGTCAAGTAAGACTGAAATCCACCGGGCGGTCGCGAGGCCGCCCGGCCTTCCCTCGAAGACGGTAGGCGCATGACCGATCTCTCGCTTTCCAATCAGGCCATTGCGGGAAAGACCGCGCCGCCGGCACAGGCGCGCGCGCTGCGGTTACCGACGCAATGGCTCGGCGTGACGCCATTCTTCATCTTCGCCATCATGTTCCTGATTTTGCCGACGCTCTATCTGATGCTGGGCGCATTTCAGAACGATGCGGGCGAATTCACGCTGGAAAACATCTTTGCGTTGTCGCAGGCAAACATCGTTGCGGCCTATTGGATATCGATAAAGGTCAGCCTGGCCTCGTCGCTGATCGGCGCCTTCGCGGGCCTTGCCATCGCGATCGCCATCGTGCGTGGCGGCCTGCCCAACTGGATCCGCTCGGCAACGCTGACCTTTTCCGGAGTGGCTTCCAATTTTGCCGGCGTGCCGCTGGCCTTTGCCTTCATCGCAACGCTTGGCCGCCTTGGGCTGGTTACCGTTCTGCTCAATACGCTGGTCGGCCTGAACCTCTATGCGCATGGCTTCAACCTGTTGTCGTTCTGGGGGCTGACGCTCACCTATGTCTACTTCCAGATTCCGCTCATGGTGGTCATCATCGTGCCGGCGATCGACGGGCTGAAGAAGGAATGGGGTGAGGCCGCCGCGACGCTCGGCGCCACACAGTCGCAGTATTGGCGCATGGTTGTGATACCCGTGCTATGGCCAAGTTTCCTGGGCACTGTGATCTTGCTTTTCGCCAATGCCTTCGGCGCCATCGCCACGGCCTACGCGCTGACGGGCTCATCGCTCAACATCGTGCCCATCCTGCTCTACGCGCAGATACGCGGCGATGTACTGCACAATGCCCACCTCGGCTATGCGATTGCGTTCGGCATGATCTTCATCACCGGGCTGGCCAACATCTTCTACATCTGGTTCCGGACCCGTTCCGAGAGGTGGCTGAAATGAAGGCAGGCAAATTCTGGGCCTGGGTCGTCTTCATCCTCGGCGCGGCCTATTTCTTCATACCGCTGATCGCGACGATCGAGTTTTCGCTGCGCATGCGGCGCGGCGTTTATTCCTTCGATGCCTACAAGGTCGTGCTGGGCGACAGCCAGTTCCAGACAACTTTCATGTACTCGGTGATCGTGGCGGTCTTCACCATCCTGCTCGGTGTGCTGATCGTCGTGCCCACTGCCTACTGGATCCGGCTGCGGCTGCCCCATCTTCGTCCGGTGGTCGAATTCATCACGTTGTTGCCGCTGGTCATTCCGGCCATCGTCATCGTGTTCGGCTACATCAGAATGTACGGCTCGAATTCGCCGCTGCCGTTCCTGTCGAACAATACCGCCACAAATGCGCTTCTGGTCATTGGCTACGCGGCGCTGGCGCTGCCTTATATGTATAGGGCTGTCGACACCGGGCTGCGCACCATCGACGTGCGGACATTGACGGAGGCCGCGCAGATCCTCGGCGCCGGCTGGGGCACGATCGTCACCCGCGTCATCCTGCCCAACGTGCTGATCGCGGTGCTTTCGGGTGCCTTCCTTACCTTCGCGATCGTTATTGGCGAATTCACCATGGCCAGCCTGCTCAATCGGCCGGCTTTCGGGCCGTATTTGCAGAACCTGGTCGCCAACAGGGCCTATGAACCGGCGGCGTTGTCCATTATCGCCTTCGTAATCACCTGGGGCTGCATGTCGCTGATCCAGGTTCTGTCCCGCTTCGCGCCGAAATCGGCAAATAGACCGAACTGAAAGTCAAAGCCATGGCCGATCCATTCCTTTCCATCCAGCACGTTCGCAAATCCTTTGGCGCGACCACCGTCGTGGAGGATTTCAATCTCGACGTCGAGCCGGGTGAATTCGTCTCGTTCCTCGGCCCGTCGGGCTGCGGCAAGACGACGGTGCTGCGCATGGTCGCCGGCTTCGAGGAGCCTTCAGCCGGCAAGATCGTCGTCGCCGGCAAGGACATCACGCGGCTGAAGCCCAACCAGCGCAATGTCGGCATGGTGTTCCAGGCCTATGCGCTGTTCCCGAACCTGACCGTGGCGCAGAACATCGGCTTCGGCCTGAAGGTCGCCGGCATGCCGAGGGCGGACATCGATGCCCGGGTCGCCGAGATGCTGGGCATCATCAAGCTGCCGCAGATGGCCGACCGCTATCCCTACCAGCTTTCCGGCGGCCAGCAGCAGCGTATCGCGCTGGCGCGCGCGATCGCGCCGAAGCCGAAGCTGCTGCTGCTCGACGAGCCGCTGTCGGCGCTCGACGCGAAGGTGCGCGTGTCGCTGCGCGAGGAAATACGCTCGATCCAGAAGAAGCTCGGCATCACCACCATCTTCGTCACCCATGACCAGGAAGAGGCGCTGTCGATCTCCGACCGCATCGCGGTGATGTATGGCGGCAAGGCCGAGCAGGTCGGCACGCCGTTCGAGATCTACAACCGGCCGGCGACGAAGTTCGTCGCCAATTTCGTCGGTACGCTCAATGTGCTCGAGGGCAAGGTAACCGACGCCGCGTCCGGCAAGGTGCAGGTCAACACCCAGGAAGTCGAACTGAAGGGCAAGCTCAACGGCTCGAAGTCCGGCGATATGCTGTCGCTGGCGCTGCGGCCCGAGGCGATTTCGCTCGGCCGCCAGCCGGGCCGCGACTCCAGCCTGACCGGGGAGATTTCCGAAGTGCATTTTCTCGGCTCGGTGATCCGGGTCCGCGTCGGCATCGGCGGCAACACGGTGTCGCTCGACACGTTCAACAACTCCGCCACCCCGCCGCCCGCAGTCGGAGAAAAGGCCGAGATTTCGTTCTCGTCGAGCGATATGCTGGTGCTGCATTAGGGAGTGCCAATCGGTGCTCCAACAGTGCAGCGGCTCCTGATGTCGCGAGCAGCCTCTATGGCCCGCGTCGGGCCCTGGGTTATCGTTTCCCTCCATGACTTTGGCACTGCCAATCGTTTCGTTCGGCCGCTACGATAGAGCATGGCTCTTTTCGAACTGACGCTCGTCCTGCTTTTGACCGCCGTCGCGCTGACGGCGTTGTCGCGACGGCTGGAGATTCCCTATCCGTCCCTGCTGGCCTTGGCCGGCGTCGCGATTGCCTTCGTGCCGGGCGCGCCAGTGATCGAGATCGATCCGGAACTGGCGCTTGCCCTGTTCATCGCGCCGGTGCTGCTCGATGCCGCCTTTGACACGTCGCTGCGCGACCTGAAGCGCTACCGGCTGTCGCTGGTGCTGCTGGCGCTCGGCGCGGTGGTCTTCACCACCGTCGTGGTTGCCTTCGTCGGCTGGAAGATGGCCGGACTGCCGATCGCGGCGGCGGTCGCGCTTGGCGCCATCGTCGCGCCGCCGGATGCGGTGGCGGCAAGCGCGGTGCTTGGCCAGTTCAAGGTGCCGCACCGCATCACCGCCATCCTGCAGGGCGAGAGCCTGCTCAACGATGCCACGGCGCTGCTGATCTACAGGCTGGCGGTTTCGGCGGCGCTCGGCTCGATCATGCTGAGCAACGCCGTTCCGACCATCTTGCTGTCAACCATAGGCAGCCTGGTCGCGGGTTATGTGCTTGGCCGGTTCTCGCTGCTGACCCTCACCCGGATCGAGGACGCGGCGAGCAGCACCGTGGTGCAGTTCGCCGGGACATTCGGCGTATGGATCCTGGCCGACAGGCTCGGTCTTTCCGCCATCATCACCATTGTCGTCTATGCCATCACCCTTGCGCGCACGGCGCCACGCCGCATGTCGGCGAGACGTCGCGTCAGCACCTATTCGGTCTGGGAGTCAGCGGTGTTCGTGCTCAATGTGCTGGCTTTCGTGCTGATGGGCCTGCAGGCGCGATCGATCGTCGGCAGGCTTTCCGGCGACGGGCAGGGCGAAGCCTTTCTGTTCGCCGCAACCGTGCTGGTCGTCGTGATCGTGGCGCGTCTCGTCTGGGTGGCGAGTTACGTTGCGATCATCCGATGGTTCGCCCGCTTCCGCGGCGAAGGCAGGAGGCAGGACGCGCCGACATTTCGCGGCGCCGTGCTCGTCGGTTGGTGCGGCATGCGGGGGCTGGTGACGCTGGTGGTGGCGATTGCCCTGCCTGCCGACTTCCCAGGCCGAGACCCAATCGTTCTTGCGGCCTTCGCGGTGGTTCTGGGCACGCTGGTGCTGCAAGGCATGAGCCTTAAACCCTTGCTGCGAATACTCGCCTTCGAACGCGACACGACGATAGACCGTGAGGTGGCCCAGGCGCGCGTTGCCATCATGCAGGCCGCCCTTGACGTGTTGAGCCGCAAGACGTCGTCGGCGGCGGCCGTCGTGCGCGAGCAGTACGAGGCTCAGCGCGTGGTCGCGCAAAACCCGGAGGACGCTCAGGCGGCGACCGAATACGACCGGCTGCGCCTTTATGCCATCAACCGCCAGCGCGACACGCTTGAGGAACTGCGCAGCAATGGCACTATCGGTGACGAGGCCTATCACCGGCTGGAGGAAGAGATCGACTGGGCGGAATTGGCGGCATCGCCCGCCGGCCGCTTCCAGCCGCTGACCACCGACTAGCAGATACCGCGTCTCGACGGCCCTGCTGGCCCAAGCCCCCTCCGTCTTCCTGCACATTGCAAGCAATCGACCGAACCGCTACTGCCAACGCCGAGAAGTGAGCCGGATAAGCAATGAAGCTGGTCAGCTACAACATCCAGTACGGGTTCGGCAGCGACACGCGCTACGATCTTTCGCGCGCGGCGCGCCTTGTCGCCGGCGCCGACATCATCGCCTTGCAGGAGGTCGAGCGGCACTGGCAGCGCAGCAATTTCGACGACCAGCCGGAACTGCTTTCACGCCTTTTGCCTAGTTATCACTGGGTGTATGGCCCGGCCTTCGACATGGATGCCAGTGAGCGGCGTGACGGCCGCCTGGTCAACCGCCGCCGGCAGTTCGGCACCATGGTTCTGTCGAAGCTGCCGATCGTCTGGTCGCGGTTGCACGCGCTGCCGATGCGCCGCACGTTGCGGCCGCTCAACACGCGCAACGCCGCGCTCGAATGCATGATCCGCACACCGGCAGGGCCGGTCAGGGTGCTTTCGCTGCATCTCGCGCACATCGCGGCGGAAGAGCGGCTGGAACAGATTGATTATCTCTTGGCCGAGCACCGCCAGGCGCCATCGGAAGGCGGTCCGTGGAGCGGCACCGATGACGAGCCTTCGCGCAACTGGACGCATGGAGAATCAGAGCCGGAAAATCCGCCGGCGGCGATCTGGCTGGGCGATTTCAACATGGAGCCGGGCAGCGCCGAGTATCGCCGCATCGTCGGCAGCACGCCCTACCATCGGGGTGCTGCCTATCTTGACGGCTTCGTCGATGCCGCAGCCGTGGCGGTTGAACCGGCTGGTGATTTCCACACACATGAGAAGATCATCGACGGCAGACTGGCAAAGCGCCGGCTGGACCATTGCTTCGTCGGCGGTATGTTGGCCGGGCGGGTGAAATCGATCGGCTCCGACATCGGCGAGGTGGCGTCCGATCACTTCCCGGTCCGGGTCGACATCGACCTCGAAACGCCCCTCGGCTCGGGAGGTCGATGAGCCCCATATGACGCTTTTCGTCTTCTTCGCGGTGCTTGCCGCCGCCGCCATGCATGCGATCTGGAACGCGCTGGTCAAGGTGCATCTCGACCGCTTCCTGTCGATCACGCTGATGACGCTGGGTATGGGGGGCGCGGGCCTCGTCGTGCTGCCCTTTGTCGAGATGCCGAAGGCGGAAGTCTGGCCCTACATCATCGCTTCCGTCATCTTCCACATGGGCTATCGCACCTTCCTGATCGGCGCCTACCAGGCGGGCGATTTCGCCCAGACCTATCCGCTGGCGCGCGGCACGGCCCCTCTGCTGGCCGCGATTGGCGGCATGTTCGTGGTTGCCGAGGTGCCGGCGCCGCTCGCCATCGTCGGCATCCTGCTTTTGTCCGCCGGCACGCTGGTGATGTCGTTTCGCGGCGGCGCGCATCTGGAGAAGCTGAACCTGCGGGCGGTCGGCTTCGCCTTCGGCACCTCGGTGTTCATTGCCAGCTACACCCTGTCCGACGGCAGCGGCGCGCGGCTGGCGGCAACCGCGCAAAGCTATGCCGCCTGGCTGTTCATCTGCGATGCGCTTGGAGCACTGGTGCTGTGCCTCGTTTTCCGGGGGCCCAAGGCGTTGCCGGTGTTGGCGCGCGACTGGAAGACCGGGCTGTTCACCGGCGTGCTTAGCGGCGCGGCCTACTGGATCGTGATGTGGGCGATGACCAAGGCGCCGATCGCCTCGGTGGCGTCATTGCGCGAGACCTCGATCCTGTTCGCCATGATGATCTCGGTCTACGCGCTCGGCGAGAAGATGACGGGCTGGCGCGGTGCCGCCGCGCTCAGCATTGTCGCCGGAGTGATCGCGCTCCGGCTGGGGTGAGCCGTGCTCAACCCAGCACGGTCATCACCTGGCCGCGGCGTTCCGGACTGAAGCGGATGACGACGATGATGCATACGGCGACCACGCCGGCGAACAGCGCCAGCGCGTAGCCATAGCTGCCACCGGGCGCCTCGGCGACCCCCGCCTGATAGGGACCGCCATAGGAGGCGGCGAGATTGCCGGCCTGGTAGATGAAGCCGGGCAAGGTCGCGCGCACCGCTCCGGGCGACAGCTCATTGAGGTGCACCGGGATGACGCCCCAGGCGCCCTGGACCGCGATCTGCATGACGAAGGCCCCAATGGCCAGCATGAAGGGCGTTGAGCTGTAGGCCCATAGCGGGATCGCCGGCAGGGCGATGACGCAGGCCAAAGTAATGGCGTTGATGCGGCCGATCTTCTCGGACAGCGCGCCAAATGCCAGGCCGCCGACAATGGCGCCGATATTGGCGACGATGGTGATCCAGCTCACCGTGTGCGGGTCAAAGCCATGCTGCTTCTTCAGGAAGGTCGGGTAGAGATCCTGCGTGCCGTGGCTGAAGAAATTGAAGAACATCATCAGCACCACGGCATAGAGCGCGACGCTCCAATGCTTCTGCAGCGTCTCCAGAAGCCCCGGCTTGATGGATTTCTGCGCCTCGACGAAGGCGGGTGATTCCGGGACGTGCGAGCGGATGAAGAGTACGATCAGCGCCGGGATGAAGGAGAGCAGGAACATGAAGCGCCAGCCGATCGTGTAGCCGCCGATCGTCTGCTGGTAGAGCAAGCCATAGACTACCGCCGCCAGCAGATAGCCGGCGGGGTAGCCGCATTGCAGGATGCCCGAGACCATGCCGCGCGCGCTCGGCGGAATGGACTCCATGGCGAGCGAGGAGCCGAGGCCCCATTCGCCGCCCATGGCGATGCCGAACAGGGCACGTAACGCCAGGAAAATGCCGAGATTGGGGGAAAAGGCAGCCAGCGCCCCGATCACCGAGTAGCTGACGATGTTGAGCATCAGGATCGGCTTGCGCCCATACTTGTCGGCGAGCCTGCCGAAGAAGAACGCGCCGATGAAGCGCGTCGCCAAGGTCAGGAACAGGGCCTTCGAGACTGCCGGGACATCGGTCTGGAATTCACTCGCAATATCGGTGAGCAGAAATGTCAGAAGGAAGAAATCAAAAGCATCGAGCGTCCAGCCCAGAAATGAGGCCAGGACGGTTTTCTTCTGCTCGGCAGTGAGATTCAAGGCATCCTCCTTTGGTGCCCCCAAAGGAACGATATGTCGCCTTGTCGGTGAAAGAGAACAGCGATCAGCCGGCTTTCGAAAGGCCGGCGGTCACTTTTTCGTAAGGTCGAGATCGAAGACCATCAATCCATCCGTGCCGCCGTCGAGGGCCGCGACCAGTCGGGCGCCGGCACGCTGATGCGCCTCATGCACCAGATAGGCGTCGCGCGCCGCGGCATCGCGAAAGTCGATGGTGAAGCCATGGGTGAAACCCCGTGCGAAAGGCTCCGGACTGGCATTGACGCTGAAATGAACCGTCTCCATGCCTTCGATCACCTGTCGCAACGCCTCGAGGTCGGCGTGGATGGCCGTGCGCTCGGTCGGGGACACATCGGTACGAAATCTAGCGAAAACACAGTGTCTGATCATTTTACCACTCCCTAAGCAGCGCGATTGCCGGAAAACACCGCCGGCGCCAGCGGCTCGCGGCCAAGGATCAGATCAGCACCCTTTTCGCCAACCATGATGGTCGGCGCGTTGGTGTTGGAAGAAGGCACACGTGGCATCACCGAGGCATCGCACACCCGCAGGCCGTCGATGCCGCGCAGCCTGAGATCGGGCGTCACCACCGCCATCTCGTCATGGCCCATGCGGCAGGTGCCGACCGGGTGATGGTCGGTCTTGGAGGTGCGGCAGGCATAGTCGATCAACTCGTCGTCGCTGGCGAGCGACGGGCCGGGCAGCACCTCGCGCAGCACGTATGGGGCCAGCGCCTTCTGCCGCATGATTTCGCGGGCCAGCCGCAATCCCTTGAGCGACATGGCGCGGTCATAGGGATCGGACCAGTAGTTGGGGTCGATCAGCGGATGATCGGCGGGGTTGGCGCTTTTCAGCCGCACCGTGCCGCGAGAGCGCGGGCGCAGGAAGGCCGAGTTCAAGGTGACGCCCGGGTTGTTCAATTTCTCGACGCCAGCCTCGATGCCGGATCCCAAACCCAGATGGAACTGGATGTCGGGCGAGGCGGCGGTCGGGTCGGCGTACCAGAAGCCGCCGGTCTCGAACAGGCTGGAAGCCACCGGCCCCTTCTTCAAGAGCAGATATTGCAGGCCGGCCCAGGCCGTGCGGTGCAGCTTGGCGTAATTGTCATAGGTATGGTCGCCGGTGCATTCGGCGATTACGAACAGGTCGAGATGGTCCTGCATGTTGGAGCCGACGCCGGGCAGATCGTGTACCGGCGTCACACCGACCGATTTCAGATGGTCGGCCGGGCCGATGCCCGACTGCATCAACAGCTTCGGCGAGCCGATGGCGCCGGACGAGACGATCACCTCGCGGTCGGCGCGCACGATTTTTGTCTCACCGCCCGGCTTATCTACAACTTCGACGCCAACAGCGCGGGCTTTCTCGACGACGATGCGGGTAACCAGCACGTCTGTCCTGACGGTCAGGTTCTTGCGATCGCGGATCGGCTTCAAGTAAGCGACCGAGGCTGACGAGCGTCGGGCATCCTTCTGGGTCAGCTGGTAATAGCCGACGCCTTCTTGGGCAGCGCCGTTGAAATCCGGGTTGAAGGGAATGCCCATCTCCTGGCCGGCGCGGAAATAGGCCTCGCAGATCGGCAGCGGCGAAATCGGGTTCGACACGCCGAGCGGGCCCTGGTCGCCGTGGAAATCATTGGCGAAACGCTGGTTGTTCTCGGCGCGCTTGAAATAGGGCATCACGTCGCGGTAACCCCAGCCGGTCAGCCCTTCCTCCTTCTCCCAGGCGTCGTAATCGCGCGCATTGCCGCGCGTGTAGATCTGGGCGTTGATGGAGGAGCCGCCGCCTACCACCTTGGCCTGCGTGTACCAGAAGACGCGATCCTTCATGTGCTTCTGCGGCACGGTCGACCAGCCCCAGGAGGCAATGCCCTTGGTCATCTTGGCGAAACCCGCCGGCATGTGGATATAGGGGTGCCAGTCCCTGCCGCCGGCTTCGAGCAGCAGCACGGAATTGGAGGGATCCTCGCTCAGCCGGTTGGCCAGAACGCAGCCGGCCGGACCGGCGCCCACGATGATGTAGTCGGTCATTGTCTCATCCGTTCACAGCCGGGGCACGGAGAGCGCGCCGTCGACATTGATGATCGAGCCGGTCGAAAAGCCCAGTTTGCCGGCAGCGAGCGCCGCCACCATGGCGCCGATGTCGGAGGCTTCGCCCCAGCGTTTCGCCGGCACCAATCCACCTTCGATCAGCGCGTCATATTTGGCGGTCACGCCCGCCGTCATGTCGGTGCGGATGATGCCCGGCCGCAGCTCGAACACGCCGATGTTTTCCGGGGCGAGCCTGAGCGCCAGGTTCTTCACCCACATGGAAAGCCCTGCCTTCGACATGCAATATTCGGAGCGTTCCGGAGAGGCCATCTCGGCGCTGACCGAGGTGATGGTGATGATCGATTTCGCATGATCGCCTGGCTGGCGGAGCATCGCCTTGGCGACGGCCTGGCTGAGGAAGACGGTGCCTCGCAGGTTGATGCCAAGCGCGCGGTCGAAATTGTCGGGTTTGAGATCCAGCAGGTCGCCACGCACGACCGCGCCGATGCCGGCATTGTTGACCAGGCAGTCGATGCGGCCGAAGGTTTTTGTCGCGACATCGACAAGCGCTGCATGACTGGCGAGATCGGCGATGTCGCAGCTGACATAGGTGTATTTGGCACCGCGCGCGGCAAGATTATCGGCAAGTCCATTGGTGGATTTCTCGGCCAAGTCCGCGACAAGGATGTCAAAGCCGACGTTGGCGAGCGCTTCAGCGCAGGCAAGCCCGATGCCACGTGCGCCGCCAGTGATTATGGCCGCGGGACGGGTCATTGGAAACCAGCCTTACGGACGTTGGCGCTGCCCCTCATCGGCCTGCCGGACACTTCTCCCCGTATAGTGACGGGGAGAAGGATGCCGTCATCGCCGCTTTCGCCAATCGCCAGCGCTGCAAAAAGGTCGCCGGCGTTGCGGCCAGGTCCCTTCTCCCCGTCCTTCACGGGGAGAAGGTGCCGGCAGGCGGATGAGGGGCAGCGCCGACCTATCATGCCGCAAGCTCCGTCCTGCGGATATGGTCCGCCACCCGCAGCGCCTGGGCAGCGATCGACAGCGCCGGGTTCACGGCGGCGGAGTTCGGCAGGAAACTGGCGTCGACGACGAACAGGTTCCGGTGATCGAAGGCGCGGCAAAAGGGATCGAGCGGCGACGTCGCCGGATCGTCACCCATCTTCACCGTGCCGCACTGGTGCGAGGGTGTGCGCTTGTCGAAAGGGCGCGACAGCACGATGGGATAACCGCAGGCGCGAAAATTCGCGCGCATCACCTTGGTCAGGCCGTCGAGCGACTGCATGTTGGAGCGCCGCCATTGCATGACGATGTCCTTGCCGTCGACCATGATGCGGCTTTCGGGATCGGGGAGGTCCTCGCACATCAGGTACCAGTCGACGGCATGGCCGGCCATGTAATCGAGCGCGAATTTCGGCACATGTTTCACATTGGCCTTGAGCATGTTGCCGTCGATCTTGCCGAGAAGCTGGACATTGCCGAGCGGTTTGCCGCCCTTGCCGTCGGACAAATAGTAGTCGTTCAGCATCAGCGTCTTCTGGTAGACGGCATCGTTCCTGCGGCGCGGATCGATCGCCAGCATGGCGCTCGAATTGTGATTCATGAAGTTGCGGCCGACCTGGTCGGAGCGGTTGGCCAGGCCCTTGCCGCCCCCCTTGCCACTACCGGGTGAGGGCGAGCGCAGCAGGATGACCGCTGAATTGACCGCGCCGGCCGACAGGATGACCAGTTTCGGCGACAGCTTTTTCAACACGCCGTTCTGGCGATAATGAATGGCGGATATGGTTTTGCCGTCCGGGGACGTCTCGAGATATTCGACATAGGCGCCGGTTTCGAGCTTGATGTTCGGATCGGTCAATGCCGCCGCCAGCGGTGCGGTCTGCGCGTCCATCTTTCCCTGGCCCGTGTTTGGGAAGGCGTCCCAGCCGGTCCTGCCCTCCTTCAGCCATGTCTCTATGTCGACGCCGAGTGGCAGGGAGGCCGGATGCAGCCCCAGCCCCTTGAGTTCGGCGCGGGCGCGCGCGATCGGCGCCTCGTCGGGCACCGGCTTGAAGGCATAGGGAATCGAATGAAATGGCTCGGTTGGATCCTCGCCCAGCGCGCCGCGCACGCGGAAAAGCTGCTCTGCTTTCGAATACCAAGGCTCGAATTCGTCATAGGAAAACGGCCAGGCCGGCGAGACGCCGCCAA
Source organism: Mesorhizobium sp. M8A.F.Ca.ET.057.01.1.1 (assembly GCF_003952565.1). NCBI lineage: Bacteria > Pseudomonadati > Pseudomonadota > Alphaproteobacteria > Hyphomicrobiales > Phyllobacteriaceae > Mesorhizobium > Mesorhizobium sp. M8A.F.Ca.ET.057.01.1.1. The sequence goes on from NZ_CP034454.1 coordinate 1,273,416, forward strand.
AGTGTTCCATGTCGGAAAAGTCTTCCTTGCGGTAGCGGATTAGCACCGCACCGAAGAACTTCGAGTTGCCGCCGACATAGTAGTAATTGCCTGGGTTGAAGGCAGCACCGCCGGCCTCGCGCCACATCTCCTTCGGCCGGTAGTGGCCGTCAACGAAGATCGAGCGCGTGTCGCGCGCGTGCGGCGTTGCCGGCAAGGGTTCGCCGCGCTCCAGCATCACGATGGCGGCGCCGCTGCCGGCCAGACCGGCGGCGATCGTGGCGCCGCCGATGCCGGAGCCGATGATGACGATATCGGGGTTTGCCATCACCTAAAGCGCGCCGCGTTTGAATTGACACATGCGCCGCGCATTAGGTCCTTTGTTTTGATGCATGTCGTTGCCCCAAAACCGGATCCACTGTTGGGCGACACGCATCAGCGAATACGGTTCTCGGTCGCCGGATCGAAGAACACCGCCTTGGTCAGGTTGAAGGCCAGTGGCGTGCTGGTGCCCGGCTGGATGTTGGCATCGGCGCGCAGCCGCGCCACCACGCCCTTGCCGCCGAGATTGGTGACGGCGAAAGTGTCGGAGCCGGCCGGTTCCACCACCTCGATATGGCAATCGGCGGTGGCGATCTGCGAGGCGTTGCGTTCCGCGCCTTCGGGATCGGTAAGCGCCTCCGGGCGAACGCCGAAGATGATTGACTTGCCCTTGAACGCCGACAATCCGGCCGGCGCGTTGGCCATCGGCAAGGTGATCGGCTGGCGTGCCTCGCGATCGAGCACGACGGCCAGATCGCCGCCATTGCCGTCGATGGTGGCCGGGATCAGGTTCATTGCCGGCGACCCCATGAAGTCGGCGACGAAGACATTGCTGGGGTTGTTGTAGATTTCCGCCGGCGTGCCGAATTGCTGCACCTCGCCGTCACGCATGACGGCGATCTTGGTCGCCAGCGTCATCGCCTCGATCTGGTCGTGGGTGACATAGACGATCGTTGTGCCCGTGGTGGCATGCAGGCGCTTGATCTCGATGCGCATGTCGACGCGCAGCTTGGCGTCGAGGTTGGACAGCGGCTCGTCGAACAGGAACAGTTTGGGGTCGCGCACCAGCGCCCGGCCCATGGCGACGCGCTGGCGCTGGCCGCCGGAGAGCTGGCTCGGCTTGCGCTGCAGGAGATGGCCGATCTGCAAGACCTTGGCCACCTTGTCGATCGCCTTCTGGCGTTCGTCGGCCGGCACGCCGCGCATTTCCATGCCGAAGGAGATATTCCCGGCCACCGTCATGTTCGGGTAGAGCGCATAGCTCTGGAACACCATGGCGATATCACGCTTGGACGGGTGAAGATCGGTGATGGTGCGGCCGTCGACGCGGATATCGCCGGAGGTGATCGTCTCCAGTCCGGCAATGGTGTTGAGCAAGGTCGACTTGCCGCAGCCGGAAGGACCGACCAGCACCAGGAAGCCGCCCTTTTCCAGCTCGAGATTGATCCCTTTCAGGATCTCGACCTGGCCGAAACGCTTCCTCAGACCATCAATTTCCAGAAAAGCCATTGGGTTATCCTTTGACCGCGCCCGCCATCAGGCCACGCACGAAATAGCGGCCGGCGAGCACATAGACGAGAAGGGTGGGGAGGGCGGCGATCATCGCAGCCGCCATGTTGACGTTGTATTCGACGACGCCGGTCGAGGTGTTGACGACGTTGTTGAGCGCCACCGTCATCGGCATCGCGTCGCCGGTGCCGGCATAGGCGGACGCGAACAGGAAGTCGTTCCAGATGTTGGTGAACTGATAGATGACGGTGACGACAAAGATCGGCATCGAGTTCGGCAGCATGATGCGCCGGAAGATCTGGAAGAAGGAAGCACCGTCGACCTGCGCGGCCTTGACCAGTTCGGTCGGGAACGCCTCGTAGTAGTTGCGGAAGAACAGCGTGGTGAAGCCGATGCCGTAGACGACGTGGACGAAGACCAGATTGACCGTCGAATTGCCGAGGCCGAAACTCGTTCCGATCGAGTTTTGCAGCGTCACGCCGAACCGGCCGACGCTGCCCAGGATCGTCGCCATCGGCAGCAGCACGGACTGGAACGGAATGAAGCAGGCAAACAGCATCAGTCCGAACACCAGCGTCGCACCGCGAAAGCGCCATTTGGTCAGCACGTAGCCATTGAGCGCACCGAGCATGGTCGAGATCAGCACGGCCGGAACCACCATCTTGATGGAGTTCCAGAAATAGCCCTTGATGCCGGCGCAGGTGAGGCCGACGCAGGTCTCGCCCCAGGCCTTCAGCCAGGGGTCGAAGGTCGGCGCCTTGGGCAGCGAAAGCATGTTGCCGTTCTGGATCTCGTCCATGGTCTTGAACGAGGTCACCAGCATGACGAACAGCGGCATCAGGTAGAACAGCGCGAACAGCGCCAGAAGCCCGTAGATGACGATGCGGTTGACGATCTTGACGTTCATGCCGCCGCTGGCCTGGCGGGCGGGAGTGGTCACGGCGCTCATCGCGGCTTCTCCCTCAGTTCTGAATAGAGATAGGGCACGATGATGGCGACGATGGTCATCAGCATGATCACGGCGCTTGCCGAACCGACCGCCATCTCGTTGCGCTTGAAGGTGTATTCATACATGAAATTGGATGGCAGCCATGCCGAGCCGCCGGGACCGCCGCTGGTCAGCGCCACGACCAGATCGTAGGATTTGATGGCAAGGTGCGCGAGCACGATGAAGGCCGACAGGAAGATCGGCCGCAGCAGCGGAATGACGATGCGGCGATAGAGCTGGAAGGTGGTGGCGCCGTCGATCTGCGCCGCCTTCATGATCTCGCCGTCAATGCCGCGCAGGCCGGCCAGGAACATCGCCATGATGAAGCCGGAGGCCTGCCAGACGCCGGCGATGACCACCGTGTAGATGACGAAATCCTTGTTCTTGATCCAGTCGAAATGGAAGCTCGTCCAGCCCCATTGATGCAGCGTCTGCTCGAGGCCGAGGCCAGGGTCGAGGAACCATTTCCAGGCGACGCCGGTGACGATGAAGGAGAGCGCCATCGGGTAGAGGTAGATGGGACGCAAAACGCCTTCGCCGCGGATCTTCTGGTCGAGCAGGATGGCCAGGAACAGGCCGAGCGCCAGGCAGATCAAGATGTAGAGAAGGCCGAAAATGCCCATGTTGGTGATCGACGTGTACCAACTCGACGGCGGATCGGTGTCGAAGGTCCAGTTCCACAGCCGCTGATAGGCACGCGGGCCGGTTATGGCGTAGGACGGGAAGGTCTTGGAATTGGTGAAGGACAGATAGATCGTCCACAGGATGAAGCCGTAGACGAAGACGACGGTGATGGCGAAGCTCGGCGCCAGCACGATCTTGGGCAAGGCGTCCTGCAGGCGCCCGCGCACCGAGGTGCGCGGGCGGGCATGCTCCGGCGTCAGCTTGATCTGGGTGGTCGCAACTGTGCTCATGGGGTTCCTCCCGTCGGCGTTCGGCCGACCGGCCTCACGGACCGGGAACCTTCCCCGCCGGAGCGGGGAAGGTGTTTGGGTGCGTAATGCTTACTTGGCGTCGTCGATTGCCTTGACCAGTTCGGTCACGGCCTCGTCCGAGGTCTTGATCTGACCGTGGACGAATTTGGAGACGACGTCCTTATAGGCATTGGCGACAGCCGGAGGCGCGCCATAACCCTGGGCCAGCGAGCCGAACAGCGTGCCACCTTCATTGGCCTTCTTCAGATCGGCAATACCCTTCTTGCCGCAAGCGTCGAAGTCGGTGTCAGGCACGTCGGTGCGGGCCGGAACCGAACCCTTGACGACGTTGAAGGCCGACTGGAAGCTCTTCGACAAGGTGGCTGTGGCCAGTGCGACCTGGGCGGCCTTGCGGTCTTCCGGGACGTTGAACATGCCGAACATGTCGGAGTTGTAGATCACCGAGCCGTCCGTGCCCGGGAAGCGATAGCACAGAAAATCCGTGCCCGGGGTCTTTTTGGCGGCGTGGAACTCGCCCTTGGCCCAGTCACCCATGACCTGCACCAGGGCATCGCCCTTGATGACCATGGCGGTGGCGAGGTTCCAGTCGCGGCCCGAGAAGTTCGGGTCGACATAGGTGACGAGCTTGGCGAGGTTGTCGAACGACTTCTTCATCGTGTCGGACTTGAGCGAGGCGTCGTCGAGGTCGTTCATCGCCTTCTTGTAGAACTCCGGCCCGCCGGTCGACAGCACGACGGAGTCGAACATGGTGGCTTCCTGCCAGTTCTGACCACCAAGCGCGAGCGGCGTGACGCCGGCCGCCTTGGCCTTGTCGAGCAGGGCGATGAAATCGTCGAAGGTCTTCGGCTCGGTGCCGCCGATCTTGTCCATCACCGCCTTGTTGATCCACAGCCAGTTGACCGAGTGAACGTTGACCGGAGCGGCGACCCACTTGCCTTCATAGACCGAGAACTTCTGCAAGGCGGCAGGAACCGATTTGTCCCAGCCTTCCTTCTTCGCCGTCTCGGTGAGGTCGCCCATGACGCCGGCTGCGGCATAGTCGAGCACGGTGTAGCCGAGCATCTGCGAGGCGGTCGGATAGTTGCCGGCCGCGACCATTGCCTTCAGCGCGGTCATGGCAGCGTCACCGCCACCGCCGGCGACAGGAACGTCCTTCCAGGCATAGCCTTCCTTGGCCAGATCCTGCTTGAGCACGTTGAGGGCAGCCGCTTCGCCGCCCGACGTCCACCAATGCAGCATCTGAACTTCCTTGACGTCGGCGGCGTGCGCCGCGAAGGCAAAGCTCGAAGCGAGAGCCGTTCCGATAAGCAGTTTGCGCAACATGTACTTCCTCCCTTGTTGCAACTCACATGACCGGCGGATGCCGCCGGGGTCTCCCAACTCAGCCGACCCACCAACCGGTGCGCTGGCCGCGATGAAACTGGATTGTCTTTTCCTCAGTATAGTCCTCGACGGCGCGCTTGCCGAGTTCGCGGCCCAGGCCCGACTGCTTGTAGCCGCCGAACGGCAGTTCTGGATAACCTTCCATGAACGTGTTCACCCAGACCGTCCCCGAACGCACGCCCCGCGCCACCGACATGCAGGTGTCGATGCTGGCGCTCCACACACCCGCCGACAGACCATAGGGCGTGTCGTTGGCGATGTGCAACGCCTTTTCAATCGTTTCAAAAGTCAGCACCGAGAGCACTGGTCCGAACACTTCCTCACGGGCGACGGCCATGTTTTCGGTGACGTTGCGTAAGATCGTCGGATCGAGATATTGGCCGGCATTCGAAGGCAGTTGCCCGCCGCCGCTGTAGATGCTGCCGCCCTCACTCGCGGCGGCCGCGACGTAATCGCTCACCTTGGCCAGATGGTCGGATGAAATCATCGCGCCGACCTTGGTCCTGTCGTCGAGCGGATCGCCAACCGTCACCTTGGCGGTAAGGGCCTTTACGGCGGCCAGAAAATCGTCGGCGATCGCCTCATGGACAATCAGCCGGCTGCCGGCATTGCAGCATTCGCCGGCGTTGAAGAATCCGCCGAACACTGCTGCATCGGCGGCCGCTTCAAGATCGGCATCGGGGAAGACGATCTGGCCGTTCTTGCCGCCGAGTTCCATCGAGACTTTCTTCAGCGACTGCGCGGCCGACGCCATGGTCATCTTGCCGACGCGGGTGGAACCGGTGAACGACACCATCTCGACCAGCGGATGGCTGACCATTGGCGCGCCGACATCGGCACCGAGACCGGCGAGGATGTTGACGACGCCGGAGGGCAGGCCGGCCTCCATCAGGATGTCGCCGAGCACGAAGGTCGAGGCCGACGTCATCTCGCTCGGCTTGACCACGGCCGTACAGCCGGCGGCCAGCGCGAAAGGCAGTTTCTGGCTGACGATGAGGAACGGGAAATTCCACGGCGTGATGATCGAGACGACGCCGATCGGTTCGCGCAGCACGACGCCCAGCATGGCGTCCCCGAGATTGGCGTAGCTCTCGCCGTGCAGCGTGCGGGCAAGCGAGGCGGCATAGCGCCAGATGTCGACGGCGCCACCGATCTCGCCGCGCGCCTGGGCGATCGGCTTGCCGGATTCCAGCGCATCGAGGCGGGCGATGTCTTCCAGTCGCACCTCGATCAGGTCGGCCGCCTTGAGCAGGATAGCGGCGCGCTCGGCCGCTTTCATGCGCGGCCAGGGACCGGTCTCGAACGCCCTATGTGCGGCCTGCGTCGCGGCTTCCACTTCGGCAGCACTTGCCTGAGCATAGTGTGAAACGGTGAAGCCGTGGCCGGGGCTCTTGCGTTCCAGCATGCGGCCGTCGCGGGCATCGACATGCTTGCCGTCGATCAGCAGCTTGTATGCCTTGGGCGCGGCGGAAGCCTCGGCGGGCATGGAAATCTTCAGAGGTGCATTCATGTGATTTCCACTCTGTCCTAGGAACGCGAAAACACGGGCTTCTGCTTGGTCTTGAAGGAGCCGACGCCGGCCTTGATATCCCCGGTGAGCGCTATGAAGCCGCTGGCCAGGGCTTCCGTCGCGGCAGCGCTTTCCTCGCCTTCGGCAATGGCGATCATCAGCTTGGCGGCTTCGGTCGCCAGCGGGCCGCGTTCGGCGATCTTTCCAGCCCAGGCCTTGGCTTCGTCTAACGCTTTGCCGGTTTCGACGACGCGGTCGACGATGGCAAGCACGAGCGCTTCAGCCGCCAGAACAATCTCGCCACCGACAGCCATACGGCGCACAGTCTGGGCGCCGAAGCGGCGCACCGCGCGTTGCGTGCCGGACCAGCCGGGGACGACGCCGATCGAGGTCTCGGGGAAGCCGAGCTTGATGTGCGCTTCCGCGACGCGAAAATCGCAAGCGACAGCCAGCTCCAGTCCGCCGCCGAGCGCATGACCAGACAGAACGGCGATGGTCGGCTGCCGCAGCCGTGCTAGCCGGTCGAAGACACGGTGGCCGTAGCGCACCCATTGCACCTGGAAATCGGCAGCACTCATGCCACCCCAGGCCTCGACATCGCCGCCAGCGCAAAATCCCTTGCCTTCGCCGCATATGAGGACGGCGCGGACACCTTGGGCGCTTTCCGCCTCATCGAGCGCCGCTTCCAGCGCGCGCAGCATCGGGATGTCGAGCGCGTTGAACTTTTCGGGTCGGCGCAAGGTGACGATGCCGATCCCACCATCCTGCTCGAAGGTAACGAGGCTCTCAGCCATGCGCGCCTCCGAGCGAGGCGCCGCCATTGAGCGAGAGGCCAATCGGCCGATCCTGGTAGAGCGCGGCCGGCGTCATCTTGAGGTCGTTGGCTACGTTGAGCGGGATCTCGGCCTGTGCCAGCACATCGCGCTCGAGGTCGATGCCCGGCGCCAGTTCCGTCACCATCAGCCCATCGGGCGTCAGCTTCATCACGCAGCGCTCGGTGACATAGGTGATGTCCTGTCCCTGCGCGACTGCACGCTTGCCCGAGAAGGAGATATGCTCGACCTCGTTGACGATCTTCTTGACCTTGCCCTCCGCATCGATGCGAATGCCGCCATCGGCCAGCGAGAGCTTTGCCCCGGCGTTGAAGAAGCCAGAGAAAACAATCTTCTTCGCCCGCGACGTGATGTCGACAAAGCCGCCGGCGCCGGCGGTGACATGCGGCCGCGCCGAAAGTTTCGAGACGTTGACCGAGCCGTGGCGGTCGATCTGCAGGAAGGAGAGCAGCGAAGCGTCGAAGCCGCCGGCCTGGAAATAAATGAACTGGTGCGGCGAGGGCATGATCGCCTCGGCATTGGAGGCGCAGCCGAACTTGAAGTCGAGCAGCGGCACGCCGCCGACGGCACCCTGTTCGATCACCCAGGTGACCTTGCCGTGCTGGCCTTCCTCCAAAAGAATGCGCGGCACGTTGGCCGAGATGCCGAAGCCGATGTTGACGGCCATGCCGTCGCGCAGCTCCATGGCGACGCGGCGCGCGATCACCTTCTGGACGTTCATCTCGGCATTGCGGAAGCTCGACAGCGGCCGGAAAATTTCACCCGAAATGGCCGGATCGTAAGGCGTCAGCGTCGTCTGCAACTGGTCCGGGGCGACGACGATATGGTCAACCAGCACGCCGGGCACGCGCACATCATGCGGCTTCAGCGTGCCGTTTTCGACGACGCGCTTTACCTGTGCGATGACGATGCCGCCATTGTTGCGGGCGGCGAGCGCCTGTTCCAGCCCACCGAGATAGGCGCCCTCATGCTCGTAGGTCAGGTTGCCGCGCTCGTCCGCCGTGGTGGCGCGGATGATCGAGACTTGCGGCACGATGGCGCGGAAATAGAGCCATTCCTCGCCGTCGAACTGCTGTACCGAGACGATCGGCTCGCCGGCGGCGGCGTTCATGGCGCAGCCCTGGTGGCGCGGGTCGGCGAAAGTGTCGAGGCCGACCTTGGTCAGCACGCCCGGCCGCTTGGCGGCGGCCTCGCGGTGCATGTCGAACAGGATGCCGGACGGCACGTTATAGGCGGCTACGGAATTGTTGCCTATCATCTTCCAGATCTGCGGCGGTTCGGCGGAGGAGGGGCCGGACGGATAGGAGCCGCAAAGCGTGCGCTTCAACAGGCCAGGCTTCGCCAGATGGTCGATGCCCTTGATGCCATACATGTCGCCGGCGGCGATGGGATGCAGCGTGGTGATGTCCTTCGGATGGCCCTCGCTGTCGAAGCGTTCGCCGATGGCGGCGAGTACGGCGTCGGGACAGCCAAGACCGCTCGACGAGGACACCGAGACGACCATGCCGTCCTTGATCAGGCTGGCTGCCTGCGCCGATGAAACGACCTTGCTCAATTCATGCTCCCGAATTTCGGGTCGATCTTGACGGCCTTGCCGGAATTGGCCGATTGCAATGCCGCCTCGGCCGCTGTGAGCGACCAGATGCCGTCCTCGCCGGTGGCGGAGGGCTGGTCCTCGCCACGGATCGCGGCATGGAACCGGCCCACCGACCTGACGTAGAGGTTCTCGCGGTCGAAGCTCAATTCTCCCTCGCTTTCCGCGGTGCGGAGCGTCACCGTGCCGACTGGTTTCTGCGTCATGACATTGCGGGCGATCAGCGAACCCTCCGAGCCGTGCACCTCGAAACCGGTGTCGGCAAACCTGGTGGTGAAGCCTTCATGCGATTGCGCGATGAGGCCCGACTTGAAGCGCCAGAGGCACATGGCGCCGTCTTCCAGCCCGCTGCCGGCCATGCCGGCTGATTGCGTGAAAGCGGAAACCTCGACCGGATCGTCGCCAAGCACGAAGCGCAGCGTGTCGGCATCGTGCACGGTGATGTCGAGCACCGCGCCGCCGCCGGCCTCGGGCCTGGCAATGCGCCAACCCTGCAGGTTCTCGGGCAGGTAGACGGAATGGAAGACCCGCGCGGCAATGGGCCGGCCGATGCGGCGGGCGGCAATCGCCTCGCGCATTACACGGTGCGCGCCGGCGTTGCGCAGATGATGATTGGTGCCGAGCACGATGCCCGCGGCTTTGGCCGCGGCGACCATTCTACGCGCGTCGGCGCTGGTCAGCGCCAGCGGCTTTTCACACAGCACATGCTTTCCTGCCTCTATCGCGGCGAGTGCTTGTTCGAGGTGCAGTTCGTTGGTTGTCGAGATGTAGACGGCGTCGATGTCGGACCCGAGCAAGGCATCGAGATTTGATACCGAGGCGGGAATGCCATTTTCCCTTGCATAGGCCGCGGCGCGTTCCGCGCTTGAACTCATCACAGCCGTGATCTCGCCATCGGCTTGCGCGCGAATGGCGTCGATCATGAATTGCCTGGCGATCGTGCTGGCGCCGATCAGCCCCCATTTCACGCTCATCTCGCGGCTCCCGTTGCGGCTGGCCTGTTTCGTGTGCGGCGATCTGGGCCGCAGCTTTCCCTGACCACGAGATTGACGGCGCCGATATGGTCCTCGGCGCGCGTGGTGCGTGACTGGATCATCTTGATCATGACGTGGGCCGCGCGTTCGCCGAGACCGGCGGAGTCCACCGCGACGCTGGTCAGCGCCGGCATGTAATGTTCGGCCTCGACCACATCGTCGAAGCCGACGACGGCGAAATCCGCGCCCGGCTCAAGTCCGCGCTTGCGCAGCGCCAGCATGACGCCAAAGGCGACGGCATCGTTGAAGCAGAGCGCCGCCGTTGGCGGCTCGACCATTGCGAGCGACGTCTCCAGGCAGGCCATGCCGCCCTTGCGATTTGTCTCGCCCTCGATGATGAGCGCGTCGCGGGGGTCTATGCCAAGCGTTTCGCAGGCTTCGCGAAAGCCGCCCAAGCGCTCATGATAGACGATGAGGTCGGACGAGCCGCCGAAGAAGGCCAGGCGGCGATGCCCCTTGCCGACGAGATGAGCGGTGGCGAGATAGGCGCCACGATGATTGTCGGGCGTGATCACCGGGATACGGCTTTCCGGCAAGCGGCGCATGGCGAAGACGACCGGCACGCCCGCCATCTCCAGTCGCCGGAAGGCACCGGGCGTGGTGCCGCGCGCCGGCGAGACGATGAGGCCGGCGACGCCTTGCTCCATCAGCGATTTCAACACTTCTTCCTGGCGCACCGGGTTCTCCGCCGTGTTGGCGATGAACGGCACGATGCCGGCCGACTGGAAGACGCGCTCCATGCCCACTGCCAGTTCAGCGAAGAACGGATTGGTGAGATCGTTGATGACCATGCCGATGACGTTGGAATGGGCCTTGCGCAGATTGGCGGCGCCGCGGTTGTAGACATAGCCGACATCCTCGATCGCCTTGCGAACCTTGACCGCGGTCTCGGGGCGGATCAGCCCGCTGCCCTGGAGCACGAGCGACACCGTCGATTTGGACACGCCTGCCTCGCGGGCGATGTCGAAGATCGTCGCCTTGGCGCGGCTGGCCATCCAGATATCTCCTCCCGGCTTTCTCAATCGAATTTATTGGAACGTTCTAATGTCTGCTCCATGGGTGAGTCAATCGAGATTTTTCTCAATCAAACCAGGACGATCATACGTGGTCCAACGATATGCCGTGCAAGGCTTCCTGTGTTGCAACGCAGCATTGGCCGGCGAGTCACTTTCGAATCTTAAAGGTTCTTGATTTATTGGAACGTTCCATTTAATAAACGCCGAAAACGGAGAGATCGATGGACATTGCCTTGCCCGGCGCGAGTGGCCGCAGCACCGGTTACGCGCTTGTCGGACAGCCGGTCCAGCCGGTGATCGGCGCGCGGTTCCCGCGCATCGCCTATGCCGCCGCGCATGTCGTCGCCGATCCCCTGGAAATGACCGATCCATGGTCGCGACCGGTTGTCGACTGGGACAGGACGATGGCGTTTCGCCATCATCTTTGGCGGCTCGGCTTCCGCATCGCCGAGGCGATGGACACGTCGCAGCGCGGCATGGGTTTCGATTGGGCGAGCGCCAGGGAATTGATCCGCCGTTCAATCGCGGAGGCGAGGACCGTCGCTGACGCCGATCTCGCCTCGGGCGCCGGAACCGACCATCTGCCGCCGGCGTCGGCCAGGACACTGGATGATGTGATCGCCGCCTATGAGGAGCAGTTCGCGTTTATCGAAGGACAGGGCGGCAAGGCGATCATGATGGCCAGCCGCGCGCTGGCCGCCGTCGCCAAGGGCCCGGACGACTATGCCTTGGTCTACGACCGCATACTGGGCCAGGCCTCCGGCAAGGTCATCCTGCACTGGCTGGGCGACATGTTCGATCCGGCCTTGAAAGGCTATTGGGGCAGCGACGATTTCGAGACCACACTCGATACGGTGGTCGCCATCATCGAGCGCCATGCCGGCAAGGTCGAGGGCATCAAGATATCGCTGCTCGATGCCGGCAAGGAGGTGGCGCTCAGGAACCGGCTGCCGGACGGCGTGGTGATGTTCACGGGCGACGACTTCAATTATCCCGAACTGATCGCCGGAGACGGCAAGCGCCACTCGCACGCGCTGCTCGGCATTTTCGACGCGATCGCGCCGGTTGCCAATGCGGCGCTGGCGAAGCTGGCTGACGGTGACCGTGCCGGCTATGACACGCTGATGGCGCCGACCGTGCCGCTGTCGCGAAAAATCTTCGAGGCGCCGACCGAATATTACAAGGCCGGCATTGTCTTCATGGCTTGGCTGAACGGCCATCAGGACCATTTCGCGATGGTCGGAGGCATGCAGTCGGCGCGCGGCATCCGCCATTATGCGGAAGTCTTCCGCCTTGCCGATCAGGCTGGATTGCTGGCCGATCCAGAGATAGCGGTTGCTAGGATGAAGAGCCTCTGCGCCGTCGCGGGCGTCTGAGTGGCACACAGGTGGGCCGTGTGCCGCCAACTTGAGTGTTGTGGCTTGACCCTTCGCAAAACTCGCTGACAGGCCTGGGAATACCCCTGATCCGACACCGCAATGATTCGATGAGGGAATAGGGCAGCGGGGGAATCAGGGCACGCAGCAGCGGCCAGGCCTTCTGCCCTATCTCTTCGACCTAGCTGGCTTGGATCTGGATGGTGGGCGTGACAGGGATTGAACCTGTGACCCCTGCAATGTCAATGCAGTGCTCTCCCGCTGAGCTACACGCCCATCCGAAGCCGCGCATACACCATTTTTGGTCCGGCGCGTCAATAGCAGGAAAAGAGGAAAAACACGTCGTCTCGCCGCGGCTGTGGACTGACCCCGGCGGCTTGCGGAAGGCGGCTCAGGCCGCGTGCAGCATCTTCTCGACCTCGTTGACGAGGTCGCGCAGGTGGAAGGGCTTGGACAGCACCTTGGCGTCTTTCGGCGCCTTGGAATCCGGGTTCAGCGCGACGGCGGCGAAACCGGTGATGAACATGACCTTGAGGTCGGGGTCGATCTCGGTGGCGCGGCGTGCCAATTCGATGCCGTCCATCTCCGGCATGACGATGTCGGTCAGGAGCAGCGAGAACGGTTCCTCGCGCAGCCGCTCATAGGCGCTGGCGCCGTTGTCGAAATCGCTGACCTGATAACCGGCGCGCTCCAGCGCCTTGACGAGGAACCGACGCATATCGTCGTCGTCTTCCGCCAGAAGAATGCGTGCCATGTTGTCCCGTCCGAATCACCCGCCGAGACTGCCGTGGGGCAGGCCCGTTAACCATCCTGTATATGAGGAGGTGAGAGTAAACATCAAGTGAACACGGACGCGCTTGTCCCACATTTGCCCAGCGGCACGACCGCCGAAATGCTGGACATGCGGCCAGCAAGGTGGCAGTTTCATGCCATGATGCACTGGTGTTTTCGGGTTCGTTCAAATTGAAGACGGCAGCCGAGGATTTTTCGGTCTTTCCACCCTTCGAAATCCGGTCGGGCGCCGAGCAGCGCGTCCCCTTCCTCTTCAATTCACCGCATAGCGGCCGCTACTATCCCGAACGCTTCCTTGCCATGGCAAGGCTCGATCGCAACGCCATCCGCCGCTCGGAGGATTGCTATGTCGACGAGCTGTTCGGCGGCGCCGTGGCACTGGGTGCGCCGATGCTGGCGGCAAATTTTCCGCGTGCCTATCTCGATGTCAACCGCGAGCCCTGGGAACTCGACCCGCGCATGTTCGCCGAGCCGGTGCCGTCCTTCTGCAACATCCGCTCCGCGCGCGTGGCCGGCGGGCTTGGCACCGTGCCGAAGCTGGTGGGCGAGGGGCTCGACATCTATGCTGGCCGCTTGCCGCTCGCCGAGGCGGTTGCCCGCATCGAAGCCGTCTACAAGCCCTATCACGAAACGCTGAAGCGGCTTTTGACCCGGACCCACGCCCGTTTCGGCTTTGCCGTGCTGATCGACTGCCATTCGATGCCGGCGAGCATCCGTGTCGGCGACAACGGGCTGCGGCCGGATTTCATCATCGGCGACCGTTTCGGCATATCGGCCACCGCGGCCCTGACCGAAACCGCGATCGGCCTATTGACCGCGATGGGCTATACCGTTGCTCACAACAAGCCTTATGCCGGTGGTTTCATCACGGAACATTACGGTCGCCCGGCGCGTCATCTGCATGCGCTGCAGATCGAGGTCAATCGCGGGCTCTACATGAATGAGCGGACATTCGAGAAAGCCGCCGGCTTCGACGCGCTGGCCGACGATCTGACGCGATTTTCAGCCGACCTGATGGCGATGCCGGACCACCATTTCATCGACCTGCCGCTGGCCGCGGAGTGAAGATCACGCCTTGTCCCATGCGTGCCACTGCCCGAACACCCTTTGTGTGGTTTTGGGCGGCACGCTCGGGAGCGGCGGCTGAAAAAAAGACCGCATCGTTTGCACGATACGGTCGAAGTCTAGGGAGGAAACGCCCAAGGAGGGCATGGACAGGAAACCCTGTCCGAGGTTGAGGGTATTGTGCAGCGCACAAATGTCAAGCGACGTTCAGGCTTTTTTAATTCAGAGTGATGTGGAAATTGCGTTTCGTTGACAGAAACGTGACATTTCAGCAACAGGTGTCGCTGCCGGAAAATTCTCGAACACCCTTGTCTTGGCGCGAGAGTGGCGGCAAACGACAGTCCAGGCATGCTGCAATGCGGGAGAATCAGTTGGACATCAGCATCGATTTCATGCGCCGCATCGCGCAAGCGGCAGCGGCTGAGACCTTGCCGCGCTTTCGCGCCCAGGGCGCGGTCGCCAACAAGGAAAAGGGCAGTTTCGATCCGGTCACCGAGGCCGATCGCGAGGCCGAGCGCGCCATCCGGGCATTGATATCGGCTGAGTATCCCGACCACGGTATCCTGGGCGAAGAGCACGGCAGCGAGAACATCTCCAGCCGGCATGTCTGGGTTATCGATCCGATCGACGGCACGCGCGCCTTCATCTCCGGCCTGCCGGTGTGGGGGACGCTGGTCGGGTTGACGGTCGACGGCGATGCGGTCGCCGGCATGATGGCGCAGCCCTTCACCGGCGAGCTGTTCTACGCCAATGAGTCCGGCTCGCATTACGAGGGACCGGGCGGTCCGCGAAAACTGTCGACCCGCAAGACGACAAAACTCGATGAGGCGACGCTGTTCACCACCACGCCGGCCCTGTTCAAGGGCGAAGCGCGCACGCGCTATGACGCGTTCGAGAAACAGGTCCAACTCGCCCGCTACGGCGCCGACTGCTATGCCTTCGCCATGATCGCTTCGGGCAGTGTCGACATCGTCACGGATCCCGGCCTGAAGCCTTACGACATCGTCGCGCTCATCCCGATCATCGAGAAGGCCGGTGGTGTCGTCACCACTTTCGACGGTGGGCCGGCGGAGAATGGCGGCGATGTGCTGGCGGCGGCGACACCGGAGCTTCATGCCGCCGCCATGGCTGCCCTGCGCGGCTGACATCACCTACGGTCAGCGCGACCGTATCGAACGCTGGAATTCCGCTGGCGTACGCCCGTAGACCTGCTTGAACGCCGCGCTGAAATGGCCGTGGCTGGAGAAGCCGAGATCCATGCCCAGCGTGGTCAGATTGTCGTAACGGCCAAGCAGGTCAAGCGCACGCGCCAGCCGCAGGCGCAGATGATAGCGGTAGAGCGGCATGGCTTCGACCTGCTGGAACACCTGCGTCAGGTAGACCGGCGAAACGCCGACCTCGACGGCGATCCCGGCCAGCGTCCAGCGCCGTGACAGGTCCGACGACAGCACGAGCTTGGCGCGGTCGACCAGCTTCTGCCGGCCGGGCTGGCGCCCGCGACATGCGAGGTGCGCTCGCCAAGCGAGCGCCGCACCAGTGTCAGGGCGAGTGTCTCGGCCTCCAGCGTTTCGGCGACCTTGCGGCTCAGGCTGTGGCGCAGCAGCGCCACCAGCGCCTGCGCGCGCGCGTCGATGCGCCGGCACTGACGACGAAACGCCAGCGTGCCGCCGGAGCGAAGCTGATCCTTCGGCGCCAGCTCCCGCAATTGACCCTCCTCGATGACGAGGTCGAGGCAGGCGTCGCCGCCCTCGATGGGATGGCTGACCTGATAAGGCTCGGCTTCATTGAAGAACAGCAGTTGATTGGCTTCCGCCACCGCGTCGTTGCGGCCGACATGGCGCACGAAGACACCGCGATAGGGAAACACCAGATGCATGGCCGCGGTGCATTCTTCATCGCTCCTGTGCCGGCACTCGCCACTGCAGACGACGTCCCTCACCCTGACGGTGCCGGTGTCGAGAAGCGGCTGTACCGTGAATTGCGACATGGCCGTTGCGCTCTTCCCCGCGCCGGAAAACGAACCCGGAATTGCGGAGAGCACTTTACGCAAGCGAACTGCCCAGTCCTGTCAGGAGACTTTCGACAGGCGCTTAGCGGCGCCTGAATTCCGCATAGGCCTGGCCACGCGAAAGACCGGTGTCCTTGAGCTGTTCGTCGCTCATTTCGAGCAAGGCAAGGCGGCTCCTTCGTTTCTCCATCTGGCGACCGAACCATCTTGCCACCGCAATGCAGTGGGCACGCAAGGACTGCTTGGCGGTCGCGGCGCGGACTGCCGGCGTCCGTCCGGAAAGGCGGTGCACGGTTGTGTGATCGGGGCGCATCGCTCAATCCTCGCCCGTGCCGGCCGCCGAGGCGCCGGCTTCGTTCAGCGCCTGCGCGCATTCCTCGCAGCAGACCTCGACGGTCTTGCCGCCGACCTTCACGCGGATCGGGTTGGCGTCCAGTTGGCAATCGCAGGCGGCGCAGGTTTTCTCGGTCATGATCTCATCTCCATGGCGTTCAATTCGACGCATGCAGATGAGCATTCCGGAGCGGCCGCGGGCTGTCAGAATCTTTAGCAGTTTGCGTACAGGGGGCCTGGCCGGCGCCTCCTTCCCGACAACGGGGTGTCAGCTATGCCGGCCTGTGGGAGGCGCTGCGGAGGGCCGTCAGGCCGTCGGGTCGTCCGAGCCGGGGACGAAGGCGTCGAAGGCGGCGAGGAATTGCTCGCGGTAGAGGTCGACTTCCTGCAGGATTTCGTGCTTGGCCCCGTCGATCATCAACAGCGATCCGAGTCTCAGATTTCTGGCGTATTTTTCCACCGCCTTTGTCGAGACGACCTGGTCGGCGCCGGCGGCGATGATCAGCAGAGGTACCTGGATGCGGGCCATGAAGTCGGGGTCGCTGATGGCTTCCGACGCCTTCGCCGCCGCCTGCAGCCAGCGGATCGTCGGCCCGCCAAGCGCCAGTTGCGGATATTCTTCATAGATGCGGGTGTTGCGGCGATAGCGCCGTGGATCCGACGTCACCTTGTTGGCTTCGAAGGGCAGGGTGTGTCTCGGCCGTGGACCCCAGGCGGCATAGAGCCTGCCGAGTCCCAGGGCGCAGAAAAGCGAACAGACCCGGCGCACCGTCCCTATCGAGACCGGCAGATCGGGCAATGTCAGGAATGGCGCGATCAGCACCATGCGCCGCACGCGGTTCACCATCGACGGCGCGGCAAGCAGCGTGATCACTGCTCCGGCGGAATGGGCAAGGATGTAGTAGGGTCCACGGCAGTCCGGCAGCACGATCTCCTCGAAGAACTGCTCCAGGTCGGCCGTATAGTCGCGGAACGACCTGACATAGCCGCGCTGACGATCCCGGATCAACCGGTCGGAATCGCCCTGGCCGCGCCAGTCGAGGGTGGCGACACCGAAGCCGCGCGCGGCAAGGTCGCGGATGGTCTCGAAATATTTCTCGATGCACTCGTTGCGGCCGCCAAGCAGCACCACGGTGCCGCGCAGTGGACGCGTCACCGCTGCGAACAGGCCATAACGTATCTTCTTGCCGTCGCGCGTGGTGAAAAAGCCGCCTGTGGCGTTTTCCGGCCGCGGATTGCCTTCAACTTCGTGAAAAAGGGGGGTGTCGTGGAAAAGATCCGTCATTCGGCGCTTTGTGCTCGGCGTCTTTGCGCGCCAGCTGTCGCGGCTGGCCTCGTCAAGGTGATAGACGCCAATACATCAAAAGCAAAGCAAATCCGGCTCATGGAGGACCGCAACGGGGAAGGCCGGAAGCGGCTTTGAGCGCGCTTCCGGCCCCTGTCGATCCGGGAGGAAGGGACGTTAACACCCGGTTCGGCCTCGATGCGGCACCTCTGGAAAACCGGCGCCGCCAATCCTTGATCTTGAGGGCCACTTTAGCGGCGGCTGTCTGAACGGACGCCGAAGCGCCGGTTCATCTGCCGTTCATCAAAAGGCTGGCCGCCTCACTCTTTTCCCGTCAAACGAAACTTGAAATGCTTTCGAGCGCTCCCCAGATGTGGTTTGCGGCCGCCAATGTCGGGGCCGCTGGTCTTCCCGAAACGCCGCTCACGGGTTTCGCACCGGCCATACGCAACCATGTTGCTCAACAGGAGAACACCTCATGCGTCACGTTGATTTTTCCCCGCTTTATCGTTCGACCGTCGGCTTCGACCGTCTCTTCACGATGCTGGATTCCCTCGCGCAGCCCGATGGCGCGCAGACCTACCCGCCCTACAACATCGAGCGCACCGGTGAGGATTCCTACCGCATCTCGATGGCGGTTGCCGGCTTCTCGGATGACGAGATCTCGATCGAAGCCCACCGCAACGTGCTGACCGTAAAGGGTGAGCGCAAGGACGAGGGCACCGGCGAAGGTTCGGAGCTGCTCTATCGCGGCATCGCCTCCAGGGCCTTCGAGCGCCGCTTCCAGCTTGCCGATCACGTTGAAGTCGTCGGTGCCGCGCTGAAGAACGGCCTGCTCTTCGTCGACCTCAAGCGCAACATTCCCGAAGAGCTGAAGCCGCGCAAGATCGCGATCACCTCGGCTCCGGCCAAGGCCAAGCAAATCGAGGCCAAGACCGCTGCGTAATATCTGTTCAGCGCAATTCCGGACGGAAAACCGCTTCACACTTTTCCTGGAATTGCTTTGAAGTCTCCCGAGACGGAAGCGGCGCCGAAAGGCGCCGCTTTTTTGTTGCCGGGGACACCGGTTAGCCGGCGATCAACTGGCCAAAGCGGTCGACTTCCTCCGGGGTCGTCGCAAAACTGGTGACGAAGCGATAGAGCAGCTCGTCCTCGCCGATATGACCGTCGAAGCCGTGCGGCCTGTGCCAGTCGTAGAAGGCCGCGCCGGCCGCCTGCAGTTTCTCGGCTTGCGTTTTCTTGATCACAGCGAAGACTTCGTTGGCCTGCGGCAGCCACGCTAGTTTGGCCGTGGCCGAATCCTCGATAGCTGCTGCCAGCCGCGCTGCCATGGCGTTGGCATGCCTTGCGGTGTCGAGCCACAGCCGGTCCTTGAAATAGGCTTCGAACTGCGCCGCGACGAAACGCGACTTCGAAAACAGCTGTGCCGCTCGCTTGCGCAGAAAGGCCAATTCCTTGGCGCGGTCGAGATCGAACAGCACGATCGCCTCGGCGCACCAGCAGCCGTTCTTGGTGCCGCCGAAGGACAGGATGTCGACGCCGCGTTTCCAGGTCATTTCGGCTGGCGTGGTGTCGAGCGCGGCCAGCGCATTGGCAAAGCGGGCGCCGTCCATGTGCAGCGGCACGGAATGGTGCTTGGCGATCGCCGAGATCGCTTCGATCTCGTCCAGGCCATAGATTGTGCCGACCTCGGTCGACTGGGTGATCGAAACGGCCATCGGCCGGCCCCAATGGACCACCTCGCCGGCGAAACGGCCGATCGCCCTGTCCAGATTGTGTGGTTCGATCTTGCCCAGCGCGCCGTCGACCGCGTGCAGTCGCGCGCCGCCTGAAAAATATTCCGGCGCGCCGCATTCATCTTCGATGACATGCGATTCGCGGTGGGCGAAGGAAATGCCGCCTGGCTTGTTATAGGTCGTCAGCGACAGCGAATTGGCGGCTGTGCCGGTCGCCACGAAGAATACGGCCACCTCGCGTTCGAAAATCTCGCTGAAGCGCTGGTAGACGGCCTGGTCGAGCGCACCGTCGCCGTAGGCGGTCGAAAAGCCGGCGGTATGAGCCGAGAGGCCGGCTGCAATGCTTGGGTGGGCGCCTGCCCAATTGTCGGAAGCGAAGAACATGCGTCTGCCTGTGTTGGGAAAATCGCCGGGGACCTTGACCGGTTTCATGACCCGCCCGCAAGAGCCAGCCACCAGAAAACGGGTAAAGCCAGTGTCGGGCTGGCGGCGGCCTTCAGAGACCGAAGCTTACGTTTTTCGGCTGCCTCACGAAATTTTGTGTCGCGATGCGGCCAAGTTTTTTGTGAATCGGTCTTGTGTGGGTTCTGGATTTCTGTCATAAAAATTTAGGACAGTAGTGCTGTCTTATTTTGTCGCACAAAACTGGCTGGATTGGCGTATCGTTTGGGCCACTCCGGCTTTTGCCGCGAGCGACAGGTGGACGGACCAGCTCTGGCCTGTACGATACCGGATGTGAACCTGCGGCGCGCCGCTTGGTTCGGCGATTTCGCAAGACGTGCCGCAAGAATGAAGGGGCGAGCCCAAGTGCTCGCCAAGGCAAACCAGCGCCCGCAGGCCATGCCAAGTGGCGCGGAACGGAGGATAGAACGATGACGGAATTGACGCTCTCTGCGACGAACGGCCAGGCCGCGCAGACGAAAGCGGCCGCCGTCAAAAATACCTCCATCAAAAATCGCGCGACTACCGGCGGCCTCACCCCTCAGGGTCTCTACGATCCGCGCAACGAGCATGACGCCTGCGGCGTCGGCTTCATCGTCAACATGAAGGGCGTGAAGTCGCATCAGATCGTCAAGGACGGGCTTGCCGTGCTCGAGAACCTGACGCATCGCGGCGCCGTCGGTGCCGATCCGCTGGTCGGCGACGGGGCCGGCGTGCTGGTGCAGCTTCCGGATCTTTTTTTCCGTGAGGAGATGGCGGCCCGAGGTATCGAACTGCCACCGGTCGGTCAGTATGGCGTCGGACACTGGTTCATGCCGCAGGATGCCATCCTTCGTGCCCATATCGAAGAGATCATCGCCGAATCGGCGCAGTCCGAGGGGCTGCCGCTGCTCGGATTCCGTGACGTGCCGGTCGACAATTCGTCGCTGTCCAAGGCGCCTGACATCGTCGCGTCCGAGCCGTTCCACCGCCAGGTCTTCATCGGCCGCACGGCCGATATCACCGATGACGAGGAATACGAGGCCAGGCTCTATCTGCTGCGCAAGGTCATCTCCGGTCGCATCTACGCCGAGAACGACAACAAGGATGTCGGCGCCTATTGCGTATCGCTGTCGGCGCGCACCATCGTCTACAAAGGCATGTTCCTGGCCTATCAGGTCGGCGCCTACTACAAGGACCTCAAGGACCCGCGTTTCGAAACCGCGCTGATCCTCGTCCACCAGCGCTTCTCGACCAACACCTTCCCGTCGTGGAAGCTGGCGCATCCCTACCGCATGGTCGCCCACAATGGCGAGATCAACACGGTGCGCGGCAACAACAACTGGATGGCGGCGCGCCAGGCGTCGGTCGATTCCGAACTGTTCGGCAACAACATCTCGAAGCTCTGGCCGATCTCCTATGACGGCCAGTCGGATACCGCGTGCTTCGACAATGCGCTCGAGTTCCTTTTCCAGGGCGGCTACAGCTTGAGCCACGCCATGATGATGCTGATCCCGGAAGCCTGGGCGGGCAACAAGCTCATGGATGCCGACCGCAAGGCTTTCTACGAGTATCATGCGGCGTTGATGGAGCCGTGGGATGGGCCGGCAGCAGTCGCCTTCACCGATGGCCGCCAGATTGGCGCCACGCTCGACCGCAACGGATTGCGTCCGGCACGCTACATCGTCACCGATGACGACCGCGTCATCATGGCTTCGGAAGCCGGCGTGCTGCCGGTGCCGGAGGAGAAGATCGTGCAGAAGTGGCGGCTGCAGCCCGGCCGCATGCTTCTGATCGACCTGGCCAAGGGCCGCATCGTCCCCGACGAGGAGATCAAGTCGGAGATCGCGACCAGGCACCCCTACAAGACCTGGCTCTCCAACACGCAGCTCATCCTGGAAGATTTGAAGCCGGTGGAGCCGCGCGCGCTGCGCAAGGACGTCAGCCTGCTCGATCGCCAGCAGGCGTTCGGCTACACCCAGGAAGACACCAAGCTGTTGATGTCGCCGATGGCGACCACCGGCCAGGAAGCGGTGGGCTCGATGGGCACCGACACGCCGATCTCGGCGATGTCGGACAAGTCGAAGCTGCTCTACACCTATTTCAAGCAGAATTTCGCCCAGGTCACCAATCCGCCGATCGACCCGATCCGCGAGGAGCTGGTAATGAGCCTGGTGTCCTTCATCGGACCGCGGCCGAACATCTTCGACCTGGTCGGCAATTCGCGCCGCAAGCGGCTCGAGGTGCGCCAGCCGATCCTGACCAATGGCGATCTCGAAAAGATCCGCTCCATCGGCCACACCGAGGACCGTTTCGACACCAAGACGATCGACATCACCTATGGGTCGAGCGAAGGCGCGGCCGGCATGCAGGGCGCCGTCGAACGTCTGTGCGAGCGGGCCGAAGCAGCGGTCGCCGGCGGCTACAACATCATCATCCTTTCCGATCGCCAGCTCGGACCGGACCGCATCGCCATTCCGGCACTGCTGGCGACGGCCGCCGTGCACCACCATCTGATCCGCAAGGGCCTGCGCACCGCGGTCGGCCTGGTCGTCGAATCGGGCGAGCCGCGTGAGGTGCATCATTTCTGCTGCCTTGCCGGCTATGGCGCGGAAGCGATCAACCCCTATCTCGCTTTCGACACGCTGCTCGACATGCACAAGCGCGGCGAGCTGCCGGAAGAGGTAGACGCCTATGAAGTGGTGTCGCGCTACATCAAGTCGATCGGCAAGGGCATTCTCAAGGTGATGTCCAAGATGGGCATCTCGACCTATCAGTCCTATTGCGGCGCGCAGATCTTCGACGCCATCGGGCTGAAGACCGATTTCGTGCAGCAGTACTTTACCGGCACCGCGACGCTGATCGAAGGCGTTGGACTTGATGAGGTCGCAGGTGAAACCGTCAGCCGCCACACAGACGGCTTCGGTAGCGATCCGGTGCTGCGCAACAGCCTGGAAGTCGGCGGCGAATATCTGTTCCGCATGCGCGGCGAGGCGCATATGTGGTCGCCCGACGCGGTTGCCACCTTGCAGCACGCCGTGCGCCAGGGTTCGTGGGACACGTTCAAGGAGTATTCGGCGCAGATCGACAGCGAGACGGCTCGCGCCCAGACCATACGCGGCCTGTTCAAGATCAAGCTGGCGGATGAGAGCGGGCGCAAGAAGGTCGCGCTCGACGACGTCATGCCGGCGGCCGACATCGTCAAGCGCTTCTCGACCGGGGCGATGTCGTTCGGTTCGATCTCCAGGGAAGCGCACACCACGCTGGCGCGCGCCATGAACCAGATCGGCGGCAAGTCGAACACGGGCGAGGGCGGAGAAGAGGCCGATCGCTATCTGCCGCCGCCTGGCGGCGGCAAGAACCCGGAACGCTCGGCGATCAAGCAGGTCGCCTCGGGCCGGTTCGGGGTGACGGCCGAGTATCTCGTCAATTCCGATGTCATGCAGATCAAGGTGGCGCAAGGCGCCAAGCCCGGCGAGGGCGGCCAATTGCCCGGCCACAAGGTCGACGCGACCATTGCCAAGGTGAGGCACTCGACGCCGGGCGTCGGCCTGATCTCACCGCCGCCGCACCACGACATCTATTCGATCGAGGATCTGGCGCAGCTGATCTACGATCTGAAGAACGTCAATCCGGCCGCCGACGTGTCGGTCAAGCTGGTGTCGGAAGTCGGTGTCGGCACGGTTGCCGCCGGCGTCGCCAAGGCGCGCGCCGACCACATCACGATCTCGGGCTACGATGGCGGCACTGGTGCATCGCCGCTGACCTCGCTCAAGCATGCCGGCAGCCCGTGGGAGATGGGTCTCGCCGAGACGCATCAGACGCTGGTGTTGAACGGCCTGCGCTCACGCGTGGCGCTGCAGGTCGATGGCGGCCTGCGCACCGGGCGCGACGTCATCATCGGCGCGCTGCTCGGCGCCGACGAGTTCGGCTTCTCGACCGCGCCGCTGATCGCGGCCGGCTGCATCATGATGCGCAAGTGCCATCTCAACACCTGTCCGGTCGGTGTGGCGACGCAGGACCCGGTGCTGCGCAAGCGCTTCAAGGGTACGCCCGAGCATGTCATCAACTTCTTCTTCTACGTGGCGGAAGAGGTGCGGGCGCTGCTCGCTGAAATGGGCTTTACCCATATCGACCAGATCATCGGCGACGCCGACCTTCTGGAAAAGCGCGACGTGATCAAGCACTGGAAGGCGCGCGGGCTCGATTTCTCGAAGATGTTCTACAAGCCCGATGCGCCGCATGAAGCAGTGCATTGGACCGAGCGGCAGAAGCACCCGATCGACGACGTGCTCGACCGCAAGCTGATCGAACTGGCGAAGCCTGCATTGGAGGCGAAGCAACCGGTCAAGATCGAAGTCGACATCCGCAATGTCGACCGTTCGACGGGCGCCATGCTGTCGGGTGAGGTGGCCAAGCGCTTCAAGCACAAGGGGCTGCGCGAGGACACGATCCAGGTCAAGCTCACAGGAACCGCCGGCCAGTCCTTCGGCGCCTTCCTGGCGCGCGGCGTTTCCTTCGAGTTGGTCGGTGCCGGCAACGACTATGTCGGCAAGGGCCTGTCGGGCGGCCGCATCGTCATCCGGCCGCCGCAAGAAGCTAGGATCGTGGCGGCCGATTCCATTATCGTCGGCAATACCGTGCTCTATGGCGCGACCGAGGGCGAGGCCTATTTCGCCGGCGTTGCCGGCGAGCGCTTCGCGGTGCGCAATTCGGGCGTGGCCGCCGTCGTCGAAGGCGTTGGCGACCATGGCTGCGAATATATGACGGGCGGTGTCGTCGTGGTCATCGGCAAGACCGGCCGCAACTTTGCCGCCGGCATGTCGGGCGGCGTCGCCTATGTGCTGGACGAGGCGGGCGATTTCGCCGAGCGCTGCAACATGGCCATGGTCGAGTTGGAGCCGGTTCCGGAAGAAGACGACCTGATGGAAAAGCTGCTGCACCATGGCGGCGACCTCGACCACAAGGGCCGCGTCGACGTCTCCGGCGACATGACCAGCCATGACGAGGAACGGCTCTACCAGCTGATCTCGAACCACGTGCACTATACGGGTTCGGTGCGCGGCCGCGAGATCCTGGACAACTGGGCGACGTTCCGGCCGAAATTCCGCAAGATCATGCCGGTCGAATACCGCCGCGCGCTGATCGAGATGGAACGCATGCGCATGGGCGTCGCGGCCGAATAGATTTTTGAGAATTGCCGGGGAGCCCAGGCTTCCCGGCTCCCTTCATCGACAAGTTTGACCTCGGGCTCAAGGTTGCCATGGCTGCCTCAAGAGGTTAACGGGTGCGGCGAAAACCGCACCATCTGGACAGCAGGAACTGGACTATGGGCAAGGTAACAGGCTTTCTCGAAATCGACCGGCAGGTGCACAAGTACCAGCCGGCCTCCGACCGCATCCGGCATTTCCGCGAATTCACGCTGCCGATGTCGGACAAGGAGGTCGAGAAACAGGCCGCGCGCTGCATGGATTGCGGCATTCCGTTCTGTCACGGGCCGACCGGCTGCCCGATCCACAACCAGATCCCCGACTGGAACGACCTCGTCTACAACAGGGACTGGGACAACGCGATCCGCAACCTGCACTCGACCAACAACTTCCCGGAGTTCACCGGCCGCATCTGTCCGGCACCTTGCGAGGAAGCCTGCACGCTGAACCTCGAGGACATTCCTGTCGCCATCAAGACGGTGGAGCAGGCGATCGCGGACAAGGCCTATGAGACCGGCCACATCCGGCCCTACCCGCCGGAGAAGAAGACCGGCAAGCGGGTCGCCATCATCGGCTCCGGGCCGGCCGGCATGGCGGCTGCCCAGCAGCTTGGCCGCGCCGGCCACGACGTGCATGTCTATGAGCGCGAGAGCCGGCCAGGCGGGCTGATGCGTTACGGCATTCCCGACTTCAAGATCGAGAAGCACTATATCGACCGGCGCATCGAACAGATGCAGGGCGAGGGCGTGACCTTCCATTGCGGCGTCAATGTCGGCGTCGACAAGCCCGTGGCTGAACTCCTCGCCGACCATGATGCCGTGCTCTATTGCGGCGGTTCGGAAACGCCGCGCGCCGCCGGTATTCCCGGCGACGATCTCGGCGGTGTGCATGACGCGATGCCCTACCTGGTGCAGCAGAACCGCCGCGTCGGCGGTGAGCCGATCCAGTCCGTGGCATGGCCGTCGCATCCGATCATCGCCGGCGGCCAGCATGTCGTCGTCGTCGGTGGTGGCGATACCGCCTCCGACTGCGTCGGCACCGCCTTCCGCCAGGGCGCCGTGCGCGTCACCCAGCTCGACATCCGCCCGCAGCCGCCCGAGAAGGAAGATAAGCTCGCCGTCTGGCCCTACTGGGCGACCAAGATGCGCACCTCGTCCTCGCAGGCCGAGGGCGCCGAACGCGAATTCCAGGTGGCGACGCTCGAATTCATCGGCGAAGAGGGCCAGCTTACCGGCGTCAAGTGCTGCGAGGTCGACGAGAAGCGCAAGCCGATCGCCGGCACCGAATTCGTCATCCGCGCCGATCTCGCCTTCATCGCCATCGGCTTTGCCGGACCGGCGACGGCAGGCGTTGCGGCGGAACTGGAAGGTGAGATGAAGATCACCACCGACAGCCGCCGTTCCAGGAATGTCGAGGCCAATGACCGCGACTACAGGACCAGCGTCGACCGGCTCTACGCGGCGGGCGACGTGCGCCGTGGCCAGTCGCTGGTCGTCTGGGCCATCCGCGAAGGCCGCCAGGCGGCACGCTCGATCGACGAGGCGCTGATGGGGACGACCGTCCTGCCGCGCTAAGGGGTGATCGCCGTCGTGGTATCGGCGGCCGCCGCCGCTGTTGCCGGACTTGCCTTCGGCGGCCAGGAAAAGTCGTCGGCGCGTCCGGGCGACGCTTCCGGCGCCTTGCCCTCGATCACCAGTCTTTCCCCGGGAAGAGCTGGATCGGCCTTCGGCAGTGGGGCGGCGCCGAGCAATTCGGTGCCGCCGTCGAGCGCGGGATCGCTGAGCAGCATGGGCTGGGTGCGATCGATGACGATGGGGGCGGCCGCCGGAGCGGGTGCCTCGACCGGTGCGCCTGCCGGCGCCGTCGTCGGTGCCACGCTTCCCGGCGCGGCCAGTCCAAGGATCTTCAGCAGCGGCTTTTCGGTGTAGAAGGCGAGCTTGCGCTTGCCTGCCTTGGACACGTTGATGCCGTCATCGGCACGCAGCCGCACGGGCTGGCCGTTCATGTCGGGGCCGTTGGTGATGAAGGCCCCGTTCTCGTCGACGAAGCCGTCCCAGACATCGACGAATTCGCCGCCGTGGCTTTCGGCCGCCTTGTGGTAGATGTCGTTGAAGGCCAGCATGTCCGAGGTCATCTTCGGCACCCGGAAGGCCGGCATGCCGACCCACAGGAAAGGCACCTTGGGGGTGGCGATTGCCTTGCCGAACTCATCGGTGCGGCGTTCGTATTCCTTGGTCCAGTTTTCGGAACGAGGCTGCTCGCGCACGTCCCCGACCTTCATCTGCTGGCGGTCGTTAGACCCAGCATGACGACCACCGCGGCGGGTTTCTCGGTTTCGATCAGCGATTTGATCTGTTCGGGCCAGTTGTAGAAATCATCGCGCACGAAGCCTGACGAGCCATTGCTGCGGACAACGATCCTGACGCCGGTATTCTCGGCGAAGGCTTCGTCCAGACCCTCGGCGAGGCCCGCCGCCATGAAGTCGCCGACCACAAGGACGGTGCGGGCGTCGGGCGCTTTTTCGGCCACGGGCGTCGCAGGCTCCTCGGGTGGGCGAGGCGCACGAGGTTTCTTCTTCGGCTTGGGTCTCGCCTGCTGGATGTCCAGCGGCGGCTCGACCCGCTCGCTGCGGCGCGGAAACAGAAGGTCGCGCAACGACCAGCCTCGGCTCTGCTGCGGCTGCTCCTGCGCCATGGCTGGGGCATGGACGGCGCCGGCCACGCCAATTGCCAGCAGGACGATCGCCAGAGTTAGGATCGGCATGCGACGAACAAACAACGCGATACGCGCGGCCGAAACCAATCACTCCTCCATCCCTAGTGCCTGGTCCCGCAAACCGGAGCCGTTTTTGGCGCCGGGCGCAAGTTCAAAGCGCCATGGCGCCGGGTTTGTGCGCAAAAAAAGCGCGTGGCGCCGTGGTCGGCTTTATTTCTGCCGGAGCCATTTCAGCACTTCCAAGCTCGGATAGCCATCCTGGGTCAAGCCAACCTTCGCCTGATAAGCCATGATGGCCGTCTTCGAGCCGTCACCGATCTTGCCGTCGAATTTGCCATCATAAAGGCCATGCTGGGAAAGTCGCTTCTGCAACTCCTGCCTTTCCTCGAAGCTGAGCTTGGTGAAAGGCCGCTGCCAGTCCTGCACCAGGCCGTTGCCGCCGGCGATCTCATCGGCAAGCAAACCGACGGCGAGCGCGTATTTATCGGCATTGTTGTAGGCCTTGATGACCGAGAAATTCCTGATCATCAGGAAGGCCGGCCCGCCACGGCCGTCCGGCACTTTCAGCGTCGCCTTGTCGGTAAGGGTCTTGAACGGCTTGCCGTTGGCCCTGACGACGCCGAGCGCCTGCCATTGCGCCAGCGTCTTCGATCCGCCCGGCAATTTGCCTGCCGGCAAGGTGACTTCGTAGCCCCAGGTCTTGCCGGCCTGCCAGCCATTCTTCTTGAGCAGGTTGGCCGATGTCGCCAGCGCATCGGGAATGGAATTCCAGATGTCGCGCTTGCCGTTACCATCCATGTCGACGGCATAGTGCTGGTAGCTGGTCGGAATGAACTGGGTCTGGCCCATGGCGCCCGCCCAGGAGCCCATCAGGTGGCTCTCGTCGCTGTCCCCGGTTTGCAGGATCTTCAGCGCTGCGACCAACTGGGTGCGGGCGTATTTCGAACGTTTCGGGTCGCCATAACCCAAAGTCGCCAGCGAACGCACGACGTTGCGCATGATGTCGTCGCGCTTGAGGATCTCGCCATAGTTCGATTCCATCGACCAGATGGCCAGGAGAACGTAGCGGTCGACGCCGAACCGCGCCTCGATCCTGTCCAGCCAAGGCTTCCACTTTTTCGCCATCTGCTGCCCGACGGCGACGGACTGGTCATGGACCCGGTTGTCGAAATAATCCCAGGCGGGTGCGGTGAATTCGGGCTGGGTGCGTGCCTTTTCCAGCACCACCGGATCGGGCTCGTTGATGCCCCTGAAGGCCTGGTCGTAGACGGCGCCGGAAACGCCGCCCGCCACGGCGGTGGCGCGGAAGCCGGCGACCCATTGCCGGAACCCGGCGTCGGCGAAGGCCGGCCCGGTGGGAATGAGCAAAGCGAGCGAGAGGCTGGCTGCCGTCATGACGCTGGTGAAAATTTTTGCGGCATTGCGAACGGACATCTTTTCCTCCTTCTTTGTCTCAGGAAAGACCATTCATCGCCGAACCGGGTTAGGAATTAGTTTACCATAGGCGTCGCCTGGAACGAAAAGACACCTCAATGCTTTAACCGGTGGAAGTTTCCCTCAGCCGCTCCAGTAATCTTCAATTCCGGCGTGAAAATGTCGCGAGACGGGATTGCGGAGCCGGCCAGCAAACGGATAATTGAAAGTATGAAGAGAGTTCGCAAGGCAGTTTTCCCGGTCGCCGGTCTCGGCACGCGGTTTCTCCCGGCCACCAAGGCTGTTCCCAAGGAAATGTTGACCGTCGTCGACAGGCCGGTCATCCAGTATGTCGTCGATGAGGCGCGCGAGGCTGGCATCGAGCATTTCATCTTCGTCACCGGCCGCAACAAGACGGTCATCGAGGACCATTTCGATATCCAGTTCGAGCTCTATGACACGCTGGCACAGCGCGGCAAGGACGAGCAGCTAGCCCGCTTGCAGCGGCTGCAGCCGGCGCCAGGCCAGACCAGCTTCACCCGCCAGCAGGTGCCGATGGGTCTCGGCCATGCCGTGTGGTGCGCGCGCGAACTGGTCGGCGACGAGCCGTTCGCGCTGTTGTTGCCCGACATGATCATGCAGTCGGAAAAGAGCTGCACGAAGGCGATGGTCGAACTCTACGAGGAAACCGGCAACAACATCATCGCCGTGCAGGAATGCGACCCGGCGGAGGCTCACAAATACGGCATTGTCGGCCGCGGCGAAGACACCCATCACGGCTTCCGCATCACCGAGATGGTGGAAAAGCCGCAGACCGGCACGGCGCCGTCCAACCTCTACATCAACGGCCGCTACATCCTGCAGCCGGAGATCTTCAAAATTCTCGAAGGCCAGGAGAAGGGCGCCGGCAACGAAATCCAGCTCACCGACGCGATGCTGAAGCTGGAAAAGCAGCAAGCGTTCTACGGCTACCATTATCAGGGCCGCACCTTCGATTGCGGCTCGCCCGAAGGCTTCGTCGAGGCCAATGTCGCCTTCGCGCTGTGGCGCAACGACATGAACCAGAGCATGGCCGGCGTCATCCGCACGCTTCTCGATGAGATGAAGCCATCAGAACGGCGCGGGGCGGCATTTTAGGCCCTACACTTCGTCATACTGGGGCGTAGCAAGGAGCGAAGCGACGCGGCGCAGGACGACGAAGTGCATACGCCTTCAGCGCTGCACTTTCATGCCGAGGTAGATGCTGTTGGCTGTGTAGTCGCGGCCGGGCAGGTTGCTGGTCAGCTTTTCGGTTCTTACCCGGGTGGTGAGGCCGGCATAGCGGTTCAGCCACCAGGTCAGGCCTGCTTCCGCGCTCAGGATCCTGTCATGGCCGTCGATGCCGACATAGTCGCGCCAGTCCAGGCCCAGGGCCGCATTCGCGGTGAGATTGGATCGGATCACGCGTTCGCCCGTCAGGCGTCCGGAGTAGAGGATATCGCCGCTTTCGCCCGATGTGGTCGTGGTCTCGACGGTGGTCTTGCCGGTCAGGCCGATCGTGGTGCCGCGTTCGGGCGACCATTTTAGATCGGCATTGACGGTGGCACCCGAAATCGCTTCAAGGCTTTTGTCGTCGACCGCTTCCCTGAGCCAGCCGGCCGAGAATTCACCCGACAGCTTCTCGCCCATGTCGACTTGCAGGCCCGCGCGGGCGCCGAGGCGCGTCGAGGATCGCTCGAAGCCTTCATTGTCGATGCGCTGGTCATAGGCCCGGCGGCCGACCTCGATTTCGGTGAAGGGCGTGAGCGCCGGGGAAATCTCGTAGCCCGTGCGCAAGGTTGCCGTGTAGAGCGTGTTGTCTTGATCCTTCTGCGACAGCGAGGTGCCGTCGGAGAGCTTGGCGTCACCGTAGAAGTCGTGTGAGACCGCTCCGGTCAACGTGTACTGCATCTTGCCGACCGCCTTCTCGACGCCGATGCTGCCATCGATCGTCTGCCGCAGCGGCTGGGTGCTGACGCCGGCAATGGCATCGGGCGAAGACGCCGATTCCGGCACGGCTTCGTAGCCGAGCTTGGCGATGGCGCGCAATTCCTTGTCGAGATCGACGTTGAGCTGGCCTTGGATGCGCCCCTGCGCATCGTGAACCGGGTAGCCCGACACGGTTTCGCGGAAAATGCCATAGCCGTCGATGGTCGCCGAGTTTTCGCGCCAGTCGGAAGCGGCGGTAAAGCGCAGCGCCGTCTCGGACAGCAGCGCCGAAGTGCCGGCACTGCTCGAATCGCCGTTGGTCGTCGCCGTCAGCCCCTGTTCGATGGTCGGCCGGATGACGAAGGAGCCCCATTTGACACCAGTGGCGGCGAACGGATCGTCCTCGGGCTTCTTGTTCCGGCCTTCGATCGCAGCGGTGCGCTCGGCGCCGGCGTCGAGTTTCTGCCTGTCCACACTGTCGATGGTAAGTGCACGGCGGTTGGCCGCTTCCTGGTCCGTCGCGGTGTTGTCGGTATCGTCGGTCGTCGCCGTAGTGGCGGTGGTGGTTGGATCCGTAGCCGCCGTGGTGCTCTTTTTCTTCTTGGACTTGTCGGCAGCCTTGTCCTTTGCCTTGTCGGCCGCGTTCTGCCTGGCGGTCGAAGTGCGGCGCGGCTTGGGCGGCGGCGGTGCGTCGGCGGAGGTATCGTCGGTGGCCTGGGGCGGGTCGAAGACGCTGGTGGTCGAGTTCGCGGCGTCGGCATCGTCAGGCACGGCACCGGCGCTGGCCGGCAGATAGGTGCGCGCCGACGCATCGCCCTGCGCGGCAGCATTGGCCGCCGCTTGCTGGACAAGAACCAGGTTTCTTGCCTTGCGCTGCTGGTCGGACAGGATCGCCGATTCCGACACTTCTCCACGCAGTTCCGTTTCCTGGGCCTGGAGGGGCGCAGGACGCAGCAAGGCAAGGACGCTGGTTGCCAGCAGCAAGGCGCAGACCGCCTTGCCCCGCCGTCCTCTCGATTTTTCTGGCTGGACCCCGGACATCGCCACCACTGCTTGCGCGGCGCGTGCGCGCCATACTTACCGAACCGTAAATGGGGATGGTTAACGGAGGATTGAGGCCGCGCGCGTCACCGGCCCAAACGCGATTTCCGCGGGCGACAATGCGGGTCCGCGTCGTGCTTTCTGTTTTGATCCTTGTGGCTGTCCCCAATTGCCGCACACATTCGGCCGTCATGCGGAAGGCCATTTCTGTTGGACAGGCGGGCGGCAAAGCGCTAATCGCATCATCCATGCATGCGAGACCTCTCGATAAGAAGCCCCTGGACAGGCAAGCGTCGATCGAATCGGCGCTGAGAACGGTGGCAACCGAGCAGGCCGGGATCGCGGCCCTTGCCGAGGCGCTCGAGAACGGATTGGCGGCACCCTTTGCCCATGCCGTCGACATGATCTCGAAGATCGAGGGCCGGCTCATCGTCACCGGCGTCGGCAAAAGCGGCCATATCGGTTCGAAGATCGCGGCGACGCTGGCCTCGACCGGCACGCCTGCCTTCTTCGTCCATCCCGTCGAGGCCAATCATGGTGATCTCGGCATGATCGCCAAGGACGACGCCATTATCGCCATCTCCTGGTCGGGCGAGAGCAAGGAGATGATGGGCATCGTCGCCTATTCCCGGCGTTTCTCGATTCCGCTCATCGCCGTCACTTCGGGCGAAACATCGGCGCTGGCGCGGGCGGCCGACGTCGTGCTTTTGTTGCCACGCGCCCCCGAGGCCTGCCCGCATGGCCTGGCGCCGACGACGTCGACGCTGCTGCAGCTGGTCGTCGGCGACGCACTGGCGATCGCGCTGCTCGAGGCGCGCGGCTTCACGCCCGACCATTTCCGCACCTTCCATCCCGGCGGCCAGCTCGGCGCCAACCTGACCATGGTCTCCGAGATCATGCGGGTCGGCGACCAGATGCCGTTGGCAGCGCTCGGCACCAAGATGCCGGAAGCGGTGATGACGTTGTCGCAGAAGAAGGTCGGCTGCGTGCTGATCGTCGACGCGAATGGCGAACTGGCCGGGATCATCACCGACGGCGATGTGGCGCGCAACCTGCACCGTAACCTGGCCGACGTCATCGTTGACGAGGTGATGACCCGTACGCCCAAGACGGTCGACCCGCAGACGCTTGCAGGCACGGCCATCGCGCTGCTCAACGAGCACAATATCGGCGCACTGGTGGTGACCAGGAACAACATGCCGCTGGGCGTGGTGCATTTCCACGACCTGCTGCGTATCGGCGCAGCCTGAGGCATCGATATTCAGGTGAGGCCGGCCTGCGAAAGACGGCTTTCTGCGCTTCCCCGTTCTACTGCGTCGCATTAGAACTGAGCTCACGTACTTAAGTACGCTCCGCTCCGGTTCTCGAAAGCCATCCTTCTCGACTCGGCCTGACCTGAATCTCAACACCTTAGCGCGTTGGCGCTGTCTGAATCTCAGACCTGCTCCACCGTCAGCTCCAGGTCGGTGTCGGCGGCGGCGGTGACGCGGACCTGGGTGCCGGCGGGCAAATCCGGGCCGGAGACGCGCCACAGCGTGTCGCCGAGCTTGATGCGGCCACGGCCGTCGCGGATCGGTTCGGCAAGTGTCGCCATCCTGCCGATCATCTGCGCGCCACGGCGGTTGAGCAGCGGCTGGTCGGTCGGCTGGTCGCGTCCGCCCATGAGTTTCTTGCCGACAAAGGCTGAAACCAGCGACAGCACGAGGAATAGCAGCACCTGGACCTGCCATGTCCAGATGGCGGCATCCCAGATCAGCAGCGACACCGCGCCGACGATCAGGGCGGCGACGCCGATCCAAAGCATGAAGAAACCCGGCGCGATGACCTCTACCACCAGCAGCACGAAGCCCAGAACCATCCAGTTCCAGGGACCCAGTTCAGAAACGATGCGGTCGATCATGAGCGTGGCCTATCTCAGTTTTCGGAGGGCCTGACGACAGGCGGACGTGCTGCCTGCCTTTGCGCACCGGTCGTACCTTCGCCGCGGAAGACTTCCTTGGCGATTTCGCCGATGCCGCCAAGCGAGCCGATCAGGGACGAGGCCTCGAAGGGCATCAGCACGATCTTGCTGTTGGTGGCGGTGCCGATCTTGCCCAGCGCCTCGGTGTATTTCTGGGCGACGAAGTAGTTCAGCGCCTGCACGTCGCCCTTGGAAATCGCTTCCGACACGACCTGGGTGGCGCGGGCTTCGGCTTCGGCGGAGCGTTCGCGCGCCTCGGCGTCGCGGAAGGCGGCTTCCTTGCGGCCCTCGGCTTCGAGGATCTGCGACTGCTTGAGGCCTTCGGCGGCCAGGATCTGCGCGCGCTTGTTGCGCTCGGCGGTCATCTGGCGGCCCATCGATTCGATCAGGTTGGCCGGCGGGTTGATGTCCTTGATCTCGACGCGGGTGATCTTGATGCCCCACGGATGCGCCGCTTCGTCGACGACGCGCAGCAGGCGCTCGTTGATGGCGTCGCGGTTGGACAACAGCTCATCGAGGTCCATCGAGCCCATGACGGTACGGATGTTGGTCATCGTCAGGTTGAGGATAGCGTTCTGCAGGCCGGCAACCTGATAGGCGGCCTGTGCCGCATTGAGGATCTGGTAGAAAGCGATGCCGTCGACGCCGACGATGGCGTTGTCGCGGGTGATGATCTCCTGGCTCGGAACGTCGAGCACCTGTTCCATCATGTTCATCTTGGCGCCGATACGGTCGACGAACGGCGTGATGAGGTTGAGGCCGGGGCTCAGTGTCTTGGTGTAACGACCAAAGCGTTCGACGGTATAGTTGTATCCCTGCGGAATTGTCTTGATGCCCTTGAACAGCACCAGCACGACAAGCGCGACCAGAACAACGACCGCAATATCGAAACCACTGAAATCCATTTGGCTCTCCCTCAGAGGCAGGCCACGCGAGCCATTCCCACGTGGCCGACTTCACCAAAGACTTAAGTGTGTTTCAGCAACGTTACAATCAGGTGATGAGGGATTGTTTGCGAGTATACACTCAACGGTTGAAGGCAAACAGGCTTGCATCCGTGTCTTCAAGCCCGCCGATCGAGGCCGGAACGATCTCGGCAGCGATGCGCGAGAAGGTGATGCCGTTGCCGCCATAACCCATCACGGCATGGATGCGCGGATGCCCGGGAATGGCGCCGATGTAGGGGAGGCCTGTGGTCGTCGTGCCGAAGGAGCCGGTCCAGGCGAATTCGGGCCTGGCGTCGAGATGCGGCAACAGCCTGCCAAGCTTTTCGGCAATGCGTTCGCTCTTGTCAGGGATGAGTTCGTCTCGCTGTGTCTCGTCGACGAAATCCTCGTCCTCGCCGCCGCATATGACCCGGCCGTCGGTGGTCGCCCTGACATAGAGGTAGGGATACGACGCCTCCCAGATGAACGTCGCACCCGGCCAGAGCTTTCGCGGCTGTGGGCGCGTCGCGATCGCCCAGGTCGAGATGATCTGGTGGGCCGCCGCCGGCACGATGTCGACTAACTCGTAACCGGTGGCCAAGACGACATGCCGCGCCGTGATGGTGGGGCCGTCCCTGGTTGCCACGACCACCTCGTCGGCACTGTCCTTGATCGCCGTCGCTTCGACGGGCGTGTAGAGGCGAGCCTTGCGCCCCAGCGCCTCGAGCAGCAGTCCTGCCGTCAGCTTGCGCGGGTCGAGCGCGACGTTGCCATGGCTGAGGATGGCGCCATCGCGGTCGACGCCAAACGCCTCGGCGAGCGGCCGAGGGGTCAGATAGGTCGCGGCGATCCCAGCTTGCCGGCGCGCCTCGGCTTCCTCACGCAATTGCGATGGGCCGAGCACGGTGCCGGCCAGATAGAGCGATTGGGTACGGCTCATGCCGCAGGTGATGCCGAGTTCGGTGACGCGGGCGGCAAGATTGGAAACGGCCAGCCGCGAGCGTCGCCACGCCTGCCGTGCCTCGGCCTTGCCAATCATTCTCGACAGAATTGAAAGCGGCTGGTCGATTTCGAACTGCACCAGCGCCGTGGTTGCCGCCGTCGAGCCTTTCAGCGGTCCGCGGCGGTCGATGCAGATCACGGCGTGACCGTCCGCCGTCAGCGCCTCGGCCATCATGGCGCCGCTGATCCCCATGCCGATGATCAGCACATCGGTCTTGACGTCCCGGGTCAGACTGTCGGTCGGCACCGCGGGCGCGCGATAGGCCGACCAGACGGGCCGGCCGGTTCTGAGGTCAAGTTTGCGCGGCATCCACGTCTCCGGAAGGTGCGCCTCAACGCCCCCGGAGTGGTGGTGGTTCCGGCGTCAGGCCCAGCCAGACAGCTCGCGCCGTACCATCGCTTCGATCACCGCCATGCCTTCCGGACTGTCGTTGAGGCAAGGAATATGGGCGAATTTTTCGCCACCGGCATGATGGAAGGTCTCGGCAGCTTCGCGGCCGATCTCGTCCAGCGTCTCGATGCAGTCTACGGAAAAGCCGGGATTGACGATGGCGATCGACTTGACGCCGTCCTTGGCCAGTTTCTCCACCGTCTTGTCGGTGTAGGGCTGCAGCCATTCCTGCGCGCCGAAGCGCGACTGGAAGGTGGTGATCAGCTTGTTCTCGTCCCAGCCCAGCCGCTCGCGCAGCAGCCGCGTCGTCTTGAGACAGTGGCAATGATAGGGATCGCCCTTCTCGAAATAGGGTTTCGGGACGCCGTGATAGGAGGTGATGACCACCTCCGGCTCGAAATCCAGCGTTGCCAGATGCTGCTCGATCGAATGTGCCAGCGCCTCGATGTAGACCGGCTCGTCGTAGTAGGGCGGCACGCTGCGGATCGCCGGCGCGCGGCGCATCTTCATCAGAGCGCGAAACAGCTGGTCGTTGGCGGTTGCGGTGGTGGTGGCGGAATATTGCGGGTAGAGCGGAAACGACAGGATGCGGTCGCAGCCTTGCGCGACCAGCCGCTCAGCCACGCTTGCCGTCGACGGATTGCCGTAGCGCATCGCCCAGTCGACGGTGACGTTGGGCAGGTCGCGCAGCGCCTCGGCCAGTTTTTCGCCTTGCGCGCGGGTATAGGTGCGCAGCGGCGACTCGTTTTTTTCCCGGTTCCAGATCCTGGCGTAGTTGGCGCCGGATTTTTTCGGCCGCGACGTCAGCACCAGGCCGTAGAGGATCGGATACCAGATCGCCTTGTTGAGCTCGATGACGCGCGGATCGGACAGGAATTCCCTGAGATAACGCCACATCGGCTTGAAATCGGTGCCGTCGGGCGTACCGAGATTGACCAGCATGACGCCAACCTTGCCCGTCTTGACCGGCGGATGGCCTGGCGGCAGCGGGCCAACCGCCTTTGCGGCGTCGGCATCGATCTGGGAAGAAAGCGTCATAAGGGTTCTCCGGATGGCGCGAACCTAACCATCTTGCGCAGGCTTTCAATGCTGCGTCTGGCCGCACCTTAGCCTTAAAAAGCGACACCCGCCCGGTTTCCCGGGCGGGTGGTGTTTTCCAGGCCTCGAAGCGAAGGCTATTTCGGCGGGATGGTCAGCGTGCCGCCAATCGGAAGCCGGTGAGGCTTCTGCCCCTTGTTGGCGTCGTAGATGAGCTTCCACTTGGTCGCGTCGCCATAGGCCTTCTTCGCCAGATCCCAGTAGGTGTCGCCCGTAACGATGACATGGCTGCCGGTGGCCGGTGCGGCTTCAGCGGGCTTTGCCGGCTCGGCGGGCGCGGGTGCTGCCGGGGCGGGAGCGGCTGGGGCAGTCTCGGCAGGCTTTGCCGGTTCAGGTGCCGGCGTGGCTGGTGAGGGAGGCGCGTTTTCCGTCGATATGGCTGGCGGCGTGTTGGCGATATCGCCTGAGTTGGCAGGCAGTTGAGGCATCGCCGGTGCGGCATCGGCGGGCTTTGCAGGTTCAGCCGGTTTGGCGGGCTCGGCCGGCGCTGCAGGCTTTGCTGGTTCGGCAGGCTTTGCCGGCTCGGCGGCAGGCGCCGCCGCAACCGTCGCCGCGATCTCGGTGATGCGGCCGTCGAGCTTCGGCGTATAGGGCCGGTGGGCGCCGAGATAGTCGGCAACCACCTGTTCGAGACCGGGGCCGTAGTCATAGGCGTTCTTGGCCTTTTCGGCGAAGACCTTGTAGCCGTCGCCGCCCTGGCGGACATAGTTGTTGGTGGCAACCAGATAGTCCTTGTCGGGATTGATCGGCGTCCAGGCGCCGTTTTCCATCACCTCCACCGACTTGACGCGGCCGGCATTGGGTGCGACCGACCTGTCGAAGGAATATTTGAGGCCCGCCACTTGCGGGAAGCGGCCGGCCCCGTCCTCGATCTGGC
The DNA here is from genome assembly GCF_003952565.1 of Mesorhizobium sp. M8A.F.Ca.ET.057.01.1.1. Lineage (NCBI taxonomy): Bacteria > Pseudomonadati > Pseudomonadota > Alphaproteobacteria > Hyphomicrobiales > Phyllobacteriaceae > Mesorhizobium > Mesorhizobium sp. M8A.F.Ca.ET.057.01.1.1. The sequence goes on from NZ_CP034454.1 coordinate 1,311,834, forward strand.
TGAGCCCGCCTTCGAGCCCGGCGACCAGGTCCTTGCCGGAAATCTGGAAGGTCGCCAGCGTGTTCTGGAACGGCAGCACGGTCAGCACCTCACCCATGGTGACGGTGCCCTTGTCGATCGAGGCGCGCAGGCCGCCACCGTTGGAGATGACGATCTCGACGCCCTGTCCCTTGACGCGGTCGAGGATGGCGTCGGAGACGAGGTTGCCCATCGCGCATTCCTTGGCGCGGCAGTTCTCACGGCTGCCGTCGATCACGTCGGTGGTCTCGGCCACTTCCTTGTTCTTCAAGGCCTCGATCGGTGCGCCGAGTTCCTTGATGCGGGCGAGCACCGCGGGGTCGGGCGTGATCGACTTGTCGAGATGGATCGGGTCGCCGCTCGCCGATTTGACGACGCCATTGTCGTCGAACACGACCTTGAACTCGCCGAGATATTTCGAATAGGACGCCGCCTGCACCACAGGTACCTTGTAGCCGCCGGGGTTGTCGACCATCGTCGGGTAGGGTCCCGCCGCCTTCGGGTCGGTGTTGGACAGAAGCGTGTGGCTGTGGCCGCCGACGACGACGTCGATGCCGGGGATCTTGGCAATGACGTCGCGCTCCCTGTTATAGCCGATATGGGTCACGGCGATGATCTTGTTGACGCCTTCTCCCTTGAGCTTCTCGACCTCCGCCGTGATCGACTTGACGTCGTCCTCGATGGTGATGTTGGGGCCAGGGGAGGCGAGTTCGGGCGTGTCGTTGGTGACGGCGCCGATGATGCCGATCTTCTGGCCGCCGACCTCGACGACGATCGACGGCTTGACGCGGTCGCCGAGCTTGGACTGGGCGTTGGCCTTGACGTTGGCGCCGAGCACGGGGAACTTGATCATGTCGAGGAAGGGCGCCAACGCCGTTTCGCCGTCGTCGAATTCATGGTTGCCGAGCGCCATGGCGTCGAACTTCATGTCGTTGAGGAACTCGCCTTCGACCTTGCCCTTGTAGGTGGTGTAGAACAGCGAACCCTGGAAATTGTCGCCGGCGCTGAGCAGCAACACGTTCTGGCCTTCCAGCTTCTTGCGTTCCTGGGCGATGGCGGTGATCAGCCGGCCGGCGCCGCCGATGCACTCGCCCTTGGTCTCCTCCTCGGCCGAGCAGGTCGATTCATATTTGTTGTTGCCTTCGATGCGGCTGTGCCAGTCATTGATGTGCAGGATGTTCAGTGTGTAGTCGGCAAAGGATGCGCCGGCCGACAGGCCAAGCGTCGACGCGGAAAGGGCGGCAATGGCGGCAAGCTTCTTCATCTTCGTCTCCCGGTAGGCTGATCAGAGGCGTCTAACGCCCTTGCTTGACTGGGATATAACAGCCAGCGTTGATCATGTTCCCATCGCCTTCCGGCCGACGCAAGCGGAAATCCAGGTGAGCTTTGCCGGCATAAAAAAGGACGGCGGCCAATGGCCGCCGTCCTTGAGCAAGCGAATGTTCTCCGGTTCAGGCGCGTCGCGTCAGCACGAAATTCTGGCCGCCCGAACTGGTGCAGTTGAGCTGGCTGGTCGACACCAGCAGGCAGTTGAAGCTGACGCCGGTCTGACGGATCAGCGAGGTGCCGTTGATCTGCACCGAAGTGGCGCCGGTCATCGTGTAGCTGCCATCGGCCAGCTTCTGGCCGGTGTCGGTGGCGACGGTCGTGAACTTGCCGCCGTTGAAGGTCGACAGGCCGGTGCCCTTGGCATCGATCCAGGAACCCTCGACGCCTTTCGGCGTCGTTGCCATCGGCGGCTCGCCGGGGCCGCTGGTGGTACAGGCAGCGAGCATCGAGACAATGGCGCCCGCCACGCCCATAGAAAGAACTTTGCGCGCAATAGTCATATGAATCCTCTCCAAACGCGTCGGTCCAAAAATCGGTCCGATTTCTGGAAATCGCGACGCGAACGTCCAAAGTGCTGGGGTGTGCTTATGCGTCCAACGGGACGCACTCGCCACTCCAGGCCGCATCCCTTCAATCGCCCGATTTCCGGGCGATTGCAAGGCAATGGCATAGGGTCCGCGCGATGCTATCGGACGAGGATGTTGCGGAATTGCCACGGGTCGCTGCGGTCGAGGTCCTCCGGGAAGAGACCTGGGCGCCTGTCGAGCGGCGTCCAGTCGGTATAATAGCCCTTGACCGGTCCGAGATAGGGCGACTGCACGTCGAGGCAGCGCTTGTAGTCCATCTCGTCGGCCTCGACGATGCCGGCGGCCGGATTTTCTAGCGCCCAGACCATGCCGGCCAGAACCGCCGAGGTGACCTGCATGCCGGTGGCGTTCTGATACGGGGCCAGCTTGCGCGCCTCGGCGAGCGACAGCTGCGAACCGTACCAGTAGGCATTCTTGTCATGGCCGTAGAGCAGGACGCCGAGTTCGTCGACACCGTCGACCAGTTCGTTCTCGTCGAGCACATGGTGCACCGGCTGCGGCTTGCCGGCGGCACCGAACATCTCGTCCAGCGACAGCATCGCATCGTTGCAGGGATGGTAGGCGTAGTGGCAGGTCGGGCGGTATTGAACCTTGCCCTTCTTGGAGCGCACGGTGAAGAAATCGGCGATCGAGATGGCCTCATTGTGCGTCACCAGCAGGCCATACTGCGGCCCGGGCGTCGGGCACCAAGAGCGCACGCGCGTGTTGGCACCCGGTTGCTCCAGGTAGATCGCGGCCTTGGACCCGTGCTTGTGCTTCTTGCCGTTCTTCGGCATCCAGGTCTCGTGCGTGCCCCAGCCGAGCTCGGCCGGCTGCAATCCTTCAGAGATGAAGCCCTCGACAGACCAGGTGTTCCAGAACACATCCATCGGCTTGGGCTTCTTGGTGCGCTGGGTGTCGCGCTCGGCGATGTGGATGCCCTTGACGCCGGCCTTCTTCATGAGCTTCGCCCAGCCCTCACGGTCGTCCTGCGCGGGCTCGGAGAATTCCATGCCAAGATCGGTGGCCAAATTGACCAGCGCCTGCTTGACGAACCATGACACCATGCCGGGGTTGGCACCGCAGGTGGAGATCGCCGTCGCGCCGCCGGGCTTGTCGTGCTTTTCCTTGATCAGCGCTTCGCGCAGCGCATAGTTGGTGCGGCTCGCATTGTCGGCCTTGGCGTCGAAATAGAAGCCAAGCCAGGGTTCGACGACGGTGTCGATATAAAGCACGCCCAGCTTGCGGCAGAGCCGCATCAAGTCCACCGAGCCGGTGTCGACCGACAGGTTGACGCAAAAGCCCTGCCCTGCGCCATTCGTCAGAAGCGGCGTCAAAAGCTTCTTGTAGTTCTTCTCGGTCACCGCTTCCTGGACAAAGGCGATGCCGCGCTCGTCGAGCAGCTTGCGATCGGTATCGCGCGGGTCGAGGACCGTCATGCGCGACTTGTCGAACTTGAAATGGCGTTCGATGAGCGGCAGCGTTCCGCGTCCGATCGAGCCAAAGCCGATCATCACCACGGGGCCGGTGATCTCACCGTAAACGGGCCAGTTTTCATTCGCCATTTTATCGAGCACTCCTTCAACTGCGTGCAAAGCCGGGCAACTACGTGCAAAAGCCGAGCAACCCCATGCAAAAGCCGGGCATTTTCGCCCAACGGCCATGCGCTACATCACAGATCATTGTCATAAACCAGCGAAAAGCGCCAACCCGCGGTTACGCGTCCTTGGCCATGTGGTTAAGGACAGCGATCAACCGATCGCGATCCGATGTCAGGCCCTTGTAGTCGAGCTGGGCGATATCGAGCGCTTCGAGTTGGGCAGCGAAGGACGCCGCCAGCGTCGCCCGGTCCGGGTGCCGCGCCAGCACGGCGAGCGGGTCGAGATGGATGCGGATGGTGAACAGGATATCGCGCGACGCCGGCAGTTTGCGCAACGTCTGGCGCTCCACTCGAATGAAGGCGTGCGCCTTGACGTCACCGTCGGGGAAACGTGTCGGCCGGCTGGTGGCGCGGTCGATGCGCTCGACATTGGACAGTGGATGGTAGAGCGCGTCCCCTGACTGGATCGACCAATTGTAACGCTCGACCGCCTGGCCCTGCAGGCCATCGAACATCCGGTTGATGAGATCGGCCGGCCTTGTGCCCGGGCCGAAGCCCGGCACCGGCTCGTGGATCTGCTGCAGCGGTTTGCCGAATTTTTCAGTGAGCGCCCAGGACGAGGGGAAGCACAGCGAACCCGCGGCCAGACGCCAGCCGCTGTCGTCGCGACGCATGAGGATGAGGTCTTCCTGGACAAGCAGCGAGGCCGCGACCAAGGGAGCGGCGGCGAGGCTGGAGGGGATCGTGGGACGGCCCGTCGCGCCCACGACCGCAACGCCCGCATCGCCGCGCCGGTGGGTGTCGGGGAATCTTTCCGGCAGGTAGGCGCCGAGCAATTCGAGCACCTCCTGCTGGGCGGCGCGCGTGCCGTCCTCCTCGACGAAAACTCGCTCGGGGATCTCGGCATAGAGCCGGCGCTTCTCGGCGAGATAGGGCAGCAGGTGATCGTCGACCTCGATCCAGTCCGCGGGGTCGAGCGGCTTCAGCCCGATGGTGAAGAGTTTCGACGAGCCATCATAGGGCGTGTGGGCGGGTAGGGACGTCATGCCTCAGATCAGTCTTACCGGGATCAGCCCGCGCAGCGAATTGCCGACGAACAGTGCCTTGGCGGATTTCAGGTCAGCCAAGCTGTAGATCGCTTCACTGGCGCGGCCTTCATCCAGAAGCGCGCCGCGCAATACGCCAGGCAGCAGGCCGCAATCGAGCCGCGGCGTCGCCAGTATGCCGTCGCCGAAATCGGCGAAGACATTGGTGATAGTGCCTTCGCAGATCTCGCCGCGCTCATTGGCCAGCAGCACCTCATCGGCCTGGGTGATGAGATATTCGGAGCGGGCCTGGGTGAAGAGCTGCCGGCGGCTGGTTTTGTGGCGCAGCAGCATGTTGCTCGAATCGAGTCTCGTCCGTGCCAGCCGCAGCGTCCACACCTTGTCGGAGGCAAGGGGTTCATAGGGTTGCGCAGAGGCGTTGGTCTCGCCATTTCGCGACAGAGCGAGCCGCGTGCGCATGGCGATGGGCGATCGATCGACCGCGCCGCTCAGGGCCTCGCCGACCTTTTGCGGATCATAGCTGAAGCCCAGTTCCACCGCCGAGCCATAAAGGCGAGCAAGATGGCGATCGAGGCGCAGGAAGCCCGAGGCGGGTTCCCAGCGCATGGTCTCGATCAGCTCGAAACCGGCGGTGTCCCCGTCGCGAAGCGGGCTTTGAGCAGACACTCCTGGTACTCCTCTTCCGCGACCGAATCGAAGACGATGCCGCCGCCGACATTGTAGACGGCCTCGCCGTTGGCAAAGAGCGAGATGGTACGGATCGCTACGGAAAAGCGCATCGTGCCGCCGGGTGCGATCCAACCGATGGCGCCACAATAGACATCGCGCGGCGTGCCCTCCAGATCGTGCAGGATCTCCATGGCGCGGATTTTCGGTGCGCCGGTGATCGAGCCGCAGGGAAACAGCGCCGCGAAGATCTGGCGTATGCCGAGGCCGGGCAGCAGCTTGGCCCTGACGTCGCTCACCATCTGGTGGACGGTCGGGTAGGTCTCGATGCGGAACAATTCCGGCACCTCCAGCGTGCCGACCTCGCTGATCAGCGATATGTCGTTGCGCAGCAGGTCGACGATCATCCGGTTCTCGGCCTGGTTCTTCTCGTCGGTACGCAGGAAATTCTTCTGCCGTTCGTCCTCGTCCCTGGTTGCGCCGCGCGGTGCGGTACCTTTCATCGGATGCGTCTCGATCCTCCCCGCCGCATCGATCTCGAAGAACAGTTCGGGCGAGCGCGACAGAACGATCGGGTCGCCGAGCGCGATCAGCGCGCCATATTTCACAGGCTGGCGTTCGGTCAGCGCGTCGAAGGCGGCGAGCGGATCGCCGGACCATTGCGCGTGCACCGGGAAGGTGAGGTTGCCCTGGTAACAATCGCCCCGCCTTATGTGCTGGTGCAGCCGCGAGAACCGCTTCTCGTAGTCTTCGAACGACCACGTCGCCCTTGCATCGAAGATCGGGCCATTGGTGGGCGTGCTTGGCTGCGGCACGGCTTCTTCATCAGGAGCATCGAAGACCCCGAGGCAAACCAGCGGGGCTCGGCGCCGGCCGGGCAGCAGGGGAACGAGTTTCGGCTCGAGCAGGTAACCGGCCTCGTAGGAGAAATAGCCGGCCAGCCATTTGCCGGCGTCATGCGCGGCCTGCGCCGCTTGCAACGCCGCCGGAAAGTCCTTGGCCTCATGCGCGACGATGATATCGGCCGGCCGCTCGAAAACGAGCTGGCGCGCGCTTTCGTCGTTGCGGAAAATTGCGGCGGGCAGGGACATGGGAACCGGGATCGATGTAGCCGACGATCGCTCTATATGGGGGGCCGTGCGCGCGCAATCGAGGGAACGGCACCCTGTCCCTCAAAGCCGACCTTTGCCGGATCGAACCTTGCCGGCAAAAAGAATGCGGCGGCGCCTTGGCGCCGCCGTCACATGGTCCCTGGATCCATCGCTCAGGTGTTGCTGGCGGTTCCGGCCGTCGGAAACTGCTTGGCGAATTCGGCCTCGTTGCCGGCGGCGAGCAACTTGGCCTGCTCGATCCAGCGTTCGCGGGCGATGCGGCCGTCGAAGTTCATGACATCCTCGATTCGCTTGATGTCGGCTGCCGTCCAGGCGGCGATCTGGGCGTAGGTGGTGACGCCTTGCGCCTTGAGCAGCTTTTCGTTGACCGGGCCAATGCCGATCAGCCGGCGCAGATTGTCGGGCTTGCCCGACGCCGGCTTGGCAGCTGGCGATGCCGTCTTTTTGGCGGCGGGCGCTGCCTTCGCCGGAGCTTTGGCAGCCGGTGCCTTGGTCGCTGGAGCCTTGGCCGCCGGTGCCGAAGCGGTTGCGGATTTGGCCGCAGCGGGCTTCGGCGCCGCCTTTGCCGGCGCGGCCTTCGCGGCGGCTGGCTTGGCCGTCGCCGGAGCGGATTTACCAACGGCAGGCGTCGACATCAGGGCTGCCGGTGGCTGGCTTGACGCCTTTGCTCCGCCGGCGCCCGACGAGGCCTGCGCCTCGCGCAGCTGGCGCTCGAGGTCGGAGCGGGTCTTGCCGCATGCGTTGAGTTCGCCGGTCAGGCGGTCACTGTCGGCGCGCAGCTTGTCGCGCTCGCTGCGGGTGCGATCGAGGTCGCCGCGCAGGCTGTCGAGCTCACCGCGCAGACGCCCCCAGATGAACCAGCCGACCAACACGCCTACCAGGAACGCCAGGACCACATAAAAAAAGTGCCCATTGTCTCTCTCCAGTCAGATCCGTCTGCCGCGGGGTCATGACCTTCGGCGAAGGACTACTCGATGATGGTCCCGCGGGTTCGCGGAACAGCCGGCTTCGGTTCGAGCTGTCGGCGATCGGCTTTCCTTGCCCATGGCCAACGGCCTTGTCGCGTTCGCCTGGACGCACGGCTGGCGGAGACTTTCCCTCGCCGATCCGCATGCGCTCCGGCTGAGCTTAAAGGGAAAGCTACCATAGAGCTTGCGGAAAGCTATCGGAAAACGTCCGTGGAGAGTTCTTCAAGAACAAATATTTAGGGCAAGAATAGCCGGGTCCAGACATGCATTCCGGCTAAACTGTTCTTGCCCGACCAGAGGGCGTCTCAATCGTCCAGCGTTTCCAGTTCGTCGATCAGGCCGCCGATCACGCCGAGCCCGATCTGCCAGAAGGCGGGGTCGGTTGCGTCGAGGCCGAATGGCGCCAGAAGCTGCGAATGATGCTTGGTCCCGCCGGCACGCAGCATCTCGAAATACTTGTCCTGAAAGCCGCGCTCGGCATTCTGGTAGACCGCATAGAGCGAGTTCACCAGGCAGTCGCCGAACGCATAGGCATAGACGTAGAAGGGCGAGTGGATGAAATGAGGGATGTAGGTCCAGAACACCTCGTAGCCCTCGCGCAATTTGATCGCCGGTCCCAGGCTTTCGGCCTGAACCTCCAGCCAGAACTGGCCGAGCCTGTCGGATGTCAATTCGCCTTTGCGGCGCTCGGCATGCACCTTGCGCTCGAATTCATAGAAGGCGATCTGGCGCACCACCGTGTTGATCATGTCCTCGACCTTCTGGGCGAGCATGGCCTTGCGCTCGCGCCGGTCGGTGGTCCGCTCGAGCAGCGAACGGAAGGTCAGCATCTCGCCGAAGACGGATGCCGTCTCCGCCAGCGTCAACGGCGTCGAGGCCATCAGCGCGCCTTGGCCGGCGGCGAGCACCTGATGCACGCCGTGCCCGAGTTCATGCGCCAGCGTCATCACGTCGCGCGGCTTGCCCATGTAGTTGAGCAGCACATAGGGGTGAGCCGATGGCACGGTCGGGTGCGCAAAGGCGCCGGGGGACTTGCCCGGACGCACCGGCGCATCGATCCAGTTGCGGTCGAAGAAGGTGCGCGCGATCTCGGCCATCTCGGGCGAGAAGCGGTGATAGGCCGACAGCACCGTGTTCCTGGCCTCGTCCCAGCCGATCACCGCCTGTGGCGTCTCCGGCAACGGCGCGTTGCGGTCCCAGTGGTTCATCACCTCCATGCCGAGCCAGCGCGCCTTCATGGCGTAGTAGCGGTGCGACAAGCGCGGATAGGCCTCGCGCACGGCGGTGGCCAGCGCATCGACCACGCCGCGTTCGACGCGGTTGGCGAGGTGGCGTGAATCGGCAATGTCCTCGAAGCCGCGCCAGCGGTCGGAAATTTCCTTGTCCTTGGCAAGCGTGTTGGTGATCAGCGTGAAGGTGCGCAGGTTCTTGCGGAAGGTGGTGGCCAGCGCCTCCGAGGCGCGCCGGCGGACCTCGCCGTCGGCATCCTGCAGGCGGTTGAGGGCCGGCTCCAGCGTCAGTTCCTCGCCGTCGATATCGAAGCGAAGATCGGTCATCGTCTCGTCGAACAAGCGATTCCAGGCGCCGCGTCCGGTGATCGATTTTTCGTGGAAAAGCTGCTCGACGCGGTCCTCGAGCTGGTAGGGCTTGTCCATGCGCAGATCGAGCACCCACGGGCGGTAATGCGCAAAGGCGGGGTCGCTGGCCAGCGCGCCTTCGATCGCCGCATCGTCGATCAGGTTCAACTCGAGCGCGAAGAACAGCAGATGCGCGCTGGCGTCGGTCATCTTCTCCTGGATGTCGCCATAGAGCTTGGCGCGCTGCGGATCGGCGGTGTTGCCGGCATAGACGAGGCCGGCATAGGAGACGATGCGGCCGATCAGTTCCTCGAGCGCTTCGTAGGCGACCAGCGCCTCGCCCAGTCGGCCGGCGCTGCCGCGCCCGGCCTCGGCGGCGAGCGTGCCTTTCCAGCGTGCCTCAAATGCGATGGCGTCGGCGGCCGCTTTGGCAAGGTCGCGTTTCAGTTCCGGCGCTTCCATGCCGGCATAAAGGTCGGCGAGGTTCCATTCCGGCAGATCGCCAAGCCCGGCCGCGCCCTGACCGGACGCTGGCGCCGCAATCCGCCGATCAAACATCATGCGCATCGACATACCTTCTTTGAACCAAACTGGCCTTCTTTGAATCAACTGGCCGCTTTGAATCAAGTGGCCGGAATTAGGGAGCCAGACTCAACGGGAATGGAGAAGCCGGTCAAATCCTAAGGAATTCGTTCACCGGGTTTTTTGAAACCTTATTTAGAACCCTGTGCCAAGATGATCCATGGGGAATTCGGGCGCGGGCAGACCAAGACAGTCATGACAGGTTCCATACTCATAGTCGATGACGATCCCGTGCAGCGCCGGCTGCTCGAGGCGGCGGTGACGCGGTTCGGCCATACCGCGATCGTCGCCGATGGCGGTGCCGCCGGCCTCGAAGTTCTCGACGGGCCTGGCGCCCGCGATGTCTCGGTCGTGATCCTCGACCTTGTCATGCCCGGTCTCGACGGCATCGGCGTGCTGAAGGCGATGCGCGAGCGCGACATCAGCGTGCCGGTCATCGTGCAGACCGCGCAGGGCGGTATCGAAACCGTGGTTTCGGCGATGCGCCACGGCGCTTTCGATTTCGTCGTCAAGCCGGCTTCGCCCGACAGGCTGCAGGCCTCGATCTCCAATGCGCTCAAGGTCGAAGCGGTCGAGGGCGAGGTCAAGCGCACGTCGCGCAAACGCGGCGGGCTGCTGACCTTCAAGGACATGGTCACCCACAGTCCGGCCATGGACAGGGTGATACGCCTCGGCCAGAAAGCGGCGGCCTCCCACATTCCGATTCTGATCGAAGGCGAATCCGGCGTCGGCAAGGAGCTGGTGGCGCGTGCCATCCAGGGCAGCGGCGACCGCCGCTCGAAACCGTTCGTCACGGTCAATTGCGGCGCCATCCCCGACAATCTGGTGGAATCCATCCTGTTCGGACACGAGAAAGGCTCGTTCACCGGCGCCACCGACAAGCACACCGGCAAATTCGTCGAGGCGCATTCGGGCACGCTGTTCCTCGACGAGATCGGCGACCTGCCGCTCGACGTCCAGGTCAAGCTGCTGCGCGCCGTCCAGGAGGGCGAGGTCGATCCGGTCGGCGGCCGCTCGACCGTCAAGGTCGACATCCGGCTGATCTCGGCGACGCACCGCAACCTCCTGCAGCAGGTCAAGGACGGCAAATTCCGCGAGGATCTGTTCTACCGGCTGAATGTCTACCCGATCTTCGTGCCGCCGTTGCGCGACCGCCGCGACGACATTCCCCATCTGGTCACGCATTTCATGGAAAAGGTGGCGCCGGCCGACCCGCGTCATCGGCTGAAGGGCATTTCGGCTGCGGCACTTGGCGTTCTGCAGGCCTATGACTGGCCCGGCAACATCCGGCAGCTCGAAAACGCCGTCTTCCGCGCCTCGGTGCTGTGCGAAGGCGATGTGTTGACCGCCGATGACTTTCCCCAGATCCGGGCGCAGGTGGAAGGCACTGTCAATCTCGAAGCGGATGACACGTTGGAAGCAAGCGGGGCTGCCCCCTCGCTGGCGCCGCGCGATGAGGATGTTGTGCCCGACGAGACCGCCCCGGCAGCTGTGCAGCCCGCCGGGGCGCAGCCCCGCTTCGGCACGCTGCGGGCGCTCGACGAGCGCGGCAATGTGCGTGCGCTGGCCGATGTCGAACTCGAAATGATCAAGCTCGCCATCGATCACTACAATGGCCAGATGAGCGAGGTCGCCCGCCGGCTCGGCATCGGCCGCTCGACGCTTTACCGCAAGCTCAAGGAATACGGCATCGACCCGGAAACCGGCCGCGTCGACAGGCTTGCTTCCTGAACCGCAAGGCCCGGACCAGTTTCCCTCGTCATTATAGGGGGCTGACAGAGTGCGTTCCCCGGACTATGGCGGGCCGGAGGCGGCACTCGATGGGGTGTTGTTCACGCATTGAGGCCAATGGTAACAGATCGTGTTCGGCCAAAGCCGGAATCCTGATCTAAACCAGCGGTTTACCAAGAAACCGTGCGAACAATTTTTGACGGGATATCGCCACGGTGTTACCGCATTTTGGCTTCAATAAGCGATGATTAACCATTAGGATCGATATTCGGATGTGAAAACGACACGTCCGTTTGGGCAAATCCGGGGACAAACGGCAGCCTGCAAGGCCTTTTGATTTGAACAGAATCGAACGACTCACAAACGGGCGGCACTATCATTTGAGCGTCTGGCCGAGATGGTTGGCGGCGGTGATTGTCGCATTTGGTTTTGTTGCCGCGGCCGCCACGGGCGCCCAGGCCGAAGTTCGTTCACTGAAGCTCTACCATCTCCACACGCACGAGAAGGCGGAGATCGTCTACAAGCGCAATGGCCGCTACGTTCCCGAGGGCCTGAGGAAGATCAACATCATCCTGCGCGACTGGCGCCGCAACGAGCCGACCAAGATGGACCCGCGTCTGCTGGATCTGGTCTGGGAGGCGTATCGTGAAAGCGGCGCCACCGACTACATCCAAGTCGTCTGCGGCTACCGTTCGCCGTCGACCAATTCGATGCTGCGCAGCCGCAGCCGCGGTGTCGCCGAGAAGAGCCAGCATATGCTCGGCAAGGCGATGGATTTCTATATTCCCGGCGTGCCGCTGAAGAAGCTGCGCAACATCGGCCTCAAGATGCAGGGCGGTGGCGTCGGTTATTACCCGACCTCCGGTTCGCCATTCGTCCACATGGATGTCGGTAATGTGCGCCACTGGCCCGGCATCAGCCGCCAGGAACTGGTCAGCCTGTTCCCCAATGGCAAGACGCTGCATGTGCCGAGCGACGGCCGGCCGCTGCCCGGCTATGAACAGGCGCTCGCCTCCTACAAGTCGCGCAAGGGTTCCGGCACACCGAATATCGAAATGGCCAGCGCTGGCGGCAGCGGCAAGAAATCCGGCGGGTTCCTCGCTGCCTTCTTCGGCGGCGGTGGCGACGACGAGGCCGACGATAGTGCCGACGTGGAAACCGCTTCGGCCGCACCTGCGCCCAAGGCTGGAAATCTGAAGCCGGCCGCGACCGCCAAGAGCAGCAACCTGCCCGGTATCGCCATCGTGGCCCCCGAGAATGCCCAGCGCGCCGAGATTCCGCAGGTTGCCGACGAGCAGGCTCCGGAACCGGAGAAGAACACGCCGGAGACGATCATCGCGGCGCTGCCGGCCAAGGAGATCCCGCTGCCCGATTTCGCGCCGCGGCCGAAGGCCGATGTCGGCGCACAGCCGCCTGAGAATGTTCCCTTCGCCATGGCGGACGCCACGGCCACCACCGAACAGGCAGTGGCGACCGCGCAGGCACCGGCGAACATGCCTTTCGGCAAGTCCGATCCGGCAGCGATCGCGGAAGCCGCGGCTGCCGATCCGGCGCAGGTTGCCCTCAACAACATCCCGCTGCCGACATGGCGCCCCGAGCGCTCGCTGCCGGCCGATCTCGCATCGCCGCCCAGCAAGGATGTGCTGATGGCGCTGGCCGATACGGCTGACCAGGGCAAGACCGCGACGGATGCGTTCTCCGTGCTGCCGACAGCGCGTCCCGAGCCGACCAAGCCGGATGCTGTCAAGGCCGTGCTCGACGAGGCCAACGCCCAGGCCGGCACCGCCGACGAATATCAGGTGGCTTCGCTGGCCGAAGAACCGCGTTCGGCGTTCAACGATCCGTCTGGTGTCGATGCGGCGTCGCCGCGCCAGGCTGTTGCCGCCCGTCCTGCCGGTTCCGACCCGGCCGCCGCGATCGGCGCCGGCGTGAAGACGACCCGCAAGGAAGCAAGGGCCACCGCCCGCGATCAGAAGCCTGGCCCCAGGGCCGTGGTTGTGGCCGCGGCGCCGCAGGCCGCCCGCTGGGCGCTGACCAGCGGCGAGAACGTCGCCACCGTTTCGAGCGCGACGACCGCGCCGGGCTACGCCTACAGCATCGTGCATACGCCGCCGAGCGAGGTCTATACGGCCGGCTTCCAGCCGAGCAACCAGATGGCCGACGCGAGCCGTTTTACCGGCAATGCCGTCAAGTTCATGTCGGTCGCCCGCTTCCAGACGAAGTAGCCACAGGCCACAATATTGGCGAAGCCGCGCCGGGCGACCCGCGCGGCTTTTTGCCGTCCAAGGCACGACGCGTGCGGTGCCTTGATCCTGTAGGATCACGCCCGGCTGAACTTCTCGTGAAGCTGGAACAGCCGAGCCGTTTCCGGGTTGAGGTGGGTGCGTTCCAACTGGCGATCTTCATGAAAAGAATTCTATTGGCATCAGTTCTGGCACTGGTGGCGGCATTGGCCGCGGTCGCTCCGTCACAGGCGGAGACAGTTGTCGTCAAGACCGACAATCATATGCAGATGAAGAAGCACTGCCGGACCAGGATGGTGACGCACTGGCGGCATCATCGCAAGGTGGCCGAGACGGTCAAAGTCTGCAACTAACCGCGTCTAGCCAGTCAAAGAGGCCCGGTCGACGCGAGTCGTCCGGGTTCTTTCGTGCCGTCCGGAAAGGCTATTTCGCGAGTTTGCTGGCAGCGCGTGCGAGAGCTTCGATCTCGTCCCACTTGCCGGCCTTGACCATGTCGTCGGGCGCCACCCACGAGCCGCCGACGCAGATGACATTGGACAGGCTGAGATAGTCGGCGGCGTTCTTGCCGGTGATGCCGCCGGTCGGGCAGAATTTGACGTCGGCCAGCGGCGAGGCAAAAGCCTTGAGCGAAGCGATGCCGCCGGACTGTTCGGCCGGGAAGAACTTCAGGAAGCGCAGGCCGGCTTCGCGCGCCGCCATAATCTCGCCGGGCGTGATGGCGCCGGGCAGCAACGGAACCTGGCTGTCGGCGGCGGCCGCCAGAAGCTCGCGGGTGATGCCGGGACTGACGATGAAGCGCGAACCGGCACCGGCCGCCTCGTCGAACTGCTTGCCGTCCAGAATGGTGCCGGCGCCGACGATGGCTTCCTCGACCTCGCCCGCCACGCGGCGGATCGCCTCGAGCGCATCCGCGGTCCTGAGCGTGATCTCGATCGCCGGCAAACCGCCACGCGCCAGAGCACGGGCCAGCGGCACCGCATCGGCTACATTGGCGATCTTCAACACGGGAATGACCGGCTGGCCATTGAGGAGCGACAGGAGTTTCTCGGTCTTGCTGGGCATCAGTCTCTCCTTGTCGAGGGCAGCATCGAGGCGAATTTCAACCGATTAGCAGACGGGTATTGCCCTGTCCACGGAACCGGTCGCGGCGCGATGTCACGCGTTGCCGCCGAGCTTAAAGGTTCTTTCCCGACAAGGCCATGACAGTCGGCCCGAACCCGTTTCACCTTGAATCGGTCTCCACGAGCGTCTAGTTGCTCTGGCAATGACAACACTGCCCGCGCCATCCCAGCCAGTCCGCGTCGCCGCGCTCTACCGCTTTGCCCGGCTCGACGCTTTCGAGGCGTTGCGCTCGCCGCTTGCGGCCTTCTGCTGCGGACGCGGCATCAAAGGCACGCTGCTCCTGGCGCATGAGGGCATCAACGGCACGGTCGCCGGCAGCGATGAAGCGATCGCCGCGCTGATCGAGCACATCGAAACGATCGACGGCCTGTCGGGCCTCGAGGTCAAGTACAGCAGCGCCGCGTCCATGCCGTTCCACCGCATGAAGGTGCGGCTGAAGCGCGAGATCGTCACCATGGGTGTCGAGACCATCGACCCGGCGACAAGCGCGGGCACCTATGTGGAGCCTGGCGACTGGAATGCGCTGATCTCGCAGCCCGACACGATCGTCATCGATACGCGCAACGCCTATGAGGTCTCGATCGGCACCTTCAAGGGCGCCGTCGATCCGGCGACGGCGAGCTTCCGCGAATTCCCGGCCTGGGTGGAAGCGCACCGGGCGGATCTCGAAGGCCGCAAGGTGGCGATGTTCTGCACCGGCGGCATACGCTGCGAAAAGGCGACCGCCTATGTGAAGTCGCTCGGCTTCAAGGACGTATTCCATCTCAGGGGCGGTATCCTCAAATATCTCGAGCAGGTGCCGGCGGAGCAGAGCCTGTGGCAGGGCGAATGCTTCGTCTTCGACGAGCGGGTTTCGGTGTCGCACGGCCTCGCGGAGGGCGGTGCGGAATTGTGCCGCGCGTGCCGACATCCGCTGACGGAGAGCGACCTGATGTCGCCGAAATATGCCGCCGGAGTTTCGTGTCCGCATTGCTTCGACGCCCGCTCGGATGAAGACCGCAAGCGCTACGCAGAGCGCCAGCGGCAGGTCGAACTCGCGCAAGCCCGGGGCAGGGGACCACACATCGGATCCTAATGAGGTGCCGGGCCGGCAAAGCGGCCACCTGTCATTGCAATGTCAAGCTTCGGGACCTACGTCTTCGGCGTTCGAAACCCGCCCGTTCGGCCGGGCAAATCCTGGAGGCATTGATGTTCGATCCCAAGAAGCTTCTCGACGATCTGCTCGGCTCGCAAGTTCCCGGCACCAGCGGCACCGTCCGCGACAAGGCCGGACAAGCCGTGCAGATGGCCAAGGACAATCCGCTGGCCGCCGGTGCATTGGCCGCCGTGCTGCTTGGAACGGGTGCCGGCCGGCAGGTGACGGGTGCCGCGGTGAAGCTCGGGGGCCTGGCCGCCATCGGTGGCCTCGCCTACAAGGCCTATCAGAACTACAAGGCCGGCAACACACCGGAACAGGCGCCCGCCGCGGGCGAGCCGGAATTGCTGCCGCCACCCAAGGATACCGCTTTCCACCCGTCGCAGGCGCCGCAAGGCGAGGATGAGTTCACGCTGACCCTGGTGCGGGCGATGATCTCGGCGGCCAAGGCCGACGGCCATGTCGACGACGAGGAACGCCAGAAGATCGCCGGCAAGCTCAGCCTTGCCGGGATCGGCTCCGATGCGGAAAAATTCCTGATGGCGGAGTTGGAGAGCCCGCTCGACTTCGACACGCTGGTGGCCGGCGCCAAGACCGACGCGCAGAAGCTCGAACTCTATACGGCGTCGCGCCTCACCATCGACCCCGACACGCGCGCCGAGCGCGGTTACCTCGACCTGCTTGCCGGGCGCCTTGGCCTGCCGGATGCGCTGGTCGACCATGTCGAGGCGACGGTGTCGGCGGCGAAAGTGCCGGCGGCAAAGGCTGGGACCTCACCCAACCCGCGCTGGTAGGCCAAAACGGGACAGGCGGGGGCCTCCCGGCGTTAACCTTTCGTTAACCCAGGAAGCGCATGATTCTACACAGTCGGATCGGCTTTCCTCCTCCCAAGCCCGGTTCAGATCAGGGCGGTCGCCAATGACCGCCCTTTTTGTCGGCGCTCGCCGGGCTTCCTCCAAGGAAACGAGTTCCATTTTTCGAGGGCATGTCCCGGCGCCCGCGCTTGCCATCGCCGCCGTCATTTGCGATGCCTTCTCCACTCGAACCAAACTTGTAGACCAAGCGAGCACGGACAGCGCTGCCGGAGGACAACTGCCATGACCGAGCAAAAAACCGCCATCGTCACCGGCGCCGGCACCGGAATCGGCAAGAGCGTCGCCACGGCATTGCTCAGGGCGGGCTGGAACACTGTGTTCTGCGGACGCCGCAAGCCGGTGCTGGATGCCGCGATCGCCGAGATCGGTTCGACCGAGGCCAAGGCATTGGCGGTTGCCTGCGACATCAGCAAGGCCGGTGAGGTCGACGATCTGTTCGAGACGGTGGCGGAGGCTTTCGGCCGTGTCGACCTGCTCTTCAACAATGCCGGCATGGGCTACAAGTCGACACCGATCGACGAGATCCCGGTCGAGGTTTGGAACGATATTGTCGGCGTCAATCTCACCGGTTCGTTCCTGTGCGCGCGCGCCGCCTTCGGCGCCATGCGCAAGCAGAAGCCGATGGGCGGCCGCATCATCAACAATGGCTCGGTGTCGGCCTATGCGCCCCGTCCGGGCTCGGTGCCCTATACGGCGACCAAGCACGCGATTACGGGGCTGACCAAGACGCTGGCGCTGGATGGCCGCCCCTTTGATATCGCCTGCGGCCAGATCGACATCGGCAATGCGCTGACCGACATGGCGCAGCCGATGACCGTCGGCGTGCCGCAGGCCAATGGCTCGATATCAGCCGAAGCGGTGATGGATGTCCAGCGCGTCGCCGATGCGGTCGTGCACATGGCCAGCCTGCCGCTCGACGCCAATGTGCTGTTCATGACTGTGATGGCGACCAAGATGCCGTTCGTCGGGCGTGGGTGACGACGGGCACCGGCATGGCTTTTCGCCGCCGGCTCACTTGCCCGCCAGCGGCACGCCGGGCCTGAACAGTAGAATCGGCCTGATCTCGTAAACGGCGGTAGGATTGACACTGCGAAGGTCACGGGCGATCGCGATGGCATCGTCTCTGGTGTCACAGTCGACGACATAGAGGCCGAGCAACTGTTCCTTGGTCTCGGCGAAAGGCCCATCGATGACCACACCGTCGCCCGGGCCGCGCAAAGTGAAGGCATCCTGTGTCGCCCCCAAACGCGCGGACGGTCCAAGGGTGCCTTCCGCATGAAGCCGGGTGTTGATCTTCAGCAACTCAGCCATCAGTGCCGCATCCTCTTGCGGCGTCAGCGCCTTGATCGCGTCTTCCACGTGATAGGCAAGGATTGCATAGAACATCCGGGGCACCCCAATTCGATCCTGATCCAGGGACCGTAGCGATTCCCGACAGGCTCGCCCAGCCTTGGCCGTGAGCCTCCGGACGGATCATGACACCGTCATCGCAGCCGACACTGGCGCGGAGGGAGATTGATGGAGCAAGCGCGCCCTGCCTTGACGCTCACTTGGCGAGGAACGTCCCGATCCGCTCCAGCGCGCGCAGGATGTTTTCCTCGGAGTTGGCGTAGGAGAGCCTGATATAGCCTTCTCCGAGAATGCCGAAATCGGGGCCGCCGATCAGCGCCACGCCGGCCTCGTCGAGCAGGGCCGAGGCGAGCTTCTTGGCCTTCCAGCCGGTCTTCGAGACGTTGGGGAAGGCATAGAAGGCGCCCTTGGGCGTGATACAGGAAATGTTTGGCAAGGCGTTCAGGCCGTCGACCACGATCTTGCGGCGGTTGTCGAAGGCGCGCATCATCGTGTCGACGTCGTCTTGGGGGCCGTCGATGGCCGCGATGCCGGCGAACTGGCTGGGCGCGTTGACGCAGGACCAGCAATTGACCGCCAGCTTGCGTACCTTGTCGTAGAGATGGGCGCCCTTGTCGCCGTTCGGCCAGATCGACCAGCCCATGCGCCAGCCGGTCATCGCCCAGGTCTTCGACCAGCCGTTGAGCACGATCAGCCGGTCGCGGATTTCGGGGTAGGCGAGCAGCGAGCAATGTGTCTCGCCGTCATAGGTCATCACGTCATAGATCTCGTCGGAGAGGATGGCGACGTCAGGGTGCTTCTCCAGCCCCTTGACCAGCTTCTCGATCTCGGCGCGGGGCGTGACGCCACCGGTCGGATTGGCCGGCGAGTTGAGGATCAGCAGCCTGGTCTTCGAGGTGATCAGCGCCAGCGTCTCCTCGGCCGAGAAGGCGAAGCCGTTCTCCTCGCGCATCGGCACGGGAATGGGGGTCGCACCGGTGAACTCGATCATCGAGCGGTAGATGGGAAAGCCGGGGTCGGGATAGAGGATCTCCGCACCCGGTTCGCCGAACATCAGGATGGCGGCGAACATGGTCGGCTTGCCGCCGGGCATGATCATCACCGCCTCCGGCGAGACCTCGACGCCGGTGGTGGTCAGCGTGCGGCGCACCACCGCCTCGCGCGTGGCCAAAAGGCCGTTGGCGGGCGTGTAGCCATGGTGGCCGTCACGCAGCGCCTTGATCGCCGCCTCGACGATGTGCTGCGGGGTCTTGAAGTCTGGTTGGCCGATGCCGAGGTTGACGATGTCGCGGCCCTGTTGGGCAAGTGCCGTTGCTCGCGCCAGCACCGCGAATGCATTTTCCTCGCCGAGACGGTCGAAGGCCGAAATCGTGTGGAGCATTTTTCCCGTCCCTGTGGTTCTTACTCTGCGGCAGCGTTTTTGTGAGCGTCCGCTCGCAAAAGTCAACGGATTGGAGATTCTGGTGTCGGAAAATCTTGAAAACTGGCAGCCACGTCCTCGGCCCGAGCGCAAGGTGCTGGAGGGACGGACCGTCAGGCTTGAGCCGCTGAACGCCGCGAAGCACGGCGACGGTCTCTACGAAGCCTCGTCCGTATCCGACGTCGGTGGCCGCTTTGCCTGGTTGCCCGACCATCCGCCGGAAACCCGCGCTGCCTTCCAGCCATGGCTGGATAAGGTGGAGGCGAGCGAGGATCCGCTGTTCTTCGCCGTCATCGACAAGGCCAGCGGCAAGATCGCGGGACGCCAGACGCTGATGCGCATCGAACCGGCCTATGGCGTCATCGAAATCGGCAACATCTATTGGGGACCGCTCATCTCGCGCAAGCCGGCGGCGACGGAAGCGCAGTTCCTGTTCATGAAATACATCTTCGACGAACTCGGCTATCGCCGCTACGAATGGAAGTGCAACAACCGCAACGACCCGTCGAAGCGCGCGGCGGAACGGTTCGGCTTCAAGTTCGAGGGCATTTTCCGCCAGCATCTCATCGTCAAGGGTGAAAACCGCGACACCGCGTGGTATTCGATCATCGACAAGGAATGGCCGGCTCTGCGCAAGGCTTATGAAGCTTGGCTCGATCCGGCCAATTTCGATGGCGACGGCCAGCAGAAGAGGCGGCTCGAGGATTTTCGCGCGGAATTCGGCGCCTAACGGGAGTTTGCCATTTGTCGCATACCCACGATCACGGCGGGCAGGATCACGGCGGCCATGACCATGGCGCCGGCCATGTGCATGGCTCGACCGACAAGAAGCGCGTCCTGATCGCGGCCTGCCTTACCGCCGGCTTCATGGTTGCCGAGGCGCTCGGCGGTCTGTTTACGGGGTCACTGGCGCTGCTGGCCGATGCCGGCCACATGCTCGCCGACGCCATTGCGCTCGGCCTGGCGTGGTACGCCTTCCATCTGGCAAGCCGGCCAGCGACCGGCCAGCTCACCTACGGCTTCGGCCGGGTCAAGACGCTGGTGGCCTACACCAACGGCATCGCCATCTTCGTCATCGCGCTGTGGATCGTCTACGAGGCTTGGGATCGCCTGCAGACACCGGCGCCGGTGCTGGGTGGACCGATGCTGGTGGTGGCGATCCTCGGCCTGCTGGTCAATATAGGCTCCTTCCTGGTGCTGCATGGCGGCGATCGAGACAACCTCAACATGCGCGGTGCCATCCTGCATGTGCTTGGCGATCTGCTCGGCTCGGCCGCCGCGATCGTGGCGGCACTGGTCATCCTGGCGACCGGCTGGACGCCGATCGACCCGATCCTCTCCGTGCTGGTCTCGTTGCTGATCCTGTCCACCGCCTGGTCGCTGATGCGTGCCGCCGCCCACGTCCTGCTCGAAGGCGTACCGCCAAGCCTCGACCGCGACCTCATCGCCGGGGACATCCAGGCAACGGTCGAGGGCGTGCGCGAAGTGCATCATATGCATATCTGGTCGATCGACGGGACAAGCAGCATGGCGACGCTGCATGCGTGCCTCGACGAGGGCGTCGATGCGCATCAGGCCGTCAGCGCCATCAAGAAGCGGCTTGCCAGCGAACACGGCATCAGCCATGCCACCGTGGAACCGGAATTCGGCCAGTGCGCCGACGATGGCGACGACCACTACCACGATCATGAGCATGAGCACGACGCGGCTGCGCATCACGGTCAGTCCGGTCGATGACCTTCGATCGGACCTGCCTCAGGAGTTCCCCAGCTTTGAAACTTAGGCCGATGAACGACCGCCGCTCCGGTGCGGCATGATGGACCGTGACACGCGCAATGCGGCCATCGCGGCGATATGGATCATGCTTCTGTTCGGCATTGCCGCCTTCTACTTGCCGACCGTGATGTTGGCACTCGGCAGTTTTTCGACTGTGCTGGCGGGTATCTTCGGCACCGTCTTCGTGCTGGCGTTTTTCTTGGTGTTCTGGCTGCGCGCGCGCACCCAGCGCAAAAATCGGGACAAGTAAGGGATATCGGACATGCGCATTCTGATCACCGGCGCCGCGGGCATGATCGGCCGCAAGCTCATCGCCCGGCTGGCCAAGGACGGCACGCTGCGGGGCAAGAAGATCACCGCGCTCGATCTGCACGACATCGTGCCACCGCAGGCGCCGGCCATGGACGGCGTCAGCATCAGCCTACACACCGGTGACCTTGCCGATGCGGGCGCCGCCGAGAGCCTGGCTGCGTCGCGTCCCGATGTCGTCTTCCACCTCGCCGGCGTCGTGTCGGGTGAGGCGGAAGCGAATTTCGACCTCGGCTACCGCGTCAACCTCGACGGCACGCGCGCGCTGTTTGACGCCATCCGCCTGGGCGGCTTCGCGCCGCGCGTCGTCTTCACCTCGTCGATCGCGGTGTTCGGCGCGCCGTTCCCGGATGTCATACCCGATGAATTCCACCCGACGCCGCTGACCTCCTACGGCACCCAGAAGCAGATGAGCGAAGCGCTGCTCGCCGACTACTCCAGGCGCGGCTTCTTCGACGGGATCGGCATCCGGCTGCCGACGATCTGCGTGCGGCCGGGCAAGCCGAACAAGGCGGCCTCGGGCTTCTTCTCCGGCATCATCCGCGAACCGCTGAGCGGGCAGGAGGCGATCCTGCCGGTGCCGCGCTCGGTCGTGCACACCCATGCCAGCCCGCGCTCGGCGGTGAATTTCCTGATCCATGCGGCTGGCATCGACGGTGCTGCCGTCGGGCCACGCCGCAACCTGACGATGCCGGGCGTCGCCGTCACCGTCGGCGAGCAGATCGAGGCGCTGGAACGCATTGCCGGATCGAAGACGGCAAGCCTGGTCCGCGAGGTTCCGGACGAGACGATCTGGGCGATCGTCAAGGGCTGGCCGACCCGGTTCGAGGCGCGGCGGTCAAGGGAACTCGGCTTCAGCGCCGAGAAGAGTTTCGACGAGATCATCCGCGCCCATATCGAGGATGAGCTCGGCGGCTAGATACCTGGTTAGAGGTCCGCAGCCACCCGTTCGATCGTGGTGGAGGCCTAGACGCTGCCCGTCAGGCTCGCCGACAGCAGCAGCAATCCGAACAGGAAGACGAAGGCGGCGCCGCCGATCTCGACGATCGAGTGGATACGGTTGCCCATGCGGCCATCGCCGGCGAAATAGACCGCCCAGTTCTTGGCCGTTACCGCGATCGTCGCCAGCGCCGAGACGGTGATGGCGGTGCCGATCGACATGGCAAGCACCGACAGCAGGCCGCCGAGCCAGAGCCCGTTGAGCAGCGCGAAGCTCAGCACGATCAGCGCGCCTGAGCAGGGGCGGATGCCGACGGCGGCCACCGCCGTCCAGGCGGTGCGCCAGTCGAAGCGGTCTCCCGACAGCAGCGCCGGATCCGGCGCATGCGAGTGGCCGCAGGTTTTGCAGACCTCGCCCGCCCCATGATCGTGATGGGTATGATCATGGTGCGCGTGGTCGTGATGATGGTCATGGTCGTGATGATCGTGCGCATGGCCATGGGCATGCTCGTGATCATCATGGGCGTGCGAATGCGCGGTGTGGCTGTGGACGGCATGCGAATGGGAATGGGCGCCATGAGAATGACCCGCATGCGAATGACCCGCATGCGAATGGCCCGCGTGCGAATGACCCGCGTGCGCCGCGGACAGGCTGTAGGCCGGGCCTCGCCCGAACAGCCGCAGGACCGAAGGGCCGAGCTTGCGCCACAGCAGCCACGCACCGAACAGGGTGACGAAAACAAAGCTCATGATCTCCATGAACCAGGCGGCGTCGGTCATGGAGACGGCGGTGCCGCGCAGGACGAAATAGGCGACCGCCATCACCGCGACCGCGGTCAGGCCCTGCAACAGCGCCGAGACGAAGGACAAAAGGATGCCGCGCCGCAGCGCCACTTCGTTGGCCACCATGTAGGAGGAGATCACCGCCTTGCCGTGGCCGGGGCCGGCGGCGTGGAAAATGCCATAGGCGAAGGACAGGCCGATGAGCACCCAGAGCTTGCTGTTGTCCTGGCGCATCGCCTTCATGGCCGTCGCCAGCGCGCGATAGAATTCCTGCTGCCTGAGATTGATCCACATCAGGATATGGGCGAACGGACCGGTGGTGGGCGCCATGCCGTCATTGACGCCGATGCCGAGCGAACTCTGGGCGTGCGCGGCGTCGGCGAAGTGCATCATGGCAAAGGTGAGGGCCAACAGGCCGAACGCCAAACGCAGGGACGGTTTCGTCACCGGATTCATCCTTCTGGCTGACAGGTCAGTTCGAGCTTGGTGGCGAAGATCTTGCTCATGTCGGTGCCTGTCGGATCGTTGAAGAAGGCGTCCGTCAGGGTCTTCTGGTTTTCCTTGATGGCTTCGTCCGGGTCCGGCCGGATGACCTTGCTCGCGCAGTTCGACGGTAGGCCTTCGACCGATATGTTGGAATCCTCGGTGAAGTCGATCGCGGTATAGAAGGTCGGATCGTAGACGCCGATGTCGATCTTGCCGGTCAGCTTGATCGGCGCCTTCGGCTCGGACTCGAACAGGATGATCAACTGGTCGTTGTCGAAATTGGCCATCAGGTGGGGCGGCGGCGTCATCGCCACGTCCTTGCCGTTCTGCGTGACGAGCTGGAAGTAATTGAACTCGGCCAGTGAGGCATGAACGGTGTCGGCGACCTCCTTCAGCTCCTTGTCGTCAAGCTTCAGGTCGGAGTTCTTGTCGAACTCCATCATCACCGTACTCGAAAACAGATCGTCGAAGCGCCAGAGATGGCGCAGTGCTTTCACACTTTGGTGATCCGGGGCCAGGATCACGTCGAGGCGTGCCTCGGCGAAGACGTGCGGATGCACCTCGGCCGGTCCCGTCGCGGCGAAAGTCGCCGCCAAGGCCGAAGCCAGCGTGATTGCGTGCCGTTTCAAATGCATTCGCGGTCGCGATTCCCTTGGCTTTCGGAAAGAGTTGCCGAAGGTTACCAGAAAGGGGGCGAAATTGGGACTGTCGGCGCATGTCACCCATAAGTGCGCGGCGGTTCTGGGACACGGCACGCAGGCAACGAGAACTCAAAGCGCATCGCGGCGCGACGCGCCTCGATGACTGCGGCAGGTCAGGCGCTCTCACGCGTCCTGAACCACTGCACCAGGAAGTCGACGAAAACGCGCACCTTCGCCGGCAGATAGCGGCGATGCGGATAGACGGCGAAGATGCCGCCGCCCGACAGGATGCGGTCGTCGAGCACCGCCACCAATTGGCCGCTCTTGAGGTCGGGCGCGGCGATGAAATCCGGCAGGATGCAAAATCCCAGCCCCGACAAGGCCGCGGCGCGCGCGGCCATCGGGCTGTTGACCTCGATCGGGCCCGACACTGCGATGCTCACCGGATCGCCATTGTCGCCCTTGAACGGCCAGTTGTTCAGGCCGCGGCCATTGGTGTCGACGATGCAGGGCATGTGGCCGAGATCCTGCGGCCGTGTCGGCATGCCATGCCTGGCGATCAGTTCGGGCGAGGCGCAGAGCTTGATCGAGAACGGCGCCAGCCGTCTGGCGATCAGCGACGAGTTCTCCAGCCGCGAGATGCGCACCGCGAGGTCGAAGCCCTCCTCGACGAGATCGACGAAGCGGTCGTCGAGCTGGATATCAAGCACGATGTCGGGATACTGCTTGGCGAAGTCGATCAGTGACTGGCCGATCGGCGCGTCGGCGAATGTGCGCGGCGCCGACAGCTTGATGCGGCCGCGCACGTCGCCTGAGGACTCGCGCACGGCGTCGGCCAGGCTGTCGACTTCGCGCACGATCTCCGAGGCGCGACGGTAGTAGGTGTGGCCGGCCTCGGTCATCGAGAACTGGCGCGTGGTGCGGTTCAGCAGCAGCGCGCCGAGTTCGTCCTCCAGCTCGCGCACATACTTCGACAGCAGCGCCTTGGAGCGGCCGATCTTGCGCGCCGCCGCCGAAAAGCCCTCGGCCTCGACGACGTCGATGAAGGCGCGCATGCGGGTCAGCGTGTCCATTATTCAGGCCCTCTGTGCTGCGTCGAGAAGTTTTCGGCCGAGCCGTATCAGGGCAATGTCGCTGCCGGAAGGGCCAAGCAGCGAAAGTCCAAACGGTGCGCCGGCGACCGAACCGATCGGCAAGGTGATTTGGGGAAAGCCGGAGAGCCCGGCCAGGCACAGAAGGTTCAAGGCGCGCTCGCGATAGGCCTGGAACTGCTCGGGTGTGCTGTCGACATAAGGCGCCGGACCCGGCACCGTCGGCAGAATAAGGAAACCGTCCTTGCCGAGCAGGGCGCTCAATTCACCGCGAAAGGTCAGCCGGCGTACTTTTTCGGCCTGTGCCGTGCGATCGTCGACGGCACGGCCGAAGCCGAACCGCTCTTCGACCCCAGGCCCAAGGTCGGGCTCGCCGCTGGTGATCCATTCGCCATGCACCGTCCAGGCCTCCTTGGCCTGCAGCCGGCGGAAGCACCAGTAGAGTTCATCAGGAGGAGAGCTGAAGCGCGTCGTCGGCGTCGCCGGCGTGCCGAACACCTTGCTCGCCAGCGCCTTCATTCCCGCATATTCGGCGAGCGCCGGCCGGGCGACCATTTCGTCCAGCCAGCCGAGCGTCAGCGGGCGGTCCAGCGAATGCTGGTGCGGATCGCGGCCAAGCAGCAGCTTGCCGACGGTCTCGTAGGTCTCGATGTCATCGGCGAACCAGCCGAACGTGTCGAAGCTCGGCGCCAGTTGCATGGTACCGTCGAGAGAAATGCGGCCATGCGTGGTGCGGAGGCCAATCAGCCCGCAGAAACTCGCCGGCGCGCGGATCGAACCCCCGGTGTCGGAGCCGGTGGCGATGTCGGCCAGCCTGCCCGCCACCGCCGCCGCCGACCCCGACGACGAGCCGCCGGTGACGCGATCGGGAGCCGCGGGATTCTCGGGAAACGGAAAATGCGCGTTCTGGCCGAACAGGGCGAAGGCGAGCTCGTCGGTCTGGGTCTTGCCGACGAAACGCGCGCCCGCGTCGAGAATCACCTGCACGGCGAGTGCCGTGCGCGAAGCGGTGTGGCCTTCGGCGAACTTTCGCAAATTGCCGCAACCGGTGCGGTAGCCGGCAACATCGTAAATGTCCTTGACCGCCAGCCGCAGCCCGGCCAGCGGCCCGAGCTCGGCATGCGCCACCGGCATCTGGCGGAGATCGAGGAAGGCGTTGAAGGGGCCATGCGTGCCTGTCATCGTTCGATATCCGGATACGGTTGCGCCAACATTGTTCGATGCCAGAAATTTTACAACCTGGGATACGATTTTTATTGATTGTGAAATGCTTCGCTCTTATATCGCGCTTGCCCAAAGTCGCACGTGCCTGTGGGTGTCCGCCGATCCTCGAATGGTGAGGGAAATCGGTAAGGTAACTGGAGCCAACCCCTCCAGTCGGTTTAGCGGCCAACCGCCAGACCGAGGACACCTTGAAGCAACGACGGTGCGGGCCTTTCTGGTTCTCTGCCGGTTGTCCAAAGACCGGGGTTACTGAAGAGGCACACCTTCATTGCCGGCAGTGCGGAACGGGGTTCTCCCAATCCAAGCCAAGGCAGACAAAGCGAACCGAAGCCGGGCAAGGCCAAGGTTCATCGCCGCGAGACGGCGTTTCATGGTTCCGGGGTCTCCACCGGCTGGTTCCATGGATTTTCCGTCCCGCCTTTGTTTGACCGCGTGTTCGCGAGGCCGACAGCCCGCGCCCGCACCCTTGTGCGCGCCGAAAGGCGCGATGGAGAAACCCGATGGCCACCCAGCGCATCCTCGACTTCCTCGCCACCCGACGTCCGTCCGGCCCCTGCCTCGTCGTCGACCTCGATGTCGTGCGCGACAATTTCCGCGCCTTCGAGAAGGCCCTGCCCGATTCCAAGATCTACTATGCGGTGAAAGCAAACCCGGCGCCGGAAATCCTGCGCCTGCTTGCTGCGATGGGCTCGTCCTTCGACACCGCTTCCGTTGCCGAAGTCGA
The DNA here is from genome assembly GCF_003952565.1 of Mesorhizobium sp. M8A.F.Ca.ET.057.01.1.1. Classification (NCBI taxonomy): domain Bacteria; kingdom Pseudomonadati; phylum Pseudomonadota; class Alphaproteobacteria; order Hyphomicrobiales; family Phyllobacteriaceae; genus Mesorhizobium; species Mesorhizobium sp. M8A.F.Ca.ET.057.01.1.1. The sequence goes on from NZ_CP034454.1 coordinate 1,339,147, forward strand.
GATGGCGATGGACGCCGGTGCGCCGGCGGACCGCATCTCCTTCGGCAACACCATCAAGAAGGAGCGCGATATCGCACGCGCCTACCAGCTCGGCATCAAGCTGTTCGCGGTCGATTGCGTCGAGGAGGTCGAGAAGATCGCCCGCGTCGCTCCCGGCGCGCGCATCTTCTGCCGCGTTTTGACCGATGGCGAAGGCGCCGAATGGCCGCTGTCGCGCAAGTTCGGCTGCGTGCCTGACATGGCCGTCGACGTGCTGCGCCATGCCAAGGGCCTCGGCCTCGACGCCTATGGCGTGTCGTTCCATGTCGGCTCGCAGCAGACCGACCTGACCGCATGGGACCGTGCGCTGGCCGACGCCAAGAAGGTGTTCGCCACACTGGCCGAGGAAGGCATCGTGCTCAAGATGGTCAATATGGGCGGCGGTTTCCCGACCCGGTATTTGCGTGACGTGCCGGCGGCGCAGGCCTATGGCCAGGCGATCTTCTCGGCGCTGCGCAAGCATTTCGGCAACGCCATTCCCGAGACGATCATCGAGCCGGGTCGCGGCATGGTCGGCAATGCCGGCGTCATCAAGTCGGAAGTCGTGCTGATCTCGAAGAAGGCCGACAACGACAATGTGCGCTGGGTGTTCCTCGACATCGGCAAGTTCGGCGGCCTGGCCGAGACGATGGACGAGGCGATCCGCTACCCGATCGTCACCGCGCATGACGGCACCGAGACCGCGCCTTGCGTGCTCGCCGGCCCGACCTGCGATTCGGCCGACGTGATGTACGAGAAGACCCCGTATCCGCTGCCTTTGTCGCTGACCATCGGCGACGAGGTGCTGATCGAAGGCACCGGCGCCTACACGACCACCTACTCGGCGGTCGCCTTCAACGGCTTCGAGCCTCTCCGATCCTACGTGATCTGACGGTTCGAAAGAGCCGATCAGATCATCCCAGGTGGGCGCCCGTCGCCCGCTTGGGCTCGCCTGTGGAACAGATCTCCGCTCGTGAAGGGATCGCGGAAATGGAAATGTCAGTTGAAATCATAGCTCATGCGCCGGCCTTCGCCGTGGTCGCCGAAACCGTTGCCGACGTGGCGGCGCGCGAAGCCTTGCTCGATCGCGCCATGGGGCCGAAGCGCAAGGCCAAATCGTCGGAAAAGCTGCGGCGTGGCCGTCGGCCCTCGGAGGGTCTTGCCTTCGTCGCGCGCGATGCCTCGGGCGGCGTAGCCGGCACGGTGCGGCTATGGGACGTCACGCTGGGCGAGGGTGGTTCGTCGGCGCTGCTGCTTGGCCCGCTCGCCGTCGACCCCTCGCTCAAGAGTGCCGGCATCGGTTCGGCGCTGATGCGGCACGCCATCGCGGAAGCCGCACGCCTCGGCCATGCGGCGATCCTGCTGGTTGGCGACGAGCCCTACTATGGCCGCTTCGGCTTTTCGGCCGCCAGGACCGGTGCGCTCGCCATGCCGGGACCTTACGAGCGGCACCGCCTGCTGGCGCTGGAACTGGTGGAGGGCGCGCTTGACGGCGCCGAGGGTACGCTGAAGGCGTCCGGCCGCAAGCTTAAGGCACAGGCGCCGATCCTGGCGCGCGAGGCTTAAGCGCGACTGCCTTCAAAACAAAACGCCGCCCGAAAAGGCGGCGTTTTGGTCTTCTCAAAGCCGCTTCTGGCGGCTACGTCCCTTCAGCCGATCAACTGGCTCAGCGCCATGGCGACGGTCATGTCGCCTTCGACCTTTATCTTGCCGGTCATGAAGGCCATGGTCGGATTCAAGTCGCCCGCGATCAGCGAATCCAGATCGTCGAGCGAGAGCTTGATGGTGCAGTCGGCGGGGGCGTCCGTGGTCGAGACGGTTGCGCCGTCGATGACGATGACGCCGTCGCTGCCGGTGTCGAATTTCACGGAACGATCGAACCCGCTGCTGGCCACGCGCGACCTGATCTTCTCGGCAATCTCCTGAACGCTCACGCTGTTCTCCTGTCTGGTTGCATTCTGTCGCGCAACGGCACTTCGGTCCAGCCGGAGGCCATGCTGCTTTTCTGGGCGATCATAATCGCTGCCGCATATAGCTTTGGATTGACGTTTACGTCAACGCAAATTGAGGAAATCGGCCCCGGCGCCAAACTGTTATCGGGGCCGCTGGCGCCTGCCCGACGGCCGATAGCTCAATGCGCGCTGACCGGCTTAGGCGTCTCGGTCGCAGGGGCGCTGGCGTCCTGCCGCCGGCGCAGCCAGTTGTCGCGGATCTCATCCTTGCTCAGGAAATTGACCTGATCGATCAGGACCTCATGCACCAGGGTTGCGCCGACACGTGTGTTGATCGTGTCGCGGATGGCGGCGCGAAAGGCATCGAGGTCGACCGTCGCCTTCTTGGTGAAGTCGATCTGGGGATGGCCGTAGAGATAGCTGTAGACCTCGTCTGTAATCAGCGCCTCGGCCGGGATCGACAGCTTCTTTATCTGCTCCGGCTCGACGGTGTAGACGAGCTTGGCCAGGAAGTAGCCGTCGATCTTTGAATCGTGGATCAGCGGCACCGAAATGACGTCGGTCTTGACGTAATCCAGCCCGCCCAGCATCGGCTTGGGTTTCTCGCCGACGCCGCGTTCGCCGGCGGCCTGGAACGAATAGAACACCGCGCCGAGCGTGGCGGCGCAGACCCAGACCGCTATGGCGATGACCTTGATCATTTTGAACCCGAGCCCGGCATCGCCGCGCTCTAACCTTTCACCCTGCCGAATTCGCCGGCGGAGTAGGTCCCATCGGTTTCGGCGCGCTGGATGGCGCTGCGCAGCAGGCCGGCGACCTCGTTGACGGCGCTCAGATGCGCCAGGATGGCGGCCTCGTTCTTCGCCAGCTTCTGGCGCAGCCGGGTCAGGCCCTCGCGATGCTGCTCGAGGAATTCGGCCTCGCTGCCGCCCTTCATGGCGCGGGTGAGCTCGTAGAGATAACGGCTCTTGCGAGCGTTCGACGCCTTCAGGTCATAGCCTGTATCGCTGCGGATGCCGGCGGTCTCTTCCTCGACCACCTCCTCGATGCGGCCGATGATGGCGGCAAGGTTTCCGGGCCGGGCGAATGGGGCCGGTGCGTCCGACGCGGTCGCTCGTGCTGGCAGGTTGGCGGTGAATTCGGAAGAGTCGGCCATGGTGTTTCCCAGTCTAGATCTTGATGTCTGTTTTTATGGTTGTCTCGTCGCCGGTCATCGACCTGGCGGCCTTGCGCTGCAATTCCTGGACGAGCGAGGTGGACAGACGGGTTTGCTGATCGATCTCGGTCTTTTCCGGTCCATTCGAGACCGGGCCGATCGGCACCTTGCGCTTGCCGTCCATGTAGTGGTCGGCGAGCAGCGACTTGGCGATGCCGATGCCGCCGCGATCGGCCATGACGTCGGCGACGCGCTCGGCGAGCTGCGATTTCCACATGTCGCCGGCAAGACCCGTACCGTAGACGCCCTCGGTGTCCTTGGGCAGCATGTTCTGGATGAAGGTCTGCAAGACCATCGCCTCGAACTTCTTGAACTTCTTGGCAGGATCGGCCGTGGCTGCGGCCTTGTCGGCCGTCGCGCGTGACAGGATCGAGCCGGCATCGACAGAAGCCGCGGTGTCGACCGAAAACGTGCCGGCGACGCCGCCGGCGCGCTTGGTCAGCGCGGCGCGGGCAGCCTCGATATCCATCGGATCGGCAGCTCGGGCGACATCCATCACGATGTCGCTGGGTGGAGAAATCGCCAAGAAAGTCCGCCTTTTACCGGGTTTCCTTAGCCAGGACCATGCCTCAACAAGCTTGTGGCAGGCTTGCGGGGAGGGCTGACTGACCCAAGCCAGAGCCAAGGGATCTCGCGACGCGGCCATTTCTCGTTGCGCTGTTGGCCTGGCTGATGCTGGTCTCGATGACCTTGCCGGTGACCTCAGTAGCTTTTCCGCACACGGCGCAAATAAATTGGTGCCACTAGCAATTAGGCTTGCTGCGGTTTCGATGTCACCAGTAGAGATCGGGGCATATGCCTGCTCGCGGGCATATGCCGTCGGCACGCTCGCCGATGTCTGTCAGGAATATAAGGCGGATCAAGATGACCACCTGTCTCAACGTCGCCCTTTGTGTCGACAGCGGAAACGTCGACCAAGCGGCTATAACGATTGCTTCAGTGCTGGCGCATCTCTCACTCGGGCCACCCCTGACTTTTCACGTATTTTATGACGCGCCACCCAGCCGTCGCTCCCGCCGCATAGAAAGGCTGCGAGTGGGTCCACATCGTGTGTTCGTGCGTTACGTCGAGAACCGGTTTCGAGACATGGCGCGCTTTGATCACGTTACGCCCGCGGCGTTGCTGCGGCTGCAACTTGGCGAGTTTCTTCCCGACCTGGATCGCGTTCTCTATCTCGACGCGGATATCCTGGCGGTGGCTGACATCCGGCCGTTGCTCGCTACCGATCTTGGTGGCGCCGTGGCCGGTGCCGTCCGGGATTTAGGCCTGCATGCGGCGCTGGCCGAGGAGGCGGCTACCGGCCGGCCTGACCATGTCTTCCATGTCCGCGACGCGCTCGGCTGGGACCCTGATGACTTCACCTATGTCAACTCCGGGATGCTGTTGCTTGACCTTGCCGCCCTTCGCCGCGAACGGTTCGGCGAGCGAGCGGGCCAACTCGTGCTCGACCATCCGCACAGGTTCCGCTGGCGTGATCAAGACGCCATAAATCTGCTGCTCCGAGGCCGCGTTGCCCTGCTGGATCCGCGCTGGAACACAATGGTCTGGCTCCTGGAGCGGGAGCCACGCCGGCACTATGTCGATATGGCCGCCGCGGCACTGCAGCGCCGCGATCCCTGGCTGTTGCATTTCTCCGGCGCCAGCAAACCATGGGACAGCCTTGTCGATATTCCGGATTATCGTCGCTGGTGGCGCGCGGCAATCCGTACCTCGCCGCTCTGGCGCCTGAGCTGGATCAGGCTGCTGCTCGCGACAGCGGTCACGTCGGTGTGTGGGGTCATCCGGAGAGAACGCAGGCGCTTGCGTGCAAAACTGCTCTCATCGAGCTCCACTCAATAAAGGCGCGGGGTCGTTCCATCGCGTGGTTGGTCTTCGTGTCGGTGAATGGCGGCAAAGACCTTTAAGGACCCTACTAGGGCGTGGTCTCAATCGCTGCGACTATTCCTGCCGCTTCTGCGTGATCAAATCGAGCCGCTCGCGGTCTGATCTCTCGCGCTCGTCGCGGTTGCGCACGTCCTTGTAGGCGCGCTCGACCATGTTGGTGCGGGCGCTTGCCGCGGCGATGAGGCCGGCTTCCTGCCTGGCGCTTTCCAGGCTCTCCTCCTGGCGCACGACAGCCTGGGCGATGCGGCGATGATAGAGATCGGGGAACAGGCTGGAGAGGGAATTGTCCTGGCCGAAATGGCCGATCAGTTCACGGGCCTCGGTCTCGGCGGCGTTTGCCGCGGCCACGAAGGTGGCGTGGCGGGTCTCGTGCAGGGCTTTCAGCTGCTCCTGCACCTTGACCAGTTTCCTCAAACGATCCTTGCGCGTGCTCATGTCACCTCGCCAGCGTGAGGTCGACGAAGCCGTCGACGAACAGCGACAGCATGGTGCCGATGGCGAAATAGAAGATCAGCATGCCGCCGGCGATGACGAAGGGCTGGGAGATGAAATAGATCGGAATCTGCGGGGTCAGCTTGTTGACGAAGCCGATGGTCAGGTTGACGAGAATGGCATAGGCGACGAACGGGCTGCCGAGGCGGATGACCAGGAAGAACGTGTCGGACACGGTGTCGGTGATGTCGACCAGCGCTGCCTGCGGGTTGAAGAAGACGTTGACCGGCGCGACCGTGTAGGACGTGACCAGGGCACGGACGATCTCGTGGTCGAAGTCGAAGACGAACAGCATCAGCAGCGCCGAGAACGAAATGATGGCGGCGAGCGCCGCCTGCGGCTCCGGCTCCTCGATCGCCGGTCCGCCGGAGCCGCCATAGCCGATCAGCATGGCGATGGCCGAGCCCATGAAGCGAAGCGCTTCCATGTAGAGCCTGGTCATGGCGCCGATCAGCCCGCCGACCAGCAGTTCCGAGATGATCATCGGCACCAGGACCTGCGGACGCGGATCGACGAAAGGAAAGATCTTGTCCCACAGAAAGGCGAGCAGACCGCCGGTGGCGGCGACCGCCACGAACAGCCTGACCTGAACGGGCACGCGGGCGCTGGACAGGCCCGGCATCAGCATGAAGCAGGCGCCGATGCGGCAGAAGGCGAGGAACGCCGCGATGACGACGGCCTGCGAGAGAACGCTCACGATATGGTCCCGAGCACCCTGATCTCGACGCCCTTGGCGATTTCGACGTGGGAGAGCACCGGCAGCGTGGTGAACAGGCGTTCGATGATCATGCGTACATAGGGGCGCGCGTCGGGCGCGGTGACCAGCACGAAGCGCTCGCCGGCTTCCAGATGTTTCTTGATCGCCTTGGTGGCGTCCTGGCCGAACTCCTCCAACTGGCGCGGATCGATGTCGAACTCGCGCACCTCGCCCTTGGCGTCGCGCTTGAGGCTCTGGTGGAAGGCAAGATCCCAGCGGTTGCCGAGGCGCAGCACCTTGAGCACGCCGCCTTCCGAGAGGTCGCCGCAGATCTGCTGGGCCATGCGGATGCGCACATGCTCGACTATCTGCTCGGTGCGGCGCACATGCGGCGCGATCTCGGCGATGGCCTCGATGATCAAATGCAGATTGCGGATCGAGACGCGTTCGGCAAGCAAAAGCTTCAGCACCGCCTGCAGGCCGGGATAGGAGATGTGGGTGGTGCAGATCTCGTCGGCGAGCTTGCGGTATTCCTGGTCCTGGCGTTCGAGCAACGCCTTCATGTCCTTGTAGGAGAGCAGCTGCGGCAGGTTGTTGCGGATGACTTCCGAGAGATGCGTGAGCAGCACCGACATGTTGTCGGCGAAGGTGAAGTTCTCGCGCTTCAGGTCCTCGGCGAAGGTTTCCATGACGGAGTAGGCGCGCATGCCGAAGGCGGGCTCGCGAATTTCCTCGCCGGGGATTTCGGGTATGTCGCGGTTGCCGAGCAGCACCATGATCTCACCGACGCGCATCGAATATTCGGCGACCACGGTGCCGTGCACCTTGATCTGATAACTTTTCGGCGGGATGGCGAAGTCGTCGGCGACACGGACTTCCGGTACGACGAAGCCGTATTGCTGCGCGAATTTCTTGCGCATCTTGGACATGCGGAAGACCAGCTCCTGATGCGAGACCAGAAGCCGGGTCGACAGCTGCTTGCCGATCAGGAGTTCGATCTCGGCGGTGGCGAGCGAGGCCTTGACCGAATTCTTTTCTTCCTCGGCCTTGGTCGCCTTCTCCTGGCTCTTCAATGCCTCGGCCTCGGCGACCGCCCGGTTGTGGCGCATCGGAATGACATAGCCGAGGCCCGCCATGCCGGCGGCCAGCGCGAAGAACGGGAACAGCGGCAGGCCGGGCATCAGGCCGAGCAGCACCAGCAGCGCGGCCGCCACATAGAGCGCGCGCGGATGAGCGCCGAGCTGGCCGAACACGGCCTGGTTGGTCGAGCCGCGCGTGCCGCCCTTGGAAACCAAGAGGCCGGCGGCCAGCGAGACGATCAGCGCCGGGATCTGGGTGACGAGACCGTCGCCGACCGACAGCTTGATGAACACGTCGGCGGCTTCGCCCATGCCCATGCCGTGCCTGATGTAGCCGATGGCGATGCCGCCGACGATGTTGATGGCGGTGATGATCAGGCCGGCGATGGCGTCGCCGCGGACGAATTTCGAGGCGCCGTCCATCGAGCCGAAGAAGGAGGATTCTTCTTCCAGTTCGCGGCGGCGCAGCTGCGCGGTCTTGTCGTCGATCATGCCGGCGGAGAGATCGGCGTCGATCGACATCTGCTTGCCGGGGATGGCGTCGAGGGTGAAGCGCGCGCCAACCTCGGCGATGCGGGTGGCGCCCTTGGTGATGACGATGAAGTTCACCACGATCAGGATCATGAAGACGATGAGGCCGATGACGAAGTCGCTGGCCATGACCAGCTTGGAGAATCCGGCGATGACATAGCCGGCGGCGTGCGTGCCCTCATTGCCATGCGACAGGATCATGCGCGTGGTGGCGATGTTGAGCGACAGGCGCAGCATGGTGGCGATGAGCAGCACGGTCGGGAAAGACGAGAAATCGAGCGGCCGCTGGATCCACAGCGCCACCATCAGGATCAGCACCGAAAGCGCGATCGAGAAGGCCAGCCCGATGTCGATGAGAAAGGCCGGGATCGGCAGGAACAGCACGGCCAGGATGATGACGATGCCGAGCGCGAAGAAGATGTCGCGGCCGTTCTTGGCCACCGCGCCGGGCTGGATGCTTTCGCTGATCGCCATTCTCGTCCTCGAACCCATAGGGCTGCCGAGCATGCGACAGCCCGGCGAGGGTAGCTGGCCAAGCTTGCGCGAGGGTGGGAGAGTGGCCGGATCGACTCTCTCGCGGAAGGATTTCCATGCTCTTGATCATCGGTACGATCCGCCTGCGGCCCGACAGGCTCGACGAGGCAAGGCCGGTGATGGAGCGCATGGTTCGCGCCAGCCGCGCCGAGGACGGCTGCCTTGAATATTCCTATGCGCAGGATGTGCTTGATCCCGGCTTGATCCGGGTCACCGAGGCATGGCGCGACCGGCCGGCACTCGATGCGCATTTCCGCTCGCCGCACATCGCCGACTGGCGCGCGAGCTGGCCGGGGCTCGGCATCGGCGAGCGCAATCTCTCGCTCTACGAGGCCGGCGAACCCATGCCGACCTGAACGGTCCGGCGCCCGGATCCTTGCCGGGCCGCCAGCGATGACGATCCCGGACTGACCACGGCGCCGGTGGCTTTCCGCTCCCAGGGCGGGAAAGGCCGGCGCGGGCGGTATCGGGGCCATATTGGCGCCTTCAGTGTCGGCATTGTGGTTGTCACGACGTGCCTCCCGGCGTATCAGGCGGGTCTTCCTTTGCCTTTGATGTCGGCGAGCCGCCCCGTGCTTTCCAGAAACCAGCCACAAGTCTACGCCCGCCGGCTGCGCGCGGTGCTTCTGAGGTCCGTCCCTCTGCTGGAGGCACGCGGCATTGCCGTGGTCATCCTGGCGGGCGTTGTCGGCGTCATGGCGGGCATGCTGGTCACCGCGATGAGCCAGATCGTGCAGGACCTGCACGGGCTGCTGTTCGGCGTCCAGCCCGGCGGGCGGCTGTCCGGCATGTTCTCGCTTAACAATCCGATGCAGGCGCTGATCCCGGCGATCGGCGGCATCCTGCTCGGGATATCGGTGGTCTGTCTGAGGCTTCGGAAATTCCGCACGCCGGTCGACCCGATCGAGGCCAACGCGCTCTATGGTGGGCGCATGTCGCTGACCGATACCTTCATCATCGTCGTCCAGACGATGATTTCCAGCGGCTTCGGCGCTTCGGTCGGCCTGGAGGCCGGCTATACGCAGGTCGGCTCCGGCGTCGCCTCGCGGCTGGCGCGCGCCTTCCGGTTGCGCCGCAACGATGTCCGCATCCTGGTCGGCTGTGGCGCCGGCGGCGCCATAGCAGCCGCCTTCGATGCGCCGCTGACCGGCGCCTTCTATGGTTTCGAGCTGGTCATCGGCATCTACTCGGTCGCCAATGTCGCGCCTGTCATGACCGCGGCGGTCTCCGCCTCGCTGACGGCGGAAGTGTTCGGCGGCGTGCCGTTTCCGCTCGAGCTCTCAGGGTTGCCGCAACTCACCGCTAGCCAATATGTGCCGTTCCTGCTGCTTGGCCTGCTTGGCGGGGCGGCCTCGATCGCCATCATGCAACTGGTGACGCTGATCGAACGCGGTTTCAACAGGCTGTCGGTCGATGCCTCGCTGCGCCCCGTCATCGGCGGTGTCCTGGTCGGACTCCTGGGGCTGATCACGCCGCAGGTCCTGTCCAGCGGCCACGGCGCGCTGCACCGCGAGTTTGCCATGAATTACGGGCTGGCGGTGGTGGCGAGCGTCTTCGTGCTGAAGCTGGCGGCGTCGGCCATCTCGCTGGGCTCGGGCTTTCGCGGCGGATTGTTCTTCGCCTCGCTGTTCCTCGGCGCGCTGCTCGGCAAAGCGTTCGCGGGCGTCATGGCGCTGGTCTCGCCGGCCACCGGCATCGACCCCTCCGTCGCCGCCGTCGTCGGCATGACGTCGCTTGCCGTCGGCGTCGTCGGCGGCCCGCTGACCATGACTTTCCTGGCTCTGGAATCGACCCGCGACCTGACGCTCACCGGCGTGGTGCTGGCTGCCTCGATCATGGCGGCGATCCTGGTGCGCGAGACCTTCGGCTATTCGTTCTCGACCTGGCGCTTCCATCTGCGCGGCGAGACGATCCGCAGCGCCCACGATGTCGGCTGGATGCGCAGCCTGACCGTCGGCTCGATGATGCGCAAGGACATCAAGACCATCGATGCATCGACGACGCTGGCCGCTTTCCGCGAGGCGTTCCCGCTGGGTTCGGCCCAGCGCGTGATCGCCGTCGATCCGGGGGATGAGTATGTCGGCGTGCTGATCGTGGCCGAACTGCACAGCGATCCTTCCGGAGGCGAGGTTCCAGTGCGCGATCTTGCCCAGTACAAGGATGCCGTGCTGGTGCCCAGCATGAACGTGCAGGCCGCCGCCGAGACCTTCCAGCGCGCCGGCGCCGAGGAACTGGCCGTGGTCGAGGACTTCGCCGACCACATCGTGCTCGGCCTGCTGACCGAGGGCCATTTGATGCGACGTTATGCCGAGGAACTGGAGAAGGCGCGCCGGGACCTGTCAGGGGAAGGGTAGGCGCCCGCGGTCTCCGAACTCGTCAGTGCTCGATCGGTCCCTTCGCCGGCACCAGAGCCGTGCCGGCGGTCGTCGGGCGCTCGATCACGCGGCGCACGCGCGGCGGCTCGTCGCCCGAGTGCAGCGCCCGCAAGCGTTCGCCGACCATGGCGTCGGCATGGGTGATGCGGCCGTTATGCCTGACATATTCGAGCCAGGTCGGCGTGTGGTAATGCTCGATCCAGATCGACGGATTTTCGAGATCGCGCGCCAGCGTCCAGTTGCGGGCGCCGTCACGGCGGCGGATGCGCCCGCGCTCGGCCATGGTGGCGAGGAATTCGGCCTCGTCCTCGCGCCGGATCACGTATTCGATCATGATGGCGATCGGACCGCTGCGCGGTTTGAGGTCGAGGGCGAGGTGCGGCTCCTTGAAGCGGTTGAGCGGATCGAGGTTGAGCACCTGCTGCTGCGGCAGCGGCAGCACGAGGCCGATGGCGCCACCGGCCAGCATGGCGATGGCCGCGGCGATCAGCGCCGTCTCGGCGCCATGGGCATCGGCGACGACACCCCAGATCCAGCTGCCCAGCGCGATGCCACCGAAGGTGGCGGTCTGGTAGACCGACAGAACCCGGCCCACCACCCAGCGCGGTGTCGCCATCTGCACGGTGACGTTGAAATGGGATAGCGCGATCACCCAGCAGGCACCGCCGACCAGCAGGCCGAGCGAGGTCTGCCAGGCATGCTGGCTGATGGCGGCGTTGAAGGCGCAGGCAGCGAAGCCGGCGAAGGCACAGCGCACCATCGTTTCGCTCGAGAGCAACTGCCGCAGCCGCACGCTGATCAGCGCGCCGCCGACAGCACCGATGCCGAAGGCGCCAAGCATGATGCCGTAGGTCAGCGCGTCGCCCTTGACGACGTCGCGCGCCACCAGCGGCAGCAGCGCCAGCACGGCGCCGGCGCTGAAGCCAAAGGCCGCGCCCCTGACCAGCACCTTGCCGATGTTGGGCGACATGGCGACGTAACGCAGGCCGGCGCCCATGGCGGCCCCCAACGATTCGCGCGGCAAGGCCGAGACCGGCAGATCCGGTTTCCAGCGTGCCAGCACGACGATGAGGCCGACATAGCTCACCGCGTTCGCCGCGAAGGCGGCGGCCGCGCCGGCGGCCGCGACGATGATGCCGCCGATCGCCGGGCCGACGCTGCGGGTCAGGTTGAAGCCCATGGAATTCAGTGCCACGGCGGCAGGCACCTTGTTGCGCGGAACGATGTCGCCGACGGAGGCCTGCCATGACGGGCTGTTGAGCGCCGTGCCGCTGTCGATCAGGAAGGTGAAGGCCAGCAGCGTCCATGGCGTGATCAGGTCCAGATAGGTGAACGCGGTTAGCAGCATCGAAACGACCAGCATGAAGGTCTGGGCGACCAGCATCACCTTGCGGCGGTCGAAGCTGTCGGCGATGGCGCCGGCGACAAGCGCGAACAGCATGATCGGCAAGGTGGTCGAGGCTTGGACCAGGGCGACCTGATAGGGCGAGGTGGCGATGGTGGTCATCATCCAGGCGGCGCCGACGCCCTGGATCAAGCCGCCGAAATTGGAGACGAGACTCGCGCTCCAGACGGCGCGGAAGATGCCGTGCCGGAACGGCGCCAGCGCCGGGACGCTTTCGCTATCCGGCTTTTCGTCAATCATCGGTGGGTTCCTGCCACGGCGCGCTGATCCTTGCGGTGATCCGTTTCCCCGCATGATTTGCCGAAACTATGGCATCGCGGCGCAAAGGGCGAATGCCTTGCGGGGAAGATCATGGTCCAACAAGGGGATAGCGAAGGGCCACACGCCCGTGCCGCCATCGCAAAACCGCTTTGCCCCTTGGTCCGGCCTGTCGTTTCAGCGCGCCTCGGCGACGGCCGCGTGCAGTGCCTCGGTCAGATGGCCGGTGGATTGGCCGCCGGCATGGAGACGGAGGAAAAGCTCCATTCCCACCAGCCGAAGTCTTGAGGCCTGGTCGCGCCTGGCGAGGTCGATCAGGTCCGTGACCGAAGATGCCGGCCATTTCATCGCATCGCGCAGAAAGCCGCCATGCAACAAGGCCTCGGTGCCGGCGGTGAAGTTCGCCGATACTTGGAAACCGTTCTTCCTGGCCCTCACGTTCTGAAGCGGAATGTGTTTTTCCGCGACTTTCTTCAAAAGCCATTTTCCTTGCTTCTGGCGGTATTTGTGTCGCCGAGGCAGATGGATGGCGAAGTCGATCAGCCGGTTTTCGAGGAACGGCACCCTGAGTTCAACCGAGGCCGCCATGCTGAGCCGGTCATGTCGGTTCAGCAGATCCTGCAGATGCGAATACATGTCGTGAAGGCAGCATCCGAGGAACGCGCGGTCGCCAAGCGGCGTCACCGGCTCCAGCCGGTCGAAGATCTTCGCCTGAAGGAAATTCAATTCCGGCGAAAGCGCCCTGAGCACGATGTTGCGATCCCAGGCATGGCCACCCGCGATCGATGTGCGGAAGGGGGCATGACGCTGGCGCTCGAATTTGCGGGTCAGGCTTCGCTTCGAAAGAAACAGCCGCCTCGGCCAGGACCAGGGCCGCCACAATTTCAGGCTGGCCTCCTGCCAGTCGTAGCCGCCAAAGAGTTCGTCGGCGCCTTCACCGGTCAGCAGCACCTTGATGCCATCGGCCCGGCACTGTTCGGCGAGCGCGAGCAGGCAGACATGGCTTGCATGCCAGCCGTCGCTTTCCAGATGCCAGATGGTCTTCGGCCATAGGTCGAGGAACCGGTCCTTGTCGACCGGCACCCTGTTCAGCGGCACGTGGGCGCGGCTGGCGGTGCGTTCGGCGTCATCGGCCTCGCTGTGGCCAATGCCGGGATCGACGACATAGGCTGTCATCTCCGGCCTGAACCGTTTGGCCAGCGTGGTGACGAGACCGGAATCGACACCGCCGCTGCAGGCGGCGGCCAGGCTGGTATCGGCGATGCAATGGAGCTCGACGCTGTCCTTGATCAGCGCTTCCAGCGTTGCCATGTGCTCGGCGTCGCTGGCCGTATCGCCAACGATGCGAGCGGCGTCGAGCGCATCGAGGACATGCCAGAAACAGCGCTTTTCAATGCCGGCATGACTGATCTTCCACAGGCCTGCCGGCGGCAGCCGCTCTATGCCCTGGAACAGGCTGGAACTGGAGTCACGGCTCTGCCAGGCAAGGCGCAAGGTGATCTCGCGCGCATCCACACTCCGTGCAATGCCATCACAGGCCAGGATCGCCTTGTCCTCGGACGCGAACAGGATTCGCTCACCCGTCTCGGCCACCGACATCGGCTTGATGCCGAGACGGTCGCGCGCGAGCCACAGGGCGCCGGCACGCGCGTCGAAATAGGCGATGGCGAACATGCCGTCGAACATCGGGATCGCCTTGTCCGGCCCCCAGTGATGCAGCGCTTCGAGAACCACCTCTGTATCCGACACCGTCCGGAACCGTCTGCCCTCAGCCTCCAGCGCGTCCCGCAACGAGCGATAATTGTAGACCTCGCCATTGTAGACCAGCACGCCCTTGCCACAGGCCGTGAGCATGGGCTCGCGCGCCTGCGCGGACAGATCGATGATCGATAGCCGCCGATGACCGAGCGCCAGCCGGCTGTCGTTCCAGCTGGCATGGTCGTCGGGCCCGCGATGGGCCAGCGCCTGCATCATGCGGGTGACGTCGGCGATGTCGCCGCCGCTGATCGGATCGCGTCTGCGCCAGACGCCGGCTATGCCGCACATGGCGTGCCGGCCGGTCTGGGCTGGTCCGGGGTTCTGCGAGAAGCCATTGGGACAAAACGATCGCCTGGCCGGGAGTGGCCAACACGGCAATCTAGCCGGAACCGGGTCAACCGCAAGCGGGCCGCCGCTTTCAGGGGAATGGAAGCCGCACCGTCCCGGAAGGTTCTAGATCAGAAACCGTTCTGGATGCGCTCGAAGATGACATTGGTGAAGGCCGATATCTGGCCGCCGATGAAGGGGCCTGTAAGCGCCACCACCAGCATGATGGCGACGATCTTGGGCACGAAGGTCAAGGTGATTTCCTGGACCTGTGTCAACGCCTGGATCAAGGCGATGCCGATGCCGACCGCCATTGCGACCAGCACCACCGGCGCGGAGGCGGTCAGCACCGTCCACACCGCATACTGGACGATGTCGAGGGCGTCGGCCTCATTCATGTGGCGGTTGGCCTAGCTCGCCGGCTTGATCGATACGCCCGCGCCGACGGGGACCGTGGTGCCATCCTGTAGCACTGCGATCAGTCCGTTGCTGCCAAGCGTCACTGACGCCACCGTGCCCGTGGTCTTGCCATCGGCCGAGGTGATGTTGCGGCCTATGAGAGCGTCGGCCTGCGACAGCGCCGACGACTGCATGATCTGGTCGAGCTTGGTGTTGGTCTGCACCGACTGCTCGACCTGCGAGAAGGTGGCGAGCTGGGCGACGTACTGCGTCGAATCCATCGGCTTGGTCGGATCCTGGTTCTTCATCTCGGCGATCAGAAGTTTCAGGAACGAATTATAGTCGACAGCGGTCTTGGCGGTCTGCGTGGTGGTCTGGTTGGCGCCAACCGGTATCGAAGTCGTCATGTCCACGGTCATTAGTATCGTGCTCCCACGGCCAGCGGGCGCGGGGCACCCGGAACGTCGTCATTGCCGCCAAGCGCGCGGCGTTCGAGAGGATAAAGCGAACGGATCGCCTTCAAGGCCTCGTAGATGTGATCCTCGCCTACCATGCGGTCGACCTGTTTCAGCGCGTTGCCGATCTCGGCGTCTTCGAAGCTTGCAATGAGCAGCGGCAGCGAGAGGCGGAACATCTCGCGCGCTTCATCGGCACCAGCGGGGTTCATCAGCATGACCTGCACGATGAAATAGAGCTGCCGCAATGGCGTCGACGCCTCGTCGGCCTGGATCACATGGCTCTCGAGCAGGAACTGCACGTCGTTCATCAGCTCGACAGTGACCTTGCGGTCGACGCGGATGACCGCGCCGTTGATGTAGATCTTCTCGTTGGGCTTCAGCGATATCTTCAGCGTGTTGGTCATTGAATGCCGTCACGGATGATCTGGGATACTTCGATCAGCCCCTCGAAATTGTCGGTGCGGCCCTGGCGGATGTCCTCGGCCTCGCGCAGCAGCCACAGGCCGATGGAAATCAGGTTGGCTCGCAATTCCTTGGGGAGCGCATTGTCGCTGGAGCCAAGGTCTTCGACGAAGACAGTCCAGACGCGGTTGGTGAAATTCAGTGCCTCCACGGCCTCCATCGAATCCCGGCCGGCCGCCGCAGCAGCCGACAGCATGTCGATCGAGCGGGTCAGCAGCTCGCGCTCGCGGTCCTTGGCGTCCGTGACGGAGGTGCTTTGGACGTCGGCGTAGGAGAATTGGTACATCGTTGGCTCTACCGTTCCGGTTCAGAGTGCTTTCAGGTCAGGTAATTCAACAGGCTAAGCTGCTGCAGGCGCGCCGTCAGAGCGAAAGACGTCTCGATATGCTGCGTCAGGTCGGCGACTCGGGTCGCGGCTTCCGCCGGATCGACTGCTTCGAGGTCCAGAATGTGCCGTTCGAACAGGTCGATCTGCGTCTTCATACGGTCGCTGGCGTCGGACACGCGCTTCTGGACGATACCGGTCTGGGATTGGACCTGCGCGATGCCGCTCAGCGCCTCGCCGACCAGTTTCTGCGAGTGGTCGACGATGCTGTCCTTGGCCGCCTGGCTGATATTGGTGGACATCAGGCTGGAGACCATGGCCGCCGCCATGGCGAGCTTCCTGATGCCGTCGTTATTGGCGCCGGTCGAGGTCTCGGTGGTTTCGTTGAGCGCGATGCGGCTGACGATCTGCTGGTCGGTGGCATTCGACATGTTGGTCTGCCAGCCCGCGCCGAGGAACTGCGGCGTGACATCGTTGGTGATGAAATCGTCCATCTGGGCCGCGGTGATGTTGGCCGCGAGCGGGTCACTGGGCGTGAAGCCGAATTTGGCGACGAAGGAGGCGTCGAAGGCAGCCTTGGCAGGCGAGCCGGCGGCGGTGAAATCGTTGATCGGTCTGACGTCGGTGTTGGTGCCAGCGAACAGATATTCGCCGTTGACGCTCGTGTTGAGGATCGACGTAAGCTGCTGGATAGTTGTCTGCCCGGTCGATTGGGTCAGGCTGTCGGAGTTGTCGCCCGAGGATGCGGTGGTCAGGCTGGACAGGAAAGTCTGCGCGACGTTGGAGAGCTGGCCGAGCGAGGTCTGGGTCGATGAGAGCCGGGCGGCCACCAGTCCGTTGGAATCGACAATGACGTTGAGCCGGTCGAGGTCGCGCGAAAAGGTAACGGACTGGGCCGTACGCCCCCCAAGTGCCAGACCGACATCGGCGACCTTGCCGGTCGATGACTCCTTCGTGGCTTTGACGAGATCGGCCTGCATGCGCATCTGCTGATAGCGCATGGCATTCGTAAGGGCAGCAGAGGAGACGAAGGTCATGGCTTATCCCACCGCGTTCAACAGCGCCGTCAGCATGTCGTCGACGGTCTTCATCATCCGGGCGGATGCCTGATAGGTGTGCTCGAGATCGAGCATCAGCGACATCTCCTGATCGACATTGACGCCGGTCGCGTTGGACAAGGCATCGGCACTGCGCTGTGCCAGGGCTTCCTTGGCGTCGGCGGCGGTTGAAGCCTGCTGACGAATGCCCTGCAACCAACCGATCGAATTGGCAGCGTAGTCGGCAACGCTGGAGGTTGCCGAAATCCCGGCCGAGGGATCGAACGTCATCGGCTTGTCGAGCTGGTCGCCATAGGCGACCAGAAGATTGGAGTATGAAGGCCCGCCAGTGGTGTTTGCGACGTAGGCGGCGCCGTTGGCGCCCCCGTCGCGCAGCAATGTCGGGTTGCCGCCAGTGCTGGGATCCATCGCGGCATTGATCTTGATCGTTCCAGCAAGGCCATCGACGAGCGTGCCTGCGGCTGGCACCGCCGGTGCGCCCGACCAGGTGAACAGGCCCGCCGCGTTGGGCATCGACGGTGCGGTTTCGGCAAAGGCGGTGATCAGGCCGCGGGCGGTTTCGTCGAGCTGGCTCTGCATTGTCGAGGCGACGTCGTCGCGCAATTGCAGCAGGCCGGCAATCGTGCCGCTGGCGGTGGTGTTGCCGCCGCTGCCCGCCGAGACCGGCACGTTGTCGATATAGACCGTGTTGCCGGCCGCACCCGCGGCATAGCCCGAAGATGGGGCGAAGCTGACGGTGCGCGGGATCGTCTCGAACAATGTCGTGCCGTCACCCGTGGTGATGACCATGTCATTGTCCCCACGCGTGAAGGTCGATACCGGAATGTAATTGGCGATCTTCTTCAACAATGCGTCGCGTTGGTCGAGCGCATCGGAAACGTCGGTGCCGGAACGGGTTCCGGACATGACCGCCGTGTTGGCATCCTGGAACTGGTTGAGCAGCGAGTTGAGATCTTTGACGGCGGTATCGATCTGGCCGTCGGTTTGGGTACGAAAGTCCTGAATGGCCTTGGAGCCTTCATTCAGGGACCGCACGACCTGTTTGGCCGCGTCGATGACGCTCGCGCCAAGATTCTGGTTGGATGGCGAGGTCGCGTATAGCTGCAGCGCCTGCTGCAGATTGCCGATCGCAGTCGAAGGTGAGGAGGCGTTGTCGACGCCATTCACTGAAACGTCGAGCTGATCCATGCCGCTGTAAAGCGCGCTCTGGCCGGCGTAGGCTGACAGGGCGCCGAGGTTCTGGCGAAACAGCAGGTCGTTGGCTGCGCGCTGGACATCAACCGAACGTGCGCCGGGCGTCGTGCTGGTGACGAGCGCGATGCGGCGCGAATAGTTCGGATTGTCGGCGTCTGCCACGTTGCGCGTGACGACGCTTGTCTGCCGCGAGGTGGCCAGAAGCGCCGATTGGGCGATGCTCAGTGCGGTGGAAAGCGACATGCTGGTCTTTCACGGGCGGGAGCCCGGCTATCTCTTCAGGTTGACAAGGACGTCCATCAGATCGGAACCGGTCTGGAAGACTTTCGAATTGGCGGTGTAACTGCGCTGGGCCGCGATCATGTCGGTCAATTCCTCCGCGATATCGACGTTGGAATTTTCGAGCGCGCCGGAGATGATCGAGCCGGCCTTGCCTTCATTGGCAAAGCCGACGCGGACTGCGCCGGACTCAGTGCCTTGCGCGTAGACGTTGCCAGGCAGCGCCTTGAGCTGGTCGGGGCTCTGCACGTCGGCCAGCGGAATTTTGTAGAGCGGCTTGGAGGTGCCATCCTTGTACTGGGCGTAGATGGTGCCATCCTTGCTGATCTGGATCTTGTCGATGGTGCTCGGCGCATTGCCGTTGACCTGGGCATCGGAAACGGTGAATCCGGTCCCGAGCTGGGTCAGCTTCGACAGATCGAGGTCGAGGCTGGCGCCACCCGGCACGGTGAATGAAATGCCTGTGGGTGTGCCGGTCAGCTTGCCCGTCGTGGTATCGAAGGTCAGGTTGGCTGAGCCGAGCGCGCCGCCGGCGGCGTAGGGGAAGCCGGTTCCAGCCGTCGCCTTCGATTGGTCGAAGACCGCCACTTGCCAGGTGCCGGCACCGGTGTTGGTGAAATAGACGTCGAGCAGCTTCTTGTTGCCGAGATTGTCATAGGCGACCATCGACGATTTTGAAGTGTACTGCGCGCCCGCGGCGTTGGTCGTGGGCAGGTTGGCGGCGGCGACTGGTGTCGCACCCGCCGGCAGATTGCCGCTGAAATTGCCCTCGGTGCTCGGTGTCGCGGTGAGTCCCTGGTCGGAGATGACGACCGGCTCGAGACCTTCGAAGCCGTTCACCGTCGCTGCCGGCGTGCCGTTGGCGTAGCTGTAGGCCATCAGCTGGAAGCCGGCGGCATTGACCAGCCTGCCTTGTGCGTCGGGCACGAAGGCGCCGGCGCGGGTCAGGAAAGGCGTGCCGCTGGGATCCTGGACAACGAAGAAGCCATCGCCGCTGACGGCAAGGTCGGAAACCGATGTCGTGTATTGAAGCACGCCCGGATCGCTGACTGCCTGGCGGATCGTCGTGGTGACGCCGCCGGAATTATAGGCGCCGCCTGTCGACGGCATGATCAGCGTCGAAAATTCAGCCGAGGACCGCTTGTAGCCCGTGGTGTCGGAGTTGGCGATGTTGTCGGCTGTCGTCGACAAGCGGTTTGCCTGTGCGTTCATGCCGGAAACGCCGGTCCGCATCATTCCGTAGAGGCTCATCGAGATGTCTCCGCAATATCCATGCCACTGGCTTCGAGGCTACGCGTCCTGTCTTGCGCGAGGCTGGCGCGGGGCCGCATCAGAACACGAGCCGGTAGCCGAGGAAGCGCTTGGAATCGATCGGGTCGGTGCCCAGCTTCTCGCGCAGTTTCTTGCGTAACTTGCTGATGTGGCTCTCCACCACGTTCTCCTCGACCTCTTCGTCGAAGATGCCGTAGATAGCGTTGAACACCTGGGTCTTGGTGACGCGGCGGCCGCGATTGCTCGCCAGATATTCCAGGATACGCCGCTCGCGGCGCGGCAAGGGCAAAGGCTGGCCGTCGATCTCGGGATCGCGGCCGTCCATGAAGATGCGCATGGAGCCGATCTCGGTATAGGCGACGTCCTCGCTGGCGCGTCGGCGGATGGCGGTAATGCGGGCCAGGATTTCGCGGATGTGCACCGGCTTGCGGATGACGTCGTCGACGCCGCTCTCGAACAACCGCAGCGTGTTTTCCAGCGAATGCTGCTCGCTGAGCGCAATGACCGGAGCCCCGGTGCGGTCGCGGATCTGGCGCGGCGAGATCGCGCCGTCACGGCAGTCGCCGATCAGGAAGGCCCGGACCGAGCGCAGATCGGTGTCGGCGGCCGAGTTGACCCACTCGCCGAATTCGCCCGGCGCGAAACCGGCGCAGGCGATCCCCTCGCGGTCGAAAAGTGAATTGTAGCCCTCTGTCACGAGCTCTCGCTCGTCAACGATAACGATCATCGGCCCCGCCTCCGAATCAGCACATCTGCCCCGTGGAGAAAGGCGTATCCGCTGCCGGGAATCCTGAACAACCGTCATTTCTTGTAACTAGTTTCTTGGGAGTCTGGAATCGGATCGGTTGCATTAGCGTGCAGCCAGATATGCTTGCGGGTGCAAGTCTTGACCAAGTCGTGCCAGCGGCTTCGCAGTCGGGGATTGACGTATTAGAAGCAGAAAATGCGCTTACGGGTTGCAGAAGGTCCGCGCGTTCGTGGTCCATTTGCCAAAGCCGGTGGCGACCATGTTGGCGATCACCCTGCAGACATAGACCTTCTGCGCCGGGTCGTTGTCGGGACCGGCATGATAGCGGGCGACGGCCATCGACCAGGTCTCGTGGCGGGCATGGAGGCTGGCCAGGAAGCGCGCCGCGTAGTCGACGTTCTGGCGTGGGTCGAGCATGTCCTCGACGCTGCGGAAATGCGAGGCATGGTAGTGATGGTTGATCTGCATGCAGCCGAGATCGATCAGTGTCTTGCCCTCGCGCTGGGCGTTGGCGAAGGCGGCAAGCGCTTCAGCCCGACTTCTCGGAAAGACTGCTTTTCCTTCTATATTCAAGGCGTTGGGCTGAAGACTGCCCTTGTTGCCGGTTTCCGTCAACCCGACGGCATAAAGGATGCCGGCGGGCACGCCATAACGGTCGGCGGCACGCAGGATCTCGGGTTCGCAAGGATTGGTGGCGGCGCCGGCGCTGCTCGCGAGGCTAGATAAATATATCGCCGCCAGCGCGCTCGCGAGAAGGCGAAGCGGCGCGGCCGTGTGCTTGCGCTTCATCATGGCTACCCCTTGCGGATTGCTGACCCGACTGCTGGCCGCCGGCTCCACCATTGCCGCCGCTGGAATTTCCGGGCTGGAAGGATGATGGATCGCGGCCGGGTGCAGCGCTCACGGAGGCGGTTGTATCCGTCCGGGTTGTAGAGGGAACTGCCACCGAGGGTTGCAGTATGGTGACCTTGTCAACCTCGAAACCGAGCCCGCGCAGCGACTTGACGATCGCCTCGCTGTCGCTGGAAAGCCGGCGATAGGCATCGTGTGTTTCGGGCTTCAACTCAATCGACAGTTGTTCTCCAGAGAGCCGAAGATGGGCCGTGACCATGCCCAGTTCGGCCGGGTGAAGTTCGATCTTCAAGACATGTGTCGGAACGGCAACAGAGCCCGTCAGCTGAGCGGTCGCGGAAGCCGTGGAGAGCGCCTGGTTCAGGCCGCCATCGGCCGAAATGGCGCCGATCACGTTGAGGGCCGCCTGGCTCATCGGGGCCTGCGGCGGCGCGGGGAAGCTGCGCTCGGAAACGACATCGATGCGTGCTGCCGCCGGCTGCTGTTTTCCCGGCTCGGACCGCAATGAGGACTGAAGGTCGGCGATGGATTTCAGCTGCGGCGCCGCCTGCTTCGTCTCCACGCCCGGCACCTCCGCTGATGTCTTGGGCAGGGGGCCGGCCTCGATCGTACTGTCGTGTTTCGGTCCGGCTGCGGCATCGCGGACGAGCTGACCGTCGAGTTTGGTCAACGGCCCGTCGACGAGCGATACCCGCTCAGGCTTGGACATGGGTTCGAGACCGTCACTCGCGGCGGCGGATTTCTGCCGATAGGCCCTCGAGGGAAGCTGTCCAACGACAGCCGCGTCCTGTCCTGTTTCGCTCGCGCTCGAGTCGGCCGACTTGGCTGACGTCGAGAAATGGCGCAGGTCATGAAACGCCATCAGCAGCGGCAGATGCTCGTCGAGCGCGGCTGCACCCGGTTCGGCGGCCGGCGCATCGGCATCGGCCTCCTTGTCCGTCCCGGTGTCCTTGCTGTCCTTCATGGATTTCGCGGCAGATGATCCACTCGGCGTGGTCCTTGCCTTGCCGGTGGGCATCGGCTCATCCTCGCCAGTCTTCGCCGCAAGGTCTGCCGCAAGCCTGCTCCAGCGCGGATCGCGAGAGCCTGCCTCGGCCGGTGGCTGCTTTTCCGAATTGGCGGGGCTCGCGCCGCCGTGCACCATCTTGCCGAAACCGGTGTCGTCCTTCTTTCCGGGCGCGGCCGGCTGCTCGGCAGTGCGCGCGGCGGTAAATCCTGGCAGAGCCGGGCCGAGGCTGGGGGTCATTTCGGGGCGGCTCCAAGCATCTGGTCGATCAGGTCGAGCTGTCGACGGGTTTTTGTCATGGCGGAGTCGGTCGGGTCTGTCGTGTCGGCGCTGGCCGAGGCCGCCGGCGCCGATGCCGGCAGGACGGTTGCCGCGTCGGCTGCCGGCGCGGATGCGTTCGGTGCAGCGGGCGCGGCGGCCACGGATGGCGCTACGGCCGGCCGTTCGGAGACGGCGCCCTCGACGGGGGGCAGTCCCGCGGCATCGGTGGTCGACGCGGCCGCAACCTCGGGTTCGGTCGATCGCGTCGTGGGCGCCGGATTTGCTGCCGCAAGGGCGGCAGGCGGCGCCACCACTTCGCCGGCGATGGCCTGGGCCGCGTCGAGCAAGGCGCGGTCGCCGTCCGACAATTTGCCGCGGTCGATCTTGCCCAGTTTGGCGCGCACGTCCTCGATGGTGTCGGAGGTCACCGTGGACAGGCTGGAATAGAGCAGGGCGCGCGGATCGCCCTGATTGGTGTTGCCGTCGCGACCCTGTTCGGCCCGTGCCGAGGCGAAGGCCGACAAGTCGCTCATGCCGTCAATCGCGGCGCGGCGAGCGATGCGCAGATAGATCACCTTCTCGCGCTCGGGATCCATCATCGAGGTGATGTCGGCAAGCTTGTCCTGGCTGATCGACATGTGCAGTGCGATGACGCCGGAGACGAAGGAGTCAGCGAACTGGCTGGCGTAAGGCGAATAGAGATAGCGCTCGACATATTGGGTCGAAGCAAGCGCGAACCGAGCCGCGTCGCCTTGCGTCACGGCAATACCGACCGAGCGCCGCAAAGCCGCTTCCTCGACCAGAGTGCCGGGGCTGAGCAGCTTGGCCTCATCGAGCAGCATGAGCGCGGCCGCCGGCTGGTCCGTGGCAAGCAGTGACCCTTTGACCAAAGCGAGGAACGCGCCGAGATCGCTTGGCAGGGTCATCGGGTCGACCAGCCTCAAGGCTTCGATCGCCTCGCCAGGCCGGCCGTTCAGATAGCCGATCACGCCTTTGGCGATTGCAAGGTTCCGCGGATCGGAGGCGGCGCGCGATACGGCCGCCTCGACTGTCACCGGATTGCCGCCGCTCATGCCGTAGACCAGCAGCGCACGAAAATTCTTGGGGTCCTTGAAATCCTCGGCATCCGCGGCGCGCAACCGGGCATCGGTCATCTCGAGCAATTTGGCCTGCATCGGCATCGCGGCATGATCGCCGGCCGCGATACGGTCCTGAACGAGCTGCAACGAGCGCACCAGCTGATAGGGCTGCAGCGTATCCTGGGCGAGGCCCGCCGACGGACACGCCGCGGCCAGCAGCAACAGGCCTGTCAAGCGGCTGGTCAGTGCCGCCCGCTTCATCCGCCGGTCGCCATCAGGATCTCGATGCGGCGGTTGGCCGCCGACATCGGGTCTGCCGGATCCTTGGGCTGGCGATCCGCGAAGCCGGCAACCTCGGTGATACGGCGTTCATCGACGCCACCACGCACGAGCATGTAATAGGCCGAATGCGCGCGCGCCGTCGACAGCCGCCAATTGTCGTAGCTGGCGCTGCGGAAAGGGCGCGCATCGGTGTGGCCGTTGATGCTGATGGTGCCCTTCTGGCTGTTGACGATACGGCCGATCTTTTCCATCGCCAGCACCAGTTCACGGCTCGGCACCGCCGATCCGACCTCGAACATGCCGAAGTCGAGCTGATCGGTGATGGAGATGACGACACCCTTGTCGGTGGCTTCGACCGAGACACCGTCATGCAGCTTGTCGCCGGGCTTGAAGGCATCGGCGAGCTGCTGCTTGACGTCGGCAGCCGCCTTCACCGCGGCGGCGGTCGGAGCCTTGTCCGACGCCTCGGGCTTTGCGGCCTCCTGCTGCGCGACGGCCGTGCCCGCCTTGGCTGTCTCCGCGGCCTTGCTGTCTCCAGCCTTGGCGTCGCCCGCCTTGGCCTCCCCGGCCTTGGTATCGCCGGCCTTGGCATCGCCAGTCTTGACCATTGTCGCGGCGGCGTCCTCGCCATCCCCGGCCAGGGGCTCCAGCGGTGCGTCCTTGACCGGTGGTGCCGGCGGCACGGCCTTGACCTTGGCGATCTGTGTATCGGCAGCCTTGTCGCCTGGCTTGAGCGGATCGCCCTCGACCTTGGGGCGCTGGGCACTCGCCTCGGCGCCGGGCGCGGCAACCTGCTGCGACCAGAAGTCAGGTTCGAAGGGGTCGCGGTAGGACGCGCCGCCCGAGGCGCCCGTCGCCGGGCCGGAATTCTGCGCGCCGCCATCGCCCTTCTGGCTGACATTCTGCATGACGCCGGTATCAGTGGCGATCTCTGAAAGCACCGCATAGGGGTCGGCGAAAAGATGCTCGTCGGACTGTTGCGACTGCTGCGCTTGCTGCTTGTCCTGTTTGCGGTTGGATGAGCCCGCTGCGCCGATGCCGTCCTGTCCGGCCTTGGTTGCCGCTTCCTGCGGGTCGTCGGCCGTCAGCCCGACCGCGCGCGGTCCGTTGCCGAGATCCTCAAGGCCCTTGCGGCTCGACTCACGGTCGACCAGCTTGACGGGGTTGAAGTAGCTGGCGACGGCCGCCTTGGTCTGCTCGTTGGCGGCATTGATCAGCCACATGACCAGGAAGAAGCACATCATCGCGGTCATGAAGTCGGCGAAGGCGATCTTCCAGACGCCGCCATGATGACCTTCGTCGTGGTCGTCATGCCCGCGCCGCACGATGATGATCTCGTGCCTGCCGTGATCGGCATCGGCGACGCTCATGACAGGACCTCGGAAAGGGTTGCCGCCCATTCGGCCATGCGCGTCTCGAACACGGCCTCGTCGATGGTGACCGTCAGGTCGAAGCCGGGCGCCTCGATGAAGTCGAGATTTTCGGCGCGCAGCCCAAGCGATGCCTTCAGCGTTTCGAACAGCGAGAGCGGCCCGCGTACGGCGATGCGCACGGCTTCGCCATCGCGAACAGCTTCGCGGATCGCGCCGGCGAGCGCTTCAAGCGAGCGCTTGCGCAGATCGTCGCTGACAACGCCGCCGATGATGCGGGCGACCGTAGCACCGACAAGATCCGTCACGCGCGCCTCCATGGCGTCGAGCCGCGACGAAACCGCCTTGCCGACATCGCCACCGAAGCTGTCGAGAAACGCGGTCGCTTCCTCGGCATTTGCCCGGCGTTCCGCTTCCAGCGCTGCTTCATGGGTCGCGGCAAGCCGCTCGCCGAGCGCTGCCTCCGCCTGGGCAACCGCCTCGGCGATCAGCGTGCCGATATCGGCCGGCGGTGCCGCCGCGTCGGGCTTGTCCTCGGCGGCGGGCTGGGGCTGGCTGGCGCGTTGCGCGCGCGTGCCGAAGTCCGGGAGAAGATCGAAGAGGGCTGCGGAGGGCATGGTCTACGCCGCGACTTCCTGGGCCGCCCATTTGCGCAGGATCTGCGCGGTGCGTTCCTCGTTGATGTCGACCATGCGGGCAAGCCGCTCCTGCGGGGCCGGCCTGATCTTCTGGCGCAAATCGTCGAGCGGGGTGGCGCCGGCACGCGTGCCGGGCAAGGCGCCGACGGCGGCACTCGCATCGGCGGAAGCGGCTGCCTCCGGGGTCGGCAGCGAGCGTTGGACTTCATCGAAATTGGGACCTGCTATGGCGGGCGTCGCCTTGGCCGTCAGCGCGGCCGCCATCGGCCGCAAGCCGAAGAAGGCGACCAGGAACACCACGACGATGAAGGCGCCGGCATTGATCAGCGTGCCGGCATGCTGGCCGATGGATTCGAGCATTCCGGCCTGCGGGATCGCCTCGCCGTCCAGCCCGTCGATGAACTCGACCGCCGAGACGTCGATGACATCGCCGCGCTTGTCGTCGAAGCCGGTGGCGGAGCTCACCATCTTCTGGATTTCGGCGACGCGCTTGGCGATCTGGTCCGGCGTCGCGTCCTTGCCCAGGATCGTCTTCAGGCGGTCCTGGTTGACGACGACGGCTATCGACATCTTGGAGACGGTGTAGCCGTTGGAGACGGTTGCGATCTTCTTGGAGTTGATCTCGTAATTGGTGATCTCTTCCTTGCGGTCGTTCGCCGACGAGGTCTGCGGACCCTCTGTCGCGGTGGCTTGGGTCTCCGGCAAATTCTGCTCGACGCTGGCCGGGGTCGAAGCCTGCTTCTGGTTGCTGTTCTCATTGGCACGCACCGACTGCACCGAACGTTCGACGCGGGAATTCGGGTCGAAGATGGTTTCCTCGGTCTGGCGGGTGTCGGTGTTGACATCGGCCTTGACACTGGCGCGGAAATTGTCAGGCCCGAGATAGGGCGTCAGCGCGCGGCGGATGTTGTCGCCGATCTGCGCCTCCACGGTCTGCTCGACGCCGAGTGTGCGGGCGGCGCTGGTGTTGGAGGGATCATCGCCCGCGGCCAGCAGATTGCCGTTGGAATCGAGCACCGTCACCTTGTCGGCCGACAGGCCAGGGACGGCGGCGGCGACGAGGTGGCGGATCGACATGGCGCTCTTCTCCGCGTCGATGCCGGCGTAGCGGATGACGACCGAGGCGGAGGGCTGCTGTTCGTCGCGGCGGAAATTGGCGCGCTCGGACATGACGATGTGGACGCGTGCCGCCTTGATGCCGGCGATGGACTGGATGGTGCGGGCGATCTCGCCTTCGAGCGCACGCACGCGGGTGATCTGCTGCATGAAGGAGGTGAGGCCCATGGCGCCGACATTGTCGAACAGCTCGTAGCCAGCATTGGCGCTGGTCGGCAGGCCCTTCTCGGCAAGCAGCATGCGGGCCTGCGCCGTGGTGCCGGCCGGCACCAGCACGGAGGTTCCGTCGGAGCCGACGTCGAAGCCGATGCCGGCCTCGCCGAGCACGAGGCCGATCTGGTTCACGTCGGAGCGGTCGAGCCCGACATAGAGCGTGTCATAGGCCGGGCGGTTGAGGTAGACCGAGGCAATACCGATGACGCCCATCACCAGGACAGCGATGCCCGCCAGCATGGCGAGGCGCCTGACGCCAAAGCCGCGGAGATTCGAGATGATGCTCTGGATCTGTTCCGGCACGATTGAGCGACTCCCAGCATGACTGTCCGCCGCAACACTAAGCCTCGAAGCTTGTGCGAAAATGAAATCGGGCCGCGCTTGCGGCGCGGCCCGTGAATTGGAAATCGAAGTATCCGTCGGCTAAGGCTGAACTAGCCGTTCTTGAACAGCGACAGGATCGACTGCGAGGAGCTGTTGGCGATCGACAGCGACTGGATGCCGAGCTGCTGCTGCACCTGCAGCGCCTGGAGGCGGGTCGATTCCTTGTTCATGTCGGCATCGACGAGCTGGCCGACGCCGCGGTCGATGGAGTCCATCAGGCTCTGCGTGAAGGTCTTCTGCAGATCGATGCTGCTCTTGGCCGAACCGAGGATGGTGGCCTGGTCGGTCAACTGGGCCATGACGTTGTCGATCTTGCCGATCATCTGGGTGATGATGTCGTCGGTCACGCCGGCCGCGGTGATGTCGAGATTGAACGCCGAGACGTTGTCGATCTTCGTGGCCGGGCTCGCCGCGGCCGCGGTCTGGCCAGCGGTGTTGGCGGCGGCGTCCGTGCCGCCGCCGGCGAGTGCTGTCGCATAGGCGGCGTCGTACAAGGCCTGGGCGGCGGCGGTGGAGTAGACCGAGGTCTGGCGGTCGAGCGTGCCCTGGTTCTTGACGACGGCAGGAAGGCCGGAATCGAACAGCTTGGTGCTCTCCAAATTGATGTCGATCGTTCCGAGCGAGATGGCGCCCGAGGAGGAGCGATTGAAGGAGGAGACAATCTTGGCGTCAGATTGGACGCCACCATTGGCGGCGTTGGACGTCACCGAAAGATAATTCGAACCCGAAAAGGTGGCGGCGTCGGCGAAGGACTTCATCTGCGCCTGAAGCGTCGTGATCTCGGTCTGCGTCTTTGCCTTGGCGGCTGCCGTCTGGCCAATGGTCGAAAGCAACTTGGTCTTGATCTTGCCGATCGTATCCAGCGCATTGTTCATGCCGGTATAGGCAATGTCCACTTTCGAGGCGCCGAGGCCGAGCGCGTCCTGCACTGTCGACAGCGCCTGGTTGTCGGAGCGCATCGTCGTGGCGATCGACCAGTAGGCGGCGTTGTCGGATGCTTCGGAGACCCTGTAGCCGGTCGAGATCCTGGCCTGGGTCTGCTCGAGCGACTTGTTGGTGGCGTTAAGGCTTTGAAGTGCGGTCAACGCCGCGGCGTTTGTCATGATGCTCGCCAAGAAACTCGCTCCTTTTTTCAGACCGGTCTTTGTCAAAGACCGTCGTTGCCCTCGCGAGCCGCTCGACCCGCCCCTGGATTGCCGCCACCCCGATCGGGCCGATTCGGCAATCCGTTGTAGTCATTGGTTAACCATGACTAGCTCGTTATGGTTAATGGCCTGTTAAAAGCCAGCTTCAGAGGGTTAAGGAACGAGGGTTGCGCGGGGCTGGAGCAAACGCAAAACGGGCCGCGCTTTTGGCGCGGCCCGTTTGCCTGGTCTGGTCGGTCGAGAGGGATCAGCCGCGGAAGAGCGACAGGATCGACTGCGAGGAGCCGTTGGCGATCGACAGCGCCTGGACGCCGAGCTGCTGCTGAACCTGCAGAGCCTGGAGGCGGGTCGATTCCTTGTTCATGTCGGCATCGACGAGCTGGCCGACGCCGCGATCGATGGAGTCCATCAGGCTCTGCGTGAAGGTCTTCTGCAGGTCGATGGAGCTCTTGGCGGCGCCGAGCTTGGTGGCGGCGGTCGTCATGTCCTTGAGCGCGGCGTCGACGACGGTCATCATCTGCGAAATCTGAGCGTCGCTGGCGGCCGTGGTGCCCGAGAAGATGGCCAGGCTGGCGACCGAATAGGTATCGCCGGCAACGATAGGGCCACCAAGGGTCGGGGCCTGTGCTGTGGTGGTTGCAGCGCCAGTGGTGCCAAGGCGGGCTGTGTCGAGGATGCCCTTGGCGGTCGGCGCGGCGCCGGAGTCATAGAGCTTGATGCTTTCGACTTTGACGTCGATCGTCGAGATCGAAACCGCGCCGGCGGAGGTGCGGTTGAAAGCCGAAACGACCTTGACGTCGGCTGCCGTGCCCGAGGCGGTGGACACCGACAGCATGTTGGTGCCGGAGAAGGTGGCGGAGTCGGCGTAACCCTTCAGCTGTGCCTGAAGGGCGGCGATTTCAACCTGGGTCTTTTCCTTGGCGGCGTCGGTCTGACCGTAGGACGCGGTCAGCTTCTGCTGGATCGCGTTGATGGTGGTGATCGCGCTGTTCATGCCGGTGTAGGCGGTGTCGACCTTCGAGGCGCCGAGGCCGAGCGAGTCCGAAACGGTGGACATGGCCTGGTTGTCGGAGCGCATCGTGGTCGCGATCGACCAGTAGGCGGCGTTGTCCGAAGCCTGGGAGACGCGATAGCCCGTCGAGATGCGGGACTGGGTGGTGTCGAGGCTCTTCTGCGTGGCGTTCAAGCTCTGCAGCGCGGTCAACGCTGCGGCGTTGGTCATGATACTGGCCATGGCTACTCGTACCTTGTTTTTACAGGTGTTTTTGCATACCGGTTTGTCCGGTATGACGGAGCGGCATCATGCCAATGACCGTTGCGTTTGGGTCACCCGCCATCTGCGAGCGACTATGGCGGCGAGTCCCTACCAAAGGACTAAATCGGACGGTTAATCGAAATAATTCGGAGAAAATTCGATGATGCTCGCGCCGCCCGGTTCCTCGGGCGCGCGATGCCTGATGTCGAGCGCGGACGATCAGGTGAAAGAGCGCACCAGGCTGCCGACGAGCAGGTTCCAGCCGTCGATCAGGACGAAGAACAGGATCTTGAACGGCAGCGACACCACTGTTGGCGGCAGCATCATCATGCCCATCGCCATGGTGATGGTGGCCACGATCAGGTCGATGACCAGGAATGGCAGCACGATCAGGAAGCCAATCTCGAAGCCGCGGCGTATCTCGGAGATCATGAAAGCAGGCACCAGGATGCGCAGGTCGACCGTCTCCTTGGCAACGACCTGGCCGCGCTCGCGGGCGAGGTCGGCGAAAAGGTCGAAGTCCTTGTCGCGCACATTGTGCAGCATGAAGGTGCGGAAGGGATCGGAAATCTTCTCGAAGGCCTCGGTCTGGCTGATCTGGTTGTCCATCAACGGCTTGACGCCGGTGTTCCAGGCCTGATCGAAGGTCGGCGCCATGACATAGAAGGTCATGAACAGCGACAGCGAAATGAGGATGAGGTTCGCCGGCGTCGATTGCAGGCCGATGCCGGCACGCAGGATCGAGAAGGCGATGACGAAGCGGGTGAAGCTCGTCACCATGATCAGCAGCCCCGGCGCCACCGACAAGACGGTAAGCAGGCCGAACATCTGGATGATGTAGCCGACGGTGGTGCCATCGGCCTTGCCGATGCCGCCGAGGTCGAGTTGCTGGGCTGCCGCGACGGAGGTGGCGGCACCGATCAGTACCGCGGCAAGAAGGAATTTTCTCATTCGAGCAGCAATGTCCTGATAAGAACCTGTTTGACGTGCCCCTGACTGCGGATCGAGGCGCGTTCGTCGAGATCGGCCTTCAGGTGCTGGTAGCCGCTGGCGCCTTCGATCTGGTGCATTTTCAGGGTGCGCACGAAAGCCAGAAGATCCTGTTGAATATCCTCCGTCATCGCCGGCGGCTGCGGCGCGTCATAGACCACGGATACTTCCATCCTGATCCATGTATCGGCAGGCGAGGCGATATTGGTGGTGATCGGCGCCAGTGCGACAAGCGTCGGACCCGTGCCAGGCTGTTGCGTGGCGGCGGGCTGTGCGACCTTGCCTTCATTTTCAGGCGCTACCGGCACCGATGATGGTGCGCCGACGCCTTTGAGATAGCCGCCTGACATCCAGCCCATGCCGATGGCGGCGGCCGTCACCACGAGCAGCATGGCGCCCTGGATGGCAAGGGAAGGACCCTTGCGAGGCTGAACCTGTTCGACATTGGCCACGGTGCGTTGCTCTCCAATCCCCAGAAGGCCAAGAACTAGAACGGAAGAACCTGGTCGAGGACCTGCTGGCCGTAGGCCGGCTGCTGGACCTCACTGACGCGACCACGGCCGCCATAGGAGATCCGCGCCTCGGCGATGCGTTCATAGGAGATGGTGTTCTCCGCGCCGATGTCCGACGGACGTACCATGCCGGCGAGGGTGAGCACCCTGAGCTCGTAGTTGACACGCACTTCCTGCGAACCCCTGATCATCAAATTCCCGTTGGGCAGGACCTCGGTGACGACGGCGGCGACGTTGAGCTCGAGGTTCTCCGAGCGCTTGATTTCGCCGTCGGCGTTGGTTTCGGTGCTGGAGTTCAAGCCGGCGTCGCCCTTGCCGCTCGTGCTGTGACCGTCCCATCCGAGCGTGACGTCATAGCCCAGCTTGCGCGCGGCAGTCCGGCTCCTGTCGTTCTGGTTCTTGAAGTTGGCCTTGTCGTTGAGCTTGATCCTGACGGTCAGAATGTCGCCTTCGCGCAGCGCCCTGGGATCGGTGAATAGCCGGCTCTGGCGATCGTCCCACAGAGAGAACTTCTTGACCGGCGTGGCGGGCGGCTGAGGATAGCTGTAGGGCGCTGCCCCGTCGCTGCCGATGCCCGACCCGACCGGTGACAGCGCCGGCTCCCTGCCGATCTCCTTGAAGTTGGTTCCGCAGCCCGACAAGGCTGCGGCCGCGCACAGGATGAGCATTCTGCGGATCATGACGGATCTACCCTTCGGGCTGCGCTGGCCATGATGCCGGTGAGCGTCGCCGCCGCCTTCTGGTCCATTTCGTTGAGGATGACGCCGGCCTTGCGTGAATCGAGCTTCATCAGGATCGCTGCGGCGAGGTCCGCGTTGACGATTGCCAGGCGTTCGGCCGCCGCATCGGGCTTCATGCCGGCATAGATCTTGACGACGCCGTCCTCGGCCCTGGCCAGGAACACTTCGCGCCGCTTCAGCCAGGTCTCGTATTCGGTTTTCTTTGCGTCCAGCGCCTTCATGCGCTCGTCAATGCCGGCCTGCAGCTGTTTCAACTCCTCCGCCTGCAAGGCATAGCGGCGGTCGCGGGCGGCGTCGGCGATATTGGAGCAGAAGCGTTCGATCTCGCTTTGGTCCGGTGCTTTCTCCCGCGTCAATTGCTGCGGCGCGACCGTGGGCTGCGCCCCGGGCAGAACCTGCCGCACGGTATCGTCCGCGTGTGCGCCGCCAAAGACAGGCATGGCCGAGAGGGCGGCCGCCAACAGGACGATGCGGGAGGGGCGTCTTTCACGGGGCGAGAGGGAGGAGATCATCGGCATCGCTATTGGAGAACCAGATCGGCTTGCAGGGCGCCGGCCGACTTGATGCCTTGCAGGATGGCAATGATGCCGTCCGGCTTGACGCCGAGACGGTTGAGGCCGGAAACAAGGGTTTGCAGGTCGGGCCCGTCCAGCACCGCGACGCGGGCGTCGGGACGGCTGGCATCGATGGCGGTGAACGGCTCGACGGCGGTTTCACCCTTGGAGAAGGGTTCGGGCTGCACGACGCGCGGCGCTTCCGTGATGCGCACCGTCAGCGTGCCGTGGCTGATGGCGACACGCGAGATCTTGACGTCGTTGCCGATGACGATGGTGCCGGTGCGCTCGTCGATGACGACGCGGGCCGGCGTGTCGGACTCGACCACCAGATTCTCGATCTCGGCATAGAAGCGGGCCGCCGAAACGTTCTTCGGCCGCCTGATCTGCACGGTGCGGGAATCGCGCTCGGCCGCCACGCGCATGCCGAAGCGCTGGGCGGTGTAGTCGTTGATCGCGTCGGCGATGCGGATGGCGGTCGAAAAATCGGGATTGCGCAATTGCAGCGTCAGTGTCGACTGATCGTCGAACTCGGCCTTCACCTGCCGCTCGACGATGGCGCCGTTCGGTACGCGGCCGGCGGTCGGCACGCCTTGCGTCAATTGCTGGGCCTGACCCTGGGCGGTGAAACCTGAAACGATGACCGCGCCCTGGCCGACGGCGTAGATCTCCCCGTCCGCCGCCTTGAGCGGCGTCATGATCAGTGTACCGCCGGCAAGCGAGGTGGCGTCGCCCATCGAGGAGATGTCGATGTCGATGCGTGCGCCCGACTGCACATAGGGTGGCATGTTGGCGGTGACGATGACGGCGGCGACGTTCTTGGCGCGCGCGCTGCCGCCTTCGGTGGCGATGCCGAGATTTTCGAGCATGGCGCGGATCGACTGTTCGGTGAACGGCGAGTTGCGCAGGCTGTCGCCGGATCCGGCGAGCCCGATGACGAGGCCGTAGCCGACGAGCTGGTTGTCGCGCGAGCTCTGCAACTGCGCGATGTCCTTGATGCGCGAGGCGACCTGGCCTGGCGGCAGCGAACTTGGCCCGGGCGAAACGCGGAACATGCGCGTGGTGGTGGCCGGATCATATTCCGGATCGTTGTAGACACCGCCATTCCTGGCGGCGAGCTCGCGCTTGGCCTTGGGCGTCAAGCCATCGGCCAGCGCCGGCTGCAGGCCAAGTGCCGCCGCGAGCAGAAGGGCAAATGGGCGCTTCATGAAGCGCCGACCTGGATGGTGCCGTCGGCCATCACCGTGCCGGAGAGGATCTTGCCGCTGTCGCTGTTGCGGACCTTGATGAAGTCGCCGGCCGAGCCTGGCTGCAAGGTCACGGCGGTCGCCGTGATCGTCAGCCCGCCGGCGATGAAGAAGACCTGCACGGCGGCACCCTGTTCGACCAGCCAGGCCTCGCGGATGGCGGTGGAGGGAATGTAGCGGCCCGGCAGCAGCGTGCGCTTGGCGATCTTGCCCTGGAGTTCCTCGGAACGGGTCGCCACCGCATCTGGCTTGTGCTTGCCCGGGATGAGGGTGACCTGCTTCAGGGCACCGAGTTCGATCGTCTCGCCGGGATAGATGACGCGGTTGGGGATCAGCACGACCTCGCCGCCGGGCTGATTGCTGGCGATCTGGTTGGTCGATTGGCTTGCCGATTGACTCGTCGATTCCTGGGCGAAAGCCGGCATGCCGCCGGCCACCAGCGCAAGGGTCAGCGCGGCGCGGCGGAATGTGGAGCGGGAGATCGGCATGGCCATCATCCGTTACCTGATGTTCTTGGACACAACGGAGGCCATGTCGTCGGCGGCCTGGATGACCTTGGAATTCATCTCATAGGCGCGCTGCGCCGAGATCAGCTCGGTGATTTCCTTGACCGGATCGACGTTGGAAGCCTCGAGATAGCCTTGCTGGATGGTGGCGAAGCCTGGATCGCCGGGCACGCCGACATTGGCGGGACCGGAGGCTGTCGTTTCCTGGAACAGATTGTCGCCGAGCGGTGCCAGGCCTGCCTCGTTGGCGAAGTTGACGATCTGGAGCTGGCCGAGAGTCTGCAGGTTGGTCTGACCGTCGATGCGGGCGAAGACCTGGCCGGTCTTGTTGACGATGACCTCGACCGCATCAGTCGGCACGGTGATGGCCGGAATGACGTTGGCGCCGTCCACCGTCACCAGCTGGCCGGTGGCATTGGTGTTGAAGGCGCCGGCGCGCGTATAGAGCGTGCCGCCATCGGCGCCCTCGATCTGGAACCAGCCCCTGCCGGTGAGCGCCATGTCGAAACTGTTGCCGGTGCTGGTCAGTTCGCCCTGTGTGTGCACGTTGCGCACGGCGGTCGTCTTGACGCCGAGGCCGATCGAAACGCCTTCCGGCACCAGCGAGGCGTTGGAACGGTTCGGCACACCTTGCGTGCGGTCGACCTGGTAGAGCAGGTCGGAGAATTCGGCACGCGCCCGCTTGTAGCCGGTGGTGTTGATGTTGGCGATGTTGTTGGCGATGACTTCCAGATTGGTCTGCTGGGCATTCATGCCGGTGGCGGCGATTGCGAGTGCTTTCATGGCCTGCTCCTCAGATGCCCATACGACTGACTTCGAGATAGGCCGAAACGACCTTGTCGCGGATGGCGACGGCGGTCTGCAGCGCCTGCTGGGCGCTCATCACGGCATCGACCACCTGGCGGGTGTCGGCGTCGCCCTTGAGCGCCTGCATCGACACCTGCTCGGCATTCTGCATGGTGCTGACGGTCTTGGAGGCTGCCTGGCTCACCGCTTCGGCAAAGGAGGTGCCGAGGTTTCCCGATGCCGCCGGCGCAACGCCACCCTGCAGCAGGTCGGTGGCCGTGTCGCCCAGCCCAGGCTTCAGGTTAGGCGCGCCGATGCCGTTGACGATCATTGGTTCCTCATCAGGTCGATGGTCATTGAAATGAGGTCGCGCGCCTGCTTCACGACTTGCAGGTTGGCCTCGTAGGAGCGGTTGGCCTCGGTCATGTCGGCCATTTCGATCAGCACGTTGACATTGGGCATCTTGACGTAGCCCTTGTCGTCGGCGGCCTCGTTGCCGGGCTGGAATTCGACGGGAAAGTCGCTCGGGTCGCGGTCGATCGAGTTCACCTCAACGGTCGAGCTGCCGGAGGCCCGGTCGAGTTCGGAGACGAAGCTGATGGTCTTGCGGCGATAAGGGTCGGCGCCCGGCGTGGTTCCTGTCGACTGGGCGTTGGCGAGGTTTTCCGAAACCACGCGCAAGCGCTCGGATTGGGCGCCGAGGCCTGATGCTGCGACTTTGAGGGCTGCGGTCAGCGCGTCCATGGTCAGCTCTTCACCGCCATCATCATCATTGAATGGAATGCCTTGACGATGGCCGTGTTGAGCTCGAAGGAGCGGCGCACCTCGCCGGCCTTGAGAAGCTGGTCCTCAAGCACGACCGTGTTCTTGGACGGCAAGATCACGCCGTCGTCTTCCTGCGGCTTGATGGCGAAGCCGGCATTGGTGGCAGCGCTGCCGAGATGGCCGGGCTCGGTGATCTCAAGCGACACCGCGGTACGGTCGAGCACCTTCTCGAACGGCTCGACATCGTTTGCCGTGTAGCCCGGCGTGTTGGCATTGGCGATGTTGCCGGCCACCGCCGACTGACGCACGGACAGCCACTGCGCTTGCTTGGCGGCGAGATCGAAAAGGGAAACAGGCTCCATGGGAATCTCCGGGCATGTGCCCAAAGACTAGGCCGCCAGTCTTGCGCGGACCTTGCGGACGGTCGCTAGAGCAGGATGCCGAAAAGCATGAAGCGGTTTTCGGTCGACATCTCTTTTTGAATTGGATCCGGCTCTGGGCAAAGCCGAGACGGCCTTACCTGGAAAGCTCGATCACCTGGTTGGCGCTGGTGAGCATGACCCATTTTCCGTTGCGCTGTTCGATCGCCGAGACCTTGCTGGAATCCGGCAGCGTCGAACCGCGCTGGACCACCCACAGGCCGGTGTCGTCCTCGATCATGGCACGGCCGTTGGCGACATGGACCATGCGGAACTTCGCGATATCGGCGGGGAAGGGCTGGTCGCCGGGCGGCTCCGTTTTGGCATCGTCCTGCACCGCGCCGGTGGCGAGCAGGTCGACACCTGCGTTGGGAACGTCCTTGGCGGTCAGCGGTGCGCTGCGTGCCGCGACCACGCCGCCGCCCGCGCGTCCCGAATTGGTGCCGGTGCCGCCGAACTTGATCGCCTGCACACCGAACTGGTCCTGGTTGAAGAAAATGTACCAGGGAAACAGGGCGCAGATCAGGCCGAGCGTGATGCCGAGCGCGGCGATGACGGCGTCGCTGCGACGGTCCGCCTTCTTTCTCATTTTTGGGAATTGCGCCTTTGGCGGTTGCGGCCATTCGGCGACCGGAAAAAGGTCTTCGATCAGCGATTCGCGGCTGGCCTGCGTCATCTCCGGAGCATCGGCGCCGGGAGCCACATGCGTTGAGGAAAGGGCGGTCCGGCCCACAACAGGTTCGGATCTGGGGAGAGCTGGTTTGACGGCCCTGGCCAGAACAGCCGCGGTCCTGGCAGCAATGGCGCCGGCGGCGTTTGCCTTGGCGACCCTGGCCTCCTCCGCGCGAGCCTGCTCCGCGGCGTTCGCCTCGGCGATCATCTCGTTCAGGAGGCGCTCGGTGTACTGGCGTTCAGTCTCCTGGTTCGGCATTCTGCTTTCCCTTGAGATGGCGGGCAAGGTCGGAGAACGGATCGGCGGACGGACGGTCCCTGGGGGATTGCGTCAGCGCCTCATAGATCAGGGGCACCTGGCGCACCGCCATGTCGAGTTCGGCGTCGACGCCGCCCTGATAGGCGCCGAGCAGGCGGATGTCGCGCGTGTCCTCGAAGCGGGAGATCATCGACTTCAGCCGCGTCACCAGGGCTCGCTGATCGATGCTCCAGGCCTTGCCTGCCAGCCGCGATATGGACGACAGCGGATTGACGGGCGGATAGCGGCCCTGTTCGGCGATCGCGCGGTCGAGCACGACATGGCCGTCGAGAATGCCGCGCACGGAATCAGCGACCGGATCGTTGTGGTCGTCGCCGTCGACGAGCACGGAAATGATGGCGGTTATAGAGCCTTTACCTTCGGCCCCCGGGCCGGCGCGCTCGAGCAGCTTGGGCAGTTCGGTGAAAACCGAGGCGGGATAGCCGCGCGCGACCGGCGGCTCGCCGGTTCCCGTCGCCACCTCGCGCAGCGCGTGAGCGAAGCGGGTGATGGAATCCAGCACCAGAAGCACACGGTGGCCCTGGTCGCGAAAATGCTCGGCCACACGCATGGCGGTGTCGGGCGCGCGCCGACGCATCATGGCGCTCTCGTCGCTGGTGGCGACGACGGCTACGGTCTTGGCCATGCTGTCGCCGATCGTGTCCTCGAGGAATTCGCGGACCTCGCGGCCACGTTCCCCGATCAGCGCCACGACGACGGTGTCGAACGCGTCGGCGCCGGCGAGCATGGCAAGCAGCGTCGACTTGCCGACGCCGGAGCCGGCGAAAACGCCCATGCGCTGGCCGAAGCAGAGCGGCGTGAAAATGTCGATGACCTTGACGCCGGTCATGAAGGCTGTGCCGACACGCTGCCGCGCCATGGCGCCGGGCGTCGCGGCTATCGCCGACAGGTCGTCGCCCCGCATCAAAGGCGGACCACCATCGATCGCCCGAGTGAGTGCGTCGATGGCGCGGCCGCGCCACGAGGCATGCGGCGCCACCGCGAGCGGACCCCTGCGGAACACGGCATCGCCGATGCCAGCGTCGGCACTGCGTTCGAAGGGGGCGATCACAACCTCGTCACGGCTGATCTTGACGATCTCGCCGCGACGCGCGCCGGCCTGGCCGCGCTGCTCGACAATGTCGCCTAGCCGGGTGAAATCGGAAAGGCCGCGCACCTTGTAATGCGTGGGCGTGACTTCGGTGACGAGGCCGCCGCGCTTGACCAGCCCGTCGCTATCGCCGAAGCGCCTGACAACCCGCTCCAAAGCGGCAAGCCGATCTTCCGGCGCCGGCTGGAGCTGTCTTTCGGGTGCGCGGATGGATGGCTGCTCTGACGACATGCTACGATTTCGAGCCGAGCGTCTTTATCGCCTCATCGGTCGAGGAATCGGTCTGCCGCATGAGCGCGGCGGTGTTCTCGAAGGCGCGCTGGACCATGATCAGCCGGGTCATTTCCAGCACCGGATTGACGTTGGATTCCTCGATGAAACCTTGCGCTATGCCGACATCGGAACGGTCGGTGACCGGTTCGGGCGTGCGTGCGGGCACAATGCCGGAATTGCCGTAGCGCACGAAATTCTGGCCCGGGTCGAAATTGTAGAGGCCGATCGAGCCGACGAGCTGTTCGTTCTGGCGCAGCGAGCCGTCGGCGCCCGCCTTGGGCGGGCCGTTGCGGGGATCGAGCTGGATCGGCGCGCCGCCGGCGTCGAGCACCGGGTGGCCTTCCACCGACATCAGCTCGCCATTCTCGTTCATGGAGAAGCGGCCGTCGCGGGTCATGACGGTGCCGGCCGGCGTGTCGATGGCGAACCAGGCGTCGCCCTGGATGGCGAAATCGAACGGGTTGCCGGTTTCCGTCATGGCACCGTGAGCCCCCGACATATAGGTCTTGCCCGAGGAAGCGAACGATACCGACTTCTGCCCTGCACCCGACACCACGTCCTCGAATTTCACGCCGGTGGCGCGAAAGCCGACGGTGCTGGCGTTGGCGACATTGTCGGCGATCGTATCGAGCCGCCGCTCGAGAGCCATCTGCGCGGAGAGGGCGACGTAAAGACTGTCTCGCATGGTCAGAACTTCAGTTTCTGCATGGCCATCATCAGGTCGGTGGAGATGCCCGACGTGACCGGTTTGGCGAAGAGCACGCTGATCGATGTCACGGCCGTCGAGGTCGGATTGTTGATCTCGTACATGCTGGTGAAGCGGGTCAGGAACTTGTTCAGTTTCACGGGATCCGTGAAATCCGAGATGTCGAGCTTCTGCTCGAACAGTTGCGCCTGCTTGTCGATGTCGGCGGTGGCAAAGGAATCAGGCAGCCCCAGCGCGGTGCGCACCACGCTGGCCAGCGCGGTGTCGGCCAGCACGTCGTACCAGCTGGTGATGTCGGGCGCTTTACGGTTGAAATAGAGCGCCAGCCGCACGCCCTCATTGGTCTGGCCGGCATCCTCTTCCAGCGTCTGGCGCATGTATTTGTCGACGGTCGGCTGCTGCGCCGGATTGATGGTGGTGGCATTCTCGCCGTACTGTTCGAAGTTGAGGGCCGTGGCCAGTCCCGCGTAAGCCGGGTTCGTCTGCTTGTTGGCGGCACTGTCGGGGTCGCGCACGCCACCCAGCAGGACCTGCTTGATAAGGTCCTTGTTCTCCGTCGCCGAATCGAGGCCGTACGCCGCCAGCGCGTAGGTGTAGACCCGGCTGTTCGACATCAGATCGTCGACCGACTTCACCTTGGTGATGTTGGCGAGATAGTAAGTCGTCTCGCCCTTCACATAGGCGGAATTCGGATCGAGGCCGGCGATTTGCGCCTGCGTGGCGTAGTTCTTCGCCACCAGCTGCTGCGCCTTGTTGTAGATGGTCGCATCGGCACCGTTGGCGGCGAAGTTGAAGGCGGTGACGAATGCGGCGTAGCGCTTGTCGGTGAGCTTGTTGGCAAAACTGTTGGGGTTGGAAACGCCTTCCTTGAGCGCCTTGACCATGAACGCCTTGGCGTAGTCCATGTCCCCCAGCCCGTAGGCCTTCATGGCATATTTGAACAAGCGGTCGTTGTTGACGAAATCGTCGATCGATTTCACCTTGGTGATGTTGGCGAGATAATATTTGGTATCGCGATCGACCGTCGGCTGTTGCTCGATACGATCGATCGACTTGTTGATGTCTTTGGTGATCAACTGGTAGCTGGTATAGGTACTGAGCAAGGACGCGCCTCCGGCCGAAGCTATGCCAACACAATAAGCGCACTTCCTTGCGCGAAACTGAATCGCCAACATTCGGCCCCATGGCGGCTCCGATTCAAGCCTCACACAAGGCACGGGGGCTATCCCTTGTCCGACGTGAAATGCGGAAGGACTGGTCGTGGGCATTCTGATTGGACTTGTGGTGACGCTCGGCTGCGTCCTTGGCGGCTTCATGGCCATGG
Organism: Mesorhizobium sp. M8A.F.Ca.ET.057.01.1.1; assembly: GCF_003952565.1. Taxonomy (NCBI): domain Bacteria; kingdom Pseudomonadati; phylum Pseudomonadota; class Alphaproteobacteria; order Hyphomicrobiales; family Phyllobacteriaceae; genus Mesorhizobium; species Mesorhizobium sp. M8A.F.Ca.ET.057.01.1.1. The sequence continues at coordinate 1,380,372 of NZ_CP034454.1, forward strand.
GCGGGCATCTGCACGTGCTGGTGCAGCCATGGGAAGCCGTGGTCATCTGCGGCGCCGCACTTGGCACCTTCCTGGTCGCCAATCCGATGAAGACGGTCAAGGATACCGGCAAGGGCATTCTCGAAGCTTTCAAGCAGGCTGTGCCGAAGGAGCAGGACTATCTGGAAACGCTCGGCGTGCTGCACAGCCTGATGCGCGAGCTGCGCTCCAAGTCGCGCAGCGAGGTCGAGGCGCATATCGACAATCCGGAGGAGTCGGCGATCTTCCAGGCCTTTCCGACCGTGCTCAAGAATCACGACCTGATGAATTTCATCTGCGACTACTGCCGCATCATCATCATCGGCAATGCCCGCTCGCACGAGATCGAGGCGCTGATGGACGAGGAAATCCAGACCATCAAGTCCGACAAGATGAAGGCCTATCACGCGCTGGTCGCGGTGGGCGACGGCCTGCCGGCGCTCGGCATCGTCGCCGCCGTGCTCGGCGTGGTCAAGGCGATGGGGGCGCTCGACCAGTCGCCGGAAATCCTCGGCGGCCTGATCGGCGCAGCCCTGGTCGGCACCTTTCTCGGCATCTTCCTGTCCTATGCGGTGGTCGGGCCTGTCGCCACCAAGATCAAGACGGTGCGCGAGAAGAAGAACCGCCTGTACATCATCGTCAAGCAGACGCTGCTCGCCTACATGAACGGCGCGCTGCCGCAGGTGGCGATCGAGTTCGGCCGCAAGACGATCTCCTCCTATGAGCGGCCGACCATCGACGCCGTCGAGCAGAGCACGATGAACACCGGCAGCGCCGAGAAGAAGGCCGCTTGAGCGATGCGCGACAGACCGGTGCCAAAACTGTCATGACGAGTCCGGGCAGCCCCTCGCAACCGCGTTCGCTGATCATCGAGCGCCTGGTCGGCGACAGCGGCGAGGCCGACCAGGTCATCGACGCCGGACGCGCCATGGCCGAACGGGCCGTACCGCTGCTGCAGAAGGCGCTCTCTAGCGAGCTTGGCGCTCCCGTGAGCGTCGACCTCAGGACCGTGGAGATCAGCCGTGTCCCCGAGGCGCGTTCGCGCGCCGGCGAGACCTTCGCCATGACCGTTGTCGGCTCACCGGCATCCTCCGATGCGATGACCCTCGTCATCGACGCTGCCGCGATCGCGATCATCGTCTCGACGCTGTTCGGCGGCGACCCGGACATGCCGGTGTCGCCGATCGAGCGCGAGCTGTCGCAGATCGAGGGCGATGTCTCGACCATGGTGTTCCAGGAGGTTGCGCAGGCGCTGAACGGATCGGGGCGGCGCTCGCTCGAACTGCGGCTGCCCGCGCCGCGCGCCATGTCGGGCATCGAGGCCAGGCGGCACGTGTTGCGCGACGGCGCCGCGATCCGCATCGTCCTCGGCATCTCGACGCCGGTCGACAGCGGCTCGATCACGGTGATGATGCCGCAGCGCATCGTGCTGGCCGGCCGCGACGGTACGGCCAGCGTCAGCGAGGACGATCACGGCACCAGCTGGCGGGCCCGCTTTTCGGAAGAGGTGATGCGCTCGACCGTGGCGCTCGAAGCCACCATGCCGCTGACGCGGCTGACGCTTGGGGACCTCGCCAATCTCGAAGTGGGCCAGGTCATCGACTTCGACGAAACTGCGCAATCACGGGCTCGCCTCGGCGCGCGCGGCCAAACGCTGTTCGTATGCGAGTTCGGCAAACTGGGGCAGAATTACACCGTCCGAATCAGGCATCCTTTCGATGCCGGGCAGGATTTCATCGATGGGCTCATGCCGGCCGGTGCCGGGCGCGCCTGAGCTTTTGGAGACGACGCATGGCCAAGACCAAGGTAGAACCTGAGCTCGACCAGCCGGACGAGCAGCTCGATCGCGCCATCGAGGAATTGCGCGGGGTCCTGCACGAAGAAGAGCAGCGCCCCGAGATGGCGGCAAGGGCCGCGGCGTCGGCCAATTCAAGCGTCATCATGAACATCCCCGTCGATGTCCAGATCATCCTCGGCAGCACCGAGATGGCGGTTGCCGATCTGATGGCGCTACAGAAGGGGTCGACGGTCGCGCTCAACCGCCGCATCGGCGAACCGGTCGATGTCGTGGTGAACGGCCGCAAGATAGCGCGCGGCGAGATCACCGTGCTCGAAAGCGACCCTTCGCGCTTCGGCATCAGGCTGACCGAAATCATCGCCGGCACGAAGGGCGCCTAGACATGGCTGGCGGGGCTTGCCGATGGCAGCGGAGGCGAAAGGCATGACAACGCCGCTGACGACCCTGACACGCGCACAGAAGGCCGCCGCCATACTGGTGGCGATGGGCAAACCGTCCGCCAGCCGCCTGTTGAAATTCTTCAAGCAAGAAGAGCTGAAGGCGCTGATCGAGGGCGCCCGGCTGCTCAGGACCATTCCACAGAGCGATCTCGAGCGCATCGTCGCCGAATTCGAAGCCGAGTTCACCGAGGGCGCGGGCCTGCTCGATTCCGCCGACAGGATGGACACCATCCTCAACGAGTCGCTCTCGCCCGAAGAGATGAGCGCCATCATGGGCAACAAGAAGCCGGAGGTCGCACCCGAGGGGCCGCCGCCGATCTGGCCCGATCTCGAAAAGCTCGAACCCGCGCGGCTCGGCGCTTTCCTCGCGGGCGAACATCCGCAGACGGCGGCCATGGTGCTGTCGAAGCTGGCGCCGCAGGCGGCGGCGAGCGTGCTTTTGACGCTGACGAAGCCGATGCGCGGCGAAATCATCAAGCGCATGGTGACGATGGCCAATGTTCCGGCCGCCGCCACCAGGATCGTCGAGAACAGGCTGCGTGCCAGCGTGCTGTCGGACACCTCGACCAAGGACACTTCGGCCGGGCAGGCGCGCGTCGCCAGCGTGCTCAACGAGCTGGAAAAGCCTCTGCTCGACGAGGTCATGCAGGATCTCGAAGCCGCCGGCACGCCCGACCTCGACGGTGTTCGGGCCCGGCTGTTCGCTTTCGACGACCTGCCGCTGCTCACCCAGAAGGCACGCGTGCTTTTGTTCGACGGGCTGTCGACCGAGCTTGTCACGCTGGCGCTGCGCGGTACGTCGGCGGCACTGGCCGAAGCGGTGCTGTCGGCGATCGGCGCCCGCTCCCGGCGCATGATCGAGGCCGAACTCGGGCAAGGGTCGGAGGGTGTCCCCGCCGCCGACATCATGGCGGCACGCAAGACGATCGTGACGACCACCATCCGGCTGTCGCGCGAAGGCGCATTCGAACTTCCCTCGACGCAGAACGCCGCCTAAGGCATGTCCGACGCCGTCGACAAGGATTCGAAAACCGAAGAGGCGACGGAAAAGAAGATCCGCGACACCATCGAACAGGGCAAGTTGCCCCATTCGAGGGAAACCGCGATCCTGGCCTCCTTTGTCGCCATACTGGTGTTCACCGTCTTCTATGCCAAGGATGCCATCGTCGAGCTCGGCATGTTCTTGTCGATGTTTCTCGAGAAGCCCGAGGCCTGGCCGATGGACACCGAGACCGATGTCATCGAGCTCTACAAGATCGTCATGCTGGAAGTGGGCCGCGCCGTGCTCAGCCTGCTGGTGCTGCTGACCGTTGCCGGCATCGGCGCCTCGGTGCTGCAGAACATCCCGCAATTCGTCGGCGAGCGGATCAGGCCGCAGATGTCACGCATTTCGATCGTCAAGGGCTGGAACCGGATGTTCGGTGCCCAGGGCTGGGTCGAATTCCTGAAGTCCCTTGCAAAAGTCGGTTTTGCCATCGCCGTGCTCGCCTTCACGCTCTCGGAGGATCACCGCAAGCTGCTTGCCGGGATGATCACCAATCCGGTCGCTTTCGGTCTCGTCATCCGCGGCATCGCCGTCGACATACTGGTGGCGATCGTCTTCGTCATGGGACTGATCGCGGCGGTCGACATCGTCTGGTCGCGCTTCCACTGGAGGCAGGACCTGCGCATGAGCAAGCAGGAGGTCAAGGACGAGTTCAAGCAGTCAGAGGGCGACCCGATCGTCAAGTCGCGGCTGCGGTCATTGGCCCGCGATCGCGCGCGCAAGCGGATGATGACGGCGGTGCCGCGCGCGACGCTTGTTATCGCCAACCCGACCCACTTCTCGATCGCGCTGAAATATGTGCGCGACGAGGATTCGGCGCCGCTCGTGGTGGCGAAGGGGCAGGACCTCGTGGCGCTGAAAATTCGTGAAATCGCCAAGGAACATAACATCCCGATCTTCGAGGACGTGGCGCTCGCCCGCTCCATGTACAAGCAAGTTTCGGTCGATAATGTGATCCCGTCGCAATTCTACCAGGCCGTCGCCGAACTGGTGCGGATCGTCTACTCGAAAAGGCTGAGCGCAGACAGATTTCATGAACCGCCAACCGCACGCAAAATCCCGCGAGATCATCGTCGCCAGCGCCATCGAACAGGTGGTGGTGGAACTGAGGCTGATCGACGTCGCTGACTATATCGCCTTCATCCGGCTGGAGCATTTCGCCTGCCTGTCGGATCTGGTCGATTCAGCGGCGGAGCTGTTCTTCATGCCGGGTACGCTGAGGCTCGGCCATGGCGGCGAGGCGCATGTCGACTGGAGCGGCAGCCCGCGCATCGTGCTCGACCTGGAGCTCAGACCACCCGGCGTGACCGTCTATTTCCAGCTGACGCTGAGCGAGACCGGCAACACGGTCGTGGTCAATTACGTGTCGTTTGAAAAACCGGGCGAAGACCCCCAGCATAATACGGCACTGCTGGAGGCGGTGATTGAACAGGCCCGCATCCGCAAGGTTGAAGCGCTTACTCGATAAGCCCCAGCCGCAGCGCCTTGGCGACCGCCTGGTTGCGGTTGACGGCGTTGAGCTTCTGGGTCGACTGGGTGAGGTACTGGTTGGCGGTATGCACCGACAGTTTCAGCAGCCGCGCGATCTCCTCGCTGGTGTTGCCGTTGGCGGTCAGCTTCAGGCATTCGAGCTCGCGCTTGGAGATCGAGCGCATTCTGCCGGCATCGCCCGGCCGCATGCGCGCGACGGCGGAAAACAGCGAGAAGCAGCGAGCGTGGATTTCGTAGAGCGCATCCTGCGGCAGCGCGATCTCCGATCCCAGGAAGACGACGAGGCCGCATTGGCCGCGATCGGCGTGGACGGGAAAGGCAATGCCGCTCGATCCGGGGGCCAGCGGCGCTATCTGTCCGGTCCAGGCGAGATTGCCGAACATGTCGGCCATGGCCGACACGCCATCATCAGTCCACCAGCGCGGCTCGGTCGAAATCCGGCTATGGCGCACGATGTCCTCGCCGTTGGCGCCCGAAATGAACTTCGTCGCCACCGCGATGCCGGGATAATCGGAATCGAAGCACGGGACCAGCCGCGCGCGCTCGGGCGACGGGCTGACGAAGAACAGGCCGAAGGCCGAGGCGTTGATGTCGACTGATATCCAGCGGCAGCGGCGCACCGCATCGGGAATGGTGACGGCGTGATGCGTTTCGGAGCCCAGCGAGAAGGCGCCGAAAGGGCTGCGCTGCTCGTTGAAAAGGGCTTCCGCGGCGTCCTTGATGTCGGCGTGTTTCAAATGATGCCACTCCTGATCGCCGTGGCGATGGCCATCGCACGGTTGCTGGCAGCGAATTTCTGGATGGCGTGGGTGATGTAGCTGTTGACGGTGTTGGAGGAGACGCCAAGGATGACCGCCACCTCGTCGGTGGTCTTGCCTTCCGAAACCCAGAACAGGCATTCGCGCTCGCGGTCCGACAGCGGATCCTGCATGGCGGCTGCGGCGATCAACTGCGGAATATGCGAGAGTGCGTAGCAGCATTTCAGCTGCGCCCTCATCAGCGCGGGTTGGTCGATCCGGCCGGCGGCGGCCGCCGAGAACAAGGCGAACAGGCGCTGACGGCCGACATTCAGCCGCAGCGAATAGATCTCGGCATGGCCGAGCACGTCGAGGAGCCGGGCCTCTTCGCCCGAGACCAGCCCGTCGGCATCAGGCGCCTGGGCCGCCACCAGCGATGTCGGACGGATACCGGGTGCCGCGGTGAGCGGTCCCTGGGCAAGGCCGGCGATCAGCCGCTTGCCGATCAGCTCGATGGCGTCGAAGATCCAGTTCGAGGAGACGATACGCGCATCGTTGCGGTCTTGGTCATGGACGATGGCGACCAGCATGTAGCTGTCGGCGCCGATCTCGGCGGTCAGCTCCATGAAGAAGCTGGTGAGATCACCGCGCGACGTCAGGCGCGAGCCTAATGTGTCGGATTGAAGAGGCGCGGCGGGACTGCTCATCTGCTGCTTTTGGCCGGAATCGGTTCTGATGTCCGGTTGCTGGAGAGCCAGCCGCCGAACTCGAAAACGCGTTACTTTTACGAGACACACACGAGGCGCGGGGCCGCGCCCAACCAGACGGAATCCATTCAGGGAACGCGAAGACGTCCGCGTCTGGCGCCGGAAAAGTCCGGAACGTGAGACTTTGGGTGGTCGCCGCGCCCCCCGAGGACCGGCTGATTCGGGTCTAATCTACCCGCAGATGAATCCGACATCAAACGCGATTTGACAAAATCGAATCCGGGGACTCGATGCGCGACTCAGGGGCCGATTTCCGTGCCTTTCCATGGGCGGGAACATCGAGCCGCGCAGACCGGCCATGGCGTTTGCGATGGCCTCATGGGGTGCCGGTGGATGCAAAAAAGGGCGGCTGACGCCACCCTTCCTTTGTCCGACTTCCGCGCAGACGGCCGCGTTGCCTGGACGACGATCTACCGATCCTCGAAGCCGGTCAGCACGCCGACGGCATTGATGCCGATCTCCTCGACGGCATAGCCGCCCTCCTGGACGAATAGCGTCGGCAGGCCGAGCTTGGCGATGCGCTGGCCGATCTTGGGGTAGTCGGGGCTCTTCAGCTTGAACTGGCTGATCGGGTCCTTCTCGAACGTGTCGACGCCGAGCGAGACCACAACGATATCGGGCGCGTAGGCGGCTAGCTTGGCGCAGGCGTCTTCCAGTGAGGCGTTCCAGGCGTCCCAGCCGGTGCCGAACGGCATGGGGTAGTTGATGTTGAAGCCTTCCCCGGTGCCCGCGCCACGCTCGTCGGCATGGCCGAGGAAGAATGGGTACTCGACCATCGGATCGCCATGCAGGTTGATCACCTGCACGTCGGCGCGATCATAGAAGATCTCCTGCGTGCCGTTGCCGTGGTGATAATCAACGTCGAGGATCGAGACGCGTTTGGCGCCCTGGTCGCGGAACCATTGCGCGGCGACCGCCGCGTTGTTGATGTAGCAATAGCCGCCCATGAAGCCGGCGCCGGCGTGGTGGCCGGGCGGGCGGCAGAGCGCGAAGGCCGACCTCTCGCCGCCCTTGACCAAGGCTGCCGCGGTCAGCGCCACGTCATAGGAGGATTTGATCGCGGCCCAGGTGCCCTCGACGAAGGTGGCGCCGCCGTCGAAGGAATAATAGCCGAGCAGGGCGTCGATGCGCTTGGGTGGCACGTCGCCACGCAGGCCGCGCGTCGGCCAGGTGAAGGGCATCGCCGTCCCGGTGTGGCCCTCGGCGATCCATTGCGGCCAGACGGTCGGCAGGAATTCGATGTAGTCGGCCCTGTGGACGCGCTTGGCGGCGGCAAGGTCGTGCTCGACCGGCGCGATGATCGGTCCGAGCTTTTCGCTCTCCACGCGCGCCTTGATGAACTCGGCACGCGAGGGCTTTTCAAAGCCGGGCACGATGGCTGAGGTAACCAGTTCCATCTGGCCGGCATGGCCGGCGTGAAGCGGCGAATAGACAGTCTTCATGAAATTCCTCTCGATGTGCGAAACTAAGGCAATTCCAGGAAAAGTGTGAAGCGGTTTTCCGTCCGGAATTGCGTTGAAACCGGTCAGCCAAGATTGAGATAGGGGGTTACCAAAGCGAGCCACATGGTTTCGACATCGTCCTCGATGAGGTCGAATGTCCTGCGGTCCTTCTTCAGCCCGACGAGCCGGCAGGCATGCCCGACCTCCATCATCACGACGCCGAGCCGGCTGGCGATCTTGCCTTCGAGCGCCGGGTTCACATGCTGCAACCATGCGGCATAGAGGGCGATGATCTGGTCGTCATATTCGTTCTGGATCGGACGCAGGTCGGCATTGCCCGAAATGGCTTCGATCACCGGCATCAGCGTGGCGTTTTCAAGATAGAGCTTCGACGTGTCGATGAAGAGCTTGCGCACTTCGCGCCGAAACTCTTCGCGGTTGGTCGGCGGAGCGACCTTGATGCGCCGCGCGATCACCTCGGGAAAGGATGACAGCCAGCGCCGGGCGAGGTCCAGAAGAATGGCTTCCTTGTTGGGAAAGTACTGGTAGACCGAACCGACCGACAGGCCGGCGCGCTGCGCGATGGCGAGCGTCGTCGGCGTCTTGGTTCCTTGCTCCCGCGTCAGGATCAGCGCGGCGTCGAGAATCCTGTCGACCACCTTGCTGGACCGTTGTTGCCGCGGCTGCTTGCGCGGTTCAAGCGCTATCCTGGTTTTGCGGTCGAGACTGCGCTTCACGGATTGATGCCCTCGTTCCCCGCCTGGTCCCAACACAGGCGGAGCATGCTGTCCACAATACATTCTAAATCCGGCATGTTGACAAACGCGAATAATCAGTCGCATTCTTTTATCCACACTGTCTCTCGGGATAACAAGGGGAATCTCGAAGACAGCGCGCCGGCATCATTCGTTGTCCTATAGCCCGCTCCGTGGTGTGGCGGGCGTTGGACGCGAGCTTTGCCGGTCTAAGTCAGTCGTCAAAAGCGCGGAGTCGCGATGTCGGTTACGGGTACGGGTCATAGTGCGGATCTGATTGTCGTCAACGGTCGTGTGCTGACCATGGACAATGACAATCCCGCCGCCGAAGCCGTTGCCGTCAAGGACGGCGCCATCATCGCCATCGGCAGCAGCGCCTCCATCCAAGAGTTCAAGGGACCGGCTACCAAGGTCATCAATGCGCTTGGCGGATCAGTCCTGCCCGGCTTCATCGAAGCCCACATGCATCTGTTTTCGGGCGCCGCCGAACTCGCCCATCTGCAACTGGCCGGCGTGCATGGGTTCGAGGCGCTGCAGAAGGCGATCCGCGACTATGCAGCAACGCACCCCGACGCGCGGATGCTGGTTGGGCAGAGCGTCGACTACACCGTGCTCGGCGACGAGCGGGTGACGCGCCACCATCTCGACGCGATCCTGCCCGACCGGCCTTTCGTCATGGCCGCCCCCGACCACCATACGATGTGGGCCAACACCAAGGCGCTTGAACTGGCCGGCATCCTCAATGGGCGCACGCTTGGTCCCGGCAATGAGATCGTTATGGGCGACGATGGCTTGGCAGCGGGCGAATTGCGCGAGGGCGAGGCCTTCGGCCCGGTTCTCGACCTTGCCGGCGAAGGCCGCGTGCGGCTGGGCCTGGCGACCGGCGGCGAGCCCGACCCGACGCCGTCGGCCGCCGAACGCGCCGCCGACCGCGACATCATGCGGCGCGGGCTTGCCTGGTGCGCGCGCCACGGCATCACCTCGATCCAGAACATGGACGGCAACCTCTACCAACTCGAACTGCTGGCCGAGATCGAGGCCGAGGAAGGCCTGCCATGCCGCGTGCAGATGCCTTTCCACTACAAGAATTTCATGACGCTCGACATGCTCGACAAGGCGTCCGTCATGGCCGAACGCTACGACAGCGAGTGGCTGTCATCGGGCATGGTCAAGGTGTTCTACGACGGAGTGCTCGATTCCTGGACGGCTGTCATGATCGAGCCTTATGCCGATCGGCCCGACTGGGTCGGCGAGCCATTGTTCACGCCGCAGCAGTTCATCGATCTGGCTGTCGCCATCGACAGGCGCGGGCTGCAGATCGCGGTGCATTCGATCGGGGACGGCGCGGTGCGTGCCGTGCTCGACGGCTACGAGGCGGCGCAGAAAGCCAATGGCAAGCGTGACAGCCGGCATCGCGTCGAACATATCGAGGTCACCAGCACCGCGGACGTGCCGCGTTTTGCCGAACTCGGCGTCATCGCTTCCATGCAGCCGCCGCATCCGCCCGGCGCCATGGATTTCCCGCTGGAGCCGACCGTATCGCGCATCGGGCCGGCCCGCTGGCCGCTCAGCTACGCCTGGCGGACGTTGAAGGATGCCGGCGCCCATGTCGTGTTCGCGTCGGACTGGCCGGTATCGCCGATCGATCCGATCCTGGGCATCAAGGCGGCAGTGCTGCGCAAACCGTGGGCAGAAAACGATCCCGACCAGAGCTTCTCGCTGCATGAATCGATCGCCGCCTACACGGTCGAGGGCGCCTACGCGGAATTCGCCGAGCATCGCAAGGGCATGCTGAAATCAGGCTACATGGCGGACCTGGTGGTGCTGTCGGCCGATATCGAGAAGACGGCGCCGGCCGATCTGCACAAGCTGCGGCCGGTGACGACGATCTGCGGCGGCAAAGTCACCTATCGGGCCTGATAAGGCATGAGGCTTGCTGTCTAATGACTGACTGAACTGTGATTCAATGCCGGGCTTGCCAACCTACCGGCCATGTGGTCACATCCAACAGGGGACAAACTCCGCCAGCAAGAGCGGGGTCAACAGTGAGGCGTAATCGTGCCGGACAAACCGGATCGGAATGCGATTGAAGTAGTAAACGTCAGCAAAATTTTCGGATCGGGTGAAGGGCAGGTCGCTGCCCTCGACAAGGTCTCGGTGTCCATCCGCGAAAACGAGTTCTTCACGCTGCTGGGACCGTCCGGCTGCGGCAAGACCACCTTGCTGCGACTGATCGCCGGCTTCGACTTTCCAACCGCCGGCGAGATCCTGCTCTACGGCCAGGACATCGCGCCATTGCCGCCCTTCAAGCGGCCGGTCAACACCGTCTTCCAGTCCTACGCGCTGTTCCCGCACATGACGGTCGCCGACAATATCGGCTTTGGCCTGGAAATGCTGGGCAAGCCGAGGGCCGAGATCAAGGCGCGCGTCGCCGAGATGTTGAAGCTGGTCAAGATGGAAGCGCTGGCCGGTCGTCGCACCGGCCAGATTTCCGGCGGCCAGCAGCAGCGCGTGGCGCTGGCCCGGGCGCTGGCCCCGCAGCCGAAGGTGCTGTTGCTCGACGAACCCCTCTCGGCGCTCGACTACAAGCTGCGCAAGGAGATGCAGATCGAGCTGAAGCGGCTTCAGCACGAGACCGGCATTACCTTCATCTTCGTCACCCACGACCAGGAAGAAGCGTTGACCATGTCGGACCGCATCGCGGTGATGTCGTCGGGCAAGATCCTGCAGGTCGGCTCGCCCTGGGACATCTACGACAAGCCGGCGGAACGCTTCGTGGCCGACTTCATCGGCGAAACCAATTTCCTCACCGCCGCCATCTCGGGCGTCGGCAATGGCAAGGCGCGCGCGACGCTCAAATCCGGTACCACCATCGAGGCAACGGTTGCCGAAGGCTTTCAGCCGAAGGACAACGCAACCGTGGTGGTGAGGCCCGAGCATGCCAAGCTGACCAAGGACAAGGGCGACCTGCCGGGCACGGTCGAGAACATCGTCTATTTCGGCACCGATACGCACATCCATGTCCATCTCGACAGCGGCGAGGCCTTCACCGTGCGCCAGCAGAACACGCGCAGCGCCGGCTGCGGTTTCGAGCGCGGCGACAAGGTCGGCATCATCATCGGCAACGACGCCGCGCAAGTGCTGAGGGACTGATGGCCACCGCGGAAGAAGTCGCCAAGGCAGCGGAACGGCGCGATGTCCGTGACCGCTGGCTTTTGTCAGCGCCGGCGCTGCTGGTCATTCTGTTTGCCGCGACCGGCCCGCTGCTGATCGTGCTGGTCTATTCGTTCCTGACCCCCGGCGCCTATGGCGATGTGAAATGGCTATTCTCGGGCGATGCCTGGACGTCGGTATTCCTGGAACGCGATATTTTCGACGACACGCTGTCGCTCGCGGCGGCGCATGTCACCATCTTCTGGCGCTCGATCAAGCTTGCGGTGGTGACGACGCTCGCCACCTTGGCACTCGGTTTCCCGACCGCCTATTTCATGGCCACGCGTAGTGAGAAAACACGCGATCTCTGGCTGTTCCTGATCACCATCCCGTTCTGGACCAATCTCCTGATCCGCACCTTCGCCGTGCTGCAGATTATCCGCAACGAAGGCATCATCAACACGATCCTGCTCAAGCTCGGCATCGTCTCGGCGCCGGTCCAGATCCTGTACACCGACACGGCGATCCTCATAGGCATGGCCTATGTCTACCTGCCGCTGATGGTGCTGCCGATCTATGCCAGCATGGAGAAGCTCGACTTCCGGCTGGTCGAGGCGGGCTACGATCTCTACGCGACACGCTTCAAGGTTTTGCGCAAGATCATTTTCCCGCTGGTCAAACCCGGCGTCATTGCCGGCTCCATCCTGGTCTTCATTCCGGCGCTCGGCGCCTATGTGACGCCGAGCGTGCTCGGCGGCGGCAAGAACATGATGTTGTCCAACCTGATCGAGTTGCAGTTCGGGCAGGGCCGCAACTGGCCGCTCGGCTCGGCGCTGTCGATCACGGTGATGATTATCGTGATGGTGGCGCTGCTTGCCTATGTGCGCAATGCCGGTAAGTCAGGGGTGCGGCATGGCTAGCAACTTCTCCATCAAACACCAGCCGGGCTTCACCGCGATCGCGGCGACATGCTTCATCGTGCTCTACCTGCCGATTTTCGTGCTGGTGGTCTATGCCTTCAATGCGGCAAGCTCGACCTCGGAATGGGGCGGCTTTTCGCTGAAATGGTTCCAGTCGGCATACCAGAACACGCAAGTCATCGATGCGACGCTGCGCTCGTTCCAGATCGGCGCCATCGCGGCGGTGCTGTCGACCATCTTCGCCACCATGGCCGCGCTCGCCACCACGCGCACGGCGTCCTATCCCGGTCTCACCTTCAAATACGCGGCGATCAACCAGCCGCTGATGGTGCCCGAGATCGTCACCGGCGTGGCGCTGCTGATCTTCTTCTCGCGCATCAAGATCTTCACCGGCTATTCCGGCATCGGCTATCTGGTCGCCGCGCATACGGCGTTCTGCATTCCCTTTGCCTATTTGCCGATCCGGGCGCGGCTGGAGAACATGGACCTGACGCTGGAACGCGCCGCGGCAGATCTCTACGCCACGCCGTGGAAGACCTTCCGCCGCATCACGCTGCCGCTTTTGTGGCCCGGTATCCTGGCCGGGCTGATGCTGGCCTTCGTCATCTCGCTTGACGACGTCGTCATCACAGAATTCGTCAAATCGGGCGGCCAGGACACGCTGCCCACCTACATGCTCGGCCAGATCCGCCGCGGCATCACACCCGAGATCAACGCGATATCGACCGCCTTCCTGCTGCTTTCGGTCGCGATCGTCACGTTGTTTTTCTTCGTCAGCAGGAAACGAGACTGAAACCGATAATGGGAGTTAGAACGATGAACTGGAAAACCACAGCGACCGCCATGGGGCTGGCGCTGCTCGCTTCGACGGGCCTCGCCCGCGCCGATGGCGTGCTCAACATCTACAATTGGGGCAACTACACCAGCCCCGACGTGATCAAGAAGTTCGAAGCCAAATACAACGTCAAGGTGACGATCACCGATTATGATTCCAACGATACGGCGCTGGCCAAGGTTCGCCAGGGCGGCACCGGCTTCGACATAGCGGTGCCCTCGCAGACCTACGTGCCGATCTGGATCAAGGAAGGCCTCGTCCAGGAGACCGACCCGGGCCAGATGGAGAACGCCAAGAACATCGCGCCGGAATGGGCCAATCCCGACTTCGATCCCGGCCGTAAATACACTGTTCCGTGGGCCTGGGGCACGATCGGTGTCGTCGTCAATACCGACGCCTACAAAGGCCCGGCCAACACCTGGGGCATCGTCTTCAACACGCCCGACGAGTTGAAGGGCAAGGTCAACGTCGTGCCGGAGATGGGCGACGTGATGTTTGCCGCGATCAAGTATGTCGGCGGCCAGCAGTGCACCAACGACAAGGCGGTGCTGAAGAAGGTGCGTGATCTCCTGGTGGCGGCCAAGCCGAACTGGATCGCCATGGAATACAACACCATCGAGAAGATGGGCGCCGGCGACTTCAAGGCAACCAGCGACTGGAATGGCTCGGCGCTGCGCCAGCGCCTGGCCAACCCGGCCATCCACTTCAACTATCCGAAGGAAGGCTATGGCCTGTGGAGCGACAACGTCGTCGTGCTCAAGGAAGCCAAGAACGTCGAGAACGCCAAGCTGTTCCAGAACTTCATCATGGATCCGGAAAACGCGGCGGGCCTGTCGGCCTTCCACCGTTACGCCAATGCCATCACCGGTTCGGACAAGTATATGCCGGCCGACATGAAGGACGCTCCGGAAGTCGTCATTCCCGCCGACGCCAAGCCGCTTGGTGAACTGCAGCAGATGTGCGCGCCAGAGACGCAGGAACTCTACACCAAGATCTGGACGGAACTGCAGAAGTAATCACAGAACCCCAAGAGGCCCGGTGGCATATGCCGCCGGGCCTTTTCTTTTCCGGGAATTGCCTTTCATGGACTCCTATCGCAACAGCGATGCGCGGCCGCCGATCATGCAGGGCTCGCCGCCGGCCATGGTGCCGCCAAGGCTCGACTGGGACAGGCCGCCCTGGAACCGCTGGGCTTTCCAGCACATCAGGGAAATTCTGCCGACCGCCGAAGTCTGGCGCGGCACTGGTCACCGCCACCGTCTCGAACGCGCCGAGGTCGATCTCGACAGGTTGGCGGTCGAGGACAGCGAGGGCAGGCCTTCGACGCTCGCCGGCTTGCTCGACGAGACCTATACGGACGGCTTCCTGGTGCTCAAGCACGGCAGGATAGCCTATGAGCGCTATTTCAACGGCATGGACGAGCGCACGCTGCATCTGTCGCAGTCGATGGCCAAGTCGGTCACCGGCTCGGTGTTCGGCATACTGGCCGGACGCGGCCTGATCGATCCGGCCAGGCCGGTCACCGATTATTTGCCGGAGCTTGGCGCCACGGGCTGGGCCGGCGCCAGCGTCCAGCATGTGCTGGATATGACCACCGGCGTGCGGTTCTCCGAGGAATATACCGACCGCTATTCAAACATCGGTCAGGTCGATGTCGCCACCGGCTGGAAGCCGGTGCCACCGGGCAGCGATCCGGATTTCCGCTGGCCCTCACACATGTTCGAGCTGATCCTGGGCTTGAAAGAGACCGTGCGCCCGCACGGCGCTCAGTTCGAATACCGCTCGATCGAGACGGATGTGCTCGCCTTCATCATGGAGCGGGTGACCGGCAAGCGGCTGGCGCAACTGGTTTCCGAGGAACTCTGGCAAAAGCTCGGCGCCGACGAAAGCGCCTGCTTCACCGTCGACAGCGCCGGCTACGCGCTGGCCGATGGCGGCTTCAACGCGACGCTGCGCGACTACGCGCGCTTTGGCCAGCTGATCCTCGACAATGGCGGCGGCATCGTGCCAGCCGACTGGATCGAGGCAACGCGCACGGGCAAGCATGGTCCGGATTTCTCGGCCAGCCTGCCCGATGGCAGCTACCGCAACCAGTTCTGGATCGAGAATTCCAGGTCGCGGGCACTGATGTGCCGGGGAGTGTTCGGGCAGTTGATCCACATCGACTGGAACACAGGAATGGTGGTGGTGAAGCTGTCGACCTACCCGGATTTCAGCAACATGGCCTATTCCGCGGCAACGCTGAAGGCCGTGCACGCCATCGCCGCGGCGCTCGCCTGAACCTCAAGAAAGAAAAGACTGGGAGGAAACGCCATGACCGGCAAGACCGCGTTCGAGACCCGCTACGGCTTCCGCCGCAACGAGGTGCTGCTCGGCAACTGGCGCGAGAACCCGTTCAACCGGTGGTCATTCCAGAATCTCGGCGAACTGGTGCCGACGGCACGCGTGGCTGCATCACCGGGCGTCGTCGAAGCTCCTGTGCGGGATTTGGGCGGCTTGCTCGGGGAAAAGGTTTCGGTTGCCGGTGCGCCAGAGACGGTGTCCGAATTCCTCTTGCGCTCCAGCACCGACGCGCTGACGGTGATGAAAGGCGGCAAGGTCATAGGTGACTGGTTCGCCCCGCATATGGATTTCGGTGCCCGCCACATCATCTTCTCGGTCAGCAAATCGGTGACCGCCATCATCGCCGGCATACTGGAAGGCGAGGGGGTGTTCGATCCCAAGGCGCCGGTGACGCACTATATCCCCGAAGCCGCCGGTTCGGCTTATGGCGATGCGAGCGCACGGCATGTGCTCGACATGAGCGTCAGCCTCGATTTCGAGGAGGCCTATCTCGATCCGGAAAGCGCCTTCGCCCGCTATCGCCGCGCCACGCTGTGGAATCCCGGCGGCGGCACCGAAAGCCTGCGCGAATTCATCCTGACCCTGCAGCGGCTTGCCGAGCCGCATGGCCAGACCTTCCGCTACCGCTCACCCAATTCCGACCTGCTCGGCCTGCTGCTGGAGCGGCCGTCGGGACAGCGCTTCCCCGATCTGATGCGTGAGAAGCTGTGGCTGCCGCTCGGCGCCGTCAGCGAAGCCTCGATCGGCGTCGACATGGAAGGCACGGCACGCACCGCCGGCGGCATTTCGGTGACGCCGCGTGACCTGGCGCGCATTGGCGAGATGATGCGGCAAGGCGGCACGGCCAATGGCCGCCGCATCGTGCCCGAAGCCTGGGTGCGCGACACCACGGTCACCGGGGGCAGCTCGGAAGCCTGGCAGCGCGGTGCCATGCTGCCGTTGTTCCCGAAGGGCCGCTACCGCAACAAATGGTATCAGACCGGCTTCGAAAATGGCGCTTATTGCGGCATCGGCATCCATGGCCAGTGGCTTTATGTCGATCCCAGGACCGAAGTGGTGATCGCCAAGATGTCGTCGCAGCCGGAGCCCGTCGACGATCCGCTGGATGTCGAGATCGTCGCGTTTTTCGAGGCGCTGAGCCGGATGGTCTAAGGTGTGCTGATATTCAGGTGATGCCGGCCTGACCTGAATCTCAACACACCTTGGGCCGTGCCTGAGCGCCCAATCGGCGCCCGCTTTCCTGTGGACCCGCAGGGCTGATGGATGCGCGGGTGGTTGGCGGACCGAAAGGCTGCGCCTATGGTCGCCGCTCTTTTCGAAAAGTGTGGGAATGACATGGCATCCGACATCAAGCGCATCGCAGCCATCATCGCGGCCGAAATCAAGGCGCGGCCCGAACAGGCGGTCGCGGCGATCGGACTGCTCGATGAGGGTGCGACGGTGCCGTTCGTGGCGCGCTACCGCAAGGAAGTGACCGGCGGGCTGGACGACACGCAGCTGCGCGACCTTGCCGAGCGGCTCGCTTATCTGCGCGAGCTCGACGCGCGCCGCGACACCATCCTTGGCTCGATCCGCGAACAAGGCAAGCTGACGCAGGACCTGGAAGCCAAGATCGCGGCGGCCGCCACCAAGGCGGAGTTGGAAGACATATACCTGCCCTACAAGCCGAAGCGCCGCACCAAGGCCGAAATCGCCAGGGAGCGCGGGTTGGGGCCGCTGGCCGAAGCCATTCTCAACGACCGCGCTCTGGTGCCCGCTGAGGTGGCGTTGGCCTACATCACCGAGGAGGTGGCCGACGCCAAGGCGGCGCTCGAGGGCGCGCGCGACATCCTGTCGGAGCAGTTCGCGGAAAATGCCGATCTGGTCGGCAAGCTGCGGACCTACATGAAGGAGCGCGCCTTCCTGCGCGCCAGGGTGGTCGACGGCAAGCAGGAGGCGGGCGCGAAATTCTCGGACTATTTCGACCATGTCGAGCGATGGTCCGCGGCGCCAAGCCACCGCGCGCTGGCCATGCTGCGCGGCCGCAACGAGGAAGTGCTGTCGCTGGACATCGAGGTCGACGCGGATGACACCTCGCCGGTGAAGCCGGTCGAGCGGATGATCGCCAACGCCTATGCCATCGGCGGCAGCCTGCCGGGCGACCGCTGGCTGATGGAGGTCGCCGGTTGGACCTGGCGGATAAAACTATCGCTGCACCTGACGCTCGATCTGATGCGCGACCTGCGCGAACGGGCGGAGGAAGAGGCGATCCACGTCTTTGCCCGCAATCTGAAGGATCTGCTGCTGGCGGCACCTGCCGGCTCGCGGCCGACGATGGGGCTCGACCCCGGCATCCGAACCGGCGTCAAGGTTGCGGTGGTGGATGGCACCGGCAAGCTGGTGGCGACGACGACGGTCTATCCGTTTCCGCCGAAGAACGATGTGCGTGGCACGCAGGCCGAACTTGCCGCGCTGATCCGCCAGCACAAGGTCGAGCTGATCTCGATCGGCAACGGCACCGGCAGCCGCGAAACGGAAAAGCTGGTGGCCGACATGCTGTCCGACATGCCCGCGGGGGCAGGCCCGAAGCCGCTCAAGGTGATCGTCAGCGAGGCGGGTGCCTCGGTCTATTCGGCCTCGGCGGCGGCGGCGGCAGAGTTTCCCGGCCTCGATGTGTCGCTGCGCGGCGCGGTGTCCATCGCGCGGCGCCTGCAGGACCCGCTGGCCGAGCTGGTCAAGATCGAGCCGAAATCCATCGGTGTCGGCCAGTATCAGCACGATGTCGACCAATACCGGCTCGGCCGCTCGCTGGAAGCTGTCGTGGAGGATGCCGTCAACGCGGTCGGAGTTGATCTCAACACCGCCTCGGCGCCGTTGCTGGCGCGCGTCTCGGGCCTCGGCGCGTCTCTCGCCGAAGCCATTGTCGCGCATCGCGATGCGACCGGACCATTCGCCAGCCGCAAGGAGCTGCTCAAGGTGGCGCGGCTCGGGCCGCGCGCGTTCGAACAGTCCGCCGGCTTCCTGCGCATTGCCAATGGCAGCGAGCCGCTCGATGCCTCGTCGGTGCATCCAGAAGCCTATGGCGTGGCCAAGAAGATTGTCGCTGCATGCGGCCGCGACGTGCGTTCGCTGATGGGCGACAGCGCCGCACTCAAGGCCCTCGACCCGCGCGTCTTCGTCGACGAGCGTTTCGGTCTGCCGACGGTGCGTGACATCCTGGCGGAACTGGAAAAGCCCGGCCGCGACCCGCGCCCCGGCTTCAAGACCGCGACCTTCGCCGACGGCGTCGACGACATCAAGGATCTGAAGCCCGGTATGCTGCTGGAAGGGACGGTTACCAACGTCGCGGCGTTTGGCGCCTTCGTCGATATCGGCGTCCACCAGGACGGGCTGGTGCATGTCTCGCAGCTTGCCGACCGTTTCATCAAGGACGCGCATGAGGTGGTCAAGGCCGGCGACGTGGTCAAGGTGCGCGTCGTCGATGTCGACATCAAGCGCAAGCGCATCGCGCTGTCCATGCGCAGGGATGGCGGCGAGGGCGGCGCATCGAAGAGCGGACCGCGCGACAATGACGGCGGCAGGCCGGCGCCACGCTCGCCGGCGCCGCAGCGCCAGCCGGAGCGGCCGGCACAGCAAGGTGCGTTTGGCGCGGCGCTGGCGGACGCGCTGAAGCGCAAGTAGCTACCACGCCAGAACAGCCGGCTCCTTCTCGAGCCGGCCCAGCAGCCAGTCTCGAAAACTGGCAACCGGTGGATAGCCGCGCTTGTCTTGGGGAACGACGAGGTAATAGGCGCTGCGGCTTTGCATCGGCTGGCCGGGCGCTGGCACAAGCTGGCCGCGCTGTAATTCACCCTCGATGAGGAGCTGCGGCAACAGCGCCACGCCGAGCCCCGCCATGCAGGCCTGGGCAGCTGTGCCGAACTGTTCGAACTGCATTCCGGGTCCGGTCGGAGCGCTCAGGCCCTGATGCTCGAACCATTCCGTCCAGGCGCCGGGGCGTGTCGTCATGTGCAGCAGCGGCAAACGGCCGATGTCGGCCGGCGTGGCGATGGCGCGGCCGGCGAGGAATTCGGGCGACACCACCGGCGCCACCGTTTCGCGCACCAGAAGCGTCGAGTCGGCTTCCGGCCAGTCCGGCAGGCCGTAGTGGATGGCCGCATCCAGCCTCTCCCTGGCGAAGTCGAAGCGGCCGACACGGGTGACGAAGTTGATGGTTATGTCGGGATTGCTTTCGACGAAATCGGGGATCATCGGCATCAGCCAGCGCGTGCCGAAGGTCGGCAATATGGCCAGGTTCAGGATGCCGCTATGCTGATTGCTCATCAATCCGAGCGCTGCATCGCGCAACTGGCCAAGCGCGGAACGCACCGTCTCGGCATAGATTTCGCCTGCCGTCGACAGGCGGACGTTGCGGCTGTCGCGCTCGAACAATCGGCGGCCGAACTGATCCTCCAACAGCCTGATCTGCCGGCTGACCGCACCCTGGGTCAAATCCAGCTCCTGGGCAGCGGCGGTGAAGGAGCCGAGCCGGGCCACCGCCTCGAAGGCGGCGAGGGCACTGATGTTGGGCAAAAGGCGGCGCTGGACACTCATGATCCATTCCTAACGCTCATTGATCGGCGAAGCAATTTCGTTTGATTTTTTCAAGCCACGGGTCGATAAGCCGGACTTCACCCTTCGAAGGATCGAAAAGCCATGGCCGCCGACAAGAATGCATTCGTCTGGGAAGACCCGTTCCTGATCGAGGACCAGCTTTCGGAAGACGAGCGCATGGTGCGCGACGGCGCTGCCGCCTTTGCCGCCGACAAGCTCGCGCCGCGCATCGAGGAAGCGTATCTCAACGAGACTTTCGACACGGCGATCTTCCGCGAGATGGGCGAGGCCGGCCTGCTCGGCATCAACATCCCGGAGGAATTCGGCGGCCTCGGCGCAAACTATGTCACCTATGGGCTGGTGGCGCGGGAAGTCGAACGCGTCGATTCCGGCTACCGCTCGATGATGTCGGTGCAGTCGTCGCTGGTGATGTATCCGATCTATGCCTATGGCTCCGATGAACAGCGCAAGAAATACCTGCCGAAGCTCGCCAGCGGCGAATGGATCGGCTGTTTCGGCCTGACCGAGCCGGATGCCGGCTCCGACCCCGGCGGCATGAAGACCCGCGCCGAGAAGACCGCCAGCGGCTACAGGCTGACCGGCTCCAAGATGTGGATTTCCAATGCGCCGGTCGCCGACGTGTTCGTCGTCTGGGCGAAGGTGAAGGGCGAGAACGGCAAGGACGAGATCCGCGGTTTCGTGCTGGAAAAGGGCATGAAGGGGCTTTCGGCCCCGAAGATCGGCGGCAAGCTGTCGCTGCGCGCTTCGATCACCGGCGAAGTGGTGATGGAAGGCGTCGAGGTCGGCGAGGACGCACTGCTGCCCAACGCCAAGGGCCTCGGCGGACCGTTCGGTTGCCTCAACCGGGCCCGCTTCGGCATTTCCTGGGGCTCGATGGGAGCGGCGGAAGATTGCTGGCATCGCGCCCGCCAGTATGGCCTCGACCGCAAGCAGTTCGGCAAGCCGCTGGCCGGCACCCAGCTTTACCAGAAGAAGCTAGCCGACATGCAAACAGAGATCGCGCTTGGGCTGCAGGCATCCTTGCGCGTCGGGCGCCTGCTCGACGAGGGCAAGATGGCGCCGGAGATGATCTCCATCGTCAAGCGCAACAATTGCGGCAAGGCGCTCGACATCGCCCGCCAGGCCCGCGACATGCATGGCGGCAACGGCATCCAGATCGGCTACCACGTCATGCGCCACGCGCAGAACCTTGAGACCGTCAACACCTATGAGGGCACGCATGACGTGCACGCGCTGATCCTTGGACGGGCGCAGACGGGGATACAGGCGTTCTTTTGAGCGACTTTAAGCCGGCAACGGGTTGTTTAATTTAGGTGCGCCGCAACATCCGCTTGGAGAATGGCGGCCAGATGTGTCAGGGTTCGGCCAGCTAAACGCCGATCCCGGGGCCCCATGGCAATTCTGGCAGCCGTCTACCACCTGACCCACTACAAATATGACCGGCCGGTGGTGCTCGGCCCTCAAATCATCAGGCTTCAGCCTGCACCGCATTCCCGCACCAAGGTGCTGAGCCATTCGCTCAAGGTCGAGCCGACGAACCATTTCGTCAATCTGCAGCAGGACCCCTACGGCAATTTCCTCGCCCGGTTCGTCTTTCCCGAGCCGGTGACGGAGCTGAAGATCGAGGTCGACCTCGTCGCCGACATGACCGTCTACAATCCGTTCGACTTCTTCGTCGAACCGTCGGCGGAGGCGTTCCCGTTCGATTATCCCGAGGAAATCAGGGATGATCTCGCCATCTACCGGACACCGGAGCCGGCGGGGCCGCTTCTCCAGGCTTTCCTGGAATCCGTTGATCGCAGCGCGCCCAACACGGTCAATTTCCTGGTCGACCTCAATGCAAGGCTGCAGCGCGAGATTGCCTATATCGTGCGCATGGAGACCGGCGTGTTCTCGCCGGAGGAAACGCTGGCCGCGGGCAAGGGCTCGTGCCGCGATTCGAGCTGGCTGCTGGTGCAGATCCTGCGCAATCTCGGCATCGCCGCGCGCTTCGTCTCTGGCTATCTGATCCAGCTCAAGCCCGACCTTGTCGCGCTGGACGGGCCGGCCGGCACATCGGTCGATTTCACCGATCTGCATGCCTGGTGCGAGGTCTATCTTCCCGGCGCCGGGTGGATCGGCTTCGACCCGACCTCCGGCCTGCTCACCGGCGAAAGCCATGTGCCGCTGGCCGCCACGCCGCATTTTCGCAATGCGGCACCAATTTCGGGCATGGCGAGCTTTGCCAATGTCGAGTTCGGCTTCGACATGCGGGTCGATCGCATCGCCGAACATCCGCGCATCACCAAGCCGTTCTCGGATGAAAGCTGGCAGGCGCTCGACGCGCTCGGCAACAAGGTCGATGCCGCGCTCGCGGACGGCGATGTGCGGCTGACGATGGGCGGCGAACCGACCTTCGTGTCGATCGATGATTTCGAATCCGCCGAGTGGAACACGGCCGCCGTCGGCCCGACCAAGCGCGAAAAGGCCGACGCGCTGATCCGCCGGCTGCGCGAGCGTTTCGCTCCGGGCGGCTTTCTGCATTACGGCCAGGGCAAATGGTATCCCGGTGAAAGCCTGCCGCGCTGGACGTTTTCGCTCTACTGGCGCGCCGATGGCGAGCCGGTGTGGAGCGACCCGTCGCTGATCGCGCGTGAGAAAAGCTCGGCCGATATTGGGCCGAAACAGGCCGAAAGCCTGCTGACGGCGATCGCAGGCGAGCTCGGCATCGACACCTCCATGGTCAGCGAAGCCTATGAGGACCCAGCCGAATGGCTGCTCAAGGAAGGCAAGCTGCCCGAGAATGTCGACCCGTCCAACTCCAAGCTGGAAGACCCGGAAGAGCGCAGCCGCATGGCGAAGGTGTTCGAGCGCGGGCTGACCAAGCCGTCCGGCTATGTGCTGCCGGTTCAGCGCTGGAACAGCCAGGCGTCCGGCCAGCGCTGGCGGTCGGAAAAATGGACGACGCGGCGCGGCCGGTTGTTCCTGGTTCCCGGCGATTCGCCGGTCGGCTATCGTCTGCCGTTGGGAACGCTGCCCTATGTGCCGCCGGCGCAATTCCCCTACATCGTGCCTGTTGATCCGTCGCTGCCGCGTGGCCCGCTGCCCGTGCGCGAGGCGATCTTGCCGACGGCCGCTCCGGCCGAACTGGAAGGCGCCGACGAAATGGCCCGCCGCCAGCAGGCAGCCTCGTTCACGGCGACGACCGGTCAGCAGGACCGGGTCGAGCAGGAGATCACCGAGATCGGCGGCGCGGTGCGCACGGCACTTTCGGTCGAACCGCGTGACGGAAGGCTATGCGTTTTCATGCCGCCGGTCGAGGCGCTGGAAGACTATCTCGAACTCGTGGCCGCTGCCGAGAACGCGGCAAAGGCGATAGGTCTTCCCGTGCATATCGAGGGCTACGGCCCACCGCACGATCCGCGCCTCAATGTCATCCGCGTAGCACCCGATCCCGGCGTCATCGAGGTCAACATTCATCCCGCCTCGAATTGGCAGGATTGCGTGGCGACCACGACGGCGATCTACGAGGAGGCGCGGCAGACGCGGCTTGGCGCCGACAAGTTCATGATCGACGGCCGCCACACCGGTACCGGCGGCGGCAACCATGTCGTGGTCGGCGGCGCTACGCCCAACGACAGCCCGTTCCTGCGCCGGCCCGATCTGCTGAAAAGCCTGGTGCTGCAATGGCAGCGGCGTCCCTCGCTGTCCTATTTGTTCTCCGGCCTGTTCATCGGCCCGACCAGCCAGGCACCGCGCTTCGACGAAGCGCGGCACGATTCGCTCTATGAGCTCGAAATCGCGATGGCGCAGGTGCCGCATCCCGACCTGGGCAATCCACCTCTGCCATGGCTGGTCGACCGCCTGTTCCGCAATCTGTTGACCGACGTCACCGGCAACACGCACCGATCGGAAATCTGCATCGACAAGCTGTTTTCCCCGGATGGCCCAACTGGCCGGCTTGGCCTTGTCGAATTCCGTGGGTTCGAGATGCCACCCAATGCGCGCATGTCTCTGGCGCAGCAATTGCTGGTCAGGGCGATCATCGCACGCGCCTGGAAGAATCCGCTCGACGGACGTTTCGTGCGCTGGGGCACCTCGCTGCATGACCGCTTCATGCTGCCGCACTATGTCTGGGCGGACTTTCTCGACGTGCTCGACGACCTCAAGCTCAGCGGCTTCGAGTTTCGGCCCGAATGGTTCGACGCCCAGCTTGAATTCCGCTTTCCCTTCTGCGGCGAAGTCCAGCATGCCGGCATCAAGCTGGAGCTCAGGCAAGCGCTGGAGCCGTGGCATGTGATGGGCGAGCAGGGCGCGATCGGCGGCACGGTGCGTTTCGTCGATTCCTCGGTCGAACGGCTGCAGGTCAAGGCCGAAGGTCTCAATCCGGAGCGCCATGCGATCGTCTGCAACGGCCGCATCGTGCCGATGAGGGTTACCGACGACAGGGAGGTCGCGGTGGCGGGCGTGCGCTTCAAGGCCTGGCAGCCGGCCTCGGGGCTGCATCCCGCGCTGCCGGTCAACACGCCGCTGGTGTTCGACGTCTATGACCGCTGGTCCGGCAGGGCGGTTGGCGGCTGCGTCTACCATGTCGCGCATCCCGGTGGGCGCAACTACGACACTTTCCCGGTCAACGGCAACGAGGCGGAGGCACGGCGGCTCGCCCGCTTCGAACCGCGCGGCCATACGCCGTCCGGCTATGTGTTGCGCGAGGAACAGCCGGCGGAAGATTTCCCGATGACCCTTGACCTCAGGCGTCCACCAAGACTGTGATCTGACATGGCAAAGGGGAATCACAAAAGGGTACGCGGCAAGCCGCAGGCCCACAGCCTGCTGGAGCACTACCAGCCGATCGACGGCGTCGTCGACGAGATGGTCGACGCTTCGGGCAATCCCCGTCCGGTCTGGAAGCATTTTGTCGAGGCGCTGGATGAACTCGGAGCCGAAAAGCTCGGTCAGCGCTTCGCCCGCGCCGACCAGTATCTGCGCGACGCTGGTGTTTACTACCGCGTCTATGACAAGGCGGGCGCCAACGAGCGCGAATGGCCGCTGGCGCATATTCCCGTGCTCATCGAGGACAGCGAGTGGCAGGCGATCAGCGCCGGCCTGGTGCAGCGCGCCGACCTGTTGGAGGAAATTGTCGCCGATATCCATGGGCAGAACCGGCTGATCGAAAAAGGCATCCTGCCGGCAGGGCTTATCGCGGCGAGCCCTGAATATTTGCGACCCGTGGTCGGCACCAGGCCGGCCGGGGGACATTTCCTGCACTTCTGCGCCTTCGAACTCGGCCGAGGCTCGGACGGCCGCTGGTGGGTGCTGGGCGACCGCACCCAGGCGCCTTCGGGCGCCGGCTTCGCGCTGGAGAACCGCGTCGCCACCACGCGCGCCTTGTCCGATATCTATGGCGACATGCATGTGCACCGGCTCGCCGGCTTCTTCCGTCGCTTCCGCGACGCTCTGATCGGCATGGCAAAGGAGAGCGACGGCCGCGTCGCCATCCTGACGCCGGGACCCCTCAACGAAACCTACTATGAACACGCCTATATCGCCCGCTACCTTGGCATCATGCTGCTCGAAGGCGAGGACCTGACCGTTTCCGGCGGCAGGCTGATGGTGCGCACCGTGTCGGGCTTGATGCCGATCAGCGTGCTGTGGAGGCGGCTCGACGCCGCCTTTGCCGATCCGCTCGAACTGCGCCCGGATTCGCAGATCGGCACGCCGGGCCTGGTCGAAGCGATCCGGCAAGGCACGGTGTCCACTGTCAATGCGCTGGGTTCCGGCCTGATGGAAACGCGTGCGCTGCTTGCCTTCCTGCCCAAGATCGCGCGCGAATTGTGGGGCGAGGAGCTGCTTTTGCCCAGTGTGGCGACATGGTGGTGCGGGCAGGAGACGGAGCGCGCCCATGTGCTCGCCAATATCGATCGCATGGTGGTCGGCCCGGCGCTGTCGACAAGACTTGCCTTTGAGGATGACGGACAGACAAAGCTCGGCTCGGCGCTGTCGGTCGGGGAACGGGCGGAACTGGTGGCGCGCATCGAACGCGATGGCGAGGCCTTTGTCGGCCAGGAAGCGGTGACGCTTTCGACGACGCCCGTCTATGTCGGCGGCTGGCTGGAGCCCCGGCCGGCGAGCCTGCGCGTCTATCTGGCGCGCACGCCCGAGGGCTGGACGGTGATGCCGGGGGGTTCGCCCGTGTCGGCCTGTCGCTCGACCCGACGGCGATCGCCATGCAGCGCGGCGGCCAGGCGGCCGATGTCTGGGTGGTCAGTGAAAAACCGGTCGAGCGCGAGACGCTGCTGCCGCAAGAGGGCGACAGCTTCAACCGCACCAGGCCGGGCAGCCTACCCAGCCGCGCGGCGGAAAACCTGACCTGGCTCGGCCGCTACATCGAACGTTCGGAAGACACGGTGCGCATCCTGCGCGCCTATCATGTGCGGCTCGCCGAAACATCCGATCCCGACATGCCGCTGCTGGCCGACATCAGGGACTATCTCGAACCGTTCGGCATCGATGTCGAGACGGCCATCCCGTCAGGATTGATCGGTACGCTCGACAGCGCCGTCTACAGCGCCGGGCAGATCCGCGATCGTTTCTCGCCGGATGGCTGGCTGGCGCTCAAGGATTTGTCGAAGACCATCCATCAGTTCGCTACCACCGTGGCGCCCGGCGACGACGCGACGCGGGCCATGACTGTCATCCTGCGCAAGCTTGCCGGCTTCTCAGGCCTTTTGCATGAGAACATGTACCGTTTCGCCGGCTGGCGCTTCCTCGAGATCGGCCGGCGGCTGGAGCGCGGCATCCAGATCGCCGGCACGCTGGCCCGACTGACCGGCAGCAAGGCGCCGGATGGCGCGCTGGACATGATGCTGGAGATCGGCGACAGCGTCATGACCCATCGCCGGCAATATCCGGTGCAGGCCGGCCGGCGCACGGTGATCGATCTCCTGGCGCTCGATCCGCTCAATCCACGCTCCATCCTGTTCCAACTGGAAAGGCTGAAGGCCGAGATAGGGCTGTTGCCAGCGACAGGCAGCGAGGGGCATATGTCGGCGGCGGCCAAGGAGATCCTGCAGCTCAACACGGCCATCGCCATCAAGGAACCAGCTGACATGACGACGAAGGCGCTGAACGAACTCGCCAGCGAAATCGGCGGCCTCTACAACAGCCTCGCCAAGGCCTATTTCGGCTAGAAAGCAATGGCCATGCTGTACGACATCCGGCTTCTGCTCCATTACGACTACGCCGCCGCTGCCGGCGGCGGCCGGCATCAGGTGCGGGTGCTGCCGCCGACCATCAGCGGCGTGCAGCGGGTCATCGCCGCTTCGCTCTCCTTCGAGCCGGCGCCCAACGAACGATCCGACTTCACCGATTTTTTCGGCAACAACGTCACTTCGATCGCGTTTCGAGACGCGCATGAAGCGCTCGACATAAGGATGAGCGCGCGCGTGGCGGTGTCGCGGCCCGAGCCGGGGCTCGACGTGTCGCCGGATATCGGCCGGCTCAGACGGGAACTGGCCGCTGTGCGGTCGCTGGCGCCCGGCTCGCCGCACCATTTCCTGGCTGCCAGCAGCCATGCGGGCATCGATTCGGCGATCACCGCATTCGCGCAAGACAGCGTCGGAAACTCGGCCGCCGGGACGGCGACGGACCTATGCAACCGCATCTATCGCGATTTCACCTATGATGGCGAGGCGACCACGGTGCGGACCCGGGCCAGCGATGCCTTCCGGCTAAAGCGGGGGTCTGCCAGGATTTCTCCCACATCATGATCGCCGGGCTGCGCGGTCTCGGCATTCCGGCCGGCTATGTCAGCGGCTTCCTGCGCACCATTCCGCCCAAGGGCAAGCCCCGGCTGGAAGGCGCGGATGCCATGCATGCCTGGGTCAAGGTCTGGTGCGGGCGTGATGCCGGCTGGCAGGAGTTCGACCCGACCAACGGCATGCGGGCTTCCAACGACCATATCACTGTCGGTTACGGGCGCGACTATTCGGACGTGGCGCCCATCGTCGGTGTGCTGAAGACGACCGGCGGACAGGTCGGAGAGCAGGCTGTCGACGTCATCCCGGTGGTGCTCGAAAAGGCGTGAAAACGGGCGCGCCAACTTGCCCGGCGCCGCGAGTGCCCGCGAAAGATGGAGGAGACTTCTCAAACATCGATGCGGCCATTGGAGGAGTTCACCGTTTCACGGAAACGGCGAGCCGCTCTAACCCCTTGATTTGGCGCAATTCCGGACGGAAAAACCGTTTCGCACTTTACCTGGAATTGCTTTAGTCTGTATTCGTTTCGAGGGAGAATAGTCTTAAGCGGCTGCATACAGGTGCGGGTTTGTCATTGAAAACTGTCAGCGTCGTCATACCCGCGCACAATGCGGCGGCAACGATTGCCAAAACGCTGGCGTCGCTCAGCGGAGAGGCCGGGTTTATCGGCGAGATTCTGCTGGTCGACGATCAATCGACCGATGGCACGGCAGATGCAGCGCGGCAGGCGGCCGCGCGATCCTCCCTGCCGCTGCGTATGCTGCCGGCCAATTGCCGCGACGCCGGCGCCGCCCGCAACCTGGCGCTCGACGAGGTGGTTCATCCATGGGTCTACCTGATCGATGCCGACGACCTGCATCTTCAGGGTGGCTTGCGCTCCTTGCTGTCGCAAGCCGAAAACCAGCCCAAGGCCGACATGATCGTCGGCGCCTTCCGGCGCAGGGTGAACGGCCAGGACCGGCAGATCAAAGTGCCA
Source organism: Mesorhizobium sp. M8A.F.Ca.ET.057.01.1.1 (assembly GCF_003952565.1). Taxonomy (NCBI): domain Bacteria; kingdom Pseudomonadati; phylum Pseudomonadota; class Alphaproteobacteria; order Hyphomicrobiales; family Phyllobacteriaceae; genus Mesorhizobium; species Mesorhizobium sp. M8A.F.Ca.ET.057.01.1.1. Next base: position 1,409,421 of record NZ_CP034454.1, read on the forward strand.
AACGGATATACCGCGGCCTGCCTCACCAATGCCTCCGCCTATGTGAAGGGGGATATACGCTCGGTGGCGGTGGGCAGCGTGCTGGCTTCCCGGCGTCTCATCGGCGAGACCCGGTTCCCGGTCGGGCTGGCCTTCGATGAGGACACGCTGTTCTGGGCGCGGCTAATGAGCAAGGCCTCGCTGGCCATGGTTCAGCGCCCGGTCATGATTTACGAAGTTTCAGCGGAGCGCTCCGATGATCGCTTCACGGTCAACCCGGCGCGCCGCTTCCTGGATTGGCGCCGGGAGCTGCGGATGCTCACCGATTGCGGCATCCCGATTTCGGCACTGAAAGCCAGGGAGGGCCTTGTCGCGCTCAAGATCGCCCGCGTCCACTATGCGCGGGGCGACCTGGAGACCGCGTCGCGCTTCCTGGCAGTGGCCGCGGCCGCACCGAAGCGGCGTTCGGAAGCCTGGCGCTGCCTGCGCTACAAGCTCAAGCTCAAGGTGCGGCGGCGGCTGTCCTTTCCGCTGACCCAGATGCAGGGCGCGTTGTAGGCCTCGCGCCGCGCCAGGTTGCCGACGCCAGCAGGATCGCCTGCTTTGCAGACGGCGTGTGGAACCAGCAGTCAACCAGCAGCTTATCTACGCGTATTTGCGTGGAGCTTACATGCTGCAGAGATCAGGATTGTCGCTCAGCCCGTCGGCGGAGACAGATGCATTGCCGCGGAACGGGGGGCAAAGCTCAGCCAGGCATGTCGCGCTGACCTATGTCAGCGATGCCGAGCCCGGCATCCGCCGGCTGAAGGCTGGCAAGGGATTTGCTTACAGGGGACCCGAGGGGAAAGCGGTGTCCGATGCCGCCAGGGCGCGCATCGCGGCGATCGTCATTCCGCCGGCCTGGACCGATGTCTGGATTTCGCCCGATCCGAACGGGCATATCCAGGCGACGGGGAGGGATCAGCGGGGGCGCAAGCAGTATCGCTATCATCCGCAATGGGCCGAGGAGCGCGACGGCGCCAAATATTCGAGCCTCGTCGCTTTCGCCCAAAGCCTGCCGGACCTTCGGCGCAGGATCGACAGCGACCTGCGCCGTCGCGGTCTGCCCCTCGAACGCGTCGTCGCCGCGGTGGTCTGGCTGCTCGACAACACGATGATCCGTGTCGGCAATGCCGCCTATGCACGCGACAACAAGAGCTTCGGCCTGACGACATTGCGGGACCGGCATGTCGACATCAAGGGATCGAGCCTGCGCTTTGCCTTCAAGGGCAAGTCCGGCAAGGAATGGAGATTGAAGCTGGTCGACCGCCGCATCGCCGGGATCGTTCGGGGCGCGCAGGATCTGCCGGGGCAGAAGCTGTTCCAATATCTCGACGAGGACGGCAACAGGCGCCCCGTGCGCTCCGACGACGTCAACCGCTATATACGCGAAGCGGTCGGCGACGCGTTCAGTTCAAAGCATTTCCGCACTTGGGGCGGCACCATCCACGCCGCGTCGCTGTTTGCGCAGACGGAACTGCCCGAAAGCCAGGCGCAGCGAAAGCGGGTGATGAACAGCGTCATCGACAAGGTGGCCGAGCGGCTGGGCAATACCCGCGCGGTCTGCCGCAAATGCTATATCCATCCGCGGGTTTTCGAGGCCTGGTCGCAGGGACGGCTGCTTGCCGAAATGGCGGAAGCCAACAAGCGCAAGCGGTCCATAGACGGTCTCGATGAGGAGGAAGTGCTTGTGCTGAGATGGCTAGAAACACACGGAAGCTAACCCGGCGCAACTGACGAACACCGAATCCGCAGCTGCCGGATTTTTTTATCGACGCCGTGTCGGGATCGGTCCTACTGTTTCGTCCTTTGATCCAGAAAGGACCGATCATGCTCTACGCCATCCTGTGCTATGCTTCCGAAGACGTCGTCAGCTCCTGGAGCAAGGCGCAGGACGACGAAGTGATGGCGAATCTCCTCAACGTCCAGGACAAATATGCCAAGGCCGGCCGGCTCGGCCCGGTGGCGCGGCTTTTGCCGACGACAGCGGCGACGACGCTGCGGAAGGTCAAGGGCGAATCCGTTGTCATCGACGGGCCGTTCGCCGAGACCAAGGAACAATTCCTTGGCTTCTACACGCTCGAATGCGCCGATCTCGACGAGGCCGTGGAATTCGCCCGCGAACTCTCCGAGGTCAACCCCAGCGGCGGCTCGTATGAGATCAGGCCGGTGTCCGTCTTCAATCCCACCGGGGTTGCCGTATGACCGAACTTGCCTGGATAAGCTCGGCCATCAGTGCCGCCCGTCCGCAGGCGATGGGCGCGCTGCTGCGCTATTTCCGCGACCTCGATACCGCGGAGGAAGCTTTCCAGGATGCCTGCCTCAGGGCGCTCAAGAACTGGCCGCAGAATGGGCCGCCGCGCGACCCAGCGGCCTGGCTGATCTTTGTCGGCCGTAACAGTGGCATCGACGCGGTGCGCAAGCGCGCCAAGCAGGCGCCGATGCCGGAGGAAGACCAGATCTCCGATCTGGAGGATGCCGAGAGCGATATCGCCGAGCGGCTTGATGGCGCGCATTACCGCGACGATATATTGCGGCTGCTGTTCATCTGCTGTCACCCTGATTTGCCCGCGACGCAGCAGATCGCGGTCGCGCTGCGCATCGTCTCCGGCCTCACCGTCAAGCAGATTGCGCGCGCCTTCCTGGTCGGCGAGAGCGCCATGGAACAGCGCATCACCCGCGCCAAGGCGCGCATCGCGGACGCCGGCGTGCCGTTCGAGACACCAGGCGCGGTCGAGCGCTCCGAACGGCTCGCTGCGGTCGCCGCAATGGTCTACCTGATCTTCAACGAGGGGTACTCGACCAACAGCGGCGAAGCGCCGGCCCGCGCGCCGCTGTGCGAGGAGGCTATCCGGCTGGCTCGGCTGCTGCTCAGGTTGTTCCAGACCGAGCCGGAGATCATGGGGCTGACGGCATTGCTTCTGCTGCAGCACGCGCGCGCACCGGCCCGTTTCGACGGCGACGGCGAGATCGTGCTGCTCGAGGACCAGGATCGGCGCCTGTGGAGCCGCAAGATGATCGACGAAGGGCTGGCGCTGGTCGACAAGGCCTTGCGCCACCGCAAGCCCGGTCCTTACCAGGTGCAAGCGGCGATCGCCGCACTCCATGCGCGCGCTGAGAAAGCCGAGGACACGGACTGGGTGGAGATCGACCTGCTCTACGGCCTGCTCGAACAGATGCAGCCGTCGCCGGTCATCACCCTCAACCGTGCGGTCGCGGTCGCCAAGGTGCGCGGGCCGGAAGCGGCGCTGGCGATGATCGAGCCGCTCGAGCCGAGGCTTTCCGGCTATTTCCATTTCTTCGGCCTCAAGGGCGGGCTTCTGATGCAGCTCGACCGGGGCGAGGAGGCACGCATTGCCTTCGACCGCGCCATCGCGCTGGCCAACACGGCGGCGGAAGCAGCCCATATCCGCATGCATATCGACCGTCTGATCAAGGACGGCGCCGTGCGCACGCCGGCGAAAAAGGCAAACTGAGCACCCTCTGCCCGTTCATCCCAACGGATCGTCTGGCTCAATCGTGCGGCTTGGGCTTGGACCATGCCGGGGTGGCGATTTTCCCTTGAAACAGGTAATGGCACGCCATGACAGCCCCTTCCAGCCGCGACGGCGCCGGGAAGGCATGGCGCAAGGCGTTGACCCAGCCATATGAGCCGCGGGATCTGAAAGGAACAAAAATGACGATAGCGAAGGAAACAGCCGAGCTTCTGGCGAAACTGGGCGTGGCCAAGGAGGCGCTTGACGGCGGCGACCTGATCGTGCGCAGCCCGGTGACGGGTGAGCAGATCGCGGCGCTGAAGACGATCTCGCCGGCCGATGCGGCAAAGACCATCGACGAAGCGCACAAGGCATTCCAGTCCTGGCGGCTGGTGCCAGGTCCCAAGCGCGGCGAACTGGTGCGGCTGCTGGGCGAGGAACTGCGCGCGCACAAGGCTGAGCTTGGCCGGCTGGTGTCGATCGAGGTCGGCAAAATTCCGTCCGAAGGGCTCGGCGAAGTGCAGGAAATGATCGACATCTGCGATTTCGCCGTCGGTCTGTCCCGGCAATTGTACGGGCTGACCATCGCCACCGAGCGTCCCGGCCACCGTATGATGGAAACCTGGCATCCGCTGGGCGTCGTCGGTGTCATCTCGGCTTTCAACTTCCCGGTCGCGGTTTGGTCCTGGAACGCGGCACTTGCTCTGGTCTGCGGCGATGCCGTGGTATGGAAACCTTCCGAGAAGACGCCGCTGACGGCGCTTGCCTGCGAAGCGATCTTCAAGCGTGCCGTCAAGCGTTTCGGCCCCGACGCACCGCAAGGCCTGGCGCCGGTACTGATCGGCGACCGCGCGGTCGGCGAGATCCTTGTCGATCATCCCAAAGTGCCGCTGGTTTCGGCCACCGGCTCGACCCGAATGGGCCGGGATGTCGGTCCGCGCCTGGCCAAGCGTTTTGCACGCGCGGTGCTGGAACTGGGCGGCAACAATGCCGGCATCGTCTGCCCGACGGCCGATCTCGACATGGCGCTGCGCGCCATCGCCTTCGGCGCCATGGGCACGGCCGGCCAGCGCTGCACGACGCTGCGCCGCCTGTTCGTCCATGACAGCGTCTACGATGCCTTGGTGCCGCGCCTGAAGAAGGCCTATCAGAGCGTTTCGGTCGGCAATCCGCTGGAGACCTCCTCGCTGGTCGGGCCGTTGATCGACAAGGCCGCATTCGATGCCATGCAGAAGGCCCTGAGCGAAGCGACCGCCCATGGCGGCAAGGTGACCGGCGGGACGCGAGTCGAGAATGGCCATCCGGATGCCTATTATGTCCATCCGGCGCTGGTCGAAATGCCGAAACAGGTCGCACCGGTGACGGAAGAGACCTTCGCGCCGATCCTCTATGTGATGAAGTATTCCGACTTCGATGCCGTGCTCGAGGAGCACAATGCTGTCGGCGCCGGCCTGTCGTCATCGATCTTCACCCGTGACCTGCAGGAATCCGAGCGGTTCCTCGGTGTCGACGGCTCGGATTGCGGCATCGCCAACGTCAACATCGGCACCTCGGGAGCCGAAATCGGCGGCGCGTTCGGTGGCGAAAAGGAAACCGGCGGCGGCCGCGAGAGCGGCTCCGATGCGTGGAAGGCCTATATGCGGCGCGCCACCAACACGGTGAACTATTCCAAGGCGCTGCCGCTCGCCCAGGGCGTCTCCTTCGATATCGATTGAGAACGCCAGGGGCTACCCGCAGTCAGTGTCGATCAGGCTCCGCGAGCCATCAATCGACACAGGTGGAGGGTGTACACGCGGCTGTAACGCTGGACAGCTTCTGACGCTTGTCCAGCGTCGGGTTTTCGTAACTGGGCGCTGGCGGAGCCAGCCGACGCTGCCGAGGTCGTCGGCGTCGGGGCAGCCACGCAAAGGCGGAACCGGTCAATCCACCTGTTCTGGCACAATTCCGGACGGAAAACGTTTCACAGCTGGAATTGCTCTCATGCGCCACTGCTCAGCCGTCGCCTTGCGATGGCGGAAAACAGGCCTTGAAGGCGGTGTCGACAACGGCCAGCTTGGCCGCCTGGACGGTCATGTATTCCTCGTAAAATCCGTGCGACACCCACATCACCGAATGGCCACGCTGACCAAGCCAGCCAATGCTGCCGAGCTCCTCGGCCGTGCGCAGTTTGCGGCCGAGATGGGTCCGCGACAGCTTGAGCCATTTGGCGAAGTCACCGATCGAAACCACGCTCGTCGGAATCCGCTCCAGGCCGGCGTGGGCGGGGTCGATGCCCGACATCAGCCAGTCCATGACGATACCGCCATTGTTGAGCCAGATGAAAAGGGAAAAGGTCTGGTTGGGCTCGCGCACCGGCTTGGACGCAAGCAGGCCGTCAGCCACCAGGGGCTGCAGCGTGGCAAGCATCTCGGGCCGCTCCAGGTATCTGGCCAGCCGGTCGCCGCCATCGATATGGTCAAGCGTGCGCAGGTGGGCTGTTACCCAGCCGGTGAATCGCTCGATGGTCGCCGCTGTCGGCTGCAGGGGATGCGTGCGGCCGTCCCCGCCCGCCACATACTCGGCGATGTTGTAGTGCAGCATCTCCTTGATGAAGGCGTCCGCGGTATTGCGGCTGGCCACCGCGTTCTTGTGCACGACCTCGATGAAACGCGATACGGTCAGTTCCTTGCGGCGGTCATTCGGGTCGCGCCTGAAGTGCATGGCAAGGCCGACATGACCCAACAGCCAACGCTGCTGCGTGGCAAAGACGGAAGCCAGCCGCGGGCTTTCCTCGTAGATACGGATCAGGGACTGCGACTGTTCCTGAACGTAGCGGTGCAAGGCCGGGTGGCCGGCTATGTCTTCCAGATTCAGCGCTGATCTCCCGATGCTTTGAATCAACTCGGATGGCGAGGTTGCGTTCCCCATTTTCCAGTCTTCACCACGCGTGTCCAGACGTACCAATTGCGAAGGACAGGGCCAGCCGAGCCACAGATCCACGGCGGCGGTTAGATGCGCATTTCGCCAACTGCTATGGCTTGGAAAACGCCTCTCAACTATGGTCAGCCGAACGGTGGAATCCAGCCAAGCGAGCGGCGTGGTGCAACGATTGTCTGCAGGGGCATTTCCACTTGCTGGCCCATGGCGGCATCTTTCACCCCCATCCCCCGGGCGAAGTCGAATTAACGGTTGGACAGGTTCGATCCCACCTTCCGGCTGGAGGTCAGGCCGGCCCGGCGGGGTCAAGTCGCTTCACTCGGCGGCCTGGACCCGATTGGCCGCGATGATCGCCCGGATCTCGGACCGGCAGGAGCCGCAATTGGTGCCCGCCTTCAGCGTGGCGCCGATGGCGTCGACGCTGGTGCAGCCAGCTGCCACGGCAGCCGTGATCTGGTTGACCCCAACGTTGAAACAGGAGCAGACGGTCGCGCCGGCATCTGGCCGCTCGGCACCGGCGCGGCCGGCGACGATCCTGAAGCGCTGCCGCTGGCTGGCGTGGACCTCATCGAGTTGCTCGGCCGCCCAGCCGCGTGAGACCGCGACCGGACCGGGCGCAATGAACAAGGCACCCGCCAGATGCTCGCCGTCGAAGGCGGCGATGCGGTGCTGGCCGGCCTCGCGGTCGTGATAGGCAAGCATTTCGCCATCCGCAGCATCGAAGAGCGAACGGGCGAAGGCCGTCCAGTCGACCTCGTCTTTGGCAAAGGCAAGCTCGACCCGCCAGCCGCCCCGGCATCTGGCTACCGCCCAATAGTCGGGAGCCATCGCCACGGGCCTTTTGCGTGTCACGGCAAAGCCGAATGCCCCAGCGGTGAATTTCTCGATGCGGGCCGCGACATGCTTCAGCGCCGGCTGGCCTGACACGGGATCGGTAAGCGATGTGGTAAGCGTGTCGAGCCGACCCTTGGCGGCGAATTGGTCGGTCCAGTGCATCGGCGCGAACAGGCTGCCCTGACGCTGGCGCGTAGTCACCAGCGCGCGGACCAGCACTTCGCCGCTCGGAGTCGAGACGCGTGCGATGTCGGCATCGCTGATGCCGTGGCGTTGCGCATCTACCGGGTGGATTTCGGCGAAGGGCTCGGCGATGTGCTGGGACAGGCGCGGGCTTTTGCCAGTGCGGGTCATGGTATGCCAGTGGTCGCGGATGCGGCCGGTGTTGAGGATGAGCGGGAAGTCGGGGGTGATGCGGGTTTCGACGGTTGGGCGGATGGCGATGAAGCGCGCCTTGCGGTCGGGGGTGTAGAAGTTGCCGTTGGCGAAGAAGCGGGTGGGCTGGTGCCCGGTCGAGTTGACCGAGTCGGGCAGAGGTTCAGCTTGAGTACTTTCGCCTGGCTGAAGTGCTGGCCACTGGAATGGCGCCAACGCTTCGTAGTCTTCGGCGTCAACATCAGCATAACTGCCAATGTCAAAATCCCGCGCGCCGTCATTCTCGAATCCTGACAACGCGGCGTGCTCGGCAAATATCTCCGCTGGCGTCTGATGCGCGAACGCCTCGTCAAAGCCCATACGCCGCGCCACCTCGGCAATGATCCACCAGTCGGGCCGCGCCTCGCCAGGGGCCGGCAAGAACGCGCGCTGGCGCGAGATGCAGCGCTCGGAATTGGTGACGGTGCCGTCCTTCTCGCCCCAGGCCGTCGCCGGCAGCCGGACATGGGCATGGCGGACCGTGTCGGTCTCGGCCAGCACGTCCGACACCACGACGAAGGGGCAGGCCTTGATCGCCGCTTCGACGGCGCCTGCATCCGGCATCGAATCGACCGGGTTGGTGGCCATGATCCACAGTGCTTTCACGCGCCCGTCGGCAACCGCCTTGAACATCTCGAGCGCCTTGAGGCCGGGCTTGCCTGCAATCTCCGGTGTCTTCCAGAAGCGACGCACGCGTTCGCGATGCTCGAGATTTTCGATCTCCATATGGGCGGCGAGCATGTTGGCCATGCCGCCGACCTCGCGGCCGCCCATGGCATTGGGCTGGCCGGTGACCGAGAACGGTCCGGCGCCCGGCTTTCCGATACGGCTAGTGGCAAGATGGCAGTTGATGATGGCGTTGACCTTGTCGGTGCCCTGGGACGACTGGTTGACGCCCTGGCTGTAGACGGTGACGGTCCTTTCGGTCCTGGCAAACAGACTGTAGAAACGGCCGAGCTCGTCTTCGCTGAGCCCCGTGGCGGCAGCGACGCCGGCAAGGTCGAGCGCCGAGGCGGCGAACAGTGCCTGTCCAAAGCCGGATGTATGCGCCGTGATATAGGCACGGTCGAGCGCATTGTGCTGACCGAGCCATGCCAGCAGGCCGGTGAACAGGGCGACGTCGCCATCCGGCGCGATCGCCAGGTGCATGTCGGCGATATCAGATGTCATGGTGCGGCGCGGGTCGACCAGCACCACCTTCATCTCGGGCCGTTTTTCGCGGGCGGCCGCGATGCGCTGATAAAGCACCGGATGGCACCAGGCGAGGTTGGATCCGACCAGCACGATCAGATCAGCCAGTTCCAGATCCTCGTAGCTTCCCGGCACCGTGTCGGAGCCGAAGGCGCGGCGGTGGCCGGCGACGGACGAGGCCATGCAGAGCCGCGAATTGGTGTCGATGTTGGCCGAGCCGACAAAGCCCTTCATCAGCTTGTTGGCGAGGTAGTAGTCCTCGGTCAGCAACTGGCCGGAGACGTAGAAGGCGACCGCGTCGGGACCATGCTCGGAAATCACTTGCGAGAAGGTCGAGGCGACGAGGTCGAGCGCCTCGTCCCAAGAGGAGCCCCGGCCGTAGATTTGCGGACGGAGCAACCGGCCGTCGAGGCCGATGGTCTCGGCGAGCGCGGAGCCCTTCGAGCAGAGCCGGCCAAAATTCGCCGGATGATCGGGGTCGCCACGGACGGACACCTGCCCGTCCGTGGCGACCTTTGCCAGCACGCCGCAGCCCACCCCGCAATAGGGGCAGGTGGTCCTCACCTCTCGCGCTTCAACGATCTCCATGTCAGGCGGCGCGGCCGGCCAGCGCTTCCAGCGCGATGAACAGGCGCTCGCCTTCCCGCTTCACAGGAATGGTGCGCACGGCGCCTTCGTCGGCGCCAAGCGCCTTGCCCGTCTCCAGCGAGATGACCCAATTGTGCAGAGGGCACGTCACGGCCGCGCCGTGGATGATGCCCTGGCTCAGCGGTCCGCCCTTGTGCGGGCAGTGGTCGTCGATGGCGAAGACCTTGTCGTCAGCGGTGCGGAAGACGGCGATCTTGCCTTGCGGCGTGGCAACACAGCGCGCGCCACGGCGCGGGATGTCGGAGAGGGTGCCGATGGCGATCCAGTTCATAGCACTGCCTTTGCTTGATAGGATCGCGCCCAGGCGCCCCCCTCTGTCCTGCCGGACATCTCCACCTCAAGGGGGGAGATTGGCAGCTTCAGGCTCACCGCCCATTCTGCAACGTCGACAATTGGCGAAGGCCGCCATGGTGATCGATCTCCCCCTTGAGGGGGAGATGGCCGGCAGGCCAGAGGGGGTGGCTCGCGCTGACATCTCCATCATTCCGCCGCCTGCGCAAACCCGACCGAAGCCATCGGCCGGAACTCGTGCTTGTCCTTGCCGGAGACGCGCTCGGACCACGGATCGACCTGGGCAAACTTCTGCGAAAAGACGAAGCGCTCGTAATAGGCTCGACGCTTCTCGCCATCGTCCATGATCTGGCGCTTGACCTCGGCTATGCCTATGCGCTTGGCCCATTTGTAGATGCGCTCGAGGTATCGGCCTTGCTCGCGATACATCTGCGTCAGCGCCACGATGTGCTCCAGCGCCTCGTCCTCGGTCCTGACCAGGCCGAGCACTTCCGTGCCCTTGATATCGAGACCGGCGGCACCGGCGAAGTGGATCTCGTAGCCGCTGTCGACGCAGATCACGCCGACATCCTTGCACGTCGCCTCGGCGCAGTTGCGCGGACAACCCGACACCGCCATCTTGACCTTGGCGGGGGTCCACGAGCCCCACATGAATTTCTCGATGCGAATGCCGAGACCGGTCGAATCCTGCGTGCCGAAGCGGCACCAGTCCGAGCCGACGCAGGTCTTCACCGTGCGCAGCCCCTTGGCGTAAGCATGGCCGGAAACGAAGCCGGCCTGGCCGAGATCGGCCCACACCGCCGGCAAATCCTCCTTGCGGATGCCGAGCATGTCGATGCGCTGGCCGCCAGTGACCTTGACCATCGGGATCTCGAACTTGTCGACGACGTCGGCGATGGCGCGCAGTTCGGCGGCGTTGGTCACGCCGCCCCACATGCGCGGCACCACCGAATAGGTGCCGTCCTTCTGGATGTTGGCGTGGACGCGCTCGTTGATGAAGCGCGACTGGTAGTCGTCGGCATACTCGTCTGGCCAGTCGCAGACGAGGTAGTAGTTGAGCGCCGGCCGGCATTTGGCGCAGCCGCAGGAGGTCTTCCACTCCAGTTCCTGCATGACCGCCGGAATGGTCTTCAGGTGCTTGGCCTTGATCAGCCGGCGTACTTCGTCATGGCCGAACGTGGTGCAGGAACACATGGGCTGCACTGCGGCCGGGTTGTAGGTGTCGCCGAGGGTCAACACCATCAGCTTTTCGACCAGCCCGGTGCAGGAGCCGCAGGAGGCCGACGCCTTGGTGTGGGCGCGCACGTCGTCGAGCGAAGTCAGGCCTTTGCCCGTGATCGCGCCCGTGATCTTGCCCTTGCAAACGCCGTTGCAGCCGCAGATTTCCGCATCATCCGGCAAGGCTGCAACGGCCGCCATAGGGTCCAGCGGGGTACCCCCTGGTAGGACTGGCCGAAGATCAACGTATCGCGCATTTGCGATATGTCGGTTTGTTTCTTCTTCAGGTCGTTGAACCAGGCGCCGTCCGATGTCTCGCCATAAAGCACCGTGCCGATGATGCGGTCGTCCTTCAGCACCAGGCGCTTGTAGACGCCGGCCGCGGCATCGCGCAGCACGATCTCCTGGCGGTCATCGCCATCGGCGAAGTCGCCGAGCGAAAAGAGGTCGATGCCGGTGACCTTGAGCTTGGTCGGCGTGTCCATGTGGACGAAGGCGGCGGTCTCGTCGCCGGCAAGCTGATGAGCGGCAACACGCGCCATCTCGTAGAGCGGCGCCACCAGCCCATAAACCATACCGCCCACCTCGGCGCATTCGCCGAGCGCGAAGATGTCGGGGTCGTTGCTGCGCATGCCGGCATCGACGACGATGCCTCTGTTGACGGCGACGCCTGCATCCTTGGCCAGCGCCGCGTTTGGCCTGATGCCGACCGCCATCACCACCAGCGTCGCCGGGATGATGGTGCCGTCGGCGAGTTCCACCTGCTCGACCTTGCCATTGCCCGTAATCGCCTGGGTGTTGGCCTTGGTGATGACCTTGATGCCGCGCTCCTCCACCGCGCGCTGCAGGAGATAGCCGGCGGCCGGATCGAGCTGGCGCTCCATCAGCGTCGGCATGACATGCAGCACGGTGACGTCCATGCCTTGCGCGTTGAGGCCGGCCGCCGCCTCCAATCCGAGCAGGCCGCCGCCGATGACCACGGCCTTGGCCCGCGACTGGGCGGCGAGCATCATGGCCTGGACGTCGTCCAGGTCGCGATAGGTCAGTACGCCCGGCAGATTGTGGCCCGGCACCGGGATGATGAACGGCACCGAGCCGGTGGCGATGACGAGCTTGTCGTAGGGCTCGGTGACGCCATGGTCGGAGGTGATCGTCTTCGCCGTGCGGTCGATGGCCACGATCTTGTGGCCTTTGTAGAGGGTGATGCCGTGCTTGATGTACCAGCCGTCGCCATGGATGATGATTTCGTCATAGGCCTTCTCGCCTGAGAGAACCGGCGACAGCATGATGCGGTCGTAGTTCACGCGCGGCTCGGCGTTGAAGATGGTGACGGCGTAGCGGCCCGGCGCCTGCTCCAGCAGATGCTCCAGCATGCGCCCGGGGGCCATGCCGTTGCCGATGATGACGAGTTTTTCGGTCATGGCGTTACTCCGCGGCTTCGACGAAGCGGTGGCGTTCGTAGAGGAATTTCAGCACCGCCTCGCGGCAGCGCAGGAAGGTGCGGTCGGAAGCAAGTTCGATGCGCCGGCGTGGCCGCGCCAGCGGCACGGGAAGCACTTCGCCGATGGTCGCGGCCGGACCGTTGGTCATCATGACGATGCGGTCGGACAGCAGCACCGCCTCGTCGACGTCATGGGTGATCATGATCGTCGTCGAGCCGAGTCTGGAATGGATATCCATCACGGCGTCCTGCAGATGGGCGCGCGTCAGCGCGTCGAGAGCTCCGAACGGCTCGTCGAGCAGCAGGATCTTGGGCTCCATGGCCAACGCCCGTGCGATGCCGACGCGCTGCTTCATGCCGCCGGAGATTTCGGCCGGGCGCTTGTCGCGTGCATGTGCCATCTGCACGAGGTCGAGATTGCGCATGATCCAGTCATGCCGCTCGGCCTTGCTCTTCGAACGGCCGAAGACTTTCGACACCGCCAGGTTGATGTTTTCGTAGACGGTCAGCCACGGCAACAGCGAATGGTTCTGGAACACCACGGCACGTTCGGGGCCGGGGCTGTCGACTTCCTTGTCTTCCAAAAGCACGGCGCCGGCGGAAACCTTGGTCAAGCCGGCGATCAGGTTGAGCAAGGTCGACTTGCCGCAACCCGAATGGCCTATGATGGAGACGAATTCGCCCTTGTGGATGGTTAGTCTGATGTCCCTCAGCACCTCGCTGACCTGGCCGCCACGCGCGAAGGATTTGTCGATGTGGTCGAGTTTGAGATAGGCGGTCATGGCGCTGTCCTCACTTTGCCGTCGTGTTGCGGGTGACAAAGGCGCCGACCGCCGCGACCAGGCGGTCGAGGCAGAAGCCGGTGACGCCGATATAGGCGAGCGCGACGATGATGTCGGGCAGCCGTGACGAGTTCCACGCGTCCCAGATGAAGAAGCCGATGCCGACGCCGCCGGTCAGCATTTCGGCTGCGACGATGGCAAGCCAGGATAGGCCGATGCCGATCCTCAAGCCGGTGAAGATGTAAGGCGCCGCGGCCGGCACCATGATCTTGACGAAGAATTCGAGCTGGTTCAGCCGCAGGATGCGGGCGACATTGCGGTAGTCCTGCGGGATGTTGCGCACGCCGACGGCGGTGTTGATGATGACCGGCCAGATCGAGGTGATGAAGATCACGAACAGCGCCGATGGATTGGAGTCGCGGAAGGCGGCGAGCGACAGTGGCAGCCAGGCGAGCGGCGGCACGGTGCGCAGGATCTGGAACACCGGATCGAGGCCGCGCATCGCCCAGACCGACTGACCGACCAGCGCGCCGAGCGCGACGCCGACCACCGCCGCCATGCCGAAGCCGATGGCGACGCGCTGCAGCGAGATCAGCACCCGCCAGGCAAGACCGATGTCCTGGGGGCCGTTGTCGAAGAACGGATGCGCGATCAGGTCATAGGCTTCGTTCCATACCTGGCTCGGCGGCGGCAGGCTTGCCGTCGGCGACGAGCAGGCGACCTGCCAGACGACGAGCAGAAGGGCGATGACGATGGCGGGCGGGACGAGGGCGCTGGCGACCTTGCCTGCGATCGATACCGGATCAATGCGCCGCCGCGTCTTGGCGGTGAAGGCGACCACCTCGGCCGGCTTGGCCGGGAATGCTTTTACCTTGGTGTCCTCGATGGCTTGGATGGACATGTCCTGGGAAAACTCCGTGGCGTCTGGTCGAACTGAACGAGAGACGGCGAAATGCCGTTTGGCCTGACTAGGCCGATGCCTTGATCGTCAGGCTGTCGAGATAAGCCGAGGGGTTGGCCGGATCGAAAGTCTTGCCGTCGAAGAAAGTCTCGACGCCGCGCGAAGACGAGGCCGGGATGTCGCTTGCCGCGACACCGAGTTCCTTGGCCGCCTCGCGCCAAATATCCTCGCGGTTGACCTGGTCGACCAGCGCCTTGATGTCGGTGGTCGGCGCGAACTTGCCCCAGCGGATGTTCTCGGCGAGGAACCAGCTGTCGTGGCTCTTGAACGGGTAGGAGACGCCGCCCTTCCAGAATTTCATGTAGAGGTCGGTGGCGGTGGCGACCCGGCCGTTGCCGTAGTTGATGTCGCCCTTGAGGCGGCCGACGATGTCGGCGACAGGCACGTTCATCCATTGTCGCTTGCCGATGATGGCGGCCATCTCGTCCTTGTTCTCCTTGGCGTCGCACCATTGCTGTGCCGCCATCACCGCCATGACGATCGCCTTGGTGGCGTTCGGGTATTTCTCGATGAAGGCGGCGCGCAGGCCGAGCGCCTTTTCCGGATGACCCTTCCAGATCTCGCCGGTCGTGGCGGCGGTGAAGCCGACGCCCTGGTGGACGAGCTGTTCGTTCCACGGTTCGCCGACGCAGAACACGTCCATGTTGCCGACCTTCATGTTGGCTACCATCTGCGGCGGCGGCACGACGATGGTCGAGACGTCCTTGTCGGGGTTGATGCCGCCGGCGGCCAGCCAGTAGCGCAGCCACAGATCATGTGTGCCGCCCGGGAAGGTCATGGCGGCCTTGACCTCCTTGCCTGCTGCCTTCTTGGCGGCGAAGGCGTCCTTCAGCTTGGAGGCATCGAGGCCGCCGCCGGTGGCGGCATACTCCTGGGCTACTGAAATGCCCTGGCAATCGTAGTTGAGGCGAGCGACGATTGCCATCGGCAGCGGCTGGTTGTTCTGCGTCACCTTGCCGGTGTGCATGAGATAAGGCATCGGCGTCAGGATGTGGGCGCCGTCGATGCCGTTGGCTTCGCCGCCGAGCATCAGATTGTCTCGCGTCGCCCCCAGGAGGCCTGCTTGAGCACCTCGACATCAGGCATGCCGAATTTCGCGAACAGGCCCTTCTCCTTGGCGATGATCAGAGGCGCGGCATCGGTCAGCGCGATGAAGCCGAGCTTGGCGCCGGTCACTTCGGGACCTTTGCCTTCGGCATGGGCGCCCGCGGGAAACAATGTCCTTGCGGCAATAAACAGTCCCGCCGTCAGCGCGCTGCTAGCCAGAAAATCACGGCGGGTGAAATCCTTGAGGGATGTGCCAGTTCCGATCCGTTTCGTCATCGTCGTCTCCGGTTGAGCGCCTTGGAGGCGCCGTCGATTGCGTGTTCGGCCAAAAACAAAAAAGCCGCCGTCCAGGCCTTCGCGCATCCACGGGGGTTGCGCAGTGACCTGAGCGGCAGCTTTGCCTGTGGCGCCCGCCATTGGACGCCTGTTCCGTTGCCCGAGAAGGGCTCGCTCATTTCAATGCAGGAACCGTGCCAGCTTCCTTCTGGAAGACAACATCAAATGAAATCAGTGGGATCGGAGCATCACGCGGCAACTCGATCCACCGCGATTGGGGTCAAACATTGATCACCTTGCCTACAGGGGCGCATAATTTTTGTGCAATGCGCAAGCATGGCGCAGAAATGATCAGGCTTCCCCGAGGGTCGTTTTTTGGCTGTCGACATAGGCGTCGATCTCGTCCGGATCGAAGATCTGGCCGTTGAAGAAGCCGTCCGGGCCGAGCACCAGGCTGGCGCCCGCCGAGCCCACCGGCGTCGCCACCTTCAGCGCACCCTCGACCTTGGCATTGGCGCCCGGCAGCGCGACGCCGAGCGGCTTCAGCGCCGACCGGTAAAGGTCGGGCCGGTAGCAGTCGCGGGCGATGGCGAGATTCTCCGGCGTGTGCGCGACATGACCCCAGCGCACCATCTGGGTGTAGAACCACAGCGCATGGCTCTTCCAGGGGAAATTGGCGGCCTTGTCGGAAGGCACGAAGAAGTCCTCGACGGTCCGCTGTGCGCCGCCGCCGAGCCGCAGATGCCCGGTCAGGATCGGCATCTGAATGGCCGCCTCCTGGCCAAGGAAGCCGGGTTGCGCCATCAGCGCGGCCAGTTCGGCGCGATTTGCAGGGTCCTGGCACCAGCGCGCCGAGTGATGCAATGCGCGCAGCAGTGCAGCCAGGGCCTCGGGATTTTGCTCGGCCCATGCCTTGCGCGCACCGATCACCTTTTCCGGGCTGTTGCGCCACAGCAGCGCCTTGACGGTGACGATATGGCCGGTGTCGGCCGCCACAGCGGCGCTGTTCCAGGGTTCGCCGACGCAATAGCCGTCGATGCGCCCTGTGGCCAGCGCGTCGGCCATGAAGGGCGGCGGCACGATGACGATCTCGATCTGCCGCCCTGGATCGATGCCGCAGGCGGCAAGCCAGTAGCGCAGTTCGTAATTGTGCCCGGAATGCGGGTGCACGACGGCAAAGCGCAGCGCCTCGCGGCCGGCGGCCGCCCGCTCGCGGATGAACGCACCGAGGGCCGCGCCAGCGCGAGCCGGATCGAGATCGGGTACGGCGCCGCGCGCCGCCATGCCGGCCCAGACGGCGTTGGAGATGGTGACGCAGTTGCCGCCGAGCCCTAGCGAAAAGGGCACGATGGTCTCGGAGGCGAGGGGGTGAGGCCGAGATTGCAGGCAAGCGGCATCGGTCCGAGCATATGCGCAAGATCGAAATGGCCGATGGCGATGCGGTCGCGGATGTTGGCCCAGGAGGTCTCGCGGTGCAGCGCCAGATCGATGCCTTCGCGCGCGGCAAAGCCCAGTTCGCCGGCTGCCACCAGGACGGCGCTATCGAAAAGCGGCATGAAGCCGGCGGTGATCTGATGCTCGGCGCCCATGTCTATTCGTCCTCCGCCGGTCCGAGAAGCCCGGCGGCAGTCACCAGGCTCTGGGCGATATCGCTGATCTTGCGGTTCTGGTTCATCGCCGTCTTGCGCAGCAGCGAATAGGCGGCCTCTTCGCTCAGGCCGCGCGATTTCATCAGGATACCCTTGGCGCGGTCGATCACCTTGCGGCTCTCGAGTTCGCTGCGCGCCTCGTCCAGTTCGCGCGCCATGCGCGAGAAAGCGTTGAAGCGGCTCACCGCCATGTCGAGGATCGGCTTGACGCGCTCCTGCCTCAACCCGTCGACGACATAGGCGGAAACGCCGGCATCGACCGCGGCCTCGATCGAGGCCTGGTCGGAGCGGTCGACGAACATGGCGATCGGCCGCTTTACCGCACGTGACAGCTGGAACATGTTTTCCAGCATGTCGCGGTTGGGGTTTTCCAGGTCGATGACGATGACGTCGGGTTCGATCTCGGCGATGCGGCGCGCAATGCCACTGACGTCATGGATGACGGTGACCCGCTGATGGCCCGCCTCGCGCAAGCCAGCCTCGATTATCGAAGCACGGATGCGGTTTTCGTCGATCACCAGGACGGCGAGTGAAGTTCGGATCATGCCCGCATTGTGGGCATGCCTCGAAAATTTGTGCAATGCGGCAATGGCGGCGTCGGCGAAAGGCGACGACTGTCAACGGCTATCCTTGGCGGCAACCCGCCAAGGATTAGATCAGGAGACGGAGCGGCCTCAGCCGCAGACGCGGACGTCCTCGATCACTCTGTGATGGTGGCGCCAATGCACAATCGTTTCTGTGTGGCAGCGGTGATGGCGGTGGTGGCGCCAGCGGTAACCGCCATTGTCGTAGTCATCGTACTGAGCGTTCTGGTCGCCCTCATACTCGTTGTCATAGTGGCGCACATGATGACGGCGAACAACGATCCCGGAATCGTCATCTGAGGAATATTGGTTGCCCTCGTCGGACTGGATAGTCAGGCTGGCGGCTTGCGTTGGCGCAATCGCTGCCGCTGTCGCGGCAAACGCCAGCACCGAGGCCAAAATCAATTTCTTCATTCCATCCTCCTGTATAATCAACACACATAAACTCTCGGAAGAACCGGGTGTTCCGCGCGAATCCACACGCTTTGCGACGCCGGCGACATCAAGGCGTTATCGGCCACATACTACAGGCGAACGAAGGCGGTCAGCGGCAGATGGTCGGAGGCCACGCGCGACAGCGGTGTGTCATGCGCTTCGACGGTCGCGATCATGCCGTGCCGGTTGGCCATGATCCGGTCGAGCGCCAGCAGCGGCAGGTTGGACGGGAAGGTGGGGACTGCCGGCGGCTGCGGGCCGAAGGTTGCGTGCAGCGTGTTAAGCGCGGAGCGGTTTCCGAGCCGCCACTCGTTCAGATCGCCCAGCAGGAGCGTCGGCTTCTCGTCGGGGCTGTTCATGATATCCAACACGACCTGGGCCTGCTGCGAGCGGGAGCGGCGCAGCAATCCCAGATGGGCCGCGATGATGCGCAAGGACTGGTTCCCGTCGAGATCGATCTCGGCCACAACGGCGCCGCGGGGTTCGAGACCTGGAAGCCTGATCTGATGTACGTCGCGAACGACCCCTCGTTTGAACAGCAGGACATTGCCATGCCAGCCATGGCCTTTGCCCGTTGCCGAAATGGGCACCGGCACGAGGCCGGTTTCCAGTTCGAGACGGTGCAGGTCGAGGAGCCCGTCACGGTCGCCGAAACGGTTGTCGGCCTCCTGCAGGGCGATGACGTCGGGGGCGATCTCGCGGATGACGCGGCTGGTGCGGTCGGGATCGAACTTGCGGTCGACGCCGATGCATTTGTGGACGTTGTAGGAGGCGACCAGCGTCCCGGTAACGCCGTCCTTCTTCGGCGACAAGGCATTGGCCTTGCGCATCCGCCTGTCGCGAATGGACAGGAGCATGCTGGCCGGCAGGCTGCGCCCGTTCATTCGCATAGCGCGCCCATCATCCCTGCTGTTCTCACCATGCACCTAGAAATAGAGTCTTTCGGCCGATGTTCCATGGTTGGCGACACGCTATGGGGCAAACACGTCATTTTGTTAAAGACAGGGTTTCTCAGAGGTAGGGCGATCCCAGCCAGAGGATGCGGTCAAACAGGCGGATGATGAAGGGCCGGGCGCGCAAGGAGGCCAGCGTCACTGGAACAGCCGTTTCGATCGCCAATCCGATCCGGGTCTCGATCTCGGTGGCAAAACCTGCGTCGAGGACCTCCAGATCGATCTCGAAGTTGAGCCGCAGCGAGCGGGCATCGAGGTTGGAGGACCCGACATAGGCCCACACGCCGTCGATCGAAAGCAGCTTGGAATGGTCGAAGGGTCCTTCCGTGCGCCATATGCGGCAATAATTCTTCAGGATCTGGTCGAATTGGGCGGTCATGGCGCGGTCGACGAGGAAGAGGTTGTTCACCGCCGGCACCACGACATCGATCTCGACGCCGCGCCTGGCCGCGGTGACCAAGGCACTGATCAGTTCCCGGTCCGGCAGGAAATAGGGCGACATCAGGCGTATCGATTTGCGCGCGACCGAAAAGGCGCCGATCAGCATTTTGTGGTTGGTTTCGTTGCTGGCGTCCGGCCCGGATGCGACCGCACGCACCAGCATCGGCTGGCCGGCAGGCGGCGAAACCGGTGTGATCCGCCAGGCATCGCCCTTCAGCGCCTCCTTGGAGGCGAAGCGCCAGTCTTCCGCGGCGACCGAGAAGAGATCGGCCACAACGGGTCCGGTGACCTGGAAATGCGTGTCCTTGGCGCTGTTCGATCCGGCGAATTCCGCCGAAAAACCCTTGCGGATGTTCATGCCGCCGGTAAAGGCGACCGTGCCGTCGACCACCAGGATCTTGCGGTGGGTCCGCAGGTTGGCATAGGGCAAGCGCAGGCCCATGACGATGTTGCCGTTGAAGACATCCGCCGTGATGTTGGCGCGGCGCAGATGCCCCAGGATGCTGGGGACGGAGTAGCGGGCGCCGACGGCATCGATCAGCACACGGACGGTGACGCCGCGCTGGACAGCGCCGGCCAGCGCTTCGACGAAAAGCAGGCCGACCGCGTCATTGTCGAAAATATAGGTCTCGAGCAGGACGCTGCGCTCGGCCCCGTCGATCGCCGCGCACATGGCGGGGTAGGCCTCGTCGCCGCTTTCCAGCACGTCGATTGCATTTCCCGGGTTGAGCGCGCGCCGCGCCACCCTGTCGCCCAGCGTTCTGAGGCCGGTGAAGCGCTGTCCATAGCGCTCGATGATCAGCGCCTCTTCGGCGGCGACGTCGCGCTCATGCTTGGCCGACACCAGGCCCTCGGCAAGCGGGCGCTGCGCGCTGATCGTGGCGCGGCGGATGCGGTTGATGCCGGCTACGGCATAGATCAGCACGCCGAGGATCGGCGACAGCACCATGATGCCGACCCAGCCGGTGGCGGCGCGGACGTCCTCCTTGGTCATGACCGCATGGGCAATGCCGATGGTCGCCATCACCACCGAGATGATCGCCAGTATTTGGGGCCAGTGAATCGCCAGGGTCTCGAACATTGCCAGGACTATCCAGCGACCGCCCGCGGAAGGCAATGCAGCCGGCGATGTCCACACTTACCCATTGGGCGCGCGGCACCGCCAGGTTTTCTCCGCAGGTGAGAGAACGGCCGGCGCACGGTTATTTGAGCAAGCCAACCAGGACATTGAAAGCGGCGTCGATATCGGCGCGAACCGCGGCCTTGACGGCCTCGCCGTCGCGATCACGCAGGGCCGCGAACATCTCCTGATGATGTTCGTTGGCGGTCGAATAGTTTCCCGAATCGTGCAGCATGTTGAAATAGGGGCTGATCTGCAGCCACAGGTTCTCGATGATGTTGAGGATGTTCTCCGAGCCCGCAGCCCGGTAGATGGAGAAATGAAAGGCGTAGTTGGCACGCAGGTAGGATTTGACGTCTCCCGCCGCGTTGGCCTGTTCGAGGGCGTGGAGATGCTGGGCGAGCCGGGCAATGCCGTGCTCGTCCATGCGTTCGGCCGCCCACGCGGCGGCGATCGCCTCGATCTCGAAGCGGACATTCCTGAGATCGATGAGGCGGGCGCGGCTGAGTGCCGGAATTCCGATCGAGCGGCCTGAAACGACCATCAAGGCGTTGGCCGCCGTCAACCGCCGCAATGCCTCCCTGACCGGCATCGGGCTGACGCCGAAGGCGTCGGCGAGGCCTTGCACCGTCACCATCTCGCCAGGCACGATGCTGCCGTCGAGGATTAATTCGGTGACATGTCGATAGACCCTGTCCTGCAGGGTTTCCCTGGACAGTGGCGTGATCTCGACACCAGGCTTCCTGAACGCCGCTCCGGCCATGGCCAACCTTCCCGCGCAGAGGCTGCGCACCCTCCCGAAATGCAAGGTTCCGGGTGCGGCGTCAAGCGTCAGCACCGTCCGATATGATATTTCATCATTGATCTTTGATCAAATCACGGTACGGTCTTCGCGCTCGGCGGCTTGCTGCTCCTGACGGCGCTGCAGATGGTGCTGGCCGGCCGGCACCACGCTGCCTTATGCGACGCGGGCAATGTTTATGGGCCGTTCGTTCTGGGCGCCGTCATCGCGCTGCGCCAGCGGCAATTACAATGAAGGACGGGACGATGAGCACAAAGGCACCTGAAACGGCGGCGGAATTTCTGGCAGGCCTCAACGGACAGCGCGTTCTGGTGACAGCGGGCGCCGGTGGCATTGGTTTCGCCATCGCCGACACGCTGTCGCGGCTCGGGGCGCGCATCGTCGTTTGCGACGTGTCCGACGAGGCGCTGGCCGCCGCTCCCGGCAAGATCGATCTGGTGGCTGCGGTCAAGGCCGACGTCTCACACGAAGATGACGTCGACCGGCTGTTCGAGACGGTCGCCGAAAAGCTCGGCGGGCTCGATGCCCTGATCAACAATGCCGGCATTGCCGGACCGACCGGCGGCGTCGACGAGATCGAGCCGGACGACTGGCGGCGCTGTCTCGATGTCTGCCTGACCGGCCAGTTCCTGTGCGCGCGGCGCGCCGTGCCGATGATCAAGGCGGCGGGAGGCGGCTCGATCGTCTCGATGTCATCGGCCGCCGGCCGTCACGGCTATGCTTTCCGCACGCCTTACTCGGCCGCCAAGTTCGGCGTGATCGGCTTCACGCAGAGCCTTGCCAAGGAGCTCGGGCCGCACGGCATCAGGGTCAATGCGATCCTGCCCGGCATCATCGAGGGACCCCGCATCGAGGGCGTCATCTCGGCGCGCGCCAGGCAGATCGGTATCAGCCACGAAGAAATGACCGGGCGCTATCTGCAGAACATCTCGCTGCGCCGCATGACCAGCCCATATGATGTCGCCTCGATGGTCGCCTTCCTGCTTTCGGATGCGGGGATAAACATTTCCGGCCAGTCGCTCGGCGTCGACGGCAATGTCGAAACACTTTGAGGGCAAGATCCATGGCGCAGGTTGCGATCGTCGGCAGCGGATTCATCGGGCGGGCCTGGGCGATCAGTTTCGCGCGCGCCGGCCATGACGTGCGCATGTGGGACCAGTCCCGTGCCGCGACCGGCGGCGCGCGCGACTACATAGCTGGTGTGCTCGGCGATCTCGCTGCCAACGACCTGCTGCGGGGACAGTCCGCCGCCGCCGTGCTCGATCGCATCGCCATTGTCGCCGAACTCGGCGAGGCGCTTGCCGGTGCGGTCCATGTCCAGGAGAACACGCCGGAAAATCTCGAGGTGAAGCGTGAGGTGTTTTCGCTGATCGACTCTGCTGCCGATCCGCAAGCGGTGATCGCCAGTTCCACCTCGGCGCTGTCGCCGTCGAAATTCACCGACCATTTGCAAGGGCGACATCGCTGCCTTGTCGTGCATCCGATCAATCCGCCCTACCTCATTCCCGCCGCCGAGGTCGTTCCAGCGCCGTGGACATCGGCCGAGACGCTCGAAAGAACACGCGCCTTCCTCATTGAGGCCGGCCATGCGCCGCTGGTGATGAAGCGCGAACTCGACGGGTTCATCATGAACCGCCTGCAGGGCGCGTTGCTGGAGGAAGCGTTCCGGCTCGTCGCCGACGGCTATGCCAGTGTCGAGGATGTCGACATCGGCATCCGCGACGGCTTGGCGCTGCGCTGGTCTTTCATGGGGCCGTTCGAGACCATCGACCTCAATGCGCCCGGCGGCGTGCGCGACTATGTCGAGCGTTACCAGGGCATCTATTCCAACATCTTCCCGCAGATGCTGCGCCGGGTCGACTGGGCGGGCGAGGTGATGGAGACGGTCGAGGCCGAGCGCGGCAAGCGCTTGCCCAGGGAAAAACTCGGCGAGCGGCAAGTGTGGCGCGATCGCAGGCTGATGGCGCTGGCGGCGCACAAGAAGAAATCGGATCAGGAGTTCGGACGATGAAAGAAACCAGCAGCAAGCCCAGCGCCACGGTGGCCAGGGGCAAGGTCATCATCACCTGCGCGGTGACCGGAGCGATCCACACGCCGACCATGTCGCCCTATCTGCCGATCACGCCGGACCAGATCGCGTCGGAAGCGATCGCGGCGGCGGAAGCCGGTGCCGCAATCCTGCACCTGCATGCCCGCGACCCCGAGACCGGCAAGCCCGACCAGACGCCGGAGGCTTTTGCCCGCTTCCTGCCGCGCGTCAAGCAAGGCACCAATGCCGCCATCAACATCACCACCGGCGGCAGCCCCTACATGAAGGTCGAGGAGCGGGTGAAGCCCGCAGCTCAGTTCAAACCGGAAGTGGCCTCGCTCAACATGGGTTCGATCAATTTCGGGCTCTATCATCTCGCCGACAAATACGAGACCTTCAAATTCGACTGGGAAAGGCCACATCTGGAAGCGACGCGCGATCTCGTCTTCCGCAATTCGTTCAAGGACATCGAATACATTCTGGCGACCTGCTACGACAATGGCACGCGCTTCGAGTTCGAGTGCTACGACATCGCCCATCTCTACAATCTCGCTCATTTCGCCGATCGCGGGTTGGTGAAGCCGCCATTCTTCGTGCAGTCGGTGTTCGGGCTGCTCGGCGGCATCGGCACGCATCCGGAAGACGTCGCCCACATGAAGCGCACCGCCGACCGGCTGTTCGGCGACCAGTTCCGCTGGTCGGTTCTGGGCGCCGGTGCCAGCCAGTTGCGCATCGCCGCGCAATCGGCCGCCCTTGGCGGCAACATCCGCGTTGGGCTGGAGGACAGCCTGTGGGCCGGCAAGGGCAAACTGGCCAAATCGAATGCCGAGCAGGTCGTGCTGGCGCGCAAGATCATCGAAGGGCTCGGCATGGAAGTGGCGACACCGGACGAGGCGCGCGAAATCCTGTCATTGAAGGGCGGTGACCAGGTCGCCTTCTGACGCGGCCCGCTGCCGCGCTTTCCCGGCGACGGCGTCCTGCGCGGCAGCCTGTTCGCCATCACCGGCCTTGGAATCAAGGGTATCGCCGAACCGCGCTTTGGCGGCTGACCAAAAAGCATGGGCGACGGAGCCGAATCGTAACGCCACCAACCGCCACGAGGCGACGCGCGGCAGCAGGCGCGCCATTGATCGCGAGAGCTCCGCAGCGTAGCATTGCTCTCCTGCTGCCAGCGGGCGGCCGTTCGAGCGTTGAGCAATTGCTCGATCAAGCTTCGACGGAGTTCCCTTTGGGAAAGCCCACTCTGGCCCAGAGGAAAGCTTAGAGCCGGTGGGATCCGGCATCGTCCTGTGTTGCTTTGGTCCTCCGGGGCTTCCTGTTCTTTGGTACCGTATCTATTGTATATCAGAGGGAATGAAATTACCGATGTAACACTTGGATTGAAGGCGAGGGGGGCGCCGAATGATGACGTTCAACTTCCGGGGGCCACCCGTGGGCGACGGCGATATGTCGGGCGCGTGCGAGGACCAGTTGCTGCCTCTCATCGATGAGATCGTCCAGGCGGCGGTGGCTGCCGGCTGGAATCGGGACGACGTTCTTCTGGCTTTCGTAGAACTCGCCTGGGATCTGTACGAGAAACGGCGCGGTGATCTCTAGCAGCGGCTGCCAATCACCGGATCCACACCGCAGGCGTCGATCTCGCAGACAGGTTATGATCCGCGCACGCTGCGCCACCAGCCTCAATCAGCCGTTGACGAGAATACAGAATCGCATGACCGGTCGTGTCAGGACCGATCGACGAAATCCCGGATGACGAAGACCTCGCACCAGGCGAAAAAACGCTCGTCAACTCCGTTCGCTGGCCATTTTTTCTTTCTTTTCTCGAATAAAGATTTTTCTTTGCGCGTGGGAGTTCTTCCCAAGCCAAGGTGTGTGCGTTACGCTGCGTTCGGGTCGGGAAAAAGGGGATTCGAAGCAGCGTCGATACGGCTGAGGCAGCGCGAATGAAAAATGCGGACGAGGCTCGGGAAAGCGGCGTTTCCCGAGGCATCGATCGGGAGCGGACAGCTCGATTCGTCCTGGACATCATTCCTGAAAGTGCCGGTCCGCGAAGGGCCACCGCGCAAGGAAGCGTGATCTATTCCGTCCGCGGGCCCGGCTCGCAGGCATTCCTGGCCAAGGAACACTCCGTAGGCATCGTGCTTGCGCCCATACGCAAGTTGAAGGCCTCGCTCGGCAGCGACAAGCTCCAGGAATACGATGCGCCGGTCGGGTGTCTCGTCATCAATCCCGCCGGCGTGGACAGCAATCTTGCCTGGTCCGCGACCAGGGAAAACGCCGTGGTCTCCATCTCTCCCGAAGCACTGTCGGCTTTGGCGGCTCATGAGTTCGACATCGGCGATCCGGAACTCAGGCCGCCGGCGTTCGGCACGGTCGACCTCTGGGCTCTCACCATCGCCCAGAAGATCACCGCCGAGCTGACGGGCCAGGCATCTCCCAATGAGCTTTATCTGGACTCGCTGGTCACGCTGTTCGGCATTCATCTGCTGCGCACCTATACCGGCCGAAACAGGCAGCCGGCATCACCCAAGGGCGGGCTCTCCACCGATGGCGGCCGGCGCGTGCGGGAATACCTCAATCAGAGTTTCATGCGAAAAATTCTCGTTGCCGAACTCGCGTCGGTCGCCGGCGTCTCCCCCAATCATTTCATCGCCGGGTTCACCAGGACATTTGGAATGCCGCCGCATCGCTATCTGATCAATTTGCGGCTGGATTTCGCGGAAAGGCTGCTCGCCGGCGGCAAGCTTTCGATCGCCGAAGTCGCCTACCTCGCCGGTTTTTCGGATCAAAGCCATCTGGCCGCGACGATGAAGAAATACAGGGGGAGAACACCAACCGGAGCCGGCAATGCTTCTCTCAAGAATTGAAGAACCATGGCAAAGCTGCAACACCTGCTGGCCGGCGATCCAGGACCGGAATTTCCTACAAAGCTTTCGTTGTTTTGTAAAATACGTCCGTTACGGCCTGTGCCCCATGCTTTGCCGGAGTCATCTGGAATGTCATGCAGTCCGCGCATCGTTCGCCGTCCGGACGGATTGATCATATGAAAGTGGCTGGCTATGCGGGCCCGCTTCGATCAATCACGAATTGTTTTTCAGGGGAACGGCCAAGGGGGCCTCGGGTTGAACTTCATCTGGGACGTATCAGGAGGCCGAAGAATGCCGGGCGATGATGGTTTCCCCGGGCCGGTTTCCGGAATCAACTCCGCACGGCAGCCGGCGCTCAACGCGAAAGGCGGGCTTTCCCTCCGTGGCGCCCGGCGCGTGCAGGAGTTTCTGCGTGAGAACTTCACCCGCAAGCTGACGCTTGCCGAGATGGCCGCGGTCTGCGGATTGTCGCCGTCTCACTTTGTGCGCGCGTTCTCCAGGACGTTCGGCGTGCCGCCGCACCAATATGTTCTCGACCTGCGGCTGGACCTCGCCGAAAGGCTGCTTGCCGACGGCCGCTTGACAATCGCCGACATCGCTCATTCCTGCGGATTTTCTAGCCAGAGCCATTTTACCACTGTGATGAAGAAATACCGACAGGTGACGCCATTGCAGGCGCGGATGGAAAAGTTTAACGCCAAGGTTAGATGAAGCGTCTCTGGTGGCGTTGTTTGATTACTTGATTTTAAAGCAACGGCTAAGGTAACGAGCCGTTAACCTCTGCCGATATGCTGCGATCTTTTCTCACAAGACAGCAATTTCGTGAAATACGGAAGGCAGGAATCATGTCTTCCTGCCGTGGACTGGAATTGTCAGACGATTCGATGCCGGCCAGCGGAGAAGACCATGACCGACACTCAGATTTCAAGCGGCTTGCTTGTTGGGCAGCGTCGCGCGGCGCATTTCGCACGGCACTGGATCGCGGGGGCTGAGCACGGCTCTCGCTCGCTGCGTCGCCGCCTGATGGCGACACTGCGCATGGCTCATCGCGTGCTCGGCCTGAAGCGCAACCGGCTCGGGCTTGGGGCGCTTGGAACCGGCGGCGCACTTGGGGTGCTGCTTGCCGTCACAGGAGTGATGGCCCCACAGACGGCGTTCGCCCAGCTTGCCATCGGGAACGGGGTTCTGACCAACACCGCGAACTGCACGACTCCCTCTGCAGGGGTGCAAAGCACAGCTATCGGTTGCGGCAGCACCGCTACAGGCTCTGCTTCAACCGCCATCGGGACTGGCGCCCAGGTGAACGGCAACGATGGCGTGGCGTTGGGCACCAGTATCACCGCAACAGGCAACGCTTCGATCGCCATCGGCTATACGATGAGTGCGACAGGCCTCAACGCCATAGGCATAGGTGTCTTCGCGAACGCCAACGGCGTCAACGCTCTTGCCGTAGGCGGGAATGCCCGCGCACTCGTGGACGGAGCATCGGCCTTTGGTGTCAACAGCACCGCAAACGGGGCGAATGCCGTCGCGCTGGGCTCAACGGCCACTGCTTCGGGAGGTGCCTCGGTGGCGATTGGATTGTCGTCCAACGCCTCGTCTTCAAACGGTTCCGCCATAGCCATGGGGGTAGGCGCCAAGGCGAACGCCGGAACGGGAGGCGGTTCTCCCGTTGCCATCGGCGTGAATGCCAACGCAAGCGGCACCGCTCCTTCTGGCTTCACGTTCGAGGCCGTTGCGCTCGGCACAGGCTCAGCCTCAACGGGGGCATGGTCGGCCGCCGTGGGTTCGAGCTCTTCCGCGACCGGGACAGGGGCTAGCGCGTTCGGAACTTCCGCAACTGCGTCGGCGAACCAGTCCACGGCAATCGGCAACGGGGCTGCGGCCTCCGGTGTCGGAACTACGGCGATGGGTTACCTGGCCAAAGCCACCGGAACGAATGCCGTTTCGATTGGCAATCAGGCGAGCGCCGCGGGGTTGAACTCGCAAGCCCTTGGCAACGTCGCCAACGCTTCGGGCAATTTCGCACTGGCGCTTGGCAACCAGGCCGTGTCGAGCGGGGTAGGCTCCGTCGCGGCGGGTTCCGGCGCGCAGGCCACGGACGTATCGACCACGGCGCTCGGCAACAACGCCGCGGCGACCGCCGCGAACGCAACCGCGCTGGGACTGGGCGCCACGGCGAACGGCGTAGATGGCACGGCGGTCGGCAAGCAAGCCAATGCGAGTGCGCAGGACGCCATCGCCATGGGCACCACCTCAAAGGCGAGTGGCACCGCCAGCACAGCGGTTGGCAACGTCGCCGTTGCCAGCGGCGCAAACGCCTCCTCGTTCGGGTCCGGCGCGAATGCCACAGGAGACAATTCCCTCGCTGCCGGTGTCAGCGCCAGCGCCGGCGGACTCGACAGTACCGCGCTCGGCATCGGCACCGTAGCCAGCGCCGACAATACCACCGCCGTCGGACGCGAAGCCCGCGCCACCGGATTAAACAGTACCGCGCTCGGCCGCGGCGCACAAAGCAGCGCCCTGAACTCCATCTCTCTCGGCGCTGGGACGAGGGCGTCGGGGATAGGCGCCGTCTATGTCGGCTCGAGCACTTTCGCGACGAGCGCCAGTGGAGACAACGCCATCGGCATCGGCACGGACGTGACGGCATCCGCGGACGACGCCCTTGCGATGGGACGCGAAAGCCAGGCGACCGCAACCAACGCCATCGCGGTCGGTCTGCAGTCCGCCGCGCTCTCCGCCGACTCCGTCTCCATCGGCACGGGCGCGACCGCCGCTGGCGGCAAGGCCGTGGCCATCGGCGCCGGCAACACCGCTTACGGCGATGGTGCGGTCGCCATCGGCGATCCGAGCTATGCGAGCGGCACCGGCGCGTTTACCGGTGGCGCCAACAACATCGCCAACAGCGATGGTACGGCAACCGCCACTGCCGCGAACATGGCCAACGGCGCGGTCGCCATCGGCAACAACAACAAGGCGATCGGACAAGGTTCGGTGGCTTTGGGCAACGGCTCGACGGCGGGCGCCGCCGGCCTCGCGGGCAATGTCGCGCTGGGCAATGGCGCGACGGCGGCGGCAAGCTCCGGCGACGTGGCGCTTGGCTCGGGTTCGGTGACAGCGGTGGCGGTTGGCACGCCGAGCGCGGTCATCAACGGCACGACCTATGCCTTCCAGGGCACCACGCCAACCTCGACGGTCAGCATCGGCGCGCCCGGCGCCGAGCGCACGCTCACCAACCTGGCGGCGGGGCGGATCAGTGCGCTCTCGACCGACGCGGTCAATGGTTCGCAGCTCTTCGCCACCAACCAGGCGGTCGATGCCATCGGCGCCGCCGTCAACAACATCAATGTCGGCGGCGGCATCAAGTATTTCCATGCCAATTCGACCTTGCCGGATTCTCAGGCTCTGGGCACCAATTCCGTTGCTGTCGGCCCGAACGCGGTGGCCAACAACGCTGGCGACGTGGCGATCGGGCTGAATTCGGCATCGGGCGCGACGACGGCGGTCGGCGGCGCGACCATCGGCGGGGTCAACTACACCTTCGCCGGCACCACGCCGGCGGGCGCCTTCTCGGTCGGCGCGGCGGGCGCCGAACGCCAGATCCAGAATGTCGCGGCCGGTCAGTTGAACGGCGGTTCGACCGACGCCGTCAATGGTTCGCAGCTCTTCGCCACGAACCAGCAAGTGACGCAGAACACGACCGACATTGCCAATATCGGCAGCGGCGTGACCAATCTCGGCAACACGATCAACAACATCGCCGGCGATACGTCGACCGCCTATACCGACGCCAATGGCGTGGGCATCCGCTACGCGCGCACCAACGAGGCCGGCTTGGCGCAAACGGACTCCTTCGCACAGGGCGTCGGCTCCACGGCCGTCGGCTACCAGGCGACCGCGACCGGCGTCAGCGGGCTGGCGCTCGGCCGCGACAGCGCGGCCAGCATCGACGGCAGTGTGGCGCTCGGCTGGGGATCGGTCTCCGATCGTGCGATCGCTCCCGCTTCCGGGCAGATCGCCGCCGGTCCGTCGAACTTCATCCAATACAACACCACCGACAAGGCACTGCTCGGCGCGGTTTCGGTCGGTACCGCCACATCTTACCGACAGATCACCAACGTCGCCGACGGCACGCAGGACCAGGACGCCGTGACGGTGCGCCAGCTGGCGGGGGCGATCGCTGCGGTCTCTGCCACCTCGACGAAATATTTCCATGCCAATTCGACAGCTGGCGATTCGCTGGCGGTCGGAGCGGAATCGGTCGCGGTCGGCCCGACCACGGTCGTCAACGGAGACAACGGCATCGGTATCGGCAATGGCGCCATCGTCGACCAGACGGCGCCCGGCGGCACCGCCATCGGCCAGAACGCTCATGTGATGCTGGCCGACGGCATCGCGCTCGGCACCGACTCGACCGCATCGGGCATTCAGTCGGTGGCGCTCGGCGCCGGCGCCCAGAGCACCTTCGCCAACAGCGTCGCACTGGGTGCGTCGTCAACCACCACGGTTGGCGCGCAGGCCGGCTACGCCGCCTTTGGCCTGACCGCCCCGCAGACTTCCGCGGGCGAAGTATCGATCGGGGCCGCGGGCGCCGAGCGCAAGCTCACCAATGTCGCGGCGGGCTCAGCCGGGACCGATGCCGTCAACGTCTCGCAGCTGCGCGGCGTCTCGCAAAACGTTTCCAACCTGTTCGGCGGCGGCACCACGGTCAATCCCGACGGCTCGATCACTGGCCCGACCTACACCATCCAGGGCAACAACTATTCGACCGTCTATGACGGCTTCACGGCCGTCGACAATGCGCTGACCAACATCAGCAATGGCGGCGGCATCAAGTATTTCCACGCCAATTCGACGCTGGCCGACTCCACCGCCAGCGGCACCGACAGCGTCGCGATCGGGCCGGCCAGCGTGGCCAGCGGCACAAACAGCCTTGCCGCCGGCAATGGCTCGACAGCCACGGGGCAGGGCGCGGTGGCGCTCGGCCAGGGCGCCAAGGCCAACAACGCCAGCGACGTGGCGCTCGGTTCTGGTTCGGTGTCGCAGGCCGCCGTCGGCACCTCCAGCACCACCATCAACGGCAAGACCTACGCCTTCGCCGGCACGACCCCGACGGGCACCGTCAGCGTCGGCGATGCCGGCTCCGAGCGGACGATCACCAATGTCGCCGCCGGACGCGTTTCCTCCGGCAGCACCGATGCGATCAACGGGTCGCAGCTCTACGCCACCAACACGGCGATCGAGGACCTGACCAAGACGATCGGCGGCATCGGCGGCACCGTCCAAAACACCGTGCAATACGACACCGTCACCAATCCGGACGGATCGACGACCAAGACCAACAAGATAACGCTGCAGGGCGGCGACCCGAATGCGCCTGTCGTCATCTCCAATGTCGGCCCCGGTGTTACCGGCACCGACGCGGTCAACGTCAACCAGCTGAACCTGAACCTGGCTCAGAGCAAGACCTATACCGACCAGGTGGCGGTCACGACGTTGCAGCAGGCCAACAATTATACCGACCAGAAGTTCAGCCAGCTCAATTCCGACATCAGCGGCATCAGGGACGAGGCACGGCAGGCGGCGGCAATCGGACTGGCGGCAGCTTCGCTACGCTATGACGACCGTCCCGGCAAGCTGAGCGTGGCGGCCGGCGGCGGCTTCTGGCGGGATTCGAGCGCCTTTGCCTTCGGCGCTGGCTACACCAGCGAGGATGGCCGCATCCGTGGCAATGTGTCGGGCACGGCGGCGGGTGGAAATGTCGGTGTCGGCGCCGGCCTGAGCTTCACCTTGAACTGAGGCGGACAACAGGACGGCAATGAAAAGGCGAACCGGCCATTACAGGCTAGATGCGAATCCGGGAAGACCGTTTGGCTTTCCCGGATTTGCCATGGCATGCCTGACCTGCCTGACGCTTGTCGGCGGGCTGGCGCCGGCTGCCGGGCAGGTGGCTTCGCCCTACAGGGTCAAGCCCTCCGACGTGGTCTTGCCTCCCGACGTGAAGCTCGGACAATACCAGCGCACCATCCGTCCCTTCGAGAACTGGACGCTGATCTGCGACGAGAACCTCAAGGCGCGCAAGAAAGTCTGCAATGTCTCGCAGGTGATCGAGGACGGCGCCGGCAAGATGGCGTTCAGCTGGTCGCTCGCCGCCACCCAGGACGGCAAGCCCTACATGATCCTGCGCACCGCGCCGAACGCCAGGAGCGATGGGCTGGTGTCGCTGAAGTTCGATGGGCGCGCCGAGCCGATCGACGTGCATTTGAACGGCTGCAACGAAATGGTCTGCGTCGGCATGCTGCCGGTGGGACCCCTGATGCGCCAGGAGATAGCGCAGAACGCAACGCCGGCTATTTCCTATCCGACCGTCGATGGCCAGACCATTACCGTCACCGCAACGCTCAAGGGGCTGTCCGAGGCCCTTGCGCCAGTCAAATAACCGAGGCAGCACCGTGAGCCAGCAAGACCCGTTCATCTCCGCGACGCGCAGCAATCCGACCGTCGAGCCGGATCGGCAACGGGTCGTCGAGCCGGACCGCAAGAGAACCGTCGAGCCGCCGCGGCGGTGGCCGCGCGTCATTGGATTTTCGCTGCTGGGGCTGGTGATGATGGGCATTGGCTTCGCCGGCGCGAACTATGCCGCGATCGCCGGTCTGGTCGGCAGCCCGACGGCCGCTCAGGCCGAGGCGGCCGCCGATCCCGCACTGCCGGACTCGCCCTTCCTCCAGCACGTCAAGCAGGCCGGCGTGCAGGCCTGCTCGACCATCTTTCCGGTGCTCGGACAGCTTTTGACGACCGGCACGAAGTACAGCGTCAAATCCCTGTGGAACGACCAGGCCGCCGACAAGCACGCCGTCCAGGCCTTTGTCGGCATGGACTATGCCACGGACCGTTACAGCGGGCCGGCGGCCGGCGTGGTCTTCGCATCGCCCACCGCTTCGGGCTGCGAGGGCGCGATGGTGCGGGTGGCGCCGTTCGCCAGCCCGTGCGCGGACATTCCGTCCATTCTTCCGCAAGGCAGCAAGATCACCGACCATCTCGGACAGGTCGAAGTGTACGAGCTTGGCGGCAACACGGGCGAAGCGCTTCTGCTGCCGACGGGCAACACATGCGTGGTGATTTCCATCGCATCGGCGGCCAAGTGAGGATGTCAGGCGAATGGGCGAGACGCCCTGGAAAGGATTGCGGACCATGAAGTCGCGACGTTTGACAGTCTTGTGCATGGCCTTGCTGTGGAGCGGGCAGGTCGTCTCGGCCGATCTGGTGGAGCCGTCCGAGCCGTCACAGGAGGAGAAAGGCATCTGGGCGGCAATCGCCTACTCCCAGACCGACACCAAGTACGGCTTCTTCTGGGGCGCCGACAAGCGGCAGGAAGCGAAGGACATTGCGCAGAAATATTGCGAGAATGCCGGCGGAAAGGCCTGCAATGTTGTCGCCGTGTTCCGCAATCACCGTCATTGGAAGGACGACGACGAGACCGGATTTCCCTACAAGCATTGCGGCGCGCTGGCTGTGGCCGACAAGGTGGAGCACCGGTTCACCCCTTGGGGCGTGAACTCCGCCGAGACCCGCCGGGAAGCGGAGGACCTCGCCCTGCAGGCCTGCGAGGCAGGGGGATCCGATGCAAGATCCGCGAATGGGTCTGTACGTGATAATAACGGCGTCTCGAAGCCGACACTTTGGGCATTTGCCCGGCACCGAAGAGAAGGCCGCATTCATTGGTTCGTAGATATTTTTCGCTGAAGGCAGCCGCCATCTGCGCGGCTGCCTTCTCCGCTTCGCTGCCGGCTGCTTTCGCGCAACAGCAGCAGGCGGCGTCGCTTCCGAACGGCGCATCGTCGCTCCAGGAAACCTATCAGGACTGGCAGCTGGCCTGCGGCATGCAGGACAATGCCCGGGTCTGCACGGTCACGCAGGACCAGACGCAGAAAAACGGCCAAAGGCTTCTGGCCGTTGAGCTGCGCGTGGGGCAGAAGGGCGGACTGATCGGAACCTTGCTGCTGCCCTTCGGCATCCTGTTCGATCCCGGCGTGGCGGCACAGATCGACGGCCAGCCGCCCGTCGGGCCGTTGAAGTTCCGGACCTGCCTGCCGAATGGCTGCGTGGCGCTGTTTCCGATCGACCGGGCGCTGATGCAGAAGCTCAAGGCAGGTACCGAGCTCAAGCTCGACGTCACCACCGCGGCCGAGACCCAGCTGAGTTTTCCGGTGTCGCTGAAAGGCCTTGGCGCGGCCCTTGACCGCATGGTCGCGCTCAGCACACGTTGAGGAGCAAGGCGAATAAGGGCCTTGTCGCGAGGGAACGAACGCGCAGCCCTCGGATCAAGACAGCAGGATTTTCCGGCGAGCGAAGGTCTCGGCGATGGCGAGAACCGCGGCGTGTATCGGCCCCGCGGTCAGACTGGGCATGACCGACGCATCAACGACAAAAAGATTGTCGAGCGCCTTGAGCCGCAGATCCGCATCGACGACGGCGTCCGGGTCCCTACCCATCCTGCAAGTGCCACAAGGATGGTGGTGTGTAATGACCGACCGCGCGATGAAGTCGTCCATTTCAGCCGCACTGTTCAGGGTGCCTGGCAGGAGCTCGCGCTCTCGCCAGCCGGCGAGTTCATCTCGATGTCCGATTGTCCGGGCTGCCTCGAGCGCCTGGCGAAACAGCGCGCGGTCCCGATCGCTTTGCAGGTATGCAGGGTCGATGATCAATCGATCGTCGAGTTCCGGCCCGCTTATGCGCACGCTGCCGCGGCTCGTCGGATGGGTGATCCCGAACAGCAGCGAATATGCAGTGCCAGCGGCAGGCGCCTGAAAGCGTTCGGACACGATCGGCGCGATGCCGCAACCAACGACAATTTCGGGCTGACCGGTACCGGTAAACCCGTCGGCCCGCATATAGGCCATCGACTCAGAGTGCTGGAGGCGCGAGGGGGAAACGGGCTTGCGGGCGGCATAGAGGTTGCCGGCGCCAAGCAGGTGGTCCTGAAGGTTTCGCCCGATCTCCGGCATATCGATCAAACAGCTGACGCCCGCGGCGTCGAGTATATCGTGCGGACCGATGCCCGAGCGCATCAGCAAGGCCGGACTTTCCAGCGCGCCGGCGCAAAGCACGATTTGATCCGCAAGGATTTCGACCCGACCCTGCCGCCCCACGGCCTCGAGGCCGCGGACCTGATTGCCCTCAAGCTTGAGCCGCCGCACCCGCGATCCCGTAAGAATGGTCAGGTTCTTGCGGCTTCGAACGGCCGGCATGAGCCAGGCGTCGGCCACCGTGACCCGCCGCCCGTCTCGAATGTTCAAGGAGTTCGGGGTGACGCCGATCATCTGTCCGCTGTTGTGACCTTCAAGACGCGGCAGGCCGAGCGAAGCGCCGGCTTCCATGAACGCGCGCGCGACCGGACTTACCTCGTCGGTTGGCAAATGGACGGGCATCGGCCCGCCCTTGCCGTAAAGGCCGTTGCCACCGAGCGGGTGATCCTCGATAGCCTGAAACGCGGGCAGCAATCCATCCCAGCTCCATCTGCCATCGCCGGTCGCGTCGACCCATGCCTGGAAGTCGAGGGGATGGCCGCGCATGTAGCCCATCGCATGCAGGCAACTCGAGCCGCCCACCAGCCGCCCGCGCGCCCAGTGATGCACCCGGCCTGCGGTGCCCGCTTGGGGCTCCGTGCGATAGTCCCAATCGTAGCCGCGCCCCTGAAGCGCCGGCCAGGCGGCGGGGTTCCAGATGTCGGGGTCCGCCGCCTCTTCGCCGGCCTCGACCAGCAGAACGCGACTGTCCGGCTCTTCACTCAGCCGCGCTGCAAGCAACGCGCCAGCCGACCCGCCGCCGACGATGACGATATCGGCATCCCGTTCGCGCTCAAAATTCGCCCTGGTCATCATCACTCCATCTGACGCTTGCGTGTTTGGATGGTCGGCATTTCTGGCGCTGACACGGGTGAAGCCCCGCGATCGACCTGCGTTCGGCGGACCGTCGATCCGCAACGTCATGAAGGATTTCGAGTTTTCAGACGGAGCAGCTGTCTTTCGAAAAACTCAAATCGCGCTGTCCATGGACATCTTCGCTGCCGCTTTCGCCTTCAACAGGTGATTCTTCGAGGCTTTGCGGGCGGCCTTCTCGTCGCCGGCGGCGATGGATTCGAATATCTCCTTCATCTCCGCCAGACTGCTTTGTGCCCGGCCCTCCAATGACATCGATCGTCCTCGAAAGAAGCTGATCCTGGCCACCAGACCACGATGGACTTCCTCAAGAATGGGATTCCCGCAATTCGAGAGTATGATCGAATAGAAGTCCGCGGCGGTCATGACCTGCGCCAGGCTGTCATTGCT
The DNA here is from genome assembly GCF_003952565.1 of Mesorhizobium sp. M8A.F.Ca.ET.057.01.1.1. Classification (NCBI taxonomy): domain Bacteria; kingdom Pseudomonadati; phylum Pseudomonadota; class Alphaproteobacteria; order Hyphomicrobiales; family Phyllobacteriaceae; genus Mesorhizobium; species Mesorhizobium sp. M8A.F.Ca.ET.057.01.1.1. Next base: position 1,446,145 of record NZ_CP034454.1, read on the forward strand.
GGATGCCGCCTCTTCGAACGCGGAAAGAGATTTCTCGAGTTCAAGCAGCTGCTCCGGCGAAATTCTCGACGCGCATCGTCCCGCCGCCTCGACTTCCAGCAGCTCTCGAACCTCGTAGATGGCGGTTGCCACCTCCCACGAAAGCGACGGTATAGACGGCCCGCGGTTGGGTACAATCTCGATCAGGCGCTCGGCCTCGAGACTGCGCAAAGCCTCCCTCAGCGACGGGCGACTGATGCCAAGCTGTGTGCACAGCTGACTTTCGATGAGGCGGCTTCCCGGCTGGAACACTCCGGAGAAGATGGCGAGCCGTAACTTGTCGACGGTCTCCCGCTGCACAGTCCGTGGCGAAATCCGCAAATTCAAATCTGGAGGCATTGGCAACGTCTCATAGGTTTGAGTCGCAATCTCTGAGGCATCATACGCGACGCGGTGGAAAATAGCCAGATTGTCAAATCTGAAGATTGCAAGAATGTCAGACAATCTGCTTGACGTGCTCCCGGCTGTATGATCCTTTTGAATGACACGGGCAGTGATGGTGAGGATCATGAACATGGCGGCAGAGATAGCTTGCGACCCATTTGGCTCGCGACGCATCGACACCGGCCGCATCGCCCTGAACGTGCGCGAGACGGGTAACGGCCCGTTGATGCTGTTTTTCCACGGCATAACCTCCAACTCCGCGGTCTTCACGCCGTTGATGGCGCGGCTCTCGGATCGCTTCACGACCGTGGCTGTCGACCAGAGGGGCATGGCCTCAGCGACAAGCCGGAAAGCGGCTACGAGGCGAATGACTATGCTGACGACATTGCCGGCCTGATCCGCACGCTCGACCGGGGTCCTGCCATCCTCGTCGGACATTCGCTCGGCGCGAGAAATTCCGTCACCGCCGCCGTGAGATATCCGGATCTGGTGCGGTCGGTCGTCGCAATCGACTTCACGCCATACATCGAAACCGAGGCGCTGGATGCGCTGGAAGCCCGCGTGAACGCAGGAAGCCAGCTTTTCGAGGATATCAAGGCCGTCGAAGCCTATCTTGCCGGCCGCTATCCGAACATTCCCGCCGCTGCCATCAAGATCAGGGCCGAGAGCGGCTATCATCGGGTCGACGGCGGGCTGCGGCCATTGGCGTCGCCCGAGGCCATGGCCCAGACAGCCAAGGGCCTGCGATCAGACTTGGCGCCCGCCTATCGGGACGTGACGAAGTCCGTACTCATCGTTCGGGGCGAGGCGAGCAAATTGGTTTCGGCGGCGGCGCTGGCAAAAACAAGCCGGTTGCGGCCGGATCTGCCCGTGGTCGTCGTTCCGGGCGCCGACCATTACGTCAACGAGGTTTCTCCCGAGATCACGCTGAAAGCCATCACGAATTTCATCGACGCCTGACGGCCCAGCACGCCGTCTTCTTGTACGCAGCATCAGGATAGAAAATGGCCAATGTAAACAAAACCCAAGGTAAGGCGCGTCGTGCCGAGGTCGCTGGCGGCGGCTTTGCCGGCCTGGCAGCGGCCATCGCTCTGAGGCAGAACGGTTGGGATGTCAGGCTGCACGAAAAGAGCTCGGAGCTCCGGGCATTCGGCGCGGGTATCTATCTCTGGCACAATGGCCTGCGCGTCCTCGAGGGACTGGGCGCCCTGGATGAGGTTCTCCAAGGTTCGCACACGCCTCCGACCTACGAGACCTGGATGCACAACAAGTCGGTTTCCAAGGAGACGTTCAACGGTCTTCCCTGGCGCATCATGACCCGGAGTCACCTGCATGATGCCTTGGTCAACCGCGCCCGTGCGCTGGGTGTCGACATATCGGTCAACTCCGAAGCGGTCGCCGCCGATCCGGAAGGCCGCCTGACGCTTCAGACCGGAGAAGTTCTCGAAGCCGACCTGATCGTCGGCGCCGACGGCGTTGGCTCCAAGGTCAGGGATTCCATCGGCTTCAAGCAGGACCGATGGGTTTCGAAAGACGGTCTCATCCGGCTGATTGTCCCGCGCAAAAAAAAGGAACTCGGTCACGGCGAGTGGGACAACACCATCGACATGTGGAACTTCTGGCCACGCGTTCAGCGCATCCTCTACTCGCCCTGCAACGAGAATGAGCTCTATCTCGGGCTGATGGCACCGGCTGCCGATCCGCGTGGGTCGCAGGTTCCGATCGATCTAGAGGTTTGGGTCGAGATGTTTCCTTTCCTGGAGCCCTGCCTGATCGAGGCGGCGAAGCTGAAAACCGCCAGGTACGACAAGTACGAGACGACGAAGCTGGACAGCTGGACAAGAGGCAAGGTCGCCCTCGTGGGCGATGCCGCGCATGCGATGTGCCCGGCTCTTGCCCAGGGCGCCGGTTGCGCGATGGTGAATGCCTTCAGCCTGTCGCAGGACCTGGAGGCGGGTCCTTCGGTCGAGGACGCGCTCGTCGCGTGGGAAAGGCGCATTCGCCCGATCACCGATCGCTGCCAGGCGCTGTCCGGCGACTATGCGGCGAACCGCTCGCTCTCGAAGGGAAACATGTTCACGCCGGCAGCTCTGGAAGCAGCCCGCTACGACCCGCTGCGCGGCGTCTTCTCATGGCCGCAGTAAGCTCGGACCGGCGGTCAACGAATTAATCGGCGCGTGCGGAAACCGTGCGCACCCTTCAGGAGATAAAGATGAACTATTCCAGTGAAGTCGAACGGGACTATGATGTCAGGGGTTGGTACGCCTCGGTCCAGGAAAGCCGGCATGACGGCGGCCAGCCTGGCGAGACCCTCGTCAAAGTCGCGACTGGCGTCGTCATACGCAATCCGTACGCCGGAAAGTTCGTCGCCGAACTGTCCGAGCTGACGAATCCGAGCTCAGCCATCGGTCATGCGCTCGGTGAGCGGGCCGTGGCGCTGCTCGGCAACAGGCCGGTCGAAAGCTACGGCAAGGGCGGTATTGCGGGCACATCAGGCGAACAGGAGCATGTCGTCGCCTGCATCACCACGGTGTTTGGAGATCCGCTGCGGCAGCAGGTCGGGGGCGGCAAGGCCTGGATTTCGTCGGTCAGCAAGGTCGCCGCCGCCGGCACATCCATCGATATTCCGCTTGCCCACAAGGACGAGCTCTACATCCGTTCCCACTATGATGCGGTCACCTTCTCCGTGCCGGATGGCCCGCGCCCCGATGAGCTTTTGATCTGCGTCGCCGTCGCATCGGGGCCGCGCGTGCATCAGCGCGTCGGGGGTAAAACCGTCGCCGACCTCAAGGTCGGCGTCTAGTTCGATCGAAATTGGCGAAGGACGAATTCCATGCCCCTGAACATCAAGGACCTCAAGATTACATCGGCTGATTTCAAGCCGCTCGGGAGATTGCGCGACGAGCATGCCGGCGACAAAGGCAACGTATTGCCCAGGCTTACGGTCAGCGGCGTGCCGGCAGGCGCGAAGGAACTCGCGGTCATCTGCCATGATCCCGACGCGCCGTTGCCCAACGGCTTCACGCATTGGGTCGTCTACGGCATCGATCCGTCGACCACCGATCTTTCGGACGCGCAGGAAAAGTTCCGCGTCGGCCCCAATGGCGCCGGCGGCAAGCAGTATTACGGGCCTCAGCCGCCCGCTGGCCATGGCGAACATCACTACTACTTCTGGGTCTATGCCCTGGACACCAAAGTCGAAGGGACACCCACCAGGGAGGAGTTCCTGCAGAAATATGCCGGCAACATCATCGAGCAAAATCGGATCGTCGGCATCTACGAAAACAAGTGAAATCCGCGGCGCCGGCGACCGATAACAACAACAAGAATGGTCGCTGTCACCGCAATGGGAGAATTGGAAATGAAAGACAACAGCCCGGTGCACCAGAAGGTCTTCGAAGAGCTGGTCACAGCGACGAAGATCCTTCTGAACGAAGGCATTATGGATACGTTCGGGCACATCAGCGCCCGTGACCCCGAGGATCCCGAAAGCTTCTTCCTAGCCCAGAAGCTTGCTCCGAGCCTGATTAAGGTCGACGACATCCAGCGTTTCAATCTCGACGGCGAGACGTCGGATAATAGACCCTCCTATCTTGAGCGCTATATCCACAGCGAGATCTATAAGGCGCGACCTGACGTTCAGTGTGTGCTCCACACCCACTCTCCGGCTGTCCTGCCGTACTGCTTCGTCGATACGCCGCTTCGGCCGGTCACCCACATGGGAGCTTTCATCGGCGAGTCGGTCCCGGTCTACGAGATTCGCGACAAGAATGGCGACGAGACGGATCTCTTCGGCGGCAGCCCCGGGGTCTGCGCGGATATCGCCGAAAGTCTCGGCAACCAGACCGTGGTCCTCATGGCGCGGCATGGCGTCGTCAATGTCGGCAACTCCGTGCGGGAAGTCGTCTTCCGCGCCTTCTATCTCGAGCAGGAAGCGGCAGCGCTCACGGCCGGACTGCGGATCGGCAATATCAAATATCTGTCGCCGGGCGAGATAAAGACGGCAGGAAAACTCGTCGGTGCCCAGATCGATCGAGGATGGAATCACTGGTCGCAGCGTCTCAGGCAAGTGGGCCTTGCCTGATCCTTGAACATGGCCTGGAAAAGCTTGGTCCAAGCCAAGCTCTCTGGGCCTCGATCTCGATAATTCTCTGGCGCCTGAGCGTCAGGCGAAAGCAACAAAACCATGCCGCACGCGGAAAGTTACGACTACATCATCGTTGGGGCCGGATCGGCCGGTTGCGTGCTCGCCAACCGGCTGAGCGCCGACCCCGGATGTTCGGTGCTGTTGCTGGAGGCCGGCGGCTGGGATCGCGATCCCATGATCCACATACCGCTTGGCTGGGGCAAAATCCTGACGGAGCGCCGCCATGACTGGATGTATTTCTGCGAGCCGGAAGACAATGTCGGTGGCCGCAGGGTCGAGTGCGCGCGCGGCAAGGTGATCGGGGGGTCGTCGTCGACCAATGCCATGGCCTATGTGCGGGGCAATCGCGGCGACTACGACCGTTGGGCGGCCAGCGGGCTCCAAGGCTGGTCGTACGAGAAGGTGCTGCCGTATTTCCAGAAGCAGGAAAGCTGGGAAGGGGGCGGCAACCGTTTTCGTGGTGGCAATGGTCCGGTCAGCACCCAGTTCTGCCGCTACAAGGACCCGCTGATCGACGCCTTTGCGCAAGCCAGCGTCGAGGCGGGTTATCCGCAGACGGATGACTATAATGGCGAGCGGCAGGAAGGGTTCGGCCGGCTCCAAATGACGATTTCGAAAGGCCGGCGCAGCTCGACCGCGTCCGCCTATCTGCGGCCGGCCCTGAAGCGGCCCAATCTGACCGTCCTGACCGGAGCGACGGCGACGAAGATCACCTTGGAAGGCAGGCGCGCCACCGGGGTGATGATAAACCATGGTGGCGGCGAACGGACGGTCGTCGCCCGCAAGGAAGTGCTGCTCTCGGGCGGTGTGATCAACACGCCGCAACTCCTGATGCTGTCCGGCATCGGGGCGCCCGAGGAGCTCGCGGTGCACGGTATCGAGACGCGGGTCGACCTGCCGGCGGTCGGCAAGAACCTGCAGGATCACGTCTCGGTGATCCTCATGTACCGACGCCGGGCTCCGGGCGGCCCTTTCCTTCGCAACATGCGTGCCGATCGGATCGGGTTCGATTTCGCCAAGACCTACTTCACGGGTCGGGGCTTCTCGGGCGACGTGCCCGGCGGGGTTGTCGCTTTCCTGAAAAGCCGCCCGGAACGGCCGTTGCCCGATGTGCAACTGCTGTTCACCGCGGCTCCGCTCGCCGCGTGGCCATACTTCAAGCCGTTCAAGGCGCCATTTCCGGACGGTTTCGCCACGCGGATCGTGGCGACGCAGCCTGAAAGCCGGGGGCGGTGAAACTGGCCTCGGCCGATCCTCTCGCGGCACCGCTGATCCATCAGAATTTCCTCGCTTCGCCGAAGGACTGGGAGTCCCTCCGGGCCGGTTTCCGGGTGGCGAGGGATCTCGCGGCGCAGCCCTCCATGCAGCCCTTCATCGAGACGGAGTTCTTTCCCGGTCCCAAATGCCAGAGCGATGAGGAGATCGACGAGCATATCCGCAAGACTTCCATCACCGTGCATCATCCGGCCGGGACTTGCCGCATGGGCGCCGATGCGGCCTCCGTCGTCGATCCGCAATTGCGACTTCGCGGCGTCGACGGCCTTAGGGTGGTGGACGCGTCCGTCATGCCCGACCTGGTCTGCGGAAACATCAATGCGGCGGTGATCATGATTGCCGAGAAAGCCGCCGACCTCATCGCAGCATCAAAAGCAGCAATGGAAAGCAGGGCAGCGTGATGATCCAACGTATCGCCATCATCGGTCTGGGTACGATGGGGCCAGGTATGGCCGCCCGGCTCGCCAGGGGCGGCCTGCAGGTCGTCGCCTACGATGTTGCCCCGGCGGCGATCGAGCGCGCGGTGGCCATGCTGGGCGTGGCTGAGACCGTTCTGGATTCCCTGGGTATCGCGGTGCCTCCGGCCGGCGCAGGAACGGTCCGCTTCACGGATGATATCGCGGACGCGGTATCGGGTGCCGACCTCGTCATCGAGAACGTTCCTGAAAATATCTCGATCAAGGCCGACGTCTATCGCACGATCGACAGCCTGATCGCATCGGACACGATCGTCGCGTCCGACACGTCGGGCATCCCGATCACCAAGCTGCAGGCGCATATCTCGCATCCCGAGCGGATGGTGGGCATGCACTGGTCGAACCCGCCGCACATCATCCCCATGATCGAGGTGATCGCCGGCGAGAAGACGGCGCCGCGGACCGTGACTGTTATCCGCGACCTGATCCGCTCGATCGGCCTCTTGCCGGTGGTGGTGAAGAAGGACGTTCCGGGCTTCGTCGAAAACCGCGTGCTCTATGCGCTGCTGCGCGAGGCGGTCGATCTCGTCGAGCGCGGTGTCATCGAGGCGGAAGATCTCGACACCTGCGTTTCCTGGGGCATCGGTTACAAGATCGCCGTGATCGGGCCGATGGCGCTGCTCGATATGGCGGGCCTCGATATCTACAAGTCCGTCTCGTCCTTCCTCAACGCCGATCTCTCCAATCGCGACGACGTCGCGCCGATGGTGCTGGAAAAGACGAATGCGTCGAAGCTCGGCATCAAGTCGGGCGAGGGCATGTTCTCCTATACGCCCGAGCAGATAAAGGCGCTGCAAGGTGAGCGGGCGCGCAAACTCGTCGCGGTGCGGCGCATCCTGGAAGGCCGGGAGTAGCCAATGACACATCGTGCTCACAAGGCCGGTCGGATTGGGGCGCCGCATGGAGGACCAAGCCATGCGCGTTGAAACCATTCGAGCAGCCGGCGGCCGGCCGGCCCATATCCGTCACGACGACCTGATTTCGGCCAAGGGCGTTTCGGTGGTCATGGCCAAGCAGCTGGTTCTGCAGAACATCGATCTTTCGGTGCCGAAGGGATCGTTTGTTTCTCTCATCGGTCCTTCCGGTTGCGGCAAGAGCACTTTGCTCAAGGTTCTGGCCGGGCTGGTAAGTCCGACAAGCGGCAGCGTTTCGATCGCCGGGCTTTCGCCAGTCGAGGCGGCGCGCAAGCGCATGATCGGCCTCGTCTTCCAGGACGCCAACCTGCTGCCGTGGAAGAATGCCGTCGACAACGCGTCCATGCTGCTCGGCATCGCCGACAAGTCGCTGTCGGGCGCGGAGCTGCGGGCACGCGGACAGGAGATGCTTGAGCTGGTGGGCTTGGGCGATGCCGCCCACAAGCGTCCAAACGAATTGTCGGGTGGCATGCGTCAGCGCGTCGCCATCGCGCGGGCCCTGGCGCTCGACCCGGCGGTGCTGCTGATGGACGAGCCGTTCGGTGCGCTGGACGCCATTACCCGCGATCAGATGGGCCAGTCGCTGCTGGAGATCTGGCAGCGCACCGGCAAGACCATCGTTCTCGTCACCCACTCCATCGACGAGGCCATTCATTTGTCGCGCCATGTGCATGTGCTGGGGATCAAGCCCGGCCGGATCACCGAGAGCCTCGACATTGGCCTGCCCTATCCACGCGATCTGTCGGTGACGGAAGATCCGGAGTTCGTCAGGCTGGTGGTTCAACTGCGCACGATGCTGCGCGCCAGCCATCAACCGGGAGGCGCGTCATGAGCGATCAACCCATCACCAATCTCTCCGAGACGCGGCTTGCCTCGAACTGGGCGGCCGCCACCGGCAGCTGGCTCCCGGCGGTCATACTTCTGCTGGTGACGATCGTGGCGTGGGAAGCCGTGGTGCGGATTTTCGCCATCTCCGCCTACATCATTCCCGCCCCGTCCGAGATCGCGCAGTCGCTGGTCGCGCAATGGGCAACACTGATGCAGGCGACCCTGGTGACCGCGGGCGAGATCCTGTTCGGGTTCCTTGTCTCCGTCGTGGTCGGCGTCGCCATTGCGCTGGTCATCGTGCGCTTCGACTGGCTGGGGCGCGCGCTTTATCCGCTGGTGGTGCTGTTCCAGAACGTCCCCAAGGTGGCGCTGGCGCCGATCTTCATCCTCTGGTTCGGCTACGGCCTCGCGCCCAAGATCGGCCTCATCCTGGTCATCGCCTTCTTTCCGGTGACATTGTCGATGCTAGCGGGCATGCAGTCGGTCGACCGCTCGCTGCTGTCGCTGATGAATTCGGTCGGCGCCAGCCCGACGCAGATCCTGCTCAGGATCCGCGTTCCGCATTCGCTGCCGAACCTGATGGCGGGAACCAAGATCGCGGCCACGCTGAGCGTGATCGGCGCCATCGTCGGCGAATTCGCCGGCGCCTCGGACGGGTTGGGCTACGTCATCCAGTTCGCCTCGACCCAGCTCGACACCGCGCTGGTCTTCGCGGCGCTGCTGCTCGTCTCCGTGCTCGGCATCGCCTTCTACTACGCGGCCGAAATCCTCGAACGCATCGTGGTGCCCTGGGCACCCAAATTCAGCCAGGCCTAGGCCTCTCGATCAACCATCGACAATAAAAGGGAACAAAAATGCTGAGACGCTCACTTATCAAGGTAGCCACGCTTGCGGCATTTGCCGGCGCGCTTGGCTTCTCGAACGCGGCGCTGGCGGCGGACAAGGTCACTGTCCAGCTCGACTGGGTGGTGCGCGGCAACCACGCCATGTTCTTCGTCGGCAAGGAAAAAGGCTTCTTCGCCAAGAACGACATCGACGTCGCCGAAATCCGCAAGGGTTCGGGTTCGCCGGATGCCATGCGGCTGGTGGGCAACGGGAACGCTGATTTCGGTTTCGGCGATCTTCCCACGCTCGCCGTTGCCCGCTCGCAGAGCGTTCCGGTGGTGGCGGTGGCCGCCGTCAACCAGCACTCGCCGCTGGCGATCATGTCGCTCGCCAAGACAGTGAAACTCACCAAGCCGGCTGATCTCAAGGGCCTGACCATCGGCATTCATCCAGCCGGCTCGACCTACATTTTCTTCAAGGGCTTCCTGGCGGCCAATGGCCTGACCGAGAAGGACATGACGCTGAACAGCGTCTCGCCGCCCTATGAGAGCTATCTGCTTCTGGGCCGGGTCCAGACGGTGGTCGGCTATGTCGACGCCGAGGTGCCCGAACTGGAGGCCAAGGCGGGCGGTCCCGGTTCGCTCAGCATCATGATGGGCGCCGACCATGGCTGGAAGGCTTATGGCTCCGGCCTGTTCACCTCGGAGGCGATGATCAAGGACAAGCCCGACGTCGCCGCTCGCTTCGTCAAGGCGTACAGGGAAGCCTTCGACTATGTCGTCGCCCATCCGGAAGAGGCCGCCGAGATCACGGCAAAGGCTGCTCCGGGCTATGCGGACAAGAAGGATGTGCTGCTGGCGCAGATCAAGGCCGATATCGCCTCGACCTTCAACAGCCCCGACACCAAGGACCATGGCCTCGGCTGGATGACGAAGACGCAGTGGGAGGAAACCCTGAAGACGCTCACGGACCAGGGCGTGCTCAAGACGGCGCTGTCGGCCGACGACGTCTTCACCGACAAATTCCTGGCGAAGGAATAGGCCCGATGTTCCGGGCGGACGCATCAATGAGCGCCTACCGGCACGCCAGGCTGTCCTGCAGCATGCTGCAGGACACCGCCCGCGCGCCCTTGGCGGCGTCGGTCCGGTCGAGCGCGATCTGCACGCGAGTGGCGTATGCGCGGCCCGCCAGGCCGCACCACAGCCGCTCGACCGGCAGGTTCTCGCGCTTGTCGTTGAGAATGGTGAAGGTTCCCGTCTTGGGGTCGAACCAGAGTTCGACGCGAGCGCTCTTGCCCGGCTCGATCGTCGCGATCCCTTCCGAATACCAGTGGGCAAAGTCGGCGTTGCAGGACACGCCTTCCTTGCCCGCATTCGAAATCGTCAACGGCACCATGTCGAGCCCGTCGGTGCCCTTGCGGACAATCACCTGGTGCAACTCGACCGCGTTGGCGAGCGATGTGAACGCCAGAATCACGGGAAGGGCATAACGGATTTTCACTTTGCCTGAGCTCCATGGGGTAGTTTTCTCAGGCAGTCTATCTCGCTTCGGCGCAATAACAACAAGAATATTGATTGGAAAATCAAACAGAGAGGGTAACATGCTAAAGATTCTCAAGAGCAGTGTAAGTGCATTTATATTGTGCGGCGTCTTGATGGGCGGCGCGCTTGCCGGCGAAGTCAAGTCGATCGCCATCCTGACGCCCGAAGAGGGCACGGACTATGGCTGGAACCAGCAGGGCATCGACGCCGCCAAGGCAGCCGGCAAGGCCGCCGGTGTCGAGGTGGTCGTGGCCCAGGGCCTCGGCTATGGCGATGTCCGTCCGACGCTGCGCGAGCTCGCGTCCGACGGCGCCAGCCTGCTGATCGCGCATGCCAGCGGCTACAACACCTCGGCCCCTGAAATCGCCAAGGAACTGAAGGTTCCGGTGGCGATCGTCGACACGCCGAACGGCCTGGAGAAGGGCCTCGTCGCCGACTACACGCTGAGCGGTCACCAGGGCGCTTATCTGGCCGGCCGTCTCGCCGCCAAGATGTCGCGTTCGAAGTCGGTCGGCATCGTCGTCTCCGGCGAACCGCCATCGTGGAACTCGCAGTCGGCGGCGTTCGCGCAGGGCGTGAAGGCGGAGAATCCGGACGTCAAGATCACCTATGCGGTGATCGGGCCGGCCGCCTACAGTGACGCCGCCGGCGGCAAGCGCGTCACCGAAAGCGTTATCGCCTCGGGCGCCGACATCATCTTCGGCCAGGGCAACGGCTCCAGCTTCGGCATGCTGCAGGCGGTCGAGACGACCAAGGCCGCCGATGGCGGCAAGGTCTATTTCATCGACGTCATCGGCGACAAGTCGCCGATCGACAAGGGCTTCCTGCTGTCGTCGGTGGTGTGGAACATCGAACCGGTCTACGCGGCGATGATCGCCGACCTGAAGGCCGACACGTTCGGTACCAAGCACTATTCGATCGAACTCAAGGACAACTCGGTGCAACTGCTGAAGACCGCCGCCATCCCGGACAAGGTCTGGAGTGAAATCCAGGCGCTGCGCGAGGACGTCATTTCCGGCAAGATCAAGGTCGATCCGGTCTATGACGCCGCCGCTGTCAGGGCGCTGATGACCAGCGTCGCCCAGTAAGGCGATCAAAGTCGGCTGCCGGAGGGGCGATCGGTTCGCCCCTCCGGACCATTCCCATTTTCTGGTGCTGGGCTTTCATGAGCAGTCTTTCTTCATCGCCCGTCGATATCAGCGACATCGTCGCGCTTGAAGGCGTGACCAAACGCTTTCCCGGCATTGTCGCCAACGACAGCATCGACCTGTCGATCCGCCCTGGCGAGGTGCATGTGCTGCTGGGCGAGAACGGCGCGGGCAAATCCACCTTGATCGGCATGCTGTCGGGCCTGCAGCAGCCCGACGAGGGGTGCATCCTTGTCGACGGCAAACCGACGCCGATCACCTCGCCGCGCCACGCGCTGGCGCTCGGCATTGGCACGGTGTTCCAGCACATGATGCTGGTGCCCACCCTGACGGTCGCCGAGAACCTGCTTCTTGGCGGGTCCTGGTGGCAGCGTCCCAGGACCGAAGAGCTCGAGGCGCGCGTGGCCGAGATCACCCGCAGTCTCGGCATCACGGTGAAATTGCATGCCAGGGTTTCGGAACTTTCGCTCGGCGAGCAGCAGCAGGCCGAGATCCTGCGCGCCATGGTGCGCAACAGCCGGCTGCTGATCCTCGACGAATCCACCTCGATGCTGACACCGAAGGGCATCGAGGAACTTGGCGCACTGATGCGCCGCCTCGTCGAGCAAGGATTGGCCATCGTCTTCATCACCCACAAGCTCAAGGAGGCCGCCGCCTTCGGCGACCGCATCTCGGTGCTGAAGCTCGGCCGCAAGGTCGGCGAAATACCGCCCGAGCGGTTTCGCGCGCTTGGCGAACAGGAGATCATTTCCGAGATCGTGGAGTTGATGTTCGGTAAGCAGAAGGACGATCCCGAAGCGGTCGAACGCCCGGCCCGCGCGGTCGACGCGCAAGCCGCGCCGCTGCTTCAGGTCGCGAATCTCGCGGTCGCGCCGACCGACAACGCGCCCGGCCTGTCGTCGATCTCCTTCGACATCCGTCCGGGCGAGATACTCGGCATCGCCGGCATTGACGGCAACGGCCAGAAACAACTGGCGGAGGCCTTGGCCGGCCAGCGCGTGGCGACCGGTGGTTCGGTGTGGCTGGAGGGCACCCCCATCGAGACCCTGAGCGTCGGCGAACGCCGCCAGCGCGGCCTTCGCTACCTGACCGACGACCGGCTGGGCGAGGGCACCGTCGGCACGTTCCCGGTCTCCATCAATTTCTTCCTCAAACAGGTCGGCGCGGCGCCTTTCTGGCGCGGCGGTGTCGAGCAGCGTGCCGAGATCGACAAGCGCGCCGCCGAGCTCGTGCGCGAATACGATGTGCGCACGCCAAGCCTGAAGACGCCGGTCGCGCGGCTTTCGGGGGGCAACATCCAGAAGGTGCTGCTGGCGCGCGAACTGGCCGAAGGCGCCAAGGTGGTGATCTTCAACAAGCCGACCTACGGGCTCGATCTCGCCAACACGCTGGCCTCGCGCCAGCGCATCCGCGACACGGCGGCACGCGGCCTCGCCGTACTCCTGATCTCCACCGACCTCGAGGAATTGCTCAGCATGTGCGACCGTATCGCGGTGATCGCCAATGGCGCACTGGTCGGCACCGTCGCCAACGCCGACGACGCCCGCACCAGGGTCGGCCGCCTGATGATCGGACTTGCCGCATGAGCATCGACACCGCACCCGCCGCCAGCGCCACCGCACTCGATGCCACGAGCGGGGCGGCCACGCGCCGCGACATTCTGCACCGGCTGCTGATGACGATTGGGCCGATCCTTGCCGCTCTCGTCATTGCCGGCTGCATCCTGCTTGCCGTCGGCGTCGACCCGCTCGCCTACTATGGCTATGTGCTGGAAAAGGGCCTGTTCTCGCCGCTGGGCATCCAGCAGACGCTGACGCGCATGGCGCCGCTGCTGTTTCTCGCCGCCGGCCTGATCGTGGCCTTTCGCGCCGGCATGTGGAATCTGGGCGGCGACGGCCAGTTCCTGCTCGGCGCCGTCACGGCCGCCGCCAGCGCACCGGTTCTGGTGGAGATCTTGCCGACCTGGCTGGCGTTGATCTGCGCGTTCCTGATCGCCATGCTGGTGGCCATGATCTGGTCGCTGGTGCCGGCGCTGCTGCGCGCCTATCAGGGTGTCAACGAGATCATCACCACGCTGATGATGACGTTCCTCGGCACGTCGCTTGCCAATGTGCTGGTCAAGCTGGTGTTTCGCGATCCCGGCACGACCGTGCCGCAGACCCGCACGCTGCCGGTGGAAGACCGGCTGCCGCGCCTGTTTGAAACCTCGATTACCAGTGGCCTCCTGCTCGGCTTGGCGGCGATCATCATCGTGCATCTGGTGATGACGCGCACGGCTTTCGGGCTGAAATTGCGGATCGTCGGCGCCAACCCGCGCGCCGCGGTTCATGCGGGGCTGGGCGTGCCCGGGCTGACCATTGCGGTCTTTGCCATTTCGGCCGGGCTCGCGGGCCTTGCCGGCGCTGTCGACATCATCGGCGTACAGGGCAATGTCCGCGCCGACTGGAACCCCGCCTATGGGCTGGCGGTCATTCCGGCCGTGTTTCTCGCCCGCATGAACGGCTTTGCGGCGATAGGCTTCGTGTTCCTGCTCTCGGTGCTGTCGATCGGCGGCGAGAGCGCGGCGCGGCGGCTTGGCGTGCCTAATCATTTCACGCTGGTTCTGGTCTCCATCGTGCTGATCGTGCTCGCTCTCGCCGAGTACGTCGACCACCGCTATCACCAATCGAGAAAGGCTTAGGGCATGACCGGGCTCTTCAGCGAAGTCTTTCTCAGTGCGCTGCTGTTTGGCGCCGTCACGGCCGCCATTCCACTGCTGCTTGCGGGGCTCGGCGAACAGATGTCGGAAAAGGCAGGCGTGCTCAACATCGGCATCGAAGGCATGATGCTGGCAGGCGCCTATCTCGGGTTCGTCGGCGCCTTCTATTCGGGATCGCTGTGGCTGGGCTTCCTCACCGGAGCTGCCGGCGGCATCGCGGTGGCGCTGATCATGGCGCTGCTTTGCGTGCGCATCGGACTGAACCAGATCGTCATCGGCATCGCGCTGACGCTTGGTCTCGAGGGCCTGACGGCGCTGCTTCACCATTTCCAATTCTCGCGCAGTTATCCCCGCCTGCCGGCGGCGGACGCAACCGTCATTCCGCTGCTGTCGGACATTCCGGTCATCGGCCCGGCCTTCTTCATGCATCATCTGATCGTCTATCTGGCGGTCGCGCTGGTGTTCGGCATGGGCTATCTCTACCGGCGCACGCAACTCGGCCTCAATCTGCAGGCCGCCGGCGACAAGCCGGCCGCGCTCGACGTCGCCGGCATCGACGTCATCAGGACCCGCACCATCGCCGTGTTGACGACCGGCGCGCTGGCCGGGCTCGGCGGCGCCTATCTCGCCAATGTCGGGGCGGGCCTGTTCATTCCGTTCATCACCAATGGCGCCGGCTTTCTCGGCATCGTGCTGGCCATGCTGGCGCGCGGACGTCCGGTCTGGGTGCTCTTCGGGGCTCTTTTGTTCGGCGTCTGCCTGTCGCTGACCACGGCCATGCAGGTGGCGGGCATCAACATCCCGACCGACGTCATCCAGATGCTGCCGTTCCTGGCGGTGATGATCATGCTGGTGCTGTTCGGGCGGCGGGCCAGCCTGCCGGCGGCGCTCGGCATTCCATACGAGCGCGGCGCGCGCTGACTGAAACCAGATGCGCGGATGGACCCGCGCCGCAAACGGAGGCAACAATGTCGGATACCAAGGTCTACCTGCTCGACGGCGGCTCGCTCGTCCTCGACGGCTATCATGTCTTCTGGAATCGCGGCCCGGGCGGCGAGGTGCGCTTCCCGGTCTACTCGATCCTGATCGAGCATGCCGAGGGCCGCTTCCTCATCGATACCGGCTACGACTACGACCACGTCATGAAGGTGCTGCCTTTCGAGAAGCCGATCCAGGAAAAGCACCAGACCATTCCCGGCGCGCTTGCGCTGCTTGGGCTTGAGCCCAGGGATATCGACGTCGTCGTCAACTCGCACTTCCATTTCGACCATTGCGGCGGCAACAAGTATTTTCCGCACGCCAAGAAGATCTGCCATCGCACGGAGGTGCCGCAGGCCTGCAATCCACAGCCCTTCGAACATCTCGGCTATTCCGACCTGAGCTTCTCGGCCGAGGCCGCCGAAGCGCGTGGCGCGACCGGCCAGTTGCTGGAGGGCACGACGCGCGCCAACTCGACCTTCGAGGGCATCGACGGCGACGTCGAGCTGGCCAAGGGCGTCAAGCTGATCTCGACTCCCGGCCACTCGATCGGCCATTACAGCCTCCTGGTCGAGTTTCCCAAGCGCAAGCCGATCATGTTCACCATCGACGCCGCCTATACGCAGAAGAGCCTTGAAACGCTGTGCCAGGCGGCCTTCCATATCGACCCGATCGCGGGCGTCAATTCGATGCGCAAGGTGAAGAAACTTGCCGAGGATCACGGCGCCGAGCTCATGTACTCGCATGACATGGACAACTTCAAGACCTACAAAACCGGCACGCAGTTCTACGGCTGACCGCCGCCAATCCGGAGACCAAGACCATGCGCTATCTCGAACACGCCGATCCGGTCATCACGCTGACCGCGGGACCGGTGAACGCCTACGCGGAGGTGCTGCGGGGCCTCGGCCGCACCGTGCTCTACGATTACGACCCGGCCTTCCAGCTCTTCTACGAGAAGGTCGTCGATAAGGCGCAGAAGGCGATGCGGCTTTCCAACAAGCCTGTGATCCTGCATGGCGAGCCGGTGCTGGGCCTGGAAGCGGCGGCAGCGTCGCTGATCACGCCCGACGACGTGGTGCTCAACCTTGCCTCGGGTGTCTACGGCAAGGGGTTCGGCTACTGGGCGAAACGCTATTCGCCGCATCTGCTCGAAATCGAAGTGCCCTATAACGAGGCGATCGACCCGCAGGCGGTTGCCGACATGCTGAAGGCGCATCCGGAAATCACGATCGTCTCCGTCTGTCATCACGACACCCCGTCGGGCACTATCAATCCGATCGATGCCATCGGCGCGCTGGTGTCGGCGCATGGCGGCTACCTGATCGTCGATGCCGTCTCGTCGTTCGGGGGAATGAAGACGCATCCGGAGGACTGCAAGGCCGACATCTATGTCACCGGGCCGAACAAGTGCCTCGGCGCACCTCCCGGCCTGACGATGATGGGCGTCAGCGAGCGGGCCTGGGCCAAGATGAAGGCCAATCCGCTGGCGCCGCGCGCATCGATGCTGAGCATCGTCGATTGGGAAAATGCCTGGTCGAGGGAAAAGCCGTTTCCGTTCACGCCATCCGTCTCGGAGATCAACGGGCTCGATGTCGCGCTCGACCTCTATCTCAACGAGGGGCCGGAAGCGGTGTGGGCGCGCCATGCCCTGACTGCCAAGGCCATGCGTGCGGGCGTCACCGCGATGGGCCTGTCGATCTGGGCCGCCAGCGACAAGATCGCCTCGCCGACGACGACCGCTGTCCGCACGCCGGATGGTGTGGACGAGAAAGCACTTCGCCAGGCAGCGCGCGCCCGCTACGGCGTGGTGTTTTCGTCGGGTCGCGGAGAGACCCTGGGCAAGCTGACGCGCATCGGCCACATGGGCCCGACGGCACAGCCGATCTACGCGATCGCGGCACTGACGGCGCTTGGCGGCGCCATGAATGCGGCAGGCCGCAAGCTTGCGGTCGGCAAGGGCATCGACGCGGCGCTGGCCGTGATCGACGCCGACGCCTGAACAGACATCACAAGATTACGCATCGAGGGAGAAATTTCATGACTGAGCGGCTTGCGGGAAAGACGGCGCTGGTGACAGGCGCCGCACAAGGCATCGGCAAGGCGATCGCGGCGCGGCTGGCGGCCGACGGCGCGACCGTCATCGTCAGCGACATCAATGCCGAGGGTGCGAAGGCCGCGGCCGCCGCGATCGGCGGCAAGGCGAAGGCTGTCGCCGCCGATATTGCCGATCCGGGCGCGGTCAGGGCGCTGTTTGGCGAGATACAGGCGTCGACCGGCGGCATCGACATCCTCGTCAACAATGCCAGCATCGTGCCGTTCGTCGCCTGGGACGATGTCGACCTCGACCATTGGCGCAAGATCATCGACGTCAACCTGACAGGGACGTTCATCGTCACCCGCGCGGCCACCGACCAGATGCGGGCGGCCGGCAAGGCCGGACGCGTGATCAGCATCGCCTCCAATACTTTCTTCGCGGGCACGCCGAACATGGCGGCCTATGTCGCGGCCAAGGGCGGCGTCATCGGTTTCACCCGGGCGCTGGCCTCCGAGCTTGGCAAGTACAACATCACCGCCAATGCGGTGACGCCCGGTCTGATCGAGAGCGATGGCGTCAAGGCCAGCCCGCACAACGAGGCGTTCGGCTTCGTCGAGATGCTGCAGGCAATGAAGGGCAAGGGCCAGCCCGAACACATCGCCGATGTCGTGTCATTTCTCGCATCCGATGACGCGCGCTGGATCACCGGCCAGACGCTCAACGTTGATGCGGGCATGATCCGGCACTAGAGGCGATCGACACATCGACAGCCACGGCCGGCAGGTTGCGGGCGACATGGACCCGCCTGAGGCTATGATTGACTCGACGAAAGCGGGGCTTTCCGTACTCGTTCGCAGGCTAAGTGGGCTAGATCGGCCGAACGGGCCCACACGCCCCTGCTGATGACGGTGTTGCGGTAGGCTTCCCCAACCCGGTTGGGACTCGCCGCATTCAAAGGACCCATTGCAGCGCGAGACCGACCACGGACAGTCCCATTGTGACTGTCGCAAGCCATCCGAGAAAGCGCAGCCAACCCTCAACGGGGAATTCGCCCATGATGTCGGAACGCCCGGTCATCAGCATCATGACGACCATTACGGGGACGGCGCATATGCCGTTGATGACAGCGCTCCAGTAAAGCGCCTTTATGGGATCGATCGGCGTGAACATGATCCCCATGCCCAGCGCCACGGCGGCGGCCAAGGTCGCATAAAATGCCATCGCCTCCTTCGGCTTGCGCTCCAGTCCCACTGGCCAACGGCGCGCCTCACCCACGGCGAACGCAGCCGAGCCCGCCAGAACCGGAACCGCGAGAAGGCCGGTGCCGATAATCCCCATTGCAAAGACCGCAAATGCGAACTTGCCCGCGACCGGCTCCAGGGCCTTGGCCGCATCGGTGGAGGAATTGATGTCAGTCACTCCAGCCTTGTGCAAGGTGGCGGCTGTTGTGATGATGATTGCAATGGCTATCAGGTTCGAAAAAGCCATGCCCACCAAGGTGTCGGCGCGAATGCGCTGGAAGGCGCCCGACGCCTGCCACGGTGCCCACTTCAGCGGCTTGGCCTTCGGATCGAGCTTCTCCTCTTCGACCTCTTGCGACGCCTGCCAGAAGAACAGGTAGGGAGAAATCGTGGTGCCGAGTATGGCTAGAAGTGTCGTGAAGAACGCTCGGTTCCATTCCATGTGCGGAAGAACCACCCCCTTGAGGGCCTCGCCCCATGGGATATCCGCCAGAAACGCGGCCACCACATAGGCAAAGAGGCTCAGCGTTGTCCATTTCAGGACCGTGACGTATCGGCTGTAGTCGAGAAAGACGATCGCCAGAACGCATGCCACGCCGAACGCAACGACGTAGAGCGAGCTTGGGCCGCCTATCAGCAATCGCAGCGCATCAGCCATCGCGCTCAGATCCGCCCCGATGTTGATCACGTTGGCGGCGAACAAAAGCAAAGCTACAAAATACATCAGGGGAGACGGGTAGTGTCGGGAGAGATTGCCGGAAATACCTCGACCTGTCGTCCGGCCTATTCGCGCCGCTATCTCCTGGATCGCGACCATGAGCGGAAACGTGAATACCATGGTCCAACCGACATTGAACCCCAGCTGGGCGCCCGCTTGGCTGTATGTGCCGATGCCGGAGGGGTCGTCGTCCGAAGCGCCTGTGATGAAACCAGGTCCGATTGTGCGCAGGAATCGCTGAAATGGCCCTTTTGCCCGAACGTTGCTCTGTTTCTCAGAGACTTCGGCGCTTATGTTGCTCATTCAGGTGCTCCAGAGACGCAGTCCTTCGATATCCCCTTGAAGCAAACTTCAGCGATCGCGGTTCGGTTCCTTTAGCCATTGCTGAAACGTCCGGCAGTATCCCTTCGGCGCGTGAGAAATGTCATGTCGCCAGCAAAGGAAGCACACTCCAAGCGACAAGATACCAACGGCCGCTTAGCAGGAGCTTTTTTGGCGGAAGGCAACTGCGGGTTTGCGTCCAAGCACCGCCGCCTTCGCAGGCGTAGATCTTTGAGCCGCGCAGTTCGGCGCTACCGGGGGCGAGAAGGGGCCCGCCAACGGCCTTGTCGAGATGATGCTTTCGATGCTCGTTGCCGACCGGGTTGGACCGCAAATCCTACCGGATGAGGTCCCGGCACCCGTTGAGGAGGATTGATCGAGGATGGGCCGGCTGTACCGGCCCATTTGCGCTCTGCCGAAAACATGCCGGGAGGGGAGAGGCGCCTTTAATCTTGGGCCGCCGTCGACCGTGGCTCTCCACCCAGCGACCCTGCATGCCGAAAAGCGGGCTGCATCAGCCTGCCGCCGCAATACAACACTACGTGCGATAGTGGGCTTGAAGTGGTAGCGGGAGAGGGCTACCGCCAATATAGCGCTGTTGTAGAAATCGTCTGCTAGTGAAACGTTCGCACGCGAGTTTATAGGGTTTAGATCTAGTTCGCTTCAACCGCCTTGCGGCGCTTATATCAAGGGTTTCTCATAGCGCATCACCGGCAACAATCGCGTATGTGCGAGCACCCTTCAGTGTCGTCGCTGGTGGGGCAAATGACTGGCCTAATGCTTAGCACGCGTCCCCATCCACCGAGGGACCGGCAGGCAAGAGGGGCAAGGAAACAGAAACCTCGGCGCGCTACGGATCAATCACCAGCCGGCAACATGATCTCTAATTTCGTCGCCTTCGATCTTCTCCATGATCTTCGCGATATGGCGCTGGAGGACAGGCGCGACATACTAGCCGACTTGTTCCCGCCGGACATCAGCAGTCCTTGCCGGGCGATGCCGCCAGCATCTTTCATCTTGTCGACCAGGCTGGCCTTGAGGGCGTAGTTTCGAAGCGCCAGGATAGCATGTATCGCTCGCGCCCATCAACGAACTGGCTGAAGGCCAAATGCTATACGGTCGAGGAATATGAGCTGCTAGGCGAGTTTATCAAGCCAAGACCCGACATACTGCCGTCTTCCGACCGGCCATCAAAGCGCAAGCCGGCCTGCCGGGCTCTCGTTCGACGCTCTAGCCGGGCAACCCGGGGAGCGTCTATGGAAGCATATTCAGGAGTATGCAGGACCGGCGCCAAAGGCATGAAGCGGCCGGCGACGTAATGGGGTCAAGCCGGGGATCATCGGCCGCGTCAGGCATCTGCGTGGGTCTTGCAGGGAGGGAAACATGATTCGCATATTTGCACTGTCAGTCGCTGTCGCTGCGCATGTACTTCCGGCCATCGCCGAGGACACTGTCGATACCTCGAAGGCGACTTGCGAAGAGTACAACAAGCGCGGTCACAATTTGATTGTGGCCAGGAGGCGGCCTTTCACGAGGTCATGAAGCACGACCCTAAACTCGGTTCGCTTAGTCAGGGCGCCTTGTCCGACGTAATGTGGAAAAATTGCACCGGAAAGACAGACACGAAAGTAATCGACGCCCTTCAGCAGGAGTGAGCTTCGGCGTCCGCCTCGAAGGCGTCGCGCGCCTGGTGCTGCGTTGAAGAAAGATCGACTTGGCGACTCTTCGATGATTGGGCCCTGAATTCAGATAGCCGAGTCGCGCCCGCGTGGTCATGGCCACTAGTCTAGCCGTCACCGCCACAGGAACAACGCCCGAGCCAGCCGCTTCATGAACGGACATCCGCTTACCCCTCTCAGTGTTGCGGAACCACAGCGAAGCACTGAATAGGGTCAGAGTGCCCAAGGAGCGCACTCCGCTCGCCATCATACCAAATCGAAGTCATTTGAGCCTAGACTTGCGAGATTGACATTGAAGAGCCTGAGGGTATCTCCGGTCAGTGTGTCGAAGACGACATCCGCATTTTGTTGTGTCGCATGATCCAAGATCTGAGGTGTAGCGAACAGCTCATCGGGGATCCGAATTATATCGCTTCCCGGTGTGAAGTCTGTGACCACCGTGTTCCCGAAACCTGCCGAAAATACGAATGTGTCGCTACCTCCTTGGCCAGTCATGGTGTCATTGGCGATTGCATACAGGACGTTCGACTGATCGTTGCCGTAAAGCCCGCTATCGTCACGGATTGCTTCGACTGACTTAAATAAGAAAATGCTGTCCCTTTGATCGGCGGAGAGGGTCAAGCCGCTGGCGATGAGGGTATCGTTGCCGTCGCCGCCATAGACATGGGACAGCGTGGAGGCGTCGGCCACGGTGAAGGTGGTGCCGCCGGCATTGCTGCTCTCGATACGGGAGCTGACAGCCAGTCCCGACAGGTCGAGCGCGGCCTCCCCGGTGGTGAGCGTACCGCCACTGATGGAGCTGATGCCCGCCAGGTTCGCCTGATTGACCTTGAGCGTGCCGCCGATCGAATAGGCTTCGATATTGGAAATCACC
Source organism: Mesorhizobium sp. M8A.F.Ca.ET.057.01.1.1 (assembly GCF_003952565.1). Taxonomy (NCBI): domain Bacteria; kingdom Pseudomonadati; phylum Pseudomonadota; class Alphaproteobacteria; order Hyphomicrobiales; family Phyllobacteriaceae; genus Mesorhizobium; species Mesorhizobium sp. M8A.F.Ca.ET.057.01.1.1. The sequence goes on from NZ_CP034454.1 coordinate 1,468,269, forward strand.
GTCGAAAACGGAACTGTCAGGTCGAAGGTGCCGTTAAACGCGACGGTATCTTGGAGCGGGCGGGTAAAACCATCGTCATCATTGTAGCTGCCCGTGCCGCCATCGATCAGGCTACCCGTCTGAAGCTGCGCGGCATTGTTCAGGACAAAGATATCCTGGTTGGCATCGGCCCCATGCAGGGCATAGCTGCCATTGGCAAGATAATAGTAATTGTAGCCGTGGTCGGAATCGTAATCGTACGCTCCTCCCGCATGGATGGTCGCGGTCCCGCTCGACAGATAATAGCGGTTGCGGCCGGCATTGGCGTCCGAGACGGTGGCCTCGCCGGTCGAGAAATAATAGGATGAATCGTCGAAGCCGCTATCCGACCCATCAATGATCGCAGTGCCGCTCGACAAATAATAAAAGCCGCCATTGATGCCGTCCAGGTCGAGCGACACATCGCCCGAAGACAGATAGATCGACGTCTCGTTGCCGTAACCGCTGACACTCACCGAAACGTCCATCCCGTCGCGCAGCGTGAGCGCGGAGGGTCCGGAACCGTTCACATAGGTGAGGCGCACCTCATCGACGCCCGCCAGAACCGACGGCCCATTCAGGTCGAAGCTGCCGTTCCCAAACAGCGCCAGCACGTCATAGCCACCCCCAAGGTCGATGCTGTCCGTGGGGTTCAGGCTCGGCGCCGTCGTATTCAGCGTGCTGTTGGTCAGGTCGCTGGAACCAAAGGCCAGCGTATCCGCGCCGGCGGTCAGCTGCAGGGGCGGAACATAGGTTCCGCTTGCATCGATAATCGTCTCGACAGAACTGTTTTGGAAGATCACCGTCCTCTGATTGTCGGAGAGCGTGAAGCCGCTGGCGATGAGGGTATCGTTGCCCTCTCCGCCATAGACATCGAACGCCGCGGCAACGTCGGCCACGGTGAAGGTGGTGCCGTCGGCATTGCTGCTCTCGATACGGGAGCTGACAGCCAGTCCCGACAGGTCGAGCGCGGCCTCCCCGGTGGTGAGCGTACCGCCACTGATGGAGCTGATGCCCGCCAGGTTCGCCTGATTGACCTTGAGCGTGCCGCCGATCGAATAGGCTTCGATATTGGAAATCACCGTCGAAAACGGAACTGTCAGGTCGAAGGAGCCGTTAAACGCGACGGTATCTTGGAGCGGGCGGGTAAAACCATCGTCATCATTGTAGCTGCCCGTGCCGCCATCGATCAGGCTACCCGTCTGAAGCTGCGCGGCATTGTTCAGGACAAAGATATCCTGGTTGGCATCGGCCCCATGCAGGGCATAGCTGCCATTGGCAAGATAATAGTAATTGTAGCCGTGGTCGGAATCGTAATCGTACGCTCCTCCCGCATGGATGGTCGCGGTCCCGCTCGACAGATAATAGCGGTTGCGGCCGGCATTGGCGTCCGAGACGGTGGCCTCGCCGGTCGAGAAATAATAGGATGAATCGTCGAAGCCGCTATCCGACCCATCAATGATCGCAGTGCCGCTCGACAAATAATAAAAGCCGCCATTGATGCCGTCCAGGTCGAGCGACACATCGCCCGAAGACAGATAGATCGACGTCTCGTTGCCGTAACCGCTGACACTCACCGAAACGTCCATCCCGTCGCGCAGCGTGAGCGCGGAGGGTCCGGAACCGTTCACATAGGTGAGGCGCACCTCATCGACGCCCGCCAGAACCGACGGCCCATTCAGGTCGAAGCTGCCGTTCCCAAACAGCGCCAGCACGTCATAGCCACCCCCAAGGTCGATGCTGTCCGTGGGGTTCAGGCTCGGCGCCGTCGTATTCAGCGTGCTGTTGGTCAGGTCGCTGGAACCAAAGGCCAGCGTATCCGCGCCGGCGGTCAGCTGCAGGGGCGGAACATAGGTTCCGCTTGCATCGATAATCGTCTCGACAGAACTGTTTTGGAAGATCACCGTCCTCTGATTGTCGGAGAGCGTGAAGCCGCTGGCGATGAGGGTATCGTTGCCCTCTCCGCCATAGACATCGAACGCCGCGGCAACGTCGGCCACGGTGAAGGTGGTGCCGTCGGCATTGCTGCTCTCGATACGGGAGCTGACAGCCAGTCCCGACAGGTCGAGCGCGGCCTCCCCGGTGGTGAGCGTACCGCCACTGATGGAGCTGATGCCCGCCAGGTTCGCCTGATTGACCTTGAGCGTGCCGCCGATCGAATAGGCTTCGATATTGGAAATCACCGTCGAAAACGGAACTGTCAGGTCGAAGGAGCCGTTAAACGCGACGGTATCTTGGAGCGGGCGGGTAAAACCATCGTCATCATTGTAGCTGCCCGTGCCGCCATCGATCAGGCTACCCGTCTGAAGCTGCGCGGCATTGTTCAGGACAAAGATATCCTGGTTGGCATCGGCCCCATGCAGGGCATAGCTGCCATTGGCAAGATAATAGTAATTGTAGCCGTGGTCGGAATCGTAATCGTACGCTCCTCCCGCATGGATGGTCGCGGTCCCGCTCGACAGATAATAGCGGTTGCGGCCGGCATTGGCGTCCGAGACGGTGGCCTCGCCGGTCGAGAAATAATAGGATGAATCGTCGAAGCCGCTATCCGACCCATCAATGATCGCAGTGCCGCTCGACAAATAATAAAAGCCGCCATTGATGCCGTCCAGGTCGAGCGACACATCGCCCGAAGACAGATAGATCGACGTCTCGTTGCCGTAACCGCTGACACTCACCGAAACGTCCATCCCGTCGCGCAGCGTGAGCGCGGAGGGTCCGGAACCGTTCACATAGGTGAGGCGCACCTCATCGACGCCCGCCAGAACCGACGGCCCATTCAGGTCGAAGCTGCCGTTCCCAAACAGCGCCAGCACGTCATAGCCACCCCCAAGGTCGATGCTGTCCGTGGGGTTCAGGCTCGGCGCCGTCGATATAACCCTCGTATTCAAGATCGATGGTTCGAGATTGTCGGCTCCCTCCGTAAGGGTGGCATGGGCCTGTATCGCGGGCGCAATGTTGCCGATCTGGTTCAGAGCTGAACTGACGGCGGCATCAAGCCCAACGCCAGTATATGAATTGACGACAGTACCTATTTGGCCAGGGTCATCTGCCGCGGCGGCCAAGGCATCGGAAGCGCTGCCTTGGGCAACAAAAGCCCTGGCAGTGGCGTTTGTGACCAATTGCGCAGGCGTTGAAGCGGTCGCAGCATCATCCGCCAATGTCTGATTGCTGGCAACCACGACGTCTTCAAGGGCCTGAAGGAGATCGGCATCCAGAGCATCATTCCCTGCAGCGTCAGCGATCGCACCAATGGTCGACGAATTCGTCAGGTCCAGAACTTCCCCTGTGCTAAGACCCAATATCTGGTTTGCAAGAGCCGAAAAGACATCGGTTGCCGCGCCGTCCTGGTCTCCGCCGACGCCAGCAATCGTGGCCGCTACCATGCTGACGGTGTTCAGGACGGAGATGCCGGCAACGAAAGCATCGGCATTGTTCTGGAAAGCCGCCGTGACGGGATCGAGTGTCAGGAGATCGATACCCGTCGCGAGGCCTAAAGCGCCCCGCACCAGTGCTTCGGCGCCTGCGACATTCAGATTTGAAGCCGGGTCATTGACCAGAAGCGTGATCAAAGTTGTCAGCGGGGTGACAACTGCTGACCCCGATGGTGCCGTCAGCTTTCCAATCAGGGCTTGGTCGGTCGACGTATCTGTTCCCCCAACGACAACAAGGTCTCCTGATCCCCCTGGAGTACAAAGTGGCCGAAGTTGTCAGTAACTGACGAGTATTCGCCAAGGTCGAGTTGGCCGTTGCCGTCCGTGTCCGCAAACACGGTGGCGCCTGATATGTAGCCGTCAACGACGTATCCCTCCTGAACAGGCGCGACCACCTCGGTCGCCGCGCTGCTCAAAGACTCTGCCATGCCGTGCCCGTCGGTATAGCTCGCCACAACGCGCACTGTCGCGCCGACATCGGCGTCGCCAAGCGCGTAGGTGGTGTTGGTCGCCCCGCCGATGTTGACGAAGCCAGAGCCGTCGCCGCTGTCGCGCTGCCACTGGTAGCTGATGGTGCCGAGCCCATCGGCGTCGGCCAGCGTGTTGGAGGCTGTCAGCACCTGGTCCTCGGTCGCCACGCCGGCGACCGTCACAGAACCGGTCGGCGCGTCGTTGACATTGGCGATGGCCGCTGTCGCGGAACTCGCCACCGCTTCTGCCATGCCGTGCCCGTCGGTGTAGCCCGCCACCACGCGCAGCATCGCGCCGACATCGGTGTCGCCAAGCGTGTAGGTGGTGTTGGTCGCCCCGCCGATGTTGACGAAGCTAGAGCCATCGCCAGTGTCGCGCTGCCACTGATAGCTGATGGGGCCGAGCCCGTCGGCGTCGGCCAGCGTGTTGGAGGCCGTCAGCGCCTGGTCCTCGGTCGCCACGCCGGCGACCGACACCGCGCCCGTCGGCGCATCGTTGACATTGGCGATGGCCGCCGTCGCAGCACTCACCACCGACTCTGCCATGCCGTGCCCGTCGGTATAGCCCGCCACAACGCGCACCCTCGCGCCGACATCGGCGTCGCCAAGCGTGTAGGTGGTGTTGGTCGCCCCGCCGATGTTGACGAAGCCGGAGCCGTCGCCGCTGTCGCGCTGCCAATGATAGCTGATGGTGCCGAGCCCGTCGGCGTCGGCCAGCGTGTTCGAGGCCGACAATACCTCGTCTTCCGTCGCCGTGCCGGCGACCGAGACCGCACCAGTCGGGGCGTGATTGCTCGCGCCGACGTTGATCGTTGCCGTCGCAAGTCCCGTATCGGTCCCGCCATTTGCGGTTCCGCCGCCGTCCACCAGGCTGAATGTGACAGTGCGCGGGGACGCAGGGGGGCTGCCCAATGAATTCGAATAGGAAACGTGCTCGAGAAGCACGGAGACTGAACTGGGTGTCGCGCCGTTGACCAGGCTGACGACCAGATCGGAACCGTTGCTGCCGCCCGAGACCGTTCCGACCTTGATGCCGGCGACGAACACTGAGCCATTCGATATCGTCACCGACGCGTCCGTGGAGATGGTGAGCTGGTCCGATACCGCCTTATTCTGGGTGATCGAGACCCGCAGCGAGCCGCCGCCGAACTTGGAGGAGTCAATGTCGGTAACAGTTGCAGAAGGGGCGATCCGCGCGGCCGAACCGCCTGGCGAATAGGTGAGGGTTGCGGAAGTCCCACCAGCAGCGCCGTTGAGATCCAAGACCGGTGCGTCATTTACCGCCGCCACGTTGATCGTGACAGACGCCGAACTCGCCGAAACACCGCCTTTGTTATCGACGACATTGTAGTTGAAAGAGGCAGCACCGTTGAAATTTGATCCGGGCAAAAATAAAACGTCTTGCTCGCGTAAACCGTATTGCTGGCTGCGAGGATATTGTGCGCGGCATCGAGGTAGAGTGTGCCGTTCGAGGGCAATGAACTTAGGGAATATCCCGTGACCGAACCGTCCGGATCCGATCCGCTCAACACGATCGTGGAAAAGTGATCCTCAAGACCACTAACGGTGATTTTGTCGGCCTTCGGTAATTTGTTCGCCATAACACACCCCTGGTGATGGCCGTGGGGCTTACCCGGCGCTGCCGCTAGCTCGGAGTTTGCGCGTACGAAGGGAACTCATGGTTCAAGCCATGGGCGATGCGTTCACGCAGTGGGGCGGTGCAACCACCCAAGCATTCACGTCTCCGGAGCTACCGCGTTTGAGTAGCGTCCCCTGCTTTTTATTCATATTAGCAATATCTGATTTATCGCGTTGAGTCCAATATTCAGTACAGAAATCTAAGCCCGAACCGATCAGGTCGATGGTGAAGTTGGCCATGCCGCCGCTCATGCCGCTGAAGTCGGCATAGATCTGGTACCTCACCGGCGGGCACCCTTAAGCCCCCGCTAAAGGAATAGTCGCGTATTTCAAAACTCGGAAGTTTTGGAATAATGCACGCCCCAGCGAGTCACCCTTGGCCGAGGGCACAGTGGGGTCTTGCAGGGTAGTATAAGTTCCAGTTCCTTGGCTGAACTTGATTTATGTAGTGGATAATTCCACGGCGTCGCGCCTCCCTCACGAAATATCGCATAATGTCGGCGCCGAATTTAGATTTTGGCGGCGGCCGCGCACCGTGAAAAAGGTACCTGCACCAACAGCAGGACGATCCGTGTTGGCGACCTCGAAAAGCGTGTGCTTCCCGGCGTCCAGCGGCGATTGCTGGCGCCAGATGCCATTGCGGGCTTCCTTGCCGAATATCATGCCGAGCAAAAGCGGCTGAATGCCATGAACCGCCAACGGAACAAGGAAGCTGAGAAGCGGCTCATCGGCATCGACAGGCAGATCGCCAATATCGTTGATGCCATTGCCGACGGTGTCTCGACGGCCAGCATGAGATCGAAGTTGCTGGACCTCGAGAGCGAGAAGGAAAGTCTAGCGCGAGAGCTTCAGGCCATGGCAGCCGCTGAAAGCATCGTGGAGTTTCACCCGGCGGCGGTCGAAGCCTATCGCCGGAAAGTGTCAGAACTCCAGCAGGCGCTGCAATCCGACGAAAGCGAGCGTCACGAGGCAGCGCGGATTGTCCGTTCACTGGTTGCGAAGATCGAGATCATTCCGACGGAGGGCAGGGGGCAGATTGAGCTCAAGGTCCACGGTGCGCTAGCGGAGCTCCTCAACCTGGCAAACCGCAAACCAGGAGAGGCGCCTAACGCTGTATTGATGGTAGCGGGAGAGGGACTTGAACCCCCGACCCCAGGATTATGATTCCCGTGCTCTAACCAACTGAGCTACCCCGCCAGGGCGGCGAAAGGCCCGAAATCCGCCTTAAATCGCAAGGCATTTCGAGGCGTTCGCCAAGGTCGGGCGGATATAAGGTTGGCAGGGCGAGCCTGTCAAGCTTCGATGCATTCGATATCAGCGCATATTCTCGATGGCGAAAAGCTTTGCCGCGCGAACACCTGGATGCGGCCGCCGGGGTTGAGTTCGACGGGGCACGTCGCTATGTCTCGGCCACGAGTTTTTAGAGTTTGAAACAGATGAAGCCGCGCATTGCAGTCCTCGGTTGCGGATACTGGGGCTCAAACCACATCCGCACCCTCAAGGCGCTCGGCGCGTTGCACGCGGTTTCCGACACCAATCGTGCCCGCGCCGAAGGTTTTGCCAGCGAACAGGACTGCCTGGCGATCGAGCCGGACCAGTTGTTCGTCCGCGATGACATCGATGCCATCATCATGGCCTTGCCGCCGCAGTTCCATGCCGACCTCGCCGTGCGCGCCGTCGAGAACGGCAAGGACGTGCTGGTGGAAAAGCCGATCGCGCTGACGGTGGCCGATGCCGAGCGCTCGGTGCGGGCGGCCAAGGACAATAAGCGCGTGTTCATGGTCGGCCATGTCCTGCGTTTCCATCCCGCCTTCGAGACGCTGAAAGGGCTGATCGACAATGGCGAGCTCGGCGAGGTCCGTTACATCCATTCGCACCGGCTGGGGCTCGGCAAGTTCCATACCGAGAACGATGCGCTGTGGGACCTGGCGCCGCACGATCTGTCGATGATCCTAGCCATCACCGGCACCGAGCCGATCGAGGTGCGCGGCGAGGGGGCGGCACTCCTCGACAATCTCAGCGATTTCGCGCACCTGCATATGCGCTTTCCCAATGAGCTGCGCAGCCATCTCTTCACGTCGCGGCTCAACCCCTATCGCGAGCGCCGGCTGACCGTGGTCGGCACCAAGGCGATGGCGGTGTTCGACGATGTCGAGCCATGGGAGCGCAAGCTTGCGGTCTACCGCCACGCGGTGTGGCAGGACAGCGGCCAGTGGGCGTTCACCACCAACGAGCCGTCCTATGTCGCGGTTGCCCAGGGCATGCCGCTGACACGCGAGCTGGAGCATTTCATCCAGTGCATCGAGACGCGTGCCGAACCGCGCACCAGCGGCGAGGAAGCGATCAGGGTGCTGCGCATCCTGACTGCCGGCACCGTCACTCACACCAAATCCACATCCTGAGGGAGGGCCGCGTCGTACTCGTGGTACGGCGGGCAGAGAGCTACTCGGCGGGCACCCGCGCCGGCTTGGCGGCGAGCCGGCTCAGCATCGCTTCGGCCTCGGCGCCGCGCTCGGAGCGCTCGATGAAGCCGCCGCCGAAGACGCGGGCCTCATTGCCGTCGTCGGAATAGAGCACGCAGGCCTGTCCGGGCGCGATGCCCGATTCACCATCGGCCAGTTCGACCGAGGTCACGCCTGCCTCGTGGCGCAGCAGGGCCGGCCGTGGCGGCCTGGTCGAGCGCACCTTGGCGAACAGCTCGATGCCGCCGGCGGGAACATCGGCGAGTGTGCCGTCTCCCAGCCAGTTCATGTTTCGCAGATAGATCTTGTGCGTCTCCAGCGCCTCGCGCGGACCGACCACAACACGGGCGCGCTCGGCATCGAGATGGACGACATAGAGCGGCTCGCCCGACGCGATGCCGATGCCACGGCGCTGGCCGATCGTGTAGCGCAATATGCCCTCGTGGCGGCCCAGCACGCGGCCGTCGATATGGACGATGTCGCCCGGATTGGCGGCGGCCGGCTTCAGCTTGGCGATGATGTCGGAATATTTGCCCTGCGGCACGAAGCAGATGTCCTGGCTGTCCTGCTTGGCGGCGACCGTCAGCCCCATCTCCTCGGCGATGGCGCGAACCTGTGGCTTCGACAGGCCGCCAAGCGGAAAGCGCAGATAGTCGATCTGCGCCTGCGTGGTGGCGAACAGGAAATAGCTCTGGTCGCGGTCGGCGTCGACGGGCCGGTAGAGGGCGCGGTGCGTCCCATTGGCGCCGGAGCGGATGTAGTGGCCGGTGGCAAGCGCATCGGCGCCGAGATCCTTGGCCGTGGCCAGGAGATCGGCGAACTTGACCGTCTGGTTGCAGGAAACGCAAGGAATGGGCGTTTCGCCGGCGACATAGCTCTCGGCGAAGGGGTCGATGACCGCCTTGCGGAACCGCTCCTCATAATCGAGCACATAGTGGGGAATGCCCAGCGTCTCGGAGACGCGGCGGGCATCGTCGATGTCCTGGCCGGCGCAGCATGATCCGGCCCGATGCGTTGCCGCACCATGATCATAGAGCTGCAAGGTGACGCCGACGACATCGTAGCCCTCGCGCTTCAGCAGGCCGGCGACCACGGATGAATCGACGCCGCCCGACATGGCGACGACGATGCGGGTGTTTTCTGGGCGTCCGGGAAGGTCGAGGCTGTTCATGGTGCTTTCGTTCTAACGCGGCGTCTGAATGCCAATGTCGAGAATATAGGTCAAGCTTTCCTGCTGCGCCAGCTTGCAGGGCGACCGGCGGCGCGTCGCGGTGGCCGTGAATGGATACATTTCTCCGGGCTAAAACATGGCTTCCAGCCGGATATTTCAAATGCCCGCTAAAAGACTAACGCGGCGTTCACGATCCTTACCTAGTCATTAGGGTCTGCTTAGGCAATTTTTAAAGCTGTGGCGGTAACGTGGCGGGGATTGGGTCTTTGAGTTTTTTGTAGAGAGTACGATGACCGATCTGGTTAGACCTAGAGTCAAATATGTTATCGGGCCTGACGGCAGCCCGCTTACGATTGCCGATCTGCCGCCGACGAACACGCGTCGCTGGGTTATCCGGCGTAAGGCGGAAGTGGTTGCAGCGGTGCGCGGCGGACTTTTGAGCCTTGAAGAGGCATGCCAGCGCTACAAGCTGACCACGGAGGAATTCCTGTCCTGGCAAGCATCGATCGACGAATACGGCCTTGCCGGGCTGCGCACCACGCGTATCCAGCAATACCGGCACTAGGCCGGTCTCACCACGATCAAAGGGCGCGGCATGCCGCGCCCTTTTTCTTTCGGAGCGTTGGTGTCGCCGCTCAGATCGTCAGTGCTACCTTGCCGATCGGCCTGGTGGCGAGAAAGGCGTGGGCGGCTCCCGCCTGGTCGAGCGGAAAAGTCCTGGCCACGTGGACGGCAAGCTTTTGCGCGTCGATCAACCCGGCGAGTTCAAGCAGACCCTCGCGGTCGGGCACCACCGACATGCGCTCGACCCTGATATCGCGCGAACTGGCGTCGGCGCGCGTAGCGTCGTTGACGTTGAGCAACGATACGAGCACGCCACCATGCTTCAGCACCTTCAGCGAGCGATCGGCATGGTCGCCGCCCACCGGCTCCAGCACCAGGTCGATGTCGCTGATCCGGCCGGTGAAATCGCCCTTGGTGTAGTCGATCACCTCATCGGCGCCGAGCTTGCGTACAAAGTCGAGCTTGCCCGGGCTGGCCGTGGCAACGACGTAAGCACCACGCGCCTTGGCGATCTGCACGGCCAGATGGCCAACGCCGCCAGCTCCGGCGTGCACCAGCACGCGTTGGCCTGATCGCAATGCGCCGTGGCGGACAAGGCCTTGCCAGGCGGTGAGACCGGCCAGCGGCAATGCGCCGGCCTGGGTGTGGTCCGCCCCCTTCGGCTTCGGCGCGATCTCATCGGCCGGCACGGCCGCCAGTTCGGCGTAGGCCGCGGCCTGCTTGGGGAAGCGCGGCATGCCGAACACGTCGTCGCCGACCTTGAAGCTGGTGACGCCGGCGCCGAGTGCCTCGACCGTCCCCGAAATATCCCAGCCAAGGATGAAAGGTGGCTCGCCGAGCAGCGGATAGTTGCCGGCGCGCACCGCGCCGTCGACGGGATTGATGCCGGCCGCCTTGACGCGGACCAGCACCTCGCCGGCCTTCGGCGAGGGATCGGGCAATTCGGCGGTGACAAGAACGTCGGGTCCGCCGACGGAATTCTGGGTAACGGCACGCATGAAATCTCTCCTTCTGATCGATGGCACTATCATTTGGAGAGTAAGGACCTATTGTCCAGTATGCACCTTCCTGATATATAGGTACCTTATGGATAGTGACTGCGACTCCCCCTTCGGCTATGACGCGTTCCGGCGGACATGTCCGTCGCACACCGTTTTGGAGATGCTGGCCAGCAAATGGGTCTATCTGGTTGTCTGCGCGCTGCGCAAAGGCCGGATGCGCAATGGTGCGCTTGCCCGCAAGCTCGAAGGCATCACGCCCAAGATGCTGACCCAGACCTTGCGTGTGCTGGAACGTGATGGCCTGGTGCGGCGAGAGGTCTATCCGGTCATTCCGCCACACGTGGAGTATGAACTGACCGAGCTCGGCCAGAACCTGGCGGAACTGCTTACCCAGATCAGATCGTGGGCGGAGCAGCATGCGCCCGATATCAAGGATGCCCGGGCAAGGGCGATCAACGGAAATGAGGGGGACTGGGCGGCCTAGGTCTTGCGTGCCAGCAGCACTTCGCGAGGCCAGCCGGCTGCCGTCCCGACAGCGGGCGCGCTTGTGCGCGTGGACTAGCGCCGATGTCGGCCGGTTCAGCCGATCATGGCGCTGCGGCCGCCGGTTTCGGCCTCGCGAATCTTGGTATCGCGCGATTCCAGCATCTCAGCCTTGGAAAGCTCCGCTTCAGCTTCGCCGAGTAATGATTCGGCGGCGCTTCGCTGCTGGGCGAGGTCGCCTTGCGAGTTCCTGAGATTGTCGCGGCGCAGGCGCGCCGCCTTGGCGAAGGTCGGATAGGCGAAATGATTGATATCGGTGATGCCGGCTTTCTTTTCCTCGGCGGTGATCTGAAGCTCCAGTTCGACGGCCATGCGCTCGAACTCGGCGATCATCATGTCGAGCTGCAGCATCTGCCGCCGCTTCTCATTCACCTGAAATTGCTTCAGCCGAACGAGGTTTTCACGTGACTTCATGATTCGGTACTCCCGGAAACGCACACCCGCACATATCGTCCAAACCACTTGGAAAGGCCCAAGCACTGCCCGTATCCACCGGCTTTCCCCGCACTATGGGAAACAAAACCCTAAAGTTTTTTGCCGACGGTAACCATTCGTTTACGGGCATTGTTAATCATACGGGTCAGGGCTTAAGGCCGGGTAAAAATTCCGGCCGTCGAAGCGAAGCCGCGTCGATGAGTCCCTGGAGTCGCTTAGTCCAGGTTGTTAATGTGTTGCATTAGGAATTTTGGTCTGTGATTCGTTATTAGATTCAAGAGGGTGTAGAAAGAGGTTAAAAAATCTGATACCGTAGTGAACGGGAAATTAGGTTTTGTTAACCATTCGATGGCAGCCTCTCTACAAGGCAACCACTGCTCCGGGACAGGACGGGTCGTGAAATGGTCCGGCGGCAGAAAAGGGGAATGAAATGCGTGTTCTGCTGATAGAAGATGACAGTGCAACCGCACAAAGCATCGAGTTGATGCTGAAATCGGAAAGTTTCAATGTCTACACGACGGACCTCGGCGAAGAGGGCGTCGATCTGGGCAAGCTCTACGACTACGACATCATCCTTCTCGATCTCAACCTGCCCGACATGTCCGGCTACGAGGTCCTGAGAACGCTTCGCCTCTCCAAGGTAAAGACGCCCATCCTCATCCTCTCCGGCATGGCCGGCATCGAGGACAAGGTACGCGGCCTCGGCTTCGGCGCGGACGACTATATGACCAAGCCGTTCCACAAGGACGAGCTGGTGGCGCGCATTCATGCCATCGTGCGTCGCTCCAAGGGTCACGCCCAGTCGGTCATCACCACGGGCGATCTGGTGGTCAACCTTGACGCCAAGACCGTCGAGGTCGGTGGCCAGCGCGTGCACCTGACCGGCAAGGAATACCAGATGCTGGAGCTGCTCTCGCTGCGCAAGGGCACCACGCTCACCAAGGAAATGTTCCTCAACCACCTCTATGGCGGCATGGACGAGCCGGAACTGAAGATCATCGACGTCTTCATCTGCAAGCTGCGCAAGAAGCTCGACGCCGCTTCCGGTGGCCAGAACTACATCGAGACCGTCTGGGGCCGCGGCTATGTGCTGCGCGAACCGGAAGACATCCGCGTCAGCGCCTGAGCGCAGCCGGCAGAGCTTTTCTAAAAAACCCGGCCATGGCCGGGTTTTTGCATTGTAGGCCGATAATTATTTGCTTTTGCGCACTGCCAGACAGACGGCGGACCGCCGCGCGGTTCTCCTGGAACAGCGTTCAGGCAGCGATCTTCAGGGCGCGAAAGCGCTCGAGCAGTTGCGGGCGATTGAAGGGCTTCAACAGGTAGCCCTGGGCGCCGGCGCGCTTGGCCCGCATGATCGACGCGATATCGAGTTCGACCAGCGAGATCAGGATCTGCGGCCTGATCGGGCTTTCCATGGCGCGCACGCGCCGGATGAGGTCGACCGCCTGCACGTCCGGCAGGGCGCCGTCGACGACGATAATGTCGGGCATGTCGGCGGCGCACATCTCCAGTGCGTCAAGCCCGCTGGCCGCCTCGATGACCATCATGTCGGAACCGCCCAGGATGCGCTTTGCGACCTTCCTGATGACGCTTGAATCGTCGACGAACATGCAGCGTTTCATTTTCCGGGTCCTCTTTGCCGTTGGGCAATCCGGTCGTGCGGGGCATCTGCGGCGTAGCCTAGACCGATCTGGTAAAGAAGCCGAAAAGCCGTTAGGTAAAATTTTTGCAAAGATACCGTTCGTCGGGCTTTTCCTTGCGAATGCTTCGGCGTTGCCGGGCAGGCAAAGTTCATCGCACCCCGATTGGGGCGTCAATGAAATATTTCAGGTTGAAATACTTTGTTCGATCGCGCTGCCGGCGCCGATTTCAGGCCGCCGAAAGGACGATTTCTTCAGCCGTCGCATGGATCGAAATCGTCATGTTGGCCTCGCGGGCCAGCAGCAGCGTGTAATAGGGCTGCACCGAATGCGCGTCGATCGGCTCCTCAGGCTTGTGACCGGAATGCAGTTCGAGGAATTTCGGCGGCACACGCAGCATCGGCCCGCTTGCCGAAAGCGAAAAACGCGGCTCGGTTTCGAGATTTTCGAGCGTCACCACCAGCTTGCCGCCGCGCGGAATGGCGGCATTGGCAACCAGGAGCAGGTTGAGCAGCAGCTTGACCTTGTTCTTGGGCAGCAGCGCGCGGATGCCGTTCCAGACCAATTCCGGCTTTTCGTTCTTGAGGAAGGCGATGGCGACGGCCTCGGCATCTCCGGTGTCGATCATCATGCCCGCCGAGCCGGCGGCGCCGAAGGCGATCCGGGCGAACTGCAAACGGGCGGAGGCGTTCTTTGCGCTCTGGCGGATCAGCCGCATGGCGTCTTCGTCGGCGCCACCCTCGTCGAGCAGTTCAAGCCCGTTGTTGATCGCGCCGACCGGCGAAATGATGTCGTGGCAGACGCGGCTGCACAAGAGCGCCGCCAGATCGGGGCGGAGAGGGTGAACAGATCGGCCATCGGTGAAAATCCCTGCAAATTCCACTAGTCGTGACCGGGCGACCTGTTATCGCGCCGCCCACGCGAATCACGTCCCAACCCGAGGCCTTCTGAATACACAGCACTCGTTCGTACAGCAACAAATCCAAAATTGTCGTCGGGAAAAATGGCGTGTTCGCCCAGGCTGCCGGCCCCGCGCGATACCAAACAGCCTTCGAACCGCCATCTTCATGTGGGAATTTAATGGTTGAAAAAGGATTACGGCATAGTTTGCCCTTAACAGTCATCCTTAACGGCCGCCTAAAAAGAGCCGTACGGATGCGAGGCGTCGGCGAAAGTGCTTCATGACGGAGATTGGAAGCATGTTTTCCCGATTCTATGACCGGAGTTTTCTCCGCGTCCTCTCAATGGCGATCACGCTCATGGGCGTTCTCGTCTTCACGACATCGCCCTTGCGGGCCCAGGAGTACACCGCTCAGGAAATTATCGATTCCGGCCACAAGTTCTTCGGCGCGACGTCGGGCGGGTTGGCCACCGTCGTGGAGAAGATTTTCGCCTCCTACGGTCTGCCCAATGGCTATCTGCTCGGCGAGGAGGGATCCGGCGCGCTGATCGGCGGCCTGACCTATGGCGAAGGCACGCTCTACACCAAGAATGCCGGCGATCACAAAGTGTTCTGGCAAGGCCCGTCGCTGGGCTGGGATTTCGGCGGCGAAGGGTCACGCGTGATGATGCTAGTCTACAATCTCGACGATGTCGGCAACCTCTACAATCGCTATGGCGGCGTCGCCGGTTCGGCCTATGTGGTGGCGGGTGTCGGCTTCAACGTGCTGAAGAACAACAATGTGCTGCTGGTGCCGATCCGTACCGGCGTCGGCGCCCGGCTCGGCGTCAATCTCGGCTATCTGAAACTGACCGAGCGGGCGACCTGGAACCCGTTCTGATCTGTCCAACATGATCGAATCGCGGACAGTTTGACCGGATTCCCGAGCCCACGCCCCGAATGAGCCGCGGCAAGCCCTTGCCGCGGTGCCGGATTTCCGCCATGCCAAGATGGCACAGTCCAGCCTTCCAAGTTGTCGTCGATAACGGGTAGTCCTTTGGTTCAGTCGGTCCTGTTCTTTGCCCTCGGCTTTCTCTGTGCCGGCTTTCTGGCGCTGATGGTGGCTCCGGCCGTCTGGCGGCGTGCCGTCGCCCTGACCCGAAGGCGCATCGAAGCCTCCATCCCGCTGACGCAAGCTGAGATCCAGGCCGACAAGGACCGGATCC
This sequence comes from Mesorhizobium sp. M8A.F.Ca.ET.057.01.1.1, assembly GCF_003952565.1. Classification (NCBI taxonomy): domain Bacteria; kingdom Pseudomonadati; phylum Pseudomonadota; class Alphaproteobacteria; order Hyphomicrobiales; family Phyllobacteriaceae; genus Mesorhizobium; species Mesorhizobium sp. M8A.F.Ca.ET.057.01.1.1. Next base: position 1,483,754 of record NZ_CP034454.1, read on the forward strand.
GGGCCGAGTACGCCATGACGACGCGGCGCCTCGAAATCAACGTCAAGACGCTGCGCGAAAAGGTGACCGAACAGCTCGTCGAGATCAATCGCGGCCGCGAGGCGCTGAAGGGGCTCGCGGTCGAGCGGACGGAAAAGGACCACGCGCTCGCCGAACTCGGCGCCAAGAGCGAGGCGTTGCGGCGGCGCGAAGAGGAACTGCATCAGCTTTCGGATCGGCTCAAGGAGACTGAACGAAAACTGGAAAGGCGGGCGCTCGAGCTCGAGAAGCTGGAGCGCATGTATGACGACGCCAGTTTTGCCTCCAGCAGCCGCCAGATCGAACTCGTAGCCCGCGAATCCGAATTGCAGAAGCTCGCCAGCGACATCTCGCTGCTGCGCGGCCAGCGCAAGGAAGCGGATCGGCGCGGCCAGGAGATCGCGGCCGAGAGCAAGGCCGCGCGCGATGCCTTGAAGGCCGAGAAGAAAAGGGCCGCCGAACTCGACAAGAAGGTCGAGCGGCTGCTGGCAACGCTCGCCGACCGTGAGGACAAGCTTGATCGGCGCGAAAAGGAGTTGGCGCGGTTACGGGAAAAAACGAAAGCCGAGGACGGCGCCCCGGCCTTGCGGCTGGTTGGCAAGCCCGATGAGTCGGACCGGCATGACGAGGCAGGCAAGCGCGACGACATGGACCTGGCGATTGCCAAGCTCGACAGCGACCGCGAGCGGCTGGAGGCCAGGCTGACGGCGCTGGCGCGCGAGAACAAGCGGCTGAAGGCGGATCTCGGCGCCGTGGCATCGGGTTTGGCGAATGGCAACGGCGCCGCGCTGCGTGAGCAGATGAACGAACTGGCGGCGGAGGTCGTCCATCTGACGGCCAAGCTCGAAGGCCCCGATTCACCGATCGCCAAGGCGCTGGCGGCACCGCAGGACAACCGCTCCGCCGGCCACGACCGCAGCCTTGCCGACCGCGTGCGCGCCTTGCAGAAGGCTGAAGCCAACTGACGCGTGCGGGTTCGCGGCCTCGCGGGCGTCTTGGGCTCAGACGGCGCCCCTCAGCGCGAGAAATGATGCAGGGCGATGGCCGACGCGGCAGCGACGTTCAAGCTGTCGAAGCCTTTCGACATGGTGATCCGCACGGTTTGCAAGCGGGCAAGCAGGCTTTCGGGCAGGCCTTCGCCCTCGGTGCCGAGATAGAGCGCCAGGCGCTCGCCGCGCCGTGCATGGCGTATGTCGATCCGGCCGCGCGGCGACAGTGCGAACTGGTCGTAACCTCGCCGATCGAGGTCCGCCGTGAAGTCCGCCGTGTCGAAGGACGCGAAAGGGATTTTGAGCGCGGCGCCGACCGAAACCCGGATCGCCTTGCGGTACAGCGGATCGCAGCATGTCGCGTCCATCAGCACCGCATCGGCGCCGAAAGCGGCGGCGTTGCGGAAGATCGAGCCCATATTGTCATGGTTGGCGATGCCGACAAGCACGACGACCAGGGCTTGAGCGGGCAAGGCATCCAGCAATGACCTAGACGGCAGGGGTGTCTCCTTGCGGCCGATGGCCAGGATGCCGCGATGCATGTGGAATCCGGCAATCGCGTCCATCACCGCGCCGGCGACGACATAGACCGGCAGGTCCCCTCCTGCCTTGCGCAGTATGTCCTCCAGGCCGCCAAGCCGGTTTTCCAGGACCAGGATGGATTCGGCGCTGAAGCGGCTCGACGACAAAAGCAGGTCGAGCACCACCTTGCCTTCGGCGACGAAGCGGCCTTGCCGGCCCGCCAGGTCGCGCTCGCGGATATCGAGATAGGCAGCGACACGTGGGTCGCGTGGATCGTCGATGCGAATTAGGTCCATGTCCCGCTCAACAATAAAGAGCGCGGCTCGTGTGCCGGGAAAGACACATGAACCACGCTCCGGAAATCGTCAGCGAGGTAAACGGCCGCGGCAGCGTCCGGTCAAGTCCCGGCGCGGCGCAACCTCTGCGCCATCTGGGACAGATCTTCCTTGCCGCTGCCGAAGATGCCGTCCAGCACGGCGAGCAATTCGCGCACTGCATCGGATTTGCAGGAATAATAGATCATCTGGCGATCGCGGCGGGTGTCCACGAGGTCGAGCGCCCGCAACTTGGCCAGATGCTGCGAGAGGGCGGATTGGCTGAGCATCACCTTTTCGGCGATGGCGCCGACCGACATTTCACCGTCGATCAGATAGCTCATGATCAACAGCCGTTTTTCGTTGCCCATCAGCATCAGAAATTCGGCAGCCGATTCGGCGTTGGCGATTAGCTTTGTCGAGACCATAGATGCCCCATGCTCTTTGCTCATCGAGGCGCCATGGGGGCAATGGTGCCTGAATCCATAAATTCACTTGTGAAGGTACCGACGAGTCAGCACCACGGCTAAGCCTAGAACATTTCTTTCAAATCTCAAGCGTTGCTTTTGATCAAATGCAATTTAGTTTCGTCTTATGTCGCCGATGCGGCCCTGCCGGCCCTGGCCATTTCGACCAGGGCGGGACGTAATTCCGAAGCCTTTACCAGCGGTTGCGGGAAGAATATCCGGCAAACATTGTCCCCCGACACCAGATCCATGCCATCGGCGTCCAAACCGGCGATCGTCCAGCCATCACCAGCTGCCTTGGCGAAATGACGGGCATAGATGGCGATCGCGTCGAGGTGGTCCGCATTCATGTGCTCGACGGCCGATTGTTCGCTTCCGGCAAGTTCCTCGATGATGGGCCCATTGGTGAGGAGGTCGGCCCGTTCGAGCAGATAGGCCTTGCCGAAGCCGCCGTTGAGGCTGGCGCGTTGCGGCTCCAGGCGGAAGATCGAAAAGTCGCCGAGCCCGGCATAGAGGCTCGCCTTGGGATTGCGGTTGAGATAGCGGCGCTCGGCAGGGGCATGCGCCTGCGAGCCGCGCTTCAGCCGCGACGCCTGGCAGGCCAGCGTCAGCCGCGGATGCGCCAGCGGATCACCTTTGCCGGGTTCGCCAAGCAGCAGGGAACAGCGCGGATCGGCAAGCAGGGCCGATGTGTGCGCCGCGAGCATCGACACCAGAATAAGCGGCGCGCCGTCGATGTCGGTAGCGACGCCGACCCGGCTCGCCAGCGGCGCGCCGGTCTTTGGTTCCAGCACCGCCAGGGCGCCGAAGCGGGCACTGCGCAGAAGCGTTTTCGCCAACCGGATCGCCTCGGCGTCGGTTTCTCGGATCACATCCTTATTTTGATTTTGCTGCATCGAAACGCTCGCCACGGTCCTTCCGACAACTTCGGCGAGCGCTATTTCGGAGCCATGCGGATGGCGCCGTCGAGGCGGATGGTTTCGCCGTTCAGCATCTGGTTTTCGATGATGTGCAGGGCAAGTGCGGCATATTCGGATGGTTCGCCGAGGCGTGAGGGGAAGGGCACGGCGGCACCCAGCGAATCCTGCACGTCCTGCGGCATGCCGGCCATCATCGGCGTCTTGAAGATGCCGGGCGCGATGGTGCAGACCCTGATGCCGGAACGGGCGAGATCACGCGCCACCGGCAGCGTCATGCCGACCACGCCGCCCTTGGAGGCGGAATAGGCCGCCTGGCCGATCTGGCCGTCATAGGCGGCGACCGAGGCGGTGTTGACGATGACGCCGCGCTCGCCGCCCTGGAGCGGCTCGAGCTTGGCGGCGCGGTCGGCAACCAGCCGGATCATGTTGAAGGTGCCGATCAGATTGACCTCGATCACCTTGCGGTACTGGTCGAGCGGATGCGGGCCATCCTTGCCGATCGTCTTCACGCCGATGGCGATGCCGGCGCAATTGACCAGGATGCGCGGCTCGCCCAGCTTGGCGGCGACATCGGCGAGGGCGGCGTCACCGCTGTCGGCACTCGCGACGTCGCACTGGACGGCGATGCCGCTGATCTCGGCCGCGACCTTGGCCGCGCGCTCGATGCCGACATCGAGGATGGCGATACGGGCTCCCTTGGCGGCAAGCGCGCGAGCGGTTGCCTCGCCAAGGCCGGAGCCGCCGCCGGTCACGATCGCGATCTGGCCGTTGGGATTCATGACGTCATCCTTCCTGTGAGCATGGGCTTTCCTATGAGAACGGGGACGGATCAGGCCCGGATCGACAGACGAGGTCAAGATGGAGCAGTTCGCCGTCTTGCAGAAACGGCGAACCGCGGCCCCGCTCATACCTTCCCGAAGCTGCCTCAGGCGTGCTCGACGATCCTGGCCTGGCTGGCGTGGCCGACCTCGCCCGAAAGCCTGGCCACCGCGCCCGGCGTGATCTCGTGCGATAGCAGCCGGTCGAGGTCGACAGGCCGCGGCATCGAAATCTGGCCGCGCGGTATGCGCTTGAAGCCGAGCGGCCCGTAATAGGGCTCGTCGCCAACCAGGATCACGGCGGGTGCACCGGCCTTGGCGGCGGCCTCCAGCGCGATCGCCACCAGCCGGCGGCCGATGCCGAGATTCTTGAAGGCGGGCCGTACCGCGAGCGGCCCAAGCATCAGCGCCCGGCCGACACCGGCCGCTATGCGCGTCATGCGCACCGAGGCGACGACGAGGTCGCCGTCGACCGCGACAAAGGACAGAGCGCGCTCATGCCCACCGGCCTCGCGGATCTTGTAGGCGGCCAGCACGAAACGGCCGGGCCCGAAGGCTTCGTCATTGATGGCTTCGATTTCAGGATCGTGCGCCGGGGTTTCCGGCAGGTACTTCACGTCGGCAAGGCTCATGGTCTTTGCGTTCCGGTAGAGGAGGAAGGGTTGCTGCAAACGGCAGCATTCGCCAGTCAGCGCTTCATCAAGCGCGGGCGCCCTTTCGTCGTCGGTCAAACCGGATCAAAGCAAAATCGAACATGCAAAGTGTCCGCTAGCATCAATTTTGCGCCGCCGCAATCAACCCGTTCGCTGGCCCTATCGATTGACGATCTGTTCAGCCCTGAATGATTCCGCCGTGCCGCATCGCGCTCTACATGAGGTGGAAACGCGAAAGGATATTTCCATGGGATTGTTGGTCGACGGTAAATGGCAAGACCGCTGGTATGACACCAAGGACAGCGGTGGCAAGTTCGTGCGGCCGCAATCGCAATGGCGAGATTGGATCACGCGCGACGGCGCACCGGCGGAAGGCGGACGAGGCTTCAAGGCGGAGCCCGGCCGCTATCACCTTTATGTTTCGCTCGCTTGTCCCTGGGCGCACCGGACGCTGATCTTTCGCGCGTTGAAGAGGCTCGAAGGCGTCATCTCCGTCTCGATCGTGCATCATTTCCTGGGCGCCAATGGCTGGACGTTTGTCGCCGAGGACGGCGCCACTGGCGACACGCTCTATGGCCTCGACTTCCTGCACCAGATCTACACCAGGGCGGATTCCGCCTATTCGGGCCGGGTGACGGTGCCAGTGCTTTGGGACAAAAAGGAACAGACCATCGTCTCCAACGAATCCTCCGAAATCATCCGGATGCTCAACTCAGCCTTCGATCAATGGGGCGATGCCGGCCTCGATTTCTATCCCCAGGCACTGCGCGGCGAGATCGACGCGATCAACGCGCTGGTCTATCCCTCAGTCAACAACGGCGTCTACCGCGCCGGCTTTGCCACCACCCAGGCGGCCTATGAAGAAGCGTTCGGCGAGCTGTTTTCGACGCTCGATGGGCTGGAGGATCGCCTGTCCAGGCAACGCTATCTGGTGGGTGACCGCATCACCGAGGCCGACTGGCGGCTTTTTACCACTCTAGTGCGCTTCGACCCGGTCTATGTCGGCCATTTCAAGTGTAACCTGCGCCGCATCGCCGATTATCCGAACCTGTCGAATTATCTGCGTGACCTCTATCAGGTGCCCGGTGTGGCGGGTACGGTGAACCTGCATCACATCAAGGCGCATTATTACGGCAGCCACGAAACGATCAATCCGACGCGGATTGTGCCGGTGGGACCGGCGCTTGACTATGGCGCGCCGCATAATCGGGCGAAGTTCGCGAGGGCGGCGGCCTGATCTACCAATAGGGCGATGCTGGCACGCTGCCGAAAACCTCGGCGATCCGCCGCAGCGTCGCCGGTGTGGTGCCTTCCGGCAAGCGGTCGAGTGGGAAAAATCCGGCCTCGGCGATCTCATGGTCGGGCAGTTTCGGCGCGGTCTGGCTGAAATTTTCGATGAGATAGAAACCGACATGGTCGCGGCGGCTGGCGCGGCGGTTGAAATGCATCGACTTCAGCACCGGCGTGGCGGCCATCGCGATGTTGCCCTCTTCGGCGAGTTCGCGGGCCAGCGCCTCGGCCAGCGTCTCGCCAACCTCGACGCCGCCGCCGGGAAGCTGCCAGCCGGGCACATAGGTGTGGCGAATGAGGAAGACGGAATTGGTGGCGGCATCGTGGATCAGGCCGCGCACACCGAGCGTCATCGGCCGCCGCAGCACGAAATAGAGATGGAACAGCCGAGCCCTCAAGCCCGCCCAGCCGGTCTGGCGGAACGCGGCTTCGTCGTCGGTCGGCATCAGTAGCGAAACTGTGGGTGGAAAGCGGCGTGCACGTCGCCTATGAAGGAGGAATGTTCAGGCTCGCGCATATTTCCGATGTCCATCTGGGGCCGCTTCCCGATGTATCCTATCGCGATCTCGCCTCCAAGCGCGTGCTCGGCTACGTCAACTGGCAGCGCAACCGCCGCCGCCACATGCACGATGCGGTCATCGACGCCATCGTCGCCGACATCAAGGCGCAAAGCCCGGACCATCTCGCCGTCACCGGCGACCTCGTCAACCTAGCGCTCGACGGCGAGATCGAGATGGCCAAACACTGGCTCGAGACGCTGGGGTCGCCCCATGACGTTTCGGTCGTGCCGGGAAACCATGATGCCTATGTACCCGGTGCCTTCGACAAGATCTGCCGGTCATGGGCGGCGTGGATGAGCGGCGACGGTGTCAACACGCCGGTCGATCGCAATGCATTTCCCTATCTGCGCGTGCGCGGCAATGTCGCGCTGATCGGCGTCTCGACGGCGCGCGCCACGGCGCCCTTCATGGCCAATGGTTTCTTCATTGAGGGGCAGGCGGCTCGGCTGGGCAAGATCCTCGACAGCACGGCGAAGCAAGGGCTGTTCCGCGCGATCATGATCCACCACCCGCCGGTGCGGGGCGCCGTCTCCCAGCACAAGCGGCTGTTCGGCATCGCCCGCTTCCACAAGATCATCCGCCGCCATGGCGCGGAGCTTGTGCTGCACGGCCATTCGCACCTGCCGTCGCTGTTCCAGATCGGGCCTCGCGATGCAAAGGTCCCGGTCGTCGGGGTCGCCGCCGCTGGCCAGGCGCCGGGCGGCAATCACCCGGCAGCACAGTACAATCTGTTCGATATCGATGGCGAAAAGGGAAACTGGCGCATCCGCCTGACACGACGCGGCCTGACCGGGCCGTCCATACCGCCTTCCGATCTGCAGACCGTGGAACTCGGTGTCGAGCCCGACGCGGTTATGGCCGCCAGTTGAGAACCATGGCCGAGACGCGGTCCCATAACAGCGCCGCCGACACCGCGAGACCAACCAGTCCGCCAGCGGCGACCAGCCCAAGGCCGGACAGGAAGGCCGACCAGCCCTTGCCTTGCGTAGACGCTCGCAGCGGCGGCTCGGCTTCCGTGACCTCGGCGCGTCTCATGCCGGCGACCGCTGGCTCGACGCCACCCTCCATCATTCTCCGGCGCTCGACGATGCGCTCGGCGACATAACGCGTCACGGAATCGGCGACCGGCTTCATCTCGGTCGACTCGGCAAGCACGACACGGCCAATGCGAGTGTCCTTGAGGAAGCGGTAGGTGCGGCGGTCGCGCCCCATCGCGACATGGCTGACGGCATCGATCCACAGGCGCGGCTGTAGCCCCGAGGAGACGACAAAGTCGAAATTGTCCATGTCGGCTGGAACATCGGCAAAGACGGGCGCGAGGTCCGCGGCCAGGAGGTCGAGGCGCATGCGGTGCGCCTCGCGCATGTCGACGACGACATCGTCGCGGTCGGCGAAGGCGTTCTTCACGTCACGGATGGCATCGGACAGTTTGCTTGACGGATCGATCTTCTCGCCTGCGTCCTTCATCGGCGTCTTGCCTCGCGGGGTTGGTTAACACGGAGTTAACACAGCCGCCGGCAAAATGCACTGGCGCGATCAGGGCGGCGAGGCGCCGGGGCGGTGTCGCGCTGGCCCTGTCAGTCGGTCGCGGCTAATTTCGGGCGCAAGGGCCTGGCTCGGCGGTTCATGTTGCGCTGGATGATCGCGGCGATCAGCTCTGGCGCCTCCTCGATCAGCATATGGCCAGCCCCCGGGACGTGGTGCACATGAAATTGCACGGGCAGATTATCCGTGTGGGTAAAGGGTAGCATCGGGTCATCGCTTCCCCATACCACCTTCACCGGCATGGTCAGTGTTTCCAACCGGTCGCGCGGGATGACGCCCTGCCGGTCTTGGCTGGTCATGGCGGCAGCGATCTCGATGAGTTTCTCGACCTGGCCGGGTCGCCGGCGCATGTCCCCGAGGGCGTCCACGGTGTGATCGATGGGCCGCGTCAGTGGTCCCGACATCGCCGAGAGGCACGCCTGGATGTCGGATGGGTCCCTTGCGGCGGCAAAGCGGCGCAACAGCGGACCGTTGATCTCGGCGCCGAAGCCGCCAGGCGCCAGAAGTGTCAGCGACGCCACCTTGTCGGGCTCAGCCAGCGCCATCAGCGCCGCCACCGCGCCGCCCATCGAGTGGCCGACCAGATGAACGCGCTTTACCGATCGCGCGGTGAGATCGGCCAGGACGGCCCTTGCCGCCAGCTTGGCCGGGCCGGCACCGGGGAAATCGAGCGACAGCCCGTGCCCCGGCAAATCATAGGCGAGTGTGCGTACCGCAGGCGACAGCGACGCGATCACTTCGTGCCAAATATCGTGGCAGCCGCCGAAGCCATGCAGCAGGACGATGGCCTTCGACCCAGCACCCTGTTCGGCGACGTGAAGCGATGCGATCATGAAATCTGAAAGCTTAATTGCGAGGCAAGATGGGAAATGCGACTGGTTTGCTCCTTGTCCAGAACGATGGCCAGTAAAATTTTCACGACGACTGGCGCTTGCGACCTCTCGATCTCGCGAGTTCGCGCGACAAGGCCGGAAAACCAGTCATATCGGGGCTTTGCCGCCTGCTTTCGGCGGCCAACAATTCGATTGGTCCAAACAATCCTGTCCGTGGGACGTCAGCTCGCGTTGCCGAGGCCTGCCGCGCGCAGGGCTCCAACCAGCCGCTCGGTCAGATCGGGCGGATATTTCCGATCGATGAAGGTCGCGCGCGGGTCGGCGGCGAATTTCGGAAATTTGGCGTTCAGCTCGTCGAGCAGCTTGCGCGCCAGATTGTCCTGACCGGCGATCTTGGCGCCGATCAGCCGGGCGGCAAGATAGTGCGACTTCGTTGCGGTTGTTCTCAGAGAGGAACTGGCGATCGCCGCCTTGTTGGTGTCGCCAAGCATGAGTTCGCCGGCGAAAAGTCCAAAATCCCACCATGTCGGATGACCGCTGGAGGCATCCACCGCCCGAGCCAGGATCGGCGTCCCCTCGGCATAGCGGCCGGCGAAAATCAGCCCGTAGCCGTAGGCGGCAGCCATGGCTATATCGTAGCGGTTAAGGTCGTAGGCCTTGCGCATCCAGCGCAGCGCCTCGTCGGCATTGCCAAGTCTCGAATAGATATAGCCATAGGCGCGATGCGCGTTGGGGCTGGTCGGTCCCATCTGCACGGCGCGGTGCGCGAATGTCAGTGCCTTATCGATCGTCGCATCAGGCGGGTAGGCGTAGTGATCGTTCACGGCCTCGAGCTGCAACGAGGCAAGCTCGGAATAAACCAGTGACGATTTGGCGCCGTTTTCGGCGAGGTTTTCGAGGCAGCGATAGGCGGCCTCGTGCGTTCTGGCATTCTGGTCGAGATAGTATTTGCCGTTGAACAACAGGCACTGTGTCAGGCCGGTTTGAACGCCGCTCTGTTCGAGATAGCTGTAGATCGTGCCGGAGCCAGGAAGAGCGGACGTCAAGATGCCGGCTATACGGCTCTCGACGGTGGTCGGCGCGCTGTCGGCGGCGGTCAGGTTGCGCGACAAAAGCACCCGTCCGGTCGCCACGCTCTGCAGTTCGATCGTGATGTCACCTGTATCCGGCCCAGGCAGGATATCGAAGATGAAGCTCGTCGCGCTAGTGACCGGATCGGCCTTGTTGACGGTGTCGCGACCGATGAACTCGATCGTATCGAAGCCGCTCAGTCCGGCGCGCAGCGTTGCGGCGACACGGCTGGCATCCGTGCCACTGGCCTTGACGGCAATGTAGACGAGCGGCAAAGCCTCGCTGGCGGGGGACGGCGCGATGCTGCCGGTCAGGCCCGCGGTCTCGACCGTGGCCGCAAGGTCGTTGCCTGCCAGCAGCGCACCGCTGCCCTGACGCAATATCAGAACGCCAAGCATGGCTATGACCACGGCGATAGCCATCCAGAAAAACCGGAGATGGCGTGCCACCGAGGGTTCCGGCGCCGCCGCCGGTGCCAGCAATGCAGTGGCCGCAATGGCATCACCGGGGTGCTCGGATGGAGCCGCTACGGCTTCGATCTGCTCGGCGGGTTTCGCGGGTTCCGGCAAGCGGATCGCGTTGAGCTCATAGGCCGGGACATAGCCCCCGCGCGGTATCGCTATGCGAACCGGCTCCGCGACGCCTTCATTGGCGAAATACTGCTGCAGCAGCTCGCGTAACCTGCCCGCCTGCACGCGTACCACCGCGTCGGTCGAAGGATCGAAATCGCCATCCTTGCCGAAGACATCCATGGCGATGGAAAAGCCCTTGAGCCGGTCGGCTTCGCCTGCCTGTTCGCGCTCGACAAGATAACGCAACAGCTTGCGTGCACGCTCGGATCGTCCGAACGTTTCGCTGGCAAGCAGTCGCTCTAGTGTCTCGCGCACTGCGGGGGCGGCAGGCGGGGCATGCTGCAAGTGTCGATCCTCTCGAAGTCGGCACAGGTTGAGGTGCGATCATATAGTTCCCGCACCGGCAAACAAGTATGCACCCATTATGCGATCGCGTACCTCACCGGAGAATTCTCCGGTGGTTAATTGCCCTGCCGTCATAAGCCACGGCATGGGCGTGAGAACCAGCATCCGCCAGTCGAGACCAAAGCCTTTTTCGGGCTTGAAAAATGGCGGCGCGGAGAGCTGTTCCTGCCTCCGCGCCGCCGACCGGCCGATGCTATCGCGCCTTGCGACCGACGATACGATTGGCCGCTGACGTCACCGCTTCCAGCGAGGCGGCGACGATGTTGGTGTTGATGCCGGCGCCGAACAGCTTGCCCCCGGGATATTCCATCTCGACATAGGAGATGGCCGACGCGTTCGAGCCGCGCTGCAACGAGTGCTCGGAATAATCGAGCACCGACATCTCGACGCCGACATGGCGCGACAGCGCATCGACGAAGCCATCGATCGGGCCGGTGCCGGTGCCTGATATCGTCACTTCCTTGCGGTGGTCGAGGATGACCGCCTCGACCACCCGTCGGCCCTTCACCTCGGTATCGGGATAGGTGTGGTGGTCGAGGAATTTCAGGCGCGCGCCCGGCTGGTCGACATAGGTCTCGAGGAAGCGCTCGTAAATGCGCTTGGCCGGAACCTCCTTGCCTTCGGCATCGGTGATCGCCTGGATCGCCTGGCTGAACTCGATCTGCAGGTTGCGCGGCAGATTGAGGCCGTAATCGGCCTGCAGCACATAGGCGATGCCGCCCTTGCCCGACTGCGAGTTGATGCGGATGATCGCCTCGTAGCTGCGGCCGACATCGGCCGGGTCGATCGGCAGATAGGGCACTTCCCAGTGCGGCGTGTTGGCCTTCTTCAGCGCCTTCATCCCCTTGTTGATGGCGTCCTGGTGCGAGCCGGAAAAGGCCGTGTAGACGAGTTCGCCGACATAGGGATGGCGCTCGGGAATCTTCAGCTGGTTCGAATATTCATAGACGTCCTTCATCCGGTTGATGTCGGAGCAATCGATGCCCGGATCGACGCCTTGCGTGTACATGTTGAGCGCCAAGGTGACGATGTCGACATTGCCGGTGCGCTCGCCATTGCCGAACAGCGTGCCTTCGACGCGGTCGGCACCGGCCATCAGACCGAGTTCGGTGGTGGCGATGCCGGTGCCGCGGTCATTGTGCGGATGCAGCGAGATGATCAGGTTTTCTCTGGCGTCGAGGTTGCGGCACATCCACTCGATGCGGTCGGCGTAGATGTTTGGCGTCGACATCTCGACCGTCGACGGCAGGTTGATGATCAGCTTGTTGTCAGGCGTCGGCCTGACGATCTCGGTGACGGCGTTGCAAATCTCCAGCGCGACCTCGAGTTCGGTGCCGGTGAAGCTCTCCGGCGAATATTCGAACCGGTAGCCGCCGCCCGCCTTGGCCGCCATGTCGGTGATCATCTTGGCGGCGTCGGTGGCGATGCGCTTGATGCCACCGACATCCTTCTCGAAGACGACGCGGCGCTGCAATTCGCTGGTCGAGTTGTAAAAATGCACGATCGGGTTGGCAGCGCCCTTGAGCGCCTCGAAGGTACGGCTGATCAGTTCGGGCCTGCACTGTACCAGCACCTGCAATGACACATCGGCCGGCACATTGCCTTCCTCGATGCACCAGCGGGCGAAGTCGAAGTCGGTTTGCGAAGCCGACGGGAAGCCGATCTCGATCTCCTTGAAACCCATGTCGAGCAGCAGCGCGAACATGCGCGCCTTGCGCTCGTGGCCCATTGGATCGATCAGTGCCTGGTTGCCGTCGCGCAGGTCAACCGAGCACCAGATCGGCGCCTTGTCGATCACCTTCGAGGGCCAGGTCCGGTCGATGAGACCGACCGTAGGATAAGGTTGGTATTTTCGGGCTGCGTCCGGCATGCCCCGGCCGACTTGCTTGCCGGTCGCGGCCTCGCTGGCGCGGATGTCTTCTCGTGCGTTCATCGTCGTTTCTCCCGGCGGCTGGCGGGTCCGCCTTTCAGGCGGATGTGGTGCCAAGCGGCGCCTTTACCAGATTTTCGTTCGCTTGATATGATTTGCCAAGGAGCATGCGCTTGCGCGGCGGTTCGACCGCCGGGCGCTCCTTCAGCGAACCCGGCGATCGCCGATAAGGCCGAGAAGAAGCAGGGTCGAGGCAAGCGCGCGAACGGTCTCGCCGGCAAAGCCGGTCTGACGGGAAGCGGTGGTGGCGCGCGTGTTCATGGCCGCTCTCATACAGGAGCGGCCTGTTGGAGGCAAGCGTTGCCGGCCCGATGGAATCTATCCCTGACGCGGATGCTCTTCCCCGCGCGCTGCAAATGCGCCAGACTTGAACGGTGGCGGGGTGCCCGCCGGCAGGGGGTCGTCCATGAATTTCGTGTTCTTCTCGCCGCATTTTCCCGCCAACGGCGCCGATTTCTGCGACCGGCTGAAGAAGGCCGGCGCGACCGTGCTCGGGATTGGCGACGCACCCTTTGACGTTCTGGACGGCAAGCTGAAGGCAGCGCTTTCGGAATATTACCGTATCGCCGACATGGAGGACTACGATGCGGTGTTCCGGGCGATCGGGCATTTCATCCACAAATGGGGCCGCATCGACCGGTTCGAATCGCTCAACGAGCATTGGCTGGAACTGGAAGCCAACATCCGCACCGACTTCAACATCTACGGCACCAAGCTCGATTTCGTGAAGAATCTGAAGCGCAAGAGCCGCATGCGCGCGTTCTTCCGCAAGAGCGGCGTCGAGACCATAGCGCAGCGCAAATGCTCCGACCGGGCCGGCGCCATGACCTTCATCCGCCGCGTCGGCTATCCCGTGGTGGTGAAACCGGATTCGGGCTCCGGCGCTTCGAACACGTTCAAGATCTCGAATGCGAGAGAGCTCGACCAGTTCTTCCGGGATAAGCCGGAGGATGTGACCTTCGTCATGGAGCAGTTCATCGAGGGGCTGGTGGTGACGTATGACGGGCTGGTCAACCGCGACGGCGAGGTGGTGCTGGCGGCCAGCCATCGATACGACCAGAGCGTCATGGAGGTGGTCAACAAGGACCGCCACATGAGTTACACCTGCTTTCCCCGGATCAGGCCTGTCGTCGAGGAGGCCGGCCGCAAGATCCTGAAAGCATTCGACGTGCGCGAACGCTTTTTCCATATCGAACTGTTCGAGACCAGGGACGACCGCATCATCGCGCTGGAGGTCAACATGCGCCCGCCCGGCGCCTGGATGACCGACGCGATCAACTACACGTTCGACATCGACGTCTATGCGGCCTGGGCGGACATGGTCGTCAAGGACGCAGCCGGAGGCCCCTATGAAGGCAAGTATTTCACCGCCTATGCCAGCCGCAAGCGCCACCTCGACTATTTGCACAGCCATGCGGATGTGCTAGCCGCGCACGGCGACAAGATCGTCCGCCATCAGGCCATCGAGAAGGTTTTCAGCCGCGCCATGGGAGATTACGCCTACCAGATGCGCTCGAAGGATCAGGCGGAACTGCGCGAGGCGGTTGCCTATATCCACGCGGAAAAGGCTTGAGGACATGGATATTTCCTATCACCAGGCTTTCGCCCGCAATCTCGGCCGCGACATGGAGTACAAGCGCTACGGCCATGCCGGCCGGCCGGTCGTGGTGTTCCCGACCTCGCAGGGGCGGTTCTACCAGTTCGAGGATTCCGGCGGGGTGGGCGCGCTCGCAGAGTTCATCGACACCGGCCGCATCCAGTTGTTCACGGTCGACGGCATCGACTCGGAATCCTTCTTCGACAAGCGTGCCGACCCCGCGCACCGCATCGCCCGCCACGAGGCCTATTTCCGCTATGTGCGAGAGGAGGCGCTGCCGGAATTTCTGGAAACCGCGGCGCAGGCCAATGGCGGACGGCGGCTGAAGCCGCTGTTCTCAGGCTGTTCGATGGGCGGCTACCATTCCTCGAACTTCGTCTTCCGTTTTCCCGAACTCGCCAGCGGCGTCATCTCCCTGTCGGGTGTCTATTCAGCCCGCGATTTCTTCGGCAAGGCGCTCGACGGCGATATCTTCTACAACTCGCCGCTCGATTATCTGCCCGGCATCGTCGACCCGAAATTGCTGGCGCGGCTGAAGGCGCTGAGGCTGATCTTCTGTTGCGGGCAGGGCGCCTGGGAAGAGCGCATGCTGGTCGAGACGCGCCAGCTGGAACAGATCCTGCGCGACAAGTCCATTCCCGCCTGGGTCGACTATTGGGGCGGCGACGTCAGCCATGATTGGCCGTGGTGGCACAAGCAGCTGGTCTATTTCTTCGGCCGCTGGCTGGATGACGATCTGATGCACAGGCTGGATTGATGACCACACCAGAGACCCTCGTCGCTTGCCTTGTCATCAGCCGCACCTACCTTCCTGGCAGGCCGGCAGCGGCACGGTCTCGTGTTCGGGCGCGGATCCTCGACGCAGGCCGAGGAAGACGACAAGGGCGGTGACGATGGTGATTGCCGCCAGCACGATCAGCAGCCTGTCGAACGCCGTTTCGTAGGCCTCGACCAGAACGGCGGCGCGGGCCGCCGGCAAATGTTGCGCGGTTCCACCGACATTACCGGTCACCAGCAATTGCGCAGCGGCAGCCGCGTCGCTGGACGGCGCAGCGCCTCGAGCGGCGAGCTGCGCCGCGGTGAAACCTGACAGCGTCGCCATGACGATGGCGAGTGCCACGCCCTCGCAAGCGACACGCGTGGTGTTGAATATGCCGACCGCCATGCCGGCGCGCTCCGTTGGCACGACGCTGACGGCGAGCCCATCCATCAATCCCCAGGGCAAGGCGATGCCGACGCCGATCAGGACCAGCGGCGCGACCAGTGCGACGTCGATCGATGGCGTCAGGCTCAGCCAGACCAAGCCAGCCGCCGCGACGAGCAGGCCAACGCCGCAAATGGTGGCCGGAGCGATCCAGCGCGCAAGCTGACCGGCAAGCAAGGGCAGGATCAGCAGCGGCCCCGACAGGCAGATCATCAATTGCCCGGCCTTGATCTCGCTCATACCCTCGATGCCGATGAAGCGGATCGGCAAAAGCACAAGCAGGACCACGAAGCCATAGGCGGGCGCCGCCGCAAGAAACTGGGCGCCGACGAAGCGAGGAAAGCGAAACAGGGTGAGATCGAGCATTGGCCGGCGCGCGCGCCGCTCGACGATGACGAACAGCACAAAGCAAAGGACGGCAACGCCGAGAAGCGTTACCACAAGAGGATCGGCCCAACCGCTCTGCGGCGCCTGCAACACGCCATAGGTCAGCGAGGCCAGCGCGACCGTGAAGGTGCCGGCGCCCGCCCAGTCGAGGCCGGTCGCATCCGGGTCACGCGAGTCCCTGATGGTGCGCAGGCCGAGGATTGCCGAGGCAACCGCGAGTGCCACGACCAGCACAAAGATCGACCGCCAGCCGAATGCGGCGATGAGCAGGCCGGAAGCGATCGGGCCGAAGGCCAGCCCGATGCCGAAACTGGTGCCGAGGAAGGAGAACGCGCGCAGCCGCAATGGTCCCTCGAATTCCTGGGCAAGTGCGGAGGCGCCGCCGGCAAAGGCCAAGGCGCTGCCCAGCCCTTGCGCGGCCCTGAAGACGTCGAACCAGGCGATGTCGGGCGCCAGCATCGCGCCGAGCGAAGCGAGGATGTAGAGGGCGAGACCGACGAGGAAGATTCGCTTGCGGCCATGATTGTCGGCCAGGGCGCCCGCCGCCATCAGGCTGGCGGCGAAGGTCAGCATGAAGGCGTTGGTCACCCAGTTGAGCGCGATCGGGCTGCCGCCGAGATCGGCTGCGATGCGGGAGAGCGCGACGGCCGGGCCGGTGAAGGTCAGGGGCATCGTCATGGCAGCAAGGCATACGGACAAGAGCACGAGCCATCTCTCGGCGCCGATTGTGATCTTCAAGGTCATGGTTTTTCCTATCTGGGCAGTCTGTGCCGGCATGCCGCGCAATCGCGGCGCCCGGTCATGCGATCAAGATAAGTCGGTGACGGCTCCGGAAAAATGGTATTAAATATCTCGACATAACGGACTGAAACGCTCGAATGGAGCAGTTTGATGGATCGCCTCAGCGGCCTTCTGGCTTTCGCCCGCACTGCCGAATTCGGCAGCTTCGTCGCCGCCGGCCGGGCGCTCGGCATCTCCGCCTCCGCGGTCGGCAAAAGTGTCGCGCGGCTCGAACAGGAACTCGGCGTGCGGCTGCTGCAGCGCTCCACGCGGCGGATCGGCCTGACCGAAGAGGGCAAGCTGTTCAACGAGCGCGTGCGGCGTATCCTCGACGACATCGACGATGCCGAGGCGATGCTGTCACGGACACGGGAGACGCCGCGCGGGCGGCTGCGCGTCTCGACCCCGATCGTCACCTATCATCTCTTGTTGCCGGTGCTGTCGGAGTTCATGGCGCGCTATCCCGAGATCGAGCTCGATATCGATTTCAACGACCGGATCGTCGACGTCATCGAGGAAGGCATCGACGTCGCGATCCGCAGCGGCGAGCTGCCCGATTCACGATTGGTGTCGAAACCCATTGCGCCCTTTCGCATGCTGCTGTGCGCGGCGCCTTCCTACCTCGAGCGCCATGGCATGCCCGGCGTGCCGGCGGATCTCACCAGGCACTTCGGCATAAACTTCCGCTATCTCAACAGCGGCAGGCTGCTGGACTGGCCGTTCATTACCGGGAGCGCCCAACCGCTGATCCGTTCGATGCTGACCTGCAACAACATGGAAGCCTTGAAAGGCGCCACGATCGCCGGTCTCGGCATCGCCTGCATGCCCGATTTCCTGGTGCGCGAGGCGCTGCGCGAGGACAGGCTGCGCACCGTGCTGGACGACCATGTCGACGGCCTCGGCCAGTTCCGGATGCTGTGGCCCTCCAATCGCCATCTGTCGCCAAAGGTGCGCGTCTTCGTCGATTTCCTGCCCGAGCGCCTTGCGGCGGCGCGGTAACATTGCCCGATGCCGGGCTTTCACTCCCTGATGCTTCTGGCCACCAGGCGCGCGATGCTAGGGCCGACGAGCAGCACGATCAGGAAACGCGCCGACTGCAGCGCCATGACGAAGGAGATGTCGACGTTGTGCGCGGCGGCGGCGATGATGGCGACGCTGTCCATGCCGCCGGGGCTGGTCGCCAGATAGGCGGTCAGCGGGTCGATGCCAGCGAGATGGCTGATGAGGAAGGCAAGGCCGCCGCAAAAGGCGATCAGTGCGACGATCGAAGTGATGATCTGCGGCAGGGCGCGGGCCGCATGGCGCAGGAGCGGCCTGGTGAAGTTCAGGCCGATCGACCAGCCGACCATCGCGTAACTGACCGCCAGCAGCCATTGCGGCAATTGCATCGGCACGCCGAGACCAAGATGGATGACGGTGCCCAAGATGAAGCTGCCGAGGAAGAAAGGCGAGGGCAGCCGGCAAAGCCTGCCCGCCAGGCCGCCGACGATTGCCATGCCGATCGTGGCGGCGAAGGGTTGCGGGTCGATCGTCGGGAACCAGACGATGGGCGGGACCTCGATGCCCGAGGTGTCGACCCACATCTTGGCGACGAGGGCTGCCGTCATCGACACGAAGATGACACGCAGATACTGCATGAAGGCGACCAGGCGCCGGTCGGCGCCGAAGGCGCCGGCCATCAGCACCATGGCGGTGGCGGCCCCCGGCGAAGAGCCCCAGACGGCGGTGGTGCCGGGCAGGATGCGCCAGCGGCTGATCAGCCAGCCAAGTAGGCTGGAGGCCGCGACGGTGGCGATCACCACGCCGAGGAACAGCGGCCATTCCTTGTAGAAAACCGGAAAGATATCGGCTGAGATCGAAGCCGCGACGAGGCAGCCGACGACAGCCTGGGCGGAGCCGAACACAAGGCGCGGCACGCGCACCGTGGCGCCGTTGGTGCCGGCGACGATGGCGGCAAGCATCGGGCCGATCAGCAGCGCCGCCGGCAAGGCGGCGAGTTCCAGCGCGCCGGCGAACAGCGCGGAGATGACCAGCAGGATCAGCCATTGCCAGCGCTTGCCCAGCCGCGTCATGCGCTCGACAGCGGGCTGGTCGGGAGGTGGCTGCTCGGCCGCTGAATCCATGCTCTGGTCTTAGACCCGGGATGTGAAAATGCGAACCCCGGCGTACCGGAAAAGCAGGTTCCGGCGCCTCAGCCGGTTTTGGCCTCAGCCAACCCAAAGCCGCCGACGGGATGCGTCTCCACCTGGAACTCGAAGCCGCCGATGAAGGGCCGCGCCTTGGCGATGGCCGCCTGGACTTCCGGAAGCTGCAGCGAGGCCTTGTGGCTTGCCTGATCGGTCCACACTTCGGTCACCCAGATCGCGTCGGCGTCGGCCGGGTCGGTGGCGATGATATAGCTCAGGCAGCCGGGCAGGGCGCCGGTGCTCTCGCGCAGCACAGTCATGACAGCGTCGCGTTGGCCGCGCGCCGCCCGCATCTTGCCGATCAGTCCGTACATGTCCTCGTCTTCCCCAGGGTTGGCGCGAAAGGAGTGTGTCCAGTATGCCGGTCGCTGGTCAAGGCATCAACTGGCCGCCATTGACCTCGATCACCTGGCCGGTGATGTAGCCGCTCAACAGGTCCGATGAGAGGAACAGATAGGCGCCGACGCAATCTTGCGCCGTGCCGGCGCGGCCCTGCGGAATGGTGGCGACCATGCCCTTCATCTGCTCGTCGGTCGAATAGCGTTCGTGGAAGGGAGTGAGGATGGTACCCGGCGCCACGGCGTTGACGCGAATGCCGAAGCCGATCAGTTCCTTGGCCATGCCGCGCGTAACGTTGGAGACGAAGGCCTTGGCCGAGCCGTAAAGGCCGGCGCCGCCGCCAGCGCCATTCCGCGCGGCGATCGACGAGGTGTTGACGATGAAGCCGCCCTGTTTCTTCAGCCATGGCATCGCCTTGCGCGAGGCGGTCAGCACCGAGCGTGCGTTGAGGTCCATCACCGCGTCGTAATGCGCCTCGGTCTGCTCGGCATAGGGGATGCGGCCAAGCATGCCGCCGGCATTGTTGACCAGCCCGTCGAGGCGGCCGAAATGTCGCGCGCTGTCCTCGACGACGCGTTCGACATCGGCGGGAAGGGAAAAATCGCCCTGGACGAGGAAGACCTCGCCGCCGCCGTCGCGAATGGTTTGGCCGAGTTTCTCGGCGGCGTCGCGGCTGGAATTGTAGTGCAGCGCCACCTTGCATTTCTGCTCGGCATAGGCGAGCGCGAGCGCCGCGCCAATGCCGGTCGAGGCGCCGGTGACCAGCACCGCCTTGCCGGCGAGGTCGGGGATGACAAGACCAAGGGCTGTCTCTGGCACGGCTGTTCCTCCGGGGATTTCCGAGATTCTTGGCGGGTCTTGCCACCTTGCATTCAAGGCGGTGCCGCTTCAAGGCCTGAGATAGACATAGCCCTGGGTTTGCAATTCGGCGAGCTTGACGACGCCGCCCTTGTCGGCGGCATGGAAGCCGTCGAGCAGGTCGGCGAGCGTAATATCCATGCCGCGCATAGTGTTGCCGCACGCATGCGGGTCGAGCCCCTGCTGGACAAGACCGGTAAAGCGACCCGAAATGGCCGCCGATATGCCCTTCGACTTGAAGCCGGCAAGGGCTGGACCATGCACGACCAGCGCGATCTCGACGTTGCCGCCGGTGCCCTCATAGTGGTTCTTGATATTGCCGAGCACGAAATTGACCTTGTCGAGGTCGCTGAGGTGATAGGCGACCTTCAGCCTCACAGGCTCGGTGGTTGCCGCCCGGACCGCACTCAGGCCGAGAAGCGTTCCGGCTCCGGCGAGAACCGCCCGGAACATGTCACGTCGGCGCATGGCGTCCCCTCCCTGGCTTGCCGGCGCAGCGCGATTTGCGTGGCCGCTGCCGCAATACTAGCATAAATTGACCTTGCGTCCTGTCGAGGCGGAGGAGGGGGTCACATGGCGTTCGGGGAATGGAAGACGTTCGCTAGCGCCGGACTTGGCGCGGCACTGCTTGGCGGACTTGTGGGATCCGTGTTTGCCGACGATGCGCTCAAGCTCACCGAACTCAGCCCCAACGGGGCAGACGCCTGTTTCGGCCGGGTCTATGACGCGGCGCACCTCAAGGCGCATCCGAAGCAGAAAGTGGCACGGATCTTCTTCTACTACGGCCATGACCCGGTCAGCCGCCCGAATGAGGAACCGAACGCGAATTCCGCTACGTCCTACAATGGTTTCCTCACCACCACGGTGCGTGGCGCCAAGGCGCCGGAATGGGCCGGCGGCTGGTGCAATCACGAGTCCGAGGACGGCAAATCGGGCCCGATCCGCTGCGGCATGGATTGCGACCGTACGCTGGCTTCGCTGAAGCTCGACGACAAGGGCCGGCTGATCCTGTCGGACCTGTCGTCCGACATCTACCTCGATCCGGACTCCGAGGAGCAGCTCGGCAAGGCGGAATACGTCAGGCAGGCGCTCGGTTCGGAGGACGACAATTTTCGCCTCGACCCGATGCCGGCGGCGACCTGCAAGGCGGAGTTCGCACGCATCGATCCGATCGACCCGGCGCTCGGGCCGCCGTTGCGCGAGCGGTTCAAACCCGATCAGGCCTTCTGCTACGGGCGCGACTATGACGCCGCGCATATGGGTTCGCATCCCGACCAGTTGACGCAGTCGATCCGGGTGTTCCGCGGGCCTGTGGAACTCGCTTCGTACGCCTCGGGCGGCGATGTCGCCAACTGGCCCGACGGCGCCGACATCGCCGTCTCGGTCATCACGCGGCAGAAGGGGGCCAAGGTCACGCAGACCTATTCCTGCCAGGGCGAGGCTGACCAGTGGCGCTGCGCGGCGAGCGCCAAGATGAGTAATTTTTCATGCGACATCGCGCAGAAGGAAATCTTCCTCAAGCGCGGCGCCAACGGCACGATGATGCTGGCCAATCCCAACAGCAGCATTGCAATCGTCGACCTGTGCTCGAAAGCCGCCGACGGCAAGACGAAGTCCGACGACAAGGTCTATCGGCTGCAGGCGATGCCGCAATCGGCGTGTGCGCCGTAAGCACGGGCTTGTCTACAATGCCGCGAAGGGATATATCTTTGCTATATCTCATTTGAGGATGGCATGATGGACAAGGCAAAGGTGTTCTGGTCGGGCCGGTCACAAGCTGTGCGTCTGCCCAAAGAGTTTCGTTTCGAAACGGACGAGGTTTCGATCCGTCGCCATGGGCATACTGTCATACTCGAGCCACTCGTGCAGGATTGGGCGTGGCTTGACCAGGTGATCGGACCAGTCGACGAGGATTTTGTCGAAGCGGCGCTGGAACGGCAGGAGGGGCAGGATAGACCTGCCTTGGACGACATCTTCAAGTGATCTACCTGCTTGATACCAATGCCGTTATTGCCGTCATCAAAGGTGACGCGAGTCTACTCGCGCTTCTGAAACAGCACACGCCGCAGGATTTTGCGCTTTCGGCGATCGTGGCACATGAACTGTACTATGGTGCCGAAAGGAGCAAGAGAAGAGCTGAAAATCTGGCGCGCATCGAAGCTTTGCAATTCCCGGTGCTTGAATTCGATCGAGAGGACGCGAGGCATGCCGGAGAGATTCGGGCAACGCTTGCAGCGTTGGGGACGCCAATTGGCCCCTATGATGCGCTCATTGGCGGGCAGGCGCGCGCTAGAAGCCTCATTCTGATCACCCGCAACGTCCGGGAATTCGAGCGCATCAACGGCCTCTCAATCGAGACTTGGTGAACCGCCTCAGGCGAACGGCACCGCCGTCGTACCCTTGGGCAGCTTGGCTTCGTCGTCGGGCTCGACATGGATGGTCACCCGCACCGAAGGGAGTTCGGCCTTCAGCGCGTCCTCGATTCGATCGCAGATGATATGGCTGGTACCGACCGACATGTCGGCGTCGACGACCAGATGGAATTCGATGAAGGTGGCGCGGCCGGCGATGCGGGTCTTGAGGTCATGCACCTCCATCGCGCCCTTGCAATTGGCCGAGATGATGTCGCGGATGCGCATGTGCTCCGCCGTGTCCACTGCCCGGTCCATCAGCCCGTTCATCGACGAGCCGATGACGTGCCAGCCCTGCCACAGGATGTTCAGCGCGACGATCACGGCCAGCGCCGGATCGAGGATCTGCCAGCCGGTCTGGATTGCTCCGACCAGGCCGCCGAAGACGCCGATCGAGGTTACAACATCGGTCATGATATGATTACCGTCGGCGACCAGCGCCGGTGACTTTTCGGCTCGGCCCACGCGGATCAGCGTCCAGGCCCAGAAGGCATTGACGACGGTGGCGACGCCGTTGACGGCAAGGCCTTTCCAAGGCTGTTGGAGCGGAGCCGGCGTCTGCCAGGAGCGCCAGACTTCGTTCAGGATCAAAAGCGCGGCGAGCACGATCAGCACGCCTTCCAGCACGGCCGAGAAATACTCGGCCTTGTGGTGGCCAAAGGGGTGATCCTGGTCGGCCGGCTTATAGCTGACCTGGATCGCCCAGAAGGCGGCCATCGAAGCAATGACGTTGACGATCGATTCCAGCGCGTCCGAATAGAGCGCCACGGATCCGGTTATGTACCAGGCGGCGGCTTTCAGCGCGAGCACGACAAAGGCGATCACGATCGACCAGAAGGCAAGGTTGGCGACCTTGCGCTTCGCGGCGGCTTTCGCCGCGATCGCCATGGTGTTCTCGGCTTCGGCCATTGCCGTCAGGCTGCCTTTTCCTTGGCCTTGCGCGGCAAATGGGCGACGATGTTCTCGATGATGCGCATGCCGGCATTGTGGCCGAGCGTCATGATCGATTCCGGGTGGAACTGCACCGCGGCGATCGGCTCCTTGCGGTGCTCGAAGGCCATGATGACGCCGTCCTCGGTCTCGGCGGTCACCATGAAATCATCCGGCAGGCGCACCGGATCGGCAAAGATCGAGTGGTAGCGGCCGACGGTGACTTCCTTCGGCAGGCCGGAGAAGATGACACCCGGCTTCGAGACGCGGATGCGCGACGGCTTGCCGTGCATGGGAATGTGCAACTGCCTGAGTTCGCCGCCATAGGCCTCGGCCAGTGCCTGCAGGCCAAGGCAGACGCCGAAGATCGGCAGCTCGCGGGCGCGCGCTCGTCTGATGGTCGCCGCGCAGTCGAAATCCTTGGGCGTGCCGGGTCCGGGCGACAGCACGACGAGGTCGGGCTTCAGCCGGTCGAAGACTTCCTCCGGCACCGGCGTGCGCACGGTCGAGACATTGGCGCCGGTCTGGCGGAAGTAGTTGGCCAGCGTGTGGACGAAGGAGTCCTCGTGGTCGACCAAAAGGATGTTGACGCCGTCGCCAACGCGCGCGGATGCGCGTTCGGTGCTGGTCGAATTGCCCGTCTTGGCGTCGCGGATGGCGGAGAGCATGGCGGATGCCTTCAGTTCGGTTTCGGCTTCTTCTTCCTCGGGAATGCTGTCGAAGAGCAATGTAGCGCCGGCGCGCACCTCGGCGATGCCGTCCTTGATGCGGATGGTGCGCAAGGTCAGGCCGGTGTTCATGTCGCCGTTGAAGTTGACCATGCCGATGGCCCCGCCATACCAGGCGCGCGGGCTCTTCTCGTTCTGCTCGATGAAGCGCATGGCCCACAGTTTCGGCGCGCCGGTGACGGTGACCGCCCAGGCGTGCGAGAGAAACGCATCGAAAGCGTCCATGCCCTCGCGCAACCGCCCCTCGATGTGATCGACCGTATGGATCAGGCGCGAATACATCTCGATCTGGCGGCGGCCGATGACGCGCACCGAACCTGGATCGCAGACCCGCGACTTGTCGTTGCGGTCGACGTCCGAGCACATGGTCAGCTCGGATTCATCCTTCTTCGAGTTGAGCAGTTTGATGATCTGCTCGGAGTCCGAAATGGCATCGTCGCCGCGCTTGATGGTGCCGGAGATCGGGCAGGTCTCGACGCGGCGGCCGTTGACGCGCACGAACATCTCCGGCGACGCGCCGATCAGGTATTCGTTCTCGCCCAGATTGATGAAGAAGGAATAGGGCGACGGGTTGATGGACTTCAGCTTGCGCGAAATCTCGGATGGCTGCGTCTCGCAGCGCTCGTAGAACATCTGGCCGGGGACGACCTCGAACAGGTCGCCGCGCTTGAAAGAGTCCATCGCCCGGCGCACCAGATTGGCGTATTCGCCGGGCTCATGGTCGCCGCGCGGCGGGATGCGATCGGCGGTCTTGAACGGCTCGGCGATCTGGTCGCGGGGCAGACCTTCGGTCGAGAAACCTTCGCCCGCATAGTCATAGCGGTCGGTCCAGGCCTTGGCCGAATAATGGTCGACGACCAGGATCTCGTCGGGCAGGAACAGCACCAGGTCGCGTTGGCTTTCCTTCCGAACGAGCGTGTGGTCGACCGGGTCGAACTGGAAGGCGAGGTCGTAGCCGAAAGCGCCGTAGAGGCCGAGATTGGCATCTTCGGCCGTCTTGAACAGAGCGGTGATGGCGCGCAGCACGGTGAAGACCGAGGGAACGCGGCTGCGTTCCTCCTCGGTGAAGACACGGCCGGGCTTGGCGACGTCGAGGCGGATCAGCTTTTTCGAGATATCGGCGATCGTGACCTCGGAGAGACCGCCGAGCGTCCTGCCGATGACCGGCAACAGCGCCTCGCCACGGCCGTTCAACGCCTCGATGCGCATGGCACGGCCGCGCGCAGAAATGACCAGCGGCGGATCGATGATGGCCGTATCCCAGCGCGTATAGCGGCCAGGATATTCGTAATTCGAGGAAAACACCGCGCCCCGGCGCGAATTCAGCCCATCGACATAAGTGTCGATCGCCCCTTCATAGGGCCGGTCGTGGCGCTCGCGGGTGATGGTGATGCCACCCGCCGTCACGAAGCTTTCAGCGCCGTTTTCCAGAACCTTCAACGTCATTGCCGTCTCCATCAGCTACTTGGGCAACGGACCCGGGAATGGCTTAAAAAACAAATGGCCGCCCGGACATTCCGTTGCGGCCACCTCTCTTTTCACGCGCACGCGTTCGAACAGGCCGCTGTCAGCAGGCCCACCACCAAATGGTCTTGGTCGAACGCATGTTCATGGCGATTCCATTAGCGGCGATTGGGCGGCGGCGCAACTGGATTCGACGGAGGCTCAGTCCTCCAGCGTGCCCGACCTGGCGTCGCTGCTCTTCCTGTCGCCGACCAGTTTCAACAGGTCCTCGCCGGCGCGGATGATGCGGCGCGAGCGCCGCGTCAGGATGATGCCATCCTGCGGCGCGAACACTTCGGTGCGGCCATCGGCTTCGCCCGGTGCGTGGACGATGGTGGCGAGACGAGCGCCCTTGGACACGCGGTCGCCGGGCTTCACGTCATAGAGGACGGCACCGGCACGGGGTGCGGGCATCATGTCGATGTTTTCCAGCGGCGCCGCGACACCCTTGAACGGGCCGGTTGCGGGGAGCGTGGCGTCGGATATCACGCCGCGCACCGCGAGCAGCCGGTAGAGGCCTTCGGCGTCGGCCTTGGCCACGGCGCCGTCGACATCGAGGATGCCGCGATATTCGACGGTGGTGGCGACGCGCCTGTCGAACTTCGCCACATCGGCTGATGCGGTCTGGTAGGGCATGATCGAGGCACCCTCGAAAGTGCCGTCGGCGTCCTCGCTCCACAGCACGACGGCATCGACACCCATGGCGGCGGCGCAATCGGCCATGGCTGGCCACAGGCTGGTGTGGACGTAGAGATAGGCTAGGGCCTCGTCGTCGCAGTGCAGGTCGAGCACGATGTCGTGGCCGAGCGAAAGCTGCACCAGGCGCGACTTCAGCCGCTGATCGGCGCCGCCAAACGTGGCATCCGGCAAAAGCCTGGCCTCGGGCGCGGCCAGCAGCGGAAAGCCGCGGTTGAAGTTGGTGCGGGTGCCCAGATGAAAGCGGCCCTGGTGCTCGCCGAAATGATATTGCGCGCGGCCGATCGGGTTGGCCCAGGGCACGATGGTGATGTCGCCTGTGATGCGACCTTCCGCCTCGGCCTTGTTGAGCATCGGCATCAATGCATCGATGGCGACGACGCCAGGCAATTCTTCGGCATGGAGTGCCGCCTGCAGATAGGCCGAAGGGGCCGCCTTGTCGCTACCTGCGAAGCGAAACACGGGGAATTCGTAGGAAACGCCGTCGCTGTCGCCGGCGATGCGTTCGATCGATTTCTGCATGACGTTCTCCATCAAGAGC
Source organism: Mesorhizobium sp. M8A.F.Ca.ET.057.01.1.1 (assembly GCF_003952565.1). Classification (NCBI taxonomy): domain Bacteria; kingdom Pseudomonadati; phylum Pseudomonadota; class Alphaproteobacteria; order Hyphomicrobiales; family Phyllobacteriaceae; genus Mesorhizobium; species Mesorhizobium sp. M8A.F.Ca.ET.057.01.1.1. The sequence goes on from NZ_CP034454.1 coordinate 1,510,821, forward strand.
GAGAAGACATGCCCATTTGAAGGTGCCGATGTCGATTGGTCCAGCCCGCCGCGCTATGGCGCAATGGTAGTCTTTTGCCTTGCCGCATGTCGTTGTCCCAAAACCGCTGCGCACTTCTGGGCGACAGGCAGCTATTCGGCGGCAGGCTGGAGGGCGGCGACCGGCGCGCGCCTGTCCAGCGCCTGCGACAGCACCGCCACGCCAACCGCCAGCAGGGCGAGCACCGCGCCGACCACCGGCAAATTGGCATAGGAAACGCCTGCGGACAGCGCCACGCCGCCGATCCAGGCGCCGCCGGCATTGCCGACATTGAAGGCGCCCTGGTTCAGCGTGGCGGCGAGGTTGGGTCCTTCGGACGCCGCCTCGACGACACGGATCTGCAGCGGCGGCACGACGACGAAGATGAGCAGGCCCCACAGGAAGACGATGCCGATGGCGACGCTGGCGATGGCGCCGAACTGCATGAAGCCGACGAACAGCAGGGCCATTAGCAGCAGCGTGCCGATCACCGTCGGCATCAGTTTCCAGTCGGCCAGCCTGCCGCCGATTATGTTGCCGATGGTCATGCCGGCGCCGAACAGCAAAAGCACCCAGGTGACCGCCGCGGTCGACAGGCCCGACACGTCGGTGAGGTAGGGTTTGATATAGGTGAAGACGGCGAACAGGCTGGCCGAGGTCAGCGCCGCGATCAGCATCGCCAGCCATACTTGCAGCTTGCCGAGCACGCGGACTTCGGCGCGTAGACCCCCGCCGCTCGGTTCCGTGACGTCGGACGGCACCAGCCAGGCGATGGCCGCGACCGAGATCAGGCCTATGCCGACCACGGCCAGGAAGGTGGCCCGCCAGCCGAAGGCTTCGCCGAGCGCGGTGCCGGCCGGAACGCCGAGGATGTTGGCGAGCGTCAGGCCCGCGAACATCAGCGCGATGGCGCTGGCGCGCTTGTTGCGCGGCACCAGGCTTGCCGCGACGACCGAGCCGATGCCGAAGAAGGCGCCGTGGCCGAAAGCGGTGACGACGCGCGCGGCCATCAGCAGCCAGTAATTTGGCGCGATGGCGCAGAAGAGATTGCCGACCACGAACAAAGCGGCCAGCCCCACCAGCACGGGCTTGCGCGGCAGATGCGCGGTGGCCATGGCGACGATCGGCGCGCCGAAGACGACGCCCAGCGCATAGCCGGTGACCAGCAGGCCGGCGGCCGGGATCGTCACGCCGAGATCGGCGGCGACCTCCGGCAGCAGCCCCATGATGACGAATTCAGTGGTGCCGATGCAGAAGGACGCAATGGCAAGCGCAAGGATCGGCAAAGGCATGAGAGGTCCAGACTGAATCGGTTCAATTTCAGACTGCGCGAGGATCCCCACTGGGCACAACGTCTATTGCCGCAATGCAGCAATGCAGAAAGTCGGGAGCTTGACGAGAGTGGCTCAGGCCAGCGGCTTCAGCTCCTGGGCGATGGTGGGCAGCAGTTCCGAGACATTCGGGTGGATGTGCATCGCGCGCGCCAGCGTGTCGACCGGCGCCTTGGCGTACATCAGGTCGAGCACGCAATGCACCGCCTCGTCGCCGCCGGGGCCAAGCACCGAGCAGCCGAGGATCTCCCTGGTGTCGGCGTCGACCAGGATCTTCATGAAGCCTTGCGTCTCGCCTTTCTCGACGGCGCGGCCGACGCGCGTCATCGGCCGCTGGCCAACAAGCGCGCGGCGTCCGGATTTCCTCACCGCCGTCTCGGTCATGCCGCAGCGGCCGAGCGGCGGGTCGATGTAGAGCGCATAGGCCTCGATGCGGTCGCTGATCCTCCGTGGGTCATTGTCGAGCAGATTGGCGGCCACGATCTCGTAGTCGTTGTAGGAGGTGTGGGTGAAGGCGCCCTTGCCGTTGCAGTCGCCCATCGCCCAGATGCCGGGCACATTGGTGCGCAACTGGTCGTCGACGACGATGAAGCCGCGCTGGTCGACCGCGACGCCGGCCTTGTCGAGATCGAGATCATCCGTATTCGGAACACGGCCGAGCGCCAGCAGCACATGCGAGCCGACCGCCGGCGGCTTGCCGGCGGAGAAGGTCACGGCAATGTCCCCGCCCTGTCTTGCGAAGCCGATATCGTCGGCGCCGACGTGAACCGCGATGCCTTCGTTTTCGAGGATCGACAGGATGGCGGCCGAGACGTCCTCGTCCTCACGCCCGGTGAGCCGAGGACTTTTTTCGATGACGGTGACTTCCGAGCCGAAGCGGCGGAACATCTGTGCAAATTCGAGCGAGATATAGCTGCCGCCGACGACGATCAGGTGGCGCGGCAAAACGTCGAGATCCATCATCGAGGAGTTGGTCAGATAGTCGATGTCGTGGATGCCGGGCAGGTCCGGCACCGAGGCGCGGCCACCCGTATTGAGGAAGATTCTTGGTGCGGTCAAAAGGTCGTCGCCGACACGCACCGTGTTGGCGGATTCGAAGCGGGCATGGCCGCGATAGAGCGTGCATTTGTCCATGCCGGCGATCCAGGTCTCGAGCCCGGTGCGAGAGGCGCCCGACACCTTGTCCTTGCGCGCCTTGATCGCCTTATAGTCGACACCGACCGGACCGCCGAGGGTCACGCCATAGTCGGCGGCGCGGCGAGCGAGATGCGCGGCATAGGCGCTTGCCACCATCGTCTTGGTCGGGATGCAGCCGGTGTTGACGCAGGTGCCGCCGACCAGCTTGCGCTCGATCAGCGCCACCGTCATGCCAGCCGCGTTGAGCCGGCCTGCAAGCGGCGTGCCGGCCTGTCCGGCGCCGATGATGATGGCGTCGAAGGTCTTTGCGTTCAAGGTCTGGGCCGTCATGCCACTGCCGCCACGATCAAAAGGCCGCCGATGATCGCCACCGCATCCTCGATGAAGGCGGCGGGCGGGTCCTTGCCGAAAGCGGCCGCCAGCCGGCCGCGCGCTTCGGCGCCACCCAGCGTGCCGATGACCGCGCCGATGGCGCCGGCGATCAGGCACACGATGGTGGCGCCGCCGGTCGCGCCGATCACTGCGCCAGAGAAGGCGCCGAGCAGGATGCGGGCGCCGAACTGTTGCGGCACCTTGCGGCTTGGCGTCGACGGCAGCTGGTCGGTGACCAGTTCGACGATGGCCAGGATGGTGAAGATGCCGACAGCCGCCCAATGGCTCATGAAACTCGCCCAGGTGCCGGCAACCGGCAGCCAGCCGAGATAGGCGCCCCAGGCGACGGTGGCAGGTGCCGTCATCGCGCGCAGGCCGGCGATGACGCCGATCAGAAGTGCAAGAATGTAGAGCATGGTCGATCCCCCTCGATCCCGGGCCGGGACGGCCCTGAGACGGCAGGCTACCATAGGTCGGATATTTGGCTAGGCCGTAGACTCATGAGCGCGCAAATGTGGTCGAGATGGAACCGCCGAGCGAACAGGCTCGGCTCCATGAGCCAATGTTTCAGTTGGCTGATGGAGCGTTGACCGCAAATTGCGCGGCGAAAGCCCTGATATAAGCTGGCCGTGCTTCCCCGCGCGCCACATAAGCAGCCAGGTTTTGGTATTCGTCCAGAATGCCTGACATTCTCAGTCTCAGCAGCACCGACACCATCAATAGATCGCCGGCGCTGAACGCATCGTCGAGCCAGTCGGCGTCGCCCAGGTGAGCCGAGAGCCTGTCCAGCCGGGCGCGGACACGGTCCTTTACCAGCGGCAAGCGCTCCTCGCTCCAAGGCTTGTCAGCTTCGAATATCCTTGCCGTGGTCAATTCGAGGACTGGCGGCTCGATGGTGTTCAATGCGGCAAACATCCACGTGATCGCACGCGCGCGGGCATCGCGCTCCCTCGGCAACAGGCCCGCATGCTGCTCGGCAAGATGAAAGACGATCGAGCCGGTCTCGAACAGCGAGAGAGAGCCGTCCTCATAGGTGGGGATCTGGCCAAAGGGATTGATGGCCAGGTGGTCGGGCGCCTTCATCCCCGCGAAGGAAACAAAACGAACCTCATAGGGCTGCCCCACTTCTTCCAGCGCCCAGCGAACGCGCGTATCGCGCGCCAGTCCCTTGCCGCCATCGGGCGATCGTTCAAACGCCGTGATCGTGATCGTCATCGCATCCGTTTACTTGATTGGGCGAATTTCCTCGGCTTCCTATCGAAGGACGAATGAGTTACCCGGAAATCGACAGCGGTCTTGAACTATTTTCATCGCCGGAGCAGGTCGCGAATGGCCGCTTCCAATCGAAGGTCATGATCGTACGGTGACCGCAAGGCGCGCAAATTTTCGGCCATTATGGGCTCACGGCTTGGTCCTTGCCTCGGCGCTTTTCTGTTTCGGTCAACTGTGCTTTGGCAGTGATGTCAAACGGAGGCACTGCCATGGCTGAGAGCGAACGTGCGAAAATGGCGGCCGGCGAATGGTACACGTGCCTGGATGAGGATCTTGGCGCGTTGCGCGCCGTGGCCGCGGATGCCGTGTTCGAACACAATACGCTGCCGCCCCGTCAGCGCGGGAACCTCGGGCCAGCCCTGCGGACACTGCTGGGCGGCGTGGGCGAGGGCGCCCGGATCGAGGCGCCCTTCCATTGCGCCTACGGCCTCAACATCTTTCTCGGCGACGGCGCCTTCCTCAATGCCGGCTGCACCATCCTCGATACCGCTTCGGTGCGCATCGGCAAAGGGACGCTGCTTGGCCCCAATGTGCAGATCTATTGTGCCGAGCACCATAAGGAGCCGGCAGGCCGGCAGGCGGGACTGGAGATAGCCAGGCCGGTCACGATCGGCGACAATGCCTGGATCGGCGGCAGCGCGATCATCCTTGGCGGCGTCAGCATCGGCGAGGGCGCCATAGTGGGCGCCGGGGCGGTGGTGACGCGCGACGTGGCGGCGAACACGACGGTGGTCGGCAATCCGGCGCGACCAGTCAAGGGTCGTTGACGTTACACAACGGGAAACCGGATCGTTGCTTCAAAGCCATCCCGCCGGCCGGTTGCTGGCGAGTTCAGGACCAGCGTCGCGTCGATCTGCTGCAGGATTTTGTTGACGATCGCCAGTCCGAGACCGGAACCCTCGGCACGTGTTGCACCGCGTTCGAACCGTTTGACGAGGCCGCTCGGGGCGGAAACCACCAGACCATCATTGATCACGCTAAGGCTGCCGTCGCCTATGCGCACCACCACATGCGCGCCTTCCGCACCATGTCGCAAGGCATTCTCGATGAGGTTGCGCAAGACAATTGCCAGTGCATCGGTGTCGATAGCTGCATAGGCCTTCCCATTTGCCGGTGTTTCGAGACAAAGGCGGCCCTTGTATTGGTTGTGCTGTTCGAAGTCCGCGACCACCAGCGAGGCGACAGCCATAATGTCGGCTGTCTTGCCGGCGACCGCTATTCCTGCGTCGGCACGCGCCAACTGCATCAATTTTTCGGACAGGCCGGCGAGTTCGGTCAGGGCCGCCTTGATCTGGCGCGGGCGTTTTCCGGCGGCTTCGTCCGTGGTTTCAGCGATCAGGCGTTCAGTCTGGGCCAGCGCCCCGGCGATCGGCGTGCGCAACTCATGCGCCGCATTCGTGGTGAACTCCTTCTCGGCGTCGAGAGCGATGCTCAGTCGCTGCATCAGGCTGTTGACGGACTTGGCGATGGCGGCAAGCTCGGAGGGGAGTTCGCCGGTGTGGATGGGCGCCAGATTGTCACCGTGGCGGGCGCTGATCTGCCCGCGCAGCGTTGCGATCGGCCTCAGCGAACGCGCCAGGACGAGCCAGGCAATGACCGCGCTCAACGGGATGAGGATGACCATCGGCGCCAGGAAGCCGGTCGCGGCTTCGAATGTTTCCTCGTTGCGTCGCGTGTCGAGTTCGGCGACCTGAACAAAGACCGTGCCGCTGACTGCCGGCTCGGTGTAAACGCGCCAGCCGGCTTCCTCCGAGAAACCTTGCGCCAATTTGATGGTCAACGGTTCGGCGGAGGCACCGTAGGAATGCATCAGCACGCGCCCGGCGCCATCACGAACCTGAAAGACCATGCGACCGCCGTCATCGTCGGGCACGGCCTCCGCCAGCTTGCGGGGGACTGTGACACGTCGCGCCCGAACAGATCGTCGATGACGAGCGGCAGCAGCCGGCGTGCCGCTTCCTGCATCGAGCTATCCATGGCCTCGTTGATCTCCCTGTGCAGGGTGATGCTCCCGGTGGCTGCCGAAATCAGCCCGAACATGACCGTGACCAGAAGCAGCGACGCGACGAGCCGACCGGAAAGGCTGTCCAGGATTCTCATGGCGACGCCAAGCGGTAGCCCAGCCCCCTGACGGTGGTGAGCGCCTCGCGCCCGATCTTCTTGCGCAGGCGGCTGACATAGACTTCGACGGTGTTGCTTTCGATCTCCGCGCCGAAGGCATAGAGCGCATCCTCGATCTGGTTCTTGCCGACCGTCATGCCCGGGCGCCGCAGGAACTGCTCCAGCACCGCCCATTCGCGGGATGTCAGCGTGGCTTCGGTACCGTTCACAAGGACGCGGCGCGCGGCCTGGTCGATTTCGACCGGCCCGCGCCTGATCAAGGGGTTCGGGTTCCCCGCATAGCGGCGGGCGACGGCGGCGAGGCGCGCGGACAATTCGCCGAGATCGAACGGTTTGACCAGATAGTCGTCGGCTCCGGCGTTCAGCCCCGCTATACGGTCGGAGAGCTGGTCGCGCGCGGTCAGGATGATGACTGGCGTGTCGGCGCCTCCGCGGCGCAGCGCTTTCAGGAATTCCAGACCCTTGCCGTCCGGCAGATGCAGGTCGAGCAGGACGAGCTCATAGGAGACGACATCAACGTGCCCGCCGGCATCGCCAAGCGTCGTGCTCCAGTCCACAGCATGGCCGTCGGCGGCGATGTGGTCGCGCACCGCCTCGCCCAGAACCGCGTCGTCTTCGATCAGCAGAACGCGCACCTTGCCTCCGTGGTCGGCAACACACCGCTTCCATGCGGCACGAGGCTGACAGGAACCTGAATGAAAGCCAACTGCGGCTTTTGGACGATGAGATGGATGTTCAGGTGGCTGTCAGCTTTCACGGCCAGGGTTCGCCGCATCGGAATTGGCCGATGGAGAAACAAGATGAAGACCTTGATCCTGACCGCGCTGGCGATGGCTGTTGCCGGGCCCGCCATTGCTGCCGACAAATGCGATGTGCCGACCGCCCAGTGGCAGCCGCGCGAGGCGCTGCAAAAGAAATTGGAAGGCGAAGGCTGGAAGGTGCGCAGCATCAAGACTGAAAACGGCTGCTACGAGGCCAAGGCGATCGATGCCAACGGCAAGAAGCTGGAGGGCGTCTTCAATCCCAAGACGCTCGAGTCGGTCGGTGCCGATTCCGACGACGGTTGATCGCCATGGACGCCACCGTTTCGACACGAGGAACCTCGGTCAAGGTCTGGAGCCTCTACGTCCGCCTCTTTCACTGGTCACTGGTCCTGTGCGTTGCCGTGGCGTGGCTGTCCTCCGGCGAAATCAGGAAGATGCATGAACTGGCCGGCTATTGCGCTGGGGTCCTGATTGCCTCGCGTCTGATGGCCGGCTTGGCGGGGTCCGGATACACGCGCTTCCGTCAGTTCGTGCGTGGGCCGCGTGTGGTGAGTTCATATCTCGCTGATGTGGCGCATGGCGATGAAAGGCGTTATCTCGGTCACAACCCCGCCGGCGGCGCCATGGTGCTGGCTCTTCTGGCTTGCGTGGCAGGGATTGCACTTACCGGCTGGATGCAAACCACGGATGCCTGGTGGGGCGTCGCCTGGGTGGAGAACACGCACAAGATCCTGGGCAATGGAATTCTCGTGCTCGTCGGGCTTCATGTCTGCGGCGTGTTGCTGGCCAGCCTGCGCCATAATGAGAATCTGGTTCGCGCCATGGTCACTGGCCGCAAACGGGCGCCATCGCCGGAAGACGTTGCCTGACCGGAGAGAGTTGAAATGCTGGGGGCGTCGCAGCGATGCGGCGCCCTTCGCCGTTCTCAAGATGACAGAGTCTGCGTCACCCGCTCGTCCCGGCCGGCTCGCCTGGAAAACTCGCGCCGATACTGCGCAGGCGAGGTCCTGAGGCGCGCCGAAAAATGCTGGCGCAGCGAGGTGGCGCTGCCGAAGCCGGCCTCGAAGGCGACCATATCCATCGATTTCTCCGTCGCTTCCAGCAAGCGCTGCGCCAGTTCGATCCGCTGGCTGGTCAGCCAGTCGCCAAAACTGGTGCCGATCGATTTCTGGAAGCGCCGGGTGAAGGTGCGCCGCGTCAGGCCGGCGGCTTCGGCGATGCTGTCGAGGCTGTGTGTTTCGCCAAGCGTCGCGCGAACCGCGTCGAGCGCCCCGGTGAAGCGGTCGGCCTTGGCGCTTTTTGCCACGGGGCGTTCGATGAACTGCGCCTGTCCACCCTGCCGGTGCGGCGAAAGCACGACGTGCCGGGCGAGCCGCAGCGCCGCCTCCGCGCCGTAGCGGGCGCGCACGATGTGCAGGCAGCAGTCGAGCCCGGCGGCGACGCCGGCGGAGGTGACGATGTCGCCATCATCGACATAGAGCACGTCGGCATCGACTGAAATGTCCGGATGGAGAGCCCGCAACTGCTCCGTATAGGCCCAATGGGTGGTGGCTTTTCGGCCCGAAAGCAGGCCGGCGGCGGCGATGGCAAAGGTGCCGAGACACAGGCCCACGATCAGCGCGCCGCGCCGGTGGACGCGGCCGAGCGCGTCCTCGAGCGGTTTGGCCAAAGGCGCCTCGAGATCCTTCCAGCTCGGGATGATGACCATATCGGCGTCCTCGAGCGCGGCAAGCCCGTGCGGGACCAGGATGCTCAGCCCGGCATCGGTCCGGATCAGCCCTTCCTCGATGCCGCAGACACGGAAGTCGAAGCGCGGCAGGCCAAGGCCGGTGCGATCCGCGCCAAACACCAGGCAAGGTACGGAGAGATGGAACGGGCTGATGCCGTCGAAGGCGAGGACGGCGATGATGGGAGCGGTCATGAGGCGATTTTCCAGTGTGAATGCGGATTGTCCCAATTCTTTCGAATGATGTCAATCGGGCCACTTTTGACTGCCCGCCAACCATCCTATTTTCGGTCCGTCGCTTTCAAGCCGGAAGGAAAACACCATGTCTGACCTAGCCAACACCGCGCCGCGCCGCGCGCTCGTCGTCATCGACGTCCAGAACGACTATGACGGGGGCAACCTGGCCATCCAGCATCCGCCGTTCCGCGACAGCGTCGTCAACGTGACACGCGCCATGGATGCCGCTGCCGCCGCCGGCATCAAGGTGGTGGTCGTCAAGCAGATGGCGCCCGAGACGTCGCCGATCTTCGCCAAGGGCAGCCATGGCGGCGAACTGCATCCCGAGATCGCCAAGCGTCGTCGCGACCACTATGTCGAAAAGAATTTGCCGAGCGCTTTTACCGGTACCGACCTAGAGGCCTGGCTGCGCGCCAACGCCGTCGATACGATCGCGGTCGTCGGTTACATGACGCACAATTGCGACCTGTCGACCATCATCCACGCGGTGCTTATGGGTTTCGCGGTCGAGTTCCTGTCCGACGCAACCGGTTCGGTGCCCTACGCCAACACCGCCGGTTATGCCTCGGCCGAGGAGATCCATCGCGTGGTGAGCATCATCCTGCAGTCCCGTTTCGCTGCCGTGCTCAAGACCGCCGAATGGATCGAGTGCCTGAAGACCGGCACGCTGCCGGAACGCGACACCATCTATGCGTCCAACCAGCGGGCGCTGGCGCGCAGCGCGGCGTAGGACGATTCCGCAAACAAAAAGGGCGCCGCGGCGGTGCGGCGCCCTTTTCAATTGTCGGGACAAAAGATCAGAACAAACCTTCGATCTGGCCGGCCTCGTTGAGGAAGATCTTTTCCGACGACGGCTTGCTTGGCAGGCCAGGCATGGTCATGACCTCGCCGCAGATGATGACGACGAAGCCCGCGCCGGCCGAAAGCCTGACCTCGCGCACCGGCACGGTGTGGCCGGTCGGCGCGCCGCGCAGGTTCGGGTCGGTCGAGAAGGAGTACTGGGTCTTGGCCATGCACACCGGTAGATTGCCGTAGCCGGCCTGCTCCCAGGCGTGCAACTGGTCGCGCACCGACTTGTCGGCAATCGCCTCCGAGCCGCGATAGATGCGCTGGACGATGGTGTTGATCTTCTCGAACAACGGCATGGCATCGGGATAGAGCGGCGCGAACTGCGAGGCGCCGGATTCGGCAAGCGCCACCACCTTGTTGGCGAGGTCCTCGATGCCGGCCGAGCCCTTGGCCCAGTGCTTGCACAGGATAGCCTCTTCGCCCATCGAGGCGACATAGTCCTTCATCGCCTGAATCTCGGCGTCGGTGTCGGAATAGAAGTGGTTGATGGCAACCACCGCCGGCACGCCGAACTGGCGGATGTTCTCGATGTGGCGGCCGAGATTGGCGCAGCCCTTCTTCACCGCCTCGATGTTTTCCTTGCCGAGGTCTTCCTTCTTGACGCCGCCATTCATCTTCATGGCGCGCACGGTGGCGACGATCACGGCTGCCGCCGGCTTCAGGCCCGCCTTGCGGCACTTGATGTCGAAGAATTTCTCGGCACCAAGGTCGGCGCCGAAGCCGGCTTCGGTGACGACGTAGTCGGCGAGCTTCAGCGCCGTGGTGGTGGCGACGACCGAGTTGCAGCCATGCGCGATGTTGGCGAACGGGCCGCCATGCACGAAAGCCGGGTTGTTCTCCAGCGTCTGCACCAGGTTCGGCTGCATGGCGTCCTTGAGCAGGACAGCCATGGCGCCATCGGCCTTCAGGTCGCGGGCGAAAACCGGCGTCTTGTCGCGGCGATAGGCGACGATGATGTCGCCGAGGCGCTTTTCCAGATCCTTCAGGTCGGTGGCGAGGCACAGGATCGCCATGACTTCGGAGGCGACGGTGATGTCGAAGCCGGCTTCGCGCGGGAAACCGTTGGCGACGCCGCCGAGCGAGGCGATGATCTCGCGCAGCGCCCGGTCGTTCATGTCCATGACGCGGCGCCACACCACGCGGCGCGTGTCGATGCCGAGTTCATTGCCCCAGTAGATGTGGTTGTCGATCAGAGCCGACAGAAGGTTGTGCGCCGTGGTGATGGCGTGGAAGTCACCGGTGAAGTGAAGGTTCATGTCCTCCATCGGGACCACCTGCGCGTAGCCGCCGCCTGCAGCCCCGCCCTTGACGCCGAAATTCGGGCCGAGCGAAGCTTCGCGGATGCACACGATCGCCTTCTTGCCGATGCGGTTCAGGCCATCGCCGAGGCCGACGGTGGTGGTGGTCTTGCCTTCGCCAGCCGGCGTCGGATTGATGGCGGTAACGAGGATCAGCTTGCCGTCCTTGTTGCCCTTCACCGACTTGATGAACTCGGCTGAGATCTTGGCCTTGTCGTGGCCGTACGGCAGCAGATGCTCGGTCGGGATGCCGATCTTCTGGCCGATCTCCTGGATCTGCTTTTTCTTGGCGCCACGCGCGATCTCGATGTCGGACTTCACTTCGGCCATGACGGCTTTCCTCTGGATTGGACGGTGGAGGGGACGGGGTTGATGTCACTCGCAAGAAGGCTGGAACCGGACGCGTGGGCATCTAACCCTGTCGCTGCGGTTGCGTCAACTTTCATGCAACTATGTTTCCTATAGAGAAAATTCCTCTGCGGCGGGCCGACCTATCCCCGGTTCTTTATGGCTCCGCTTGCCGCGCCGTATAGAAGCCAGAGCAGGGGCGCTTCCGCCGTCTCAAAACAGCCGCACAATGCACGGAATGCGACAGACGCGACGGCGCAAATTCGCCATCTCCGATGCATGTCGTTCTCCCAAAACCGGGATCACTTTTGGGCGACATGCATTGGGCCGTCGCTGCCCGCGAATGCCGTTACTGCGTCAGTACGTTGCTGATTTCGACCATGTTGGAGCGCACCCGCAGGATATAGAAGCCCATCGTCGTCAGATGCGTCGGCAGCAGCCAGCCGTCCTCGCGACCGTTGGCGATGATGAAGGGCTGGATACGCAGGGCCGACACGAACTGCGCGTCCATCGTATCCCAGAGGCTCTGCAGGTGCTTTTCCTTGAGGACGTCCTCGAAATCGGCCTGGGCGCCTTTCATCAGGCCGTAATAGGCATAGAGCTGGCCATAGGCGAACCAGTAGCGGTCGTCGGCGCGGGTGTCGAACCAGCCGTTGTTGTGGTTCTCGGCGCGCTCCTTGAGGATGGCGGAAGTCGAGCCGATGTCACTGGCGATGCGGTCGATATACTGCTTCAGATTGTCGGCGCGGGCATCGAAAGTGGCCTGGCAGGTGGCAAGCCGGGCGTTGAACGAACGCAGCTTGCGCACCGCGTCGCGATAGTAGCTCGGCGTCGGCGTCTTCGGCCCGAACGGACTCACGCCGAAATACCAGGTGTACTCGTCGAACTGCAGATTGCCGCGCGCGTCCTGCAGGTCGGCGTCGATCTGCGAGGTCGTGCGGACGCGGCCGAGATTGTCGGCAAGCTCGGTCGCGGTGCGCCGCACCGCCTGGTTGATGCCGCGCTGGAAAGAGGCCTTGTTGTCCATCCACGGGGTGCTGTCCCAGTCGATGCCGAACAGGCCGAGCTTGTAGAGGATCATCGACGAAATCCAGGCATTCTGGTTGACGTTGAAGTCCGTCAGGTCCGCCGCCACCTGGGCGATGCCGGAGTTGCCGCAAGTCTTGGCCGTGTCCGTGCCGGTGCCGGCGGCGACCTGCTCACCGGCCGAAACATTGCGCTTCTCGAACGTATAGGTGTCCGGATAGTTCGGGTTGAAATTGTTCCACCACTGGGTGGCGTAGAAGAAGTTGGCGTAAAGGCCGATCAGCACCAAAAGGACCAGGCCGACCACCGCCTTCAGGATCCAGCCGCGCTGCCCGTACCAGCGCCCGGCCCACATGAAGGGCCACAGGATGACGCCGATCAGAAAGCCGATGCCGCGGCCGATCCACTGGAAAATCCGGGTGAAGAAGTTCACGATCGGATCGAGCATGGCGATGTCACCCCCTCAACATGATGCCAAAAAGTTGCAGACTTTTCGGATAACATCATGCACCAAAACAATAAGTTAGAACGGAATGACGGTTCATTTCGTTCTAGTCGGTCAGGCCGTAGAGGCGTGTGCGAAACGCCACCTTGTCCTTCAAATATGTGGTTTTCAGAACGTCCACAACATGCGATCGCCAGGCGTCGCTGAAGCCGTCATAGTCCTTGTAGAAGCCGTCCTTGTTGAAGATGTAGCGCGAGACGAAGTCCGACGGCACGAAATCCGAGATCAGCCGGTTGGTCAGCCAGGCGTCGGGGTGGTCCGGCTTGGCGCGGACCACCAGGAAGCGCTGCTGGGGGAAGACATCGTCGATCTTGAGGTGGCCGAGCTGTGCGATCTCGCGCTTGGCGGCGTTGAGGAAGGGGAAATTGCCGTCCTTGGTGATTAGATCGGCGTGGCTCTGGATCCAGGTCTGCAGCCAGACCTTGTCGACATCGGTCAAATTGCGGTCCGGCTCGGCGTCGCGGATCAGCGCGCGCACCACCATTTCGGCGCGATGCTCGAGGTAGCCCGAGGCCTCGATCCAGGAGGCGCGCGGCAGTTCGATACGGCCGGTGGCTGCCAGAAATTTGAACACCTTGTCGGCGTCCTTGATGGAGAGATAGCTCACCTGCCAGGGCCGCGAGCGGCGGAAGCCGGGGGCGGCCGGATCGCTGATCACCGTCGTCATGTCGGGATCGACGAACACGTAGAGCCCGCCGAAATGGCTGGTCCAGTAGGCGTTGTGGCGGAAGATCACCTGGTCCGGCACCAGCGCGTTCTCGCGGATGTCGCCGCAGACCTTGGCGAGTTCGACCATGCGGGTCAGCATGGCATTGTCGCGCCAGGCGTCGGGCTCCTGCTTCAGCCGGTCGACGAGCTTGCCGAGTTCCGCGGCTTTGCCCAGCACGTTCTCGGCCGACAGCACCTTGAACTCGACCTGGTTGATCGACAGCAGATCCTCGATGTCGTTGACCTTGGGAACGGAATCCTCGATCTCGCCGTAAATGACGTCCTTGATGGTCAGCGCGTCGATGGCACGCTGGTTCCTGGACATGAACTCGAACATCAGTTGCGAGGTGTTGGAGAAGGCGGTGTGTACCACCGGCAGGTCGATCTGCGACGGCGTCAGGATGATGAAGCGGCGGTTGACCTCATTGGGATCGAGATAGTCGTAGTCGCCACACTCCTCGGCCACTTCGGGAGAAAAGCCGGTGCGGTCGATTTGGAAGCTCTTCAGCTTGGTCGGCTTGAGGCCGAAAGCGGCCAGCGCCTTGTTGTAGCGCTGGATGAGATGGGCTTCGTCGACGGTGAGCAAACGGCCGTAGATGAGCTCGTTGTCGCGAAGGAGGTCGGGTTTTTTGCTCATTTTGCCTTCTCCCCGTTCACGGGAAGAAGGTGCCCGAAGGGCGGATGAGGAGCGCGGGCTTCCCTTCTCCCCTTGTGGGAGAAGGTGGATCGGCGCGCAGCGCCGAGACGGATGAGGGGTGTTGGCCGGATCGCCGTCGATGCCAAGCTGGAGCACCCCTCATCCGTCGCCTTCGGCGACACCTTCTCCCACATGGGGAGAAGGGAGGGCTGGCGTGCCTTACGCATTCCACAGACCCTTCTTCTTCATCTCCTCCATCTCACGCGCAGCGCGTTCGCGCAGCCTTGCGTCACGCAACAGCTTTTCCACCGCGGCATCGTCGGATTTGTCGGAATACCGGAACTCGCTGTCGGCGTAGCGGTTGATCTCCTGCATGACCATGTCCATCGAGAACGGGCCGCGCAGTTCCTCGATCATGGCTTTCTTGTCGTCGTAGCTCTTGTGCATGAAGGCTTCCGGCTTCTCGAACCAGTCGTCCGGAAGCTCGATGTCCATGGCGCGCATCTTGATGGCGTCGGTGACGTTCTTGATGGCGCGGCCGGTGAAGCGCGGCTCGGCGTCCTTGATCAGGTGCAGGTAGGTGCCGATGTCGGCCATGGTCCTGGGCGCGCCGTTTTCCTTCATGTAGCGCTCATAGACCCGCATCAGCCCGTCCTCCTGCGGCTTTTCATGCTCCTCATAGGCCTCGGTCACGGCGCGCTGGATTTCCTGCGCTGCGTAGAGCTCGTGCTTGCCCAGAGGGATCTCGTGGTTCTTGCCGGCGAGCAGCACGAAAATGTCGATATAGTCGTCACGCGTCTGTGGCCCGTCGACCAGCCAGCGGGCGCCGGCGCGCTGGCGCAGTGCATCGTCGACGTTCTCGGGATAATTGGAAAACATGCCGAACGAGCAATTGCCGCGCACCACGGTGGCGGCACCCGCGAACGCATCCATCAGGACGCCGGTGATCTCCTGCTGGCCGGCCGAGGCGCGGTCGTCGGAGCGTCTGGCGGCCACTTGGTCGATGTCGTCGATGGTGCCGAAGCCGATGACGCGCGGGTTCAAGACATTGTTGATGAACTGGCGGCAGTTCTGGCCCGACTTGCCCTGGTAGGACGAAATCTGGTCGACGCCGAAATTCTCATAGGCGAAGGGATAGCCGGCGACCTGGCAATAGCCGTTGACGAGGCCGGCGATCATCTGGATCAGCGTCGTCTTGCCGGTGCCGGGCGCGCCGTCGCCGATGAAGGTGAACAGGAAGCCGCCGAGTTCCACGAAAGGGTTCAGCTCACGCCCGAAATCATAGGCCATCAGCATCTTGGCGAGCTTGACCGACTGGTATTTGGCGATGTGGTTGCCGACGACCTCTTCCGGCGTCTTGAAGGTCATCACCAGCGGCTTCGAGCGTTTGCCCGGCGCGACATCGAAGCCGTCGAGGGTGAAGTCATCGGCGTCGATGCGGATATGGGCGTTCTCGAACGGGCCGATGCCGTCGAAGCGGCCCTTGCGCGCCAAAAGCCCGTCGATGGCGATGCGGGCAAAGGCACGCGCCCTGGTCATCAGGTCGGTGTCGTCGGATGCGCCTGCTATTGCCTTGTCCAGGCCGGCCAGGATCGACTTCACCGCATCCTGCGGCGTGTCGAACAGGAAGTCCGGCTCGGGGATGTCGTTTGGCGCCTCGCGGTCGCTGTCGATGAGCTGGAACAGATAGGAGGCGAGGCTGAAGGCCGAAATATAGGCCGAAGCCGACAGGTGTTTCTTGAAGGCGGACGCCTCGTCGCCTTCGAGCGGGGCGCGGGTGTTCCTGGCCTGCAGGCTTTCGAGATCGGAACCTTCGGCGAACACGTCCGATACCGCCAGCGCGATGGCCGTGCCGCGCCGGGCGCGAAAGAGAAGCGTGTGCTGCGGGATGGTCAGCAACTGGTCGTCGGGATGGACGGCCCCGACGGTCTTCGACAGCTCGACCTCACGGGTGCGGCGCACCGAGCCGACCGAGACGGTGGAGACGAAACGCCGGTTGGTGCCGGCAAGCGCTGTGCCGGATTCGCGCGAGGGATCCTCCAGCACGACGATGCGGGTGATGAAGCTCTGCGCGGTGGCGCGGTGCTTTTCGATCGCCGCTTCCGGGATGGTGGTCAGGCCGGTGTCCATGGTCAGCTCCTTATCGGGATTACTTTCCCGGCTTCCGCAGAACGATCCTGCGCCTGACGCGCTGCGTCCAGATAGATGTCCAAAGTCTGATCCAGCCTTTCGAAAAGCAGCTTGTCGAAAGCGACGTGTCCGCCGCCGCCCTGGTCGATCTCAAGCGCTGCAATGTAATCGGGGCGATCTTCCGGGCGGATCGCTACCGGCGGGTATCCACCGCGTGCCAGCACCAGATTCATCAAAAGGCGCGCTGTACGTCCGTTGCCGTCATTGAACGGGTGAATGGCGACAAAGCGCCGATGAGCCTCGAAGGCAGTTCGTGGCGTGCTTGGCGTTGCGCTCAACCACCGGCAAAAAACCTCCATCAGCGCTGGAATCTCCACGGGGGCGGGAAAATTGAATACGCCGACATTCGTATTCACGTAACGAGCGCTGTCGGCGTATTGGCCTGCTATCTCCGGCTTGGAATTCGCCACGACCAGATGATGAAGATTGCGGATGTCCGCCTCCATGATCGGATGGTCGTCCTTTGAAGCGATTTCGAGTACCCAACTCAATGCGCGCGCGTGGTCGATTGCCTCGAGGTGATCCTTGAGCGGCTTGCCACTGATCGTGATGCCTTTTTCCAGAACGAGGGCCGTCTCGCCCGCCGTCAGCGTGTTTCCCTCGATCGCGTTCGACGTGTACGTTATGTCGATACGCTGGCTGTGTTCCAAGCCTTCCAGGGCGCCGGGCCGAACTCTCCTCTTCAGAGCATCGAGCTGCCGCTTCTTGCTGGATATATTAGCTGCGGCGGTCATTGCTGGCGCCTCGGTGCTGTGTGGCTTTCAATGACGCAAAGCAGGTTCCTAGACATCCGATATCACCTGCCCATTCGACAGGATGTGAACCTTGTAGCCGCCGAAGATCTTCTGTGCTTCGCCGGCGGCGTAGAGCGCCTGGTAGGCCTCGTGCGGGATCAGCGCGTGGTTTTCGTAGCTCGACACGCCCTGACGGGCGGCTTCGAGGTCGTCGGTGTTGATGAAGAATTCCTGCGTCGTCTTCTCGCTGGAGAACAGGCCCTTGCGGCCGGGCTTCTCGCCCTTGGAGTAGACCTCCTGGATGGTCCAGGTCAAAAGCCAGGCGTTTTCGGGCTTGCGCACCTTGGCCAGCACTTCCGTCACCGTCGAATTGTTGTCGGTGATGCCTGCCGAATAGAAGGGGCCGAGCACCACGCGCCTCAACTGCTTGGGGTGCAGTGGCTCGAAATCCTTGTCGAGGTTGACCGCGATGGTCGCCGGCGACAGCGTATAGGCCGAATTCTTCTCGGTGAAATCGTCGAAGCGGTGGGCAAGCTCGGGGTTGAGCAGACCGTCGACTGGCAGCGGAATGTCGACCTTGTCGTTGAGCTTGCCGCTCCGGTCGACAAGCTGGCTGACCATGCTTTCCGAAGAATCCTCCACAGTCACCATGTAGATCAAGGGCAGGTTGGCGCTGCCGTCGAAGGTCGCCCAGTGGACCAGGTAATAAGGCCGCGCCGTCTTCGGATTGACCGACACCTTGGCTGTCTGCGCCAGCGTGAACGGACCGAAGGTCTGCTCGCTTTTGACATCCTCGAGATAGAGCCGCTCGGCCATCGATTTCTGCAGCGCCTCGGGGAACTCCTTGTGGCGCAGGATGAAGTCGGCCATCTCCTCGCGCAGTTCGCCGGCCTGGGGAATGTTGGCGAGCCGGCTGTCGGCCTGGCGGCGGTCGTTTTCCAGTTCAAGCAGGTTCTGGAACACCGGATAGCCGCTCTCGGCGCGCGAAATGCGGAACGTGTCCATGAAGCCCAGCCGGTTGCGCCAGCAGGAAAAGGACTTGTCGAGCCGGGCGATGTATTCGGCAACGATCCTGGCGACGATGCCGTGCCGGTAGAGCGGCGAGCGGTCGTCGCGCATGAACACTTCAAGGCCGCTGAGCGCGGCCGTGATTGCCGAGAAATACCGCGCCGCCGCGTCGTTTTCGGGGGTCATGCTGTCAGCCCTGCGATTGTCGCACCGGTGCGTGCGGCAATTATGACTGCACGTAGTTGGCCGAATTGTGCTTCTTCAGCACCTCGTCGAAGCGGCGGGCGAAGGCATCGTCGGCCAGCTTTTTGCGGCGCTGGATGTCGGCGCTGGCGACCATGTTCTTCTCGTGCATCTCGAGCAGGTCACCAATGTGCTTCTGCGAGGCGGCGCCGATGCCGGCCATGGTTTCCTCGGCGGTGTTGTCGACCTGGCTGCCCAGCGTGTTGATCTTGTGGGCGACGTCCTGCTGCGCGGCGGTCTTCAGGGAATCTTCCAAAGCCTTGTAGAGCACGATGCGCTGCTCGGTATCGATGGTCAGCTTGTTGATCAGCGTCGACTGCGCGGCGATCTGGTTGTTCAGCGAATCGACGAAGGTCTGGAACATGGAGGTGTAGCGCTCCAGCGTCTGGCTTTCGGCCAGCAACTCCTGCTCCTTGGCCTGCTTTTCATTGTATTCAGTGGCGAGCTTGGAGCGCTCGCCCTCAAGCTGCGTGCGGTCCTTCTGGCTGGTCGAGGCGGCGATCTTGTTCTCGATGTCGAGCAGCATCGGGTTGAGCTCCTCGATGCGCTTCTGCACGGCTTCGAGGTTGGTCATGGTGGTCTTGCGGCGTTCGATAACCTGCGACAGGCTGGCCTCGGAGGTCTTGTAACGCTGGTCGAGAACTTCCTTCTGCGCCTTCAATATGCCGACGATGGTGTCGGACTTGGCCAGCAGTTCCTGCAAATTGCCGGCGAGCGACATGTTGCGCACGCGGTCGGTGCGCATGCGCTGCTTGCGCTGCGCCGAAAAAACGCCGACGAAGTTTTCCCAGCCGGTGTAGTTCTTCATGCTCTCGAACTCGGCGCCGAAGACATTGGTGGCGTCCTCGAGGCCGATGATCAGGTCGGCGATGTTGCCTTCCATCACCTTCTGCTGCTTCAGCACATCCTCGATGCGGGCGTTCTCGATGTCGAAATTGGCGTCGCCGATCTTCTTGTCGGCGGTGGCGAGCGTGTCGAGCACGGTGCCGGATTGCTCGATCTTGGTGCGCATATCCTGGACGACCTGCTTGGTCTTGGCAATTTCGGCATCGAAATTCTGCAATGTCGCCATAGGGGCCTCCCGCTTCGGCTTCCGCTCGCTGGTTGCGAACAGCGGCGAATATATGTGGGGTATCAGGGGATTGAAAGACGTGAAGAGAGTGCGCGGCGCGAAAACAAATATTCGGCCGAACCCTTGAAAGGCAATGGAGCCGTGGTCATGGCGGGATCAACTGGCCGGCCAAGCCTGGTTCAGCTGATTTTGAACTTTCATGCCGGCAAAGCAATCAGTCGAGGCCGAAGCGGATCGTTCTGAAACTCGACAACAACTGGCCATTTGCAGCCCCGACACGGCGGCACCAGTCGGCCCGCCCGACAACGAATGGCGTCTGCTCAGGGCTTGGGATCAGCTTTCAGATAGGCGATGACGTTGGCGATGTCGTCGTCATTGCTCAGCCCGCCAAAGGCCATCCTGTTGCCGGGCACCTTCAGCTTGGGCGATTTGAGGTATTCGGCAAGATTTGCCTCGTCCCAGAAGAGGCCGGCGGCACCCGCGCTCTTCATGGCATCCGAATAATGGCCGAGGAAGCTTTCGGCGGTCCCCGCCTTGCGGCCGACGACGCCCATCAGATGCGGCCCGACCTTGTCGCGGTCGGTCGCCGCCTCATGACAGGCCATGCACCGGTTGAAAACATGTTTGCCCAGCACAGGATCGCCCCCGGCCTGGGCTGCAACAGAAGTGGCAAGCAAAAGAAGGCTGGCGGACAAGACGGCTCGAAGCATGGCTGACCCCGGAGAGTTCTGGCTGAGCGCGGGAAAATACGGCGCTGACCTTAACAAAGGCACCATAGAATGGCGTGGCTGCAAGAGGTGGCAGCCGGCTACCCGATGCCGACGTCCAGCGGGCCTCCGTTTCAACCGCTGACAAAGCCGATGAAGTCGTCGGGTGCGGCGCGGCCCATTTCCTCTTCCCAGTGGCGGCGACAGAGCGAGACATAGACATCCTTGCCGATCGCCACCTGTTCGCCCTGCCGGGCCACCTTGCCGTCGGGGCCGAGGCGCACGACCATGGTCGCCTTGCGGCCGCAGCGGCAGATGGTGCGCACTTCACGCAGATCGTCGGCGATCGCCAGCAGCGCGCGCGAGCCGGGAAACAGCTTGCCCTGGAAATCGGTGCGCAGGCCATAGCACATGACCGGGATGTTGAGCCGGTCGGCGATGCGGGCAAGCTGCCAGACCTGCTCCTCCTCCAGGAACTGCGCCTCGTCGACGAAGATGCAATGCACCGCAGTGTGCTGGTGATGCTCGGCCACGCGGGCGAACAGGTCGTCGCCGTCGCGGAACATCTCGGCTTCCGTCTCCAACCCGATGCGCGACGAGATCAGACCGGTGTCGCCCTTGCGGTAATGGCCGGCGACGAACAGCATCGTCGTCATCCCGCGCTCGCGGTAATTATACGATGCCTGCAGCAGCATGGTCGTCTTGCCGGCGTTCATCGTCGCGTAATGGAAGTAAAGCTTGGCCATGCCGCCCTTTTAAGCCGACTTGCCGCCGCGCGGGGAGGGGGCGCCGCCGCATTCCCTGAAAAAGCCGCCGTTGCCGAGGCAGATTGCGCTTGAGCCTGGCACGGAAAGCGTCAGCGGTGTCGCTGATTGGCCAGCCAGCGCCGTTGATCGTGATTGTCTTAGCGCTTGAAACCACTCCAGAATGGTGTTTGGCTGACGAAACAAGGCGGACACAAAAACCGTAACTTCGCTTCGCCAAAGAATCGCAATGGGAGAATACAGATGTCGCGTATGAATTCCTTCGTCGCAGGCCTCGGCTTGGCGGCTTTGTTGTCCACGAGCGCCGCCTTCGCCGGTGATCCGGCAAGTTGCAAGGCGGTTCGCCTCTCCGATGTCGGCTGGACCGACATCCAGGCCACCACCGGGCTGGCCTCGGTGCTGCTCACCGCGCTCGGCTACGAGCCGCAGGTGATCCAGCTCTCGGTTCCGGTGACCTATGCGTCGCTGAAGAACAAGGACCTCGACGTCTTCCTCGGCAACTGGATGCCGTCGATGACCAACGACATCAAGGACTACACGGCCGACGGTTCGGTCGAGACCGTGAGCCAGAACCTGGCCGGCGCCGGTTACGGCATCGTCGTGCCGACCTATGTCGCGGATGCCGGCGTCAAGACGCTAACCGATCTCGGCAAATTCAAGGACAAGTTCAACGGCAAGATCTACGGCATCGAGGCCGGCAATGACGGCAATCGCATCATCCTCGACATGATCAAGAACCCGAAGGACAATCTCGACGGGTTCGAACTGGTCGAATCCTCGGAGGCCGGCATGCTGACGCAGGCCGAGCAGTCGATGAAGAACAATGAGTGGATCGCCTTCCTCGGCTGGACGCCGCATCCGGTGATGGGCGCCATGAAGATCACCTACCTCGACGGCATGGGCGACAGCGGTTTCGGCGCCGCCACCGTCTCGACCAACGTGCGCAAGGGCTACACGACCGAATGCCCGAACGTCGGCAAGTTCATCACCAACCTGAAGTTCAATCTGGATATGGAAGGCCAGATGATGGACGCCATCCTGAAGGGCAGCGATGCCAACAAGGTGGCGACCGACTGGCTGAAGAAAAATCCGGATGCGGTCAAGCCCTGGATCGCCGGCGTGACCACCTTCGACGGTGGCGACGCCGCGGCGGCGGTCAAGACCGCGCTCGGAGGCTAAGCCGGCTTTGATTTCGGCATGACCTCAAAAACAGGGCAGCCACTGGAAAAGGCTGCCCTTTTTCATATGCTGTGAGAAGATGACCGTCCGGCAAGGACGGCGCAGGCCAAAGAGGGGCAAGATGGATCCGATTTCCAAATTCCTGGTCGACTACAAGATTCCCATCGGGCCCTGGGGCAAGGCTTTCTTCGGGTTCCTCACCGACCATTTCGACACTGTGTTCAGGGCGTTTTCGAATGGCCTGAATTTCATCCTCGACGGGCTGGTCGAGATCCTGCTGATGGTGCCGCCCGTGCTGCTCGCCTTGGTGATCGCCGTCGTCGCCTGGCTGCTGCAGCGCTCACGGCCGCTCGCCATCGGGGTTTTCCTCGGCCTGATCTTCATCATCAACCAGAACCTCTGGAAACAGACGGTGCAGACGCTGGTGCTGGTCGTGGCCGCCGCCGCCATGGCGATGGCCATCGGCGTGCCGCTCGGCATCTGGGCGGCGCACAAGCCGAAGGTCTACCGCGTCATGCTGCCGGTGCTCGACCTGATGCAGACACTGCCGACCTTCGTCTACCTGATCCCGGTGCTGACGCTGTTCGGCCTTGGCAACGCGCCCGGCTTGATCGTCACCATCATTTTCGTCATCCCGACCGCGGTCAGGCTCACCCATCTCGGCGTCGTCTCGGTGCCGAAGTCGATCATCGAGGCCGGCGAGGCCTTCGGCGCCACCAAGAGCCAGCTGTTGTGGAAGGTCGAGCTGCCTTCGGCGCTGCCCACCATCATGGCGGGACTGACGCAGTCGATCATGCTGTCGCTGTCGATGGTGGTGTTCGCGGCCTTGATCGGCGCCGGTGGTCTGGGCACGGAAATCAACCGGGCGCTCGGCTCGCGCCGCATCGACCTTGGCCTTGAGGCCGGTCTCGCTATCGTCGTGCTCGCCATCGTGCTCGACCGGATGACCCGCATTGGCGTTGGAGGCAAGAAATGACCGTCGCCGTCGATTTCAGGAATGTCGATATCGTCTTCGGCGCCGACCAGGCCGGCTCGCTGGCGATGATCGACAAGGGCGCTACCCGGGCCGAGATCCTCGAGAAGACCGGCAATGTGCTCGGCTGCGCCGGCGCCAGCCTCACCGTGCATGAAGGCGAAATCTCGGTGCTGATGGGCCTGTCGGGCTCCGGCAAGTCGACGCTGCTTCGCGCGGTCAACCGGCTCAACGTGGTGTCGCGCGGCCAGGTGCTGGTCAAGGATGGCGACCGTACGGTCGACGTCGTCACCTGCGACGAGCCGACCTTGCGGCGGCTGCGACAGAAGCAGGTGGCGATGGTGTTCCAGCAGTTCGGCCTCCTGCCGTGGCGCACGGTGGAGGAGAATGTCGGCCTCGGTCTCGAACTCGCCGGCGTGCCGGATGCCGAGCGCAAGGAGCGGGTGCATCGGCAGCTCAAGCTGGTCAACCTCGATCAATGGTCGAACAAATACGCCCATGAGCTTTCGGGCGGCATGCAGCAGCGCGTCGGCCTGGCGCGTGCCTTCGCGACCGAGGCGCCTATCCTGTTGATGGACGAGCCGTTCTCGGCTCTCGACCCGCTGATCCGCACCAAGCTGCAGGACGAACTTCTGCAACTGCAGGCGGAGCTGAAGAAGACCATCATCTTCGTCAGCCACGACCTCGAGGAAGCGCTGAAGATCGGCAGCCACATCACCATCATGGAGGGCGGCCGTATCGTGCAGACAGGCGCGCCGGAAGACATCGTGCTACGGCCCGCCAACGACTATGTCCGCGACTTCATCGCCAATGTGAACCCACTCTCGGTGTTGACCGCATGGAACGTGATGCGCGACCGCCGCGATCTCGAACAGGGCACGGACGGCTGGGTGTGGCTCGACCGACGCAAGACGACCCGTTTCAAGATCGACGAGCACGGGCTGGTGGCGGCGGCCGAACGCGACGGCAAGCCGGCGGTGTGGACATCGTGCGCCGAAATCGAAGGCCAGCCCGAAGAAGCAGGACAGGTGTTCTGGGCCAATCCAGGCACGTCGCTGAAAACCGTGATGCTGGCCATGCACCGCTCGCAGACCGCACCGGTGGCGCTGTTCGATGACCAGTCGCGCTTTGTCGGCGCGATCGGCGTCCGTGATGTGCTGAGCGCGGTGCTGCGGCGATAGGCTTAAGCCGCCAGCGGCAGGCGCAGCTCTGTCAGCAGGCCACCATCCGGATGGTTGGACAGGCGGACTTCGCCGCCTGCCGCCCGCGCGATGTTGCGGGCGATGGTCAGCCCAAGCCCGAGCCCGCCGGTCTGGCGGTTGCGGGAGTGTTCGAGGCGCACGAAGGAGCCGAACACGGCGTCGATCTGGGCTTGGGGTATGCCCGGCCCTTCGTCGCGGATGGAGAGCGTGATCGTGCCGTCCGAGCGGCTGAGGCTGAGATGCGCATGCTTGCCGTAGGTGACGGCGTTCTGCACCAGATTGGTGACGCAGCGCTTGAGCGCCACCGGCCGCGCCATGCAGATCAGGCCGCGTGAGCGGGTGTCGTCATTGTCGAAGGAAACGGTCTCGTAGCTGTCGGCGATCGATTCCACGAGTGACCAGAAATCGATCCTCTCGGCCTTCTCTTCCGTGACCTCGAATTTGGCGAAGTCTATCACCGAGCTCGCGATGCTTTCGATGTCGGCGAGATCGTGGGCGAGCGCTTCGCGCGCCGGTGATCTGCGCAACAGTTCCAGACGCAGCCGCATCCTTGTCATCGGCGTGCGCAGGTCATGCGCAAGGGCCGCCGCGAGGTGCTCGCGGTCCTCGACATATTCGCGCAGCCTCTTCTGCATGGCGTTGATCGCCCTGGCGGCGGCACGCACCTCACGGCTGCCGCTCTCGGTGACCGGCGGACTCTTGAGATCATTGCCGATCCGGTTGACGGCGGTTTCCATCATCCGGTAGGGCGCGGTCAGCCGGCGCAGCGACCAGATCGACATGATCACCACCAGCCCGGCGATCAGCGCATAGAGCGGCAGGCTGTCGATGCTCAGGATCGGGCCGACGGGCGTGATCGGTTCGGTGAAATTCAGCCACTGACCGTCGGCGAAGCGCAGCGAGGCGGTCAGCTTGTCGCTCTGGGCAAAGTTGGCGGCCAGCACCAGAAGATCGCGCTCGACCTGGCCGATATCAGGGCCGGACACCATGCCGTCGGCGTCGTCGGCCTCGCGCGTCGCCGGATCGCGGCGCACGCGCGCGTCGGTGATGCCGAACTTCGAGAGCCGGCCGACGAGGATGTCCTCGAGCTCGGCCAGTTCGTCGTCGCCGGCGATCGAGGAGGTGACGGCGGGCGTGTCGGAGACGGTGAGCGCGTATGTCGAATTGAACAGGCCCGCGGCGGTCGTCTTGCGCTCCTCCGGCGTGGCACCGCTCATCAATTGCACGAGCGAGAAGGCGCGGTCGTTGAGGCGGTAGAGGTCCACGACGTCATTGGCGGCGGCGCGGTCACGCGACACGATGTAGAGCGTCGCGACCTGGCTGATCAGCAGGCCGGCAATGACGATCAGCAGCACCCAGACAGGCAAGGTCTGCGGCAGGAAACGTCTCATTCGGAGGTCGTCTCGGGCAGGAACTGGTAGCCGCCGCTGCGCACGGTGAGGATCAGTTTGGGCGTCTTGGGATCATCTTCCATCTTGCGCCGCAACCGGCTGACCAGGATGTCGATGCTGCGGTCGAAGGAATAGTCGCTGTCGCCGCCGGACAGTTCGATGAGCTGGTCGCGCGTCAGCACGCGCTGGGCGCTCTTGACGAAGGTCTGCAGGAGGTTGAACTCGGCCATGGTCAGTTCGACCCTGACGTCGTCGGGCGCGGTCAGCCGGCGCCGCGAGCAGTCCATCGTCCAGCCGGCGAAGTGGTAAATCTGCTTGGTGGTGGCGCGCTTGGGCTCGGCGGTGCCATTGCGCCGCAGCACGGCGCGGATGCGGGCCAGCAATTCGCGCGGGTCGAAGGGTTTGGGCACGTAGTCGTCGGCGCCCATCTCGAGGCCGACGACACGGTCCGTTGTCTCGGTGACGGCGGTCAGCATGATGATAGGCGTCGTATACTGGGCGCGCAGGTCGCGGCACAGTTCCAGCCCGCTCCTGCCGGGCAGCATCACGTCGAGCACGATGAGGTCCACCTGCGAGCGGTGCAGAATGGCCTCCATCTCGTTGCCGTCGGCGGCAACCGAGGTGTGAAGGCCCCGCTTCTGGAAGAACTCCTGAAGCAGGTCGCGGATGCCCTTGTCGTCGTCGACGATCAGTATGTGCGCATCGGATTTCACAGCTGCCCTGTCTGGTTTGCCGGCCAAGCCATTCTTGGCTGGTGAGCCACACGATAGAATTCGGGCCATATGTTGGCCAGTGCCTTGCTTTTCAAGGGAGAATGAATTCCGCCTTCTCCACATGGAAAGCGACGGCCAGCCTGGCACAGCCGGGCCAGACACAATCCAGAAACAAAATTCTACAATCGGGAAAAACTCCTGAAAAGGTAGGCCGGCATAACGGTGCCGTGGCGGTCAGGTCATCGGCTGCGACGCTAGTCTCCGGGTGTACGGATAAACCAATGCCAAGATTGTCGGTCAGTTTGTTGGGAGTTTTGCTGGGCCTTGGCCTGCTCGCTGCCGCTGTCGGCCAATCGGATGCAAAGGCGCCGCTCACCCGGAGCGAACGGTGCGCCAATCTCAGCCACCAATTTGATGAAGCCCTCGAAACCCATGCCACGGCAACGCAGGTCACCGCGGCAAAGGCACTTCAGAGAAAGGGCAACCGGTACTGTGCCGCCAAGAAACAGGCGCAGGGCATCCGGATGCTCGCCAATGCTTTGAAGCTGCTTGGAGTGACACCGAACGACCCGGTCCAGTGACACTCGAAATTCGACCCGCATACAAAAGGAAATGAAGCCATGAATAAGTCCATCCTGTCCGCCCTTGGTCTCTCCGTCGCTCTCGCCTTCTCGATGCCGGTTCTCGGCAACGCAGCCGCCACCACGACCGCTGCCCCGGCTGCCGCCACCACGACCACCGCTCCGGCTGCTGCCGCGACGACCACCGCTCCGGCCAAGGCTGCTCCGAAGAAGGTCGCCAAGAAGACCGTCTGCAAGCCGACCAAGAAGCACAAGTGCCCGGTCAAGAAGGCGCCCGCGAAGGCGGCCCCCGCGACGACGGCTCCGGCGACGGCGGCCCCCGCGAAGGCTGCTCCCAAGAAGCCCTGATCAGCTTCGAGGTCAGTTCTAGCAAGGCCGCTCCAGCCGCAAACCGGCTGGGGCGGCCTTCTGCCAAGTGCACGATCGATGAGCTGAACACCGGCGGCTTCCAGCCACGCATCTCGATCGTGCTTAACCCGTTTGCAATGCCGGCCCTGTAGGACAATCCGCATGAAGAAGCGGCCTTCGTCCATTTTTCGCTCCATGGTGATCGGCGGCCTGCTTGCCACCGGCGTCGCCAGGGTGCTTATTCTGCTCACCGCCAGCCCCGTGCCGGACCCTGCAAGCGGGCGCACCGAGCCCTCGCTGTTCGCGCCGGCGATTTCCAGCAACTGGGATTACATCACGCCCGTGCAGGCCTGGCTTTTGATCGTGCTCGCCAGCGTGACGCTGATCTGCGTTGCCGGATGGCCGATCGCCGCATGGCTGGAACGCCGGTCGGATGCCGATGCAAGTCGCCGCATCTTCGGCCGTCAGGGCCGTTGAACCGCGACAGACCATTTCCCACATGATCGTGAAGGACCGGGCATGCCCGCCGACGGTCCGCAAATGGACGATCGCTGCCGGCCGTGGCAAAATGGGACTGAAGCTTGATCGCGAAACAGTCGGTTCGAATGCCTGAAATCACCACAAAACCGCGCGTAAAGGTCAAGCCGCAGACCGAGCGGCCGAAGCTCTACAAGGTCATCCTCGTCAACGACGATTTCACGCCGCGCGAATTCGTGGTGACGGTGCTGAAGGGCGAATTCAAGCTCAGCGAGGACCAGGCGCACCGGGTCATGATCACCGCGCACCGGCACGGCGTCTGCGTGGTCGCGGTCTTCACCAGGGATGTCGCCGAAACCAAGGCGACGCGGGCGACCGATGCCGGCAAGGCCAAGGGCTACCCACTGCTGTTCACGACGGAACCGGAGGAGTAGAGCAGGGCGCTTTTTCCTTCTCCCCTTGTGGGAGAAGGTGGCCTCGCGAAGCGAGGTCGGATGAGGGGTGCTCCAGGAAAAGCCAACGTCTCACTCCGCTGGAACACCCCTCATCCGTCTCGGCGCTGACGCGCCGATCCACCTTCTCCCACAAAGGGAGAAGGGAAGAGCGCCCGCTACCTTCCTTCGCGGTACCACATCGAGCCCATCGCCAGAAGCAGCAGGCCGAGACCGAGGAAGCCGCCGAACAGCGGCACGCGCGACACGGCCTTCAGCACGCTGTCGTCGGTGGTGCGCAGGCCGATCCAGTCGCTGCCCGACGCTTCGCCGGCCGAACGCACCGGTACGATGGAAGGCAGCGTCACGTCGCTGCCCGTGGACGAGGCCAGCCGGCGCACGCTGCCGCCGGTGGCGTCCGCCGGCGCCTTCAGCCGCTCCTGCGTGGAGACGACGTCGGCGAATTCGGGCGCGTTGACCGGGCCGACATGGGCGAGCGCGGTAAGATCCCCATTGGCGACCTGGAAGAGGCCGATCTCGCTGGTCTGGACGCTGCCAAGAAAGACGCCGGGTTCGGATTTGTCGAGCTTGACGGTGAGCGTCTTGCCGGATGGGGTGATGATCTGCGCCGGGCCGGGATCGTCGGCCATGGTCTGGCGGCGGATCTCCAGGACCATGCCGCGTCCCTCGGCGGTCAGCCGTTCTTCCTCGAGCTCGGGCTCCTTCATCAGCCAGTGGGCGATGCGCCGGTAGAGCTGGACATGCGGGCCGCCGCCCTCGAAGCCGCGCGCCCAGAGCCAACCCTGATCGGACAGAAGCATGCCGACGCGGCCTTCGCCCTTGCGGTCGAGGAGCAGGAGCGGCCGGTTGTCGGCACCCTTCATCACCACTTCGCCTTGCGGGTTCTGAACGCCGATGGTTCGGAACCAGCGGCTCCAGTGCGGCGGCTCGGTGGCCGAACCATCGAGGCCGCGCGTCACCGGATGACGCTGGCCGAGTTCGGTGAGGCGGGGATAAAAGGCCTTGTCGACGACCTCGCCGGTCGGCATTGCCGGCAGGGCCGACATCAGCGGCGTGCGCGCGATCGACGCCTCGCCGGCATATTCCGGGCCCGCGGCGATCAGCAGCGCGCCGCCCTTTTCGACATATTCGGAGATGTAGTCGTAGTAGAGGATCGGCAGCACGTCGCGGTGCTGGTAGCGGTCGAAGATGATGAGGTCGAAATCCTTGATCTTCTCGACGAACAGCTCGCGGGTCGGAAAGGCGATCAGCGACAATTCATTGATCGGCGTGCCGTCCTGCTTCTCCGGCGGCCGCAGGATGGTGAAATGGACGAGATCGACCGAAGCGTCGGATTTCAGCAGGTTGCGCCAGGTGCGCTCGCCCGCATGCGGCTCGCCCGAAACCAGCAGCACCCGCAGGTTCTCGCGGATGCCGTCGACCAGCGCGATGGCGCGGTTGTTGGTATCGGTCAGTTCGCCCGGCTCGCGGTCGATGGCCAGTTCGATGATGTTGCGGCCGGCACCCGGGATGGTTACTTGCAGCGGCATGGCCTGGCCGACGGTGGCGTGCTCGACCGAAACCTGCTCGCCATTGACCGAGACCCTGACATCGACCGGTCCGGTCTCGTTTTCGGTCGAAATGACGCGGTAGGTCATGTCGAGCGGCTTGCCGACAAGGCCGAAACGCGGCGCGTTCTCGAAGCGGATGCGGCGATCTTTTTCATGATCGTTGCCGGTGATCAAGGCATGCAGCGGGGCGTTGAAATCGGGCGTGCCCGAGGGCGTATCATGCACCTCGCCATCGGTGATCATGATGGCGCCGCCGATGCGCGAGGGCGGCACGTCGCGGAAGGCGCCTTCCAGCGCGCCGAACAACCGCGTTTCGGTGCGCTCCTCGGCGGCTTCGGACTTGCCGGCTTCGACGACGCGGACGTCGAACTGCTTGAAGCGGCCAAGACGCTGCTGCAGCCCGGCCACTGCCTCGTCGGTCTGTTTGGTGCGGTCGCCAATATCCTGGCTCTGGCTACGGTCGACGATCAGCGCGACGACGCCTTTCAGCGGCTCGCGTTCCTCATTGAGGAACACCGGATTGAAGAGGGCGGCGGCGAGCGCCAGCAGGGCGACGAAGCGCAGGACCGCGCCGCGCTGGCGAAACCACAGGCCGACGAGCGCCAGCAGCGCCAACGGGACCAGCACCAGCGCCAAAAACGGCCAGGATAGAAGCGGTTCGAAGGAGATCGACCAGTTCATGCCCTATCCTCCCGCGCCGGGGGAGGATCGATCATCGTGAGCGGCGCAAGAAAACACATCATCCTACTGCCCCAGACGTTCGAGCAGGATGGGAACATGCACCTGGTCGGATTTGTAATTGCCGGTCAGCATGTACATCATGATGTTGACGCCGGCGCGCAGCGCGTAGACCCGCTGCATCGGGTCGGCGGGCACGGTCGGCAATAGCGGGTCGCCATTCTCGTCGACCGCCCAGGCGCCGGCGAAATCATTGGCGGTGATCATGATCGGCGACACGCCGTCGCCGGTGCGCACCGGCCGGTTGTCGGCATTGCTGGCATCGAGCGATGCCTCGACCCAGAGCGGGCTGCCGGCGAAGCGGCCGGGAAATTCGGGCAGGATGAAGAAGGACTTGGTCAGCACATGGTCCGACGGCACCGGCTCCAGCGGCGGCACGTTGAGGTTGCCGAGAATGTCGCGCAACCGCTCGGTCGCCGGGCTGGTTGAATCGGCGCCGATGCCATTGGCGAACTGGTCGCGCGTGTCGAACAGCACTGTGCCGCCCTGCTGCATATAGGCGTCGATGCGGGCGATGGCCGCCTGGCTCGGCATCGGTGCCGCCGGGTCGATCGGCCAGTAGATCAGGGGATAGAAGGACAGCTCGTCCTTCGAAATGTCGACGCCGGCCGGCGCGCCCGGTTCAAGCGCCGTCTTCTCGATCAGGAAGCGGGTCAGGCCCTCGAGCCCGGCACGGCTGATCGAATCGACACCCGGCACGCCGGTCAGCACATAGGCGATGCGGGTTTTCGAAATTGCCTCGATAGCGCCCTGGTCACCAGGCTTGGCGTCGTCGGCACGGGCAAGGTCGGCGTGACCGAACAGCGCGCCAAGCGCGATCAGCACGGCGGCGGTGGTTGCCGCGGCACCGGCCCGGCGGGGCCGGCGCGAAAACAGACCGCCCATCCACAACACCGCCAGCGTGTCGAGCAGCATCAGCAACAGAGCCGCGGCGACCAGCGCACCCTTCAGGTTGCGCGATTCATCAAAGGCATACTGGATGGTGGTGACGGGCACCGTCACTTGCGGGCGCGCCAGTGGCTCGAAGGTGCTTGCGACGTCGAGCAGATTGTGGGCGAAGACGCCCGTCTCCGAACCATATAAGCCCGGAGGGTTCTCGAAGGTGACCGGCAGCGTGCCAGCGCCCGGCACCAGCGGCCGTGCATCCGATGTCGGCGGCACCAGCGAGCCATCGGCCGCGATCATCCGATAGGGTGCCAGCGACGTGGCAGCGGCTTCGGCATTGGCGACCGCCGCGCCCTGGTTGCGCGAGAGCTGCACGATGCGGCGCAGCATCTCGACGAAGCTGCCCGAGATCGGCAGGTTCGACCACGTCGCCTCGGGCGTGACATGGAACAGCACCAGCGTGCCCTTGCCTTTCTTCAGCCCGGTGACCAGCGGCGTGCCATCGGCAAGGGCGGCCCAGGTGCGCTCGACGATGTCGGGTGTCGGTTCGGCCAGCACCTGCCTGGTCACCGTGACCTCGGTCGGCGGCGCCAGGTCGGCGAACGGGCCGGCCTTGGGAAATTCGGTGACCGGTTGCGGCGAGGTCCATGACAGCGCGCCGCCGAGCGAACGTTCGCCGGTGCGCAGGCGGACAGGCAGCAAATCGTCGTCATTGCCGGCGGCGGCCAGCCGCGAGCCGGCGAAGCGCACCAGCGTGCCGCCATTGTCGACCCAGTCGACCAGCCTTTGCCGAACCTGTGCGGGAATGGTGCCGATATCGGCCATGACGATCATCGCCGGCTTCTGGTCGAGGATCTGCGGGATGGCGTCGGCGAGATCGGCGCTGGAGGGCTCGACCAGATCGGCGAAGGGCTGCAGCGCGCGCCTGATGTAGTAGAGCGGCGACAGAAGCGGCTGCGCCTGGTCGGCCTCGGCTTGCGACAACAGCCCGACACGGCGGCGCTTGGAGCTTTCGTCGAGCACGCGCACGGCACCCGCATGCCGTTCGCCATCGAGCGCGATCGAGGCGAAGTCGTTGCGCAATTCGAACGGCACCGCCATGGTGCCGGTGGCCGCGGCCTTGCCCGGCGCGAAGGTCAGGGTCGCATCGGCGATGCGGCGGCCCTTGTCGTCGAAGGCGCCGGCGGTGACCTGCGCCGGGGCTGGATCGCCGGGCGCGCGGACGGCGGTCAGGGCAAAGCCATCGACCTGGTTTTCGGCAGACGTCAGGCCGGTCAGGGAAAGCCGGTCGGCCACCGCCCAGACGACGCGGGCGGCATTTTTCGACAACAGCGTGTTGAAGGCGGCCTCGTCGCCCTTTGCCGCCAGGCCATCGGCCAGCACGGCGACGCTGGCACCGGGCAAGCCCTCCAGCACGCCAGCGACGCGGGCATAGACGGCGGGCCGGTCGGTCGGGATCGGCCGCGGCTTGGCGGCGCGCAGCCGGTCGAGTGCGGCGGCGGCATCGAAAGGGCCGATCTCCGCATTGGGCTTTTCGGCGGTGAAGGCGATGACGACCGGCACGCCGTTCGAGCCGGCGTCGTTGATCAGCCGCTCGGCGGTGGCGACGCGCTTGTTCCAGTCGGCGGCGCTGGCCCAGTCATTGTCGATGACCAGGGCAAGGGCGGCACCCTCGGCCGGCAGCTTTTCACGCGGATTGAAGACCGGTTCTGCCAATGCCGCGACGACGAGGGCCGCCATCAGCAGCCTGAGCAGCGTCAGCCACCAGGGGCTGCGCTGCGGGGTTTCCTCACGCCTCAGCACACGGGCCAGGATCTTCAGCGGCGGAAACACCTCGGTCTGCGGCTTGGGCGGGGTGAGCCGCAGCAGCCACCAGATCACCGGCAGCGCCAACAGGCCCCACAGCACCATGGGGGCGCCGAAGGAGAGCGGCAGCCAGCTCATGCGACAGCCTTCCCAGGCTTATCGCCATCGGCGGAAATGCCAGGCTTACCGCCATCGGCGGTCATCGCCATGTGCAGGCGCACCAGCGCGTCGGAAGCCAGTCGGTCGGTGTGGTTGACGGTAAAGCTCCAGCCGAGTCGCTTGCACCAACTGGCCAGTTCCTGGCGGCGGGCGGTGTAGAGCAGGCGGTATTCGTCGGCCAGCATTTCGGCGCGGCCCGCAGTCAGCTTGTCGCCGGTCTCGGGATCGGTGAACTCGGTGCGGCCGGCATAGGGGAAAGTTTCCTCGGCCGGGTCGGCGACCTCGATCAGATGGGCGCGCACACCGTGGCGGGCGAGCACGTCGAGCCAGGCCATGGTCTCCTCGACCGGATCGAGGAAATCGCTGGCGATGACGATGTCGCAGAAGCGCCTGATGTCGGAGAGATCGGGTTTTGCCGGCAGCTCGCTGGCATGCATGAGCTGGGCGGCGATGCGCTCGGCGCCGTTGCGGGCGGTGAACGGATCGGTCAGCCCCGGCCAGGCAATGCGCTCGCCGCTGCGCGACAGAAGCTCGGCCATGGCAAGCGTCAGCACCAGGGCGCGCGATTGCTTGGAAACGCCGGCGCCGGTCGATTTGTAGAGCATGGACGGCGAGGGATCGGCCCACAGCCAGACCGTGTGGGCGGCTTCCCATTCACGGTCGCGCACATAGGTGTGGTCGTCGCGGGCCGAGCGGCGCCAGTCGATCCGCGAGGAATCGCCTTCGACATAGGGCCGGAACTGCCAGAAATTCTCGCCGATACCGCGCTTGCGGCGGCCATGCCAGCCGGCGATCACGGTGTTGACGATGCGGCGCGCCTCGACCAGCAGGTCAGGCACGAGCGAAGCCCGCAACCGGCCGCGGGCGAGCGCGTCGCGCGTCGCTGCCGGAGCCTGGACCTCGCCGATACGCGCCATCAAACGCCTTTCACGAGTTTCGCCACCACATCGCGCACGCTGGTGCCTTCGGCACGGGCGGCGAAGGTCAGCGCCATGCGGTGCTGCAGCACCGGCTCGGCCAGCGCCCTGACATCGTCGACCGAGGGCGCCAGCCGTCCGTCGTAGAGCGCGCGGGCCCTGGTGCACAGCATCAGCGCCTGGCTGGCGCGCGGGCCCGGACCCCAGGCGACATGCTTGTCGGTGTCGGCATTGCCCTGGCCCGGACGCGCCGAGCGCACCAGGGTAAGGATCGCCTCGACGACGCTTTCGGGCACCGGCATGCGGCGGATCAGTGTCTGGATCTCCTTCAGCCGTGCCGGCTGCAGCACGTTGGTGGCCTTGGCGTCCTCGACGCCGGTGGTTTCCAGAAGGATGCGGCGCTCGGCCTCGATTTCGGGGTAGAGGATGTCGACCTGCATCAGGAAGCGGTCGAGTTGGGCTTCGGGCAGCGGGTAAGTGCCTTCCTGCTCCAGCGGGTTCTGCGTCGCCAGCACATGGAAGGGCGAGGGCAGATCGTAGCGCGCGCCGGCAATGGTGACGTGATATTCCTGCATCGCCTGCAGCAGCGCCGATTGCGTGCGCGGCGAGGCGCGGTTGATCTCGTCGGCCATCAGCAGCTGGGCGAAGATCGGGCCGGAAATGAAGCGGAAGGAGCGCTTGCCGGTCTCGTCCTGCTCCATGACCTCGGAGCCGAGGATGTCGGACGGCATCAGGTCGGGCGTGAACTGGATGCGGCGTGAATCGAGCCCGAGCACGACGCCCAGCGTCTCGACCAGCTTGGTCTTGGCCAGGCCCGGCACGCCGACCAGAAGCGCGTGACCGCCGGCCAACAGCGCCACCAGGGTGCGCTCGACGACGTGCTCCTGGCCGAAGATCACCCGGCCAACCCCGTCACGGATCCTGGAGATGTCGGCAAGCGCCTTCTCGGCCTCGGCGACCATGTCCGTTTCGCTAATCGGGCTTTCCTTGACCATCACGCTCATGCCGCATCGATCCCTTTGGTTGGAAATGCCATGGTTTGGAAATACTGGCCCGCACCATACCATAGGTTGCCGCGATTCGGCCTCGCGGGGCGCCTATGCTGGAACTTAAATCACAGACTTAGGCTGACAAGCGGAACAACAGTGACTATTTCGTGACGATGAGCGAACACCACGAACATCGCCAACAAAGCCTTACGCAGGCCACCGAAGCTCGAGGCCTCGAGGCGCTGATCTCGCGCGCGGCCCGTGCCGGCAAGGGCGCGGCGCCCGTCGAACGCTGGAATCCCGACTTTTGCGGCGATCTCGACATGGAGATCAAGGCCGACGGCACCTGGTTCTACCTGGGCACGCCGATCGGCCGGATGCCGCTGGTGCAACTTTTCTCCTCCGTGCTGCGCAAGGACGCCGACGGCAGGACCTATCTGGTGACGCCGGTGGAAAAGGTCGGCATCCGCGTCGCCGATGCGCCGTTCATCGCCGTCGAGATGGATGTTTCGGGCGAAGGCGAGGATCAGGTCATCACCTTCCGCACCAATGTCGGCGACGTGGTCGAGGCCGGGCCGGAGCGGCCGCTGCGCTTCGTCGACGAGAACGAGACCGGCGGTTTGAAGCCCTATCTGCTGGTGCGCGGCAGGCTGGAGGCGCTGGTGGCGCGGCCCGTCATGTACGAGCTGGTCGGGCATGGCGAGGAGATCGAGATCGACGGCCGGACGATGTTTTCGGTGCGCTCGAACAATGCCGTGTTTCCGATCATGCCGGCGGATCAGTTGAAGCGGTTGAGCGCGTGATGGACCAGGTATCGCCGGCGCCGTTCTCATCGGCGGATTTTCGCGCGCGCTTTGCCGCGCAGCCGGACGCGCATGCCGGCGACGACTATGGCGATCACCGCTTCAATCCCGGCCACCCACGCCTCAACCCGGGCAAGCCGCTGCGCAATGCGGCGGTGCTGATCCCGGTGGTCGACCATGACGGCGAGGCGACGGTTCTCCTGACCAAACGGGCCGAGAGACTGCGCAATCATTCCGGGCAAGTGGCTTTCCCGGGCGGCACGATCGATGCGACCGACACGAGCCCGGAGGCGGCGGCGCTGCGCGAGACCTTCGAGGAGATCGGCCTTGGCCAGGATCGTATCGAGGTCATCGGCCGCATGCCGGATTACGTTGCCGGCAGCGGCTACCGCATCGCGCCGGTGCTCGGCATCGTGCGGCCGGGTTTCCAATTGGCTTTGAACGCCGACGAGGTCGATGCCGCCTTCGAGGTGCCGCTGCGCTTCCTGATGGACGCCGCCAATCACAAGCGCGACAGCCGCATGTGGAACGATCTCGAATGGTTCTTCTACGACATGCCCTATGGCGACCGGCGCATCTGGGGCGTCACCGCCGGTATCATCCGTACGCTCTATGAAAGGCTCTATGCGTGAGTGTTTCGATCGCGGACAGGGCCGACTGGCTCTCCGACAAGCATCTGCAGCGCCTGCTTGGCGCGCTCACCGAAGGCGGTGAAGAGGCGCGTATCGCCGGCGGCGCCGTGCGCAACGCGCTGATGGGCCAGCCTGTCGCCGACGTCGACATCGCCACCTCTTGCCTGCCGCAGGAGACCATCCGCCGCGCCGAGGGCGAAGGCTTCAAGGCGGTGCCGACCGGCATCGAGCATGGCACGATCACGGTGGTTGCCGGCGGCAAACCCTACGAGATCACCACCTTGCGCGCCGACGTCGAGACCGATGGCCGCCGCGCCAAGGTGTCTTTCGGACGCGACTGGAAGCTCGACGCCGAGCGGCGCGACTTCACCATCAACGCGCTCTACGCGGAGGCCGACGGACGGGTTGTCGACCTTGTCGGCGGCATCGCCGACATCGAGGCGCGCCGGCTGCGCTTCATCGGCGACCCGGAGGCGCGCATCCGCGAGGATTATCTGCGCATCCTGCGCTTCTTTCGTTTCTTTGCCTGGTATGGCGACGGCCGGCCGGACGCCGAGGGGTTGAAGGCCTGCGCCCGGCTGAAGGACGGCCTTGGCCAGCTCTCGGCCGAGCGCGTCTGGTCCGAGTTGAAAAAGCTGTTGTCGGCCCCCGATCCGTCGCGCGCACTGCTGTGGATGCGCCAGGCTGGTGTCCTGACCGCCACGCTGTCGGAAAGCGAGAAATGGGGTATCGATGCCATCCACGGGTTGACCAAGGCCGAGAAAGACCTGGGCTGGGCGGTGGATCCGATGCTGCGGCTGGAGGCGATCGTGCCGCCGGATGCAGCGCGCATGAAGACGCTGGCCGAGAGGCTCAGGTTCTCGACCGCCGAAGCCGACCGCATGCTCCACTGGGCGCTTACCACGGCCGTCGAGCCGAAGACGACCGAGGGCGAACTGGCGAAACGGCTCTATCGCGGCGACCGGCAAGGGTTTGTCGACCGCCTGCGGCTGTCGCTTGCCGCGGCGCGGGTGCGCGCCGTCGAGGACAATGACGCATTGCTTCAAGCGGGCGGCTTTTCGCGCCTGCTTGCCTTCGCGCTCAAATGGGAACGGCCCGAGTTTCCGCTCAGAGGGGCCGATCTGACGGCGCTCGGCGCAAAGCCGGGGCCGAAGCTCGGCGAAATCCTCAAGAATCTCGAAGCCGAATGGGTCGAGGCGGGATTTGCGGCTGATCGCGGCACGTTGCTCGAACGCGCCGCGCAAGCCCTTGAAACGTAGGCCGGAGCCGCCCGGTCTCCGCCGGTGTTGCCCTGCTGTTCCGTTCTGCTACTTGATCGACAGCGGAGCGAGGGCGCGCGAAAGGCTTGCCTCGCCCTTGCCATAGACGGAGGCGTTATAGTTGGCCAGCGTGTCGGTCCGGGCCGTATTCAGCAACTGGTTGGTGATCTGGGTCGGCGTTGCCTTGGTGAACTTGCTGCCGACGATGGCGGCGTAGCCGGCAACGATCGGCGCGGCGAAAGAGGTGCCGTAAAGGCCGGTCTTGTCCCCGGTGACACCCACGACCAGGAAATGGCTCTGCACAGCCGTGTTGGAACCGGCGGTATTGGAGTACCAGGCCATGGTGGCCTTGTTCGACGTCGTGCCGTTGCTGTTGAGCGCGCCGACGAAAATCGCGGATGCCTTTCCGACCAAAGCGAGGTCGAGATAATCCTGCTGGCCACTGGTGACGCCGCCCACGGCAACCGCGTCGTTGCCCGCCGCCTTCGAAACCACGGCCGTTCCCTTGGTGGCATAGGAGATGATGGAGGCTTCCTCGGCGCTCCATCCGATCTGGCTTGGGCTGTAGCCTGCCTTGGCGTACATGCCATAGCTCAGATTGAGCACGTTCAGGCCCGGCGCCAGCGCGACCGATGAACTGGTGGAAAAATCTTTCGACCTTATCGTCGCCAGCGGCGCGATCATGCTGGCTTCTTCGCGGGTCCATTCGCCATGGCGCTGGGTCTGCGTGCCGATGCCGAAATTGCCGCTGAACTTCGAGGTGCTGGAGAAGTCGTCGACGATCGTGATGGTGACGCCTTGGCCCTTGTAACCGGCGCGCCATGCGGCCCCGACATCCGGGCTCATCCAGTTTTGCAAGGTCTGCGACGTGGCCGCCGGCAGGGTCGCGCTCAGGCATATGGATGCGTTGGATTGACCGCCGACGCAGAGCGCGGACAGCGGATCAGGACCGACTGCTTCCTGAGCCATGGCAATCGATGCCGGCAGGAGGGCGAGGGCCGTGGCAATAGCGAATTTCCAATGCGCATTTGACATGTTTTTACCCCGGTTCAAACAAGAGCTAGGACGGACGATCGCGAATCTCCCGCGGCTACGCGACATCTCGTGCCCGGCCCCTCGCGATCAGAAAGTAACACGGTAATTCAGCCACAGATGCTGGCTCTCCGGTTTAGCGTTAACCAGATATTTCAAGGTTTCATCGGGTGCCATCTCCCCGGCGGCGAGCCGGCAGTTGACGCTGAAGGTGCCCAAATCGCCATAATCGGCCTGGCAGGGCTTTTCGCTGAGCTTGCCGCCGAAGGTCGTGGTGAACGACAGGGACAGGATGCTGTTCGCGCTCGGATGCAGCTGTGTGAGGAAACCAAGCTTGAGGCTGGGCGCGATGCGATACTTCTCGCCTTGTTCCCCGGTGCCAAATCCCCAAAGGATACCGGTGTCCTGCGTGATCTGCGTCATCAGGTCCACATGCATGTCGACCCAGTTTGTCTGGTACCACTGGTTGAACGAGACCCGGCTTCCGGTCTGCAGTTCATACCCGCCGTCACCCAGGCCTCTCGCCTTGTCGCTGAGCGGCGAGCCCTGATGGATGTCGATGAGCGATGTCGTCATTTCCTGGGCAATCGCCGGCGACGCGCCAAGGAGCGCCCACGACAGGAGCGCCATTGCGCACAAACTCGCACGATCGCCGGACTTTTCGCGCATGCGCGAACACCTCGCCCACCGATTCCGGACCAGTGCCTGGCGGCGACGGGCTTCTCTGGCAGCCCCCTGTAGTCTGGAAATCAGTCCGACGATCGCACGGGTTCGGTTACCGCGCGGTTTATTTTAGCTGGAGCAAATATAATTTTTTGAGATGCAGGCAGTGTCTCGCAATTAAATCGACGCGACGCGCGTTACCCGAGCGCACCGCGGTTCTTTTGCGATTACCTAAAAACCCCCGCCGCACCCTACGCGGCGTCGCGGACCTTCTCGATGCGCGAGCGGATCGC
Organism: Mesorhizobium sp. M8A.F.Ca.ET.057.01.1.1; assembly: GCF_003952565.1. Taxonomy (NCBI): domain Bacteria; kingdom Pseudomonadati; phylum Pseudomonadota; class Alphaproteobacteria; order Hyphomicrobiales; family Phyllobacteriaceae; genus Mesorhizobium; species Mesorhizobium sp. M8A.F.Ca.ET.057.01.1.1. Next base: position 1,550,930 of record NZ_CP034454.1, read on the forward strand.
CTCGATCATCGTCTCACGGATGGTCGTCTCGCCATGCGTCTCGCGCATATGCTCGACGGCGCGGCGCATCACCTCGGCCTCCTCGTCGGCACGTGTGTGCCATTCGCAACCGGGAACGAGCGACCCGCAGTGAAATTGCTTCATGGGATTTCTCCTCTTGCTCCATGGAGCCGGTCGAGGCTCCGCCATTTTTGGCTTACGGTCGAATTGTCAGACGTAAGCGGGGCGAAAACTATAACACGGGAGGGGCGGCATGGTTGCATCAAAGCATCGTGCGTCCCGCCGCCCGCCCAGGTCATGGCCAGCGCACCTCCGGCGGCAGGCTGGAAAGGATCGAGGCGACGTTGCCCCCGGTCTTCAGCCCGAAGATGGTGCCGCGATCGTGCAGCAGGTTGAATTCGACGTAGCGGCCGCGGCGGATGAGCTGTTCGTCGCGGTCGCCATCGGTCCAGTTCTCGTTGAAGTTGGCGCGCACCAGGTGGCCGTAGACGACGAGGAACGAACGCCCGACATCCTGGACGAAATTGAAATCGGCGTTCCAGCCGCCCTTCTCCTCGCCCGAATGCAGCCAGTCGAAGAAGATGCCGCCGGTGCCGCGCGGCTCGTTGCGGTGCGGCAGGAAGAAGTACTCATCGCACCAGGCCTTGAATTTCGGATAGTCGGCGACGTCGGCATTCTTCTCGCAAGCGAACTGCATGGCGCGGTGGAAGGCCGTCGTGTCGGGATCATCCTGCGTGCGGCGGCGGTCGAGCACCGGCGTCAGGTCGGCGCCGCCGCCGAACCATTGCCTGGATGTGACCACCATGCGGGTGTTCATGTGCACGGCCGGAACGTTGGGATTCCACGGGTGCGCGATTAGCGAAATGCCCGATGCCCAGAAGCGCGGGTCTTCCTCGGCGCCGGGCATCTGCTTCCTGAACTCGGGCGAGAACTCTCCATAAACGGTCGAAGTGTGAACGCCGACCTTCTCGAAGACGCGGCCATGCATCATCGACATGGTGCCGCCCCCGCCCTTGCCCTGATCGCGTTCCCACGGCGTCTTTTCGAAGCGGCCGGGCGACCATGAGGCGAGCGGCCCCCAAGGTCCTGCTCGATCTGCTCGAAAGCGCCGCAGATGCGCTCGCGCAGCGCCTCGAACCAAAGCCGGGCCTTCATCATCTTCTCTTCGATGTCGGCGGGCAGGCCTGCCGGTATTTCGGGTCGTTCCAAGTGCCGTCTCCGGTTGTGGGCCACCCGTCGTGGGGATTCCCGATAAATGACTCGTCTTTTGCCGGCGCGATCCCTAATCTCTTAGGGATCAGGGTCAAGTCCCGTCTGATTTAGGGTGTAAGGAGTTGCTTCATGCGCACCCCGGCAAGACCGCCGCTGGATGGCCTGAAGAAAAGGCTCGACCAAAGCCGGGCCGAGCGCGCGCGCATGCCGCGCGACGGCTTTTTGCGCGAGACGTTCGTCCTGCCGCGCTCCGATGCCCGCTTGAAGGCCAAGGAATGGTTCGAGCGCTTTCCCAAGCAGGCCTACTGGACCGAGATCGAAAGCTGGTTCGAGCGCCCGGGCGATCTGATCGAGTTCACGATCAGGCGCCTGCCGGCGGCGGATTAACGCTCGACCAACAGCCGTCTCGCCCCCGTTCCCTCCCTGGCCAGCCGGTCGCCCTTGTTCCTCAGCGGGCATTTGTCGATCGACATGCAGCCGCAGCCGATGCAGTCGCTCAGCCCGTCGCGCAGTTTCTTCAGCTGGCTGATTTTCTGATCGAGGCTATCGCGCCAAGCCGTTGAAAGCAGATTCCAATCCTCGCGCGTCGGCGTGCGGCCTTCAGGTAATGATTCAAGTGCGGCACCGATCTCCGCGAGCGTAATGCCGACCTCCTGGGCAATCCGGATTACGGCCACGCGTCGCAGCACATCGCGGCCGTAGCGGCGCTGGTTGCCGGAGGTGCGGTGGCTGCGGATCAGCCCGCGGGCTTCATAGAAATGCAGCGCCGACACCGCCACGCCGCTGCGCGCGGCCACCTGGCCGACCGTCAATTCGGTTACCGGCGCCATCTTCGTACTTTCCGCTTGACCTCAAGTTAAGTTGAGCTTGTAGCCAAGAAAGCTTGGATGTGCAAACGAAGGAGAAGGCGGATGTGCGCCTGGGCAAAAATCATCGCGGACGGCGCTGCCGGCGATCCCCTATCCGAGCTGCCGGATGGCTTCGCCCGCCACCATGGCCACGGAAAGAGCGACGTTGAGGCTGCGCGCGGTGGGCTGCATCGGGATTGTCAGCCGAACATCCGCCGCCTGATGGACTGGTTCCGGCACGCCCGCGGATTCGCGGCCAAACAGGAGGATGTCGCGGTCGGTGAAGCTGAAGTCGGTATAGGGGGCCGTAGCCCTGGTCGACAGCAACACCAGCCGGTCCGCGCGGGCCTTGCGCCACTCCTCGAAGGCGTTCCAGTCGACATGCCGGGTCAGGGCAGCCATTTCGAGGTAGTCCATGCCGGCGCGTTTGAGCGCTCTGTCGGAAAGCGGAAAGCCGGCCGGCTCGATGATGTCGACGCCAAGGCCGAGGCAAGCGGCGAAGCGCAGGATTGTCCCGGTATTGCCGGCAATGTCAGGCTGGTAGAGCGCGATGCGGAGACCACGGTTCACTTTCGCGTCCTTCTAATAAGTGGCAGATCGGCCACAGCAGCTTCCTGGTTTTGGAAATTCCTGGACCTGCGGGTGGCCATTTTTTTCGAAGTCGGGTATACGACCAGCATTGTCAACCCGAACCGATGGAGGGGTAATTCATGATGACCATGCACATCCAGCGCCCCACCCGTGGGCTTACTTGCGCCCTGGCGGTTTCGGTACGACGTTTCTCCTGATCTTTTAGGCACTTCCGCACCGATCTCCGCCGAAACCATACCCTGGTCTTCGAAGGAATCCTGCGATGTTTTTCAAGCTGCCGAAGGGGCCGATGGCCCCGTCCCAATGCGTCCCGACTGATCCGCCGCCGACCCCGCGGCACGATCTCGATCATCCTTTTTATCTCTATTTCAACACGGAGGACGGACCGATGTTCGATCCATACAGAATACCGGGCTCGAGGAGCCTGCATATCCACCGGCTGCCGACCTGGGCGCTGCTGATCGGCGAAACCTATTCGTCGGCGGTTCATGCCGAAGTGCGCCGGCGTCCGCATCGCGGCATGTTGCCGGATGTCGATTTCTCGCACGCGGTTCCCGACCCGAGCCGACCGTCGCTGGTGCGCCGCATCATCCGGCTGATCCGACCGGGCGCAAAAAACCGCACTGGTGGCACCGTGTCGTCAGCATCGACAAAGGTGGCTGTCGGCGAAAAGCCGGCGAGCCCCTATATTGCGCGAAGCAGGGCCGACGCTCCGGATGATTCCGGAGCGTCGGCCCTCGACGCCATGCGGTCCGAGGACTTTGTACGTCGCCAAGCCGCGTAAGCGGAAAACAGATTTTACAGGCATGCCCTAATGTTGTTGTTTAGCTGGTTTGAAAGAAGGCTCGATCCGTTCCCGGCCGCGGAACCGGTCGAACCGCCCAAGACGCTGGTTGCCTTCTGCCTGCATTATACGCGCGGCGCATGGCCCTATATCCTGGTCGATGCGGTGCTGGTGGCGGCCATCGCCATCGCGGAAGTGTGGATGTTCGGCTTCCTTGGCCGCATCGTCGACTGGCTGTCGGGGCAGAACCGCGAGACCTTCCTGCAGACGGAGGGCTGGAAGCTCGCCGGCATGGCGTTCATCGTGCTGTTCGCGCTGCCCGGCACGGTTTGGCTGCATTCGTTGCTCAACCAGCAGACCCTGATGGGCAACTATCCCATGCGCATCCGCTGGCAGGTGCATCGCTACCTGCTCAAGCAATCGATGAGCTTCTACCAGGACGAATTCGCCGGCCGCATCGCCACCAAGCTGATGCAGACGGCACTCGCCGTGCGCGAATGCGTCATCAAGGTGATCGACGTCCTGAACTACGTCATCGTCTATTTCCTCGGCATGCTGCTGATCGTCGGTTCGGCCGACTGGCGGCTGGCCGCGCCGCTCGGCGTCTGGCTGGTCGGCTACATCCTGTTGCTGCGCTTTTTCATCCCGCGCCTGGGCAAGGTCGGCGAGGAGCAGGCCAATGCGCGCTCGACCATGACCGGCCGCGTCGTCGACAGCTACACCAACATCCAGACGGTAAAGCTGTTCAGCCATTCGCGCCGCGAGGCCGCCTTCGCCAGGGAAGGCATGATGGGCTTCCTCGACACGGTCTACCGGTCGATGCGGCTGGTGACGGTGCTGTTCGGCTCGCTCTACATACTGAACGCGCTTCTGCTGTTCTCGGTCACCGCCATCTCGCTGTGGCTGTGGATGGGGCAAGCAGTGACGATCGGCGCGGTCGCCGTGGTCATTGGCCTGGTGCTCCGGATGTGGGGCATGTCGCAGTGGATCATGTGGGAAATGTCGGGCCTGTTCGAGAATATCGGCACGGTGCAGGACGGCATTGCCTCCATCTCGCTGCCGCGCCTCGTCGAAGACAGGCCGGATGCCAAGGAGATCAACGTTTCCAAAGGCGATATCCGCTTCGAGGACATCCGCTTCCACTACGGCAAGCAGAAGGGCGTCATCGAAAACCTGTCGCTGGCGGTGAAACCGGGCGAGAAGGTCGGCATTGTCGGACGCTCGGGCGCCGGCAAGTCGACGCTGGTCAACCTCCTCCTGCGCTTCTACGATTTGGAGTCCGGCCGGATCCTGATCGACGGCCAGGAGATCGCCGGCGTGAAGCAGGATTCGCTGCGCGCCCAGATCGGCATGGTCACGCAGGATACCTCGCTGCTGCATCGTTCGGTGCGCGACAACATACTTTATGGCCGGCCCGATGCCAGCGACGAGATGTTGCTCGAGGCGGCGCGGCGGGCCGAGGCGCTGGATTTCATATCAGCGCTTTCGGACCATAGCGGCCGCAAGGGTTTCGATGCCTATGTCGGCGACCGTGGCGTCAAACTGTCCGGCGGCCAGCGGCAACGCATCGCCATTGCTCGCGTTATGTTGAAGGACGCCCCTATTCTTATCCTTGACGAAGCGACTTCGGCGCTCGATTCCGAGGCGGAAGCCGCCATCCAGGAGAATCTCTACAAACTCATGCAGGGCAAGACTGTCATCGCCATCGCGCACCGGCTGTCGACCATCGCGGCGATGGACAGGCTCGTCGTGATGGACCAGGGCCGCGTCATCGAGGAGGGGTCGCACGAGGAACTGGTCGCCAGCGGCGGGCTCTACGCGCAGCTCTGGCAGCGCCAGTCGGGTGGATTCCTGCTCGACGACGGCCCGGTCGGCGCCGCCAACCACAGTGTCGCCAACGACATTGGCGCGAAGGGGCAAGCCGCAGAATGATGGCCGCCGCATGATGACAGCCGTCTACCGCTGGTTCGAATCCTGGGTCTATCCGTTCAGGGAGCCGGCGCATCTTCGGCCACCGGCCAGCGTCGCCGGCTTCCTATGGCACTATGTCGGCCAGGCGAAGTTCGCCTTCTTCGCTATGCTGGTCGTCGGCGGGATCGCGCCGCTGGTCGAGGCCGGGCTGTTCTATTTCGTCGGGCGGCTGGTCGATATTCTCGACCAGTTGCCCGGCGAGCGGAGCTGGCATGCATTATGGACCGCCGCCGGCCCGGAACTGATGTTCATGGTCGCGGTGGTGCTGGTCCTCCGCACAATGGTCGTCGGGTTGTCGGCGCTGGTCGACGAACAGACGATCACGCCCGGCTTCTACAATCTGGTGCGCTGGCAGGCGCACCGGCACGTCTCGCGCCAGTCCTACGCCTTCTTCCAGAACGATTTCGCCGGCCGGATCGCGACGAAAGTCTGGCAGGCGGGGCAGGCGACCGGCGACCTGATGGAGAGCTTCATCGAGGTCGTCTGGTTCATGATCGTCTATACGGCGACGACGCTTGCGCTGGTCGCGGGGCTCGATCTCAGGCTGGCGGCATTGGTGGTGATCTGGATCACCGCCTTTGGCTTTCTGGCCAGGCGCTATCTGCCGGCGATCCGCAAGCACGCCGAAGCGACCGCCGAGGCGGGCTCGATGATCAATGGCCGCATCGTCGATTCCTACTCCAATGTGCAGACGCTGAAACTGTTCGCGGCCGACGGCGACGACCGCTACATCAGGAACGGCTTCGACATCTATCTCGACGCATTGCGCCCCTTCACCCGCCGGTTGACCGGCGTGCGCATGGCGCTGACGACGCTGTCGGGCATCATGATCACCGCGATCGGCTGCTTTGCGGTCTATCTCTGGGTCGAGAGCTCGATCACCGTCGGCGCCGTCGCCTTCACGCTGTCGCTGGTGCTGCGCCTCAACATGCTGCTCGGCCGGCTGATGATGCAGATGAACAGCATCTTGCGAAACCTCGGCGTGCTGGAGAACTCCAAGGCGCTGATCTCGCAGCCGCTCGGCCTGACCGACGTACCGGACGCGAAAGAGCTGGTCGTGACGGGCGGACGCATCGACGTGAAGAATGTCGAATTCCACTACGGTAAGGGGTTTGGCGTGCTGAACGGCATCGACCTTGTCGTCAGGCCGGGCGAGAAGGTCGGGCTGGTCGGGCCGTCGGGCGCCGGGAAGACGACGCTGGCCAACCTGATCCTGCGCCTCTACGACCTCGAAAGCGGCCAGATAACCATCGACGGCCAGGATATCTCCGGTGTGACGCAGAATTCGCTGCGCGCCAATATCGGCGTCGTAAGCCAGGACACCGCCCTATTCCATCGCTCGCTGCGCGACAACATCAAGCTCGGCATGCCCGACGCGACCGACGCGCAGGTGATCGCGGCGGCAGGGAAGGCCGAGGCCCACGAATTCATCCTGAGCTTGCGCGACAACAGGGACCGGCAGGGCTACGAAGCCTTTGTCGGCGAACGCGGCGTCAAGCTGTCGGGCGGCCAGCGCCAGCGCGTGGCGATCGCCCGCGTCTTCCTCAAGGACGCGCCGATCCTCATCCTCGACGAGGCGACGTCGGCGCTCGATTCCGACATCGAGGCGGCGATCCAGGAGAATCTGACGCGGCTGATGGAGAACAAGACCGTGATCGCCATTGCCCACCGGTTGTCGACGATCGCGGCACTTGACCGCCTGGTGGTGCTCGACGGCGGCCGCATCGTCGAGCAAGGCACGCATGACGAGCTGGTGGCGCTCGACGGCCTCTATGCCCGGCTGTGGAAGCGCCAGTCCGGCGGCTTCCTCTATCACGAGGAAAGCGTGCTCGAAGAGACGCGGCCGGCGGAGTAGGCGCATGGGTGGATCGCCAGAGGTCAGCCCCGAGATCGGCCGAGAGGTTGGCCCAGAGATCGACTATGCGCTCAAGCGTTTGCGACCATCCGCGGCGGCCTTCGACGCGTTGAAGGTAGAGAGCCGGCTGGAAGGCTACTGGATGCTGGTGCGGCTGGCGGATGGCTGGGCAAGCGGCCGCAACAAGTTCCTGAAGCGCGGCGAGGGACTTTTCGGGCTATGGCATGGCCGGGAACTCGCCGGCGTGTGCGGGCTGAACATCGATCCCTATTTCGAGGGCAGGGACCAGGGCCGGGTCCGGCACCTGTTCGTCAGCGCCCGCCACCGCCGCAACGGCCTCGGCCGCATACTGGTCGAGACCGTGATCGACCGGGCTCGCCAATATTTCTCCGTGTTGAACACCCGCGCGCCGCCGGAAGCCTTCGGTTTTTATGAACGGCTTGGCTTTCAGCGCGTGGAAGGCGAAGAATTCGTCACCCACCGCATGGTGTTCGGGAAAGGGAACTGAAATGTCCTTGCGTCCGCCATCTCATCTTGCCGGCGCGTCGGCCGCCGAAGCGGCCTTCGACGCGCTTGGTCATGAAATCCTCGCCGAGAAGGCTGCCGCACTCGGCCGAGCCGGTCAAAAGGTCGAGGAGACGCTGGCCCGGCTGACCAGCAATGCCGACGAGGACATGCGTCCCCTGCTTCTCAAGGAGGCTGCCGTGGCCGTTCACGCCTATTTCATCCAGCGCGAATTGTGCGGCCTTCGAAAGCATGACGCCGTCATCCGCGAATACAACATCCCCAAGGCCGTGCTGGTCAGGCTCGGCGCCATGTAAAGTTGGAACTTGCCGCGCTGATTTCCCTGTGGAAGCGCGCCAGGCGGGCGGCAAGCGCTTCGGGATTCTCATCGGCAACGAAGTGTCCGCTGTCGGCTATGATGTCGCCCTCGACATTTGAGAGCCCGGCTGCGCGCAGGCCATCGACATAGTCGCCGATGTCGCCGGACTCGGCCGAACCCCTCAGATACAGCACCGGAACCGCAATCGGCTTCGCGGGCCGCGCGGCATTGGCCTTGGCATCCTCGGGAAAGGCGCGATACCAGTCGAACCCCGCCTGGAGGCTTTCCGGCCTGGAATAGGCCTTGGCGTAGATTTCCCTGGCGTCGTCAGAGATCGAAGCTCGATCCTTCGAAAGCACATTGAAGAAGAAGTCGAAATAAGCGCTCTGATGGCCGCTGACCAGCGTTTCCGGCAAGGCTGGAATAGCGTGAAAAGCGAAATGCCAGATTTGCGGATTGCGAATGACCTTCTCCCACGGAGCGACGCCCGGAATGACGACGTCCATGATCGCCGCGCCGGAAAGAATGTCAGGATGGTCGCTCAACAAGGCAAATACGATCTGGCCGCCGACATCGTGGCCGGCGGCCACGAGCTGGCGCAACCCGCAAGTCTCTGCGACGCCTCTCATCAGCCTCGCCAAGGTTCTCTTGTCACCAGCCTCGGGCACGCCTTGCGAGCCGCCGATGCAGGGCAGGTCAGGGGCGACGACCCGGTAGTCGGCCGCCAACCGGCCGATCACCCGCTCGAAGGCGTAGGAGCTTTGCGGCCATCCGTGCAGCAGAAGGAAAGCCGGCGCGCCAGCGGGGCCTGCCTCGCGGATCGCAATGCTCAGCCCTTCGATTTCGATGGTCGAGGTTTGCATGTCCTGGCCCTGGCGGCTTTCTGGTTGGCGCCTATGCGGTAGATCTAGGCGTCAACCGGGAAGCCGCCAGGGCTATGCAGGAATTACTCCAGCCATTCCGTGATGAAGCTGCCGTTTTCGTGGATGTCGGTCGTTTCCAGCGGACCTGGACCGAGATTGGTGAATTTGTGCGGCGTGTGCGGCGGCACTATGACGATCTGTCCGGCCGAGGCCTCGATCTCCTGGTCGCCGACCGTGAACAGGCCGGTTCCCTCGCGGATGATGAAGATCTCCGCATAGGGATGAGCGTGCAGCCGAGGGCCGCCGCCGACATCAGGCAGGTAGTTGAAGATCAGGCAGGAGTTTGAGCCGTAGACGCCGCATTGCAGTTCGCCCTTCCAGTGGTTGGAGCGAACAGACCATTCCTCGCGATCGATGACATGCACCATGGCAGGGAAAATAGATCACTCGGGCAGCCTATGTCGAGGCAAACAACGATGCCGGATTTGCGGTTGTTTCCCGGTTGTTTAGACGCCTTTTGCGGCGCTTGGCGGCCCCGCCGGGCGACAGGGTAATTTGTCCCCGCGACAATCTGCCCTTGTGCCTTGACCCGTCTGGACAAAAACGGGCTTCACGCATAAACCGAAGTCCAAATGCCGGAGGAATTCGCTAGCCTGTTCGCCATGCGCTGTCGGGTTGGCGTGATTGAGCGGGGAACAAGGCTCAGCCACCGGCGCGGAAGAGGCGAAAGGATCAGGCACCCGTGAGCGCAACCGACATCCACGATCCCAACCGTCGAGATTTTCTCTACGTCGCCACCGGCATGGCCGCCGTGGTCGGCGCCGGTGCCGTCGCCTGGCCGTTCATCGACCAGATGCGCCCCGACGCCTCGACGCTGGCGCTCGCTTCGGTCGAGGTCGATGTCTCCTCGCTGACGCCTGGCAGTTCGCTGATCGTCAAGTGGCGCGGCAAGCCGGTCGTGGTGCGCAACCGCACCGAGAAGGAAATGAAGGACGGCGAGGCCGTCAGCCTCTCCGATCTCAAGGATCCGATCGCCCGCAACGCCAATTTGCCGTCCGATGCGCCGGCGACCGACGCCAACCGCACCACGCCCGGCAAGGAAGCCTGGATGGTGATGGTTCAGGTCTGCACCCATCTGGGCTGCATTCCGCTCGGCCAGGAAGGCGATTTCGGCGGCTGGTTCTGCCCGTGCCATGGCTCGCAATACGACACCGCCGGCCGCATCCGCAAAGGCCCGGCGCCGGAGAACATGGCGATTCCGGTATTCAAATTCATTTCCGATACCAAACTCCTTATCGGTTGAGGCAGGGGATATTTCGATGAGCGAGGGACACTCGACCTACACGCCGAAGACCGGTATCGAACGCTGGTTCGACGCCCGCATGCCGCTGCCCAGGATGGTCTATGACAGCTTCATCGCCTATCCGGTGCCGCGCAACCTGAACTATATGTGGACCTTCGGCGGCATCCTGGCCATCATGCTGGTCTCGCAGATACTGACCGGCATCGTGCTGGCGATGCATTATACGTCGGACAGCGCTCTCGCCTTCAATTCGGTCGAGAAGATCATGCGCGACGTGAATTCCGGCTGGCTCCTGCGCTACATGCACGCCAACGGCGCCTCGTTCTTCTTCATCGCCGTTTACCTGCACATCTTCCGCGGTCTCTATTACGGCTCCTACAAGGCGCCGCGCGAACTGCTGTGGATCCTGGGCTGCATCATCTACCTCCTGATGATGGCGACCGGCTTCATGGGCTATGTGCTGCCATGGGGGCAGATGAGCTTCTGGGGCGCCACCGTCATCACCGGCTTCTTCAGCGCCATTCCACTGGTCGGCGACTGGATCCAGCAACTGCTGCTCGGCGGCTTCGCCGTCGACAATCCGACGCTCAACCGCTTCTTCGCGCTGCATTACCTGCTGCCGTTCATGATCGCCGGCGTCGTCGTGCTGCACGTCTGGGCGCTGCATGTCGTCGGCCAGTCGAACCCGACCGGCATCGAGGTCAAGTCGAAGACCGACACCGTCGCCTTCACCCCCTACGCGACCATCAAAGACGCGTTCGGCATGATCGTGTTCCTGTTCATCTTCGCCTATTTCGTCTTCTTCCTGCCGAACTATCTCGGCCACGCCGACAACTACATCGTCGCCAACCCGCTGAAGACGCCAGCCCATATCGTTCCGGAATGGTACTTCCTGCCGTTCTACGCGATCCTGCGCGCCATCACCTTCAATATCGGGCCGATCAATTCCAAGCTCGGCGGCGTGCTGTGCATGTTCGGCGCCATCGTCATGCTGTTCCTGGTGCCGTGGCTCGACACTTCCAAGGTGCGCTCGGCGGTCTACCGGCCCTGGTACAAGCTGTTCTTCTGGCTGTTCGTGGCCGATGCCATCCTGCTGGGCTGGCTGGGCTCGCAGCCGGCGGAAGGCAGCTATGTGTTCATGGCGCAGATGGCGACGCTGTTCTACTTCGCCTTCTTCCTGGTCGCCCTGCCCGTGCTCGGCTTGATCGAGACACCGCGCAGGCTGCCGAACTCGATCACCGAGGCGGTGCTCGAAAAGAACAAGGGTGGCAGCGGACATCCGGCGGGCGCGACGGCAGCACCTGAGACCAAGGGCTGAGCGGTAGAGAATCTAAGGGGATTTGGCATGAAGAAGATTCTCACCTCGCTGGCGCTGGTCGGCCTTGTGGCCGCCGGCACTGGGGTTGCAGGCACTTGGGCGTTCGCGGCAGAAGAAGCGCACAACGCGGCGGCACCCACGCATTTCCCGATCAACGAGCCGAAGGAAATGAGCTGGAGCTTCACCGGCCCGTTCGGCACCTATGACAAGGCGCAGCTGCAGCGCGGCCTTAAAGTCTACAAGGAAGTCTGCTCGGCCTGCCATTCGATGAACCTGGTGGCGTTCCGCACGTTGTCGGACCTTGGCTACAGCGATGCCCAGATCAAGACGTTTGCAGCCGAATACACCATCCATGACGGCCCCAACGATGCCGGCGACATGTTCGACCGCCCCGGCAAGCCGTCGGACCATTTCCCGGCGCCTTTCGCCAATGAGGAGGCCGCCGCTGCCTCCAACGGCGGCGCCGCGCCGCCCGACATGTCGCTGCTGGCCAAGGCGCGCGGCGTCGAGCGCGGCTTCCCGCAGTTCGTCTTCGACATCTTCACCCAGTATGATGCCGGTGGTCCCGACTACATCCATTCGCTGCTGACCGGCTACGACCAGACGCCGCCCGCCGGCATGGTCATCCCGGAAGGCACCCACTACAATCCGTACTTCATGTCGGGCGTGTCGCTGAAGATGCCCAAGCCGCTCTCCGACGGCCAGGTGACCTATGACGACGGAGCGCCGCAGACCGTCGACCAGTATGCTCGCGACGTGTCGACCTTCCTGGCATGGGCGGCCGAGCCGCACATGGAGGACCGCAAGAAGACCGGCTTCCGCGTGCTGGTGTTCCTGCTTCTGTTCGGCGCCCTGGTCTACTTGACCAAGCGCAAGGTGTGGGAAGGCGTCGCTCACTAAGCGATGCCATAGTCTGGAATTCAAAGAGGGCGCCGCGAGGTGCCCTTTTTTGCTTTTTGGGTGGATAGCTCAGGCCACGCGTCGGCGGTGTCACATGGCCGTCATCGCACATCGCGATCCTGCGGTGCTCTCATCAAAGGATCACGCCCATGAAAAGATACGCATCGCTTGCGGCAGGCCTGCTGCTGCTCGTCGTTGGTTCCGCGGCCCGCGCCGAAGACGCAAAACCCTTCATCACCAACAAGGATGTCGACCTGACGATGATCCTGCCGCCGCCGCCGGCCAATGATTCGGCAGAGACAAAGGCCGAGTTGGGCGAGGTGCTGACCATGCAAGTCACGCGCACGCCCGAGATGGAAGCCCGCGCCATCGCCGATGCCGAGGAAAACGTCTGGCGTTTCGCCGATGTCATGGGGCCGAATTTCAACAAGGACAAGCTGCCGAAATTCAGCGCCTTCTTCGATCGCGTGGTGGAGACCGAAGGCGCCGTCGTCGATCCGGCCAAGGACGTCTGGAAGCGCCCGCGTCCGCACCAGCTCAGCGATCTCGTCAAGCCGGTGGTCAAGCTGTCGAGCTCCGGTTCCTGGCCGTCCGGCCATGCGACCGTCGGCACGATGATGGGCATCATCCTGTCCGACATGGTTCCGGAAAAGCGGGCGCAGATCATGGCGCGCGCGGCCGAGTTCGCCCACAACCGCATCGTCGGCGGCATCCATTATCCGTCCGACGTCGAGATGGGCAAGATTTCCGGCAGCGTCATTGCCGCGGTCCTGCTCAACCGCGAGGATTTCAAGGCCGAGTACGAAGTGGCCAGGGCGGAGCTTCGTTCCGATCTCGGCATGTAGGACCGGCCGGTAGCCATTTTTCCGAGCGGGGCGCCTTCGGGCGCCCCTTTTTCGTGTCGGCCACGGCCTGCACCCACGGCAAGGAAATCGCCTCGCGTTTGCTGCCACATCCTTTGCCGGATGTGCTTGTCTCGACCGTCACATCGCGCTAGCCGTTGTCGGCCGCGCCGGGTTACGATCGGCCCCGCGCCGTTTCGCTTCTGTCAGCTGGATCACCCGGAGCCGCTTCATGAAATCCTCTCTCGAAGACACGCTGCTGGCGTCGATCCGAACCATCCCGGACTATCCCCGGCCCGGCATCCTGTTTCGCGACATCACCACGCTGCTCGGAAACGCACGCGCCTTCCGCCGCGCCATCGACGAACTGGTGCATCCCTATGCCGGGCAGAAGATCGACAAGATCGCCGGCATCGAGGCGCGCGGCTTCATCCTTGGCGGCGCCGTCGCCCATCAGCTCTCGGCCGGCTTCGTGCCGATCCGCAAGAAGGGCAAGCTGCCTTACGAGACCGTGCGCGTCGCCTACAGCCTGGAATATGGGCTGGATGAGATGGAGATGCACAAGGACGGCGTCGCGCCCGGCGAGAAGGTCATCCTGGTCGACGACCTGATCGCCACCGGCGGCACGGCGGAAGCGGCGGTCAAGCTGCTGCGCCAGATCGGCGCCGACATCCTCGCCGCCTGCTTCGTCATCGACCTGCCGGATCTGGGCGGACGCGCCAAGCTCGAAGCGCTCGGCGTGCCGGTGAGGACGCTGATCGGGTTCGAGGGGCATTGAGGAAGCGCGTCTTCCTTCTCCCACAGGGGAGAAGGAAGACGCGCCTGTGCTACTCCACCTTCACCAATACCGCGCTCTCGAATTCCAGCACCTTGGCGCCGGTCGAATCGGAGGCCTCGCAGAGCAGCGCCAGCAACCGCCAACCGGGACGGGACGCGATGGGGCGGTGGGAAAGCGCCGTGCGTGCGAAGGTGATGGTTTGCCCGGCATAGACGGGCTTCAGCCATTTCAGGTTCTTGAATCCGGGCGAGGGGCCGAATTCGGGCACCGGGCCGTCCCAGCCTTCGGCGTCCAGGCGGGTTTCCAGATTAAGCTTCATCCAGGTGGCCGCGGTGTGCCAGCCGGAGGCGCAGAGCCCGCCAAGCACGCTCTTCCTCGCCGCGTCCTCGTCGATATGGAAGATCTGAGGGTCGTATTTGCGGGCGAACGCCTTGATCGCCTCGGCCTCGAATGTGTGCGAGCCCAGCGTCACCCTGGTGCCGATGCGGAAGAATTCGTCCAATGTCATGACAGGCTCCTCGCGGCATCGCGCGTCAGGAACATGATGGAGTTCTCGAGCTCGAAGACACTTTCGCCGCGCTGGTTGACCAGTTCGCTGCGCATGGTCACGAAGCCGAGTTGCGGCTTCGATTTCGACAGGCGCCTGGCGAGAACCACCAGGTTGCCCCGCAGCGTATCGCCGGCGAGCACCGGCTTCTTCCATTTGACCTGATCGACGCCGGGCGCGCCCTGGCAGGTGGAATCCAGCAGGAAGGCATCGCACAGCATGCGCATGAACATGGCGCAGGTGTGCCAGCCGGAGGCCGAGAGGCCACCGAGGATGCTGGCCTTGCCGGCTTCCTCGTCGAGATGCATCGGCTGAGCGTCGAACTCGCTGGCGAACTCGATGATCTCGGCCGCGCTTACTTTTTTCGCGCCGAGGTCGAACGAGGCCCCCTCGACGAAGTCCTCATACGCCCATGTCTTTCCGGTCATGGTCAGCAAATCCGGTTGTAGAATGCGCGATCCCTTTGGATCGGAAAACCCGGATGCAGGCCGCGGGCGGTTTGGTCAAGCCCTTTCTGGTGAGCCAGGCACAGGCAGCAGGTGTTCAGAGCCAGCCGCGGCGGCGGAAATACCAGAAGGCTGCCGCTTAGACCCGCGGCGACAAAATCAAGACAAGGCCCGGGACCGGGCCGGGATCGGCCGCTCAGAAGAACTCGTCGAGCAGCCGGTGGTACAAAGCTTCGCCGGCTCTACTTCCGCCAGACATTGTCGACCCGGAGCGTCACGTGTTGAACTTGAACAGCATGACGTCGCCGTCCTGGACGACGTATTCCTTGCCTTCATCGCGTGCCTTGCCGGCTTCCTTGGCCGGCACTTCGCCGCCCAGCGTGACGAAGTCGTTGTAGGCGATGGTCTGGGCGCGGATGAAGCCGCGCTCGAAATCGGTGTGGATGACGCCGGCGGCCTGCGGGGCCTTGTCGCCCTTGTGGATGGTCCAGGCGCGCGTTTCCTTCGGCCCGGCGGTGAAATAGGTGATCAGATGCAACAGGTCGTAGCCGGCGCGGATGACCTTGTTGAGGCCCGGCTCGTCGAGCCCGAGCGAGGACAGGAACTCCATCTCTTCCTCGTCCGAGAGCTGCGCGACTTCGGCCTCGATCGCGGCCGAGATCACCACGGTGCCGGCGCCTTGCGCGCTTGCCATCTTTTCCACGGCCCTTGTGTGCTCGTTGCCGGTCGCGGCATCGGCCTCGGCGACGTTGCAGACGTAGAGCACGGGATGCGAGGTCAGAAGGTTCAGCCCCTGCAGGATGCGCAGGTCCTCCGCCGAAATGCCCTTGAGCAGGACGCGGGTCGGCTTGCCGGCCTGCAGCAGCTCGAGTGCCGCCTCCATCATCGGCAGCACCGTGGTCGCTTCTTTGTCCTTGCTGCCGGCGCGCTTGCGGATCTGCACGATGCGGCGCTCGAGGCTGTCGAGGTCGGCGAGCATCAGCTCGGTCTCGACCGTCTCTGCGTCGGCGACCGGGTCGATGCGGCCCTCGACATGGGTGATGTCGTCATCCTCGAAGCAGCGCAGCACATGCACGATGGCGTCGACCTCGCGGATGTTGGCGAGGAACTGGTTGCCCAATCCTTCGCCCTTCGAGGCGCCGCGCACCAGGCCGGCAATGTCGACAAAGGAGATGCGTGTCGGGATGATCTCCTTGGACTTGGCGACTTCGGCGATCTTCTGCAGGCGCGGATCTGGGACCGCCACCTCGCCGGTGTTCGGTTCGATGGTGCAGAAGGGATAGTTGGCGGCCTGCGCGGCGGCCGTCCTCGTCAGCGCGTTGAAGAGCGTCGACTTGCCGACATTGGGCAAGCCAACGATGCCGCATTTGAAACCCATTTTGTCCGGTCCTATCGGGAAAAGCGAAATTTGATGAGGGCTATGGGCGATAGGGGTTGGGAACGTCAAGCCCTGTAACGCCGATGGTCCCGCGGCTCAGTCCTTGTTGCCGAAGAGTTTCTTCAGCATCGCCGCCATCGGGCCGGTCTCGGGCAGCTTGGCGGGCGCCTGCTGGGGGCGGGCCTGGCGGACATGGCTTTGCTGTTTCGGAGCCTGCTTTTGCGCTGGCTTTCCCGGTTCGACGCCGGTCTTGCCCTGGACGGCGAGAGCGGCCTTGTTCATGAAGCCGGATTCGTCGCCCTTGACGATCATCGCGGCGTTGTCGGCGATTGCGTCGAGCAGCGGGTCGAGCCAGTCGCGGTCGGCCTTGGCGAAATCGCCGAGCACATGATGCTGGACCATTTCCTTGACGCCGGGATGGCCGACGCCGATGCGGACGCGGCGATAGGCGTTGCCGACATGGCCATCGATCGAGCGGATGCCGTTGTGGCCGCCGGCACCGCCGCCGGTCTTGATGCGTAGCTTGCCTTCGGCAAGATCGATCTCGTCATAGAAGACGGTGAGGGCGGAAAGGTCGAGCTTGTAGAAGCGCAGCGCTTCGCCGACCGACTGGCCGGACAGGTTCATGAAGGTCTGCGGCTTGATCAGGATGATCTTTTCACCGCCGAGCGTGCCCTCGGCGATCAGGCCCTGGAACTTCTTCGACCAGGGCGAAAAGGAATGGCGGCGGGCGATGGCGTCCGCCGCCATGAAGCCGACATTGTGCCGGTTTTCAGCATATTTCGCGCCCGGATTGCCGAGGCCTGCAAAGACAAGCATCGTCCGCTCCGGGCGTGAAAGAGTTACTTCTCTTCGGCGGCAGGAGCCGCTTCGGGGGCCGCAACCTCAGCCGTCTCTTCCGTCTCCGGCTTCATCGCCGCCGAACCGGCAATGGTCGCGATGGTGAAGTCGCGATCGGAGATGACCGGCTTGACGCCAGCCGGCAGTTTCACCGCCGAGATATGGATCGAATCGCCGATGTCGGCGCCGGTGAGATCAACGGTGATGAATTCCGGGATCGCATTGGCCGGGCAGTGGAACTCGACCTCGTGACGCACGATGTTGAGCACGCCGCCGCGCTTGATGCCGGGCGACTTGTCTTCGTTGATGAAGTGGACAGGCACGTCGACATTGACTTCCGTGTCCTTGCCGATGCGCAGGAAATCCACATGCATCGGGAAGTCCTTGACCGGGTCGAGCTGGAAGTCCTTCGGGAGGACCTGGATCTTCTTGCCGTCGACATCGATCGTGGCGACCGTGGTCAGGAACCCGCCGCCATGGATCTTGTAGAAGATGTCCTTGTAGGTGAGCGCGATCGCCAGGGGAGGCTGCTTGTCGCCGTAAATTACTGCAGGCACTTTACCGTTGCGGCGAACTGCTCGGGCGGACCCCTTACCGACCTGTTCGCGCGCTTCGGCCTTGAGCTCGTAAGTATCGTGGCTCATGGCTTTTCCTTTCGCGTGTTATGGAGCGCCTACGGTTGGTGATGTGCCAGGCCGTAAACGTCGAAAGCCGCTGGACCTCGATGTCCGAATGCCGGAAACCGCAGCGAGCGGATCTTTGTTCGGGATCACAAGGGGAAGGCAGCCTTCCGCCGCGTTGCCTCCAAGGGTGTCTACGCGGGTGGCGGCTCTATAGCGGAAGGTGGTCCCAGGTGCAAGCGGCGGCCGAAGAGCCGTCGCTACCGGCTCAACGCATCGCGCAGGGCCTGGACCTGCCGGTTCAGGGCGTCGAGTTCGGCCAGCGTCATGCCCGAGCGCTCGATCAGGGTCTCGTTCAGGCAATTGCACTGGACGAGCAGCGTGCGACCGGCGGATGTCAGGCCGACCTGTACCTGGCGCTCGTCGGCCTGATTGCGCTGGCGGGTCACCAGGCCAGCCTGTTCCATACGCTTGACCAGCGGCGTGACGGTGCTCGATTCCAGAGCGAGCCTGTGCGCGATCGCGCCGACCGACATGCGGTCGGCCTCGCCCAACGCGTTGAGCACGAGATATTGCGGATAGGTGATGCCCATCTCGTCCAGCATCGGCTTGTAGGTGCGGTTGATCGCCATGCTGGTGGCGTAGAGCGTGAAGCAGAGCTGATTGTCCAACGGGAGAGGCACGACGCAGTCCTTTGCCGATTAAGCGCCTCAAGTATGTACCACGAGAAATGATATCGCGATATATATTTTTTGTGGACACGGGGATCAAGCTGCGATAAACAATATCGATATCGCGATATTGTTTATCGCGACATCAAATTTAACGGAGATTGAGATGACCTCGCAGACCAAATCAGGCTCAGGCAGCGGCACGATCACCACCAAGGACGGCACGCAGATCTATTACAAGGACTGGGGAACCGGCCAGCCTATCGTTTTCCATCACGGCTGGCCGTTGAGCAGCGACGACTGGGATGCCCAGATGCTGTTCTTCCTGGCACAAGGCTACCGCGTCATCGCCCATGATCGCCGCGGCCACGGCCGCTCGACCCAAACAGATGTCGGCAACGAGATGGACACCTACGCCGCCGATGTTGCGGAACTTGCCGCCCATCTCGACCTCAAGGATGCCATCCATGTCGGCCATTCGACCGGCGGCGGCGAGGTGGCGCGCTATGTCGCCCAGTATGGAGCGGGCGGCCGTGTCGCCAAGGCAGCGTTGCTCGGCGCGGTGCCGCCGATCATGCTCAAGACGCCAGCCAATCCCGGCGGCCTTCCGATCGAGGTCTTCGACGGCTTCCGCTCCGGCGTCGCCGCCAACCGCGCCCAGCTTTACGTGGATGTTCCCACCGGGCCGTTCTACGGTTTCAACCGTCCGGGCGCCGAGGTTTCGCAGGGTGTCATCGACAACTGGTACCGCCAGGGCATGATGGGCGGCACCAAGGCGCACTATGATTGCATCAAGGCCTTCTCGGAGACCGACTTCACCGAAGACCTCAAGAAGATCGACGTGCCGGTGCTGGTCATGCATGGCGATGACGACCAGATCGTTCCGATCGCCGACTCGGCGCTGTTGACCATCAAGCTGCTCAAGAAGGGCGAGCTCAAGGTCTACAAGGGTTTTCCGCACGGCATGGCCACGACCCACGCCGCAATCATCAACGCCGACCTGCTGTCCTTCTTCAAGGCCTGAAACCTTCCCGCCTGAACGAAAAAGGCACCCGCCATTTGGCGGGTGCCTTTGCCTGGACACAGCCCGGATGATTTAAGCGGCTGCTTGCGCCTTGCGGGCTTGCTTCATGTTGGGCAGGAACACCGTCAGCAGCCCCAGGAACGGCAGGTAGGAGCAGATCTGGAAGACGAAATCGATGCCCTTCATGTCGGCGACGACGCCGAGCACCGCGGCGGCGATGCCGCCGACGCCGAAGGCGAAGCCGAAGAAGATGCCGGCGATCGTGCCGACGCGGCCCGGCACCAGTTCCTGCGCGAAGACGACAATGTTGGAGAAGGCTGACGACAGGATGAGGCCGATCAGCACGGTCAGCACCATCGTCCATTCCAGGTTGGCGTAGGGGAGCGCCAGCGTGAAGGGCAGCACGCCGACGATCGAGAACCAGATCATCGCCTTTTGTCCATAGCGGTCGCCGAACGGACCGCCGAGCAGGATGCCCAGCGCCGAGGAGCCGAGGAAGAGGAACAGCATGACCTGCGACATCTGCACCGAAACGCCGAACTTATGGATGGAGTAGAAGGTGTAGTAGCTGGCCAGGCTGGCGATGTAGGCGTTCTTGGTCAGCACCAGCAAGGTCAGCACTGCCAAGGCCCACATCACCTTGCGGCGCGGGAAGGGCGAGACGAAGCTTGCCGTCTTGCGATTGCCTTGCGCGGCGCGCAGGCGGCTGTACCAGCCACCGACCTGCCACAGGATGACGATGCCGATCAGTGAGCCGACGGCGAACCAGGCGATGCTGGTCTGGCCGAAGGGCACGACGATGAAGGCAGCGAGCAACGGGCCCATGGACTGGCCGAAATTGCCGCCGACCTGGAACAGCGACTGCGCCAGGCCGAACCGGCCGCCGGAAGCGAAGCGAGCGATACGCGAGGATTCCGGATGGAAGATCGCCGAACCGATGCCGATCAGCGAGGCGCCGATCAGCAGCAGATAGTAGTGGCCGGCGTAGGCCAGCACAACCAGGCCGATCAGCGAGGAGGCCATGCCCCAGGGCAGCGAATAAGGCATCGGTCGCTTGTCGGTGACCGCACCGATGATCGGCTGCAGCAGGGATGCCGTCACCTGGAAGGTGAAGGTCAACAGGCCGATCTGCCAGAAGTCGAGACCGTAATTCTCTTTCAGCAGCGGATAGATGGCCGATAGCAGCGACTGCATGATGTCGTTGATGCAGTGGCACAGGCTCACCGCCAGGATGACGGTGAAGGCCGTCGCCTGGGCTGAAGCGTGACTGACGGTCGCAGGGGGCGCGACGCTGGTGGCTGTCGTATCGGTCAAGATAGGCTCCGTAGTCTTTTTGGCGGGTTGTTCCCGCAGGCGACGTGGCGGGCGCTTCCCGCAGGCAGCCTTATAGTCTGGTTGCCAAGCGACTTCTTTCGTGGTTTGGTCCAATAGTTTCGCAAGTGGGCCATACCGAATGCCAAAAGCCAGGGAGATTTTCGGCGCCGGCCATACGGATCTCGGGCAATTGCACGGGCTGCGTTGGCAGTGGCTCGAGCAGGCGGTCGGGCCGGCGGTGGTGTTGCCGACGGAATATCCGGACGGCTACCACGTGCCGCACCACCACCACAGCCGCAGCCAGTTGCTGCATGCGCTGGTCGGCGTCGTGCTGGTGACGACGCGGCATGGGCGCTGGATGGTGCCGCCTGACCATGCGATGTGGATTCCGGCCGGTATCGAACATTCCGTCGAGATGCTGGGCGATGTGTCGATGCGCTCGGTCTATGTCATGCCGCAGGCGATCCCGGGCCTGCCGGAGGGCATGCGCGTCGTCGGCATCACCGACCTGATGCACAGCCTGATCGTGGAATCAGAAAAGCTCCCGCAAGGCAGCGAGCTGGAAGGGCGCGGCGGCCTGATCATGAGCCTGCTCCTGCATGAGATCCCGCAATTGCCGGAGCGGCCGCTCGGCCTGCCGTTTCCGTCCGATCCCAAACTGGCGGCGCTCTGCCGGCGTTTCGTCGCCGCGCCCTCACCGCACGCAACGATCGACGAATGGGCCGATACTGTCGGCATGAGCCGGCGCTCCTTCACGCGCGCTTTCCAGCGCCAGACCGGCTTGTCGCTGTCGACGTGGCGCCAGCAGGCCTGCCTGTTCGCGGCCTTGCCGAGGCTCGCCGATGGCGAGCCCATCACCAGGGTGGCGCTCGATCTCGGCTATGACAGCGTGCCGGCCTTCATCACCATGTTCAAGCGTATGCTCGGCTCCTCGCCGCGCGGCTATATGCGCGGCGCGCGCGATGCCGGCGAAGGCATGCGGCGAGCCCCGGCCCGGCTGGAGGCGCCGATGCCATCGGCCTTGCCGCAGGGGTAACCGGCTTTCAGTCGAACAGGCTCGACACCGATTCCTCGGTCGCTGTGCGCGAGATGGCTTCGCCCATCAGGTCGGCGATCGAGATGACGCGGATGTTGGGCGCGTCGAGCACGCCTTGCGTCGGCTGGATGGAATCGGTGATCACCAGTTCCTGCAGCTTCGAGCCGCTGATGCGGGCGACCGCGCCGCCTGACAGCACGCCGTGGGTGATGTAGGCGGTGACGCTGGTGGCGCCGTTGGCCAGCAGCGCATCGGCGGCATTGCACAGCGTGCCGCCGGAATCGACGATATCGTCGATCAAGAGGCAATCCTTGCCGGCGACCGCGCCGATGATGTTCATGACTTCCGATTCGCCCGGGCGCTCGCGGCGCTTGTCGACGATGGCGAGCTGCGCGTCGAAGCGCTTGGCCAGCGCGCGGGCACGCACCACGCCGCCAATATCGGGCGACACCACCACGACGTTGCCGAGCTGCTTGTATTTCGCCTTCACGTCGCGGGCCATCACCGGCACCGAGAACAGATTGTCGGTCGGGATGTCGAAGAAGCCCTGGATCTGGCCGGCATGGAGATCCAGCGTCAAAACCCGGTCGACGCCGGCGCGTGTGATCATGTTGGCAACCAGCTTGGCCGAGATCGGCGTGCGCCCGGAAGCGCGGCGGTCCTGCCTGGCATAGCCGAAATAGGGGATCACCGCCGTGATGCGCTTGGCCGAGGAGCGCATGAAGGCGTCGATCATGATGAGCAGTTCCATCAGGTGATCATTGGTTGGGAACGAGGTCGACTGCAGGATGAAGACATCCTCGCCGCGCACATTCTCCTGGATTTCGACGAAGATTTCCTGGTCGGCGAAGCGCCTGACACTGGCCTTGCCCAGCGGGATGTTGAGATAGCGAGCGACCGCTTCGGCCAGCACCCTGTTGGAATTGCCTGCGAAGAGTTTCATGCACCGTTCCTGGTGGAGAAAGGAGAGTCCCAACAGACTCTCCTGCGCCTTTTAACCGGGCTTTTAGCGGCCCGCGCGGCTATTGCAAGCGTCGTGATCGCGAATCCGCCGGCTAAGCCTAAGAAAGCTGTTCGGCATCACCGGCTGGCAACACCTCAACCCGCCTTACCGCTGAGAAAGGCCGTAAACTGATCGATGGTCTGGTCGGCGATCGCCTGCATGGTGGCTGGCGAGACCGACTTCCAGCTGTCGGCCGCGCTGCCGCCGGAACCGGTCGAAGGCGCCTTCATCTGGCCGTTGATGCGGTGCAGCCGGTTGCCGGAGGGGTCGTAGACGTCCCAGACATAGATGACGGTGGTGTCCTTGCCTTCCGTCATCGCCGAGAAGTAACCCTTGAGTACATGGGTTGCGGCCTGGTCCTGGCTGCCGGCCAGCGTGATGCCGCGCTGCTTGGCGCGTGCCTGCAGTTCCGCCGTCAGCGGCGTGGCGGCGTCCACCGAAGCGCCGACGATCGGCGCGATCTGCAGCCGGGTCTTCGACAGGGTCGCGGCGGCCTGGGCGGAGGTGACGGGCGCGGCGGCGGGTGCGCCCGCCGCCGTGGTGGCCGGCGCGGCCGTCGATGGCGCCGGGGCGGGAACGGTCGCCGCGGCGCTGCCTTGCGTGGCGGGTGCAGGCTGTGCCGAGGCCGCCGGCGGGGTGATGGCGGAAGGTTCGAGGACGTCCTTTGCGTTGGTGCAGGCAGTCAAAGCCAATGCCACAAGCAATGACACGGTCGTCACATGCGATCGTCTCATTTGCCTTCTAACTCCTTGGCGAAGAACGCCTCCCATTATGGATTCACTGCACGATCAAGTCGAGATCATGGCGGGACAGCGGCTTCGGCTGGGATTCGGTGGTCAGGTAGGTGCGGCCAAGCGTCATCGCCGTCTCGGTCTCGGAATCCATGATGATCATGTGGGCAAACAGCGTCATGTTCGGCGCGATCGGCTCGGGATTGCCCTGATAGAACATCGGCATGTCCATCCAGGACGGCGTGAAGCGGGCGCCGACGGAATAGCCGCAGGCGTTCAGCCGATGCTTGGTCAGGCCGTGCGCTTCCATGGTGCGGGCGTGGGCGTCGAACACGTCGCCGAAGGAGTTCGCGGGCGTCATCGCCTTTTCGACGGCCAGAAGCGCGGCGCGTGCGGCGTCGAACAGCTCCTGATGGCGCTTGGACACCTTGCCGGTCAGCACCGTGCGCATCATCGGCGCATGGTAGTGATGGAAGACCCCGGCCCATTCGAGCGTCAGCTGGTCGTTCTTGGTGAGCTTGCGGCGGCCGGCCTTGTAGCGGCACAGCAGCGCGTCGACGCCGGAGCCGATGATGAACTCGTTGGCCGGGTAATCGCCGCCGCCGGCGAAGATCGCGCCCTGCATGGCGGCCAGGATCAGGGCCTCGTCGCCGCCCTGCTTGATCAGCGGCAGGGCCGCGTCCAGCGCGTCGTCGGAGAGATTGGCGGCCTTTTCCGCCTTGGCGACTTCGGCCGGGCTCTTGAACAGGCGCAGCCGGCCGACGATGCCGGAGGCATCGGCGATCTGGCCGAAGGTCTGCAACTGCTCGTCCAGGCGGCGGCCATTATAGGCGGTCAGACCGTGGGTGTCGTATTCGACGCCGATGCGGGCGCCGAGCAGGTCGAGTTCGTTGAGCAGGTTGCGCAGGTCGACCGCCGGATTGGCGCCGTCGCGGTCGGTCCACAGCACGATGTTGTCGATGATCGAGGTGTTGCGCGCCTGGCGCAGGTCGGCCGAGCGGGTCAGAAGCACCATGGAGCCGTCGGCCTTCACCACCAGGCACTGGAAGAAGCAGAAGCCGAACGTGTCGTAGCCGGTCAGCCAGTACATGCTTTCCTGCGCGAACAGCAGGATGGCGTCGAGCTTCTTCTCGGCCATCTCGATCATCAGCCGGTCGCGCCGGGCGTCGAATTCCGATCGTTCAAAATGCAGCGCCATTATATCTTCTCCAAAACGATTGCCGAAACCTGCCGGCCATAATCGGGCTCCTTGCGGTGCGTGGTGCGCCGGTAGGAGTAAAATAAATCTTCCTCGGCATAGGTGCAGCGGCCGAGACTCTCGGCCGTCACGCCGGCGCTGGCCAGCCGGTCGACCGTGTAGCTGGCGAGGTCGAACATCGAATGGCGGGCATGTGCCGAAGGTACGAAATACCGGGCATTTTCGCTGTCGGCCTCGACGAAGCGGGCGACGAATTCCGGCCCCACTTCGTAATTGTCGGGGCCGATGGAAGGGCCGAGCACGGCGATGATGTTTTCGCGACGGGCGCCGAGGCTCTCCATGGCGGCAATGGTGTTTTCGAGCACGCCGGTGAAAGCGCCTTTCCAGCCGGCATGCGCCGCGCCGATGACACGCGCGCCGGCATCCGCGAACAGGACCGGGCCGCAATCGGCGGTCGACGCGCCGATGGCGATGCCGGGCCGGTCGGTGACGATGGCGTCGGCCTTGGGCCGCTCGCCCGCGAAAGGTTCCCTGGCGATGATGACGTCGGGCGAATGGATCTGCCAGGCGGTCAGGAGATGGCTTGCGGGCACGCCCATCCAGGCGGCGACACGGGCCCGGTTCTCGGCCACCAGAGCCTGGTCGTCATCCGACCCGGTGCCGATGTTGAGGCCTTGGTAGATGCCGGTGGAGACGCCGCCAGTGCGGGTGAAATAGCCGTGGCGGATGCCTTGTGCCAGCGCCTTGTCCAGCAGTGGCGACCGAACGGGATCCGGTTTGGTCTGATTGAGCATGCGGGCGTTGTTGTCCGTGTGGGTGGTTTCGTCAAGGAAAAGCAGCCGGCGGTCCGGCCGCTCTCTTACCGGACGGGAGATTGGGAGGGGCAGCGGCAAAAAGTCAATCCGCCGTGGCGAAGGGCCTGACGGAGATACCACGTGGCATGACGGCAAGCACCTTGAACAACTCGCCCATCGCTTGCGGGCCGGCGAGGCGCTCGACGGCATCGGAGATCTTGTCGCGTGCCGCCTGGCCGGCATCGGCGCCCAGCTGGCCGGCGCGTTCCAGAATGCCCATGCCGAGCAGGAAATTGCCCTGCGTCGACAGATGGGCGTCGAGACCATGCCCGCGCACGACTGCTGCAAGAGCGGGGAAATCGACATGCGAGGTGAGGTCGGCCTCGCCGGGATTGGCCAGCACATCTTCATGATTGTGCCTGCGCAAGGCCTGCAGCGTGTCGCCAATACCAGGCCGCAGATGGCCGTAGTCGGGGAATAGTCCGGCGCCGCCGTCGCCGGCTATTCGCTCGGCGATGGCCGCCATCAGGGCGGTGCGGGCGGGCGCGACTTCGACGACCGCGCCTTGTGGTGCGTCGGCCGCATCCCTGGGCAGCAGCGTCGGGTCGACCGAGCCGGCGCCGGCGAAGAAGCAGAGATTGTCGGCGTCGTCCAGGCCGACCATGCGCTCGCGCCATTCGGCGCCGGCGCGGACGAACTGGCGGATGGGCACGGCATCGAACACTTCGTTGCCGACGATCAGCAGCGGCTGCCGCGGCAGCGTGTCGATCGTCTCGTGCCAGGAAACATCGAATGGTGTCGCGCCGAGCGTCTGTTTCTGGACTTCCGTCAGGCGCGGGCTGGTCTCGATCATGGCGAAGGCGGCGCCGTTGGCCAAGGCCGGATCGAGCCGCGACCAGGTGCGCAGCATGTCCTTCATCAGCGTGCCGCGGCCGGGGCCGATCTCGGCGATGGTGACGGGCATCGGCCGGCCGATTGCTGTCCAGGCCTGGTAAAGCCAGACGGCGACGAGTTCGCCGAACATCTGGCTGATCTCCGGCGCGGTGATGAAGTCGCCGGCCGCGCCGAACGGTTCGCGTGTCGTGTAGTAACCGTCGCGCGGATCGAACAGGCACAGCGCCATGTATTCGTTGACAGGCATCGGACCCACCGCCTCGATCAGGTCGACGATGCGGGATTTCAGTCGCGTCATGTCGCCTGCGGCTGAGCTTGCGTCACCGGCTTGGCTGTGACCATCGCCCAGATGCCGGCCAGCACCATCGGCGTCGACAGGATCATGCCCATGGTCAGCCAGTTGGTGCCGAGGAGATACCCGAGCTGCTGGTCGGGTTCGCGGAAGAACTCGACAAAGATGCGCGACAGGCCGTAGCCGCAGATGAAGGCGCCGCCGACAAAGCGCGGCGTCTTCAGCTTGAGACGCGAGTGGGTGAGGATGCGCAGCACGACAAACAGCACCAGGCCTTCGAGCAGGGCCTCGTAGAGCTGGCTCGGATGGCGGGTGAACGGACCGCCATTGGGGAATTCGATAGCCCAGGGCACATCGGTGGGCCGCCCCCAGAGTTCGGAGTTGATGAAGTTGGCGACGCGCACGAGGCCGAGGCCGACCGGCACGCCCGCTGCCACGACATCGAACAGCGACCATGTGCGGATGCCGCGCTTTATGGAAAACAGCGTCATAGCGATGATGACACCGAGCAGGCCGCCATGGAAAGACATGCCGCCTTGCCAGACGGCGAAGATATCGAGCGGATGGGCGATATAGCGCGCCAGGTCATAAAACAGGACATAGCCGGTGCGGCCGCCCAGAACCACGCCGATGGCCGCCCAGACGATGAAATCGTCGAGATCCTCCGGCCTCATCGGCAGGACGCCGTCGGGCCAGAGTTTCGGATTTGCCGCGAGCCGCTTGGCATACCACCATGCAAACAGGATGCCGACGATGTAACCGATGCCGTACCAGTGCACCGCCAGCGGCCCGATCTGGACGAGGATCGGGTTGATGTTCGGGAAAGGCAGCGAAGCCAGCGGCAGCAGGAAATATTCGTTCAACGGGGAGCTCTCGGTTGCGATCGGCGCGGACCATGCGGCAGGGTTTTGGCAGGGTCAAGGCAAGGTCACGGCCGTCCATGGTCCGTGAACAGGATCGCTTCAAGGTTCATCGCGCAGGTGGCGTGCTCAACCCCTGGTCCTGGCGGCCACCACTTCACGCAGGGCGTCGTTGATCCTGTCCTGCCAGCCTGGACCATCTTCCTGGAAATGATCCAGCACGGCCCGGTCGATCCTGATCGAGACAAGCTCGCGGACATTGGGAGCGGTGGAGGGCTCGCGAGGCGGGGCCGCGGCCGGCTTCTTGACCGGCTTGAAGACAGCTTCGGCGGCTTCCATCGCATTTGTCGGTCGGCGCGGGGGCGTTGCCATTGTTTATCCTGACTGAAACGTGCCTGAAGGGAGGCGAGACGAGGGCGTCATGATAGGCGACTTGCCACCCTCAAGTACAGCTTCGGAGTCGTCAGGGAGCCTCCCGCAGGGGGCGGCAGGCCGCCATGCGGCTATGCGCCATAGCAACGCAGAGGCCCAGCCAAGCTTCAACGTTCTTGCATTCCGCGCCCAGCACCACTAACTCAAATCAAGCAAGCGAGGATTTGCCATGTCGACCGGACCGAACCGCATTCTCGATGAATTCGCCAAGCTGATGACCGATGCCGCCGGTGCTGCTCAAGGTGTGCGGCGCGAGGTGGAAACGGCCTTCAAGGGCCAAGCGGAGCGCATTCTCAACTCCATGGACGTCGTGCAGCGCGAGGAGTTCGAGGCCGCGCGCGAGATGGCCGCCAAGGCGAGAGAAGAGAACGGCAGGCTTGCCGAGCGCATCGAGGCGCTCGAGGCCAGGATCGCCGAACTGACCGGTCAGGCCACACCTGCGGCTCCGGCGAAGCCCAAGCCGAAAAAATAATTCGTTAAACTTTTCCACAAAGCACCAGCCTGAAAATCGCTTTGCCGTGAATCGCTTACCGGCATTGCGTGACTCTTTGTGACAGGCACCTTTCCACATGCGAATGACGCAGTGCGAAAAATTGGGCTGTTCACGCGACTCCCGATCAATAGACTGAATTTGTTGCATGATTCGGAGCAGGGTCATGCCGCCGGGCGGTGGGGTTCGGTCTGGGGTCTTTGCGTTGATAAGTCCCGGCCGTCCGAGTTCTAGACAAGATTGTTCGTCGTGTGTGCCCCGCGGAGCGTGTGGCGCTCCTCTGAACACAGGAAGCATTCCATGGAACTTCTCGAACTCGAATTTTCCCGCGAAATCCATCCGGTGGATGTGATCGAGCAGGTGGCCCACAACAATGACTGGTCCTTCGAACGGGCCGGCGACGACGAAATCTCGATCTCGGTTGCCGGCAGCTGGACCGACTATCACGTCTCCTTCTCGTGGATGGAGGATTTCGAGGCGCTGCATCTCGCATGCGCCTTCGACATCAAGGTGCCGGAAACCCGCACGCTGGAAGTGATGCGGCTGTTGTCGCTGATCAACGAACAGATGCTGTTCGGCCATTTCGACCTCTGGGAGCAGGAAGGCGCCATCATGTTCCGCCAGTCGCTGCTGCTCGCCGGCGGGGTCGAACCCTCGAGCCAGCAGGTCGAGGTGCTTTTGTCCTCGGCGTTGGAAGCCTGCGAGTGCTACTTCCAGGCTTTCCAGTTCGTCGTGTGGTCGGGAACCTCGGCCAAGGACGCGCTCGCCGGCGTGCTGTTCGAGACCTTCGGCAACGCCTGAGCAAGACGCGTTCGAAATGAGTTCAAGCAACGAGCGCAAGCCCGAAATCAGCTTCGCCGATTTCGATCGTGTCGACATCCGTGCCGGCACGATCATTGAGGCCGTACCGTTTCCGGAGGCGCGCAAGCCTGCCTTCAAGCTGAAGATCGATTTCGGCGCCGCCATCGGCGTCAAGAAGTCGTCGGCGCAGATCACCAAATACTATACGCCGGAAACATTGATCGGCCGTCAGGTGTTCGCGGTGGTCAATTTCCCGCCGCGCCAGATCGGCCCGTTCATGTCGGAAGTGCTGACGCTCGGTTTTCCCGACGAGGAGGGCGCCGTGGTGTTGGGCGCCATTGAGCGCAAGGTGCCGGATGGCGGCAGACTGTTTTAGCGCTTAAGTGAGCTCGATTGGCTTGGATGACGCTTGTTTCCCAAATGTCTCTGCGACCCATCGATCTTTCGGATAGGTTCGGGAGAGATGATAAAGGTTCTGCTCATCCGTGTAGCCCAGAAGCTTGCCTTCCAGCCATTCCAATTGAGAGCACCAGGCCCGCGGCCCATTAGATCGAGCAGAAGCAAAAAGGCCTCCACCCGCCATTCTTCACCCCGACGGGAATAAAAGTAATAGTCGATGTCCAGTGAGGAGCCATCCGGGAGGTGCCTAGTGAAGGAGCGGATATGCTCCGACACTGTTCCATTGGCGACATAGGTCGCGAAATCCTGGTTGGCCAGCGCATCGGATTTTTCAAAGCCGTCCACGCGCTCATGGGCAAAGACGGCAAACGGCTTGGATCCGGCGAGCATCATCTCCAATTCGCGGTTGGTGTGCACGAGATACGGATAAGGCTCGTTTGCCATCCATTCCAATTTCCGTTCGCAGGGACCTGATCATAGCCAGAATACAATGGGGAAGGCGAGTAGCGCTGTGCGCAGAGGATTCTTGAACCACGAATCTGTCAGGCCGCCAGCTTGCGCGTCTTTCCCAATGCTTCCTCGACCGCGTCGAGGAACATTTCCGCGCAGGCCTTCCAGCTGTAGCGCATGGCGCGCTCGCGGGCCTGGTCGCGGCTGACGTTGAGCGCGGCGAGCGCGGCGTCGCGCAGATCGTTCGATACCGCGCCGCCAAAACCGTCGCCGACGATGTCGATCGGCCCAGTCACCGGATAGGCGGCGACCGGCGTGCCGCTGGCCAGCGCCTCGATGATGACGTTGCCGAAGGTGTCGGTGCGGCTGGGGAAGACGAAGACGTCGACCGAGGCATAGATTTCGGCCAGTTCGTCATTGGGACGATGGCCGAGGAAACGCGCCTGGGGATATTTCGCCTTGAGTTTGGCAAGCTCGGGACCTTCGCCGACGATCACCTTGCTACCGGGCAGGTCGAGATCGAGGAAGGCCGAGAGGTTCTTTTCGATGGCGACACGGCCGACGCACAGGAAGACCGGGCCGGGGAAGCCGAGGTCCTTGCGCTTGTCGGGCCGGAAATGGTCGGTGTCAACGCCGCGCGTCCAGGGCCTGAGCTTGTTGAAGCCGCGCGCCGTGAGATCGTCGGCGAGCGACTGCGTGGCGACCAGAGTGCCCTGGCCCGAATTGTGGAAATCGCGCAGCCAGCGATAGGCCCAGCTCTCCGGCACCGGCAGGCGGGCACTGAGATATTCGGGGAAGCGGGTGTGATAGCTGGTGGTGAACGGCCGGCCGGCATTGCGGCAATAGCGCCGCGCCATGATGCCCAGCGGCCCTTCGGTGACGATGTGGATGTGGTCGGCCTTGTAGCCGTCGATCAGGCGCGCGACATGGCCGGGCGTGGTCAGCGCCAGGCGGATGTCGGGGTAGGTCGGCAGGGGCAGGGTGCGAAAGATGTTCGGGGTCAGGAATTCGACCGCGACGTCGTAGGACTTCAGGGTCTCGGTGAGCCGCTCCAGCGTGTGGACGACGCCGTTGACTTGCGGGCGCCAGGCGTCGGTGACCATCAATATGCGCATGGCGGCCCTTTGCTCCGGAGGTCTGCGGTTGCCTTTAAACGATGCCGGAACGGCGACCATGCGGCCGCCCTCGCTTCGCCCCAGCGCACCCTGGCGGGCACGGGGTCGAAGTAAGGCGGCAAGGACGAATCAAGTGCGGTCGCGCGCTTCATGCGCGCTCTTGATCATGGTTTCATGACGGGCGGATGAAGCAGACCGTAACCCCGGAAAGTCGAAACCGGTTTTCAGGCAAGATCATGCTCAGTTAGTCAAATAGAAATCAGGCCGGAACCTTGATCACGGCGCGCAGGCCGCCCATCGGACTGTCGTCGAGCGTAATGTCGCCGCCATGGCTGCGGGCGATGTCACGGGCGATCGAGAGGCCGAGCCCGGTGCCGCTGGCGTCGAGGTTGCGGGCCTCGTCGAGCCGAACGAAGGGCTTGAAGACTTCCTCGCGCCTGTCGGCCGGAATGCCCGGGCCGTCGTCGTCGATGGTGACTAGAAGCGAGCCGCGGCCATGATTGGCGGTGACCTCCACCGTCTTGGCATAGCGGAAGGCATTGCCGATGACGTTGGACAAGAGCCGCGCGAAGGCGTTCGGCCGCACATGCACGGTCGGATCGCCGGAAAGCGTCGTCGACAGCTTGCATTTGCGCAAGCGCGCTTCCTCGCCGAGCTTCTGGAAATAGGCTTCGAGATCGAAACGTCCCGGATCCTCCGAGGCCTCGCCGCGGGCAAAGGCGAGATAGCCTTCCAGCATCGACTGCATGTCCTGGATGTCCTGGTCCAGCGCCGCCTTGGTCTCGGCCTTGCCGCCGGCCAGCGCCAGCTGCAGCTTGAAGCGGGTGAGGATGGTTCTGAGATCATGGCTGACACCGGTCAGCATGGCCGTGCGCTGCTCGATCTGGCGCTCGATGCGCTCTCGCATCTGGATGAAGGCAAAGCCGGCGCGGCGCACCTCCTCGGCCCCGCGCGGGCGGAAATCGCGAGGCATCGGCCGGCCCTTGCCGAAGCTCTCGGCGGCCTCGGCAAGCGCCAGAATCGGCCGGATCTGGTTGCGCAGGAAGGGGATGGCGATCATCAGGAGCACCAGCGAGGTACCGACCATCCAGATCAGGAAGATATGGGTGTTGGAGGCATAGGCCTGGCTGCGCCGCACGAAGACGCGCAGCACCTTGTTTTCGAGCTGGACTCGGACCTCGACGATGTTGGAATTGCCGACCGTGTCGATCCAGAATGGGCGGTTGATCTGGCGGGTAATTTCGGCGGAGAGAACATCGTCGAGGATCGAGAAGAACGGTTTTGGACCGGGCGGTGGCAACGGATCCGGCGGCAGGAGGTCTACCTTCAGCTGCATGCGGTCCTGCGCGATGCGGATGATGTTGGCGTAGTCGGCGTCGTGCGGGTAGGTCTCGATCAGGTCGATGATGGCGGCGATGTCACGCACGGTGGCCTGCGACAGGCGTTGCGTCACGGTTGCCCAGTGACGTTCCATGAAATCGAAGGCGACGACCGACTGCAAAAGGATCATCGGCGCGATGACGATGATCAATGAGCGCGCATAGAGGCGCTTGGGCATGTAAAGCGAAACGAGGCGCCAGAACCGGTTCCAGATGCGCGGCACCGCCTTGAACATCCGCGTGGCGCGTGCGCTCAAGCCGTCATTGTCCGGCTGTTCCAGTTCCGTGGTCGCCATTGGCTCTTTTCATCCACTTGGGCCGCCGCGGGCATTCTATTCCACGCTGAGCCGATACCCAATACCGCGCACGGTCTGCAGCCAGACCGGGTTGGACGGATCACGCTCGATCTTGCGGCGCAGCCGGTTGATCTGGACGTCGATGGTACGCTCGCCGACTTCCGAATCGTCACCGACCAGCTCGTGGCGGGGGATGGTTTCGCCGGCGCGCGCGGCGAAGATCGCCAGGATC
The DNA here is from genome assembly GCF_003952565.1 of Mesorhizobium sp. M8A.F.Ca.ET.057.01.1.1. NCBI lineage: Bacteria > Pseudomonadati > Pseudomonadota > Alphaproteobacteria > Hyphomicrobiales > Phyllobacteriaceae > Mesorhizobium > Mesorhizobium sp. M8A.F.Ca.ET.057.01.1.1. The sequence goes on from NZ_CP034454.1 coordinate 1,584,260, forward strand.
TCCTGTTCGCGGTCGGTCAGCTTCAGCGCTTCGCCGCCGCGCTTCAGTTCGCGCCTGGCGATCTGGAATGTGTAGGGACCGAACACCAGCTGCTCGACCTTGGGCGTCGCCACCGGGCCGCCCCGGCGCAGGATATTGTTGATGCGCAGGATCAACTCGCGCGGGTCGAAGGGCTTTGGCAGGTAGTCGTCGGCGCCGGCCTCGAGCCCGGAAATGCGGCTGTCGGTCTCCGACAAGGCCGTCAGCATCAGGATCGGCACGTTCTTTTCGGCGCGCAGCGACTTTGTCAGGTCGACGCCGGTTTCACCCGGCATCATGACATCGAGCACGAGCAGGTCGAAGTCGAGGCCGGCGAGCTTGCGGCGGGCCTCGCCGGCATTGCCGGCGACGGTGACGCGAAAGCCGTTTTCGGTCAGATACTGCTTGAGGAGATTGCGGATACGGGTGTCGTCGTCGACCACGAGCAGATGCGGTGCGTCGTCGTCCGGTGCGGCCGCCTGGTCGACCCTCTCAGTGCTCTCCATGGCTTTTCCCTGACATTTTTGCGGACCCAACGTCGATCTGAGCTCTCAGTTCCGGATTGACCATCGCTTCGAGGAAGCGTTCCACCAAGGCCCGTTCGGCGGCGCCGGAATCTTCCAATGCAGCATGGATGCGGCGCGACTGTGGCCGCGCCAGCGCCAGCGCCAGCGCGCGGCCCTTGGCCGTGGGATAAAGTTCGCGCTGGCGGCGGTCGCGCGGGCCCTGCAACTGCACGACGTGATCGGTGTCGATCAATTGTTTGAGCACACGCGCCAGGCTCTGCTTGGTTATCTTCAGTACGTCGAGCAGTTCGGCGACGGTCAGGCCGGGCCGGCGGTTGACGAAATGCAGCACGCGGTGGTGGGCGCGGCCGAAGCCGTAATCGGCCAGGATCTGATCGGGATCGGAGGTGAAGTCGCGATAGGCGAAGAAGAAGAGTTCGATGATGGCGAAGTCGATGCCGTCCTCGCTGGTGATCGCGGTCCTGATCGGCTTTCCGGCAGCTGGGCTTTTATCCGTCATCATTTCTCCATGGGAACGGGAGATTATGTCAGTACTATTGACGTAATTTCCCTGCAATGGTAATTTTTGACAAGCTTTTGGGCGGATTGCGAACGAAAAGGCAAGGCAGGCCGGTTTTTCCGGAACTTCCTGAGTTTGCCAGGGCGCGATTATCCGCTTACGCTCCGAGACACCGGCCGGCGTCTCCAATCACCTGGCGCGGCCAAAAAAGAACACGCAACGACACTGAGATATGCGGGCCGTTGTCCGCGGGAGGTTACCATGGCATCCGTTCCTTTCGATCAACTGGACGGCTTCATCTGGATGAACGGCGAGTTTGTCCCGTGGGGAGACGCCAAGATCCACGTGCTGAGCCATGGCCTGCACTATGCCAGCGCTGTCTTCGAGGGCGAGCGCGCCTATGGCGGCGAGATCTTCAAACTCAACGAGCATACCGAGCGGCTGCATGAATCAGCGCGTCTGCTCGGCTTCAAGATTCCCTATTCGGTGGCCGAGCTCAACGATGCCTCGACCACGCTGCTGAAGAAGCAGGGCTTCCAGGACGCCTATGTCAGGCCGATCGCCTGGCGCGGCAGCGAGCAGATGGGCGTTTCGGCGCAAAACAACCGCATCAACGTCGCCATCGCCATCTGGCAGTGGCCGAGCTATTTCGACCCGGCGCAGAAGCTGAAGGGCATCCGTCTCGATGTGGCGGAATGGCGCCGGCCCGATCCGCGCACGGCGCCGTCGCGGTCGAAGGCCGCCGGCCTCTACATGATCTGCACCATGTCCAAGCATGCCGCCGAGGCCAAGGGCTACGCCGACGCCATGATGCTCGACTGGCGGGGCCAGGTCGCGGAAGCGACCGGCGCCAACATCTTCTTCGTCAAGGACGGCAAGATCCACACGCCCAAGCCCGACTGCTTCCTCGACGGCATCACCCGCCGCACGGTCATTGGCTTGGCCAGGGATCGTGGCGTGGAGATCATCGAACGCGCCATCATGCCGGAAGAACTCGAAGGGTTCGAGCAATGCTTCCTGACAGGAACGGCAGCGGAAGTAACTCCGGTTTCGGAGATCGGCCCTTACCGATTCGAGGTCGGCGAGATCGCCAAGAATCTCATGAACGACTATTCTGTGGCCGTTCAACCCAAGCATGCGATCGCCGCAGAATAACGATAGTCACAGCTTTTCTCGCAAGCAGGGGCGGTTTTCAGGCCGCCCCTTTTATTTATGCGTTTGTGCATTTGACTTTCGTCCAATTCGGCGTCTCATGATGGTGTCGGCCCGGGAGGCTGGCAGCTATGGAGGGACTAATCATATGGACATGAACACGCTTCTTCCGATCATCATTCAGATCATTACAGGCATTATCGGTGGTCAGGCGGTTGGCGCGGCGATCAAGACGGCGGCGATGGGTCAGCTTCCCAAAATCCTGGGCGGAGCCATCGGCGGCGTCGGCGGCGCGGCGATCCTCGGCAGCCTGCTCGGCGGCGGCGCGATCACTCCTGACGCAGCCGCGGCGGCCACCAGCGGCCTGGGCAGCGCGCTCAACCTGCAGAACATCGTCGGTGGCGCCGGCGGCGGCGCGATCCTGACCGGCATTCTCGGCGCGGTCATGGGCGCCATGAAAAAGTAGGCCTGCCAATCTCGGGCTGGCAAAATGGGCGGCTTCGGCCGCCCATTTCTTTTTGGACACGCACTGTTTGACCTTCCGGATGTGGACGGGTTTGGCCGATGCCTCTACATGATCGCTGACACAGCGAAAGGACGATCATGGGTCAGCTCAATGCCGGCATCGTGCCGGTCACCCCGTTCCAGCAGAACTGCACCATCCTGTTCGACATGGACGACAAGCATGGCGTGGTGGTCGATCCCGGCGGCGACATCGACAAGGTGCTGGCGGTGCTGAAGGACAATGCGATCACCGCCGAGGCGATCTGGATCACGCATGGCCATATCGACCATGCCGGCGGCGCCATGGAGCTGAAGGAAGCACTCGGCATCGAGATCCTCGGCCCGCATGAAGCCGACAAGATGCTGCTCGACAATCTGGAAAACCAGGGCAGGCGCTACGGCATCGACGGCGTGCGCAATTGCGTGCCCGACCGGTTCCTTGCAGAAGGGGAAACTGTGTCGTTTGGCGGCCATGTGTTCGAGGTGCTGCATTGCCCCGGCCACGCGCCCGGCCATGTCGTCTACTACAACCGGGCCGCCAAATTCGCCCATGTCGGCGACGTGCTGTTTCGCGGCTCGGTCGGCCGCACCGATCTGCCGGGCGGCGACCATGCGGCACTCATCGCCTCGATCAAGGACAAGCTGTTGCCGCTCGGCGACGACATCGGCTTCATCTGTGGCCATGGCCCAGGCGGGCGCTTCGGCGAGGAACGGCGGACCAATCCGTTTTTGACCTGATTGAGATCTGGACCGCCCCTGGATTCGAAAGCCCAACCAGCTGATAACAAAAAAGCGCCGGCCTTGCGGTCAGCGCTTTTTGTCTAGGGCAGGGAAGCCTCAGTTGGCGGTGCAGAAATGCTGCTCGCCGTCATTGCCGGTGAAGGTGCCGGTGCGGGAATTGAAGCTACGGTAGCGGTCCGAGCAATACTCATACCAGTCGCGTGTCCACGGCTCGGCATAACGGTCGGCATAGACTACCTGCGGCTCGGCGTAATAGCGACGGACCGGTGCCGGGCGCACCACTACCTCACGGTCGTAGCCGTCATCGTAGTAGCGGTCAGCGTAGGCCGGCGGCCGGTCATTGGCCAATGCGCCACCGATCAGCGCGCCGGCGGCAAGGCCGAGAACGCCGGCTGCCACAGCGTCGCCATTGCCATGGCCGTGATGGTGCCAACGGCGCCAGTCATCGGCATTGGCTGCCGAAAAGGTCCCCAGCGTGGTGGCGACCACGGCGGCGGACAGCACGGCTGTCTTGAAAATGCGGTTCATCTTGGTCTCCTTCGTACCGGGCCGTGCAGGTCTGAGGGGATACGGTCCGGCTTTACGAGTGACTAATATGAGACCGTGGCTGAACGGGGGCTGAACGAAATTTTGACCACAAATATTCTTTCACGGCGTCACAAGCCGCGCCCGCGGGGCGCGGACCTGACCTGCCGGAGCCGGCGTCGATCTGAAGCCGGCTCAGCCGACCGACAGGTTGACGGCCTTGGGTCCCTTGCCGCGCTTATCCGGCTCGGTGTCGAATGTCACTTTCTGCCCATCTTCGAGACCGGGAAGACCCGACGCCTGCACGGCCGAAATATGCACGAAGACATCCTTCGCGCCATCATCCGGTGTGATGAAGCCGAAGCCCTTGGCATGGTTGAAGAATTTGACGGTGCCGGTCTGCGGCATGGGAAGCTCCTTTGATCCCATAAACTCCAGTCTCGGGCCGGCAAATGCCCGAGAGGAAATTTGTCCTTTATTTTAGCGTCATCGGCAAGAGAAAGTTTTGCGGGCACTTAAAGCCCGCCGCGCTTTAAGTGCTTGTTATGATGCGCGTCATTGGCCCGGATCCAGATGAAACTCCGGGTAACATCTATTTATGCTGCACTGCTGACATGAAAAAGGCGCGGCGAAAACCGCCGCGCCTTTCAAAATCTGTTTGCCTGCCCAGGTGCTGGTCAAGCTCCTCGTTCGCCCATCCCCTGGGACGTGCGGCGCGCCGATCGCTCAGGCTGCGCGCAGGTTGACCGCCTTCGGGCCCTTGCCCATGCGGTCCGGCTCGACGTCGAAGGTGACCTTCTGGCCGTCGACGAGCGTGCGCAGGCCCGAGGCCTCGATCGCTGAAATGTGGACGAACACGTCCTTGGCGCCGCCGTCGGGCGTGATGAAACCGAAGCCTTTGGTCGCATTGAAGAATTTAACGGTGCCGGTCTGGGCCATTGGGGAAACTCCTTCACCCGTTCAGTCTTGGTGGTCCTGCCCGCCACCTGGCGTCGAGGGCAGTTCCTGGTGGTTGCTTTCGGCAGTCATGCATTGGCGCATGGTCAAACCCCCCGCCGAAAAACGGGGCCGTCAGAGATTCACAGTATCGGGGAAAGGTCGTCCAAAACGTTCCGCTCTCCGGGTCGCAAATGCCCGAACACAGAATTTATCGCACGGAAACGTGAAGGTTGCAAGATAGCGCCGCGGGCCGCCGCCATGGGCGCATCCCGACGCATAAATCGACCGATCAAAGCGTCGACCGGCCGCAGATAGGCTTCGTTGGCCGAGGGGTCATCGGCCCACAGCCCCGGTCATGCATGGGCCAGGAGCGATGATGCCGGCGACGCGCGGCGGGACGTGGCTGATCCCGCTGTCACTTCCCGACCGCGCCCGCGTCCGCCGCGCCCCGAACCGCAATTCTGCACCAAGCAGTACGAGCCGGTCTGCGCCCGGCGCGGCGGCGATCGCCAGACCTTCGCCAATGCCTGCCTTGCCAATAGGGCGGGTTACCGCATCGTGCGCGATGGCCCCTGCCGCGACGGTGGTGGTGGTGGCGGCGAGCAGGCCTTCTGCACGCGTGAATACGCGCCGGTGTGCGGCCGCCGGCATGGCGAGATGCGCACCTTCCCCGATGCCTGCGAGGCCCGTGCCTCGGACTATCGCATCGTCGGCGACGGGCCGTGTTGAGAACTTACCTTCTCCCCTTGTCGAAGAAACTGAAATTACAGTTATTCCTCTACGCCGACATAAGCTTTGGTCTTGAGCAGGCCGGCCAGATGAGCGGCGTTTGAAGCCGCCATTTCGATGGCTTCGGCGACCTTGTCGGGAGTCTTCGGCAGGTCGACATAATTGACGTCGCCCATGGCTTCACCGACCCAGTAGACGCCGCCATTGGCGGGGATGGTGAAGCCGACGTCGTTCAGCGCCTGGAAGCATTCCGCGTGGCAGTGATGCGCGCCGTCCTCGTTGCCGACGATCGCCACCAGCGCCACCTTGCCCGCCGCCGGCATGCGGCCCTTGTCGTCGGTTTCGTCCAGAAAGGCGTCCATGCGTTCCATGACGCGCTTGGCGACGCTCGACGGCTGGCCCAACCAGATCGGCAGGCCGAGGATGAAGATATCGGCGGCGACGATCTTCTCGCGCAGACCAGGCCAGTCGTCGCCCTTGCCCATGTCGGAGAGCACGCCGGGCTTGATGTCATGATCGGTGGCGCGCACGACCTCGCCCTTGACGCCATGCGGCTTCAGGGCTGAGAGCAGATCGGCGACGATCTTGTCGGTGGACGATTTCTCCTTGTCATCGGAGGCCTTCAGCGAGCAATTGATGGCAAAGGCGGTGAGGGACATTGCGCGAACTCCTGCGTGTGGGGTGTGCAGGCTCAACGTCGCGATGGGCTTGTGGTTGCGCGCTTTACAGGCGGCGCCGGCCGTTGCGCCGCGGCCCGCACCCTTGAATCTCTCTCCCGCATGGCTTAGGTCCCGCAGGCGCGAAAACACGGCAGGTGTCCCATCAACAGAGATCAGAGAAGAGCGGCGGGTGCGGGAGCAGCCAAGTCCGGGGCGGGCGGACAGCCGCCGCTGGGCCTCGACCAGTATGTGCAGCAGGCGCTGCAACTGCATCAGGCCGGGCGGCGGCAAGAGGCTGAGGCAATCTACCGGCAGGTGCTGGCGCGTCAGCCCAAACACGCGGCCGCGGCGCATTTCCTCGGCTTGCTGCTGCACCAGACCGGGCGCAGCGAAGAAGGCATGGATTTCCTGGAACAGTCGGTTCAGCTGCAGCCGACGAACCCCGACTTCCTCAACAATCTCGGCACGGTGATGCGCGATCTCGGCCGCGTCACGGCGGCGATCGATTTCTTCCGCGGCGCGGTGGACCTGCGGCCGGAGCAGCTCGCGGCGCGCGACAATCTCGGTTCGTCGCTGAAGCAGATCGGCCGGTTCGAGGAGGCCGAGGACATTTATCGCGGCACGGTGCAGCGCAATCCATTCCACGTGCGCGCGCGGATCGGGCTTGCCGAAACCCTGCAGGAAGCCGGACGCCTCGACGAGGCGCTGGCTGTCTTCCAGGAGGCCCTGACCATTCGCCCCAAGGATGCGGACCTGCTGCACGGGCTGGGCGTCGGGCTGATGGAGAAGGGCAAGCTCGACGAAGCGGCGGATCTGTTCCGGCAGGCGGTGGCGATCCAGCCCGGCATGGCCCGCGCGTGGCTGATGCTGACGCAGGTCAAGCGCCAGAAGGAGCGCGACGCCGAATTGGCAGGCATGGAGGCGCAGCACGCCAGGGCCCCTCAGGACAGCCTGGCACGCATGCAGCTGTCGTTTGGCCTCGGCAAGGCCAATGACGATCTCAAGGATTACGGCAAGGCCTTCGACTACTTCGCCGAGGGCAATGCCATCCGACGCAAGGGCATCGACTATGATCCGGTGAAGACGCGCGCCGAATTCGAGGCGATGAAGACGGTGTTCGATGCCGGCTTCTTCGAAAAGCACAGACCGAGCCCGATCACCGACGATGCGCCGATCTTTGTCGTCGGCATGCCGCGTTCGGGTACGACGCTGGTCGAACAGATCATCGCCAGCCACCCCCAGGTTTATGGCGCGGGCGAGCTCGGCATCTTGAAGACGGCGGTCGGCAGTCAGTTCCCGTCGGACATGCCGGGCGGCTTCCCCTGGGGCGTGGCCGACACCGACGATACCGATTTCGCGGAGGCGGGGCAGGCCTATCTCGACATGCTGCATGCCCGCTATCCGCATATGCGCCACGTCACCGACAAGATGCCGGGCAACTTCCTGCTCGTCGGCTTCATCCGCATGATGCTGCCGAAGGCCAGGATCATCCACTGCGCCCGCGATGCGGCGGCGACATGCCTGTCGATCTTCAAGGTGCATTTCCGCGGCGACAGCCACCGCTATGGCTATGACCTCGGCGAGCTCGCCGATTTCCACAATCTCTACACCGACATCATGGCGCATTGGCACAAGGTGCTGCCTGGCGTCGTGCACGATGTGCGCTACGAGGATTTCGTGGCCGACCAGGATGGGCAGAGCCGGGCGCTGATCGACTATCTCGGTCTGCCATGGGACGATGCCGTGCTGTCGTTCCACCAGACCGACAGGCCGGTGCGCACGGCATCCGCCGCGCAGGTGCGCCAGCCGATGTACCAGGGTTCGGTCGATTTGTGGAAGCGCTATGGCGACCGGCTGAAGCCGCTGCTCGACAGACTGGATTAGCGCGCGGCTCGCGGATTGGCGGAAGTCCCTTGGCCGAAGCTTCGGCCAAGGCCTACGATCGGACGGTCAGATAGCGTCGCGCCAGCTGCTCAAAGCTCCATGAAGGGCTGGAAGCCGCCGAAGATCATGCGCTTGGCGTCGAAGGGCATGGCCCCCCAATCGGGTTTCAGGCGCGGGTCGGCCATCACCTTGGCCATGACAGCATCGCGATCCTGCCTGGATTTGTAGACGGCCCAGGAGAAAACGACGATCTCGTCGTCCTTGGCCTGGACGGCGCGCGGAAACGAGGTCAGCTCGCCATAGGGCACATCGTCGCCGACACATTCGACATAGGCGAGCGCGCCGTGTTCCATCCATATGGGGCCTGTGAGGCTGGCCAGTTTCTTGTAGTCGTCGAGTTTTGCCTTTGGCACGGCAAGCACGAAGCCATCGACATAGGACATGGCGGTCTCCTCTTTGCTGGAAAAGGGCGCCGGGTCGGCGGGGATACGACCCGGCGCGGTTGGGCGCATCCCCCTCGGCGAGGGCGCGCTCACTGAAGCTTATTCCGTCGGTGCGTTCATTGCCCAGGCGACGCCGAAGGGATCCTTCACCTGGCCCCAGCGGTCGCCCCAGAACATCACCTGCAGCGGCGTGACGATCTCGCAGCCGGCGTCGACGGCGCGCTTCCACCAGGCGTCGATATCGTCCTTGCCGAGATGGAGCTGCAGCGTATAGCCCTGCGCCGCCTGGTGCGGATGGCCGTGTTCCGGATAGGCGTCGCCGAGCATCAGCGTCGAACCGTTGATGTAGAGATGGATATGCATGGTGCGGCCTTTTTCATCCGCCGGATAGGCAAAGACTTCCTCGGCCCCGAAAGCCTTCTTGTAGAATTCGGCGGCCTTGATGGCGCCGTCGACCTGCAGATAGGGGGTCAATCCGCCAAGTACCTTGGCGCGGGCGGGGTCTGGTCGGTCATTCTCGTGTTCCTCTTCACGTTTGGCATGGCCTTGCGGATCATAGGACGGATGAGGTGACGCCAATCCTACATGGTCGTGAAAATTTTTCGCGGCGGCCGGATCATCGGGCACCGGCCGGCCATTGTCATATGACCTTGGCCGAGGACGTGGCCGCGCGACGGCTGTCGCGGGCATCGAAGATTTCCGGAAAGCCGATATCCTTGCGCAGTTCGGCCGGCAGCGACAACAGGATGCGTTCGCTGCGGTGACGGGCGCGCGCCGCGGCATACCGGGTTGCGATGCGGCCGATGGATGAAAGGACGGACATGATGACTTCTCCCTGGGTTGACGCCGGCATCATCGTGTCGGCATCCCAAGGACGGGAGAGGTTCAGGCGATCCGACAGATTGTCGAATTTTTCTCTAATACCGGCGCGGCGCGCTTGCGTCAGGCAGCAGTCTCCAATCGTTCGATCGTTTCAAGGTCGGCTCTCTTGGCTTCCCCCTCGACGGCGAGGTCATAGCTTGCCTGCATGTTCATCCAAAACTGCGGCGTGGTCCCAAAAAACTTCGCAAGGCGCAGTGCGGTATCGGGCGTTACCGGTGTTGTCTCGCTGGCTAGGCGCTCGATGCGCGTGCGCGGCACATGCAGCTTTTGGCCAGCGTGTAAGGCTTCAGACCAAGCGGTATGAGATACTCTTCGCGGAGAATTTCTCCGGGATGGATGGGCGGGTTGATATCAAGCATTTGGGACCTGCCTTCAATGGTAGTCGGTTATTTCAACATCTTCTGCTTGCCCATCCACCCAGCGAAAGCAGATGCGAAACTGATCGTTGATGCGGATCGAATGCTGACCGGCACGGTTGCCTTTCAACGGCTCAAGCCTGTTGCCGGCGTCTTGAGATCTGACAGTTCGGCGGCGTTGTCGATCATGTACAGCTTCCGTTGGGCCGGTCGGACAAGATCCGAAGGGAAGCCCTTTGGAGCCTTGCCGTTCGAAACGGCTTGGCTGGTCTTGTCCTTGAACGAGCGTATCATCCGTGGGTTCCGACGGACGTACCATGACACGATACGTTCCAGGAATCAAGAGTACGTCTCATGAAATGATACCAAAGGTGCGCCCTGTCAATGACAGGCCGAAACTTCATCGGCAACGCATCTTCCTCGCCGCTCAGCCGGTTCCTTCAGCCACCTCGCGGAAGAAACTCTCCGGGTCTTCGACCTCGGTCAGCTTCCGCTTCTCGATCAGCCAGAAGCGGTTGCCGACGGCGCGGATGAAGGAGCGGTCGTGCGAGGCGAGCAGGCAGCTTGCCTGGTGCTTCAGCAACTCCTCCTCCAGTGCTTCCTGGCCGTCTATGTCGAGATGGTTGGTCGGCTCGTCGAGCAGGTAGAAGTTGGGGTTGGCGAGCCTGAGCGCCAGCATCATCAGCCGCGCCTTCTGGCCGCCCGACAACACGCCGATCTTTTTCTCCTGCATCTCGATGACCACGCCGGCGCCGGCGAGCAGCGAGCGTGCGCGCTGTTCGCCGACATCGTAACGGCGCGAGACCATCGCCAGCGGCGTGTCGTCGCCGCTGATGCCGGACAGAGCCTGGTCGCTGTAGCCGAGCACCGTCGACGGCGTCACCTTGACGTTGGGCACCCTATCCGGCTCGGCAATGGCGTTGTGGATCAGATTGACGAAACGCGACTTGCCGACGCCGTTGCGGCCGAGCAGCACGATGCGGTCGCCTTGGCAGATGTGACGCTTGCCGGTCCTGAACAGCAGCGTGCCTTCGGGCGTTTCCACCGCCGCGTCGTCGAGTGTGATCAGCACCTTGGCGTGCGTTCCGCGATTGGCGAGTTTGATCGCGCCCGCCGATTTTTCGCGATGCGCCGGATTGGCGGCCTCTTCGAGCTTTTCCGCGCGCTGGTTGAGCTGCTTGGTCTTGACCGTCAGCAGGTCGCTGCCCGAATTGATGCCGATATTGTTGAGCTTCGCCGCCTGCCGGCGCAATTGCTGCGCCACCTTCATGTCGCGCTGGAATTTTCGCTCGGTCGAGGCGTCGACCTCGTCCAGCGCTTCCCGGGCCCGTGAGTAGGGTAGCGAAAACACCGGCGACTGTTCCGGACGCAGGAACAGCGTGCGGTTGGTGGTGGCGTCGAGGAAGGCGCGGTCATGGCTGGCGATGACGACAGGCACGTCGCGCGGCAGCGTGTTGAGCCAGGTTTCCAACTGGCTGATGCGGGCGAGATCGAGATGATTGGTCGGCTCGTCGAGCAGCAGCACATCGGGATCGGTGACCCAGACGCGGGCGATCAGCGCCAGCCGCTGCCAGCCGCCGCTCAGCGCCCGCATCGCCCGCTCGCGCATCGGCTCGGGCACGTCGAGCGAATCGAGGACCACGTCGACGCGCCACATCTCGCTGTCGGCCTGCTCCGGCGGCAAGGCATTCGCCACCACCTCGTAAAAAGTACTGCCGAGCAGGGCGGGGGCAACGGACTGTTCGACATGGCCGACCCGCAGGCCGCGCGTGCGGGTGATGTCGCCTGTTGTCGGCTCCAGCTCGCCGGTCAGGCATTTCAACAAGGTCGACTTGCCGCGGCCATTGGCGGCAACGATGCCGAGCCGGTCGCCAGTGCCGATGCTGAGGTCGAGATTGGAGAAGAGCGGCGCACTCATGGTGACGCCGAGGGATTTGAGGCTGATCAGGGCCATTTTCGATTTCTCTGGTCTGTCCGGAAAGTCCGGTTCAATGCACTTTGACGGTGCGCGTGCCGGCCATCAGGCCAGGCGTTGCGGCACCACGAAGGGCAGACCAAAAAATCGAAGCGGGAAAAACCCGGACCGTCCCTGGTCAGCCCTGCAAGCTAGCTCGCAGGGCAGAAATCGGGCCACGCTGACGATGGTGACGAAAAAACGTGAACACGTGAGCCCTCCTTTCGAGACGTTCGAGTGTGACGACTGGCTACACCAAAGGCGGGGCTGATGGCAAGGCCACCGCTTTCGCGCGGCGCGGGAAGGGGTCCAGCACCAGGATGCAGCCGCAGATGATTGCCGCCGCGCCGAAGCCCTGGATGACGGTCAGCGCCTCGCCGAGCAGGATCGTTCCGGCCAGCACGGCGATCGTGGTCACAGCGAATTCGACGCTGATCGTCCTGGTCGCGCCGATTGAGGCCACCAGCCGGAAATAGACGACATAGGTCAATGCGCTCATCACGCAGGCCAGGATTGCCAGGTAGAGGAAGTCGACAGGGCGCGGCATGGCCGGCACCGGCACGGCGAGCAGCGGCGGCAGCGTCATCAGGCCACCGAACAGAAAGGCGGCGCTGGTGAGTTCCAGCGAGCCGGCCGAGCTCAGATGGCGATTGGCGTAATTGCTGCCGAAGGCGGCCGAGAACGAACTGAACAGCGAGGCGGCGCAGCCGATCGCAAACGATGCGGTGACCGGAACGGCGGGGAAGCCGACCAGGACGACAATGCCGGCAACGCCGAGCAGCAGTCCGGCCAGGCCACGAACAGTGATGCGCTCAAGCCCCCAGAGCTGCCCGATGATCATCGAGAACAGCGGGATCGCGGCAACCAGGATAGCCGCCATGGCCGTGCCGATGCGCGGCGTGGCATAGGACAGGCCTATCAGCTGAGCCGCGACGGTCGTCGCGCCGACCACCGCGAAATGCCGCCAGCCGGCGCTGAAATCCAGCCGGCGCCGTGTCGCTGCCGCGAGCAGAAAGAGCGTGATGCCGGCACTCAGCGCGCGCAAGGTAACCGCGCCGACCCAGCCGAATGCGTGCACCACCTTCAGCAGGACAAGAAAGGACAGGCCCCAGGTTATGGCCAGGAAGACGTAGGCGGCGATGTCTCTGGGTTTCATGTTGTGGTGGGTCGGCGGGAGTTTTGCGTGCAGAGGCAGTATCGCAGCCGTGCGTATCGTTTCCGCCGTCTGGCGGCAAGCGCGAGCGCATAGTCCAGAGGCTGTTCCGACTTTGACCGCGGACATTGTACGACGGCGGAGCGCTTTCCCTTCTCCCACAGGGGGAGAAGGAAGAGGCGATCTACCGTCCCGGCCTTCCGGTCTTCCCGGGCCGGCGCTTTTCGCGGCGGGCGTCGCCCGGGTCCTCGTAGGAGCCGATGCCGGCTCGCTCGCGCTTGACCGGCTTGTCGCCTTCGATCGGCGTCTCGGTACGCCGTACCGTCATCTCGTCGAGCGAGTTCTTCTTGAACAGCGGCTTGGTCGCGTCGCCCGGGATACCGAAGTCCGAACCATGCGCTTCCTGCGCGCTCTGCTTCTTGAACAGCGAGCGCGACACCGCGCCTGATGGCATCGGCATGTCGGTACCGGGGCCCATATCGTCCAGCGACGGCTTGGCGAACAGCGGCTTCTTCACCGGCACGGCGCCGTCGGCGCCCATCTCGTCGAGATCGGGCTTGCGGAAGAGGTTGGGCCGGGCGGCCTTGGCCGCCTCCTCGGCGGCACGTGCCTGGTCGAGCTTGCGGAAGCGCTCCTGTTCCTCAGCCGTACGATGTCTGGCCACGCCCTTGTTGTGCTTGCCCTTTTCGCGGCCCGAGGCCGGACTTTGGCCTTCCACCTCGCGCGCCAGCGGATCGTCGGAGATCGACAGTTCCATCTCGCGCAGCCGCTTGATCTCGTCGCGGATGCGGGCCGCCTTCTCGAAGTCGAGATTGGCAGCGGCGTCGCGCATCTGCTTGTCCAGTGCGTCGAGATGGGCCTTGAAATTGTTGCCCATCATGGCGCCGGCGCCGTCGGTGAACTGCGAGATGTCGGCGCGGACATGGTCCTTCTCGTAGACCGAATCGAGGATGTCGGAGATCCGCGACTTGACCGATTCCGGCGTGATGCCGTTGGCGGCGTTCCACTCCATCTGCTTTTCGCGGCGACGGTTGGTCTCGGCCATCGCCCGCTCCATCGAGCCGGTGACCTGGTCGGCGTAGAGGATGACCTTGCCGTCGACATTGCGGGCAGCGCGCCCGATGGTCTGGATCAGCGATGTCTCCGAACGCAGAAAACCTTCCTTGTCGGCGTCGAGGATGGCGACGAAGCCGCATTCGGGAATGTCGAGGCCTTCGCGCAGCAGGTTGATGCCGACCAGCACGTCGAAGGCGCCAAGCCGCAGATCGCGCAGGATCTCGATGCGCTCCAGCGTGTCGATGTCGGAATGCATGTAACGAACGCGCACGCCCTGCTCGTGCAAATATTCGGTCAGGTCCTCGGCCATGCGCTTGGTCAGCACAGTGACCAGCGTGCGGTAGCCGGCGGCGGTCGTCTCGCGGATTTCGCCGACGACATCGTCCACCTGGCTCTTGGCCGGGCGCACCTCGACCGGCGGATCGATCAGGCCGGTCGGGCGAATCACCTGCTCGGCGAAGACGCCGCCGGCCTGTTCCATTTCCCAGGCGCCCGGCGTCGCCGAAACGGCAACCGAGAGGGGCCGCATGGCGTCCCATTCCTCGAAGCGCAGCGGCCGGTTGTCCATGCAGGAGGGCAGGCGGAAGCCGTATTCGGCCAGTGTCGCCTTGCGCCTGAAGTCGCCGCGATACATGCCGCCGATCTGCGGCACGGTGACGTGGCTTTCGTCGATGAAGACCAGCGCGTTGTCTGGAATGTACTCGAACAAAGTCGGCGGCGGATCGCCGGGCTGGCGGCCGGTGAGATAGCGCGAATAGTTCTCGATGCCGGCGCAGGAGCCGGTGGCTTCCAGCATTTCGAGGTCGAAGCGGCAGCGCTGTTCCAGTCGCTGCGCTTCCAGCAGACGGCCGGCGCGCTCCAGTTCCACCAAACGGTGCTTGAGCTCTTCCTTGATCGACTTGATCGCCTGGTTCAGCGTCGGGCGCGGCGTCACATAGTGCGAATTGGCGTAGATCTTGACGCTCTTCAGCTCGCCGGTCTTCTGGCCGGTCAGCGGGTCGAATTCGGTGATCGCCTCGATCTCGTCGCCGAACATCGAGATGCGCCAGGCGCGGTCTTCCAGGTGGGCCGGGAAGATTTCGATCGTGTCGCCGCGCACGCGGAACGAGCCGCGCACGAAATTGATGTCCTGGCGCTTGTACTGCTGCGCAACGAGGTCGGCGAGCAGGGCGCGCTGGTCGAGCCTGTCGCCGATCTGCATCTGGAAGGTCATCGCCGTATAGGTCTCGACCGAGCCGATACCGTAGATGCAGGACACCGAGGCGACGATGATGACGTCGTCGCGCTCGAGCAGCGAACGCGTCGCCGAATGGCGCATGCGGTCGATCTGCTCGTTGATCGAGGATTCCTTCTCGATGAAGGTGTCGGTGCGCGGAACGTAGGCTTCCGGCTGGTAATAGTCGTAGTAGGAGACGAAATACTCCACCGCATTGTCGGGGAAGAATTTCTTGAACTCGGAATAGAGCTGCGCGGCCAGCGTCTTGTTGGGCGCCAGGATCAAGGCAGGCCGCTGCGTCTCCTCGATCACCTTGGCCATGGTGAAGGTTTTGCCGGAGCCGGTGACGCCGAGCAGCACCTGCGTACGGTCGTTGTTGTCGACGCCTTCGACCAGATCCTTGATGGCGGTCGGCTGGTCGCCCGCCGGTTCGAAGTCCGACACCATCTTGATGGCGATGCCGCCTTCGGATTTTTCCGGCCGGGCAGGGCGGTGCGGCGTCCACAGCACGCCGTCCTTGTGCAGCGGATTGCCGGATTCGATCAGCGCCGAGAGCGCGGCCACCGTTGCGGTGACGCCACTGGACGACATCGTCTCGGCTTCTTCCAGCGAGATGTCGAGCCCGGCGACCGGATTGAGGCCGGCTGCCGTGCGTTCGCGGGCCGACGCGGCGCCGCCCATCGAGGTGCCGCGCGCCGTACGGCCCGGCGCGGCGGAGCGCTCGGGAATCTTCTTCGGCGACTTGGCGCCACCGCCTTTGCCCGCGGCGCGCCCCTCCCGTTCAGCCTCCTGTTCGATCTGCTCGGCCCAATCCGCGATCGAGCCGGTCAGCGGCGTGCCCGTCAGTCCGGCCTGCGGCTTCTCGGCGAAGCCGCCCTTGTGCAGCGGCTCGGAGGCGTCGAGGAAATCGGTCAGCGGGCTGCGCCGCTTCGGCGCGGCGCGGTCGTCATCCGCCGTCGGCGGCGTTCTTTTATCGGGGGATTTGGCCATGTCCCGAATATGGGAGGTCTTGGCGAAAATGGAAAGAGCGCGATGAAGGCTGGCCGGCGGGCGCGTCACGCTCCTGACAGAAGGCTGTCAGGAGGTGGCGGTGGGTTCTGCCTTATCTCAAGCGCCGCTTCCGTTCGACGCGACCCGGGTCGCCGATCCCTTCAGGCGATCCACCACGACGAGGCGTGTAACCTTGCCCTTCTTGAAGGCGGCGAGGAAGCGGGCATAGTCCCTGAACACGACGCAGCCATTGGATTCGGCGCGGCCGCCGCGCAGCATGTAGGTATGCGCGAGGAGGCCGTTGCGGTTGTATTTGTTGCCGCCGCTCGTCGGTGTCAGGCGGATCGCCTCGACGCCGTGGAAGCGGGATTCGCGCAGCGACAGATTGTAGGTGTTGGGCGGCGTCGGACCACGGTCCTTCACGTGGACATAGCGCGGTTGGTCGACCATGGCGCCGAGGCCGGAATGCGCTTCGAGCCGCTGGCCGTCCGGCATGTAGACGGTCTTTGCGCTGATGTCGTAGACGGCCACGCCATGGCCGGCGCCGCTTCCGGCGCTGGGTCCGTTGAACAGGTTCCTGAACGCCTGGCCGAGGCCGCCCGCAGGGGTATCCGGCTTGGCATAGGCCAGCACGTCGCCGTTTTCGCCGGAGCGGCCCTGGCGGGCAGGCTGCCTGGCCACCTCGACCGGCTTTGCCTGAGGTGCGGGCTTCTGTGGCAGTGCCTTGGGCTGCGGAGCCGGCTTGTCCTGCTCCACGACCTTGGGCTGCGGAGCCGGCTTGTCCTTCTCCACGATCGTGGGCTGCGGCGCATCATATTGCGGGCGGCGGGTCGGCAGCGGCACGCCGCCCGTAAGCGCATCCGGCAGCGAGGCCGCGTCGCCTGGCTGTTCCTGCTGGATCTCTACCGGTGCAACCGCGACATCGGGCGAGGATTCTGTCATCGGCAGTGGCGAGGCGAAGGCTTCGTCCTCGACCGGCATGGACTCGACGAGGGCAAGCGCCAGTTGCGCGTTGTCAGGCGCTTCCGACTGGGCAAAGCCCGTCGGCGCCGGTGCGGTCTGTACGACGGAACCCATATCGGCGCGGGCGAAGCGTTCCGCCGCCGGAGCCGGCATGTCGTTGGACAGGCTGGCCACGACCTGGACGGATGGCACGAGAGACGCCTCGGTGACTTGCGGGGCGGCGCTGGTAATAAGGGGATGGGTGCTGGCTGGGGTCGCCGGCTTTCCCGCACCGGCGAAGGCAGCGGCAAGCTTTGTCGGCGACAGCGACGCTTCCATCAGCTCGAAGCGCTGCTGCGATTTCGACTTCGCCGGCGTTGGCTTGACCTGTGCCACCAGGCGCGCGGTTTTCTCCGCCTTGGAGGTTACCGCGGCCAGCTTGAAGCAGCTGGCGCCGCACTGCACGGCATGGTCGTGCAGCGCCTGCGCGCCGCCATGGGCATTGGCCATCACGAACGGCGCCGAAGAGCTGAGGAAATGCTGTTTCAGCGGATCGGCGAGAGCGAGCGTGCCCGGCATGGACAGCGTCTGCGGCATGCCGGCCGACGTCGCCGAGAGCGAGGCGCCGACGGAGCTGAGGCCGGCCATGGTGCCGATCAGCCATAGGCCGACGGCAACGCCGACGCCTGGCACAGCGACCCAGGGGACAACCCGTTCAGGGGTGAAGGATGAGGCACGTGACGCTTCGACAGCGGTCTCGCCGCTCCAACGCCTGTCCCCGACAATTTTACGACTCAAGAACGCCATGCAACCAATCTTGCTCCAATCGGCTCCCACGTCCGCGGCTGTGATAGCCGCGACGACCATTCTGTGAGTGATCCCAGGTGGTCCCCGACGCGTTTGCCGCGCCTGTCGTTAGTTGCCGATTGCTTCAAAATATGGACAAAGTTGGTTAACCAATCCCTCTCAAAACCAATCGAGAGACGTGGACTTTGTGCCGAAAAAGGCTCGTCCACGACCATGCACGCGGTATTGCAGCCCTTCCAAGGCTGTTTTGCTGCCTGTTTTTGCCTGTCGAGTCAAGCAAAACAGCCGTTGCTAATCCTTGCAAAATGACGATAGAGCGCCTCTCGCGGCAATGAGGCGCGCCGATATGGATCGGCCGCGCAGACGCGAACGCCACCGGGTGCCCGCGACTACTGTTGCCGTCCTGCCACAATTTTTCGGCCTGGCGGACCGACTTCCGGCGGCCGATTGACTCGTTTTGGGAGGCGGTGCAATCCGGTCAAGTGCTTGGTTTCAAGGTGGCAAAGGTCACCTTTGGAGGCTTTCCATGAAGCGTCGGAACTTCTTGGCGCTGTCGGCGGGAGCCGCGGCGTTTTCCATTCTTCCGGCAGCCGTCAAGGCTGCCGTGCCGGTTCCCTATGACCGCAATGCGGAGGTGCCGTTCAAGGATAAAAAGTCCTTCATCGACTGGATGGTGGCCAATCGTGGCGAGGATCCGAAGTTGCTGTCTGAGCGATTCGATCGCTTCCAGATCATGGTCTACAACAAGGACGTGCTGGACGACCGCAACAAGCGCGCCTTCCTGTTGACGCCGCGCGAGGAGTTCGTGCTGCCGCAGAACCTGGGCCGCGCCTATGATCACGCCTTCCTCGATATCGGTTACGGCGTGACGATTTCAGGCCCGCACCTGGTCGGGCGCATGACGACGTCCATCGACGTGCAGTTCGGCGAAGCCGTGCTCGAGATCGGCACCGGGTCGGGCTACCAGTCGGCCTATCTGGCCAACCTCACCGACAAGGTGCACACGATCGAGATCATCAATCCGCTGGCGCAGCGCACCCGCCGTACCTATGACGGGCTGATCGAGCGCGGCTACAGCGAGTTCGGTTCGGTCACCAGCCGCAATGCCGACGGCTATTATGGCTGGGAGAGCGTCGGTCCTTTCGACAAGATCATCGTCACCTGCGGCATCGACCATATTCCGCCATCGCTGCTGCAGCAGCTCAAGCCCAATGGCGTCATGGTCATTCCCGTCGGTCCGCCGGGCGCCCAGCATGTTCTCAAGGTGATCAAGCAGCAGCTTGCCGACGGCACGTTCAACATCGTCCGCTCGGACATCTACAACGGCAAGGTGGTGCCTTTCGTGCCCTTCACCAAGCTGGAAGGCGACCAGATCGTCGGCACGCATAACGGCTGAGTTGCCGCGCGGCGGCACCGGCCTTGCTGAATTTCGTATCGAGGGGCCTGAATGACAGCCGTCGCATCGATCTCTCGACCAGGCATCGCCTCGCTGGAGGCGCCACGGCTTGCGCATTATCTCGCCGTCGGGCTGATCGCCGGCGCCATCATCGCCCTGCAGATCGCCGTCATGCGCGTGTTCGCCGTGGGCAGCTGGTCGCATTTCGGATCGCTGGTGGTCAGCCTCGCCATGCTTGGTTTCTCCTTGTCCAGCGTCGTCATCTTCGCCGGCAAGGGCTGGTTCGACCGCCACTGGCAAGGGGCCGCGACTGCGGCCCTGCTGCTGATCGGCCCGCTCGCCGTCGGCGCCAACCTCATCGCCCAGACGGTGCCGTTCAATGCCATCTTCCTGGTTTCCGACCCCCAGCAGAAATGGCGGCTGCTCGCCAATTTCCTGCTCTACCTCCTGCCGTTCCTGGCCGGCGCCTTCTTCCTCGGCATCGTCTTCCTGAAAAGCCGCACCGCCTTCGGGCGCGTCTATTTCGCCGACCTGACCGGCTCGGGGCTTGCCGGCCTCGTCGTGCTGGTGTCGCTGTATCTGTTCGCGCCTGAAACCATCATCGTCGTGCCGCTGCTTTTGTGGGCCGCCGGCTCGCTGCTGTGGTTCGCCGCGTTCGGCGCCTGGAAGAGCGTTGTCGCGGGCGTGGTGGTCGCGACGCTGTCGATATCAGGCTACCTCTTGCTGCCCGGGCTTACAGGCATACCCGACATCACCGTCTCGCCATACAAGGGCGTCGCCTATGCCCGCAATTTTCCGGACGGCAAGCGCATCTACCGCAGCGTCTCGCCGTTCGGCGATTTGCAGGTCTATGCCAGCTCCTACATGCATTTCGCGCCGGGCCTAAGCGACAACGCCGCCTTCGGCATGCCCGAGGTTCCGGCCAACACCTATGTCGGCATGTATCGCGACGGCGATGGGCCGGAAGGCATAATGCGCAACCTGGCGCCGGCCGAGCAGGTCTATTTCCGCTATCTGCCGATGCACTATCCCTATGTCATCAAGGACAAGCCAAAGACATTCGTCGTGCAGTTCGGCGGCGGTATCTCCACGCAGGCCGCACTCAATGCCGGTTCGACCTCGGTGACCGTCGCCGAGAGCAACCCGATGACGTTGCGGGCCTTCCGCGATCCGATCCTCAGGGATGTCACCGGCAATATACTGGCCGAGCCGCAGCTCAAGGTGATCGACTATGACGGGCGGCTGTTCCTCGCCAACACGGCCGAGCGCTACGACGTCATCGACCTCAGCCTGGCCGATAGCGTCGGCCTGTCCAATCCCGGCGGCTTTGCCATTTCGGAGAAATACGCCTACACGCGTGAGGCGATGCTGAGCTACATGCACGCGCTTGCCGATGGCGGCGTGCTGTCGATCACCTTGTGGAACAAGGAAGAGCCGCCGAAATCGGTGCTCAAGCTTTATTCGACCGCCGCCGAAGCGGCAGAGCTTTTCGACCGCCAAGGCGCGGCCAACGACGTCTTCGCCGTGTCTAGCTATCTCTCCACCACGACGGTGCTGTTCAAGCGCGGCGGCTTCACGGAAACCGAAATCAAGACGCTGCGCGACTACACCAAATCGATGTCCTGGGAGGAAGTCTATTATCCAGGAATGGTTTATGAGGGCTCGGGGGCGCAAAAGGTACTCGATGATTACCGCGCGTCGATCTTCGGCAGCGGACAGGACGCGACGCTCACCCAACCCGCCGATGCGTCGGCGCCCGCCGACCCGACCACGCCCGCAAATCCCGATTGTGATCCGACCGCACCCGCCGATCCGACGCTCGATGCCTGCGCGGATGCCGGTGCCGGCCCGCAGGTGTTGCCGGCGACGGAACTGCAGCGCATGACCTGGCACGCGCTTCTGACCGGCGGCTGGGAAAAGCTCGCCGGCGACTATGTCTTCGACGCGCGTGCGCTGAGCAACGACCAGCCGTATTTCGCGGCCTATGTGAAGGTCGCCGACCTGCCGCGCACGCTCGACCGGCTCGACCTGTTCCAGGACGATTGGGGCTATCTCCTGATCTGGGCGACGCTCGGCATTGCCTGCATCACGGCGGCGTCGCTGGTGCTGCTGCCGGTGATCTTCGGCTGGCGCATCGTGTTCTCGCGCTCGCGCGGCAAGCTCGGCACCATCCTCTATTTCGCGTGCCTCGGCCTCGGCTATATCATGGTCGAGGTCGGGCTGATCAGCCGCTTCACCGTGGCGCTGGCCAACCCGACCGTTTCGGCCTCGGTGCTGATCTCCTCGATGCTGGTGTTTTCCGGCCTCGGCAGCCTGTTCGCCGAGCGCATCTTCGACCGTGCCAGGACGCTGCTGCCGATGGTGCTGCTGGCCGTCTGCGCGCTGCTGCTGGTTTACGGGTTCTATCTGTCGCCGGTGCTCGATCGGATCGGCGCCTATCCCTATGCCGTGCGGCTGCTGCTCTGCTTTCTGCTGGTGTCGCCGCCGGCCTTCCTGATGGGCATGCCGATGGCCACCGCCATGACCTGGCTGGCGCGGCTCGGCAAGGAGCATTTGTTCGTCTGGGCGTGGGGCATCAATGGCTGCTTCTCGGTGATCGGCTCGGCCGCGGTGCCGATCGTCGCCACCAGCTTCGGGCTGAGCGCGGTGCTGCAATGGGCAGCGATGGCCTATCTCGTCGCCATTCCGGCCTTCTTCGCGGTGATGTTGCCATCAAGGGCGCCGGCTCTCCGGGTGGTGCCCGCTTGATGCCGGACCGGCGCGCCATCGTCGCCGGACTGCTGGCCACGGCGGCGTTTCCAGCGGCAAGCCAGGGGGCGCGCTTGCACAAGGCGATCTCGACCGTCGTGCCGTTCAAGGCATCGCCGTTTCCGTACCGGGGCAAGCTGCCCGACGGCTCCGCGCCGTTTCTCGACGTCGATGCGAACGGCCGCCACGGCCATACCTCGCCGCGTGGGGGAATCTATTGGGAAGACGAGACCTATTCCGACCGCTCGACGCTGCTCGCGATTCCCAAAGGTTTTGATGCCGCCAAGCCTGCTGTCATCGTCGTGTTCCTCCACGGCAACGGCGCGACCTTGCAGCGCGACGTGGTCGGGCGCCAGCGCGTGGTCGCGCAGGTCGACGCTTCGGGCCTCAACGCCGTGCTGGTGGCGCCGCAATTTGCCCGCGATGCGCAGGATTCCAGCGCCGGCAATTTCTGGACGCCCGGCTATTTTTCCGGGTTCATGGCCGAGGCGGCGCAAGGCCTGGCCAGGCTGACCGGCGCCAAGGCGTCGAAATTCGATGCCATGCCGGTGGTGCTGGTCGCCTATAGCGGCGGCTACAATCCGGCCGCTTCCGTGCTTGGGAACGGTGACATTGGCGGCCGCCTGCTCGGCGTCATCCTGCTCGACGCCGTGTTCGACGAAGCCGACATCTTCGCCGACTGGATCGCGCATCACAGCAAGAGTTTCTTCGTCAGCGCTTATGGCAAATCCTCGGCCTCGGGCAATGCCGAGATCAGGCAGGCGCTGGCACTCATGGGCATCAATGCAAGCGCCGATCCGCCGCGGCGGCTGGAAGCCGGCACCATCGCTCTGCTCGCCTCCGACGCTGCCCACGACAGCTTCGTCACCAAGGCATTCGTCAACAATCCGCTGCAATGGCTGCTGGCCCGGCTGCACGGGTTTTCGCGCTAGGACGTGTCGACATCGGGCCGGCTGAATTCCATGAGCCCTTGCCACTTGAAACCTGGCACTTGAAAGGTTTGGTTTTGAAGCTTAGTGCCCCGCCATGCTTCTGACCGCTATCGTCATTGCCCAGATACTGGACCCGCTCAGGATCGTGCTGATCGCGATCGCCTATTTCCTCAGCCTCAGGGTCAAGCAGCCAAGCGTGAGCTGGCTTGGACTGGTGGCGGCGATTGTCATCATCGCCATTGGCTATCCCTTCGTAGTTCTTGGCCAGTCCGGCGATATCGCCTGGATGAGCGGCGCGGTCGGCGTGATATCGAACGCGCTGATAGCGGCGGTCGTGGCCGGGCTCCTGCGTCTGCAGCGCCGGTTCTTCTGATCGCCAGTGCGGTTCGAGGCACTTAGGTCCTCAATTGAACCACAGCGCGAACGTCAAAAACCCGCCGCCGCCGAACTCGCGCTGGATCTGGTCGAAATCCTCGCTGGTCAGAATCTTGCCGCTTTCGAGGTAAGGCGCGATGCCCGGGCCGGTGATCGACAGCACCAGGTCGAAGGGCTTCGGCTCGTCGAAGAAGCGCTTCATGTTGATGCCCTTGCCGGTGATGCGGAAATGCGGCAGCAGCGCCCGGCCTTCGAGCAAGTCCTCGGCCATGGTCAGGCTGGCGAGCCAGGCCTGCACCTGTTCCTCGCCGACTTCGAGGCCGGTGAGTGGGTTTTCGCCCTTCTGTTGCGGACCCGGCAGCCATTCGCGGTCATTGTCCGTCTCGGCGCGGATCGCCTTCCAGTCCTCGCGCGACAGCCGGATCATTTCCAGCAATTCCCCGCGCGCCGCCTTGCGGCGCTCCGGCTCGATCACCGGCCAGTTGATCATGTGCACCATCGAGATGAAATCGGCGATGCGCCATTCCGACGCGAACATGCTCGAGCCCATCTCGCTGGGCGGCGGCACGAGGATGTCCTGCAACGGCAGCTTGGCGCGCGGAAACAGCATGTGGAACGAGCCGTCGAACGTGCCCCTGAAATCATGCGCAAGCCAGAAATCGGCCTGCGCCATCAGGAACTCGGCATATCCCTGCAGCCAGTAGCCGTCGGCGCGATCGAAGCGGAAGGTGAGCGCCGGTGCGGCCCCGTCTGGCGCCATGCCGCCGTGCGACAGCGCGGCCATGATCGCCGCCATGCTTTCATCTGGTGCGATCGTGCCGTCCTCGTTGAGGTCGATCCCGACATGGATGAGGTCGATGACCATGCCGATATCGGCGCCGGCCGGTACCGAACCCAGTGTCGCGGCGGACTTTGCCAGCCGGTCGCGGAAGGCGACCAGGATGGCGCGGAACTCTTCGTAGGTCAGCGGCTCGGGGTTGGGGTTTGTCGGCACCGGGAGTTGCATCAGCGGCAGCATGAAGGATTGCGGGCTCTCGAAGCCATGGCGGTGCAGGCCGCTCGCCAGCAATTCGAGTGCCGTGAAGAACTCGCCGGCGCCGGCGGCATAGGCCGACGCCGGATCTTTCGGCGCGGCCGCTTCCAACGTCGACAGCGCGCCGTCGCGCGCGGCCACGGTCTTGGCTTCGAACAATGCGGTTGCCGCTTCGGGCATGGCGGCGTTAGCCGAAGACAACGGTACAAGCAGAATAAAGGCTGAGGCCAGCAGGCTCGCAACTCGTTTCATGTTCCCTCCAGGCGCGTTTCGCGCCGGCGACCATACACGAATTTGCCGTCCGCCGTCTGCCGGCCTCGGCGCATGATTGTCGCCGGATGGCTTCAACCCGCCGGACGGACGGTCTACACAGGGCAAGCAAATTGGGCATCGCGTGTCGAACTATCCGCTTTCCTACAAACTGTCCTGGCTGCCACGGTTCCTGAAGCCGTCGCTTGCCGGCGACGCAAACGGGTTTGCCCCAGCTGCCGGGACGCCGATGGATCCGCCGCCGAAGCAGATGGTGCGGCTTGCCTTTGTCGGGGACATCTCGGCCGTGGCCAACCGGAGCGCACCCGACTGCGATCCGGCGATCAGGGCTCTGCTGGGCTCAGCAGACTTGGTGATCGGCAATTGCGAAAGCCCGATCATGGACAAGCCAAGTGCCGTGCTGGGAACCAAGCTTGGCACGCATCATGCGATGAGCGAACGTTTTCTGGTGGAGGCACTGGCGGCGGTCGGGATCGGGCGCGAAAAACTCGTGCTGTCGCTGGCCAACAATCATGTGTTCGACCAGGGTGTCGCCGGTTTCGACGCGACGTTGGCCACGTTGAAGCAACTCGATATCCGCACCATCGGCCCGGCCGCCACTGGTCCGGTCGAACGCTTCGCGGTCGGGCCGCTCGCTCTCGGCTTCGCCGCTTTCACGCTCTGGCGCAACGCCGACGAAAGCCTGTTTGCCGGCCGCGTCTCCATGGAAGGCGATCCGGCGCGCTGGCCGCGCGAGGCGAGCGCGGGGATCGATCTCCTCTGTGCGGTGCCGCACTGGGATTGGGAATTCCGGCATTTTCCGCGTGCCGGGACACGGGCGCTGGCGCGGCGGCTGGCCGGGCACGGCGTCGGGCTGATCGCCGGCCATCATGCCCATGTCTTGCAGCCGGTGCAGCGGATCGGCGAGGCGATCGTCGCCTATGGGCTCGGCGACTTCCTCGGCACCGCCTTTGCCCGCCAGCCATGGCCGGGGCGCATCGGCGGGATTTTCATCGTCGACGTCAGTGCTGAAGCGGACACGCGCGGGGCTGTCGCGGCTTACCGGCTGTATCCGTTCGTGCGGCTGCGCGCCGGCGATCATGAGCGGCTGGCGACGATGGAAGGGGTGGGGGTGCGATGAGGGGAAAGGTTGAGGGGCGGCTGAGGGCGGTTTTCCCTTCTCCCTTGTGGGAGAAGGTGTCGCCGAAGGCGACGGATGAGGGGTGCTCCAGGGAATACCAGCGTCTCACTCCGCTGGAACACCCCTCATCCGTCTCGGCGCTGACGCGCCGATCCACTTTCTCCCACAACAAGGGAGAAGGAAGAAGTGCCCCCCGTCTGGCGCCGCTCCTGCAAAACCAGCTATCATGAACCTGTCGAGCCGACGGGGGATGGCGGTGGAAACAGCGGATTTCATGCCCGATGCAGCGGTCATCGCCGGCATCCGGAAAGATATCGAGGCCTACGAGACGGCGCGGGCGTCGGCGGTCCGACGGGTGCGCTGGCGGGTGCCGCTGTTCGTCGGCCTGGTGCTGGTTGCCGTGGCGGTGGTCGCCTGGCTGTTCAACAAGGTCGCCGATCCCCACGAGCAATGGTTCTCGACGCCGCATGTATTTCTCTATGCCATCGGCTTCGCCGCTTCGGTCCTGCTCTATTTCCAGGCCATGAAACCGGCGACGCGGCTGCAGCAATCGTTCCGCGACACGCTTCTGCCCATCATTTTCGGTTTTATCCGCGATGTGCACTACCAGCACGGCGGAAGGCCGAACTCCTTCGACCGGCTGCCGCGCGAGACGGTCGGGCCTTTCAACCGGCAATCCTTCGACGATGTCGTTTCCGGGCGCTACGAAGAGTTTCCGTTCGAGCTTTACGAGACGGAATTGCGGGAAGGGAACGGCAAGGGTTCGTCGACTGCATTCAAGGGTGTCATCGTCGCCTTCGAGGCCGTCGAGCCGTTCCCGGGCATCCTGGTGGCGACGCGGCGAACCAATGCGGTCGTCGGCTTTTTCCGTGGCATGTTTGGGTCCAAGCTGCAGGACCTGTCGTCGGGCGAGCCTTTTCTCGACGCCGCCTATGAATTCCGCAGCGACAATGTCGAGGCGGCGCGGCCGCTGGTGACCGGGCGGCTGGCGCAGGCACTGAAATGGCTCGGCGAAACCTGGCCGGACGAGCCGGCGCGTGTCGCGCTCAACGGAAGCGACGGTTTTCTGCTCCTGCCGCAAGCGAAGAACTTCTTCGAACTGCCCGCCATTTCGGTGCCGCTGAACTACCAGACCCATGTCGCGCCGATGATCTCGGACATGGGCGCCATGCTGGCGACGGCGGCCTTGGTGAGGAAGATCGGCGTGAGGGACGGGGCGATTTGATAGGCCGAAGCAGGCTCAGCAGTCGAAGCCGTATTTGCCGCGCATATAGTCCGCCTCTTCCTTGGACATTCTCTTGAACATCACACAGACGGTGAAGCTGCCGACCTGATGGCCGTCCCTGGTGTATCCCCAGTCGGAAATGTCGTTACGCGTGAATTCTATATTCTGACCGAGGACGACGTTGTGCACTTCTTCCGGTTCGTTCGCCAATATGCCGGCAAATCCGGTTTCCGTGCGGCGAAACGGTATGACCCAGAAGTGTTCGGTGACGTTGCCGTCACGCACCTTGACCTTCAGTTTGAACCTGTCGGTGCCGGACGGAGGTGTTTCGGACAGTGCCAGGAATTCATCCAGGCTGGCGAGGGCTCGCGCGGTCGCCGCCGCCATATCGGGATCGCCGGGCGCAAAGATCAGCGTCTTGTCGTCACCCGGATCGGCGCCTTGCGCGCCAGCCAGGCCCGGCAAAATCGCCAGCATCAGGGATAGCGTGGTCCGGACGGCGATTTTCATGGAAGTCCCCTTGTCACAAGCGCGACACCATCTCGCATCCGCTTCAAGTTTGCAACCTGAGCGCGAGATTGCTCTCCGCAAAGTGGAAGGATCGAGCCGACCCCACGACATAAAATGTGTACCGATGAAAATCACAGTCCTGTTTCGTGATGCGGTCGGGAAGGGATTGCGGCGGCCGCGTGATCGCCGGCAGCACGAGCCACAATCCGTCAAACGATTCTTTTCGTGCGGAGAACAGCCTTCCATCAGGGCGGGAAAGCTATCGGCGTCGGAGGGCTTGGAGGCTAATGTGTCGGAATTAAGCCAATGATTTCCTTTGCGAAAATTCATTCAACGTGATTTGCCGATGGCGCGCTTTCCGCTCCAGTCTCGGGCCGTTCGGTGCTGCCTCTCCCAAGCGGCGCCGGAAAACCGAAACAGCACGGAGTTCTATCCATGAAGAAGACCCTCGCAACCACCGCCGCTCTGCTCGCCTTTCTTGGCACCGCCTATGCCGCGACCGTTCAGGGCACCATCCAGGCGGTCGATCCGACAACCAAGTCGGTCACCCTCGACGACGGCAAGATCTACCAGTTGTCGCCCGATGCGTCGGTCGGGAAATTGAAGGTCGGCGCCAAGGTGGCGGTCACTGTCGACGACAAGACCGGCATGGTGACGTCGATCAAGAAGGCTTCATAAAGACTCCTGATCGGACTTTTGAGACCCTGCTCCAATCTGGCCGGTTCCTTCGGGGACCGGCCATTTTCATGACCTTGGACCCTCGCCGCCGGGCGACGACGGTGGCGAACCGCCGTAGCGGCAGCGCTGCTATGGTTTTTGCCAAAAGGCCGCGCTATTCCTTGGCTGCGGGGGATTTGCATGGCCGAGGAACAAAAGGGATTTCGCCTGTCGCGGCGGCTGCTACTGGGCGCGGCTGTCCTTAGCGGCGCCGTCCTGTGGGGCGGTACCACCGTGGCGCGGCTGGCGCGAGGCCCGTCAGGGCCGAAGAACACCGGACGCATCGCCGATATCGACGGCATCGCGCTGCCGCTGAAGCCGATCGACAGCCCGCCGGCCTTCGATCCGTCGCTGCCCTGGCTGGCAAAGGGCGGCGACATCAACGATGCCAGCGGCCTGTCGAGGACGCCGGTCTATGGCGTGGTCGAGGTCAGCGAGGAAGAGCATATCGCCAAGGCGCTGGCCTTCGCGCGCGCCAACGGGCTGAAAGTGTCGCTGGCGGCCATCCGCCATTCGATGGGCGGACATGCCTTCGACGACAATGCGCTGGTTCTCGACCTCAGAACGTTCAATAAGGTCAGCGTGGACGCCGCGGCCAAGACGATGACCCTGCAGCCGGGCGCGCGCTGGCACGACATCCAGACCATGCTGCATCCGCGCTTCGCGGTGAAGGCGATGCAGTCGACCGACATTTTTTCGGTCGGCGGCTCGCTGTCGGTGAACGCGCATGGCATGGACCATCAGGCGGGCTCGGTGGCCGGCTCGATCCGCTCGATGCGGGTGATGCTGGCCGACGGATCGGTGACCACCTGCTCCCCAGCCGACAACAGCGAGCTGTTCCGCCATGTTGTCGGCGGCTACGGCCTGTTCGGCGTGGTGCTGGAGGCGACGCTCGATATCGTCGACAACGCCGTCTACCGCACCTCGCGCGAGATCATCAAATCCGACGACTTTCCGAAATTCTTCGCCGAGGTGCTGGAGCCGAACAAGGACATCGGCCTGTTCTACGGCCATCTGTCGACGGCGCCGGGCAATTTCCTCGAGGACATGATCGTCTACCGCTACGACAAGGTGGCGGAGCAGCCGCCGGCGGACCAGCCGGCGCTCGGTGAACCCGATGGCGTCGGCCTCAAACGGGTGATCATGAACATGGCCAAATGGGGCAGCGCGTTCCAGGAACTGAAATGGTTCACCGAAAAGACGCTGGAGCCGAAATTCGAGAGCTGCACGGTGCCGCGCACCTCGGCGCTTGCCCAGGGCGAGGCCTGTCTCGTCACCCGCAACAACCCGATGCACGATTCGGTGCCGTATCTGTTCAACGACCTCATGAACGAGACCGACATACTGCACGAATATTTTATTCCTCGCGCCGCGTATAATCCATTCATCGCGGAAGCGCGCGAAATCCTGCGCAACCAGGATCTGCCCGTCCTCAACGCCTCGGTGCGCATCGTCCACAAGGAGGACGTGGCGCTGACCTACGCGCCCGAGCCGGCCTATTCGCTGGTGCTCTATATCAACCAGCCGACCGATGCCGATGGCAACGCCAGGATGCGGGCGCTGACGCGGGCGCTGATCGACGTGACGATCAAGCATGGCGGGCGATTCTTCCTGCCCTATCAGCTGCATTATACGGGCAAGGAGCTGCTGGCGTCCTATCCCGAACTGCCGGCCTTCCTGGCGGCAAAGCGGCGCCATGATCCGACGGAACTGTTTTCCTCGACCTTCTACCGTGCCATCAAGGCGCTGAGCGGGGTGGTATAAGAAGCAGTTCCAGGAAAAGCGTGAAGCGGTTTTCCCGCCTGGAACTGCTCAGGAATAGAGCAGGAGAACAGTCAATGCGCATGGTATCGGCGGCGGCCCTCACTCTTATCGCGCTGTGCGCTGGATCCGCCGGAGCCGAGGACCTCAAGGCCTTCAAGGTGACGATCGACGGCAAGGCGGTTGATATCGACGCCGGCGAGAGCACCCATGTGACGTTGCCGGACGGCAGACAGGTCGAAGTGAAGCTCGACAAGAACGATTTCGCCACCTTTTCCGGCGGCAGTTTCTCCTTCAACCATCCGAGTGGAATTTCGGTGACCAAGACCGATCTCGGCGAGAACATCACGCAATATCTGATGGCCTCGGCGCTGG
This sequence comes from Mesorhizobium sp. M8A.F.Ca.ET.057.01.1.1, assembly GCF_003952565.1. Classification (NCBI taxonomy): domain Bacteria; kingdom Pseudomonadati; phylum Pseudomonadota; class Alphaproteobacteria; order Hyphomicrobiales; family Phyllobacteriaceae; genus Mesorhizobium; species Mesorhizobium sp. M8A.F.Ca.ET.057.01.1.1. Next base: position 1,614,698 of record NZ_CP034454.1, read on the forward strand.
GCACGATCGTCGTGGTGCAGGAATACAGCGAGATGAACCCGGTGTCGCTCAACCAGCTGATGCTGCAGGAGATGACCAAGGAATCGGTGCAGGCGGGTGCTGCGCTCACGCAGCAGCCGACGACGCGCAAGCTTGCCGACGGCAAGGAGTTGACCGGCATCACCGCCGAGGTGAAGACCCGAACCGACACCGCTTATTTCGAGATCGTCGGCTACGGTCGCGCCGACCAGGGGCTGTTGTTCATCACACGCGTCGCGGGCGAGGATGCGGCGACCGAGAAGCCGCTGATCGACAAATTCTGGCAGAGCCTGAAGGTAAAGATGTAGGCGAGGCCTACAGCTTGCTCGGCACCAGGCCGGCCAGCCAGTTCACGGAGCGCTTTGCCGCGTCGGCGGTTGCCGAGGCGGCGCGGCCGAGATCGGTCTTGACCACGGCGTAGCCGTTCTTCGTGCGATAGAGCACGCCCGTTCCGCCATCGACCACCTGTTCATAAGCGACGGGCCGAGCAGCGGCCGCGTCCACGGCCGTCGTCGGCGAACCGACCGGGACGCTCGGCCGATGGCTGAGCTCCGGCGGCAGCGGGCTTTCCGTTCTGACGGTCTTGCTGGCGGGCTTCAGTTCCGGGCCGGACGCGATCGCGGCCAGATGCGATGAGGACGCCGAGCCCTTGGTACGGCAGATGCCGGACACCAGCGGATAGTTGAAATTGCGCTCGTGCAGGATCTGGCTCTTCATCGCGGCTTCGCAATCGGCGATGGTCGACCACTTGGCCGGCGTCTCGCCGATATATTCGCACAGCTTGGCGTCGCAGTCACAGCCGACGATGGTCATGGCGACAAGGGCGGTCTTGATCACGGTCTCGTCCCTTCGAGATGCCCCCCGGCTACCTCAAGCAACCCATCGCGCCCGAACAAGGCGGGAATTTGGCCCCGATTGTGGGATGAGCGTGGCTGAGTGCTCGATATAGCAGATCTTTGTGGAGCGTGGCCGAAAGGTCTCAGTAGTCGTAGACGTGTTCGAGCCTGGCGCCGGCCTTGATCAGCGACGGCAGCACCAGGTGCAGCTTGCGCACGGCCACGACCATGCCGGTGCGGCGCGTCGAGGGATCAGCCGGGAGCGGATAGCTGAACAGGATGCGCATGCCTTCGGGAATGGCGATCGCGTCGGTCGACAGCACCGTGACCATGATCTCGTCATTGCCGCCGATCTCGACGAAGGAGACACCCTTGTCGATCAGCCGCGGGATCATGTCGGTGAAGACCTGATAGCGCTTGGTGACGAAGACGGTGCCGTCCGCGCCCATGTCCCGTTCTAGCAAGGTGTCGGGCTCGTTGCGGGTGGCCTCGCCGACCGGCCCCTTGGCCCAGACATGGACATCGAGGAAGGCCGGATCGGAGGTCGCGGCCAGCGCCTGCTTGATCAGATCGGCATAGCCTTGCTTGATGGTGTCGGCGAGACCGAAAGCGAGCTTGCGTTCGCTGGTGCGGATGGAACTGTCACCAGGCGCCGGCTGCACGGCAAACAGCCCGGCGCGCTTTTGCGCGTAGGGGAATTGGTACCACGGCACCTGGTCGAGAAAAGCTGCATAATCCGCCGCCACCTTGGCCTGGTAGATGTCGGCGGCGGTACGCTTGGTCGATGCCGCCTCGGTGATACGGCCGACCGTGTTCTCATAGGCCCATTGCAGGATATGCTCGATCGAATGGCTGGTGCCGATGATCACCAGCATCTGGTGGTTGGCGTAGTTGAACTTGTAGGGGGAACTGGCGCGGATGACCGTCGCGTAATCCTGCCAGAAGCGGCCGACATAGGACCAATAGGGAAAGCCGCTCGGCTGGTCCTTGGCGACGAAACCGGCATATTCGCGCGCGGCGTAGACGATCGCCCATTCGGGGTAGGTGAGGAAGGTCGATTCTTCCGGCCGCTGATAACCGGGAATCTCGGCGCGCACCTTGTCGGCCAGCGTTTTGGGCGGCGCGCCGTCGGCAATGCCGGGCAGCGGCGTCCTGTCGAGCGACGGCGTGGTTACGAAGCCATAGGCAAGCCCGGCGATGGGGATCAGGATGACGATGACGATCAGCCAGAGGATCGTCTTGACGATGCGCTTTATCAAGCGGAACAGGAACATGGCCGATCAGGCCGTGGCGAAGTGATCATAGATGCGCTTCGACAGCAAGAAGCCGACATAGACGGCGATGCCGCCGATGACGATGTGCGGCAGGTTGGCGAAGAAGCGGGCGGGGAACTCGATATCGTTGAGGGAGCGGAAGCCGTTGATGAAGATGCCGGCATCGAGGCAGCCGGAGCCGGTGACCAGTCCGAGCACGCCGTCGAACAGATAGACCGAGCCGAACAGCTTGAAATAGAACACTGCCTGGCGCTGCGAGATGAAGGCGGCGGCCAGCGCCCAGACGCCCGAAAAGGCGTGCAGCAGGTCGTCATACCATTGCAGGGAGAACAGGCCGAACAGATTGCCGTTGGCATCGTTGAAGGCCGGAATGTAGCCGATGGCAACGACCGCGAAGAACAGGAACGCGTAGGCGATGGCAAGCTTCTGGATCAGCGTCATGAAGTATCCCCCTCCGAAAAGCCCGTTGCAGACGGACTCTGACGACGCAGCGATACTAACCGATTTTGATGCGCGGTGAAGCGGCGCCCGCAACTTCGCCGGGAAAGGACTTTGCGAGGGTTAAAAAGACAGTCGGCGCCGGGATTTCTCCCAGCGCCTCCCTGTCAGATCAGGACACGGTCGCGGCAGCAACTTCCGTAAAGTCGTCGCGCCATGCCGGCCTTGATTTTGACGGTCCTGCCAGAAGCCACCCGAAGGCAGCGTCCGTTCCAGACCACGCTGGTCTTGGCCCTTGCGGGCTTTGCCCTGCGTGCCATCGAAGGTTTTTGCCGTCCTTCATGGCAGCATCGGTCCGCCGTCGGCGTTGGCACGCTTTCCGCGGCCCCGTAGGTCTCGGCTACCATCCCTCGAACAGGCAAGCCTGCTCTCGATCGGGGCCGTACGGGCCTCAGGAAATCCGCCTTTCACTTCGCCTTTCGGCTTGGCGATCGGTAGCCGCCTGAGATGGGTTGAACTTACGCCGGGTAAGGGTTGTGGGGAATGGGCTTGCCCCTGTGGATAGCGGGATTATCGGGGACCGATGCCAGAAGCCAAGGAAATTCAAGCGCGGGTGCCTTAGACAGCCTGCCCCGCTTTTTCGGCTGATGAACCGCCGCAGCTCTTGCCCTGCCGACAGGCGCGGGTTTCAATGTCGGCAAAGGATCGGGCCGGCAAAGGATCGGGCCGGCAAAGGATCGGGCCGGCGCCTTCCGGGGAGGAAAAGCATTGAAGGTCGGAGTGGTGCTCAATCCGATTGCCGGCGGCGGCCGGCTGAAACGGCATTGGCCCGATGTCGCCGCCGCGCTGAAAAAGCACTTCGGCGATTTCGAATTGCGCGAGACCCAGGCCGAGGGCGATGCCGAGCGGCTGGCGCTCGATCTTGCGGCAAACGGCTTCGACCTTGTGATCGCGGCCGGTGGCGACGGCACGGCGAGCGAAGTGGCCGACGGCCTGCTGCAGGCCCGCGAGGAGGGCGGCAGGACAACCGAACTCGGCCTTCTGCCGTGCGGCACCGGCATCGATTTCGCGCGCGGCCTCGGCCTGCCGAAGGAGATCGACGCGACGCTGAAGCGGATTGCCGAAGCCAAGGCAAGAGCGGTCGATGCGGGCCGTATCTGCTACATCGACGAGCATGGCGCGCTGGCCAGCCGCCACTTCATCAACATCGCCAGCCTTGGCCTGTCGGGCGCCACCGACCGCGCCGTCAATGCCGACAAGCGCAAGGGCAGGATGTCTGCCAAGGCGCTGTTCCTGTGGCGCACCGTGGTCGAGTTCGTCCGTTACCGCTTTCAGGACATACGGATCACCGTCGATGACGGCGACCCGGTCGAGGCGCGCACGGCGCTGGTGGCGGTGGCCAACGGCAAATTCTTCGGCGGCGGCATGATGATCGCGCCGGATGCGGAGCTGGCCGACGGACAGTTCGACATCGTCATCCTGCGCGCGGCGGGCAAGCTGAAGCTGATCTGGGATATCAGGCTGCTCTATGGCGGCAGGCATCGCAACCACCCCGCGATCACCATCCTGCGCGGCCGGAAAGTGGTGGTCGAACCGCTCGGCGACGTCGAAAAGAATGGCGCGCTGGTGGATATAGACGGCGAGTCGCCCGGGCGCATACCGGCGACCTTCGAGATCCTGCCCGGCGCGCTGACGCTGAGATATTGAGCAGGGCGTCGTTCGGCGTATATGGGTTGGAGCATCCCCCGACTTCGTCATCCACGGGCGGAGCAGGAGCGAAGCTCCGTCGCGGAGACCCGAGGATCCATTCCGTGACCTTCACCGCGGAGTGCAACGGAGCGGAATTCTGGACCGCCGCAACTCTCCGGAGTCCCGGCATGGATCCTATGGTCTGCGCCGCGTCGCTTCGCTCCTTGCTCCGCCATAGGATGACGAAGGGAGAGGCGTTTGCACCGACCTCCGCAGTGGATGAAACCTGTCAGGACAGACGATCCGGACGCTGCAGTTCTGATTCAAGTTGTTGCCGTTGCACCTGCGAATGTTTGCTCAGCATCTTGATTTCAATATATGATCCGTATCGTATCAAATCTCCAGCTTGGCCGGAAAACCAGGCGCGCGGAGCTCGGTGCCGACGGCATCCTCCAGCAATTTGACGATCTGGGTCGACCAGGCGCCGCCGCCATAGGCTGCCTTGCCTTGCTCGAAGATCGCGTTGACACGCGATGCAAGCTCGAGCGGCACGCCGGATTTTTCGCCCATGGCGAGCGCAAAACCAAGATCCTTCAGCGCCAGGTCCATGGTGAAGCCGATGTCGTAGGAGCCATTGAGGATGAGCTGGCTTTCGGTTTCGTGGACGAAGCTGTTGCCGGAGGAGGCAACGATGGCGTGGTAGCTCTGCGCGAGGTCGAGCCCGCCCTGCTTGGCCAGCATCAGCGCCTCGCCGGCCGCGACCAGATGGATGAAGGCCAGCATGTTGGTGATCACCTTGATCACCGCCGCCGAGCCGACCGGGCCCATCAGGAACGACTTGGCGCACATAGCTTCGATGGCCTTGCGGTGGCGCTCGTAGAGGGCCGCATCGCCGCCGACCAACGCGGTGATCTTGCCCACCGCCGCCAAATGCACACCGCCGGTGACCGGGCATTCCAATGTCTCGATGCCCTTGGCCGAGGCGAGGGCGGCAAGCCGCAAAATCTCGTCGCGGCCGTTGGTCGACATCTCGATCCAGGTGCCGCCCGGGGCCAAGCCTTCAAGCAACCCGCCCGGCCCGGCAAGCACCGCTTCGCTGACCTTCGGCGAAGGCAGGCAGGTTATGGCATTGCCCGCGCGGGTGGCGGCCTCGGCTGGGCTGCCGGCAGCCGTGGCGCCAAGCGCGACAAGGCGCTCGACGGCGGCGGGGTCGCGGTCGACAACGGTGACGGCAAAGCCGTTGCGGATCAGGCTGGCGGCAAGGTTGCCGCCGAGATGGCCAAGGCCGATGAAGGCGTAGCTTTCGCTCACGGCATCAGCGGCGTCTGCATCATCTGCAGATGCAGGTCCTTGCCGGTGTAGCGATGCGCGTCGCAGACCGCCTCGTTGAGCTCGACGCCGAGGCCGGGCTCTTTCGAAGGGATGACGTTGCCATCCTGCCATTCGATCTTCTTCTTCAAAAGCGTGGCGTGGAAGCCGTCCCATTGCTTCAGTGATTCCAGGATCAGGAAGTTGGGCAGCGTCACCGCGAGCTGGATGTTGGCGGCGCCGACGATCGGCCCGCAATAGCAATGCGGCGCGACCTGGATGTGGTAGGCCTCGGCCATGGCGGCGATCTTCTTGGTTTCGAGAATGCCGCCGGAGCGACCGAGGTCCGGCTGCAGGATGGTCGCCGCGCGGTTCTCGATGACGCGGGCGAATTCGGACTTGGTCGTCAGCCGCTCGCCGGTGGCGATCGGGATCGAAGTCGCACGCGCCACCTGCGCCATCACTTCGGGCATGTCCGGGGGCACCGGCTCCTCGAACCACAGGGGATCATAGGGTTCGATGGCGCGCGCCATGCGCAGCGCGCCCGATGCGGTGAACTGGCCGTGCGTGCCGAACAATATGTCGGCGCGGGTGCCGACCGCCTCGCGGATCGCCTTGATCATGCGGGTCGAGACATCGATGTCGACGAGGCGCGGCTGGTGGCCGTCGAAGGCGGTGTAGGGGCCGGCCGGGTCGAGCTTGACGGCGTTGAAGCCCTGCTCGACATATTCGAGCGCGCAGGCCGCCGCCATCTCGGGGTCGTTGTAGACGTTCCTGCCATCGGGCGCGTCCTCGGAATGGACGCTGCCCGTGTGGGGGTAGAGATAGGTGTAGGAGCGCAGCGTCTCGTGCACCTGGCCGCCGAGCAGCTTGTAAACCGGCTTGTTCGCTTCCTTGCCGATGATATCCCAGCAGGCCATTTCGAGTGCCGAGAAGCAGCCCATGCCGGAGACGTCGGGACGCTGGGTGAAGCCCGAGGAATAGGCGCGGCGGAAGAAGTTCTCGATGTCGTGGGGATCGCGGCCGACGAGGTAGCGCTCGGCCATGTCCTCGATCATCCTGGCCGTGACATGGGCGGAGAAAGTGGCGTTGTAGGCCTCGCCATAGCCGACCACGCCGCCATCGGTGGTCAGCTTGACGAAGATGAAATACTTGCCGCCGATGCCGGGCGGCGGGTTGCCGACAACCCAGGTCTTGACGTCGGTGATCTTCATGTGTGGTCCTCCAGAACCAGTTCGGCGCCCTTCCACCCGGTCATGACCGAGGCGGCGTTGGTGTTGCCGGTGATGTTGTCGGGAAAGATCGACGCGTCGATGACGCGCAGGCCTTCAAGGCCATGCACTTTCAGGCGCGGATCGACGACGGAGCGCGAGGGGTCGGGTCCCATGCGGCAGGTCGACACCGGGTGATAGACGGTTCCGGAGCGTTTCCTGAAATCGGAGATCATGTCGGCGTCGGACCGGATCGACGGACCGGGCAACACCTCCTCGGCGATGATCTCGGCCATGGCCGGCATCGAGGCGATTTTGCGGACGAATTTCACCGCCGCCAGCATCTCGTCGACATCGGCATTGATGGAATAGGCGTTGGCGACGATCTTGGGATAGTCGAGCGGGTTCCTGGAGCGGATCATGATCTCGCCTCGGCTCGACGGGCGGCAGTTGGACAGGCCGATGGAGAAGCCCGGCCATGGGTCGGGCGTCAGGATCGGACGCTCGCCGTTCTTGGGGATGAGGGTCGAGAAGGCCTGGAAATAAAGCTGCATGTTGGGCCGCGAGAAGGCCGGATCGGTGCGGAAGAAGCCACCGCCATGGTTCATCGACAAAGACAGCGGGCCGGAGCGCGTCAGGATGTACTGCATACCGACCAGAAGCTTGCCCCACCAGGGCCGCAGGATCTGGTTGAGCGTCGGCAACTTGCCCTTGAAGGTGTAGTTGATGCCGACATGGTCCTGCAGATTGGCGCCGACATTCTCGTTGGCTTGCACGACCGGGATGCCCAGCCCCTTGAGAAGCGCCGCAGGGCCGATGCCTGAGAGCTGCATGAGCTGCGGCGAGTTGATCGAGCCGGCCGAGAGGATGATTTCGCGACCGGCGTGGGCTGTCTTCGTCTGGCCGTTCTGCAGATACTCGACGCCGACGGCGCGCTGGCCTTCGAACAGGATGCGGCTGACCAATGCGTTGGTCTCGACGCGGACATTGGCGCGCTTCATCGCCGGGCGCAGGAAGGCCCGCGCCGCCGACATGCGGCGGCCGTTCTTGGTCGAGATCTGGTAGATGCCGACGCCTTCCTGGGCAGCACCATTGAAATCGGGGTTGAGCGGCAGGCCGGCCTGTTGTCCGGCGGCGAGATAGCGTTTCGTCAGTGGGTGGACGGCGTCCGTGGTATCGCTGATGTGCAGCGGGCCGCCGGTGCCGCGCCATTGGTCGGCGCCGGCCTCGTTGTCCTCGAGCGCCTTGAAGGCCGGCAACAGATCGTCATAGCCCCAGCCGGGATTGCCGGCGGCGCGCCAGTCGTCGAAATCCTCGCGCGCGCCGCGGATCCAGACCATGGCGTTGATCGAGCTGGACCCGCCGAGCAGCTTGCCGCGCGGCCAGTGGTCGACATTGCCGCCAAGGCCGGGATCCGGCTCGGTCTTGTAGTTCCAGTTCACCGTGGGATCGAAGAAGGTCTTGCCGTAGCCGAGCGGCATCTGCACGTAGAAGCGACGGTCGCTGCCGCCGGCTTCCAGCACCAGCACCGAGAAGCGGCCCGAGGCCGAGAGCTTGTCGGCGAGCACCGAGCCGGCCGAGCCGGAGCCGACGATGATGAAGTCATAGGTCTGCATGATGGAAATGGGCGGCTCCTGAAAACAGGGCGCAGCCTAGACGCCACCGGTTCGCCGCGTCGCCGCGCCTTCCGGCATCGGTTGTGAAAAAAGCGACTGGTATATCCGGCCGGGTTGCGGGGAATACCGACAATCGCGCTTGATATGCATGGGGTCGACGGACTATGCGGTGGCATCGGCCACTCTGCAGAAGGCAGGAGAATCCATGCGTGTCCTGTCGGATGCTTTCATTCCCGAACTGCCGGGCTATTACAAAGGCAAGGTCCGCGAAAATTACGACCTGGCCGACGGCAGGCGCATCATCATCGCCACCGACCGTCTCAGCGCCTTCGACATCATCCTGACCTCGATCCCGTTCAAGGGAGAGATCCTGACGCAGACGGCGCGCTACTGGTTCGAGGAAACCGCCGATATCTGTCCGAACCATGTGCTGGAATATCCCGACCCCAACGTCGTGGTCGGCACAAGGCTCGACATCCTGCCGGTCGAGATCGTCGTGCGCGGCTATCTGGCCGGGACCACCAGCACCTCGATCCTGACCCGGTACAAGCGCGGCGAACGGGAGATGTATGGAATGCGCCTGCCGGACGGCCTGCGCGACAATGAGAAGCTCGCCGAACCGATCATCACGCCGACCAGCAAGGCCGCCGATGGCGGCCATGACGAGCCGCTGTCCAGGGCCGAGATCCTGAGGCAGGGCCTGCTCACGCCAGCACAGTGGGAGACCGTTTCAAGCTATGCCTTGCAACTGTTCGCCCGCGGCCAGGCGCGCGCGGAGCGCGGCCTGATCCTGGCCGACACGAAATACGAATTCGGCACCGACAAGAACGGGACGATCATTCTCGCCGACGAAATCCACACGCCCGACAGCAGCCGTTACTGGATCGCGGCAAGCTACGAACAGGCGCTGGCTGGTGGCACACGGCCGGACAGCTTCGACAAGGATTTCATCCGCTCGTGGGTGGCGGCGCGCTGCGATCCCTACAAGGACCCGATCCCGAGGATTCCGGACGAGATCGTCGAACAGGCCTCCAACGTCTATAAGCAGGCCTACGAGGCGATCACGGGCAAGGCGTTCGTGCCGGACGTTTCCGGGAATACGGTTCTCGACCGCATCCGGGCGAACCTGGCGGGCTACTTCTAGGAGTTGCGGCCTAACGCCTGGACTTACGCCGCGCCGTCGACCCCCACTCCGTCGCCGCTTTGCGGCGCCACCTCTCCCCCGATCGGCGGGGGAGAGGAAGGGAGCCAGGCCGGGCAAGTCTCGCGCTCTTCCTCTCCCCCGTCGATCGGGGGAGAGGTGTCAGGCGGAGCTTGACGGAGTGGGGGTCGACGGCGCGGCGTGGAATTGGTTGCTCGCCGGTCACCGGCACCACGCGAGTGCCAAGGTTGGCCTATGACCCTGTGGGGGCGAGGAAACGGCAGCCGCCCCGCGTTGACCTGTTCCTGCTGCGGCGATACGGGATCTATGATCATCACCTCACAAGGATTCGTCCCATGGTGCAGTACGCTGATGGACGGCCGATCGGCGATCTGACGCTGCGCACGTTGGCCATGCCTTCGGATGCGAACGCCGCCGGCGACATTTTCGGCGGCTGGGTGATGGCGCAGATGGACCTTGCCTGCGGCATCCGCGCCGCCGAGCGCGCCAGGGGCCGCGTGGTGACGGCGGCGGTCAAGGAGATGTCCTTCGCCAAGCCGATGAAGATCGGCGACACGCTGTGCATCTACACCCATGTCGAACGCGTCGGCCGCACCTCGATGACGCTCAAGGTCGAGGCCTGGGCCCAGCGCTATCTCTCCGACCTGATGGAAAAGGTCACCCACGCCGACTTCGTCATGGTGGCGCTCGACGGCGAGGGCAAGCCGAAGGCCGTTCCAGCCGAGAGCTGATTCGATACCGCCACTCCGGGACATTTGTAACATCGCCCGAGCGGAGCGATGCGTTCAGCGACATCCTGCCGTTGCCTCCACGGCCAATTCTGCTGGCGTCGGAGGAAGACAATGCGTCAACACCTATTGAACGGCTGGCTTGCGGCGGCTCTCGCCGCCCTGGCCTGCCTGCTCGGCATAACGGCTTATGCCGAAGTCAAACAGGACCTCGGGCGCACCGCCTGTTTGCATGACACGACTGGTGTGAAGGAGCGGAGAGCGACGTGCGCGATCTGCAGCCCGATGCCTTGCGGGGCCATGGCGCCAAGAGCCTGATTGGCTGCCTTTGGAATGCGGTCACAGCCGCGGGGCGCGAGCATGCGTGAGGCCGAGCCTCGAGCGCCACAGACAAATTCCCAAGTCTTCTTCAGCGAACCAAGGTTTCTATTCTGGAACCCCTGACTTCGCTGCAAACACGCAGCGCCGCTCGGCGAGAATCCCGGAGCCCTTGCCGTGCAAGGGTTTCAGGCTTGCATCTCGTCGAATCTGGCGCGTGCCGACTGAACGCGCTGCGTGTTCTTGCGCGCCCATTCGCCGAGCGCGCCGACCGGGACCAGCAACTCATGGCCGAGTTCGGTCAGCTCGTAATCGACGCGTGGCGGAATGGTCGGAAACACTTTTCGCGTGACGAAGCCGTCGCGCTCCAGGCCGCGCAAGGTGGTCGTCAGCATCTTCTGCGAGATGCCGCCGACAGCCGCGCGCAGTTCGTTGAAACGCAGCGGTCCTCCGCCCAGTTTGCCGACAACGAGCACGGTCCATTTGTCGCCGACGCGCTGCAGGATCTCCGACACGGCCCGGCAGTCCTCGGTGTTATGCGGGTGCCTCAGTAACAAAAACGTGCCTCCTTGCGCGCCTGTTTGTCAGTATCACATATAGCGCCGGTATCCAAACGATACCAAAAATTCCCGCAAGGAGAGCCCCTTATGTCCAAGCCCAAAATCGCCATTGTCATCGGTTCGACGCGCGCCGCCCGCTTCGCCGACGTGCCGACGCAGTGGATCGCCAAGATCGCCAAGGCACATGCCGATATCGATGTCGAAATTGTCGATCTGCGCGACTTTCCGCTGCCCTTCTTCGATGAGGTCGCGTCTTCGGCCTGGGCGCCGTCGCAGAATGAAGTCGCACAGCGCTGGCAGAAGAAGGTCGCCGGATTCGACGGCTTCATCTTCACCGCCGCCGAATACAATCACGGCCCGACGGCCGTGCTGAAGAACGCCATCGACTACGCCGCCAACGAGTGGAACAAGAAGCCGGCCGGCTTTGTCGGCTATGGCAGTGTCGGTGGCTCGCGCGCCGTCGAACAGCTTCGTCTGCACGCCGTCGAATTGCAGATGGCGCCGGTCAAGTCCGCCGTCCATATCGCCTGGGGCGATTTCCTTGCCGTGCGCCAGGGCGAGAAGAAGCTCGAGGATCTCGAGCACCTGAACCAGGCCGCCACCGCGCTGGTCAACGACGTCGCCTGGTGGGCGAAGGTGCTGAAAGCCGCTCGTGCCGCTGATGCTGTCGTCGGGGAAGCCCAAGCGGCCTGATCTCGTAGTAGATCATCATACTCCCGAAGGGCGGCCCTTGCGCCGCCCTTTTTCATTGGGGTTCTTGCAAAGGAGTTGCGGCTGCGCCTGCAGTCATTTGCGCCTCTCGCTCACTCGCATGATCACGTCTCAGTGACTTGCATAATGCAACTAACTCGGCTATGAGTCACTTTCATATTGAAAGAGACTGTCGATCATGGTTGCGAAAACAAGTTTCGAAACACGCCCGTGCCCGATCGCGCGCAGCCTCGACGATGTCGGCGAATGGTGGAGCATCCTGCTACTGCGGGACGCGTTCCAGGGGCTGACGCGCTTCGACCAGTTTCAAAAGAGCCTGGCGATCGCGCCCAACATCCTGACGCGGCGGCTGAACAGCCTGGTCGAGCGCGGGCTGTTCGAAAAGCGCGTCTATTGCGAACGGCCACGTCGTCACGAATATGTGCTGACCGCCAAGGCGCGCGATTTCCGCCCGGTCCTGCTTTCCTTGCTCACCTGGGGAAACAAGCATCTGGCGCCCGAGGGCCCGAGCCTGGTGGTGGTTGACAAGGCTGATGGTCGCTGGGCCGAGCCGGTTCTGGTCGATCGCCAGAGCGGCAGGCAGCTCGACAGCGATGATTTCACCATGGCCACGGGGCCGATGGCCACCGACCGCATGCGCCAGCGATACCGCTTCACCAGCAACGGCTCGGGCCAGCCGCTTGTCGACAACGCGCTGGTTGATCAAAGCCGTGAAGAGGCGCGGGGCAAATGAACAAGGTTCTCTCCGCTGCCGAGTTGCAGCCAGTGCAGCCCTCGACCGTTGAAATTCCCGCGCCGGCAAGGAAGCGCCGCAAGCCGTTGCTGGTGTTGGGCGCCCTGGTCGCTGTCAGCGTCGCCGGATGGTATGGCCTCCAATGGTGGCAGGCAGGCCGTTTCCTCGTCTCGACCGACGATGCCTATGTCGGCGGCAACGTCACGCCGCTGGCGCCACGCGTTGCCGGGCACATCGACGAAATCCTCGTCGAGGATAACCAGCATGTCGCGGCGGGCCAGCTCGTCATCCGCATCGACGACCGGCCGTTCAAGGCGGCGTTGGACCGTGCGCGGGCTGCCGTCCAGCAGCAGCAATCGGCCCTCGATAACCTTCGCGCCCAGGTCCCACTGCAGAATTCGCTGATCGAGCAGGCGCAGGCGGATCTCGAGGCCAAGAACGTGGCCGCCGTCTTCACCGCCCAGGACGCCAAGCGCTATGAGGCGCTGGCCAGCACCAAAGCCGGCACGCAACAGGACGCGCAGAGAAGCCTTGCCGCCGATGGCCAGGCCAGGGCGTCGGTGACCGCCTCGCGCGCCGGGCTGGCGGCCGCCAAGCAACGGCTCGATGTGCTCAACACCCAGATATCGGAAGCGACCGCCGCGCTCGCGGCCGCCACAGCCGATGTCGATACAGCGCAGCTCGATCTCGGCTTTACCGAGGTCCGTTCACCCATCGACGGCATCGTCGGCAACAGGCTGGCGCAGGTCGGCACCTATGTGTCGCCGGGCAGTTATCTCCTGACCATCGTTCCGGCTTCGGGCCTGTGGGTCGATGCCAATTTCAAGGAGGACCAGCTGCGCGACATGGCCGACGGGCAGGCGGCGACGGTCTATACCGACATCGCGCCGGACGCGCCGCTCAAGGGTCATGTCACCAGCCTTGGACCCGCTACCGGAGCGATCTTCAGCGTGATCCCGCCACAGAACGCGACCGGCAATTTCACCAAGATCGTCCAGCGCGTGCCCGTCCGCATCGCCATCGACCAGGACCAGGACCAGGCGCAAAAGGTCGTGTTGCGGCCAGGCCTGTCGACAACAGTCACCGTCGATACCGTCGCGCGCTGAGGACGCCATGTCTGAGCGCGCCGCCCCGCAATCCTTCATCGCCAGCATTCTGCCATTCATGGTGATGTGTGTCGGGATGTTCATCGCGCTGCTCGACATCCAGATCGTGGCGTCGTCGCTGCAGGACATTGGCGGCGGCCTGTCGGCCGCGCAGGACCAGATCGGCTGGGTGCAGACATCCTATCTGGTGGCGGAAATCATCGTCATCCCGCTGTCGGGCTGGCTCACGCGGGTGTTTTCGACACGCTGGCTGTTCACCATATCGGCGGCCGGTTTCACGCTCGCCAGCATGCTGTGCGGCTTCGCCTGGAGCATCGAAAGCATGATCGTGTTCCGCGCGCTGCAGGGGCTGCTCGGCGCGTCGATGATCCCGACGGTGTTCACCTCGTCGTTCCATTATTTCCAGGGGCCAAGGCGGGTCTATGCCGCGGCGGTGGTCGGCAGTATCGCCTCGATCGCGCCGACGCTCGGGCCTGTCATCGGCGGCTGGATCACCGACACGCTGAACTGGCACTGGCTGTTCTATGTCAACGTCATTCCGGGCACCATCATCACCATCCTCGTTGCGCTGCTGGTCAAGATCGACAAGGCCGATCCGTCGCTGCTCAGGGGGGCCGACTATATCGGCATGGTGCTGATGGCGGTCAGCCTGGGCACGGCGGAATACGTGCTCGAAGAGGGCTCGCGCTGGAACTGGTTCGACGATGCCACGATCCGCAATGGCGCCATCGTCGCCGGGATCACCATGGTGCTGTTCATCATCCGCAGCCTGACCTTTGCGCAGCCCGTGGTCGATTTCCGAGCCTTCGGCAACCGCAATTTCGCCATTGGCTGCTTTCTCTCCTTCGTCACCGGCATCGGCATCTTCGCCACGATCTATCTGACGCCGCTGTTCCTCGGCTATGTCAGGGGCTACGACGCCTTGCAGACCGGGCTCGCGGTGTTCTCCACCGGCGTCGCCTCGATGGTCGGCGTTCCCGTCTACATCTTCCTCGCCAAGCGCTTCGACACGCGCTGGCTGATGATGTTCGGGCTGGCCTCCTTCGGCGCCTCGATGTGGAGTTTCAGCGCCATCACCAGCCAGTGGGGCGCGGCCGAGCTGCTCGTTCCGCAACTGTTTCGCGGTTTCCCACAGGTGTTCGCCGTCGCGCCGAGCGTCAATCTCGGCCTTGGCAGCCTGCCGCCCGAACGGCTGAAATATGCCAGTGGCCTGTTCAATACGATGCGAAATCTAGGTGGGGCGGTCGGCATCGCCATTTGCGGCGCGATCCTCAACGACCGCACCAACTTCCATTTCCTGACGATCGCTTCGCACCTGACGCCGCAGAACGAAGCCGCGATGCGTCTGGTCGACAACGTCGCGCTGCGTTACGGGCAGTTGCCCGGTGCGGTCGCCGACGGTCACACCGCCTCGCTGAAGCAGCTGTGGGCGCTGGCCTATCGCGAGGCCTCCACCATGGCTTATGCCGATGCGTTCCTGGCGATCATGGTCGCCTTCGTCATCGCAACCGCGCTGGTTCCGTTCCTGCGCAACGTCACGCCGAAGGCGCCGCCGCCGGACGCTCATTGAGGGTGGCACGGGCCAGCAACAGCGCGCGCTCCCTGTCATTGCCGGTCAATTGGGCGGCTTGGCGGAACGCTGCGCGGGCTTCCGCTGGCCGCCCCAGTTTCTCCAGAAGATCGCCGCGCACAGTGGGCAGGAGATGCGAGTCCTTCAGGCGCGGCTCGTCCTTCAGCGCCTCGACGATGGCGAGGCCTTGCGCGGGACCGAATGCCATGCCGACCGCCACGGCCCGGTTGATCTCGACGATGGGCGAGGGGGCCGCCAAGGCAAGCGCCTGATAATAGGCCGATATCGCGATCCAGTCGGTGTCGGCTGATGTCACCGCGCGGGCGTGGCAGGCCGCGATCATCGCCTGCAGCAGATAGGGGCCGGGCGCCGAGGTCAGGACCATGGCGCGATTCAGGCCGTCGAGGCCGCTCCGGATGAGTGACCAGTCCCAGCGGCCGCGGTCCTGATGGAGCAGCAGGATCGGATCGCCCGCTTTGCCGGTACGGGCCGCGAAGCGGGAGGCGTTGAACTCCATCAGCGACACCAGCCCCCCACCTCGGGCTCGTCGGGCATCAGCGCCGCCAGAGAGCGGCCGAGGCGCAGTGCCTCGGCGCACAGATCGGCGCGCAGCCAGTCCGGTCCGGCGGTCGCCACATAGCCCTCGTTGAAGATGAGATAGACCACCTCCAGCACGGCGGCGAGGCGTTCGCGGCGCTCTTCCGCGCGCGGCGTCTCGAACGGGATGGCAGCATCGCGAAGGGTTCGCTTGGCGCGCACGATGCGCTGGGCGGCGGTGGCTTCGGGCACCAGGAAAGCGCGGGCGATCTCCGGCGTCGACAGGCCGCCCAGGAGCCGCAGGGCCAGTGCGGCGCGCTGCTCTGCGGGAAGCACGGGATGGCAAGCGGTGAAGATCAGCCGCAAGAGATCGTCGTCGATATCCTCGTCGAGCGCGGTCTCGATGTCGGGCATCTCGCGTTCTAGTTCGGCGAGGTCGATGGCAAGTGCGCGATGCTTGCCGTCGATCATGGTGGTGCGACGCAGCCGGTCGAGCGCCCGGTTCCTGGCGACCTGCGTCAACCATGCGGCCGGATTGCGCGGGATGCCGTCGCGGGGCCAGCGCTCCAGCGCCGTCAGGAAGGCGTCCTGCGCGATTTCCTCGGCCAGCCCGATATCCCTGAGATAGCGGGCGAGCCTGGCGGTGAGCTTCGGCTGCTCGATCCGCCAGACCGCTTCTATGGTGGCCGTGGCCGTCAAGCTTTCAGCTCGCCGAAGCTTTCCACCACCTTCTGGACGTCCTCGGGAAATTCGCTCATTTCAAAAACCTGGCGGATTTCGATCACGTCATCCTCTCCGGCGGGGCAGCGGCGGGCCCATTCGATGGCCTCCTCGCGCGAGCGCACGTCGATCACCCAATAGCCGCCGAGAACTTCCTTGACCTCCGCGAAAGGCCCGTCCGTGACAACGGGCTTGCCACCCTTGTAGCTGACCCGCGCCCCGGCGGACGGCGGATGCAGCCCGTCGAGAGCCAACAGCACGCCGGCCCTCTTCAGCTCTTGATTGTATCTCATCATCCCCTCCACAGCCTCGGCGCCAGGCATGACATCGGGCGCCGCCTCCGCGTAGCCGCCGGGGATCATCAGCATCATGAACCGCATCGTCTTTCTCCTTGGTTGGGTTGGTTCAATCATATGACGAACGGGCCATGGTGAAATCGACACGCGCAGCAAAAAAAGCTCGAATCCAGATCTCGAACGCGCGTTGGACCGCCATATCGCCGAGGCTGCCATCTGGCCCCGCCAATCCGCCCTGATATATCCCGCTGCGATCCATCACATGAGGGGCCTCGTGAAGTCATCCAGCCTGGCAGGCGCCGTTTCTCCCATGGTCCCGGTACTTGTCTGCGCTCTTGGCATCTTCCTGCTGTCGGGGATGGACGCGGCCATGAAGGTCCTGGTCATCGCGGTCGGCGTCTACAACACGGTGCTGTGGCGCAGCATGCTGGCGACAGTGGTCGCGGGCACAGGCTGGTCGATGGGGCCACGCAGGCTGCCCGCGCCTTCCGTGCTCAGGCTGCATGCGCTGCGTGCCGCGGTCGTCGGCTTTGTCTTGCTGTCCTTCTTCTGGGGGCTCGCCCGGCTGCCACTGGCGGAGGCGATCGGGCTCAGTTTCGTCGCGCCGCTGTTTGCCCTGCTGCTCGCCGCGCTGCTGCTCGGCGAACGCATACAGCGGCAGGCGATCTGGGCCTCATTGGCGGGCATAGCCGGCGTCGCAATCATCGTGGGCGGCCAGTTCGGGCAGGCGAACCATGCCAGGGATGCCTTGCTCGGCACGGCGGCGGTGCTGGTATCGACAGTGTTCTATGCCTACAACCTGATCCTTGCGCGGCAGCAGGCGCTGGTGGCCAAGCCGATCGAGATCATGCTGTTCCAGAACCTTTGCGTAGCGGTCATGCTCGGTCTCGCGGCGCCCTGGCTCGCCATTGCCCTGCCGGGCGAGCTCTGGCTTCCGCTCGCCGGGGTGACGGCGCTGTCGCTCGCCGGCCAGTTCCTGATGAGCTGGGCCTACGCGCGCGCCGAAGCGCAATATCTGATCCCGACGGAGTACTCGGCCTTCATCTGGGCGATCGCGCTTGGCTGGTTCTTCTTCGACGAGGCGGTGACCTGGACCACGCTGGCGGGAGCGGGCCTCATCGTGGCCAGCTGCCTGATCGCGGCGCGTTCGAATCCCAGGCTTGCCGAGCCGATCGAAGCCGCCGTCTGAAGGCAGGTTTGCTGTCGGTTTTCACCAGGCGCGCTGCCCGTTTCCCAGGGAAGCGCGCCTGGCTCGACTTACCACTTCACCTTGAAGCCGACCGTGCCGCCGATGGAGCGGCTGTCGCCGAAGTCTTCCAGGCTGGTGCGCGCCAGGACCTCGCCATTGACGGAATAACGGTCATCGGCCCAGCTCAGCGAGCCGCCGACACCGAGCCCGCCCGACAGCTGCCGCGACTTGCTGCTGAACACGGTGCCCGAGACATCGACATCGGAGCCGTCGACGAAGTCGTAATAAAGATTGCCGATGCCGTAGACATGCGAGCGGCTCGTCCGGCCCGTCTTGTCCTTCCACCGGCTTTCATAGTCCGCCGACAGGCCGAGCCTGCCGATCAGGCTGTCGCTGCCGCCATTGGCGACGACGGCGCCGTAGGGGTCGGTAAAGCTGTCGAAATCGACCGAGGAATAGCTGAGCTGCGCCTGCGGCGTCAGCGACCAGTTGCCCTGGAGACCGATCTTTTGCCCGGCTTCGATACCGAGGCCATAGCCGAAGCCGTTATTGCCCTTGACCAGCCTGTTGCCGAGCGTGGCGGAGGACAGGTCGCTGTCGAACCAGGTCAGTTCGGCCTGCGCGTCGACATAGAAGCCGCTGTTGCCGTACCAGGTCAGCGTGCCGCCGAAGCCGTAGCCTGTCGTGTCGATCGAGCCGAGGCCGAAAGCCGAGGAGATATCCGACTTCACCGTGCCGTAATGGACCGTCACGCCACCGGTCAGGACGCCGGAAGCCATTTGCGCGAGCTGGCCGTCGAGGCCCGCCTGCAGTCTCCACAGATCCGCGTCGTAGTCGGTGCCGGTCGTGGACGTGCCGGGATCGAGCTTTTTGTGGGCGGCTTCGATGCGGCCCCAGATCGGACTGCCACCCTCGACGCGGTCGTCCGCATCGGGTAGCGCCGCTCCGGTCCATGAGCGGTTGCCGGCGCGCTGCTGCAGCGTTCCGAGCTGGTTGAAACTCTGCAGCACGCCGGCATATGCCTCGTAGACCGGCACGCTGGGAGCGTAGAGCGGCGACGACGGGCCGCCGGGATCGACGGGATTGATCAGCGCGGAGCGCAGGTACCAGTCGCCGTCGGCCGGCGTGGAAATGCCGTTCTGATACATACGGTAGGCATAGGCGCCGGCCACCACGGCCTGGTCGCCCTGGAAGACGTAATCGCCCAAAAGGTTGAAGGTACCGGCCGACGTGCCGCCGACATCGATGATCTTGATGCCGTCGACGGTCTGCGCGCCACCACCGCCGAGGCCGATCACCTTGACGTTGGCGGTGCCCGAGGTGTTGCCGGCGATGACGAGCTTGTCGGTGGAAGAGGCGTCGCCATCGAGAATAGCCTCGATCTCGACCGCGCCGCCTGCGCCGACGAAATTGCCCTGGATGGTCAGCAGGCCGATGGAGTTGCCGGGCGCGATGACGCCGCCGGCCTGGAGTGTCGTCGATCCCACGGTGCCGTTACCGCCAAGCGCTCCGCCACCGAGGATGGTGACGGCCGAGTTGGCAAGGGAGCCATTGACCGAGAGCTTGCCGGCCTCGATCGTGGTCGCGCCGTTCAGCGTATTGATGCCGGTGAGACCGAGATTGCCGGCGCCCCGCTTGGTGAGCGTGCCGCTGCCTTCGATGATGGAGGCAAAGGCGGCGTTGGCCGGCTGGTCGAAGACGAGCGCGGCGTCGTTCAGGATGTTGCCGGTGCCGAAGCTAGTTGCCTGGCCGATCAGCGTGCCGGCGGAGATCGTCGTGCCGCCGCCGTAGCTGTTCGTACCGGCGAGCGTCGTGCTGCCGGCGCCCTGCTGCACAACTGAGCCGCTGCCGGATATCGCGCCGGCGAGGGTCACGCCGTTGGAGCGGTCGACGATGAGGGTGCCGTTGTTGGTCACGTTGCCTGCTATCGAGCCTGACGTGCCGCCATTGCCGAGCTGCAGCGTGCCGGCCGAGATCGTGGTCACGCCGGTGTAGGTGTTGTCGGCGGTGAGTGTCGTAGTGCCGGTGCCGATCTGGTTCACCGCGCCGCTGCCGGAGATGACACCGGCAAAGGTCACTGCATCGGAACGATTGAAGGCAAGCGTGCCGTTGTCGGTTACGTCGCCGGAGATCGATCCTGACGTGCCGCCATTGCCGAGCTGCAGTGTGCCGGCCGAGATCGTCGTGCCGCCGGTGTAGGTGTTGTCGCCGGTGAGCACCGTCGTGCCGGCGCCGATCTGGCTCACCGCGCCGCTGCCGGAGATGACGCCGGCATAGGTGTAGGTGTCGGAGCGGTCGAAGGCGAGCGTGCCGTTGTTGGTGACATTGCCAAGAATGCTACCGGTCGTACCGCCATTACCGATCTGAAGCGTTCCCTGCGAGATCGTCCAGGCTTGCGTGGCGGTGTTGTCCGCGGTCAGCGCCCAGGTGCTGGCTCCGGTCTTCTGGAGGATGTCGAAGTTTCGGTACTGGCCGGCTGCGCCGATCATGCCGTCGAGGACCGCGGCGGTGTCGCCGCCGACGGTGAGGACGTCATTCGCTCCATTTCCGCCCACGACATTACCGATAATTGCCGAACCGGCCTGAAGTTCAAGCTTAAGGCTCCCTGTCGAGCCTGCGATAAGAGAAATGGCATTGGCGCCCGCGCCGCCACTGATGCTGCCGCTGTTGACGATGCTGAGCGATCCCCCGACGCTGTTGGTCATGATTGCAGCCGCTCCGGTGCCGCCTTGGATCTTGCCAGTATTGGTAATCGTTCCGACATTGTTGGTGCGCACCACGACACCGATGCCACCGCCGGTCGTACCCTCGCCACCCAGGATGGTGCCGTTATTGGTGAGCTTTGTCTGCGCGCCGGCAGGACTCCCAATGGCAACGCCGATGCCCCCCAATCCTTGGCTACCGCTACCTCCTTGAATGGTGCCGCTCACGTTGTTCGTCAACTGGCCACCGGAGCTCACTTGCACACCTGGACCGCCAGCCGTGGTGCCGTTGCCGCCTACGATGCTGCCGCTGTTGGCAAGCGTCGAATTGTTCATGACGCTCGCGCCAATCTGTCCGGTGGTGCCCGGAGTGCTGAATGAGGCGCCTTCAACCGATACCTCATTGGTGACGTTAGCCCCATTATTAACCACGAGCCCGGCCACGTTACTCAGTCCGACAACATTGCCGGTTCCGGTCACGATCACCGCTTGTCCACCGCTGAATTGAGGACCCGTCAGCGTGTGTCCATTGGTATCGACCGTCAGCGGGCTGGTCGAAGTCAGGACGTTAATGCTGGTCGTAATGTCGGCCCTCAGGACGATAACCGGAGTTGGGTCACCTGTCGAAGTGATCGTGGCCAGGGCATTGTTGAGTTCAGCCAGGCTGGCAACGTCGTATTGCGCCGCCGATGCCACACCTGGAAAAAGGCAGGCGAGCGCCGCGCCGCTCACACCCGCAAGGAGCATCCTGCCCCGAATGCGCCCAGACGCAACCGTGCCACTGCTTGCTCTCATCGAATGATGCCCTTACTGATTGCCGAATGCCTGCGGTGGCTCGCGCCGGACCAAACCGCCAATAGGTTAACTCCAGGTTTGATTCCTGTCTTGCATGTGACGCGTTCGTTACTGAATTTTTTCTACCGTTACTTCGATGCAACATTAGATAGTTTGAATATTACTAGTATATATAAGTACTTCCTTGAATGCCTGCACGGTCGCGAAACTGCCGGGGCGCGACGGGCGCGGCCTCGTTTCGAGGACCGGAAGGGGGAACCGCCCACGGCAGTGGTCAGCCTGAAATTTCCTAATCCGTCATTTGCGTTTGACGGCCTCGCCAAGAAGCAGAGAGCCATCCGGGTGACCCTGAAGCGGGCGTGGCCGCAAGTAAATTTATGTGTGTCGTGAAATTTTTATTAAATATTTCGCCCGCGCGATTACGGTCCATAGACTTTATGTTGGTCTGTTGTGCTGTCCGCTCAGAAAATGTCGCCGAATGGTCGATGCTATGACAGACTATGTGGCAAGTTCCTGGAACGATATCGTGCAAGGCAACGTTGGTCCGGATGCGGCCGGCGGGAATCGAACGATGCGAACTGGCCAGGCATCACGAGAAGGGTTTATCCGATGAGCTTCTTCGTCAACGCCGTGGGCGTTCCTCTTCCCTATAGCGGCGCTTCCAACCATTGGTACTCGGCGGCGGGATCTGGGCCGGATTTGTACGGCAGCACGGGAAATGACTCCTTCTATGGAGCAGGCAATGTCAACGTCACCATGCATGGTGGCACGGGGGACGACATCTATTACCTCTATGGGGCCGGCAACAAGGTGGCGGAGGCGGCTGGCGCAGGCATCGACACGATCAGCACATGGATGAGCTACAAGCTCCCCGACAATGTCGAGAACCTCATTGTCACACATGCCAACAACTATGCCTTCGGAAACGGGTTGGACAACATCATCACCGCCACGGTCGGGCACCAGACCTTGGACGGCGGCGCCGGAAACGATGTGCTGATCGACGGCGGCGGCGGTTACGACACGTTCGTCATATCGAAAGGCAATGGAAGCGACCTGATCGCCAATTTTGCCGCCACCGACACGGTCCGCCTCAATGGCTATGGGTTCACGTCGTTCGACGCCATCCATTCCAACATGATCCAGGCGGGATCGAACGTGCTGTTGAATTTGGGATCCGGCGAGATTCTCGAGTTCAAGGACACGACCATCGACAAGATGCAGCCCGGCCAGTTCGAACTGCCGATCAACATGTCGGCAATGAAGCTGTCGTTCAGCGACGAGTTCAACTCGCTCAATCTTCACAACGACCAGGGCGGCACATGGGATACCAATTTCTCGTGGGGAGCACCCAACGGCAGCACGTTGACCAACAATGGCGAGTTGCAATGGTACATCGACGCCAATTACGCGCCGACGAGTTCCGTCCACCCGTTCAGCGTGAACAACGGCGTTCTCACCATCACCGCCGCGCAGGCGCCGGCCGACATCAAGCCGCTGATCAACAACTACGAATACACGTCAGGCATCATCACCACGCATGACACCTTCTCGCAGACCTATGGCTATTTCGAAATGCGGGCCGACCTGCCCGAGAACGCCGGCGCCTGGCCGGCCTTCTGGCTGCTGCCGGAAGACGGTTCGTGGCCGCCGGAGCTGGATGTCGTG
Organism: Mesorhizobium sp. M8A.F.Ca.ET.057.01.1.1; assembly: GCF_003952565.1. NCBI lineage: Bacteria > Pseudomonadati > Pseudomonadota > Alphaproteobacteria > Hyphomicrobiales > Phyllobacteriaceae > Mesorhizobium > Mesorhizobium sp. M8A.F.Ca.ET.057.01.1.1. Next base: position 1,637,883 of record NZ_CP034454.1, read on the forward strand.
GAAACGCGCGGACAGGACCCGAACTCGTTGATCATGACGGCGCACTCGAATGAAACTGGAACACACACCAAGGTCTCGTCGACGGTGAATACCATGGATACCGCCGGTTTCCACACTTATGGCCTGCTCTGGACACCGGACAAGCTCGTCTGGACCTATGATGGTGTGCAGGTCGCGGAAGCTGCGACGCCGTCCGACATGAACAAGCCCATGTACATGCTGGCCGATCTCGCGGTCGGCGGCTTTGCCGGCGCGCCTCCCGATCATCTGGCGACGCCTGCCCAGATGAAGATCGACTACATCCGCGCCTATACGCTGGACAATGCGCCAGCGAGCGCCCTGCACCTCACCAGCAGCACCGCCACGCACAGCATCGCCAGCAGCACGCTGCATGGCGGTTCCGAATTCGGGGGCCACGCGTAGGTCCCGGGATCATGCAGCGGCGGGAAATGCGCAAATGACCGGACCGTCCGGCCTGCGTCCGGTCTTCATACGCGCCATCGCTGATGTCGGCGTCTTCTCGCTGCTGATCAACATCCTGCTGCTGGTGATTCCACTCTACCTGCTGCAGGTTTATGACCGCGTGCTGCCGTCCTCCAGCGTCGAGACGCTTGTCTACCTTTCGGGCATCGCGGTTCTCGCGCTCGCCTTTCTCGGGTTGCTGGACGCGATCCGTGCCGTTTACACGCAGCGCGTCGCGGCGACCGTCGACCGCAAGCTGGGTGCCGGCACCTTCGCCGTTTCGCTCGGCGCAAAATATGCCGGCGGCCTGTCGCCGCTGCGCGACCTCGCCTCGGTCTGCGCCTTCATCAGGTCGCGGGGCGTGGCGGTGCTGTTCGACCTGCCCTTTGCCCCTGTCTTCCTTGCCTTGCTCTATCTCATCCATCCGGTGCTGTTCTGGGTGACGGTCGCCGGCGCGGTGCTTCTGATTTTCCTGGTGGTGGCCAACCAGCTCGCCATCGGCCGGAACGACGCCTTGTCCACGGAGCGTTCGGCTCTGGCCAGCCAGGCGGAACAGGCCTTTGCCCGCAATGCCGAGACGCTGCGCGCCATGGGCATGGTGGAGAATGCCTCGCGGGTCTGGGGACGGCACGTAGCGGCGGCGCTCGCCTTCCATGACCGCTCTTCAAGCGCCAATGCAATCTTCAGCGGCGCCTCGCGGGCGTTGCGCATGATGCTGCAACTGGCGATCCTCGGCGCCGGCGCATGGCTGGTGCTTCAAGGGCAGATGACAGCGGGCATGATCTTCGCCTCGTCGCTGGTCTCGTCGCGCGCGCTGCAGCCGCTCGACCAGCTGATCGGCGCCTGGCGGCAGATCGCCGACGCCCGGCGCGCGTGGACGCGGCTGGAGAAGGCGCTTGCGGCGCGTCCGGCCGAGCCGCGAAAGCTGATCCTGCCCGATCCGGCAGGCGCGATTTCCGCGCAGGATGTTTTCTTCATGGCGCCGAATGCCCGGCCCGGCACCGAGCCCATCCTCAAGCGGCTTACCTTTGCGATCGGCGCCGGCGAAGCGTTGGCGATCGTCGGCCCGAGCGGCGCCGGCAAATCGACGCTCGCGCGGCTGCTCGTGGGCGCCGCCCAGCCGACCGGCGGCTCAATCAGGATCGACGGCGCCGATCTCGGGACATGGGACGAAAGCCAGCTCGGAAAGCATGTCGGCTACCTGGCGCAGGAGGTCGAGCTCTTCCCGGGATCGATCGCGCAAAACGTCGCCCGCTTCGACCCGGAGGCGGACGATGCCGCCATCGTGGACGCGGCACGGCGCGCCCAGGTGCATGAGCTGATCCTGGCGCAGCGCGACGGCTACCAGACCATGATCGGCCCGTCGGACAGGGCGCTGTCGGGCGGCGAGCGCCAGCGGATCGGGTTGGCGCGCGCCTTCTACGGCAATCCGCGGTTCCTGGTGCTCGACGAGCCCAGTTCCCATCTCGACGGTAGCGGCGAGGCTGCGCTCGAGGCGGCGCTTTCGGCCGCGCGGACGGCGGGCGTCACGGTCATCGTGATCACCCATCAGCCTTCGATCGCGGCTGCTTGCGATCGCGTGATGCTTTTGCGCGGCGGCATGATCGAAGCCTTCGGCCCAAGCAGCGAGATGCTGCGGCGTTCGGTCATCGGCAAGGGCGCCCAGCAGAGCACGGTGGTGACCGGGTCGTTCGTCCCGACGATCCGCGCGGGTGGCAGTTTCGGATCGTGAGATGACGACACAGAGCATCGCCTTGGACAGCCGGCCACGCACCGACATAAGACGCGTGGCCCTCACCGGCTATGCAGCCATGGCGCTGCTGGCGGGCGGCTTCGGCTACTGGGCCGTCAGCGCGCCCTTGTCCGGCGCGGTGATCACCCAAGGCACGATCTCGGCGACGGGAGGAAACATCCAGATCCAGCATCGCGAGGGCGGTATCGTGCAGGCGCTGCTGGTCCATGAAGGCGATCGCGTGCAACTGGCCCAGGATCTGGTCGTGCTGGATCCAACGGCCGCGCAGGCCGAGCTCAACCGGCTGACGAGACAGTCGATCGCGCTCAGGGCAAGCGCGGCGCGGCTGGAGGCGGAACGCGACGGGTTGGACAGGCTGGCGCCAATCGCCAAAGCGGCGCCGGCACCTTTCCAGCCGGATTTCGAAACCCTGATTCGAGAACAGCAAAAGGAATTCGATGCCAGGCTCGCCCGGTTCCGGTCGGAACAATCGATCCTGGCACAACGGGTCGCCATGCACAGGCAGTCGGTGGTGGGATTGCAAGCCCAGAAACAGGCCATTCAGCAACAAGCCGAAGTCGTCAAGAAAGAACTCGGCATCAAGACCGGCCTGCTGGACAGGGGCCTCACCAACCGTACCGAATACTCCCAGCTGTTGCGCAGCGAGGCCGATCTCGTCGGGCAGGCCGGGATGCTGGAGGCCAATCTGGCAACGGCCAATACCCAGATCGTCGAGGCCCAGGAGCAGACCGAGCGCCTGACCACGCAACGCGTCGAGGAGGCGCTGACGAAACTCGACGACGTTCGCTCCAATCTGGCCGATGTCGAGGAACAGATCAGGGCGGCGGAGGCGGTGCTGCAGCGAACGACGATCAAGGCGCCGGCGGCAGGCATCGTGGTGTCGTCGACCTACAATTCCAAGGGCAGCGTGATTGCTCCGGGCGAAAAGATCATGGAAATCCTGCCCACCGCGTCCGGCCTGGTCGTCGATGCGAAGCTGCGGCCGAAGGACATCGACCAGGTCCGTGTCGGTCAGCCGGCGAAACTGCGATTGTCCGCCTTGAACGCGCGGCTCACGCCGGAGGTTTCAGCCACCGTGACACAGATTTCGGCGGATCGGCTCATCGACCCGGCCACGCGTGAACCCTATTTCCGCGCCAAGTTGACGATTGCCGCCGAACTGCCGCCCGGCGTGAGACGCGACCAGCTTTATCCCGGGACGCCGGTCGAGGCGTTCATCAGCACGGGCGACCGCACCTTCCTGGAGTATCTCGCGCGGCCGATGCTCGATTCATTCGCGCGGGCTTTCGCGGAGCAGTAGATCGCAGCCCGGCGGTCAACCGGCGCGCCGCTAGAGCCGTTCCGCGTTTCACGGAATCGCGAACGGCTCTAACTCTTTGTTTTACGCAATTCCGAACGGAAAACCGTTTCACATTTTTCCTGGAATTGCTCTAGTAACCGCCCTCGGCGTTGGACATTTGAACGGTCAGCGCGCCACTTCGCGGTGGCCGCTGGGCAGGCGGGTGGCGATCAGCTTGTCGATGCGGCGGCCATCGAGATCGACCACCTCGAAGCGCCAGCCCTGGGCGTCGACGCACTCGCCGGTCGCCGGCAGATGGTGCATGTGCGACAGCACATAGCCGGCGACGGTCTCGTAATCGCGGTTCTCCGGCAGATCGATGCCCAGCACCTCGGCCATCTCGTCGGCCTGCATGTAACCGGCGAGCAGCCATGAGCCGTCGTCGCGCTGGACGGCGTTTTCTTCCTCGCCGGCCTCGAGGTCCGAGCGGAAGACGCCGGTGATGGCTTCCAGAATGTCGGCGGGCGTGACGATGCCTTCGAAGTGGCCGTATTCGTCATGCACCAGCGCCATCGGCACGTCGCTTTCCTTCAGCTTCTGCAGCACGTCGAGCGCGTCGGCCTGGTCGTGCACGATGGGTGCCGCGCGCACGTATTTGCGCGGGTCGAGCGCGCGGCCGCCGAGCAGTGCGGCCAGCACGTCACGCGTCTGGATGACGCCGATCATGGCGTCCACCCCGCCGTCGCCGGCGGGCAGGCGCGAATGCTGGGTGTCCATCAGCAGCTTGCGGATCGTGGTTTCATCGGACTGCAGGTTGATCCAGTCGACATCGGTGCGCGGCGACATGACGGCGCGCACGGCGCGGTCGCCAAGCCGCATGACGCCGGCGATCATGCGCCGCTCGTCGGATTCGATGGTGCCGTGATGCTCGGCTTCGGCTACCAGCATCTTGATCTCCTCGTCGGTGACCTTTTCCTCGCTTTCGCCGCGCTGGCCGAGCAGCCAGAGCACGGCACGGCCCGAAATATCGAGCAGGAAGACCAGAGGCGCCGAGATGGTGGCGAGGATGGTCATTGCCGGCGCGGCTCTCACGGCGACGCGCTCGGGATCGCGCAGCGCGATCTGCTTGGGCACGAGCTCGCCGATGATCAGCGAGGCGTAGGTGATGATGGCCACGACGATGCCGACGCCGAGCGGATCGGCGATGGTGTCGCGGATGCCTGTCGAGCCCAGATACTGCGCCAGCCTCTGGCCGAGCGTGGCACCGGAAAAGGCGCCAGAGAGCACGCCGACCAGCGTGATGCCGATCTGCACGGAGGACAGGAATTTGCCCGGATTGGAGCCAAGCGCCAGAGCGCGGCCGGCACCCTTGACGTTGCGGTCGATCATCGCCTTCAGGCGAGCCGGCCGCGACGAGACGATGGCGAGTTCGGACATCGACAGAAGGCCGTTCACGCAGATGAGGACGACCACGGTGGCGATTTCAACGTATAACATGAGGGGTCAATAGCATTGCCGCACAGCTTTCGAAAATAGTCGGCGACCATTTTAAAAAGATGACGGCGATACGGGCTGATCAGACGGCATCCCAGGGCGGCGACGAGAAATGCTCGACCAGCGCGTCGACGACGACCCGCACCTTGGGCGTCAAGGCTCGTGTCACCGGCCAGATGGCGTGGACGGAAATGTTTTCGACCAGCGTGTCCACCAGCACCATTTCCAGGGCGCCGCTTCTGAGGCTGTCCGCCACCAGCCAGGTCGGCAGGAAGGTGATGCCGCAGCCGGCAAGGACAGCGCCCAACATCGGCTCGCCATTGTCGAACACCAGCCTTGCCCGTGGCGTGAATTTCGCGACATGGCCATCGGCTTGCCTGATGCTCCAGGCGTGGGCGACGCCGTTGCGGGTGTAGCCGATCAGATCATGGCCAGCGAGATCCTCGATCGTCCGTGGCCTGCCGTTTGCGTCGAGATAGGCGGGGGCTGCGCATACGGCCGAGCGCTGGGTATAGAGCCGGCGCGCGGCGAGCGACAGGCTGTCGTCGAGGTCGCCCATGCGGACCGCAAGGTCGATGCCCTCCTCGATGAGGTCGACGCGGCGGTCGTTGAAGGAAATCTCCATGGCCAGGTCGGGAAATCGCTTGGAAATGTCGAACAGCACGGGCGCCACGCAGCGGTGGCCGAAGGCCGAGGGCAGGTCGACCCGAAGCCGGCCCGAGGGCACCTGCCGGCGCGAGGCAAGCAGCGCCTGGGCGGTTTCGATCTCGGACAGCGCCCTGACGCAGGCTTCATAATAGCACAGGCCTTCGCTGGTCGGGCTGAGGCTGCGCGTGGTGCGGTTGAGCAAGCGGATGCCAAGCCGCTGTTCCAGCTGCGCGACCGATTTGCCGACCGCCGATTTCGTCACACGCAGCCGCTCGCCGGCGCCGGTGAAGCTTCCGGCCTCGATCGTTTGAACAAAGGCGACGATGCCTTGCAGATCCGCGGATTCCATCGATCTCTTCCCATTGTAGAAATCTGATCACCAACTCGTTTCCGATTATGGATCATGGGAGCGCTTTTTTCCACAGTGAAACTGCGTAAATTTCTCGCCAGCCATGCAATCGGGAGCAGACGCAATGAAGAGCGACATCAACAGATCCTGGCGGATGACCGGTTTCGGCTTGCCCAGGCTGGAATTGGCCGAAGGGAGCATACCCGAGCCCGGGCCGCATGAACTGCTGGTGCGGATCAAGGCCATATCGCTGAATTACAAGGACAGGATGATCGTCGATGGCGTGCTGATCCCCGACCTTGCCTTCCCGTTCGTGCCGACATCGGATGCCGTCGGCGAAGTGGTGGCGGTCGGCGGCGGTGTCAGCCGTTTCCGGACCGGCCAGCGCGTGCTGGGGCAGGTGATTGCCGACTGGCCGGATGGCGATGCGCCGCCGGTGCTGCACCAGCACACGCTGGGATCGTCGCTGCCCGGCACGTTGAGCGACTATCTCGTCCTGCATGAGGACGCCGCCGTGCTGGCGCCGCCGTCGCTCGGCGATGCGGAGGCCTCGACGCTGCCGATCGCGGCGCTGACGGCCTGGTTCGCCATGGCCGAGGCGACAAGACCGGTGCCCGGCCAGATCGTTCTGATCCAGGGCACCGGCGGCGTTTCCCTGTTTGCGCTGCAATTCGCCCACGCCTTCGGCCTGCGCGCCATCGTCACGTCAAGCAGCGACGCCAAACTCGAGCGGGCAAAGGCGCTCGGCGCCTGGCAGGTGATCAACTATCGCGCTAAGCCGGCATGGGACGAGGTGGCGCGTGAGTTGACGGGTGGCGCCGGCGTCAATCATATCCTCGAAATGGTCGGCGGCGACAATGCGCGGCGATCGCTCGACGCACTGGCCGCCGACGGCCGGCTGTCGATCATCGGCCTGCTGGGCAGCATGGAGCTCAGCTTCCCCATCGTGCCCTTCCTGCGCAACCGTATTGTCGTGCAAGGCATTTCGATCGGCCACCGCCGCGCCTTCGACCGGATGAACCAGGCGATCGAGGCGCTGGCGATCAAGCCGGTCATAGACAAGGTCTTTGGTTTCGACGAGGTGCCACGGGCCTTCGAGCATCTGGAGAAGGGGCCGTTCGGCAAGATCGTCATCGCCACGGCCTGACCTCTGGTCACCGCAACTGCGTCAGCACGCCGACGATCGCCTTGCCATCGGTGAAATAGGGGTCGCCGCCGCCATTGCGGCCGGTTTTGGTGGCGCCGATGCCCGCCAGGTCGCTCGTCGAGGACAACAGGCCGGCGGCGTTGAGATCGCCGATCACAAAGTCGCGTTCGGCATCGATGTCGGGACTGATATGATGGGTGATGGCGCCCGTGTCGTGGCTCAAGCCGACACCGCGATCGAAGCTGGCGGCGCCCAGCCAGAGCGGCCTGCCATCATCGCCGACCGTATCCGTCCGCCAAAAGCGGATGTGGTGGCGCCGGTCAGCACTGTCGCCGACCGGCTTTTCGAAAGCGAGTTCCTGGGCGCGGCCCTCGAACAGCAGGCGGCTCACCGGGGCATCGGGATAGGGGCGGGAAAACAGGACACTCTCGCCGATATCGATGGCGGTCCTCAAGGTGACGGCGTCGGCGGTGTCCCAGCCGGCGACGGCGAAAGCGTGCACCAACTCCTTCTCCGTACCGACCACGCCGACATTGATCGGGTCGCCGGGAATGCCTTGCGGCGTGTGGGTGACCATCTCGAAGCGCTGGCTGCGAAAGCCGCGATCGCGGAATGTCCAGAATTCCGGCGCGGCGACATAGGCGAGCACCACATAGGCGGCCAACAAGGCCGCTACCCAGATCGTAATGCGTCGCTGGAGGCTTCGTTGGCTCATGAAGGAGGCTCGATCCGTGCGTATCTGTTGCCTGACGGTCCTTGGAAATCAATGGCCAGAGACGGGCAGCCGGGCTATCGTCAGCCATCATTTTTTCGTGGGGGCGGGGAATGAAGCGGAAGCCGACCGGCCGGAGAGCGATGGCGTTGACCGCCGATCTTGTCGCCAGGATCGAGCGCGTCGAACCGGATCCCGGGCCCGAACCTGGAACAGCCGAGCATACGGAAGCGGAGTTCGATGAATTGGTCGCTCGATTGCTTGCCCAATATCGGCCCGAAACGCTGTGGGTCTTCGCCTATGGTTCGTTGATCTGGAATCCCGAATTCGTTCCTGTCGAGCAGCGCCCGGCGACGGCGCCTGGATGGCACCGCTCATTCTGCCTGAAGTTGACCCGCTGGCGTGGAACGCGCCAATTGCCGGCCCTGATGCTGGCACTCGATCGCGGCGGCAGCTGCAATGGAATTGTCTATCGATTGCCCGCGGAAGATCATTTCGGGCAAATCGGCCAGCTGATGCGCCGCGAGATCGATGCCAACCCGCCAACCAACGTGCCCTGCTGGATCAAGGTCAAGACCAAGGAGGGTCCGCTGCGCGCCCTGGCTTTCGTCGCCGCGCCGGATGGCAAGGCCTATGCCGGACGGTTGCCGCTGGAGCAGGTCGCGGACACGCTGGCGCGAGCCGCCGGACACTGGGGCTCCTCGGCGCAGTATCTGTTCCGGACTGTCAGCAAGCTCGAGGAAAGCGGTATTCGCGACAAGAATCTCTGGCGCATCCAGGATCTCGTGGCTCAGCGAATTATCGCGGCCACCGGCGACACCTGATCCTTTCCTACCGGCAGGCGCGATAACCGTTCTTGCGGTTCTTGATGTCGAAGTGGAAATGGTTGCGGTGGTCGTAATTGTAGCCGGGGCCGAGCACGGTGGTGAAATACTGGCAGCCGTCGGCGCGCACATTGTTGAGGAAACCCCGGGTGCGGAAGGCGAACAGGCCGGGCTTGCGCACGTCGATGTCATCGCCGTTGTTGAGTTCGATGCTCATGACGTCGAGTGCGTTGCCCTTGCCGTGCTCGGACAGCACGCCCTCACCGGCAATGTTGCGGCAGGAATAGCTCGAGCCCTGGTGGATGGTCCTGACGCCGGAGAAATAGCGCCAGCGGGCGGAGGGAACGAGTTCGTTCTTCGTCCAGGCGGCGAAGGTGGCGGCCATGTCGCAGGTCAGCGTCGCTGCCGGTTTCATCTGGATGCTGCCGATGGCGGTGACCTTGACCGGATAGTCGATGCCGCACTGGCCTTCATGGATCGGCGCCAGGTCGGTGTAGGCGACATCGAGGCGCTTCAGCTGCTGGCGGCAATCGGTTTCGCTGGCTGGGATCTGCTCTACCGGCGACATCGGTTCATCCATGCGTGGATAGGCGGCCTGCGTCACGTAGGGATTGGTCGGGACAAGCCTCTGCATGCCCGTATATTCCGGCACGGCCGCGGTCTGCGAGCCGACATCGACGGCGGGCTGCAACGACAGCACGCTGCCCGTGTTGCAGGCCGAAACCGCGGCCAATGCAAGACCTGTGATCAGTAGCGTCGTAAATCGCGGTTGGCGCGCGATGGGGAGAAACACGGCGCGAAATTTGCCGGCCATTGGCGGAATCCTACTTCTGGATATCCGGCATTTTAACGATCAAGGGTAAAGGAAAACTCAGCGCCCGCGTTCATGCCTGCGGCTGAAATGCGGCGGAGGTTCCGCTCACTGGCAAAACGTACCGCCGTGACGGCGTGGCTCGAGATCAAAATGGAAATGCAGCGCGTGGTCGGCGTCGGCGCCGGGGCCGAGCACGGTCTTGAACGGCCCGCAGGCGGCCTTGCGCACGGCGTCGAGGAATTTGCCGTCCTTTTCCGGCGGCGCCGGGCCGACCTCGATCGTCTTGCCGTCGGACAGCGTAAAGCTGGCGATGTCGAGCGCGTTGCCGAAAGCGTGTTCCGACAGTTTGCGCGTGCCGTTGCGCGGCCGGCAGACGAAGGCCGACGCCTGGCTGATCGATTTGAGGTCGGCGCCGAATTCGGCCTTCGCCGCCGGCTGGATGACGTCGGCAGCAAAACGCACTGCCGCCTCCGCCATCGGGCAGTTGAGTTCGGCGCCGGGGGCAATCGCGATCGACTTGCCGAGCGACTTCAGCACGATCGGGTAGGGGATCGAGCAGCCGATTTCGGGATTGCTCTCGGCTTTGTGGTCTTCGAATTCGACGCCGAGCGTCTTCAGGCGCTCGCGGCAGGCGACTTCCTCAGCCGGCATCTTGTCGGCGGGAAGATCGGCCGAGCGCGGATCGGGCAGCATCTTTTCCTCGTCGCCCGCATCCGCCGGTTTTGGCGTCGGCTGGGGGGCGACGGTCGGCGGCTGAGGCTCGGGCGTCGTGGTGCCGGGCTTTGGCGCCGGTGTCGGCACCACGGCTGGCGGCTCCGGCTCGCTTTCCGTTTTGGCTGGGGGTTCGGGCGGCGTCTGGCTTTTCTGATGGGCCTCTTCGTCCTTGAGCAGATCGGGCGCTCCGCCACTCTTTGGACCTTCGGTGTTCCGTTCCTGCGTCTTTGGAGCGTCAGCCGGACGTGGCTCGGGCACCGGAACATCGGCGGACGGCCGGGCATCCTGCGTTTTTTGCGGTGCCGGATTTGGCGCGAGATGCTGCCTGGCCCGCGCTCTCGGCTGCCGCTTGCCTCTTGGCCGCAGCGGCTGGTCGGCCCGCTGCGTCAGGGGCTGATCCACGCGCGGGCTTAGCGGCCCGTGGTGTCTGTGACGGTGTCTGGCGTCGGCCGGCGTCACCAGCAGAACCGCCGCCGCCAAAAGCAGCGCCAGAGTGCAAAATCGGGAAAAGCTCAGCGTTGCCATCGCTCGGAAACGGCGCCGGTCGGCTGAAGTTGCCTGGACAGGCGCTTCGACCCGATCACAATCGGTTACCTCCGCGTTACGCGCCGATCGCTTCCAGCCCCTCTTCCAGCAAGTCGGCGAGCAGCGGCATGCCGAGCAGGTATTTCGCCGTGCGCTTGTTGGCGCGTTCTCGCGCCGCCGCCACCGCTTCGGCCCATTCCGAGGCGTCGTAGTCGCCGCGGCCGACCCAGGCCAGCGCGATCAGCTCGGCGGCCTCGTCGATATTGAGGTCGTTGATCAGCTCGCGCAGCTCTTCCTCGGTGAGGTTTTCCGAGCTTTCCTCGGCAAGGCCGTCATGGTGGTGGTTGTCATGCCTGTCGCCGTCGAACTCGACCTCGTGTTCGGCGCCGTCGGCGTAGTCCTCGTTGACGGCCGCGCTCAGCGCCTTGGCCTTGAGGATGAACAGCCGCACGGTGTCGGGTCCGATCGTCAGATCCCAGTCCTTTTCAAGCCGCCGCTGCACGGGCCTCTCCGTCAGTCATTTGCCGGATGATACCGGATTTGCGGCATCCGTCACCTCATGTTCTCCAGGCGGGCTTTTTTCCGGGATGAAACGCGGACCGCTCGGCGTTAGTGTGGCATTGTCACACCCTCAGGAGGTTTCCATGAATAAAAGAGTGCTTATCCAGGCGGCGGGCGCGCTTGTCGCTCTGCAGTTCCTCGCCGTTCCGGCGTTTGCCGCCGGCAGCAGCGGCGGTGGCAGCGACCAGACTGTCACCCAATGCAAAAAGGGCGAGGTCTGGGATAAGAAGAAGCAGAAATGCGTGCCGCCCAAGGAAGGCATGCTGGACGACGACAGCATCTATGATGCGGGCCATGCGCTGGCGATGGCCGGCCGCTACGACGAGGCGATCTCGGTTCTCGTTCTGGCCGCCAACAAGCAGGATCCGCGCATCCTCAACTATCTCGGCTATTCGCACCGCCATTCCGGCCGCGTCACCGTCGGCCTTGGCTATTACGAGGAAGCGCTGCGCATCGACCCGAATTACACGCTGGTGCGCGAATATCTCGGCGAGGCGCATCTGCAGATCGGCGACCTGGCCGGCGCCCAGCAGCAGCTGGCGGAGATCGAAAAGCGCACCGGCAAGGGTTCGCGCGAATACGGCATGCTGTCCGAGCAGATCGAACATTTCATGAGAAGCTGATCGGGCTCCATGGTTTCTCGAAGCGGCCGCGAGCGATCGCGGCCGTTTTCGTTCGCTCCATTCCACAGCCACCTTCGCTGACAAAAGAAGGGATGATTTTTACAAAACCGATTTTTGAGCGTGAAAAGCCCGCAAAGATTGCTATATTCAGGGAAATTGCGGTGAAACGGTTCCGTTAGCCCGAGGCTGCCGGACCGTTTTCTTTTTGTACCCAACGACAAGGCTTCCCCCGAAACGCGGGGGCGGCGGCAGGAAAGGTCAGGCACTATGAACAAGGTCCCGATGACAGGCGAGGGGTTCGCGTCATTGAAGGAAGAACTGCGTTGGCGCCAGCAGGAAGAGCGGCCCCGCATCATCGAGGCGATCTCCGAGGCGCGCTCGCATGGCGACCTGTCCGAAAATGCCGAATACCATGCCGCGAAAGAGGCACAGAGCCTCAATGAGGGCCGCGTCAACGAACTCGAGGATTATATCGCGCGCGCCGAGGTGATCGACGTCACCAAGCTCAGCGGCGACAAGGTCAAGTTCGGCGCCACCGTGGTGCTGGTCGACGAGGACACCGAGGAGAAGAAGACCTACCAGATCGTCGGTGACCAGGAAGCCGACGTGAAGTCCGGCCGCATCTCGATCTCCTCGCCGATCGCGCGCGCTCTGATCGGCAAGGAAGTCGGCGACGCCATCGAGGTCAACGCGCCTGGCGGCGCACGCGGGTACGAAATCGTCCAAGTGCAGTTTATCTGAGGGCGTGGGCTGGGTGAGGCTCCGCGCTGACAGGCGCTATTCGCGCGAAGGCTTGCGCCGCCCCTCATTGCCCTGCCGGGCATTTCTCCCCGTATAGAGACGGGGAGAAAGACGCTGTCATCGATGATTTCGCCAAGTGGCTGGCGCCGACCGCGTATTTCAGCCCCTTCTCCCCGTCACTATACGGGGAGAAGATGCCGGCAGGCAGATGAGGGGCAGCGCTGACCTTTCCAATCGTTCGGTCGAAAAGTCAGCCTTTCCCGGCAGTTGCCCGGCTAAGCTCTAAAAGTCGTTCCGCTTCCGCCACCACCTGCGCCGGCGTCACGCGCGCGCCGGGCGCTGCCAGAAGCGTCGATGCGTACGGCCCACGCGGCCCGGTCAAACCCGGCTCCGTGGCCAAAAACACCGCGACCGTTGGCAAGCCGAACGCGCTGGCGAGATGGGTCAATCCCGTATCGGCGCCGATGACCAGCGTCGAACGGCCGAGAATGGCTGCGATGTCGGCTAGCGGCGATTTGGGCAGCACCACCGTGGATGGCACGGCCTTGGCGATCGCTTCGGCCACCGCCTTCTCCCGTTCGTTCGACCAGGTGGTGACCGGCGTCATGCCGCGCTCGACCAGCAGGCGGGCGGTTCCGATCCAGTCCTCAGCAGGCCATTTCTTGTCCTCGCGGCTGGTGCCGTGCAGCAGGAAGGCCGCTTTTCCGTCGATTGCGGCGATCGTGCCCATCGGCGCGACGATGCCGGAGTCGAGCGCCGAAAGATCGGGCCGGTAGCCGAGCGCCAGCCCGAACAGCCGCCTTGTCCGGTCGATGGCGTGCAGGTCGCGCGGCACGGCGTAGGGGATGTCGTAGAATAGCGTCGCCGAGGGTTCGCGCGCGCTCGACCGATCGAAGCCGGCGATCGGCGCGCGGGCCTGGCGTGCTACCAGGGCCGACTTCAGGAGGCCTTGCGCATCGATGACGAGATCATATCGGCAGGCGCGCAAGGCACGGCGCAGGGCCGCCGCCTGGCGCCAGGTGTTCGTGTCGAAGAGGCTCTTTCGCCAGCGCCGTATCGCCACCGTGTGGATGGTGCCAATCGCCGGATGCAGCGCGACGATGCCGGCAAACGCCTCCTCCACGCACCAGTCGAAAGCGATATCGGGCCGCGCGCGGCAGGCATCCTCGAGTGCCGGAAAGGTGTGGATGACATCGCCCATCGACGATGTCTTGACGATCAGCACCTTCATGCCGCGGCCGGAACTTCCAGCAGCCGGTCCGCCGCCGCGGCGACCTGCCCAACTTCCAATGTCTTGAGGCAGTTGAGGTGGCCGAGCGGACAGATTTTCTGGTGGCAAGGCGAGCAGGACAGGCCGAGCCAGACCAGTTCGCGCCGTTCCGCCAGGGGCGGGGTATTTTCAGGCGAGGTCGAGCCGTAGACGGCAACGATCGGCGTGCCGACGGCGGCCGCGACATGCATCAGCCCGCTGTCGTTGGAGACCGCGAGCCGGGCGGCCGCGATCAGGTCGATGGCTTCCTCCAGCCGCGTCTGGCCGGCGAGGTCGACGACGCCGGGGGCCAACGCGGCGATTTCGGCCGTCACGTCGCGGTCGTTCTTCGAGCCGAACAGGGCAACCTTCAGCCCTTTGCCCATGAATTCGCGGGCAAGGCCGGCATAGCTTTCGCTTGGCCAGCGCTTGGCGGGGCCGAACTCGGCACCGGGCATCAGGGCCACGAATTTTTGCGGCGCCAGACCGAAGCGGTCGAGCAAGGCGACCTGGTTTTTCGCGTCCACGGTCAGCCGGGGTGCGCGGAAACTGCCGCCCTGGGCGAGGCCGAAATAGGCCTGCGCGGTGCGCCGTTTCACGGCGTCGGGCAATGCTACGATGTCGGTCAAAAGGCCATAGCGCATTTCGCGCAGATTGCCGAAACGGCGCGGAATGCGGGCAAAGAACGGGATCAGCGCCGACTTCCAGCTGCCTGGCAGAATATAGGCCATGTCGTAGCGGCCGCGCAGCAGGCGGCCGAAGCGGCGGCGATGGCTGAATTCGAGCGCGCCGGGCTTCAGCGGAAAGTCGATCTGCTGGCGGATCTCCGGCATGCGCTTGACCAGAGGTGCCGCCCAGGCCGGCGCCAGCACATCGATCGCGGCGTTGGGATGGAGCTCCTTCAGCGCCGAGAACAGGCACTGCGCCATCACCATATCGCCCACCCAGCGTGGGCCGATCACGAGGATCGTTGGGCTTTCAGCCATTCGACATAGTCTCTGACGCCGGTTTCTACTGTGCGGAATTGCCCGTTATAGCCGGCTGCGCGCAAGCGGGACATATCAGCCTGGGTAAAACTCTGGTAGCTGCCCTTGAGATGGTCGGGGAAGGGGATGAACTCGATCTCGCCCTTGCCCAGCGCGTCGATGACCGTTTCGGCGATGGCGCGGAACGGCTGGGCGCGGCCGGTGCCGCAGTTGAAGATGCCGCTCGCGCCACGCTTCCATAGCCACAGATTGACGTCGGCGACATCGCCGACATGGATGAAGTCGCGGCTTTGCTCGCCCGGTCCGAAGCCGTCATGGGCGCCGAACAGTTTCGGGTTTTCGCCGCGCTCGACCTGGTTGAACAGATGGAAGGCGACCGAGGCCATGGCGCCCTTATGCGCCTCGCGCGGGCCATAGACATTGAAGTAGCGCAACCCCGCGACCTGCGAATGATCGCTGTCGAAGACCGTGCGCCTGACATAGTCGTCGAAGAGTTTCTTGGAATAGGCATAGACGTTGAGCGGCCGCTCCAGCGCCGGCTCCTCGCGAAATTCGGCGCCGCCGCCATAGACCGAAGCGGACGAGGCGTAGAGGAAGGGCACACGCAGCGCCTGGCAGGCATGCAGCAGCCGTTTCGAATAGGCGTAATTCACTTCCATCATGAACTTGCCGTTCCACTCGGTGGTGGTCGAGCAGGCTCCCTGGTGGAACACGGCCTCGATGCGACCGAGCGCGCCGGCCTCCATGCGGGCCAGGAAATCGTCCTTGTCGAGATAGTCGGCTATCGTCAAATCGGCCAAGTTGGCAATCTTGTGGCCGTCGGTAAGGTCGTCGACGACCAGGATGTCGTCATGGCCTTCCGCGTTGAGCGCGGCGACGATGTTGGAGCCGATCATGCCGGCGCCGCCCGTGACGATGATCATGAAGGCCTCTGGTTGCGTGCGATTCCGGTCCTTATAAGGGAGGCTGGCCGGGCTGTCGACAAAGCAGGTGGTGGGCAGGCGCCGTCGTCACAGTGGCGCCGCAAAACCGCCGCTTCTGTCGGCTCGCCGCAGGGCAGGATCATGAGGGACAAAAAATGCCGTCGACCGAACTGCTGATCGCGTTTTTCGCCACCACGGCGATCTTCGCCTATATTCCGGGTCCAGCCATGCTCTACGCCGCCGCGCAGACCATGGCGCGCGGGCGCTGGTCGGGGCTGACGGCGGCACTCGGCATTCACCTCGGCGGCTATGTCCATGTCTTTGCCGCCGCCGCCGGCCTGTCGGTGCTGTTCCATGCCGTGCCGCCGCTCTACATGGCAGTCAAGCTGGTCGGCGCGCTGTACCTGATCTGGCTCGGCGTCTCGCTGTTTCGCAAGCGCGTGGAGGGCGACGTGGCGCTGCCGGCGATCGAGCGCAAATCGGCGCGTCGAGCGTTTTTCGAGAGCATCACCGTCGAGGTGCTCAATCCCAAGACCGCGATCTTCTTCATGGCCTTCCTGCCGCAGTTCATCGATGCGTCCGCGGCCTTCCCGGTCTGGCTGCAATTCGTCGTGCTGGGCACTGTCGTCAACCTGATGTTCTCCTCGGCCGACATCGTCTGCGTATTCCTGGCCGGCCTCGTGATCGGCCGGCTGCGCCGTTCAAGCCGGGCGCAGCGGCTGATGCAGCGGGCCGGCGGCGCCGTGCTGGTCGGGCTCGGCGTCCACGTCGCCCTGCAGAAAATCTGACCTGTCCGGGTTTGCCTCCGCCCCGGCGTTGCGCTGCGCCGAATTGCGGTATATCGGCAGGCATGACCGACCGGCCTCGCAAATCTGGTGTTTCGACCTATCTGAGATCGGCGTTTCCCGCGCGTGGCAGATGACATGATCAAGCACAATCCGCCTTCTCCCGAGCCCCTGCACCGCGCCATCGCGCGCTTCGGCGACATCGCCGTGCTGGTCGTCGGCGACTTCATCCTCGACCGCTTCGTCAATGGCGTCATCGAGCGGATTTCGCCGGAAGCGCCCATCCCGGTGCTGCACGGGCGCGGCGAAAGCTCGGCGATGGGTGGCGCCGGCAATGTCGTGGCCAACATCGTCTCGCTTGGCGCGCGCGCCATTCCGGTCTCCGTGATCGGCACTGATCCCGCCGGCGACAGCTTGGCGCGGATGCTGGGCGAGCTTGGCGCCGAGACAGCGGGCCTTTCACAGCAGCGCGGCCGCATGACCTCGTCGAAGAGCCGCTTCAGCGCGCTCAACCAACAGGTGCTGCGCTTCGACGAAGAAGAGATCAGGCCGCTCGGCGAAGCAGAACGGGCGGAGCTGATCCGCTGTTTCCGGGACGCGTTGCAACAGGCGGACATCGTTATCCTGTCCGATTACGGCAAGGGCATATTGCTGGACGGCGTCGCCGCCGAACTGATCGCCATCTGCCGGGAGGCGGGCAAGCCGGTGCTGGTCGACCCGAAGGGCCGCGACTATGCGCGCTATGCCGGCGCGACCGCCGTCACCCCCAACCGCAAGGAGCTCGGCGAGGCCGTTGGCCATGCGGTATTCGCCGATGACGAGATCGTGGCGGCGGCGCGGGAACTGATTTCGGCGCACGGCTTCGACTTCGTCGTCGCCACCCGCAGCGAAAAGGGCATGAGCGTGGTCGGCCCCAAAGAAGCGCGCCACATCGCCACCCAGGCGCGCGAGGTGTTCGACGTCTCGGGTGCCGGCGATACCGTGATCGCGACCTTCGCGCTGGCGCTTGCCGCCGGCGCCGATCCCGTCGCCGCGGCCTCCATCGCCAACGCCGCCGGCGGCGTCGTGGTCGGCAAGCGCGGCACCGCGCGGCTGAGCGTCGAGGAACTAACCGGCGCGCTCTTTCGCTCGCACGGACCGACCGCGCATAAGGACGCTATCCTCGACGCCGCCTCGGCCGCGCGCATGGTCACGGCATGGAAGGCGGAGGGGCTGAGCGTCGGCTTCACCAATGGCTGCTTCGACATCCTGCATGCCGGCCATGTCAGCCTGCTGCACGCGGCGCGCAGCCAGTGCGACCGGCTGGTGCTCGGCCTCAACAGCGATGCTTCCGTGCGCCGGCTGAAAGGGCCGGGCCGCCCAGTCAACGACCAGCATGACCGCGCCTGCGTGCTCGCCGCGCTCGCTTCCGTCGATGCCGTGGTGGTGTTCGAGGAGGATACGCCGCTGGCGCTGATCGAAGCGCTTCTGCCCGACATACTGGTCAAGGGCGCCGACTACACGATCGACACCGTGGTCGGCGCCGATGTGGTGCAGAAGGCGGGCGGCCGCGTCGTGCTGGTCGACCTCGTCGCCGGCAAGAGCACCACCGGCACGATCGGCAAATTGCGCGCCGGCTGCGCCACCAACTGAGGGATCTCATGTCCGAATTGAACGACTATCTGGTCCGCTCGGCGGCCGCCATCACTGCCACGGTAGAGCGAGACCTGACCAGCGAGATGGAGCGTGCGGCGAGTACCGTCGTGTCGGCGCTTTCCTCCGGAAAGGCCTTGCTGGTCTGTGGCAATGGCGGCTCGGCCAGCGATGCCATCCATATCGCCACCGAACTGGTCGGCCGCTTCCTGAAGGAGCGCAAGGCCTACAATGTGATTGCGCTGCCGGCCAATGCCGGGATGCTGACCGCCTGGGGCAATGACTACGGCTTCGACACGGTGTTTTCGCGCCAGGTCGAAGCGCATGGCGCTGTGGGCGGCGTGCTTTTGGCGATCTCGACCAGCGGCAATTCGCCGAGCATCCTTGCCGCGGCCGAACAGGCGCGCATGATGGACATGACGGTCATCGGCCTGACCGGCGACACCGGCGGCAAGCTGAAGCCGCTCTGCGACATCCTGCTCAACGTGCCGTCGACCTCGACGCCGATCATCCAGCAGGGGCATCTGTGCCTCTATCACTATCTGTGTGAGGTGGTCGAAGCGCGCCTGTCGAATGGCTGACAGTGGCGCAGTCTATCCCCTCGAGGAGCCAGGCCTGTGGGTCGAGCGGATTGGAAGCAGATCCTTTTCAGCCGGTCGACCGGCGCTTTTTCTCGACCGCGACGGCACCATCAATGTCGATACCGGCTATCCAAGCGATCCGGCACAAATAGTCCTGCGGCCCGAGACGCTGCCAGTGATCCGCACGGCCAATCTTAGCGACCTTCCCGCCATCATCGTGTCCAACCAGTCGGGCATAGCTCGGGGCTATTTCGGCTGGCCGGAATTCTCTGCGGTCAATGAGCGGCTGTTGGCGCTGCTCGAGGCGCAGGATTGCTCCGTCGACCTTGTGCTGGCCTGTGCCTACCACTCGAGCGGGACAGGTGAACTGGCAATAGGCGATCATCCCATGCGCAAGCCTAGTCCAGGCATGCTACTGCGCGCTCGCGATCTATTGGACCTGGACACAAGCCGATCCATCATCGTTGGCGATAAGGCCGACGATATGGAAGCTGGACGGCGGGCCGGGCTGCGCGAGGGTTGGCTGGTTGGCGGCAGAGTTAGTCGAAAGACCGATGACGGCAGTTTCGTCACCCGGAAGCTGGTGACGGGCAATGATCATCGGAGGCTTTGCGACGCGGTCGCTGAGCTTGGGAGGGCCTAAGGTTCATCCGACGAACGCCACAAGGTCATCCTCCTTAACGCAGCGGATGACCAAGGCCATGCGCACCATGTCGCTCATGCGGGATCGTCGCGCTGCGAGGCTTCGTAGAGCTTGGCCTCGGTGGCGAAGGAATAGATCATCACCGACATCGAGTAGACGAAGCCGTGGCGACCGCACAGGAAGTAGCGCTTGGCCAGGTAGAATTTCAGGAAATTTCCGAACGGTGACAGCACCAGCCGCATCAGGCCGGGCTTCTTGCCTTTCTCGACCAGCGTGACCGCCTTGAGGCTGGAATAGGCGTTGGCCCGGGCAAGATCCTCCTCGACCGATATTTCACGGCGATGCAGCAAAACACCGTCCTCGATCGTGTCGGTCTCGCCCGGCACGCGAACGGATTCATGCACCCGCGCGGTGAGATCCATGGCGGCGCCTTCCCTGCGGAAAAGCCTGAGCAGCCTGTTGTGCAGGACCCAGCGATGGGCATAGCCGTAGCCCTTCAGCCAGTCGCGGCGGCGCATGTACCATCCGCTGGCCTTGCCGCCGGACGCCTGAGTGATGGCCACGATCGACTGCCTCAGCCGGTCGTCGACACGTTCGTCCGGGTCGATCGAAAGGCACCAGGGCTGGTTGGCATGGTCGAGCGCGAATTGCCGCTGGCGGGGGAACCCCGGCCAGTCATTGTGCAGCAGCGTTATGGGATAGCCCTTGGCGATATAGCTTTTCACGCATTCGACGGTGCCGTCCGTCGAGCCGGAATCGACGATGATGATCTCGGCGCAGAAATCGATGCTTTCCAGGCACGGGCCGATCATGTCGGCCTCGTTCACGCAGATGATGAGCGCCGAGACCGGGCTTGCAAAACGGGTCATGGTCCCCTTCCCATGCGGATTCTCCCGGATTTCACGTTGCTCGCGCCATCTGTTCTCAAGCAATTCCGGGCGGAAAACCGTTACACATTTTTTCTGGAATGGCTTGAGAAACCAGTCAAGCGCCCAGTCAAGCAGTGAAGTCCGGCAGAGCCGTTCAGCCTTGTATATCAACGTCTTTCGAATACCAACGCGGCGCCGGTGTGGCGAAGGCCAGGAATTCGGCTCGCGCGGGCGTCGCCTGGCCTCAGGTTCGCTCGAACGACACCAAACCCTCATCCTTGACGCGACGAATGGTGAGCGCGGTGCGCACCGTGTCGACGTTCGGCGTCGAGGTCAGTTCCTCGATCACGAAGGTCTGGAAGCTGCCGAGGTCGCTTGCCACGCAATGCAGCAGGAAATCGGACTCGCCCGACACCATCCAGGCATCGCGCACGATCGGCCAGCCGCGCGTGCGGTCGGCGAAGATGCGCAGTTCGGCGTCAGCCTGGTGATGCAGCCCGACCAGGCAAAAGGCAACGACATCGAGGCCGAGCGCCGGGGCGTTGAGCAGCGCACGATAGCCACGGATGATACCGGCTTCCTCCAGCCGCTTGACCCGGCGCAGGCAGGGCGGGGCCGAAATGCCGACGCGGTTCGAGAGCTCGACATTGGTCATGCGCCCGTCCGACTGAAGCTCGCGCAGGATCTTCCAGTCGATGGCGTCAAGGTCGGCCTTGAGGGGCATTGGGGTTCTCGATGATCAGTGTGGCGCAAGAATCTTTCGCGATTTTGTAATTAAACGACTTTTGTGTCGAAGCCAGCCCTCGTCGACGCGATTTTGGCAGGTAACGAAAAGCGTTGGTCGCGCGAATATCCACATGGGCCGAAGCTTTCCGGGGACGACGGTCCGCTCGTCTTGCTGGCGTGGCTGGCAGCCCTTACATTAAGCCCGAAACTCCACGTCTTTTTCCAAGGCACACTCGTGTCCGCCCCGCAGAGGCTCCAAATGACCACCAAG
Source organism: Mesorhizobium sp. M8A.F.Ca.ET.057.01.1.1 (assembly GCF_003952565.1). NCBI lineage: Bacteria > Pseudomonadati > Pseudomonadota > Alphaproteobacteria > Hyphomicrobiales > Phyllobacteriaceae > Mesorhizobium > Mesorhizobium sp. M8A.F.Ca.ET.057.01.1.1. Next base: position 1,659,194 of record NZ_CP034454.1, read on the forward strand.
CATGCGCCCGTTCTCATCATCGGTTCCGGTCCGGCCGGCTATACTGCGGCGGTCTATGCCGCGCGCGCTATGCTGAAGCCGATGCTCGTCGCCGGCCTGCAGCAGGGCGGCCAGCTGATGATCACCACGGACGTCGAAAACTATCCCGGCTTTGCCGACCCGATCCAGGGGCCGTGGCTGATGGAGCAGATGCTCAAGCAGGCCGAGCATGTCGGCACCGACATCATCAACGACATCATCACCGAGGTCGACCTCAATGTGCGGCCGTTCCGCGCCAAGGGCGATTCCGGCACGACCTACACGGCCGATGCGCTGATCATCGCCACCGGCGCGCAAGCCAAGTGGCTGGGCATTCCCACGGAGCAGGACTTCATGGGCTTCGGCGTTTCCGCCTGCGCCACCTGCGACGGCTTCTTCTATCGCGGCAAGGACGTCGCGGTGGTCGGCGGCGGCAATTCGGCGGTGGAGGAGGCGCTCTATCTGTCCAACCTCGCCAAGAGCGTCACCGTCATCCACAGGCGCTCAGACTTCCGTGCCGAGCGCATCCTGCGCGAGCGGCTGTTGAAGAAGGACAATGTCCGCGTTATCTGGGACACGATCGTCGACGAGATCACCGGCCGCCCCGGCAAGGCACCGCTGCCGCCTTCGGTGGAGGGGCTGAAGCTCAGGCATGCCGTGACCGGTGCCGAGAGCCACCTCAAGATCGACGGCGTCTTCGTGGCCATCGGCCATGCGCCCGCGGTCGAGCTGTTCGCCGGCAAGCTGAAGCAGAAGCCGAACGGCTATCTGTGGACAGCGCCGGATTCGACGCGCACCGACGTGCCTGGCGTGTTCGCCGCCGGCGACGTGACCGACGATATCTACCGCCAGGCGGTGACGGCGGCGGGGCTCGGCTGCATGGCCGCGCTCGAAGCGGAAAAATATCTGGCCGGCATCGAGGTGCATCGCGAGGCTGCGGAATAGGCAGCTCGCGAAACTGTTAAAAAAACGGCTTAGAAGCGCCGTGTAAAAGCCTGATTTTTCATTCAAACGCCAACGGGAACGAGGGGAAATCATGGCGTTGGACTGGGATAAGCTACGCGTGTTCCACGCTGCGGCGGAGGCGGGGTCGTTTACGCATGCGGCCGAGACGCTGCATCTGTCGCAATCTGCGATATCGAGGCAGGTCAGCGCGCTCGAACATGATGTCGGCGTGCCGCTGTTCAATCGCCATGCACGCGGCCTGGTGCTGACCGAACAGGGCGAGATGCTGTTCCGCACGGCGCATGACGTGCTGATGAAGCTGGAAACCATCAAGTCGCGGCTGACCGAGACCAAGGACCGCCCGTCCGGTGTGCTCAGGGTGACGACGACCGTCGGCCTCGGCGCCGGCTGGCTGACCGAGCGGGTGCAGGAGTTCATCGAACTCTACCCCGAAATCAGCCTGCAGCTGATCCTCGCCAATGAGGAGCTCGACCTCACCATGCGCCAGGCCGATTGCGCCATCCGGCTGCGCCAGCCGCAACAGCCGGACCTGATCCAGCGCCGTCTGTTCACCGTGCATTTCCATCTCTACGCCGCCCCATCCTACGTCGCCAAGTATGGCAAGCCGGGTTCGATCGCAGAGTTGAGAAGCCATCGCATCGTCACCTTCGGCCTGCCTGTGCCGTCGCATCTGTCGGAGTTGAACTGGCTGGAGACGGTCGGTGATTTCGAGAGCGGCCGGCGCGTGCCGACACTGCAGATCAACGACATCCTGTCGATCAAGCGTGCCGTGCAGGGCGGCGCCGGCATCGCCATGCTGCCGGACTACGTCATCAGCAAGGATTCCGGCCTGGTGCAGCTTTTGCCGGAAACCGAGGTACCGTCCTTCGACACCTATTTCGCCTATCCCGACGCGATGAAGAACCAGGCCAAGCTGCACGTGTTCCGCGACTTCATCATCGCCAAGGCCAGAAGCTGGTCGTTCTGATCCAAGGTCGCCTCCGCGAGCCTATCCTTTCCAGGGCGTGATCCGCGGCAGCCAGCCCGGTACGTTGCGGCGGTAGGCTTCGTATTCAGCGCCATAACGGCCGGTGAGCGTCGGCTCCTCATAGAGCTTGACGAAGGTCACCATGGCAGCCGCCGCGATTGCCGCGTAGGCGGCGATCGACCAGCTCGAGAACAACAGCGCCTGGCCGAGAATGATCGACAGCACGGCGACATACATGGGATTGCGGACATGGCGGTAGATGCCGCCGATCACCAGTCTTTCGGTTGGTGCGACGGGGGCTGGCGTGCCCAGCCCTTCCAGTGCAAAGCGGGCGAAGGCATGCAGCAGCACGGCGGCCGCGGCGGCAATGAGGACGCCGCCGGCAAGGACAAAGCCGGGCAGGGGCGACCATGGGCGAGCCCAGCGCTCGCTGAGCAGCCATGGAATCAGGCCGGCGACCAGGCCAGGGGCGGCAATCAGGAAAAGACCGCTGCCGGCAATCGCCGAAAACCTACGCATTGGTTGATCTCCGCTTGACTGCCTTGGAATTGAACCGCCGCTGCCTCATTCCACATCATCAGTGTTTTTCGGCATTTTGGGAACAAAACCGGCCGCGATCGGTGTTTTCGAGACGACAATGACCCGAAAGCGCGCTTGATTTTGACGATTCTGCTGGTCCTATTGGCTCCCGGAATGGGTTGGACCACAGCCTGTGCCTTTTTGCATGCGTGTGTTGCAAAATAGATGCTTGTTTCTTGGGCATGATGAGCAGATATATAGATCATCTCCTGGGCGCGTTCTCCTCCCATTAGCGCCCTCGAGTGTTCCCCTCTGGAGGTTAGCCTTAACAGGCACTTCCAATCAAACTCAGCCGGATCTTCGTTGATCCGGCTTTTTTGTTGCCCGGGGCCGGGCGGGACGGGCGAAAATTTCATCGGAATTGCCACGTAACAGTGTCATGTAACCTCTGGTAACATGACAACGATGCCTTCCGCTGCTATGTACATGGTAGGACGCGGTGTGGTTCGGACGGGAGATGGGGGCATCACTCGTACGGCCCGGGCTCAGGCGGCTACCGCGTCCGAACCTTTTCCGCCGAAGTGCGGCGACCATACATGCGGCGGACCTGCCGTTTCTCCTCCCAAGAAAACGGTCCGCACAACAAAACGGCGTCCGGCCCCCCGGGCGTCGTTTTTGGTTTTTGCCCCCTCGATGCTTCGAGGGGGCTTTTCATGAATCGGGTGAAATCAGGCGGCCTTGCCGTTGGCGTTCATCGCCTCGTCGGCGAGACGGCCAGTCAGCTCGGCCATATGGTCGAAGGCGGCGCGGTAGCTGGCAACGCCTGAAGTGGCCGACCGCAGCTCGATGATCAGATCGCCGATCTCGGCCTGCGGCATGGTCGCCTCGACGACATCCCATCCAGGCCAGTCGGGCCGCGCGTCATAGCCGAGGATCTGGCCGCGCCGCTGCGGGATCAGCGCGATGATCTTCGACGTCGCGTCCGACGGCGTGACGATCTCGACCTTCATCACCGGCTCCAGAAGCACCGGCGAGCAGGCGGCCATGCCTTCCTTCATGGCCAGCTTGGCCGCCATCTGGAAGGCCATGTCGGAGGAATCGACGGCATGGTAGGAGCCGTCCGACAGGTTGACCGCGACGTCGACCACGGGGAAGCCGAGCGGGCCGGTCTTCAGATAGTCGCGTATGCCTGTCTCGACCGACTGGATATAGGTCTTGGGCACGACGCCGCCGGTGATGGTGTCGGTGAACTGGAAGCCGGAGCCGCGCGGCAGCGGCTTGATCTCGATCACCACATCGCCGAATTGCCCGTGGCCGCCCGACTGCTTCTTGTGACGGCCGCGCTGCTGCACCGGTTTGCGGATCGTCTCGCGATAGGGCACCGCCGGCGCATGGCCTTCGACCGGTATCTGGTTCTTGCCCTCCAGCCGCTCGCGCACCACGCGCAGATGCATCTCTCCGTGACCCGACAGCACGGTCTCGGCCGAGTCCTGGTTGTGGCGCAGGCTGAGCGAGGGGTCTTCCTCGGCCAGGCGCTGGATGGCGGCCGACATCTTGACCTCGTCCTTGCGCTCCTTGGGGCGCAGGGCGAAGGCGAAGACCGGCTGCGGCGGCTCGATATCGAACAGCGGCTTGATGCCTCCCTTGGCGGAGCTGAGCGTCTGGCCCGTCTTGACCGCGTCCAGCTTGCCGAGCGCCACGGTGTCGCCGGTCCTGGCGGCGGTCAGCTTCACCTGGTCCTTGCCCAGCATCCTGTAGATGCCGGAAACCTTGGCGGTGTCGCCGCCAGGCAGCCACAGTTCCAAGCCGTCGGCGACCTGGCCGGACAGAATGCGCGACACCGACAGCTTGCCGCCATGCGGCGTGTGGATGGTCTTCATCACCTGGACCACCGTCGCGTTGCCGTCCGGGGCGCCGAGCCGCTTGCGGGTCGCCTCGATGTCGGGCGCGTCGTGGCGGATCGTCTTCAAGAGGCGCAGCACGCCATTGCCTTTCTCGGCGGTTCCGATCAGCACCGGCGTCACCGCGCCGTCGCGCAGGTCGGCGGCGAGATCGTCGAAGACCGCGTCCTTGGGCGGCTCGATCTCCTCGAGCAGCTGCTCCATCAACTGATCGTCATGGTCGGCCAGCGTCTCGAGCATGGAGAAGCGCGCCTCCAGCTCGCGCGCCTTGTCGTCGCCCGGTATTTCAGCCACCTCGCTCTCGGCATACTCGCGGTAGATGTAGGCGCGCTCCAGCGCCAGATCGATCGAGCCGATGACGACGCCGTCCTTGCGCAGCGGAATCTGGCGCAGAAGCAGCGGCGCCGCGCTTGTCGGCTGTAGCATCTTCAGCGTGTCGCGCACGCCCGCGATCGCCTTGTCGACCTTGTTGAGGAACAGGATGCGGGGCACGCGTAGATCGTCGAGCTTGCGCATGATGAGCTGCAAGGCGGGGATCTTCTTTTCGTCGGCCTCGGCCACGACCACCGCGACATCGCAGGCGGCCAGTACCGGCTCGGCCTCGAGAGGAATTCGATCGACCCGGGCAGTCGACGAAGGTGAACTGCTCGCCATGAATTCGGTGGTGGCGATCGACGCCTCGACGCTCATGGCGTGGGCGCGGGCCTCGGGCGAATGGTCTGAAACGGTGTTTCCCGAGGAAACCGGATTCTGGCGGGGAATGGCGCCCGTACGGGCCAATATGGCTTCGAGAAGTGTCGTCTTACCGCTTGCGAAGGGACCGACTATGGCAATGCATTTCGGTCCCGTGCGTCGTCCTCCGGCGCGAGTACCCATGACTGACCTCCACTCAGGCGTTTTCCTGGGGACCGACTGGCATTCATGGTTCAGGCCAAGGTCAATCGGTCCTGAGCGGCGGCCGGCCTGTTCGACCGTCGCGGGCGGGTCTGTTTCGACCTGCCCCGATTATCGTCCCACTTGTTTGCCTGGAGGGCAAGAAAAATAGGAAGCCGGCGCGGCTGGCCGGCTCAGGCGCTGAGCGCGAGCGGTTCCGAGCGCCCGGCAAGCAGCGCGAGCTTGTCGCGCGGCGCCGGCCTGCCGAAGAAATAGCCCTGGAAGCGGTTGCAGCCGGCAGCCTTGGCCAGCGCGAACTCTTCTTGCGTCTCGACACCTTCCGCCACAATGGTCACGTCCTGGATGCGGGCAATCTGCGCCAGCGCCGAAACGAAGATCTGCGCCACCTGGTCATGAGCGAGGCTGCGGATATAGGAGCGATCGATCTTGATGATATCGATCGGCAAGGTCTTCAGATAGTTGAAGCCGCAATGGCCGGTGCCGAAATCGTCGAGGGCGATGTGAAAGCCGAGACCGCGCAGCGCTTCGAGGCGCCGCAGGATCTCGGGCGTGGCGGCGGTCGCCACCGTCTCGGTGATCTCGATGATGAACCGTGACGCCGACCGGCCGGTTTCCCTAAGCACGCGGTCGCACATGGTGACGATCTCGTCGCGCTTGAGCTGCTCGCCGGAGACGTTGATCGAGATGCGGTGACCCGGGAACTGGCCGATATCGGCACAAGCCCGCTTGAACACCCATTCGCCGAGCATGTCGATCAGCGTGGAACGTTCGGCGATAGCAATGAACTCGGCCGGCGCGATCAATCCGCGAACCGGATGGCGCCAGCGGATCAACCCCTCGAGCGCATGGCTGGAGCCATCCGGGTTGACGATCGGCTGATAATGCAATTCGAGTTCGCCCAGATAGACCGCGGCGCGCAATTCCCGTTCGACCAGACGCCGGTAGCGCTTGTCGGACAGCATCTCCTCGTCGAAGACGGTGACGCGGCCACGGCCCGCCGCCTTGCTTTCATAAAGCGCCAGATCGGCAACCAGCATCAGTTCCGTCGTGTTCGAGGCATGGGCCGGCGCCAGCGCCACGCCGACCGAGATGGAGAGCGGAATCGTCTTGCCTTCATGCGATTTGCCGGCGCGCATGGCATCCAGCAATTGTCTGACATCCTTGTTGATGGCGTTGAGGTCGCCGTGCTGAATGATGACGCCGAATTCGTCGCCGCCGAGGCGTCCGACCATGGCACCGGCAAAGATGTGCTCCGAGGTCTTGACCAGATGCGTCAGGGTGAGGTCGCCGAACTGGTGACCGAACGTGTCGTTCAACTGCTTGAAATGGTCGAGGTCGATCAAGAGCAAGGCCGCCTCGCGCCTGTCGCGCATGGTGCCCAGGCTTTCGCGCAGCGCTTCGAGGAAATAGCGTCTCGTCATCGCGCCGGTCATCGCGTCCCTGGTGAGGAAATGATGTTTCTCGGCCTCGGCGGCTTCGGCCGAATGGAGGCGATGGACGACGCTGCTGCGCATATACATCAGTGCCAGCAAGGCCAGGCTGGTGGCCAGGATCGAGATGGCGAAGGCACTGCCGGCAGGCAGGTTTCGCAAGACGTCGAAAGCGCCAAGCACCGCCGCGCCGATGCTGATCACAAGCAGCGACTGGATACCGCGATAGATCCGGCCGCTGTGGTCCTTGATCGTCGTCAGTATGCTCATCCGCCAGCTCCCGCACTGCAGGCTCACGGCTAGTGGGCAGCCGTTAAGAAGACATTGAACTCGCCGGCATTCCGCTCGGCGATCCAAGCGGGCAAGGTTCATGGTTAAGAGAAAATCAGGTCTTCGCCCAAGCCGGCCGCAGGGCCGGTTGCATCAGGGCCAATCCGGGCCGAGAATGCGTTTCACTTCGAAAGGGCCGACGTTTCCCCAGCCCTGGCCAGTTTCAGGAACAGACGATGAAAATAATTGCTTGCGGCAGCGTGCCGACCATCATAGCGCCGGACAAATACTTCACCGGCCGGGTTCTGCAGACGCCGATCATCGAGACCGAGGCGCCGGCGCGGCTCAGGGCCACGCTGGTCAGTTTCGAACCCGGCGCGCGCACCCGCTGGCACACGCATCCGCTTGGCCAGACGCTTTATGTGACCGCGGGCGCCGGCCTGGCCCAGACATGGGACGGGCCAATCCGGGAGATCAGGGCCGGTGACGTCATCTCCTTCGCGCCCGGCGAGAAGCATTGGCATGGCGCGGCGCCGAAATCGGCGATGACGCACATCGCCATGCAGGAGGCCCTCGACGGCATCCATGCCGACTGGCTGGAAGCAGTGACGCCGGCGCAATATGGCGGCTGAGTGCTGAGCCTGGATTGACAAAACCCGGCGGTAACGCCTGACCGCGGTGACGCCGGGTCTTGTTTCGAACTTACCAGATCAGGTCAGCGATGCCGTGAAGCGCTGGATGCGGGTGCAGGCTTCCTCCAGCAGCGTCTCCGAGGTGGCGTAGGAGATGCGGAAGTTGGGGCCGAGGCCGAAGGCCGAGCCGAACACCACCGCGACGCCCTCGGCTTCGAGCAGTTCCGAGCAGAAGGTCTCATCGGTGTCGATCACCTTGCCGGCCTTGGTCTTCCTGCCAATCAGCTGGGCGCAGGACGGATAGACATAGAAGGCGCCTTCCGGCGACGGGCAGGTGATGCCGCGCGCCTGGTTGAGCATCGAGACGACGAGGTCGCGCCTGCCTTGAAAGATCGCCTTGTTCTTGGCGATGAAGTCCTGCGGGCCATTCAATGCCTCGACCGAAGCCCATTGCGCGATGGTGCAGGCGCCAGAGGTCTGCTGGCCCTGGATCATGTCCATCGCCTTGATCAGCGGTACCGGACCGGCGGCATAGCCGATGCGCCAGCCGGTCATGGCATAGGCTTTCGAGACGCCGTTCATGGTCAGCGTGCGCTCATAGAGGTTCGGCTCGACCTCCGCGATGGTCTTGAAGACGAACTCGCCATAGGTCAGGTGCTCGTACATGTCGTCGGTCAGCGTCCAGACATGCGGATGCTTGAGCAGCACGTCCGCCAGCGCGCGCAGTTCGGCGTGCGTGTAGGCCGCGCCCGACGGGTTGGACGGCGAGTTCATCAAAAGCCATTTGGTCTTCGGCGTGATTGCCTTTTCCAGGACCGCCGGGGTCAGCTTGAAGCCGTTGTCGATCGAGGTGTCGGCAAACACCGACGTGCCGCCGCAGATCGCCACCATTTCGGGATAGCTGACCCAGTAGGGGCGGGGGATGATGACCTCGTCGCCGGGGTTCAACGTCGCCATGAAGGCGTTGAACAGGATCTGCTTGCCGCCGGTGCCGACGATGGTCTGCTCGGGCTTGTAGTCGAGATTGTTCTCGCGCTTGAACTTTTTCGCGATCGCCTCGCGCAGCGGCACGATGCCCGAAACCGGCGGATACTTGGTCTCGCCACGGCGAATGGCTTCGATCGCCGCATTCTTGATGTTGTCGGGCGTATCGAAATCGGGCTCGCCGGCGCCAAGGCCAATGATATCCCGGCCGGCATTTTTCAGCTCGCGGGCTTTCTGCGTCACCGCGATGGTGGCGGAAGGCTTAACGCGGGAAAGGGTGTCGGCAAGAAAGGCCATGACCTTCTGTCTCTCCAAAGGATCGGCGCGGCCAGGAGCGGCCGCGGCGCTTCTCATGTCGCATCATTCCCCCCAGCGCAAGCCTTGTCGGCTGGGCCAGGTGGCGTGGCGCGGTCAATGAGGCGTGATCGGCAAAAGAAAGTTCATTAACGGGCGGTAGAGGCTTGCATGGCAGGATCGCGGTTCAATTCCGCCAGGTCGCGGAGCGAGGAACCCTTGTCACGCAGCATCGGACTTGCCCATATCATCCGTCATGATGACGGCACCTCGAGCGGTGTCTGGGGCATTTATACGCTGCAAAGCGCCTTCCAGCCGATCTTTGCCTTCAACGAGGGCAAGCTGTCGGTCGCCGCGTTCGAAGGCCTGATCCGCCCGTTTCGCGACGGCGAGCCGCAATCGCCGATGACCTTCTTCTCGACATGTCCGGCGGCCGACCGCCTGCATGTCGAAGCGCTGACCAGGACACTGCATCTGCTCAATGCCGGCGCCTGCCTGCCGCAGGAAGCATCGATCTTCGTGAATTTCGATCCCTCGGTGTTCACCGAGCGATCGATCGTCGACAACGCCTTGCGTGACATGAGGCTGGTCCTGCACGAAGCCGGTATCGATCCGGGCCGCGTCGTGTGCGAGGTGACAGAGCAGAGATCGGCATCGCAGGAGACCCTGCACAGCTTCGTCACCGCACTCAGAGCCAACGGCTTCCGGATCGCCGTCGACGACTATGGCGCCGACGATTCCGACATCACCCGCGTCAAGGAGTTGCGCCCCGACATCGTCAAGTTCGATGCGCACTGGATCACGCAACTGATGGAATCGGGCGCTGGTTTCGCGCTGCTGACATCCATGGTCAGGAGCTTCGAGGACCAGGGCATCCGCACCGTGTTCGAGGGCATCGAGGAAGGCTGGCAACTGGAGCTGGCGGAGCGATCGGGCGCCTCGATGGTCCAGGGCTACGTGCTGGCCCGTCCAGAACTCGCGCCGACAGGTTTCCGTGTTTTCGCGACGAGCAGTCCCGAACCTGTCTCCGCCGCAAGCCATACGTCCGCTCCCGCCGCCGTTGCGCCGCGCACGGGGCGGCCGGCAAAGGCTTTCGGGCGCAGGATCGTGCCATGAGTGCCGAGCGCCGGCGCACCATCGGCGATGCGATCTTCGTCGATGAGATCGGCATCGAATATGGCGTCCATGGCGACTTCCGCCTGCGCAGCGCCTACCAGCCGATCTACGCCCCGCATGGCGGCAGCTTGCATCCGGTGGCCGTCGAAGGCCTGATCGAGCCGCACCGGGCCGGCCGCCCAGGGTCGCCGCGGATGTTCTTCGACAGCGTCGCGGCCTCGGACCGGCTGTTCGTCGAAACCATGTGCCGCGTGCTGCATCTCAGGAATTTCCACAATATCGGCGTCGATGGGCTCGACCTGTTCTTCAACTACAATCCCCTGGTCAACGACCATGCCGGACGGGCGCTGGCCGAGATCCGGCTGATGAGCCGGCATCTCGACGAACTCGGCCTGGCGCCCGCCATGCTGGTCTGTGAAATCACCGAACAGGCGGCGGACGATGCGCTGCTGGCAAGGCTGGTACGTGAAATGCGGCGCGACGGTATCCGCATCGCCATCGATGATTTCGGGACCGGCCATTCGACCGAGGAGCGGGTGAGCCTGCTTCAGCCCGACATCGTCAAGATCGATGGCGGCTGGTTCGCGGAATTCTGCCGCCACGCCGCCGCGGAACGCTTCTTCCGCCCGCTGGTGTCCAGCCTGCACGACCGTGGCGCCAAGGTGCTGGTCGAGGGAATCGAGCAGCCCACCCACCTGCGCGTCGCGCTCGAAGGCGGAGTCGATTTGCTGCAGGGTTTTCTTCTCGGGCGTCCGGCGCTTGCCGGCACCATCTTCAACGAAGAGCCGCTTGCGGTCGATGCGCTGCTGGGCTTCGACAATAAGGTCGTGCCGTTGCATAAGCGGCGCTGATGGTCGGGCCAAAACAAATCATTGGTTGAGGATGCTGCTGCTGCGATAATCCGCCCGCAGAAGCAGCGCTTCGGGGACCGACAATGATACTTTACAGCATGATCGACAGCGGCAATTGCTACAAGCCCAGGCTGCTGATGGCCAAGCTCGGCCTCGCTTTCACCACCGTCGAAGTGAGTTCGCATACCGGCGATACGCGCAAGGCCGATTTCGTCGCCAAGAATCCGAACGCCATGGTGCCGCTGCTGGAACTGGACGATGGCCGGCGGCTGGCCGAATCCAACGCCATCCTGCTATATCTTGCGGAAGGCACGCGCTTGCTGCCGGCGGACAGATACGAGCGCGGGCTCGCCTATCAGTGGCTGTTCTTCGAGCAGTACAGCCACGAGCCTTACATAGCCGTGCGCAAGGCGCTGCTGACCTTTCCCGAACGGGCCGCAGATGCGACACCCGAGCGGCTGGCGGCGACGCTGGAACGCGGCAACAAGGCGCTCGGCGTCATGAACACATATCTCGAAAACAACGCCTTCTTCGCTGGCGGCACCTTCAGCATCGCCGACATCGCGCTCTATGCCTACACGCACACGGCGGAGCAGGGCGGCTTCCAGCTCGACGCCTATCCGGCGGTGGTGGCCTGGCTCGGCCGCGTGGAGGCCGATCCGGGGCATGTGCCGATCGAGTGGGTGGGGTAGGCGAATGGCGAAAGCGGCCAAAATTCAGGCAAATAAAAAGGCGGGATAAATCCCGCCTTCCCATTTCGGTAGCCTGATCGGGAGCGTCCGGTCCGGGCTGGCAGCTATCTGCTGTTCCAGCTTGTCGGGTCTTTCCACTCCGGCGCGCTTCTCGCGCGACCGTCAGTACATCCGTGACTTGCCGCGCGCCCCGAACTCTCGTCCGGCGCGCGCCATTTTCAAAATCAGGCTGCCTTGCTCAGAGAACCAGCGGACGACTTGCCAGTGCGGCGGTCCTGCTCGATCTCGAAGTTGATCTTCTGGCCTTCGACCAGGGTCGACAGGCCAGCGCGCTCGACAGCCGAGATGTGGACGAAAACGTCCGCGCCGCCGCTGTCAGGCTGGATGAAGCCGAAACCCTTGGTGGCGTTGAACCACTTGACCGTTCCAGTTGCCATAAAAATAGTCCTTCACATTTGCTTTGGTATGACCGGACCGAAATCCAGCCGGTGTGCATCGAGATTTTGGAGATAGACGTCAGCAAACGCGAAGATCGCGAGGCCCGGATCGATCGGCCGAAATATCAATGCGGCTGATATAGGCTGCTTTCGCACAAAAAACAAGACTGCGTGAAAAAGCCGTGATCGGGGGCCGCCCAACGGCCGCCCCAATCTGGTGAAACCGTGGCGCAAGATCGCGCCGTCCCTGGGCGGCGGATCGAGGGGAGAGGACCATGAAAATCATCCTGCTTGCCGCTTGCCTCACGCTGGTGGCCGCCCAGGCGCAGGCGATCTCGCGCTACGACCCGACGCGTATGAGCTGCGCCAAGGTCCAGTCGACGATCGCGCGCCAAGGCGCGGTTATCCTGCGTTATCAGTCGAAACGGGTGCCGGGGCTGCCGCTCTACGACCGCTATGTGCAGAGCCAGCAGTTCTGCACCATGGGCGAGGTGAGGACGCGCGCCTATGTGCCCAGCGCCGACACCAAGTCCTGCCCGGTCTACAATTGCAAGCGGCCGGACAATGAGCATTTCAGGCATCGCTTCATCCGCCGCCATTGATGTTCAGGTGATGCAGGCCTGCAAACAGCTCGGCCTGACCTGAATCTCAACACATCCGGGAGCGGCTTACTGCTCTCAAAACCCGAAGGACACCTGCGCCGGCGGCGGCGGGCCGACGCGCACGCCTTCCATGGCCAGCATCTTTTCCTTGGTGACCGAACCGCCGGGCGCCGAGAAGCCGCCGATCTTGCCGCCGGCGGCCAGGATGCGGTGGCACGGGATGACCAGCGGCACCGGATTGGCGCCAAGGGCGGCACCGGTTTCGCGTGGCAGGCCGGCATGGCCGGCGCGAGTGGCGAGTTCGCCATAGGTCGTGGTTTCGCCATAGCCGAGTTTTCGCGCCGCGTTGTAGATGGCGAGCCGGAAATCGTCGATACCGTCGAGATCGACGGGAAAGCCGGTGAAATCGACGTCCTCGCCCGCGGCGTAAGCCTTGATCGAGGCGATCAGCTCGACCACCCATGATGGCTGGGCCGTAGAGGCGGAAACGCCGGCGTGGCGCATCAGCCGCCGCTCTACCGCTTCGCGGCTGCGTTCGGGCAGGCAGAGCCGGATCAGGCCCTTTTCGCTCCACGCGATGCCCATGAAACCGATCACTGTTTCTAACACTGCGTGGCCAGCTGTGATCGAAGAGGTCGTTTCCATGCTGCGTTCCTTTCCGCAAAGCGGCGGAATCCGGGATTCCTGCCGGTACATATCAGGAACAATATGGCACCGCCGCCTGCGTCCCGCCACCCGAAAACCACCAGATGGCCCCGATTGCTACCCAAGAATCGCTGGTGTAAGGGAAATCTTAACGACCCGACAAACCGGACTTCGAGCGCGGCTTGCCAGCAAAACAAATCCTTATCGCCATCGGCGTGATCGCGGCGGCGGCCGGCATGAGCGGCTGTACCTCGACCTCGCAGATGAAAGCCGCGCCATCCCTGACGGAAACCGCGACCACGGCAGGCAGCGATGCCGGCTTCACCGTGCCGCTGCCGGACACGGTTTCGGTGCTGCCGCAATCCTCCGGAATCACGCCGGTTCAGACGGCCGAGTTGACCCCCGGCCCGGCCACGCCGGCACTCGATCCCGCCGCCCAGCCGGTCGCGGCGGCCGCCGCCTTTGCCGGGGCAACGCCTACGACGCCGGCAGTCCCCGCCGTGATGACCGCCAATGCCTGGCAGGCGCCGCCGCCGTCCAAGGCCGGCCAGCCGGTCGAGGCCGCCGGGACCTACACGACCGCGGGGCTCATCGTGCCGGCGGTTGCCAAGGGCGGCCAGAAGATGCCCGGCGTGCAGCAGGTTGCCTATGTCGTGCCGCAGAACCCGGCTGCCCTGGTGCAGTTCCCGTCGGCGCCGGTCGAGCCGGCTGAAGAACAGCATTCGACCGGCATGCGCGGCGACGTCGACCGGCTGATCGTCAAATACGCCGCCTTCTACCAGGTGCCGGTGGATCTGGTGCGCCATGTCGTCAACCGCGAAAGCACCTACAATCCCAAGGCCTACAATAACGGCCATTGGGGACTGATGCAGATCAAGCACGCGACGGCCCGCGGCATGGGCTATGACGGGCCGGCCAAGGGTCTGTTCGACGCCGAGACCAATCTCAAATACGCGGTCAAATATCTGCGCGGCGCCTGGCTGGTGTCGAACGGCAACGCCAAGAAGGCCGACTGGCTCTACCAGACCGGCTACTATTTCGACGCCAAGCGCAAGGGCCTGCTCGAGGCCACCGGCCTCGGTGTCGACCGCAAGCGCGGGCGCCTGCAGCCCGACGCCTGAGCGCGATGCCCGAACCGCGGCCGCCGGCTCCAAACGACATCCGGCTGCGCAAGATCCTCGATGAGACGCTGGTTGCGCCGCACTGGCCTGACGGCTTTGTCATGCGCAGCTTCGAGCGCGGTGACGCGCTGCCGCTGCATGCGTTGCTGGGCGAAGTGTTCGACGACGGCGCCGACGGCCCCTTCGACGAATGGTGGCCGCGCATATCCGAAGATCCCGAATTCGACCCGGCGCTGTGTTTCCTCGTCATCGATGCCAAGGGCCGGCTGGCGGCGGCCGCACTGTGCTGGAGCTCGGCGTTCGTCAAGGACCTGGCCGTTCATCCCGAGGCGCGCGGCAAGGGTGTCGGCGAAGCGCTGATGTGGCACGCCTTCGCCATTTTTCGCGACCGGGGCGCCGCCCATGTCGATCTCAAGACCAATACGCTCGGGAACGCGGCCGCCGTGCGGCTCTACGAGCGGCTGGGCATGCGGCCCGTCGCCTGGGAAGGCTGACAGCCGTCACCGGTCCCGGGCCCGTCACCGGTCATGGCCCGTTCGGAACCCAAAGCGTTGCTCCGCATTCAATGAACGGTGGGGTCTGACCGGCTGTCGGTGCTCTGTGCCGCCAGTTGCCAAGGAGATCCACCGCGATGAAGGTTTTCCACGCATTGCTAGCGTTGAGCGTCGCCGCCGTGCTCGCTGCGGGTCCGGCGCGCGCGGTCGAGCTGTCGATCGTGTCGGGCGACACCGGCAACGGCCTCAAGGTGCTGCGCGAGATCCTCGACCGCTATGAGAAAGAGACCGGCGACAAGGTCACCATCGTCGCCATGCCGTCGTCTGGGACCGACCAGTTCGGCCAGTACAGGCTGTGGCTCGCCGCCGGCAACAGCGACGTCGACGTCTACCAGACCGATGTCATCTGGGCGCCGCAGCTCGCCAGCCAGTTCGTCGATCTGACCGAGGCGACCAGGGATGTCGTGGCCACGCATTTCCCGTCGATCATCCAGTCGCAGACCGTCGACGGCAGGCTGGTGGCGCTGCCGATCTTCACCGATGCGCCGGCGCTGTATTATCGCAAGGATCTGCTCGACAAATACGGCGCCAGGGTGCCGGCCACCTGGAAGGAGCTGGGCGACACCGCCAGCCTGGTGATGGACAAGGAGCGGGCCTCGGGCAACAGGGATATCTGGGGCTTCGTCTTCCAGGGCAACGCCTATGAGGGGCTGACCTGCGACGCGTTCGAATGGGTGGTGTCGAACGGCGGCGGCCATATCGTCGAGCCGGATGGCGCGATTTCCATCAACAACGCCCGGGCGGCGGCAGCGCTCGACATGGCCAAGGGCTGGATCGGCACCATCGCGCCGCCTGGCGTGCTCGCCTATCAGGAAGAGGAGGCGCGCGGCGTGTGGCAGACCGGCAATGCGGTCTTCATGCGCAACTGGCCCTATGCCTATGCGCTGGGCAATAGCCAGGGATCGCCGATCAAGGGCAGGTTCGACGTCGCGCCGCTGCCGGCGGGCACCGGCGAGGGTGCCCGGCCGGCGGCGACGCTCGGCGGCTGGAACCTCGCGGTCTCGAAATATTCCAGGCACCCGGATGCGGCAATCGAACTGGTCAAGTTCATCGCTTCGCCGGCAATGCAGAAATACCGCACGCTGAAGACCGCCAACCTGCCGACCATCCAGGCGCTCTATGACGATGCCGACATCGCCAGGCAACAACCGATCATACCGCACTGGAAGGAGGTCTTCCTCGATGCCGGGTCGCGGCCCTCGGCGGTGACCAGGAATAAGTACAACGAGGCGTCGAGCCAGTTCTGGAACGCCGTCCACAAGACCTTGTCCGGCGAAGGCAGCGCCGCCGACAATCTGGCCGACCTCGAGGCGACGCTGACCCAGCTGAAAGGCAAGGGCTGGTGAGCGCGCGACCGGCTGATGCCGCCGACCGGCGCCAAGGCTCGCGGCTGATGCGCCAGCGTGTGCGCTCGGCGTGGCTGTTCCTGGCACCGATGCTTCTGGTGCTCGCCGCCGCTGCCGGCTGGCCGCTCGCCCGCACGGTCTATTTCAGCTTCACCGATGCCTCGCTGTCCGATCTCGACGCCCGCCAATGGGTAGGCCTCGCCAACTATGTCTCGGTTCTGCGCATGCCGAGCGGCAGGGTCATCCACGACGGGCTGCTTCTCGACCCGGTCTGGTGGCGCGCCGTGTGGAACACCGTGCGCTTCGCGGTGGTTTCGGTGACCTGCGAGACGATCCTCGGCATGGTCGTCGCCCTGGTGCTCAACGCCGAATTCCCCGGCCGCGGCATCGTCAGGGCGGCGATCCTCATCCCCTGGGCGATTCCGACCATCGTCTCGGCCAAGATGTGGCAGTGGATGCTGAACGACCAGTTCGGCATCATCAATGTCGTGCTGATCAATCTGGGGCTGATCGACACCAAGATCGCCTGGACAGCCAGCGCCGATACCGCGATGGCAGCGGTGCTGATCGTCGACATCTGGAAGACGACGCCGTTCATGGCGCTGCTGATCCTGGCCGCGCTGCAGATGCTGCCGCGCGAGATCATCGAGGTCGCCAGGCTCGACGGCGCCAACCCATGGCAGATCTTCTGGCGGGTGACCTTGCCGCTGATCCGTCCGGCGGTCATGGTGGCGGTGATCTTCCGGGCGCTCGATGCGCTGCGTATCTTCGACCTGATCTATGTGCTGACGCCCAACAATGCGCACACCAAGTCGATGTCGGTGTTCGCCCGCGAGAACCTGTTCGAGTTCGACAAGTTCGCCTATGGCTCGGCCGCCTCGACCCTGCTCTTCCTCGTCCTCGCCTTGCTCACAATCCTCACCATCCGCGTCGGCCGGATAAGCCTGGAAGGAGGCCGCTGAGATGTGGCTCCTGAAGCGCACGGCCTTTTATCTGCTGGTCGGGGCAATCGTGCTGATCGCGGTGTTTCCGTTCTACTATGCCATCGTCACCAGCCTGAAATCGGGGACCGAGCTGTTCCAGGCGGATCCGTGGCCGAAGGCACCCAGCCTCGACAATTATCGCAACGTGCTGGCCGAGGGCGCCTTCATGCGCAATCTCCTGAATTCGCTGGTCGTTTCGGGCGCGGTGGTGGCGCTCTCACTGTTCCTTGGCGTCACCGCGGCCTACGCCCTGGCGCGTGTCCGTTTTCGCGGCCGCTCGGCATTGCTGTTCGCCATCCTGTCGGTCTCGATGTTCCCGCAGGTGGCGGTGCTGGCCGGGTTGTTCGAACTGGTGCGGATGTTCGGCCTCTACAATTCGCTCTTCGCGCTGATCTTCTCCTACATGATCTTCACCTTGCCGTTCACCGTCTGGGTACTCACCGCCTTCGTGCGCGACCTGCCGGTCGAGGTCGAGGAGGCGGCGATCCTCGATGGCGCGACGCCATGGATCATCATTACCCGCATCTTCCTGCCGCTGATGTGGCCGGCGCTGGCGACCACCGGACTGCTGGCCTTCATCGGCGCGTGGAACGAGTTCCTGTTTGCCCTGACCTTCACCTCCAACGATGCGCGGCGGACCGTGCCGGTGGCGATCGCGCTGCTCTCGGGCAATTCGCAGTTCGAAATCCCGTGGGGCAACATCATGGCCGCCTCGGTGATCGTCACGGTGCCGCTGGTGGTGCTGGTGCTGATCTTCCAGCGCAAGATCGTCTCTGGCCTCACCGCAGGCGGGGTGAAAGGGTGAGCAGGGACCTTGCGCTCAGATATCGGGCGCGTTGCCGATCTTCTGCTTGAGCTCCAGCGCCCAGGCGCGGCCCTCGTCGCCGCCCCACAGCAGCCAGGCGATGGTGCCGGCGGAAGGGTTGTCTTCATTGCCGTAGTTCTTACCCCGCTTGTCGACCTCGTGGCGGGCAAAGTAGCTGACCATGCGGCGGATGGTGGACGGCGCCAGCTTCTCGCGGTTCATCAGTTCGGTGGCCCGCGCGACGCCGATCTCGGTGCCGCCGCGGCCGAACTGCTTGCGCAGGCGCAAACCCTTGGCGGCGTTGTCGGCCACCACTTGCGGACAGCGCAGGTCGATCTCGTCGGTCTCGCTCATTTCGTCCCTCCGTGATGAAAGCTGTAGCCGATGGAGGGAATGTCGCAAAGCCGAAGCGGTTCCGATGCAGGAATGTCGGAACCGGTTACGGCCAAACGTCCTTTGGGTCGCAGAGCAACCGCGCCGGGACGCTGCGCGCGGAACCAAGGAGCCGATCATGATCACCTTTCCCAACGAATCCGCCAAATACCGCACCGCACGCGAAAAGCTGCTGAAGAAGGAAATCGAGCTGCGCCGCGCCATGGAAGCCGTAGCCGAGGCGCGGCGCACCCTGCCGCCGGGCGGGCTGGTGCCGAAGGACTATGTGTTCGAGGGGCTGGATATCGCCGGCAAGACCGCGAAGATAAAACTGTCGGAGCTGTTCGCGCCCGGCAAGGACACGCTGATCCTCTACCAGATGATGTTTCCGCGCCACCCGCAAGAGACGCGCGACGTGGCGACCAGCGGCGGCACGGCGAAGCTCGCGCGGCCCGACCAGCCGTGCCCGTCCTGCACCGCGCTGCTCGACCAGTTCGACGGCGCGGTCGGCCATCTCGAAGCCGCCGGCTTCAACTTCGCCGTCGTGGCCAAGACGGCGCTCGAAAACCTGGTGACGCTCGGCAGCGATCGCGGCTGGCACAACATGCGGCTGGTGTCGTCGGCCAACAACAGCTTCAAGCGCGACTACAACGCCGAGGATGCCGATGGGGCGCAGATTCCGTTGCTGTCGGTGTTTCATCGAGATGCGGACGGCATCAGGCACTTCTGGTCGTCGGAACTCGGCTTCGCGCCAACCGAACCCGGCCAGGACCCGCGCGCCATCGGCACCTGCGAGATCCTATGGAACCTGATGGACTTTACCCCGGAAGGCCGGCCGGACTGGAACGAGCAGCTGCAATATGGCGAGGCGTGCTGCCACTGAGGCAGGCGCGCCCTTGCTGAAACTCTCGCTCAAGTCGGCGGAACATCGGAAGATCGGCTGCATTGATAGGAGACGGTTTCGACCCCTTCACGGATTCGAAGTGCGACCCACACTTAAAAACGTATGGGACCTGGTGCGAGAAAGCGTGGTTGGCTTTGTCAACGACAATGCCCTTAGTCATGGCGCGGCGATGGCCTTTTATGCCGCCACGTCGCTGGCCCCGGTTCTGATAATTGTCGTCGCGATAGTTGGCATCGCATTTGGTCATGACGCGGCACAGCTGGCCTTGTCTGCCCAGATATCGGGGCTGATGGGTGCAGAAAGTGCGGCGCTCCTACAGGCAGCGCTCGAAGGCGCATCCAGCAAATCATCGGGGACCCTGGCGGCCATCATCGGCGCGGTCACTTTGCTCGTAACCGCCTCCGCGGTGTTTGGCGAGATGCAGCAGGCCCTGAATGCAATATGGAAGGTCGAAGCGAAAGGGAGTTCGCTGTCGCGTCTCTTGCGCGCGCGCGCGGCAAGCCTCGGCCTGGTCGGCGCCCTCGGCTTTATGTTGCTGGTATCCTTGGTGGCGAGCGCCGCGATCTCCGCCCTGGGCAACGTGATCAGCGCTCATTTGCCGTTCGGCGAATTTGTTCTGAGCGCGATCAACACGTTGATTTCCTTTTCCCTGATCTCCGTGATGTTTGCTGCGATCTACAAAGTCCTGCCTGACCGTGCCTTGGAGTGGCGGGATGTCGGGATCGGTGCTGTCGTGACCGCCGCACTGTTCACATTGGGGAAGTCGCTTATCGGTTGGTATATCGGCACAAGTGCGATCGCATCCTCCTATGGTGCGGCCGGAGGGCTGCTCGTCATCCTGCTCTGGGTCTACTATTCATCGGAAATCTTTCTGCTCGGTGCAGAGTTGACCCGCGCCTATTCCGTTCGCCATGGGAGCAGGTCCGACCTGGACGGGTGGGTTCAAACTGCTCCCGCTCCACAAAACCTCGTTTCAATTCGCCGAAGGCCCAGCTCTTCGGGCGCCGTGGCGTTGTTGGCGGTGGCGAGCGTGAGCGCAATGATGACAGCCTTTCTGCTGGGGCCTCGTCGCCCGTAGGGAGTGGGCACGTTGCGGCAGTAAGGCTGCTTCCCCTGAGGAGAAGGGACGCGGCTGGCAACCTCACCGCATCTGCCGCGTTGGGTCTGCGAGGACACCTTCACGGAGCGTTTCGATGAAACCGCATCTCGCCATTGCCATGCTGGCCCTTCTGGCCGGAGCGCCTTCGGCCTTTTCCCAGCAGGCGGTCAGCACCTTGCCGGCGGTGTCGGAAAACAAGGTCGACACCGACACCTTCACCAAGACACTCGCAAGCGCCAACCGCTTCGAGATCGAAAGCAGCAAGCTGGCGCAGAAAAAGGGCGTCGCGGCCGATGTCGCCGATTTCGCGGCGCTGATGGTCAAGGACCACACCAAGGCCGGCCAGGATTTCAAGGCGGCGCTGGAAAAGAGCCAGACCACGGCATCCATCAAGCCCGAAGGCCCGCCGCTGCTGCCGAAAGACCAGACAATGCTCGACCAGCTCGAGGCGCTGGATGGCGAGGCCTTCCAGGCCAAGTACATCACCTTGCAGACCGAGGCGCACAAGCAGGCGGTGGCGATGTTTTCCACCTACGCCCGGTCCGGCGACGACCCGGCGCTGAAGGAATTCGCCAAGAAGACGCTGGAGGTGCTGAAGATGCACGAGATGCATTTGAGGGATGTGGCGGCGGTGCATTAGGGGGCTGGGCGTTCAAGGACAGCGCTCTACGGCGCCCCCCTCTGTCCTGCCGGACATCTCCCCCACGAGGGGGGAGATCGGCTGTCATCTCGGCCTTCGCCAATTTCCAACGTTGCAAGAAGAGAGCCGGCGCCGAAGCCGCCAATCTCCCCACCCGTGGGGGAGATGTCCGGCAGGACAGAGGGGGGCGCCGTAGGGTGCCAAGTCCGATGTCTCTCGCCCCGTGGCAACCCCACACCCAACATCGCCCTTTGCCTCCACCCGCCATGAACTACACTGCCCGACATCACCCTCGGGAGCACCCCATGCCCAAGATCGATCTCGCATCCGTGCCCGTCCGCAAAGGCTCCGGCTATCCCACCCCTTTCGACGCCCCTTGCGCCGACCGCACGCGGCGCCGCCTCGGCGATGCCGGCGGGCTCACCGATTTCGGCGTCAACCTGATGACCTTGCCGCCCGGCGGCTGGTCGAGCCAGCGCCACTGGCACAGCCATGAGGACGAGCTCGTCTATGTGCTGGAAGGCGAACTGGTGCTGGTCGAGGATGGCGGCGAGACGCTGCTCAGGGCGGGCGATAGTGCTGCCTTCGCCAAGAACAGCGGCAACGGCCACCACATGATCAACCGCTCATCGACGACGGCGCTCTATCTGGAGGTCGGCTCGCGCAAGCCGGACGATGTGATTACCTGCTCCGACATCGACATGATGAGCCCGAGTTCGGACGGGCGGTTTTTGCACAAGGACGGCACGCCCTATCCGGGGCAGGGGTGAGGGCTGGACCATGCGTCCGCGCTGGCGTTCCGCCCGTGTCGGGATAAGCTGCCTATAACCGCAGGAGTCGGCGCCAGCCCCCTCATCCGGCCGCTTCGCGTCCACCTTCTCCCCGCTGGGGAGAAGAGCTTGGCGCTGGCGCTCGTAATCTCCTCTCCCTCGGGAGAGGTCAGCCGAGCGAAGCGGAGGCTGGGTGAGGGGCCTGGCGCTAACCTTGCCAACCCAGGGAGCATCATCATGAAAAAACAAGTCATCGAAGTCCCCGTCATGTCTGACAAGGTGCGCTCACTCGGCCTGCCCTGTTCGACGGCGGTGAAGGCCAACGGCTTCGTGTTCATCTCGGCGACGCCGCCGGTGGACATGGTGACCGGCGAGATGGTGCGCGGCGACATCGAGGTCCAGACCGAGGCGTCGCTGAAAGCGCTGAAACACTGCCTGGAAGCGGCCGGCACGTCGCTGGAAAACGTGGTGATGGTGCGCATCTACGCCGTCAATTCCGGGTTCTACAACGCGATAAACAGGGTGTATGCCCGGTACTTTTCGACGAACCCGCCGGCGCGGAGCTTTGTGCCGGTGGCGTCGTGGCCGATGGAGTTCGATATTGAGATTGAGTGCGTGGCGGTGGCTTGAGGGCGCACTACAAGATTCCGTTCGCTGCGGCGGAGACCTTCAATTTGCTGAAAGCGCATGTTAGCTTCCTGTCTTGGAAGACTACTTTCTAAATACCTTTCTGGGGGCGGAAATGCGTAGTCTTTGGGTCGGGCTTCCTCGGCTTTTTACAATATTGGCGTTGGGCCTGTTGGCGGCGTCAACGGCTTCTCAATCAGCAGCCGCGGCATGCCCTGATATTCCCATGGCCGTGGCCGGTCCAATGACGGGAGATTGGGCCCTCATGGGCGAGGAAATGCGCCGTGGCGCTCAACTCGCAGCAGACGACATCAATGCCAAAGGTGGGATTGGGGGATGCAAGATAGCGCTTGTCGTCCTTGATGATCAGGGGAATCCGGTTACCGCCATCGCCATTGCCAAGGCATTTGCTAGGGACAGAGTTCGCTTTGTTGTCGGCCACTACAATTCAGGGTCTTCAATTCCAGCTTCGCAAATTTACGCCAAGAACAATACTGTGATGGTCAGTCCAGCATCCACAAATCCCGGGCTTACCGAATTCAAGCTCTGGAATGTTGTTCGCACGGCGGGGCGTGACGATGTTCAAGGGACGTTTGCCGGCGAATACATGGTGGATCATTTCGCAGCTCGCAATCTGGCCATCGTAAGTGATGGCACGCCCTATGGTGACGGCTTGGCGAACAAGGCCCGGAAGGCGCTGCGAGCAAAGGGGCATCCTGAAAAGCTGGCTATCAAGGTTAGATATGATCAGACCAATTTTGGGGATCTGATCGGCAGAATGAAAGCCGCGAAGATCGACGTTGCGTTCTTTGCCGGCTTGGGGGACCAGTTGGGCCGGCTTATTCGTCAAAGTGACGAGGCTGATATGCACCTGCAATTCATCTCCGGGACGGAGCCATGGTCAAGGGTCTGACTGGCTTGGCCGGGCCGGCTGTTCAGGGGACCCTGATCGTGTTTTCGCCCGAGGACCGGTCCAATCCAGCTGCAAAGGATGTGGTTGCGCGTTTTCGCTCCCAGGGGTTCGAGCCCGAGGCTTATACGTTGAAGTCCTATGCCGCCGTCCAGGTCATTGCCGGAGGTATCGAGATGGCAGGAGTCCAAGCGCCGAGGCTCGTCGCCGCCGCCATAAAATCAGGCAAGCCGATTTCGACCGTATTGGGCGATCTGACGTTCGACGCGAAAGGCGATCGGCGCCAGCCTGATGTGGCGATGTATGTCTGGACGAAACAGGCGAACGGTGGCCTGTCGTTGGAGCCGATGAAATAGGGCCGCTTGGCAGTCCGAACTTGAGATGTGAGTGCTGCCCCTCATCCGCCTGCCGGCACCTTCTCCCCGTTGAACGGGGAGAAGGGAGCCAATCACTCAAGCAAAATACTCCTGCAGCGGCCTGACCTCCAGGCTCCCAGCCTTCAACGCCGCGATCGCCTCCGCGACGGCCGCTGCGCCCGACAGCGTCGTGTAATACGGCACCTTCTGCATCAGCGTTGCCCTGCGTAGCGACTTCGAGTCCGACACCGCCTTCTGGCCGTCCGTCGTGTTGAAGACGATCTGGACCTGGCGGTTGCGGATGGCGTCTTCGATGTGGGGGCGGCCTTCGAGGACCTTGTTGATCTTTTCTGCCACGACGCCGTTTTCGGCGAGGAAGCGTTGCGTGCCTGAGGTGGCCAGCACCTTGAAGCCGAGGCCGGCGAGGCGCTTGACCGCCGGCAATATGCCTTTCTTGTCCTCGTCGCGCACCGAGACGAACAGCGTGCCGGAGCGGGGCAGGTCAACACCGGCGCCGAGCTGGCTCTTGGCGAAGGCCAGCGCGAAGTCGCGGTCCAGGCCCATGACCTCGCCGGTGGAGCGCATTTCCGGGCCGAGCAGGATGTCGACGCCGGGGAAGCGGGCGAAGGGGAAGACGGCTTCCTTGACCGCGATGTGGCCGGGGTTGCGCGGGTCGGGCATGGCGCCGTAATGTGAGAAGGCGTCTTCCAGCGTCTCGCCGGCCATGATGCGGGCGGCGATTTTCGCAATGGGACGCCCGATGGTCTTGGCGACGAAGGGCACGGTGCGTGACGCGCGCGGGTTGACCTCCAGCACATAGACCGTGCCGTCCTTGATCGCGTACTGCACGTTCATCAGGCCGCCGACATTGAGCGCGCGGGCAAGGCTTGCTGTCTGTCGTTCCAGCTCTTCGACCAATTCCGATGGCAGCGAGTGAACGGGGAGCGAGCAGGCCGAGTCGCCCGAGTGGATGCCGGCCTCCTCGATGTGTTCGAGAATGCCCGACACGAAGGTCGCCTTGCCGTCGCAGAGGCAGTCGACATCGACCTCGATGGCGCCCGAGAGATAGGTGTCGAACAGCAGCGGGTTCTTGCCCAGCAGCGTGTTGATCTGACCGGTCTTGTCGTTGGGGTATTTCTGCTTGATGTCCTCCGGCACCAGGCCGGGCACGGTGTCGAGCAGGTAATTTTGCAGCATGCCCTCGTCATGGATGATCTGCATGGCGCGGCCCCCGAGCACGTAGGAGGGGCGCACCACCAGCGGGAAGCCGAGCTCGCCGGCGACGAGGCGGGCCTGCTCGACCGAATAGGCGATGCCGTTCTTCGGCTGGCTGAGGTTCAGCTTGTGCAGCAGCTTCTGGAAGCGGTCGCGGTCTTCGGCCAGGTCGATCATGTCGGGCGAGGTGCCGAGGATCGGTATCCCTGCCTTCTCCAGCGCGTCGGCCAGCTTCAGCGGCGTCTGGCCGCCGAACTGGACGATGACGCCGACCAACTCGCCCGAGGCCTGCTCGGCGCGCAGGATCTCCAGCACGTCCTCCGCCGTCAGCGGCTCGAAATAGAGCCGGTCCGAAGTGTCGTAGTCGGTCGACACGGTTTCGGGGTTGCAGTTGATCATGATCGCTTCATAGCCTGCGTCGCGCAGCGCGAAGGCCGCGTGGCAGCAGCAATAGTCGAACTCGATGCCCTGGCCGATGCGGTTCGGACCGCCGCCGAGGATGACCACCTTCTTGCGCGCCGAGACCTGCGCCTCGTTGGCGAGCGCGCCGGCGAAGGGCACTTCATAGGTCGAATACATGTAGGCGGTGGGCGAGGCGAACTCGGCCGCGCAAGTGTCGATGCGCTTATAAACCGGATGAACGTCGAGCTTTTCACGAATCTTCTGAATCACTTCGGCGTCGGTCTTCGTCAGCGAGGCGAGGCGGGCGTCGGAGAAGCCCATGGCCTTCAACATGCGCAGATTGACGGCGTCCTCAGGAATGCCGTGCTCGCGGATGCGGGCTTCCATGGCCAGGATGCCAGCGATCTGTTCGAGGAACCACGGGTCGATCTTGCACATGGCGTGCACGTCTTCCAGCGACGTGCCCATGCGGATCGCCTGCGCCACCATGCGCAGCCGGTCCGGCGTCGGCGTGCCCAAGGCGGCGCGGATGGCGTTGCGGTCGTCGGCGTGGTTGGCCGCCACGGCGCCGTGGCCGAGGCCGGGGATCTCGATCTCGTCGAGGCCGGTGAGGCCGGTTTCCAGTCCGCGCAGCGCCTTCTGCAACGATTCCTGGAAAGTGCGGCCGATAGCCATGACTTCGCCCACCGACTTCATGGCGGTGGTCAGCACCGGCTCGGCGCCGGGAAATTTTTCGAAGGCAAAGCGCGGGATCTTCGTCACGACATAATCGATCGACGGCTCGAACGAGGCGGGCGTGGCGCCGCCGGTGATGTCGTTCTCCAGCTCGTCCAGCGTGTAGCCGACGGCGAGCTTGGCGGCGATCTTGGCGATCGGGAAACCGGTCGCCTTGGAGGCCAGAGCCGAGGAGCGCGAGACGCGCGGGTTCATCTCGATGACGACGAGACGGCCATCGGCCGGATTGACGGCGAACTGCACGTTGGAGCCGCCGGTCTCGACGCCGATCTCGCGCAGCACCGCGATCGAGGCGTTGCGCATCATTTGGTATTCTTTGTCTGTGAGGGTCAGCGCCGGGGCGACGGTGATGGAATCGCCGGTGTGCACGCCCATCGGGTCGATGTTCTCGATCGAGCAGACGATGATGCAATTGTCCGCTCTGTCGCGGACCACCTCCATCTCATATTCCTTCCAGCCGAGCACGCTTTCCTCGATCAGCACTTCGGTAGTCGGCGAGGCGTCGAGGCCGGACTGGACGATGTCGTAGAATTCGGCCCTGTTGTAGGCGATGCCGCCGCCGGTGCCGCCCATGGTGAAGGACGGGCGGATGATGGCGGGGAGGCCGACATGGTCGAGCGCCTGGGCGGCGATCGCCATGCCATGGCTGATATACCGCTGCTTGCGGTCGCCTTCGCCGAGGTTCCAGCGCGTTTCGAGCGCATCGAGCGCGGCGTCGAGATTGTCAGGTTTTTCGGCCTTCAGCGCGGCGCGCTCGGCCTCATGCGTCTTGCGGTCGGCGTTCTTGACGTCGGTGGCGTTGGCCAGCATCGACTTCGGCGTTTCGAGCCCAATCGTCTTCATCGCCTCGCGAAACAACGCGCGGTCCTCGGCCTTGTCGATGGCATGGGCATCGGCGCCGATCATCTCGACATTGTAACGCTCGAGCACGCCCATGCGGCGCAGCGACAGTGCGGTGTTGAGCGCGGTCTGGCCGCCCATGGTCGGCAAGAGCGCGTCGGGCCGTTCCTTGGCGATGATCTTGGCCACGACTTCGGGCGTGATCGGCTCGATATAGGTGGCGTCGGCCAGTTCCGGGTCGGTCATGATGGTGGCCGGGTTGGAATTGACCAGGATGACGCGGAAGCCTTCTTCCTTCAGCGCCTTGCACGCCTGGGTGCCGGAATAGTCGAACTCGCAGGCCTGGCCGATGACGATGGGGCCGGCCCCGATGATCAGGATCGACTTGATGTCGGTGCGTCTGGGCATGTCTATGAATTCCGTTCGGCAGCGGGCTTGCACAAAAAACCGGGACGGGAAGACCCGGCCGGTTGTGCTCGCGATTCTGGTATCAGGCTAGGAGGGCCTTATAGGGAAGAGTTTTGCCCGATGTAACCCCGAAAATGCGGGTTTGTGTGGCTCTCGGCAACAAGCGCTGTCCCGCCAGCGTCTCAATCCCCCAGCACCACCGTATCCATGATCTC
Source organism: Mesorhizobium sp. M8A.F.Ca.ET.057.01.1.1 (assembly GCF_003952565.1). NCBI lineage: Bacteria > Pseudomonadati > Pseudomonadota > Alphaproteobacteria > Hyphomicrobiales > Phyllobacteriaceae > Mesorhizobium > Mesorhizobium sp. M8A.F.Ca.ET.057.01.1.1. Next base: position 1,686,714 of record NZ_CP034454.1, read on the forward strand.
GAAGCGCTCTGACACGCCAATGCGGATCATGTTGAGGCTGCCTTCCCTGGTGAAGCGGAAGTCGCTGCCGGCGTCCGAGCTTGCCGGCAGGCCGGCATCGAAGGAGATGACGCGGCTGCCGCCATCGGGCCAGGTCACGGTCACGTCGGCCTTGTCCGTACCCTTGCGCGTCACGTTCGCCGCGCAGGGCGCCATGGGCTGTCCAACGTAGCGGGCGCAGGGAATTTGCAGGGTTCCGTTCGCCGCCAGCGCCAGGCCATAGGCATCCTGCATGGCGATCTCCGCCGCGGATTTCGGCTTGGTTTCGGGGCTGGCCGGCTGGGTGGTGCTGCCCAGCCGAGCGGTCAGGTCGGGTGCATCGGGCGTCGCGCCGGTACCTCCTTCGGGGGCGCGCCGGCAGGCGTATCCGCGGCCTGGTCGGGCACCGTCGCCGGATTGAGGGGAATGAGATAGCGCGCTGGCGTCCAGCCGGTTGCCTTGGGATTGTCCGATTCGATCTTGCACCAAGGGTGGCCGTCAATGTCGTTGCAGCCGAGGTTTCGGACGCTCGCACCGGCGGCCAGACGGGCCTCGGTCTTGCCGATCGGCGATGGCTTGGCGCGGACATTGAGCAGGTCGTCGGGGGCGAGCCCGGTGACAACGGAGATGAACGGCGCCTCTTCGGCATGGGCCGGCACGACAGCCGGCCACGCCATCAGCAGCGGAGCGGCAATCAGCGCATGCAAACTTTGTCGGAGCGTGACCGTGCGCCTCATCATTTGGCTGTGCGCCGTACTCAAATCACCCTGCCGCGGCGGTCGCCGCATGCCCGGCCGGTTTTATAAGGGACGACGCGCCGCCATGTAAGTCGGAAAATTCAGTCTAGCCATGGTGCTGGGCCGCTTCCGGCATGAAGCCGGTGCGCAGGCCGTGCGCCCATTCCGGGCGTCCCGCCTGTTCGGCCTGACGCGCCGCCGCCTCGTGGTCGTAGTCCACCGCGATCATCTCGAATCGATCCTGCCGACCGGCGCCGCCCAAGGTGACGATGCCGTAGCGGGCGTGCGGCGAGCCCTGTTCGGAGACATGCGCCGGCGGCGTGTCGTCGTCATAGGCAGGGCAGCCGATGCTGCCCGGATTGAAGATGACTGGACCGTTCGGGATGCGGATCAATTCCGCGCGGTGGCTGTGGCCGCAGAGCGCAATGCGGCAGGCCGGGTCGAGTGTCTTCAGCCGCCGCCGGATCGCCGCCAGCGGGGCGCGCACCAAATGGCCATCGGTCACGGCATCGAGCAGATATTTCTCGTCATGGTCGGGGCGGGCATGGAAGGCAATGACGCCAGGCGCGACCTCCAGGGTCAGCGGCTGGGCGAACAGCGCATCGCGCTGCGCCTGCGTCAGCCGCTCCTGCGCATAGACATCGGACGCCCACATGGTTTCGTCAGGGGGATCGGCGGCGACGCGGCGGTCATGGTTGCCGCGCACCGTCGGCAGGTTGAGCGCTTGCAGCCGTTCCATCGTCTCGCGCGGCCACAGCGGCCCGGAAACGCTGTCGCCGAGATTGACGGTGAGGTCGGCGCCGCCGCGCCGCGTCAGGTCCTCAATCACGGCGTCGAGGGCGAGAACGTTGCCGTGGATGTCGGCGAGGACGGCTATGCGCATGAGGAGATTCCCGGTGGGTGGCAGGACCTGGCTTCCTTACCCGCGCTTCGCGAGGGAGAGGAAAAAGTTCAGGCCGGCATTTCCAAATCATGACCGCCGACCGCGGGCAGGGCGGTGTCGTCCGCGGCCGCGGCGATGACACTGTCGAGCAAGCCGGGGAAGCGGGCGTCGAGATCGGCCCGGCGGAGCGTGATCATGCGGTTGGTGCCGACCACCTCGGCGCGGGTGACGCCGGCCTCGCGCAGTTTGGCTAGGTGGTAACTCAGATTGGTCTTGGAGGCGAGGTCGAGGAAGCGGCTGCAGTTCAGTGGCACGCCTTCCTTGCTGGCCAGATAGCGCACGATGGCGAGCCGCGTCGGGTCGCCGAGCACGCCGAGCACGATGGGCAGGCTGATCTGGTCCGTATTGGGGTGTGGCAAGGTCATGGCAGGAACCTAAGCACAGTTCGGGCCGATTTCAACGCGTCGATCCTGCTCGGCCCATACACACTGCTTCTCCTTCCCGAGACCGTCCTGACACAGGGCTGTCAGCATAGTTCAGCTATTTTGCCCTGGCTTCATTGACATCATGGCCCGTTATGTCCAATTGTTCAATAACTTTTGAACTAAGGACACATTCCCATGGACAAGAGAATCTTCTGGCTGGCGCTCGGATCGTTCGCGATCTCGACGGAGGGCTTCGTCATCTCCAGCCTTCTGCCCGACATCGCCAGGGATGCCGGCATCTCCGTGCCGCTCGCCGGCTCGCTGATCACCGCTTTCGCGCTTGCCTATGCGATCGGCACGCCGATCCTGGCGACGCTGACCGGCGAATGGGACCGGCGCCGCGTCATCCTGTGGACGCTGGTGTTCTTCGTCATCGGCAATGTCGTCGCCGCCCTGAGCTCATCCTTCGAAGTGCTACTCGTCGCGCGCATCATCATGGCGCTGTCGTCGGGGCTGTTCGCGGCGACCGCGCAAGGCACGGCGGTGGCGCTGGTCGATGACCATCACCGGGCCCGCGCCATCGCCGTCGTCGTCGGCGGCACCACGGTGGCCGTCGCCATCGGCGCGCCGCTCGGTGCGCTGGTCGCGGCCATCGCCGGCTGGCGCGGCACCTTCTACGCCATTGCCGGCCTTGGCGCGCTGGCCGGCGCCATCCTGTGGTACCGGCTGCCACGCGGCATTATCGGCACCCGGCTGCCGCTGAAGCGCCGGCTGGCGGCGGCGATGCGTCCCGGCGTGATGCCGATCCTAGTGACGACGGCGCTTGCCCTCATCGGCGCGTTCACCGTGTTCAGCTTCATCGCGCCGCTCGCCATCGAAGGCGCCGGGCTGTCGCCGATCGCGCTGCCGGGCATGCTGCTCGCCTTCGGCGCCGGCGCCGTCATCGGCAACATTGCAGGCGGCCAGGCCGCCGATCGTTTCGGCGCGACGCGCACGGTCGGCTGGTCACTGACGCTCTCCGCCGCCATGCTCGTCACCTTCTCGCTGATCCCGACCTTCCTGCCGCATCACCTCGCCGGACCGGCGCTGATGGGCATGATGGTGCCGTGGGGCATCGTCGGCTGGGCCTTCCCGCCGGCGCAGGCGAGCCGCATCATCAAGCTCGCCCCCGACGCGGCCCCGATCGTGCTGTCGCTCAATGCCTCGGCGCTCTATCTGGGCGTGGCGCTCGGTGCCGTGGTGGGTGGAGCGGTATTGCGCTACGGCGCGCCGGCCGATCTCGGCCTGATCGCCGCGGCCTTCCCGGTCATCGGGCTCGGCATCGTGCTGGCGGGGCGGGTGTTTGCCAGACCGGTAGCGATGCCGGCGGAATAAGACCGGCCCCGAGGCTTACATCCCGGTTTTTTACGCGGCCGCTTCTTCAGCTGGAAGGAGTGGCCACGGGCAGTTCCAGGTTCAACGCAGCCACTTCATCGAGCGTGGCCCGCAGTTTCGCGGCCTGCTCGGCGCCGATCATGGCCTCGAATTGCCGCTGGGCAACGCTCCATAGCTTGATCGCCTCGTCGAGCTTGGCCTGGCCGGCCGGCGTCAGCCGCACGCGCTTTACGCGGCGATCGTCCTTGTCGGCGAAGGTTTCGACATAGCCGTCGCGGACCAGAGGCTTCAACGTGTGGCCGAGTGCCGAGAGATCCATGATCAACGCCTCGGCAATGGCTCCCATCGCCGGCTCGCCGCCGACACTGATCTGGAAGAGCAGGCCGAACTGCGTGCCCTTCAAGCCGGAAGGCGCCAGCGCATCGTCGTAGAAGCGGCCGAGCCTGCGCGCGGTGCGCCGCAAGGTGGCATTGTTGCACTGGCTGAATCCCGGCTGCTGAACGTCGGTCATGTCAACTCCTTGCCGGAGCATTTCCGGCGAAAACGGCATCGCTCCAATGCTCTCTCTTCTTACGCAATTTCGGGCGCAAAACCGCTGAGCACTTCTGCTGGAATTGCTCTGGCAGGGGCGCCAGCCTCCCGCAGAAATAGTTTTCGTGGCCGCCGTTGACAAGATAGTGGCATATACCTATTTCGGAAAAGTGGCATATGCCACTAATTAATACCAGGACAATGGGCTCGGCTGCCGGCGCGTTGGTCGAAGCCGAATAAGAGCGAACAGAAGGAACGTGACAATGAGCAAGAACGACAACAAGGGGACAGCCGTGATAACAGGCGCTTCCTCAGGCATCGGCGCCGTCTATGCCGACCGGCTGGCGGGGCAGGGCTATGACCTGGTGCTGGTGGCGCGCCGCGCCGATCGGCTCGGGGAATTGGCCGAGAAGCTGCGCCATGCCTACAGCCGTAACGTCAGCGTGATCGCGGCCGACCTGTCCGACGACGACGATGTGCGCCGCGTCGAGAAGGCGATATCAACCGACGAGAGTGTGACGCTGCTGGTCAACAATGCCGGCCTTGGCGGTCAGGCAGTGGTGGCAACCGCCGACGCGGATGCCGCCGAGCGCATGATCAAGGTCAATGTCGTGGCGCTGACCCGGCTGACCCGAGCCGTGCTGCCTGGACTGCTGGCGCGCAACCGTGGCGCCATCGTCAACATCGCGTCGGTGCTCGCCTATGAGACCTCGTTCGGCGGCATCTACAGCGGAACCAAGGCCTATGTCGTCAACTTCACCGAAGCCCTGCACCGCGAGGTCGCGGGCACCGGAGTGAAGGTGCAAGTGGTGCTGCCGGGGGCGACCCGGACCGATTTCTGGGAACTTGCCGGCAGCGATATCGATACGCTTCCGAAGGAGATCATCATGACCGCCGACGATATGGTCGATGCCGCTCTCGTCGGCCTGGCCCGGGGCGAAGCCGTCACCGTGCCAGCGCTTGCCGATACGGGAAAGCTGGATACGTTCCTCAGCGCCCGGCAGGCGTTCTATGGCAGCTTGCACGCCGACAAGCCGGCGGCCCGCTACGCGGCCTGAGGCCACTTCGGTCTGGGACTCTGGCGCTTGTGCACATCTTCCGTGACCAGCGTGGCGGATCGGCCCGAGGCTTAATTGCCACGTGGTTCCCCAAATCCGTCGCGGCTTCGCCGCGCCACCTTTCCCCCTCCGGAGGGAAAGGAAGGGAGCGCTACTGGGCGAGCATTGACGGCAAAGAGCCTGGCGCTTTTCCTCTCCCCCGTCGATCGGGGGAGAGGTGGCTCGGCGAAGCCGAGACGGAGTGGGGGTCGACCAGCGCGGCACAAGACAATTCACGCGCTAAGCCGTCATGCCACGCGATCGCCGCTACCAGAGCCGCCTGGAAATGCGCGCGTCCCGTAGCGCTATGGCGGGGCAAGAAACCCAACTCCTGGAAGGCCGACGCTTCTAGAGCCGTTCCGCATTTCACGGAATCGCCGAACGGCTCTAACTCTTTGTTTTTACGCAATTCCGAACGGAAAACCGTTTCACACTTTTCCTGGAATTGCTCTAATGCGTCTGCCACATCGGAATGATCGAGGCGGCGAGCACCAACGCCAGCACGATGTTGAGCGCTCGCCATTGCCACTCGGTCTTCAACAGCCGTGCCAGCACCATGCCGGCCGCGCACCAGGCAGACAGCGAGATGGCCGCGGCAAGGCCGAAGGTCGAGCCGAGCAGGAGCGCCAGTTGTCCTGGCCCGTCGGCAAGCGCGGCGAAGGAGGCTGCCGCGCCCAGTCCCATCGCCCAGCCCTTCGGGTTCATCCACTGGATGCCGGCGCCACCGAAGAAGCTGTTCGGCCTGGCCATGGTCACGTCAAGATTGGGTGGCCCGGCGCGGCCTATTCTGATTGACAGCCAGAGGAGATAGAGCGAGCCGGCGATCTTCATGGCAAGCTGCAGCGACGGCATGGCAAGCAGCAGCCCGGCAAGCCCGGCGGCGGCGGCCCCTGTCACGGTAGCGAGCCCGGCGGCGCTGCCGATCATCAGCGGGATCGACCTTCGGAAGCCGAACCGGGCCCCGGAAGCGGTCGACAGGGTGGTGGCGATGCCCGGCGTGGCGGTGGCCACAAAGGCAAACAGGATCAGCGGCAAGATAGGCTGGAGCATGGGGCATCCTTTGTCGGCAGCTCCATGGTAGACGTGGTCTTACATCAGTAAATGCAATGTTTGCGATGATCAGCATTAGCATCTATAATGCAGAATGATCCGCAATCTCGACACTAGCCTCGTGCGCACCTTCGTCACCGTCGCCGGCAAGGCCAGCATGACGGCGGCTGCGAACGCGCTGCATCTGACGCAGGGCGCGGTCAGCCAGCAGGTCAAGCGCTTGGAGGAGATGCTCGGCTGCAGCCTGTTCGAGCGCGACCGGCGCGGTCTGCGCCTGACCCATTCCGGCGAGCGGCTGTTCGACAAGGCCAGGCGCCTGCTCAGCCTCAATGACGAGATCTGGACCGAGATGGTGGGGAGCGCTGTCGCCGGCCAGGTGCGGCTCGGCGTGCCCTACGACCTTGTCGGCACCTTGCTGGCGCCCGTGCTGAAAGCCTATGCCGAAGCCTATCCCCAGGTCGAGATATCGCTGCTCTGCGCCTCCTCGCCGGAACTGGGGGCGGCACTGGCGGCGGGAACCATCGACCTCGCGGTGATCGAGGAGCGGGTCGGCCCGACCTCGGGCGAATGCCTGGCCATCGACCGGCTGGTCTGGGTCGGGGCAAGGGGTGGGGCGGCCCGCGCCAAGCGGCCATTGCCGGTCTCGATCGTTGCCGACACCTGCGCCTTCCGGCCGGTGGTGCTGTCTGCACTCAACGCGCATGGGCTGGAATGGCGCAGCGTGTTCGAGAACGGCAATATCGACGCGACCACGGCGACGGTGCGCTCGGACCTGGCCGTCACCACATGGCTGGCTTCCACCGTGCCGGCGGATCTCGACATATTGCCGTTCGACGCCGGCCTGCCGCCGCTGCCGAATTTTGCCATCAACCTGCATCTGCCGGGACATGGCGTGGGTACGGCTGCGCGGGAGTTCGCGCGGCATATCCGTGAGGGGCTGGGGCGGAGGGCGCAGGCGGCTTGAGACCAAGCAGAACCTGGTTTCCTCTCCCCCCTCCGGAGGGAGAGGAAAGGTGCCAAGGCCGGGTCCCGCTATTTCCAGTTCTTGCGCCGCTCGAGTTCGGCGCCGGATGGCTCGCCGGTGACAAAGGAGCCGACCTCGATTTCGCCCGCGCGCTCGTAGGTCGCCATGATGACGCCGGTGGTGGAAGCCTGCGATTTGACAAGCTTGAAGGCGGCCGGCATCGCGGCATCGCCGAACAACCGCTTGCCCCTGCCCAGCAACAGCGGGAAGATCATCAGCCGGATCTCGTCGATCAGCCCGTTGGCGAGCAAGGTCTGGATCAGATTGCCCGATCCCTGGATGAGCAGGTCAGGTCCATCTTCCTGGCTGAGGCGGCGCAAAGCCGCGATGATGTCGGGCCCAAGCGCGTGCGTGTTCTGCCAGGCCAGAGTATCCGGCCGATGCGTCGCCACATATTTGGTCGCGGGGTTGAAGGCATCCGCGATCGGATCTTTCTGATACGGCCAGTACGCGGCGAAGATGTCGTAGGTTCTGCGGCCGAGCAGCAGGGCGAACGGTTTGGAGAACAGGTCCTCCATTGCCGCGCTCGCCACCTCGTCAAAGTAGTGGAACGTCCAGCCGCCGAATTCGAACCCGCCGGCCGGATCTTCTTCCGGACCGCCCGGCGCTTGCATGACGCCATCGAGACTGACGAAGGTCGCGGCGATGATTTTTCTCATCCGTCTTCTCCTTTTTGCGATCCGCGCCATCACGGCCGGATTCAAGCTTACGACGAACGGCAGGCTTCCTTTTCGACACGCGACGACAAATTTCTAGCCGTTGTCGCCGGCGTGAACGGGATCGGAAGAGAACCAGACTTCGCCGAGGATTGCCGTGGCGGTGCTGTCTGGCTGCCTGTCCTCAATCAGCCAGACAGAACGGCTGCGCGTGGCCTCTTCGCGTGTCGGGATCTTCGCATCAGGAGGGATCGCCGAGGCGCCGACGCAAGGGATGAACCACGAGCGCATGAACGGATGGCAGGCAAAGCCTTTCTCGCCGCGGGTCACCATCACTGCGAACGGAATGCTCTCGGCCGGACGCCACGGGAAGATCATGCGGCCACCGGGGCGCAGCGCCCTCAGCCATCCGGCGGGAGGGGCCACGACGCCAGCATTGACATAGATGATGTCGGATGGCGGCAGGGGCGAGGTCACGGCATCGCCATGGACAACAGTCGCATTGCCATAGGCTTCGAGATTTCTGCGCGCCAGTTCGGCCATCCGGTCGTCGAGCTCGAAAGCGGCGACGGTGCCGCCTGGCGAAACCAGCGTGGCCAGCAAAGCCGTGTAGTAACCGCTGCCGGCGCCGATATGCGTGACGGCCTCGCCGGGTCTTGGCGCCAGCTTTCCGATCCACATGGCGTGCAGGAACGGCTCGCCATTGTTGATGCCCTTTTCGGCGTCGAGCGTCACCAGCACATTCTGGTAGACATGGGCCGGGTCGGCGCTCGGCGTCGTGATCTTGGCGTTGCCGGCAATGACCGTCCATGGCCCCGGACCGAGAAAGGCTTCGCGCGGCACGCTGGCGAACATATCTTCCAGGCGGGGATCCGATGAAGCGGTGTTGGCCGCCATCAGCCGCGCGTAGAATCTCCTGATGTCTTCGATGTTGCTCATGGCATCGGGAAAGATAGAGCGATCTGGCGGTTTGTCCCGGGATTAGACGGAGCTTCAACCAACGCCGGACATGGTGTCGTAGAGCAGCTTGAAATTGAGCACCAGGATGATGGCCGCGACCACCCAGGCCAATGCCGCCACGCCGCGCGGGATGGCGAGGTTGCCCATCTTCTTCTTGTCGGAGACGAACTGCACCAGCGGAATGACCGCGAAGGGCAGCTGCATGGACAATACCACCTGGCTGAACACCAGCAACTGGCCGGTGCCTTTCTCGCCATAGAGGGCGGTGACTGCCACCACAGGGACGATAGCGAGGCCGCGCGTCAGCAGCCGCCGTGCCCAGTTGGGGATGCGCAGCCGCAGAAAGCCTTCCATGATGATCTGGCCGGCGAGCGTTGCCGTCACCGTCGAGTTGAGGCCCGAGGCGAGCAGGGCCACGGCAAACAGGATCGAGGCGATGCCCAGGCCCAGCAGCGGCGACAGGAGCTTGAAGGCCTGGTCGATCTCGGCGACATCCTGGTGGCCGGTGTCGTGGAAGGCGACCGCCGCGACGATCAGGATTGCGGCGTTGACGAACAGCGCCAGCATCAAAGCGATAGTGGAGTCCGCCGTCGCCCATTTGATGGCATCGCGCTTGCCCGCGTCGGTGCGTTCATAGGCGCGGGTCTGCACGATCGAGGAGTGCAGATAGAGATTATGCGGCATGACCGTGGCGCCGATGATGCCGATGGCGATGTAGAGCATCGCCGGGTTGGTGACGATCTCGGAGGACGGCACGAACATCGAATGCAGGATCGTGCCGGCCGGCGGGGCGGCAACGAAAATCTGGATGGCAAAGCAGCTGAAAATGATGATCAGAAGCGCGACGACGAAGGCTTCAAGATAGCGGAACCCCTTGTTCATCAAGAGCAGCACGAGGAAAGCGTCGAGCGCGGTGAGTATGGCGCCGCCGATCAGCGGGATGCCGAACAAAAGCTGCAGCGCGATCGCGGTGCCGATCACCTCGGCGAGGTCACAGGCGATGATGGCGAGCTCGCAGGCGATCCACAGCACGAAATTGACCGGGCGCGGGTAGTAGGCGCGGCAGGCCTGGGCGAGGTCGCGGCCGGTGGCAATGCCAAGCCGCGCGGCCAGCGCCTGCAGCAGGATCGCCATCAGGTTGGACAGCATGATGATGAACAGCAATGTGTAGCCGAACTGGGCGCCGCCGGCGAGGTCGGTCGCCCAGTTGCCCGGGTCCATATAGCCGACCGAGACCATGTAGCCCGGCCCCATGAAGGCGAACAGCCGGCGAAACCAGACGCCCGAAGTCGGCACCGCGACGCTGGAATTGACCTCGCGCAGACTGGGCTGATCGTCCTCCTCCCGTTTGGCGAACCGCCATGCGGACCGGGGGGCTGTGACGTCTGCTTCTGACATGAAAAGGCTTTCCGCAGGTTCCGGAGAATGCGCATAAGCTATGCCATGGCTCAACATTATGCAATAGGCTATATTTCATTGTCGGTGCTTGTTGTGAGGCGGGCAGCCGGAGGCGCCGGTTGCACCTCTCGCGGAATGCAAATAAACGGCCTGAAGAATCAGAGCCTGTGCTATAAAAGCAGCGACGGCTAAACTTCCGAGGAGGAGCGCGCATTGGCGCTGAAGAACAGACCGGTTCCGCGTGAGCCGTTGCTCGATGCCGATGTCCATTCGGAAGGGTTCCGGCAGACGCGCGAAGCGCGCCGTAGCGCGCTGGTCGAGGATTATGTCGAGCTGATCGCCGACCTGATCGAGGACGGCAACGAGGCGCGCCAGGTCGACATCGCCGCGCGGCTCGGCGTCGCCCAGCCGACGGTGGCCAAGATGCTGACGCGGCTGTGCGCCGACGGGCTGGTGTCGCGAAAACCCTATCGCGGCGTCTTCCTCACCGAAGCCGGTCGCAAGGTCGCACAGGAAAGCCGCGTCCGCCACCAGACGGTGGAAGCCTTCCTGCGCTCGCTCGGCGTCAGTGCCGAGACGGCGCGCATCGACGCCGAGGGCATCGAGCACCATGTCAGCGCCGAAACGCTGGACGCGTTCCGCAAGGCGATGACGGCGCGCTGAGGCGTGTCATTGCCGGGTTGCCGGACAGCATTAGCCGCTGGAACCGCCGCCGCTTATGCGCGTTGCATCTCATCGCGCGCTTGTTGCGCGCCAGGGAGGAAGCAATGGGCGTCGAGCAGGCACCGACCGCAAAAGGCAAACAGGCAGCCACAGGACTAAAGCAGGCGGCGGCCAGGGATGAGCGCAAGACCGAGGCCGAAATGGGTCACTCGCTGAAGAAAGGCGCCGATCGTTTCGAGGAACGCTCGAAAAGCTCGGACGGCAAGAGCGCCGGCGCCAAGCAGAAAAAGTAAGTCCGCCAGCAATTCTGGGCCGATGCTGATGACGATCGAGTGGCGCCCATCCGAACGCTTTGTCTTTCAAGGACATTCAATTGCCTGGGGTGTGATGGGGGAAGGACCGCCCGCTGTCGTTCTCCATGGTACGCCATTCTCCTCGGTGGAGTGGCGCCGCATCGCGCCATGGCTCGCGAAGCAGCGGCGCGTCCACTATTTCGACATGCTTGGCTATGGCTGGTCGGACAAGCCTGACGGCGATGTGTCGCGCGGCATTCAGAACGAATTGTTCGCGGCGCTCTACGCCCACTGGAAGCTGGAACGGCCCGACGTGGTCGCGCATGATTTCGGCGGATCGACCGCTCTGCGCGGTCATCTGCTCAACGGTTTGGAGTTCCGCTCGCTGGTGTTGATCGATCCAGTGGCCATCAGCCCGCAAGGTTCGCCGCTGGTCCAGGCAGCCAAACAGAACGAGAAGGTTTTTGCCGATCTGCCAGCGTATGTTCACGAAGCGATCTTGCGCGCCTACATCGATGGCGCGACGTACAATCCGCTACGCGAAGACGAGATGCAGGCCTATCTGCGTCCATGGCTTGGCGACGAAGGCCAGAAGGCCTTCTGGAGGCAAGTCGCGCAGATGGATGACAAGTACACTGAGGAGGTGGAGTGGCGATACGACGAGATTCGATGTCCGGTCACCATCCTCTGGGGCGACAATGACGATTGGATCCCGGTAAAGGACGGCCGGGAACTGGCGCGGCGCATTTCCGGCGCGGCGTTTGAAACAGTCCCGAACGCCAAGCATCTCGTCCAGGAAGACGCGCCGGAAGCGATCGCCGCCACGGTCCTTCAGTTCTGGCGGAGCATGGAAGCCGGCTAGCGACATTCCAGCGTTCGATAGAAACGCCGGATCTATCCAGCGCCTTTTGTTTCTACGCAATTCCCGTGTCACTAACGGGTCCCGGCGAAGGCCGTCTGCTGGACCGTCGTCGCGGTGCCTGTCGTTAGCGATGACACCAGCGGTTCGCGGCTGCGGTGGCCGGGCACCAGCCGCACCACCTTGTAGCCCTTGGCTCGGAGGTCGGCGAGCAGGTGCGGCAGCATCTGCGCGGTGCGCGGATGGATGTCGTGCATCAGGATGATGCCGGAGCCGCGCTGTTCGATGCCCGCCATGGTGCGCTTGCGCACCTGGTCCGGCGTCGACGGGAAATAGTCCTTGGAATCGATATCGGCGTCGATGACGACGATGCCGCGCGCCGCGAGTTGACGGCGCAAGGCCGCCGTCGAGGCGAGATAAGGAAAGCGGAAGAAAGGCGCGACGCCGTGCATGGATGGCACCAGCGCGGCCGACACGCTCTTGATGCCGCCGTCGATCTGCGCTTGCGCCCCCGAGGCACTCATTTGCGTCAGGTTGGCATGGTTCTGGGTATGGGTGCCGATCGTGTGGCCGTGCGCGGCGACCTCGCGCACAAGGGCAGGGTAGGAGCGGGCCATCTGGCCGACCATCATGAAGGTCGCCTTGACGGCGGCATTGTCGAGCACCTTCAGGATGTTCTCGGTGCGGCCGGGCATCGGGCCGTCATCGAAGGTCAGCACCACTTCGTGGTTGCGCAGCCTGAGGTCGGCGATGCTGTTGACGGTGACGCTGCGGCCGGCAAGGCCGCTGAAGGAATGCGAGGAGAAGAAGCCGCCCGCGCCGGTCTCCTTCGGCTCTGTCGCATAGGCGAGCTTGCCACTCTTGGCGTCGGTCGCAGGTTTCGCCGTCGTGCAACCGGTGGCCAACGCGCCCAGGGCGACAATACCAAACAGCTGCGCCAGACGGCGCCCTGACACGAAAGCCATGGCGGAAGGATCCCTTTGAATCGCTTACGCTTTTATTCCGCTTATGGTTAATGAAGGTTTACTTGGTGCTGTTGCCCAGTCAGCCGACAGCTCACTCGCTGACATCCTGCTTCCAGCTGCGCGGGTGGCCGTCGACGCGGAACTGGAAGATGAAATAGGGCGGGATGCAGGTGCCTTCGCCAGGCTTGGCCTCGGGCAGATCGTCATATCCGGCGGTGCAGATATAGTCCTCGCGGCAGGGATGCGCCTTGTCGCAGGCGCGCAGGCCGGCGGTCTTGGTGGATTCCTTCGTGCAGAATTTATGGTCCTTGCCGGACGCGATGCAATCATTGAAGCCGGTCTTGGCGAGGCGACCGCAACTTGCCTCGTCGGGGAGCTTGTCGCAGCTCGCCTTGCGCAGCATGCCGCCGGGAAAGCCGCCGGTCTTCTGCTCGGGATTGTCGTAGCGCTGGCGCGCCGCGCCATAGCCGGCGAGCTTGACCACCGGCTTCCTGTCGCGCGCCGGGTCGATGCCACAATCCTTGGCGGTGGCGGGCGACAGTCGGCAATACCGGTCGCTGCCCCAGGTCGACATCCTGATCTCGCCGAATTCCACGGGGTCACCGACCGCGGTGCCTTTCTCGCTGACGCAGGTGCCGAAACCAGGATGGATGGCGCTTTCGTGGACCCCGGCGCAGCGCAGGCCGGCGCCGCAGGTCCAGTCCTTGAAGCTTTCATCCTCGCCGCGATAGCAGATCGAGCCCCAGCCATTGTAGAGATCGGTGCCTTTCAGCGCGTCAGCGTATTTCTGGTCGGGACGGGCGGCGAAACCCCTGGTGAAATCGGGATGGCCGCCGGCGGCGAATTCCTCGACGATGGCGCGGCGGCGCGGCAGGTCGGCGAAGAAGACCGCCGAGCCCGGCACGAAGACGGCGTTGCGGCGCGGCTCGCTGGCCGGGTCCGCGCCGGTATAGTGAAAGCCGGCAATGCCATGCGTCTGGTGGCAGCCGGTGCAGGACATCTCGTTGAGCCGCAGGTTGAAGCCGGCGACCGACTTGATGGTGGCAAGCGTGTTGCCCCTGGCGACATAGTCCTTCAGCGCCTTGTCGATGTCGGCGTCATCGACCAGCCCATGGACGATGTTGTTCTGCGAGCGGCTCAAGCCGCCGGGTGCCACCGAGACGGCGCTCTTGGCCAGGAATTTCTCGTCGACAACCAGCCGGCCATGGTCGAGATCGTAGATGTTGCGGTCGGTAAGCAGCCATTTGGCGAAGGCGGGCCTGTCAGCCAGCACGGTTGGCCGATCGATCTCGTTTTCCATCCTGGCTTCATAGAAGCTCGAAATGGCCGGGTCCCATTTGAAAATCTTCAGGAGATACTCGGCATGGCCGCCGAAATCGCGCCGCGTCGACGCCGACAGCCTGAGCACCTGCATGTTGAGCTCAAGCCTCATGATCTGCGAGGAATTCAGCATGGCGCCGGACAGCGGGCCTTCGTCGGAGCGCAGCCAGGCGGCCAATTGCTCCGGCGGCAGGTCCTTTCGACCGGCGGCCAGCCAGCGCCTGGCGACGTCCGCACAGGACGCATCGGTGGCGCTGGGCAGGTCCTTCGAAGCGCGGGCCTGCGCCTTTCCAGGCTTGGCGTTGAAGACCAGGCTCATGGTCAGCGGCAGGCGCGACGAAATGCGCTGGCCGGGCTTGCCGTTCACCGGTTTTTCCTGGACCGAATAGTGGAAGCGGTAGATCAGCCGGATCTCGCCGCATTCGGTGTGGCCGAGATAGCCTCGGTCCATGCGGTTGACGACGCCAGTCAGGTCGAGCGTCGAGCCGTCGTCATCGATATATCTGGGATTGAATTTCTGGCTGGTGTCGTTCGATTTCGCCATGGCCGCGACATAGGGGTCGGGGCTGGTCTCCGGCTCGTCTGATATCTCGCGCTTGACCGTGTCGCGCACCGTGGCCAGCGCCGGCACCGAAAACAGGCCGCGATTGTCGACGTCGCGGGTGAGGCCGAGGGCGGGGCCGAGCAGGCGGCTGATCGACAGGCCGCCACGCTCCAGCGCTTGCAAGGTGGCGGGATCGGTAACCGCGACGCTGGAATCGAGCGTCACCGCGCCGGCATTTTCAAGCCCAAGGCACAGCACCAGCAGCGACAGGAAACCTGTGATCGTTCTCAAGCCTCGAACCCCTCCGATGCCGGCGATGCTACAGGCCTCGCGCGCTCCCGGCCAGTGCGGTGAAACGGCCAGCCCAGCGCTGCCTGGTACGAAAAATGCTGTGACTTGGCGCAACCATTACGATAATTGTTTGTTGGATTGAGCCGGCCTTGCCGGAGCAATGGGAAAGTTGGGAGCGCGAGGAGTTGCCATGCTCTGGAGAGGCCGTCGTCAGAGTGACAATATCGAGGACGACCGCAGCGACAGTGGCGGCGGCGGGATCGGTGGCGGCGGCGGTCAATTCCAACTGCCCATCGGCGGCCGGACCGGTGGCGGCGGCAGCATCATCCTCGTCATCCTTGTCGTGCTTGCCGGCTGGTATTTCGGCTTCGATCCCTCAGCGATCCTGGGCGGCGGCGACGGCGGCCTGTTGCCGGGCGGTGGTGGCCAGATCACGGACAATAGCGGCGGTGGCCAGGATAGCGGCGCGGGTAGCCCGGCCAATGACGAGATGAAGCAGTTCGTGGCGACCGTGCTCGCCGAGACCGAGGATACCTGGACAGGCATCTTCAAGTCGCAAGGCCTGACCTATGAGGACCCCAAGCTGGTGCTGTTTTCCGGCCAGGTCCGCTCCGCCTGCGGTTTTGCTTCCGCCGCGGCCGGACCGTTCTATTGTCCGGGCGACCACAAGGTCTATCTCGACATGACCTTCTTCCAGCAACTCGACCAGCAGTTCGGCGCTTCCGGCGAGTTCGCCCGTGCCTACGTCATCGCGCATGAGGTCGGCCACCACGTGCAGAATCTCACCGGCATCATGGGGAAGTTCAACCAGATGCGCCAAGGCATGAGCGAAGCCGACGCCAACCAGCTGTCGGTGCGCATCGAACTGCAGGCCGACTGCTTCGCCGGCGTGTGGGCGCACTACACCGGGCAGAAGGGCATATTGGAGCAGGGCGACTTCGAAAGCGCGCTGAACGCGGCCAAGCAGATCGGCGACGACACGCTGCAGAAGAAGATGCAGGGCTATGTCGTGCCGGAAAGCTTCAACCACGGCACCTCGCAGCAGCGGCAGACCTGGCTGGCGCGCGGCTACAAGAGCGGCAAGCTGTCGGACTGCAATACGATGAGCGGGCCGCTCTAAGCAGTCGTTTTCGGAAAAAGACCTGACGGCGCGACGCCGTCAGGGAGTGTCAGGATCAAAGCTTCCTGCCTGTTCCCTCATTGTTCCTTTTCGCTTGCTCGCCTATAAGGTGCGTCCGCCCGCCGCCCCAGGGCGGCCAGAGGAGCTTGACCCATCATGATCGACCCCAAAACCGCCAGGCGGGGCCTCGCGCTCGTCTTCACGACGCTGCTGCTCGACATTATCGGCTTCGGCATGATCATGCCTGTGCTGCCGGCCTTTCTCAGGGAGTTGACCGGCGTCGGCATCAGCGAAGCGGCGATCGAGGGCGGTTGGCTGTTCTTCGTCTATGCGGCCATGCAGTTCTTCTTCGCGCCCATCATGGGCGGCCTGAGCGACCGGTTCGGACGGCGGCCAATCCTGCTCGCCTCGGTGCTGACCTTCTCCATCGACAATCTGATCTGCGCCATCGCCTGGTCCTATCCGATGCTGTTCATCGGACGTGTGCTGGCCGGCATTTCGGGCGCCAGCTATTCGACGACGTCGGCCTTCATCGCCGACATTTCGAACGACGAGAACCGGGCGAAGAATTTCGGCCTGCTCGGCATTGCCTTCGGCGTCGGCTTCGTCATCGGGCCGGTGCTGGGCGGCCTGCTCGGCACGTTCGGACCGCGCGTGCCGTTCTTTTTCGCCGCCGGGCTCGCCTTCGTGAACTTCCTGATCGCGATGTTCTTCCTGCCCGAGACGCTCGATGAAAAGCATCGCCGCCGCTTCGAGTGGAAACGTGCCAATCCGGTCGGCACGCTCCTGCAGATGCGCCAGTACCAAGGCATAGGCTGGATCGGGCTGGTCTTCTTCCTGATGACGCTCGGCCACATGATGTATCCAGCGGTGTGGTCGTTCGTCTCCAACTACCGCTATGGCTGGAGCGAGCAGCAGATCGGCTTCTCGCTCGGCGCCTTCGGCCTGTGCGGCGCGATCGTCATGGGCACGGTGCTGCCGCGTGTAATCCCCAGGCTCGGCGAGTGGAGAACGGCGGTCATCGGCCTGACGTTCACCGCGGCCAGCGCGTTTGGTTACGCCTTCGCCTCGCAGGGCTGGATGATCTATGCGGTGATCGTCGTCGGCTGCCTTGAAGCGCTGGCCGATCCGCCGCTGAGAAGCCTCGCCGCCGCCAAGGTGCCGCCTTCGGCGCAAGGCGAGTTGCAGGGCGCGATGACCTCGATCTTCTCGATCACCTCGATCATCACGCCGCTGCTTTATACCTCGATCTTTTCCTGGTTCACCGGACCCAGCGCGCCCGTCACCTTCGGCGGCGCGCCCTATCTGGTCGGCGCGTGCTTCCTGTTGCTGGCGGTCATCGTCTTCGTCACAAAGGTGGCGAGGCCGGCGCCGCTTGGCAGCACCTCGACCGGCGTGGCCAAGGATGGAGCACAGGCATGACAGTCGCATTCGCGCTACGCTGTCATCGGTCGTTTCGCCAATTGCCAACGTTGCAAGAAAGGGCGCCGGCGTTCGGTCAGCGGCCTTCTCCCTGTCTCCAAACGGGGAGAAGATGCCGGCAGGCAGGGGCAGCGCTGACGGATCGAGTCAGGCCCGCTCGGCCAGCAATTCCTCACCGCGCTTCTGGCGGATCAGGTTGACGAAGCGGCGGAACAGATAGTGCGAATCCTGCGGGCCGGGCGAAGCCTCAGGATGATGCTGGACCGAGAACACCGGACGGCCGGTGAGCGCGATGCCGCAATTCGAGCCGTCGAACAGCGAGACATGGGTTTCCTCGACACCCGCGGGCAGCGAGTCGGCATCGACGGCAAAGCCATGGTTCATCGAGACGATCTCGACCTTGCCGGTGGTGTGATCCTTGACCGGGTGGTTGGCGCCGTGATGGCCCTGATGCATCTTGGCGGTCTTGCCGCCCAGCGCCAGCGCCAGCATCTGATGGCCGAGGCAGATGCCGAACACCGGGATGTCGGTCTTGAGCAGGTCCTGGATGACCGGCACGGCATAGTCGCCGGTGGCCTCCGGATCGCCGGGGCCATTGGAGAGGAAGATGCCGTCGGGCTGCATGGCGAGGATTTCCTCCGCACCGGTCTTGGCCGGCACCACAGTGACCTTGGCGCCGAGGCCGGCGAGCAGCCGCAATATGTTGCGCTTGACGCCGTAGTCGATGGCGACGACGTGCAGCGAGGGTTCGTCCTGTTCGCCAAAGCCTTCGTTCCAGACCCAGGGCGTCTCGCGCCAGACCGAGGACTGGCCCGACGTGACCTCCTTGGCGAGATCGAGCCCGATCAGGCCCGACCATGCGGCGGCGCGCCGCTTCAGGTCGTCGAGGTCGAAGACGCCGTCCGGAGCGTGCGCGATGACGGCGTTGGGCATGCCCTTTTCGCGGATCAGCGCGGTGAGCGCGCGGGTGTCGATGCCCGAGAGCGCGACGATGCCGCGCTTCTTCAGCCACTGATCGAGATCGCCGGCGGCACGGTAATTGGACGGGTTGGTGACATCGGCCTTGAACACGGCGCCGACGGCGCCGGCACGGGCGGCCGGGTTGAGGTCTTCGATGTCCTCGCCATTGGTGCCGATATTGCCGATATGCGGGAAGGTGAAAGTGACGATCTGGCCGGCATAGGACGGATCGGTGAGGATTTCCTGGTAACCGGTGAGTGCCGTGTTGAAGCAGACTTCGGCCACCGCCGAACCGGTGGCGCCGAGGCCGCGACCCTCGATGACGGTGCCGTCTGCCAATACCAGAAGGGCGGTCGGCTTTTCAGTGGCCCAGGGTGGGGTCAGCGCGGGCGTCATCTCGGCCATGGCGGCACTCCTATCAGGCCGCGCTGCAACGAGCCCGGCGGGCCATCTGCGCGGCAAAGGGCGCAAAGCAGCGATTTCGCAGCCTCCACGCAGTCAAGCTTCACTTCATGCAAGGCCCAGTACATAGGGGAAGGGGCAGGGCGGTCAATGATCATGCGAAACGCCGCCGCGATTTATTTCATTGAGGAATATCATAGGCTTGCCCTGGCATATGAGGGTTTGCGTTGGCCTGCCCCCGGCGCTATTGTCCGCGCCGACCGAAGGAGAGAGATCAATGCGCGTGAAAATCGCCGAATCCCTGAAGACCGCGATGAAGGCGCAGGACAAGCACCGGCTGCCGACATTGCGGCTGATCCAGGCCGCCATCCACGATCGCGACATCGCCAATCGCGGTGCCGGCAAGGAACCCGCCAGCGACGAGGAAATCCTGCAGATCCTGGCCAAGATGGTGAAGCAGCGCGAGGAATCGGCCAAGGCCTTCGAGGACGGCAAGCGGCCGGAACTGGCGGCTCAGGAGCGCGGCGAGATGGAGATCATCCGCGGCTTCCTGCCGACGCAGCTTGACGATGTGGCGATTACGGCGGCGGCGCGCGAGGCAATTGCCGCGACCGGTGCGGCCAGCCAGAAGGACATGGGCAAGGTGATCGCCGCGCTCAAGCAGAAATATGCCGGCCAGATGGATTTCGGCAAGGCAAGCGGCATCGTCAAGGGGCTACTGCAATAGGGCTTTTACCCTCGCGTCGGCAGGCGTCCAACACGGCCAGTCACTCGAGGCAAAGCCGTAGCTTGCTATTGGGCTGATTTCCCAGGCTCCAACGCACGGCGCAGTGCCGGCGCTTCCTGCTGGATATGGTTCCACAGACGATTGGCGATCGGCCCGTGCGGCCGGTCGCGGCGGCGCGCCGCGACCAATTCGTCGGTGCGGCCCGGCAGATGACTGCCGGCAATGGACAGGAGCTGCCCGTCGCGCAGCTCTTGCGCGATCAGGAAATGCGGCAGGTGGCCCCAGCCGAGGCCTTGCAGGATGATTTCCTTCTTCATGGCTTGATCGGGACCAGACATTGCGGCGCGCCTTCGACCACGAAGTAGTCCTGTCGTGGCGAATGCTGGGCGGTGTCGCGCATCACGCATTGGGTGAATGCCTGCATCTTCTCCAGTGTGATCGGTCGTTCGATGCGTTCGGGCAGGAAGCCCGGCGCCACCACGGGAATGAAGGGCACCTTGCTGAGGTCGATCCATTCGATTCGTGCGTCGCCCTTGTCGATCCAGTGCAGGATCAGATCGGCTTTGTCGTCGAAAAGGCGCTCCCAGGGGCCGCCGACGGCTTCGAAATGGAGATGCAGCCGGGTGCCGGGGCACTGGGCGAAGAACCGCCCGAGCATGCCCAGCACCCGCGGGCGCGGGCAGAGATCGCCGATCACGACATGGACCTCGCTTTCCTCGCCCATAGAGAGCTGGGCGGCATGGACGCGCAGGCCGTCCAGTTCGCGCAGCAGGAGCTGCGCGCGCCGCTGGAACGACAGCCCCGCTCCGGTCGCACGAACGCGATAGCCGCTGCGATCCAAAAGCACCAGGCCGAGCTGGCGTTCCAGCCTGGCGACGGCCGCGAACACAGCCGGATGCGAGCGGTGCAGCATCGTCGCGGCCGGCTGAAAGCCGCCGGTGCGGATGACGGCGTCGAAGCACTGAAGATCGTGCAAGGTGAATTCGGCCATGTCAGTTTTTATTACAGAGATTGTCCTATCTTTGTAATATCACCAAAACCGGCCACAGCTACGCTTTGCCTCACTCAACGTTCCAAAAGGATCTTCACCATGAGTGAGCTGAATTTCGTGACTGTCGGCGACGGCACGCGCATCGCCTACCGCTTCGACGGCGACTCCGGAAAGCCGGTGCTGGTGCTGTCCAACTCCATCGCCACCACGCTGCGTATGTGGGATGGGCAGGTCGGAGAGTTGGCCAGGCATTTCCGCGTTCTGCGCTACGACTTTCGCGGCCATGGCGGGTCGAGCGCGCCAGTCGGCGCATATTCCCTCGACCGGCTTGGCCGCGACGTAATCGAACTCATCGATGCGCTCGGCCTCGGGCGCGTGCATTTTCTCGGCCTGTCGCTCGGCGGTTTCGTCGGGCAGTGGCTCGGCATTCACGCGCCCGAGCGGATCAACCGGCTGATCCTGAGCAACACCTCGTCTCACCTTTCGCCGGCGAGTTATTTCGACGAGCGGATTGCCGTCGTGCGGCAGGCGCCGGACATGTCGGAAACGGCCGAAGTGTTCCTCAATAACTGGTTCCCGGCGGACATGGTGGCGGCCAACGGACCCGTCATCGAGGAATTCCGCGCCATGCTGCTGGCGATCGACCGGCAAGGCCTGGCCGGCCTGTTCGCGGCGGTTCGCGATGTCGATCTTCGCCGCACCGTCGCGTTGATCTCCCGGCCGACACTGGTGATCGCCGGCGAGCACGACACGGTGACTGCGGCGAGCCATAGCGAGTTGATCGCGGCCGCGGTGCCCGGCGCGAAGCTCGTCGTGCTGCCCGCGGTCCACTTGTCGAACGTGGAATACCCCGCCGAGTTCATGCAGGCCGTGCTCGGCTTCCTGCTCTGAGTGTGATCCGCGAAGTCCGTTGTCGGAAGGCAGAGCGGACTTCACGACCCCTTGCAGATCGGCAGCGGCTGGGGTGGCGGGGCCGGATGGTCCGCCTGGTACTGAGCGATGACAGGCTCGAGGGTTTTTCGCGGCCAGAATTTCGGCGTACCGATCTCCTTCAGGCAGGATGCGTTCCAGTAGGTGCCCGAAGCGGAATGGCCGCTTGCAACGGCGGCGATGTCGCGCGATTCCGGGTAGATGTAGAGCGTGGTCGGATTGTCCTTCACCATCGAGATGAGTTGCCTGGCATCGGCCGGTGACCAGCTGGTGCAGCCATTGCTGCGGCCGCCGGCATAGTCCACCAGCTTGCCGAACGGCACCATGCCATCGTGGTCGGCATAGGCGCTGTTCGGGGTCTTGCGCATGCACATGGTGCGCAGCACCTGCGCCGCATGGCCGCCGATCACGCGCTGCCTGGCGTTGGCGGCCTCGCCTTCGCCGTCGAACTGGATGAAGGTGCGCTGGAAAGCCACATCCTGTTTCGCGCCGGTGCGATAAAAGCCCTTGAAAGAGGTTTTCGCTTCGCGTGTCATGTAGGCGCCGCCGGCGGTCAGTTCCGAATCCATGGCGTTGCCGAAGTTCTTGGCGCAGCGCCTGCCATTCGAAAAGTTCACGGTGCCTTTCAGGTTCCGGCCGCCGCCGTGGCCCGACGAAATCGCGCGAAACGACTGGCTGGCTTCGCACACGACATAGTAGCGGCGTCCCAGCACGCCATTGCCCAGATCGCCGGGACGGGTGGCGTCCATGGCGAAATAGCAGGGGTTCCGGACGGCGCCCTGCGCCACCTTCTGCAGGTAGAGCGCGCGTGCCCGCTCCAGCACCACTTGCGAGATCTGGCCGTCGGCGTCGCCGACATGGGCCTGCAGCCAGGCGGGAACGGCCGATGGCGCGGCAAAGGATCGGGCCGATGCCGTCAGCGCAATGACGATGATAAGAAGGCTGAGGGTGACGACGACACCCAACGGGACAGATCTCAACCGCACCGGTTCTATTCTCCTGCCGAATCCATGCGAATCCTTGCGGGTGTCGCCACCCGCAACCAATCATAAAAGGTCTCGCGCCGATCGGCGAGACACATCTTGTTTAGCGTGGACTGAAGCGTTCGTTTTGTGACCAGCCCTGTGGAGGCGGCATCGAAAGCCAGGCTACTTTCTCCCGCGGACCAAACTGGACATAGCGGCAGGACGATTTATAGACGATTTCCTGGAAATAATTATCTGTCGTCTGAAATGGATCCGCTTAGCGACGTCATCGCTCTTCTGAAACCCAACACGGCGGTCTCCAAACCCATCAGGGGCGCGGCCGATGGGGCGTGCGATACGCCGCCTACGATGCGCCCGGTTTTACGATCATCGTCGAAGGCGCGTGCTGGATCGCGTTCGAGGACCGGGAGCCGATCAAGTTCGAGACAGGCGACTTTCTGCTGTTGCCTTCCACACCGCCCTTCTCGCTGAGCAGCCATCCGGGCATCGACTGTGCGCTTCGCGAGCCCATGGATATTGACGTCCAGCATGGCGACCCGAATGGCGAACCCGATTTTGTCGCACTCGGTGGGACGTTCCGGGTCG
Source organism: Mesorhizobium sp. M8A.F.Ca.ET.057.01.1.1 (assembly GCF_003952565.1). Classification (NCBI taxonomy): domain Bacteria; kingdom Pseudomonadati; phylum Pseudomonadota; class Alphaproteobacteria; order Hyphomicrobiales; family Phyllobacteriaceae; genus Mesorhizobium; species Mesorhizobium sp. M8A.F.Ca.ET.057.01.1.1. The sequence goes on from NZ_CP034454.1 coordinate 1,709,925, forward strand.
AGCCGGTCAATGCCCCGCTTCTGGTCGCGCTGCTTCCAAGCGTCATCCATGTACCGGGATCGCAGGGGCGTGCCGGGAGGCTGGGTACGGTCATCGAACTCATCAGGCAAGAGTGCGAGAACGAAGATCCTGGCAAGGAGATGGTCCTGCAGCGATTGCTCGAGGTTCTGCTCGTCGAAGCGCTGCGATGGCGCGGCATCGCCTCCGGTGCGGCCGGCCTGCTCAGCGGGATGCGGGACCCTGTGCTCGCGCGCGTACTGCGCGCAATGCACGGGGATGTCCGGGCGGGCTGGACTGTCGTTGAACTTGCCAGGATTGCCGGGCTCTCGCGCTCGGCTTTCGCAGCCCGCTTTGTGCACGTGCTCGGCTGCGGTCCGATCGAGTATCTGGCGCGCTGGCGCATGGCGATCGCGAAAGACGCCCTTATCCGGGGCTCGAAGACATTGGACAAGATAGCGGAGGAGATCGGCTACGAATCCGCGAGCGCATTCAGCACCGCCTTCAGGAAGCGGCTTGGCTGTTCTCCTGGAAAGTTCGCCCGCGGCGGCGGTATCGGCTCGGCCGGATGAGGGCGCGCGCTTACGCCGAAGCCTTTCAAGGTGGTATGCAAGGGTACTGGACAGTTGGAAACAAAATAAGGATTTTTGATTATAGATCGTCTGTGATGACAAGCTTACGAGGATGCATTGCAACCAACGGAGCTTGTCATGCAAACGATCCTGATAACTGGCTGTTCGTCCGGCTACGGCCTAGAGACCGCCCGCCATTTCCTCGCCAAAGGGTGGAATGTCATCGCCACCATGCGGACGCCGCGAGAAGACATCCTGCCGCGCTCGGAGCGCCTGCGGATATTGCCCCTGGATGTCACCAGCGAGGACAGCATCGCCGCGGTGGTCAAGGCCGCCGGCCCGATCGATGTTCTGGTCAACAATGCCGGCATCGGCGTGGTCGGTGCCTTTGAAGCGACGACGATGTCACACATCCGTAAGGTCTTCGAGACCAATACGCTTGGCGTGATGGCGATGGCGCAGGCAGTGATTGCGCAGATGCGCGAGCGCCGGTCCGGTGTGATCGTCAACGTCACCTCCAGCGCCACCCTCGCTGCGATGCCCCTGGCGGCGGCCTACACCGCCAGCAAACAGGCCATCGAGGGCTTCACCGGATCGCTTGCGCACGAACTTGGCCATTTCGGTATCCGGGCAAAGCTGGTCGAACCCGGGTATGCACCGACGACACGGTTCGCGCAAAACACGTCGGTGCGCATCGAGGACATGATCCCGCAAGCCTACGCCGATTTCGCGGCGCCGGTCTTCGCTGCCTTCGCTCAGCCCGCGCTGACCACCAAGGAAAGCGACGTCGCCGAAGCGATCTGGGCGGCGGTCCACGACAATTCAGGACAACTGCGCTTCCCGGCTGGCGCGGATGCGGTCGCCCTGGCGAACGCCGGCTGAAGTGCGCCGGGCGAAATCCGGTTTCGAGCGGGCTTGAGCGTTCAGGCGGCCCCGATTATGCCTGCTTCGACTTCCAGGAAGCATCGACCATGATCGAGATCGTCAAACCCGCGCTCGAACATCTGCCGTCCTACAAGGCGGCGCTCGAACGCGGCTGGTCGCCGGACAATGTGCGGCTCATGGAGGCAACACGCGCGGAACTCGCGGCGATCGACGAGGACCCAGTAGCGTTCCTCGCCAGCCTCGACGATCCCGAGGCCAAGGGTGGCCCGATCACCTTGCCCGATGGCACACAGGTAGCGCGCCTGCCGGGGTTCCGGCGCTGGATCTGGGACGGCGAGGCATCGGGCTCGATCGGCTTCCGCTGGCGGAAGGGCACGGCGGAACTGCCGCCGCACGTGCTTGGCCATATCGGCTACGCGGTGGTGCCGTGGAAGCGGAGGCGCGGCTACGCCACCGAGGCGGTGAGGCTGATGCTGGACGAGGCGAGGGCGGTCGGCCTGCCCTATGTCGAGCTCACCGCCAAGCCGGGCAATCCGGCCTCGCACAAGGTGATCCTGGCCAATGGCGGCAAACTCGTCGAGCGCTTCTTCGAGGACGCCGCCTATGGCGGGGTGGAGAGCCTGCGGTTCCGGATCGATTTGTAAGAGGCCTATCGCCTTTCGGCCTGATCACGCAGCCAGTCGGCGAGCGATGCGCGGTGCGTGCCGGCCCTGCCGGTGAAAGCGTCGGCGGAAAGCATGGAGTTCAGCACCGCCTCCTGCGTCGCTTCCACCGCCGCCCTGAAAAGAATGTCGATGCGCGCTTCGTTGAGTGCGAGCAGCGGCACCAGATCGCGGTTTTCATCGTGGTCGATCAGGTTGCCGGTGCTGAAGGCGATGGCGATGTCCCCGCTGCCATTGCCCCAGAAGGAGCCAAGCCTGGCGATGCCGGCCCCGGTGCGGCGCGCCACGCGCTCGAGCTGGCGGTGTTCGAGCGGCACATCCGTCGCTAGAACGACCATGATCGAGCCGCGTTCGGCCTCGGCTTGCCGCCTGGGATCGGGCCGGCGCCCGTCGGGCAGGACGAGGTCGCCGGGCCTGCCGAAATTCGACAGGACGAGAACGCCAAGATGGTGTCCGCCGCCGAGCGCGATCTTCCTGGAGGCCGAGCCGATGCCGCCCTTGAAGCCGAAGCAGCTCATTCCCGTTCCGGCGCCGACATTGCCCTGTTCGATGGCGCCTTCTCGGGCATCGGCGAGCGCGGCAAGGGCATGCCCTTCCGATATCGCCATGGCCTGGATGTCGCTCAGCGGACCGTCATTGCACTCACCGACCACCGGATTGACGGTTCCGGTGGCGCGGCCGATATCGGGGTTCTGGCGGATGGCGTCGCGGATCAGCGCCGTGGCGCAGGTGCCGACCGAGAGCGTGTTGGTCAGGAGAACAGGCGTCTCGATCGTGCCGAGTTCCTGCACCTGCATCAGCCCGATGGTCTTGCCGAAGCCGTTGATGACATGGCTTGCCGCCGTCACCTTTTTGCGGAACAGGTTTCCGCCATGCGGCAGGATCGCGGTCACGCCGGTGTTGATGTCGCCGTCGCGCAGCGTGCAGTGACCGACGCGCACGCCAGGCACATCGGTGATCGCATTGTGCGTGCCCGCCGGCAAGGTGCCGCAGGTCAGGCCGAAATCAGCGACAGTCCTTGCCATGTTATTCGGCGGCCACCGGTACCGGCGGGCTGGTGTCGCTGCGGCGTTCCCAGAGATGGGAAATGACAGCCACAATGACGGCAACCGCCATCGCGAAGGCGCCAACAACCGGCAGGCTGCGATAACCGTAGCCGGCATTGAGCATGGCCGCGCCGAGCGATGCGGCCAATGCGATGCCGATATTGAAGCCGGACGGGATGAGCGAAGCGGCGAGACCGGAGGCGTCCGCCGTCCATGCCAGGATGCGGGTCTGGATGGGGGTGCCGATGGCGAAGTTGAGACCGCCCCAGACGATGATCGCGACAACCATCGGCAGGGGGTAGGGGCTGACGAGATAGATGATGGCCAGCGTCACCGCTTGCAGGGCGAGCATGGTGATGAGCGACGGCATCAGTTTCCAGTCGGACAGTTTGCCGCCGAGGAAGACGCCAAGCGTGGCGCCGACGCCGTTGAGCAGCAGCACCCAAGGCACCAGGTTTTCATCGAGCCCTGTGACCTCCAGCAGCGTCGGGGTGATGTAGGTGAACAAGCAGAACTGGCCGAGCATCAGCATGAGCATCAGGATCAGCGAGGTCCAGACCTGCTGGCGCGCCAGCACGCGGACCTCGCTGGCAAGGCTCGCCGACTTGGCCTGATATCCGGTGGCGCGCGGCAACAGGGCCGCCATGGCGAGAGTTGCCGCCACGCCCAGTGCGCCCATCACCCAGAAGGTCGCGCGCCAGCCCCAGATGTTGCCGATCGCGGTGCCCGCCGGCACGCCGATGACGTTGGAGACGGTGAGGCCCGACAGGATGACGGCGACCGCCATGCCGCGCTGATCCTCGCGCACCAGGCCGACGGCGACCACCATGGCAACGCCGAAATAGGCGCCGTGCGCGACCGCGACGGCAATGCGCAGCAACAGCATCGAGGTGAAGTCGGGCGCCAGCGCGCAGGCCGCCTGGCCGAGCGTGAAGGCGACAGCGAGGCCGAGCAGCAAGGCCTTGCGCGACAGGCTCTTGGTGGCGAGGGCCAGCAGCGGACCGCCGATGGCGATGCCGCAGGCATAGCCGGAGACGAGGTAGCCGGCGGAAGGAACCGAAACGCCAAGCCCTTGCGCCACCTGCGGCAGCACCCCGGCGATGACGAATTCGGTGGTGCCGAAAGCGAAAGCGGCGATGAACAGGGCGATGAGCGGCAGCGACATGAAAAAGAGACCCTCGAAATGGAGGCTCAAACCATGGATGGCCGTGGCGGGCAATCCAGAAATTTTGTCGCCGGTTTAGGTTTTCTTGAGCGGGGTGCAGCGATGAAGCGCCAAACTCCCCCTCGAGGGGGAAATTGGCGACTTTGTCAGCTCGCCTTCAGTCTGGATCCAAAAAGCAGGCCGCGCTCTTCCAGCACAGGATAGGCCATCGATGCCAGCAGCGAGTTGATCTGCTTCAGGTCGCGGATGGTATCGAGGTGGATCGAGCTGGTTTCGACGCTTTTGGCGGTGCCTTCGCGCAGGCGCAGGAAATGGCTGGCGCTGGTTTCCTTCTCGCGGTCACGCAGCCGGTCCTTCTCCAGCACAAGCTGGCGGGCGGTTTCGGGATCCCGCGACACCAGCACGTTGAAGGCAAGCCGGGCATTGGCCAGCACCGAGCCGTGGAAGGCGCAGAGCTCGCTCCAGCCTTCGTCGGTGAATTCCAGGCCGCGCTCGAGCTTCTTCTTCACATGCATCAGCATGTTGCGCACGATGATGTCGCCGACCTGCTCGAGCTTGACGCAGGCGCCGATCAATTCCTGGCAGCGCAGCGCCTCGTCTTCGGTCAGCGGGTTCTTGGTGACCTTGGCGAGGTAGAGTTTTATGGCCGCGTGCCTGCGGTCGACACGGTCGTCGAGGGCCGCCAGCGCCTTGATCTTGTCAGAGTCGGCGTCCTCATAGAGTTCGATGATGCGCTTGAGCATGATCTCGACAGTCTCGCAGACCCGCACCACCTCGCGTGTGGCGTTGGCCAGAGCCTGGCTCGGCACATCAAGCGCGCTTTCGTTGAGCGCCGACAGTTCGACGACGTCGAGCGTGGCGCCCGGCGCCGGCTTGGCGCCGAGCGCCACGATCCTCTCCGAGGCTCGGTAGACCAAACCGGCCAGCGGCAGGCCGGCGAGCAGGATGATCACATTGAACAGAATATGGGCGTTGACGATCTGATCGGCCGCCGTCGGGCCGAGGAAGGCGACATGCGGCCGGAAGATCATGAACAGGATCAGCATGACCAGCGAGCCCAGCCCGCGCATCAGGAGGTTGCCGACCGGCACGACACGGACTTCGGGGCTGGCCGAGCGTGTCAGCATCGGCGCGATCAGCGACGAACCGAGATTGACCCCGAGGATAAGGACGAGGCCGAGTTCAGGGCTGATCAGGCCGCGGCCGGCCAGCGTCGCCATCAACAGCACCGCCGCGATGCTCGACTGGAACAGCCACGTGATCATTGCCGCCAACAGGTAGGCGGTGATGGAATCGCTGGAGAAGTAATTGAGGATGACCGGCAGCAACTGGCTGTTGCGCAGCGGCTCGGACGCCTGGCCGATCATTTCCAGGGACAGGATCAAGAGGCCGATGCCGACCAGGATGCGGCCGGTCTGTCGCCAGTCGCGCCGCTCGGTGGCCATGAACATCACCGTGCCTGATATCAGGCAAAGCGGCACCAAGAGCGTGAGATCGAAGGTCAGCAGCTTGACCACCAGAGCCGAGCCGATCTCGGCGCCACGCACGGCCAACTGGCCGGCGGCGCCCGAGACGATGCCGGAACCGGCGAAGGAGCCGACCAGCAGCGTGACCGCCGTCGAGCTTTGTAGCGCGATCGCAAGGCCGGTGCCGGCCAGCACCGCCATGATCGGATTGCGCATGGTGGCGCGCAGGCGATGACGCAGCACGTCGCCATAGGCGCGCTCGACGCCGGTCTTGACCATGCGGGTGGCAAACAGCATCAGCGCGACGGCGCCGGCCAGATGCAGGAGAACGACGGAACCGCTCATCGCGGCGCCTGCATGCGTGCATGGCGCTTGCCGCGGCCAGCATGGCGACGGGGGGTGAAGGCGAGGGTACGAATCATGGTCATGACAGCCTTGGGAATATAGCCGGAATATTTTAGCCGGATAATAAAAATTTGTCGATCTCAAGGGGCCGCCGCGAGGCGACAGCCGGTGTCGGAAAATGGACGGGCTAGCAAATGGTTGCACCGGCATGAGCGGTGGATCGGCAGGATCTGCGATGTTTCGGCGCCGGTCTTTGTGACGATGTTCAAATCTTTTGGATAAGCACAAGAATTCATTACATAATTGTAATTCTGGCGTTCAGTTTCGGTTCATCCCGTGGCCGGTATCCCTCCTGGCATCGACAACCAAGGAGACCCCTGATGAAACGCATTGTTCTTTCCGCCCTCGCTTTCTCGATGCTGGCCGCCACCTCGCTTACCGGCCAGGCAGCGCCGATGAACGCGCCAGTGGCGCCGCAGTCGAACTACACCAAGGTCGACTGGCAGAAGCCTACTCACCGGGATGTCAAGAAGCGCGTCATCCAGAAGCGGTTCGTCCAGAAGAAGGTCGTCGTGAAGCGAAACACCTGGCGCAATGGCCAGAAATATTCCGGCTGGAGGCAGCACCAGCCGATCCGCGACTATGGCCGCTATGGCCTGCATCGTCCCGGCCGCGGCCAGGAATGGATCCGTGTCGGCAATGACTATGTGCTGGTCGGCATCCTCTCCGGCGTCATCTTCGGCGCGCTTGCCGCGCAGTAAGTCAGCGCAAATCTGACTGACAGCGAGGGGCGGCCTGCAATGGCCGCCGTTCTTTTTGCCCTGTGGAAACCGGGTATGGCCTCTATTGGGGGTCGTCTGAAATCGCGGGCATGATTATATGGTGGGGAAACGAGTTCCCACATGCGCTTTCCGCCTGCCTTCCTCGACGAGATACGCGACCGCGTGCCGATTTCACAGCTTATCGGCCAGCGTGTGGCGTGGGACCGCAAGAAGACCAATGCGTCGCGCGGCGACTATTGGGCGTGCTGTCCGTTCCATGGCGAGAAGAGCCCGTCCTTCCACTGCGAGGACAAGAAGGGCCGCTACCACTGTTTCGGCTGCTCGGTCTCGGGCGACCATTTCAAGTTCCTGACCGAACTCGAAGGGCTGAGTTTTCCCGAGGCGGTCGAGAAGATCGCCGACATGGCCGGCGTGCCGATGCCGGTCCGTGATGAACGGGAGGAACAGCGCGAGAAGGAACGCGCCAGCCTGACCGACGTCATGGAGATGGCGACGGTTTTCTTCCAGGAACGTCTGCAGGGTCCTGAAGGGGCGAAGGCCCGCGCCTACCTGCGAGACCGTGGGCTGACGCCGGCGACGCAGCAGTCGTTCCGGCTCGGCTTCGCGCCCGACAGCCGCAATGCGCTCAAGGAGTATCTGGCGGCCCAGGGTGTGCCGAAAGCCGATATCGAGGCCTGCGGGCTGGTGCGCCATGGCGACGACATTCCGGTCTCCTATGACTGGTTCCGCGACCGCATCATGTTCCCGATCCCGGATTCGCGCGGCAAGATCATCGCCTTTGGCGGCCGCGCTCTGGCGCCAGACGCGCTCGCCAAATACATGAACTCGCCCGACACCGAGCTCTTCCACAAGGGCAATGTGCTCTACAATTTCGCCCGCGCCCGCAAGGCCTTGGCGAAAGGCGGCACAGTCATCGCCGTCGAAGGCTATATGGACGTGATCGCGCTGGCGCAGGCCGGTTTCGAGAATGTCGTGGCGCCGCTCGGCACCGCGCTCACCGAAAACCAGCTCGAATTGTTGTGGCGCATGGCGCCAGAGCCGATGCTGTGCTTCGACGGCGACAAGGCCGGGCTGAAGGCGGCATGGCGGGCAGCCGACATGGCGCTGCCGTCAGTGCAGGCCGGACGCTCGGCGCGCTTCGCGCTACTGCCGGAAGGCAAGGACCCCGACGATCTGGTCAAGGCCGAGGGGCCGGACGCCTTCCGCGCCGTGCTGGCCGCTGCGCGGCCTCTGGTCGACCTGTTGTGGATGCGCGAGACGGCGGGCGGCGTCTTCGACACGCCGGAGCGGCGGGCTGAACTCGAGAAGACGCTGCGCGAACTGACCAGCCGCATCCGCGACGAAAGCCTGCGCTACCACTACCAGCAGGAGATGCGCGAGCGGGTGCTGAGCTTCTTCGGCTCGCAGCGCAGTGCGCGGCAAGGTCGTCAGGATGGCGGCCGGCCCGGTCAACGCGGCCAGGGCAAGCCCGCACCCGGCGGCCAATTCGCCAAGGCCGGTGGCGGCCGCATGCCGATCACCGAAAGCCTCGGCCAGTCGGCGCTGGTCAGGCGCGGCGAGGGGATGTCGGTGCGCGAGGCGACGATCATCGTGGCATTGGTCAACCATCCGGCTCTGATCGACGAGAATTTCGCCCATGTCGAGTTCCTCGACCTCGCCAATTCCGACCTGACGCGGCTGCACGCCGCCATTCTCGACGCGATGGCGCATGACATGGCCAATGACCGCCACGCCGTGGTGGCGACGATCGAACGCGCCGGCTGCGCCGAGATCTGGGAGCGCGCGGTCGGCCTGATCAAGCGGGCGCGGCAATGGCCGGCGCTGGAGACGGCGGCCCTCGAGGATGCCCGCGACGCCCTGAACCAGGCGTTGCACTTGCAGCGCAGCGCGCGCACCTTACATAAGGAACTGAAACAGGCGGAAGCGGCCCTCGAAGCGGATCCTTCGGACGAAAACTTCCGCCATCTGATCGAAATTCAGGCGCAATTTCAGGATGTACAAGCGACGGAAGCGCTGATCGAAGGATTCGGCGTTTCGTCGGGCAGGGCTGGGCGAGCCTAAGTGCACTGAGTGCGGGAATGAAGGCGCGGTCACGGTTCCCTTGGGGGCGAGGCGCGCTAAGTCGGGTAATTGATTCGCTTTTTTCATGCGAATCATGCCAGAGGCGCTTGACCTTCGGACAGAATGGCGGAATCAGGACGATTCGAAACGTTAACCCGCACTCGCATCGACGGGAAACAAGCGATGCAAGGTACTTGATCACTGGACAGGCGGCTCGCCTGCCACAGATATCAGGGTTAATCTGGACTTAATGTATGCCGCCCAAGAGTGGAACCCGGTTTTGGGGCAACGGCATGCACCAAACAAAAGAGTGGATGCAGTTCATGGGCCGGGTAAAGCGCGTTTTAGGGAAACGGGCGTATCCGATTTGACTGGTCCGACAGCTTACGCGGCCGCGATGGCCGGCCGCTAGGAGAAGATAAAGACTATGGCGACAAAGGAAAAGGAAGAGGTCGAGACCGAACGCGAAGGCGCCACCGATGGGCCCTTGCTCGACCTTTCCGATGATGCTGTCAAGAAGATGATCAAGGCCGCCAAGAAGCGCGGCTATGTCACCATGGACGAGCTGAATTCGGTGCTGCCTTCCGAGGAAGTGACCTCCGAGCAGATCGAGGACACGATGGCGATGCTGTCCGACATGGGCATCAACGTCGTCGAGGATGACGAGCAGGGCGAAGAGGCCGAGGCGGGCGACACAGCGGCGGACGCCGAGGAAGACGCCAACGAGCTGGCCGAGCAGACCGGCACCGCCGTCGCCGCCACCACGACCAAGAAAGAGCCGACCGACCGCACCGACGATCCGGTGCGCATGTATCTGCGCGAAATGGGTTCGGTCGAGCTTCTGTCGCGCGAAGGCGAAATCGCCATCGCCAAGCGCATCGAGGCCGGCCGCGAGACGATGATCGCGGGCCTGTGCGAAAGCCCGCTGACCTTCCAGGCCATTATCATCTGGCGCGACGAACTCAACGAATCCAAGATCCTTCTGCGCGAGATCATCGATCTCGAAGCCACCTATGCCGGCCCCGAAGCCAAGCAGGCCCCCGTGGTCGAACGCATCGAGGAAGCGCCCAAGGCCGAGGAAAAGCCGCGCCGCGGACGCGACGATGAAGACGACGTCACCAATGTCGGCGCCGATACGCGCGGCATCGGCGATGACGACGAGGAAGACGAGGACGAGGCGAGCCTGTCGCTGGCGGCGATGGAAGCGGAACTCCGCCCGCAGGTGATGGAGACGCTCGACGTCATCGCAGACACCTACAAGAAGCTGCGCAAGCTGCAGGACCAGCAGGTCGAGAACCGTCTGGCCGCTGCCGGTACGCTGTCGCCCAGCCAGGACCGCCGGCTGAAGGAACTGAAGGACCAGCTGATCAAGGCGGTGAAGTCGCTGTCGCTCAACACGGCGCGCATCGAGGCGCTGGTCGAGCAACTTTACGACATCAACAAGCGCCTGGTGCAGAACGAGGGCAAGCTTTTGCGCCTCGCCGAAAGCTATGGCGTGCGCCGCGAGGAGTTCCTGAAGGAATATCAGGGCTCCGAACTCGACCCGAACTGGACGCGCTCGATCGCCAATCTGACCTCGCGCGGCTGGAAGGAATTCACCAAGAACGAGAAGGATGCGATCAAGGACCTGCGCGCCGAGATCCAGCACCTGGCCACCGAAACGGCGATCTCGATCCTGGAATTCCGCAAGATCGTCAACCAGGTGCAGAAGGGCGAGCGCGAAGCCGCGATCGCCAAGAAGGAAATGGTCGAGGCCAATCTGCGCCTCGTCATCTCCATCGCCAAGAAGTACACCAATCGCGGCCTGCAGTTCCTCGACCTGATCCAGGAAGGCAATATCGGCCTGATGAAGGCGGTCGACAAATTCGAATACCGCCGCGGCTACAAGTTCTCGACCTACGCGACATGGTGGATCCGGCAGGCGATCACGCGTTCGATCGCCGACCAGGCGCGCACCATCCGCATTCCGGTGCACATGATCGAGACGATCAACAAGATCGTGCGCACCTCGCGCCAGATGCTGCACGAGATCGGCCGCGAGCCGACGCCGGAAGAACTGGCCGAAAAGCTCGCCATGCCGCTCGAAAAAGTGCGCAAGGTCTTGAAGATCGCCAAGGAGCCGATCTCGCTCGAAACGCCTGTCGGCGACGAGGAGGATTCGCATCTGGGCGACTTCATTGAGGACAAGATGGCGATCCTGCCGATCGACGCGGCGATCCAGGCCAATCTGCGCGAGACCACCACGCGCGTTCTGGCCTCGCTGACGCCGCGCGAGGAGCGCGTGCTCAGAATGCGCTTCGGCATCGGCATGAACACCGACCACACGCTGGAAGAAGTCGGCCAGCAGTTCTCGGTCACCCGCGAGCGTATCCGCCAGATCGAAGCCAAGGCGCTGCGCAAGCTCAAGCATCCGAGCCGCAGCCGCAAGCTGCGCAGCTTCCTGGACAGCTGAGCTTAGCTTGCATGGAGAAGACAACGGAGAGGCGACTGCCCCGCAGCCGTCTCCACCGGTTGATTTTTTTCAGTGTGGCTGGCCTTACGATTCACGGGTGGGTTCTAGTTACGGCCATGCGTTTCGGCCATTCATTTGTGCCGTCGCAAGCTTATGTAAGCCATCACGATATAGCCGCGAAATCGGTAGCGATGGCGGTTACCTGTTTGGCGTTCCTTTTTTTCTGCCGAAAGTTTGTGAAGGACTTTCAGGCCTCGGACATATCGACCAAAACCTTTCTTGTTTCCGTCTTCGGCGTTCTCGTGATGCCCTTCTTCGCCTGGATTATTGTCCGCGCAACAGTCCTGACAGTATACCCGCTTTGGCGGGCTGCACTGGTGGGCCAGGATATGCAACTCGAGTTTTCAGTTGGCGATACGGCGGGCTCGTCATTCCGTTGCCCCAATAAAGTCGATCTGGCGGGCATGCCAATTCTGACCGGCACTCTATGCGGTGTCCCGGGCGATTTTCAAAAAACACTTCATCAGGGCAGTCGGGTGGTTTTGACCGGGCGCGGCACGGCGGACGGGCTTTTTGCGGCGGCAATTGATGTTGTTCACTAACTGCAATTTCCGTGGGGATTGTCAGTTATAGCGGCACGTTCAGCCGTGTTCCCTCGACGATGATCCCGCCGCGGTCGCCGATCTCGATCGAGCCATAACGCTGTCGGAAGCAATCGGGCAGCGGACGATCGCCTGGAATCGACAGCCACAGGCGCAGCATATGGCGCCGCTTGTCGGGTTCCGGCCAATCGCGAAAACCCATGCGGTCGTGAAGCAGCGGATGATTGTAGACGAACTGCATGTCGCCGGGCCGCAGCCGCATCGACAGGTTCAACTGGGGATCATTGGCAAGGCTGTCGAAGAGATCAAGCGCCTCGACATGTGCGGCGCTCAGCCGCATGGCGTCCGGGAAGCGCTGGGCGCTGTCGATGTACTGGCGCTGATAGATGCCGGTCAGAAGTCCGGCATGCCAGTTGAGCACCGGGATTTCGAAATAGGGCTTTTGCCCTTCCGGTATTTCGCCCCGCCGGTCGGTGGCGATCGGATCAAACAGCAGACGGACCAGGTCGGGCCGCATTTTGCGCATCTCGTTGTAGATCGTCACCGTGCTGACCAGCAGCGACTCGCCGCCTTGCATGGCGTCTTGCAGGCAGAGCAGGCCGACGACATCGGCGGAATCGGTGTGGAATGTCTGGCGCTCCGCCGTCTGGTAGATCCGCGTCTTAGTGTCCCTGGCGTCGGCGCCTATGTCGCGGACATGGCCGAGTATGTGGCCTTGGCATTCTGGGATCGCGCGCTACCCAGATGGGCGCCAACCCCGCAGAAGATCGTTGCGGCCATCTCGGCTGAATATCTTTCGACCGGGAAACCGCGCAGCACCTCGAACCCGATGCCTGCGATCAGTTTTTCCCGAAGGGCGGCAAGATGGCCGCCCAGACGAGGCAAGGGGAAATCCGCCTTGGTCACGCCGCCGATATCATGCGAGCTGGCAAGGAAGCTGGTTGCTGCAGCTTCCAACTCCGCCACGTCTTGCGGCTCCAACTCGACCAGCCATGTCTCGGGATGCTTCGCTATATCCTCGCCGATCCACGCGGCGGGAATGTCGATCTGTGCCGGTGGCAGGTGTGTTGTTTCGTGCATGAAGCCCTCCGGCGGCTGGACCGGCTTCGGACGTTTTGCCGGGCTGACGCCACGACGGAGATTGCCGCAATCAAGCGGGTTTTCAAACAGGCTTCAACTGGCCGCGCTCACTCTGCAATGGGTGCCAGCGCGGTAGTGCTTGCGGGACGTTGGCAGCGGGAGGATAATTCGACGTCGGATGCATTTTTCGGGCGACAACCCCGGAAGCCCGCCCCGGTCGAGGCCGTGTCGACAGACCCAGGCCTGAGTGCCGTGCTCCGTGGCCCCGGAGGGAGGTGTGCCATGACAAGCTACATCGTGCTGATGAACTGGACGGAGCAGGGCGCCAAAAATGTGCGCGAGTCACCGAAGCGGCTCGATGCCGCCAGGAAGCAACTTGGCGAAATGGGCGGATCGTTCAAGGCGTTCTACCTGACCATGGGTGAATACGACATGGTGGCGGTGGTCGAGGCGCCCGACGACGCGATCCTGGCGCGTTTCTCGCTGATGCTGGCGGCGGCCGGCAACATCAGGACGCGGACGATGAAGGCCTTTCCCGAATTCGCCTATCGCGAGATCATCACCTCACTTGGATAATGAGGTTTTCCGACGGCCGGATCAGGTGCCGCCTCAACGGCACCTGATCCGGCGTTCCGTTAAATTTGACAGCTGCCTCGGGACAGGGCGCCTCGCCGTGGTAGACATGGGGCCGAGGAGAGATCGCATGAACAATTTTTTGATACTGGCCGTCGGTCTGGCCTTGATGTCGTTGATGCCCGTCGATGCCGGCGCCACGCAAAAACCGGTCGGCATGGCCAATCCGGCATCGGTCCATTGCGGTGCGATCGGCGGCCGCTTTGTGGTCAGGAAGGACAAGGCCGGCAACGAATACGGTTTTTGCCGCCTGCCCAATGGACGCCTGTGCGAGGAATGGGCGCTGTTTCGCGACAACAAATGCGTCGGGCCGAAGGCCGCGATGCATGCCAAGTGAATGATTGCAGGGCCACGCCTTTGCTGACCGTCTGGTACAACACGCGCTGCCCGGTCTGCGATGCCGGCATCAGCCGGCAGAAGCGGCGGCTGATCGAGGCGGTCAAGGCCGGTCGGATCGAATTTCGCGACATCAATCTGGAGCCGGATGCGCTGTCGTCGCATGGCGCCTCGCTGGAGGATATCCGCCGCCGGTTGCACGCGACCGATGCCAAGGGTGGATTGCTGGTTGGCGCCGATGTGGCGATCGCGGTCTGGCTGGTAGCGCCGGGCGAGGGCTGGCTGGCGAGCCTGTTCGGCAATCGGCTCATGCTGCCGCTGACCCGCCTTGCCTATGATCACTTCGCCGATCTGCTCTACGGCTGGAATCGGCGCAAGGGCCACTGGTAGCCTCCCTCCATTCACACACTATCCAACCCAGCCGGGCCTGACGCGTCGATGCCATGGATATCGCTTGGCTCATGACCAGATACATCGTAAGATATATCTTGACTCAGCGATTTGGTTTGCCTAATTAAGATACATCGTAAGATAGAACTCAAGGAGCAATCAAATGCACAGACACAATCATTCCGACCATCATCGTTTCGGCGAGCGCATGTTCATGCACATGGCCGGCAAGTTCGGTGGCAGAGGGGGCGGCGGCTTCGGTCCGTTCGGGGGCAGGGGCGGCGGGCGCGGCGGCCCGGGCGACTTCTTTCGCGCCGGGCGGATGCTTGCCGATGGGGACCTCAAGCTGATCACGCTGTCGCTGCTGGCCGAGGCGCCGCGCCATGGCTACGACATCATCAAGGCGCTGGAGGAGCGCACCAGCGGCATCTACAGCCCGAGCCCTGGCGTGGTCTACCCGACGCTGACCTTCCTGGAAGAGGCCGGCTATGCCGTGTCTTCGAGCGAAGGCAACAAGAAGGTGTTTTCGATTACCGAGGCCGGGCAGGCGCATCTGGCCGACAACCGCGAGATGATCGACGGCGTGCTCGAACATCTCGAGCGCTTCGGCCGCAAGATGGCCAAGGCGCGCGACTGGTTCGGCTGGAGCGACGACGGCGAGGACCGTCGTGGCGGCCGTGGCGGTCGTGGCGAACGCTCGGAAACGCGTGACGAATTCCGCGCCATCCGCCACCGGCTGCGCGCGGCGCTCGGCGACATCGTCGATGCCCCTGCCGAAAAGCAGGCCGAGGCGATCGCCATTCTCGAAGCCGCCGCCGAAGCGCTGGAAGCGCTGACACATCGCTGAGCTAGCAAGACCGGATCTTGCCAGTTGGGCGCAAGGCACAAAAAGCCCGGGGAGACCCGGGCTTTTCTCGTCAGCGGCGATGGCGATTATTCCTTGCCGACATATTCGCTGATCAGCTTTTCGTTGCGCGCCTTTTCGATCTTGGCGGTGGTCTCGGCCGAGATGCGCTCGTCCGTGCGATACTTGACCAGGTTCACCAGGCTGCCGGTGAGCAGCAGGATGCCCATGCCCCAGTAGCCCTTGGTCGACAGGTCGACGGGCGCCAGCCACAGCGATAGGCCAAGCATGAAGTAGGCGGCGCCGACCGAGACGGTGTTGAACATGATGTAGGTCTGATTGCTGTTCATTGTCGTGTTCCTTTGATTGGATCGAAGTTGGGTTTGATGTGGTCAGGTCCGAGATATTCAGTTGACGGTCTTCAGGCGTTCCAGCACGTCCCTGGCGCGCACCTTCACCGCCGGACCGTGCCCGGCGTCGGCAAGGCGGTCGCGGATCCCGTCGTGACGCAGCTCGCCGTCGATCTCGTCGAGAATGCCGGCTTCCTCGAACGGATCGCTGGCTCCCTTGATGCGGGCCAAAAGCTCCTCGGCGTCGTTGAGGCTCGCCGAATGACCGATCGACCTGACGAGACGCGACTGCGCCTTGCGCTCGGCATCGATGGCCCGTGCCGAGATCATGCCCTGGTTGAGGTCGATGATGCGGCGGTGCGCCCGCTCCACCGAAACGCGCATCCGCAAAGTCTTTTCGCCTAGGCTCTGCACCGTGGCGCGGCGGACCTCGCGTTCATTCTCCAGTTCGGCGATGGCTGCGGCACCGCTTTCGGCAAGCCCGTTGTTGCCGGCGGCCAGTGCGCTGACCGTGCGTGTCTCCAGGTCGGCGTGGCGGCGGTCGAGATGGTCGAGGCCGGCCTGCTCGGCACGCTGGCGCACGATCAGTGAGGCAAGCGTCTGCTTGGCGGCGGCAAGTCCCGCCTCGGCGTCGCGGATGCGCTGCGCCAGAAGGTCGATGGCGAAGCGATCCTTCAGGCCGTCCTCGACCCGTGCGCTGGCGCCGTCGAGCAATGTTCTGATCAGGCTAAGCATGGTTCTTCTCCCTTCGAAGTTTCCGTGAACAATGTTCACGAAGCCAACGTAACAGGAAATGAACATTGTTCAAGAGCTTTTTTGAACGCTGTTCACGATGCCTGGTCTATGGTAAACGAAGCGGCATCGGGGCCGGAAACAGCAGGCCATCCACAAGGCGCGCTCATTCAGAAGGAAAAGCATGGCACTGGACAAGGAAGAGGCGGGCGAGCGGGTGCTGGCCATTGCCGAGACGCTGCTCAACGAAGGCGGCATGGACAATCTGAAGGCCAGGACCATCGCCGAACAGGCGGGCATCTCGGTCGGCTCGGTCTACAATCTGTTTTCCGATCTCGACGGTGTGCACCGCGCCGTCAACATGCGGCTGCTCGACCGGCTGGGTGTCGCAGGGGCGGCGGCGATGGCCGATCTTGGCAGGCGTGGCATCACCGACGTGCGCCAACGGCTGATGGCACTGGCCGGCGCCTATGTGCGCTTCGTCGAGGCGCATCCCGGCAGCTGGCCGGCGCTGCTTGCCTTCAACAGGCGGCGTCCGGTGCTGACCGAGCCCGATGTCTATGAGGCGCGGCTCGACCAGTTGTTCGAGATCATCGCCAGTGTCCTTGCCGATGGCGGCTTCGACCTCGACGAGGACACGCGTCGGATCGCCGCGCGAACCCTCTGGTCAAGCGTGCATGGCATCGTCACCAGCGGTTATGCGGCCAGGTCCGTGCGTCGGCAGGCCGACGAGATCGACCAGCAGATCGCGCTCCTCGTCTCCGTCTTCATCAGGGGGCTGGAACGCGGCGGCACATTCGCGCATGCTGGGAAAACAACGTCGTGAATCGCACACCGACGGCGATCGAAAGCGACAAGGAGATTTGAGCGATGTCTTTTCTGAAACGTCTTTTCGGCGGCGGTGGCGGCGAAGCGGCCGAGCCTGCAAGTGCCGCGCCCGCCAAGCAGGTCGAACACAAGGGGTTCACGATCAGCGCCACGCCCTACAAGACCGAGGGTCAGTACCAGACCTGCGGCGTCGTCTCCAAGGAGGTTGACGGCGTGGTGAAGGAGCACAAGTTCATCCGCGCCGACCGCTTCGCCGGGCTGGACGATGCCGTCGACATCTCGATCAAGAAGGGCATCCAGCTCGTCGACGAGCAGGGCGAGCGGATTTTCGGGTAGGGCTGGCCGCTCCCGAAAGAGCGCGGATGCGTGTGAGACAGACCAACCCCTCGAGCACTCCGTCTGAAGCGCTCGAGGTCCCTATATCAGCCGGTGTGCCGTCAGGAGGGGTATCATCCGCGCTTTTGGATGACGCCGTAGAGCACGTTGCGGTTCTCGCCGAAGTACACCTGCGCCTCGACGGTGTTGCGGTCGACGCTGGCGTTGATGATGTTCCACATGTCGACCTCCGACCGCAGCAGCAGCACCCAGTCCATGAACGTTTCCCGATAGCCGGCGTCAGGAGTGCCCTCGGCGTAATTCGCAAACAGGAAAGTGCCGTTCGGCTTCAGCATCTGCAGGCATGTCTTGGTGAGCTTCACGGCGACATTGTGCTGGAGGTAGTCGTAAAGGCCCGAGGCATAGATAAGATCGAACTTGCCAAGCTTGTGGCTCCTGGTGAGCACGGTGCGTACCGAGCCGTCGATGGCCTCGACCGCGGTGCCCTGGAAGTCGCGCGCGATCAGTCCGACGCTCTGGGGGTCCTGGTCGAGCGCGACCCAGCGCTTGAGACGGCCCTCGGCCAACGCTGCCGAACGGTTCGCTTCGCGCAGATGGCCGGCCGCGATGGCCAGAACTTCGGTTTCCGGCCCATTTGTGGCCGCGGTTTCATCGACATAGCGGGTCAGCAGATCGCGGCGTTCCCGTGCCGCGACGCATGACGGAACGTTCTGGGTGTGGCTGTAGAGCGCCTTGCCGATCTCCGAGGCGTTTGCCACGCTCTCGGCCACGTGCGGGTCACAATAGATGTAGTCGAGCAACTGCGCGTCGCCGGAATACCCCCTGGGCTTGGTGAAGGACCAATGCGTCAGCGGATCCTCGAGAAAGTACTTCTGGAGCGGGTGGTTCTGCGCCAGCGGTATCAAGGCCTGCCACACGTCGGGATGGACCTTGGCACGCAGCGCGTTGAGGAGCGACAGCAGGCGGCGAACGATCTCGGCGGGAAATTTTTGCTGCTCGACCTGCTGCTGTGTCGCCTGGAGGATGAGCGCCAGCTCCGCGCGAGCGGTTTCAAACGCTTCGCCGTGATGCTCGGGCTTTCCGCGACGGAGACCGCCGGCGATCGCCTCCGCGGTAATCAGACTCTTGCCGTCAAAGACAGTTTGCACACCAAAGCTCCATAGTTAACAGTCAGTTAACTTATTGCTTAGAATACTCGATTTGCCAATGTCGGCTCGCGGGCATTTTATCGGTATGATTAATTTCCCGCTAACCATGTCAATTCTTTGGGGTTTTTAAGGAGGGGATTCCGGGTTCGAGTTAACGGAAACTTGTCCTGCATCATTGCATTTGATTGCGCGGCAAGACGTGTCGCGCCCAAGGAGTCGGTCTGCGTTGGGGGCAGAAGCTGCAAAAGAATTCGGAACGCGAAATGCCCTTCAGCCGGGATTCGTCGTGAACGAACGCTCGTCATCCAGAGTGGCTGATGCGGTGGATTCGGAACCGCACGATCCACGCCAGGAAACGGGGGCGGCTGAACTTCGCATCCTTTACCGGACGGAAGCCCAGGCCAAGCGAAGGAAGGAGGCCAGGCCGGGCCTTTGGATCGCCGTCGTCATCTACATCTTGTTTTCGGCATCCGATCTGCTGCTGATACCGGATGTGGCCGCCCTTACGATCACGGCCCGCTTCGCTGTCGGACTGACCGCACTGTTGGTGCTGGAAGCACAGCTTCGCCGGGGAGTCGCCACGGACTGGCTTGACGTAACCTGCGCCGGTGCCATCATCTTCGGCTATCTCGGCTGGCTTTGCCCTGCCTCCATGGGCGCGAACAAGGAAAGCGTTGCCTATTACATGGTCTTCGGCACCATTTTCATGATGAGTGCCAATCTTTTCTTCACGTTCCGGTTCAAAGTGTCGATCATAACGTCGACCATAATTTTGTGCATCTTGTATGTGGTGAACTACTTTCTACCGGCGTCGCTGACATACAAAATGGTATTCGGCACTTTCTACGTTTCGTGCTTCACGTTCACGTCCTATGTGAACTGGAAGCTGAACGAAGAGCGCTACAACGTCTTCCTCAACGCGCTGGAAGCCAAGATCCAGCACAATGAGGCCACCGAGCGCGGCAAGGCCCTGCTCAGGCTGTCGCGGACGGATCCGCTTACAGGCCTGGAGAACCGGCGCGCGATCGACGAGAAACTGCGCGACTACTGGAATGACTGGCAAAAGCTTGGCCATGGTTTTGCGGCGATCCTCATCGACGTCGACTTCTTCAAGAAGTTCAACGACTGCTATGGCCATCAGGAAGGCGACCGTTGCCTGATCCAGGTCGCCGAAGCGCTCAGCGATCTGATCAAACAATATGACGGCTCCATCGGCCGCTATGGCGGTGAGGAATTCATCGTCCTGGCCCGCATGGGCAGGAAAGACCAGGTCGCCGATCTCGCGGAAGCCATTTGCCGCACGGTCGAGAACCTGGCGATCGCGCACGAGTTGCGGCGGGACGGCATCGCGATCGTGACGGCGAGCGTGGGCGCCGCATTCACCAGGAAGCAGACCGCCGCCAAGCTGGAGAAGATCATCCACGAGGCCGATCGAGCGCTCTATCTGGCAAAAGCCAGCGGCCGAAACTGTGTCCGGCTGTTCGATCCGACCGATCCCCAGAGCAGCGACGAGAGCGAGAACCTGGCGGCTTTGCTGAAGATCGCGATCGGCCAGGATCTCGTTTCGCTCGTCTATCAGCCCATCCAGGACGTCGCGTCCGGCAGGCTCGAGGCGGTGGAGGCGCTGATGCGCCTCAAGATGCTGGACGGCACCCTGGTTCCGCCGAGCCTGTTCATTCCCGTCGCGGAGCGAACCGGCGCCATCCTCGAGCTCGGGCGTTGGGCAATAAGGACCGTGTGCGCCGAACTCCTGGCGCAGGATCACGTGCGCGTCGTCAGCGTCAACGTCTCGCCGATCCAGCTCAAGACGCCCGGCTTCGCGACATCGGTCGCGACCATTCTGGGCGAGACCGGCGTAACCGGCAACAGGCTGGCCTTCGAGATCACCGAGGGGCTGGAGATGGAGATGCACTCCGACATCCTGCGCTGCATCAGCGACCTGAAGCTGCTCGGGATCAGGATCTGGCTCGATGATTTCGGGACGGGCTTCGCCGGCCTTTCGTGGCTTCGTCTCATCGATTTCGATACGGTCAAGATCGACCGCTCGTTTCTCCACGACTGCGGGACCCCCAAGGGCATGGCGATGCTGCAGGACATCATCGCGCTGGTCAGAAATCGCGGCCACAAAATCCTGGTCGAAGGCGTGGAGACCGAAGAGCAGATGCTCCTCATGCGCCAGTTCGGCATAGACAAGGTCCAGGGCTTTCATGTCGGCCGCCCGGCTCCGGCCGCGATTTTCCAGGCCAAACGGGCCGTTCAAAAACGGCCGTTCACGGTCCTCAAGTCGGCGTGACGCCGAAGCAGGCGGTGCTTGACGGGCCATTGGCCCGTTAAGCCCGTTTTTTTCTGGCCACGATTGCCGTGCCTATGCCGTCTGCAACGCCCTGCGTGGCAGCGGCGGGAAGGCGATGGCTATGCCCGCGGCGCCCAGACCGATGAGAGCCGAGCCGAGGAACAGCCAATGGTAGCTGGCATAGGCGTCGAAGATCATGCCGCCGGCAAGCGGCCCCAGCGCCATGCCGAGGCTCGAGAGCATGGTGGCGGCGCCGAACACGGTGCCAAGGATGCGCTGGCCGAAATATTCACGCGCCAACACCGCGTAGAGCGGCATGACGCCGCCATAGGTGGCGCCGAAGATGACGGCCAGCATATAGAACTGGTCGAGCTGGCTGATCGAGAGATAGGCGGCAATGACGATCGCCTGGATCGCCAGCCCAGCGATCAGCACCGGCTTGACGCCCAGCCTGTCGGCCAGCACGCCGTAGAGCAGCCTGCCGCCGAGCCCAGCGAGACCCTCGACACTGTAGATCGAGACCGCCGCCATCGGGGCGACGCCGCACAGCATGGCGTAGCTGACCATGTGAAAGATCGGGCCGGAATGGGCAGCGCAGCAGGCGAAGAAGGTCAGCCCCAGCACGATGAATTGCGGCGAGCGCAGCGCCTGCCCGACCGTCAGGCTGGCGCCTTCGGCGACTGGCGCCGCGGTCGCATCGGAGGCGGCGGGTTTTGGCGGCTGGCGCACCAGAAGGACGGCGGGCAGCAGGAGCACCCAGGCCAGGAGGCCGATGTCGAACATGGCGGTGCGCCATTCATAGGCCGAAATCAGCCAGCGGGCCAAGGGCG
Source organism: Mesorhizobium sp. M8A.F.Ca.ET.057.01.1.1 (assembly GCF_003952565.1). Classification (NCBI taxonomy): domain Bacteria; kingdom Pseudomonadati; phylum Pseudomonadota; class Alphaproteobacteria; order Hyphomicrobiales; family Phyllobacteriaceae; genus Mesorhizobium; species Mesorhizobium sp. M8A.F.Ca.ET.057.01.1.1. The sequence continues at coordinate 1,731,760 of NZ_CP034454.1, forward strand.
AGATCGTCATCGGCGCCACGCCTATGCCGGCCGAGACCAGCGATACCGCCAACCCGCGATTGGTGTCGAACCAGCCTGAGGTCAGCGCGATCATGGGCGCGAAGAAGGCGCTGGCCGCGAGCCCGACGAGCACGCCATAGGTGATCTGGAAGGTGAGGAGCGAACCGGCGCGGCTTGCCAGCACCAGCGCCAGCCCGAGCAGCACGGCACCGATCGTCACGACGATGCGGGCGCCGAACCGGTCGGACAGGGCGCCCCAGGCGAATCCGCCGAGGCCCATCACCAGGAAGTTGAGCGTCATGGCGCTCGAAATGCCCGCGCGCGACCAGTTGGTATCGAGCGCCATGGGTTCGAGGAAGATCGCCAGCGAGAACATGGTGCCGATGGCGACGCAGGACATCAGCGCGCCAGCCGCGACGATGACCCAACGGTAGGAAAGGTTCATGGTTTTCTCCCATGCCGGAACGCAGTCTTGAGGCGGCACGGTCCAGCTTCGCCGTGCCCTTGCGTCCGTAGGACGCCGGCATCGGCGTCCATCCTACAATCCGGTTGCATTTTTTATCCAGTCTGGACGCCCGGTTTTCCAGCGGTGCCTCGAAATGCTGACTCCCTGGATTTGTGCCTCCATTTTCAATCGGGCTTTCGTGTCCAAACTGCTGCATTCCTGGCCTGTCCTAGATCGGCAGTTCCGACGTGTATTTGATCGTCTGGCTCGGCACGTCGGTCTTGACGTTCTGCACGCCCTTGATGCGGCTGAGATGTTCCGACTGGAAGCGGCGGTAGTCGTCGATGCCGGCCGCCACCACGCGCACCATGGCGTCGCAGTCGCCCAGCATGAGATAGCACTCCATCACTTGCGGCAGCTTGGCGACCTCGGTGGCGAAATGTTCGATCGTGTCCTCGTCCTGCGCCTTCAGCCAGATGCGGGTGAAGAAGGTGAGGCCCTTGCCGATGCTGGCCGGATTGATCACGGCGACATAGCGGTCGATGATGCCGGCTTCCTCCAGCAGCTTGACACGCCGCAGGCAAGGCGAGGGCGACAGGCCGACCTCACTGGCCAGATCATTGTTGGCCATGCGGCCGTCGCGCTGCAACGCCCGCAGGATGCGCTTGTCGATGTCGTCGAGTTTCATGGTGTTGAATTCCACGTTCCTGGCAGTATGTGACAGTGAATGCCAAAATTGGCCGAAAAACAACAATCTTCGCAACCAAATTGCGGAGAAGTGTGGGTATGTTTTGCTCCTGACACCACGAAATTTCAAACGCAGGGCAGGGCGGCTGTGAGGCTGGCCTATGGCAGACCATGAGCATTTCCCAGGCAGTCGAAGCCGCCGGCAATGGTTCGCAATCCGAGTTCCGCCGTGGTGTGACGTCCTGCGCGCCGGTGCTGGTCGGCACCATTCCCTACGCACTGGTGCTCGGCGCCCAGGCCACGCAGAAAGGGCTGAGCACGGTCGAGTTATCGATGATGACCGGGCTGAACTTCGCCGGCGGCTCGGAATTCGCGGCGATCCAGCTGTGGACGTCCCCGCCGCATATCCTCCTCATCGTCGCCATCACTTTCCTGGTCAACAGCCGTCATTTGCTGATGGGAGCGGCGCTGGCGCCGTTCCTGCGCGAACTGCCGCGGCGCAAGGTTTTCCCGGCGCTGTTCCTCATGTGCGACGAAAGCTGGGCGCTGGGCCTGGCCGATGCTAAGCAGCGCGCCGCCGCGGGCATCGGCCCGGCCTTCAGCCCGCGCTACTATATGGGCGCCGCGCTGGCGATGTATCTCACCTGGGTGGCTTTCACCTCGCTCGGCGCCTTGCTCGGCCCGATGCTGGGCGATGTCGGGACCTATGGTTTCGACATGGCGTTTCCGGCCGTCTTCCTGGTGCTGATGCGCGGCATGTGGAAGAGCGTGGCGGCGGCGCGGCCCTGGCTGGTCAGCCTGGTCGTCGCGGCCCTTGTCTATCTCTTCATTCCCGGCGCCTGGTATGTCGCGGCGGGTGCGGTGTCGGGGCTGCTTGCTGCCTGGTTGATGGCAGGTGATGCATGATCGACATGACAACCCTTTTCACCATCGTGCTGATGGCCGGCGTCACCTATCTCACACGGATCGGCGGCTATGTCGTGCTGCGCAACCGTGTGCTGAGCGCGCGGGCAACCGCGGTGATGGAGGCGGCACCCGGCTGCGTGCTGATCTCGGTCATCGCGCCGGCCTTCGTGTCGCGCAATCCCGCCGACCTTCTGGCGCTGGCCATCACCCTCATCGCCGCGACGCGGCTTTCCATGCTGCCGACCGTGCTGATCGGCGTCGCTTCGGCGGGCCTGCTCAGGCATTTCATTGGCTAAAATGAAAAAGGCAGGCGCGAACGCCTGCCTTTCGAGTTCAGTTGATCGAGAGCCTTACGCGGCAGCGGCGGCAACCTGTTGGCTGGCGACCACGGCATCGACCTTGGCGGTCGCCTTGGCGAGCGCCGCGGTGACCGCGTCGGGGCCCATGCCGACGCCCTCGATGCGGATGACATCGACATCGGTCATGCCGAGGAAGCCGAGCACGCCGCGCAGATAGGGAATGGCGTGATCGAACTGCACGGCCGCGCCCTCGGAATAGATGCCGCCCGAAGCCAGCACAATATAGACCTTCTTGCCGGTGACGAGGCCCTTGGGGCCGTTCTCGCCATAGGCAAAGCTTCGGCCGGAGCGGGCGATGTGGTCGACCCAGGACTTCAGCGTCGAGGAGATGTTGAAGTTGATGAAGCCGGTGGCAAGGATCACCGTGTCGGCGGCGAACAACTCGTCGAGCACGACGTCGGAAACGCCCACCACTTCGGCCTGGCGCGGGGTGCGCGCTTCAACCGGGGTGTAGATGCCGGTCGCATAGTCGCTATCGATATGCGGCAGCGGGTTGGCGACGAGGTCGCGCACGACCAGCGTGTTCGACGGGTCGGCGGCGAGAAGCTTCTGGGCGAACTCGGTGGCGATGTGGGTCGAGTGCGAGGCAGCGCCGCGCGGGCTCGAGGTAACAAGAAGAATGGACATAGCAGGTCTCTCCAGTGGATGAATTGTCCCGCTCCATATGGGGCTATCGATCCATCCGATAAACTGGTATATTTCTATATGATCCATCTACCGAATGGATGGGATGATGCAGCCGAACCCGACCCTCGACCAGCTCCAGATCCTTGTGGCCGTTGCCGACACCGGCAGTTTCTCGGCCGCCGGCCGCAAGCTCAACCGGGCGCAATCCGTCATCAGCTACGGCATCGCCAATCTCGAGGCGCAGCTTGGGCTGAAGCTGTTCGAACGCGAGGGCACGCGCGAGCCGCAACTGACCGAGATCGGCCGGGCCATGCTGGAAGACGCGCGGCGCATGGTGAGCGTGCTGCAGCGCATCCGTTCGCGCGCCGACGGCCACCATCATGGGCTGGAGGCCGAGGTGGCGCTGGCGGTCGACGTGGCATTGCCTTCACCCGTGCTGGTGCGGGTGCTGAAGGCGTTCGAGAAGCAGTTCCCGACCGTGACGCTGCGCCTGCATATCGGCACGCTCGGCCTCATTCCCGATCTCGTCGTCAGCGGCCAGGCGGATCTCGGCATTGGCGGCCTGCTGGGCGATGTCGACGTGCATCTCGTTCGCATCGGCTTCATGTCGCTGGTGCCGGCGGCCGCACCCAGCCATCCACTGGCGCTGCTGCCGAAGCCGGTGGCGCTGGAGGATGTGCGCGAGCACACGCAGCTCGTCGTCATTGACCAGTCCGAGCGCACCAAGGGGCGCGACTACGGCGTCTTCGCCTACCGCACCTGGCGACTGACCGATATGCGCACCAAGCACATATTGATGCGCGAGGGGCTGGGCTGGGGCGGGCTGCCGCGCTGGCTGATCGCCGACGATCTGGCCAGTGGCCGCCTGGTGGAACTTGATCTCGAGCCCTACAAGGAAACGAGCTCGCCCTTGTTTGCCATGCACCGCAACGACCGCAGCCCGAAGCCAGCGGCCGCCTGGCTGATCGACCGGTTCAAGCGCGGACTCGGCTGCTTCAACGAGTTCGAGCCGGGCGAGGTGCCCGAGGACGAGCCGGAGACCCATGGTGCGGCGGGTTCCGGTATCTGACCTGGCAACTCGCAGGCCGAGCTTCCATGTCCAGCCGGGGACATCATGGGATCAACGTCACCCCGGAAACCACGATCTGCGCCGTGCGGGCGGTCAATTTCCCGCGCTTGCGTAGCGTCGGTTTTTCATAGTCTTTTTCATGTGTCGATCCCGAATGTGAGCCTCGAGGGAATGGGTGAGCCCTGACATAACGAGATTGGAGGGTTCCGGTTGCGTCGTCATTCCATCCTCTGCCGCGGAGGGAGGGAGCGATTCAAATTAGATTGCATTCAAACTCTATCCTTGTTATAGATGTCGAACGAAATCTAATTGGAGAGCAGGAATGCGAGTCAGCCGCACACAGGCGGAAGCAAATCGCGACGCGGTGATCAACGCGGCGAGCCGGCTTTTTCGAGAGCACGGCTTTGACGGCATCGGGCTGAAGGATCTGATGAAGGGTGCCGGGCTGACCCAAGGCGCCTTTTACAAGCAGTTCGACTCCAAGGAGGATCTGGCAGCGCAGGCATCGAGGCGAGCGATGGAACACGCGACGCGCAGATGGTCGGCTGTTGCCGCCGGAAGCCCCGACCCCCTTGAAGCCCTTATCGGGCTCTACCTTTCAGCAGGACATCGCGAAGAGAAGAGCGACGGTTGTCCGATCGTGGCGCTTGGTTCGGACGCGGCGCGCCAAGGCAAGGAGGTCAGGGCGCCATTCCAGGATGGGATCGCAGCTCACCTCGAGGTTCTCGACGAACTGATACCGGCGGCGGAAGGTCCAAAAACCCATCGCAAGGCCATGGCGATGCTGTCGCTGATGGTGGGTGCCGTGACGATCTCCCGCATCCTTGGAGATGAAGAGATGTCGCAGCGTTTTCTCGATGCCGCCGCCGGCGAAGTTAGGCGAATTGCGGCCGCGCAAGGATAGAGGCGGTGATCGCGGCCGGGCGCCTGCGCTGCGCCATCACGCGAACGGATCAAGCAGAATGACAGCTGGAGTAGAAATGCGTCGGATCGTTATTACGGGCATGGGAGCAGTGAGCCCCCTTGGGACCAGCGTCGCGACTTCCTGGTCCCGGCTCCTGGCTGGCCGCTCGGGCATAAGGAGCCTGCCGGTCGAAATGGTGGGAGATCTGCCGGCGAAGGTCGGCGGAACGGTTCCCTCGTTGCAGGAAGACCCCGAAGCCGGCTTCGATCCAGACACCGTCCTGGCCCCGAAGGAACAGCGCAGGGCTGACCGCTTCATTGTCTTTGCACTGGCGGCGGCGGAAGAGGCACTGGCCCAGGCGCGGTGGAAGCCGGTCTCGGACGATGACAAGGCGCGCACCGCGACGATCATCGCTTCGGGGGTCGGAGGATTTCCCGCGATAACCGAAGCCGTGCGAACCGTCGACCAGCGCGGTGTTCGGCGCCTCTCACCGTTCACCGTGCCGTCTTTCCTGGTGAACATGGCGGCGGGACAAATTTCCATCCGACACGGGTTCAAGGGGCCGCTCGGCGCTCCGGTGACGGCCTGCGCGGCCGGCATTCAGGCGATCGGCGACGCGGCGCGTCTCATCCGCGCCAATGAGGCCGACATCGCGGTCTGCGGCGGAACGGAAGCCTGCATGAATGCGGTCAGCCTCGGCGGCTTTGCCGCGGCACGCTCCCTTTCGACCTCCTTCAATCACCGTCCGGATCAGGCCTCCCGTCCGTTCGACATGCTGCGTGACGGCTTCGTCATGGGCGAAGGAGCCGGAATCCTGGTCGTGGAGTCCTTGAGCCATGCGCTTGCGCGCGGCGCCAAGCCGCTGGCGGAGCTCGTCGGGTACGGCACGACGGCGGATGCTTATCACATCACATCCGGACCCGAGGATGGCGACGGTGCGCGGCGAGCCATGGAGATCGCGATCGCCCAAGCCGGCATTTCGGCACGGGAAGTCCGCCATCTCAACGCGCACGCGACCTCCACGCCGGTCGGCGACGCGGGAGAGATCGCGGCAATCAAAAGGGTCTTCGGCACGGATTTCGGCATAGCGGTCAGCGCAACGAAGTCGGCGACCGGACATCTGCTCGGAGCCGCCGGCGGGCTTGGAGCCATCTTCACGGTGCTGGCGCTCAGGGACCAGGTCGCGCCGCCGACCCTCAATCTGAGCGCCCCCGATCCCGCCGGCGACGGGATCGACTTCGTCGCAAACCAAGCCCGGCCAATGGAGATGGACTACGCGATCTCCAATGGCTTCGGCTTTGGCGGGGTTAACGCCAGTGCGTTGTTCCGGCGCTGGACCGACTAGCCAGCCGGTACGAGCACCGGAGCGGCCGGTGATTGAGCCGCTGACCGTGGACGACCAGCGGGCCACATTTCGAAACGCAACCTGGCTAAAGAAAGAATTTCCATGAACAAAACCAATCTCGGCGTCGCCCTGGTCACCGGGGCATCCTCCGGCATCGGGCACGCGACGGCCAAGGCCCTGCTCGAGGCGGGCTTTCGCGTGTTCGGAACCAGCCGTCGCGCGGCGGGCGAGAGGACCGACGGCGTCACCATGCTGACCTGCGACGTGACGGATGATGCGTCCGTGGCGAAACTGGTCGATGACGTTCTGGCCAAGGCCGGACGTATCGACCTGCTCGTCAACAATGCCGGGATGGGTCTGTTTGGCGGCGCGGAGGAGTCCTCGACCGCCCAGGCCCAGGCGCTGTTCGACGTGAACGTCTTCGGCGTGTTGCGCGTGACCAACGCGGTGTTGCCTGCAATGCGGCGCCAGGGAAAGGGCAGGATCGTCAATTTGAGTTCGGTACAAGGGTTCATCCCGGCTCCCTATTTCGCGCTTTACGCGTCGAGGCGACGCGCCCGAAGTGGTGGCGGCGACGGTGTTGAAAGCCGCCACAGAACCCGCTCCGAGGAGGCGCTACGCGGCGGGAAAGATGGCGCGCCAGGTCAGTCTCCTGCGCCGTTTCGTCCCCGCGACCGCATTCGACAAGAGCCTGCGAAAGCAGCTCGGGCTACCGGGCTGAGAGGGGCTTTGCTCGCGAACACCGACCTGATTGGGGACCAACTTCAGGCGCGCGACAGTCCGTCGATCAGCGCCGTCAGGACGGCGCGGTAGTCCTCGGCTGATGCGCCCGCCTCGATGGCGAGCGCCGCCCGATCGAAAGCCGAGCCGAGCAGGGCTGTCAGCGCCTCCGCCGGCAGCTTTGTCATCGATCGTGCGCGCATAGCCGCGACAAGGCCTTCGCGCAGCGAGCGATTGCCGTGTCGGTTGTCGATCGCGTCCATGGCGGCCCGGCCGAGCACGGCCGGGCCGTCGAGCAGCAAGAGCCGCGTGCGGCCGGACGCGCGCATGGCGGTGAGATAGGCTTTTGACCCGGCAATCAGCGCATCGCGGGGGCTGAGCGAAGGCGGTGAGGCGCGGTCGATCTCCTTCGCCACCGCCGCGGCTTCCTGTTCGACCACGGCGGCGAATAGCGCCTGCTTGTCGGCAAAGTGATGGTAGAGCGCGCCGCGCGTTACGCCGGCGGCGGCGACGATCTCCGGCGTGCCGGTCTCGGCATAGGACTTCTCCGTAAACAGTTTGCGCGCCGCCGCGATCAGGTCTGCGCGTGTCGCCTCGGTGCGGTCGCGGTTCGAGCGGCGTCCGGATTCCTGTTGCATACATGCAGCCTGTATGTTAATCGAATTTACATGCAGACTGTATGTTAATTGGCGGGAGAAGGAAAGATGAAGACGACAAGCTACTATCCGGTGCTGATGACCGGCGATGTCGCCGGCACAGCGGCCTTTTACGTCGAGCATTTCGGCTTCCGGCCCCTGTTTACGAGCGACTGGTACGTGCACCTGCGATCGGTGGACAACAGCAGAGTGAACCTCGGCATCGTCCAGGGCGACCACGAGACGATCCCGGAGGAGGGGCGAGGGCGGACCTCGGGCCTGCTGATCAATTTCGAGGTTCGGGATCCCGATGCGGTCTATGAGCGGATTCTTGCTGCCGGCCTGCCAGTCCTGCGCACGCTGCGCGACGAGCCCTTCGGCCAGCGCCACTTCATCACCAAAGATCCCAACGGAGTTCTGATCGACGTCATCAAGCCGATCCCGCCCAGCGAGGAGTTCCTGGCGCAGTATGCGGAAGGCGCGGCTGGGGCTTGAGCGGCCGCGTCAGCTCGCCCTGGCCACCGGCGTTACCACCACCTGGCTGACGCCGGTGCGGCGCACCACGGTGCACAGCGTCTCGCGGCCGATGCGCTCGGCGTCGAGCATGCGCACGAGGTCGTCGACGCCGGTGACCGGGCGCCCGTCAATGGCGGCGATGATGTCGCCTTCCTTGAGACCCGCCTTGGCTGCCGGGCCGTCCTTCTCGACGCTGCGCAGCCGCACGGCCGTGCTGGTCGACACTTGCGACAAGAGCGCTGCGCGGCGCGGCAAATTGACGGTGTCGGCGGAGATGCCGATGAAGGCGCGGCGCACGCGGCCGAAGCGGATGATCTCGGAGATGACGAACCTGGCGGTGTTGGAGGCGACGGCGAAGGCGATGCCTTGCGCGCCATGGATCATGGCGGTGTTGACGCCGATCACCTCGCCCGCCGACGACACCAGCGGCCCGCCGGAATTGCCGGGGTTGAGTGCCGCATCGGTCTGGATGACGTCGTCGATCAGCCTGCCGGTCGAAGCGCGCATCGAGCGGCCGAGCGCCGAAACGACGCCTGATGTGACGGTCCATTCGAAGCCCAGCGGATTGCCGATGGCAATCGCGATCTGGCCGCGCCGCAGCCGCTTGGAATCGCCGAGCGGCGCCACATCGGCGAAGCTGCCGTCGGCGCGCACCAGGGCGATGTCGGTGTCGGGGTCGCGGCCGAGCACGCGGCCCTCGCTGGAGGCGCCGTCCGGCATCGAGACGCGCACCGTCTTGGCGTCACCCACGACATGGAAATTGGTGACGACCAGCCCGTCCGGCGCGATGACGAAGCCCGAGCCATGGCCGCCCGGGCCGCCGATGCGCTCGATGCGGCAGACCGCCGGGCCGATGCGGTCGACGGCGTCCGCGACGGTCGTCGAATAGGCGTCAAGCAGCGTGTCATCGGCCAATATGTCATCGGCTTGGAATTTGGCGGCGGCGAGGGCCATGGGCGGGCTCCGTGTTTTCAGGCGCGGCGATGCGTTTCTTCCGTAGGTGCCGTTGTCCCAGAACCGCCGAGCACTTTCGGGCGACACGCACTATATGTGCGGAGCGGCCGGAACCGCCGCGACCTGACCAGATGGCCAGTCGAACCAGCAACTAGCCGTCAGGCGAGTACCTCTAGGCGCACTGCCGAGCGATATCTGGGGCACGAGAGAACCCAGGAGATCATCATGAGCGACTTCAATCTGAATGCATTTTCCGAGGCCATCGCCGATCTGGCCGCCGAGGCCGCCCCCGCAACGGCGAGCTTCACCACCCATCACCACCGCACGGCCAGTGCCTTCCATTGGAGCGACGGTTATTTCGTCACCGCCGAGGAAGCCGTCGAGGCCGGCGAGGAGATCGAACTGACGCTGGCCTCCGGCGAGACGGTGAAGGCCGAGCTGGTCGGCCGCGATCCTTCAACGGGCGTTGCCCTGCTGAAGCCCACGGATGCCGCCACCGCGCCTGTCCTTGCCAAGGCCGATGCCGTTCGGCCGGGCAACATCGCAATTGCCATCGGCAACAGCCAGGGTTCGGCACTGGCTGTGTCCGGCTCGGTCGGCGAGGTTGGTCCGGCCTGGCGCTCGATGCGCGGCGGCACCATCGACCGGCGCATCAATCTGGCCGTCGGCGCCGGCGGCCGCTTCGAGGGCGGCCCGGTGCTCGACGCCAAGGGCGCGCTGATCGGCATGCTGCTGTTCGGGCCGCGCGGGCGGGCGCTGGTCATGCCGTACGAGACGATCGAGCGGGCCGTCGCCACCTTGCGTGAAAAGGGCCATGTCGCGCGCGGCTATCTCGGCGCCGGCCTGCATCCGGTTCGCGACCGCGACGCGCATGGAGCAATGGTGATGAGCCTCGACGACGATGGCCCGGCCAAGGCCGCCGGTCTGTCGCTCGGCGACATCATCGTGGCGTGGAACGGCGAGGCCGTGCATGGTCCGCGCGACCTTATCCGCCGGCTCGGGCCCGACAGTGCCGGTGCTTCGGTGACGTTGGGTGTCGTGCGCGGCGGCGAGCAGCGCGACGTCGTGCTGACCATCGGCGAAAAGCCGCTGAGCTGAGAGGATCGATGGAAACACTCGCCCGCGACCGGATCGGGACCGACAGTGCGGCTTCGCGGCGGCTGGTGGTGCTGATTGCGCTTGCCGATGCCGGGCGCGCCGAGCGCCTGGCGGCATCGCTTGCCGCAAGCGATGACCTGCTGCCGGTGGTCGTTGGCGGCGGCAGGGCCGACGTTGCAGTCGTCGACGACAGGAGCGGTGATGCCGTGCCGGCCTCGGTGCCACGGGTGTTGCTCTCGGCACGTGCCAGCGCAGAGTGGCCTGCCGGCGAGGTGTTTGCCGTCATGCCCGCTGGCGCGGACGACCTGCTGATCGCCGCGGCGGCTCGATTGGCTGCGGCTGGCTACAGCATATCGGGCAATGGCCGCACGCCCGGACACCGCGAGGATTTCCACGCAGGCGAGCCGTTCGAGGATGAAATGTTGGACGAGCACGCCGCCCGGCCAGCGCTGTCGCCACGCGAGGCGGAAGTGCTGGCGCTGCTCGCCGAAGGGGCGCCCAACAAGGTGATCGCGCGGCGGCTCAACATTTCCGTGCACACGGCGAAGTTCCATGTCGCCGCGATCCTGATCAAGCTCGGGGCCGCCAATCGTACGGATGCCATCGCCATTGCGATGCGTCAGGGGCTGGTGCTGGTCTGATATTGCTCAGACGGCCGCTTCGATATCGGTCAGGCGGAAATCATCGCCCTTGAAAGGCAATGGCATGGCTTCGAGCCTTGCCGTGGCGTAGGCAATGCAGTCACCGAAATTCAGCGCCGCCGGGTGCCATCGGCCTCCGCAGCGTCACCATGGCTTCCCCTTGCAACCTCTTGTATCCCGCCGCGGCGCGGGCAAGGATCGCGCCGTCGAAAAGTTGCAGGGAGGCGAAGAAATGTCGCTCAAGGGAAAGACGCTGTTCATCTCCGGCGGGTCGCGCGGCATAGGGCTGGCGATCGCGCTGCGGGCCGCGCGCGACGGCGCCAATGTGACCATCGCGGCCAAGACCGCCGAGCCGCATCCCAAGCTGCCAGGCACGATTTACAGCGCGGCGCAAGAGATCGAGCAGGCGGGCGGCAAGGCACTGCCGGTGCTGTGCGACATTCGCGAGGGGGCGCAGGTCGCCGAGGCGGTCGCCAAGACCGTCGAAAGATTCGGCGGCATCGATATCTGCGTCAACAACGCCAGCGCCATACAACTCACAGGCACGTTGGAAACCGACATGAAGCGCTACGATCTGATGCACCAGATCAACACGCGCGGCACCTTCCTCGTGTCCAAAACGTGCATTCCGCACCTGAAGTTGGCTAAAAACCCTCACATCCTGAATCTGGCACCGCCGCTCGACATGAAGGCCAAATGGTTCAAGAACCACGTCGCCTACACCATGGCCAAGTTCGGCATGTCGATGTGCACGCTTGGCATGAGCGCGGAATTCGCCAGGGATGGCATCGCGGTCAATTCTCTATGGCCGATCTCGACCATCGACACGGCGGCGGTGCGCAATCTCCTGGGCGGGGCGACCGTGGCGGCGATGAGCCGCTCGCCCGACATCATGGCCGACGCCGCGCATGCGATCTTCATGCGGCCGTCGCGCGAGGCAACAGGCAATTTCTACATCGACGAGGAGGTGTTGCGCGCCGAGGGCACCAGCGATTTCTCGGTCTATGCGCCTGGCGCAACCGGACCGCTTGCCGGAGATTTCTTTGTGCCGGACGAGGTGTTTGCTAGGACAGACAGCAAGATCAGGAACATTTACTGAAGGGATCCTGCCGCCGCCGCTTGCCTTCGAAAAATACTCGAAATCGAACGGCTCCGGTTCACCTGACTGGTCGCCCTCATCGATTGCCCGACGAAGCCGCTCAAGCTTCTGATCGCCGTTTTTTTCCACAGGCATCAATTCTCGCCCTGCTTCTTGCCTTTGCTCAGGCCCATCAGCCGGTCGATATAGGCCAGCATCAGCGCCGAGACGACGAAGGCGAGGTGGATGATGGTCAGCCACATCAGCTGGTCCGTCGAATAGGACGACGAGTTGAGGAACACCTGCAATAGGTGGATGGAGGAAATCGCGACGATGGTCGAGGCGACCTTGACCTTCAGTGAGCCGACATCGATCGTGCCCAGCCAGTGCACGCCACCCTCGCCATCCTGAGCGTCGAAGCGGCTGACAAAGTTCTCGTAGCCCGAGATGATGACCATCACCACCAGCGAGGCGACAAGCGCGGCGTCGATCAGGCCTAGCATCTTCAGGATGGTGTCGGTGTCGCCGAGCAGGAACACCGTGGTGATGAACTCGTAGAGCTTCTTGCCGAAGGACAGCGCATACACGGCCAGTGCGAGACCCAGCCCGACATAGAAGACGACCAGCAGCCAGCGTGAGGCGAGGATGATCGATTCGATGGCGAGTTCGAGACGCTTCATGCACTGGTTCCGTTGCTCCATGGTCGGCGTTGAGGCCGTATTTCGGCCACCAGAGCACCGTTTGCAAGATTGGCTTGAAGCAAAAAACCCCGCCGGAGAGGGCCGGCGGGGCTCAATGCGTCCCGCTGGAGTCGGGACGGGGCAGGGAACGCCCAGTCCAGAATCTGGGGTGCAAAGCCCGATGATTCAATGAGCCGGCTCTAACGGCTGTACAATTGTTGTCGACCCGGTAGCGCTGCTCCTGGTTCCAGCCCATCCCGGTTGACCGGGATGGGCTGCTATTGCCGACCTGATTCCAGAAATCACCCCAAGGCGCTGGAAACGCAGGTCAATTGTTGCTCGCCACCGGCGCCACCAGCGAGGTGATGCGACGGATGGCGACGCGCCTGTTCTCGCGGTTGGGCGCCGAGGTGTCGACCTTCAGATACTCCTCGCCATAACCCTGTGTCGTCAGGTTCTCGGGCGGGATGCCGAAGGCATTGGTCAGCGCTTCCGCAACTGCTTCGGCACGGCGATCCGACAGAGCAAGGTTCGCCTCCGGCGTTCCGACGGCGTCGGTATGGCCCTCGATCAGGAAGGTTTCCGCCGGGTTCTTCTTCAACAGCTTCCCCATGGCATCGGCGACACCCTGGAGCTTCTGCACCTCGGTGTCGGAGATCGAAGAGGAGCCGAATTCGAAGTTCAGCGTGTCGAGGTCGATGCGCCGGGCAATGTCGCGCACGCGGGCCGAACGTTTGACCTCGTTGATCGAATAGAGGCGCTGCACCTTCTCCACGGGCGGCTGTTCGAGGAAGGTGTAGTAGTCGTCGTCGCTTTGGACATCCTCGGAATCGAGGATGTAATCCCGGCGCGGAATTGTCAGCCGCATCGGCGGCAGGTCATCGCCGGGGTCGCGCCAGTCATTTTCGTCCTGGTAGCTGCGCTCGTCGACATAGCTCAGCACATATTCGCGGCCGTCGGACCCGATGCGCGAACGCTGGATGACGTCGCCGTAGCGGTTCCGGATGGTGACGATCTGGACGCCATTGTCGCGCTCGACCGTCTCGCGCGTGCGGCCTTGCGGCAGGTCCTCGTAGTAGACGTCCCTGGCGCCGCGGGTCAGGCGCGGGCGATCATTGCTCTGGACAAACGTTTGGTCGTTGAACTGGATGATCACCCGGTCTCCGATCTCCTTGAGCACGTCGACGCCCTTGGGCCGGCGGCGCTCGCGAATGTTCTCGTCGGGCGCGCGGTCGAGGCGCTTGCCCTTCTCCTGCGTCACCGGCACGATCGTTTGCGGCTTGATCGCCTCCTGGGCGGCCTTGTCGTCGGTTGGAGGCGGACCCTGATCCGCGGGCGCCACTACCGGCTTCTGGCCCTGGTCACCGCCCTGCTGGGCATTCTGCCCGCCATTTTGCTGCCCACCATTCTGCTCTTCGCCGTTGGCGGGCTTGCGGCCGCCCTGGCCATTCTCGCCGCGACCCTTGCGCTTGGCATCCTTCTGGCTGTCGAGGATGGGGGCGGCGTTCTTGTCGGCGGGTGCTTCTCCCTGAACGGGGTTTTCGCCCTGTACAGGCGCGGCCTTCCCACCGGTAGCGGGCTGCTCTCCTGTCGCCGGCTGTTCGCCGGTGGCAGGCTGTTTGCCGGTCTGCGGCTGTTCGCCGGTCGCAGGCTGTTTGCCGGTCTGCGGCTGCTCGCCGGTCGCAGGCTGCTCGCCGGTCGCAGGCTGTTCGCCAGCCGGTTTCCTGCCGTGCTTCTTCGTCTTGTCCTGTGACTGCTCGCCCTGGGCGGGAGGCTGCTCGCCGGCGGGGGCCGGTTCAACCTTCGGTTTCGCTTCGCCGGCAGGAGCTTCCTTCGGCGTCGGGGCGGTCTCCGGCACAGCGGCCGGCGCCTCGTTCTGCTGATCCTGCTTGTGTTTCCTGCCGGGCTTGGCCGGCTGGTTGTCGTTGGCGGGCGCTGCTTCACCGGCGGGCGCCTGTTCGGTCTGTTGCTGCTGGTCGCGCTTCTTCCTGCGCGGCTGCTGTTCGTCGGTGGCGGGAGCCGCCTCGCCGGCCGGTGCCTGTTCGGTCTGTTGCTGCTGGTCGCGCTTCTTCCTGCGCGGCTGCTGTTCGTCGGTGGCGGGAGCCGCCTCGCCGGCCGGTGCCTGTTCGGTCTGTTGCTGCTGGCCACGCTTCTTCCTGCGCGGCTGCTGCTCGTCCGTGGCGGGCGCTGCCTCGCTGGCGGGCGCCTGCTCGGTCTGCTGCTGCTGGTCGCGCTTCTTCCTGCGCGGCTGCTGCTCGTCGGTGGCGGGCGCTGCCTCGCCGGCCGGGGCCTGCTCAGCCTGCTGCTGCTGGTCGCGCTTCTTCCTGCGCGGCTGCTGTTCTTCGGCCGCGGGGGCGGGCTTCTCGGCGGCCGGAGCGGACTCCGTCTGCTGCTGCTCGCGCTTCTTCTTGCGCAGCTCCTGGTCGCTCTGCCCCTGATCGGTCGGCGTGTCCTGCGCCAGGATGATCAGCGATGTCGCGCTGCGCTGCATGGGGCCGAACGCGGCTGTCCCCTGAAGTGGGGACGCGCCTAACGGCGCGGATGCCATCAACAGGCCAAGGGCTGTGCCTGCCAGAATCCGTGGTTGGCGTTTCATCGAAATTCTCCTTGTGGGGTCCCATCCTTGCCGAAACCGCTTTTAACGAAATTGGTTCCAGTGGCCCATCGTTAGGGGCCGTAAGGGGCTATTGGCCGGCCTTTTAAAGGCAAATTCGTGTCATTCGACCGAGTTATCGCGCCATTTCCCGCTGTTGCAGCGCTTGACGTCGGCGTCGGCTGAGGCCACATGCCGGAAATGGAAACGCCGTTCTGGAAAACCAAGACGCTGGAAGAGATGAGCCCCACGGAGTGGGAATCGCTCTGCGACGGCTGCGGCAAGTGCTGCCTGTCGAAGCTCGAGGACGAGGACACCGGCGAAATCTACTGGACCAGTGTCGGCTGCCGGCTGTTCGACGCCGAAAGCTGCCGCTGTGCCGACTATGCCAACCGGCTGGCGCGCGTTCCCGATTGCGTCGGCCTGACGCCGCAGAATGTGCGTACCATCAGCTGGCTGCCCAGCACCTGCGCCTACCGGCTGGTGGCCGAGGGCCGCGACCTTTACTGGTGGCACCGGTTGGTCTCGGGCAGTGCCGAGACCGTGCACGAGGCCGGCATTTCGATGCGCGGCCGGGTCAAGGCCAGCGAGACCGACCTTGCCGAGCCGGAAGACTATTTTGACTATATGCTCGATGACGAGCCCTGACGCGCAGGACATCGGCAGGAGTTTGCCTGTCGGGAACCAAGGGAGGCGTTGGGCGCGATATTGTTTAATGCCAGCGAGGGATTTGGCCGGCGACAGATTTGGCCGGCGAGGGATTTGCGAATGGCCGCGGCTTTGCCCGCTGGCGTCAGATGAACCGCGGATGAACGGGCAGTTCGTAAACAGTTCAGGCAGGCCAGTGCATTCTCCCGCCATCGGTTTCACGAGGACGGGCGCAAGCCCGCAACAAGGAGAGAGAACCATGTACACCACGATCAAGACGGCAGCGCTTTCGGCTCTGGTCGGCCTCGGGGCGCTGACGGCCATCCCCGCCCATGCCGACAGCCTCTATCTCGGCTTCGGCAACAACCAGGATCCGCGCTTCGGCGTCTATTCCGGCGACGACGGCTATCGCCACCGTAGGGACGAGCGCCGCGACGACTGGCGCGGTGACGACTGGCGCCGCGACGGCTGGCGCCGCGGCTGCTCGCCGGATCGCGCCCTCGACAAGGCCGAGCGCATGGGCCTCTACCGTGCCCGCATCGTCGACGTGAGCCGCCGTACGGTCAAGGTCATGGGCCGCCAGGATGGCGACCGCGTCGTCATCGTGTTCGCCAACGAACGCGGTTGCCCGGTTATCTATCGCTGAGGCCTAGGCCTGGAGGCTGATCTTCTGCGAAGACCAGCCTGGAGACACGACCTTCCATGAAGGTCGGTCTGGACTAGAGGAGCCCCTGTCTGTCTGACGGGTGCGGCTCGAAAAAAACCCCGCGGGAGTGATCCCGCGGCGTTTTCATGCGTGCCAAGGGGTGGACGATGGGGGTGGACGATGGCCGGCAGGACCGGCCATCGCCTCACCCCGTTACTTCAGTTCGAAGGTAACGGTGACCTGGACATTGTAAGCGTTCTCGCCGGCCTGCACCGGCGCTGCCCCGGCCGCGGCGTCGAAGGCCTTGGCGTTGATCGGCATTGGCGCCGGCCTGATGTTCTGATCCGTTATCTCGAGCACCCGGCCGAGGCTGACGCCGGCCGCCTCGGCCAGCGTTCTGGCCTTGGCCGTGGCGTCGGCGACAGCCTTCTTGCGCGCCTCGGTGACGGTGGCCGCCGGATTGTCATTGGTGAAGGCGATGCCGCCGCCCTGGTTGACGCCGAGCGACACCGCCTTGTCGAGGATTTCGCCTGTCTTGTCGACGTCGCGCACGCGCACCGAAAGCGTGTTGGTCACCTGATAGGCGACGAGTTCGGCCTCCTGGCTGCCGTCGGGCTTGTTGGTGTAGTTGTAGCGGGGGTTGATCTGGATGCCCGCGGTCTGCAGGTCGCGATCCTTGATGCCGGCGGCCTTCATCGCGGCGATCACGGCGGCCATGGCGTCATTGTTGGCGTCGAGCGCGGCGCGCGCGGTCTTGGCTTCGCGCATGACGCTGAGCGTCAGGATCGCCAGATCGGGGGCTACGGTTGCTTCGCCCTCGCCGGACACGATGATGCGGGGCGGCGTCGGCAGATCGGTGGCTCCAGCCATCGCCGGAAAAGCGATTGCAGCGGCGAGCGCGAGTGGCAAAAGATGTTTGGTCATGAAAATCTCCTTGGTCTGCGATCAGGTCGCAAGGGTCGCGTAGAGCGCGATTATGGGTTGATTTGGGCGATCTGCGAAAGCCCGCCGGTAAAGCCTTGTGCGGCGATGCGAAAAACATTAATCCAGCCCGCGTGGGGCCTGTAGCTCAATGGTTAGAGCCGGCGGCTCATAACCGCTTGGTTGGGGGTTCGAGTCCCTCCGGGCCCACCATAGTCCTTAATTTCATTGCGAAAAATTGGCCTTTGCCCACACGCCTTGCCCACGCCCATTGAACTTGAGCCAAGGCAGCCTACGCGCGCCGCGCGTTCGCTCCGGGCCAACGCGCGAATCAACTCCGCGCACCCCGGGAGGCATCCTCGTTTGACAATCGAGGTGTTCAGATAAGCGTCCGGCCATTCAAATTCTTATTTGTCCAAAACCTTGCGGATTTTTTCGGCGAGTTCATCGATGGTGTATGGCTTGCTGAGAAGCTCTGTCCCGAAATCCAGTGTACCATTGTGGACAATGGCATTGCGCGTGTAGCCCGTCGTGTATAGAATTCTCAACGAAGGTTGGACGAGCTTCACCTTGTCTGCCAGTTCGCGTCCCGACATTTCGGGCATCACGACGTCGGTGAAGAGTAGGGATGGCACCGTGCCGCCTTCCAGCGCCGTCAGTGCTTCCATTGGGCTACGCATCTCGAGAACCGAATAGCCGAGGTCTCGAAGTGCCTCGACTGCCATAGACCTGACGCGATCTTCGTCTTCAACGACCATGATGACTTCGGCGATGCTGCCTGTGTGTTCAACTGGTGGTCTTGCCGCCTCTACTTCGGGAGCGCTCTTGTGCGAGCGGGGCAAATAGATTTTCAGCGTGGTCCCGACGCCCTGCTCGGAGTAAATCTTGACGCTGCCGCCGGACTGGCGAACGAAGCCATAGACTTGGCTTAACCCGAGACCGGTGCCCTTGCCGACCGACTTCGTGGTGTAGAACGGATCGAAAGCCCGTGCGATGACTTCCGGAGACATCCCGATTCCGGTGTCGGTGACCGACAGGAGCACATACTGTCCGGCCGGGATGCCATTTTCTCTGGCAAACCGTTCGTCCACATGAGCGTTGGAGGTCTCGATCGTTAATCTGCCCCCAGCTGGCATCGCGTCACGGGCATTGACGCACAGGTTGAGCAAGGTGCTTTCCAATTGTCCGGCGTCGACCTCGACCTGCCACAGGCCAGCGGCAAGGACAGTCTCGATCTGGATAGGCTCCCCGAGGGTTCGACCAAGCAATTCGCTCATCTCGGACACCAGCCGGTTGGGGTTCATGACCTTGGGGGCGAGGGGCTGCTGGCGAGAAAACGCAAGGAGCCGTTTGGTGAGTTCGGCCGCACGTTGCGCCCCCTCGATGGCGCCTTCGACGAACATGTTGACGTTCGTATCGCCATTCCTGAGCTTGCGTTGCACCAGGTTCAAGCCACCGATTATAACGGCGAGCATGTTGTTAAAGTCGTGGGCAATGCCTCCGGTAAGCTGGCCGACCGCTTCCATCTTCTGGGCCTGGCGCAGGTGACCTTCCGCCATGGCTCGCTCCGCGACCGCTTCGACGACCCGCTGCTCAAGCGTTGAATTGAGGGTCTGCAACGCCTTGAATAGGCGTGAATTGTCAATTGCCGTGGCCGCGTGCCCAGCCAAACCAAGGATCGCTGCCTCGTGTTCTGAACCGAAGACGCTCGTTTCGGAATGCCCGAAGAAGAGCCCGCCCAATACCTCACCCGAGCGGGACGTGACCGGTACCGCCAGATAAGACCGCACAGGAAGGTGTCCCTCTGGCATTCCCTTGCGCGGAGTATTCTTGCCATATCGAGGGTCCAGCAGAATGTCGTCGGAACGAACCACACCCTCGCCACGGAATGTCGGATCGAAAACCGCGGTATTGCGCGGCATCGGAAAGTTCTCGAACGCAGACCGTGGTGCGCCGGACAAAGTGTACAGCATGTAGCTGTCACCGTTTTCGTCCATGACATTGTAGAAGAATGCACCGAATTGCGCTCCGGTGAGCTCGACACCAACGTCCGTTACGGTCTGGACAATAACGCTTACGTCCAGTTCAGCCGCCACGGCTGCCGCGGTGGAGTTTATGACCTGGAGCTGCCGCTCAACGCGCTTTCGCGATGTAATGTCGATTACCGTGCCGACAAAGCGCACAGCTCGTCCGTTGTCGAAAAGTGCATCGCCGGTGGCGGCTATCCATCGCTCTTTTCCATCCTGAAGGCCGATGGTGCGATATTCGATATCAAAACGGGACGAGCCTTCGGGCTTGAGCGCGACGCGCACGGCGTTGTCGGCACGCTCGCGGTCGTCCGGGTGCAGGCCTGCCAGGAAGGTATCCTCATAGGAAACATCCGCCTCCGGAGGCAGCCCGAAAAACGCCTTGCAACGGCCGTCCCAGCGAAGCGTGCCAGACACCGGATCGTAGTCCCAGATGCCGATTGCAGCGGCGTCTGTCGCAAGCCTTAGCCGTTCCTCGGAGGTTCGGGCGGCCTGTTCGGAGCGGACACGTTCGATGTGAGCCCATGAGCGTTCGGTCACCTCCGTCAGTAAGGCCAATTCGCGGTCGGACCAGACGCGAGGTTTCTTGTCATGAACGGCCATCAGGGCGGCGAGACGGCCCTGCTTGACCAGCGGCATGCAGATCGTGGCTGTTATCCCGATAGCCTGGAAGGTCTTGGCTTCGGTGGGGTCAATCTCGATCAGGTTGTTGTTAATGATGAGCGGCCTGTTCGCGCTTAGATTGCTGACCGCGAGCTTGCCGAAATCCTTAAGGCTGTAATAGCCGACGATGCTTGGCGATCCCGGCGCACTCCAGTCCCCCGGATCGTAAAATGATCTTGATCGGCCTCCATGTCTGCATAGGCACAAATGGCAACGCCAAGATGCTCGCCGAGCCGCCTGGTCGTGATCGCCATCACGGCATCGGCATCTTTCGCGATCGCGATTTCTTTTCCTAAACCGTCGAGAAACGCCAATCGCTGCGAACTGTCGCGCAGCGCTCGCTCCGCCCGCAGGCGTTCAATCGCGGTGCGCGTGCGCTCGGCGACCTCAGAAATGAGGGTGATCTCCTCCTCCGTCCACTGCCTGGGAGCGGCGTTGTTCAGGTAAAGCAGGGCGACCACCTGGCCATGCTCGGAAACCGGCATATTGACCACAGAGCGAGCGCTTATTGCTTCGAGAGCTCCAGCCCGATCACTGGTCCGGGGATCGGTCTCGGCGTCCTCGAAGATGACGAGTTCGCCGCGTTTCAGGTCTTCGATATAGGAGCCATAATCGCGAAACTGCAAAGTGCCGGCCAGGCTTTTGATGCCGGCGGCATTCCAGTCCCGATCGATCGAGATGGTTTCCTTTTCGAGGTCGACCGTCCCATAGCCGGCACGGCTTACACCAAGGTGCCGCCCCAGCAATTCGGCGGCGGCATAAGCCAGATCGGCTGGATCGGCAATTTCCCGAATGCGATCCCCAAGCTCAGCTAGAAGCTCCAGGCGCAGCTGTCCTGGCTGATGTGCGATAGTCCCCATTGCTTCCCCAACCGTGGCGCGCCATCAATGCGCTGGAGTGCATAAGGGTTCCGTCGAAGCCCAAGCGCACAACTCCCATCGCGTGCACTGCAATTCTATCTATAGTGTATCCAGATGTTGATGTTGCCTCTTGGGCAGCGGCCCGAGGGAGTTTCTTGGACGAGCCGCGCAGATTTCGGAACCAAGACGAGGCTCTGGTCTTCAGGATTATAGTTTGAAATCGCGATAATCCTCAGGAAAGCCCGGAGCGGCGCCATCCGCAGCTTTGCCGCTGGTCAGCTGCCTCACCTGTTCGATCAGAGGCTTACATAGGGTGGTTCGTCCGCACAGACGCTACAGCTGCGAGTGCAGTCTGCTCGCCAGCCAGTCCGTCACCTTTTCAGTCCACGGCCGCGCTTGCCACTCCTCGAGGCTGATTTGTCTAGACCGCCCAAGGTCGTGGTTGAACAGATCGATCTGCGTCTGTGCGAAATCCTTGCCGTAGATGTTCAGATTGGCCTCGTCGTTTAGACGCAGCGACCGCTCGTCCAGGTTGGCCGAACCGAAGCTGGCCCACACATCGTCCACGATCAGCAGCTTGGGGTGATACATTGTCGGCTGAAACTCGTGGATGCGCACTCCCGCCTCGAGCAATTCGCCCCAGAAATAGCGCGAGCCTTTTCGAACGATGGGAACATCCGTCAAAGAATTGGGAACGATGACGTCGACCGCGACCCCTCTTTTCCTGGCGTCCAGTATTTGCTGGATCGCAATGTCGTCGGGAACGAAATAGGCCATTCCGATCCGCAGATGATCCTTGGCGGCAGCCATCGCGGCCAGCATCATCAGCTCCATGTTTTCCGAGCCGTTCGGCT
Organism: Mesorhizobium sp. M8A.F.Ca.ET.057.01.1.1; assembly: GCF_003952565.1. NCBI lineage: Bacteria > Pseudomonadati > Pseudomonadota > Alphaproteobacteria > Hyphomicrobiales > Phyllobacteriaceae > Mesorhizobium > Mesorhizobium sp. M8A.F.Ca.ET.057.01.1.1. The sequence goes on from NZ_CP034454.1 coordinate 1,753,636, forward strand.
GCGAAGCGAGGATCAATTGCGCGCTGAGCGATCCCGCCGGTTCAGGTGGCGGGTAGAATTTCTTCCCCTGCAGGGTCTCGCCTGCGGCCTCGAGCCAGTTCTCGGCGAACGCCGCCTGGAAAGCGGAGACGGCGGGTCCTTCGATCTGGTAGTGCGTGTCGCGCCACTCGTTCGGGTTGCGTGCGTCTCCCAGCCAGTTGTCGGCGATCCCGACCCCGCCGGTAAATCCGATCTTCCCGTCGACTATGAGCAGCTTGCGGTGGGTCCGGTTGTTCACGCGATCCAGCGTGTACCAGTGGACGGGCCGATAGCGCTGAAACCGCACTCCGGCGCTGGTCATGATATGGATAAGGTCCTCGTCGAAGGGAAGGCTGCCGACCCAGTCGACGAGCACGCGAACCTCGACGCCTTCTCGCGCCTTCGCGGCCAGGGCCGTCGCGAAGTCGTAGCCGACCTTTCCAGACCAATAGATGTAGGTTTCCATATCGATGCTGGAGCGGGCCCCTTGGATGGCTCGCAGCATCGCAGGAAAGATCTCGTCGCCATTGACCAGGGTCTGCACGGCGTTCGCATCGAACATCTGTCCGTTTGAATAGCTGCTCATGCTCCTTGCGAATGCGGGATCCTCGGCATCGAAAACGTGTGGGACGATGGCCCGCAGCGCCCGTGGATCCGGCATCAGGTTAATCGCCGCCAGCGTGACCAAACCTGCGGTGATGGCAACCGCAAGATATTTGAGTTTATCGAGCCAGCGACCAAGCTTTGTTCGGGCGGCGACCGCCTTTCTGATAGCAGATCGCGTTCCAAAGATGCTCGGCCGCACGTCTCTCGCCATGTCCAAACGGTGAATTCGCCCGACAAGAACTCTAGATTGGGATGAGGGTTCCCGGATGGAATGGGCCGGGTTGGGTCCGGTCCGCGTGGTGTCGCTCGGCGATTGAAGTGGAACGCCGAGACCACTCCCGGAGTTGTAGCAAATCACCCTGTTCCGAAGGACAACTCATGACCCACGATCAAGAGCAAGATAGTGACCTGACCCCGGTCCAGGCCACGGACCGGATTTGGGAGCTCGCCAGAGATATCGACATCTGCATGTTTGTGACGTGGGACGGGGAATACAATCGCGCCCGTCCTCTCTCGGCGCGCGTCAGGAGGGAAGAGGGTGCCATCTATTTCCTCGTCAATGAGGACAGCGCCAAGAACGAGCAGCTGGCAAAATATCCCAAGGTGACGTTGGCCTGGAGCGACAGCAGCCACTACAAATACGTTACGATCTCGGGGTCGGCTACGGTGACAAACGACAGAGGCAAAATCGCGGAGCTCTGGGAAAAGACCGACAAGGCCTGGTGGGAAAGCGCCAGCGATCCTGAAATTAGGCTTATCAAGGTCACGCCGGACGAAGGCGAATTGTGGGACAGCCCAGGGTTTGTCGTGGCCACCGCGAAGATGGTTTTCGCCGCAGTTTCCGGGACCAAACCTGATGTCGGCGACAATGCCAAGGTGCAACTCTGAAAGTCCCGGTGAGGCTTGTTGCGGAAGCCGGAAGCGGCCTTGCCTCTGATGAGTCGTCGACTTTGTAGCGCGACGTTCGAGATCGATGACAATGGCAAACAATCAGGTGAGGAGCGCCATTACCAAGATCGGTACGGTGACGTCGCGGCCGTACGCCTTTCTGGTGTTTTTTGCGTACACCGGACTTTGGCTGATTTTCGAACGCAGCAGTCTCGACTGGCATGGTGTGGCGACGCTGGCGACCTGGGCGATGACGCTGTTCATACAGCGCGCCGAGCATCGGGATACTCAAGCCTTGCATGCTAAGCTCGACGAGCTGCTGCGCGCCTCTACGAAGGCGGACAGCACGACAGCCAAGATCGACGACAAGGAACCCGAAGAGATCGAAGCCGAGCGAAAGCGGCGACAGAATGACCGCTGACATTGATCGGTGCGGAACGTTCAGCCCATCGAAGCGGCGATGCCGAAAATCGCCGCTGCTACAACTACGACCGCCGCGATGACAAGTAACGGCCAATTCCGGCGCGGGCGCGGCCCGCTTTCCACCGGTCGCATTGCATTGGCAAAGGTAGCCTGGTTGGTGAAATCCGGCTCGCGCAAGGGAGCCGCAGCAGCGATACCCGGTGTGTCGGCGGCTTCCGCATCTGTTTCTAAGGGCGCTGCCGCGGGGTCGAAGCCGGGCGTCTTGTCATGCGTTTTGCCTGCCTGGACATCGCCTCGATCTTCGGATGGCGTTCTTCTGGTCGGGAACATGATGATACCTCCTGCCGCCGAACTTCTCCCCGGCATCATGGTTCCAATAGCCCCTTGTGAGCCAGCCACCTCAGCTTAAGGCGAAAGGCTACGTGCCGAGAAAGCGGAGAGGGCGCCGACGAGGAACAAACCGGCAGCCTGGTGGTTGGATTGCAGCGTGCCTGGCACGCCCAATGGAGCAGGAGAGAGAGATGGCAGAAAGAAAGCGATCGGAAGCCAACGCGAAAGGCTTGGAGGACCTGTTTTACGACGGCCTGAAGGACATTTACTACGCTGAGCGCAAGATACTCGCCGCCCTCAAAAAGATGGCAAAGGGCGCGGAGTCCGCCGAACTGACCGCCGCTTTCGAGAAGCATCGGGATGAAACCGAGGCCCAGGTTGAACGCCTGCAGCAGGTCTTCGACATTTTCGGCAAGCGAGCCCAAGGCAAGGTCTGCCCCGCGATCGACGGCATTCTTGAGGAAGGGCAGGAGATCCTGGAGGAGTTCGAGAATGCGCCGGCCCTCGATGCCGGGCTCACAGCCGCAGCGCAGGCCGTCGAACACTACGAGATCGCCCGCTATGGGACCTTGGTGACCTGGGCGGGCCTGCTTGGCCTGAAGGATGCGGTTCCGCTTTTGGAGCAGACGCTCAAGGAAGAGAAGGCGACGGATGAAGCGCTGACGAAGCTCGGTGATGCGGGCGTCAATCAAAGGGCCCTGCAAGAAGCGGCCTGATTGGCTCGATCGAGGAACGCTACATGACTATCCATGAAGACGCGCGACCCGAGCGGGGCGCACGTGAGGAGGCAATGCCGTGGGGCCAGGGCCCGAGCCAACGGCAGCTGCTGTTCGAGCCCAACATTTCCATCAACGGCCTGATCAACGAGGGCACGGTGCCTTTCTTCCTTGGGCGCCTCCAAGACGTGCGCGATAGTGGCCAGGACATGCTGATGGAACTGAACACCAATGGCGGCGATGCCGACGCGGCGCGACGCATAGCTCATGAGGTCCGGCTCTTTCGTCGCCACAGCGGCCGCAATGCTTATTGCGTCGGCAAGACGAATGTCTACTCGGCTGGCGTGACTGTGTTTGCCGCTTTCCCGAAGCCGTGCCGCTTCCTTACCGAGGACGCGGTTCTGCTTGTGCATGAACGGCGCATGGAGACGAACATAACCCTTAACGGCCCGATGAAGTCTTGCATCCAGATCATTCGCGAGCAGCTGGCTTTGCTCGAGACAGCGGAGCAATTGGAGAAGGAGGGCTTCACCGAACTCGTCGCCGGAAGCACGCTCAGCCCCGATGAGCTTTATCGGCGGGCGACCAAAAACTGTTACATCCACGCCAGGGAGGCTCTCGAGTTGGGGATCGTGGCCGGCGTGCTACGCTAGCGGGCCTTGGTAACGGCCGACACGCAGAATGCTGCCGCTTCGACGGTGGAACCTCCGTTCGCATAGGAAGTTTCGATAGGCCAATTCAAGGAGTCCCGTGATGCCCTCAGACAAGGTCCCAGCCGCTCCGGTCCCCGGGTCTCGCTCGGCGGTAAGGCAGAGCCGCCATCCCACGCCGTCTCCGGCAACGGAGAAAGTCTCCGGCGCTGGGCCGGCCATTTCAGAGCATTCGAAAGACGCCAAGGCGCCGAAATCGGGTCGTCAGCCCGGCGCCTACGTCAAGGATCGGACATGAACGCGGCGAACCTCCAACTCGAAGGCCTAATGATGGCGGTCGCGGCAATCAACAGCGCGCTCGTCCATCGCGGCATGTTGTCGGTCGATGACATCGATGTGGCTTTGCGCAAGGCCGAAGCCTCCGTGACCAGCGATGAGCGCGTTTACGAAGATATGTCACCCGCCAACCGGGACGCGATCTGTTTTCCGCTGCGGCTTTTGTTGTTGGCCAATCGGGGGCAGTACGAAGCCGGAGTCCCGTCATTCGGCGAGTTGGCCCGGCAGGTAGGCAAGACCAAGACGCTTTACAACGACCAGATGTAGCAGGAGGATCGCATGCAAATCGTGGCTACCACTGTCGACCATGCCGGCAGTCCGGTGGTGGAGTTCCAGGGCGAGGGAGGCGAACAGATCGCAGTGACCCTGGACGCCCCGACGACCCTGTCCGACGGCGAGTTGATTGCGAGGGCCAAGGTCATGCTGCTCCATGCGGCCCAATTCGAGGACGGCGCCCCAAACGGACCCTCCGAGCCCAACAACCGGGAGGCGTCCCTGTACACCCTCGAATACCAGGAAAAGGGCCGGATCCGCGCGGTAACCGGCTTGTCGTTTCCAAGCGTTCAGGCAGCTGCTGAGGAATGCAAACGCTCCGCCGAGGACCTGTGGCAAGACGCACTGTCACGGGGCGAAGCGCCGCTCGGATGGGCCGTGCGTGCGCGCGACGAACATGGCACGGTGGTGGCGACTGTCGACTTCGCTGACCTGCAGCGGGAGGCTGCCGCCGTCGATCCACGAAAAACCAGCAAGTCCGGCCCTGATGAGCCCTCAGCTGATCGCTGACGGCCTGCACAGATCCGGCCGTGCGCGGATACGGCGGAAAAGTCCCAATGCGACTGCCCTCTTGGCCTACACTTGCTGTGGCGGTTCTGGCGGCCACGGGGCTCGCTTCGGCCACTTTGTGGTATCTGACCGAAGTTCAGGCGCCGTATTCGCCTGATGATCCGTTGTTTTCTGAGGCCGGCGATGCAGCGCGCGGCCAGCTTGTCTTCGCTGCGGGTGGCTGCGCTTCCTGTCATACAACTCCCGGGCAACCCGATGATTTGAAACTCGGAGGCGGCTTGGCGCTCGCCTCGCCCTTTGGCACATTTCGGCCGCCCAATATCTCCCCCGATCCAGTGGACGGCATTGGGGCGTGGACGGTCGCGGATCTTGCGAACGCGTTGATCGGCGGCGTCTCGCCTTCGCGGGAGCATTATTATCCGGTATTTCCCTATACGAGTTTTACCGGGATGAAGGTGGGGGATGTAAAAGATCTGTACGCCTATTTACGGACCCTCCCCAAAGTGGCCGGGCGCGCGCCGCCGCACCGCCCGAAGCTTCTTTTCCGCATCCGCCGGTCCGTCGGGCTATGGAAGCTGATGTTTTTTCGCCAAGGACAGAACGCCAGCCACCTCACTGGAGATCCCGTGCATGACCGGGGTGCCTACCTGGTTGAAACGGTCTCTCATTGCGCCGAATGTCACTCCACGCGCAACGTTTTCGGTGCGATCAAACCGGATACGCGGTTTGCGGGCGGTGTCGACCCGCAAGGCACCGGCTTCGTTCCCAACATCACCCAGGCAAGACTGCGCGAATGGACCGAGGATGACATCGCCACCATGCTCGAAACCGGCGAGACGCCCAATCACGGCCGGGTTGGATCGTCCATGGCCGACGTCGTGAAGAACACCGCCATGTTGCCCGACAGCGACCGTCGGGCGATCGCACGCTACATCAAAGCCCTGTCGGCCGTAGCCACGCCGCATCCGTAAGGCCCCACGGTCGCGGGTCGATCTGCTTTCCGGTCTACGACTACCAGGATCCGCCAGGCCGGCGCGCCGGGTAGGCGTCATTGAGCGTAAAGATACGCGGCCAGGTCGCGGGCTTCTCGCTCCGAGATTCCTGTTACGGGCATTGCCGTTCGGGGAGAGAAGGTTTTCGGCGAGACGATCCAGGCGACGAGATTGTCGGGACGGTTTTCCAGCACGCCGGCAATGTATACGCGCTTCGATAGTTCTGTCAGCGGCGCGCCGGTCTGGCCGTCGGCACCTTCTATGCCGGGGATGGTGTGGCAACCCGAGCAACCGTAGCGACGGAAAATCTCTGGAGCATGGTCGGCATTGCCGCCGGTCATCATCCTGGCGGTGGCCGCCTTGGTGTTGTTGTCGCGCACGACATTCGTCGCGACAAGCGCGGCCGACGCAGCAAGAACGGTCACGGCGATGAAGCCGACCGGGCCGGAGATAAAGGCAGGATGGTCAGGCATTTTGCATCCCCCTGTCGCCTGAGCCACGGATCCAGAGCGCCAGCATGACCATTGCCACACCCGCATAGATGGTGCCGGCCGGTACCCACATGATCATGCCCGCCAGTTGCTGGTCTTCCAGGGGTGTCAGTCCCCACGCCATGGCCGTCTGCGTCTGCGCGACGTAGAGCACGCGCGGCGCCAACGCCATCAACGCCCCGAGCACGCTGGTGTGGATCATGGTCACGAACAGATGCCACGCGGCGACCCCATGGTCGCTTCTCCAGACCATCGCCCACCAGAACAGTATCGCCGTGGCGAGGAAGCTGAGATGCTGGAAACGGTGCAGGGTCGCATCTGTCACGGCCGTGTCGAACAGGATCGGCACATGCCACGCCCAGATGGCCACGCCGTGAAGGATCGTCGCATTCGCCGCGCTCGTGCACCAATCCCATGGCCGTCGCAGCAGGGGCGAGCGCATTGCCGCAGCAGCCATGTGGCGCGCGCGCCTGGGCAATCCCCAAAGCAGGATTCCGGCCGGCCGCGCGAAGACGATCAGCGGAGCCGAGACGGCCATGACGATCTCATGCTCGATCATGTGGAAGGTGAAAAGATGTTCCCCCAGCCAGTGCAGTGGGGACATCAGCGAGCCGGCGAGCGTCAGCAAGCCGCCGGCATAAAGCAGCGCACTGATCAGCGTGGCGCCGGGCCGTCTGGTTCGCCACGCCAGCCCTGTCACGCCCAGTCCGAACAGTATAGCGAGGACCGCGAGCGGCGTGACGATCCATGGATCGAACGTCCAGGACCCTCCAGCACCATGCGTCTCGTCGCCATGCGCCATGGCCGGAGTCGCGACCATGAACAGGATTGACGTGCGGATCAGCGTTGGCATGGGTCCAGCACCATTGCGGCCGTCCCCTGCAGGGCCAGCGCGAACAAAAAGGCGAGCGCGATAAGGAAGCCGGTATCGACGACGAATCGACCGGTTTTTCCCAGTCCTTGCAATCCAACTCGCGACACGACGATGCCTGCGATCGCGAAGACGATCAGAAGGCCGCAGAAGATCGCGGTCCAAGAGACATTCTGCCGGCAATCCAAATAGGGCGTGACCTGCCCAAGCTGGGTGCTGAGCCCCCAGGCCGCGAGGGGAAGCAGAAGTCCGATGTGTCTTAGCCAGGTTTTGGTCAAAGCCGTGGGACCCAATAAAGGCAGGCATACATCGGCAACCACGTCGCGACCACGAAGTTCCAGTACATCGCATTGTCGTTGACGTCACCGAAGCGGCGCGGATTGTCGGCGTGTCGTGAAAACATCAGGCAGGTCAGCACCAGGGTCTCGACCAGATCGGTCAGGATATGCGTGGTGTGGAGGCCGAGCATGACCCACACGATCGAGCCGTAGGCATTCTGGTCCCATTTGATGTGCATTGCGGGGAATTCGAAAGCGCGCAAGATAAGCGGCACAATGCCGACGAGCGACATGACAATCAGCCCGATGCGAACCTTGCGAAGATCCTGTTGGCGCGCCCAGCGGTTGACGAGGATGTTGGGCAGCACGCTCAGAACCAGGAACACCGTAAGCGTCGTCCCCGCCACCAGGTCAGGCGGTGCGGCATCGAGAGGCCACTGCGGCGCCAGACTCATCAGATAGAGATAGACCACGATCGCCAAGGCAAAGCCGGTGCCTTCGATCAGCATGAAGGCCAGGGTCCCCCACCAACTCTGGCTCGCCGTGCCGAGGCCATGCGGAGGAAGGTGGGCGAGATCGATGACGACTTTGTCCTTCATGCTTCATCCTCCGGCACGCCTTTCGGCCAGAACCAGCCAATGAGCGTGATCGCCAGCGGTATCGAGCCCCATACGACGGCCCATGGGCTGAAGATCGACCAGATCAGCATCAGCGTGCTTGCCAGCGCCGCCCATAGCGGCCAGATGGAGTCTCCGGGCGATGCCTCACGCGCTTCCGGCGATGCGTGAACGACGCTGCTGGTCAGCAGTTCCCGGCGGTCGACCCGCAGTCCGCTGGCGACCGGCACAGCTTCGATGTCATCGGACAAGGGATCGAGGCGATCCACTACCGGCAGCCGCGCGAAATTGTAGGGGGGCGGTGGCGACGAGGTTGCCCATTCCAGCGTCCTGGCGCCCCAAGGATTGGCTGGCGCCAAGGATCCTGATCTGGCGCTGCGTATGGCGTCGACGAAAAACAGCAGGAAACCCAATGCGAGGATGACGGCGCTTAGGCTGATGAACAGGTTCAAACCGGACCAGGGCATCTCCGGCTGGTAGGTGTAGATGCGGCGCGGCATGCCTTGCAGGCCAAGAATGTGCATGGGGAAAAAAGTCAGGTTGAACCCCGTGAAGATCAGGCCGAATATCCAGCGGCCAAGCGTCTCGCTCATCATTCGCCCGGTGAACTTCGGAAACCAGTAATAGACCGCGCCCAGCAACGGAAACACCGCGCCGCCGACCAGCACATAGTGGAAATGGGCGACGACGAAATAGGTGTCGTGAACCTGCGTGTCGAAGGGAACGGAGGCCACCATCACCCCGGTCAGGCCGCCGATGACGAATATGACCATGAAGCCGATGACGAACAGGAACGGCGTCTTGAACACGGGCCGGCCGGCCCACATCGTTGCCAGCCAGCAGAAGATCTGCAGCCCCGCCGGAACGGCGATGGCCATGCTTGAAGCGGTGAAGAAGCTCTCCCCGAGGCGCGGCAGCCCAGCGACGAACATATGATGAGCCCATAGCCCGAACGCCAGGACGCCGGTGGCGATCAGGGCCATGACCATGCCCAGATAGCCGAACACGGGCCGCCGCGTGAATGTCGCCACGATCGTCGAAACCATCCCCACCGCCGGCAGGAAGATGATGTAGACCTCAGGGTGCCCAAAGAACCAGAATAGGTGCTGCCACAACAGCACGTCGCCACCTTCGGCCGGGTTGAAGAAATGCGTGCCCACGAGGCGATCGAGAATGAGCGAGGTGCTGGCGACCATGATCGCCGGCATCGCTATGATGACTAGGAACGATGTGACCAGCATCGACCAGACGAACAGCGGAATCCTGTCGAGTGACATGCCCGGTGCGCGTTGCTTGAAGACTGTAACGACGATTTCGACGGCCACGGCCAAAGCCGACACCTCGGTGAAGGTGATCATCTGCGCCCAGATATCGGCCCGCTTTCCGGCGCCGTACTCCGGGCCGGCGAGGGGTACATAGGCGAACCACCCGACATCGGGACCGGTGTCGACAGCGAAAGCGATCCAGAGCAGTAGCCCGCCAGCGAGATACACCCAGTAGGAGAACGCGTTGAGCCTGGGGAAGGCGATGTTGCGCGTTCCCACCATCAACGGCACTAGATAGATCGCCATTGCCTGCATGACGGGCACGGCAAAGAGGAACATCATGTTCGTGCCGTGCATCGTGAAGATCTGATTGTAGCGATCCGGGCCGATGAAGCGGGCTTCGGGTTGCGCGAGTTGCAGCCGTATCAACAGCGACAGCACCCCACCCAGGGCCAGGAAGACGAAGGCCGTGGTGACGTAGCGCCGGCCGATGATCTTGTGATCGACCGTGGACAGCGCGCCCCACAGCCCGGACGGCGTCGACCAGATCGCCGTGAGGCGACGGTGGAGTTCGGACGCTTCCATTGAACTGTCACGGAGCCCGTCGCCATCCTGCGTCATTTAAGACTCTCCATATAGGCGGAGATATTTCGCAGCTCGATGCTCGTCAGCGGAACCATCGGCATGTTGTTTCCGGGTTTGAGCGTCTGCGGATCGGCTATCCAGGCCGCCAGCGAGCCGCGGGTGGTTTCCAGCAGCCCGGCGGCGATCGTCCGCCGGCCGCCAACATGCGTGAGGTCAGGCCCGGTTGTGCCGCCGGCAGGCGTGCCGCGGACCGTGTGGCAGGCAGCACAGGGTTTTGCCATGAAGGACGCTTGCCCGGCGGTTATGTCGGGATCGGCCGACCCGGCAGCGTCCAGGCGTTGGGTTGCGGCCCAGCCTTCAAAGGCGGCCTGGGTTTCGGCGATGACCAGAATGGCCATGTGGCTGTGCTGGAGGCCGCAGAACTCCGCACATTGCCCGCGATAGACGCCCGGCTTTTCAGCCCTGAGCAGCAGGCTGTTGGTCCGACCGGGGACAAGGTCCTGCTTGCCCGCGAGGCTCGGCACCCAGAAGGAGTGAATCACGTCGGGGCTTTCGAGCCGGAGCAGCACATCCCTGCCGACGGGTATGTGGATTTCATTGGCGGTCTGAAAGCCAGGGCCTGCCGGGGAATCGGCATAAAAGACCTGCCACCACCATTGCTGTCCTCGCACGGTGATGGTCAGGGCGGTGCTGTCGGGAAGACCGATGTTGCGCGTGGTGTAGAAGCTGGCGATGGTCATCCCGGCGATGATGACAACGGTCGCGGCGATCGCCGCCGATACCGCCACGGTCAGCGGCTTTTCGGATCCGACCGCTTGGCTCGCAACGCTGCGGCGTGCACGCACGAGCGCCAGCACAAGTATCATCATGACAAGGATCCAGATGACCGTGCATACCGCGACGATGCCGACGATGAGGTGCTCGACATGGATGGCCGGTGCGCCCTTGGCGCCGAGCGCCGACTGATAGCCGCCGCAGCCCGACGCGAGGACAAGGACGGATAGCGGGAGGGCGCGGTGCGTCTTCAAGGTGTCGGCCCCTGGTCCGGGTGAACGCCCGCCGGCCCTTCGTCGAAGAGTATCTTCGCCGGACCGCGATTCTCGGCCGGGCGGGTCTGCTTGTCGTCGTTGCGGCTCGGCGCGGCCACCTTCGGCTTGTAGGACCCGATCGTCTGCACATACCCGGCAAGCTGCCAGATCTGTTCCGAGGTCATCCGGTCGCGAAAGGCTGGCATGCCATGCGGGCGGCCGTCCCGAATGGAGGCGACGATCGAGACCATTTCGGGGCCGTAAAGCCACCAGCCATCGAGGAAGGAGGGACCGACGCCGCCACGGCCGTCGCCATGGCACGAGCCGCAACCGAACCACGCATAAAGCCGCTTGCCCTGGCTGAGGTTCCAGGCGTCAGATTCATAAGGTTTGCCGATTGCGAAGTAAGTCTCAGGTGGCGATCCGCTGATGCCGTTGGGCATCAGTTTGAAGCGGTCGAGATCGGCCGCGACGGGCGGGTCGAGGCGAAGCTCTCTCGGCTCCCCGAACCACCCCAGAATGGCGCCAGAGGCGGCAAAGAACAGAAGGCCCGCCAGCGCGAACGCTGCCTTCGAAAAGCTGGAAACCTTCTCTGCCAAGCGGCCCTCCGCCCGAGAGCAATTCCAGGAACGACTAAGCGGTTCGGCCAGGAATTGCGTTAAACAAAGAGATAGAGCGGTCCTGGTGGAAGGATACCGCTCTGAAATTCAACCATCCGGAGCGGTGGGCGATCGGCTGAGACGGACCGGCAAGAGTTTGTAGGAAGGCGTCTTCGACTTGGGGTCGTGATGAGCCAGCGGGAACAGCGGGTTCGTCTCTGGATAATAGGCCGCGCAGCAACCTTTCGGGATGTCATAGGCGACGACCTTCAGTTCGGTCACCGTGCGAGCTGTCGCCGCGTCGATTGCTGTCGTCAGGTCGACGTTCTCGCCCTCGGCGAGCCCCAGACGCGCAATGTCCTTTCGGTTCAGGAACACGACCCGGCGCGTGCCGCTGATGCCGCGGAAACGGTCGCTGTAACCGTAGATCGTGGTGTTGAACTGGTCGTTGGAGCGAAGCGTCGCGAGATGGAGGACATCGGCGCTCCGCTCAGTCCCCAGCTCCGGAAAAAGTCTTTCCGGCGTGATGAAATTCGCCTTGCCGCTTTGTGTCACCCATTTGCGCTCGCGCGCCGGCAGCGGCCTGGCGAAGCCCCCCGGTTTGAAAAGCCGCTTGTTGAAGTCCTTGAAGGTTTCCGGGTAGGTGCGCTCGATGGCGTCCCGTATTTCGGCATAGTTGCCGACCCAGGCGTCCCATGGAACCTTGGTGTCACCGAGCGTGGCCTTGGCGATGCCGGCGACGATGGCCGGTTCCGAAAGGAGTTCCGTGCTCGCGGGTTGAGCCTGGCCGCGCGACCCATGGAAATGGGCGATGGAGCTTTCCATGGAGACCGCTTGAGGGCCTGTCGCCTGTTTGTCCACTTCGATACGCCCCAGACAGGGGAGCAGGTAGGCGATCTCGCCGTGCACGACATGGCTACGGTTGAGCTTCGTCGCGATCTGAACGCTCAGGCGCAGTTTGCGCCATCCCTCTTCCATTGCGTCGGTATCTGGGACCGCTTTCAGGAAATTGCCGCCGAGGCTGATGAAAGCACGGGATTGGCCATTCATGATGGCTTCGCATGTCTCCACCGTCGAGCGGCCGGTCCAGCGCGGCGGTTGGAAGCCATACAGCTCGGCGAGCTTGTCCAATGGGACGAGACCCGGCTTTTCCGTGATCCCGACGGTGCGCTGGCCCTGCACGTTGGAATGCCCGCGCACGGCGCAGATATTTGCCCCGGGCTTGCCGATATTGCCGCGCAGCAAGGCAAGATTGCAGACCATATGGACGTTCTGGACCCCCATCAGATGTTGCGTCAGCCCCATGCCATAGACGGACAGCACTGCATCGGCGTTGGCATAGGTCGCAGCGGCCTGCATCATCTGGTCGCGACTGAGGCCGGAGACACGCTCCAGTTCCTCCCAGCGATGACCACGGCACGCCTCAGCGAATTCTTCAAACCCGGTCGTGTGCTGATTGATGAAATCGTGGTCGAGCACGTGTTTCTTGTCGGCTGCGCGCATTGAGGCCGCGAACGCGACCATTGCCGCATTGCCGGGATCTTTCGGCTTGCCATCCTCCCCCGCAACGATGCTTTTGCCGGAGGCCTTCAGAATGTCGTCGGCCTCGATCAGCGCCTTGCAGACGCCAAACAGCGCCGCGATATCGCCGCCATTGTTGACCTGGTAGTATTCCGACGAAATCTTCGTCTCTTTGCCGGTCAGCATCTGGACGGGCGATTGCGGATTGACGAAGCGCTCCAGGCCACGCTCGTGAAGCAGGTTGAAGGTGACGATCTTTACGCCGCGATTGACTGCATCCTGAAGGTCGTGGAGCAGGCGAGGCGACGACGTTCCGACATTCTGGGCGATGTAGAATATGCAGTCGGTGTTTTCGAAGTCCGACAGGATCGCCGTGCCGACCGAGGCGCCGATGCTTTCGGGAAGAGCCACCGACGAGCTTTCGTGGCACATGTTCGAACTGTCGGGCAGATTGTTGCTGCCATACATGCGAGCGAACAGCTGATACATGTAGCTGGTCTCGAGCGAGGCGCGCCCTGAGGTGTAGAGGTCGACCTGCCGCGGATCGAGCGCACGCAGTTCCCGTCCGATCTCGGCGAATGCTTCGCTCCACGCCACCGGTAGGTACCTGTCCGTGGCTGCATCCCAGCGCATGGGATGGGTCAACCGCCCCTGTTCCTCCAGATCATGGTCCGCCCAGCGTTCCAGTTCGCCCAGAGTGTGCTTCTCGAAAAAATCTGGGCCGGCGCGCCGCGACGTGACTTCCCAAGCCGTCGCCTTCGCGCCGTTCTCACAGAACTCGAGCGGGTGCGTCTTGGCCGGCTTCGCCCAGGCACAGCTGACGCACATATAGCCTTCCGGCTTGTTCTGCACCGCCAGCAGCTTCGGCCCTTTGAGAGGCACGTGTTCCTGGACTGTGATTGCTGTGACAGATTTTGCGGAGCCCCAGCCGCCGGCCGGTCCGCCATACGGTTTGCGTGGCGAGCGACGCGTTTCCGAAGTCATTTTCGTCTCTTTCCCTGCCCAAGCGACTGACGATGTATTGCAACGATCCAACTTGCCGCAGCGACGATTGTTCCTCCGTCATGTGACTTGGCTACGGGTGTTCAGGCTACAGGCCGACTTGCCAGGCCCGATACGAGGGCCTGCAGGACTTCGGTCCCGTTGACGCACTGTCGCGGCGCGCTAGGTCAAGGCAAAACGCCGGATGCTTGTCTCTGGCGCGGGGAGCTTACCGTGTGGCGCATCCAATGCCTTGCAATCGACGGCAAAGGCCAAGCTGGCCCTCTTGGCCCCATGTGGTTGCTGACGCTTGCGATTTGCACCGCATGTTCGCCTTCCGATCAGATCGACCAGCAATCGCGAACTGCCGCATCGGCGGCCCAGACGGTGGCGATGACGCTTGATGTCTGGGCAGCAGGCGAGGCGCCGTCCCGATATGCGCTCCGCACCCTGCAATCCGTCGGCAAGACGCTTGCCGACGTCCAGTCGCAACTCAGGTCCGCGGGATCGGCGGAACCTGCCGAACAGGCTGCGTTGGCCGCCGCCGTGGAGCAGATATCTGATGCAGTGGCGCGGGCCGAGGCGGGAGTGCAAACCGGCAGCCGCTCAGAGGTGCGAAACGCACAGGACGACGCTCAGGCGGCTGCCCGCGCCCTGGCTGCCGCTTACGCCAGATATTTTGCGCCGAAACCATGAAGAAGCTTCTGGAAATATCGCTCGGCGTCGTTACCAGCGTCGGCGGCTTCCTCGAAGTGGGGTCGATGGCGACTGCCGCCCAGGCAGGCGCGACCTTCGGTTTCCACCTGATCTGGGCGGTGGTTCTCGGCACGCTCTGCATCATTTTTCTGGTCGAAATGGCCGGCCGGTTTGCTGCTGTGAGCCAGCACACGATTGCCGACGGAATTCGGGAAAGGTTTGGCTTCCAAGTCTTTTTGTGGCCTTTGCTCGCGACATTGCTGGTCAACTTCCTGGTCATGTCGGCAGAGATCGGCGGTGTTTCGGTCGCGCTGGAACTGGCCACCGGCATAGGCTTTCAGTGGTGGGCACTGCCGGCTGCCCTGCTGGCATGGCTGATGCTTTGGAAAGGCACGTTCGGCCTGATCGAGAAAGGCGTCTCGATCCTCGGTCTGGTGACGCTGTGTTTCGTCGTCGGCGCGGTCATGCTGAAGCCGGATTGGAAGGCGGTCGCGGCTGGCGCCGTGCCCTCTTTGCCGGCGCACGACGCGGCAAACTACTGGTTCATGGCGGTCAGCATTCTTGGTGCTTCGATATCGCCATACCTGTTCATGTTCTATTCCTCGGGAGCGATCGAGGACAAATGGGACAAGAGCTATCTTGGGGTCAACCGGGCGATTGCCTGGCTCGGCATGACCTTCGGCGGCACGATCTCGGTCGGCGTGCTGGTCGTATCTGCGCTCGTGCTTGCAACGCATGGCATTGTGCAGGTGGACGATTATCACCAGTTGCCACTGATGCTTATACCGATATTCGGCTTTTGGGGCTTTGTGCTGTTCGTCGCTTCGCTCGGCATTGCCTGCTTCGGCGCGGCGGTCGAAGTCGGGCTGCAACAGGCCTATCTGGTGGCGCAAGGTTTCGGCTGGGATTGGGGTGAGGATCTCAAACCCCGTGACGATCCCGGGTTCAGCACCGTCTATACCGTTTCATTGTTTCTGGCCGCCATTCCCATCATGCTGGGACTCGACCCGCTCAAGCTCACCATATTCTCGATGGCGCTGACGGCCGCCAGCCTGCCGTTGACCGTGGTTCCATTCCTCTTTCTGCTCAACGACGAGCGCTATGTCGGCGAGCACCGCAACGGCATCGTCTCAAACGCCGCCGTCATCTTCATCATCACGCTCGCCTTCGTGCTCGCGGTGGTGACGATTCCGCTGCAGATATTCGGAGACGTATGATGAACTTGCTGCGCGATGTCCTCGACAAACAAGTACTCGACCGGAAGGGGGTGAAGATCGGCAAGGTCGACGGGCTGGTTGCCGAGCTGCGGCCCGGAAAGCCGCCCCGGATTGTCGCGGCCGAGCTCGGCTCGATCACCCTTGCGCGTCGCCTAGGTACGCGGCCCGGCCGCTGGGTAGCCCGGCTTGCCGCATGGCTTGGCGGCGAGCGCCATGGCGAGCCGCACCGGATCGCCTGGAAAAAGGTCCGAGACGTCGGCCTCGATATAGAGTTCGACATCGATGTCGACGAGACAGCGATCTTCGACTGGCAGGATTGGTTGCGCACTCATGTCATCGGTCGCATCCCGGGGGCGTGAGCATGACCGTCACCGTTAACCTCGAATATCTTGCCGGCCGTCGCGTGCTGTCGCTACGGGGCAAAAGCATTGGTCATATAGAGGAGATACTCGCCGAACAGGTCGGCGGCGATTTCGTCGTCAAGGAATTCCACGTTGGTATCTATGCCGCGTTCGAGCGGCTTTCCGCCTCGACCGTCGGGACGGCGTTCCTCGATCTTTTCACGCTGCGCCGGCGAGATGGCTTCTACCGCATCCCCTGGGATATGCTCGATATCTCGGATCCGAAGCGGCCACGTTTGCTATGTCCGATGAACGAGCTCTCCCACATGAAGGGCGGAGCCGAACCTCGCCGAAGTAAGGGACGCTCCGAAGAGCCGAAAAGCTAGAAGCATCAAGCCGGACTGGAGGATTCCTGCCCCGCCAGCGCCCCGCCATCGGTAGAGCGCGAAGCTGAAGCGGGCAGGCTCGGAGCGTCGTAACCGAAGCTATCCCAGGAAAAGCGCTAACATTCTGTCGTCCGGAGTTGCGTCAAAACAAACAATTAGACCGTAAACAGCAAAATGCTCTAGGCCGACCGCTTTCGGGACCTCGCGGCTTTGCCTTTCTTCGACTGGCCGTTCTCTTGCGCCAGGCTCTTGCGTAAGATCTCGGCCAGGTTGACGACGTTCTCCTTCGGCCTTGGGACCGGTTTTGGCGGCGCCTTGCCTTTGCGCTTTGCTTCGATCATCGCGATCAGCGCGTCCTCGTAGGTGTCTTCAAATTTCGACGGATCGAAGCTGGTCACTTTCTTGTCGATCAGCAGGCTGGCGATTTCGATCAGGTCCGCATCGTATTCGACCTTCTTGATATCGGCGAACACGCTTTGCTCGGAAATCATCTCGCCGTGGCTGCGCAGCTCAGTTAAAAGCATGCCTTTGCCGAAGGGCTGAATCAGCACTTCGCGGCCACGCTGGTAAAGCACGACGCACGAGCGTGCCGCGACCTTCTTCTCGTCCATGGCCTTGCGGATGACTTCAAAAGCCTGGGCGGCAGCGCCGTCGGCGGGGATGAGGTAATACGGCTTTTCAAGATAGCGCGTGTCGACATCGCCGAGGTCGACAAATTCTCCGACTTCCAACGTGTGGTCCGATGTTAGCTTCAGCTTTTGAGCTCATCGGGCTCGACATGGATGTAGCTGTCTTTGTCGATTTCGAAACCCTTTACTTGATCCTCAGGCTCGACTTCCTCTTCGGTCGCTTCATCGATGTAGGCGCTTTTTACCGGCAAACCGTCCTTGCGATTGAGGATTTTGAAATGGACCTTCGACGCCTCGCTGGTGGCGCCGACGATCTTCACGCCACATGTGACGGATCCGACTTTCAAGAAGCCCTTCCAGGCGGCTCGTGGCGCGGTCATGCGGGTTCCTCGATGGCAGATGGCCAACAAACGGACGCCACCCGCAATTGTTCCAGCGAAGCCCGCCATCTGCGCCCCGAGGCGATCAAGGCATCCATCAATTCCGGCGGAACATTGCCGTCGCGATGAGGTTAGGCGCTCGACCGCCGACGCCTCGATGTCACCAGCTCAATACCGGTAGGAGATTACCCATGTCGCAAGCGCAAACCACCACTGACCATGACGAAATCCGCAAATGGGCCGAGGCTCGCAAAGGCAGGCCGGCTGTGGTTCGCGGGCGAGGAGAAGGCGGTGTCCTTAGGATCGATTTCGGCGAACCGGAGCAAGCGTTCGAAGCGATCGAATGGGACGAGTTCTTTCGCATCTTCGACGACAACGACCTTGCCTTCCTTTACCAGGACAAGACCGGCGGCGGCCAGACCAGCCGCTTCAACAAGTTCGTCGACCGCGACAAGAATCATTGAGGTCCGTCTGTGCCGGTCCAAACGGACGACCGTTCGAGCTTGGTCGGTCAATGCGAAAGGCGCAGCGGCGCTTGGCTGGACGACATCGCGCATAGTGCGGTTTGGCCAATCCTCCCTGGAGAGGTCCACTTGCCTTTGGTCTATGTCGCGGTTCGCCGGCTTTGTAGGTCTGTCCGTTCCGGCATGGTGACGCTTGGCTGAGGGACAGCTGGATCCGGCTCAGCCATGGGGCCGCATCACCACCTTGATGCAGCCATCCTGCTTGTCGCGGAAGGTTTTGTAGAGGTCGGGCCCTGCTTCGAGATCCGCCCTGTGGGTGATGACGAAGGAGGGGTCGATCGCGCCCTCCTGAACTTTGGTCAAGAGCGGTTCCAGGTAGCGCTGCGTATGGGTCTGACCCATCCGGAAGGTAAGCCCCTTGTTCATCGCGGCGCCAAAGGGGATATGATCGACCAATCCGATATAGACACCGGGGACAGAGACCGTCCCGCCCTTGCGGCAGCAATAAATGGCCTCGCGCAACACATGCGGCCTGTCCGTTCCGAGATAGACAGCCGCCTTCACCTTGTCGACCATGGCGTCGAAACTGGCGCCTGGATCAGATTCGGTGCCGACGCAGTCGATGCAGCGGTCCGGACCGCGACCGTCCGTCATCGCCATCAACGCGTCATAGATGTCGGAATTGCTGAAGTCGAGCGTTTGGGCCTTGCCGTGGTCCCGAGCCATGGCAAGCCGCTCGGGAACCTTGTCGATTGCGATAACGCGACCGGCACCGAGCATCCATGCGCTTTGGATGGCGAATTGGCCGACCGGACCACAGCCCCAGATCGCAACAGTGTCGCCCGGCTGGATTTCCGCATTCTCGGCCGCCATGTAGCCGGTCGGAAAGATGTCGGACAGGAACAGCACTTGCTCGTCATCCATTCCGTCCGGCACCTTTATAGGTCCGACATCAGCGAAGGGAACGCGCAGATATTCGGCCTGGCCGCCCCAGTAGCCGCCCACCAGATGCGAGTAGCCGAACAGGCCGGCGGGCGACTGCCCCATGACCTTGGCGGCCTGCTTGGCGTTGGGGTTGGAGCGATCGCACAGCGAGAAAAGGCCGCTTTTGCAAAACCAGCACTCGCCGCAGGAAATGTTGAAAGGCACTACGATGCGGTCGCCTTTCATGAACTTCGAATGACCGCGGCCCACCTCGACGACTTCACCCATGGTCTCGTGGCCGAGGACGTCACCGGACTTCATGGTCGGCATATAGCCGTTCATGAGATGAAGATCCGATCCGCATATGGCGCAGCACGTGACCTTTATGATGACGTCACGGTCATCCTCGATCGCGGGATCGGCGACCTGTTCGCAGCGAATGTCGCCTTTGCCGTGCCATGTGAGGGCTTTCATCGGTTGCTCCTGAGCTGGATGGCGGCCGATTCGATCGCACCGCGCCTATGATGGTAAACATGCGAGTCCGCCTACCGGTGGGCCGGCGACCTTGGCTGTTGTCCTGATGTCAGCCTCTCGAGGCCGACCCCGGTTCGGCCATCTTGCGGTGCTGCTCGGCCAGTGTGCCCGCAGGCGTGACATGAGCGGCGGCGACTTGGAGTTTGTTCTTCAAGCCGCTGATGACTTGATCCTCGCCCGCCAGCATGGCGTCAAACCCGACGCGGGCGACGTCGGCGGGATTGTCCTTCTCGTCGGTGCCGACCTTCGTATCCAACATCTCCGCACGCTCGAAGAAACGCGTCTGCGTTGCGCCCGGCATCAGCACGGTTACTGTGACCCCAGTGTCCTTCAACTCGTGCCGCAGCGCGATAGCGAAGGAATCGATGAAGGCCTTGGTGCCGTTGTAGACCGCCTGGAACGTGCCCGGCATGAAGCCCGCGATCGATCCGGTAAAGAGGATACGGCCGCGACCGCGCTTGACCATGCCCGCGGCCAGTTGATGGGCGAGATAGATCGTTCCGGTGATATTTGTGTCGACGATTCGACGAGCCTTCTCCCAGTCCTGATCGAGGAAGCCGTGGCCGAGGCCGCGCCCCGCATTCAGAAAAAGAAGATCGATATCCCGATTGCCGATCCGTGCGATCAGTTCATCGGCGCCCTCTACGGTTGCCAGATCGACCTCAAGCGCTTCCACGGCCACATCGTGCGATGAAAGCGCCTCGGCCGCCTGTTTGATGGCCGGCTCGTCGGCCGCGATGATCAGGTCATAACCAGCTTTGGCGCATAGTTTGGCCAGCTCCTTGCCGATGCCGCTAGAGGCCCCGGTGACCACCGCGCGTTTTGTTGCTTCCGTCATCTTTTCGCTCCTGGTTGCGCCCCAACCATCGCGCGGCAAGATTGTTCCTTAACCCCTGCGCCAGCGTCACATGGTGCGGCGACGCGCTTTGTGCCTGCCTGAAAGCCCGATCCAGGGTTCGGCAGCTGGCGACGGCACCATCAGCGTTGAGCGTCGATCACGATCGAGTGCGTCGGCGTAGAGATGGTCGAACTCCTTGCTCAGTTGCGCTTGTTCTGTCTGTCGCCGCAAGCATTCGCCTTGGCTCGAGGGCAGACAGCACGCCACATTTACTGATCGCCAAATCGACACGCTCGTAATCACTGGTGCGGCAGACTGAGGTGTGGATTTTGGCCCACGAAAGCCGATACCATCAATCGCCCCGAACTGGTTGATTCTAGACCGGAATTTAAAATTTCTGGCCAGTAATTTCGCTTTGGCTCGGCGGACAACTCTGTTCGACCTTCAATCGGAGTCCGTCGAACCCGCCCACGCAGAATCGCGCCGCCAAATTCGGGGCACCAACAAAGCGGAGTCCTTCAGTTTTGCGCTTGAGGGAACATTCTTTCACCAGCCTGGTTCGATCAACCATCGGCAAAACTTGGTCGCCGAACGGGGTTGTGCTCCCCACGAGAGCTCGCCGGTGCTTTCGCTGCTGGCGAGCTCGCCTATGCGCCAGGAGGGCGATCTGATGAACGAAGACTTTACTCCCAGACAATCCCGGCGCGGCAGGTACAGGGTTTTTGCCTGGAGCATCCCTGTCATCGCGCTCATATTCGTGTGCCTCATAGCCTTCTTCGTCTTCGCGCCCATGTCGAACGGATCTTGGCATACGGCGCCATTCAAGCGCGCTCCGGTCCAAAACCAAGGCGGCGACGCCCCTGCCAATACGTCGCCACCGCCCGGAGTGAAGAAGAGTCCCCAGGAGAACACCGAAATGCCTGATGCGCATTAGAGAAGAAGTCGCGCAGACGAACGTACGGCACGCCGGGCTCGTGGCTTGCCTTCGGTGTCAGAAAAACGCTTTCATAGCGGCGGCCAATGTTCTTGGCGGCCGTTTTCACCGATCGGGCTGGTTCGTTTTGCCTGCCAGCGCAAGATGATCGAAGCTCGTGCGTGCACTGCGTTGTGAATCTCTCTTGAGCACAGCGATCTCCCGCGTTCGGTCGTTTTTACGCATCGCTGAACAATTGCGGCGATCTCGGCGACAAGGGTACGCGCCCGCTCTCTCTCGGCCCTTGCTTTGGCACACAACAGTCCACATTCGGCTCGGAGTTTCTCGGCCCGATCTATAACAACGTTGAGGTCGTCACTGTCCTCCATCAGGGCGAACGTCAACAGGCTGCTGACGTTCCGGAACCCATGCTCTTTGCTACGGACTGCGATACCGCAGCGATCAAGTCGACGCTGCTCGGGCATCGGCCTCTTCGATCTTGTCCAGAATGGCCTCCGGCGCTACGTCGCGCTTGAGTTCCTCCAACTCGTCATAAGCTTGCGTGTCGACGTCCAGGCGCTTCGCGATCGCCTCGACAAGCCTGATGAGCTTGGTCGTCTCATGCTCATTCAGCAAGGATACCTGCAGATCGAGGTCTGCCCTGGCATCGTCCTCGGCCGCCATGCGATTCTGATTTATCAAAACGAAGGTCGACAGGAAGATCGCCTCGACCGAAGCGAACATGGCTAAGATGACCAGTGATGGGTCCCACGGCTTGGTAACGGTTACAATGCCGAGATTGAGGACAATCCAGGCGCCGAAGAAAACAAGGTGGATGTACACGAACGTCATGCTGCCGGCAAAACCACTGATCGCCGCAGCCGCGCGTTGCTGCAGGGATGCAGCCATGGCGTCTCGTTTCCGCCTCTCGACCAGCGCTTCTATGTTGCGCGCCAGAGCAGGGGCTAAGCCTTCGGGCGCCGGCGTGGTTGGGGTCAGATAGCTCGCGATGTTCGGGGCGCCCGTGTTACTCATTCTTGTCTCCCTAGGAAACCTCCTGTTCGGCCATTCGCTCCATTGGTTGGAACTGAGAGCCTGCGCAATTTGGCGACCGGGCTGCTCAACCAGCGAATATGAACCTCTTCCTTCGAAGCTCCCTGCGAACCAGATCGAGCAACCGTTTTGGTTCTCGGGCGGTTGCCAGTTCTCCGGTGATCTGAGCAAACCTGATCGGCACGAATAAGTTCCGGCGCTCGGCGAGTGCGCCACTCCGTCAGCGGCCGCCTTACAGGGACCAAGCTAGATCAGCGTTATCTCCATATAGCGGACAACAACCGTATCCTGCCTAAAGCGGCGCTCCAGATCACCGCGGCGACGCTTCCAGTCTTCCAGGTCCAGCTCGTCCGACATCACCTCGAAGATGACGATATCATCGCTGTCGGTGCCGGCCCCTTGCCGCCATAACCCTTCCGCGGGTGCCTGCAGAAAGGCCGTCACGCCTTGGAACCGACTCGCCAACTCTTGTTTGACGCTATCGAATTCCTCCCGCGGAAACGGGTTGCCCTGGTTGTCGGCGCGAGGCAGCAGAATCTGGATGAGGTACACGGCGCTATCGTCCACTTTGAAACGGGCAAATGTTTCTCTGACCCGGATCGAAGCGGCGTTTTATGACGCTCGCAACCTTCCAGTCGGTCGCAGGTCCGCTCATACCGGCATCGTCGGCCTTCCAGTCGGGTTGGGGTCGTCATCGCCAAGTTCAATTGCGAACACACAGACGACCCCAGTTTCTTCAAACATGATGCTCACCTTGCCAGCCGACTCGGGGCCGAGCAGCCTCTCCAGCATTCTTGTGCCGAAGCCTTTGCGCTTGGCAGGCGCGACTGGCGGGCCATTTTGTTCGCGCCACTCTATTCGAACTTGCCTGCTTCCAGCTTGACGGCTGAGCGTCCAGGAGATCGTTACGATCCCCTGATCGCAAGCCAGAGCACCATACTTGACCGCATTGGTCGTCAGTTCATGGAACCCGAGCGACAAAGACAATGCAAGAGTAGGGGAAAGCCAGACCGGGTCGCCGGAGAGGTGGCATCGCTCGCGTATGGCGTGGGGCGAAATTGCTGCCGTGATGACGTCTCTGAGGTCTGCGCCGCTCCAGTTTTCTTGCGTCAGTATATCGTGCGCCTTCGCCAGCGAGACCAGCCTGCTTGCAAGCGAGCGCCCCGCTTCGGGCAAGTTGTCGGCGTTGCGCAGGGTCTGGCTTGCAATGGACTGGACCACCGCCAGGGTATTCTTTACCCGATGGTTGAGTTCGTTGACGAGCAGCTTGCGCTGCTCCTCGCCGCGCTTGCGTTCGCTGATATCGAGACTGACCTGTACCGCACCTATCACGTTCCCGGTTGCGCCCCGGATGGGCCGCGCACTCGACAAAAGGGTGCGTTGTACGCCTGACGGCAGGATGTAGGTAAATTCCTGGTTGTCGGTCTGCTCGCCGCGCATCGCTTTGCTCAGGGGCCGATCCTCGCGATCCACCCTGTGACCGTCCTGCAGTGCGATCGTGTCGATGACCCTGTCCGGAGTGCCAAAGGATTTTCGAAGATCGGTAGGCAGCCCCATGAGCTCCGCCGCGAACCGATTGCGGATCACGTTGCGTGCTTGTGGATCGTAAGTGAACCAGACCGCAGCAGGGGCGATTTCCAGGACGGTTTCAAGCTCGAACTCCCGTTCGGCAAGTGCGCGTTCAGCGGCCAGCAGGGCGTCGGCGATGGCTGCGAATTCGGAGATCGCCGTCGACATGGGTGTAACAGGCCGGCCTTGCCCCAAAGCGTCAGCGCGGCTCGCCAGATCGCGCGCGGCACTGGCGAACCCCGTCCCGACCACATAGGCGAGGGCCGTTGAGATCAACATCGCCGCGAGAGCCATGGCCGCTATCGCGGTCAGAGACCGCCAAAGTGGGGCTTGGACGACCGACAGCGGTACGTTCGCCGTGTAGAACCAATCGGACGCGCTCGAGCGGTAGTAGCCGGCGAGCAAAGTCATGCCTTGAAAATTGCTGGCGGTGAAGGTGCCTGAGCGGCCTTCTATTTTCTCCAGATACGCAGGCAACCCAGGCTTGCCTGTCATTTCGTCGTGCAGCGTCGAGCGCGTCACATAAGTTCCCTGACGATCGCCGACGCCGATCGTCCAACCCTCTGGTACTGCCGGCATCATTATATCGCGGATGTGAGCGGTCGGAACCGATATAAGGAAAAGCCAGTTCTCGCCTTCAGGGCCGTGCACAGCAATTGCTACATCGATCCGAAATTCCCCCGAGACGGCATGGACGCTGCTGACGATTGGCAGGTTGGATTTGAGTTTGGCGAGGTCCGCAGCCGATATGGGTTCAACGGGGGGCAGGTGCGTCCCATAGGGAACCTGGGTGTTGATCAGTTGCTGACGTTCCAGGTCGCGAAGCACTATGAAGGAACGCGTCCCTTGTGTCAGGCGCACCGCTTCCGTCTGCAACGTCATCAGGTCACCTGCGGCCAACGCCGCGGATTTCGACAGACCCTTCACGACCGTAGCGAGGTTGTTGATCTCGCCCTCCACTACCAGTGACATCTGACGCGCGACCTGCAGAGCCTCTGTGTCGAAGCGGCTTCGCTCATTCAATGCATATTGAGTGAGGAGATAGGCTGCAAAGAGCCAGACAGGCACGACCGCCGCAGTAATCAGCCCCAGCAGATACGATCGCGATGACAGACGAGGCATTTCAATCCCCATGCCGCGTTCATCGCGGCTCGATCTTTAC
The DNA here is from genome assembly GCF_003952565.1 of Mesorhizobium sp. M8A.F.Ca.ET.057.01.1.1. Lineage (NCBI taxonomy): Bacteria > Pseudomonadati > Pseudomonadota > Alphaproteobacteria > Hyphomicrobiales > Phyllobacteriaceae > Mesorhizobium > Mesorhizobium sp. M8A.F.Ca.ET.057.01.1.1. The sequence continues at coordinate 1,778,720 of NZ_CP034454.1, forward strand.
CGAGTAAATCATCTACTCGCAGGCAAGCAGGACCGAAATCGCATCCGCGAGTTCTTGTAAAAGGAAGGGTTTTTGAAGCGTCATGATGCCTCGAAAGCGCTCATCCAGGCCCCTAAGCCCGTACCCTGTGGCGAAAACGAACGGCGTACCCTTCTCCTGCAGCAATTGGGCGACAGGAAAGGATTGTTCATTTGCCAGATTGACGTCGAGGATGGCGAAATCGAAAATCTCCTCCCGTGCCATCTTCAAGGCGGGCGCAAGGCGCATCGCAGGGCCGACGACCTCGTGACCCAACTCGCCCAACATGTCTTCGACAAGCATGGCGACCAGCGCTTCGTCCTCAACGACCAGCACTCTTAGCCCCCGTGCATCAGCCAAGTGAGATCACCCTCAATTCAGTTTGCGTAAGAACCTGCCTGCGATCAGCATATCAAAAAAGGCATTTCGGAAGCCAAGGCAAGGTGGATGACCTTTCGAAAGCTTCAGGCTTCGCTAATAAGCCATGGAGAAATTATTTGTTCCGACAACCACGCGCCATTGCTGAAAACGTTGCAATGGCCTGGTCTGCGCCCGTCAGCTTGTCCTCTTTCGAAGGATCATGTCTCTCACGCCACGTCGCTCAAAGCCTGTCCATCATGCACGTCATACCGCGCAGAAGCGAGGGCGCTGAATTCATACTGATTGGCCGGTTCCGATCGTGAAAGGGCGAATGCCCCCCGTTGGCCGTCAATGATCAGATCCAGGAATGCATTCGCGACTTCCCTGGGCGCATTGACATGATTGCACTGCAGCAGGAAGTCCTGGCCTTCCGGATAACGACAATGAAGCCGGACGGCACCGCTGTGAACACCGCTTGGTTCGTCAACTCCGACCGTGGCCCAAGCAGCGGTTGCCTTCATCATTTGCCACGTCTGGCTTGCGTTGACCGTCAAGACTGAAAGCCGGCGGGCGCTGCAGCAGGCCTCGATGGCCGCAAGCGTCAGTCCAGACCCTATCAGCAACAGCGGCCGCTTGCTGGTGCCTGCAAGGCAGGGTTCCTGGCGCCACCAGCCAGGCCGATCCATGACAGGATGATCGAAGCGACCATGTTCGGCGAGACTTGCGATCGCCGAGGAGAGCGCGGTGGGGCGCGGAGTTCCGCCACGAACATCGAACGCGCCGCATTCATAGTAACCGCATTTTGCCGACAGCATCGAGTTCCAGTCGACGGCGCCGAACAGCGACCAGGCGGTGACGGCGCGAACATCGGCTCCGCTTTCCCGTGCGGCTTGCGCTGCTTGCCACCCCTCGACCAGCCAGCGGACCTGCTCGTCGCGCGTCGAACCATTGTGCAATTCCGTTACCGCGATTGGCAGGTGGTAGCGGTTCCAGACTTCGTCGATCCTCTGCCTCAACCCGGTGTCGTGACGCCCGACCGGCCGGACTGCCGCGCTGTCGACATAGGTGTCAATGCCATTGCCGCCCACTTGCTCGTCTGGATAGCGGTCGACATTCTCGTCGAGCATCCGGTCGCTGGTCAGGTAGTAGTCGAGGCCGATGACATCGGGAGGACACGGCTCCACAGCCAGATGCGAGAGATGTTCGACAGCCACTCCGGCGTCCAACAGGCGTTCGTAGAACGGATGCCGGCGGTCGACGCGCCCGGCCAGGAGATCCAAGGCGAGCCAGCGGCGCTCATTTTCATGGCTTGCCTGGTAAGCCAGGCGCTCGGTCGAAAAGATCCGTCCGAAATCTTCCGTCTGCACCAGGCGCGCCGCCGGAGCATGCGCTCGAATTGCCTTCATCGCGAGCGATGTCGCTCGGCATTGCGCCACCGTCAATTGGAGGCATGTGGCTTCGCTCGTACCGTGGGGATGCCAAACCCCATAGAGCCCACTGATGCGGGCGGTGGTAAGCGGCTCGTTGATTGGAGTGTAGAGATCTATCCAAGGGTAGCGGTGCGCCACCAGCGCGGCGTAGCGCGCAAACATCTCCGGGAAGTCAGGATCGACAATCTGAGACCATGACGGGCCGCTGCCATGATGCAGCAGGCCAGCGATTGGCCGCATGCCGAGTTGGCGAATGCGCTGCAGTCGAGCATCCGTCCAGCTCCAGTCGTACCGGCCTCGTTCACTCTCGACCGTTTCCCACAAGACCGGGTATCTAAGCGTTCGAATGCCCAGCTCCGAGATGAGATCAAGGTCGTCGATGCGATGGAAGTGGCCGGTTTCCTTCAACTGATCGCGCACCGTTGCGCCGATGTGAACATGACTGCATTCTACGCCACCCCAAATCTCGAGCGCGTCGGTCATTCGGCAGCCTTGGACTGCTTAGTAATAACCGCTGGAACGCTTTTTTGAATTTTTGCGAAGGTGGCCAGCGCCTGGCCGACGACCTGGTCCATGTTGTAGTAGCGGTACGTCGCCAATCGCCCGACGAACCAGACGTTGGGAACGGCCGCCGCAAGCGCTTCATACCGCTTGTAGAGCGCTTCGTTCTCGGGTCGCGGCACGGGATAGTACGGGTCGCCGACGTCGGTTGGATATTCGTAGGTAAGACTGGTACGGGGGCTTTGCTGCCCTGTCAGGTGTTTGTATTCAGTGATGCGGGTGTACTCTTCCGTTTGCGGATAGTTGACCACGGCGACAGGCAGGAACTGCTCGCATTCCAGTGTGACATGCTCAAATCGCAGAGAACGGTAAGGTAGGCGACCAAGCGACCAGCCGAAATACTCGTCCACCGGACCGGTGTAGATCATCCGGCGAAACGGGATCTTGTCGCTAATATCCCTGTAGTCTGTCTGCAGCATGATGCTGATTTTGGGATTGTCGAGCATGCGTTGGAACATGCGCGTGTATCCGCCGGCGGGCATTTGCTGGAAGCTGTCGCCGAAATAGCGATCGTCGCGGTTCGTTCGGGTCGGAACACGCGCCGTCACGGATTTGCTCAACTGGGACGGATCGACACCCCACTGCTTGCGGGTGTAGCCGCGGAAGAATTTTTCATAAAGCTCGCGGCCGACAGTACTGACGACCACATCTTCCGCAGTGCGAACCTCGGCCACGGTCTCGCGGCGGGAGACGAAGAAATCCTCCAATTCCTGCGATGTCAGATCGAGCCCGTACAGCCGGTTGATCGTGTCGAGATTGATCGGGATCGGCAGCAACAGTCCATCGACGCTGGAGAGTACGCGATGCTCGTAAGGCCGCCAGGCGGTGAATTGAGACAGGTAGTCGACGATCGACTGCGCGTTTGTGTGAAAATATGCGGTCCGTACCGATGGACCAATATCCCGGCCTCGTCGTAGCAGTCATATGCGTTCCCTCCGACATGGCTGCGCCTGTCAATGAGCAGGACGCTCTCATTGCGCTGCGAAGCGATGCGTTCCGCTAATACGCTTCCGGCAAAGCCCGCGCCCACAATCAGCCAATCGAACATGATTCAGGCGCTCCGGCGGAGCGGCAGAATATGTTTGGCTGAACGCACTCGCTCGATATGACCGGCCATGGCGACCCAGGTGTTCTCCCAGGACATATCCATCAAATAGGCATCGACTTGCGCCAGCTTGGCGTCGCGCGGACGTCTCAGCACCGCGCGCAGCGTGGTCTCGATATCTTCGGCGTCGACGATGTCAACGAGACCTTCCGCGCCGTAGGTCCGAACAACGTCCACGATGGCCGTGGAAATCAACGGGATCCCGGCCGCCAAAAATTCAGGCGTCTTCGTGGGGCTGATGTAGCGGGTGGAGGAATTCAGTACGAATGGCATCCAACCGGCATCCCAATGCCTGAGGTAGTGCGGCAGGTCTGCATATTCCTTCCCTCCTAGCCAATGCAGGTTGGCCGCCTGAGGCAATTCGTTGGGATCGATTTTGACCACCGGCCCGACCATGATGAAATCTACGTCAGGCATGCTACGTGTCGCCCGCACCACCAGGTCGAGGTCGAGCCGTTCGTCGATGACTCCAAAAAAGCCGACACGCGGGTGGGGTATGCCCTGTTGGTCGACAGGATCCTCGCCCGGCCCCTGGCTTGATGGAAGTGAGTGAAGTCGATGCTGCTCGGGAACGGATAGATCGAGGCATGCATGGCTCGTTTGGCCTCATACAGGCTCAGTCCACCGGTGAACACCACATCCGCTCGCTGGAACAAACGCCGTTCCATTTGCACCAGTTCGGCCGGTGCATTCTTGAACGCGGACAATTCATCCATGCAGTCGTAGACGCAGACATCGGCAAGCAGATGGTCACTGAACCGGAGGGCCATCGGGGTGTAGTACCACAGCGTCAATCGCCCCTGAGGGACGGAGGCTAGAAGACGGTCAAGGAGTTTTCGCTGAGAGCTTACCGCATCGTCAGAATTGGTCCCGATAGGGAGGATCGGCGTCAATACACAGATAGAAGGGGTCACATCATTGGCTCTCAAGAACGCCTCGGGCACCTCTTCAAAAGCGGGCTCCTCGAAATACAGAATTTTCTGAGTCTTCGACGCAATTGATAATACATGCTGAGGCCTTTGATAGACAAAATTCCACCTGAGGTGAGAAAAGCAAAGCAGTGTATGGCTATCTTCGGAAATTCTATTTGATGTAATTTTTCTGATATGATGGTCCATTGCAGAGTCCTCTGTCAGGCGCGATCGTTGTCCAAAACAGATGGTATTGGACGATCGGGACGTGATGTTTCATGGCCTAACTTGCCGAAGAGCAACTTTGTTCCACCCGCGTTTAAGCCACCCAGATGCCTTGCAGAATGCCCGGTTTGACTGAGCGCACAACGGAACAGTCACTGAGGAAACGGGAGACCGCGCGTCGTATGTTCGGCATTCTGATGCGTGGTCGATTTCCGCTCGGGCTGGTGGCGCGACTGAGCCCTGGCGACGCCGCGACGTCTGTCTGTCTCTGCAAGGTGGGTGTCGATAGACGCCACCTGAAGTGGCGAGTTATCAGCACCCTTTCAGGTCGCATCAGCGTGACGAAGACCAGCAATCTATAGGTGGAACATTTATCCAGCCGGGTGGTTCGGCAGGCCAACCATGGAGAAATGCTGATGTTCATGCACAATAAAAGGCTGCAATATACCGTCCGCGTATCGGAACCGAACCCACGCCTTGCGTGCATGATCATGGAGCAGTTTGGGGGCGCTGATGGCGAGCTTGCCGCAGCGATGCGCTATTTCACGCAAGGGCTGGGCGAAGATGATATCGGTCGCAAGGATATGCTGCTCGACATCGCCACCGAGGAACTGAGCCATCTGGAAGTCGTTGGCTCGATAGTCACCATGCTCAACAAGACCGCGAAAGCTCAGATGGCTGAAGGTCAATTGAAGGAAGCCGACCTTTACCTGATGATCGGTGCCAGCGGCACAACCGCCAAGGAATCCATTCTGTTCGGCGGCGCGCCTGCGCTCTGCGATTCAGCGGGCGTGCCCTGGACAGCGGCTTATGTCGACTCGCGTGGAGAGCCCACCGTCGATCTGCGCTCCAACATTGCCGCCGAGGCGCGGGCCAAGATCGTCTATGAACGACTGATCAACATCACCGATGATCCCGGCGTCAAGGACGCCCTAGGCTTCTTGATGACCCGTGAAGTGGCTCATCAGAAGTCCTTCGAAAAAGCCCTGTATGCGATAGAAAACAACTTCCCGTCGGGCAAATTGCCGGGGATCGAAAAATACGCCAGCATGTACGTCAACACTTCCCAAGGTGACGGCGATACCACTGGTCCGTGGAACTCAGGACCGGAATGGGACCGAGTTGACGATCTCGAAGAGGTCATGCCGGTGGATGGCGGAGATGGAACCGCGACCGTAAAGCTCGCCACCAAGGATAGCAAAGTGGTGGCCAAGATGGCTGAGCGAACCCTATCCGACCCGACCTCGGACCCGACAACGGGGGCCGATCTGGGCGCCGGACCCGGGGCCGGTCGAACCAAGAATGTCGATATGGGTGGTGCTGCCGATATCCAGGAAGCTGCAAACAAAGCAAGAGCTGGCCGGAAGCAGTCGTAGCAGCCAGCCGCTGGAAATCCTTACCGGGGACCCGGCTCATGCGGGTCTCCGACGACGAAGTTTGATGAGCACGAATATACCTGAAAGCCCGTCGGGGCGGCCGGGTCGTCGTGGCTTCGCGATGCGGTCAGATCACCGGCGACAATGCACACGCCGGGCCCAGTCGACTGGCCCATCGCGGACAACCCTGGAAGAGACAGATCCGGTTAAATCTAAAGCTGAAAACGCTAACGTCGAACCTGTGGATCAAAAACCCAGATCGACCAGGATCCGACGCCGGAATCAAGCACTGGCGTGAACAACATGGCACCGGCCAACACTGCCCGCCTCACCCTCGCGCGGTTCGCATGCCAGCTGTTTCGCGAGCCACCGTTGGTTGCTCTATGACAACTCACGAACACGCTTGCGCAAAGGCAACTCTCAGCAGCCTTTATCGGCCTCTCATTGCCTCCGGCCGGATTCCGCATGGCGTGGCGTGCCGGTTCATTTCCCGCGCGTGAGAGTCGGAACGATACGAACGCCCGCACATTAAGCTAAGCGGCGCAGCGTGCGAGGAGTCTGTATGTCGGCAAGGCATCAAAATGCATCGGCGGGCAGGGCAGGCAACGACGCTTCCATCGTCGATCTCATCCCCGCATTGCGAGCTTTTGCGCGTACATTTTGCCGTAATCCAGACGACGCAGACGATCTGGTGCAGGAGACCCTGACCAAGGGGCTGGCAAACATCGATCAATTCGAGACAGGCACTCGGATGAAATCATGGCTATTCACGATCATGCGCAACACCTTCTACACGCGTGCACGAACCGCCGCGCGGGAAGCTCCTGGCCTCCTCGATTGCGCATCATCGAGGCCCGTATCGGAAGCCACCCAGGAGTGGTCAGTACAAAGCAGGGAGGTGCACGGCGCGATTCAAAAGCTGCCCGAACACCAGCGTGAGGTCGTGATGCTGATCGGCGTGCTGGGAGTGAGCTATGAAGAGGCAGCCGAGATTTGCGGTTGTGCCGTCGGAACGGTGAAAAGCCGGCTCAATCGAGCGCGCGAAAACATTCTGCGTCACCTGGGCGAAAGCTCGCTGCAAACTTTGGTCGAGAGGCGCGGCAGCCACCTTTCAGATGGGCACCTCGACCTCGGGGCGGACCGACGCGGCTAGTCCGCCAACACGGGGGAAGAAACTACCGATACCTCAGCCCCCACCGCGGTGACACGAAGCTGTGACAACCAAAAACGCGACAGCCGGAAACATTGTCCAATGTTGTGGGTTAGGGGCCTCTAAAGGAAGGCATCCCGATGGCTCCAGAGCCTGCAAAGCCCGAAATCCGAGGACTTGCCCGAAAGCTGATCGGTGAGACCGGCATCACTGAAGCTCAAGCCCTCGAACTCATCAGCCTGCTCGGCTGGGATTGGTCGTCGCTTATTCGGGAGGCAAAAGCTATCCGGCTCGGCTCGCCGCCGGTTGTGTTGTAAACGCGTCTGCGCGTGCGAATGTCGATCAACTGGCCCGTGGCAGTGGAACGACAGGACGTGCGCCTGCAAGCAGTTCCTCTTCCCGCGTGACCCCAGCCTCGAACAGGGCGACCAGTCTGATAGCTATCGCCTCGGCAACAGGTGAACCGGGAGCGCAATGGTAGTCACAACACAACAAGTCGAACACGCGCTTGAGCAAATCAAGGTCGGAAGGATAGATTCCGGCTGTGCGATTTTGACGTATGAGCATACCTGTATCCTTTTCGAGGCAGAGGATGCGCTGCACGCCCGTGCATAGCGGTCGAGAGGCCTCAGAACGCACCATGGGCTCTTTGTGAAAGAGAGTCTGTGTACTTTGATGCAGCGCCAAAAAAAATAGCTGGGCATTTCGGAAGATAAGCGTGTCGAAACGCGTCGGCTGTCGCGCCCCTCCTCCCGGTGCTTCCCAGACATTGCCCGCCGCCGAAAGGCGGCCGGCTTTTTCATGATACGGCCACGCACTCGTAAGGCAGAAGTCGCCTCGTGTCAGCATCGATGCCAGCAGGCCTGCGTGCAATCTCTGCTCGCGGGCAACCTACGGCCCCGGAACAAAGGTCTACATCGGAACTTTACGGCTGGATGAACATGTGCGGCAGGGGGGCAAATGGCCTCGACGATGTCCCTCTGGACAGCGACGACAGGCACCCCTCACGCACCAATCCAACATATCGTGGCTGCGGTGAAATGGCGCTGAAAGGTAAAGACTCCATCGAGTTTGCTGCGGAGGAAAACTATCCTACATCGAATGAGGTGCATCTTGCAGAGCCAGAAGAAGATCCGCCGGCCGGCGCAGTGGCTGCGGCGCTGTATCTGGAGAGTGAGCGGCACAATGACCTCATCCATATAGCCTGTTCCGAACGAGGCGCTGACGAGATCGCCCAAGCGTTAACGCGTTTCCTGCCTCGGACGGACATCCTGCTCTTCCCGCCGTGGGATTGCCTGCCTTATGACAGGGTGTGGCCTACCCGCGAGACCATGGGCCAACGGCTCGCGGTCCTGAACGCGATTGCCGATCCGCCCGGACGCCCGCGCATAACGGTTACCTCAGTAGAAGCAGCCGTGCAGCGCGTGCCACCGCGACATGTAATATCGCCTGCGTTCACGACGCTTGAGCTAGGAAAAACCCTTGATCTGAAGGCTTTCCAAGAATCGCTTCAGAGGTTTGGTTATTTCCTCGACGATCGCGTGGACGAGCCTGGAGAGTTCGCCTTGCGAGGGAGCATCATCGACATTTTTCCTGCGGGCGACAGCCTGCCATTGCGTATTGTCCTGGACCCTCGACAGTCGATTGCGGAACTGAAGACCTATGATCCCGTCAGCCAACTAAGCGAGCAATCCCTCACCCGTGCACTGATTGGCCCTGCGTCCGAACTCATCTTGGGCGCCGGCGATGATGTTGAAGCAGGGGACGTGCGCCCCGTTCCCATTGAGGAACGTCTCGTCTCAATCTATGGCGAGATGCCGACGCTTTTCGATACTGCACCCGGGGCGACAGTCTCCCTTCAAAGCGGCGTGGACTTTCTGCCGCTCAATCGCACCCTGCAGATCATCGAGGATGCCCGACTTGCCAAGCAGGAGACATCCAAGGCTGCAAAACCGTGCGCCGAGAAATTCTATCTGTCTCGCGAAGGCTGGATTGAGGCGCTCCGGGGGCGCAAATGCGTGCGCGTTACAGCGCGCGGTGGGCGAGTTCCAAGGTTCTTCAGGGGCGCACGCCCCGGCTACGAATTCACCGAGTTCGTGAAAACACAGCAAAGCTCCGGCGCTACCGTCCTCATCACCGGCCAAACCGCGGAACTGGAACGGGCAGGCCGACTGCTGGAACGGAAATTCACAACACGGGCTGCCAGGGTAACGGATTGGACGCAAGTTTTGGCAGCGCCGACTGGCTGTCTTCTAGAGGCTGAATTCGATCTCGACGAGGGGTTCGTCGCGCCCCAGTCAAACATCGTCGTCATTGCCACTGCGGACATATTCGGTTCGGTGTCGAAAACGGTTGCGGGACCCGATCCCGGCATGCTCGAAGCCGAGTTACAAATTGGCGACGCCGTGGTGCACGAAGGGCATGGCCTGGGGAAGCTCGCGGCGATCGAACGGACAGATTTGGCCGGTCAAGGACAGGACGTCGTGCGGCTGGAATACCGGGATGGGGCATCCTTGCTCGTGCCGGTCGACGAATTCGGCCGGATCTGGCGCTACGGATCAGAGCCGGATTCCGTGCGCATGGACCGTCTGGACGGCGATGACTGGTCGAAGCGACAACAATCTGTGATGCGCGAAATAAAGAAGCTGGCCAAACGGCTCGTGGCGCGCGCTCGGGCCAGGTCGGAGCAGCCGGCAGAGATCATCAAACCGAAGCGAGCCGACCTTGCGCGCTTCAGTGCGCGCTTTCCGCATCGCGAGACCCGTGACCAAACCAAAGCAATTGCGGCCGTCCTCCAAGATCTTTCATCGGGGAAAGCCATGAATCGTCTCATTTGCGGCGACGTCGGCTTCGGCAAAACCGAGGTGGCTTTGCGCGCTTGCGCGGCGGCCGCTCTATGCGGCATGCAGGTCGCCGTGGTTGCCCCCACGACCGTGCTGGCCCGTCAGCACTTCGAGACTTTTCGCGGTCGTTTCGCGGAAATGGGCATTCAGGTTGCTCACCTGTCACGGGTTGTAGGAGCCGCCGAAGCGGCAAAGGTCAAGGAGGGATTGCGAAGTGGAGCCATCCGGATCGTGGTAGGCACGCAGGCGATTCTGTCCAAGAGCGTTGCCATCGCCAATCTCGGGCTTTTGGTGATCGACGAAGAGCATCGTTTTGGCGTGAAGATGAAGCAGGCCCTGCGCGATCTGGCGCCCGGCATCCATACGTTGACGATGAGCGCCACACCCATACCCCGGACGCTGCAAAGCGCACTTTCAGGGGTGCAAGATGTCAGCACGCTAAGAACCCCACCGGCCAAACGGCGCCCCATTCGCACATTGCTGGCGCCCTTCGATGCCACATCCGTACGCAGCGCTGTCCTGCGAGAATATCGTCGCGGTGGGCAGACTTTCTTTGTCGTTCCGCGCATCCAAGACATCGAGCCAATCGCCGAGAAACTGAACCGGTTGGTCCCCACACTCTCAGTGAAAACAGCCCATGGCGAAATGAATGGGAGTGAACTCGACGACATCGTCGTCAGCTTTGCAGCCGGCGAGGGCGACGTTTTGGTCAGCACCGACATAATCGAAAGCGGTCTCGATGTGCCGAGGGCCAATACGATCATCATCTGGCGGCCAGACCGGTTCGGCCTCGCACAGCTGCACCAGCTGCGTGGCCGTGTCGGGAGAGGGAGGACGCAGGGCATTGCGTTTCTGTTGACAGAGCCGGGCCGTGACCTACCCGAAGGTACGAAAGCCCGTCTAGCCACGCTCGTAGCGCTGGATCGCCTTGGATCGGGTCTGGCGATCAGCCAAAGGGACCTCGATTTGCGCGGTGCCGGTGATCTCTTCGGTGAGGAGCAGGCGGGTCATGTGAAGCTGATTGGCGCGGCTCTCTACGAACAGATGCTCAAGCGAGCGCTCGCCATTGCCGGGGGTAGACCGGATCCCGACAAACAGATCGCTGAGATAAGCATAAATAGCAAAGGGTCGTTCCCGAACGATTATGTGCCTGACGCCAGCGTCCGGCTGAGTTTGTACGCAAGGCTTAGCCGAATCCGGTCACAGGCGGACCTCGATGCGTTCCGCGATGAATTGGAGGACCGCTTTGGCGCCATACCTGGAGAGGTGAAAATCCTGGTGGACCTTGCCGGCTTGCGAATATGCGCTGCGGAACTGGGTGTGAGCAAAATAGACGTCGGGCCCGAAGCAATCGCGGTTGCCTTTCGGGCAAAGGCAGCAGCGGCGTTATGGCGCGATCGTAAAGTGCCGCGAGGGTGCCAGCTCCGTAGCGGCCGGTTGATCTGCAAACGATCCCTGTTGCCCATGAGTTCACAAACACAAGCCATTCGCGTCATGCTCGATATGCTGCACCAATCCGTCGCCTAGTTTTCCGACTGGAGATCGGCGATCTGGATGCAGCTTCTGGAGGGAAATATTTCGTTCGCCTGGGGGAACATCGCACCTTACCGCTGCTAGGCTGGAAGTTCTGGCAGTGATCATCTTTGTTGGCGTTGTTGCTTTTTCCGTGTCGACACGGCGCAACATATGCTGGTGCTTGGGAAGTTGGACCGAATCCAGGGGGAGTTGGACCGCCTGACACGGGACCAGAGGCCCGGCCGGAAGTTCGACAGCTAGGTCCTGGATCACGATAAAGCCGCAGGTCGCCTTCGGCCCCGAGCGTCTCTCGATTGGCGACATCCCTGCATTGGTACCGCGCTTTCCGAAGAAAACTATCGGGCTCAGGGAACATGAGGCCGGCATGGAGGTTCGGTCTACATGGAGGAAATAGCACCATGAACAGTGTCATCTATCTAATCGGCCTGGTCGTCGTCGTGCTCGCGATCCTCTCATTCTTTGGCTTTCATTAGGAGCGGCCATGCAGCGCGAAGGCGAACAAGGGCAGGGTTCTGAAGCCGCCGGCAGCGAAGTTGCCGGCAGGCTGGAGCAGGAGACACAGGCTGCGAGGGAGGCGTTCGATGACGCCCGTGACGACCTCACTGCCAAGGCCGGCGATTACGTGTCCGAAGCTGGACAGGCGTTGCTGGAAAAGGCGAAAGGCGCGCAGCATGACATCAGCTCCAATCTGAAGGCAGTTGGCGGAGCATTGCGAGCGGCAAGCGAGCATCTGGCGAACGCCGACCAGAAAATTGCTTCCAAATTCGCGCTTGATGCTTCTGACGGGGTGGAGCGCCTATCTTCTTCCCTGAAGGACAAGCCCTTCCGAGACGTGCTGAATGATGTTCGATCCTTCGGCCGGGAAAACTCAGCGGCTCTTATTGCCGGATCCCTGCTGGCCGGTTTGGCCTTAGGACGATTTTTGAAGAGTTCTCCCCCCGCCGGGTCAGCCGAACATGTTTCGCCCGGCGGCGGATCTTCTCCCCTATCTCGTGGCGATACCGATGGTGAGACTGGCGAGGACGGACAGCCTGCCGCTTTCAGAGGTGACTGGATGGATGAGAGACTGGAGGATCCCCAATGAGCAATGTCGGGGACGACCGAGGCACCGGGGACAGCCGCAGTCTTGCAACCCTGGTCAGTGATCTCGCGCAACAGGTCGCTACGCTTCTTCAGACCGAAGGCCGGCTTTTGCGGGCAGAGTTGAGTGAGAAGGCCAGCCAGGCCGGAATGGGCGCAGTCGAGGTGCTTGGTGGCGCGATTTGTCTCCTGGCTGCCTTGGTTGTTCTTCTTCAAGCGCTGGTAATCGCATTGGCGAGTGCCGGCCTCGGCGCGGGATGGTCATCGCTGCTGGTGGGCGTGGTCGTGGCCGTCATTGGCGTTGTGCTTCTCAGGACGGGCATGGCGAGCATGAACCCTTCGGAGTTGACTCCCGACCGTACTCAAGACCAGCTCAAGCGCGACGCGCGCGTGATCAAGGAACAGGTAAGATGAGCGACAAATCCGCCGCCGAACTCGAACGTGACGCCGATATTGCACGAGCCAAATTGACGGATACAGCGGATTCAATCCGCAGCAAGATGACCCCTGGCCAGTTGATGGATGAGTTCACCGGGCTGTTCGCCGGAGGCGATCTTTCGTCAATGATGGACAATCTACGGACCCAAGTTCGAGACAACCCCTTGCCGCTCACCATGGTCGGTGCGGGACTGGCGTGGCTCATGCTTGGCAAAGGCACATCGCCCGACAGCTACCGTGGCCCGAATTCACCCGTTGCTTACGGCGTCCGCGGTGGTGATAACGCTCGTTCAGATGGGCGGGGCGGCTCGCAAGGTGACGCGAATGGCGAAACCGGTGCTGGCCCCGGTGCCAGTCTCTCGAGTGCGGCGGAGTCAATAACCGCCGCCGCTTCAAGCGCTACGGAGAGTGTGGTCAATGTCGCTGCCGACGCCAAGAGCGCGCTGTCGGCCGCAACGGAACGCCTTGGATCGGGTGCCGGGCAGGCCGGCCGCTCCGCCCAGGATGTTCTCCAGGGCGAGCCGCTGGCTGTTGCCGCCATGGGCCTGCTGGTTGGAACGGTGATCGGTGCAATGCTGCCGCACACGCAAACAGAAGATGAAAACCTCGGCGCCCTGAGCGAAGACCTGCGCGACAGCGCCCAGAAAGTTTTCGAGCGCGGAGTTGAGCAGGTCAAGGACGTTGCGTCGCAAGCTTATGATGCGGCCAATCAGGAAGCTGATCGGCAGGGCTTGAGCGGAGAGGGTGCCGAAACCCTGGTCGGCAAAGTCGACCAGGTGGTGCGAACGACGCTCAGCAAGACGGATGAAGCTGTTCGGGAACGGCTTGCCGGGGCCGGCGAGAGTTCTGAACCGGCCTAGCTAAAGGCGGCAAGGTTGTAAAACGTCGATTGGGCTCCCGCGTTGAAGCGAACGTCTTTGCTTCAACTCAAGTCCGATCGGCCTTCCGGAATTTCACGGTCTCCTCCTTTGTATCCACAGACGCTGTGTAGCCCGCGCTCAGCCAGGCCCCAGCTTCCGCATTGTCGTTCGACCACCAAAGCGGCTCACGCGCAGACTGGGGCAACGGGGCAAGCTCATTCAGCTGCGCGAACGTAACAACCACCTCATCGGCGTCCATGGTCTTCAAGAATTCGTGCCATGCATCATACTTCGGCATCGTCAGGTCCTCCAGGCCGATAGAGCCGCTCTGGACCGAGGGCGGCGCTGATACCGGGTCGGCTCTAATGATTGGCTCCAGGTCATTAGGAAAGTTTGGCGCGTCAACCGGCACATCAGGGTGCTTCGGTGCGAGCGCCGGCAGCAGTTCAGCCACCTCCATAAGAAGATCTTTCACCAGACCGTTCATGGGAAAGCCCTGCGTTTACCGCGACCGAACTTGGTTCTTCATTGCTTGTTCCATGCAGTGCAGCATTTGTGGCACCCTCCACACGCCTCATGCTTCGATGGGCCTTTGTGTCCGTGCAAATGCAAACAGGGCGCCATCCGCTGTGCCGGCGACGAACCCTAGTCCACCATCTCCCAAATCGACTTCACGTGCGGTGAGCTGTCGCACTCTGAGTAAGGACAAAGGCCACGCCGTCCCAATGACGGAACGGCCGCTCGCCATCAACGATCAGTTGCATTCCGTACTGTGTTGCCAGGCGACCGACTTCCTCGCGATCCAGAAGGTGGGATCCACGATAAGAGTAGTTCAGCAACACCAGCCAGCCCGGCCTTTTCAGCACTCGCGCGGTTTCGCTGAAATGTTGCTCGGCCACGTGCGCAAGAACAAGGTAGGGGAAACTGTCCACGGCCAGCACGCCGTCGAAACTAGCGTCCGCAAATCCCGCAAGATCAAGGCCGGACGTATTTCTGAATTCGACATTGGCAAGTCCCTTGCATCGGCTCGCGGCGATCGAAAGCATTTCTTGAGATATGTCTATGCCGATCAGACGCCCGCAGGCCTTTGCGAGAGCGCTTTCAAAACGGCCGATTCCGCAACCGATGTCCAGGATCTCGCGGTCAGCTCCCGTGAACCCTTGCCGATCTAGCCACTCGGCGATCTCTTGTGTCGCCGCCGAGAGGCGCTCCTCATCGCCCAGACTGGAGAGCTGGACGCTGGCTGCCGCGGACACCGCCGCGGCTGCATCGAACCCGGCCGCCAGCCGCATGACGACACCGGCATCCGTTTCTGTCTCGTCGCGTTCATGGCGCACTGCCAAACCGGTTTCCCGCAAGGTGGCAAACATCTCCGGCCGCCGGCGCAGCAGCCGAGCAATCTCCAGCAGCTTGTGCCCACGCCGCGAATCGATCGGTTCGATGTCCAGGACCATCTCCGCCAATCGCGCCGCGCTGAAACCGGCTGGGAAGCAAAGCGCCATGCGGGCGATCGCTGCTTCAGCGCCGCCCCCACCATCGACGCAGTCTTCCAAGGTAAATTCGTCCGGCTTGTGCGGCAGCATGGCCCTGAGCTCTCACGCTTGGTTCCGAGTAAAGACGCTGCGCATCGTCCATCTATCGGTCGCTCCCCAGGTGTACTTGTAGGCCTCCCGGCCTCGCAGGAAGTCAAACTCTCGAGCTTCTTCTCGAATCGACTGTGCGATGGCGTGCCCGATGAGGATGGCGCCCGGGCTCTCACGGTCGTATGCCGGGTCAAACCCGCCAAGATATGCGTATGAGCGACCGCGATGGTGAAATCCGTAGTATGCGCCGACCGTGTGGCCATCAATCGTGAGCAGCCAGCAACGCGCGAGCCCGCGTGCCTCAAGCAAAGGTAGCGCGCGACGATGAAACGCCTGGACGGACCCGTCAGCCAGCACGCCATTCCCGTTTCCTGCCCAGCGCGCGCAGTGCAGTCGGATGAGCTGGTCGAGGAAGGCGTCTGTATCGCCGCGGGCCGAAACCACCTCGAGCCGACCGCGCCTGGAAGCGGCTTGACAGGCTCGTCGCAACTGTCGTCTGCGTCGTGCAGGAACGCAGCCGGAAAGCGTGTCGTCGCCAATGGTTACAAGCACTGGACAGGCAGCGTGCTTGACAGTCTGGCCGATACCAAGCCTGCAATCAGCTATCGACAACGCCGCACCCCCGGCCGGCAGATCGGGCAAGATCCATTGAGACCATTCGATCGAGAGCAGACGCTCCGCCATGACCTCGGCGACTGCCGCTTCCATTCCAGGCAGGCATAACAGGTCGAGGTAGTCGCTGAGCGAAATCCCTACCGGTAGAAGCTTGAGACCAGCCATCCCGCGCTCGACATAAAATGGCGCCAGACCTACCAATTCGGTGCTTCGCCAGACTGCGACTGTCGCCAGTTCTCCCGGGGCGAATGTATGCCACCACGGCAACAGCCAAGCCGGACTTTGAAAAGGCGTCGCCGAGGAGCTGTGTTCCCATAGACTCCACCAGTGCGGAGCAAGGGCGGCGAATCGCGTGACATCGCTAATGATCTCGCTGCGAAGCAAAGTCCCGTTCATTGCATCGCGGGACGCTGCTCTGAGCCAAGCCGGGCCAAGGCGCGATAGGCGTCCATGTATGATGAAATCATCCGTTCCAACGGAAACCGCCGGCGGGCTTCGGAGCGGCATGTCTCTGCGTCGAGACTGGATGAGGCGACGATCGCCTTGGCCATCTCCTCGACATCGTCGACCAGAAAACCGGTCCTGCCGTGCTCTATCACA
This sequence comes from Mesorhizobium sp. M8A.F.Ca.ET.057.01.1.1, assembly GCF_003952565.1. Taxonomy (NCBI): domain Bacteria; kingdom Pseudomonadati; phylum Pseudomonadota; class Alphaproteobacteria; order Hyphomicrobiales; family Phyllobacteriaceae; genus Mesorhizobium; species Mesorhizobium sp. M8A.F.Ca.ET.057.01.1.1. The sequence continues at coordinate 1,795,411 of NZ_CP034454.1, forward strand.
TCCGGCAAGGCACCTTGTCGAAACGCGACCACCGGAGTGCCGCAGGCGAGTGCTTCCATCGCGACAAGCGAACTTGTCTCGGCGGCAAGGCTGGGAATGACAAGACAGCGGGCTGCGTTCAGAAACCGCCGCTTGGCTGAGAAGCCGAGCGGACCGAGGAACCGGCGGCTCCCGCCGAGAAGCGGTTCGACGTCTTCGTGGAAATACCGCAAGTGGGTTTCGTAAGGGTAGACCCGGCCGCCGATGGCGAGCGGCACCCCCGCCATCGCTGCTGCCTGCAGCGCCAGATGGACCCCCTTTTCCGGACAAATCCGGCTGAGGACGAGCGCGAAGTTCCGTCGCGCGCGGCTCTGCGACAAAGCTTCGGTGTCGACGCCGTTCTGGATCGGCTCGATGAAGCTGGCGCCTTGCGGTGCGGTCTTCTGCTGGGCACTTGACACCGTGTGCAGCCAAAGGTCACGGCGTGTTGGACGCAGGGCTTCGGCAGGATACCAAGCGAGCGGCAAATGGAGGGTGACCAATGTTGGGCCGTCATCCGGCAGATAGGCGGAGAAGTCCACGCCGTGCAGGTGGACCACATCGATCCGCCAGCGTTTCCGGCAAGTCGCGATCGCTTCTCGCAGGCACATCTGCGCACGCGTTTTCGCTGCTTCGTCGAGCACGCCACGCTCGGCGGGTACTTCCACGAGAATTCCGCTTGCACGGGATCCTTGGCAGCCGATGACGATGGACCGGTGACCTGCGCGCGCGAGCGCCTGGTCAAGCAGTGACAATATCTGCTCGGCGCCGCCAACGGCATCCGGCCCGACAGGAGCCAGCGGATAAGCAACGTTGAGGACGGTGAGCGTCACGGCAGCTACCTCGGCTTGGCCATCACGCCGTCGAGATCCGCGGCGCCGCACGGGAAGCAACGGGCATCTCAGGCGCGTAGCGGCGTACCATGTTGGCGCAAAACGCTGCGAATTCCTCCGGCACCAAAGGTGGGCTGGTGTGATGCGGCATCATTCCACGGTGCTCGGGCGTGAAGCAGAAGGTGACCGTAACGTCGAAGTCGACCAGCGCCTCCATCTGCCGGTCGAACCAATCCACCGCGTTGGGCCGGAAGCTGTCTGCCCACGAGAGTCCGGTGCGCAAATTGGTGACGCCGAGCCGCTTCATCCAAGCAACTGCATCGTCGAGGCGAGGGTCCTCAAAATGGAACCACTGAACCAGACCCATTTGCGGTGTGTGACGCAAGAACTCCTCCAGGGCAGGTTTTGGTGTCCCATCCTGGCGAAGCAGCCCCATGTGGAAGTGACGGTAATATGATGATCCTTCCGCCTCCCGATGGCGTGTGGTTGCCTCCCATTCACGCGGCAGATCATAGAGGCTGTACCACTGGATGCGTGGCGCATTGCCGACCAGCAGTTCGGCAGTGCGGCGCAGCCCCCAGACCTGGACTTCCTCGGCGCCGAAAGTCGACACCCCGACTTCGCTGACCCAGACAGGAAGGTCCGTGACCGCGGCGACCTCGCCGATCTTCTGGGGCCATTCCTGAATCTGCCACAGGTTCCAGTCGAGCGGAAATCCATGGACCGCCACGGCGTCGACATGATCCAGGACGCCGAGCTCCTTCATACGGACGATGAAACCGGCGTCGATCGGCGAGATTCCGCCAAGAACCTTGGTTAGGGAAGGGTTCTCGGATGCAATGGCATCGGCCGACAGTTTTGCCATGGCGGCGAAGCGGCTCCAGTCTGGATCAAGCTCGGGATCCCAATGTGATTTGTTGTTTGGCTCGTTCCATATCATCGCGGCTTCAATCATCGCGCCGTCCTTTCGAAGGGTAGACGGCGCAGCCGTCTGACCCTGCGCCGGCAACGCGGCAAAGATACACTTCCTGCTCGGGGTGCAGGACGATCTCGAAACCGGCGCTGCGCAGCATCGCTTCGGTGCAGGCACGGTTGGGAATCCACCAGTTGGTCGGGTCATCGGCATAGCGATGCTCGATGAAATGCAGTTTCGGAAATTCCGGCTGGTCGAACAAATCGCGCGTCCAGAAATGATAGTCCTGCTCCAATGCAGGCAGGTCGGCGCTGCCTCGCTGCATGGATTGGAAGATCATGAGATCTCCCGCCACATGTTCGCGGATCAAGTCGAGGGCGAGCAAGGGATGACGCAGATGATAGAGAACGCCCATGAACAGCACGATGTCAAAAGTCTCGCGCAAGGCGCCGACGTCATAGACCGAAAGTGTCTGAAAATCGATGTCGCAGTCCGCAACCTCGGCTGCAAAGCGCGCCTGGGCGAGATAGCTCTCATCGAAATCGATGCCCAGCACCCGGGCGGCGCCGCGCCGTTTCATTTCGATGGAGTAAAAGCCGGCGTTGCAGCCAATGTCGAGCACGGATTTGCCGGAAAGGTCGGCCGGAACGGCATCGGCGAACTTGCGCCATTTGATCAGGGGGTAATTGCCGAGGAAGTGATTGGGGGCGGTTTCAACCCCTGCCAAATCCATGTTGTGAAACCAGGGGCCAAGGGCATCGATCTGACGGCGGATTTCGGCATTCGTATGCAGCATGACTAGGCTCCTTCCCCGGGAACAATAGGTACGTGAACGTGCGACGAAGACACGACCACGGCCGATAGAGACGCGTCGGTGGACTTACGATCGTCCAGCAACTGCAGCGCCGTTCGATAGCCGTTCAAGGTGCCGACATCGACATAGGCGGCGCCCGCTTTGACCCCATAAGCTTCGCCACCGTCCGACAGGAATGCGTTGATCAGCGTGCCGATATATTCGTCGCTGCGATTTCGCTGGCGCCATAGCGCTTCTAACTGGTGAAGAATGCGGCCCGGCATCTTGAACGCTCCCCAAACCCAGTTGGTGCCGGCTCCCTGTTGCTTGACCTGAATTTCCACCACCCGGCCGTCGGGGTCGAGCAGCACGGCGTCGAAGAATTCAGGGCGCTCTACCGGGAAGAGCAGAAAAGACAAACGGTCGTCCGCCATGTGGCAAAAACCGTCCTCGGGAAACCAGATCGTATCGGGAAGGCCGACCAGCACCATCTCATCCGGGGGTACGAGCGGTGCTGCCCGGAATATTGCGTCGCAGAGTCCGACAGGCGTCGGTTGCACAACGAAGATGGCGGCCGCCGAGCCATATCCGGCCGCGTAGTATTCAAGGATGTCGGACTTGCCCGGACCGATTATGAAGCACAGCTTGTCGACGCCAGCGAGCACCATTCGCCGCACCAGGTATTCGCTTACCGCGCAAGGCCGTTCCGTTTCTCCATCACGCCGGCTGCCTACCGGCAGGAGCTCTTTGGAAAAGCCCAGGGGTTGTATGCGGCTGCCGCGTCCCGCCGCAGGCACGATGCCCAACATCAGACAGCCTCCATCCGTCGGCCGGCCGGATTTCGCGTCGCATCAGCCAAGATGCGGTTGAGTTCCGCAGCTCGCCTCGTGGAGGTGTGTTCGGCCAGGACACGCTGGCGTGCACGGCTCCCGATAGCGCTGAGTTCGCTTTCACGCATTCGCAAGGCTGCGACCACGTCATCGGTGGTGTGAGCCAGAATGACCTCGCGGCCCGGCTCGAAGAAACTGTCGATGCCTGGCCAGTCGTCAGTGACGATCGTCGCCCCACAGGCAGCTGCCTCGAACAGCCGGCCGGAGGGGCACCACCCCTTTCGCGCCATGGCTTCGCGCGTAACGTTGAGCGTCAGGCGCGACGATGAGAAGAAGGCGGGATGGTCTGCCGGCGGAACATGCCGGACGAAAAAGATGTTTTCGCTCCAAGGGAAGTTCTGCGGGTATTGCGCCCCGCCGATGACGAAGCGGTGGTCCGGCAGGCGTGCGGCGGGCCGCACCAGGAGCTTCTCGACGCCGAGTTGACGATCCGGCGCGTAAGTTCCCAAATACGACAGATCGCCGGCGAATTCGGTCCTTGTCGCTGCCGGTCGATGTCGTTCTGGATCAACATGTCCAAACAGGGGCACAACATGGCGCGCCCCAAGCACCGTCTTGAGCGCATCGATCGCCGACCCGCCGGTGTAGCTCAGCACGAGGTCGAAATCGGCAAGACCCTCGGGACCGAAATAAGGTGGACGTTCCCCTTGTTCGATACAGGCGAGCGTGATCGGTGTGTCCAGATCATAGAAAACCCGCAGGCCCGGGCACGCTTGCTGCGCAAGACGCGACGCTTCGATTGCATCGGGGCAATAGGATGTGACGACAACGACATCCGCTTGCTTCATTTCCCGCTCCGCAACGCGGCGAATGTCCTCCCAGTCCGGATAGATAACGACCTTGCCTCCGTCGAGGTGGCTGAGATCGCGAGTCCCGGCATAATAGGGCGTATCATGCTCGAAGAAGGTGGTAGACCAACCCATTCCGGCCATGGCGCGGATCAAGCCGCGCCAAAGCGTGGCATGTCCATTTCCCCAGGACGAGGTCACCGTGAGGCCGAAAATCAGCATCTGCATCCGGTAAGGTCCTCGTCAGGCGATTTCGTTCATTCTGATCAGCTTTGAGCCCCAGTCGCCCGAGACGATCGTGGTGATCGACGCTGGATCGATATCGAAGCGGAAACACTCGCCCGCTGCGAGGCCAAGAACGTGGCAGACGGCAGCCTTGATGACGTCGGCATGGCTGACCAGCGCCACACGTCTATTCGGATGAAACTCGCGCACGGTGGTCATGAGGGAAACGATACGCTCCTGGACGCTGAGCATTGTTTCGCCGCTGGGTGTGCTTGCGACCTGGCGTTCCTCATTCCACGCGCGCCAAGCGGCGTCACCGTTGAGTTCCTCGAACGTTTTTCCCGACCACGGGCCGAAGTCGATTTCATCCAGCTCGGGGCGAATTGCGATCTCCTCGATCCCGCAGGCTATTGCGACAGGCAGCGCCGTCTCCTGGGTGCGCTCGCGCGGGCTGCAGAAAATGGCGGTGATTCCCTCGCGCGCCATGCGTTCCCCAAGTTGGGCGGCTTGCGATTTACCGGCTTCGCCAAGGCAAACACCGGGCAAGCGTCCAGCGAGATAGCAGCCGACATTGTCGTGCGCAGCGTGGCGGATCAGGGAGAAGATCGTCGTCATTCCGCCGCGTCGAGCATGGGCTCGTCCTTGCCTGCGATGAACGCCAAGGTTCGCAGGCGCGCTTCGGCGTCCGTGAATTGCTCGGGCGGCGACTTCATGAAGTAGCTGCAAGGGCCGGTCAAAGCTCCGGCAATGCCGCGGTCGAGGGCCAGCTTGGCGCAGCGCACCGCATCGATGACCACGCCCGCGGAGTTGGGTGAGTCCCATACCTCCAGCTTGAGTTCTGCGTTGAGCGGCACGCCGCCGAAGGTGGTGCCTTCGAGGCGAATGTAGGCCCATTTGCGATCCGTCAGCCAAGGGACGTGGTCGCTCGGTCCGACATGGATGTCTCCCGGGTCCAGCGGGACGTCGATCTGGCTGGTCACGGATTGGGTCTTGGAGATCTTTTTCGATTCCAGTCGCTCACGCTCAAGCATATTCAGGAAATCGGTGTTGCCGCCGAAATTCAGCTGATAGGTGCGGTCGATGCGTACGCCGCGCTCGCGGAACAGGTTGGCGAGCAGGCGATGGACGATGGTGGCACCGACCTGGCTCTTGATGTCGTCACCGACCAGCGGCAGGCCTCTTTGCTCGAAGCGTTGGCGCCATTCCGGGCGCGACGCGATAAAAACGGGAATGCAGTTGACGAAGGCGCAGCCCGCCTCCAGCGCACAGGCAGCGTAAAAGTGAGTAGCCTGCTCCGACCCGACGGGGAGGTAAGAAACCAGGACATCGGCACCGCTCGCCCGCAGAATGTCGGTGACGTCGGCGACCGGTTCGGGCGCTTCGTCGATCTCGTCACGCAGATATTTGCCGATCCCATCGAGGGTTGGACCGCGCTCGACGCGCACCCCGGTCATTGCCACATCAGCAAAGCGGAAAGTGTTGTTCGGCCGACAAAAGACAGCTTCGGCCACGTCGCATCCGACCTTGCCCTGGGCGACATCGAATGCGCAGACGACCTCGATGTCGTCGACGTGATAGCCGCCCAGGTCGGCATGCATCAGACCGGGAATGGGCTCGTTGCCCTTGGCGTCGCGATAAAACGACAGGCCCTGCACAAGGGAGGATGCGCAGTTGCCGATTCCGATAATGCCGATACGAACTTTCTTCGATCCCACGAACCGCCACCTGTCTCGTTCAATGTAAGTTCCACGCGCCGAACCGGCAGCTTTCAGGAATGTTCCTTGGCGCATGAAAAAATGAGGACGGTGGTGGATCGAAACCACCCAATTCCTCGTTGCTCATCGCCGCCACAGGAAATCGAGGATGATCGTCTACGGCGACCACAAGCGTATGGACGATGCTCGACATCTCCGCACCAGGGTCAGCGACGTTGCAGAAAGCCTCGGTGATCTGGCCAGCGGGATAACGCGCCATGCGGAACTGGTGGGGCTGTTTATCGCCGTGTCGGAACTGGTGCAGGCCATGGCCGATCGCGAGTTTCAATCGACCGGCCTTGACGCCGATTCCCCGCCACGACAGCAGGGCGCTCGTCTGCTACTCGGTCTGGCGTCTGAAGTTGTCAGTTCCTGGCAGAGCGGCTTCGCGACGAGTGGTCCTCTAGATCTTGGCTTGCGTCGGATGCTAGCCGAACTCGACTGTCAAGGGCGGTTTCGACCGGGGCGGCCGAGGGTTATGCACACTATGCACTTTATCCCGAGAGCTACCTTGTCGCGGCGCGCGACTCCGGTCTTGGCCCGAACACATGCGTCATCGGCATCCGCAGCATCGGCCTGGGGCTGGCAGCCATCGTGGCCGCTGCGATCGGAGCGCCGGCGCCGCTCAGCGTGCGTCCGGTCGGCCATCCCTTTCAACGCCAAATCAGGGCTGATCCCGATGTGATTGCGCCTTGGCGGCATGATCCATCGGCCTCTTTCGCCATCGTCGATGAGGGGCCGGGGCTGTCGGGAAGTTCGGTGAATGCAGTTGTGCGATGGCTGCGGGAGATGGGCATTGCAATTGAACAGATACACCTATTTCCGAGCCACTCGGGTGAACCGGGCAGGGAAGCCTCGAGGGAAATTCGGCGGACCTGGTCGTACTGCCGCAAACATGTCGCGGCCAGTTTCGAGCGCACCTTTGCGATCGGTCCGCATATGCCGGCGCTGCGCGATTGGGTAGCCGAGGCGGTTGGCAATTCGGAAGTGATCGTCACCGACATCTCGGGCGGCACCTGGCGCGATCTGCATTATGCAAACGAGGCAGAATGGCCTGCAAGTTGGCGCGCACGGGAGGCTCAAAAATTCTTGGCTGTGGCAGGCGAGGCTCGCTGGCTGGTCAAATTTGCCGGCCTAGGCGCAACCGGACAACGCAAGTCAAGCACGGCTGTGATGTTGCACAAGGCGGGGTTCGGGCCGGAGGTGGTCGGGCTCTGCCATGGCTTTCTGATCGAACGATGGATCGACGGCACCACTTTGGACGGGGCACCGATTTCGAACCGGGATCTTGTCGTCGAATTGGGACGCTATCTGGCGTGGCGCGCGATCCATCTGCATACGAGCGAAGAAGGAGCATCCCTCTCGGCCCTTGCCGACATGGCGACGCACAATGCAGCCGAAGCTCTGGGCAGCGTGCGCGCTGCCGAGTTGCGGGAATGGTTTTCTCAACAGACTCCCCCGAAGCATGCGCGTCGTGTCGAGATTGACGGCAGGCTTCATCCCTGGGAATTCATCGTTTGCGCAGACAGGAAGCTGGTGAAGACAGATGCGGTCGATCATTGCGTCGCCCATGATCTGATCGGTTGCCAACCCGTCGAGTGGGATGTTGCGGCGGTGCGCTTCGAGCATGCATTGTCAGCGAGCGAAAGCGACACCCTTGCCGGCTACATCGAAGAGCAACTGCGGACCACGTTTCAACGCGGCATCGATGTCGAGCTGATCGACTATCTGCAACCGTGCTACTTGGCATTCCAACTGGGCTTCTGGTCGCTGGCTGCACAATCCGAGCATGGCGGTGAGAAAGCGAGGACGCAAAAAGCGGCGAAGCGTTATCGGGAAGGGCTCGTACGATTTCTGGACGATCTGAGAAGAAGGTCTCGAGCATAGGCACCCGCCGGTTCGCCTCAACCGAGGCGCCGCAGCATTTCTGCTTGTTCCTCAAGTATGACCGCGACTTCTTCGGTCTTAAGATGGGTCAGCATCAGGCTGATGCAACATTCGAGATAAGTGACCGACGCGCGCTTCAGATAGGCGGCAGTGGCACGCGTGGCCATGACGTCGATCTCTCTTGCTGCTTCTTTGCGGTGCACGGGTGCAATCTCCGGTCGGCTTTCTGCCAAACCTCGGGCGCGGCCATATGTTCCCGTAGACGCGACCGGCCGGGGCTGGCGAGGCCTATCCCCGATCGGAGGTCATCGGCGCGGCGCGACCCTTGGCAGGCGGGAAGGTTCCGTAGCCTATTTGCAGAGTATTCTCATTTGTGGCCATGGGCTTCGTTCTGGCGTTGGCCTGGTTGTTGTCGGGTTCGGCAAAGTAGCTGATGGTGCGCCTCAATCCCTGACTGAGCGGCACCTTCGGCCTCCACCCAAGCAGGGCCTTCGCGCGCGTGATATCGGGTCTCCTGCGGCGAGGGTCGTCCTGAGGCAGGGGAAGAAATTTCAAGTTCGACTTCGTGCCGGTCATCTCTTTGACCATTGCAGCCAAGCGCGTGATTGTGAATTCGTCGGGATTGCCGAGATTGATCGGCGCGCCGGGATTTGGTTCAACCTCCATCAGGCGGACCAATCCGTCGATCAGATCGGAGACGTAGCAGAAAGACCGGGTCTGCTCGCCATCGCCAAAAATCGTCATGGGGCGCCTCTCGAGGGCCTGCATGACGAGGTTGGAGACGATACGGCCATCCGCCGGGTCCATTCTTGGGCCGTAGGTATTGAAAATACGTGCGACGCGAACGTCCCCAGCGCCAGCCCTTAAATAGTCGAAGCAAAGTGTTTCGGCGGTACGCTTGCCTTCGTCGTAGCACGCCCGGGGGCCGGTGCAGTTCACATGGCCGACATAGTCTTCTGTTTGCGGATGGCGTTCGGGGTCGCCATACACTTCACTGGTTGAGGCCTGCAGGAACCGTGCCTTGTTGTGGGACGCAAGTTCGAGCAGGTTCAACGTTCCGACCACGCAGGTCCTAGTGGTGTGGATGGGATCGGCCTGGTAGCGCGGCGGTGAGGCTGCACATGCCAGATTGAAGACACGATCGAGCGGCCGTGCGATTTCCAATGGCTGACAGACGTCGTGCTCGATCAGTCTGAACCCTGGCATGTCCATGATCGGGTGAATGTTTTCCATGCGGCCCGTCAGGAAATTGTCGACGCAGATGACATGCCAGCCGCGGCCGAGCAAAGTTTCGCAAAGATGCGAACCGAGGAATCCTGCGCCACCGGCGACAAGCACCGTCTTTGGCTCTTCTCTCGTTGATTTCATCTCGTCTTCTCCTGTCTGTCACTTATGCCGCGCTTCCGACGACGAGGCCGGGATCTGCCGCCCTTGAGCGCTCCAGCGACGCAACGAACTGCTGGGCTCTGGCGGCACCAGTGTGTGCTTGCAAAACGCGCGCCCGGGCTTGGCGGGCAGTTGCGAGCCTGGTGCGTTCGCTCACCTCGGCCAGGATCTCGATCACATCGTCGGGCTTGGCCGCGGTGTGGATCGTCGATGCCGGGAAGAAGCTGTCGAGACCCGGCCAGCGATCGCTGATGATCGCCGTTCCGCACGCCGCGGCCTCGAAAAGGCGCACGCTGGGTGACCATCCCGCGGCGATCATGGATCTGCGCGTGACGTTCAGCGTATATCGTTGCTGGCTATAAAAGGCCGCATGGTCGGCGGGTGGCAGATGCTCGATGCGCTCGACATTGTCGGGCCACGAAATGTCGGAGGGAAATTGCGACCCGGCGACGACGAAGTGCCTGTCCGGCATGCGAAGCGCCGGCTGCAAGAGGAGTGCGTCCAGCGTTTCCTGCCGGTCGGCGCTGTAGGTTCCCAGATAGCCAAGGTCCCAGCGGATAGGGTCGTCGGTCTGGTGATGGCGTTCGGGGTCAACCGAGCAATAGAGCGGTTCGGCACACCGCGCCCCGAACTCAGTGACGAGCCGATCGAGGATGGGACCTCCGGCAAAGGAAAATAGACGTCGAAATACGGGATCTGACGCCAGCTCAGATAGTCGCAATCATCCGCGGAAAGCTTTGCCAGTGTCACCGGCGTATCGATGTCGTAGAAGCAGAACCGACCCTTGCAGATCGAGGCAACGACGTCGATGACGGTACGCCCTTCGGGGACAAATGAACCGACAACAACCACGTCAGCCTCTTCCAGACATCGAGCGTGATCGCGCTGCAATTCATGCGTCGATTGATAATAGCGCAGGGTGCAGAAGTCTGGGTCGCGCAGATCGCGGTGATTGGCATACCAGGGAACGTCGCGCTCGATGAAGGTCACGTTGTGGCCGAGTTCATGCAGGCCCTTCAGCAAGCCTCGAAACGTTGTGGCATGGCCATTTCCCCAGGATGAAGAGAGTGACAGCCCCAGAAAAACGATTTCGAGCCGGTCAGTCATTCGGCTGCCTCCACGGCGTCAAGACCCATATGCCGCCTGAAAACTGAATCGGCCACGGCAGCCCTCATGTCGTAAGTGTGTTCACCGAGCACGCGACGCAAAGCGGCGGCGCCGATCGTCTGCGCGCGGCTTGGCGTGAGGGTGCGCATGATCTCGGCGACATCGGCGCCGTCGCGCGCAACCAGTATTTCGTGGTCAGGCTTCAGGAAGAATTCGACTCCAGGCCACGCATCAGTGATAAGGCAGGCTCCAGCACCAGCGGCTTCGAAGATCCGCGTGGCTGGCGAGAAGCCGTTGGCGGCCATACTGTCGCGGCTGATGTTGAGCACGGCTTTCGGGGTGGCGTTGAAAGCATTGTGGTCGCGGGTGCCGACATGGCCTAGCCAGATGGTATTGGCCGGAAGCGGCTTGTCATCCCAGCCCGATCCGCCGAGCAGAAAACGTTGCCTTGGCAGCCGGGCGGCGGGATCGAGGAAGAAGGCCTCTACGCGTGCCTCGCGATCGGGTAGCCGGTTCCCCAAAAACGCAAGATCGCAGGCAAACCGCCTGTCGCCATCGACGGGGTGGTGAGTTTCGGGATCGAGTGCGTTGTAGATCGGCACACATTCGGCCGCGCCCATCGCCCGGTATGCCCAGACCACTGGATCACCACCGCCATAGGTCAAGACGAGGTCGATCTCCGCCAATGCCTGGTGCAGCGGATGGTCCGGCTCGTCGCGCAACTGAGCCAGAGTGGCTGGCGCGTCCACGTCCCAGAACACAACAAGCGCATCGGCGCGCGCACGGTCGAGCACCGCGCGCAACAGCGCCTCATCCTCGAAACCGACGCCACTCGCTTTGACGACTATGTCTGCCTCGGCGGCGCGCGCCGCCACTTGCAGCAGAGCTTGTCGGTTAGCTTCATAGACGACAACGCTGCACCAGTCGGGAACCTCGATGTCCCGGTTTTTCTGCCGATCATAAACGTCGGGCTCATAAAAGGTGATGTCGTAACCGCGCTTGGAAAGGGCCTTGAGCAGGCCACGGTAGTAAGTCGCGGCGCCGTTCCAGTATGAAGAAAGGAGGCTAGACCCGTAAAAGGCGATTTTCATGCGGCGGTCTCCTCGGCGGTTGTCGATGCCAGGGCGTGTTGGTTCCCGCATTCGCCGAGCACGCCGAACAGTTCGTCGACGCGGTGTCGGCAGGTGTGTCGTGAGCGGATCGTCTCATGGCCTGCCGCGGCGATGGAGGCGGCGAAATCAGTGTCGCCAAGCAAGGCGCGCAGATGGCGTTGCATCTGGGAGCCATTGTTCGCCAGCAAGTAGTCGACGCCGGGCCTGAACAGTCCCTCGACATCGGACCAAGGTGCTGAAACCAGTGGAATGCCGCAGGCGAGAGCTTCGAACATGCGGATAGTGGGAATGCCCGGCAGTGCCTCCCGGTAAGGACGCCTGGGAATGTGCATTGTGACACGGTGCGCCGCGAAGGTTTTCGGAACGTCGGCGTTGGCGATCCAGCCTTCGTAATGCAGGCCGGCGGCAGCCATGTCTGCGAGCGCGGTTGCGGGATAGCGCACCCCGTGAACGGAACCCCGGATGTGAAGCCGATTGACCGGTTCTATAAGAAATTCCTTTATTTCGGCAGTGCGTTCATCATCGCCCCAGTTCCCGATCCAGACCAAATCGGACGTTGGTTCGATCTCCGGATGCGGCTTGAACAGGCGCTGGTCGGCGGCCTCGTGCCAGGTGAAGACGCGCCGACCCCAGCCAGAGCGCAAATAGCTTTCGCGTAACGCTTCGCCAAAGGCCAGGACACCGTCATAATGCTCGAGCCGCAGCGCGGAGATGGCCTCGGCATGCGACACGGCGCGGTGATGCGTATCGTGAAAAAGAGCGGTGAAACAGCCGCCGGCCGCCCTGGCGCGCCCGATGCGGGCGACAAGAGACGGCTCCGTCCATTCATGAACGATGACGACATCGGCATCCGTGACCCAGGCTTCGTGGTCGAAACCGGCGTCATATGCAACCCACTCAAGCTCCGGGAAATCTTTCGCGAAGCGTTCGATCGCGGATGTCCCTTCATCCGCCACAAGGTTGGCGCGGCTCCAGCCGTCCGCTGGTTCGAGAGCAATTGCCTCGTGCCCGCGTGCAACGAGCTCCCGCATGATACCCCGCAGAAAGTGTGCGTTGCCGTGGTTCCAGTCGGAAACGATCGAGTGCGTGTAGAACAGAAAGCGCATGGTCAGCGCTCCGCCATGATGGAGGCTGCCCGGTCATAGACACCGCGCATCGCTGCTGCCTGGCGGGCCAGCGAAAACTCACGGCTGCGCCGGGCAGCTGCTTGGCCAAGTTCCCTCCGGTGTTGTTCGTCGCGGGAGACGCGGTCGATGCATGCGGCAAGCTGGCGCGGTTCGCGCTGGTCGTAGAACATAGCCGCCCCGTCCCACAATTCGCGGTAGGTGGCGATATCGGCGAGCACCAGGGGCGTTCCCGACGTTGCGGCTTCCAGCGCGGCCAGTCCGAATGGTTCGTAGCGGGAGGGTGATACGAAGATCCCGGCGATTGCCATCTGTGAGCGCACCTCTTGGTGCGGCAGCGACCCTAATGAAATGGCATGGTTGAACTCCGTGCGCTGGCCACCCGGACCGTGGAGCGGACCCGCGACAAAGACCGGCCATTGCGTCATTGACGCTGCCCTGTCCAAGCCCGCTGCATCTTTGCCTTCATCCCACCAGCGAGCGGCGGCGAAGACATGCGGTTGACGCTGTCGGGGCTTTGGCCCTGGGGGCGCGGCGTTTGCGACGACCACCAGGCTGGCCACGGGCCCATAGCAGGCTTCGAGCATATCGGCATGGCTGCGGCTGGGCGCGACGACGACATGGGCTCTCTCAAATCCGGATCTGTTGCGGTCCTTGTGCCAAGCCCACTCACCCTCGGCCGGTCCCCCTTTACGGCATGGAACCATGTCAGCACGCATGAGTGGGAGACCGCCACGACCGGGCATGCGACGTCGAGGCCTGCCGCTTGTGTCGGCGCGTTGAGGTGAACGAGATCGATGGCGTGGTTGCGTATTGGTTCGCGCAATTCCTGCGACAACGCGGTCAGTTCGCTGGGGTCGCGAGTCATCCAGTCGGGCGGGGTATTGAGCCAGATCAGGCTTGCGATGCTTCTCGCTTCCGCGCATTGCTGTGGGGAAGGCTGCGGGCCGAGGCCGGCAAGCACGACGCTGTCGCCATCGCGGACGAGGGTCCGGGTCAGGTCAAGCGCATAGCGCCAAACACCGCCTACTGCATCGACGGTCATCAGGATACGCCGCGAGCGTGAAGTCAATGCCCGCAGCATGCTGCCTCCAATTCCTGCAGCGGCCGCGGGCGTCTCTCCTGGATGTCGCTGAATGTCTGAAACGAAGCAAGATAGTGGTCGTGCGCGCGCTCCCAAGCGAGATCGTCCGGCTCACCCCACAGCTCGCGATAGCTGGGTGAGCTCGGATACGGGTAAAGCGGTACTGGCTCGTTCGCCCAAACGCCGTTGTCCATCAGGTGGCTTCTCCAATATTTAACCAGGGCAGGATCGTCCTCGACCACCCCGATCAAGTTGGCTTGAACGAAGGGAATGTGGAGCCGTGCACGAATCAGCAGCGCCGCAAGTTCTTCCGTTCCCAAACGGCAGCGCTTCGACAGCATGGCTCGGCCCTCGACTGTCAGGCTTTCAAGGCCGGCTTCGATGGACACGCAGCCTGCTTCTCCAAGCAGTTCCAGAAGCTCGGGCTTCCAGAGATCGATACGAGTTTGGACGCCAAACTTCACATCGCGCTGGACCAATGCCTCCAGGAGCGCTTTCTGGGGCAGGAATATCTCGTCGATAAAATAGATATACCCTACGCCCTGGCCGATCAGCCGATCGATCTCCGCGACCACCACCTCGTGACTTCGGCGGCGATAGGCGTCGCGAAAATCGATCTTGGCGCAGAAGCTGCAATTATAGGGGCAGCCGCGCGATGCCTCGACTTCGGCGCCGAACCCGACCTGCTGGTCATCGAACCTGTGATGATGGTGCGAATGGGTCGCGATCCATTCCGATGGCCATTCGAGCGGGGGTGATCTACGAAGGAACTGACGTGGACGCCGCCGTTGGAGACAAGCTTGCCGTCGCTGATGTAAGCAGTCGACGGCACGGACTTCCAGTCATCACGTCGGGCAAGTTCTGCAACAACCTCCTCGCACTCGCCGCGCACGACAATGTCGGCCCCGAGCTTGCGCAGGGTTGGCGCGGGTGTGGCCGAGCCATGCGGTCCGACCGCAACCGTGCGTCCGCCGCGCCCGGCGAGACGTCTGATGAAGTCGGCGGGCACCCGCAGTTCCGGTGGGGCGCAACGCCAGAACAGATAGGTTGGCGCGGTGCTGACGACCGTCATTTCTGGTGCGAATTTCGCGACCCTTTCGCAAAGCCCGGAATTGTCTAGCTTCTGCAACTGCCCATCCAGCATCAGAACCTGATGCCCGGCCGCTTCCAGCAGCGTTTTCGAATAGCCGAGCTCCAACGGAAGGTGCGGTTGGCGACAGCCGAAGTAGATGCTGTCGTCGTAGTTCCAGAGCGGGTTGACGAGGGCGACTTTCATGCAACGTACCTCACGGCCTCATCACTGACCTGAAGCCGATGCAGCGTCAGCCAGCCGGCCAGATCGCGGACGCCTGTGCGCCAGGCGACCTGGGCCTTCCAGCCGAGCGCTTGTTCGATCTTCTTGGTATTGGCAACGAAGAAGGGCTGGTCGCCCGGACGTTCACTCTCGTACCGGACCAACAGCTCTCGGCCAGTCAGTTCCCGGATTTCGCTCAACAAGAGGCGTAGGCTGAGCGCATTGCCAGGTCCGCCGCCGAGATTGAAAGCGCTACCTCGCACCGCATCGATTTTGTCGAGCGCGGCGCGGTACGCCCCAACCGCATCCGAGACGTGCAGAATGTCGCGCACCTGCCTGCCGCTGCCGTATATGGTGATCTGTCGTCCTGACAATGCGCTGAGCACGAAATGAGCGACCCAGCCCTGATCCTCGGTCCCGAACTGGCGCGGACCGTAGATGCAGCTCATGCGCAGCACCGCCGTCGGCAAGTCGTAGGACCTGGAGTAATCGAGTACATATTGATCCGCCGCACCCTTTGAGCAGCCATAGGGGGTGCAAAAGTCAAGTGCGCGGCTCTCATCGATGCCATGAGTTTCGATCCCGGCGTCGACCGAAACGTAGCGATCACCTTCCTCGCGAACGGCGATATCCGGGAGGCTGCCGTAAACCTTGTTGGTGCTGGCGAAGATGACCGGGATGTGCTCACCGCTGAGGCGCGCCGCCTCGAGCACGTTGAAAGTCCCCCGCAGGTTGATGTCGAAGTCTTCGCCAGGCTGCGCAAGGCTCGTCGTGACGGCGGTCTGGGCGGCAAGGTGGAAGATCGCCTTCGAGCCCATCAACGCCGGCGCCAACGCATTGGCGTCGCGTACGTCGATGGTTTCCACCGTGAGGCGGCGGCCGTGCTTTTGTGCCAGCCATTCCAGGTTTTGTTCGACGCCGGGGCGGCTCAAATTATCGATCACCAGCACCGGTTCTCCATCAGTCAACAGGCTGTCGGCGAGGTTGGATCCGATGAAGCCACTGCCGCCGACAATGGCGACCGGCGCTTCGCGGCGGCTGCGTGTACCCCTCATGTCACGAGCCCCCGTTCTTCGAGTTCGCGCCTCATGTCGGCACCGCGGTCCACGGCGATCGTGTTGCGCACCCAGGAGACGAATTCGTCCAGCGAATCCCCCAAGCGGTATTCGGGCTCGAAACCAAGCAATTCACGCGCCTTTGAAATGTCGGCGAAGCAGTTTCGGATATCGCCAGAGCGCGCCTTGCCGAGCAGGTCGGGCGAGAGGTCGGGTGTGCCCATGGCCTCGGCAAGCAACCGGGCAACCTCGCTGATGGCATAGGCTCGACCGTTGCCTATGTTGATGACGTGGCCCTTTGCCTGCCGTTGTTCGAGAGCAAGCCGAAAGCCGCGGGCAACGTCTCGCACATGAACAAAGTCCCGCTTCTGCTCACCATCCTCGAAGATCATCGGCCGTTGCCGGTTCGCAAGACGCGAAGCGAAGTTGGCAAGCACGCCGGTGTAGGGGTTTGACAGAGCCTGACCGGCTCCGAAGACGTTGAACAGTCGCAGCGCGACCGCATCAATGCCGTAAGCTTCGCCAAAGATTAGAACGGCGCGCTCCTGGGCGTATTTTGTCAGTGCATAAATGGAGGCGAGGTCGACGGGCTTTTCTTCATCTGTCGGCATCGGCGTGAGAGGCTCGCCCTCGGCGGATCGCGGATTCCATTGTCCGGTCTTGATGTCCGCTGCCTTGCGCCGCGCATTGTCGATGCGCTGGCCGCCCGGTGTCGCATAGAGACCCTCGCCGTAGACGCTCATCGATGATGCGACAACGATCCGCTCGACCGGATGCCTGATCAAGGCCTCGAGAAGCACCGCCGTGCCAAGATCATTGGTGCCGACATAGCGCGTGATCTCGTACATGGACTGACCGACGCCGACTTCGGCCGCCAGATGGATGACTGCGTCGATATCCTGCAAAGCTCTGGATACCGCGACAGGATCGCGAATGTCACCCTTGATCAGTTCGGCACCGGCCGGCATGGCCGTTGCTTCACCCGCATGAACCTGCTCCAGGAGAGAATCCAGTATGCATACGGAATAGCCCTGCTGGATGAGTTCCTGAGCTATATGACGGCCGATGAAGCCACAGCCTCCGGTAACCAATATGCGTTTCACGACAACTCCTTGGGCAGTGACCATGGCGCCCCGAACTTTTCCGCAAAAGGTTTGTTCCCTTGCAGCAACAAAGTTCCCGGTCGGTATCCGCCGGCGCGTCGCATGGATTGCCGCCTGCGTCCTTCGGGACACTCTCGGTAGAGCCGACCAAGCGGCGGTTCGTGGCTGGGCATGGAAATGCTGGGCGAGCGGGCGATATATCTACCGGTGGAGAGTTGCCCTCAGAGTGCCATCGGCAGCGTAAGACATGTGAGGCGAGCGGGTAGGCATCATGAAACGGCCCTCCCTCTACTCACGAGGGTCCCCCCGCTCCCACGGGGAAGGCCGCGAAGCCGACCTCAATGAAGCAGTTTGGCACCGCACGATTCTCCGACCGTGCGCATTATTTCGTTCAACCAATCTTCTGTCGACAACCCCGCAGCGCGTCGGTCAATGTCCCGAAGAGCCTGTTCGAGGGTCTTTTCGACCAGTCGGTCCGACGCCGCGACATCCCCGAGCCCCAGCCGGGCAGCCAACCTCAGCTTAGGCAGAATTGACAACACGTCATCAGTAGTGGCCGCACTTTCCTCTCGGACTCCTCGTTGCGGAAACAGCGCATCGAACACGGCCTGGCTGCCTGATGATTTGTGCAGGTTGCTGGCATAGCGAAGTCGATCCGGGATAACGGATTCACTGTCTCCAGTGAAGAACACGAACGGTATACCGCGGCGTTGCAACTCGTCAGCGACCGGAAACACTCGCCGGCCGTTGATGTTGATATCGAGGATGGCTGCCTGCGCGTTATCCGTGTAGTGGAACGCCTGCTCGATTGTCGCAACGGGCCCCAGGATTGTAGCGCCCATACTGCTGAAATAGCGAGCAAGGTCGTCAGCCAGCAGCCACTCATCTTCTACAATCAACAACTGAAGGCCCCGCACGTCCCGCACATCATTTTCCCTTCTTCACATCAGCGTCGGCTTCCATTTGGCGGTTCCGTTCGTCGATCGCAGCCTGCAGTTTTCGTGCAAGCGCCAGCATGCGGGGCGGAACTGGTCCCCTTTCGAGATTCTCCGGCGTCGAAGCGCCCGACAGCCAATCGGTGGATGTTCTCTCGCTGGAGCGTTTGGTCATATGATCACCTGAGCCATGCCCTTCAACGTAAAGCCGTGCAAACTTGTTCCTCGCCTTTCCAGAACGAGAGTTCTTCCCGGCCTCGCAGCCGTTTTGCCAGTTCTCCGAACCCCGCCGGGAGGCGGGACCCGCGGCGACCCCCGATCGGCACTGGACCTCGCTCTCCTACTTGCCCCGGCGATGCGACCGCTCACTGCACGAAGCCGACGAAACCTAGTCTAACTTTTCGCGGTCTCCCCCGCCTCCCTGAGCTTGGCGTATTGAAGGGTCACACTGCGCAGATTTTGCTGCAGCCATCGGGCCATGTTCTCTTCCTCGACCAGGTTCTGCTTCAGCACCCTTTCCGCGTCCTGAAAACCGCCGGCCTGCGACAGCACCAGCAACGAATTGTAGGCCGCTATCTCGAAGTTCTCGAACGCAAAATTCGCAAAGGAGTTCTTGAGTATCTCATCGCCCGCCATCGAATGCCCCATCGTTGCAAGGCTGCCGACCATCGACAAGGCGGTGTCTTTCAACATGGAGTGCTCCTCGTCGAAACTTTCCAGGATTGATTCCAGACGTGTGATCTGGCCCTCGGTTTCCTGGATATGCTGCTGCAGCCGATCAGCAACTTCGGGATAGTTTTCAATCCGCTCTACTTGCGGTTTCATGATGGATAGCGCCTGGTTCTCCATGGCATGCGCATTGCGCAGGCCGGTAATGAAAATCGACCGGGTCTCTGACGTGAAACTGGTGTTCATGAGGTTCTCCTACTGGTTCGACCGCGCCAAACCGAACGCCTTGCGATTTGTTCCACCGGCCTCGCATCGGCTTCCAGCAGGAAAAGCGTTGGGCTCGCACAATCTATCCGAGCGGGGAGACGAGACTGTCCGAAGGCATCCAGCGACTTGCCCTCAGGGGGTTCCGATTGTGAGCGGCCACGCACGGCATCACAAGTCTCGGTGCAAACCCAACCGGCCGCCAAACTTTGGCTGCGCAAAACTATATAATGCCCCGCAATGGGTGACGAACGATTCGCTGGCGCCAGGTGGGGTGGCGACGGGAGAACCCGGAAGGGCGGAACTATGATCAACTTCGAAACAAACATTTTCCCATTGTTCCATCCCCAGAGCGTGGACGACCTGAAGGATCCTTGTCCGGTGTTCGACGGGAAGCTGTGGCACGTGTTCGGATCGAGCGGCACCGTCAACAGCGAAACCTGGAAGATACTTCACGCCACCGCTCACGCCATTCACGGACCGTGGACGGAGCACGAAGCCATCGTCCTGCCGATTAGCGGTTCGGGTGTTGCCGCCCCTGGCGTCATCCATGATAGCGGCGTCTTCCACATGTTCATCCAGACTGAGTTCATGAAGTCGGGGGGCGTTGCGAGCATGCCGTATCCAATGACGGCTTTCATTGGGTCGTGCTGAAACCCGCGCTACTGTCGCTTCCCGATACCGGCGAGGATGGCATTTACGATCCTCATCCGGCCAACATCGGCGGGAAGCGATATCTTGTCTATTCAGGCATGCCCAAATTCACCAAGGTGCCGCAACCTGACATCTACCTGGCATACAGCCAATCCGATTCCTGGTTTGGGCCCTGGAAGCGGGCAGGCAAGATCCTGGACCATGCCGACCTGTCGCATCATAACAGCCGCGAGCATCCCGATTACGAATGGGGCATTGAAGGAGCCCAACTGGTGGAATTGCCAGACGGCCGCGTGCTTCTCAACGCCACGTGCTTCCTGCCTGAGGGGCAACGCGGCAGCCGCCAACGCGTCTTTTTCGCTCTGGCAGATGGCGTCAAGGGTCCTTACCGGTCCGTGGGGCCGGTGCTCAATCCTGGCGCGATCGGCGAAAACGGTCATTCCACCGTCATGATCGAGGGAGGCCAGCTCACGCTCTTTTACCAGAGCCGCGTCGAGGCCACGAACCACCGCTGGCGCTATGGCCTGGCAATATGCGACGTGGGCGTGTTTTCCAAGGTCGCCTGACGCCCGCTCAGAGGCGACGTGCCGGCCCGTGGTACTGAGAGCACCCAATCCTGGCGCAAAATCTGATGGGTCTCTAGTCGGGGAACAACCCACGACCTTGCTGGTTGGACAGTGTCCGAAAGATGCTGAACCGCTTGGATCCCTATCGTGTTTGCTAAACATTCCGGATACATTTTTCTTGGCGCTGCCGCTATCGCCTGTCTGGCGCTTGCCAACGCATCGCGTGCGAGACGAGCGCTTCTTGGCCGGCGGCCGGGCAAATTCATCGAGGTAAACGGAACATGCCTTCATTTCCTTGAAGCGGGCGTCGGCATGCCCCTGTTGCTGCTGCATGGCAACGGGGCCTCTGTCGAAGATTTCACCACCAGCGGCATCTTTGGCCAGGCAGCCGAGAAGTACCGCGTGGTCGCCTTCGATCGACCGGGCTTTGGCAGGAGCACGCGTCCCTCG
Source organism: Mesorhizobium sp. M8A.F.Ca.ET.057.01.1.1 (assembly GCF_003952565.1). Classification (NCBI taxonomy): domain Bacteria; kingdom Pseudomonadati; phylum Pseudomonadota; class Alphaproteobacteria; order Hyphomicrobiales; family Phyllobacteriaceae; genus Mesorhizobium; species Mesorhizobium sp. M8A.F.Ca.ET.057.01.1.1. The sequence continues at coordinate 1,816,315 of NZ_CP034454.1, forward strand.
GGCAAAGCCTGGTCCGCGTCAGCCCAAGCTGACCTTATCCATGCGGCCGCGGGCAAGCTTGGGATCCGCCACTATATGGTGCTTGGCCATTCGTGGGGCGCAGCGGTCGCGCTTGAGCTTGCACGCCGGCATCCGCGGTCTGTCACAGGGCTGGTCGTTGTCTCGGGCTATTACTACCCGCAGCCGCGTCTCGGCCTATTCCTGTCGGCGTTGCCGGCGTTGCCACTGGCCGGTCTGGCCTGGCGCCACACGCTTCTGCCGTTGCTGGTAAGGCTCGCCTGGCCCTGGGCAATGGCAAAGATATTCAATCCAGGCAGTGTCCCGGCCGAATTCGCAGGGATCACCAAGGAGCTTGCCAGCCGGCCCGCGCAGCTCCGGTCGATTTCCGCGGAATCTGCATTGATGCTTGCCGCTGCGCTGCTGCCAAGGCTCGACTACAGGGACATCGTGACGCTGACCGGCATCGTCGCAGGGGCCGGCGATAAGCTATTTGACGCGAAACGTCAGGCCAGCCGACTGCACGCCGAGCTTCGGGGTCGTTGCTCCAGATCGTACCTCATGCGGGCCACATGGCTCATCACACCGCGTCACAGGCTGTGCTCGCCATGATCGACGACGTTGCGGTGTTGGGGATGGCGCCGCCAAGCCGCGCCACCGCCAGCAGCGGGAACTAGCGCCCAAGCGGTTGCCTGGACACCGAAAGAAGCTCCTCCTCGTCCACAACTCCGGCCATGTAGTTGGCGATGATGCGCGAGGCCAGCGTCTCGCGCTGAGGACCAAGATCGTCACCCATCTTCAGCCTGTCGAACACGCGGCCCAGCAGGGCGACCTCTTCGGGAGTAAACCGTCCCGCTTCCTGGGCTTTTTTACGGATCGGCATAGCGTCAGGCGGCTTCTAGCGAAATTGCCGAGCCTGCCTCCTCGATGCGGACGTCCAGGCCTTGATCACGCGCGTACTCGGCGATCATTTGGGCGAGGAAGTTGTCCGATATCGGGTCCGTCTCGAATTGCCGGATGGCTCTGATAGCAAGGGCAATGCATATAAATTGATGTTTGCGCCGCCTCACGTCGACATAGTGCTCAACCAGAGTTTTCAGGCGTCTGGCCTGGGTGTATTCGCCAACCATATGACCTCCCTTGGTCGCGAGCCTGTTTCGGCTTCTGCGCCGAACTGCAAACCGTCATCAATGTTCCAGCTGAAATTGAATTTACCCACGCGAAGGTTCTGGGGCTATGGGAGGGTGGCGGCCCTAAGCTATCGCCGGGCTCGGGTGAAGAGTCGCGGAGTTTCCATCTAACTCGCCCGGAGCGCTGACAGTGACCCAAGCACCGGCGTCATCCGCCGGCATTTGGCCAAGCACGACAGGGAAGGCTCACACTCGCGCGAGTATTTCGCCGGTATTGTAAAATAATTCAGTCTCCCGCCTCTTTTTCGTAGAGACGCCGGGTTTGCTCTTCGCTGGCCCGGCGCGCCGCCAGGCTTCTCTTCCGCCTCGTTGCCAGCGCGTAAATGATCACGGCTAGCAGGATCAGCGGCCCGCCGGTGATGACCACCAGCCACATCTCGTTGCCTGACATTCACGTCTCCTTGATGCTGTTGGACCGCTGAGGCGCGACAAACCATGTCCGGCGAGCGGCGGCGACCAAACTTCGTCACAATCTGTATGTTCCGGCAGACGGTCCACATCGTTCTCTGCGATCAGGACATTGGGTGCAGTCATCAGGGACGGTGAGGCTGGTCGATGCCGGCGTGCTGTTCAATTCGTTGCCGCTCAAGTTCGGCAGCGTGCCATTCCCTGTCGATGCTGCCTTCCGCAGCCTTGTGAAAATACTGCGAACAAACAAGCCAGCCTTTCAACGGGCGGAGCAACAGGACGCACGCTGCAACGGTAAGCGGGAGGGTGATCAGGAGATGGATCCAGAAAGGCGGCTCACAGCTCAACTGCAGCCACAAGGCGGCCGCGAGCGCAGGAAATGCTACAATCGACATTGAGAAGAATGCCGGGCCGTCGGCAGGATCGGCAAATGAAAAGTCGAGGCCGCATATGTCGCAACGAGGGGCTAGTTTTATCAGGCCGGAAAATAGATGTCCTTTCTGGCACCGGGGGCACAAGCCTTTGATACCCGTCAGGAGTGGAGTGGTGGTTTCATCATAGGTCGCCATTCTGCCTAACTTGATCTAAGGTACGGTGTTCCATCGCTCGCCCCGATCAAGGCGCCGCATTTTGCTCAATGCGGAGCCCGGGCTTCAGTCAGATTCAGGGCGGTTTGCCCGATATTAATACATCCTCCGGCCCTACCAACTTATGACATATCAATAAGTTACGCATAATTCTCAGAAATTAAGCGAGCATCATCGGGCACCTTGATGAGTTTTGATGGAATGATTTTCGGCCCGTTGGTCAATTTTCTCCATGCTGTTGATGTTGCCTGTGAGACTTAGCGTGGGCCTCTGGATTTCGAAAGGCTCTCCGACGGTCGATGCGGTGATCGGCGGTAACGGCGTGCGAAAGGGCGGGCCTGACCGATACCAAACGTGCTCTGGAAGGCTTAGGAACGATGGCTTCGCGTCATCTCGGTCGCTGCAGTGAGTTCGGGCGTTTCCAAAAAGCGGTCATTGCCTGTGGCATCGAGGAGGCCAATCGCGATCGATTTGTTTCGTTAAGCTTCTCGGCTGAAGCGATCCACCCTGAAATCATCCAGCGGCGTTTCGCATCGGCCGGTCGCGATGAGCTCGGCCATGGCGTCGCCGACGCCCAGTCCGAGCTGGAAGCCGTGTCCGCTGAAGCCGAAGGCGTGGAACAGGCCCCGCGTCGTCGCCGAACGTCCGATGACTGGCAGCATGTCGCGCACATAACCCTCGCAGCCGGACCAGGTGCGGATGACCGTGGCCTGCGCGATGGCCGGCAGCAGTCTCGCGACGGCGCGCAATTGCGTGGGCAGGCTTGTCGGGTCCGCTGTTGCATGGCCGGGATCGAGGTCCACCTCTACTCTTTCGGACGCACCGCCGAACACGATGTTGCCGCGCTCGACCTGACGCAGATAGGCGCCATGGTCCTTGTCGCGCGTCCAGATGCCGACCACCGGCAGGATTCGATGCGGCAGCGGTTCGGTCACACCCATTTGCGGGCCGCGCGCGTCGAGCGGGACGTCCTCGCCGAACCGCGCGGCGATGCGCGCACCCCAGGCGCCGGCAGTGTTGAGCAGGCACTCGGCGGCAAATGTGCCTTTTGAGCTGGTGACTACGAAGCTGGACGCGGTATGCCCGATCGTCTGGACCGCCGCTTCGTCTACGATTTCCGCGCCCAGCCGGCGAGCAGCTTCGGCTAAAGCCGGCGCGATCAGCCTGGGATTTCCGCTGCCATCCTGCGGCGAGAATGACGCCGCGATGGCAGCAGGGCCGAGACCGGGAAAGCGAGCGCAAATCTCGCGCGGGCCGAGCTCTTCCAACGTGAGCCCCCAGGGCTGTGCCGCCTCGGCATAGGCGCGCATGTCGACAAGACTGGCCTCGTCGAAGATCAAGCGGATATGGCCTGTGGCGCGGAATTCGACGTCGCGGCCTAGCATTGTCTCGGCCTCGCGCCAAAGTCGGAGCGAGCGGTGAGCCAGCGGGAGCTGCGACAGGTGACGCGCCGTGCGCCTGATGTTGCCGAAAGAAGCGATGGTTGCCCCGCTGCCGATCCGGTTGCTCTCGACTAACGTCACACGCACGCCGCGCCGGGCGAGGAAATAGGCCGAAGCCGTTCCCATCAATCCGCCGCCCAGCACGATCACATCCATAGTCATTCCTTGTGCAGTGCGGATGAACCTAGAACACGCCGATCTTGTCCGCGCCGTGCTGTTGCGTCAAAGATGTGTTTGGACAGAAGCCATAAGCTTTACCTATGGAGTAGCCATGCGGGCCCGGCAGCTCGAAGTGTTCATCGCTGTCACGCGCGCAGGCACCGTCACCGCCGCGGCGCGGATGCTCAACATTTCCCAACCGGCGCTCAGCCAGATATTGCTCCACGCCGAGGACGAACTCGGCTTTACCCTGTTCGAGCGGGTGAAGGGTCGCTTGCGGCCGACCCCGGAGGCGCTCGAAATCTTTCCCGATGCCGAGAGACTGTCGGCGGGGCTTGAAGGCTTGCGCCGCAAGACCACCGACCTGCGTCTCGGCCGGGCAGGACTGGTGCGGGTCGCCGCCTCGCCGCCGCCGGCCATGGCGATATTGCCGCGTGCGTTCACCAAATTCCGGGTCCAGCACCCCAACATGATGCTGCGAGCCCACAGCGCGCCGATCGCGGCGATCGTCGACATGCTGCGCGCGGGCGATGCCAGCCTCGGCGTCGCCTTGGACGACCGGTTGCCGCCCGATATCGAAGCGGAGGTGATCGGCAGCATCGGCTTCGCCTGCCTGCTGCCCGAAGGGCATGCGCTGCGAGACAAAGCCGAACTGACGCTGGCCGACCTTGCCGGGGAGGAGTTGATATCCTATCGCGGCAACACCCGACCCGCCGACGAACTGGCCCACGCAGCGCGTGCGCAAGGCATTACGCTTTCGCCGTCGCTCGAGATCGACGTCTCCATCTCCGCCGTCGGCTTCGTCCAGGCCGGGCTGGGCATCGGTCTGGTCGACGCGTTGCTTCCCTGGCGCCAGTTCGCCGGGCTTGCGGTCAGGCCGCTGGCGGGGGGGCCGGAATTTCCGATCGCGCTTCTGACCTCGCGGACACGGGCCCTTTCACGCGCCGACGAGATGATGCGCGACGAAATCCGCGCGGCCTGTGCCACCGTCCTCGGCAACCATCGCACCAAGGCATAAGCAAGACTTATATCTTCGCCCTTCATCCGTCTTGGACCCGCCCCAGCCTCTCATGCCAGCTTTGGTGGGGAGACAGGAAGGGACGCATCATGGATGGTGTCATGGCGACGGATGCAGCGCGAAACGGGGCCGACTGGAAGGTCGGCGTCGATATCGGCGGGACATTCATCGATTTCTGCGCGCTCGAGGCAAACTCTGGCCGCGTCGCCTCGCTGAAGGTGCTGACGACGCCGGAGGATCCGGGCGCCGAGCTGATGACCGGCCTCACTTTGCTGGCCGAGCGCGAAGGCTTCGATCCCACCCATATGACGCGCTTCGTGCACGGCACCACCGTCGGCATCAACACCATCATCCAGCGCAAGGGCGCGCCGCTGGCGCTGTTCACCAATGCCGGCTTCGAGGATGTCATCGAACTCGCCCGGCTTCGCATGCCGGACATGTATTCGCTGTTCTGCTCGCGGCCGGACCCGCTGATCTCGCGCGACATGGTGTTCGGCATTCCGGCTCGCATGCGCGCCGATGGCACCGAGTCCAAGGCGCCCGATATGGCGGTGGTGGAAAGCGCGGTTGTTGCGGCGAAAGCGAATGGGGCGCAAGGCATCATCGTGTCCTTCCTCCATGCCTGGCGCAACGCCGCGCAGGAAGCCTCCGTCAAGGCGGCGATCACGCGTCTGGCGCCCGACCTCTTCGTCTTCACTTCGGCCGAGGTCTGGCCGGTCATCCGCGAATATGAGCGCAGCTCAACCGCCATTCTCAACGGCTATGTCCATCCGCGCGTCTCGGGCTATCTGACGGCGCTGGAAGAGCGGCTGAAGGGGCGGGGCGTGCCGGCGCGCCCGATGCTGACCCAGTCGAATGGCGGGCTGATGAACGCCGCCGAAGGCAAGCATGCCTGCGTCAACATGCTGCTTTCGGGAACGGCCTCCGGCGTCATCGGCGCCTCCTGGCTGGCGCGTCAGGCCGGCCAGGATAGGATCCTTACGCTCGACATCGGCGGCACCTCGGCCGACTTCGCGCTCATCATCGACGGCGAGCCGCAATTCGGCACCGGCGAGCTGATCGGCGAATTTCCTCTCCATATCCCATCGGTGTCGGTCAGCTCGATCGGCGTCGGCGGGGGGTCGATCGCCAGCGTCGATGCGCAAGGCGTTCTGCGCGTCGGACCTGAATCGGCCGGCTCGACACCGGGACCGGCCTGCTATGGCCGTGGCGGCAACAGGGCGACGGTGACCGACGCCATGGTGGTGTGCGGATGGCTCGGCCACAGCGAGATGGCCTATGGCCAGCTCCGCATCGACACCGGGCTGGCGCAGCGCGCGGTCGGCGAGCTCGCGGCGCGGCTTGGCCGCTCGGTCGAGCAGACCGCGCAGGCGATCCTCGACATCGCCGTGTCGGAAATGTTCGTCGAGGTCGAGAAGCTCGCCTCGCGCGCCGGCGTCGACTTGCGCGATTTCACGCTGATGCCGTTCGGCGGCGGCGGCCCGATGCTCGGCGCCTTTCTTGCCCGCGAACTCGGCATGAAGCGCGTCATGGCGCCGCGCCGCCCTGGCGTTGTGTCGGCGCTCGGCGGACTGGTGGCGGATCTGCGCGGCGACTTCATTCGCACCATCTTCAGCCCACTGTCGGCGGCGTCGCTTCCCGTGATCCGCGACGCCTTCGCGGCGCTGGCGCAGGAGGGCCGCGACTGGCTCGCGGCGCAGGGGCATGATGCAGCCGCCGAACTCAATCTCTCCTGCGACATGCGCTATCTCGGGCAGAGCTATGAGATCGAGGTCGTGCTGCTGGCGGACGGCGACGCCGACGCAATCGAACAGGCATTCCACCGCACCCATGAGCAGCTCTATGATTTCCATGATCCCGAGGGTGCGATCGAGCTTGTGAACATCAGGCTCTCGGCGATAGGCGCGGGGCCGGCGCTCTCCTTTCCCGAGGCCGAAGAGATCGACGTTGCGGCCAGCCCGGCGCGCCGGCTTCCGGTCTATACGGGCCTGGGCGTCGAAACCGTCGATCTCCATGACCGGCAGACCCTTGTACCCGGCAGCACCTTCAACGGGCCTGCGGTGGTGGTGCAGGAAGACACCACTTTCGCCATTCCAGGCGGCGCGCAGGCGCGCGTCGACCGCCACCTCAACCTTCTACTGACCTTCGCGGAGTGACCCCATGTTTGACCGCACAAACCTTCAGGTCCTGGCCAACCATGCTCGCGCCGCCGCCGAGAACATGGCCCATACGCTACACCGCACCGCGCACTCGGCCTTCGTCAAGGAGACGCAGGATTTCACGGTGATGCTGATGGACCGTTCCGGGGCAACCTTCGCTGTCCCGATGGAACTCGGCGCCACCTGGTATCCCGGGCTTTCCTACAGCCGCGCGATCGCGATGGTCGACGACTACCGGCCAGGGGATGTTGCGTTCACCAACGATCCCTATTCCGGGTACGTCGCCACGCATGCGCCGGACACGCATCTGTGGAAGCCGGTCTTCGTCGATGGCGAAATCGTCGCCTGGACCGGCGGCCATATCCACAACACCGACATGGGCGGCGCGGTGCCGGCTTCGCTCAGCCGCGCGCTGACCGAAATCCATCAGGAGGGCATCCGCTTTCCGCCCATGAAACTGGTGCGGGAGGGCGTCTTCGACGAGATGATCCTGCGCATCATGAGCACCAATGTGCGCAAACCGGATCTCAACATTGGCGACATCAAGGCGCTGGTCGGCGCGCTCAATACCGGCGAGCGCAAGATCCAGGCGATGGTCAGGAAGTTCGGCAAGGCCGGTTTCATCGAAGGCGTTGCAGCGCTTCTCGACCATGCCGAGGCGCAGGCGCGCGATGTGCTGCGCGCAATCCCCGACGGCACCTGGGAGTTCGCCGACTATGCCGACGAGGATTCGGTCGAGGCCAATCCCTGCCGGCTGAAGCTGACGCTGACGATCAGGGGTGACGAGGCGGTGCTTGACTTCACCGGTTCCGATCCGCAACTCGGCTCTTCACTCAACGTGCCCTCGGGCGGTGATCCGCGCCACACCATGCTGCTCGTCGGCGTCTACTACGTGCTCTATACGCTCAACCCGAAAATCCTGCTCAACACCGGTCTCACCCGGCCGTTCACCTGCATCACGCCTGAAGGTTCGGTGCTGAACCCAATCCACCCCGCCGCCGTCGGCATGCGCTCGCTTACCTGCGCCCGGCTGCGCTCGGTCATCTTCGGCGCCTTCTCGCAGGCAGTGCCGGAGCGCCTGCCGGCGGCGCCGGCCGGCAACAATTGCATTGTCAACGTCATGACCACGGACGAGCGCACCAGCCGGAGTGTGATTGCGGCGGTGAACCCGGTCGTCGGCGGCGGCGGCGCGATGCCGCACCGCGATGGCACCAACGGATCGGGCGCCGACGCCGCCTACCTCAAGAACACGCCGATCGAGATCACCGAGACCGAGACTCCGGTCGAATTCGTCAAATATGGCCTCGCCAGGGATAGCGGCGGCGCCGGCCGCTGGCGCGGTGGGCTGGCGACCGAGATGGCGTTTCGCGTCTTTGCGCCCGACTCCAGGATCACGGCGCGCAATCGCGACCGCAGCTTCTTTCGCCCCTGGGGCGTGCTTGGCGGCAAGGCGGCCGGCCTGTCTGACATGGTCGTCAACCCGGGGACCGAGCACGAGCGGCGGCTGGGCAACATCGATACGGCGGTCCTGCAGCCCGGCGACATGCTCGAGATCCGCTCCGCCGGCGGCGGTGGGCGCGGCAACCCGCTTCAGCGCGAGCCCTGGCGGGTCGCGCAGGACGTGCGGCGCGGCTATCTGTCGCCAGCAGCGGCCGAGCGTGACTATGGCGTCGTCCTCCGCGACGGCGAGGTCGACGTGCAGGCGACGGAGCATTCGCGCGCAGGCAAGGAGGCATCGGCCGGCCATTTCCATTTCGGTCCGGAGCGCGACGGTTACGAAGCACAGTGGACGCCTGCTGCCTATGACAGGCTCCATGCGGTGCTGGATGCGTTGCCGATCCATTGGCGCTTCTTCGCCAAGACGGAGATCTTCCGCCGCATGAAAGGGCGCTCCGGGCCGGAGGGCGTTCAGGCGGCGTTCGATGCGGTCTGCGAACGCTTCCCCGAATTGCCGCGCCCTCGCTCCCTGCAAGAGGCAGCGGAATGAACACTGCCGGCCGCATCGTCCGGCTGGCCGAGCGCGACCGGGCGGAGGTGCAGTTCTGTCTCGACGGGCAGATGCGTTCCGCTCTTGCTGGCGACACTGTGCTGACCGCCATGCTGGTGTCGGGACATGCCTTGCGGCGCTCCGAGTTCGGATCAGAGCCGCGCGCCGGTTTCTGCCTGATGGGCGCCTGCCAGGATTGCTGGATATGGCAGGAGGAAGGTCCGCGCTTGAGGGCATGTTCGACGCCGGTCACCAAAGGCATGCGGCTGTGCACGACGGCGCCGGAGAGCTGGCCGTGAGCGGGACTTCACCGCGATGGATCGTGATTGTCGGCGCCGGTCCCGCAGGGATAAGGGCTGCCGCGACGCTGGTCGAAGCCGGGCTTCATCCGGTGGTGATCGACGAAGGGCATCGCTCGGGCGGGCAGATCTATCGCCGTCCGCCGGACGGATGCGTCCGTACGCCGGAGCAGCTTTACGGGTCGGAAGCGGCAAAGGCGCGTGCGCTCCATTCACTCTTCGACCGGCTGGTCGAAGAGGGACGGCTCACCCATTGCGCGGGCAGTTCGGTCATCGCCATCCACGACGGGCAGTTGCACATTCTGGGAGAGGCCGGGGTGACGGTGATCTCCTGTGACAGCCTGATCCTTGCCACCGGCGCGTTCGACCGTGTCGCTCCGGTCCCCGGCTGGCAGACCGCCGGGGTCTACAGCCTGGGGGCGGCACAGATCGCCCTGAAGGCCCAGGGCGTGGCGCTTGGACTGCGCATCGTGCTCGCTGGATCGGGGCCTCTGCTGACGCTGGTCGGCGCGCAGCTACTCAAGGCTGGAGCGGATGTGGCGACGGTGCTGGATACCTCATCCTGGCGGCAGCAGATGCGTGGATTCTCAGGCCTTGCGGCTAGGCCGCTGGTCGCGCTGCGTGGCCTGGCTCTGCGGGCGCATCTCGGCCGCCGCTATCATGCCGGCGTGACGCTGGAGCGCATCGAGGCCGACGAGCAAGGTGTCACAGCCTTGCATTGGCGCGACGCCGGCGGCCGGCAGCAGCAGACTCCTTGCGACATGGTCGGTATGGGCTGGCACCTGCGGGCTGAGACACATCTCGCCGATCTGGCGGGATGCACTTTCACCTACGACGAGCAATGGCAGCAATGGCTGCCGAAGGCCGACGTAATGGGCCGGGCCGGCAACGGTGTCTACCTTGCCGGCGATGGGGTCCGTATTCTCGGCGCGGATGGCGCGGAGATCGCTGGACGCCTCGCCGCCGCTGCATGTCTTGCTGATCTCGGCTATCAGGCGCCGTCCGCCGGCGCCGATCTGCGCAAGCTCGCGCGGCTCGAGCGCTTTGCCGGTGGACTGGCGCGCGCCTTTCCCTGGCCGGCGGCGATGGTCCGGGCACTTCCCGGCGATGCGATCGTCTGCCGCTGCGAGAACGTCACGGCCGCAGCCGTGCGCGAGGGCGCGGATTTAGGCGGCGGTGAAGCCAACCGGGTGAAGTCGCTTTCACGCGTCGGCATGGGGCGATGCCAGGGGCGCTATTGCCAGTTGGCCGCCGTCGAACTCGTCGCGGCGCAAGCCGGCTGTGCGCCCGAGGCCGTCGGCCGGTTTCGCGGGCAGGCTCCTGTCCGGCCGGCGCCTATCAGTGCCTTTCTTCGGGAGGACTGATGCGATTGCCAAAGCCGCGCCCGGATGTCGGCATGGATGACATCTCAGAAATCGGCGACCTTGCCCCAGACCGAACCATCGAAGCGGCGCGGGTCGTAGGATGTCGCATCGACGATCGGTTCCGACCCGGTCACCAGATCTGCGACCAGATGCCCGGCGCCAGGCCCGATGCCGAAGCCATGTCCCGAGAAGCCGGCGGCGAGGAAGAAACCCGGAACGCTGTGGATCGCGCCGATGGCGGGCACACCGTCCGGCGTGCTGTCGATATAGCCGGCCCACACGGCTTCTATCCTGGTCTGGCGCAGCGCCGGCAGCAGCTCGAGCGCGCGGGCATGGGTCAGGCGAATGGTCGACTGGTCCGGAGCCGGATCGAGGATGCGCATCCGCTCCATCGGCGTCGGCCGGTCGAGCCGCCAGCGCCGCAGCGTTTCGTGCCCCGAACGCATGCCTTGCAAGCCGCCGGGCCCAAGGCTTCGCCAGCGCTTCAGGAACATGGGCACGAACTGCGACGAGAACCGCAGCAATTGCCGTGTCATGTCGACGCGTCCGCGTCCGCTGATGGCGAGCGTATAGCCGCCATCGCTGCGACGGGTAGTCGATATGCTTTTCGTGTGCAAAGCATCCGGCAGTCCCTCCGCGCCGGGCGATACGGACAGGATGGAAGAACGCACCGACGCCTGTGGAAAGCGGAAACCGAACTGGTGGCAAAAGGAAGAGGCCCACGCGCCGCCGGCCATGATAGCTGCCTTGGTCCGGATTGTTCCCCTCTCCGTGACCACGCCGCTCAGGCGTCCGCCCTCGGTCTCGATGCCGCGCGCGGCGCAATTCTGATGCACCGTGCCGCCAAGCTTGACGATGGCGCGGGCGACCGCCGGCGCGGCGCGCGACGGGTCGGCGGTGCCGTCGGTCGGCGAGAAGACGCCACCCTTCCAGCTCCGTCCCGTGGCGCGGCCCCGCTCGCCGGCCTCGGCGCTGTCGAGCATGTGCGTGGTGACACCGGCTGTCGTGGCGAAGTCGCGCCAGCGCGCCCAGCCGGCAAGTTCGGCGTCGTCATTGCTGAGATAGAGCAGGCCGCAGCGGCGAAAGCCGGTATCTTCGCCGGTCTCCGCCGCAAAACTGTCCCACAGGTCGAGGCTTCGTGTCGCCATCGGCAGCTCGCGGGCGTCGCGGTTCTGCTGGCGGCACCATCCCCAGTTCCTGCTCGATTGCTCGGCGCCGACGCGTCCCTTTTCGACCAGCGCGACCTTCAACCCGCGCCGGGCCAGGTAATACGCCGCAAAGACCCCGACGATGCCGGCGCCGATCACCACTACATCGGCGGATTGCGGCAGTTCGCCGGACGTTTCGATTTGCTGCAGCGGCGCGCGCATGGTTCTCTCTGTCTTGAAGCGCCACTCTATCGCGTCGCGCTGGCAGTCGCTGCCGCAGTTGCGGTCGAAGCAGAATTTTATTCCGGCAGCCGCATTGAAATCGCGAGTCCCTGCGTTTTAAAGCCGTATCCGCTCGGATGGACAGGCCAGCGGGCTGTGGTAGTCTCAACGGTCACCAGCAAGGCAGCATTTTGTGCTGCTGTACTCCGGAGGCAAATCGTGAAACTGGATCGGATCGATATCAAGATTCTTCACGAGCTGCAGAAGAACGGCCGCATCACCAATGTGGAACTGGCCGAACTGGTCCATCTGTCGCCGAGCCCATGCCTGATGCGGGTCAAGCGACTGCAGTCCGAGGGCTACATCGAGGGCTATTCGGCGCAGATCAACATCGGCAAGCTCGGCCAGACGCTGACCGTGTTCACCGAAATCACCTTGAAGAACCACCGCCAGGTCGACTTCGCCCGCTTTCTCGCCGTCGTCGAAAAGATCGAGCAGGTCATCGAATGCCATCTGGTGTCGGGCGGCTACGACTACCTGATGAAATTCGTCACCTCTGGCATCGGCGAGTATCAGACGATCATGGAGCGGCTGACCGACATGGATATCGGCATCGACAAGTATTTCAGCTTCGTCGTGCTGAAGTCGCCGATCGTGAAGGCGCACATGCCGCTGCCCAGCCTGTTTCCGCGGTAGAGCCTACGCGCGAGGTCCACGGCCTCGTCAGCGATGGCCGTACTGGCTGACGAGCTCCGGGTCGCGCACCAGGCCGTCGAGCCAGGTCGGATCGAGCTTCGGTACTGAGGAGAACAGAAGCTTGGAATAGGGGTGGGTGGCTGCCTTCACCTTGTCGGGGGTGATCTGCTCCACCCGCTCGCCATTGTACATGACCATGATCTCGTCGCAGATGGCCTCGACCACCGAGAGGTCGTGGCTGATGAAGATGTAGGAGAGACCCAGCTCGCGCTGCAGCTCCTTGAGCAGTTCGATCACGGCGGACGCCACCACCGTGTCGAGCGCCGAAGTGATTTCGTCGCATATGATGAGCTTGGGGTTGGCTGCCAGGGCGCGCGCGAAGTTGACGCGCTGCTTCTGACCGCCTGACAGTTCGGATGGATGGCGGTAGCGCAGCGCCTTGGGCAGGCGCACCATGTCGAGTAGTTCGTCGACGCGCTTCGAGCGCGCCTGCTTGTCGAGCCGGTGATAGAAGGCCAGCGGCCGGGCGATGATGTCTTCCACCGGCTTGGCCGGATTGAGCGCGGTGTCGGCATACTGAAACACGATCTGCATTTCGCGCAGTTGGTCCTGACTGCGATTGCCAGCCGCGCGCTGCAGTTCCTTGCCGTCGAAGACGATGTCGCCGGCCGCCGCCGGATGGATGCCGGCGATGACCCGCGCCAGTGTCGACTTTCCGCAGCCGGATTCGCCGATGACGCCGAGATTGCGTCCCTTCTCCACCACCAGGCTGACGGAATTGACAGCGCGGATGAGTGGCAGTCCGTCCTCCCGCGCCGCGCCATAGCCGGCGGTCACATTGTCGATGCGCAGCAGCTGGTTGGTCGAGGCCTCCGCCTGGGCTTGCCGCCGTTTCGGCTCGAAAGCGGCCAGCAGTTCGCGCGTATAGGGGTGCTGGGCAGCCGAAAGAATCTGAGCGGTCGTCCCCGTCTCCTGCACTTCGCCACCCTTCAGCACCACGATGCGGTCGGCGATCTGGGCGACGACCGCGAGGTCGTGGGACACGTAGACGCCGGCGATACCGCCAGCCCGCATGACCGACTTGAAGGCCTTCAGCACGTCGATCTGCGTCGTCACATCGAGCGCCGTCGTCGGCTCGTCGAAAATGACCAGCTTGGGATCGCCGATCAGCGCCATGGCCGCCGACAGCCGCTGCAACTGCCCGCCTGAAACCTGGTGCGGATAACGCGCGCCGATCCCGTCCGGATCCGGCAGCGACAAGGCCCGGAACAGCTCGACCGCCCGCTTGCGCGCCTGTTCGGGCGGCATTAGCCTGTGGATCCGCGTCACCTCGATCACCTGCTCCATGATGGTGGATGCGGGGTTGAAGGAGGCGGCCGCGCTTTGCGGAACATAGGCGATGTCGGTGCCGCGCAGCTTCGCCCGTTCCTTCTCGGAAAGTGCCGCCATGTCCTTGCCGTTGACGTTGATCGCGCCGCTGGTGATCCGGCAGCCGGGCCGCGCATGGCCCATGAGCGAAAGGGCCACCGTCGTCTTGCCGGAGCCACTCTCTCCGATCAGCGCAATGATCTCGCCGTCGGCGATGTCGAGGCTGACGCCCTTGATGATTTCGACGACGCGCCCGGCATCGGTGGTCGCCTCGATCTTCAGGTTCCTGACCTCGACGAGATTGGTCATGCGTCCCGGTCCCTGATCTTCTTCGGCAAATTGTCGATCAGCAGGTTGACGCTGATGGTGAGGCTGGCGATCGCCAGCGAGGGCACGAGGACGGCAGGGGCCGCGAAGGGCAGGCCACCGATGTTTTCGCGCACCAGCGCGCCCCAGTCGGCGAGCGGCGGCTGCAGGCCGAGCCCGAGGAAGGACAGGCCGGACAGCAGGAGCACGATGAAGACGAAGCGCAGGCCGAAGTCGGCCAGCACCGGGCGGATGATGTTCGGCAGGATTTCGGAGCCGATGAGGTAGATGGTGCTTTCGCCGCGGACGCGGGCGACCGTCATGAAGTCCATCGTGTTGATGTTGACCGCAAGCGCCCGTGCAAAACGGTAGGCGCCGGGAATGTAGATGACGGCGAGCGTCAGGATCAGCACCGGGATCGACGAGCCGACCGCGGCGACGACCACGAGGCCAAACAGCTTGCTGGGGATGGAGTTCATGGCGTCGAGGAAGCGGCTGAGGCAGGTGTCGAGCCAGCCACCGGTCACCGCCGCGATCATGCCGAGCACGACGCCTGAAAAACAGGCGATGGTGACGGCGGCGAGCGATATGCCGACGGTATAGCGCGCGCCCATCAGCACGCGCGAGAGCATATCGCGGCCCAGATAGTCCGAGCCCAGCCACAACCCTTGGCGCATCGGGCCGAAATAATCGTCGTCGACGATGTCGCCGATCGAGTGGGGAATGATATAGGGCGCGAAGATGGCGATCAGCGTCCACGCCAGGATGACCAGCGCGGCGATCACGCCTACAAGATTGTAGCTGTGGCCCAGGAAGGATCGTCGGGAGGCTGCCGCGCGCGCCATGGTCATCTGAGCCTCGGATTGGACATGATGGCGATGATGTCGGCGGCGGTGATGAGCAGGAGATAGCCGAGGCAGAAGATCATCGCGCAGCTCTGGATCAGCGGCAGGTCGCGGGTCGCGACCGCATCGACCATCAGCTTGGCGATACCGGGATAGTTGAAGATCGTCTCGACGATGATGACGCCGCCGACCAGATAGGACAGCGACAGCGCCACCGCGTTGACAATCGGGCCGAGCGCATTGGGCAAAGCGTGCTTCAGCACCATGCGGCTGCGCGACGCGCCCTTGAGGAGCGCCATCTCGACATAGGGCGTGGAAAGCGTTTCGATCACCGCGGCGCGGGTCATGCGGATCATCTGGGCGGAGATGACGAAAGTGAGCGTGATGACCGGCATCGCATAGATGCGCACGAGATCGGTCAACGAATGCGCCTCGTTGACCGAGGACAGCGCCGGCAGCCATCTGAGATAGACGGCGAACACCAGCACCGCCAGCGTCGCGACCATGAACTCCGGCACGGAAATGATGCCGATCGAAAGAATGGTGACGGTGCGGTCGTAGATGGAACCGCGCAGCATCGCGGCGGTGATGCCAAGCGTCAGCGCCAGCGGCACCGAGAGCAGCGTGGTGATGCCGGCGAGTTCCATCGTGTTGACGAAGCGCCCGCCGATCAGCTTGGCGACCGGCATCTCGTTGGCATAGGAGGTGCCGAGGTCGCCATGCAGCAGGCCGAAAAGCCAGCGCAGGAAGCGCAGAATCGCCGGATCGTTGAGATGCATGGCCTCGCGCAGGCCAGCGACCGCCTCCGGTGTCGCCGCCTGGCCAAGCAGGATCGACGCGGTGTCGCCGGGCAGCATGCTGGTGGCGAAGAACACCGCGAACAGCACGATCAGCAGGGTGACGATGGTGGTCGCCAGCCGCTTCAGCACGAGGTTGAGGACCCCGGATTTCATGGAAGCGCTCCCTGCTGCCGCGTGCGGCCGGTTGATCTCGCGCATGGCAGTACCGGAGGCCGGCCGATCGGCCTCCGGCAGGCGCCTCTCAGGCCTCGAGCCAGAGGTATTCCGCCATTGCATAGCCCATCATGCCACCGAGCGGGTTCGCCTCCAAACCTTTCACCTTGCTGGAGAGCGCATCCACGTTGGAAATATAGGCGGGGATGATGGTGCCGGCCTCCTCGGAGACCATGGACTGCATCTGGCCGTAGATCTCCTTGCGCTTGGTCTGGTCGAGCAGGCCGCGCGCCTCGACGAGCAGCTTGTCGAACTTCTCGGATTTGTACTGGCTCTCGTTCCAGGGCGCGTTGGAGGCGTAGAGCAGCGAGAACAGGATGTCCGGCGTCGGGCGCGGATTGATGTTGCCGAAATGGATCGGCGCCTTGAGCCAGTAATTGTCCCAGTAGCCGTCGGCCGGGACGCGCTGGACGTCGAGCTTCATGCCGATATCCGCGCCGGCGGCCTGGATGATGACAGCCATGTCGATCGACGAGGTCGCGGCGTCGGAAGCGATCACCGGGATGGACTGGCCGAGCAGGCCTGACTTCTGGAAGTGGAACTTCGCCTTGTCCGGGTCGAAAGCCTTCGGCTTGACCTCGGGATTATGGAAGATATTCGCCGGCGAGACGGGCTGGTCGTTGCCGATTTCGCCGAGGCCGCGCAATGCCGATTTGACGATCTGCTCGCGGTTGACGAGGTACTTCATGCCGGCAACGAAGTCGGCCTTGCTGCCCGGATCCATGTCGAGCCGGATGTTGAGGTCGGTGTAGTTGCCCGAGGTGGTCTTCGACAGCTCGAAGCCCTGCTGGCCGCCGATGAGCTTCATCGCACGCGGATTGATCGAGGCGGCAAAATTGATGTCGCCGGAAAGCAAGGCGTTGACGCGGGCGCTGTCGTCGCTGATAGCGATGAACTCGAAGGAGTCGAGATAGGGCTTGCCCGGCTTCCAGTAGTTCTTGTTCTTGGTAACCACCGAGCGCACGCCCGGCTCGAACGTCTGCAGCACGAAGGCGCCGGTGCCATTGCCCTTGGAGAAGTCGGTGGTGCCGTTCTGGACGATCATGAAGTGATGCAGCGCCAGGATGGTCGGAAGGTCGGCATTCGGGTCGGCGAGCGTGATTTCCACGGTCGATTTGTCGACCGCCTTGAAGCCGGTCATTTGCGCGGCGATCTTGGCGACCTTGGAACCGACCGCCGGATCGAGATGACGCTTCAGCGAGAAGACGACGTCATCGGCGGTTAGGTCCTTGCCGTCGTGGAAGGTGACGCCCTTGCGCAGCTTCACCGTCCAGGTCTTGGCGTCCTTGCTGTCGAAGCTCTCGGCCAGCTCCATCTGCGTGACGCCCTCCTTGTCGAGGAAGGTCAGGCGGTTGTAGAGCGAGCAGCAGCGGACATAGTCGGTGGAGAGTGACGCCTTCGCCGGATCGAGCGTGTCGGCGGTCGAGGACGACCAGCCGGCCGCCTTGAACGTTCCGCCGGAAACCGGCGTGGCCGCGACTGCGTTCGTGGCCCGGCCGAGCACCATGCTGCCCGCGGCAACCGCGGCGCCGCCGGCCAGCAGCATCTTGAGGAGTTCGCGGCGGCTCGCGCCCCGCCGGATGGCGTTTTCGACCATGGCATCGTCTGCGCTGGTCCAGTTGGTGATCTTGTCGGTCATGTCATTCCCCTTTCTGTTGGTTTCTCGGTCCGGATGCTCGTCTTGCCGCGCGCTTTCCGGCCTGGCTCAGGTTCGTTCCTTCAGACTTTCCCGCACGGCTGCCGCCAGGGCGGCCATCGAGGTGAAGTGGTGGTCCGGCTTGGTAAAGCGTTCGGGCTCGATCGTGCCGCCATAGCCCTTCCGGGCGTGCCGGCGCTCGATCCAGCAATTGGTCATGCCAAGCGCCCGGGATATGCCGATGTCGTGGTACTGACTTTGCGCGACATGCAGGATGTCGTCCTTGCTGTCGCCACGGGCAGCCACGAAGTCGAAGACCTTCTCGAAGAAAGCCGGGTCCGGTTTCTCTGTGCCTGTATCGTCCGCCGTGAAGGTGGCGAAAAAGGGCAAGCCGAGCTGCTTTTCGAAATGGTCGAGCGCCCAGCGCCGGGCATTGGTCATGGCAATCAGCCTGTGCGACTTGGCAAGGTCGGCCATCGCCGCCGCGCTGTCGGGGAAGCCTTTCCAGAGGCTGGCCGAATCCCGCAGGC
Source organism: Mesorhizobium sp. M8A.F.Ca.ET.057.01.1.1 (assembly GCF_003952565.1). Classification (NCBI taxonomy): domain Bacteria; kingdom Pseudomonadati; phylum Pseudomonadota; class Alphaproteobacteria; order Hyphomicrobiales; family Phyllobacteriaceae; genus Mesorhizobium; species Mesorhizobium sp. M8A.F.Ca.ET.057.01.1.1. Next base: position 1,834,689 of record NZ_CP034454.1, read on the forward strand.
GGATGCCATGTTTCTCGTCTGCTGGCAGGCCGAGCCGCGGCGCGATGACCCTGTAGACACGCACGAGATCGTCAGGAAACAAGCCTGCGTCCGGCATGTAGCGGGCCTGCCGGTAGAGTGCCAGCGCCTCTTCGCCGTCGATCGAGACCCCGGCTTCGGCGGCAATGCCAGCCAGGCAGCCCGTTATGCCGCCTTCGAAGTCGATCAGCGTGCCGACCACGTCGAAGGTCATGTATTTGAATTCGCTAAAGCCCCTGGCCAAAACTGGCTCTCCTTTGCGCGCGGCCGAAATGCATGTGCTGAACAGAACAAAATTCCGTGCTGTCCGGGGCGTCGGCCTTTTTCGAGTGCCCGGAACTACGGGCTTTCTGGCCTTGTCTTAACTGTAGTCTGGCACTTCCCCCGCGCTGGATTCGCCGAAAAGGCGCGGGGCCGCGGCACAAAATTGCGAAATCGTCCGCCCCGGCGATATTTCGAGATGCGAAGAAATCGCCGCCTTTCATGCCATCGCCTGGCGGACATCTGGATCGGCCAGCGTCTGGTCGAGCGTTCGGCGCGTGCGCTCGATGATCGCATCGATATCGCTGTCCGTGCAGCAGAGCGGCGGTGCGTAGCCGAGAACCCCATGCGCAAAGGCACGGATGATCAGGCCGTTGTCCCAGGCCCTGTCGAAGACCCGCCGCGCCGGCATCGCCGAGGCGGGAAGCGGTGTCTTCTTCTGCTTGTCGGTCACCAGTTCGACCGCAGCAAGCATACCGCGACCGCGCACGTCGCCGACCAGCGGGTGGTCGCTCAGTTCCGCCAATCCCGCCATCAGGCGGGCGCCGGCCTTGATGCCGTTCTCCAGGAGGCCGTTCTCATAGAGCTTCAACACTTCGAGCGCGACGGCGGCGCTGACGGGATGGGCGGAATAGGTGTAGCCATGGCCGACCGCCGAGTTGCCCGCGCCATCGGCGATGACATCATAGACATGATCGGCCATGAACACGGCGCCCATCGGAACGTAGCCCGAGGTCAGACCTTTCGCCGTCGTCATGAAATCGGGAACGATGTCCTCTTCCGTGCAGGCGAAAAGGGGGCCTGTGCGGCCGAATCCGGTGATCACCTCGTCGGCGATGAACAGGATGCCGTATGACCGGCAGAGTTCCCGTATCGCCTTGATCCAGCCTGTCGGCGGCACGATGACGCCGCCCGAGCCCTGGATGGGCTCGGCATAGAAGGCGGCGACCCGCTCCGGCCCGATCGCGTCGATCTTGGCCTTCAGCGCGGCGAGCGACGCGGCGATGATCGTGTTGCCGTCTTCGCCAACCGGGTTGCGGTAGGGATAGGGCGAGGGAATCTTGTGCTGCCATTCGAAGGGAATGCCGAAACCGGCGTGAAAGGCGGGGAGCGCAGTCAGGCCCGCGCCGACCACCGATGATCCGTGATAGCCCTGCTCGATCGAAATGAACTGGTCGCGCTGCGGCTCGCCCTTGGCGTTCCAGTAGTAGCGGACGAAACGGATCGTGCTGTCGACCGCGTCCGATCCGCCGAGCGTGAAATAGACGTGGTTCAGATCGCCAGGCGCGCGCTCGGCCAGCTCCGAAGCAAGCCGGATGGCCGGCTCCGAGCCGAGGTCGAAATAGGCGGTGGCATAGGGAAGCTCGCGCATCTGCCGGGTGGCTGCCTCGACGATGCTGTCGTGGCCATAGCCGGCGTTGACGCACCACAGCCCGGCGAACCCGTCGACGAGCTGCTTGCCGGACGCGTCGGTCACGGTCGCGCCCTTTGCCGATTTCAGCACGCGCACGCCGAGCGCCTCATGGCCGCGATAGGACGAGACCGGATGGATGAGATGGGCGCGATCGAGTTCGATCAGGGAATTGGCGAGCATTGTTGTCTCCGAACTAACCGAGCGCCTGGTTGGCGAGGGCGTAAATTTTTGGCCGAGGCTGTGCCGCGCCCTGCCTGGACGGACGGTCCATGGTCACGCCGCCGCCGACATGGGCGAGGCCGATTTCCGTGAGCCAATCGGCGATGCCGGTCCTGCTGTCGGTGTCGACACGCAGGAAGGCGCCGGGGCGCGACGCGGCGAAGAAGCTGATCAAGGCCCTGGCATCCTCGACATTTCCGGCGATGACCGGGCCGATCACTTCGCCGCGCCCGAACGGACGGATCGCTGCATAGGCCTCGATGTCGCCATTGCGGCGGATGACCGCGAATTGCCCTCGCTCGGCCAGCGCATCGATCAGGGCCTCGCGGTCGGCGCCATAGGCGTCGCGGTCCATGGTCTTGATGTCCGCCAGGTCGTTGGCGCCTGCGGCCTCGACGCCGCCGGGAGCGCTAAGCGCCGCCACGTTACCCTGATGCTGCACGACGGTGCCGGAAGGCACGAAGCCCAGTTTCTCGTAGAGGGGCATGCCGTCCCGCGTCGCCACAAGCCGCAGCGGACGGTCCTCGGCAAGCGCGAAGGCCTGTTCCATCAGCCGGCGCCCGAGCCCCTTGCCCCGCACGTTCCTGTCGACGATCACCATGTTGATCATGGCGCAATCATCGCCATAGGGCGTCACCAGGATGGTTCCGGTGACCTGGCCGTGGTCGCCGAGCGCAACCACGCCGCTCGAGAGCTGCAGCGCCATCTGCCAGTCCTGCGCGCGATGCGGCCAGTTCTCCTGACGAGAAAGCGCCACGGCGCCCTCGATATGGTCCGGCCCGAAGTCCCGGATTTCGATCTCGTCCTGCTGCATGAGGCGTCCTTCCGTCTGCCTGTAAGTCTCGACCATCATCGCGCCGCAGATCGTCTGAAGGCATCGGCTTCGGCGGTATCTTTCGCCGTAGCGCGAGGCGTGCGCCGCATCTTGTGCTGGCGCCGCCTGCTGCGGACGCGTTTCGGGTCGAGGAAGGCGTTCCGATTGGCCGTCAGCATGCTACAGCGTGCCAAACGGGACGCTGGATACGGAACTTTCTGCTTTCGGAAGGGCCATTTCGGTCAGTTGGCTCGTCGCCTGCCCGCCTATGATGAAGTGCATCCCATCGCTTGTGTGCTTCCACGGAGATCGACTGCTATGGCTTCCTTCAGGCCCAAATACATCACCTTCGACTGCTACGGCACGTTGACCAATTTCCAGATGGCGGAAGCGGCGCGCGATCTCTACGGCAGCCGGCTCGACGAACCGCGCATGCAGGAATTCATCAAGAACTTCGCGGCCTATCGGCTCGACGAGATCCTGGGCGACTGGAAGCCTTATGCCGACGTCGTCCACAATTCGCTCGAGCGGGCCTGCAAGCGCAACGGCGTCGCCTTCAGCCCCGACGATGCCAAAATGGTATATGAGCGTGTCCCGACCTGGGGTCCGCATGCGGACGTTCCTGCCGGCCTGGCCAAAGTCGCCAAGGAAATTCCGCTGGTCATTCTGTCAAACGCCATGAACGCGCAGATCATGTCCAATGTCGAGAAGCTCGGCGCGCCGTTCCATGCCGTCTATACGGCCGAGCAGGCGCAGTCCTACAAGCCCCGCTTCAGGGGATTCGAATACATGCTCGACATGCTGGGTTGCGGCCCGGAGGACATCCTCCACTGCTCGTCCTCGTTCCGCTACGACCTGATGTCGGCGCACGATCTCGGCATCGAGAACAAGGTCTGGGTCAATCGCGGCCACGAGCCGGCCAACCCGTACTATGGCTATGTCGAGATCTCAGACATATCAGGCCTTCCGGGCGTGGTCGGTCTCTAGAACAACAAGCGCGTAGCGCTTGCCTTGGGAATTGCGTCAAGCCAAACAGTCTAGGACAGGCGGGTTGCCGATGAAACTGGTCTCCTACTGGCACGATACGGCCCCTATATTCTCCGGCGGAGCGCCAGGCCCGGTCGAGGGGCACTACGATGCCGCCATCGTCGGCGGCGGCTTTACCGGTCTTGCCGCCGCGTACCGGCTGGCCAAGGCCGGCGCCAGGGTCGTCGTGCTGGAGGCGGAGCGGGTCGGCTGGGGGGCGTCCGGCCGCAATGGCGGCCACCTGAACAACGGCCTCGCCCACAGCTATCTCTCAGCCAAGGCGGAACTCGGCAAGGAACGCGCAATCGCGCTCTACAGGGCGCTGGATGATTCCGTCGACACCATCGAGGCGCTGGTCGCCGAGGAGGGTATAGACTGCAATTTCCGCCGCGCCGGCAAGCTCAAGCTCGCCTCCAAGCCGCAGCATTTTGAATCCATCGCCCGCAACTTCGAAGCCATCCATGCCGAGGTTGATGCGGATACGGCGCTGCTGTCGGCGGCCGATCTCAAATCCGAGATCGGTTCGCCCTTCCATGGTGCGATGCTGTCGAAGAAGAGCGCCATGATGCATATGGGCCGCTATGTTACCGGCTTGGCGACGGCAGCCGCCCGCCATGGCGCGGTCATTCACGAGAACACCAGGGTCACGGACCGCAAGCAGGCTGGCGTCCGGCATGAACTGACCACCTCGCGCGGCCGCATCGGCGCCGACAATGTGCTGGTGGCGACTGGTGCTTACACCACGCCCAATTTCGGCTATTTCCGCCGCAGGATCATTTCGGTCGGCAGCTTCATCATCGCCACGCGACCGCTGAGCGACACCGAGATCGCTGCCACCATGCCGGGCAACCGGACATGCGTGAACTCGATGAACATCGGCAACTACTTCCGGCTCTCGCCCGACAATCGCCTGATCTTCGGCGGCCGCGCACGCTTCTCCGCGACATCGGACCAGCGCTCCGACGCCAGGAGCGGCCAGATATTGCAGGCAAGCCTCGCGGCGATCTTTCCTCAGCTTGCCAGGGTCGAGATCGACTATTGCTGGGGCGGGCTGGTCGACATGACAAAGGACCGCTTCCCGCGCGCCGGCTACCATGACGGGGTCTGGTACGCGATGGGCTATTCCGGCCATGGCGCGCAGCTTTCCACGCATCTCGGCATGATCATGGCCGATGCCATGCTCGGCCGGGAGGACCGCAATCCGCTGAAGGGGCTCGAGTGGCCTGCCATTCCCGGCTATTCCGGCAAGCCCTGGTTCCTGCCGATGGTCGGTCTCTACTACAAGGCGCTGGACCGGATTCAGTAGGGCAGTAAGGCAGTAGGGCAGTAAGGCAGTAAGGAGGCAGTCTATTCCCTACTGCCCTACTGCCCTACTGCCCTATCCCCATATGAAAGCTCTTCATCTCGAGATATTCCTCGATACCGGCTTGCGCGCCCTCGCGCCCGAGGCCTGACTGCTTGACGCCGCCGAAGGGTGCTACCTCGATCGAGACCGAACCGGTGTTCAAGCCCACCATGCCGAACTCCAATGCCTCGCCGATCCGCCAGGCGCGCTTCAGGTTCTCGGTGTAGAAGTAGGAGGCGAGCCCGTAGGGCGTGCCATTGGCCAGCGCGATCGCTTCCTCTTCGGTTTCGAAACGGAAAAGCGGCGCGACAGGGCCGAAGGTTTCCTCGCTGGCAAGCTGCATGTCATGCGTGGCGCCGGTCAGCACCAGCGGTGCGACATATTGCGGACCCTCAGGCAGGGCCGGTCTCTCGGTGATGATCTCGGCACCCTTGGCGAGCGCGTCCTCGACGTGGCGGTTGATCTTCTCGACCGCCGCCATGTTGATCATCGGGCCGATGGCGACGCCGGGCTGCGTGCCGGGTCCCACCGTCATGGCGTTGACGCGGGCGGTAAGCTTCGCGGCGAAGGTGTCGTAGACGCCGGCCTGGACGAGGATACGGTTGGCGCAGACACAAGTCTGGCCGCCATTGCGGAATTTCGAGATGAGCGCGCCTTCGATGGCGAGATCGAGGTCGGCGTCGTCGAAGACGATGAAGGGTGCGTTGCCGCCGAGTTCGAGGCTGAGCCGCTTCACGCTGTCGGCGGCGCCGCGCATCAGCAGCGAGCCGACCCGCGTCGAGCCGGTGAAGGAGATCTTGCGCACCGTCTCGTTAGCCATGATCTCGTTGCCGATTTCGGTCGGCATGCCGGTGACGATGTTGATGACGCCGGTGGGGATGCCGGCGCGTTCGGCAAGCACGCCGAGCGCCAGCGCCGAATAGGGCGTGAACTCGGACGGCTTGATGACCACCGTGCAGCCCGCGGCCAGCGCTGGCGCGACCTTGCGGGTGATCATCGCATTGGGAAAGTTCCACGGCGTAATGATGCCGCAAACACCCACGGGCTCCTTCAGCACGACAATGCGGCGGTCCGGGGTGGGCGAGGGGATGGTGTGGCCGTTGATGCGGCGCGCTTCCTCCGCGAACCATTTGACGAAGGAGGCGCCGTAGCGGATCTCGCCCTTGGCCTCGTCCAGCGGCTTGCCCTGTTCGGTCGTCAGGATCAGCGCCAGATCGTCCAGATGCGTGAGCATCAGGGCATGCCACGCTTCCAGGAGGGCAGCGCGCTCGGCGTTGGTCTTTTTCCTCCAATCCCGATAGGCGGAAGCTGCGGCCTCTATGGCCGCACGGGTCTCCGCGCCAGCCATGTCGGGCACTGCGCCGATCGCCGACTGGGTCGCAGGGTCGAGGACATCGACTGTTTTGCCGGAACCGGGAGCAGCCCACCTGCCGCCGATCAGACCGGCTTCACGGAACAGACTTTTGTCTTTCAGGTTTTTCATCGAGAACAACCTTGCAATCAGGTGAGCGCGGCGATGACGGCGGCCGTGATGGCCTCCGTTCGGTCCTTGCCGGGAGCGGTGCCAATGCCGCGCGCGGTTGTCGCTTCTACGGCTTTCATGATGCGGCCGGCGGCAGCTGTCTCGCCGAGATGTTCCAGCATCATCGCCCCGGACCATATGGTGGCGATCGGGTTGGCGATGTCGAGATGCGCTATGTCGGGCGCCGAGCCATGCACCGGCTCGAACATCGACGGTGCCGAACGGTCGGGATTGATGTTGGCGGAGGCGGCGTAGCCGAGCCCGCCCTGTATCGCCGCGCCGATGTCGGTCAGTATGTCGCCGAACAGGTTGGAGGCGACGACCACGTCGAGGGTCTCAGGCGCCATGATCATGCGCGCGGCGAGCGCATCGACGTGGTAGCTGGTGACAGTGACATCGGGATACTCCGCCGCCAGCTTGCGCGTGACCTCGTCCCAGAACACCATCGAATATTTCTGCGCGTTCGACTTGGTGACGGAGGCAAGCTTGCCGCGCCGCGCCCGCGCCTGTTCGAAGCCGAAGCGCAGGATGCGCTCGACGCCGGCGCGGGTGAAGATCGAGGTCTCGACAGCCACCTCGTCCAGCGTACCTTGATGCACGCGCCCGCCGGCCCCCGAATATTCGCCTTCGGTGTTCTCGCGAATGCACAAAATGTCGAAGCTCTCGGCCCGCAGCGGTCCTGTCACACCCGGCAGCAGCCGGTGCGGCCGAATGTTGGCGTACTGCACGAATGCCTTGCGGATTGGCAGCAGCAGGCCGTGCAGCGAAACCGAATCCGGCACTTCCGCTGGCCAGCCGACGGCGCCCAAAAGAATGGCGTCGAAGCCGCGCAAGGTTTCGATAGCGTCTTCCGGCATCATGCGGCCGGTATCCCTGTAGAATTTGCAGGACCAGGGAAATTCGGTTCCGGCCAAGGCAAAGCCGGCGTGTTCGGCCGCCGTCTGCAACACGGACCATGCGGCGGCGGTCACATCAAGGCCGATGCCGTCACCGGGGATCAGGGCGATCGAATAGGACTTCATCGGCATCTTTCTAGCTAAAGGCTGATCAGGACGCTCTTGGTCCTGCGATTGGCGAGGTAGGCTTCGCGACCGAGGTCCTTGCCGATGCCGGAGCGCTTGTAGCCCCCGGTCGGCAGGATGTGGTCGCGCGAGCGGCTGTAGCGGTTGACCCAGACGGTGCCGGCTTCGAGCTTGCGCGCCAAGCGGATGGTGCGGGAGAGGTCTGACGTGAACAGGCCGGAAGCGAGCCCGTAGGTCGGATGGCTGGACAGCGCCAGCGCCTCTTCCTCGCTCTCGAAGGTCTGGACGGTCAGGACCGGGCCGAAGATTTCCTCAACGATCGCCGGATTGGCCTGGTCGACATTCGCGATCAGCGTCGGCTCGTAGAAGTAGCCGAGATGGTCCATGCTATTGCCGCCGGTCAGGCATTCGCCGCCGGCCGCGACCGCGCCGCGCACGATGCTGTCGATACGCGCCCGCTGCCGCTCGGAGATGATGGGTGAATACTTCGTCGTGGCGTCCCATGTCGGGCCGGGCCGGGCCGCCTTCATCTTCTCCAGGATGGCGGCCGTCAGCCGGTCGGCGACGCTCTTCTCGACGATCAAGCGCGTGCCGGCGACGCAGGCTTGGCCGGCATTGAAGGTGACGCTGCCGGCGATCGCGGATGCCGCTTTGTCGAGATCGGCATCGGCAAAGACAAGCTGGGGGCTCTTGCCGCCGAGTTCCAGCGTCATCGGCTTGACGCCGGTGCGGGCGACATTCTCCATGATGGCCGAGCCGGCGCGGGTCGAGCCGGTGAAGGAGACCTTGGCGATCTCGGGATGGCCGGTCAGCGCCGTGCCGGTGGTCAGCCCATCGCCGAGCACCACGTTAATCAGTCCTTCCGGCAGACCGGCTCTCGCGGCGAGCTGTGCCAGATAGATGGCCGAGAAGGGCGTCATCTCCGACGGCTTCAGCACGACCGCGTTGCCGGCGGCCAGCGCCGGGCCAAGCTTCCAGCCGGCCATCGAGACGGGAAAATTCCAGGGAGTGATCGCGCCGACGACGCCATAAGGTTCGCTCATGATCATGCCGAGGCTGGCGTCGTCGGTCGGCGCGAGCTCGCTGCCTTCCTTGTCGGCGAATTCGGCGAAGAAGCGGATCTGTTCGGCGGTGACGGCGATGTCGCCGGCGACCAACTGGCCGACCGGCCGAGTCGAGCTCAGCGCCTCGATGCGGGCCAGCGTCGCCGCTTCCGCCTCGATCAGGTCGGCCCAGGCCTGGAGCGCCCTGGTGCGCTCGCGTGGCCTGACGCCGCCCCAGTTGCTGGCCTTCAGCGCCGCCTTGGCGCTGTCCACCGCACGCTCGACCAAGTCAACGCCGGCCACGGGGCAGTCGGCGTACGACTTGCCGTCCGACGGGCGGCGCATCTCGATCCCGCCCTCGATCGGGATCAATTCCCCGCCGATGAAATGGCCGACGGGGAGGGAGATTTTATCGGGATCGAAGCTCAGGCTCATCGACAACCACTCTGCGGCACCGGCAGAAGCCTAGCGCGTGGCGGCACGCAGCATGCGCTGTTCGGCGTTCCGCCACCGACGAATGTTGCGTGCCGGGCCTTAGAGACGGCAAAATCTTCCGTGCGAGGATGTGCCTCGCTATCCGACGGTCACATAGATCTTGCGCACCGTTTCGATGGTCTTCCAGACGCCGGTGAAGCCAGGCTTCATCACAAAGCTGTCGCCGGCGCCGTAGGTCATCGGTTTGCCGCCGTCCGGCGTGATTTCGACCACGCCGGAGAGGATGTGGCAGAACTCGAAGGTCTCGCCCTTGATCGAGCGCGTCTCACCCGGCGTCGCTTCCCAGACGCCAGTGCGGACGAGATCGTCCTTGGCGGCGTCCTGCGCCCAAGTCTTGAAGGCCGGGCTGCCGGCAATTAGCCGTTCTGGCAGTGCCTTGGATTCGCGCGGCGAAAAGGCTGGGTTGGTGTCGACGGTCTTGAGCAGGGACAAGGGAAACGCCTTTCGTGTTGGACTTCAATAACCGCGCGACCGGTCGACGAGCCCGACAGGATCAAGGCCGGCGCGATAACGTCTGATGTTTTCGACGACGGCCCGCGCGGCGCTGGCGGGCTGGGTCACGCTAGCGACATGCGGGGTCAGGATGACCTTCGGATGCGACCAGAACGGATGGCCCGCTGGCAGTGGTTCGGGATCGGTGACGTCGATCATCGCCGCCGAAAGATGGCCGCTGTCGAGCGCGGCGACAAGGGCTTCATGGTCGAGTTGCGGTCCCCGGCCAGCGTGGACGAGCGCCGCGCCCTTGGGCAGTTGCGCGAACAGGTCGGCATCGAGGAAGCGGCGCGTCTCCTCGGTCAGCGGCAGCAGACAGATCAGTATGTCGCTGACCGCGAGCATCTCGTTCAACCCCAGCTCGCCGTGATGACAGGTCACGCCTTCGATCCGCCGGGGCGAGCGGCTCCATCCGGCGAGTGGGAACCCGAAGGGCTTCAGGCGGTCGAGGACGGCTTGGCCGAGCTGCCCGAGGCCGAGCACGCCGATCCGGCGTGATCCGGCCTGGAGCTGCGCGACATCAGCCCATTCACCCGCGCGCTGCTGCGCCAGATATCGAGGCAGGTTGCGGTGGAGCGCGAGCACGGCAAGCGTCACATATTCCTGCATCATACGCACGATGCCTTCCTCGATCATGCGCACGATCTTCACCTTTGCAGGCACCGTATCGAGGCGAAGCTGGTCGACACCGGCGCCGATGGAAAACAGGATTTCCAGTTTCCTGTAGCGGGCGAGATTATCCGGCACCGTCCAGCTGATCAGATAGCGCACGGCATCGGGATCGACCGTTGCGGCATCCATCGTGAAGGGGACGTCGGGCAGTTCTCGCGCGAATGCCTCGGCGAAGATCACCCCGCGCTGCGCATCGGAATTGAACAGGAATGTCATTCCGTTCCTTTCAAGCCGCGCTGTGGGCGCCCAGCGCCGCGATCAACCGCTGGCAGCCGGCGAGTTCGCTGGTGAGAATGTATTCATCCGGCTTGTGGGCGCGGTCGATGTCGCCGGGGCCGCAGATGATCGCATCGTGCCCGGCGGCCTGGTAAAGTCCGGCCTCGGTGCCGTAGCTGACGGCGGCGAGCGGCGCTTCGCCGGTCAGTTCGGCCAGCAGTGCCGCAAGTGCCGCATCTTGCGGCAGTGACAGCGCCGGATAGGCGCTCATCGGCGTCCAATCGACCCGAAAGCCGTCGGCGGCAAGAGCCTCTGCCCGCGCCCTTACAGGCGCCAGCAGGCTCGCCGGGTCGACGCCTGGAATGGCGCGCGCCTCCAGGTCCAGCGTGCAGGTGTCGGGGATGATGTTGACCTGATGTCCGCCCGCCACGACGCCCGCCTGCAGCGAGGAGTAGGGCGGCTCGAAGGCTGCGTCGAACGGACCATGCGTCAGCCGTTCGGCCTCGCTCACGGCCTCGCTCAGCGCCTGGGACAACGCATGGATGGCGTTGAGTCCGAGATCAGGCCGCGAGGAATGGCCGGAGCGTCCGGTGACACGCATACGGGCGGCCGCCTTGCCCTTGTGGCCGCGCACGGCGCGCAGCCGGCTCGGCTCGCCCACGATGACGCCGAGCGGCTTGGCGCAAAGTTCAGGAAGGCGGGCGATCAAATGCGGCACGCCGCGGCATCCCACCTCCTCGTCATAGGAGAAGGCCAGGTGGATTGGCCTGGCGAGGCGCAATTTCGCCAGCGCAGGCACGGCCGCAAGTGCCGCGGCAAGAAACCCCTTCATGTCCGTGGTTCCGCGTCCGTAGAGCCTCTCGCCCTCCCGGCGCAGCGCGAAAGGGGCCGAACTCCATTGCGGCTCACTGGCGGGGACGACGTCCATGTGGCCGGACAGAATGTAGCCCGGGACATCGGCGGGGCCGATCGTCGCGAACAGATTGGAACGATCGCCTTCCGGCCCTGGAAGTAGGGTGACCCGCGTTGCGTGCTTCGCCAGATAGGCCTCGATCCAGCCGGCGATATCGCTGTTCGGCCTGCCGGCGACCGATGGAAAGGCGACGAGACGGTCGAGGATGTCGAAGACGTCCATTCCAGCCCTCAAAGCATATCGGGTTCGCCGGGTTCGGTGCCGTCGACCATAGTTGCAACATTGCCGGAAAGGATGTGCGCGTTCTGACGCGATTGCATGCCGAAAGCGGAAATGTTTCAGTTGAATCTTGCGTTGGCACGTAGCTTTCGAGCAAATCGTACGGGCCTGTTTGTTTAGCGTTGGTGGGCAGAGGGCGGCTGCGGTATGTCGCCCGTCAATTTCGGGAATCTTTCAGGGGCATGGACTTGAAGCCGTCCGGAAGCTTGAAAATCGATACCTTCTCGATGCTGATTGGCGACATCGAAAGCGTTGAACTGGATCGCTTGCACGCGCTCTCGCTCTCAGTGGGCTGGCCGCATCGCGCCGAGGACTGGCAATTTCTGCGCGAATCAGGAGAGGGGTTCGTGGCGCTTGATGAGATCGGCCGGGTTCTCGGTTCGGCCATGTGGTTCGCGCATGGCGCCGATTTTGCGACCGTGGGCATGGTCATCACCTCGCCGCGTCTCCAGACGCTGGGGACGGGGCAATGGCTGATGAAGCGGGTCTTCGAGAACGTCGCCGGGCGCGATCTGCGCCTTAATGCAACCCGCGCGGCACGGCGGCTCTATCTCTCCCTCGGCTTCCAACCGGAAAAGACCGTCTATCAATGCCAGGGCATCGCCCGCTCGCAGACGATGAGCAGGCCGGCAAATGATCGAGGCGATGTCCGGGCTTTGGACACAAGGGACATTCCCGCCGTGATCGCGCTCGACGCCGCAGGGTTTGGCGTGAGCAGGACGGCGCTCATCGAAAAGCTCTTCGCACACTCGGCCGGCTATGGTCTTTTCAAGGGAGATGCGCTGAGCGCGTTCGCGCTTTGTCGGCCGTTCGGGCGGGGCCATGTCGTGGGGCCGGTCGTGGCGGAAAGCGACGCCGACGCTTTGGCGATCGTCCGGCCGCACGTGGCCGACCATTCCGGGTCTTTCCTGCGCATCGACACCCACATGGACAATGGCGAGTTCGCCGCATTTCTGTCGCACAGCGGAATGCCGGTTTTCGACACGGTGCTCACCATGTCGATGGGCAAACGCTTCGCCGATTTTTTCGTCGCCGGTGCAACTGCTCCGGTGACCTATGCCCTCGCCAGTCAAACTCTAGGGTAGTTCAGCCCAGGGACGCGGGCAATCGCGCGGCGATACTCTTGCGGCGCAACTCGGAGAACCGACATCGAGATAAGTGTGCCGGATCGAACGCAGCAGCCTGAACTGGAGGTGTCACAACCTTCTAAATTGTTTGAGGCGGTGAAACGTTGCGGACCATGCGGGACGATACGGAATGATTTCTGATTTTAGCCCACGAAAAATCCAATGAAATCAACGATTTTTGCACAACCTCCGGGCCCACCAAATTATATGTTACGGTCAATTCTTCGAAAATTAGGCGAGCATTGCCAGATAAATTCATGAGTTTTGGATGGAATGATTTTGGGTCGTCGGGCAATTTTCTCCGTCTTTTCGATGGCACCTGTGAGACGTAGTGCAAGCCCCTGGATTTCGAAAGCCTCCCCGACGGTGGATGCGGTGATCTGCGGCAACGGCGTGCGAAAGGGCGGGCCCGACCCATACCAGTCGTGCTCGCGACGGCTCGGGATGACCACTTTGCGCCGCAAGTCTGCCGGTGAATTCGGGGCATTCCGTTACCTGTCATGTCGGGGCGCTCGATCTGTAGGCGCGACCACTATTCAGCCGCCGATGCAGTCGGCTTTGGGTGTCGACGCCAGCCAAGCGTAGGCGCGATGCGGTCGACGAAGTCGGTGATGATCTGTTCGTATTCTTCCTGCTTGAAGTCGTAAGGCAGCTCCAGCCGAAGCTCCCGTATGCCGGCCAGGATCGGATCCCTGACCAATTGCTCCAGGATCTGCTCCGAGGTGCCGACGATGTCGCTAGCGAAAAGCGTGCGGGGCTCGCCATGGGCTCGCAGGGTGCGCTCGTGACGGCCGGCCGCATATTCGGCGTAGCGCCTTCTGGTCCTTGCATCCGCGCTGCAGAATGGAACAATTACCCGTCCCAACGCCACGCGTCCTGGCTTGCCGTCGCGTTGCGCCGCGAACGTCTCGAGCTGGTGCAACTGAGCTTCGAAGAAGTTGTCGGTGCCTTCGCCGGACGCGATGTTGCTGAGCAACAGGTTGAGGCCGTTGCGGCAAATAGCGTTGGAGGATTTGCCGGCGAGTTACGCCTGCCACTGCGAAGATTGTCAGACGTGGAGTGGAAGTGCCTTCGCGCTGCACGCCATGCTATCTGAGTCAGCTATCTGCTTCCAAGGCGCGGCCACGACCTTCGTTTTGAACGGCGCGGAACGGGCCGCCTCAGAGCATATCGGGTGTGAGGCTTGCATGACCCGCCTTGCCAATCGTAACTCGGCCGTTCCCGGAATGCTGATACTTCGGGCGGGGACGCTCGTCCGGAGTAGGGAGATCGAACCCTACGTGCATATCTGGACTTCTCGCAAACAGCCTTGGATCGCTTTGCCGGCTAGCGCTCAGGCGTTTCATCGCACTCCTACACCCGCAGAGTTTCAAGCGGCTGTAGCGACCGCCGCGGAAGGACGGCGGACCTGAGGTGGCAGACGACATCGCGAAGCGCGGCCCGCCCTCCCGAAAAGGATGGTGAACGGGAAGGATTGTAGGTGCTCTGCGGCCGCCCGAGCTTCGGGAATAGAGATTTGATCTGATGTTTGCGACAAGCCGGCAAGCGCATGAATGTGGCTGACACTCAGCCAACGGTGGAGTTCAACTGCTTTTCCATAACAACAAGTTCCAGGTCGGGGCGCAGCGGATGACCGACCGAAGGGTCGTCGTAGGGGAATGCTAGAGTTTCGCCCGTCAGCTCGTATCCACGCCGGCGATGCCAAGCGATCAATGCCTCACGCTGCCGGATCACCTCCATTCGCATCCGTGGCGCCCCAGCCGCCGCGGCCTGTCGCTCGACCTCCTGCTTGATCAACTTTCCGATGCCCGCGGTCTGCTCGTCCGGAGCCACGGCGAGCATCGACGTATGCCACGCGCCATCGTCGTCTATCGCGATGTTGATGCAGCCGGAGATCGCGCCATCCGTCAACCGGCGCAGCAGAAGAATGCGTCCCCGCGCGATGAGCGCACGAACGCCCTCCTCGCCGATGCGCGGTCCATCGAGCAACCCACGCTCGTTGGTCCATCCCTCAACTGCGCCATTGGCCCTGTATGCCCCGTTCACGACTGACACTATTGCAGCGGCATCGCCCGTCACGGCATCAATGAAACGCAATTTTTCTACTCCTATCGAAACGTTCGTCATTGCAGCTGCGATCACCGTTGGGGCGCCCCAGCATCCGGTTTTGGGGTCACGCCGTCTTCGCACCAGCAGGAGCTGGCGACGTGATCGACGCCTACCTCGCTTGTTCGCCCGTCGTAAAGCCTCGGTTACGATGAATTTGGTTCGGAGATATCTCCACCTTCAGGAGCGCGCTCCCGACACCGTCGCGATAAAGGCGCGCAGGTCGGCCAGCATCAGTTCCGGCTCTTCCAGCGCGGCGAAATGCCCGCCCCGCGGCATGTCGGTCCAATGCACGATGTTGTAGGTCTTCTCCGCGAACGAGCGCGGCGGCGGCAAGAACACTGGATCGGGGAAGGCCGCAACGCCGGTCGGCACCTGGATGCGGGTGCCGGCCGGAAGCATCCGCGACTCCTCAAGCCGGCTGCCGTAGTAGATCCAGGTTGCCGTCACGAACGATGCCGGCGCGATGTAGAGCATGATGTTGGTGAGGAGTTCCTCCTCGGAAAATTTGCTCCAGATGTCGGGGTCACCATCGGCGGTTGTCGGAAGATCGGCCCACTTGCCGAACTTTTCGAGTATCCAGCCCGCCGCTCCGACCGGGCTGTCGGCCATCGCGACGCCGAGCGTCTGCGGACGGGTTTCCTGCTCGTGAAAGTAGGCGCTCTCCTGATCGGCAATCGCGGCACGCTTGGCGGCGAAGGATTTCTCCTCGTCGGTCGTCGGAGCGGCATCCTCCGCACGCACGGTCATCATGTTGATATGGATGCCGAGCAGAGCGTCCGGTCGATCATGCGCTGCCCAGGCCGCGATGCCGTGGCCCCAATCGCCCCCTTGAACGAAATACCGCGCGTCGCCGAAAAGTTGTATCATCAGCCCATGCACGAGCGCAGCAGCCCGCCGCGGGCCGATCGGGCGCGTGATCGGGTTGGAGAACGCGAAGCCAGGAAGCGAGGGGACGACAACATCGTGCCCGTCCGCTAAGAGCGGCTCCAACAGCCGCTCGAACTCGAGATACGAGCCCGGCCAGCCGTGGAGAAGCAGGACGGGCGGCTTGGAGCCGTCGCCTTTCACATGAACGAAGTGGAGGTGCTCGCCTTCCACGTCGGCCGTGAAGTTGGGCAGCGCGTTGAGGCGCCGTTCGACCGCACGCCAGTCATAGCTGTCCCGCCAATAAGCGGCGAGTCGCTTGAGGTCATCAACCCCGACCCCGCCGACCAGCCTCCCGCATCCGGCAGCTGGCTCCAGTCATAAGCCTCGACCTTGGCTCTGATCGTGGGGAGCCGTTCGTCAGGGACGTTTATTGTGTAGGGTGAAATCATGATGTCCTCCGCTTAAGCTGGGATGCGGTTCCAGGAAGAGGGTGTCCACGAATCCGATATTGTCGATCGATGTTCTGATAGCCGAAGACTACTCGGCATACTGCTCGGTACGTCGCCGAGGTTGAATCGAACCTTCTGATCTCCGTTTCCGAAGCGGGGTGCGTGGCGCTGGCGACGCATAGCCTTTGACCGCAGCCTGTGGACGAGCCGCTGGTCGCCGGAAGCCAGTACGTGCCATTTCGCTATCACCGCAGCTCTCACCGCCGCCTTCCTGTTCTGGCCTACACGGTCGAAACCACAATACTGAGATACCAGTGCGAGGGCTTTCCCGATTGGGAAGGCCCAGCGGGACGATGATGCGTCCCGCCAGCATCGCGCCATAGCCGGACGCGAAGCCGCTCAAGGGATTGCCGAGCGCGAACAGCAGCATCAATCCAACCGCTAGCGGCCGGCGCGGCAGATGCCCGACTAACGCCGTGACCGTGGGGCACCGGCCGTCACGGCGAGGGCATAGCCGGAAACGAGCAGACCAGCCGCCGGGAGCGTTATCCCGAGATCGCGCGCGATCCCGGGAACCAGGCCGATGATCACGAACTCAGTCGTGCCAATGGCAAATGCTCCCGCGGCCAGCGCGATCAGCGAAGGCTTCATGATCGTCGTGCCTCACGCGTCAACCGTCTCGACCACCCTTTCGACATGCGCGACGATGCCGGTCTGGCCCGGCGCGACGTCGTCCGCCATGGTGTGGCGATCGGGGAAATCGCCTCCGTTCTGCGCACGGAACGGGATTGGCGCGTCCGTGAACAGCCCGGCGAGTCGCGCGCGCCAGCCCGCCTTGATCGCCTCGACCTCTTCGGCGGTGGAGACATGGCCGGCGCTGTAGACAGCGTGCGTGGGCAGCACATCCATGCCCGGATAGAAGAGCGCGCCGTGGGTCAGCGGAAAGAGCAGCTGCTCAATCGGCGCGTTGATCCCGCGCGGGCCATAGTCCACCACAGGTCCACCGGCCTGAACATTTACCAGCGCGCGCTTGCCCTTCAGGATGCCGTTCCCGAAGCGAAACTCGTTGGTGCCGTTCTGGTAGCCATAAGCGAAACCAAAGGCATAGACGCGTTCGATCCAGCCCTTCAGGATCGCGGGCACGCTGTACCACCACAGCGGGAACTGCAGGATGACCGCGTCCGCGGCAAGGAGTTTGGCCTGTTCGGCGACAACATCCGGCGTCTGGTTGCCGGTCGCATAGGCATGGCCGGATTCCATGATGAACGACAGCCGGTCGGGATTGGTGCGGACGGGAAAGTCGTCGGCGTCGAACACTGCTTTCCACTTCATGCCGTAAAGTTCGGATTGCACGATCTCGTGTCCGGCGGCGCCAAGCGTCTCGACAGTAACATCGACCAACTGCCGGGTGAGCGAGGTTGGTTCGGGGTGCGCAGATACAATCAGGATATTCTTCATCATCATGCTTCTCTGTCTCTATCGTGGAGTGGGGGGTGCGCTTCAGCGCTCGCTGGGATGTACCCAAGCCAGCGGCTTCACCCGATCATAAAGCTCGGTATGGGCCAGCGCGTTGGTGAAGTTGGAGATGAGCTGGGCGGCAAGCCCTATCAGCACTTCGAGCGCCTGACGCTTGGTGTAGCCGGCATCGATGAATGCCTCTGACGGCGCCGCCAAGCAGGCCCGGGGCCAAGGGCACATGTTTCTCGACAGAATGGGCAGCATTCGAAGCGTGCTTGCTCAGTATTGGATAAAGAAAACTGACGATGACCATCCTTGCCTCCCGCGGGAGAGATTGGTGAAGCTCCCGCGTCGATGCTTGCAGGATGGAGGCTTTCCGGCCATATTTGAAATCGATTATATTTGGTTCGGGAATAAAGGTGGTGGATACCAGCCGCATCGACCTCAACCTTCTGGCAACGCTCGAAGTGCTGCTCGCCGAACGGAACGTCACCAAGGCGGCGGCGAAGCTGCATCTCAGCCAGCCGGCAGTCAGTGCGCAACTCGCGCGGCTGCGGGATTTGTTCGACGATCCCTTGCTTCTTCCCGCCCAGCGCGGAATGACCCCGACCGCCAAGGCAACAGAACTTGCCCCGCAATTGCGCGAGGCGTTGGATCGGGTGCGCTCGACACTGCAATCCCACAGGGACTTCGATCCCGAAACGGCGCAACTCGCTGTGTCGATCGCTTGCTCGGATTATGTCCAGGCAGCCGTTGTGATGCCGCTCGTCTTAGCGCTCCGGCGGATAGCACCAGGCGTGCGCGTGGCGGTTTGGCACCTGTCCCCCGCCCTCATGGAACAGCAGTTGGCGAACGGCGACATCGATTTGGTGATCGCCACACCCGATCCCGCGATGCCGCATCTACGTGCATGTCATCTTTACGAGGAAACATATGTCCTCATCGGCAGGCAAAGCCACCCGGATCTGAAGCCTGGTCTGACGATCGAGAATTATCTCAGGCTGGAACATATCATCGTCTCACGGCGAGGCGGCAATTTCGAGACCCCAGTTGACGACGCCTTGGGGTTCTGGGTTATCGACGCAATGTCGTCATGTCAGCGGGCTCGTTCTTGTTCATTCCCGAAATTGTTTCCAGCAGCGATCTTGTCGCGCTCGTACCCAGGCGGCTGTTTCGTGCCCAATCGGAAAGGCTGACGATCATCGATCTGCCCTGGCTGAGCGAGCGGTTCGATATCGGCTTGATCTGGCACGAGCGTTGTCACGGCCATGCCGGGCAGCGCTGGGTTCGCGAATTGATCGGAAAGCTGATGGTCGAGGGCGAAGACGACGCGCCGCGCGGCTAGACTCATCGGGCAGCGACAGTTTCCCGCCATCGCCGAGGCTATCGAGTTCGTCGAGCTCGGCGGCGCGGCGGCGGCCCCATTTGCACAGGTCAAGTAGAACTGGCCTCAGGCTCATCCGCCTGTCCGGTTCCAGCCCGCAACAGGACAGCTATCGGATCGACAATCGATTTCACAAACATCAGGAATTTTAGGAAAAATCCCCACGCTTGTGGCGCATAAGTATACTAAATCCATAGACATATAAGCCGTGCCTGTGCGTAGGGCGTCATGACGCTGGATGTGCGCCCGTTGACCGGGAAGGCCGAGCTACGACACGCAGCGCGGGCATTCCGCACGGCTATGGTCGGCCTGCCACCGCTCGGCCATTATGGCCCGTGCCTGGATGTTGCATTCGGCCAGATAGGTGCCGAACGTGCGGCGTAGTCCATCAAGTTACGAGGGGCCTGGCATTGGTCCGCATCAAATTGACGACAACTTCCATATCGATGTTGAGAGCGCGGTCATCCTCCAATGGAGGAACGATCGCCCTGATCTCGTGGTAGATACGTTTCGTCGCGAGGCCGAGCTCTTCGGTCACGCCGCGCAATTCGACGGCTGTGCTTGCGCAGATCAATTCGATGGCGACGAGGTAGCGCATCCGTGTCACGATTTCGCTCGTCTTTGCCACCACGCGCGGAGCCATCGACGACTGGTCCTCGACCCAGTCAGAGGCCGGCATTGGATTGAGGGACATCGGATTGGCAAGGTGGCGGATCTCTACCTCGAGCGCGGACAGTGTTTTCTGCAACTGGGCGTACCCCATATGATTTTGGCCCCTGGCGGCAAGAAAGCGCGGTAGCCCCGACTTTACCGGCGACATCAGCTTCATGCAGCGGTTGACGGTCGCCGCCGAACAATGCGCCAGCGCCTGTCCCAGTTGTTCCCATGACAGGGCGAACGCTGTCATGTCGAAGTTGCCGTGCGAGACGGCGCGCCCTTCCTCGATCAGGATAATGGGATTGTCTCCAGAATGCGTGAGCTCAATCGCGGTCGCCTCGTCGGCCTGGGCATAGGAGTGCTGCAATGCGCCCAGGACCTGCGGCGCGCAGCGATAGCACAAAGGATCCTGCAGCCGTCGCGCCGAACTGTCCTGCCAGAGTGTGCTGCCGGCGAGCGCCATGCGCAGCCGTGCGGCGATCTCGCGTTGACCGAATGCCGGGCGCGCGGCATGGGCGCTGTCGTCGAGCGCGCTTAGCTGCGAGCGGAATCCTTCGTAGTTCAGCGCGAGCGCGGCCAAGGACCACTCCATCACTTGCGCAACGTCCGCGAGGCACAGGCAAGCCGTGCCGACCGACAGGCTGTTGGCCACCACGAGCGCGTGACCATCTTTCTCCCGGATATCGAGCGGCTCCAGTCCCGCAAGGGCCAGCGCTTTCGCGGCCGGCAGGATCTCGCCGCCGAATTCGGCCTCTCCTTCGCCGAGCAGCGAGCTGGACATATGCGCCAGCGGGGCCAAATCCGCAGCGCCGATGCTGCCCCATGCCGGGACCGCAGGATGAAAGCGTGCATTCAGGGCAGCAATCATGCCGGAGACCACGCCTATCGACATGCCAGTGCCGCCCGCCGCCGCGCCGGAAATCCGCGCCACCATCATCGCCCTTACCGCTTCGGTCGGCAGCAGCGGCCCCACGCCCACGCAGTGGCTGGGGCCGACGCGGCGCTGGAAGCTGACCAGGTCCGAATTGCTCAACGGCGTGTCCACGCTGGCTCCAAGCCCGGTATTCAGGCCGTAGACGGGGCGTCCGTCCTTTGCCATCGCCTCGATGAGATTACGGCTTGCATAAATGCGGCGCAGGGCGTTCTCGCCAAGTTCGAGGCGCGCTCCATGTCTTGCGATTGCCACGACCTCCGAGGAGGTCAGTGGCAGTTCGTCGAGTGTGATGGTCTGTTTGTCCAACATTGCCTATTTTCCGGATTAGGTAGGAGTTGTCATTGCCTGGCGGCGAGGCGGTCGTCATTCGTCGCGGAGCAGCTTCGACAGGTACGGCGGCACGCCAGTCCACTTGTCGGGTACGTGCTCGCGCCAGCAGTCGACACGGAGCTGAGGTCCACATGCTCTTGTCTATGCCGGCGCTGGATCGGCAAGACTTCGGTCGATAGCGATCACTGTCTCGAACAGTACGTCCGCGCCGACGGAGATGTCCTCGGGCGTTGCACTTTCCTCAGGACAATGGCTGCGCCCATCCTTGCAGGGGACGAATATCATCGCGGCTCGGGCGGTTTTGCTGATCCAAGCCGTATCGTGCCCGGCCCCGGAAACCATGCGGCGCGATTTGGCGCCGAGCTGGCGCGCGGCTGTTTCCAGTTCGAGACAGAGGTCCAGATCGCAGGGGCAGGGAGGATTATCCGAAATCACCTGCATCGTGATGGGGCAATCGGCGATTCTCGACCGCAGCCAATCCACGAAATGTGTCATGACACCGGGGTCCGAGGCGCGCGCGTCGATCAGCAACTCGGCAATTCCCGGCACGACATTCGCGGCTCCGGGTTTGATCGTGAATTCACCGACGGTTGCCGTGAAGTGATCGGCGCCATCGCTGGCCCGGCGACATGCCTCGTCATGGATGTCCAGGATAACGCCGGCGGCGGTCACGAGCGCGTCGTCGCGCAGCCCCATCGGTGTCGTGCCGGCATGGTCGGCGCGTCCGGTCACACTGAGAGCGATGCGGGTGATGCCGGTGATCGACATGACGATGCCGATCGTTTCGCCGGCGGTCTCCAGAACCGGACCCTGCTCGATATGCAGTTCCAGCGAAGCGCGGATGTCGTTTCGCGGGCTCAGGCTGCCTGGATCGCCTCCGACCTCGATGATCGCCTGCCGCAAGCTCCGGCCTTGATGATCCCGCTCCAGCCAGTCCGCGGGAATCTGCCCGGTCATCGCGCGACTGCCGATGCAGGACACTCCGAAGATCGAAACTTCTTCCGCAAGAAAATCCACGATCTCAAGATCGTGCTCCAAGGTGATGCCCGCGTCTTGAAGTGCACGCGCGACCTCAAGCCCCGCAATGACGCCCGCGGTCCCGTCGTAGCGCCCTCCATCGGGAACGGTGTCGGAATGCGATCCTATGACCAGCGTGCCGCGGCCGGGTTTCCGGCCGGCTCGCCGCCCGATCAGATTGCCGGCTGCGTCGATTGCCGGGTCGAGCCCGGCGTCGCGCATGCGTTCCGCCAGCCACCGCCGTCCTTCGAGAAATACAGGCGTAAAGGCGCGCCGGGTCCAAGGGCGATCAGGCTCGGTCAATGCCGCCAGATCTGCCAGATCTCTTGCGATCCGGGCCGCGTCGACCGGGAGATTTCCCCTGGACATCTAAATTCTCTCCCGACCGTGGGTTTGCGGCATCCGCGTCGATGCATCGCGGCTCGCGGGCGGCGTTATAAATCGGCCTCGGCCCGGCGCGGCGATGACATTGCGGCCGTCCCAGACCATCTCGCCGCGGTTCCATGTGGCGGCGACGCTCCAAGGCAGTTCCATGCCGTCATAGGGCGACCAACCCGATATGCTGTTGCCGCTCGCGGCCGTGTCGATCCGCCGTGGCTCCGGGGTCAGAACGGTGACATCGGCGTCTCGCCCCGGCGCGAGCGCGCCTTTGACGTGATCGATCCGGAAATGCCGGGCAGGGTTCTCCGCCATAAGCCGGGCAGCCCATGTCAGCGAAATCCCGCGTTGCGTGGCGCCGGCCACAAAGAGCGGCACCATGTGCTCCAAACCGGGGAGGCCCGAAGCATTGGCCAGCATGTCGGGGTTGGTCTTGCGCTCCAGCGACCAACTCACGTGATCGGTTGAGACGAGAGTGACATTGCCTGCAGCGATCTGGCGCCAGAGACCTTCGACCGACGCCCGGTCCCGTATCGGCGGATTGCACTTCGATCTCCCGGCCAAGCGCCGTGCGTCATTCTCCTCATCGAGAACAAGGTAGTGGATGCAGCATTCCGCCGTGGCGTCATAGCCCTGTGCGCGATAGGCGGCGGCCATTTCATAGCCACGCGGCAAAGAGCAATGGACAACATGGGCAGGGCAGCCAGTATGGACCCCGATCTCGTAGATCTCGGCCATGGCCAGCAGTTCCGTCAGGGGAGGGCGCGACATTCCATGGGAACGGTAGTCGGTAATTCCGCGCGCCCGCACGGCGTCCATGGCGAAGCGGACATACTCCTCGTTCTCGTTGTGCACACCGGCCGTCAGGCCGGTTTTCGCAACCTCGGCGAAGCATTCGGCCATAAGCGGTGGGATGATCCTGGGAAACCGCTTGGGGTCGGTGCCGAAAGTGGAGAATTTGAACGCCGCCACCCCGGCCTCGGCCTGCTCGGCTATTCTTCCGGTGCCCTCGGCTGGATCGATCGTGCCATAAAGCGTGAAATCGACCCGGGCCTGGGTGGAGGCATGCGCGGCCTTCGCCGCAACGGCCTTGGCCGAACAGACGAGGTTGCCCTCGTCGTAGGGCATATCGACGATGGTCGTCACACCGCCGGCGGCCGCGGCGCGGGTGGACCAGATGAAGTCTTCGGTTCCCTTTTGGCTCAGCGAATGAACCTGCGCGTCAATTGCGCCTGGAAGGATCAGTGCATCGCCCAACAGATGCCGATCCGATGCCGCGGGAGCGGTCCCCTGTCCGATATGGGCAATCATGCAGTCGCGGACGCAGACGTGCCCATTCGGAATTAATCGATCCGGCAACACAACGGTGCCGGACAGCACCAGATCAAAGTCGGACATCGGCAAGTTACCTCGCGGCGGATTTGGCGGGCCGCACTCTAGGCTCGACGGCGCCGCCGAGGGATATGCCGAATTCTGGACAGGCTATGCGTCGCCGATCGATTGCGCGATCTGCAGGGCGATTCGGCGCGAGGCCTGCGTCCGCCGCCAGACGAGATGAAAGCTGACCCGCGGGGCATCCGGCAACCTGATGATGCCGATCGGCCGGTCGAGCGCCGCCACCGCCTCCAGCGGCAGCACGGTGAGATAACCGTGGTCGAGGACGAGGTTGATGACGATCGAAAGGGCATCGACCTCCACCAGTCGTGCAGCGGCGTGGCCTTCGCCGCCGAGGAAGGGTTCTAGCGCCTCGCTGACCGATTGGCGCAGCCCGCTCCGCAGGCTTGGAACAGCGATGAGATGGCGATCGACCAGTGGCTGGATCGCGGCGTCCGGCGACACGACATCGGCTGAGCCCACGATCACGAGTTCGCCGGAAAAGATTTCCCGGCTCTCGAAGCGCTTGTTGCGCAGGGCTATGTCGGTCAATGCGACGTCGAACCGGCCGGTCCGCAGCCCTTCGGCCAGATCCTCGGCCGTCGTGCTGCTGACGAAAAGCTCGGGTTTGCCGTCGGCACGCCATGCGGCGACGAGGGCCGCCAAGCGCGCCGCCAGCCGGCTTTCATGACCGACCGGAATGATCGTGCCGAGCTTGACGGTGCGCAGTTCACGGGCAAAGCGCTTTCTCGCCGGCCCGGTCAGGCTGGCGACCTTGGTGGTGAGCGCCAGCGCCGCCTCGCTGAATTCCAATCCCTCCGGTGTAGGCTCGCAGCCATGCATTTCGCGGATGAGCAGCTTTTGCCGGAGTGCTCGTTCGAGCTCCGCCATCTGCCGCGAGAGGTTCGGTTGGCCGACGCCGAGCTCACGTGCCGCGCGCCGTATCGAGCCTGCGCGGATCACAGCGTTGAAATTGCCGAGCACTGCCACCGGAATGGCATTCTTCGCTGTCCATGCAAGCACGCGGCTGGCCTCGGCTGGCTCTTCACCGGCGATCTTGGCAATGCGAGCGAGGACCTCGGTTAGGGCAGGAATGGATCGTGCCAGGTTCTCTCCGGCCAAGGTGAGGGAAAGTCCGCCATCGCGCCGCGATGCCAGCTTCAGCGCTAGCTCGCTCTCGAACCGCTCGAAGGCATCGGCAACACTCGATGGCGGCTGGCCAAGCAGGGCGGCGGCGGCGCGCACGGAGCTTTCCCGCATCACCGCAAGTACCGTCGCCAGTGTGCCCGTGTCCATTCCCCGACCGCGCTCCATCCACCTGAAGCATCTATTGTCCGGTTTTTAGCATATCCCGTTCGACCGGCAAGCTCACTAGGCTCTGCCGGACAATCGAGAGGAATGGCCGATGGCGGCAACGGACCAAAGCTTTCGCGGCACGATCGAACGGCTCGAAGCCACGGGCGATTTGCATCGCGTCGAGCGTGGCGTCGATCCACGCTTCGAGCTTGGAGCTGTGCTCGCCCTGCGCGACAGGGAGCGGCCACAGCTTTTCACAGCCGTTAAGGGCCATGATATGCCCGTCATAGGCAACATCATGAATTCCCGCGAACGCGTCGCGAGACTGCTGGGCGTGGAAAAACCACGGCTGCACCAGGTGATCCTCGAAGCCTTGGGCAAGCCGGTCCAACCCGTCCTGGTCGACGAGGCGCCGGTGCAGGAGGTGGTGCACGGCAACGACATCGATCTTGGGCGCATTCTCCCCGTGCCGACCTGGTTCGAACATGAAGCCGGCCCCTACATCACCGCCGGCGTGATCGTCGCCAAGGACCCCGAGACCGGGCGCAGGAACGTGTCGATCGCCCGGTTGCGGCTCGAGGGCGGCGGCCGCGTTCTGGTCGGAATCGCCAGGAACCATCATCTCAACCTGTTGGCCGAGAAGGCGCGCAAGCTGGGTCAGAAACTGCCCATCGCGGTCGCGATCGGTAACCATCCGGCCGTTCTGCTCGGGTCTCAGATGTATCTGGGGCTGGGCGATGATGAATATGATGTCGTGGGCGGGTTGCTCGGCGAACCGCTCGAACTCGTACACTGCAGGACGGTGCCTCTCGAAGTGCCCGCGGGCGCCGAGATCGTCCTGGAAGGCCACATCGACAATGCGGATCCGATCGAGGAGGGCGACGTATCCGAGTTTCACGGCTTCTATGTCCGGTATGGTGCAGGCACGGGCGGTGCGATCACCTGCGTCACCCATCGTCGCGACACCACATACCAGGCAATTCTGCCCGGATATGCGTCCGAGCACTGCCTGCTCGGCGCGCTGGCGATCGAGGCTGTGACTTGCCAAGCCCTGCAGCGCGCGATTCCGTCCGTACGTCGGGTGTTGGTCACGGATGGCGGCATGGGCCGCCTGCATGCCATCATCAGCATGCACCGGCCGCGGCTCGGCGAAGGCAAGCGCGCCATCATCCTCGCCATGGGCCAGGTCAACCTGTTCAAGCTGGTGACCGTCGTGGAGGACGATATCGATCCCGAGGATCCGGTCGCGGTCGAGTGGTCGCTCGCCGCGCGTTTCCGG
The DNA here is from genome assembly GCF_003952565.1 of Mesorhizobium sp. M8A.F.Ca.ET.057.01.1.1. Taxonomy (NCBI): domain Bacteria; kingdom Pseudomonadati; phylum Pseudomonadota; class Alphaproteobacteria; order Hyphomicrobiales; family Phyllobacteriaceae; genus Mesorhizobium; species Mesorhizobium sp. M8A.F.Ca.ET.057.01.1.1. The sequence continues at coordinate 1,861,099 of NZ_CP034454.1, forward strand.
GGGCACGAGGACATGGTCATCCTGCCCGGCATGAAGGCGGACCGCTGCGATCCGGTGCATGAGAACCTCACCATCACCAAGATCGGCCTCGTCGCCTGCACCCGCCCGGGCGACGGCGAGCGGAACTCGCTCTCCGAATTCGCGAGTGCCCCCGAGGATATCCTGTCCTCGGTCCGTGCGCGGCTTCAGGAGTACTGATCGTGGCGGCGCCGAAGCGCATCATCGTCGGCGTGACCGGCGCATCGGGCTTCGACTATGCGGTCTGCCTCCTCAGGATGCTGCATGAACAGGAGGTCGAGATCCATCTCGTGGTATCGCGCGCCGCGATGACGGCCATGGCGCACGAGACCGACATGACCTTCGGCCAGATGAAAGCGCTGGCCGACCATTGTCATGACAACAGGGATATCGCAGCCCCCATTGCCAGCGGCAGTTTCCGCACCATGGGCATGATCGTCGCTCCCTGTTCGGCCAAGAGCCTGGCCGAAATCGCCATGGGCACGGGCGGCACGCTCGTCGCGCGGGCGGCGGATGTCGTGCTCAAGGAGCGGCGTCGCCTCGTCGTGCTGTTCCGCGAAACGCCGCTGCATCTCGGCCATTGCCACAACATGCTGCGGCTGACCGAGATGGGCGGCATCGTGATGCCGCCGGTCCCCGCGTTTTATCCAAAACCGAAAACCATCGAGGAGATGGTGGCCTATACGGGGGCGCGCGTGCTCGATCTCTTCGACATCGATGTCGAGATCGAGGGTCGGTGGAAGGCTTATCAGGCCAGGGAATAGCGTGTTCGGCCTGGGCAATACCTGCCGGGCGAACAAGTGGTAAATCGCGCTGGGCGGTTGCTGGTTTCATGTCCGCCAGTAGCGAAGATATTGAAGCAGACAACTGACCCCAATTTGACCGTTTGTCGGGTCGTGTGCAGCGCGTCGCGCCGATTTTCTGGAGTGATAAGCCGCGCCCGACGCGGCGAATTCGTACCCCTACTCGGCGGCCGTCTCCGATGGCGCCTCTGCCGGCCCCGAAGGCTCGGCCTCGGCACGGGGCATGCGCCGTGAAAACAGCGACCTGAGCGTGACGTAGAACACCGGCGTCAGGAACAGGCCGACGAAGGTGACGCCGAGCATGCCGGAGAACACCGCGGTGCCGAGCGACTGGCGCATTTCCGCGCCCGGGCCCGTGGCGATCATCAGCGGCACGACGCCGAGGATGAACGCGAAGGCGGTCATCAGGATCGGCCGCAACCTTAGCCGGCAGGCTTCGACGGCAGCCTCGGCGGCCGACAGGCCGCGTTCCTGCGCCTGCCGCGCGAATTCGACGATCAGGATCGCGTTCTTGGCGGCAAGCCCGATCAGCACGATGAGGCCGATCTGCACGAGGATGTTGTTGTCCAGCCCTCGGAGGGATACGCCGAGCAATGCCGCGAGCACGCCGAGCGGCACCACCAGCACAATGGCGAACGGCAGCACCCAGCTTTCATATTGCGCCGCCAGCGCCAGGAACACGAACAGCACCGACAGTCCGAAGATATAGACAGCGGCATTGCCGGTGTTGCGCTCCTGGTAGGCGAGCTCGGTCCATTCATAGGAGGTACCGGCCGGCAGCGTCTTTGCCGTGATCCCTTCCATCAATGCCAGCGCGTCGCCCGTGGAAACGCCGGGCGCGGCGTTGCCCTGCAGCGGCACCGAGACGTACATGTTGTAGCGCTGGACCAGCGCCGGGCCCGTGACGTCGCGGATCTCGATCAACGTGCCGAGCGGAACCAGCGCGCCGGTCGCCGAGCGCACCTTCAGTTTCAAGATGTCGGCGCGATCGAGGCGGAACGCCTGGTCGGCCTGCGCCCGCACCTGGTAGACGCGTCCGAAAGCGTTGAAGTCGTTGACGTAGGCGGTGCCCAAATTGATCGACAGCGTCTCGAAGATGTTGGGGATCGGCACATTCAGGATGCGCGCCTTGTCGCGATCGATCGCCAGGAAGAATTGCGGGCTCGACGCGGAGAAGGTGGTGAACACGCCCGTCAGCCCCGGCGTCTTGTTGGCCTTGCCGGCGATTTCGTAGGCAAGCGCCAGGATCTGCCGCATGTCGGCGCTGTTGCGCTCCTGGATCTGCAGCTTGAAGCCGCCGGCATTGCCGACACCGCGGATCGGCGGCGGCGGCAGTGCGATAATGAAGGCTTCCTTGATGCTTTGCAGGCTGCCGAACAGATTGCCGATGACCTGGGTCGCCGACTGGCCGGCTTTCAGTCGCTCGTCAAATGGCTTGAACCTGGCGAAGATCACGCCCGCGTTGCTGGCGTTGGTGAAGGTCGCGCCGGAGAAGCCGGCGAAGGCGACGGCGTAGTCGACGCCCGGCGTTTTCTGGATGATCTGCGACGCCTGCTGGATGACCGCATCGGTCCTCGACAGCGAGGAGCCGTCCGGCAACTGGACGACGACGATCGCATAGCCCTGGTCGAGCGAGGGAATGAAACCGCGCGGCACCGTCTGCACCATGTAGACCGTGGCGTAGATGAGGGCCGCGAAAACGGCCAGCATGGCGGCGATCGCAATCCACGATCCGACCAGCACGCGGATGATGCTCGAATACCAATGGGCGACCCTGTCGAAGCCGCTGTTAAAGCCGTCGGCGAGCGCCCGTCCGAACCGCGCCAGGAAAAAGCGCGGTGGCGCCGCAGCAGCGTGGTGCGGCTTGAACAGCAGTGCGGCCAGCGCCGGCGAAAGCGTCAGCGAATTGAACGCCGAGATCGCCGTCGACACGGCGATGGTGATCGCAAACTGCAGGTAGAACTGCCCGGAAATGCCGGGGATGAAGGCCGTCGGTACGAACACGGCTATCAGCACCAGCGAGATCGCGATGATGGCCGTTCCGACTTCGTTCATGGTCAGGTGCGCCGCCGGATTGGGCGCCAGCCCGCTGGCGATATTGCGCTCGACGTTCTCGACCACGACGATCGCATCGTCGACGACGATGCCGATCGCCAGAACGAGGCCGAACAGCGTCAGCATGTTGAGCGAGAAGCCGGCGGCGTAAAGCACCGCCAGCGTGCCGATCAGCGACACGGGGATCGCCACGATCGGCACGATCGCCATGCGCCACGATTGCAGGAAGACGATGATGACGATGATGACCAGCAGCATCGCCTCTATGATCGTCTTGTAGACCTCGTGGATCGACTCGGCGACGAACTCGGTCGGATTGTAGACGATGTCGTAGCTCAACCCCTTCGGGAAGTCGCGGGAAAGCTCCTTCATCTTGTCCTGGATCTCCGCGGCCGCGGCGAGCGCATTGGTGCCCGGCCGCTGGAAGATGGCGAGCGCCACCGCCGGTTTGCCGTTGAGATAGGAGTTGGTGACGTAATCCTTGGCGCCGAGCTCGATGCGCGCCACGTCCTGCAGCGAGATCAGGCGGCCGTCGTCGGTCGATTTGACGATCACGTATCGGAAGTCGCGTGCATCGTTGAAGCGGCCTTGCGTGGTGACCGTGTACTGGAACGCCGTGCCGGTGTTGGTCGGCGGCGCGCCGATCGAGCCGCCCGACACCTGGACGTTCTGGTCGCGCAGCGCCTGCACCACATCGCCCGAGGTCATCCCAAGGGCGGACAGTTTTTCCGGATCGAGCCAGATGCGCAGCGAATATTCGCGTTCGCCGAAAATGATGAGGTCGCCGACGCCATCCAGTCTGAGCAGTATGTCGCGCACCCGCGAGCGGGCGTAGTTCGAGACGTAGAGCTGGTCGTAGGTATTGTCGGGCGACAGCATGTGCACGACCATCATCAGGTCGGGCGAACTCTTGGTGGTGGTGATGCCGAGGCGGCGGACTTCTTCGGGCAGACGCGGCTCGGCGACCGACACGCGATTCTGCACCAGCACCTGCGCCTTGTCGAGATCGGTGCCCAGCTTGAAGGTGATGGTCAGCGCCATCGCTCCGTCGCCCGACGAATAGGACGACATGTAGAGCATACCCTCGACGCCGTTGATCTCCTGCTCGATCGGCGTTGCCACGGTCGCAGCGACCGTCTCGGCGTCGGCGCCCGGATACTGCGCGCGAACTACGATGGTCGGCGGCGCGATCTCGGGATATTGCGCGACCGGCAGCTGGGTATAAGCAATCCCGCCGAGGATCAGCAGGACGATCGAAACGACCGACGCGAAGATTGGGCGGTCGACGAAGAAATGTGCGAATCTCATTGCTGCAACCCGGCGGTCTCGGCCTTGGGCGGCAACATCACCATCTCGACCTTCACCTTGGTGCCGGGCCTGGCGTGCATCAGCCCGTTGACGACGATCGTCTCGCCGCCGGTCAGGCCCGAGCGGATCACCCGGTAGCCGTCGAGAAGCGGGCCGGTGCGCACAGGCTTCGCAGACACCATCCCGGCCTCATCCACCAGGAGCACGATGCGGCGATCCTGATCGGCGCCGATAGCCTCGTCGGGCACCAGCACGCCGCTATGCGGCAGCGACCCCGGCACATTGATGCGCCCGAACATGCCTGGCTGGAGAATGCCGTCGGCGTTGGGAAACGTCGCACGCACCCGCATGGTGCCGGTCGCATTGTCGATCCGGTTCTCGGCAAAATCGAGCTTGCCTTTGAATACCGCCTCCGCCCGGTCGGCGACACGAACCTGCACATCGAGCCCACCGGCGCCTTCCTGCATGGTGCCGCCACGCGCCTTCGCGTCGCGGGCGTAGCTGAAATACAGGCGCTCATCGACGTCGAAATAGAAGTCGATCGGATCGCGCGTAACGATGGTGGTCAGCAAGGTGGAATCCGGCTGCACGAGGTTGCCGACCGACACCAGCCGGCGGTCGATGCGGCCGGACAAGGGCGCCTTGATCTCGGTGAATTCCATGTTCAGGCTGGCCGTCGTCAGCGCTGCCGTCGCGCCCTGCATCTGCGCCTGCGCCGAAAGGTATTCCCGCCGGCGGTCGTCGACCGTCGCGGTTGAGATATTGCCGGTCTTGGCAAGTTCGTCGGCGCGATCCAGCTGCATCTTGGAGAATTCGAGCAGTGACTTGGCGACGTCCACTTGCGATTTGGCGGCATCATAAGCCGCCTGGTACGGACGCTGGTCGATGGTGAAGAGCAAGTCGCCCTTGTTGACCAGTGCGCCGTCCTGGAAGCTGACCTTGTCCAGATAGCCGCTGACGCGCGAACGGATGGCGACCTGGTCGACGGCTTCGAAGCGCCCGACGAACTCGTCGTCTTCGACGATTTCACGGACCACCGGCTTGGCCGCCGTCACCACGGGTAGCTGCTGGTCCTGCGCAAACGCAGTATTGCTGAAAGCCATGCCGAGCAGGAATGCCGCCGACACGGCGGCGCGGGCAAGCCAGCCGGCCGATCGACGGGGTCGCCCGCCCGCGTCGCGATGCAATAGCCCATTCCCTGGGGTGTCCATCTGCGTCCTCGCTCGCTAGACCCGGAGGTCGGTTGATCCGCTTCTACGTTCAGGCTTTCGTCGAGATCAGAGCACTGCAGTATTGTGCATGGCAACATGATCATTTTCCATGTGGGCTGAAATGTCCAGCCTGTGGCTGCCCCGCCACCGGGCTAAAACCAGTCGCGTTTTAATGGGTTCAGGATTTCTTTGATGGACGGCTTATGATTCATACTGGTCGAACGAGACCGATATGGGCATTGCCACGCCGGCGGGACTGGCGTGTTTGCCGAAGTTACCTCGGTGGCCCGGCTTGTGGCCAACCTCTCGGCCACGCGAGATGGGTGACCAAAAGCGTTATGTTGTTCCCCGCATTGGGAATGCTAGATTTGCCAGGACGCGGCAGCTTTGCGCCTCATTCGGTCGTCGACGTCGGCTTTACGTCCGCCCGAAAGCAGACATCCAGAAAACCACGGGCTCGTTTTGGTCGAGGTCCTCACGCTGCCGTTTGCACGGCCGCCCTCAGCAGCATTCCGAAGAGGTCGCGTGGCTCGTCGGGATCGGCAAGCAGGTCGAGCTCCTCATAGAGGCCGGTCGCTTGCAGTTGGTCGCGCACATAGCGCAGGGCCGAAAAATCCTCGATGGCGAAGCCGACTGAATCGAACAGCGTGATCTGCTTGGCGTCTCGGCGGCCTTGGGTCTTGGCGGCGATCACTTGCCAGAGCTCGGTCACCGGGTGGTCGGGGTCCAGCTGCTGGATTTCGCCCTCGATGCGTGTCTGCGGCGGAAACTCCACGAAAATGTCGGAGCGCAGCAGGATGTCCCTGTGCAGTTCGGTCTTGCCCGGGCAGTCGCCACCGACGGCGTTGATGTGGACGCCGGCACCGACCATGTTGTCGGTGAGAATGGTGGCGTTCTGCTTGTCGGCGGTAACGGTCGTGATGATCCCGGCGCCTTCAACCGCTTCCTGCCCTGTTTCGCAGATCGTGATGTCGAATCCCATGCCAGCCAGGTTCTTCGCGCATTTCAGCGAGGCGGATCGGTCGATGTCGTAGAGCCGGAGCCGATCGACACCGGTCAGCGCCTTGAAGGCGATCGCCTGGAACTCCGACTGTGCGCCATTGCCGATAATGGCCATGGTGCGAGCACCGCTCGGCGCCAGATACTTGGCCGCAACGGCGGATGTCGCGGCCGTGCGCAGCGCGGTCAGGATGGTCATTTCGGTGAGCAGCATCGGGTAGCCGCTTCCGACATCGGCGAGCACGCCGAAGGCGGTTACCGTCTGCAGGCCCTGGCGCATGTTCTTGGGATGGCCGTTGACGTATTTGAAGCCATAGAGGCGCCCATCGCTTGTCGGCATCAGCTCGATGACCCCGTCATGGCTGTGCGAGGCGATGCGAGGCGTCTTGTCGAAAAGATCCCAGCGACGAAAGTCTTCCTCGATGTAGCCGGCGAGCTCGGTCAGGAAGCGCTCGACGCCGATTGCAATCACCAGCTTCATCATGCGATCGACGCTGACGAAGGGGACGATGTTCAGCTTTGCCGCGGTCATGATCAAAAGCTCCCTGAATGGCTGCGAGTCGGGCGGTCCATGATGCGGCGGCCCATCAGGCTCGCCGTCAGGTCGACCATCAGCGTCGCGGTTCGGCCACGGTCGTCCAAAAAGGGGTTCAACTCGACCAGGTCCAGGCTGGAGACGAGCCCGCTGTCGGAAAGCATCTCCATCACCAGATGCGCCTCGCGAAACGTCGCGCCGCCGGGAACGGTGGTGCCGACCGCCGGCGCGATCGAGGGGTCGAGGAAGTCGACGTCGAGACTGACATGGAGCAGCCCGTCTTCATCGGACACGCGCGCCAGGAAGGCGCGCAGCAGCGGCGCGATGCCATGCTCGTCGATGGCGCGCATGTCGTGCACGATCACGCCCGCCTGGTTGAGCGCGCTGCGCTCGGCCGGGTCGACGCTGCGCAGGCCCATGGTGCAGATACGCCTGGGATCGACCGCCGCCGGCAGATCGGGAAAATAGCCGCTAAAACCGGCCTGGCCGCTGGCGTAGGCGAGAGGAACACCGTGCAGATTGCCGCTGGCGGTGGTGTCGAGCGTGTGAAAATCGGGATGCGCGTCGAGCCACAGGACGAATAGCGGGCGGCCGGCCTCCGAGGCACGGCGGGCGAGGCCAGACACGGTCCCAGCCGAGATCGAATGGTCGCCACCGAGAAAGATCGGCATGGCGTCCTCGCTCGCTGTGTAGGCCGCGGCGGCAATGGCGGATGTCCAGGCCGATATTTCGGGCAAGGCCTTCAGCGCCAGGTTGCCATGCACGACGCGCCTTACCGGAATTGGCTGGACGGCACCCATATCCTCCACGGCATGGCCGAGGCCGGACAGCATTTCGGCAAGCCCGGCGGTCCTCAGCGCGCTCGGCCCCATTTCGCATCCCATTCGGCCGGCGCCGTCCTGCACGGGCGCCCCGACGATTCTGCAACGCATTGTTTCTCCCGCGGTCCAAGCTCTGATAACGGCGAGGGAACCATGTCGACCCGGCGATATGAACAGATAAAATTGGCAATCCGAAAAGCGTAGTTTATCATAATGGCAGCGAAACTGAGCAAAATGGTACCCGATGGATACACTGGACGAACGGCTGGTGACCTTGCTGCGGCATGACGCCCGGCGCAGCGTATCGGATCTCGCCGTCGATCTCGGCGTCTCGCGCGCCACGGTTCGGGCACGCATGGAGCGGCTGGAACGGTCGGGCGACATTATCGGCTACACGGTGGTGTTGCGCGCCGACGCGGTCGATCAGCGCATCCGGGGCATCATGCTCATCGAGATCGAGGGCCATGCCGCCGACCGCGTGGTCCGGGCACTGGGCGGCTTCCCGGAAGTCTCGACCATCCATACCACCAATGGTCGCTGGGATCTGGTGGTCGAGCTCGGGACGGCATCCCTGACCGATTTCGATGCGGTGCTGCGGCGTATCCGGTTGATTCCCGGCATAACGGGCAGCGAAACGAGCCTGCTGCTGGCCACGCCGCGCACGACGCGGGCACGACTGACCTAGAGCGGTTCCGAGTTTGATAGAATCTCTGACCCGCTCTAACTTCTTGTTTTTACGCAATTCCCAAGGGGAAGCGCTACGCGCTTCTCCCGGGAAAACCGCTATGCACTTTTCCTGGAATTGCTCTAGACTGTATTCGACGCCGCCTTTCCCATGCAGATGGATTTCAGATTGCGGACAAACAGGGAGATGTTTCCAAAGTAATTCGGATACATGTCAACAAGTTTTTCGGCCTTGTCTACCTCGACCAAGGCAGCCTTTGCCTCGCTGCCCCTTAGCTCGATTTTTTTCTCTATATCTTCCAATTTCCGCGTGCCGGACATAAGAGTTCGGAATTGCTCGACGGTCACACTATGATCTTCGCTGTATTGGACCAAGTGGTATCTATATTTCCCGTCGTCTGTGCGAAGTTCGCTGAGTAGAGAGTAATATTTTTGATGTCTTCTAATATGCTTGTCGCACCTATACGTCTGTCGATATCCCGCAATTCTCGGATCCGGTCATTGTGATCCGGAGCGCCGATATGAACGGGGCACTGCTCAATGCGCGCGAATTCCGCCGACATAAGCTGGAAAAAGCGTAGCCAATCTTGTTCGCCCTTTCCGTGCTTCAAATCCTGTCGCCGGAATAGCCCGACAGCCTCAACTGCAGTAGCCCATGAGTGCTGAAGTGTGGTCCGAACTTGCAGTTCGATGCGTCGTCCCTCGAAAGCCTCAGTGTCGGCAGCTCTGGGTCGGTACTGGAAAACAATATGGTGACTTCGATAGCCGTCCGGCTTCGGCTCATCGATATAGTCAAATTCCCGAGGGTGTATCTCGTGGGGGAAGTTGTCTCGCATCGATTCGAGAAGCGAGCGAACACTTTTGATGTCGGGCATGATCGCTCGGCAACCGCCGATGTCGTTCATGGTGTCCAAATTGGTGGTGGACTCTCGAAGTTTCCGACGAATGGATTCCATGCGTTTCGGACGCGATGCCATGTCGCCCTTCAGTCGCAGCGCTCTCATGTGGTGACCGACAGAGAACTGAACGCTCCGCATCGGCAGAAAGTGCGAGGCGCGCCAGCTGTTGGCGATTGAGAAGATTTCGAGTGCGTCCACGTACTGGCCGGCAGTGATGTCTGGTCCGAAAAGCATAGGTTTTGCCAGCCGGTCACCTGCCTTGCGAACGGCTTTCATGCTGTATTCAAGGCGCGGGTACTGAGTCATTGGACCATAAAGTCAAGGTAGGGCGCCTCATTCTGGATTGGCGGGACTACCGCAAGCGAATCGGATCTCATGGACCGTATCCCTTTGAGTACGCGAAGTACGAAAGTAAGCACCTTTGCGCTTGCCTTGAAGGCATCCTATTCTGGGGAAATAGCATCCGCTCGTGGGCACAGAATGTCGGTACTGCGTTTCGTAAGAATTTACGCGCCGCTCAACGCGGTGCTGGCCGCGCCTGGGCTGCTGGCGGTGGCTGCGCTCACGATGCCGGACATGTCCGGACGAAGCAGGCTGGCTCTGACTGCCGTTCTCGCGGCCATTTGGGGCGCCTATCTTCTGCAGGTGGCCGAGACGCTGCTCAAGCGCTGGGCGGGAGACCTTCGGGACAGGACGCCGGCAATCGCCATTGATGTGCTCGCGGTTTTGGTTCCACTCGCGGCATTTCTGCTCGTCGGCACGCCCGACTGGAGCCTCTACTGTGCTGTCTGGCTGCTGAAACCGCTGCGCGACTCGACTTTCTTCCCGGTGCTGGGCAGGGTGCTGGCCAATGAAGCGCGCAACTTGATCGGCGTCACCACGCTCTTCGGCGTCGTTCTGTTCGGTGTCGCGCTCGCGGCCTATGTCATCGAGCGCGACATCCAACCGCAAAAGTTCGGCAGCATCCCCCAGGCAATGTGGTGGGCGGTGGTCACGCTGTCCACCACGGGCTATGGCGACGCCATTCCGGAAAGCTTCGCCGGCCGCCTCCTTTCCGGGGCGGTCATGATGAGTGGCATCGGCATCTTCGCGCTCTGGGCTGGCATTCTTGCCACCGGCTTTTATCAAGAAGTCCGTCGCGAGGATTTCGTTCGTAATTGGCAGTTGATCGCCGCCGTGCCGTTGTTTCAGAAGCTCGGCCCGGCCGTGCTGGTCGAGATCGTGCGCGCCTTAAGACCTCGCACGGTACCGGCGGGCGCCGTGATCTGCCGCAATGGCGAGACCGGTGATCAGATGTTCTTCGTCGTGGAGGGGCGTGTCAGCGTCGCGACGCCACACCCGGTGGAGCTTGGCCCTGGCGCCTTCTTCGGCGAGATGGCGCTGATCAGCGGCGAACCGCGCTCGGCGACTGTCAGCGCCACAACGGCGGTCTCGCTCATGTCGCTGCACGCGGTGGATTTCCAGATGCTGTGCAGCAGCAGCCCGGAGATCGCCGAAATCATCCGCAAGACCGCGCTCGAGCGGCGCGGCGCGGCACCTGCGGGTTGAAGGTGTTCGTCGGGAAGAGGATGCGATTTGAGGGCTGCCCAAAACGTCCTCGCTGCGGCTCTTGATGGCGGCGGACAGCTGCGCCTCTTCGTCCCTCTCGAGAAAACGAATCCGTCCCGGCCGCTCTTTCTGGCGGCGGAATTCGTGCAGGTTCTGGGGATCTCTCATCTTGTAAGTCTCGAGGAACAGGGGTGGCAGTTTCGGACCCACCAGAAGGTTCAGCCTCCTTTTGGCAGGGCAGCGGCTTCGACCACTCGGCCACCTCTCCGTTGCGCCGCTGGATAAAAAAGCGCCGGCACCATCGACAAGCTCGCATCATGATGTGGAAAAGTGTGAGCGCCGAACATCGGCTTTTCCGCGCATGCGGCGGATCCGCGGCAGTTCCTTGGCGGTTAACGCCAGGCCTTGCCATGATTCCGTCAGCCGATCGCCGGATTCGACCGGGAACAGGCGGTTGCGGTGGACCCGATAGTTAACAAGAGCTTTCTGAGTGAGGCCAAATCGTGTCATTTGTGCAACAACGCTGGGGGATAGCAGCCGAACAGCCCTTTCGCCGGTACGATCGTTGTTGAACGCCGCCGGCTCATGGGTAATGTCGAGTTCGAAGGAGCGGCGCGGTGCGCATCTTTTTCGGTAGTGGGGATGGGGCAGGGAACGCTGTCCTTCAGCAAAGAATACCCAGACCCGTTTTTTAACTTTTGACTGGAGGTCAGAAAATGAACATCAAGAGCCTGCTTCTCGGCTCCGCTGCGGCCCTGATCGCAGTTTCCGGTGCGCGCGCCGCCGACGCCGTCGTCGTCGCCGAGCCGGAGCCCGCTGAATACGTCAAGATTTGCGACGTCTACGGCGCTGGCTACTTCTACATCCCCGGCACCGAAACCTGCCTGCGCATTGGCGGCTATGTCCGTTATGACATCAGCGGTGGCGACGTCGGTTCGTTCGATGGTGCCAAGACCCGCGACGTGCAGAATGTCAACGACGAGAATGATACCTGGCGCAAGAAGGCCCGCTTCACGCTGAAGACCTGGACCGGCCAGGAAACCGAACTCGGCACGTTGAAGACCTACACCGAGACTCGCTGGAATTTCGGCAACCGCAACGACTACGCCTCCAATGGCACCGACACTGACAATGCTGCTGGCAACTCGGGCGTCTCACTGAACTTCGCCTGGATCCAGCTCGGTGGCCTGCGCGTCGGTAAGGACGAATCGGCCTTCAACACGTTCATCGGCTACGCCGGCAACGTCATCCAGGATACGCTTGTTCCTTACGGCGACTTCGACACCAACGTCATCCAGTACTACTTCGACGCCGGCAACGGCTTCTCGGCGGTGATCTCGCTCGAAGAAGGCTCGGGCGGCGGCACAGATGGTTTCTACGGCAAGGGTACGATCGACAGCTACGTTCCGCATGTCGTCGGCGGCGTGAAGTGGACGCAGGGTTGGGGCGCCATCACTGGCGTGATCGCTTACGACAGCAACTACGAGGAAGTGGCAGGCAAGGTTCGCTTGGACGTGAATGTCTCCGACGCACTGTCGCTGTGGGTCATGGGCGGCTACGGCACCGACGACAACCTCACCGATCCTACCTATGCGTTGGCGGCTGGCGGGCGCGGCTTCTACAAGCAGTGGGGCGGCAACTGGGCAGTGTGGGGCGGTGGCACATACAAGTTCAACGAGAAGACCTCGTTCAACGCCCAGATTTCGTATGACGATTGGAAGAACCTCGGTGTCGCTGCAAACATCGCCTACGACATCGTTCCCGGCATGACCATCACGGCCGAAGTCGACTACCTCAATGCAGGAAAGTTCGACGACGCCGACTTCTCCAACTGGACGAATGCCGACAAGAAGAGCAACATCGGCGGTATGCTCCGCTTCCAGCGCTCCTTCTAACAGGCGCGGCCTGATTGAAATCGAAAACCCGGCGGGCAACCGCCGGGTTTTTTCATGCCGTCTCTATCGAACTCGGACAGCCGATGGCATGGCAGTCCGGCTGCTGCCACGCTTGAGAGACGCGGAAGAGCAGTCCTCGCAGCGACAGGAAAAACTGCTTGGCAAGCGACGCTTGAAACGGCGGCAGGCCCGAGGCCAGGATACGGTGGCGGGACAGGTGAAGGAACGCGGCGTTCAGCCTGAGGAAACCCTCGTGGCGTAAAGCACACGCTGGCGGAGCAGGATGCGACCTAACATGCGCGCAGCATCAGGCACTACCACCGGTCAAACCTCGGCAAGATCGCCCAAGGCTTCGATCAACGGCTGAATCTCGCTTTCGTAATTCTTCCAGCGCTTGACGGACGACGTATAGATCGGCTGGCGGACCTGCCAATTGCTGTAGGTATTTACGGAGCCGCCCCTGTCAAAAAAGCGCAGGCAGGCATCGTCCCACGGCAATCCGAGATAATCCATGAGCCGGCGCGACTGCTCCTCCTGATTTTCGATCAACGTCTCGTAGCGATTTTCGAAAATACGACCCGGGAAAACCTTATCCCAATGCCGCATCAAGCGATCATACTCCCGGTAGTAAAGCGCCAGCGTCTCAAGATCGGCACTGTAGCTGTGGGTTTTATTGAACTGCAGGACGAAACAGGAGATGCAATTGTCGATAGCGTCGCGACGACAATGAATGATACGCGCTTTGGGGAAAAGAAGGCCAACCAGGCCGATTAGCTCGAAATTGTGAGGCATCTTGTCAACAATTCGCAGCGAGTCGGGAGCCCGCTCGCGCAGATAAGCAAGGTGCTCTTCGGCCAAAGTCCTGGTCAGATCGGGCGTAATCATCGCGATCGATTGGCCGAGGTTCGCGTTGGAGTGGTCTACGACGCCGAGTCCACCGGCTATTCGCCTGAGTTTGCTGAGCTCGCCGGCGCCATGGACATCGGGGTGGCTGGCACAGATCTGCTCTGTCAATGTCGTGCCCGAACGGGGCATGCCGACGACGAATACAGGCGCCTCCGAGGGATTGCCATACGCGGCTCTTGAGGCGACCAGTTCCGGCGTGAAGGTTTCGATCATGACATCGATCCAGCGACGGTAAGATTCCAGATCGAATGCATGGCCTCCGGCTTGATTCCCCTTCTTGAAGTGATCCATCGCCTCCTTATAGCGACGGAGGTCGTTGAGAATCTTTCCCGCGGCATGATGGAGCGCTGCCGCTCCTTCCGGCCCATGGCCCGGGTCTTGAAGCTCCGTCAAGATTGTCCCGAGTTCAGGCGGCTCTTCAGCGAATTTGCGCGTTTGTACAAGCGCATTGTAGGCGGCCGGTACCGCGATGCGCCGTTCTATTGCCTCTTTCAGAAGAACCGCGGCTTCGTCCATACGGCCGAGGCTTGCGAGCGCGCCGGGCAGCCCCAACCGGGCTATAGGATGATCTCGGTCGATCCGGAGCGCCTTCTCAAAGAGCGGCAGCGCCATTTCCCCCTTGTCAGACGCATTGTATGCTTCGCCCAAGGCGCAAAGCGCTTCCACCAGATCCGGCTTCAAGTCCAGGGCGTACTGAAAGTGGCTGATCGCCGGCGTAAATTCGCTGACCTTCAAATAGGTCTCGCCGAGGCTAAGATGGTAGTAGGGGTTCTGCGGATCCTCTGCCAGCGCCCGAGCGAAATACCGCAGTGATTTTTCGTTATCGAAACCGAGTCCAAGCGTTCCCAGGATATACAGGGCTAGCGGATGGTTTGACGTGCGAGCCAGGACCCTGAGGCACAGTTCCTCGGCCTCGGACAGACGTTGGGCTTGCTGCAACTCGAGCGCCTGCCGCAAAAGCAAGTCGTCGGCGTGGCTGCGGTGGGGGCCTGCATTGGACTGCGCTTTGTATGGCGCAGCTTTCGGTGATGCCGCCTTAGGCGAGGGTTGGGTCTTGAGGTGCTTTGCCCATGCGGGCGGCAATCGGTTGCTCATCCTGTCTGGCTAGCAAAAGGGGTTTGGAGAATCCAGCCTCGATAGCCGTTTTGCGCAGAGCGCCGGCGTGGCCCCATCGATTTGCCCATTCTTCCGGATCGACCCTTATCGGTTTCCGTTCCAGTCGGTCCGGTGACGGCGCTCTTTCCTATTCCGTTGCGCCAGCTTTTTTTCTGCGACGAATAGTGTGCGATTGCGCGGCGGCCAATTTCAACGCGGGTGTGATCTCCAACGGCGCATTCTGTGCCTCATGTGGGGTCTGCAGCCCCTCGACGTGCACGGTCGGGAATGGGAGCTCGATGCCCTGTTCCTTGAAGACCTGGCGCAGCCGGACATAGAATTTGCGTTTCATACCGAAAGCGCCTCCCGGTCTGGTCATGGCCTTGACCCTCAACACGATGCCGTACTCGCCGAACTCCTGTACGCCCTGCATCTTGATCGGGTCGAGCACCCAGTTTTTGAACTCGGGATCTTCCGCCAGTTCGAGGCCGATCCGCTTGATCAGCTTGCGAGCGAAGTCGATATCGGTGTCATAGCCAACGGTGATGTTGAATTTGTCGATAACCCAGTCACGGCTCTGGTTCTGGACTGCCCCGAGTTCACCGAAAGGTATCGTGAACAGCGGACCGCGATGGTGGCGCAGCTTCACCGAGCGCAGCGAAAAGCTTTCCACGGTACCCTTGTAGTTGCCCGAGGAAATATATTCGCCGACACGAAACGCATCATCGAGGAGAAAAAATACGCCCGAAATGATGTCCTTGACGACGGTCTGCGCCCCAAAGCCCACCGCGACGCCGACGACGCCAGCGCCGGCGATCAGCGGGCCGATCTGGATACCCAGCGAGGAGAGCATCATCAGCACGGCCATCACGATGATCGATGCGAGCAGAATGTTCTGAAGGATCGGCAACAGCGTGTGCAGCCGCGCCTGCTGCGGATCCAGGATCGGGATTTCCTCCTCGCTGATCACAGGGTGCGGTACTTCGATGCCCAGCTTTCGTTCGATCAAAGCCTTGATGATCGACCAGCCGAAATCGGCTGCAAGCGCAATGACCACGACATTGATCAAGCCGCGCAATATGAACATCGTCGTCGTATCGCTGCCCTGCATGGATTGCATGTCCAGGCCCCAGACACGCGCGAGAAGGTAAGCCGCCTCCAGGATGAAAATCATCCTGATACCGCGATCGATGACAGCGATCGTCACCGCCGGGATCGTCGGCCGGCCGGCCTCTTCCGAACCCGGGCGCAGCACGAAATTGACCCCGCGCTGCGTCAGCACGATTGCCAAAGGCAGGAAGAATGCGGCCAAGGTAAACCAGAAGAATATGTCAAAGCCGGCAATGCGCTCCAGGAACAGAACGACGAAATAAGCAGTCAACAGCCATGTCGCTCCCGTGTGACCGCTTTGGGGCGCCCCGTCTCGCTTCCTCGGCCGGCGCCACACGGCGAGCAGAAAGAGCACCAGCACGACGAAATCGGCGCCCAGCGACAGGACCATCATTCCGTCCGGATCGATGCCGAGACCCGGCAAGAGGTTGAACGCGGCGCCGAAGAAGGCGAAGACGCCGACGATCCGGGGTAGCCAATAGGACCAATGGTCAGCCGCTTCGTTGGTGACCGGCAAAGCACGAACCTCGACGGCGCTCTCGACCTTCATGAAGGAAGGGACGAGCGTGGCCATGACGTACATGCGCACACCCCATGTAACGACTGCCGCCATCAGGAATGTCAGTACAATCTCGCGGATGAGCATCGGCCAGTCGAACAACATGAATGCGCCGGCGCTGCCCAGTGCGAACGAGACGATCAGCATGCTGGAATAAAGCAGGCGGCCACCAATCTTCTTGGCTCGCCCCATGGGCGTATCCTTCGGCTGCGCGATAATCCAAAGGCGAAATGGGCGGGTCAACTTGTACGTTGCCCAAGTGAGCGCCAGGCCGGCTGCGATGAACAGCACAATCAGCATGACTATGCCGGCCGACCCCCTGCTGGACATATCCGCCATGGTCTTTGACCGAACGTGCGCGAACTGGCCCGGCAGCAGGGGCAAAGTTTGTACGATTCTTTCGATATGATGCTTGATCCGATCGAGCGTCGAGGATGCCATCGTATTCATCCGGCCCGGTGCGGCAACGGCGTCGGACGATGCGTCGGCCGGCGAAGCTCCCGCCTTGGCAGGCGCTCCGATTGGCCCGACGTCCTGATTTCGCTGCTCGGCCACCCAGGCCTTCACGGACGGATCGTCGAGAAGCTCGAATAGCTGTTTGACCTTTTCAGGCGGCACGGTCGCCGGCGCCTGTGCCTGTGCCTGACCAGCCAACAAGAGGGCCATCCCAACAACCAGTGCCCTGGCAGCCAGGACAAACACCGCACTCAGATGTCGGAGACGTTGTGTCGCGCGTGCCAGATACCTGGCTCCCAACCGTCGAATCATGAGTGGCATCGTGCTGTTAGCCTTCCGGTCAAATCGGCAAGCAACGACATCCATGCCCGCCATTGCTCCTACCTTGAAGAAGCCGATGTTGTGGTGCAAGACGCCATAGTTCAAGCTAGACCATCGCGCAGGGTCTGGTCGTGCAAATCATGGATCCGTAATTCGAAGACGTTGGGCATCACAGTGCTTCTGGTAGAGCAGAACGCGTAGGCCGCGTTGGGCATCGCGGACCGATGCCTACGTGATGGAAACCGGGCATGACCATGCAGAGGCCGGCCGAGGAACTGATTGCCGACGAGCGGTTGCCTAGAGGGGACCTGACACAGCTGTAGACGCAAGGTTAGGCAGCGAAGCGTCGCGTCGCTCTTGCGCATCGTGAGCGGAAATAATGACACTGACAAAGTTCACCGTTCAATTGAGCACGGCCTCGACGGTGGCAACAAAGTCATCGAGCGAGCGATCCCCACGAATCTCGATACGCGGAAGGTCGATGGGATCGCTATCAAGGTCCGCCGGCCCGTGTCTGCCGCCGAAGCCAACCCGATAGCCGCACTCCCTGGCCAGCCTGCCAAGCCGCCGGTCGGTGACGGAGAAGGGCGCCGCGAACGCCGAGGTTGGCCGACCGGTCCACCGTTCGACGAACATCCGAGAGCGCAGGAGCTCGGCCGCCAGGTCAGAGCTCGAAAGACCATCGATGGCGCGATGCGTCGCCAGATGGCTTCCGAAGAATGCACCTTCGGCGGCGAGACGTCGCACCGTCGCGGCGTCCATAAGCGGCGTCGGCGGACCGCTGACGGCGTCCCACTTTGCACTTTCACCCACCAGGTCCGTTACCAGGAACACTTCCGCGGTCAGGTCGTTCGCGCGCAAGATTGGCCAGGCATGGTCGGCAAAGTTCTGGAAGCCGTCATCGAAGGTGATGAGCACCGGGCGGCCAGCGAAAGGCTGACGGTTGGCGATGGACCATTCCAGTTGCTCGGACATGACCGCGTGAAAGCCATTGGCCCGCAACCATGCCATCTGGCCGGCGAATGCGGCGGGCGTGAGCCGGAAACGGGCGAGCGCGGCCGGACCTTCATCGGCGACGCCGTGATACATCAGGACAGGGATACGTTGCCGCCGCTCGTTACGCGCGACGTCGCGGCGCAAGGCCCGCGCCCCGCCCCAGACGATATTTCGCGCGACCCCGATTCCGATGGGCGCGCGGACCGGCACATGATCGATCACCGGCTCCGTCGCCATGTGGTCCGGTGACAGGCGGCGAAAGCGATCTATGCGATAGAGTTCGGTCTGGACCGATTGCTCGAGGACGAGGCCTTCGGTCGCCGCCAACGTCTCCGAGATCGTTTGGCCACCGAATGTGTTCCAGTCGAAGCCCGTCCTTTCGGGATTGTCACGAAGCACGAATGCGTGTGCGCTGATGAAACTGCCGCCAGGCGCCAACGCCTCAGCGACTTTTTTGGTGAAGCGTTTCAACTCGGCCAGATCATCGAGATAGTAGAGCACTTCCGAACAGAAGATCAGATCCATCTCGCCCGGGAGCGTATCCGCCATGAAATCCAGTACACCGAACTCAACATTCGGTTGATCGCTGCATCGCGCGCGCGCCCGCTCGACCGCTATCGCGGAGATATCAGTTGCAGTCAAATGGCCCACGCGCGGCGCCAGCTGCCGCGTGAAATGGCCCTCGGCGCAGGCCAGCTCAAGCGCCCGTCCAATGGGGCCGGCAGGCAGAATTTCGAGCTGCCGCTCATATTTTTCCTGCTCGTAGGGCGAGGTGTAGTTCCAGGGATCCTCTGTCGCAAAATAGCGATTCCAGAACGCCGTACGATCCTTGTCGTGACCATCCGAGGCCGGTGAACGGCGCGGTACCGCAAGAGGCTGCGTAGTTTCGGCGCTCGACAAATCCAGTTCCCGCGCTTCCGAGACCAATCGCTCGAGTTTGCCGAAGTGACTGTCCGGATCAGGCTGGCGTTCCGCTGTGGCCGACAGTGCCTCGGCTGCAAATGTGTTTGACGTGTCGGCACCGTCGTCCTTTTGCGGTGCCAAATTCAGGATCAGTTCAATCCAATGACGCCTTGTCACGTTCCCGAGTACGCCGAACTGAACGACAGCTTCGATCTGGCCATCCATCATCAGGTAGGCATAGATTTGGTCGATTCCTGCGGGAAGCTCGGTTGAGGTTGGATTTCGAGCGTCGACGCGAATTCCGAGTGTCCGCGCCAGCCTGCGAGGTGCGGCAAGATCGTCGGCATCGAGAAGCATTTGCTCGAGATGATACTGGACGCGACGAGCCGCGACCGGATCGCCCCAGACCTTGCCGAGTTCGATGATCAACTCGGTGAGGGCGCCGCCAAACCTGTCCCACCGGGCAGCCAAATGCGCTGGCGCCGATAGGCTTCCCACCATCAGGCCATCGAGGGCCACCTTGGCGATCTCGCGCGCCCATTTACGTCCTGCCGGGAGCGCGCGCAGGGATTGCGGGTTGATCGAGCTGCCGCCGCTGCCGCCATCCGATGCAGCGTTCCACAACGCGAACCACGCGAGTGCTTCGGAAGCGGTTCGCCCGGTCGCCTCGGTCGCTCCATTGGCATGAGCCAATCCTGGGCGTTTGACCCTGGGATCAGGAGAAAAGCCGCGGGCGATCACGATTCCCGCATCCGCCAGCATCTGCGTCGAATTGCGGCTGAGCGCGTTGGGGCTGGCTCGATGGAAAGCGAGCGGCTCGTCGACCATCACCCAATCTTTGCCGAGACGTGCGACGCGCTGCCACAGATCCCAGACTTCGCAGGTGCGCAGCGACGCATCGAAACCGCCCAACTCGACGATTGTTTCCCGGTCGACCAGCACCGCGTGAGTGGCGATGGCACATCGGCGGGCGAACGTTTCGAAGGGCTGGATCGCGACCTCGGGGGCGATGCTCGACGGGGTGAATGCACCATCGGGCATCACGCGCCGTGAACCGCAATAGGCGGCCACTGCATCGGGAGCGGTTTTTAGTGCGGCCAGCATTTTCGTAAGGAAGCTGGCATCCACCCAGTCGTCGGCATCCAGGAACATCAGCCAGTGGCCGCGCGCTGCCGAAATCCCTTCGTTACGCGCGCCGGCGGGGCTATGCGCGCAAGAACTCAACGTCCGAAATCGGGCATGTTGTTCCACATAACCGGCGATGATCGCGGGAGTGCGATCCGTGGAGGCGTCGTCGACGATGATCGCCTCCCAATCCACGATTTCCTGCTCGAGAAGGCAATCGAGTGCGCGCGCCAGCGTTGCTTCCGCGTTGTGCGCGGGAACCACGATTGAAACCAATGGATTGTGCGCCACGCGGTCTTACCCGCGCCTGGACGTCGGTACCACAACGCTTTCGGTAGCTTTGTCCTGGATCATCGAGTTTCGCTCTCTTCGGCGGGAGCCGGCGAATGTCACACACGGATACGCCATCGGACGGCAGCACTGCTCTGTCAAGATCGGGGCGCATTAGAGGCAGCAAGAAAACCTTGAAGACATGCTTGAACGGCAAGCGCTGATGCCCGACGGCTTAGATCCGAGGACGGTGCGCCGGCATTTCCGCTCGCACAATCGTCCACTGCTGCGGCGAGGGTCATCTAGCCCCACGCCATTCCGCTCATAATCAAGCCTGACCTGGCTTGCAGACGGGTCGCCCTGAGGCGGGCGCCGCATGGCAGTCATTTCTAAGGTCCTGTCGATTCATTAAAAGTAGACATCGCTAATGTAATGGCCGCAGGCAGCCTTGCGGCAATAACGGCCGTTCAACCTGGATTCTCGAACAGCCATCCTCTGTCCTGAAGAAGACCTTCCTTCTGGCGTTGGGTCCGCGTTGGAAGGTGGCGGTTACAGTATGCGGACCGATGCCAGAAGGTATCTGCACATTTAGATCAGATGATGGCAATTAATCTGATTAAAAATCATAATTTATTTTCTTTAAAGTATATATAGATTTTAGACGTGCTTTCGATAGTAAGTTCCGGCAAATGATCAATCGGATTTGCCGACTATTTCAGCTATCTAAAAAACACAAGAGCGACATCAATCGAAGCTTGTGCAGCTGTTGCTAGTTCATGGATTGAGCAAGAGGTGCTCGAATCGGCTGAAATCAAGAGAATTTCGGCTTGTGGGTCGGGTATTTGTCTGACATAATCCCCGTTTCCGGGTTTTCCACTGGGCAATTGGGGCATAGTGATGGCTAAGGAATCTTCGAGTGCCGCGTCTTCAGCAAATAAAGCGGACGCAAATCTGATCGGTAATGCAGAAGGAAATGGACTGAGCTTCATGGCTGGCCAAGCTCGCGAGAGCGGGGCTCCGGGCGACGCTGTAGGTGTCGACAAGATACGTGATCTGCTGTTCGGCAACCAGATGCAGGACTACGATCGCCGCTTTTCCAAGCTTGAAGAACGGGTCTTGCAGCGCTTCAAGGATGTCGAATCCGAGGCCAAGCGCAATCTTGAAATGTACGAATCAAATGCGAAGAAGCAGGTCGATTCGCTCGCGACGCAATTGCGGAACGAGAAAGATGCGCGAGCCGAGGGCGACAAGGAGATTGACCGGAATCTTCGCGAGCAAAATCAGGCACTTGAAAAGCAGGTGCGCGCATTGTCGGATCAAGTGAGCGAGCTCGAGCGCGATGTTGCAGACCGGATCAATCGAAACGATCATTTGCTGCGTGAGGAAATCAAGCAAAGGATCGAAAGCGTTCAGATGCTGATAGAGAAGGTGTTTTCTGATCTCAGCAACGTCAAGACCGACCGAAATCTTTTGGCCGGCCTGTTTGTCGAGGTCGCAAAATGCCTCAATCAGGATCCCGTCGGCAACAAGACCAACTCGGAGCGTGGCTGGAAAGTGAGTTGATCGGAACTTGACGTCAACCGTCGACCCAATCAGCCTTCCAAAAAAAGCAGCTTCGAACGATGCAGGGATTGATCGCGAGGCTCTCGCTAAGCTTTTGGTCGAAATAGCCCGGAACGTCGATCCGGACTATCGCGCGCAATTCGAGTCGGTTCCAACCGCCGACCCTCGCATGGAAGCGCTGCGCCAGTTGCTGGTCGGCCGCGAGATTTCGGAGCTTTCACGCGTCACGGATCTGCTGGACGAACCGGCGCAGCTTGCGACGGCGGTGGGCGGCGTTCTTCCCAGTGCGGCCGCACAAGCGCCGCATGCGCAACTCGGCGAGGCCCTCGCGCCGGCCGTCGAGCGGGCCGTGCAACGCTCGATCCAGAAGAGCCCGCGCACGCTGACGGATATATTGTATCCGGTGTTTCTGCCGGCAATTCGCAAGTCGATCGGAGAAAAGATCGACCAGACCTTTCAGTCGCTAAATGAAACTCTACGGCATATATTCACCTGGCATGGTCTCAAGTGGAGAGTGGAAGCCTGGAGAACCGGTGCCAGCTTCTCGGAAGTCGTTCTGAAGCATTCTCTCGTCTATCGCGTAGAGCATGTCTTTCTCATCAATCGCAATTCCGGGCTCTTGATAGCGCATGTTACGGCCGACAACGCAACGAGCGAGGATCCTCAGCTCATTTCCTCGATGCTCAGCGCCATTCAAGATTTTGTGAAGGATTCATTCAACGAGAAAGAACAGAGCGGCCTGGACACGATCCGCTTTGGCGAGCTTCGTCTCTGGTCGGAAGTCGGACCGCTTGCGACCCTGGTTGCAGTGATCCGGGGAAATCCGCCGGAGGGACTGCATGAAATATTTCGCGACGTATTGCTTCGCATCCATGACGAAAGCTCGGAGGCCTTAGAGCAGTTTGACGGCGACACCTCGCAGCTGTTCGGCGTGGAAGCGCAGCTGCAGACCTGCGTTGAACTGAAGCAGGAGGATACAAACCAGGGATTTCCGTGGCTGGTGATGGCTCTGGTCGCGCTGATTTTGGTTCTGGGGGGCGCCTGGTTCTTTCTTTCCTGGCAAACCGGGCAGCGCTGGCAGGCCTATGTGTCGCGATTGGCGGCCGAGCCGGGCATCATGGTTGCCGAGCAAAATATACGCGGTGGCCAATTCTATATTGCCGGCCTGCGGGATCCGCTTGCCGCCGACCCACAGGCGCTGTTGTCGGGAACCGAGGTCGATCCCGCGCGCGTGCATGCGCAGTGGCAGTTCTATGAGAGTCTCGAACCTCAATTCGTGTTGAAGCGGCTGACGGCGTCGCTGGCGCCGCCGGAGTCGGTGCGGCTTTCGGTGGTCAATAATCGCATCGTTGCCGAGGGTGAGGCTCCCGACACCTGGATAGATCGGGCGCGCGCAGCGGCCCGACAGCTTTCGGCAGGCGGACCGGAATTCGATATCTCCAAGGTTCGTGATGTGAGCCCCGAAGCACGCGCGGCGGAGCGCTGGCAGGCCTATGTGTCGCGACTGGGGACCCAGCCGGGCATCATCGTTGCCGAACAAAAGATACGCGATGGCCAATTCTATATTGCCGGCCTGCGAGATCCGCTTGCCGCCGACCCACAGTCGCTGCTGTCCGGAACGCAGGTCGATCCTGCCCGCGTTCATTCGCAGTGGCAATCCTATCAGAGCCTTGAACCCCAGTTCGTGTTGAAGCGGCTGACGGCGTCGCTGTCGCCGCCGAAATCGGTTCAGCTTTCGGTCGTCGAGGATCGCATCGTTGCCGAGGGAGAGGCTCCCGGCGCCTGGATCGACCGGGCACAGGCCGCCGCCCGGCAGCTTTCGGCAGGCGGGCCGGTATTCGATATTTCCAGGGTCCGTGACCCCGAAGAACGCGCGGCGGAGCACTGGCAGGCCTACGTGTCGCAACTGGGGACCCAGCCGGGCATCATCGTTGCCGACCAAAAGATACGCGACGGCCAATTCTACATTTCCGGCCTGAGAGACCCGCTTGCCGCCGACCCGCAGTTGCTGTTGTCCGGAGCCGAGGTCGATCCCGCCCGGGTTCATTCGCAGTGGCAATCCTATCAGAGCCTTGAACCGGAGTTCGTGTTGAAGCGGCTGACGGCGTCGCTCTATCCGCCGAAATCGGTTCGGTTTTCGATCGTCGAGGATCGCATTGTCGCCGAGGGTGAGGCTCCCGACACCTGGATAGATCGAGCGCGCGCAGCGGCCCGACAGCTTTCGGCAGGCGGACCGGAATTCGACATCTCCAAGGTTCGTGATGTGAGTCCCGAAGCGCGCGAGGCGGAGCACTGGCAGTATTATGTGGCGCGACTTGAGGCCCAATCGGGAATCATCGTCGCCCAACAACGGACGAGCGGCGGACAATTCTACATTTCCGGCCTGAGAGACCCGCTTGCCGCCGACCCGCAAGCTCTGCTGTCCGGAACGCAGGTTGATCCTGCCCGCGTTCATTCCCAGTGGCAATTCTATCAGAGCCTTGATCCGAAGTTCGTGGTGAAGCGGCTGACGGCGTCGCTGTCGCCGCCGAAATCGGTTCAGCTTTCGATCATCCAGGGTCGCATCGTTGCCGTGGGTGAGGCTCCCGCCGGCTGGATCAGCCGGGCGCAGGCCGCCTCCGAACAGCTTTCGGCGGACGGGGTGGTTCTGGATGTCTCGCAGCTGCGTGAGCTGAACCTTGCAGAACTTAATTATTTGAGAGAGGCCATCCAGACGACCGATATCTTCTTCTCTTCCGGCAAAGTCGTGCCGGGACCGGAGCAGCTGCCGGTTCTCGACAGGTTGGCGGATCAGATAAAGGAATTCGCCCAAAATGCCCGCAAGTCAGGCGTAACAGCGCGGTTCATGTTGACCGGCCATTCGGACACCACGGGCCGTGAGACGGCCAACGCGTCGATCAGCGCCGCCCGCGCCGAGACAGTTCGTGCGCTTCTCAACAAGCGCGGCGTCGCTCCGGAACTGCTGCTGGTTCGGGGCGCGGGCACTTTTGAGCCGCTGGTGCCTGAAAATAGTCAAGCCGGGAGCTCCACCAATCGCCGGGTTTCGATTACTGTGAACCTGGACTAGTGGAGCCCAAGATGTTGCAAAAAAAAATCTGCATGCTGGGCGGGTTCTCTGTCGGGAAGACGAGCCTGGTGCGCAGGTATGTGCAGAGCATCTTTTCAGAAACCTATCTGACCACGGTGGGAGTGAAGATCGACAAGAAGAATGTCGTGCTCCCGGACAAAACCGTGGATCTGATTTTGTGGGATTTAGCCGGTGAAGACGATATCGGCTCATTCCGGGTCAGCTATGTGCGAGGTGCAACCGGGCTTGTGCTTGTCGTCGATGGAACGCGCGCCGCCACTCTTGCCGTGGCGCTCACGCTACGCGAGCGGGTCGAGGCCGAATTCGGCGCCATGCCGTTTGTATTGCTGTTCAACAAATCCGATCTGACCGATCGGTGGGCAATATCGGATAGTGAGATTGACGAACTGAGGCAACGTGGATGGCAAATCTATCTAACAAGTGCGCTTTCGGGTGAACATGTTGATGATGCGTTTCGTCAACTTGCTTCGATGGTCACCAAATAGATCATGCATGGATTGCCAAAAGAGGTTGAAGGCTGGATTTTCAATTTCTTCTACAACGGGCATTCTGTCGCATATCTGAAAATCGACACTCAGCTTTGCGTCGCTGCGAAGGGCGGTAATGTTGAGCATTACGGGCTCTCATCGCTTCGCATCGGCGAGCCTGTTGCCGAGCAACTTGAATTCATGGAAGGTTTGCTGCCTTGCCCGGAGCTTCCGTTTCACATTGCCATGGTCGAACTGCCCAGCGGGCGTGTCGCGGACCTTCATTTTTTTGCTGACAATGCCTGCGTGTGGCTGCTCTTTCTTGACGCCACTGCCGAACGCGACAACAGGCAGCGGCTTCAACAAAAGGCTTATGAAATGACACTCCTGCAAGAGAGGGAGCGTCAACTCAACGAGAAATTACAATCGACGAACGAGGCGTTGAGGAAGAGCCAGGAGGGATTGGCGCGTGAATACCAGCGCGCCGAAACCCTGCTCCTCAACATTCTTCCGGCGTCGATCGCGGAGCGGTTAAAAGCGCACAAAAAAATTGCCGACAACCACGCAGAAGTGAGTGTGCTTTTTGCCGACATAGTCGGTTTTACGGAACGAGCGCGGAGCGTCGGAGCCGTAACGACGCTCGCTATTTTAAATTACTTCTTCAGGGCGGCGGATCGGCTCTCGGAACGATACGGCTGCGAAAAGATCAAGACGATCGGCGATTGTGTGATGGTGGTCGCTGGCCTGCCGACCGCGCGATCCGATCATGCAAAGGCGCTCGCGCGCTATGCGCTTGAGCTGCGCAAGGCGGTTAAGCGCGAGCGCTTCGCAGGAGAACCGCTGAGACTGAGAATCGGAATTCACTCAGGCCCAATCGTCGCGGGCGTGATAGGCAAGAGGCGGTTCGCCTATGACCTGTGGGGCGAAACCGTTAATCTCGCCTCGCGAATTCAAACGTCCGCGGAGCCCGATGAAATCCGTATTTCGGATGCAACTCGCCAAATGCTTGGGCCGAAATTTGCTTGCGACCCGCTCGAGGAAACGGAATTGCGTGGTACAGGTCGTGTGCGAATGTGGCGGCTCCCGGCCTGATTGCCGCACATCAACGCCGACCCTGGAGCCCGCGCATCCCAAGCCCAGAATGCAGTATTCCGACGGTCTATTGGGCGACTTGGGACACGGCTGACATCAGCTCCTTCGGGTTTGGCGCCCCAAACATGTAACGCCCACCCTCCGGAACCTCCGTGAAGCTCCAGCGGACGATCCCCTGCCGGTCCAGCAGGAACTGACCGATTAGTTGTCCGTGTCCCGTTGCCATCATCTGCTCGTCGGCTTCGGTGACTTCGTAATTGTCCTTCTTGTTGAGGAGTTCCCCGGCCACGATAGCACTGACAGGGCCGGGAAACTCGCCCGGCATGTTGATCCGCAAATCCTGTGCCGCCGCCATCGAGACCTTGTACGGCCAGTTCGTCTCGTCTTGGGTGAATTCGAGATTGGGCAGTCCAAAAGCACGATGTGAAGCGCGTTCCGGGTCGGAGGCCGCCAGCAGATTCGGCATCGGATGGTAGCGGAAATAGAGACGCGCCCGTTCGATCGGCGTGTTGACCACCGTCAGGCTCTCCACGCCCTTTTCGCGCAGTTCCGGATCAAGCCGCGCCTGGGCGGCGATATGGCGCCGGCAAAACGCACAATGCAGACCTCGAAACAGGCCGACCAGCACCGGTCTTTGTCCGCGGAAGTCGTCGAGCGCGATCTTGCCTTCCTGGGTAATGGCATCGAGTACCACGTTCGGCGCACGGTCGCCCGGTTGAAGCGGCACCAAGTCACTAGGCGCGGACATTTCCAACCTCCAACCCCGGCTAGTCGAGAAAAGGCAGCACCACAAGCACTTCCGGGTCGAGCCCGTGCTGGGCGCATATACCCTGCGCCAGGGAAAAGTAGCGTTCGGCCTCGGCCAGATTGTCGAGGTCGAGATTAAGCGTTGCGAGACCATCATAGCACGGAAACAGCAATTGGGGCTCGCCCGTTTCGCGGGCAACGTCCAGTGCTTCGTGGAACAAGCCGACCGCCAGTTCCGGGCGGCCGTTGCACTGGTGGATCTGCCCAAGCACGATCAACGGCACCGGCAGGTGCTCGCGCTGGTCGAGCGCCCGGTCGATCTCGATGGCCTTCTCGGCAGCAGGCACGCCCTCCGTTGGACAGCGATCCGTGAACGTACAACAAGCGACCGCCAGATTGGCGAGGAGGCGCGCCTGAAAACCCAGATCACCAATATGGCGCGCCACTTCCAGGCCGCGCCGACAGACCTCCATCGCCTTTGCCGGATCGATGGTCGTGTAAAGCACGCCGAGATTGGTGTAGCCGCGACAGGCCGCGCCCAGCAGTCCGGCGGCCTCGGCCAATTCGATGCTACGCTCAACCTGACCCACGGCTTCACGGTTTCGGCCAAGGCGGGCCAGCGCAACAGCCTTGGTATTAAGGGCTTCGGCGGTCACGAGGGTGGCATCATCGGAGACATGTTCAGTTGTAAGATCGCGTACGCAATCCAGCGCCGCGTCCGCCCATCTTGCCGCGAGAGCGTGATCTCCGCTCCGGAACGCCTGTCGGCCACGTTCCTGCCAGAGATACGCCTGCTCGATCGGGGCATCCGCTCCATCGAGGAGCGCCGCCGCTTCAGCATAGCGGGATTCCGCGTTGTCCCGCTTGCCGACGTCCCAGAGCAGCCGACCGATCTTGCGCAAAACGCGCGCCGACGCGACGCGATCAGCTGACTCGCGGTACGCCTGCAACACCGCCTCGTAGTGGCGGTGCGCGATCTCGCGGCGGCCTGTCGGGCCGCTCAAATCGGCAATGCGCTCTGCAATTGCCAGTTTGAGCGGTGTTTGCCCGGTCGCGCCCAACGCGGTCAGGGCTCGGTCGTAGAAACGAAGGGCGTCGTCATTGGCGTATATCATGCGAGCGCGATCTCCCGCCGCCTGAAGGTAATGCGCCCCTTTCTCCCGCTCGGCGCTCTGCGCGAAATGATGACCGAGCACGGCCAAATCCTCGAACCGTTCCGGCTTGTCGCCGCACAGTTTCTCCAGGGCGACACCGACACGGCCGTGGATGTCGGTCCGGCGTTGCAGGAGCAGGTTCTGGTAGATCACGTCCTGCAGCAATGTTTGCGTAAAGCGGTAACTTTGCGACGAGACCGAGCCTGATCCGGCAACTTCTTCGATGATCTCCGCATCGCAAAGCAGTTCGCAGCCGGCCTCCAGCCGGCGGGGATCGGCCGTCACGGTTTTCAGAAGCGTGGCATCGAAGCGCGGGCCGATTACCGCGGCTTCCTGGGCCAACCGGCGTACCTCCTGGGGCAGCCGGTCGACACGAGCAAGCAACATTGCCTGGATAGTGGCGGGAATGCCGGTTGCGACTTCGCCGGCCACCGTCCGCCATTGCTGGCCTTCGCGCATCAATACACCGCGATCGATAAGGCCGCGCACGATCTCCTCGATAAAAAGCGGGTTGCCGCCCGCGCGCTCAAGGATCTGGTCGAGAAACCCGCCTGCGGAGTTTACCCAGCTCTCGCCGAAAAGCGCCGCCACCATGCTGCGTCCGTCATGGCTGCTGAGCGGCGAAAGCCTGAGCGCTGTGTGACTGACCCGACTTGAGTCGAGCTGATCGTTATCCGGCGCCGGACGATGCGTGACCAGCAGCATCAACCGCGTGCGCTCCAGCCTGTCCATCACGAAACGCAGTGCCTCGAGCGATACGGCGTCGGCCCAGTGCAGGTCTTCGACAACGATCAGCAGCGGCGACAACGCAAGCCGCCGTTCGATGATTGTGCGGACCGCGTAGAGAATTTGCCGCCGCAGTTGCTCGGGCTCGACATGCTGCAAGGTTGCATCGGGGTCGCCAAGGCCGAGCACATGGTAGAGCAAAGGCATCAGCCGCTTCGCCTCTTCGCCCTGCAGGCCGAGATCGGTCAGCAAGGCTGCGAGCTTCCCCCGCATTTCGTCCCCATTGTCGTTTTGCATCATCCCGGCAGCGCTGCGCACCACTGCGCCCAGGGCGCCAAATGATTGTTCGCCCAGCGGTGAGCACATGGCCTGTCGCACGGCGACGTTGCGAAAACGATCGTCGTCGCCGACCCGGGTGACGAACTCCCTCACCAGCCGCGATTTCCCGATACCGGCTTCTCCGACCAGGCGGACAAGTTGGGCCGAGCCGCCGCACGCCTGGTCAAGGCTCGCCAGCATTCTGTTGAGCTCCGCATCACGGCCTATTATCGGCGCACTGAGGCCGAGCGCCTCGAGCCCACGCGCTGCACGCGGCGCCGCTAGCGGTGCATCCAGCCGATGGACGAGCACACTGCCAGCCTTGCCGCGAAGCACGACATCACCCATCGACTCGTAAGAGAAGGCATGCCGGGTCAGCCTGTGCGTGAGCTCGCCCACCAGCACCTCACCCGGTGCGGCCAGCGATTGGAGGCGTTGGGCCGTATTCACTGTGTCGCCGGTCACCGAATAGGATTTGGCGGCGCCGATGCCCAATCCTCCCGTAACGACCGGACCAGTGTTTATGCCGATGTGGAGTAGGAGAGGCGAGCCGGAGTAGGGGGTGCTTTCGCCGAGCCGCGCCGTCCGGGCGATCATGTCGAGAGCGGCGCGAAGGGCACGTTCCGGATCGTCCTCATGCGCGACCGGCGCACCGAACAAGGCGAGCAGTGCATCGCCTATGAACTTGTCGACGAAACCACCAAAGTTTCGCACGGCCGCCGTCAATTCCTTGAACAGTTCGTTCTGCAGCGTTTGCATGATCTCGGGGTCGAGCTGCTCGCTGAGTGTCGTGAAGCCGCAGAGGTCGGCGAACAGGACCGTTACCGTCCGGCGATCGGCGTCAGAGACAGAATGCGGCCCTTCTTCGCTTTCGATGTTCGGCGCCGGAGTTCGAGAAGGCGGCACAAAGGTCCGGCTTGGCGTCGGAGCGGGCCGTTCGACGGATCTTGCGGACGCCCCGAGGCTTGCCCCACATTTCGGACAGAACTCGAAATCAGGTGCGCAGACATAGCCGCAACTGGCGCATGACACGGGCTGGCGCCGGCCACACTTCGGACAGAAGGCGTAACCGCCCTCAATCTCGAAATCGCAGCCTGAGCAGTCCATAGAAGAAGACCTCACTAGGGGCCGTGACGACGTGATCTCGCCACGCATTTCACGGCCAGGGTATTCACAAGGATGAACCGATAGCCGTCAACCGGCAAGCGGCAGCGCAAATGGGCAGCCGTATGGGTCGGCGGCAGGGCGCTGCCAAAACAGGCGACTGCGCGGCCGTCGTTTGCGAAAGTTTCCTCCACCCTCTGCCTTCCTGCTATCGTGGAGCTAAGGAGACCGACGCATGAACGAGAACCGCAAGCTGGCCGCAATCCTGGCTGCAGATGTGGTTGGATACAGCCGGCTCGCCAGCGCGGACGAAGAGCGTACCTTGGCGAGGTTGCGGACCCTGCGCAGCGACCTGATCGATCCGACGATCGCAGTGCACAACGGGCGGGTGATCAAGCGCACCGGCGACGGAGCGCTGGTTGAGTTCCGCAGTGTGGTGGATGCCGTGCGCTGCGCCGTTGAGATCCAGAACGGCATGGTTGAGCGCAATGCCGGCGTGCCGCAGGACCGCCGCATCGAGTTCAGGATCGGAATCCATCTGGGGGATGTGGTCGAAGAAAGCGACGGCGACCTGATGGGCGACGGCGTCAACATCGCCTCGCGTCTGGAGGGTGTCGCGGCGCCCGGCGCCATCTGCCTGTCCGAGGATGCCTATCGCCAGGTCAAGGCGAGGCTCGACCTCTCGGTCAGCGATCTCGGCAGCACACAGCTCAAGAACATCGCCGAGCCGATCCGGGTCTATTCGCTGCAGGTCGGCGCGGGGGCCAAGGCGGCCGCGACCCCGGAAACCGTGACGAGCCGGCCGGCTGCGGCAGTGCCGCCGAAGCTGTCGATCGCCGTGCTGCCGTTCGCCAACATGAGCGGTGACGCCGAACAGGACTACTTCGCCGACGGCATCTCCGAAGACATCATCACGGCGCTGTCAAAACTGTCGCAACTCTTCGTCATCGCACGCAATTCGTCGTTCACCTTCAAGGGCCAGAACGTCCAAGTGCAGGAGGTGGGCGCGAAGCTCGGCGTGCGCCATGTGCTCGAAGGCAGCGTACGCAAGTCGGGCAACAGGGTGCGCATCACCGCGCAGCTCATCGATGCAATTTCGGGTGGCCATCTTTGGGCGGAGCGGTTCGATCGCGACTTGACCGACATATTCGCCGTGCAGGACGACGTGACGCAGCAGATCGTCGGTGCGCTGGCGCTCAACCTGACCGACGATGCCCGTCAACGGCTGGCGCCGGAGCACCCGCGCAACACCGAGGCGTATGACTGTTTCCTGCGCGGCCGGGAGCTGTGGCACCGGCTGACGAAGGAGACGAACGTCGCAGCCCGCGACCTCTTGCAACGTGCCACCGGACTGGACCCGAACTTTGCCTCTGCCTACGCTTTCCTCGCCCTCACGCACGGCGTCGATTACCTGAACAGGTGGGGTGCGTCGCCGCCGGAATCGATGGCGCAAGCCGAAGAGGCCGCAATGCGGGCGGTAACGCTGGATGACAACGATCCCTGGGCGCACTGGGCGCTGGCGATAGCCAGGCTGTACACACGACGGCACGATGAGGCCATCGACGAGGTCGAGCGCGCACTGGTCCTCAATCCGAACTTCGCCGAAGCGCACGTCTGCCGCGGCGAAACGCTGTACTATTCAGGCGAATCCGAGGAGGCCCTCGAGAGTTTCGCCCGGGCAAAGTCCTTGAACCCATACTTTCCGGATGTGCTTCTGCACTTCCAGGCTTTGGCGTTGTTTCAATTGGGACGATACGACGAGGCCGTTGATCTCCTGCTGCAACGGCTGGCTCGCAACGCTGTCACCGACGTCTCGCGCGCGCTTCTGGCCGCCAGCTACGGCCACCTGGGCCGTTTGGAGGAGGCCCGCGCTGCGTGGCAGGAGATGCTTCGGGTCAATCCCGACTATTCGCTGGAATACCGTCGCAAAGTCTTGCCTTACAAGAACCCTGCCGATTTCGAAGTCATGGTCGACGGGCTCCGCAAGGCCGGTTTGGTGCAATGACCGGGTAGTGGCCTGATCAGAGGCCGGCGGCCCGGCCGATCTTGCGCCATCGGTCGTTTTCGCGAACCAGTTTCAGGTCGTCGGTCGTCTCGGCAAATGTCCGCGAACGGTATTGCCGGAGCAGGTCCGCGAAGAGCGCCCCTTGCGGGAGGCCGGCAAGCTGCTCGCGGACCGACATCTTTTCATCGATGACCCGGGTGCCCCAGGCATTTTCCCGAACCTGCAACTCCGCAGCCAGATCGCGCTCTTCCGGCGCGTTTTCATCCAGCGCAGCCAGCAGGATCGAGTGGAAAAGCGCTACATAGCCAATCTGTCTCAAGCCGCCCACGACCCGCACGCGTGGCAATATGGCAAGGACGAGGAACGTCAGGAACAAGTCCGGCAGCAGCACACCGTCCAGCAGCGCCTGCTTCAGATGCTGCCGCTCGAACGGTATGGAAAGACCATGCGGCCTGTCAGGCTCGATCAACTGCCCGTTCTCGAGGACGAGCTTGCGCACCCGCTCCTCGCGGATGCCCCAGAAATAGGTGGTGGCATTGGGCAGGAATCTGCCAAATGGGCTCGACGCGGCCTCTTGTAGGGCATGCTCGAGACGCCTGCGTCTTGCGGGCTCGAAGAGCAGCTTGAAAAGAAGGCTGCCGTCATGGTCCAGATGCCGTGCCATGGCAGCAGCGGCGAGCCGGTCATCGATCAAAACCGGCAGGGCCATGCCGGAACGATCCCAACCAGCGACCAGGTCCTCGTTGAGTTCTGTCAGCGCATCGGCGGCGGTTGCAAACACCTTGTCCTGGCTGGCGAGCAATGTGCCCAGCCAGCGGTCGGCATCCGTTTCGTCGCACACCGCTTCGAGCGCGCGCCTGTTGAGGGTGAGGGGACCGGCCGCGCAAACGCTTTTGCGGCACAGTTTGTGACGCCCCATGCCAAACAGGTTGATCTTGTCGTCGCCGACATCGAGCCAGCCCGGCCCCTCCCGGCCAATTGTCTCCATGGTCATCGTCGTTCCCATGAAGCCGAAGAAGGCCGACAGCCCGTTTTCGACTGCGCCAAGCCAGGCAAGCAGGAGGGCATCGAAGGTGATGCGGTCCATCAGAAGCAGGCAGTGCAGGCCGGACTGAATCACCGGTCTGTGCTCGAACTCTTCGAGGGCCTTGCCGATCTCCTCAGGCTGCATGATCGCACCGAGGCGCTGATGCAGGACTTCGCGCAGGATCGAGCGGGCAGCGATCGCGGGGCCGGATGCAGGCCTTGCCACCGGCCGCCACAGATAGCGTGCATAATCGGAAACCGATGCATTCCAGTTCTGCTCGATGTCACGCACGACTTCCGGGCAGAGCAGCGACAGCACAGCCAGAATTTCCACCGGAGGGGTAGGGGCTGGGGTGACGACGGCGGTCATCAGAACCGCAGCCGGGCCATGCTGAGGAGGTCGTGATACTGCCCATCAGTAAAACCGGCCTTCACATGCCGGCCTTCGACCTCGAAGCCGTGGCTGGTGTAGAGGCGGATGGCCGGCTCGTTATCGGCATAGACGGTCAATTCGACCCGCTTCAGGGCGCGCCAATTGTCGGCAACGTCAAGCAGCGCGCCAAGTATGGCAGAGCCGATACCCTTGCCGACAAAGGCATCGTCAAGGCCGATATTGATCTCGCCGATATGCGAACGGCGCGGCGAACCCTGCACGACCAGGTTGCCATGGCCGACGACCCTGCCGTCCAACTCGGCAACGATCCAGGTGGTTTCCTGGCCGGACTTGGCGATGCGCCGCTCCACCTGCTCCACCATCTCGAAGGGCATCCTGAGCGTGCCCCAGCGGAAGCCCGGCATGTTGAAGATAGCGCAAAGCGCCTCCGCGTCGCTTGGCCGGACGGCCCGGAGCTCCGGCTGGATTTTTTCGGATGGCGAGGTCGTGCTGGTCATGGCTTTCCCGGCTACAGCAATTCCAGGAAAAGTGTGAGCGGTTTTCCGCCCGGAATTGCGTCAGAACAAAGGATAAAGCAGTTCGCCCTTGAAACGGTGAAGTGCCCTAACCCAATGGCCCCGGCAGAATGCACCGGACGTCACCTGAAAATCCAGCCGTCTCTGCAGTCTATGACGCCGATTGCGAGCCAAAATGCCGGGAGGCGGCGTAGAGTTTGAAGGCGCCGCTGATGCCGATCCAGCCGAAAAGGGCGAGCCAGCACAATGTCTTGGTCGCAGTCCAGTCGATCCGGTGCACCGCAGCGTCGGTGATGACGAGGCCAAGGATGGCAAGCAGGCCGACCAGAAACTGCGCCAGGCCCAGCACCAGCAGTTCCTCGCGCGGCGCGTTTTTCCAGACAAGATAGGCGCCGCCAGCGCCGGCGAGGAAGATGGCGCTGTAGACCTGGGCGTGGAAGGGATCGACCGGCCATGGCCAGGTGCTGCTGACCATTTGAGGGAACAGCAACATGCCGATGCCATAGAGGCCAAGGATCGCCGTTTCCGCCAACATGTAGCCGCGCCGTGCGGGGTTTGGGGTCACGCCTTTTGCTGAGGGACGGGCCCTGGCCCGCCATAGGAACAGCCCGGATACCGCGGCCGAGGCAAGATAGACCAGGAACCAGAGCCAGGCCGCTTTTCGTTCGAAGTTGAAATAGCCGAGATTGATCAACGAAACCGCCGACACGATGACGGTGAAGATGAAGGCCATGACGAGCACGAGCCTGCCGGGCGACCAGCGATTCCACACCAGCAGCGCCGCCATCACCGCCATTTCGGCGGTGTAGAAACCGCCGAGGAAGCGGGCGCTGAACGGCGTGACAGGCCAAGGCCACCGCGGCTTGACCAGCTCAGGCGCGAAAAACAGGCCGGCGCCGACGATCAGGACGATGATGACCCCCGCGGAGAAAAGGCGCAGGGCCGCGGGAAATGGCGGGTTGTCGGGTGTCGGCACAGGAGAAAACCCCAAAGATGAACGCCTATCGACCATCATAGTGCCGCTTGCGGCCGGAGAAAATCCACCGAATGGAAATTGAACCATCACCAGGCTTGCCTGTTCGAATGGTCCGTTTCGAAGTAAAATGCAGCACTCGCACCAAGGGCAGTCCGATCAACACGCCTGGGAGGCGCATTTTCTGGAGCCAGCAGGATGAATGAAGCTCAGGATCTGTTCTCGCTTCTGCGGCAATCGACCGATGTCGATCCGCTGGTAATCGACGCGATCAAGCGAACCGTCGCGGACGGCAACGACCGCGAACTTTGCCGCATCAATGCGCCAGCCTTCGCCAGCAAGCATGGCCTCGACGAGGAGCGCACCATAAGCGCATTTCTCCATGCGGCGCGGGTGGGCATCTTCGATGTTTCCTGGAATGTTCTGTGCCCAGGCTGTGGCGGCGTGCTCGACACCAACGCCACGCTGAAAACCCTGCAGAAAGACGAATACACCTGCGCGCTGTGCTCCGAGGGCTATTCGCCAACCCTCGACGAGATGGTCGAGGTGACATTCACCGTCAGTCCACGCATACGCAGGATCGCCGCCCACAATCCACACGAACTGCCGCTGGTGGAATATTTCCGCCAGATCTACTGGGCGTCGGGTGTTGATGTGCCGGATGAGGATTTCGCGAAAAGGTTGGAAGCGTTTTCGCTGGAAGATATCGAGCTTGCGCCCGGCGAAAAGGCGCTTCTGCCCATACAGCTTCCGTCCGAATTCATCATCGTCTTCGAGCCGGTCACCCATTCAGCGCAGTTCATCGACGTGAAGGGCGAACCAACAAAGGAGCGCCGAAGCCTCTCTCTGGTCTTCGACCGCGACCATGTCCAGAACCAGACGCTGGAGATGCAACCCGGCCCGTTGCGCATTTCCCTGGAAAACAGGACCGACACCCGCGTGC
This sequence comes from Mesorhizobium sp. M8A.F.Ca.ET.057.01.1.1, assembly GCF_003952565.1. Classification (NCBI taxonomy): domain Bacteria; kingdom Pseudomonadati; phylum Pseudomonadota; class Alphaproteobacteria; order Hyphomicrobiales; family Phyllobacteriaceae; genus Mesorhizobium; species Mesorhizobium sp. M8A.F.Ca.ET.057.01.1.1. Next base: position 1,897,731 of record NZ_CP034454.1, read on the forward strand.
TGCCGACGGTTTTCATCGCCGGCCAGGCCTTGCACGATTTCCTGGGTAAACGCCGGCCCTTCCTCACCGCCAAGCGCCTGCTCACCAACCAGACGTTCCGCGATCTCTATCGCACGGATACGCTCGACATCAACCAGCGCCTGAAAATCACCAGCCTGACCTTCCTGTTCACCGACCTGCGCGGTTCGACCGCCCTTTACGAACGGGTGGGCGACCTCGCTGCCTTCGATCTCGTGCGCGCGCATTTCCAGGTTCTGCACGAGATCGTCGCGGCGGAGGCAGGCGCGGTGGTGAAGACGATCGGTGATGCGGTGATGGCGACCTTCGCAACACCTGATCGTGCGATTGCCGCCGCCCTCAGGATGCGCGATGCCATGCGTGCGCTCAACGACAAGAGCGGGCGCGAGGACCTGCTGCTCAAGATCGGCGTCCATGCCGGCCCCTGCATCGCCGTGTCCATGAACGAGCGGCAGGACTATTTCGGCCAGACGGTCAACATTGCTTCACGGGTACAGAACCTGGCCAACGCACAGGCGATCTTCGCCACCCATTCGGTGGTCGACGACAATCTCACCGCCGATCTGTTGCGCAGGAGCGCGCTGAAGCCCGTGCCCCACGAAGTCTCGCTGCGCGGCATTGAGCGGGAGATCGCGGTGTATACAATCCCCTGAGGAATTCCAGGAAAACTGTGAAACAGTTTTCCTGGAAAAGCACGAATTGCGTTAAAACAAAGAGCTGGGAGCAGCGTTTCCGTGAAGCGGCTCTCGGCCGCTCACACGCGCTTGCAGAGGAAATAACGATCGGCGGGCTCCGACGTCGGCGCCGGGAGGCGTTGCAGCAGCGGGTGGTCGAGCGGCGTGCCACTGACCGCGAAGCCGCCGACGCGAAGCAGGCTCGCGATCAGATCGGGAAGCCAGGTAGCGGTCACAGCATCGCGATCATCATAGCCGGTGCCGATGTCGGCATGAACAAGGGCGGCTTCGATGCCAATGAACTTGCGGCCCGTCTCGCGTATTTCGCCGAGCACGAGGTTTTCAGCGTCGGGAATTGAGCTGGCATGTGCGCCGACTTCGCGGTCGAACACCACGATCCGACGCCCGGGCAGGCGCTCGCGCAGATGGTGGAACGTCCGGCCATTGCCGAGGCCGAGCTCGAGCACAAGCCCCTCCATCTTCGCCACCTCGGCGCAGACGTGATCGAGAATGTCACGCTGTGCGGTCATTCTGCTGATGAAGTTCTCGAGACGACTCATATGCTTTTGTGTGTCCTAACCAGATCAAGAGATAGGCAATGCCCGCGACAAGAACTGTTCACGAATGCATCCCGAAGGCGACGCGCTGAGCTCGATTGCGTGTCGGCACGTATAGGGGCGGAAGATGAACACTGCAACAACCGTGCGGAGGCCGGCAGTCATACCGGGTGGAGCCCGCGGCCCGGCGCGCGGCGGAATAGCGATCTCACTTGTAGGGGTCCGCGGCGTCCCGCAAGCCGTCGCCGAGGAAGTTGAACGCCAAGATGACGAGAACGACGGGGAGCATCGGCAAAAGCAGCCATGGATAGAACGCGATGACGCTGACGCTGCGCGCCTCGGTCAGCAGGATGCCCCAGCTGGTTGTCGGTGGCCTCAGGCCCAGCCCAAGGAAGCTCAGCGCCGTCTCGCCCAGGATCATGCCGGGTATGGAGATCGTCGCCGTCGCGATCAGATGCGACATGAAACCGGGGATGAGGTGCCGCCGGATAATGCGGCTGCTGCTGGCGCCCATCAATTGCGCGGCCAGAACGTAATCCTCCTCGCGCAAGGCCAGAAGCTTTGAACGCACGGCCCGCGCCAGTCCGGTCCAGTGGATCAGCCCGAGGATGACGGTGATGCCGAAATAGATCAAGATTGGACTCCAGGTTATCGGCATGATCGCCGCCAGAGCCAGCCAAAGTGGAATGCTGGGGATTGATTGCAGAACTTCGATGATCCGTTGAACGATCAGGTCGAAGACACCGCCGTGATAGCCAGCCAGTCCGCCTATGACAATGCCGAGCAGGAAGCTGAAACCGATGCCGACAAGGCCGATTGTCAGTGAAATGCGTGCGCCATAGATGATACGCGAGAACACATCGCGCCCCAGTCTGTCGGTGCCGGCCAGAAAGAGCTGGCCGTTTTCGGCAGGACAGACAAAATGCCTGTCACCTTCGACCAGGCCCCAGAACCGGTAACGGTCGCCCTTGCAAAAGAAACGAATCCGCTGAACATCATCCTGGTTGTCGATGTAGTTCCGCCTGAGTGTGTCCATATCCAGCGTCATCTGGCGACCATAGACGAAGGGCCCGACAAGCTGGCCGTTATGGAACAGGTGCACCCGCTGTGGCGGCGAATAGATGTAGTCCATGTTGCGCGTGTGCAGATTGTAGGGCGCCAGGAACTCGCAGATCAGTATCCCGAAATAGAGCGCTGTCAGAAATATGCCGGATACAAGGGCAATCCGGTGCCGTCGGAATTTCCACCACATCAGGCGCAACTGCGACGCCTGAAAGACCTTCGACTGCTCCGCCGTCATCGCCTCGACTGATTGCAGGTCAAAGGGCGCGATGGAAACGTAGTGTTGCAGCGGGGCACCCGGAGCGGGCAGGGGGATTGCTTGTTCATTTGGTGCTGCCGCCCTGCAAACGAATTCGTGGATCAAGCAGCGCCAGCGCCAGGTCGGAAATCAGGACACCGATTACCGTCAGGAAGGCGAGGAACATCAGGAACGAACCCGCCAGATACATGTCCTGGCTCTGCAGCGCCTTGATCAGCATCGGCCCCGTCGTTTCCAAGGACAACACGATCGCCGTGATTTCGGCACCGGAGATGATGGCCGGCAGGATCGAGCCGATATCGGAAATGAAGAAATTGAGCGCCATGCGCAGCGGATATTTGACGAGCGCCTTGAAGGGATGAAGGCCTTTGGCGCGCGCTGTCACGACATATTGCTTGTGAAGCTCGTCGAGCAGATTGGCGCGCAGCCGCCGGATCATGCTCGCCGTGCCCCCGGTGCCGATGATCAAGACCGGGATCCAGAGATGGGCGAGGATCGACTTCGCCTTGGCCCAGCTCATCGGCTCACTGAGATATTGCGGGTCCATGAGATGGCCGATGGAGGTGCCGAACCAGATATTGGCGAAATACATCAGGATCAGCGCCAGCATGAAATTCGGAATGGCAAGGCCGAGAAGGCCGAAGAGAGTAAGGCCGTAGTCGCCCCAACTGTATTGATGCGTGGCGGAGTACATGCCGATGGGAAAGGCGATGAGCCAGGTGAAGATGATCGTGACGAAGGAAACCAGCACGGTCAGCCACATTCGGTCCCCGACGACGTCGCGAACCGGCAGCTCATACTCGAAGGAATAGCCGAAATCGCCGTGCAGCATCCCGCCGACCCAGTAGAAGTAGCGAATGACGGGCGGCTGGTCGAAACCATATTCCTTCCGCATCATTTTGATTCGATCGGAATCGACCGCTTCGCCCTGGGCCCGAAGCTCGGCGACATAGCTGTCGAAATAGTCACCCGGTGGAAGTTCGATGATGGTGAACACCAGCGCCGATATGACCAGCAGCGTTGGAACCATCACAGCGATGCGCCAGACAATATATCGAAGCACGCTCAGGAGCCTCCAAGCCAGAATGTATCCGGCATATAGACACCGAAATAGGCGGTCGGGTCATAGCCGAAGAGTGCCTTGTCAGGCAGATTGCGCAGCCGCGAGGACACCAGAACCGGCTGAAGTGTCTCGTTCACCGTACCGATCGAGAACACCTGATCGGTGTAGATCGACAGCATTGAATTCCAGATTTCGGCGCGCTCAGTGGCTTCGGTCGATGCGTTCCAGCGCTTGAGCAAAGCCATCAACTCGACCACTTCAGGAAGATCGGGCGCCTCACCCATCTTGCCATGGGACAGATAGTAAGCGCCCCACAGCGGCCATTGCAGTTGGTCGTCGATGGTGGGGGCCAGCTGATATGGGTTCATGTCTGCGGTCGGCACGCCATTGTCGATGCCCGACGACATCGACATCATGATCTCGCCGCCAAGCGCGCGGCTGCGGAAGATGTCGCGCTGCGAAGTCCGGATGAACAGGGCGAGGCCGATCTTGCGCCAGTGATCGGTGACGAGTTCGAGCGCGTCGGTTTCCAGCGTGCTTTCGCCGGCCGTTTCCACGATGATCTGCGCCGGGCGCCCATCGGGAAGTAACCGCAGGCCGTCATCGTCACGTTTCTGAAGCCCGGCCTCGTCCAGCAGGGCATTGGCCTGGTCGGGATCATGGGCAACCCAGGCCTTCGCGAATTCCGGGCGGTAGAGCGGGCTCTCCGGCAGGATCGTATCGGCGCTTTCCCGCGCCAATCCGTAGAACACGGCCAAATTGATCTCGCGCCGGTCCACAGCGAGCGAAAGTGCGCGGCGCACGCGCACGTCACGCAAAAGGCCACGCCACACCGGGTCGGCACAATTCAGATTGGGCAGCAGCGCCAGCCGCGAACCCTGTATGCGTTTCCACAGATGCATCTTCACGGGGTAACGCTTCTCCGCATCCTTCAGGAAGGAGTAATCGGCGAAGTCAATTCCCATGCATTGCAGGTCGCTCTCGCCCGCACCGGTCTTGGCCGAAATGATCGCCGACGAGCTGACATTCATGATGAACCGGTCGACATAGGGCAGTTGCCGGCCATTCTCGTCTATTCGATGAAAGAACGGGTTTCGCTCGAAGATGAACTGCTCAGCCGGCGGCTTGGTCCGGTTCTGCCAGGGATCGAGCGTGGGCAGCTCCGGATTCTCGGGGCGATACTGCCGCGACATGCGGATATGCAGGAGCGTCCATTTCGCGGCCCGGTTCTCCTTCATCAGGCCGGCGAGCCGGAATGGATCCTGATATTTCTTGTGAAACTGCTTGAGATAGGCGGCCGGCAAAACAAGCGGTGTCGGCGAGGCAGCGGCAAGCTTGGGCAGGAAGTCGGGATTTGGCGCATCCCAACTATAGCGGACAGTCAACGGATCGACGATCTCGAAACGTGGCGGCTTGCCGTCCGCCAGCAGGGCAGGGGCGAGCCCGCCTTGCGTAAGCTCATCGTTCAGCCAGACATCTTCCCAGCAATAACGAAAATCCTCCGGCGTCAGCAGGCTGCCGTCGGACCATTTATGACCTTCCCGAATCTTGAACGTGAATACGCGATCATCCGCTACATCGAAGCTTTCGAGAATGTCGGCTTGCAAGTTGAGCTTTTCGTCATAGCCGACCAGGCGGGCATATCCGTAGATCGTCATCATCCGGATATCTTTCTGGCTGCCGATGATGGTACGCAGCGTGCCGCCATACTGGCCGGGTTGCCGGCCCATCGCGGCGAGGTTCACTACGCGCGGGCTCTTGGGCAGGCGCTCTGCGAGTGCCGGCAGCGCCCTGGCTTTCAGCTCCGGCTGAAGAAAATCCGGCTCCAGATCGCCAGCGCGCGACGTGCCCGGCAGAAGTGCCGAAGCCATGAGACCAAGGAGGGTGCGACGGCTGATCAATGGCGCAACTCACTCACATCGGCCGAACGTCGGGCCAGCACGAGGTGGCCGCCGCCAAGATCGATCGGCGACAGCACATCCTCGTCGCCCTCGTCGCGGAATTGCGGTCCCCATGCGCTGGCGTCGGAAGCGCCGCCGAGCTTCAGCGTCTTGAAATCCATCGGCCGGTCGAGATCGGGGAAAGGCACCGCGGCGACCAGCGAGCGCGTGTAGGGGTGGATCGGTTTCCTGAGCAGAATTTCGCGCGGCGCAAGCTCGACGATACGTCCGCCGCACATCACCGCGATGCGGTCCGCCATGTAGTCCACCACCGCCAGATTGTGGGATATGAACAGATAAGTCAGGCCCAGTTCCTTCTGCAGGTCCTTCAGGAGGTTCAGGATCTGCGCCTGGACAGAGACGTCGAGCGCCGAAACCGGCTCGTCGCAGATCAGGAGTTCTGGCCCCAGGGCCAACGCGCGCGCGATGCCGATACGCTGACGCTGCCCGCCGGAGAAACTGTGCGGATAACGCTTGATGAAGCGCGGATCGAGCCCGATTGCCTGCATCAGGCTCTTGACGGTGGCTAGTCGGGACGCGGCATTGCCCCGTTGATGGATTTCCAGCGGCTCGCTCAAGATGTTTTCCACCGTCATGCGCGGTGAAAGCGACGAGACCGGATCCTGGAAGACCATCTGGATTTTCGCGCGTAGCGTGCGCAGGGCGTCTCCCTCAGCTTCCAGGACGTCGATCGGTCCTTGGCGGCTGTTGAAGACGACCGAGCCGCCGGAAGGGGTGATAGCCCGCATCAGAATCTTGCTGACGGTGGTTTTGCCGCAACCGCTTTCGCCGACCAGGCCCAGACACTCACCCCGCCTGATATCGAAGCTCACGCCGTCCACGGCGCGAACAGAGGTTTGACGATCCCCGCCGAACCATCCGGACTTGCGGGTGGTAAAGACCTTTGTCAGGTCCCTGACCGACAGCAGGATGTCGCTCGGCCCCTTCGATGCCGGCGCCGTCTGCTTGCCCAGCAGGGTGCCGACGTTCACTGGCACCTCGCGGAGCGCCTTTAGCCTCTCGCCCGGCTTCAGGTCGAAATGCGGAACAGCTGCCATCAGGCCCTTCAGGTAAGGGTGACCTGGCCGGCGGAATATCGCCTCGACAGGTCCCGCTTCCATGATCTCGCCATGGTACATGACCACCACCTCGTCGGCGACATTGGCGACAACGCCGAGATCGTGCGTGATCAGCAGCATCGCCATGTTCAGCTTGGTCTGAAGCCCGCGCAGCAATTGCAGGATCTGCGCCTGGATGGTGACATCCAACGCCGTCGTCGGCTCGTCGGCGATCAACAAAGCGGGCCGGCAGATCAGCGCCATGGCGATCATGGCGCGCTGACGCAATCCTCCGGAAAGTTCAAACGGATACATGTCATAGGCGCGCTTGGGATTAGGAAAGCCGACAAGGCTGAGCATTTCCTCGGTCCGCGCCTTTCGCTCCGCCCGCGGCATGGGCGAATGAATCTGCAGGGATTCGCTGACCTGGTTGCCGATCGTGTGCAGCGGCGACAGCGAGGTCATAGGCTCCTGAAAGATCTTGCCGATGCGGCTGCCTCTCAACGCCCGGATTTCGGGTCCGTCACGCGGCATCTGCAGGATATCCTGCGTCGTGCCGGGCTTTTCAGGATCGGAAAACAGGATACGGCCGCGAACATGGGCTGTGTTCGGCAAAATTCCCATCACTGCCTGGCTGAGAACCGATTTTCCGGAACCGGACTCGCCCACCAGCGCGGTAACCTTGCCGGGCAGGACGCGGAGATTTGCACGCCTGACGGCATGCAACGGTCCCCCGATAATGGCAAAAGAGATGCCAACATCTTCGATCCGCAGCAGATCAACGCCTGCATTCATTCTCACACCAGCCCCCACCCTGGGGCCTGCCAGGCGGCAGGTCCTGGAAGCAAGACTAGCGCATTGCCAGCCTAGAGCAACTTGGATTCGAAACGATCGCCAGCCGCTGAACCAGCGACCGGACTGCATACCAAAGCGTTCGGACCGGATTGGGGCTGGCTACTGGAGCTTCCTCGGGTCGCCCTCCGACAGCCGTGCGGCATCGCGATGAAGCAGCATGACCTGCTCGGCCTCCGATCTCCGGTCATAAATCGGCTCCAGCGCACCGTCTTCATCGAGTGCGAGAGCGCCCGACAGATCGGGTGAAAGCACCGTCAGCTTCTGCTTGATCCCCGCCAGTTCCTCGCTGCCGAGCGTCAGCCAGCTGCTGGCGCCGCAATAGCTGGCGAAGTCCTTGCTGGCGAGAACGCGGTGCGGATATTTCTTGGTCAGGGTCTGGAGGCGCTGGACCTCGTTTACCGCCGAGCCGAAGACAGAGAATGTGAGCCGGTCGGTAAGCCCGACATTGCCGAACATCACGTTGCCGACATGCAGGCCGATGCCAAATTTTATTTCGGACAACCCTTTTTCCTTCCTCCGCAGATTGAGATCCGTCATGCGCGCAGTGGCCTTGTGCGCTGCCGCAAGAGCAGACTGGCAGGCGATCTCGGACTGCGAGCGATGCCTTTCGCAAGGGTAGACGGCAATGAAGCCATCACCTATGAAACTCATGATCTGCCCGCCTTTGCGATTGAAAGGTGCGGCAATGGCATCGAAAAACTGGTTCAGCGTATCGATGTAGATTTCGCGGCCGGAAGTTTCGGCAAGCCTTGTGGACCCGCGCATATCGGCCATGACCAGTGCGGCCCGGATCGTGTCGCCCTCGCCGCGCTTGATCTGGCCGTCCAGCACGCGTCTGCCGGCGTCGCCGCCGAGATAAGTGGTCATCATGTTGTCGGCCAACTTGGTGAGCACCGCCATTTTGGTTGCGATGGCGAGATGGTTTTGGATACGCAGCAGCGCCGAAATCATGCTGTCGCTGAAACCTGAAGCACTGTCGGTGGACCAGGACCCGATCATGCCCTGACTCGTATTGCCGTTGAAGGGATGGACGAAAGCCATGTAATCGGTCACGCCCATAAGCCTGAGTTCATCGAAAACAGGAAATTCCGACGGGGCCGCCGGGTCGAGCCGACGCCGCAGATGGTCGAGCTTGTTGCTGAGCAGATGGTAGTATGGGCTGGTCAGGAACCTGTCAGAATGAACGCCGTCCTGTTTGCGGAAGCCTTCCACCTCCATGCCCTGGCCGCGAATCCAGGTGAAGCCAAGCGCGTCATAAAGCGGATGAAGCATCGAAAAGCTCAAATGCACCCGCTTCAGCGGCAGGCCGGCGGCAGCCAGCCGCTCGCAAAACCCCTTTACCAATGTTTCCAGCTCGTTACCCGCCAGCGCCGACTGAGTCAGCCAGTCGGCAACCTTGTCCATGAGAATGGTCGAAATTTCTGCTTGCGCTGTGCTCATGCTACCTCGAAACCCGTCGAAGACGAGCCTTCCCATTTTGATCCGCCACACCTCGAAGCAGGGAAGGAGCAGGCATAACTGCATCTATCTGCTGGGGCACATATGTGGCGAGGCTGCCGGCGGAGTGCAATCACGATCCTGACATCGGGCAAAAAATTTGCCGGCTCGGACGCCGTCAGGCCTTCACCACCGTCTCTCGGAGCAGCCCGAGACGGCCGAAAACATTGCGTGTGTCGACGATCAGAAGGGCGTGATCAGCGATCGCCTGGTAGTTGATCGCGTCGTGGTCGGTTGCAACGACGACGGCATCGAAGTCCTTCAAGGCCGCCTCGGTCAATTCGACCGAGCGGCGCCCCTTGATCGCCATATGCTCTCGTGTGGTCGGGATCTCGGCAACATGCGGGTCGTGGAATTCCGCCTTGCCGCCCCATTCCTCGATGAGCTCAATGAGCCGCAATGACGGGCTTTCGCGGATGTCGGGCACATTCTTCTTGTAGGCGAGCCCGATGATGAGAATGCGCGAGCGGCTGAGCGCCTTGCCGCAGCGCCGGTCCAGCGCCTTCGCCAGTTCATCGACCACATGACGCGGCATGGCCGTGTTGATCTCCGCCGCCAGCTCGATGAAGCGGGTCGGCAGTTCGTATTCGCGCGCCTTCCACGTCAGGTAGAAGGGATCGATCGGAACGCAGTGCCCGCCCAATCCGGGGCCAGGATAGAAAGGCATGTAGCCGAAGGGCTTGGTCTTGGCCGCCTCGATCACCTCCCAGATGTCGATGTCCATCGCGCCGAGCACGACCTTCAATTCATTGACGAGGGCTATGTTGACCGAACGGAAGATGTTTTCCGTCAGCTTGACCGCCTCGGCGGTCGCCGTGCTGGAAACCGGAACGACGGTCTCGACCACGCCCTGGTAGAAAGCCCGCACCAGCGTCGCCGCTTCAATGCCGTCACCTGCCACGACCTTGGGGATCGTCGCAACTTCAAAGCTGCGGTTGCCTGGATCCTCGCGTTCGGGCGAGAAGCCGAGGAAGAAGTCTAGCTTCGACTGCAAGCCGGTCTCTTCCAATATGGGCTTGATAACGTCGTCGGTGGTGCCGGGATAGGTGGTCGATTCCAACACGATCAGATGGCCGAGGCGCAGATGCTTCGCGATCGTGCCTGCCGTGTTCCTGACGAAGGAGAGGTCCGGTTCACGGTGTTTTGTCAGCGGTGTCGGCACGCAGATGATGATGACATCGCAGACGGTCAGTTCGGCAAAATCCGCAGTGGCGCGGAACCGTCCGCTCGCCACCTGGCCGGCAAGGGCTGTCGACGTCACCGCCTCAATGTAGGATTGGCCGTTGTTCAGGCTCTCGACCTTCTGGGCTTCGATGTCGAAGCCGGAAACAGGGAAGCCGGCGCGTGCGATGGCAACCGCCAGCGGCAACCCGACATAGCCCAGTCCGATCACGCCGACTTGCGCGGCGCGCGTCGAAATCCGGTTCAGGAGCCGGTCATATGTCGATCGTGAGGCGTCCAAAAGTCTGTTTTCGTCAATTCGCACAAGCTGTCCGCTTCCATGGCGAGGAACCACGGCCGAGGCATATTGCGGAGAACCGATTTCCGCAAGCGCCATCAACCCGGCACCTTGGCCTTCAGGCTTGCGGCAGCCATCGCATAGCCACCGGAGGCGCCGTCGATGAAATGAACGTGATCGGGCTGCAGGGGCGAGATGACGAGGCATGTCATCAAGGCCGACTGCTGGCGGTGCAGGCCATAGCTGCAGATGCCCGCCTCTTCCGCCTGTTTCAGCCGGTTCTCGATCCGTTGCAACACATCCGCGTCAACATCGATGGTCATCTTCAAGCCGTCGTCGAACTTGCGGAAATCCGAATTGCTGGCCACGTCGCGTTTGTAGACCTTCGGATCGAACTTGCCGATCGTCCAGCCAAACCTGTCGGTGACAGCCGTAAGCGTCATCAGGAAGATTACCCACAGCTTCGTCAACCACCGCCGCCCCGGCGGCGCCGTGGCCCGCGCCTCGACATCGAGGCCGGCGGGCAACAAACTGTAGGCCGGCCCCTCCACCGGCACCGGGTGACCATCGCGTTCCTGCCTGCCGGCGAGGGAGATGATATCGGAAGCCAGAAACTGAAAACCGCGCAAGTCGCGCGCCGGCCCCGGTATGGCTATGATCGAGACGATTTCGCCATGCCGGGCTTCGATCGGGTTCCAGCGACAGGAGAGGCCGGTCAGATCCGGCCGCGCGCCGGCCGGCGCAGGGTCGATGCGGTAGCGCCCCGCTTTCATCTCGGCTTCCGCCCAACTGCCGCCCCACCGGCGAACATGGCGTAGAAGGCCGCTTCGGAGGCCTGAAACCTCGCCACGCGGACGTCGAGGCCTTGCGCCCTTATATCCTTTATCGGCACGATTGCCGCACGCAAGGTCAGGTCCAGCTCGTCCGCCACCCATCTCTGGACAGCGGCCAGCGCGTTGCGGGCGAGCTCCAGCGCCGAGCCTGGAAACGCCACGAGCGCGCCGTCACCGCCGAAGACAAAGGGAAGGTCTTGCCGACCCAGCGCATTGAGCAGCGCCGAAATGACGCTGGCGCCGGCCATATTGACGGTTTTATAGCGCCCGGCCTCGATCGCCTTGGTCGAGCCGACGATGTCGGCGGTGGCGATCGCCCAGCCATCGGGGAGAGGCCGATAGTTGTCGATATCGGCAACGCTTTCGAACTTTGCGAAGACCGGCAAAGAGGCGACAAACGGGTCGGAAGCGGCAGCTATTTCCATGAGCATCAGATAGCACATTCCACTGCTTGAAGGTGAAGTCGATCGTGCTTCGAAATTGACTTGCGCTGGCTTTCCGATGATAGGGTCGCGCGATGCGAATTGCCTTCTATGCGCCGCTGAAGTCACCCAATCATCCCGTTGTCTCCGGCGACCGCCAGATGGCGCGGATGCTGGTCAAGGCGCTGGAGCATGGAGGGCATAGCGTCGAACTGGCATCCGAATTGCGCTTCTATCTACGCCAACCGGAGTCGAAAAGTTTCGATGCGCTCAAGATCGAGGCGCGAGAGGAAGCCGCTCGGCTGACAAAGCTTTGGCATCGTGACGGCAAGCCCGACCTCTGGTTCTCCTATCATCCCTACTACAAGGCGCCCGACCTGATCGGACCCGAGCTGGCGTCGGCCTTTGCTGTCCCCTATGTGACAGCGGAAGCCTCCTATTCCGGGCGGCGCAACGCTGGTTTGTGGGCCGATAGCCAAGCGTTGGTGGTGCGAGCCATCGAACAGGCAGCGCTGAACATCTGTTTCACGCAGAGGGATCGTCAGGGACTGGCAGATGCCATTCCCGACGCCGCCCTAGGCATACTGTCGCCCTTCATCGACACATCGGCATTCCGGGAAAAGCCCGCACGGGGTTGCCCGACGCGCCTCGTCACAGTCGCCATGATGCGCCCGGGCGACAAAGTCGAAAGTTATCGCATGCTGGCGCAGGCGCTCGGTTCGATCGGCCATCTGCCCTGGACCATGTCGGTCGTCGGGGAGGGGCCTGCCCGTGACGAGGTCAAAGCGCAATTCGCCGGCTTGCCCGCCGACCGTATCGAATGGCTCGGCGCGATTGAGCCGGCAGCCGTGGCGGATGTCCTTTACCGAGGGGGAATTTACGTCTGGCCCGGGTTCGGCGAGGCCTATGGTGTGGCCTATCTTGAAGCACAGGCCGCCGGCCTTCCGGTGGTGGCGCAGAACATCGCCGGCGTGCCGGAGGTCGTGCGGGATGGCCAGACCGGGTTTCTCACCCCGCCGGGCGATGTGGCGGCGTTCGCTTCTGCCATTGAAAGGCTTCTGGCCCGTAACGACGAAAGAACCCTCATGGCCGCGGAAGCCAGACGTTTCATCCTCGAAGAACGTTCCCTCGGTACCGCAGCGGCGCGGCTGGCCGAACTTCTCAAGAAGATTCCGGTCTCATGACATCCGATCCGATCTGGCAGCCCTTGGTGGAAGAGCTGGCGCGCCTGCAACGGGCGGGCCGCACGGCGGAGTTCTGGCTGCGCGACGACGATGCCGTGGATCCGACGCCGGCGCTTGATCGGCTGCTCGACCTCACCGGTGAATTCGCAATTCCGGCTACGCTGGCCGTCATCCCGGCCCTGACTGATGGGAAGCTTGTCGTCCGGCTTGACGAGGCGCCGCATGCCACGGTCGCCATCCATGGCTGGGCGCACCGAAATCATGCACCAGAGGATCAGAAAAAGCAGGAGCTCGGCGCACATCGCCCACACGAGGCGGTGATCGACGATCTGGCCCGCGGGCTGTCGCGCGTAACCGGCCTGCACGGCGCACGTGCCGTTCCGATGCTGGTCCCGCCCTGGAACAGGATCGACGCCGGCGTGGTATGCGACCTTGGATCCGTGGGATTTGCGGCATTGTCGGTCTTCGGCCCGCCGAAGCCCGCTCCCCTGGCGGTTGTCAACAGCAATGTCGACATCATGGATTGGCATGGCACCCGCGGCTGCCGCGACCATGGCCTGTTGGTTCAGGCCATCATCGCGCAATTGCAGCATGCATTCGACGGCGGCGAACCGGTCGGCCTGCTCACGCACCATCTCGTCCATGATCACTCGGCCTGGCTTTTCCTCGAACGGCTGTTCGCGGTCACCGCACGGACTGAAGCCTGCGCCTGGCTTCCGATCAGCACATTGATCGAACGCTGCGATCCGTCAGGACGGGGCTCTGGAGGAAAATAGCTCAGCGCTTTTTCTGCACTGGAAATTTGAGCGTTTGGCCATCCCGCGCGGCAAACGCGCCGGCAAACCTGTCCTTGGCCAGTTTCTCCATCTCGTCCAGTTGCTCGTCGGTGCGTGCTGGATCGTGGTGAAACAGCGCGAGCCCCCGCGCACCGGCCGCCTCACAGAGCTTGACGCCCTGTTGCCATGTCGAGTGGCCGTTGCCGCGGCGGCGTTCCATTTCCTTCTCGGTGTAGGTGCAATCGTAAATGACGAGGTCGGCATCGTCGATCAGGCCGAGCACCGACTGATCGAGTTTGCCCGGCTCGTGCTCGGTGTCCGTGATCACCGCCACAATGCGGCCGCCCCATTCGACCCGGTAGCCTATGCAGCCGCCCGGATGGGTAAGGCTGCCGGTCCGAACCACTACCCCTTCGCGCGGCCGAAGCACGTCTCCGGACACGAAATCGCGGCAGTCGAGCTTTGCCTTGCAGACGGTCATTGTCACCGGAAACCACGGCGGCCGTATGAACTCATCGATCATCTGCCGGGTCGTCATGCGTCCCGCAAGGTGCCCGGACCAAATGGTAAGCTTGACGCCTGGGTCGAAGATCGGCGCAAAGGCCGGCAGCCCGATGATGTGATCGTAATGGCAATGGGTGAAAAGCAGGTCGAAATCGGTCATATCCGCCGCCTGAAACGCCCTGCCGGCAGGCCGCAGGCCAGAGCCCGCGTCGAACAGAAGCGTATGCTTGCCGCATCGCATCTCAATGCAGATTGTGTTGCCGCCATAGCGAACGAATTCTGGCCCAGATACCGCAATGCTGCCGCGCACGCCCCAAAATCTGACCAGGAAAAAATCGTCGTCCATACTTTCGCCCACCGTAGCTCTAGGCGGTTCGTGCGTCGATCAGATCCGCGGTTGTATGGCTTAGCCGATCGGCAAGAACCCGCAATATCTCGATCGTCATTTCCGGGAACTCCCTCATAAGCCTCAGGAAATGATCCTTGCGGATTCTCAAGGCCTCCAGATCAGTTGCCGCTCTGACGGTGGCGGTGCGGGAGCTGTTGCACAATATGGCGATCTCGCCGACGATCGAATTTGGCAGCAGTTCGGCAACTTTTATCGGCCCGCTGTCGGAATCGACCAGGATATCCGCCCTGCCTGAAAGGATGACATAGGCGGCGTCCGCCTCGTCGCCCTGCCGGAAAAGAATCTGGTCGGCGCTGTATTTCACACGATCGGATGTGAACGCGAGCAGCTTGAGCTTTGCCGGCTCAATGCCAGAGAACAAGGGAACGCGTTGCAGCATTCCGACTTCATCCTTGAGCAGCATCGTCGCAAACCTTCCTAAATTCGCGTCTGCCAGACTATGACAGAAGTTCCTTGAAAATACCGTTCCCTGCCAAAAGTGTCTCGTGTGTACCGTCTTCCACCAATTGACCCGAGTCAAAGACGATAACGCGATCGAACCCTATCGCCATTGCCGGACTCGTCACGACCCACACAATTGCCGGCGAATGGCCGTCGCGTCTGGCTTCCTCGAGCACGTTTCGCAGCACCTTGTCCTGGATGCGCTGGTCGAGCGCCGACAGTGGCCGGTTGAGAATGAGAAAATCGGGACGCTTGAGCAGGGCCCGGGCAACATCGAGCTTCTGTCGCTGTCCACCGGTCAGCCGCCTGCCGCCGGCACCGACGTTGAAATCCAGGCCGACATTCAGAAGCTCGGCATAAAGCCCCAACTCGTCAAGAATTTCATAGACGATGGAGCGTATGCGGTCCGGCGCGTCGGGATGGTTGTTGCCCAGACGCCCGAACAGGACATTGTCCATGACGGTGGCCGCGGCGATGTATTTGTCAGGATCATACCGTTCGATCGCGTCTTGCAGCTCGGGCGGCAGGTTTTCATAGAACTGGTTGCGTGCGGCGACGATCTTGCTCATCAGCTCGTCGGTCAGCAGGCCGAAGCGGTGCCGGGGCTCGATATAGGCAAAGCTCAAAGTGATGATCATGGCGCGGTCGGCCTCCGAAACCGCCTCGTAGGAACGGTTCTTGAGCCGCTGCAGCAAGGTCTCGTAGGCGGGGATCTCCTCGGCGCTCATGAAGGCGAGCTGCTGAAAGAACTGGTGATCGGGCGGCAGGTCGGCAAACAGCTCGATCGCCTGTTCGGCGATCTCCATGCCCATTTCGTAGAGCGTGCGGTCGAGGCCGGCTTGCTTCAGCACGGAAGCAAAATAGGGATTGGCCGCCAGAGCCTTGTCGGCCAGTTCGGGGCCGGCGGCAGCGCCGAACAGAAGGTTCTGGCCGATCGTCGCTTCCGTGTTGTAAGCGCCCGGCTCGAAAGGAACCACCAGTTCGCTCAGCCCTTCCTGTTCCAGCCGGGTTCGCAGCGCCGCACGCAGTTCGACGATACGCCCGGCTAGCTTCGTGTGACGCGTTAGGTCGGCCGAAGAGCGCAAGCCGAGATCCAGAATGTCGCGCGACAGAAGAACCGCGTCGAGCACCCGGCGCACCGCTTCAAAGAGGTCGTGCGGGCCGGTAGCACCGGCGGAAGCATAGTCGATCCAGTCGCTGTGGATATCGAGATCAGGATTGCCCGACCGGCGCGCCTCCTCGATGTTCCAGCGCTGCTGGTCCGCCGCGGCGCCGTCATAAGTCACCGATGTCAGCGGTGCATGCTTCAACCCGTAGAGGAGGTTATCGCGCAGACTTGCCTGGAACAGGAAAACATCCGACGAGGCGTAGGACATGCGCCGGCCGGTCACTGCTTCGGGGAGTTCAAGCAGGTCATCGGCTCCCGAAGCGACCTTTCCGCTTTCCGGCCAGTTCAGCCGCGCGAAGGCTTCCGCCAGCGCCTCCGCTCCACCTGTCGGGGTGCTGACCAGCGCCACCGTCTCAGCCGGCTTGACCTGCATGGAAATACGGTTGAGGAGCATTGCCCCGCCATCGTCCGCCATTGACAGACCGACCGCCGACAGCGGGTTCGTCATCGGGCCGGGATTGTCGATCGTCAGTGCTCCGATCGCCGGCGCAATGATATCGTCGACGGTGAACTGTTCGACGACCTGCTGATATTTGACCTGGACATCCTGCCGATCCTGATCCCAGTCGATCAGTTCCTTCATCGGTCCGGGCAGGTCCTTGTAGGCGCCGATCACGGCCACGAGTTGGCCGACGTCCAGCCGGCCCCCGATGACCAGATACCCGCCGATCATGTAGAACAGAAAGGGCGTGAGCTGCGCGAGAAAATTGTTGAGGAACTTTACCATGAATTTCCATTGGTAAAGATCGAAGCGGATCTTGAAGATGAGCCCGAGCCGGGCAGCTATGTCGGCGCGCTCGTAGTTCGACGTATCGTGGACGTGAACAGCGCCGATGCCGTCGACGATTTCGCCAACCCGGCCCGAAAGCGCGCGCGCCGTCAACTGCCGTTGGCGGCCGAGCACGAGCAGCCGCCGTCGCATGCGCGGGATGAGCACGATCTGGATCACCACGATCACGATCGCTATCGCTCCGAGCCAGACGTTCTGGACCATGATGAACAGCATGGCCGTCAGCGCCTGGCCGCCGAGCAGCACCGGCTGTAGGAAGGCATCGCCGATGAAGCCGCCCAGCGGCTCCACCTCGTCCTTCACCATGGTCGCCACTTCGGCGGATTTCACCCGCTTGAAGTAAATCGGCGGAAAACGCAGCACACGATCGACCAGATCGAAGCGGATACGCCGCAGCATGCGTTCGCCGAGGCGGCCCTTGTAGGTGTTGATGTAGAGTTTGAACAGGCCGTTGATGACGACCAACAAGAGGAACACAATGCTCAGGGCAAGCAGCGTCGCCTTGCGGCCGAGCTGAAAACCGGAGAAAAACAGGACCTCGCCAATGAACGGCAGGTTATAGTGCAGCCTCATGAATGGCAGGGTTGCGCCCGGTTGCTCGAACCCCTTGCCCTGGATCGGGCCGTTGACGATCAGCTTCGGCAGGTCGAAGGACATGAAATATGGGATCATCGAAAGCAAGACGATCATCAATATCCAGATCTGCTGCTTCCTTGTGTGCTTCCAGATATAGCGGGCTAGGCTGGGTTCCATATGCGATCGTGGAGCCTTCAGTTGGAAGGATGCAGGATATAAAAGCACCTGCTGTCAAACGGCGTATCGGCAATTTCTTCGTCGCCAATGACAAGCTCGAAGCTGCGGTGCACGGAAGTAGTGCTGCGCTCAGCAAGATTGCGTTGTGTCGCCCGAAATCCCAACATACAAGGCGAATATGATGGATGTCACGCAACCGCGCAATGCCGGCAACATGGACTGGCACGAGCAAGCCTTCGACCTCGCCCGAGGAATCGCGGCCTATGTCGATCGCCCTCTCGTGGCAGGGCTGGCGCGCGTCATTGCCAAGCACCCGAAGGCCGATATCGCCAACGCCTTCAACCACAAGCAGGTCGCCTGCAAGATGTGGGCGCTCGACAGGCTGTTCGAAAGCCGCGGCGGCCGGTTCGGGCGCATATGGGTTCTGGGCGGATGGTACGGCGTGTTGCCGGCGATGCTTTTCAACGACGCCCGTTTCGACATCGCGGCGATCGACAGCATCGACATCGATCCTGAAGTCGGACCGGTCGCCCGGACCCTCAACCGGGAAGCCGGCGACCGCTTCCGGGCGCTGACCGAAGATATGTACGCACTCGACTATGCGGCCGGGCGGCCCGACCTGGTGGTCAACACGAGCTGCGAACACATAGCTGATCTGGGTGCATGGCTTGCCCTGCTTCCGCGAGGCACGAACGTGCTGCTGCAATCCAACGATTATTTCAGCGAGCCGACGCATATCAACTGCGTGGCTTCCCTGGCAGCCTTCGAAGCGATGGCGGCGCTACGGGAGGTGCGGTTCTCCGGTGAACTGCCGACCAAAAAATATACGCGCTTCATGCTGATTGGAACTGTTTGACGCGCTTTGCACGAATCCAACCCAGACGCGGCCCGCGTCAGGATTTTGGGGACCAGGTTCGATACCGCTCACGCAGAATCTGCGCCGAGCGACGCGCGCCTTCCAGATCGAGACGGTGCGCGGCTGGCGTCGGCGCCCCAAACGCCTGTTCAATCGCTTGCGCCAGACCTTCAGGCGTCAGGTCCTTTTCGGTCAACACCGTTGCCAGACCGAGTTCTTCGAGGATCAGGGCGCGAACCGTTTGTTCGGTTTCCCCGCCGGCCGCAAATGGAACAAGCAGGGAGCGACAACCCGCGCGCAGCACATCGCAAACCGTGTTGTAACCAGCCTGCGAGACTGACAGGCGGGCGCCGGTCAGCAGGCTGGCGAAATCCTCTCGGAACCGGAAAATGGACAGGCCAGGCGTGGCATCGCCTGCGATCGCGTCAAACTCGGCTTTCGGCAGGTTTGGGCCGGTGATCAAACACCATTTCCAACCGTTTTTGTCGTTCCGCGCCGCTGCGATGGTGGAGTGAACAAGGCTCTTTCCGGCAGCCCCGCCGCCAACCGACACCAGAATGTCGAAGCGCTCGGAGGCCGCGGGCGATGGCGGCGCCGCAACGAGCCCTGTGTAGGTGACCTCAGCCCTGATCGCCCCGGCCAGTGGAAATGTCTTGTCGATGGTTGCGAAAGCCGGGTCGCCGTGGACCATGACCAGGTCGAAATGCCTGTTGATGAGATCGACTGTTTCCTCGTTTCGGCCCGGCTTGACGCGCTCCTGGAGGATATCACGGACCGACGTCGCCAGCAGCGGTCTGGGTGACGTCGCCGCGATGGCCTCGATCAGCGGTAACAGTTCGAAACGCATCTGCCGGCGTCCAAACGGAAACGCCTCGACAATGACGATATCAGGCCTGCAATCCCGGAATGCCTGCAGCAGCATCTCCGAACGCCGTTTCTTGAAAGCATCGTCGATGGGTATGCCCTGCAAGTCGACAAGTCCGGAAAATCCTTCATCACCGGAGGTGACAGGTGGCAGGGTTACGGATTTTATCCCCGGTCCCGGAAACCCGGCGACCGGCGCTCCGCCGGTGACGACGGTTACGTCAAACCCGTCATCGAGCAGAGCCGCCGCGACGCGGCTGGTGCGTGCGAGATGGCCGATACCGAGCAGGTGCTGGACATAGAGGAATGCACGCAGCGGCTTCAATCGGCGGCCCGCCACTCGCGCTCGAACAGTTCCTTGAGCTGTCCAATGCTCGCCATATGATCGAAATTGCCGCGCACGCGCGCCTCCGCGGCGTTGCCGAGGCGGGCGCGCAGCATGGGATCACGGATCAGGCGCTCCAGCGCCTGTGCCAGGGCAATCGGGTTTTCTGTCGGAACCAGCAGGCCGGTTTCATCCGACGATAAGAGCTCCGGCACGCCGGAAATATCGGTGGACACGCAGGCAAGCCGCTGGCTGGCCGCCTCCACCAGAACATTAGGCAGACCGTCCCGGTCGCCATCCGCGGTAATCCTGCAGGCCAGGGCAAAGATGTCGGCCCTGCGGTAGTGCTCAAGCACCTCCTTCTGCGCCAGCGCACCATTCCAGGAGATGCGGCCATCCAGTCCGAGCCTTTTCGCCAGCGCCTTGAGCCGTTCCAGTTCCTCGCCGCCGCCGATATGCTCGAAACGCCAGTCCAGATCGCCAGGCAACAGGGCAAGGGCCCCCAGCAAGGTGTCGTAACCTTTCTTTGCAACGGCGCGCCCGACACTCAGAATGATGACCGGTTCGCCCTGCGCCGAGCCGTCATGTTGCTTTCGCGCCGCACCGAAACTGCCGAAGCGATCGAGGTCGAGCCCATGATAGCTCAGATGCACGGACGAGTTGCCATTGGCGAGTTTTTTCAGGTGGTCGAAGCCGGTTTTCGTGCAAGTGACCGTCCAACGCGCCGAGGAAAGCTTGCCGGCCAGGTCCCAGTCCGCCGAAGTCCAGATATCCTTGGCATGGGCCGAGCAGCTCCACGGCTGGCCACGAAGCTGGCTGGCATAGCGTGTCACCGATGCCGGCGTGTGCACGAAATGGGCATGCAACCACCCCGCGTCCTCCGGCCATTCGGCCGCCAGCACGAGCGCTTGCCCGAAGCGGCGTGCGCGATTGCGCGTAAAGTCGCGGGGGATATCGGCGGCCAGCGATCCGAGCGCGCGCCAGAAACCCGGCCGCGGCAAACAAGCAAACAGCGAGCGAAGCACGCGTAGCGGCTCCTCGTGCAGATATTCCGGCAGGTAGTGGACGGGCGCTTTGATCTCGTCATGCACGGGGTGGCGTTTTGCGTCGGTGGGCCGCCTGAGTGCGACGAGTATCAAGTCGAAGCCCGCGCGTTCAAGACCGAGCAGTTCCTGCGCGATAAAAGTTTCCGACAGCCGTGGATAGCCCTTCAGAACCACGACGATCTTGCGATGTTGCAAGTCAGTTGGTTCCTTCAACAACCGAAAGGTGATGGCCGGCCCGCCGGTCCAGCAGTTCCGCGACAATCTCGGAAATATGCGGCAGCCCTTCCAGCGTCAGATGCGGATTGCTCTGTGAGGGGCGGGACCGGTTCGGCAGCGCCACAAGTGCATCGGCAAACCGCTGGGAGTCCTTGGCTTCCTCCGGCAAAAGCATCTCGATGAGGCCGAGTTCGGCTGCGCGCCGAGCGCGGATCAGTTGTTCCTGGCGGGGCTCGATGCGCGGCACGATCAGCGCCGGCTTGTCGAAAGACAATATTTCGCAATAGGTGTTGTAACCACCCATCGCCACTACCGCCTTGGCGCCGGCAATCAGGTCTTCCATACGGTTGTCGAACTCGATGATCTTGATGTAAGGGATCTTGGACCCCTTCCTGAGCAGCTTGTTGCGCTTGCGCGCCGGCATGTAAGGCCCGAGCACGATCAGCGCCCTGTGCTGCAATTGCGGATCCTGCTGATAGGCATCGATGACGTCGTGGATCAATTCGGCACCGTCGCCGCCGCCGCCGGTGGTAACGAGGATATAGTCGCCCTCGGGCCGGTGGCCAGGCAACTCGTTCCGCTGCAGGCTCCGTTGCAGGAAGCCGACGAACCTCATCTTTGCCCTGACAGCCGGCGGCACATCCAAGCCGGTCAACGGATCGTAGAAGTCCGGCGGGCCATAGGCCCAGACCTTGTCGTAGAACAGGCCGATCTTGCGCATCACATCCCTGCGTGCCCACTCTGCTTCGAGCAGGTGCGGCGCATCCATCACCTCGCGCAGGCCAAGCACCAGGGTGGTGCCCCGCGTCTTGAGGTAGGACAGCGTGTCCTCGATCTCACCGCGCAGGCCGAGCGGTTCCTTGTCGACGATGAAGATATCTGGCCGGAAGGTCTCGGCCGTGTGGCGGATGATCGACTGCCGCATCCTGAGCGTCTCGTGCAGATCGATATCCTTTTCCAGCGAGGTGTACTCGCCGTTGCGCAACTTGATGACGCTGGGGATCTTCACGAAGTCGACACGGGCCCGATAGTCGAAGGCGCCAGCGATAGTCGCACCCGAAATGATAAGCACTTGAAGTCCGCGGAAATCCTCGACCAGCGAATGCGCGATAGTCCGGCAGCGCTGCAAGTGGCCGAGCCCGAAGGTGTCGTGGCTGTACATGAGAATTCGAGCGTTTTCTGCGTGCTGGGTCATTGTTGAACGTCTCTTAGAATTCTCGCCTTGAGGACCGTGAGCGGCGCGCCGGCTTCGAAAGCATCCTGGTTTTGAAAAATGAGGCCGCCATTTTCGATCTGTATTGCTTCTGTGGTGTGCCTGTCAGACAGGCTTTCTGATTGCTTGAGTCCGAAATTTGATGGATTGACGAATATCGCCTCGGCGGGAGCGGGCCGAGACTCCCGGTCGGTGTCTGGATCGAAGGGAAACGTGGTATCCAAAAGATCGGCAGAAATCATCCCTCTTGATTCCAAAAAGTTCCGGTGTCTCCGAACTCCATTGATTTCGGAGCGGTGAAGGTGAATTCCGCTATCTTGCCCATATAGTCAATTGATCGGTCGCCGGGCGTCGCATGGCCCATATTGTTGTAGAACTCATTTCGCGCGCCATTGCCCTCGGTCCCGGGGACCAAACGTGCTGCCCATCAATCTCTTGACGGGCGGTCTGATTGTGAGTCATCGACCGGAACTGAGCCATCTGTCGCCTAGGCTAGCCGGAATTCCAGCAAGAATCGAGTGGATGCCATCGCTCACAACGCAACGCCCGCAGGACGGCGTGTGCAAGACCCGTAGCTTGTAGATCGCCATGGCCTCCAGGTCTCTCTTGGGCTGGCAGTTCGATGACCCGGCGCTGGCCGCGTGCCATAAACAAAAAATGCAGCTAAATCAATGGCTTGGATGGGCTGGAAACAACCGAGTGGGCATCATTCCAGTTTCACTGGTCCGGGTATGCTTCCCACTTTTAGGCTCTCTTGGAACCATACGGAACGACGAAGATTTCCGATTTTGGCTCACGAAAAACGCAATAAATCAACATTCTGGATGCATCTTCCGGGCCGGAGGCTGTCGGTTTTTTGCGCAGAGCACCGTCGACGGCGGTCCGATCAGGCCGTCTCGCGCACGAAATGGGTCGGCGAAACGGCATTCATCGGTAGACGGACCGGAACAAAATCAACGCCGCGCACAGCGCTGGGAATCTCATCCGACATCGGTTCGCGTCCAACCGGTCGTCGCGCCGGATCCGCGACGGGAACCGCCGAAAGCAACTTGCGCGTATAAGGGTGCTGAGGATTGCCGAAGACCGATCGGCGGTCGCCGATCTCCACGATCTCGCCCAGATACATGACGGCAACGCGATGCGCGATGCGCTCGACCACGGCCATGTCATGGCTGATGAACAGGATGGCAATGCCCATGTCGCGCTGCAGGTCCATCAACAGGTTGATGACCTGGGCCTGGATCGTCACGTCGAGCGAGGCGACCGCTTCATCCGCGATGAGGAGGCGGGGATCGAGCGCCAAAGCCCTGGCGATACAGATGCGCTGCCGTTGACCGCCCGAGAAGGCATGAGGGTAGCGTTCGAGATGTTCCGGCGGCAGATGCACTTTTGCCAGCAGGGCCGCCGCCCGGTTCCGCAACTCACCGCCGCGCGCGATGCGGTGGACACGCATCGGGTCGGTCAGGGCCTGCCCGATCGTCATCCGCGGATTGAGCGAGGAGAACGGGTCCTGGAAGACCATCTGCACCTCGCGCCGGAAGCCCGCTAGGGTTGCCCGCGCCGCGCCGATCATCTCCTTGCCGTCATAGCGAATGGCGCCGGACAAGGGCTTGTCCAATTGCATGATGCTGCGCGCCACGGTCGACTTGCCGCAGCCCGATTCCCCCACCAACGCCAGGGTCTCACCCGGGAAAATATCGAAGGAAACGCCTTCCACCGCATGAACCCGGCCGGCGATGCCGCCGAAGATACCGCCTCTCAGGTCGAAGCGCGTAACAAGCTCGCGGACTTCGACCAGCGGCTTTCTGTCTGTTGCAGGCGGTGCGACGCTCATGCGGAAACCTCCGGCTGCGAGACTTCGGCATTGTATATGACGAGCGGGAATTTCTCCGGCCCATCCTTGTCGGCCATGCTGCCCAGCCTTGGCACCGCCGAGATCAGCGCGCGCGTGTAGCGGTGTCGGGGATCCACGAGTATCTGGTTCACCGAGCCGGATTCGACGATCTCGCCCTTCAGCATGACACAGACGCGATCGGCGATTTCCGCGACCACACCCATGTCATGGGTGATGAAAAGAACGGACATGCCGATCTCGCGCTGCAGTGCGCGGACAAGATCCAGAATCTGCGCCTGGATGGTGACGTCGAGCGCGGTGGTCGGCTCATCGAGGATCATCAAGGAGGGGCGGCACGCCAATGCAATGGCGATCATGACGCGCTGGCGCATGCCGCCGGACAATTGGTGCGGATATTGGTCGAGCCTGAGGGCGGCGTCGGGCACGCGCACGAGCTTGAGCACGTTCAGCGCGATGTCGCGCGCCTCGCGCGGCGACTTGCCCTGATGTCTCGTGACCACCTCCGCAATCTGGTCGCCGACGGTGAACACGGGATTGAGGCTCGACATCGGGTCCTGGAACACGATCGAGAACTCGAAGCCGCGGAGCCCCTCCATGCGCTTTTCGGAAAGCCTTGTCAGGTCGGCTACGCCGCCGTCCTTGAGCCTCATCAGGATGCGGCCCCCGTGATCCTGGCACCATCATATTCGGTCAGGCGCATCACGGTCATGGCGGTGACCGATTTGCCCGAACCGGACTCGCCCACCAATGCCACCGTCTCGCCACGCTTGATCTGGAACGATACGCCCTGAACAGCCGGCACCGCCTTTGTCCCCCTTGGCCCGAAGCAGACTTCAAGGTCCTCGACCGACAGGATCACGTCGTCGGTGAGGCTCGCTGTGGCGGCGGACTTGACGGTCAAAAGGCACTCCAGGTGCAATGGTCGCGACACCCGGTATCGAACGCAGTGAGCATGTGGGCTGTCAATAGGCGCCCATCACCAGATCGCCTGGAAGCCATGCCTTGGAACGGCCCGGAATGCCTCGCCAGACGGCATCGGCCCTGCGATTGTCAGGCTTCCCGGCGCTCCACCCGAAGTTATGCAATTTCTGCATCGCCCTGTCGGATTTCGCATTAACCGCGAATGGCGCCTCGACCCGCTCAGCGCATGGTCAGTGTCGGATCAACCAGGGTGCGTCCGCGCGCCTGCTCCGCGGTTCGCGAGAGATATTTCCACAGCGCTTCGCCGTCCCGGCTGCGCGCGCCCACACGGCGGAAAATCCTGATCTCGATCTCCAGGGACAGCTGTTGTCCGCCAATCTGGATGAGTTCGCCCTGGGCGATCGATTTCTGAACGCAGATCTGCGGCAGCCAGACCACGCCTTGCCCGGCGATCGCCATCTGCTTCAGGCCTTCGGCAAGCGAGGACTGATAGACGATGCTGAGATTGAGAGGACGCCGCCAGCGCGACTGGATAAGCGAGATCAGCTTGCCGAGATAGCCGTCGCTCCAGGAATAGGCGAGGTAGGGAATCGTGGTGCCTTCCGACACATCGACATCGAAGAGCGGCGCTCCCGTCTGGTCGACCCCAGACACCAGAACGAGGCGATCCCTGCCGATTTGAAGCGATTCGAAGGGTCCGCCCTCAAGGACCGGCGGACCGTCAGGGTGATCGTAGGTGATGGCGAAGTCGCATTTGCCGGACGACAGGTGCTCAACGCATTCCAGGAAGTCGCCCGTGTGCATGCTGCTGCGGACCGGCGCATTTGGCATTTCGGGATGGCTGATCCACTTGGGAAAGAAATAGATAGCCAGCGTATGAAGCGCGGCGAAAGTGAGAAGCCGTGAGCTGGCGCCGGCGGCGTTGCGGCAGTCCGTGCGCAGGCGGTACATGTCGCGAAGCATTTCCTGGCAGCGCGGAACGAAAATGTTGCCCGCGCTGGTGAGGTGCACCGGATATGTGCTGCGGTCGATAAGTTCGGCGCCGACCCAGGCCTCCAGCGCCTTGATGCGCCGGCTGAAGGCCGGCTGCGAGATATTTCGGGACGCCGCGGCGGTCGAGAAATTCCGCGTCGCGGCGATCTCGAGGAAGTCTTCAAACCACGCCAGCTCCACAGTCGACCTCATGCATTATCCGCATAACCGATCCTATCTACGCATTGGACAGTGGCGCAAGCCTGCTTCTAGCTTTCGCACGCAACGATAAAAAGACCTCGGGTCAATTGTGGGAACATATTCATGAAAATGAAACGTGCCTTGGCATTAGCCTTCTGCATGGGTATAGGCGCTTTTGCGTCGTCCGCCGTGGCAGAAACCAAGAATCCCGGAACGTTTGTGTTTCTTTGGACTGACGATGTTCAGTCGTTCGATCCGGCCTACATTGCAAACACGCCGAGCTCCTACGGCGTGCTCAACGTCTACAGCCGCCTGTTGAACTACAACGGCTCCCAGATTTCCGAATTCGTGCCTTCATTGTCCTCGCAAGTGCCGAGCCTCGAAAACGGCCTGATCAAGCAGAACGCGGATGGTTCGGTCAGCTACACCTTCCCGATCCGGAAGGGCGTCCACGCCCACAAGGTCGGCATCAAGGGCGACGACAGCAAGATCACCTGGCAGTACTATGACGGGCTCACCGACGAGCAGAAGGCCAAGATCGAGCCCGGCTATGGCGAGATCACGGCCGAAGACGTGCGTTACTCGCTGCTGCGCGCCATCCTGATGGGACAATCGTGGATGTCCAACGCCATCACCGAGGTGGTCACGGCGAGCAAATACACCGACGTCGCCAAATGGGTCGAAGCCGAAGGCAAGGTGTCGGACATCAAGGATGCCAGCCCCGAAGCGCTACGGAAGGTCTATGACGAACTCGCGTCGCAGATCACCGTCGAGGGCGACAATGTCACGCTGAAGCTGCCGAAATCCTTCCCCGCCACGCTTGGCGTTCTGGCGCTGCCGTTCGGTGCTTCGATCGTCGACAAGGAATGGGTCGCCTCCGTCGGCGGGTGGGATGGCAACGGGGACAACTGGAAGAAGTACTACCGTCCCGAACTCGGCGACGATCCGCTGTTCGCCCAGGAAAACGGGACCGGTCCGTTCATGCTCGACGAATGGGATCGCACCGATCGCCGCATCACGCTGAAGCGTTTCGACAATTACTTCATGGGCAAGGCCTCGCTCGAGCGGGTGGTCATGCGCACGGTTCCGGAATGGACCACGCGTCGCCTGCAGTTGCTGTCTGGCGACGCCGACTTCGTGACGACTCCCGTCGAGTTCCTGGACGAACTCGGCAAGACGGACGGTGTCAAGGTCATCGACGGTCTGCCCAAGGTGTTCAGCCGCGGCCTCTATTTCGCGTGGCCGCTGGACGATGCCGACAACCCCGCCATCGGCAGCGGCAAGCTGGACGGCAACGGCATCCCGCCGGACTTCTTCTCCGACATCGATGTCCGCAAGGGCTTCAACTACGCGCAGAACTACGATGCGCTGATAAAGCAGGCCCTGCTCGGCAAGACCGTGCAGGCGCGCGGCCCGACCGTGCGCGGCATCATGGGCTATCGCGCCGACTCGCCGATCTACGGCTATGATCCGGCGAAGGCCGCCGAGCACTTCAAGAAAGCCTTCGGCGGCAAGCTGTGGGATACCGGCTTCACCTTCACGGCCTATGTACAGGAAGGAACGCCGCAAGGTACGGCGGCACTATCCGCGCTCCAGCAGGGACTGCAGCGGATCAACCCGAAGTTCAAGATGAAGATCCAGTCGCTGCCCTGGGCCTCGATCTCGGACAAGCTCAACAATCGTGAAAAGCCTGCCTCGCCGCTCACCTACATGGGCTGGGGACCGGACTATTCCGACCCGGGTGGTCCGCTGGGTGCCGCGACTTACTATCTGTCCCCGACCGGTCTTGTCGGCGGCATGCTCGGCCAGGGCTACCGCGACCTGATGGCGGAGAAGTTCAAGCCGCTTCTCGACCAGGCCTGGGCCTCGAGCGATCCCGCCGTGCGCGAGCCGATCTATGCCAAGCTGCAGGACATGTCCTACGACTATGCCACCACGCAGTTCCTCTGGGAGGACTTCGGGTACATCGTCACGCGCAGCAACATCGACGGCTACGTGCACAACATGATCCTCTACGGCGCCTGGGACTTTTATCCCGTCACCAAGAAGGCCGACTAAAGAGCTTCGGGTTTCGCCGGGCGCCATCGTCGCCCGGCGAAACGGCTATTCCTCATGGTGCGGATGCTGATGTGCTGAACTACGCTTTGCGGCGGCTCCTGATGTTGCCCGTCGTTCTCTTCGCCCTGTCGCTGATGCTTTTCGCGCTGCAGATGTCGCTGTCGCCGACACAGCGCCTGGCGGCATACGCGCCGTCCCCGGACTTCCTCAAGGGCGGCCAGGACAGCATTCGCAGGATGATCGAGCAGTATGGGCTGAACGATCCCTTCTACATTCAATACGGACGCTGGATCGGCAACATCCTGACGGGCAATCTGGGCTGGTCCGAGACCGCGCGCCAGCCTGTCGCCCACGCGCTGGCTTCCCTGCTGCCCGCGACGCTGGAACTGGTCCTGCTGGCGTTCATTCCTGGCTTTCTGCTCGCCATCTACCTGGGCTCGCGGGCCGGCATCCATCTCAACCGCTGGCCGGACCATCTGATCCGCATCTTCACCATCCTGGGCTGGTCATTCCCGGTCTATGTGTTCGGACTGCTGATGCTGCTGATCTTCTACTCCGCGCTTGACTGGTTCCCGCCCGGGCGCCTCAGCCAGTGGGCCCAGGCCGCCGTCACGTCGCCCGGCTTCACCCGCTACACCGGCGCGAACACGATCGACGCGCTGCTCAACGGCAATCTGGCCATTTTCTGGGATACGCTCAGGCATCTCGCTGCCCCCGTCATCACGCTGACCTACGTCAATCTTGCCAACATGACGCGTGTCATGCGCACGTCGATGCTGGAAACGCTGCGCCAGGACTATGTCCGCACGGCACGCGCGAAGGGCATGTCCCGGCGTGTGGTGGAACTGCATCATGCCAGGCGCAACGCGTTGCTTCCGGTCACGACGATCGCCGGAATGGAGCTCGCCGCCATGATGGGTGGCGTCGTTATCACCGAAACCATCTTCGACTATGCGGGCCTCGGCCAGTTCGCGGCAAAGACGGCCGCCAATCTGGATTTTCCGGCGGTGCTGGGCTTCGGGCTCTACTTCGCGGTCGTCCTCGTGGTGCTGAACCTGGCCGTCGACCTGATCTATCCGCTGCTCGATCCGAGGGTAAAGACGCGATGAGAGCGCTTGGCTATCTGAAGCGTAACCCGATCTCGCTGATTGGTGTGCTGCTGCTGCTGGCATTCGTGCTGATCGCGATTTTCGCGCCGGTGCTCGCACCGCCGCAGGAATTCCAGATGTCGGTCTACGACACGCCGAGAGCGGGCTTCCTGGCAACGCCGCAACCGCCGTCGCCCGAGGCGATCTTCGGAACCACCGAAGGCCAGTACGACATCTACTACGCCGTGATCTGGGGCACCCGCACGGCCTTCAAGATCGGCCTCGGCGTCGTCGCCATCTCCGTGCTGATCGGCACGATCATCGGATCGCTCGCGGCCTTTTACGGCGGCATCGTGGACGAAGTGCTGATGCGTATCGTCGACGTGTTCATGGCGGTTCCCTTCCTCATCGCCGCCATGGTGCTGACTACCCTGCTCGGCAAGGGGCTCGGGCCGATAACCGTCGCGCTGACGACTTTCGGATGGATGGGTTACGCGCGTGTGGTGCGCAGCGAAATCCTGCGCATCCGCGAGATGGATTTCGTGAATGCGGCAAGAAGCTACGGCGCCGGCGACTTCAGGCTGATCGTGTTCCACATCCTGCCCAACGCGTTCTTTCCCGTGCTGGTGCTCGCGACCATGGCCACGG
This sequence comes from Mesorhizobium sp. M8A.F.Ca.ET.057.01.1.1, assembly GCF_003952565.1. Classification (NCBI taxonomy): domain Bacteria; kingdom Pseudomonadati; phylum Pseudomonadota; class Alphaproteobacteria; order Hyphomicrobiales; family Phyllobacteriaceae; genus Mesorhizobium; species Mesorhizobium sp. M8A.F.Ca.ET.057.01.1.1. Next base: position 1,927,716 of record NZ_CP034454.1, read on the forward strand.
GTTCAATGGTGCTCACGGCCTCCGCCCTGAGCTTCCTTGGAGTGGGCACGGAAGAAGGGTACGCCGATTGGGGACAGTTCATCGCCTACGCCCGCAACTGGATCGTCGGCCAGCCCGGCAACCCGTTCCAGTACTGGTACACGCTTGCCTTCCCCGGAGCCGCGATCTTCCTGTTCGTGCTGGCGTGGAACCTCGTCGGCGACGCTTTGCGCGACATTCTCGATCCCCGCCATACAAATTGAAATCAGGGAGTATCCCCGTGTCTTCGCTTTCCCCCCACGCCATCGAGCTTCTTGAAGACCTTATCCGCCACGAGGTGGAGGACAAGGCGATCCCGTCGATCTCCTATGCCCTGATCGACAGGGACGGCCTCATGACGCACGGCCACATACAGCGGCACGATCGCCATTTCGACATGAAGGACGACACCTGTTTCCGCATCGGCTCGATCACAAAGACCTTCACGTCGGTTGCCATCATGCAACTCGTGGAGAAGGGACTGGTCGACCTTGATGTCGATGTCTCGGAGTATTTGCCCGGTTTTCACCCGGTCAATCCGTTCGCAGGGCGTGAAAGCGGACCCCACGGCTCGCAGATCAGCCTGGGCAAGCTCATGAGCCACACCGCCGGGATCGTGCGCGAACCCAAGAGCGGACACTATCTGGATTCACACAAGCCGCCGCTGGCCGACACCGTCGCCGAGCTTGCCACGTCCACGTTGAAGCAGGATCCCAGCGCCGGCATCATGCATTATTCCAATGCCGGCATTGCCGTGGTCGGCATGGTGATCGAGCGGGTGACGCGAAAGAGCTACGCCGACTACATCACCGAGAACATTCTGAAGCCGCTGGGCATGAACGACACGTCGTCAGGCATGGCCCCCGGCGTCCGCGAAAGGCTGGCGCCGGCCGATATGTGGACGCTGGACGGGGATAGCCCCGCGCCGGTGTTCAATCTGGGCGGATCGCCCGCCGGCAACATATTCTCCACCACTTCCGATATGGCCAACTATACGCGGTGCCTGCTGCGGGGCGGCTTCGCGCCTAACGGGGATTCCATCGTCAGCCCCGCATCGCTGCGCAAGATGTGGACCCCGATCGGCAAGCGCCCCGAAGGCCACAACAAGGACCTCAACGGGTATGGGCTGTGCTTCGGCGTCGGCGACATGGATGGGTGGACCTCCGTCGGCCATGGCGGCGCGGTTTATGGCTATGCCTCGCAGATGATGCTCCTGCCGAGGGCTGGCTTCGGCGTCCTGATCTTCGCCACGCTTGATTTCGCCAATCAGATAGCCTCCCGGCTCGCGGGCGACGGCTTGCGCATCGCGCTCGCCGATTGCGGCATGGGACGCATGCCGCTTCGCGGCCAGACCCCGCCGCCCATCACCGAAGACCAGTTCGCTAGCCTGCCCGGCCTCTATCGTCATGAGGCGGGCGGCGAGGTCGTCGAGGTGAAGCACAAGGACGGCAAGCTCTACCTGATGGGGGAGGGCGTACCGCTGCAGATCCGCCCGGTCTCGGGCAATGATTTCGTCATCGACGGACGCATCTACGGTCGCGGCGCCGACTACGCGCATATGAATCTCTCCTTCTCCAAGGCCAACCAGCTAGACTGGAAAGGGGCGACCTGGTCGCGTGTCGATAGTCTGCCTGTCGAGAAGGTGCCGCCGGAGATCGCGCCGCATCTGGGCGAATACGGGCCGGATTTCAACATCACCTATCTGACATACAGCCATGGCCAGCTGAAATGCCTGATCGAGTATTTCTGCACCCATAGCTGCGAGCCGGTGGATGCCGGCCGCTTCCGCATGCACGGGCTGCTCTACGAGGAGGAGATTCTCGAGCTGGGCGCCATCGACGACAACGGACGCCGCGGCATTCGCGTCGGCCCCATGTTTCTGGAGCGCCGGCAGGCTGAAATGGCGGCCTGAGCGGCCCAGGCAGCCACCGCCGCGGGGCCGCGTCGACCGCACCGGGCCGGACGCCATTGAAGCCGCGTGCGCGGCGACTTTCTCTGAAATCGAAAGGCAAGCACATGAAAGTCTTTATCAGCGCCGACATCGAAGGCACGGCGGGCATCACCAATTGGGACGAGGCGCGCAAGGGCAATCCCGACTATGCCGAGTTCCGGGAATACATGACCGACGAACTGGTCGCGGCCTGCGAAGGCGCCAAGGCGGCGGGCGCGACCGAAATCGTCGTCAAGGACGCCCATTCGACGGCGCGCAACCTGATCCTGTCCAAGCTTCCAGCCTATGTCCGCATCGTGCGCGGCTGGAGCGGCCATCCGGATGCGATGATGTTCGGCATCGATGACACCTTCGATGCCGCTCTTTATACCGGCTACCACAACAAGGCCGGTACCGACACGAACCCGCTGGCACACACGCTGACCGGCACCGTGTCCAGGATGCTGATCAACGGGGAGGTGGCATCCGAATATACGCTGAACGCGCACTGCGCTGCCCGTTACGGCGTGCCATCGGTCTTTCTGTCTGGCGATGCCGGCATGTGCGGAGAGGCGAAGGCACTGGTGCCCGAGATCGCAACCGTCGCAACCAGCGAGGGGTTCGGGCCGGCCACGTCGTCGCTCTCGCCGCAAGGCTCGGTCAAGGCCATACGCGAGACCGTGGAGGCCTCGCTTTCGCGCGACCTGTCGAAATGCCTGCCGAAGCTGGCCGACCGGTTCGAACTCATCGTGGAATATACCACCCCGATCGAAGCCTACAGGGGAAGCTGGTATCCGGGCATGGAGCATCCCGCCCCGCGCACGCTTCGTTTCGAGGCGGACAATTTCTTCGACATTCAGCGCGCGATACGGTTTGTCGTCTGACCATTGAGCGGAATAGGCGCGGCCCGTCCGATCCGTGGCGGGCCGCCCCGGCGAATACTTGCCCCCGATAGAGCCGTCGCAACCGCGCTGCGACTGTCCTGCGTCGATGGTGGGTCAGAAATAGGTCTTCAGCGCGCCGACGATGTCATAGTCGTCGTTGACCAGAAACAGAATCTGCCATTTGTCGAAGGTTGTGCAGGGATGCGACACGCCGAGCCCGATACGATCCCCGACCTTGACCGAAACCGTCTCCGGGACGCGCATGTAGGCGTGCTGGTCGTTGCTGGCGAAAATCGCACAGCCCGTCAGCGTTTCAGGCAAACCGTCGCCGCGCGAGACAAGCAGCGGCACCGGCAGTCCGGAGTCGGTTCCAAAGTCTCGCTTGCCGGCGGTCAGGATCGCCAGCCCGGGTTCCGGGCAGGACTGCACATGGGTCCAGACCTCCAGCGCGTTGACCAGCCCCTCATTCTCGCCCGTCGCGGCAAGGATACGCTTCTGCTCTGCCTGATAGACACCGCTGTCATGGCTGACATAGCAGCCGCTGCGCGTCATCACCTGCGCGCCGCTGCCGGAGAGGCGATCGAGGACGATGTCGTAGAACGACGAACCGCCGGCTGTTACGATCGGTGGGGCGCGCTCGAACAGGTTCTCGCCGGCGCATGCTTCGTAGAGCGCGCCGATCTCGTCGACGAAATCCGCGACTGCCTGTGCCGGGCCACCGTCCTTCGGCTTGATCAGTCCCTCGAAAGCCTCGACGCCGCAGAGCCGCAGTTGCGGCGCCGCATGCGCGGCACGCGCGACCTCGAGCGCCGTGTCGTTGTCGCGGCAACCGGTCCGGCCGCCCGGATAGCCGCGCTCGACCAGCACCTGGATCGGCCGCGAGGCCGTTCCGGAGCGGCCGACCGCCTCGCTCGCCAGGCGTACGGCGTCGAGGCTGTCGATCAGCATGTAGAAGTCGAGGCCGGGCGAAGCGTTGAGCTCGGCGACCAGAGCATCCAGTTCCAGCCGTCCGACAAGCTGGTTGGCGAGCACGATGCGATCGATGCCGAACCGACGACAAACCTTCATCTGGTGCAGCGTGGCGACGGTCACGCCCCAGGCGCCGTCGCGCAATTGCCTCTGCATGATCTGAGGGCACATCGTCGTCTTGACATGCGGCGCGATGACCGCGTTGCGCTTGGCGAGGAAACGCTGCATCCATCGCGAATTGTGGTCGAGCGCGGACTCCCTGATGACCGCTGCCGGCAGCGGCACATCTCCGCGCAGGAGGTTCCAGCCCATCGAACCGACATCATGAAGACGGACCGCAACGCCTGGCGGAATGGCCTTCGTGGTTTCGTCCAGCACCAGATCGTCGAGCGGGTGAAGATGCATGTGAATTTCCGATTCTGTGCCACCCGCCGGATGCCGCGTGAACGCGGTCTGGCGCAGCTCTTTACATGGTCCAGGTGCTTGCGGAAATCATATAATAGTTTGATGATGAGAAAAGATTTTTCTTAAACGAAAATCGGATTGAGGACGAAAGAATGCGCATTTTCATAGCGGGCATGGACACCGAGACCAACACGTTCGCGCCCATCCCGACCGGCTACCACAGTTTCGAGGAAATGGGCATTGCGCGGGGCGACGCCACCTCGAAGCCATTGAACGAGCCGTCCTGCCAGCTGTTCGTGTGGCGTCAGCGCGGAGAAGCCGACGGCCACGAGATCGTGGAAAGCCTGTGCGTCTGCGCCGAGCCCGGAGGCATAACCATCCGCAATGTCTACGAGCAGTTCCGCGACGAGATCCTCGACGAGCTCAAGGCCGCCATGCCGGTCGACTGCGTGCTTCTGGCGCTGCATGGCGCTTTCGTCGCGGAAGGCTATGACGATACCGAGGGTGATCTTCTCGCGCATGTCAGAGCTGTCGTCGGGCCCGACATCCCGATCGGGGCAGAGCTCGATCTGCACTGCCACACAACCCAGAAGATGGTCGACAACGCCACCGCCATCGTCGCTTACAAGGAATATCCGCACACCGACATCATGGACCGTGCCGGCGAGCTCTACCGCATTGTCGTCGACGCGGTGGAGGGCAAGGTTAGGCCGGTGATGGCGCTTTACGACTGCCGCATGATCAGCACCTTTCGCGTGCAGGAGCAGCCGATGCGCGGCTTCGTCGATGGCATGATCGCCGCCGAAGCCGAGCCAGGCATATTGTCAGTCTCGCTCGGACATGGTTTTCCGCATGGCGACGTCGAGGATGTAGGAGCCCGCATGCTGGTCGTCACCAACGATGACAAGTCGCTTGCAGAGCGCACAGCTGAAAGGTTCGGCAAGCAGCTTTTCGCATTGCGCAACGACCTGATCCCGAAATTCCTCGGCATCGACGAGGCGCTCGATATCGCGCTCGCCGAGCCGCAAGGGCCGGTCGTCATCGCGGATGTTTCGGACAATGCCGGCGGCGGTGCGCCGGGGACTCCACCTACATCCTGCGCCGGCTGATAGAGCGCGGCATTGGGAACGTGGCCAGCGCCATGTACTGGGACCCGATCGCCTATCGCTTCTGCGTCGAGGCCGGGGTCGGCGGTACCATAAACCTGCGGGTCGGCGGCAAGTGTGGCGTGTTCTCGGGTATGCCTGTCGATCTGCGCGTTACGGTAAAAGGCCTCGGTCGCGAGCTGACGCAGCTGTTCGGCACCATGCCGTGGCCGCTCGGGGATGCGGCATGGGTCACCACCGACGGCGGCATCGACCTGATCATCAACACGGTACGCACGCAGGTCTTCCATCCTGACTGCATGACCGCGCTCGGTCTCAATCCAAGCGAGCGGCGCATCGTCATCGTCAAATCCAATTACCATTTCCAGGCTGGTTTCGCACCGATCGCCAAGCGCATCCTGTTCTGCGCCCCGCCCGGTGCGACGCAGCCCAACTTTGCCGCGATCCCCTACACAAAGCTCAAGACGCCCTATTGGCCGAAAGTGGAAGACCCATTCGCGGCCGACGCGGCTTAGAGCGGTTCAGCGTTTGAAAGAATCGCCCGACCCGCTCTAGCTTCTTGTTTTTACGCAATTCCCAAAGGGAAGCGCTACGCGCTTCTCCCGGGAAAACCGCTACGCACTTTTCCTGGAATTGCTCTAAGCAATCGCATCATTCGGGAGGATAATACCGGTCGCGGCGCCGTGCGCGGCACCGCCGTACCGTTTGCGCGCGTGACCAGATGACAGCGGACTGTTCGCAATCCGTCGGCGGGGGCCAAAACCTGCGGCAGTTCGCAGCCGGTCGTCGCGGAGGGGCAGCGTTCCCGGAAGAAGCAGCCGGTCGGCAGTGTTCGGTTGCTCGGCAATTCGCCGGCGCGCGGTGCGATCGAGGTCAGCGGACGATCGAAACTCGGAACGGCATCGAGGAGCGTCTTGGTATAGGGATGCCTGGGAGCGTCAAGGACGTCGAGCGTCGGGCCTTCCTCGACGATCTGGCCCAGATACATGACGGCGACACGATCGGCCACGTGGCGCACCAGCGACACGTCATGCGAGATGAGCACGTAGGATAGCTTGCGCTCCGCCTGCAACGACAACAGCAGATTGACGATCTGCGCCTGCACCGACACGTCCAACGCCGAGGTCGGCTCATCGAGGACCAGCAGCGCCGGTTCAACGGCGAGTGCCCTGGCAATCGCGATGCGCTGGCGCTGGCCGCCCGAGAATTCGTGCGGATAGCGATCGACATGCTCCGGCCGCAAGCCGACCGAGACGGCCAGTTCGGTTGCGCGCCCGATCAGTTGTTTGCGGGTGTAGCCGCCGCGAATGTGCAGAGGTTCGGTGATCAGGCGCCAGACCGGAAGACGCGGATCGAGCGACGATTGGGGATCCTGGAAGATGATCTGCAATTGGGTGCGCCGTGCGCGGTCCCGTTCGGTTCCCCTGAGTTTGATGGCACCGGCGGAAATGTCGGTCAGGCCGAGAATCGCCTGTCCAAGCGTGGTTTTTCCGCAGCCGGATTCTCCGACAATGCCGACCGTCTCGCCTTCGGCTACGCTGAACGACACGCCGTTGACGGCATGGACGTCGGCGCCGCCGAACCAGCCCGAGGTGACACGGTAGCGGACTTCCAGGTCTTCGACGGAGAGGAGCGGAGGCTGGGTCACGCGGCTTGCGTCTCCTCGATACGGCGCCAGCAGGCGGCGCGGCGGGCCGGCTCCAAGGCAGCCAGCGGCGGCACCGACACGCAACGATCATTCGCCTCGCGGCAGCGCGCTCGAAAGAGGCAGCCGGCAGGCGGGTCAAGCAGGTCGGGCAAGGTGCCGGGGATCTGTTCCAGCGGCTGCTTTGGTGGTGCCAGCCCCGGCAGACAGCGTATCAGGGCGCGCGTGTAGGGATGGGCTGGCGCTGCCAGCACCGACGCGGTCGTTCCGGCTTCCGCGACCCGTCCCGCGTAAAGCACGTAGAGCCGGTCGCAAAGCTGCGACACCACGGCCATGTCATGCGATATGAAAACAACGGCCGTTCCCGTGCTCATCGCCTTGTGTTTGATGAGGCCCAGGATCAGCGCCTGCACCGTCACATCGAGTGCCGTGGTCGGCTCGTCGGCGATTATGAGCTTGGGTTCGCAGGAGAAGGCCATGGCGATCAGCACGCGCTGTCGCATGCCTCCGGAAAGCTCGAACGGATAGGCCTGCATGATCCGCTCCGGCTCGCTGATCAGCATGTCGCGCAGCAGGCCAGAGGCTTTGCTCGTCGCGGCCGCGTTGTCGAGACGCTGGTGGCGGCGGATGACTTCGACAATCTGCTCGCCGATCCGTCGGGTCGGGTTGAGAGCGTTCATCGGTTCCTGGAAGATGGTCGACACCAGCCGCCCGCGCACATGCTGGAGTTCACGCTCGCTGAGCTTCATCGGATCGTTGCCGAACAGACGGATGCCGCCGCCGGTAATGTGCGCGCTGCCTTTGGGCAAAAGCCGCGTCGCCGCCATCATGGTCACCGACTTGCCGCACCCGGATTCTCCCACGATGCCGACGATCTCGCCGGCACGGACATTGAGGCTGACCCCGTTCAGCGCCTTGATCGGCCCGCGATAGGTACGGAACTCGAGCGAAAGGTCGGAGATTTCGAGCAGGACGTCGCCGGACAGTTCGGTCATCGGCCACCCAGCCTGGGATCGAGCATGTCGCGCAATCCGTCACCCAGCAGATTGAAACCCATGGCGCTGATCAGAATGGCCAGGCCGGGAAAGGTGACATACCACCATTGGTCAAGGAAATAGTTGCGTCCGCTCGACACCATGGAGCCCCATTCAGACGTCGGCGGCTGGGCGCCGAGGCCGATGAAGCTCAAAGCCGCGGCCGTCAGGATGGTGCCACCGAGATCCAGTGTCGCCTGGACGATGATGGGCGACAGGGCGTTAGGCAGTATGTGCCAGCGCAGCATATAGGCGGGCGAAGCCCCGAAGCTGCGCGATGCCTTCACATAGGTGCGGTTGCGCAGCGACAGCGTCTGCCCACGCGCCAGCCGCACATAGGCGGGCACCCGCACCACGGCGACGGCCAGCATGGCGTTGAACAGGCTCGGTCCCAACGCCGCGGCCAGCGCCATGGCGAGGATGAGTGCCGGCAGCGCCAGGAAGACATCCATCAGCCGCATGATCGCGGTGTCGACGATGCCGCCGACGACACCGGACAGGCAGCCGATAATCGAGCCGATGAAGGTCGAGATGATGACGATGGCAAAGGCGATGCCGCAGGACGCGCGCGCGCCGAAGAGCACCCGCGAAAACAGATCGCGCCCGACCTCGTCGGTGCCGAAGAGGTGCTGCAGGCTGGGCGCGGCAAGCCGTGCTGCAAGTGAGATCTTGTCGGGCGGGTAGGGTGCGAGCAGGGGCGCGGCCATGATCACAAACAGCACCGCCAGCGCGATCGCGGCGCCGATCAGAGTGAGAGGACTTTCCTTCACGCGATACCACAACCGCCCCACGCGAAGCCGCGATGCCGGCCGGGGCGATGTGATGATGCCATCCGCCGCCATCAGCCGAGCTCCCTGATCTGTGGGTCGAGCACCATATAGGTCAGATCGACCGCGAGATTGATCAGCACGTAGCCCAGCGAAGCGACGATGGTGAAGCCCATGATCGCGGGAAAATCCAGCGTCTGGATCGATGACACCACATAACTCCCCATGCCTGGCCAGGCGAAGATCGTTTCTGTCAGCACCGCGCCGTAGAGCAGATCACCGAAGGCGAGGCCAAGCAGCGTCACCGACGGGATCAGGGCATTCGGCAAGGCGTGCCGCAGGATGACCGCCGATCGCGACAAACCATTCGCTCGCGCGGTGCGCACATAATCCTCCTGCAGGACATCCAGCATCGAGGCCCGAATCTGGCGCGTGATGATGCCGAGATTGGCGAAGGCGAGGACAAAGGCCGGCAGGATGAGGTGATAAAGCGACGACCAGAAGGCTTTCAGGTCGCCGGCGACAAGCGAGTCGACCAGGAAGAAGCCGGTGATGCGCGGCGGCGCGGCGATGCCAAGCGTGATGCGGCCGCTGCCCGGCAGGATCGGTATCTTGACGTAGAACAGGAGGATGAGCGCCAGCCCGAACCAGAATACCGGCATTGAAATGCCGGCAACCGACACGACACGCGCCGCCTGGTCGACCGGTCCGTCCTTGTAGATCGCCGAAAGCACACCGAGCGGCACGCCAATCATGATCGCCGTCACGAGCGCGGCGATGCCGAGCTCGAGCGTGGCGGGCAGGAACAGGGCAATATCGCCGGCCACCGGGCGCCGTGTCCGCAAGGACTGGCCGAGATCGCCCGACAGGAGCTGCTTGACGTATATGACAAACTGCTGGGTGACGGGCTTGTCCAGACCAAGCTCCTGGCGCACATGCGCCAGCGTCTCGGCCGAAGCCTTGTCACCGGCGATCAACTGAGCCGGATCGCCGGGGATCAAATGCGAAATCGTGAAGGTGATGACCGCGACGCCAGCCACCACGAAGACCAGCAAAACGAGGCGCCGAAGGATTGTTGAAATAAGCGACATGCCTTCGGCGCCGATTTCTATTCGGACTTAGACATATCGGCGATGTTGTAGACCTGGATCAGCATCGGATTGTAGACGTACCCCTTCACCGAGGATCGCATGGCGAAGATGTCGTTCTTCTGGAACAGAAGGACGTAAGGTGCATCCTCGTTGGTGATTTTCTGCGCGTCGATATAGAGCTGCTCACGCTTCTTCTGGTCGACGGTCGCGAGCGCCTGGGTGATCAAATCGGTCACTTTCGGATTTTCATAGAAGGCCCGGTTGCCGGGGGCTCCCATCTTGGTCGGGTCGAACCAGATGTTCATGAACATGAACGGATCGGCGAAATCGGGCGTCCACGCGCCCGTCGCGATGTCGTAGTCGCCCTTGGCGACCAGCTCGCGCTTGGTCGTGTCGGCGACATTCTTCATATCCATCGTGACGCCGATTTCGGCGAGCGAGGCCTGCAGCGCAAGACCCACCGGCTCCCAGGCGGAGTCGGCCTGCGAATAGGTGAAGCTGATGTGCAGATTGGAAACACCGGCATCGGCAAGCAGCTGCTTGGCCTTGTCCAGATCGTAGCTGTACTGCATGCCCTGCGGGTCATGGCCCCACATGCCGTCCGGTACAGCCCCGCGCATCTGTTCGGCCTGGCCCTGCATGACGCCATCGACCAGCCCCTTGTAGTCGGCCGCATAGGATATGGCCTGACGGACCTTCGGATTGTCGAAGGGCGCTTTCTTGTTGTTCAAATAGAGATAGACGACATAGAGGCTGGGATTGCTCTCGATGACCACCCCCGCGCTTGATTTCATGGCCTCGGCCTGGTCGACCGGAACCTGGTCGATCAGGTCGGCGTCTCCGTTCTCCAGTTGCAGGCGACGCGATGACATCTCGCGCACGATCTTGAAGATGACCTGCTTGAAAGCCGGCGCCTTGCCGGCATAGTGGGGATTGGGATCGAGCGTGATCTGCTGGTTGCGCTCCCAGCCCGAGATTTTGAAAGCTCCGCTGCCGGCGCTGTGCTCGGCGAGCCAGGCCTTCGCGTCGTCGCCGTTGACCGCGTGCTCTTGTGCCTTGGGATTGATGATCGATCCGGCCGAAGTGGCGAGCGCCGACAGGAACGGCGCAAACGGCGCCGACAATTCGAACTTCACGGTCTGCGCGTCGACAATGACGACATCCTTGATGGTCGGGAACATGTCGCCCGGGCCAGCCGCCAGCTTCTTTACGCGGTCGAATGAATATTTGACCGCGGCGGCATCGACCGGCGAACCATCGTCGAACATGTGTCCCGACGCCAGCTTGAAGGTCCAGCTGAGGTTGTCGGGCGCCGTGGTCCAGCTCTCGGCAAGCTCCGGAATGACCTCGGTCTTGGCGCCGTCATATTTCACCAGACGCTCGTAGGCCGGAAAGATCAGCGTATAGCCGTTGTTGCTGACCTCGACGCCGGGGTCGGCCGTGGGCGGATCCTCGGCCTTGGCGATGACCAGGACATCCTTGTCGGTGGCCCAGCTCGGCCCCGCAAAGGTCAAGGCTGTCAAAGCGGCAAATGCCGCAAAAGTCGGCAGGCGACGTAACAACATGATGCGCTCCCCTCGAGCTTGTGTTTTTGCATCTCTCACGGATGGACCGAGGGATGCCTCTCGCCCACGCTAACATCCGTATTTCGGATGGCAAGCCGATTTTTCTGATAGGAAAGATATTTTTCTAATTAGCCAAGCGTCATTTCCGTATCGACAGGCTCGCGCTCGTCATGGGGGCGCACGCTTTTGGCGCCGTTGATGATGGTCTGCTCCGACTGGCCGGATGCCGACGTGCACACGCACAGGATCCGGGCTGGGGTGTCGCCGACGCTGACATAGGCGTGTCCCATTGTGCTTTCGAAGTAGACCGACTCTCCTGTTTTCAGCCTCAGCGTCTCGTACACGTCGGTGTGCAGCTCGACTTCGCCTTCGAGAACATAAGTGAACTCCTGGCCGGGATGACGGATGAGCTCGCCGAACGTTTCGATGCTTTGCTGGGTGATTGACCCCAGCATGGGGATCATTTCCTTGCGCGACAGCTCCGTGCATAGAAAGCGATAGACGTAGTTGGGGGTCTCGACGATCCGCCCGTCCTCAAGCCGGCTGACGGCACGCGCGCCGTGGGCGATGGGGGAGGCGCTGGCCTTTCGCGCGCCGAAGAGCTCGGTTATGTCGACCTTGAGCCCTTGGGCAAGCTGCAGCAGCTTGTCATAGGTCAGCGACATCTGGTTGTTCTCGACCTTCGACAGGGTGGAGATGGCGAGCCCCGACATCTGGGCGACCTGCGTCAGTGTCCAGCCACGCTCCCGGCGCAGCAGTTTGAGGCATTCTCCCAGGCTTGGTTTCGAATCGCTCATGGCGGACCCTTTTCGACATTGGCGGCAGTCTAGGGTTGGGACCGGACAAAGTCGACTCGCAAGCGGCGCCGCCTTTATCATAGGAAAGAGGTTTGACCGATCAGAAATATTCTGCTTGGTTGCCGGCGCTTGCAAGAGGGAGGCCATGCAGGACGTTCTTATCATCGGCGGCGGCATGGCTGGCGCCTCGGCGGCTTTCTTTCTTGCGGCTGGTCGACAGGTGACCGTGCTTGAAGCCGAAGCCCATTGCGGCATGCACACGACGGGACGGTCCGCCGCTCTCTTCATCGAGGGTTACGGCAACATCGCCATCCGCGCGTTTACGCGCGCCAGCCGGCAGTTCTTCGTTGAGCCGCCGTCCGGCTTCTGCGACGTACCCTTGCTGACACCTCGCGGCACAATGTCGATCGGCACGGCCGCGCAGAGGCCCAGGCTGGAGGCGCTGTTTGCCGAGAGAGTCGCGGAATCGCCAACGGCCATCGAATGGCTCGACCCCGACGCTTCCCGATCGGTCATTCCAATCCTGCGACCCGAATACGAGGCGAGCGCGTTTCTGGACCGTTCGGCGATGGATATCGACGTCGACACCCTTCACCAGGGCTTTCTGCGGGGCGCACGCCGCCAGGGCGCGCGGGTGGTCACCAATGCTCGGGTCGAGGGGATCGAGAGGATCGGTGGCATATGGACCGTGACGACCACGGCCGGCGTCTTCGAGGCGCCCGTCCTTGTCGACGCGGCGGGTGCATGGGCGGACCAGGTGGCCGAGATGGCAGGAGCCATGCCGCTTGGCCTGGTCCCGAAACGGCGAACCGCGATGCTTGTCAAAACGCCGCCCGGCATCAACGCCAAGGACTGGCCGGGCGTGATCGATGTCGACGAGATGTTCTATTTCAAGCCATCCTCGGGAATGCTGTTGCTCTCACCAGCCGACGAGACGCCGAGCGAACCGTGCGATGCACAACCCGAGGAGATCGATATCGCCATCGCAGTCGATCGCGTTCAACAGGCCGCCGCGCTGCCGGTAACGCATGTGTCGCGCAGTTGGGCGGGGCTGCGGTCGTTCTTTGCGGACAAGACGCCGGCGGTTGGCTGGGACCCCCATGTCGAGGGCTTCTTCTGGCTGGCTGGACAAGGCGGCTACGGCATCCAGACCGGACCCGCGCTCGGTCAACTGACCGCGGCCCTCGTGACCGGAAGCGAGCTGCCCAAGCCATTTCTTGGCGAAGGCGCCGATCCCAGCCTGTTGTCGCCGGCCCGCTTTCATGCGCCACGATCGACCTGAATGACTGTTGAGGCGCCCATGTCGCCGGACATGCGCGTGGCCTCGTCTGGCCCCGGGCCGGGGCATCTGCCTGAAGCGCGGCGCGCCGCTGAGTTTGAAGCCGTGGTGACTTCGTCCAGGAGGATGCGCCCCCCGACACCGGGTCTCTCCGGCGCCGAACGGAGCGCCGATACGGATGCGCTGCGTGCTCCCGGTCGAGGCCGCCAGAACGCCCTTTCAGCTTTCCTTGCTTGAGGTCGCCAGCACCGGGAGTAATAGTCGCCATGGAATTCGTGAGGAGGAAGAGATGACGGTGAATTTCGACCCGAGGGCGAAGGCCGCGACGCTCTACCACGGCGAATTCCGGCCGATGTTCATCGGTGGCCACTGGGTTGCGGCGCAGTCCGGCGAGGTGATGCGGGCGCTGAACCCGGCGACCGGCGAAGTGCTGGCGACCGTGCCGCGTGGCGCAGCCGCCGATGTCGACGCGGCGGTGGCGGCAGCGCGCACGGCCTTCGAAGGGCCATGGTCGAAATTCTCACCCTATGAGCGGCAATGCGTGCTGCTCAGGATCGCCGATCTGTTCGAGACGCATTGGGAAGAGCTCAGCGTCTCCGACACGCTCGATATGGGACTGCCGATCACGCGCACGCTGGCCAACCGGCGCCGCGTCATCGGCATGCTGCGCTTCTATGCCGGCATGGCGACCGCGCTGCACGGCGAATCCATAGACAACTCCATTCCCGGCGAGATCGTCACCTTCACCCGGCGCGAGCCCGTGGGCGTCGTCGGTGCGATCATTCCCTGGAATGCGCCGACCGCCGCCTCGATCTGGAAGATCGCGCCGGCGCTCGCCACGGGTTGCACCATCGTGCTGAAACCCTCGGAGGAGGCATCGCTGACGCCGCTGCTGATCGCGCGGCTGATGCAGGAAGCGGGCGTGCCCGACGGCGTCGTCAACATCGTCACCGGAACCGGCGCCGAAGCGGGCGCGCGGCTTGCCGAACATCCCGACGTCAACAAGATCGTTTTCACCGGCTCGACGCTGACCGGCCAGGCGATCGCGCGGGCGGGCGTGACCAATCTCAAGCGCGTCTCGCTCGAGCTTGGCGGCAAGTCACCGATCATTGTCTGCCGCGACGCCGATATCGACAAGGCCGTTCCGGTCGCGGCCATGGCGGTGTTCGTGCATTCGGGCCAGATCTGCATTGCCGGCTCGCGGCTGTTCGTGGCGCGCGAGATCCATGACGAGTTCGTGCGCCGGCTGGCCGAGTTCGCCGGAAAACTGCGAATCGGCCACGGCATCGAGGCGGAAACCGAAATCGGGCCGCTCATCAATGCCAGGCAGGCCGGCAAGGTGGAAGGCTACATCAAGGCCGGCAGCGACGAAGGCGCCGAACTGGTCGCCGGCGGCGCGCGGCTGACGGGCGCGCTCTATGATGGCGGCAACTTCATCGCGCCGACCGTCTTCGGCGCGGTGTCGGACACCATGACCATCGCGCGCGAAGAGATCTTCGGGCCGGTCATTTTGGCGATGCCTTTCGACACGCTCGACGAGGCCGTCGCGCGCGCCAATGCGACGCCCTATGGGCTGGCCGCCGGCATCTTCACCAGCCATCTCGGCACCGCGCACAAGCTGGCGCGCCGCGTCAAGGCCGGCTCGGTGTGGGTCAACATGTACCATGCCATCGACCCCGCTGTGCCGTTCGGCGGCATGAAGATGTCCGGCTATGGCCGCGAGGGCGGCATCGAGCATCTGCATGAGTATCTGGAGACCAAGTCGGTCTGGATCCAGACCGACTAGCTGTGCTGATATTCAGGTGCTGGCAAGGCCCTTGTTCAGGAACTTTTCGTCATCTGAGGATTTGGATATAAGATGGACCCCGAACAGAAGGGTGTTTTGCGATGACGACCAAACGGCTGGCGATCTGTGTTCTTGCTCTCGCAATGGGCTGCGGCATGTCTTCTGCGGCATTCGCCGGGACCAAGCACCGTCACTACCAGCAGGGCGAACAGGAGCGATATGTTCCGGCCGAGAACGATCTCATCGATTTCCTGTTCGGCGGCCCGCGCTATTATGACCAGCAGTTGGTCACGACGGCCGCGGGGGCCTGCTCCTACCACCGGACAGGGCCGGACGGGTTTGCGATCAACAAGATCAACGATCACCACTGCGGGAAGTAGACGGCCTGGCGCCTACGACGCTCGCATCAACTTGCCGTAGCGCTTGATCAGCCGGTCGCGCTTGAGGCGCGTCAGCCTGTGCGTCCAGAACAGCCCGTCGAGCTGGTCGATCTCATGCTGATGGCAAACCGCCAGCAGGCCCTCGGCATCCTCGAACCGCTCATTGCCATCCAGATCCTGATAGCGGACGCGTATGCGGGCGTGCCGCTCGATATCCTCGGTGACGCCGGGCATGGAAACGCTGCCTTCCGCATGACGGATCATCTCGGTCGAGGCCTGGACGACGGATGGATTTAATAGACCCCCGGTTCCATGGCGGAAGGAAGCTGGATCACGACCAGGCGTTTCAAGACGCCGATATGCGGGCCGGTGATGCCTATCCCTGGCGCCGCGTGCATGGTGTCGATGAGATCGCCGGCCAAAGCGTGCAGCTCGCTGTCGAACAGCTCTACGGGTTCGGCCACGGTGCGGAGGAGGGATTGGGGAATTTTATGATCGACCGAACCGCCATGGACCTCGTCCTATCCGCCAATCATCTTCGTCGGGTGGGAATACTGGCATAGCCTAGCACGGCGCCATCACGATTCCGCCAGGCCCGCGCGGATTTCGGCATCGTGTTCGCCGCGCGCCGGGCTTTTGGGCGGCGTCCACCGCGCGCCGGAAAAGCGCGGGGCCGCGGCCGCTTGAAGCGCGCCGTCCACCGTCTGCCATGTACCGCGGGCGGCCATATGCGGATGCAGCGCCGCTTCATGCGGGCCAAGCACCGGCCCGACGCAGGCGTCGGACCCCTCGAACAGGCTGATCCATTCGTCACGGGGTTTCGTGGCAAAGATCGCCGCCAGCCGGTCGCCGAGTTCCGGCCAGAGTACGCGGTCGAACTGCCGGGCGAAGTTTGGATCGGTGGCGAGGCCAAGCCGGTCGAGGAAGAGCGCGTAGAATTTCGGCTCGATACACTGGACGCTGATGAAGCCGCCCTCCGACGTGCGGTAGACGCGGCACCAATGCGGCCCATCGAGCAGGCTTCGGCCGCGCTCCGTTGCCAGCGCGCCCGACTGGCCGAGCGACATCAGCAGGTTCATCATATGGGCGGAGCCGTCGACGATCGCGGCGTCGACCACGGTGCCCTTGCCGCCGGCGCGGGCATTCATGATGCCGGCCAGCATGCCGACCACCAGATAGAGCGCGCCGCCGCCTATGTCGCCGACAAGCGTCGGCGGCGCCATGGGCGGCTCGCCAGGCAAGGAGGCGTACCAGAGCGCGCCCGACAGGCCGATATAGTTCAGGTCGTGCCCGGCGGTGGCGGCCAGCGGTCCGTGCTGGCCCCAGCCGGTCATGCGGCCGTAGACCAGGCGCGGGTTGGCCGCGTGGCAGAGGTCGGGGCCGAGGCCGAGGCGCTCCATGACGCCGGGCCGGAACCCCTCGATCAGCCCGTCGGCGGTGGCGATCAGGCGCATCAGCACGGCCACGTCGTCTCCATTCTTCAGGTCGAGCGCGATGGAGCGCTTGCCGCGATCGAGCAGCGAGCGCTCAGGCGCACCCGGCATGGACGCGTGCTTGCGGTGGACGACGATGACATCGGCGCCGAGATCGGCCAGCAGCATGCCGGCGAAGGGCGCCGGTCCCAGCGCCTCGATCTCGACGATGCGGATTCCCCTGAGCATCCCATCCTCCACAGCGATCAACCCTTTGGCGCCTTGGTATCGCGAACGTTTGGTATCGAGAGGGCGACGGTGTGTAACCCCGCTCTTTCGCCATTGAAGCATGTGCCGCCGGCATATACTTCAGGGCCATGAAAAAAATCGGTTTCCTGTCATTCGGGCATTGGACGCCCTCGTCGCAATCGCAGGTGCGCTCGGCATCGGACGCGCTTCTGCAATCCATCGATCTCGCCGTCGCCGCCGAGCAGCTTGGCGCGGACGGCGCCTATTTCCGCGTGCATCACTTCGCCCGCCAGCTCGCCTCGCCATTTCCGCTGCTGGCCGCCGTCGGCGCCAAGACCAGCCGTATCGAGATCGGCACGGCGGTCGTCGACATGCGCTACGAAAATCCGCTCTACATGGCCGAGGATGCGGGTGCCGCCGACATCATCGCCGGCGGGCGTCTGCAGCTCGGCATCAGCCGTGGTTCGCCCGAACAGGTCATCGACGGCTGGCGCTATTTCGGCTACCAGCCGCAGGAAGGCCAGACCGACGCCGACATGGCGCGGCATCACGCAGAGGTCTTCCTCGACACGCTGCGCGGCGAGGGCTTTGGCCAGCCCAATCCACGGCCGATGTTCCCCAATCCGCCCGGCCTGCTCCGGCTCGAGCCGCATTCGGAAGGCCTGCGCGAGCGCATCTGGTGGGGCGCGGCCACCAACGCCACCTCGGAATGGGCGGCCAAGCTCGGCATGAATTTGCAGAGCTCAACGCTGAAATTCGACGAGAGTGGCAAGCCGTTCCATGTCCAGCAGGCCGAGCAGATCCGCGTCTATCGCGAGGCCTGGAAGGCGGCCGGGCACAAGCGCGAGCCGCGTGTTTCGGTCAGCCGCAGCATCTTCGCGCTGGTCGACGACCGCGACCGCGCCTATTTCGGGCGCGGCAATGAAAGCCGCGACCAGATCGGCTTCATCGAGGAAAACACGCGGGCGATCTTCGGCCGCAGCTATGCCGCCGAACCGGACGTGCTGATCAAGGAATTGGCCCAGGATGAGGCGATCGCCGAGGCCGACACGCTGCTGCTCACCGTGCCCAACCAGCTCGGCGTCGACTACAACGCCCATGTCATCGAGGCGATCCTGACCCATGTCGCGCCGGCGCTGGGGTGGCGCTGACGGCCGCTCCGTGTAACCATCCGCCATGGCGGGCGGTTCACGGAGATTCACGGTATGGCGAAGAAGGCGTTGATTGCCTGGGGCGGCTGGGAAGGCCACACGCCTGAGCGCAGCGCCAATGTCGTGCGCGACATGCTGGAGCGTAACGGGTTCGCGGTGACGCTCGGCCACGGCACGGCGATGTTCGCCGATCCGGACCTTGCTTCATTCGATCTCATCGTGCCAGTCATCACCATGGCGACGATCGAAAAGGCCGAGCTGAAGAACCTGACGCAGGCCGTTCGCGGCGGGAGCGGGCTTGGCGGCTTCCACGGCACGATGGGCGACAGTTTTCGCAATGAACCCGACTATCAGTTCATGACCGGCGGCCAGTGGGTCGCGCATCCCGGCGACATCATCGACTATACCGTCGTCATCACCCGGCCGGACGATCCGATCACCAGCGGCGTCCGTGAATTCGCCTACCGGTCGGAGCAATATTACATGCATGTCGACCCCGGCAACGAGGTGCTGGCGACAACCACCTTCACCGACGCGCATTTCCCCGGCATTGGCGGCGTCGTCATGCCGGTCGTCTGGAAGCGCCGGTATGGCGCGGGCAAGGTGTTTTACGGTGCGCTTGGGCACACGGCGGATGAGTTCGCGGTGCCGGAAATGGCGCTGATGGTCGAGCGCGGCTTGCTGTGGGCCGCGCGGGGGTAGCCTACCAGTCGGCGATGCGGTCGCCGCCGGTGAATTGCGCGCTTTTGCCGGTGTATTCGAACAGCTCGATCTTCACGCCGTTGGGGTCGCGCAGCCAGGCCTGGTAGGTGTCGTCGCAGGCGTGTTTCTTGGCGGTGACGTCGACGCCCATGGACGCGATGTGCGCGATCGCTGCGTCGATGTTCTCGACCTCCAGGCAGAAATGGTTGATCTGGTCCATCTCGCTGAACCGGGCTCCATCCTTCTGAAAGACCTCGACATGGCTGCGGCCGCCGCAATTGAGGTAGAACCCGAAAATCGCGCCGTCGCGCAGGAAATTGAACTGGATGTCCATGCCCAGGACATCGCGGTAGAAGTGCTGCGTCTCCTCGAGATCGTCGGCGAAGATGCAGACATGGGCGAGTTGCTTGACTTTGATCATCGCAGGGTTCCGTGGTCTGGCCGATTGCGCATGGTGAGGCGGCCTGTACAGCGCATCTTCACTCGATCCCGCCGGTGACCACATAGGCGCCGGCGGTGCGTCCATCTTTCACCCGCGCCACCGCCGTCACGATCGAGCCGTAGGAGCCGCGCCAGACGCTGTGGAAGCGCCGGTGCTCGGCGACCGGGATGAGCGCCTGCCCGGTGAAGCGCGCGCCGCTTCGCTGCATCGCGACGGGCTCTCCGTTGACGTGGACTTTCACGTCGGCGTTTTCCGTTTCGCCTGCCTCGGCTGCAAGGTCGAGCGTGATGGCCATCTCTTCCTGATCGCCCGAAGCCCGCGTCTCGGCCGCAAGCTTGATGGTGGGCGCGGGCGCGTTGCCATTGCCGGCTTCGGCGGGGCGGCGTGAAAAGACATCGCTGGCCAGTTCAGGCGTGCGCGGCGGGCTCGTGCGACGCTGCGTGGTGCGTTCGTAGTCGCCGGCCATGCGCAGCAGCCTATCGTCGTCGTAAGCCTTGCCGGCGAAGGTGAGGCCAACCGGCATGCCGATGTCGGCCATGGTGCCCATCGGCACGGTGACGGTCGGGATGCCGAAATGGCGCCAGACAAGATTGCCGTTGGCGACCCAGGTGCCGTTGCGCCAGGCGAGCGCGGCGGAGGCCTCGTTGACGTCGGCGTCGGCCGGGCCGACATCGGCGGCGGCCGGCAGCACCACGGCATCGAGGTGGTTGGCGTCAAGCCAGTCCTCGAAATCGACGCGCCTCGTCGCCTCCAGCCCGTTCAGCCCTTCCTCCATCGTCGGGATATCCTCGAAGGGCATGACGCCGGACTTCGCCCGCTCGACATAGTCCGCCAGGTCGAAGCCGCCGTCGTAACGGTCGGGCAAGGTGCCAGGCGGCTGCGGGAAAATCCTGGGGCCGTCGACAGAGGCGAGATCGGGCAAGGCAGGGTCGGCATTGGCGCGCAGAAAATCGTCCCAGGCCCAGATGCAGAGGTCCCAGATTTCGCGGTCGGCGAAGTCCGCCGGCACCAGTCCGCGCTCGACCATGGTTCGTGCGCCCGGGCGGTCGCGCTCGTAATTGGAGACGACCGGAAAGTCGACCTCCACCACCTCGGCGCCGAGCCGGCGCAAATCCTTCGCCGCCTGTTCCCACAGGGCAAGCACAGAGGCGCGGGTTTCGATCGGGCGGTCGGCTTCGCTGTCGCGGCCGATATACATTCTGGGCACGCCGAGCCGTTTGCCCTTGAGCGACCCTTCCAGCGCCAGATCGGTGTAACGCGGTGGGCGCAAGTCGGAACTCCTGGGCAGCGCCACCCAGGGCTGAGCGCGCCAGAAATCGCCTCTGGTTTCCGGATCATCGGCGACGATGACATCGAGCAGTTCCAGCATGTCGTGCATGGTTCGCGTGTGCGGCACCACCACATCCATGGTCGGCACCAAGGGCCAGTTGCCGCGCACGGAAATGACGCCGCGCGAGGGCGTGTAGGCGACCAGCGCGTTGTTGGTGGCCGGCGCGCGGCCGGACGACCATGTTTCCTCGCCGAGCCCGAAGGCACAGAAACTCGCCGCCGTCGCGGTGCCTGAGCCATTGGAGGAGCCCGACGCGAAGGCGGCGGTCAGGTAGTCGGCGTTGTACGGGCTTTCGGCGCGGCCATAGACGCCGCGCTGCATGCCGCCATTGGCCATGGGCGGCATGTTGGTGAGGCCGATCAGCACGGCGCCGCCGGCACGCAGCCGGGCGATGGTGAAGGCGTCCTCGTTGGCGACGAGATGCTCGAAGGCGGGCGAGCCGGCGGCCACCGTCAGGCCCTTGACCTTGTAGCTGTCCTTGGCGGTGTAGGGGAAGCCGTCGAGAGGCCCAAGCGTCTTGCCTTGCCGGCGCCGCTGGTCGGAAGCGGCGGCTTCCTCGAACATATCAGGGTTCAGCACAGGCACTGCGTTGAGGCTGATGCCGTGCCGGTCGAAATGCGCGATGCGCCTGACATAGGCCGCGACCAGTTCGACGCTGGTGACCGTGCCGTCGTCGAGCGCCTTGCGGAGTTGTTCGATCGTCGCTTCGACGAGGTGAAGGCTGGCGTCGGTCATCGCGGATCCCAGGCTGTTGTCCGGACGCCATGGATGAGCGAGGCCACCGGCTTCGGCAAGAGCCAATCAGTCGTCTTTGCCGAAACCCGTTGTTCCTGCCTATGCGGTCAGCCGCACGCGACCTTCGAAAAAATCGATTTTTTATGCAACCTCTGATGGGCGCGCGCGTTACAAGGCTCCCGGGGAGGATGAGGTTTGCATTGCACCGCTTCGAGATACTCAACGAGCCCACGGGCACGTATTCCATTTTCGACAGATCGACCGAATTGCCGGTAACCGTGGGAGGCAGGGCTTTCATCGGTCTTTACCGGCATGAAGTGCCGCTGGCTCTGCTCGCCGTCATGGAGCCCGATGACAGCGGGATGCCGTCGCTCTCGCTGCTGAGCGGCTGCCGATCCTGTCGGGATGATCGACAAGACGACTTGCAAGCATGAATGAACGCTCGCATAAGTTGCGGCCTGGCCTATGACATGAAAGAAAATGGTGCCGACATCATAGCATAAAGGGGATTTATGCCTGACCAGAATGCGCTTGTCCGCACGGCCATCGCGCGGCTGCTTTCCGAGAAAACCGGGGTCGCCGTCATCTCGATGAAGGAGAGTATCGCGGAGCTGCCGGCGGCAGCCGGCGCGGCGCTGACCATCGATAGCCTGCAGGATCTGCTGCTGGAAATGGCGGAGGTGCGCGGAATGATGGTGGCGCTCGATCTTTAGGATGGTTCATTCTTGGTTCGGGGTTCGCCAACTACTGGGCGCCGGGCGTCCATTCGGGCAGCGGCGCCAGGCTGCGGTTGAACTGCTTCCACCACATCGCCTCATCTACCTCGCAGCAGGCTCGAAGCATGGCGTGTGCCTTCTCGAAAGCCTGAGTCGCGAGATCGTCGAACGTCATCCGCGCGTCGTACGGCACCGACACCACCAGTTCCTGACCGGTCTGTGTACCCCTTCGTCGACCTGAAGATAAAGCCAGACGACGAAATGCGCGCCTTGGCCGCTCGCGTCCGCATTGCCGATCTTGATGCGGTCGATGCCTGCTGCGGTGACTCTCATGCGGGGACCTCTTCAATCGAGCTCAGAATGCCTCCAGAAGTCCGCCGCGATCAGGAAGGTTCCGCCACCGTTGTCGCTATGGTGAAGTATTGATGAAGAGGCGATTGGGCCGGCGTTGCTAGGCTATAGCCGAGCCCTGCCAGCGCCGTTGCATTGGCGCCGCCCCGGGTCGAAAATGCCGCCATGAAAGCAGTTCCCAGGCTAGTCACGGCAAGGCTCGTGCTTCGGGCGCCGGGCGAACGGGATATCCCGGCATGGTTCGCGCGCGCCACCGATGTCGAATCCGCCTCCCTTGCCGGCGATCCCGTTCCCGACGACATGAGCGCGGGCGCGCGGTGGCTGGCGCTTTCGCGTCAGCGGTTCGCCGACGGCAAGGCGATCAAATGGTCGATAGACCAGGCAGGCGTGTCGGATGCGATCGGGACGATCACCCTGTCCTTCGCAACCGACGCCAAGGCTGCCGCATTGGGATTTGTGCTGGGGCGAGCGCATTGGGGCAGGGGCTGGGCAGCGAGGCCGCGCGCGAAGTGCTTCGCTACGCCTTCGAAACCCTGGCGCTCGAACGGGTGACGGCCGAGGCGGCGACGCGCAATGTCGCGTCGCTGCGGATCCTGGCGAAGCTCGGCTTCGACCATATCGAGAGCTTCATCGATGAATCCGACGGCGAGCGCTGCGAGCGCTTTGTGCTCGACGCAGACGCCGGAACGTCACTGTTGGCGAGCCAGGCTTAGAGCAATTCCAGGAAAAGTGCGTAGCGGTTTTCCGTCCGGAATTGCGTGAAAACAAAGAGTTAGAGCGGGTCCGCGATTCTATCAAACGCTGAACCGCTCTAGAGTCATCGCCCGGGGCCTCGGCCACACCGGAGTTCGTCAAAGGCCCCCGGTGCTTGTGCGAGTCAATCGCAGGTGGTCGCGGCCTTGAGCGCTTCGGCGCGGGCAGGTTGGCGCAAATCCGCGATCCGTCGAACGGATGCGTAAAACCTCGGATAATCGCCGGAGCACAGGTCGAACAGGCGAAGAAACGCCGGAACCTGTTCGCCGTAGACAGAAGTCGCGGCGAGCTTTGCGTTGTTGATTGGCGCATCGAACCAAGCGTCGTAGCCCTTGTATCCGGCCCAGCGTTTGTCACGCATTTGCCGGTAGCGCATCCGCAGCCTGTCGAGCGTGGCGGCCTTGGTTGCCGCCATCTCGTCCGGGGGCGGGAACTTTGATAGACCTGCCTCAACTCGTCGCGGGTTTTCGCCACCAGTGCGAGAAAATCGGCGCTGCGCCTGCGATCGGCTTCGTAGCGGCGCAAGCCGGCGCGATCGCCGGCCGCGCGAAGCCATTTTCTTGTCCCGGTGGTTTCGACGGCAACCGCGAAAGCCTCGTTGAACGCGGAATCGCCGTTCACATAGAGGCGCTGATGCGCCAGTTCATGGAAGATGAGGCTCGCGAGATAGGTGTCGTCCTGACGCAGCATGGTGCTGAGCAGCGGGTCACTGGACCAGCCCAGCGTGGAATAGGCGGTGACGCCGGAGACATAGACGTCCAGCCCCTGTTCATGAAGCGCGGCAGCGCTTTCGGTCGCGGATTTCCGGTCGAAGTAACCCCGATAGGGAACGCAGCCGAAAACTGGAAAGCACCATGTTGTTGGCGTGAGCGAAAATTGCGGGGCGGCAAAAACGGCCCAGGTCACGGCATCCCGGTGGATGTCGACATAGCTGCGGTAGCTGCTGTTTTCGGGCAGTGCCAGTTCGTCCGTGGCGAACCGCCTGATAGCGCTCGCCGACGTCAACCTGGTGCGCAAGGCCTGTGGGGTCGAAGGGGCCTCGATCAGTTTTCCAACGTCTTCGCGCGCGGCCATGATCCGCACATGACCCTCCAGCGATTGCGCGTAATAGGAAATGCTGGTGCAGCCGCTGACTGCGGACGCCATGACCACCGCGACAAACAATCGAAAAACGCGCTTCACTTCTTCCCCACCGCTTCGTCACGTGCCCATGGAGCATATGTCTCGCGAACCGTCCACTGGGCATGCCCTTGAGGCTGCCGGTCCGCCGCCGGCCTCCAATCCTCTGTGGCAAATCAAAATCTATTTTGGCGTGGCGGTCGCCACGGTGATTGGCCTTGCAAGGAGAACGGCGTCCGGCAGTTACCGAACGCCGTGGTCTCTCGGTGTCATCTGCCGGCTAGCTGCGGAAGAAGACCAGCAGGTCAGCGTTGATAATGTCGGCGTGGGTCGTGGGCATGCCGTGTGGCAGGCCGGGATACGACTTCAGCGTGCCATGCTTCAGCAGCTTCCATGACACCGCGCCTGTGGTTGGGAACGGGCAGATCTGGTCGTCTTCGCCATGCAGGACCAGAACTGGGCATTCGATGACGGCGAGATCGTCATAAAATTCCGTCTCGGAGAGCACGCGGACGCACTCCCAATGTGCGATGGCCGCGCCCATCATGCCCTGGCGCCACCAATTCTGGCGGATGCCTTCTGAGACGACTGCACCGGGGCGGTTGAAGCCGTAGAAGGGAATGGTGATGTCCTGGTAGAACTGGGCTCGGTTGTACGCCGTGCCGTCGCGAATGCTGTCCACCACCGCCTTCGGCACACCGTTCGGATTGCGCTCCGACACCATGAACCTCGGCGGGATCGCGCTGATCAGAACGGCCTTCGAGACCTTGCCCTTGCCATACTTGGCAACATAGCGGGTTACTTCGCCGCCGCCTGTCGAGTGGCCAATATGGATCGCGTCCTTGAGGCCGAGTTCCTTGACCACCGCTTCCACGTCCGCCGCATAGGTGTCCATGTCGTGGCCGTTGGCGGTCTGGGTCGAGCGGCCGTGTCCCCGGCGATCATGGGCGATGACGCGGAAGCCCTGGGCCAGGAAGAACATCATCTGGCTATCCCAGTCGTCGGCCGAGAGCGGCCAGCCGTGGTGGAAGAACAGGGGCTGGCCTTTACCCCAGTCTTTGTAGAAGATTTCGGTTCCGTCCCTGGTGGTCACGAAAGGCATATCGATCTCCTTGGGTCCAATCTGGTTAGGCACTTATTTGCCCGAGATGAAGCTAGGCCAATGCCGTCAGCGACGACACTTAATCGCCGCTAAACGGTGCTAAATGGCGCTTCGGCAGGGGTTTAGGCCGCCATATTCGTGCTAAGCTTTGTGAGCAATGTGAGAGGGCGAGCAGAAATGGACTGGCAGATTTGCCGCTTCGGCCCTTTCGAGATGCGTCGCGAGCAGCGGCGCCTCTATCGTGATGGTAAGCTGCTGCCATTGGGCAGCCGTGCTTTCGATATTCTGCAAATCCTCGTCACGCGGGCTGGCGAAGTCGTCAGCCACGAAGAACTTATCGCAGCGGTCTGGCCAAACACCTTCGTCGCCGAAAATAACCTGCGCGTGAATATGACGGCCTTGCGAAAGGTGCTTGGACCGGAAGGCTCTGCAACCAATGGCATGATCGCCAACGTGCCAGGCCGTGGCTACAGCTTCACGGCCACGGTGGCGCATCAGACGATTGAGCCCGCGCCAGCGGGTCGCGGCCAGATTGGGGGATTGCGTCCATTGCCGAAGCCGTTGGGGCTGTGTTTGGACGCGAGGCCGCACTCGCCACGCTTGCCGGACAGATCCCGCTCGGCGGCTCGTTACAATCACCGGGGCCGGCGGCATTGGGAAGACCACCGTGGTTTTAGCTGCCTCCGATCATCTGAAACACGCCTATCCCGATGGCGTCATCTTTGTCGATCTTGCTCCGATTGGTGACCCTCGACTGGTCGCGAGCGCGGTTGCGACCGCGCTTGGTCAAGCTTTTCGCAACGAGAGCTTGGTGTCCGAGCTTGCCGCAGTCATTGCCGACCGTCGTATTCTCATAGTCCTGGACAGTTGCGAGCACGTCGTCGATGCCGTGGCTCTGTTTGCTGAGCAACTCCTGCAATCCACTTCGCGGCTCGGGATCATTGCTACGAGCCGAGAACTGCTTCGCGCAGAGGGCGAGTGGGTCTTGCCGCTTTCACCGCTTGAGCTTCCCGAGGAGGATGCCGACTTCACGGCCAAATCCGCTCTAGTGTCGCCTGCGGTTCGGCTCTTCGTTGAACGCGCTTCGGCAGCGGGCGGCGGCTTCGTCTTTGACGATACAAATGCACCCTACGTTGCCAATATTTGCCGCCAGCTTGACGGTATTGCCCTGGCGCTTGAATTGGCGGCGAGCCGCGTCGAAACCCTTGGCCCGAAGGCCCTGGCCGCCTCACTCAATGACCGCTTTCACGTGCTCACACGGGGCCGGCGCACGGCGGTGCCGCGCCATCAGACGCTACGCGCGACGCTTGACTGGAGCTACCAGCTTTTAACGGCATCCGAGCGACGAGTGCTCTGCCGGATTTCGACCCTGGTAGGGCGCTTTACCTCAAGGGCCGCAATGGCGGTCGCAAACGACAGCGCGATTTCCGATTTTGAAATCGAAGAGGCCTTGGCCAATCTGGTGGCCAAGTCTCTGATCTCGGTTGACGCCAACTACGACCATACGATTTTCCGGCTTGCGGACACGACGCGGGCCTACGCCGGTGAAAAGCTTAAAGAGTCTGGCGAACTCCCCAAGGTGCAAGCCGGCCATGCGCGATTCTTCATGGAGGCGTTCGCCCAAGCCGAGCGAGACTTTGAAAACCTCTCCGCAATCGACTGGCTCAATCTCTATGGCTGGCAAATTGACGATTTGCGGGCCGCTCTCGACTGGGCGTTCGCGCCAGACGGAGACCACGCGTTGGGTGTCGAGCTTACCGCAATGGCGATCCCGCTCTGGCACCAACTGTCACTTCTGGACGAATGCCTGGGTCGCGTCGCGCAAGCGTTGAGCGTTCATCCGGTAGAGACGCGTGACAAGCGGCGGATGCAGCTGCAAGCAGCCCTCGGTTGGCCGCAGATGGTTGCTGTTTCAGGCTTTCCGAGCGGCGCGAATGCTTGGAAGGAGACGCTGTTGCTAGCGGAAGGTCTAGGCGATATCGACTATCAGCTTCGGTCGCTCTGGGCCTTATGGGTTGATCGTACTAACGGTGCCGAGCCCCGTGAGGCGATGGCGGTAGCCGACCGCTTTCGGAAACTGACCGAGTCTTCCCGAGAGCGCAGCGACGACGCCATTGCCGACCGCATGCAGGGCGCTACCTTTCACCTGCTAGGCCAGCAATCGCATGCCCGGACCCTACTGGAAAAGATGCTGGCCAGTTATGGCGAGCACTCGCAAAGGCGACACATCATCCGCTTTCAGTATGACCAGCGGCTCTTGGCCGAGGTAGCACTTTCCCGCGTCCTCTGGCTGCAGGGAGAGTCCGCAACGTCCCTGGCCCTTGTCGAGAAGCTTATCGACCAAGCCAAGGCGCTCAACCACGGCCCGACCTATGCGAACATCCTGGCTGAATCGGCTTGCCCGATAGCCCTTATGGCCAACGATGTCCCACTCGCGAAGCGCTATATATCCTTGCTGCGTACCGAAACGCGGGCGCAATCCATGGACGTCTGGCGCACGTATGCCGACGCCTTCGATGCTGAATTGCTCATCCGGTGCGGCGATCCAAAGCATGGCTTGGCCATGATGTATCCAGCACTGACCAAGCTTCGAGCCACCGGCTTCGTCCTTTACGACATGGCGTTCCGCGGAGTTGTCGCGGCAGGACTCATGGCCGTTGGCGACAATGTCGGAGCCGCTGCTCAGCTTGATCTTGCTCTCGCGCAGTGCGCCAAAACTGGTGAAGGCTGGTGCCTGCCGGAACTTCAGCGCACCAGGGCAGAGCTGTATGCCGCTGTCAATGAGCGCAATGCGGGCAAAGACCTGCTGCGGCTAGCCTCTGAACTCGCATCTGCGCAAGGTTCGGGGTTCTGGCTGGCCAGCGTCGAAGCTTCCCCAGCCCGGTAACGCGCGGTGGGAAGAGGTTAAAAAGGAACCTGCGCTCGGCGACCATATGTCTTTCGATGGAGCGAGGGGTGGAGAAAGCGAGGCGTACGGCAACTTCGGGCTGACGGAAGAAAGGGCGCCTCGCGGCAAAGCAATGGCGTCATATGCGGCCCGCGCGATGAAGCGTCATTTGCCCATTGTGAACTTGTAATGCTTGCTTTTGATACCTAAGAGACCCTGGGTGCGGCCAGCGGCCTCGCCTAGAGCCCGTAGCGCATTGAAGAATGTCGCCCCTCCCGTAAAAGGCGCGAGCAACAATAGCACCAAGCCCGACAGCAGTTTGAAAATTGCCGACACAGGCGCACGGAGCCATTTCGATGCCGGCCGACGATCGGATTTGTCATTCAAGGAAACAAGGGCGTGGTCGCGCGCTCGTCTTATCTGATACCATGGCGACAACCGTTCGCGAACGATCTGCTCGCAAACGACAGCCTTGGGTGCCCACCCCGTTTTGGCGCCAAGTCGCCATGCATCACGTAAAAACCGCGTATCTTCTCCTCCAGTTAAATTAAAGCGCTCATCGAACCTCAGGTTCTCCTTTCGAACGAAAGGCAGGCTCACAAGCCAGTTGTTCGTTGACAGGACAATCTGTGACTCTTTGCCGTTGGCTTTCCTTTCGCCACATGTTCGCTCCACCTGCTGGACGCGGGATGAAAGACCCTTCCAGACGGTCCGATTCCAGAAGGTCAATGGACGCGGGTCGACAAATGCCCTGACCGGCCCTCCGACAATGTCATATTGGCCGCGTTGTTGTTCCGCCAGCAGTTCGAAAATCCAGGTGGGCGTGACGACCTCATCATCATCAACGAACGCCAGGCCATCGAAATCCGAATTGGTAGCAAACTCAAGAGCGGCGTTGCGCGCGAAAACAATACCCAGGCGCGGTTCGACAAGATGGTGGATCTTGATCCCGGCACAGTTTGCCGCAAAACGCTCAACTGCCTGCCGCAAGACTTCGCCATTGCCATTCTCAACAAGAATGATTGCCAGCTCAAGGTTCGCCTCGGTGTCGAGGCGAGCAACCGAGTCAAGAAGTTCCGAAACCATTTTCGGTCGATCTCGCGAGGCAATGCCGATATAGACGCGCGTCATGGCCCGATCACGCAGTTCGCCGATCATCGCCTTGCCGTCACTGATATCTGAGAGTCGGGACCTGGCTCATAGTGGAAATGACCTCGGCTGACGGTCCCATAATTCAGCAACTTGACGGAAAAGTTTTCTGCGAGCTCCTCAACGAGCATGCTGCTCAACTGAACTGTCCAACCAGCGCCTAGACACCGGTGATGATCAAGTCCAAGCGGAGCATAGGAAGCGCTTGAGAATTTCTTGTCGACAAACCGGTTTGGCTTGAAGACATCCGGGTCGAGAAACTGGCTCGCGTCTCTGTGCGCTTCCCAAATGCAGATCCTGACTCGACTTCGCCTTGGAATAAGGAAGCCTTCGAACACGATCGGCATGGTGGCAGTCCGAAGGATAAACTCGCTTTGCTGCATGCGGAGAGTTTCGGATACGGCTGATTTTGCCATCAACTCGCGTCGCCCAGCATCGGGTTCGGCTGCTACCAAATTCAGGTAACTCTCCTCGCCTGCCAGTTCGAGAAGTATCCAACGCCACAAGCCGTGAAAATCGTAACGAGCAAATTCGGTCATATGTATCAAATTGCCAATGACGGTGTCATCGAGCAGTTGGGACCGAACCATGTATTCTAGTAAGCTCGAAGGCGGACGTTCCGATCGTTTCAGGTCGTCCGTCAATGCAAGCACTAAACCTTTGATGCGCTCGTATTTGGCGCGCTCGGTGGGTGTGATGACAATATGCATGCCGTTTGGAGCATAGTCATTGTACGCGTCCGTGAGTTCACCAGCGATCTCGGACCCGTCTTTGGCACCCAAGACGAGTTGCAGCATCAACGCCGTCGACGCCTGTTTAAGAATTCGGGCTGCCGCCTGGGAGCGCAGCCGGTCTTCACCGGTGGTCAGTTCGGCCAGGCGGCTGTGAAGGATAGTCCTAAGTTCCGCGCTGCGACCTTCAAGCGAGACGGCTCGAAACGCAGCTAAAAACATGCGCCGATAATCGACGTGGGTACTTCCCTCCATGGCTCTTAGGAAGCCCTCTGGAAAGATCGGCGTCATATCGATCGTTGCAGCGCGCAGCCTGGCCTTGTTTTCCGTCAGAAACCTCAGGCCTAGTTCATGCCCGACGATGCAGGTTGTCAGCTTTCCACCCGACCAGGTTTTGAAAATATTGCCATATTCACGGTGCAGTTCCAGAAGGTGAAACTGGTCAGGGGGCGCCCCGCTACTTTCCGAAATTATTCGTCCCGGAGCCAGTCGGCTTGATGTGAACAGACCCTGCAGCCGGGCCTGGCCTATTTTGCTGGCAATCTTGAAGCGGTCTAGATGTCTTTTCGCAGCGCCCATTAGCCCCATCCCCGGATGTCGGCGAGCGTCCCTCAAACGTCGACCGACCGTTGACCCAATCAAGCTACCATTTGTAGTACATTAGCTCTAACTCATTTGAGGCGGCGGCTTCAATCTTTTGGCGAAGCTCCGCTCCTATGATGGATCGATATGGCTCACGATTGGTCCGCCACGCGCCCTTGGCACGCGGAAGTGCGAACTCATCGGCAATCCCCAACGATCGCAATATGCTTGCGATCTCGTCGGAGAGATTTTCATAGCGCATGATGTGGTCAACAAGCGGAACCTTATCGTCGGCATATATGTGCCAGTTTGTCAGATCGCGGTCTGGCAAAGTCAGCAAGTACGCATTGATATCGTCTTTGGAAGGCTGTGACCCCGGAACGGTCTCGAGCGATGCGTTGTGATGCCTGTCGTGAAAATATTTGCTGATGGCGCGGTCGAATGGATTTCGAGCGACGGTAAATTTGAGGAATGAATGCCATTCCTGGTCCGGAATCTGCGCCCGAAGCTCAATCGCGGATATATTGTGGTCGAAGCGACGTTTCTGTTTTCCGCGTTCCCATCCGAGCAGCCTTCCCGCCAATCGTTTGTGGAACGCGTCCCGATTGTTCTGCTCAGGGCGTCCGGCCAAGCTGCGACGCAGCCGTTCATCGGGGGCGGCAGATAGGTGATTACGTCTTTGGGACTGCAAAATCGCGACAAGACGATTTCGCAACTCGTGCCGCCAGTTTTGATCGTTTTGAAAAAAATGAACCTACGATGTCGACTGAGTATCAAACTGCCCGCCCTCTCTTCAATTCCTAAACGAATGGCGACCGAATTTAGTTCATCGGACGAGCGAATAACGCAGCGGATGCGTCCACCTTCGCTCTGCATTGCACTTCAAGGGCGTGTATAAGCCCGCCTGAGCAGGCCTTCAGGCCAACCTTCGCCTTCAAAGGCAGCCTGCCGCGTGGTAAGTGGCTTGTCCATGCGAATATTAGCGCCATCTTTTGCGAGGTTGCTTTCCACACCCACCGCCAAGGAGCGAAAACGCATACTTGCATCAATGTCAGCTGGACCGTGCACGTCGAAAACGACTCGGCCTAACCGGTTCATGGACTTGGACACGGCCATCATCTCGGCCATCCGGCGGCTGCCGATGGACAAGGAAGTCACCGTTCACGATATGGCGGCATCTGACGGCATTACGTCTTTGGAACTATTCGACAGGCTAAGCCATGAGCGACCTGTCAGGCTGACGGCAAGCGATTACTACGATGAGATTGGCGCGGCCCGCAAAGGGATGTTCTGGGTCTTCTACGACAAAGACCAGGTTGTCCTCCAAGTAGCGCTGGGCGCTATTGCATTGAGAAGCAGGCGGGCAAATGAGTTTCTGGCCTGGCTGTTGTCGCCCAGCCTTTCAACGCTGACGCCCGTGTCACTTTTTCATCCTGACGTCATCGAGAGAGCGAAAATTGACGGCCGCTTCGTGGCCACCAGGGATAATTTCTTTTCGCCGTCGCCTATGCAGTATGATGTCGTGCGCGTGATGAACGCCCTTGGGAAGAGGAACTTTCCTCGTGGTCAAATCGAACGCGCCCTCCGTGCCGTTGCAAAGACAGTCGTCGATGGTGGTTTGCTGGTTTTAGGTCGCAGTGCCGATGAACTCGACGGTAGTCCTGAAGCCACGATATTCCAGTGGCGTCAAAATATGTTCAGAGCTGTTTCCGACATGAGAGGCGGTTACGAATTGAGGGATTTCGTGTTGGAGCTGCAGCCTGATGCATAAATTGACAAGGCTGTGTTTCTTGCTTCGTCACTCGGCGATTGCTTGCGACCCGCCTCCGTGCCTGACACCTCAGTTCACCCCAAGGAAGTCCCTGAAGTTCGATTGAATGACAAAGCTATCTGATCAATCTCTGGCCGCCCTAGGAAGGTCGTCTGCGGAACGGCAGTTTTCCGGCTATTTGTTCAGAACCGGACAATCTGCTTGCGGCCCCATATTGGCGGGGTCCATATCCAGACGCCATCACCAAATCTCACCCACCGCTGACTCTTTTCCCGATTCTCAAACGTCTTAGCTACAGTGAAACACTGGAGCAGGATCCAATGAGCCTCAAGGACAGGAAAATCGTGGTCACCGGCGGCAGCCGGGGGCTTGGCCTCGGCCTGGTCGAAGCGCTGGTCGGGCAGGGCGCCGAGGTGACCGTTGTCGCGCGGGGCGCCGAGGCGCTGGAAGCGGTCGGTGCGCGGCTTGGGGTCGCCACCATTGCGGCCGATGTCACGGACGAGGACGCGGCCTATCGCATTCTGGGCGAGGTGCGCCCAGACATAGTGGTGCTCAACGCCGGTGCGACGCCGCGCATGGGGCGGCTGGACCAGTTGAAGTGGGACGATTTCTCCGTTGCCTGGGAGACCGACGTCAAGGCCGGGCTCTACTGGCTCCAGGCGGCGCTGAACCTGCCACTCAAGCCGGGCAGCCGGGTGCTGGTCGGGTCGAGCGGCGCCGCCGTCACCGGATCGCAGATGTCGGGCGGTTACGGCGGCTCCAAGCGCATGCTGTGGTTCATGGCCAAATACGCCAATGGCGTGGCGCAAGAGAAAGGCCTCGGCATACGCTTCCAGGCGATCCTGCCCCGCCAGATGATCCTCGGCACCGGGATCGGCGATGCGGCCGCCGGCGCCTATGCCGGCTCGATCGGCATCACGCCGGAACAATTCGTCACCCGCTTCGGCGCGCCGATGCCGCCCGGGCGTTCGGCGACAGGGTCGTCTCGCTGCTGGAGGACCCGGCCTATGCCGAGGGCGTCGTCTTCGGCCTCAGCGGCGATGCGGGCGTGACGATCATGGAGGGCGCGGGTCCTTGAGCGACGGAAAGCCAGCCGTGGAGCGCGACCGGCGGGAGGGGCTGCTTGCCCTTGCCGCCGCGCTGCGGCCGGAGCTGCACCGCTATTGTTCGCGCCTGATGGGATCGGTCATCGACGGCGAGGATGTCGTGCAGGACACGTTCGCTCGCGCCTTCGTGGCGCTCGACGAGTTGTGCGAGGTGCCGCAGCTGAGGCCCTGGCTGTTCCGGATCGCCCACAACCGCGCGCTCGACCTTTTGCGCAGCCGCGCGATCCGCGTGGCCGAGCCGATCGAGGCGGCGCTCGAAATTGCCGACGAGGCCGACCCGGTGGAGATGCTGATGCGCAGGCAAGCCGTGCAAACCGCCGTGTCGCGCTTCGCGGAGCTTCCCGTGCCGCAACGCAGCGTCGTCATCCTCCGGGATGTGCTCGACGAGCCGCTGGCCGACATCGCCGCCCTGCTTGGCACCACGGTGGATGCGGTGAAGGGGCATCTGGCGCGCGGCCGTGCCCGGCTTCGGCGGATCAACGCGCAGGCCGACCCGCGTCCCGATGCGCGCATCGCCTCCGCCGCTATCGTGCGCTACGTCAACATGTTCAACCAGCGCGACTGGAACGGCTTGCGCGCGCTGCTTGCCGACGATGTGAGGCTCCACCAGTCGATGCACCCGCCGCGCGCGGGCGCCGCCGACGTCGGCATGTTCTTCACGATCTACGCCAAGAGCGACGACTTGTGGCTCAAGCCGGCATGGGTCGAGGGCCGCGAGGTGATCGCGGTGTTCGAAGACCGGACCGCGGCGAAGCCCAATCACTTCATGTGGCTGGAATGGCGCGAAGGCCGGATCAGCTTCATTCGCGACTACCGCTACGTCCGCTACATCCTCGACGACGCGGAACTGGTGCTGGCAAGGGAAGCCGGAGCTTCCCGTGGTGGCGGCGGACGCTGACAGGCGACAGCCGGACGCGGGCCGGATCGACGCCTGACGGCGGCGTGCGCGGGCCGCCGCATCGAGGCGAGGCGTCGTGCCTTCAAGACGGGATGAGGGTGGAGACCTCGCGGTCGGACGGCCGCTCGCTGGCGGCCAGCCCGGCGGCGACGCCGGCGCGGTCGGCGGCGTTGCGGTTCTGGCTCATCTTGCGCTTGCCTTCGAGCCTCACGACCGGCATGCGCAGGCCGACAATGCCGCGAAGCTGCGACTGAATGAAGTCGGGCGGCGCATCCGACACCGCCCAGCGCGGCGCATCGCGTGCACCCTCATGCAGGTTGGTCAGCCGGGTGACGACCTCCAGCAGCCTGTCCGCATCGTCGAAGAACTCGACCGGCCCGTAGGCATGAACGGCCGCGTAGTTCCAGGTCGGCACGACCTTGCCGGTTTCCTGCTTGGTGGCGTACCAGGACGGCGTCACATAGGCGTCCGGCCCCATGAAGACGGCGAGCCCGTCGCCAATCGCGGGAACGCGCCACTGCGGGTTGGCCCTGGCCAGATGGCCATGGATCACGCCGTGCTCACCCTCCGTCTCGTCGAGAAAAAGCGGCAGGGGGGTGGCGAGCGGTCCGTCCGCCGTGGCGGTGACGAGGTTTGCCAGCCGCGCGGCGCGGATTGTCGCCATCAGGCTGTCCCTGTCGTCGTCGCGGAAGGCGGGCGGCGTATACATGATCGAACTCCTTGCGTTGCAGCCACAGATGCCAGACAATCTGGCCTGTTGGAATATCCAGTTTCGAAGAGTTAAGGTGGTCCAGTTGAAAGAGGACGGAGCTGCTCGCCGCATCATCGCTGGTATCAAGCAGCAGATCCACAGCGGCGCCTATCAGCCCGGCGACCGTCTGCCGTCGACCCGGGTCTTCGCCGCCGAATGGGGGGCGTCGCGCACGACGGTGACGGCGGCCTACAGCCAGCTCATCGCCGAGGGGTACCTGATCTCGCGGGCAGGGGCGCGCGCTGAAGTGGCGCAGGGGCTGGGGGCCACGGTGGCGCCCAAACCCGCCATGGCGGCCGCGCCCCGTCACCTCTCGGCCTTCGCGCAACGCCTGCTCGGCCTGCCGGTGCCAGCCCTGGCGCAGCCGGCGCGGGTCGCGGATTTCCGCTATGGCGACCTGTCGGGCGCCGACTTTCCGGTGCTGGCCTGGCGGCGCGCGATGAACAGGGCCAGCGTGCGGCGCGGCGCGCGGCTGGCCTATGGCGACCCGCAGGGCTCGGCCGATCTGCGTGCCTCGCTGCAAGGCTATCTCTGGCGGGCGCGCGGCATCTCCTGCACGCCGGACCGGATCGTGATCGTCAACGGTTCGCAGCAAGGGCTCGATCTCTGCGCCCGGCTGCTGCTCGATACGGGCGACCGCTTCGTCATCGAAAACCCCGGCTACCTGCTTGCCCGACAGGCCTTCGCGGCGGCGGGCGGTGTCGCCACGCCCATTGCCGTCGACGGCGACGGGCTGAGGACGGACGCGCTGCCGCCGGCGCGGCTCGCCTATGTGACGCCCTCGCACCAGTTTCCGCTCGGCGGCGTCCTGTCGGCGACGCGCCGGCGCGCGCTGCTGGCCTGGGCGGCGCGGGAAGGCGCCTATGTCATCGAGGACGATTACGACGGCGAATACCGCTACGACATCGCCCCCATCCCGCCGCTGCGGACGCTGGACGCGGATATGGTCATCTATGCCGGCACGCTGTCGAAAACGCTGTCGCCGACGCTGCGGCTCGGCTATCTCGTCGTTCCCGCCGGTCTGCGCCAGGCGTTCAGCGCGGCCAAGCGCCTGACGGACCGGCACTCGCCGCTGCTGGAGCAGGACGCGCTGGCCGACATGCTGGCCAGCGGCGCTTACGAGCGCCATGTGCGCGCCATCCGCAGGAAGAACGCCGAGCGAAGGGCGCTGCTGCTGCGGGCGCTGGCGGACAAGCTTGGCCAATCGGTCACCATCGAGGGCGCCGGCACCGGGCTGCATCTGGTCATCTGGGTGAACGGCGTCGGCGCCGATCGCGTTGCTTCGATCGTCGCGGCCGCGCAGGCCGCCGGGATCGGCCTCCATCCGGTGTCGCCGCTCTACGACCCGGCCGGGCCGCGGCCGGCCACGGCGGGGTTCATCCTCGGCTATGCCGGGCTCCACGTGGATGCCTTGCGGCAGGGCGTGGCGGTGCTGGCGGCGGTGCTGGCCGGGTTCCGCTGAAATCAGCCGAGAAGGTTGCGCGCCGTGCGCATGAAGATCTTCGAGCCGATCGGGATCAGGTCGTCGGGAAAGTCATAGTCGGGATTGTGCAGGGCGGGGTGGCGTTCGCCGGCGCCGAGGAAGAACATCGCCGACGAAGCGCTGTGGCCGAACAGGCCGAAATCTTCCGAGGCGCGCATCGGCAGGGCTTCCTCGCCATGCGTGACGCTCTCTTCGTCTAGGGCGCGCCGCAGATGTTCGACGGCGTCGGGCGCGTTGACGCTGGCGACGAAGATCTCGTGATAATCCCAACTGGCGGAGAGGCCGTGCCGGCCGGCAATCTCCTTGACCAGCGTTTCGGCGGCGGCGCAGAGGTCCGCCATGCGCTCGTCGCGGCGGGTGCGCAGCGTCGCCCAGACCTCGGCATGGGCGGGCGCGATGCCGAACACGGCTTCGCCCATCCGCGCATGGGTGACGGTGACCATGGAGAAGTCGTCATCGGCAAAGGTCGCGCGGCCGAGCGCGGGCAGAGCCGGCATCAGCTCCGAGATCGCCGGCATGGGCGAGGTTCCGGTCTCGGGCATGGAGGAATGCGCGGTCTTGCCTTCCAGCAAGATGCGCATGCCGCGCGAGGCGCAGTTGACCACGCCGGGCTTGAGCCTGACCTCTCCGAACGGCACGCCGGGCAGATTGTGCAGCGAGAAGGCGAAATCCGGCGCGATCTCGCCGAAGCGCGGATCGGCGACGACGCCGGCCGCGCCATTGCCGGTTTCCTCCGCCGGCTGGAACATCAGCACGACGCGGCCGCTGGCCGGCCGCTCGCGGCCGAACTGGCGGCCAAGGGCTGCCAGGATCGCGGTGTGTCCGTCATGGCCGCACATATGCGACTTGCCCGGCACTTGCGATGCATGCGGCACGCCCGACAGTTCCTTGATCGGCAGTGCGTCGAGTTCCGAACGAAACAGGACGGTCGGTCCGTTTTTGCCGCTGTCGTAGATGGCCGCGACGCCGTGTCCGCCGAGCCCGGTCAGCACCTTGTCCGGCCCGGTGTCGGCGAGGAAGGCGACGACCTCTTTCGCCGTCTTCTCCTCCTCGTTCGAGATTTCCGGCTGCCGGTGCAGCTTGCGCCGCCACCCGGTCAGTTCGACGATGTCGCGATTGGTCAGGGTCATGGTTTTTCGGCCTCCGCTGCAGCCCTCATGGCACGCCCGGCCGCATGAGAAACTGATGACGAATTGCTAGCGACAAATGGCCGGGTCCGCCACGGTCCAAGTTCCGGGCTTCGGCGGGCCAGAAACGCGATACCCGGCCGAGCAGCCAGTGATCCCGCCGAGCGCGGCACATGCAAACGTCAGGCTGGTGCCGAAGATCGTCTTGCCAATGTTCATTGTGTATCCCGCGTTGTTGCCGGGCCGACAGGGGAAGCGGCACGCCAGGCCAACGCGGCCAGGACGACAACCGCTATATGGGTGAGGGCCGTCAGTCCGGCGAGGCCTGCGACGCTTGCGTTGGCCCGATCGAGTTGCAGGAACACCTCCCGGCCATCGAGAATTGCGGCGACCCCCGCAAGCACGATAGCCAGCAAAAGCGTCGCGTTTCCAAAAGGTGCAACGAGCCCAAAGCGCATCACGGCGACGGCGAGCAAGATTGAAACAGCCACGAACCCCCATACCAGGCGAGAATCTTCGAGGTTCATGCCAAGAAACGTCGGCTCGGCATGACCGCTCGTTTCGCTGGTCGCGGCGTTGTCTTGATGTTTTGGGTTGGAGCTCTCGCCAGCTTCATCATGACCGCCCTGTTCCTGGGACTCGGCCGCCTCGTCATGGGCAACCACGCCAGCGGGCTCCCGATGCCCGGTGCCTTCCATCCACACGGCAGCGGCAAAGAAAAGCGCCGATATCGCCAGCATTGCCGACGTCCAACGGATGAGGGCGACGCGATTTCCGAAAAGATCTATCGGCGAGATCGCTCGCCGGCACCGGGGTGTGTCGTGCGGGGCGTCCGCCCGCGAAGTGCCTTACCGCACGCGGTTGGGGCAGAGCGCCTTGAACTGATCCAGCGTGTAGTCGTAACCGGAAGCGCCCGAGCCATCCAGCACCACGTTCTCCTCGACAGCCTTGATGAGGTAGTCCGTCGTCACCTCCGTGCCCTTGTTGCGGCCCTGGAAGATCATGCTGGCGCCATAGAAGGTGGTGAACTCGCCGGTCTTGCAGTTGGCGGTGATCTCGAAGTGAAGCGGCGATGCCATTTCCTCGTCGACGCAAGCCTTGGTGAAATCGTGGCCATACTCGCGGCAGAAGATGGTTGCGTACCGCCTGTTGTGTTTGGCCACGATGCTGGCGTGGGTGGAGCCAATGCCTGACTTCTTGACGATGGTGAGGGCCATGCCCACCCTGGCGCCGTAATAGATCGAGGCTGCCTGCGCCGCGGTCGGCAGCGTCAAGGCGGCCAGCACAACCAACAGATGTCGCATCGAAGCTCCTCCCTTTGGCCGGGAGGATCGGCGCCCAGCAAGGCGCGGTCAAGACCCCTGCACCAGCGCCCGCGCCATCTGGCCCAATCGCCTCGGCCTACCAACCGGATGGTCATTATGAGACGATTGTTTATAACGGTCGCTGAAATCGCCATACCAAGGGGAGACGATGCGCTACATACGTCCGCTTTCAATCGAAGACGCCGTCGGCCAACTGGCCGGATCGGCCGGTCCGGCCGCCATCCTTGCCGGAGGCAGTGACCTCCTGGTGAGGATGAAGGGCGGCTTTGTCGAACCCGAACTGATCATCGACATCAAGTCCATCGCCGGCCTGCGCGACATCAGGGAAACCGCCGACGGCTTCAGCATCGGTGCCGCCGTGCCTTGCGCGGTGCTGGGCGAGAACGCCGCGCTGAAGAAGGCGTGGCCAGGCGTCGTCGAGGCGGCGAAGCTGATCGGTTCCAAGCAGGTGCAGGGACGCTGCACGATCGTTGGCAATCTGTGCAACGCCTCGCCGGCGGCAGACAGCGTGCCGGCACTGGTGGCGGC
This sequence comes from Mesorhizobium sp. M8A.F.Ca.ET.057.01.1.1, assembly GCF_003952565.1. Lineage (NCBI taxonomy): Bacteria > Pseudomonadati > Pseudomonadota > Alphaproteobacteria > Hyphomicrobiales > Phyllobacteriaceae > Mesorhizobium > Mesorhizobium sp. M8A.F.Ca.ET.057.01.1.1. Next base: position 1,967,772 of record NZ_CP034454.1, read on the forward strand.
GGGCGCCAGGGCGGTGGTTGTCGGCCCGTCGGGCAAGCGCACGATTGCCGTGGAGACCGTGCCGACCGCACCGGGCCGGACATCGCTCGCCAAGGGCGAGATCATCGAGGCGATCCTGCTCGGCAGCCAAGCGCCGCGCTCGGCCGATGCGTATCTCAGGTTCATTCCGCGCACGGAGATGGACATCGCCGTGGTCAGCGCCGGCGTCAACCTGACGCTGGACGAGGCCGGCGTCGTGACGGCGGCCCGCGTGGCGATCGGCGCCGCGGCGCCGACCGTGCTTTTGGTGGAAGAAGGGGCCGAGGCCCTGGTCGGCCGCAAGCTCGACGAGGCAGCGCTGGAGCGGCTGGCCAAGGTCTGCGCCGGGGCCTGCCGCCCCATCGACGACAAGCGCGGCACAATCGAATTCAGGCGCAAGGTTGCGGGCGTGCTGGCCAGCAGAGCCGCACAGACCGCCTATGCACGTGCAGGAGGCAAATGATGGCTGGCGTAGCGGTTTCAACCACGATCAACGGCGACACGATTGAATATCTCTGCCAGCCCGACGAGACGCTGCTCGACGTGCTGCGCGACCGGCTCGGCCTGACCGGCGCCAAGGAAGGCTGCGGCACCGGCGACTGCGGCGCCTGCAGCGTCATCCTCGATGACCGGCTGGTGTGTTCGTGCCTGGTGCTCGGCGCGGAAGCGGAAGGCCGCCGCATCGAGACGGTCGAAGGCATGGCGCATGGCGACAAGCTGCACCCGCTGCAGCAGAAGTTTTTGGAGCATGCCGCGCTGCAATGCGGCATCTGCACGCCCGGCTTCCTGATCGCGGCCAAGGACCTTTTGGCCAAGAACCCCGACCCGACCGAGGAGGAAATCCGCTTCGGCCTGGCCGGCAATCTCTGCCGCTGCACCGGCTATGACAAGATCGTGCGCGCCGTCCAGGACGCGGCAATCGTGATGAAGGGAGCCTGAGATGAATTTCGATCCGCGTTTTTCGGGGCGTAAATTCGCTTCCGTCGGCACGCGCCCGATCCGTCCCGACGGCGTCGACAAGGTGACCGGCCGCGCCCGCTACGGCGCCGACTTCAACATGGCCGGCCAGCTGGTCGGCCGCGTGCTGCGCAGCCCGCACGCGCATGCCAAGATCAGGAAGATCGACACCTCGAAGGCGGAAGCGCTTTCGGGCGTGAAGGCGGTGATCACGGCGAAAGACCTGCCCGATCTTACCGATGGCGATGCCGCCATGTACGACATCCTCGACAATTGCATGGCGCGCACCAAGGCGCTCTATGACGGCCATGCGGTGGCCGCCGTCGCCGCGATCGATGCCCGCACGGCCAGGCAAGCGCTGAAGCTGATCGTGGTCGACTACGAGGTGCTGCCGCATGTCACCGATGTCGACGAGGCGATGCAGCACCATGCCCCGCTGATCAACGACGCGGTGTTCACCGAGGGGCTTGAGGAAAAGCCGGTCAAGCCATCCAACGTCACCAAGCGCTCGCAGTTCGGCCATGGCGACGTGCATCAGGGTTTCGGCCACGCCGATTTCATCGTCGAGCGCTCGTTCAAGACCGAGCAGACGCACCAGGGCTATATCGAGCCGCATGCCTGCGTGGCCAATGTCAGCACCGACGGCACGGCGGACCTCTGGGTCTGCACGCAGGGCCATTTCGTCTACCGCCAGCACTGCGCGCAACTGCTCGGCATGGAAGCCTCGAAGCTGCGCGTCACCTCCTCGGAGATCGGCGGCGGCTTCGGCGGCAAGACCCATGTCTGGGCCGAGCCGGTGGCGCTCGCTTTGTCGCGCAAGGCCGGCCGCCCGGTGAAGCTGGTGATGACCCGCGACGAGGTGTTCCGCGCCTCCGGCCCGACCAGCGCCACCTCGATCGACGTCAAGATCGGCGCCCGCAAGGACGGCACGATCACGGCGGCGGAAGCCACGCTGCGCTATTCCGCCGGCCCCTATGCCGGTTCATGGGCCGAGATCGGCGCCATGACGGCGTTCGCCTGCTATAAGCTCGATAACGTCAAGACCGTCGGCTACGAAGTGCTGGTCAACCGGCCGAAGACCGCCGCTTACCGCGCGCCCTCGGCGCCGATGGCGGCCTTCGCGGTGGAAAGCGCGGTCGACGAGCTCGCCAAGGAGCTCGGCATGGATCCGGTCGAGTTCCGCATCAGGAACGCCGCCCAGGAAGGCACGCGCTCGTCCTACGGCCCGGTCTACGGCCCGATCGGCATCGGCCCGACGCTGGAAGCGGTGAAGAACCATGCGCACATGAAGGCGCCGCTGAAAGAAAACCAGGGGCGTGGCATGGCTTGCGGCTTCTGGTTCAATTTCGGCGGCCAGACCTGCGTCGACCTGAACATCGGCATGGACGGCTCTGTCTCGCTCGCGGTGGGTACCGTCGACGTGGGCGGTTCCCGCGCCTCGCTGTCGCTGGTGGCGGCGGAGGAACTGGGCATCGACTATTCCCAGCTCAAGGCTATCGTCGCCGACACGTCGAGCCTCGGCTACAACGACATGACCGACGGCAGCCGCGGCACCTTCTCCTCCTCCATGGCGACGATCTCGGCCGCCCGCAACGCGATCAAGATCCTGCGCGAGCGCGCCGCGCAGATGTGGGACATTTCGGTCGACGACGTGGTCTGGGAACAGGGCCACGCGGTCGCCAAGGGCGAGAAGCACGGCAATCTCGGCAAACTGTCGCTGAAGGAGATCGCGGCCAAGTCCGGCACCACAGGCGGGCCGATCGCCGGCCACAGCGAGCTCGTCGCCGACGGTGCCGGCGTCTCCTTCGCCACCCATATATGCGACGTCGAGGTCGACCCCGAGACGGGCGCGACCAAGGTGATCCGCTATACGGTGGTGCAGGATGCCGGCAAGGCGGTGCACCCGACCTATGTCGAGGGCCAGTACCAGGGCGGTGCCGCGCAAGGCATCGGCTGGGCGCTCAACGAGGAGTATATTTACGGCAAGGACGGCCGGCTGCAGAACGCCGGCTTCCTCGACTACCGCATCCCGGTGTGCTCCGACCTGCCGATGATCGACACGCAGATCCTGGAAATCCCCAACCCCAACCACCCCTATGGCGTGCGCGGCGTCGGCGAAACGTCGATCGTGCCTCCCCTGGCGGCGATCGCCAACGCGGTCTCGAACGCGGCCGGCGTGCGCATGACCCACATCCCGATGTCGCCGCCGCGCATCCTGGCGGCCATCGAGGCGGAACGGGAAGGGTAGGGCGAGGCTCCGGCGCGCGATGGTTGAAGTCACGCTCTGGGGCGCGCTCAGCCAGCTTGCCGGGGGCAAGAGCAAGGTCGAGGTCGAGGCCAAGGACATCAGGGAACTGTTCAGGAAACTGGCTGAACAGTATCCCGGATTTGAGCCCTGGATCGATCGCGGGATCGCGGTGGCGATCGACGGGACGATTTATCGGGATACGTGGAGCAAGGAGCTGCCGGAAGGGGCGGAGATTTTTTTGCTGCCGAGATTGGCGGGGGGTAGTGGGGCGAGCCGCTAAGGACCACCGCATCCCGCTCTGTAGGCAAACCATACCGACCGATGGCGGACCTGCGCCGCGAGAATAAGGCGCTCAGCCCTTTGAATGCCCTATAATTTACTGTGGCAAGATATCCCCGCTCGAGGCTCGGTCAGATCTATTCCGAAACTAACTATCGAAGCGCAGACAAAACGAGGGCATGACTTCATAGGTCGCGGCATCTTCCAGCACCATAGCCTGGGCCGACAAGGAATGTGAGCATTGGGGTCACGGTAGGCTTGAAATACCTCGACAATACTTTAAGCTTGTATATCCATTGCCCCATTGAGATTCAGTGTGTCCGCCAGTTCTAATTTTTTCGCTACCATCGCGGCTAACGGCGGTGCAGTCGACGTCATTTTTGTGCACGGTCTCTCTGGAGATCCCGTGGACACCTGGACTTTTGAGGGTTCAAGCGAGGTCGAGGGTGGATATTGGCCGCACTGGTTAGCCAAAGACATTCCACAGCTTAATCTTTATACACTTGGTTTCCCGGCAAGTGTCTTTGCCCAATGGGCGAAGAAGGAGATGAACTTATACGATCGAGCCAAGAATGTTATCGAAACACTCGCCAGCTATGATTTTGGCAATAGGCCTATTGTTTTTATATGTCACAGTCTTGGTGGGTTGCTGGTCAAGCAGATAATTAGAACCGCAAGGGAGTCAACGGACGAGGACTGGCAGAACATCGGTGAGCAATGTCTCGGAGTTATCTTTATTGCTACCCCGCACAGCGGATCCAGTTTGGCGAATTTACTTAAGTTCTTCGTTAAAGGTTTTACGTCGGTTCATGTTGAAAAGCTTATAAATGATAATTCCGAACTAAAGGAATTAAACGAGAGTTTTCGCGCGCATTGTCAAAGAACTTCACTGACAATTGCTATCTATCATGAAAAACATTTAACGAATAACGCGTTCCTTGTGGTCGATGAGAAGAGCGCGGACCCTGGTGTAAATGGAGCAATGCCCATCCCAATTGATGCTGATCACATTAACATTTGCAAACCGACGGATCGTAGCAGTCTAATCTACACCAGCATCAGGCATCGTATACGTAAATTGCTTCTCCTCGTCTGCTCCCCTGAGGCCACCGTCAATGACGCGTTCGCCGCCGACGATCTCGACGAGCCATCTGGCAGCGATAGGCGAGATCTGATGTCTAAAATGGTCGCCGCTGGGCGGGAGCATCAGTATGATTTCGCAAATGACTCTCAGAGCAAATTTGCACGCCCATTTCTCCGGACGGGGCTGAAGACATCAATATCGACAGTCTACAAGAGCTTACTTGCGGATATCGAACAACGCTTTCAAAGTCTTATCTTTTATCCCTTGATCTGTAATGATGCGGATGAAGCGACGGTCGCCGCTGCAATCCAAACCCAGATCGTTGATCCGCTCAGCCAAAAATATGCCCCCGAAAGTGCGACAGCAAAAACGATCATGAACGCGCTCTACTTTCTTACTGAGCGCTGTCATATTCGGTGGGATAAGCCGTGACATATCGGTTGTGGTATGCGCAGCTTGATCTGTTCGACACGGCCCGCCGGTACTTGGCACTGCTGTCGCATTGGAAGGGTGAGCCCCCGAATCGAGACCGACTCTTTGTTTCCGATTTTTATTTCGTCAATCCAAGTCTGCTTCATCTTACGCATATGAGCGCTGACGTGCGGCGCACCTTTACCGCGTTGCGCATCCCGAAACCCGACGAAACCTTCATTCAATATCCCTCCCCACCAATTCTTTATACCAAAATGGGTGGAATCCAGACGCTAGCGCTCCACAACCTTGTCGGAAAGGGTCTGGTCGAATTGGAGCCCGTCAACCGAGACAGGTATGGCCTCAGTGAGCACGGCCGTGATCTAGTATCTCAGCTAGGTTATCAACTGGTTTTGCCTGGAGAAGAAGAGATTCTAAATTTCCTAGTGACAGACTACGTCGCTATTGGACAAGGCAAGGGCGGCCTCCGCTCAATGACCGGATTGCGAAGGATCGGTACTTAAACGTGGTTTCTTTTTTAGCGCTCAAAAGACTTCGTGTTACCCGGGGGAAAGAGGTGGCCTACGATGAGCTATTCCATCGTGGCATCAACATTATAAGGGGTGAGAACGGATCAGGGAAATCTACAATTGCTGATTTCATATTCTATGGACTTGGCGGCGAGTTTGATCGGTGGAAGGACGCCGCGAGGAATTGCTCAGCGGTTCGCATAGAGGTTGAAACAGAACATTCAATACTCACGCTTCATCGGGCAGTCGGAAGCAAACAGGAGCCTATACTTGTCTACTACGGCTCGCTGGAAGAGTCTTTAGACAAGGGTATCGATGATTGGCAGCGTGTCCCCATCCGGCGCCCACCCAGTGGGCTGGATTTGTCGTTTACGCAGATAGCTTTCCGAGCGGCTGGAATCCCAGACGCACCGAACGCGGCCAATTCCAATATTACCATGCATCAGTTGCTTCGACTGCTTTATGCTGATCAGCAGACCCCACCCGGTAAGCTTTTTCGGTTCGAGAGCTTCGATACCCGTGAAATACGCGAGACGGTTGGACAACTTGTTATTGGCGTCAACGGATATGACCTCTACGAGAGTCTCATCAAACTGAGAGAGGCCAAAGCCGACTACGCCGAAAAGGACCGCCTTTATAAAGCTGCGATTCTATCCTTGCCGAGTCCGGAAGGGCTGACTTCAGTTGCAATTCTGGACACGCGGCTCGGCGAACTGAATACTCGAAAGGTGCGGATCGCAAACGAGATTCGCAATGTTGATTCAATTATTGAGGAAGATCAAGCCAAAGAGTTTGTGGCCGAACGCAAAGTAATGAGGCGACGACTTCAGAAGCTGGCGGGAGAACTTCAAGGATCTGAACAGCGTTTGAGTGATCTTGAAGGCGAGCAGGGAGAGATTAATCAATTCGTAGAGCACCTCGAACAACAGTTAGCCGCCCTCGGTGCCGCAGAGAATTTGTCGTTCCGGTTGGGAACCATCGAGTTCCAATATTGTCCTGCGTGCCTGAAACCGCTTTCGGACAAGCAAGCTCAACATTGCATAGTTTGTGATGAGATCATCGATGAAGACAAGGCAAAGTCCAAATATTTTGAACTGAAGGTGGATCATGAACTTCAGATCAGAGAGTCGCGGCAACTTCTGACCATGAAGGCGGCAGAAGTGGAGAGGTTGCAAAGTGAAGTCAGGACTCTGCGGCGGGCCTACTCCTCAACGATGGCCGATTTTTCGTCGCGGTATGACGTCAGCAATTCTCCACGCGAAGCCTACCTTGCCGAACGATACAAATTGCTAGGCGGGCTCGAACGGGAAGCCGAGTATATGGAGGAACTTCGCGCCACTCTTCAACGGATAGATGAGCTATCGGTGCAGCGGTCAACGCTCAATGATGAGATTGCATTGCTTGAGGCTAAAATCAAGCGGCTCGAGGCATCTTATATGGCGCGAGTTGCGAAGGCAATGAATTTGGTCGGCACGATTGGCAAGCGAATTCTGACAAAGGATCTCAAAAGACAGGAGGCTTTTGAGAATCCTACAGCCTTTTCTGTCAATTTTGGCGATGATGCGATGTTGGTTGACGGAAAGATGAACTTTGCAGAAAGTAGTAATGTTGTTTTGAAGAACACAGCAATATTGTCTCTACTATTAGCTGCATCGTATGATGCTGATTTTTGGCATCCGAAATTTCTTCTCATGGATAACATCGAAGATAAAGGTATGGAAGAGAAGCGGAGTCACAACTACCAACGGATTCTTATTGAAGAGTCGAAAAATGCGAAATTTCCGCACCAAATTATATTTACGACCTCGATGCTTGATCCGACATTGGAGCCAAGTGGGTTAACAGTTGGACCGCACTACACGAGGCAAATGAAGACATTGGCGAACGTCTAGAAGGCGCCGGCCCACTCGCCAGTGCAGGAGATAAGCAACGCCGACGACCTCGCGACGTGGCGCGAAGCGGTGGGCATTGCATGTCCTTTTCGTGACGACACCTGCCCGTTGTTGGTCGCCACCCTTCACACCACGTCGAATCCGTATCACCTCCAGCGCCTCTTCTACCTCACCGTCCTCCCGCGCGGCCCTGACGCAATCGCGAACCGAAACCCGCTTCGCGCTCCCTACGTTCCCCCAGCCGCCTTCGCCCGCACATACGCCAACCCCGCCACCGCCAGATCCCCAACCGCCAGCCCCCGAAAAACAAACGCCGTCGTCTCGCCCGGCCCTCCCGCCCCGCAAAATCGCCGCAAACTAAACCCGTCAGGTCACCCACAACCAGTGCAGGATCAACCATCGGCTTGGCCATATTTCGCTCCTGCTCCAGATCGTCGACGATGATGCGGTCGAAGCGGGGCATCGTCTCGGCCAGCCAGGGGAGGGCCTGGTCGGTCATCACGGTGAAGCTTCCCGGCTTCAGCCAGTTGGCGTCGAGGAACGGTTCGGGTTTGGGCACCAGGGTCACTGTCGTCACCACCATGTCGGCGCCTTCGATCGCGGCCTGTGCCGTGTCGCAGGGGATTGCTTGCAGCCCGCTCGAGCGCGCCATCTGGCACAGCGCGTCGCGGTTGGCGGTGCCGCGGCCGAAGGCGCGGATTTCGCGCAAGAGGAAGAGGTCGGCGAAGGCTTCGAGGTGGCCTCGGGCCTGCACGCCGCAGCCGATGAAGGCCAGGGATGACGCGTCGCTTCTCGCCATGCGCCTGGCGGCGACGGCGCTCAAGGCGGCCGTGCGTTTTTCGGTCACCCAGTTGCCGTCGACCAGGGCAAGCGGCAGGCCGGTTTCGGCGTCGAGCAGCGTGATCAGCGAATTGAGCGTGGGCAGTCCGCGCCCGGCGTTGCGCGGATTGACGACCAGCGATTTCGTGGCGAGCACCGGCGGCGTCGACGCAACGCCAAGCGTCGCCATGATGTAGCGGTCGTCGCCCGGCAGCACGACCGCCTTCGGCGCGCACCAGACTTCGCCCCGCCTCTGGCCTGATATCTGGCGTTCGATCTCGTCGACCATGTCGACTGTCGAGATCGACAGGCGGTCGAGCAGCGCGGCCGACAGATAGGGCAAGGTTTCGGCGGCCAAGGGTTGGTTGTTCATCTGGTCATTCCCCATGGGATCATCAAATCGTCGCGAGACCCCCTCATCGCGGGTCTGGACGCCCTCTCAGGCTTCCAGCGTCGGCTCCGTATTCACCTCCAGCGCATCTTCCGCCTCATCCTCTTCCCCCAGCACCTCGCCATGCACGCCCAATGCCTTTCCGATCCAGATCGGGTCGACCAGATGGTCGCGCTTGGGGTTGGTGGTGTTTGGGTGGATGAGGATGCTGAGGCCGCCATGGTTCAGCATCAGCCAGGGCACCAGCGTGGCGAAGATTTCGGTGGCGAAGGAGACCTGGTACATGGCCTGTTCGTGCGGGCCGACCGGCTCGTCGCGCCAACTGCCCAGGCGCACGCGAAAACGTTCGCCGATGCGCTGGCGCAGCCATTCGGCGTATTGGCGCTGGGCGGCGTCGCCGTAATAGATATGGGCGTGGTAGCTGGCGATCTCGGCGAGTTGTCTCGGGCTGGGCGGCCGGGGTTGCCCGGCCGGCGTTGAACTGGCTTTGCTCATCTCGATCCTCCCCCTGGTGACGCCCCCGAGGGAACTGTAGCCGAAGCGCGGGCGGCTTGTCTGTAGCCCTGCTCAGCCGGCGCGTTTCCAGCAGGCGATGACATGGCCGGGCTCGACTTCGCTCGCATCGCGCAAGGCATCGGCGCTTTCGAACAAGGCGACAAATAGGCTGTGGGCGCCGCGCAATGGTCGGCTATTCGATCGAATTTCTTTACAACCCGTTAATTCGGCCATGCATCAATAAGCATCCGCTAATTATCGGTGCGCGTGGGGTACGCAATGACCAAAAATCTCGGCAATGCACGCTATGTGCCGCCCAAGGACACAAGCATTTCCTTGTTCAGCAAGGTCGCGCCGGCGCTGTTCCCGCTCGTCGCGGCGGCGCTGGGCTACATGATCGGGCGGCAGTTCCTCGGCCTGTAGGACCGCAGACATCAGGCGCCGGTCTCGGCTGTCGCCTCCTCGGCGCCGGCTTCGGCTCGCCTGACGCGATCGCTCGCCAGAAGCACGACAGGGCAGGCGACGGCGGCCAGCACGGCGGTCGCCGTGTCGCCGAAGAACAGCTCTTCGCCCGGCCGTTGGGTGACGCCCATCACCACCATCGCCGCGCCCTTGGCCGCTTCCCTGGCGATCGCTTGGTCGGGCGTGGCGCGCGTTCTGATGGCGGTCTCGACGGCGACGCCATAGCGGTCGGCGAGATCGGCGACATCCTTGAGCACGGCCTCCTCGCGGCGGTGCGAAACCGAGCTTGGCCGGCTGCCCTTGCGGGCCTGCGAGACGTAAAGGACTTTTACGTGGGCCCGGTGCGGCCGCGCCAGGGCCAGCGCGAAATCGGCGGCGCGCCGCGCCACCTCGGTGCCGTTGACGGGAACCAGAATGGTCGCGCCGGCACGCAGCATCGGCATCTTGCCGCTGGATTTGGCGCCATTCAGCACCAGGCAGAGCGGGCCGTCGAAGCCGCTGGTGATATCGTTCAGCGTGCCGCTGAAGGTGCCTCTGTCGGTCAGCGCGTTGTCGAGCCCGACCAGCAGAAGGCCGTAGCCCTTGCGGGCCTCGGCGGCGATGGTCTCGGTGGTGGCTTCAGCCTCGGCGCGGGCCGTGAGGTGGACCTCGTCGACGGGCGTATCCTCGGCCTTGCGGACAGCCCTGGCGCTTCTGGCCGCCGCCTTCTTGACCTGTTTCGAGGCCCGCTCGGGACCTTTGTCGCGGGCAGGGCCGGGCAGTTTGCCGTCCTCGAGGTGAAGCAGCGTGGTCGGCATGCCGCTGCCGCCGCCGACGAGGCCGGCGAGATAGGCGGTGAACTTGCCGACCGGGCTGTCGTCGACGAGCAGCAGCAATCGCTCCAGCTTCGAGACGAAGCCGTGTTCGTCGAGCAGTTCGCGCTCGACGCGCTGCTTTTCCGCATCGCCGACCGGCAGCCGGCCGAGCGCCCAGCGCAGCATTGGCGGCATGGCGAGCGTGGTGATGACGGCCATGGTGACGATCATGGTGAACAGATTGTGCGACAGGATGTTCATCGACAGGCCGATCGAGGCGACGATGACCTCGGTCGAGCCGCGCGCGTTCATGGCGCTGCCGACGGCGATGGCCTCCCTCAGCGACATGCCGGCCAGCCGGCCACCGAGGAAGGCGCCCGAGAATTTGCCGATGCTGGCGATCAGTACCAGCGCTAGCGTCAGCAGCGCCAGAGTCGGGTCGGCAAGCACGGTGAGGTTTGCGGACAGGCCGGCCATGCCGAAGAACACCGGCATGAACAGCGCCGTGATGACGCCGCGCAGCTGGCCTTCGATGTGGTCGGACAGGATCGGCGATTCCCCGACCAGTATGCCGGCGACGAAGGCGCCGAGCACGGTGTGGACGCCGATCAGATTGGTGATCAGCGCCATCACGCCCATGATGATGAGGATGACGGTGACGACGGCATACTCGCTGCGGAAGGAGTCGTTGCTCCAGCGGATCAGGGTGAACACCACGCGGCGGCCGATGGTGAAGGAAAACACCATGAACAGCGCCACTTCGGCCACCGTGATGATGAGCGGCAGCACCTGCAGGCTGCCATTGGTGGCGATGCCGAAGGTGACGGCGATGATCAGCCAGCCGATCGTGTCCTCGATGATGGCGGAGGAGACGATGACCTGGCCGAGATTGCGGCGCATGAAGTTCATTTCGCGCACCACCATGGCGACGATCTTGACCGAGGAGATCGACAGCGCCGTGCCGAGGAACAGTCCGGCGACGATGCGCTCACTCGGCTCGGGCAGAAGGGAATCCGGCAGCGCCTGCGCGAGCGCGAAGCCGCAGGCAAAGGGCACGACGACGCCGGTGATCGAGATCGAGAAACAGGCCGCGCCCACCCGCCGCACGAGGCGCAGATCCGTCTCCATCCCGGTAAGCAGGAGAAGCAGCAGGATGCCGAGCTGCGAGACGGCATCGATCATGCTTTTCTGCGCCGGGTCGGTGGAGAAGATCAGATGCTGGGCGTCGGGCCATATCCAGCCGAACAGCGACGGCCCGAGCAGGATGCCGCCGATCAGCTGGCCCATGATCGCCGGCTGGCCATAGCGCTGGAAGATTTCGCCGAGGCCACGGCCGACCAGAAGCAGGAGCACGATCTCGGCGACGAATAGTCCCTCCGCCGAGCCGCCGATGCCCGAGGCGTGGCCGGCCGGCTGCGCGGCCAGCGCGTGGTGTGCCGGCGCCAGAACGAAAATGGCCAGCGAAAGGGCGGCCGCTGTACCGTGCGGCCTCATTGCCGATGGATGGATCATGGGTCCCTTCAAGACGCCGCCGCGGACTGACCATCACAACGCGCGGCCGACGTTTGTGTTGCAGCCATCCGTCGCGAGTTGTTGGCGTCCGGCATCGAGGTCAGACGTGGACGTCGCCGAAGGAGAGTTCGCCGTCGTCGCCCGGCGTCAGGAAGGCGGCCGCCAGCAGGCCGGCATAGAGGAGGGCAACCACGGCGACGATGGCCGCGCCCGGGATGGGACCGAGCGCCGCCGCGCCGACGGCCTCGCGCATTGTGCCGACAAAACCGACCGGCACGCCTTGATCGATCAGGCTCGGGGTCGACAGTTTGAGGACCCAGGCGAGCAACAGGATCAGCATCATGTGCAGGTAGTTGCGGCGCAGACGGCGCGCCAGCGCAACGCGCTGCGAAACCAGGAATTTTGGGGTGCGCAGGCTCTCACCGACGACCAGCAGCCAGTCGGAGGCGAAATCGGGCTGCGGCGAGAAGATCTGCGCGAAATAATGGCGCTCGAACTGGCGCACGCGGGCGCGGTAAACGTCGAAAAAGCGGTAGCGGCGCGCCTCGATCCACAACAAAAGCAGCACCAGCAGCATGGCGAACAGCAGCACGCCGTGATGGGCGCTGGCCGTCGACAGCGACACCGACAGCATCGCCGCGACAACGGTGATCGCCCAATTGCTGGTGCGATCGAGGCGGTCACGCCAGCCGGCCATACGGGCGATCTCGGCGCGATGGAAATGGGACATAACGGTGACCAGTTCGCCTGGCGAAAGCGGTCTGCCGACGGGCGTTGCCGGCGCATCGTTCATGACTTCCTCCCAACCGACAACGCTTATGAGGCAATGTCGTTCCGGCTGGCGGTCATTCCGGGCCGCCGATCCAGTCGACCAGCAGTGCGACGAGCCCAAAGCCGCCGCCGATGGCGCAGACCGCCGGCCACCCGGCCCAGGCCCAGGCAACACCGGCCAGCAATGAGCCGATGGCGCCGCCGATGAAGAAGATGCCGACGAACAGGCCGTTGAGGCGGCCGCGCGCCTCGGGCCGCAGCAGGTTGATGGCGCGGCGGCCGAGCGTCTGATCGCCGGTGACGCCGATATCGAGCAGCACGGCGCTGATGCCCATCGGCACGAGCGGCGTCCAGGACGTTCCGGACAAGGAGGAGCCGGCCCAGGCCGCGAGCGCCAGCGCGCCGATCAGCACGAGATGGCAGAAGATGGTGGCGGATCGCGTCCAGCCATGGTCGCCGGCGCGGCCAAACAAAGGCGTGACCACCGCACCGCCGGCGCCGACGAGCGCGAACAGCGCGATACCGCGCTGGCCAAGGCCGAAGGGTGGCTGCGCGAGGCGCAGGGCGACCGCCGTCCAGAACAGGCTGAACGCCGCCATCACCAGCGCCGCCGTCAGCGCGCGGCGCCGCAGCACCGGCTCCTCGCGCAGCAGATGGAACAGTGAAGCAATCAGCTTGCCATAAGACGATCCCGCCACCGGCCGCCGGCGCGGCAGCGTGAAGGCGAGCACGATGGCGAGCAGCGTCAGGGCGGCGGCGCTGAGGCCGTAGAAGGCGCGCCAGCCCAAGGCGTCGGCGACGAGGCTTGCCAACGGCCGCGCCAGCAGGATGCCGATCATCAGCCCGCTCATCACGTCGCCGATGACGCGGCCGGCCTCGCCGGGCGGGGCCATCGAGGCGGCGATCGGAACCAGAATCTGGATCGCCGAACAGGCGGCGCCGAGCACGAACAGGACGATCAGCAGCGAGGCGATGGTGGGCGCCAGCGCCGCCACGCCGGCCGCCAATGCCGCCGCGACCAGCATGCGCAGGATCAGGGTGCGGTTCTCGGCGAGATCGGCCATCGGCACCAGGAAGAACAGGCCGGCGGCATAGCCGAGCAGCGTCGCCATGGCGACAAGGCCAACGCTCGCGGCGCCAGCGCCGAGCGACGGGCCGATCAGCCCAACCAGTGTCTGCGGCGCGAACAGGTTGGTGACGATGATGCCGGTGGAGGCGGCAAACAGCAGCGTCTGCGGGCCGGTGATGGTTTGAACCGGAAGCCGGCCGGTTGTTTGGCCGTCATTGGTATCGAGCATGAAGTCCTCAATAAAGCTGCATATCGGGCAAGGACTTTATGCCAAAGCTTTATCATGCTACAATTCAATAAATTCGATAATGATTATGCGAGGTGCGCATGAACATCCATGATCTCGAAGCCTTCGTCGCCGTGGTGGAAACCGGCTCGATCGTCGGCGCCTCGGCCAGGCTCAACCTCACCCAGCCGGGTGTCACGCGCCGCATCCAGAACCTCGAGGACGGGCTGGCGACGGCACTTCTCGACCGCCAGTCGAAGCCGTTGAAGCCGACCGCCTCAGGACGCGAGGCCTATGAGCATGGCCGCCGCGTGCTGCGTTCGCTGGAGGATCTGAAGGCCGGCGTCTCGCCGCAAGGCGAGGTCAAGGGCGAGTTCCGGCTGGGCATCATGCCCTATCTCTCGGACGCAGCACTTGCGCTGCCGCTCGACAGCCTGCGCGCGGCTTTTCCGCAACTGACGCTGCGCATCAGTTCGGGCTGGTCGCCAAGGCTGGTGGAGCAGGTGGCGCGCAGCGAGCTCGACGCGGTGGCGGTGTGCCTTGCCGAAGGCCTGGCGCCGCCGGACGAACTGGTCTGCGACGATCTCGGTGCGCAATCGGTGCTGCTGGTCGCGTCCCCCAGCCTTGGCGTGCCGAAACCGGCGAAACTTGCCGACCTGTCGCGCTTCGCCTGGGTGATGAACGAAAACGGCTGCGGTTTTCGCGCCTTCATCAAGCAGAGTTTCGAGGCCGCGAGGCTGCAGTTCCAGGTCGGTGTGGAGGCGCTCAGCGTCGACCTCAGAATGTCTCTCGTGGTGCGCGGCCACGGCATCGGCATCGTCACCCCGGGCGCTTTCGCCGACAGCCGCTGGCGCGACGCGGTGGAGGTGATCGACTGCCCCGACTTCAAGCCGCAAGTGCGCGCCTGGCTGCTGCACCGCCCGCCGGCCGGGCGGCTGGGGCGTCCGATCGCGCTGTTCCGCGACGCACTGATCGACGGGCTGAAGGTGCCGATGCCGCTGGTGTCGTAGGTGCGCGGGACGTTGAATATCGCCAGAATTTCTCGAATCCGACCAAGCTTCTGCGCGGAACTGCTCAAGTGCCGATTCCAGGTTCAAACGGTTCTGGCTCTTGAGAATCCCTCTGCCTTCGGCAACATGGCTGCCATGGCCGAGGCACGAAAATGAACAAGCCGATTTCCGCCGCACCGCGCAAACCCGCGCCACGCAAACCTCCGATGGCGCTGACCGAGGCGCTGGTGGCGCGCACCATGCGCTTGGTCGAGGATGCCGGGCCGACGCCAGGCATGGTCTATATGACCGACCAGGATTATACGCGGTTTCGCGACGACATCCTGGCCTCGGCACCCGCCGGGCCGCTGAAACTGTTCGCCTATGGCTCGCTGCTGTGGAAGCCGGCCGGCGAGGTGAGGGGCGGCGAACGGGCGGTGGCGCGGGGCTGGCACCGGTCATTCTGCTTCACCGTGCAGCGCTTTCGCGGCACGCTCGAGCAGCCCGGCCTGATGATGGCGCTCGACCGTGGCGGCCAGTGCCAGGGCATGGTGTTCGAGATCGCCGAGCCGGTTGCCGAAAATCTGGAGGCGCTGCTGCGCCGCGAAATGACCATCCTGCCCGCCGTCAACGTGCCGCGCTGGCTGCGGGTGAGGACCGAAGGCGGGATGAGCCGAGCGCTCGGCTTCGTCGTCGATCCCGCCAATTCGCGCTACGCCGGCAAACTGGACAAGCAGGCGGTCGCCGCGACGCTGGCGAGCGCCGTCGGCCACTGGGGTTCGGGCGCGCAATATCTGTTCGAGACGATCCGCCACCTCGACGCCTGCGGCATACGCGACCGCAATCTGTGGCAGCTGCAGGAGCTGGTGGCGCAGGAGATCCTGGGTGCCAATAGCACCATGTAGGCTCCTGCCCATCCAATCTTCCGCTTGACGAACATATATCTCTGTGGTTATACGTCAATCAATAGCCAACGGGTTATCGATCTCGGATGCCGGACGCTCATGACATGATATTCAGGACGCTCGCCGACCCGACAAGGCGGGCGATCTTCGAACGGCTGTGCCGCCAAGGGGAGCAGACGGTTGGGGCGCTGACGACACAGGCAGGCGTCTCGCAGCCGGCGGTGTCGAAGCATCTGGGGGTGCTCAAGCAGGGGGGCTGGTGCGCGACCGCCATGAAGGCCGCCAGACGCATTACAGCGCGCAGCTTGCCGCGTTGGCGCCGCTGATGGACTGGACGCGTGAGATGGCCGGGTTCTGGGAAAGCCGGTTCGACGACCTCGAGGATTTACTCAAAAGGATGGACCAGTGAACGATAGTGCCCAGGAGACCCGCACTGTCGTCGTCGAGCGGCAGATTTCCCATCCGCCTGAAAAACTCTGGCGCGCGCTGACGCAGCCGCATCTGATGGAGGAATGGCTGATGAAGAACGATTTCAGTCCGGTCGTCGGTCATCGCTTCAACATCAGCGCCGATTGGGGCGGCGTGCTCGACTGCGAGGTGCTCGCCGTCGAGCCGCACAGGACGCTCTCCTACACCTGGAACCTGGCGCATCAGGACCCGGCCTTCGATCTCAGGAGCGTGGTGACTTTCACGCTCACTCCGACGCCAACGGGAACCCATCTGCGCATGGAGCAGGCCGGTTTCCGGCCCGACCAGAGACGGGCCTATGGCGGCGCCAAAACCGGTTGGCCGCAATTCCTGCAGAAGCTGGAAGAGCTTCTGGCGCGAACGGACTGAGAGTTCCCGGCCAGGCTGAAAACCACACAGCAGTAGTACAGGGCGGTTCTGCGCCAGCAAAACCCATGGAGAAATGCGATGAAGATCAAACTGACCAGCATCTATGTCGACGATCAGGAAAAGGCGCTCGCCTTCTACACCGGCGTGCTCGGCTTCACCAAGAAGGCCGATTTCAGCAATGGGCCGTTCCGCTGGCTGACGGTCGTCTCGGCCGAAGAGCCCGACGGGACCGAATTGCAGCTGGCGCTGAACGACAACCCGGCAGCCAAAACCTACCAGCAGGCGATCTTCAGGCAGGGCCAGCCAGCGCTGATGCTGTTCACCGACGACATCAAGGGCGATCATGAGCGCATCAAGGCGAATGGCGGTGCCTTCGCCATGGCGCCGACCGCGGTGACCGGCTCAACCATCGCGCAGGTGAACGACGGCTGCGGCAATCTCATCCAGATCACGGAGCTGGCGCGCTGGTAAGGCGCCGGGTTTCAACGAATAGCGCAAGAGGAGGCAGAATTGGACTGGAGCAAATGGATACGGCAGGCGCATCGCTGGCTGTCGATGATTTTCACGATCACCGTTGCCGCGAACTTCGCCACCATGGCGTTCGGGCAGCCGCCCGCCTGGGTGGTCTATTCGCCGCTCCCGCCGCTCTTCCTTTTGCTGTTCAGCGGCCTCTATATGTTCGTGCTGCCCTATGTCGCGAAAGGGCGCGTCGCGCAGCGCGCCAACGGATAAGAACGGATGGCGAAATCGACCAAACCAGCCGCCAAGGCTGAGCCGAAGCTGCTTTCCGGCGGCAACCCGCGGATCGCCAAGGGCCATGGCGATGCGCCGGTGCAGGCCTATATCGCGGCCATGCCGGGCTGGAAGCGCGAGGTCGGCCAACGCCTCGACGCGCTCATCGAGCACGCCGTGCCAGGCGTCCGGAAGGCCGGCAAATGGAACTCGCCGCTCTATGGCGTCGAAGGGGAGGGCTGGTTCCTCGGCATCCATTGCTTCACGCAGTACATCAAGGTGGCTTTCTTTCGCGGCCAATCGCTGGACCCGGTGCCGCCGGGCCCGTCCAAGAGCGGGGATACGCGCTATCTCGACATCCGCGAGGACGACGGGTTGGACGAGGCGCGGTTCAGCGCCTGGGTGAAGCAGGCCAGCCAGTTGCCTGGCGAGCGCATGTAAGCGCTCTATCTGTCAGTTCGAAGGAGAAACATAATGACGACCACGGATGCGCAGGCGAGCAAATCTCCCTCCGAGCTGATCGACGGCAGGATCAGCGAACTGGGCGACTGGCGCGGCGAGATGCTCGCCAGGTTGCGCGCGCTGATTCATCAAGCCGATCCGGATGTGATCGAGACGTGGAAATGGCGCGGCGTGCCGGTATGGGAGGATGCCGGCATGATTTGCACGGGCGAGACCTACAAGGCCGTCGTCAAGCTTACCTTCGCCAAGGGTGCGGCGTTGCCCGATCCGGCGCGGCTGTTCAACTCCAGTCTCGAAGGCAACACACGGCGCGCCATCGACTTCCAGAAAGGCGAAGAGGTGGACGAGGAGGCCTTCAAGGCGCTGGTGCGCGCCGCCGTGGCTTTGAACAAGTCGAAGGCGCGAAGGTAGTCTGCCGCGTGATAGTCATCGCGCGTGACGGTCACCGTCGGCGCTGCCCCTCACTGTCCTGCCGGACATCTCTCCCCGTAAACGGGGCGAGAGTGGCTGCCGCAACGGCGCGCGTTTTTTTGCAACGCTGACAACAGCTTCCCTCTCCCCGTCACTATACGGGGAGAGGATGCCGGCAGGCAGGTGAGGGGCAGCGCCGACGATGAAAGCCGTAATAGTTTCGTCGCCGCGAGCGAGCAGCCGCGTTTACGATCTGGGAAGCTTGATGGTGCTAGATAGCGCCGGATGAAGGCTGGCCAGCCGGGCCGGCCGGTTTTGGATTCGCCGCCATGAACAGCAGCCCGATGCGCATGCCGTGGGTGGACACGGCCAAAGGCCTCTCGATCATCCTCGTGGTCATGATGTACTCGGCCTACAACACCGGCGAGTACACGGGCGGGGTGGGCTTTCTCCATTATGTCATCGGCTTCGCCACGCCGTTTCGCATGCCGGAATTCTTCCTGATCTCGGGGCTTTTCCTGTCGCAGGTGATCGACCGGCCATGGCGGCGCTATGTCGATCGGCGCGTCGCTCATTACCTCTATTTCTACGTGCTGTGGGCGATCATCTCGATCGGGCTGAAGATCGGCATCTTCAGCAGGGACCCCGCCGGCATGCTGCATGATCTCGCAATGGCCGTCGTGCAGCCCTATGGCGTGCTGTGGTTCATCTACATGCTGGCGGTGTTCGGCCTTGCCGCGAAACTGCTGCGGCAGTTTGCCGTGCCCGCCTGGATCGTCATCCCGATCGCGGCCTGCCTGCAGATGTGGGCACCGCATCCCGACAGCTACGCGGTCGAACAGTTCGCGGCCTATTTCGTCTTTTTCTACGTCGGCTTCGTCATGGCGCCGCTGGTGTTCAGGCTCGTCGAATGGACGCAGGCCCGCCCGGCGCTGGCCGTCGCCGGCTTGGCCTTGTGGGCGGTCGTGAACGGCCTGCTGGTCTATTCGCCGGGCTACGCCATGCAGCCGGTCGGCATGCAGATGGGCTTGGCGGCATGGCCGCCGCTGCATCTCACTTTGGCGGTCGCAGGCGCCGTGGCGCTGTGCGTGCTTGGCGGCTTCCTGTCGAAATTCCCCGCCATGGAATGGCTGCGCTGGCTGGGCGAGCACTCACTGGTCGTCTATGTCGCCTTCACCATCCCGATGTCGCTCTTCCGTGGCGCCGCACTCGCAAGCGGCCTCCTGACCGACACCGGCATGCTCAGCCTGGCCGTGCTGCTGGTCTCGACCATCAGCCCGGTGGTGCTCTACTTCATCGTCCAGCGCATCGATTTCGGCATGTTCCTGTTCGAGCGGCCAGCCTGGGCGCATGTCGACGACGGCAGCGCCGCGCAAGCTGCGTCGAAAACACCGCTGCCTGCCGCCGCCACCCAGTCAAGCCGGACATAACAAAGCCGCAAGAGGCCCTGCAGCCAACCTCAGCCGTCCCGCAGCCAGACCAGCATCTCGCCGGGCTCGCGGTTGTTCCAGGCGAAATAGGGGATGGCGGTCAGGCGCGTCTCGACCTTGGCCGGCGGTTCGGAGCGATAAAGCCCGTCCTGCCAGCCGTCGCCGGCATCGGCTTGCGCCGTGGCTGCAAGCGTCACCACGCCGCCGAGCAGGTCCGGTTCGTCATGCGCCTCGATGCCGGCTGTGCGCGGCAGGGTCAGTCGATGCAGGCTGGTGTCATTGTCGGTCGCCTCGACGCAGTAGATCAGCGGCCCGCGCGACAGCGCGACGCGGCCGGCATCCTGCCGCACCTCGGGATTGGCATAGAGCCGCTCGATCGGCATTTCGAGGTCGAGCCTGACACGGTCGCCTTTTTTCCAGCTACGGCGGATGGCGGCGTAGCCGTCGCTGGTCACGTCCTCGAGGTCGATCGCCTGGCCGTTGATTTCCAGCCTGGCAGCGGAGCTCCAACCCGGCACCCGCAGATGCAGCGTGAACTCCACTGGCGCCTGCGGCTCGACCGTGATCTCGACGGCGCCGTCCCAGGGATAGCGGCTCGCCTGCGTCAGCGTCACCGGCACCCCCGCTATGTCGAAGCGGGCGGTGGAGTCGCCATAGAGATGAACCGCCAGCGCATTGTCGGACAGGCTGTAGAAATAACTGCCGATTGAAGCGACCATACGGCCGACATTGGGCGGGCAGCAGGGGCAGCGGTGCCATTTCCATCTGTTGTGCCTGCCCCGGCTTTCCAGCGGGTTCTCGTAGAAGAACAGCGAGCCGTCGAGCGACAGGCCGGAGATGGAGCCATTATAGAGCGCGCGCTCCATCATGTCGGCGTAGCGGGCGTTCGGCCCCATGCCGAGCATGCGGCTGGCCCAGAACACCAGCCCGACCGAGGCGCAGGTCTCGGCATAGGCGGTTTCGTTGGGCAGGTCATAGTCGCTGGTGAAACCCTCATTGTGCGCGGAGGGACCGAGCCCGCCGGTGATGTAGAGGTTTTTCGTGGTGAGGTCGTCCCACAGCCGGTCGAGCGCCACACGCAGCGTGTCGTCGCCATACTCGGTGGCGATGTCGGCCATGCCAGAGTAGAGGTACATGGCCCGCACCGCATGGCCGACGACCTTGTCCTGCTCGCGCACCGGGATGTGCGACTGGCTGTATTCATAGGTCTTGAAATGATAGGCCTTCGGATCGGCGCCACGAGCGCGCGCCTCCTCGTCGAAATAATGCGGCTGCTGGCCACGCTGGTCGATGAAGTATTTGGCCAGCTCCATGTATTTCCGCTCGCCGGTCACCCGCGCCAGCTTGACCAACGCCAGCTCGATCTCCTCATGGCCGCAATAGCCCTTTTTCTTGCCGGGCTCGGGGCCGAGTACCGAGGCGATGTGGTCGGCATAGCGGCACATGATGTCGAGCAGCTTGCGCTTGCCGGTCGCCTGGTAGTAGGCGACCGCGCCCTCGATCAGGTGGCCGGCGCAGTAAAGCTCGTGGCAGTCGCGCAGATTGGTCCAGCGCTTGCCGGGCTGGATGCGCTGGTACCAGCTGGAGAGATAGCCGTCCTCCTGCTGCAGTCTGCCATACATGTCGATGACGGCGTCGATCTTCTTCTCCAGTTCGGGATTCTTGCGCCGGTAGAGCGAATAGGCCGCGGTCTCGATCGTCTTGCCGAGATCGGAATCCCAGAACATCTGCGTGGTCACCGTCGAGCCGGTGAAGCCGGGGGAGGCGGCCTCGTCGGGCGACGGCGAGTGGAAGGGAATGACGATGCCGGGCGAGGGACGGTCGGGATCGATCTGCTCCAGCATGCGCGCCTCCACGCAGCGGTCGTAAAGGATGTCGGCGGTGCGCGTCGCGACCGCCTCGGCGCGGTCGCCCCAGAAGCCGCGCACGTCGACCTGCGGCACCGGCAGCGGGCGGAAGGCGAGCTTGGGCCTGGCTGTGGTGGCGGGCCGGGGGGATGGCGATGCTGTCATGAACTCACTCCATTCGATCGATTACTTGACGGCCCCGGCCATCAGGCCGCGGATGTAGAAGCGCTGCAAAGCCAGGAACAGGATCAGGCAGGGCACCATCATCACGGTGACGCCCGCCTGCACGGCGCCCCAGTCGATGGCGCCGAAGCGGCCCGACTGAAGCGCGGTCATCATCACCGGCAGCGTGAATTTGGACTGGTCGGTCATCAGCACCAGGGCAGCGAGGAACTCGTTCCAGGCGCCAAGGAAGGCAAACAGCGCGATGGTGACGACGCCAGGCCAGACCAGCGGCAGCATCACCTTTATGAGCATGGTGGCGTTGCCGGCGCCGTCCATGCGAGCGGCCTCCTCGATCTCGCGCGGCACCGCGTCGAAGGCGTTGCGCATCATGAAGATCGAGAACGGCAATTGAAGCGTCACATAGACGCCGACCAGCCCGGTCAGCGTGTTGTGCAGGCCAAGCTTGGTCAGCACCAGGAAGATCGGCGTCAGGATCGACTGGAACGGGATCATGATCGTCGACAGGATGAGGACGAAGAACAGGTCCTTGAACGGAAACCGAAACCGCGAGAAGCCGTAACCGGCGAGCACGCTGACAATGACCGACAATATGACGGTCATCACCGAGACATAGATGCTGTTCTGCGCCGAGACCCACAGGCCGTCGCCAAAACTGTTCAGCGTTTGATAGTTCTCGAGCGAGAAGCCCGTGGTCGGCCAGGGCGGCAGCGGTGGCAGGCGCGCCTCCTGCGCCGGCTTGAAGGCCGACAGCACCGTCCACACGATCGGTGCCACGAACAGCACCGAGGCGATGATGCCGGTGGAGTGCCTGGCGAGGCGGGCGGCGAGCTTGCCTCTGGCTGATATCGCCTGCGCCATCAGTCGAGCCCCTCGGGCTTGCGCAGCAGCCAGAGCTGGACGAGGCTGAGCGCCACCAGAATGACCAGCAGCACCATCGACAGCGCCGCGCCATAGCCGAGCTTGAACGACACGAACGACTGGTTGAAGATCCAGTAGACCGCCGTCAGCGTCTGGTTGCGCGGGCCGCCGCGCAGGATGATGTAGAACTGGTCGAAGGCGAGGATCGAGCCCGCCACCGACAGGATCAGCGCCAGCGCCAGCGTGCGGCGCATCAGCGGCAAGGTGATCGCCCGGAATCTGGCGAACGGCCCGGCGCCGTCGATGACGGCCGCCTCCTGCAGGTCTTGCGGGATCGATTGCAGGCCGGTCATCAGGATGATCATGGTGAAGCCGGCGACCTTCCACACCACCATGGCGATGATCGACCAGAAGGCCGGCTGGAAGGTGGCGAGCAGGTTGAACTTCCTGTCGATCAGGCCGAGGTCGTAGGCGGCGGGGCTGAACAGGCCGGAATCGACGTTGAGCAGCCACGACCAGAGCAGGCTCGCCGAGGCAAAGCCGACCACCGCCGGCATGAAGAACATGGTGCGGTAGAGATTGGTGAACGGGCGCGGCCGCTCGATGAAGATCGCCAGCGGAAAGGCGACGGCGAAGATCGCGATGGTGACGATTAGCGTGTAGTAGCCGGTGAATTTCAGCGCGTTCCAGAACCTGGTATCGCGCAGGATTGCCCAGTAATTACCGAGGCCTATGAAGGAATGCTCGCCCATCAGCGGCCAATTGTGCAGCGACATCCACGCCGTCATGCCGAGCGGGATGACGAAGAACAGCATGACGAGCGCGACCGCCGGCGCGACATAGAGCAGGCCGATCCACTGCCGGCGCCCAGCGCCGACGAGCTTGCGGGCGCGGGGCGGTGGGGTGGTTGTGATGGTGGTCATGGCTGGGCGCTCGTTCTTCCTTCTCCCCTTGTGGGAGAAGGTGGATCGGCGCGCAGCGCCCAGACGGTTGAGGGGTGCGCCAAGCAATGAGGCAGGTGCGATTTCGAACTTGTTGCCAAGCTGGCGCACCCCTCATCCGACCTCGCTTCGCGAGGCCACCTTCTCCCACAAGGGGAGAAGGGAGAACCAACCCTCCGACGCTCCGAAGCGGAGATGCAACCGAGTCTTCTCAACGCGATAGCCCTGCCATTTGAACCAAAACAATTTCCGGCCGCCCGCCCAGGGAGACAGGCGGGCGGCCGGCAGGCGAGCGCTACTTCTGCGGCGCCTGGTCGATGATCGACTGCATGGTTTCCTGGGCGTTGGCGATCGCGCCATCGACGTCGTCGCCGAAGAACACCTCGTTGATCATCTGCGTCCATGGGCCGTTGGCGGAGTTGATCAGGTCGTTGAACACCACCGAGTAGGGCGTCTTGCCCTTCGCCATCGCCTCGGCGGCGATCTGGTAGCGCGGATCGAGATCCTTGAGCGCGTCCTTGGCGATGTCGCCGCGCACCGGCAGGCTGCCGTATTTGGCGAGGATGGTCTGGCCCTCGAGCGAATAGGCGAAGTCCAGGAACTCCTTCACCACGGCGAGCTTCTTGGTGCCCTTGGTGACGACGAAATTATCGCCGCCGGCAAAGGACGACCAGTTGCCATCCTTGCCCGGCAGGAAGGTGATGCCGTAGTCGACATTGGGATACTGCGTGTTGAGCGCGCCGATGGCAAAGGCGCCAGAGGGCGAGATGCCGATATTGCCGGCGGCGAAGGCGGCGAAGAAATTGGCGCCGGTGTCGGTCTGCGCACCCGCCGGCACCAGGTCCTTCTTCACCATGGAGCGGTAGAGATCGATGGCGCCACGCAGCTGCGGGCTGTCCAGCGTCACCTTGGAGCCGTCCTCCGACAGGATGTCGCCGCCAGAGGCCCAGATCAGCGGCGTGAAGGTGAAGATGTTGCAGCCGCCGCAATTGCCGGAGAAATAGAAGCCCTTGATGTTGCCGCCAAGCGCGTTGACCTTCTCGGCGTCGGCTTCGATCTCGGCCCAGTTGGTGGGACCTTTCTCGGGGTCGAGGCCGGCCTGCTTGAACAGCTTCTTGTTCCAGATCAGCACCGAGGCGTCAGCCGAGAAGGGCAGGCCGTAAATATGGTCCTTGTAGGTGCCGGTCTTCACATGCGCCGGCGACAGGCTGGCGAAATAGGGCAGGGACTTGGCCCAATCGGTGATGTCCTCGAGCTGGCCGGCGGCGGCGAAGGACGGGGTGTAGATCAGGTCGAGCGACAGCGCGTCGGGCGCCGTGCCGCCGGCGGCGGCGGCACCATATTTCGGGATGATCTCGGCATTGGGGATGATGTCGAGCTTGACCTGGTCCTTGTTCGCCTTGTTGAAGGCGTCGACGATCCTCGGCATGAAGTTCGAGCCGTCGGCGCGCACCCAGATGTTGGCGGTCTCGGCGGCGGCGGCGCCAAGGCCGCCACCCAGAACGGCAGCGGCCAGGGCCAGTTTGGCAATCAGGTTCCTCATGTTCTCCTCCTCCAGGGTTGGCCGCTGTCCGCGGCTTGGCGCCGATCGCGTGGCGCTTTGTTTCAGCCGTCAGGCGGACGGCCACAGGACTGACGCACCACCAGCCGGCACGGCAGTTTTCGAATGCCTGGCGTGGCGGATTGGCCGCCGACCAGGGAAAGCAGGGTCAGGCCGGCCTCGCGGCCCAGGGCGGCGAGGTTCATGTCGACCGAGGTCAGCGGCGGGCGGGTCGCCTCGGCCACGATCTCCCAATTGTCGAAGCCGATGACGCCGACATCATTGGGCACGCCGAGGCCGCGTTCGCGCAGAGCATCGATGACGCCGCGCGCGATCTGGTCGTTGCCGCAGAAGACGGCGTCCGGTTTTTCGCCGTTGCCATCGAACAGTTTTGCCACGGCGTCATGTCCCCAGGCTTCCGACCAGGCGCCGAGCAGCGGCTCGATCACCGGCAGGCCGTTTTCCGTCAGCACGGCGCGGTAAGCCTGAGCCCGTTCGTGCACCACGGCAAAGCTCGCCGGGCCGCTGACATGGGCGATGCGCTTGCGGCCGAGCCGGCGGAAATGCTCGATCGCCAGCCGCGCCCCGCCGCCATCGTCGGAGACGAAGGCGACGGCGTCGGGATCGGGCTGGGTGAAGGCATAGATCACCGGGACGCGCAGGTTGGACAGGTCGACCGGCAAATGGCGGTCGATGCGCTTGCCGGTGGCGATGATGCCGTCGACGCGCTTGTCGAGCATGGCCTCGACATGGAGCTGGCCGAGGCGCGGATCCTCCTCGACATTGCACAGGAACACCGAAACGCCGGCATCGACCAGCGCGTCCGAAATGCCCGACATCAGCGGCAGCGAGAAACGGCCATAAGTATCGTTGGTGAGCAGTCCGACGGTGAAGGAACGTCGCCTCAGCAGGCTCTGCGCCAGGCTGTTGGGACGAAATCCCAGGCTGCGCGCCGTCTCGCGGATGCGCTCGCGGGTCTCGGCCGTCATGCGCCCTTGGTCGTTGAGCGCCTTCGACGCGGTGGCGACGCTGACGCCGGCCCGGGCGGCCACGTCACGCAAGGTGACGGGCTTGGGAAAGACCGGAATTGGCTGATCGTCCGATGCCATCGCGGCAAAAATCCTTAGCTGGGAAAAGGTTTTCCCTATCGGCCGGAATAAGGCCCGGCCAATGGCCGAGCCTGATCGGGACTGTTTGGAAAAACCTTTTCTCAACTCAAGCTAGGGCACATCAAAGACCTGTTCAAGAGAAAAATTGCAGTCGCTGGCGCGATCGGATTTCGCGGGGGCGCGGCCAATCGGTGCCGGGCTCACAGGTCGCCGTGCGCATTCATGGACTCAAGACCGCTTCGGCAGCGTCTCAGCGGAAATCATCCGATGTCAGCACATACAAGCTCTTGTGGGTGCGGCTGTAGGCCTTGGCGGCGACGTCGTGGATAGTGGAGCTCGACCTGTCGAAGGCGGCAAGATAGCCGGTCTCGTCGGCGGTGGTGTCGGGCTGCATCCTGGTCATGGCATCGGCGGCCACGCAGAAGGAAATCTGCAGCGTGCCGTCATGGCCGACGAAGCGAATGCGTTGACCGGCCACGTCATAGCTGCGGCTGCGGTTGGGAAGGGTCAGGCTTATGTTTTGACCCCCGTTGCGGCGGCCTTCTTGGCCACCCGTTTCGTCTTCGGCGTCGGGTTCAGCGCTTCGGCCGCGCGGTCGGCTTCTTCCTTGGCCAGCCGCAACTCCCTCAGCCGTTTCGTCTTGATCTCCCTGGCACGCGCCTCGGACATGTATTCAGCGGCCGCCTTGTTGTGCTCCGCCGTCTTCTTCTGCTTGTCGACGAAGCGGGCTTGGGCTTTTTCCATCAGAGTCTGATTGCCATCGGCCATCGAGCAAATCTCCTTCATGCTGAAATCGTGAAAACGAACTTGTCCGATAAATAGGCGCTCGGCAGGAAAAATTCAATCTTTCGAATTATTTGGCGTTTTGCGGGCACCGAGAAAGCGGGCGCTGAAATAATACTTTTGAGTATTTTCCCGCTGGCCAGATAATCCTTGCTGCCGGGAAATGGAGATCGGGCCGAGGTGCCAACGACGCTATTTCGAACGGAAATCCGTTTCGCACCTTCCTGAAATTGCCTAGGATGGTCCGGTGGTCGTTTGGGTGCAGGGCGTTTGCGGAAAACGGAACCGCGATTCTGAATACGGAGACCAGCCATGTTTGCCCCCAAGGCCATCGACGCCTCCAGCAAGGCCGAATTCTACCGCGACCTCGCCGTGCAACTGAAGGCATTGCTGGAGAGCGAGGGCGATTCCATCGCCAACGCCGCCAACACCTCGGCGCTGATCTTTCAGATGGTGCCCGACCTCAACTGGGCCGGGTTCTACTTCCTGGCATCGGACGAAGAACTGGTGCTTGGCCCCTTCCAGGGCAAGCCGGCCTGTGTGCGCATCGCGGTGGGCAAGGGCGTGTGCGGAACGGCTGTCGAGCTCGGCACCTCGATGCTGATCAAGGACGTGCATGATTTCCCCGGCCACATCGCCTGCGACGCCGACTCGCGCTCCGAACTGGTGGTGCTGCTGGAAGACGAGGAGGGTGTCTTCGGCGTTCTCGATCTCGACAGCCCGACGCCCGGCCGCTTCGACAGTGCCGACCAGGCCGGCATCGAGGCGCTGGCGGCGATCTATGTCGCGGCGAGTTCGTTCGACGATTGAATCCGGTTCACAAACAGATTCAGACAAGGCCTCCTGGAGCGGTTCAGAGTTTGATAGAATCTCTGACCCGCTCTAACTTCTTGTTTTTACGCAACTCCGGACGGAAAACCGCTACGCACTTTTCCTGGAATTGCTCTAAGCCATTGTTTTGACAGATGATGTGTGCCTTCACGCGCAGGGACAGGCGGATCAGGCCAGCTTCACCAGCATCAGGCTGAAGGCGCCGATGAACAGGAAAGCGCAGAAGGCGAGCGCCAGCGGGCGCAGGCCGCGCGAGCGAAGCTGCGAAATGTCGGCCTGCAGGCCCATGGCGGCGAGCCCCATGGTCAGCATGATGGTGGTGGCAAGGACTATCGCCTGCTTCACCTCGGCCGGCACCGCGACCAGGCTGTTCAGCGCCACGACGGCGACGAAGGCGGCGACGAACCACGGCATGGGCGGCCGCGCCGCCGAGGGGTCGCCGCTCTTGCGCCGCGCCGTCAGGCCGAGCGCGATGACCATCGGGGCCAGCATGGCAACGCGCGTCAGCTTGGCGACGGTGGCGATCTCGCCCGACTGGGTGCCGTTCTGGAAGCCGGCGCCGATGACCTGCGCCACCTCATGGATCGAGGCGCCCGCCCACAGGCCGAAGGCGTGCTGGTCGAGGCCGAGCAGCGGCGCCAGCAGCGGGAAGCCGAGCATGGCGACGGTGCCGAACAAGGTGATCGAGGCGACGGCATAGGTGACGTCTTCGTCGTGCGCATCGGTGACGATGTTGGTGGCGACGATCGCCGAGGCGCCGCAGATCGAGGTGCCGGCGGCGATCAGCTGCGCCAGCTTGGCATCGACGCCGATCAGCCGGCCGAGCGTGATGGTGAAGAGGAAGGTGGCGCCAAGGGTCGCCGCCACGATGCCGACGCCGCTGGCGCCGATCGAAACCACCTGGCCTAGCGTCAACTGGAAGCCGAGCAGCACGATGGCGAAGCGCAGCAGGCACTTTTGCGAGAAGGCGATGCCGGCCTTGGCGTGCGCCGGTGTGCCGAGCACATTGGAATAGACCATGCCGGCCACGACGGCCAGGATCATCTGGCTGAACAAGGCGAAGCCGGAGACGTTGCGGGCGGAGAAAGCGACGGCGGTGATCATCGCCACCAGCACGATGCCGGGTATGATGCCGTTGCACAGGGAATCGAGGCGCTTGCGGCCCCGCGCCAGATCGGCGGAAATCCTGCTTTTCGGAATATCGTTCGCAAGACGGGTGAGGGAAGACAATGCAATTCTCCAGGCGGCTATCCCGGGGAAATGCCATTTCACAATCGATCTTTCCAACGAATTATTGTGGTTAGAATGATCTATTTTTACGAACGATCTTTATCCCCTGCGGAGACACTAGCGCCCGGATCGAGGAGCGAAGAGGCTACAGCTGCGCCTCGATCGCCGCCTTGTCGATCACCGACCAGACGTTCCTGATCCTGTCGTTCAGATATTCATAGAAGACGTTCTCGCTGAAGGAGACCTTTTTGCCGTTGATGGGCAGGCCGAAGAAAGTTCCCTTCGGCGTGCAGTTGAACTGGAGGCGGCTGGCGATGAAAGGCGGATCGGAGATCAACAGTTGCACATCGAAATAGAGGTCGGGAATTTCCCGAAAGTCCCGCTCCAGCATGTCGCGGTAACCTGACAATCCGACGCGGTCGCCATTGTAATGCACCTCGTCATGAACGAAGCGGTGCAGCCTTTGCCAATCCTGGTTGTTGAGGCAGTCGATATAGCCTCGATAGAGGTCGGTTTCGGTCACGATGCTGGCTCCGTTGCTGGCGCTTGGACGAGATCATGCTCGACCGGAAGATAGAACGACCATGGGCACAATCCAGACGTTCTACCCCCGATACCGCAACGCATCGACCCCGCAGCGAGAAGGCTGATGTCGCAGTAGGCGTGCGCGCGCTCTACGACCGCGTGGCGATCCCGGCCGATTCCTTCGCCAGGACGATGGTGTTCGCCATGAGCCAGCCGGAGGTCGACATCGACAAGATCCCGTCTAGGCCGACGGCGCAGGAGTGCTGAGACAGCGCTGACAGTTCGATGGCTCGCTTGCGTTCATGACCCATATGCTCGGACGATCGGTGGAAACATCAACCGCGTCGTCATCCTCGGGTCTGCGCCGCGTCGCTACGCTCCTTGCTTCGCCCGTGGATGACGAAGTCGGGGGCTTGGGCCAATCCCCAGATCTTGACGCACCGCTCCTCCTGCTCCAGCTTGGCGCCATGTTCGCTCGCGCGCCCGCCACTTCCAAGCGACGCCGCTTCCGCCCAGCGCGGAGCGGCAGGCTGATTGCGCGACGATAAATCCGGCACGATAGATCCGGTTCGTTCGTTTCCCGCCCCGCCCGCACCATCAGCCGGCGGGGTTTTCATGTCTGGAGCATTGTGATGACAAATCCTTCCATCCGGTTTCGGCCGGCCGAGCCTGCCGACGCCGCCGCGATCAGGGATATCGTGCGTGCCGCCTATGCCAGATGGGTGCCGGTGATCGGCCGCGAACCGCTGCCGATGCGTGCCGATTACGACAAGGCTGTTGCCGAGCATCCGTTCGATCTCGCCGTCGAGGACGGCCGCATCGTCGGCATGATCGAGACTTTGCTCTCCGACGATCACCTCTGGGTCGAGAATGTCTGCGTCGCCCCGCAGGCGCAGGGCAGGGGCATCGGCCGGCTGCTGCTGAAGCGTGCGGAAACCAAAGCGCGCGCGGCAGGACGCGCGGAGCTGCGCCTGTTGACCAACGGCGCCTTCGAAGCCAATGTGTCGCTCTATCGCAAGCTTGGCTATACGGTCGATCGGGAGGAGCCGTTCCTGAACGGAACGACGGTCTATATGAGCAAGCGGCTTGTTGGATGCCCACCAACCGGAGCGTGAGGATGGCTGCCAGGATCAAGCTCAAGCAACTCCCCGGCTTGTATGCGATTTCGCGGCTTCAAGCCGGCGACGGCATTCCCGGCTGGGCGGACGGTCCGGGTTTCGTCAGCATCACCAGAACCGACGACGAGCTCTCGATCACCTGCCTTCAGGATCGCGTGCCGGATGCCGTCAAGCACGATCGCGACTGGGTCGCCTTCAAATTGCAGGGGCCGTTTGCGTTCGATGAAACCGGCATTGTGCTGTCCGTCATCAGGCCGCTGTCGGAAAACGGTTTGGGCATCTTCCTGGTATCGACCTTCGATGGCGACCACCTGCTGGTGAAAGCGACAGACGAGCCCGCGGCGAGAGGCTTTCTGGGCGAGGCGGGTCATACGCTGCTATAGTCCGCTCATCGCTGGCCGCTGATCAACGATTGGCGCTCTGGCTCAATCTCTGGCGCACCGGCTCAACCATTTCGGGGGTTGCGTTTGACAGCGCCGTTCGCGCATCGTTATTTCTAGCCCGATATCACGGCCGGAAAGGCCATGCGGCACCCCCAGGGAGAAAACCATGTCACACAATCTGCAGTTCTATATCGATGGCGCGTGGGTCGATCCTGTCCTGCCAAACACGCTCGGCGTCATCGATCCGTCGAATGAAGACGCCTTCGCGCAGATCTCGCTCGGCTCCAAGGCCGATGTCGACAAGGCGGTGGCCGCCGCCAAGCGCGCCTTCAGCACATACGGTTTCACCTCAGTCGAGGAGCGCCTCGATATCCTCAATCGCGTCATCGAGGTCTACAAGAAGCGCAGCAAGGACCTGGCGCTTGCCGTGTCGCGCGAGATGGGCGCGCCGCGCCAGATGGCGCTCGACAGCCAGGTGGGCGTCGGTCTCGCGCATCTGCAGAAGATGGCCGAGACGCTGAAGACTTTCCAGTTCCGCCACGTCAAGGGCAACCATCTCGTGGTCAAGGAGCCGATCGGCGTCGTCGGCCTGATCACGCCGTGGAACTGGCCGCTGAACCAGATCACCTGCAAGGTGGGTCCGGCACTCGCCGCCGGCTGCACCATGGTGCTGAAGCCGTCCGAAATCGCGCCGCTCGACGCCATCATCTTCGCCGAGATCATCGACGAGGCCGGCGTGCCGAAGGGTGTGTTCAATCTCGTCAACGGCGACGGCCCGGGCGTCGGCCAGGCGCTGTCCAGCCATCCCGACATCGACATGATGTCGTTCACCGGTTCGACCCGGGCCGGCATATTGGTGGCCAAGGCCGCCGCCGACACCGTCAAGCGCGTGCATCAGGAACTCGGCGGCAAGTCGGCCAACATCCTGTTTCCGGATGTCGACCTCGCCATCGCCGTTTCCAAGGGCGTCGCCGGCTGCTTCGGCAACAGCGGCCAGTCCTGCAACGCGCCGACGCGTATGTTCGTGCCGCGCGACCGCCACGACGAGGCCGCCGGACACGCCAAGG
This sequence comes from Mesorhizobium sp. M8A.F.Ca.ET.057.01.1.1, assembly GCF_003952565.1. Taxonomy (NCBI): domain Bacteria; kingdom Pseudomonadati; phylum Pseudomonadota; class Alphaproteobacteria; order Hyphomicrobiales; family Phyllobacteriaceae; genus Mesorhizobium; species Mesorhizobium sp. M8A.F.Ca.ET.057.01.1.1. The sequence continues at coordinate 1,999,914 of NZ_CP034454.1, forward strand.
TCGCGGCTGAAAAATTCACCGTCGGCCCGGCCGACGGCGCCAACACCAAGCTCGGCCCTGTCGTCAGCCAGCTCCAGTTCGACAAGATCCAGGACCTGATCCAGAGCGGCATCGACGAGGGTGCGACGCTGGTCGCCGGCGGCCCCGGCCGCCCTGCCGAACTCAACCGCGGCTACTATGTCAGGCCGACCGTGTTCGCCGACGTCACTCACGACATGCGCATCGCGCGCGAAGAGGTTTTTGGGCCGGTGCTGGCGATCCTGCCCTACGACACGGTCGAGCAGGCCGTCGAGCAGGCCAACGACACCGTCTATGGCCTTGCTTCCTACATCCAGGCCAAGGACCTGCAGAAGGCCCGCGACGTGGCGGCGCGCATGCGCTCGGGCAATGTCTACATCAACTATCCCCAATGGGACGCTGGCCTGCCTTTCGGCGGCTACAAGCAGTCCGGCAATGGCCGCGAATATGCCGAATACGGGCTCGAGGATTTCTTAGAGATCAAGGGCATCGCGGGCTATGAGGCGGCGGAGTAAGCACTGCGCTCGACTTCCTCGCCCCCGCAAAGCGGGGGAGAGGTGGCCGCGAAGCGGTCGGAGAGGGGGCTGCGACGTTGGCGGGCTCGCGCTGAGTTGATGCCAAGTCGGCGCTGCCCCCGCTCCGTCTCGGCTTTGCCGAGCCACCTCTCCCCCATTTCATGGGGGCAAGGAACGCAAGTCCTGATGGGTCATTCCTTGCCAATTGGCAGATACATGCTATATATCTGCCATTAGCGAGGTCTAAACATGCAGCTTCAAGCCATCACCACCACGCCGGCCGCAGTCGGCTCAGCCATTTCGGATGAAGAGGCCGGTGCGCTCGCGCGCACCACGGTCAATCTGTTCAAGGCGTGGAACCTCACCGACTTCGAGGCCTGCGTCCTGCTTGGCGGGATTTCGGCGCGCACCTGGGCGCGGTGGAAGGAGGGCGCCGTCGGCCGGATCGACCGCGACCTGCGCACCCGCATGGCGCATCTGATGGGCATCCACAAGGGGCTGCGCTACCTCTTCACCGAACCGGCGCGTGGCTATGCCTGGATCCGCAAGCCGAATGCCACCTTCGGCGGGCAATCGGCGCTCGACCTGATGCTGCGCGGCGACATCTCCGATCTCGCGGCGATGCGCGAATGGCTCGACGCGGAGCGTGGTGCATGGTGAGTGGGCTTGCGGTCCGGCGCCGCGTCCACTGGCCCCAGACCTATCGCATCATCCGCTCCATCCATCCGCCGATCGACCTGTTCGAGGACATTGCCGACCCGCGCGACTGGGAGGCGCTGGCCGCCGTCGAGGAGAAGACCAACCCGCGCATCCGGCTCGAACTCGGCGATCTCGGCAAGGTGCCGGCCGCAAGGCGGGTTTCGGGCCCCGGCGCCAGCTTCGTCATGGCGCCTTTCGTGCATTGCTCGACCTTACGCCCCGGCCGTTTCTCGGACGGCAGCTACGGCATCTATTATGCCGGCGACAGCGAGGACGTGGCGCTGGCCGAAACCATCCACCATCACCAGAAATTCATGCGCGCCACCAATGAGGCGCCGGGCTGGACGGCCGATTTCCGCGTGCTGATCGGCAGCGTCGACCGCGACCTCGACGACGTCAACGCCGTGCCCGGCGTGCTCGACCCCGACGACTACACGGCGTCGCAGGCGGAAGGGCGGGCGCTGCGAGCCTCGGGAAGCGACGGGCTGGTGTGGAACAGCGTGCGCATGCCAGATGGGGAGTGCGTCGGCATCTTCTGGCCCGATGTCATCGGTGTCCCGGTCCAGGGCCGCCACTACAGTTACCACTGGGACGGCGGCCGCGTCGATTTCGTGCGCCAGCATGATACCGGCAAGGTGCTCGAAGTGGTGTGAACGTGGCCGAGATGGAGCCTGGCTGATTGGATTTCTTTTTAACGGTGACTTGCGGCGATCAAGAATTTGCCTGATCAAGTCCGTGTAAGTCCAACAACCGGCAAGTGTGGTTCAAACTCCGCTGACATGATGCTTCATAGATTTCCGCGATTGGTTGCGGGTGTGCGGCGGCTTCTCGCCGGTTCCGCTATCCTGCTTGCGCTGGGTATTCCCGCCATGGCTGGAGGCCCCGAGGATTGCGCCAACGACAAGCTCGATACCGCCAAGCGGATTGCCGCCTGCAAGGTCGTCATCGAGGACAAGGCGGCGACTTCCAGCGACCGGGCGCTGGCCTTTTTCAACCGCGCCAACGCATTGGCGGATATGGGCGCCTATGATTTTGCCATTGCCGATTACGGCGAGGCGATCAAGCTCGATCCGAAAGACGCCGACGCGTTCAACAACCGTGGGCTCGCCTGGGGCTACAAGCGGGACTACGACCGCGCCCTGGCCGATTATGACAAAGCGCTGGAGTTCAACCCACAACTCGCTGTCGCCTACAGCAACCGGGGCATGATCTGGAACGACATAAAACACGACCATGCCAAAGCCATCGCCGATTTCGACAAGGCGATCAGTCTCGATCCGGGGAACAGCGGTGTCTACAACGTGCGCGGCAACGCCTATCTGCGCACGGGCGACTATGACCAGGCGATCACCAGCTACAACCAGGCAATTTTTCTCGATCCCGAGGATGCGGACCAGTATTACAATCTCGGGCTGGCATGGGCCTCCAAGGGCAATGCGGAACGCGCCATCGCCGATTACAGCCAGGCGATCAGCCTCGAACCGAACCATGTCCAGGCCTATCGCTGGCGCGCCGATGCCTGGGTCAAGCGGGGCGACAGCGACCGTGCCGTCGCCGACTATGACCAGGCCATCCGCATCGATCCCAGGGACGCCGAGACGTTCCGCCACCGGGCCGACATCTGGCGCGGCAAGAAAGATTACGATCGTGCCATCGCGGATTACGGGCAAGCCATCGACGCCGATTCAAGAGATGCGGTGGCCTACAATAATCGTGGCTGGACGTGGTCGCTGAAGAACGACCCCGACCGCGCCATGGCGGATTTCGACGAGGCGATCAGGTTGGATCCGAATTACGCCAGGGCCTACAACAATCGCGGCCTGATCTGGTCCGAGAAGGGCGACCTCGACCGTGCCATCGCGGACTACGACCAGGCAATCATCATTACGCCTGGAGATGCCTGGATCTACAATGACAGGGGCCGGGCCTGGGCGTCCAAGAGCGAATATATCCGCGCCATTTCGGACTACAACGTCGCCCTCATGATCAAGCCCGACATGGCCGTCGCTTTCAGGAACCGTGGCTGGGTGTTCAGCCGCAAGGCCCAGTACGACAGCGCGATCGCCGACTATGACCAGGCGATTCGGCTCGACCCGAAATACGCCGTTGCCTACAGGGGCCGGGGCTGGGTGTGGGGCCGCAAGGGCCAGTACGACCGGGCCATCGCGGATTATAACCGGTCGATCAACCTCGAACCCAAATATGCCGATGCCTATGGCGGCAGGGGCCGTGTCTGGCTGTACAAGGCCGACTATGAGCGCGCCCTGTCGGACTGCGATCAGGCCGTCAGCCTCGGCCCGAAAGATGCCTCGGCCTTTGCGTGCCGTGGTCTCGTGCGGTTATACAAGGCGCAGTACGATCAGGCCTTCGCCGACTACGACCAGGCGATACGCCTCGATCCCAGGGATCCCGGCACCTATGGCGACCGGGGGCTGCTGAGCTTCTATTCCGGCTCGCCCGAAAAGGCGCAGGCCGACTTTGAACAGGCGGCCGCGATCGATCCCGACGGTGCGTATAATGCTTATTATGCGATTTGGATCGATCTTGCGCGGCGGCACATCGGGCTGCCGGGCAATTTGGGCAACGTCAGGCTCGACGCGACGAAATGGCCGGCTCCGGTGGTTCGCCTGATGCTGGGGCGGCAGACGCCTGAAGCCACGCTGGCCGCCGCCGACGATCCGGACGGCACGACGAAAAACGAGCATCTGTGCGAGGCGCGTGTCTTCGTCGCGGAGTTCCAGCGGCTGCAGCATCGCGACGACGAGGCCTTGCGCCTCTACCGGCTCGCGCTGCGCGACTGCCCCCGCGATTTTACCGAATACACCGCGGCGTTCGCCGCCATGCGGGCGATGGGCAAGGCGCCATGAGGTTGCATTGGCGGTCATGCCGCTTTGGCGGTGCTCGCAACACTCGCCACCACGGCGATGGCAGCCGGGAAGGATCATGCCGATTGCGTCAACGAAGGGGTTGAGCCGGCCTGCAAGATTGCCGCCTTTACAAAAGCGGAAGCCGTGGACAATCGCCCCTCGGCTTAATTTTATCGCGGCAATGCGCTCGCGGCACAAGGCGACTACGACCGGGCGATCGCCGATTACGATCAGGTGATCGCTCTCCATCCGGGTCTTGTCAGCGCTTATCAAAATCGCGGCCTCACCTCCGTGCGCAAAGGTGACTATGACAGTGCCATAAAGGGCGGTTCCGAACGCCTGATCGCCGACTACGAGAAGGCGCTCAGCCTCGATCCGAGCGACGCCGGAGCCTCCGGCCGGTCAGGTGTGCGAGGCCAATTTCTATACCGCCGAGTTCGATCGTTTGCAGGCCCGCAGCGATGAAGCCCTGCGGCTCTACAAGGTCGCCGCCAGCGCCTGCCCCAGGGGTTTCATCGAATACCGCGCCGCCATTGCCGGATTGCGCGCCATGAGCAAGGCGCCGTAAGGGCGATTCACACCGGCGCCGCCGCCAGCGTCCCTGCCGGCGCTAGCCGGCATGGCCTTCGGCCATGCGCTGCGCCAGAGGATGAACGTCGAGACTTTTCGCACGATGTTCTTCGCCGGCTTGCTGGCGCTCGGGGCCTATCTCGCGCTGGAGGCTGCGCTGCGGCTCTAAAAAAGCCAGGCCCCAAACCTCTTTCGAGTGTTTCGGCGGGGCCTGGCACTCTGGAGAATCAAGCGGTGCGCTTGCGTGCCTGCATGACGCTCAGCCATATGGCCGAGACGAGAAAATAGAAGGCGCCGAACGCGGCATAGGGCGCGATATCGGTGATGCCGGGCGTCGCGGCGCCGATCGCCTGTTTGATGAAGAAGCCGCCGGCGAGCGCCGACTGCGCACCGCTCAGCACCATTGCCCATTGCGCGCCTGCCCGCCAACGGCGCACGCCGGTGGCAAGCTGGAACAGGCCGGAGAGAATGGCCCACGCCCCGAACACCGCCAGGACCGCGTGCGGGCCCTGTCCAAGGGCGATCAAGACCGCGATGGCCGTGATCGTGCTGACCGCCGCGTTGAGCGCCTGGCTGGGATTGGCCTTCAGGCCGCCGCTGCGCTGCGCGTCCAGAATATTGGCGATCGCGTCCCAGGCGGGGTAGGCGACCAGGAGTATCGCCGCGACCGTCGGCGCGCTTTTGCCGAGGGTGAAGGCCGCCGCCACCCAGGCGACCGAAAAGCCGGCCCGGAGGAAATAGTATGACTTCAGCCACTGCGATGCGGCAACGCCGCTTGGCGCCTGGATGGTTTGAGTGCTCATTGGAAATTCCTGTCTTGTTGAGTGGCCCGAGGGTGAGAGGCGGCGGGTTGACCCGCTTGATCACATCCTTGGGGGTTGGATGATTGGAACAGCTCATTCTCGCGCCCTCGGCGCGGGAATGGCTTTGATCCAAGGCGAAAACAGCGCATAATCAACGGGAAATGCGCTATCCTTGCCAAGGAATGTATGAGAACCGGTCGGCTATCTCCATGATTGAATCGCCTGAAAATTTGACCATTCTTCCGGATGGAGGGCCGCGTGCCGGTGTCTCCGGCGACCTTCTCTCGCATGTTCTGGCGCAGATCAGGCTTACCGGCGACGAGGTTTTTTCACGCACGCTGGCGGAGGCGGAGCTACTCGATCTCGACGAGGGGCAGGCTCATATCGTCGTGGTGACCGCCGGCGCGCTGCGCATGGAGAGCGAGGATCAGGCCGCCGCCGTCATCGAGGCCGGCGACCTCGTGCTGCTGCCTCGCGGTCCCGGCGCGTTGCGGCTGGTGGCGTCGCATCCACGCGTGGCGATCGTCGTCTGCCGCTTCTGGTTCGATCCCGACAGCCTGCGGGGAATGATCTTCGCCTTGCCGCAATGCATTCACATCCAGCGTGCCCAGGGGCAGGGTGGGTCGATGGAATGTTGCCTTTCCTGATGGTCGAAACCAGCGGCGCCCAGCCAGGTGCTGCCTTGATGATTTCCCGCCTCATCGATCTCATGGTCATCCGCACCTTGCGCAACTGGGTCCATGAAGGGCACGCCACGGGCTGGCTCGGCGGGCTTTCCGATGCCCGCATCGCCCGTTCCCTGAAGGCCATCCACGAAAGGCCGCTGCAGCGGTGGAGCATCAATGAACTGGCCGACAAGGCCGGCATGTCGCGTTCGAGCTTCTGCGAGCGCTTCGCCGCGCTCGTCGGACGTTCACCGCTGCGCTACCAGAATGAATGGCGCCTGGGCCTGGCCCGCGACCTTTTGGCCAGGCGGGACGCGCGCGTGGGTGAGATCGGCTTGCGCATCGGCTACGAGTCCGAAGCCGCCTTCAGCCGGGCCTACAAACAGCTCTTCGGGCACCCGCCACGGGTTGAATATGCGCTGACCAATGAACCCGCCAAGCAGCCCTGACCGGCGGCGCCATTTTGTAAAAAGTGAGCTGCGGGACCTACCGCACCACCAGCACCGGGATCTCGGTATAGGACAGCACTTCCGCCGTCTGGCTGCCCAGAAGCAGCCTGCCCAGCCCGCGGCGGCCATGCGAGGCCATGACGATCAGATCGCAGCCCTGCGCCTTGGACAAGTCCAGGATCGCTTCGGCGGGCCGTTTGTCCTCGACATGGACCAGATTGGCGGACACGCCGGCGGCATCGGCGGATGCCTTGCATTTGTCGAGCACTTCCTTGCTGTAGCGGCGCGATTCTTCCTGGTAGACGGCCAGTTCATCGCCGGCGGCGTAGCCGGCCATGGTACCGCCCCAGGCGAAGATCGGGAATTGTTCCGACACGGTGACGAAGGTGACGGCGGCGCCGAGGTCCTTGGCCAAAATGAGGCCCTGGGCGACGCCCTTGCCGGCCAGTTCCGAGCCGTCGGTGGCGATGAGCAGATGTTTGTACATGATGATCCGACCTGTTGTGCCTGATTACTCTCCAACATAGATAGTTATGCCCCCGCGCTCATTCATTGAGCCAATGCGGCGGGGATCAGGGCCAGCGAAGGATTCGATATCGAGAGCTTGGTGTCACCGGCGGCCAATCGTTGGCGCCGGCGCCGCCCCTCATTGCCCTGCCGGGCATTTCTCCCCGTAAACGGGGAGAAAGAAGCTGCCGCAACGCCGCCGTCTCACTTGCAACGCTGCGGATTGGCGAAACCAGCGGCGACAGCGCCCTTCTCCCCGTTTTACGGGGAGAAGATGGCGGTAGCCAGATGAGGGGCAGCGCCAGCGCATCGAGAAGAGGCATGAATTTCGCCAGCCGGATTCCCCTTCGCGGAATCGTCCTCTAAGGTGCCGGCAACTTTGAGAGGCATTCCATGAGCAACGCGTATCCGCAGATCCATCTGGTCCGGCATGGCGAGACGGCATGGAGCCTTTCGGGGCAGCATACAGGCCGCACCGACATGCCGCTGACGTCGGCCGGCGAAGCGGCGGCGCGCGGTGTGGCGGACCGCCTGAAGGGCCTGTCGTTTTCGGAGGTTTGGTCGAGCCCGTCGCAGCGCGCCTACAACACCAGCGTGCTGGCCGGCTTTGGGGCCGCGAGCCTCAAGCTGGACGATCTGCAGGAGTGGGATTACGGCGCCTATGAGGGGCGTACGACGAAAGAAATCCTGGCAGAGCGGCCGGGCTGGAACGTGTTTCGCGACGGTTGCCCGCAAGGCGAGATGGCGGCCGATGTCGGCGCCCGCGCCGACAGGATCATCGACCGCCTGCGCAAGGCCAATGCCGACATACTGATCTTTTCCAGCGCGCATTTCCTGCGCGTGCTCGCCGCCCGCTGGCTCGGCCTGCCGCCCGAGGGCGGGGCGCTGTTCGTGCTCGACACGGCCAGCATCAGCGTGCTGGGCTACGAGCATGATCTGACGGAGCCAGTCGTGCGCAAATGGAACGGGAAGTAGGCAAGCCATATCAACCAGATGTGGTGACGCCTATCGTCTTCGTCATCCAGGGGTCTCCGCGACGGAGCTGCGCTCCTGCTTCGCCCTAGGATGACGACGTGTTGGGTGGCTTTGGCTAATTCCGATGCTGGACGCTAATCAACTCAAACCGCGCGCCCGCCTCCTACCTCTCGAACTTCCTGATCGCCTCGGCGGTGATGGGCTGGAAGAAATTCACCAGATTGCCGTCGGGGTCGCGGAACAGCAGCGAGCGGTTGCCCCAGGGCATGGTGGTCGGCTCCTGCACGGTCGTCTTCTTGATGAGGTCCGACAGCCGGGCGAATTCGGCATCGACGTCGCCGACGCGGAATTCGAGGATGGCGGTGTGGTTGGCAGCGGGGCGGGCGATGTCGCCGCCGAACAGCATCAGGGTGCGCGTGCTGCCGATCGCCAGCGTGCAGGCCGAGGTCGCCAGTTCGGCGAAGTCTTCCGTGTATACGGTCACCGGCATGCCGGTGATCTCACCGTAGAAGCGCACGAGGCGCTGGACATCCGACGTGATGATGCGGACAGAGACGAAATTCATCGCATTGGCTCCTTGATCTCGAAGCCGCGAGCGGGCTTCCCAGCCGATGCATAGACCAGGCCTCCTGACAGCTCTCTGTCAGGAGAGGCGTTGCGACGGTTACGCTTGCGGTTCGGTCCAGACCGGCGGCAGGCCGAAAGCCGCGAACAAATCGGGGCCGAGCGGGCCGACATAGATCGTCAGCGCGGTGATCTGGCCGTCGGCCGGCTCGATGACGTGCAGCGATTGCGCACGCCATTCCAGGTCGTGAAACCGCTGCGCGTAGATCGCGACGGCGGGCTGGCCGTTGGCCCTTGTCGCGACCGCGCGATAGCCGGCGAAATTGTTCCACACGGTCTTGAAGAAGTCGTGGATCGCCTGGCGCCCCTGATACCAGTCGTGCCATGGCGGCATGTGGTAGGTGGCGTCTTCGCGCAGCAGTTCGATGAAGCCGTCGAGATTGGCGGCCTCCCAGGTCCTGATATAGCGTTCGAGCAGCAGGTCCTCGTCGGGGCTTGGCCGCGCGCGCTGCAGTGGCCGCCCCTTGGGGAAGCGTTCGCCAAGGGTGGCGCGCGCCCGCTGCAAGGCACTGTTGACCGACGCCGTCGAGCCGCCCAGCAATTGCGCCGCCTCCAGCGCCGACCAGCCGAGCACGTCGCACAGCAAAAGCACGGCGCGCTGCCTGGGCGGCAGAAGCTGGATCGCCGCGACGAAGGCCAGCCGGACGGCCTCACGGGTTTCGTAGCGCGCTTCCGGCCCGGGTGCGCCATCGGCGAGATCCGGCAGCTCGGCGTCCGGGTAAGGTTCCAGCCAGGCGAGTTCGGCGGCCGGCCCGGCGGCGGCGCGGCCTTCTGTCGACGGCCGTGCGGGCTCTTCGAGAATGCGGCGCGCCGACGACCTTGCCTTGATCGCGTTGAGGCAATTGTTGGTGGCAATGGCGTAGAGCCAGCCACGCGGCGAGCCGTGGCCGCCGAATTGCGCGCGGCCGCGCCATGCTTTCAGGAACGTGTCCTGAACAAGGTCGTCGGCCTCGTGCAGCGAGCCCATCATCCGGTAGCAATGCAGCTTGAGTTCGCGGCGGTGGCTGGTGGTCAGGCGCTCGAAGGCAGGCCGGTCGAGGACCGGCCGGCCCGATGGCCCGGAAGCGCCAGGAGCATCTGTCATTTCCAGCCCGCCATGATGATTTCGGGCCATCCTGCGCGCCTCATGCCGCCGCCGCAAGGCCGCTGCCGCTCACCGTGAAGGCGGTGCCCTGCATCTTGCCGGCAGCGAGCGCAACCACGGCGCGCCCGACATCGGCCGGCGTCTGCATATCGGTCATGCTGGCCAGGAAATCCGCCGGGCTGATGCCGAGATAGGCCGAAACGCCCGATATGCCGCGCTGGCCGACGCCGGTGCCGGCCATGATGCGCATCGGCGCCAGCGCCATGAAACGCAGGCCGAGGCCAAGCCGGTCGGCTTCCTTCTGGCTGTGGGCGGCGAGGAACAATTGCATGCGCTTGGCGCCGGAGTAGCCGCCGGAATTGGGCGGACCGCCGCTGAATGCAGCGCCGCTGGAGATCAGCACCACGCGGCTGCCGGGCTTCAGCCGGCCGCGCAGCGCCGCCTGGCAGAACAGGAAGGACGCCTTGACGTCCATTTCCCAATTGGCCGAGAACTCGTCCCATCTCTGGTCCTGAATCGATGCCGATGGGGCGAAGGCACCGGCGCAGATCACCAGCACGTCCGGTTCGAGAGCTGCGAAGACCGCATCGGGTGCCGCCTCCCGCGTGGCGTCCGCCACGAGCGTCTTTACGCCTGATGCCTCCCAGGAAAGTTCCTTCAGAGCGTCCGCGCCCCGGGCGACGGCGAGCACGGTTGCTCCCCCGCTCAGCGCGGCCTCCACGATGGAGCGGCCGACGCCCCGGCTGCCTCCGACGACGACGACATTTTGACCTTGCAACGATCCCATGGTTCACCTCGCTGTTCCGGCCCGGAGGATTCCGGCGCCTGATGATCAGGACAGCCGAGGCGGGTGGAATTCATCGGTCCGGCGGTAAAAATCTTTCGCGGGGCACGCCGGCAATGGCCGCTGGTGTTACTGACAAGCTTCGGGAAATCGGCGACATTGTCGCGCTGATCGAAGCCAACGAGGCAGAGAAGCCGATGGTTCGCGGTCCCTATAAAAAGCGGAGCGAGGAAATTTGAAGTACGAATGGGCGGACAATCCCCACCTGTTTATTCCGGTAACAGCCTGCGTCGTCGTATTGGCGCTGAGTTTCGCAGCTATGTTCATCTCGCTCGCAAGCATAATTCTGCGAACAGACTTCTATGGTTCGATTGATGAACAGAACCTTCCTTGGGGCGGGCGAATGGGAAACCGGGATTCCCGGCTTCATGCTCAATTTTGGTCACCCCGCTTCCAGATGGCGCGTCGTACAATAGCATATGGCGCTATCGTCTTTTTCGGCACCTTCGGTGTGATGGCGCTTATTTTGATTGTTTTCGGCCATCCATCCTGACCGGAATTTCAAACTGACCCACTACCCATTCGTTCGCCGGTTTGCCAAGGACATGATTGGGGCGATAAACTGGACGGCCCATCGCCGATCTCTTGGGCGCACCACAGCAGCCTGGGAGGAATGTACGATGACGACGCTGTTCGTGAGACATACCGTGTCCGACTACAAGGCCTGGCGCAAAGTCTATGACGGGTTCGCCCCGGTTCAAAAGGCCAACGGCGTGAAGGCGGAGGCCGTCTACCAGGCGGCGGACAACCCCAACGACGTCACCGTGACACATGATTTCGCCAGTGTCGCCGAAGCGCAGGCCTTCATAGCAAACCCAAAATTGAAAGAGGCGATGGCGAGCGCCGGCGTGGTGGGCGCGCCAACCATGTGGATCACCAACAAGGCCTGATTGGCCGCTCCATCCAGTCTGTTGAACCGCCAGTGCCGCAATGAATGGCCAGGCAGCTTCGGCGCTGGAAGCACTATGTTTGCTCAAGCGCGCAGCAACGCCGGAGCCGATCCATTGCCAGAGGCAAAACGCATCGGCCAAACTCTATTCTGATAACCAAGAATTGATTGGAAGTACTGCGCCCGTGATTGGCGATTGGCTCCAAAGCCATCCTAAAGTTGTCGGCGGGAAAATTAATTCAAAAGGCTGGGGGAGTTGATATGATCCGCCGCACAATGGGTGTCATGACGGTGCTTGCGCTTCTGGGGTTTTCGGTCTGTCCAGCCGCCGCCTATACCCACTCGTTCAGCTATGAAAAAACGGCACTCTCCGGACAGGAGATCTTTCTCTACGGAGGCTCGACCCTCAACCCCGACTGTTCGAAGGCCGGCAAGGATGATTTGAGGGCAATTTCCGGACCAAGTCATGGAAAGCTCATGATTGTGAACGGGAAGACCTATGCGCACTACGCCAAGAAAGATGCGCGTGCGAAATGCGATTCGCGCAAGGTCGACGGGATCAAGGTCATGTATCGGTCGGCCCCCGGTTTCAAAGGGCGAGACGAGGTGACTTTGTCCCTTCATACCTACTATGGATATGCGTCCAAGACGGTCATCAGGATCAACGTCGAATAGCAGACTCGTTTTGGGCTGGCGGCGCCGCGCCGCTTACTCAACCCAGCAACGCCAGTTCCTCCGCCGTCAAATGCCGCGCCGTGCCCTTGGCGAGGTTGCCGAGCGGCAGGCGGCCGATGGCGACGCGGATCAGGCGCTTGACCTCGATGCCGTGGGCGGCAAGCAAGCGACGGATGTGGCGGTTCTTGCCTTCGTCGAGCACGATCTCCAGCCAGGCGGTGCGGCCGCCGCTGCGCAAAAGCGTGATCGCGTTTGCCGCCAGGGTCTCGCCGTCGACGGTGACGCCGGCGCGCAATGTGTCCAGCGTCGTTTCATCCGGCACCGTGGCGACCTGCACGTGATAGCTCTTGGGCAAATGCGAGGCCGGATCCATCAGCCGGTTGGCAAACTGCGTGTCGTTGGTCATCAGCAACAGGCCTTCGCTGGCCTTGTCGAGACGGCCGACCGGCGAGACATAGGGCAGGTCGAGCCCTTCGAGACAGGCATAGACGGTGTCGCGCTGTTGCGGATCGTCACGGGTGGTGACCAGCCCGCGCGGCTTGTTCAGCATCAGATAGACCTTGCGCTCGGCAACGACCGCATCGCCATCGACGACGATGCGGTCGCGGTTCATGTCGACGCGCAGCGCCGCGTCACGCACCACCTTGCCGCCGACGCGCACCCGGCCCGCCGCGATCAGCACTTCGGCCTGCGTGCGCGAGCACAGGCCGAGTTTTGACAGCGCGCGGTTCAGGCTGACGCCGGGAGGTAGCCTGCCGGTGTCTTGTGTCCGCCGTGGGGTCATGGCCATGGTACCGGTGTCGGTTGGGCCGACTGATGGCATGGGCGGCGGCGGGTTCGCAAGCCGGGCGAGGTGGGTTTCAGCACCGCCGCGCTCCGGCGCGCCCCTCCTCACCCGTTGCGGAGGGTGGACCAGTCATCTCCCCCGCGAGGGACCCACGGGGGGAAGATCGGAAGCTCAGGCGTCGGCTCTCTTCGTCGATGCCGCGAACCGCGTTAGGCGGCTGCCTTTTCGGCCGCGATGCCGTTCAGGATCTGGATTGCATCCGCCGGCAGCCTAAGTTCGGCCGCTGCCAGGTTCTCCCTGAGGTGCCCGACCGACGAGGTGCCGGGGATGAGCAGGATGTTGGGCGCGCGCTGCAACAGCCAGGCGAGCGCCACCTGCATGGGTGTCGCGCCGAGCTTTTGCGCGACGTCGGCAAGCGTGCTCGACTGCAGCGGCGTGAAACCGCCGAGCGGGAAGAACGGCACATAGGCGATGCCGTCGGCGGCAAGCTCGTCGATCAGCCCGTCATCCTCGCGATGGGCGATGTTGTATTGGTTCTGCACGCAGACGATGTCGACCATGCCGCGTCCCTGCGCGATCTGTTTGCGGGTGACGTTGCTCAGGCCGATATGGCGCACAAGCCCCTGGCGCTGCAGTTCGGCGAGCGTGTCGAGCTGCGGCTCGAGCGACCCTTCGGCGGGTCCGTGGATGCCGTGCATGGAACGCAGGTTCACGACCTCGATCACGTCCAGTCCGAGATTGCGCAGATTGTCGTGCACGGCCTGCGTCAACTCCTGGGGCGACATTGCTGGGATCCACGATGCATCCGCGCCGCGCCGGGCACTGATCTTGGTGACGATGGTGAGGTTGGCGGGGTAGGGGTGCAACGCCTCGCGGATGATCTGGTTGGTGACGTGGGGACCGTAGAAATCCGATGTGTCGATGTGGTCGACGCCGCTGGCTATGGCCTCGCGCAACACGGCGAGTGCGGCGTCGCGGTCCTTTGGCGGCCCGAAGACCCCCGGTCCGGCCAGCTGCATGGCGCCGTAGCCGAGGCGCTTTACGGTGCGGCCGCCGAGCTTGAAGCTTCCGGCCTTGCTGATGTCGGTCATGGTGTCGTCTCCTTTGGATCAGCCAGATATAGACAAGGCGCGCCTGCGCGATAATATCGTGCAATCGGTACAGCCTGTGCGGAAAGGCGAACAATGGCGGCGGATCTCGGCGACCTCCAGGCATTCATGGCGGTGGCGCGCGCCGGCGGTTTTCGCGAGGCCGCCCGGGTGGGCGGTGTCAGCGCCTCCAGCCTCTCGGAGACGGTGCGGCGGCTGGAGAGCGAACTCGGCGTGCGGCTCCTCAACCGCACCACGCGCAGCGTGGCGCCGACCGAGGCCGGCGCGCGACTGCTCGAGCGGCTCGGTCCCGCGCTCGGCGAGGTCGAGGCGGCGCTCGACGTGGTCAACGGTTTTCGCGGCCGCGCGGCCGGCACGCTGCGGCTCAACGTGCCTGTCGTCGCGGCGAAACTGGTGCTGCCGCGCCTTTTGCCGCCCTTCCTCGCCGCCTATCCCGATATTCGCCTGGAAGTGACCGCCGAGGACAGTTTCGTCGACATACTGGCGAGCGGCTGCGATGCCGGCATCCGCTATGACGAGCGGCTGGAGCAGGACATGATCGCCGTGCCGATCGGCCCGCGCCGGCAGCGCTTCGCCACCGCCGCCGCGACGGCCTATCTCGACCGGCACGGCCGGCCCGAGCACCCGCGCGACCTGCTCGATCACGCCTGCCTGCGCGGCCGCTTTGCCAGCGGCTTCACGCCGCCCTGGGAGTTCGAACGCGACGGCGAGGTGGTGAGCGTCGAGCCGACCGGCCCGCTGCTGGTCAGCACCGGCACGGCAATGGCGCTCGCGCTGGAGGTGGCGGTTGCCGGCGGCGGCATCGTCTCGCTGTTCGAGGACTGGCTGCATCCCTATTTCGACGATGGCAGGCTGGAGCCGGTGCTGGAGCCGTGGTGGCAGGAATTTTCAGGCCCGTACCTCTACTATCCCGGCCGCCGCCTGACGCCGGCGCCGCTGCGCGCGTTCATCGACTTCGTCGCTGGGATGCGGTGGGACTGATCCCGCACCGAAATCGCTGCACGGTCGCGCCGGCCTTTTCGCCTGTCGCCGCGGTTGCTTCGGCCAAAGGGCGAATCCCCGATGTAACACTTTGTTGTCATTGAGGGCCTATCGAGGAGGCGATACGGCGAAAGCCCGGTAAAGGGAAAGGCGCGCAATGGGTTCGCCCTGGTCCGAATTGCTGGCCAATCTCGCGGTCGTCGCGATGTTCGTTTCGGTCTGGATTCACACCCATGTGTGGCTGGATCGCTGGCCGGCCGCGGCGAAGGCAGCGGCCTTCGGCCTGCTGATGGGCGCCGGCGCCATCGTCCTGATGCTGACGCCCATGCAGTTGCAGCCGGGCGTGCTCGCCGATCTCAGGGCGACGATGATAGCCGTTGCGGGCTTCTTCGGCGGTCCTGTCGCCGGCATCGTCGCCGGGGTCATGGCCGGTGCCTTCCGGACTTTCGAGGGCGGCATCGGCGCCTTCGCCGGCGCGGTGGGCATCGCGGCCGCCATGCTGGTCGGCGTTGCCGGCAACCTTGCCCTGAAGGGCCGCCGCGCCACCATGATCGACATCATGATCCTTGGCGCGGCCGCCGCGGCGGCGTCACTGCTTGGCCTCAGCGTGCTGCCGCGGGATGTCCTGCAGATGGTGCTGCCGAAAGTGGCGCTGCCGTCCTCCCTGCTCATCTTCGTCTCGGTGGTGCTGTCGGGACTGACGCTCTACCAGGAGCGGCGGCGCCTCGAAGCGCTGCAGTCCCGGCGCATCTACAAGGCCGTCGTGGAGACGCTGCCCGATTGCCTCAACGTCAAGGATCTCGACGGGCGGTTCATCGCGGCCAATCCGGCAACGGCGGAACTGATGCATGCGGCCGATGCCAAGGCATTGATCGGCAAGACGGATTTCGACTTCTTTCCGCGTGAAACGGCGCAAGGCTTCCGCGAGGACGAGCTTGCCGTGCTGGCCTCGGGCGCCTCGTCCACCATCGAACAGCGCCTTCACCACGAGGATGGCACCGATGGCTGGCTGGCGACCTTGAAGGCGCCCTTTCGGGATCGGAGCGGAGCCATCATCGGCCTGATCACGCACAATCGCGACATCACCGTTCGCAAGCAGCTTGAGAACGAACTGGCGGAAAGCCAGGCAAGGCTGGGAGACGCCCTCACGCACATGGCCGACGGCTTGGTGATGTTCGATCCGGACGGCAGGCTGGTGCTGTGCAACGCCCGGTATCGCGCCATGTTTCCGAAGACGGCGGACATGAGGGTGCCGGGTGCCGATTACCGCGACATCCTGCGCGCCTCGGCGGCGCGCGGCGAAGGGATAACACCGCCGGACGCCGTCGAAGACTGGATTGCCGGCATCATGGCCGCGCAGAAGCTGGTCAGTCACCGCCAAGTCCGGCTTGCCGACGGGCGCTGGCTCGATGTGCGCACCCGGCCGACCGGCGATGGCGGCAGCCTCAGCGTTTTTTCCGACATCACCGAGGCCAAGCAGGTCGAGGCCGAACTGATGGCCGCCAATGAGAAGCTGAACCTTCTGGCGCACCGCGACGGCCTGACCGAACTGTTGACGCGGCGCGCCTTCGACGAAGCGCTGGCGCGCGAATTCGCCCGCGCCAGCCGCAACGCAATGCCGCTCAGCCTGCTCATCATCGACGTCGATTGGTTCAAGCGCTTCAACGACTATTACGGCCATCCGGCGGGCGATGAATGCCTGCGCGTCGTCAGCCGCTGCATCGAGGCGGCAGCCCGCCGGCCGGCGGACGCCGCCGCCCGCTATGGCGGCGAGGAGTTCGCGCTCATCCTGCCGGAGACCGATGCGCGGGGCGCCTTCGTCATCGCTGAAAACCTCAGGAGCAAGGTGCGCGACCTCGCTCTTGGGCATGCCGGCAGCGAAAAAGGCATCGTCACCGTCAGCATCGGTGTCGGCACATTCGATGCCGGCGGAGCCGCCATGGAGATCGCCGATCTTTTGAAACGTGCGGACGAGGCGCTCTACGGCGCCAAGGCCGCGGGGCGGGACCGGGTCCATGGCTGGCGTCCTCACCTCAGCGACCAACGCGCGACCGGTTCACGGCGCAAGACTTGAGTCTTCCCAGGGCCCAAGGGGCGAGCGTGCCTCTCTCAGGGTGCCTCAACCGTGGTAGCCTGGATCCATGCTTGCGGGATCGAGCTTCACAAGGCGAGCTTTTGCCTCGCCGACGCGTTGTTGTGCGGATCGTATCCTGTCACAAAGCCTCAGATTGATACCAACGCCACAGTCCTCGTCCAGCATCGCGTTTGCACGTTCCAAGGCGAGTTCCGCTCGGTTGAGTCGCTGTCTCGCCCGGGCCAGTTCCAAGGTCAGAAGTTCCATTACTCCGCTTCCGTGGTTACGGTCCCTTCGATTGGGAAACCGTTGCCGGTCGTTTTGGTTCCGGCTGTTTGGGCGCGGCTGCATTCGCTGGCGCATGTGCCCCAATGATGCCCGTCAGGACGGCCTTGGACGGGCAATGCTGGCGTCGAAAGTGGCGGGGAGGACAGGCGTGCCATTGCGGCCAGTGGAGGCTGTCGTGCTCATGTCGACCGGCACAATGATGACCATGCGGGCGTGCTGCTCCGGCCACAATGGCTTTCCGAAAAGGAAGAACGTGCTGGCGAGAAAACAGACCAGCAAGAAGATGGCCAAGGTGTTGGCGATGATCTCACCAAGTTGCATTTTCCTCTCCTCCAAATTGTGCGCCTACAATCGGCAAACGAGCACCGGCGGACTATGTTCAACGTCTGGGACCAATGCGCTGGCACTTGCGACTTCAGTCCGAGTTTCGGGCCGAACGACAAGGCGCAACCTGCCTGCGCACCGAGCCTCCGCCAAGGGCGGCAGCCTGTGCTGAGCCCTCCGCCAAAGGCAGGCGGAGCTGTCCCTCTCGAAGCGGGCTGCTACCAGCTCATCGTGAAGGTGACGAGCAATGCGGGGATCAACGCCGATAACGGGACCGCCATCAGCAACACTATCTCGATAAGGCGGGTTTCCTTGTCGCCGAACATCATAACCTCCTCCCGTCTCGGCCCGAATGCCGGGGAATTCAGGGTTCGCTCGCCACCCGGAAGCAGTGAGCGAACCCTATTGGCGCAGGAAGGGACGTAGCTGCGCCAATTCGCTAAAAAAGACCGAGGCAGCTATTGGTCAGTTGCCTGCCATTGCAGCGACAACGAGCGCGAAAGGCGAGCGTTCCCGGCGGGAGCGGCGGCAGGACCATTGCGTTCTTGAATGGGACTTAAGTCCGAGGTGGGCCCGACCGAAGCCCGACCGGGGAACGTTCATCCGTGCCTGAAGTTCGATCCTCAGCGCGGCGACAATCCTGTGCTGTGCCGATTTAAAAATGGAGGAATTCATGAAGAAGACTCTTGCCGCCGTAGCCACGGTCCTTTTGCTCGCGGGTGTCGGCGCAGCCGCTGCCGAAGACGTCATCATCCAGCCCGAGCAGGAAACGGTGATCAAGGAATACGTGAAGAAGCAGCCGCTGGCTTCGGTGAAGGTTCCCGGCGTGGAACTCAACATCGGCACGGCTCTGCCCGATACGGTCGAGCTCCACGAAGTCCCCAATGTCAAATATCGCTACACAGTGATCGACAACCGGACGGTGATCGTGGATCCGGGCACCCACAAGATCGTCAAGATCATCCAGTAACAACGCTCATGATCCAGTAACAACGCTCGGCCCGCCACCAGAGCGGTGGCGGGCCGGCTGCAAAATGCGTGCCCGGGCAATCAGAACTTGCGCGGGTCGATACCTTTGGTGCCCGGCCCGTAAGGGCTTGGATAAATCTCGCCGATGGTCATCAGTTCGATCTCGCCGTCGAGCGTCGAGCCGATGATCCTGACCTTGGGCAGCAGAACTCTGAGATCACCTGCCGGCATTCGGCGCATGGCACGCCGCAATAGGGGCCGCGGCAGACGACACCCCTCTAACGGCTTGCCACCTTGTGGCGCAGAACGAGGCGGTATTCGTGCCAGATCAGCCAGATGACGATCAGGTCGAATATGGTGAGCACGATCAGCCCCGCGGAGTGAGTATAGCTGAAGCGGTAGAGCTGGTAGACGATGAACAGCAGCAAGGCGACCAGCGAGGCCGGATAGGCCCACAGCTTCCCCCTCAGCAGCCCCGCCACCAGGGCAATCTTGATGAGGCCATGGCTGAGAAGGTAAAATGCGTAGAAATGCTGCGTGCCGACGGAGAAATGGTTCGCCGCGTTCATCAGATGGCCGGCGATGAAATCATGCGGGTCCTCGACCAGCTCTTCCTGCGTCAGCCTGTTCACCAGCGACACGATGGTGCTGTGCTGACAAGGGCGAGCAGCAGGCCGCCGACGCATTCGATGAGCGCATGTGCGCCCTTTAGCAGCAGGCTGACTTCGAAAATCTGGTGGACACGCTGCTCGTTCATGGCTCTCCTGCCATTTGGTGTGGCGGCTCGACGGTAAGGTGAATTGATGGACGTGACGACTACACATTGGATCAATTCGGCGGCGGGAATAAGCCCGGCGCTGGATCTGATCATGATCTCGGTGACGAAATTCGGTGTCCCGCTCCTAATCGCCTGCGTGGTGCTGCAATGGTGGAGCAGGACGGACCGGACCCACGTCCGCCATGCCGCGATCGCGGCCGGATTGTCTTTCCTGATCGGACTTGGCGCCAACCAGATCATCCTGCTTTTCGTGCATCGCGTGCGTCCCTACGACGCCGGTGTGACCCATCTCATCATTCCCGCCAGCGCCGACTGGTCGTTCCCCTCGGACCACGCGACGGCGGCTTTCGCCATCGTTGCCGCGTTCGCCCTGCAGGCGCTTCCTGGACGCGCGCTGATTTTCGGAGCCATGGCGGTGCTGATCTGCTGGTCGAGGCTGTTTGTGGGCACCCATTACGTCACGGATGTGCTTGGCGGTGCCTTGACCGGCATTGCCGCTGCGGTGCTCGTCCGCGCCCTTTACCGTGAGGATTCGCGGCTAGACCGGCTGGCGACAAGTATCCTGTGATGGAAATCGGTCGTCGAACAGACCCGGCGTACAATCCTGCCGGGGCAAGTTCGGAAAGACCGGTTCATAATGTTGCCCGGCGTGGTGCCGGTCGCGTCGCTGCCGCAATGTCGCTGCGTTCGTGACCGGTTCCCTCGACGCCGCGCCGATCGTCAAAGCCATCGCCATCGATGCCGAACCGGCCAAGGTCTGGCGGGTGCTGACGACGCCGGCACTGATCGCGCAATGGATGTCCGACGAAGAGCTTGATGTCAGCCTCGATGCGCATGCCGGCGGCGCGATCGTGATCCGCGGCGTGCTGCATGGCATGCCGTTCGAGAACCACGGCACGGTCCGGGCCTTCGAGCCGGACAAGAGCTTCGCCTACAGCTATTGGAGCACGCTGTCCGCCTCGCGCCTGGCTGACGTACCCGAGAACCACACGGTGGTCGGCTTCGCGCTCGAGCCGGCGGATCAGGGAACGCTGCTGACCTTGACGCTGAGCAGCTTCGCCGAACCGTCGATCCGTCCGCATGCCAATCTTTACTGGGGGCCGACCTTGCGGATCCTGAAGGCGATGTGCGAACGCCCCTAGGGGCGGCGGGCTTCATTGACGGGTCCGTCGCGTCTCGCTCCTTGCGGCGCCGGGCGAGGTCGCGGATCAGGTCGGCAACCCTGCTGTCCACCGGGTTGTAGACGGTCAGGCTGAGGTCCGGCCGGCCATCGACCGCGAAGGCCGAATATTCGAGCTCGATGTCGCCGAGCTCGGGGTGCTTCAGGCGCTTGGTCCCGTCACCATGGGCGAGCACGTCGTTCTCCCGCCACAGGGTGGCGAATTCGGGGCTGGCGCCGCACAGTTCGTCCACCAACTGGGCGACCTCCGACGCCGCGCCGGCGCGTGCCGCGTCGGCCCGGAACGCGCCGACCACGAAACGGGCAAGGTTCTCCCAATCGTGCTGCTTGGCGCGGATGGTCGGGCTCAGGAACATGAAGCGCAGTATGTTGCGCTGGCCGTGGGCAAGGTGCTGTAGTCGGTCATTACGACTTGCGCGGCGCTGTTCCAGGCGACGACATCCCAGGTCGCCGTCTTGATCAGGGCAGGGCTTGCCTCGAGCGTGTCGATCAGGCGCTGCAGCCTGGGGCTGACGCCGTCGGCGCCGATATAGCGGACCTCGGGCGGGCGCCCCAGCCCCAGCATGAAAAGATGTTCGCGCTCGGCCTCGGTCAGCAGCAGGCCCTTGGCGATGCGGTTCAGCACGTCGGCCGAGGGCGCGCCGCCGCGGCCCTGTTCCAGCCATGTGTACCAGGTCGGGCTGATGTTGGCGCGCTGGGCGACCTCTTCGCGGCGCAGCCCCGGCGTACGCCTGCGCCCGGAGAAGCCGAACGACGAGGGGTCGAGCCGGGTGCGCCGGTCTTTCAGGAACGCAGCGAGCGAGCCGTCGGACGTGTTGGGCATCCTGTTAGCCATTATACCATGATAAGATCACTACTTTAATGGAATAATAGAGCAGCGATATTACGCAGGCAACCCAGGAGATTTTGCATGCGTATCTTTCTCACCGGAGCCACCGGCTTCATCGGTTCGGCGCTCGTAACCGAACTTCTTCGGGCCGGCCATCAGGTGGTCGGCGTCACTCGCTCCGATGCGGGCGCGCAGGCGTTGGCCGCCGCGGGCGCCGAGGTGTACCGGGGAACCCTCGAGGATCCGAAAGGCCTGCGCGACGGCGCGGCCAAGGCGGAGGCCGTGATCCACACCGCCTTCGACCATGATTTCTCGCGGTTCGCCGAGAACTGCGCAAAGGACAGCCATGTCATCGCAGCGCTTGGCGAGGCGCTCGCCGGCTCCGACCGGCCGCTGGTGATCACGTCGGGCGTCGGCATGGGCAGCCCCGGCCATGGTCAACTGGCGGTCGAGGACGTCTTCAATCCCAGCCACCCCAATCCGCGCATCGCCTCGGAGCTCGCCGGCAACGCCTTGCTGGAGGCCGGCATCAACCTGTCGGTGGTGCGCCTGCCGCAGGTGCATGACACGGTGAAGCAAGGGCTGATCTCGCCGCTCATCGAGATCGCGCGGCAGAAGGGCGTTTCGGCGTATGTCGGCGAAGGCCGCAATCGCTTTTCGGCGGGCCATGTGCTCGACGCGGCGCGCCTCTACCGGCTGGCGGTGGAAAAGCGCCAGCCGGGCGCACGCTATCACGCCGTCGGCGAGGAAGGCGTCGAGGTGCGCGCCATCGCCGAGGCGCTCGGCCGGGGCCTGAACCTGCCGGTCGTTTCGATCGCGCCGGAAAAGGCGGCGGAGCATTTCGGCTGGATGGCGATGTTCGCCCCCATGGACCTGCCTGCCTCCAGCGCGCTGACCCAGGCACGGCTCGGCTGGCATCCGACCGGCCCGACGCTGATCGCCGATCTGGACGCGATGCGGTATTGAGGCGCTGGCAGCGCGGCTTCGGCTGGCTTGTCAGCGCTCAGGATTTCGTCGTCTCGGGGGCAACATTCGGAATTGGCCGAAGCCTCTAACCACTTCGTCATCCTAGGGCGAAGCAGGAGCGCAGCTCCGTCGCGGAGACCCTGGGATCCATGCCGGGACCTTTGCCGCGGAGTGCATCGGAGCAGATTCTGCACCGTGGCAGCGCTCAGGAGTCCCTGGCATGGATCCTATGGTCTGCGCTGCGTCGCTACGCTCCTTGCTCCGCCATAGGATGACGAAGTGATGAAGGCATGCCATCCGTCAATGCAAGCGCATCCGGCTCGTCAGACTTCTGATCATGGAGGGCTGACGGCGTAGCGCAGATGGATGACCCCATGCGCCAGCGTTTCGCAAGATGTCAGCGACAGTTGCATCTTGCCGGCGAGGCCGCTTTCGCCGAACTCGACAAAGCCCTGGTTCGCCGCCCGCGCATCGAGCGCGGGGGCAACGAGAAGGCTGAGTTCATCGACCAGCCCCGCCGCCAGGAAGGTGCCGTTGATGCCGGCGCCGCCCTCGAGCAGAAGCCGGCGGATGCCGAGTTCGCGCCCTAGCACGTCGAGCGTTGCGGCGAGATCGATGTCGGCCGTTTCCGAAACGATATAGGACACGCCGTCGGCGGCGAGTTCGGCCAGATGGCTGTCCTCGACATCACGTCCGAGCAGTACCACGACATGATCGCCGCCGATGTCGGGCTTGGCAAAGTGCAGCTTGCCGGAGGCATCGAGCGCCACGGCATAGCTGCCCGCGTCGCGCCGGGCGAAATGATGCGGCCGCTCGACCTTGCCGGCATTCGCCGGCGGGTGCGCACCGGCCTTGCTCATCTCGGCCATGGTGACGCGGCCGACGATCCAGGCGTCGCCTTCGAGGTCGTCGTGGATCTTTTCATAAAGGCCCGACCACGCCGGCACGGCGCCATCGGGGCTTTCGGTATAGCGGCTCGGATGAAGGCTGCCGTCGAGCGAGGCAAGCATATGGCAGATGATGTGCGGCTTCATGGGACTTCTCCGGGATGGGATTCTATAATTCACGTTGTCGTCTTGCGTGGTCGCTACGCACCACGAAAGGGCTGGGCCAAAGGACGAGCGAAACCCTCGCGGGCGGTGGCGAGGCCGGCTATGTCAATTGCCGTGTCTGGGGTGTCACGGGGCTAGGCCGTTTCAAGCGCCATCACCTTCTCCGCCGCCTTCGCCAGAAACCCGGATCGCGTATAGCCATGGGCCTCGGCGAAGGCATCGATCCGCTGGAGAACGTCGTCCGGCAGCGTCACGTTGATACGCACCGCCTTCCTGGCCCCGGTCCTTGCCGCGACCAGGATTGCCACGCCGTCACGATTGTCGGCGTCTGTCATCACGGCCTCCAGACTGGAAGGTTCCGGAATGGCATCGCCATCCTCGACCAGCCCTTCGATATGGAGGGCAAGGGCCTCTTCAGCCATGGACCGGGCGTCATCCAGATCCTTGCCGGCGGTAATCACGCCTGGGAAATCAGGGAAAGACACGCCGAAGTCGCTGTCGGCATCTTTGTGGATAAGTCCGATATACTGCTTCATGCCCGTCACCTCAGTTTCAGTCCAGATTGCTTTTCGATGCTGCGCAGGGTGCCTATCGGGATATTAAGCTTGGGATGGGGAACGGTGACACGCCCTGGCTTGCCGCGATGCTTGAATTGCGCATGGCTACCCTTTCGGGCTACCTCGAACCAACCGTCGGCTTCCAACAGGCGGATGATTTCGGCACTAGTCATGTGTATTTATACACATCGAACGGCGGCCTTTCAATAAGAATGTGGAAGGGAACCCATGCCTCTCGAGGGAGCGGCACGCCCGGAATCCAAAAAATCCGACAATTCCGACAAGTCGCTGTCCAGCTCTGTTATATCGATGTTGCACAAATGGTTGACCCTGGGTTAGCATCTTCTTGTTGACGCCGATCGGAGGAATTTAGGCGGCGATCAGCTGGAGCTGCATGCGTTCTTTGCGCAAGGAGGATGCTCCAACACTTTAACCGGCGCATGATCCTTCCTGAAACCGGTCCCGGTTTTTAGGGACCGTGCGCTTCTGTGGAGGAGGAACCCCATGAACAGACGCGAATTCCTGATGACGTCCGTGGCCGCGGGCGCCATGATGCTGGCGGCACGCTCGGCTTTCGCCGAGGACAAACTCACCATCCTCGGCTCGGTGCCCAGTCTCGGCTTTCCGTTCTTCGTGCACATGCTGAACGAGATCAAGGCCGAAGCGCAGGCGCAAGGCGTCAACCTGACCGAGAGCGACGGCCAGAACTCGGCCACCAAGCAGACCGCCGACATCGAGGCGGCGCTGGTGCAGAAGGTCAACGCCATCGTCATCTCGCCGCTCGACGTCAACGCGCTGGCGCCAGCCATCGAGGAAGCGGTCAAGGCCGGCGTTCCCGTGGTGACGATCGACCGCCGCGTCGACGGTGTCCAGGGCATCCTTGCCCATGTCGGCGCCGACAACGTCAAGGGCGGCGAGGCGGAAGCGAGCGCCGTGGTGGCTGCATTCCCCAATGGCGCCAAGCTGTTCCACCTGCAGGGCCAGCCGGGCGCGGGTCCCGCGATCGACCGCAACAAGGGCGTGCACAATGTGCTCGATCCGCTGAAGGACAAGTACCAGATCATCTATGAGCAGACCGCCAACTTCGCCCGTGCCGAGGCGCTGACGGTGACGGAAGCCGGCCTTGCCGCCAACGGCAAGCCGGACGCCATCATCTGCGCCAATGACGACATGGCGCTGGGCGCGCTCGAAGCGTGCGCCGCGCGCAACTTCAGCGACGTCAAGATCTACGGCTTCGACGCGCTGCCGGAAGCGCTGGTCGCCGTGCGCGACGGCAAGCTCGCCGGCACGGTCGAACAGTTCCCCGGCAAGCAGTCGCGCACCGCCGTGCAGATCGCGGTCGCCTACGCCAAGGACAAGACCGAGCCGAAGGAAAAGCTGGTGCTTTTGACGCCCATCGTCATCGGCAAAGACAATTTGGATAAGGCGGAGCGGCTGAACGAGACGAAGTAGGCCGGATTGGTCAGGTCGGTGGGGCACGCCCCCCTCTGGCCTGCCGCCATCTCCCCCACGAGGGGGAGATCAGCAGCTTCTTCGATCGCGCCTCTCTTGCAACGTTTGAGATTGGCGAAAGCCTTCACGACATCCAATCTCCCCCCTCGTGGGGGAGATGGCCGGCAGGCCAGAGGGGGGCGTGCCCCGCTGCCTGCCGCAATCCGGGAGCCATCCTTGCCAGCTGAACCTTCATCCCCCGTCCTGCTTGCCGTCGAAGGCGTCACCAAGCATTTCGCCGGCGTCACGGCATTGAACGATGTCTCGCTCGATATCCGCCCCGGCGAAATCCTGGGCTTGCTTGGCGAAAACGGCGCCGGAAAATCGACGCTCTTGAAAATCCTGTCCGGTGTCATGCCACCGTCCAGCGGGCGCATTACCTTCGACGGGGCCGACTACCAGCCATCCAGCCCGCAGGACGCCAAGCGGCTGGGCATCGTCACCATTTACCAGGAGCTCAGCCTAATCCCGACGCTGACCGTGGCGGAGAACATCTTCATCGGCCGCGCACCCATCGGCCCGCTCGGGCTGGTGAGCTGGCGCAGGATGGAGCAGGATTCCCGCGCCATCATTGCCCGCGTCGGTCTCTCCATCGACCCGATGACGCCGGTGTCGGCGCTGTCGGTGGCCGAACAGCAACTGGTCGAGATCGCCCGCGCACTGTCGCTGAAGAGCCGGCTGATCATCATGGACGAACCGACCTCGGCGCTGACCGAGACCGAGGTGCAGCGGCTGCTGTCGATCATGGACCGGCTGCGCAAGGACAAGGTCGCGATCATGTTCGTCACCCACCGGCTGGAGGAGGCATCCGCCATCTGCGACCGCATGACGGTGCTGCGCGACGGCAGGCTGGCGGGGCATCTCGAGCGTCAGGGCGGGCCGATCAAGCTGCCCGCCATCATCGAGAAGATGGTCGGCCGCGCCGCTTCCGAACTTTACGCGCGGCCGGCGCAGCGCGCGGTGGCCGGCGATGTGGTGCTGTCCGTGCGGGGCTTGCGCACCGTGCGCGACCCCGAGGCGCCGCATGCCATCGTGCTCGACGGCGTCGACATCGACCTCAAGGCAGGCGAGATCCTCGGCGTTGCCGGCCTCGTCGGCTCGGGCCGCACGGAACTCGCCCGCGCCATTTTCGGCGCCGACCGCATCGCGGCGGGCACGATCACGCTCGACGGCAAGGAAATAGCACCCGCATCGCCGGCCGACGCCATCAAGCTCGGCATCGGCCTGGTGCCGGAGGACCGCAAGCACCAGGCCATCTTCGCCGCGCTCGGGATCCTGCCGAATTTCTCCGTCGCCTCGCTTGGGCGCTTCAGCAATGGCTTCGGCTTCATGGCCGAGCGGCGCGAGCGCGACGCGCTGTCGGGTTTCCGCAAAATGCTGTCGATCCGCATGGCCTCGGCCGAGCAGGCGATCGAGGGCCTGTCGGGCGGCAACCAGCAGAAGGTGATCCTGGCGCGCTGGCTGGCGCGCGACCCAAAAGTGCTGATCGTCGACGAGCCGACGCGCGGCGTCGATGTCGGCGCCAAGGCGGAAGTGCACCAGATCCTGGTGCAGCTGGCGGCGCGCGGCATCGCGGTGATGATGATCTCGTCCGAACTGCCCGAGGTGCTGGCGGTGTCGGACCGCATCGTCACCATGCGCAAGGGCCGCATCACCGGGCAGATGCCGGGCGTCGAGGCAAACGAGGAAAGACTGATGGAATTGATGGCGCTCGACAGGCAGGATACGCCGGCACAGGACGCGGGGGGACAGGCACGATGAGCATCGCCGAGGAACAGAACCAGCGCGGCGGCGTGACGATCGCGCGGCTTTTGATGAGCTTCGGGCCGCTCCTGTTCCTGGCCGCCCTCGTCGTCGTCTTCACCGTGCTGAAGCCGAGCTTCATCGACCCTATCAACCTGTTCAACATCACGCGGCAGATCTCGATCACCGGGCTGATCGCGCTCGGCATGACCTTCGTCATCCTCACCGCCGGCATCGATCTTTCGGTCGGCTCGCTGCTCGCCTTCTGCGGCATGGTGGCGGCCGTGGTCGCCAAGGGCGGCACCGCCAACACGCTGTCGCTGTCGACGTCAGGCACGCAGGGCTATGGCTGGTTCGCGGCGCTGCTGGCCGCCGTCGTGGTCGGCGCTCTCGCCGGCGGCGTGCAGGGGTTCGCCATCACGAGGCTGAAAGTGCCGCCCTTCGTCGTCACGCTCGGTGGGCTGACGGTGTTTCGAGGGCTGACGCTGACCATCTCCAATGGCGGCCCGATCTCCGGCTTCGATGCCTCCATGCGCTGGTTCGGCACAGGGCTGATCGGGCCGGTGCCGGTGCCGGCGCTGATCTTCGCCATCGCCGCCATATTGTGCCACATCGTGCTGCGCTACACCCGCTATGGCCGCGCCGTCTATGCCGTCGGCGGCAATGCGGAAGCGGCACGGCTGTCGGGCCTGCGCGTCGACCGCATCCTGGTCTCGGTCTATGTCATTGTCGGCTTCTTCGCCGGGCTCGCCGCCTTCGTGCTGTCGGCGAGGCTGAATTCTTCCGAAGCTGTCGCTGGCATCGGCTACGAGCTGACGGTGATCTCGGCCGTCGTCATCGGCGGCACCTCGCTATTCGGCGGCATCGGCTCGGTCGGCGGCACGGTGGTGGGGGCGGCGCTGATCGGCGTGCTCCAGAACGGCCTGCAGTTCAACAACGTCTCGTCCTACACGCAGAGCATCGTCATCGGCCTGATCCTGATCCTGGCGGTGGCGTTCGACCGCTGGCTGAAGTCGCGGGTGAGGCGGTGAGCGTCTCTTCCTTCTCCCGCAAGGGGAGAAGGGATCACCGGCTGCCAGTTGCTTGAAAACGTCCTCGCCTGAACCCGTAAACGGCGCTTTCGAGCCCGCTGCGCTTCAAGCCGCTTGCCTTGCCCACAAACCATGGCCGTAGCGGCGGAAGAAACGGGCCAGCAGAAGCTGCTGCCTGGCCCTGGCGAGATCGGGCCGCCGCCGTTCCTGGCGCCAGCGCGGCATGTTGCGCCAGCCGGCGATGAAGCGGATCGCATCCTCGATGGCTTCATGCGCCGACAGCGCCGGGCCGATCGTGGCCAGGAACAGAGGCTCCGACTGTTTCAATTCGTCGATGACGGCCTTGCGCCTGAAATGGTCGAGACGGGCCTGCGCGATGCCGTTGCGGCGGATCGCCTCGAAGGCTTCGAGCAAGGCGGGACTGTCGCCGGTGTAACCGCAGGCGCGGGCGAAATCGGCGGCATCCATTCTTGCTCCCGCATCCAGGCGCGGGTCATTCCCACGCCGACTCATATATGCAAATGATATATAAGCATAACTCAAATAGAGATAAAAGAGAGACTTTTGGAGGAGTTTGAAAACTGCGACTCGACTCCCGCTTCAAAACACGGGAAGATAGGAACAAATCAGAAACAAAAGGACAGGGGATGATGGCGTTGCCGGGCAGGGAAGCAGTGATCGCGCAGGTCGCCTCGCTGTCGGTCGAGTGCGCCGATTGCGGCCGCAACAGGTGGTGGCGGCCCGATCAGTTGAAGCGCTTCGGGGTCAACGGGAACACGCCGCTGGCCGCGTTGTCGGGGCGTATCGTCTGCTCGGCCTGCCGTGCCGACGGGCTGCCGGGCACCGCGATTTCGATCCAGGCCGCGTTCATCGACGAGCGTCAGCGCGTGCGCTCGGAAGCGCGGATGCTGAGCGACCGCGACGTGCCGCTGGACGGGGCGAGGCGGGCTTGAGGGACTCTTCCTTCTCCCCCTGTGGGAGAAGGTGGCCTCGCGAAGCGAGGTCGGATGAGGGGTGCTCCAGGGAACACCAACGCCTCACTCCGCTGGAACACCCCTCATGCGTCTCGGCGCTGCGCGCCGATCCACCTTCTCCCACAAGGGAGGAAGGAAAGTGCGCCCCTAATACCCCAGCAGTTCCTTCAGCGGGATGACACGCCAGACCTGCTTGATGGCGTAGCGGTTGAAGGTCAGCGTCTTGGGCGGGTTGTACTGCTCGACCACCAGCTCGCCCGCCGTGCGCCGGACCAGTTTCTTGATGAAGGCCTTGCCGTTCTTCTCGTTCTCCTCGGGAAAGGTCTCGATCACGACATGGTCGCCCGGCACCGCGTCGCGGCCGCCGCAATAGATCATGTCGCCGGGTTCATAGCGCGGCACCATGGAATCCGAGAGCACGTGCAGCGCGAACACTTTCGGCAGGTTGCGGACTCCCGGCGGACGCTGGACGTATCCTGCCGGCTCGCCGTTGAAGGTGAAGTCGCCGTCATCACCGCCGACGGCGGCGCCCAGCACCGGAATATCCATCGCTCCGGCCGGCAGGGGGCCGGCATCGGTGACGATCTCGGCGTCCGCCACCGGACCGGCATCGTCGAGGAAGACGACCTGCCCTTGGCCCAGCGCCACAGGGTCGACATGAAGGAAGGCGGCGGTCTTCAACAGGTTCTCGGTCTTGGGCAGGTTGCGCCCGGTTTCCCAGTTGCCGACGGCGGCGACATCGGTGTCGTTGTGCTCGGCAATGTGGCGCATGACCAGGCCGCGCTGCTTGCGTGCCTGGCGGATCGCGGCTCCGACCTTGATCGACAGTTGCGTTTTCACCATGGCCTCATGTGACCGACAAGTCCTGCTTTCGTCCATGAAAGAATGGCTTGCATCAATTTTTGAGTTATGCTTATATCATCTCATGCAAAAGCTCAACCCCCTCAGAGTCGACAGCGCCTCCAGCCCGGCCTTGCCGGGCTGCCCTTTCCCTTCCGACCCGGCCGCCTCCTCCCCGGCCGGGGCGAAGCGCGAAGCCGATTGCCTTGACGCATCGGCCTCGCGTCCGGTCCGCCCGTCGGCGGCGGCCGGAACGGCCGGAGCCGCCGCTCCCCGCGGCTCCGGCCCCCTATTCGACGCGTCCGAGGCTTGTTCCCTGATCCCCACGCAGGACGGCACCGGCATCCCTGACGAGCCGGTGTCGGGCAGGGCGGTTTCCGCTCCCGACAGGGACACTGCGCGGGCGCGCCTTGCCGCGCCCGTCGACCGGCCGGGCTGAAAGCAGCCCCGCCCACAAGCAATCCCAGCGGCCGACAGGCCGGACCACGGCGGCAGCCCCATCCCGGCTGTGGGCAAACCCCGACGCTTTGCCTGACGGCGCCGTGCGCGGCGGCCGCTGGCCGCGCAATGGAGACGGACATGGCAAGCTATAGCGACAGCGAATTGCAGGCGATCGCCGCCTGGCTGAGGGACGGGCTTTCGGCCTCGAAGATCGCGGCGGCGTTCAGCGCACAGCGCGGGGCGCGCGTATCGCGCAACGCCATTATCGGCATCGTCCACCGCAACGCCATGCTCTGCGCGATCGGCTTTGCCAATCGCAAGGGCCTGGCGGCGCGCACGGCGATGGCCAAGGCGGCGAGCCGCGCCGCCAAGGCGGAAACCGGCCGTGCCGGCGCCACCCCGCAGCCGGCCAAGCCCACGATGCGGCCGAAGCGGGCTCCTTCGCCCGTCCGGCCACGGCTTTTCCAGCGCGAGGCGGGCGTGCTGATCGCCGATGGGCAAACCTACCGTTTCAAGGTACCCGCGCCGCCACGCGGTCCCATCGGGCGGCAGCCGCATGGCGTGGCCATGCGCTTCATCGACTGCCTGTTCAACCGCTGCCGCGCGCCGCTCGACCTGACGCTGGAGGACGATCCTCGAAATGATGCGCCCGGCGGGCGGCCTGGCCAGGACATGCTGTGCTGCGGCATGCGCACCAGGCCGATGAAAAGCTACTGCACCTACCATCAGGCGCGCTTCCAGCGCCGTGTTTGCGAGGCCGGCTGAAGGCTTGATCCCTTCTCCGCGTTCACGGAGAGAGGGTGCCGGCAGGCGGATGAGGGGCGGCGCCGACATAACGCAATTGGAGCTTCAGCGGACGCCAACCTTGGAAACGCTTGCTCTGCCCGTCATTGCCCTACCGGGAATGCTCCTCGTTGATGGGGAGAAGGACGCTCCGCGAAATATTGGGAGAATTGCTTTGAACAGTTGTCGCGCGGCACGGCTATTTCGGCACCTGGCGGCCCTGTTTGGGCTGGCGGCTTTGCACGGTGCGCGGCTCCAGCACCACCCCCGGGCCGCCTCCGGCAACCAGTATGCCGGTAACGCGGGCAAAGCCGATGAACACTTTTATCGCGTCGGATTGCGAGATCTGCGCCGCGATGGCCGCGCTGCAGGCGTTGAGCGCGCTGCGATAGACATGGCCCCGCCGCTCGATCGGCCAGCGCTGCAGGAAATCGGCGGCGTCGCTGACGGTCTCGATCTCCTCGACATGTCCGTCCAGGGACACTTTGAGCGGCACTCCGGTTTTCATCGTACCCACGGCGTTCACCTTCGGTCCAGGCGCGGCTTTAAAGCCAACGCTCATAAACGCACAAGGCCGGCAGGCGGTTGCATCGCCGTCTCAGGGGCTCGCAGCGGCGTCCAGCCACTCATGCGCGCGGCTCCTTGGCTTGGCCACCAATATGCCCTGTTGCCTGGCCGCCTCGAGGAAGGCTTCGAAGGCGGGGCGCGGACAGCAAGTGCCCTCGACCGCAAGCCTGACGAGCCGTGCCGCCTCAAGATAGGCCGGCGCGGTCTTGTCGGGCCATTGGTGACGAAGCGCCATCGCCGCGTCGGCCACCGAACCGACCAGCATGGTCTTGTTGTCGCAGAAACGCAGGGTCACCGGCATGAAGGCCGTCATCGGCGGTCCTCTCCTTGGTTTGGACGCGTCACAACGTCTGGACCGGGGGCTGGTTCCATTAGCGCGGTTGGAAAAACGGCGTGGAGCGCGGCATGAGCGAACGGCCTTTCATGCAGCTTTACGTCTCCGATTTCGTCGGCGATACGCTGCAGCTCTCGACCGAGCAGATCGGCGCCTACATGCTGCTTCTGATGGCAATGTGGAATGCCGGCGGGAGCTTGCCC
Organism: Mesorhizobium sp. M8A.F.Ca.ET.057.01.1.1; assembly: GCF_003952565.1. Classification (NCBI taxonomy): domain Bacteria; kingdom Pseudomonadati; phylum Pseudomonadota; class Alphaproteobacteria; order Hyphomicrobiales; family Phyllobacteriaceae; genus Mesorhizobium; species Mesorhizobium sp. M8A.F.Ca.ET.057.01.1.1. The sequence continues at coordinate 2,032,399 of NZ_CP034454.1, forward strand.
GACGATGACGCCAGGCTGGCGCGCGTGGCGCGCCTGCCTTTGAAACGATGGCGGGCGATCAGCGCCGAGCTGCTCGCCTTCTTCGAGTGCGAAGGTGGCGAGATCGGCCACAGGAGGCTGACGAAGGAGCTGCGCAAGGCGCGGCTCAAGAGCGAGGCGAGGGCGGCCGCCGGCGCGCGCGGCGGAGCCGCTACCGCCTTGAAAACAAAGGCGCATATCACGGCAAATGCCGATGTTTTGACGCGGCATTCTCCAGAGTCCAGAAACCAGATGGAAAAAGCTTCCGCTTTTTCAGCGCGCGGGGCGCGCGAAGGACCGGGGATTTCGCTCGAAGGAAGCCGTGAGGTGGCTTCGGGATCGCACGGCTCGGGCCAGCGCAAAAACCGCAGCGCTGGATCAGGCCGAAAACCCACAGCGACGCCGCCAACGCCATCATCGAGGAGATCCGCGGATATGACCACGGCCGAACTGCAACAGGCGACGAAGGCGCTGGCGGCACTGTTCTCCTGCTTCCCGCAATCCGCCCTGACTGATGTCGAGATGCAGCTGCGCGGCTATCTCGGCGCCGTCAGGGATGCCGAGCTGAGCGACCTGCAGGCCGCCATCCAGCGCTTCGTGCGCGGCGAGGTGAGGAGCGGCAACGCGCAGTTCTGCCCTTCGAGCGCGCAGCTCTGCATCGAAGTGCGCGAGCGGAAGGTGATGCGGGAACTGCTGGCGCGGCGGGGCTCTGGCCTGGGTTCCTCGCCCCCGCAAAGCTGGGGAGAGGTGGCCCGGCGCGGCCGGGACGGAGAGGGGGACGCCCTTCGCGAAGTCAAAGCCGGTTGAAATAGAGCGCCGCAATGCCCTGAAGAAGCAAACTTTCGACTGTCGGCGCTGCCCCCGCTCCGTCCGCTTCGCGGCCACCTCTCCCCCGCAAAGCGGGGGCGAGGAACCCAGGTTCTGCAAGGTCACCACTCGAACACAACCAAGGAGCACCCATGCCCAAGAAAACCAAACCCGCCAAACCGCAGGCGCCGAAGCTGCCGAAGGGCGAGGCCGAGCAGGTGCGCATCCGCCGCGAGGTCGGTCATGATTTCGCGCTGAGGAACGATGCCTTCGGCCGCAAGCGGCTGACATCCGGCACGGCGGAGGCGCGTCGCGTCTACGAGGTGTCGAATGACGGCCACACGTCCACCGGCGGCATCGTGCGGGTGCGCAATGTCGATCCGCTCCTCGGCATCACCTCGCTGTCGCGCCAGCAGCGCGAGGCCGGTTTGCGCTACCGCGAGCATTTCCGGTGCAGCCAGCGGGCCGATATCAAGCCGATGCGCTGGACGGAGCGCGTCGACGGTGGCCGCACCGGCGGCGGCATCGCCGACAACGTGCTCAACGCCGGCCGCGCGCACGCCGCCGCGACGCGGGCGCTCAGCCATTGGGACGTGGCGGCAATCGTGCAAAAGGTCGTGTGCCTGGAACAGCCGGTGAAGGCCGTGGCCGAGCAGGATGGCGAAGGCCGCGACGTGGTGACGAAGCTCTTGAAGGTGGGGCTGGATCTGCTGGCGGTGCACTATGGGATGATGATGGGGCGCTAGTACCGGCCGGCCAGGGATGCGTGCCGGCAAATTCGCGCGTTGATCCGGCCGGCCAGATGCCGGCCGGATCAGTTTGAACGGTCAATAGCGGCAGACACGCACTCTCTCGATTACACGGTGGTGATGACGCCAATGCTTCACCAGCTCGGTGTGGCAGCGATGATGGTACATGCCGTAGTAGCGCGGTCGATAGCCGCCTTCATACATGCTGTAACGATGGTGGTAACGGCCGTAATAGGGGCCATCATCGGAATAATCGCGATAGTAGTCGCGGTAATAGTCGCGATGTCTGGGGACGTAGTACTCGTCATCGTAGCCGTTCCCGATGCCAAGCGTGATGCTGGCGGCATTTGCGGGAGCGATCACCGCCACCGCCGAAGCGACCGCGATCACGGAAGCGAGCAAGAGCTTTTTCATGACAACCTCCTCTTTAAGGTGTGTCTAATAAACGCCGGGGTCGCGACCCTGTTCCCATAAATCGGTGGATCGATGCGTTCGCACCCTGTGTCGTGGCGGCGCAAGGACCCGTCGAGGGGGAAAGCTTGGCGGCACCTGTCAGCATGGTGAGGCACATTTTGAACCTCGGCCGCCACTATCCATTTCCCCTTTATGCAACCAGGAAGGGAGATTGGACCATGCATATCATTCTTGGCGGTACCGGGCGTGTCGGCTCGGCGACGGCAGCGACTCTCCTGCGGCAGGGCGAACCGGTCACGGTGGTGACGCGCGACGAGGCCAAGGCGGCGGCTTTGGCCGCGCAAGGCGCCGAGGTGGCAGTGGCCGACGTGGTTGATGTCGAGGCGCTGCGTGGCGTGTTCAGGCGCGGCACAAGGGCATTCCTGCTCAATCCGCCTGCCGATCCTTCGACCGACACGGATGCCCAGGAGCGCAGGACGGTGGCTGCGATCGTCGCGGCGCTGGACGGTTCGGGGCTGGAGAAGGTCGTAGCGGAATCGACCTATGGCGCACGGGCCGGCGAACGCACCGGCGACCTGACCATCCTGCATGGGCTGGAAGAAAAGCTGCATCGTCAGCCCATCGCGGCCAGCATTATCCGCGCCGCCTATTACATGAGCAACTGGGATGCCTCGCTGGAGACCGCCAGCCGTGACGGCGTGGTCAACACGCTTCTCCCAGCGGATTTCGAACTGCCGATGGTGGCGCCACGCGACCTCGGCGAAGCGGCGGCGCGCTTGTTGATGGAGCCGCTGGAAAAAAACGGCCTGCATCATGTCGAAGGACCGTCGCGTTACACGCCCAGGGATGTCGCCGCGGCCTTTGGCGAGGCGCTCGGCAGGCAGGTCAGCGTGGTCTCGGCACCACGCGAGCGTTGGGTGGAGGCGTTCGAGGACATGGGGTTTTCGCCCGAAGCCGCGCAATCCTATGCGCGCATGACGGAGGTAACGGTCGACGACACCTATGATCCGCCGACCAGGCCGGAGCGCGGGAAGGTGACGCTGGAACGCTATGTGGCTGAGTTGGTGGAGGCTGGCTGATTGGCAGGGGCCACTGAGCGGGCAAAGGGACGAACGCCGCGCTGCCCCTCATCCGCCTGCCGGCACCTTCTCCCCGTGAACGGGGAGGAGGGAGCTAAGTCCATCAAAACAAAGCCTTTTCCAGCGGTTCTTCCAGCGTCTCGGCAAACGCCGTCGCCAGATGATGGCGGTCGCGGAAGGCGAGCTTGCCGCCGATGAAGACATGGCATTCGGTTGGGCCGCAGAAGCGGTCGGTGAGGTCGACATAGAGCGTGTCGGGCACGCTTTTCACCACGGCGCGCTCTTGCGCCGCGACGCCGTCATTGGCGGCCTGCGCCCTCGGCGTGTCGCACAGCGACGGCGCCTCGCGCCACCACAGCGCGCGTGCAACGCAGGCGTCCGCGAAGCTGCCGCCGATCGGCGTGTCGCGGATGACGGCGGTTTCGACACCGGCCTTGCTGAAGGCCTGCAAGGTGGAGCGCAGGCCGGCCTGCCAGCGCGCGGTCTCGGCCTTGCGGCTGGCGGCGGACATGTCGCGCGTCAGATTGCCGATCGAGAATTCCGAGATCACCACCAGCCGCGGCTTGCGGCGGATGATGTCGGATATCGCCTGTTCGCGCCAGGCGTCGCATTCGGTGTAGTCGCGCTTGAGCACGGCGTTGAAGGTCGACAGCCGCGAGGCGCGGCACGAGGATTTGAGGTAGGTGACGACTTTGGTGTCGTTGCGCTTTGCCGCCGCGACCAGCGGCGTCGACCAGTGGTCGGCATGCGAATCGCCGAACAGCACGATGGTGTGGGCGGCGTCGGCCGAGCCGAAGGTGCAAGGTTTCGGTTTCACCGTATGGAAGTCGAGCAGGCAGTTCTTGTCGACGGCGCGCGCGATGGAAGGCTGCTCGGCGGCCTCCTCGATGCCGCGCTGGGTGGGGTCGATGTTGCGCGTGGCCAGATGCGCGTTGGCGTAGGCCGCCACCACGCCGGCGGCGGTCAGCAGAAGGGCCGGGGCGAGGGCAAGCCCGGGAAAAAGCCGAAGCGGTCTTGCGACCGGACTGGCGTTGAAGCGAAAGGCGCGTGCGGCCGCCGCCAGCCAGTCGCCGCGCCGCGCCGGGTTCTCGATCAGCCGGTAGGTCGCCGCCGACAACCCCAGCGCCAGCACGGCGCAGCCGATGCGCTGCGCCACGCCGAGGTCCGGCTCCAGCATGCCGGCATAGACGATGATGGGCCAGTGCCAGAGATAGAGCGAATAGGAAAGCGTGCCGACCCACTGCAGGGGCGCCAGCGAGAGCATGGCGGCGGGCGCCAGGGCCTGCCAGCGGGTGACGCCCGGAGCGTCGCCCTGCTCGCCGGCACCGCTCAGGAGCACCAGCACGGTGCCGGCCACCGGCAGCAGCGCGTACCAGCCGGGGAAGGGCAGATCTTCGCTCAAGCCGAGATAGGCGACCGCGATCAGCGCCAGGCCGAGCCATCCCTGTGCCGCCGGCAGCCAGGACTGATGCCGCCACAAAGCGGGCGAGGCGAACGTCGCCAGGCCGCCGGCGGCGAATTCCCAGGCGCGCAGCGGCGAGAAGTAGAACGCCCAGGCCGGCGAGAGGCTGGTGAGCCATAGGCAGGCGGCGAAGGAGGCGACGCCGACGATGCCGATCACGGCCACCACCATGCGCCGGCCCGGATGCAGCCAGGCGGCGAAGACAAGCAGTGCCGGCCAGACGAGATAGAACTGCTCCTCCACCGACAGCGACCAGAAGTGGATGAAGGGGTTGCTCAAGGCATCGGCGGCGAAATAGTCGAACGACCAGCGCAGCAGCCACAGATTGATGGTGTAGGCGGCCGCATACATGGCGCCGCGCGAATAGAGCGCCTGTTCCTGCGGCGCCAGGATGAAGGTGCCGGCCGCGAGCGTGGCCAGGATGACGAAGATGGCTGCCGGCAGCAGGCGCCGGGCGCGCCTGGCATAAAAGCGCCACAGGTCGAGCCGGCCGGTCTCGGTAATCTCCTGCATCAGATGCGTTGATATCAGCCAGCCAGAAATGACGAAGAAGATGTCGACGCCGGCGAAACCGCCGGGGAGTGCCGTGAGGCCGAAATGATAGGCGACGACGCCGCCAACCGCCAGCGCGCGCAAGCCCTGTATATCAGGCCGAAACGATGCCGCCACGAGGCCTCCTTGGTGCAGCCCAGCCCCCAAGGTCCAGCTCTTGCCAATCTCGGCCGGACAGGCCGCTATCGCAATGCAACAAATCTTTCGCAGTGCAACATGGCCAGAACAAGGAGAGGCGCGGAATAGATCCGTTCGGGTCAGAAACAAAGTTTCGGCCGGCCAGAAACAAGTTTCGGCCGGCCACGCGCAGGCGGCGCTCAGCCTGCCGGTTTCGCACCGCGTGCGGCATAGAGGCCTGCCGCCGCCGCTGCCACGACCAAGGCGGCGAACGCGGCCAGCTTCAGCGGTGTCGCGCCTTGCGGGCCGAAGGCGACAAAATACATGGTGCGGCCGGGAATGAAGGTCAGAAGGCCTGTTATGACCAGCCCGAATATATAGGTGCCTTGCATGATGCGGCGGTGAGCGGCGATGTTGCCGCGGCGCGCCAGGCCTACGCCGCGCCACAGCATGATCAGCACGAACAGCGATAAAAGGTGGATTGGGCTGAACGGCCCCCAGAGCCGGATCGTCCAGATGAAGAAGCTCGACAGGGCGACAACCGCCATCAGGCTCACCCAGACGCGGCCGAGCGCCCTGTGCAGCCGGTCGCCTTTGGTGCGCCAGAGTTGCACGGCGCCGAGCAGGAGCGAAGCCATCGCCGCCAGCGCGTGCAACTTGATGAGCGGCGAGGCATGCAAAAGCGGTTCGAGCGACATCGGCGTCCTCCGGGGCGACGCCGGCAAATATGGCCGAAGGCGCGCAGTGGCGGCAAGGCAGAGCGGCGGCATCCACAAAAAAACGCCCCCGAAACGGATCGCGTCGTGCCACTGGGGTCGGCCAGGCAGCGCGGGAGCTTCGACAACTTCGCGGTTGGCGGATGGTTCCGGAGGCCACGGACATGGCCGCAGCGCAAAAAAGCCCCGCCGGCGAGCCAGCGGGGCATTGATTGGAGGGTCTTGTCATCGCCCGCGAGGCGATCACGCAGCAACGAGGAAGGCCCGCGGAAAGTTTCAGCGTTCCATGTCTGTCTTTGCAGCCATGGTTGCTTTGGCCTCAGCCGGCTCCTGCCCGGCGGCCCTGGCCCAGCGGGAGGTTTGCCGTCCAATCCCTCTACGGCGCGGCGTCACCTCCGCGCTGCGCCAGCGACCGTGCCGCATCCGCCCCGGCCGCCAGGATGCGATCCGACAGCTCCGCGCCGTCCACCGCGCGGGCCAGTTGAAGCGCGCCGATGAGCGTCGCGAAGATGCCGAATGCCACAGCCTCCGCATCGCTTGTATCCAGCGGGAGAGCGGCCGATACCTGCCGCACCAAAGTCATCAGGCGTTCGGTGTAGAGCTGTCGCGTTTCCGGCTGCTCCCGCGCGATTTCCGGCAACAGGGCGGCGGAAGCGCAGCCCATGCCCGGATTATCGCGGTGCTGCGCCGACAGATAGGCATCTATGGCCGTCCCCAGGCCGCCGGAGGCTAACGCCCCGGCGATCTGGTCCGACTGACCCTCCAGCGCCGCCGCCACGCATTCGCGAACAAGTGCCGCCTTGGAGGGAAAGTGGGGATAGAAGGCGCCGTTGGTCAGCCCGGCGTCGCTCATGATGCTTGCCAATCCCGAGGCGGCGATGCCGTCCCCCGGAACCGTTGCGTGGCGACCTCCATGATCCGGCCGCGCGATGCGTCCTTCCGGCCCTTTTCGTAACGCATGATTTTTCCTTCCCGTGGCGCCATTGCATTATGGCCATAATGTGATAGTATGAGCATAATCCAATAAACGGAAGAAGGCTAGCCCTGATGGGTTTGGAACATCAAATGAAAGCACATACTGGAAAGATCGCTGTTGTGACCGGAGCCTCCTCCGGCATTGGTCGCGCCAGCGCCGAGGCCTTGGCGCGGGCGGGGTACACCGTCTTCGGCACAAGCCGCCGGCCGACGGGCAGCGGCCCAACCGGTATATCCATGCTGGCCTGCGACGTGACCGACGATGCCTCGGTCCAAGCCCTCGTTGCAAACGTGCTCGCTCAGACCGGTCGGATCGACCTTTTGGTCAACAATGCCGGCGTCGGCTTGTTGGGCGGCGCCGAGGAGACCTCGGTCTCCCAGTCGCGGTCGCTTTTCGACGTCAATCTGTTCGGCGTGATGCGCATGACCAACGCCGTGCTGCCGGCTATGCGCCAACAAGGGGAAGGGCGCATCATCAATATCGGCTCGATCCTGGGATTGGTCCCGGCGCCGTACTCGGCCCACTATTCCGCCGTCAAGCACGCGCTCGAAGGCTATTCGGAATCGCTCGACCATGAGATACGCGCGTTCAACATCCGCGTCTCGGTCATTGAACCGGCGTTTGTCCGCACCGTTTTCGACCAGAACGGGTTCGAGCCGGATTCCCTGATGAAAGAATACGATCAGGCTCGCGCCGGTGTTCGTGAGCTGCTTCGCGATGTGATGCCGAACGCCGACCCTCCGGAAGTGGTGGCTGATGTGGTGCTGCGCGCCGCAACGGACAGACATCCGCGCCGGCGCTACACGTCCGGCAAGGCGGCACAACAAGTCAGCATTTTGCGGCGCTTCGCGCCCGCCGGGATGTTCGACAGGATCTTGCGCAAGCAGTTTCGTATGCCGGTCTGAGAGGTGCCAAACATGACAGACTCGTTCAATCAGCCATCCTCGTTCCAAGACACGCCGACGCGCGCCGTCGATGTCGCTGGAACGGAATTCGTTTATCGGGAACTCGGACCCAAGGTTGGCGTGCCGGTGGCATGACGCCTTGCGGCCCGGCCTGTTCGTGCCGGGCGTCGAGAAGCATTTTTAGAGAGCGAGTACGATGAAAGCCTTTGTCGTCGACAAATATCAGAAGAAGGGCGCGCTGCGGCTCGCCGACATGCCGGACCCTGAACTGGGGACAATGACGTGCTGGTCGAGGTCCACGCCGCCGGCGTGAACCTTCTGGATTCCAAGCTCCGGGACGGGGAGTTCAAACTCATAGTGCCCTATCGGCCGCCCTTCATCCTGGGCCACGACGTGGCCGGCATCGTGGTGCGGGCCGGATCGAAGGTCCGCAAGTTCAAAGCCGGCGACGAAGTCTATGCACGGGTGCGCGATGGCCGGATCGGGACGTTCGCCGAATTCATCGCCATGGACGAGGCCGACGCAGCCCTGAAGCCAAAGAACCTCAGCATGGAAGAAGCCGCTTCCATTCCGCTGGTCGGCCTGACCGCCTGGCAAGTGCTGGTCGAAAGGGCTGGGCTGAGAAAAGGTCAGAAGGTCTTCATCCAGGCTGGCTCCGGCGGGGTTGGCACGTTTGCCATCCAGCTGGCGAAGCATCTCGGCGCGACGGTTGCGACAACGGCGAGCGCGGCGAGCACGGACCTGGTGTAAAGTCTCGGCGCCGATATCGTCGTCGACTACCGCAAGGACGATTTCGAGAAGGTGCTGCAGGGCTATGACGTCGTCGTGAACAGCCAGGATGCCAAGACGCTCGAGAAATCGCTGCGCGTGCTGAAGCCGGGCGGGAAGCTGATTTCCATCTCCGGTCCGCCGGATCCCGGGTTCGCCGGGAAGCAAGGCCTGAACATCGTGCTGAAGCTGATGGTGTGGTTGCTCAGCCTCGGCATACGCCGCAGGGCCAAACGCGCCGGTGTCGACTATTCCTTCCTGTTCATGTGGGCGCAGGGCGACCAGCTGAGCCGGATCACGTCGCTCATCGAAACCGGCATCATACGCCCGGTCATGGACCGGACTTTTGCGTTCGAACAGACCAACGAGGCCTTGGCCTATGTCGAAACGGGACGTGCCAAGGGCAAGGTGGTCGTGAAGCTCCGGTAGGGACAGTCGGTAGCCGCACGACCCGATTCGCGGCGATGCCCGGTTGGCTATCCCGCCGGCCCGGTCTCGATCTCCTGGAGATAGAACGCCTTGCTCGGCTGAAGGTGGTCGACGCAGAGCTGCGCCAAGACCCAATTGTCGCTGCGTTTCAGCGCCTCGATCATCATCAGATGGTGCTGGCGCGAGATGTCGAGCTTGTCCCGGTCGGCCAGCGAATTCGCCCGCACCGGCAGGCTGAGGCGCATATAGTGCTCGATCGAGGACACCAGATAGGCATTGCCGCAGGCCGAGAACATGGTGAGGTGGAAGCGGTCATTGGCCTCGTGGATGCCTCTGAGGTAGCCGGCGTCGACATGGCCGCTGTAAACGCGGTGGATCTCGGTCAATTCCGCGATCAGCGCGTCGCTCGCCGGCAGGCGGATCATCAGCGCGGCCTGGCGCTGCAGCATCTCGCGTACCTCGTAGATCTGGCGGACCTCCTCGGGCGCGAGCCGGCGCACCATGGCGCCCTTGTTGCGCTCGCGCGTGGCGACGCCGAGCCTTTCCAGCTGGTAGAGAGCCTGGCGGATGGTGTGGCGCGAGACCGGGAAGCGGGCGAGCAGCACGTCCTCGACCAGGCGCGTGCCGGGCGCCAGCCGGCCGAAGATGATGTCTTCCTCCAGCGCGTGCACGATATCGGCTTCCTTGCCGCCATAGTCGACCGTGTTGAGCATCGCGACTCTCTCGTTGGCCCGGCCAAATCATCATGGCCCCGACCACTCTAGCCTTCGCGCGCGAGGCTGGCCACCAGCGGGTCGAGGCGCGGGTCGTCGAGGCTGACGACGCCGGACATCCGCATCGCCTGCCGCAGGCTGATCCTGCCGACTTGCTGGCGCATGATGACCGGCAGACAGGCCGGCCCCGCTCCGGTCAGGACGAAGGCCTGGCCGACCAGGACCGGCTCGGAGAAGGGCGCCCATTGCACGGCCACAATCGACGGCTCGCCGGTCTGGCGGCGGTTGATGGCGGCGAAATAGATCCAGTTCAGGCGTGAGATCGCTACGCCATAGTGCCAGCCGGGCGCGCGTGCGCCGCCCTGGCGATTGCCCTCGGCCCACCGGGTCACACGCCGGAACGTCACCAGCTCCGCCTGGCGCCGCACGAAGGTGACCGACCGCATCAACAGATCCGGGCGGCCGGGAACCGCGAAGTAGGTGAAGTAGGTGCCGCCGGCGATGGCGGGGCAGGGGCCGCGCACCATGTTGGCATAAAGCGTTTCATGTATCGGCGGCGCAAGGACATGTCGCTGCGCCGCGGCTTCCGGCGCGCGGTACAATTCATCCTCGTCGATGCGGAAATAATCGCAGATCAGCCTTGCCGTGGCCCTGTTGGGCAAGCTCTTGCCTTGGAGGTAGCGCTCGAACTGCGAGCGGTTCATGTTCAATCCGCGGCAGACAGCGCTCACCGACGCGTGGCCGCTGACCAGCCGTTTGAGATTCGCGGCAAGATTCCTGCGAATTGGCACGACCCCGTCCCCCGAAGACGTCCGGACCATTATTCAAGCAATTGCTGATATTGCGCCAATCTCGCACAACATCGCCCAGGCGCGAATGGGACCTTCGGCCAATATCGCTGCCAATATCACTGCTTGCGGGCCGACATGGAAAGGCCCGCCACCGACGCGACTCGTGACGGGCCTTCTGGAGTACGCCGGGCTTTCCACAGCCCGGCCATTTGCCAAACCTGCGGGCGGCGCGATCGTTCCATCTCAACAGGAGCCCCGAAACGGCTCTCGGGCCTTGCGGATCGTCGAAGTCTTCCCTGCGCCAGGGCGCGGGACCTCTTAGATCCCTCAAGCCTCAGCTCTTGGAGAGGCTTCGCTTCAGATGCAAATCGAGGTGCAGGTACCCGCGGTAACCGCCGACAGTTTCTCACGCTTCAGGAGCGTCGGCTTGGCGTAGGTTTTCTTCATCGTCCTATCCCCGTTGCCTCGATCAAGCGGCCTTGCACGGGGAAAGACAGGAAACCGCCGTGACCGTGGACAGTTTCTGGCGCTTCAGAAGCGTCGGCTTGGCATAGTTTTTCTTCATTTTCGTTCCCTTTGCCTAGGCTTGCCCGTCGGATCTGACGCAAAGGAAGGACGAAGTCAAAGCGTTTTGCCCCCGGGGAACATGCACCGTCGATGATTTAGCTCATGCTGATGCCAAAATCACGCATGACAGACGCGAAAGCCGACAATCCCAGCGATGATCTCGTGCCTGGCTGTCGCGTCCCGGCATGGGTAGGCCGGGCCTAGTTCCTGTCGGAAGGCTTCGAGCGCATCCTCGACACCGTCTCGCGCTCGGCGCGTTTGGAGCGCAGCGGCGGCAGGCCGCGGTCGATCAGGTCCATGTCTTCCAGCACCATGTCGCCCATGCGCTTGAAGGCGATGTCGAGGGCGCCGGCACGGTGGGCGGAGCGCAGGAAGCCGGGCAGCGTGCGCACGGGATGGTCGCCGGCCAGCGGCTCTTCGGGGAAGACGTCGCTGGCGGCAAGGATATGGCCGCTCTTCACCGCCGCCATCAAGGCGGGGAAATCGACCACGCCGGCGCGGCTGAGCAGGATGAAGGCGGCGCCCTTGCGCATCCTGGCGAAAGCATCGGCGCCGAGAAAACCCTGGTTCTCCGAGGTCACCGAGGCGACGACGAAGACGAAATCGCTTTGCGACAGCACCTCGTCCAGCGTGGCCGGCTCGACGCCATTTTCCCTCAGGATCGACGGCGGCAGCCAGGGGTCGAACACCTTGGTGCGGGTGCGGAAGCCCGACAGCAGGCGGTTGAGCGCGCGGCCGAGGTCGCCGAAGCCGATGATGCCGACATCGGCGCCCGAAAGCAGACGCGCGGTCCGGTTGCCGTCGCCGCCCCACAGCTCCTCTCCCTGTCGGAAAGCGAGATCGGCGTCGACGATGCCGCGGGCAAGGTTGAGTGCCATGGCCAAGCCCAGCTCCGCCACCGGCTCGGCGAAGACCAGGCCTGTCGTGACGACATGGATGCCGCGTGCGAACAGCGTTTCATAGGGCATGTTGTCGAGGAGATTGCTCTCGACATTGAAGACACAGCGCAGCGACTGCATCGCTTCAAGCGTCTCCGGCGAGATCGGCGGCTGGCCGACGATGTAGCGGGCCTCGGCCAGCACCCCCGCCGGCAGTCGCGCCACGCCGTCCGGCGTCGCCTCGACGATGCGGTAACGCGCCCTGAGCCGCGCCAGCTGCGGCGGCGTGAAGATCAGCTCTAGCGTGCGCGGCTCGGGCGCGCTGATGACCAGCGGCAAGGTGGTGTCTGACATGGCAAGGTCCTCCCGAAGCGGCTTGTGGCGCTTTCCCGGTCCTAAATCTATCCCAGCGGATTTAAAAGCACGGCAGACCAATTTACCCGGCGCAGGAACGTTTCGCTCAAAATCGCGACAGCCATCCTGACGCAATTGATATTCGCGGCGAAGTTGGTGTTCTCTGCGGCATTCAACACGGGGGCAATAGCAAATGAAGAAATACGAGAAGCCAACCTGGCACAAGCGTGAACGGCTTTCGGCCGTCACCGCGATCGCCGGACCTTCAAATTTGCCGCCGCCGCAAGTCTGAAGGCATTCGCCTGCCGAACAAAGGCGCGATCGGGTCGATCGCGCCTTTTGCTTGTGCGGCAAGAACACGCCGTCACCTGCGCCGCTTTGGCGGCGCGGGCTTCTGTTGCTCCTCGCTTGTCTCGGCGGTTAGCCGCTGCTTGCGAAGGCGGGCGGTCTTTGCGTCGCGGGCCTGCCGCTCGGCGTCGAGGATAATCCGCGACTCGCGATCCGCTCTCTCAAGCTTGTGCTTGTCGACCAATCGGGCCACTTCGTTCTCCGGCGGCATGTCCCATTCCCTGAAACCAACCGTGTGCGGCAAGGTTCCGCCGGATGCCGGCCGCGCGCGGTCGCGTCAGGATTTTGCCTGGCCTGACCGCTCGGCGCGATGACCGGCCTGCCAGCGGGTCAGTTCGCGCTCGGCCTCGGATATGGTCACGCTCATCAAGCCGTCGAATTCGGCCATGGCCTCCATATGCCCATGATCAATGATGGATTTGCGAAGAATGCGCATCGCCAGAATAGCATCCTGCAACGCGCGGTCGATATTCTTGACCATGACAGAATCTCCTGCGGGCATAACCTGACGGCGGGCCGCTGGTTCCGACTGAACGGCATTGGATTTGCTTTTTTCGACGCTATATCATTGTCCTGGAGAAGCGCTCCGGCGCTCCTGCTTCCTTCTCTCGCGGGGAGGAGGACGGAAGAGGTGCTGTCCGGGACAGCACCGGGGCAGTGCCTTCGACGACAATAGGGGTGGGAAGCCCCTCAGGCCACGCCCGGTTCGCGCCGTAATCCCAAATGGCGCACCTTGCGGCCGATGATCATCAGCCGGCGTGCAGTGTTGTTGCGCAGGCGCCGCGCGCGCCATTCCAGTCCGGTTTCGGTGGTGATCCGCCTAGCGTAGACGCTCACACGCATGCCCGCCTCGTCGGAGGCCACCTTGACCGGGTCGTCATAGAAGGTGCCGATCTTGTCGGCCGCCATGCCTGGTGTTTCGAGCCAGGTGGGGATGTGGACCGAGCAGAGGCGCTCGACGTCGATCATGACCCGCCCGATGCCGACGCCCGGGGTCGGGCATGTCGTACAGAACGCGTCGCCGATGAAGACGACCCCGTCGCGGCGATGGCCCTGCGTCGTGGTCAGATTGACCTGCCGGACCTCGACGGGACTCGCGACAGCGAAGTTGCCGCATTGCGCCGATATTTCGGGCATCAACTCGCAAAGCATCTTTTGCGGATCGGACCGGAAATCCCTCGTCCATTGGTCGGCCACGGTGTGATAGACGAACATGTTGGCCCGCATCTTGTTGCCGAGCGGAAAAACGGTGAGATAGGCTACGCGGTCCGCCGCCCGCCTGCCGTAACAGGTGACGGCCGGGAAGGCGCATTCGCCCGGCGGGATGGCGAGGTCGAAGCCCATCGACAGTGAATGCGCCTTCGACAGCTCGATGCGCTCGACGCCGATGGCGCGCCGCACCGCTTCGCTGTAACCGGTGGCCACCACCAGCAGGCGGGCATTGATGACCCTGCCGTCGGCCAGCACAAGGCGCTGCCGGTCCGGCCCGGTCGAGACCTCGGCGACCTTGCCGACCGTGATCGGCACTTCGCGCGGCAGCGCGTCGCGCAGTCCGTTGATCATCGAGCCGTAGGAAAATGTGTATTCCCACTTCTGCTCGCGGGCGAACAACTGGCCCAGGCGAAAGACGTGGATGTCGGTTACCGAGGTGACGTGGCGCATGACCGTCTCTTCGAGATCGAGCCTCGCGAAGAGCTGCATCTGGTCCATGCCGATCTTCTCGGCCCTGAATTCGTCGTGATGGACGCGGTGCGGGTCGATCAGCGCTACCTTGCGCCCGGACTTTCCCAGAACCATTGCCAGGGTCGTGCCGGCCATTCCGGCGCCGACGATCGCCACGTCGACTTCGGCCGGAACAGCCTCGACGGTGGTCATCTCGCTGCCCTTCATGCTCGTCATCTTCTGTCTCCACAATCTGTGGTGGAAAATATCTTCCGGACGATAATCAACCTCAAGCAACCAGCGCGGGTGGCTGGTAGCAACAAGTGTTTAGGTTAACTACGCCGCCTCTTCTGTTTCCAGCGCGGCGCGATCGCCGAGCCATCGATGAATTCCAGGCCGCCCGCCTCGTTGAGCGTGTGCAGCTTGCGCCCACTCCATAGCGCGCCGGGGGTTAAGATCGTCTCGACACGCTGGTCCATGCCGTTCAAATCAAGGTGAGTGACGCGTGCGATGCCAAGGGCGCCGCCGTAGCTCCTGCGACAGTCCTGCACCGGGCGCAGCAACTGGCCGCCGCGTTCCACCATGCGGCCCGCCGGCCGCGCCGAGGCGATGTCGATCAGCACCGGATTTTTGGGATGCGGGGTCCAGGGGCCGCGAAAGTCCGGCGCCGACCATAGATGCAGTGCGTCGGAGAAAGCGCCGCCACCGTCCCGGGCGGTGCCTTCACCGTCCCGGACGGTGGCGAACAGCCACCACGAGCCGCCATGCTCGACCAGGGTGGCGTCGCTGGCGACGATATCGGACAGCAGTGTCGCCTCCTTCACCCATCCACCGGGGAAGGCGGTGGCGCGGTAGAGATCGACCGTGCGGTTGGCGCAGCTTTCGGGCACCATCCAGACCTCGCCGTCACGCTCGAAGACGAAGGGGTAGGACAGGTGGTAGGGCAGGTCGAGCACCGGCTCCGGGCGGCCGATCGGCCCCGACGGGCCGAACGGCACCGCCGAGATGATGGCGCGGCCCAGACGGTGGATATAATCCTCGACGAACAGGGTCACCTGTCCCCGGTAAAGGATCGGGAACGGATCGGCGTAAAAGCGGCTGCCGTCGTCGGGCAGCTCTTGCCAGCCCGATGCCGGATGGGCGCGCAGGTCGAACAGATCCCGCCCGCCCGTCTCGCGCCAGCCGACCTTCCAGTGTGGGGCGTTGTAGCAGAGATGGTAGATCTTCTGGACGATGCGCCGCGCCAGCGCCTTGCCCGCCCTGACGCCGAGCTTGCCGGCCGAGGGCAGCGACGGCGCAGGCCTGCCGTCCGTCGGCTCGGGCAGGACGGGCAGGGCGCCGCGTGCAGCCCCCGTCACCGCCGCCAGGATCAGGCTCGCGGTGCGCGCCAGCATGTCCTGGAAGGCGGCAAGCGCGATGCCGCCATATTCGGTTCCGAGCCGCCCTGCGGCGACGACGGCGCCGTTCTCCTCGATGCGGGCCAGCGGCGTCCGGCCATCGAGGATCGACGCCAAAAGGGCGGCTTCGCCGGCGGCGCCGTCATAGGTCATACGCCAGACGCGCGTAGCCTCCCGCCGCACGTCGCCGCACAGGTCGAGCACGAGGTCCGGCGCGGCGGGCGGCTGCGTGCGGTATGGTGCCAGCGCCGACAGCGGCAGGGGCTTGGCCAGCCCGTCGGCGGGCAAGCCATGGATGACCGTTTCGAGCTGGAACAGCGCGGCTATGCTGCCTGGGACGCCGCTTCCGCCCGGGCGTGCGTCGACGCTGACCTCGACATTCGCGAGCGCCGCCAGGCGCTGCAGCAGCAGCAGGTGAAAAGCACGGAGGCAGTCGCTGTCCAGGCGCAGGCTCACCTGCATGTCGCACCCCTAGAATTCTGATGGTCGGTACTTGGCCGGTGTTCGATTTTCGGGCACAGAGATGGGCAACGGTTGGACCGGAGATCGATGTCGCTCCATTTCCATTCGTTTCCCGCTCGCTTGCGCCCTGTCAACACGCCCCGTGCCTTTGCTACGCAAACTCCGTGCCAGAAATCAGAAGAGCTCCCAACATAATTAACAGTGTTTTAACAGTTGGAGTAATAGCTAAGCTGAAGCCGCAATTTAATCTTTTGGGGCACATGGAGTGTTGTCGGAGCGACCTTTGCAATCATCCCTGCTCTCGTTGCCGCAACAACACGCTCCGGAGGTGATGCAATATGCGCCGGAGCCACCACCGGCCGCATCCTATCCATCCTCGACCGTCGAGTTGGGTGACCTGAAGCGCATATTGGTGCGCCGCCGCTTCCTGATCCTCGCCACCGCCGCGCTGCTGACCCTTGGGGCGCTGCTCTATGGACTGTTCACGCCGGCGCTCTACAGCTCTGTGGCGGAGATCATCGTCGATCCGCAAGACCTGCAGGTGGTCACCAACGACGTCAATCCGAGCCGGGTTCCGCCCGATGGCGGCATCACCATGGTGGAAAGCCAGGTCGCCGTCGTCCAGTCGAGCGGCGTGCTGCTCAGGGCTATAGCGGCAACCAACCTCACCGAGGATCCCGAATTCAACGGGCAGGGCGGGTTGTTGAGCCATTTGCTCGGCGGCGTGTTGGGCTCTGGGTCGGCCGAGACCGATAAGACAGGCAAGACGCTCGATGCGCTGCGCCGGCGGCTGGCGGTCAAGCGGGCCGACAAGGTACTGGTCCTCGACGTCATCGTCACCGCCAAGAGTGCCGACAAGGCGGCGAAGCTCGCCAATGCCATCGCGCAGGCCTACCTGGCCGACCAGGCGAGCGCGCGCGCCAAGATGGCCACGGATGCTTCCGACTCCATAACCGCCCGGCTGGAAGAGCAGCGCAAGCGCGTCCAGCGGGCCGAGAATGCGGTCGAGGCCTACAAGTCCGCCAACAACATGGTGATGGCCGCGGGCAATCTGGTCAGCGACCAGGAACTGACCGAGATCAACACGCAGCTTGCGGCCGCGCAAAGCCGCACCGCGACGCTGAAGGCCCAGGTCGACCAGTTGCGCCGGTCGGGCGGCGCACCGGACGCGACCTCGGAAGCGATGCGCTCGGCGGTGATTTCGAGCCTGCGGGCGCAGGAGGCGACGCTTGTCGACCAGGTTTCGCAGCTCGGCACGGAACTCGGGCCGCGCCATCCCTCGATGATGGCGGCCCAGCAGCAGTTGCGCGACACGCGCCAACTCATCGCGCGCGAACTCGGCCGCATCGTCGCCGCCGCCGAAACCGACTATGAGCGGGCGCTGGCCAACCAGCAGGCGCTGGAGGCCAAGGTTGCGGGCATGAAGAGCAAGTCGCTCGACACCGACCAGGCCTCGGTCAAGCTGCGCGAATTGCAGCGCGATCTCGAGGCGGTGCGCTCCGTCTACGCGACCTATCTGCAACGGGCGCAGGAAACGCGCGAGCAGGTCAATGTCGACAGCACCAATGCGCGCATCATCTCCGACGCCATGCCGGCGCTGAAGAAGAGCTGGCCGCCGCTGTTGCTGCTGGTATTCGGCGCGTTCTTCGGCGGTCTGGGGCTCGGTACCGGCTTGGCGCTGATCGCGGAATATTCATCGCCGACGGTGCTTTCCAGCGCGCAGATGCAATCGGCCATCGACGCGCCCGTGGTGGGCGTGCTGCCGGCAAAATCGGCGCGCCGCCGCTGGTGGCCTTTCGGCGGCGCCGCCACGCCGGCCGGACAGAAGATGGATGCCGTCGCCGGGCTGGCGCTGAGACGCCTGTTCTCTTCCAGCCGGCGTCCGCCGGACTGGCCGCTGGTGCCGTCCATCCTGCTGACGTCGGCGCCAGAGGACGCCGCGCAGCGGGGCCGGGTGGCGCGCCTGCTGGCCAATGCGGCGGCCGCCAGGGGCAGCCGCGTCCTGTTCATCGACACCAACAATGCCGGCGGCGGCCAAAAGGAGCCGCAGCCAGGCCTGCTCGATGTGCTGCGCGGCGAATATGCCTTCGAGGCGCTGAGCCAGTATGCGCCCGGCAGCAACGTCGCTGTTCTGGGCAAGGGGCGGCCAAAGGCTGCCTTCTCCGAGGCGCAGGGCGTCTATTTCACGCAGCACATGCTGGCCCAGGCGAGCCGCAATTTCGAACTCGTCGTCGTCGACGGCGGCGCGCTGGCCGACAATCTCAACGCCTCGCCGCTGGTGGCCATGGTCGACGAGATCGTGCTCGTCGCCACGCTCAACGCGACGCCGATGCGCGATGTCACGGCGGCCTCGCAGGCCATTTCCGTCATGGGGCGGTTGCCGACCGGCGCCTTGCTGGTCGACGAGGCGGCCTGACATGGCTGCCATCCGGGGTGCCGCCCGGTCCGCCACCCCGGCAGCCGGCTGGGCCGGCCAGGGTCAAGTCGCGGCTACTCGCCCCGCCGGCAACTCGCTCGACTGGGTGACCGGCTGCGGCCTGGTGGCGGTTGTGGCGTTGCTGTTCAGCATCTCGGGCGGCATGCTGTGGCTGGTGGGCTACAATTACGACGGCCTGACCGGCAATCCGGCGACCAAGATCCATCCCTCGACCTATCTGCTCGTGCTGATGTTTGCCTGGCGCGCCTGCACCTTCGGCAACCCGGTCGGCTACACCCTGGCCATCGCCGACAGGCGGCCGGCGAGCGCGCTGCTGGCCGTCATGTCGATCATGCTGCTGGTCGTCGTCATCGTCAGGCAGCGCCCTGGCATGGCCGGCATGATCGACACCTTCGTGGCGCCGGCGCTGCTGGTGATGATGCTGGCCGAGGACGACGAAAGGACGTTCGCCCGGATGCGGACCGTCGTCCACGCGGTCATGACCGTGAACGCGCTGCTGGCGCTGTTCGAGTTCGCCACCAAGACGCTGGTCTTTCCCTACCGGCTCGACGGCGAGGTGTTCACGAACGACCTGCGCTCGACGGCGCTTCAGGGCCATCCGCTGTCCAACGCCACGATCACCGCGATCTACGTGCTGGCGCTGCTTTCGGGTTCGCGATCGCTGTCCATGCCGCTGCGGCTCGGGCTGATCGGCCTGCAATGCGCGGCGCTGGTCGTGTTCGGCGGGCGCTCGGCGATGGTGACGACGATCGCGCTCGGCGGCATCTACCTGCTTTTCAGTGGCGTCGCCTATCTGCGGCGAGGACGCATCAGCCTGCTGGGTGCCGCCCTTGCCGTCGTGCTCTGCTCGCTGCTGCCGGTCGTGCTCGCCATGCTGTTCTCTTACGGTTTCTTCGACGCGCTGTTGGAACGCTTCGTGTCGGACAGCGGCAGCGCCAATGCCCGCGTCGAAATGTTCGAGCTGTTCAAGCATTTCGAACTGCGCGACCTGATCGTGGGACCCGATATCGATCTCATCGAAAGCCTGCGCCGCATCAACGGCCTCGAACAGGGCATCGAGAACCCGATCATCCGCCTGATCCTCTATCAGGGCGCCTTCTTCACCCTGCTGTTGTTTCTCGGCTTCGTACTGTTCATGCATGAAGTGGCGCGCCGCTGCCATCCCGGCATCTGGCTGACGATGCTGGGCTGGCTGATCCTGCTCAACACTTCCGAAAGCCTGGCGTCCAAGACGACGCTGATGACCAAGTTCGTGGTGATCGCGCTGGTGCTGTACCGGCCGGTGCGGGTGGCAGCGGGAAGACAAGCCCAGACGCACCCACGCGTTTCCATGCCAAGACGTTGACCATAGGATGTGGCGGTCGGAGGGCCGCCGCGAACCATGCCGAGGCGTTTATCGCGAAGAAGGTTGTCTATAGCGACAGATTCTTTGCCACTACCCGCCAGTTGTTCAGTTATGCACAAATGTGCTTTTCTTGGATACGAATTGGGAGGGGACAATGAAACCAGGCTTTGCTTTTGCTGCATTCACCGCAGGAATTTGCTTCGCGATATCGGCTGCCTCAGCAGGGCAAGGAGAGCAGAACAACATTAATTTCTTGGCTGGGAAGGACGATGCCTATTTGAAGAAGGTCGCAACAATGGCGGGCGATCTGAACGGCGTAATCCAAAGATGTCGGTTGCGGCCGAACGAGGATGGAAAAGCGATCATAACTGTTCCAGTCCTTTTATACGATGGGATCGATAAACATCTGACACCCAATCCGGGCAAGTTCCAGAGGGCCATCCACGCCTATGAAAGAGCCTACGCGATGGCGGTTCAGAGGGCGGGAAATTGTCAAACCGAGAAGGCCAGGCACCCGAACCTCTATCGGTAGTGGGCACCAAACGAAAAGAGAAGGAGGCGCGCGGCCACTTTCCGTCGTCGACTCTCTACTTCGCCATCCTCAAACCCAGCGCATCCACCATGGCCGGGTCGAGCGCGCGCGTCGTGTCGTCCATCATGCCCATGCCGTCGAAGAGGTCCCAGAAGGCCCAGGGGAAGCCTGATGCCTCGGCGCTCTGCCTGACATCGGCGATGTAGCGGGCACGGTCGGGGTTGGGGGCGGCGACGTAGCGGGCGTCGGTGCGCAGCGCGCCGAATTCACCCATGATGACTCGGCCAGGCGCGATGCCGTGGCTGTCGGCCCAGTCGCGCGCCTGGCCGATATATTTGTCGATGAACCAGCGGTCGGGCCTGGCATCGAAATAGACCTTCAGCACGCGTTCGGTTTCGGCATAGGCGGCCTGCTTGTCCGCTTCGGAGGTCTCGATGTCCTGCGCCATGCGCGCCCTGACCGAGGCCAGCGTCCGATCGAGCGAACCGGCGGAGGCCGGCCATGGCACGTTGTTCAGCGCACGGTAGACGGGTTCGCGCATCCAGGGCGCGCCCTGATGGCTGAACAGATAGGGTTCGTAGAAGTGGAAGGTGAACAGGATCGGCTCGAAGGCCGCCAGCGGCTCCGGATCGAGCGCGGCGAGCCCGCTCACCATGGAGCCGCAGCCGCCGGTAACGACCAGCGGCAAGGTCGACGACGATGCCCTGGCGGCCGTCAAAAGGGCCGCCTGGACACTGGACCAGACGTTGGAGGAGCAGGATTGCGGCGGCTCGTTGACCGGTTCCAGCGCCACCATGCCCTGTGCGAAGCGCTGCAGCCTGCCGGCAAGCGTGCCGACCAGCGCGCGATAGGCTTCGAATTCGGGCGCGGCGGTGCTGGAGACCATGCGGTCGGGATTCCAGTAATGGGTGGCGCCGTTGGCCTGCACGTTGACGATGATGCCGAGGTCGGCATCGAGGGCAGCCGCGACGGCATCGTCCAGCATCGCCAGCAATTTCACGCGCGTGGCGGCGTCGGCGGCGAGGAAGGGGCCGGGATCGACCGGCAGACGGATGAAATCGAGCCCGGTCCGGCGCAGCCGGCGAAGGTCGTCGGCTGTCGGCACCGGCCGCTGCGACTGGAAGGGCGGCCAGGCATAGTCGGTGCGCGGCGCGGGAAACTCGCGCGTCAGCGCGAACCAGGGCCAGGCATTGACGCCGCGGCGAAAGCGCCGTTCGCCAGTGGCAGCCAAAGCGGGCGGCGCGGAAGAAAGCGCCGCCGTGGCGGGCACCAGCGCCGTCGACAGCGCGGTCCTCAGCAGCCGCCGCCGCGACCAACCCGTCATACGGCGCCGGGTGAGGGGCGATCGACCGGCACGGCGCCGGCGGCGGTCACGCCCAGAAGCCGGTAGGCTTCGGTTTCATAGGCAAGCAGGACATCGTCCCAGCGGAAGACTTCGTTGGCGCGGGCCCTCGCGGCCGCGCCGCAGGTCCTAACCAGGGCGTCATCCTCCATCGCCTGCCGCATCCGCTCGGCGCAGCTGCGCGCATCGGTGAAATAGATGGCGGCCGCGCCCGCGGTCCATCTGTTATAGGGGTTGTCGTGGGCGATCACCATATTGCCGGCGGCCAGCGCCTCGACCAGCGAGGGGTTGGTGCCGCCGACAGTGTGGCCATGCAGATAGGCGCGCGCATGAAAACGCAGCGCCTTCACCGCCGCCTGGTCGTAAATGGCGCCGGGCAGGACCACCGAGGCGTTGGCTGCGTTGCGGACGGCGACATGATAGGGAATTTCAGGGGAGAGCGTGCCCAGAACCACCAGCTTCATGTCGCGCTTCTGGCTGCAGAAAGCCTCGACGATGGGCAGGATGTTGTTGTCGGGCTCGATGCGCGCGATCGAGATCAGGTATTTGCCGGGCTCGAGGCCGAGCGCGCGCACCGGCGCCTCCGGTGCCGATGTCACCGGGTCGGCGCCATAGGCGATGGTGGCTATGGCGCTGCGCGGCCGGCGTGTCGCCAGGTGATCCGCGATCACCGGATGGTCGGCGACCAGACGGTGCGAGGCCCAGGCGCCGATCCACTCGTTGAGCCAGAACCATGTGCGTGCCGCCACACCCCATTTGGGCCGGCGCCATTCGATGCCGTCCATGTTGGTGATGATCTTGCGCCGCATCAGCCTCAGCCAGGTCAGGAAGACAGCGCCATTATAGCCGAGCACCAGGCAGACGCCGGGCCGGCGGGCGGCGTCGAGCACGCATTGCCAGTCGAATTCCAGCGTCGCGCGCGGGCCTTTCGAGGCGACCTGGACATGGATGAGATCGATGCCTTTCCAGGTGTCGACGCGCACCGTCCGGTCGACCCGCTCGACCTCCTCCTGGCAGTAGACGCCGACCTTCCAGCCGCGCCCGGCAAGAAACAGCGCCAGCTTCTCGGCGAAGGTCTCGAAGCCGCCATGGGCCGCGGGAATGCCGCGTGTCCCAAGGATCAGGATGGTGGGCGTTTCCGGTCTCATGGCTGCTGGCGCTTTCAAATCCGCTCGATTCCGCAATGCGAGGCTGTTCCAATCCCGAAACCGCTGCCTGGCGATATCCATACCAGAGTCGGGGTTCGCCCATTATCGCACCGGGGTTGTAAAATATTTCTTCCGGCCGCCGGCGCTGTTTCACTATCGGTCAACCTTCCCTGCGTATGTATCGAAACGAGGCGTTGCCAGGACCTGGCGGCCGGAAGACGGTCAAACCAGGCCCGGCACGATCCTTGCTCGTGGACTTCTGCGCGCCAGAATCGGCGGAGGGCGTGCAGCATTGGCGGGGTGATCCGGATGGCATCCGTTTCATGGCAACCAGTGAAGTCCAAAGGGGTTGTTGGACTTGAAGTTTCCTGTCGCTGATGCCGTCAGGCGGCGGAATCGTACACCACCCCTGACAGAAAGATGCATGTGACGATGCGGATTGCCTGCATCCATCAGGGCTATGAACTCTATGGCTCCGACCGCAGCTTCGCGGAGAGCGTGGCCGCGCTGCGCGCCGCGTTTCCGTCAGCCGACATCGAAGTGGTCCTGCCGCGCGGCGGACCGATCGTGCAGATCCTCGAACCGCATGCGACCCGGATCGTCTTCGAGCCGCTCTGGGTGCTGAGGCGCCAGGCCATTGCGCGCCTTGCCACCATCGAGATGGCGCGGCTGCCGGTCGCGGTGCTGAGGGCCTGGCGGCGGCTCAGGGATTGCGACCTTACCTATGTCAACACCTCGATCGTGGCCGACTATGCGTTGGCCGCCCGCCTTCTGCCTGACAAGGCCGTGCTGCACATCCATGAAATTCCCGAAGGCGCCATGCGCAGGATCCTTGTCGGCCTGATGCATTGGAGCCATGCCGACCTCATCTTCAACTCGCGCGCCACCCGCGCCGCGTTCGGCGAGCCCCGATCTGCGCGCTCCTACGTGGTCTATAACGGCGTTGCCGGCCCGCCGGCGGCCGAAGCGATGACCTATGACGGCAAGCGTCCGCTCAAGGTGCTGCTGCTTGGCCGCGTCAACAGGATCAAGGGCCAGGAAGTGCTTCTGGAGGCGATCGCCTCGCTGCCGACGGACCTCAAGTCGAGGGTCGAGGTGCGGCTGGTCGGCGGCGCCTTCGAAAGCGTCGAGCGCGAGCGCGCGCTCGCCGAACTGGTCGACGGCATGGGGCTCAGCGGACGCGTCAGCGTGCTGCCCTTCATCTCCGACCCGTCCGAGCATTATCGCTGGGCCGATATCGTCACCGTGCCGTCGCGGCGTCCCGAATCGCTCGGCCGCGTTGCCATCGAAGCGATGGCCTATGGCCGGCCGCCACTGGTGTCGGCGATCGGCGGGCTGGTCGAGGTGGTCAGCGACGGCGAGACCGGCTGGCACGTTCCGCCTGGCGATGCCGCCGCGCTGGCCGGCAAACTCGAGGAAATCATCCTGCGGCCCGAGGCCTGGCGCTCGTTTGTCGCCGCCGGGCGGGCGCGCTACGAGGCGGTCTTCAGCGAGCCGGTCGCGGCGACGGCGATCGCGGCCATAGCCACGGACAAGCTGAAGGCAACCATCGCCAAGCCGAGCCGGCCGGCAACCGCGCGCCAGGCGGAGACACGGCCGTGAAACTGCCTGGCCATCTGGTGCGGCGCCTCGTGCTGATGATCGGCGGCGAGGCGATGCAGAGCGGCTTCCACTTTGCCCTCAACATCGCGCTGCTGCACATGCTGTCGGCGCAAGGCTACGGTCTCTTCGCCATCGGCATGGTGATGGGCGGCGTCGGCCTGTCCTACATCAGGTCGCTCACCGCCGTTCCCGCCTCGATCTGGATGGGCAAGAGCACCAACAGCGCCGGCGTCAACGCCTATGACGTGGCCTTCGGGACGGCGGCGCTGGTCGTTGCGCTGCTGATGGCCGTCGGCACGGCGGTGGTGATGCGTCTTTTGGGCGATCCCAGCGGAATTGCCGCCGGCTGCTTCGTCGGTGCATGGTCGCTGCGCAGCCACATGCGCACGGCCTTCTTCGCGCGCCGCCAGCAGGTGATCGTCTCCATCAGCGATGCCGCCTTCACGATCGCCGGCACCGTCATGGCCGGCCTGGAGATCTGGATGGCCAGGGACATGCTGCAGACCGTGTTCTACGCGCTTGCGGCGGCCAATCTGTTCGGCATCTTCGTCCTGGTCCGGCTGGCGCGGCGCACGATGCGCATCAGCTTCCGCATGCCGACGCGGCGGCGCTATGCAAGGCTCTGGGCCCAGCTCTGCTGGTCGGCATTCAGCGCCACCACCACCAACATCCAGGGCCAATGCCTGGCGCTTCTGGTCGCCGGCATTGCCGGGCCGGCCGCCTATGCGCCGCTGGCGGCGGTAATCGTGCTGTTCGCGCCGCTGCGCATCATCAGCCTCGCCTTCGTGAATATGACGCAGCCGGAACTCGCCAAGCTGATGCGCAACAACGAGACGCGCCGTGTCTGGGCGCAGGCAAAGCTGTGGGCGGTCGTCATGGGGCTCGGTGCGGTGGCCTATGGGTGCGCCATCCTGTTCGTCCTGCCGATGATAAAATCGCAGGCTCTCCAGAATGCGTCGGTGGAGTTCATCGGGCTTTTCGTGATCGCGAATTTCATCCCGATCATGCTCTACATCATGCCCCGCATCGTGCTCGAGATCATGGGCGACTTCCGCATCGTCGCGTTCATCACCCTGGGCGGCGCCATCGTCGGGCTGGCGTTGATCGCGATCCTGCTGGCGGTCGCGTCTCCGCCCTGGTCGCTGGCTGGTTCCGCGATCTCCGAGATCTTCGTGCTCGTGGCATCGTGGTATTTCGTGCATCACCGCATGTGGAACATCGAACATCCGGACCAGCAGCGCGACAGCCGGCTGGGCTCGTGGCGGCGGGCGGTTTCGTTCGCCGCGGTAAGACGGTAGGAGGGGGACGTGTCAGGCCAGGCAGCGCAAATTGCCGCGATGACCGACCTGCCCGACGGGCAGGTTCCACACCCCGCTGCCATCGCCGCCAACGACGCCTATACGGCGAAACTGCACACCAGCCTCGACGCGGTCAGGCCGCTCTGGCTGCGCCTCCAGGCGCAGGGCGTGTGCACCGGCCACCAGAATTTCGCCTGGGCCGAAGGGATCGTCGCGCGGCTGCTGCCGGAAAGCGCTGAACTCCTCATCGTCGAGGTGGGCGACGCCGTGACGGGCGAACCCAGAATGCTGGTGCCGCTGATGCGGCGCAGGGTTTTCCAGCATTGGGTGGTGGAATGGTTGAGCTCTGGCGTCTGCGACTATGCGGCGCCGCTGCTGGCCGATGCCAGCCTGTGGACCAGGCAATCCGCGCAGGCCGCGTGGGCGGCGGTGCGCTCGGCGCTGCCGCCGTCGGACCGCGTCCACATCGTGGGAATTCCGCGACAGATCCACGGCGTCGCTAATCCGCTGGCCTTGCTCCCGGCCGCGCGCGATTCCATGCAGACCACCTTCGGCCTCGCCATCGACGGCGACCCGCAAACAGTCCTGAAGCGCCTTTGCAGGCCGTCCTTCGTCAAGGAATTCGGCAAGGACTGGCGTCGCCTCGAACGGCTTGGCGGCGTGGAGCTGGTCGAGGCCGGCGCGCCGGCCGAGGTCGAGCGCATCTTCGGTGAACTGGTGCGCATGCGGCTCGACCGCTTTCGCGAGCTTGGCCGCTTCGATTTGCTGACACAGGAGAAGATCGTTGATTTCTACCGGAACGCGGCCATTCAGGGCCTGTTGGACGGTTCCGTGCGGCTTTTCGGGCTGCTCGTCGGCGAGGCCCTGATCGCGGTTCAATATCTCCTGGTTCATCAAGGGACTGTTCATGCTCTGCTGATAGCAATGGACCAAGGCGTCGTGCCCAATGTCTCGCCGGGGCTTGCAATCATGGGCAGGTTGATCGGCTGGGCGCGCGAACAGGGCTTTGGGTATTTCGACCTGTCCGTCGGCAACCAGAGCTACAAGGAACATATGGGCGCCAAGGGTTCGGTATTGGTCGAACTCCGCCATGGGTTCACGATGCGGGGCAGGGTGGCCAATGCCGCCATCGAGTTCCGCAGGCGGGCCGAGGCTTTCGTGCGCTCCAACCCAAGGCTGCTCAAAGCGGTCCAGGGAACGATGCGGGGTTTGCGGCGCTTGCGTGGTTGATGCCGGGGCGGGCCAGAACGGATAGGAGAAGCATGTGGCAAGCCAGGCAGTGCAGCCGGCCGCGGCGGCGGATGCACCGGTACAACCAGTTTCCCCGATCAGAGCCGGCATTGACGTCGGCGCGCATTATACGGCGCGGCTGCACACCAGCTTTGACACCATAAGGCAGCTCTGGCAGCGCCTCGAGGAAACCGGCCTGTGCACCGGCCACCAGGGTCTTGCCTGGGTGGAGGGAATTGCCAGCCGGCTGATGCCCAAAAGTGCTGATCTGCTCGTCGTCGAAGTCAACGACGCCGCCACGGGCGCGCCTGTCATGCTGCTGCCGCTGATGCGGCGCCGAGCGCTTGGCCACTATGTAATCGAATGGCTAAGCTGCGGCGTGTGCGATTATTCGGCGCCGCTGCTGGCCGATGCCAGGCATTGGACCACGCAAAGCGCCGACGCCGCCTGGGCCGCGGTCCGCGCCGTGCTGCCGCCGGCCGACCGCATCCACGTGGCGGGAATCCCGCGCCAGATCCACGGCGTCGCCAACCCGCTGGCGCTGCTTTCGGCGGCGCGCGACTCCATCCAGATCGCCTCGGGCCTGGTCATGGATGGCGAGCCGGAAACGCTGATCAAGCGTATCTGCAAACAGTCCTTTACAAAGCATTTCTACAAGCACTGCCGCCGCTTCGAACAGCTCGGCCGCCTCGCACTGGTCGAAGCCGAGACGCCTGACATGATCGAGGAGCAGTTCGGCACGCTGGTGGAGCTCAGGCTCAACCGCTTTCGCGAGCTCGGCCGCTTCGACCTCCTGACTCAGGCGCCGATCGTCGAGTTCTACCGCAATGCCGCTCTGCAGGGGCTTTCCGACGGCTCGGTGCGGCTGTTCGGGCTGCGCGTCGGCCAAGCCTATCTCGCTGTGATTTACGTGCTGGTCATGAAGGGCACCTTGCACGCCCTGCTGCTCGGGATCGACCAGGAGGCGGTGCCCAACGTCTCGCCGGGCCTGACCACGATCGGCAAGCTGATGATATGGGGGCGGGCGCAAGGGCTCGGTTATTTCGACCTTTCGGTCGGTAGCCAGGGATACAAGCAGCATATCGGCGCGGCGAGCTCGGTGCTGGCCGAATTGTGCGAGCCGATGACGCTGAAGGGCAGGGGCTCGACCGCCTATATCAGGCTGCACGGCAGGACCGAGCTTTTCGTGCGCTCCAAGCCGCGGCTTTACAAGGCCGTGCAGGGCGTGATGCGCCGTTTGCGGCGGTTGAAGACCTGAAGGACGCACGCGAAATTGACAGGGCCGTATGTCTCCGCCATCCTTGGGGCCAGTCGCTGGGCGGCCAAAGAGCCGAGTTCCGTGTCAGGCGACCGAGGGCGAAGAGCATGTCCACTGCCGTGAACAGCCAGAACTCCAAGCGCGCCGCGGTGCGCAAGGCGCTCGACCGCCACAAGGTCTACATCACCGCGCAAAGTTTCTCAGGCGGCACCTACAGTGCGCGCGTGCTGGTCGACGGTGAGGCCTATTGGGTCGACGAATTCCGCTTGAGCCAGTTGCAGCAGGGGCTGTCGCCGGCCGAGCTGGAGCTGACGCCGGCGATTGACGATTGAGACGCTTGTTTGCTGTTGCCACGCGCTTCGATCTCTGACCGATGGCCAGCCCTCCCAAGCTCAAATCCTACCGCGCCAAGCGCGAATTCTCCAAAACGCCCGAACCCGCCGGCGGCCTGATCGTCGGCGACGGCAATCGCTTCGTCGTCCACAAGCACCATGCGACGGCGGATCATTACGATCTGCGACTGCAGGTCGGCGATGTCCTGAAAAGCTGGGCGGTGCCGCGCGGGCCTTCGCTCAACCCGGCCGACAAAAGATTGGCGGTCGAGACCGAGGACCATCCGCTCGAATATATTGATTTCGAGGGCGTCATCCCCGAGGGCGAATATGGTGGCGGGCCGATGATCGTCTGGGACACCGGCAGCTGGGCGCCGATGGACGATGTCGACAAAAGCCTGCGCACCGGCGCCTTCAAGTTCCGGCTGGCCGGCGAAAAGCTCAATGGCGGCTGGATGCTAACCCGGCTGAAGCCCAAGCCCGGCGAGGACGAGAACAAGAAGAACTGGCTCTTGTTCAAGGAGCGCGACCTCGCCGCCGACACGGCGCTGGACATTCTCGAAGCGCGGCCGGAGAGCGTCAAATCCGGATTGCGCATCGAGGAACTGGTGGCACCGCCGAAGCCGATTGCGAAGTCCGTGCGAAAGCCTGGTTCGCTGAAGCCGGGCGGCCTGCCGGGCGCGGCCAAGGCGCCGGCGCTTAGCCGCATCGAGCCGCAACTGGCGACCCAGGTGCCGAAGCCGCCGGGCGGCGAAAGCCCTGCCGAGAACACGAACGAGCTGTGGCTGCACGAGATCAAATTCGACGGCTACCGCACCATGGCGCATGTCGCCAACGGGGAGGTGCGGCTGATCACCCGTGGCGGCATCGACTGGACGAAGCGCTATGGCGACCTGGCCGGCGCGTTCGCCAAGCTGCCGTGCCGCGAGGCGATCATCGACGGCGAGATCGTCGTGCTCGACGCCAAGGGCATTTCCCGCTTCGCGCTGCTGCAGGACGCCCTGGCGAGCGGCGCCGGCAGCAAGCTGCATTTCTACGCCTTCGACCTGCTGCATCTCGACGGCTGGGACCTGATGAAGGTGCCGCTCATCCGGCGCAAGGCGCTGCTGGCTGAGCTGCTTGGCGGGCTCGGCGCCAATTCCGCCATCCAGTTTTCCGACCATGTCGAGGGTTCGGGGCAGGGGCTTTTTGATCAAGCTTCGGATATGGGGCTGGAAGGCGTCGTCTCAAAACGGGCGACCGCCATCTACCAGAGCGGCCGCACCAAGAGCTGGACCAAGACCAAGGCGCTAAAGAGCGAAGACTTCGTCATTGCCGGCTACACCGTCTCCGACGCGGCGGAAGGGCTGGCAGCCCTTGGCATGGCCGAATGGGAGGATGGCGAACTGCACTATCGTGGTAAGGTCGGCACCGGCTTCGACCGCGGGACGGCCGCCGATCTCCTGGCGCGGCTGGAGCCGCTGACATCAGGCGCCTCGGTGCCCGAAGGGGTGCCGCGCGAAATCATGCGCGAGATGCACTGGGTGAAACCGTTGTTCTCGGCGCGCGTCCACTATGCCAACCGCACGGCGGACAATGCGCTGCGCCATGGCGTGTTTCGCGGTCTCAGGGATGTCGGCCTGTCGACGCCGGTGTCGACCAAGCGCAAGCGCCTGATCGCCGAAGCCGATCTCGCCACCATCTGGGTGACCAATCCGACGCGGCGGCTGTTCGGCAAGACCGGGCCGACCAAGCTCGACATCGCCGTCTATTACGCGCTGGTCGGCGACTTCATGCTGCCGCACATCCTTGGCCGCCCGGTGTCGCTGGTGCGCTGCCCGACCGGCCTGCCCAAGGACTGCTTCTTCCAGCGCCACGCCTTCACCGGCATGCCGCCTTCGGTGGTGACGTTCCAGGCGACCAATTCCGAGGGCGAGACCAAGTCCTATCTCTCGGTCGAGGGCGCCAAGGGCTATCTGGCGCTGGCGCAGTTCGGCGTCGTCGAATTCCACACCTGGGGCACGCACCGCACCAGCCTCGACAAGCCCGACCAGATCGTCTTCGACCTCGACCCGGGCGAGGGGATTTCCTGGCGCGAGGTGGTCGAGGCCGCCGTCCACATCAAGGGCGAGCTCGAGGGACTGGGGCTGGTGCCCTTCGCAAAAACCTCCGGCGGCAGCGGCATCCACATCACCGTTCCGGTGACGGGCAAGCAGAACTGGAAGAAGCTGCACCAGGCAACCAGCGCCATATCAACGCATCTGGCGGCGACCGCGCCCGACACCTTCACCACCACCATGGGCAAGGAAAACCGCAAGCGGCGCATCTTCATCGACTATCACCGCAACGCGCGCGGCCACACCTCGGCGGCGCCATATTCGCTGCGCGCGCGCACCAACCTGCCGGCCTCGACACCGGTGAGCTGGAGCGACCTGGAGGCGATCGATGCACCGCAGGATTTGAACTATGCCTCGCTGCCGGGGCTGCTGGAGACGTCGGGCGATCCGTGGGCGGAGATCGATGAGGCCGCCAGGGATTTGCCGGTGTTTGGCCATGTGTAAGCCGGAAGCGTCGGCGCAATCCCTACACTTCGTCATCCTAGGGCGAAGCAAGGAGCGAAGCGACGCGCGCAGACCCTAGGATCCATGCCGTGACATCAGTCATAAGATACAACCGTTCGGAGTGTTCATTGGCAATATCGCAAGGTGATATCGCAGTATGACCGGCTACGTCTATATGACCGCGAGCCAGAAAGGCGGCACCATCTACATAGGGGTTACCAACGACTTGGGCCGCCGAATGCCTGAGCACAAGGAAGGCAAAGGCTCACGTTTCACAAGCCGATACGGCGTGCAACGACTAGTCTGGTACGAGGAGCACTTCGACATTACTGATGCCATCCAACGCGAGAAATCGTTGAAGCGCTGGCCACGCCAATGGAAGGTTGAATTGATCGAGAAGGCCAATCCGGAATGGTTCGAGCTATTTCGCGGGACGGGTTGGTGAGTATTCTGCGCCGTTGCGAAGCTCAAGCGTCGCGGCATGGATCCTAGGGTCTTCGCGACGTCGCTTCGCGACTGCTCCGCCCTAGGATGACGAAGCACCAAGTCCTCTCAGTTCCATCTCCATCGACGCTGCCGACAATTTGAATTATTCTCTTCCTGTGACCCAAAACCCGCCGGAAGGTTTCGTCAGGGATTTGCCGGTATTGTGCGGGGTCGGTGTAGGATTTCCTCGGCGTCGATCGTCCTTCGGACGAAAAGCGCTGCAGAGAGCATGATCCCGAAAAGTGGGAACCGGTTTTCGGACAAGGTCATGCTCAAGCTAAAATGTCAGCGCATGGCCGCGTAGGAGTTCATCATGGCGCCCAGGGCAAGTTGGAAGGGTTACCTCAAGCTCAGTCTCGTCAGCTGTCCGGTGCGGCTATATCCCGCCACCAGCGCCAGCGAGCGCATCTCGTTCAACCAGCTGCACAAGAAGACCCATAACCGCATCAACATGAAGCCGGTCGATCCCGAACTGGGGCTCGTCGAGCGCGCGGATCTGGTCAAGGGCTACGAGTACGAGGACAAGCAGTACATCATCATCGATGACACCGACCTCGACGCGGTGCGCATCGAATCCAACCACACGATGAACATCGAGGCCTTCGTCGACGAGGACGAGGTCGACGTCATCTACCAGGACGCGCCCTATTACATGGCGCCGGACGGGGCCATGGCGGAAGAGACCTTCGCCGTGCTGCGCGAGGCCATGCGCAAATCCGGCAAGCTCGCCATCGCCCGGCTGGTGCTGTCCAGCCGCGAGCGCGTGGTGACGATCGGCGCGCGCGAGAACGGCATGTTCGTGTGTACGTTGAGGAACCCGAACGAAGTGCGTGGCACAGCTGAATATTTCGGCAACATTCCGGCCGGCAAGCCTGATCCGGAAATGCTGCAGCTTGCCGAAGCGCTGATCAAGCAGAAGGAAACCACCTTCGATCCGAAGAATTACGAGGACCGCTACGAGGTCGCGCTGATGGCGATGATCCGCGAGAAGCTGAAGGGCCACAAGCCTATCATCGCGGCGGCACCGGAGCGCGGCAACGTCATCAATTTGATGGATGCGCTGAAGGCCAGCCTGTCGCAGTCGAAGCCGCCGGCCAAGTCGAAGAGCAAGGCCGACGAGGTCGCCAAGCCCGCCGCCAAGAAGGCGGCCGCGGGCGGCGCTGCTCCTGAAAATCCGCTCAAGGCCAACCTGCTCAAGGCGGTCGGCAAGAGCAAGAAATGACCGCACCGGCCGTTGCGGGCACTGTCTTCGGCACGATCGGCGCGCTGGCGGCGTTTCCGCTCCGGCTCGCCGCGCGCGAGGTGGAGCGCCAGCACGGCCAGCTCAGGCGCGGCGTCACCCGGCGCACCACGCATGTCGTGTTCGGACGGGCCTTGTTGGCCAAGGCTGGGATGACGAAAAACGGCGATGCCGAGATTGAGCGCCGCTTCGGCGCCGAGCGCGCGGCCGGGCGCATGCTTCTCAGCGAGAACAGTTTCCTGCGGCTGCTCGGGCTGATGAAGGCGCCAGAGGCGTCTTCGCTGTCGCGCCAGTCGCTGATCGACCAGTCGAGGCTGTCCGGCGCCGATCTCGACCGGCTCAGTCTGTTCGATGCCTTTGAGCATGATGGCGAGCCCTATTCGTTCCGCGACCTGATCCTGGCGCGCAAATATGCCGGGCTGATCGCCGGCGGCGCGACATGGGGCGCGATCGCGCGCTCGGTGCATCGGTCCGGTCCGGTCGCCTCGCTCACCGCCAAGTCGCTCAATGTCGGCTCGGCATTTGGCCGGCCCGACGCGATCTACCTCGAAGGCGGCCAGAGCGAACTCGACGGACAATTGCTGTTCGATCTGGGAGCTGCGGCACAAGGCGACGACACGCTGGAGGAATTGTTCGCCGAGGCCGAAGCGACGGAAGAGGGCGGCGATCACGATGGCGCCGCCGCACTTTACCAACGCTGCCTCGCCATCGATCCAACCGACGCCATCGCCGCCTTCAACCGCGCCAATTGTTTGCGCGGTTCCGGGCGCGTGGCCGAAGCCGCGTACGATTATGCCAGGGCGATAAAACTCGACCCGGCCTTCGTCGAAGCCTGGTTCAACCTCGCGGGCCTGATGAGCGAGCAGGGCCGCGACGCCTCGGCGCGAAGGCATCTGCAGAAGGCGATCGCGCTCGACAGGACTTATGCCGACCCGGTGTTCAATTTGGCGCGGCTGGAGTTTGATGCCGGCAATTTGCTGGAGGCGCGGCGGCTCTGGGTACGGTATCTCGAACTCGATGCGGGGTCGGAATGGGCTGGGGTAGCGGCCAGGGGCGTGCAGTTCGTGGATATGCAACTGGCGCAGTCGACCGGGTAAGGGCGTGGTATTCGATTCAAAAACCATCCGGACAACGGTTGCCGAGGAGCTTCATACCCGTCTCGGACAAAAATGGTTCAAGCCAGGCAGCCCTAGGTTGGAGGTCGCATCAGCTGACAACCTTACGGACTTCAGTATCGAGTTCGATTGCTATGCGGAGCGCCGGTATGGGGAATATGACTCCTCGTTGGTGGCTGTGTTCAAGTGGAAGAAGTTCGCCAAATTATACAAGGACTTTGACCAGTGGTATGAAATCAAGGATCCGGGTTCGGCGCAGTTCAAGACGAAAAGTTCTCGGCAACAGAGCAAGCAATTTCTCCGGGTTTCGGTCGATCATGTTTACTCGAGTTTTTCAGCTCCTGGCCGACGGCCCTTCTGTGCCGTGGACGAGCAGGATGTGGATGGGTTCATAACCCAGTGTGCCGCCGACTTCGACGGCAAGGTCGGCGCATGGATCAGGCAATGGTTCACCTGGGCGTCGGCGCTAAATGTGATGGACGGCAACAAACAGTTGTGCGGCGCGTGGCGAGATGTCGCCTATTTCTGTTTGCTTGAGCAGGTTCATGGGCGTGCGGCTGCTTGCGCATGGATAGGCGGTGTTGATGCAACTGGCTGGCCAGAATATCTGGCTGCCCAGGTGGAATATCTGCAGTCGCAGGTTTGCGGCGAGGTCGTTGAACAGAAGGATCGCGATGGCGGCGCTTGAACACCCCTCATCCGACCTCGCTTCGCGAGGCCACCTTCTCCCACAAGGGGAGAAGGGGTCACCAACGCCGAGCCACCGGAGTTCTATTCCATGACAACCTTCCTCTTCGATGGCCACGACACCGCTCCCGTCACCATCCTGCTTGCGCATGGCGCCGGCGCCTCGATGGATTCTCCCTCGATGACCGCCACCGCCAAGGCACTTGCCGCCGTGGGTTTCCAGGTCGCGCGCTTCGAGTTCCACTACATGGCGGCGCGCCGCTACGGCCAGCGCAAGCCGCCGCCGCGCGCGGAGACGGTGAACCCGGAATACATCAAGGCGATCGCCGATCTCCGGGCCAAGGGCGTGACGGGCAAGCTCATCATCGGCGGCAAGTCGATGGGCGGGCGCGTCGCCTCGATGGTCGCCGACGAGATGTTCGCCAAGGGCGAGATATCGGGACTGGTCTGCCTTGGCTATCCCTTCCATCCGCCCGGCAAGCCTGAGCAATTGCGCACCAAACATCTCATTGGGCTGAAGACGCCGACGCTGATTTTTCAAGGCACGCGCGACGAGTTCGGCACGAAGGACGAGGTCGCGACCTACGGCCTTTCCGATGCGATCGAAGTGATCTGGCTGGAGGATGGCGACCATGATCTGAAGCCGCGCAAGAGCGTGTCGGGTTTCTCGACGGCGGATCATCTGAAGACGCTTGCCGAGAGGGTGAAGGCGTGGGTGGCGCAGCCCTCGGTTTCGTCATCCTAGGGCGAGGCAAGGAGCGAAGCGACGCGTGTCGACCCTAGGATCCATGCCGTGACCTTCGAGAGCCGCCACGGAGCAGAACTCCGGCCCGTCGCATTCTACGCCAGACGTCACGGCATGGATCCACGGGTCAAGCCCGAGGATGACGAAGTGCGGGGCGCCAGCGGCGTGCACCAATGAAGATCGCCTCGTTCAACATCAACAACATCAACAGCCGGCTGGACAACCTCCTCGCGTGGCTCGCCAGCGCAAAACCCGATGTCGTGTGCCTGCAGGAATTGAAGGCGCGCGACACGCAGTTTCCGCTGACAAGCCTCGCCAATGCCGGCTACGGCGCGGTGTGGAAGGGCGAGCCGACCTGGAACGGCGTTGCGATCCTGGCGCGCGGTGCCGAACCCGTGCTGACCCGCGACGCCTTGCCGGGCGACGATGCCGACCGCCAGAGCCGCTACATCGAGGCGGCGGTCAACGGCATTGTCATCGCCTGTCTCTATGCGCCGAACGGCAATCCGCAGCCGGGGCCGAAATTTCAGTACAAGCTCGCCTGGCACGCGCGGCTGGAGGCGCATGCGGCACAACTCTTCGACACCGGCCTGCCTGTGGTGCTGGCCGGCGACTACAACATCGTGCCCGAGCCGCGCGACATCTATGCCACACGCTCCTATGACGACAATGCGCTGGTGCAGCCGGAAAGCCGCGCCGCCTTCGCCGCGCTGCTCGACCAAGGTTGGACCGATGCGTTGCGCAAGAAATATCCGAAGGAGACGCTCTACACTTTTTGGGACTACCGCCGGAACCGCTGGCCGCGCGACGCGGGCTTGCGGCTCGATCATATCCTGTTGTCGAAGACGCTCGCGCGCCGGCTGAAGGGGGCGGGCATTGACCGAGAGGTGCGCGGGCAGGAGGGCGCCAGCGACCATGCGCCTGTCTGGGTGGAATTGGGGTGAGGAACTTCTCGCCCGCTGATCATCAGCGGCGCACGCAGCCCTTTTCCGCAGGTCATCTCTCGCGCTAAGCTGGCTGCCCAGCGAGGGGCCGGCTGATGCATTGCATTCGTGACAACGGCGAGCGGCCATCATCGAAGCCCGTCCGCCATGAGTGACCTCGGCCTCATCGGAATCCTTGTCGCGGCGCTCGCGATCATTGCCGCTGCCGTCATCCAGCTGTTGCGCAAAGCGCGTGTCCGCCGCCGCGCGCTGCGCCGGGCCGACCCTGCCAACGACTACGCCATTCGCACCGACTGGAGCCGCAGCACCGGCACGGTCAACTACTCGTCCTTCGTCTATTTCGATGTCGACCGCGACGGCCGCTACGGGGTGGCCGACCGGCCGATGGCCGGCATCATGGTGCGGCTGTTCGACGGGCAAGGCGGCTTCGTCGCGTCATCGAGGACCAACAATGCCGGCTACGCCAATTTCACCATGTCGGCGTCGGCGGTGACGGCCGCACTCCGCTTGCCCGGCGCCTATCGGTTCTCGGTTTCGGTGCCGCCGGGCTGGCGCTCGCCCAGCGCCAACGAGACGCAGTCGATGGAGTTCCATTTGGCGCCCGGCTCGCCCACCGGGCTGGTGTCGCCGGACCTGCCGCGACCGGTCGGGCTGGCGCCGGTGCGCAGCCTGGCCGGCAGGATGGCGGCAGGCGCCACCGCGACGCTGTCGGTGATGGCGAACGGGCAGGTGCTGGAGCGCCGGGCGCTGGCCCCGGCTCCGGCCTTCCGCTTCGAGCTTGCCGACGAGGCCGACATGGTGGTGATCAGCGGCGGCGGGCTCGACCGCCAGCTGGCGCTGTCACCTTATCCGGCCGATCTCGGTCTGCTTTCGCCACGAGCCCTGGCTGAAGGGGCAGTGCTGCGCACGATCGGCTTCGACGACGTCACCCAGCGCGGCTTCCGCAAGATCCCGTGCGGCCATGCGGGGCTGGAGTGGCGCAACCTGAACGCCATGGCGAAGGATCACACCAAGGACAGCGAGGGCTATGTCAACGGCAATGTCTCGGGCGACCACGTGGCCTATACGAGCAGCGGCTATCCGGCCGAGTTCAGCCGTGAGACGCCATTCGCCTTCCACTCCGTGCTGCTCAGTGTTGCCTGGCTAAAGGCGGAAGGGGAAACGGCGCTGATCGAAAGCTGGCTGGGAGAGCAGTTGGTCGCCAGCGATGAAGTGGTGCTGTCGGCGCTGACACCGCTCCACTACGCGCCGATGCTCGGGGAAGTCACTCGTGTCCGCCTTTCGGCAAGACACTCCTGGCAAATGGTCGTTGACGACCTCGTGCTGGCCGGCTGATTACTTCGCGATCGAGATCACAATCGGGCCGTTGGTCGAGGCCGTGATCGATTTCAGATTGCCCTTCCGGATCAGAATGGGCCGTTCGTAAATCTTCTTCATGATGCAAGCTCTCCACTATATCCCGGGTGGAGTGTGTCATAACCCGGCGGGCTGTCAATATTTCGCCGGGGATGGCTTAGTCCATATCGGCGGCCACCGTGGTAAATTGGACACTAGCCTTTATCGGCATCGTTTGATCGAACCGTAGATCGTGGCCGCGGCGGCGCGATCGGCCTCAAGCTGATTTTCTCGAGCAGGGCCTCCGCGGATCTTCTTCATACCGCAGTGTCTGCGTCCGTCTTCCGTGAGCACGGGCGGCATTTTGCGATGTGCCCATGACGCTGATAGTCTGGTCCAAGGACCTGCGAGGGGGAGCGCGATGAACAGGTTGGCTGACAGGGTGCTGGGGCTCGTCCTGGCGGTGGTCGCGGTCGCCTGTCTGGCTGCGGCCTATCCGCTGATCGATACCCTTGCCGGGCACGGCTTTGCCAGGTTGGACGCGGCCGCGCCGCGTCTGGCGGCCTATTCGGTGGCCGCACTTGCCTGTTTCATCGGTGCGCTGCTGTTCCTGGCGGGCCAGTTGCCCGGCCGGCCCGTGCATGCGGCCGGAGTGCCGCTGTTCGGCAGGGATGCCGAGGTGGAGCCGGCGGGCCGTCCGGGCCTCCGCCGGGCCTTCCTGGTGCTGCCGGTGCTTGTCGTGCTGGCGCTGCTCGGCGACAAGTTCGGCTCGTGGCGGCCGCATGAGGGTGGCCAGGATGTCGCCAGCGCGCCGCCCGTGGAATCCACGCCAAAGCCCGAGCCGCCAGCGCCGGCCCCGCCGCCGGTCGCGGCAAACCCACCGGCCGTACCGGTCCAACCAGCTCCGCCCGTGGTCGTGCCGCCTACGCCGGCGCCGGTCGCGCCAGCGCCGCCTGAGGTCGCGCTCGTTCCGCCGGCAACGGTTGCGCCGCCGCCGCCGGCACCACCGCCGCTGCCGACACTGCCCGAAGGTCATCGTGACGCCGTCGTCTGGCTGGCCGTGGCGCCGGACGGGCGTTCGATCATGAGCGCCAGCACCGACCACACGATCAAGCTCTGGGATATCGGCGGCAAGCACCTGATCCGCAATCTCGGCGTGCACAAGGACATGGCGCGCACCGCGCTCTACATGCCGGACGGCATCAGCGCGCTGACGGCCGGGGACGACGGCGAGATCGTGCAGCGACAACTGGCAGACGGCGCGGTGCTGCATGTCTTCCAATCCGGCCAGAACGGCGGCGTCAACAAGCTGGCGATCAGCCCGGACGGCAAGCGCGCCATCAGCGGGCACGACACCGGCAACGTCATCATCTGGGACCTCGTCAACGGGTCCGTGCAGCATGTGCTGACCGGCCATGACTGGTCGATCAGCGCGGTCGCCATCTCGCCCGATGGCAGGCAGGCCCTGTCGGGCAGCATCGACGGGACGCTGAAACTCTGGGACATCGAAAGTGGCAAGCAGCTGCGCAGCTGGCACGGCCATGAGCAAGGCACCTATGGCGCCGTGTTCACAGCCGACGGGCATCACCTGATCACCGGCAGCGGCGACCTGACGATCAAGGTCTGGGATCTCGACAGCGGCCGCGAGATGAAGCGCTTCGAGGGCCACGAGGGCACGGTCTACGCACTGGCGCTGTCGGCGGATGGCAAGCGCCTGCTGTCGGGCTCGCTCGACGGCACCGCAAGGCTGTGGGACATCGAGAGCGGCAACCAGATCGCCATGTTCGACAGCCAGACCGGGCCGATCTACGCGGTGGCCTTCGCCGCCGACGGCACGGTGCTGACCGGCGGCTACGACCGCACCATCAGGGATTGGCCGGCTACCGGGGGCGACGGCGTCGTGCTGTTTGCGGGTGCGCCTGAGTGAGTG
The DNA here is from genome assembly GCF_003952565.1 of Mesorhizobium sp. M8A.F.Ca.ET.057.01.1.1. Classification (NCBI taxonomy): domain Bacteria; kingdom Pseudomonadati; phylum Pseudomonadota; class Alphaproteobacteria; order Hyphomicrobiales; family Phyllobacteriaceae; genus Mesorhizobium; species Mesorhizobium sp. M8A.F.Ca.ET.057.01.1.1. The sequence continues at coordinate 2,072,109 of NZ_CP034454.1, forward strand.
GAGATGTTGCGCCCGGGCAGCCGGAATTCTGAACGCGCCGAGCGCCTGGCCGACACGGACGAGGGGGCGCATTGTTGGGGTGTGCTCGGCGCCCGCGTCAGCCAGGGCGGCTCGTACCGCCGCAACGACACCATCGCACATCGCATGACGGCCGAAACTTCCGCGAAAGCGGAATAGGCAGGGGTTGAAAGGTCCGGCATCCTGACTGGGCATGGTCGGCCAACACCCGACGGGCGTCGACGAGAGACAACCTCTGCGCCTTGCAGCATCGGCCCGGCAACGCCGCAAGGTGCTGACGCCTCTGAAGTGACGGACATGGCGCGTTACCGCGCCGTGAATCGAACCGTGCGGTTTTCCTTCTAGGACCAAGGTCTTGGGCGATGCGCGCAAAGGTCCGAGGGGCCTTGTTCGGTTCCGGCAATGTCCATTGGACGTTCCGCTATTTTATCCAATCGATATATATGATCCTGCCTCGACGCCAGGTCGAGAAGGGGCAAAAACCTGCTCGGACGGCCATCGACCGATGACCGCCCGGCAGGAAAAGCAAGCGCAAAATTGCCGCGAGAGCCGTTGCGAATCAGTGGAACGAAAGCCGCGTCGGTCGTTGAGGTCGTTTGTTTCGGCATCGAAAAACTCGACCCGCTCCATGCAGGCAGGCGCGCCTGGGCTTACGGTCAGCCCAGCCACCACCACAATGCCGCGATCACCACCGTGATGGCCGCTACCGTCAGCCCCAGCATGATGTAGGAGCCCTTGATGATGTCGCGGATGATCTTCTTGATCGTTTCGCGGTCGTTCAGATTGGGGAAGGGGTCGTTCGGTTGCGCCACGTCGAGGAAATGGCAGAGCGGGCCCCAGCCTTCGCTGACCTTGAACACCAGCAGCTTTTCCGGCGGCACGGCCGCCTTCACTTCGTCGACATAGGCGTTATAGCGGGCTACCGCCTTGTCGCGGTCGCCCATGACGCCGGCCAGCGTGCGGCCCCAGATGAGCTTGCGCGACATGTCGCCGAACTTGCGGCCGAACGGGGTGAGCCATTCCAGGATCTTGAACTGCCACAGGTTCTCGGTGAAGTAGATCGTGTCGATCGTGCTTTCGTACCACGCCTCGGCGCCGCGTGGGTGCAATGTCAGCAGCACCTTGGCGTCGGGGTAGGCCACCATCAGTTCGCGCCACACGCAGCAGCCGGGGTTGTCGACCGTGGCGGTGTAATTGGCGAATACCTTGTCCCAGTCCTGCTGGGAGCCGGGCGGGCTGTTGGCCACCTTGCGCCAGAAATCGAGATGGCCTGTGTTGGCCTTGTTCATGATCACTTCCTGCATGTGGTAGCAGGGCAGGCCAAGCTTGTTCAGCGCGGCGAAGGTCGACCATGTGCCGGTGCGGCCGAAACCGGCCCCGATCAATTTGAGCGTCATTCCCCATCCCTCACCGGACTTCTTTTTCCCGATTACCCGGTCCGTGAGCATCAAACTGCTCCTGCCGGCGCCGGCGCGCAACAAAATTCTAGGCGGATGCCGGCGGCCACCGCATACTTGCGTAGTTGCTAAAATAATGAAAGCCTGTGTGCGGGTGCGGAGATTTGGCAGGGAGTCGCCGGGGCTGGGACGGTTCGGCGATCTTGAAGGTTGATGTATTTTGGGCCATTCCTCGTCGGGATGTCGGCGACCACGACCCTTGTCGCGGTCTGGACCTATATGGCTACCGGTTCCTTCTGGGAGGCGCTTGCCTGGACAGTGATGGTTCTGGTTGTCCTGCAGGTCGGCTATTTCGTGCTCGTCCTGGGGCTTATCTACAGGCGCGCACAGGACGTCGTGACAAGCCAGGACGGAGTCAACCAGGTGCCGCCGCTACATCGGGACGGCGTCCGCTTGTAACGAAGAGCCTTGGCTTCGGCCAGGATGACGCTCCCCGCAACGCATTCCTTGGCCAGGAGGATCTCTCAGGGCTTTGCTGATCAGTTTATCGAGCGTAGGCCCACCCTCTGCCAAAACGCGGCGGCCAGGTGGAACGAAGCAGCGATGCGTGCGTTTTCCTGCCGCGGCCGGCGAGGCGCCACCTCCACCGGTCGGTTGAAGGCCCGCTCTGCTCCCGGCAGGGTGGGCCTTTTTTGGAAGGCGAGGTAAAGCAGGGGAACGGCACCCCCTCGCCAGACGTTAGCTGTTACCAAGGTGGGGACGCGGAGCGAATAACCCGACCAAGACATGGCAGGCTGCTTTGCCTCGCAAAGCGTTATTTCTGCCATCCCAGAAACTCGAAGAACTTTTTGGGAATGCGAAGCATATCCGCGTTGATAGTTTCGATTAAATATCTAACAAATTGTGGCATATTGTTGGTCGAATGCCACATTCATTTCACATATAGGGATGGAACCTCCGAGTTGCGTGAGAGTTTTTGCTTGAGGCGGAGCAATTACGAATCATGGAGGTTGTCATGAAACATTATCTTACGAGTGCCGCGGCTGCCATCGTCCTGCTGGGCGGCGTCGGCGCGGCTTTGGCGGACACCATCGTGGTCCAGCCGGAACAGGAAACGGTCGTTCGCGAATACATCAAGAAGGAGCCGCTGGCGTCGGTGAACTTGTTGGGTGTTGAACTCAAGCTCGGCTCGTCGGTACCGGACAAGGTCGAACTGCGTGAAGTTCCCAACGTCAAGTACCGCGTCGCGGTGATTAACGATCAGACCGTGCTGGTGGACCCAGACACCCGTCAGATCGTTGAAGTTCTTCACTGATCCGTCTCAAGTAAATAGCCCATCATCGATTCAACTCGGTGATGGGCTTTTTACGTCGGGCAAGCTACCCCTGAATCTACTCGGCGGCCAGCTTGTCCTGCGTCCTGGTGTCGAAGTCGCTGGCATCATGGCGTTCGTGCAACTGCATGGCCGGTTCGCCGAAGGCGCGATTGACCATGCGGCCGCGCTTTACCGCGGGGCGTTCATCGATCGCCTTCGCCCAGCGCTGCACGTTCTTGTAATCCTGGACCGACAGGAAATCGCCGGAATCATTGTACATCCTGCCGAGCGCCAGCCCGCCATACCAGGGCCAGACCGCCATGTCGGCGACGGTGTAATCCTTGCCGCCGAGATATTCGGTCTCGGCCAGCCGGCGATCGAGAACGTCCATCTGACGCTTCACCTCCATCGAGAAGCGGTCGATGGCATATTCGAACTTTTCCGGCGCATAGGCATAGAAATGGCCGAAGCCGCCACCGAGATAGGGGGCCGAACCCATCTGCCAGAACAACCAGGACAGGACTTCGGCGCGGGCCGGCTGTTCGGCCGGCAGGAACGCGCCGAACTTTTCGGCGAGATAGACCAGGATCGAGCCGGATTCGAAGACGCGCACCGGGGTCTTGCCGCTGTGGTCCATCAGCGCGGGAATCTTGGAATTGGGATTGACCTCGACAAAGCCGCTGCCGAACTGGTCGCCATCGTTGATACGGATCAGCCACGCGTCGTATTCGGCGCCCTTGTGGCCAAGCGCCAGAAGCTCTTCCAGCATCACCGTCACCTTGACGCCGTTCGGCGTCGCCAGCGAATAGAGCTGCAGCGGATGCCTGCCGACGGGCAAATCCTTGTCATGTGTCGGACCGGCGATCGGGCGGTTGATGCTGGCAAAGGTGCCACCATTGGCCTTGTTCCAGGTCCAAACTTTCGGCGGGGTGTAGTCGGTCATGCGGGGCCTCGAATGGTGGGGAGGATGGCAGGTCACCCATAACTAGGGCTGCGGAGAAGGAAGTTCAACTTGTGTTGAACTATTGTCAATGCGGAGCGCGACGCCCCCTTGCAGCATCTCGACCGTGGCATACCTATAGAAGAAGCCGTCAGGCATTCGCATCGCAGGACAAAATCATGACCATCAATCCCAATCCGCGCTCCGTCGTTGCCGTGCGGGCGACCGTTCCGGAGGATGCCTTCACGGCCGGCGCTCTCGGCACGCTCAGGGAAGGCAGCGGCGTCGTCATCAGGGATGACGGTCTGGTGCTGACCATCGGCTATCTCATCACCGAGGCCGATGAGGTTTGGCTGACCGCTCATGACGGCCGCGTCATCCCCGCGCACGCGCTGGCCTACGACCAGGAATCGGGCTTCGGCCTCGTCCAGGCGCTGGCGCCGACCGGTCTGCCGGCGGTGGCGCTGGGCGATGCCGGCAAGGCCAGGATCGGCGACGCGGTGGTGCTTGCCGACGGCATCGGCCGGGCGGTCGAGGCCAAGATCGTCACCAAGCAGGAATTCGCCGGCTACTGGGAGTATCTGCTCGAGGAGGCGATCTTCATCGCGCCGGCGCATCCGTCCTGGGGCGGCGCGCCCTTGTTCAGCGCCGATGGCGCGTTGCTCGGCATCGGCTCGCTGCGCCTGCAGATGAGCCGCGCCGGCGAGGTTGCCGATATCAACATGGTGGTGCCGATCGACCTCTTGCCGCCGATCCTCGACGATCTGCTGACGCGGGGCCAGGTGGCCAAGCCGCCGCGCCCGTGGCTCGGCGCGCTGTCGGCTGAAAGCGACGGCAAGGTGGTGGTGATGAGCGTGACCGACGGTGGCCCGGCGGCCAAGGCCGGCCTGCGCGAAGGCGACGTCATCTCCGAGGTCCGCGACGGCGCAGTCGACGGGCTCGCCGATTTCTATCGCAAACTGTGGGACAGCGGCTCGGCGGGCGCCGAAATCCCGATGCGGGTGGTGCGCGACGGCCGCGAAACCTGGCTGCGCATCAAGTCCGCCGACCGCGGCAGTTTCCTGAAGAAGCCGCAGCTGCAGTAGACCGGGCGATCTCGGCCAGACGATGCATCCAAGACTGCTCAGGACCTTCCTCGCGGTGGCGCGCAGCCGCAATATCACGCGCGCCGCCGAGACGGTTCATCTCGCCCAATCGAGTGTCAGCGACCAGATCCAGTCGCTGGAGGCCGAACTTGGCGCTGCCTTGTTCACGCGCCCGAAATCAGGCCTGGAACTGACGCCGGCGGGGCTGGCCCTGAAGCCCATCGCCGAAGAACTGCTGCGGCTCGACGGCGAGGCGCGAGCAGCAGTTCAGGCGGCATCTGGGCAGACCAGCGGCGCACTGACCATCGGCGCGCTGGAGACGATCGCCTCGGCCCGGCTGGCGCCCTGGCTGCCGGGGTTCCAGGCCAGTCATCCCGAAATCACCGTGCGGATGAAGGTGGCCGACAGCGGCACGCTGCTGCGCCAGCTGGAGGAGGGCGACATCGACGTCGCCTTCTGTTTCGATCGCCGCGACGTTTCGAACGGCGGCGCCGATCAACGCTTCGCCAGGCGCACGATAGCGGCCGAACCGCTGGCGCTTGTCGCCGCGCCGGGGCAGAGCGGGGTTCCGCGCGATTTGGCTGCGTTGGCAGCCAGGCGTTTCGTGGCAACGGAGCCTGGATGCATCTATCGGCACATATTCGACACCGCCTTTGCCGAAGCGGGCATCGGCGCGCCGGAACTCGCCGCCGAAGTCGGCAGCATCGGCGCCATTGCGCGGCTGGTGGCGGCCGGCTCGGGGCTGGGGTTCGTTCCGCGTCTCGCGGTCAGCGACGCGCTGGCGCGTGGTGATCTCACCGAACTGACATGGCCCGGTGAGATGCGAACGGCGCCGCTGACGATGATCTGGCGGCGCCGGCGCGTCCAGACGCCGGCACTCCGACAATTGCTCGCCGCCGCGCACGAAACGCTGGTGCCCGAACGCTCGCGGGCTGATTCAGGTCTTGAATCGGAGAACCGCCCCAAGGTCTTGTTTCCAAACAATTCCTGAAGAGGCGGCGCTTCCGTCTAGACCAGGCGATGCCCGCCCTCGACATGCAGCGTCGTTCCCGTCGTAAAACCATTGCCCATCAGGAAGAAAATCGCGTCGGCGATATCGTCGGGCCGACCGACCCTGCCGACGGGCAGCCGCTCGGCCATCGCCGCAAGCATCTCGGCTTTCCTGTCGCCGGCGACCTGCGCCCAGATCCCGGTGTCGACCCAGCCGGGCGAGACGGCGTTGACGCGGATTGGCGCGAGTTCTATCGCCAGCGCCCGCACCAGCCCTTCGAGCGCGGCATTGACGGCGGCGACGACCGAGCCGCGCGCGGCCGGCCGGTAGGCGGCGATGCCGGAGACGAAGCTCATCGAGCCGCTTACCGCAAGCCGAGGCCCACCGTGCTTGGCGAGCAGCAGCGGGCCGAAGAGCTTGCTGTCGACCACGTGTTGCGCCGCTTTGAGATCGAGTTCCGGCAGCAGCCTATAGGCGCCTTCGATGTCGGCGGCGGTGCTGACGATATGGTCGAGGCCGCCGATCACCGCAAACAACGCCGCGACCTGGTCTTCTCGCGTGATGTCGACAGCTTCAATGTGGAGGCCTGCGGGATTACCCAGCGCCTCGCGGGCCTGCCGCAGCCTGTCCTCGCCGCGCCCGGCGATGATGACTTCAGCGCCAGCCTCGACGCAACGCCTGGCCAGGGCCAGGCCCATGCCGGAGCCGCCGCCGGCGATCAGGATTTTCTGGTTCGAAAGCCGCATTTTGCTCTGCCTTTGCTGGATTGAGACAACGGCAGGGCATTGGCAGGTCGATGCGGAAAGCGGAAACGGAAGAAACCGATGGTGTCATCGGAGATGCCGATGGTTGCAGAGGGAGAGCTTGAACGCCGTCCCTGGGACAAGCTGTTCCCGGCTCTATTCCCGCTCGGCGCTCGCGAACACCACCAGATTCCCGTCGGGATCGCGCATGCGCATGATCCAGAAATGGTCGGCCTTCTCGATCGGGCCGGGTTCGAGCCCCGCATCGACCAGTCTCTGCCGCTCGGGCGTCAGCGGCAGCACGCCGAGCGTCAGCGTCGAGGCGCCGGCCTTGTCCTTGTCCTCGAAGAGCTGCACCTCGGCGCTTTCGGTGAATTGCCACTCGGCCAATCCCGGCATCGGCCGGCGCAGCGGCGGCTTGCCGAAGAGTTTTTCGTACCAGCCAATGCTGGCCTCGAGGTCGGAGCAGCTGACATGGGCGAAAACGGTCTGCACGGCCATCGCGATCCTCCATGGCGATTGCACTCTTTCCGCAACGCGGCGATGGATGGTGCGTTCCATCGCCAAGCGATGGCGGGTTATGTTGCTGACGAAAACTGGCAGTGAACCATGCCATGATGCCGGGACTCGAAACGATGCCGGAGGCCGATGACCGTGACGCCAGCGAAGATAGCAAGGCAGACCCGCTGATGGCGCCGGTCAAGGTCGATCCCGACAAGGTCCGGGAATTCCCCGACGCGGCCAGTTTTTACGCCTGGCTCGGCCAGCACCACGCCACGCAAACCGAAGTGTGGATCAAGGTGCACAAGGTGGGGTCGGGCCTGAAGTCGATCACGCCGAAGGAAGCGATCGACGTCGTGCTGTGCTTCGGCTGGATCGACGCGGTGCGCAAGGGGTTGGACGAGAACAGTTTTCTCCAGCGCTACACACCGCGCGGCAAAAAGAGCATCTGGAGCAAGATCAACGTCGACAATGTCGCGCGGCTCGTCGAGGAGGGCCGCATGACCGCGCATGGGCTGAGAGAGGTCGAGGCCGCCAAGGCCGACGGGCGCTGGGCGCGCGCCTATGGCAGCGGCAAGGAGATGAAAATCCCCGACGATTTGCAAGCGGCGATCGACGCCGAGCCGGCGGCGAAGGCGATGCTGGAAAAACTCAGCGCGAAGAACCGCTTCTCGCTTGCCTTCCGCACCCACAACATGAAGACCGAGGCTGGCCGCAAGAAGAAGATCGAAACCTTCGTGGCGATGCTGAAGCGCGGCGAGACGATCTATCCGCAAGGCAAGAAGTAGGGGTCCTCGGGCGCGGGAATGCGGGTCGATGGCTCGGACGGCAAGGGTGCTGACGACGCCATGAAGATATCGCCGCGGACGGCCTGGACAAGAAAGTCGAGGACTGTCGTCACACGCAACGGTATATTCCGGCGGGATGGGTAGACGACGTTGATCGGCAGGCGCGTCGGCGAAAAATCCGGCATCAGCTTGACCAGCCTGCCTGCTTCGATGTCCGCCCCGACCAGAATGTGGGAGAGCACCGCAAGCCCGGCTCCTCCCAGTGTCGCGCGATGGACGGCCATCGAATTGTTGGCGACCAAACGGGACTCAATGCGCAGGACAACGTCGTCCGCTCCGCGTGAGAACGACCATGAACGGCCGTCGCCGGCACGGCTGTAGCAAATGCAAGAGTGATCCTTGATGTCTTGCGGCGTTCGCGGTGAGTCGCGTCCCTTGAGATAGCCTGGCGAGGCCACCAGAAAGGCTGTCGTCCAGCCGATCCGGCGGCACATCAGGCTGCTGTCACCGGCTGGCCCGAGGCGCACTTCGAGATCGATCGCATTGGCGATGAGGTCGGAAGGCTCGTCCCGAAAGATCAGCTCGACATCCAGCGCCGGATGGCTCTCCAACAGCCCCGCGAGGCGGTCGCCGATGAACAAGCCGAGCGGCGTGGGCAGGCTCAGCCGCACTTTTCCAGAGACGGTTGCCGTTTCGGCGCCGCTGGCCTGGCCGAGCGCTTCGACCGCTTCGAGGACGCGTAGCGCCATAGGCAACATCTGTTCACCCTCCGCCGTCAAGGCGAGCGCGCTCGTCGTGCGGTGCAGAAGGCGCGTCTTGAGATGGGCTTCCAGCGCGGAGACCTGCCGCGATACTGCCGGCTGCGTCAGATCGAGGTCGACCGCAGCCGCTGAGAAGGATTTTGTCTGCGCCACCCGCATGAACGTTCTCAACGCCGATACGACGTCCATCCTCGCCCTCATACTTTTCGACATAAGCCTTATGTCCGCATCCTAGGCGGATGGCGCTTTACTGTCCAGATATTACGGATATTTGTTGTCCTTAAGGACATAAGATATCCTCAAAAAGGAGAGACCATGACACAACGCCTCAACGCCGCCCAGCAATCGCCTGAACTGTTCAAGAAGCTCCTCGATTTCAGCATGGCCGAGGCACATAGCGCCATCGAGGAGAAGACCCGCGACCTCGTCCACGTCAGGGCATCCCAGATCAATGGCTGCGCCTTCTGCCTCGACATGCATGTGAAGGAAGCCACGATCCACGGCGAGAGCGAGTTGCGCCTCCATCATCTCGCCGTCTGGCGGGAATCGCCGCTTTTCGTTCCTCGTGAGCGGGCCGCCCTTGCCTGGACCGAAGCCGTCACCAGGCTCGCCGAAGGCGGTATCCCGGACGAACTCTATGAGCGCGTGCGCGGGCAGCTTTCGGAAAGGAGATCTCCGACCTGACCTTCTCGGTCATGGCCATCAACGCCTGGAACCGTGTCAGCGTCGCCTTCAAGACCGTGCCAGGCTCCGCGGACAAGCTCTACGGCCTCGACAAGGCTGGCCTGAACTAAAACCCTTCCTTTCGGCTCACCATCAATCGATGCGGCGCGAGATCGCGGCCGCAAAACGGAGACCATCATGAAAATCATCATCATCGGGGGCACCGGCCTCATCGGTTCCAAGACCACTGAACGCTTGCGCAAGCAGGGCAGCGAGGTGATCGCGGCCGCGCCGAACACCGGCGTCAACACCATCACCGGCGAAGGCCTGCGGGAGGCACTCCAAGGCGCCGAAGTGGTGATCGACCTCGCCAACTCCCCTTCCTTCGAGGACAAGGCGTCGATGGACTTCTTCACGACGTCAGGCCGCAACCTGCTCGCCGCCGGCAAGGCTGCGGGCGTCAGGCACCATATCGCGCTCTCGGTTGTGGGCACCGAACGCCTGCAGGACTGCGGCTATTTCCGCGCCAAGCTTGTCCAGGAAAATCTGATCAAGGCATCCGGCATTCCCTACACCATCGTTCATTCGACGCAATTCATGGAGTTCCTGGCCGGCATCGCCAAGTCGGGCACGGTTGGCGAGGCCGTGCGCCTGTCGCCGGCCTATGTACAGCCCATCGCGTCCGACGACGTCGCCGATGTGATGGCCGGAGTCGCGCTCGCCGCGCCCATCAACGGCATGATCGAGATCTCGGGGCCTGACCGTGTGCGGATGAGCGAACTCGTCGCTCGCTACCTCAAGGCTGTCGGCGATCCTCGCGAGGTCGTGGCCGATCCGGAGGCGCTCTACTTCGGCGCGAGGCTGAACGACACTTCGCTGGTCTCCGACAACAATCCGCGCCTTGGCCACATCACGTTCGAGCAGTGGTTCGCCGCCTCGGCGCGGAAATCACCGCCGGCAAACGCGGCGGCCTAGGCCCGGGATACCGCTCAATGGAAAAAGGAGTTTTCAAATGATCAAGTCAATCGTCGCCGCCCTCGTCGTGACGGCAGCCCTGGCCGGCCCGGCCGGCGCCACGCAAGCCCCTCGCACTGGCGAGAAGGCGGCCAAGGTCACCCTTGTCTATGAGCACGAACTGCCGAATGTTCCGGGCAAGAGCATCAAGGGCATCCTCGTCGAATATGGCCCCGGCGGCTACTCGCCGGCGCACACCCATCCGAGCTCGGCCTTCATCTATGCGACGGTTCTGGAAGGCTCGATCCGCAGCCAGGTCAATGACGACCCTGTCAAGGTCTACAAGGCCGGCGAGAGCTTTTCGGAGATGCCGGGCGATCGCCACAGCGTGAGCGAAAACGGCAGCAAGACGAAAACCGCAAAGCTGCTGGCGGTCTTCGTGGTCGATACCGCGCAGAAGGAACTGACCTATCCGGTCAAGAAGTAGGCGCAAGGGGCCGGACGCCATTCCTGGCGTCCGGCCCTGCCAGCAAATTCAATCCTGTCGGAGAGCCCATGTTCGGCGATCATCTGGCTCTGGTCCTGATCAACCTTCTGGGGCTCGTCGGCATTGCCGTGTGGTATTTCCAGGGCCGTGGGCGGCCTATGGCGCGCCTGATCGTCCAAATCCTGTTCTTCGCCGGCATGACGGCGGTGCTTGGCTTCAGCGATATCCTGCCGCATTGGATGGGCGAGGCGGATCTACAAGGCTCCGGCGCGTATCTGGCGAAATCGGCGCGCGTCCTCTGGTGGACGCATCTTGCCTGGACGCTTGTCGGCTTTGTGCGCCTTTACATCGTCCTGGAGCACCGGCCGCAAGAGGCGCGCCTGCTCCAGGACCTTGTCGTCGCCGCCATCTATCTCGGCGTGGCGCTGTCGATAACAGGCTTCGTCTTTGGCGCTCCCATCGGCACGTTGGCGGCAACGTCGGGCGTGGTTGCGATCATTGTCGGGCTTGCGCTGCAGAACACGCTTGGCGACGTCTTCTCCGGTATTGCGCTGACGCTGGGCCGACCCTTCACGCTTGGCGACTGGATCATGCTGGGCGACGGCACGGAAGGACGTGTCGTCGAGACAACTTGGCGTTCCACGCATCTGCTTACGGGTGCGAACAATATCGTCGTCCTCCCAAACAGCGTGTTGGCGAAGCTGAGCCTGACCAATCTCAGCCGTCCCGACGAGACGCAGCAAATGACCCTGGCCTTGCGGCTTGCTGCCACGCACGCGCCGCACGTCATCGAGGAGGCCATGCATGCGGCTCTGCGGAACTGCCGACGGATCGTCAAGGAGCCGGCACCGCTTGTCGCGCTCAAGGAGATCGACGCGGCGGCCATCGGGATGGACCTGCTGTTTTGCGTCGCCGGTCCGGGCGACCGGTTGCTTGCGAGGAATGAGGTGATCGACCTTGTCCATCGCCATTGCGAGGCGAATGGCCTGTCGTTTGCGATGTCGCCCCAAAGCTATGCCATCATGCTGCCGGCGAGGGCGGGCCAGCCGCAGGCAAGGATCATGCGTTAATGCTCACCCGGCGCGCTCCAGCACCCATTCGAAGCTGTTCTTCCAGAGCTCCGCCGGAATCTCCTGCGCCAGCGCTTCGGTGAGGTCGGAAAGCCTGACACCGCGCAATTTTGCCCGCCAGGCTTCGTCGGCTTCCCACATGATGCGCGACACCGCGCAAGGGCCGCTTTCACAATAGCCCTGAGGGCGGCATGGGTTGTTTGCACGGATGTTGCTGCACACAAATGTCCGCGCCTTGCCCTCCACCGCCTCCACGATGTCCAGGAAGGTCAGTTCGGCCGGTGCCCGTGCCAGCCGGTATCCACCCGATGGGCCGAGCGTCGTATGGACGAGGCCTGCCTGCGACAGGCTTTGCAACGCCTTGGAAAGATATTCCTTGGGAACGCCGTGGAATTCGGCAAGCGCCTTTGTGGAGAGATAGCGTCCCTCGGGCAGACCGGCGAGAATGGCGCAGCAGTGCAATGCCCATTCGACTTGGCTTTTCAGGATCATCCACGGGTTCCGGGGTCGACGCCGACCAACTCTATTAAGGATATGAAATATCCCTATTCTGCCATGGTGTAAACAGACAGGTTCTGGCGGCAGGATTCAGCCGTTGTCGTCTCAGGGCGGCTTGTTGGCGCGATAAGCGCAACGGCGCTATCCCAAGGGCTGGAAGTACAGAGCCTAGGCGCCGGAATGCGGGTCGATGCCGTAGGGATGGACGGGGTAGCCCTGGCCGATGGCGTCGGCCACGCGGTCGGCCCACGCGGCGAACGCCGGATAGTCCGCGAGCGAAAAGCCGCAATCCCCGGCGCGGTGGCTGTAGGCATAGACGGCGATGTCGGCGATGCTGAAGTCGGCGCCGGCGAGGAACGGCGTCTCGCCAAGGCTGCGGTTCAGGGCGGCGAGCGTGCGGGCTCCGGCTTCGCGTTTGCCGGCAACCATGGCCTGGTTGCGTTCGAGCCGCCCGGTCAAGGTCCAGAAGCGCAGCGAGCCGATGACCGGCTCGACATTGTACTGTTCGAAGAAGAGCCACTGCATGACCTTGGCGCGCCGGTAGCGGTCAGCCGGCAGCAGGGGCGTGCCTTCCGAGAGGAAGGTGAGGATCGCATTGGATTCGGCGATGGCGCTGCCGTCCTCGAGCTGAAGCACCGGAACCGCGCCTGCCGGGTTGAGCGCCAGGAAAGCATCGGTATGGCTCTCACCCTCGAAAATCGAGACGATGCGCGTGTCGTAAGGGATCTTCAGCAGCCCGAGCAAGACCCGGACTTTCCAGCCATTTTGCGATGGCAGATAATCGTGAAGCGTAAGCATGGCGGACCCTCGTGATGGATCAACGATCGCATGGAGCCCTGCCTGCGGACACCCGATTCCTGCGCAACCATCTTATGCGCCTCGGGTGACGGCAGGACCGCCGCGGCGAGGGCAGGACCGCCGCGGCGAGGGCAGGATGCGGCGGATCGTTCCCTTCAACAGGAGGCGAAGATGAGGATCGCAATTCTGGGCGCTGGCATGATCGGCGGCACGGTTGGGCGGCTGTGGGCGCAATTGGGCAGGTGCGGGCTACGCTCGGCATCGCATGGCAGCGTTCAGCGTCTGAATCGGGAAATTGTGCCAACCGATTGTTTTTGCACCTTTCATGACGGGTTTTCAAGGATGATGGCTGCCGTCACTGGTTGAGGTCGACCGGTGTCACACCAAGCAGCTTCAGGGCGTTGGCGTAGGCCCGGATGCCTTGCGCCTGCTTGCTCTCGGCACAGAACCGGTTCGCCTTGTCCTGCAGTGCCGTTGCCTGCGCGATCTGGCTTGCACTGGCGCCGGGTTCGGCCTTGGTCCGGATGGCTCCGTCGAGTTGAAGACCGAGCCGGCTGCAATATTCGCTCCGGGTGACCGCCGCCTCCGCGCCCGATTGTGCGACCGCGAGCAGGGCAAGCGACATCCCTGCCAGGGCACCCATCCATCCGGCCGAACGTCGTTGCATTGCAGGCGAGATCCCGTTGCGTTGTCTGGCGGCCGGTGTCCGGCCGCTACGGGGAGGTTATCGCAGACGATCTTTTCGCCAGTTTTTCCCGGATGTTGAATCTTGTTTCTGGAGTGTGTCTGGAAGCCGGGCTCAGACTTCGTCGGCATCGAACAACAGTATCGTCAGGTCGTCGTCGCTCGGCGCCATTATCCGCCGGTCGGCGGCACAGGCGACGCCGACTTCGCTGGCGAAGGAGGCGCGCATGTCATCGAGACTGTCGAAATACAATGTTCCCACCAGATAAGGCATCTCGCCCGCCGTGAGCTTGACGATCGGCCGCCTGCTGACATCGTAGCGCCGCAGGCCGGGAAGCTTCTTGGCCAGCGGTATGTGAACATCGAAATAGTGCCGGTCGAAGGCGGCCGGATCTGCCGGGGTTTTGTAGATCACGAGCATCTTGGCCATTGCTATGGTTCCTGTCCTGTTGGTGTTGCTGGTCGGGCCGTGCGGGCCGCCGCGCCAAAGTCGTTCGACGAGGGTGGATTTCGACAAGCCGAATGATTTTTGCCTGCGCGGCTGGAAAGCCGACCTTGGGCGGCCTACCGGTGCGCCGCCGTTCGCGCATACCCGCTGCGGCGCTTCTGCCTCTTCCCCCGGCACCGTCATTCGCGTAAGGGCGCGGGCAAATCCCTCCCAGTCGGCTTGAGCCTCCCGGAACTGTCATGATCAGACTTGAAAACATCGGCAAGCAGAATGGCCGTCAGCTTGTCTTCATCGAGGCGTCGGCCTCCCTGCAGAAAGGCGAGAAGATCGGCCTCGTCGGTCCCAACGGCGCCGGCAAGACCACGCTGTTTCGCATGATCACCGGCCAGGAGCAGCCCGACGAGGGCCAGGTGCAGGTCGATCGCGGCGTCACCATCGGCTATTTCAGCCAGGATGTCGGCGACATGGCGGGCCACAGCGCCGTCGCCGAAGTGATGAACGGCGCCGGACCGGTGAGCGACGTGGCGGCCGAGATGGCGGAGCTCGAGGCCGCCATGGCCGACCCCGACCAGGCCGACCACATGGACGAGATCATCGAAAAATATGGCGAGGCGCAGCATCGCTTCGAGGAGCTCGACGGCTATGCGCTGGACGGACGCGCCCGCGAAGTGCTCGACGGTCTCGGCTTCAGCCAGGAGATGATGGACGGCGATGTCGGCAAGCTGTCGGGCGGCTGGAAGATGCGCGTGGCGCTGGCCCGCATCCTTTTGATGCGGCCCGACGTCATGCTGCTCGACGAACCCTCCAACCATCTCGACCTCGAAAGCCTGATATGGCTGGAGCAGTTCCTGAAGGGCTATGACGGCGCGCTGCTGATGACCTCGCACGACCGCGAGTTCATGAACCGCATCGTCAACAAGATCGTCGAGATCGATGCAGGCTCGCTCACCGCCTATTCCGGCAATTATGAATTCTACCAGCAGCAGCGGGCGATCGCCGACAAGCAGCAGCAGGCGCAGTTCGAGCGCCAGCAGGCGATGCTGGCCAAGGAGATCGCCTTCATCGAGCGCTTCAAGGCGCGCGCTTCCCATGCCGCGCAGGTGCAGAGCCGGGTGAAGAAGCTCGACAAGATCGACCGCGTCGAGCCGCCCAAGCGCCGCCAGGCGGTGAATTTCGAGTTCCAGCCGGCGCCGCGCTGCGGCGAGGATGTCGTGACCTTGAAGAACGTGCACAAGGCCTATGGCAGCCGCACCATCTATGAAGGGCTCGATTTTCAGGTCCGCCGCCGCGAACGCTGGTGCATTATGGGGGTCAATGGTGCGGGGAAATCGACGCTGTTGAAGCTGGTGGCCGGCGCCTCCGATCCCGACACGGGCACGGTAGCGCGGGGACCGAGCGTGAAAATGGGTTATTTCGCCCAGCACGCCATGGAACTCCTGGAAGGCGAGCGCACCGTGTTCCAGACGCTGGAAGACAATTTTCCGCAGGCCGGCCAGGCGCCGCTTCGGGCACTTGCCGGCTGTTTCGGATTTTTCGGCGACGAGATCGAGAAGAAATGCCGGGTGCTGTCGGGCGGCGAGAAGGCGCGGCTGGTGATGGCGCTGATGCTGTTCGACCCGCCCAACCTCCTGGTGCTCGACGAGCCGACCAACCACCTCGACATCACCACCAAGCAGATGCTGATCGAGGCGCTGTCGCAGTATGAAGGCACCATGCTGTTCGTCTCGCACGACCGGCACTTTTTGGCCGCGCTTTCGAACCGCGTGCTGGAGCTGACGCCCGAAGGCATCCACACCTATGGCGGCGGCTACACCGAATATGTCGAGCGCACCGGACAGGAAGCGCCGGGCCTGCGGAGCTGATTCGAGTTCGGTAGACGCGCGTCGCATGACCCCATGCGACGCGCGTCTGAAATGATGGCCTATCTCAGCGAGATGGCCAGCCCGCTCAGGTCAGCGTTGACCTGCAGGCCTACCTGTTTGCCCGTGAGTTCGAGCTGGGCGCCCTTGTCGTTTGTCATCACGATCACCTGGGCGCCTTTGCCGAGCGTGCCGCCGCCGCCGGCCGCGCCGTATACGCCGGTCACGTCCCGGGCGCGCCTGATGTGGCGCACGGTGCCGCGGAAATAGGTCTTGGAGACGCCGAAGGCGAGGCCGCCCGAGACGCCGCCGATCGAGATGGGATAGCTTTTACCATGGAAGGTGAACGTCCCTTCGCCGCCGGAGCCGCCGACGAAGAACGCCGCCTTGTAGACGGAGAAACGGATCGTGCCGCTGTCGGCATGCGCGGCGCTGGCCAAGCTGACGCCCGCGGTGGCGATGGCGGCAACGGCGATTGAACGAAATCCGGACGAAATTTTCATGACGAGAGCTCCTCAAAGATCGCCGCTTATCCATCGGCCTGGTACGACGCATATCAAAGTCTAAGCAGAACAGTCTTGCCCCGGCTTTGGTTCCAAGCACAACTTTCCGTTTCGATCCAATCGCGGCTTTTGGATGACTGACGACGGAGGACCGTTTCTGGCGCAAACCAGACATCGTGTCCGAACACATTTTCGCTATCGACACGCAGCGGTCGATTTTCGTAAAGGGCGGATGGCGGTGTTGGCCAGCGACCTGCCCATCGGGCCATGTCCTTGTGGGATGAGAGTTCCGTGTGCTGTCCACAAAGGTTGGGAAAGGCTTCGGGATGAGAATTGCGATGGGGCTTGCAATGTCCGCATTGGCCGCGACGATGGCTGGATGCGCGACCTCTCCGGTCGACTATGGAGCCTCGCTTTCGCAGCAGGACCAGAAATGGGCGACGCCGCAATGCCAGCAAGCCCGGGCGGCGGCTTCGGACTACGCGGTCCGCGAAAAAACGCATCCGGGCTGGGAATTCATCGCCCTTGGCCCCTACGGGCTGGGAATCATAGCGGCCACCAAAGAGGCCGAGCAGAAGCAGCGAAAGCGGTTCGCCCGCGACGTGCATCTGCAATGTTCGAGCCTACCGCTGCCGAAGGAATTGCAGGGTGATTTGGGGCCTGCCGGCCCAGACAAGGCGAAATATCCATAACCGGGAACGAGTGCGGATGCGATCCTTGACGAAAAACCGCTACACGGTTTTTCCCGGGGCTGCTCTAACGTAGCAATCCTTCCGCCTCGAACGTGTCCCAGCCTTCGAGCTTTGGCGCATCGTCCGTTCCCGAATTTCTGGTCTTGCGGGCGTTGCCGCTCCGCTTCCCGGCTCGCGTCAGTGCGGCCTTGCCGGCCGCGCGCCTTCTGTTCTCGGACGCGTCCTTCGCATCCTCCTCCCGCCAGGCGGTCGCCAGGTCACGGTCGAGAATGTCCTCGATGTGCCGAGGATCGAAGACGTGGAAGGTCACGGCCTTGGATCGCCCGCGCATCTTTACGGTGCGCGTGCCGATGCTTTTCAGGCGACCATCCCTGAGCCATTTGTGGCGCTCGCGCGAGGAAATGGTGAGAATGTCCTCGGCCTCTCGCGGTAGCACGGCCAGCGCCTCGATCCCCTCCAGCGTCCTGGAAATGGTTGCCGAGGCGGCCTGGAACGCATCAGCGTCGGCTTGCAGCATGCGCAACACGAGGCGGCCTGTCTCGGCCTTGGCGAACTTCCTCACGGTCCAAGGCAGCCTGGCCCGAACCTCGCGTTCGATCCCCTTCAGGCGCATGGAAGAGCCAAGCGTCGCCGATGGCGGCAGCGGCCATTCGGCGACGATTGACGCGGTGCCCGTGCCTTGCTCGGCCGTGCGATCAGGGGCGGTGGCAATTTTTGCCGCGATGCCGCTCAGGATCTTCCGAAGGGAACCGCGCTTCTTGTCTGCCATGTCTGGTTTTCGCTCATCGGGTGCCTTCGTGGAAGGACAGATCGCACTGCGGACAACCGAAATCAGGCTCAAACAGTTCCCTGGGCATGCGCATTCCCAAGGCCCTGATCACACTTCTCCTCGTCCCATCGACGCCCGATCGACCCTTGGAATGCACTTGGTCCGAGTCGGCGGGCGGTCCTATTAACTCGAGGCCGTGTGTTGGGGGGGCGCCCCTGGATTGCGCGGCCAGCGATAAGCAAGAAATCCGGTGCCGCTTTTGGCAAACACATCGTCCGCTGTTCCAGGATAATGTGCTGGCAGAATAAGCTTGAGACAAGGCGGCTTCGAACAACAATGGCCAGGCGGTTTGCATTTCTCTTGGTTCGCGACTTCACCCTGTCGCCGCTGTCGCTGTTCATCGACACGCTGCGGCTGGCGGGCGATGAGGGTGATCGCAGTCGCAGGATAGAGTTCGACTGGGAGATCGTCGGCGAACGCGGTCTGCCCATCCGGGCAAGCTGCGGCGTCGAATTGCTGCCGACCGGGGGGATCGGCAATCCGGAGGATTTCGACAATGTCGTCGTGGTCGGCGGGCTGCTCGACACCAACCGCAGCCTGAGTTCCGAGAAGGAGACGTTCCTGTTGCGGGCCGCCAGCAAAGGGGTGCCGCTGACGGCGCTCTGCACGGGCAGCTTCGTGCTCGCGCGCTACGGCCTGCTCGATGGCTATAGCGCTGCCGTCAGCTGGTTCCACATCAAGGATTTCCGCAGCCGGTTTCCGGAGGTGAACGCTCATGCCGACAGCCTGTTTACCGTCGACCGGGGCCGCTCGACATGCGCCGGTGGCACCGGCGCCGCCGACCTTGCGGGCCACTTCGTGTCCCAGTTCATCGGCCAGAAGGCGGCCGAAAAGGCCGCCAAGATCCTCGTCCTCGACCGGATCAGAAGCAGCAGGGACGTGCAGCCCGTGGGCGACCTGTTTCCGGGTGCGTCGAGCCGGGCGGTGAAGCGCGCTTTGCTGTTGATGGAGAGCAACCTCCAGGAGACGCTGTCGGTCGCCGAGATCGCAAGCCGCCTGAACTGCTCGCGGCGCCAGCTCGAACGGCTCTTCGGATCGGAACTGGGCATCGGCCCGATGGCCGCCTATCTGGCGCTCAGGGTGCATCATGCGAAGTCGCTGCTGGAAGGCAGCGACCTGCAGATCGGCGACATCGCCTACCGCTGCGGCTTCACCAATGCCGGCCATTTCAGCCGCGTGTTCCGCCAGCAGACCGGCGTCACGCCGACGCATCTCAGGCATCCAAACCGCATGCCCGGCGGAGCCATGATACAATGAAGCCGACGACGTGACGTGCGGCGCCTAGGAAATCCGCCGCCCGCTGTCGTCGAGCAGAACGCAGCCCTCCGGGTCGAATCCGAGGTCGATCGTCTCGCCTTCGCGAAGCACGCGGCCAGTGATTGGCGCGTTGGCGCGGAGGCTGGTCTTGCCGCCGATGTCGATCTCGTAGATAGCGCTGCCGCCCAGATACGAGGCCGAGACGACGCGGCCAGTGAGCCGGTTGACGCCAGTTCCAGCACCGACCGAAAATTTCTGCGGCCGCACCACGACCGTGACCTTGCTGCCGTCGCCGAGCGGCCTTGGGCAAGCCACGTTGATCGTCTGGCCGGTGCCGAGGAGCACCGCCTGGCCGGACCTGCTCACGGTCCCGGCAAGCATGTTGGCCTTGCCGAGGAAGTCGGCGACGAAGGCGGTGGCCGGCGTCTCATAGACCTGCTCCGGAGTGCCGATCTGCTCCACCGCGCCGGCGTTCATCACCACGATGCGATCCGACATGGAGAGCGCTTCCTCCTGGTCGTGCGTGACGAAGATGGCGGTGATGCCGGTTTCCTTCTGGATCTTCTTGATCTCGACGCGCATCTCCTCTCGCATGTTGGCGTCCAGCGCCGATAGCGGCTCGTCCAGCAGCAGCACCTGCGGCTCGAAGACGATGGCGCGAGCCAGTGCGATGCGCTGCTGCTGCCCGCCCGACAGCTGCGACGGCAGCTTCTTCTCGCTGCCCGGCAGCCGCACCATCTCCAGCGCCTTGCCGACCTTGCGGACGATCTCGGGCTTCGGCACGTTGCGGTATTTCAGGCCGAAGGCCACGTTGTCGAACACGTTCTTGTGCGGGAACAGCGCGTAGCTCTGGAAGACCAGCCCGATGTTGCGCTTGTAGATCGGGATGTCATCGACCCGCCGCCCGTCGATCATGATCTGGCCGCCCGAAATGTCGACCAGGCCGGCGATGGAGCGCAGGATCGTGGTCTTGCCGCAGCCCGAGGGCCCGAGCAGGGTGACGAAGCTGCCTTTGCGGATCGAGAGCGAGAAATCGCGCACCGCGACGAACTTGCCGTAGGCGATGTCGATGTCGCGGAACTCGACCGCCGGGCTATCTGCCTCGGCGGCCACGCTCGCGCCGGCTGCCCCGGCCAGGACAGGCCGGGGATGGAATGTCGTGTCCTGGCTGTCAGGCACCTTTCGAGATCCTGTTCCACTGCTTGGTCCAGGCGTCCTCGTTGGTCGCCCAGTAGGTCGGATCGGCGAAGGTCAGCGACTTCATCGTGCCCGTCTTGTCGAACGCCGGCAGCTTCTCGATCTTCTCGGTCAGCTTGACCTTGTTCGGGTCGAGCGACGGCGGATAGCTCTGGCCCTCGGCTACCGCGATCGAGGTCGCCGGGTCGAGCATGAAGTTGATGAGCTCCTCGCACTCGGCCATCGGCGAGCCCTTCAGGATCAGCATGTCCTCCATCCAGGCATAGGAGCCGGCCGGATCGAGATAGCCGATCGGATGGCCCTGGTCCTGCAGCGCGGCGACGCGGCCCGACCAGGCATCGGTCACCACGATCTCGCCCTTGGAAAGCAGGTCCATCAGCTCCGCGCCGGAACTCCAGAACTTCTTGGCGAGGTCGCGCGTCTCGCGCACCTTGGCCCAGATGGCGTCCATGTCCTTGAGGTTGTTGGGATCCTGCCCGGTGGCGAGTGCCGCGTACCAGACCCGCGTCGTCATGTCGGAATAGCCGCCGACCTTACCGGCATATTTCTTGTCGAGCAGCAGTGCCGCACCCTTTTCCTTGGCTTCCTCCGGCGAGATCACCTTGGTGTTGTAGGCGATACCCGTCGTGCCGTAGTCGTAGGGCACGGCCGAAAGCTTTGGCGTCAGCTTGCGGAACGGCTCGATCATCGGCTGCAGCACATTGGCCATGTTGGGAATGTTGGCCTCGTTGATCTCCGAGGTCAGGCCGGCGTTCACATATTTGATGTAGTAATTCACGCCGGAGGAATGGATGACCTGGTAGTCGCCGGGCTTGGCGGTCTTGATCTTGGTAATGATCTCGTCCTCGTCACCGAACGTGCCCTGGACCACCTTGATCTTGGTCTTGGTCGTGTAGGGCTGGAAGGCGAACTTGTCGATCGCGTCCTGCACCGTGCCGCCCCAGCCGTCGAAGCGAACCTCCTGGACCGCGGCGAGCGCCCGGCCCATCCACGGCATGGAGAGGCCCGCCGAAGCTGCCGCGGCGGCGGTCAGCGTCAGGAAAGTGCGGCGGCTCAAATCGCCATTGGCATATCGGTCGTGCAGCCGTTCCAGCCGCTTTGTGGTGGTGAGTTTCATTGTGTTTCCTCCTTTGGTTCGCCACGTCTTCTCAGTTTTGTCAGGCTTTGCAGGATCAGGCCGCCGATCAACGGGATGCCGACGGTCACCAGGATCATCACGGTGCCGAGCGCGTTGATTTCCGGGCTGATCGAGATCTTGAGCATGGAAAGGATCTGGGTGGGCATGGTCTCGACGCCGGCCGGCCGCCAGAACAGGCTGGCCGAAGTGTTGTCGAACGAGATGGTGAAGGCGAGCAGCGCGCCGCCGACCACGGCCGGGATGAGCAACGGCAGCGTGATCTCGCGGAAGGACGAGAAGCGCGAGGCGCCAAGCGACAGTGCCGCCTCCTCATAGACGCGTCGGATGCCGATCATGCGCGCCTGCGCGATCAGCACGACATAGGGCACGGCAAGCAGGATATGACCGAGCACCAGCAGCAGCATGGTTCTCGGCTGGTCGACGGCCTTGATCAGCACCAGCAGGCCGACGCCGAGGATTGTTTCGGGCACCAGCGCCGGCAGGATCACCAGCGTGCTCAGCGCCTGCTTGCCGCGAAATTCGAAGCGCACCAGGGCAAACGCCGTGGTGACGCCGATGGCGGTGGTGACGAGGGCGGTAACCAATGCGATCCACAAGGACGTGCGGAATGCGGCCAGCACCGCCTCGTTGGCCATCAGCTTGCCGTACCATTGCAGGCTGAAGCCGGTCATCGGGAAGCCGCCGAACATCGAGGCGTTGAACGACAGGATCACTGTCGCCACGATCGGCGCGAACATGAAGATGTAGACGCAGATCGTGACGAAGCCGGTCAGCCGCCAGGCCCATCTGCCTTCCTGCTTGCGCTGCGCTTTCATTCGCCCAATTCCATCATCCGCCAAGCCCTTTGACGATCTGCGACATACCCATGTAGCGCGTGTAGACGGCGGCGAAGAAGCCGAGCACGACGAACAGCACGATCGAAAGCGTGGCGCCCATCGGCCAGTTCAGCTCGCCCATGATGGTGTCGTAGATGAGGTTGCCGAACAGCGCGTCGCGGCCTGAACCGAGAAGCTGCGGCGTCACATAGCTGCCGGCGGCCAGCACGAAGCAGAGCAGCAGGCCCGCCGCCAGGCCGGGCAGCGACAGCGGCAGCGTGACCTCGCGGAACGCCTGCGCGCTCGTGCAGCCCATCGAGCGGGCCGCCGAAATCAACGTGCGATCAATGCTCTCCAGGCTGACGTAAACGTTGAGGATCATGTAGGGCAGCAGGAAATGCAGCATGCCCAGGATGACCGCGCCCTCGTTATAGAGCATCGGCAGCGGCTCGTTGATGATGCCCAATTTCAGCAGCGCGACGTTGATGACGCCCTGTTCGCCCAGGATGTTGATCCAGGAAAAGGTGCGGATGGTGAAGCTGATCCAGAACGGCACGATCAGCAAAAGCAAGAGCAGCCATTTGTGCTTGAAGGTCGTGGCCCAGATGAAATAGGCGGGGAAATAGCCAAGCACCCCGCAGAGCAGCGCCGTGATCGCGCCGACCCGCAGCGTCTTCACAAGGAAGCCGGAATAATAGCTGTCGGTGAGGAATTCGTGCCAGTTCGCTGTCGTCAGCGCGCTCGTTTCCACGCCGGCGGTGACGAAGGTGAAGAAGGTGTAGCCGGCCATCACGGCGATCGGCAGCACCAGGAAGAAGATCAGCAGCAGGAGCACCGGTGCGACCAGCATCCAGGCCAGCCGTGGATCATACAATGTCCATCGTCGTTTCATGAGCACCCGGACGTCCGCGCCTTCTTGGAAGCGCTTAATTTGTTCCCGGCGCCAAGATTGGGTGATTGCAAGCGCGATGTCTACACCAGGCGATTGAGCCAGTGGACTTCAGCCCGTCGCCTGCTGCGAGATACATCGAAATTGTCGGTGGACGGGGTCGCTGCGCAACCCCGTCTTGCAACCTCGATCGACACCACGTCGAGGAAGGCTGGTCGGCGCGCCTCAGCCCTTGGAAATACCCCGCGCGATCAGGCGGGCAAGGCGCTCGGAAAACGCCCTGGCGTCCGCCGGCTTGTCGCCGTCGAGCACGCGCGCCTCGTCGTAGAGAAGATGGGCGGCATCGTCCTTGAAGGCCTGCTCGTCGTCGCCGAGGCTGGCGAGCGCCAGGACGCGCTCGTGGCGGGGGTTGATCTCGAGGATCGGTTTGGCCGTCTTGTCGAGGCGTCCGGCGGCGTTGAGCAGCCGCTCGAACTGCCGGTCCGGGCCATGTTCGGGCGCCACGAGGCAGACCGCGCTTTCGGTCAGGCGGTCGGAAGGCTTGACGTCCGACACGGCGTCGCCAAGCGCCGCCTTGACGAAGGCCAGGAAGCCATCGACTTCGGGCGTAGCCGCCGTGTCCGGCCTCTTCGCCTCATCGAGCAAGGGTATCTCGGAAAGTTCGGCCACGCCCTGCGTCACCGACTTGAACGGCTTGCCGTCGAAGTCCGGCGCCATCGACGTCCAGAAACTGTCGACCGGGTCGGTGAGCAGCAGCACCTCGATGCCGCGCGCCTTGAAACCTTCGAGTTGCGGCGAGGCTTCGAGCCGGGCGCGGTCGTCGCCCGCCATGAAGAAGATTGCCTTCTGGCCTTCCTTCATCGCCGAGACATAGTCGGCAAGGCCGCGCCAGCCTTCGCCCGAGGCCGTCGAGCGGAAGCGGGCAAGCTTCAGGAGCTGCTCGCGCCGCTCATGGTCCTCGTACAGCCCTTCCTTCAGGACGACGCCGAAGTTTTCCCAGATTTTCGCATAAGCTTCGGCCTCGTTCTCCGCCAGCTTCGAGAGATCGCCGAGTACGTGGTTGGTCAGACCCTTGCGGATCGCGGCCAGCAGCGGGCTTTCCTGGATCATCTCGCGCGAGACGTTGAGCGGCAGGTCGGCGGAATCGACCAGCCCGCGCATGAAGCGCAGATAGCGCGGCAACAAATCGGCATCGTCGGTGATGAAGACGCGGCGCACATAGAGCTTGATGCGGCCTTTGCGGTCCTGGTCGAAGAGATCGAAGGGACGCGAGCCGGGCACGAAGGCGAGCACCGAGTATTCCTGCCGGCCCTCGGCGCGGAAATGGATGGTGGCGGCCGGCTCGTCATACTGGCCGGCGAGGCTGCGGTAGAAATCGGTATATTCCTCGGGCTTGATCTCGCTCTTCGGCCTGACCCAAAGGGCCGTGCCATCGGCGATGTCGCGAGGCTCGGCGCCGGGTTTCTCGATGAGCGTGATCGGCACGGGCACGTGGCCCGACTGCGATTTCGCCAGCTGCTCGAGCCGGTAGGAGCCGGTATAGGACACAGCGTCGTCCATCAGATGCAGCACGACGCGGGTGCCGCGCCTGGGAGCGGCTTCGAGCGGGGCGGGCGCGATCTCGTAGGAACCCTTGCCATCGGACGACCAGCGCCAGGCCTCGTCGCTTCCCGCCATGCGGCTGATGACGTCGACGCGGGTCGCCACCATGAAGGCGGAGTAGAAGCCGACGCCGAACTGGCCGATGAGCTGCGT
This sequence comes from Mesorhizobium sp. M8A.F.Ca.ET.057.01.1.1, assembly GCF_003952565.1. Lineage (NCBI taxonomy): Bacteria > Pseudomonadati > Pseudomonadota > Alphaproteobacteria > Hyphomicrobiales > Phyllobacteriaceae > Mesorhizobium > Mesorhizobium sp. M8A.F.Ca.ET.057.01.1.1. The sequence continues at coordinate 2,097,184 of NZ_CP034454.1, forward strand.
GTCTTCGCTGGCATTGCCGGCGCCGACGCGCTCGATGAAGGCGCGCGTGCCCGAGCGCGCGATCGTGCCCAGCGCCTCCGTCATGTCGTCGCGGCTCATGCCGATGCCGTTGTCCTCGACGGTGATCTCCTTGCTGTCGGGATCGGCAGAAATCGAGATGCGCGGCTTGGGATCATCGGCCAGCAATTCCGGATGACTGACGGCCTCGAAGCGCAGCTTCTCGCAGGCGTCGGCGGCGTTGGAAATCAGTTCGCGCAGGAAGACGTCCTTATCGGAATAGACCGAGTGCACCATCATGTGCAGCAGCCGCGAAACATCCGCCTCGAATGCCTTGGTTTCCGTCGCTTTTGTGTCTGTCGTCATTCCAAGTTTCCCACACTGTTCATCCGCCCGCCGCGCCGGGGCGCGTTCAGGACTTCCTTTCAACCATTTTTTGCGGTGCTGGCAACTGCGTTCAGCAGGGCCAGCGCGCCGACGATATGGTGGTGGCGTGCCGGGGCAACAAGAGGGCGCTGGCGCTGACGCTGCCAATCTCCCCCTTGTGGGGGAGATGCCCGGCAGGGCAGAGGGGGGCGCTGTCCCGCCGACTTAACCTATTTGCTGGACTCAGCGGTGGGCGCTCCTTCCAAAGGGTACAGCAATCCGACGCTATCAGACGTCAGCGGGCAGCGCCCCCTCTGGCCTGCCGGCCATCTCCCCCACAGGTGGGGAGATTGGCAGCGTCCGCGCCGCGCTTACTTCCCCGCCATATGGTCGGCAAGCGCCTGCGCCTGGGCAAGCAGTGCGGGGAAGACGGGGTTGTCAGGCAGGCTCTTGCCCATGCAGGCGCGGAAGTCGCTGTCGCCTTTTGCCCAGGCGGCGTCGGCGGCATCGGATGTGTTTTCGTCGCTGTCGCCGGCGGCCTGCTTGACCAGTTTCTGGGCGGCGGCGTCGGCGGCGGTCCAGACCGCGTCGCAGGCGGCGATCTTCGGGACAGGGGGTGTCGCGGGCGCCTCGGCGATCATGACGCTGTTGCCCTTGACCAGCGTGACGACGACCTCCTGGTCGTAGTTCGGCCCGACATCCTGTGCCCAGCCGCCGAGGCGGGCGATCGCCATGTCGGCGCCGTCAGGGGTCTTCAGCTTGAAGTCGAGCGTGCCGGTGAAAGCGGCGTCGCTGCCGATGGCCTGGGTGTAGAAGGCATCGAGCTTCAGCGCCGCGTCGAAGCTGGTGGGCAGTTTGAGATCGGCGTCGGTCTCGGCGGCGCGTGATTGCAGCCAGCGCTCGACCAGACCGCGCGTCGACGCCACGATGCTGGGGCCATCCTCGGTGCCATGGCGCAGCCCGTCCAGCATGCCGAAGCCGACATCGGAGGAACTGAGGCTTTCGATGTTGATCTTGCCGGCCGCCGGAAAATCCTTGACCGTGAAAGGTCCCAGAAGCGTGGAAAGGCGCTGTTCGAGATCGGCGCGCGCCTTGTCATTGGCCGCATCGAGCGTTTCCACGGGAGCGTTGGCGCTTTCCATCGCGGCGATGGCCGATATCGCCTTGTCGCGCGCGGCGATGTAGTCGTCCTCCGGCGACGCCGCATAGGCCGCACCGCTCGCCAGCGCCACTACCAAAGTCCAGACCAGACGCATCGCGGAACCTCCGTTTTTACAAGCTCTTCGCGTGGCTTGGTGGCGATTGTGCGGCGGTGAAGTCATGGCGAGGCGTTGCCGATATCGGGGACGCCGGATCAGCTTTGGCGCCGCCGGCAACCGCCATATCAGGAAGACGATGAAACCTTCCGATATCCAGGCCGTTATGGCGGTTGTGGCAGATATCAAATCCAAACCGAAGCCGGTCGGCGGCGCCAAACCAAACGGTGCCAGGAAGCCCCGCCAGCGGGAGGCCCCCGATGTCGAAGCCGCTTCCGAGGTCGTCGGCGAGCCCGCACCGCCACCGGAGGCGGTGGAACCTGATCCGCAACTGAGCCCCGAACAGGCCGAGCAGGCGCGCAAGAAATACCTGCTGAAGCGGTTCTGGATCAGCGCGCGCGGCTATTGGAGCCGGCGCGGCGACAAGCTCGCCTGGCCGTGCACGATCGGGCTCCTGATCCTGATCTGCGTCAATGTCGGCTTCCAGTACGGCATCAATGTCTGGAACCGCTCGATCTTCGACGCCATCGAACAGCGCAATGCCCCGACAGTCTATTTCCTGAGCGCCGTGTTCGTGCCGCTGGTGCTTGGCAGCGTCAGCCTCGTCGTCGCGCAAGTTTATCTGCGCATGACGATCCAGCGCCGCTGGCGCTCCTGGCTCACCACGTCGGTCATAGGCCGCTGGCTCGCCAACGGCCGCTATTACCAGCTCAATCTCGTCGGCGGCGACCACCAGAATCCGGAAGCGCGCATCGCCGAGGATCTGCGGATCGCCACCGAATCGCCGGTGGATTTCATCTCCGGCGTCATCAACGCCTTCCTGGCCGCCTCGACCTTCATCGTCGTGCTGTGGACGATCGGCGGCGCGCTGACGCTGCCGATCGGCGGGTCGACCGTCACCATTCCAGGCTTCCTCGTCATCACCGCGGTCATCTACGCCGCCATCACCTCCACCTCGATGGTGGTCATCGGCCGGCATTTCGTCGAACTCTCCGAGCAGAAGAACCAGGCGGAAGCGGAATTTCGCTACACGCTGACGCGCGTGCGCGAAAACGGCGAGAGCATCGCCTTGCTCGGCGGCGAGGAGGAGGAGCGCAGCGGCATCGACAGGACCTTCGCCGGCGTGCTGAAGCGGTGGGCGATGCTTGCCGGCCAGCACATGCGCACGGCGCTGGTCTCGCAGGGGTCGAGCCTGTTCGCGCCGGTGGTGCCGGTGCTTTTGTGCGCGCCAAAATTCCTCGACGGATCGATGTCGCTTGGTCAGGTCATGCAGGCGGCGTCTGCCTTTGCCATCGTGCAGGGCGCGTTCGGATGGCTGGTCGACAACTACCCGCGTCTTGCCGACTGGAACGCCTCGGCACGGCGCATCGCCTCGCTGATGATGTCGCTCGACGGGCTCGAACGCGCGGAAGAGAGCGACGCGCTCGGACGCATCAATCGCGGCGAGACCAAGGACGACACGATGCTGAGCCTCAACAACCTGTCCGTGTCGCTCGATGACGGCACCGCCGTGGTCAAGGAAACCGAGGTGGTGATCCAGCCGGGCGAGCGGCTGCTGGTGGCCGGCGAATCCGGCTCGGGCAAGAGCACGCTGGTGCGGGCGATAGCGGGCCTGTGGCCGTGGGGCGGCGGCAGCGTCGATTTCCACCCCGGCAAGCGCATGTTCATGCTGCCGCAGCGTCCCTACATTCCCTCCGGCACGCTGCGCCGGGCAGCGGCCTATCCCGGCGCCGCCGAGGACTGGACGGTTCCCCAGATCAAGGCCGCCCTCGACAAGGTCGGGCTCGGTCATCTCGGCGACAAGATCGACGAAGACGCGCCATGGGACCAGACCCTGTCGGGCGGCGAGAAGCAGCGGCTGGCCTTCGCACGACTCCTCCTGCACGCGCCCGACATCATCGTGCTGGACGAGGCGACGGCGGCACTCGACGAGAAGAGCCAGGAAAAGATGATGGAAACCATCATCCGCGAATTGCCCGATGTCACCATCGTCAGCGTGGCGCACCGGGCCGAACTGGAGGCTTTTCATAGCCGCAAGATCACGCTCGAGCGGCGCAAGGGCGGCGCCAAGCTCGTCAGCGATATCGATCTCCTCCCGCGCAAGCGCAGGGGCTTGCTCGGCCGCGCCCTGTGGGGTTCCGGCGCCTTGGCCGAGAAGTCGCTCGAGCGCGGCGGCATCCCCCATAAAAAGAACTGAAGACGTCCGGCGCGTTCTTGCTCCCGCTGCGGATGGCTAGTCAGGCGCGCAATTCTTGCCTATGCGCCTTCACCAGGTCGGCCATGCTGTCGAAGCGGAAGTCCACCTTCGGCATGTCGCCGGGATGCATCGTGGCGCCAAAACCCTGATCGGCGTGCCGGCGCTGGATCCAGCATGATTTAAGGCCGAGGCCATTGGTCACGGCATGGTCATGGAACAGGCTTTCGGCCGTGTGCAGGACCTCCTTGTCGCCGATCCCGAGCGTCGCCAGCTTTTCCAGCATATAGTCGAAATTCCGGGGTGACGGCTTGTAGGAGCCGATATCCTCCGCCGTGTAGACCGCGTCGAAATCGACGCCGAGTTTCCTGTTGCTGAAGGAGAAGCTCGTATTGTCGACATTGGAGAGGATGGCCAGCTTGTAGTGCCGCTTGAGGTATTGCAGGGCGGGGGCGGTGTCGGCAAAGGCCGGCCAGTCCTTCACGCTCTGGCCATAGGCGATGCATTCCTCCGGCGTGGCCACGACGCCCCATTCCTCGGCGAGCCGCTTGTAAACGACAGCCAGAAGGTCGCAGTAGCGTTTCTGCGGTGTCCAGTTCTGCTGGCTGGATTCATGCCTTGCATGCGCCTGCAGGATGTCGTCGCGGCTCAAGGCGCGGCCCGCCCGCTGGGTCAGCGGCTTCAGGGCTTCGATCATGCCGGATTCCCAATCTATGAGCGTGCCATAGCAGTCGAAGGTCAGGGCCTTGAAATCTGTCAGCTTCATGGGCTTCACTCCCTTGGGGTCGATGGTTGGCGTTTGCGCGGATCGCGATCAATCGGCCGATTGCCCGACGGGCTGCCCGACCGGGCGCGGACCTGCCTTCGATACCGTGCCGCGTGACGACGTCAGCCAGACGCCGAACAACGTCACCGCAAGGCCGAGGACCATCGCCAATGAAAGCGGCTCGCCGAAGAGCAGCCAGGCCCAGAGCATCGTCACCGGCGGGCTGAGATAGATGACGCTGCTGACCTGCGCGGCGCTGTAGAGGCGCAGGCTCGCATAGTAGACGCCGTAGCAGAAGAAGGTCGAAAACAGCACCAGCCAGGCGATGCCGAACTCGAAACGGCCATCGAGCGGCGGCATCAGCCCGCCATTCCATTCGGCGCAAGCGGCAAAGAAGATCGCCGCCGTCAGGCATTGGAGGCACAGGCTCTGGTGGATGGGCATGTTGATGGTACCCATCCGCTTCTGCAGCACGGTCGCCAGGGCAAAGACCATCATGGAAGCGATGGTCACCATGTATGCCCAGGCCGGCGCTGTCCCGAGGCTGAGGCTGTTCAGCGAGACGATCAGCACGCCGGCCACCCCGAGCGCCGTTCCGGTCCATTGCCTCGATGTCAGCCGATGGCCCAGCACGGGCTGCGAAAGCGCCGCGATCGCGAGGGGAACGAGGTCCGAGATCAACGCGACGAGGCCGGTCGGCACGCGCTGGCCGATGGCAAGCGCGAAGCCGCCGAGATAGAGGAACATCATCGCCACGCCGAACGCCATCTGCCGCATCAGGGCGCCTGCGTCGATGCGCGGCCCGACCATGAGCGCGAAGGGCAGAAGGACCAGTCCCGACATCAAGGTCCGCCAGAACAGGACCAGCATGACATCGGCGCTCTCGCTGGCGTAGCGGATGCCGACAAAACCGGAACTCCAGCTGACGACCAGCGCGGCCGCCAGGAGCGGCCAGACCAGGCGGTGGGGCTGATGTTTTGGGAGCGTCATGCGGTCTCTTCGTTGAAGCGGCGGCGGCGGGCGCCAAGCGGATCACTGCCAATCCCGGATGGGGACTTATGGCGGCGCGCATGCGCCTTTGCACATGACAAATTTCGATGCACCCATGAAATAGCCACGAAATCTGGCATACCTATTTGCCTGAGAACCGGTTCCGGGCCAGGACCTGGAGCGTTGGTTTCGATTCGAACGAGGATTGTCATGGCTGGAGTGATGAGCCGCCGCCTGGATGTCGATGCCTTGCGGGCGATGGTGGCGATCGAGAAACATGGCGGCGTCACGCGGGCGGCCGAGATGCTGGGCCTGTCGCAGTCGGCCGTCAGCCACAAGATCAGGCGGCTGGAGTTGAGCCTCGACTGCGACATCCTCAGCCGCAAGGCGAATGCGCCGATGTTCACCAGTTCAGGGCAGGATCTGCTGGGCTATGCGCGGCGCATCCTGGGCATCCATGACGAGGCGATCCTCAGCCTGTCGAAGAGCACGTTGCAAGGCAAGATCGCGCTGGGGATGACCGAGGATACGACCTGCACCGACCTTTCGCGCATCCTTGGCCGGTTTCGCCGGCTCTACCCCGAAGTGAGCGTGCGCACACAAGTGCGGATGAGCCTGGCCTTGCAGAAGCTGCTTACCGAGGGGGCGCTCGACGCGGCCATCATCCAGGTGTTCCAGCACGAGGTCCGCCCCACCGACATCCTGCTCTTTCGCGAGAGCCTGCATTGGGTGAAGTCGCCCGAGCTCATCCTGGCGAAAGGCGACCCGGTGCCGTTCCTGTCCTTCGACGACAACTGCTTCTATCGCCGCTGGGGCCTCGATCTCGGCCAGGACGAGGGAACGGTGTTCGAGATCGTCTTCGAATGTTCGAGTGCCGCCGGCATCATCGCCGGCGTGACCTCCGGGCTCGGCGTCGCGCTGCTCAGCCAGCGGCATCTGCAACCCGGCATGGAGATCGTCGACAAGACGTTCCCCAAGCCTCCGGACCTCGCCTACGTCATCCGCCGCGCCCGCAACGCCCGCAATCCGGCGCTGGAGACGCTGGTGCGGGAGATAGAGGCCGAGGTGCGGCGCCAGGGGACACTGCAGATCGTGGGGTGAGGGGGGCTTTGCGACTCAGCGGAATCTCGTTCTTTCCGTCTATGCGCGCTTGCCGATGCTAAATGTCTGCTTTGCGCCTCAACTTCAACTGTTCGGCCAGCGTGGGCGATCTCCTGGAAGCCGCCGTTATGGGGTCAGCAAAAATCCGGACAAATTGGGATCAACCTACGATCCCGCTTGGGGATCTCCGTTAGGCCTGGCACCCGCACGGAATTTTGCCACAGCCTCGGTTAGCGCCTGCGAGTCTACCGGCTTGGATAGCCTCGGAGCGTGCTGTAACGCATCAGGAAACACTGTCGTGCTGTCATAACCCGTCAGGAAAACGAATGGGATACCTCGCGAGGCAAGCAACTCTGCAATGGGAAAGCTTCGTTCGCCACGTAGATTTACGTCGAGCACCGCACCATCGAGAGTGATGCCGTCGATCTGTTGCAGGGCCTGTTCGACGGAAGCTGCGGGACCAATTACGGCGCATCCCGAATCGGTCAACTGGTCGGAAAGATCAAGCGCGAGCAAGAATGCGTCCTCGACGACGAGGACCTGAAGACCGCTTAACGGAGCTTTCTCATTCATGCATTGCCTGGAGCGGCGGGCGGACTTCCAGTTGCGGCAGCGGCAAATCAAGGACGCACACCAGACCGGACGGCTTGAATTGCAAGTCTACAGTTCCGCCCAACTCGTACTGCAAACTCTGCTGGATGAAAGTGGTTCCAAAATTTTTCTTGGCAGGTTGACTAAGGCTCGGGCCGCCGGTCTCCTCCCAGAGAATTGTCACCCGGTCATGCTTCTGTTCGGGCCAAGAAACCTCGATCCGGCCGCTCTCGACAGAAAAAGCGCCGTACTTGGCAGCATTGCTCGCAAGCTCGAAGAAAACCAAGCCCAGCGTCGCCGCCGCACTCGCATTCAGGCGGATCCTGCGACCATGGATAAGGACATGACGACGTTCCGCGCCGCTATATGGCGAAAGCGTCGCGCGTATCAGTTCCTCAAGATCGGCCCCTTCCCAATTGTGCGAAGACAGGAACTCATGCGTGCGGGCCATTGCCTGTAGCCGTTCCTGGAAGGACGTCGAGAAATCGCTCATCGAACTCGACGATCGGATCATGCGCGAAGTCAGCGCGGTGATCGTCGCGAGGATGTTCTTCACGCGGTGCTGCAGTTCATGCAGCAGCCGCTCTTGGCTGCGCTCCGCCTTTTTGTGGTTGGATATGTCGATCAGCGCTGCGATGGCGCCACGCACTTTGCCGGTTTCATCGAACAGCGGATTGGCCGACATCGTGACGTCGATGCTGCCGCCGTCGGCTCTCGCGATGCGCGCTTCGTAGCCGGGTATGGCCTTGCCTGTGCGCATCGCCATCAGCAGGGGCTGATCGTTCGCGTCGACCGTGGCCCCATTGAGAACCAGGGGTAAGGCGGCCGGCATGGGAATGAGCTTGTCGGCGGTGGCGTGCCCGCCGGCAAGCTCGACCGCGTGGCGATTACCACGGATTTCCTCGCCATTGCCGTCCTCAGCGATGAAGATGCCCACCGGCACCAGGTCGAGCAAGGTTTCCAAGCTCTCGACCCGGTTGCGCAGATCGTGCGAGAGCGCGCCGATCCTTTCCTCCGCCTTCGCGATCTGGGTCACGTCGACGAAGGTGACAACCACGCCGGCAATGACATTGTCCACTGTCCGGTAGGGCAGCACGCGCATGATGTAGCGCCTGCCGCTTTCGGCGCCCTCGACCTGCCGCTCGATCGTGCCCAGCCGGTGCAATACCTGCTCCATGTCGGCCTGCAGACCGTCGGCGGGAAAGCGCGGGCGCACATGCGCCAGCGGCCGGCCGACATCGCTTTCGACCAGTCGGAACAGATCGCGCGCAGTCGGCGTGAAGCTCTTGATACAGAGGTCGCGGTCCAGGAACACGGTCGCGATCTGGGTGCTTTCAAGAAGGTTCGCCATGTCGTTGTTGGCACGGCTCAACTCGTCGACGCGGATGTTAAGTTCGGCGTTGACGGTTTGCAGTTCCTCGTTGATCGACTGCAACTCCTCCTTGGAGGTCTCGAGCTCCTCGTTGGATGATTGCAATTCTTCATTGATGGAGGACAATTCCTCGTTGGAGGATTTCAGCTCCTCGTTGGAAGATTCCAGTTCCTCCGTCGTGATCTGAAGCCGCTCTTTGGTCTCCCTCAACTCTTTTTCGAGTTGGCTGACATTGGCGCTTTCGACATCGTCGGTTGTGTGGATTGGCTCGCTTTCGGACTCCGGCTTGATGCTGCCAACATCGCGGAACACCAACATATAGAGCGGATCCGCTCCGCTTTCGGCAGGCAGCGGCTGCACAACCAGGCTGATGGTCTGGCGTCCGCCATTGGTGCCAATGCTGATCTTGTTCTGGACGGCGGCCTGCCCGGTGCTGACGGCCTTGTGGAGGGCGGCCCGCAAATCCATTCGCATTCCCCGCCGGGCCAGGGCGAAGACATTGTTATCGGGAGCGCCGGCTGCGAGTTCCAGATATTTCCCCGTTCCGCCCGAGCTGTGCATCAACTCGCCGGCCGCGTTGATGACCACATAGGCCGGAGCATAACGGTCGAGAAGCAGCCGTTCAGCCATCTCCTGCAAGCTGCTGGTCGGCGCCCTGAGACGCGTGTGTGGCGCGGCCTGGCGTGCCGCCGCTGCGAGCGGGAATTCAGGCAGCCTCTGAGCCAAAACGCCGCCACGCTTCTGGAACAGACGGCTCGGCTTGTCGATGGTCGCAAACAGTCGCGCGTGACGGGTGACGTTCTCGGAGGAGCCAAGGAAGAGATAGCCGTTGTTGCGCAACGCGTAATGGAAGATCGGCACGATCTTTTCCTGCAGTTCCGGCCCCATATAGATGAGCAGATTGCGGCACGCGAGCAGATCGAGCTTGGAGAAGGGTGGATCGCGCAGCAGATTGTGCGAGGAAAACAGGCAGGCTTCGCGAAGATCGGATGCGACTCGGTAGGTACCATCCTCCCGTGAAAAGAACTCTTTCAGCCGCTTCGGGGTGATATCGGTGGCGATCGTCGCGGGATAGCGCCCGGCGCGGGCAACTTCCAGCGCGCGCTCGTCGATGTCGGTGGCGAAGATTTGCAGGTTAGGCGACGCCGCGCCGCGCGGTGCGTTTTCCTTGAGCAGCATTGCGATCGAATAGGCCTCTTCGCCGGTGGCGCAGCCAGGCACCCAGACCCTGATCGTCTCGTCCGGCTTGCGCCCTTCGAAAAGCTTGGGGATGACCAGACGCTCAAGTGCATCGAACGCCTGTGGATCGCGGAAAAAGCTGGTCACGCCGATCAACAGGTCCTGGAACAGGAGGTCGACCTGCTGCGGCTCTTCGCGCAGCCGCTCATAGAACGCGGTTGGGTCGTCGATCTGCAGCACCTGCATGCGGCGCTGGATGCGCCTTAGGATGGTGTTGTCCTTGTAGCCGCTGAAATCGTGGCCGGTGCGCATGCGAAGCAGCGCGGCGATCCGCGACAACTGTTCCCCGACATCTCGCTTGTGGCGGTCCCGCTCGCCCTCGGTGCGGCTGGAGTGGCGGAAATAGCTGACCAGCTTATCGGCCATTTCCTCCGCCGGCAGCACCATGTCGACGAGACCGCTCTGGACGGCGCTGCGCATCATGCCGTCATATTCGGCGCTTTCCTGCGCCAGCGTGAGCCCGCCGCGCTCCTTGATCGCTCTCAGCCCGATGGTTCCGTCGCTGCCCGTGCCGGACAGGATGACCCCGGCTGCATGCTCCCCCTGCTCCAGCGCCAGAGACGTAAAGAAGTCGTCGATCGGCGTTCGTCTTGCGCGCGTGGGCGCCATCTTGGCGACGTGGAAACGGTGCTTTCCCACGGTCACGGAGACACCCGGCGGAATGACGTAGATCTTGTTTCGCTCGATCTCGATCCCCTCGGCCGCCGGTTGCGTCTCGATCGAGGTGCAGCGTTGGATGATGCTTGCCAACACGCTCTCATGCTCGGCGTCGAGATGCTGGATCACCACATAGGCAAAGCCGCTGTCAGCGGGGACTTCCGGGAAGAATTTCTGGAGCGCCCCGATGCCGCCCGCCGATGCGCCGATGCCGACGATGGGGAAAGACCCATTGGCAGGCGCTACTGTGCGGTCGCCCGGATTAGTCTGTGGTTTTCTCGCCGTTACCTTCTTCGGTGACTGCGCCATTGTCTGTTGCCCGCCTACTTTCAAGGATACGCTCGATTACCCTGGCATCCGCCTCGTATTCCCTGGCCCGTTTGCCCAGTTGCGTGGCGAGTGCGGAGCGGTTCCGCGTCCTTTCGCGCTCGGCCATGCGCCGCGTAAATTCGGCCCGCTGCTGATGCGATCGCAGTAGGCTCCACAAAATCTCGTCGGCCTCGACCGCCTGCGCCTCCATCATCGCGTCCGGCGTGAACGCGTGTCCTGTATGGCACCGATAGCGAACCATGTCACCATCTTCGATTTCCCACAGCGGCCCGTGGCATTCAGGGCATATAAATACCGACAATTCGCCAAGGCGATCTTCATCCTTCATCGTCGAATGCTCCTGCGCGGCGACCGCCGCCTCCAGCCTGACGCCGGGCGGAGCGGGATGGGTTTCACCCGCTGGCTCGGTCGCCAATCTTCCCAGCAAACCGCCCAGTTCTGCTGCTGGCAGGCAGTGATCGACATCGACATAGTGCAATGCATTTTGCACCATGGCTGGCACAAGCGTGTCCTTCGGATTCTGGACGACGGCCAACCCGCCTACGGCCTTGATGGCCCTCAGCCCAGCGGTGCCGTCGGAAAGAGAGCCTGATAGCAGCACGCCGATGACGCTGGCGCCATAGCTAAGGGCGGCCGAGCGGAAAAGCGGATCGATTGCAGGCCGGGCGAGATTCTCACGCGGGCCGCGCCGCAGCATCATGTGATCGTCATGCAGCAGGAGATGGAAGCCGGGCGGAGCCACATAAATGTGCCCGGTCTCAAAAGACGCGCCATTTTTGGCAACCGATGCCTTCAGGCGGCCCGCGCGATCGAGAATCCCCGCCAGATAGCTCGTCTCACCGACATGGAGAACGACAAACACCGCAGCCGACATATCGGCGGGAAGGTCGCTGACGATTTGCTTTAACGGCTCCAATCCGCCAGCGGATGCACCGATAACCACCACAAACCGGTTGGTTTTCGCGGATCGCGGGCGCTCCTGGCTCATCAGATTTGCGTCAGCGGTTGGAATAGCATTGCGATCCTCAGTCATGCAGCACCCAAGGTCGTTCCAATCAACAATGGATGAGGCGAGACTTATGTTCCGCTGTCCGCGGTATCGGTGATTGGCGATTGCTGCCGCGCGGGCGTGTAGATGTGCCTTTATGAGAGGTGCAGAGGCACAGACTCGTTGCAAAGCTGGTTCGTGGACTGACGTCCGCCTTTTCCTTTTTCGGCGACCATCAGCTGACATTCGGCTTTCGGCCAATTCAAGACATTGCATAGTTTCGCCAAGCGCCTGCAATCGGCGCACAACTGGCTCCTATCCTTTCCGTCCCCCGTCACCCCATCCTCTTCTCCACCTCGGCCTTTCTCAGCAAAAACCGCTGGATCTTGCCGCTCGGCGTCTTCGGCAATTCCGTCACGAACTCCACCTCGCGCGGATAGGCGTGGGCCGAGAGGCGTTTGCGGACATGCTGGGCGAGTTCTTCGGCCAGCTCCGGGCTGCCCTTGTAGGCAAGGGCCAGGATGACGAAGGCCTTGACGATTTCGGTGCGCTGCGGGTCGGGCACGCCGATGACCGCGGTCTCGGTGACGGCGGGGTGTTCGATCAGCGCGCTTTCGACGTCGAAGGGGCCGATGCGGTAGCCGGACGAGGTGATGACGTCGTCGGCGCGGCCGATGAAGGAGACCGAACCGTCCGGCTCATATTCCACCGTGTCGCCGGTGCGGTAGTAGCCACCTGAAATGGCCGGGGTTTCGGCCTGGTGGTAGCCGCCGAACCAGCGCAGCGGCGAGTTGGCGATGTCGACGGCGAGCACGCCCGGCTGGTTGGGGCCGAGCTCGTTGCCGGCCTCGTCCAGCACCACCATGCGGTAGCCCGGCATGGCAAAGCCGGCGGAGCCGGCGCGGACGGGATGCGCCAGCCCGTGATGGTTGTTGACCATCATGCCGTTCTCGGTCTGGCCATAATGGTCGTGGATCGGCGCCTCAAGGTGGGCGTCGAACCAGCGGATCACTTCCGGGTTGAGCGGCTCGCCGGCGCTGCTCACCACACGCAGCCGGCCTTTCACGCGCGCGGCGGCGTCGGGGCCTTCGGCGAGCAGCAGGCGGAAGGCGGTGGGCGAGCCGGCAAGGCTGGTGACGCCGAGCCGCTCGATGACGTCATAGGTGCTTTTGGCGGTGAAGGCGCCTTCGTTGAAGGTGGTGGCGATGCCGAGCAGCAGGGGGCCGGTGATGGCGTAATAGAGGCCGTAGGCCCAGCCTGGATCGGCGATGTTCCAGAAGATGTCGTCGGGCCGCAGGCCGATCGCATCGCGCATATAGGCGCCGAAGGCCAGCAACGCGCCGAGCGGCACCGGCACGCCCTTGGGCAGGCCCGTCGTTCCGGAAGTTGACATCATCATGAACAGGTCTTCGCCCCGGCGCATCACCGGCTCGCAGGCCGGCGAAGCGGCGGCAAGCGCTGCGCGGAAATCGATATCGCCCTGACGCAAGGCCTCGCCCGCACCGAGGATGGTGGCGATGTGCGGAGGGTTCGCGACCTCGTCGAGCTTGCCGCGATTGGCCGGATTGGTCACCACCAGCCTGGCGCCGCTGTAGCGGAGGCGATGCTCGATCGCCTTTGGGCCGAAGGCGGTGAATAAAGGCTGGTAGACCGCGCCAATGCGCCAGACGCCGAGGATCAGCGCCACCAGTTCGGGGATGCGCGGCAGCATGCCGGCCACGACATCGCCGGGGCCGACGCCCACTCCCTTCAGCAGATTGCCGACACGTCCGGACATGTCTTCGAGATCCTCGAAGGTGAATTCGCTGAGCTCGCCACTGGCGGAGATCGCCCGCAGCGCCAACCGGTCCTGGCCGGTGTGGCGGCCGCAGCATTCGACATAGGCGTTGATGCCGGTCGCCGGATCGCCTTGCAGCCTGGCAACCTCGGTCTCGATGCGAAAGCCGGCGACGGCGTCTTCATAGCGCGGCAAGCCGGCTTGTGTCGTGGTCATGAAAATCCTCCCTGGCGGTGCGCCATCTCCCCATGGCGCGCTGTCGCGGCGACAATGGCATCAGATGGCGCCGATCGGCAACGATGGATGCAGCCCCGCATCCTTCGCCCTACAAGTTCGCCTCGGCGAAGATGCGCGCCGCCCAGTCGAGGAAGACGCGCAGGCGCGGCGAAAGCTGCCGGTTCTGCGAATAGAGCGCCGACAGCAGTGTCGGCGATGGCGGGTATTCGGCCAACACCTCGACCAGTGTGCCGTCGGCCAAATCCTTCTCGAAGCGATAGCGCGGCGCCTGGATGAGGCCGAGGCCGAGCCGCGCGAGGTCGGCGGCGGTATCGGAATTGTTGGCGGCGACGCGGCCGGGCAGCCGGACCTCGCGGGTCTTGCCGGCGACGGTGAATTCGAAGGGCAGCACTTCGCCGGTGCGCGAGGAGACGAAGCCGATCGCCTGATGGCCGTCCAGCGCGTCGGGGGAGACGGGCGTGCCATGACGAGAAAGATAGGCGGGGCTGGCGCAGGTCATCTCGCGGATCATGCCAAGGCGGCGCATGATCATGCCGCTGTCCGGCGGCTCGCCGACGCGGATGACGCAGTCGACACCCTCGCGCACGAGGTCGACCAGCCGGTCGCTCTGGCCGATCTGCAGGTCGATCCGGGGAAAGCGGCCGAGGAATTCCGGCAGGCGCGGCAGCAGGAAGGTGCGGGTGAGCAGCGTGCTGGCATCGATGCGCAGCAGGCCGAAGGGCTCGGCGTTGCGGAAGGCGGCCTCGGCATCCTCGATCTCGGCCAGGATGGACAGGCAGCGGCGGTAATAGGCCTCGCCGTCCTGCGTGGCGTTCACCTGCCGCGTCGTGCGCTCCAGCAGCCGCGCGCCGAGATGCTCCTCCAGCCGACGGATCGCTTCCGTCGCTGTCGAGCGCGGCAGGCCGAGATCGGCGGCGGCGGCGGTGAAGCTGCGCCGCTCCAGCACGCGAACGAAGAGCCGCATCGTGTCCAGACGATCCATGATCTTTGTTCGCAGTTTCCGAATAGTGATGTCAAGAGGTGGCTGATTATCCGAAGTTGGCGCGGCCTATATCCGTCTCACACAACAAGGAGAGACTTCCATGACATCCAGCCAGACAAGTACGGGCAACCAAACAAGCACGGGCCAAGCCAAAGCGGCGATCGTGACCGGCGCCTCGAAGGGCATCGGCGCGGCGATCGCGCGGCGGCTTGCGCGTGATGGCGTTGCCGTCGTCGTCAACTATGCGCGGGGACAAGCGGAGGCCGAAGCGGTGGTGGGGGCCATCGAAGCCGATGGCGGCAAGGCGATCGCCGTGCAGGCCGACATCGCCGATCCCACGGGCATCGCCGGCCTTTTCGACGCCGGCGAGAAGGCCTTCGGCGGCATCGATATCCTGGTCAACAATGCCGGCATCATGAAGCTTTCGCCGATCGCGCAGGCCGATGACGCCTTCTTCGATACCCAAATCGCGATCAATCTCGGCGGCGTGTTCCGCGGCATGCGCGAAGGCGCGCGGCGGCTGCGCGACGGCGGCCGCATCGTCAATTTCTCCAGCAGCGTCGTCGGCCTCTACCAGCCGGGCTACGGCGTCTATGCCGCCACCAAGGCGGCAGTCGAGGCGATGACGCATATCCTGGCCAAGGAGCTTGGCGCGCGCCGCATCACCGTCAACGCGGTGGCGCCCGGGCCGGTCGAGACGGCGCTGTTCACGGATGGCAAGAGCGCGGCGCAGATCGAGGCCATCGGAAAAATGATCCCGCTCGGCAGGCTCGGCCAGCCCGACGACATTGCCGGCGTGGTGTCGTTCCTGGCCGGGCCGGACAGTGGCTGGGTCAACGGGCAAATCATCCGCGCCAATGGCGGCGTGATCTGAGGAGGCCGCTGCTGTCTGCCGACCTGCTCCATCCCAAACCCTGAAACCAACCTCCAGAAACAAGGAAAAGACCATGCCATTCGCCAATATCAAGATGCCGCGGGCCGCACTTTCCAAGGCGCAGAAGGAAGACCTCATCCATCGCATGACAGCCATGTTCGTCGACTTCTTCGGCGAGGGCGTGCGGCCCTACACGATGGTGCTGGTGGAGGAAGTCGCCGACGGCGGCTATGGCCGCGCCGACGAGGTGTTCATCGTGCCGGAAGCTTTTCGCGCCGAGGAATAGGCCTTCGAACGCGATACCCGTCATATGACGACTGGTCGCCGCGAACGCCAACGTACACTCTGTCCGCGGGGCCTTTCAATGCATGTCGGTTCCCGAAAACCGATGCCCCCTTTGGGGCGGCGTGCATTAGCGGCGGGGGCCAGGTGGGCAGCCCCGAGTTGTCCACCTGTCTCGCTTCGTTCGTCGCTGGAGCCTGCCCAGTCGATGGAACCGGATGCGCTCAGGTGGCTTCGGGCGCCTGGGAGTCGTTGGAGCTGCTCACCTGTGCCGTTACGGCCGACAATTTCTGGTGCTTGGTCAGCACCGGTTTGAAATAGGCTCTTTTCATCGAAGGTCCCCGCCTGGTGTATGGAACATTGGCATGCGAATGCCTGCCGGAGTCAACAGCTTGGGCTCAGGGGTCATTCTTGGGCACGCCGACCCAGTCGGCCGCGATCTCGGCGAACAGCCAGTCGCGGAACGCCCTGACCTTTTTCTGCCGCAGCGCGCCTTCGGGGTAGACGACGTAGTAGCTGGCCGCTGATTTCAGCGCGAGGTCGAAGGGTCGCACCAGCCGCCCGGCCGCGAGGTCGGCCGAGACCAGCGCGCTGCGGCCGAGCAGCACGCCTTCGCCGTGCACCGCCGCCTCGACGGCGAAGGTGGCGGAATCGAAGCGCACGCCGCGTTTGGGGTCGATGCCTTCGACGCCGGCCTGTTCAAGCCATGTCGCCCAGTCGATGCGGAAGGCGTCGTGAATCAGCTTGTGATGCCTCAAATCCGTGGGATGCCGCAGCGGGTGCTCGCCTTGCAGCAGTTCCGGGCTGCAGACGGGGAAGACCTCCTCGTCGGCGAGGAATTCCGCCGTCACGCCGGTATAGCCGCCGCGGCCGTAGCGGATGGATATGTCGATGCCATCGCTGACGAAATCGGCCAGCACGCCCGAGGTCGCCAGCCGCACGTCGATGTCGGGATTGGCGCGATGGAAGCGGTGCAGCCTCGGCACCAGCCAGCGGCCGGCGAAACCGTCCGACGTGCTGACGTTCAGGATGCGCGTCGAGCGGTCTGGCGTGGCCGCGATGGTGGCGGCGGCGATCTGGTCGAGCGCCTTGCCGACCTCTGCCGCATAGGCCGCGCCGACAGCGGTCAGGCGCACTGAGCGCGTGCCGCGATCGAAGAGCTGGATGCCCAGCCTGTCCTCGATGTTGCGGATGGCGCGGCTGACGGCGCCGTGGGTGAGGTTGAGCTCTTCCGCCGCCTTGGAGAAGCTCAAATGCCTGGCGGCCGCGTCGAAAGCGGGCAAGGCGGTGAGGGGCGGCAATCTGCGCGGCATGAGTTCGACCTGTGAGCGTTGCTCACAAATCCTGCACAAAGAGTCGTTTGTCGTCCAGCCTGAAACCGCCCAATATTCAGGCGTACCAAGCATCCACGCCGGGCTACCGGCTTATCGATGCGCTGAATTGACCAGACAAGTGTGAGCGATCGTCATGCTCGCCCGGTGGGCGACATCGGCATTCTTGCGCTTGGCGATACACAGGAGACGAACAATGAACTCGACCCTTGGATCCATCACTGCCGTGGTGAGCGGCCTTGCCGTGCGAAGCGCGGCAGCGTTCGAGCGCCGCCGCACGCTGCGCAAGGTTACCCGGCTTTCCGACCGCCGTTTGCATGACATCGGCCTCGAACGCGACTGGGACGGTTCCATTCTTGCTCACGGAATTCCGGGCAATGGGAGGGCGATATGACCAGCACGTTGATCATCGGCGCGACCGGGCTTCTCGGCAGCGAGATGGCGAAGGCCAGCGCGCGCAATGGCGACAGCTTGCATGTGCTGGTCCGGCCGGCAACATCAGGCAATGGAGAGCGGATGCGCCCGCTGAAGGAGCTCGGCGCCACGGTGCATGTCGGCGATCTCGACGACTATGACAGCCTTCTGCGCGCCGTCGGCAAGGTCGATCGCGTCATCAGCTCGGTGCATGTCGGCTCGGCCAGCGAAATGACGCTGGTGCGCGCCGTCAGGGATGCCGGGGTCTCGCGCTATGTGCCGTCCGCCGGCTTCGGCCTCGACTTTGCCGCCGCCGCACCCGGCTCGATCGAACCGCTCGATCTCAAGCGGGCCGTCTTCGACGCGGTCCGGGAGGCCGATCTGCCCTATACGGTGATCTACACCAACGGCTTCTTCTCGACCTGGGTGGCGACGCTGGGCGACCTGACGCGCTTCGGCTCCTCGCCGCTGCCGCCCGACGAGGTGACGCTCTATGGCGACGGCAATGTGCCGGCGACATTTGTCAGCGAGAAGGATATCGCCGCCGTCACGATGCGCGCTCTGGAGGATCCCAACGCTGTTCGCGGCGAAATCCGCATCGCGCAGAACAAGATCACGCAAGCCGAGATGATCGACCTGTGGCGCCGGGTGAGCGACCGCTCGCCGCGCGTCAAGCAGATGAGCGCCGGGGAGTTGGAGGCGATGATCGCGGCGGTTCCCGGCCTTGGATTGCTGCGCGCATTCTGGATCCGTGGCGAGACCGCGCTCGAGACGGCCACTCCGGAAGCGGGGACGCTCTATCCGGAGCTGAAGTTCGAGACGATTGAAAGCACTTTTGTGGCGATGGCCGGCGCGGGTGGGGGGAGGTTGTGAAGGTTAGGGTTCTTGGCAAAGTCGACACTCTACGGCGGGCGTGGTTGGCTTCCCCAGTGGTTGACCCGACAGCCCATCCAGCCGATAGGTCCGCGCGAACAGCCCGAGACCGCAATGACCGACCTCAAAGATACCACCCGCGCGACCGCCCCCGAGGCGACCTGGCAGGACGATGTCCGCGCCGGTGTGCACCATGTGCGTGACCTCTCCTCCCTGCCGCTCTCGCCGGCCGAACGCGAAGCCGCGCAAGCTGCCGCCGCGCTGCACAAGGTGCGCGCGCCAAAAAGCTATCTCGATCTGATCGACTGGAACGATCCGGCCGACCCGATCCGGGCGCAGGTGATCCCGTCGCCTGGGGAATTGGAGGAGGCGGAGGGCGAACTGGGCGATCCGATCGCCGATCACGAATTCAGCCCGGCGCCGCGCCTCACGCATCGCCATGCCGACCGGGTGCTGTTGTTCCCGACCTATCAATGCGCGGTCTATTGCCGGTTCTGCTTCCGCAAGGAATCGCTGACGTCGATCGGCCGTGGCTATACGCGCGAGGCGCTGGAGCCGGCGCTGGCCTATATAGCGGATCATCCCGAAATCTGTGAGGTGATCCTGACCGGCGGCGATCCGCTGTCGCTGCCGGATAACGCACTGGCCGAAATCCGTGCCCGGATTGGAGCGATTCCCCATGTGCGGCTGTTGCGCATCCACACGCGCGTGCCGGTGGCGCTGCCTTCGCGCATCACGCCAGGGCTGGTCGCGGCGCTGCAAGGCCGGCTGATGGTGACGGTGGTCACCCATTTCAACCACGCGCGCGAGATCACCGATGCCACCGAAGCGGCCTGCCGCACCTTGCGACAGGCCGGCTTCGTGCTGCTCAACCAGAGCGTTCTGCTCAAGGGCGTCAACGATACGGTCGAAGCGCTGGAAGAGCTCTGCCGCGAGCTGATGTACCGGCTGGGGATAAAACCCTATTACCTGCACCATGGTGACCTCGCGCGCGGCATGGCGCACCGGCGCACGACGATCGCGCAGGGCCAGGCGCTGGTGGAAGCGCTGCGCGCGCGCCTGTCGGGCATCTGCAATCCCATTTATGTGCTGGATCTACCGGAAGGCGGCGGCAAGGTGCCGCTCGGACCTTGCCATGTCGAGGCACAGGACGGGGAAAGCTGGCGCATACGCGGGCTGGATGGGAAGGTGAGGGACTATCGGGAGGTGGTCAGCGTTCGGGAAGAACGGCCCTCGAAGAATCCGGCTGCCGGCTCATGACGCCAGGATGTTACTCCTGCTTGCGTCATAGCAACTGTTCATAATGGCCAGCGTCTGCGCCGCCCCTCACCTGCCTGCCGGCATCCTCTCCCGTATAGTGACGGGGAGAGGGGCGCTACCGTCGCCGATTTCGCCAATCTCAAGCGTTGCAGGAAAACCACCGGCGTTGCGGCCGGTCCTCTCTCCCCGTCACTATACGGGGAGAGATGTCCGGCAGGACAGTGAGGGGCGGCGCTGACGCCAAAGATTGCCGCATTCGGCCGGAAACTCATGATGTCGTAACGCAGCAGGAATAGTCGGGCTGACCCTAAACCCCATCACCGTCGACAAACGCCAGCACGACCACGCGCGGGGCAACGCAGTATGCGAGCCGCGCCTTGCGGCCGGTCCTCGTCGTCGCGTGGCCGGTCTCCAAGTTCACGGCGATGTCCTCATAGCCCAGCACCTCGCGGTCCAGCGGATAGGCAGCCTTGTAGACCGCTTCCTTGGCGGCGAAGAGGATGCGGCCGGCAAGCTGCCGGTCGGTCGCGCCCGTCCGGTCGGCGGGCATGGCGACGAGGGCGGAAATCTCATCGGGCAGGGGCAGCGCCGGTTCGACATCGATGCCGAGCGAGCCGACGCCGGCAACAGGCGCAACCGCCGCCACGGCCATATCGTCGTCATGGGCGAGCGAGCCCGTTATCCCTTCGGGCCAGGCGGGCGCACCGGAAGGCGTGCGTAAGAGGGCGAAACCGTCGAAGCCGATATCCGCCAGCAGCCGGTGCGCGATCCAGCGCGCCGCGCCGCTGGCCCGCCGCATGGCCGGCTGGCGGGCGGAGATGGAACGCGCTTCCTCGGGCAACAGATGGGTCTCGTCGCCTTCACGGATGATCCGGCAGCCGGTGCGGACCCCGGCCGGGGCCATGGCGGCCATGGCGCGTGCCAGGGCGATTTCCTCGGGCGTCATCGGTCGCCGGGCGGCAGGACGAGATCGGCGATCATTTCACCGTCCTCGTCGAGCCCTTCCTCGACGAAACCGGCGGCGCGATAAAGCCGCCGCGCCGCCTCGTTCTCCGGTTCGTAGCAGATCGACACGTGCCTAACGTGGCCGAGCCCTTGGATTTCCTCCAGCACCGCCAGCAGCGCGGCCTTGCCATAGCCCCGGCCTTGCCAGGCGCGGTCGACCATGAAGCGGTAGATGCGGGCCTCGTCATCGTCGCGTGGCGCCTCGTACATCAGGAATCCGACAAGCTGATCCCCGGCCATCACCGCGCGCGGCCGCGCGGCCCGATCGGACCGGGCTTCGCGGAGCGAATCCGCATTGCCAGCGACGAAGTCCATCTGCTCCGGAGCCAGTCGCAGGGCCGTGACCAGGGCGCGATTGGCCGGGGTCACCGGGACGATACGGATGTCCACGGTGCCAGGCACGCGGTCCGTCAAGACGCCGATGCTCCGGAGCCCTCGCTGACTGGCTCGACGAACCGGTGCAGCTTGGCCGGGTTGCCGCGCCAGATGGAGTTGGGCTCCAGCTCCTCGCCCTTCATCACGAAGGAATCGGCATCGACCATCGATCCCTTGCCCATCACGACGCCGTAATGGACGAAGGCGGACGGCCCGAGCGTGCAGCCATCGCCGATGCGGATGAAGTCGGACTTGAAGGCGCCTTCCTCCAGCGAATGGGCCTGGATGACGCAGCCTTCGTTGAGCGTGACGTCGTCGCCGATCTCCACCAGCGAGCGCTCGGTCAAATTGGCGCCGCCGTCATAGACGCGCTTGCCCACCTTGACGCCCAGCATGCGCAGGATCATCGGCCGGAACGGCGTGCCGGCGAACAGGCGCACGATGGGCGAATCCGCCAGCTTCCAGTGGCGTTCGTGGCGCCAGAAGGTGACGTCGTAGATCGTCGTTATCTGCGGCTGCAGCTTGCGAAAACCAAGGCTTGCCCGCTCGACGAAGATGTAGAACGGAATGGTGATGGCCGAGGTCAAAAGCACCGCCACGAAGAGCGCGATTTCCGCCCATTCGGTGTAGTAGTTCAGTGCCCGGTCCCAGATCGCCAGCGTGGCGAACAGCATGACCCATTGCGTCGCGATGAACAGCAGGATCGTCACCAGATTGTGACGGTTCTTGTGCGGGATGCGCTTCAGCCGGTCTTCCTCGTCGATACCGGCGATGAGTTCCTTGTCGCGGTTCACCATGCGCGGGATTTCAAAGGGCGGCGAGCCCAGAAGGCCGACATTCTCGCGCAACGGCCCGTCGATCGGGACCATCACCTTGGTGCCGAGCAGGACGTTGTCGCCCGTGCGTCCGTCCGGCGGATAGTAGATGTTGTTGCCGAGATAGTTGCGCTCGCCGATCCGCGTCGGCTCGAGCCGGAACGCGGAAGCGGACTTGTGCATGTTGATCATGAAAAGCCCGTCCGACACCATGGTCTGGGTGCCGATCTCGCACAGGAGCGGGTTTTCGTGCTGCTGGTTGGAGCCGAAATTGGAGCCGGTCTGCACCACCTTGTTGAGGTTCCAGCCGATGGCGCTCATGTAATGGACGATGGCCGAGCTGTCGCCGAACAGCAGCCCGAGCACGCGGGAGTTGCTCGAGAACTCGGCAACCGTCTGCAGCCAGTAGCGGAAGCCGTAAAGCGTGTAGGTGCGGCCGGGTTTCAGGATCAGGCTGAACAGGCGCGGCACCAGCGTCGCGGCGAGGAAGGCGACGGCGATGTAGCCGAAAAGCGTGACTGTGGTGCCGATCGCCACAAGGCCGATCGTCTCCTGATAGTCGTCGCCGACATTCTCCCAATAGCTGTGGAACAGAAGCGGCAGCGGGGTGATGATGGCAAACAGCCCTATCAGCTGCACGGCTTCGTAGAGGAAGCGCCGGACACGGGGAGGATTGACGTTGCGCACCTTGCAATAGTCCGCCGTGGTCGGCACCGCCGGCGAGCCATGCCAGTGTTCGCCGTCGGGGATGCGTTGTCCGCGCTGCAGCGAGGAGGAATGGCCGAGCTGGCCGCCATCGCCGATCGCGGTGTCGATGTCGAGCGTGCAGCCGACGCCCACGAAGGCGTCGCGGCCGATGGTCAGCGGCCCGGTGTGGATATAGCCGGCCTGGGCGCGATAGCCGAGGATCAGCGATTCCTTGCGCAGGATGGTTCGGTCGCCGATCGAAATCAGGTCCGTGCACACGGGCACGGCACGGGATTCGATGACCACGTTCTTGCCGATCCTGGTTCCCAGAAGCTGCAGGTAAAGGCTGTAGAGCGGGCTGCCGCGGAACAGCACGACGGGCGCCGTGCGGATCAAGGTTTTCACCACCCAGAAGCGATAGTAACGCAGGCCCCAGATCGGAAACGCTTCCGCCTTCCAGCGACCGACGAGCACCCATTTGGTGGCAACGGCAAAGCCCGACATGCCGAAGAACACGCCGGCCGAGAGCACCACGCACCTGATGTAGAGCTGCAGCGGTTCGTCGAGCGCGTCATAGACCCAGTTGAGGCCGTCATTGATCGCCCACAGCGCCACGTAGCTGTAGAGCGCGTAAAACAGCAACTGCGCCGCGCCGCAGGTCCAGTAGACGAGATTGGACGCCTGGCGGGTGAGAACGGGGTCGTTGGTGGCCGTCGTCAGCTCTTCCGCCACGCTCAGGTGCTTGGCCAGGCGCGCCACGGTCGGATAGAGATAGATGTCGCGCATCGACGTCGTCGCCCATTCCTTGCGGGTGCGCACGCGGGCGCAGAAATGCGCCATGAGCAGCGAGTTGGCGCCAAGATCGTCGAAGAAATTGTCCTCGATCGACACGTCGTCGAACTTCAGCACGGCGCATAGCGCGTCGGCCAGGAAGCGCTCGTCGTCATTGCCGGGCGCCACCATGGCGCGGTCGGCCGAAAGCCGGACGCTGGTCGGCTTGGGAAGCTGGCGAAGGTCGACCTTGTTGGAGACCGTCATCGGGATCGCCGGCAGTTCCTCCAGGTAGGAGGGCACCATGTAATCCGGCAGCCGCCGCTTCATCGTCTGGGCAATGTCGGCGCGCGAGAGCGCCGGCTGGCCGGCCTTGGGCGCGTAATAGGCAACGAGCTCGACGCGGCCGGGCTCGATCTCCCAGGTGGTGACGGCGGCCTGCGCGATCTCCGGCTGGTCGAGCAGCACGGCCTCGATCTCGCCGAGTTCGATGCGGTAGCCGCGGATCTTGACCTGGGTGTCGATGCGCCCGGCATATTCGATCTCGCCGGCGTCGTTGATCCGGCCAAGGTCGCCGGTGCGGTAGATGCGCTTCGACGGGTTGTTCGGCAGGCCGAGGAAGTCGGCGATGAACTTCTGTTCGGTCAGGTCCGGCCGGTTGAGATAGCCGACCGCCAGCCCGATGCCGGCAATGCCGATCTCGCCCAGTTCACCAGGCTCGGCGAGCTGCGGCAGCGAAGGGTCGAGAATGACGATCGAATAGGTGGGCAGCGGCGCGCCGATAGTCACCGGCCGGTCCGGCGTCAGCGCCCCCATGGTTGCCGTGACGGTCGCCTCTGTCGGGCCATACGTGTTGAGGATCTGCCGGCCGGGCTTCGACCAGCGCACCACCAGATTGTGCGGGCAGGCCTCGCCGCCCACCAGGAGCGTGCGCAGGCTTGGCACATCCGATGTCATGGACGACAGAAGCGTCGGGCTGCAGGCCATGCAGGTGATGTCGTGATGGCGCAGGAAATCGGCGAGCTCTTCGCCCACCAATGGCATCTGGCCCGGTGCCGGGACGACCGTCGCGCCGGCGACGAACGGCACCCAGATCTCTTCGGAGGAAAAGTCGAAGGCGATGGTCATGCCCTGGTAGACGCGATCGCCCGGCCGGTAGCCGTAGGACGCGGCCGCGACGCGGATGAAGTTGACGAAGCTCTGGTGGCGGATGGCCACGCCCTTCGGCCTGCCGGTCGTGCCCGACGTATAGAGGATGTAGCAGATGTCTTCGATTGCATTGGCGGCCGATGCCTTGTGCGGCTTCAGCGGCGCGTTGGACTGGGCCGATATTTCGGCAGCGGCGCTGTCGATCAACAGATGCGGAACCGGCAACTCGCCGGCCCGCGATGCATAGGTGGCGATGGTGACGACCAGGCTGACGCTGGCGTCCTCGATGATGAGCGCCATGCGCTCCTGCGGAAAGGCGGTGGCCAGCGGCACGAAGGCGGCGCCCGCCTTCACCACGGCGAGCAGGGCGACATAGGTTTCCGCGGACCGGTCGAGGATGAGCCCGACGCGGTCGCCCGGCCGCACGCCGCGCTTGACCAGCAGGCGGGCGAACTGGTTGGCTCTGCTGTCCAGCTCCCGGTAGGTCCAGGTGCGGCCCTCGGAGATCACCGCCGGCAGCGTGGCAAATGTTTCGGCGAGTTGCTCGAAGACCTTGTCGAGCCGCTCGTCCGGCTGACCCGCCCGGGCAAAATCGGCGCCTGCCAGGACCTGGCGGCGCGCGTCGAGGGCAATTTCCGCAAGTGCATGGACGCTGTCGGGGCTGGTCCCGGGCTCTCCGCCCGACCTTGCCGCTTCCCTGTCCAATTCGGCGATATCGATACCGTGGTCCATTTCCAAACTTTCTCGTCCTGGCCAAGCCGTCACGGGCACATCTCGGTCATGCCGCCGCGCCGGCAGGCATTGTCGGCTGTGCCGCCGCTGCAATTTGATCGTTGTTGATGGAGGTGGAATGACCGAAGCTTCCAAAACGGAAGATTCCGGAATTCCGACCGGCGATCGCTGACCGCCGGGTCCCTCTTTGGCCGCGCGGTTATCACGGAATCGGCCGCTCCGTCTTCACATGTTCGGGAGCATGGATACGGGGCGTCGCCGGGGCGCGGCCTGTGGCGAGCGACATGCCGGGCAGGGCACCCATCGATCCGTGAAAACCTCGTTGCATTGCCCGTAACCCAACCCCGTGCACCTGTGCGGCGGCCAGATTTCCGGCCGTTGAGGGATTGATATGCCATCCGATCTTTTCGCCAGTTTTTCTGAACTGTTGAATCTTGTTTCTGGATTGTGTCTGGGCGGGCTCGCGCATGCCCGCAACCGCCGGTTTTCCGGCCTTTTGAAAAAATCTTTCGACGCCCGGGAATAAAGCGCGGCGCTTCCGGGTCTTGTCATCAGCGGGGCCAATCGGCCCGCGACGCGAAGAAACGAAACAAGGATTTTGCGAAATGACCAAGCTCGCTCTCAGCGTGGCCGCGATGTTGCTTGCCTCGAGTTCCGCCTTTGCCGGCAGCGACCATGGCGCCAACAATTCCAACCAGCCGGCTGCTCCGGTCGACACCAACGCGACGGCTTCGATCCCTTACACGGCACGTCCCCATGGCGTCGACACCAAGGTGACGACCGGGCCGAAGCAGGGGTCAGTGCAGGACATGATCAACCGGCACAATGACGACGGCATCTGGGGCAACTGAGCGCGCTCCGGTCTTCGAACATCCCCAGGGGCTTGGCCCTGCGTCATTCCAAGCCGTGCCTTTAGCCACCACTCAACAGAGGAGAACCACCATGTTCAGCATGACACGCCGCACACTGCTCGGAACCGCCACTGCCGCCGCTGCCTTCGGCCTGGCCGGCAAGCTTGAATTCACCCGCCCCGCTTTCGCGCAGACGCCGGTGGAGCCGACCATCGGCTTCTACAAATACACGGTCGGCGACATCGAGGTCACCGCCATCTATGACGGCATCTGGAAGAAGCCGCACGACCCGGCCTTCATTAGGGATGTCTCGGTAGACGACACCAAGGCCGCACTCGCCAAGGCGGGTCTGACCACCGACTTCATGCCCATTCCGCTGACCGTCGTGGTGCTCAAGATGGGGGGCAAGCTGATCATGATGGATGCGGGCTCCGGCGTCGGCCAGTGGCAGGCCAACGCCACGCATCTGCCGGCCAACATGGCCGCCGCCGGCATCGACTACAAGGCGATCGATACCATCATGATCTCGCATTTCCACCCCGACCATGTCTGGGGCCTGATGGAGAAGGGCACCAACACGCCGGTGTTCC
Organism: Mesorhizobium sp. M8A.F.Ca.ET.057.01.1.1; assembly: GCF_003952565.1. Taxonomy (NCBI): domain Bacteria; kingdom Pseudomonadati; phylum Pseudomonadota; class Alphaproteobacteria; order Hyphomicrobiales; family Phyllobacteriaceae; genus Mesorhizobium; species Mesorhizobium sp. M8A.F.Ca.ET.057.01.1.1. The sequence continues at coordinate 2,124,036 of NZ_CP034454.1, forward strand.
CCAATGCCGAGCTGATCGTCAACGCCACCGAATACAACTGGTGGACCGACCCGAGCCGGCTGGCCAAGCTGCCCGAGGGCCGCAAGCCGGCGGGCAAGCGCATCGCCGAAAACTTCCCGAAATGGAAGAACTGGAAGCTGGTCGAGGACGGCGCCGAGGTGGCGCCCGGCATCCAGATCATCGCGGCGCCCGGCCACACGCCTGGCCACTCGGTGTATCTCGCAAACTCCGGCAAGGAGCAGCTGATGATCTCGGCCGACACCATGTATGTGCCGGCTTTGCTGGCGCCGCATCCGGAATGGCAGGGCGCTTACGACCAGGATGGACCCACCGCAATCACCACGCGCCACAAGATCATCGACCGGGTGATCGCGGACAACATCCGCATTTCCGGTTCGCACTTCCCGTTCCCGGGCACCGGCGTCTTCGTCAAGGACGGCAATGCCTATGGCTTCACTCCCGGTCAAGTTTGAACGGGTAACGCAAACCCATGCGAGAAAGACAATGAAACAATCCTATCTGGGCAAGCACGCCCTCTACGGCCTGCTCGGCGCCATCGCCGTGCTGACCGTCGTTCCCGTCGCCACGATCATGCCGGCCTATGCGGTCGACGACATCGAGGGCGCCGACGCGCCCGACCTCACCGCCGTCAAGGCCAAGATCGACGCCAAGGACTACAAGGGCGCGCTGGCGGATTTGCGTGATCTCGCGCAGGACAACCAGCAGGCCGACGTCTACAATCTGCTTGGCTTCACGCTGCGCAAGACCGGCGACACCACCACCGCGCTGACCTACTACAACAAGGCGCTGGAGCTGAAGCCCGACCACAAGGCCGCCCGCGAATATCTGGGCGAGCTCTATGTCGAGACCGGCGACATGGCCAAGGCTCAGGAGCAACTGGCCTCGCTGCAGAAGCTGTGCCCCGCCGGCTGCGACGAGCTTGCCGATTTGCAGAAGGCCATCGACACCAAGGTGACGAAGTGAGTTCCCCTCACCCGGATTGCCAAGACCGAATCGCAAAGAGCAATTCGGGGCAATCCGACCTCTCCCCTAGGGGAGAGGAGGGCGAGGGCGCCGGCGTCCGCCTCTTCTCCCCTCGGGGAGAAGGTGGCCGCGAAGCGGCCGGATGAGGGGGCCTTGGCGCCAACCCATCCCCCGTCATCAAAGTTCGGGCGCTCGTGGCTGGCGCCCATTGCCGGAGCCGGCGCCTCTCCCTCGAGCCGGCTCCGGCCCTTTCAAGCCTCACACATTTCTCGCGCGCGATCCCCACGCGCCCGACGGCGCCTGCACGGTGTCAAGACATTGGAGCCCGACCATGACCCTGAACGAACGCGCCGCGAAGCTCACCGGCCTCGCCACCAGACTGCATCTGCAGGACGGGGCGCTGCTTGCCGGCCGCCTGCTTTTGTCCCTCATCTTCCTGCATGAGGGCGCCACGCTCGCCGCCCATTTCGAGGGCGCCGCCAAGGCCATGGCGGCCCTTGGCGTCGGCCTGCCGCTGTTCATCGCCACCGTGGCGCTGCAACTGGGGGCGGGGCTTTCCGTCGCGACAGGCCTGCTGACGCGGCTGGGCGCCATCGGGCTCGCCCTGTTTTGCCTTGCCACGGCCATGCTGTTTCACACCAACTTCGCCAGCCAGAACGAACTGCTGCATTTCGAAAAGGATCTTGCCATTGCGGGCGGCATGTTCGTGCTGGCCGCTGCCGGCGCCGGCAGGGTCTCGCTGGACTGGCTGTTGGCCGGCTATCTCAGGCAGCGCCAGCGCGACAAGGAGATGGTGGCGGCGCTGCTGGCGGTCGAGAACCAGTTTTCCGTGGAGGTGCGACTGCCGGTTTGAGGAGAAACCCAGCCCGCGCGCCCCGCCTACGCACGCTTGCACGCACTGTGCTGGAACCAGGCTCGATGCTCCGCATTCTATAAGCAGGGGCTCAAGGAGCGTGACGTGAAAGCGATTTTGGCACTGGTGGGCGGCTTTGTTTTGACCCTTGCGGTCTTCGGCAGCGGGCTGGGCTTTGCCGCTTGGCTGCTTGCCGCCAAGTCACCGCATGAGGCAAGGCGGACCGTCAGCGTCGCGGAGTTGTGGACCAGGGACGCGCAGCCGGTGAACAAGACGGCGCAGAACCTAGAACGCCTGCCGGCCGACCAGCCCGCGGCGCCCGACATCGCCCCCAGAGAGCAGGCGCCCGACCCGACCGCGACCAGCTCGATCGCGCCTTCGGCTGGAGCGGCCGAACTGCCGGGGCCGCATGTCAAATGGTGCGCCAGCCATTACCGCTCCTACCATCCCGACGACAACACCTACATGTCCTATAGCGGGCGGATGCGCCCCTGCGTCTCGCCCTATCTCGACGCTGGCGCCGAGCAGGGCGTGCAGCCTACGGCCGAAGTCAGCTATGTCGCGGGGGACGCCGCTTCGGCCGAGACGACGGGGCTTTCGGCCGACCATGTCGATTCCTGCTTCAGCCGCTATCGTTCCTACCGGCCCGAAGACAACAGCTACCAGCCCTATTCCGGCGGACCCAGGCGCCAGTGCGAGTAGCGCCAGTTGCCGGGTAAGCCTGGCTGAAGGGCGGGGCTTGTGATCCCGACTATCACGCAAATTTTTGGATCGTTCGCACCGGCGCGGCGTTCATCCCTCACACCAAGGGAGAACTGACATGAACGACGACCGCGACGACAAAATCCGCGACCGCGCCTACGAGATCTGGCAGCGCGAAGGCGGCGGCCATGGCGACCATGACCGGCACTGGCGCCAGGCTGAGATGGAGATCGACAGGGAAGCCGCCCTGCCGCTGACGGCCGACGATGCGCTGCCGCAGACAAGCGAGATCGCCGGCACCGACGTGCTGACAGTGGAGGAACTGGCGATCCGCGCGGGCATTTCGGGCGATGAGGCGCAGGCGCTGATCGACAGGCTCGGCACCGACCGCGCCGCGATCGAGCAGGCCGCGCGCAGCCTCAAGGCGAAGCACGGGCGCTGAACGCGAGGCCTTTCGAAACAATGCGTTGGCGCGGCCCGATGAGAAGATGATTCATCGAGCCGGCGGCGCGAACCCATGACTGCCGAAGTCGGTGTTCTCGTGGAGCGCTATCCTCCGTCATCTGTCCCCCGTCATCCCAGACAATGTCGGAACCCTTGGCCGTCTCGCAGGTTCCTCCTGCCCACCCAACAGGAGATGCAGGCCATGGACCACACCCACCACATCAGGCTGACCGCCGCCGAACTGACCCCGGATGCGCTCGAAGGCGCCACCATCTACGGCCCCGGCGACGAGAAGATCGGCTCGGTCGACCATGTGCATGCCGGCCAGGTCGTCATCGATGTCGGCGGCTTCCTCGGCATCGGCGCCAAGCCCGTGGCCGTGCTGGCCAACGAACTCAATTTCATGCGAGACGAGGATGGCGACATCCACGCCGTGACCAGCTGGACCAAGGACCAGCTGAAACAAATGCCCGAGCACCGCGACTGACAACAGCAAGGGCTCGGCGTCGGCCGGGCCCTTCGTCTTTTCCAAGGGAGAGACCGATGATCAGGAAGCTGAAAGACGGAAAATACCGGCTTTATTCAAGGAAGAAGGACGAGAAGACGGGGAAGCGGCGGAATTTGGGGACGTTCGATACGCGGGAAGCGGCGGAGAAGCACGAAAGGGAGGTTCAGTATTTTAAACGGCATTGAGGGGATGCTAATGCGTGCCTCGGTCTCGTTACTGCAATTGGTGGTGGACAAGAAGCGCTATGGCCAAAGCGTTGCGACGCCGCCAAGCGGCGTGAAACTCGTGTGGAACAAAATAAGCATCCGCGCGTTTGGGCTTTCGGGTTGGTCTGGCCATGGGGTCCGCGTGGGGAGGGGTTTTTGGGCGTATCTCGGTTACCAAAGGAACATCTGGATTCTCGGCAAATACTCAGCGCCCTCAAGGCATTTCGAAACGGAGATTTTTCCGTCCGCATCGAAAACGTCTATGACGGGCTGAGTGGCGAAATCGCAGATACGTTCAACCAAATTGTCGAACTCAATGACCAGGTGACGCGTGAATTCGCGCGGCTCAGCCGGGTGGTCGGCAAAGATGGGCGCATAAGCGAGCGCGGCCATGTCAGGAACGCCAAAGGCAGCTGGGAATCCAGTGTTCGGTCGGTCAACGACCTGATCGAGGACATGGTGCAGCCGACCGCCGAGGTTGCCCGGGTCATCGGCGCCGTTGCCAAGGGCGATCTGTCCCAGACCATGATGGTGGAGATCGACGGGAGGCCGCTGCGCGGCGAATTCCTGCGGATCGGCAAAATCGTCAACACAATGGTCGAGCAACTCGCCTCGTTCACTTCGGAGGTGACGCGAGTGGCGCGCGAGGTCGGCACCGAGGGCAAACTTGGTGGACAGGCGCGGGTCAAGGGCGTGGCAGGCACCTGGAAGGACCTGACCGACAATGTGAACGCGATGGCGACCAATCTGACGAGCCAGGTGCGCAACATCGCGGAGGTGACTACGGCCGTCGCGTCGGGTGACTTGTCAAAGAAGATCACAGTCGACGTGAAGGGCGAGATTCTGGAGCTGAAGTCGACCATCAACACCATGGTCGACCAGCTCAACTCGTTTGCCGGCGAGGTGACGCGCGTTGCGCGCGAAGTCGGCACCGAGGGTAAACTCGGCGGCCAAGCCCGCGTCGAGGGCGTGGGTGGCACCTGGAAGGACCTGACGGACAGCGTGAACCTTATGGCCGCCAACTTGACCGGCCAGGTCCGCAATATCGCCGATGTGACGACTGCGGTGGCGCTCGGCGACCTGTCGAAGAAGATCACCGTCGACGTGAAGGGCGAGATTCTGGAGTTGAAGTCCACCATCAATACGATGGTCGACCAGCTCAACTCGTTTGCCGGCGAGGTGACGCGCGTTGCGCGCGAGGTCGGGACGGAGGGAAAGCTCGGCGGCCAGGCGCAGGTGCGGGGTGTCGCCGGAACCTGGAAAGATTTGACCGACAACGTCAATTCAATGGCGGCCAACCTGACCGGCCAGGTGCGCAACATCGCCGAAGTGACCACCGCGGTGGCTCTGGGCGATCTGTCGAAGAAGATCACGGTCGACGTGAAGGGCGAGATCCTGGAACTAAAGAACACCATCAACACGATGGTGGATCAGCTGAATTCCTTCGCCTCGGAGGTGACGCGTGTCGCACGCGAAGTCGGCACCGAGGGAAAGCTGGGCGGCCAGGCAGAAGTGCGAGGGGTCGGAGGCACCTGGAAGGACCTGACCGACAACGTCAATCTGATGGCGGCCAATCTCACCGGCCAAGTGCGCAACATTGCCGATGTGACCACGGCCGTTGCGCGCGGGGATCTTTCCAAGAAGATCACGGTCGACGTGAAGGGCGAAATCCTGGAGCTCAAGAACACCGTCAACACGATGGTGGACCAGCTCAACTCATTCGCCTCCGAAGTCACGCGCGTCGCCCGCGAAGTGGGCTCCGAGGGAAAACTCGGCGGTCAGGCCCATGTCGAGGGGGTCGGCGGCACCTGGAAGGACCTGACCGACAACGTCAATGCCATGGCCGGCAACCTGACCGTGCAGTTGCGCGACGTCTCCAAGGTCGCGACCGCGATCGCGACCGGGGATCTCACCCAGAAAATCACGGTCGATGCATTGGGAGAGATTCTGCAGATCAAGGATGTCATCAACACGATGGTGGACCAGCTGAACTCCTTCGCATCAGAGGTGACGCGCGTCGCTCGCGAAGTGGGGTCGGACGGTAAGCTTGGCGGTCAGGCACAAGTACGCGGTGGCGCCGGCACGTGGAAGGACCTGACGGACAATGTCAACGCCATGGCTGCCAACCTGACGGGCCAGGTTCGCAACATTGCGGAAGTGACGACCGCTGTCGCGCTGGGCGACCTGTCGAAAAAGATCACGGTCGACGTTCGCGGCGAAATTCTCGAACTCAAGGACACCATCAACACGATGGTCGATCAGCTCAACTCGTTCGCCTCGGAAGTGACGCGTGTCGCGCGTGAAGTCGGTACCGAGGGTAAGCTTGGCGGCCAGGCACAGGTGCGCGGTGTCGCAGGCACCTGGAAGGACCTGACCGACAACGTCAATTCGATGGCCGAGAATCTTACCGGCCAGGTCCGCAACATCGCCGATGTGACGACCGCGGTGGCGCGAGGCGATCTGTCGAAGAAGATTACCGTCGACGTCAAGGGCGAGATCCTTGAGCTGAAGTCCACCATCAACACCATGGTCGACCAGCTCAACTCCTTTGCCGGCGAAGTGACGCGTGTCGCGCGCGAGGTCGGCACCGAGGGCAAGCTCGGCGGCCAGGCACAGGTCGAGGGCGTGGCCGGGACATGGAAGGACCTGACCGACAACGTCAACCTCATGGCGACCAACCTGACCAACCAGGTGCGTGGCATCGCTGATGTCGTGACCGCGGTGGCGCAAGGAAATCTCAAGCGCAAGCTCGCCGTGGATGCCAAGGGCGAGATCGCGTCCCTGGCGGACACCATCAACGGCATGATCGAAACGCTTGCGACCTTCGCCGATCAGGTGACCAACGTCGCACGCGAGGTCGGTATCGAAGGCAAGCTCGGCGGCCAGGCCAGGGTGCCGGGCGCCGCCGGCCTGTGGCGCGACCTGACCGACAACGTCAATCAGCTGGCAGCGAACCTGACCACCCAGGTGCGGGCCATCGCCGAGGTGTCGACCGCGGTCACCAAGGGTGATCTTACCCGTTCCATCAGCGTCCAGGCTTCCGGGGAGGTCGCCGCGCTTAAGGACAACATCAACGAGATGATCCGCAACCTGAAGGATCAGACGCTCAAGAATGCCGAGCAGGATTGGCTGAAAACCAACCTCGCGCGGTTCTCGCGCATGCTCCAGGGCGAGCGCGATCTGGCCACGGTGTCGCGCATGATCATCTCGGAGCTCGCGCCGCTCGTGAACGCGCAGTATGGCCTTTTCTACGTGACCAATCGCGACGAGGAAGAATCCTACCTGGAACTGGCCGCGTCGTACGCCGCCGAGGGCAAAGCCGCGATCCGCCAGCGTGTGGACTTCCGGGAAGGTCTGATCGGTCAAAGCGCAGCCGACAAACGGGCGATCATGCTCGACGATGTACCCTCGAGCTTCCTGCGTATCACCTCGGGCCTCGGCGAAGCACCGCCGGCCAGCGCTATCGTCCTGCCGGCATTATTCGAGGAAGAGGTGAAGGCGGTTATCGAACTCGCTTCGTTCAGTCGCTTCAGCGACACGCATCGCCTGTTCCTCGAGCAATTGATGGAGTCGGTCGGTATTGTGCTCAACACGATCGCCGCGACCATGCGCACGGAAGGGCTTCTCAAGCAGTCACAGCTTTTGACGTCCGAACTGCAGTCGCGTCAGACCGAGCTCACCAAGAAACAGGAAGAGCTTCACGCCACCAACGAGGAATTGCAGGAGAAGGCGCAGCTCCTCGAAAATGAGAAAAAACAGGTCGAGAACAAGAATCTCGAGATCGAAATGGCCAGACGGGCACTCGAGGAAAAGGCCGAACAGCTGGCGCTGACGTCCAAGTACAAGTCCGAATTCCTGGCGAATATGAGCCACGAACTGAGAACCCCGCTGAATTCGCTGTTGATCCTGTCCAACTTGCTCGCGACCAACCAGCAGGGCAATTTGAACGACAAGCAGATCGAATTCGCGCGGACGATCAACTCTGCGGGGACGGATCTGCTCAGCCTCATCAATGACATCCTGGATCTTTCGAAGATCGAATCCGGCACGGTTTCGATCGAGCTCAACGACATGCCGCTCGCCCATCTGCGTCAGCATATGGAGCGAACCTTCCGGCAACTCGCGGCGGACAAGGGACTGCGGTTTACGATCAACATCGATCAGACTCTGCCCGAAACGGTCCGTACAGACGAAAAACGGCTTCAGCAGATCGTCCTCAATCTCTTGTCCAACGCGTTCAAGTTTACGTCCCAAGGCGATGTGACGCTCAGCATCCATGCCGAGCGGACCGGCCGTGGGAACGGCGCGACAGCACTACCCAAGGCGCTGGCAATATCCGTCACCGACACTGGCATCGGCATTCCGGAGGACAAGCAAAAGCTGATCTTCGAGGCGTTTCAACAGGCCGACGGGACCACCAGCCGCAAATATGGCGGCACTGGCCTCGGCCTCTCGATCAGCCGGGAAATCGCCCGCCTGCTCGGCGGCGAGTTGCGTGTCGAAAGCCAGCCTGGAACGGGATCGACCTTCACGCTTGTCATACCCTTCGATGGCCCGCGCAGCAGCAGTCTTGCACCGCAGATCGAGCTTTCGCCGGCTGCCGGGCCCGTTGCGGCTACCAGCACGGCGGGAACGCCAGAGCTCGCCGACGATCGTGATTCGATCGGCCCTTCTGACAGGGTGGTGCTGATCGTGGAGGACGACCCCACTTTTGGCGGGCTGCTGCTTGGTCTTGCTCGATCGGCTGGGTTGAAAGGCGTGCTTTCCACGGCGGGCTCTGGAACGCTGGCTCTTACACGCAAGCTCATGCCCGATGCGATCACCCTCGATCTTGGCCTTTCGGACATTGATGGCTGGGTCCTTTTTGACCTTTTGCGGCACGATCCGAAGACCAGGAACATCCCCATCCACGTTATCTCCGGCGCCGAGGACATAGAGCTTCTCACGCGCCGAGGCGCCGCAAGCGTTTCCAGCAAGCCGGTGTCCGCTGGCGAGCTTACGCGTGTCTTTGACGACATTCAGTCGAGGACGCTCAGGATACAACGCAAGGTGCTGGTCGCCGATCCAGATCCCGAGCGTCGTCTGGCGTTGGTCGAAGCCATTCGCGATGGCGTCACCTCGGTCACCGCGCTGAGCCGCGTTGCGGCTAACGCGGACGGAGGTGATATTGCGGGTTATGACGCTGTCGTGTTCGGATTTGGCCGTTCGGCCAAGGACAACGCCCAGATGCTCGACGAAATCATGTCTCAGTTCGGCGAATTCGTCCCGCGCCTGCTGTTCTTCACGCCACATCCAGATGCCTTTCAGCAGCAGGTCGCCTTGCATCCACCCCTCAGCGATGTTCCGCGTGCCGACAACTTTGCCCAACTTGGGCTATTGATGTCCGCGGCCCTTCCAGGCGACAGGCCCGACAAGGAACTCCTAGCGTCCGAACAACTCGACAACGCCGATCTGGCCGGGGCTAGGGTTTTGATCGTCGACGATGACATTCGCAACATCTATTCGCTGACCAGCGTACTGGAGACCTACGATATCGAGGTGCAGCATGCCGAGCGGGGGCGGGACGGCATAGCCATGCTTGAGGAGGCACCGGACGTCGACGTCGCCTTGATCGATATCATGATGCCCGAGATGGACGGGTACGAGACAATGCGCAGGATCCGCTCACAGCCGAAGATCGCGCACATTCCGCTGATTTCGGTCACAGCCAAAGCGATGAAAGGAGATCGCCAGAAATGTCTGGACGCCGGCGCATCCGACTACATCGCCAAACCCGTTGATCTTGATCTGCTCCTCGCCCTGCTGCGGGTTTGGGTCGGCCGCTCGCGCTCGCGCGCGGGGCCATTCAAGGCAGACGATGATGACCGGATTCTGGTTACGCCTCGGCAGCTTTAGCAGATGGCCGCGATGGAAGCAGAAAGCAGCGAACCGTTCGAAAACCTGGGGCCGGTTCGCGTTCTCGCTGTCGACGACGACGCGCGAAATCTGCTTGCCATAGAGCAGGCACTTGCCGGGGTAGGGCAAGTGATTTGCGCCCAGTCCGGCGACGAGGCGTTGCGCTTTCTGCTCAAGGACGACTTCGCGGTCATTCTGCTGGATGTGCTGATGCCCGGTCTCGACGGTTACGAAACCGCTTCGCTGATCCGGAGGCGCGAACGTTCGAACAACACGCCGATCATCTTCCTGACCGCCATCAACAAGGAAGAAGCGCATATGTTGCGCGGCTATGATGCCGGCGCGGTGGATTACCTGTTCAAGCCATTCGACCCTGTGATGCTGCGGTCCAAGGTTATGGTTTTCGTCGATCTCTATGAGAAGACGAGAGAAATCGAACGGAACGCTGCTCGGGAGCAACTGCTGCTTGAACGCGCGCTGAAGGCGACGTCCGACAAACTCAATGCCGAACGCGCGCTGCGGCATTCCGAAGCCCGGCAGGAGACGATCCTCACTTCGCTCCCGATTTGCTTTCACGCCCGCGCGGCGGAGGCGCCATACGCTGCGAGCTATGTTTCCAAAGGGGTCGAGCGGCTAACGGGATTTTCTCCGGACCGTTTCATGGCGGATCCCGATTTCGGCATCGGCCGGGTCCATCCCGCTGATCGGGACGCAGTGACAAGATCGCTTTCGGCTGCCCACGAGACAGGCTCTTATGCTTGCGAGTTCCGCTGGCGATGCGCCAATGAGGAATACCGGATATTCTTCGACCAGGGTGTGGTCGCCAGGAATGGCGCCGGGCTCGAACTGCTGGGTACCATGCAGGACATTACCGAGCAGCGTCATCTGGAAGGCCAATTGCTGCAATCGCAGCGGCTCGATGCAATCGGCAAGCTGACCGGCGGACTTGCCCACGATTTCAACAACCTGCTTGCGGCGATCCTCTCCGGGCTGAGCCTGCTCGAAAGGCAAGTGAGGCTCGACGGCAAGGCGGCCCAGGTTCTCGACATGACGCGCCGCTCCGCTTCTCAGGGCAAGGATCTCATCCAGCGCATGCTCGCCTTTTCGAGGCGCCAGGAATTGAAGCCGGTTGCCGTGCGCATGTCCAGCCTGGGAGACACGATGACCGGTCTGGTGGCGCCGATCCTGGGTGGTTTGGTGCGCTTCGACTGGCATGTTGGTGACGACATATGGCCGGTGCATGCGGATCCGGCACAGCTCGAGCTTGCCTTGATGAACCTGGTCTTCAATGCCCGCGACGCGATGCCTTCGGGCGGGACAATCTCCGTCAGGGCCGACAATCGCAGCATTGGCCACACCGGCCAGGGGCTTGGCGCGGGCGACTATGTCAGGCTTGCGGTCGAGGACACCGGGACAGGTATCGCCGCGGATATGATCAGCAAAGTGATCGAGCCGTTCTTCACGACAAAGCCGATCGGCAAGGGTACGGGCCTTGGCCTCAGCACTGTCTATGGTTTCGCCAAGCAGTCTGGGGGCACGCTCAGGATAGACAGCGAAGTTGGCCGCGGCACCACCATGGAGCTTTGGTTGCCCCGCTCACGCGGGACGCAAGACGCCGCCAGGGACGAGCCCGTTTTCGAAGCCAGTGCCGTCACGAATTCCGGCGCGGGTCTCCCGGCGACGATCGAGGAACAGTTGCCGACTGTTCTGCTCGTCGACGACAGTCAGTCCCTGCGTGAGTTGACGGCGATGTCGCTGCGGCAATCAGGTTTCGACGTGACGGCGTTTTCCGGCGGCGCCCAGGCTCTGGCCGCCATTGAAAAGGAACCGGAGCGCTTCGACGTCATCGTAACCGACTTCGCCATGCCGCTCATTTCGGGCATCGACGTCATCCGCTTCGCCCGAAGCCTGCGCGCGGATTGGCCAGCGCTTATCATCACGGGCTACGCCGATGGCGAGAAGATCTCGGATCGCCCTCCCGACGTGGCGTTGATAAGCAAACCTTTCGAAGACGCCCATTTGGTTGCTGCCATTCGATCGGCTTCGCGTCGCCGCTGATACCCTGCTTCATGGGCAGCCGCGCCGTGTTCGATTATTCTTTTCCGCATTCTGCAGGCTGGCAGTTCGCCTGTAGCCGTAACTGGACATCAGCTTGTCGTCGGCCGTATCCGCAGGGCGCTTAGCCGACCTACCAATTTCTCGCACCAGCTGCCGAGTTGCGCACTCCGTTAACCATTCGTTAACCATTAGCCCCTAGCGTTTACCTCTCAGTAAGGATTCGCTGGCCGTGACCTTTGCCGCCCCCGTCGAAACAAAATCCATTCGCTTCCGCGCCCGTTCGTTCGTGGCGTTCACGCTCACCCCGGAGGCGCCGATCGGGGCCTGGCTGGAGGGGCTGGATCATTGGATCGGCAATTCGCCGGGCTATTTTGCCGGGCGGCCGGTGGTGCTCGATCTCAATGTGCTGAAGCCCGAGGTCGCCGACATCGCGCTGCTGGTGGCTTCGCTCGGCGCGCGCGGCATCCGGGTCTATGCGATCGAGCTCGAAGGGGCTTCGCTCGGGCTTGACCTGCCGCCGCTGCTCTCCGGTGCCAAGGAGGCGACTTCGGACGGCCTGCTTTCCGGCCGCAAGGGCAAGGCGGAGGCCGTGGAAGAAGCCGGCAGACTGGAAACGGTGTTTTCGGATCGCGGCAAGGACGCCGGCAAGCCCGACGAGGGCAAGGCCGCCGAAATCAAGGCCGAGGCCGGCAAGGGCAAGGCAGCGAAGGCTGGACAGGACGCCGGCGCGACTGACGCGGTGCAGGCCGGCACGCTGATGGTCAAGTCGCCGATCCGCTCGGGCCAGTCGATCTTCCATCCGCATGGCGATGTCATCGTGCTGGGCTCGGTGGCGTCCGGCTCGGAGATCATCGCGGCGGGCTCGATCCATGTCTATGGCACGCTGCGCGGCCGCGCCATCGCCGGCTCGCAGGGCAACCGGTCGGCGCGAATCTTCTGCCGCAGGAACGAGGCGGAGCTGATCTCGGTCGACGGCTGGTACACGACGGCGGAAGAGATGGAAGGCGTCTCGCGCGGCAAGGCCGTGCAGGCCTTCCTCGAAGGCGACATGCTCGCCGTCGTGCCGCTGAACTAGGGCCGAGGGATGCTGGCGCCCGGCTTCACGCTTCCGGCCCGGACAGGCGCCGAGGCACCGCGCGCAAGCTTCGGACCGGTTTGGCATGGCATGATGGCAGGCTCTGACAACAGCCGTGCGGCGCACGGCACAACAAACGACAATAGGCAACGGAGGCTTTTTCCATGGGCAAGGTAGTGGTCGTCACATCGGGCAAGGGGGGCGTCGGCAAGACCACCTCGACGGCCGCGCTGGGTGCCGCGGTCGCCAAGACCGGCAAGAAGGTGGCGCTGGTCGATTTCGACGTCGGCCTGCGCAATCTCGACCTGATCATGGGCGCCGAGCGGCGCGTCGTGTTCGACCTCGTCAACGTCATCCAGGGCACGGCCAAGCTGTCGCAGGCGCTCATCCGCGACAAGCGCGTCGACACGCTGTTCCTGCTGCCGGCCTCGCAGACGCGCGACAAGGACGCGCTGACGGAGGATGGCGTCGGCGAGGTGATCGACAAGCTGCGTTCGGTGTTCGACTATGTCTTCTGCGACAGCCCGGCCGGCATCGAGCGCGGCGCGCAACTCGCCATGCGCTTCGCCGACGAGGCGGTCATCGTCACCAATCCGGAAGTGTCGTCGGTGCGCGATTCCGACCGCATCATCGGCCTGCTCGACGCCCGCACCATGCGCGCCGAACAGGGCGAGCAGATCGCCAAGCACGTGCTGGTCACCCGCTATGACGCGGCGCGCGCCGCGCGCGGAGAAATGCTGTCGATCGACGATGTGCTGGAAATCCTGTCGGTGCCGCTGCTCGGCATCATCCCGGAAAGCCAGGATGTGCTGAGGGCTTCCAACCTCGGTTCGCCGGTGACGCTGTCGGAACCGCTCAACAACGCAGCCAAGGCCTATCTCGAAGCGGCAAGGCGGCTGGAAGGCGAAGATTTGCCGGTGGTCGTGCCCTTCGAACGCAAGGGTTTCCTCGACCGTCTGCTCGGAAGGAGGGCCGCATGAGCATCCTCGACCTCTTCAAGCGGCGCACCAGCGCGCCGGTGGCGCGCGAGCGGCTGCAGGTGCTGCTCGCCTATGAGCGCCGTAGCCGTGGCCAGCCCGATCTCGTCTCCATCCTGCGCGAGGAGATCATGGCTGTGATCGCCAAGCACGTGCAGATCGACCAGGACTACCTCCAGGTCTCGATGGACCGCGGCGAGACCATGTCGACGCTGGAAATCGACATCCAGATCCCCAACAAGAGCGCCGTGCCGCTGGCCATGGCGGGGTGAGTTAGCACGACTGGTTCCTCGCCCCCACGTGAGTGGGGGAGGTGCCTCGCGCAGCGAGGCGGACAGGGGCTGCGCGGCGCTGGCAGGTTCCCTCTACCATTTCAAGGCCGCGCCATCCCCCACTCCGTCTCGGGCTTCGCCCGAGCCGCCTTGCCGGGCGAGCCACGAGTCTCGCCCGTCCTTCGGCCCCTCATTTCATGGCGGCGAGGAATTCCGGCCCGGCGGTGTCCCGGCCGCTCCCCAGTACGCCTTCCACCGACATAGGCACTGGCTGCCCGGCATCCAGATAGCCAATGTGCTTAGTTCACGTTCGCTAACAGGGGCTTCCCCTGCGGAACAGGCGGGAGTAAGGATATATATTAGCAAATTGTTAAATATTCGGTTGAGTATGCGTAAAGGGGAGTTCGCGATGAACTTCAAGAACCTGATCAAGCGTGCTGAAGACGTGGATAACGCACTCCAGGAGTTGCAGGACGATCTGGCGGACGCCCTGGATGCCAGCCTCGACAGCGAATACCAGACGCCAACGGGCGACGATGTCCCCGAAGCCGCGTCAGCCGCCGACGCCTCGCCACCCCAGGCAGACGCGGCGCCTGCGGATGCGGACCTTGCGTGTGGGACGGGCAGCGCCGACACCGCCGAAACCACGCCACGACTGACACCCCATACCCAGACCCGGCTGGCGGCGTTGAATGCCTTCGAGGGGATGTTCCACGACGCCAGGGACTATCTGGATGAGATCAACGGCAAATTGTCGGAAATCTCGACCTCGCATCATCTGACGCGCGAATTCCTCAACATCCTCCATACCGACATTCTTCGCGCCAACGAGCTGGAGCTCGCAAATGCCGGCCTGATCGCGGAGCAGAGAACGCTGTCGGAAAAACTGCACGACACGGCGGCGAAGCTGCGCGAGCGGGACGGCGCGTGCGAATTGCTGCAGCAGCGCGAGACAAGCCTGGTCCAGGACCGCGAGACGCTTCGCACAACGCTTGCTGCGGTAAGGCTCGAACTCGCGGAGGCGGCCAATGCCAGCGCCAAGCGCGACGCGGAATTCGGCGATATCGCCAACCGGCTGACGGCCAGGACGGTCGAGGCCAACCGGCGCTTGCGCGAGAGCAAGATGCTGCGGGAAAAGCATGTCACCCTGTCGGCCGAGCTCGACAAGGTGCTGAAGCGGGAGACCCAGGCGCGCCACAGGCTGGACGAGCTTTCGACAATCCACGCCAGCGAAGCGGCGCGGCTCGCCGAACTGCTGGCCGCGCTCGCAAAGAGCGAGAAAGAGGAGATGCGGCTGCAGAAGTCGCTCGAGGCCACACAGGCGAAGCTGGCGGAAAAGACCGAATCGGCCAGCATGATGGAAGGCGACTGGGAAGCCGAACGGGCTCGCGGCCAGACGGAAGTGCGCGGGTTGCGTTCCGAGATACAAGACCTGGAATCGCGGCTGGAGCGGGCCTCGAACGAGAACAGCGCGGCCGCCGCCGAGATCGCCAGGCTCAAGACCGAGCTGGACGACACAGTGGCCGAAAAGAAGATCGCCGAGGAAAGATTGTCCGCGCTCGCCAATGAGAACGAAACCGACAAGCTGAACCTCTCGAAAGCCAACGCCAATCTTTCGCAACTCGCGCTGCAACAGGCATCCGAGGACATACAACGGGATGTCCAGCGGCAGGAATGCGAGGACCTGCGGGCCGAAATCGCATCGCTCAATGCCCGGATCAAGGAGTTGCTGCCCTACGAGCGGCTCCACAAGGCCACCAACGCCAGATCGCGCGAGGGCGAGGTGGTCGAGATCGCCGCCGTGGTGGCCGAGAAAGCCCGTGCAGCGGGCAGGCGGTCCATCCGCAGGAATCTGCGCGCCACGTCCTAGCGCGCTTCGCATGCGGGGGTTGCGGCCCCATTGCTTGGCGGCATCCCGCTTTGGGCCGCCTTCCACCATGCGGCACCGGGCAATTACACCGCCGCGAACACCACGGTCTGCGCCAACCCGCCACCCTGGCGGTTCTCCAGCGTCACGGTGCCGCCGTAGCGCTCGATGATTTCCTTGGCGATGGCGAGACCGAGGCCGGCGCCGGGAATGAATTGCTGGCGGCCGGGGTCGACGCGGAAGAAGGGCTCGAAGGCCTTGTTGATGAGGTCGGGCGGAATGCCCGGGCCGACATCCGATATGGAGAGCACGGCGCGCCTTTCGGAGAGGTCGAGCGCGACCGTGCAGGCCTTGCCGTGGGTGGCGGCATTGACGATCAGGTTGCGCAGCGCGCGGCGCAGGCCGAGCGCGCCGGCGCGCACCGAAACCTTGTCGAGATGGCCGATGGCGACCGAATGGCCGAGCGTGGCCAACTCGGCCGATATGTCGCGCACCATCTTTTCCAGGTCCAGCGGCTCGACGGCATCCTGGTTGACCTCTTCGCGCACCAGGCGGATGGCGCTGTCGGCGATGCGGTCGAGCTCGTCGAGGTCGTGCAGCCACTTGTCGCGGTCCTCGTCGAGGAATTCGGCGCGCAGCCGCATGCGCGTCATCGGCGTGCGCAGGTCATGGCCGGCGGCGGCCACCAGCCGCATGCGGCTCTCCATGGCGGTTTTCAGCCGCGACGAGAGCTGGTTCAGGGCGTGCGCCGTCGCCTTGACCTCGGCCGAGCCCACCTCCGGCACCGGCGCCAGCACGCCGTCCGAACCGATCTTGGAGACGGTAGCCTCCAGCATTTCGAGCGGTCGGATCAGCACCGCGGTGAAATAGACCGAGACGGCGGTGGCGCCGGCCACGATCAGCGAGATCCAGCCGGCGAGCACCAGCCATTCGCGCCTGGGCGGATCGATATGGGCAATTTCCAGGATCGCCCAACGGCTGTCTGGCAGGCGCATCGAGGCGCGCTGGCCGGGTTCATCCGGTTTGTCGCTGACGACGGCCAGGGCGTCGAAGCCGCGACGGCGCAGCAGATCATTGAGCATCGCCGTCTCCTGCCGGTCCACCTTGCCGTCGGCCGGCCGGTCGCTGAATTGTACCCGCAGCACGTCGGGTATGGGCCCGGGCAGCAGCCGCACCACGAGCTCCATCTGCTGGGCAACCCAGGGCACGACGAGTTCCGGCGGCGGTCCGCCGCCGCGCACGCTGATGACGGCGGCGGTCGCCAGGCCGACGACGCCGACGATAGAGGCGACCAGCAGCAGGATGAGGCGCCGGCGCAGCGAGTTCACGCCTGCGCCTCCACCGTCTCGACGCGCGCGGTGAACTGGTAGCCGCCATTGCGCACGGTCTTGAACAGCGGGCCGTCGCCGGTGTCGGTGAACTTGCGGCGCAGCCGGCTCATCAGCACGTCGACCGAGCGTTCGAGCGGGTCGCGCTCGCGGCCTTGCGTGAGATCAAGCAGCTGGTCGCGCGACAGCAGCCGGCCGGGGCGGTCGAGGAACACCTGCAACAGGTCGAATTCGGCGCCGGTGAGGTCGACGGCCGCGCCTTGCGCATCCGTCACCTTGCGGGTGTCGGGCTTCAGCCTGTAGCTGGGGAAGCGGTAGGCGCGGGGCGGCGGCGCGGGTGCCACTTCCTCCGGCGTCGAGCGCCTCAGCACGGCGCGGATGCGGGCGGTGAGCTCGCGCGGGTTGAACGGCTTGCCGAGATAGTCGTCGGCGCCGAGCTCCAGCCCGATGATGCGGTCGACATCCTCCTTCAGCGCCGGCCCGCTATCCCTTAGTCAGCCTGACGGGAAACATCAGCACGGCGGCTCTCAATCTCGGCGACCTCGGCAAGAATTCGTCGATCGGCTGGTCCTTTGGGCCGGCGCTCAGCGTGCCGCTGTTCAACGCCGGCCAGTTGCAGGCGGCCGCCGACGTTGCCCGCGCGCAGCGCGACCAGTATTTCATCGCCTACCGGTCTTCGGTGCTGACCGCGCTCGAGGATGTCGAGAATGCGCTCGTTGCGCTGGCGCAGGAGCGCATCCGCATCGGCAAGCTCGCCGCGTCGGCGAAATCCTATGGCGATGCGGCGCGGCTGGAAGGCACGCTCTACAAGGCGGGCGAGACCAGTCTTCTCGACGTGCTCGACGCGCAGCGCTCGCTCTACTCGGCCGAGGATTCGCTACTGCAGAGCCGCGTCCTTTTGGCGACCAACTACATCGCCCTCAACAAGGCGCTCGGCGGCGGCTGGGACGGCGCGGTCGATACCGCCAAGCCCGAGATCGTCGACGTCAAGACCGGGCCGCGGCTGGCGAAGGTGGCGGCGCGGTGAACAAAACGTGTAATCCGAACTATTGGTTGTCCGTTTATAGTGTCGTCGAGGCCATGAGATGTCAGCCATCTACGATCTTGCGTCAGGCGTGGTCCGGCGTGTCTATGAAAGGCGCATAGACGCGCCGGCTATCCTTGATGCCGCCACCGATTTTCCGAACGCGGCGAAATTCATCGCCGCCTGGCGTGGCATACGCGACGAAGCGCTCGCGGTGCGGCTGGGCGGGGCGCCGCGCTTCCACGACATCATGGTGGAGCAGGCCGAGATCTCGGCCAATGACGGCCTCGACTGGCGCATGTTCGTGCTCAAGGCCTACGACATCGGGGTTCTCGAGAACCTGGCGCGGATGCCGGTTCTGAGCCAGTTGCTCGCCGAGTGCCCCGAAGTCAAATCGGCGGCCATCTCGTTCCTGGCGCCACGCAAACACATTCCTAGTCATGGCGGACCGTTTCGCGGCATCATGCGCTTTCATCTCGGCCTAGTCATTCCGCGGCAGGCCGATGGCCGCCCCGCGACCATCATGATGATCAATCATCAGGAGAAGCGGATCACGGATGGCGAAGGCATGCTATGGGACGACACCTTCCCGCACGAAGTGATGAACAACGCCGACGAGGCGCGCATTGCGCTGCTGCTCGACGTCTGGCGTCCGAGAATGCCGCTGGACATGGAAATCCTGTCCCGGCTCATCGTGCGGGGCGTGCAGGCGGGGATGCGCCACAGGGGCGTGTCCTTCTCCGGCTGAACCCGGCGGCGCGGCTGCTCTATCCATGGCCAGGAGAAGCGACAGCGATGTCGATCCGGTGACGGTGATCAGGGAAGGCGGGCCATTCTGTTGCCTTGGCGAGTTGCCGGGCGGGCGACTTATCGGCAGCAAGGCTATGCCGAGGCGGAAGGCCCGCAACAGGCCTTGGCTTTTCTCTCTTCCTCGAGCCAACGGTCGCGCGGCTTGCAGCTTGCCGGCCGCGGCGAAAGGTCGACATGCACCGCGCCGTCAACCAGCCGGGGAAGGGCGGCCCGATAAAGCGCGATCGGGCGCGCGCCGTCGCTGACCTCGAAGGTCAGCCGGGCGGAAGGGTCGAGATCGACATGCTCCGTCACCTTGCGGATGATCGCCGAGAATTTTCCGGCCGGCATATGCGTGCGGTCCTCGTCGATGTCCCAGAGCTGCACGAAGATCTCGGCCCAGGATTCGGGATTGGCGCCGCAGTCCAGCGCGGCGAATGTGCCGGCCTTCACCTCGGTGACATGGTAGCCGGGTTTCACCGGCCGGCCATCATGGAAAAACACCAGCTGCCTGTCCTTGTGGCCGGCCAGAAAGTCCAGCAAGCCAGCGATGGTGATGTCATCGGGATCACCGGCGATGGCGGGAGTGGGTTCAATTTCCCGATTGTCAGAGGCGAGCATGTGCGGTAGTCCTTGTTTCAACATTTATAGGATTGTTGAAATATGGATGAACGTCAAGCCCTGTCCGCCTTCGCGGCCCTTTCGCAAGAGACGCGTCTGCGCGTCCTGCGGCATCTGGTGATCGCGGGTCCGAATGGTATTGCCGCGGGCGCCATCGCCGAGAAGGTCGAGGTCTCGGCGTCGAATGTGAGCTTCCACCTGAAGGAGCTTGAACGGGCAGGGCTGGTAAGCGTGCGCCGTGATTCCCGGTCCATGGTCTACAGCGCCGAGTATGAAGCGCTGAGCGGACTGATCCGCTTCCTGATGGAGGATTGCTGCTCCGGAAAGCCGGAAATCTGCGCGCCAGCGCTGGCGCCGGGCTGCTGCGCGGCCGATGAGAAAGAGGCGGTCCAATGAGTGCCGCTCGCCAGTTCGACCTGCCGCGCCGTCTGGTCGCGGAAAGCCTTGGCACGGCGCTGCTGGTGGCCACCGTCGTCGGTTCAGGAATCATCGCGCGGTCGCTGACGACCGACGGCGCACTGGCACTTCTCTGCAACGCGCTGCCAACCGGTGCGAGCCTGGTCGTGCTGATCACAATCCTCGGCCCGATATCCGGTGCCCATTTCAATCCGGCCGTGTCGCTCGCCCTGACGTTTTTGCGCCGGCTGTCGGCCGGCGACTGCGCCTTGTATATGCTGACCCAGCTTGCCGGCGGCATTGCCGGCACGGCGATCGCGCATCTGATGTTCGGCCTGGCGCCGCTGGCGCTGTCGACGCATGGCCGCACCGGCGCCGCGCAATGGCTTTCGGAGGGCGCCGCTACCTTCGGCCTGCTCGCCGTCATCCTGGCCGGCCTGCGCTTCGAACGCGCGGCCGTGCCCTGGCTGGTCGGCCTCTATATCACTGCCGCCTACTGGTTCACCGCATCGACTTCCTTCGCCAATCCCGCGGTCGCGGTGGCGAGGGCATTCACGGACACGTATTCCGGAATCAGCCCGGCAAGTCTTCCCGGCTTCATCGCCGCCGAGTTCGCCGGCGCCGGCTTCGCGCTGGCGTTGATGACGTGGCTGCTGCAGCCGCAATCCGAAATCCAACCTCTTGCCGTCGAGGCCGCGCCATGACCGTCACCATCTACCACAATCCCGACTGCGGCACCTCGCGCAACACGCTTGCCATGATCAGGGCGAGCGGCGAGGAGCCGGTGGTCATCGAATATCTGAAACAACCACTCAGCCGGGACCGCCTGCGCCAGCTTATCGCCGCCATGGGAATTACGGTGCGCGCCTTGCTGCGCGAAAAGGGCACGCCCTATGCCGAGCTTGGCTTGGCTGATCCCAAATGGAGCGACGAGCAGCTGCTCGATGCCATGCTGAGGCATCCGATCGTGATCAACCGGCCGATCGTCGAGACGCCAAAGGGGACGCGGCTGTGCCGACCGTCCGAGCTTGTGCTCGACCTGCTTGACCATCCGGCGACCCACTTCACCAAGGAAGATGGCGAGGTGGTAACCGGTGACCGTGGCATCAAGTAACCAGGGCCTTTCCGACCTCGATGCCTCGGAACGCGCGCCGATAGCCGCAATTGCCGCCCTTGGGGTCACCCAGATCATCGGCTACGGCACGCTCTATTACAGCTTCAGCATCCTCGCAGCCGACATGGCCAGGGATTTGGGGTGGCCAACCGAATGAATTTTTGGTGCGCTTTCGGCCGCCTTGCTGATCGGCGGCCTGACCGCGCCCTGGCTGGGGCGCTGGATCGACGGCTTCGGCGCCGGAAAAATCATGACCGCCGGCTCGTTGCTGGCAGCCGTGGCGCTCGCCGCCTGTGCAGGCGCTCCCAACGCCGTGGCCTTCGTGGCGGCGCTGATCGTCCTCGAAGTGGCATCGAACCTGGTGCAGTACGGCGCCGCCTTCGCGCTGCTGGTGCAGATCAGGCCGCATGCCGCGCAACGCAGCATTACCTATCTCACCCTCATCGCCGGCTTCGCATCGACCGTGTTCTGGCCGATCACGTCGGCCTTGCACGCACATATGCGGTGGCAGAGCGTCTATCTTGTCTTCGCCGGGCTGAACCTGCTTGTCTGCCTTCCGCTGCACGCCTGGCTCTCGCATGGGCTTGCCAAGGGCAGGCGTTCGGCAACCGCGCCGCCACGGCATATCAAGGGATCGCTTCCCGCCTCGGCGCGGCCGCTCGGCCTTGCGCTGATGGTCATTGCCTTCTCGCTGCAGAACCTGATCGCCGCCGCCGTGCTGGTGCACATGGTGCCGCTGCTTTCCGGGCTTGGCCTCGGCGCGACCGCCGCCATCGTGGGAACGCTGTTCGGGCCGTCGCAAGTCTTGAGCCGTTTCATCAACATGGTCTTCGGCGGCAAGCTGTCGCCCTTGATGCTCGCCATTATCTCGGCCAGCCTGATGACAATCGGTGTGGTCGTGCTGGATAGCACCGCGCCTTCCATCGCCGGCGCGATGGCGTTCGCCGTCATCTTCGGCATGGGCAACGGGCTTTTTAGCATTGTCACCGGCTCGCTGCCGCTCACATTGTTCGGCAGCGAGGGCTACGGCCGGCTGCAGGGCCGGGTGATGTCGGCCCGGCTGATCGTCGCCGCCATCGCGCCCTTTGCCCTGGCACTCGCCATCGTGCATATCGGCATTGCCTGGTCGCTCGCGGCGATGGCGCTTCTGGGCGGTGCCGCGCTGCTGGTGCTGGCGGCGATCCCGAGAAAGACCGAGGCGCGCGGTGACCGGGTGTGATGTCCGACGCGTTGCCCGCCGGTTTATGCCATCTGGCCGTGCCCCCATCGAGGCATCCGCGCTGTCTCACGACAGGCGGGCCGGTTTGCCCTATCTCCCATGCCGTCGGCCTTCGCGCCTGCCGGCATGGAGGATGAACCAAAGTGACATCAATGCCGGTTGCCAGCCGCGAGGCAGCACCCTTGCCGGTCGCGGCGCTGATGGGTGCCATGGTGTCGATCCAGATCGGCGCCACCTTCGCCAAGACGCTGTTCCCGGTGATCGGCGCGCAAGGCACGACGACGCTGAGACTGGTCATCGGCGCGCTGATGCTGATCGCCGTGCTGCGGCCCTGGCAGATGCGGCCCTCGCGCGCCACTCTGCCGTGGCTTGTCGCCTATGGCGTGACGCTCTGCGCGCTCAACCTTCTGTTCTATGCAGCGCTCGCCAGGATCCCGCTCGGCGTCGCCGTGGCGCTGGAGTTTTCCGGTCCGCTGCTGGTGGCGACGCTGACCTCGCGGCGTGCCAGCGACTTTGCCTGGATCGCGCTGGCGGTCGCCGGCATCGTGCTGCTGTCGCCCTTCATCCACTCGCTGCAGCCGCTTGATCCGGTAGGCGTGATGCTGGCGCTGGCCGCCGGCGGTTTCTGGGCGCTCTATATCGTGCTGGCGCAGAAGGCGGGCGCCGAGCTCGGCACCCGCACCACCGCCTATGGCATGGCCATCGCCGCCGTGCTGGTGCTGCCCTTCGGCATAGCCGAGGCGGGAAGCGGCCTGCTCGCGCCGTCGATCCTGGTCAGCGCGCTGCTCGTCGGCCTGTTCTCCAGCGCGCTGCCGTTCTTCCTGGAGATGGTGGCGCTGACCCGCATGCCGGCCCGCATCTACGGCACGCTGACCTGCCTGGAACCGGGGCTCGGCGCGCTGGCCGGGTTTCTGTTCCTGCGGGAAAGCCTGACCATGGCGCAACTGGCCGGCATCGCCGCCGTGATCGTGGCCGCCGCCGGCACGGCGCTGACCTCGAAGCCGCCGGTGCCTTCACCGGAGTAGGGGGGCCGTCTCTTCGGCCGTCGCCGATCCGCGACGTCGGCTCCCTCATGGACTTCGCAAAAATACAACCCATATTGAGTCCATGGAGCTTTGAGCGTGACCTTCGCGCGGGTGGCCCTTCTTGCCGCGGCCTTCGTCGTCGCGGCTGTTCTTTGTCCCTTCCCCTCAGCCGGGAGCGAAAGGGTGGCGTTGAGCGTCGCCATTGACGGCGCCATCGGGCCGGCAAGCAGCAGGCAGCTCAAGGAAGCGCTCGATGCCGCGGCCAGGCGGGACGCGGCAGTCCTCATCCTGCAGCTCGACACGCCGGGCGGGCTGGTCACTTCGATGCGCGAGATGATCGCCGATATCTTGGCGTCGCCGGTGCCTGTCATCGGCTATGTCGCGCCGGCCGGCGGCCATGCGGCGAGCGCCGGCACCTATATCCTCTACGCCACCCATGTCGCTGCCATGGCGCCCGGCACCAATCTGGGTGCGGCGACGCCGGTGGAGATTGGCGGCTTGCCGTCGCTTCCGGGCGACGAGAAGGGCAATCAGAAAGGCCAGGGCGACCAGAAGGAAGCCGGCGGCCGGCCGGCCGGTGACGCGATGATGGCCAAGGTGACCAATGACGCCGTCGCCCTGATCCGCTCGCTGGGGGAACTGCGCGGCCGCAACGGCGACTGGGGCGAGAAGGCCGTGCGCGAAGCGGCGAGCCTGTCGGCCAATGCGGCATTGCAGGAGCATGTGATCGATTTCGTCGCCCGCGATACCACCGAGCTCTTGCTGCTGGCCGATGGGCGCACCGTCGATGTGGCCGGCAAGAAAGTGGTGCTGGCGACGAAGGGACTGCCGGTCGAGACGCTGGAGCCGGGCTGGTTCATCCAGCTGCTTTCCGTCATCACCGATCCGAACACCGCCGTCATCCTGATGCTGGTCGGCGTCTATGGCATCGTCTTCGAGTTCACCAGCCCGGGGGCCGTGGCGCCCGGCGTTATCGGCACCATCTGTCTCCTGCTCGGCCTCTATGCGCTCGATCTCCTGCCGATCAACTATACCGGGCTTGCCCTGATGCTGCTCGGCGTCGTTTTCCTCATCATCGAGGCTTTCAATCCCACCGTCGTGCTCGGGTTCGGCGGCGTGGCCGCCTTTCTGTTCGGTGCCGCCATGCTGCTGCGGGTCGAGGGGCCGGGCTTTGCCTTGTCATGGGCGATCATCGGTCCCGCCGGCGCGCTGACCCTTGGATTGGCGCTGCTGAGCGGCACCTATCTCTGGGCGGCGCGCCGGAATCCTCCGCGCGTCGGCGGCGAAGCGATGCGCGGCCAGCCGGCCGAGATCCTCGACTGGCAGGGCGGCGAGGGCCATGTGCTGGCCTTGGGCGAGCGCTGGCGGGCGAAGGCCGATGAACCCGTCGCGGCCGGCGACAGCGTCGAGGTGACCGACATCAGCGATCTCGTGCTGACCGTGCGGCGGCGCGACGCGGGAAGGAATGGAGCAAGGCAATGAACATCGGTTATGTGGCCTACCTGCTGCTTGCGGTTCTTGTGGTTATCTTCCTGTCCGCAGCCATCCGCATCCTGCGGGAATATCAGCGCGGCGTGGTCTTCACGCTCGGCCGCTTCACCGGGGTCAAGGGGCCTGGCCTCATCCTCCTCGTTCCCTTCGTCCAGCAGATGGTGAAGGTCGACCTGCGCGTGGTGGTTCAGGACGTGCCGCCGCAGGACGTGATTTCGCGCGACAACGTCTCGGTGAAGGTCAACGCCGTGCTCTATTTCCGCATCGTCGACGCCGAGCGGGCGGTCATTCAGGTCGAGGACTATATGGCCGCCACCAACCAGCTGGCGCAGACCACGCTGCGATCGGTGCTCGGCAAGCACGAGCTCGACGAGATGCTGGCCGAGCGCGACAGGCTCAACAGCGACATCCAGGAAATCCTCGACCAGCGCACCGATGCGTGGGGCATCAAGGTGTCCAATGTCGAGATCAAGCATGTCGACCTCAACGAGAACATGGTCCGCGCCATCGCCAAGCAGGCCGAGGCCGAGCGGCTGCGGCGCGCCAAGGTGATCAATGCCGAAGGCGAACAGCAGGCGGCGGCGAAACTGGTCGAGGCGGGCCGCATGCTGGCTGCCGAGCCGCAGGCCATGCAGCTGCGCTATTTCGAGGCCTTGCACGACATAGCCGGCGAGCGCTCGTCCACCGTCGTGTTCCCTCTGCCGGTGGATTTGCTCAGCCAGTTCCTGAAGCACGGGAAGAGCGCGTAATCTCCCCCTCGAGGGGGAGATGTCGCCGAAGGCGACAGAGGGGGTCCGTACGTCCTGACGCGACCTCTTATCGCCGGCGGAGGGCCGGCGCTCCACGCGAGAGGACCCCCTCTGGCCTGCCGGCCATCTCCCCCTCAAGGGGGGAGCCAGCACCCTTCACCGCCGCCACGGCGGCTCCGGCGCGAAGCGCTTGCCGATCCAGTCGGCGAAGGCGCGGGTCTTGGCGGCTTTTCCCTTGGCCGAGGGCGTGACGACATAGACAGCACCTTCGTCCGCCAGCGTCCACTCCTCCAGCACGGGCACCAGCCGTCCGTCGGCGAGTTCGCGGCCGACCAGCCAGTCGGTGCTCATCATCAGGCCAACGCCTTGCACTGCGGCCTGGACCAGCACCTCGGCATCGTCGGTGACCAACGGCCCCGAAACCTCGACGCGCGCGCGCCGGCCCTCGCGGTCGGTCATCTCCCAGGCCGGAAAGGTCTGGAAGCCCGAGAAGCCCAGGCAGGAATGGTCGAGCAGCGCTTGCGGTGTGTCCGGCCGGCCCCTGCGGGCGAGATAGGAGGGAGCGGCGCAGAGCAGCCGGCGCCGCGTCGCCACCTTGCGCGCCACCAGGCGCGAATCCTCCAGCGCGCCGAGCCGCACGGCGACATCGAAATTCTCGGCGACCAGATCGGCGAAGCGATTGGAGAATTCGGCCTCGATGCGGACATCGGGAAATTCGGCAAGGAATTGAGGCAGCAGCGGCCCGATCCACATGCGTCCGAACGTGCCGGGCAGCGCCAGCCTGAGCACGCCGCGCGGGCCGCCCCCGGCATGCGCGGACGCGACGGCCTCGGCCTCGTCGACGGATGCGAGGATGGCGCGCACACGCACCAGGAATTCAGCGCCCGCTTCGGTCAGCGACACGCTGCGCGTCGTGCGCGAGAGCAGCCTCACCCCCAGCCGCGTCTCCAGCGATTGAAGGCGCCGCGACAGGATGGTCGCGTCGCGCCCGATTCGCGCCGCCGCCCTGGTGAAGGAGCGCGCCTCGGCGATGGCCGCGAAGGCCGCCATCTCGGCAAGGGCCGCGGGTTCGTAAGATTGCTGCACTATTCACAGTTCTCAATTGCAGAAAACGAGGATTATCCAGAGATAACGCAGCAAATAGGCTCACTCAATCCATTAATCGTTCCACCGGAGTGAAACCATGAGAGCCATCGAACTCAGCCAGCCCAGGCTGGACGCCTTCCGCGCCGCCACCGTTGCAACCCCCGAACCGCAGCGCGGCGAGGTGCTGATCCGCCAGCGTGCGGCGAGCCTCAATTTCGTCGATGTGGCGGTGGCGAGCGGCAACTATCCCGGACCGAGCTTCCCGCTCATCCCCGTCGCCGACGGCGCCGGCGAGATCGTCGCGCTGGGCGAGGGCGTTACGAGGCTCGCCATCGGCGATCGCGTCGTCGCGCATGCCAAGCCGCGCTGGATCGGGGGGCGCCGCGGCCTTACGAGATGACGCACATGCGCGGTGTTTCGCTGCCCGGGTCGCTGGCGGAATATGTCGCGCTGCCGGCCAATTCGCTGGTGCCGGTCCCGGCGCATCTCTCCTTCGAGGCGGCGTCGACGCTGCCGATCGCCGGCACCACCGCCTGGAACGCCATTCGCGCCGCCAATGTCGGTCCGGGCTCGGTCGTCGTGCTGCTTGGCACTGGCGGCGTCTCGATCTTCACCCTGCAGCTGGCGAAAGCCGCCGGCGCCACCGTCATCATCACCTCGTCGTCGGACGAAAAGCTGGAGCGGGCAAAGGCGCTCGGCGCCGATCATCTCATCAACTATCGCGCGACATCAGACTGGGACGGCAAGGTGCTGGAACTGACCGACGGCCTTGGCGCCGATCTTGTCGTCGAGACCGGCGGCACCGCCACCTTCGCCCGCGCCGTCAACGCCACCGCGCCCGGTGGCACGCTGTTCACCATCGGCTTCGTCACCGGTGCCGAAGCCACGATCAACCTGCTGCCGATCATCATCAAGGCGTTGAAGGTGGTCGGCAACAACACCGGATCGGTGTCCGATCTTTTCGACGCCGCCCGGGCCATCGGCGCGGCCCGGATCGAGCCGGTGGTCGACAAGGTGTTTTCACCCGATCAAGCGACCGAAGCCTACACCCACATGGCTGCCGGCGGCCTGCATTTCGGCAAGCTGGCGTTCGCATTGGAATGGTAGGGAAAGTGATCTTCCCCTCGAGGGGGAGATGGCCGGCAGGCCAGAGGGGGTCGGTTCGACTGGGCGCGACTTTCTTGCGACGATCGGAGGTTAGCGCTTCACGCGAGACGACCCCCTCTGTCGCCTTCGGCGACATCTCCCCCTCAAGGGGGAGATTACGCGCTCAGATCAGCTTCTCCAGCGTGATCGGCAGATCCCTGATCCGCTTTCCCGTCGCGTGGAACACCGCGTTGGCAATGGCCGGCGCCATGCCGACGATCGCCAGTTCGCCGACGCCCTTGCCGCCGAGCACCGAGGAATGCAGGTCGGGGATGCCGACCGAAATCACCTCGATGTCGGGGATGTCGGCATTGGTGGGGACGAGATAGTCCGCGAGGTTGTTGTTGACGATGCGGCCGTGGCGGCGGTCGACGATGCCTTCTTCGAGCAGCGCCTGGCCGATGCCCATGATGATGCCGCCCTTCCATTGGCTTTCGGCCAGCTTCGGATTGTAGAGCCGGCCCGAATCCAGCGCCGAGACCACGCGCGACACGCGCACCGTGCCGAAATCCTCGTCGACCCGCACCTCGACGAAATGCGCGCACCAGGAGTGGCGGGAATAGTCGCCCTCGGTGTGCGGCAGCGCCATGGCGATGGTGGTGTAGTTCTTGTAGCGGTCTTCGGCGGTCGAATTGGCCGGCATGGTGTCGCCCGTCGCCTCGATGCGGTCGCGGCCGACGCTTTTGAGCAGTTCGGCGATCGAGACATCGGGGCCATCGCCGCGTGGCGCGGTGATGCGGCCTTTGGCGACGACCAGAGTGTTGGCCTGCAGCGCGTTGAAGGGCGAGCGTGGATCACTGATCGCCAGACCGATCAGTTGGTCGAGCGCCGAGGTCGCCGCCTTGTAGACCGCGCCGGTCATCACGCCGGCCAGCCGTGAGCCGCCGGAGACGCCGGCACGGGCAAAGCGGGAGTCGCCCAGTTTCACCACGACGTCGTCGGCGGACACGCCAACCGTCTCGGCGGCGGTCTGCGCCAGGATGGTGTAGGTGCCCTGGCCCATGTCGATCGAGGAGCTCTCGACCTCAACCGAGCCGTCGGCCAGGATGCGCACGACCGCCTCGCCATAGGCGCGCCGCACCGGATAGGTGCCGGCGGCCACGCCCCA
Organism: Mesorhizobium sp. M8A.F.Ca.ET.057.01.1.1; assembly: GCF_003952565.1. Lineage (NCBI taxonomy): Bacteria > Pseudomonadati > Pseudomonadota > Alphaproteobacteria > Hyphomicrobiales > Phyllobacteriaceae > Mesorhizobium > Mesorhizobium sp. M8A.F.Ca.ET.057.01.1.1. The sequence continues at coordinate 2,152,973 of NZ_CP034454.1, forward strand.
GCCGATCAGATGGTTGCCGTCGCGCATCGAGCGTGGCTCGGGCGTGCGCCTGGCCCAGCCGAAGCGCTCGGCGCCTGCCGCAAACGCCTCGCGCAACTGCCTGGTCGACCAGGCTTTTTTGGCATGCGGATCCTGCTCGGCGTAGTTGCGCAGCCGGATCTCCAGCGGATCGATGCCGACCTCGTAGGCGAGTTCGTCGATGGCGCTCTCGATGCCGAAGGCCGACGGGTTTTCGCCCGGCGCGCGCATGGCGCCCGGCACCACCGAATTCACCCGCACGACATTCTGCCTGGAGGAGAAGTTCGGCGTCGCGTACATGATCGAGGTGACCGAGCCCAGCGGCTCGACCCACATGCCGTCGATGGATGTTTCGTTGACGCCGCGATGCACGATCGACTGAATCATGCCGTCATGGTCGGCGCCGATCGTCACCGTCTGGCGGGTCGCGGCGCGGCCGCCATAGCCGGTGAAGGTCTGCGCCCGCGTCATCACCAGCCGCACCGGCCGGCCAAGCATTTTGGCGGCACTTGCGGCCACCGCGCCATGGCTCAGCGCCAGCGCCTTGGAGCCGAAGCCGCCACCGACATAGGGCGACACCAGCCGTACATTCTCGAACGGCACGGCGAACCATTCGGCATAGGTGCGCGCCATGCCGTCCAGCCACTGGCTCGGTTCCCACACGGTGAGATGGTCGCCCTCCCAGCGGGCGATCAGGCCATGCGGCTCCATCGGCGCCTGGTATTCGCGCGGTGTGTTGTAGGCGGCGCAGATTCGCACCGGGGCGGAGGCGAAGGCGGCGGACGCGTCGCCCCATTCCTTGGTCATGGCGTCGATCGTAATGCCGTCGCCGGCCTTGCCGTCGCTGAGGTCGACGATGGAAGGCGTCTCGTCGTAGCTGACCTTGACCATCGCCGCGGCGGCCACGGCCTGCTCGAAGGTCTCGGCGACGACGGCGGCGACATGCTGGCCAGAGAAGGTGATGTCGCGCGCCAGCGGGCAGTAGGGTTTGTCGGGCGGCGGCGTGCCGAACCAGTCCGAGGCGGTTTTCAGGCTGATGATGGTGTCTGGCGTCAGCACCTTGAGTACGCCCGGCGCCGCCTCGGCCGCCTTGCTGTCGATGGCGCGCACCTTGCCGGATGCGATGGTGCTTTCGACCAGCACGGCATAGGCGAGCCCTTCGAGCTGCTGCTCGACGGCGTATTTGGCCGCACCCGTGATCTTGGCCGGGCCATCGACGCGCGACAACCGGCCGCCGACCGCGTCCGCGCCGCCGTCGGACGCATCGCCCCGTTTCGATTCACCAACTCGGATGTTGTGAACGGTCATGCCGTTTCTCCCATCTTGAGAATAGCCCGTGCGACGACGCGCGGCGCGAGCTCGATCTTGTAGTGGTTGGCGCCATGGTCGACAGCGCCTTCGACGGCGAGCAGGCTGGCGGCGCGAACAGCTTCCGGCTCCAGCACCTTGCCTTTCAAGACTTCTTCCACGGCCCTTGCCCGCCAGGGTTTGGTGGCGACGCCACCGAGCGCCACACGCAGGTCGCGGATGGTGCGTCCGTCAGCTTCCAGTTCGAGCCCGACGGCGGCACTGGCGGCGGCGAACTCGTAGGACTGCCGGTCGCGGACCTTCAGATAGGTCGAACGCCGGACGGCCGCGGAAGAGGGGATTTCGATGGCGGTGATCATTTCGCCCGGCTCGATCGCGTGCTCCTTGTCCGGCGTCGTGCCGGGCAGCAGGAAAAAGTCATCGACGAGGATGCGCCGATCGCCGAGATGAACGACCGCATCGAAAGCGACCAGCGCCGTGGCGAGGTCGCCGGGATACATGGCGATGCAGGCCTCGCTGGTGCCAAGCACGGCATGGCCCTTGGTAACGCCTCCGATCGCCGAACAGCCGCTGCCCGGTTCGCGCTTGTTGCAAGCGGCAAAGTTCGAGGGATCGCGGAAATAGGGACAGCGCGTGCGCTGCATCAGATTGCCGCCGATGGTCGCCATGTTGCGGATCTGCGCCGAAGCCGCTTGCCACAGCGCCTCAGAGATGGCGGGGAAGCGGCTCTTGATGTCCGCGTGGTCGGCGACATGGCCCATCCTGGCGAGCGCGCCGATGATGGCGCCGCGTTCGTCGATCTCGATCCGGTCCAGCCCCACGAGATGGGTGATGTCGACCAGCGTGTCTGGTTCGGCGACGCCGCATTTGGCGAGGTCGATCAGCGTCGTGCCGCCGGCGAGCAGCATGGCGCCGGGGAGCGCGGCCGCCTGGCGGGCGGCGTCGGACGAGGTGGCGCGAAGATAGGAAAAATCCCTCATGACGCGGCCTCCAGCGCTGCCTGGCGCACGGCAGCGACGATGTGCGGATAAGCGCCGCAGCGGCAGAGATTGCCGGCCATGTATTCGCGGATCTCCTCATCCGATCCGGCATGGCCCTCGCGGATGCAGGCCACCGCCGACATGATCTGGCCTGATGTGCAATAGCCGCATTGGAAGGCGTCCTGTTCGAGGAAGGCAGCCTGCACGGGATGCAGTTCGCCCTCCCGTGCAAGCCCCTCTATGGTGGTGATGGTGCGGCCTTCGGCCTGGGCTGCCAGCGTCAGGCAGGCCAGCACGCGCTCGCCGTCGACATGGACGGTGCAGGCACCGCACTGGCCGTGGTCGCAGCCCTTCTTGGTGCCGGTCAGGCCGAGCCTGTCACGCAAGGCATCGAGCAGCGTGACACGCGGTTCGAGCTGCAACTCGTGATGCCGTCCGTTGATATCGAGATGGACAGGGATTGTGGTCTTGCTGGTCATGAGGCGTCTGGCTCCAGTTGCTTGACGCTGAGGGGAATGATCTGGCGCTTTGAAAGGGAGGGGCAAGGTCAGGCCACAGCCAATCCGCCGCGGGTGAGTAAGCTGACAGCTTGCGGCTTTGAAAGACGTGACATACCGGGCTCCCTGATTATATGATAAAGGTGCTCCACTAAAACGGAGGCGCCTCCGTTTATTTACGTGGGGGCTGGCCAGGCATGGTTCAAGCCCCCATATCCCTGGTGGAGAAAAAATTGGCTTTTGAGCCCGTCACAACTGTCGACCAAAAATCCGCCGGCGCCGACAAGCCACTGCGCGCGGATGCGCAACGCAACCGCGACCGGCTGGTCGAGGTGGCGGCATCGGTCTTCGCCGAGCGCGGCATCGATGCCTCGCTGGAGGAGATCGCGCGCCGCGCCGGTGTCGGCATCGGCACGCTCTACCGGCATTTCCCGACGCGCGAGCATCTGGTCGAAGTGGTCTACCGCCGCGAAGTGGAGGGGTTGTGCGCGGCGGCCGGCGAGCTTGCGGCAAAGCATCCTTCGGATGTCGCGCTGGAAGAATGGATGCGCCGCTTCGTCGACTATATCGCCACCAAGCGCGGCCTGGCGACCAGCCTGCGGATCCTTCTTACCACCAATTCGACGCTGTTTTCCGACACGTCGGGCAAGGTTTCCCAGGCCTTGCGGCAACTGGTGGATGCGGCGGTCGCCGACGGCACCATCCGCGACGACGTCGATGCCTCCGACGTGCTGCACGCGCTGGGCGGCATCTATTCGGCGCCCGACACAGCTGAGTGGCGCGACCGCTCGCGCCGGCTGGTCAAGCTGTTGATGGATGGGTTGCGGTTCGGAGCTGTAAAGGCGGGATGAAGAGGCGCCTGGACTACACCAGACGCGCCAGTCCGGCTTTCGATCCCGAACGGTGATCGGTTATGCTGCGCTGCAAAAGACTAATTATTTCATATAATTCTCTGCGTCTAATTTGTTATAAATCGCATATTTAAAATATAATTTTCCATGATTTAAAGGGAAATTTGGATGTTTCTTCCCGGATGCAACCGGAAATATGTGTTGTTTTACCCGGACAACCTCATTCGCTTCGCACGATTAACGGCCATTTTGGCCTTAGCGGCAAAATCAGGGCGGTTTGTAGTCATTTCCTAGCCCTCCAATCACAAAACTATTTCAGTACGGTAAATCTTTTGTGTTGCGCCGCACCATTGCGTGGAAGCACTCATTGGCCAACTGGAAACGCGCGGCGAAGGGTTCCGTCAAGTTGACCAACTTGAGCTTTCCGCTGGCAGACGTCGGATATCGGACCCGTCCCGGGCGGGCTCGTGGAGCGCGGATTTGGCACTGTCGGCGCCTTGGCGAACATGAGCGGCGGCAAGGACGCGGATCGTCCGTTGCGAACCACTCTTTTGACTCTCGAGGCCGGGAATCCGTGATGATAAGCCGCCAGCCTCATCGGAGATGTTCCGCCGGCGGAAGCGGCTGATGGGAAACTCTCGCGATACCCAGCTGGACGGATTGAGGGCCATCGCCGTCACGATGGTGCTGTATTCCCATTTCTTCGCGGCGGGAGGCTCTTCTTTCTGGGGCCACATCGGCGTGCGGCTGTTCTTCGTGCTGAGCGGCTTTCTCATCACGCGCCTTCTCCTGGAAGCGCGTTCGGCGGCTGAATTTGAAGCCGCGCCCGCGCTGAGATCCTTCTACATCAGGCGGGCATTGCGAATATTCCCGCCCTATTTCGCCGTGCTGGGCGTCGTCTGGATGGTTGACCTGGAGCATTCCAGGGGATCGCTGATCTGGCATGCGCTTTACCTGTCGAATTTCTGGTACGCGCTGCGCAACGATTGGTCGCCCTGGCTGCTCTGCCATTTCTGGAGCCTGAGCATCGAGGAGCAGTTCTATATCGCCTGGCCGCTGGTCGTCTTGCTGGCGCCACGCCGGCGCCTCGAGGCGATCTGCATCGGCGTCATTGTGCTGTCATTGTCGTATCGCTTTTACTGGCCGATCACTGGCACCCCCGCGCTCGCGCGCGATCTGCTTCCGCCGGCGTCCATGGACGCGCTCGCGTCGGGTGCGTGGCTTGCCGTCTACCGAACCAGGGCTACGGTCTTGCCACAGTGGCTACGGCTTGGCTGGCCGGCGTTCGCGGTCGCGTTTTTCGCCCTGCAGTGGTTTGCTCCGGCGCCGCCGGACACTGTCCAGGAATGGGCCCGCTGGCTGCTGTCGCAAGTCCTCCCGCTCGGGCCTCTCGTGATGATCGTCGCGAGTTGCTCTCGAGGCCATCGCGGGTACCGCGGCTGGCTCCTCGAACTGCCGCCGCTCACCGCCCTTGGCCGCGTCAGCTATGGCGTTTATCTGTACCACCCCATACTCCTGTCGTTGGCCGTCAAGTCCCAGCCGTGGATCCCCATCAACGTCTCGGAGCAGGGGGCGGGTCGGTTCCTGGTTGCAGGAACGGCCACCCTCATCCTGGCCTCGGTATCGTGGCTGGTTTTCGAAAAGCCGCTCAACAGCCTCAAGCGCTACTTTCCCTATGTTGCGGCCGGAGCAGGCACGCGCATCCGGGCACGCGCCGACACGACCGACGCCGGATGGCCCAGAGGCGCGGCAGGGGCTTATCCCGGTGGATTGCTCGACGGCCGCGAGGCGGCAGGCGATCTACAACGAACGGATCGGAGCTGACCATGGCCGCTCCCCTGGTGTCCGTTCTGCTGCCAGTCTACAACGCGGGACCCTATCTCAGCACCGCGCTCGGCAGCATCCTGCGGCAGGACCACGATCGCCTGGAGGTCATTGCGATCGACGACGGCTCGACGGACAACTCCCTGCAAATCCTGCAGCGGCACCGGCAGGCCGACAACCGGATCTCCATCATCTCCCGGGAAAACCGGGGGCTTATCGCAACCCTCAACGAGGGGCTGGCTGTCGCTCGGGGTGACCTTGTCGCCAGGATGGACGCGGACGATATTGCCTATCCGTCACGCCTGTCGCGCCAGGTGGCGCTGTTCGACCGGCAGCCCGATCTCGGTCTGTGTGGCGCCGGTTTCGATACCTTGCTTCGCAACCGCGTCGCCAAGGGTACACCCGATCCGGTATTCCGGTTCGGCCAGCTCCGCATATTGTCGATGTTCTTCACGATATTCATGCATTCCACGGTTGTATACAACCGGAAAGTCATAAAAGACGACGTTCTATTCTACGACCCAAAATACAAACACGCCGAGGATTTCGACCTCTTCAGGCGGCTTGCCGATCGTTATCCGGCGGCGATGATCCCCGAAAACCTGATCGTCTACCGTATCCATGACGGGAGCGTAACGAGCAGGCACAGGAAGGAGATGCGCCGGACACATCTGACGATCGTGGCCGAGAACCTCGAGCGGGAAGGCCTGGCACAGGACACACGCGATCTGCGCGATATCGGCGAGGCCGTTTCGACCGACACGGTTCGCCGGGCCGCGGCGTTCATTCTTGCACTCGAGGCGAGGATCTCCGCGCTGCCGACGGAAACGCGGCCGAGCTTTGCGGCCGGCGCGTTGAACCTGTTCTATTTCCTCTACCAACTCATAGGCGACGAAATGCAACCTCCGCTGACGCACGAATTCCTGACGCGGACCGCGAAATGGAATTTCATTCGGCGCCGCGAAAAGTACGCGTTGCGTCTCGGCGCCTACGCGCCATGGTTCAGTCTTGTCTCGATGTCGGCCGGCCGTCAGGCGGACGCCGTGGCGCGGTACCTGAAATCCGCGCCTGCGGCGGCGGTCCTGGCGTCCCATCAGTTGAGCTAGCGGCAGGGATGATCGTCAAAGCCCGCCCACCCACGCAGCGCAATCGCCAGACGGAGCTTGTCCCCGTCGATTCCCGGCCCGAGCGATCGCCGCCGGCGGTCAGCTTCATCATATGCACGCGCAACCGTGTCGCCGTGCTCGAGGCTTGCATCAGGTCGGTCCAAAGCGCGTGCCGCGCCCATGCCGCTTTCGCGGCCGAACTGGTGGTTGTCGACAATGGTTCGGTCGACCGCACGCCGGAGCGCCTGGCCGGCATCGCCGAAATATCCGATATCCCGTTCACAACCGTGCGCGAGCCGCGCCCCGGATTGGCCGCCGCCCGCAACGCCGGAGTGGCGCGCGCGCGCGGCCGCGTGCTGGTCTTCGTCGATGATGATTGCGAGGTCGATGGCGATTATCTCCGCGATCTTGAACGGCACTATGCTTCCGGCGAACAATGGCTCATCCGTGGCGGCTGCGTCGAACTCGGCGATCCCCGGGATTTGCCGTTCACGATCAAGCGCTCGCGGGTGCGCGAGCGGCTCACCCCCGATGTTCATCCGGGCGGTTTCGTGCTTGGCTGCAACATGGTGATGCACCGCGATGTCGCGGCCCGTATCGGTCATTTCGACGAACGGTTCGGCGCCGGCGGCCCGCTGCGGTCAGCGGAAGATACGGATTACCTTGTTCGAGCGATGCTGCTCGGCATTCCGGTCGAATATGTGCCCGATATGACAGTTTTCCATCATCATGGCCGGCGAGACCGTAAATCGATCGAAAAGCTCCACCGCGACTACAGCTTCGGCAATGGCGCCCTTTGCCTGAAACATGCCCGCCATGCGCCCTGGCTGCTTCGCCATTTCTATTGGGCCACGAGAGGGGCTTTGCGGGAGTTGGCGGGTGGTCCCCGGTTCGACCGCGAACTCCAGCTGTCGCATTGGCCGATCGTCATCATGAATCTGACCGGCGCGGCCAGATTTGCGCTTCTTTTGCTGGCGAGATGGCCGGAAGAAGTGCAAGTGCCGCAGGATCGGCAGGCAGATGCCCAGGCGAGGTGACAGGCCATAATGCGATTTTTGCCGCCAAGCTTGCCGATGCTGGGCCGCGCGCTCGGAAGGAAGCAGTTGCGACTGCTTCCTTCCGTGGTGGTTCTTGGTCTTGTCGGCGCCGCCCTCGAAGGGTTCGGCATAGGCTTGATCATCCCCTTGCTGGGCATAATCATGGGACACGCGGATGCGGCCGGAATGGCCGGCTTCTCCGCCGTCTTTCAGTATTTCGGATCGGGTCTGGACGAGCGCGACCGGCTGATCGTCATTTCGGTCGCGATCCTCGGCTCGATCGTGCTGAAGAACGTTTTCGCATTCGCGAACACGCTGCTGACCACCTTCATTTACGGCAAGGCAAGCCATTCGATCCGCAGCGCGCTGTCGGAGCAGCTCCTCAGGATAGGTTACCCATTCTTCCTGCAGCAAAGTCCCGGACGGCTGCTCAACATCATCTCGAACGAATCCTGGCGGGCATCGGATGCGATCCAGATCATGCTGTCGGCCATCGTCAGCGCATCGGCGGCCATCATCCTGCTGGCATTTCTGCTCCTGCTGTCGTGGCAGATGACACTGTTGGTCACATTGGGCCTGGCTCTCGTCCAGGTCGTCCACGCCGTTCTCTCGGCCAATCTGAAAGCGCCCAGCCGCAGCGTCGCCTCCCGCAACAGCGATCTCGCATCGCAGATGCTCCACCTTGTCCATGCTGGGCGCCTGATCCGTATCTTCGGACAGGAGAGCCGCGAGCAGGTGGTGTTCGACCAGGCATCGGACGCGGTTCGCCGGGCTGCTTTCGTGCTGCTTACCCGGCAGGGGGCATTGCCGCCGCTGACCGAGGTTCTCCATGCGATGCTGTTCCTTGCGGTGGTGATCGGCGCATGGTTCGCCGATGTGAGCTTCCCGCTGATCGTCGCATTCGTCATCCTGCTCTACCGGCTACAGCCGCATATGCGGGCTTTGCAAATGTCGTGGAGCCAGCTGCAAGGCTTGAGCGGGTCGCTCGAAGAGGTCGATTGGATGCTGGATCCGGCGGACAAGCCCAAGCCTCCGCAAGGCGACGGGCCATTCCACGGTCTGCGGCAAGGGATCAGTTTCGACGACGTGGCATTTACTTATTCCGGCGCGGACGCACGCGCGGCGGCGCTGCATTCGGCGACTTTCGATATCCGAAGCGGCCGCTCGACGGCGCTCATCGGCCGGTCGGGCGCGGGCAAGACGACGATCGTCAATCTTCTGTGCCGCTTTGTCGAGCCGAGCTCCGGTGGGATTTTTGTCGATGGGTCGCCGCTCGACCAGATCGACCCCAGCCAGTGGCGAAGGCACGTCGCGCTTGCCAGCCAGGAGCTGGAACTGGTGGACGGCACCATTTTCGAGAATATAACCTACGGCCAGGACGGGGCCACGAGCGGCGATGCCGAGCATGCCGCGAGACTGGCCGAAGCGCATGAATTCATTGAACATCTGCCGCAGGGCTACAACACCGTCGTCGGCTACAGGGGTGTCAATCTGTCAGCGGGACAAAGGCAGCGGATCGCCTTGGCGAGGGCACTGGTGCGCGATCCCGATCTCCTCATCCTGGACGAAGCCACGAATGCCGTGGACGGACTGTCGGAAGCGGCGATCGTCGAGACGTTGAAGTCGAGAGCCGGCCGCCGCACGACCCTCGTGATCAGCCATCACCACAGCACCATCTCGTTCTGCGACGACGTGGTGATCCTGAGCGGCGGCCGTGTGAAGAAGCAGGCCCCTTTCGCGGCCTTGGCGTCGCTCAGCATGGATGAGCTTTACCAGCATGAACCGACCCTCTGACAGGGTCCGAGGCCTGTCTCTCTCCGGCCTGTGTCGGGTTGCAGGATGGCGGCCGCTACCGGGCCCGCCGGCCGGAAACCACCCGCAGCCAGGGCGTCAGATGGAAGGCGCTCATCAGGAGATACATTGCCGGCATGCCGGTAAGAGGTGAGGCGCCCATGCACAGCATGGTGGCGGCACTGCCCTGAAGACAGGAGACCAGCGCCATCAGGGCGAAGGTCGGCGCCGCGGCGAGGCACAGCCAGTCGGCGATGCCGGGGGTAGCGGTGTTTTTGGGGGTCGCGCTTCCGGTGCCAGAATGAATGTCGCTCATGGTCTTTTCCCTTGATGGTTGGCAAGGTTCCTCTCCCCCAATCCGCGAGGGAGAGGAAACCAGGCAGGATGGGGCGTGCCACCCTTCCCGCCAAGCGCCGCTACTCGCCCTTGTCGCGGAACGCGGCCTCGCCGGCGGCGGATACCTCGGCCCATTTCTTGTCGGCCCCAGCTTCGTAATTGTCGTGCCAGTTCCACCAGCTGTAGAGCGGGGTCTGCGGATAACCCTCGGGCGAGTCCTCCCAGGTCTCCTGGCGGCCGAGCGGGGTGACGTCGAGATAGCTCCAGACGGTACCCAATGCCTCATCGCCGCGGTTGTTGATGAAATAGGTGCGGAAGATGCGGTCGCCATCATGAATGAACACGTTGTGGCCGTGCCACTCGTCGACGCCGAAGTCTTTGTCGAAGCTGTCGGTGATGGTGTACCAGGGCATCTCCCAGCCCATCCGCTGCTTCAGCCGCGCAATGTCGGCCTGTGGGGCGCGCGAAGCGTAGGCGAGCGTGGTGTTGCGGGCGTTGAGATGGGCGAGGTGACCGACCTGGTCGGCGCCGAGCGAGCAGCCGCGGCAAGCGTGATCGGGCCAGCCATAGACGCCGGGCTCGAAGAAGGCGCGGTAGACGATCAACTGGCGGCGGCCTTCGAACAAGTCGAGCAGGCTGACCTTGCCGTCGGGGCCTTCGAAAACATAGGCCTTGTCCACTTCCGTCCACGGCATGCGCCGGCGTTCGGCCGACAGCGCATCCCTGGCGCGCATCGTCGCCTTCTCCTTCACCAACATCTCTTTTTGAGCGGCTTCCCAGTCTTGCCGTGAAACGATCGGTGGGGTCTTCATCGTCATGGTCATTGGTCTTCTCCTTTGCCAGTCGTGGCGTCGTTGCGGTGTGGTGTTGCCTGGGGATGTCGGGGCGTTGCGGGCGCGGCGGGATCCGAGAGTTCCGGCCCGGCGCAGCAGGGGTGGCGTCCGGCGTGCTTGGCCGTATCATTCGCCGCGTCGAGGTCGAGATTGGTGGAGGCAGGCATTTTGGTTCTCCTTGCGTGCCGTCCCTGCCGGCATGGCTTGCTGGTTGACGGTACTGACTTAAGGTAGGGCGGTGCTTCGCCGAGGTGGGAGTTACAAGTGTGACGGGATTTGAATGGACTCGCTGATCACCGCCGCGGCGCTTGCGCTGGCGGCCGGCGATCCGCTCGGCGCGCTTGACCGCGTTGCGCTGCGCGAGGACGCCCCGGCGCTGGCGCTGCGCGGCATCGCCATGGCGCAACTCGGCGATTTCGATCGCGCCAAGCTCCTGTTGCGGCGGGCCGCGCGCGCCTTCAGCCCGAAAGAGGCCGTCGCGCGTGCCCGATGCGTCGTCGCCGAGGCCGAGATCGCGCTGGTCTCGCGTGATCTCGGCTGGCCGGCCAAGGCGCTCGACGCGGCCCGCACGGCGCTGGAAAAGCACGGCGACCGGCTGAACGCTGCGCATGCCGGCCACCTCAAGGTGCGGCGGCTGCTTCTGATCGGCCGCCTCGACGAGGCCGAACATGTGCTGGCCGGGCTCGACCCGGCGCCGCTTCCCCCGGCGGCAAGGGCCGCGCACGAGTTGGCCGTCGCCGGCATCGCCATGCGGCGGCTCAGGACCCGGCCGGCGCGCGCGGCGTTGGAATGGGCGCGCCATGCCGCCCGCAAGGCCGGCATTCCCGGTCTCATCGCGGAGGTCGAGAGCGCAAGCCAGGCACTGGAGACGCCCGCGGCGCGGCTGATCGAGCAAGGGAGCGAGCGGCCGCTGCTGCTCGAGGAGGTCGAGGCGTTGCAGGGATCGCCTGATCTGGTCGTCGATGCCTTCCGCTATGCCGTGCGCAGCGGCGGTGTCACGATCTCGCTGGCGAGCCGGCCGGTGCTGTTCTCGCTGGCACGCACGCTGGCCGAAGCCTGGCCCGGCGACGTGTCGCGGGGGGACCTCGTGGCGCGGGCCTTCGGCGGCAAGCATGCCGACGAATCGCATCGCGCCCGCCTGCGCGTCGAGATCGGGCGGCTGCGCGCCGAGGTTGCCACGTTGACGGATATCAGCGCCACCAAGCGCGGCTTCACGCTGGCGCCACGCCGGGCGCGCGCGGTGATGGTGCTGGCGCGGCCGATCGAGGAACGGCACGCGGCCGTGCTCGCTTTGCTCGCCGATGGCGAGGCGTGGTCGAGTTCGGCCCTGGCGCTGGCGCTCGGAACCGGCCAGCGCAGCGTGCAGCGAGCGCTCGAGCCGCTTGCCGAGGCCGGCAAGGTGCAGTCGTTCGGCCATGGCCGGGCGCGCCGCTGGATGACGCCGCCGGTGGCCGGTTTCACGACCACCTTGTTACTCCCGGCGCCGCTGCCGAACGGGTAGGAATGGATCATTCCATCATCTTATGAGGGCAAGGGCATGAAACATTCAGCGGCCGAAATCTTGCAGGAATACGGACCCTTTCCCGGTGTGGAGACGGTGGGCGGCGTAAGCTTCGACGGCAAGAGCGTGTGGTTCGCCTCGGGCGACAGGCTGAATGCCTTCGATCCGCAAACCGGCAAGCCTGTGCGCACGATCGACGTCGCGGCGCATGCCGGCACCGCCTATGACGGAAGGCATCTCTACCAGATCACCAACGACCGCATCCTGAAGATCGACCCGGATAGCGGCGAGATCCTGACCACCATTCCAGCGCCTGGAGGCGGCCGCGATTCCGGGCTGACCTGGGCCGAGGGGACGCTCTGGGTCGGGCAGTATCGCGACCGCAAGATCCACCAGATCGATCCCGAGACCGGGGCAGTGCTGCGCACCATCGAATCCAACCGCTTCGTCACCGGAGTAACCTGGGTGGAAGGCGAGATGTGGCATGCGACCTGGGAAGGCGACGAGAGCGATCTCAGGCGCATCGACCCGCAGACGGGCAAGGTACTGGAGAAGCTCGACATGCCCACGGGCATGGGCATTTCGGGGCTCGAATCCGACGGTGGCGAGCGCCTGTTCTGCGGCGGCGGCAATGTCGGCGTGGTGAGGGCGGTGCGCCGGCCGAAGTGAAGGGACACAGATTTTCCGCCGGCGAATTTTCCCCCGGCGACTGGCCGTTGCGCGATGTCGAGCCTAGATAGGCTGGACCATTCCCCGCAAAAGGACCAGACCATGCCCGAACAGATCACGTTGAACGACGGCGCCGCCATTCCCCAGCTTGGCCTTGGCGTGTGGCAGGTCGATCACGACATCACCGCGCAAGTGGTGGGCTGGGCGATCGGGGCCGGCTACCGGCTGATCGATACGGCCGAGGGTTATCAGAACGAGGAAGGTGTCGGCGAGGCGATCCGCGCGGCCGGCGTGCCGGCAGCAGAGCTGTTCATCACCTCGAAGCTGCGCAACGGCGCCCACCAGCGCGATGCGGCGCTTCGTGCCTTCGACGACACGATGAAGAAGCTCGGCGTCGAGCAGCTCGACCTGTTCCTGATCCACTGGCCGGTGCCCAGCCAGGACAAATATGTCGAGGCGTGGAAGACGCTCGTCGAGCTGAAGCTGGCCGGCCGCATCAAGTCGATCGGCGTCTCGAATTTCAATCCTGATCATCTGGAGCGCATCATCGGCGAGACGGGCGTGGTTCCCGTCGTCAACCAGGTGGAACTGCATCCGCGCTTCCAGCAGCGCGCGCTCAGGGAATTCCATGCCAAACACGACATCCATACGGAAAGCTGGAGCCCGCTGGGCAGCGGCAAGCTGCTCGGCGACCCGACCATTGCAGGCATTGCCAAGAAGCATGGGAAATCCGCCGCTCAGACCATGATCCGCTGGCATCTTCAGCAAGGGCTGATCGTCATCCCGAAGTCGGCCCGCCAGGATCGTATCGCCGCCAATCTCGACGTCTTCGATTTCGAACTGGACGCGCAGGACCTGAAGACGATCGCGGGCATGGATTCGGCCGACGGCCGCGGCGGTCCGAACCCGGCGACGGCGGCGTTCTTGTTTTAAAGCTGGCGTCGAAGCTGCCAATCTCCCCCCTCGTGGGGGAGATGCCCGGCAGGGCAGAGGGGGGCGCTGTCCCGCCAGCCTTTCATTCGATACCACCCAAACCCGCCATGATGACAATATGCTGGCAGACATTGTCGATGTCGCGGATGACATCGTCATTCCAAAACCGGAGCACGGTCCAGCCGTCCTGCTCCAGACGCTTCGTCCTGACAGTGTCGTTCACTGCAAGATCTGCATCACCATGCTGCGATCCATCGAGTTCGACGACGAGCTTCTTCTGCGGGCACGCAAAGTCGGCGATATAGCCGGCAATCGGAAATTGTCTTCGAAAGCCAAGCACCATCAGCCGATGCGCGCGAAGTTCATTCCAGAGCTTCAACTCCGCGTCGGTCATGACCTTGCGCATCGATCGAGCATTCGCTCGGTTCTGTGGCGGCAATGGCGTATGAGGCATGGCAGTTTCGATTGTGATTGAGGTTGGCGCTCTACGGCGCCCCCCTCTGTCCTGCCGGACATCTCCCCCACGAGGGGGGAGATTGGCGGTTTCGGCGATTTCGCCAATCGCAGAGGGGAGGAAGAGCGCTAAATCCCCGAGCCGTCCAGTTGCTGCGCGTCGTCGCCTTCCCAGGGCGCCGGCATCGAGGCGCCCCGGCTGAGATTGGCCGAGGGCATCGGCATCCAGCATTTCAGCTCCGGCTCGGCATATTCGACGACGCGGCCAGGCGAGGAATCGGAGGCGCGCCAGCCTTCCTCACCGAATTGATCGGCGCGTGACCAGTAGGCAAGGTCGACTTCCGCCGGCCCTGTTCGGATGGGCGGACCGTAACGAGGATCCGGCTGCCGTCTTTCGGCGCGTTCGACATGTGGCGCCAGCGATCGGGCTCATCCATCGTTCTTCCTCCTGCCTTGCTGCGGGATGAAGTGTCGCCTCGCCATCGGAGACGGTCAACCCAAACTTTGCGCGACCCTCCTGTTTCGATGGGTTGCTCGTTCCGCCCGCTCCCGTGGGATGTATGATTTGTCGGATTGCGCCAGCCGCATCCGTCCTTGATCTGACGATGGTCGCCGGGGACAAGGAGAGGCATTCATGAGTGACAGGGTCGAGGCGATGCCGGCTGGGGTGGAAACAAAACTGTTCTTCAGCCGCAATCCCAATCCGCGCCTGGCGGTCGCGGTGGCGCGTCATCTCGGGGCGAGGCTGACCTTCGAATTCGCATCGCCGTTCGCGCCAGGGCAAGCGGAGCGGTTCCGGCCGCTCAATCCCAATCTTTCCCTGCCCATACTTGTGTGGCCCGGCGGCAGCCTGTGGGAGGCCGACGCCATTGCCTGCCGGTTGTCGCGCGACATGTGTTCGGATTTCTGGCGCAGCGGTGAGGATGAGCCCGACATGATCCGCTGGCTGAGTTGGGGCAAGGAGAATTTCGCGCGGGCCTGCGACATGGTGCATTTCGAGCGCGGCACCAAGCAGCGCTATGGGCTGGGCCCAATCGATCATCAGTTGGTCGAGGAGGGGCTGAAGCTTTTTCAAGCGACGGCGGCGATCCTGGAGGCAACGCTTGTCGGCAGGCAATGGCTGGTCGGCAACTCGGTCTCCTATGCCGACTTCCGCATGGCGACGTTCCTGCCGTTCAACGACGTCGCCGGGCTGCCGCTCGGTGATTATCCCGCTCTTGCCCGCTGGTACAGCCGGCTCGAAGCCGTCGAAGCCTGGCGCGATCCCTTCAAGGGACTGGCCGCACCGCACTTGCCGCCGGTGCCACCGCAGGATGCGATGAGGTGACGGACAGAACTGACGACCGGCGCATACACAGAGGAACTTGAAGACGCCGGCCGCCATTTGGGGCGTTGGGTGCATCACGTTGGGGCACCATGCAGGGTCAGGTTAGGCGGATGCCTGGTGCCCGCAATCGGAACGCCGGCCCATGGTGAACAGAGGGTTACTATCCACAGGCCCGAGGCAGTAACCGGCAGGCGATGCGCGGTTTCCGGCCGTCCATCGTGGCCACGTCATCGTTGTCTCGGCTGTGCGCAACGCGAATCGCGTGGCCTGCGCGGCTCGACGGGCCGCGATCGGGTTGATAAGCCCGTCTGCGAAGGAGCCGATGAGTCTGGCATGACCGTTGCGATCGAGATGGGACACACGACGGCGGGCGCCCCGGCGAAGCTCGATCTCGAGGAACTGCTGGCGACCCGCCTTCTGGTGCAGGGCAATTCGGGCTCCGGCAAGTCGCATCTGTTGCGACGGCTCTTGGAGCAGAGCGCGCCCTGGGTGCAGCAGACCATCATCGACCCGAAGGCGACTTCGTTTCGCTGGGCGAGCGTTACGGCCATCTGGTGATCGATGCCGAGGAGCACACCGAGCGCGGCCTGCAGGCGGCCGGCGAGCGGGCGCGCATCCACCGCGTCTCGACAGTGCTCAACCTGGAAGGGCTCGATGCCGAGAACCAGATGCGGCGCGCCGCCGCTTTCCTCGGCGGGCTGTTCGAGGTCGCGCGCGACCATTGGTACCCGATGCTGGTGGTGGTCGACGAGGCGCAGCTTTTCGCGCCGGCGGTGGCCGGCGAGGTTTCCGACGAGGCGCGAAAACTCTCGCTCGGCGCCATGACCAATCTGATGTGCCGTGGCCGCAAGCGCGGGCTTGCCGGCATCATCGCCACGCAGCGGCTGGCCAAGCTCGCCAAGAACGTCGCGGCGGAAGCCTCCAACTTCCTCATGGGCCGCACCTTCCTCGACATCGACATGGCGCGCGCCGCCGATCTGCTCGGCATGGAGCGCCGGCAGGCGGAAGCCTTTCGCGACCTGGACCGCGGACAGTTCATGGCGCTGGGGCCGGCGCTGTCGCGGCGGCCGCTCGGCCTGCGCATCGGTCCGACCGACACCAGCCCGCGCAACGGCACGCCCAGGCTGATGCCGCTGCCGGAGGCGGCGCTCGAGGATGCCCGAGCCATCATCCTGGCCGCCCCGCCGCCCGAGACGATGCGCGCGCCGCGCCGGGTGGCGTCGCCGGATCTGCTCGAGCAGCTGATGGCGGCAAAGGCGGCGCCGCGCGACATTCGGCCCGAACCGGCGGAGCCCGCGCCCAGCGCCGAGGATCTGGCCGAACGGCGCGAGCGGATGGACCGCATTCTGCGCGCGATCCTGGCCGAACCCGATGCGGGATTTCGCGTCATCGGCGTTCTCTACCAGGAATTCGTGGTGCGCTGTCGCATCGAGGGGCTGGCTTCGGTCATACCCGATCTGCAGGAATTTCGCCGCATGCTGACGCGCGCCCGTGCCGGGGTGGGGTCGGACATGGCCGAGGATGGCGCGTGGCGTGATGTCTCGGTGCGCGCCTCGCTGCTGCCGGAGGACATGCAGGGCGTGTTCATGATGATCGCGCGCGCGGCGAAGGAGGGCTGGCCGTGCCCGAGCGATGGCGCGATCGCCCGCGCCTATGGTTCGCACTCCATGCGCCGGGCCAGGCGGCTGCTGACCTATATCGAGGAGCAGGGCCTCATCGTCTGCCAGCTCGACGGCACGGGAAAGCGCACGGTGACGCTGGTCGAACTCGCCTGGGCCACCGCGCCGGGCGACCCCAACGCCGAGGCGACGGAGCAGGGCAGTCTGGCGCTGTGAGGGCCGATGACTAGCCCAGCTCCCGGTGGATCGCTGACGCAGCCCGGTGGCAATGCCGCGCGGATCCGGGTCATGGGGACGCCGCGATCGGGCACGAATCTCGCCAAGTATTTGATCGAAACCCACCTCGGCATGCCGGTCTCCTTCGACCAGGGCTTTTGGAAGCACGGGGTCTTTCCGGCTCTCATGAAGGGGCGCGCGCTGCAATATGGAGACCTGCCCATCATCGTGATGAGCAAGGACCCCATTACCCAGCTTCTGTCATGGTTCCGTTTCTCCCGGAACGACAGCATCTTCAGGCCGGCCAAATATCTCGGTCCGTTCCTGAACCAGCCGTTCGAAATCAGGCAGGATTTCACGCAACCCAAGATGGAGTACAGGTTCCGCACGCCGGCTGACTACTGGAACCAGTTCTACTTCGCCATGGAAGCGCTTCGCCGCACCGGCGCGCCGGTGCATTTCGTCAGCTACGAACAGCTCGTTTCCACGCCGGCCCTGTGCCTGAGTTCCATTTCCGGTTTTCTCGATCTTTCCCCGCCTTTCGACGCCGGCACCGCGGTGACAATCCCGCGGCACGCGATCGGCGCAAGCAACGACATCGACCGGCCTTCGGACCCAGCCGTCAACCAGGGCCCGTTCGATCCTGCCCGGGCGGATCTGGCAGCCGCGTTGGCCAGGATCGGCTGGCGCAATGCGCACAGAATCCTGCGCGACGTCGACGACGACGTGCTTGAGGCAACGGGCCGGGCCGGATTTCGCATGACCTGCAGGCAGGCGATCAGTCCCGCCGCGATATTGAGGTCATTCATCGGCTTCTGGTGAGGCCAACACAGCGCGAGACGCCGCCCTTACTGGACGGTGATGACACCGTCCACCGCTCGCCATTCCGATGGGGTGGTGGGCGATGTGGAGGGAGTGAAACGGTCCCTCCAAGTGCCCGGCGCGCGGCACGACGCAATAGTCATAACTTCGGTGGAACGCTCTCGGCCATTGGAGGTTGGTAGCCGTCGATTGCTTTACTGGACTGGTAAACGGAGAGCACCCGCCCCGGTTAACGCCGGGGCAGGTTCTTTTTCAGTCTAGGCTTCTCCGGATGGACCGTGGCGTGCGGTACAGGTCACTGGGCTTGCCGCGCTCTCGAAACATCCGGAAGCCTAGGTCTATTTGCGCGCGCGCGCGCTGAGCGTGCGGGCAACACATTGGGCTGCGCCATAAGACTTCAGTCGGACCATTTCCTGGACCTAAGCCTTGCCGGGGAACGCAATGCAGCGGAAGTCGTTGCTAATCGGTGACAACTCAAGAATAGGAGAGGAGAAAGTCATGGCTGACGGCCCAACTGTTGTTAATTCTGGAGGTGGCGGCGGCACTGCGGTCGCTATTGTTCTTGCTATCATCGCTATCGTGGTCCTGCTGATATTTACCGGTGTCATCAATATCCATGGCGGCGGGAAGGACATCAACGTGAAGGTTGAAGCGCCAAAGGTGGAAGTCCCGGCCACTTCAGCGCCAGCGAAGCCCGCAGCACCGGCCAATGGCGGCTGATGTGGCGGCAGTAGAAGCCAGAACAGTTCTGGCGTTCGAAACTGCTTCTCAGTTACAACAAAGAAGGACTTATCATGAAAAGATATCTTGTCGGCGCAGTCGCCGCTGTCGCCTTTGTGGGTGGAATTGGTGTTTCCTTCGCGGAAGACGTCATAGTCCTCAAGCCTGAGCAGCAGACGGTTGTTCGCGAATACATCCACAAGCAAAAGCTCGCATCCGTCAGCCTGCTCGGTGTCGAACTCAACGTCGGCTCCGCTCTTCCCGACACCGTCGAGCTTCACACAATCGACGTCCCCGACGTCAGGTACAAATATACCGTCGTCGGAGATCATGCGGTTCTGGTGGACCCCGATACACGCAGGGTCGTGCAGATCATCGAGTGATGCCGGTAGTTCGACCTGGATCGGCACGAGGCAACCCGCCGTCGCCGCAAATGGCACGGCGGGTTCATTATTGGGGGCCACTTCATCCCCTGTGAACATCGCCGAGACCCGCTCGGGGGGGTGATCTTCAACCGCGAATAGCCGGCTTTTAGTTGCCCAGGTCGCCCTGGCAACGCGGCGTCATGCCTTGCCGCGGGTCAGTCGCTCGAGCGCGTCGATGATCAGGTCGCAGAATTTCGGATGGTCGAGCTTCATCGCCACGGTATGGCGGAAATCGACCTGCTCGCTCGCCGTGCCGCCGAAATGGTGCATGCCGCCCATCTTCTCGAAATTGCAGACCGTCATGCCCTTGGTCCACCGGCCGGCGATTTCGACGCGGATATCGGCCTTCTCGGTGGTGAAGACGCTTCCGTCGATCATGGCCGCGACGCAGCACGCGTCATGGACGGCGGGATACTCGATCTGCAGAAGGCCCCCATGCGTGGTCGCAATGAACTTCCAGATGTCGAGGACGAACTTGGCGATCGGGCCGCCGGGCGCCACCATCGGGCAGTTGGAAGGCAGCTCCACTTCTTTCGATATTGTTCCGGCGTCAGGCCATAGACCCAGCGATCAGTTGGGTGCCGTCAAGACGCCGGCGCCTCGGACAAGCTCAGCCGGTGAATGCCTTGAACGTGTCCTTGGAGGTCAGCAACACCTCGCCCTCGAGCGAAATCGAGAAATCGCCCAGCTGGTACTGGCCTTGGTGGTTCTTGAGCAGGATGTCGCCAGTCACCTTGTTGGGGCCACCCTCGATGCCTTTGACTATCCTGGCGACGTAGCGCAGATTGCTCTTGGCAAAGAGCATATCGCTCCTGGCCAGTTGCTGCGCGAGAAGCTGGCGTTTCGGGTCGTCGCCGATGCCTTGCAGGCGCTTTTCAATGGCCTCGGGGGTGACACTCGCCAAGGCGGTGTTCAAAGCTGGCAGTGCCTTCTGCAGGCTGAACAGGGCATCCGAAGTCATCCTGCCGGCATCACCGTAGGTCAGGCTCTGGTTGCTGATCGCCTTGTTGGCCTGCGCCTGCGGGCTGCGGTCGGCAGCGGCCTCCATCTCGTCCTGGACGGCCCACATATAGTCATATTCTCCCATCGCCATCACCGTTTCCGGTGTCTCGCCCGTGGGGATGAAGTTGCGCGCAACGGTGGAATCTTCGTGTCGGCGGTCTGCCTCGACCATCGAGCCGATGAAGCGTGTATACTCCGCTTGGAGTTCGTCAAAGTTGGCTACGCCCGCGCGCAAATAAGGGTCTTGTGCCGTCGTGGTGGACGTTGCACTGATGGGTGAAGACGCCTGCGCCCCAGCGGCCTGGCCAAAGCTGCCGAACGGATCGTATTCGGTGTCGTCCTCATCACCTGTTGCACCCGGACGAATGACAGGAGGCTCGGTCCGCAGCGCCGTGCCTGCTTTCGCGAACGCGGGCTGGTTGGCGCCTGCAAAGCCGCTCTTGGCCGACATCAGCTTCTGTATCGTAACGGTGAAATCCGGCATGATCTGCATCGAGCAAGCTCTCGGGTTTCACATGCCTTGTGCATGCGTTTCACAGAATGAAGCATAGGCGGTTAAACAATGGTTCAAAGTGAACGCTGGCCGAAAACAAATAGTGGTGTCCAATGCATCACGCCAATACATATCAACAAGGACTAATATAGTTGGCAAAAATACGGAAGCGGCGAGCTTCTCAAAATCGATTCCTTCGCCGCTTATCTCTTGTGCGCAGGCACTGGATTGCTTCATGATCCAAAACGGTGGCCTTCGCGGGATCCTTTCACCGCTCCTCGACGATCCGCAAATACGCCGCCGTGACGAACAGCACGATCAACCCGAACAAGATCCTTCTAGCGCCCTCCGGCATCTGCAGGATGGTCAAGAGCGTCGTCAGCACGGTGAGGATCAGCGCGCCGATGATGGTGCCGGTGTAGCCCCCGCGGCCGCCGAAGATGGAGGTGCCGCCGATGACGGCCGCCGCCACCGAGGGCAGCACCAGCGGTTCGGCGAGCGACAGGGAAGGGGCCTTGATCAGGCCGATATAGAGCAGGCCGGTGATGCCGGCGAGCACGCTGGAGGTAACGTAGAGCGCTGATATGACCTGCCAGTATTGCACGCCCGACAGACGCGTCGCGCGCTCATTGTCGCCGACGGCGTAGAGGAGGCGGCCGAAGCCGGTGCGGGCGAGCGTGAAGACGATCAGCGCCGCCAGCGGCACGAAGAGCAGCAGCGCGTTGGGGAAGCCAAAAGTGACGCCGGTGCCGAGCCAGGCGAGGAAGTCGGGGATCTTGGCCCCCGACGCGATCACCGTGCGCTGGTAGACCTGCAGGCAGCCGGTGCCGATCAGGCTGGTGCCAAGCGTCATGATCAGCGGGTGGACGCGGAAGACACCGACGCCGATGCCGTTGACGAGGCCGATCAGCACCGCCGGCATCATCGCCAGCAGGAACGCCACCGCCGGGTCCTGGCTGACGATCTGCGTCGCCATGATGAAGGCGCTCATCGTCGCCACCGTGCCGACCGACAGGTCGATGCCGCCGGTCAGCATGGTCATGGTCTGGCAGCCGGCAAGGATCGCCAGCGGAATGGCGAATTTGATGGTGTTGGCGATCCAGCGCTCGTTGACGATGCCGGGACGCAGGATCTGCAGGATCACCACCAGGATGACGAGCAGGATGATCAGTGGGACGAGCGGCCGGTCGGCCATGAAGCGTTTTAGGCGGCGGCCGAAGGGGACGGGGGTGATCGCGGTGGTGCTCATGGGGTGGCTCGCGATTGGGGTGGCGCGGCGCTTCTCTGCCTTCTCCCCTTGTGGGAGAAGGTGGATTGGCGCGCAGCGCCGAGACGGATGAGGGGTGTGTGACAGAATGAGGCGTTTGCGTTCCCTGGAACACCCCTCATCCGACCTCGCTTCGCGAGGCCACCTTCCCCCACAAGGGGGAAGGAAGAAGCGCGTGCCGATGCCAGCCTATCATTGCCGCCCCCCATCGTGATGAAAGCCCCGAACATCACGACCGCCACCATGATGGCGCCTTCGATGATGGCGGTGACGTTGGGGTCGATGGCGAGCAAGGTGAGGTCCGTGCGCACCAGGCGCAGCACGAAGACGGCGACGATGGGACCGAGCAGGCCGCCCTTGCCGCCGCCGAGCGCCACGCCGCCCAGCACCACGGCGGCGACGCTGGCGAGCAGATAGGGGCCGGGAATGGGGGCGCCGATGCCGGTGCTCATGGTCAGCGCCAGCCCGCCCATGGCCGCGAACAGCCCGGACAGCGCGTAGGCGATGACCCTTGTGCGGGCGACAGGCACGCCGCTGCGGAACGCCGCCAGCTCGCTCGATCCGATGGCGTAGATGGAAAGGCCGAGGCGCGAGCGCCGGAGCGGGATCCAGATGACGCAAAGGCAGATGACCAGCACCAGCAGCGCCTTGGGCAGCCAGGCGTCGATGGTGTCCGGCAGGCCCGGTATCGGCACGGTGCCCGAGATCATCGCCTTCAGCCATTCGGCGGCGCTGCCGCCCGGCGCGCCGAGTACCAACAGGGCCGCCCCTTGCAGCACGAACAGCATGGCGAGCGTAACGACAATGTCGGGCACCCGGGTGACGACGATGAGCAGACCGTTGAGCGCGCCCAGCACAAAACCCATGGCGAGCACGAAAGGCACCACGAACAGCGCGTATTCCTCGGAGGCGCCCGCCATCATCGAGGCGGCGGTGACGCTGGTCAGCGCCATCATGGCGGCGACCGAGAGGTCGATGCCGCCGGCGATGACGACGACGGTCTGGGCCGCGACGGCAAAGGCGTAAGGCAGCACCGCCCGCGCCAGCGAGCCGAAATCGCCGCTGCCATAACCGGGCTGGATCAGTTTGGTGACGATGAACAGAACGATGAGCAAGGCGAACAGGCCTGACACCCAGCCCTGGCGGCGCAGGAAATGGTTCATGGCTTCGCCTCCGGGGCATCGGAGGCGGTGGGGTCGGCCAATATGCCGATATCGGCCTTGGCGCCACGCGGCAGGCCGTAGGCGGCGCGCATCAGCGCCGGTTCGTCGGCTTCCTCGACCGGAAAGATGTCAACGAGACGGCCGCCGAAGATGACGATGACGCGGTCGCAGACGCGCTGCACCTCTTCGAGTTCCGAGGTGTAGAACAGCACCGACTTGCCGTGGCCGGCGAGTTCGCGCATCAAATGATAGATCTCCTGCTTGGTGCCGACATCGATGCCGCGTGTCGGGTCGAAACACAGGATGGTGCGGGCGTCCGCCGCGATCCAGCGCGCGATCGTCACCTTCTGCTGATTGCCGCCGGACAGGCGCTGCACCTCGCCCTGGGCGCGGGTGTCGATCTGCAGGCGCTGGATGGCGCTTGCCACCGTGGCGCGCTCCTTGCGCATATGAATAGGCCCCCAGGTGCGCAAGGCGGCGCTGAAGGGCAGCGCGATGTTCTCACGCACCGAGCGCTGCATGGCGAGCGCCTCGGAACGGTCGCCTGGCACATAGGCGATGCCGGCGCGGATGGCGTCGATCGGGTGTGAGAATTTTACTGTCTGGCCGTCGACCTCGATCGTGCCGCCGGATGGCCGGATCGAGCCGGCAAGGGCGGCGAACAGCTCGTCCTGGCCCTGGCCTTCCAGCGCCACGACGCCGGCCACTTCGCCATCGGCGAGATCGAAGGAGACATCGCTGAGCTTGGTGCCGACGCGCAGGTTTTTCACGGTGATGCGCGGCCGGGCGGTGGCGGGCGTTGCCATCTGCACGGCGCTGCGGGCGGCGACCTTGGTCTTTTCGATGCGGGTGCCCAGCATCAGCTCGACGATCTTTTCCTCGACGCCCGGCACGATGTCGACGACGCCGACGGTCTCGCCGTCGCGCAGCACGGTGGCGCGGTCGCAAAGGGCCGCGATTTCGACGAAGCGATGGGAGATGAAGATCACCGCGCGGCCGGCGTCGCCCTGGCGCCGCACCACTTCCAGCACCTTTTCGGCAAGGTTGGCGGGCAGCGCCGCGGTCATCTCGTCAAGCAGCAGCACGTCGGGTTCGACGGCGAGCGCCCGGGCCAGATCAAGCACGCGCAGCACGGCGAGCGGAATGTCGCGCGCGGTGTCGCGCAGGTCGAGGTCGGCAATGCCGAGTTCGCGCACCCAGGCGCGAAACGGCTCCACCGGCGTGCCGGTGAGCCGCAGATTGGACAGCACGTCGAGATCGGGGATCAGCGACGGCTCCTGGTAGACCGGCAACAGCCCGGCGCGGCGCGCGGCCGCCGGCGAGCGTATGTCGCGCGCCTCGCCCCGGATCAGGATGCGCCCGGCATTTGCTGAAATGGCGCCGGTCAGGATCTTCACCAGCGTCGACTTGCCGGCGCCATTGGCGCCCATCAGCGCGTGAACTTCGCCCGGCAGGACCGAGAGTGATGCGTTGCGCAAGGCAGCGACCGCGCCGTAATTCTTGGCGACGCCGGAGGCGTCGAGGAGGGGCTGGTGGTCAAATTGATTGGTTCTCGATTTATGTGCTCAAATCATTTCAAATGTCGGCGCCGCCCCTCACTGTCCTGCCGGACATCTCTCCCCGTAGACGGGGAGAGAGAAGCTGTTTGGGGCGCCGGTGCCCTTCCTGCAACGCTGAAGATCGGCGAAACCGGCGACTACGGCGTCCCTCTCCCCGTCACTATACGGGGAGAGGATGCCGGCAGGCAGGTGAGGGGCAGCACCGACGGAAGGTTAGCAGGAGCCTGCTTACTCCCCGGGCCCTTGCAGGCCACGATCTGCTCCTTGGTATAAGTCGTCCAATCCGGGATCGAGATCGAGACTGGCCATTCGTGGCTCAGCGACGGATCGGCGGCGGCCTTCAGCTTGGCCTTGCCTTCATCGGTGGCGTTGTCCCAGAGCTGCGGGTTGACCAGCACGGTCTGCTGGGCCGGCTTCTTGCCGTCGAGGATCTGCAGGGCGAGCGTAACGCCGGCACCGCCGATCGAGCCGGGGTTGGTGACGGCGGCCCCCACAAGACCCTTGACCGAGCTCAGCTGGCCGACGAAGCCGGCATTGTCGGCGCCGACAACCGGCACCAGCGGCGCCTGCGATTCGACCAGCGCGTCGACGATGACGTTGTCGATGCCGGAGGTCCATACGCCGTTGAACGGCGTGCCGGTGGCCAGGAACGACAGCATCTGCTGCTTGGCCTGGTCCTGCTGCCAGCCGGTGAAGACTTCCTGCGCGACCTTCACATCGGGGAATTCGGCCAGCGCCTTCTTGAAGCCTTTGTCGCGATCCGAGTCGGCCGAGGCGCCGGCGGCACCGCGCATGTAGAACACCTCGCCCTTGCCGCCCATCTGGCCGAACAGCCATTTGGCGCCGAGATAGGCGTACTGCTCCTGGTTGTTGGAGATGATGTAGGCCGACGGTTCGGTGACCGCCTGGTCGACGGCGACGACGACGATGCCGGCTTTGGTGGCTTCTTCAAGACCCGCCTTGATGCCGGCCGGATCGGCGGGGTTGACGACGATGGCGTCGACCTTGGCGCTGATCAGGTTGCGGATGTCTTCCAACTGGCCGGCGGCATCGGTGTTGCGGTGCGCGATGTTGAGCTTGGCCACTTCGCCCGAGGCGAGCGCCTGCGCCTTCATGGCGCAGACCATCTCCTCGCGCCAGCCATTGCCTTGCACGGTGTTGGAGATGCCGATCGTGTATTTGCCGGCGGCCGACGAGATGCCCACCGAGGCGAGCAGAGCCGCGCTTGCAAGCAGCGGAACCATGGTCAGATATGTCTTCATTTCAGTCTTCCTCCACATTGTTTTTCAGTTCAGTTCCAACCCGTTAAGCCGTGCCACTCACAAACAGAGTCAAATGGCGCGCCTTGCCGTCATTTGACGAAGGGACGCAGCACGTCGCGGGCGAGCAGAAAACCCCGCTTCACTTGCTCGTCGCTGCCTTCAAATCGCCTGTCCTCGTGCTCAATGATGACCGAGCCGTCATAGCCGGCGCGGTAGAGGCCGGAGAAGAAGCGGCTCCAGTCGACATCGCCCAGCCCCGGCATGCGCGGCACCTGCCAGCCTATCCCGGCCGAAAGGATTCCGCGCTCGTACAAACCATCATGATCAATCATCAGGTCCTTGGCGTGGACATGCAGCATGTAGGGGCCGAATTCCCTGATGAAGCGGGCCTGGTCGATCATCTGCCAGACCAGGTGCGAGGGGTCGAAATTCATGCCGACATCGCCGCCCCAGCTCTCCAGGATGCGGCGCCAGACCTGCGGCGAATAGGCGATGTTGTGCCCGCCCGGCCATTCGTCATAGCTGAAGATCATCGGGCAGTTCTCAAAGGCGAGCTTCACCCCGTGGTCACGCGCATGGGCGACGATCTCGGGCCAGACTTTCAGTGCGTCCTGCCAGTTGACGTCGACCGTCTTGGACGCATCGCCGCCGCAGAAGGTGTTGACGACGGGAACGCCCATATTGGCGGCCAGCACGATGACCTTCTTCAGGTGGCCGATGACGGCCTCGCGGTGGGCGGGATCGGGATGCAGCGGGTTGGGGTAGTAGCCGAGGCCGGAGATGGACATGTTCTTATCCGCCAGCGCGGCGGCAATCTCTTTCGCCTGCGAGGCCGAGGTGCCGGCGGCGTCGATATGGCTTGTGCCGGCATAGCGGCGGGTGGCGCCGGAGGTTTTCGGCCAGCAGGCGATTTCCAAGGCCTCGAAGCCGACGGAGCTTGCCCAGTCGGCGACCTCGCCGAGCGGCGTCTCCGCGAACGGTGCGGTGAGCAGTCCAAGTTTCATCATGCCTCCCTGACCGCGAACCCGCGGTCGATGCCTATAATGCCGATTGTTTGGATCGCTTCAACCTCGCGACTCCGTCTTGTTCCAGGCTGTGTCGAACGGCCGCCATCGGATCGTCCGAAAGCAGTTCGCCCAGCGCTGAAGTCACCGTCTTGCGAAACGTCTCGTCGGCGGCAAGGCCGGGGTCGAAAATCGTGTCGATGGCCAGGATGGCGGAAGCCAGCATCGGCGCATCGCGTCCGGCTTCGTCGGCGATCGCGGCGATCCTGCCGGCATAGGGATCCGACACCGGCCAGCGTTTGCCGAAGCGCGCCGAGGCCAGGATGAGATAGGCCATCCAGCCGGCGACCGGCACCGAGAGCAGGCCGATGCCGGCGCCTTGGCTCAGCCGGTCACGGATCGGGTTGAGCAGGCGCTGGACGATCTTCTGCGAGCCATCGGTGGCGATCTGGTGGTTGCGATGGCGGATCGCTGTGTTCTTTAGCCGGCCAAGGCTCTGCTCGACATACGCTAACGGCTCCATGCTGGGCACAGACGTCAGTGTCGGCAGCGTCTCCTCGACCAGCATGCGCTTGACGAAGACCGACAGCAGCGGGTCGGCGATGGCATCGAATGTGTGTTCGAGCCCGGCCAGCACGCCGAGTGTGGCGAGCGTCGTCTGCGCCCCGTTCAGCACCCGCATCTTGAGATGCTCGAACGGCGTGACGTCATCGACGAAGGTCGCGCCGGCCAGGTCCCAGCGCGGCATGCGGCCGGCGAATTTCTGCTCGATCACCCATTGCCGGAACGGCTCGCCCACCGCAACGGCCCCGTCGCGGTAGCCGAACCATTGTTCGACGCTGTCGAGATCATCCTGTGTCACAGCCGGAGCGATGCGGTCGACCATGGCGGAAGGGAAGGCCGCATTGGCGGCGATCCACTCGGCTAGGCCATTGCCGCGCCGTTCGGCAAAGCTCCGCACGACATTTTCCAGGATGACGCCGTTGGTCGGGATGTTGTCGCAGGAGAGCAGTGTCAGCTTCCGGCCATGCGCGGCCCTGCGCTGCTCCAGCGCCCGCGCCAGGATGCCGGGCAGGCTGCGCGGCGCTTGCGGGTTGGCGAGATCATGGACGATGTCGGGATGGCCGAGATCGAGCGCGCCGGTCGACGGGATATGGCAATAGCCTTTTTCCGTCGCCGTCATCGTCACCAGTTCGATGTCGGGCGAGGCGAGCACGGCGAGCGCCGGATCGGCGCTGTCCTGGCTGTCGACCACCTTCACGATGCTGCCGATGACACGCGCCTCGACATGGTCGTTCTCGCGGATCAGTCTTGTGTAGAGGCCGCCTTGCCGGCCAAGGGTGTCGGCGAGCGCGGGCGGGCGGATGTTGATGCCGACAATGCCCCAGCGGTCGAACTGGAGCGAGAGCAGGTCGTCGGTGTATTCGCCCTGGTGGCAGCGGTGGAAGGCACCGACGCCGAGATGCGCCATGCCGGCTGACAGCGATGCGCGGTCGTAAGCCGGCTTCTGCACGGCGGCGGGAAGCCGGCCAAGCATGGCCGGTCCGAGCGTTTCCAGCGATGCCGAGGCAGCGCTCACCGGTTCGCCCCGATCACCGACTGCTCCTGGTCGATCACCGCGCCCGTCATCGGCCCCGCCGCGTCGGAAAGCAGGAAGACGGCGAGGTTGGCGATATCGTCCGGCCTGAGCAGCCGGCCAAAGGGCTGCGCGGCATTGGCGGCGTCGAGCCAGCCCGGGCCATTTCCGAGCGTCTCGGCCTGCATCACCCGCTCGGCCGGCGTGTCGGTCCAGCCGACGTTGATGCCGTTGACGCGGATGCGATCGAAGCGGTGGGCGTTGGCGGCGTTCTTGGTCAGCGTCGCCAGCGCGCCCTTGGTGGCGGAGTAGACGGCGAGTTCCGGCGAGCCGCAATGGGCGTTGATCGACAGGATGTTGACGATCGCGCCGCCCTGGCCGCGCTTCTTCATGTCGGCGATCGCGGCCTGCATCAGGAAGAACGGCGCGCGCGCGTTGACGGCGAACAGCGCCGCCCAGTCGTCCAGCGTCGCGTCGTGGAAGGACGCACGGTCGGTCAGGCCGGCGGCGTTGACCAGCCCGTCGATGCGGCCGAAGCGCTCGATGCAGGCCTGCGCCAAAAGGGCGGGAGTTTCCGGGTCTCCGAGGTCCGCGGCGACGAAGAGTGTCGGCGTACCGATGGCCGACAGTTCCGCAGCCACGGCATCGCCACGCTTGCTGTCGCGCCCGGTGATCAGCAGGCCACCGGCGCCGGCACGCGCCAGCCCTTCGGCGGTTGCCCGGCCGATGCCTTGCGTCGAGCCGGTGACCAACACGACCTTGCCGTTGAGATGAAGCTCCATTCCTCCTCCCGGAACAAAGTTTCTAGTTTTTGAAATATGGAAGGCAAATTCCCGATAGTCAATTGTGCCAGCGGCGGCTCATGTGCCGCGGCGCGCGGCCACCCCTTGGACCAGCGCCATGCCGACGGCGAGCGAGGCGGCCAGCGAGCGGAAACCGGCGAAGTCGGATTCCACCACTTCCAGCCAGCTGTCCGAGAGCCGGATCAGCGGCGAGAAGGTGCTGTCGGTGACGGTGACGATGTGGGCGCCGCGTTCGTGCGCCACCGCGACGAGGTCGGGCGTGATCGAATTGTAGGGGCTGAAGGACACGGCCAGCACCGCATCCTGCCTGCCGATGCAGCCGACCTGGTCGAGCGCGGTCGAGCCGACATTGTCGACCAGCACGTTGCGCACGCCTTGCTGCGAAAGCGTCAGCGACAGATAGGTGGTGACGGGGAAGGCGCGCTTGGAGCCGATGACGTAGATCAGGTCGGCGTCGGCAAGCGTCGCCACCATCTTGTCGAAGCTTTCGACATCGAAGCCGCTTTCGATGCGGCCGAGCGAGGCCTGCGAGGCGCCGACCATGCCGTGCAGGAAATGCAAGGCGGCATTGGGCTCGGCTTCGGCGCGCTGCTCGCCGCGGCCTTCCGGCCAGGAACCCTTGACGTGGTCCTTGAACAGGCCCTGGAAATCGGAAAAGCCGGAATAGCCGAAGATCTGGGCGAAGCGCACCAGCGTCGAGGGCTGCACGCCGGCCTGCGCCGCCACCTGGGCGATGGTGCCCAGCGCGACTTCGCTCGGATGCTGCCACAGGAAGATCGCCACCTGGCGCAGGCGCTTCGGAAAATGCACCGTGCCGGACGACAGCACCGCGCGCAGCTCTTCGTAGGTCTGCGGCTGTATATAGCCAAGGGCCGCCAGCGAACGCCCGCGCTTGCGCGTTGCCGCCTCGTCGGCACTGGATCGTCCGGATGGTTTTCTCGCCCCGCTCATGAATTCAGGCTAGCGCGATACGATCGTTTTACAATATGGAAATTGGAAATCCTGTTCGAAGTGCTACGTGAAGTAATATGAACATTCAAGGTTGGCGCTCTACGGCGCCGTAGTTCGACGGGGATAGTCAGGAGGAGGAAACATGGTCTACGCAACATCGGAGGGGTCGGCGGGCAAGCGTCTGCGCGTCGGCATGGTTGGCGGTGGCCGCAACGCCTTCATTGGCGCGGTGCATCGGCTGGCCATGCGCCTCGACGACCAGGTCGCGCTGGTCGCCGGCGCGCTGTCGTCCGACCCGGACAATGCCGCCGCCTCGGCCGCCGAAATCGGTATCCAGCCTGACCGCAGCTATGCCGATTATCGCGACATGGCCAAGGCGGAGGCCGCGCGGCCGGATGGCATCGAGGCGATCGTCATCGTCACGCCCAACCATCTGCACGCGCCGATCGCCACCGCCTTTCTGGAGGCCGGCATCGACGTGATCTGCGACAAGCCGCTGTCGACGACGCTCGATGACGCGCAAGCGCTGGTGGCGCTGGCGCGCGCGAAAAAGCGGCGCTTCGTCGTCACCCTCAACAACACCGGCTACGCCATGGTGCGCCAGGCGCGCGAGATGGTGATGGCGGGCGAGCTCGGCCGGATCGTGTCGGTGCATGGCGCCTATATCCAGGACTGGCTGACCAAGCCGATCGACGCCGACGGCCAGAAGCAGGCTGAGTGGCGCACCGATCCGGCGAGGGCAGGGCAGTCGGCGGTGCTGGCCGATATCGGCGTGCACGCCTTCAACCTGGCAAGCTTCATCTCCGGCCGCGAGGCCGAGACGGTGTCGGCGGACCTGTTCACCGCGGTGCCCGGACGCCGGCTCGACGACAATGCCCATGTGCTGGTGCGCTGGACGGACGGCGCGCGCGGCACGATCCTGGCCAGCCAGACGTCGCCCGGCCACTACAACGACCTCTCGGTGCGCATCTATGGCGACAAAGCCGGGCTCGAATGGTCGGGCGCGCGGCCGGAGGAACTGCGTTTTTCCGTCCATGGCGAGGAAACCCGCACGCTGGTGCGCGGCGGCCATGGCTCGACGGCGGAAGCCCGCCGCGTGTCGCGCATGCCGGCGGCGCATCCGGAGGGCTATATCGAGGCCTTCGCCAATTTCTACCGCGACGCCGCCGACATCATCCGCGCCCACCGCTCGGGGGGCGCGGTCGATCCGGCCCGCGCGGCGCAGGTGCCCGACGTGGTCGACGGCGCGCGCGGCGTGAAGTTCGTCGCCGCGGCGGTGGAGTCGAATGCGGCTGGTGGAGCGTGGACGGCGGCGCGGTTTGGGTGAGGTGGCGCCAAGCCTTGGGTATTCGAATAGAATTAGCCGGCGACGGACAACCGGCGAGATCGAACGAATCTTCTCAGCCCATCAGAATCCATGGGGTACCCGAAGGCGTAGCCTTGCAGAATGTCGCAGCCAAGCGCCTTGAGCAGACGGGCGTGCTCCATCGTCTCGACACCCTCCGCTATGATCTCGATGCCGAGGGATTTGCCGATTTCGATGATCGAAGACACGACTTGCCTCTGCTGGGGCGAATTCACGATTGGATCGACCAACTGGCGGTCTATCTTCAGGCGGCGAGGCTGCAATTTGAGCAGACTGACGATTGAGGCGTAGCCGGTACCGAAGTCGTCGATTTCGATGTCGATGCCGAGTTGCTTGATCTGCTCTACGTTCCACGTGATCAGGTCATCGTTGTCGTCGAGGAAGATGGACTCGACGAGTTCAAAGGAGAACGTTCCCTTCCTGATGTCGAGATTTCGCAAACTCGCTATGAGTTGCTCATCGTGAAGGCGCCGTGCTGAAACGTTGACCGACACGCGCGGAACGCCAATCTTCTCCGCGGACCATGCTTCGAAATCCAGAAGCGATTGCTGGAGGATTTTCCGGTCTATCGTCGAGACGACATTCAGTTCTTCCGCGGTCTTCAGGAAAACGTCGGGTGTCAGAATGCCCTTCTCAGGATGGTTCCATCGCGCCAGGGCTTCAACGCCCACGATCTCCCGCGTCCTGGCGTTGAATTGAGGCTGGTAGAATACGATGAATTGATTTCGTTCCAAGCCCGCCAGAATTTCGTCGGCAATTCTCTTCGTGTTGACGATTTCGCTTTGCAACTCGCCGCTGAAGAATTCATGCCGGTTACGGCCGCGTTTCTTTGCCCGATAGAGGGCGATATCGGCATTTACCAGCAGCTGCCGGGTATCAGCGCTCCGACCATCGTCGATTGCAATTCCAACGCTGACGCCAAAACGGCATTGGTGACCGTGGTAGTAAACAGGCCTGCGCATCTCTTCGATAATGCAGTCAGCGAGCACGCCCGCCTGGGCATCATCCTCGTCTATCGCGCAGAGCGCGATGAATTCGTCTCCTCCAACCCGGGCGACGAAACCTCGATCGCCGACGTTGGACTTGAGAACGGATGCCGCATGCACCAGCATAGCGTCGCCTGCCGCGTGGCCAAGCGTATCGTTGATGTGCTTGAAGCGGTCCAAATCCACATGAAGCAGTGCGGCATGGCCGCCGTTCAGCCTAGCCTGTGCGGCATAACCGTCCAGGACCTGGTCCAGGTAACGCCGATTGGGCAAATCCGTCAGCGAATCGTGCATGGCGACATGTTCCGTGCGTGCGTTGGCAGCTTCGAGTTCCGCATTTTTCGACTCGGCCAGCTGTTTTGCACGAACCAGATCGGTGTTCAGCACAACATCGGATGTCACGTCCCATTCCGCCCCCACCATTCGCGGCGAATTGTTTGCGGTCTCGTAAAAGATCGCCCTGGACCGGACATGGCGAATTTCGCCATCTGGACGAACGATCCGGTATTCGGATGAATATGTGCCCCGTCCGGCCACGGCTTTGTCGAAATCTGCAAGTGCACGAGGCAGATCGGCCGGATGAATGGCACCGGCCCAATCCGGATATCCACGTGGTCCCGCGGGCTCTCTACCGTATATTTCGTTGACGCGATCGTCCCACGCTAAATAGTTGGTTTCCAGATCGTGCTCCCA
Organism: Mesorhizobium sp. M8A.F.Ca.ET.057.01.1.1; assembly: GCF_003952565.1. Lineage (NCBI taxonomy): Bacteria > Pseudomonadati > Pseudomonadota > Alphaproteobacteria > Hyphomicrobiales > Phyllobacteriaceae > Mesorhizobium > Mesorhizobium sp. M8A.F.Ca.ET.057.01.1.1. Next base: position 2,186,364 of record NZ_CP034454.1, read on the forward strand.
CACTCCGATGGCGGATGCTTCCAGAGCTAGTTCCAGTCGTTGCGACAGCCGATGCAGTTCCCAATAGTTCCGCTGCCTTTCATCGATGAGCCTTCCCGCCATCAGAAATGGGGACAAGATCAGCGCAGCCGCGACCATCATGATCGCTCGCAGCAGCCAGGCGTTGGCCGGGGTGCTCGGCCAGCCGCCCTTGGGGATCGCCGCGATCTGCCAGGAGCCTGACGGTATAGTAACCTCGATCATCACCGGATCGCTCTTGACGACCCGTTCGTCACCGAAGAACCGGGCTCCCTTTGCGTCGGGCGCGTCGCTGCCGATGAGGGCGATATCAATCCCGAGATTCTCGTCGAGCAGCCCGCTCGCTCTGTAAAGGCGCTGGATGTCGACGACCGCCGAAACGATTCCCCAGAACCGGTCGGTGTTTCCCGCACCTTTTACGAATACCGGAAATCGACCGATGAAGCCCTGTCCTCCCTGCTCCAGATCGACTGGGCCCGCGAGAACGAGCTTGCGCTCGTCACGCGCACGCAAGGCAGCCGCACGCTGCTGGTCGTTCTTGCGGTAATCGAGGCCAACGGCCTTCTCGTTGCCGGCCATCGGATACATCAAGGAAATGACCAGGTCGGGCGCGCCAGCAATATTTCGAATTTGAGATTCTTCGTTGAACAATCTGCTGGCAAGCTCTGCGAAACGCTGTTGTCCCATGTACGGCTCGGTCGCGATTGCCGCGACCAGTCCTCGCGCCAGCTGTAGGTCGCCGTTGATGTTCCCTTCGAGCTTAGCGCGAACGACATCCACTTCGGTCAGGACGTGCGCGCGGGCGGCCTGATCCGAAAAGATCTTGTTCTGGTGGTCGGCGAACGCCGCGCAAACGGCAATGACCACAGCCGCGATCGCCACCGGAATCCGCGCCGGGGAAAAGACGGCCTCCTTCATGCGGCCGGGCATGCTGGCGAATAGAGCCAATAAGGCGAGATTCCTTGTGCTTGTCAGGCTCTCCGGAAGAGCCTCATCAAGGGAATATTAGTTCGCAATAACTTAATTTTAGCCTTCACAGTCCTTAAAATTTTTGCGCCTTGGAGATCGGGGCGCGTGGACCGCACCGGAATTCGCATATGGCGAAACTAGTGGCTATTGACCTTCTTCTGGACGATCCGATACGTCCCGACGCCCCGTTTGGTTGCCCCAATTGAATAGGCCATCGGAATCTTGGGAGCGTTTTCCGGCAGGCCGTACATATCCTTGCCGGCCCTTACCGCGAATGAAAAATGCTGCCAGGAAACCGTGTCGTGCTCATTGAGAAAATCGAGCGACAGCCCCGCTGCGATCAGCGCGTTCACGACGTCGCTGATCGGATGAATCCACTCATAGTAGCGAGGATGCTTCAAGGTGCGCTCATCGCCGGTATAGGTCAGATCCTCGTTCCAGACGAGAGGCCGCGCCACCGGCGTTCGCCAATCGTCCTTCAACTCGAGCGCAGCAGCCTTGCGATTGCACTGGAACATCAAGGGATGGCCCTCGGCCATGTAGATCCGGCCGCCGGGCCGCAGAAGATCGGCGACCACCCGGGCCCAACGGAAGACATCGTCAAGCCAGTTCACCGACCCCCAGGTGACGTAGACAATATCATAGTTCCGGTCGAGCGCCTCGACAGCCTCGTATAGCGGCGCTTCCACGAAGCGAACGTCGCTGCCCGCCTTGGAGGCGAAAACCCGCGCCGCGGCGATCGCCCTTGGTGAAAAGTCCAGGCCGGTCACACTGCCCGCGCCGAGATTCCTGAGGCTGATCGTATCGAGCCCGATGTGGCATTGCAGATGGACGATGTCCTTGCCGAATATGTCACCGATCTCGCGTGTTTCCAGCTCATAGAGATTGGATCCACCGGACAGAACGTTTTCGATCCGATAGCTGCCGGTTCTGTCAGTCGCGTGCAGCTCTGCCCGATCGTCCCAATTCAGGAGGTTCGCGTCCATGAACGGTTCCAAACTGCCCCCGATCTCAGCCGCGGCATGGTAAACAGCTGGTTAACGCAGATTGCAGCGGGTGAGAGTGCACGTCAATCCCAAGGTATTACGACCCCGTACCCTGGTTCGCGGCGGCGCATGCCCCGCCGTGGACGGCGGCGCGGTTCGGGCGAGTTCTTCGCCGTGAACTAAAGCCGGCGCAGCCGTTGGTCGATGAGCTGGAACAGCCGCTCGTCGTCAACCTCAGTGATGACCCGGCAGACCGGCTGGCTCCTGCCGGCGCCGCTCTCGACCAGCGTTGCCCGCGTGCGGCCATAGGCGCCGGCTTGATCGCATTCGACGTCGATGAACGCGTCGACGCCCCCGAACAGGGTCGGGTCGATCAGAAAGGCGGTCACGCAGGGGTCGTGCAGGCTGGCGTCGGTGCGCGCCTGCGACCAGGCTGTGCGCGAGCACGGCTATTCGACGATCCTGTGCAATTCCGACTCCGATCCTGAAAAGGAAGCAGCGCATCTGACCTTCCTCGCCAGACATGGCTTCGATGGCATCGTGCTCGCCGCGAGCGACCTTATTCCGGAGGCTGACCTGCTGGACAGGCTAAGGATCCCTGCGCGAAACGACCTGACGGCACAGGCCGGCAGCTATCCGGCATCCAGTTGCTCCGCCAGATCCGACAGCATCGGGCGCTGGCCCTGCAAAATCTTCACCTCGGCTTCGGCCAATGTGAACCAACCGGCTCTGTCGACCTCTGGGAATTCCTTCATCGATCCGGATCGCGGCGGCCATTCCATGGTGAAGGTGTTGCTCCTGATGGCGGCGACATCGATGTCGGCCTCGGCGGACCAGGCCGAGACGATCTTGCCGCCCGGTTGCCGGTAGTCGCCGAGGCGCGCGAAGGAGCCTTCGACCTTCCTGCCGAGTTCTTCCCCGGTCTCGCGCCGTGCCGCCGCCAGCTCGTCCTCGCCCTGGTCGACGAGGCCCTTGGGGATCGACCAGGCGCCATTGTCCTTCTTCGCCCAGAACGGGCCGCCGGGATGGACCAGCAGCACCTGGATGTCACCCAAGCTGCGGCGATAGATCAGCAGGCCGGCACTGCGTTTTGCCATGTTTGCATGTCCGTTTGCGGCACTGGTGCGAAGTCGGTCGATCCTGCGTTGATAACTGCCGATCTTGCACCGGGAAATTGCGACGCTATGTCAGGCGCATCCGCATTGCACCTCAAACGCGAGTCCGGCAATCTGATAGCATCGCTTTTGGGGCGGCGTCGAAAGTCAGGTGATTCGTCCGAATGCAGCTGGGTCTGATCGGCTACTATAGCGACTTCGTGGTCTATCCGCTGGTGATCGCCGTACTCGGCGTGGCCGGGCTGATCGAGGCCGGAGAAGAAAGCGCGCCGGACTGGATCGGCACCGCGCTGATCTGCCTTGGCCTGTGGACGCTGATCGAATACGTCCTGCACCGGTTCGTGCTGCATCACGTTCCCTGGATCCGGGACCTGCATGACCGTCATCATGTCGAGGAGCGCAGCCCGGTGGGCACGCCCACCTGGCTCAGCCTGGGCGTGCATGCGCTGGTGGCATTCCTGCCTGTCTGGATGGTCTCGGATTTCGCGACCGCCAGCGCGGTGAGCTGCGGTTTGATGCTGGGCTACCTCTGGTACATCAGCGTCCACCACATGATCCACCACTGGCATCCGACCCATCCGAGCTATCTCTATATGCTGAAGCGCCGCCACGCGGTGCACCACCATGTCGACGAAAGCGCCAATTTCGGCGTGACGTCGATATTCTGGGATCGGATTTTCGGCACCGCGCGGCTTTGACGTGGGCGGGGGGTGTTTCGACAGGCCACCAACATGATTTGTGATCTGCCGGGCGATGATAAACGCCGGGCCTGAAATCTAGGCCGAGCGATCTGGCCAGAACAACCAGATGAGCGCGGCGGCCATCAGGACCCAAATTCCAACGATGAATGCGAGACCGCCGCGGCTGGTCGGCCTGGATCGGCGAATGGCCTCCGCGCGAAACTCCGCCATCAGATCGGCGGGGATCAATTTCACCGCAAGCAGGATGCCGAGCGGTACGATGATCAGATCGTCCAGATATCCGAGGACGGGAATGAAATCGGGTATCAGATCGATAGGACTGAGCGCGTAGGCGGCAACCGCGCCTGCAGCAACCTTGGCGTACCAGGGAACGCGGGGATCGCGTGCGGCCAGCCACAAGGCGACCACATCTCGCTTGATGGCCCTTGCCCATTGCTTTGCCTTGTCAAGGATGATCACACGGCAACCCTCTTTGATAAGATCTCGAAGCGTCGGCGTCTCCGCTCCCTTCGCTTCGATCATTGCAACCATGTTCGCGATCTGCAAACTGACCCGCTACCCAATTTCGCCTCGTCTTGACAAGCCGTGCCTGCCGGATGCTAGTTGCCGCCAGATGCTTGGGCGTGAGGGAACTGCCGTGAGGAAGATTTATCAAAAGCCGGTGCTGGTGAAGCGCGAGCTGCTGTCGGCCGTGACCGCGGCGCCGCCTGGTTCGGCACGTTGATCCGCAAGGCGTGAGCGACGGGGAGGGCTCCTCCGCTCACAGTTCCTTTTCCGCCAGTTCCCTGAATTCGTCGGGCACCGAACGGGCTGTCTCAAGCGCCAAAGTGCCGTAGCCGACCGCCTGTTTGCCGAAGCGCTCGCGGATCTTGTCGATGGCGCGGTCGGCGCCGAAGCGCGCGAGGCCCTTTCGGCTGCCGGGGCGGCGCTTTTCGTCGGCAAGGCCGAGCGGCAGGTCGAGCTGCAGTTCGGCGCTCTCCTCCAGATGCGAGACCGAGATCGCCAGCAGCGAGATGGTTTTCTCCCGTGGGTGATCGGCGAGCACGCCGCGCACCAAGTCGCCGGCGATCTCGGCCAGCATGATGGTCGCCGAGATCGGCTGTTCCAGCGTGATTGAGCGCGTGACGGCGCTGAGATCGGCGAAGCGCACGCGCACCGTCACCGTGCGGCCGGGACGGTTCTTGGCGCGCAGCCGGCTGGCGACGCGGTCGGCCAGATGCAGCAGTGTCGGCACGATCACCCGCGCCACGGCCGGTTTTTGCCCGAGTGCCGATTGCGCGCCGGCCGAGTGCGCCCGGCGCTTCGTCTCCAGCTTGCGCGGATCGCGGTTCCACGCCAGGGCCGCGAGCTTGTCGCCGGCGGCGGGGCCGAGCAGCCGCGTCAGCGCGCCGCTGTGGGTGCGGGCCAGTTCGCCGATGGTCTCGACGCCGGTCTCGGCAAGCCGCGCCCTGGTTGCCGGCCCGACGCCCCACATCAGCGAGACCGGCAAATCGTGCAGGAAGGCAAGCTCGATGCCGGGGTCGACCACCACCAGCCCGTCGGGCTTGGCAACCTGCGAGGCGATCTTGGCCAGGTGCTTGGTGCGCGCCACGCCGATCGAGATCGGCAGGCCGAGTTCTGCCCGCACACGGCGGCGGATCATCGTGGCGATCTCTTCTGGCTGTCCGAACAGATGCGTGCAGCCGGCGACATCGGCAAAAGCCTCGTCGATGGAAATGCGCTCGACCACCGGCGTGAAATCGTCGAGCACCTTGATTGCCGCGTCGCCCAGCCGCTGGTAGTGGCTGAAATTGCCGCCGACGAAGATCAATTGCGGGCAAAGCTCGCGCGCCTTGCGCCCCGGCATGCCGCCGCGCACGCCGAAGGCGCGCGCCTCATAGGAGGCAGCAAGCACCACGCCGCCGCCGACCGCGATCGGCTTGCCGCGCAGGGTGGGGTCGAGCAATTGCTCGACCGAGGCATAGAAGGCGTCGAGATCGGCATGCAGGATGGTGGCCGTCGTTTCCATCCTGTTCCGCTCATCCGCGATTGCTGATAGACCGGAACATATAGAGAACAAAAGCGGACCATTGTCAATCTGGAGCTTCCGGGCGCCAACGTTGCGGAATCCCGCTGCTTTCGGTCCAATCGCCCCCGCCTACACAACATGCTCCGCTCGCAGCGCTGCCTTCATCCGTTCCAGCGCCGGTTCGCCGCCGGCCGCCAGTTCCTCGGCGATGCGGGCCAGCTCGTCATCGGCCTTGCGATGCTTGCTGCCCCAGGCGCCGAGCGTGGCAAGCACCGGAAGCAAATCGATGCCGGCCTCGGTCAGCCGGTAGATCGCCTTCAATCCGTGGCTCGGGTCGTCGCTGCGGGTGAGGATGCCTTCGTCCTGCAGTGTCTGCAGCCGCTCGGCCAGGGTGCGCGAGGAAATGCCTTCATCGGATTGCAAGAACTCGCGAAAATGCTTTTTGCCAGCGAAGATCAGGTCGCGGATGATGAGCAGCGTCCAGCGGTCGCCGAACAGTTCCAGCGACAGGTTGATCGGGCATGCGGATCGTTCGCGCGTCGACATCCCTATGGTTCCAATTTTAAATCACTTTACTATTGACATCATTTTTCCCGGCAGGTCAAATGGTTCCGAAAGTAAACCATAGCTGAGCAAATCTGAAAAGGACACTCGATGAAAAGGCTCATCCTGCAGATGCAGATGTCGGTCGACGGTTTCGTCGGCGCCGATGCCGATCACCCGTGGCAGCTTTGGGAGTGGGGCGACGACAATGGCTGGGACGCCGAGCTGAAACAGGATTTCAACGCCGTGTTCGCCGGCATCGACACCATCCTGCTCAGCCGCAAGATGGCCGAGGAGGGCTATCTCACCCATTGGGGCAATGCGGCGAGGAAATATCCGGCCGATCCCTTCTATGCTTTCGCCCGGCGCATCGTCGAAGCGCGCAAGGTGGTGCCGAGCGACAGGCTCAAAGCCTCGCGTTGGGAGCGCACGACGGTGGTGAGCGGCGACCTGCCGCGCGAGGTCAACGCGCTGAAGGCGGGCGAGGGCGGCAACATGGCCGTCTTCGGTGGCGCCGGCTTTGCGTCGGCGCTGATCGCGGCCGGGCTGGTCGACGAGTTCCAGCTGTTCGTCAATCCTGCCGTGCTGGGCGCCGGCCGCCGCATCTTCGACGAGGGCGGTTTCCGAAACCTGCGGCTGCTCGGCTCGAAGGCCTATGCCTGCGGCATGGTGGTCAGCCGCTACGCGCCGGCGGGCTGATCCGGCGCATACGGGCCTCGCGCCGATAAAAAAGCCGTTTGGCCGGAATCCTTTGCCCGCTTTTCTTCGTCTTCAAGATGCGGTCGTCGAAAGGGCGGCCGCATCAATGCTGAATGGAGAGACAGACCATGATCCTGGTGACAGGCGCCACCGGCCTGAACGGCAAGGCAATCGTGCGCGAATTCGCACGGCAGAAGTATCAAGTGAGGGCGCTGGTTCGCGATCTGGACCGGGCATCCGCGGCAGGGCTCGGCGGACTTGCCGGCATCGACCTGATCGAAGGCGATATGCGCCGGGCGGAGACGCTTGGCGCGGCACTCGACGGCATCGATCGCGTGCTGATGATTTCGACCGCCGCGCAAGACATGGTCGAGACGCAGTGCCGTTTCATCGACGCCTGCAAGCAGGCCGGCGTCGCGCATGTGGTGAAGTTTTCCGGTGCCGAATCCAACATTGGCTATGACGCGACCAAGTTCCGCTTCACGCGCATGCATGAGGAGGTCGAGCGCTATCTGGAGGGAGCAGGCATGGCGTGGACTCACCTGCGCCCCAGCCAGTTCATGCAGGTCTATCTGCGCGACGCGCCGACCATCGCCGCGGAAGGCGCATTTTACCTCGCGCTCGGCGATACCGAACTGTCGCCGGTCGATGTCGAAGACATCGCCAAGGTCGCCGTCCGGCTGCTGCGCGATGGCGGCCACGAAGGCGAGAGCCTCGACATGACCGGACCCGAGGCGCTGACAATGAGCGACATCGCGACGCGGATTTCGCAAGGGATCGGCAAGCCGGTCCGCTATGTCGATATCAGCCCGCAGGAGCGCCGGCGCAATCTGCTCGCCGCCGGCGTCCCTGCCGACTTCGCCGATGCGCTCGACGAGCAACTGGCGGAGCGGCGGCGGCGGCCGAAATCGCGGGTGCACCTGGCCACGCATGAGATGTTCGGCGTGCGGCCGACGCCGTTCGTCGAATTCGCCCGGCGGCATGCCGCGATGTTTGGCGGTTGAGCGCGTCCGCAAAAAAATCGCCCACCGCCACGTATCCTTTTTACCTGCCCGTACGTCTCTGCCTTCCGAAGGTCGCGCCTTGCGCGATCCGCAACTCCAGGAGAATATCATGGCGAGCATCGAGAGCGAGGCAAACAGGAACCATTACGCGGCGATCGCGGCCAATGCGGGCAAGCTGACCAGCCCGCAGGCGATCATCGACCACAACGATGTCCATTGGACGGCACTGACCGGCGAGCCGCGCGGCGTCGACTATATCGAGGTCGATGCCGGCGGCGTGCCGGCGATGTGGGTCGTGCCAAAGGGCGCCGACGAGCAGCGGGTGCTGGTTTATGCGCATGGCGGCGGCTTCATCGGCGGCTCGATCTACACCCACCGCAAGCTGGTCGGCCATCTCGCCAAGGCCGTCGGCTGCCGGGCGCTGGCCTACGATTATCCGCTGGCGCATCAGGCCAAGCATCCGGCCCAGCTCGAGGCGGCGATGGCAGCCTGGAACTGGCTTGCCGACCAGGGCTTCGACCACCGGCGGATGGTGATCGCCGGCGACTCCTGCGGCGCGGTGCTGACCTATGGCGTCCTGCAGCGGCTGCGCGCGCAGGGGCGGCCGCTGCCCGTTGCCACGCTGATCATCTCCGGCTGGTTCGACATGGCGATGACCGCTGCCAGCTACGAGACCAACCGTGAAAAGATCCGGCCTTCGCCAAGGCCGGCGTCGACTGGCTGGCGGCCAATTTCATCGGCGATGCCGATCGGCGCGATCCCGAGGTCAGTGCGCTCTACGCCGACCTCTCCGGCTTTCCACCCGTCTTCCTGCAGGCCGGCGCCGACGAGACGCTGGTCGACGAAAGCCGCATGTTCGCCGAGCGGGCGAGACAGGCAGGCGTCGAGACCCGGCTCGACGTCTTCGACGGCATGCTGCACTCCTTCCAGATGATGGCCGGGCGGGCGCCGGAGGCCGATGATGCCATTGCCCGTTTCGCCACCTGGGTAAGGCCGAGACTGGGGCTGCCGGCAGCCGATGAGAAGACCAGCGAAAGGGCGGCGTGAGCATGCGGCGGCTGATCGTGTCGAGTTTCATCTCGCTGGATGGCGTCATCGAGGGACCCATGACATGGGCCTCGCCGTTCTTCGTCGGGGAGAATGTGGACCATGCCTTGCAGGCGCTTTCGAACGTCGAGTTCTTCCTGCTTGGCCGCGTCACCTACGAGATGTTCTTCGCACGCTGGCCTGACATCAGGGATAGCCCCTATATGGACCGCATCAACGGCCTGAAGAAGCTGGTCGCCTCGACGACACTGAAGACGGTGTCGTGGAATGCCGCGCTGATCGAAGGCGACGTCGCCGAGGCGCTTGCGGCGCTGAAACGCCAGCCGGGCGGCGACATCCTGAAATATGGGGTGTCGCAGCTCGACCGCACCTTGCTTGGCGCGGGGCTGGTGGACGAGTATCATCTGTCGATCGTGCCGACATGGGTCGGGCACGGCAAGCGCGCCTTCGACGATGTCGGGCCGGTCGATCTCGATCTTGTCGGCACGCATCGTTTCGCCAATGGCGTGGTGACCCTGACCTATGTGCCGCGATGAACCAGCAGATCCGCAACCCCCCCGACACGACGCAAGCCATGCGGGCCTGGCCTGAGCCCGACCGCGTGTTCGACCTGCGCTATGCCGCGTTCCTGGAGACGGTTTCGCATCTGCGCGCCAGGCTGCATCGCTATTGCGCGCGCATGACCGGCTCGGCGCTGGATGGCGAGGACATCATGCAGGAGGCGCTGTTCGAAGCCTATCGCAAGATCGAGCTGCTCGACGATGCGCAGGCGCTGCGGCCGTGGCTGTTTCGCATCGCGCATAACAGGTGCATCGACTTCATCCGCAACCGCCGCACGCGGCACGCGGCCGAAGCCTTCTATGCCGGCGACGATATCGTGCCGCCGGTCGAGCCGGCCGGTCCGGGCGCCGGCCGCGCCATCGAGCGGCTGGTGGTGCATCTGCCGCCGAAGGAGCGCGCCTGCGTGCTGCTCAAGGACGTCTTCGACCATTCGCTGGACGAGATCGCCGATTTGGTCGGCTCGACATCGGGCGGCGTCAAGTCGGCGCTCAATCGCGGTCGCGCCAAGCTCGCCGCCTTGCCCGCGCAACCGGTCGCAGTGCCCGCGCGCGACCCCGATCTCGAGCGGCTGCTCGGCCGCTATGTCGAACTCTTCAATGCCAGGGACTGGGACGGGGTGCGGGCGCTGACCAGCGCCGATGCGCGGCTGCGGGTGTCGGACTGCTATAACGGCCTGCTCTCCCGCTCGCCCTACTTCGTCGAATATGGGCGCAGCGAGCTGCCATGGCGCATACGGCCAGATGTGGTCGAAGGGGAGGACGTTCTGGTCGTCGACAGGCGGCAAGACGAGGAGTGGCGGCCGGCCTATCTGGTGCGCATCCATGCACAGGGCGGCGTCATCGACCGCATCGCCGACTATTATGCGTGTCCGTGGATCCTGGAGATGGTGGCCGCCGATGGATGATGAAGGCGCCTATCCTTACGTGTCGAAGAACTTCGCTGTGTCATAGTTTGCGATGGTCACGGCCAATGAACGTGGACTCACGCCATGAACGTTCGCTGCGTCAGGGTCCGCTCCCGCATCCAATAGCGGGGTGATAGCCTCAGCACCACCCCGATATGACATTACTGCTCGCCACAAGGGGCTGTTGCCGTTGGCGTCTCGCGGCTCCAACGCCACTCCCGCTCGAATGAGCATCCGAACTAAATCCCCGTCGCAGTTCTGAGCGGCAAAGTGCAAAGCGGACCAGCCTGCCCTGTCGATTGCGTTCTGATCAACGCCGCTCTCCAGTAAGCGCTGGGCAAGTACCATCTCGCGATCAATTATCGCGTTAATGAGGGCGGTGCGTCCCATTCTATCCCTATCCATTCGTTAGAGATACCAGCTTTGGGAGCGACCGCAATTGGGGTAGTCGATCGGTTGTTACCTTGAGAGGAAATCCGTGATCAGCTTGACCGTGGCATCCGGGTTTTCCTCCATGATCCAATGGCCGGACGCTGGCACGATGGCGCCCGTCACGTCCGAGGCGACAAAGCGCAGGACATCAGCCTGGCTCGTGCCGGCGGACTTTTCCGCACCCGCGGCGAGCACCGGCAGGGACAGCTTGCCGCTGCTGGCCAGCATCGCCTGGTTGTCGATGGCGTCCTGGTCGAATGCCTTGAACTGCTCGAAGGCGTCATGCATGGCATGCGGCCGCGCATAGAGCTTCGCATAGTGGGCGCGCGTCGCCTCGTCGATCTTCTTAGGGGCGGCCGACAGTTCGTTGTAGAAGCGGTCGAGGTAGATGCGCTCGCGGCCCGCGACCAGCCGCTCCATGTCGGGGCCGCGGAAGTTGAAGTGCCACAGCAGCGGGCTCTGCTTGATCTTGTCCCAGTCGCCGATGCCCGGCAGCGGTGCGTCGATGACGACCCATTTGGTGATGCGCTTGGGATATTGCGCGGCCAGCGCATAGCCGACCATGTTGCCGATGTCGTGTGTCACCAGGTCGGCCTTGTCGATCTTCAGCGCGTCCATCACGCCGACGATGTCGACGGCCTGGTTCTTCTTGGTATAGCCGTCGTCGGGATGCGCCGAAAGGCCCATGCCGCGCAGGTCCGGCACGATCACCGTGTGGTCCTTCATCAGGGCTATCGCGGCGGGCGCCCACATGTCGCCGGTATCGGCGAAGCCATGCAGCAGCACGACCGCCGGGCCTTTTCCGCCCACGCGGACGTGCAGGCTGGTGCCGTTGGTCTTGATCGTCTGTGTCTTGAAACTGGCAGGAAAAGCGACCACGCGGGCCGAGGCCGGAACGCTCATTGCCAACAACCCGAGCACGATGACCAAAGGACGAAACATGAAAGAACTCCTGGAGGTTTGTTCTATCACCGCAGTATCGCGGTTTTGTGAACTATGACACCATGCCCTTGATTTCGTTAGGCGACAGTCGCCTGATTGTGAATTCGGGAAAGCCGAACAATGCTGAAGCTCGAAGCCGCCGCCGCCTTTGTCGCCGTGGCGGAATCCGGTTCGATCACCGAAGCGGCCAGGCGCATGGCGCTGTCGAAATCCGTCATCAGCGAGCGGCTGTCGGAACTCGAACGCGGCCTCGGCACGAAGCTGCTGGACCGCACGACGCGCAAGCTTTCCATCACCGAGACAGGGCGAAGTTTCTATGAACGCGCCAAACGCATCATGCAGGAGGTGGCGGATGCCAGCGCCGAGATCGCCGAGCGCCGCGGTGAACTCGCCGGGCCGCTCAGAATAGCGGCGCCGACCAGCTTCGGCATCTTGCATCTCGGCCCGGCGCTGTATGGCTTCCTGGCCAAGCATCCGGGGATTGAGCTGACGCTCGATCTCGACGACCGGTTCATCAGCATAGTGGCCGACGGCTACGACGCCATCTTGCGTCACGGGCCAGTGGTCGATGACGGCCCCGTCATCGTCAGGAAGCTGGCTTCCAGCCGGCGCTTCCTGGTGGCCGCGCCGGACTATCTCGAGACATTCGAGCGGCCCGGGACCATCGAGGACCTGAAACGCCACAAGGGCATCATCTACTCGATCCGGGGTGCCGCCGACTGGCGGTTCAAGGTTTCACGGCGGCTGATGACTGTCCGCCCTCAGACCACCTTGCGCGTCAACAACGGGATCCTGATGCGCGATGCCGCGCTTGCCGGCCTCGGCCTGGCCCTGCTTCCGGCCTATTTCATCCAGACGGAAATCGCCGACGGGCGGCTGGTGAGCGTCGATGTCGGCGCCGAGCCGGAAGGAGCCAGCATCTACATGGCCTTTCCCGAGGACCGGCGCGGATCCGCCAAGCTGCGCGCGCTCACCGCATGGCTGCGCGATGTGTTTGGCGACCCGCCCTATTGGGAAGAAGCATGAGGCCGGCATTCACCTGGCATCGTGGAAGATAATGCCGACCGTATGGCGCATGCCTGAGCGCAGCCGGCTGACGCCGTGGCGCAGATTGACGCGGTAGTTGCCTTTCGTTCCCTGTACCGGCCGGTTGTGGACGGCGAAAGCCACCGCATCGCCCTGGCGCAGGGGCACCACCTCGACCCGGCTCTGCATGCGCGGCCGCTGTTCGGTCAGCGCGAATTCGCCGCCGGTGAAATCCTCGCCGGGCTCCGAAAGCAGGATCGCCACCTGCAGCGGGAAGGCCAGGTCGCCATAGAGGTCCTGGTGCAGGCAGTTGAAGTCGCCGGGTACATATTGCAGCAGAAGCGGCGTCGGCCTGACCTGGCCGGCGGCATGGCACTGTTCGAGGAACGCGGCATGCGTGGCGGGGTAGCGCATGGCGATCCCCATGCGTTCGTTCCAGCGGTTGGCGACCTCGGCCAGCCTGGGATAGAGCGCGCCGCGCAGGCCGCCGATCAGGTCGGGCAGGGGATAGCGGAAATAGCGGTATTCGCCCTTGCCGAAGCCATGCCTGGCCATGTGGATGTGGCTGCGGAAATGCTGCTCCTGGGGTAGAGGCCGGCGAGTTGCCGGCACTCCTGCGGCGACAGCAGCTTTTCCATCACCGCGCAGCCGAAGCCGTCGAGCTCGGCGGTGAGCGCCGGCCAGTCGTAGGCGGCGATCCGTGTCTCGGCAGCTTCAACCAGCGATGGGGCAACCCTGGCGTCGGCGTTCATATCGCCGCCTCCCGCTCCAGCAGGGCGCGCTTGCGTTCGGTCCCCCAGCGATAGCCGGACAGCGAGCCGTCGGCGCGCAGCACGCGGTGGCAGGGAATGCCGAGCGCGATGGCGTTGGCGGCACAGGCCGTCGCCACGGCGCGGGCGCCGTCCGGCATGCCGAGGCGCCGGGCAAGGGCGGCGTAGGTGACCGTGGCGCCGCACGGAATGGTGCGCAGCGTCTCCCACACGCGCTGCTGGAAGGGCGTGCCGTGGCGCATGTCGAGCGGCAGGTCGAGGCCGGCGCCGGGCATTTCGATGAAGCGCGCGATGGCCGCGAGATCGTCGCGCAAGCCGGCCTCGTTTTCGAGCAGCATCCTGCCGGGGAAGCGGTTGGCGAGGTCTTGTTCCAACGCCTCGCGGTCGGAGCCGATCAAAATGGCGCAGACGCCGAGATAGCCGCGCGCGACGAGAATGCTGCCGATCGCGGATTGGCTGGTGGCGTAGGCGATGGTGTCGAGGGCGGTAGCTGTCATTTGGGTGTTGGCTAGCATGAGGTTCATTGTCGTCACTCCTTGTTGTGTCTGAACCCTACCGGGGTGGCCTGCCGCTCTCACTCCGGTGCTTGCTTTCAAATTCGAAACTTGTTGTCCGAGGATGAACGGCGCCAAGGTAAGTGCTCTACGGCGCCCCCCTCTGTCCTGCCGGACATCTCCCCCACGGGTGGGGAGATTGGCCGTCACGACGGCTTTCGCCAATCTCCAATGCTGCAAGAAGAGAGCCGGCGCCGGAACTGCCAATCTCCCCCTCGTGGGGGAGATGTCCGGCAGGACAGAGGGGGGCGCCGTAGAGTGCCAACTTCGCCCCAAACCAAGCGTTCATCCGACCCGCGTCACCGAACCTTCGCCCAGCTCGAATACCTCGCCGGTCGAGAGTCGCAGTTCCGTCTCACCACTTGCCGTACGACCCCACTCGGCCTTGCCGTCATCGATCAACTTGCCGATGGCAGCCAGCACCAGCGACTTCGCATCGTCCGCGCGCTGCCGGACATCGACCTTGCCATGGGTTTGTCGGTTTTCACCGGCGGCGGGAGAGCTTGCCATCGCGCGCATCGCCGGTTCCCGTCAGTCCTGCGAAGACGGGTAGGCGTTGGCGGCTGGCATCGCCTCCCTGTCGAGCAGGGCGCGTTTGCGCTCGGCGCCCCAGGCATAGCCCGACAGGGCGCCGTCCTTCCGGATCACGCGGTGGCAGGGGATAGCGACCGCAAGGGCGTTGGCCGCGCAGGCGGCGGCGATGGCGCGGGTCGCCTTGGGCGCGCCGACACGCCGCGCGATCTCGGCATAGGAAACGGTGTGGCCGGCCGGGATGTCCCGCAAGGCCTGCCAGACGCGCTGCTGAAACGCGGTGCCGCGCACGTCGAGCGGCAGGTCGAGACCGAGCTCCGGCGCCTCGACGAAGCCGACGACGCGGGCGACCAGCGCCTCGTAGTCGCTGTCGCCGCCGACCAGCCGCGCCTTGGGGAAACGGTCCTGCAGGTCGCGCACCAGCGCGTCGGGATCCAGGCCGAGCAGGATCGAGGCGACGCCCTTGCGGCTCGAGGCGACCAGGATGGTGCCGAGCGAAGTTTCGCCGACGGCGAAGCGGATCTCTTCGTTGGCGCCGCCGGCGCGATAGCGCGTCGGCGTCATGCCGAGCATGCCGGTCGACTTTTCGTAGAAACGCCCGCTCGAATTGAAGCCCGCATCGTAGATCGCCGATGTCACGCTGACGCCGCCTTCCAGCCCCTGGCGGACCCGGGCGGCACGGCGGGCCGCTGCATACTCTTTCGGCGTCAGCCCGGTGACCGCCTTGAAAACGCGGTGGAAATAGCCGGGACTTCGGCCGGCGGCATCGGCCAGTTCGGCGAGCGAGGGTTCGTCCTCGCTCGCCTCGATCCTGCGGCAGGCATCGGCGACCACCGCGGCGTTGGCGGCCTCGAGCGAAGGGCCATCCGGATTGCAGCGCCGGCATGGGCGAAAGCCTGTCGCCTTCGCCTGTTGTAAAGTGTCGTGCAACTGGACATTGGCGGGGTTGGCGCGCCGGGACGGGCAGGACGGCCGGCAATAGACGCCGGTCGTCGCCACCGAATACCAGAACGCGCCATCCGCAGATTTGTCGCGCGCGACGATGCGCGCCCAGCGCTGGTCGTCGGCAACCGGCAGCGGCGTGGATCTCAGGTCCTTGGCCAGGGTGATGAACATGGCCGTATTGAAGCCGTGGAAAGCCGGCCCCGCCACCCGTTTCCTGCAAACAAAGAATATGACAAGATCGCCCCGGAGAAGGTGTGATGGAAAACATTCGACCCATTAAGACTGAAGCCGATTACGATTGGGCGATTGGCGAAATCACAAAATACTTCGAGAACGAGCCGGAGATCGGCTCTCTCGATGGTGATCGCTTCGATGTTCTCGCGACCCTGATCGAGGCCTATGAGAACAAGCACTACCTGATTGGAGCATCCGATCCCGTTGACGGGTCGCATCCAGCCGGATTCAAAGACTCGCTGTAAGCCCTTGTTTTCGCGGCATGCCGCCCAAACTCGATGTGCGTTTTGGCGACATGCACGGCCTGTCCTACGCCGCGCGCTTGGGCTCCACCGCGAAGGGGCTGAGGCCGAGCCAGGTCTGCATTTGCCTGCCGATGGCCTGGTCGCCGGTCAGGACGACCTTCGGGCCGGCCTTCTCGACGGTGAGCAATCCCATCCAGATCGCCGTCATCGTGTGCAGGTCGGTCGAGACATAGAGGTCGACGTCGAAGCCCGGATCGTACCAGCACAGGTCGACCTCGCCGTGCTTTTCGACGATCAGCCACCAGGAGCGTTTGGAGGCGGGGAGTTCCTGATACAGAAATTGTATCACCGTGCGTCCTTCCGGCAGCGGCGAGGGGTTCAAATTGCGCCGCATGTCCCACATCAGCAGCGACGGGTCGAGGTTCTTCAGCGACAGCCGGGACTCGACCCATTTCTGGCCCCAGAACCCCATCGCCTCGACGACCGGACGCAGATCGCGGCCGGCCTCGGTCAGCCGGTAGTCGAAAATCCCTTTTTCTCCCTGGACCTCCTTGCGCTCGACGATCCCCGCCAGCTCAAGCTCCTTCAGCCGTTGCGACAGAAGGGTCGGCGACATTTTGGGCACGCCGCGGCGCAGGTCGTTGAAGCGGGTCGACCCCGCCACGAGCTCGCGCATCAGCACCATCGTCCAGCGGGTGCACAGCACCTCGGCGGCCATCGATAGCGGGCAGAACTGTTTGTATCCGTGCTGGGTCATGACTGTGCCTCTCCCTCGAACCTGCGGCCAACATTAGTCCTTCGTGATTGAAGCGGCGAGTACAGAAACTGTACCGGCCCAGTACAGATCGCGGACTGGCTGGCGCTGGCCCTGCCATGCGAGCCCTTTGGCCGGTGCACGGGATACCCCTGTGCGCCGCAACCAGGAGACCACAATGACTGCTTACGTTATCGCGGACATCAAGATGAAGGACCCGAAATGGGTCCCGGCTTACGTCGCCTCGGTGCACGACCTCGTCCACAAGCATGGCGGCAAATATCTGTCGCGAAGCGGCAATGTAACGACGCTCGAAGGCATGCCGCTCGACACCACGCTGATCGCCCTGATGGCCTTCCCGTCGGAAGCCGCGGCGCGCGCCTTCACCAGCGATCCGGCCTACGCGCCTTTCGTTTCGGCCCGCCAGGACGGCAGCGACAGCCGTTTCCAGCTGATCGACGACACCGATCTGGCCGGAACGATCCCGTACTTGCCGAAGGGATGACCGGCATTCGCCACGTTCTCGCGATCTCCACGCAACAACAGCCACGGCGCTTGCCTGTCGCGCCGCCGTATTGTCGGCGGCCGGCCAGCCGTGCTTTTCAACAGGAATGGATATGAAATCAAACTTTCGCAACGGGCTTCTCATGGCGGGAGCCATGCTGGCCGTCTGCACGACCTTCGCCCAGGCGCATCAGGAGGCGGCGGGCGCGCCGGACGCCAATCCGCTGGCCGAAAAAGTGCGGGCAGCCAACAGCCGGTTTCTCGACGTCAACGCCGCGACGGCGGAAGGCTATGCGCCCATTCCCTGCGCCAGCGGCATCACCGGCGGCGCCATGGGCATCCACTATGTCAATGGCGGGTATCTGAAGGACGACAAGATCGACATCGCCCGTCCCGAAGCGGTGATGTACGAGCCGATGGCCGACGGCACGCTGAAGCTGGTGGCGGTCGAATACATCACCTCGAAGGGGCCGGCGTCGCTCGAGGGACAGCTGTTCAACTTCAACAGCGCGCCCAACCGCTATGGCCTGGGTGAGTTCTACGAACTGCATGTCTGGGCCTGGAAAGGCAACCCGACCGGCACCTTCGCCGACATGAACCCGAAAGTGTCATGCGAGCACGTGATGGCGCCGAGCCAGTAACCGGCACGGCCAGGCGGTGTTGATGCCGCCTGGCCGAAGTCTCGAGTTCAGGCGGCCTTGATCAGGCCGAGCTGGGTGAGGGCGGCGACGCCGTCGTCGAGGCCGATTTCCTCGACGATCCTGCCATCCACCACCTTCAGCACCGTGGTGCCGGTGAACCGCATGGTGCGGCCGGTGGCGGCGGGCAGCGAACCGGCGAGGAAATCGCCGAAGGCCGGGCCGGTATGCGTGCCGCCGCCCTCCCACTGGCCGACGACATAATCGCCCTCGGCGATGAGCTCGGCGGTGGCCCAGAAGTTGAGATCCGGGAAGGCGGCACGGAAATCGGTCATGAAGGCCTTGATGTCGTCGCGGCCGCGGCGCGGCTCGTGCAGCGAATATTTCAGCAGCATGTCGGGCGCGGCGACGGCGTCGACAACGGAGAGGTCGCAGGTTTCACCCCAGAAGTCGGTGAACCATCTCTGACGACGACGGCCTTGTTGTCTTCCTGCTTGGTCATAGGGAGGTCCTCTTCTTGTCTGGCTTTGGGGATCACCTGTGTCGATGATCCGGGCCATCCCTAGGACGATCGGACGCGCGCAAAACTCCGGTTCTTGCCGGCCAATCGAAAGGCGCAGAGCCGCAACGGCCGGTGATGGCGGCGCGCCTCCGCCGCCTTGCGCGACAAGTAACGCTTTCTTCTCTGGTTTTGCCGCAGATTGCTCGCGGGATGGGGCAGGCGAAACGGACGATGGCGCGTCAGGGCAGGAAAAATCGCAACGGAGCGTTCTGGGCCAAGGCCCTGGAGAGCGCCCATCTTGGCGTCTGGGACTGGGATCTGCGCACCGGCGACTGCTTCTATTCGGCGACCTGGGCGCGAATGCTGGGTTACGGCGAGGATGAACTCGCCAACACCAGCGACCTGTGGCTGCAACTGACCCACCCCGACGACCGCGAGCGGGCGCTGGCCAGCGGCGACCGCCACATTGCCGGGCTGACCGACGCCATCGAGACCGAACTCAGGCTCAAGCACAAGCAGGGCCATTGGATATGGGTGCTCGACCGCGGCGGCATCGTCGAGCGCGACGCCGACGGCAAGCCGCTCAGGCTGATGGGCGTGCAGACCGACATCTCGAAGCAGAAGGCGGCCGAGGCCGCGCTCGAACAGGTCAATGTGCGCTTCCGCCTGGCGCTCGCCGCCAGCGGCACCGGCATCTGGCACTATGACATGGCCACCAACAAGAGCTATTGGGATGCCCGCACCCGGGACATATTCGGCCTCGTTGCCGACACCGACGAAGTGTCGGGCGGCCTCTGGCATACCTATCTGCATCCCGACGACAAGGAAGCCACCGAGCAGGCGCATTTGCCGACGCCCGGTTCGGACAAGGTTACCGCCTCGCAATACCGCATCATCAGGCGCGACGGCGCCATCCGCCACGTCGAGTCGCTGGTGCGCTTCGTTGCCGCGGCCGGCGCGGCCGGCCTGGTTCTCGGCACGGTGCGCGACATCACCGAGGACAAGCTGCGCGAACAGGAGCTTGCCTTCGCGGCCCGCCATGACGCGCTGACCGGCTTGTGGAACCGCGCCGCCTTCGACAGGCTGCTCGCCGACCATATCGCCACGGGCGTGCCGCTCGCGGTGTTCTACATCGACCTCGACTACTTCAAGGCGCTCAACGATTTCGCCGGCCATGCCGCCGGCGATCTGGCGCTGAAGAGCGTGGCCGCGGGCATTGGCCGCTGCCTGCCGCCATCGGCGCATGCGGCGCGGCTCGGCGGCGACGAGTTCGCGCTGATGGTGCCCGATTGCGACGCCGTGCAGGCCGAGCGGCTGGCCGGCGCCATCCTGGCGGCCGTGCGCGACGCCGATCTCGGCGTTGCCGCGACCTCACGCCGGCTGGCTGCCAGCATAGGCATCGCCATCGTCCGCGACCGCGTCACCACGGTTGCCGACGCGCTGGCCTGCGCCGACGATGCCTGCTACGCGGCCAAGGCCGCCGGGCGTGATCGCTTCGCGCTGTTTTCGACCGATGCCGTCTCCGGTTCGGGCGGCCTCAACGCCGCACGGCTCGCCGCCGACACGGTGGATGCCATGGAGGACGGCAGGCTGAAACTGTTCGGCCAGGAGATCCACCGGCTGGGCAGCCCCTGGGAAGAGACCCGCCATGTCGAGGTGCTGGCGCGGCTTGCCGGAAAGGACGGCCGGCTGATCCCGCCCGGCGAGTTCATACCGGCGGCGGAGCGCTTCGGCATTGCCGCGCGGCTCGATCGCTGGATCATCCGCACTGCGCTGTCGCGGCACGGCGCGGCGATGAAATCCGGCGCGATCACGCTCGGCTTCAACCTGTCGGCGCAGACGCTGAGCGATCCGGGACTGTGGGACTTCGTCGACAGCATCATCGCGGAAACCGGGGCGCCGCATTCGGGCATCGGCTTTGAAATCACCGAAACCGCCGCCGTCACCAATTTCGATGCCGCCGAAACCTTCGTGCGCAAGGCGCGCGAGCGGCACTGCAAGGTCAGCCTCGACGATTTCGGCGCCGGCATGAGCTCGTTCGAATATCTCAGGCGCTTCCCGGTCGATGCCATCAAGATCGACGGCTCCTTCATCGAGCACGTCACGGAAAGCCGCTTCGACCGCGAGATCGTGCTGGCCATCACCAGCATTGCCCGCAGCCTCGGTTGCGCCGTCGTGGCCGAGAAGATCGAGCGGCAGGACACGGTGGCCATGCTGGATGACATGGGCGTCGAGTTCGGCCAGGGTTTTCTGCTGCACCGGCCCGAACCGCTGGAGCGAATCGTGGCGCGGGCGGCGCGAATGGCCGACGGCGCATCGAGACGCAGGGCGTCCTGATGGACAAAACGCATGTCGCTCCAAAAGCGACCTGGATAGCGACATGCGTGAAGACGGAGACTTGATGCGCGCAGACTGATTCCGTTCAGCGCGACGCGTTCTGTTCAGCCGAGTCGGCGCGCCGCCACTCGCGGAAATTCCAGCACCCCGGGTTCCGGCTTCCTGTGCTGTGCTTCCGCCACCGTCTCGATCAGCAGGTCGAGGGCCTCGCAAGTCGAACGGCTCGTCTCGTCATTGCCGCGCAGATAGTGGTAGGCGCGTTCGAGATGGAGCCGGGCGGCTGAAAAATCGCTGGTCAATGGTTTCCCTCCATGATCCCGCCCTAATGTATCCTGGCCCGCCTGGCGCAACGTGGGGTAAATATCCACCGGCGCTTTTTATTCAAATGCTGGCGAATGCCGCGCGGCGGCGGCGCCGTCGTGTCAGGAGTGACGGTGCCAAGGCTTTGCGCGGTGTAGCGGCGCAGCTAGACTGCGCTCTTTTGTCCGAGGTGAAATCGATGATCGTCCAGGCCTGCATCAATGGGGCGCGTCCGCGCGATTTCCATCCCGGCCTGCCGCTGACGGCGCAAGCGATGGCCGGCGATGCCGCGGCCTGCGTTGCCGCGGGTGCGGCCGAACTGCACATCCATCCGCGTGGCGCCGACGGGCGCGAAAGCCTGGCGGCGGTGGATATGACGGTCCTTGCCGTGCGCCAGGCCTGCCCCGGCACATTGATAGGCGTATCGACCGGCGCCTGGATCGAGAACGATGTGGCCCGGACCCGCGCGGCGATCGCGGCCTGGCGCGAGCTGCCTGACTATGCCTCGGTCAATCTCTCGGAAGCCGACGCGCCCGATGTGATGGAGTTGTTGCGCAGGCAGGGCGTCGGCATCGAGGCGGGGCTTGCCACCACGCAAGATGCCGAGCGCTTCGTGGCGCTTGCCGATCACGGCCGCGTGCTGCGCATCCTGATCGAGATCGACATACCGGACCTGCCCAAGGCCCTCGACGAGGCGCACGGCATCGCCGCCGTGCTCGAGCGCGCGGGCGTGCGGCGGCCAATCCTGCTGCACGGCGTCGACGGCACTGTCTGGCCCTTCGTGGAGCTTGCGCGGGAAAAGCGCTGGTCGACACGGGTCGGGCTGGAAGACGGCAAGACGCTCGCCGATGGAACGGTGGCGAAGGACAATGCGCAGATCGTGGCCGCGGCCGTGGCGATGTTTCGCTCCACGAGTATGAGCTGAACCGTGGCCCGCCTCAGACTCGCTGCCCGTCCGGTGCTGTCCAGGCACGCAAAACGTGTTTCTGAATCTTGCCGGAGGCGGTGCGCGGCAGCTCCTCGATAAGCAAGAACTGCTTCGGCACCTTGTAGCGTGCGATGTGGGCGGCGCAGTGACTTGCCAGAGCGGTCGGATCCAGGACCCGACCGGATTTGACCACGATGAAGGCGCGGCCGACTTCGCCCCAGCGCTCGTCGGCGATGCCGATCACGGCGGCTTCGGCGATGTCGGGATGGTCGAGCAGCACCCTCTCGATTTCCATGGGATAGACGTTCTCGCCACCGGAGATGAACATGTCCTTGCGGCGGTCGACGAGGGTGACGAAGCCTTCGTCATCGCGCCGCGCGATGTCGCCGGTGCGAAACCAGCCATCGCTGGTGAAGGCGCGCGCCGTCTCGCCAGGCCGGTTCCAGTAGCCCGGCGTGATCGAGGGCCTGACAGCCATATCTCGCCCGGTTCGCCGGCCGCGACATCGCGGCCGTCATCGTCGACGATGCGAAGGCCGATCGTCGGCGCCGGCAGGCCGGCCGAGCCGGCCTTGCGGGCGATCCGCTCGGCCTCGACCGGCATGCCAAGCACGGTGCCGGCCTCCGTCATGCCGAAGCCGTCGACCATGCGGACGCCTTGCGCCAGCCACCAGTTGATATCGATGGCCGGGTTCGGCGCGCCGCCGGTGAAGATGGCGGTGAGGGACGTCCAGCGCGCCGGCGCGAAGTCGGGATGTTCCCGCAGCATCCTGGCCATCTGCGGCACGCAGAAGTAATGGGTGATTCCAAGCGTGGGGTCGGCCAGGCGTCGGTTGGTGGCAGCGGCATCGAAGCCGGGCGAGACCAGCACCGCCCCGCCTTGCAGCAAAGGCGGGCGCAGGCTGGTGATGAGACCGATGACATGGAACATCGGCGCATCGCAGAGGAAGACGCTGGCATTGCCGACGCGCCCGAGCACGCCGAAATTGACCGCCGTGGCCAACGCGTTGCGCTCCGTGACGACGACGCCCTTCGGCCGGCCCGAGGTGCCCGACGTGTAGAGGATGATCGACGGTGCATCGCTGTCCGGCAAGGGACGGCGCGGCGCAGGTGCCTGGGCCTCGACCGCCCTTGCGAAGGCCGCGACTTCGACCGACAGGCAGCCTACCGGCAACGCCATTTCGAGTGGCGCGTCATGCAGCAGCAACACCGGGCCGCAATCGGCCAGGATCGCCTGCCGTTCGGCGCCGGCGAGCCGCCAGTTGAGCGGCACGAAGACGGCGCCGAGCCGCATCGCGGCCTGCTGCAGGACAAGCAGGTCGGCGCCGTTACGGGCAAGCGTGGCGATGCGTTGCCCCTGTTCGATGCCATAGCCGGTTTCGAGGACGCCGACGGCGCACTGGATGGCCCGGTCGAGCGCCGCATAAGTCCAGCGCCGGCCGGATGCCAGGTCGACGCAGGCAAGACGATCCGGCTGCGTCCCGGCATGCAGGGCCACGGGATCCGATGTCGTCCAGGCCGGCATTCGCATCTCCTCCCAGATTTGCGTCGATGGTTTATAGCGTCATCTGGCCTTGTCGTATGCGCCAAGACCCGGTTTGTAGCTCTTCTCGTCGATGAACTGGCGGATGCCTTCCTTGCGGCCGTCATTGTCATGGAAGTTGGCCGCTTCCTGCGCCCGCACGAGATAATCCTCGGCATTGTCATAGGTCATTTCGGCGACGCGGCGGATCGCGTCCTTGGTCGCCTTCAGGGCAATCGGGTTCTTTTTCAAAAGGACGTTCGCAACCTCGGTGACACGCGTCTTCAACTCGGCCAGCGGCAGGCTTTCATTGACCAGCTTCCAGGCGGCGGCTTTCCTGCCGTCGATGAGTTCGCCGGTCAGCGCGTGGTACATGGCGTCGCGCATCGACAGGAGGTCGACCACCACCTTGGTGGCGCCGCCGCCGGGCAGGATACCCCAATTGATCTCGGACAAAGCGAATTGCGCCTCGTCGGCGGCGAAAGCGAGGTCGCAGGCGAAGAGCGGGCCATAGCCGCCGCCGAAACACCAGCCATTGACCATGGCGATGGTCGGCTTGCCATACCAGCGCAGGCGCCGCCACCAGCCATAGGCTTCGGACTGCGCCTTGCGGATGGCGCCGAGGCCCTTGGCTTCGGTCTCGCGGAAATACTCCTTGAGGTCCATGCCCGCCGACCAGGCGCTGCCTTCGCCCGACAATACCAGCACGCCGACATCGTCGCGGAATTCGAGTTCGTCCAGAACGTCCATCATTCGCCGGTTGAGCGCCGGGTTCATGCAATTGCGCTTGTCCGGCCGGTTGAAGCGCACCCAGGCGATGCCGTTCTCGACATCGAAGGCAACGGTCTCTTCGGTCATGCTCAGTGTCCTCCCATGGATTTCACATTCACGGAAATTGCTATGATGCATAGCTATCTATTTGCTATGTCGCATAGTCTTTTCTGCTTGACAAGGACTTTGATCGCGGCGATCGGTTCAACATGGATGACACTGAAATTCACGCTGATCCCAGAACGCGCCCCGATCCTGCTCAGCCGGCGGCGATGGCCGAAGACGCGCTCGATGCGCAGATCGGCTACAATCTCAGGCGTGCCTCGACCTTGGCCCTGAGTGATTTCGCGGTCGAGCTGGCCGATGCGGCGTTGCGGCCGGTCACCTACGGCATGCTGGCGCTGATCGACGAACAGCCCGGCATCCGTGCCGCGGAACTTTGCCGCCAGCTCGGCATGAAGAGCGCCAACATGGCGCCGCTGCTTGCCGAACTCGAGGGGCGGGGGCTGGTCGAGCGCGACGACCATGCCGACGACAAGCGCGTGCAGGTGCTGACCCTGACAGCGGCCGCACGCAAGGCCATGCCCGGATGGCGGCAACAGGTTCGCCGGCACGAAGACCGGTTCCTGCATCGGCTGACAGCCAAGGAGCGGGCAACGCTGCTTCGCCTGCTGCGCCTGATCTGGACGGAGCAAGGCTAGGACCTTGCCAGCCGCCGGCGAACACAGCACCGCCAGCCGCGCGGCAACCCATGTCACTTCAGGAACAGATGAAATAAGGCCACATTCGAGCGCGATGGGAGATGTCCAACCGCTTCGGAGCTTTCGCATGTCGCTGTCCGGTACGACAACCCGTTACGGGCGCCTCGCCCAGGCATTTCACTGGCTGACGGCACTGCTGGTGCTCATTGCCTTCCTCGTCTCCGCGGGTGGCCCTCCGGAGCGGGTCTATTCGGCGGCCAGGGCGTCGACGCTGCTGCTGCACGAGTCGCTCGGCTTCGCCGTTTTCTGCCTGCTGGTCATTCGCCTGGTCTTGCGCCGGTTCGATCGCATTCCCGATGCCCCGGCCATGCCGACCTGGATGGAGGTCGCCTCCAAGGCAACGCATTGGGCGCTCTATGCGCTGCTGTTCGCGGTTCCGGCGACAGCCATGGCCGGCGCCTTGTTCGGCGGCCACCCGGTCACCGTCTATGGGCTGCGAGCGATCGGTCCGTTTTCCGGCACCTGGGGCGCTCCGCTGGCCGAGATCCACGGCACGCTCGGCGATATCATCATGTGGCTCGCCGGTCTGCACGCGGCCGCCGCCATCTTCCATCACGTCTTCCTTCGTGACCGGGTGCTGAACCAGATGCTGCCGGGCCTGCCCGATCCATCGTCCGGGCAGGGCGGCTGAACGCGGTCAGTCGAGAATGATGCGGATCGCCTGATCGACGACCGGGTGCAGGCCGCTGGCCTGGAAGGAGAGGCGATTGCCGGAACCGACATTGCTGGTCATGGCGATGGTGAGGTCCGTCTCCGGATCGTGCAGCATGACGGCGACATAGCCTGGAATGCTGCCCTGGTGGCCATAGAAGGCGCGGTCGCCATAGGTGCTCTGGAACATGCCGGCACCCGTCTCGCGCATGCGCGTGCCTGGAAAACTCGCCGGCACGCGGTGTTCGAACATCTCGGCGAAGAAGGGCTGATACAACAGCTTGCCGCAGAACAGGCCGCGCATGAAGCCCACCATGTCGGATGGCGTCGACACCATGTCGCCGCAGCCATAGGCGGCGCCGAACGGGAAGGAATCCGAAGAGTCCTGCAGTTCGTCGGAATAGGGCAGCACGCCGTCCATGCGCCACATCTCGCCGCCCGAGGCAATGTCGGTGGGCGCGTTCGGCGCCGGCGGCGGCCGGTGGTAATAGCCGCGCACCATCGATGTTTCCGGGAAGGCTTCGGTCGCCGGCGACCAGGTATTCTCCAGGCCAAGCGGGTCAAGGATCGCGGTTCGGACATAGGCGCCGAGCGGCTGGCCGGTGACAGCCTCGATCACCATGCCGGCCAGGACATAGCCGGTGTTGTTGTAGACGGCGGGTCCGCCCGGCGCCTTCTGCTTGTCGGAGGCGAAGGCGATGTCGACCAGCTGTTGCGGCTTCCATTGCCGGCCCGGGTCCATCGGAATGTAATATTCGAATTCCGGCAGGCCGCTACGGTGGTTGATCAACTGGCGCACCGAAATATCCCTGGCGCCGGGCAGGTCCGGGAACCAGGAGGAGATCGGCGCGCCGAGGTCGAGCTTGCCGGTCTCGGCCAGCTTGACCAGGGCGGCGGCGACGAAGGTCTTGGTGCAACTGCCGATCTTGAACAGCTGGTCCGACGCGACAGGGGTGCCATGCGCGCGGTCGGCGAGGCCGGCGGTGAAGGCCGTTGGTGTTGAGCCACCCTTGGCATAGGCAAGCGAGGCACCCACCGCGCCGTCGGCGAGGTAGCGGTCGAGGAGGGCGTTCAGATCTTTTGGCATGATGGTCTCGCTTTTGTGGAGCACGGGATTTTCGCAAAATCGGCTGGCGTGCCCTTGGAGAGGCCCCTCATCCGGCCCTTCGGGCCACCTTCTCCCCGTCGGGGAGAAGAGGGCGCCACGCTTCATCAGGCTCACCTGTCGGAGCCGCTGAAAGAGGAACTCGGCGCTCGAAGATCTCTTCTCCCCACCGGGGAGAAGGTGGCCGCGTAGCGGCCGGATGAGGGGGCGGCGCTCTGCCTCACTCCGCCATATCGACGGCGGCGAAATTCTGCCGGCCGAAGGGGTCGAGCACATAATTCAGCACGCTCTTGCGGATCGGGATCGCCACCATCGAATGGGCGATCGGCGCCACCGGCACCTCGGCCTTGAGGATCGCCTGCGCCTTGCCGTAGATCGCGGCGCGTTCTTTCGGGTCGGCGGCGACGCGGCCTTCGTCCAGCAGTTTTTCGAAATCCTTGTCGCACCAGCGCGAGCGGTTGGAGCCGCCCTTCACGCCGTCGCAGGACAGGAGATAGCTCAGCATATTGTCGGGATCGCCATTGTCGCTGCTGCCGCCGAGCAGGAACGTGTCCTGTTCGCCCGCCGCGGTGCGCTTGAGATATTCGCCCCATTCGAAGCTGACGATCTCCGAGTGCACGCCGACCTTCGCCCAGTCGGCCTGGATCATCTCGGCCATGCGCTTGGCGTTGGGGTTGTAGGGGCGCGACACCGGCATCGCCCACAGGCTGATCTTGAGGCCGCTTTCATGGCCGGCTTCCTTCAGCAGCTTTTTGGCGCCATCGGGATCATAGTCGATGTCGGCATCGGTGACGGCGCCGAGCTGCGCCGGCGGCACGACGCTGCCGGCTACCGTGCCGGCGCCGGCATAGACCGCTTCGACGATCGCCTTGCGGTCGATGGCCTTTGCCAAGGCCATGCGCACGCGCACGTCGCCCAGCGGCTGGTGTTCGACGTTGAAGCCGAGGATGCCGATGTTCTGGCCCTTGAGGTCGAGCACCGTGATGTCGGGGTCGCCGCGCAGGTCGGCGACCGCGCTTGGCGGCGGCGGCGCGGCGACCTGGCATTCATTGGCCTTGATGCGCTCGACGCGGGTGGTCGGCTCGGGCGTGACGGCGAAGACCAGCGTGTCGATCTTGGGTGCGCCGCGCCAGTAATCCTTGTTGGCGGCGTAGCGGACCTGGCTGTCGGGAACGTAGGCCTGAAGCACGAACGGGCCGGTGCCGACCGGCATGCTGTCGATCAGTTCGGGCGTGCCGGCCGCGACCATCTTTTGCGTCTGCTCCAGCGACAGGATGGAGAGATAGTCGAGCGCCAGCCCGGCCAGGAAGGTGACGTTGGGAGCCGTCAGCGTGAAGCGCACCGTGTGATCGTCGACCTTGTCTATCTTGTCGATCAGCGTGCCCATGCCCAGCGCGTTGAAGTACTCGTAAGCGCCGCCGCCCAGCTTGTGGTAGGGATTGTTGGCGTCGCGCTGGCGGTTGAAGGTGTAGAGCACGTCGTCGGCGTCGAAATCGCGCGAGGGCGTGAAATGCTCGTTCGACTGGAATTTCACGCCGTGCCTGAGATGGAAGGTGTAGGTCTTGCCGTCAGGCGAGACATCCCAGCTTTCGGCCAGAGCTGGCCCGACCTCGGTCGTGCCCGGCTTGAACTCAACCAGCCGATTAAAGATCGTCTTGGCGGCGGCGTCCATGGTGGAATCGGCGATGCCGATGGCCGGGTTGAAGGTCTCGGGGTTTGCCTCCGAGCAATAGACCAGCGTCTTGGCATAGGCCTGCCCGCCGAGAAGGACGGACGAGGCCAGCAGGGTCGAGGCCAGAAGGGATGGGGCAAGCACTGCGCGCAGGGATTTCATCGCAAACGCTCCTGATGGCACATTCGGGGTTGAGGGAAGGAACTTCATGGCGTCGCCGCCGGGGTAAGGAAGCGGTCGGGCGCCAGCGCCGCGGCGGTGACGCCGAGTGCCGCGACATCCGCGGGCAGGGATTGGCCGCGCATCAGCGCCGCGCTTAGCCTGGCCAGCGTCAGCGACACCTGGAAGCCATAGCCGCCTTGGCCACCGAGCCAGAAGAAGCCTGGCAGGCGCGGGTCGAAGCCGGCGACAGGCGTGCGGTCAGGCGCGAAGGTGCGCAGGCCCGCCCATGGCGTCGACGGACGGCCGATGCGCATCGAGGTCGCCTGTTCGATGCGGTCGACGGCGATGGCGACGTCGATGTCTTCGGGCCAGGCATCGCAAGGCTCGGAATCGGTCTCGTCGGCCAGCGAGCCGATCAGCCTGCCGGCGTCGGGCTTGAAGTAGAACTGTTCGTGAAGGTCGACCACCAGCGGCCAGTTGGATATGTCCGCGCCGGCGGGCGCATCGAACAGGAAGGCGGTGCGCCGTTTCGGCTGGAAGCCGAGGCCGGAAAGACCGGCCAGACCGGCGACGACATCGACCCAGGCGCCGGCGGCGTTGACGACGATGTCGGCCCGATGCTCGCCGGCACTGGTGGTGATGATGAAGCCGTGCTCGGCATGGGCGATCCCACGGACTTCCTCGCCGGTGCGGATGATGCCGCCGCCTGTCTTTAGCGCCGAGGCGCTGGCCGCCAGCATCTTGCCCGTGTCGACATCCACCGCGTCCGGCTCGTAAACGCCGCCGCAGGTGGCTTCCCTGGCTATGACCGGGACCAGTGCGTGAAGCTCGGCCGCCGACAGGCGGCGCACGCTGGGCAGCAGCGCCTGCAATTCGGAGGCCAGCCGGTCGATCGCAGCGTCGTCACCTGTCCAGCCGACATGCAACGCGCCGCGCCGATGGGCGGCGAAGCCGCCTTCGACTATTTGCCGCCGGCTGGCCAGCGTCAGCCCGCGCACCACGCGGTTGCCATAGGTCTCGGTGAACAGAGCGGCGGAACGTCCGCTGGCATGGTAGCCGAGATGCGGCTCGCGCTCGATGACGGTGACTTCGGCCCAGTCCGCCATCTCGGCGGCAAGCGAGAGGCCGGCTATGCCGCCACCGATGACGATGATTTTTCCGAGGGAGCTCGACTGCATCCTCCAGTCGTAAAAATAATTTCGTATCCAGTCAATATTTAGCGTATAAGAAAATTGTTGGTGTTGTTGATGGCGGTCGGGAGTTCGACTACCTAGGGCGGACAAACGGCCCGACGGCCGCGCCATGGAGCTGACAATGTCGGAGCAACCGAACCTCGGTGATTGTCTGCGTGCGCTGAGAAAAACGCATGGCTGGACCTTGCAGGAGGTCAGCTCTCTCACCGGCGTCGCGGTGTCGACGCTGTCCAAGGTCGAGAACGACCAGATGTCGCTGAGCTACGACAAGCTCCTGCAGATCTGCGAGGGGCTCGGCATCCATGTGACGGAGCTGCTCAGCGGCGACCGCAGGCAACCCGCGGCACGCACACGCCGCTCGGTGACCTCGCAGTCCAACACGTTGCGCCAGCTGACTCGCAACTACGACTACCGGTATCTGGCCACTGACCTGGTGCGCAAGCGCATGGTGCCCATCCACGCCTATGCGCGCGCCCGCACGCTGGAGGAGTTCGGCCCGCTGACCAGGCATGCCGGGGAGGAATTCCTGATCGTACTCAAGGGCGAGATCGAACTGCACACCGACCAGTACGCGCCGGTGCGGCTGAAGGCGGGCGAGAGCGTCTACATCGATTCCACCATGGGGCACGCTTATCTGTCGGTCGGCGAGGGCGACGCCGAGATGCTGTGCGTCTGCTCCGGCGACGAGCCCGACATGGAAGGAACGCTGCTGAGTGTGCTGGAGACGGTGGAAGGGTAGGGGCCGATTGGCCGCGTCAGTTGCAATTGGCTGATGTCGGCGCTGCCCCTCACCTGCCTGCCGGCATCCTCTCCCCGTAAAGTGACGGGGAGAGGGGGCTGAGGCGGATGATTTTGCCAATCCCCAACGTCGCAAGTAAGGGCGCCGGCGTTGCGAACGGCTTTTTTCTCCCCGTCACTCTACGGGGAGAAATGCCCGGCAGGGCAATGAGGGGCAGCGCCACCGCCCAAGTTTTTTGCAGATCGATTCAGTCTTTCTGGTTCGAACTGGCCGGCGAAACCGGCTATAGGACCCGCTGAAAACTCCCGCCAACCCAAAAAGGAAAATCCATGAGCTCAGAAAAGACAGCCGTCATCATTGCCGGCGGCAGCGGCATGGGGGCGGCGGCGGCGAAGCGCCTGGCGGCGGACGGCTTCAAGGTCGCCATCCTGTCTTCGTCCGGCAAGGGCGAAACGCTGGCCAAGGAGCTTGGCGGCATCGGCGTCACCGGCTCCAACCAATCGAATGACGATCTGCAGCGCCTCGCCGACCTGACGCTGGAGCGCTATGGCCGCATCGACGTCCTGGTTAACAGCGGCGGCCATGGGCCGCGCGCGCCGATCCTGGAGATCACGGACGAGCAGTGGCACACCGGCATGGATGTCTACCTGATGAATGTCATCCGGCCGGTGCGTATCGTGGCGCCGCAGATGATCAAGCAGAAGGGCGGCGCCATCATCAACATCTCGACGGCCTGGGTGGCCGAGCCGAATGCGATGTTCACGACCTCGGCCGTGTTCCGCGCCGGCCTTGCCGCCTACACCAAGATTTTTTCCAACACTTATGCTGCCGACAATGTACGCATGAACAATGTGCTGCCCGGCTGGATCGACAGCCTGCCGGCGACCGAAGAGCGCCGCGACAACGTGCCGATGCAACGCTACGGCACATCAGAGGAAATCGCCGCGACGATCGCGTTCCTCGCTTCGGAAGGGGCGGGCTATATCACCGGCCAGAGCATCCGCGTCGATGGCGGTGTTATCAGGGCGCTGTGAGGTAGAAGACGGGAAGGCGCTTGGCTCATTTCCTCAGCGCCGCCCATTCCAGCAGCATATCGAGCGCCGGGCATAGCGCCTGACCCCATTGCGTCAGGCTGTATTCCACTTTCGGTGGCACTTCCGGATAGATCGTCCGCGAGGCGATGCCGTCGCGCTCGAGCTCGCGCAGCTGTTGGATCAGCATTTTCTGCGAGACGGCGGGGATGGCGCGTTCCAGTTCCGAAAAACGCAAGGTGCCGCGATCGAAGAGATGGAAGATGATGACCATCTTCCATCGACCTTCCAGCATGCGCAACGCCGCCTCGACGCCGGTCGCCGCCATGTCCGGGGTCACATCCTCCAGCTTACCTGTAGGTGAGTACCCTACTTTTTTGTCGGTTCTTGCCATGTCGACAGGCTACCATCAAATACCGGAGCAGGAAACATCCTCAAACGGGAGAGCCCGATGACGCCTGCCTTGCCAGACACGCTCAGCCGATATTTCACAGCCCAAAACGCGCATGACATCAATGCCATGGTCGCATGTTTCGCCCCCGACGCCAGGGTTCACGACGAGAACGAGGACATCGTCGGCAGCGCGGCGATCCGTGCCTGGAAGGAGAAAACGGTCGCCAAATACAAGGTCGCCGCCGAACCGCTCGACATGCACCGGGAGCCCGACCGGACCATAGTCTCGGCCAGGGTTTCCGGCACCTTCCCCGGCAGCCCTGTCGTCCTGACCTACCGCTTCGGCCTGGATGGGCAGGGACGGATCAGCGCGCTTGAAATCGGCTGACGGAGAGCGGGCGATGCTGCACGAGATGGAATTCGCCGACAAGAGAGTGCTTGTCACCGGCGGCACCAGGGGCATTGGCGCGGCCGTCACGCATCGGTTGCGCGAAGCCGGTGCGAGGGTCCTGGTGACGGCACGCGCCCGCCCGGACGACCCGGTGACGCCGGCCCTGTTCGTGGCCGCCGACATCGGCACGGCGCAAGGCTGCGCGACGGTCGTCCAGGCCACGCTCGACCGGCTCGGCGGCGTCGACATCATCGTCCACGTGGTCGGCGGTTCGTCGGCGCCCGCGGGCGGTTTTGCCGTTCTCGATGACGGTATCTGGCAACGGGCGCTCGAGCTCAACCTGCTGGCGGCGGTGCGGATCAATCGCGGCCTGCTGCCGTCGATGATCGGGCAAAGCTCCGGCGCCATCGTCCACATCACCTCCATCCAGCGGCAATTGCCACTTCCCGAAGCCACCATCGCCTACGCGGCGGCAAAGGCCGCGCTGTCGAACTACAGCAAGGCCCTGTCCAAGGAGGTCGGGCCGAAGGGCGTGCGCGTGGTCAGGGTGGCGCCCGGCTGGGTTCAGACCGAGGGCGCAGTTGGGCTGATCGAGGCGTTGGCGGCCAGGAGCGGCACTGATTTCGAAGGCGCCCGCCAGGCGCTGATGGCCAGCCTCGGCGGTATTCCGATCGGCCGCCCCGCCTCCCCGGAGGAAGTCGCCGAACTCGTCGCCTTCCTGGCGTCCCCGCGTGCGGCCTCGATCCACGGCACGGAATACGTCATCGATGGCGGGACCGTGCCCACGGCGTAGCGAAGGCCCGGGCGCGTCTCACCGCAACGGGTCGCTACCTGATCGTCAGCGTCCACAGGAACGCGACGATGTCGCCGATCTCGGCATCGTCGAGCGCCGGCTTGTCGCCGGGTTTCTTGCGGTCGAAGGGCGGGTCCTGATTCAGGTTAGGCCAGTAAGCCTTTGGCAAATCGTCATATTTGTCGACCGTGCCGTCGGTGTCTCAGGCGCGTCGCATTGCCTACGCGGTCAAGGCATTTGGCTGTTCGAAAAGTGCGTGAACCTCGGAAACCGGCATTGGGCGGCCGAAGAACCAGCCCTGGACATCCGTGCAACCATTTTCCTTGACCAGCTTGTACTGGTCCTCGGTCTCGACGCCTTCCGCGGTCGTGGTCATGCCGAGCGTCGCGCCGAGTTCGGCGACGGCCTTGACGATCGCCCGGCTTTCGCTGCTCTCGCACATCAGGCTGACGAAGCTGCGGTCGATCTTGATGCGGTTGAACGGGAACGACCTGAGATAGCTCAGCGAGGAATAGCCGGTGCCGAAATCGTCCATGGCTATGCTGATGCCCAGATCCCGCAGGCTGTGGAGCGTCGTTATCGTGTTTTCATTGTGCGCAAGCAGCACCGACTCGGTAATCTCCAGCTCGAGCCGTGACGGCAGCAGGCCCGATGCCGCGAGCGCCGAGGCAACCTGAAGCGCCAGCGTCTGCTGTTTGAACTGGGCCGGCGAGAGATTGACCGCGACCTTGACGGTCGCGGGCCACGTCGCGGCGTCGACGCAGGCACGCTTCAAAATCCACTCGCCAAGTGCCTCGATCACGCCCGTCTCCTCGGCCATCTGGATAAACTCCGATGGTTGGAGCAGGCCGAAGCGCGGATGCTCCCATCGCACCAGCGCTTCGAAGCCCGTCAGTTCCGAGGTCTGTGCGTCATGCAGCGGTTGATAGTGCAGGACGAACTGCTCGTTCGCAACGCCGAGAGCAAGCTCGGACTCGAGCTGACGCCGCTCCTGAAGTCTTGCGTCCATTCCCGCCTCGAACGACCTGCAGGTCCCGCGGCCCTCCATCTTGGCCTTGTACAAGGCAAGGTCGGCATTGCGGATGAGGATCTCCGAACTTTGCCCATCGTCCGGGAAGACGGCGATGCCGATGCTGCTGCCAATGTTGATCTTGTGGCCCTGGATCAAGAATTCGCCGGCCAGGGCGTGAATGACCCGGCTCGCCAGCACGCCGGCCTCGTCGTCGCCATCGAGCAAGAGCTGGAGGATGACGAATTCGTCGCCGCCGATCCTTGCCACCATGGCGGTCTCACCGGCCTGCTGCTGCAGGCGCCTCGCCACTTCACTGAGGAGCCGGTCGCCGATCGGATGGCCGAGCGTGTCATTGACCGGTTTGAAACGGTCGAGATCCACGCAATGGACGGCCAGCTTCTCGCCCTTCCTGAGGCTTTTCAGCGCCTCGTCCATCGTGCCGGCCAACAGACCCCGGTTGGGCAGGCCGGTGAGGATATCGTGCGTGGCGAGGTGCTGGATCTCGATGGTGCGTTCCTCGACTCGCCGCTCCAGGGTCTCGGCGGCATCGGCTTGCATCGTCATCGTGCGGCCGATCGCATACCAGCAGGCCAGCGCCAGCAGCGTGACGACCGCGACCGCCGCGTAGCCGGCCAGTTCGAATTCCCGCACGGCCTGGGCGTCCATGTTGTCTTCGAATCTGCCGTTGGGAAAACCGGCCCAGAGGCGCCACGCGCTTCTAGGATCGTTGAGCGAGAGCGGGAGGACTTCGGAATAGATCAGATTGGGGTCCGCCGCCGTGAAGGCGCGGGAATCAGCCGCCAGGGCCGTCGACATCTTGTGTTGGTCGGATTCGAACCCGTAGCCTGAATTGACGACGACATAGTCGCTGCTCGGCAACAGTTTCCTCAACGCCGAGGTGAGCATGATCGCCGAGACGGAGCCGCGCAGTCTGCCGTCCTGGCCGAAGACCGGGACCGAAAGGATGAAGCCGGAGCGATCCGCGTCATTGCCGGTATGGATGAAATCGGTGTTGTCGCAGGTGATGAGTTCCTTCGTGCCAATAACCGGCACATCCAGCCCGTCGATGTTGCTGGAATCGGGATAGTTCGCCTTCATCCAGGCAAGCTGTTTGACCAGTTCATGGTATTCATAGGTTTCAACTTCTTCGGGCGGACGGGTCAGCGAATGGTCATCCAGCTTGACGGGCTTCGTGTCCGCGGCGGCGTCTGACCTTGCCCTGGCATTCACGATCAACTGGTCGAACTGGAGGATCGGCTCCTCGAGCTTGCCGGTCACGGCATCGAAGCGGTCCGGGTCGAAATCCAGCGGCAGGAAGTAGACCTCGGAAATGGAGACGTTGTTAGCGAGGTTGTTGTAGATCTGCTGGATGGTCGCGCGGCCTTCGTCGCCCAGATTGGTGCCGTGCCGGTCGAGGTTCCTGACGCTTGGCAGATAGGTCAGGGTCCGGACATTTTCATAGACGGACCGCAAGGCGTCTTCGACGGTCTTGGCGGTCGCGCGCGATGCCGCCCGGGAGTTTTCCAGATAACGTTCCCTGGCAAGCGCGTAATCACGCTGGGCATCGATGTGCAACGCCACCAGCATCGCTGCGCCGGTGACAAGGATCACAACAAATCCGACTGCTCGCCCGAATGCGTTCATCGGCGTCCTACCATCGATTGGCGAGGGATACCGCATCGCAGTTTAGGAAGCCCTAATGAGGATGTCCTTCTTTTGCAGTGTCTCCCGGCCCGCGCGGCAAATCCGGCAAGGTCCAGAAACCGGTTCGCTGGCGTGGCCAAGCCGGGACGCCGGCCCGCGCAAGGTCCAAGGGTTCAATCCGCTGGCTCGGCCCGCTGATCGGCATCGGTGAGCGCGCCGAGAAAGGCGACGATGTCGTCGATCTCGGGGTCGGTCAGCGCCGGCTTGTCGCCGGGTTTCTTGCCGTCGAAGGGCGGGTCCTGATTCAGGTTCGGCCCAGTAAGCCTTTGGCAAATCGTCGTATTTGTCGACCGTGCCATCGGCATTCTTGGGATACCCGCGACCGGGGTCGGTGTCCCGGCTGGCGTAGAAGGCGACGGCGTCGCGCAGCGTGTGGAACTCGCCATTGTGGAAGAAGCTCTTGCGCAGCGCGACGTTGCGCAGCGTCGGCGTCTTGAACAGGCCGCAATAGTCGGTGCGGCCGTGAAAATCTGTGCGCAGCGGGCCGCACAGGCCGAGATCGGCATAGGCCGGGTCGGCATTGGCCGGAATGGCGGGATTGCGAGGCACGGCGATGGCGATCAGGCCGAAATCGGTGAATTGCGGCGGCTCGCCGTTATTGGCGGGTTCGCTGAGATGGCAACTGGCGCAATTGCCCTTGGTTTCGTCCTCGAACAGTTGGCGGCCATGCAGTTCCTGCGCCGACAACGTCGCCTTGCCGGCGAGGAAGGCATCGTAGCGGCTGGAATAGGGATAGAAATCGGCGGCGCTCTGCTCGAACGTGCCGAGCGCCTCGGCGGCGGCGTCGAAGGCGTCGTTGGGATGGTCGAACACGTCGTTGCCGAAGGCGGCCTTGAAGGCATCGGCATATGCCGACTTGCGCAAGGCGGCGGTGACGGCACCGGCATCCTTGTTGCCCATCTCGAATGGCGAGAGGAGGGGGATTTTCGCCTGGTCCCTGCCGTGGTCGGCGCGGCCGTCCCAGGTCAGGCCGCCGGTCGGACCGTTGTCGACGCTCTCGTCGCCCTCGTCCTCGGAATCGTAGAAATGCTCGGTGAAAGCGGGCGCGGCCTGGAGATAACGCAGCGACGGGACGGCGCGCACGCCGGGCTGGTCGAGATTTGGCCCGCCCATTTCGACCGGCGTGGCCGAGGCCGGCCCGAAAGCGTGGCGCGGGTCATGGCAGGACGAGCAGGCCTGCCTGCCCGAGGCCGAAAGCGAGGGGTCGAAGAACATTTTTCGCCCCAAGGCGGTCAGCGCCTCCGCGCGGGCGAAGGCTTCGGCGCGCGACAGCGGGCCGGGATGGACGCCATCCGGCCCGCGGAATTCGCGGGCGCGGCAAGGCCAAAGGTCGAGATCGCGGCAATCGCGATCATCAGGCTTTTCCATCGTCTTCGGGTCATGGAGCATGGTCCGCTTCGGCCCGGCATTAAGAACGCAGTGCAACGGATTGATGACCGGCCCGGCGCTCACGAACCGTGTTCACCGCGGCGGTGGATGTCACAAGGTGACAGGCAGCCACGTTAGCTGGCCGTATGTTCCTGCGCCCCTAGCCACAGTCAGCCACGAGTCTCCATGACGAGGCTCAGCTCCTCACTCCTCGGTCTGGCCGTTCGGCCTGCTTCCCTGGCGGCGGCCAATGCGCCCTCCGCTTCGACAAGATCGACACCGTCGTCGTCATCTATGCCGAAACCGCAGCTTCGATAATCTTTTCCCCGGCGCCAATGGGCTGGCCAATGTCTCGGCTGACCAGGCGCGCCAGCTCGACCGCGACGGCAAGCCGCTGACCGAGCTGCCACCGGCCTGGGGCGGGCTGACTGGCAAGGGCGTCACGCCCGTGGTCACGGAGGCCGAGACCGCGCATCTCGCCAACGCCGCCTTCGCCATCGACGATCCCAAGGGCTTCCATGAGGGCACAAACGTCATCACCCACGACCTGTGGCACCGCTTCTACCAGGAGCAGATGCAGATCGACGGCGGAAAGAACGACAAATTCGTCGCCTGGGCCGATTCCGGCGGCCTGGTCATGGGCCATTATGACGGCTCGAGCCTGCCGATGTGGCAGGTGGCGAAGAAATACGTGCTGGCCGACAATTTCTTCCAGGGCGCCTTCGGCGGCTCCTTCCTCAACCATTTCCAGCTCGCCTGTGCCTGCGTGCCGGTCTATCCGCACGCCGACACCAGTCCGATCAAGGGCCAGATCGCCGTGGTCGATGCCGACGGCACATCCTTGAAGGTCGCCGACAATTCGCCGGCATCGGCGCTCGGCGGCGTGCCGAAATTCGTCAATGATGGCGCCATCACGCCCGATTTCCATGCCGTCAACACCATGCAGCCGCCTTATCAGCCGAGCGCCAACAAGCCGTTCGAGGGCGGCGACAAGGCGCTCGCCGACCCGGCCGCGCCCACCACGCTGCCGCCGCAGCACGACATCACCATCGGCGATCTCCTGTCGCTGAAAGGGGTGGACTGGGCCTGGTATAGCGGCGCCTGGCAGGCAACGCTGGACGGCAAGAACGCCACGCCGGTGCCGAACTTCCAGTTCCACCACCAGCCCTTCAACTATTTCGCCGCTTACGCGCCAGGCACCGCCGCGCGGGCCGAACACCTGAAGGACGGCGGCATGGATGGCGCTGTCTTCATCAAGGACATAGATGACGGCAAGCTGCCCGCGGTCACCTTCTACAAGCCGCAGGGCAACCTCAACGAGCATGGCGGCTATACCGATGTGGCGAGCGGCGACCAGCATCTGGCCGACGTCGTCGCGCATCTGGAGAAGAGCCCGCAATGGAGCCACATGCTGGTGGTCGTCACCTATGACGAGAATGGCGGCTTCTGGGATCATGTCGCGCCGCCCAAGGCCGACCGCTGGGGGCCGGGCAACCGCATCCCGGCCTTCATCGTCTCGCCCTATGCCAGGATGGGCACGGTCGACCACACCCAGTACGACACGACGTCGATCCTGCGCTTCATTACCGCGCGCTACGACCTGCCGGTGCTGACCGGCATCGTCGCCCGCGACAAGGCGCTGGCCGCCAATGGCGAGCCGCCGATGGGGGATCTGAGCGCGGCGCTGGATCTGAGCCGGTAGGGCGGGTGGGAGATAAACTCGCGCAGTCGACCGTTATTGCGACCCCGGAAGCGCAGCTTGTAACGGGTTGTAGTCGTAAAGTTCCAGCGCGACGGCAAACGGGAACTGCCAGCCCGTGTCGGGGTAGCGGCGAACGGTCTTCATCAGTCTTCCGCTGTCTTTTGCCACCCAGAGCTCCGCGGCCGCCGTGTAGGGGAAGGTCTGCCATGTCGCCGCATAGTGCAGGAGCCTGCCCGTGGCGGAAGATTCCTCGCCCAGCAATTTGCACGATGAGAATTTGGGACCCATCCGATCCATGATGGAAAAGTATGCTTTGCCACGGGTTAGCCATTTGTCCGAGAAGGCATATTTTGTGTAGGTATTGTCGTTGTCGATTCGCAAGGCCTGATAAGGCTTGAGCGATCCATCGTCCCTGACCTGGTAGATGTTGATTGTATATCGCGGCGGTCGGCTGTCTTGCCGATAGGCATTGTTGACGTCGACGCATGATGGGTCAGGCCTTGGTGCCTGTGTCGCTGAACTGATGGCGGTTGCGTCATAGTCGTAGACGTCGAGAGCGACCGCAAAGGGAAGTTGCAAGGAGCGGCCTTTCGGATAGCGTCGAAGCATCCTCACCAATCGATGCTCATCCTTGCTGATCCAGAGTTCCGCCTTGGCCTCATAAGGAAATTCGTGCCACGCGGCGGCATAATGAAGAAGCTTTCCTGTCCTGCTCAGCAATCGGCACGACGTGAATGTCGGACCCAGGCGATCCTTCAGGGGAAAATAGGCTTCGCCGCTCGGTTGCCATTTGCCGGAGAAGGAAAATTTCTTGAATAGTTTTCCCTTGTTGATTTGCAGAACCTGATAAGGGCTCAGTGAGCCGTCCGCTTTCATCTCGTTTGTGGTGATTGTATATTGCTCTGGCCGGTTTTTCTGATCATACGCCCTTTCGATTTCAGAGCATGATGTATCTGTTTTCGGTTTTCTGGCGGCCTGTGCCCATGAGGTCGAAATAACAATCGCAAGTGCAATTGTCCAAGCACAGTTAAGGATTTTTCCCATGACGACCCATGCGAACAAGATGTTTCGCCGACACGATACTTGATGTACACGGTTATTTTTTCGCGTGCTAGCGGTCCTGCCGCTGAAGCCCAAAGGCGTTGATGCGGCTTCCCAGCTCGATTCCCTCGATTATCCGCCATTCACCAGCGCAAGGATAAGCTTCTGCAGATTGCCGCCCTGGCCAAGTTCGACGCGGTCGAAATCGCGGCTTGCCTGGCGCTGCGCCTGCGAGAGCGCGGCCAGGCGTCTGGTCATCTCGGCGCGGATCTTGCTGCATTTGGGGTCATCCGCGACGGTCAGGCCGACTGTCGCCGCCTCTATCTTGCGCACCATGTCGACAATGGTCGCGCCATGCACCTTTTCGTGGGCGCTGACGCCGGCGAGGAAAACCTCCCAGTTCTTCTGGATGGCTGAAGGCAGCGGCGAGGAAGGGCTGGGCAAGGTGTAGGTGATGATGAGCTTGGGCTTGGCCGAGACCAGCACGCAGGCTCCGGCACGCGGCTGATAATCCCTGGTCCAGGTCAGCTTGAAATTGGTGTGGGCGATAGCGCGGCCGACGCCGACATTCGGCCCATTTTCGCCGATCGAGCGATAGAGCTCCGGTCCGGACTGGCCTGAAATGGCATAGGTCTCGACCTTCTCGACCGGCTTCCACTCGGCCCGCGCGGTGAGCGGCAAGGCCACCAGGGCGGCGGTCAGAAAACACAGGCGAATACAGGCTCTCAACACCGCTCTCTCCAAGGCGCGCGGCCTTGCCGGACGGCAATGCCATTCAACGGCTTTTCCTATATGCTGCCGGCTGGTGCTGCAAATGCCCGAGGGGGAAGTCATGAG
Source organism: Mesorhizobium sp. M8A.F.Ca.ET.057.01.1.1 (assembly GCF_003952565.1). NCBI lineage: Bacteria > Pseudomonadati > Pseudomonadota > Alphaproteobacteria > Hyphomicrobiales > Phyllobacteriaceae > Mesorhizobium > Mesorhizobium sp. M8A.F.Ca.ET.057.01.1.1. The sequence goes on from NZ_CP034454.1 coordinate 2,227,408, forward strand.
AAGCTATTTCGTTGCCGCCGGCGCCTTGGCGGTTTTGCTTGGCGCGCAGCCGGTTTTTGCCGCGTCCTGCGGCTGGAGCGCCAAGATGGAAGAAGACGAGGGCGGCAGCGTGCTGACGGCTTCCGTCTGCGGCGGGCCGAAAGGCGATGCGCATCTGATGCTGGCCTGTTTCGACAATCCGATGCTGAGCTACGATCTGGGTGACAGCGGCCAGCAGCTGGAACCGGGCATCAGCGGCAAGTTCGACTTCAAGGCCGACGGCAAGACGGTGACCAAGACGCTGCAGCTGGAGGCCATGTACAATTATTTCGAGGTCGATCTGGCGAAAGCCGACCCGCTGCTCGATCTGCTGCGCTCGAAGGGGGATGTGTCGGTCAGCGCTGCCAAATATGGCGATATCAGTTTTCCGCTGAAGGGATCGAGCGCAGCCATCGGCAAGGTGCTGGCGCAATGCGGCAAGGCCAAGCCTGCCGATGGGGATTGAGGGGCGGCCGGTGTTCCCTGACTCTAAGATGGCGGAACGTAACGCGCCTTGCCTTCTCCCACAAGGGGAGAAGGAAGAGCTACTTGCCGCTGCCGGCGCCTCGCGATATGCGGGCGCCCCATGACCAACATCCAATTCCGCAAGGCGCAAGCCTCCGACCTGCCAGCCATCGTCGCCATGCTCGCCGATGATCCGCTGGGGGCGACCCGCGAAGATGCCCCGTTGCCGCTGGCGCAAGGCTATCTCGATGCCTTCGACGCCATCGACGCCGATCCAAACCAGCTGCTTGCCGTGGCCGTGGACGGGACCGAGGTGATCGGCACCTTGCAGATCACCTTCCTTGCCGGGCTTTCGCGCAAGGGCGCGTGGCGGGGGCAGATCGAGGCGGTTCGTGTCGCCGATGGCAGGCGTTCCGACGGCATCGGCAAGAAGATGTTCGAATGGGCGATCGGGCAATGCCGGGCGCGCGGCTGCGGCCTTGTCCAGCTCACGACCGACAAGGGCCGGGCGGATGCGCACCGTTTCTATGAAGGGCTCGGCTTCACCGCCAGCCATATTGGTTACAAGAAGAGCCTTTAGACACGGACGCTGGCGGCGACTGGCGTATAGCGGAAGCCTCTCAGGCACTATTCAAATCGGCTGACAAAGCGGATATAGGTCAGTCAGGTTGACCTATTGTAAAAACGTCCGGGGAGGCGTGACTTGACCCTTTTGAACCTGTTGGCGTCGCGCTCGTCGCGCATGAAGGCGTCGGAAATCCGCGAGCTGTTGAAACTGCTCGACCAGCCCGACATCATCTCCTTCGCCGGCGGCATTCCGGATCCCTCGCTGTTTCCGGCCGATGCCATCCGCGATGCCTATGCCGATGTGCTGGGCGGGGCGGAAGCCGGGGCGGCGCTGCAATACCAGGTCTCGGAAGGCTATCTGCCGCTGCGGAAGTGGCTTGCCGGACAGATGGGCAAGCTCGGCATCGCCTGCGACGAGGCCAACATCTTCATTACCTCCGGCTCGCAGCAGGCGCTGGATTATCTCGGCAAGCTGTTCCTGTCGCCGGGCGACACCGCGCTGGTGACATGGCCGACCTATCTCGGCGCGCTGCAGGCCTTCAACGCCTATGAGCCGCGCTACGACCGGCTGCGGCCCGAAGGCGGCAACATGACGCCGGCGGCCTATCACGCTGCTGCCGCCGCCAATGGCGGGCGGGTGAAGTTCGCCTATCTGGTGCCTGACTTCGCCAATCCGACCGGCAACACGCTGGACCGAAAGCAGCGCGAGGCGGTGCTCGACCTTGCCGGCGAGCTCGACATCGCCGTCATCGAGGATGCCGCCTATCGGGCGCTACGTTATGACGGCGAAGGCGTGCCGCCGATCCTGGCACTGGACTGCGCGCGGTCCGGCAGCATCGACAAGGCGCGCACGCTCTATTGCGGCTCGTTCTCGAAGATACTGTCGCCCGGCATGCGCGTCGGCTGGGTCTGCGCGCCGCGCCACGTGATCGAAAAGCTGGTGCTGATGAAGCAGGCCTCCGACCTGCACAGCCCGTCGGTCAACCAGATGGTGATGCACCGCGTCGCCGAATCCGTGTTCGACGGCCAGGTGGACAAGCTGATCGGCGCCTATCGCGAGCGTCGCGACGGCCTGCTCGATGCGCTGGAAGCCAACATGCCGAAGGGCGTGACCTGGAGCCGCCCGGAAGGCGGCATGTTCGTCTGGGTGACATTGCCGGAAGGCACCGACGCCACCGAACTCCTGGCGCGGTCGGTGAAGGACGCGCGGGTCGCCTTCGTGCCCGGCAATGCTTTTTATGCTGATGGCACCGGGCGCAACACGCTGCGGCTTTCGTTCACGCTGGCCGACCGCCGCGCGGTGACCGAGGGGATCCCGCGGTTGGCGGCGCTGCTCAAGAACTAGGCCCCGCCCCCTGGCGCCTACGCCGGCACGTCCACCAGATATTTGAGCTTCGCAAGCCTGGCGCGGGCGAGCTTGCGGATCGGCTTTTGGAAACCCTCTTCGCCGGTTTCGACGACGAAGACCAACGTCTTGAAGTCCAGCATGAACTCATCGATGGCCCGCGTCGTCTGTTCGGACCTGTCCTTGAACCGGCGCAGCAATGCGTTCGCTTCCTCAATGCCGCCGGCGCCGGCGCTGTCGACCAGCGCTTCCAGCCTCTGAAAACAATCCAATCGCAAGTCCTCCCGCCGCGCCACCAAACTTACCGCCGACCGAAAAGTTCCATCGGGCCTGAAAATTTTTCGCTGGTTGTCAGCAGATGCACGTGCCGCGCGTTGACGCCCTGCCGCCCGGGCCTAAATTCGAGGCCTTGCGAGGAGGAGCTTTCATGGAAACCCAGGAATTGCATCGCGGACGGCTCATCGACCACCTCCAGCTCGTGGTGCGGGATCTCCCCGCCAGCCGGCGTTTCTACGGGGCGCTCTTCCAGGTGCTCGGTGTCCCGATCGGCGGCACCGGCGAGGGCTATTTCTGGGCCGATGAATTGTTCATCTCCAGCGCCGACAGCCGGGCCGCACAGGGAAAGCTGACCGGTCGCCATCATCTGGCCTTCCAGGCCAGGGATCACGCCATGGTCGATGCCTTCCACAAGGCCGGTCTGGCGGCCGGCGGCACGGACAATGGCGCGCCGGGCGAGCGGCCCTATCATCCCGGCTATTATGCCGCCTTCCTGCTCGACCCGGACGGCAACAACATCGAGGCCGTCCACCACGGCCCGGCCAACCGGAGCGTGGCTTCCGTGAAGATCACATTCTAGGGTGTATTGACCTTCAGGTGAGGTCGGCCTGCAAATGCCGGCTTCCTGCGCTTCCGGTGCTCACGTACCCAAACGTACGCTCCGCTCCGGTTCTCGGAATCCGCCATTTTCGGCTCGACCTGACCTGAATCTCAAGACACCCTAGGCCGTGACGGCTTTGTCGCAGGTTGCCGGCACCATGGCGATGCGGGTGATTCCGTGTCGCAGGTTCCGCGTATTTGGATTTGCGAACGCCGCGCTGGTGAATCCGATCGGATTCTTGACCTGGGCGGCACTGAAATTGTCCTGTAGGGCATGGATAGCGGCGCCTCTGGACAAGAGGCAAATCGGTCCCATACGGTGCGGCTTCAGGGAAGACGCGTGCGCGGGAAAGGCCGGTTGCTCGTTGAAAAAGAATGTCTTCTCGTCGGTCGACCTGCCGCCGCATCTCGACGACCGCGCGCGCTTCGCGCTCTGGCAGGACATCCACGTCGCGGAGATATGGTCGGTCGAATACGCCATCTCCGCGAACGTGCCTTTCCAGGCGGATATCGAAGCCACCGCCATCGGGCCGCTGGTGCTCGGGCGGATGGCCGGAACGATCAGGCATGCCAGCCGAAAGACACGCAACATCGCCGATGACGGCCGCGGCGGCTACCTGCTGCTGGTCAACGATGGCGACACCAGGCTGAGCGGCGTGCAGACCGGCCGCGACTACAGCATCGGCAGGGGCGAAGGCGCGCTGGTCTCGGCTTCGGAAGCGCTGGAAATGACCGGTGGCGACCACAATGTCTGGACCAATGTCGTGGTGCCCCGCGAAATCCTGGAAAATGCCTTCGCCCATGTCGAGGATCGCCTGGCGCTGACCATCGGCGCCGACAATGAAGCGCTCGACATGCTCAAGCGCTACTGCGGCTTCCTGGAAGCGGGACCGGCATTGCTCTCGCCCGATCTCGTGGCCCACGCCACCGAGACGATCGTCGACCTGATCGGGCTGGCGACAGGCGCCAAGGGCGAGATCGCCGAGCTGGCGGGCGTGCGCGGCCTGCGCGCGGCAAGGCTGCAGGCCATCCTGCAGAAGATGCGGGACAACTTCGCCGATCCCGGCATCTCGGCCCAGCACATCGCCCAGCAGTTGCGGCTTTCCGCGCGCTACGTGCATGATCTCTTGCAGGAAACGGGCTCCAGTTTCGCCGAGCATATCCTCGAACTGCGCCTGCAGAGAGCCCATCGCATGCTGCGCGACCGACGCAACGACCGCATGCGGGTCAGCGAGATCGCGCTGTTGAGCGGCTTTTCCGACGTCTCCTATTTCAATCGCTGTTTCCGCCGCCGCTTCGGCTCGACGCCGAGCGGCGCCAGGTAGCGTCTCCGACAGCGATCCCCCGCGGGATACTCGACGCATCGATCGAGTGAGGCCGAATGGCCACACCGACGGGGAAAGCACTGTTGCGCTTTCCCCGACAATTCGGGTGCGGTCCAGCCCAAGACGTGACCGGCGGACAATGCAAAACCGGGTTCTCGACAACAGCTGGATCTCCGCGGCCATCAACGCGGCGGAGAATGACAATTGGGGCGGCAGACAACACAATGAAAACTCTTCTTCTCGCTACGGCCATCATTCTCGCGCCGGTCGGCGTGGCATGCGCGGCGGATATCGGTGAAACCGCGCCGGCCGGCTACAACTGGTCCGGCCTCTATGCAGGCGTCGGCGTCGGTTACGCCGCCGGAAAATCCAATCTCTTCATCGCCGGCGGTGGTCTCGGCGGAGCCTCCGACCTCAACGCGTCCGTCGATCCGGACGGTTCTATCGGCGGCGTCCATATCGGCGCCAACTACCAGATGGAGAGCCAATTCGTGATCGGCGCCGAGGCGGACATTGCCTACAGCAACATAGACGGATTGACGCCGATCGCCGCCGGTGGCGGTGGCGTCAACACGCTGCTCAAGAGCGAACTCAAATGGTCGGGCTCGGCGCGGCTGCGGGCCGGCTATGCTTTCGACAGGACCTTGCCCTACATCACCGCCGGCGTGGCGGCGGCCAAGTACGAATTGATTGCGGTCAGCACCGGGGGCGCCGCCGGGGAAATCACGCTCCACGACGAAAGCCAATGTCGGTTGGACCTTGGGCGCCGGCATCGAGCACGCCTTCACCGACAGATGGATCGCGCGGGCCGAATATCGCTATTCCGACTTCGGCAGCCAGCAACTCTCGGTAGCCGCTGGCTTTCCAACGGAAACGAAAGTCGATCTCCAGACGCACGATATCCGGGTTGGGCTCAGCTACAAATTCTGATCGGCCGGATCAACAAACCCTGGCGTCGCGCGCCGGGGTTTTGCCTGTGCCGCCCGGCTGATGCCAAACGGCCACATCGGCGGGGCAAATACCACGGTGCTTTCCAGGACAATTCCGGTGCGGCTCAGCCCAAGACGCTGCCGGCGAACAATGCAAAACGGGTGGCTCGGGCAGTTGATCCGTCCGGAGTATTTTCCGGGCGGGACACGGCATCTTTTGGGGGCGGCAAACAGTGAAGACGATTCTTCTGGCAACGATCCTTTCCGTGGTGCCAGCCGGCACGGCGTTCGCCGCCGACGCCACTCAAACCTTGCCCGTGGCTGCCAGCTACAACTGGTCCGGCGGCTATGTCGGCGCGCAGGCCGGATATGCCCGGGGGCACGCCAGGGTCGGGCAGACTTTCGCGCCAGGGGCCTTCGACGATTATGGCTGGGGCTACCGCCCGTCCGGCGGTTTCGGCGGTCTCTATGCCGGCTATGACAAGCAGTTCGACGGCGGTCTGGTTCTCGGCATCGAGGGCGACTACAGCTTCGCCAGCGTCAAGGCCACGACGAACTATCGGGTCTTGGGCGTCGATGATCCTGCCTTCGGTGGCGTGCTCGAACTGGAGGCAGTCGGATCGGTTCGCCTGCGGGCCGGCTATGCCATGGATCGCTGGCTGCCTTTCGTCACCGGCGGCCTGGCTATGGCGAAGTACAAGCACACCACAGTCGCCCTTCCAGGCGGAGCCGCCTATGCCGATGTCGAGGACACCGTCAGCGGTTACACGCTGGGTGCGGGTGCCGAATACGCCGTCACCGACAATTGGGTGGTTCGGGGCGAATACCGCTTTGCCGATTTCGGCCGCCACCCCTCGACGCGTATCGCGATTCCCAGCGGGGTCCCCTTGCATGATGAGATCGACCTGAAGACGAACGATATCCGGCTCGGCATCGCCTACAAATTCTGAACAGTGCTCATCTTTCGCCGCTGACGCAGCGTCGGAAATTCGTATTCGGGGGCTCCTAATGCATCGCTTTTCCATCTGCCTCGCGTCGCTGATCGTTGCGACATCCGCTCACGCGGCGGATATCCTGCAGCCGCTTGCCACCGAGACGGCGGTGGCGCCGCGTATTTCCGGCTATGGCGAACTCTATCTCGGCGGGCTTCGCTTCGTCGGCGACGACTACACGACGCGGGCCGGCGGCGGTGCACTGCGCGTCAACATCCCGTTTGCTCAGCGCTGGAATTTGCAGGGCGACCTGACCTACGACCGCATATGGGGCCACTACGACCCCTGGATGAAACGCGCGGTGCGATCCATGGCTATTACCGCGATCCCGACCGTTTTGCCGCCGGCATTTTCGCCGCCTACACATCGGTCGGCGAAAGCGGCGTGACCGTGAACAACTATGCTGTCGGCCCGGAAGCACAGCTCTATCTCGGCAACCTGACCCTCTATGGCCAGGCCAGTGTCGGCCAGCTCACCATCAGCGACTTTCACGGCGACCAATGGGGCGTGCGCGCCGTGGCGCGTTATTTCGTCCGCAAGAACCTTCGCCTCGATGCGGAACTCGACTTCAACCGAACCGACTACGACGGTACCAACGAGGACGTGGTCGGTGCGGCCATCCAGGCAATGTACCGGTTCGACGAGACGCCATGGGCGGTGTTCGGACGCTATGAGTTCGAACGGAGGAAGTTCGAAACGTCCACCCAGGACCTCAGGGCCAACAAGGTCGTCATCGGCCTGCGCGCCAGCTTCGGCAGCGACTCCCTCTTCGACGAGGATCGCAACGGCGCGACCATGGACACTTACCGGCCAGCTTCGGTGATCAACACGAAGTGAGCCGGCGCCACGGCTGAAAGCGCGGCCATGATCGCATCGCGATTGGCTGCATGACTGCAGGCAATCGCGTCCTGCCGCTCACGCCTGGGCCGTGCGTCGCTTCGAAAGCGACTGCCACAACTCGGTTTCGTCGGTGAAACCGTCCTCGAAAGGTTCCATGACTTGGCGCGCGAGCTGGTCTCTCTGATCCTTGTCCTTGAGGGCCAGACGGCGCTCTCGGCACAGCTGGTCGAACACCTTCTGGAGAAGGTCCAGATCGTCGGACGTGAACATGCTGGCGAATTTTGAGAAAGGCACGACGCTCTCCTCCCTAGTCGGGGCGAAAGCACCTGAGTTGACTTTCAAGCGTCCGTTTGCCTCGGTTGGTGCGGACGACAAGACATACTACACCCGTCGCGGCGGCTTTACGAATCTCTTGTAGTCGTTGAGCCAAACCGGCCCACTACCGATCGCTGCCTTGCGTTGCCAGATCGATGGCTCCGGTGCTAACCGAAAATGGCGGACGGGAATCGGCCTCGAAGCAATGCGCGCCGCCTTTCTCAATAACATCCCGAACAGAACATCTCTTGCCCACCGTGGAGAAATAATTTTCATGCAGAAATCAACCAAGGCGATCCGGGTCGCCGCGCCGTTGCTTGCGATTTTGGGCATTGCCGCACCATTCATATTACCAATGTCTCATGTATCTTCGGCGCAGGCTCAGGAGGAATATCTTCCGACCCAGAAGGACTTTGTCGGCAAATGGCAACTCAGCGGCGCCACCACCAGGCCGCCGCGCGACATGAAGGATGCGCCCACGCCGGAACAGGAAGCCGCCGCCAATGAGTTCCAGCAGACGGTGACCGCGTTTTACGGCGCATTCGATTATCTGGAGATCACGGCGGATGGCCGCTACAATTTCCATCAGCCCGGCGACCCGACATCGGGTTCCTGCGTCTGGTGCGGAAGCTGGTCCTTCAGCAAGAGTTCGCTATGGCTCAGCTGGACACGGCCCCCAGGCTCGATATCTATGCCAAGGGTGGCGACATCCAGATGACCTATACCGCCGAACCCGACGAAAAATCGAAATACGCCTGGCTGGTCTTCGGCTGGACGAAGGTTGAGTAGACGGCGCGCCGCGACGCTCCCGGGGAAATTCGACAGAGGTCCAAGCGGCTTTTCGCCGATCTCGTATTCTCGTATACGAGATCGATTGGCTGCCCGAGGAGTCCGCATGAGTCCACTGCCTGAAGCCGTGCCGTTTTTCAGTCAGTGGGAGACGCCTGACATGACGCTGGCGGTGCTCGCCGACGGTGCCGAGGCCGCGTTGCGGCGGGATCCGCTATGGCAGGGGTCGGGTGCCGCCACGCTCGACGAATACGCGGTCTGGGCCGCCAATGTCTGCGGCATGGCGTGTCTCAAGATGATCCTGGCGACGCGTGGCCGGATCGTGCCGACGATCGAACTGGCAAGACGGTGCACCGGACATGGCGGCTATGTCGTCAATGAAGGTTCGATCAAGGGGCTGATCTACGCGCCCTTCGTCGCCTTCGTGAAGCAGGAATTCGGCCTCCAGGCAGGGGTGATGACCAATGTCGCGACAGCGGACATTCCAGCGATCGTCGCCCGGTCGCGCTTCTTCATCGCTTCGGTCAGCAGTTCGATCCGCTGGCCGGAGCGCGAGCCGCCATCGAAGGGCGGACACCTGGTTCTGGTCACCGCCGCGTCGGATGAAGGGTTTCGCTTTCACAACCCATCCGGCCATACCCGCGCCACACAGGCAAACGCAGTGTTGGCGCCAGCCGCTTTCGATCGTTTCTTCGCCAATCGCGGCATTGCCGTCGCCATTTGATTTTCGACAGTTGAGGGATTTCGATGACCGGAAAAATCAGGGTTGCCATCCTCTATGGCGGGCGCTCGGCCGAGCACGACGTGTCGCGGCTGTCGGCGGCCAACGTGCTGAAGGCGATCGACCGGACGCGCTACGAGGTGGTCCCGATCGCCATTTCCCGCGAGGGCAGGTGGCTGCTGCAATCCTCGTCCGGCGGTGATGGGCAGGGGCTCCGGTGTCGGAGGACGGCGTCGAGGTCGCTCTGCTGCCCGGCGGCAAGGGCCGGTTGATCTCGGCGTCGCGCGAGGGAATGCGGGCTGACCTGACGCCGGTCGATGTCGTCTTTCCCGTGCTGCACGGTCCGTTCGGCGAGGACGGCTCGGTGCAGGGTTATGCGGAAGTCGCCAATGTCGCCTATGTCGGCTGTGGCATTCTCGCTTCGGCCGCCGCCATGGACAAGGACGTCGCCAAGCGGCTCATGCGCGAGGCCGGCCTTGCCGTCGCCCGCTCGGTCACCGTGCACAGAGGCGATGTCGGTTCGTTCCAGGAGATCGCCGGGGCGCTTGGGCTGCCTTTCTTCGCCAAGCCGGCACGCCAGGGCTCGTCCTTCGGAGTGAGCAAGGTGAACGACAGGGATGGCTTCGAAGCGGCTGTCGAAACGGCTTTCCACTATGACGGCAAGGTGCTGGTCGAGGAGTTCGTCGAAGGCCGCGAGATCGAGTGCTCGGTGTTGCAACGGGCCGGCGGCTTGCTCACGGTTTCGCTGCCAGGCGAGATCATCCCGGCCGGCAAGCATGGCTTCTACACCTATGAGGCCAAATATCTCGATGCCGACGGCGCGGTGGTCCAAGTGCCCGCCGACGTCCCCGCCGCGATCGCCGACAGAGCGAGGGAAATGGCTGGGCAAGCCTTCAAGGCGCTGGGTTGCGAGGCCATGGCGCGCGTCGACTTCTTCCTGCGCGCCGACGGCTCCTTGCTGGTCAACGAGGTCAACACGCTGCCCGGCTTCACCGACATCTCGATGTACGCCAAGGCGCTGGCGGCGATCGGCGTCGGCTACGCAGAGGTCATCGACGCGCTGATCGAGCACGCGCTGGCGAGGCATGGCGCGCGCTGATCCGACCCGGGCAGGCAGCCCGTCGAAAGGCCGGTGCACCCTTTCAGTGCAGTCACCGCGCCGCATAAACTGTGCTTTGAACGACGTGTTTTTCACCTCTGGCTAATGTTGTACGCCGGCTCTATATGCCCGATCATGGCGCTGGCAGGAGGGACATGGAATGGCGGCCAATCGTCGAAACGGGATGGCACCGCCGCCTCGGGGGTTGGAGGAAATTCTTTCGCCCGCCGCCCCACGCCCTCGAACGGCATTGCCCAATGTGGCCACCATCGTCACCACGGTGGCGGCGCTATATTTCGGGCGTGAGGTTTTCCTGCCGATAGCAATCGCGCTGTTGCTGACTTTCGCGCTCGCCCCTCTTGTGTCCGCGCTCAAACGGGCCGGTATTCCCAGGATTGCCGCCGTCATCGTCAGCGTTTTGGGGGCGTTCGCCGCACTTGCCCTGTTCAGCTTCATTGTCGCCACGCAGGTCAGCGAACTGGCGCAGAACATCCCTATCTACCAGACCAACATCCTGACCAAGATCCGCTCGCTCAAGGAGACCGGAGTCGGGGGAGGGATCATTGCCAGGTTGAGCAAGGTTGTCGAACGTGTCGGCCAGGAGATCGACAGGCAGGAGACGCCGCCGCCGGCCGCCACCCCGGAAAAGCCGCCGCGTGAGCCGGTACCGGTCGAGATCGTCTCGCGCGAAAGGCCGCTGGAGGTCCTGCAGAACATAGTCGGGCCGCTGATCAGCCCGCTCGGATCGGCCGGGCTGATCATCGTGGTCGTCATCTTCATGCTGCTCGAGCGCGAGGATCTGCGCGACCGCTTCATCCGCCTTGTCGGTTATGGCGACCTTCACCGCACCACCGAGGCGCTTCAGGATGCCGGCAAGCGTGTTGGCCGGTACCTGCTGATGCAATTGGTCGTCAACATTTTGTACGCGATACCAATTGCCATCGGGCTGTGGATCCTCGGCATTCCGAACGCTCTGCTGTGGGGGCTGCTGGCACTTGGCCTGCGTTTCGTTCCCTATATCGGCCCGGCGATAGGCATGCTGCTGCCGCTGTTCCTGGCGTTGGCCGTGGCGCCAGGCTGGTCGCTCGTGCTGTGGACAGCCGCCCTGTTCGTGGTGATGGAACTGGTTACCGGCAATGTCGTCGAACCCTGGCTTTATGGTTCGCGAACCGGGCTGTCATCCCTCGCGATCATCGTAGCGGCGATCTTCTGGACGTGGCTCTGGGGGCCGCTTGGGCTGGTCCTGTCAACACCGCTCACCGTGTGCCTGGTGGTGCTGGGCAGACACGTGCCGCAGTTCGAGTTCCTCGATGTCCTTTTCGGCAACGAGCCGGTACTCGAACCCCATGCACGCCTTTACCAGCGTCTGCTGGCCGGTGATCCGGACGAAGCCACGGACCACGCCGAAGAGATGCTGGAAGAGAAATATCTGGTCGATTTCTACGACAAGGTCGCTATTCCCGCACTTCTGCTGGGTGAGCAGGACCGCGCGCGCGGCGTTATGGGCGATCAGCAAAGGCGGCAGTTGGCGGCCAGTGCCCAGGCGCTGGTGGCAAACCTCGACGAAAGTGCGCAGGAGGAAGCGGATGAGGAGGATGGCACGCTCGTGGCCGCGGAGGCGAGCGACGACGGCGAGACCGCCGGCGAGGAGGAGGCCGATCTGCCCGACGGCACGGACATGTCGGTGCTTTGCGCTGGCGGACGTGGCGAGCTTGACGACGCCGCAGCAGCTATGCTGGCCCAGGTCCTGGAAGTCCAGGGCACGACGGTCTCGAAGGCAGGCTTTGCAGACATGGAACCGGGAGGTATTCGCCGCCTCGAACTCGACACCGTCGACACGGTCGTGGTTGGCTTCCTGAACCCGGATTCCATCAAGCACGCCCGGTTTCTGGTTCGCCGGCTAAAGCGCACGAAGGCGGCGCTGCGGGTGGGTATCGTGTTCTGGTCGGAGACCGGAAATGAGGACAAGGACGCAGCCGTCAAATTGGCCCAGGACATCAACGCGGATTTCGTGGCGCATGGCATGATGGATGCAGTGGTGGGCGCGCTGTCGAACGAGCCGCCCGTCGCCTTGAAGCTCGTTGCCAAACGCCGCATGCGACGTCAGCGGGCCACCCCAAGAAAGGCTTCGGCCACCGCTGCGGGCTAGGGCAATTCCCGAAAAGTGTGAAACGGTTTTCCCGGTCGTTTACATGTTTGAAGCGACGTCACGGGAGGAGGGCTGCTTTGGCTTGTGTGCCGGCCGCATCCTCGCGGCTTGGTGGGGAAGGCGGGAAACAGGTTTGACCGGATTTGCAGCGACCGGTGTTTGCGCCTTGCGGCGCCGGAGCCAGTTGGAAGACAGTTCGGCAAGCAGACTGCGCAGGGCCTTCACAACATACTCCTCTTTCGGGCGATGCAGTAACCCTCCAAAGACCGGACTTGTTCCACTGCGCATGAAGCCGTGGCGGTCCGCAGGCTTTTGACTATTGCATCGAGGCCGACCGAGGAAGATCGAACGGGATGATCGCACTCTCCTCGCCATTGTCGACGATGCCGTTCCCGCTCACAACCAAGCCGTTGCCCAGAGTGTCGAATTCGATTGCCGCGCCAAGCAGTTGGGCAGCGTGCAGGACAAGGTATTCGAGATCCTCGAGGGCGACATTCTCGGCCAGGTTTCTCACCCTGATCTGTTCCGCCACCGCGCTGATGTTGACGATGCCTGCCATCTCAAAGGCCCTCTGGACCGCCGAATTGACGTCGTCCAGCAGCCGCGAAGAATATTCGTACCGCATTGAAGCCTCCCATGAGGGACTTGTTTCTGTCCATGTCGCAGCATGCGCCAGGCACAGACGAATGACAAGCTAAATCTCAAAATATTTTAATGAAATCAATAAGTTAGCATACTGACGCAAGTGGGGTCCCCACGTCTTACTCTCATGATGCGTTGGATGGGCTGTTCCCCTACTGGCTGGACTTGACGCATTCTGAAGCTGATCCTATTTATTAGCTGAAGTAGGTATATACTAATTCGACACATTTTGAGCTCAGCGGGGGAGCACACATGGCTGACCTGGAACGTCCGGAACGGCTGCAGATCATGCTCACCATCGAGGAATTGATGGCTCTGGAAAACTGGCGCTTCGAAAAGCGCATGCCGAGCCGCTCCGCCGCGGTCAGGGAGCTGTTGCGCCGGGGTCTGGCCTCCGAGGGCTTCCTCGCCGCCGAGCAAGGGACCAAATCGCAGGAATTCGGCGTGCTGGCGCCCGACGCCAATGGCGGAAGGCCAAACAGCGGGACGGCTGAGTAAGCCGAGGAGTCCTTAATCCGTCAGGGGCGCGATTGCCTTGATTTGTTTGCGCGCTAGTTAGGTGGCCATGACGGGATTCCTGGCGGCGATGGGTGATATTGAAGACAAGGAGCGGTTGGGTGTGACTGCCGATGCGCGGCTCGCGGCCATTGTAGATTCGTCTTTCGATGCCATTGTCAGCAAGGATCTGAACAGCATCATCCAGAGCTGGAACCATGCGGCGGAACGCATGTTCGGCTACACCGCCGACGAGGCGATCGGCCAATCCATCCTCATGCTCATTCCCGATCATCTCAAGAGCGAGGAAACCGAGATTATCGCCAAGATTCGCAGTGGCGACCGCCTGGCAAGCTACGAGACGACGCGCCGACGCAAGGATGGCACCCTCATTTCCGTCTCGCTGACGGTGTCGCCGATCAAGAACGCCTATGGCGAGATCGTCGGCGCCTCGAAGATCGCCCGCGACATTTCCGCCGCCAAGGAGAGCGAGCGCCGCATCAGGCTGCTGATGCGCGAGGTCAACCATCGCGTCAAGAACCAGTTCGCGGTCATCCTGTCGATGGTCAGGGAGACCAGCAAGCGCTCAAACGACCCGCAAGAGTTCGAGGAACTGATCCGCGCCCGCATCATGGCGCTGTCGCGCTCGCATGATCTGCTCGTCACCTCGGAGTGGGCGGGGGCGAGCCTGTTCGACCTGATCCAGGAGCATTTGAAGCCCTTCGGCCGCGAGGAACAGATCCTGCTCTCCGGGCCGGTCCTGACGCTGCAGTCGAACGCCGTGCAGAACCTCGGCATGGCCTTCCACGAACTGGGCACGAATTCGTCCAAATATGGCGCGCTGGGCAGCGAAGGCGGCCGGGTGGAGATCACCTGGACTATCGGCACGGGCGCCAAGAACTCCAGTTCCGCGGGCGAGCGTGAATTCCAGTTGACCTGGGAGGAGACATCGACGCCTCGTCCCGGCGACCGGCGCGACGAGACCACGCGCAAAGGGTTCGGCACCGTCGTGCTGCAGCGTGTGGCGCCGCAGTCGCTGGGCGGCTCAGCCGTTCTGGAACGGTGGCCCGGCCATTTGAAATGGCGGCTGAGCGCGCCCCTGGCATCCATCATCGTGCCGCAGCCCGGTAGCGAGCCCGTCGGCGATGCGGCGGGTTTGGGTATTTAGATTTGAGACGGCATCTCCCGGCAAAACAAGGCCTAGAGGATGTTGGTCGTCACCTCGACGATGATCGCGGCGCCTTCCAGGCCGCCGTTCGGAACATGCACGACACGCGAGACCCGCAAATCCTGCGGGCTTCCGTCGACCGACAGGGAAACGCATTCTCCAATGCGCGGCACCGCCTGGAAGGTGGCGTTGGTGGCGTCCGGCCGGTTGTCGATGGATATGCGGCAATTGACGGTCATGGAATGTCTCCTGTGGCGGTGCCCCGGTCGTCAACGCGGGGTCCGTGAAATGGTTTCGGGGGGCCGGGCAAACCCCGAAAGACTTCCCGATATCCGCCTGGCGGCCAACAGGCCGTCCGACGGCATCCAGGCGTCTAGTTGGCTCGCGGAACGAAGTAATTGGTGGTCACCGCATCGCGGCCCATTCCGCGCGTGACTTGAACCGCGGCGTAGCCTTCCGGTGCAATCGAGCCGGTCGCCGTCCGGTCCACCTGCTTGCATCGGCCGACCATCTCGCCCCTCGGCCACGGTGCCAATCTGACTGCAAGGGCCGCTTGGCATTCCTCCAGCGAGGTATAGGCGACGGGCCGTGAATCAATGGGCCGGCAGAGCGATGCGTTGCATGAAAGCATGATCATCACTGCCGCGGTTGCCGGATCCATGAAACTCTCCTGTTGGCCGACAACGTGCAACGGGCCGCAAGGTTTCATGCCGGGGACCGAGCACCACCCCGTGGCGTTCGGCTGCGCTTCTTCCAAATGTATTCGACGCCTGCAATCGAAACTGCTTGGTGCTCGGGAAGCGACCGCTCCTTAATCCGTTGCTCTGGTCTGTCGAGAAGCTCAGGAAGTCCGGGAACAGGTCAAGGGCGAGATCGGACAACGCCACTCACGGTCTACCAAAGGCCGGCGGCCTCGGTCTCCGCGCCTTTGGGTAGACGAAACGCCGGAACATCAAAGGCCAAACGAGGAGATCGTCCAAGGGTTCTGGTACCCAAGGCGCGGCTTGGCATTCGCTGCGTCGGTCTGTGTCGATGGTGCTGTTCCGGTTGCGGTGCAGTCCAGTTTTGCCGCCACTGACGCCTTGATCGACAGACCAGCACATGTGTTTGCGGCAGTGACTTTTGCCTTCTTTTCGTGCGCCGCAGCGACACTTGAACCGGCGAGGACAAGCGCCAGGCAAACGACAGTTATCTTCATCAGACCCACCTGTTTTAGCATTAGCTAAATTAAAGTTAACGTAACGTTAACTGGCCGTCAATCGCGACCGAGGTTCAGGGGCGGATGTCGCCATCTCCTGGAGGCGTAGGGGTGGGCTTTCAGCCGAACAGCAAGCCCAGCATGGGTTGTAGCGCAAGATGCGCGCTGACATGCCCGACCATCGAAGCCACAAGCCCATGGCGCCAGTAGAGCCATCCCCACAAGATGCCGGCGCCGCCATGCAGCATGATCTCGCGCATCATCGTCAACAATGACGGTGTCAGCTTTGCCAGGTAGGCGTGCCGGGCTGCCGGGTAGATCACCAGGGCCGTGATGACGATGGCAATCCAGAAGGCCAGCGGCCGCAGGCCAAGCAGGGCGGTCAACAACCACGCCAAGGCCGACATCGCGACAAGCCGGAACACCAGTTCGTCGA
Organism: Mesorhizobium sp. M8A.F.Ca.ET.057.01.1.1; assembly: GCF_003952565.1. Classification (NCBI taxonomy): domain Bacteria; kingdom Pseudomonadati; phylum Pseudomonadota; class Alphaproteobacteria; order Hyphomicrobiales; family Phyllobacteriaceae; genus Mesorhizobium; species Mesorhizobium sp. M8A.F.Ca.ET.057.01.1.1. The sequence continues at coordinate 2,243,777 of NZ_CP034454.1, forward strand.
CAACGGCGTGCGGCGCGAAGGATGCGATTGCGATCCGCAGAAGAGCGGAACTGCCCGCTACCAACGCGGTCTGTGACGCCGGAACGACGCTTCGGAAAATCGTCGCATCGGCCAGTGCCATATAGGCGCCGAAGGGCTAATCCGGCGGCGGCCGCAATAGCCAGGGGCGTGAGGTCGAGCGGGGACCAATCGCAAGCCAAGCTGCCGCCAAGACTGAACGACTGTGAAAGTCCCCATCTATCCCTCCCGTGTCGACCGTAGCGTCAGGGCGCAAATCTGCAAACAGGAGTGATCGATGCGAACATTACGCGCCGAACAACCCGGATCCAGAACAAGGTGCCGAGCCTGCGCTGCCGAGGTCCTAATTCAGTGGCTCGGCGCCGGGCAGAGGGGGTCGAGACACTAGTCTAGTAAGGCGGCCAGCAACAAGCGATGCCAGGCTCCTGCCGAGGTCATAGTAAAAAGAGAGCCGGCGAAGCAATCGCCGACCCTTGTGAGCAACTCCGTTTCAACCTCCAAGGAAAAAACTGAAGTTTCGTGCCCCTCTCAGGACGAGATCAGCACGTGCCGCCGGCCGCGCCAGCGCTTGAAAGACCCTTGCCGTTCAACTTTACGCAAAGGCCAGTGAACTGACTGCCGACCCAACCGCCAATGGCAATCACGGCGACGATGGAAGCCGCTGCAATGATGCCGATAAGGATTGAGTATTCGACCATCGCGGCGCCGTTTTCATCGTCGCGAAACTGCTGGAACATGTTACGCATTCTGTACCCCTTTGAGTTTGAACCGAGGTAGCCAGCAAAAATTCTCTTGCCCCCAAACTTCCTCGTGGGGATTATTTAGCCCTTGCTGATATGGCGGTGTCAAAGAGAATTTAACAGAACGTTAACCGCAATGACTTGGCGTATTGCTTGTTGAAACTGGATGTATATGATTCTTCAGCACATTTAGCCATTTAACCATAGTGGCAAGCCGAGGCGGAACGATGGTCAAGCGGGACCATGGTCTGTGGCTATCTATATAACCCGCTATTATACCGCGGCTTGAGCAACCAAAACTTCATCAATCGCCAGTCAAAGCTTGGACGACTTGGAAGCGGCGAATGGCTTCGTCAAGCAGGCGCTACTGTGTGGTGCTTTGAGGCGGCCCGGCTGCCGTGGGGGTTTGGGGGACCACCGGCAGCCGGGCCATGCCGGAGTTCCTCCCGGCGGCTCACAATGCGCTTATATTAGCTACAGCGCAAATACCGCTTTCGTAGATTACCCCGGCCTCAGCGCGGACTCTCAGGTCCAGTTACCAGCCTGGCCGGAAAGCGCTGCAACGCTCGCTACACTGGAAAGAATTTCACGGGACCGCTCAATAAGCCGGCGGTTCGCCTCGATGATTTCCTGAGTTTCCTTGATGCGACGCTCCGTTTCATCCAAGCGGTTGACCAGTTTTTTGGTGTCATCGATGTGTTGCATGACAATGGCCGCCTTATCGTGATCCGCGTCCTACCCGCTCAACAACTCGCGTGGGCTGGAAGTTGTTCCCTGATTGGCCACGAGCCGGAGGCTTGCGTGGCGGTCGATCCACGGAGGAATGTTTGCGTCAGCCCGAGGAGGCGGGGACGTGAAGACAGCGGCAAAGGCGATTTTCTTGAGCATGCGTCAGAATGCTGTTGATGGCCACCGGCTCCGCCAGGAAGAGCCCTTGCCAAGTCGCAAACTGATAGGAACATATTCCTCACGCGGCAATTTCTGCAATCTAAGGCCGTACCATGTCCAAAACCATTGCCGATGCCATTCGCAACCGTGAGACGTTCTACGTCACCTGCGGGCATCCGATGTGCGGTCATTCCCGCCAGATCGACTTGGAAGCGCTAGGCGCCCGCCTGGGGCTCGACCACGGCGCCATGCATAACGACTTGGTGAAAGTGTTCCGGTGCGATCTGTGTAAGCGTGCAGGCAGGGGTCCGCGGCCGGTGTTCTTCACCTGCATCCCTGATTATGGCGCGATCGATCGGCGGAGGAACAGCAGCAAAGACTGACTGGCGGTCTTGGCCGAGTGCTCCGGTGGCGGGCTACAATTTTACGATTCGCGGTTCGTATGATCGCAGGTCTTGGTGAACGCGGCGGCTCGGCGCCGGAGTTTGGAGGGGAGCGCCGAGCCTAGCCGACCGGGACCCGCGGGGGCCACCGGGTCCCTGCCGGGTAGGGCCAACTATGCCCCGCCTTCCAATAAGAACGAAGTCATCCGAAAGAAGGTATCCTCGCGCGACATTGCAGGCCACGTCATTTCCCGTCCCCGCAACCAACCCTGCCGCGCCACCCGTTGACCCTATGCTGGTAGATCCCTAGCACTTCTGTCTCTTCCCGCCGGTTCGTCCGGCGGGCTTTTTCTTGTCTGGAACATTCTTTTGAAGGCGGGCGTTAATCATATCGTGGTCGATTCTTCGGGATGAAGCCACGCCTAGGGCCCGTCGCGGGGGCCACGCGGCGGGCCTTTCATTTAAGGCAAGGAAATTCAACAACGCCGGCCAACGGCTCGTGGCCTGGCTTTTCGAGCCAGAAGACCTGACGCAAATCGCGCTGGTCGGCCGGCTGGCCGCGGCTGCCTCCAGATGGGTGGCAACGTGGTTTGCCAGGCTTTGTTGCATGAGGAGTTTGAAAGTTGGAACTATTTTAGCGCTCACTAATTGAGTCACCGGCAGCCGGTGGCGACTGCTGACCAACGTCGCTCCAAGACCTTTGGTCGGCCCGCGTCAGAGTTGGGTGGCGCGGGCCATCGCTTTCGGAGGCCTGGCAACTTGAGCACTCGTGGCACAAACTTCTTGGACCGGTGGATAAGCCACAACGTTCCCAAGACAGTCGGGGCCGACGTTATCTCAGTCGCAGAATTGACCCAGAAGCTTTTTGCCGACGCCAAAGTGGTCGGAATCAGCAGCGTCGAGATCGAGGAAGACACGGGCAGCGTCTATGAAGCGATCCTTGATGCGATCGTTCATCACGATGCGGGCTGGGCTAGTTGAGGTTCGCCGGCGAATCGCCATGCTAATGCCAATAGCAACTCCCATCGAGAGCGGCAAAAGTCTTTGTCTCGACAAAGTCTAACGACGGGAATGACGCACCGGAAGGCACGGTAACTGTTGATTCAACCATTGCTGGTATTAGAAGGTAGGGTGGCGGCTCCGACTTTGCGGCGGGTAATCTGCCGGAGCCGCCCGCGCAGTCCGGTGGGATTGACCGCGCTGTTCCAAATTAGGACAGCGCGGTCAACGAACCGTTAAAATTCCCAGGAACTAATTAAGGCCATGCTAATTGAATCGCGGCTCCGCGAGTCCTGTGCATGCCGACGGCGAAGGCTGGATTCAGGGTGCTTTCCTACCAGCCCTGCCTGCTATACCAGTCATCGATGTCCCGCCGGGCGCGATCCTTTTCGATGCCATAGCGCTCCTGGATCTTGCCTTCGAGCTGATCGCGTTTGCCGGCGATGCGATCAAGATCATCGTCCGTGAGCTTTCCCCACTGTTCTTTGACCTTGCCCTTCACTTGCTTCCAGTTTCCCTCGACGCGATTCCAGTCCATGACAACCTCCTTCGTTCGAAAAAGGCGCAACGTCGTCGTGTCACGGAAGTTCCCAAGGGCCATCTGTGGCGGCCTTCGGCGGAGATCGATGCATATTCGACGATACGCCAAAAGCTGCATCCAAGTCGTTGTTGTATTTGGTTCCCGCTCATGGGCTCGAACCACGATTCACGCCTTCAAAGGGCGCTGTCCTACCATTAGACGAAGCGGGAAAGGCGGGACGTTATGGCGTCGTTGCGGCTTGCCGTCAATTCGGACCGCCAATTCCGGCCGTCAATCCGGCAAATCGAGGCCCGGGTCCTGGCAGCGATAGACCGGGCAGTCGCCGTCGCGGGACGGGATATGGGCCGACATCGGCACGTCAGGCCAATCGCACTCGTTGCCGAACTGCCTGACATAGCGGTCATAGGTGTTGCGGCCGGTGGTCAGCACCACGGCGCGATGGCTCTGGATCATGGCCCGAATCTCGCCGCAGCTCATGGAGCGGCTGTCGGGACGGGCATCGGCCAGACCGGTCGTTGCGAGCACGGCGCCGATGGCCGTCAACAGGGTCAGAACGCGAGCGGACATGACGCTTCTCTTTGGTTTGACTAATTGCACATGCGGCCGGTCCGGATTCGCACCGGAATGGCCGCTTGCATTGTCGCACACATCCCCTTTCGTGTCCGTTGGGTTCCGCGCAACCAAATCGAGCGTCGCGCATTGCTGGGCATGGACGGCAGGAAACCTTACGAAACACCGCAATGGTGGCCCGGAAACGAGGGCCGTGAGGCGATGTGCTGTTCCTTCTGCGGCGGCCGCGACCATCGTTTCGACGAGTGCCCGCGAAGATCCGATCCTTTCCGGCCCGGTGAACCCGACGGCGACGATAGGGCGGAGGAATAAGGCCGCTGATCCGAGGTGACTGGCGGTGGCCAACCGGGGCGGGCTAACCGGCGCCGGCCTTGACTTCGCCGAAGAAATCGATCAGCGCGCCAGCCGTTTGCCCGGGCATTTCCTCGGGAAAGAAATGCCCGCCTGCCATCGCGCGGCCACGCACGTCATCAGCCCAGTTCCGCCATAGCGCCAGCGGTCCGCCTTCGCCGGCATACCATTCGGCGAGCGCGCCTTGCCCGCTCCACAGGGCCAGCACTGGGCAGGCGATGCGCCGGCCGGCGGCCTTGTCCGCCCGGTCGTGGTCGCGGTCGAGCGTCGCCGCCGCCCGGTATTCCTCGCAGATGGCATGGATGTGGGCGGGGTCGCGCAAGGCATCGACATAGGCCTGGCGGATGCCGGCTGGAAAGACATCGGACGACGAACCCCAGCCGCCCAGCGCATTGTCGACGATGGCGTCGGGGGCGCCCGCGAGGATCCTTTCCGGCAAGGGCGCGGGCTGCGCCAGCAAGGACCACGGCCAGTAGCCGAGGGCCAGCCGGGCATCGGCCCGGTCCCAGGCATCGGCGGTGGGCACGATGTCGAGCACGGCGAGTTTTTTGATACGGTCGGGATGGTCGAGCGCCAGGCGGTAGGCGACACGCCCGCCGCGATCATGGCCGGCGACCATGAAGCTGGTAAAGCCGAGTTCCGCCATCATCGCCACCATGTCGGATGCCATGGTCCGCTTGGCATAGGGCGCGTGCTCGCCGCTCGAGGCCGGGCAGGCGCTGCGGCCATAGCCGCGCAGGTCGGCGCAAATGACGGTGAACCGTTCGGCGAGCGCCGGCGCAACATCGCGCCACATCAGATGGGTTTGCGGAAAGCCGTGCAGCAAAAGCACCGCCGGTCCGCCGCCGGAGCGGCGCACGAAGATGCTGGCGTCCCCGACGTCGACGTCGATAGGCTGGAAATGCTCGAACATGGCTGGCCTCCGGCACAGGCAACGGCCGGAGACCAGAGTTGGTTGCAGCGCCTTTCGTGCAGGCGCCGGCCTTTGCGCCGCGAAGGTGGCTCGCCGGCGCGATCGGCGTCGCCCGCGGCCTTGCCTCTTGCCGGGAGGGCGACGAGAAAGCCGCTCCGACCCCAGAGACAGGCCCCGCGAATAGGCCTCTTCGCCAAACCACTGGGCCAACCTTTTGGGCCGACGAGCGTTGTCCCATGAAGGAAAGGCCGCCGCGGGCGGCTATTCAACGAAGGAGGCCGAGATGAAACCTCTCGCCATAGCATCATGCGCCGCGATGCTGGCCCTGGCCATGCCGGCCGCGGCACAGACGGCTCAGCAGATACCGAACCAGCAGGCCGACAAATGCCGGGTACAAACGGATCAGGGCGGCAAGCAGCAGTCCGGCGGCGGCGACCTGAGTGAAAAGCTCAGTGATTGCGGCGGCGTGTTGAAGCCGCCGGCCACCGGCGACCAAGGCATGGCCGCGCCGGCGCCTGACGAAGGCAACACACCGGTAATCAAGCCCGGCGAAGTGCCGCCCCAGCCGCCGAAGCAGTAGAGTTGGTTAGACGATATTGCCGTCCCTGCGGGGGAACCTCGCAGACCAGGAAACGTTTCTATAACAAGACGGATCTGGGAAGGATGGGACCGTGAGAGATATTGCCAGCACCGCTACGTTGCTTGCCTCTATTGCCATCGTGATCGTCCTGATGCTGATGGCGCCGAAGAGCTTCGGCTTCGAAAGCTCCCACCCGATCGTGAACGGCGATCTGCCCACCCAATGATCGAAAAGCGTTGCCGCAACAAAAAGCAGGCGAGTTCGCCTGCTTTTTTGACTTTGCTTGACTTACCTGACCAGAAGGCCGGCGTGATCGCACAGCGCGGTAAAGGCTTCCTGCGCCTGTGCCGCGCCTTCATTGCTGGTTAGCGCCGCCTCGATCTTTTCGCGCGCGGCCTGGTAGAAGGGGCCGCGCTTGGCATGCGGCCAGTCGATAAGGATTTCACTGGCGTCCTGGAGCGTGACCACCTCGCGGATGGTGTCCGATCCATGCGCCTTGACCCGCAGCGGTGTCGACAGCATCAAATCGGCCATTGGTTTTCCCGCTATTGGAGGATGCGCGCTTCGCGCGCGGCGTCGATCATCGCCCGCATCGCCTTTTCCGGCGGCGTCCAGCCATCCAGGGCATCGCGGCAGCTGCGCAGTGCCGCCCGGTAGCGCCGGCCCTGGCCGGCCGGCCAGTCACCAAGGCATTCCAGCCCTTCCCAGGCGCTGCGCACCACGCGCTCGCGCTCGGGGGCGAATTTCAGGCGGATCGGTCGGGGAAACATCTTGTCGTTCAACGGTCGTCTCCATGAATGGTGCAAATCGGCAAACTGCACCGAGGAAGCGCCGGATAACGTGGCCGACAGGGGAGGGTTCCGGGCCAGGAAGATCAATTTTCCACCTTGCGCTCAATCGCTCGCGGCAGCGTCCGACAAGGCCCTCGGCGCGGGCAGATCGGCGCCTTCTGCCAGCGGCCGGTCATGCTCGAACTGCTCGGCGTCGGGCAAGGCATGCAACCAGGTTTCGCGCCGGACGGTCCACAATTCATATTGCGGTTCAAGGTCCGTCGGCGCGATGTCGAGACTGCCGAGCATCACCTCGGCCTCGTTGTCGTCGACCCAGGCGACGCGGCTGCCGCAGGTCGGGCAAAAGCTGCGCGTGCCGTAGCTGGCCACTTCGCCCGATGTCTCGAAGGCATCGCGCGGCCAGATGGCAAAGGCGGAATAGACCGAACCGCTCGCCTTGCGGCAGTCCTTGCAATGGCAAAGGCCAACCCGCGACGGCTGGCCGGTCACGACGAAATGTACGCCGCCGCACAGGCAGCTACCGGTCCTGCGTGTTGTCTCGGACATGGTTTGCGGCCCTCCGTTTTCGCCACCCTGGCTGTCAACCACGGCCGTGCAGCCTGTGGCTTCGTCAGTTTGGCATGCCACGGGCCGGGCGGGACAGGTGCTCGTCTGCCATTTCGTTGGCCAGGATGAGAAACCGGGAAAAAGACATCCTGTTCACCGTACCGCCGGGCCCGGTTGACGCGGCCCGCAGCAATCTTCAACGCCATCCAGGTGAAATGGTTGCCGTTGCGGCCGCGTTCTTCTATCCGCGCGCGGCCATGTGGTTGTCGAGCTTCTTGCGCGAGGGGCCATAGCGCTTGATGATGGTCTGCGCCTCGCTCTGCGGAATGCCGTATTTGCGCGCGAAGGCGGCGACCTCATAGGTCTCCTCGCTCGAGACCAGCTTGCGGTCCTGCTTGGTCTTCGATTTGTCGTCGGGCATGGCGGGCCTCACTTTCTGTAAGCCGCATGGTTGCGCGGACGTCTAGATGTCGCGGTCAAACATAACACGGATTGGCCATGCTGGTTCCATGGCGGATGGCGGCGACCGCCGGCGCTTGCCGCCGGCCCCCGGTTCAGACCGATGGAAAGGCCGGGTCGGCGTTGTGGCCGTCAGTCGCGCCGCATTCGGCGCAGGGGGCGCTGGCGCCGGGGCAGCCGCGGTAATGCGTGCCGGCGGGACAGCAAAGGCCGTTTGAACTCGTCCAGCGCGGGCACTGGAAAACCTGTCCGGTGCCGCCGCAGCCATCGCACTCCAGAACCGGTGACTGGACCAGATAGGACTTCGTCCCCAACCTGACGCTTGCGCCCAAAACTCGACCCACCCGAAATCACTGCACAGGACACGCCGTGCATTAGCCCCAGCTAAGGATATCACGTTGCTGGTTACGGACAAGTTTCAGGAGCGTTAATTGTTTGTGAACGCCCGGCGCATGTTGGGGAGGCTGACGATCGGCGCTCTGAGCGTGCTCCGAAGTCGGAGAGAAAATCGCTGGCCCATGAAAAATCGGTGGGCCATGAAAAATCGCTGGGCCATTAAAAATCGCTGGCCCATGTCGGATCGGCGCGGGGCGGCGCGTCCTTGGGGCTGATGAAACTGGAGAACAACCATGTCGTCGCAAATCGCACAATCGCCGTGGCAGACCGCGGCCATTCTCGTTGCCCGCCTGATCTTCGCCGCCGTCTTCCTGATGGCCGTGACCTTCAAATTCATGGGCATGGAGGCCACGGCGGGCTATATCGCGGCCGCCGGTTTCCCGTTCCCGCTCTTCCTCGCCTGGTGCGCGGCGATCCTGGAGGTTGCGCTGGTGCTGTGTTTGCTGAGCGGCGCCTTCTTCACGCAAGCCGCCCTGATCGCCGCCGCCTATGTGCTGTTCCTGGCCTTTGCCTTCCACGGGCCGAGCCACTGGTCAGGCAACCAGGCCGAGTTCGGCTTCTTCGTCGACCATTTCTCGTTCCTGGCCGGCCTGCTGTTCGCGGCGGTCCATGGACCGGGAAGGATTCTGGCGCTGAACCTGGGATGGCCGGGCAGGGCTTAAGAGCCCGCCCGGGGCAGGGCATAAACAGCCCGCCCGGGGCAGGGCTTAGGAGCCCGTCCGACAAGGCGAAGAGGCCTTACATCTGGTCGTTGTAAGGCTCCTTCATCTGGCCGACCATGCGGGCCAGCTTCGAAAAGGACGGCATGTCCGCCTCCGGCTGGCACTGGTTGGCGAGTTCCAGCAGCCGGATCGGGAAGTTGACGGCGTCGCGGCTCGACGCCGACATGCCTCCGGATCGTTCCTCGCCGGTTTCCGAGGCCTCGGCCTTGCGGAGAGCAATGTCGATCTCCTCCGATGTCAGCACGCCCTTCTTGACCAGGACGTGGTTGATCGAGGCGACGGCCATCAGCAGGCCTTCGAGTTGCAGGTTGGCGACATTCATGGACTGCTCCCTCCATTGATCGCAGGGGAAACGCGTCAGCGGCGTTTCCGATCCCAGGACGCCGGTCGGCCGGACGCGTCTATTCCTGCGTCAGGCGATCGCCATATTCGCGCCACACCGCCTTGACCTCGAGGCTGCCGAGGCGCGGGATCGAGGGGTCGCCGCAGTCTATGGCGACGGTGCTGATGTCGTAGTTGGGGTAAGCGTGAGCGACGAAGCGGATCGCTTCGCCAAGCGAGTGCACCCGGATGATCGGATCCGCCTGGCCCTGGCCAGTGCTGCGCACACCGGAAACCGTGGCCGGAGCATGCCGCATCCTGAAGACGGATGCCATGGCTGGTCTGTCCATCGTCCTCTCCTAAAAGGCCGTGCGACGGGAATCATTCCATGAGCTGCCGCTGATGATTTCACAGGAGCCGGCTGTTGAAAAGCCGGATGAAGAGTGAGGGCGAGGGTCATGCCGCGTCCAGCAGGATGTGAATTTTTTCCTAGAAACTCGTTGACCGGGTGAGGGCAGCCATGCTACATATTCGTCCATGGTGCTGATTTGCGCCAACGACCCGCCGCCGAGGCGGGTTTTTGTTTCTTGGCGATACCATCGATTGAACGTTGGCGGGCGCCGGTAGAGCGCTACCTCCGCGAGATGCGAGACAATCCTATGCTCCGCTATGCCACCATCATCACCGGCGATGACGGCCTTGAGGTCGTCAGCGCCATCGGCGAATTCGAGGGCGCGGCGCCGCAGGCGCGACTCGGCCGTGTCGAGGCGGTTGCGCCCGGCGTGCTGATCGGGATGGTGCGGGATGCCAGCGGTGGGTTTTGTTTTCCGCGGGCCGGCATCGACAGCCGCGCTGTCGGCCTCGCCATGGCGAAGCTCAAGGCGCGGGCCGGGGCGGCAAAACCTGCCGCAAGGCCCAAGCATGCCAAGCGGGCCGGGAAGAAGACCGTTCGCTCGAAGAAGGCGCGAAGCAGATCCGAGCCGCCCAAGGCGGCAGCCGGCGATGCCTTGGGGCAGGCCGATGGCTGACGAAACCGACGCCGTGCCGAAGCGCCGCAAGGCAGGGCCGGCGCGGCGCAAAGCCGCCGCCAGCCCGGCAGCCGCGAAGGCGCCCCGCCCGAAGCGGACGAACAAGACGCTGGGCGACGATTTTCTCGCCGCCGTGCGGGCCGATTTCCGGGCGCACGGGGCCGGCGTCCTGGCCGAGGTGCGGGCCGACAAGCCCGACCAGTATCTGAAGATCGTGCTTTCGGTGCTGCCCAAGGACATCGATGTCGCCATCAACCAACTGGACACGCTGAGCGATGAGGAAATCCGCAGCCGCATCCGCGCCCTCGAAGCCATCCTCCGGCCATTCCTCGACCAACCCTGCGATCCCAGCCCTGCCGATCCCAGCCCCGCTGATGCCGGCAAGCGCGGAATATCTGGCGCTGCTGGCGGAACTTGACCGCCGAAGACGCAGCAACCAGCTGGCGGCGTATAAACCGTATCAGCGCCAGGCTGAATTTCACGCGGCCGGAGCGGTCAACCGCGAGCGGCTGTTCATGGCCGGCAACCAGCTCGGCAAGACCCGCGCAGGCGGCGCCGAATGGGCGATGCACCTCACCGGCCGTTATCCCCAGTGGTGGCAAGGCAAGATTTTCGACACGCCGGTCCGGCTATGGGCCGCCGGCGTCACCGGCGAGGGCACGCGCGACAACCCACAGCGCGTGCTGGTCGGCCCGCCGCAGCAGCAGGCGGCATGGGGCACCGGCATGATCCCGGCCGATGCGATCGCCGACACCATCATGGGACGCGGCGCGCCCGGTGCGCTCGACAGCGTCGTGGTGCGCCATGGCGGCGGCGGCGATCTGCAGGCCGGCGAGAGCGTGCTGTCGTTCAAGAGCTTCGAAAAGGGCCGCGAGAAATGGCAGGGCGAGACGCTGCACGGCGTCTGGTTCGACGAGGAGCCGCCGCTCGACATCTATTCCGAGGGCCTGACCCGCACCAACGCCACCGGCGGCATCACCATCGTCACCTTCACGCCGCTGCTGGGGATGAGCGATGTGGTGTTGTTGTTTTTGTCGGCGGGGGAGGTGGAGCGGATGGGGTGAGCAGCCGGTTCGCGTAAGCGAATTCATCGTGCCGGTGGCACGATGAAAGGCCGGCGAACGCCGGGACGCTGCAGAGCAGCGGGGACCCGGCCGGGTCCGCTCAGGACTTGGGTTCCTCGCCCCCGCAAAGCGGGAGAGGTGGCCGCGCAGCGGTCGGAGAGGGGGCTTCGTAGGGCGCCCGCTTAACCAGGTCGGCGCCATTCCCCTCTCCGTCTCGGCTTCGCCGAGCCACCTCTCCCCCCGCTTCGCGCGGGGCGAGGAATCTAAGCCTTCCAAGGACAGCGCAATGAGCCGCCACGTCACCTTCATGACCATCGACGATGCCGCGCATTATTCGCCCGGCGAACGCGCGGCAATCGTCGCCGCCTATCCCGAGCATGAGCGCGAGGCCCGCGCCCGGGGCATTCCGGTGCTGGGCTCCGGCCGCATCTTCCCGGTGGCCGAGGCGCTGATCGCCTGCGAGCCGTTTCGCCTGCCGCGCTACTGGCCGCGTATCGGGGCGCTCGATTTCGGTTGGGATCATCCTTCGGCCGCCGTCGAGCTTGCCTGGGATACGGAGGCCGATGTCGTCTATGTCACCAAGGCGGCCAGAGCCTCGCAACAGACGCCGGCGATGCAGGCGCTGACGCTGAAACCCTGGGGCGAGTGGCTGCCCTGGGCATGGCCGCGCGACGGCCGCCGGGAGACGCTGGAGGGGGCGGGCACAGCGCTCGCCAGGCAATATGCCGCGCATGGGCTGAACATGCTGCCCGGCCATGCCCGTTTTCCCGACGGTTCGGTCTCGGTCGAGGCCGGCCTGATGGAAATGCTCGACCGCATGCAGAGCGGCCGCTTCAAGGTATTCTCGACGCTGCTGCCCTGGTTCGAGGAGTTTCGCTTGTTCCAGCGGCAGGGCTTTCGGATGTACCGCATCGTTCGGGATGCGTTCGGGCCATCGACCGGTTATCCCGAAGGCCTGCTCGTGAACGGCATTCCGTTGTGCGACCAAGTGGTCTTTGAACGGGATCTCGGCGTGAATTGAGGGCAGAGGTCCTTCCACCCGCTCCCGCTTCGGGGCAGTCGCAGAACAATCCAATAGCCCGCTTCGGTTCGCCGGGCGGGCTATTTTCGCGTTTTGGGGCGAAAGCGCGTCACGGCGAAATGGATTCATGCGCCGCGCTTTCGGCCCTTGTTTTATGCATGTCGTCTTCCCAAAACCGTGGTCACTTTTGAGCGACCTGGCTTAGGCCAGGATGTTGACGGCGCGGGCCGCGACCAGCGCGATCGTCAGCAGCGAGATCATCGCCTCCGCCATCATCAAAAGCTTGGCGCGCTGGGAAAGCGGCAAGGTATCGGTTGGTGAAAATGCCGTCGCATTGGTGAAGGCGAGGAAGAAATAGTCGACGAAGCCTGGCAGCCAGTCGCGGATATCGCGGTCGTTCAAGGTCATCTGCGGGAACAGGAAATCGGAATGGGCGCGGTTGACGAGGCCGCAGGTCGGAGGCCCGCCCCGGTCGGTGCTCCAGAACCACAGGGCAAAGACGATCACGTTGGTGACCCAGATGTTGAGCGCGTCGACCAGCAGCGTCTGGCCGCTGGAACCGGCATGGCCAGCCAGCAAGGCACGCACCAGGAGCACCAGCGAACCGCAATTCATGACGCTGACGACGCCGGTCATCACCAGGGCCGTCCGGCGGATCATGACGCGAAACCGGCCGACCAGATACCAGTGCTCCTCCTCGACCGCTTTCTGGGTGGCGGCCTGCGTCCAGGCGGTGGCCACGGACAGAGGCATGAGCAGGGCGGCCTCCAGCGCCGGCGCCAGCCAGCGGGGACCGAATGAAAGATCGTTGATGACCAGAAGCTGCAGGCAGATGATGACGAGGACCGCCGCGCGCGCCAGCCAGAAGTCGAGCGCGCGGTGGTGGATGACGGCATGCGGGTGACGCATCGAATATCCGGGATTTTCTGGTGGGATCAGGTGTGCGGGCTTTTCTGCCCGGTGAGGGCAACGGGACGCCGAAGTTCCCGCTCAATCTTGGTCTTGCAATGACCTGCAAGTATACTTTTTTGTAAGCTTTAACGTTGGGGCTGTTCGGCAAACCGGGCGATGTGGTTTAAGCCGCGCATGGCGGGAATTGACGACTCCATGGATCGTTGGGTGCCGGCAGGGCTGCCTGCAGTGGCGCTGGACTCGTCGTCGGTCTGGTCCGCCCTGCTTCGTCACCCCTGGGGTTTGCTGGCAGTTTTGTGTCTGGTGCAGACCCTGTGCTGGACCGTGGTGCCAACACTCATCGATCCCGCACCGCCCGGCGATGTCGTGGAAGGCTTCATGTGGGGCCGCGAATGGGTGCTTTTGACCTACAAGCACCCGCAGCTCCCCGGCTGGCTGCTCGAGGCCAGCCATCTCCTGACCGGATCGTTCCGCTGGCCGCAATATCTGCTGGCCCAACTGACGGTCTCGGCCACTTTCGTCCTGGTCTATCTGCTGGCCCGCGACATGCTCGGACAACGCCGCGCGCTGGCCGCCGTGCTTTTGATGCCATCGGTCTATTTCTTCGGGTGGCCGACGCCGCAATTCAATCACGACTATGCGCAGATGCCGTTCTGGGCCGCGATCTGCTGGCTGCTGTGGCGCGCCGGCCGTGGTGGCGGGCCAGGCTGGTGGCTGACGCTCGGACTGGTGTCGGGCGTCGGGCTCTATGCCAAGTTCTCCACCGGCCTGCTGCTTGCCTTCGGCGCTCTCTGGCTGCTGTCCGACGCGCGCGCCCGCAGCCGGCTGGCTACGCCCTGGCCGTGGCTTGGCCTGGCGGTTTGTCTCACGGTCGCCGCGCCGTTGGCCATCGCACTCTACCGCATCGATTTCCTGCCGTTGACCTATTTCGCCGACCGTGATGCCTGGGTAACCGAGCACCGTGCGCGCCTCTACTATATCGGTGTCCAGCTGGCCGGGTTTTCCGGCTTCCTCCTGGTGCTGGCGATATCAGGGCTGCTGCGGCGCACGCCGGCTCCGCAGGACCCCGTCGAGCGCGGTAAGCTGGTCTATCTCACGTGGATGGGACTTGGGCCGGCGACGCTGATCATGGTCGCCTCTTTGTTCACCGGCACCGGCGAGGCCTGGGGCGCGCCGATGTACAATCTTGTCGGCGTCGTCGCGCTCGCCTTTCTCGGTCACCGGCTCGGCGCCGTCGAGATGCGACGGGTGGCGATCTGCGCCTTCATCTGCATCGTGGCCACGTCTGGCGCCTATGCGGCCATCCGCTGGACGGATTGCAATGTGCGCGGGCGGATGGACGCCGTCTGCTGGCCGGCTCGGCCGATCTCGGACGAGGCCGAGGCAATCTGGCACGCGGCGGTGCCGGGCCGGCTCGACATCGTCGGTGGCGACACCAATCTTGCCATGCTGGCAGGCCTCAACGCCTATGACAAGCCGTCTATCTTCACCGATCTCGATATGCGATTCGCGCCCTGGATCACGAGGCAGCGGTTGCGCGACCATGGCATGCTGATGGTTTGGTCGGGTCCTCACGTGCCGTCGCGGCTGCGGGCATGGTTGGACAACGTTCCGGTCAAGACCGTTCTTTTCAACTGGTCGCGCGAGGCGCCGCCTGTGGCGATCAGTTTTGCAGCCATTCCGCCTGGTATCCGATATCTGCCGGTCGCCGCCAGCAGCCGGACTCGGCATCCGCGCATCTGAGGTGCCCCCCGTTCCTTAGGGGGCGCTTTTCACCGGTATTGCCGAATGGCCGCTCGTCCGACTGGACGAAGCAGGCGACAATGCCCATTTATGGGGCTATCCAAATTTGTTGTCGCGCAATTCCCCGGGGAAAGCCGCTACAGTTTTCCCGGAATTGCCTTTTGAGGAGACGTTACATGGCGACTTCGAGCGAACGTGCAGTGCTTGCCGGCGGCTGTTTTTGGGGCATGCAGGATCTGATCCGGCGCATGCCGGGCGTCCTCGCCACGCGTGTCGGCTACAGCGGCGGCGACGTGCCGAATGCCACCTATCGCAATCATGGCACGCATGCCGAAGCCATCGAGATCAGCTTCGATCCGGCCAAAATCAGCTTCCGCCAGCTTCTGGAATTCTTCTTCCAGATCCACGATCCGACGACGCGCAACCGCCAGGGCAACGATGTCGGCATGAGCTATCGCTCGGCAATCTACTACACCAGTGAAGAGCAGAAGCGTGTGGCGGAGGACACCATCGCCGATGTCGATGCCTCTGGCCTGTGGCCCGGCAAGGTTCTCACCGAGCTCGCTCCGGCCGGAGCGTTCTGGGAGGCCGAGCCCGAGCACCAGGATTATCTGGAGAAGTATCCCAACGGCTACACCTGCCATTTCGTCAGGCCGGGTTGGAAACTGCCGGTTCGTGAAAAGGCCGTATCATAAGGTTCGCGGATCAGTCTTTTGCGGCGGGTGGGTATAAGCGCCCGCCATTGCCGCAAGCCCTTATCAATAGCGGCTGTTAACCGCCCGGCGGTTGACAGTCCGCGGCGTTGCTGACCAACTGCGCGGGTTGATTGATTTCAGGGGGAACATGAGGAGCTCTACGAAAAGCCTGTGTTGGTGAAGCGGGAAAGGCTCTCAAGTGTCGCCGCGGCAGGACCGCTTTCTCCCAAATCAGGCTGACGGCTCGGCCGGCCTTTTGGTCCTGTCCGGGCGGGTCCGTGCCGGTGCCCGGATTGCCGGCCGATGTCTGGCCCCGCCGGATCTGAAAAGATGATTTCTTCCGAGCCTGTGGCCCGCCCCCGGCAGCTCAATGCAGTTTTCATCCTGGATGTTTCTGCTTACACCGGGCCCCTGCTTTCCGGGTGGATCGAGGCGGGAAACCGTATTGGCGCGATCATCGTGCCTGGCTTTCAGCACCCATCCAGAGGCTTCAGCATCGGCAATTTTCGGCGCCGGCTGAGGCGCCGGCTTCTGCTCAGGCGCTATCTCGGCAACACGCCGGCGAAGTTGATCGAATTCGGCCGGCCTTACGACTGGGACGAGCTTGGCCGGCAATTGCCTGACATCGCCGCGGATGTACTGATCTGCTACGCTTTCCCGACCTTGATCCCACAACAACTGCTCGGCCTCTTTCCCAAGGGCGGGCTTAATTTTCATCCGGCGCTGCTGCCCAACTACCGGGGTCCGCATCCTCTCCATCGCCTGGCCGCGGACGGCCAGCATGCCGTTCATGGCGGCGTGACATTGCACAAGATGTCCGCCAATTTCGATGACGGCGACATCCTCGGACAGGTGCCGTTCTCGGAAGCACACTGGGCGACGCGGCGGGATGTGGCCGACAGCGTGGCGACCGCGATGCGCGCGTTGGTGCGCGAGGTGGCGCCAGCCTATTGCAAGGATTTGGTGTCCGGGACGCGGCAGCCAACCGGTGATTTCGTCTGGGCGCGACTTGAGCGGAACCACATGGCGATTTCATCCGACATGTCGATCGAGCACGTTGCCCGATTGTGGCACGTCCTGGGCGGCAATCCCGGTATCTATCTGGACGTTGCCGGCCGCGAGGTCCGGTTGGCCTTTCAGATCGCGCGACTGGGTCCGCCAACTGGAAAAGGTCCGGTCAGGCGATGGGGGAGGGTGGAGTTCGATCTTGCCAATGGCCGGGTTCGATACCTCACCTATGGCCGCTTGCTCAAACGGCTGATGAAAATGCACGCCGCATTCGCACAGCCAAAAGCCGGAAAACCGTGCCCCGAAATAAGAGTGTTTGGCAAAGTGGCCAGCGAATCGGCGCCAGAGGTGCCGCCGGCCGGTCGTGGCGGATAGTGAAATCAATGCGGACGGAAAGCGCGGACCTTGCGTCCCCGCTTTCCACGCCGCGAAAACTACTTACCGCAGTTCTTGTCGTTCACGGTCGGCGCGGTCGCGTTGCCATTGGCATTCGTCTGCGCGCCCTGCGGATTGGTCGGGCAATTCTGGTCCGTGTTGGAATTCATGTCGCGGCGTGATGGTCGGGCTGTTGGTTGCGCCTGGCTCGCGACAAATTTCCGGGGCCGCCAGCACCCGGTCGCGTCTGTGCTGGCGCAATGCTTTTGGCGCAGCTTGCTGAAAAAACAGCTTCCCCAACCGATCGAATGGTGCTTTAACGCCGCCATCCACAGGGGTGCTCCGTACGGTCGGGGCTGAGACGGGGGCGGCAAGCCCACAGACCCTAGAAGCTGATCTGGGTAATACCAGCGGAGCGAGGCGGGCGATGTTTTCAGGCGCACAGGTTTCCCTATATCCCATGGCCGACGATTTTGTCGGCGTCATCCTGGGTGCGCTCGGCGCGCTCGATCCGTATCGCGACAAGCTCAGGATCGAGACCGACGACATCTCGACCTTGCTGGTCGGGCCCCCGAGGTGCTATTCCCGGCGCTGCGCGACCTTTTCGTGGCTGCGTCTGGCAGCGGTAAGCATTGCGTGCTGTCGGCCACCATTTCGCGTGGTTGCCCAGGTGAGCCGGACGATCCGATCTGCCGCTCCGGCACGTTTGGCGGACCTGCCGGGCCACTCGGCCCGCGCAAGCAAGCCGCCATTTCCGCCGTGCGCGGCGCGCCCGCCACTGGCCAGCCAGCGGCGGCGCAGTTCTCGCTCTATGTGATGGGCACGGACGACCATATGGACGAGATCTATGGCTGCATCGATTTCCTGAAGCAGTCTGGCGTCTATGATCGCTCCAAGAATTTCTGCACCAAGCTGCGCGGCGATGCCGGCGCGATCTTCTCGGCGCTCGACGAAGCCTTCTGCCGCTTCGGACCGGGCGCCGGCCACGTAACCCTCGACGTCACGGTTTCGGCCAACAGTCCCACTGCCGTCTGAACCGTTCGCGCCGACGCGCGAACGCCGTCAAGGTCATCCTCTCGTGGCTTTATCGTCATCCAACCCACGTCAGCTCGCGGGCTTCCTCGCCCAGGCAGCGCCGGCCGTGATATCGATCGGCCTGGTGCTCGTGGCGTGGGAACTCTACGCAAACCATTCCGGCATCAAACCGACGGTTCTGCCGGCGCCCTCGCGCGTCTTCGAACAGGCGATGCTCAATCGTGACGCGCTGCTCGACAACGCCATTCCCACCATCCGCGCCACGCTGATCGGTTTTGCCTGCTCGCTCAGCGCCGCCTTCGCGCTGTCGATGCTGGTCGACTTCTTCCAGCCTTTGCGGCGCGCGCTGTTTCCTGTCTTAATAGTCAGCCAGACCCTGCCGCTGGTCGCCATCGCGCCATTGGTGGTGCTTTGGTTCGGTTTCGGGCTGATGCCCAAGATCATGCTGGTGGCACTGGTCACCTTCTTCCCGATGCTGGTGGCTCTGGTGCAGGGCTACGAGGCTACCGAGGTCGAGATCGGCCAGATGCTGCGCGCCATGGGAGCAGGGCGCTGGCGGGTCTTCATCTTGGCACGCTTGCCCTCGGCGCTGCCTTATTTCTTCGCTGGCCTCAGGATCTCCATCACCTATGCCGTCGTCGGCGCCATCTTCGCCGAATATGCGGGCGCGGCCAAAGGGCTGGGCATCTACATGCTCAACGCCAAAAACAATTTCCGTCCCGACCTGGTGCTCGCCGCCGTCGGGGTCAGCGCGGCCCTTACCCTCGTCCTATTCGGGCTGACGGTGGTGCTGCAGCGACTTGCCATGCCCTGGGAAAGAGCCGCCGGCAGGCAAGCCGCCGGAAAAGGCCCGCAAGCATGAGCCGGCTCGAATTGCGGCATATACGCAAGGCCTTTGGCGGGCTGGAAGTGCTCGCCGACATTTCGCTGCGCGTGGATGCCGGCGAATTCGTCTCTATCCTTGGGCCTTCGGGGCCGGCAAGTCGACGCTGTTCCAGCTTCTGACCGGCGCCGAGCATGGCGAGGGTGAGATGTGTTTCGACGGCGCGCCGCTCGACGATCATGGCAGGCATTTCGCCTTCATGCCGCAGCGCGACGCGCTGATGCCGTGGCGGCGCATCCTCGACAACACGACGCTCGGGCTCGAGGTGCAAGGCGTCAGGCGAAAGGCGGCGCGAGCGCGTGTCGCACCGCTGTTTGCCGAGTTCGGGCTCGCCGGCTTCGAGCGGCATTTTCCGGCGCAGCTTTCGGGCGGCATGCGCCAGCGCGCGGCGCTGCTGCGCACTGTCGTGCAGGAACGCGACATGTTGCTGCTCGACGAGCCGTTCGGCGGGCTCGACGCCCTGACCCGCGCGGCCATGCAGCGCTGGCTCGAACAGATGTGGCGGCATCATCGCTGGACGGCGTTGCTGATCACCCATGATGTGCGCGAAGCCGTGTTCCTCTCCGACCGCATTTATGTGTTGTCCGCGCGGCCGGCCCGTGTCGTGCGCGAGATCAAGGTGCCACTACCGCGCCCGCGCGATCCGGCCAGCGCCGCCACACGGCATGCCGGGGCAGTCGAGGCCGAGATCCTCGACATTCTGCTCAACCTCCAGCCAACCAAAGGACATGACCATGACTGACTTGACGCGCAGGCAGGCTCTGCTGCTCACCCTTGCCGGCAGCGTACCGCTGATCACCGGATCGAGCCGCTCCTTCGCGGCAACGCAAAAAGTCACCGCCGCGCTGGACTGGACGGTCAACACCAACCACATCGGGCTGTTCGTCGCGCGCGAAAAGGGGTTTTATCGCGAGGCCGGTCTGGAGGTCGATATCGTGCCTTACAGCGACACCGGCGCCGGCACGCTTGTCGCCAACCGCGTCGCCGATTTCGGCATCAACGGCACCATTAGCCTGTTCACCCAGAAGACCGCCGGCGCCGACTTGAAGGCCGTCTATGCCGTCGTGCAGTCCGAAACAGGTAGGCTGGTGTTCAATGCGGCGCGCAGCGAGATCAAGAGCCCGAAGGATCTGGATGGCCTGACCTATGGCGGTTTCGGCAGCGCCTGGGAGAACGCGCTGATCTCGACCATCATCCGGCATGATGGCGGCAAGGGCGATTTCGAGACGGTGACGCTCGGCACTTCCGCCTATGAGGCGCTGGCCAATGGTTCGGTCGACTTCACGCTCGAAGTATCGACCTGGGAGGGCGTCGAAGCCGAGCTCAAGGGCGTCAAGCAACGCAGCTTCGTCTATGCCGACTATGGCGTCCCCGACGAGCACACGACGCTCATCTCTTCGAGCGAAGCGTTTCTCCAGGCAAATCCCCAACTGGCGTCGTCCTTCATCCAGGCAACGCGGCGCGGCTATCAGTTCGCGGTCGATCATGCAGAGGAAGCCGCCACCCTGCTGATCGCCGCCAACAAGGATGCCCTCACCAGTCCGGCGTTGATCCATGCGTCGCTGAAGGCACTGATCGAGGGGCACTATCTGCGGGGGCAAGACGGTACCATCGGCGCCATGGATCCCGCCAAGATGGAAGCGATCGGCTCCTATCTCCTCGCCGCCGGTATCCTGCACGATGCCGATGGCAAGACTGTTGCGCAACGTCCGGATTTTGCGGGATATTTCAGCAATGGATACCTCAAATAGGGTCGGTGCAGAGGCCGCGAAAGGTCATATCCCGAGATGCTGGCCGACAAGGATGTCATCGCGTCGAAGCCGGAAAGACCGGGTACGGCCTTGCCGTTCGGCGATTCGAACCGGTTTGATGCCGATCTGATCTTCTCGGTTAACGGCACGGCAATGGTTACGTGCAAAGGTCGCCTCGAGGGACCATCGGGATGCTTGCCTTGCTCATGTCAAAAAGTGAAGCGCTTTCGCGTGCAGCAGACAAAAGGCTTTTGTCGGCGGCGCGCAAGCACGAGATCATGCTCGACTTGCGCGAAGGCTTCTTTCGCACCTGTGCGCTGCTGTGCGCGGGGCTGTTCGTCTATCGCGGCGTTTATCAACTTCTCGAGGATCCGACCCGGCTCAATACCGCGCTGGTGGCGATTTCCGAGATACTCACCTTCACCTGGCTGCTTTTGTCGCGGCGTCCGGTCACGCGTGATTGGAATCTGCTTACCGTCATCGTTTCGGTGACAGCCAGTTTTGGCGTTGCATTGATCAGCCTCAAGCCAGGCATCGCGCTCATTCCTCTCTACGTCGCCGCGCCGTTACAGATCATCGCATTGTTGTTCGTTATCTGGGGCAAAATCTCGCTGGGGCGCTCTTTTGCGATTCTGCCGGCCAATCGCGGTGTGATGACGGGCGGTGCCTATCGGCTGGTGCGGCATCCGATCTATGCTGGCTACCTCGCCGGCCATGTGCTCTACCTCCTGTCGGCCTTTTCCTTCCACAATCTCGCTGTCTATGCGGTCATCACCTACATGCAGCTGTATCGGATCCTGCGCGAGGAGGCCTTGCTGGCCGCCGAGCCGGAGTATCGCGCTTACATGGAACGTGTGCACTACCGACTGTTCTACCGGTTATTCTGAAGGCCAGACTGTCAGGGGTGGCCAACAGGCTCCTTAGCGTCCAGTGGTCGGAGCTGCTCCCCGGGCGAGGGCGCTGTATTCCGGCTATCGCGTAGCAGCAGCCCTGCAACAGATCATGGGCCCTCCAGCGGCCGCTCAAGAATCGTTTTTCTCTTGTACTCTTCAGAATGTAGAGATCGCATACGCCTGCTACAAAATATCATTTACATATATACTATATTTTTAATACAATTATTTTTCTCTTGTTTCGGCAACGACTACCATAGTGCCAGCTAATTTAGGTTGATCTGAAACTCAAATTTATCTCCGACGTAGTTGTCATCGCAATCGGCTTGGGTGCCGACTGCCTTAGCGCAACGACAACAGGAGAGTGTTATGGCTTTTACCATCAAGACAGTCGCCAGTTTGTTGGCGGGTAGTGCAATGGTTTTCGTTCTTTCCATGCCGGCAAGTGCAGCGGGCCTTGGCGTCGGTGCCTCGGTTGGCGGTAGCGGCGGCGTCAATGGCGGTGTCGGCGCATCGGTCGGCGGCGGTGGCGGGGTCAACGCCGGCGCCGGCGCTTCGATCGGCGGCAGCAACGGAGGCAATGCCGGCGCCGGCGTCAATCTCGGTGGCTCGAGTGGCTCCAGCGCCGGGCTCGGCGCTTCGATCGGCGGCAGCAACGGCGCCAATATCGGAGCCGGCGCCAATATCGGAGATTCGGGCGGCATCAACGCCGGGCTCGGTGCCAATGTTGGTGGAACAGGCGGTATCAACGCGGGGCTTGGCGCCAATGTTGGAGATACTAGTGGTGCTGGTGTCGGCGTAGGCATTGACAACGTAACCAATCCTGGCAACCCGTCGAACCTGGGCATATCGCCCAACCCTAGCCAACTCAACGTTCCGGGTGCCGTTGCCCAGATGTCGAGCTCCCAGCTGACGCGCATGAAGAAGCGCTGCGTCGACGTCCTCGGCAGCGAGGGGACTTATGACCGCGACCTGCGCCAGCTCTGCCTGCTGATCTCACGCCGCTGAGGTTGAAGGAGGCTGCGGAACCAGCCCTGAGGCTTTGACCGCACTCTCCTGGCCTCCGGCCGGTCGGAAAGCCCGCCGTCCAGGCGGGCTTTCTGCTTTGCGGCCGGACGCTCCGTAGCCGCGTTCGGCCCGGCGGAACGCCAGCTCCCCTAAAACGTTCATACCTTACAACATCTGAAATAGCGTGATGTTGAAACGGCGCGAAAGCGCGCATTTAGGAGCTGGGAAAGCCATGGGTCTCGGAACGATACTTATCATTATTCTAATCCTCGCGCTGCTTGGCGGCTTCAGCGGTATCGGTGGTGGTCCGTTCTACGGAACCGGTTATTATGGTGGCGGTGGTCTCGGACTTGTGTTGATCATCATCATCATCCTTGTCGTCCTGGGACGCATTTAGCAGTTCGATCACGGGAGCAATCGCGATCGCGCGACCGCGCTTACGTTGCCGAGCACCGGATTGTGATGCAGGCAAGCTGGCTTATGATCCGGCTTTAGCGGGGTTCACGTATGCAAGAGGAGAGGGTCCCACCCCCTTCATCCTCTCCCAAGGCCCGCCCCGGCTTCCCGGAGCGGGCTTTCTTTTTTCGTCAGCAGTTGCCTCGAAGTGCTGGCTCGCCGCGGACCGAGATGGGGTGAAAAGCGTCCCCCGGCTGATCGTTGACAGAGTTCGCGTGCCAAGATATTGAACAGGGTTATACAGGTTCACTGAACAGGTACGCATATGAAGCGGCGCGTCGTTCAACTGTCTCCCGGCACGGGCAAGCCCGAGCAGATCGCGACCGTTCTCGAGCATGAGATCCGCTCCGGAGTTCTTGGCTTCGGTGACAGGCTGCAAAGCGAAAACGAGCTCGTCCAGCGCTTCTCCGTCAGCCGCAATACCGTCCGCAAAGGCCTCGAAGAGCTCTCCAGCCGCGGGCTGATCACCACCAGGGTCGGTATCGGCTCCTTCGTCACTTTCGACGGCAAGCCGGTCGATGACGCCATCGGCTGGTCGCGGGCGCTGGCCAATGCGGGCGCCAATGCAGAGACCCGGACACTGCGGCTGGAGGTCATCGAGGATGCCGAACTGGCGACCTTGCTAGACGTCGAAAGCCCGTTCTTCATCGCCGTCGACCGGGTGCGCACCAATGCCAGCGACGGCCACGCCATCTCCATCGAGCGCAGTCGCCTGCCGCTGTCGTCCGAACTGGAGGACGTGCCATTGCGCGGCCTGCGCGAGGGTTCGCTGCACCAGACGCTGCGCGGGGCGGGGCTGGTACCGGACCATGGCGAGGAGTGGGTCGACATCGAGATGCTGAATGCCGATGACGCCGCCATCCTCGGCTGCCCGCAAGGCACGCCGTTCCTGCGCGGCCGCCGGTTGACGCGTGCGGCCGACGAGCGGCCGATCGAATATGTCACCAGTCTGCTCAACCCCGCGCATTTCGCGCTGCATATGAGGTTCTGAGCGATGCCGGACAACATCACGCTTGATCGCGCCATGGGGGCGCTTGTCGGTGGAGCGCTGGGCGATGCACTCGGCATGCCGACGCAGCTTCTCTCGCCGGCCCGCATTGCCGAACTCTACGGCCATGTCGCGGATTTCGTCGCGCCTTTCGCGGGCCACCCGGTATCGAAGGGGCTGCTGGCCGGCACCATCACCGACGATACCGAACAGGCATTGCTGCTTGGCCGTATCCTGATTGAGTCCGGCGACGGCTTCGACCATGCGCGCTGGGTGAACGCGCTGCTCGACTGGGAGCGTGAGGTCAAGGCGCGCGGCAGCTACGATCTCCTGGGGCCGTCGACCAAGCGCGCCATCGACGCCATCAACAATGGCGTGCCGGCACAAGAGGCGGGGCGTAGCGGCGACACCAATGGCGCCGCCATGCGCATTGCGCCGGTCGGCATCATGATGCCGCTGGAGCCACTCGACGCATTCATCGCCAAGGTGGCGGAGACCTGCCGGGCGACCCACAACACCTCGATCGCGATCGCCTCAGCCGCAGCGGTCGCGGCCGCCGTCAGCCGCGGCGTTGCCGGTGGCGATTGGCGTGCGGCGTCCGACAGCGCGGTCGCGGCGGCGCGGCGAGGGGCGACGCAGGGAAACTGGGTGACCGGTGGCGACATCGCCGCCCGCATCGTCTGGGCGCAAGATCTGGTGCGCGGCAAGGTGAAGAGGGATGCAATCCGGCTCATTACCGATCTGGTCGGGACCGGCGTCGCCAGCCAGGAATCGGTACCGGCCGCCTTCGCCGTGCTGGAAGTCGCCGGCGGCGACCCGTGGCAAGCGGCTGTCATAAGCGCCAATCTGGGAGGTGACACCGACACGATCGGCGCCATCGCGGCCGGAATGGCCGGCGCCTGCAGAGGCTTTTCGCGTCTACCGCAGGATCGCATCGCCGGCCTCAAGGGCATCGACATGGCGCAGGTTCGGGCGCTGGCCGCCGATCTTGTCGCGGCGCGGATGTCGAACGGTCGCGTCGGCAAGGCCGGTTCCGGCAAGGACGCGGCGTGAGCGGGCGTCTCGTCCATGTCGGCAGCGCGGTGGTCGACTATGTCTACCGCATCGACGCCTTGCCGGCGCCCGGCACCGAGAAAACGGCGTCGAACTATGCGCAGCTTGCCGGCGGCGGCTTCAACATGATGGTCGCCGCGACCCGCACCGGTATGAAGGTGGTGTTTGGCGGCCAGCTCGGCAGCGGTCCGAATGGCGACTTCCTGCGTGCCGCCTTCGCCGCCGAGGGCATCGAGACGCTGACGCCGCCATCGCCTTTGACGGACAGCGGCAATTGCGTCGCCATGATCTCGAGCGACGCCGAACGCACCTTCGTCTCGTGGCCAGGGGCCGAGAGCGTTCTCAGCCGCGACCTGATGGCGCCGGTGGTGATCGGCCCTGATGACTGGGTGTTCACGTCAGGCTACACGCTGAGCTACCCCGGAAGCCGCGATGCGCTGACCGAATGGATCGAGGCGCTACCGCCAGACATTCCCTTCGTCTTCGATCCGACGCCGGTCATTGCGGACATTCCACGTGCCATTCTCGATCGTGGGCTTGCCCGCACGACCTGGCTGAGCTGCAACACGACGGAGGCGGCCGAGATCGCCGGCCCCGGCGACGCCGAGGCGCTCGCGGCGCGGCTTCTGATGGATCATTGTGCGAAGGCCGATGGCGTCGTCATCCGAGCCGGCGCAGGCGGATGCCTCGTCCGGCTGGCCGACGGTACGGCACGGACCATAGCCGGCTTCAAGGTCGCAGCCGTCGATACCAATGGCGCCGGCGACACGCATATCGGCGCCTTCGTCAGCGCGCTGTCGCGTGGCGTACAGCCGTTCGAGGCCGCGCGCTACGCCAATGCGGCGGCCGCCATTTCGGTCACCCGTCATGGCGGCTCATCGGCACCGGCCGACGCGGAAATCCAGACTTTCCTGAGTCAGGTCGCCTTGACCGGCGCGCCAGGCCAGACACGGAAGGCCCATCAGACAGCCTGACAAGCCCGGAAAGCGGGCAAACACAGAGAGGAACGAACCATGCGCATGCCTGACTTGACTGCTCTCTTGACGGCGACCGCCGTCTTCACCTCCGCACTCGCTTTTGCCGCCAAGGCCGACGAGGTGCATGTGCTCAACTGGAAGGGCTATGGCGCCGACGAGCCGTGGGCCATCGCCGCTTTCGAGAAGGCGACCGGCAACAAGGTGGTCAACGACTTCTTCAACTCCGAACAGGAGATGCTGACCAAGATCCGAACCAATCCCGGACTCTACGACGTCGTCATGATCAACGCCGCCTTCAACGACCAGGCGATGGCTGAAAAGCTGATCCAACCGATCGATACGTCCAAGCTGCCGAACTATGCCGACATCAGCAAGGACAAGGCCGGATCGCCGATGCTCGACCACGACGGCAAGGTCTATGGCGTGCCGTGGGTGTGGGGCCTGACGGCGCTCGCCATCAACGAAAAATCCTTCGACAAGCCGCCGACGTCGATCGCAGAGATGTGGGATCCCGCCCACAAGGGCCGTGTCGTCATCCGCGACGATGCCGTCGAGGCGGTTCAGTTCGGCGCCATCGCCACCGGCCAGAACATCAACGACATCAAGGATATGAACGCGGTGAAGGCCAAGCTCACGTCGCTGATGCCGCAGATCAAGACCTTCTGGAGCTCGGAGAACGACTGGAACCAGATGGTCGCCTCCAACCAGATCGACATCGGCACCTATTGGAGCGGCTCGGCCGACCGCGCCAAGACCCACTTCAAGCTGCCGGTCTCACTGGTCATCCCGCAGGAGGGCGCCGTCGCCTGGCTCGACGCCTTCTCCATTCCCGTCGGCTCCAAGAACGTTGCCGGTGCGGAGGCCTTCATCAACTACATGATCGATCCGAAATTCTACGTCGAATGGGTGACCAAGGTCGGCGCGCCGGTGTCGGCCAACACCAAGGCGGTCGCAGCGCTTCCCGAGGACGCCTTCAACCGCAAGGTCATGGGCGATCCCGCGGTGGCCAAACGCATTCAGTTCCAGGCGCCGATCACGGACGCGCAGCGTGAGGCCTATCTGGCGCTCTGGCAACAGCTCAAGGTCGATGTGAAGTAACGAGCTTCAGGGGCCAGCCGGCGGTTCGCGCCGGCTGACCCTCAATCCTGGGAGGTGGGTATCATGGCAGGTGCGGCCGCATCGCGCAGCGGGCTGAGGTCGGCGCTGCCGCTTTTGGCGCCGGCCTATCTCTGGCTGACGGTGGCTATCTTCCTGCCGCTCTCGGCCATGGTCTTTTTCTCGTTCATGACCGACCTGCCACTATCGGGAAGGCCGTGGGCTTTCACGCTGGGCAATTACGCCGCCTTCTTTTCGCAAAACCTTTATCTGACCCTGCTGCTGGCTTCGCTCCGCCTTGGCCTCGAAGTGACGCTGTGGTGCATCGTCATCGGCTATCCCGCGGCCTATGTGCTGGCCAAGGTGCTGAAGGGCCGCAGCCGCGAGGCGATCTTCCTGCTGGTCATCCTGCCGTTCTGGTCGAACGGGCTGGTGCGCATCTTCTCCTGGGCGATGGTTTTGCGCGAGGGCGGCATTCTCGACACCGCGCTCAACGCCGTGCTGCCGTTCAAGATCAACATCGATCTCATGTATTCCTATCCGGCTGTCATCATCGGCCTGGTGCACTCCTACGTGCCCTACATGGTGCTGACCTGCTACCTCACTTTGCAGGCGATCGACGACTCGCTGATCGAGGCCGGGCGCTCGCTCGGCGCCTCCCGGCTGCAGGTCTTGAAGCGGGTGATCATTCCGCTGTCGCTGCCGGGACTGGTGGCGGGCGCGGCACTTATCTTCGTTCCCGTCGTCGGCTCGTTTATGGAGCCGCGCATTCTCGGCGGCCGCACCGGCACCTTCTATGGCACGGTCATCGAGGACCAGTTCGTCGCCGTGTTCAACTGGCCGCTCGGGGCAGCACTGTCCTTCATCCTGCTCGCCGTCGTGCTGGCCATCCTGGCGGTCGCTTCGCCGGTGCTGCGGAGGGTGGCGTGATGGCGACGACGCGCATCCTCGAATGGCTGGGTCGCCTCTATGTCGGGCTGCTGCTCGCCTTCCTCTATTTGCCTATCATCATCATGGCGCTGATGTCGTTCAACGTCTCGCCCTTCTACCAATTGCCGTTTGAATGGACGACCGAGTGGTACGCCTCGCTGTGGCAGAACGACCAGCTGATCGCAGCGACCTGGAACAGCATCGAAATCGCGGTCATCACCACGATCATTTCAACCGTGCTCGGCTCGGCGGCGTCGCTGGCGCTCTTTCGTTACGAGTTTCGCGGCAAGAAATTCCTGCAGGCGCTGCTGTTTCCGCCCATCGCCATTCCTTGGCTGATCACCGGCACGGCTATGCTGATCTTCTTCTTCGGTGTCGGCATCGGGCGCGGCCTGTTCGCCATCCTGCTTGGCCATGTCGCGCTGGCGTTGCCCTACGTCATCGTCGTCGTTTCGGCCCGGCTGCAGACTTTCGCGCCGGAACTAGAAGAGGCGGCTCGCTCGCTTGGCGCCAACCAATGGCAGGTAACCAACCGCGTCACACTACCCTGGATCATGCCGGGCATCATCGCCGGCGGGCTGTTTGCCTTCGCCGTGTCGTTCGACCAGTTCGTCGTGTCTTATTTCCTGGCGACGCCGGGCCAGACGACGCTGCCAGTCGAAATCTACGCCGCGATCCGCAAAGGTTTTACGCCCGAGATCAATGCGGTGTCGACGATCATCATCATCGTGTCGATGGCGCTGATGCTGCTGACGGCGCGGTTCTTCAAATTCGGCGGAGAGAAATAATGGCAGGCGTCAAGGTAGCGAATGTCTCGCGCAGTTTTGGCGCGCACAAGGCGCTGGACGATGTCTCCATCGATTTCGCCGATGGCGGCTTTTATGCGCTGCTCGGGCCATCGGGCAGCGGCAAGACCACGCTGCTCAGGCAGATCGCCGGCTTCGATTTTCCCGATAGTGGCCGCATTGCCATCGGCGGCGAGAGTGTCGAGCGGGTCCCGGTCGAGAAGCGGCGCATCGGCATGGTGTTCCAGAACTATGCTCTGTTTCCCAATATGAGCGTCGCCGACAATGTCGCCTTCGGCCTGTCGGTGCGCGGAGAGCCCAAGACGGTGATCGCCACGGAGGTGCAGCGTGCGCTCGACCTGGTGCAGTTGGGCAAGCTCGGCGGGCGTCGTCCGCATCAGCTCTCCGGCGGCCAGCGCCAGCGCGTGGCACTCGCCCGCGCCATCGTCACCAAGCCGCGCGTGCTTTTGCTGGATGAGCCGCTAGGCGCGCTCGACAAGGCGCTGCGCGTCGATATGCAGATCGAATTGAAGCGCATCCAGCGCGAGATCGGCATCACCACCATCTTCGTCACCCACGACCAGGAGGAAGCGCTGACGATGAGCGACCGCATCGGCATTTTGCGCGAAGGCAGGCTGGTGCAGGAAGGGCCGCCGGAAGAGATCTACGATCGGCCGAAGAGCGAGTTCGCCGCCACTTTCCTTGGTGACGCCAATATCTTTCACGGCGATACGACCGGCAACGGCATCCGCCTGGCGGACGGCACGGCGATTGCCGCGGGGGCGGGCGAGACGCTTCCGGCCGGCGCCAGGGCAAGCTGCGCCGTGCGGCCCGAGCGCATCCGCATTGCCACCGATGTCGGGGCCATGGATGCCGCCAATGTCAACATGCTCAAGGGGCAGGTGTCGAAGCGTATCTTCGCCGGCAACAACAGCACCTATTTCGTCGAGCGCGCCGGACAGACGCTGAAGGTCATCGTGCAAAATACCGGTGCTGACAGGCTGGCGGAGGGGCAGGATGTGGTGCTGCGATGGTCGCCGGAGAGCACGGTGTTGATCGCGGCGGGTTGATCCTCACTTCGGCTCTTGCCACGCAGCCGGCAATGAGGAACAGCATGTCCGGGCACAAGTCCGGAGCAAACCGATGACACTGGAACTGACGGTCCGCGACCAATCCATGCTCGACGGCGAGCACGGCCCGTCCGCTGCAGCGGCCATGAAAATCCTGGCCGCTTTTTCCAACGCGATCGGAGCAAACAGCCTGCTCGACATCACCGGCGCCCATATCGATGGTTGCCTCTATCACGGCAAGGCAGGGCTCGATTTCGTCGAACGGCTGGTCGAAGGCGGCGGCCGTGTTCAAGTGCCGACGACGCTCAATGTCGGCTCGTTCGACCTCATCCATCCCGGTATGGTGAAGATGTCGGCGGCGGAGGAAGCACCGGCGCGGCGGTTGATGAAGGCGCATCTCGAACTTGGCTGTCAGGCGACCTTCACCTGCGCACCCTACCAAACGCGGTTCCGGCCTGAATTCGGCCAGCAGATCGCCTGGGGGGAATCCAATGCCATTGTCTTCGCCAATTCGGTGATCGGCGCGCGTACCAACCGCTACGGCGATTTCATCGATCTGTGCTGCGCCATGACCGGGCGCGCACCGGCCTGGGGCCTGCATCTCAGCGAAAACCGGCGCGGCCGTGTCCTGTTCGAACTGGACATGGCCGACCTGGAACCGACTGACAGCCTGTTCGTTGGCGTCGGGCTGATCATCGGGCAAGCCAGCGGCGATCGCGTTCCGGTGATCGTGGGTCTATCCAAGCCGCGTGACGAGGACCAGTTGAAAGCGCTTGGTGCCGCGGCTGCAACGACAGGCGCGGTGGCGCTGTTCCATGCCGTTGGCATTACACCGGAGGCCGGCACCGCCGACGAGGCGTTTCAAGGCATGGTGCCTGAGGAGATCGTCCGCATCAGCCGTGCCGACATCGACCATGCATTGGCCAGGCTGTCGATGGTCCCTGACGGTGCGCCGCTCCGCGCCGTGTCGCTGGGCACGCCGCATTTCTCGCATGAGGAATGGATGCGCCTGCTGCCGCTGCTGCGCGAGGCAGCACCGGGCAAGGGGATCCCGATATACGTCAACACCGGACGCGCGACGCTGACACGACTGCGGGAGGAGGGGGCGCTCGACGGCATGGAGGCATTCGGCCTGATCCCGGTTGCCGATACCTGCACCTACGTCACCTCGATCCTCGAACGTCTTGACGGCGTGGTGATGACCAATTCCGGCAAATGGGCGCATTACGCGCCGGGTAATATCGGCGCGACCGTCGCCTTCGCCGAGATGAGGGACTGCATCCGTTCTGCCGCGGTTGGCCACGTCGTGCGGGGTGTGTCGTGACGCGGCGGATTGAAACGGGCGCGGCTGAACGGCTGGGCACTTTCCAAGTGGCCGGCGCCGCCGAAGGGCAGGCCTTGGTGTTCTCGCAGCCGCTCAGTTTCTGGGGCGGCATCGATGCCGAGAGCGGCGACATAACAGATCATTCGCATCCGGGCCTTGGGCAGAATGTCGCCGGCAGGATCCTCGTCATGCCAAGCGGCCGGGGATCGTCATCCTCGTCCTCGGTCTTGGCCGAGGCGATCCGCAGGGGCACCGCGCCGGTGGGTATTCTTCTGGAGCGGCCGGACCCGATCTTGGCGGTGGGCGCTATCGTTGCCGAGTTTCTCTACGACATTCGAATGCCGGTTGTGGTGTGCGACACGGGCGGTATCGTTTCGGGCGAACGCGTTGCGATTGGTATTCGCGAGGACGGTCGGGCGGGCGTGCGCAAGATCTGAAGAGTGCCTCAAATCTCCGGGATGTTCTCCTTGAAGATGACCTGCAGCCTCGGCTGGTGCAATTCATAGGGCAGCCCCCGGACGGCATGGGTCAGGATGTTGAGCGCCTCGCGCGCCTCGACGCGCGGGTTCTGGTCGATGACCGCATCGAGCGTGCCGTCGAGCAGCAATTCCTTGGTGCCGTCCGTCGCCTCGTGGCCGAGGAAAACCATGGATTGCGCGCGACCGCGCTCCTTGAGCGCACGCGCGATGCCGGTGTTGCCGGCACCGACATTGTAGATCGCGGCAAGGTCCGGGTGCCGCTCCAGAAGCGCCGACGCCTCCGAATAGGCCTTTTCGCGGTCGTCGAGCATTTCGCGCATCTCGACGATCTGCAGGTTGGGCGACTCTTCCGTCAATATGTGCCGGAAGCCCATCTCGCGTTCCTCGTGGCCGCGATAGGACAGCGATCCGGCGAACAGCGCCACCTTGCCGGGGCGTCCAGACCCCATGAAACGGTTGAGCAGATAGCCGGCCAGCCGCCCGGCGGCGCGGTTGTCGATGCCGATATAGGCGACTCTCGGCACATGCAGGATGTCGGAGGCGATGGTCACCACCTTGACGTCGTTGGCCGATAGCGAGCGGATCGCCTCGCGCACCGTTGGATGGTCGAGCGCGATGACGCCGACGCCTTGCGTCTGGCCGCGCAGATCCTGCAGCAGGCGGGCGAGCCGGTCGGGATTGAAGCCTTCTATGGTGGCGATGTGGACGTCGAGATCGGGGCGCGCCAAGGCCTGCGTCTCGATGTGGCGGTGCAGCATCTTGATGAAGGAATTCGTGCCCGCCGGCAGGGCGAAGTCGAGCCGGATGGTCTCGCCGGGCAGGGGCCTGGGCGGCGCGCCGTTCGGGCTCTCGGCGATGTAGCCGAGGCGCTGCGCCATTTCGAGCACGACTTCGCGCGTGCGCGCCCGCACGCCGGGTCGATTGTTGAGCACGCGGTCGACGGTGGCGGCGGAGACGCCGGCTTCCCGGGCTATGTCGGTCAGGGTGGAACGCACCGTCTTTCATCTCCTCAATGTATCAGGATCACGCAATGCCGGCTGCCGGCCTGATGACGCCAACGCCACGCTATCCGCGATTCTGATGGGAAATGATGTATCCGGCCTTGGCCGATGTGCAAGCCGCCAGGCTAAATCAAGTCGCCCGGGTCGATCGTGCCGGGAAGGGAAAACACATTTCCCATCAGATCGAGGCATCTGGAGAGGCGTATGAACTCCGGTATGACGCATTTTCCCGCCCTATTGCGATGTTGTGAGGTGTTTCGATCATTTATGATGTTGACAGCCTTCCGATACTGCCGTCAATATCCCTCATGGGCCGGTGGAGGAAACGTTGGCCCTGAGGAGGAATTCCAATGTCTGATCTGATCCGCATCTCGCGGCGCCGATTGTTGGCGTCCGGAGGAAAGGCCGCGGTGTTCGTCGCCGCGACAGGTATCGCACCGCAATTCATTCGTCCCGGCCGCGCTTATGCAGCCGACGCACTGGCGCCCGGCATGATCGGCGGGCCGACCGGCTTCGACGGCGCCGAGCGTTATCAATACGGCCCCGACACGCCGGAAGGCCGTGCCGTCGAGGCCGCCAAGGCGCTGAAGGGGGCCGGCAAGGCGCCGGCCAAGATCGTGCTTGGCCTGTCGGACGGCTCGATCGGCCAGCTCACCCAGCCTTTCCCGGCCGGCGCGCCATCGATCAAGGAGCTCTGGGAAAAGGAGACCGGCATCCCGATCGAGATCGTCGGCCTGCCTAACGGTCAGGAATTCACCAAGACCATGCAGGACATCTCCACCAAGGGTGGAGCCTACGACATCTACTCGACCGAGTGGAACCGCCTTGGCGATCTGGCCGAGACTGGCGGCATCGCCAAGCTCGACGACTTCGTCGCCCAGTATAAGCCCGAATGGGACGATCCCAAGACCGGCTATGTCGACGGCGCCAAGGGCGTGTCGCTGCTCAACAAATATCGCGGCTCGAACTACGGCGTGTCGCTGGATGGCGACTTCCAGACCTGGGTCTACCGCACCGACCTGTTCGGCGACGAAGCCGAGAAGAAGGCCTTCAAGGACAAATACGGCTACGATCTGGCGCCGCCGAAAACCTGGAAGCAGCACGGCGATATCGCGGCCTTCTTCCAGCGTCCGGACAAGGGCCTGTTCGGCTCGACCGACCTGCGCAATCAGGGCTGGGGCTACACCAACTGGTATCAGCGCTATGTCTCGATGGCCTCGCCCAACCAGTTCCTGTTCGGCGATGACGGCAAGCCGC
Source organism: Mesorhizobium sp. M8A.F.Ca.ET.057.01.1.1 (assembly GCF_003952565.1). Classification (NCBI taxonomy): domain Bacteria; kingdom Pseudomonadati; phylum Pseudomonadota; class Alphaproteobacteria; order Hyphomicrobiales; family Phyllobacteriaceae; genus Mesorhizobium; species Mesorhizobium sp. M8A.F.Ca.ET.057.01.1.1. The sequence goes on from NZ_CP034454.1 coordinate 2,277,826, forward strand.
TGATCAATTCCGAGCACGGCATCGCGGCCACGAACGAATATGTCGAATCGCTAGCCCATCATTCGCCGGATGCGATCTCGTGGGGCTGGCCGGAGCAGTATGGCAATTTCGCCAAGGGTGGTGCGGCGATGACCTGCGCTTTCTCCAACCTGCCGAAATTCCTCGACAATGCCGGCAACAAGGACTCCAAGGTCACCGGCAAGATCGGCACGATGCTGCCGCCCGGCCGCGAGATCGACGGCAAGCTGATCAGCCGCTCCGTGCTGTGGTTCTCGCTGACCGGCATGGTCTCGTCGCAGTCGAAGAACCAGGAGGTTGCCTATCTCCTGCTGCAATGGCTGGGCTCGGCCCGCATCTACGCCTGGATGAGCGCCAACCCCGGCGGCTATCTCGACCCGTTCCGGCTTTCGGATTTCTCCGATCCGCTGGTGCGCCAGACCTATCATGCCTACCACATGGACGTCGTGCGCGAGACGGTCGCCCGCACGGTGCCGACCATCAACTATCCCGGCGCCACCGCCTTCCACAACGCGCTGGACGAAAACCTCATGGCCTCGCTGACCAAGGCAAAAACATCGGAGCAGGCGATGGCCGACACCGAAGCCGAGTGGAAGAAGATCGCCCGGCGCATCGGCGAGGACAAATTGCTCGAAGCCATCAGGACCAACAAGGAGGCCTGGCCGACCGTTCTCGATCCGATCAGCTGATCCATCTCCCTGGATCAGGGCCGGAGGGGAGAGGCGAAAGCTCGTCCCCTCCGCACTGGAGCATGATCCCGAAAAGTGGGACCCGGTTTTCGGAAAAGATCATGCTCCAACAAAGAGTTAGATCTAGCGCCACCAGCAAAAGCAGCCAGATGAAGCGTTCCGTCCCCTTCGAGATATTCCGCTACGCCGCGATCCTCGCGGCGATGGCCGTCACGCTGGTGCCGATCCTGTGGATGGTGTCTATGGCCTTCAAGCCGATCGCCGAATGGTCGGCGACGGGAGCCGACCTGACATGGTGGCCGAAGAACCCGACGCTCAGCAATTTCCAGTTCGTGTTCGGTGAGTCCACCAACAGCCTGATCGTGGCGCTCGACCGCACCGCGCTGAAGCCGATCCTGTCGTCGCTTCTGTCGGCGGTGTTCGGCACCGCGATCGCCATGTCGGCGGGCACGGCGGCGGCTTACGGACTGTCGCGCTTCGGCTCGGGCCAGAACCTGCCGTTGGCGCTCATCCAGCTCAGGCTGTTTCCGCCGATGGCGGTGATGATCCCCGTGATGATCATGTGGGCGTTCCTGAACTTCACCGACAGCTGGTGGGGGCTGGCGCTGATCTACGGCATCGTCACGCTGCCGTTCGCCTTCTGGCTGATGAAGACCTTCTTCGACGACATGCCGCGCGAGATCGAGGAAGCCGCTCTGGTCGAGGGCTGCTCGCGGCTGCGGGTCTTCACCCGCATCACGTTGCCGATGATGCGCGCGCCGCTGGCGAGCGCGGCGCTCTTCGTCTTTATCCTCAACTGGTCGGACTATCTGATCGCCCTGCTTTTGACGACGCGCGAATGGGTGACGATCCCGGTCTACATGGCCTCTCTGTCGTCCTCGATGACCGGCCAGCTCTATGGCGCCAAGGCAGCACTCGGGCTGATCGCCGCCGTGCCACCGGTCATCATGGGCATCGCAATCCAGCGCCACCTGGTGCGCGGGCTGACTTTCGGGGCGCTCAAGCAATGAGCGCCGTGACCGCAACGATTTCGGAGGACGAGATGGGCGCCGTGCGCGGCAGGCTGGCCCCGCGCGATGAGGGCACGCGGCTGGGTTTTCGCCTGACCTTGCCGGCGCAGATCCTGGTGCTGTTCATCTCGGCCTTTCCGCTGCTGATGCAGCTCTACATCAGCGTCACCGACTGGTCGCCGCTCTCGGGCCTCGGCTGGTGGAACGCCTGGGAGATGTGGAACAGCTTCGCCAACTACACCGACCTTGCCGCCGATGCGCGTTTCTGGAGCGCGCTGAAGCGCACTGCCATCGTCATGGTCGTCTGCGTGCCGGCGGAGTTCCTGCTGGGCCTGGCACTTGCGACGCTGTTCGCCGATGATTTTCCCGGCAAGCGCATCTTCTATTCGATCCTCTTGATGCCGATGATGGTGGTGCCGGCGGTGGCCGGCTACATGTTCTTCATGCTGTTCCAGTCGGGCGGCCCGGTGAACGACATCCTGTCGGCCGTCACCGGCACGCAAGTCACCATTGCCTGGCTGTCGGACCCGACGCTGGCGCTGATCGCGGTGATGATCGCCGACATCTGGCAGTGGACGCCACTGATGTTCTTGATCCTGCTTGCGGGCCTCGTCGGCGTGCCGGAGGACCAGATCAAGGCGGCGACGCTGCTCGGCGCCAATCCCTGGCAACGCTTCACCACCATCGTGCTGCCGAAGATGAAGACGATCATCATCATCGCGCTGGCGATCCGGGTGATCGAGAACTTCAAGATCTTCGACACGCTCTACATCATGACCGGCGGCGGCCCCGGCGTCGCCACCGAAACCATCTCCGTCTACATCTACAAGGTCACCACGCAGGACCTGATCTGGGGTTATGTCGCGGCGATCGCGCTGGCCATACTGGTCGTGCTCTCCATCGTCGCCGTGTTCGCCATGAAGCGCATGGCGCGGGCAAGGCAGGTGCCGGCATGAGCACGATCCAACTCAAGCACCTCACCAAGACATTCGGCGGCTTCACGGCGCTGAAGACCATGGACCTCGACATATCGGACGGCGAGTTCATGGCGTTGCTCGGGCCGTCCGGCTGCGGCAAGTCGACGACGATGAACATGATCGCCGGCATGGAAGAGCCGACCAGCGGCAAGATCCTGTTTGGCGAGCGCGACATGGCCGGGGTGCCGATGGGGCGGCGCGGCGTCGGCTTCGTCTTTCAGAATTATGCCATCTTCACCCATATGACGGTGCGCCAGAATCTTGCCTACGGGCCACGGATGCGCGGCGCCGCCAAGGCCGAGATCGACCGTCGCGTCGGCGCCATCGCCGAACTGCTTCAACTGACGCCCCTGCTCGACCGCAAGGCCGACAGGCTCTCGGTCAATATCCTGCAGCGCGTGGCGATCGGCCGCTCGGCGATCATGGAGCCGGCGATCTTCCTGCTCGACGAGCCACTGTCCAATGTCGACGCGGCCTTCCGCGCGGTCATGCGCACCGAGCTGAAACAGCTGCAGCGCCAGTTCAGGCAGACCATGGTCTACGTCACCCACGACCAGTTGGAAGCGATGACCATGGCCGACCGCATCGCGGTCATGGACCATGGCGTGCTGCAGCAGGTCGGCACGCCGCTCGAGGTCTACAACAATCCGGCCAATGTGTTCGTCGCCCGCTTCATCGGCGCGCCGGGCATGAACCTGCTCAAGGGCAGGCCGGCGGAGAGCGATCGCGGGCTGGTCGTCGATCTCGGGCCGCTGGGCATCACGCCGCCATTGCCGGATGAGCTGGCGGCCAGCTTGCGTGGCGCCCGCGGCGAGGTCCTCTACGGTTTCCGGCCGGAACAGGTGGCCTTGGCGCAAGATGGGCGCGGGCTTGCCATGCCTGTCACCTTCGTCGAACGCATCGGTGCACGTACCATCGTTCATCTCGGCCGGGGCGAGGGCGCCGTGAAAGCGGTCTTCGACAATGATGTCGGGCTGTCGATCGGGCAAACCGCCGTTGTCGCACCTGCGGCGCCATCGGTGCGCATCTTCGACGCCGTCAGCGGCCTTGCAATGAGGGCGGGCTGAGCCATGGCCGATATCGTCTTCCGCAATGTCACGAAACGCTACGGCACGACGCTTGCCGTCGACGACGCCTCGTTCACCGTCAACGACAACGAGTTTTTCTGCTTCTTCGGGCCGCCGCTGTCGGGCAAGTCGACCATTCTGCGCCTGGTGCTCGGGCTGGAAACGCCGGACGCCGGCGAAATCCTCATCGGCGGCAAGCCGGTCAACACGGTGTCGCCGGCCGAACGCAACGTGGCGATGGTGTTCCAGAACCTGGCGCTCTTCCCGCATATGAGTGCGCTCGACAATGTCCGCTTCCCGCTGGTCGAGCGGAAAGTCGCCGACGTCGATATCAAGCGGCGCGTCGCCGATGCCGCGGCCAAGCTGCATATCGGTCATATCCTGCACAAACCGCCGGCACAGCTTTCGGGCGGCGAGCGGCAGCGCGTGGCGATCGCACGCGCGCTGGTGCGCGATCCCAACGCCTATCTGATGGACGATCCGATCTCGGCGCTCGATGCGCGGCTGCGCGAGGAAACGCGCGTCGAGCTGAAGCGCATCCAGCGCGACCTCGGCAAGACGCTGATCTATGTCACCCACGACCAGGAGGAGGCGATGTCGATCGCCGACCGCATCGCCATACTGGACAATGGCAGGATCAGGCAGATCGGCGCGCCGGCCGAGATCTATGACCGCCCGGTCAGCACCTATGTGGCGCGGCTGCTGGGTTCGCCTGTCATGAACATCCTCAAATCCATTCGCGGCGAGAGCGGCGTCGAAGCCGCCGAAGGCGCGCTCAGCATCGCCGACCGCGCGGCTCCGGCCGACGCAGTCGAGATCGGACTGAGGCCGGAAGACATCAAGGTCAGACCCTGGAGCGACAACGAGAAGGCGGGCCAGGGCCGCCCGGCGCGGGTGTTCGAGGTCGAGCCGCTTGGCGGCTACACCGTGGTGACGCTCGCCGCCGGGCAGGCGCGGCTGAAGGCACTGCTGCGCGGCCAGCCCGATATCAGGCCCGATGCGATGGTGGCGATATCCTGCGAGCCGGCCCGCGTGCATTATTTCGCACAGGGCGGAGGCGCGTTGGCAAGATGAATGCGGCCGCAAGCACAGAATTTCGGGAGGAAGGCATGACAGGCAAGGGCTTCGAGCCGGATGTGAAGGTCCGCACGAAGGAATACAGGATCGGCTGCGTCGGCGCCGGCATGATCATGGCCGAGTGCCATCTGGCCGCCTATCACGAGGCAGGCTTCCCCGTGGTGGCGATCGCTTCGCGCACAAAGGCGAATGCGCAAAAGGTCGCCGACCGTTGGAGCATCCCGACCGTCCACGACACGCCTGAACAACTGATCGAGGACGCAAATATCGAGATCATCGACCTTGCCTTTCCGCCCGACCAGCAGCCGGCGTTGATCCGCCATGCGCTGAAGCAGAAGCACATCAAAGGGATCCTGGCGCAGAAGCCCTTGGCGCTGTCGGTCGAGGAAGCGGTCAAGCTGCGCGACGAGGCGGCGAAGGCCGGCAAGATCCTCTCGGTCAACCAGAACATGCGCTACGACCAGTCGATGCGCGTGTTGAAGCAGATCATCGACAGCGGCGCGCTGGGCGACATCGTCTTTGCGCAGATCGACATGCACGCCATCCCGCACTGGCAGACTTTCCTTCAGGGCTACGACCGGCTGACGCTCGCCAATATGAGCGTTCATCACCTCGATGTGCTGCGCTTCCTGTTCGGCGATCCCGACGAGATCACGACGCTGACACGCAAGGATCCGCGCACGCAGTTCGACCATTCCGACGGCATCACCGTCTCGACGCTGCGTTTCCCCACAGGCGTGCTCGCCGTGTCGCTGGAGGACGTCTGGTCCGGTCCGCGCCAGGAGGGCTATCGCGACGACCAGCACATCAGCTGGCGCGTCGACGGCACCAAGGGCGTCGCCAAGGGCACGATCGGCTGGCCGACGGGTGCCGCCTCGACACTGACTTACGCCTCGGCCGAGACGACCGGCGGCGAGTGGGTGAGCCCGAGCTGGGCGACGATGTGGTTCCCGCATGCCTTCATCGGGGTGATGGAGCAGTTGCAGCACGCGGTGAAGACCGGCACGCCGCCGGCGCTCACCGTCGCCGACAACGTCAAGACCATGGCGCTGGTGGAAGCGGGCTACCGCTCGATGGCATCGGGCCGCACGGTCAAGCTCTCCGAAATCTCGACAAACTCAATCAGCTGAAAATCACTGGCAGCTGAAATCACTGGCAACTGAATCGCTTACAGGGAGGAATTCACATCATGATGCAGGCAGGTATTTTCACGGGCTATTTCCCGTACGGCCTCGAAGAGACGGCGAAGAAGATCCGCGGGCTCGGTTTCAACACGGTGCAACTCGACCTGCATTTCAGGGATATAGACCTGTCGGCCGGCCAGATCACCAAGGACAAGGCCAAGAAGGTGCGCGATGTCTTCCGCGACCACAATCTGCCGGTCTGCTGCGTGTCGGGCTACACCAACATCATTCATCCTGACAAAGCCGAGCGTGACAAGCGCGTCGGCTATCTCAAGGAGATCATCCGCAACGCCCGCCATTTCGGCTCGCCTTACGTGATCTCGGAAACCGGCACCTACAACACCGAATCCGACTGGGTGCATCACCCCAAGAACAAGACCGAGGAAGGGTTCGAGGAATGCCGCAAGGTGATCGCCGACCTCGCCCAGACGGCCTATGACCACGGCGCGGTGTTCCTGCTCGAGACCTATGTCAACAATGTCGTCGGCTCGGTCGAGGAGACGGTCAGGATGTTCGCGCAGGTCGACCATCCTGGTCTCGGCCTGCTCATGGATCCGACCAACTATTTCGAGACCCACAACATCGACCGGATGGACCAGATCCTGAATCAGGTGTTCGATACGCTGACCGACAAGATCAAGATCGCGCACGCCAAGGACGTCAAGCGCTCGGGCGACGACAAGTCGGAGAAGCATGCCGACATCGGCGACGCCGACGCGATGGAAAGCCACACTTTCCGCGGCGTTGGCGAGATCGAGCTGCCGGCGCCCGGCCTCGGTTCGTTGAACTACGACCTCTATCTCCAGCGGCTCGCCGAAAAGCATCCGAACATCCCTGTGATCATCGAGCATTTGTCGGAGGACGACGTGCCGCGCGCCAAGACATTCCTCGACGGGAAGTTCCGCGCCAACGGCCTGTGACAGCTAGCCGCGCTGCCCGGCGCATGGCGGCGCGGCTTCAAACAAGGAGGAAAGAATGTTGAAATTTGCTTGGAAACTGGCTGCCGCCGCGGCAGTGCTCGCCGGCGTCGCCCTTGGCTCGACGGCGCAGGCGCAGGACGGCCAGAAGACCTTCTATCTGTTGTCGCATGGCGGGCCGTCGGATGCGTTCTGGATCGACTGGAACGCCGGCGCGACCAAGGCCTGCGACCAACTCAAGGTGACCTGCAAGATCTCCTTCAGCGGCGGCGACATGGCGGCACAGAAGGAGGCCTTCAACTCGGCGCTTGCCGCCAAGCCCGACGGCATCGCCACCACCTCGGCGCAGCCGGGCCTGTGGACCGAAGAGGTGAAAGCGGCAAAGGCGGCCGGCATCCCGATCGTGTTCTTCAACACCGACGATCCGGCCACCGGACGGCAAGCCTATGTCGGAGCCGACCTCAAGGAAGCCGGCGTCACCTGGGCCAAATACCTCGTCGACCACAAGATGGTGAAGCAGGGCGACAAGGTCTTCCTGCCGGTCGAGGTTCCCGGTGCCAGCTATCAGCAGCTCGAGACGGAGGGCATTGCCAGCGTTTTCGATCCGCTTGACATCAAATATGACGTGGTCGATTGCGGCACCGATCCGGCCGGCATCATCGCCAAGATGACCGACTACATGGTCGCCAACAATCCGCCGGCGATCATCGCGCTCGGCGATTCCGTCGCGGCCAGCGTCAAGCGCGTGTTCGATGGCGCCGGTGTGCCGGCGGGCAAGATCCCCGTCGTCGGCTGGGGCAATTCCAAGGAGACGGCGCAAGCCGTCAAGGATGGCTTCGTCAACGCCGCCGCCTGGCAGTACCCGTCCGCGCAGGGCTTCATGCCGGTGGCGCTGCTCGGGCTCGCCGCTTCAGGCGAACCGATCGGCTACGACGTCCACACTTTCGGCCTCTACGACGCCGCCAGCGTCGAGCCGATCCTGAAGCTCTATGACAAGAAATGAGAAACCAGCGCCCGCCGCAATGCGGCGGGCGTTTTTCCAAGCATGGTCCAAGCAGTCATGACAATTGCCGCAGAAGACGACGCGCCGAGGGTGAAAGGCAGATCGCGCCTGATGCGCTCGCCGCAATTCTCCTCCTTCGTTATCCTCCTCGTGCTGCTGGCGGTATTCGCTGTCGCCGACGCCAATTTCCTGTCGCCGCTCAACATCTCCAACATGATGGCGTTCCTGCCCGAGCTCGGCATCATCGCGCTTGGCATGACGCTGCTTTTGACGGCAGGCGAATTCGACCTTTCCGTCGGCGCGGTGTTCGGGCTGGCGCCTGTGGTGGTGATGCTGCTGGTGCAGAATGGCGGGGTGGATATAGGTGTCGCGCTGCTGGCCGGACTTGTGCTGTGCATCGCGATCGGCGCGATCAACGGGCTGATCGTCACCAAGATCGGCATCTCGTCCTTCCTGGTGACACTGTCGATGCTGCTGGTCGTGCGTGGCGCCGCGCTTTACATCACGCAGGGCTTTCCGCTGAAATCCTGGGACCAGCCCGGCTTCTTCGTGACGCTGCTCGCGGGCAGCTTCAACGTCGGTTCGTTCCGCTTCTACACATCGCTGTGGTGGTTCATCGGTCTTTCGCTGTTTGCCATCTACATCCTGCGCTACGCCAAGCTCGGCAATTGGATCAGCGCCATCGGTTCCAACCGCAACGCGGCGGTGGCGCGTGGCGTGCCGGCCGATACCGTCAAGATATGGCTGTTCATCGCGACCTCCGTGCTGGCCGGCCTTGCCGGCATGATCAGCGCCTTCCGTATCTCCGCCGCCTCGCCGGTGGCCGGCACCGGCTATGAGCTCGAAGTGATCGCCATGGTGGTCGTCGGCGGCACGGCGCTGACCGGCGGACGCGGTACGATCCTCGGCACCATCGTCGGCGCGCTGATGTTGCGTGCCATCCGCAACGGCATCGTGCTGATCGGCGTGCCGGGGCTCGCCTACAACATCTTTGTCGGCCTCATCATCCTGGCAATGCTCATCCTGCACGCCTTGCTGCAGAAGAACGCCGCAAGGGGCTGACGATGAAGCAAGAAGTACTTCGATTGCAGAACCTGCAAAAATCCTTCGGCAGCGTGCGGGCGCTGAAGAACGCCTCGCTGACATTGCGGGAAGGCGAGGTGGTGGCGCTGCTCGGCGACAATGGCGCCGGCAAATCGACGCTGATCAAGGCGATCTCGGGTGTGTTTTCGGTCGATCGCGGCGACATCTACGTGCGTGGCGAGAAGGTCTCCATCCGTTCCACCAGGGATGCGATGGACCTCGGCATCGAGACCATCCACCAGGACACCTCGCTGGCGCCGGACCTCAGCATCGCGCGCAATCTTTTCCTTGGCCGGGAACCAGTCAATTTCGGCTGGCTCGGCGTGTTCGCGCCGCTCGACCTTGCCAAGCTGCGCGAAGCCGCCTCGGCGCTGTTGAAGCGCGTCGGCATCTCGAAAAAGCTCGACGCCAACGCGCTGGTCAGCACGCTGTCGGGCGGCGAACGTCAGTCGATCGCCATTTCGCGCGCCATGCAGTTTGCCGCCAAGGTCATCATCCTCGACGAGCCGACCAACAATCTCGGCGTCGAGGAAACCCATGGCGTGCTGCGCTTCGTCAAGGAGGTGCGCGACGCCGGCCATTCGGTGCTGCTGATCACCCACAACATCCACCATGTCTTCCAGGTCGCCGACCGCATCGTCGTGATGCGGCGCGGCGAGATCGTCGCCGAACAGACGGTCGCCGACACCGACCTCCTGACCGTGGAAAGCATCATCACCGGCGCCGACATGTCGGCCTTGCTCAAGGAGGCGCGGGCAAAGTGAAGGGCGTCGCATGGTAGAGCTTTACGGCAAGACGCTGTCGCGCCGGCAAGTGGCCGAGCGGTCAGGCCAGCTGTCGCAATTCGCCGGCGTGCGGCTGATGACGCTCGGCGACGGTGTGGAGCGCGGCATTCGCATGCTCGAATTCCGCACCGGCTCGGGCCTGCGCTTCACCGTGCTGGTCGACCGGGCGCTCGACATCGCCGATTGCGACTTCAAAGGCCAGGCGATCGGCTGGCATTCGCCAAGCGGCTTTCGTCATCCCGGCCTGCACGAGTATGAAGGGGAAGGGGGACTGGCCTGGGCGCGCTCTTTCTCCGGCCTGCTCGTCACCTGCGGCCTCGACCATATTCTGGGCCGCGAGGACGTGCCGGCCGACAGCTACAACTACCCCGGCAGGAAGACGGTGCTTCATTCGCTGCACGGTCGTGTCGGCACGATCCCGGCGCGGCTAACCGGCTATGGCGAGCGTTGGGACGGCGACCGTTGCGTGCTGTGGGCCGAAGGCATCGTCCAGCAGTCGGCGGTATTCGCAGAGGATCTGCATCTCATCCGCCGCATCGAGGCCGATGTCGGCGGCAACGAGATCCGGCTCTCCGACCATGTCGTCAACCACGGCTTCAACCGCACGCCGCATATGTATTTCTACCATGTCAATGTGAGCCATCCCTTGCTGGATGAGGGCTCGCGCTATCTGGCGCCGATACGCGACGTCGTCTGGGCCGGTCATGCCGGCGAGCGCTACGCGGCGCAGAAGGTCGGCTATCGCACGGTGCCTGCGCCGCAACCGGGCTTCAGCGAGCAGGTCTGGCAGCATGAGATGGCTGCCGATGCCAAGGGCGAGGTGCCGGTGGCCGTCGTCAACGACCGCATCGGGCTCGGTCTCGAACTGGTGACGCGCAAGGACCAGTTGCCGTGTGCCTACCAGTGGCAGAATTTCCAGGCCGGGCAGTACGCGCTGGGGATGGAGCCATCGACCCACCATGTGCTCGGCGATCTCGCCGCCCGCGAGCGCGGCGAGATGATCTGGCTGGAGCATGGCGAGAGCCGGGCCTACGATGCGGTGTTCCGGATTCTCGACGGCGCCGGTGAGATCGCGGCGGCCGAGGCCAGGATCGCGGCTATCGCCCGACAGCCCGAGCAGGATTATCCTCAGCCTTCCGGAGACTTTCCAAGACTGGCCGGCAGGACATGAGCGCGACATGTATCCAAAGCAAGCCCTCCGGCCGGCGGACCGGATTGCCAGCGGTGCGCGACGATTGGAGGTCAATGTGACGACGATGGCAAAGAAGCGTGACTACAGCCTGGTCGGCGAAAGCACCAGGGCGGCGATCGAGACCGGGCTTGCCTCGGCCGAGTGGTATCACACTGACGTCTCGCGCAAGGCGATGAAGGAACTGATGCAGCGTTCCGACGGGCCGGCGATCCGCGACACGGTGATCTGGATTGTCGCGATCTTAGGTTCGGCCGCAGGCATCGTCTGGTTCTGGGGTTCGTGGTGGGTGGTGCCGTTCCTGTTCGTCTATGGCGTGCTCTACGGCTCGTCGAGCGACTCGCGCTGGCACGAATGCGGCCATGGCACGGCGTTCCGCACGCGCTGGATGAACGATGTCGTCTATCACATCGCCTCGTTCATGCTGATGCGCAATCCCGTGCAATGGCGCTGGAGCCATGCCCGCCACCACACTGACACCATCATCGTCGGCCGCGACGCCGAGATCGCCGTCATGCGTCCGCCGGATCTGTTGAAGGCCGCGCTCGCCTTTACCGGTATTCTCGACTTCCGCTATTCGCTGCCGACGCTGGTGCGCCAGGCCTTCGGCACGCTGTCGGATGAAGAGAAGAGCTATATCCCTGAGATGGAACAGCATAAGGCCGTGGTCGCGGCCCGCTGGCACGTCGCCATCTATGTCGCGACGATCGCTCTGGCGATCGGGCTGAGGTCATGGGTACCGCTGGTGCTGATCGGCCTGCCGCGCCTCTACGGCACCTGGCACATGGTGACGACCGGCCTGCTGCAGCATATCGGTTTGGCCGACAATGTCGTCGACCATCGGCTCAACACGCGCACCGTCTACATGAACCCGATCAGCCGGTTTATCTACTGGAACATGAACTACCATGTGGAGCACCACATGTTCCCGATGGTGCCCTATCACGCGCTGCCCAGGCTGCACGAACTGATCAAGCATGATCTGCCCGAGCCGAACCCGTCGATGTGGCATGCCTACCGCGAGGTTTGGCCGGTGCTGCTGAGGCAGCTGAAATACGAGGACTATTACCTCAAGCGCGAACTGCCGCCGACGGCCAGGCCCTATCGCGGTGAATTCCACGAGGTCGATATGTCGGCGGCCGCCGAATAGCGATCGGTAATGTCCGCAGGAGATTGAGATGGCCGATTGGGTTGAAGCGTGCACCGTGGACGATGTCGAGGAAGAGGATGTCATCCGCTTCGATCATGGTGGGCGGACCTTCGCGATCTATCGTTCGCCGGATGACGAATTCTTCGCCACCGACGGTTTTTGCACGCATGAAAAGGCGCATCTGGCCGACGGGCTTGTCATGGACGACATCATCGAATGTCCCAAGCACAATGGCCGCTTCAACTACAAGACCGGCCAGGCCAAGGGCGCGCCGGTCTGCGTCAACCTCAAGACCTATCCAGTCCGGATCGAAGCTGGCAGGGTGATGATCGAGATCGGCTGAAGAGCCGCCATCCACAAACAGGGACAAGAGTTCAATGAGCCGAAAGAGACCGACCGTCGCCGATCTGCGCGCCATGAAGGGCAAGCGGCAGCTGACCATGCTGCGCGTGCTGAGCCTGGACGAGGCGGAAGCCGCCGAGCGGGCAGAGGTCGACATCGTCTCGGTCCCGCCCGAACTGGTGCTCAATCCGCAATACCGCGACGCGGCGCCCAGCCTGTTCACCATGCCGGGCGACAATTTCTACGAGATCGGCACCTCGGACGATTTCCTGCGCTGGGCTTTCCGGCTCTACAAGGCCGGCGCCGACGCGGTCTATTGCAGCGCGGGCTATGCCACCATCAAGCGGATGGCGGACGATGCCATTCCGGTCATCGGCCATGTCGGCCTCATTCCATCGCGCGCGACCTGGACAGGCGGCTTCAAGGCTGTCGGCAAGTCCGCCGACACGGCCATGCAGGTGTTCGAGGCGGTGAAGCAACTGGAGGCAGTGGGCGCCATTGGCGCCGAAATAGAAGTTGTGCCGGTCGAAGTGGCGAAGGCGATCTCGGAGCGGACGTCGCTGATCATGCTGTCGATGGGCGCGGGCACCGGCTGCGATGCGCAATATTTGTTCGCCGACGACATCCTTGGCCAGAACAGAGGCCACATGCCGCGCCACTCCAAGGTCTATCGCAACTTCGCCGCCGAGTATGACCGGCTACAGGCGGAGCGGGTGGCGGCATTCTCCGAATATGTCGCCGACGTCAACAGCGGCGCCTATCCCGAGGACAGGCACGTCGTGCACATGGATCCCGCCGAGCTACGCCTGTTCCTGGACAAGGTCGGCCGGGGCTGACGCTCCCTGCCAACGTCCACCGGCAAGCGCCGCATGGAGCGCCTCGGCATCGACGCCGAGCGGCCGGTCCTCGTTCAACGCCGGGACAAGCGCTCGTATCGCCGTGTGGACGGCGGCGGTGCGTGGCGCCAGCGCCAACCCTTCACGCAGGTCGACGGCCTGGGCGGCGGCCATCAGTTCGAAGGCGATCAACCGTCGCCACAGTGCGACCATGTCGGCGCATTTCGAAACCGCCAGCGGCGTCTGCGTGGCGTGATCCTCGACACCTTCCGAAACCGGCAGGAAATCGAGCATCACCGGATTGGCCTTGTGGCGGATGGCGGCCAGGATCGATGTCACAGTCTTCTGCAACGGTACGAAACCGGCCGAGGCACCGCCGCTCGGCGACAGGTACTTGGGCAGCCCGTTGCGGCCCGAGCCGGTGAGCTGGATGAAGCGGGCTGCACTGGCGGCCGCGCATTGAGCGATTGCCAGGCTGAGCGCCTCGAAGGCGAGCGCCAGCGAAGCGGTGTGGAAGTTGCCGGTCGACAGCACCAGCCCGTCGTCGCTCAGAACCAGCGGGTTGTCGGCGGCGGCATTGAGTTCGATCTCGACGGCGCGTTTTGCCTGGCCGATCGCCTCGATCAGTGCGCCATGTATCGAGGGCATGCAGCGGATCGACAGCGGGTCCTGTAGGGTGGTGGGCGCCGGCGCTTCGTCGCGGGCGAGAAGATCGTGCAGCGCCTTGGCGGCTTCCTGCTGGCCGGCCGCTGGCCGCGCCATGTGCAGGCGCGGGTCGAGGATGGTGCGGTTGGCGCCAAACCCTTCCATGGTCAGCGCGCCGGCCTGCTGTTGCTGGGCAAGAGCCGACAGCGCGTCCGTGACCACAAGCGCGCCACCGCCGACGGAGACGGCGGAAGCGTTGATCAGCGACAGCCCATCCTTGGGCGCCAAGCCGATGGGGCCGAGGCGGGCCATCATCAGCGCCTTGACCGCCGGCATGCGCCTTCCCTGATAATCGGCTTCGCCTTCGCCGACCAGCAGGCGGGCGATCGCGGTCATCAGCACGAGGTCGCCGGCGCCGATGGAGCCGAGCGACGGCATCACTGGATGGACGCCGGCGTTGAGGACATCGACCAGGGCAACGAACACGGCGGGCGACAGGCCGGAGCCGCCCGCCGACAGCATTGTCAGGCGCGCGAGCATGGTTGCCCGCACGGTTTCGATCGGCAGGGCCTCGCCGACCGCGCCGCTGCGGCCTTCGAGTAACTGGCGCTGGAAGGCGCTGGCGTCACCCTCGACCGATGTGCCGAGATTGGCGCCGAGACCGGTGTTCAGGCCGTAGATCTGCTGACCCGAGGCTGCGGCCTGGTCGAGCACCTTTCGTGCCTTCTCCAGCCTGCCGATGACATCGGCTCCGATTTCCACCTTGCGCGCCTCGCGGGCGACGGCGGCGACATCGCCGACACTGACGCCGGCCCCGGTGAGGACGAGCGCGCTCATGCGAAACGCAGCCTCTGGCCGATGCCTAGCGCCTGTGCCTTAGCCAGCATCGCCTTGCCGAGCGCGATATCGGACAGTGACAGGCCCCGGTGCCAGAACAGGATGGTTTCGTCATCGCTCTGCCGTCCCGGCCTCAGGCCGGCGGCGATCTGGCCGAGTTCGGCATGCAGCGTCGTCTCGCTCAGCCGCCCGGTCTCGACATGGGCGCGCAGCGAGCCGAACTTGCCGCCCTTGCACTGACCCCAGTCGTCGACCACCATCTTCTGCATGATGTCGGTCAGCGACAGCTCCACCGCGCTCATCGTGCCGTAGGGCACCACCAGCGCACCAGGCTTGATCCACTCGGTCTTCAGCAGCGGTTGCGGCTCGGGCAGGCGCGATGCCTCGACGACAATGTCGGCGCCCTTGACGCAGCTCTCCCAGTCGGCGACCGCTGTGACCGGCTTGCCGAGGTCGGCGGCGAGTTTTGCGGCAAAGCCGTCGCGGCTTTCCGGTCGGCGCGAGTGGACGCGGAGCTCGTCGAAATCGAAGAGATGGTCGAGCAGGCGCACGTTCCAGTAGGCGGTGCCGCGCGCGCCGATATGGGCCAGCACCTTCGAGTTCTCGCGCGCCAGATGTTTGGCGCCGATCGCGGTGACGGCGCCTGTGCGCATGTCGGTGATGACGGTGGCGTCGAGCATGGCGCGTGGCGTACCGGTGCGCGGATCGAACAGATTGAGGATGCCGAATTCCGAAGGCAGGCCGTGAAGGTAGTTGTCGACATAGTCGCCGACGATCTTGACGCCGGCGGTATCGAGGGGCGCGACGTAGCCCCGTAGGACATTGAAATGGCCGTGGAAGGACGGGTCGGGCTCAAGATGGACGCGCGGCTCGATCACCGTCTGGCCCTTGCTTTGTGCGATGAGCCCGGCCTCAACCGCGCCGATGATCTCGGCATCGGTCATGGCAAGGGCTTCGATGTCGAGGGCATTGAGGTAGTCGATATAGATAGGCTTCATGCGTCTGGGTTCCTCGGCCACCCCGCTCATCCACAACAGGCCGCGACGCGACACGAAAGTTTGTTGGCTGTTGTCTGGACGCCGTCGGCCAAATGCTGTTCAAGCGGTCCGTCATGACTGCCATTTCCGAGACCGAAGCTTCAGCCGACCGAGTTGGGAATTCGCGGCGCGTGGCGCTGATCGTCGCCATCGCCTTCTTCATGCAACTGCTGGATTCGACGATCATCTCGACCTCGCTGCCGCAGATGGGGGAATCGTTCGGCGTGCCGGCGGTGGCGATGAGCATCGGCATCACTGTCTACATGCTGACCATGGCGGTGTTCGTGCCGCTGTCGGGCTGGCTCGCCGACCGCTTTGGCGCGCGGAACATCTTCCTCGTCGCCATCGCGCTGTTCACGCTGGCTTCGCTTGCCTGCGGCTTTTCGCAGAACCTGACCGAATTCGTCATTGCCCGTGCCGTGCAGGGGCTTGGTAGCGCGCTGATGACGCCGGTCGGCCGCATCCTGGTGCTACGCAACGCGTCGAAATCGGAATTGCTCAACGCCACGGCGCTGATCACCTGGCCGGCGCTGTTCGCGCCTGTCGTTGGGCCGGTGCTCGGTGGCTTCATCACCACCTATCTGTCCTGGCACTGGAATTTCTTCATCAACATCCCGCTCGGCATGATCGGGCTGGCGCTGGTCGCCCGCTTCATCCCCGGTGATCGTGAAGCCGATCCCAAGCCGCTCGATTGGCCGGGTTTCTTCCTGACGTCGCTGGGGCTCGCTTGCCTGCTGTATGGCCTCGAGCGCATAGCGCATCCAGAGGTTGGCGCCTTGCCGACGGTGGGGCTGATCGCGGCGGGGATCGTCGTCGGATGGCTGGCGGTGCGCCATCTCCATCGCGCGCCGCATCCGCTGCTCGACCTGTCGTCGTTCAAGGTGCAGACCTTCGCCATCTCGACACTTGCCGCCGGCACCATCTTCCGGGTTGCGATCAACGCCACGCCATTTCTTTTGCCGCTGTTGTTCCAGGTCGGCTTCGGCCTCTCGCCCGTCGACGCCGGCATGATGATCCTGGCCTATTTCCTCGGCAATCTCGGCATGAAGACGGTGACGACGCCGATGCTGCGCCGCTTCGGCTTTCGCTCGGTCATGGTCGTCAACGGCGTCATCGCGTCGGCATCGATCATGGCTTGCGCGGCGATCTCGCCGCAAACGCCGCAGGCACTGGTGGTGGCGCTGATGCTGATTGCCGGCCTGTCGCGCTCGATGCAGTTCACCGCGCTCAACACGCTGGCCTTCGCCGATATCGCCGCCGGGCAGCGCAGCTCCGCGGCGACCTTGTCCTCGATGCTGCAGCAGGTGGCGATGCTGTTCGGCGTTGCCGTGGCGGCGGCGATCCTCAACCTGTCGCAGATCGCCAGGGACCGGCCGGCGCTCGACCTCGTCGATTTTCGAGCAGCCTTCCTGGTGATCGGCGTCATCGGGCTGGTGGCGTCGTTCCGTTTCTTGGTATTGCCGAGAACCGCGGGCGCCGAGGTTTCCGGCCATGGTGCCGGGAACTGAAATCGAATTTCCCATCCATCGCGGGGTTAAATTCCGTCTTCGCCTTTCGCCTTGGTGTGACGCTTTCGCAAAGCGCCGCGATGGTGCAAACAATTGCCAAAAGCGGTTAAGTTTCCGGGCATTGCGCCAGATTCGGCAATCAATGCGTCCACTTTGCGAATCTCATCGCAAGCCCGCGTTTTGAACGCGGATTCATTTGACGAAGCGGCGTTGAGCCGATTAGCTTTCCGACCCAGGGATGGCAGCGCTGCCATCGGGGTGAAAGCAGACAATGAACATGGCCGGCTGGCTGAACTTCAGGAGCCTGAATCAGGAAGGCATTGTCTTTGCCATCGCGGTGGTGCTGTTCGTCGCGGCGGCCATAGGCCTGCCTGGCTTCATCGATCCCAACAATCTCGTCGCCATCGTGCGCTCGGTGTCGGTGCTGGGTATTCTGGCGCTCGGCATGGCGGTCGTCATCATCGGCCGCGGCATTGACCTGTCGGCGGTGGCGATCATGGCCATGTCGGTCGCCTGGTACCTGCAATTGCTCAACACCGGGACGCCGGACGGGCTGGCCTTCGCCTATGTGCTGGCCGGCGTGCTCGCCATCGGCCTGCTCAACGGCTTTCTCGTCGCCTATGCCGATGTGCCGGCGATCTTCGTCACGCTGGCGACCGGCTCGTTCGTCTTCGGCTATGTGCGTTCGCAATTGATCACCCAGGATGCGGTGCCGGTGCCTCAGGGCCATTGGGTGGAACTGCTCGGCGGCCTGCGCTTTCTCGACGTTCCGATCGAGGTGTTCGTCTTCGCCGGGCTCGCCTTCCTGTTCTTCCTGTTCCTGCGCTACACCAAATGGGGCCGCTACATCTATTTCGCCGGCGACAATCCGGTGGCCGCGCGCAACATCGGCATTCCGGTGCGGCCGATGCTGGTGCTGCGCTATGTGCTCTCCGCTTTCGTGGCTTTGATCGCGGGCCTTTTGACGGCGGCCAGCCTGCATTCGATCAACACGCGGGTCGTCAATTCGACGCTGCTCTACGACATCGTGCTGGTGGCGGTGATCGGCGGCATCGGGCTGTCGGGCGGGCGAGGCGGGGTGCGCAACGTGCTGGTGGGCGCAGCACTGATCGGCATCCTGCTCAACGCCATGACCATCATCGACATTCCGCTGCTCTACCAGAACCTGATCAAGGCGGCGATCCTGCTCGGCGCCATCATCGTCGACGGCATCATCAATCCGCGCGACGAACAGACCGCGCAGCAGGGCGACATTTAGAGCAGATGGGCTAGCCCATCTTGCTCGGGGTACCCGGTGCGATCGGAACGATCTGCCGGCAATGAAAACCGAACCAGAGGATGACACATGAAACTGATCAGAACACTCATGGCGGCCGCCACGGCCCTTGCCGTCACCGCCTTCGTGGCGCCGACCTTCGCCGCTGACGATCCAGGCCCTGCTGCCTATGCACAAGCGCTGAAAGGCAAGCGCGTCATGCTGGTTCCGCTGGCGATGGGCTTCGACCTGGCGCAGGGCTGGGCGCATTACCTGAAGAAGGAGGTCGAGGCCTGGGGCGGCACGTTCGAGACGCGCGATCCGAACTGGGTGGTCGATGCCGGCGCGCAGGCGATCACCGATGCGATCTCTTCGGACACAAGACCAGATGTGCTGATCATCCATGCACCGGACCTCAACTCCTATTCCAAGCTGATGAAGAAGGCGCAGGCGGCCGGCACCTATGTGATCCTGGTCGACAATCCTGCGAATTTTCCCGCCGACGCCTTTGTCGGCAGCGACTGGGACCGCCTCGGCCAGCTCGAGGCCGAAGCGGCGATCAAGGGCTGCGGCGAAAACTCGTCCAAGAAAATCGGCCTGGTGCAGGGCGACCAGGCCAATTCCTCCAGCCTTTACCAGTATGCCGGCATCATGAAGGTGCTGGACAAGCATCCCGACTTCAAGGTCGTGGCCAAGCCGGACTCCAACTGGGATGCCACGACTTCGCGCAATGTGACCACGACCATGCTGCAGCAGAACCCCGACATCTGCTCGATCATCGATTTCTGGGATGGTGACGCGACCGGCGCATCCGCCGCGATCCGCGACGCCAAGCTCGACGGCAAGGTGTTTTTGGTCACCACCGGCGGCGGCGAAAAGGCGGCCGATTGCGACAAGCTGAACGACGGCACCTATGGCGCCGTGGTGATGACCGATCTTGCCCGCCAGTCGGGCGACATGAACGCCATCATAAAATTCCTGCTGCAGAGCGGCCAGCCGGCCGGCACCTCGCACACCTACATCTACACGCTGGAGAAGGCGACGACCAAGGCCGACCTCAAGCCCGACAGCTGCTGGGACCTGAAGGCGCTGCAGGCCGAAGCGGCGGCGAAATAAGCCGATCGTTTTCTAAAGACCTCAACGAGGTGGCCGGATCGTCCGGCCGCCTCTTTCTCTTGTTTCTCTTGCCGCAGTGACCTGATGACCTTTCGCGAACGCCTCCAGTCCTGGCGCTACAATCTCGTGCCCGACCATCTGGTCGGCGAGATCCTGACCAAGCGCTGGACCGACAACGCCATTCCTTTCCTGGCGCTGGTGGTGACATTGGCGACCTTCGGCTCGATCATTCCGGGCTTCTTCAAGCTCTCCTCGCTGCAGGAATCGACACGTCAGCTCGGCGAGTTCTCGATGGTCGTCACCGGCATGACCGTGGTGATGCTGGGCGGCGGAATCGATCTCTCGGTCGGCTCGATCTTCGCGCTGTCCTGTTTCTCCGCTGTCTATGTCTTCTTCATCCTCGAACAGTCGATCTGGCTGGCGCTGGCCGCGTCGCTCGCTACCGGCCTCGTGTTTGGCGCCATCAACGGATACCTCGTCGGCTACCTCAGGCTCCGCGCCTTCCTCACCACGCTGGTGACCTTCATCTTCGGGCGTGCGCTGTTCGACATCCTGGTCACCACCTATGCCGCCGATGTGCAGCTTTCGACCGCGACGTCTGACGTGCTCGACTTCATCGGCGACAGCACCTTCTGGGGCCTCTCGGTCTCGGTGTGGCTGGCAATCATCCTGGCCATTGTCACCCATATCGCGCTGACGCGGTCTCGTCCCGGCTGGCACGTGCTGGCGGTGGGCGGCTCCAGGCGCTCGGCGCACAATGCCGGCATCCGGGTGCGCCGCACCGTGTTCATGACCTATGTCTTTTCCGGTTTCTGCGCCTCGATCGGCGGCTTTCTCATCGCTTGCCGCCTGAGCGGCGCGGGGCCGGGCACCGGCCTCAATCTGGAGATCATGGCGCTGACGGCGGCCGTGGTCGGCGGGGTCAGCCTCGGCGGCGGGCGTGGCTCGGTGATCAAGGGCCTGATGGGCGCCATCATCGTGCTCACCATGACCAACGGGCTGATCCGGCTTGGCTATGGCACCGGCACCAACCAGATGGTGCTGGGCATCATGCTGGCGGTCGCGGTGACCATCGACATCCGCTGGCTGAAGAACCGCCACAAGGTGCTGAACGAGGTTTATGTCGCGCCGGTCTATCTCAAGATGGGCGAAACACAGTCCGCGGTGCCGGGCTCCGGCACGCCTTACGCACTCGACAACCGGTTGTCTTCAGCCGACCATATCGGGCTTGGCGAACTGGAGGGACCGGAAGACGTCATTCTCGATCGCGACGACAATCTCTATTGCGGCACGCGTCACGGCGAGATCGTCCGCTTCTTCGCGCCCGATTATGTGAGGTCCGAAGTGTTCGCCCATATTGGCGGCTTTCCGCTGGGGCTCGCCTTCGACAAATCAGGCAATCTGATCAGCTGCGTCGGCGCCATGGGACTCTATTCCGTGTCGCCTGAGCGCGAGGTGAAGCGTCTGTCGGCCGAGACGTCGCGTTCCTGGACGTCGATCGTCGACGATGCACGGCTGCGCGATCCCAATGATTGCGATATCGCGCCGGACGGCCGCATCTATTTTACTGATTCAACGAAGCGCTATGACGCCCACGATTGGGCGCTGGACTCGATCGAGAACCGCGCCACCGGCCGGCTGCTGGTCTACGATCCCAGGGATGGGTCGACGAAGACGCTGCTCGATGGCTATCGCTACACCAATGGTGTGTGCATGGCGCATGACGGCAAGTCGCTGTTCTTCGCCGAAAGCTGGGCCTGCCGCGTGCATCGCTACTGGCTGGAAGGGCCGAAGGCAGGCACCGCCGAATGCGTCATCCGTGACATGCCGGGCTATCCCGACAACATCAACCGGGCGTCCGACGGCAATTACTGGATGGCGTGGCTCGGCATGCGAACGCCAAGCTTCGACCTGTCGCTGCGCCACCCCGACATGCGCAAGCGCATGACGCGCCGGCTGCCGCAGGACGAATGGCTGTTTCCCAACATCAACACCGGCGGCGTGGTGAAATTCAACGAGAAGGGCGGCATCGTCGAGGCGATGGGCGACTTGACGGGCGGCGCGCATCCGATGGTGACCTCGATGCGCGAGCACAAGGGATATCTGTTCGTCGGTGGCATCCTCAACAACCGTATCGGCCGCTACAAGATTGCGGGCGCCGACCCGAACTGGACCAGCCCCGCTTCCTACTGGGGGGCGCAGCTGTGATCCTCGATCCGATCCTGGATATGTTTCGCGGCAAGGCAGTGACCATCCCGCCGCTCGACGGCGCCTTTAGACCCAACACGCGACTGGATGATGCGCCGGCGTTCGCCGAACTGAGCGAGCCCGACAATCTGCTGGTTGCCGGTGGCCGGCTGCTCGCCTCCAGCGGCAACGCCGTCTACGCGATCGCTGTCGGTGTAGAATCTGTCGTGGTCGAGACCTTTCCGTCTCCTGTCACGGCGCTGGCGGTGTCGCCTTCAGGCGAACTCACGGTAGGGCTGGAGAGCGGCAAGCTGTTCATCGCGGGCAGGGAGGTGTCGCTGCCAGCCGGAATCCGCTGCATCACCGCTCTTGCCTATGCCGAGGACGGCGTGCTTTGGCTGGCTAATGGGTCGGCCGAGCATACGCCGTCGCAATGGGCGGCCGACCTGATGAAGAAGGGCTCCTCCGGTTCGCTTTGGAAGCGGGATGCGGCAGGCGGTGAGTTCCGCAAGCTGGCCGGCGACATCGCGTTCCCTTACGGGCTCCATCCCCTAGGCAGGGACGTGCTGGTGAGCGAGAGCTGGCGCCATCGGCTCATGCGCTTCGATGGCGCGAGCGGCAATCGCTCGACCGTGTTGACGCATCTGCCCGGCTATCCCGCGCGGCTGTCGCCGGCCGGCGATGGCGGGGAGTGGCTGGCGGTGTTCGCGCCGCGCAACCGGCTGATCGAATTCGTGCTGCAGGAAACGCATTACCGGCAGGACATGATCGAACAGGTGCCGCCGGCCTACTGGATCGCACCGTCACTGGCGTCCAGCCGCAGTTTTCTCGAACCGCTGCAATGCGGCGGCATCCGCACCATGGGTATCCATAAGCCGTGGTCGCCCAGCCGTTCCTACGGGCTGGTGGTCAGGCTCGATCGGAACATGCAGCCGCAATTCAGCCTGCATAGCCGCGCCAACGGCACGCGCCACGGCATCTGCAGCGTGGCGGAAAGGGATCGCCAACTGTTCATCGCCTCCAAGGGCGGCGATTGCGTGCTTTCCGTCGACGCGGGAGGATTGTGATGGAACCGATCGTTCGTCTGGAAAACGTCACCAAGAACTATCGCGGCGTGCCCGCCGTGAAAAACGTCACCTTTGAGCTGCGTAAGGGCGAGGTCCATGCGCTGCTCGGCGAGAACGGCGCCGGTAAGTCGACGCTGACCAAGATCATCGCCGGTGTCGTCGACGCCACCTCGGGCAAGATGTTCCACAAGGGCCAGGAAATCGCCTACGCTTCGCCGCATGCGGCGCTCGAGGCCGGCATCGCCATGGTGTTCCAGGAGACCAGCCTGGTGCCGTCGATGACGGTGGCGCAAAACCTTTATCTCGGTACCGAAAAATTCCTCAACCGGCTGCGCGGCACGTATATTTCAGCACAGCAGTTCCTGCAGGCGCTGAATTTCCCGGTCGATCCGAACGCCATGGTGGCGACGCTGGGTGCCGCCAAGCGGCAGATGGTCGAGATCGCGCGCGCCGTGCACCACAATGCCGAGATCATCATCTTCGACGAGCCGACGGCGACGCTGACGCCGGAGGAGAAGCGGCACTTCTTCGCGCTGATCCGCCGGCTGAAGGCGAACGGCGTGTCGATCGTCTTCATCAGCCACGCGCTGGAGGAGGCGTTGATGATTGCCGACCGCATCACCATCCTGCGCGACGGCGAGCTGGTCGTCACCGATGACACCTCGGCCTTCGACCGCGACAAGATCGTCGCTGCCATGGTCGGGCGTACGCTGTCGGGACAGATCTACCGCCAGCGCGATGAGGCCAGGCTGCGCAAGGCCGGCAAGAAAGTGCTCTCGGTGCAAGACATCTCGATGAGCAATGTCGTGCGCAACAATTCCTTCTCGATCTTCGAGGGCCAGATCACCGGGGTGTTCGGACTGATCGGCTCGGGCCGCACGGAGACTTTCAAGATCGTGTCGGGCATCTACAAGCGCGATTTCCTGCGCGGCGGCGCGATCGAGCTCGACGACAGGCCGGTGCGTTACCTCGTGCCGAGCCAAGCGGTGGCCGACGGCATCGTCTACGTGACCGAGGACCGCAAGAGCGAAGGCATCTTCGAGACGATGGGCATTGCCGAGAACCTGTTCGGCGGGCTGCTGGCGGCCGGCCGCGAACAGGCCTGGGTGATCAACCAGCAGGAGATGCGTCGGCTTTCGGCCGAATGGACCAAGACGCTTAACATCAAGGCGATCAACGACAATGCCCGCGTCGTCGAACTCTCCGGCGGCAACCAGCAGAAGGTGGTGATCGGCAAGGGGCTGGTGCAGCAGCCGCGCATCGTCATCTTCGATGAGCCGACGCGCGGCGTGGATGTCGGCGCGATCGCCGAGATCCACCAGATCATCAACCGGCTGGCGGATGAGGGATTGGCCGTGGTGGTGATCTCTTCCTATCTGCCGGAGATCATGAACCTGTCGGACCGGATTCTCGTCTGTCGGCAAGGGCGGATCGTCGAGGAGTTTTCGCCGGCGGAGGCGACGGAGGAGAAGATCATGTATGCGGCGGTGCATTAGATTCGCTGAGGCTTGGCGGTACATGTACGTTGGCATTTTGCGAAAACGCCCGTCCCCTCGTCATCCTGGGGCGTAGCAAGGAGCGAAGCGACGCGGCGCAGACCCCAGGATCCATGCCGGGTCTCCGGTGCGTTGCCACGGCGCAGGATTCTGCTCCGCTGCACTCCACGAGTGAGGTCGCGGCATGGATCCCAGGGTCTCCGCGACGGCGCTTCGCGCCTGCTTCGCCCAGGGATGACGAAGTTTAGGTGCTTCGGCCAACCTTCAAGGCCCCACGCCATTGAGCGCCAAAAACTGAGAGAAGTTGGTTAGCCATATTTGCTCGAAACTTGATTCAACGACCTAATTCATCCAAACGAAAGGACCAGACCATGGCCACCACAAAACTCCTCAGCGATGCCGAGGTAGAGAAAATCCCGGCGGTGAAGGCGGTGTTCGATGACATCAGGGCGACGCGCAAATCGGATTTCGTCAACAATTTCTGGCGTGGGCTGGCCAATGATCCGGCGGCGCTGAAGCGGACCTGGGAACAGTTGAAGGCGGTGATGGTGGCGGACAGCGCCATTGATCCGCTGACCAAGGAAATGATCTACATCGCGGTGTCGACGGCCAATGGCTGCTCCTACTGCGTGCATTCGCACACGGCGGCGGCACGCGCCAAGGGCATGACCGACGCGCAGCATGGCGAATTGGTGTCGATCATCGGGCTGGCTGGCCAGACAAACCACCTTGTCACGGCGATGCAGATTCCGGTCGATCCGCAATTCGAGGTGAAGTGAAGGGCTAATCGGCGGGACATGCGATTCTGGCTAAAATTGTAAGTAAGGTCATTGTCGATTTTTAGGAAATCGACCCTAAGAAGCTGCAGCGGAGAATGCTAGGGCTCGATAATGCAGGCTGTATTCAATAAGAATTTTCTTGTATCGATATTGTTCTCTGGTCTGATTTTAGTTGGTTTCTGGATGTTGGCCAAACCCAAGCAGCCAGCGCAACTTCCGACCTTTGGCGATAGCGTCGCGAAATCGCTCGACGACGGGGTCTCGCGCTACGGTGCTGAGGGGTTTCGAAAGAAGAACGAACAGGAATTTCGGGACGCCGTCGAGAATTTTCAAAAGAACGGACCTAAAGCGCCCGGCACGTCGCAATAGAAGCAACCTAGGTGTGATGCTCGGCACAGCTTTTCACACTGGCCGATAGACCCGCTCCGCCGTATTCCAGAAGATGTCCGCCTCGGCGGCCGGACCGTGCTTCGCCACCGCATCGCGGTGCGCCTTGATCAGTTCGGCGTGGGTGGTCCATAGCTTTTCGATTGGGAAGTTCGAGCCGAACATCAGATGATCGGTTCCGAGAATGTCGATCGCATTGTCGACGATATAGGCGATCAGAGCCGGGTCGTTGCGGTGGACGAAAGTGCCGAGACCGGAGAGCTTGGCATAGAAATTGGGCGCGGCCGACAGCGTGCGCAGACCGGCCTTCCAGGCCTCGGTGGTTTCCGTGTCCATGCCGGTCAGCATGCCGGCATGGGTGAGGATGAAATTGGTTTGCGGATTCTCGCCGACCAGCGCCAGTCCGTCCTTCATCTGGGCGGGGAAGAGCTGCAGGTCGAAGGACAGGTTATAATCCTTCAGCCGCGCGACATTGGCGCGCACTTTCGGGTCGATGACCTGATCGGCCGAGGCAGCGAAGCGGAAGGCCGGCGTCTCGTGCCAGTGCAGTTGCATGCGCACGCCGCGCAGCAGCGGATATTTTTTCAAGCGATCGATCTGAGACCTGACATCGTCGACCGTCATGTCGGCATAGCCGACAATGGCGTGCGGCCAGCCGGTTTCGTCAGCCGTTTTCTGCAGGAAGGCGACTTCCTTTTCGAAATCCTCCTTGGCCCAGTTGGTCTGGACGTAGACCGCCTTCTCGACGCCGGAACCCTGCTGGTCGGCGAGAAACTCCTCGATCGGATAATCGCGGCGGATCGGTTCGTAAGGGCCGAAGATGCGCGGCACCATCGGACCGACCAGCCAGGGCTGGTCCTGCTGGCGCCAGATGTGGAAATGCGCGTCGATGGCTTTCTGCATCACGATACCCTTTTCCAGAGTGTCGCAGCCGGAGGGGCATGGCGGGCAAGCGACAGGATGAAATCGGTGAGACCGGCAAGTGTCGAGCCGTCGACCAGATCGTCAAGCACTGGCAGGATGGCGCTGAGCGCGGCGGTCTCCGGCCGGAAGCGCCGGTCGCCGGCGAGCGGCGTCGCGAGAGACAGCCGGAAGGCGCGGGCACTCAGCCGGCGCATCGCCGTTTCCAGCTCGGCATGGTCGCCGCGCTCCAGCGCGTCGGACAGGATGACGACGGCCGCACCGCGCGCGAAGGAGGAGAAACGTGGCACGGAGAGGAAGGCAAGCAGCGTCGGCCCCATGCGGGTGCCGCCGTCCCAGTCGTCGACCTGGGCGGCCGCGCGCGCCAGGGCCTGGTCCTGGTCGCGAACGCGCAGCGCCGTGGTGATGCGAGTCAGGCGCGTGCCGAAAGTGAATATTTCTGCCCGGTCAGCACCCTGCACGGCGGCATGCGCCAGCTTGAGGTAGTCCGCTGTGTGCAGTTTCATCGAGCCTGAGACGTCGATGAGGAGCAGCAGCTTGCGCGGCACGGTCTGGCGGCGGCGCAGCAGCGGCGAGGGGACATCGCCATCGGCGCTGACGATTTCCCTGAGCGAACGGCGCAGGTCGAGCTTGCCGCGTGAGTGGGTGCGCACCGTGCGGAACGAGCGGCGGGCGGGCAAGGCACTCGACAGTTGGTGGCGAAAGGCGGTCAGCCTGTCATCGTCGCGCTGGAAGTCGCGGGTGCTCAACTGCTCCAGCGCTGAGAAAAGCTCACCGCCTTCCTGTTGCTGCTCGGTCTCGATCCGTTCGTCGTCGGCGCCGCCATCATCCTTGACGCGGGTTTCTTCGTCGGCATCACCTTCGACCACGGCTGATGTGTTGCCGTAGAAGTAGCTTTGGAAGTGGGCCCCGAATTCGTCGCGGCGGTCCGGCGGCGGCGCCAGCGTGGCAAGGGCCGCCTCGCGGATATCGGCCATCGAGCGGGGGCCAAGCAAGGTTATCGCCTGCATGAAGCCGGAGGCTTGTTCGGGTGCGACGGCGAAACCGTACTGGCGCAGCAGCCGGGCGAAGCCGAGGAAGGGTGCCGCGGCCGGAGGTAGGCTACGGTCGCGCGGCATGGCAGAAATATTCCGACCGTTGCGCTGTCCCGCCGACGTTAGAGACAGAGGATTGTGGACTCCCCGCATCAACCCAGCGCCTCCTCGACGATGCGGCCAAGCTCCGGTGCGATGTAGGACAGGTCCTCCTCGTCCTTGATCAGCACGCCGATGGCGCGGCGGAAGGCTTCCGGCCAGGGGCTGCCGCCCTTTTCCAGGATGGTCGCGGCATTGGCCCATTCGACCGCCTCGGCGATGCCGGGCGGCTTGGCCAGCGGCCGGGCGCGGATGGTCTGTACAGCCGCCGCCACTGCCCGCGCGGTGGCCTGCGCGACATCGCCGGCGCGCAGCATGATGATGGCGGCCTCCCGTTCGGCGTCGGGATAGCCTATCCAGTGATAGACGCAGCGGCGGCGCAGCGCTTCGGCAAGTTCGCGGGTGCGGTTCGAGGTCAGAATGACGATTGGCTGTGCCTCGGCGCGGATGGTGCCGCGCTCGGGAATGCTGATCTGGAAGTCGGACAGGAACTCCAGCAGCAGCGCCTCGAACTCATGGTCGGAACGGTCGATCTCATCGACCAGCAGCACGCGTTGCTGCGGCGCCTTCAGCACTTGCAACAGGGGACGGGCGATGAGGAAACGGTCGTCATAGATGTCGATCTCGTGCTCGCCCGCATGGCGGATGGCGAGCAGCTGGCGCTGATAATTCCATTCGTAGAGTGCGTGCGCGGCGTCGATGCCTTCGTAGCATTGCAGCCGCACCAGATCGCGTCCGAGCAGTTCGGCGATTGCCTTGGCCGCTTCCGTCTTGCCGACGCCCGGCGCGCCTTCGAGCAGCAGCGGCTTGCCGAGCCGGATAGCAAGAAAGATCGCGGTTGAAAGGCCCTCGTCAGCCAGATAGCGCGAGGCGGCGAGATGCTGCGCCACCGCCTCCGGCGAGGTCGCGACAGTCTCGGTGTTCACTTCGGGCATTTTCAGCACTCAGTTGGAAGTCTGCGCCTTCAACGCGCGCAAAATGCGTTCCGGCGTGATCGGCAGCGTGTCGATGCGCACGCCGACGGCGTCGAAGACGGCATTGGCGACCGCAGGTATTTGCGGGTTGGCGCACATCTCGCCCGGACCCTTGGCGCCATACGGCCCGTCGGCGGACGGACGCTCCAGGACGATGATTTCGGTCTCGGCGAGGTCGCCTGGCCCGGGCATCAGATACTGGTTGAAGTCGGTGCCGCCATGGTCGCGGTTGGGATAATAGGGCTCGGTCGTCTCGTAGAGTGCGTGGCTGATGCCCATCCAGGAGCCGCCGACCAACTGTTGCTCGACCATTTTGGGGTTCAGCGCGCGGCCGATCTCGAAGACGTTCTTCACGGTGAGCACGGTCACTTCGCCGGTCTCGTCGTCGACCTCGACTTCGGCCACCGTGCAGGCATGCGCGTAGCAGGTCGACGGCTTCATCGCGCCGGTTTCCTTCTCCGGATAGGAGCGGGGGATCAAAAACATGCCGCGGCCGGAGATCGAGCGGCCGCGCTTGAAATGCGCCGACAGCGCGACGTCGAAGATCGAGATCGACTTTTGCGGCGCACCCTTGACCAGTATGTTGCCCTGGCCGTCGGTTTCGAGGTCCGAGGCATTCACCTCTAGCTCTTCGGCCGCCACTTCCAGCATCACCTGACGGGCCTCCTTGGCGGCCTGGATCACGGCATTGCCGGCGCGGTGAGTGCCGCGCGAGGCGAAGGTCCCCATGCAGTGCGGGCCGGTGTCGGTGTCGGCGGTGTCGACGACGACGCGGTCGGTCGGAACCCCAATCGTCTCGGCGCAGATCTGCGCCATGATCTGCTTCATGCCCTGGCCAAGATCGACGCTGGACAGCGTCACCATGAAATTGCCGGTCGGGGTCGAATGCACCAGCGCCTGGGTCGGGTCGCCGCCGAGATTCATGCCCGTGGGGTAATTGATCGCGGCGACGCCGCGTCCGCGCCGGATCGCCATCTCAGGCTCCTTTCTTGTAGGAGGACATCGCCATGTATTTCTCAGCCACCGGCCAGTTGGCGGCGCGCGCTGCTTCTTGCATGCACTCGATCAGTGCCGCGCCCTCGGTCGGCTGGCGATGCGCCTTCATGTCGCCGTCGCGATAGGCGTTGATGAAGCGGAATTCGAGCGGGTCCATGCCGATCAGCCGGGCCAGCTTGTCCATCTGCACCTCCAGCGCGAAGTCGCCGATGGTGACGCCAAAGCCGCGCATGGCCGACGACGGGGTGCGGTTGGTGTAGACGCAGTAGGTGTCGATCCAGACATTGGGGATGGTGTAGGGGCCGGGATAGTGCCCTGCGCCCTTCTGCGCGCCGTAGGGCGAGTGGCGAGAGTAGGCGCCGGCATCGGTGTAGCCTGTGACTTTGCGCGCGACGATGCGGCCGTCCTTCATCACGCCGTCCTTGATGACCACCTTTTCGGCGGCGCGCGGCGAGGAGATCTGCATCTCCTCCTCGCGGCTGTAGATAAAACAGACCGGTCGTCCTGTTAACTTGGCGCCGAGAATGGCGATGGGCTCGACGATGACGTCGACCTTGCCGCCAAAACCGCCGCCGACCGTGCCGCCGACGAAATGCAGCTTCGAGCCAGGCATCTGCAGGATGATCGAGGTGTTGTCGAGGGTGAAAAACATCGCCTGCGTGTTGGTGTAGCAGGTGAAGCGGTCATTGCCTTCGGGCGCCACCACGCAGCCGGTGGTCTCGGTCGGCGCGTGCTCGATCGGCGAGGATTGGTAGCTCTGCTCCAGGATGTGGTCGGCGCCGGCGAAGCCCGCCTCGACATCGCCGAAGCGCACCTTGCGGCACTCGCCGCTGTCATAGAGGTAATAATTCTGGCCGTGATATTCGTTGACCAACGGCGCGCCGGGCTTCAGCGCCTCCTCCATGTCGAAGACCGCCGGCAGCACCTCGTAGTCGACCTTGACCTTGGCGGCGGCTTCCTGGGCGGCCCGCTCGGTTTCGGCCAGCACCGCCACCACGGCCTCGCCCTTCCAGCGCACCTTGCCGTCGGCCAGGACCGTCTCATCCTCGGGTCCGATCTGGATCAGGATCAGGATGGTGTAGACATTGTGCGGCACGTCCTTGGCCGTCAGCACCTTGACGACGCCCGGATGCATCTCGGCCTCGGAGGTGTCGATCGAGCGGATGCGGGCATGGTGGTGCGGGCTGCGCACCATCTTCAGATGCAGCATGCCGGGGAAATTACGGTCGGCGAAAAAGGTGGTCTTGCCGGTGACATGGCCGGGCGAATCCGAGCGTGGCCGGGCCTGGCCGATCTCGTGCAGATCGTCCTTGCGGACATCGGCGAAGTAGCTCTTGCGCAGTTCCATTCTTTTGGTCCTTCAGGCCGCGTTCTGCGAGTTGGCGCGGGCGGCGGTGAGCACCGCCTGGATGATCGGCTCGTAACCGGTGCAACGGCAGATGTTCCCGGACAGTGCCTCGACGACCTCGTCGCGGCTGGGATTGGGCGTGTGGTCGAGCAGCACCTTGGCGGCCATGATCATGCCCGGCGTGCAGAAGCCGCATTGGGTGGCGAATGTGTCGAGGAAGGCGCGTTGCAGCGGGTGCAGCACGCCGCCTTCGGCAAGGCCCGACGTGGTGGTGATCGTTGCGCCGTCGCAGGTTTCGGCCAGCGTCAGGCAGGAGAGCCTCAACTCGCCGTCGACGATGACGGAGCAGGCGCCGCACGTGCCCTGGTGGCAGCCCCCTTCGGCGAGGTGTCGCCGATCTTGTCGCGCAAAGCGTTGAGCAGCGTCGTGCCGCTGTCGATGAATTCGGCCTTTTCAGAGCCATTGAGCGTGAATTGAACCGGGACCTTTGCCATTCTTCCTCCTTGCGCGCCTGCCCCGCAGGGCAAGCGCGCGCCCCCCGACGTGTTCATTTTTGTACTTGTCGTTCCAAAGCCGCTTCACACTTTTGGGCGACAAGCATTAGCCGAGCAGCAGCCGGCCGAGATGGACCGGCAGCACCTCGGCGCGATACCAGGCGCTGGCGATGGGATCGGTGATCGGCGCGGCACCTTCGGTGGCGGCGGCCAGCGCTGCCGCGATGCCGTTTTGATCAAGCGTTTTTCCCAGCAGCGCTTTTTCCGCCGCCCTGGCGCGCCGCGGCCGATCGGCCATGCAGCCGAGCGCGATCCGCGCCGAGGAGACGGTCCCGTCTCCAGCCTGTTCCAGAACGATCGCAATGCTCAGTACCGAGACCCCCTTGGGCTTGACCCGCGACACTTTGAGGAAGCGGAAGCTGCCGGCCCTTGGAAGCGTCAAGCTGACCGACGTGACGATGGCGCGGCTGTTGTCCCGCCCGGCCAGGAAGGTTTCGATGGGCGTGTCGCCGTCATCGGTGCCGACCGTTGCGTCGAGCGCCAGCAGGGCTACCGCAAAATCACCATATGGCGACGGCGCGAACAGATTGCCGCCGACGGTCGCCATGTTGCGGATCGCCGGACCGCCAACCGCGCGCGCGGCCTTGGCAAGGGTGCCGAGATCCGGATGGCGGGCGATCTCCGCCATGGTCGCCGAGGCGCCGATGCGGACCTTGCCGCCGGACAGGGCGATGGCCGACAGGGCCGGGTCGGTCGACCTGACAAGGCCGGAGACCGATACGTCGCCTTCATTGGCGGCGCGGACCACAAGCGTACCGCCGCCGAGATAGCGCGTGCTGGCGGACTTCAGTGCCGCATTCGCGTCCTTCACCGTTGTAAAAGTCTGCAGCGCCAGCGCCATGGCCCGCTCCTTTCAGCTCTGGCTGGCGAAATGGGTCTTCAGGGCATTGAAGCCGCCCTGGAAGACATTGGCGCCCATGCCCTCGGCCAACTTGTCTGCATCCTCCGGGGCCGCGTCGAAGCTGGCGGTCCATTCGGCATAGGTGCGATCGCCGTCGGTGACGCGCCTGAGCTGCAGCGTCGCCTTGTGGTTGGTGAGCGGCTGCGGCGTCTCCAGGATGGAATAGCTGACCAGGAAATTGTCATCGGAGAAGTCGACCAGCTTTTCGCGCAGCCGCGCGCCGCTGGCGAGCTGGAAGTTGCGCACGCAGCCGATCGTACTGGCATCCTTGCCGTCCTCGATGTGGCTCTCGACCATGCGCGGGTGCCAGCCCGGCAGCCCGTTGAAGTCGCGTATGCGCGCCCAGACCTTTTCGACCGGCGCGTCGATGACGCTGGAGATGGTGACTTTGGGCATATGATGTTCCCTTGCGGATTTTTGTTGCGGCAAGGGTAGGGCGCTGGAGCGGGCAGCGCTTATCAATGCGTCTTGAGCGTGTATCAACCAGTCTGAAAAACAGATGGCTCCCGGCTCAGGCCGTTGCCCGTGCCGCCTCTCTGTAGAGCGTCGGCGGCACGCCGACATGGTCGCGGAAGAAGCGCGAGAAATTGCCCTGCGTGGTGAAGCCAAGATTGCAGGCGACCGAGATCAGAGGCTCCTGCGACCACTGCAGCTGCCGCACCGCTTCCTCCATGCGCAGCGTGTTCCAGTAGACGTTTGGCGTCAGATTGGTCTGTTCCTTGAACAAGGCGAAGAAATGCGGCCGCGACAGGCCGACGCTGCGCGCCACATCGTCGAAGGAGATGCGCTCGCAGACATTGGCTTTCATGAGCTGGATCGCCTTGCGGACGCGGAAATCCTGCATGGTGTTTATGCGGCCGCGCGGTTCCTGCGGCGCCGAGGCGTCGGCGGCATCGAGCACCGAGTCGATGAAGCGCTCGATCTCGTAGTTGGCGATCTCGTCGACGCTCTCGTTGTCGGTGAGATGATCGAGCAGGCTGGCGGCGGCCTGGTGCAGCCACGGCTCGAGCGCGATCGCCGCCTGTGAGAACAGTGGCGCGCTGGACGGCAGGTCGCGCCGCCGGCGCGCCCAGTCCGGGTCGATGTAGAAGGCCAGGAACAGGCCCGGCCGTCCGTCCTGGGACAGGACGTGGCTATGCGGCTGGAGCGAGTTGATGCCGGCGGCGGTGACCGGGCCGAGGCGAACCGTCTCACGGCCGATGGTCATCTCGCCGGCGGTGCCCTCGAGCCAGATGATCAGATGCGCCTCGACATGGGCGTGGGTGACGAAGTCGCTTGCGACATTCAGGACAGAAACATGTCCGAACCGGCCCCAGTAGAGCCTGATCGCTTCCGTCATGGGTATATCCTCCCGCAAGCGACTGGCCTCCCTTCGCCTGCAGGGGGATTGTGCGGCTGAGTACGGTCGCGCGTCAAGCTATGGAGCCGGAGCGTGCGCTCGCGGGGGTTCTTGGCGACGGATTTTCAGACTGAGCGATAGGAGGCGAAAGGAATAGCGCTCAAGCGCGATCTTCCTTCTCCCCTTGTGGGAGAAGGTGGATCGGCGCGCAGCGCCGAGACGGATGAGGGGTGTTCCAGCGGAGTGAGACGTTGGCTTTCCCTGGAACACCCCTCATCCGACCTCGCTTCGCGAGGCCACCTTCCCCACAAGGGGGGAAGGGAAGATCGCAGCGCTAATCGCTGCGCCTGAAATTGCGGATGCGGTCGAACAGGACCGCCAGCAGGATGGCGCCGCCGATGAAGGTGCCTTGCCAGAAAGCGTTGATGCCAAGCAGGCCAAGGCTGTTTCGGATCACCTCGATGAGGGCAGCACCGACGATGGCGCCAAAGGCGGTGCCGACGCCGCCGGCCAGATTGGCGCCGCCGATGACGGTGGCGGCGATCACTTGCAGTTCCATGCCGTTGCCGAGATTGGTGGTGACGGCGCCGAGCCAGCCGGTCTCGATGATGCCGGCAATACCGGCCGACAGCGCCGAGATCATGTAGACGGCGACCTTGATCTGCTTGACCGGTACGCCGGTCAGCGTCGCCGCGTGCTCGTTGCCGCCAATGGCGAAGATATGGCGGCCGAACTTCGTCCAGCGCAGGATGAAGCCGGTGATGAGCGCCAAGATGATCATGTAGAGCACCGGATTGGCGATGCCGAACACCCAGGCGCCGCCGCCAAGCGCCAGCAGCTTGTTGTGGTCCGGCCCGAACTGGAAGACGACGGTGTTGTTGGAGGCGACCATGGCAAGGCTACGGGCGATCGACAGCATGCCGAGCGTCACCACGAAGGGCGGAAAGCCCAGGTAAGCGATAAAGATGCCATTGAAGGCGCCGATAACGAGCGCGGTGGCGATAGTGGCCAGAATGCCGATCTCGATCGAATAACCGGCATGCATGGTGACCGCCAGCACCATCGAGCACAGGCACAGCACCGAACCGACAGACAGGTCGATGCCGCCGGTGATGATGACGAAGGTCATGCCGAGCGCCACGATGGCGACGAAGGTGATGTTGCGGGTGATGTTGTAGAGGTTCTTGGAGGTGGCGAATGCGTCGGTGGCGAAGGACAGGAAAATACAGGCCAGGATGACGGCGATCACCACCCAGAAAGTCTGGCTGGAGAACAGGCGCGACAGGAAGGTGTGCTGCTTCTGTGCGATCGTCTGGTCAAGGGTGACTGCCATTATCGACCTTTCCTGCGCTGCCGATGCGCGGTGAAATCCGGGTTCGCCATTCTCATGCCACCTGCTCGATGGCGCCGGTGATCAGCCCGGTGACCTCTTCGGGCGAACTCGACGCGATCGCCTTGTCGGCGACCTTCCTGCCGCGCCGCATGACGATGACGCGGTCGGCGACGTCGAAGACGTCGGGCATGCGGTGGCTGATCAGCACCACGGCGATGCCCTGGTCGCGCAGATGACGGATCAGGTTCAGCACTTCGGCGACCTGCCGCACCGAGATCGCCGCCGTCGGCTCGTCCATCAGCACGATCTTGGCCTGAGACAGCATGGTGCGGGCGATCGCCACCGCCTGGCGCTGGCCGCCCGACATTTGCTTGACGAGGTCGCGCGGGCGGGTCTCGGATTTCAGTTCGGCGAAGATCTGGCCGGCGCGCTTGTACATGGCGGCGTAGTCGAGGATGCGGAACGGACCGACGCCGCGGCGCAATTCGCGGCCGAGATAGACATTGGCCGCCGCTGTCAGATTGTTGCAGAGCGCCAGGTCCTGGTGGACGATCTCGATGCCGTGCTGGCGCGCCTCGACAGGCTTGTGCAGGATCAGCTCCCTGTCGTCCATCCGCATCGTGCCATGGCTCGGCCGGAAATTGCCGGCTATCATCTTGACGAGCGTCGATTTGCCGGCGCCATTGTCTCCCATCAGGCCGACAACCTGTCCGGGCTCGATCGACAGCGACACGTCGTTGACCGCCTGGATGGCGCCGAAATGCTTCGAGATGTTGGTGAGTTCGAGAACCGCCACCAGTCTTTGCCTCCCATATCAGGCCCATCCGCCCGCGGACAGGCGACGGCTTCCATTCGCCTTCCCAACTCCTCCCGGGACAGCGATGCCGTCATTTACGCGAATGGCGTCGCGGGCGTCAATTGTCGACGGTCAATTGTCAGACGAATAGTGCCGTGCTGTTTTTGAAAAATCAGTTTTGTAGGACAAATAGCAATTGACGTTGGCGGCAAGCCGTTATTAGTTGAGCGTCGGAGGAAGACATGCCGGCCTTGACGACGCCATCGGCGGCGCCACCGGTCGGAAGGTTTTGGCGATCGTGCGGCGTCATCGCTGAACTGGTCGCATCTGAAAATGCTTATCGGCCTGGCCGGATTGAGTGAGCGCACGCGTCTCAGTCATCTTGCATTCTGGCTGGTTTGTGTGGCGGGCACGTCGTGTCCGTCTGTTTCCAAGGGAGGACTGACATGAGGAAAACAGTATTGCTCGCCGCCGTCGCCGCCATGGCGCTGGGCGCCGGGCCGGCTTTGGCCAAGAAGCAGCTCGTCATCGTGGTGAAAGGTCTCGACAATCCGTTCTTCGAAGCCATCCACCAGGGCTGCGAGAAGTGGAACAAGGAAAACGCCAGCTCGGAATATGAATGCTTCTACACCGGCCCGGCATCGACTTCCGACGAGGCCGGCGAGGCGCAGATCGTGCAGGATATGCTGAGCAAGGCCGACACGGTGGCGATGGCGATCTCGCCGTCCAACGCGCCGCTGATCGCGCAGACGATCAAGAGCGCCAATCCGTCGATCCCGATCATGACCGTCGACGCCGACCTCGCCAAGGAAGACGCGGCGCTGCGCAAGACCTATCTCGGCACCGACAACTATCTGATGGGCAAGAAGATCGGCGAGTACATCAAGAAGGCCAAGCCGAACGGTGGCACGATCTGCACCATCGAGGGCAATCCGGCGGCCGACAACATCCTGCGCCGCGCCCAAGGCATGCGCGATGCGCTGACGGGCAAGGAGGGCCTCAAGGCCCTTGCCGGCGAAGGCGGCTGGACAGAAGTCGCCGGTTGCCCGGTGTTCACCAATGACGACGGCGCCAAGGGCGTTCAGGCGATGACCGACATCCTCGCCGCCAATCCCAAGCTCGACGCGTTCGGCATCATGGGTGGCTGGCCACTGTTCGGCGCGCCGCAGCCCTATCGCGACCTGGTCGGACCGCTGAAGGACCGGCTGGCCAAGAACGACTTCGTCATCGGCGCCGCCGACACGATCGGCGACGAGGTGGCGATCGCCAAGGACGGCCTTGTCACCGCGCTGGTCGGCCAGCGGCCCTTCGAAATGGGCTACAAGGCGCCATCGGTGATGATCGACCTGGTCACGGGCAAGAAGGTCGACGATCCGGTCTTCACTGGTCTCGACGAATGCACCAAGGACACGGTCGACACCTGCATCCAGAAGTAGGCTTTTCGATCAGGGGCGCCCGCCAGCGGGCGCCCCTTCACCTCGTCGGATGATTGGGTAGACGTTTCAGGGGCCAGCGCTCCGGCTTTGTCGCGCCCATGGTTTGGATTTTCGGCAACGGGATCGGCACGCCGCGCGGCTCCGGATCAATCCGGGCCATAGACGGCCGATTTATTGGAACGTGGATGCCGGACGAAAAGGCAATGAAACAGGCTGGTCGGGCGAAGGCGCAAGCCAACCGCGATACGGCGGTCGTCCGCAGGCCGGATGCGGCGCACTTTCCCGGATCCAGCGTTCATGCATCGCTCGCCAGCGAGATCGGGCTCAGGATCGTGCGCGGCGACTATCCGCCCGGCAGCATCCTTCCCAATGAGGCCAAATGGGCCGAAACCTTCAATGTCAGCCGTTCGGCGGTGCGTGAGGCGATCAAGATGCTGATGGCCAAGAGCCTTCTGGCATCGCGTCCCAAGATCGGCAGTTGGGTCGAGCCGAAGGAGCGCTGGAACCTGCTCGACCGCGACGTGCTGGCCTGGTACGCGACCGCACCGGACCGCGAGGCGTTCCTGCGCACCGTGCAGGAGTTCCGTCACATCATCGAACCGGAGGCGTCCGCCTTTGCCGCCATGCGGCGCAGCGACGAGGAGATGGCCGAGATCAGCCTGGCTTGCCGCGAGATGGGGGAGGCGGCCAACCTGGCCGAGCGCATCCGTGCCGATACGCGCTTCCACCTCGCCATCCTGCGGGCGTCGGGCAATGATCTCCTGGTGCCGCTCGGCGTGCTGATCGAGTCGGCGCTCGACCATCTCTTCGCCTTCACCACGCGCCAGGTTGGCGATCAGCGGCGGGCGCAGAAACTGCACGAGGCGATCGAGAAGAGCATCCGCCTGCAGCGGCCGGCTGCGGCGCGCAACGCGGTGCACAAGCTGCTCGCCGACACCGATGAGGGGATCGGAAGGGGCCGGCGGTAAGGCCAGCCGTCCGGGGCCTCAGATCGTCTGCTTCTTGCCATCCTTCATCGGCATCAGGTCGATACCGTTCACTTTGGCGATATGGGTCGCCAGCATCGGCACGAACTGCTCGGCCGGGCCGGTTGCGTGAGCTCCGGCGAAAGAATTCTTGGTGGCGTTGCCGAGCGGGTTTGCGATGCCGGCCGCGCCCGCCATCGATTCCAGATAGGTCAAGTCCTTGAAGGCGTTGGCGATGGTGAATTTGTGGGCGTCGCGGTCGCCTTCCAGCGTCCAGCGCATGAAGGT
Source organism: Mesorhizobium sp. M8A.F.Ca.ET.057.01.1.1 (assembly GCF_003952565.1). Classification (NCBI taxonomy): domain Bacteria; kingdom Pseudomonadati; phylum Pseudomonadota; class Alphaproteobacteria; order Hyphomicrobiales; family Phyllobacteriaceae; genus Mesorhizobium; species Mesorhizobium sp. M8A.F.Ca.ET.057.01.1.1. Next base: position 2,316,451 of record NZ_CP034454.1, read on the forward strand.
CTGGTAGAAGCCGCAATCCATGCGGCCGTTGCGGATGACGCTGTCGAAACGCGGCGGCGAGATGCCGACCTTCTCGGCCAGCGCCAATGCCTCGGAATAGATCGCGGCATAACCGAGCGAAATGAAATTGTTGAGCAGCTTCATGCGATGGCCGTCGCCGGTGTCGCCGATATGGACGATGCGGCCGGCCCAGGTGTCGATCACCGGCTTGACCCTGGCGAAGACGGCGTCGGGCGCGCCGACCATGGCGTCGAGCGTGCCTTCCCAGGCTTCCTTCGGCGTGCGGCTGAGCGGCGCATCGACATAGTCGACGCCGAGCGCCTTGAGTTCTGCCGCGAGCGCCACCGTCGAGACCGGATCCGAGGTCGAGCAGTCGACGACGACCGATCCCTTCTTCAAACCCTCCTTGAGGCCGCCGGGACCGCGAATAATTGATTCTACCTCGCGCGAGCCGGTGACGCAGATGAAGACAATATCGGATGCCGCCGCCACGTCTCGGGAGGTCGAAGCCTCACGAGCGCCGCGGCCGAGAAGATCCTCCGCCGGTTTGCGGTTCTTGCGGCCGAGAAAGGTCAGGGAATACCCCTTGTCGACAATGTTCTTGGCGATGCCGTGGCCCATCAGGCCAAGGCCGACAAAGCCGATTGTCTCACTGGTGGCCGTGGTGTTCATGCTGTCTGTCCTGTCCTGTGATTATCGATAATGTTGCCGCTGTTTTAGCCATAGACGGTTGCGGAAAGCAATATTGTCTGACAATAGACGTAAATCCCAGGACTTTCGTGGAGACCAGAAATGACCAAGCGGATCATGTTCACCGGCGGCAGCGGCAAGGCTGGACGCCACGTCGTGCAATATCTGGTGGAGCAGGGCTGCCAGGTGCTCAACATCGACACCAAACCGCTCGACAATCCCAAGGTGCGCACGCTGATCACCGACATCACCGACAGCGGACAGGTGTTCAACGCGCTGTCGAGCTATATGGGGCTGCACGAATTCGATCCGTCGCTGCGGCCGCAGCCCGTCGACGCCGTGGTGCATTTCGCCGCCATCCCACGCATCATGATCACACCCGACAACGAGGTGTTCCGCATCAATGCGATGGGCACCTACAACGTCATCGAGGCCGCGGTGAAGCTCGGCATCCGCAAGGTGATCATCGCTTCCAGCGAGACGACCTACGGCCTGGTGTTCGCCAACGAGCCGCGCGACCCCACGCACTTTCCGCTCGACGAAGAGTATGACGTCGATCCGATGGACAGCTATGCGCTGTCCAAGATCGTCAACGAGAAGACGGCGCGCGCCTTCGCGCAACGCAACGGGACCGATATCTACGCCTTGCGCATCGGCAATGTCATCGAGCCGCACGAGTATTCGCTGTTTCCGAAATGGTTCGCCGATCCGGGTTTTCGCAAGCGTATCGCCTGGAGCTATATCGACGCTCGCGACCTTGGCCAGATCACGCTGCGCGCCATCGAGAAGGACGGGCTGGGCTACCAGGTGTTCAACGCCGCCAATGACGACACCTCGTCCGATCTGCCGACCGCCGAACTCCTCAGGCGGTTCTATCCCGGCGTGCCGGTCAAGGGCGAACTCGGCGAATATGAGACGCTGCTGTCGAACCGCAAGGCGCGTGACATGCTCGGCTTCCGGCCGGAGCATAGCTGGCGCAAATACGTCAAGACCGCCTGAGCGAGGTCGAATCGCGCTGGGTTGTGCATAGAAGCCGGCTTTGCCACCCAATGGCCGCGCCGCGCTTGACAGCTTCCCTAAACCGGCCTTTCTGGAATTCATGCGGGACGCGAGGCCGAACAAGGAAAAATCGCCCAAAAAGGCTGAAGCCGGCGAACGCCCGGCCGGTGTTCGCCGGCCCGACGCGGCGCGCATTCCCGGCTCCAGCGTACACACGTCGCTGGCCAGCGAGATCGGGCTCAGGATCGTTCGCGGCGACTATCCGCCCGGCACCATCCTGCCCAATGAAGCCAAGTGGTCGGAGACCTTCAGCGTCAGCCGGTCGGCGGTGCGCGAGGCGATCAAGATGCTGATGGCCAAGAGCCTGCTGGCGTCGCGCCCCAAGATCGGCAGTTGGGTCGAACCGAAAGAACGCTGGAACCTGCTCGACCGCGACGTGCTTGCCTGGTACGCGACGTCGCCCGACCGTGAGGTGTTCCTGAGGACGGTGCAGGAATTCCGCCACATCATCGAGCCGGAAGCGACCGCCTTTGCCGCCATGCGGCGGACCGACGAGCAGATGGCCGAGATCAGCCTGGCCTGCCGGGAGATGGGCGAGGCGAAAAGTCTGCAGGAGCGCACCCGCGCCGACACCCGCTTCCACCTCGCAATCCTGCGTGCCTCCGGCAATGATCTGCTGGTCCCGCTCGGCGTGCTGATCGAATCCGCCTTCGATCACCTGTTTGCCTACACGACCCGGGAACTCGACGATTTGCAGCTCGCCCAGAAGATGCACGAGGCGATCGAAAAGAATATCCGACTGCAGCGGCCGGATGCGGCGCGCAATGCCGTGCGCAAGCTCCTGGCCAATACCGACAACGTCATCCGTTCGCGATAGAACTTCAGCGACACAGCCATTTGCGCGGGTGTTTCCGCCTTGCCGGCTCGAAGCAATTCGAGGCGGCCACCGTCAAAAAACTCAAAAGCCTGTGTCGGATCGGCGGTGTGGTAACCGTCCTTGGGGTATCGAACAGAGACCACGAAGGAGTATCGACATGCCCAGCACCGTTCGTCTGCACCGCGTTCTGACCACCAGCCCGGAGAAGGTCTACCGCGCGTTTCTCGAGGCCGATGCGCTTGCCAAATGGCTTCCGCCGAACGGCTTCACCTGCACGGTCCATCACTTCGAGGGCAAGGTCGGCGGTACGTTCAAGATGTCGTTCCGCAACTTCACCACTGGCGACAGCCACTCGTTTGGCGGTGAGTATGTCGAGCTCGTCGCGGGCGAACTCCTGCGCTACACCGACAGGTTCGACGATCCCAACCTGCCTGGCCAGATCGAGGTGACCGTGACGTTGAAGAAAGTGTCGGTGGGCACCGAAGTGAACATTATCCAGGCCGGCATCCCGGACGTCATTCCCGCGGAAGCTTGCTATCTCGGCTGGCAGGAATCGCTGCGGAACCTGGCCAGGCTCGTCGAGCCCGAAATCAAATAATAGGCGCCCTGTTCAGTCAGGAGCCAGTGGCGGGCGAGGGCGGCTAGTCCTCCTTCGGCCGCCCGAACGCGACGCGCAGTTCGTCCTTGGCGTCCTCGAGGACCTTCTTGCGCGCCGCGGGCAGGTTCTTGCCGGCCCTGTTGATGTAGAAATTCAGCATCGACATGGCGGACTGGAAGGGCTCGGCCTTGCGGCGGTGGCTGTGTTCGGCCGACCGCTTGAGCGAGGCGGCGATCTTCTTGGCGTCGTCGGATTCGAAGACATGCTCCTCGAGATCCAACGCATCGCTGTGCTCGGTTACCTCGGCCGACCATTTCTGCTTGGTGGCGGTCATGGCTGGACTCCTTTGCGGGGTTGCTGATCGGAAACTCCACACATTGATGTCGGTTCCCACCTAGCCGTCCGCTCTGGAGCCACGGATTTGCCCGTCGTGGCGCTGCTATGGACCGGCAATGCGCGGATAGTGGCGGCAACGGCAGCCGGCTTTCGAGACCGCCGATAGGAAACGCCTTTGACCCGAACCGACTTGAGCCGGCCCAGTCCCGGCATCGACAGTTCCTACGCCTGGATGCGGCTGGCCATCTCGATGCTGCTGGCGACGATCGGTGCGGTCGGCATGTGGGCCGTTGTCGTGGTGCTGCCGGCGGTGCAGGCCGAGTTCGGCGTCGACCGCGCCGCGGCATCCATGCCCTACACCGCGACCATGGTCGGCTTTGCCGCCGGCAATGTGCTGGTCGGCCGCGCCATCGACCGCATGGGTTACTGGATTCCGGCGCTGTTCTCCTCGATCGCGCTCTCCGCCGGTCTCTTGCTCGCGGCGCTGTCGACCTCGATCCTGCAATTTACCCTTGCCCACGGGGTGCTGATCGGTCTCGGCACATCGGTGATCTTCGGACCGTTGATCGCCGATATCTCGCACTGGTTCAACCGCCGGCGCGGCGTCGCCGTCACGGCGGCGGCGGCCGGCAATTACCTCGCCGGGGCGATCTGGCCCACCGTCATGCCAACGCTGATCAAGGCGGAAGGCTGGCGCTTCACCTATGCGGCGATCGGCGTCTTCTGCCTGGTCACCATGGTGCCGCTGGTGCTGTTACTGCGGCGCGGCGCTCCGGAAGCGGCTGCTGCCGGCTCGCCCGGAAGCCGGTCGGTGCAGTCGATTCCAATGTCGCCTGGGGCAATGCAGGCGCTGCTGGTCGTCGCCGGCTTGGGTTGCTGTGTGGCGATGTCGATGCCCCAGGTTCACATCGTCGCCTATTGCATGGATCTTGGCTACGGCATGGCGCATGGCGCCGACATGCTGTCCATCATGATGGCGGCGGGCGTCGTCAGCCGGCTTGCCTCGGGCTTCGTCGCCGACCGCATCGGCGGCGTCAAAACCCTGCTCATCGGCTCGGTGCTGCAATGTCTGTCATTGCTGTTCTATATCCCGTTTGACGGGCTCGCCTCGCTCTATGTCGTGTCGCTGGTTTTCGGCCTGTCACAAGGCGGCATCGTGCCGTGCTATGCGATCATCGTGCGCGAATACCTGCCGGCCAGGGAGGCCGGCCAGCGCATCGGTATCGTCATGATGGCGACGATTTTCGGCATGGCGATCGGCGGCTGGATGTCGGGCTGGATCTACGACCTGACGGGCTCCTACGCCGCCGCGTTCCTCAACGGCATCGCCTGGAACCTCTTGAACATACTGGCGATCGGGCTGTTCATGTGGAAGGCGAGGCACAGGGCTGCCTTAGCCACCTGAGGCCAGGCACAGCCACTCAGTGGCCCGGCTTGACAACAGGCAATCACTGCGCGACGCCAGTGGCCGATGGGTGCGGCAACAGGCCGGTGAGATGGCGACAGCTGGAAATATCGCATTGCGGGCGCGCCTCGATGGCCATGCGCAAGGGCCAAGGCCTTGATCAAGCCGCGCTCGCGCCGCGGCGGTGGCCGCCCAACCATATCGGATGTGGCACGCAAGGCCGGCGTCGGCGCCATCACCGTTTCACGCGCGCTGCGCGAGCCGGAGCGCGTTTCCGAGGAACTGCGCCGCCAGATCCTGGCCGCCGTCGAAGAGCTTGGCTATGTGCCGGACCCGAACGCACGCGCGTTGGCCTCGGCGCGGGCTGAAGTGTTCGGCGTGCTGGTGCCTTCGTTGACCAACAACGTCTTCGCCGAGGTGGTGCGCGGCATCTATGACAGCCTGTCGGACAGCCCCTTCCGCATCCAGCTCGGCAACACGCATTATTCCGGACTGGAGGAAGAGCGGCTGCTGCAGCTGTTTGGCTCCCAGCGGCCGGCAGCGCTGATCGTCGCCGGCATCGACCAGACGCCCACCTCGCGAAAACTGTTGGAGAATGCCGGCTGCCCGGTGGTTCAGGTGATGGAGACCGGACCCGATCCCGTGGACATGATGGTCGGCTTCTCGCATCTCGACGGCGGCAGGACGGCGACCGAGCACCTGATCGAGGCGGGGTATCGCCGGATCGGTTTCATCGGTGCACGCATGGATCCGCGCTCGCAGCGGCGCCTCGCCGGCTACCGCGCGGCAATGGAGAGGGCCGGGCTGTTCGACCCGCGCCTGGTCACCACCACGCCGGTGCTTTCCAGCGTGCCGCTTGGCCGCGAATTGTTCCGCGACGCCCTTGCCAAGATGCCGACGCTCGACGGCGTGTTCTGCAACAATGACGACATCGCGCTCGGTGTGCTGTTTGAATGCCATCGCGCTTCGATCGACGTGCCGAAGACCATCGGCATTGTCGGCTTCAACGATCTCGACATGATGCAGGTGGCATTTCCGTCGATCACCAGCGTCCGCACCCATCGCTACGAGATTGGCCGGCGCGCGGTCGCCATGGCGCTGGCGGCGATCGCCGGTGATCGGCCGCAGGAGCGTGTCGTCGACCTCGGCTTCGAGCTCAAGCGGCGCGAGAGCACGGCACGCTGAAGCAGTTTAGACCCTGCTGAAATCAGCCTTTACAGGCATTCTTGGTAGCGCTACCATTCAAACTCGCAGGAAGTCTAAGCGCTGTTTATTATACATAAGCGACAGAATGTTCCTTGTTTATTATTGATAATATGATACTTTCGTTGCAGCTTAAGGAAGCAACGAGGAGGAGCAGGAGGTCGGGCCGGCCACCTGACGTGCGTGGCGGGCTAGGACGGGAGGTGCTGGGGCGAACACGTCATTCTACTGCAGCTAAACAAACAAGTCAGAACTGCAACTGGGAGGAATATCGATGATCAAGTCACTTGTTGGTGGCATCGTTGCCGCCACTGCATTCGTCATGTTGAGCTCAGCGGCAATGGCCGCAGGCCCGGAAATCGTCAAGGGACCGGCAGCCGAGCCGGACTGCTTTGCCCCCTGGGCAGCCGATACGCAATTCTTCAAGTTCCCCAAGAAGGCCGGACCATACCGCATTGCGCTGGCCAACGGCTATATCGCCAACACCTGGCGTATCCAGATGGTGCAGACCGCCAAGGCTTATGCGGCACAGCCGGATGTCGCCAAAAAGCTGAAGGAATTCAAGGTTGTGTCGACCGGTGAGGACGTTCCGGCGCAGATTTCCGCGATCAACAATTTCATCGATTCCGGCTTTGACGCGATCGTCGTCAACGCGCAGAACCCGACCGCATTCGGACCAGTCATCAAGCGTGCGAAGGAGGCCGGTGTCGTGCTGGTCGCCTTCGACAACATCCTCGACACCAAGGATGCCATCAACGTCAATGTCGACCAGAAGGGCCTTGGCGCATTGTGGGGCAAGTGGTTGGTCTCACATGTCCCGAACGGCGGAAAGGTACTCGAAGTGCGCGGCGTCGCAGGCACTTCCGTTGACACGGACCGTCATGCCGGCATCCACGAGGTGCTCGACGGCTCGGGCAAGAAATGGGAAGTCACCGAGGTGGTCGGCAAATGGGACGACGGCGTTGCCCAGAAAGCCACGGCGGACGCGATTGCCACAAACGGCCCGTTCGACGGCATTACCGGGCAAGGCGGCGACACCGGCATCGTGCAGGCGATGATGGATGCCAAGCACCCATTCGTTCCATTCGGCGGCGAGACGGAGAACGGCTTTCGCAAGTTCTGTGCCGCGCATGCCGGCGACGGCTTGAAGTGCTCTTCCGCCGGCACCGGCCCCGCCCAGGTGGCCGTGGCAATCAAGACGGCAATCGCGGCCCTCGAAGGCAATGTCGTGCCGCAATCGGTAAAGCTGCCGCTGGCCATTGTGGAGGATCCGAACTTCAAGGCAGGCCAGGATTTCTTCCCAGACCAGTCCGACAATTTCTTCGTCGGCAACTCCTTCCCGACCTGCGGCATCAATTTCAGCGCCCAGGAAATCATGGGGCAGACCAAGGAAAACCAGTAGGCTCACTGCTATCGCTGGCGCCGCGGGCCAACCCGCGGCGCCAGCCCTGAAATCCCATGATTGCCCCTGGGAGGGTTGATGGACGGTGCGGTTCCACTCTTTCGCATGGAAGGCATTTCCAAGCGCTATGGCGGCGTGCGGGCGCTGGAAAAGGCCGAGCTGACGGTCGAGGCCGGCAGCATCCATGCCATTCTCGGTGAGAACGGGGCTGGCAAGTCGACGCTGATCAAGGTCATGGCCGGGGTCGTGGCGCCTGATGAAGGCCGCATGATGCTGGATGGACGCGAAGTGACCTTCGCTTCGCCCGGTGCGGCGAACAAGGCCGGCATCGTCTGCATCTTCCAGGAATTGTCGCTGATCCCCGAACTCAGCGTCGCCGACAACATCGTCATTTCGGATCCACCCAAACGCTTCGGCATGATCGATCGCAAGGCGCAGCGCCGCATCGCCGAGGACGCGCTGGCGCGGGCGGGCGCCGCCGACATCCATCCGCTGGCGCTGGTCAGGGACCTGCCGCTGTCACGGCGCCAGATGGTGGAGATCGCCAAGGCCTTGGCGCGCAAGCCACGTATCCTCATCCTCGACGAGGCGACATCGGCGCTGACTGCCGCCGATGTCTCGAAGATCTTCGGCGTGCTGAAGCGGCTGCGCTCGGAAGGGCTGGCGCTGCTCTACATCTCGCACCGCATGAACGAGATCGCCGAACTTGCCGACCACTGCACGGTGTTCCGCAATGGGCGCAATGTCGCCAGCTACAAGGCCGGCTCGAAGAGCGACAACGAGGTGGTCGAGCTGATGATCGGCCGCGAGTACAGCCATATTTTTCCGCCCAAGACCGCAGCGGTACCCGCAAGCGCGGCCCCAAGGCTGGAGGCGCGCAAGCTGTCCTGGGCCGACCGGCTGCACGATATCTCGCTGACCGTCGGGGCAGGCGAGGTCGTCGGCCTCGGGGGCTCGACGGCCAGGGCCAGCGCGAACTGCTGCTTGCTTTTTTTGGTGTGCTGCGTGGCCTCTCGGGCGAGGTGCTGATCGACGGCAAGCCGGTGACGATCACCAGCCCGGCGGCGGCCCGCGAGGATGGCATCGGCATGGCGCTCATCCCGGAAGACCGCAAGACCGAAGGCCTGATGCTGCCGATGACGGTGCGCGAGAACCTGTCCTTCGCCGTGCTCGACAGGCTGTCCAGGGGTGGCATCATCGACCGCGCCGCCGAACAGCGGCTGATCGACGACATGGTCGGCCTGCTGGCGATCAAGACCGCCGGTCTCGACGTCCCGGTCGGCGCGCTGTCGGGCGGCAACCAGCAGAAGGTGGTCATCGCCAAATGGCTGATGCGCCAGCCGCGCATCATCCTGCTCAACGATCCGACGCGCGGCATCGATGTCGGCACCAAGCAGGAAATCTATCAGCTGATGCGCAAGCTGGCGGACGCGGGCGCGGCGATCCTGTTCTATTCGACCGACTATGACGAGTTGATCGGCTGCTGCGACCGCGTGCTGGTGCTCTACGACGGCGCGGTCAAGCGCGAGCTGGTCGGCGCCGAGATCACCGAACGTGCGCTGATATCGAGCGCGCTCAACATCCATGGCGAGGAGAGCCCGGTGGGCCTGGGAGCAAGCGCGTGAAAGATTGGCGCTACTGGCTGGCCGAGCAGCGCGGAACGCTGCTGGCGCTCGGCATCTTCATCGTCATGTTCGTCATCTATACCTCGAACCATCCGGCGGGCTTCACCGCTAATGTCGTGCAGACGGCCTCGAATAAGGGCGTGCTGCTTGCCTTCGTCGCCATGGCGCAGACACTGGTCGTCATCACCTCCGGCATCGACCTGTCCGTCGGCATGATCTTCCTGCTCACCAACTGCCTGGCCTCCTGGCTGATGGTGGGCACCCCGATGCAGACCACGCTCGGTGTCATCGCCGTGCTGGCGACAGGCCTTCTGTGCGGCGCCATCAACGGCGCCATCGTCATCTATGGGCGGCTGCAGCCGATCGTCGCCACCATCGCCACCGGCGCGGTCTATTACGGAGTGGGCCTCCTGCTGCGGCCGTTCCCGGGCGGCTCGGTCAACGAGGAACTGGCCGATGCCATGACAGGACGTTTTTTTGATCTGGTGCCGGCAAGCCTGGTCGTGCTGCTGGCGGTCGTGCTGTTGATCTGGGTGCCGTTCAGCCGTTCGGTACTCGGCCGTGCAGCCTACGCGGCAGGCTCTTCGGAAACGGCTGCCTACATGTCCGGCGTGCCGATCCGTCGCGGCAAGTTCGCCGCCTACACGCTGGCCGGCCTGCTGGCCGCGATCGGCGGGCTGTTCCTCACCTTCTTCACCTATACGGGGGAGGCAGCCTATGCCAGCGGCAACGCCTACACGCTGTTTTCGATCGCGGCCGTGGTGCTGGGTGGCGTCTCCTTGTTCGGTGGCAAGGGCAGTGCCATCGGCGCCATCTTCGGCGCGCTGGCCTTCCGCACGATCGGCGATCTTCTGTTCGTCTTCGACTTCGATCCGCTCTGGCAGCCGCTGTTCCAGGGCGTTATCCTGCTGGTCGCCGTCAGCCTCGGCGCCTTCGCCCTGTTTCGGGTCCGCAACCGGCTGGAGTGGTTCCTGTGAGCGAGACGACCTTGGGCGGCATTGCCGGCCGCATGCCGAAATTCATCCGCCGCGCCGATCCGGCGGTGCTGACGGCCTTTGCCTGCATCGTGGTGCTACTGTTGGTGGGAAGCCTCTATTCGCGCAGCTTCCTGTCGCCTGAATATCTCTTGCAGCAGCTCAAGGTGGCTTCGTTCCTCGGCGTCATCGCCACCGGCATGATGCTGGTCATCCTGCTCGGCCAGATCGACCTGTCGGTGCCGTGGTCAGTGGCGGCGGGCGCGATGATGGCCTGCGCGGCGGCGGCCTATGGTCCGGCCGGCGTGGCGCTGGCGATCCCGTTCGGCATCTTCTGCGGCGTGCTGATCGGCGTCGTCAACGGCATCGGCGTCGCCTATCTGCGCATCCCCTCGATGATCATCACGCTGGCCACCAACGCCGTCGCGCAAGGGCTGATGGTGGTCTACACCGGGGGATTCTCGCCGCAGGATTCTGCCACCGGCGCCATGCGCTACCTGGCCACCGGCTTCACCATTCCGGGCGTCCCCAACGCGGTCATCATCTGGGCGTTGATCGGGGCCGCGATGGTGTTCGTGCTGACCCGCAGCGGTTTTGGCCGCGCGGTCTATGGCATCGGCAACTGCGAGCGCGCCGCCTATCTCTCCGGCGTCGACACAAGACGCGTGGTGATGATCGCCTTTGCCGTCTCCGGCGGGCTCTCCGCCTTTGGCGGCGTGCTGCTGGCAGGTTACGCCTCCAAGGCGGCGCAATCGATGGGGGATGCCTATCTGCTGCCGTCGATCGCGGCCGTCGTGCTCGGTGGTACCTCGATCCTGGGTGGGCGCGGCTCCTATCTCGGCACGGTCGCGGGCGTGATCCTGATCACGTTGCTGCAATCCATCCTGTCGGTCATGCAGATGCCGGAGGCGGGACGGCAGATCATCTACGGTGTCGTCATCGTCGCCATGCTCCTTCTCTACGGCCGTGCGCCGGCGAGCCGTTGACGGTGGACGAAAAGGCAGCGCGGGCGCCGACGGGCGCTTCCGGTTTGACGGCCGTCGTGGTGATGGGCGTCGCCGGCTGCGGCAAGTCAGCCCTCGGTATCGCGCTGGCCGCCGCGCTGGGTGCCGTCTTCATCGAGGGCGACAGGCTGCATCCGCCCGAAAACGTCGCCCGCATGGCGCGGGGCGAGCCGCTCACCGACCAACTGCGCGAGGGCTGGCTTGACGCGATCGGCGACGACATCGCGGCGTCGATCGGCAAGGGCCAAGGTGTGGTCGCCGCCTGCTCGGCGCTGAAGCGCGGCTATCGCGAGCGGCTGCGCGGCTTTTGCCCTGATATCGTCTTCCTCTATCTGGAGATCGATCCCGCCACCGCGCGGCGGCGCGTTGGCAACCGCCAGGGCCATTTCATGCCGGCAAGCCTGGTCGACAGCCAGTTCGCCATCCTGGAGCCGCCAGGTGCCGACGAGCGGGCATTGACTCTCGACGCGACGCGGCCGGTCGATGAACTCGTCGCCCAGGCAATGCGCTCGATGCGCCGGTCATGAGCCTCCTTCTTCACTGATGCCGATGTCGTCCCGAGCTTCCGTCAACCGCTCATGGCGCGACCAGGACATCATCTGCTCGGGACACTGCTTCAGCGCCTGCAGCAGACGGTCGCGTTTCAGCAGGATGTAGTGTGCCTGGAGGGCCATGTTCTTGGCTCCGTCCCTGGTTGTGTCCACTGCCGTGAGCGCCGGTGCCGCCGGCACCAGTTCGGGGCTCAAGACGGCCCGGTATTGCCGGAAGGGCACCTCCTCGAAAGTCGACATGGCAAACAGGGCCGTCTTGCCTCGGGCGGCGAAATTCGCCGGTGCCGAGGCAAGGTGCGTCCAGCCGTTTTCGCCCAGTGTGGTTTCGGTGAAGGTCGAGCCGGCGTGGATGGTGTTGGTCATCAGCACGACGCCGTTCTGCTTCAGCATCTTCTGAATGCGGATGGTGACTTGATAGGCGTCGTCGCGGTCGAAGACGATTCGGCTTTTCAGGAACCGGTTCTCGACATGAATCATTGGCGGGTTGAGGAAGCGCTGGCCGAACACTGTCTCGGACACGCCATGCGTATTGACGCTGACCTGATGCGCTTCGATGCCGGCCTCGTGTATGGCGCGCTTGCCGATCATCGTCTGGGCGGTGAACTGATCGCACCAGAGGATAGCGCCGTGGCCGCGTTGCAAGGCCGCCTGCAAGCCTTCGAGTCCCTCCAGCCGGATCATCGGCGTCCAACGGCCGGCGACCAGATGCGCGGCAAGTTGCATGCGGCGGCGATGGCGCGCCGCGAGCATTGCCTCGAACAGCTTGCGCGCATCGATGCCGTCGCCGAGCACCGCGCGCGTTGCGGCGGCATAGGGGCGGAAGTCCTTGCGCATATGGCGCTTCAAGTGAAACCTCGACGCCCAATCGCAGATCGGCGACCACCAGCGCACCGGCAGCGCTGCCGCGACCGCGAGGTAGAAGAGGGTAATCAGGCTTTCGCGAAGATCCCTGGTGGAGAAGCGGCGGAGCCTGCCGGGATTGGCCAGCTTGCGGCTGAAAAAGCGCACGTCCTCGGCATATTCGGGAACGAAGACGTCGGCGATGACCTCGGTGCGAAAGCTGGCTGCCGATGGCTGCTTGCGGGCGGCTCTTCGGGATTTCGTAAACCTCGACAGCCTCATTCACCCGGCTCTAGATTTGCGATGTCAACTCGACCGGGAAATCGTCATTGTCGGCATCGCGCATGGCGGCGAGGCTACGGTTGTCCAGCACCTCGGCAATCGCCTGGCGCACTTCCAGCATCATGTGCCGGACCTGGCAGGTCGCTTCGTCGCAATCCTCGCAGCGCTGATACTGTGTGCGGCTGGCGCAAGGTATCGGCGCCAGCGGCCCGTCGAGCACGCGCACGACATGGCCGATCTTGATCTCGGAAGCCGGGCGGGCGAGGCGATAGCCGCCTTCCTTGCCCTTGCGGCTCTGGACGAAGCCGGCGTTGCGCAATTCGCCCAGGATGGCATCGAGGAATTTCTTCGGGATGTTGTTGGCGACGGCGATGTCGTTGACGAAGGCCAGTTGGCCAACCGGAAGATTGGAAAGATGCACGAGGGCCTTGAGGCCGTATTTGCCTTTTTTCGTCAGCATGCCCTGATAACCCGTTGAAGCCCCAACCACCCCGCATCTGGCGGCTGTTTGTGTGCAAATGATGACGGCATTGCTTCCGCACGCCGCCGTTTCGCGAAAATGAGCCATTGGAAGGCATGTTAGGCACAAACGCGTTGATTCTTTGTAACGTTTTCCACGAAGCGCGCCGCTTTGCCCTATCGGCTGCATAAACGAGGAAAGCCGGCCAGGGCCGGCTTTTCTGATCTTTCTATCGGGCCGCGGAAATTTTAGCGGCTGCCATAAGCCTGGTCGAGCAGGCCGCCGGCGGCGAAATGCTCCTTTTGGACCTTGTCCCAACCGCCGAAGACGTCTTCCACCGTTAGCAGGCGCACGTTTGGAAAATCGGCCTTGTATTTGGCCGCGACAGCCGCGTCGCGTTCGCGCAAGCCGTTGTCGGCGGCGACGCCCTGGCCCTCGGGCGTATAGAGGAAGTCGAGATAGCTCTTGGCCAGATCGCGCGTGCCGTGCTCGTCGGCGACCTTGTCGACGATCGCTACCGGGAACTCCGCCAGAAGGCTGACCGAAGGCGTGACCTGCTCGAATTTGTCGTCGCCATATTCCTTGCGGATGCCGCGCGTCTCGGATTCGAAGGTGATCAGCACGTCGCCGATCTGGCGCTGCACGAAGGTGGTGGTCGCGGCGCGCCCGCCCGTATCGAAGATCGGCACGTTGTTGAACAGCTTGGTGATGAATTCCTTCACCTTGGCGTCATCGCCCTTGAAGGCTTCCTTGGCGTAGGCGGTGGCCGCCAGGTAGGTGTAGCGCGCATTGCCCGACGTTTTCGGGTTGGGGAAGATCACCTGCACGTCGTCGCGCACCAGATCGTTCCAGTCCTTGATGTGCTTGGGGTTGCCCGCGCGCACCAGGAAGGACGGCAGCGAATAGAAGGGCGAGGCGTTGTCGGGAAAATCCTTCTGCCAGTCGGCGGAGACGAGGCCCTTCTTGACCAGGAAGTCGACGTCGGTGACCTGGTTGAAGGTGACGACATCGGCGCCGAGGCCCTCGGCGATGGCGCGCGCCTGCGCCGAAGTGCCGGCATGCGACTGGTCGACCGTGACGCCCGGATGCTTGGCGACGAAGGCTTTGTTGACCTGCACGAACAGTTCGCGGCCGACGTCATAGGAGGCGTTCAGCAGCTTGTCGGCCGACCAGGCTTGGGAGGATGCGAGGAGGAGACCGGCGGCGGCAACGCCGAGGAAAAATCGCTTCATGAAAAGGCTCCGGATGTAAGGCTCTATTGCCAGACCATAGCCGGGGCGCCAAGGAGCGGCGAGGCATGGATTCAGAGCTTGACCATTGTTGCTAGAAAACCGTTTCCCAAACAGGCATATCGTAGTTTTTTCTTTCGCCGTTTGAGTTCGGTCCTCTTCAGCCTGTTTCTGATAAAAGCCCCCGATGACCCTGGTGTTGTCGTTGAAGGCCAGGTGACAGGGTAAGCGACCGCCACCGAACCGGGACATCCCTGGGGCGGATTCTCCGTGGTCCGATCGCTATGCAGCCGGGAACAGCTTCCAGCGCCCGGGGCGGAACGCCACGCGGCTCTTCTGCGCTGCCGGATGATCGACCGGCAGCTCAATCTCGACCCGCTGGCGTTCGCCGCCGATTTCAAGCTCCACCCGGCGCGTGCCGGCGACGCGGCGGCTGGCGGCCACGGTGCCGGCGATGCAGCCGCTGCAGCCGTCCAGCAGTTCGACATCATGCGGACGGAAGTAAAGCATCGCATCACCCTCGGCCGCGTGCGGCGCGGACAATCCGATCGGACGGTCGGCTAGCCAGATCTCGCCATTCTCGACCTTGACCGGAAGGGAGCTCGATTCGCCGATGAAGCCGTAGACAAAGGGCGAATTCGGCGTGTCGTAGATGTCGTCGGCGGTGCCGACCTGCTCGATCCGGCCTTGGCTCATCACCACGACACGGTCGGCCAGTTCCAGCGCCTCTTCCTGATCGTGGGTGACGAAGACGGTGGTGTGGCCGGTGGCGTCATGGATTTCCCGCAGCCAGCGGCGGAGTTCCCGGCGCACCTGCGCGTCGAGCGCGCCGAACGGCTCGTCGAGCAGCAGCACCTTGGGCTCGATGGCCATGGCGCGGGCTAGCGCCACGCGCTGGCGCTGGCCGCCCGAAAGCTGCGCGGGATAGCGCTTCTCCAGCCCTGAAAGCTGGACGAGATCGAGAAGCTCGGACGCACGGCGGCGGATCTCCGCTGCTGGCGGCCGCGACGGTCCGTGCCGCACCTTGAGGCCGAAGCCGATATTGTCAGCCACCGTCATGTGACGGAACAGCGCGTAGTGCTGGAAGACGAAGCCGACATTGCGCTCCTGGATCGATTTCTGCGAAGCGTCCTCGTCTCCAAAGAAGATTTTCCCGCGTGTCGGCCGCTCCAGCCCGGCGATCAGCCTTAGCAAGGTCGTCTTGCCGGAGCCGGATGGTCCCAGCAACGCAATCAATTCGCCCGACTTGATGTCGAGCGACACGTCGTGAAGCGCCGGAAACCGCTCGAACTCCTTGCGCACGTTGGCAACGCGAACTTCCATACAATGAACCTTCTAATGTCCGCGCGTCGCGGCGAGTTCGGCGCCGTAGCGCATCTCGAGCAGTGTTTTCAAGACCAGCGTGACGAGCGCCAGCCCGGCAAGCAGCGAGGCGACGGCGAAAGCGCCGACGGCGTTGTACTCGTTGTACAGGATTTCGACATGCAGGGGCATGGTGTTGGTCAGGCCGCGTATGTGGCCCGACACCACCGAAACCGCGCCGAACTCGCCCATGGCGCGCGCATTGCACAAAAGCACGCCGTAGAGCAGGCCCCATTTGACATTGGGCAAGGTCACTAACCAGAAGGTCTGCCAGCCATTGGCGCCGAGCGAAAGGGCGGCCTCCTCGTCGCCATTGCCCTGTTCCTGCATCAGTGGGATCAGTTCGCGGGCGACGAAGGGGAAGGTGACGAAGACGGTGGCCAGCACAATGCCCGGCACGGCGAACAAGATCTGGATGCCATGTGCCTTCAGCCACCCGCCGAGCAACCCCTGTGCGCCGAACAGAAGCACGTAGACCAGACCCGAAATGACGGGCGAGACCGAGAAGGGCAGGTCGATCAGCGTGGTGAGAAACGCCTTGCCCTTGAATTCGAACTTGGCGATCGCCCAGGCGGCGGAGATGCCGAAGACGACATTGAGAGGCACCGAGATCGCCGCGACAAGCAGTGTCAGGTGGATGGCCGAGCGTGCGTCCGGTTCGCCCAGTGCTTGCGTATAGGCACCGACGCCTTTCGCCAGCGCCTCGTGGAAGACGATGATCAGCGGCAAAAGCAGGAAGATGCCGAGGAAAGCGAAAGCGATGGCCATCAGCACGGCCTGCGCCGGGCGGCTTTCGGTCACCGCCGCCGAGCGGCTCTCGTGATACGGTTCGTAGGATTTGATCTCGGGATCAGCCATAGCGCTTGCGGCTCCATGTCTGCACCAGATTGACGACCAGCAGCATGACGAACGAGAGCGCCAGCATGATTGCCGCGATCGCGGTTGCCGCGGGGTAATTGTATTCCTCGAGCCGGATGACGATCAGAAGCGGCGCGATCTCGGATTTGTAAGGCAGGTTGCCGGCGATGAAGATGACCGAGCCGTATTCGCCGACGCCGCGCGCGAAGGCGAGCGAGAAGCCGGTGATGATGGCCGGCGCCAGGCCCGGAAAGAGCACGCGGGTGATGATCTGGAAGCGGCTGGCGCCAAGCGTGGCGGCGGCTTCCTCCACCTCCTTGTCGATTTCTTCCATGATCGGCTGCACGGTGCGCACGACGAAGGGCAGGCCGATGAAGACCAGCGCGATGACGATGCCGAGCGGCGTGTAGGCGACCTTGATGCCGAGCGGCATCAGCAATTTGCCGATCCAGCCGTTCGGCGCGTAGAGCGAGGTCAGCGCGATGCCGGCCACCGCCGTCGGCAGCGCGAATGGCAGGTCGACCATCGCATCGACGATGCGGCGGCCGGGAAAGCGGTAGCGCACCAGCACCCAGGCGACGAGCGTGCCGAAAACGACATTGACGACAGCCGCGATGAAGGCGGTGCCGAAGCTGATTTCGAGTGCGTTGAGGGTGCGGCGATCGGTGGCGATGGCCCAGAAATCGACCCAGCCGAGAGCGGCCGAACGCCAGATCAGCCCGGATAGCGGTATGAGGATGATGAGGGTGAGGTAGGCAAGCGAGAAGCCGAGCGTCAATCCGAAACCCGGAATGACACTCGGCTGTCTGAACCGCCACCCCGCCTGCGCGGGTGCTGTGGTCATATCGTCCTAATCTAGGTTTTAGCTCACTGGGCTGGTTTGTAGATCTGGTCGAATATACCACCGTCGCCGAAATGATAAGGCTGTGCCTTCTTCCAACCACCGAAAAGCGGGTCGTCGATGGTGATCAGCTTGATAGGCGGCAGCTTGGCGAGATCCTCGGGCGGAACCAGTTCGGGCTTGGACGGCCGGTAATGGTTCTTGGCGATGATGGTCTGGCCTTCCTTGGAATAGAGGTAGCTCAGATAGGCCTCGGCCACCTTGCGCGTGCCCTTGGCGTCGACATTGGCATCGACCACGGCCACCGGCGGCTCGGCCAGGATCGAGGTCGGCGGATAGACGATGTCGAAATTGTCGGCGCCAAACTCGTCGAGCGCCAGATAGGCATCGTTTTCCCAGGCGATCAGCACGTCGCCAAGGCCTTTTTGCGCGAAGGTCACTGTCGAGCCGCGCGCACCGGTGTCGAGCACGGGAGCATTGGCATAGAGCTTGCCGACAAATTCCTTGGTCTTGGCTTCGTCGCCGCCATCATTGGCGTTGGCATAGGCCCAGGCCGCGAGATAGTTCCAACGCGCGCCGCCCGACGTCTTGGGGTTGGGCGTGATCACCTGGACGCCGTCCTTGACGAGGTCGTTCCAGTCGTGGATGCCCTTGGGATTGCCCTTGCGGACAAGGAAGATGATGGTCGAGGTGTAAGGCGCTGAATTGTTTTCGAATTTCTTGCGCCAATCGGGATTGATCTTTTTCGATTTGGAGACGATGGCATTGATGTCGCCTTCGAGCGCCAGCGTCACCACATCGGCGTCGAGGCCGTCGATCACGGCGCGGGCCTGGGCGCCCGATCCGCCATGTGACTGCTGGATCGTCACCGTCTCGCCGGTCTCTGTCTTCCAATGCGCGGCGAAGGCCTCGTCATAAGCCTTGTAGAGCTCGCGCGTCGGATCGTAGGACACGTTGAGAATGGTGGTGTCGGCAAACGCGAAACCGAGCGTGCCGAACTGGACAGATGTGGCGACCAGTGCGCCGAGCAGTTTCCTGAAATGAGGTTTGGTCATTTCTGCCTCCGTTGAACCCGCGCCAAATCTACCGAAATTATAGAAATTAGATGCACTGAATGTTGCCTTTTTTGCCTCCCTGGAGAAAATCTCTGGCGATCTGCCGCGGCTATGAGAAATATTTTCCTCGCGGTTGCTCCGCGTAGGCGTCGGTCCGCCCTGTGGCCTATCTAGGGACGCGCGGTTGCCGGGCAAGTCTGCTTTGGGCAGGTCACTCGGCGGTCACCGGGAAATCGAAGCGCTGCTTTTGAAATGGCTCCTGGTCGAGCGTAAAATGCCACCATTCTCGCGCGTAGTTCCTGAAACCTCCAGCACCCATGGCATCGACAAGGAGCTTGCGGTTTGCCGCCGCTTCGGTGCCGAGCGGGCGATGTGCGGTTTCACTCGTCGGGTCGAAGCAGTCGAAGCCGGTGCCGAAATCGAGGGTGTTGGCGTCGACAGCGCCGCAGGCCGGTTTCTGCGCGGACATCCTGTCGGCAGGCGCGATGGCAACATCGACGGTCGAGCCGCGCGAATGTGCCGACTGGCGGGCGACGTAGCCCTCGGCGATGAGGTCGCCGCGCTTGACCTTCGGATACCATTGCGGGTCCGGCGGTCCGCCCGCGGTCGTCCAATCGCCCATGTCGGCCACGGAGCGGGCAGGGCGATAGCAGTCGAACACGACCAGCGTCATGCCCCTGGCGGTCATCACCTTCTGAACGCTGATGAGCGCCTCCGCCGCCTGGTCGGTGAGAATGCAGACAGGAGCGTCGTAGCCGTTCACCTTGCGGTGCAGGAAATTGTCGGAGCCGGCGTAGCGAATGTCCTGGCGGATGGATGGGGCGATATCGGAGAGGCGGACGAAACCGGCGGGAAGGGGGTCGGCGCCGGCAAACTGGGTGGCCGTCAGCACCGTGACGAGAATGGCGACAATCTTGCGCAAGGTATGGCGTCTCACACCGGGCATCAGGCGAACTATCCTTCTATCCCCGGCCTCAAAAGTCAGCGAGATGAATCCCTTGAAGCAGCCTACTCGACGAACACTTTCACACTCGCCGCTCGTCCCGCCGCGTCGATGACGGTCAGCGTCGAGTAACCCGCGCCGTCGGGCTGCCATGTCGCGGTGCGGCGGCGATCGAGGCCGATGAGCGGCTTGCCGTTGGCCAGCCAGCGGAACGGTGCCCGGCCGCCTTGCAGCTTCAGCACCAGTGGCGACGCATCGGCCGAGTTGGTGGCTAGATCGACGCGGGCGCCATCCGGCGGGAAGATGATGGTCGGCGCGGGTTCGGTCGGCGTCGCCTGCACCAGGCCATCCGCGCCGGCGCCGAACCGGGCAAGCGTCACCGGCAGGTCCTCGCGCTTGGGGGTAAAGGCGCCGGGCGGTTTGCCCGGCAGCGGCACGGTCGCCAGCCCCGAGCGGACAAAGCCTTCGAACAGGATCGGGGCAGCCGAGACATAGCCGGAAAGACCCGGCACCGCACCGGCATCGGGCCGGCCGACCCAGACACCCAGCACATAGCGGCCGTCGAAGCCCACCGACCAGGCGTCGCGGTAGCCGTAAGAGGTGCCGGTCTTGTAAGCAATGCCGCGCTGCAAGGCGCCTTCGGGTGGCTTCACACCCGACAAAATGTCGATGATCTGCCAGTTGGCCTGGTCGTTGAGGATGGTGGTGGTCGAACTCGCGGCGTTGGCCGGCTCGGTGCCGTCATGCAGCGAATGCGTCTTCCCGCCATTGGCGAGCCCTGTGTAGAGCTGGACCAGGTCGCGCAACGTGACGCCGACGCCGCCGAGGCCGATGGCCAGGCCAGGCGCTTCATTGACCGGCAGGATCGGGTTGACGCCCGCCTGGCGGAAACGCGCCGTCAGTCGCGCCGGGCCGACCGCGTCGAGCACGCGGATCGCCGGCACGTTGAGCGATAGTTGCAAAGCCTGGCGGATGCTGACGTCGCCCTGATAGCCCATGTCGAAATTCTTCGGTCTGTAGCCGCTGAAATCGACCGGGCTGTCCTCGATCAGCGTTTCCTGCGCCACCAGCCCCTGCTCGAAGGCGAGGCCGTAGATGAACGGCTTCAGCGTCGAGCCGGGCGAGCGCACGACCTTGGTCATGTCGATCCAGCCGGAACGGCTGGCATCGAAGAAATTGGCCGATCCGACTTCGCCCAGAATGTCGCCGGTGCGGGCATCGGCCAGCACCATGGCGACGGACAGGCGCGGTCCGAGCCTGGTGGCGGCGTCGCGCGCCACCTGTTCCAGTCCTTGCTGGACGCTTTTGCGGATCGTCAGCTTGAGCGGCTGACCCGGGACGGCCTTGGGCAGCATCGCATAGGAGGCATGCGCGGCAAGCGCCGGCAAGGTGCGCCGTAGGCCCGAGACATCGTCGAGCGCCGCGCGCGCCGCCTCGCGTTCGCCGATCAGGCCTGACGAGACCATGCGGCTCAGCACACGATCGCGCGCGGCATGGGCGATCTGGAGGTTGCGGTCGGGCCGGCGCTTTTCCGGCAATTGGGGGAGGGCGACGAGAAGGGCGGCCTCGGAAACGGTCAGCCGCTTCGGTTCCTTGCCGAAATAGGCGAGCGAAGCGGCGCGCACGCCTTCCAGATTGCCGCCATAGGGGGCCAGCGTCAGATAGCGTTCGAGGATGTCGCGCTTCGACAGCCGCCGCTCGATCTGGATGGCGCGCAGCATCTGCTTGATCTTGGAGCCGAGGCTGCGGCTTTCGCGCGGCTCGATCAGCCGGGCAAGCTGCATCGACAGGGTCGAGCCGCCGGAAACGATATGGCCGCTGGTGGCGAACTGGCCGGCGGCGCGCGCCAGCGCCAGCACATCGACGCCCTCATGGTCCCAGAAGCGCTTGTCCTCATAGGTGACCAGCATGTCGATGAACTGCTTGTCGACCTGGTCGATCCGGGTCTCCAGCCGCCAGTAGCCGTCGGGCGTGGCGAAGGCGCGCAACAGCTGGCCGTCGCGGTCTTGGACTTCGGTGGAGACGGTCAGAGTTGCGGGCAATGGTGGGGGAAGGCGCGGTCGAGTTCCCAGAGAGTGGCGGCGGCGATTGCCGCGAAGCCAGCGAGAGAGGCTGCAACGATGGCAGTGCGGCGAAGAAATTTCCTGGAGAGCATGGCGCTGCCCCTCATTGCCCTGCCAGGCATTTCTCCCCGCATAGAGACGGGGAGAAAGAGGCCTGCGCAGAGGCTTTCGCCAATTTCCAAGGTTGCAGAGCTAGTGCCGGCGATCGGGACAGCCATCTTCTCCCCGTCTCTATACGGGGAGAAGGTGCCGGCAGGCGGATGAGGGGCAGCGCAAACCTCACATTCATATCCGCCACAGGCGCCTTAGGGCGCCTTGATCTCCATCATGCCGGTGGCGGTGCGGGCCGAATATTGCGGCCGGTACATGTCCTCCACCGTAGCCGCCGGGTGCGCATAGGTGCCCGGCGTCACGGCGCGCACGACATAGGCGAGCGTCAGATTGTGGTCGTGGTCGCCGTCGGCCGGGTTGAATGCCGCGACGAAACGGTCGTCGCGGAACTCGAGATGGGCCGCGTCGGTCTGCGCCAGCCAGGAGAAGTTCGTCAACTGGGCGCTGGAAACCAGGCCCGGATTGTCGATCTCGAAGCCGGCCGGCAACAGGTCGGTGACCAGCAGGCGCGACGGCCAGCTGTTCTGCTCGGTGACCTTGAGCACAACGACATAACGTTCGTTCTGGGTGGCCTCCGTCACATTGGCTTCGGTGCCGTCGAGCTTGTAGTAGGTACGGCTGATGGTGAAGCCGTCGCCGCCGGCCGGCAAGGGCTGGATCGGCGACGCCACCGTGGTGACGACGGCCTGCAGCGGGGTCTTGCCGGTGTTGGCGATTTCGAGCGGGCTGTCGACCAGTTCGGAGCCGTTGACCTGGTTGGAATAGCCGCCGGAATGCGGCGCGCCGTTGACGGTCAACGCGATCGAATCGTTGCCCTCCTTCAGCGCGCGGGCCGCCAGCAGCATCCAGGAATCGTCCTGAGTGCTGGTCCAGCGGACTTCGGCGCGTTTCCTGGTCACCAGCTTGATCAGCTCGGGCACGATCGTCGATACCGGCTTCGATTCCGCCGCCAATGACAGCATCGCCGCGCCGTCACGCAATGCCGAGCCGTAGTCGGAGCGGTACCAGTCGTAGTCGGTGCTCGACTTGGCGAGTTGCAGCGCGGTCTTGAACGTCGCCTCCGAACGCTGCGTGTCGCCGTAGAGCGCCAGGCTCGCCGCCAACTGGGCAACGGCCATCGGGCTCGAGAAGGCTTCGAGCTGGGTGTCGGCGTAATAGCGCAGATCACCGATCGAGGCCTTCTTGTTGCGGGCCAGAACGTAGAGGGCGTAAGCGATCTCGCTGCCGCGGTCCTGTACGCTCTGGTCGTAGCCGAGCGAGTTCTGCAGGTTGTTCAGAGCCTGGTTCATCGCCAAAGCCGGCACATCGTATTTCTGCTCCCGCGCCCTGGTCAGGAACTCGCTGACATAGGCGTCGAGCCACAGATCGCCGGAGCCCGGACCCCACAGGCCGAAGCTGCCGCTCGAGGACTGGTAGCTCAGGACCTTGTAGATCGCATCCTGGATGCGGCCGTGCAGGTCGGGGTCGCTTTCCATGCCGACGCCTGATGCCATCTCGTTGACGTAGAGAAGCGGCATGGCGCGGCTGGTGGTCTGCTCGGCGCAACCATAGGGGTAACGATCGAGTGTCATCAGCAGCGAAGGCACGTCGAAGGCCGCAGCCTGCGAAATGCCGACGCTGACCGATGCGCCTTCGAGCAGGCTGGCAGCCAGCAGTTCCTTGTCGACGCGAAGCGCGCCGCCATTGCCCTTGAGGTCGACCACAAGGCGCGTGGTGACCGGCAATTGGGCCGGGCGTACCGGCACATAGAGCGTCTGCTCGACCTTGGTGCCGTCGGCGTGCGCCAGCTTGATGGTGAGCGAGGCACTGCCGGCCGTCTTCGCGATCAGCGGCACGGTCAACGTCTGGCGCTTGCCCTTGGCGAGCGTCAGCTTCTGGGGCAGGGGCTTGTCGCCTGTCGACAGGTCCCCCGTCGTGTCGATCGACAGCGCATAGTCGCCGGCGGGGCCGTCGGTGTCGGCCACGTCGAGCCGCATGACGGCGTTGTCGCCAGGCGCCAGGAAGCGCGGCAGGCCGGCGGTTATGACCACCGGATCGCGCACAATAACATCGGATTGAGCGTGGCCAACCGCCTCCTTGGTCCAGGCGACAGCCATGACGCGGACGGTGCCGTTGAACTGCGGAATGTCGAAGTCGATCCGAGCCTTGCCGTCGGCATCGAGCTGGACGATGCCGGAGAAGAAGGCGACCAGTTTTTCAGTGGGCGGACTGCCTTGCGTCTGCATGTTGGCGCCGTCACCGCCGGTCCTGAGCTTGCCGGTGGTGCCAAGCGAGCCATCGATCAGGCGGCCGTAGATGTCGCGGATCTCCATGCCCAGCATGCGCTGGCCAAAGAACCAATTCTCCGGATCCGGCGCCTTGTAGTTGGTCAAGTTGAGGATGCCGACATCGACGGCGGCAACCGTGACATAGGCATTGGTGCCCGGCTGCACGCCGGCCACGGAAACCGGGATCGACAGCTGCTGGCGCGGCATCGTCTGGTCCGGCGGCGTGAGCGTAACGGCAAGCTTCTTCGCAGCTGGGTCGACCGTCAGCCATTTCACGCCGATGGCGCGGGCTGGCATGCGGCTTTCCTGCGCGTCGCCGGGACGGAACAGGGTCGCCGTGACATAGGCGCCGGCGCCCCAGTCGTCGCCGACCGGGATGTCGACGGTGCTGCCGCCGGCCGGCACGGTCGCCGTGATGGTCTTCAGCAGCTTGTCGGAGCCGATGTTGATCAGAAGTTCGCCGGCAAAATGCGGCGAGATTTTCAGCTTGGCCACTTCGCCGGCGGCATAATTGTCCTTGTCCAGGGCAATCTCCAGGCCGTCAGGCGTTTCGGTGGTGGTCGAGGCGACATACCAGCCGGCGTCGAACTCATAGCTGGTCGCCGGTCCCTCGGGGTCCGCTGTCTCGACCTCGAGCCGGTACTGGCCCCAGTCGACAGGTACGGAGACGGTGGCGTCGCCATCGGCGTTGAGGTCGATTTGGCCGTTGGCGATCGACTTGGTCAAGCTCACCGGCTCATAGTTCCAGGAGTTGTTGGAGCGGTACCACTGATAATTGCGTTCGACCTTGACCAGCGTCCACTGCGCGCCCTTCAGCGCCTCGCGCTTGCCGTCCGGATCGACGGCGATCAGGCTGAACTTGGCCGTGCCGCCCTGCGGGACTTCACCGTCGGCGAAATCGGGACGAATGCCGATCATATGTCCTTGCGGGCGGATGCCGATGTTGAGCGAGCGCTCGATGGCGCGGCCACCGGTTTCGCGCATGCGCACCGTCACCTTGCCGTCGACCAGCTTGGTGGTCGAGGGCAATTGGTCGACGGAGATCGGGAAGGTCGCTTTGCCGTCATCGCCGACCACCGGCAGATCGGTGAGCGGCGTGACCGTGGGCTCCGCCGACTGCTCGTCGGCGAGGCCGAAGGAAAAGTCGGGGAAGCGGTCCCAGTCCCGGGACGTCGACAGGGTCAGTTCGCCTTCCAGCGCCAGACCCGCCGCCGGCGCGCCATAGAGGAAGCGGCCGTCAATGTTGATGTTGGCGGTTTCGCCCCGCGCAATCTCCTGCTTGTCGGCCTTCATGTCGAATTCGATGCGATCCGGCACGAAGTCCTCGACCAGGAACATCTGGCTGGCAACCGCCGGCTGCTTGGGGTCGGTGTGGATCGACACCGACCATGTGCCGCGCATGGCGTTGGGTTCGAGCGGCAGGTCGACGGCGTGACCGCCGGCCGATGCGCCGTCGCTGATGATGCGGCGGTCCTCGACGCCATCGGGACGCGAGAAGATAAAGGTCAGCGGCAGGTTCTCGACCGCCTTGGCCGCGCCGTCGCGGGCAAGCGCGGCGACATGGACGTCCTCGCCGGCACGGTAGATGCCGCGTTCGGTCCAGGCATAGACGTCGAGCGCGCCCGGTGCGGCGCGTCCGGTGACGCCGCGGTCGGACAGGTCGAAGCCGGCCTTTGACATATCGAGGAAGACGAAATCATTGTCGCCCTGCTTGGCCATCAGCACGGCCGGCACCATGCCGCCGTCACCGCGCGTCAGGCCGGGGTTGAAGACGGCATGGCCGTTCGCATCCGACGTCGCGGTTCCGAGAACCTCGTTGTTACGGGCAACCAGCGTCAGTTCGGCACCGGCAATCGGCTTGGCGCTGCCCAGCGAACGGGCAAAGACGTTGAGCCCGTCCTGGCCGGTATAGGTCGACAGTCCGATTTCGGAGACGACGAACCACTGCGTGGCCAGCGAACCGTAATCGTCGCTCTTGTCGTTGACGGCCTTGGCGGTCAGCACATAGACGCCGGGCTTGCGCTGCGGCAGCGCTTCGTCGACCGGGAAGGAGGTGGTGACCTCCTTGTTGAGATCGTTGACGATGTCGAGCTGGCCCTGCCAGACCGGCGCGCCCATCTGCTCGGAAATGTTGGATATGTCATAGCCGTCGAGCTGGTGCAGGAACTGATAGCCCGACAGCAGCTGCGCCAGCGAGCGGTCGCCGATGCGGTAGAGCTTCATCTCGGCGGCGTTCATGTTGACGGTGACGACCGGGATGCCGCGGCGCGCGCCGGCCGGCAGCACGAAGCTGTCGCCGGTGAAGCGGGCGGACGGCGCGCGGTCCTGCACATAGATCGACAGTACCACGGGAGCAGCGGTCACTTCGCCGATCGCGGCCGGCAGGCCGGCGCGGAAGGTGACGTCATAGTGCTGGCCGTGTTCGAGCCCTTCGACGCAGATCTGCTTGTCCTTGGCCTCGACGCCCTTGGGCGGGGCGTTGTCAACGGTGACGAACTGCGCGTAGTCGACGCCGGTCTTGACCAGATCCTCGGAGAATTGCGCGCAGATGCGCGGCGCGCTGGTGTCGGCATCGACAGAGTGATCGATGACGCGGAACCCCTTGCGGGCCTTCAGATCGGCATAGTCGGCCTGGACCGCGGGCGAGCTTTCCAGCGCAAGGCTGGCTTCATAGGCCTGCAGCGCCGGCCGGTAGAGATCGCGCTTGTCGAGACCATTGCCGAGCAGCGCCAGCACTTCGGCGCGCGTCTTGGTGGTGCGCAGCAGCTTGTAGGCGTTGAAGGCGGCCGACGTGCCGTTTGCCGGCAAAGTCGAGGCTTCGGAGGTGTTCGCGGCAGGCTGCACGGCCAGCGTTTCGCGCGCCAGTTTGAGCCAGAGCTGGCCGTCATCCGGCATGACCGAGACAGCGGCCTCGTATTTCTGCATGGCGGAGCGATGGTCGCCAGTCTGTACGGCTTGTTCGGCCGAGTTGATCAGCGCCGCCATGCCCTCCGTCGGCTTGTCAAAGGCAGGGCCAAGCAGCTTGTTGCGGTATTGCTGGGCCTGGTCGGCCATCCAGTTGGGGAAGAAGGCGAGTTCCGGCGGCGCGCCGATATCTGGATCGCCGTCGATGTTGACGACCTTGCCGGCTACCGCGCCATTGAAGGATTTCAACTGGTTATAGTCGGATTTGAGAAAGCACCATTTGGCCTTGGTGTTGTAGGTGAAGGCGCGGCAGGCCGGATCGCCGAGACATGTCGTCTTGCACTGGTCGAGCGTGACGTTCTGGTCGGACCTGAGATCGAAGCCGAAATAATCGGAATTGTCCGTCGTTGCGATTCTTCGCGCTTCCGCCGCCTGCGCGACGCTGCCCCAGGCGAAGAAGAGAAGGACGAGAATCGACAGACCACGAGCCGCGCGCATTGCCATAACACCCTCCAGACAATTGCAGACGTCCGGGCATGTTCAAGCTTCAGTCAGGCTTGTCAACGCGCGGACGCGGCAGGTTGCCGCCTGCCAACGGTTTATTTTCCGGCCAAGGACCGGTATGCGGACAGTAACCTCCACGGGAAGGGGATCACGCTTTCTTGCGAAAACGCAGAAGGTGTGAATTCCAAGCCCGTCCTATTTCAGACAATTGGATTGTGGCCCCTTTACGAGCGCTTCAGAACTTCATTCCAATTTTAGTTTTGTAACCTAGGTTGTCTTAATGCCGGCGCATGAAAAGCAGATGTCAGGAGGGACCGCGCCAGGGCGCGTGCTTCCGCGCGCCCTGCTTTTGGCCATGATGTGCGGGACGGTGCTGATCGCCGAATCAAGGTCCGTGGCCGCGTTCGAGCTTTTCGGCATCAAGCTGTGGGGATCGTCCAGCGACGAGGACGCCGACATTGTCGATCCGCTGCGCTACGCGGTGACTATCTCCGCGCCCGACGCCGACAAGGACCTCGTCAAGAAGCTCGAAAACGCCTCGGCGCTGAAAGGCGACGAGGACCGGCCCGTTTCGGGTTCGCTCGGGCTGATGGCCAAGGCGCGCGGCGACCGTGAACAGCTGGTCGCCGCACTTTATGCCGATGCCCGTTATGAAGGCGTCGTCACCATCACCATCGACGGCAAGCCGCTCGACGAACTGCCGCCGGACGCCGAGTTCAAGGGGCCGCAGCCTATCCCTGTGTCGATCAATATCGCCGCAGGCCCCAAATTCACCCTTGGCGACATCCGGCTGGAGGGCGACGCGGCGGGGCTGATGAGCGCCGATTATGGGCTGATATCTGGCGGCGACGCCGGATCGGGCGCGGTGCTCAAGGCCGAGGCGCTGATCGTGCGGACGCTGAAGGAGCAGGGCAGGCCGCTGGCCAAGGTGACCGACCGGCAGATCGTCGCCGACCATGCCACATCGACCCTCGATGTGACGCTGACGGTCGCAGCCGGGCCGGTCGCCGGCTATGGCGCGACCACCGTGGAAGGTACCGAGAAGGTCGACAGGGACTTCACCGAATACATGACCGGGTTGAAGCGCGGCAGGCAATACTCGCCGCAGGAGATCAGCGACGCGCGCGACAGGCTGCTGGCGCTCGAGGTCTTCAACAGCGTGACGTTCAAGGAAGCCGACAAGCTCGACGCGGACGGCAACATTCCGATCGGCGTCCAGGTCAGCGAGCGCAAGCCGCGCTTTTTCGGGCTGGGCGGCACTTTCTCGAACACCGAGGGGCTTGGCCTCGAGGGCTACTGGGGGCACCGCAACCTGTTTGGCCACGCCGAAAAGCTGCGCATCGACGGCGCCATCAGCGGCATAGGCAGCAACAATCTGTCCGAGCTGAACTACAATGCCGGCATCATGTTCGAGAAACCCGGCGTGGTCGGACCGGCGTCAAAGTTCTTCGCCAGCGTGAAGACCGTGCTCGAGCATCCCGACGCGTACGACCATTTCTCGGTCAAGGGCAGCACCGGCCTGTCCTACGAACTCGACAAGAAGCAGACCGTATCGGCCGAGGTGGCGCTCGATTATTCGCGCATCCATGACGCCTTCGGCAAGCACACCTACCTGATCGCCAGCATTCCGCTGCAATATGTCTATGACAACAGGGACAGCAGGTTGAATCCGACCCGGGGCTTCAGGGTGCTCGCCTATGCCGAGCCGAGCTACGACCTATTGAGTGGTGCGGCCTTCCTCAAGCTGAAGGGCGAGGGATCTGCCTATCAGTCGCTGGATACCGCGTCGAAGTTCGTGCTGGCTGAACGTGTCGCCATCGGCTCGATCGTCGGTACCGGGCTGCAGAACGTGCCCGCCGACCGGCGCTTCTATTCCGGCGGCGGCGGCTCGGTGCGCGGCTATGCCTATCAAGGCATCGGCCCCAAGGATTTCACCGGCCAGCCGATCGGCGGCCTGTCCTTCTTCGAGACCTCGGTGGAGATGCGCATTGCCGTCACCGACACGATCGGCATCGTTCCCTTCGTCGATGCCGGCACGGTATCGACGAAGTCGGTTCCCAACTTCTCCGACGTCAAGGTCGGCGCCGGTGTCGGCCTGCGCTATGTCACGCCGTTCGGGCCGTTGCGCATCGACGCGGCCGTGCCGCTCAACCGTGATCCCGGCGACCCTCATTTCGGCATCTATGCCGGCATTGGCCAGGCCTTCTGACGATGAAAACGGTCTGGCGCATCCTTCGCATTGTCCTCTACACGCTGCTGATCGCGGTCGCGGGCGCGATCGGCGCGCTCGTTGTCCTGACCAAGACCGAGCGTGGGCGCGACAATCTCGCCGGCATCATTTCGCGGCTCGCCTCGAGCGACGATCGCAAGGTCACCGTCAGCGGCATCGACGGAATCTGGTCGGGCAATCTCAGCGTCGACCATGTCGTGCTCGAGGATCGCGAGGGCGCCTGGCTGGTGGCGCGCAAGGTGGCCGTCGATTGGTCGCCGACGGCGCTGCTGTCGAAAAGCTTCAGCGCCGACCGCATCGCCGCCGGGCGCATCGAACTGGCGCGCCTGCCGGTGGCCGGTTCGCAGCCGCCGGCGCAGGGCGGCACGACGACGCTGCCGGTCTCCATCGACATCAAGCAGATCGACCTGCCGGAAATCGCGCTCGGCGAGCAGCTGGCCGGCAGCGGCATCGCCGAGCTCGCAGCCAAGGGAATGCTCAAGGCCGACGCCGCGCCACTGGCGGTCCAGACGGTGCTTAACGTCACCCGTCACGACGGCAAGCAAGGCAATGTCGACGCCAAGATCCATTTTGCACCCGCCGACAACAAGCTGGACCTCGGCCTCAAGGCGTCGGAGCCGGCCGGCGGCATCATTGCCAACCTGCTCAAGCTGCCGGATGTGCCGCCGGTCGATATCGTGGTTTCGGGCAGCGGGCCGCTTGCCAACTGGAGCGGTGTCGGCACCTTCCTCGTCGACCATCAGATCGTCACCCAACTCACCGGCCGTCACCAGCTCACCGACAAGGGCAATCATGTCGAGGCCAAGGGCGACGGCGATTTTGCGCGCTTCCTGCCGGAAAACCTGAAGCCGCTGTTTGCCGGCAAGACCAGCTTCGATGTCGCGGGCACTGCAACCAATGCCGGCGGCATCACCGTTGATCGCGCCAGCATCGAGAGCGATGCGGTGCACGGCACCGCCTCCGGCATTGCCGATCCTGCCGGTGCCAGCGATCTCTCGGTCGAACTCGCCGCCAAGGGCCCGCCCGTGGTGATCAGCGTCGGCAGCAAGGCGCAGCCGATCACGCTCGCGATCAAGAACGCCACCGCACGCGCCTTCGGCGACGGGAAGGCGCCGATCGTCGACATCGGCGCCTCCTTCGTTTCGATCGTCGTCGGCGGAACGCGGCTGGACGATCTGGCGGCGCAAATCCATTCCGACGGTTTCGATATCCAGAATCGCGCCGGCCCGGTTGCCGTCAAGCTGGAGGCGGGCGGCCTGAAAACCGACGTCGCGACGTTGGCGCCGCTGATCACCGGCAAGGTGAATGTCGATCTGGCCGGCTCGATCAGCAAGGACGCCATTATTGCCATCGATCAGGGTACGCTGCGCTCCGATGCGCTCAATGCGTCGCTGACGGCGACGGTGACACTGGCCGACATGTCGATGCAGCTCAAAATGAATGCCGATGCGGTGGCGACCGCGTTTCCGCCGCAGATCGCTTCGGTGCTCGGCGGGCGGGTGAAATTCTCGGCCGCTGCATCGCGCGATCCGCAGGGATCTTTCGCCGCGAACTCGATCGAACTCACTTCAGGATCGCTCAGCGCCAGCGGTACGGCCAGCATGCAAGGCACGGACATCCGGGCCGACATCAAGGGCAAACTGGGTGACGTTTCGGTGTTGTCGCCGACGGTCGGCGTGCCGGTTGCCGGCGGGGTCGATTTCGCGCTGTCGGCAACCGGCGCGATCACCGCTCCGGATTTCACCGTTAGCGCCGACAGCGACAGCCTGACCGCCTCGGGCCGCACGGTGAAGGCCATCAAGCTGACCGCGAGCGGCAAGGCCGACATAACCAACCCTTCCGCCAACGTCTCGCTGACCGGCGCCGTCAACGACCAGCCGCTCGACATCAAGGCGGCCCTGGTGACCAGCGAGGGCAAGCGATCGATCGACGGCTTCCTGGTGTCGCTGGGCGACAACAAGGTCTCGGGCGACCTGGCGCTCGACGACAAGTTCATGCCCCTGGGCACGCTGACGCTCGCCGCGCCGGCAATCGACCAGTTGGCCGCGCTCGCTGGCCAGGCGGTAACCGGCGACATCAACGGCACCATCGTCTTTGCCAAGGACGGCGACGCACCCTCCATTGCCATTGATGCCAGGAGCACATCGGTCGCGCGCGGCGAGGTGACGGCCAAGGCGATCGCCATCAATGCGCTGATCGCCAATTATCTCGAGGCGCCGGCGATGTCGGGCACCATCAAGGCCGATGCGGTCACGTCGGGAAGCACCGAAATCAGCGGTATCGGCGTCAACCTCAAGCGCGACGGCGACTGGACCAATTTCACTGGCGGCGCCACGATCGCGGGCATTCCCGCGACCGCTGCCGGCCGGGTAAAGATCGCCGAGGGCATCACCAGCGTCGAGATTGCTTCGGGCGAAGCCACCGTTCGTGGCATCAAGGCGGCGATTGCCGAGCCGTCGGCTCTGACCATCGCCAACGGCACGGCCAATATCGACAAGCTGGCGCTCGATGTTGGCGGCGGTCGGGTGGCGCTGTCGGGCAGCGCCGGCGAGACGCTCGATCTCGCGGCGCAGGTCTCCGCTTTGCCTGCCGCCCTTGCCAATGCGTTTTCGCCGGGCCTGGACGCCGTCGGAACGCTTGACGGCATTGCTGAAGTGAGCGGAGCGCCGGCCGCTCCCGACGTCCGGTTCAACGCAAAACTGGCCGGCGCCGAGACCAGCCAGACCCGACAGGCAGGGCTCGGACCGCTCGCCGTCGATGCGGCCGGCAGCTACACGATTGCCGGCGGCGTCGTCCTCGACCATGCCACCCTCTCCGGCGACAAGGTCTCCGGCCAGGCCGCCGGAACCATCAACCCGAACGGGGCCAGCGATTTCGCGATCGATCTGACCTCGTCCGGCCCCAGCCTGCCGCTGACGGTTGGAAGCACCGAGAGCCCGGTCAAGATCGAGGTCCGGTCCGTGTCGGCCAAAGTCGGGGGCGAAAGCACGCATGCCCGGCTGGACCTTTCCGCGATCCTGCCCTCGGTCGTCACCAGCCCGGCGAAGGTTGACGGACTTACCCTCACTCTGCACTCGGATGCGTTCGATCTCAGGAATCGCGCCGGGCCGGTTTCCGGAACGGTGTCGGTGGACAAGGTTGGGCTCGACAATCCAACGATCGCGCCGCTCATCGCGGGCAAGGTCACGGCCGCGCTCAACGCCCGGCTGAGCGCCGACGCCGTCGCCATCGACAGCGGCACGCTGAAAAGCGATGCGCTCAGCAGCCAGGTCGCCGGCCAGGTATCGCTGCGTGACGGTGCCATCGACCTCAACCTGAAGGCGGATGCGCCATCGTCGGCCTTGCCGGCGGCGGCACGCGGCATGCTTGGCGACCGCGCCCAGATAAGCGCCACGCTGAAGCGCGAGCCCAACGGCAATCTCAACATAGGTGGACTGAAGCTCACTTCGGGCCCGCTGAGCGCCGACGGGCAGGCAAGCCTTGCCGACAACAAGGTGACCGCCGACATCAGGGGTGCGCTGACCGACATCTCGCGATTGTCGAAGGACGCCACGGGCGCCATCGCTTTTGCGCTGAGCGCGCAAGGGCCGGCCATGGCGCCCGACCTGTCGCTTACCATCGACAGCGACAAGCTCTCGGTGGCATCGCGCGAGATCACCGGATTGAAGCTCACTGCTACCGGCAAGGCCGATGCCGCCAACCCGGCGGCCAATGTCCAGCTCACCGGCAATGTCGCCGGTCAGGCGCTAAAGGGGAGTGCCGTGCTGGCAACGGCGGGCGGCAAGAGCGCCATCAATGGGCTGCTCCTGTCGCTGGGCAAGAACAGGATTTCAGGCGATCTGGCACTGGACGACAAGTTCGTGCCCGAAGGCACCATCTCGCTCGACCTGCCCGATATCGGGCCGCTCGCCGCGCTGGCGCTGGAAAAGGCGGAAGGCGACGTGCGGGGCACGATCGCCTTCTCGAAGACCGGGGCGGCACCTCAGGTCGCCATCAAGGCGGCTACCGCGTCGATCACGCGTGGCGACCTCCAGGCAAAGGCCGTTTCCATAGATGCGCTGATCGCCAACTATCTCGCCGCGCCCGTCATCTCCGGCAAGATCCGCGCCGACACCGTCACATCGGGCGGCACCGTGATCAGCGGCATCGACGTCGATTTGAAACGCGACGGCGACTGGACCGGCTTCTCCGGCGGCGCCACGGTGAAGGGCATTCCAGCCAGGGCAGCCGGACGCGTGAAGGTGGCCGGTGGCACCACCACCATCGAGCTTGCGTCAGGGCAGGCGACCGTCCAGGGCATCAAGGCGGCCATCGCCCAGGCCTCGACCGTCAGCATCGCCAATGGCACGACGACGCTGGACAGGCTGGTGCTGAACCTTGGCGGTGGCACCGCGACGGTAACCGGCAAGGTCGGGCAGGCGCTCGACATCAATGCAGTGCTGGCGCGCGTGCCGATGTCGCTCGCCAACAGTTTCTCACCCGGGCTCGATGCCGCGGGTTCCATCTCCGGCACGGTAAAGGTGACGGGCCCACCGGCGAGCCCCGCCATTGCCTTCAACATCGACGCGGCCGGCGTGCAGACGTCGCAGACCCGTGGCGCGGGCGTCGGCGCGGTGAGTGTTGCCTCGTCGGGTACCTTTGCCGGCAACAAGCTGACCTTCGACGCCAATGTCAGCGACGGGGCCGGGCTTGGCCTCAAGGGCGGCGGCACGGTGACGACGGTGGGCACTCCGGCGCTGGTGCTCGACTTCAATGGTGCCGTGCCATTCGGCCTCCTCAGCGCGAAACTTGCCGCGCAGGGCTTGTCGCTGACCGGCAACGCCAGTGTGAATGTCCAGGTGCGCGGTCCGGCGACATCTCCGGTGATCGGCGGCAGCGTCAAAACCTCCGGCGCGCGGCTGGTCGACGCACGCTCCGGCCTTGCCGTCAACGATATCGCGGCCGATGTCTCGATAGGCAACGGAGTCGCCAGGATCAATCGGTTGACCGGAACGCTGTCGACGCGCGGCAGCCTGTCGGCCAGCGGCACGGTCGGCATCAATCCGGCGCAAGGGTTCCCGGCCGACCTTTCGATCAAGCTCACCGATGGCCGCTACACGGATGGACGCGTGGTGACCGCCAACCTTGGCGGCGACCTGACGATCAAGGGGCCGCTGACTTCGGCGCCGGCGATTGCCGGCACGGTCAACCTGGCCAAGACCGTCATCACGGTTCCGGACAAATTGCCGGGCTCGCTCTCGGCGCTCGACGTCAAGCACAAGAATGCGCCGGGTCCGGTCAAGGCACAGGACAAGGCGCTGCGCCCGGCGACGACCAGCGGCAAGAGCGGCGGCAGCGGCCTTGCGCTCGACGTCACGGTCAATGCGCCGAACCAGATCTTCATCCAGGGCAGGGGCGTCGACGCCGAATTCGGCGGCTCGCTCAAACTGACCGGCCCGGCCTCGTCGCCTCAAGCCGTCGGCACCTTCACCTTGCAGCGCGGCCGGCTGTCGATCCTTGGCAAGCGGCTGACCTTCACCGAAGGCACGGTCGGGTTCTCCGGCTCGCTGGTGCCTTACCTCAATCTGACGGCGACGACGACCACGACCGGCGCGACCGTCACCATCGTGGTGTCGGGCGAGGCGACCAATCCGAAATTCACCTTCAGTTCGGTGCCGGCGCTGCCGGAGGATGAAGTGCTGGCGCAATTGATCTTCGGGCGGTCGATGTCGAACCTGTCGCCGCTGCAGATCGCGCAGCTGGCCGAAGCGGCGGGGCAATTGGCCGGGGTCGGCGGCTCGACGTCGCTGCTGGAGAATCTGCGCAGCGCCATCGGCGTCGACGATCTCGACGTCACCACCGATGACAAGGGCGGCACGGCGGTCTCGGCCGGCAAATATCTCAACGACCGCACCTATGTGACCATCCAGAAGGGCGACAAGCCGGGTTCCGGCAAGGCGACCATCGACCTCAATGTCGGGCGCGGCGTCAAATTGCGCGGCGAGGCGACGGACGCCGGCGAAGCCAAGGGCGGCATCTTCTACGAGAAGGAATATTGACGGCCTGGCCCCTGCCTTGGCTTGGACTGGCGCTGTCGTAACCGGTGCAAATGTCTCAATTTAATCGCCCGAAGAGATTTTGGCGAAATCTGGGCGCACTAGCAATTTTGCGCCAAGACTGTCGCTATCACGCGAACTGCCCCCCTTCCAAAGTTGCACATTCGCTAACATGTTCCCAATCCACGTCGTCTTTGACATCATGGCCTGGATGCGGAATGTTAATCGGCGGAAAGCCAACAATGGGAGTTAGTCATGACAATCTATAAGAGCAACGGCGATCGCGTTCCGGATCATATCCTGGCCATGGCCGAAGAAGCCAAGGCAGGTAAGGTTGATCGCCGCGAATTCCTGGCCATGGCAAGCGTCTTCGGCGCCTCGACGGCGATGGCTTACGGCCTTCTCGGTCTCGCCGATCCGACGCCGGCAAGGGCAGAAGAGGTAAAAGGCAAGAAAGGCGGCACGCTGAAGGTCGCGCAGTGGATCAAGGATCCCAAGGATCCTCGCAAGGCCGACTGGTCGGAAATTGCCAATGCCGAGCGCCAGGCGCTCGAGCCGCTGGTCAAGTATACGAGCGAATATACGTTCCGCCCTTATCTGCTGGAAAGCTGGGACGTGAACGACGACGCCACCCAGTACACGCTGCATGTGCGCAAGGGCGTGACCTGGTCCAACGGCGACCCCTTCACAGCCTCTGACGTCGTCTTCAACCTGAAGCGCTGGGCCGACAAGAAGGCCGAAGGCAATTCGATGCCCGGCCGTCTCGGCTCGCTGGTCAAGGATGACAAGCTCGACGAAAGCGCCGTGACCATGCCGGACGACCACACGGTCGTGCTCAAGCTCGGCAAGCCTGACATCGCGCTCATCCCCAACATGTGCGACTATCCCGGCCTGATCGTCCACAAGACTTTCGACGAGAAGGGCGGCGACTTCAAGAACTGCCCGATCGGCACCGGTCCATTCGAGCTCGTCTCCTACGACGTCGGCCAGAAAGTCGTCTACAAGCGCCGCGAAGACAACAAGTGGTGGGACGGCGAAGTGTTCCTCGACGGCATCGAATTCATCGACTACGGCACCGATCCGGCGGCCATGGTCAGCGCTTTCGAGGCTGGAGAAGTGCACACCAATTTCGAAACGTCGGCCGACTATGTGTCGATCCTCGACAAGATGGACCTGGTCAAGTCGGAGATCGTCACTGCTTCGACCATCGTCTGCCGCACCAACGTCAACAACAAGCCCTATGGCGACCAGAAGGTGCGCAATGCGTTGCAGCTCGCGGTCGACAACAATGTCGTCCTGCAGCTCGGCTATGGCAATGCCGGCTCGGTCGCCGAAAACCACCATGTCTGCTCGATCCATCCGGAATATTACGAACTGCCTAAGGTTGCCCGTGATCCGGCCAAGGCGAAGGCGCTGATGGCGGAAGCCGGCCAAGCCGACTTCGAACACGAGCTGATCACCGTCGACGAAGACTGGCACAAGAACACCGGCGACGCGATCGCCGCCCAGCTGCGGGAGGCCGGGATCAAGGTGAAGCGCACGGTGCTGCCGGGCTCGACGTTCTGGAACGACTGGACGAAGTATCCGCTGTCAATGACCAACTGGAACATGCGTCCGCTCGGCGTCCAGGTTCTGGCCATCGCCTATCGCACCGGCGAGGCCTGGAACGAGGCTGGCTGGTCGAATCCCGACTGGGATGCCAAGCTCAATGCGGCACTCGCCGTTGCCGACGCTGCCAAGCGCAAGGAAATGATGAAGGACATCGAGCAGATCCTGCAGGCTTCCGGCATCATCATCCAGCCCTACTGGCGCAAGCTCTACAGCCACTCGGTCAAGGCGGTGCAAAACTACAAGATGCATCCGACCTTCGAGCGCGACTACGGCAAGGTCTGGCTCGATCAGGCCTGATCGATCGGGCAGGGGAAAGGGGCATTGCCTCTTTCCCTCCCTCTCTGCGTCGCCATTGCAGGTTCGTCCGCAAAAAATACGGACTCACCCGGGAAGGCCATGCAATAAAAACAGGGTTGATCGCATTCGAGGGCCTGTTTGACGGCCAGTCCGCCGGTGACGGCAGGCGAGGCTTTGAAGCCGGCTCAAAACCCAACCCCATCGGCAGGGGGCCGCCATGCTTTCTTTCGTTCTCAGGCGTCTCGGCACCATGGCATTGACGATGCTGTGCCTGACGATGATCGTCTTCTTCCTGATCAACCTCGAACCCAACCTGAAGAAGCTGGCGATCAGCCAGACGGAAATGCACACTTCGGCCGAACAGCTGGAGGACTGGCTGATCAACCATGGCTACCGGCAGAATTTCTTCGTCCGCTACGGACAGTGGCTGGGCCTGCTGCCCAAGCAGCCGGTGACCGACCCGGCGACCGGCAAGCCGACGCAGCGTTTCACTTTCTGCAACGATCCGGCCGTACCAACCTTCTCCGGCGTCCTCGAAGGGGATTTCGGTTGCTCGACCAAGTTCAAGACGACCGTCGCCTCTAAGCTGTTCCCGGCACTTGGCGCGACCGGGATCCTGATGTTCTGTGTGTTGGCGGTGATGGTGCCGGTATCGCTCTTGATCGGCATCCTGGCCGGCATGCGCGAGGGGTCGCGAACCGACCGCGTGCTTTCGGTGGCCTCGATCGCCTCGACGGCGACACCGGAATATGTGTCGGGCGTCATCTTCACCGTCATCTTCGCCTCATGGCTAGGCTGGTTGAACGGCTCGGCCGCGTCGGCCAGTCAGGGCATCACCTTCTACAATTTCACCCTGCCGGTGATGACGCTGGCGATCTACGGCATCGGCTACATCGCCCGCATGACTCGTGCCTCAATGGTCGAGGTGATGACGCAGCAATATATCCGCACCGCCCGGTTGAAGGGTATTTCCTTCGGCGGCGTGGTGGTGAAACATGCGCTGCGCAACGCGTTGATCGCGCCGTTCACCGTCATCATGCTGCAGTTCCCCTGGCTACTCACCGGTGTCGTCATCGTCGAGGTGATGTTCCGCTACCAGGGCTTTGGCTATACGCTGGTCGAGGCCGCCGGCAACAACGACATCGATCTTCTGCTGGGCTGTTCGCTGGTCTCGGTGTTCATCGTCTTGATCACGCAGCTCATTTCCGACGTCGGCTACGCATTCCTCAATCCGCGCATCCGGGTTCAGTAGGGAGAAGGCGCATGCAAGCTCAATCTATCGGCGCCTCCACCATCATTCTCGAAGTGCTGTGGCGCTTCTGGCCGGTCTGGGTCGCGCTTTTCATCGTCATGGGAGCAAGCTTCCTCTACAGGAAGAAGCTGGCGCTCTATGGCCAGCTGTTCGACAGCGGCGTCGGCATCGTCGGCGTCGGCATCTGCCTGTTCTGGCTGTTCACGGCGATCTTCGCATCGACCATCTCGCCTTTCGATCCGCTCGGCCAGATCCCGATCATGAAGGACACGCTGCCCGGCGCCATCGAACCGCAATCGGGGCTCGTCTACCTCTTCGGCGGCGACAAGCTGGCACGCGACGTGTTTTCGCGCATGGTCTATGGCAGCCAGATCGTGCTGATCATTGCGCCGGCGGCCACCGGCTTCGCGCTGATGGTCGGTATCACGCTTGGCCTGCCTGCCGGCTATTACGGCGGCAAGATCGACACGGTATTGTCGTTCCTGGCCAACCTCGTGCTGGCCTTCCCGGTGATCCTGCTGTTCTACCTGCTGGTGACGCCGGGCATCATGGACACGCCGATCCCCTATGCCATGGCCGGCGTGTTCTTCCTGTTTCCGATCATCTTCTTCAGCGTGTTGTTCTGGACACGCTACAAGAACCGGCCGGACCGGCTGTACATCCTGCTCGGCATCACCCTCATCGTCGGCGGCTGGATCTATCTTGGCCTCGTCTTCGACAGGGACCCGCTGCACATCGTCCACATCGATCCCAACCAGCTCAACATCTTCGTGGCGGTGGTGTTTGCCTCCAGCCCGGGCGTGTTCCGCATCGTGCGCGGCCTGGTGATGGATATCAAGACGCGCGACTATGTGGCCGCGGCGCAGACGCGCGGCGAATCGCCCTGGTACATCATGCTGTGGGAGATCCTGCCCAATGCACGCGGACCGCTGATCGTCGATGCCTGCCTGCGCATCGGCTACACCACCATCCTGCTCGGCACGCTGGGTTATTTCGGCCTCGGCCTTGCGCCCGAGAGCCCGGACTGGGGCACCGCGATCAAGGACGCCAGCCGATTGCTGCGCTCCTTCATCCACCCGGCGCTGCCGCCGACGATCGCGCTGATGTCGTTCGTGCTGGGGCTCAACCTGTTGGCCGATTCGCTGCGCGAGCAATCGATGAAAGACTGATTGACGGGCCTTGACCCGCGTCTGGTACAATTTGGATTGGAGCGACCCATGAACGAGGCAGTTCGAAATCCCGCCAAGCCGACCAATGGGCCGACCAACGGGCCGATCATCGAGATCGAAAACCTGTCGATCTCCTTCTTCACCCGCAAGGGCGAAATACCGGCGGTCATGGATTTTTCCTGCACGGTCATGCCCGGGGAGGCGATGGGCATCGTCGGGGAATCCGGCTGCGGCAAGTCGACCGTGTCGCTCGGCATCATGCGCGACCTGTCCAACATCGGGAAGATCGTCGGCGGCAGGATCAAGTTCCAGGGCAAGGACATGGGCGAGCTCTCCGACGAGGAGCTGCGCGCCATCCGCGGCAACAAGATCGCCATGATCTACCAGGAGCCGATGGCCAGCCTCAATCCGGCGATGAAGGTCGGCCAGCAGTTGATGGAAGTGCCGCTGATCCACGACAAGGTGTCGAAGGAAGAGGCCTACAAACGCTCCCTCGAAATGGTGCGCGCGGTCAAGCTGCCCGATCCCGAGCGCATGATGCGCTCCTATCCGCACCAGCTCTCCGGCGGCCAGCAGCAGCGCATCGTCATTGCGATGGCGCTGCTGTCGAAGCCGGCGCTGCTTCTGCTCGACGAGCCGACCACCGCGCTCGACGTGACGGTTGAAGCGGGCATTGTCGATCTGGTCAAGGGTCTCGGCGAGAAGTTTGGCACCTCGATGATCTTCGTGTCGCACAATCTCGGCCTCATCCTGGAAACCTGCGACCGCATCACGGTGATGTATTCGGGCGAGGCGGTCGAGACCGGCAAGATCAAGGACGTGTTCGACCGGATGCGCCATCCCTATACGCAAGGGCTGTTCCGTTCGATCCCGCTGCCGGGCGCCGACAAGAACTCGCGGCCGCTGATCTCGATCCCCGGCCAATTGCCACTGCCGCACGAGCGGCCGAAGGGCTGCAATTTCGGTCCGCGCTGCCACCATTTCGTCGAGGGCGTCTGCAACGCCGCCGAAATCCCGATGGTCGAAGTCGCCGGACACGAGGGCCATTTCTCGCGCTGCGTACGCTTCAACGAGATCGACTGGGAAGCGCTGCCGCCCGGCGCCAAGAAGGTCAACGAAAAGGTCGTGCCCGGCGCGCCGGTGCTCAAGATCGAGGATCTCAGGAAATACTACAAGGTCGGCGGCAGCGAGGTGTTCGGCTCGAGCGAGGGCCGCGTCGTCAAGGCCAACGAGACGATATCGTTCATGGCGCGCGAATCCGAGACGGTCGCCATCGTCGGCGAATCCGGCTGCGGAAAATCGACGCTGGCCAAGGTGCTGCTCGGACTTGAGACGGCAAGTGCCGGCACCGTGACGCTGGGCAACAAGCAAATCCAGTCGACCGGCATCGAGAGCCGCAGCGTCGACACCGTGTCGTCGATCCAGATGGTGTTCCAGAATCCGTTCGATACGCTCAACCCCAGCCATTCGGTCGGGTCGCAGATCATCCGCACGCTGGAAAAATTCAATGTCGGCAAGACGGTCGCCGACCGGCGCAAGCGCATGCTGGAGCTGCTCGACCTGGTGAAGTTGCCGCGCGCCTTCGAGACCCGCAAGCCGCGCCAGCTTTCCGGCGGCCAGAAACAGCGCATCGGCGTGGCGCGCGCCTTTGCCGGCGACGCCAAGGTTGTCGTGGCCGACGAGCCGGTTTCGGCGCTCGACGTTTCGGTGCAGGCGGCGGTGACCGAATTGCTGATGGACATCCAGCGCAAGAACAAGACGACGATGCTGTTTATCAGCCACGATCTGTCGGTCGTGCGCTACATCGCAGACCGCGTCGTCGTGATGTATCTCGGCTATATCGTCGAGCAAGGCACGACCGACCAGATATTCGCGCCGCCCTATCATCCTTATACCGAGGCGCTGCTGTCGGCGATCCCGATTGCCGACACGAGCGTGGTGAAGAAGCACATCGTGCTGGAGGGCGACATCCCCTCGGCGATGAACCCGCCGACCGGCTGCCCGTTCCAGACGCGCTGCGGCTACAAGAAGCTGGTGCCCGACAATCTGTGCGAGACCAAGGTGCCGCCGGTCAAGAACCTCGGCGACGGTCATATGAGCCTGTGCTGGCTTTCCGACGACGTGCTCAAGACCATGGAGCCGGTGATCAAGTTCGACAAGGAACACGCCGCACATGAGGGCGTGCCGGAGGATGCGGCGCATGGCGAAGGCCCAGGCTTTGCCGGTTCGCCGCCGGCGCGCCCGAGCGGCAAAAACGCCAATGCGGAAGCCGATGCGACCGGAAAGGCTGCCGAGGACGCGGATGCCGTCTTGCGGGCCCGTCGCCACGAAGTCCGCGACGAGGTTTCCGAAACCGGTGTTTCAAAGCCGAAAGATACGACAAGGCGGCACTAACCCAGGCTGAGTGTCAGCTTCCGCACTGCCGCAACTGCGCTTCATAGTCTCGGGCCATCTTGTCGGTGGCCCGGGCGTAACCTTGTACGCCGGCGTCGCCACGGTTGCCGCGGCCATAGGCGCTCCAGCCGAGATAGTAGGCGAGGTAAAGGTTGTAGGTGTCGTTGCGCGCGACGCCGTAGCTGTCGGCTGTCTTGGAATGATACCAGCCGACGAAATCGACGGCGTCGGCGAATTTCGTGCGCCGTGCCGACCAGTTGCCGGTTTCGCTCTGATATTGCGACCAGGTGCCGTCCAGCGCCTGCGAGAAGCCGGTGGCCGAGGAGACGTGCTTCCAGGGGATGAAGCCGAGCAGCTTGGTGCGCGGCGGCCGGGCGTTGCTCTTGAAGCCGGATTCCTTGCGCACGGTGGCCATCAGCACCGGCACCGGCACGCCGTATTTCTGTGACGCGCGCTCGGCCGCCGACTGCCAGTTGTCGAACCAGCCGTCGTTCTGATCGAAGACGGCGCAGACATTGTTGATGTGGCTAGGCGCGGTGGCGCAAGCCGAAAGCGCCAACAGCGCGCAAACCGCTACAATTTTACTAAAACTCGACCTACGCATGGGAGGAGCAATAGGCCGAAATCATAAAGGGAATCTTGCTGCGGCCGTTAACGCTTCGTCGGCACGAGCAGATGAGAAAACATCATATCAATATTCCGACGGCAACGGTCGCTTTTTATAAATTGATGTCCATAAAATGCCGCCTTGGCTAAAATCACGCCGGCAAACGGCGTATTTCTGACAGACCGGCAGCGCTGCCGAAGCTTTGATGCCGGCATGACCGAACCAAGACGCAAGCGCGGCGCCGAGCGCACCAGCAACAGGGGGCCAGCGCCCATCGCGCAGTTGCCGCCCAGACGGGTGACGAATCCCTATCCGCCGATGGCGCTGTTGTCGTCCGACCAGATCGAGGCAATCCATCAGGCGTCGATGCACATATTGGAGAATTTCGGCATCGAGGTGATGAGCCCTCGGGCGCTGTCGCTGTTCGAGAAGGCTGGAGCCACGGTCGATCATGCGACGGCGAATGTGCGCGTCGATCGCGGCATGGTCGACGACGCGCTGAAGACGACGCGGGCCACCTACACGCTGACACCGCGCAATCCGGCCAAGTCGATCCA
Organism: Mesorhizobium sp. M8A.F.Ca.ET.057.01.1.1; assembly: GCF_003952565.1. Taxonomy (NCBI): domain Bacteria; kingdom Pseudomonadati; phylum Pseudomonadota; class Alphaproteobacteria; order Hyphomicrobiales; family Phyllobacteriaceae; genus Mesorhizobium; species Mesorhizobium sp. M8A.F.Ca.ET.057.01.1.1. Next base: position 2,359,986 of record NZ_CP034454.1, read on the forward strand.
CCTCGGCGGCAACACCATCAATTTCACGCTTGTGGCCGGTCCTCCCAATGTGCACGACATGGAGCGCGGCCGTCGTGCCGGCAATCTGCGCGACTACGCGGATCTCACCCGGCTGGCGCAGCATTTCAACTGTATCCACATGCTCGGCAATCAGGTCTGCGCGCCGGTCGAACTGCCGGCCAACTCACGCCATCTCGACACCTACTTCACCAATCTGACGCTGACCGACAAGAGTTTCCATGTCTCGGCGATCGGCCGGGGCAGGGCGCTGGACGGCATCGAGATGATGGCGATTTCGCGCGGGCTGACGCTCGATCAGATGCGCGACGATCCCGGCATCGCCACCATCATCTCAGTCAACTCGCCGCGCCGCTTCGACGAAATGATGGCCGAGGGGCTGATGACGATGGCCGAGTACGGCCAGTCGGTAGCTGTGACACCGTTCACACTGATGGGAGCGATGAGCCCGGTGACGCTGGCCGGCGCCCTGGCGCAGCAGAATGCCGAGGCGCTGTTCGGCGTTATGCTTACGCAACTGGTACGTCCGGGCGCGCCGGTGATGTACGGCGCCTTCACCTCCAATGTTGACATGAAGTCGGGCGCGCCTGCCTTCGGCACGCCTGAAAACACCAAGGCCAACATCGCCTCGGGGCAGTTGGCGCGGCGCTACGGCCTGCCATACCGGACGACGCCCGGCTCGGCTTCCAACGCCGCCGACGCGCAAGGCGCCTATGAGACGCTGATGGCGCTGTGGGGCGCGGTGCTCGGCCACGGCAATCTCGTCTACCACGCCGCCGGTTGGCAGGAGGGCGGGCTGACGGCGTCGTTCGAGAAATTCATCATCGACGTCGAGATGATCCAGCACATGATGGAGTTTTTGCGCCCGATCGTTGTCGACGAGGCCGAGCTTGCAGTCGAGGCACTGGGTGCGGTGCCGACAGGCGGCCATTTCTTCGGCGAGCCGCACACGCTGGAGCGCTATGCGACCGCCTTCTACCAGCCAATGCTGTCCAACTGGCAGAATTTCGAGGCCTGGCAGGAGGCGGGCGGCCTCGACGCGACCGCGCGCGCGACGCGGCTGTGGAAGAAGGCGCTTGAAGACTATGTCGAGCCGGCGATGGACATCGCCGTGCGCGAAGAGCTCGAGGCCTACGTGGCCAGACGCAAGGAAGCGATCGGGCAGGGCGAGCCGTGATTTCAGCGTCGGCACTTCCCGTCCCGGTTAATCTCACCCATCCAACTCATTGATATCAGAGAAAAACCATGAAATCGCATGCAAAGGTCGTGGTCATTGGCGGCGGGGTCGTCGGATGCTCGGTACTGTTCCATCTCGCCCGTCATGGCTGGGCGGACATCGTGCTGCTGGAGCGCGACGAGCTGACCTCCGGTTCGACCTGGCACGCGGCCGGCGGCATGCATACGATCAATGGCGATCCCAATGTCGCCAAGCTGCAGAAATACACCATCAACCTCTACAAGCAGATCGAGGAGCTGTCCGGCCAGGCGACCGGCGTCCACCTGACCGGCGGCGTGCTTCTGGCTGCCACGGAGGAGCGGCTCGACTGGCTCCGCGGCGTCGTCGCCAAGGGCCGTTATCTCGGCATTGAGCTGGAGGAAATCTCGCCGAAAGAGGCGGCCGAACTGATGCCGCTGCTCGACCCCAGCCAGTTCGTCGGCGCGGTCCGCAACAAGGAGGACGGCCATCTCGATCCCTCGGGCGTCACTCACGCCTATGCCAAGGCGGCGCGGAAGTTGGGCGCCGAGATCGAACGGTTCACCAAGGTCGAGGACATTGTACGCCGTCCCGACGGGTTATGGCGCGTCATCACCAACAAGGGCGAAGTGGCGGCCGAGCATGTCGTCAATGCCGGCGGCCTGTGGGCGCGCGAGGTTGGCCGCATGGTCGGGCTCGAACTGCCGGTGCTGGCGATGGAGCACATGTACCTGATCACCGAGGACATGCCGGAGGTCGCCGCCTGGAATGAGAAAACCGGCACCGAGATCATCCATGCGGTCGATTTCGACGGCGAGCTCTATCTGCGCCAGGAGCGCGGCGGCATGCTGATGGGCACCTATGAGAAGGCCAACAAGCCGTGGTCCGAATACCAGACGCCATGGAATTTCGGCCACGAATTGCTGGCGCCGGACATCGACCGCATCGCGCCGTCGCTCGAGGTTGGCTTCCGGCATTTCCCGGCTTTCCAGAACACCGGCATCAAGCAGATCATCAACGGGCCCTTCACCTTCGCGCCCGACGGCAACCCGCTGGTCGGACCGGTGCGCGGCCTGCCGGGCTTCTGGGTCGCCTGCGGCGTGATGGCCGGCTTCAGCCAGGGCGGCGGCGTCGGCTTGGCGCTGTCCAACTGGATGATCGAGGGCGATCCCGGCGCCGACATCTGGGCGATGGACGTGGCCCGCTACGGCGACTGGGCGACCATGGCCTACACCAACGCCAAGGTGCGCGAGAATTATTCCCGGCGCTTTTCGATCCGCTTCCCCAATGAGGAACTGCCCGCCGGGCGGCCGCTGAAGACGACGCCGGTCTACGATCTGTTGTCGGCCAAGGGCGCGCAGTGGGGCGTCGCCTATGGGCTGGAGGTGCCGCTCTGGTACGCGCCCGAAGGCGTCAAGGACGAGTTCTCGTGGCGGCGCTCGAGCGACTTCACCCACGTCGCCGCCGAAGTGGCGGCGGTACGCTCAGGCGTCGGCCTGTCGGAGATATCGAGCTTCGCCAAATACAAGGTGACGGGCGAGGGGGCCGCGGCATGGCTCGACCGGATGCTCGCCTGCAAGCTGCCAAGGCCCGGTCGCATGACCCTGGCGCCGATGCTGAAGGAAGACGGCAGGCTGGTCGGCGATTTCACGCTGGCCAATCTAGGCCCCCAAGATCGGGAAGAAGCGGGCTGGTTCCTGGCCGGTTCCGGCATTGCCGAGCAATATCACATGCGCTGGTTCGAACAGCATCTGCCTGACGACGGCTCCGTCCACATCGAGGCGCTGGGGCAGAAGCTCACCGGCCTGTCGATCGCTGGTCCCAGAGCGAGGGACGTGCTGGCGAAAGCCACGCGCTCCGACATATCGAATGCTGCGTTTCCGTTCATGGCCATAGCTAAAATGGATGTAGGCATGGCGCCGTGCCTGGTCGGCCGGGTCAGCTACACCGGCGATCTCGGCTACGAGATCTGGGTGGCGCCGGAGTATCAACGCGCCGCCTATCAGGCGCTGATGGCGGCGGGAGAAGAGTTCGGTATCTGCCTGTTCGGCTCGCGGGCGCTCAACGCGCTCAGGCTCGAGAAGAACTATGGCTCATGGGGGCGTGAATACCGGCCGATCTACGGGCCGCTGGAGGCCGGGCTCGACCGCTTCGTCGCTTACGGCAAGGACGCGGATTTCATCGGCAAGGCGGCGGCGCTGGCCGAGCGCAAGCAGGGCGGCAAGCTCAGGCTGCGCGCCTTCATCGTCGATGCCGACGATGCCGACGTGATCGGCGATGAGCCGATCTGGTTCGGCGGCGCGGTGCGCGGCTGGGTGACGTCGGGCGGCTATGCCCATCATTCGAAGAAGTCGGTCGCCGTCGGCTATGTGTCGAAGGAGATCGCCGACGAGAGCGACGGCTTCGAGATCGAGTTGCTGGGCAAGCGGCATACGGCGCGCATCCAGGCGACTGCGCTGTTCGATGCGAATTTCGAACGGATGCGGGGGTGAGGGCTCACCCCCGGATGGGGGATCAAGCGTTGCGGCGTTTGTCCAGCGCGAAGGCGCCGGCGCCGGCGAAGACCAGATAGAGGAAGATGAAGCAGAACGAGATCGCCGAATCGCCGCTGTTGTTGATGGGGAAGAAGTCGCGCGGATAGTGCGCGATGAAATAGGCGATCGCCATTTCGCCGGCCAGAAGGAATGCGACCGGGCGGGTGAAAAGGCCCAGCGCCAGCAGAACGCCGCCGGCGAATTCGAGGATGCCGGCTGCTAGCGGCAGTCCGCTCAATGTGGCGGCGGCGTGGTCGCCGGCGGGGAAATTGAACAGTTTCTGCGTGCCGTGCTCGATGAACTGCAGCGCGGTCATGATGCGCAGCACGCCAAGCGCCTGCGGCTGGTATTTGGAGAGGCCATCGAAAAGCTTCATCTAAAACTCCGTTTCAGCTTCCCGGCCGGCCATAGATTATCACCGGGCAACGGACCATTCACTTCCCCCGGCCTGCCATCAACAATTGGTGATTGGAAATGTTCCCCGGACCGGCTTTTGATATTGTGCCCGCTACGGTTGCAATTATATCGCCATGGTTGTATTGATTATGTAAATACTCCAGACATGTGGGTCCCTCGCCATGAAAAAAGTCACCATCAGCCTGTTCGCAATCCTTATGGGCACCAGCCTCGCCGTGGCCGAGGACGCCGGCTGCGAGGCTTTCAAATGGCCGGTGACGCGCGAACAGGCGCTGTTTGCAGAGGCACCCTCTACACCGTCCGGAGCGACGCTGGCGGTGGGTGCCGCCGCGGATCTGGCGCTGGTGCCGGCCGAGAAGGCCGGCTTCGCGCTGCCGCCCGAACGCGCCCCTGCGGAGGGCACGTTCGGTGCCGTCGCCAGCGTGGCGGTGCCGCCGGACGGCGCCATTCAGATCAGCCTGTCGGGCGAGGCCTGGATCGATGTCATTCAGGACGGCAAGGCCGTGAAATCGTCCGGCTATAGCGGCGTCAAGACTTGCCCCAGTGTCCGCAAGAGCGTGCGCTTCAAGCTGGCGACCGGCACAGCCACTGTCCAGTTCAGCGGTGCCAAGAAAGAGACCCTCAAGGTCGCGGTGCTGGCGCCGGAATGAGCCAACGCCAGCGCGCGTGGTATCAGCGGTTGGCGTAGCGCTTACCGCACCGGCGCCATCAAAGCGAAATGCGCGCCTTGCGGATCCTGGCATTGCACGACCCAGCTGCCTCCGGGGACCTCCATGGGTCCCATCAGGATCTTGCCGCCATTGTCGGTCACGCGTTTGGCGGCGGCGTCGATGCCGGTGACATTGAAATAGAACTGCCAGACCGGCACCGGAATCTGCTCGGGCTTGTTCATGATGCCGCCACCGGATTCAGGGCCGGCGGTAAAGGTCTGGTAGATGCCCATCGGCCCCATGTCGAATTCGCCTGAATTGGCCCAGCCGAACTGGCCGGAATAGAAATCGAACGCGGCCTTCCAGTCGCTCGTGTAGAGTTCGTGCCAGCCGATATGGCCAGGCGTGCTGGCTGGCAGGACGGGCTGGTCCGGACCGTTCGGCTGCAGGAACATGAAGGTCGCGCCCTGCGGATCGGCGACGACGGCGAAGCGCCCGACGCCTGGAATATCGTCGGGCCGGCGGTGAACGGCACCGCCTGCCTTTTCCAGTGACGCTGTTGCTGCGTCGACATCTTTGGCGTGGATATAGCCCAGCCATGCGGGCGGCATGCCCATCTTGGCCGCATCCTCGGGCATCGTCATCAGGCCGCCGACGCCACGCTCGCCGACATTCATGACGATATAACGCGGCATGCCTGCGGCCTTGTCGAAGGGCTCGGCCCTCCAGCCGACCACGGCGGTGTAGAAAGCCTCGGCGGCGTCGAGATCCGATGTCATCAGTTCGTACCAGAAGAAGGGCATCGGGGATTTTGGCATGGTCGGTCTCCTCACCGTTGTGCACCGATCGTCGTTCGATCCATCCTAGGACGATCTCGACGACAGAAATCCGACATCTGGGCTAGAAATCGGGAACGGCAAGGCGCAGCCTTCTGGCAATCTTGCGTGCCTTGCGATTTTCGCCTTTGCTTGGCTTCGGGAAGGGGGCCTCGATCCATGCGGCAGATGTCACTTACAGCTGAGCTTGTTGCACTGTGCCATCGCGAGGAGGCCGATCCCGGGCCTAGCGGCAGCTGGACGCAACTGAGCGATGAGGATTTTCGGGACCTTTCGGTGCGGCTGTCCAATGAAGCCGATGCGGGGCCGCTATGGGTGTTCGCCTATGGCTCGCTGATCTGGAAGCCCGCCTTCGAGTCCGTCGAACGCCAGCGCGCCACCGCCCATGGCTGGCACCGCTCGTTCTGCATCGACATGGTCCGCTGGCGCGGCAGCGTCGCGCAGCCTGGACTGATGATGGCGCTCGAACGCGGCGGCCGATGCGATGGTGTGATCTATCGGTTACCGGAAGGGGAGAAGACTGCTCAGATCGAAAGACTGTTGCGGCGCGAGATCGACGATCATGAGAGCGTCGCTTCGGTCAGGTGGGTTCCGGTGCGTACGGCGCAAGGGCCGTTGCGGGCACTGGGTTTCTGGGTTGGGGTGACTGGCAGAGGCACTTCGCTCGGGCAGCCGCTGGAAACCGTGGCACGGGTGCTGGCCAGGGCCTGCGGCCATGTCGGCTCCGGGGCGGAATATCTTTACAACACGGTCAGCCATCTCGAGGAATTCGGCATCCGCGACCGCAATCTCTGGACGTTGCAGCAATTGGTCGCCGATGAGATCAGGTCGATCCACGGCATTGGCATGGACGACGGCCATATCCCAGCGTCATCGCCGTCAATAACTTGAGCGTAGTTGTCATATTTTTATTCAACCTTTTCAATGTCTTGCCTCAAAAATTGACCAATTGATAAAAAAATAAAACGTGCTAGCCTTCCCCAAAACGAAAACATGGGGAACTGAAAATGCCACAGGGTCAGTTCAAAGAGGGTATTGTCGGCGGTCGCCTTGCGGCTGACCAATACGCGGACAATTTTTCCGACCTGCATCCGCCGCTCGATCATCACGAGGCGCTGGTCGAATCCGACCGCTGTTATTTCTGCTACGACGCGCCGTGCATGAATGCATGCCCGACCTCGATCGACATCCCGCTGTTCATCCGCCAGATCTCGACCGGCAACCCGATCGGTTCGGCCAAGACCATCTTCGACCAGAATATCCTGGGCGGCATGTGCGCCCGTGTCTGCCCGACCGAGACGCTCTGCGAGGAGGTCTGCGTGCGCGAGGTGGCGGAAGGCAAGCCGGTGCAGATCGGCCGTTTGCAGCGCTACGCCACCGATGTCGCGATGGCCGAGAACAAGCAGTTTTATCCGCGCGCGACAGCGACGGGTAAGACCGTCGCCGTGGTCGGCGCCGGCCCGGCCGGCCTTGCCGCCGCGCACCGGCTCGCTCGCCATGGCCATGATGTGACCATCCTGGAGGCGCGTCCGAAGGCCGGCGGCCTCAATGAATACGGCATCGCCGCCTACAAGAGCGTCGACAACTTTGCCCAGGCCGAGGTCGACTATGTCACCGCGATCGGCGGCATCGATATCCAGAACGGCAAGGCGCTCGGCCGCGACTACCAGCTCTCCGACCTGATCCGCAATTACGACGCGGTGTTCCTCGGCATGGGGCTGGGCGGCGTCAACGCGCTGCGCGCCGATGGCGAGGATGCGGCCGGCGTCACCAACGCGGTCGAATTCATTGCCGAACTGCGCCAGGCCAGCGACCTCTCCGGGCTGCCGGTCGGCCGCCGCGTCGTCGTCATTGGCGGCGGCATGACGGCGATCGACGCCGCCGTGCAGTCGAAGCTGCTCGGCGCCGAGGAGGTGACGGTCTGCTACCGGCGCGGCCAGGAGCATATGAACGCTTCCGAGTTCGAGCAGGACCTGGCGGCGGCCAACGGCGTTACCATCCGTCATTGGCTGCAGCCGAAGCGGGTGATTGCCGAAGGTGGTAAGGTGTCGGGCATTGAACTCGAATACACCGCGCTCAATGGCGACAGGCTTGCTGGCACCGGCGAGACGCTGACGCTGGTTGCCGACCAGGTGTTCAAGGCCATCGGCCAGAGCTTTGTCCCGGCTGCCCTCAACGGCAGCGGGGCATCGATCGACCTCGAAGCCGGCCGCATCAAGGTCGACGGGGAAGGGCGCACCTCGCTCGCCAAGGTCTGGGCCGGCGGGGACTGCATTTTCGGTGGCGACGACCTCACCGTGTCCGCCGTAGCGCAGGGGCGCGACGCGGCTGAGAGCATTCACAGGAGTCTGACCCAGGGATAAGGATCATGGCCACGGTGGAACCGGGCATTGCCCGTCACTACGAGATTTCAGGCCTGGAGGAGCGGATCCTTGCCGCGCTTGCCGATACGGGCGTCGATGTTGCGCATTTGCGCGCCGGCGATCTCGAAGCGGTCGACGAATTCCACATTGGCGGCGTGGCCGCCACCAGGGACCTTATCAGCCAGCTTGGGTTGAAGCCAGGAGCCAGACTGCTGGACATCGGATCGGGGATAGGGGGACCGGCCCGCTTTGTCGCCAACAATGCTGGCGTCGATGTCACCGGCATCGACCTGACGCAAAGCTATGTCGATATCGCGACCAGCCTGTCGAGGCGGACGGGAATGGCCGACAAGACACGCTTCGTGCAAGGCAGCGCGCTGGACATGCCGTTCGCCGACGCCAGCTTCGATGTTGCAATGATCCTGCATGTCGGCATGAACCTGCCCGACAAGGCGAAGCTGATGAGCGAGGCTGCCCGCGTGCTCAAGCCCGGCGGCGTCTTTGCCGTCTACGACGTGATGCGGCTCAAGGATGGAGCTCTGACCTTTCCGTTGCCGTGGGCATCCAATGAGACCCTGTCCTTCGTCGCCACGCCCGGCGATTACCGCTCGGCCGCCGCCGCGGCGGGCTTCTCGGTGACCGCCAAGCGGCAGCGCGGCGCCTTCGCCGTCGAGTTTTTCTCCGCGATGCGTGCCCGGCTGGCCGCCGCGCAAGCCGAAGGCAGGAAGCCATCGCCCGGCCTCGGCCTCGTCATGGGCGAGGACGCCCGCACCAAGATGGCCAACCTCGTCGCTGCCCTCGAGGGCGGCATTCTCGCGCCCGTCGAACTGCTTCTTCGTCTCGGTTGAAAGGGACCCCTGTCATGGCTGATATCAGGAACAATTTCGTCGGTATCAAATCGCCCAACCCGTTCTGGTTGGCGTCGGCGCCGCCGACCGACAAGGCCTACAACGTCATCCGCGCCTTCAAGGCGGGTTGGGGCGGTGTGGTCTGGAAGACGCTGGGTGAAGAGGGGCCGCCGGTGGTCAACGTCAACGGCCCGCGCTACGGCGCGATCTGGGGCGCCGACCGGCGCCTGCTCGGCCTCAACAACATCGAGCTGATCACCGACCGCGACTTGCAGACCAATCTGCGCGAGATGAAGCAGGTCAAGATGGACTGGCCCGACCGCGCGCTGATCGCTTCGATCATGGTGCCGTGCGAGGAAGAGAGCTGGAAGGCCATCCTGCCGCTGGTCGAGGAGACCGGCGCGGACGGCATCGAGCTCAATTTCGGCTGCCCGCACGGCATGTCCGAGCGCGGCATGGGCGCGGCCGTCGGGCAGGTGCCGGAATATATCGAAATGGTGGTGCGCTGGTGCAAGCAATACACGCGCATGCCCGTCATCACCAAGCTGACGCCCAACATCACCGACATCCGCAAGCCGGCACGCGCTGCCCATGCCGGCGGCACCGACGCGGTGTCGCTGATCAACACCATCAATTCGATCACCGGCGTCGACCTCGACAGTTTCGCGCCGATGCCGACCATCGACGGCAAGGGCTCGCATGGCGGTTATTGCGGCCCGGCGGTGAAGCCTATCGCCATGAACATGGTGGCGGAGATCGCCCGCGACCCCGAAACGCGCGGCCTGCCGATCTCCGGCATCGGCGGCATCACCACGTGGCGGGACGCCGCCGAATTCATGGCGCTCGGCGCCGGCAATGTGCAGGTCTGCACGGCGGCGATGACCTATGGCTTCAAGATCGTGCAGGAGATGATCGCCGGTCTGGAAAACTGGATGGACGAGAAGGGCCACCGCTCGCTCGACGACGTCATCGGCCGCGCCACGCCCAATGTCACCGACTGGCAGTATCTCAACCTCAACTATGTCGCCAAGGCGCATATCGACCAGGACGCCTGCATCAAATGCGGCCGCTGCCACATCGCCTGCGAGGACACCTCGCACCAGGCGATCACCAATGTCGTCAACGGCATCAGGCATTTCGAGGTGATCGAGGCCGAATGCGTCGGCTGCAACCTGTGCGTCAATGTCTGCCCGGTCGACAATTGCATCACCATGGAGCCGCTGGCGGCCGGCGTGATGGACCAACGCACCGGCAAACCCGTGTCGCCGGTCTACGCCAACTGGACGACGCACCCGAACAACCCGATGGCCAAGGTGGCCGCGGAGTAGGGTTTGCTCCAGCATAAGAAGGGCTGCTTGGCAGAACTTGGGTTCCTCGCCCCACGAAAGTGGGGAGAGGTGGCCCGGCGAAGCCGGGACGGAGAGGGGGCTTCGGGACGACTGGGAACTGCCCAAGGCTCCTGATCGCCTTTACTCGCGCCTCCTCCTCACCGGTTGCATCTTCACAAAGGTCGTCCCCCTCTCCGTCCCGGCTTCGCCGGGCCACCTCTCCCCCGCTCCGCGGGGTGCGAGGAACCCAAACCTTGCTAAGCGGTGTGCCGGGAACCATCAGAATTAGCGGACAATCTCCATTCTCCTATTGCAGATAAAAATTATCCACGATAAAAGATATCCATGAATTGGAGATCATCACGATGAAGCTGGGCGAGGGCGTTGAGGCGGCCATCCACTGCGCGGCGACGCTGGCGAGCGTGGACGGCAACAGCACCATGCCGGGCGCGGCTCTGGCGGAGGCGTTCGGCCTGTCGCCGAGCTATCTCCTGAAGCATCTCAATATGTTGAGCGCGGCGCGCATTCTGGAATCGGTGCCGGGCCCGGCGGGCGGCTATCGGCTGGCGCGGGCGGCGGAACGCATCACACTGCTCGACATCGTGCTGGCCATCGAGGGGCGCGAACCGGCATTTCGCTGCGGCGAGATCCGCCGCAACGGTCCGGTCAAGATCGATGCCTCGGCCTATGTCAAACCCTGCGGCATCAATGCCGCGATGCTCAAGGCCGAGCGTGCCTACCGGGCAGCGCTGGCCGAGGTGAAGCTGTCCGACATCGTGGCGGATTACGCTGCGGAAGGCGACCCCAGATCGTTCGCCGCGAGCTGCGCCTTTGTCGAGAGCCGCCAGCGGCCGCAGAAATCCAGTTCAACCAACCAAACCTAACCCTCCCGACGATGCGAAAGGAAAGACGATGAAACAGAGAATGCAATTCTTCGCCAAGGCGCCCGAAATCATGAAGGCGGTCTCGGCGCTCAACAAGGCGGTCGACGAATGCGGGTTGGAGGTGAGCCTGCTGCACCTGATCAAGCTCAGGGCTTCGCAGATCAATGGCTGTTCCTTCTGCGTCGAGATGCATAGCCGCGAGGCCAGGCGCGACGGCGAAACCGAGCAACGGCTCTATCTGGTTTCCGCATGGAAGGAATCGCCGCTCTTCTCCGAGCGCGAACGCGCCGCCTTGGCCTGGACCGAAGCGGTGACGATGATCGCCAAAGATGGCGTGCAGGATGAGCTTTATGCCCGCACGCTGGAGCATTTTTCGGAAGAGGAACTGGTCAAGCTGTCCGTCGCGGTCGGCATGATCAACACCTGGAACCGGCTTTGCATCCCGTTCCATGCCATCCATCCGATGCCGGCCGCCAAGGCGGCCTGACAGTCCGAATGTTTGTTGGGGCGCCGCCGAGGGGCGCGGCGCTCCAACTGCTTCAAGGGGAGTTTAATGCCCGCCGATTTGCCCCACCTTGTGGTTCTCTCGGCTGCCCGCTGCTCGACGGCGCGCCGCCATGGCAGCGCCGATACTTATTGTTAGGACAGTGCCGGTATCTAATCTCTAATCGTAATTTCGTTGAGCGTTAGATGTATATTCTCAGAGGGAGAAGGCGAGACACCCTGAGATGGCTGCTTATGGGAGGAGGTCTGGCAGTTGTCGTGGTCGTGCTTCTGGAACATTTGCAGTCAATTACGGCTAGGGATTCCTTCGTTTTATTGGACGCCTACTTTATATCGAGCTTGCTGGTAATTGTTGTCCTGCTGCGAAAATCGGAAGAGAAAATCTTTCTGGCGTCCCCTTTATTCCTGTGGAAATCAGCAACTCGCTTCACTCTATTTGTCTATTTGGTTTACGGCTCAACCGCGCTGTACCCTTTTGTGGAAAAGCGCTTTCGTTCTGAATTCATAGGCGAGGTCGGCTTTTTCATACTTCTCCTGGTAATGGGGTTCCCTGACGTCCTCCTTTTTCTTCGAGCAAAGGCCGATTCTGGGAAACCTAACTATCAAAGGGCAAATCTGTTTGGCTTTTGGATAGTGCTGCTGTTCGTCATCGCGGCAATCGGTGCTGGGATAGTCGCCGGGCGGTAGGACCCCCTGCTCATCCAAGTCACAATACCGTTGTCACGTTTCTCCCGCCGCATGCACTTCCTACGCCGCGAACCGCAGGCCGCCATCGCAGGTCAGCACCTGGCCGGTCATGAAGCTGTTGGACACGAGGAAGGCGATTGCCGAGGCGACGTCCTCGGCGCGGCCGATCCTGCCCACGGGCGTCTTCCCCGCATATTCGGCAAAGACCGCTTGCCGCTGCTCATCGGGCAAAAAATCCCACCACGGCGTGTCGATGACGCCGGGCGCCACGACGTTGACGCGCAGCGGCTTCAATTCCACCGCCAGGATCGGCGCGACGGTCAGCAGCATGCCATTGATGGCGCCGATGCCGGCGACGCCGGGCATCGCGACCTGAGCCGACACCGCCGAAATGAAGGTGGCCGATCCCGATTTGTTCAACGTCGGCAAGGCGGCCTGCAGGCAGGACAGTTGCGGCCGCACCTTTTCGTCGACGCCGCCGCCGATGTCCGCGAGATCGAGCGTCTCGAACGGTCCGAGGCCCTTGCCGCCGCTCGCTGCCAGAACGAGGTGGTCGAACGGACCGAGCCGATCGAAGAACTGGCGCACCTCGTCGGGGTTCGACGCGTCGAAGGCTGCCTTGTCGGCTGCGCCGCCGAGACTTTTCCAGGCGCTGACCAGCTTGTCCTGGTTGCGCCCGGTGATGGTGACCTTCATGCCCGGGCCGAGCAGTTTGCGCGCTGTCGCCAGGCCGATGCCGGACGAGCCGCCGATGATGACTGTGTGTTCGGTTGTGCCGGTCAAGACCGTTCTTCCTTCGATTTTGGCAAAGCCAGCGCGACGAGATCGAGGCTCAGGCTGCGCAATTGTTGTCTTGCCCTGGCATCGTAGGCCTGGGCGTCGGCGTGGGATTCGCGCAGTCCGTCGAAATAGAGGCCGCTGCGGCCTTCGAGCTTTTGCGCGGTGGCGAGGGTCAAGATGGCGTCGGCGCCGGTTTCGACGGAGCTCCATGGCGTCACGCCCGCCTGCCGGACCATGGTCGTGTTCATGTAGCTCGCCGGATGCAGCGCGTTTACGGTGACGCCGCTGCCTTTCAACTGTTCGGCCAGATCGATGGTGAACAGGATCTGCGCCAGCTTGCTCTGGCAGTAGGCGCGCACGCCGCTATAGCTGTGGGTCAGCATGACGTCGTCGAAGTCGATCGCCTGCTGGCCGGCGGACGCGACGTTGACGATGCGCGCCGGGGCGCTTGCCCTGAGCAGCGCCAGCAGCTCCGAGGTCAGCAGGAAGCCGGCGAGATAGTTGACGGCAAAGCGCAGTTCGTGGCCGTCGGCGCTTGTTTGTCGCTTGTCGCCAGCCGTGCCGACGCCGGCATTGTTGATGAGGACGTCGAGGCGGCCCGTCCTGGCGCGCACGGCCTCGGCGAGGCGTCTTACCTCCGCCAGCGACGCGAGATCGGCCGCGAGAAACTCGGCCTTGCCGCCGGCTGCTTCGATGTCGGTGATAACGGCTTTGCCGCGCGTGGCATCGCGGCCGTGCACCAGCACCCGTGCGCCGGCGGCGCCTAGCCTTTGCGCCACGACCCGGCCGACGCCGTCGGTCGATCCGGTGATGAGGATGGTCTTGTCTTTCAATTCCATGTTCAGAGCCTCCTGTTGCTGCTCCGAACGCAAGATGGGACGCTTCGCCCGCGGCAAACAGTTCAAACTTTATCCTGGTATCAATACTGCTATAATAGCCAGCATGAACGCTTCCATCTCTGCTGCCCCCACCCAATCAGCCGACGAGAGCCGCCGGCGCGAACTCGGCGCCTTCCTGCGTTCGCGCCGGGAAAGGCTGACGCCATCGGCCACCGGCATCGCAACAGGTCCGCGACGGCGCACGCCGGGTCTGCGGCGCGAGGAAGTGGCGATGATCGCCGGTGTCGGCACCACCTGGTACACCTGGCTCGAACAGGGCAGGGACGTGCGACCCTCGGTCGAAGTGCTTTCGGCGCTCTGCGAGGCTTTGCACCTCGACGCCGTCGAGAAGCGGCATCTGTTCATCCTCGCAGGCCGCCAGCAGCCGGAACGTCGTGTGGCGGCGCCCGAGAAGGTGGACGCTACGCTGTTGCATATGCTGCAAAGCCTCGTCCTGCAGCCGGCCCAAGTGGTCGGCCGGCGCTGGGATGTGCTTGCCTGGAACCCGGCCGCGGCGGCCGTGTTCGGCGACTATGGCCTGCTGGACGGCGACAGCAGAAACATCGTCCACATGGTGTTCACCAACCCGCACCATCGCCGCCTGCTGGTCGACTGGGAAGAACTCGCCCGCATGGTGCTCGCCTCATTTCGTGCCGAAAGCGCCAAATATGTCGGCGATCCCGATTTCGACAGGCTGATCGCCCTGATGATGAGTTCAAGTCCCGAGTTCCGTGACTGGTGGCCCCGGCGCGACGTGGCGCGCAGGCTGACCGGCGTGAAGCACGTTCGGCATCCCAAGGCCGGCTTGATGGCTTTCGAGCATATGAGCCTGTCGATCGACGACGGCTCGGATATGCGGCTGATCGTCTACACGCCGCTCGCCGAGCAGAACTCGGTCGCCAAGCTGCAACAATTGCTCGACGCGATCCCGGCCGAGAGGCGCAGTGCCTGACCCATCGGCGGCAGTGGTCAGCCCTTCGGCTTCAGCCCATCGAGGAACAATTGCTCCAGGAAGCGGGCGGCGTCCTCGAAGCGGCCGTCGCCGCCGCGGTTCGGGCCGAGCACGGCGCGGACCTGGACGTCGAAATCGGCATAGTGCTGGGTGGTCGCCCAGATCGAGAAGATCAGGTGCCAGGGATCGGTCCGGGCGATCTTGCCGGCGCGCATCCAGCCCTTGATGACGGCTGCCTTCTCGTCGACCAGCGTCTTCAGCTCGCCCGCCAGCAGCGGCATGATGCGCGGTGCCCCTTGCAGGATCTCGTTGGCGAACAGCCGGCTCTCGCGCGGGAAATCGCGGGCCATTTCCAGCTTGCGCCTGATGTAGCTCCTGAGCTCGGTCATCGGATCGCCGATATCGTCGAGTTCCCTCAGCGGCGCCAGCCAGGTTTCGAGCAGCCGTTCCATCAAGGTCTCGTGAATGTCTTCCTTGCGGCGGAAATAGTAGAGCAGGTTCGGCTTCGACATGCCGGCGGCTTCGGCGATCTGATCGATGGTCGAGCCGCGGAAGCCGTTGGTGGAGAACACTTCGAGCGCGGCCTCCAGGATCAGTTCGCGCTTTTCCTGCTGGATGCGGGTGCGGCGAGGGGCATGCGTGCTCGTGGTCACCGTTGCGGACCCTCGTATTGACGGTCATCTGGACCAATTCTCTGGACCAGTTTTTCCCTAGCCTGTGGAACGCACTTCAGGAGCCGCATTTCCGCTAGTAATCCTTGACCGCCGACAGGGCGGTGCTAACGTTTGTCCAATCGGTCAAAATTTGCGTAGCATGAAAGCGCGGCAAAGACCAAGCGTTGGACGCACCGAAACAGGTTACAAGGGGAAGTCTTGGTCATGTCCAACCGGCTGAAAGTCACGCCGAACGATCTCAGCGCATTCTGGATGCCGTTCACGGCAAACCGGCAGTTCAAGCAGGCGCCGCGCATGTTCGTGTCCGCCAAGGACATGCACTACACCACCAGCGACGGCCGCAAGGTGCTGGACGGCACCGCCGGCCTGTGGTGCGTCAACGCCGGCCACTGCCGCCCGAAGATCACCGAGGCGATCCAGCACCAGGCCGCCGAACTCGACTACGCCCCGGCCTTCCAGATGGGCCATCCGATCGTGTTCGAACTGGCCAACCGCCTGGTCGACATCGCGCCCAAGGGCATGGACCATGTGTTCTTCACCAATTCCGGCTCGGAATCGGTCGAGACCGCTCTGAAGATGGCAATCGCCTATCACCGCGTGAAGGGCGAGGGCTCGCGCACCCGGCTCATCGGCCGCGAGCGCGGCTATCACGGCGTCAATTTCGGCGGCATCTCGGTCGGCGGCATCGTCACCAACCGCAAGATGTTCGGCACGCTGTTGGGCGGCGTCGACCATATGCCGCACACCCACCTGCCGGAGAAGAACGCCTTCTCCAAGGGCGTGCCGGAGCATGGCGCGGAGCTCGCCAACGAGCTGGAGCGCATCGTCGCCCTGCATGACGCCTCGACCATTGCCGCCGTCATCGTCGAGCCGGTCGCCGGCTCCACCGGGGTCATCCTGCCGCCGAAGGGCTATCTCGAGAAGCTGCGCGAGATCTGCACCAAGCACGGCATCCTGTTGATCTTCGATGAGGTCATCACCGGTTTCGGCCGCCTCGGCGCACCGTTCGCCGCCGATTATTTCGGCGTCACGCCCGACATCATGACCACCGCCAAGGGTGTCTCCAACGGCGTCATCCCGATGGGCGCGGTGTTCGTCAAGAAGGAAATCCACGACGCCTTCATGACCGGCCCCGAGCACATGATCGAGTTCTTCCACGGCTACACCTATTCGGGCAATCCGATCGCCTGCGCAGCCGCACTCGGCACGCTCGACACCTACAAGGAAGAAGGCCTGCTCACGCGTGGCGAGGAACTGGCGCCTTACTGGGAAGATGCGTTGCATTCGCTGAAGGGCGAGCCGCATGTCATCGACATCAGGAATATCGGCCTGATCGGCGCGATCGAACTGGCGCCGATCGCCGGCAGCCCGACCAAGCGGGCCTTCTCGGCTTTCGTCAAGGCGTTCGAGCGCGGCGCACTGATCCGCACCACTGGCGACATCATCGCACTGTCGCCGCCGCTGATCATCACCAAGGGCCAGATCAACGAATTGATCGACCATGTGCGTGAAGTTTTGAGGTCTATCGATTGAAGATCTGGGCGCGGATATCCCTCCCCCTCGGGGGGAGGGTGGCCGCGAAGCGGTCGGGTGGGGTCGGTGCGACTGGGCGCCGACCTGATCTTTTGCTGCGAGGTCGCTCCTGATGCCCCGCACCCGCGTGAGCTACGAAATGCGCCAGAAGGCGCGCTCGCTCCGAGTTCACGCGACCAAGGGCGAATCCCTGCTCTGGTACGAGTTGCGCGATCTCAAATCGATCGGCATAAAATTTCGCCGCCAGTGCCCGATCGGGCCGTACATCGTCGACTTTGCCTGCTTCGGTGTGAAGCTGGTGGTCGAAGTGGATGGCGATCTGCACGAGTACGAGAAAGGCAAACGGCACGACGCTGTCCGTGACGCTTATCTGCGTTCGCTCGGGTTCGATATCTTTCGCGTTGACGAGCCCGATGTCATAAACAGCGCCTGGCATGTCGCGCAGGCGGTCAAGGGGAAGGTCGAGCTTATGTCAGGCGACCCCACCCGACCGCTTCGCGGCCACCCTCCCCTCCAGGGGGAGGGGACGCCGCGCAATTGGAGAGGTTTTGAATGGCCGCACCCGGCGAAAATCTGCGAATCAATTCAGACCGTTTGTGGGATTCCATCATGGAGATGGCGAAGATCGGCCCGGGCATTGCCGGCGGTAACAATCGCCAGACCGTGACCGACGAGGACGGCGAGGGCCGGCATCTGTTCAAGCGCTGGTGCGATGCGGCCGGGCTCGAAATGGGTGTGGACGAAATGGGCACCATGTTTGCCCGCCGTGAAGGCACCGACCCCAGCCTGCCGCCGGTCTATGTCGGCAGCCATCTCGATACGCAGCCGACTGGAGGCAAATATGACGGCGTGCTCGGCGTGCTCGGCGGGCTCGAGATCGTGCGCTCGCTCAACGATCTCGGCATCAAGACGAGACACCCGATCGTCGTCACCAATTGGACCAACGAGGAAGGCGCGCGCTTCGCACCGGCGATGATGGCGTCGGGCGTGTTCGCCGGGGTGCTCGACCAGGCTGAAGTCTACGAGCACACGGACAAGAACGGCAAGAAATTTGGCGAGGAACTGGAGCGTATCGGCTGGAAGGGCACCGAGAAGGTCGGCGATCGCAAGATCCACGCCTTCTTCGAGCTGCACATCGAGCAAGGCCCGATCCTCGAGGACGAAGACATCGACATCGGCGTCGTCACCCACGGCCAGGGCCTGAAATGGCTGCAGGTGACGCTGACCGGCAAGGAGGCGCATACCGGCTCGACCCCGATGCCCAAGCGCCGCAATGCCGGGCTCGGCATGGCGCGCGTGATCGAACTGGTGCACGAGATCGCCATGGACTACCAGCCCGACGCGGTCGGCGCTGTCGGGCACATGGAAGTCTATCCGAACTCGCGCAACATCATCGCCGGTCGCACCGTCTTCACCATCGACATCCGTTCGCCCGAGAAAGAGGTGCTCGATGCCATGGATGGCCGCATCCGCGAAGGCATCGACACGATCTGCGACGCGCTGGACATCAAATACGAGATCGAGCAGGTCGGCCATTTCGATCCGGTCACCTTCGACAAGGACTGCGTCAAGGCAATTCGCGATGCCGCCGATCGGCTTGGCTATACGCACCGCAACATCGTCTCCGGCGCCGGCCACGACGCCTGCTGGATCAACCGCGTCGCGCCGACCGCCATGGTGATGTGCCCTTGCGTCGACGGGCTCAGCCATAACGAGGCCGAGGAGATCACCAAGGAGTGGGCGGGAGCCGGCGCCGACGTTCTGTTCCACGCGGTGGTGGAGACGGCGGGGATTGTGGAGTGAAGCCGAGAGGCAACGTTGACGAGGATCGAAAGCTGCGGGTCCTTGTCGGTTGGCCCCACGCCAGATCGTCTTATCCTTCGTCGCTGGTAGAAAGATGCGAGGCTGCGCTCGACACACCTTTAGGGCAGCTTTCTACCGAACAGTTGCGGCTCCTCATTGGTCAAGAGATCGGTCTGGAAATTCTCGTCGTGAAAGCAATTGACCTGATTGAAATGGATCCGTTGGTGCATGGTGATTACTATGACGGGGATTTGATTTCGATGTGTCTAAAAATTTCTGGCGCGTTCTGGGCGACGCATCCCGATCTTTGGTTTCGCTTGAACGAGGTATTGGAAAGCTTCGATCGGAAGGTCGAAGCGGTGAATGAACATAGAGCCCAGTTCATGGCCGCAAATCCTTATGGAGCCCGATGACGCTGCAAAACCTTGGCTATAACGATTAAGAATGGGAACAACAAAATGACCAAAGTCATCAAGAACGGCACCGTCGTCACCGCCGATCGCAGCTGGAAAGCCGATGTGCTGTTCAGTCACGGCAAGATCGTCGCCATCGGCTCGGACCTGCATGGCGATCACGAGTACGACGCCACCGGCTGCTATGTGATGCCGGGTGGCATCGACCCGCACACCCATCTCGAAATGCCGTTCATGGGCACCTATTCGGCCGATGATTTCGAATCCGGCACGCGCGCGGCGCTCGCTGGGGGCACCACGATGGTGGTCGATTTCTGCCTGCCGTCGCCGCAGCAATCGCTGCTGGAGGCCTTGCAGATGTGGGACAACAAGACCTCGAAGGCCGCCTGCGACTACTCCTTCCACATGGCCATCACCTGGTGGGGCAAGCAGGTGTTCGACGAAATGGCCACCGTCGTCGACAAGGGCATCACCTCGTTCAAGCATTTCATGGCCTACAAGGGCGCGCTGATGGTCGACGACGACGAGATGTATGCGTCGTTCCAGCGCTGCGCCGACCTTGGCGCGCTGCCGCTGGTCCATGCCGAGAATGGCGACGTGGTCGCGGCGTTGTCGCAGAAGCTGCTTGCGGCCGGCAATAATGGGCCTGAGGGCCACGCCTATTCGCGTCCACCGGAAGTGGAGGGCGAGGCGACCAACCGCGCCATCATGATCGCCGACATGGCCGGCGTGCCGCTCTATGTCGTGCATGTCTCCTGCGAGCAGAGCCATGAGGCGATCCGCCGGGCACGCCAGAAAGGCATGCGGGTGTTCGGCGAGCCGCTGATCCAGCACCTGACCCTCGACGAGAGCGAGTATTTCGACAAGGACTGGGACCATGCGGCGCGCCGGGTGATGAGCCCGCCCTTCCGCAACAAGCTGCACCAGGATTCGCTGTGGGCGGGCCTGCAGGCCGGGTCGCTGCAGGTGGTGGCGACCGACCATTGCGCCTTCACCACCGACCAGAAGCGCTTCGGCGTCGGCAACTTCACCAAGATCCCCAACGGCACCGGCGGGCTCGAGGACCGGTTGCCGGTGCTATGGACCAGAGGCGTCAACACCGGGCGGCTGACGATGAACGAGTTCGTCGCGGTGACCTCGACCAACATCGCCAAGATCCTCAACATGTATCCGAAGAAGGGCGCTATCGTCGAAGGCGCGGATGCCGACATCGTCGTCTGGGATCCCCAGCGCAAGAAGACGATTTCGGCCAAGAAGCAGCAGTCTGTCATCGACTATAATGTGTTCGAAGGCGTCGAGGTGACCGGTCTGCCGCGCTTCGTCTTCTCGCGCGGCGAACTGTCGATCGAGGAAGCCGAGGTCAAGGCGAAGCCCGGCCATGGTGAGTTCGTCGGACGTGAACCGAACGCGGCGGTCAACCGGGCGCTGTCGACGTGGAAAGAGATCACCGCGCCGCGCAAGGTCGAGCGGACGGGCATCCCGGCGACGGGGGTTTGACGATGCGCGCCATTCATCTTGCCATCGCCGCCGCGGCGCTGTTGTCGGCGGGCCATGCGGCGGCAGCCGGGATCGATCTCAGCAAGCCTTATGGCGACAAGTATGGCTGCATCAACAAGAACGGCCAGGAAGTCGCCGCCGATCAGATGCTGCTTCTGACCGACAAGGAACTGATCACGGCGGCCAGCGCCTGCACCTTCACCGAGACGAAGGCGCAGGCCGATGGCTCGTTGACGGTCAAGGCCGAGTGCGAAGCCGAAGGTGAGGACGGCAAGTCACTGGCCACCTTCACCATCAAGCGCAGCGCCAAGAACGCCAAGAAACTGTCTGTCGTCGACGAGGACGGCAATGTGATGGGTGAAGTCTCCCGGTGCAAATGATGGCGGCCACCCTCCCGTCGGCGTCAGGCGACGAGCGCATCCAGTTCCGGCAGCAGGACGACGCTTTCCTGTTCGTTGGGATCGGTGCGGGCAATGACGGCCGAGGAGGGGGCGTTGCTGAGATTGGCCGGCAGATGCGGCACGCCAGCCGGGATGTAGAAGAGGTCGCCGGCCTTGACGACGATGTGATGTTCGAGCCGGTCGCCATACCAGGTATGGACTTCGCCGGAGAGCACGTAGATCGCCGTTTCGTGGTTCTCGTGCAAATGCGCCTTGGCGCGGGCGCCGGGCGGCATGGTCAGCACGTGCATGCAGATGCCGGATGAGCCGACCGTTTCGGTCGCGATGCCGGCCAGATAGGTCAACCCCTGCTTGCCTTCATAGGTGCTGTCAGGGCGAATAAGATGACAAGTGGGTTTGGGCGACATCGGGGAAACTCCGGGCGTCGATTGAGTGGAACAAGGTCGGTGGGCCAATGGGACAGGGCAAGTGGAAAACAACATCGCGATAAATGCAACCGGATTTCAGCCGGCGCCCCGGTGCCGTGACAAGGCAGGCAGCGACCGATGACGGGATCTTCGCCAGCCGTCGTTTCGGCAAGCAAGCTTGGCCTCACGTTCCAGACCAATGACGGCCCGGTCCAGGCGCTGTCCAATGTCGACCTGACCATCGGCAAGGGTGAGTTCGTCTCCTTTATAGGCCCGTCCGGCTGCGGCAAGACCACGCTGCTGCGCGTCATCGCCGATCTGGAGAAGCCGACTTCGGGGACGATTTCGGTCAACGGCATGACGCCGGAACAGGCGCGCGAGAAACGCGCCTATGGCTATGTCTTCCAGGCAGCCGCCCTGTTTCCCTGGCGCACCATCGAGCGCAATGTCGCGCTGCCGCTGGAGATCATGGGCCTGTCCAAGACCGAGCAGGCGGAGCGGATCAAGCGCACGCTCGACCTCGTCAACCTCATCGGCTTCGAGAAGAAATACCCCTGGCAGCTCTCCGGCGGCATGCAGCAGCGCGCCTCGATCGCGCGCGCCTTGGCCTTCGACGCCGACCTCCTGTTGATGGACGAGCCGTTCGGTGCGCTGGACGAGATCGTGCGCGACCACCTCAACGAGCAATTGCTGCAACTGTGGGGCCGGACCAACAAGACCATCTGCTTCGTCACCCACTCCATACCGGAGGCGGTCTATCTGTCGACCCGCATCGTCGTCATGTCGCCGCGCCCGGGCCGGGTCAGCGACGTCATCGAATCGACGCTGCCGAAGCAGCGGCCGCTCGACATCCGCGAGACGCCGGAATTCCTGGCGATCGCCGCGCGGGTGCGCGATGGGTTGAGGGCAGGGCATAGCTATGATGATTGAGCGGCGCGAAGGAGCGGCCAATAACGCCTTCGTCATCCTAGGGAGGAGCAGGCGCGAAGCGGCCTGCGTAGACCCTAGGATCCATGCCGTGACGTTGGTCGAAGAGCCAAAACGGCGGAGAATGGCCTCCCGCCGCGGTCGCGCGAGGGGCGCTATGTTCCGCACCGTCTCTGAGCGCAGAGGTAACGGCATGGATCCTAGGGTCTGCGCCGCGTCGCTTCGCTCCTTGCTTCGCCCTAGGATGACGAAATCGCGGTGGGCGGCTCTCTCTACGCAGGCCGCTTCGCGCCTGCTTCGCCCTAGGATGACGAAGGCGTGGTTGACCGCTCGCGTTGCGCGGAGCGGTCGCCTCGCTGGCGAGGCCTCCTGATGGACACCTTCCGCTCCAAGCTCATCCCCGTGACCTCGATCCTCGCTGGCGTGGTCGTGCTCTGGTACGTTTTCGCCGTTATCCTCAACGCGCCGTTCCAGCGCGATCTCGACACCCGGGCCAACGAAACCCCTGGCGCCGTCGAGTTCATCGGCAAGACGCTGTCGCAGCCGAAGCCGACGCTGCCGGCGCCGCATCAGGTGGCGGTGAATTTCTTCGAGAACACCTTTCTGCGGCCGATCAATTCGAACCGCAGCCTCGTCTACAACGCCTGGGTGACGCTGTCCTCGACGCTGCTCGGCTTTGCCTTCGGCACCGCGCTCGGCATCGTCATTGCCGTCGGCATCGTCCATGTGGCGACACTCGACCGCAGCCTGATGCCGTGGATCATCGCCTCGCAGACCATCCCCATTCTGGCGGTGGCGCCGATGATCATCGTCGTTCTGGCGGCGATCGGCATCACCGGGCTGATCCCCAAGGCGATGATCTCGACCTACCTGTCGTTCTTCCCGGTGACGGTCGGCATGGTGAAGGGCCTGCGCTCGCCCGAGCTCATGCATCTCGACCTGATGCACACCTACAATGCCAGCCGCACGCAAACCTTCTGGAAATTGCGCGTGCCGGCCTCGGTGCCGTTCCTGTTCACCTCGATGAAGGTGGCGGTGGCGGCAAGCCTGGTCGGCGCCATTGTCGGCGAACTGCCGACGGGTGCGGTCGCCGGCATCGGCGCCAAGCTGTTGGCCGGCGCCTATTACAGCCAATCGATCGACATCTGGTCGGCGCTGGTCGCGGGCTCGATCGTTGCGGCACTTCTGGTCATGGTGGTCGGCATTGCCGGCCGCCTCGTTGACCGCGCCATGGGCGGGAGGCCGGCATGAATTGGCTGAAACCTTCCTGGCAAGCGGTGCTGGCGATCGTGCTGTGCCTGATCGCGGTCGCGCTTGGCGCCATGTCGAAGCCGGAAGCGGCAGCGCTTGCGGACCCGACGGCGAGCATCAACTATCCCTATCTGGGAACGAAGGGCTTGATGCTCGGCCTTGCCGTGGTCGCGGCGCTGATCTCGATGGCCAGGATTCCATCCGTTGCAGAGGCCGTCGTGCTGTTCATCGGCGCCCATCTCGTCGCCTGGCTGCTGATCTCGGGCATTGCGGGTTTCGAAGGCACCGCACTGGCGCCGTATTTCCTGCTGCTGACGGCTGCCTGGCTGCTTGGCTGGCGTTGCGTCGCGGTACTGTCGGGACTTCGCCCGATAACGGGTTGGGCGCGGACCGCTTTGCGTCTGGTCATCCCGGCCATCTTCGGCGCCTGGATCCTGATCATCTGGGAGGCGGTGACGCGAGGCGCCGGCATTCCTTTCATCCTGCTGCCGCCGCCGAGCGCGATCGGCGCGCGCATCGCCGGTTCGCTGCCGATACTCGGCGCCGATGTCCGGCAGACCATCTTCAAGGCGGTGCTCTTCGGCTATGTCGTGGGCAGCGGCGCCGGCTTCATCACCGCCATCCTTGCCGACCGCGTGCCGTTCCTGCGGCGCGGGCTCTTGCCGATCGGCAACATGGTCTCGGCGCTGCCGATCATCGGCGTGGCGCCGATCATGGTCATGTGGTTCGGCTTCGACTGGCAGTCCAAGGCGGCGGTGGTCATCATCATGACCTTCTTCCCGATGCTGGTGAACACGGTCGCCGGGCTCGCTGCGTCCGGCCATATGGAGCGCGACCTGATGCGCACCTATGCGTCGGGCTACTGGTCGACGCTGATCAAGCTCAGGCTGCCGGCCGCCGCTCCTTTCATCTTCAACGCGCTGAAGATCAACTCGACGCTGGCGCTGATCGGCGCGATCGTCGCCGAGTTCTTCGGCACGCCTGTCGTCGGCATGGGATTCCGCATTTCGACCGAGGTCGGGCGGATGAACATCGACATGGTCTGGGCCGAAATCGCAGTTGCAGCACTTGCGGGTTCGGTCTTTTATGGCGTGGTCGCCCTTGTCGAAAGGGCCGTCACGTTTTGGCATCCCTCTGTCCGTGGTGGATAGGGGCGGTGGGTTTAGGGCACTAACTTCAGAGGGTAAAAAAATGAAAAGACTTATTATTCCAGTTCTGGCCGGCGCGATGTCGCTGGCCGCGTTCCAGGCAATGGCCGCCGACAAGGTGACGTTGCAGCTGAAGTGGGTCACGCAGGCCCAGTTTGCCGGCTACTATGTCGCCAAGGCCAAGGGCTTCTATGAAGCCGAAGGCCTCGATGTCGACATCAAGCCGGGCGGCCCCGATATCGCGCCGGAGCAGGTGATTGCCGGCGGCGGCGCCGACGTCATCGTCGACTGGATGGGCGGCGCGCTGGCCGCACGCGAAAAGGGCGTGCCGCTGGTCAATATCGCCCAGCCGTTCAAGAAGGCCGGCATGGAACTGGTCTGCCCGAAGGATGGCCCGATCAAGACCGAAGCCGACTTCAAGGGCCACACGCTCGGCGTCTGGTTCTTCGGCAACGAATATCCGTTCTATGCCTGGATGAACAAGCTTGGCCTCAAGACCGATGGCGGCAAGGACGGCGTCACCGTGCTCAAGCAGAGTTTTGACGTGCAGCCGCTGATCCAGAAGCAGGCCGATTGCATCTCGGTCATGACCTACAACGAGTACTGGCAGCTGATCGACGCCGGCTACAAGCCCGAACAGCTCACCGTGTTCAACTACTCGGCGATGGGCAACGACCTGCTCGAGGACGGGCTCTATGCGTCCGAAGACAAGCTCAAGGATCCGGCCTTCGCCGACAAGATGGTGCGTTTCGTGCGGGCCTCGATGAAGGGCTGGAAATACGCCGTCGACAACAATGACGAGGCGGCAGGCATCGTCATGGATGGCGGCGGCCAAGACGAGAACCACCAGAAGCGCATGATGAGCGAGGTCGCCAAGCTGATCGACAATGCCGACGGCAAGCTCGATCCGGCGACCTACGAGCGCACCGCCAAGGCGCTGCTCGACCAGAAGATCATCACCAAGGAGCCGAAAGGCGCCTACACCACCGCGATCACCGACAAGGCGATCAAGTAAGTCTCGCGGGCGCAATCAACGGCGCCTGCGACCGGTTTGACGGCTGACACCAAAAGGGGCGGGCGACCGCCCCTTTTCCATGCGCTCCAATCACAAAACCGTGTGCAGGGATACATTGCGCCACCCAGCCGTTTCGATGAAGCATGCGCGCGTCGGGGAGCCGCGACGGATGCTTCATCCAATCGGAGGTTATTCATGCGCGCTCACTCCTTCCTGCCGGCGTTATCGGCACTCGCCATTTCCACCGCTTTCCTGTTCGCATCACCGGCCATGGCCGAGATGGTGAAATACAAGGCGACCCTCGATGGCGGCCAGCAGAGCCCGGCCGTCACCACCAAAGGCAAGGGGACGGCTACTCTCACCTTCGACACGACCAAGAAGAAGCTCAGCTGGAACGTGAAGTATTCCGGCCTCAGTGGCCCGGCGGTGGCCGCGCATATCCACGGCCCGGCAGCAATGGGTGAAAACGCGGATCCCGTGATCCCGTTCAAAGGCAAGCTGAAGAGCCCGATAAAGGGGTCGGCCACGTTGACCGATGCGCAGGCCGCCGACCTGGAGGCCGGCAAATATTACGTCAACGTGCACACGGCCGCCAACAAGGACGGCGAGATTCGTGGCCAGATCGAAAAGGCGATGTAGGGTCCGGAGCGCCGCTAACGCTTGAAAGCCGGCGCGGCGGCGCCGTCTCTGTCCTGCCGGACATCTCCGCCGCAAGGGCTAGGGATGCACACATTTCCAAGCGGCCGGTTTCTGGCGTTAACGCGCATAGCAGCTTGGCGCATGCATTGTCTTAGGCTGCGCTGGTCGACCCCCACTCCGTCTCGGCTTCGCCGAGCCACCTCTCCCCCGATCGACGGGGGAGAGGAAACGCGCCAAGTTTTTTGACGTCAAGGCTCGTACGCTAACCCCTTCCTTTCCCTCCGGAGGGGGAAAGGTGGCGCGGCGAAGCCGCGACGGATTGGGGGAACCACGTGGCAATCAAGCCCCACGTCGATGAGTCGCGCCAGTCACAGATGATGTGTGCATAGTGTAGCCGCAAAGGAAGAAGATCGGCAGCTTTGATGCAGCGCCCTTTCAGGTCTTGTCGCGAATCTGGGTCATCGTGCGGGTCGGCGTGATCGCTTCGGGATCGAGCTTGATCTCGACGATCGCGGGCTTGCCGCTGGCGCGCGCGCGTTCGAAGGCCGGCGCGAAATCGGCGGTCTTCTCAACAGTCTCGCCATGGCCGCCATAGGCACGGGCAAGTGCGGCGAAGTCGGGGTTCTTGAGATCGGTCGCCACCACGCGGCTCGGATATTCGCGCTCCTGATGCATGCGGATGGTGCCGTAGATGCCGTTGTTGACGACGACGACGACGATCGGCAGGTCGTATTGCACGGCGGTGGCGAATTCCTGACCGTTCATCAGGAAGCAGCCGTCGCCGGCGAAGGCGACCACGGTGCGCTCGGGATAGAGCGCCTTGGCTGCGACCGCCGCCGGGGTGCCGTAGCCCATCGAGCCCGATGTCGGCGCGCCCTGGGTGGCGAAGCGGCGGAAGCGATGGAAGCGATGCACCCAGGTCGCGTAATTTCCAGCGCCATTGGTGAGGATGGCATCGTCCGGCAGCATTTTTTCCAGATAGTTCATGATCGGTCCCATCTGGACCGCGCCGGGGCCGGTTTCAGGCGGTGTCGACCAGTCGAGATAGGCGGCGTGCAGTCGGGCGGTCTCGGCTGCCCAGGCCGGCGTTCCGGCCGGCTTGCGCTTGGCGAAAGCCTCGACGAAAGCCGCTGGCGATGCATTGATCGCCAGCGTCGGGCGGTAGACCCGGCCGAGTTCGCCGGCATCGGCATGGACGTGCACCAGTGCCTGGTCGGGATAAGGGCTCTTCAGCAGCGTGTAGTCTGAAGATGGCATCTCGCCCATGCGGCCGCCGATCAAGAGAACGACGTCGGCCTGCTTGATCGCCGCCGCCAGCTTCGGATTGATGCCGATGCCGACATCACCGGCATAGTTTGGATGAAGATGGTCGAACAACATCTGGCGGCGGAAGGAACAGCCGACAGGAAGCGACCAGGTCTCGGCGATTTCGTGCATCCGCGCCACGGCGTCCGCGTTCCAGCGCGTGCCGCCAAGGATGACGAAGGGACGCTTCGCGCCGACAAGCAGCGTTCCCAGCGTGTCGAGCTCGGCCTCGCCGGGATAGGTCTCGACCGGCGTGTGGGGAAGTGCTTTCGGCGCCTCGACCTCGCTGGTCAGCATGTCCTCGGGCAGCGAGATGACGACCGGGCCGGGCCGGCCCGACGTCGCCACGGCGAAGGCGCGGGTGACGAATTCCGGGATACGCGAGGCGTCGTCGATCTCGACCACCCATTTGGCGATGTCGCCAAAAAAGCTGACATAATCCACCTCCTGGAACGCCTCGCGCTCCTTGGCGTGGCTGGCGACCTGGCCGATGAACAGGATCAGCGGAACCGAATCCTGCATGGCGATGTGGACGCCGGCCGACGCATTGGTGGCGCCGGGGCCGCGGGTGACGAAGCAGATGCCGGGCTTGCCGGTCAGCCGGCCCTGGCAGTCGGCCATCATGGCGGCGCCGCCTTCTTGGCGGCAGACGATGGTGCGGATCGAGGAGTCGTGCAGCGCGTCGAGCACCGCAAGGTAGGATTCGCCCGGCACGCAGAAGATACGGTCGGTGCCGTTGGCTTCGAGGGCGTCGACGATCAGTTGTCCACCGGTCTTCATTTCCCAGACTTCTCCAGTTCGGCAAGGATTTCGTCAGTGTGCTCGCCAAGGCGCGGCGAGGGGCGCTCATAGCTGAGCGGTGTGCCCGACATCACCATCGGGGCGCGCACCGACGGCAGGCGGTTGCCATGGCCGTCGTCAAGGTCGAGCCGCATGCCGCGGGCAATGGTCTGCGGATCGGCGAACATCTGGCCGATCGTGTTGATCGGGCTTGCCGGCACGCTGGCGGCTTCGAGCTTCGCCAGCAGCGGATCGCGATCCCAGCTCTTCAGCGCCTCGATGATGCGTGCGCGAAGGTCCACGCGGTTGGCGACGCGGGCCGGATTGGTGGCGAAATCGGGATTCGCCGGCAAATCGTCCAGCCCGACGGCGGCGCAGAATTTGCCGAACTGGCCGTCATTGCCGACAGCCAGGATGATGTGGCCATCCCTGACCGGAAGCACTTCGTACGGGGCAATGTTCATATGGGCATTGCCCATCTGCACCGGCGACTTGCCGGAGACGAGATAGTTGAGGTTCTGGTTGCCGAGGGCCGAGATCTGGGTGTCGAACAGCGCCATGTCGATGTGCTGGCCCTCGCCGGTCTGTTCGGCATGGCGAAGTGCCGCCTGGATGGCGATCACCGAATAGAGACCGGTGAAGATGTCCGAGATGGCGACGCCGGCCTTTTGCGGCTCGCGGCCGGCCTCGCCGGTGATCGACATCATGCCGGCCATGGCCTGGATGATGAAGTCGTAACCGGCGCGTGGCGCATAAGGCCCATCCTGGCCGAAGCCGGTGATGGAGCAGTAGACCAGGCGAGGGTTGATCTTCTTCAGACTGCCGTAGTCGAGCCCGTATTTCTTCAGGCCGCCGAGCTTGAAGTTCTCGATCAGCACATCCGCCGTCGCGACCAGCCGGCGCACCGTCTCGGCGCCGTCCGGCGTCGAAAAGTCGATGGCGATGGAACGCTTGCCGCGATTGCAGGAATGGTAATAGGCGGCCGACAGGTTCTCGCCGTCATGGCTCATGACGAAGGGCGGACCCCATTTGCGGGTGTCGTCGCCGCCATCGGGGCTTTCGACCTTGATGACATCGGCGCCGAGATCGGCAAGCAACTGCCCGGCCCAGGGGCCGGCAAGAATGCGGGCGAGTTCGACGACGCGGACGCCTTTCAGTGGGGGTTCGGCCATAAATCACCGTGGTTGCGGCAATCACCGTGATTGCCGCGAAAGCAGTGCCTCTATCAAGCCCGGCAGCGGCTGTCACGGTCCTTGCAATGGGCCAACCCGTCACGCCTTCAGGACATTGTCCGCCCAGTTGGCGAAATCGTCCATGATGATGTCGCGGTTCACCTCGTTCAGGCTTTCATGGCGGGTGTCGGCGTAAACCTTTGAAACCAGATTCGAAAAGCCCATCTTGCGCATACGATTGGCGAGATGGGTGATCCCCTTGCCGTAGTCCGAGGCAGGGTCTTTTTCGCCGCCAACGATAGCGACGGGGATGTCGCGGCGAACGGTGGCAAAGCCTGCATCCTTGCCGCCGTTCAGCGCCATGGCGACCACATCGCGCCACATCGAGATGGAGGCATCCCAGCCGCAGAGCGGATCGGCGATGTATTTCGCCACCTCCGCTTCGTCGCGCGACAGCCAGTCGAACAAGGTGCGATGGTTGGGCACCGCCTTGCCCCAGGCCTGGAAGGTGAGTTTCGGCAGCAGGCGCGACGGGACATCGGAGCCCAGCCGCATCCGTTCCCAGGCGAGGATACCGAGAGCCACCTGGCCGAGCAGGCCTTGCGAGAAATTGCCGTTCCAGATCGCCGCGGCATGAATGCGCCCGGAATGGCGTAGCAGGTAGTTCAGCGCCACGGACGCGCCCATCGAGTGGCCGAAGAGGATTACCGGCAGGTCAGGCTGCTCGCCGGCGATGAGATCGTGGATGGCGTCGACATCGGCGATCACCTTGGCCGGGCCGTCCGTGTCGGCGAATCTGCCGAGCGGCGCGTCGGGCGCCTTGGTCGCTCCATGGCCACGGTGGTCATGAACGTAGACATGGAAGCCCCGGGCGGCCAGGAAATCGGCGAAGCGGTCGTAGCGGGCGGCATGTTCGGCCAGGCCGTGATTGATCTGGACCACCGCACGCGCAGGGCTATCAGCCTGCCGGACGAACAGATTGAGGTCTGCGCCGGTCGGCGAGCGAACCACGCGCTGCTGGCTGAATGGCATGCCGGCCGGTCTCCCCCTGGTTCCGCCTTTGTCATGCCAACGTGTGCGCCGGTGCCAGATTTGCGTCAATCTGGCCTGCCGGCTTTTCCGCGACGATCTTTCTTGCCACGGGCTCGCAAAATATCGCAATTCTGACATGGAGACAGCTTCAGTCTGTCGCCCACTTTCCAGCAGGGGATTCTCCATGCGCATTGCTGTTGTTTTCGGATTGGCCTTGTTGGCGGGGTCGCTGGCGGGCGCGGCGCATGCCGACGTCAAGATGAGTGGAACCTTCGTGGCCGATGCTGCCTGTCCGGCGACGCAGGCGATCAAGAACGGCAAGAACCCCGGCAATGTTTCGACCGATGCCGGACAGACCTATCAGCTGCTTGCCGGCAACAAGGACACGCCGACCCACTACCTCATCCAGGTGCCGGGCGCCGATCCAGAGCGCCGCTGGGTGAAGGTGAGCTGCGGCCACCTGTCGGGCAGCAGCGCGGCGAGCGTGCCAGCGGCACCGGGCGGGCAAGGCAAGCCCGGGACCTCGGGAAAACCCGAATATGTCTTCGCCTTGAGCTGGCAGCCGGCCTTCTGCGAGACCAAGTCGAACAAGACCGAATGCAAGGCGCAAAACCCTGGCGAATTCGATGCCACCAATTTCACGCTGCACGGTCTGTGGCCGCAGCCGAACGGCAATTTCTATTGCCAGGCTTCGGCCAGCGACAAGGCCAATGACAATCCGGCCCACTGGCAGGACCTGCCGCCGGTGAACCTCGATGCCGACACCCGCGCCGAGCTCGACAAGGTGATGCCGGGCACCGCCTCGAAGCTGGAACGGCATGAATGGATCAAGCACGGCACCTGTTACGGCAAAAGCCAGCAGGAGTATTTTTCCGACGCCCTCCATCTGATGCGCGAGGTCAACAGCTCGCCCGTGCGCGACCTTTTCGCCAAGAACATTGGTGGCAAGCTGACGGCGGACCAGATTCGCGGTGCCTTCGACCAGGCCTTCGGTGCGGGAGCAGGCGACAGGGTGCGGGTGTCCTGCGTCATCGATCCGTCGAACGGCCGGCGGCTGATCGGCGAACTGACACTCGGCCTTGCCGGTCCGATCGGCCCGAACAGTTCACTCAAGGACCTGCTGCTGGCATCGGTGCCGACCAACAAGGCCGGTTGCCCGACCGGCACGGTCGACGCGATCGGGTTCCAGTAAGGACGGGATCGCCGCTTCCGGTAAGCCGGCGCGGCCGTCGCGGATAGGGCTAAACCTGGGCTGACCTGGTCCAGGCGATCGCAGCGTCGGCCTCATGCCCGCCGGGTTCACCGACGACGCGGTCGCGTCCGGTCGATTTCGCCTTGTAAAGGCGCTGGTCGGCGAGCGCGAACAGGTCGGCCAGGCACTGCGTCGTTTCGCTGACGCTGGAAACGCCGGCGCTGACGGTCAGTTCGAACCGGCTGGTGGCCGCCGATGCCTTGAGCGCGGTGCGGACGCTTTCGCCAAACAGCCTGGCGACGGAATGCGGACGCGAACTCAGTATGGCGAATTCCTCGCCGCCGATCCGGAACACCTGGTCCTCGGCGCCTGCCGCCTCGCAAAGTACGGTTGCGACTGCCTTCAGCGCCCTGTCGCCCTCGGCATGGCCGAAACGGTCGTTGATCGACTTGAAGTGGTCGACGTCGACGATGAGCAGGCTGAGCGGCCTCGCCGTGCGCAGGCTGGCCTGGACGGCTGCTTCACCATCGGCGTCGAAGCGTCCGCGGTGCAACAGGCCGGTCAGGCCGTCGCGGCCGACATGCTCGACCAGCGCTTCGTAGCGTTCGCGATAGGTCAGGGTCTCGAAAATGTCGGTCAGCCCACGCGGCATCTGGACGTCCCGGACCTCGAACCATCTGAGGTAGGCGACCAGCATGGCGCTGAAAGTCAGTGCCGCCGCCATCTTGGCGAACCAGCCGCCGAAGAAGACCGCGATCGGCGCCCCGGCAACAAAATGCAGCGCGGTGAAGAAGCCGGCCTGGTCGAAGGTCAGCACGCAGGCGACCGAAATCAGGATGCGCGCGAACTGTGCCTTGCGCAGGGTGCGCCCAAGCTTTTCATAGAGCAGAATGATCAGGATGGCGTCGATGACCAGCAGCGTCGTGCCCCACACCATCAGCCAGCCCATCTCGTCGATGAAGCCGATGTCGGGGAGCCGGCCGTCCGGCAGCGGCGCGATGGCGTGCAGGCGAAGCAGCAGAACCAGCCCGATCATCAGCGCATTGCCGAGCAGCAGCCCGTAGATCGGCTGGCGCACGGTGGCGGCGTCTTCCTTCATGTAGAGCAGGAGGAGCATCACCAGCTTGCCGGAAAAGAGCACCGCCGAGCCTGGCGAGACCATGCCAAACGGCAGGGCGACGTAAAAGACGCTGGCGAGATAGGTCTCCAGGAAATGCATGACGCCGAGCGCGCAGACGAAGACGCCGAGGCCGATGCGCTTGCGGAAGCGGAAAAGCGTCACCATGACGCTGAAGTAGACGACCGCTTCGGCAAGGAGCAGGAAACTGTTCAGCAATGCCGTCGATCCGATCTCTCTCTCTCGGAATCGCGGCAAGCCAGCGATTCCAACCGATCCTGTTTTGACGCGGAAGGGTTAACCGGAGATTTCCGTGCGCCATCGACCGGTTGAAAACTTGGCTGCCGGTGCACACTTGTCCGTGTGGTTGGCCCGATGTGGCAAAAGCGATTGCCGTTCGCCGCCGCATCGCCTACATAGCGGCCAACCTCCATTCAATTCGGCAAATCCAGTCAGTTTTTCAGGGAAAGCGCGCGTGGCACGCCAGTTCATCTATCACATGTCCGGCCTGTCGAAGGCCTATGGCACCAAGAAGGTGCTCGATAACGTTCATCTATCCTTCTATCCGGACGCCAAGATCGGCATCCTCGGCCCCAACGGTTCGGGTAAGTCGACGATCCTGCGCATCATGGCCGGGCTCGACAAGGAGTTTCAGGGCGAGGCCTGGCTGGCCGAGGGCGCGACCGTGGGCTACCTGGCACAGGAGCCGCAGCTCGACAACAGCAAGACCGTGATGGAAAACGTCATGGACGGCGTTGCCAGGAAGACCGCCATCATCGAGCGCTACAACGAGCTGATGATGAACTATTCCGACGAGACGGCGGATGAGTCCGCCAAGCTCCAGGACGAGATGGACCGGCTCAATCTGTGGGATCTCGAGCAGCAGGTCGAGATGGCGATGGACGCGTTGCAGTGCCCGCCGGCCGATTCTGAAGTGACCAACCTGTCGGGCGGCGAGCGTCGCCGCGTCGCGCTGTGCCGGCTGCTGCTGCAACAGCCGGATCTGCTGTTGCTCGACGAACCGACCAATCATCTCGACGCCGAGACCACCGCCTGGCTGGAAAAGCACCTGCGCGACTATCCGGGCTCGGTGCTGATCATCACCCACGACCGCTACTTCCTCGACAACGTCACAGGCTGGATCCTCGAGCTCGACCGTGGCCGCGGTATTCCCTACGAGGGCAACTACACCAGATATCTCGACGCCAAGGCCAAGCGCCTGATCCAGGAAGGCCGCGAGGACGATGCCCGCCAGAAGTCGATCTGGCGCGAGCGCGAGTGGATCCAGTCGTCGCCCAAAGCACGCCAGACCAAGTCCAAGGCGCGTATCAAGGCCTATGAGGAACTGGTCGAGCAGTCGCAGAACCGCAAGCCGACCGACACGCAGATCGTCATCCCGTCGAGCGAGCGCCTCGGCAACGTCGTCATCGAGGTCGAAGGCCTCAACAAAGGCTTTGGCGACGAGCTCCTGATCGAGAACCTGTCGTTCAGGCTGCCACCGGGCGGTATCGTCGGCGTCATCGGCCCGAACGGCGCCGGCAAGACGACGCTGTTCAAGACGTTCACCGGCCAGGAGAAGCCGGATGCGGGCACAGTGCGCATCGGCGAGACGGTCAAGCTCGGCTATGTCGACCAGAGCCGCGACGCACTCGATGCGAACAAGACGGTGTGGGAAGAGATCTCGGGCGGCGCCGAGGTCATCAAGCTCGGCAAGCACGAAATCAACAGCCGCGCCTACTGCTCGTCCTTCAACTTCCGTGGCGGTGACCAACAGCAGAAGGTCGGCAATCTCTCGGGCGGTCAGCGCAACCGCGTGCACCTCGCCAAGATGCTGAAGGGGGCGGCAATGTGCTGCTGCTCGACGAGCCGACCAACGACCTCGACACCGAAACGCTGGGCGCGTTGGAAGACGCGCTGGAAGCTTATGCAGGCTGCGCGGTCATCATCAGCCACGATCGCATGTTCCTCGACCGCATGGCCACCCACATGCTCGCCTTCGAGGGCGACGCGCATGTCGAATGGTTCGAAGGCAATTTCGAGGAGTACGAGAAGGACAAGCTGCGCCGCCTGGGTGCGGAAGCGGCGGCCCCGCACCGCATGACGCACAAGCGGCTGACGCGGTAACGGGTTGATTGGGCGGCGAATTTCTCTGGGATACGAGGAGAGCTCAAATGGCTGATTGGTCCGCCGCCCAATATCTGAAATTCGAGGACGAACGAACGCGGCCGGCGCGTGACCTCGCAGCACAAGTGCCGGTCGACTTTCCGCGCCGGGTCGTCGATATCGGCTGCGGGCCGGGCAATTCGACCGAACTTCTGGTCGAGCGCTGGCCGGATGCGCAAGTGAGCGGCTTCGACACCTCGCCCGACATGATCGAAAAGGCGAGGGCGCGCCTGCCCAATGTCAGCTTCGACCTCGCCGATGCGGCGACATGGCAGCCGGCCGCGCCGGTCAACGTCATCTTCGCCAACGCCGTCTTCCAGTGGCTGCCAGAGCATCCGGCGGTATTCCAGCGTCTGATGGGTTTTCTGGCGCCCGGCGGTGCGTTGGCGATCCAGATGCCCGACAATATGGCCGAGGATTCGCACCGCCTGATGCGGGAAACCGCCGCGGAAGCGCCTTTCGCGGCAAGGATAAAGGGCGCGGCGCGTGCGCCGCTGCCGCCGGTATCGTTCTACTACGACCTGTTGTCGCCGCTCTCCGCTCGGCTCGACATCTGGCACACCATCTACAACCATCCACTGGCCGACGCCCAGGCGATCGTCGAGTGGGTCAAGGCCACCGGGCTGAAGCCGTTCCTCGATCCTCTGGAAGCGGACGAGCGCAAGCTGTTCCTCGACAGCTACACGGCCAAGATTGCCAAGGCCTATCCGAAGACCGCCGATGGCAAGGTGCTGCTGCGGTTCCCCCGCATTTTCATTGTCGCCAAACGGGCTGGATAGGCTCGCGAAAATCCTGGTTTAATCCGGCGTAAACCGGCCTGATGAGAAAAGTGTTGCGCCGAAGCGTTTCGGCGCCCACATGAAGCCGCATCGCCCGCGGATGGGACGGACTGAAACATGCATCGCGTCATCATCAGCGGCATCGGCGCCGAAATCCCCAAGCCTGTCATCACGAATGAGGAACTGGTCGCCAGTTTCAACGCGTGGGTCGACGCGGAGAACGTGCGGCGCCAGGCTGCCGGCGAGACGCTGCTGCAGAAATCGGATGCCGACTTCATCGTCCATGCCTCGGGCGTGCGCGCCCGCCACGTGATCGAACGGGAAGGCATTCTCGACCCGACCCGCATGGCGCCGCGCATTCCGGCGCGCCCGGACGACGCGCTCTCGCTGCAGGCGGAATTCGGCGTCGCTTCGGCGGGGAAGGCGATCGAGCACGCCGGCATCGAGGCGTCGGACATCGATCTGGTGATCTGCTCGTCGTCGCATCAGCAGAGGCCATATCCGGCGATCGCCATCGAAATGCAGGAGGCGCTGGGCACACGGGGTGCCGGCTTCGATATGGGGCTTGGCTGTTCGTCGGCGGCGGCGGCGCTGCACATGGCGGTCAATCTGGTGCGCTCGGGCGCCCACAAACGCGTCCTGGTGACCACGCCCGAGATCATCACCGGCCATCTCAATTTCCGCGACCGGCAGACGCACTTCATCTTCGGGGACGCTTCGGTGTCGATGGTGGTGGAGGGGCTCACCCAGGGCGAGAGGCGGCCGGGCCGCTTCGAGGTGCTGGACACGCGCCTCTGGACGCAGATGTCGAACAACATCCGCACCAATCTCGGCTATCACACCCGCACGGCCCAGGACGATCCCTATATGATCGACCTGGAGGGCAATCTCATCAAGCAGGTCGGCAACAAGGTGTTCAAGGAAGTCACCGTCGCCGGGCACAAAT
This sequence comes from Mesorhizobium sp. M8A.F.Ca.ET.057.01.1.1, assembly GCF_003952565.1. NCBI lineage: Bacteria > Pseudomonadati > Pseudomonadota > Alphaproteobacteria > Hyphomicrobiales > Phyllobacteriaceae > Mesorhizobium > Mesorhizobium sp. M8A.F.Ca.ET.057.01.1.1. The sequence goes on from NZ_CP034454.1 coordinate 2,397,054, forward strand.
TCATCGTCGAATTCCTCGCCGAACACGGGCTGACGCCGGAGGCGATCAGGCGCTTCTGGCTGCACCAGGCCAATGCGCGCATGAATGCGATGATCCTGAAACTGGCATTCGGCCACGATGTGGGCCATGACCGCGCACCCATGGTGCTGGAGCGGCTCGGCAACACGGCGGGCGCCGGCGCCATTATCGCATTGTCGGAGAACCATGCCGACATGAAACCCGGCGATTTCGGCCTGATCTGCGCCTTCGGTGCGGGGTATTCGATCGGCGGCGCGCTTTTGCGCATGCTCTGAATGAAGGACGCCGCGCCGCGTCAGGCCGGCGTGAAGGGAACCAGCATCGGCACCCGCCTGGCGTAGTCGTCATAGGCTGGGCCTAGTTCGTCGCGCAGGAAACGCTCCTCCAGCCTGGCTTTCACGACAACGCCGATGATGAGCAGGGCCGTACCTGCAATGCCCCAGACCGTGCCCTTGGCCACCATCGTGGCGAGCACTGCCAGCAGCAGCCCGGTATAGATCGGATGCCGGACCAGGCGATAGGGGCCGGTGTCGACCACGCGATGCTGCGCCTTGGCGGTGACCGTGGCGGACCACAACCGCCCGAGATGGATACGCGCCCACCAGGCGAAGCCGATGCCGACCGCGATCAGGGCAACGCAGGCCCAGGCTTCGGCAGGGGTCGGCGTCCACAATCTCAGCCTGCCTTCATAGCCATGCGCCGGAACGAATAGCAGGACGGTGCCGGCCAGCCAGAAGACACGATAGCGAGCCTCCGCCCCGATGGTGGCGCGCTTTTGGGCCGGATCGGCCCATAGGGCAGCCGCGAGCCATGTGACCACCCAGATCAACCAAAGCGCTGCGATCGCCGCTCCGGGACGCATGAGAACCTCCGTCGACGGTCTGGCTTCACCATGAAGCCGGCGCAGCCCGGCGGCAATGCGGCGCGGCGCCGTTCTTCGGTAAGAAGGTTGTGATCGAGGCGGTCAGCGACTGGCGCCTATTCGCTGGCGTCTATTCATTGGAGCAGCTGAACATCCACTGCACGCCGAAGGCGTCGACCAGCATGCCGAAGCTGCTCCCCCAATATTGCCGGGCAAACGGCACGGTGATCCGGCCGCCCGCGGCCATGCGGGCGAAAAGCGACTGGCAGGTTCCGGCGGACCCGTCGAATTCGAGCATCATGGCGGAGCCCTTCATTGGCTCCGCGTCGTCATTGTCCGAGGCGTGGAACAGCACACCCGGACCTTCGAAGCGGGCATGCAGGACTTTTCCGCGCATGGCTTCGGTGCGCACCGGCATATTGTTGTCGCCCCAGCGCAGCAGGATCGCTCCCCGGCCAAGACAGCATTGTTGGTAGAAGGCCAGCGCGGGTTCGCAGTTGGTGGTGAAGAACAGCGAAGGGGAGAGCCGCATGTTCGTCAATGCGCGGCGGCGGTAGCGGCCGCGATCAGCGCGTCGCCTGTATATTGCCGGTCACCGATGCCCCAGCCGCCGTCGGGCGCGTTGACGATGTTGATCCAGGTGTTTTCGGGCTTGTGCTCCGGTACGCAGAGTTCGCCGACAATTCGCGCGGCGGCAGTGATGAAGGCCTCGCGGGCTTCGACGGAGCCAAGGCCGATATTGGGCAATTTCAATTCGACCATGACGATTGGCCGGTTGGCACCGCCGGCATAAATGTTGCGCGCCGGCAGGACGTGGACGGTGCCGCCGACGATCGCGGTAAAGAATGAATTGCCGGGAGCGCCGGAGGCTTCGATGAGGGCCGCGCTCAGGCGTGGCAGGATTTCGCGCTCTCCCGCTGGGGTCAGGACGCCTTCCGGCGCGGTCACGGTGATCGGCATTGCTTCTCTCCTTGGGGTACGGCCTCACCGGGAGGTCATCTTCCGGTTTGCCAAGTTTCGTATCAATTGATATGTTATGTAGGAAAGATGAGTCAACAGGTTTCGTATCGATCACTATGGAAAATTCGGACAAGCAACGCGGCGGCCGGCCGCGCGCATTCGACCCCGATCGGGCACTTGATGCCGCGATGCATCTTTTCTGGGAGCATGGCTATGAAGCGACGTCGCTGGCCATGCTGCGCGAAGCGATGGGGCTGACGCCGCCACAGATCTACAACGCCTTCACCGACAAGCAGACTTTGTTCCGCAAGGCGTTGACACGCTACCACGAGACCGAGATCGGCTTCGCGCTGGAAGCGCTGAGCGCGCCGGTGTCGACAGGGGAGGCGATGCGGCGCTTGCTGATAGGCGCCGCGGAGGCCTATTCCAGGGCCGGCAAGCCGGGAGGGTGTCTTTTCGTTAGTGGCGCCCTGGCGGCCTCGCCGCAAGCGCAAACCGTTGCGGATGAACTCAAGGCCTACCGCAAGGCAAGCGAAGTGGCGATCGCGGCGCGGCTAGCCAAAGGCAAGGCAGAAGGCGACTTGCCCCAAAACCTCTCCGTCGAAGACTTCGCCAGATATATTGCTGGCGTCATGAACGGCATGTCGATCCAGGCGCGGGACGGCGCATCGGCCGAAGAGTTGCGCGTTTTCGCCCAAACCGCTCTTGCGGCCTTGCCTGCCGAAGGGCAAAACCAGGTCGCGTCATCCAAGGATTGAAGCCCCATGCTGGATCTCTTCCCCGAGGCCGAAAAGCCGGTCGAAATCATCCCGGCGAAGAAACTTACTGCCCGCGCGGCAGCGCTCTATGTCGCGCCGGCGGATCATTTCCAGACGCGCCCGGCTGACGAATTGCGGCTGGGTTTCGACGGCATATCGGGCGATTTCCATGCCGGGCCGACGCGGCGCTCGGGCGGACGCGAGCCGTGGTACCCGCGCGGCACCGAGATGCGCAATGAAAGGCAATTGTCCATCGTCGCGGCGGACGAACTGGCCATTGTCGCCGAACGGATGGGGCTCACCGAAATCAAGCCCGAGTGGATCGGTGCCAATCTGGTGATCGAAGACGTGCCGCATCTGTCGATGCTGCCGGCCGGCACGCTGTTGTTCTTCAAGGGGGGCGTAACTCTCAAGGTGGACGCACAGAACGGACCATGCCGTATCGCCGGACGATCGATCGCCGAGAACGTTGGAATGCCCGATGTCGAAGCCGGTGCGCTATTGTTTCCCAAGGCGGCGAAGCGGTTGCGCGGCGTGGTCGCCTGGGTTGAAAAGCCCGGCATCGTCAGGACCGGCGAAGAAATTTCGGTGCGCGTGCCGGAGCAGTGGATTTACGAGGCATAGCTACGCCGCCCGGGAGGCGGCACAGCAAATACCAGATGTCAGCCCTTGCGGTTCTTGTTGGCGCCTTGCGCCATGACGGAGACGTGGTCCCACTTGTCCCAGGTGGCGAGGCGGTTGGCGTATTCCTGGCGTATCATCGGCAGGCCGCCATCGCCGAAGAATACCCGCAGTGGCGGCTCGGCCGCATCGACGATGGCCAGCATCGCCGGCCCTGTCGCCTCGGGGTCGCCGGCAACCGAGTTGGCGCGGCGTTCAGCCATCTTGGCGCGGGCAGGCGCATAGGCCTCGATCGGCTTGGAGACCTTGGCCGATGCGCCTGACCAGTCGGTGGAGAAACCGCCCGGCTCGACCAGCGTGACATGAATGCCGAATTCGGCGACCTCGATGGCGAGCGACTGGCTGAAGGCTTCCAGCGCCCATTTCGAGGCATGGTAGAGTCCCAGCGAGGCAAAGGCGTTGACGCCGCCGATCGACGAGATCTGGATGATGTGGCCGGACCGTTGCGCCCGCATGATCGGCAGGGCGGCCTGGGTGACCCACAGCGCGCCGAACACATTGGTCTCGATCTGGTCGCGGGCTTCCTGCTCGCTGACTTCCTCGATGGCGCCGAAATGGCCGTAACCGGCATTGTTGATGACGACGTCGAGCCGGCCAAAGCGCTTGTGCGCCTCGGCGACAGCTGCATCGACGGCTTTCTTGTCGGTGACGTCGAGCTTTAGCGCGGCGATGTTGTCGCCGTATTTTTCGACGAGATCGGCGAGTGTGGCTGTGTCACGGGCGGTCGCGGCAACGCGATCACCACGCGCCAATGCGGCCTCGGCCCAGACGCGGCCAAAGCCCTTCGACGATCCGGTGATGAACCAAACCTTTGATGTCATGATGTGGAATCCCTTGCCCCTGCGGGCGCAATTTCTGGATGGAAGCGGAGGCTTCTCCGCTTTCGGGCATATACGGCCTCTCCGGTGATTTTCCAGAGGCGAGGGGAATCTAATTGAACAAGAAATCGTGTGAATCAGGGATAGTTCACCGGCGTCGACCAGGCAGGGTCGTCATGCTTTTGCCAATAGAGCGCCATCAGCCGGCTGGTGATCGGCCCGACCTTGCCGTCCGCGATCTCAGCACGGTCGATCTCCGTCACCGGCATGATGCCGCCGGCGGTCGAGGTGATGAAGACTTCGTCGGCGCCGCGCAACATGGCCACGCTGACATCCATGGCCGTTGCCGAGAGCCCGGCCTCCGCGCAGAGATCGAAGACAGTGCGGCGGGTGATGCCGGGCAGCACGCCGATGGCCGGTGTCGATAGTCTGCCGCCCTTGACGCCGAAGACGTTGAAGCCGGGGCCTTCGGCGACATTGCCGTTGAAGTCGAGAATGAGGGCCGTCTCGGCGCCGCGGTCATAGGGATCGTAGAGGCCGCGCACGAGGTCGAGCCAGTGGTAGTTCTTGATCGCCGGATCGATCGAGGCCGGCGGAATGCGCACCTTGTCGCTGATGGCGACACGCAGACCGCGCTGCAACTGCTCGGCATTGGCGACCGAGCCGAACGGCACGGCGAACGCCATGAAGCGGTTGATCGCCTGGCGCGGGTCGCGGCTGAAGGTCGGCGAAGCGCCGCGCGTGCACAGCATCTCGACATAGGCGGCGCGATGACCCGAAAGTGCTGTGCAATTGTGCAGGATCTCGGCCACGCCGTCGCGATCGAACGGGATCGTCATGCGCAGCTTGTCGAGCCCGCCGAAGAAACGGTCGAGATGCAGCTCGAGGCGAAAGAAGCGGCCGTTCCAGACATGCACCGTATCGTAAGTGGCGTCCGAGTGCAGAAAGCCCCAATCCAGCACCGACACCTTGGCTTGCGACATCGGCAGGTACTGGCCGTCGAGGAAGGCAATGCCGTCGGGATAGGAATGCGGGTCGACATGGCGATCACCGACTGTAGGCAGCGGCGGTGTATCCTGTGCGATTTGGCTCATAGGCAACTCCTTGCCATTGCGTCACAAGCTATCGCCGGCAGGCCGAGCGCATAGAGCCAGCGCTCCGACTTAAGTCATCCTCGAGATGAAGACCCGGCCAGCATGACGAGGTGAGCACCATCCGGCCCGGCACAGCCTCATTCCTCCTCGTCATCGGCGTCGAGCAGGCGGGTGGCGCGCCAGCGCGTGAGCACGATGTTGGTCTGCTCGATGACGAAGAAACGCGCCGAGTCGCGATCATAGCCCTCGGCCAGCAGCTTCTCGTAGTCGGTGTGCATGTGACGGATATGGGCAATCGTCGCCAGCCAGACCGCGATCGTGGGCGGCAAGGTCTTCATATGCACCGAGCCGGCGTCGGTGCGGATCTTCTCCATGTCGGCATAAGGAGCCAGCGGCAGAAGTGCTGTCAGCGCCTTGGCGATGGCGCGGCGGCGGCCGGTCGGGGCGGTCATCGCTCGTCGCGCCCCTCAACGGTCGCCTCTGATATGGCATCGGTCGAGGCGAAATAGGGCTTGATGTCGATGACCGGCGTGCCGTCGAGCACGTCGATGGCGTCGAGGTCGATGCGCCCAGTGGAGACGTCGAGCGCGACGAGCTTGGCTACATGCAGGCCGACCGGGTTCGGTCGCGCAGGGGAGCGCAACCCGAATACGCCTTTGGCATCAGCCGCATGGCGCGGCTTTTGCACGATCAGATTCCGCGGTGCGTGGTGCAGCCAGGACAGGATAATGACATGGCTGGCGCGCTCCAGGCCTTGCAGGCCGCTGCGGTAGGGCGCGTCGATGGTCAGCACCGCCGGCTGTCCGGTCTCGCGCGCGGTCCGCATGTTCTTCGGGCAGCTTTCCCGGGTGGTCCATGACGAGGCGATACGGCCGATGAAGACGATGCCGCCATCCGGCGGCATCGACGCCGGATCCTGGTCCAGTCTCCGCTCGCCTTCGCGTGCCTCGAACATCTCACGCGGTTCGCTCATCGGCCGATCTTCTTGCTGATGCATGTCATTGTCCCAAAACCGCTACACGTTTTTGGACGACATGCACCGAAAAATCACGCATGCGGCATTTTCTTGTCCGGAAGCGACATAGCGCTTGCGTGGTTTTGAAAATCGACATAAACATATGTTTATATCTTTTTCAAAGAGAATACGCTGATGCATGTCTCGCTCGACACCATGGTGGATACGCTGAAAGCGGCGGCCGAATCCAGCCGCCTGCGCATATTGGCACTGTTGTCGCGCGGCGACCTCACCGTTTCCGACCTTACCGAAATTCTCGGCCAGTCGCAGCCGCGTGTCTCGCGGCACCTGAAGCTGCTGCTCGAGGCCGGGCTGATCGGCCGCTACCAGGAAGGGTCGTGGGCCTTCTTCCGTCTGTCGGACGCCGATTCCGCACGAGACTTCGTGATGGGGCTGGTTTCCGGCATTCGGGGCGCCGACCCGCAGGTCGAGCGCGATCTGGAGCGGTTGACCTCGGTCAAGCGCAAGCGCCAGGACCGCGCCACCGAGTATTTTTCGCAGAACGCCGCAAGCTGGGATCATATCCGCTCACTGCATGTGCCCGACCGCGCCGTGGAGGCCGCGATGCTGAAGCTGGTCGGCAAGCGGCCGTTCCAGTCCATGCTCGACCTTGGCACCGGCACCGGGCGGCTGCTCGAAATCTTCTCGCCGCTCTACCGGCGCGGCATCGGCATCGACATGTCGCGCGAGATGCTGACCGTGGCGCGCGCCAACCTCGACAAGGCCGGCGTTTCGAATGCGCAGGTGCGGCAGGGCGATATTTTCTCGCCGCCGGTCGAGCGCGATGCCTTCGATCTCGTCACCATCCACCAGGTGCTGCACTATCTCGACGATCCGGCCCGCGCCATCCACGAGGCAGCGCGGCTTTTGCGCCCTGCCGGCCGTCTGGTCATCGTCGATTTCGCGCCGCACGCGCTTGAGTTCCTGCGCGACGAGCATGCGCATATGCGGCTGGGCTTTTCCGACCGGCAGATCGGGGAGTGGTTCTCCGAAGCCGGCCTCGATCTCGAGGATGCACAGGAATTCGAACCGCGCGGCGGTAACGAGGCCAGGCTCACCGTCAAGCTTTGGCTTGGCCGCGACCGGCGCCTGCTGATCGCCGATCCTGCAAATGCCAGCCAGCAGACCAGAGTGAGCTCGATAGGGGAAATCGTCTGATGAACCAGTTTCGTTTTTCCCGCCGTCCCGATATCGGCGACAAGGTCAGGGTTTCGTTCGAGTTCTTCCCTCCGAAGAACGACGAGATGGAGGCAAGGCTGTGGGATACGGTGACAAGGCTGGAGCCGCTGCAGCCGAAATTCGTCTCGGTGACCTATGGCGCCGGCGGCTCGACACGTGAGCGCACGGCGCGCACCATCGGCCGCATCCTGAAGGAGACCAGCCTGACGCCGGCGGCGCACATGACCTGCGTCGATGCCGCCCGCCATGAGGTCGACGCCGTGATCCAGGAATTCACCGACATGGGCGTGAAGCGCTTCGTCGCTTTGCGCGGCGATCCGGCGGAAGGCGTCGGCGCTGCCTACCGGCCGCATCCGGACGGCTACGCCAATGGCGCCGAGCTGGTCGGGGCGCTGAAGGGCGCCGGTGATTTCGACATCTCGGTTTCGGCCTATCCGGAAAAGCATCCGGAAAGCCCTGATTTCGCCACCGACATCGACATGCTGAAGCGGAAGGTCGACAATGGCGCGACGCGGGCCATCACCCAGTTTTTCTTCGACAACGATCTCTACGAGCGTTACGTCGAGCGCGCGCGCCGCGCCGGCATCTACATCCCGATCGTGCCCGGCATCCTGCCGGTGCACAATTTTACCCAGGTCGCCAATTTCTCGGCGCGCTGCGGCGCGCTGGTGCCAGCTTGGCTGGCCGAGCGCTTCGACGGCCTGCAGAACGACCCACAGACGCATGCGCTGGTGGCATCCGCGGTGGCCGCCGAGCAGGTGCTGGATCTGGTCGAGCGCGGCGTCGGCGATTTTCACTTCTACACAATGAACCGGGCCGATCTGGTGTTCGCCGTCTGCCACATGATCGGCATCCGCTCGCACGAGGCGGAAGTGGCCGGATCGGCTGCCGCTTAGGGGGCAGCCAGAAAAGCAAAGGCCGGGTAAAAACCCGGCCTTTCGAATTGGTTGGACTATTAGGTGCTGGTCTTCCCCGTCTTGGCGGGTTCAGGGAAGGACGCCCATAATGAGGGCGCCGATGAAAGCAAACGCAGCACAAATCATCAATGCGTTGATTGGCCTCGTAAGTCCCATGACATAGCCTCCTCTTAAAGAGCTATGCCCTGGAGTCTAGGTTCATTTGTGCCACAGGCAAGCGGAAAATGTGCTGCATTGCGACATGAATGTGGAATTCGCGACCTCGGTTTTACCGTTAGCCGTTGAAACTCTTCGGCAAAACCGGCTTCAGGCCTGTGAACAAATTATGGCGGGAAGGTGTCGTTGGCGTGTCATGACAGCGCTACCGCGATGCGGGCATGTCGCGCACTAACGTCTTCCGAACAGGCGCCCGTCGATGGTGACAAGGCCAAGACCGATCAGCACCACGCCGCCGATCTCGAACAGTTCGAGCCGTTCGCCGAGAAAGAGGAAGCCGAGCAGCATGGCGCTGGCCGGCACGATCAATGTGACCAGCGAGGCGTTGGTGGCGCCGGCCGAGGCGACTAGGTTGAAGTAGAGGATATAGGCGAAGGCCGTCGACAGAAGCGCCAGCGCCAGCACCGCGGCCCACACCGGCGGCGAGGCGGAGAACAGGCCGGCGGGGCCATGGGCGAAGAGCACGATCGGGATCATGATGATGGTCGAGGCCGTCAATTGTCCGGTGGCGACGACCGGTGAGGGCACGCCCTTGAAGCGGCGGGCGACCATCAGCGCAACGCCATAGGAGAGCGATGCGCCGATCAGCGCGAATTTGGCCCAGACCGGGCCGCCGAGCCCCGCGAGCAGGCCGGGACCGATCATCACAGCGGTGCCGGCGACACCGAGCCCGATGCCGGCGAGCTTGTTCCAGGACAGCTTTTCGTCCGAGGTGAGGGCATTGGCGAGGATCAGCGTCCAGAACGGTGTCGTCGCGTTCAGCACCGAGGCGACGCCGGCACCCAACTGCGTCTGGCCGGCGAAGATCAGCGAGAAGGGGACGACATTGTTGGTGAAGGCCAGCAGGAAGAACAGGCCGGCATGCGGCAGAGCGAGGCGGAAGGACGGGCCGTGCAAGCCGAGATAGAGCTGCAGCGCGATCGCGGCGATGGCGACGCGAAACAGCGCCAGCACCAGCGGGTGAAGTTCCGCCACCGCAACGCGGGCGAAGAAGAACGAGCCGCCCCAGATCGCGCCGAGCAGCAGCAACTGGCCCCAGTCCTTGATCGCCATCGGTCCACGTGACGCAGATGTAACGGTCACTGCCATATGAATCCTCCCCCGCACGGCCGGAATGCCAGCCACAAGGCAGAAGCCATATCCGGTTCGCCGGCAAGGGCCACCCGAAACCGGACCGATGGCCTTCTGACAAGGCAATGCCGTACCGTCAGGGGCTGCGAGACACAGAATTGTTTTCATTGCAGCGCCGCGCGTCTCCAGAGACGCGCAAAGGGCGGCTGCAAGATGAAAGTCGGAATTGACTTTCGGGGTCATGCGCTAGCCGCTAGCTTGGATCAATTGTGGCAGCTGAAGCCGAGGATTCGTCCATGCAGCGATTCGAGAATGCCCGCGAGGCGGCACTGGCGCTTCGCCCGGACGATCCGGTCTATTGCTTCCGCCCGCAGGTGCTGAAGGCCGATGCCAGGCAGTTCATGGGCATGTTCCCCGGCAAGACCGCCTATGCGGTCAAGACCAATGGCGAGCAGATCGTGCTGAAGACGCTGGTCGAGGCCGGCGTCACGGCCTTCGACGTCGCTTCCCCGGGCGAGTTCGCGGCCGTGCGCGCCGTCTCGCCCGATGCCGAGATGCTCTACATGCACCCGGTCAAGGCGCAGTCGGACATCAAGCTGGCGCTGGAAAAATACGGCATCCGCGTCATCTCTCTCGACCATGAGGACGAGATCACCAAGCTGACCCGGGTGGTGCGGGCGCTCGATATCGACCCGGGCGCGGTCACCGTCTTCGTGCGCGTGCAGACCAAGGGGCATGCCGCCTACGAGCTGTCGAAGAAATTCGGCGCCGGGCCGGCCTATGCGGTCGAACTCGCCGAGCGGCTGAACCGCACCGGCTACAAGGTCGGCCTGTGCTTCCACGTCGGCAGCCAGATCGAGGATCCCGACACATATGAGCGGGCATTGGCCTCGGCCGACTGGGTGCGCAACCGGCTGACCTTCGACATTGCCGGGCTCGATGTCGGCGGCGGTTTTCCGGCCGAATACGGCCATGATCCCAACCGCAAGCTGATTGAGATGCCCTCGCTCGGCCAGATCATGTCGCGGCTCTCTGGCGACCTGAAGGAATACCAATTCGACCAGATACCGCTGGTGGCGGAGCCGGGCCGGGTGATCGTGGCGCGCTGCCTGTCGCTGATCGTGCGCGTGCTCCTGCGCAAGGGCAAGCGGCTCTACATCAATGACGGCATCTGGGCGTCGCTGTCGGATTCATGGACCGGCAAGATCACGCTGCCGGCGCGCTTCATCCCCGATCCGGCGATCCGCGCGCGCAATGGCGACGAGAAGAACATCGTGCCGTTCAAGGTGTGCGGCGCGACCTGCGATTCCGTCGATATCTTGTCCAGGCCGTTCTGGCTGCCGGAAACCGTCGATACCGGCGACTGGATCGAGATCGGCCATATCGGCGCTTACTCGCTGTCGCTCAGGACCCGCTTCAACGGCTTTTATCCCGACACTTTCGTCGAGGTGACGACGCCCTTCGACGAGGGCGACGCGCCGCAGGGATTTGCGAGCCTGGAGACGATGGCGGATTGAGCTTTCTTCTGCTCACGAGAGGGGAGAAGGAAGAGGGAGCTACAGCTTTCCCAGCAGCTCCGGCGTCGGCCAGCCATCCACCGGCAGGCCTAGCCGCATCTGCTCCTTGCGGATGGCTTCGCGGGTGTTGGTGCCCAGAATGCCGTCGACCGTGCCGACATCGTAACCCCTGGCCTCGAGCTTGGTCTGCAACGCCTTCATCTGGTCGTTGTTGAGACCCGGCTCGGGATTGCGCGGATCGAGCGGCGGCGCGCCCGCCAGCCGCGCGGCAAGGTTTGCCGCGGTCAGCGCGTAGGTGAACGACTGGTTCCATTCGAGATAGACGTCGAAATTCTCATAGGTAAGGAAAGCCGGACCCTTGCGGCCCATCGGCAGCGCAAGGCCGGCCTGCAGGCCCTTGTCGACCAGCGGCGAGCCGTCGGGGTTGGTGACGCCCCACTGCGCCCACTGTGTCAGCGGCAATTTGTTGGTGCGGCCGGTCTGGTCCCATGGCATCTCGTCGGGCACGCGCACTTCCTGGATCCAGGGTTCGTCGCGTTTCCAGCCGCGCGACAGCACCTTGTTGCCGGTGGTCATGATCACGTCCGGCACGCTGTTTCGCAGGTCGATCTTGCCGTCCCCATCGCCGTCGACGCCGCGCGCAAGATAGTCGGACGGCAGGATCTGCGTCTGACCGATCTCGCCGGCCCAGGCGCCCGTCACATCGGCCGGCAGCACGCCGCGATCGATCAGTTCCAAGAGCGGCACCAGTTGCTGCCGGAACAATTGCGGGCGGCGGCAGTCATGCGACAGCGTCACCAGTGCGCTCAGCGTATGGAAATCACCCTGGACGGCGCCGAAATCCGTTTCAAGCGCCCAGAAGGCGGTGATGACAGGCGCCTGGACGCCGAACTGCTGGTCGGCGCGGGCGAAGACATCGGCGTATTTCTTCATGTTCGCCGCACCTTGCTTCAGCCGGTAGGCCGAGATCATGCGGTTAGAAAATTGGACGAAGGTTTGCGTGAAGACGCCCTGCGCGCGGTCGCGAGCCAGAGCCTTCTCGTCCATCCTGGCATCCTCCAGCGCATCGAGACCGACGGCGCCGACTCCGGCAGCCTTGGCTTCCGCCGCCACACCCTGTTTCCAGGTTTCGAAATCACCGCCGCATTCCTGCGCCATCGCCGGCAAGGCCGTGGCGCACAAGAACAGCGCCGCGAGGGCTTGAGAACGCAGTCGCATCAGCTTCCTTTCGAAACGAAGAGGGCTTTGTCATGCCTGGAGGCCAACGCCCTGAATTACCAGCGGTTGCACTCTTTACCGCTGGTAGTGTCGAAAAGCAGGCGGCAGGCCCGGTGTCAACGGGTCTTCTGCCGCAGCCACCATTCCAGCCGGCCTTGCTGCCGTTGCCACGGTGTCAACGGGTCTTCTGCCGCAGCCACCATTCCAGCCGGCCTTGCTGCCGTTGCCACGGTGTCAACGGGTCTTCTGCCGCAGCCACCATTCCAGCCGGCCTTGCTGCCGTTGCCACGGTGTCAACGGGTCTTCTGCCGCAGCCACCATTCCAGCCGGCCTTGCTGCCGTTGCCACGGTGTCAACGGGTCTTCTGCCGCAGCCACCATTCCAGCCGGCCTTGCTGCCGTTGCCACGGTGTCAACGGGTCTTCTGCCGCAGCCACCATTCCAGCCGGCCTTGCTGCCGTCGCCACAGTATCAGCGCGTGTTCTGCCGCAGCCACTTGTTCCAGGCGGCTTCCGAGCCGTTGAAGACGTTGATGTCGGACTTGCCCGTCATGCCGGGAACGATGCCGGTTCCTGTGTACTGCCAGAAGGTGAAGGGGTGGCTGCCATACTTTTCGCGAGGGTGGCCGGCGACGGAACGCAGCCAGTAGGGATAGCCGCGGAAGGTCGACAGTTCATTGTCGTCGAAGAAATCGACCGAGGTGTAGATGATCGGCTTCTTGCCGTAATGCCGCTCGACGATTTCGAGGAAGGTGGTCATCTCGGCGCGCACCGTGGCCGGGTCGGGGCGCAGGCGGCAGGTCGGCGATTTCGGATTCCATTCCATGTCGAGCACCGGCGGCATGGCGGAGCGGTCGACAGGCACGTTCTGGATGAACCAGCGGGCCTGCTGCGCCGCCGGGGTGCAGAAATAGAAGAAATGATAGGCCGCGCGCGGAACGCCGGCGGCTCTGGTGCGCGCCCAGTGCTCGCTGAAATATTCATCGAAGCGGTCGCCGCCTTCGGTCGCCTTGATGAAGGCGAAGGAAATGCCGCTGGCCTTGGCCGTCGGCCAGTCGACCGAGGTCTGGTATTTGGAGACGTCGGTGCCGTGGACGGCATAGTTCCACGGCGCGCCGCTGTCCCACTCATGCGGCTTGGAATCGGCAAAGCGCGGCGCGCGTACGGCCACTGTCGGACTGCTCGATGCGGACGGCGACAGCGGCGAGAGATCGTCCACGGTCGAGCAGGCGCCGAGCAGCGTCAGCATGAAAAGGACCGCAAGACGGCGCATCGCAACTTCCAAGCCGGAATCAGCCGGTCGCTGATGGGTCTGTGCACCGATGGCCGAGGTTGGTCTGGCCCCCTCCAGGCGATCGCCCCACGCATCGCCCAGCACAATCGTTTTTCGTGCATGTCGTTGTCCCAAAACCGCTGCGCACTTCTGGGCGACATGCATCCCTGTGATCGCCGATCATGGTTGATAATCCGTTGATGGCGCTCGACAAGAGCACCGATTTTGCGGAAGCAATGGCGGCAAATCGATGACATAGGGTCAGGCGAGCGCCTGGGAGGCAATGGATGCGGTTCGTCGTCAAGATCGTCAAATGGCTGCTTGGCCTGATCGTGCTGGCGGTCGCCGCGCTGTTTGCCTGGCTCTATATCGCGCCGCCGGAACTCATCCGCGTCGGCTCGGGCTATTCGGCCAAGATCGTCTGCTCCAACGTCTTCATCGCCGGGCGCGACGCCAATGAGGTGCTTGCCGTCGATGTGCAGGCGCCCGGCCATCCGCTGCTACGGCTGATGCGGGTCTCCGTCGACAAGAACAGGGGGACGGTTTCGGCCGGCCTGCTCGGCTTCCTCGGCAAGAGCGAGGCGGTCGCCCGCGACGGGCTGGGCTGCGCCTCGGTTCCAGACGGCGATGTCGGCAAGGCGCGGCGCACGACGGTCCATGCCGAACCCGCGGCGACAAACCAGGATGCGCCGTGGCCGGAGGGCGAACGGATCGATGCATCGCAGAATCCAGAGGTCTCGGAGGTCGTCGGGGACGACGCCATGGCCGGCGCCGGCATGCGCGCGATCGTCGTGGTCAAGAACGGGCGGGTGGTCGCGGAGCGCTATGGCGACGGCTTCTCAGCCAAGACGCCTCTGCTCGGCTGGTCGATGACCAAGACGGTTAATGCCGCCATCGTCGGCACGCTGATCAAGGACGGCAAGATGGCGGTCGACAAGAAGGGCCTGTTTACGGCTTGGAAGGCGGATGGCCGCGCCGCGATCAGCCTTGCCGACATGATGGCGATGTCGAGCGGGCTGGAATTCAACGAGGACTATGGCGACGTCGCCGATGTGACGCGCATGCTCTATCTCGAACCCGACATGGCGGGTTTTGCCGAAGCCAAGCCGCTCACCGGCGAGGTGGGCAAGGTGTTTTCCTATTCGAGCGGCACGGCGGTGATGCTGTCGCGCCTGTGGCAGGACGCGATTGGCGACAAGGCCAAGGCATTGACGTGGCCGCGCACGGCGCTGTTCGAGCCGCTCGGCATGCACAGCGCCGTGCTCGAAACCGACGAGCAGGGCACTTTCGTCGGCTCGTCCTATCTCTACGCCACGGCCCATGACTGGGCGCGCTTCGGCCAGTTCCTGCTGCAAGGCGGGGTCTGGAACGGCAACCAGGTGTTGCCGGCCGGCTTCGTCGACTGGATGCGCGAGCCGGCATCCGCCTCGAAAGTCTACGGCAAGGGCCAATTGTGGATCGAAGCGCCGGGCGACGAGGAAAATCCGGGCGCTGGCGTCGCCGCCGGCCTGCCCAGGGACACTTACTGGATGGAAGGCCATGACGGACAGACCGTCGCCATCATTCCGTCCGAGCAATTGGTCGTGGTGAGGCTCGGGCTAACGCCGGCCAAGCTCAACTATCGCCCGCAGGCGATGGTGGGGGCGCTGGTGAAGGCACTGCACTAAGAGGAAGTCGATCGATACAAACTGTCTTCTATGCTGCAGTCGCCAAAGGCTTGGCGCGATCGACACGCGCCCGCTCGTCGGGCGAATTCATGACGGTCCAAAGATCACTGCGGCGCTGCACGTTGAGCCAGAAATCCGGGCTGTTGCCGAAGACCCGCGCCAGAATGAGCGCGGTCGCAGCCGTCACGTTGCGGCGGTCGTTGCACAATTCGTTCACATGCTTGCGCTGGACCCCCATCGCTTCCGCCAAAGCAGCCTGTGTCAGGCCAAGCGGCTGCATGAATTCTTCCGTGAGGATTTCGCCCACCGTTGCAGGCTTGCGCGTGGTCATCAACATGTGTCACCTCATCTGTAGCTATGATCGTCGAGATAAATATCCGACGCTTCGCCGCGGCCGCCATCCCACCGGAAGATCAGCCGCCATTGGTTGTTCAGGCGGACTGAATGGAAGCCATCGAGATTGCCGCGCAACTTTTCAAAATGGTTGCTCGGCGGCACACGCAAATCCTGATCGGTCATTGCGTCGTCGATCATCTGGAGCTTGCGGAACAACCGGCTTTCAAGATCGGAGGGAATGTTGCGGGAGTGGATATCTTCTACGAAAAAAGCCCGCAGCCATCCATCGCGAAACCCGACAATCACTTTCTATCCCCACCATGGAGACAGTGTACCACCTCTTGGGTCATTCTGCAATTGCAACAGGAAACAACTGATCGCACACGCCGGATTGTCCCCAGAATCGAAGCGTGTGGCCACTGATAACTATAATTTAAGGTCGTTATATCTGAGACGTCGGATGCCGAGCTTTGATAACCGCCAACCAGGCATAGCCACGATAAAGCGTGCGAAAACGGAAGGTTGCGCCGGTTCGCTCGGCCTGCGATTCCAGAACATCACGCAGGGATTCGCGTGGCGTGACGTGGAATTTCTTCAGCCAGCCGCGCAGCAACGCGCGGAACCATCCCGGCAGACCTTCCTGCTGGCCGAAATCGACTATGTGCAGCGAGCCCGTCGGGGCCAGCGCGGCAAGTGCTGCCGAGACCGTCTTCTCCCAGCCCGGGATCATTGATAGCGAATAGGAGACGAAGACCCGGTCGAATCTGCCTTTGCCGAATAGCGCCTTGGCTTCGAAATCGGTGGCGTCGCCCCTTGCCAGCACGACGCGGTCCGACAGGCCTTCGCGGTCGATCGCCTTGCCCGCCGTTTCCAGCATTTCGGCCGAAATATCCAGGCCGAAGAAGCGGGCATCGGGATAGGCGCGGGCAGCGAGGATGATGTTGCGCCCGGTGCCGCAGCCGAGTTCCAGAACGGCGCCGCCCGGCGGCACGTCCAGCCCCGCGATCAGCCGGTCGCGGCCAAGCAGGTAGTATTTGCGGGTCAGGTCGTAGATGTGGCGCTGCCAGCGGTAGACGCCGTCCATCAGTTCGGCGTGGCTGGCCGGCAGCTCCGTCGTGCTCATGCCGCGCGCTTCACATAGAGGTGGAAGCCGCCATAGATGGCGGAGCGGTCGCGGGCCGAGAATTCGCGCGATGCTTCGTCCTGATAGTCCCACTGATCGAGCAGCGAGGTCGAGACGCGCCCCGGCAACAGGCTGGGCTCGGCGGCGGTGCGGAAGATGACGCGGGCGCCGGCCGAGGCGGTCCGGGTGATTTCCGACCACAACGCATTGAGCTGGTCGTCGGTCATCCAGTCCTGCGCATCGAGCAGGATGAAGCGGTCGACGGCGCCTGCATCCTTGCCGGCGAGGAATTCGATCAGGTTGGCGTGATGGATGGCGACGCGGTCTATATTGCCGCGAATGGTCTCGTAGTTCTGCTTTTCCAGATAGGCGGGCAGGGCGGCCTCGCCTGGTTCCGGGTAGCGGCGGGCGAAGGCCTGCCAGGCGAAGTAATTGTTTTCCAGGGGGAAATCGCAGGCGAGCTTTTCCAGCCGGGCCTTCAGCACGCTGGCCATGGTGCCGTCGCCGGAGGTGATCAGCGAATCATACTGCGCCGGTGGGATGCCGAGACCGAACAGCGAGGCTTTTCGCGAGGTCGCCCATTTCAGAAGCTTCTTGTCGAAGACCGGCGCCAGCTCCTCGTTGAAGAAGCGGCGCTGTTCGCCGATGTTCCTGGCTTCCATCATGCGGGCCGGGTTGACGCCGAAGAATTTCGCCGTGCGGTGGCCCATGGCGATGAACAGGCCAAGCAAGCCGGTCTGGTAGAAATTGCGGTCGAAAACGCCTATGCGCCTGTTGCCGCGCCAGTTGCGGCGCTCCCAGTAATGGCGGCTGACCGAATCGAGATGCGGGGCGATGAAGCGGTCGTAGGCTTCGGAATTGTGGCTTGTGTCCGCCGCACCGAAGAAACGGAACAGGTCGCCTTGCGAAGGCAGATGGCGAACCGCCTCCAGCTTCATGCGGTTCAGCGCGATGTGGGCCGCGTTGAGATCGACGGCATCGATCTGTGCCGGCGAGCGGGTGAGATAGGCCAAGATGTTGCAGCCGCCCGAGGCGATGGTGACGACGCGGTGGCCGCGGCGAAGCTGCATGGCCTCCATGTCGACATCGGGATCTTCCCAGATCTGCGGATAGACGAGGCCGGAAAACAGGAAGGCGAACAGCCGCTCGGAAATGCCGGCTTTCGAAAGCGCGCGGTTCTGGTAGACGGCCTTTCCAACTTCCTTGCCGCGGCGAAAAACCAGATCCGAGGAGACGTCCGTCATGGCAAAGTGATTCCCCATTTGCTTTGCCGCAAGCGGGTAGCGCAGGGTCATGACAGGCCGGTGACAGCCTGTTGACGCGGGTTCAGGTCTTGGTGTGGCGCGCAAATGTAGGTGCCACCTTGGCGCAATCTCATTTGGCAGCGGACGTGGAAAATCGAGGGCGAGTCCGTGTCGCAGTCAGCGGCTGAAACCAAGATAGCCAAATGTATTTGTACAGAGAGTGAGCATCAACCAAAGAGGGCTTGTACAGAATATGCACCACAGCACGATCACGGTTCGAAACACTTGATCATGAGGGAATGTGAAGGGGTCGATTTTGGGATGACCTAAGAGTTTTGAAAAGGGCGGCACATACGTTCCTGTGGCGGCAGCATGCATTGTCTTAGAAAAATGTCTCCACCTTACAAAAACGAAGCAAGCCCAAAATGCAGGAAACAGCGTCAGCACAAATATTACCTTTAGTGGTATGGGTTGCCCGCCTACGTCGCGAATGATCCACCCAGGGCAACTGCCTCGCGCTGGGTCGGCAAGCGAAAAGATGAACGCCTCTAAAACAACTCCCAAAAAACAGACTATAGCTCCCCATTTGGCGACCCTCCGACAGAAATCGGGATCATAGTTCGGGAGGCGCGTGTACTCATCCATATGGGCGCTAGCTCCTCATTGGTCCCGAAGTGTTTCGGCATAGAATGGCGAAGCTGCTCTTCGCGGGTTGATGGTTTTGATCCGCACGCCGAACCCGAAATCTTTTTTGTCCACGGTCGGATGGTCCCCGCAGATTCTCACCTCGATATCATTTTACCTTGCGTGTTACACTTGCCAAACCCGCCCGGCGTCGGTGTCGTCAGGATGACAGCCTCGCCTGCATCCAGCACCGTCTGGTCGCATGCCTTCAGCACCTCGACCGTGCCATCCTTGCGGCGCACCTTGGTCGAGCCGACCTCGCCGTCACCGCCGCCGTCCAGTCCTTCCGGCGGGCGGTTGCGGTGCGAGGACAGGATCGCGCATTCCATCGTCTCGAGGAAGCGGATGGTGCGTTTGGTGCCGTCGCCGGCATTCCATTTGCCCTTGCCGCCGGAACCCTCGCGGATGTGAAAATCCTCCAGCACCACTGGGAAGCGCAGCTCCAGCACCTCCGGGTCGGTGAGGCGCGAATTGGTCATGTGGGTGTGCACGCCCGACGTGCCGGCAAAGCCGCGGCCGGAGTTCATGTGTCCGGCGGGCGAACCGGAGCAAATCGTCTCGTAATACTGGTACTGCTTGTTGCCGAAAGTCAGGTTGTTCATCGTGCCCTGCGCATTGGCCATCGCCCCCATGGCGCCGAACAGCGCATTGGTGACGTGCTGGGAAGTCTCGACATTGCCGGCGACCACGGCGGCAGGGTAGGTGGGCTTGAGCATGCAGCCATCGGGAATGACGATGTTGATCGGCCTGAGGCACCCGGCATTCATCGGGATCATGTCCTCGACCATGACACGGAAGGCGTAGAGCACGGCGGCACGGGCGACCGGCTCCGGCGCGTTGAAATTGTTCTTCATGACAGGCGACGTGCCGGTGAAGTCGACGGTCGCTTCGCGCTTTTTCCGGTCGACCGTGATCTTCACCTTGATCACCTGGCCGGTATCGGTCGGATATTCATAATCCGACGTGTCCGGCAGCCGTTCCAGCACGCGGCGCACGCTCTCGGCCGCGTTGTCCTGGACATGGCCCATATAGGCCTCGACGACGTCGAGACCGAAATGCGCGACCATCTTGCGCAGCTCCGCCACGCCCTTCTCGTTGGCTGCGATCTGCGCCTTCAGGTCGGCAATGTTCTGGTGCGGATTGCGGGCCGGATAGCGATGCTCGGTGAGCAGCGTATGCAGCTCCGTCTCGCGGAATTTTCCGCGGTCGACGATGCGGAAATTGTCGAACAGCACGCCTTCCTCGTCGACCGTGGTGGCGAGCGGCGTCATCGAGCCGGGGGCGGTGCCGCCAATGTCGGCATGATGGCCGCGCGAGGCCGTCCAGAAGAGGATATTCTTCTGGGCGTCATCGAAGACCGGCGTTACCACGGTGATGTCGGGCAGATGCGTGCCGCCATTATAGGGGGCGTTCAAGGCAAAGACGTCGCCGGCATGGATGTCGCCGGAGTTTAGCCGGATGATGGTCTCGACCGAACGGTCCATCGAGCCGAGATGCACCGGCATGTGCGGCGCGTTGGCGACCAGCGCCCCGGTGTGGTCGAAGACGGCGCAGGAGAAATCCAGCCTTTCCTTGATGTTGACGGAATAGGCGGTGTTCTGCAGCGTCACGCCCATCTGCTCGGCGATCGACATGAACAGATTGTTGAAGACTTCGAGCATCACCGGATCGGCTTGCGTGCCAAGGGCGGCGGCGCGCGCTTTCCTTTCCGTGCGGCGTATGACGACGTGATTGAGGTTGGTGATTTCGGCTCGCCAACCCGGCTCGACGACGATCGTCTGGTTCGGCTCGATGATCAAGGCGGGGCCTGCAACCAGACTGGACGGCCTGAGGTTCTCGCGATGGTAGACGCCAGCTTCATGCCACCGGCCTTCCGTGTAGATACGCCGGGTCTCCGAAGCGGACTTGACCCGTCCCGGCCCGGCCGGCGCATAGGCCTCGGCGGTCGTCTGGCCGGTTTCGGTGCCTTCGACGCCGACGGTCTCGACGATCATCGGCTTGTCGTCATAGACGAAGCCGAATTGCGCCTTGTGGGCGATTTCGAAATCGCGCCTGGCCTGGAAGATCGAGTCTGCCTCGAAATTCACCGGCAGTGCCGTATCTGTGCCGTCATAGCGAATGTGCAGCACCGGCCTGGTGGCGACCGAGCGCTCGGCGATGCCTTGTGCCGCCAACTCCGCGACCACGGCCTTTTTCAAGATGGCGATGAGGTTGCCGATCTCCGCTCTGGATTCCTCGGCGAGTGGCTTGAGCAGCGCCTGCTGGCGTGAGGCAAAGACCGAGGCCAGGCCGATGCCATAGGCCGAAAGCAGGCCGGAGAAGGGATGGATCAGCACCGCCTCCATGCCGAGTGCGTCAGCGACCAGGCAGGCATGCTGGCCGCCGGCGCCACCAAAGCAGTTCAGGAGGTACTCGGTGACGTCGTAGCCCCGCTGCACGGAAATCTTCTTGATCGCATTGGCCATGTTCTCGACCGCGATTGTGACAAAGCCTTCGGCGACCGCTTCCGGCGGGCGGCCGTCGCCGATTCCGGCGGCAAGTGCCGCGAATTTCGCGCGCACGGATTGCGCGTCGAGCGGCGCGTCCTGACCGGGGCCGAAGATCGAGGGGAAGAAATCGGGCTGCAGCTTGCCGAGCATGACGTTGGCATCGGTGACGGCCAGCGGGCCGCCGCGCCGGTAGGCGGCGGGGCCGGGATTGGCGCCCGCGGAGTCCGGTCCGACGCGGAAACGGCCTGCCTCGTAATGCAGGATCGAGCCGCCGCCGGCGGCGACGGTGTGGATGCGCATCATCGGCGCGCGAACGCGCACGCCTGCGACTTCGGTGTCGAAGGCACGTTCATATTCGCCATCATAGTGGGCGACATCGGTGGAGGTACCGCCAATGTCGAAGCCGATGACCTTGTCAAAACCGGCGAGCTTCGCGGTCTCGACCATGCCGACCACGCCGCCGGCCGGACCCGACAGCAGCGCGTCCTTGCCCTGGAACATGTCGGCGGCGGTGAGCCCGCCCGAAGACATCATGAACATCAGGCGAGGGGATTCGTCGTTTTCTCCCGCCGCGCCCACTTCTCCCGCCACCCTTTGCACATAGCGCGACAGGATGGGCGACAGATAAGCATCCACCACCGCGGTGTCGCCGCGGCCGACCAGCTTGATCAGCGGCGAGACCTCGTGGCTGACCGAGACCTGGCCGAAACCAAGCTTGCGGCAGACCCTGGCCACCGCCTTCTCGTGATCGGGATATTTCCAGGCATGCATGAAGACGATGGCAACTGCATCGATGCCATCGGCTTTCGCTTGTTCTATGGCCGGCCGGCAAGCCGCGATATCGAGCAGCCGTTCGACGCGGCCATCGGCGAGCACGCGCTCGTCGACCTCGATGACGCGCTCGTAGAGTTGCTCGGGAAGAATGATCTCCTTGGCGAAAATGTCGGGTCGCGCCTGGTAGGCGATCCCTAGCGCATCGCGAAACCCCTTGGTGATGAGCAACAACACACGGTCGCCCTTGCGCTCCAGAAGGGCGTTGGTGGCCACCGTGGTTCCCATCTTGATGTCGCCGATCAGGCCGGACGGGATCGCGGCGGCCGGTCCAAGGCCGAGCAGATCGCGGATGCCCTGAATGGCGGCATCGGCATAGGCTTCGGGATTCTCCGACAGCAGCTTGCGCGGATGCAGCCCGGCTTGCGGGTCACGGCCGATAATATCGGTAAAGGTGCCGCCGCGATCGATCCAGAAATCCCATTTGGCGGTCATGCGGTTGTCTCCGGTATTCCGTTGTCCGGTGTCGTTGTTAAAGCGCCGAAGCGCCGGCAGCAATGTCGCCTGCATGCCATTGATGTTACAGGTGGAAACGCAACGTTACGAAACCCTTGGCCCGGTGATGCATTTTCCCTCCGACCGTTCACTGCAATGTGAGCGTGTGTTGAAGGAGAGATGTCATGAAAAAGCTCATTCTTGCGTCGGTTTCGGCGCTTGTCCTGCTTGGCGTCGCGGCATGCAGCGACAGCGGTACCGACAAGACCACGACCCAGAGCACCAATCCGCCGGTCGCCGAGCAACCGATGAAGCCTGCGGCTCCGGCTGACAACTCGACCAAGCCTGCCGAGCCGGCTCCGGCAACGCCTGCTCCTGCGCCCGCGCAGTAGTTTGTAAGCAGTAAGTGTCTTGGGAGGAAGGCCGGCTCCATGCCGGCCTTTTCTCGTAGGGGTGACTGTTGGAACCAGCAATGCTCCTCTCGTTCACAGGTCCGACAAGTTGGCCCTTATTGGCTTGATAGCGGGGACCGGTTGGCTCTATGAAGCTGGCCATGTCGATTTGGGACCGCCTCGGCGACTTCATCACCCGGGTTTCATCTTCAACCACGTCTGGGGTCGCCGACGTGGTCGAGGCTGTGCGTACGGTTTTCTCCGGCGACGCGGACCTGCGCCGCCGCGTCGCCTTCTCGGTAGCGATGATCGCGCTTTCGGCCAAGATGGCCAAGGCCGACGGCATCGTCACCCAGGACGAGGTGCGCGCCTTCCAAGAGATCTTCGAAGTGCCGGCGAAAGAGACGCGCAATGTCGCGCGGCTGTTCGATCTCGCCCAGCGGGACGTGGCCGGTTTCGAAACCTATGCCGAGCGCATGGCGCAGCTGTGCGGCTCCGGGCACTCCAATTGCGTGATGCTGGAAGACATACTCGACGGCCTGTTCCACATCGCCAAGGCCGACGGGCTGGTGCATGAGCGCGAAGGCATCTTCCTGCACCGTATCGCCGAGATCTTCCGCATCGACGAGGCGCATTACGAATCGATCATGGCGCGGCATGTCAATCTTGGCGCCGGCGATCCCTATGTCGTGCTCGGCATCGAGCGCGGCAAGCCGTTCGAGGAGGTCAGGAAACGCTATCGCAAGCTGGTGTCGGACAACCACCCGGACCGGCTGATCGCGCGCGGACTGCCGCAGGAATTCATCAAGATCGCGACGACCAGGGTCGCGGCGATCAACGCCGCCTACGAGATGATCGAGCGGGGCCTGCGGCACGCATGAGCGGCTTCCTGCCCGACGAGCCGAGCGCCGAGGTCAGGGTATCGCCGAATTTCGGGCCAAGACGCGACACGCAGAAGCCCGACATGATCGTGCTGCACTATACGGGCATGGCGACCGGTATCGGGGCCGAAGCCTGGTTGTGCGATCCGGCGAGTGAAGTCTCGTCGCATTATCTCATCCATGAGAATGGCCACATCGTGCAGATGGTCCGGGAAAGCGACCGCGCCTGGCACGCCGGCCAGAGTTCCTGGTTCGGACGCACCGACATCAATTCCTGCTCGGTCGGCATCGAAATCGTCAACCCGGGCCATTCACTGGGCTATCCCGGCTTTCCGCGACGCCAAATCAATGCGGTGATCAGGCTTTGCAAGGGGATTGCAGCACGGCATGCGATCGCCGCCGAGCGGGTGCTGGCGCATTCCGACGTGGCGCCCGGTCGCAAGATCGATCCCGGCGAGAAGTTTCCATGGGCCGCGCTGTATAAGGCTGGCGTCGGTCATCTCGTGCCAGCCGCGCCCGTCAGGCGCGGAGCCGCGCTGAAGCCAGGCGACCGCGGTGCCGAGGTCGAGACGCTGCAGTCGATGCTGTCGCTCTATGGCTATGGTGTCGAGATATCCGGCGTTTTCGACGATCGGACACGGATCGTCGTCGAGGCCTTCCAACGGCATTTCCGGCCGCGCCGGGTCGACGGCGTTGCCGATGGCTCGACGATGCGCACGCTCCAGAGGCTGCTTGCCTCCGTCACGAGTTGACCTCAGCTCAAGAGCCGGCCCAAGTAATCCTCTCCAGCCCTAAAGTTACAAACTGTCACTTAAAGTGACTTGCCCCGCCTTCATTGGCGCCAAATCGGCCTTCAAAGGGCTTTTCGTACAGTTTGTCGGACGTCCAGCCCCCGGGTGTTCCGATATTGATCAAGCGATGCCGCGCGAAAATCTTCGCGTGGTCCCAACAGAACAGGATCACATGCAGAAATTGACCGTTTTAACGGCAGCTCTTGCTGCCGGGGTAATGAGTTTTGCCTTCAGCGCCGCCGACGCCGCGCCGTTAAGCCAACGGGCCGACCAGGGTCTGGTCGCGGCGCCCGCCAAAGGCAAGGCCATTTCGGCCAAAAGCAGCAAGAGTGCGAAGGCGACGACGAAGCAGGCTTCCGCGAAAGTGGAAAAGGCAAGCTGGACCAAGGCAAGGAAATCCCCCGCCAAAAGGCAGACGAAGCGCGGCCGCAAGATCGTGGACATGACGACGACGGCATCGATTGGTCTCAGCAACGTCGCCGCGTCGACCGCGGCGGTGGCGAGCAGCGGGCAGTATTCTGCGATTGTCGCCCGCTACGCGGCGAGCTACGGGGTTCCGGTGTCGCTGGCCCACGCCGTGATCAAGATCGAGAGCAACTACCGGCCGAACATGGTCGGCGGCGCCGGTGAGATCGGCCTGATGCAGATCAAGCCGGCAACCGCACGGATGATGGGTTACAGCGGGTCGGCCAAGGGCCTGTTCGATCCCGACACCAACATCAAGTACGGCATGAAGTACCTCGCCATGGCGCGCGACCTCGGCGGCGGCACGACCTGCGGCACGATCCTGAAATACAATGCCGGCCATGGCGCCACCCGCATGAACCCGGTTTCGGCGGCTTACTGCAGCAAGGTCAAGGTTCAACTGGCGGCTGTCGGCGCGCCGGCTTGACGAGAACCGGTCACGACCGGCTTTTTCGGTTGCGTTTTGTGGTGTGAACCCCTTTATACGCCCTGCCAGCTGGCCGGGCGGCCGCACCCGCAAACGCCGAAAGGCCGCGGGTGAGGAAAGTCCGGGCTCCATGGAGACACGGTGCCGGTTAATGGCCGGCGGGGGCGACCCCAGGGAAAGTGCCACAGAAAGCAAACCGCCACGACTTTGTCGGGGTAAGGGTGAAAGGGTGGGGTAAGAGCCCACCGCGCGACTGGCAACAGGAGCGGCACGGTAAACCCCACCGGGAGCAAGACCGAATAGGGGCGGTGCGAGGGGAAACCCTCGAGGGCTGTTTCCGGCTCACCGTCCGGGTAGGTTGCGTGAGGCGCATGGCAACATGCGCCCAAGATGAATGGCCGCCACGTTCTCGCCTTGCGAGGGGCGAGGGCCATACAAAACCCGGCTTACAGGCCGGCTGGCAATTTTCTCCGCGATATTTACGCTAAGTTTTTTGATATCAGAAGGTTGCGCCCTTGGGCGCACCGTCCGATTCAACAGCGCGGCGTTGCCCTGCATCGTCACAAGGCAGAGCTCTCCGCCCGACTTCCTTGAAACTGGTGCGATTAAATCGTACCATCGCGGCTCATCATCGGGAGCCTATCATGGGTCATGTCGACAAACGCAGCATTACGCTTTCGCCGGAACTGGCGCGGGCGGTCGACGATGTGGTCGCGACTGGAGAATACGCCTCGGCGAGCGAGGTGATCCGCGATGCGCTGCGGCAGTGGAAGGACCGCTGCGACCTGATGGGCTACACGGTCGAGGAACTGCGCAAGCTGGTGCAGGAGGGGATCGACAGCGGGCCTGCGCAAGACGGCCGGCCAATCATGGAACGACTGCGCGCGAAATACCTGGCCGAGGTCCAAGGCTTCCAGGAGTGAAATACCGACTGCTTCCTCAAGCCACCGTCGATCTCGAAAGCCTCGGCGACTACATCGCCAGCCACGACCCGCGCGCTGCTGTTCGCCTCGTGGATGCGCTGGAAAGACGTTGGGATTTGTTGACGTTGCATCCCTTCTCAGGTGCGCCACGCGACGACATAGCACCGGGTATCCGCCACTCACCTTGTACCGGGTCGGCGGTGATGCGATCGAAATTCTTCGCGTGCTGCATGGTCGCCGCAACATCGAAGCCGATGACCTCGGCTCGTAGTCGATTTGTCAGCCGCTGACCCTGTCGAGCGAGGCCTCGATCGCCTTCCACAATTCTTCCACCGGCTCACAGCCCACCGACAGGCGCACGAAACCGGCCGATACCGCATCGCCACGCTTGGAGCGGCGTTCGGCCGAGGTGTGGACGCCGCCGAAGGAGGTCGCCGCCTGCATGAGTTGGCAGCCGTTGATGAAATCCTCGGCTTTCTGCTCGGAAGCGAGTTCGAAGGAGATGAGGAAGCCGAAGCGCTCCATCTGGGCGCGGGCAAGATTGTGCGAGGGGTCGCCTTCCAGGCCGGGATAACGCAGGCCGCTGATCGCCCGATGGCCCTGCAGCCGCCGCGCGATCACCTCCGCCGACGAACACATGCGGTCGAAGCGCACGTCCAATGTTTCCAGGCCGCGATGCACCAGCCAGGCTTCGAACGGGCCGGGGATGCTGCCCGAGACCTCGCGCCAGCCGGTCACGGCGGCGATGATGTCGGCATTGCGGCTGGTAACATGACCGAACAGAACGTCGGAATGGCCATTGGGCGCCTTGGTGTCGGCGGCGACAACGATATCGGCACCGTGATCGAGAGGGCGCTGGCCGAAGGGCGTCATCGTCGTGTTGTCGACCACCAGCAGCGCGCCGGCCTTGTGAACGGCTTCGGCGACAGCGGCGATATCGCAAATGTCCAGTCCCGGATTGGCGGGCGTTTCGACGAAGGCCAGGCGGTAACCCGCGAAGCCGCCGTCGAGGAAGGTCGATGTCGGCCTGACATCGTAGGTGACGCCGAGCGGCTTCAGGAAGCGATCGGCCAGCGCCCTGGTGGTGTGATAGCCGTCCGAAGGCAGCAGGATATGGTCGCCGGCCTTGAGCACGGCAAAGAATGCCGCCGAGATCGCCGCCATCCCCGAGGGAAAGCCGACGCAGGGCGCGTCTTCCAGATGGGACAACATGTGTTCGACGGCATCCCAGGTCGGGTTGCTGAAGCGGCCGTACTGGTTGAAGCCGGTGGCGTCTCCCGGTGCATGGAAGATGGCGGCCATGGTCAGCGGCAGGGGAATGGAATCGCCCATGGCAAACCCGCCGCGACGCAAATGGGGAAGGGCTGCAGCGCGCGACTTCGCAGTTTCGGACATCGATTTCAAATCCCTTGGTGATCGGTGAGATGAACGAGACGCTATGCCCGGCCGCGGCTCGCGGCAAGGCGCCTCCGGTTGGGCCAGGCAGGCTCTAAACGCTTCGTTAGGCTTAATGGATCATAAAGACGAGACGTGCTGTCAAAGCCTTTCTCGTCGGCGTGATGCGCGTGTTTGAGAAGCCTGTTCCCGTTGACGCCCATAGTGCCCCATGATATCCCATTTCGACATCAAAGCCTTCGGTCCGCGTCAGGGTAAAGCGTACGCCAATCGGGCAGCCGCGGCGGCTGCGCGTTTGCCGGTTTTCGCCCGTGTGGACGAGGTGGGTGCGGGGCAGGCAACGCGCGGCGGTGGCGCGTGCGAGACGATGAAGAGGGGTGCGGCGGCGCAAGCGGCCGTAACGTGTGATGGACCGGTTTCTGTCGAACACGGTGAGCAGGATCGATGCGAAGGGGCGGGTGTCCGTTCCCGCGCATTTTCGTGCCGTGGTGCAGAAGCGCGGCTATTCGGAACTCTATGCGCTGCGTTGCCTGGACCTGACGGCGATGGATGTCGGCGGGCTCGACCTGCTCGACCGTTACGAGCAGCGCATCGCTCGGGAAGACCCCTTCCTGCAGACGGCGGACGACATGTCGTTCTTCTGCCATGGCGACGGAGCGTTCCTGAAACTGGACCAGGACGGCCGCATAACGATGACCGATTTCATTCGCGAACATACCGGCATCTCCGCGGAAGTGGCCTTTGTCGGGCGCGGCAATTTCTTTCAGATCTGGGAGCCGGGACGGCTTGCGACCTATGGGGCGCAGGCGCGGGCCAGGCTTTTGCAGCTTCGGCAGGGGACGAAGGCTCACGAGGCCAAGGCTGGGGAGCGACCGGAATGATGGTGGGCCACGGCGATGATAACAACGCCGTTGGCGGATCGGTCCGCCACATTCCGGTCCTCCTTGGCGAAGTGCTCGAAGCGCTGGCGCCGGAGGAGGGCGACATCATCATCGACGGTACGTTCGGTGCCGGCGGCTATACCAAGGCCATCCTGGCGGCCGGCGCGTCCGTGGTTGCGATCGACCGCGATCCGGATGCCATCGCGGCCGGCCGCGACCTCGAGGCGCAGTCCGGCGGTCGGCTGAGGCTGGTGCAGGCGCCGTTCTCGACGCTCGACGAACATATCGACAGCGCCGATGGCGTCGTGCTCGACATCGGCGTCTCCTCCATGCAGCTCGACCAGGCCGAGCGCGGCTTTTCCTTCCGCTTCGACGGACCGCTCGACATGCGCATGGCGCAGGCGGGCCTGAGCGCCGCCGATGTCGTCAACAGTTTCAAGCCGGGCGACCTTGCCCGCATCTTCGGCTTCCTCGGCGAGGAGCGTCACGCCGGCCGTATCGCCCGCATGATCGAGACGCGCCGGGAAAAACGCCCGTTCGAGCGTACGCTGGAACTCGCCGACGCGATCGAGACGCATATCGGCCGCGCGCCGAAGGACAAGATCCATCCGGCGACCCGCGTTTTTCAAGCGCTGCGCATCTTCGTCAATGACGAACTCGGTGAATTGGCCAAGGCACTGTTCGCGGCCGAACGCGCGCTGAGGCCGGGCGGCCGCCTTGTCGTGGTGACGTTCCATTCGCTGGAAGACCGCATCGTCAAGCGCTTCATCGCCGATCGCGCCGACGCCATGACCGGCTCGCGCCATATGCCCGAGGCGCAGGCGCGCACCGCGACCTTCCGCAAGGCTGGTGGCGGCGTGACGGCAGGCGACGCCGAGGTTGCGGCCAATCCACGCGCCCGCTCGGCCAGGCTGCGCGCGGCGGTCCGCACCGAGGCGCCGGCGCGCGGCGACGATTTTTCGATTTTCGGCCTTCCAAAGCTTCCCGGCATCGATCGGCCGGGGGAGAGGTAAGCACGTGTTTCGTACCAGCGACATTGTCCTGATCGCCGTCATGGTTTCGGCAGCCGCCCTGACCTACAAGGCCAAGCGCGAGGCCGAGGACCAGTTGGCGGCCGTGCAGAAGATCCATGCCGAGATACGCTTCGAGGAGGATACGATCGACCTGCTCAAGGCCGACTGGAGCCTGCTCACCCAGCCGTCGCGGCTGCAGAAGCTGGCGGACCTCTATAAGGCGCAGCTCGCATTGGAGCCGGTCAGTGGCCGGCAGATCGTGGGACTGGGCGACCTGCCTGCCAAGGCGCTCGACATTCAGGACATCCTGAACGGGCGCCAGGGCACGATGGCAGACAGTTCCGACAAGGCGCCTTCGGGCGACAAGGATCCCGTCGTGACCGGAGACATTGCCCAATGATCGGCAAACTGCTGAAGCGCTTCGCCACGGTAGGCCGCGCCAGGACGGGCGAGGACGGGTCGATCGTGGTCGAAGGCGCCCGCAAGGCGACCGGCGGCAAGGGCAAGGCGCGCATCGTGATGACGATGGCGGTGTTCTTCGGCATCTTCTCGACCATATCGGGGCGGCTGGTCTATCTCGGTTTCCAGACACCCGACCTGTCGGGCGGTCCGCAAAGCCGGGTGACGGCGTCACGTCCCGACATTGTCGATCGCAACGGTGAAGTGCTGGCCACCGACATCAAGACGGCGTCGCTGTTCGCCGAGCCGCGCCGCATCGTCGATGCCGATGAGGCGATCGAGAAGCTGTCGACGGTGCTGCCCGAAATCGACTACGAGCAGACCTATCACAAGCTGAAGAGCGGCGCCGGCTTCGTCTGGCTGCAGCGGCAGCTCACGCCCAAGCAGCAGGCCGACATCATGCAGCTCGGCATTCCCGGTTTTGGCTTCCGCACCGAAAAGCGCCGTTTCTATCCGAGCGGCGAAACCTCGTCCTACATTGTCGGCCTGACCAACATCGACAACCAGGGCATCTCCGGCATGGAGAAATATATCGATGAGCAGGGCCTGAGCGACCTGCAGGCGTCGGGCCTGGCGGTGGCGAAGGATCTCAGGCCGGTGAAGCTTTCGATCGATCTGCGCATCCAGCACGTGGTGCGCGACGAGATCGCCGCCGGCCTGGAGCGCTACCGCGCCATGGGCGCTGGCGCCGTGGTGCTCAACGTCAAGACCGGCGAAGTGGTGGCCATGGCCTCGGTGCCGGATTTCGATCCGAACAATCCCTACAACGCACAGGACAAGGACCGGCTGAACCGGATGTCGGCGGGGCTCTATGAGATGGGCTCGACCTTCAAGAGCTTCACCTCGGCCATGGCGCTCGATTCCGGCAAGGCGACGATGTCGAGCCGCTTCGACGCTTCGCATCCAATCCGGGTCGGCCACCAGGCCATTCACGATTTCCACGGCAAGAACCGTGTGCTGTCGCTGCCGGAGGTGTTCCTCTATTCGTCCAATATCGGGTCGGCCAGGGAGGCCGAGCTGGTCGGCATCGAGGCGCACCGCGAATTCCTGCATCGCCTCGGCATTCTGGAGAAGATGCAGACCGAACTGCCCGAAGTCGCCCGCCCGACCGAGCCGAAGGTGTGGAAGCAGGTCAATTCGTTCACCATCGCCTTCGGCCATGGCGTGTCGACGACGCCGCTGCAGGCGGCTGTCGGCTGCGCGGCGCTGGTCAATGGCGGCTTCCTGATGCAGCCGACATTCCTGGTCCGCAGCCAAGAGGATGCGATGGCGGCGGCCAAGAAAGTGGTTACCGAAAAGACTGTCGAGGGCATGCGCTACCTCTATTCGCTCAACGCCGAGAAGGGTTCGGCCAGAAACGCCCGGGTTCCCGGCTACCGCGTCGGCGGCAAGACCGGAACGGCCGAGAAGGTCATCAACGGCCGTTACTCGAAGGAATTGAATTTCAACACTTTCGTCGCCGCCTTCCCGATGGACGATCCGCAATATTTGGTGTTCACGATCGCCGACGCCCCGCATCCGGAAAAGCCTGGGATGACCGACGTCGCGGCCAACAATGCGGGGGTCATGGCCGGCAATATCATCAGGCGTGCAGCGGCCATGCTTGGCGTGAAGCCAGATTTCAGCCATGAAAATGGTGCAACGCTGGTTTCCTATCAGTGATTCTTGGGGCGCGCCGGCAACTGCGCGCTATTTTGTTGCGGTGAACGGGACTCGATGAAGCTCAAAGATCTAGCCGGTATCCTGCCAGTCGAAGGAACAGCTTCCGTCGATCTGGAGGTTACAGGCATCTCGTCCGATTCCCGCCAGGTGAAACCGGGCGTCGTCTTTTTCGCGCTTGCCGGAACCAAGGCCGATGGCGCGAGCTACGCCGCCGACGCGGCCAGGCGTGGCGCTGCCGCGATCGTCACGGGCAAAAGCAGCGCCCTTGCCGATTTGTCGGTTCCGGTGCTGGCGGTCGATGATCCGCGCCTGGCGCTGGCGTTGAGTGCCGCCCGCTATTTCGGCAGGCAGCCGCAAACCATGGTCGCCGTGACCGGTACCAGCGGCAAGACGTCGGTCGCCGCCTTCACCAGGCAGATCTGGGAGCAGGCGGGATACGCCGCCGCCTCGATCGGTACCACCGGCGTGGTGGCACCCGGCCGCAACGAATATGGTTCGCTGACGACACCCGATCCGGTCGCCCTGCACCAGTTGCTGCGGGAATTGGCGGATGCCGGCGTTACCCACGCCTCGATGGAGGCCTCCAGCCACGGGCTCGACCAGCGCCGCCTCGACGGGGTGAAGCTCTCGGCTGGCGGGTTCACCAATCTCGGCCGCGACCACATGGATTACCATCCCACGGTCGAGGATTATCACCGCGCCAAATTGCGCCTGTTCGACACGCTGCTGCCGAAGGGCGCACCGGCCATCGTCTTCGCCGACGATCCTTGGTCGGAACCAACGATAAAGGCGGCTCGGGCCGCCGGGCTCGACGTGCTGACGGTCGGCCGCCATGGCGATTTCCTCAGACTGAAGCGGGTCGAGCATGAGCGTCATCGCCAGCGTGCCGAGGTCGACGCCGACGGTGTGATCCACGAAATCGACCTGCCGCTCGCCGGCGATTTCCAGATCGCCAATGCGCTGGTTTCGGCGGGGCTTGCCATTTCCACCGGAACACCTGTCGCCAAAGCCTTGGCGGCATTGGAGAAATTGAAAGGCGCGCCGGGCCGGCTCGACCTCGTCGGCACCACAGCGAGCGGCGCGCCGGTCTATGTCGACTACGCCCACAAGCCCGATGCTCTGGAGAATGTCCTGGCCTCGGTGCGTCCGTTCACGACCGGCCGCGTGATGGTCGTGTTCGGCTGCGGCGGCGACCGTGACCGGGGCAAACGACCGATCATGGGCGAGATCGCGACCCGGCTTGCCGATGTCGTCATCGTCACCGACGACAATCCGCGCTCCGAAGTGCCCGAAACCATTCGTGCCGCCATTCTTGCCGCGGCGCCCGGCGCCATCGAAATCGGCGACCGGCGCAAGGCAATCCACGAGGCTGTCGGCATGCTGCATGCTGGCGACACGCTGATCGTGGCGGGCAAGGGCCATGAGGAAGGCCAGACGATCGGCTCGGAAACCTTGCATTTCTCCGACCACGAGGAAGTGCGCGCCGCGCTCAGGGAGCGTGCCGCATGAGTTTGCTGTGGAGTTCGGAAGCGCTGGTTGCCGCCACGGATGGGCGGCCGCTCGGCCCCATGCCCGAAGGCATATCGGGCATTTCGATCGACAGCCGCAGCCTGCAGCCGGGCGACGCTTTCTTTGCCATCAAGGGCGAGGCGATGGACGGCCATGACTTCGTCACCGCGGCCATCAAGGCCGGCGCCGGCGTGCTGGTGGTGGCCGAAGGCAAGCTGCCGTCGCTTGGCCGGCTGACCGCGCCGATCATCGTCGTCGAGGATGTGCTGGTCGCGCTGGAAAAGCTTGGTGTCGCGTCGCGCGCCCGCTCGCAGGCCAAGATCATCGCGGTCACCGGCTCCGCGGGCAAGACTACAACCAAGGAGGCGCTGCGCCACGTGCTTTCTGCGGTCGGCAAGGTGCATGCCTCGGCGCAGTCGTTCAACAACCATTGGGGCGTGCCGCTGACCCTGGCGCGCATGCCCGATGACTGCGACTATGCCGTGTTCGAGATCGGCATGAACCATCCCGACGAGATCCGGCCGCTGGTGAAGATGGTGCGGCCGCATGTCGCCATCATCACCATGATCGCGGCCGCGCATCTCGGCTTCTTCCGCAATCTGGACGAGATCGCCAAAGCCAAGGCCGAGATTTTCGAAGGGCTGGAACCCGAAGGCGCCGCAGTGCTCAACCGCGACGATGCGCGTTTCAAGCTGCTGGACAAGATGGCACAGGCTGCTGGCGTCGAGCATGTCTATGGCTTCGGCGAGAATGCGCGCTCGACCTTCAAGCTGGTCAAGTGCGAGTTGCATGCCGACCATTCCGACATCGCCGCCAGGATCAGCGGGCACGATATGATCGCTCGTATCGGGGCGCCGGGCCGGCACATGGTGCAAAACGTGCTGGCGGTGCTGGGCGCCGCGCATCTGGTCGGTGCCGATCTCGACAAGGTGGCATTGGCGCTGGCCGATCTCTCCGCCGAGCGTGGGCGCGGCAAGCGCCATGTACTGCGGCATCCCGGTGGCCCGACTTCGGGCCAGCACGGTGGCGAGATCACGCTGATCGACGAGAGCTACAACGCCAATCCGGCCTCGATGGCGGCCGCGATGGCGCTGCTCAATGCAACCCCGGTGACGGGCGAGGGCAGACGCATCGCGGTGCTTGGCGACATGCTGGAGCTCGGCGACCATTCGGCCAAGCTCCATGCCGCCGTTGCAGATCTCATCGTCGGCACCGGCACGCGGACAGTCTTTCTCGGCGGGCCGGAGATGCGGTCGCTGGCGGAAGCGCTGCCGGGCGATATCAGGACGGAATACCGCGACGGCGTCGAGGAGTTGAAGCCGGTGCTGCTCGCCGCGCTGAAGCCGGGCGACGTGGTGATGATCAAATCGTCGAAGGGCATCGGTTTTGCAAAACTGGTCGATGCGCTGCTGGGCAAATTCCCGGCCGAGACGACAACCAGCAACCAGACCTAGTCGGGGGACGAAAGCGCATGTTCACATTGCTGGTCGATTTCGCAGACAAGGTCTCCGTCTTCAATGTCTTCCGCTACATCACGTTCCGCACCGGCGGGGCGCTGATCACCTCGGCGCTGATCGTCTTCATCTTCGGGCCGACCATCATCAATTCGCTGCGGCTCAGGCAAGGCAAGGGCCAGCCGATCCGCGCCGACGGGCCTCAGACGCATTTCAAGAAAGCGGGTACGCCGACGATGGGCGGACTGATGATCCTGTCCGGCATCATCGGCTCGTCGCTTTTATGGGCGAACTTGTCCAGCATCTATGTCTGGGTAGTGCTTTTGGTGACGCTCGGCTTCGGCTCGATCGGCTTTTATGACGATTATCTGAAGGTGACCAAGCAGTCGCATCTCGGCTTCTCCGGCAAGGCGAGGCTTGGGCTGGAATTCATCATCGCCGGCATCGCCGCCTGGGTGATCATGCACAATGGCCAGGCGCCGTTCTCGTCGTCGCTGACATTCCCCTTCGCCAAGGAATTCATCATCAACCTCGGCTGGTTCTTCATTCCGTTCTCCTGCTTCGTCATCGTCGGCGCCGGCAATGCGGTGAACTTGACCGACGGCCTCGACGGTCTGGCGATCGTGCCGATCATGATCGCGGCGGCGTCCTTCGGGGTCATCGCCTATCTCTCGGGCAACGCGGTGTTCGCCGAGTACCTGCAGATCCATTTCGTGCCGGGCACCGGCGAACTGGCGGTCGTGCTTGGCGCGGTCATCGGCGCCGGCCTTGGCTTCCTCTGGTTCAACGCGCCGCCGGCTGCGATCTTCATGGGTGACACCGGGTCGCTCGCCATGGGCGGCCTGATCGGCACGGTCGCGGTCGCCACCAAGCACGAGATCGTGCTGGTCATCGTCGGTGGCCTGTTCGTGGTCGAGATCCTCTCGGTCATCATCCAGGTCGGCTACTTCAAGATGACCGGCAAGCGCGTGTTCCTGATGGCGCCGATCCACCATCATTTCGAAAAGCTTGGCTGGACCGAAAGCCAGGTGGTGATCCGCTTCTGGATCATCGCCGTCATCCTGGCGCTGGTCGGCCTCTCCACCCTCAAGCTCAGATAGGCTGCCATTTGATCCCCGCCGCATCCTTCGCAGGCAAGCGCGTTTCGCTCTTCGGGCTCGGCGGCTCGGGGATCGCCACGGCGCGCGCTCTGATCGAGGGCGGCGCGCAAGTGCTGGCCTGGGATGACAATCCCGACAGCGTCGCCAAGGCCGCCGCCACCGGCATCGCGACCGGCGACCTGCGTGGCGCCGACTGGGCCGGCTTTTCCGCCTTCGTGCTGTCGCCCGGCGTCCCGCTGACCCATCCCAAGCCCCACTGGACGGTGGAGCTCGCGCGTGGCGCCGGGGTTGAGGTGATCGGCGACATCGAGCTTTTCTGCCGCGAGCGGACACTCAGCGCGCCGGATGCGCCCTTCATCGCCATCACCGGCACCAACGGCAAGTCGACGACGACGGCGCTGACGGCGCATATCCTTCAAGCCACCGGGCGCGACACGCAGATGGGCGGCAATATCGGCCGGGCGGTGATGACGCTCGATCCGCCGACGCCTGACCGGCATTATGTGGTCGAATGCTCGTCCTACCAGATCGACCTTGCGCCCTCGATCAATCCGACGGCCGGCATCCTGCTCAACCTGACGCCCGACCATCTCGACCGCCACGGCACCATGCAGCACTATGCTTCGATCAAGGAGCGGCTGGTGGCGGGCAGCGAGACGGCGATCATCGGCATCGACGATTCCTGGTGCGCGCAGATCGCCGAGCGGCTGGAGCGGGCGGGACGGCAGGTCATCCGTATTTCCAAGCGGCTGCCGCTGACCGACGGCTATTTCGCCGACGGCACCAATCTGATGGAAGCGGTGCATGGCCGCTACAGCCGTGTCGCCTTCCTCGAAGGCATCGGCTCGCTGCGCGGCCAGCACAATGCGCAGAACGCGCTGGCCGCCGTCGCAGCCTGCCTCAAGGTCGGTCTCGACCTCGGCGAGATTCAGTCGGGGCTCGAAAGCTTCCCGGGCCTTGCCCACCGCATGGAACAGGTCGGCCGCAAGGACCATGTCCTGTTCGTCAACGATTCCAAGGCGACCAACGCCGATGCTGCGGCACCGGCGCTGTCGAGCTTCAGCCGCATCTACTGGATCGCCGGCGGCCTGCCCAAGGAAGGCGGCATCGAGCCGCTGCGCGGCTTCTTCCCGCGCATCGCCAAGGCCTATCTGATCGGCGAGGCCGCCCCCGCCTTTTCGGCGACGCTGGGCGAGGCCGTGCCCTATGAAATCTCGGGCACGCTGGCGGCCGCGGTCGAGCATGCCGCGCATGACGCCGCCAAAGACGACAGCGGCGAGGCGGTGGTGCTGTTGTCGCCCGCCTGCGCCAGTTTCGACCAGTTCAAGAATTTCGAGGTCCGCGGCGAAGCCTTCAGGCAAGCTGCGAGCGCTATAGATGGCGTCAAACCCATCGGAGGGGCACGATAATGCAGAGCCGTCTCGACAAAAGTCCGGTCGCAACCTGGTGGTGGACCATCGATCGCTGGTTCCTGGCGGCGTTCCTGTCGCTGATGGGGCTCGGCATCGTGTTGTCCTTCGCGGCAAGCCCGGCGGTCGCCGAACGCATCGGCCTCGACAGTTTCCATTTCGCCACCCGACAGATCATCTTCACCGTGCCCGCGCTCGGCGTCATGTTGGCGGTCTCCTTCCTCGATTCCAGAGAGATCCGGCGCATGTCGCTGATCATGCTGTGCCTCATGCTGGTGCTGATGGTGGCGGTGCTCTATGTCGGCGTCGAGGTGAAGGGCGCACGGCGCTGGGTATCGCTCGCCGGCCTCTCGATCCAGCCGTCCGAATTCCTGAAGCCGGCGTTCGTCATCATGTGCGCCTGGCTGTTCGCCGAACACAAACGCCAGCCCGACATTCCCGGCAATCTGTTCGCCATGCTGCTGCTGGTGCTGGTCGTGTCGCTGCTGGTGGCGCAGCCGGACCTCGGCCAGACCATGCTGACCACCGGCACCTGGGGCATCATGTTCTTCATGGCGGGGTTGCCGTGGCTGTGGATCATCGTGCTGGGTGCGGCCGGCGTCGGCGGCGTCTTCGCCGCCTATACGGTGTTTCCGCACGTCGCGCTGCGCATCGACAAGTTCCTCACCGGCGAAGGCGACACGTTCCAGGTCGACATGGGCCGCGATGCGCTGATCAATGGCGGCTGGTTTGGCGTCGGGCCGGGCGAGGGCACCGTCAAGCGGGTCATCCCCGACAGCCATGCCGACTTCGTCTTCTCGGTCGCGGGCGAGGAGTTCGGGCTGATCATGTGCTTCTTCATCATGTCGATCTTCGCCTTCATCGTGCTGCGCGGTCTCAACACGGCGCTCAAGGAGCATGACGACTTCACCCGTTATGCGGTCGGCGGCCTGGTCACCGTGTTCGGCCTGCAGGCCGTCATCAATATGTGCGTCAACCTGCAGCTGGTGCCGGCCAAGGGCATGACGCTGCCCTTCATCTCCTATGGCGGCTCCTCCCAGATCGCCATCGCCATCTCGATGGGGATGGTGCTGGCGCTGACGCGCAAGCGGCCGGAAAAGCGCAAGCAGATGGGCTTTGCGCTGCCGCAGCGCGCCATGCCGGCGGAGTGACATGGCCAGAGGCGTTATCCTTCTCGCGGCGGGCGGAACCGGCGGACATCTGTTTCCAGCCGAAGCGCTGGCGCATGAGCTTATCGAGCGCGGCTGGGCGGTGCATCTGGCGACCGACACCCGCGCCGAGCGGTTTGCCGGCCATTTCCCGGCAGCGGCCGTTCACCCGATCCAGTCGGCGACGTTAGGCTCGAAAAATCCCTTCGCCCTGCTTGGCGCCTTCTGGAAAATCTGGAGTGGCGTGCGTCAGGCCTCCGCCATCATCGGCAGGATCAAGCCGGAGGCCGTCGTGGGCTTTGGCGGCTATCCGACCTTGCCGCCGCTCTATGCGGCGACGCGGCGCAAGGTGCCGACGCTGATCCACGAGCAGAACGCCGTGATGGGGCGCGCCAACCGCGCGCTGGCCGGCCGCGTCGACGCGATCGCCGGCGGCTTCCTGCCGCAAGATGAGAGTGCGGCTGGCGCCAAGACGGTGACGACCGGCAATCCGGTCAGGCCCGCCGTGCTCGAAGCAGCCAGGACACCTTACGTGGCTTCAACCGGGGACGAGCCTTTCCGCCTGCTGGTGTTCGGCGGCAGCCAGGGCGCGCAATTCTTTTCCGATGCCATGCCGGGGGCAGTCGCGCTGCTTTCCGATGCACAGCGCAGACGCCTTGTCATTACCCAACAAGCTCGCGCGGACGACGTGGCGCGGGTGAAGGCGGCCTATGCCGCGCTCGGCATCGCCGTCGAGGTCTCGCCGTTCTTTACCGACATGGCGGCGCGCATTGCCGCGGCGCATCTGGTGATCTCGCGCTCCGGCGCTTCGACCGTCTCGGAGATCGCCGTCATCGGCCGGCCGGCACTGCTGGTGCCCTATCCCTTTGCGCTCGACCACGACCAGGCGGCCAATGCGGCGGCGCTTGCCGCCGCAGGCGGCGGCGAAGTGCATGTGCAATCGTCGCTTTCGCCCGAGCGCATCGCGGCCCTGCTCGGCGCCCTGGTGGACCAACCGGAACGGCTCGCGGCGATGGCTGCCGCGGCCAAATCGGTCGGCAGGCCGGACGCGGCACGGTTGCTCGCCGATCTCACAGAGGCTATTGCGTCCCGCATAACAGTATCGGATTTCAGAAAGGGGACGCACCCATGAAGATGCCGCAGACCATTGGCCTCGTGCATTTCATCGGCATTGGCGGCATCGGCATGAGCGGCATCGCCGAGGTGCTGCACAATCTCGGCTACAAGGTGCAAGGATCCGACCAGGCGGACAGCGCCAATGTGCAGCGGCTGCGCGACAAGGGCATCGAATGCTTCGTCGGCCACAAGGCCGAGAATCTCGGTGACGCCGAGGTCATCGTCGTCTCGACCGCGATCAAGAAGTCGAATCCGGAACTGAAGGCCGCGCGGGAGAAATTGCTACCCATTGTCCGCCGCGCCGAGATGCTGGCGGAGCTGATGCGTTTCCGCCAGGCCGTCGCCATCGGCGGCACGCATGGCAAGACGACGACGACCTCGATGGTGGCGACACTGCTCGAAGCCGGCGGGCTCGACCCGACCGTCATCAATGGCGGCATCATCAATGCCTACGGCACCAATGCCCGCATGGGCGACGGCGAGTGGATGGTGGTCGAGGCCGACGAAAGCGACGGCACCTTCCTCAAGCTGCCTGCCGACATCGCCGTCGTCACCAACATCGATCCCGAGCATCTCGATCATTATGGCAACTTCGACAATGTGCGCGAAGCGTTCCGCCAGTTCGTCGAGAACGTGCCTTTCTATGGCTTCGGCGTGATGTGCACCGATCACCCGGAAGTGCAGGCGCTGGTCGGGCGCATCGAGGACCGGCGCGTCATCACCTATGGTGAGAACGCACAGGCCGATGTGCGCTTCACCAACCACCGCATGGCGGGGGCGACCTC
This sequence comes from Mesorhizobium sp. M8A.F.Ca.ET.057.01.1.1, assembly GCF_003952565.1. NCBI lineage: Bacteria > Pseudomonadati > Pseudomonadota > Alphaproteobacteria > Hyphomicrobiales > Phyllobacteriaceae > Mesorhizobium > Mesorhizobium sp. M8A.F.Ca.ET.057.01.1.1. The sequence goes on from NZ_CP034454.1 coordinate 2,437,268, forward strand.
GGAGTTCGACGTGATCATCCGCGACCGCAAGGGGCGCGGCCAGACGACGATAGCGGGCCTGCGCCTGCCGATGCCCGGCCGCCACAATGTGTCCAACGCGACGGCCGCGATCGCGGTCGCGCACGAACTCGGCCTGTCGGCCGAGGCAATCAAGAAGGGCCTGTCGTCCTTTGCCGGCGTCAAGCGCCGCTTCACCCATACCGGTTCCTGGAACGGTGTCGACGTGTTCGACGATTATGGCCACCACCCGGTCGAAATCTCGGCGGTGCTGAAGGCGGCGCGCAGCGCCACCAATGGCCGTGTCATCGCCATTGCCCAGCCGCACCGCTTCACCCGGCTGCATGATCTGTTCAACGAGTTCTCCGCCTGTTTCAACGATGCCGACACGGTAATGGTGGCGCCGGTCTACGCCGCCGGCGAAGAGCCGATCGACGGCGTGACCTCGGACGCGCTGGTGTCGCGCATCCGCGCCGGCGGCCATCGCGACGCCCGCTACATAGACAGGCCGGCTGATATCGCGCCTGTCATCCGCGACATCGCCAAGCCCGGCGACTTCGTCGTCTTCCTGGGCGCCGGCAATATCACCCAATGGGCCTATGCGCTGCCGAAGGAGCTCGCCGCCTCATGATGAACGGCCAGGCCCTGATCGACAGACTTGGCGACCGGCTTGCCGGCCTGCGTGGCCGCATCACGCCGAATGCCGAGATGGACAAGATCACCTGGTTCCGGGCAGGCGGCCTTGCGGAGGCGCTGTTCCAGCCGGCGGACGAGAAGGACCTTGCCGCGTTCCTCAAGGCGGTTCCCGAAGAGATCCCCCTGACGATTGTCGGCGTAGGCTCGAACCTTCTGGTCCGCGACGGCGGCATTCCGGGTTTCGTCGTCAGGCTTTCCGCCAAGGGCTTTGGCGAGGCCGAAGTCATTTCCCCGATCAGGATCAGGGCAGGTGCCGCCACGCCCGACAAGCGTGTGGCGGCGGTGGCGCTCGAGGCCGGCATCGGCGGCTTTCATTTCTACCACGGCATTCCAGGCGCCATCGGTGGTGCGCTCAGGATGAATGCCGGGGCCAATGGCGTCGAGACGGGCGAGCGCGTCGTCGAGGTGCGTGCGCTCGACCGCAAGGGCAATGTCCAGACGCTGAGCAACGCCGAGATGGGCTATGCCTACCGCCATTCGGCGGCACCGACCGGGCTGATCTTCACGTCGGCCGTCTTCGAAGGCTTTGCCGAGGACAAGGCAGCGATCAAGGCGGCGATGGAGGCGGTGCAGAACCATCGCGAGACCGTGCAGCCGATCCGCGAGAAGACGGGCGGCTCGACCTTCAAGAATCCGGAAGGCACATCGGCCTGGAAGGAAATCGACAAGGCGGGTTGCCGCGGCCTGATGATCGGCGGCGCGCAGATGTCGCCGATGCACTGCAACTTCATGATCAACACCGGAACCGCGACCGGCTACGACCTCGAATATCTCGGCGAGACGGTGCGCGCGCGGGTACTCGAGCATTCGGGCATCCGGCTGCAGTGGGAGATCAAGCGCATCGGCAATTTCCGCTCCGGACATGCCGTGCAGGAGTTCCTGGGTCAGCTTCTTTAGCGCACTTTGAAGTTCACGTGATGCGTGAACTTCGACGAGATCGAAATGGCGTGAAATCGTTGCTGCAAAGACTCAGCGAGACGGTTTTCGCATTCATTTTCTCACAAAGTGAATCCCTCGGAATCATAAGCACTTGCCAGTGAATCAACTCTCTGATTCTCTGCCCTAAAGTGTTTCCTGATTTGAGTCGTTCGACGCGTTACCCGCGTTTTCCGTCTGGGGGCAACCTGCCGGGAGACTCGGACTCAATGTTGCGGAAATCCTTGGGTTTTTAGTCCGCCGTGAGAGGGGATGACGGGGAATGAAGAACAAGCATGTGGCCGTATTGCTGGGAGGTTTCTCGTCCGAGCGGCCCGTGTCCCTGTCTTCCGGAAAGGCCTGTGCAGATGCGCTCGAGCAGGAAGGCTATCAGGTTACCCGCGTCGATGTCGGGCGCGATGTCGGTTCGGTGCTCGCCGAGCTCAAGCCCGATGTTGCCTTCAATGCGCTGCATGGGCCTTTTGGCGAGGATGGTACAATCCAGGGCATCCTCGAATATCTCGGCATTGCCTACACCCATTCCGGCGTGCTCGCCTCGGCGCTTGCCATGAATAAGGAGCAGGCGAAGAAGATCGTCAAATCGGTCGGCATCCCCGTTGCCGAATCGAAGGTCGCCAATCGCTTCTCCATCCAGAACAAGCACCCGATGAAGCCGCCCTATGTGGTCAAGCCGGTCAGCGAGGGGTCGAGCTTTGGCGTTGTCATCGTGTCGGAAGGGCAGTCGCACCCGCCGCAGGTCATCGGGTCGTCCGAGTGGAAATATGGCGATACCGTCATGGTCGAGCGCTACATCCATGGGCGCGAACTGACCTGCGCCGTCATGGGTGATGTGGCGCTCGGCGTCTGCGAGATCATCCCGACGGGCCATTCCTTCTACGACTATGATTCAAAATATGTCGCGGGCGGATCAAAACACGAATGCCCCGCAAAAGTTTCACCGAATATTTACCAAAAATACAGACACTGGCGCTCAAGGCTCACCAAGCTGTCGGCTGTCGGGGCGTTTCCCGGTCGGACTTCCGTTATGACGATCGTCACTCCGAAAATGGCGAGGTTGTATGGCTCGAGGTCAACACTCAGCCGGGCATGACGCCGACGTCTCTGGTGCCTGAAATTGCCGCCCATGCCGGGCATTCGTTTGGTGAACTGTTGAGTTGGATGGTGGAGGACGCTTCGTGTCTGCGTTGAAATGGGGACAGGGCAAGGTGAGGGGCGCGGCCGGGCCGTCGCTGTTCGGCCTGCCATTGTCATTGGACCATTTCGTCCTGCCGCGCGTGCTTCGCCGCCCGGTGCGCATCCTGACGCGCCTGGGTGATGGTGAATTCCAGGCGCCGCGCTTCTCCGTGGCGATCATGTCGTCGGTGCTGCTGGCTTCGAGCGGGGCCTATGGCGCCTATCTTGGCGGTCATGCCGACGGCATCATTCAAAGCATCACAGCCCGCACCGGCTTTGCAGTCGACCAGGTCAAGGTGGTCGGCAACCGTCAGACTTCGGAAATCGACATTCTCGACCGGCTCGAGCTTGATGGCTGGACATCGCTGATCGGCTTCGATGCCGAGGCCGCGCGGGAGCGCATCGCCACCTTGCCGTGGATCGAGATTGCCGCGGTTCGCAAGGTCTATCCGCACACGCTGGAAGTGCGCGTCGAGGAGCGTGAAGCCTTCGCGCTCTGGCAGCAGGGCGACGACCTCTCCGTCATCGAAAAGGATGGCGCCGTCATCGCGCCGTTCTCGGGCGGCAAGCAGGTGCTGCTGCCGCTGTTGATCGGCACCGGCGCGCCCGCCAAGGCGCCTGATTTCCTGGCCAAGATCGAGCAATATCCCGACCTTGCCAGCCGCATCAAAGGCTATGTCCGCGTCGGCGAGCGGCGTTGGGACCTCAAGCTTGACAACGGCATCACCATCAAGCTGCCCGAAGACGACGAGGACCAGGCGCTCGCCGAGCTCGTCAAGATGGACCATGACAAGGGGCTGTTGTCGCGCGATATCGCCGCTGTCGACATGCGACTGACGGACCGGCTGGTCGTGGAACTGACGCCGCAGGCGGCGACGCAGCGCGAGGCCGCGCTCAACGAGAAGCCGAAAACCCTCAAGCGCAAGCCGGAGACGAAGATATGAGCTGGCTTGGCGGTTCTGGCGATGCCTCGTCGCGCCGGTCCGGCACCCTGACGGTGCTGGATGTCGGCTCGAACAAGGTCTGCTGCATGGTGGCCAAGCTGAAGCCGAACGATGACGGCAAGCTTCTGCGCGGCCGCTCGCACCGTATCCAGGTGATCGGCATCGGCCACCAGAAATCGCAAGGGGTGAAGTCGGGCGTCGTCGTCGATCTCGACCGCGCCGAGCATGCCATTCGTCTTTCCGTCGACGCGGCCGAGCGCATGGCCGGGCTGACGGTCGATTCGCTGATCGTCAACATGACCGCCGGGCGGCTGAAGAGCGAAGCCTTTTCGGCCACCATCAACCTCGGCGGCCACGAGGCCGACGAGGCCGATATCAAGCGCGTGCTCGGCGCCGGCGCCAAGCAGGCGCTGAAGGCCGAACGCGAGGTGATCCATTCGCTGCCAGTCGGCTTCTCGCTCGATGCGGAGCGCGGCGTGCGCGATCCGCGCGGCATGGTGGGCGATGCGCTTGGCGTCGACATGCATGTGCTGACTGGTGATGCGGCGCCGATGCGCAATCTGGAGCTCTCCATCAACCGTTCGCACCTGTCGGTCGAGCGCATGGTGGCGACGCCCTATGCCAGCGGGCTGGCGGCACTCGTCGACGACGAGCTGGAGCTCGGAGCCGCCTGCATCGACATGGGCGGCGGCACGACGACGATCTCGGTGTTTTCGGAAGGCAAGTTCGTCCATGGCGACGCCATCGCCATCGGCGGCAATCACGTGACGCTCGACATGGCCAGGGGGCTTTCGACTTCGCTCGATGCCGCCGAGCGGCTGAAGGTGATGCACGGCTCGGCGCTGCCGGGCAGCGCCGACGACCGCGACCTGGTCTCGATCCAGCCGATCGGCGACGACGGCGACGTGCCGCTGCAGATCCCGCGTTCGGTGATGACGCGCATCGTGCGCGCCCGCATCGACGAGACGCTCGAACTCCTGCGCGACCGGCTCAACAAATCCGGCTACGGCAATGCGGTCGGCAAGCGCGTCGTGCTCACCGGCGGCGCCAGCCAACTGGCTGGCCTGCCCGAGGCGGCACGCCGCATCCTGGGGCGCAATGTGCGCATCGGCCGCCCGCTCGGCGTGGCGGGCTTGCCAGAAGCAGCGAAAGGCCCGGCTTTCTCGGCCGCGGTCGGGCTTCTGATCTATCCGCAGATGGCGAGCTTCGAGAGCCATCCGGCGAAAGGCATTTCCGGTCTCAGGATGACCGGAACGGGTGGAAAACTGCATCGCATGAGTCAGTGGTTGAGAGACAGTTTCTAATTGACGGGGACAGCCCCATAGGCGGCCGCGGCGGCGAAGCGGCGTGAAAGGCAAAGGACGGAGACAATGACCATCAATCTGCAGAAGCCGGACATCACCGAGCTTAAGCCGCGCATCACCGTGTTCGGTGTCGGCGGCGGCGGCGGCAATGCCGTGAACAACATGATCACCGCCGGACTGCGCGGTGTCGAGTTCGTCGTGGCCAACACCGACGCGCAGGCGCTGACCATGTCGAAGGCCTCGCGGCTGATCCAGCTTGGCGCGCATGTCACCGAGGGGCTCGGTGCCGGATCGCAGCCGGAAGTCGGCCGCGCGGCGGCGGAAGAGTGCATCGACGAGATCCTCGACCATCTCACCAACACCCATATGTGCTTCGTCACCGCCGGCATGGGCGGCGGCACCGGTACGGGTGCTGCTCCGGTGGTTGCCCGCGCAGCCCGCGAGAAGGGTATCCTCACCGTCGGCGTCGTCACCAAGCCATTCCACTTCGAAGGCCAGCGCCGCATGAAGACGGCAGACTTCGGCATCGAGGAGCTGCAGAAATGCGTCGATACGCTGATCGTCATCCCCAACCAGAACCTGTTCCGGCTGGCCAATGACAAGACCACCTTCGCCGACGCCTTCGCGATGGCCGACCAGGTGCTCTACTCCGGCGTTGCCTGCATCACCGACCTGATGGTCAAGGAAGGCCTGATCAACCTCGACTTCGCCGACGTGCGTTCGGTGATGCGCGAGATGGGCAAGGCGATGATGGGCACCGGCGAGGCTTCGGGCGAAGGCCGCGCGATGGCAGCGGCGGAAGCCGCGATCGCCAACCCGCTGCTCGACGAAACCTCGATGAAGGGCGCCAAGGGCCTGCTGATCTCGATCACCGGCGGCCGCGACCTGACCCTGTTCGAAGTCGACGAGGCGGCGACCCGCATCCGCGAGGAAGTCGACCAGGACGCCAACATCATCCTGGGCGCCACTTTCGACGAGGAACTCGAAGGCGTCATCCGCGTCTCGGTGGTCGCGACCGGCATCGACAAGTCGGCCGCTGAAATCGCCGCCGCGCCGATCTCGATCCGCACGGCGCCGCCGAAGCCGGCCCCCGGCCGGCCGTCGCCGCGGTGGAAAGCCGCCCGGCGCCGGTCCAGCAGACGGTGTATGAGCCGCGCGCCGCCGATCCGGTTGCCGAAGCCATCCAGTTGGCCGAAGCGAACGCCGCTGCCATGGCGCAGGCTCGTCCGGCACCGGTCGCCCATGCGGACGATTTCCGCCCGCAGAGCAAGATCTTCCAGGCGCCGCCCGCGCAGCCGCAGCCGATGCCCCAGCCTGTTGTCCAGCAGATGATGCAGCCGGCTCCGCAGCCGCGCGAAATGCTGCGTGAGGTGCAGCAGCCGGTGGCGATGGCGCCGCAGCGCATGCCGCGCGTCGAGGATTTTCCGCCGGTCGTGAAGGCGGAGGTCGACGCCAAGAGCCGTCCCGCCGACCATGAGAACAGCGGCCCGATGGGTCTCCTGAAGCGCCTGACCAACGGCCTGACCCGCCGCGAAGAAGAGCCTGCACGGCTGCAGCCGGCGCAACCACGTGAGCCCAAGCTGCGCCAGGCCGCACCGGAAGTGCGCCGCCTCGCCAGCCAGGACGCTCAGCTCTACGCGCCGCGCCGCGGCCAGCTGGACGACCAGGGCCGTCTGACGCCGCAGGTGAGGGCGACTCAGGACGACGATCAGCTGGAGATTCCGGCGTTCCTGCGCCGCCAGGCCAACTGAGCAGTTAACGCACTGTAACAATTGTTAACAGGCAGGCAAGAAATTGCTTGCCTGTTAACGTTTAGAAGGCTGCATAATCAATCGGTTATGATGCCGTACAGGTTCCAGTTCGCGGTTACAAAGAGTAAGAAACCGTGATTTGGAGTCTCCCTGCCGGGACATTATCTTCGCTGCCTACCATGGTCGGTTTGCCGGGATTTCGGGGGAAGTAGCCCTGCCTGCCGATTTTAACAAGAGCCGCGCCCTCAGGCTGGAGAAGCGGACCTAGGCACTACGGGCTTATGGGGATTGTCTTGCACGACCACCAGACGACAGTGAAGACGCGCGCGTCGCTTACAGGCACCGGCGTTCACAGCGGCAAAGAAGTTTCCATTAGTTTTCTGCCCGCGGATGCCGATACCGGCATCGTGTTCCAGCTTCTCAATGGCGATGGGCAGGGCCGTGAGTTCCGCGCCCTGTTTTCCGAGATCGGCGCCACCGACCTTTGCACCATGCTTGGCGATCCCTCGGGCGAGCACATCGCCACGGTCGAGCACATCATGGCCGCCCTGTTCGGGCTCGGCATCGACAATGTCATCATCGAGATCGACGGCCACGAGGTCCCGATCCTCGACGGCAGCGCCATGGCGTTCGTTGAAGCCGTCGACCAAGCCGGCATCGAGGTGTTGGCCGTCAAGCGGCGCTATATCAGGGTGGTCAAGCCGGTCCGCATCGAGAACGGCGCCTCCTGGGCCGAGTTCAGGCCCTATGACGGCACCCGCTTCGAGGTCGAGATCGATTTCGAAATCCCCGCGATCGGCCGTCAACTCTTCGCATCGGACATCAATGCCGATATTTTCCGCCGCGACATCGCTCGTGCCCGCACCTTCGGCTTCATGAAGGACGTCGAACGGCTGTGGGCCGCTGGCTATGCGCTGGGATCCTCGCTCGAGAACTCGCTGGTGATCGGTGACGACAACCGCGTCATCAATATGGGCGGCTTGCGCTACCCCAACGAATTCGTGCGCCACAAGACGCTCGACGCCATGGGCGACCTGGCGCTGGCCGGCGCGCGCTTCATCGGCTGTTTCCGCTCCTATCGCGGCGGCCACAGGCTGAACGCTGCCGCGCTGCGGCGCCTGCTGTCGGACCGCACGGCCTTCGAGATCGTCGAGACGACACGCCGCGAGCGTGGGCGGGCCGCCGAGATGAACGCCGTCAACGCGCCGCTCTATGCGCCCTGGATGGTCTGATTTTCTTAATCTTTTTCGCATTGCATGGCGCTCTGGGTGTTGCATGAATGCATCATCCATCAGCGAAATTGCATAGATTTTCGCGCCGCGGTCCGTCGCCACAAAAATGTGCGATTGGCTGGACATAGCGTTGCCGGGCAAGGCGGTTATGGTTTATGGCTGCTGCCGTCGATTAGTGCATGTCGCCTAGAAGTGGGGACCATTTTTGGGACAACAGCATGCAAGAGGCATTAAAATAACGCCGAAAGGGCGCAATCCAATCATGTTCTTCAAGCGAGTCGGTCAATCGAAAGCGCCGCAGCGGTCTGTCTTCCTGGCGCTTTCGGTGGTTGTTCCATCGCTCTTTCTGTCGGCCTGCATGTCGTCGGAGAAAGACATCGACCTTTCGACCTATGTCGACCAGACCGAACCGGCCGACGTTCTCTACAATCAGGGCCTCGCAAACATGAATGCGGGACGCCTGGACGAGGCGAGCAAGAAGTTTGACGCCGTCGACCGCCAGCATCCTTATTCGGAATGGGCCCGCAAATCGATGGTGATGGGCGCGTTCGCCGACTATCGAAAGGGCAGCTACGACGACGCGATCCAGTCGGCAAAGCGGTATCTGGCCCTCTATCCGTCCACGGATGACGCACCCTATGCCCAGTACATCATCGGTCTCAGCTACTATCGCCAGATCAAGGATGTGACGCAGGACCAGAAGGAAGCACGCCAGACCGTGCAGACGATGCAAGACCTGGTGACGCGCTGGCCGACGTCGGAATATGTCGACGACGCCAAGGAAAAGATCCGCTTCGCCAACGACCAGCTCGCCGGCAAGGAAATGCAGATCGGCCGTTATTATCTGGAGCGCCGCGAGTACATCGCCGCCGTCAAGCGCTTCCGCACCGTGGTCGAAAACTATTCCAACACCCGCCATGTCGAGGAAGCGCTCGCCCGCCTCACCGAAAGCTATTACGCGTTGGGCTTGACCTCGGAGGCCCAGACGGCGGCCGCGGTGCTCGGTACCAACTATCCCGACAGCTCGTGGTACAAGGATTCCTACAAGCTGCTGCAGAGCAACGGGCTGGCGCCGCGCGAAAATGCCGGATCGTGGATATCCAAGGCCGGGAAGCTGATCACCGGCGCCTGACCGCGGAGCTGCGAGCGAAGCGCGCGCAGCGTGCTTTTTCGGATTGATCCGAAGCTCAAACAAAAAGATAGTGCGGCGCTGCGACTCCAACTGTCGGGTGCCGCCTTAAATCTTTTGTTTTCGTGCCTGTCGTTATCCCGAAACCGGGTCCACTTTTGGGCGGCATGCAATAGGTCCGGTTTCTCATGCTTTCCAGACTGTCGATCCGAGATATCGTCCTGATCGAAAAGCTTGACATCGACTTCCAGCCGGGTCTTTCCGTGCTGACCGGTGAAACCGGTGCCGGCAAATCCATCCTGCTCGATGCCCTGTCGCTGGCGCTCGGCGCGCGCGGCGATGCCTCGCTGGTGCGCCATGGCGCGTCCCAGGGCCAAGTCATTGCCGTTTTCGATGTTCCGCGCAACCATCCGGTGCGCGCGCTGCTTGCCGAAAACGCCATCGAGGATGACGGTGACGTCATCCTGCGCCGCGTGCAGACGGCGGACGGCCGTACCCGTGTGTTCGTCAACGACCAGCCGTCCAGCGTGACGCTGATGCGCGATGTCGGCCGCGCGCTGGTCGAGATCCATGGCCAGCATGACGAACGCGCTTTGGTCGATCCCGGCGCGCACCGCGATGTGCTCGATGCTTTCGGCGGCCATCTCGGCGCCGTCCGCGCGACGGGCGAGGCATGGCGGCACTGGCGCGCCTGCGAGCAGGAGCTGACGCGCCATCGCGCCAAGGTGGCGGCCGCCGCCCGCGAGGCCGACTATCTACGCGCCGCGGTCGCCGAACTGACCAAGCTCGATCCGCAGCCCGGCGAGGAAACCGAACTTGCCGAGCTGCGCGCCCACATGATGCGCGCCGAGAAGATCGCCTCCGAAATCCACGACGCGCAGGATGTGCTTTCGGGCCCGTCCTCGCCCTTGCCGCAACTGGCCAGCCTGCTGAGGCGGCTGCAGCGCAAGGCGACGGAGGCGCCCGGGCTGCTCGAGGACGTGGTCAAGTCGCTGGATGAAGCGATGTTGTCGCTCGACGCGGCGCAATCGGGCGTCGAGGCGGCGCTTCGCGCCACCGAATATGACCCGCAACGGTTGGAGAAGGCCGAGGAGCGGCTGTTTTCGCTGCGCGCGGCCTCGCGCAAGCACAGCGTCGCCGTCGACGATCTGGCGCAATTGCGCGACACGATGGTTGCCGATCTCGCCGATCTCGATGCCGGCGAGGAGCGCCTGCACGGACTGGAAAAGCAGGCGGCCGCCGCGCGCGAAACCTACGACATCGCTGCCGCACAGCTGTCCTCGCTTCGCCATGCCGCGGCGGTCGGCCTGACCAAGGCTGTGATGGCCGAATTGCCGGCGCTGAAGCTCGAACGCGCGGCCTTCATCGTCGAGATGAAGAGCGAGGCCGAGAGCCAAATGGAGGAAGGCATCGACCAGATCGAGTTCTGGGTGCGCACCAATCCCGGCACGCGGCCCGGCCCGATGATGAAGGTCGCGTCGGGTGGCGAGCTGTCACGCTTCCTGTTGGCGCTGAAAGTGGCGCTTGCCGATCGCGGTTCCGCGCCGACACTGGTTTTCGACGAAATCGACACCGGCGTGGGCGGCGCGGTGGCCGACGCCATCGGCCAACGGCTGGCGCGGCTGTCGAAGCGCGTCCAGGTGCTTTCCGTCACCCACGCGCCGCAAGTGGCGGCGCGCGCGGCAACACATTTCCTGATCTCCAAATCGGGCAGCACCGACCGTGTCGCGACCGGAATTGCCGAGATGGACAGGACGGCGCGGCAGGAGGAGATCGCCCGCATGCTGGCCGGCGCCACGATCACCGACGAGGCGCGCGCCGCCGCCGAGCGGCTGCTGCGCGAGAATACAAACGCGGCGTGAGACTATCGGGCGGCGTCTTGGGGCGAGTCAGGATATGGCTCCATCCTGCTGTTCAGGAATGATCTTTTCCGAAAACCGGTTCCCACCTTTCAAGATCATGCTCTATTGTGGCGCGCCACCGTTCAGGGACAAAAAAAGCATGGCCGAAAAACCTGTCGATTCGCTCAGCGAAAGCGAGGCTGAAGCCGAACTCCAGCGCCTTGCCGAAGAGATCGCCGGTCACGACCGGCGCTATCATGCCGAGGATGCGCCTACGATCACGGACGCGGAGTATGACGCGTTGCGACGGCGCAATCTTGCCATCGAGGAGCGCTTTCCCGACCTGGTGCGTGAGGATTCGCCCTCGCTCAGGGTTGGTGCCGCACCGGCGGAGGGCTTCACCAAGGTGCGCCATGCCGTGCCCATGCTCAGCCTCGCCAAGGCCTATACCGACGAAGACGTCACCGATTTCATCGACCGCGGCCGGCGCTTCTTCGACCGCGACAAGGACCTCGACATCGCTTTCACCGCCGAGCCGAAGATCGACGGGCTGTCGGCTTCGCTGCGTTACGAAAAGGGCATCTTCGTGCAAGGTGCGACGCGCGGCGACGGTGCGGTCGGCGAGGACATCACCGCCAATTTGAGGACCATCGCCGACATTCCCGCGAAGCTCAAAGGTTCAGGCTGGCCTGAAACCATCGAGATCCGTGGCGAAGTGTATATGACCTATGCGGAATTCGAGGCGCTCAAGGCGCGCTCGGCGGCTGTCGGCGGCCAGGATTACGTCAATCCGCGCAATACGGCGGCCGGTTCGCTGCGCCAGAAGGATCCCTCCGTCACCGCCAGCCGCAACCTCAAATTCTTCGCCTATGCGTGGGGTTATACCACGGCCGATCCGGCGCCGACACAGTACGAATCGGTGCAGAAATTCGCCGATTGGGGTTTCAAGATCAGCCCGCTGATGGTGCGGGCCAAATCGGTCGAGGAACTGGTCGCGCACTATCACCGGATCGAGGAGCAGCGCTCGTCGCTCGGCTATGACATAGACGGCGTCGTCTACAAGGTCGACCAGCTGGAGCTGCAGCGCCGCTGGGGTTTCGTCACCGGTGAGCCGCGCTGGGCGGTCGCCCACAAATTCCCGGCCGAACAGGCGATGACGACCGTGCAGAAGATCGACATCCAGGTCGGCCGGACCGGCACGCTGGCGCCCGTCGCGCGGCTTGCGCCGGTGACCGTCGGCGGCGTCGTGGTGGAAAACGTCACGCTGCACAATGAGGACTATATCAAGGGCCTGGACAGCACCGGCCAGCCGATCCGCGACGGCATCGACGTGCGCATCGGCGACACCGTCGTGATCCAGCGGGCAGGGGATGTCATTCCGCAGATCGTCAGTGTCGTCATCGACAAGCGTCCGCCCGATTCCGTGCCGTATGAATTCCCGCACACCTGCCCGATCTGCGGCTCGCCGGCGACGCGCGAGATCAACGAGAAGACCGGCAAGGAGGATTCGCGCCGCCGCTGCACCGGCGAACTGATCTGCCCGGCGCAGGCAGTGGAAGGGCTGCGCCACTTCGTGTCGCGCGGCGCCCTGGATATTGAAGGCCTGGGCGCGGAAAACATCGACACGTTCTTCAATGCCGGGTTGATCAAGACAGCTGCCGACATCTTCACGCTGAGGGAGCGCCGCCCTGCCGTGACCAAGGCGCTGGCCGAGCGGCGCGAGGAGCAGGCCAGGCAGCGCGAGGCGGCGTCCGGCAAGACCCGCAAGAATGTGCGCAGCGTCGAGGACCGCAATTATGAAGGCCTCGACAAATTGTTCGCGGCGATCGATTCGCGCCGCGAGCCGGAGCTCGACCGCTTCATTTTCGCGCTCGGCATCCGCCATATCGGCGAAACCACGGCCGCGGTGCTTGCCCGAACCTTCTCGACCATCGAGGAGCTTATCCGCGTTGGCAAGGAGACTGCGGCGGCAGAGGATCCGCATGCGGTCTTCCCATCGATCAATGGCATTGGCGATACGGTGATCGATGCGCTTCGCGATTTCTTCGGCAACGAGCGCAATGACGACGTGCTCGAGAAGCTGCTGGAGCAGGTCAAGCCGAAGCCATACATCGTCACCGTCTCGGCCGACAGCGAAGTCGCCGGCAAGACGATCGTCTTTACCGGTTCGCTGGAAAAGATGACCCGCTCCGAAGCCAAGGCGATGGCCGAGCGTCTCGGCGCCAAAGTCGCCGGCTCGGTTTCGGCCAAGACCGATCTGCTGGTGGCCGGTCCTGGCGCCGGTTCCAAGCTCAAGCTTGCCAGTGAACTCGGCGTCGAAGTCATCGACGAGGACACCTGGCTGCAGCGGGTCGGGAAGTCGTGACGGACGGGGCATTCAAGGGGTTCGGCCCAAAGGCCATCCCGTTCCTGAAGGCATTGGATTTCCATCAGAGTCGCGAGTGGTTCCTGGAGAACCGCGACTTGTTCGAAAAGGAATTGCGCGACCCACTGGGCGATCTGGTCGACACGCTTACGCTGCGTTTTGCGGAAGCCGGCCTCGGCTTGCGTGGCGATCGCAAGAAGTCGCTGTTCCGCATCAACCGCGACGTGCGTTTCGCCAAGGACAAGCGACCCTATAACCGGCATCTGTCGGCCATCCTGTCGCCGGATGGCAGCAAGGCGGTGCAGGGCGTCTTCTATGTCCATATCGGGCTGGAAGGTTGCTTTGCCGGCGTCGCCTGGTGGCAGCCGGAGGCCGCGCTGCTGTTGTCGATGCGCCGGGCCATCGAGATGTGGCCAGAGAGGTTTCGCGCCATGGTGAAGGCGTTGAACAAGAATGGCCTCGAACTCGATGCCGAAGGCGGCATGAAACGCACGCCGCGTGGCTTCGAACACGTCGCCGACAGAGATCTTGTCGCCGCCATCCGCAACCGGCATTTTGTCGTCCGCCATGCGATCGATCCGGCTGGTATCCACGGGCCGGAACTGGTCGAGGAACTTGTCGATTTCACCTTGCGCGCCAAGCCACTGCTCGACTGGGGCAGGGCGATCGAAGGCACGTCCGCGAAGGAATGAGCTTCCACGCGAGCGCCGCGACGATCATTTCCGCTGATCGTTTGGCTCAAGCGAATTCGTGTGACACGGCAAGCCATGCCACCTACATACCGCCACTCCCTTTGTTGTCGTGCATGTCGTTGTCCCAAACCGCTACGCACTTTTGGGCGACACGCATCAGGAGTGGCCAATGGCGACGGACGTGATCTCAGAGAGCGGCGGCAAAAGCGATTTCTGGCAGGGCGTGCGGCTCTCCATGCCGGTGGTGGTGGCGTCGGCGCCGTTCGCGGTGCTGTTCGGTGCGCTTGCAGTCGACAACGGTTTCTCGGTCCTTGAAGCCTTCCTGATGAGCGCGTTGGTCTATGGCGGCGCCAGCCAGATGGTCGGCATCCAGTTGTTCGGCCAGCATGTCGCGCCATGGTTGGTCGTGCTGTCGATCTTCGCCGTGAACTTCCGTCACGTGCTCTATTCCGCCGGCATCGGCCGGCGCATCGCGCACTGGCCTGTCATCAGCCAAGCACTCGGCTATTTCATCCTCACCGATCCGCAATTCGCGGTCGCCGAGGCGAGGGCGCAATCCGGCCAGACCGTGGGCTTCGCCTGGTATCTGGGGCTTGGCCTGCCGGTCTATCTGTTCTGGATCGTCGAAAGCGCGCTCGGCGCGCTGTTCGGCAAGCTCATCCCCGACACGCATGCGCTGGGCATCGATTTCCTGCTGCCGATCTATTTCCTCGGCCTGGTGATGGGCTTCCGCAAGCGGCCGCTGTGGCTGCCGGTGGTCGTCGCCAGTGCCTGCGCGTCCATCATTGCCTACAAGACGGTGGGTTCGCCTTGGCACGTCTCCATCGGTGCCATCGCCGGCGTGCTGCTGGCTGTCATCCTGCCGCCGCACCATAGCGGCGTGGAGACAAGGCCATGAGCACGACATTCTGGATCATCATCGCCGGCGCGATCGCCACCTATCTCACGCGCATCGGCGGGCATCTGGTCATCTCGCGCTTCGACCACATCCATCCGCGCGTCGAGGCCGGCCTCAACGCGGTGCCGGCGGCAGTGCTGACGACGCTGGTGGCGCCGGAACTGCTGAATGCCGGACCAGCGGAGTGGGCAGCGCTGGTTGTCACGGCGGCGGTTTCGTGGCGTGGCGGGCTGATGGCGATGTTTTTGGCGGGTGCTGCTGTGCTGATCGTGGCACGGCAGTTCGTGGGCTAGGGCGTATCGATATTCAGGTGATGCCGGCCTGCAAACGGCTGATTCCTGCGCTTCCCCATTCTACTGCGTCGCAGTAGAACTGAGCTCACGCACGAAAAGTACGCTCCGCTCCGGTTCTCGGTATCAACCGTTTTCGACTCGGCCTGACCAGAATCTCGACACACCCTTCGGCGCTTCAAAAAATCAAATCTTCGCGTCGTGCGGCAGTGGTGCGGTCGCCTTTTCCAGCCAGGCCAGTGTTTCGCCGTCGAGCATCGGCCCGATCTCGGCCAGCACGCGGGCGTGGTAGGCGTCGAGCCAGTGCAGTTCGTCACGGGTCAGCAGGTCCGATCGCACCAGCCTGACGTCGATCGGCGCTAGCGTCAGCGTCTCGAAAGCGTGCATGGCGATGTCGCCGTCCTCGATCTGTTCGGCCGGCGTCACCAGGATCAGGTTCTCGATGCGGATGCCGTAGGCGCCTTCCTTGTAATAGCCGGGCTCATTGGACAGCATCATGCCTTCGAGCAGCTTTTCGGTGCCGGTGCGGGCGATGCGCTGCGGCCCCTCATGCACGGCAAGATAGGAGCCGACGCCATGGCCGGTGCCATGGGCGAAGTCGCAGCCATGCTTCCACAGCGCCATGCGGGCGACGGCGTCGATCTCGGAGCCGCGCGTGCCGGCGGGGAAGCGCAGCGTGGAAATGCCGATCATGCCTTTCAGCACCAGCGTGAAGCGTTCGCGCATCTCTTGCGTCGGCTCACCGATCGGCACGGTGCGGGTGATGTCAGTGGTGCCGTCCTGGTATTGCGCGCCGGAATCGAGCAGGAACAGTTCACCAGCCCCGAGCTTGCGGCTGGTGGCGCGCGAGACGCGGTAATGCATGATGGCGCCGTTCGGGCCGGCGCCCGAAATGGTGTCGAAGGAGACGTCGCGCAGCGGCATCTGGGTTTCTTCGCCGGTCTGCCGGCGTGTTTCTTCGAGCTTGGTGACGACCGCGATCTCATCGAGCGAGCCGGGCTTCTGCCGGTCGAGCCAGCACAGCAGCTTGGCTACCGCCGCGCCGTCGCGGCGATGCGCGGCGCGCGAGCCGTTGATCTCGGCCAGGTTCTTGGTGGCGCGCGGGATGCGGGCGGGGTCGGGCGCGGCAATCACCGTGCCGCCATTGTCCTCGACCAGCATGCGCAGCCGGTCGGCCGCCAGCACCGGATCGAGCGCGATTTTCGCGCCGCTTTTGGCAAGCGCCGCGATCGCGGCTTCGAATTCGCCGGGCTCATGAGGATCGGCGAGTTGGGTGAGGTAGGCCGCGACCTGGCGCGAGAATTTGCGGCTGTCCATGAACAGCTGGTGCGACCCGTCGGCGGCGAGGATGGCGAAGCCGAGCGCCAGCGGCGTGTGCGGCACGTCGCCGCCACGAATGTTGAAGGCCCAGGCGATAGAGGAGGGGTCGGTCAGCACCGCATGGGTGGCGCCCTCCTTGCCGATCGCCGTCGCCAGCCGCGCCAGCTTGTCCTTGGCGAGCTCGCCGGCAAAGCCGATCGGGTGCAGCTCGACCGGGGTCACGGGTGCGGCCGGCTGATCCTTCCAGATGATGTCGATCGGGTTCCTGTCGAGCGGCACGAGCACCGCGCCGATCTTGTCGGCGGAGGCCTGCAGCGCCTTGACCTCACTGAGCGTGTGCAGCCAGGGATCGAAGCCCAGCCGCGCCCCTTTGCCCAGATGATCCCTGAGCCAGACGGCGGGTGGGTTGTCGACCAGGCTTTCGATCGAGAAGATGCCGAGGTCGACTTCGCCCCGCACCTGCAGCGTGTAACGCCCGTCGACAAAGACGAAGGCACGGTCGCGCAGCACGATGGCGACACCGGCCGAGCCGCTGAAGCCGGTCAGCCATTTCAGCCGTGCAGATCGATCGGCCACGTATTCGCCCTGGTGCTCGTCGGCGCGCGGAACGATGAAGCCATCAAGGCCATTGTCGCTGAGCCATTGGCGCAGCAGCGCCACGCGCGGCTTGCCGACCGCCGGGTCGCCCGCGGCATCGAAGGTCTGGAACATGGTGGGCCTCCTGATAGTGGGCGTGACCGTAGCCTATGGACTGGAAAAGCGGAATCGATTTCCAGCTGGCGCAAACTGCTACAGCGACTGCCGGGTGGCAACCAAATGAGGCTGGTCCAGCCATGGCGTGAAAGGGGACGGCGCCGGCATGCACCTTGCCAACACGCATCAAGTTCTAGGAATTAGCCTGCGAGGACCGGCAACCGCCGGCCTCAATGCTTGAGGTGGATCGTCACCCAGCCTTCGCGGTGCAAGGTACTGATATGGCGGAAGTTCTGGCCGACATAGGCCGAGATCACCGCGTCACGCTGACGGTCGAGGATGCCCGACAGCACGATCGAGCCGCCAAGTGCGATATGCCCGGCCATTTGCGGCGCCAGCCGCATCAGCGGCCGCGCCAATATGTTGGCGACGATGAGGTCGAAGGGCGCTCGCCTGGCAAAGATCGGGTGGTGAAAGCCCGGCGCGGTCACCGTCTCGATCAGGCCCTTGACGTGGTTCAGCCGCGCATTTGCGGCGGCGACCCTGACCGCCACCGGATCGATGTCGGTGGCCAGCACCGGAATATGCGCCAGCTTGGCGACGGCGATCGCCAGCACCGCGCTGCCGGTGCCGAGATCGAGCGCGTTGCGCGGGTGCTCGCGCCGCACGACCTTCTCCAGCATTTCGAGGCATCCGGCGGTGGTGCCGTGATGGCCGGTGCCGAAGGCAAGGCCCGCCTCGATCTCGATGGCGAGTTCGCCGCTGTGGCGCTTCCTGCTGTCATGCGCGCCGTGAACGAAGAAACGGCCGGCGCGCACCGGCTTCAGGCCTTCCAGCGACCGTGCCACCCAGTCGATGTCGGGCAGCGCCTCGCGCTCGATCGGCTTCGACATGGAAAGGCCGGCGAGAATGTCCTTCAGCCGCGCCTCGACCGCGTCGACGTCGCCATCGGCGTAGAGCGAGACCTCGTGGATGTCGGCGTCTTCGTCGACCTCCAGCACGGCGATCGGCAGACCTTCATCCTCGAAGGCCGTTTCGAGCGCCGCGAAAATGCGGTCGGCCTCGATCTTTCCCGTGGTGAAGTGGAGCCGCGTCTGGGTCATGTGTTCTATGTTTCTCCAGGCTTGATCTTGTCCGAAAACCGGTTCCCACTTTTCGGGGTCAAGCTCTAGCCCTTCGCGGCGAGGCGCTTCAGCTTCTCCACGGCGGTGCTGGCACTCTCGCCATAGGCGATCGTGCCGGCGAAGTCGCCCTTGGCGTTGAGCAGCAACACAGAGGCGGTGTGGTCCATCGTGTAATCACCGTCGCCGGTATCGACCTTCTTCCAATAGATGCCGAACGCCTTGGCCATGGCATGGACCTTGTCAGGGTCGCCGGTGATGCCGGTGATGCGGTCTGAGAAATTGCTGACATAGGCGTTCATGACCTGGGGCGTGTCGCGCTCCGGATCGACCGAGACGAAATAGGCATGCAGGTTCTTGCCGTCGTCGCCGAGCGTCTTCAGCCAGCCGGAGAGCTCGAACAGCGTCGTTGGGCAGACTTCGGGGCAATGGGTGAAGCCGAAGAAAACGACGCTGGGCTGTCCGCGGAAAGCAGCCTCGGTGATCGGGGCGCCTTTCTGGTCGACCAGGGTGAAGGGCGCGCCGAACGGTTCGCCGCCATAGTGGCCGCGATACCAGTCGAAGGTCAGCCAGCCGATGCCGGCCGCCATCAGGACGAGAATGCCGACCAGGATAGAACGCATCATCAGAAATGTCCGTCTGTAACGTCATGGGGCGCCGGCCAAACCATGCGCACCTTGTTCGGCCACAGTCTTAGCGGTTCGGCCCCGCGCAGGCAAAGTGCCGCGTTGCCGCAACCGTGTGGTGTTGACCCATCGGCTTGCAAAGCCGCACAGTCTGCACCACCTGAGACCGGCAACTCGAACCGAGGAGGCTTCTTTGCTCGAACTGATTGGGCGAACATTGGTCGGCGGCGCTTTGGCCGCATGCGTGGTGCTTGGCGCCGGTAGCGCCGTCGCCGAGGAAGTCGGCAAGGTCGGCGTCGACTGGATCGGCAACGACATCATCGTCGAGGCGATCAAGGATCCGAAAGTGGAGGGTGTCACCTGCCACGTTTCCTATTTCGACCGCAGCGTCATCGACCGCCTGCACAAGGGCAACTGGTTCGAGGATCCCAGCGATTCCTCGATCTCCTGCCGTCAGACAGGTCCGATCACCATCGGGGATATTGATACGAGCGAAGGCGGCGAGGAGGTGTTCAAGCAAGGTATCAGCCTGATCTGGAAGAAGCAGGTGGTGAACCGCATCTACGACAAGGCCAACGAGACGCTGATCTATCTGTCGCATTCGCGCCAGGTGCAGAACGGCTCGGCCAAGATGTCGGTTACGACTGTGCCGCTCTACGGGCAGAATGTGGCGTGGAGCAACGGTAAACCGAAATAGGCGGGCCGAACTTCGTCCTGGTCGTGTTCTGACGGGTGATTGGCCCCGGCTTGCGGGACCAATCGCTCTGACGTAAAGCCGCCGGCATGGACCGTTCCGAAGATCTCGTCGCGAAAGACCCCGAGCCGCGCATCCACCCGACCGCGGAGATGAAGGGCTGCAAGCTTGGCCGCTATGCCGCGATCGGCGAACGCGTCGTGCTGCGCGAGGTCATCGTCGGCGACTTCTCCTATTTCGAACGCCATGCCGAGGCGATCTATACGACGATCGGCAAATTCTGCTCGATCGCCGCCAACAGCCGCATCAATGCGCTGGAGCATCCGATCGAGCGGTTGACCCAGCACAAGGTCAGCTATCGGCCGAACGAATATTTTCGCTGGCTGGGCGTCGATGCGGCATTCCGCGAGCGGCGGCGGTCGAAGGCTGTGACCATCGGTCATGATGTCTGGATCGGCCACGGCGCGGTCATCTTGCCTGGCATCGCCATCGGCAATGGCGCGGTTATCGGCGCCAATGCGGTGGTGACGCGGGACGTCCCGTCCTACACGATCGTCGCCGGCGTGCCGGCGAAGCCGATCAGGCCGCGCTTTGCCCCTGAAATAGCGGCGCGCATCGAGGCTCTCGCCTGGTGGGACTGGCCGGTCGAGAAACTCGCAAGGGCGGTTCCCGACATGCAGGCAATGCCGATCGAGGCCTTCCTCGACCGCTGGGAAAACGACGCCGTTTAAGCTCCGGCAGAGAACGGTAGGGCCGGCCGCCACGACTGGGCAGGATATCAGTGAGCCAACGCCCCGCGGGCAAGTGAGGCAACCGGTTGCCTGCGCGCGAGTTGGCTCTTCGGGGAACTATTCTTCGCGCTTTCTGGAATGAAGCCCCTTCCGCCATGCGGGGGTGGCGCGGCGGAAGGGGCTGGAGGTAAACCGCTGTGAAGCGGAGGAACAGGCTCTCTGCCTGCACGGTTACCATGACATTGAACCGATAAGGTGTGTTCTGTGCCGAATTCGCGCTGCACGTGCATTCAATTGCGCCGGTTACATTCGGTTCTCGATGGGAACCCAAAGGTCCGCCGCTTGTTTCTCATGCCGCAAACATTGAGGGCACTCGCCACATGGAAAAGCTTTTCACCAAGGTCGCCAACCGGGTCGCCCATATAACCGGCCTGCCGCTGACCTTTGCCGGCTGCTGCCTTATCGTCATCGTCTGGGCGGTTAGCGGGCCGTTCTTTGGGTTCTCGGACACCTGGCAACTGGTGATCAACACGGGCACGACCATCATTACATTCCTGATGGTGTTCCTCATCCAGAACACCCAGAACCGTGACGGCGCGGCGATCCAGGCCAAGCTCGATGAATTGATCCGGGTCAGCGAGGGCCACAACAACTTTATCGGCATCGAACACCTGACCGAATCCGAGGTCGAGGAGATCCGCGCCAAATGCGAGCGGGCCGCCAAGCGGCATGACGAGAAGATCGCGGCCATGGCGGCAAAGAAGGCGGTTGCCCAGAAGCGGGGCGCGAAAAAGAGCGCGGCTTGAAGCTCAGCCTTTCATGAACGCCGCGAATGCGTCCTTGTGGTCGGGATGCCAGCGCGACAGGGCAGGACGGTTTTCGATGATGTCGCCGATCGCCCAGGCCATGCGTTTTTCGTCCAGCGGCCGCGCCGCCTCATTGTCCGGGCACAGGATGTAGAAGTCGCCCCTGACCAGCGATTCCAGCATGAAATCGACGACCTGCTCGCCGGTCCAGGCGCCAGCGGGCTTTTCCCTCGCGCCTTCGGTGAGGCCGGTATAGGTGAAGCCGGGGATGAGCAGATGCGCCGACAGGCGGGCGTCAGGCTCGTTCCTTAGCGCGTGCGCCAAGCCTTCGGTAAAGGTCTTCACGCCAGCCTTGGAAACGTTGTAGGCGAGGTTGCCGGGCGGCGTGGTGATGCCTTGCTTGGAGCCGGTGTTGACGATCAGGCCCGGCTTGGCCGCCGCCAGCATGCGCGGCGCGAAGGCCTCGACGCCATGCACGACGCCCCAGAAATTGATGTCGAGCAGCCGCTTCCAGCCGTCGCGATTTTCCCAGGGCTTTCCAGGGTTGTCGCCGACGCCGGCATTGTTCATCAGCAGCGAGACCTCGCCGAAGGCGCCGAATGCCCGGTCGGCGAGGCGATCGACCTCATCGGCCTTCGAAACGTCCGATGCAACCGCAAGCACGGCGCCATCGCCGGCGATGGCGGCAACGGTCCGCGAAGCATCGTCGAGGCGCGGACCAGCGATGTCGGCGAGCACGATCTTCATGCCCATCAGCGCCAGCCGTTTGGCCGCCGCGAGGCCGATGCCGCTGGCGGCGCCGGTGATGACGGCGGTATTGCCTTGGCCAAGCGCTGGCAGGGCGGTCTGGATCTCGGCGTCGGGGATCATCGGCGATGGTTCCTTTTTCGATGGCGCCGAACTTAGCGCCGGAACGGGCTTGTGCAAGCCTTTGTCGGGGCTCGTCGGGTTGACCAGTCCGGCCGTGGCTGCGCATGCTGCGACGCCAAAAGGGAGATTTCCGATTGACGGATTGGGTTGCGATTCTGAAGGAGCAGACCGCCACCGGCGACCAGATGGGGCGCGAGGTGCCGCAGATGCTGGCCAACCCGGATATCAGTGAAGCTCAGGTGAAAACCTTGTTCTCCGCACTGGAAAAGCAAGCGGAGTTCGTCGAGAAACTGCGCATGGCGCTGGAGAAGTTCGGCCATGATTTCTCGATCATCAAGGCGGCGGAGCGGCTGGAAGAGCGTTATGCCGATCTGGCCGCTTCCGTGGCGGAGAAGCTGAAAGCGATGCGCGGTTAAGCAAGTCCAGGAAAAGTGTGACGCGGTTTCCCGCAGGAATTGCGCCGGTCAAAGAGCTATTTTTCCAATATCCGCGAGAAGCGGGTGTCCGGCACCAGCCAGACCAAGGCAACGGCGACATAGAGCGCCACGCCAATCCACCGGTCGAAGAAGGTCAACCCAACGGCCGCTACGTAGACGGCAAGCGAAATCCTTCCCTTGCGGTCGCGGCCGATGGCCTTGGCGAATCCGGTATCCGGCCCATGCAGCCGATGCAGCGCGATCACCAGCATGCTGTAGGCGGTCGCACACATTACAAGGTCGAACCCGTAGACCGCGACGGGCACCGTGGCGAAATGGTTCTCGCCCATGAAGGCGGTCGTCACCGGCATCAGGGACAACCAGAACAGCAGATGCAGGTTCGCCCACAGCACGTGGCCGTCGACACGCTGCACGGTGTGGAACATGTTGTGCAGATTGTTCCAGTAGATGCCGACATTGATGAAGGAGAGCACGTAGCACAGGAAGATCGGCCACTGCGGCAGCAGGGCCGAAAAATCCTCGCCTTCCGGTACCTTCAGGTCCAGCACCATGATGGTGATGATGATCGCCACCACACCGTCGGTGAATGCCTCGACCCTGCCTTTGCCCATGATCACTGCCCCGGTCCGCGACGAATTGCCGAAAGATAGTAAATCGTTAGCGGATGTTGGCACGCCGATAAACGGCGTACGAAAAAATCCTCAACTATATCAGGGGAAACCTTCACGCCCGGACCGGTGATCGTGGTGATTGGCCGTGGCCACTTGTTGACTTTCCTTGGCGCTGCCTCTCCCTTGCGATGCAGTCCCGGCCGAAGCAGTCGGACGGCCGGCGACCGAATGGAGGGACTGATGAAGCTTCGATTTCTGCTTGCGATAGCGACCATTCTGGCCGCTGTCTTCGGGACGTCCGCCGCCGCCTTCGCCTACAGCGCCCATACCACGACCAGCCTCAACGTGCGCACCGGGCCCGGCGCGGGATACGCCAAGGTCGGGACGCTGCCGGCCGGCTTCAGGGTCGATGTGACCGGCTGCCAGCCTGGCTGGTGCAGGATCCATGGCGGCGGTGTCAGCGGCTGGGCCAGTTCCGGCTATCTCTCGCGGACCCATGTCGTGCATCCGCCGGTTATCATCGTGCGCCCGCCGCATCGGCCGCCGCACTGGCACCATCGGCCTCATCACCGTCCTCCGCACCACCGCCCGCCGCACAAGCCGCGTCCTGGCAAGTGTAAGATCGCGCCCGGCCTTCCCTGCAAATAAGCGCGCCGCGCAAGCGCGAAACAGATCGCAAAAACAAACGGGGCTGCAATCATTTGCAGCTCCGTTTGCTTATGGCTCGGTCGAACCGGGGCTGCGCACTTCAGTCGTGCGGCGTTTCAGGCGTCATGTTCGCGCGCTGGCGCGGCATGCCAAGGCCGGTGTCGGGCGGTTCGCCGGCAGCCGGCCTGTTCTCGATCATGTGCAAGCTGCGCCAGCCGCCGAAGCGGTAGTAGGCCGCGGCCAGCACCAGCGAGGCGATCGAACCGGCCGGGAAACTCCACCACAGCGCTTCCTCGCCGATCACGCCGCGCATGTAATAGGCGAAGCCGGTGCGCACGATGAGCACCGAGATCACCAGGATGATCAGCGGCGGCATCACGGCCCCCGTGGCGCGCACCGTGGCGAACAGCACGATGGTGATGCCGAACAGGATGAAGGACCACGATGCGACGGTGTTGATGTGGGCGGCGATATCGATGGCGGCGCTGTTACTGGTCAGGAACAGGCCCAGGATCGAGCGGTCGAAGACCCATAGCAGCGCGACGAGGGCTCCGGTCAGGACAAGGTTGAAGCCGACGCCTGAGGCGGCAACGCGGCCGATCCTGTCCCAGCGGCCCGCGCCGACATTCTGCGCCGCCATGGAAGAGACCGCGGCGCCGATGGCGAGTGCCGGCATCTGGATGTAGGTCCAGAGCTGCGCGGCAATGCCGTAGGCGGCGGCGACCTGCGAACCGTACGAGTTGACGATACCCATCACCGTCAGCGCCGCCGCCGAGATGACGATCATCTGCAAGCCCATCGGCACGCCCTTGAAGACGACGATGCGCAGCAATGCCGGATCCGGTCGCAGCAGAGCGAGATTGGCGCCGGCCAGCCGCAACGGATGCTTGCGCGCATAGAGCACGACGAGGATGGCGATGACGCTCACGGTCTGGCCGATCAGCGTCGAGGTGGCGGAACCGGCGATGCCGAGTTCGGGAAACGGACCGATGCCGCGGATGAGCAGGGGATTGAGCACGATGTCGAGCACGACCGCCAGCGCCATGAAGATGAAGGGCGTGCGGGAATCTCCGGCACCGCGCAGCACGGTCATGACGAAGGACAGAAGGTTCATCATCGGCACGGCGACGAAGATGATGCGCAGGTAGGAGCGCGCCAGCGGCAAGGCGTCGGCCGGCGTGCCAAGCGCGCCCAGGACGGCATCGACCCAGATCCAGCCGCAGACCGCGAAGACCACCGAAACGAGGAAGAAGAAAGTGGCGCTGGTGCCGACGATGCGGCGCGCCTCGGGCAGGTCGCGGGCGCCGACCGACTGCGCCACCAGGATGGTGGCCGCCATGCCGATGCCGAACACCGTGCCGAGGATGAGGAACAGAACGAGGTTGGCGTTGGAGGTCGCGGTCAGCGCCGATTCGCCGAGGAAGCGGCCCACCCAGACGGCATTGACCGAGCCGTTCAGCGATTGCAGCACGTTGGAGCCGAGCACCGGCAAGGCAAACAGCAGCAGCGTGCGCGGGATCGGGCCGCTGGTCAGGTCGCCGGTGCGCCGACGCGCGGGTATTTCGTCGTTCATGGCGGGCAACCTGGCAAATGTGACTCGGGCCGGCGACGATATCGCAGGCCGGACCAAGATGCACCCTGCGCCGAGGAGCAGTGACCGATCGATCGTGCAATGCATGCGCGCGAAAGTGACCTCGGTTTTGCGAGAACGACGTGCATCAAGCAGCACCCTGAAGCGCGACGCGTGAATCCGTTTCGACGCGGCGCGCTTTAGGCTTGATCGCGGGCGACGCGCCGAAGGCGGCGGTTCGCTTGCCGTGATCCAATCATGTTCTCAAATCTTCCGGAATGGGATATTGGTCCTGAACGTGGGGACGCATTCCTTGCGAGATCTTATGCATAAACCGGGGGGTTCATGTCCGATAGGTCGATTTTTTCCGAGCGCCTGAACCGGCGCGCGTTTCTCGGCGCGTCCGCTTTGGGGGCCGCTTCCCTGACGCTTTCGGCGTGCACCACGACCGATGTTGCGCCGCCGACAGCGGCGCCGGCCCCACCGTCGGCCGCGCCAATCGAGCCGGCCTTGGGCGATACCGCAAGCATGTATGCGGCGCGCACCGATGAGGGCTATCAGCTGCCGGCCATCCCGGTTGCCAAGCTCGATCCGAAGTTCGTGCGCCAGGTCGTGGCCGATCCGACGGGAGAAAAGCCCGGCACGATCGTCGTCGATGTTTCCGAGCATTTCCTCTATCTGGTGCGCGATGGCGGCAAGGCCATCCGATACGGCGTCAGCCTCGGCAAGGCCGGTTTCGGATGGACCGGCAGCGCCGTGGTCCAGGCGCGCAAGAAGTGGCCGGTGTGGACGCCGCCGCCCGAAATGATCCAGCGCCGGCCGGAACTGGCGAAATACAAGGACGGCATGCCGCCCGGCCCGCAGAGCCCGCTGGGCGCCCGCGCGCTCTATCTGTTCCGCGACGGCAAGGACACGATGTACCGGCTGCACGGCACGCCGGAGTGGGATTCGATCGGCAAGAACGCGTCGTCCGGCTGCGTGCGCTTCATGAACCAGGACATCATCGACCTTTACAGCCGCGTCAACGGCCCGGCCCAGGTCTTCGTGCGGCCCAACCTGTCGGCTGCCGGCAAGATCATGGCTGTGTCGAGCAGGACGGCCGAGCCGATCGATGCGGGCGTGCCGAAGGACGCCGAGTTCCTGAAGTAAGCCTTCACGGCCTGCTTGGGCGGACGCGCCAGGCGCGTCCGCCTGTGCGGTGATCGTTACTTCTTCTCGAGACCCGGCAGCGTCACCTGATAGACCAGGAACATGGTGTCGACATCGGCGCCGTCATCGGCCTTGTAGGGCGCGCCAACCTGGAAGCCGTCCTGGGCGAGGAAGTCGTTGTCGTTGCCGACGAACAGAAAATAGTCGTCGGGCAGCTTCGGATCGAGGACGCTCGCGACCGACATCGCTTCCCACTTTTCCGAGAGCTCATTGTGGTCCTTCGCCCCACCATTGTGCAGGCCGAAACGGCCAAGCTCAGCGGCGTCGTTGATGTCGATGAACGGCGTCAGCTTGGCCGGGGTCACCGACGGGTCGAGCACGCCCTTGGGCGCGACCGGCTTGTCGGCCGCGTCGAAAGATCCGCCCGCGATGTCGGTCGCGCCGGACAGGTCGACGATGTTGATCTGGCGGTAGAGTGAGGCGTCACCCTTCTTCAGGCCCTGGCCGTTGCCGCTGTCGCGTGCCAGCATCAGGAAGGACGTGTCCGAAAGCGCCACGATCTCGCTCTGCGCGGCGACCTTGGTCTTGCCCTTGGCATCCTTGAACACCGGCAGCGGCACGACATATTCATGCGCGAGCTTCAGATGGGCGAGGTCGGAGGCATCATAGACCAGCGCCCGGGTGTTCTGCCGCGTCGAGGATGAATCGCCGCCATCCTGCCTCGGAGCCGACTGCAGCACGGCGATCAGGAACTTGCCGTCCGGCGTCATCGCCATGCCTTCGAGGCCCTGGTTGTTCTGGCGCCCGGTTTCGGGATCCTTCGGATCGGGATCGGCGGCGCCCGGGCCGGGATTGTCGGAGGAGAAGTTCGGCGCCCCCTTGCGCATCGGCACGAGGGCCGCCGGCGGCTGGGTCGCCGACATCAGGCTGCCTTGCGCGGAGAACCTGTAGATGTTGGGGCCGTACTCGTCGGAGATGAACATCGAACCGTCGGGCAGCCGCACGATGGCCTCATTGTCGAGAGCGAGCTTGCCGTTGGTGGCGACGGGCAGCATCGGCATGTCGCCGGCGGCCGGGCGCACATCCGACAGCGGATCGAGGCCGGTGGCATCAGCGCCCTTGTCGTCGGTGAGAAGCATCGTGTCGGCAAGCGCCGCCTTGACGCCCGTCTGCTCCTGGCCGGCGGCGGGAGCCGCGCCCGGCGCGACAGGCGTGAACTCGATGCCGATGGTGTTGAGACGCGGCCGGTAGTCGGTGGTGCCGGCGACATTGTAGCCACGGTCGGGCAGGAGCCAGAGCGATCCCTTGTACGTGCCCGCATCATGCGTCCAGCCGGATGTGTCGATCGCCATGCCGGAGCCCGAGCCGAAGGTCTCGCCGAACTTGTCGCGCTGGTCGGCCGGGATGCGGCCGACGCCGACCAGGCCCTTGTTGATGTAGGCCACGCCGTCGGCAAGCGCCGGGGTGAGGGCGGTGAAAAAGGCCAGGGCGACGCCGAGCGAGGCGGTTCGGGACAGATGTTTCATGGACAATCCTCTTTGTGACGAAGCATGCCGGAGCGGCCGAAGGACAAACGGAAAGAGGTGCCGCATTGACGATGCCGCGCATGCCTCCCCGAAAGCGATCTAAGGCGTCAACATGATGCTTGCGTGACAGCGCGCGATACCGACCAGCGGCGGTCTCCAAGTGCCGATGAAAACGCTGGTCGGCATGAGATTGTTGATCGCCCGTCCGCAGTATTCAGCGTACTGGACACTTATGTACAGTACGTATATGGTGCCGCCACTGACAGACCGGGAGGAAGCCTTGAAGTCGCACTACCGCGCAGTTGTCATTGGGGGTGGCGTGGTGGGCGCCTCGGTGCTCTACCACCTGACGCGGTTCGGCTGGAGCGATGTGGCGCTGATCGAACGCGCCGAACTGACCGCCGGTTCGACCTGGCACGCGGCGGCCGGTTTCCATGCGCTCAA
Source organism: Mesorhizobium sp. M8A.F.Ca.ET.057.01.1.1 (assembly GCF_003952565.1). Lineage (NCBI taxonomy): Bacteria > Pseudomonadati > Pseudomonadota > Alphaproteobacteria > Hyphomicrobiales > Phyllobacteriaceae > Mesorhizobium > Mesorhizobium sp. M8A.F.Ca.ET.057.01.1.1. Next base: position 2,465,762 of record NZ_CP034454.1, read on the forward strand.
CGCCGATCCCAATGTCGCGGCGCTGCAGGGCTACACCATCAACCTCTATCGCGAGATCGAGGCCGAATCCGGCCAAGACATCGGCCTGCACATGACCGGCGGCGTCAACATCGCCAGCGATCCGGCGCGCTGGGAGTGGCTGAAATCGGCCTGGGCGGTGTTCCAGTCGGTCGGCATCGAGACGGCCCGGCTGGTTGCGCCCGACGAGATCAAGGCGATCTGCCCGATCGTTGACGTCACCGGCGTGCTCGGCGGCCTTCATGACTCCAACGAAGGCCATCTCGATCCGTACGGCACGACGCACGCCTATGCGGGCGCCGCCAAGAAGCGTGGCGCCGATGTCATCCTGCGCAACCGCGTGGTCGAGCTGAAGACGCGCGCCGACGGCCAGTGGGATGTCGTCACCGAGCAGGGCACCATCGTTGCCGAACATGTCGTCAACGCCGGCGGGTTGTGGGCAAAGCAGCTCGGCCGCATGGCCGGCGTCGACCTGCCGGTGACGCCGATGGAGCATCATTATTTCGTCACCGAGGACATTCCCGAGATCGCGGCGCTCGACCGGGAGATCGGTATCGCCGTCGATCTCGACGGCTTCTCCTACCTGCGCCAGGAGCGCAAGGGCGTGCTGCTCGGCGTCTATGAGCAGAACCCGAAGCACTGGAACATGGACGGCGCGCCATGGGACTATGGCATCGAGCTGATACCGGAAGACATCGGCCGCATCAGCCCGGAACTCGCCAAGGCGCATGAACGCTTTCCTTGCCTGGCGACGGCCGGCATCCGCAAATGGGTCAACGGCGCCTTCACCTTTACCCCCGACGGCAATCCGATCGTCGGGCCGGTGCGCGGCGTGAAAAACTACTGGGTCGCCTGCGGCGTCATGGCCGGCTTCAGCCAGGGCGGCGGCGTCGGCAAGTCGCTGGCCGAATGGATGATTTACGGCAAGCCGCAGGCCGACATCTTCGGCATGGACATCGCCCGCTACGGCGCCTTCGCCGCCAACCGCGAATATCTCAGGCAGACGACGCGCCAGTTCTATTCACGCCGCTTCGTCATGACCTTTCCCAATGAGCGATTGCCGGCGGGCCGGCCTTTGAAGCGCGCGGGCGCCTATGACGGCATGGCTGCTGCCGGCTGCGAATGGACGGCCTCCTGGGGGCTGGAAATCCCGGCCTATTTCGCGCCGATGGGTTTTTGCGAGAACACGACGCTCAAGCGTTCCAACGCCTTCGACATCGTCGGCGACGAAGCGCTGCAGGTGCGTCGCGCCGCCGGCCTCGTCGATATCTCGGCCTATTCGCGCTACGCGATTTCGGGGCCGGGCGCCGAGGCGTGGCTAGACCGGCTGCTTGCCTGCCGGCTGCCGAAGGCGGGCCAGGCGCGGCTGGCGCCCATGCTCGGACCGGATGGGCGGTTGAAGGGCGATCTGACCGTGATCAACTGGGGCGGCGGCGACCATTGGCTGATGGGCTCCTACTATCTCAGGGAATTTCACCTGCGCTGGTTCGAGAGCCATGCGCGAGCGGGCGTCACGGTCACCGACATTTCGGATGCCATCAGCGGCTTCCTGCTGACCGGCCCGAACGCGCGCAAGATCCTGGAACGCACGACGCATCAGGACGTGTCGGGCAAGGCGCTACCGTTCATGGCCTGCGGCGCGTTCGATGTCGGCATGGTGCATGCGCGGGTTGCCCGCCTCTCCATCGCCGGCGAGCTCGGCTTCGAGATCAGCTGCCCCATGACCATGCACGCAAGATTGCGCGAAACGCTGCTTGCCGCTGGCGAGGACCTCGGCCTGGCCGAGATCGGCTACTACGCACTCAACGCGCTGCGGCTGGAGAAGAGCTTCGGCATCTGGTCGCGCGAATTCACGCAAGGCTACACGCCGGGCCAGACCGGGCTCGACCGCTTCATCGCCTTCGACAAGGGCGATTTCACCGGCCGCGACGCGGCGCTGAAGGAGCGCGACGCCGGCGCCGCGCAGCGGATCGTGACGCTGGAGATCGACGCCGTCGATGCCGATGCCAGCGGCTTCGAGCCGGTCTGGCATGGCGGCCGCCGTGTCGGCTTCGTCACCTCGGGCGGATTCGGCTACACGATCGGCAAGAGCGTCGCGCTGGCGTTGGTGGACGACGATTTCGCCGGGGAGGGGACGGCGCTTTCGGTACACATTGTCGGCGTCGAGCGGACGGCGCGGGTCATCTCGGCCTCGCCCTATGATCCCCAGGGCAAGGCGATGCGGCAATGAGGAGGAACTTCCGATGATCGATGACGCGGCACGAGACAGCAGGCGCGAACGCCGGCGCGGACGCACGGGCGAGGCCGGCAGCGAATCCAGCCGCAAGCCCAATTACCGGTCGCTGAAGAACCCGTTCCTGCCGCAGCCGATCTTTTCCGACGACCAGGTGGCGTCGATCCACGACACGGCGCTGCGCGTGCTGGAAGAGCTCGGCATCAAGGTGCTGCTGCCGCAGGCGCGCGAAGTGCTCGCCCGTGCCGGCGCGCTGGTCGATCCGGACACCGATATGGTGCGCATCGGCCGCGATATGGTGGTGGCAGCCTTGGCCTCGGCGCCGCGATCGATCTACGCCAATGCAGGCGCGCGTGCTCGCGATTTGTCGCTCGAACTGGGTTCCATGACATTCCTGGCGGGCTCCGGCGCGCCCAACGTCACCGATCTCGACCGCGGCCGGCGGCCCGGAACGCTGGTCGCCTTCGAAGAACTCATCAAGCTGGTGCAGCATTTCGATGTCTTGCACATGCTGGGGCCGTGCATCGAGCCGCAGGACATCGACAACCGTTTTCGCCACTATGCCGTCAATCGGGCGCAGCTGACCCTGTCGGACAAATTCCCATTCGTGTTCGCGCGCGGCACGCCGCAGGTCGATGACAGTTTCGAGATGATCAGGCTGGCCCGCGGGCTGTCCGAAGACGAGTTCCGCTCCGGCGCGCATTGCTACACCGTCATCAACACAAACTCTCCGCGCCAGCTCGACATTCCCATGGCGCAAGGCATCATCGATTTCGCCAAGGCGGGGCAGGTGCTGATCATCACGCCGTTCTGTCTGGCCGGTGCGATGGCGCCGATCACGGTGGCCGGCGCCCTGACCCTGCAGCATGCCGAAGCACTGGCTGGGCTGATGCTGGCGCAGATCGTGCGGCCGGGCGCGCCGGTGGTCTACGGTTCCTTCTCCTCCAATGTCGACATGAAATCGGGCGCACCGGCGTTCGGCACGCCGGAGCACGTCAAAGCCACACTGGGTGCGGGCCAGCTGGCACGCTTCACCGGTCTGCCATGGCGCTCCGGTGGCGGCAGCGCGGCCAACATCTCGGACGCGCAGGCGGCGCACGAGACGCAGTTCGCGCTATGGGGCTCGGTGCTGTCGGGCGCCACCGTCTGCATCCATGCGGCCGGCTGGCTGGAAGGAGGCTTGAGCGTTTCGCTGGAAAAGCTGGTTACCGATATCGAGGCGCTGCAGACGGTGGCCGAACTCTGTGCCGCGACGCCCGGCGACGACGACGCAATTGGCTTCGAGGCAATCGCCGAAGTGCAGCCGGGCGGCCACTTTTTCTCGGCTGGCCATACCATGGCGCGCTACCGCACCGCCTTCTACGAGCCGCTGGTGGCCGACTGGTCGAATTTTGGCAACTGGACGCAAAGCGGCTCGAAGACCGCCACTGAACGCGCCACGGGTATCTGGAAGCGCATCCTGGCCGATTTCGAGCCGCCCGCTTCGGCCGCCGCCACGTCGGGCGTGCTCGACGCGTTCATCGCCCGGCGCACCGAAGAGGGTGGAGCGGCGCCGGTTTCCTGAAGGCCGGCAAACGCGCGTCAAGACGTCTGAAGCTGGCTCAATTCCAGCAGCCATTGGCAATCCGCGCGTCTCGTGCAGAAATGAGCGGCATGCGCGAAGCATTGATCGCAACGGTGATCTTGCTGTCCCTGGCGGGGGCAGCTTTCGCCGCCATGGCCGTGTGGCCCAGGATGCCGGTCAGGCATCGCGACGACGATACGAATGCCGTGGTCCGGCTCGCGGCCAATCTGTTCGGGGTGATGACCTCGCTGATGCTTGGGCTGATGATCAACTCGGCCAAGAACACCTTCGAATCGATCGATCACAATGTGCATGCCTATGCGACGGAACTCATCCTGCTCGACAGGACCTTGCGCCAATACGGACCGCAAACCGACACGGTGCGCCAGCCGCTGGTCGCCTATGTGCAGAGGGTGGTGGCCGACGCCATGCAGGGCGACGAAACGCCTGCCGCCGGCAATGAGCTGTCCGAACATCTGTTGACGGAGATCGGCACACGGCTGGGCGCGCTGCCGCCGGCCGACGCGGCGCGCGCCTCCGTCTTGCAGGACGCCCGTCAGCGCCTGCAGAAAGTGCTGGAACTGCGCTGGGTGCTGATCGAGCAGTCGGAGGGCACGATCCCCTGGCCGCTGATCGTCATGCTGGTTACGTGGCTGGCGCTGATCTTCGCCAGTTTCGGGTTCAGGGCGCCGAAGAATGCGATCACTGCCGCGACCTTCATGGTCTCGGCCGCGCTGATCGCCGGGGCGATCTACCTGATCCTGGACATGGATGTGGCGTTCTCCGGGCCGATCCAGATTTCGTCGGCGCCGCTGGAGCGGGCGTTGGCGGAATTGCAGCGATGATGCGGAACCGGCGGCATTTCCCAGACATTCATGGGGATGGCCAATGGAGGACGACATGGGTTTCGACCAGTATCACGAACCGCCGGAAGAACTGTCGCAGCAAGTGCGCACCTTCGCCCGCATGATCGCCTCGCTGATCGAGGAGGCGGAAGCGATCGGCTGGTACGAACAGCGCATGTCGGTGGAGAAAGACCCGCAGGCCAAGGCAATCATGAAGAACGCGCAGAGCGAGGAGTTCAAGCATTTCGGCATGGACCTCGAATTCCTGCTGCGCCAGAAGACGGACTGGCGCGCGGAACTGAAGGAAATCCTGTTTACGACGGGGGATATCGTGAAGGCCGGCGAGAGGGGCGAGAAGAAGGTGGATTGAACGGCTTCGCCGGCTTCTTATCAAAGCCTGGCCCCAACTCACACCGGCAGCACAAACCCATCCAGCACGCGCTTCTGGCCGGCCTTGTCGAAGTCGATGGTCAGCTTGTTGCCTTCGATGGCCGCGATGTTGCCGTTGCCGAATTTCTGGTGGAAGACGCGGTCGCCGACGCTGAAGGCGGACGGCGTGTCGGAGACGGATTTGGCGACCAGTTCGCCGTCGATGGTGCGGCCCTTAACGCTGGTGCGGCCGGCGCCGTAGCCGGAGTCGGTCTCGCCATAGCCGATGCGCTCGACCTGATGGCCCGAGCGCGTGCCCCAGTTGCGGTCGGTCGCCTCGGTGCGGTTGGCCTGCGCACGCTGCCAGCCGGGCGTCGAATAGGTGTTGGAGAAGGCGCCGGATTTCTCCGCGCCGCCCGAATTGCCGCCGATATCGTCGAAGCGCGAGGCGCCATACGGGTTCTGCCTTCCTGCCCCTTGGCTGCCGCCACGGCCGGACGCGAACGAACCGCCGCCATAGGGGTTGCCGTAGCCGCCATAGGAATTGCCGGCTTCGGCGACCTCGACATGGGTCTCCGGCAGTTCCTCGAGGAAGCGTGACGGGATGGTCGATTGCCACAGGCCGTGGATGAGGCGGTTGGAGACGAACCAGATATGCAGGTTCTTCTTGGCCCGCGTCAGGCCGACATAGGCGAGGCGGCGCTCTTCCTCGAGCCCCGAACGGCCGCCTTCGTCCAGCGCGCGCTGATGGGGAAACAGGCCTTCCTCCCAGCCGGGCAGGAAAACGGTCTCGAATTCGAGGCCCTTGGCCGAGTGCAGCGTCATGATGGAAACGGCATCGAGCCCGGCATTCTGCTCGGCATCCATGACCAGCGCGACATGTTCGAGGAAGGAGCGCAGCGATTCATACTCCTCCATCGAACGGATCAGTTCCTTCAGGTTCTCCAGCCGACCGGGGGCTTCCGCCGAACGGTCGTTCTTCCACATGTCGGTGTAGCCGCTCTCTTCGAGAATGGTCTCGGCGAGCTCGGTGTGCGGCGTGGTTTCCAGCGCCTTCTGCCAGCGTTCGAAATTGGCCGCGACCTCGCGCAGCGCGGCGCGCGGTTTCGGCTTCAACTCGTCGCTTTCGGCGAGCGTGCCCGCCGCCTCCAGCATCGGGATGCGCATGCCGCGCGCCGTGTCGTGGATCTGGCGGATGGTCGCTTCGCCCAGGCCGCGCTTGGGCACATTGACGATGCGCTCAAAGGCGAGGTCGTCGGTGCCGTTGGCGACGACGCGGAAGAAGGCCAGTGCGTCCCGGATTTCCATGCGCTCGTAGAAACGCGGGCCGCCGATGACGCGGTAGTTCAGGCCGAGCGTGATGAAGCGGTCCTCGAAGGCGCGCATCTGGAAGGACGCGCGGACGAGGATCGCCATGTCATTCAAATTATGCTTCTGGCGCTGGTAGGCTTCGATGGTCTCGCCGATGGCGCGGGCTTCCTCCTCTGAATCCCACGCGGCGTGGACGTTGACCTTGCCATCCTCGGGATCGTTGCGGTCGGTGAACAGCGTCTTGCCGAAACGGCCCTCGTTGTAGGCGATGAGATGGGAAGCGGCGCCCAATATGTGCGCGGTCGAGCGGTAGTTGCGCTCCAGCCGGATGATGGTGGCGCCGGGAAAATCCTTGTCGAAACGCAGGATGTTGTCGACCTCGGCACCGCGCCAGCCATAGATGGACTGGTCGTCGTCGCCGACGCAGCAAATATTAACTCTGTTTTCGCTCACGGGCTGTTCCGCGCCTGCCGGCGCGGGCCCTCCGCCCCCTCTTTTTTGCGCGCCTTCGGCGTCGCGTGAGTGGCCTCGCAACGGCTCGGACGCCCGGTCGGGCTTGCGGCCTTCGGCCGATCGCAGATCGGTTGATGGTGATGAAGTGCGCCCAGCATCGGGCCTTTGCGCCAGGAGGCGCAGCCACATGTACTGGGCGGTGTTGGTGTCCTGGTACTCGTCGACGAGGATGTATTTGAAGCGCCGGTGATAGTCCTTCAGCACATCGGGATTGGCGCGGAAGATGCGGATCGGGTGGCACAGCAGGTCGCCGAAATCGCAGGCGTTCAGCGTTTGCAGGCGTTCCTGGTAGGCCTTGTAGAGCTCGCGGCCCTTGCCGTTGGCGAAGCTGCGCGCATCGCCCTCGGCAATGTCGGCCGGGCCCTGGCCCTTGTTCTTCCAGCCGTCGATCATCTGGGCGAACTGTTTTGCGGGCCAGCGCTTGTCGTCCAGGCCCTCGGCCTGGATCAGCTGCTTGATTAGCCGCACGACATCGTCGGTGTCGAGGATGGTGAAGTCGGATCTCAGGCCGGCAAGCTCGGCATGGCGGCGCAGCAACTTCACGCCGATCGAGTGGAAGGTGCCGAGCCATGGCATGCCCTCGACATTGCCTTCGCCGATCAGGATGCCGATGCGCTGCTTCATCTCGCGCGCGGCCTTGTTGGTGAAGGTCACTGCCAGGATCTGCGAGGGGAAGGCCCTGCCGGTGGCGAGGATGTGGGCGATGCGGGTGGTGAGCACGCGAGTCTTGCCGGTGCCGGCGCCGGCCAGCACCAGAACCGGGCCTTCGGTGGTCTCCACCGCCAGCCGCTGCTCGGGGTTCAGCCCCTTCAGATAGTCCGGCGCATTGTTTTGGCCGCCGCGGGCTGCCATGGCGCGCGCGGCAATGCCCGACGGGGCCGTGGGCCGCGCATTGGGTTCGTCGAAAAAGGGCATGTCTTCGGAAAAGCCGGACATCTCCCCGAATGTAGTGATTCGGGAGGGAAAGACCAGAACTGTCTACGTTTTGTTCCGGTAAAGTGCCTGATACGGCCACTCGAGCGATATGGCGGCCGGCGTTGTGAACAACCGCAGGGGGACAAGGTTGCCGCCGCGGACCCTTGACCTGCGCTTGACAGGCGCGGCGGTCGGGAGAAAGTTGCGTACGGGGCGGCACGCAATGCCGGGTTGCCCAGAGCCGCCATGCGCGCAACAGTCGAAGGAGTATCATCTTGGCTGTCACCATCACCTCCCTCGTCCTCTTCCTCATCGGCCTGGCGCTTGGCGCCGGCGGCATCTGGTTGGCTTCGCTGGGCGGCAGTTGGTACTACATCATCGTCGCTCTCGCCTTCCTGGTCGCCGCCTGGCTGCTCTACCGGCGCCGTTCCACGGCGCTCTGGCTCTATGCGGCGATCGTGCTCGGCACGCTGGCCTGGGCGGTCTGGGAAACCGGTTTCGACTGGTGGGAACTCGGCCCGCGCGGCGGCATCATCGTGCTGGTGGCGCTGTGGCTGCTGACGCCGTGGGCGCGGCGGGGCCTTGCCGGTCCGGACGGCCGCGCGCCACTGATCCTTGCCGTGCTGGCGTCGCTGGCGGTGGCCGGCTATTCGATGACCACGGACCCGAAGGACATTGGCGGCGCGCTCGACACCGACAAGGTGATCCCCAACGCCAATCTCGGCGGCGATGTGCCGGCGGGCGAATGGCACTATTACGGGCGCACGCAGTTCGGCCAGCGCTATTCGCCGCTCGACCAGATCACTCCGGACAATGTCGCCAATCTGCAGCCGGCCTGGACCTACCGCACCGGCGACGTGAAAGGTCCGGACGATGTCAGCGAGACCACCTACCAGGTGACGCCGCTCAAAGTGGGCGACACGCTCTATATCTGCACGCCGCACAATTTCGCCATCGCGGTCGATGCGGCGACCGGCAAGGAGAAGTGGCGCTACGATCCCAAGATCAAGCTCGACAAGGACCGGCAGCACCAGACCTGCCGTGGCGTCTCCTATTATGCCGATGCCGCAGGCGCCGCCGGCCAGCCCTGCGCGACGCGCGTCTACCTGCCGACCTCGGATGCGCGGCTGATCGCGCTCGACGCCGCCAACGGGCAGGTTTGCCCAGCCTTTGCCGAGGGCGGCACGCTCAATTTGTTGACCAACATGCCGTATCCGAAGTCCGGTTATTACTACTCGACCTCGGCGCCGCTGATCGCGGGCGGCAAGATCATCGTCGGCGGCGCGGTCAACGACAATTATTCGACGCAGGAGCCGTCCGGCGTCATCCGCGCCTATGATGCGAGCACCGGCAAGCTGCTGTGGAACTGGGATTCCGGCAATCCGGACCAGACAGCGCCGCTTGCGGCCGGCCAGACCTACACCGCCAACTCGCCCAACATGTGGTCGACGCCGAGCGCCGACGAGAAGCTCGGCCTGCTCTACGTGCCGCTCGGCAACCAGACGCCGGACCAGCTCGGCATGGGCCGCAGCGCCAATGTCGAGAAATTCTCCTCCTCGATCACCGCGCTCGACCTCAACACCGGGCAGTTGAAATGGGTGCACCAGACCGTGCATCACGACCTCTGGGACATGGACGTGCCGGCGCAGCCGAGCCTGGTCGACATCACCAAGGCCGACGGTTCCGTCGTGCCCGCGCTGGTCGGGCCGACCAAGCAGGGCGACCTCTATGTGCTCGACCGGCGCACCGGCGAGCCGGTGATCGCGGTGAAGGAAGTGCCAGCGCCGGGCGGCGCCATCGAAGGCGACCACACATCGCCGACGCAACCGGTTTCCGATCTTACCTTCATGCCGAAGCCGCTGACCGGCGCCGACATGTGGGGGATCACCATGTTCGACCAGCTGGCCTGTCGGATCGAATTCCAGGGCCTGCGCTATGAAGGCCGCTACACGCCGCCTTCCGTCCAGGGCTCGCTGATCTATCCCGGCAATTTCGGCACCTTCAACTGGGGCGGGGTAGCGGTCGATCCGGTGCGGCAGGTGATGTTCGGCATGCCGACCTACCTGGCATTCAAGTCGCAGCTCATCCCCCGCGACCAGGTGCCGCCACCGGACGAGGGGCGCGGCAGCGAGCAGGGGCTGAACCGCAATGAGGGCGCCCCCTACGCAGTGGTCATGGGGCCATTCCTGTCGCCGCTCGGCATTCCGTGCCAGGCACCGCCCTGGGGCTACGTCGCCGGCGCCGATCTGAGGACCGGACAGATCGCCTACAAGCACCGCAACGGCACCGTCTACGACATGACGCCACTGCCGTTGCCGCTGAAGGTCGGGGTGCCCGGCATCGGCGGGCCGATGATCACGGCTGGCGGCGTCGCTTTCCTGGGTGCCGCCGTCGACGATTATCTGCGCGCCTATGACCTGACTTCAGGCAAGCAGCTCTGGCGGGCGCGGCTACCGGCCGGAGGGCAATCGACGCCGATGAGCTATACGGTCGCGGACGGGCGCCAGTTCGTGGTCATCGTTGCCGGCGGCCACGGCTCGGTCGGCACCAAGCCTGGCGATTATGTGATGGCCTACGCGCTGCCGAAATAGGCGGTGCCGGGGTTCGGCGAAGCGAGGATCAGCCGAGCCCCAGATGGCTCTTCAGGCTGGGCACCGAGCCGAGCACCTGGTTGGTCAGATCGGGGCCGGCGGCTGCCTCGGCCTGCTGGACCAGCGTCTCGCCTGCCTTCTGGATCTGCGCCATGTCGAGGCCGGATGCCTTGAGCGCGGCGAGGCCGTTGACCAGCGCGCCGGCCTTCTCGCCCAGAACGCCGCCAAGCGCGCCTTGCAGCGAGGACAGGAAGCCGCCGCCGCCGGCCGGGGCGGCCATGACGTCGTATTTCTGCGCCAGCGCATCGGCGCCCGGAATCTTGGCGAAGAAGGAGGAGGCGCTGGTGCCTTCCGCCTCATGCTCGAGCACCGAGAAAATGGTGCCGACAACCTTTTCGGTCGTCGCCTGGTCGAGACCGGCCTTCTGCGAGACGGTGTTCACGATGTCCTGGACGTCCATGACTTCACCTCAACCTTGGGTTTTCGTGTTTGCCGGATGGCGCTGGCGGCTGCGTACCTTGACCATGGACCTGCGGCTCGCCGCAACAACGGCCGCGCGCATCGCCAGAACGGCGGTCGCAACCATGAAAGCTGTTGCGAGCATCGGCGAGGTCATGGTCATCGGCATTGTTCCTTCCAGATCGGGCCTGCCGTGACCGCCAAAAGCGGCCGGCCAGCCAGTTTCCCCCACTATTGTGGCAGCGCCATCAAGATTTTCACCGATGACAAAAACGTGATGATCTTCAGCGGCCTGACTGGCGGTCTTGGAGGCGGCGAGGTGTCACGGTCCAGTGGACGATGAGAGGCTCGCCCCTATCTTGCGGACGGCAAGGACACCGAAGTCAAGACACGGAGATCGAGGAAGCCCATGACCGACGTCACCACCAAACCCGTCATCACCCAGGCGATGATCGACGCCTAGACGAATACACCCATCTGACGCTGGATCGCCGCCGCTTCATGGAGCAATTGACCAGGCTTGCCGGATCGGGCGCGGCGGCGGCCGCGATCGCGCCGATGCTGGCTGCGAACTCCGCGCAGGCGGCAATCGTGGCCGAAAACGATGCCCGCGTGAAAGGCGAGGACATCACCTATCCCGGCAGCGGCGGCGAGATGAAAGGCTATCTGGTCAAGCCGGCAAACCAGACCGGCAAGCTCGGCACCGTCATCGTCATCCATGAAAACAGGGGGCTCAACCCGCATATCCGCGACGTTGCCCGGCGTGTGGCGCTGGAAGGGTTCGTGGCGCTCGCGCCCGATTTCCTGTCGCCGCTCGGCGGCACGCCCACCGATGAGGACAAGGCGCGCGACATGTTCGGGAAACTCGACCCGACGCAGACCGTGGCCAACGGCGTGGCGACGGTCGCCTTCCTCAAGGCCGACAAGGACGGCAACGGCAAGGTCGGCGCCATCGGCTTCTGCTGGGGTGGCGGCACGGCCAACATGCTGGCCGTCAATGCGCCCGACCTCGCGGCGAGCGTCGCCTATTACGGCATGCAGCCGAACGCCGCCGACGCGTCTAAGATCAAGGCTGCGCTGCTGCTGCATTATGCCGGCCTCGACGAGCGCACCAATGCAGGGATCGACGCCTTCAAGAAGGAGCTCGACGCCGCCCACGTCGAATACACGGTCTATGTCTATGAAGGCGCCAACCATGCCTTCAACAACGACACTTCGGCGGCGCGCTACGACAAGAAGGCGGCCGATCTCGCCTGGGGCAGGACCGTCGCTTTCCTCAAGCAGAAGCTGGCTTGATCGTCGTCACCTTGCCGGCGCCCAGATCGTCTCGAATGCCGGCGACAGGGTGAAGCCCGCGGGGCGCTCCGACGTGGGCGGCGGGCGCCGCACGCCTTCCTGCAAATAGCGCAGGGCGGAGGTTACCCCATTCACCGTATAAGGCTTGGCGATGACGCCGATCGCCCCGGCAAAGTGGTCGGGAATGCGTTTCGGGTTGGCGGTCATGAAAATGACCATCGAGTTCCTCCTGTCTTCAATATATTCGGCAACCTCGATGCCGGTCGGGCCATCGGTGAGATGGACGTCGACAAAGGCGATGTCGGCCTGCGTGGCGTCGACCATGTCCTTTGCTTCGGGAAGCGATGTCGCCCAACCGACGACGCTGTGCCCAGCGTCGTTGACCAGGCTCTCCAGTTCCATCGCCAGCAGCGCCTCGTCCTCGACGATCAGGACCTTGAGCGGCTCAATCATGACAGGTTCCCTTTATGCTGTGGCCCGTTGGGCATCGAAATGACAACACGAGTGCCGGGACCGGCATCGCGCCATTCGATGTCGGCGCGCAATTGCCGGGCAAGCGACTTGATCAGCCGCATGCCGAAGGAGGCGTCGCCATTGGCGCCGGCCATGCCGACGCCGTCATCCGAAACCTCGATATTCAAATGGCCGTCCGGCTGGCTCATCTTGATGCCGATGCTGCCCGATCTCGTGCCATCAGCCCCTTCCTTGAAGGCATGCTTCAACGCGTTGGTGACGAGCTCGTTGACCATCAGCGCCACCGGCGTTGCCTTTTCGGCCGGGACCACGATGGGCTCGAGATCGAGTTTCGGGTTGATTTCCGAACGTCCCGAAGCTGTCAGCAGGTCGGAGACGAGATCCCTGGCAAAGTCCGACACATCGAATTTGCTGACGTCCTTGGACTGATAGAGCCGCCGATGCACGGTGCTGAGCGCCTCTATGCGTTCCAGCATCGTGCCCAGCGAGCGTTTCAGGTTCTCGTCACTGACGGTCCGGCTCTGCATGAGGATGAGCGAGGAGATCATCTGCAGATTGTTCTTCACGCGATGGTCGACCTCATGCAGCAGCGTGGTCTGCGCCTCGAGCGCCGCTTCGAGTTCCGCGGTGCGTTCCCGCACGGCCTTCTCGAAGCGATCCTTGTCCGCGGTGATGCGATGTTCCGAACGCTTGCGGTCTGAAACATCGAGCTGGGAGGCAAAGAAGAACTGCAATTCGCCTTTGTCGTTGGAGACAGGGCTTATGTAGAGCGCGTTCCAGAAGCTCGAACCATCCTTGCGGTAGTTCAGGATATCGACGCTAAGATCGGTCTCGTCCTCGATCGCGGCGCGTATTTCTGCGATCGCGGCCTTGTCGCTCTCGGGTCCCTGCAGGAAGCGGCAGTTCTTGCCGATAACTTCGTGGCGCTCGTATCCCGTCAGGCGCAGGAAGGCGTCGTTTGCAAAGACGATCGGATTGTCCTGCCGGCGCGGATCAGTAATGATCATCGACATCCGCGTTGCACGGATCGCCGCCGCGAAGGGGTCGCCCTTGCCTTGCTCGACATGAAGGTCGTCGGTCATGTGCCATGCGTCGGCCGGTTCCCTGGTCCTTTTCCAGTCCATCGCGTCGCTCCAAGCCATTTTTCGTGGGGAGACAACGGCTCAAAGTCAGATTTGGTTCAATCTCGAGCGGCCTGTCGCAGTTCGTCGCAGGCCGGGAACCGATGGAGGTTTTTGCAACCGACTGAGAGGAAAGAGATTTCTCGATCAGCCAGCCGAGACCGGCTTGTGGACGGCGACGCCGGCCACGACCAGCGTGATGCCGAGGCAATCGGTCGGGCCGGGAATCTGGCGCAGCACGAGGACGCCGATCAGCGTCGCGGTGACCGGCAGCAGGGACAGCATCAGCGCGAAACTCGCGCGCGGCAACCGCGCCATGGCGAGTTGATCGCAGACATAGGGTATGACCGAGGAACAGACGCCGACGCCGATGGCGGCGATGAGCAGCGGCGGCGAGAAAAAGGCGGGCAGCGCGTCGGTGAAGCCGATCGGCAGCACGACGACGAAGGCGACCGCCATGGCGGCACCCAGGCCGGCTATGCCGTCGCCAGCGCCGGCGCGCGCGACACGGTGGCCAAGCACGATGTAACCGACGAAGAGCGCGCCGTTGAGGAAAGCCCAGAACAGCCCGATCGGGTCGCTTGACCATCTGACGTCGATCAACAGCAAGGTGCCGGTGACGGCTATGGCAAGAGCGGCCAGATTTCGGGCGCTCCCGAGGCCGACCAGCGCAATGCCGATGGTGCCGACGAATTCAATCGCGGCCACCAGCGAGATCGGCAAGCGGTCGAGCGCCAGGTAGAACGAGCAGTTCATCACCGCCAGGCAAGCGCCGAAGGCCAGCAACAACAGGCGCGTCCGCGTATCGGTTCTGGCGAAGGTTCGCCAGGGCCGCGTCAGCGGCGCGAAGATCAGCGCCGCGGTGGCGATGCGCAGCCACGCCATGCCGAGCACGCCGACATGCGGGAAAAGCAGCACGGCGAAGGCCGGCCCGAGATAGTGGAAGACCGCGCTGACCGCGAACCAGAGATGCGGTGGCAGTCTCGTCGCCAGGCTGCCCGGGCCGGCAAGAGCAGGCCTGGTGGCATCGCGACCGGCAGTCGGGACTTGCGCCTGGTCATCCATCGGCGCAGTATCGCAGGCGATCTTTCCGGTTTATATGGACGATGAGCAGCAAGTCTGGTCATTTATTTCCAGGAAGCAAGGATTTTTCTATGAAACGCCTTCGAAGTGAAAACGTCGACCTCGACGCCGCCGACATGAAAATATTGCGCTTGCTGGAAGAGGACGCGCGCATCAGCACGGCGGAGTTGGCGCGCTCGGTCGGCCTGTCGGCGCCGAGTGTGGCCGAGCGCCTCAAGCGGCTGCAGGAGAACGGCGTGATCGAAGCTTATTCGGTCAGAATCAATCCCGCGGCGCTTGGCCTGAAACTGTCGGCATGGCTGCGCATCCGGCCGGTGCCGGGGCAATTGGCGGTCGTGGCCGAGATCATCCGCGACCTGCCCGAGATCGCGCAATGCGACCGGGTGACAGGCGAGGACTGTTTCATCGCGCTGGCGCATGTCGGCTCGGTGGCCGAACTCGAACGGGTGATCGACCGCATCATCCCCCATGCGATGACCAACACGGCGATCATCCAGTCGTCGCCGGTGATCGCGCGCTCGCCGCTGGCGGCGATCAAGCGGCAGGTTTGATCTCGGTGAGATGTTGCTTGAGAAAAATGTCAGTTCCAGACGGCGATCGAAATCGCCCGCCTCAGGCGTGGCCGCGCTTCAGGCGGGCGCGTTTCAGGATGCTGCGCCAACGAATCATGTCGAACGGAATCGGTTCGTTGTTGTTGGCGATGTGAAAGATCTCGTTGTCGACATTCTTGAGCGAACGCCAGAAATCATAGTCCGATATGCGCGGATCGGCCGCCAGCCTGTCCACCTCGACCTTGATGTCGGTTTTCATGCACGTCCCTCGAACCGGCTTTGCCGCGCCGCCCGCCAAACAACCCAGTGCGGACGTTTTCGACCGCTCCGCTGAGTCGTTCAACGGCTCAATTGGCTTGTTCCCGTTAAAACCTCGGTAAGGTTAATGCGGGTCCAGGACCGCTTCAAGCGCCGGCGCCAGTGGATTTGAGGGGGCCAGCGATTTTGGTTCGCGGGTGTGGCTTTGAAGTCGTTCCGTCCTCGAATTTGCCCTAGCCCTGCTTGCGCCTGATTCCGATCGAGCGGCCGGCCCGTTCGGGCATTGGCAGCACCGAATGGGCGGCGCGCATGGCTTCGATCCTGGCCAGCACATCGGCCGGGAAGGGCGCCACCTTCGGCCCCGACATGTCGACATGCAGCGACAGGGTCTCGGACGTGGCGGCGAGCCAGCCATCGACATGGCGGATTTCCTGGTAGGCCCTGAGCCGCTTCTCGTCATGGTCGATGAGCTGGAAGGAGACTATGACCTTGTGGTCCAGGTGCAGCTCCTGCACGTAGCAGACATGGACTTCGGCGGTGTAGATGGTTAGCCGCCGCTCTTTCACATAGTCCAGGCCCATGCCGATCGCCTCGAAGGCCTCGTCCGAGCAGCGGTCGAACAGCACGTTGTAATAGGCCATGTTGAGATGGCCGTTATAGTCGATCCAGTCCTTCTCGATGTCCATGGGCTTGGAAACGAAGGGGGCGAGGATGGACATCGAAACTTCCTTGTTCTGGTGCTGGACAGAGCGTGGCCGTGGAGACTTTTTGTTTTGACGAAATTCCCTAGGGAAAGCGTTAGCGCTTTTCCCGGGAAAACCGCTTCACACTTTTCCTGGAATTGCTTTAGGCATTCATAACCGCATGACAAGCATGCATGCTGGTCCATTCGCGGAGGAATTCATGGCTCTCAGCGACCTCAATCCGGTCGAACGCAACGAGGAAGGCATCGCGGCGGTGCTCGGCATTCTCAAGCAACAGCTCGGCGAGCGTTTTCAAACCGGCCAGGCGATCCGCGCCCAGCATGCGCACACCACCACCTATATCCCGACGCAGGCGCCGGACGGCGTCGCTTTCCCGGAGACGACGGCCGAGGTGCAGGACATCGTGCGCGCCTGCGCGGCGCACCGCGTGCCGGTGATCGCCTTCGGCGTCGGTTCCTCGCTGGAGGGCCATACCAATGCGCCGGGTGGCGGCATCTCGGTCGACACCTCGCGCATGAACCGCATTCTTTCGGTCAATCCGCAGGATCTCGACTGCACGGTGGAACCCGGCGTGACGCGCGAGGACCTGAACCGGCATCTGCGTGACACCGGCCTGTTCTTTCCGATCGACCCCGGCGCCAATGCCTCGCTCGGCGGCATGGCGGCGACGCGGGCGTCCGGCACCAATGCGGTGCGCTACGGCACGATGCGCGAGAACGTGCTGTCGCTGACCGCTGTCATGGCGGACGGCGAGACGGTGACGACCGGCAAGCGGGCGAAAAAGAGCTCGGCGGGCTATGATTTGACCAGGCTGCTGGTCGGCTCGGAAGGCACGCTCGGCATCATCACCGCGCTGACCTTGAAGCTGCAAGGCATTCCGCAGGCGATCTCGGGCGGCGTCTGCCCGTTCCCGAGCGTCGAGGCGGCCTGCAACGCGGTGATCGCGACGATCCAGATGGGCATTCCGGTGGCGCGCATCGAACTGGTCAACGCGCTGCAGATGCGGGCGATGAAGACTTATTCCAAGCTCGACTATCCCGAGAGCCCGTGCCTGTTCGTCGAGTTTCACGGCAGCGATGCCGGCGTTGCCGAGCAGGCCGAGACTTTCGGCATGATCGCCGAGGAAAATGGCGGTGGGCCGTTCCTGTGGACCAGCGTCGCCGAGGAACGCACCAAATTGTGGAAGGCCAGGCACGACGCCTACTGGGCCTCGCTGACCTTGCGGCCGGGCGCCAAGGGCCTGTCGACCGATGTCTGCGTGCCGATCTCGCGCTTTGCCGAATGCGTCACCGAGACCGAAGCCGACATCGCCGAAATGGGTCTGATCGCGCCGATCGTCGGCCACGCCGGCGACGGCAATTTCCACGTTCTCGTGCTGATGGATGTCAACGATCCCGAGGAAATCGCGCTGTCGGAAAAGTTCGTCGCGCGGCTCAACATGCGGGCGATCGCCATGGAGGGCACCTGCACCGGCGAGCACGGCATCGGCCAGGGCAAGATCGGCTTCCTGCGCCACGAACTCGGCCATGGCGTCGACATCATGCGCACCATCAAACAGGCGCTCGATCCGCAAAATATCATGAATCCGGGCAAGATATTGCCTGATATGGGCTAAGGGCACCGTGAGGCGCCGGTCTTGACCGCGCCGCCATTCGGGTCGAGGCTCCTCAAGTGGCAAGCCTGGAAAGACAGGCGTGCCGGCTGAGGAGGACTGTCATGGCCATTTCACGCAAGGAAGAAGCGCGCGCGCTGAGCGCCGATGAAAAGGAATTGGTGGAGAAGTCGCACCATCCGGCGGTGCAGGAACTTTCCGACGCAGACCTTTCCGGCCTGGTCAAGCTGTTGCGGGAACGGCGCGACAAGGCGCAGACCGAAGCGCACCGCCGCCGTCGTGAAATCCGCGGCAAGGGCGCGGCAAAGGGCGCGACCGCCTCGAAGGCCGACGGCGGTTCACAAGTGAAGCTTGCGGTGCTGGCGACGGCGATGCGGCGGCTGAACGGCGAGGCCGAACGGCGCCGCCAACTGGCGGCCCGCATTTCGCTGGTCGACAATGCGCGCAAGGCGATGGCCTTGAAGCAGAAAGCCCCGGACGGTCCCACGCACAATTCGCGCACGGCGCACAAGGGTATGCGGACCGTGGCCAACCAGAAGGTTGCAAGCCTGGTCCGACCGGCGGAACTCGGCCGGCAGCGCAAGGCGGCCAAGGTGGCGCAGGCGAAGCGCGACCCACGTTGAGGGGCCGCGGATAGAGGCCGCCAGCCGACGCTCTACCGCGCAGCGACAAAGCTTCTCTTACTTCGCCTGCACAAGCGTCTGCAGCATGGGACGGGTCGGGGCGAAGAAGGTCGTGCCGGTGTGCGGCGTCGAGACGTCGAGCAGCCGGTCATAGGCGCCGGGCGGATCGCCGACATACATGCGCTGCAGCATTTTCTCGGTGACCCAGAGATATCTGCTGTAGCCGATGAAATAGGTTCCGAACTCGTTCTGCCCGGGCCTGCCGAATGGCATGTTGTCGCGCAATATATCGTATTCATTGCCGTCGGCATCCTCAATGGTGGCCAGCGACTTGTGCGATTTGCGCGGCGCGTCGTCGTCATCGATTTCGATGTTGTCGATCTTGGTGCGGCCGATGATCGCCTCCTGCTCGGGCGTCGGAATGCGCGCCCAGGCCTGCATGTCGTGCAAATATTTCTGGACCACGACATAGCTGCCGCCGGCAAAATCGGCATCCTCGTCACCGACCAGCGCCGAGGCGGGCAAGTCAAGGCCGGCCGGGTTGGCGGTGCCGTCGACGAAGCCGAGCAGGTCGCGGGCGTCGAAATAGCGAAAGCCCGTCACTTCGTCGACGACGGTCACACCGGGACCAAGCCTGTCGAGCAGGATACGTTCGAATTCGAAGCACATGTCGGGCCGCTCGGCGCGAATGTGGAAGAGCAGGTCGCCCGGTGTCGTTGGCGCCGAATGGACCGCGCCCTTGATCGGCGCGAACGGCTTCAGCTCCAGCGGCCGGCGGCCGGGGCTGAGCCGATTCCAGAGATCGCTGCCGATGCCGGCAATGCACGACAGGCGCCCGCCAAGGTCGCGGAATCCGACGGTCTTGACCAGGTCGTCGAGTTCGCCGAGCACGGAGGACACCCTGGCCAGGGCCGGCTGTTCGCCGGCGACGGTGACGACAAGGAAAATCGCCGATTGCGAAAGCGGGGCATCGACGCTCTGCGCATCAATCGGCACACGGTCCCAGTTCTTGCCCGACATCCGAGAATCTCCGCTTTTTCCAGGATTTGTTTCAGATCGTCCGGCAGGACGCAACACGGGATGATTTGCCTCTTTATCGACACGCGGATGCGGGTAGAGTGCGGCAGAATTTCAATCAACCTGTTCGGAGCTGATGCTCGCACGCTTGTTCGTGATCTTCGGTGGCTTGTTCGTGCTGGTGCTGTGCGCGGCGCTGGTGGTGCCGTATTTTGTCGACTGGACCGGCTACCGCGCCGAGTTCGAGCGCGAGGCAAGCGCCATCCTTGGCCGCAAGGTGACCGTGCAGGGCGACGCCACGGCGAGGCTGTTGCCGTTTCCCTCGGTGACCTTTTCCAACGTCGCCGTCGCCGGCGGCCCCAACGGCCAGCCGGCCATGACCGTAGAGACGTTTTCGATGGATGCGGAACTCGCGCCCTTCCTGCGCGGCGAAGTGCTGATTTTCGACATGCGGCTGGTGCGGCCGAAGGCAATCATAGATATCGCCGCCAATGGTACCGTCGACTGGGCGATGCGCCCGTCTTCGCCCTTCGATCCCGGACAGGTCTCGATCGAGAAACTGACGGTGACGGAAGGGCAGATCGAACTGCGCCATGCCGCCGGCGGCCGCAGCCACATCTTCTCCGAGATCAACTCGACCATTTCGGCCAAATCGCTGGCCGGTCCGTGGCGCATGGACGGCACGTTGCGTCTCGACGGCTTGCGCACCACGGTCGCGGCCTCGACCGGCAAGGCCGAACCTTCCGGGCAGTTGCGGCTTCGGCTGAAGGCGGACCCCGATGCCTATCCGCTGGTCATCGAGACCGACGGCAATGCGGGCATCGTCAACGGTGCGGCCGTCTATTCCGGCCAGTTCAAGATTTCGGGCGCCGACAAGAATTCAGCCGAGCTGCGCGGCACGGATGGCGAGACGGTCAAGGTCAGCGCCGGCAAGCCCGATCCGGGCTTTCGGCTGAACGGCAAGTTCTCGCTCGATCACCAGAAGCTTGGCGTCGACGAATTCCGTTTCGAGACCGGGCCGCTGGACAATCCCTATACCGCCGACGGCAAGGCCTCGGTCGATCTCGGTCAGAAACCGAGCTTCGCCATCGAGGCCAATGGCGCGCAGGTGCAGTTCGACGAGGCGGTGGGTGCGCCGGCCGGCGCGGGCCTGACGCTGGACCAGCGTATCGCGGGGCTGGAACAGGCGCTGCTCGATCTGCCGAAGCCGACCATTCCCGGCACGGTCGAGGTCAAGCTGCCGGCGGTGGTGGCCGGCGACACGACGGTGCGCGATGTTCACCTTTCCGCCGAGCCGGTCGATGACGGTTGGTCGGTGAAATCGCTCGCCGCGACCTTGCCGGGCCGCACCAAGCTGGAAGCCGATGGCAAGGTCATGCTCAACGTGGAGGGCCATTTCGGCTTCACCGGCTCGTTGCTGCTGGCGGTGGCGCAACCTTCGGGTTTTGCGGCGTGGCTGTCGAAGGATGTCGACGAGGCGATCCGCCGTCTGCCTGCCGCCGGTTTCAAAGCCAAGGTCGATCTCTCGCAAAACCATCAATCCTTCAGCGATCTCGAATTGATCCTGGGCAAGGCGAAGTTTTCCGGCCGCATCGATTCCAGCCAGCCCGACGACGCAAAGCCCTCGGTGCTGATGCGGCTCGAGGGCGGCGAACTCGATGTGGACGGGCTGGCGGCCTTCGCCTCGATCTTCGTCAGCGACAAGGGCGCCAACCGCTTTGCCAGCAGCGACCTCGATTTCCAGATCAAGGCCGGGCCGGTCAGCGCCGGCGGCCTGACCGCCGACACGGTCGATACCGCACTCAGGCTGCGGGACGGGCTGCTCGAAATCGACCGGCTGTCGGTTGGCGGGCTGGCCGGCGCCTCGATCAGCGCCACCGGCCGGATCAAGGATTTTCCGGCGAGCCCGACCGGCAAGCTCGACGCCTCGGTGGTCGCTGTCGACCTGAAACCACTGATCGACGTCGCCGCGCAGCATTATCCTGATAATGCCGTGCTGAAGGGGCTCGCGGGCCGCGCCGCCGCTTATCCCGACCTGTTCCAGGATGCGCGCATCGACCTCGTGGCCAGTGCCGCCGACAATGGCGACGGCTCCACGGGCCTGGCGATGAGCGGGCAAGGCAAGGCCGGCGGCTCGGCGTTTTCGGCGTCGCTGTCGGGGAAGGGCGCGGTGGACAAGCTTGCCGACGCGCCGTTGACACTGACTTTCAATGCCAGGAACCCGGACGCAACCGCCTTGCTGGCGCTCTACGGCCTGCCGGCGCTGCCGCTCGGCATGCTGGGCGAGGCTAGAACCGATATCCAGGCCAAGGGCACGTTCGGCGGCGGCCTGACGACGAGCTTCAGCCTTGCCGGCAACGACTTCAAGGCCGGCTTCGAGGGAACGGTCGCCGACACGCCGCAAGGTCCGACGGCGAAGGGCAAGGTCACCCTCGACGCCTCCGACATCGAGCCATGGCTGATGACGACGGGCATCGGCCTGCCCGGCATGGGAGCCGGCATGTCGACATCGCTGGCCGCGCAGGCCGATTATGGCAACGGCCTGCTGGTGCTCTCCGGGCTCAGCGGCGCCATCAACGAGGCGGCCGTGTCCGGCGACATCAACCTCGATGTGAAGCAGAGCGTGGACGGCAAGGACGGCGTGCCGCATCTGGCCGGCGCGCTGGCACTCGACGAACTCGACCTTGATCCGATGGCGGTGGCGCTGTTCGGCGATTCCGCTTTTCTCGCGGACAAGAACGGGGCCGACAAAAGTGACAAAAGCGGTGCGTGGCCGTCGGCGCCGTTCAGCCAGAAGTCCAGCCTGCCGTTCACCGCCGATCTCGACCTGACCACGGCTTCGCTGGCCGCCGGCCCGCTCGCCACCGCCTATGACGCGGCCTTCTCGCTCAAGCTCGACCCGGACGGCATTCGAGTGGCCGATCTCAAGGCCAAATCCCTCGGCGGGGCGCTGACCGGCCTGTTCGAGTTGAAGAACAATGAGGGCACGGGACTTTTCACCGGACAGATGAAACTCGCGGGTGCCGATCTGGCAAGCGTCTTGCCGGACGCGGGCATCGGCGGCACCGGCGATTTCTCGACGACGCTGTCGACCAGCGGCAAATCCGTCGACGCGATGATCGCCGCCCTGTCTGGTTCCGGCACGGCGGCGCTGAAGGGTTTGCAAATCGCCGGCGTCAATCCCGATGCCTTCGGCGCATTCCTCGCCAAGGCGGATGCGATCGGCCGCGATATCGACGCTGCCAAGACCGCCGGCTTCGCGCCTGACATCGCCGCCGACGGCAGCTTCGCCGCAAAGGACGCCCAGATCGCCTTCACGATTGCCGGCGGCACGCTCAGGGCGCCGCCGATCAGCCTCGAAAATCCGGCGGCGACCTTGTCGGCCGACATCACGGCCGACCTCAATGCCAGCACGGTTTCGGCCAAGGGCGCGGTCACCTATCGGCCCGGCGACGAAGCGCTGGTCGGCTCCGAGCCGGCCGTGAATTTCACCGCCGAGGGGCCGTTCGGCGCCGTGAAACGGCAGTTCGACAGCGAGCCGCTGGCGCAGTTCCTGACCCAGCGCGCGCTGGAAAAAGAACAGCAGCGCGTCGAGGCGATGCAGGCCGCGCTGCTCGAGAAACAGCGGCTGCGGCGCGAGGTGCGCTACTACGCGGCACTTCAGGATGCCCGCGACAAGGCCGCTGAGGAACTGCGCCAACAGGAGGAAGCGGCGCGCCTGAAAGCGGAGGCCGACGCCAAGGCGAAAGCGGAAGCCGACGCTCAGGCCCAGGCTGAAGCGGATGCCAAGGCAAAGGCCGAAGCGGATGCGAAAGCCAAGGCCGAAGCGGAAGCGAAAGCCAAGGCGGACGCGGACGCGAAAGCCAAGGCCGAAGCGGAAGCGAAAGCCAAGGCGGACGCGGACGCGAAAGCCAAGGCCGATGCGGAGGCCAAGGCGGCGGCGGAACAGCAGGCAGCCGACGAAGCGGCCAAGGCGCAGGCCGAGCAGGAGCGCCAGAAGGCGGAGGAGGCAATGCGCATTGCCTCCCAGGAAAAAGCCAGGCTCGAAGCCGAGCGCAAGGCGGCGCAACAGGCGCCCAAGGCCGAACAGTCGCCCGCCAACGACAATCCGCCTCCGGCCAAGCCGAAAGCCAATCCATTCACGGTCGACAATCTGTTGAAGTCGCTGGAGTAGGGAGTTCCGGTCCCTTGCCCCGAGGTCTCGCCTCAAAGAACAAATGTTTCGGCGCCGTCAGCGATGTATCTGGCGTGGCGGAAATCGCGGATAGCGGCAAGCTTGCCGCCCTGCCAACCCAGCAGGATGAAGTATGCCGGCGCTGCCGTCGGGTCGTTGGGATCGCGCACGAGGATTGCCGGACGGCCTTCGACGAAACCAGGCTGGAAATGCCAGTCCCGCACCCGGGAATAATTGCCGAAATAGGTTGCCACCTCCTTGGGGCCGCTGAGCCTTGCCCTGGCCACCAGTTCCAAGCGTACTTCATCGGCCAGCATGTCCCGCACGGCGTCGAAATCGCGGGCGTTGAAGCGATCGACATAGGCGTCGAGCAACAGGCGCTCCGATTCACTCAGCCTGGGAACAGGACGATCGTCCTGTTCGTCGGCCATCTCACGCAACCGGCCTCGGCCGCGATGCAGCGCGGCCTTGACCGCGGGGATGCTGGTGTCGAGCGTGGTGCTGATCTCCCGCAGCGAATAGCCCAGAACATCCATCATGATGACGCTGCTTCGCTGCGCGACGGGAAGGCGCATGAAACTGTGCAATCCGGCTGCCGCGGCCTGCCGTTCGGCGATCGAATTTGCCGGGTCGGCGATCATGTCCGGCTCCTCCTCGTAGAACGTCTTCTCACGGGCGCGGCGGCGCAAAAAGTCGAGCGCCGTATTGTGCGCGATGCGAAACAGCCAGCCTTCGGGATTGGCGATCAGGCCGGCGTTGGGCAAGGCCTCGAATGCCTTGGCCAGCGCCTCTTGCAAGACATCCTCGCCATCGAAGACCGAGCCTGTCATGCGGGCGCAATAGCGATGCAGTTTGGGGCGCAATTCGCCGAACAAGCGGTCGAAAGACCCTGGGATCTCGCCTGGACTGTTCATGCACCGGCCGTTCTTGACATGTTCTATTCAGGTTGCTCGTCCAACATCCGATAATGGCCCACCACTGTCATCACGTCACGATGCGGGGGGTCGATGCAGCGATCCCTGATGCCGTTTTGGAAGGCCTCGAAAGCGGCAAGCCGGGGGATGATGTCGGCATGCTCGTCGGTTTCGATCTCGACGAGATGGACGAAAGTGCCGTCGCCGGAGCGCCAGGTCATGTACCGAACGCCTTCCGGCGATTTGCCGCGCAGTTCCTCGAACACAGCCTTGACCAGGCGCTCGTTCTCGTCCGCCCGGTCCGGCTTCGTTTTGTAGCGTATCAAATGATGTTTCATCGCATCGGCTCCCTTGGCTGTCGTCTGTCCAAGACGCCGCGGCCAGGCCAAAGGATTCGGATTTCGAAAAAATAGTTCGATATAGGCCCGCGCAGCCGCCGGGTGTCAGTCCTGGCCCCGGTCGAGCAGGCGCCGCAGCATGGGTTCGATGCGCGAGAGCTCGTCGAGATGCGCGGCAGAGAGCTCGGCCAGGCAATCGTCGGCGCGTTCGGTCAGCCGCAACAGCACGCGGCGGTGGTCGTCCTTATCCTGGTCGCGTGTGACCAGTCCTGCCTCACCGAGGCGGTTGACCAGTTCGACGGCGCTGTGGTGGCGGATGCGCAGGCGTTCCGCGAGGTCGCCGACCGTCACTGGCCCGCCGCCCGGATATCCCTTGATCGCCAGCAGCGCCTGATGCTGGCGCGGGGTCAGGCCGGCGTCCTCGGCCTGCACCTGGCTGAATTCGAGGAAGCGGCGGATCAGATAGCGGAATTCCGACAGCCGCTGGTAGTCGGATTGCCTGATGGCGGGGCGTGGGGTCTTGACCGTGCCGCAAAAACCAGACGGTCATCTCAGGCATTTCACCAGGGATGCCCGAGTGCCGCTCGTCGCCGCGATAGCGGTGGTGGTGGCGACCGCCGGGCTGTTGGAGCGCACGACTTCTTCTTAAATCTCGCCGCCGCCGCGCTTCGCCCACTCCAGGACATGCAGCCTGAGCGCGGAGGACAGGTTGGTGTCGCGGGGCCGCGTTTCGTCGACTTCGGCGACAAGGGCGGCGAGCGTCAGCTTCCTTGCCGCCGCCATCGCGACGAGATCGTCATGGAAAGGCTTTTCGAGGGAATAGCTGGTGCGATGGCCGCGTATGGTCACCGAGCGTTTTTCGACGGGGCTCATTGACCGTCACTGGGATCGCCCGGTTCGCCCGGTTTTTCGCGGTGATGACCCGCGACAAACCTTTCGCTCTTGTCGGCGATGAGGCGGTCGCGTTGCTTTTCGGCCTTGGTGCGGCCGTGCAAGGCGCGATTCTGGCTGGCCGCCCGTTCCTTGTCGGCCCGCGCCTTCTGTTTGCGGAGCTGACGAAGGTTGACGATGTCGGCCATGGCGGGAGCCGCGAGCCTATTTCTTGCGGAAGGCGTCGAGCGAGACCACTTCGGCGCCTTTGGTGCCGGCATCGGCGGCGGGCTTCTTCTCCGCTTCGGCGGCGGCCTTCTTCTCGGCCTTCGGCTTCTTCTCGGAGACGATGGCCAGCGGCTCGGGCGCCGGTGCGGCCGGTTCCTCGTCGGGCTGCGCATCGGTCTTGACGTCGAACTCGAGTTCGAAATTGACCGAGGGATCGTAGAAGCCGCGCACCGCCGAGAACGGGATCTCGAGTTTCTCCGGCACGTCGGAGAAGGAGAGCCCAACCTCGAATCCTGTGTCGGTGACCTTCAGGTCCCAATACTGGAACTGGATGACGATGGTCATCTGCTCGGGATAGCGCTCGCGCAGGCGCGACGAGACGCGCACACCCGGCGCACCGGTCAGGAAGGTGATGAAGAAATGATGGTTGCCGGGGAGGCCGGTGCGCGCGACCTCGGCCAGGACCTTGCGCATGACGCCGCGCAACGCCTCCTGGGCCAGAATGTCGTAGCGGATGTGGTCGTCGGCCATGAGTTGGTCGGGTTCCGTTGAATCGTCCGCATAGCTGTAATCAAGCTTGAGGGCGGCGTAAACCTGATATAGACCGCCGCCGCGCCGAAGCGAGGACTATTGCCAACGATTTGATCGGCAAGGCGGCTTCGCGGCAACCGCAAATGTTATGCGTTAGCCAGCGCAGTGTGTTTTTTCACGCCGGTCAGGGAAGGGCGCTTGCCGAAAGCGCGCAGGAAAGTGCGCACGCCGTTTGTCGCCGATTGCACCACCTCGTCCTCGCGCGGCGTGCCGCCGAGCATGAAGGTAGTCTGCAATTCGGCATTGACGAGGCCGAGGAACTGGCGCGCCGCCACGTCGGGATCCTCGATCGCGAGATGGCCGCCATAGGCGAGGCGGGCGAAGCGGGCGGCGATTGCCGGCCATGTCCGGCCGGGTCCCTGTTCGCGCCATTCGGCAAACAGTTCGGGATAGCGTTCGCCCTCGGTCTGGATCAGCTTGCGCAGGAATTTTCCGTCACGGTTGCAGATACAATTCTGGTTCAGGCGCACGGCAAAACCGATCAGATCGGCTTCAAGGTCGCCGGGCTGATCGGGGAAGGTGGCGATGGTGGCGAAGATGCCGGCGTTGCAGCGCTCGGTCAGGTCGCGCACCACGGCGATGAACAGCTTTTCCTTGTCGCGATGGTGGTTGTAGACAGTCTGGCGTGAGACGCCGGCCTCTGCCGCGATCAAGTCGATATTGGCGCCGGCGAAACCCTCGCGACAAAACACGCCGGCAGCGGCGTCGACTATCGACATGCGCTTGGCCTCATGGCCGCGTGGCGGGAAAGTGTCAGGAGAAACGCCCGGTCTCATGAAAATCTATATAGAGGTGATTGACGATTTGGACAAGAGTGTCTAAATTTGTGGACACGATATAAGGGGATTTCACTCCAGAGGGATGAATAAATTCGCTCTGGGAGTAGGAACTCCACGGGATGGAACGTCCTGGGGTCAGACGTCGCCTGGCGGCGGCAACCAGATTCGAAAGAAGCCAATATCATGAGTCCCAAATTCCTCCGCATCGCGGTCGTGCTCGGCCTGTTGTCCGCCATCGGCCCGTTCGCCATCGACATGTATCTGCCCGCGCTGCCGTCGATCGGCACCGATCTTCATGCCGGCACCGCCGCCGTGCAGATGAGCCTTTTGATCTTCTTCCTGTCGATGGGGTTCGGGCAGATCGTCGTCGGGCCGATCTCCGACATGGTCGGCCGCAAGCTGCCGCTCTATGGCGGCCTGGCGCTATTCATGGCCGGCGGCATCGGCTCGGCAATGGCGCCGACCATCGAGTGGCTGATCGCCTTCCGCTTCCTGCAGGGGCTTGGCGCCAGTGCCGGCATGGCCATTCCGCGCGCCATCGTGCGCGACCTGCACACCGGCAACGAGGCGGCCAAGCTGATGTCGCTGCTGATGCTGGTGTTCTCGGTGTCGCCGATCCTGGCTCCGCTGACCGGCAGCCAGATCATCGAGAATTTCGGCTGGCGCGCCGTGTTCTGGACGGTGACCGGCGCGGCGGTGCTTGCCACCATCCTGCTCGCGACCTCGCTCAAGGAGACGCGGCCGGCGGAAGAGCGCGTCGGGTCCTCCTTCGGTACCGCGCTTGCCGGCTACCGTTTCCTGATGGGCGACCGTAATTTCCTTGGCCTGGTGGCAATCGCCGGCTTCGGCATTGCGAGCTTCTTTGTCTATCTGTCGAGTTCGTCCTTCATCCTGATCGACCATTACGGGCTGTCGCCTTCGGTCTACAGCCTGTTCTTCTCGATCAACGCGGTTGCCTTCATCGGCATGTCGCAGCTGACGGGCCTGCTTTCGGAACGGTTCGGGCTGAAGCGCGTGGTGTGGGTGGCGGTGACCGGCTATGCCACGACGATGGTGGCGCTGTTCGCCATCATGGCGACCGGGGTCGACCGGCTCGATGTGATGGCGGCCCTGCTGTTCGTCGGCTACGGCTTCCTCGGGCTTGTCATCCCGACCACCTCGGTGCTGGCCATGGAAGAGCATGGCGAGATCGCCGGCACGGCGTCGGCGCTGATGGGCACGCTGCATTTTGCCATCGGCGCGCTCGCCATGGGCGTTGCCGGTGTGTTCTTCGACGGCACGCCGCTGCCGATGGTCGCCGGCATCACGCTCTGCGCGGTGATATCGTTCGCACTGGCGAAGGTCACGCTTGGCCGTTCGCGGCAAGCCGTCGAAGCGCCGGCGGAATAGACAATCCTCTGTGAACCAGGAAAGGCCGGGTCGATCCCGGCCTTTTTAATGTCGAAGGCCGCGCACGCGACGAGCTGCGGTCGTTAATCCGGCGCAAACCCGGCGTTGCCCGGGGCTCACTACTGCTCTCTGGCGGCTGACGCGCTCAACTGAGTTCCTGGGCGAGGCCGATGAGAAGCCCTTCAGGCCCACGAATGTAGCAGAGCCGATACACGTCCTTGTAGTCGACCACTTCGCCCACGAGCTGTGCGCCGCGCGTGCGGAGCCTTTCAAGCGTATCGTCGATATCGTCCACGGTGAACATGACGCGGAGGTAGCCCAGCGCATTGACCGGGGCTTTCCGGTGGTCCGCGACGACAGGCGGCGTGAGGAAGCGGGAGAGCTCCAGCCGGCTGTGGCCGTCCGGTGTGCGCATCATGGCAATCTCGACATGCTGATCGCCCAGCCCGGTGACACGCCCGGCCCATTCTCCTTCGATCGTGGCCCGCCCTTCGAACTCGAGGCCGAGTTCGCGAAAGAAATCGATCGCCCCTCCGAGATCCTCGACGACGATTCCTACATTGTCCATTCGCTTGAGCGCCATGTTTCCAACCTCAAAGATGCCGGTTCAATCTACAAGGCGTTGCCTGGTTCCGACAGGGCGCGCATGAAGGGCCGGACCGGACCGGCCGCTCTATGTCAGCGGCAATCCGGCAGCGTCGAGGAGGAAGCGCATGCGCTCCTCGACTGACGCAAGCGGCAAGGTCACCAATTCGTAGCCGAGGTCCGCATAGACGCCTGCCACTGATTGATAAGTGCGCTCGGCCTCGTCGAGCGTTTGCTTGCGTTCTTCGTCCTGGGTGAAGATTTCCGGCCATGCGGGGCGACGAAGACGCGACGCGCATAGCGGAATTCCATGGCGGCGCTGGTGAGGTGACCCGGTACCGGCAGGCCGCAGAGTCTGAGATAGCCGATCGTGTCCGGCACGCCGCGGTCAAAGAAGACCGGCCCTGCCAACTCGGCGGCCGCACGATACGAGCGCATCTCCCAAGACAGCATCAGTTCGGCGAACAATGCGCGATCGCTCCAGGGCAGGGCGGTTCCGCCAATGGCGGATTGGTCGCGGATGATGCCGCGTCCGGCCTCCACAGATGTCGCAAAGCCCGCCTGCCGCAAGGCTTCGATCAAGGTGGTCTTGCCGGAGCCCGGGCCGCCGGTCAGCACGAAAAATCGATCGGCATCGTTTTGCATTTTTGTCCATGGAAAAAGGGCACGCGACGCAGCGGCTTCGCGGCCTGGGGAACGTGCGAAGTCTTGACGGCAGGAGCCGTTGTGCGTGACGCAAATTGAAGGGGAGAAGTGGAGGTTTCTGTTGCCAGGTACCTCCGAACCCCGCCTAGAAGTGCGAACCCCTAGGGCTTGATTTGAAGCTATCGCACTGCATTAAGCAGCGAGACGTGCTTCCGCATAGTTGTCGTTGGCAACTATAAGTTTAGCCCGATGACGGTGGTACAATGCCGGGCAAAAGTACGATCTTTACACCTTCGTCGATCCTATTTCGCCCCCAGCAAAAACCGCCCTATCGTCAACAGCGGCTTTTGGTGGAGGCGCCGGGTACCGCCCCCGGGTCCGAACGGCTTATTTCATCGCCCATTTATCGCCATAGTCGGTCAAGCCGACAAAACGAATATAGGGCGCGTTTGGCGGAAATGAAAGGCCGCAATGATGCTTTGTCCCTGTGTCAAATCGCGACGCCGAGGGTTGACTTGGGCGCGGTCTCAACCGAAGCTTTGCGAGCGGTGAGGAGTTAGCGATCTAGCGCACAAGTTGCGAAGCGCGCCACAGCCCTCATCGATCGGATCCGTGGCGCCGACGAGGGGAATTTTGATGGCCGACTATCTTGCGGATGTGAAGAAGTATGACGCCGCGGCAAACGCCGATGCGGTCGAAAAGATCGTCAAGCATCTGGGCATTGCGCTGAGGAATCGCGACTCCTCGCTGGTATCCTGCACGGACCCGAAGGAATTGGGGCGGGTCAAGGAGAGCTGGGTGGCCAAGAAGCTCGGCGTCACCGACGGGGCGAAGGCCGACGCCGCGATCGAGAAGACCTGCAAGGCGATGCACGCCGACAACACCAAGAACCGCGTGACCTTCTACTATCTGGTGGCCAAGGATCTGGGCAAGCTCGGCTCCCTCTAAGACCTTTTGGTCACTCCATTCGGGCGGCCGGCTTGCGATTTTCCGCGCTTCCGGTTCGCCCGAGCGCGCGTTGAACGAATATCCGGTCTCCGCTTGGGTTGGGAAAGAACTTCAGACAAGCGTGGCGCCCGCGCCCACATGCGCTATGATGGAGAAATCTCGAATCGGGCCGGAACCCATGCGCCAGTATCTCGACCTCTTGCAGCATGTGCTGGAAAACGGCGCCGATCGCGGCGACCGCACCGGGACCGGCACACGCTCCGTCTTCGGTTACCAGATGCGCTTCGATCTGGCGCGCGGCTTTCCCCTCACCACCACCAAGAAGCTGCACCTGAAGTCGATCATCCATGAACTCCTGTGGTTCCTGGCCGGCGACACCAACATCAAGTACCTGACCGACCACGGCGTTTCGATCTGGGACGAATGGGCCGACGAGAATGGCGATCTCGGTCCGGTCTACGGCAAGCAGTGGCGGTCCTGGCCGGACGGCCATGGCGGCTCGATCGACCAGATCGCCAATCTTCTCAAGGAGATCCGCCGCAATCCTCAATCGCGGCGACTGATCGTCTCAGCCTGGAATCCCGCCGAGGTGGAAGCCATGGCGCTGCCGCCTTGCCACTGCCTGTTCCAGTTCTACGTGTCCGAGGGCCGGCTTTCCTGCCAGCTCTACCAGCGCTCCGCCGACATCTTCCTCGGCGTGCCGTTCAACATCGCGTCCTACGCACTGCTGACGCTCATGGTGGCGCAGGTGACCGGGCTGAAGCCGGGCGATTTCGTCCACACGCTCGGCGACGCGCATCTCTACTCGAACCATTTCGAGCAGGCGCGCGAACAGTTGCAGCGCACGCCGAGGGCGCTGCCGACGATGTGGATCAATCCGGACGTGAAGGACCTGTTCGCCTTCCGCTTCGAGGATTTCCGGCTGGAGAACTATGCCGCCGATGCGTCGATCAAGGCGCCCATCGCGGTCTGAGCCGCGGCTTTTCAGTCGATGCCGACCATCACGTCCGAGGCCTTGACCACGGCATACGCCTGCTTGCCCTTTTCGAGCTTGAGATCGGCGACGGCTTCGTTGGTGATCGAGGCGCTGACGATGGCGCCGCCGCCGATGTCGATGCGGACGGGTGTCTCCTTTTCCGCTTCCGGACGGTCTTAGCAGAACAATCGAACCCGGACAGATGCTTTCGGGGCGTGCCGGGTCTTCCCTTGTTATATTCATGTGGATATATCGGTGGCGGACATCGAGCCGATCGGATTTTCAGGGAGAGTTTCATGACGGGCAGGAGTGTTGGATTGAAGGCGATTGCCATTGGCGGTTTCGCAGGGGCGCTGATGGCCATGGCACCGGCGGCGCATGCCGAAGACAAGGTGGTGGTGTTTGCCGCGGCCAGCCTCAAGGACGCGCTCGACGGCGTCAACAAGGCCTGCGAGGCCGATGTCGGTGAGGCCGCGACGATCTCCTATGCCGCGAGTTCGGCATTGGCCAAGCAGATCGAAAGCGGGGCACCGGCCGACGTCTTCATCTCGGCCGATCTCGACTGGATGAAATATCTCTCCGACAAGAAGCTGACCAAGCCCGATACCGAAGTGAAGTTGCTCGGCAACCAGATCGTGCTGGTGGCGCCGAAGGATTCGACGGTCGAGGCCAAGATCGAAAAGGGTTTCGACCTCGCCAAAATTGTCGGCGACGGCAAGCTCGCCATGGGCGACTTCAAGGCCGTACCGGCCGGCAAATACGGCAAGGCGGCGCTTGAATCGCTCGGCGTCTGGTCCTCGGTCGAGGGCAAGGTGGCGCAGGCCGAGAATGTCCGTGCGGCGCTCAAGCTGGTTTCGACCGGCGAGGCGGCCCTCGGTATCGTCTATGCCACCGACGCGCACGCCGAAAAGGGCGTAAAGGTGGTCGGCACCTTCCCGGAGGATTCACATCCGCCGATCATCTATCCGGTTGCCCAGACCGCCGATTCGAAGGACAAGGATACGACGGCCTTCCTGAAGTGCATGCAATCCGCCAAGGCCGGCGCGCTGTTCAGGGAACAGGGCTTCACCGTGCTCACGCCGAGCAACTGAGTTCGAAAAGGCCCCGATACCGCACGATGAACTGGCTGCTGGACCTCACTCCCGACGAATGGAATGCGGTCTGGCTGTCCATGAAGGTGGCGACGGTCGCGATGCTCGCGAGTTTGCCGCCGGGCATAGCGATCGCGCTGCTGCTTGCCCGGGGGAAATTCTGGGGCAAGACACTGTTCAACGGGCTGGTGCATCTGCCGCTGATCCTGCCACCCGTGGTGACCGGCTATCTCTTGCTTTTGACTTTCGGCAGGCGCGGCCCGGCCGGCGCATTCCTGGCCGAACATTTCGGCATCGTCTTCTCGTTTCGCTGGACGGGTGCCGCCCTTGCCTGCGGCGTCATGGGCTTTCCCCTGATGGTGCGGGCGATCCGCCTGTCGATCGAGGCGGTGGACCGCAAGATGGAGGCGGCCGCGGGGACGCTCGGCGCCAACCCCGTGTGGGTGTTCGGCACCATCACGCTGCCGCTGATCCTGCCCGGGCTGATCGCCGGCGCCATCCTGTCCTTCGCCAAGGCGATGGGCGAGTTCGGCGCGACGATCACCTTTGTCTCCAACATTCCTGGCGAGACACAGACGCTGCCGTCGGCGATCTACACCTTTACCCAGGTGCCGGGGGGCGATGAAGGGGCGCTGCGGCTGACGCTGATTTCCATCGTCATCTCGATGGCGGCACTGGTCGCCTCGGAAGTGCTGGCGCGGCGCGTCGGGCGGCGGATGGACATCGAATGAGCGTCCTTGTCGACATCAGCCACCGGCTTGGCGATTTCGCCATCGATGCCCGCTTCGAGAGCGCCGGGCGGCTGACGGCGCTGTTCGGGCCATCGGGCTCCGGCAAGACGACGCTGATCAACATGATTGCCGGGCTGATCCGGCCGGACAAGGGGCGCATCGAGATCGACGGCCGCGTGCTGGTCGACATCGGTGCCGGCATTTTCGTGCCAAGGCATAAGCGCCGTATCGGCATGGTGTTCCAGGATGCACGACTGTTTCCGCATATGAGCGTGATGAGCAATCTGCGCTACGGCCGTTGGTTCACGCCGGCGGCGGAACGCTACGCGGATATGGACAGTGTCGTCGAACTGCTCGGCATCGGCCCGCTGCTCGGGCGGCGACCGGCAAAGCTCTCGGGCGGCGAGAAACAGCGCGTGGCGATCGGCCGGGCGCTGCTTGCCAGCCCGAGGCTGCTGCTCATGGACGAGCCGCTGGCCTCGCTCGACGAAGCGCGCAAGGCCGAGATCCTGCCCTATATCGAGCGGCTGCGCGACGAAACGAAGATCCCGATCGTCTATGTCAGCCATTCGGTCGCCGAGGTGGCGCGGCTGGCCAGCGACGTGGTGATGCTGGCGCGGGGCAAGGTCACCGCCAGCGGTCAGACCGAGGCCGTCATGCAAAGGCTTGACCTGTTGCCGGCCGAAGAGCGCGGCGAGGGCGGCGCGGTGCTGGACACGAAGGTGCTGCGTCACGACGAGACTTTCGGGATGACCGTGCTCGGCTCGGCCGCCGGCGAGATCCGCGTGCCGCGCCTTGAAATGAAGCCCGGGGCTTCCGTGCGGATCCGCATTCGCGCTCGCGACGTGATGATCTCCACGGAGAAACCGACGGGCCTCAGCGCGCTCAACATCCTGCCCGGCACGATTGTCGCGATCAGCCCGGGTGAGGGGCCGACGGTCGAAGTCGGCATCGACTGCAATGGCGCAACGGTGCTGGCCCGCATCACCGAACAGTCGCGGCAGGCGCTGAAGCTGCGGCTCGGCGGCAAGGTTTTCGCGGTGGTCAAGACCGTGAGCTTCGACCGGGCGAACACCGGCGCCGGCTTGCCGCTCGAGGTCGACGGCTGACAGGGGCGGCGATCGCCGCTATATTGTTTTGGAATAACGGTCGCTGAAGCTGAAGCGATCGCGGAGGAGCAAAAATGCCGTCGCTGAGCTTGCGGATAAATCTCGATCCGGATGGACGGATCGGTCCTGGCAAGATCGAGCTTCTGGAGCACATCGCCACGTTCGGTTCGATCTCGGCCGCCGCGCGCGGCATGGAGATGTCCTACAAACACGCCTGGGATCTGGTCGAGGACATGAACCGGGTGTTCGGCAAGCCGCTGGTCTCGGCGCAGACCGGAGGCCGCAAGGGCGGCGGCGCGCAGCTGACGACGGTCGGCCTGGCGGTGGTCAGCCGCTTTCGCGCCATCGAGCGCGCGGCGTCCGCCGCGGCGGCGACGCATATGGATGCGCTGCAGGCGGAGATTGAAGCGGGGTAGGAGAGTTAAGGAATAGGGAATAGGGAATAGGGCACCCAGTCCAATTTCTGGCCGGCAGAGATCTTCCTTCCGAATCATACCCAACGCGTGTCTGGTATTCTTCCCTGCTGCCTATTCTTCCGGCTTACGCAGCAAATACGTGTCCATGATCCAGCCCTTTTCCCTACGCGCTTCGTCGCGGCGCTTTTCGATCTCCGCGCCGACATCACCGAGGCGGCCGGAGATGATGATCTCGTCCGGTGTGCCGAGATAGGCGCCCCATTGGATGAAGAGGTCCTGGTCGGCCAGCGTGTTGAAGGCGCATTTGCCGTCGAGCATGACGACGGCGCTGCCGGCATTGTCCGGCATGCCTTGCTCGGTCAGGCGGCGGCCGGTGGTGATCAGCACGGGATCGCCGATGCGGTTCAGTGCCGTTTTGTGACTGGCGGCTAGCGCCTGGATGGCTGTTATGCCGGGGATGACTTCGAGTTCGAAAGCGACATTGCCCCGCAGGCGTACGCGCTCGAGGATGCGCAATGCGCTGTCGTAAAGCGAGGGATCACCCCAGATCAGGAAGGCGCCGCAGCCATCCCCGGCGATCTCGTCGCGGATCAGTGCCTCGTAGATGACGGCGATCGCCTCGTGCCAGTCGTCGACGGTCGAGCGATAGGAAGACGTTGGTTCGGCGCGCACCGGCACGTCGAACTCGACCCGGCGTGAGGTCGGGTTGGTGACGAACCGGTCGCAGATGCCGCGCCGCAGGTCGGCGAGGTCTGTCTTGTCGGCGCCCTTGTCGGGAATAAACAGGACGTCCGCCCGGTTCAGGCCCGATATGGCCTGAACCGTCATGTGGTCGGGATTGCCGGCGCCGATGCCGATGACGAGAAGCTTGCGCATGGCGCGAACTCCTGCCCGATCGGAACCTGTTAGTCCAGACCGCATGCGTGTCCAGACCGCATGCGTGTCCAGACCGCGTGCGTGTCCAGACCGCATGCGTGTCCAGGCCGGTCACGCACGCCCAGGACGCGGAAGGGCTTTGAAACGCCAGACTGAAACCGCTAGGGTCATTAAGGCATTCTCGCCGAGGGGCTTTCATGCTGCGATATGTTTTGACCACCGCGCTGGCCCTGTCGGCGGCGCCTGCATTGGCCAACGACTCGGTTGCCGAACTTGGCACCGGTGGCCTGATCCTGTCGCGCAGCGATGCCGTGGCGATGCAAAGCGAGGACCTCTTCATCTCGCCGCAAAAGGTGACGGTGGATTACGTGTTCCACAACAACACGGACAAGGATGTCGAGGCGATCGTCGCCTTCCCGATGCCCGACATTTCGGGCGATCCCGAAGAGATGCCGGCGATCCCGGAAAACCAGAGCGACAATTTCCTCGGCTTCGAGGTGACGATCGACGGGGCGCCGGCAAAGCCGCAACTCGAGCAGAAGGTGTTCGAGCTCGGCATCGACATCAGCGCCGACCTCAAGGCACAGAATGTGCCGTTCAACCCGTTCGCCGATGCCACCAAGGCGGCATTGGCCAAGCTGCCAAAGGCGGTGGCCGACGATTGGGTCAACCGCGGTATCATCATCGAGGATCCGGAAGGCGACAGCGACCAAAACGCCACTCCGTCCTACGCGCCATGGTGGCAGCTGCGCTCGACCTATTGGTGGCGTTCGACCTTCCCGGCCCACAAGGACGTTCACGTCTCGCACCGCTACAAGCCGAGCGTCGGCGGCACGTCGTCGGTCAGCTTTTTCAATGAGGGCCAGTTCCAGGGCTCATACGCCGCCTACAAGGCTCGCTACTGCATGGACGATACATTCGAGAATGCGGTGCGCAGGGCGGCGAAGGACAATCCGGACGGCTATCCCAAATTCTACGAAAACCGCATCGCCTATATCCTGACTACCGGTGGCAATTGGGCGGCGGGCACCATCGGCAAGTTCAAGCTGACCATCGACAAGGGCAATCCGAAAGCCCTGGTCTCGTTCTGCGGCGACAATGTCAAAAAGGTCGGGCCGACGAGCTTCGAAATGACAGCGAAGGATTTCTATCCCGAGCACGATATCGATATCCTCCTGCTCGAACCGTCGGACAGCAATGGCGGGGACGCAAACTGATGCATGTCGCGATCTACGTCGCCATTGCCGAGAATGGTGTGATCGGTCGGGATGGCGGGTTGCCCTGGCGGCTCTCCACCGACCTCATGCGCTTCAAGGCAGACACGATGGGCAAGCCCATCGTCATGGGCCGCAAGACCTATGAAGGCATCGGCCGCCCGTTGCCGGGCAGGCTGAACATCGTCGTCACCCGTGACAAGGCCTGGCGCGCCGAGGGCGTCGAGGTCGCGCATACGCTGGAAGCCGCGATCCAGCTGGCGACCGTGCGCGGCCGCTGCATGAGCGGCGTCGACGAGGTCTGTGTCATCGGCGGCGGCGAGATCTATGCCCAGGCGCTGCCGCTGGCCGACCGTCTGCACGTCACCCATGTTCTGGCCGCCGTCGACGGCGACGCGCATTTCCCGCCGATCGATCCCGGTACATGGCACGTGGTCAGTTCGCAGGAGGTTCCATCAGGAGAAAAGGACAGCCATGCGACGCGCTATACGGTTTACGAGCGCCACCGCGGGATAGTTTGAAGACAAAAGCGCAATTGTAGGACGACAAAGGGTCGCTACCGGCCCAAATCCGATGAAGTCGGCGGGCGTCGCGTTGAAAGCGCGCCGTGGCGTGCCTATAGAAGAACGACACTGGATTTGCGCCGTAACCGCGGCGCTTGAGGGAATTCCAAGCGAAAGGACATTCATGCCCTGGAACGACAAAGGTGGCGGAGGCGGCGGCCCGTGGGGTGGCGGCGGTAACAACCAGGGACCCTGGGGGCAGGGACCGAAGGGGCCGAGCGGCCCGCAGGGGTCGCCCCCGACTTAGAAGACATCATTCGCCGTGGCCAGGATCGGCTGAGGCGCGCGCTGCCCGGCGGCGGTGGCGCCAGTCCAGCCGTGTTCGGGCTGATCGCCGCGGTGCTGGTCGTTCTGTGGGCCTTCCAGGCGGTCTATACCGTGCAGCCCGACGAGGTCGCGGTCGAACTGCGCTTCGGCAAGCCGAAGGCCGAGCTATCCCAGCCAGGCCTGCACTTCCACTGGTGGCCGCTCGAGACGGTCGAGACGGCCAAGATTTCAGAGCAACTCGTCGACATTGGCGGCGGCAACACCAGCGGCAACGGCCTGATGCTGTCGGGCGACCAGAATATCGTCAATGTGCAGTTTTCGGTGGCCTACCAGGTCTCCGACCCCCGCGCTTACCTGTTCGACGTTTCCGATCCGGACGGCATGCTGCGGCAGGTTGCCGAGAGCGCCATGCGCGAAGCGGTTGGCCGCCGGCCGGCGCAGGACATTTTCCGCGACGACCGCCAGGGCATAGCGGCCTCGGTGCGCGAGATCATCCAGAATACGCTCGACGGCTACAAGGCCGGCCTGCAGGTCAACGCCGTCTCCATCGAGGATGCAGCGCCGCCACGCGAAGTGGCCGATGCGTTCGACGAGGTGCAGCGCGCCGAGCAGGACGAAGACAAGTTCGTCGAGCAGGCCAATCAGTATTCCAACCAGAAGCTCGGCCAGGCACGCGGCGAGGCAGCCCAGGTCCGCGAAGACGCGGCCGCCTACAAGAACCGTGTGGTGCAGGAAGCCGAAGGTGAAGCCCAGCGCTTCATCTCCGTCTACGACGAATATGTCAAAGCACCCGATGTAACGCGCAAACGCCTTTATCTGGAAACCATGGAGAGGGTTCTGAAGGACTCGAGCAAGGTCATCGTCGAGCAGGGCAACGGACAAGGTGTCGTGCCCTATCTGCCGCTGCCCGCATTGCAGCCGAAACCGCCGGCACCGGCCGCGCCGGCTGCGAACACGGGAGGTACCCAGTGATGGCCAACCGTCTTCCCATCTTCGCCGTCGTGGCGGCGGTTATCCTGTTCCTGATCTATTCCTCGGTCTTCGTGGTCAATGCGCGCCAGCAGGCGCTGGTGCTCCGCTTCGGCGAGATCGTCGACGTCAAGAGCGAGCCAGGCATCTACTTCAAGGCGCCATTCTCGTTCTTCGACGCCGATACGGTGCAACTGATCGAGAACAGGGTGCTGCGCTTCGACCTCGACAACATCCGCGTCCAGGTGTCGGGCGGCAAGTTCTATGAGGTCGATGCCTTCATCGCCTACCGCATCTCGGATCCGCGCGTCTTCCGTGCGGCGGTGTCCGGTCAGATCGAACTGGCCGAGGCCCGGCTCAGGACGCGTCTCGACGCTGCCTTGCGCCGCGTCTACGGTCTGCGCGATTTCGAGGCCGCGCTCTCCGAAGAGCGTGCCGTGATGATGCGCGAAGTTCGCGATCAGCTCAGGCCCGACGCCACGTCGCTCGGCTTGCAGATCGAGGACGTTCGCATCCGCCGCACCGATCTGACGGCCGAAGTCTCACAGCAGACCTACGACCGCATGAAGGCGGAACGCCTGGCGGAGGCTGCGCGGCTGAGAGCACGCGGCAACGAAGCCGCACAGCGCATCACGGCACGCGCCGATCGTGAAGTGGTCGAGATCGTTGCCGAAGCACGCAAGGAGTCCGAGATCCTGCGCGGCGAGGGCGAGGCCCAGCGCAGCGCCACCTTCGCGGGAGCCTATCAGCGCGATCCGGCGTTCTTCGATTTCTACCGGTCGATGAATGCCTATGGCACCGCGCTCGACAACACCGGGACGACGATGGTGCTGTCGCCCGGCTCGGAGTTCTTCCGCTTCTTCCGCGATCCCGACGGCAAGGAAGGGCCGGCGAAACCGGCCGCGCCAGCACCCGCGCCGGCTGCGGCACCTGCCGCGCCGACGACACAACCCAGCACCGGCCAGTAACGGGCGGTGCAGGATTTCTTCGCGGCGATAGGCCTGGTCCTCGTCATAGAGGGCTTGGTCTATGGCGGCTTCCCCGGCTTTGCCAGGAAGCTCGCGGGTGAAGTGCTGTCGATGCCGGAGAATGCACTGCGGATTGGCGGCCTGGCGGCGATCGCCATCGGTGTCGGCATCGTCTGGCTGGTGCGGAGCGGGTAAAGGCATCCGGTTTGCGGAATAACGCTCGATTTACGCTCTGCCGATAGCCATAGCCGCAAACGTGCCGTATTTCTTGCCATCATGGCGCGACACGGCGTTTTCGTCGAAGCGCTTTTCTCTTTCAGAAATGCCGGGAGGTTTCTCGATGACATCCAACACCCTTTTGCGCGCCGCTCGACGGACGTTGGTCGCCGGCGCGGCAGCGCTTGTCCTGGGTACCGCCGCCGTTCCGTCGTTCGTGACGCCGACATTCGCCGCCGACGGGCCTGCCTCGGTCGCCGATCTGGCGGAACGCGTGCTCGGCGCGGTGGTCAACATCTCGACCTCGCAGACGGTGAAGGGCACCGAAGGGCCGGGCGCCGTGCCGATGCCGCAACTGCCGGAAGGCTCGCCGTTCCAGGACTTCTTCGACGACTTCTTCAAGAACCGCGGTGGCGAAAAGGATGGCGGCTCGCAGAAGGTGCAGTCGCTCGGCTCGGGCTTCGTCATCGACGCCGAGCAGGGCATCGTCGTCACCAACAATCACGTGATCGCCGATGCCGACGACATCGAGGTCAATTTTTCCGATGGCGTGACCTTGAAGGCGACGCTGGTCGGCACCGATACCAAGACCGACGTCGCGGTGCTGAAGGTCGATCCGAAAGGCCACAAGCTGACGGCGGTGAAATTCGGCGATTCCACCAAGATGCGCGTCGGCGACTGGGTGATGGCGGTCGGCAATCCGTTCGGCCTCGGCGGTACGGTCACGGTCGGCATCGTCTCGGCGCGCAACCGCGACATCAATTCAGGCCCATATGACGACTTCATCCAGACCGATGCGGCGATCAACCGCGGCAATTCGGGCGGACCGCTGTTCAACAGCGTCGGCGAGGTCATCGGCATGAACACCGCGATCATTTCGCCGTCCGGCGGCTCGATAGGCATCGGCTTCTCCATTCCCTCGCAGCTCGCCTCGGGGGTCGTCGACCAGTTGCGCCAGTATGGCGAGACGCGGCGCGGCTGGCTCGGCGTTCGCATCCAGCCAGTGACGGACGACATCGCGGAAAGCCTGGGGATGGCGACCGCCAAGGGCGCGCTGGTGGCCGGCGTCATCAAGGGCGGGCCTGTCGACAACGGCACCATCCAGGCCGGCGACGTCATCGTCAAGTTCGACGGCAAGGACATCCATGAAATGCGCGACCTGCCGCGCGTCGTCGCCGAAAGCCCGGTGGGCAAAGCCGTCGACGTGCTGATCGTGCGCAAGGGCGTCGAGCAGACGGTGAAGGTAACGCTCGGCCGGCTCGAGGACGGCGAGAAGCTCGCCAGCGGCGAGAACGGCAAAACCGACCAGGACAAGGGCGGCGACAAAGCTCCGGCCGTCTCGACCGCATCGGTGCTCGGCATGACGGTCGGCGAACTCAATGACGAG
The DNA here is from genome assembly GCF_003952565.1 of Mesorhizobium sp. M8A.F.Ca.ET.057.01.1.1. Taxonomy (NCBI): domain Bacteria; kingdom Pseudomonadati; phylum Pseudomonadota; class Alphaproteobacteria; order Hyphomicrobiales; family Phyllobacteriaceae; genus Mesorhizobium; species Mesorhizobium sp. M8A.F.Ca.ET.057.01.1.1. The sequence goes on from NZ_CP034454.1 coordinate 2,507,563, forward strand.
ACGCGCAAGAAGTTCAGCATCGCCGGCGATGTCTCGGGTGTCGTCGTCACCGATGTGGCCAAGGATTCGGCCGCCGCCGAGCGCGGCATCCAGCCGGGCGAGGTGATCACCGAGATCGCGCAGGAATCAGTCGCCACGCCGAAGGATGTCATGGACCGGATCGGCGCGCTGAAGGAGCAGGGGCGCAAGAACGCGTTGCTGATGCTGGCGTCGAAAACCGGTGAGCTGAGGTTCGTGACGATCCGGATGGATTGAAGTCGGCGGGACTGCAAAAATCTGATTTTGATGGAAAGGGCGGTTAGAGAGCCGCCCTTTTTCTTGCCTGCCAGTCATGGCGAGGCAGCCGGTAGAACACATGCCGCTTGAGGGCGGGATGGCTGTCGGGAATGCCAGGATGATCGAAGTCGGCAGACGGATCTGATGTCATGCCGAGACGCTCCATGACGGCAGTCGAGCGGCGGTTGTGGGCGACGGCGAAGGAAACGATTTCGTGGAGGGCTAATGTATCGAAACCGTAGGTCAACCATGCCTCGGCGGCCTCGGTAACATAGCCCTTGCCCCAGAATTCGGGCGCCAGCCGCCAACCGATCTCGATCATGCTGGCTGGCAGGAAGTCGAGATGATCGGTTCCGGTTATGCCGACAAAGCCGATGCATTCGCCCGTGGCAACGATTTCCGCGGCCGCGAAGCCAATGCCGTCGCGATCGATGGCGGCGCGGAATTCATCCATCTTGGCATCCGCCGTCGCTCGGTCGCGGCGGAACGGAAAGAATTCCATGACGCGCTCGTCGGAATTGATGCGATGGAACAATTCGCGGTCGCGATCCTCCCAATTGCGCAGGATCAAACGCTCGGTGTGCATCGGTTTCATTGCACAAACTCTTCCTGCTTGTAGCCCTGCAGATAGAGCAATGCGGTAAGGTCGCCATGGTCGATGCGAACCTTAGCTTGTGCCGCCACTGTCGGTTTGGCGTGCAGCGCGACACCGGTTCCGGCCAGGCGGATCATGTCGAGGTCATTCGCGCCGTCGCCGACCGCAATGGCATCGGCCGGCGTCAGGCCAAGGCGCGCGCAGATTTCGAGCAGCGCCTCGGCCTTGGCCGCGCGGCCAAGGATCGGCTCGCCGACCAGTCCGGTGAAGCGTCCGCCCTGGTCGAGCAGGCGGTTGGCGCGGTTCTCCTGAAAGCCGAGCATCGCAGCGATGCGCGTGGTGAAGACCTCGAATCCGCCCGAGACGAGTGCCGTCCAGGCGCCGTTGGCGCGCATGGTCTGGACCAGCGCGCGGCCGCCCGAAGCCAGCGTCAGCCGATTGGTGACGATATGGTCGACCACTGCGGCATCGAGCCCCTTGAGCAGCGCCACGCGCTCGCGCAGCGCCGGCTCGAAGGCGATCTCGCCATTCATCGACCGCGCGGTGATGGCCGCGACGCGATCCTTGACGCCGATCTCGTCGGCCAACTCGTCGATGCATTCCTGGTCGATCATGGTCGAATCCATGTCGGCGAGAAGGATTTTCTTGCGGCGTGTTTCAGCCTGCTGGACGATCACGTCGACTGGTTCGGCGCCCAGTGCGGCACGAAGCTCTGCAGTCGTTTCATCGGCCTGCGCCGCTGGCGGCAGGGCAAGATCACAGGCAATGCCTTCCGCCAGCCAGACGACGGCGCTTGCGCCCACCGACCGTGAGGCCATATTCGCAAGCGACGGCGACAGAGCGCGGTCAGCGGGACGGGAAACAAGCGTGGCAATGAGCGGCATAGAGAATTCCGGCGCGGATGCGGGCGAAGGCCGCGTGAAGAACGCGATCCTGATAGCCGGGCCGACCGCCAGCGGCAAGTCGGCGCTGGCGCTCGAACTGGCCGAACGTACAGGCGGCGTCATCGTCAACACCGATTCGATGCAGGGCTATTCGGTTCTCGACATTCTGACCGCCCGGCCGGAGACGGCCGAACTCGCACGAGCGCCGCATTTTCTGTATGGGCATGTCCATCCCGGCTCCGCCTACTCGACCGGCGCCTGGCTGCGCGACGTGATGAAACTCATCGATGACGGAGCGCTCTCGCGGCGGCCAATCTTCGTCGGTGGCACCGGCCTTTATTTTCGTGCGCTGGCCGAGGGCATTTCGGAAATGCCTGACATTCCGCAGCGGATCCGCGATCGCTGGCGCTATGAGTTGAAGGAGCACGGCGCGGTCAAATTGCATGGCATCCTGCTGCGCGAGGATTCGAAAGTCGCCATGCAGCTGAAACCGACCGACAGCCAGCGCATCGTGCGGGCGCTCGAAGTGCTCGACGCCTCCGGCCGGTCGATCCTGGACTGGCAGGCCGAGCGCGGCCGGCCGCTGATCGACAGGCAAAGCGCGCATTTCCTGGTCATCGAGCCGGATCGGGCGGCGCTGGTCGACCGCATCGAAAGGCGTTTCGACCGGATGCTGGAAAAGGGCGCGCTGGAGGAAGTCAAGCAGCTTGCGGTCCTACGACTAGATCCGGACCTGCCGGCGATGAAGGCGATCGGGGTTCGCGAGCTGCAGGCTGCAATGGCAGGGCAATCGAGCTTTCCCGAGGCGATCGAGCGCGCCAAGATCGCTACCAGGCAATATGCCAAGCGGCAGGCGACCTGGTTTCGACATCAACTGGGGCCGGAATGGCAGAGATTGCGCCCCGACGACGATCTCGAAACCACGATCCAAACACTTGTTGCTAATGCAACTTAAAAAGTTGACCTTGAGGGCAAGGTTCACGCCGAAGTTGCCGGAATTAACGCTCCGTAAGGCGGTCCCTGCCATAAGGTCATGGGGTACTTTTCATCGGGGAGCAGATGCGTTTCCATAAGGCGGAATCCGCTTTTTTCGTCTTTATCTTCGTGATCCTGGCCGCTGGCCTGGTGACGCTGCACGCCTATGGGCTCTTGCAATCCTTCGCCACGGAACTCCATACGCAGTCGGGCCTGGACAAGGTCATCTACCTCAACAAGCTGTTGTTCGCGACGGGCGTGCTGCTTGCGACCGCGCTGTTTTTCGGCATCTTCTTCATCTATCCGCTGATCCGCAAACAGGCGACGGAAGAAGGCAAGCTGCGCGCCATGACGGTTTCGCTCAGCGCCCGCTCCGAAACGCTCGAGCACGCCGCCCTGACAGACGGCCTGACCGGCATGCAGAACCGACGCTATTTCGACGACGCGTTGAAGGAATATCTCGAGGAGTTCCGGCGCATCGAGAAGCCGGTCGGGCTGATGATCCTCGATCTCGACCATTTCAAGCAGGTCAACGACAGCCATGGCCACGATGTCGGCGACGAGGTGCTCAAGGCTGTCGCCAGATGCCTCAAGGACATGACCCGCTATCACGACGTGGTGGCGCGCCTGGGCGGTGAGGAATTCGCCGTGGTCACGCCCAACATGGAGGCGGACCTTCTGGCCAAATTCGCCGAGCGCATCCGCAAGGCAATCGCCAACATGTCGATCCTCTCCGGCAACAATGTCCGGCTCAAGATCACGACCAGCGTCGGCCTCGCCGTCTGGGACCGCAAGGAAACCGCCGAAGAGTTCTATCGCCGCGCCGACCGCCAGCTCTATGAAGCGAAGAGGCAAGGCCGCAACCGCGTCTGCGCCTAAAATCCCGCCACTAAATTCGTGATGCTGGCCGATTGATGCCGACTTCTGCGCTTCCGGTGCTCACGGACCAAAAGTCCGCTCCGCTCCGGTTCTCGAAGTCGACATCAATCGACTCAGCCTGACGAATTTCCTGACGGGATTTACCCAAGCATTCGAACGAGCGCAGCCAACTGAAGATTGGTGCGGATTCTAAGAACTGAATGGACGTAGCGCCCAGGTCTCAATCGTTCTGTGGGCGCAGGCCGAAGGTCGCGGGTTTGAGACCGTAGCGCGTGTCGAAATCTTCGTCCGACTGCACGCGCGCCGTCGCCGGCGGTTTGCGGTAGTCGGGGTCGCCGGCCTGGCGGCCGGCATCGACCACCTCGGCGAATGGTATCGCCTGGCTCTGTGGTTTCGGCACGTTACGCAGCCGCTCCACGATCGCCACCAGGTCGACCTCGCCGGCTTTCGTCACTTCTTCCTCGTGCTTGGCCGTGCCAGGCAGCAGGTGAGCGGGCAGTCTTTGGAATTTCAACCGCATGGTCGTCGCCACCCCTTCGCCGAAAGCGATCGCTTCGCGCTGGCCCATGGAGGACAGGAACGCCAGCGTGGAGGCGGACGAGTCGGCGATTGCCGAGCGGATGATCGCCTGGTCCTGCTCGTTGGCGAGCCGCATGGCGAAGAAGGTCGAGCATTGCGACAGGATGGTCGGGTCCAGCTCGCCCGGGCGCTGGGTGACGACGCCGAGGTAGCAGCCATATTTGCGGCCCTCCTTGGCGATGCGCGACAGCGCGTGCCGGGTCGGCGCGAAGCCGAGGCGCGCATCGGCCGGCATGTAGCGGTGCGCTTCCTCGCATAGGAACAGGAGCTGCAGCTTGCCTTCGCTCCACAGAGCGAGGTCGAAGGCTAGGCGCGCCAGCACGGAACAGACCGAATTGACCACTTCCGAGGGCATGCCGGCCATCTCGAAGCAGGTCACCGGGCGGCCATGGTGCGGCACGCGGAAGATGTTGCCGATCGTCTCGTGGATGGTGTCCTCGATCAGGCGCGAATTGAACATGAAGCGGTAGCGCGGATCGGCAGCCGCGGATTCGATGCGCGTCTTCAGCGATTTGAGCGTCGGGCGATCGTTCTTGCTTTCGAGCATGCCCATGCGCTCGTCGATCTGCTTGAGCAGGTCGGCGATGCGGTAAGGCACCGGCGTATCGGCGGTCAGCGCATCGTTGCCGCGCCTGAGGTAGGCGCCTGAATTGGGATTGCGGTAGAGGTTCTTGGCCAGCGGAACGAGGTCGCGAAGGGCGTCGATCTCTTCCGGCACCGTTTCGCGTCCGCGAAACAGCACTTCGGCGAATTCCTCCAGCGTGAACATCCAGAACGGCAGGTCGAGCGTCTTGGAATCGACCCTGACGCAATATTCGGGTAGCGAGGCGGCAAACTCGTTGTGCGGATCGAGGATCAGGATGCGCAGGTCGGGCCGCGCCGCGATCGACTTGCGTAGCAGCAGCGACACGGCGGTCGACTTGCCGACGCCGGTCGTGCCGACAATGGCGAAATGGCGCGCAAGCGTATCATCGATGGCGATGTTGGCGGCGATGGCCTCGTCCTGCGCCAGCGAGCCGATGGTAATGGAATGGCGGCCGGCCAGGTCATAGACGGCCTGCAAGTCCCGGGTCCGAATACGGTGCGCGACGGCGCCGATATGCGGATAGCAGGTGATGCCGCGGTCGAAGATCGGCTTGGCGCCGGGGTCGGCGCCGTCGCGCACTTCGCCGATCAGTTCGATGCTGACCTCAATGGCGTTCTGGCCTTCATTGCTCCAGGCCCGATCCGACTTGCCGATCGCATAGACCAGGCCAACGGTGCGCGTCGTGCCCAGATTGATCGAGATCATCTTGCCGACCGTCCAGAGGCCGGTGACCGCGCCGTCGACATCGTCGGCATAGGCGCTGATGGTGGCGCGCGCGCCGTCGCATTGCACGACGTTGCCGAGGATGCGCCGGTCGTTCTGCTCTGCGTTGCGGCGCTCCTGCGATGTCGGTTCTCCGACGGAAGCTTCGCGTTCGACATACATGGACAGGCCAATCCCCATTTCCCTGGAGACGGGACCCTACAGGAACGGGGTTAAGGTCGGATGAGGTCGGATGGTGTAGAGAGGCTTAAGGACCCGGTGAAAATTCTCGTGAGATGGCCCTTCACCTGTCTTGTTGTTTCGCTATAATGGACGAATGGATGATATAGCGAACGATATTTCCTCGACCATCGGCAAGAGGATCCACGCCGAGAGGATCATGCGGGACTGGTCGCTGGCCGAACTCGCCGAACGGTCCGGCGTTTCCAAGGCGATGCTGAGCACGATCGAGCGCGGCATGACCAGCCCGACGGCCGCCCTTCTGGTGCGCATCGCGGCGGCCTTCGGCATGACGCTGTCGACTCTCATCGCGCGCGCGGAACTGCAGGGCGGCGGGCTGCTGCGCGCGGCCGACCAGCCGGTGTGGCGCGACCCCGATACAGGCTATGTCAGGCGGCATTTGTCGCCGGCCTGCGACATGCCGCTCGAGCTGATCAAGGTCCATCTGCCGGCAGGCGCGAAGGTCAGCTTGCCCGCGGCCTCCTACGCCTTCATCAAGCAGCAGATCTGGCTGGTCGCGGGAAAACTCGAATTCACCGAAGGTGATCAGGTGCACAGGCTCGAACCCGGAGACTGCCTGGCGCTCGGGGCGCCGTCGGATTGCACCTTCCATGCGCTGGAGCCGGGCGCCGACTATCTCGTCGCGTTGGTTAGGGGCTGACGTCATGGCAAGGCGGCCAACGCGCTCCCACAATGGGGGGCCGCCTCTTGACGAGTACAAGGGGCCGCCATGGGGCAAGGGCGATCCTTACATCTTCCTGGCCTGGCAGGCGGCGCACGCCAAGGCGTGGAAGGCGCCGAGCCGCGACGTGATGCTGATGCGCATGGACAAGGCTGAGCGGCTGGGCCTGACCTATGAGGAATACACGCTCGAAATCCTGGAGCGCGGGCGGCATCTCAGGGAAGAAGACACCGAACGCATCAGCGCCATCAAGGCCGCGCGCAAGCGCCGGCGGGCGCGCCATCTCGACTGACGCCGGCGCCATCGACCCCGGCAATCGTTTCCAGAGGACCAGGCATGAATACCATCGAAATCGGGCCGTTGAGCGCCAGCCAGAAAACACTCGCAATGCTGACCGATCTGCTGGTCGAAACGGTTGCCGCCGGCGGATCGGTCAGTTTCATGCATCCGCTGGCGGCGGAAACGGCAAGGGCATTCTGGGAGACGTCGCTGGCCGCGGCGGCACGAGGGGAAAGAATGGTGCTCGGGGCCTGGGACGGCGGGGTTCTGGTCGGCACGGTCACCTTGCTGCTGGACTGCCCGCCCAACCAGCCGCATCGGGCCGAGATCGCCAAACTGATGACATCAGTCGAGTATCGGGGCAGGGGTGTGGGGACACGCCTGATGCGGGCCGCCGAACGCCTCGCGGCGGAGAAGGGACGCACGCTGCTGGTTCTGGACACGGCGACGGAGGAGGGTGCTTCAGGCCTCTACGAAAAGCTCGGCTTCACCCTCACCGGCGAAATTCCTGACTATGCGCTGAAACCGCATGGCGGGCTGACGGGCACGCTGATCTACTGGAAGCGTATCGGCATAGCTTCGCGGTAACGCGCCAGTCAGGTCCGGGCCTGGCCGGCAAGGCGCTTTAGCAGCCAGTGGCGGAAATCCTGCTCGCCACTGGTCAAGGGAACTGCCGATGCCCGGGTCAGGAAATGGCCCGATGTGCTGGTGAGTTCGAAATCGGAAAGCCTGACCAGCGTTCCGCCGGCAAGGGCCGCATCGATCAGCGGCCGCGAGCCGAGCAGCACGCCGGCACCGGCACTCGCCGCTTCCATCGCGGCGACGAAGCTGTCGAAACGATGCGAACGCAGGGAGTGGCCGGCCAAGCCGGCGGCGGTGAACCATTCCGCCCACATTTCACGCGCCCCGGCGACGAGAAGCAGCGGCAGGGACGGCCAGTCGGCGTCGTCAGCGAGCACCGGGGCGGCGACCGGCACCAGCCGCTCGACGGTCAGTCGCTCGGCTTCGCGGCCGGGAAAGGAGCCGTTGCCGAAACGGATGTCGAGTGCCGGGCCGGGCAGGTCATAGTCGCTCGGGCGATGGATCGTCACGATGTCGAGTTGGAGCCGTGGCAGCGCGCTCGCCAAGTCGGGCAGGACAGGAACGAGCATCAGCAGGGCAAAGGAGATCGGCACGCGCAAGGTGACGGTCTGGACGGCGCGTGGCTCGAACAGTTCGGCCGTGCTGTTGGCGATGGTGGCGAAGGCGGACTGGATGTGGGGCAGGTAGGCGGCACCCTCCGGCGACAGCGCCACCCCACGCGCCAGCCGCGAGAACAGCCTCGTCTTCAGCCGTTCCTCGAGCAGCCGGATGTGCTGGCTGACCGCCGCCTGTGTCAGGCCGAGTTCGGCCGCTGCCGCCGTGAAATTGGACAGCCGCGCCGCAGCCTCGAAACTGCGCAGCCAATCGAGTGGAGGCAAGGCGGGGATGGTTCGTCGAGCCATTAGTCAATCGAGGTCATTGGCCAAAAAATGATAATTTGAATTATGCCTGTTGGGTGACCAACATGCAATCGAGACCCTGCGGATCGGGCCGTGGGGGCGTAGCGGACGGGATGGACCTCAATGCTTACTCACGCGCTGGTTGGCGACGAAGGCAGAACAATCGAACTTGGCTGGACAGACGGCAAGCGCACCCGCTTTCACGCCATCTGGCTGCGCGACAATGCGCTCGACGACAAGACGCGCAGCGCCGGCAATGGCCAGCGGCTGATCACGATCCTCGACATTCCCGCCGGCGCGAGAATCGGCGCTGCTTCCATCAAGGCCGGGGCGCTGGAAATCAGCTTCGAACCGGAGGGAAAGACGGTCGGCTTTCCCGCCCAATGGCTGCGTGCAAACGCCTATGATCGCGACGAGACACGCCAGCCCGGTTGGACAGGCGATGTCATCCAGCGCTGGACCAGGGCGACGATGCAGAACTCGGTGCCGCGCGCCAGCTATCCGGCGGCCTTCCATGACCGCGGTGTCCTGCGCGAATGGCTTTCGGCGGTGAGGACTTATGGCTTTGCGGTGATGAACGGGCTGCCGGCCGAATCCGGGGCGCTGTGCAAGGTATCCGACCTGTTCGGCTATATCAGGGAGACCAATTACGGGCGCTGGTTCGAAGTGCGCGCCGAGGTCAATCCGAACAACCTCGCCTACACCAATCTCGGCCTGCAGGCGCATACCGACAATCCCTATCGCGATCCGGTACCGACACTGCAGATCCTGTCCTGCATCGAGAACACGGTGGAGGGCGGCGAATCGAGCGTCGTCGACGGTTTTGCCGTCGCCGCAGCCCTGCAGGCGGAACACCCCGAAGGTTTTCGGCTCTTGAGCTCCCATGCGGCGCGGTTCGAATATGCAGGGTCATCCGGCGTGCGGCTGCAGTCCAAACGGCCGATGATCGAGCTTGGACCCGACGGCGAACTGATCTGCATCCGCTTCAACAACCGCTCGCTGGCGCCGACCGTGGATGTGCCGTTCGCCGACATGGATCGCTACTATGGCGCCTACCGCCGCTTCGCCGAACTGATCGAGGATCCATCCTTCGAAGTGACCTTCAAGCTCGAACCCGGCCAGGCCTTCATCGTCGACAACACCCGCGTCATGCATGCCCGCAAGGCGTTTTCCGGCACCGGCAAGCGCTGGCTGCAGGGATGCTATGCGGACAAGGACGGCCTGTTGTCGACGCTCGCGGCGATCGAACACGGCTTCAAGGAGGCCGCGGAATGAGCGGCCAGGATCTGAACGCGGACACCATCGTCGAGTTCATCGCCGACATTTTCGAGCGCCGGGGCGCGGAATCCTATCTCGGCGAGCCGGTGACGATGTCCGAGCATATGTTGCAGGGTGCTTGGCTGGCTGAGCAGGATGGAGCGCCCGAGGTTCTGGTGGCGGCCGCGCTGCTGCATGACATCGGCCACTATACCAGCGAGTTCGGCACCTATTCGCCCGACGATGTCGAGGACAAGCACCATGACGAGGCCGGCGGCGAGGTGCTGGCGCCGTTCTTTCCGCCGGTCATCGTCGAATGCGTCCGGCTGCACGTCGCCGCCAAACGCTATCTCTGCGCCACGGACCCGACCTACTTCTCAAGGCTGTCGCCCGCTTCGGTTCATACGCTGTCGCTGCAGGGCGGGCCAATGAGTGCCGATGAAGTCGCCGAGTTCCGCGAGAACCCGTTCCATGAGGAAGCGGTGCGGGTTCGCATCTGGGACGAGGGCGGCAAGGTCGCCAATATGCGGACGCGGGCGTTTCGCGACTATGTGCCGTTGCTGCAGCGCGTCGTGCACGACTTCGCCAATCGGCCCTGACAGAAGGAGTCACCGCGAGGAGACAGCCCATGTGTTTCCGCTTCGACGGCGAAAACGCGGTCGCCGCATACCGGCTGGAGACCTGCCGCGAGCGTTTGGCCAGCGAAGGCGTTTTCACGCCATCGCCGGCCGCCCCAAGCGGCGAGCCCGGCGGGCGCCCCGTTTCGGTCGATGTCGCCGAGCCGGGCAGGCCCGCCTTGATGCGGAGGAAGCGGACTATCCCTTGTGATGGACCTCCTGCAGCCCGTAGACCGGGGTCGGCAAGCCAACCTGCCGGGCTTTCAGCTGCAGCGCCAGATATTGCGAATAGTGGCGCGACTGATGGAGGTTGCCGCCATGGAACCACAGCGCCTCTTGCTGGGTCGGCTTCCACATGTTGCGCTGCTCGCCTTCCCAGGGGCCGGGGTCCTTGGCGGTGTCGGAGCCAAGGCCCCAGACCTTGCCGACCTTGTCCGCCACCTCCTGCGAGATGAGGTCCGCCGCCCAGCCGTTCATCGAGCCGTAGCCGGTGGCGTAGATTACGAGATCGGCCGGTAATTCGGTGCCGTCGGCGAATTTGACGCCGGTTCGCGTCAGCTCTTCCACCGCGGCACCTGGTCCGCTCTTGAGCTTGATCGAACCGTCGATGACGAGGTCGCAGGCGCCGACATCGATGTAGTATCCCGAACCGCGGCGCAGGTATTTCATGAAGAGGCCCGAGCCGTCATCGCCCCAGTCGAGCAGGAAGCCGGCCTTTTCCAGGTCCGCGTAGAACTTGGCGTCGCGTTCCTTCATCTGCTGGTAAAGCGGGATCTGGAATTCGTGCAGGATGCGGTAGGGCAGGGAGGCGAAGATCAGGTCGGCCTTGCGTGTCGTCATGCCGTTCTCGACCGCCTGCTCCGAATAGAGCGAGCCCAGCCCGATATCCATCAGCGTGTCGGACTTGACGATGTGCGTGGAGGAACGCTGCACCATGGTGACGTCCGCGCCACCCTCCCACAGAGCCGCGCAGATGTCGTGAGCGGAATTGTTGGAGCCGATGACCACGACCTTCTTGCCGCGGTATTTGTCTGGGCCGGGATGGGTCGAGGAATGCTGCTGCTCGCCCTTGAAGATATCCTGGCCCTTGTATTTCGGCCAGTTCGCCTTGCCGGACATGCCGGTGGCAAGCACCAATTGCTTGGGCTTGAGCACGATCTCTTCGCCGTCGCGTTCGACGACGACGGTCCATTCCTTGGCCTTCTCGTCGTATTTGGCGGATTTCGCCGACGTAGAGGACCAGTAATTCAGCTCCATCACCTTGGTGTACATCTCGAGCCAGTCGCCGATCTTGTCCTTTGGCGCGAAGACCGGCCAGTTCTTGGGGAAGTCGATATAGGGCAGATGGTCGTACCAGACCGGATCGTGCAGGCAGAGCGACTTGTAGCGCTTGCGCCAGGAATCGCCGGGGCGCTCGTTCTTCTCGACGATGATGGCTGAAACGCCGAGCTGGCGCAGGCGCGCGCCGAGCGCAATGCCGCCCTGGCCGCCGCCGATGATCACGACATAAGGCTGCCTGCTGCGGCCGAGTTCGGCGAGTTCATCGTCCCGCTCCTCGCGCCACGATTTCCTGTCCTTGCCGTGGCCGTGCTTGGCGCCGAGCGGCCGGGTGAAACCCGCCTTCTCCTCATGGCCCTTGAGTTCGGCCATTGTGGTGAGCAAGGTCCAGATCAGCTCGCCCTTGAACCGCACCAGGCCGTAGCCGCGCGCCACCTCGGTCTCGAAGGTGATCCAGGCGGTGGTGACGCCGTCCGCCTCGGTCGCCTCCTCGCCTTCGGCCACTTTCCAGTCGCTCGGCCGGGTCTCCGCCAGGGTTGCCGTCAGCATGTCGCGCACCTGGCCTTGGCCCTCCATCGTCCTCAGGTTCCAGGTGAAGGTGACGAGGTCGCGCCAGTAGCAATCCGCCTGGAAACAGTTGACCGCCGCGTCGATGTCGCCGGTCTCCAGCGCCTTGCCAAACTTGTCGAGCAGCGCCTGCGCCTTCGTCGTGGGTGTTCTCTCGAGCATGGTTTCTCCTCCAGTTGTCGGGTTCCAAGAACGCCTTGTCCAGGCTTCCACTGGAACAGCAAGCGACCGGCCAGGACTCCCTACCTCGCCGGCAACGCGTCTCCTCCCAGGGACATCGTCAGCCCGGCATAGTGGTGTGTCGATGGGATAGGCTCAACTGTACTATGGTAGCGCGCGTAGTGGAGCCGATCTCACGGCTGAGTGAATTCGTGCCGTACCCCATTGACGACCCCGCGAGTTCGCCTTTATGGTCCGCCACCATGAAAACGGCACTCATTCTCGTAGGAAGGCGCGTGGGCAAGGCGGTGTAACCGCCGGGCGAAAACCTCCCATGCGCACCACACAGGCTCCCTCGGGGGCCTTTTTTATTGCCTGAAACACGACTAAACGACCGATAACACCCAAATGGCAACGCCCAAGCGGCGACAGTACGGGACCAGACCGATGAGCAACGGACAGAGTGAGCGGCGCGAAATGCCAAGCAGCAGGGAAATGACGGGCGCCGAAATGGTGGTGCAGGCGCTGAAGGACAATGGCGTCAAGCATGTCTTCGGCTATCCGGGCGGCGCGGTTCTCCCGATCTACGACGAGATCTTCCAGCAGGACGAGGTCGAACATATTCTCGTGCGCCACGAGCAGGGCGCCGGCCACGCGGCCGAGGGCTATGCGCGGTCGACCGGCAAGGCCGGCGTCATGCTGGTGACATCGGGCCCCGGCGCCACCAATGCGGTGACGCCGTTGCAGGACGCGCTGATGGACTCGATCCCGCTGGTCTGTCTAACGGGGCAGGTGCCGACCTCGCTCATCGGTTCAGACGCGTTCCAGGAATGCGATACTGTCGGCATCACGCGGCCCTGCACCAAACACAACTGGCTTGTGAAGGACGTCAACGATCTCGCCGCGACCATCCACGAGGCCTTCCATGTCGCCACGACCGGCCGTCCCGGTCCGGTCGTGGTCGACATCCCGAAGGACGTGCAGTTCGCCAAGGGCTTTTATGTCCCGCCGCAGATCGCACCGCGCACCAGCTACCAGCCGAAGGTCCAGGGCGACTTGGAGAAGATCAAGGCCGCGGTCGAACTGATGGCGAGCGCCAAGAAGCCGATCATCTATTCGGGCGGCGGCGTCATCAATTCCGGTCCGGAAGCGAGCCACCTGCTGCGCGAACTGGTCGACCTCACCGGCTTCCCGATTACCTCGACGCTGATGGGGCTCGGCGCATATCCGGCCTCGGGCAAGAACTGGTTGGGCATGCTCGGCATGCACGGCACCTATGAAGCCAACATGGCGATGCATGATTGCGACGTGATGATCTGCATCGGCGCGCGCTTCGACGACCGGATCACCGGCCGGCTGACCGCGTTTTCGCCGAATTCGAAGAAGATCCACATCGACATCGATCCATCCTCGATCAACAAGAACGTCCACACCGACGTGCCGATCATTGGTGATGTCGGCCGGGTGCTGGAGGATCTGGTGCGACTGTGGCGAGCGAGCGCCAAGGCCGACAAGAAGGCGCTCTATCCCTGGTGGGAGCAGATCGCCAAGTGGCGGGCGCGCGATTCACTCGCCTATAAGATGAACAACGACGTGATCATGCCGCAATACGCCATCCAGCGGCTTTACGCGCTGACCAAGGACATGGACACCTACATCACCACCGAGGTCGGCCAGCACCAGATGTGGGCGGCGCAGCACTATCATTTCGACAAGCCGAACCGCTGGATGACATCGGGTGGCCTGGGCACGATGGGCTACGGCCTGCCGGCCGCGCTCGGCGTGCAGATCGCGCATCCGAACGCGCTGGTGGTCGATATCGCCGGCGACGCCTCGGTGCAGATGACGATGCAGGAGATGAGTGCGGCGGTGCAGTATGACGCGCCGATCAAGATCTTCATCCTCAACAACCAGTATATGGGCATGGTGCGGCAGTGGCAGCAGCTGCTGCACGGCAACCGGCTGTCGCATTCCTACACCGAGGCGATGCCGGACTTCGTCAAGCTGGCCGAGGCCTATGGTGGCCATGGCATTCGTTGCGACAAACCGGACGAGTTGGACGACGCCATCAAGGAGATGATCTCGGTCAGGAAGCCGGTGCTGTTCGACTGCCGCGTGGCGACGCTCGCCAACTGCTTCCCGATGATCCCTTCGGGCAAGGCGCATAACGAGATGCTGTTGCCCGACGAGGCGACGGATGAAGCGGTGGCCAACGCTATCGACGCCAAGGGCAGGGAACTGGTCTAGAAAAGCCGTTCACGAACAGAGAATTAGCGCAAAAGTCTTAAATCGAGATTCATGTCATGAACGCACAGCTACAACCCACCGGCTCGGCCTATTTCATCGCCAAGGAAACGGAAAAGCCGGAAACGCACACGCTATCGGTGCTGGTCGACAATGAGCCGGGCGTGCTCGCCCGGGTCATCGGCCTGTTTTCGGGCCGCGGCTACAACATCGAAAGCTTGACCGTCTCCGAGACCGAGCATGAGAAGCATCTGTCGCGCATCACCATCGTGACGCGCGGCACGCCGCACGTGATGGAGCAGATCAAGCATCAGCTCGAGCGCATCGTGCCGGTGCACCGCGTGGTCGATCTGACCGTGCGCTCGCACGAGCTCGGCCAGGAGCGGCCGCTGGAGCGGGAACTGGCGCTGGTCAAGGTTGCCGGCACCGGGGAGGCCCGGGTCGAGGCGCTGAGACTCGCCGACGCTTTCCGCGCCAGCGTCATCGACGCCAATACCGAGCATTTCATCTTCGAGATCACCGGCAAGGGCTCCAAGCTGGACCAGTTCATCGCCATCATGAAGCCGCTCGGCCTGGTCGAAATCTGCCGCACAGGCGTGGCGGCGATGAACCGCGGCCCGCAGGGCATGTAGGCCGACTTAACTCAGCCGAATCTTCCACGAATGTAGGACCGGCGTGACCAACGGCCGGCACTGGCCTTTGTGCAGCCGTCGGAAAGAGACAAGAGTACTGACGTATCTGGGAGGATATCATGTCCCTCGACGCATTCCTCGCCCTGCTTGTCTACGCCTTCGTGACCTCGATCACGCCGGGGCCAAACAACCTCATGCTGCTGGCTTCGGGCGTCAATTTCGGCATCGCCAGGACAGTGCCGCACATGCTTGGCATCAGCATCGGCTTTCTCGTCCTGTTGCTCGCCGTCGGCTTCGGCCTGGGCGCGGTGCTGACCGCGTTTCCGGCATTGCACACCGGGCTGAAGATCGCCGGTGCCGTCTATCTACTCTACTTGGCCTGGAAGATCGCCATGTCGCGCTCGCTCAGCGGCAAGGGTGAGACGAATACGCGGCCGATGCGCTTCGTCGATGCAGCGGCTTTCCAATGGGGTCAACCCCAAGGCTTGGGTGATGGCCATCACCGCGATGGCCGTCTACACCAATCCGGAGCGGCCGTTCCTGTCCGTCATTCTGATTGGCGTGGTCTTCACCGTGGTCAATTTTCCCAGCGTCTCGGTGTGGGCGGGGTTCGGCACGGCACTGCGCGGTTTCCTGTCCGACCCGATGCGGCTGAAATGGTTCAACATCGCCATGGGCGTGCTGCTGGCGGCGACGCTTTGGCCGATGCTACGCTAGGCTACGGCCCGCTCCGCCCTTTCGGAGGCTATTTTCGGGGCCAATCGGGCCTTCGGCCCTAAACGATAGCCGGCTGCACAGCTATTGTGCAGTGCACATTAAATCTTCGTAATGCCGTGTTTTGGCCCTTTTCCGACAAACGCGCGTCCTATCTATTCGGCGAAATCGCGGCGGTGAGCCGTGAATTGCGCTAGAATACGACCACCTGACTATGGCGTGTCGGACGGAGAGGTCTTTTGTCGATGCGTGGGAAAGTCATTCTTTCATTGCTGGCGGTCGTCTGTGCGGGTGCGGCTTGGCTCTATGTTTCGCCGGACGCGCTGAACAAGGCTCAGCAGATGGTCGGCGCCAGGCAGGTCGCCGCGACGGACAAGGCGACGACCGGCAAGCCGGCGGACGGCAAGCAGGGCAATGGCGGCGCCCGTTCGGCCTCTATCGTGTCGGCGACGGCAACGACAGCTGACTTTCCGATCCGCCGCTATGCCATCGGCTTCGTTTCCTCTCCGGCCGTGGTCAACATCAACGCCCGCGTCTCCAGCCAGATCGTGTCGATCGACGTCAGGGACGGACAGATGGTGAAGACCGGCGACGTGCTGTTTTCACTGGACGACCGCGCCCTGAAAGCGCAGCTCGCCAAGGACCAGGCCACGCTTGCCAAGGACCAGGCGCTGCTTGCCAGCTCGAATTCCGATCTTCAGCGCGCCAAGGATCTTGTCGCCAAGCAGGCCGGGACGCAGCAGACCTACGACCAGGCCGTTGCCGCGCAGAAGGCGGCGGCAGCGACTGTCGATGCCGACAAGGCGACGATCGACGCCGACAATGTCCAGCTTGGCTTTGCCACCATTGCCGCGCCAATCTCGGGCAGGTTGGGTGCGGTCAACGTCGCCGTCGGCGACCTCGTGACCGTCAGCAATGGCAACAGCAGCACCGCGACGCCGCTGGTGACCATCACCCAGATGGATCCGCTGCAGGTCAACTTCAATCTTCCGGAAAGCAACCTTGCGCTGCTGCACCAGGCGCTGGCCAATCCGCAGCAAGGGGCCGTGACCCTGATCAAGGACGGCGACCCGGCGCCGATCGGCAAGGGCACGCTCGATTTCGTCGATTCCAGCGTCGACACCGCGTCGGGCACGATCGCCACGCGGGCAAGCATTCCCAATGCCGATCTTTCCTTGTGGCCGGGCCAATATGTGAATGTCGTGCTCGACGCCGGCATCATGCCGCGGATGACCTCGGTTCCGACCGTCGCGGTTCAGCCCAGCCAGAAGGGGCCGTTCGTCTATGTCGTCAAGCCGGACAACACCGTCCAGATGCGGCCGGTGCAGGTGGCTCTGACCGAAGGCGAAAACAGCGCCATCAGCCAGGGGCTGAAAAGCGGCGAGAAGGTTGTCACCGAAGGCCAGACACGGCTGAAGGACGGCGCCGCGGTGCATGAAGGCAAGGAGGCCGCGCCCAAGGTGGCCCAGGCGACCAATGCCGGCGGGGCGGCCCAATGATCTCCGAATTCTGCATTCGCAGGCCCGTCGCCACCCTTCTGATGTCGTTCGCCCTCGTGCTGGGCGGGCTGTTCGCCTACAAGTTCCTGCCGGTCGCCGCATTGCCGAGCGCCGAATTTCCGGTGGTAAACGTCTCGGCATCGCTGCCCGGCGCCTCGCCGGAGACCATGGCGACATCGGTGGCGACGCCGCTGATCAAGCAGTTCGCGACCATCGCCGGCATCGATTCCATCTCGACCACGAACTCGCTCGGCCAGACATCGATCGCCATCCAGTTCGTGCTCAACCGCAACATCGACGCGGCCGCGGCCGACGTGCAGGCGGCGATCGCGCGCACGCAGAAATCGCTGCCGCCGCAGATGACGTCGCCGCCGAGCTATCGCAAGGTCAATCCGGCCGACGCGCCGATCCTGCTGATGTCGCTGGTCAGCGATACGGTTCCGCTGACCGACCTCGACGCCTTCGCCGAAAACGTCATCTCGCCATCGCTGTCGACCATCGACGGCGTGGCCCAGGTCTCGATCTTCGGCCAGCAGAAATACGCGGTGCGCATTCAGATCGATCCGACCGCGCTTGCCGCGCGGGGCATCTCGATCGATCAGCTGCAGGCGGCTGTGGCTTCGGCCAACAGCAACACGCCGCTCGGCGTGCTGCAGAACAACAAGCAGCAGCTGACCATTACCGCCAACACGCAGCTTACCGACGCGGCCGGTTTCTCCAACCTCATCATCGCCACCAAGAACGGCCACCCGGTGCGGCTGGGCGAGGTGACCCGCGTCGTCGATTCGGTGCAGACGACCACGACCGCAAGCTGGTACGACGGTACCCGCGCCATCATCATGGCCGTGCAGCGACAGCCCGACGCCAACACGGTCGACGTCGTCGACCGGGTCAAGGCGATGCTGCCGTCCTTCCAGGACCAGATGCCGGCGGCCGCCCAGATCAAGCTGCTCAACGACCGCTCGACCTCGATCCGCCAGGCCGTCGACGACGTCCAGTTCACGCTGCTGTTGACCATCGTGCTGGTGGTCATGGTGATCTTCGTGTTCCTGCGCCGCGTCACGGCCACCATCATCCCGGCCGTGGCGGTGCCGATCTCGCTGATCGCCACGCTCGGCGCGATGTTCCTGTTCGGCTTTTCCATCGACAACATCTCGCTGATGGGGCTGACGCTCGCCGTCGGCCTCGTCGTCGACGATGCCATCGTGATGTTGGAAAACATCTTCCGCCACATGGAGGAGGGCGGGCTGTCGGCCTTCGACGCGTCGCTGAAGGGCGCGCGCGAGATCGGCTTCACCATCATTTCGATCTCGATCTCGCTGGTTGCGGTATTCATCCCGGTGCTTCTGATGGGCGGCGTGATCGGGCGCATCTTCAACGAATTCGCCGTCGTGGTGACCGTCGCCATCCTGGCCTCCATGTTCGTGTCCCTGACATTGACGCCGATGCTGTGCTCGCGGCTGCTGTCGGTCACCAAGGCCGACCGTGAGGCGCACGGCGCCGGCCACAAGCGCGATTTCATCACGCGCGGCTATGACCGGATCCTGAGCTTCTGCCTGCGGCACACCTTCCTGGTGTTCCTCGTCTTCATCGGCACTGCGGCCGCCTCGGTGTGGCTGATCGAGGTCTCGCCTAAGGGCTTCTTCCCGCAGGAAGATATCGGCCAGATTTCGGTGACCACCATCGCGCGCCAGGACATTTCGTTCGACTCCATGGCCAAGCTGCAAGGGCAGGTGGCCAGCGTGTTCTCGAAGTCGCCCTATGTCGACCACGTCGCGTGGTCGGCGGGCAGCGGCAACAATGCGCTCAACCAGGGCCAGCTCTTCGTCCAGCTCAAGGGCAAGGACCAGCGTCCCGATATCGAGAAGGTGCTTGCGGATCTGCGTAAGCAACTGGCCGGCGTGGCGGGCATCGAAACCTACATGCAGCCGGTGCAGAATCTGAGGCTGGGTTCGCGCTCGTCGGCCAGCGCCTACCAGCTGGTGGTCCAGGGGCTCGATACCGGCCTGACCGATATCTGGGCTCAGAAGATGAATGATGCCATGGCGGCCGACCACGCCAACTTCGCCGATGTCACCAGCGACCTGCAGAACAATGCGCTGCAGGCGGCGCTGGTGGTGGACCGCGACAAGGCCGCCCAACTCGGCATCGATACCGACACGCTGCGCTCGGCGCTTTATGGCGGGTTCGGCACCGACCAGGTTTCGACGATTTTCGGTTCGGCCGACAGCTACGAAGTCATCACCGAACTCGATCCCAAGATCGAATGGTCGCCAGAGCGGATGCTCGCCATCCAGATGCGGACGGCGAGCGGAAGCCTGGTTCCGCTCGGCGCTTTCGCCCGTGTCGACCGCAAGGCCGGTGCCCTGACGGTCAACCAGCTCGGCCAGCTGCCCGCCGTCACCGTCTCCTACAATTTGCCGCAGGGCGTGTCGCTCGGCGACAGCGTGAAACGCATCGATCAGCTCAAAGAGCAGATCGGCATGCCGGCGGCGATCTCGACCACCTTCGCCGGCACGGCCAAGACCTTCCAGGATTCCCTCGCCAACCAGGGCCTGCTGGTCGGCGGCGCCATCCTGACCATCTATATCGTGCTCGGCATTCTGTATGAGAGCTTCATCCACCCGCTCACCATCTTGACCGGCCTGCCGTCGGCTGTGCTCGGGGCGGTCGTTGCCTTGCGCTTCGCCGGCATGGATCTGTCCGTCATCGCGGTGATCGGCATCCTGATGCTGATCGGCATCGTCAAGAAGAACGGCATCATGATGGTCGATGTCGCGCTCGAACTGCGACGAGAAGGCATGTCGGCCACGGACTCCATCCACAAGGCCTGCCTGATGCGGTTCAGGCCGATCATGATGACGACGCTGGCAGCACTGATGGGCACGTTCCCGATCGCGCTCGGCACCGGCGCCAGCGCGGAACTGCGCCAGCCGCTGGGCGTCGCCGTCGTCGGCGGCCTGCTTGCTTCGCAGGCGCTGACCTTGTTCGTGACACCGGTGATCTATGTCTACATGGAGAATTTCTCGGGCTGGCTGGCCGGGCTCATGCCGAAGCGCAAAGCCGAGCTGCATGTGGTCGAGGATGGCGATCAGCCTTCGCTGTTCGGCACCAATGACGACATCCTTGGCGAGCCGCAGAAAACGGCCGCCGAGTAGCAGACGGACAAAGCTCCGGTCCCGTTGGCCCAAGCCATGAAGCTTGCGGCGGGCGGGTCGGAACCGTAATTTGCCATCATGTCCCACGATCATGACCACGACAACGAACTCGATCCGTTTGCCGCGCGGGTTCGGGCGCTCGAAACTATCCTGACCCGCAAGGGGCTGATCGATCCAGCCGCGATCGACGTCATCGTCGATACCTACGAGACCAAGATCGGTCCACGCAACGGCGCCAGGGTGGTGGCGAAGGCCTGGAACGATTCCGCCTATGCCGAGTGGCTGAAGCGCGATGCGACGGCAGCGATCGAGTCGCTCAGCTATACCGGCCGGCAGGGCGAACACATGCAGGCGGTGTTCAACACCGGGGACACCCACAACCTCGTCGTCTGCACGCTGTGCTCCTGTTACCCGTGGTCGGTGCTTGGCTTGCCGCCGGTCTGGTACAAGGCGCCGCCCTATCGGTCGCGCGCGGTGATCGATCCGCGCGGCGTGCTCGAGGAATTCGGGCTCTCCCTGCCGGCCGAGACGAAGATACGCGTCTGGGATTCAACGGCGGAACTGCGCTATCTCGTGGTGCCGATGCGGCCGGAAGGCACCGAAGGCTGGAGCGAGGAGCGGCTGGCCGAGCTGGTAAGCCGCGATGCCATGATCGGCACCGCGCTGGCCCACGGGCCGGATAAGGGGATGCCCGCATGAATGGCCCCCAGGATCTTGGCGGACAGATGGGGTTCGGCCCGGTCGCGCCGGAGAAGGACGAGCCTTATTTCCATGCCGACTGGGAGCGCCGGGCGCTTGGCGTGACGCTGTGCGCCGGCGCCATGGGCGCCTGGAACATCGACGAGAGCCGGCATGCGCGGGAATCGCTGCATCCGGCCGACTACTACGGCTCCAGCTACTACCAGATCTGGATCAAGGCGCTGGAGACCTTGCTCAAGCGGCACGGCTTCGTCAGCGAGCGCGACCTCAGGGCAGCCGACGCGGTCGATCCGGCGGCGACGCCCAAAAGAGTGCTGAAGGCGGAAAATGTCCCGGCCGTGCTGGCCAAGGGCGGCCCGTGCGACCGGCCGGTCGAGACCGCGCCGCGCTTCAAGGCTGGTGATTCGGTGCGGACCAGAAACTTCAACCCGACCGGCCATACCAGACTGCCGCGCTATGCGCGCGACAAGCAGGGCACGATCGAGGCGGTGCGCGACGGCTTCGTCTTTCCCGACAGCAACGCTCACGGGCAAGGCGAGAACCCGCAATGGGTCTACACCGTGGTCTTCGACGGGAGCGAGATCTGGGGCGAGGGCGCCGACCCGACATTGACCGTCTCGATCGACGCCTGGGAGAGCTATCTTGAGCCGGCCTGAAGCGAAGGGGGCCGCCACCAGTTTGCCCGCTGGCCTCGACGCACCGGTGTTTGCCGAGCCCTGGCAGGCGGAAGCCTTCGCCATGACGGTGGCGCTGCACGACAAGGGCCTGTTTTCGTGGAGCGAATGGGCGGATGCCCTGTCGGCCGAGGTGAAGAAGCCAGATGCCGCGGCGGACGGCCATGACTATTACGAGCATTGGCTGGCGGCGCTGGAAAGTCTGCTCGCCTCCAAGGGGCTGGCCGCCAAGCCTGATGTCGACGCGATGGCGCAGGCTTGGGAGCGCGCCGCGCATGCCACGCCACATGGCAAGCCGATCCTGCTGGAGAACGATCCGCGCGCTGCCAACTGAGGTGCACGGTCACCCTTTTCGTTCCCTTTACGTTCTTGGCTGCGGCTGATAGCCTGAACCGCAGGGGGAGTTCGCCATCGGCTGTGTCGTTGATGATGGCGGCTGTCTTGTCTTTGCCTCGCGAATCCGGTCACACGATCTGATGGAATTTTCACCCCAACAAGACGAGGCGCTGCAGGCGGTCGCCCGCTGGCTCCAGGCGGGCCAGCCGCAGCTGTTCCGGCTGTTCGGCTATGCCGGCACAGGCAAGACGACGCTGGCGCGCTATTTCGCCGAACATGTCGACGGGCAGGTGCAGTTCGCCGCCTTCACCGGCAAGGCGGCGCAAGTGCTGCGTTCCAAGGGCGCGGTCAACGCGCGCACCATCCATTCGCTGATCTACCGGCCCAAGGGCGAGGAATCGGTGGCCGACGAGGTGACCGGCAAGACCTCGATGTCGCCGACCTTTTCGCTCAACCGGCAGAGCCCGATCTCGCGCGCGAAACTGGTGGTCATCGACGAATGCTCTATGGTCGACGAGCAGCTTGGCCGCGACCTGATGAGTTTCGGCACGCCGATCCTGGTGCTGGGCGATCCCGGCCAGTTGCCGCCGATCTCGGGGGGCGGCTTCTTCACCGATCATGAGCCGGACTTTTTGCTGACCGAAATCCACCGGCAGGCGCGCGACAATCCGATCCTGCGGCTGGCGCTCGATGTGCGTGAGGGCCGCGAATTCATGCGCGGCGACTATGGCACCGCGCAGGTGATCGGCAAGGAAGACGTCAACCAGGAACTGGTGCTGAAAGCGGACCAGGTGCTGGTCGGCACCAACCGCACGCGGCGGCGCTACAACCAGCGCCTGCGCGAGCTCAAGGGCTTCAATGCCGATTATCCACAAGCGGGCGACAAACTGGTCTGCCTGCGCAACGATCCCGCCAAGGGGTTGCTCAACGGTTCGCTGTGGAAGGTGATGACCTCGTCGCGCGAGACGGTGAAGCCCGGCATCAACCTTCTGGTGTCGCCCGAAGAGGACGATCCGGATCGTGGCGTCGCCAAGATCAAGCTGCTCAAGGCGGCGTTCGAGGATCCCGATGCCGATATCCCCTGGCAGCAGAAGAAGCGCTTCGACGATTTCGACTATGGCTATGCGCTGACGGTGCACAAGGCGCAGGGTTCGCAGTGGAACGAGATCGTGCTGTTCGACGAGAGCTGGGCTTTCAAGGAAACGCGCCAGCGCTGGCTTTATACAGCCATAACCCGGGCCGCCGAACGGCTGACCATCGTCAGATAGAAGGGGTCGGCGGCAGCCGGGAGAACCGTTTCATTCCCTTTCTGGAGCGGCCGTGGCCTCTTCGCCCGTCGGCCGCGCCCGGAGCCACTCCCAGGCAGCGGCTTCGTCCTCGATCTTGAAATGCCTGAATTCGACAGGCGACGAAGCGGGTAAGGCCTGTCGTGCGTTCGGCGTCCAGTCAGGCGCGCCGATGGCCGCGCAACGGCCAATATGTTCCAATGCGTGGACGGCACCCTTCTTGATGGTCTCATCGGAGATATCGCCCCAGTCGACGCCCTCGTGATCGACTATGCGCACGGCCACGTCGATTCTCGGATGGAGCGCATAGGCCGCCTCCAGCAGGCCGAACAGGTTCTCGGCATCGGCTGCCGAGACATGGCCGACCACATCGATGGCAAGGAGGTCGTCGCGGCTGGTGTCGATGCGGCGGATCGCCGGCACGGATTGGAGGAAATTCAAGGCGGTGCCT
Source organism: Mesorhizobium sp. M8A.F.Ca.ET.057.01.1.1 (assembly GCF_003952565.1). Lineage (NCBI taxonomy): Bacteria > Pseudomonadati > Pseudomonadota > Alphaproteobacteria > Hyphomicrobiales > Phyllobacteriaceae > Mesorhizobium > Mesorhizobium sp. M8A.F.Ca.ET.057.01.1.1. Next base: position 2,531,292 of record NZ_CP034454.1, read on the forward strand.
CCCTTTCACGGAATATGTTGGTCTTCTGGAACACCGGAAAGGCCCTATCTGTTCCCGTCAAAGACGCTATAGATGCGCTGTTTCAAATGCGCCGTGCCGCAACGAATGAGCGTGGCGCGCCTCGATCGACTGTTTCACGGACGCCAAGCCCATGCCCGCCAAGCTTTCCGTCAACCTCAACGCCATCGCCATGCTGCGCAACCGGCGCGACCTGCCATGGCCCGATGTGATCGGTATCGGCCGCCTTGCCCTTGCCGCCGGAGCGCATGGGCTGACGGTGCATCCGCGCCCCGACGAACGTCACACAAGGCATTCCGACCTGCCCCTGATCAGGGCGCTGATCGACGATGAGTTCCCGCAGGCGGAATTCAATATCGAGGGCTACCCAAGCGAGGATTTCCTGGCGCTGGTGGAGAAGAATCAGCCCGAACAGGTGACGCTGGTGCCCGACGATCCGGCACAGGCAACCTCTGATCACGGCTGGAACTTCATCGCCGATGCGGGGTTCCTGACGCCTGTTGTCAGGCGTCTGAAGAAGGGCGGTTTCAGGGTCTCGCTGTTTTCCGACGCGGATCCCACCGGCATAGGGGCCGCTCGCGATACGGGCGCCGATCGTATTGAACTCTATACCGGCCCTTATGGCAGCTACCATTCCGATTCCGGTAAGGCGGCCAAAGAATTGGAAAGATTGGGGAAAACCGCTGACGCGGCATTCGCCGCCGGCCTTCAGGTCAACGCCGGACACGATCTGACGGTGGCCAATCTGCCCGCGCTGGCAAGGCGTGTTCCGGCATTGGCCGAAGTGTCGATCGGACATGGGTTGACAGCGGACGCGTTGGAGTATGGCATGGCCGGCACGGTGGGTCGGTTTCTCAGAGCCTGCGGCTGGTAGGGGGTAGGGCTTCGCTTTGCAGGTATGGCAGCCATAGCGTGCAATTGACACCGCATCGCAGCATGCGTGAGGCACTGCGCGCTTGTCGGGGAGTGGTCCATGGACCTTGCCAGTCGCGTTAGCGAGGCTGAAACCGTCGAGCAATCGAGCCGTTCCGAGGTTGAGCAGCACAGCACCAAGGTTCTGATGCTGGGCGCGCTCGGCGTCGTCTATGGCGATATAGGCACAAGTCCGATCTACGCCTTTCGCGAGGCGCTTCACGCTTCGCCGGGCATCGATACGCGCGTTCACGTGCTTGGCGTTTTGTCGCTGATTGTCTGGGCGCTGACGATCATCGTGACCATCAAATACGTCGCCTTCGTGCTTCGTGCCGACAACAAGGGGGAAGGCGGCACGCTGTCGCTGATGTCGCTGGCACGCAGCGCCTATCCCAAGGGCGCTCGACTGATCCTCGTGATCGGCCTTTGCGGCGCGGCGCTGTTTTTCGGCGATTCGATCATAACGCCGGCCATCTCGGTGCTGTCGGCGGTCGAAGGCCTGACGGTGGTGACCCCGGCGCTGGACGCCTATGTCGTGCCGATCACGCTGCTCATCCTTGCCATCCTGTTCTCGGTGCAGCGATTCGGGACGGGAAAAGTAGCGGCGGTGTTCGGGCCGGTGACGGCGCTGTGGTTCCTGGCCATCGGCGTCGCGGGCATCTACCACTTGATGGATGACCCATCGATCCTGCTGGCCATCAATCCCTATTACGCGGTTGCCTATCTGGCCAGCACACCCACCGCCGCCTTCGTCACTGTCGGCGCGGTGTTCCTGGCCGTGACCGGGGCCGAGGCGCTTTATGTCGATCTCGGCCATTTCGGACGCAAGCCGATCGTGCTGGCATGGTTTTCCGTGGTGTTTCCCTGCCTGCTGCTCAACTATTTCGGGCAGGGCGCCTTTGTGCTCGCCAATGACGGAAAACCGACCAACCCGTTCTTCCAGATGTTGCCTGACTGGGCGCTGATGCCGATGGTGGGACTTGCAACGGCCGCCACGGTCATTGCCAGCCAGGCGGTCATTTCAGGGGCTTTTTCGCTCACCCGCCAGGCGGTGCAGCTCAACCTTCTGCCACGCATCGAGGTGCAGCATACGTCGGAAATGCAGTCCGGGCAGATCTACATGCCGCGCGTCAACCTGCTCATCGCGATGGGCGTCATGCTGCTGGTGGTCGGTTTCGGCAGTTCGAGTTCGCTGGCTTCCGCCTACGGCATCTCGGTGACCGGTGAAATGCTGATGACGACGATCCTGCTGTTCGTGGTGATGCGCAAGCTTTGGAAATGGAAGCTGGCGCTCGCCCTGGCGCTGACTTTGCTGTTCGGTATCATCGACAGCGGCTTCTTCCTGGCCAATGTCGTGAAGATCGTGGAAGGCGGCTGGGTCTCGATCACCGTTGCCAGCTTGATGGGGCTGATCATGTGGACGTGGATACGCGGCACCCGCTATCTGTTCGACAAGACCCGCCGCAACGAGATCCCGCTCGATTTCCTCGCCGGCAACCTGCTGAAGAAGAAGCCGCACCTGGTGTCTGGCACCGCCGTGTTCCTGACCAGCGATCCCTTGAGCGCACCGACCGCGCTGATGCACAGCCTGAAGCATTACAAGGTGCTGCACGAGCAGAACGTCATCCTTTCGGTGGTCACCGCTCCCCAGCCGGTGGTGCCCGACAGCGAGCGGGTGAAGATGGAGACGGTCAACGAGCTGTTCATGCGGGTGACGCTGACCTTCGGCTACATGGAGCAGCCCAATATCCCGCGCGCGCTGGCGATCTGCCGCAAGCAGGGCTGGAAGTTCGACATCATGACGACGTCCTTCTTCCTATCGCGGCGCTCGCTCAAGGCCTCGCCCAATTCCGGCATGCCGGTGTGGCAGGACCGGCTGTTCATCGGTCTGGCCCGTACGGCGGCCGATGCGACCGAATATTTCCAGATCCCGACCGGACGTGTCGTGGAAATCGGCACGCAAGTCGCTATTTAAGGCAGATACGGCAGATCTTATGGGCGCGCGCCGTGCCCCGCAGCCGCGAATTCAGTCCGCGACCATTGGATTACAGGCCATTTCCCAAGGAGCTTAGCGTTGCCGGCATGGGAGCCATCACGCGACGGCACTTGATATTGCATTGCAGCAAGCGTAGAGCACCGCGCGTTTATCGGAGTGTCGTACATGGCCCTTGCCAATGCTGGTAGTGAGGCAGAACCCGTCGACCAATCGAGTCATCCCGAAATCGAGCAGCACAGCACCAAGGTGTTGATGCTGGGCGCGCTGGGCGTCGTCTATGGCGATATCGGCACCAGCCCGATCTATGCGTTCCGCGAGGCGCTGGTCGCGTCGTCGGGTGGGCAAGTCGCCGACCGTGGCGACATTCTTGGCGTTTTGTCGCTGATCATCTGGTCGCTGACGATCATCGTCACCATCAAATACATCATGTTCGTGCTGCGCGCCGACAATCGCGGCGAGGGCGGCGTGTTGTCGCTGATGGCACTGGCGCGCGGCAGTTTTCCGAAGCGCTCGGCGCTGATGCTCGGCATCGGCATCGTCGGCGCCTCGCTGTTTTTCGGTGACGCTGTCATTACCCCGGCGATTTCAGTGCTGTCGGCGGTCGAGGGCATGAATGTCGTCACCCCCACCTTCCAGCCCTATGTCGTGCCGCTGACGCTGGTCATCCTCGCCATGGTGTTTGCGGTTCAGCGTTTCGGCACCGGCGGCGTGGGACTGGTCTTCGGCCCGGTGACCGCGATCTGGTTCCTGGCCATCGGCCTTTCCGGCCTCAAGCACATCATCGCCGATCCGGAAATCCTGTGGGCGATCAGCCCGCACTATATCGTCGCTTTCCTGATCCATTCGCCCGACGTCGCCTTCGTGACGATCGGCGCGATCTTCCTTGCCGTCACCGGCGCGGAAGCGCTCTATGCCGATCTCGGCCATTTCGGCCGCAAACCGATCGTGCTTGCCTGGCTTTCGATCGTCTTCCCCTGTCTGCTGTTGAATTACGCCGGCCAGGGTGCCTTCGTGCTGGCGAAGAACGGCGTGGTCGGCCATCCATTCTTCGAAATGAACGAAGGTTGGGCGCTGATCCCGATGGTGGTGCTGGCAACGGCGGCTACCGTCATCGCCAGCCAGGCGGTCATTTCAGGGGCTTTTTCGCTGACCCGCCAAGCGGTGCAGCTCAACATGCTGCCGCGGCTGGAAATCCTGCACACGTCGGAAAAGCAGTCCGGCCAGATCTACATGCCGCGCGTCAACCTTTTGCTGGCCCTGGTGGTGATGATGCTGGTGGTCGGCTTCGGAGAGTCCAGCAAGCTGGCCTCTGCCTACGGTATCTCGGTGACCGGCAACATGCTGGTGACCACGGTGCTGCTCTATGTCGTCATGACCCGTATCTGGAAGTGGAAGCTGTCGGTGGCGATCCCGCTGACCGTGCTGTTCGCCTTCATCGACATCGGCTTCTTCGCCTCCAACATCGTCAAGGTGTTCGAAGGCGGCTGGGCTTCGCTGGTCGTGGCCTTGACCATCGTGCTGGGCATGTGGACCTGGGTGCGCGGTAGCCGCTATCTCTTCGACAAGACCCGCCGCAACGAGATCCCGCTCGATTTCCTCGCCGGCAACCTGCTGAAGAAGAAGCCGCAGCTGGTCTCGGGCACCGCCGTGTTCCTGACCAGCGATCCGCTCAGCGCACCGACCGCGCTGATGCACAGCCTGAAGCACTACAAGGTGCTGCACGAGCAGAACGTCATCCTTTCGGTGGTGACCGCCCCGCAGCCGGTGGTGCCCGACAGCGAGCGGGTCAAGATGGAGACGGTAAACGAGCTCTTCATGCGGGTGACGCTGACCTTCGGCTACATGGAGCAGCCCAACATTCCGCGCGCGCTGGCGATCTGCCGCAAGCAGGGCTGGAAGTTCGACATCATGACGACGTCCTTCTTCCTGTCGCGGCGCTCGCTGAAGGCTTCGCCCAATTCCGGCATGCCGGTATGGCAGGACCGGCTGTTCATAGGCCTGGCGCGCACGGCCGCCGACGCCACCGAATATTTCCAGATTCCAACCGGACGTGTGGTAGAAATCGGTACGCAGGTCGCGATCTGACGAGGTCGATCGCCTCGGCCTGAACGGGAGGCGGGGGATGAGCGGCGAATTGGTGCTTGTCACCGGCGGATCGGGGTTCCTCGGCGCTCACTGTATCCTTGCCCTGCTGAAGGCGGGCTGCCGCGTGCGTACGACCGTGCGCACCGCCAGGCGTGAAGCCGATGTTCTGGCCATGCTGAAGGCTGGCGAGGCCGGTGGCGCCGAGCCCGGCGATAGGCTTTCCTTTGCCATGGCCGACCTGATGAGCGACGCCGGCTGGCCGCAAGCGGTCGCCGGCTGCGATTACGTCCTGCATGTCGCCTCGCCATTTCCCCCGGCGTGCCGAAGGATGAGGATGACCTGATCATCCCGGCCCGCGAAGGCGCTTTGCGCGTGCTCAGGGCGGCGCGAGACGCCGGCGTCAAACGCGTCGTGCTGACCTCGTCCTTCGCCGCTATCGGCTACGGCAAGATGCCGCCGGACGGCCGCCCCTTCACCGAGGAGAGCTGGACCGATCCGACGGCCAAGGTCAGCGCCTATGTGAGGTCGAAGACGCTCGCCGAACGCGCGGCCTGGGATTTCATCGCCGCCGAGGGTGGCAGCCTGGAGCTGGCGGTCGTCAATCCGGTCGGCATTTTCGGGCCTGTCCTGGGGGCCGACCATTCGACCTCCACCGCATTCGTCCAGCGCATGATGGACGGTGCCATGCCGGGGTTGCCGCGCCTGTCCTTCGGCGTGGTCGACGCGCGCGACGTGGCGGACCTGCATGTGCGCGCCATGACCAATCCCGTTGCCAAGGGCGAGCGGTTTCTGGCTGTCGCCGGCGATTTCATGACCGTGCGGGAGATCGCGCAGACCGTGAAGACGCGGCTCGGCGCGGCCGCCTCGCGTGTCTCGACGCGGGAGCTTCCCGATTGGCTGGTGCGGGTGGTGGGGCTTTTCAACGCGGAAGCCGCGCAGCTCGTGACGGAACTCGGCAAGGTCAAGAACGCGACCAACGCCAAGGCGGTGCGCATGCTCGGCTGGGCGCCGCGCTCGCGCGAGGACGCGCTGGCCGCCACCGGAGAGAGCCTGGTTCGGCTTGGGCTGGTCAAGACCCCGAAATAGCGCGGCGGAAGAAATACTTCCCCGCCGCGCGGGTTTCAGCCGGCCAGCGCGGCCTTGTTGGCCTCGAGGAACTGCTTCAGCGGGACCGACTTCCGGCCGGAAAGGGTCTCCACCGAGTCCGTTACCATGCCAAGGTCGCCGGCGCGCGTGGCGGCATCGAAGGACACCAGAAGCTTGGCGATCGGCTCGGGAAGCCCGGCTGCCTTCATCCCCTCGGTCAGCGCTTCGTCGGAGAGCTGGACGACCTGGATCGGCTTGCCGGTGACTTCGGTGACGAGTGCGGCGACTTCGGCTGGTGTATAGGCCTTGGGGCCAGTCAGCGTGTAAGTCGTGCTTTCGGTGTCGTCCGAAGCCAGCCCCGCGGCTATGGCCGCGGCGAGATCGTTACGCGCGCCGTAGGAAATGGCGCCGTCGGCCGCGGACGTATACCATTGGCCCGATGCGAGGATTTGCGGCATCGCCGTGAACAGGTTCTCGTCGTACCAGCCATTGCGGAAGATCGTGTAGGGAATGCCGCTCGCCTTGATCGCCTGTTCCGTGTCGTAGTGGTCTGGCGCGAAGAGCACCGGCGACCCCGGCTCGGTGTTGGGCATCGAGGTGTAAAGCAGGTGGGCGATGCCCGCCTGCTTGGCTGCCGCGACTGCGGCGAGCTGCTGTTCGCGGCGCTTTCCCTGGATCGCCAGCTCATTGGTCGAAATGATGAGCGCCCGGTCGGCGCCGGCGAAGGCTTTGGCAAGCGAGGCCTGATCGTCGAAGTCGGCCGCGCGAACAGTGACGCCGCGCGCCGACAGGTCGGCAAGATTGGCGGGCGTGCGGGTCGTGGCGATGATCCGGGCCGCCGGTATCTCCAACGTGTCCAGCAGATGGTTGATGACGCTGCGGCCGAGCTGGCCGGACGCGCCGGTGACGAGAAGAGTTGCGGTCATGGGGGATCCTGACTTTGCGCCGGAAGGGCGGTTCGAGTGGTGGTCTCAAAAAGAGACCAGCACTAAAATAGGAATTGACCCGATGCCGTAAAGAAGGCAGTTTTTGGGGAGGTAGGCACAGGCAAGGAACCAACCATGGACAGCCGGACCGTCAATCTGAGATCCAAACTCGAAGTCTACAAAGCGATGACCGACGGCGGAAATATTGCCGATTGCCCGGTCCGCGACGTCATCCAGGGGCTCAATGGCAAATGGAGTTCGCTGTTGACGGCGGCCCTGGCCGAGCAGCCCTATCGCTTCGGCGAACTGCGGCGGCTGGTTCCCGACATTTCGCAGCGCATGCTGACCCAGACGCTCTACGATCTGCAGCGCGACGGCTATGTGCGTCGCGAAGTGTTCCCAACCAAGCCGCCGAGTGTGGAATACAGCCTGACCGACCTTGGGCGCTCGATGTTCGACGCTTTGCAGTATTTGTTGCAGTGGGCTGAAAACAACCATGACGCGGTGCGCGACGCGCGCACTGCCTTCGACGCGACCCAGGCTTGAACAACCGGACAGTGCGGCTCGGTGACTTGATTTCGCCCGGCGGCTGAAGGATTGTCCCGGCCAGTTCGGCTTGGGGGCATCGGCATTTCCTACGACATCGCAATTGCAGGCGCCGGTCCGGCAGGGCTGGCCATGGCGCTTTACCTCAAGCGCGCCGGCTACAGGGTCACCGTCTTCGAACGCTTCGAGGAACCCAGGCCGGTCGGCTCCGGGCTGATCCTGCAGCCGACCGGGCTGACGGTGCTGGCCGATCTCGGCCTGCTCGATGATATCATGGCACTTGGCGCCCGCATCGACCGGCTGCATGGCGCCGATGCCTCGACCGGCCGCACCGTGCTCGATGTCCGCTACGACGCACAGCAGGGCGGCCGCTTCGGCCTGGCGGTGCACCGGGCCGCCCTGTTCGGCGTGCTCTTCCGTGCGGCGCAACGCGAGGCGATTCCGATCGAAACCGGCGTCGAAATTGAGACTCTGGAGACCGGCGAACGGGCGACGTTGATCCGCAGCGGCGGGCGAAGGGCAGGTCCGTTCGATCTGGTCGTCGATGCCAGCGGCGCACGCTCGAAACTGCGGCACTGCGCCGGCAATGCTAGAGCACCACGACCACTCACCTATGGCGCATTCTGGGCATCGCTGGATTGGCGAGGCGAGGGCTTTGACGAGCACGCGCTTTTGCAGCGCTACGACAAGGCCAGCGTCATGATCGGCGTGCTGCCGATCGGCCGGCCGGAACCCGATGCCGAAAGGATGGCGGCTTTCTTCTGGAGCCTGAAACCGGCGGCCGCCGATGCCGTGCGCAACCTCGGTATCGATGCCTGGAAGGAGCGGGTCTTGCGGCTGTGGCCGCACGCCGAGGCGTTCACCAGCCAGATCGACAGTTTCGACCAACTCTCGCTGGCCCGCTACGGCCACCATACGATGAAATTTCCGGTTGGCCGGCGGCTGGCCGTGATCGGCGACGCCGCGCATTCGACCAGCCCGCAGCTTGGCCAGGGCGCCAACATGGCGCTGCTCGACGCCGCGGCGCTCAGCCATGCACTGGCGCGAGCGGACGGCGTGGAGGCAGCGCTTGAAACCTATGCGAGAGCGCGGCGCTGGCATGTGCGGACCTTCCAGGCACTGTCGCTGGCATTCACGCCCTTCTACCAGTCGGATTCCCTGGCGCTGCCGTTCATCCGCGACAGGCTGGTGGCGACGATCGCCAAAATCCCGCCGGCGCCGCGGTTCCTCGCCTCGATGGTGGCCGGCACGGTGATCGATCCGTTCAGGCGGGCAGGGCTTGCCGAAGCGCATTGGGGTTTTGGACAAAATCCAGGTCATGATACGACCGCATCGTAGAGTTTTTCGCCCCAGCCGATCCGTATGTGTGTCATGTCTCCAGCGCGAAAGTCACCGGGTCTGATGCGCATCGCTGCCGCCGTCCTGGTGACGTTGGCTACAGTGGCGCCCTTGCCTCGGGCGCAAGCACAGACTCCAAGCCAGGCCGGTCAGCAGGCGCCGGCAAACAGCGAAGAGGCTCTGAAAGGCCGCATCGACGCGGCCTACAAGCTGATGATGGATGCGGGACGCTTTGACGAAGGCTATGCCCAATTGCGGGCTACGCTGCTCGATGCCGCCAGAAGCGACTTCTACGATTTCACGGTCGAGAGTTACTCGAGCGCCGGTGCAACGTTCCTCAACAACCAGATACTCGACAATGCCGAAGAGATTTTCGCTGAGGGTCTGAAAACCAGGGCGATGCAGCAGGATATCGCGAAGCGCGGCGATTTCTACCTCAACTACGCGATGCTGAAACAGGCCGAGAAGGACTATCAGGGCTTCGTTTCAATGTGCGCGGCGGCAACCAATCTCTATGCCCATTACCACGGCCAGGAATCCCAGGAACTGCTGTATGCCAACGATGTGCTGGCGACGGGGGTCGCCGCATTCGGTCAAATCGCTTCTGCGATCAATATCGAGCAGCGCAATTTGAAGCTGGCCCAGAGGGTAACCGGCACGGATGATCGTTTCATCTGGAAGCTGGAGAACAACCTGGCCGACATGCTGCGCCAGATGGGAGCGCCGATCCGGGCCTTGCAGTACGATTTGGCCGTGCTGGACAAACGTATCGGCTATTACGGGCCAAACCACTTCAACGTTTTGGTCAGCGCCAACAATACCGCGCAGGACTATCTGGACCTTGGCAAATACGACGAGGCCCTGCGCTATTTCCAGCAAGACCGCGACATTGCGGTCGTTCTCAGGCAGGAAGGCAATCTGGTCGAGCAGGCCGACGGCTGGCTGCTCTACACCAGGGCGCTCTCCGGCACGCAGCCGCTTGACGAGCCGACGCTGGCGCGGCTGCGACAACTGACCACGGACTCCAGTTATCCCGAAATACTCGCAATCAAGATCGCCAACATGCTCGCCGCACATTTCGCCGCCGTGGGCGACACGCAAAACAGTATGGGCGAACTCGAGCAGGCCCGCAGCATCGCCGGATCGACATATGGGCCGGTGCATCCGCTGACGTTTGCGGCGCGGCAGGCTATCGCCAATCTCAAGGCCAAGACGAATCCCGTCGCGGCGGCAGCCGACCTCGCGGCTCTCGATGAAGACATGCTGCGTTGGAACTGGTTCCAGGTCAGCACGGCCGGCAACCCGATCGTGGCCGAGGCCAGCCGCGCCTTGGCCGACGACATGCTCCACGACTACGCGCGCCTCGCAAAGGACAATGCGTCGGCAGTACCGGCGTTCGCGGAAGCCGTGCGCCGCTGGCCGACACTTGAAAACGAGAAGCGAGATCTTTTACGCAGGCTGTCCCGCCTCATCGACCCGAGCGACACGGCTACACGGCATCTGATCGACACCGGGATCCGGTTGTCCCTGGCCTATCAGGAGGCTGCTTCCAGCGGCGACAGTTCCGATGACCCGGGTGCGGTGCAGCCCGACCAGGTTGAGGCGGCGTACCAAAAGGCCACCGCCAAGGTCATGGCCGGATACAGTTTCAGCCAAAGCATGGTCGACAAGCCGCTGCCGTCGGCCGACACCTTGTTGAAGCCCAACCAGGGGCTGATCGACTATTTCATCACCCGCAAGTGGCGAGCCGATCGGGAGAGTGCCGATCCGCTGGAAGACGAGCGCCTTTACGCGATCGTCACCCGCAAGGATCAGCCGTCGCGGATGTTCGACCTCGGCGATCCGCGCCGGCTCATTCCCGCCGCCCGGGCGACCCGCATGGCGGACCTGCGATCGAGCCGCTCGGGGCAGGCGCGCGGCGCCGTGCCGATGGTCGACCTCGACGCCACCTTTACCGGGCTCTATGCCGGCCTCATCGCGCCGCTGGAATCCTCGCTCGCGGGGGCGGATACACTTTTCGTGGTGCCTGACGGCAAGCTGTTCTCGGTACCGTTTCCGCTGCTGCGGGATCGCATGGGCGCCACGCTCGATGTCCGCTTCGATGTGCGCATGCTGACACGGCCGGAGGCGCTGCTGAACGTTGGGGCCGACCAAAGCCTGCCGAGGAACGGCAAGGCTGTTCTGGCCGGCGGCCTCAACTATGCGCGCGGCGCGGAGAACGGCGCCGAGCCGCTTCCTGGGACCCGGAAGGAAGTCGACTCAATTGCCTCGATCCTGCGCCACGACAATTATTCGACGGAGGTGCTCACGGGAGACGCGGCCGGCGAACGGGCGCTACGCCAGGACATGGAGCAGGCGACCCTGGCGCATCTTGCCACGCACGGCGCCTACCGCGACGAGGCGGAAGGCGGGACCAGCGCCCTCAATGCACTGTGGCAGAGCCAGGTCGTGCTGTCGCGGTCCGGCGACCGGCAATCGATGAAACGCGACGACGACGATAACAGGCTCTACGGCATGGAGATCATGAATTGGGACCTGTCTGATCTCGACCTGCTGGTGCTGTCGGCCTGTGAGACGGCGCGGGGCGAAGAGACCTTCGTCGGCGGCCTGCGCGGTCTGCCGACAGCCATCAATATTGCCGGTGCGAAGCGCTCCCTGCTGACGCTTTGGCCGGTGGATGACGCCGGCACTGCAGCGTTCATGACCGGCTTCTACGGCCAACTTGCTAGTGGCCAAACCTATTCGCAGGCGCTGCGGCAGACCCGCCGCGACGCCCGCGACGGCAAGATTGCCGGCGCGCAGGATCCGCGAGTCTGGGCGGCCTTCGTCATGTTCGAGAACTGATACGGTTGGGCACGGCCGCCGCGATCGATCCCTTCAGGCGGATCGGGCTAAAGGAAGCGGACCGGCCAGATCATCCGATGGGATCAGGGTCGAGAGAAACGCGCTTTTCGCGCGCAGGAACTGGCGCAGGCGCTGCGCATAGTCAGGCGCGACGGCGCCCCTGGTCGAGGCGCGTTCGCTCAATGCCTTGCGCCAGGCCTGGACCCGTGGCTTGCCGTCCAGAATGCCGAAATCGCCGATCTGGTCGAATGTGTCGAGATAGCGGAAGACCGGACCGTAGACGGCATCGACGAGGGAAAAGCGGCTGCCAGCGAACCATGGCCCGCTCCGCGGGGTATCGTCCGCGAGTTCAGCCTCAAGGCGGCCAAACATGGCCGACAGCGCGCTGGATTCGGCGAGGAAGCCGGCCTCGCTCGGCGCTGAATAGAACCGGCCAATGGCGTTGAGGATAGCTGAGCCATACTCGATCCAGGCACGATGCCGGGCGCGGGCATAGGGGTCGGCAGGGTGAAGGGGATTGGCCTGCGTCTCCTCGAGGAATTCGAGGATGACCGCCGATTCGAACATTATCGTCTCGTCGCCATCTTGCCGCACGCGCAGCAGCGGCACCTTGCCGAGTGGCGAGATCGCCTTGAACCAGTCCGGCTTGTCGGCGAGGTCGATGTCGACGCGCTCGAACGGTACGCCCTTCTCGGCCAGCGAGATCGCGGCGCGCTGGACATAGGGGCAAAGGGGGTGGCTGACGAGAATGAGGGTGTCGGGATGTCGCATGGGAATGTGCCTCTCGTTATCGATGCAATTGCATCTATGTAGATGCATGTGCATCGATCGTCAAGCTTGATGCAATTGCATCTATCTCGTATGGTGCCGCCATGACAGAGACAGCCATGCCTTCGCCTGAAGCCATCAAGGTCTGGGCCCGCCTGATGCGGGTGTCGCGCCAATTGATGGAACGCGCCGAGGACGCGCTGAAGGAGGGCGGCCTGCCGCCGCTCTCATGGTACGACGTGTTGCACGAGCTTGCCGAGGCCGGCGAGGGCGGTTTGCGGCCGTTTCAATTGATCGAGCGCACCTTGTTTGCGCAATACAACATCTCGCGGCTGTTGGCGCGGCTCGAGGCCGACGGGCTGGTCGAGAAACTGCCGGTAGCCGATGACGGCCGCGGGCAAACCATCCGCATCACGGCCAAGGGGCGCGAGACGCGCCGCCGGATGTGGGCGGTCTACGGCCGGTCGATCGCCGAACTGGTTGGTGCCAAACTCTCGCCGGATGAGTTGCGCATGGTCTCGGCACTGCTTGGCCATCTGCGCCATCCGCCTGCCGCGGACTGAGCATGCGCATTGCGCCGCTACGCGGGACCCCAGCAGATATTTTTCTTCTCTGCCCTTGCGCCGATCATCGGATTGCGCAATATGCCGAACCGTAACGTACGGTACGGCAGACGGCTAGCCGACCTGCTTTTGGCTGCCGAGGGAAGAGCGTGTTGCACAGCGTGCCTGACATCGATACCAGCGAGACGCCGACGGAGCGGCAGCAGGCCGTTCTGAACGCGGCGCTGCGGCTGCTGGTCGAGGAGGGCGACAACCTGACCATGACCGCCGTGGCGCGGCGGGCAAGCTGTTCCAAGGAAACGCTCTACAAATGGTTCGGCGACCGTGACGGGCTGCTGACGGCGACCGTGCAGTGGCAGGCGTCGAAAGTGCGGGTGGCGCAGGTCGACGGCAAGGGGCTCGACCTTGCCTCGCTGACGGCAAGCCTCGAGCGATTTGCCTGCGACTGGTTGAAGGTGATCTCCAGCGATACGTCGATCGCGCTCAACCGTGTCGCGGTCGGCCATGCGGGGTCGGGCAAGGACGATCTCGGCGCCGTCGTGCTGGAGAATGGGCGCTTTGCACTGGCCAAGCGGCTGAAGCCGGTGCTTGAAGCCGGCCGGCGGGCGGGGCTCCTTGAATTCGCGGATGCGGAGATGGCGTTCCGTACCTTTTTCGGGCTGGTTGGCCGGGATGTGCAGATCCGTCTGCTGCTCGGTGACCGGCTGGAATTGACTGAGGCGGCGATCGGCGGCGATGCCATCCGCGCGACGCAGCAGTTTCTCGCTCTTTTCGGAGCAACAAACGGGCCGCAAGGCCTCTGATCTTCAAAACGGGAAGGAAGTAAAAATGCGCGTCTATTACGATCGTGATGCCGATCTCAACCTGATCAAGGGCAAGAAGGTCGCCATCATCGGCTATGGCAGCCAGGGCAGGGCGCATGCGCTCAACCTCAAGGATTCCGGCGCCAAGGAGATCGCCATCGGCCTCAAGGCCGGTTCGGCGACCGCCAAGAAGGTCGAGGCCGACGGGCTCAAGGTGATGAGCGTCGCCGACGCCGCCAAATGGGCCGACCTGATGATGATGGCGACGCCCGACGAATTGCAGGCCGACATCTACAAGAACGAGATCGCGCCGAACATCCGCGACGGTGCCGCGATCGCCTTCGCGCACGGCCTCAACGTGCATTTCGGCCTCATCGAGCCCAAGTCGACCGTCGACGTCGTCATGATCGCGCCGAAGGGTCCCGGCCACACGGTGCGCGGCGAATACCAGAAGGGTGGCGGCGTGCCGTGCCTGGTCGCCGTCAACCAGGACGCCTCGGGCAACGCGCTCGACCTCGCTCTCTCCTACGCCTGCGGCGTCGGCGGCGGCCGTTCGGGCATCATCGAGACCAATTTCCGCGAGGAATGCGAGACCGACCTGTTCGGCGAGCAGGTTGTTCTGTGCGGCGGCCTGGTCGAACTGATCCGCGCCGGCTTCGAGACCCTAGTGGAAGCCGGCTATGCGCCCGAAATGGCCTATTTCGAGTGCCTGCACGAGGTGAAGCTGATCGTCGACCTGATCTATGAAGGCGGCATCGCCAACATGAACTACTCGATCTCCAACACCGCCGAATGGGGCGAATATGTCTCGGGTCCGCGCATCATCACCGCCGAGACCAAGGCCGAGATGAAGCGCGTGCTGAAGGACATCCAGACCGGCAAATTCACCTCGGAATGGATGCAGGAATACCGCGCCGGCCTGTCGCGCTTCAAAGGTATCCGCCGCAACAACGACAGCCACCAGATCGAGGAAGTCGGCGCCAAGCTGCGTGCGATGATGCCGTGGATCTCGAAGAACAAGCTGGTCGACAAGGCCAAGAACTGAGCGAAATCGATACGCTCGAACCCCTCTAACCAAAAACGGCGCCACGTGGCGCCGTTTTCATTTCTGGTGTCAGCCGTAGGCAGCTCAGCTATAGGGCGACCAGCACTGCTGGCGCGGGCCGTTATAGGGCTGGAACGTGTTGTCGTAAGCGCGATACGACCGGTAGCGGTTGTAGCACCATTGCACATGCGCGTTCGACAGCCGGCCGGCGCGGTAGTAGCGGCGCGGCGCCGGCGCATAGTAATCGTAGTTGTTATAGTTGTTGTACATGCTGCCAAGGCCGAGCCCCAGGCCGAGGCCGAGGATCGCGGCGGCGCCATCATCGTAGTAGCCGCCGTGATAGTGGTGGCGGCCATGGCGCCAGCGCCAGTCGTCGCCGCGGTTCCAGTTGCCGCCACCATTCCAGTGGCGGCCGCTCCAGTTGCCTCCGCCATCCCAGTGGCGGCCGCTCCAGTTGCCCGACCGGCGCCACCTCCAATCGTTATTGAAACTCCGGTTGTTGCCGCCGGCCCATTCGTCACGGACCGGGGTGACCGTTGGCGCGGCGGCGCTGGCCGGGATCGACACATCCGGCTGCAGGATCGGCCCGGCAGCGGACGGCGCCGTGATGCCGGAGACAATACCGAGCGCTATCAGCCCGGATTTGACAGTGGAAGAAAAAAGCGCGTTCATTGCACTTCTCCAAGAGAACAGGCCCCACGCCCTACCCAGGGGAATGGGACTACTGTGGATCTTTGCGTCTGAACGGCGGATGAACGGAAAGGTTCCGTCAACCATGGCGCGAACGCCGTCAGGATCAATCGATCCCTGCTTGTGGTCCTGCAGCTTGTCTTCCGCCGCTCTTGCAGGCAAAGGTCAGCGCATGTCGCTGCGCCTTGCCACCTTCAATGTCGAGAACCTGATGAACAGGTTCGATTTTTCCGGCTATCGCAACCAGCTCAATGAAGACCGGACACTGGCGCTGTTCGATATCCAGAGCGAGGCCGAATACAGGATGCTGGAACAGGCACGCGCCATCGCACAATCCGACGACACGCGCCAGCTGACGGCGCTGGCCATCGCCGCCACCCGCGCCGACATCATCTGCATGCAGGAGGTCGACAACATCGAAGCGCTGAAGGCGTTCGAGTACGGCTATCTGTTCAAGATGGTGGGGCAGGGCTACCGCCAGAAATACACCACGTCGGGCAATGATTCGCGCGGCATCGATGTCGCGATAATGATGCGCAACGAGACCGCGCAGGGACAGCCGATCGAATTCGTGCGCATGACCAGCCACGCCTATGTCACCTACGAGCAATTTGGCTTGCACACGCTGGAACTCGCGGCGCTCGGCAACCAGGCCAATGAACGCATCTTCCGGCGCGACTGCCTGGAGGTCGACATCAAGGTGGGCGGTGCGCCGATGACGCTCTATCTCGTGCACTTCAAGTCGATGGGGTCGCCCCGCAACGGGCTCGACGGACGCGAAGCGACAATGCCGGTGCGCACCGCCGAGGCGCAGGCCGTGCGGCGCATCATCGAGGAGCGCTTTGGTGCGGATCATGCTGCCGACAAGCGTTGGGCGATCTGCGGCGACATGAACGATTACCGCCAGCGGGTGAAGATCGCCGGCGATGAGGTCGACGGCTACCGCTTCGAGGTGGTCGACGAGAACCTGTCCTGCATCAACGTGCTGACAGCGGGCGGCTTCTGCGAAAACGTGGTCGAGCGGCGGCCGGAAATAAACCGCTGGACCTTCTATCATACACGCGGACCCGAGGAGCGGCATTTGTGCCAGCTCGACTATATCCTGCTTTCGAGGGGACTGGCGGCCAAGAACGCCACCGCCGTTCCCGACATCATCCGCAACGGCCAACCCTGGCGCACGATCTTTCCCGCCGGCCAGGAAGTCGAGCGCTTCCCGCGTGCCGGCTGGGATCGGCCCAAGGCCTCGGATCATTGCCCGGTGGCGATCACGCTGGACATGGCCTGATGGGCAGGATCGGGACCTGAGCGACATGAGCTTTGATCTTCCGCGCAATGTCATCCTGCCGGTCGACACCATCGACGTCCGTCTCGATCCCGGCCCGCATGCCTTCGCGGTGGATAATGTGGAGGCGATCGTCGAGAACTGGCGGCTGGAGACGGCGGCCAATCCTGCGCTGTTCGACGGCATTGTGGTGCTGCTTTCGGAACTTTCCTATCGCGACCGCCGCCTCATCGGCCGCTGCCATGCGGTCAACTACTCGACCTTCATGCTTTGGCGTAAACGGCGTGAGAATTCCGGCGCCGAGCACGCCTATGGCCATGCCGTGCTGGTGGCCGGCGACAATGCGCTGGTGGCGATTCGCATGGGACAGCGGACCGTCAATGCCGGCCGCGTCTACTTCGCCGCGGGCTCGTTCGAGCCGATCGATTTTCGCGATGGGCTCGTCGATGTCGATTTCAACATGATCCGCGAGGTGCGTGAGGAGACCGGCCTCGACCTGTCGGATGCCAGGCGCGGCGTGCGGTGGCATGCCCTGTCGACGGCAAGCGGCACGGTCATCTTTCGCCGCTATCATGTCGATGAGCCGGCTGACGAGATCGCATCGCGCATCCGCGCCTTCGTCGCCACCGAAGCCGATCCGGAGATCGAGGAGCCGGTGATCATCCGCCATGCCGCCGACCTGCCGGACGGTCTGTCCCCGCACATGAAGCCGCTGATCGAGTGGCATTTCGCGAGCGAGGGCTAAATCCCCCTCGCATGCGCCTTACGGAGAAGCGCCGAGAGATTGCGTTTTGATATCAAAATTGATAAAATGCTATCAACGATGTCGCGTAAATAGGTTTGCTATCGATGAGCGCTGTCACCATCCGCAATTTGCCAGAGGAAACGCTCCGCGCCTTGAAGGTGCGGGCGGCCCACCACGGCCGCAGCACTGAAGCTGAAATGCGAGAGATCCTGGAAACGGCCGTGCGACCTGCCAATCGGGTCAAACTCGGCTCGCTTCTCGCCGCCATCGGCCGCGAGGCCGGATTGTCGCAAGAGGATGTCGATACCTTGCAAAGGCTCCGCGACAAAACACGGGGCGAGCCGGTACGGTTCGAATGATCCTCATCGATACCAATGTAATTTCCGAGCCGTGGAAACCTGCGCCCGATCCGCGCGTCATCGCGTGGATCGACGCTCAGGCCGTCGAAACCCTCTATCTCTCGGCCGTCACCGTGGCCGAACTGCGTTTCGGTATCGCGGCGATGCCTGCCGGCAAGCGCCGCACGATCCTGCATGATCGTCTGGAGCAGGACGCGCTGCCGCTGTTTGCAGGCCGTATTCTGCCCTTCGATCTCGATGCGTCGCGCGCCTATGCCATCCTCATGGTGCAGGCGACGGCCGCGGGCAAGGCGATCGGCAACGCGGATGGTTACATCGCCGCCACTGCAGCTGCACACGGCCTCACGGTCGCCACCCGCGATACCAGCCCGTTCGCGGCCGCCGGCTTAAATACCGTCAATCCGTGGGAAGCAGCGTTGTAGCCCCGCCTGCCACTCGAACCGCACGTCGTCGCCGCAGTCGGGATGAATGATCCGGGGAGAGGCGGACAGGGCTCTATGATGTCTTGCTCTTGAGTGCCTTGCGGTCGTTGCGCGCGGCGACGAAAAACAGAATGAAGCCGACGCCCAGCAACCCGCCCATCGCCATACCCATGGTCTGGCCGACGACCGCTTGGAAATCCGGTTTGACGCGATCGGGGTTGGTCATCCCGTAACCGGCGAGATACCACCAGATCCCTGCCAGGACAGCTTCGATAATCACCATGGTCAGGATCACGCGCGCCTTCTTGCTCATCAGCTGCTCCTCGACCAGATAAGCCTTGGCATAACATCGCCAACACAGTGACGACAGGGCTGGGGCAGGGCGGAAACGTCGAAGGTTGTGTAAAAACCGGCGCGGAGTGCCGGGAGCCTTTGCAGCTTGCTCCCTTACTCGTGCCTTAGCGCATCGATCGGATCGAGCCTGGCGCCGCGCAGGGCCGGGAAGAAGCCGAACACCATGCCGATCAGGGCGGAGAAGCC
This sequence comes from Mesorhizobium sp. M8A.F.Ca.ET.057.01.1.1, assembly GCF_003952565.1. Classification (NCBI taxonomy): domain Bacteria; kingdom Pseudomonadati; phylum Pseudomonadota; class Alphaproteobacteria; order Hyphomicrobiales; family Phyllobacteriaceae; genus Mesorhizobium; species Mesorhizobium sp. M8A.F.Ca.ET.057.01.1.1. The sequence goes on from NZ_CP034454.1 coordinate 2,550,260, forward strand.
GACGGCGAGCAGGATCACCGCCGGGCTCGGCGCGAAGGGTATGGTCAGCGTCGCCGAGGCGAGGCCGGCCAGCGCCAGCCCGATCAGGATACCGATGATGCCGCCGAGCAGCGACAGCACCGTCGCCTCCACCAGGAACTGGATGAGGATGTGCTTTTCATGCGCGCCGATGGCGAGCCTGATGCCGATCTCGCGCGTTCGCTCGGTGACGGACACCAGCATGATGTTCATGATGCCGATGCCGCCAACCAGCAGGCTGACGCCGGCGACCGCGCCCAGCATGCCGGTCATGGTGGTGGTGGCGCTGGCCATGGCATCGGCGATCTGGGTCATGTCGCGAATGGCGAAATCGCTTTCTCGGTCGGGGGTCTTATGGCGCGCATCGCGCAAAATGTCCTCGACGCGCGGCTGCAATTCGGTGGTCGGCGTGCGGTCGTCAGCGGCGATATAGATGTTGTCGATGTCGCGGTTGCCGGCGATGCGGCGCTGATAGGCGGCGAGCGGCATCAGCACGACATTGTCCTGGTCCTGGCCGAAGCCGGTATAGCCCTTGGGCTCGAGCAGGCCGACGATCTTGCAGGAGGTGCGGTTGACGCGGACGATCTCGCCCTCGGGATCGCCGGCGCCGAAGAACTGCTGGCGCACCGTCTCACCGATCAGGCACACGCCGGTGCCCGAACGGGTTTCGGAATCGCTGAACGGGCGGCCCGAGACCAGTTTCCAGTCGCGTGCGTCGAGATAGGCGCTGTCGGTGCCGGTGACGCCAGAGGTCAGGCCTTCGGTGCCGAAGATGACGCGCACCTGCTTCTGCGATGCCGGGGAGATGGCGCGCGCGCCGGTGAGATGCGCAACCAGCGCCGCCAGGTCCTTTTCGGCCAGCGGCCGCACCGCCTGGTCGAGCCCGCCCGGACCGCCGGGACCGGCCGGGCGCCCGGCTCGCACGACCAGCAGATTGCTGCCGAGCTTGGAAATGTCGGCCTTGACCTTTTGCGTGGTGCCGGAGCCGATGGTCAGCATGGCAATGACGGCGGCAACGCCGATGACGATCCCGAGCAAGGTCAGGAACGAGCGCAGCACGTTGCGGCGGATCGAGCGCAGCGAGAGGCGGACGGTTTCCCAGATCATAGCCTATGCCACTTCCAGGTTCATGGAATCGGAGGCCACGTGGCCGTCGAGGAAGCGAATGGTGCGCTCGGCGTATTCGGCGACATCGGCCTCGTGCGTGACCATGGTGATGGTCAGGCCAAGCTCCCTGTTCAGCCGCGTCAGCAGCTCCATGATCTCATGCGTGCGCGCGGTGTCGAGATTGCCGGTCGGCTCGTCGGCGACGAGCAGCGTCGGCCTGGTGACGATGGCGCGGGCGATGGCCACGCGCTGCTGCTGGCCGCCGGAAAGCTCGGCCGGCGTGTGATGCTCGCGGCCGACGAGGCCGACCTCGGCCAGCGCCTGCATGGCAAGGTCACGGCGCTCGCGAGCGGCGACGCCGCGATAGATCAGCGGCAGCTCGACATTTTCGGCCGCAGTGGTGCGGGCCAAGAGATTGTAGCCCTGGAAGACGAAGCCGACATAGAGGTTGCGCAGCATGGCGCGGCGGTTGCGGTCGAGCCGGCCGGCATCGACGCCCATGAAGGAATAGGTTCCGGCGGTTGGCGTGTCGAGGCAGCCGATGATGTTCATCGCCGTCGACTTGCCGGAGCCTGACGGCCCCATGATGGCGACGAATTCGCCGCGCCGGATGGCAAGGTCGACGCCGGCCAGAGCATGGACCTTGGCTTCGCCCTGGCCGTAGCTCTTCCAGACCTTGTCGAAGGTGATGAGGGCGGCACCGGCGGCCATGGCCTCAGCTCCGCGACTGCGATGCGGTGATCACCTGCGCGCCTTCCTCCAGGCCGGAGGTGATCTCGGTCAGCTCGCCGTCGGTGGAGCCGATCTTGACGTTGACCGGGTGCTGCCGCCCGTTCTCCAGCACATAGAGCGTGCGGGAACCATCGGTCGGGGCCTTCGCGATCTGGCGCTGGCGGTTGCCGCCGGGGCGGCCCATGCGGCCGGTGAACAGGTCGCTCAAGCTCCAGCCGCGCGCCGCTTGCTGCGCCGGGCGGTAGCGGAAGGCGGAAGAAGGCACGGTGAGCACGTCCTTGGCCTGCCGCGTGACCACCGAAACGGTGGCGGTCATGCCGGGCCGCAACAGAAGTTCGCCGTTGTCGACCTCGAGGCGGGCATTGTAGGTGACGACGCCGTCCGTCGTGACCGAGGCATAGGAGATGTCGCGAATTTCGGCATCGAACGGCCGGTCGGGAAAGGCGTCGACGGTGAAGCGGGCATGCTGGCCCGACTTGACCGCGCCGATGTCGGCTTCGTCGACCGCGGCCACCAACTCCATGTTCCTGAGATCGGCGGCGATGACGAACAGCACCGGCGCCTGCAGCGAAGAGGCGACCGTCTGGCCGGGGTCGACCGAACGGGTCAACACGATGCCGTCGATCGGCGCATAGATGGTGCTGTTGGCAAGGTCGGTCTGCTGCGATTTCAGATCGGCATTGGCGATGGCCAGATTGGCTTTGGCGCTGTCGAGCGCTGCCTTGGAACGGTCGCGGGTCGCGGTCGCCGCCTCGAGCGACTGGTCGGTGGCCATGCCGCGCTTGGTCAGGGCGGCCGCGCGGACAAGCGCGCTCTCGTTCTCGGCGAGCGTCACCGTGGCATCCTCGACATTGGCGGCCGCTCCTTTCGCGGACGCTTCAGCCCGTTCGATCTGGACCTGCAGCTTGGCGGTGTCGAGCGCAGCCAACACGTCGCCCTTCTTCACCTGCTGGTTCTCGTTGACCGTGACCGAGCGTATGATGCCGGAGAGCTGGCTTGAGATGTCGACCTGGGTGAGCGGCTGCAGCGTGCCCGTCGCGGACACCTGGACGGTGAGGTCGGCCTTCGCCGCTGGCACTGTCGTATAGTCGATCCGGGTCGGCGTGCCGGCATACCATTGATAGCCGGCAAAAGCCGCGACGAGGACGATCAGTGACAGCAATGCATAGAGCCAACCGCGGCGGCGCGTCCTGCGCCGGCCGGCGTGGTCGAGCCCCAGCGCCGTCTCGATGGCGGAATCCGATTCCGTCTTTGGCAGATTGACAATCTGGTCCACGTCGGACCCCTATGACGCGTAATGTCCCTATCTGTGCACAGATCAGGCTTACCGGTTCAAATATCAAATTAAATTTCGCCCATGTTGGGATTGAGGCAGGAATGCAAACCCGGAATTACTTGCTTTACGATGTGTTCACGACGGAGCGACTGGCCGGCAACCCGCTGGCGGTGGTGTTGGATTGCAAAGGTCTGGACACCGCCGCGATGCAAGCAATCGCGCGCGAGTTCAACCTGTCCGAATCGGTTTTCGTGTTGCCGCCGGACAATCCCAAGCACCGAAACCGCATCCGCATTTTCACGCCCGACTATGAAATGCCGTTCGCGGGCCACCCGACGGTGGGCTCGGCAATCGCGCTTGCCGAACTGGCCGGTGAGGGCGGTGCCGGGATCTTCGTGCTGGAGGAAAACATCGGACCGGTGCGTTGCGCCGTGAGCCAGCACGATGGCGCCACCTTCGCCGAATTCGACCTGGCGAAGCTGCCGGAACCGCTGAAGCTCGAAGCCGATCCGGTGGCGATCGGCGCGGCACTTGGCCTGGCACCGCATGAAATCGGCTTCGAGAATCACCGCGTCGCCTTTTGGTCGGCGGGCGTGCCCTATGTGACCATTCCAGTCGCCAACCTCGAGGCGGCGGGCCGGATCCGGCTGGACAATCAGGCGTGGTCGGAACTGGCGCCGCGCAAGAGCGAATGGGCCTTTGCCAGCCCCTACGTCTATTGCCGCGAGACGGTGAACCACGAAAGCGCTTTCCATGTGCGCATGATCGTGCCGGGCACGCCGTCCTACGAGGACCCGGCCACGGGCTCCGCGGCGGCGGCCTTCGCCGGCGCCATCATGCATTTCGACGCTCCGACCGACGGGGTTTCGCAATTGTGGATCGAACAGGGACTGGAGATGGGCCGGCCGTCGCGCATCCGCCTCGAACTGACCGTGCAGGGCGGAAAACTGTCCTCCGCGCGCATTGGGGGCAATGCGATCAAAGTCGCGGAAGGCAAGCTTTTCGTCTGATCGCCTGCCCATTCTTTCCCGGCACGACAAGGCTTTATGCGATTTGTCGGGAAATGATTCCAGCAGGGCTGGACAGGACCGGCATCGGCGGCTATATGGCCGCCAACGCCGGTTTTTGCCGGCCGAGTGGGTGCGTAGCTCAGTTGGTAGAGCAGCTGACTCTTAATCAGCGGGTCCACAGTTCAATCCTGTGCGCACCCACCAAAAATCTAACAAAATCAATTTGTTGGACGAGGTGAGGGACCCTGACGGATGCAGGCGGAAGTCGGTATCCGCACTATGTCTGAATATTTCGGGCCAGCACCGAAATTGTGTCCTGGTTTGTTTCCCGCTCAATCCGACCGAAAGCCCGGCCGGCCTCTCCGGAAATTCAAAGCTTGCGACATCCATCCGCCTCTGAATCAAAGAGATGGAGCATGATGTCGTCCGAAAACCGCGTCACACTGTTCGGCATCATGGTCTAACTTTTTGTTTTGACGCAATTCCGGACGGAAAACCGTTTCACACTTTTTCTGGAATTGCTCTAGATGCGCGTCATGCCATGCCCCCGGCTGCCGAAATGTCGCGCTGGCGGTCGGTCGGTGCTTGGCCCTTGGTCTGAATCACAGCCCGCTTCGATGATTCCCACCAACGCGTGAACAAACTCAACCATATCGTTTGCCGTGATGGCTGCCTTGTCGGGGTTTTGCCCGATGTGCTCGGCGGCTGCGCAGCATGCGCGGCGGATGAGATCGTAGTGTATATCCCTTTCATCCTCCGGCAACGCCGCCAACTTCATGGCTCGGCTATGAATCAACCGCAGCAATAGTTCGAGAGCTGCTCCGACACTCATGCGTTTGCTCCGCACTGGTCGAGCGTCCCGGCGCTTCAAGGGCGCGCGTTTGGAACGTCCGATGAGGAGGCGTTTCCCATCCCCGTACGGAAGGCTGCACCACAGCCATTAATATATTCTTTCTAGCTAATATATGCCCTTTCACTTGGAGCCTGCGGAAAAGGCCGAGCGCGCCCGTGCCTTCTCTTGCTGTCGAAGTTTCAGCCAGTCCGAGCAAGGACATCGCGGCCCTCGCTGTTTTGGGGGCTCCGAAAATTTATGAGGGTTTGTACCTCAAGGCGATCCGCGCATTACTTCTCCGAAACGCCAGCCTCGGCAAAGCTCGCCATTCTCGCATGGCATTCCAGCGCCGAGCGCACGATGTTGACGGCCAGGCACGCGCCTGAGCCTTCGCCGAGCCGCATGCCGAGATCGAGCAGCGGCGGCAGGGCGAGCGCTTCGAGCAGGCCGCGATGGCCCGATTCGGCGGAGACGTGGGCGGCGATCGTGTGGGCGAGGCCGGTCGGATGCAGCTTGGCCAACGGTGCCGCCGCAGCTGTGCAGACGAAGCCGTCGAGCAGCACGGGTATGCCGAGATGGCGGGCGGCGAGTGTGGCGCCGAAGATGGCGGCGAGTTCGCGGCCACCGAGCGAAGCGGCAACGCCCAGCGGGTCGGCGAGGGTGGCGGCGTGGCGCTTCAGGCCGGCTTCGATGGCGACCACCTTGCGCTTCAGGCCGGCATCGTCAACGCCGGTGCCACGACCGGTCCATTTTTCGGCGCCGCCGCCGAACAGGGCAGCCGAAATGGCGGCGGCGGGCGTGGTGTTGCCGATGCCCATTTCGCCAAAGCAGACGAGGTCGATGTCTTTGGTCACCGCGTCATAGCCAGCGGACACGGCGGCGAGAAAGGCTTTCTCGTCCATCGCCGATGTCTGCGTGAAGTCGCCAGTGGGCTGGTCGAGGTCGAGCGGGATGACGTCGAGTTCGGCGCCAGCGATGCGGGCCAACTGGTTGATGGCGGCACCGCCACCGGCAAAATTCGCCACCATCTGCACGGTGACTTCCGAGGGGTAGGCCGATACGCCCTGCGCGGTGACGCCGTGGTTGCCGGCGAAGACGAAGACTTTTACGCGGTCGAGCTTCGGCATGTCGCGGCCCTGCCAACGCGCCAGCCAGGCGGCGATGGTTTCCAGCCGGCCAAGGCTGCCTTGCGGCTTGGTCAGCGTGTCCTGGCGGCGAGCAACGGCATTGGCGGCCGCCTCGCTGCCGGCGGGCAGGTCAAGGCAGGCTGCGCGCAGTTCATCGAGGGATTTGAAGGGCATGGGGGCAAGGTCTCCAGAAGGGAATCAGGTCAAGGGGATCAGGAAAGAGCTACGGAAGCGACGAGAAGCACCGCGATTTCGCTCACCTGCTGCAAGGCGCCGACCGTATCGCCGGTCTGGCCGCCGATCTGGTTGAGGCAAAGAGCGTGGAAGGCGGCAAACAGCAGGCCGAGTAGAATCAGAGCGGCGATGGCGCCGCCGGGGCCAAGCAGGAGCAGCGGAATCGCCCCAAGCACGGCGCCGGCTATTGCCATCTCGAGCGAGACGGTGCCGGCGTCGGCCGACAGGCCGTCGGATCGTGCCGGCGGCAAGAGGTGCATGAAGGCGCCGAGCACGCCGCGCGAGGCCGCATGCGCGGCCACCAGAGCGAAGAGGGCTTGCGTGGGATCGCGGAGTTCCGACAGCGTGCTCCAGCGGGTCAGCAGCGACAGCGCCAGCGCCATCGCACCATAGGCGCCGATGCGGCTGTCGCGCATGATCTCGAGCTTGCGTCCGCGCGACTTGCCGCCACCGAAGCCATCGGCGACGTCGGAGAGCCCATCCTCGTGCAGGCAGCCGGTGGTGAGCACGGTTGCAACAAGGGCAAGGGCGGCTGACGGCCCAATGGCAAGGCCAAAGCGTTCCGCCGTGGCAAAGACGATCGCGCCGATCAAGCCGACGGCAAGGCCGGCGATCGGAGCGGCCCAGATCGCGGCGGCGAGGCTGCGGCCACGAAAATCGAACACAGGCAGCGGCAGCCGCGTGAAGAAGACCAGGCAGAGCGCGATGTCATCGAGGACTTGCCGAGGCGACAGGGTAATTCTTGGGAGCTTCATGGCCTAGCTCCTCGCAATCGCATGAAAGAAGGTGCCGCTGACATGGCCGCGCCGGTAGCCGGAAGCGCCGAGCGGATTGCCTTGGCCGTCGGCGAGGTCGGCCAGCGGCTCGTCATTGCCAGTGGCCGTCATCTGCGCATAGTGGAATTCGTGACCTCGGATCAGCGCGCCTTGCGGCCCCAGGGGACAGTCGGCGCGCAGCTTTGCCTCGCGGTAGCCGAGATTCATCTTGCGCCTGGCGAAGCTGGTGGAATGGCCGAGCAGGCCGAGCATGCGATGCGTCTCGCCGCCAGCATCCTCCAGCGCTTCGCCAAGCACCATGAAGCCACCGCACTCGCCATGGATCGGCTTCTTCGCGGCGAAACGCGCCATTCCCGCATGAAAATTCATGGCGGCTGCGAGTTTGCCGGCGTGAAGCTCGGGGTAGCCGCCGGGCAGCCAGCAGACATCACAATCCTGGTCGGGCGCTTCGTCGGCGAGCGGCGAGAACGGGACGATTTCCGCGCCGGCCTTGCGCCAACAGGCGACGACATGCGGGTAAAGGAAGGTGAAGGCGGCGTCCTCGGCCAGTGCGATGCGTTGGCCAGGCGGTCGCAGCGCGTCGGCGAAGTCGCCAACTGCCGGGTCGAGGGGTGTCGCCAGCGCCATGATCGCGTCGAGGTCGAGTGACTTCTCCGCCATGTCGGCGAGCCGATCGAGATGCGCCATCAGGTCGTCATATTCGCCGGCTTGGACGAGGCCGAGATGGCGTTCGGGCAAATTGAGCGTCGGATCGCGCAAAATAGCGCCGACGACCGGCAGGCCGATCGCCTCGATGGCGTCGCCGGAGAGCCGACGGTGGCGCTCGCTGCCCAACCGGTTCAACACCACGCCGGCCATGCGCACATCCGGGTCGTAGGTGGCAAAACCCTTGGCGACGGCCGCCGCGGTGGTCGACTGGCCCGACACGTCGAACACCAGCAGCACCGGCAGGCCGTAGAGCCGCGCCAGATCGGCGGCAGAGCCGGTGCGGCCGGGCGAGGCCGGAATGCCGTCGAACAGGCCCATGGCGCTTTCGAGGATGACGAAGTCGGCATCGTCGGCCGCCTGAGCGGCCAGCGCGTTGAGCAACGACGGCCGCATCGCCCAGCTGTCGAGATTGACGCCGGACAGGCCGGTGGCGGCGGTGTGGAAGCCGGGATCGATATAGTCGGGGCCGGATTTGGCGCCGCGCACCTTCAGGCCGCGCCGGGTCAGCGCGCGCAAGATGCCGATGGTGACGCTGGTCTTGCCCGAGCCGGAGCGTGGCGCGCCGATGATGATCGCACGCGCAGTCATGCTTGCCCAGCCAGTGCCGCGCGCATGGCGACGATGCCGCCAACGACGATCAATGCCGGTGAGGCAAGCCCGGCCGCCGCCGCTGCCTCGGCAATAGTGGCGAGCGTGGCGACCACGGTCCGCTCCTGCGGTGTCGTCGCGGCAACGATCACGGCCGCCGGCGTCGATGGCGCCAGCCCGCCGTCGAGCAGGGCTGCCGCTATAACAGGCAGATTGGCCATGCCCATATAGATGACGACCGGCTGGCCGGTACGGGCGATTGCCGCCCAGTCGATGTCGTCATCGGTGCCAGCGGCGTGGCCGGTCGCCAGAATGACAGCCTTGTTGATGCCGCGCATGGTGGCCGGGATACCGGTGGCCGCCAATGCGCTGAGGCCCGACGTCAGGCCCGGCAGCACACGGAATGGGATGTTTTCGCGCGCCAGCGCCAGCGCCTCTTCGCCGCCACGGCCGAAAATGTAGGGGTCGCCGCCCTTCAGCCTGACGACGCGGCGGCCTTCACGCGCCAGCCGCACCAGCAAGGCGGTGATGTCGTCCTGCTTCATCGAGGGTTGGCCGCCGCGTTTTCCAGCAAAGAAAAGCTCGGCGTTGCCGGCTACCGCGACCACGTCGGGCGAAACCAGTGCGTCGTAGACCAGCGCATCCGCTTCGGCCAAAGCAGCCAGCACTTCCAGGGTCAGGCAGCCGGGATCGCCGGGACCGGCGCCGGCCAGCCAGACATGGCCTGGCTCGAGCGGACGCGGCTTGAAGTTCAGGCGCGCGAGCGCCTGTTCGAGCGTGGTGTTTTCGCCTTTGTTTCTGGTGCTGCCGCTCACAATCCGTCCCGTCCGCGAAAACGCCGCTGATAATGGGCGTCGTACAATGAACTCTCGCCAAAGCCTTCCGCCGCCAGCGAGCGGCCGACGAAGATGAGTGCCGTACGCTCCATCGGATCGACGGCGAGCTTTGCCTCGATGGTCTCCAACGTGCCGGTCAGCACGCGCTCGTCCGGCCAGGAGGCGCGGAAGACGATCGCGACCGGGCAATCGCCGCCGTAGTGCGGGGTCAGTTCGGCGACGACGCGGTCGATGGCATGGATGGCAAGATGGATTGCAAGCGTGGCGCCGGTGCGGCCGAAACCGGCCAAGGTCTCGCCGGGCGGCATTTTCGAGGCGCGGCCGGAGACGCGGGTCAGCACAAGGCTTTGCGCGACTTCGGGAATGGTCAGCTCGCGGCGAAGGGCGGCGGCCGCCGCCGCGAAGGAAGGGACGCCCGGCGTCAGCGTGTAGGGGATGCCATGCTTTTCGAGCCGGCGGATCTGCTCGGCAACCGCGCTCCACACCGACAGGTCGCCGGAGTGCAGACGGGCCACATCATGGCCGGCCTTGTGGGCTGCCACATATTCAGCCTCGATCTCGTCCAGCGACATCGGCGCGGTGTCGATCAGCTTCGTTCCCGGCGCGCAGTGCTGCAGCAACTCGGGCGCGACAATGGAGCCGGCGTGGAGGCAGACCGGGCAACTCGCCAAGAGCCTTGCGCCACGCAGCGTGATGAGGTCGGCGGCGCCGGGACCGGCGCCGATGAAATGGACGGTCATTCGGCGTCTCCGCTGATGGCGATGGCGCAGGTGACCGCACCGAGCACCGTGCGTGGACCAAGCAGGCTGGCGCCTTTCCCGGCGACGGCAAGGGCCGACGCTTCGGAAACCGATGGTGTGCCGGCCAGGTCCCGCGAGAGGCTGGAGCTGCTGAGCGTTTGTGGCGAGGCTGCCTGGAGAGCTGCGTCATCGACGATGATGACCGGAAGGTTCAGCGCGCGGCCGGCGGCAGCGATCGCGTCTTCATCCTTCTTGAGCGCGGCGGTGGCCAGGGCCGAAAGAGCCGACATCGCCAGCCCATGCGCTTCGAGCGCGGTTTCTATCGCCGCGAGCACGTCCTCGACGGTGACGCCCTTTCGGCTGCCGATACCCGCGACCATCATGGCTTCACCCAGCTCCATTGTGTGACAGGCATGGCCGGCCGCCACGCCTGCATCGAGCCGACCGGCGAAGCGCGGGAGATGTTTATCCTGATAAGATCGCCGCCGCGCCTGGTGTGCTGGGCGAGAAGCAGCGCCTCCATCTCCAGCGTCACCGCGTTGGCGACGAGACGGCCGCCGGTGCGCAGCGCCTTGATGGCGGCGTTCAAGACACCGGTGTCGCTGCCGCCGCCGCCGATGAAGATGGCATCGGGCGTCGCTAGTTTGGCCAGTGCCTTGGGCGCGCTGCCTTCCACAATGACGAGGCGGGGAACACCACAGGCAACGGCATTGTGGCCGATGCGGGCGGCCCGGGCCGGGTCGGCCTCGATGGCGACGGCGCGCAGCGAAGGGTGGGCGAGCATCCATTCGATGCCGATGGAGCCTGAGCCGGCGCCGACATCCCACAGCAATTCGCCGCGCCTCGGCGCCAACGCCGACAGGGTGATGGCGCGGATTTCGCGTTTGGTGATCTGGCCGTCATGCTCGAACAGATGATCTGCAAGGCCCGATGTGAGCGGCAGCACGCGCCCTTGCGGGGCCGAATCAATCTCGACCGCCAGTACGTTGAGTGGATTGATGTTTTCCAGATGGAAGGCATCGGCACGCGCTGAGCGCAATGTCTCCTTCGGTCCGCCCAAAGCCTCCAGCACCGTCAGCCGTGAAGCGCCGAAGTCGAGCTCGGTGAGCAGGCGGGCAATTGAAGCGGGCGCATCGCCATCCGACGTCAGCGCCAGGATGCGCGCGTTGGGCTGCAGCAGCGGGCGGATCAGGTCGATCGGGTGGCCGTGCAACGAGATGATCTCGATGTCTTGCAGTGCCCAGCCGAGCCGCGCCGCGGCTAGGGAAATCGCCGAGGGCGCTGATATGACATGCATCTCGCGCGGCTTGACCTTGCGGGCGAGGGTGGCGCCGACCCCGTGGAAGAACGGGTCGCCGGAGGCGAGCACACAGACGTTCCTGCCGGCGAGCGCCAGGACATCGGCCATCCCGGCATCGAAAGGAACCGGCCAGGGGCATGGCTTACCCCTAGCGAAGGAAGCGACCAGCTCCAGGTGCCGCTTGCCGCCGAAGATGAACTCCGCCTCGGCGATCCGCCGCTTGGCCTCATCGCCGAGACCCGCTAAACCGTCTTCGCCGATGCCGACAATCGTGAGCCATCTCGAGTTGGGCTTGGCGCCGCGCGGACCTTCAGCAGGCATGATGACCCACCGCATTCTGATCCTTGGCGGCACCACCGAAGCCCGGCAACTGGCCGGAAAATTGGCGGCGCGCGCCGATTGCTCGGTCACGCTGTCGCTGGCCGGCCGCACGGAAAGCCCCGTCGCGCAGGGCGTGCCCGTGCGAAGCGGAGGATTCGGCGGCACCGACGGTCTGGCGGCATATGTCCGCGAGGCGGGTGTCGATCTGCTGATCGACGCCACGCATCCCTATGCGGCGCGAATCTCCGCCAACGCGGCGATGGCCGCGCGCAAGACCGGCGTGCCGATCCTTGCCTTGCGGCGCCCGGGGTGGGAGGCCGCTGAAGGCGACCGCTGGCTTGAGATCGATAGCGTTGCCGCCGCCACGCGGGCGCTTGGCGAGGTGCCGCGCCGCGTGTTTCTGGCGCTTGGCCGACAGGAGGTGGCCGCCTTCGAGGCCGCACCCCAGCATCACTATCTCATCCGCAGCGTCGATCCGGTCGAACCGAAGCTGGGTGTGCCCGACGCCGACTATCTGCTGGCGCGCGGCCCGTTCCACGAGAGGGATGAGCGCGCTTTGCTCGAAAAGCATCACATAGATGTCGTGGTGTCGAAGAACAGCGGCGGCGCGGCGACATACGGAAAGATTGCCGCGGCGCGAACGCTCGGCATCGAGGTGGTCATGGTGCGCAGGCCGGCCTTGCCGGAGGTGCCTTCGGCTGAAACCGTCGAAGCGCTGGCCGCGATGATCGATCATTTCGTCGCACCCGACGCCGAGCGCGGCGTGTAGACCAGCGCCGGCTTGTCGCCGCGCTTGATGATCCGGGTCTCCGGCGAACCGATGATGATGCAGGTCGCCATGTCGGCCTTTTCTGCGTCGACATCGGCCAGCAGATAGACCTCGATGCGCTCGTCTGGCCGACCCGCGGCGCGGCCGAAGATCACCGGCGTCGTGCCGGGCAGGATGGCGGTCAGGCATTCGAAGGCGCGGCCAAGCTGCCAGGGACGCGCCTTGCTGATCGGATTGTAGAGCGCGATGACGAAGCCGGCGCCGGCTGCCGCCAGCAGGCGCAGTTCGATCAGATCCCAGGGCTTCAGATTGTCGGACAGCGAAATGGCGCAGAAGTCGTGGCCGAGCGGCGCGCCGATGCGGGCGGCGACCGCCAGCATGGCGGTGACGCCAGGAACGACGGCGACATCGACCGCACGCCATGCGGCCGGACCGGCCTCGATCGCCTCGCAGACGGCGGCGGCCATGGCGAAGACGCCGGGATCGCCGCCGGACACCACGGCGACATCGTGGCCTTCGGCGGCCTTCGTCAGCGCATCCTTGGAACGGGCGAGTTCCTCGCGATTGTCCGAAGCGACGCGGGTCTGGTCGGGGCGCAGGTCAAGCCGGTCGAGATAAGGCTTGTAGCCATAGAAGAATTTCGCCTCGGCGACAGCGCGGCTGGCTTGCGGTGTGACCTGGTCGGCATTGCCGGGGCCGAGGCCGATGACGGTGAGACGGCCGCTCATGTCTGCGCTCCGGTCGGGCGGCCGGACCAGCCGGCAACCAGCACGATGGCGAAGTAGGGCGCCTTGTCGTCCGGCTTGTCGGCAAGCCGCATCGAGACGCTGCCGGCCATGGTGCCGCGCTCGACATAGATTGCGCGCGTCAGCTTGCCGGTCGCTTCCAGTGCGCGCCTGATCTTGGGCAGGTTGCGGCCGACCTTCATGATGACGGCCGCATCGGTGTCGGCGAGGCGCCGGGTCAGCTCGAACTCGCTCATCGTGCCGGGCAGCACGGTCAGCACGTCGTCACCCTGGACGATCGGCACACCGGTCTGCGACCAGCAGCCGGACATGGCGGTAATGCCGGGAATGACCTCGGTCGGGAAACGATTGGCGAGGCGGACGTGCAGATGCATATAGGAGCCGTAGAACAGCGGGTCGCCTTCGGAGAGCACGGCGACCATCCTGCCAGCATCGAGGTGTTCGGCGACCTTGTCGGCCGACTCCTCGTAGAAACCTGATATCTGCAAGCGGTAGTCGTCGTGGTCCTTGTCGATCTCCGTGGTGACGGGATAGAGCAGCGGCAGTTCCAGCATGTCGGGCCGGAAGCGCGCCTCGACGATGGCGCGCGCATTGCTGTTGTTGCCGCGCTTGGCGAAATAAGCCACGACATCGGCCTCGGCCAGGACCCGCGCGGCCTTCAGCGTCAACAGTTCGGGATCGCCGGGACCGGTGCCGACGCCGACGAGCCTGCCTTTTGGAAGCGCGTTCACAGGCCCGGCCTCGCCAGCGAATTGAGCGCGGCGGCGGTCATGGCGCTGCCGCCAAGCCTGCCGCGCACGATGGCGTAGGGCACGCCATAGGAATTCTCGGCCAGCGCATCCTTGGATTCGGCGGCGCCGACGAAGCCGACTGGCATGCCGATGATGGCCGCCGGTTTGGGGGCTCCGTCGCGTAGCTTTTCCAGAAGATAAAACAGCGCGGTCGGGGCATTACCGATGGCGACCACCGAACCGGCCATGCGCTCGCCCCACAGGTCGATCGCGGCGGCCGAGCGGGTGTTGCCGATCTCCCTCGCGACGTCGTGCGTGCGCGGGTCGCGCAAGGTGCAGATCACCTCGTTGCCGGCCGGCAGCCGGGCGCGGGTGACGCCATGCGAGACCATCTCCGCGTCGCAGAAGATCGGCGCGCCCGCCGCCAGGGCTTTGCGGGCGGCGGTGACGAAATCGGGGGAGAAGACAAAGTTCCTGGCGGCTTCGACCTGGCCGCAGGCGTGGATCATGCGGATGGCGACATCGGCCTCGGCTTCCGAGAAGCGCGAGAGATCGGCCTCGGCGCGGATGATGGCGAAGGAGCGCTCGTAGATCGCCGTGCCATCGTGGATGTAGTCGTAGGCGGCCATGCTCATTTCCGTTGGTAAGGTTGGGCCCGTTGGTAGGTTTCGGCGATGCCGGCCGTGCCCAGCCTTGTCAGGCAAGCGGCGGCGGTCTCGCCCTGATATCGAGCGCCGCGGATCACCGCGGCGACGCGGCCGATGCCGCGCGCGGCGTCATAGCCCGGCCTGTAGCCGGCAGGAAGAGCCTTTGCCGTCGCGTTCACGACAAGTCCGGCTCCGTTTTCGCCGCCGACCAAGGTCAGCGCCGCCGGACCGGGATGCGCGCAGCTCTTGGCGCAGCCGGAAATGTGCAGGGTGAGGGAGGGATCGAGGATGTCGGCGTTTTCGGTGGCGATCGTCTCGGCGATGTCGCGGGTGGCGATGCGGCCGGACGCGCAAGCCGGCGTACCGGGGCAAGCGGCTATGCGGGTGCGGGGGTCGGCGGCGGAGGTGACGAAGCCGAGGGTGGTGGCTGTGTCTTGCAGGGGCTGGTTGGCGGTCGCCGGCTGGCCGAGGAAAAGCAAGACACGGCCTGGGGCGAGGCGGATTTCGGTGGCGCCGAGGGCGAGGGCTCTTTGCGCGAGGGCGATGAGCTTTTCGGCGGGCATGCTGCCGTAGGGGAGAGCAATGCCGAGAGCGAAAGTGTCACCGGCCAAGGGAAAAAGACCGATAGGTTTGCGCGAGGCGCCCCCTTCTGTCCTGCCGGACATCTCCCCCTCAAGGGGGGAGATTGCGCTGTCACCGATGGTTTCGCCAATCTCCGGTGTTGTTGAAAAGCCAGCGTCGAAGCCGTTGATCTCCCCCTAGAGGGGAGATGTCCGGCAGGACAGAGGGGGGCGCCTCGCGCCAACCCGCGAGAGACACCAACTGCATCTCCGACAAATCCCTTACGTGAGCCTCCCGGCCTTTCTCGGCCACCATCCTCAGCACCGCAACCGCAACATCGCGCGCCGCGTCGCCTTCCGCCGCGACCAGCAATGTTGCGCTTTGCCCATCACCGGCAACAGACACCTGCCACTGAACGCCGGCACCAATCCGCACCGCCCTCAGCCGCACATCGGCCGTCACCGCATCCAGCGTCAGTTGTCCGCCACCGTCGACGATCACCGAAACCTTCGGTCCCAGCCGCTGCGTCAACCCGGCATCTTCGACGGCCACCCGAATGCGCTCAGCCAAAGGCCGGGGATCGGCTATCTCCCGCGGGTCAATGCCTGCCAGCGGGCCGGTCTCGACCGGCACCCCGGTGCGCACCGCGATTCCGAATGCATCCACCTCCGCCGCCAGCAACGCAGCGCTGTCCGCAGTGAGGCCGCGTATCTGCAGGCTGCCGCGCGCGGTGACTTCCATGATGCCGTTGCCGTGCCGCAAGGCGGATTCGGCGATCCCGATCAAGAGCCTGGGCGACAGACCCCCGGCGACCGGGTTGAGTCGCACCAGCAGGCCGTCGCCTGTCTGCATCGGTGCCGACAAAGCGGGGCAGGCGCCACGGCGCGAGAAGGCGTTCATGCCGCGACCCCGAGCGCGTTGGCTTCCTCAATCAGCGCGGCGAGATCGTCGTCGATCGAGTTGCGCAAGGGATGCCAGAGGCCGCGCCGGCGCGCCGACAGGAAGCGCTCGGCGATGATTTTGGCGGCGGCGGGATTCTCGCGCAGGATGAAGGCGCGAACGTCCGGATCGCCGAGATAGGCATCGTGCACGGCCTCGATCAGCGCGCCTGAAATGGCATGGGTGGTTTCGGCGAAGCCGACCAGCCGGTCGACCGTTTCGGCGAATTCGGAGGCGCCGCGCGGGCCGTGCCGCATCTGGCCTGAGATGAAGCGTGCGTTGACGGCGCGGGCACGCACCACGCGCGATACCGCCTCGCCAACCGATCGCGGTTTCGGTTTTTGCGGATCCGTGGTGTCGAGCACGATGACGTCGGCATTCCTGCCAAGTGCCGCAAGGGCGGCCGAAAAGCCGCCGATGAAGGCGACGTCGGCTGAGCCTTCGAGGATGTCGCGGCCCGGATCATCGCCGGTGTGAACGAGAAGATCGGCCTCGGCGATGCGGCCTTCAAACGCTCCGGGCGCCGAGACGCCTTCGCCGCCGGCACCGCCATAGGCGTGCGAGGTGGCGTCGAGATAGGCGCGGCCGATCTCTTCGCGCGCCGCCCAGTCGCCGCGCGACAACAAATCCTCGACGCCGGCGCCATAAGTGCCGGGCGAGGTGCCGAAGATGCGCGGGCTGATCTTGCCATCGGCGCGGGTCTTGGCGGCGAGCGGGTTTTCCGAATCGTCCTCGTCGCGGGCGGCGACGGCGTTGGCGGCGGCATCGATCAACGCGATCTGGGTCGGGAACATGTCGCGGAACAGGCCTGATATGCGCCAGGTGACGTCGACGCGCGGGCGGCCGAGCGTCGCCGGCGGCAGCACCTCAATGCCGGTGATGCGGCCGGTGGCAGTGTCCCATTGCGGTCGGCAGCCCATCAGCGCCAGGCCCTGCGCGATCTCTTCGCCACCGGTGCGCAGCGAGGCCGAGCCCCAGAGATCGATGACCAGGGAGCGCGGCCAGTCGCCATGCGATTGCAGGTAGCCGCGCACCACTTCTTCCGCCGCCGCCTTGCCCAGGTCGTAGGCGGTCGGCGTCGGCATGGTGCGCGGGTCCGAGGTGAACAGGTTACGGCCGGTGGGCAGCACGTCGGAGCGGCCCCGTGCGGGCGCGCCAGCCGGGCCGGCCGTGACGTGGCGGCCATCGAGCGCCGCGAGTAGCGCCGACTTCTCGGCTTCCGCGCTTTGGCGGCGCATGGCATCCGGCTCGCCCTCGGGCGCGCGGCCGTAGATATGCAGCCCGTCCTTGATAGCGAAGTCCTTGAGATCGCAGAGCCAGGCGTCGATGCGGCGCAGCGCTTCGTCGGACGCATCGGTTTTGGCGACGCCGGCTTCGGAGGCAAGGCCGGTCTTTTGCGCGGTTTCGACAATCAGCCTGGCGAGACGGTCGCGGCGGCGGCGGTCGAGGCCGTCGGCCTGGGCGTATTCGTCGACCAGGCGTTCGAGCTTGTGCTGGTGCTCGTCGAGGCCGGCGCCTGTCAGCGGCGGCGGCAGATGGCCAAGGGTGACGGCGGCGATGCGCCGTTTGGCCTGCGCCGCCTCGCCTGGATTGGAGACGATGAAAGGATAGATGACGGGCAGGGACCCGGTGACGATCTCGGGGAAGCAGTTTTGCGAAAGCGCGATCGTCTTGCCGGGCAGCCACTCCAGCGTGCCGTGGGCGCCGACATGGATCAGCGCATGGACGCCGAGCGATTTGCGCAGCCACAGGCCGAAGGCGATCAAGGCGTGGCGCGGAGGCAGCGTCGGGTCGTGATAATCGGCGCGGCGATCGGCGGAACGGCCACGATCGGGGGCGAGTGCCACTGTGATGTTGCCGAAATGCGCGGCGCGGAAGGCGAAGTGTCTTGTGGTTGATGGTGAAGGCTTGCGCGAGGCCCCCTCTCTGTCCTGCCGGATATCTCCCCATCAAAGGGGGAGATTGAGCGGTCGTCGCCGATTTCGCCAATATCAAACGTCGAAAGTGGAGAGCCGGCAGCGAAGCTGCTGATCTCCCCCCTTGAGGGGGAGATGTCCGGCAGGACAGAGAGGGGGGCCTCGCGCAAGCCTGTCTCGTCTTCGGCCTTGCCCCAAGCTGCACTTACCGCAGCAACCGCCCCAGCCGGTAGGTCCTTGGAGAATTTCCGATACTCCTCCAACCCCAGCCCATCTCGGCCCCCTCCAGCGAGTCCAGCAATTCCCGCGGCGTTTGCGGAATCTCTCCAACCACATAGCCCTGTTCGCTCAAGTCATGCAGCATGGCCAGTACGCTGGACGGCACATCGAGCCCCACGGCATAACCGGTACGGCCCGGCGCGCTGGGATAATCCGGGATCAGGATAGCCAGCTTGCGCTCGGCACGCGGCGTCTTCTGAAGGCGAATGAAAGCCGCGACCCGCCCCGCCACCTGCGTCACACGATCCGGTTCCGGCCGGTTGGCGAAGGCGCGGTGGCCAAGCGCCGGATCGATATCGCTCTCGCCCTTGAAGGAAATAGCGCCCGCAAGGATGCGGCCGTCGAGTTCGGGCAGCACGACATGCATGGCAAGGTCGGCCGGCGCCAATCCACGCTGGTTGTTTTCCCAGACATCGCGGCGCGTGGTGGCGACGATGACTTGGAAGACAGGCACGCCGGCGCGGTCGAACAGGGTTCCAGCGCCGGGTTCGGCGCCCGAAGCGAAGGCGGTCGCGGTGATGATGGCGGCGGGTTTGAGCGATGCGATGGCATTTTCGACGAAGGCCAGGGACACAGGATCCTTGAGACTGGAAACGAAGATCGGGACCGCTGCCATTCCCTGGGAGCGCAAAGCCTCGGCCAGCGCATCAATCGGAGCGATGTCGGCAGCGAGCAGCATCGAACGGTAGAAGAGAACAGGGACGACGCGAGCGCCCACATTTGAAAGGTCCGGCTTCTCCGCGACCCCCAATCCAGACTGATAGTAACCGGCCTTCGGCACGCTGACCGAATTGGCGACGGACGTATCCTGTCCAGCCAGGCCTGCCAGCCTGTGCACCAGCGCGCTCATATTGGCCAGCCCGCCCTCGCGGAAATAGCCGAGCAGGCCGTCGAGTTCGGCGCGCGGCAGCGTCGAGGCTTCGATCAGCCTGAGGTCCTCGTCATGGCTTTCACCTGGAAGCAGCATCAGTTTGATGCCGCGTTCGCGGGCAATCACCGCCAGCTGGTCGCAGCCATAGCGCCACCAGTCGTAGCCGCCGAGGATGCGCACCAGGATGACCTTGGCATGGCGGGCGACGCTGTCGATCCAGAGGTCGACGGACATGGGATGGCGCAGGTCGCGCAGTGCCGCGAGCCGCATGGTGGGCAGGCGGTCGGCGTCCGCCTTCCACGCTGCCGCCAGTCCGGCGAGATCGCTGTCGGTGAAGGACAAGGCCACGATGTCCGCCGGCGTCTGCCTGAGATCGACAGGCTCGGCGAGATCGTCGAGCGAAGCGGAGGTCGTGGTGAGGATGTGCATCGCGGTCCGTGTCTGAAATCAGCCGGCGAGTATACGTTCGATCGCCGGACGGTTCAGCCCCTTGAGGCCGATGACGACCAGGCGCGAGCGGCGATCATCCTCGGCGGCCCAGGCGCGGTCATAGTAATGATTGACGCGCGGGCCGACGGCCTGCAGCAGGAGCCGCATCGGCTTGCCGCCGACCTCGACGAAGCCTTTCACACGCAGCACGTTTTCCTGTTCGGCGGCCGCGGCGACGCGCTTTGCCAGATCGTCCGGATTGGCGATCGAGGGAATGTCGACGATGAACGTGTCGAAGTCGTCATGCTCGTGGTCGAATGCGCCGTCATGATGGGACTTGCGGTTCTCGATGTCGTCCTCGACGGCAAGACCGAGCCCGAGCAGCACCGAGGGATCGACCTTGCCATGCGACGTCGGCACGATCTTCACGGCGCGGGCGGAGTGTTCGTTGACGATGGCGTTGGCGCGGGCCGAGCCGGCGGCATCCATCAGGTCGCTCTTCGACAGGATGATCAGGTCGGCGCAGGCGATCTGGTCCTCGAACACCTCTTCCACCGGATCGTCGTGGTCGAGGCTCTCATCCCCGGCGCGCTGCGCCTGCAAGGCGTCCATGTCGTTGGCGACGCGGCCCTCGGCCAATGCGGGGCCGTCGACCACGGCGATGACGCCATCAACCGTCACGCGGCTCTTCACCGTCGGCCACTGGAACGCCTGGACTAGCGGCTTGGGCAGAGCGAGGCCCGAGGTTTCGATCAGGATGTGGTCGACTTTCGGCGTCAGCGACAGGATCTGGTCGAGCGCGGGCACGAAATCGTCGGCGACGGTGCAGCAGATGCAGCCATTGGCCAGTTCGACGATGTTTTCCTCGGGGCAGGTGTCGATGCCGCAGCCTTTCAGGATTTCGCCATCGATGCCGATGTCGCCGAATTCGTTGACGATGATGGCAATACGCTTGCCGCCGGCGTTTTCCAGGAGATGGCGGACCAGCGTCGTCTTGCCGGCGCCGAGGAAGCCGGTAACGACGGTGCACGGAATGCGGGAGAGATTGCCGGCCGAATTTGGAGCGGTCATGTCAAGTCCTTCAGCATGTCGAGAGGAGGGATGCGGGCAACGAGGCCGCGCTTGAGGGTGTCGGGCCGGCCCCGCCAGGGAATGAGGCCGTCGGTCGAGGTGGCGAAGAGTTTCGCGCCGGCGACGAGATCGGCGCCGCTGGTCGCGGTCAGGTCGCCGAACACATAGCTCCAGCAGCCGTCGCGCAGGATCGCGGCGCTCAGCCGGCGCTTGCAATTGCCGAGGCATTCGACCGTACGGATGCGAATTTGCTCGCCCGAGGCGGCTTGGCGCGTATCTTCAGCCAAAAGTTCGCCGGCCCGGGGATGGGCGTCGGAACCGGTCTCGTCGCGACAGGAGGCGCAGACGATGACAGTGATGCCGGCCAGGGAATCATCCCCGCCGGACGAAATGTCCGTTGTTTCAGCCGAGAAACTGCTGTCGCGGTCCAAATCAGGCTCCTTGCCCGGAAAACCCGCCGGGCGATCGGATTCTTGCATTCCAGACGGCAGGTCTCCTGGCTCGCGGGTCATCGCCTTGGGTAGCCGCCTTCCCGGGACAATCCCAGTGGCTTTCGGCCTTGGCTCTTCGCTTACAGTTGCGGGGACAGCCGCGGATTTGGGTTTTTCGGCCCGCACCGCATTCCCTCTTGGCTCCTCCCTTTGCTGAGAGGAGACCGTCTGGATCGGATTTATGCTGTTGCGGGCGGCGGTGTCAACGCGAGCTTACGACACCGCGATGTCGGACAGCGCCGGGCCCAGGTCGCCGGCAGGCGTCGCTTCGATGCGTTCGAGGCCAAGCCAGCCCTGCATCTGCTTCAACTCTTCATAGAGCTGAGCCGCCGTCTCTGGCGGCGCGCAGGGCTCGGCATAGGCGGCATGGACGCGCAGGACGCTTGCCGGCCGGTCGGCCTTGAGGTCGACGCGCGCCACGATCCTGTCGCCAAGCAGGAAGGGCAGGACATAGTAGCCGTATTGGCGCTTCTCGGCCGGGGTGTAGATTTCGATGCGATAGTGGAAATCGAACAGCCGCTCTGAGCGCGAGCGCTCGAAGACGACCGGATCGAACGGCGCCAGCAGGGCGCGGGCCTCGACCTTGCGCGGCAAACGCGCATCCTTGTGAAGGTAAGCCGGCTTGTCCCAACCCTCGACCCGGACCGGCAGCAACTCGCCGAGTTCGACCAGTTCCTCGAGCCGGCCTTTCATGTCGGCGGGGGAGAGCCGAAAATAGTCGCGCAGGTCGCCTGATGTGGCGATGCCGTGGGCGCGGGCAGAGATGCGCAGCAATTCCCGATGTGCATCCTCGGGCGTCGGCACCGGCAGGTCGAGGATCGCTTGCGGCAGCACCCGCTCCGGCAGGTCATAGAAGCGCTCGAAACCGCGCCGGTGCGCCGTGGTGATGCGGCCGGCCCAGAACAGCCATTCGAAGGCGTGCTTGGCGTGGCTCCAACCCCACCAGCCGCCGGAACCTTTCTGGCCTTCGAGCGCGGAAGCGGCGATCGGCCCGCGCTGGACGACCTCGCGGTAGATCTCTTCTATATAGGAGGCGTGCTCACGTCCCCATTTGGCCAGCCCCAGATACATTTCATCGCCTTGCTCGGCGCGCTGCATGCGCCAGCGCATCAGCGGGTAGGTCTCGACCGGCAGGAACGAGGCTTCGTGCGCCCAGTATTCGAACACCGTGCGCTTGCGCGTCACGGCGGCGTTGTCGAGCAAAGCCAGGGGATAGGGCCCAGACGCGAATAGAGCGGCATGTAGTGGGCTCGCACCACGGCGCTGACGGAATCGATCTGCAACAGGCCGGTGCGCGACAGAACGCGGGCGAAATGGCGGCGGTCGGGCGTGCCGGCGGGGCGGGGATCGAGAAATCCCTGAGCGGCGAGCGCGATGCGCCGGGCGGCGGCAAGCGAGATCTTTTCCTTCATGCAGGCGTCACTCTGAGGGTGCTTTGACAAGATGTGATGGGTGATTCCAGCCCATGCTAGCAGGGTTTTGGCGGCAACCCTGTCAGGAGAGAAAAGTGGAGTAAAAAGAGAAGGAAATCAAACAGGAGCCTATGAGACCAGTTTCTCCCGGAATGCCGTCCAGCTCGTTGTTTTGAACAAGGTTTGACTTGCTTCGCTGGAAGTGCTGCGCTAACCCTCGCCGCGTTGCAGCATAGGCTCCTTAAAACGGTTCAGCGGTTAAACTGTCACGCTTCCGCATTAAGGTCCGGTGCTGTAATCAACGTGGATTGGCGCCAACGGAAAGCCGCTGCATGAACGCACTCCTCAGTTCGTACCTGCCCATCGTCCTGTTCATCGGCGTGGCGCTGGTGGTCGGCCTGGCGCTGCTGGTCGCGCCGTTCCTGGTGGCGTACCGCAACCCCGATCCCGAAAAACTTTCCGCCTACGAGTGCGGTTTCAACTCGTTCGACGACGCCCGCATGAAGTTCGACATTCGTTTCTACCTGGTGTCGATCCTGTTCATCATCTTCGACCTCGAAGTGGCCTTCCTGTTTCCCTGGGCGGTGTCCTTCTCGAAGATCGGCATGCTGGGTTTCTGGTCGATGATGGTGTTTTTGGCAGTGCTGACCATCGGCTTTGCCTATGAATGGAAAAAAGGAGCGCTGGAATGGGATTGAACGACAGTTCAGGCACCCTCGTCGCGCCAAAGCCCAAGGGCATCATCGATCCCAACACCGGCAGGCCGGTGGGGGAGGACGATCCCTTCTTCCTCGAAATCAACAATGAGCTTGCCGACAAGGGTTTTCTGGTCACCTCGACCGAGGCGCTGATCACCTGGGCGCGCAGCGGCTCGCTGATGTTCATGACCTTCGGCCTCGCCTGCTGCGCTGTCGAGATGATCCACACCTCGATGCCGCGCTACGATTCGGAGCGCTTCGGCGTCGCGCCGCGCGCGTCTCCTCGCCAGTCCGACATCATGATCGTGGCCGGCACGCTGACCAACAAGATGGCGCCGGCGCTGCGCAAGGTCTACGACCAGATGCCGGAGCCGCGCTACGTCATCTCGATGGGCTCTTGCGCCAATGGCGGCGGCTATTACCACTATTCCTATTCGGTGGTGCGTGGCTGCGACCGGGTCGTGCCGGTCGACATCTATGTGCCCGGCTGCCCGCCGAGCGCCGAAGCCCTGCTCTACGGCATTCTTCTGTTGCAGAAGAAGATCCGCCGCACCGGCACGATCGAACGGTAAATCCATGGCCGCATCCCTTAGCGAACTGTCGACCTATCTCGGCGAGAAGCTGCCTGGCTGCTTCAGCGACGCTGTGCTCGCCTACGGCGAGCTTACCGTTCACGTCGAGCCACAAAACCTGATAGAGGTCATGACCTTCCTGCGCGACGATGCGCGCTGCCAGTTCATCTCGATCATCGATGTCTGCGGCGCCGACTATCCGTCGCGGGCCAAGCGCTTCGACGTCGTCTATCACCTGCTGTCGCCGAAACAGAACGTGCGTATCCGCGTCAAGGTGCAGGCTGACGAGGAGACGATGGTGCCGTCGGTCACCGGCGTCTATCCCGGCGCCGATTGGTTCGAACGCGAGACCTACGATCTCTACGGCGTGCTGTTTTCAGGCCATCCGGACCTGCGCCGCCTGCTGACCGATTACGGGTTCGAAGGCCATCCGCTGCGCAAGGATTTCCCGCTGACAGGTTTCGTCGAAGTGCGCTACGACGACGAAGCCAAGCGCGTCATCTACGAGCCGGTCGAGCTCAAGCAGGAATTCCGCAATTTTGATTTTCTTTCCCCTTGGGAAGGCACCGACTACGTGCTGCCCGGGGACGAAAAAGCCAAGACGAATTGAGGCGCCAGAATGGCTGAAACCTCCGTCCGCAATTTCAACATCAACTTTGGACCTCAACACCCTGCGGCGCATGGTGTTTTGAGGTTGGTTCTCGAGCTCGACGGCGAAGTCGTCGACCGCGTCGATCCGCATATCGGCCTGCTGCATCGCGGCACGGAAAAGCTGATCGAGGCCAAGACCTATCTGCAGGCGGTGCCTTATCTCGACCGGCTCGACTATTGCGCGCCGATGAACCAGGAGCACGCCTTCGCGCTTGCCGCCGAGCGCCTGCTCGGCATCGAGGTGCCGAGGCGCGGCCAGCTGATCCGCGTGCTCTACTGCGAGATCGGCCGCATCATGTCGCATATCCTCAATGTGACGACGCAGGCGATGGACGTCGGCGCGCTGACGCCGCCGCTGTGGGGTTTCGTCGAGCGCGAAAAGTTGATGGTGTTCTATGAGCGCGCCTCCGGTTCGCGCATGCATGCGGCCTACTTCCGGCCCGGCGGCGTCCACCAGGACCTGCCGCGACAGCTGGTCGAGGACATCGGCAAATGGATCGACCCGTTCCTGAAATCGCTCGACGATCTCGACAAGCTGCTCACCGGCAACCGCATCTTCAAGCAGCGCAATGTCGATATCGGCATCGTTTCGCTGGCCGATGCCTGGGCCTGGGGCTTTTCGGGCGTCATGGTGCGCGGCTCGGGCTCGCCATGGGATCTGCGCAAGTCGCAGCCCTATGAATGCTATTCCGAGATGGATTTCGACATCCCGATCGGCAAGAACGGCGACTGCTTCGACCGTTATCTCGTGCGCATGGAAGAAATGCGCCAGTCGGCGCGGATCATGCGCCAGTGTGTCGATCTTCTGCTCGGCAAGGAAAGCACCGGCCCGGTATCGAATCTCGACGGCAAGGTGGTGCCACCCAAGCGCCAGGCGATGAAGCGTTCGATGGAAGCGCTGATCCACCACTTCAAGCTCTACACCGAAGGCTATCGCGTGCCCGCCGGCGAGGTCTATGCGGCCGTCGAGGCGCCGAAGGGCGAGTTCGGCGTCTATCTGGTCTCCGACGGCACCAACAAGCCGTACCGCTGCAAGCTGCGCGCCCCCGGTTTCGCGCATCTGCAGGCCATGGATTTCCTGTGCCGCGGCCACATGCTGGCCGACGTCACCGCCGTTCTTGGCTCCCTCGACATCGTGTTTGGTGAGGTCGATCGCTAAATGTCAGTCCGTCGTCTCGCAGAAGCCAGCGTCCAGCCAGCGTCCTTCGCCTTCAACAAGGCGAATGCGGCGGCGGCCAAGCAGTGGATCAAGAAATATCCGAAAGGGCGCGAACAGTCGGCGATCATCCCGCTTCTGATGATAGCGCAGGAGCAGGAAGGCTGGGTCACCAAGGCGGCGATCGAGACGATTTCGGACATGCTCGGCATGCCACGCATCCGTGGGCTCGAGGTCGCGACCTTCTACACGCAGTACCAGCTGAATCCCGTTGGCACCCGCGCGCACATCCAGGTTTGCGGCACCACGCCGTGCATGCTGCGCGGTTCGGAAGCGCTGATGGATGTGTGCCGCTCGAAAATCCATCACGACCAGTTCCACACCAACGACAAGGGCACCTTGTCGTGGGAGGAGGTCGAGTGCCTTGGCGCCTGCGTCAACGCACCGATGGTCATGGTGTTCAAGGATACGTTCGAGGATCTGACGCCTGAACGGCTGGCCGAAATCATCGATCTCTATGATGCCGGCAAGGGCGCCTCGGTGGCGCCGGGACCGCAGAACGGCCGCACCGGCTCGGAGCCGGCATCCGGCCTCACCACGCTGAAGAGCGAAAAGGCGATCCTCAAATCGACCCGCGACCGCGAAGCCCGGGAAGCAGCCAAGGCCGCCAAGGCAGCGCCCGGCGCGATCATCGCGGCGCCGGTGCCAGCACCGGCTGGCGCTCCTGTCGCGCCGTCCAATGCCAGCAAGCCGAAGACCGACGCGCCCGAGACCAGCCCGGCGCTGAAGACGCCGTCAAAGGCCAAGGTGGCGCCGGCGGCGGAAAAGGCTGCGAGCGTTTCGGCGCCGCTGCATTCGGCCGCCAACGCGAATACGGCAGCGCCGGAAGTCGAGAAGGTTTCCAAGCAGCGCAATGGGCCGACGGCCAAGGCCGAACCGGCATCGGCCTTCAAAGCGCCGGAAGCCAAGGTGCCAGCCGCGAAGCCGGCAAAGCCGTCGCTGGAGGACAAGAACCGTCCGGCCGGTATCGACAGGCCGGCCGCGGTCGACGATCTCAAGCTGATCTCGGGCGTCGGCCCGAAGATCGAGGGCATCCTGCATACGCTCGGCATCTTCACCTTCGCGCAAGTCGCGTCGTGGAAGAAGGCCGAGCGCGAATGGGTCGACGGCTATCTCTCCTTCCAGGGCCGCATCGACCGCGACAACTGGGTTGCCCAAGCCAAGGCGCTCGCCAAGGGCGGCGTTGCCGAATACATCCGCGTTTTCGGCAAGAAGCCGGTCTGAGGGACGAAAAATGCTTCAGGACAAAGACCGCATCTTCACCAACATCTACGGCCTCTTCGACAAGTCGCTGGCCGGTGCCATGGCACGCGGCGCCTGGGACAACACGCCCGGCATCGTCGCCAAGGGGCGTGAGTGGATCGTCAACGAGATGAAGGCGTCGGGCCTGCGCGGCCGCGGCGGCGCCGGTTTTCCCACCGGCCTCAAATGGTCGTTCATGCCCAAGCAGAGCGACGGCAGGCCGAGCTATCTCGTCATCAACGCCGACGAATCCGAGCCCGGCACCTGCAAGGACCGCGACATCCTGCGTAACGATCCGCACACGCTGGTCGAAGGCGCGTTTCTGGCCGGCTTCGCCATGGGGGCGATTGCCGCCTATATCTATGTGCGCGGCGAATTCATCCGCGAGCGCGAGGCGCTGCAGCGGGCGATCGAAGAGGCCTACGAGGCCAAGCTGATCGGCAAGAACAACACGTCGGGCTACGATTTCGAAATCTACATGCATCACGGCGCCGGCGCCTATATCTGCGGCGAGGAAACGGCGCTGCTGGAAAGCCTCGAAGGCAAGAAGGGCCAGCCCCGGCTGAAGCCGCCATTCCCGGCCAATGTCGGCCTCTATGGCTGCCCGACCACGGTCAACAATGTCGAATCGATCGCGGTGGCGCCGACCATCCTGCGCCGGGGGCCGCGTGGTTCTCGTCCTTCGGCCGGCCCAACAATGTCGGCACCAAGCTGTTCTGCGTCTCCGGCCACGTCAACAATCCGTGCACCGTCGAAGAGGCGATGTCGATCCCATTCCGCGAGCTGATCGAAACGCATTGCGGCGGCATCCGCGGCGGCTGGGACAATCTGCTCGCGGTCATTCCGGGCGGCGCCTCGGTGCCGCTGGTGCCGGCAGAGCAGATCATCGACACGCCGATGGATTTCGACGCGCTGCGCGACCTCAAATCCGGCCTCGGCACGGCGGCCGTCATCGTCATGGACAAGTCGACCGACGTCGTGAAGGCGATCGCGCGGCTTTCCTACTTCTACAAGCACGAGAGCTGCGGCCAATGCACGCCATGCCGCGAGGGCACAGGCTGGATGTGGCGGGTGATGGAGCGGCTGGTGCGCGGCGAGGCGCAGAAGCGCGAGATCGACATGCTGCTCGACGTCACCAAGCAGGTCGAGGGCCACACGATCTGTGCGCTGGGCGATGCCGCGGCCTGGCCGATCCAGGGCCTGATGCGGCATTTCCGTGGGGAGGTGGAGCGGCGCATCGACGAGTTTTCGCGCAACGCGCACCGGGCCGAACCGGTGATGGTGGCGGCGGAATAAAAAGAAACTTTTGAACGGGAAGAAAACGGGGCGGGGCGAACGAAGAAACGACCGGGAGAACTCTATGGCGCCGTATTCGACACCCTACCCATTGATGCCCAATTTGGACCAGATCGAGAAGATGAACCAGGACCTGACCAGGATGATGCCGAAGGAGATGGCCAGCGCCGTCAACCTTTTCGCGCATCCCGTCGCGGGTGCGGTGGCGATGTCGGCGCTTGGCATGGGGCTCGCCAATCATGCCTTCGGCGTCTGGATGGGGGCGCTGTCGGGAGCCGCCGAGGCATCACATCGACTCATGCAGCCGCTGATCGAGGATTTCGAGGCGCGCGTCGAGCGATTCGAGGACGCGAACTCGTCGTCCATCAGGGCGCGGGCGACGGCGAAGACCATGATAGCCGAGGCGCAGTCCTTCGCCCAGGAGGTCACCGATATCGCAGCCAGGGAGGCCGTGGTCATCGCGCCAGCCGCAGATGCAGCTCCGGCAGCGGGTGAGACCTCCGATGTGCTGTTGCCGGAAGATTTCAGGCAGCCCAAGGCCATGGAGAAGCCGGCGAAACCGTCCGACCTCAAGGCTATATCGGGCATCGGCCCGAAGCTGGAGAAGGTGCTGAACGGCCTTGGTATCTGGACTTACGCCCAGATCGCCCAATGGTCGCCGCAGGAGATCGCCTGGGTCGACGATTATCTCTCGTTCAACGGCCGTATCGGCCGTGACGACTGGACTGCCCAGGCCGCGGCGCTGGCCGCCAAGAAGTAAACGAAATGTCGGGCGCGGCGTCGGTCGCGACCGGAAAAGAGATTGCGGGAAATCCGCAGGGGTTTGAAGCGAATGGCAAAGCTCAAGGTCGACGGGAAAGAAATCACTGTACCCGACCACTATACGCTGCTGCAGGCGGCGGAGGACGCGGGCGCGGAAGTGCCGCGCTTCTGCTTCCATGAGCGGCTGTCGATCGCCGGCAATTGCCGCATGTGCCTGATCGAGGTGAAGGGCGGGCCGCCCAAGCCGCAGGCCTCCTGCGCCATGGGCGTGCGCGATCTGCGCCCCGGCCCCAACGGCGAGCCGCCGGAAATCTTCACCAACACGCCGATGGTCAAGAAGGCCCGGGAAGGCGTGATGGAATTCCTGCTGATCAACCACCCGCTGGATTGCCCGATCTGCGACCAGGGCGGCGAGTGCGACCTGCAGGACCAGGCGATGGCCTTCGGCGTCGATTCCTCGCGCTATCACGAGAACAAGCGCGCGGTCGAAGACAAGTATATCGGCCCGCTGGTCAAGACGGTGATGAACCGCTGCATTCACTGCACGCGCTGCGTCCGCTTCACCACCGAGGTCGCCGGCATCTCCGAGCTCGGCCTGATCGGCCGCGGCGAGGATGCCGAGATCACCACCTATCTCGAACAGGCGATGACCTCGGAGCTGCAGGGCAATGTCATCGATCTCTGCCCGGTCGGCGCGCTGACCTCCAAGCCCTTCGCCTTCCAGGCGCGGCCGTGGGAACTGACCAAGACCGAATCCATCGACGTGATGGACGCCGTCGGCTCGGCGATCCGCGTCGATAGCCGTGGCCGCGAAGTGATGCGCATCCTGCCGCGCGTCAACGAGGCGGTGAACGAGGAATGGATTTCCGACAAGACGCGCTTCATCTGGGACGGCCTGCGTACGCAGCGCCTCGACCGCCCCTATGTGCGCAAGGACGGCAAGCTGGTTCCGGCGAGCTGGGCCGAAGCCTTCGCATCGATCAAGGACGCGGTGTCGAAGACGACGCCTGAGAAGATCGGCGCGGTCGCGGGCGATCTCGCGGCTGTCGAGGAAATCTTTGCGTTGAAGCTCCTGATGGCTTCGCTCGGTTCGAAGAACACCGATTGCCGCCAGGACGGCGCCGCGCTCGATCCGGCGCTCGGACGCGCCAGCTATATCTTCAACCCGACCATCGAAGGCATCGAGCAGGCCGACGCGGTGCTGATCATCGGCGCCAATCCGCGCTTCGAGGCCTCGGTGCTCAATGCCCGCATCCGCAAGCGCTGGCGCCTCGGCAATCTGCCGGTCGGCGTCATCGGCGATGTCGGCGACACGCGCTATGACTACGAACAGCTGGGCGCCGGACCGGATTCGCTCAAGGATCTGGCGGACGGCAACGGCAAGTTCTTCCAGACGCTGAAGAAGGCGACGCATCCCCTGATCATCGTCGGCCAGGGCGCGCTGGCGCGCGCCGACGGTGCGGCCGTGCTCGGCCAGGCGGCCAGGCTCGCCGCTGCCGTGAATGCTGCTCGCGCCGACTGGAACGGCTTTGCCGTGCTGCACAATGCAGCGGCACGCGTCGGCGGTCTCGACCTCGGCTTCGTGCCGGGTGAGGGCGGCAAGAACGTTGCCGGCATGCTGGGCGAGACTGATGTGCTGTTCCTGCTCGGTGCCGACGAGATCGACATGAGCAAGACCGGCGGCGCCTTTGTCGTCTATGTCGGCACGCATGGCGACGCCGGCGCGCACCGCGCCAATGTCATCCTGCCGGCGGCGGCCTATACCGAAAAGTCCGGCACCTACGTCAACACAGAGGGGCGTGTGCAGCAGACCAACCGCGCCGGCTTCGCACCGGGCGATGCGCGCGAGGATTGGGCCATATTGCGGGCGCTGTCCGACGTGCTGGGCAAGAAACTGCCATTCGACTCGCTGCCGCAACTGCGTGCCAAGCTCTATGGCGAATATCCGCATCTGGCCCGCATCGACCAGGTCGCGGCCGGCAATGCCGAGGATATCGCCGGCGTGGCGAAGCTCGGCGGGCGGTTGAACAAGGGCACCTTCACCTCGCCGGTCAAGGATTTCTATCTGACCAACCCGATCGCGCGGGCATCGGCCGTGATGGCGGAATGCTCGGCACTGGCCAAGAGCGGCTTCAAGCAGGCGGCGGAATAAGCATGGACACCTTCTTCTCCTTCTACGTGCTGCCGGCGCTGCTGATCCTCTTGAAATCAGTCGTGCTGATCGTCGTGCTGCTGATCTTCGTCGCCTACATCCTCTACGCCGACCGCAAGATCTGGGCGGCCGTGCAGCTTCGCCGTGGCCCGAACGTCGTCGGCCCCTGGGGCACGCTGCAGGCCTTTGCCGACCTGTTGAAGTTCGTCTTCAAGGAGCCGGTCATCCCGTCAGGCGCCAACAAGGGCGTCTTCCTGCTGGCGCCGCTGGTCTCGGCCGTGCTGGCGATCTCGGCCTGGGCGGTCATTCCGGTCAGCCAGGGCTGGGCGATCGCCAACGTCAATGTCGGCATCCTTTATGTCTTCGCCATCTCCTCGCTGGAGGTCTATGGCGTGATCATGGGCGGCTGGGCGTCGAACTCGAAATATCCGTTCCTCGGCGCGCTGCGCTCGGCCGCGCAGATGGTGTCCTACGAAGTCTCGATCGGCTTCGTCATCGTCACCGTGCTGCTCACCGCCGGCTCGCTCAACCTCAGCGATATCGTGCTGTCGCAGCATGACGGAATTGGCACGCGGCTCGGCCTGCCCAACACGTTCCTCGACTGGAACTGGCTGGCCCTGTTCCCGATGTTCATCATCTTCTTCATCTCGGCGCTGGCCGAGACGAACCGGCCGCCTTTCGATCTGGTGGAAGCCGAATCGGAGCTGGTCGCCGGCCACATGGTCGAATATTCGTCGACACCGTTCCTGCTGTTCTTCCTCGGCGAGTATGTCGCTATCGTCTTGATGTGCGCGCTGGCCACCATCCTGTTCCTCGGCGGCTGGCTGCCGCCCTTCGACTTCGCGCCCTTCACCTGGGTGCCCGGCGTCATCTGGTTCGTGCTGAAGGTCTGCTTCGTGTTCTTCGGCATTTCGATGGTGAAGGCCTTCGTGCCGCGCTACCGCTACGACCAGCTGATGCGGCTGGGCTGGAAAGTGTTCCTGCCGATCTCGCTGTTCATGGTCGTCGCCACCGCGGCCTTCCTCAAGATCACGGGGTTTGCGTGATGTCCGCTTTGTCCCAGGCCGCAAAATCGCTGCTGCTGCAGGATTTCGTCAGCGCTTTCTTCCTGTCGATGCGCCAGTTCTTCGCGCCGAAGGAGACGATCAACTATCCGCACGAGAAGGGGCCGGTCAGCCCGCGCTTCCGCGGCGAGCACGCGCTGCGTCGCTATCCCAATGGCGAGGAACGCTGCATTGCCTGCAAGTTGTGCGAGGCGATCTGCCCGGCGCAGGCGATCACCATCGAGGCCGGCCCGCGCCGCAATGACGGCACGCGCCGCACGGTGCGTTACGACATCGACATGGTGAAGTGCATCTATTGCGGCTTCTGCCAGGAAGCCTGCCCGGTCGACGCCATCGTCGAGGGGCCGAATTTCGAGTTCGCGACGGAGACGCGCGAGGAACTCTACTACGACAAGGACAGGCTGCTGGCGAATGGCGACCGGTGGGAGCGCGAACTGGCGCGCAACATCTCGCTGGACTCGCCCTATCGCTGACATTTGACGCATGGACGGGGCGAGGGGCCTCGTCTAAGGACAAGCAACTTGCCAGCCGGTGGCGGCGGCGAAAATCGGACAGGCGCAAGCGTCGTGTCCGGACAGGAACCCGGGGGATCCCCAATGCTGAGTGGACTAGAGGCGGCCTTTTTCTACCTCTTCGCCTTTGTCGCGGTGGCATCGGCGTTCATGGTCATTTCGTCGCGCAACCCCGTGCATTCGGTGCTGTTCCTGATCCTGACCTTCTTCAACGCCGCCGGCCTGTTCATGCTGACCGGCGCCGAGTTCCTGGCGATGATCCTGCTCGTCGTCTATGTCGGAGCGGTCATGGTGCTGTTCCTGTTCGTCGTCATGATGCTTGACGTCGACTTCGCCGAGATGAAGGAGGGAGCCCTGCAATACGCGCCGATCGGCGCGCTGGTCGGGCTGATCCTGGCGGCGGAGCTGATCATCGTGCTGGGTGGCTACACATTCGCGCCGAAACTCGCCGCGACGGTCGCAAAGCCCATCCCGGATCTCGCCGCGCGCTCCAATACGGCAGCGCTCGGCGACATCCTCTATACCGACTACCTCTACTACTTCCAGATTTCGGGCCTCATCCTGCTGGTTGCCATGATCGGCGCCATCGTCCTGACGCTGCGCCACAAGGAAGGGGTCAAGCGGCAGTCGATCGCCGCCCAGGTCGGCCGCACCGCGGCGACCGGCATGGAAATCCGCAAGGTCAAGTCGGGCGAAGGAGTCTGAGATGGTCGTCGGCATCGCACATTATCTGACCGTATCGGCTGTTCTGTTCACGCTCGGCGTGTTCGGCATCTTCCTCAACCGCCGCAACATCATCGTCATTCTGATGTCGGTCGAATTGATCCTGCTCGCGGTCAACATCAACTTCGTCGCCTTCTCAGCGGCGCTCGGCGATCTGGTCGGCCAGGTGTTCGCGCTGTTCGTGCTGACGGTCGCGGCGGCTGAAGCCGCCATCGGACTTGCCATTCTCGTCGTCTTCTTCCGCAACCGTGGCTCGATCGCGGTCGAAGACGTGAACACCATGAAGGGTTGACGGGGCGACTATGTATCAAGCGATCGTCTTCCTTCCACTGCTCGGCTTCCTGATCGTCGGCCTGTTCGGCAACGCGCTCGGTGCCAAGGCATCCGAATACATCACTTCCGGCTTCCTGGTGATCGCGGCCGTGCTGTCATGGGTCGCCTTCTTCAGCGTCGGCTTCGGCCATGGCGAGGTGTTCACCGTCCCGGTGCTGCACTGGATCCAGTCCGGCGGGCTGGACGTCTCCTGGGCGCTGCGGATCGACACGCTGACGGTGGTGATGCTGGTGGTGGTCAACACCGTGTCGGCGCTGGTTCACATCTATTCGATCGGCTACATGCACCACGATCCCAACCGGCCGCGCTTCTTCGCCTATCTGTCGCTGTTCACCTTCGCCATGCTGATGCTGGTGACGGCAGACAACCTCGTGCAGATGTTCTTCGGCTGGGAAGGGGTGGGCCTCGCGTCCTACCTGCTGATCGGCTTCTGGTACAAGAAGCCATCGGCCAATGCCGCGGCAATAAAGGCCTTCGTCGTCAACCGCGTCGGCGATTTCGGTTTCGCGCTCGGCATTTTCGGCGTCTTCGTGCTGTTCGGCTCGGCCAATCTCGGCACCATCTTCGCCAATGCGGCGACGTTCATTCCTGCTGAAGGCGCGCCGCAGGGTGCCGCCGTGCTCACCTTCCTCGGCCATGCGCTCGACAAGCAGGCGGCGATGACCGTCGTCTGCCTGCTCTTGTTCATGGGCGCCATGGGCAAGTCGGCGCAGGTGCCGCTGCACACCTGGCTGCCCGACGCCATGGAAGGCCCGACCCCGGTGTCGGCGCTCATCCATGCCGCCACCATGGTGACGGCCGGTGTATTCATGTTGGCGCGGCTGTCGCCGCTGTTCGAGCTGTCGCATTCCGCGCTGACGGTGGTGACCTTCATCGGCGCCTTCACCGCATTCTTCGCGGCCACGGTCGGTCTCGTCCAGAACGACATCAAGCGCGTCATCGCCTATTCGACCTGCTCGCAGCTCGGCTACATGTTCGTGGCGCTCGGCGTCGGCGCCTATGGCGCTGCGATCTTCCACCTGTTCACGCATGCCTTCTTCAAGGCGCTGCTTTTCCTCGGCTCGGGCTCGGTCATCCATGCCGTCTCCGACGAGCAGGACATGCGCAAGATGGGCGGTTTGAGGAAGCTGATCCCGACCACCTACTGGATGATGGTGATCGGCACTCTGGCGCTGACCGGCGTCGGCATTCCGGTGACAGTCATCGGCACCGCCGGCTTCTTCTCCAAGGACGCCATCATCGAGACGGCCTTTGCCAGCCACAATTCGGTTGCCGGCCTCGCCTTCGTGCTTTTGGTCATCGCCGCCTGCTTCACCTCCTTCTACTCCTGGCGCCTGATCTTCATGACCTTCCACGGCAAGCCGCGGGCAAGCCATGAGGTGATGCACCATGTCCATGAATCGCCGCCGGTGATGCTGGTGCCGCTGTTCGTGCTGGCCGCCGGCGCGTTGTTTGCCGGCATCATCTTCCACGGCGCCTTCATCGGCGAAGGCTATGCCGAGTTCTGGAAGGCGTCGCTGTTCACGCTGCCGGACAATCACATCCTGCACGAAATCCACGAACTGCCGCTGTGGGTGGAACTGTCTCCCTTCATCGCCATGCTGATCGGCTTCGCGGTGGCCTGGAAGTTCTACATCCGCTCACCGGAACTGCCCCGGAGCGTCGCCGCCAACCATCGCTTGCTCTACGCCTTCCTGCTCAACAAGTGGTATTTCGACGAGCTCTACGACTTCCTGTTCGTGCGGCCCGCCAAGCGGCTTGGCCATTTCCTGTGGAAGACCGGTGACGGCACCGTCATCGACGGGCTCGGGCCGGATGGCATTTCGGCGCGCGTCGTCGATGTCACCAACCGCGTCGTCAAGCTGCAGACCGGCTACCTCTACCACTATGCCTTCGCCATGCTGATCGGCGTTGCCGCACTCGTCACCTGGATGATGCTCTGATGACCGCCTGGCCAATCCTCTCGCTGGTCACCTTCCTGCCGTTGGTTGGTGTGCTGCTGATCCTGTTCATCAACGATGACAGTGAAAACGCACGCCGCAACATCCGCGCCATCGCGCTGTTGACCACGACGTTCACGTTCATCATCTCGCTGTTTATCTGGACCGGCTTCGACAATTCGCAGGCCGGCTTCCAGTTCGTTGAGAAGGTGGCCTGGCTCGACTCCGGCATTTCCTACCATATGGGCGTCGACGGCATTTCCATGCTGTTCGTCATCCTGACGACCTTCCTGATGCCGCTCTGCATCCTGGCGTCGTGGGAAGCGATCGAGAAGCGCGTCAAGGCGTACATGATCGCCTTCCTGCTGCTGGAAACGCTGATGATCGGCGTGTTCTGCGCGCTGGACATCGTGCTGTTCTACGTCTTCTTCGAGGCCGGCCTGATCCCGATGTTCATCATCATCGGTGTGTGGGGCGGCAAGCGGCGCGTCTACGCCTCGTTCAAGTTCTTCCTCTATACGCTGGCCGGCTCGGTGCTGATGCTGCTCGCCATCATGGCGATGTTCTACCAGTCCGGTACCACCGACATCCCGACGCTCTTGACGCACAGCTTCCCTGCCAACATGCAGACCTGGCTATGGCTCGCCTTCTTCGCCTCCTTCGCGGTGAAGATGCCGATGTGGCCAGTGCATACCTGGCTGCCGGACGCACACGTCGAGGCGCCGACGGCCGGTTCGGTCATCCTGGCCGCCATTCTCTTGAAAATGGGCGGGTACGGCTTCCTGCGTTTCTCCTTGCCGATGTTCCCGCTGGCGTCCGAAATGTTCGCGCCGCTGGTGTTCACGCTGTCGGTCGTCGCCATCATCTACACCTCGCTGGTGGCGCTGATGCAGGAGGACATGAAGAAGCTGATCGCCTATTCGTCGGTCGCCCATATGGGCTTCGTCACCATGGGCATCTTCGCCATGAACCAGGAAGGCGTGCAGGGCGCGATCTTCCAGATGCTGAGCCACGGCCTGGTCTCTGGCGCGCTGTTCCTGTGCGTCGGCGTCATCTATGACCGCATGCACACGCGTGAGATCGCCGCCTATGGCGGCCTCGTCAACAACATGCCGAAATACGCCACCGTGTTCATGGTCTTCACCATGGCCAATGTCGGCTTGCCGGGTACGTCAGGCTTCGTCGGCGAGTTCCTGACTATGCTCGGCGTGTTCCGCGTGAACACCTGGGTGGCGTTCTTCGCCGCCACCGGCGTCATCCTGTCAGCCGCTTACGCGCTCTGGCTCTACCGCCGGGTGATCTTCGGCGCCCTCACCAAGGACAGCCTGAAGGGGCTGCTCGACCTGTCGACCCGCGAGAAGGCGATCATCTATCCGCTGGTCGTGCTGGTCATCTTCTTCGGCGTCTATCCCGCACCCGTCTTCGACGCGACGGCCCAGTCGGTCAAGTCGCTCGTCACCAATGTCACCGCATCCATCGGCGCCGCGCAGACCGCGGCGGCGAACTGACCCAGGGGTTTTGCGAACCATGACGCCGGACCTTCTCTCCAGCCTGTCGCTCTCGACGCCCGAGCTGATCCTTGCCATCGGCGCGCTCGCGCTGCTGATGGTCGGGGCCTATTCGCGTTCCAACACCGCCAGTACGGTGACCGGCCTTGCCGTGGCCGTGCTGGTGATCGCAGGCGCTTGGCTGATCTTCCACGCAGGGCAGGGTAGCGCCTATGGCCACGCCTTCATCCAGGACTCCTTCGCCCGCTTCATGAAGGTGCTGGCCCTGATCGGCTCGGCGGTGACGCTCGTCATGTCGATGCGCTTTGCCAAGACGGAGCGTTTCGACAAGTTCGAATATCCGGTGCTGATCCTGCTTTGCACGCTCGGCATGATGCTGATGATCTCGGCCAATGGCATGATCGGGCTCTATCTCGGCCTCGAATTGCAGTCGCTGGCGATCTATGTGCTGGCGGCGATCAACCGCGACAATCTGCGTTCGACCGAAGCCGGCCTGAAATATTTCGTCCTCGGCGCGCTGTCCTCGGGCATGCTGCTCTACGGCATCAGCCTTGTCTACGGTTATACCGGCAACACCGGCTTCCAGGAGATCGCGACCGCGCTTGGCGGCGGCGAACGCCAGCTTGGCCTCGTCTTCGGCCTCGTCTTCGTGCTGGCCGGGCTTGCCTTCAAGATATCGGCGGTGCCGTTCCACATGTGGACGCCGGACGTCTATGAGGGCGCGCCGACCCCGGTGACGGCTTTCCTGGCGGCGGCGCCGAAAATGGCGGCGATGGCGCTGATCGTGCGCGTCAGCATGGGCGCGTTCAAGCCGATCGCTTCCGACTGGCAGCAGATCATCGTCTTCATCTCGATCGCCTCGATGGCGCTTGGCGCCTTCGCCGCCATTGGTCAGACCAACATCAAGCGGCTGATGGCCTATTCCTCGATCGGCCATATGGGCTACGCGCTGGTCGGCCTTGCCGCCAACAGCCAGGCCGGCGTGCGCGGCGTCGCCATCTATATGCTGATCTACCTGGTGATGACGCTCGGTACCTTTGCCTTCATCCTCGCCATGCGGCGCAAGGAAGGCAATGTCGAACAGATCAGCGATCTTGCCGGCCTGTCGTCGACCAACCCGGTCATGGCGACGATCCTGACCATCCTGATGTTCTCGCTGGCCGGCATTCCGCCGCTCGCCGGCTTCTGGGGGAAGTGGTACGTCTTCCTCGCCGCCATCAACGCCAATCTCTATGCGCTGGCGATCATCGGCGTGCTGGCCTCGGTGGTGGGCGCCTATTATTATCTGCGCATCATCAAGATCATGTGGTTCGATGAGCCGGTCGGCGGCTTCGTGCCGATGGCCAGCGAATTGCGTGTCGTGCTCGGCGTCAGTGGCGCCTTCGTGCTGTTCTATGTGCTGATCGGCGGGCCGATCGGCACCTATGCCGAAGCCGCCGCCAAGACGTTTTTCTGACGGGATGGCATTTCGGCTGGCTCCAACCTCGGCGTCGGAAGGGTTCCGGCTCGAGGCGCATGACAGTGTCGGCTCCACCAACGCGCTGGCGCTGGACCATGCCCGCGCCGGCGAACCGGGCAAGCTCTGGGTCGTTTCCAAGAAGCAGGAAAGCGGGCGCGGCCGGCGTGGCCGGGCCTGGGCAACGCCGGAAGGCAATCTGGCGGCGACGCTGCTCGTCATCACTGGCGGCGAACTGCGCCTTGCCGCGACGCTCGGTTTCGTCGCCGGGCTGGCGCTGGCCGACGCGCTCGACGCGGTGGTCCCGAAGGGCCGCATTTCGGTAGGGCTCGACGGCGCGAGCCAGGGACAGAACCGCTTCGAGCTGAAATGGCCGAACGATGTGCTGGCGTCCGGGGCCAAGCTGGCCGGCATCCTGCTGGAGTCGGCAATGCTGGACGGTGGCCGCTTCGCGGTGGCGGTCGGCATCGGCGTCAATGTGGTGGCGCACCCGCAGGATTTGCCCTATCCCGCGACATCGCTTCATGCATTGGGCGCTGCCTGCGATGCCGAAACGCTGTTTCTGGCGCTGTCGGATGCCTGGAGCGAGAATGCCCGCCTTTGGGACGAAGGACGAGGCCTTGCCGCGATCAGAAAGCGCTGGCTAGCCCGCGCCGCGGGCCTTGGCGGCGAGGTTGCTGTCAGAATTGACGGTAATGTGGTGCGTGGCGTGTTCGAGACCATTGACGAGGACTGCCGTTTCGTGATCCGCGACGATGAGGGGGCTGTTCTGACGGTCGCCGCCGGCGATGTTCATTTCGGTGCGGTCGCTTCCGCGCGGGTTTAGTTTTGTTTTTGAGCAATTCCGGACTGCAAACCGTTAGACACCTTTGCCGGAATTGCTTTAACGGCTTGGCCTGAGGGCCAGGAAGGGAAAAATCATGGCGAAAGCGGACAACGCTGAACTCGTCTTCGTGCCGCTCGGCGGTGTCGGCGAGATCGGCATGAACTTCGCCCTCTACGGCTACGGCCCGCCGAGCGCGCGCGAGTGGATCGTCATCGATGTCGGCGTCACCTTTCCCGACGCGGCGCATCCGGGCGTCGACCTGATCCTGCCCGACACGCGTTTCATCGAGGAGAACCTCGCCAATCTGCGCGGCATCATCATCACCCACGCGCATGAGGACCATTACGGCGCGCTGCTCGACACCTGGCCGAAGCTGAAGGCCCCGGTCTGGATGACGCCGTTCAGCGCCGGCCTGCTGGAAGCCAAGCGGCAGGGCGAGCAGGGCGCGCCGAAGATCCCGCTGACGATCTACCGGGCGGGCGAAAAGTTCACTGTCGGTCCCTTCGAGATCGAAGCCATTCCGGTGGCACACTCGATTCCCGAACCCATGTCGCTGGCGATCACGTCGCCTGCCGGCACCGTCATCCATACCGGCGACTGGAAGATCGATCCGGAGCCGACGATCGGACCCAAGACCGACGAGGCGCGTTTCCGCGCCTATGGCGACAAGGGCGTGCTGGCGCTGATCTGCGATTCGACCAACGCGCTGCGTGAAGGCGAGTCGCCTTCGGAAGTGGCCGTGGGCGAGGGGCTGAAA
Organism: Mesorhizobium sp. M8A.F.Ca.ET.057.01.1.1; assembly: GCF_003952565.1. Taxonomy (NCBI): domain Bacteria; kingdom Pseudomonadati; phylum Pseudomonadota; class Alphaproteobacteria; order Hyphomicrobiales; family Phyllobacteriaceae; genus Mesorhizobium; species Mesorhizobium sp. M8A.F.Ca.ET.057.01.1.1. The sequence goes on from NZ_CP034454.1 coordinate 2,590,435, forward strand.
GGCGTCATCCAGGCCGCCAAGGGCCGCGTCGCCGTCACCACCTTCTCCTCCAATGTTGGGCGCATCGTCTCGATCGCCAGGGCAGCGCGCGATGCCGGCCGCCAGTGCCTGGTGCTCGGCCGCTCGCTGAAGCGCGTCATCGATGTGGCTGACGAGCTTGGCTATATGGACGGGCTGCCGGAGTTCATCGCCGAGGAGGATTTCGGCTTCATTCCGCGCGAGAACCTGGTCATCATCTGCACCGGCAGCCAGGGCGAGCCGCTGGCGGCGCTGGCGAAACTGTCGCGCGACGAGATGAAATCGGTGTCGCTGACGGCGGGCGACACGGTGGTGTTTTCCTCGCGCACCATTCCCGGCAACGAGAAGGCGATCCTCGAAATCAAGAACCGCCTGATCGATCTCGGCATCAAGATCATCGAGGACGGCGACGCACTGGTGCACGTCTCCGGCCACCCACGGCGCAGTGAACTGCGCAAGATGTACGAATGGGTGCGCCCGCAGATCGGCGTTCCCGTGCATGGCGAGGCGGCGCATCTGGTGGCGCAGGGTTCGCTGATGTCGACCTCTGGCATCGGCCAGGTGGCGCAGGTGCGCGACGGCGACATGCTGCGGCTCGCGCCGGGACCCGCCACCATCATCGACCAGGTGCCGTTCGGCCGCGTCTACAAGGACGGCAATCTGATCGGCACCGATCAGGCGATGGGTATTCGCGACCGGCGCAAGCTGTCCTTTGCCGGTCATGTCGCGGTCAATGTCGTGCTCGACGAGAAGTACGAGCTGGCCGGCGATCCCGACCTGGTCGCAATCGGCGTCGCCGAGGCCGATGCCCGTGGCGAGACGCTCGAGGACCTGATGATCGATGCGGCCGTCGGCGCGGTCGATTCGATCCCCCGTCAGCGCCGCAAGGACCTCGACCTCGTGCAGGAGGCGGTGCGGCGCGCGGTGCGCGGCGCGGCCAACGAAGCCTGGGGCAAGAAACCATTGGTGACGGTTTTCGTCACGCGCTGAAGGGGGCGGCGGCTGGTCAGACGTTCAGCTGATAGCTGACCGGAATCCAGCGAAAGGACCCGCCTGTCCGCCCGACATGGCCCAGGCCCGGAAACGGCATGTGATGGCCGGCGACGAGCAGGCGACGCTCCGCAGCCATGCTCAGCAGCCGCTTGCGGGTTTCGACTGCCTTTTCCTTGTCGTCGTCGAAATCGGCATGCCACTCCGGACGCTGGATCGACACGACATAATGCAGGAAAGCGTCCGACCAGATCAGCAATTGCTGTCCGCCGCTTTCGACCAGGAATGCCAAAAGCCCGGGGGAGTGACCGGCCGCGTCGATGGCAGTGATGCCCGGCACCACTTCGTCTCCAGGCGCGATGAATGTCGCGCGGTCGGCCAGGCCGGTGCAAATCCGCCTGAACAGATCACGGTTGGCCAACCTTGCCGCGCGGACTGCATTTCCTTCGGTCCAGAAGGCGAATTCCGTCGCGCCGAATACGTATCGCGCTCGGCTGAAGACGGGTTGCTTATTCCTGACCAGCCCGCCAATGTGGTCCGGATGCCCGTGCGTGATGACCACCACGTCGATGTCCTCGGGGCCGAGCCCAAGGGCTTGCAGGCAGTCCGGGAGTGAACCGCCGTCATCTCCGCAGCCTGTGTCGAACAGGATCTTTTCAGAACCTGTGTCGATCAGCGTCGGGATGAAGCAATGCTCGTAGCGATCCCGGTCGATGAAGTTCGAGGCCGCGAGTTCGAGCACCGCCGCCGGCGGCTGTCCGGCCGCGAAGGCCGATGCAAGCTCGTCCCTGATGTCGACGGCATCGAGCAAGGCGGCAACTTTGAACGACCCGAGATCGAAGGTGAAAACACAGGGGCGGGCAGCGCTGATTCCAGACATCGCCGTTTGTACTTCGCTGATATCGGTTGGAACAGGTGCGACAGTGCGCGCTTCCTGAATGGCTGTTGGTCGCTGCTGATTTGACGTATGACGCCAGTCACTGGACCTGGGAGAAAAAGCTCGGACATGCTCGGACGGCTGAACCATGTCGCGCTTGCGGTGCCGGATCTGGCTGCAGCCATTGCCGCTTACCGCAACACGCTCGGTGCCGAAGTGACCGAGCCGCAGGCTTTGCCGGAGCATGGTGTCACCGTGGTGTTCGTCAATGTCGGCAACACCAAGATCGAATTGCTGGAGCCGCTTGGCGAGGGCTCGCCGATCGCGGCATTCCTGGCGAAGAACCCGTCAGGCGGCATGCATCATCTCTGCTACGAGGTCGACGACATCCTGGCCGCGCGCGACCAGCTCAAGGCCGCCGGCGCCCGCGTGCTTGGCGACGGCAATCCCAAGATCGGTGCGCATGGCAAGCCGGTGTTGTTCCTGCATCCGAAGGATTTCTTCGGTACGCTGATCGAACTGGAGCAATCATGAGCTGGGTCTCGTTCACCGCCCTGTTTTTCGCGACCTGGTGGGTGGTGCTGTTTGCCGTTCTGCCGTTCAGCGTCAAGACGCAGGACGATGATCACGACGTGACGCTGGGCACGGTTCCGAGCGCGCCGCGCGGGCCGCATATGTTGCGTGCCGTGATCCGCACCACCATCGCGACGGCGGTCCTGATGGGCATTTTCTACGGTCTGACGCACGGGCTGGGATACAGCCTCAACGACATACCGCACATCGTGCCGGATTTCGGCCAGACCCCAGCGAAGTAGAGAGCCGGCAAGTCCTTGCGACCACATCGAAGTATCGGATGCTGATTGGGATGCCGCCGGGTTTTCGCCGCCGAACGTCTGGGTGACGTAAGGTCATGCAACCTTGCAAGTCGCGGCGCCAACCAGATGATTGCACAAAAAAAATGCAAGGCACGAGGCCTTGCAATTAAACGCGTCCGATCTGTTTCCGGTATCCGGCGGCAGCGAGTAACCGCGCCTAGATCGCATCCTCCCAAGACTTTGACCGCGTAGGAGGGCAGATTTTTTTCTGCCCTCTCGGTTATCGGGGCACATTAGCCTAACGGAAATGAAAATGTCACGAAGAATTTTGCCTTGAAACGGGCATTCTCGTGCTGCACTGCACAATAGTGCGGCAGGCGTTGCTTTTGAAACGAACAGGCGAGGTCGACAGAGCCTTTGCGGCATATTCGCAATTGACGCGCGCAAAGAATTGGCGGCTCAACCCGAAGACGTTCGGTGCGTTCCATTGCCGGCGCCGACTGATCCGGAAGCGAGGGATTCCGGGCCGGAAGGGGCTGATGTGTAGGGATGGCCGGGTTTCCATTCCGTCATGAAATCGCTATGAAGCCGGGGCAAGCAAGCCTGCGCCGCGCCGATTCTGGCGTGGCCATTCTCATTCACGGACCAGTCCATGCGTTTGTCGCGCTATTTCCTGCCTATCCTCAAAGAAAATCCGCGCGAGGCCGAAATCGTCTCGCATCGGTTGATGCTGCGCGCCGGCATGATCCGCCAGCAGGGGCAGGGCAGTTTTTCCTGGCTGCCGCTGGGCAAGCGGGTGCTGGACAAGGTCTGCAAGATCATCCGCGAGGAGCAGAATCGCGCCGGTGCGCTGGAGATTCTGATGCCGACCATCCAGTCGGCCGATCTGTGGCGCGAGAGCGGGCGTTACAACGACTATGGCAAGGAGATGCTGCGCATCAAGGACCGCCAGGACCGCGACATGCTCTACGGACCGACCAACGAGGAAATGGTCACCGAGATTTTTCGCGCTTACGTCAAGTCCTACAAGGACCTGCCGCTCAACCTCTACCATATCCAGTGGAAGTTCCGCGACGAGGTGCGGCCGCGCTTCGGCGTGATGCGTTCGCGCGAATTCCTGATGAAGGACGCCTATTCCTTCGATCTCGACTTCGAGGGCGCGCGAGCCGCCTATAACAGGATGTTCGTCTCCTATCTGCGGACCTTCACCCGCATGGGCCTGCAGGCAATCCCGATGCGAGCCGACACCGGGCCGATCGGCGGCGATCTCAGCCACGAATTCATCATCCTGGCCGATACCGGCGAAAGCCAGGTCTTCTGCCATCGCGATTATCTGTCGCTTGCCGTGCCCGGCGCGAACACCGACTTCGCCAATGACGGCGAAATTGCCGATATCGTCAAGACGTGGACGACGCCTTACGCCGCGACCGACGAGATGCATGACGAGGCGGCCTGGGAGAAGGTCCCGACGGGCGACCAGGTCTCGGCGCGCGGCATCGAGGTCGGCCACATCTTCCACTTCGGCGAGAAATACTCCAAGCCGATGGGCGCCAAGGTGACCGGACCCGACGGCAAGGATCATTTCGCCTCGGGCGGCTCCTACGGCATTGGCCCGTCGCGGCTGGTCGCGGCGATCATCGAGGCCAGCCACGACGAGAACGGCATCATCTGGCCCGAAGCCGTGGCGCCGTTCGATATCTGCCTGATCAACATGAAGGCGGGCGACGCCGACTGCGATCGCGTCTGCGACGAACTCAATGCCGCCTTCACCGCCGCCGGCAAGGATGTGCTTTACGACGATACCGACCAACGGCCGGGCGGCAAATTCGCCACCGCCGACCTGATCGGCCTGCCCTGGCAAGTGATCGTCGGACCGCGCGGCGTGGCCGCCGGCGAGATCGAGATCAAGAATCGCAAGAGCGGCGAGCGCGTGACACTGCCGATCGCCGACGCGAAAAAACGCTTCGGTGTCGCCGCATGAGCGAGGCGGCGGCAGCGAGATCGGCCGGCGCCGGCCCTTTTTCCATCTTCGAACGCACGGTTGCGTGGCGCTATTTGCGTTCGCGGCGCAAGGAGACGGTGATCTCGGTGATCGCCTCGATCTCCTTCCTCGGCATCATGCTGGGCGTTGCCACGCTGATCGTGGTGATGGCCGTGATGAACGGGTTCCGCGCCGAACTGCTGACGCGCATTCTCGGCGTCAATGGCCATCTGATCGTGCAGCCGCTCGATTCGCCGCTCGAGGACTATGCCCAGGTCGCCAGCCGCATCAACGGTGTGGCCGGGGTCAAATACGCCATTCCGCTGATCGATGGCCAGGTGCTGGCGCAAGGCAATGTTGGCGGCGGCAGCGGCGCGCTGGTTCGCGGCATCCGGGGTGAAGACCTCGGCAAGATCGCCATCGTTGCCACCAACATCAAACAAGGCACGCTCGACGGCTTCGATACGGGCGACGGTGTCGCCATCGGCAAGCGGATGGCCGAGAATCTCGGCCTGACGCTCGGCGATACCATCACCTTGATCTCGCCGGACGGCGATGTGACGCCGCTCGGCACCACGCCGCGCATGAAGGGTTACAAGATCGCGGCGATCTTCGAAGTCGGCATGTCGGAGTATGACAGCTCCATCGTCTACATGCCGTTCTCCGAAGCGCAGCTCTATTTCAACATGGACGGCCGGGCGCAGACCATCGAGATCTATGTCGACAATCCCGATGATGTCGACGCGCTGAAGCCGAAGGTGGAAGAGGCGGCGCAACGCCCTATCGATCTCGTCGACTGGCGCCAGCGCAACGAGACCTTCTTTTCCGCCTTGCAGGTCGAGCGCAACGTGATGTTCATGATCCTGACGCTGATCGTGCTGGTGGCTGCGCTCAACATCATTTCCGGGCTGATCATGCTGGTGAAGGACAAGGGGCATGACATCGCCATCCTGCGCACCATGGGCGCCTCGCGCGGCGCCATCCTGCGCATCTTCCTGATGACGGGAGCGGCGATCGGCGTGACGGGCACGCTCGCCGGCGTGCTGCTAGGCGTCTTGATCTGCACCAACATCGAATCGATCCGGCAGTTCTTCTCCTGGATGACAGGCAAGGTGCTGTTCAATCCGGAACTCTATTTCCTCAGCCAGTTGCCGGCCAAGATGGACCCACGCGAGACGACCTATGTCATCATCATGGCGCTGGCGCTGTCCTTCCTGGCAACGGTGTTTCCGGCATGGCGGGCGGCCCGCCTCGATCCGGTCGAAGCCTTGAGGTACGAGTAGTGGCCGAGGTCATTATCGAGCTGAAGAGTGTCGAGCGGCACTACGTCCAGGGGCCGCGCAAGCTCACCATCCTGAACGGCGCCGATTTCTCGCTGCGGCGCGGCGAGATGGTGGCGCTGGTGGCCCCGTCGGGCACCGGCAAGTCGACGCTGCTGCACACGGCGGGCCTGCTGGAGCGTCCTGACGCCGGCGACGTGATCCTGTCCGGACGCGCCTGTGGCCGGTTGTCCGATGACGAGCGGACGTCCATCCGCCGCAACGATGTCGGCTTCGTCTACCAGTTCCATCATCTGTTGCCGGAGTTTTCCGCGCTGGAAAACATCATGATGCCGCAGCTGATCAAGGGGCTGCCGCGCAAGGAAGCGGGCGAGCGCGCGGCGCAACTGCTCGACTACATGCAGATCGGCAAGCGCGCGTCGCACCGGCCGTCCGAGCTGTCCGGCGGCGAGCAGCAGCGTGTCGCCATTGCGCGCGCGGTCGCCAATGCGCCGCTGGTGCTGCTCGCCGACGAGCCGACCGGCAACCTCGACCCGGTCACCGCCTCCTACGTCTTCGAGGCGCTGGAGGCGCTGGTGCGGCAATCGGGGCTCGCCGCGCTGATCGCTACCCACAATCATGAACTGGCATCGCGCATGGACCGGCGTGTCACGCTGGCCGACGGCAAGGTGGTGCCGCTTTAAGGAATGGCTCTCGCCCGGTAGTGCCGCGCGAGGGTGGGTTAGAGCGGTTCAGCGTTTGATAGAATCGCCGACCGCTCTAACTTCTCGTTTTCACGCAATTCCGGACGGAAAACCGCTACGCACTTTTCCTGGAATTGCTCTAGAATCGCCAGTGAGCGTTCATTGCGATCAGAGTGGACGATATCGCGCTCGTCGCCAGAATGAAGAACCAAATTACAAGGTTGCGAGAGAGGCGTCGCCGGCGGCCTTGTCGCATGCGCTTTCGCCAGCGGTCACCTTGATTCGCGCCTCCGTACTTCCCCATTTCCATCGCTCAGCAGCGCCTCAGCCCAAGAACTATCGCTTCGGCCAAACTTTAAATACAAGCGCGCGCTGATCCTGATCCCCAGGACTGGAAGCCTACGCCGCCGCGCTTTCAGAATCGTCCCGTGGTGAACGATTAACCTTTCGCTAACCGTGCAAAATCCCCCGCCTATGGCTCTATCCCGCAGCGATTGACATTGGAACAAAATTAGAACAAATTGGAAACATATCCACAACAGGAGAGAGTTATGACCGATCTGGTTCAGGATGTCATCTCGCTGGTTTGCATGAGTGCGTTTCTTGTTTCCATGGCGATCTGGATCGGAGCCATGTGAGTTGGCGGCGTCTGCCACCGCTGTTTCCCGATGGCCCTGAGCCGCTCCGCCGTTAAGCTTTTCTTGCCGCCGCGACGTTAGGCTGCGTCTCCAGGCAGGAGCAGCGTCCAGGTGTCGCCCATCGTCACGGCCATTCTCGTGGCCAGCAATCTCGGACTGATCTTTCTCTTGATGACCGTGCCGCTTGGTTTGCGCACGGTCCGGTTCAGCCGCGTCGTGGCAATGGACCGGCAGCGCCTGTGGCAGGCGCTGTGGCCGCTTGGCAGCGATGCCGGCTGGTCCGGCGAGATCCTGTCGGCGCAGCCGCTGGACGAAGAGGGCGTGGCCCGCATCATGCTGTCGTGGGAAGGCCGAGACGGCAAGCCGATAGAGCGCAGGGCGCGGTTTGAAGACGTCGTCGAGGGCAGCCGCTTCACGATGCGCGTCATCGAGGATACCGCGCTCGATGGCTCCTTCTGGAAGGATTATGGCGAGACCGCCGAACTGGTTTCGGAGGGCAGCGGTACACGCGTGACGCTGAGCCGGACCGACCGGTATCGCGGCGTCGCCTTCCTGGTGTTCCGCTATTTCGCCATGCGCCGCGAGCTTTCCAAGCTGCAGCGTTGGGCAAGGACCGGGCAGTACCGCAAGGGCGGGTGGTTCGAGCATCCGCTGAGCCAGGTCGGCTTTGCCGTGCTCTCGGCGTTGATCCTGTGGCCGTTCTTCGGCTTTCACCTCGGCGGGCTGGCGCTGGCCGCGATCCTGACGTCGGTGGTGGCATTGCACGAACTCGGCCACATGGCGGCGTTCCGGCTGACGGGCCATCGCAGGGCGCGGATGATCTTCATCCCGCTGCTTGGCGGCATCGCCATTGGCGGACGACCCTACAACAGCCGTTTCGAAGTGGCCTTCGTAGCGTTGATGGGGGCGGGGTTCTCCGCCTTCCTGGTGCCGATCGTCATTGCCGCCAGCGTGCTTGCCGGCAACGAGGGTCACAAGGCTGCCGCCGCGCTGCTGGCCGCCCTTGCAGGCTGTGTGGCCCTGTTCAACATCGCCAATCTGGTGCCGGTGTGGAAATTCGACGGCGGCCAGGTGCTGCGCCAGATCTGCCCGGGGCCGGTCGTCCTGGCGCTGGCGTCCTTCTCGCTGCTTTCGGCCTTTCTGGCGCTTGGCTGGCGGGCTGGTTTTTCGTCAGGCTTCCTGCTGGCGGCCGGTGCGGTGTTTTCGATCCTCAGCCTGCTCACCGTCGGCAGCGGGGTGAAGCCACGTCACGAACTGGAGCCGATCGGCACCGTCGACCGTTTCGTCATCGCAGGGGCCTTGCTGGCGGTGTTCGCCATCCATGGCTGCGGAGTGCTATGGGCTTCCGCCCAACTGATCTGAGGTGTGTTGATATTCAGGTGATGCCGGCCTGACCTGAATCTCAATACAGCCTAAGCAGTTCCCGGACCGACAGGTTCAGCCGGCCTTGCGCGAAGCTTCGGCGGGCAAGACCGTGGCGGGACCGAATACGTCCTGGAAAGCGGATTTCAGTGCCAGGTCGAGATCAGCCATGGTCAGGGGCAGGCCGAGGTCGACGAGGCTGGTGACGCCGTGGTCCTGCACGCCACAGGGTATGATGCCGCCGAAATGGGTAAGGTCGGGCTCGACATTGATGGCGATGCCGTGAAAACTCACCCAGCGCCGCAGCCGGATGCCGATCGCCGCGATCTTGTCCTCGGCCGGCGAGCCGTCAGGCAAAGCAGGGCGGTCCGGCCGCACCACCCAGACGCCGACCCGGTCCTCGCGGCGCTCGCCGCGCACGTTGAAGGCAGCAAGTGTGCCGATGATCCATTGTTCGAGCGCGGCGACGAAGGCGCGCACGTCTTCGCGCCGGCGCTTCAGGTCAAGCATGACATAGGCAACCCGCTGGCCGGGCCCATGATAGGTGTATTCGCCGCCGCGCCCTGCCGAAAAGACCGGAAAGCGGTCCGGTTCGATCAGATCCTCGATGCGGGCGCTGGTGCCGGCCGTGTAGACCGGCGGATGTTCGACCAGCCAGACCAGCTCGCCGGCAGCTCCGCTGCGGATCGCCTCCGCGCGCGCCTCCATGAAGGCAAGCGCATCGGGATAGGCGGTAAGGCCAGGTTCGACCAGCCATTCGACCGGCGCCGAGCCGGGCAGGGGCAGGAACGACGTGGCGATCTGGCTGCGTTCTGTCATAGTGTGTCTCGTGTTGCCTCCATATGGCGATATCGGGCGCAAACGTCCAGTTCCGGATGCTCATTGCGATCCTGTGGAACGTTATGGCAATTGGCCGACATTATTGCTCGCCACGCACTTGTTTCGCCGGAAACGATTTGCTACACGCCGCGAGCCGGTCGGTTCCGGCTCCTACCACGTGCGGTCGTGGCGGAATTGGTAGACGCGCAGCGTTGAGGTCGCTGTGGGGCAACCCGTGGAAGTTCGAGTCTTCTCGACCGCACCATTCGATTTTTTGACTGCTGAATTCCTTACGAATTTTCCCATTTTGCCGCACCGGACTGGGTAGGTGCGGGCTCTGGGCGTTCTCGGCCGTTTTATAGGCTGGCGTCTGAAGTGATGTTAAGTTTTGTTGCGCAATCTTGGCCTGATCTTGGCTCCGTGCGCGTCTGGAACGGCAAAGTGTCAGACTCGGGAGTGTTTGATAGTCCCGCTCGTCAGGACGATGGGCCGGCTTTACCGCTGTCGCTTCCTCAGCTGGGCTGCTAAACAAGGCTGTCGCTGTTTTGTTATTGGTGGTTGCTCTCAGCTCGCTTGACAATGTGATCCAGGCCACGGCAAGGATCGCTTCGTGGGTTTTGGCAAAGGGGAGATACCATGAAGAAGACTTATGTGAAGCCGATGTTCGTAAGGCGCGAAAAGCTGTCCGCCGTGACGGCGATAGCTTGTCCTAGCTTCGGCTGCCCGACCTAAGGGCTGGGCCGACCGGCTTCTGCCAGATCGCCCGCCGTCGAAAGCGGGCGGGCTTCTATCGTGGCGTGAGCTTGTCGACTGTTTGGAAGGGACCGCTGGGCGGCGCATTCAGATCGCACCCGCCTCGTGCTCCGGCAACTGCCCTTAGGCAGCCTGTTCCCAGAGGTTATGCAGCCTTCTTCATCCGTGCCAGCGTATCGGCCACCACCTCGCCGAGAACGACGGCGTCGGCACGATGATGACGCCGGCCTCTTGGGGGATCTCGACCTTCTCCTGCGCGGACCCGCCGAAAGCCGAGATGATGGCGCCGGCATTGCCCATGCGGCGGCCTTTCGGGGCAGATAGGCCGGCGATCTGGGCGATCAGCAATCAGCCCAGAATGATGAAGCAAGGTGAGCGACGTAACTCGGCCAGCCGGCGAGCCTATCCCGTCCACCCTAGTCCAGACGAGATGCAATTGATCGATACGAGCAAGGCGTCGGTCGCCAGCTTCTGATCTGTCGTCCTTGCCCTGACATCACGCAGCAGATCGACCTGCAGCCGGTGGATGTCGTCCATCTGCCGCCGCAGACTGTCGAAACGCCGCTTGAACATCGGAAAGCGTGCGGGAAGATCACCTCCTGTAAGGTCGCCGATCAGGCGTCGCGTCAACTCGTACTCAGTTGCGATGCGGGCATAGATTCGTTTGGCGGCATCGCTGTCGGAGACAAGGCCGGCGTAAAGCCGCGCGATCTCCATGTCGGCCTGGTAGAGCGTCTTTTCGGCCTCGTCGACGATCAGGCGGAAGAAGCGCGAGTGTTCGAACATGCGGGCCAGAAGGTCGCGCCCGGCCTCGCCGCGCACCGCGACGAAGGCGCTCAGCGCGCTGCCGATGCCATACCAGCCGGTCAACAGATGACGGTTCTGGCTCCAGGCGAACACCCATGGAATGGCGCGCAAATCGGCGATGCCGTTGGCGCCGAAGCGGCGATCCGGCCGTGAGCCCATTTTCAGCAGCGCCAATTCCGCGACCGGGCTCGCCTGGTTGAAATAATCGAGGAAGCCGGGCTCGGCCATCAGCGTGGCATAGGATGCCTGCGACATGCCGGCCAGCGCCTCGAGCGCTTCGTCGAACTCCGGCGTCTCTTTCGTCTCGGCATCGCCCGGCGATCCGACGCTGTGGGCAAGAACGGCGGCGGCGAGGATCTCGAGCTGGTTGAGGCCGGTGCCGCGATTGGCGAATTTCGACGATACGACCTCGCCTTGCTCGGTCACCCGCATGGTGCCGGCGACGGTGCCTTGCGGCTGCGCCGCGATCGCCCGGCCGGTCGGCGCGCCGCCACGGCTGACGGAGCCGCCGCGACCGTGAAAGAAGCTGATCCTAACCTTGTGCTTGCGCCCGACGGCAGCGAGGCGTTTTTGCGCTTTGGCCAGTTCCCAATTGGAGGCCAGGAAACCGCCGTCCTTGTTGGAATCGGAATAGCCGAGCATGATTTCCTGGCGCGCCCCGAAATCGCGCACCGTGCGTCTCACCAAAGAGACGTCGAGCAATCCGTTCAATATGCCGGGGGCGGCCTGCAGGTCGGCGATGGTCTCGAACAAGGGCACGATCCGCAGCCTGATTGTGCCGCCGCCAGCGGGCGCTGTCGAAAGTCCGCAATATTGCGCCAGCAGGTAGACCGCGAGCAGATCGTCGGCCGAGCGGGTCATCGAGAGAACGAAAGAGCCGACAGCGTCGGGATCCAAGCTGGAGATATGCCTGGCGATGACGGAGAATGTCGAAAGCAGTTCGCCTGCTTCAGGCGAGAGTCGGCCAGCGTCGATTTCCAGCCGCTCACCCTCGGTGATGGCTTTGCGAATTCGCGCTGACCATTGCGGCGTGCCGGCCGCGACCGGATCGGCGGGGTTCGTCAGCGCAAACAGCTCGGCCAGCACGCGGTTGACGACCGTGGAGTTCTGCCTGAGGTCGAGCGAGACGGTGCGGAAGCCGAAGCTGCCGACCTGCCAAATCAGAGGCTGGACGAAACGCCTGGCCACCGCGCGCCCGCCGATTGCTTCGAGAACGCAAGACAGCCCCTCCAGATCGGCACGAAACGCGTTCGCCGACGGGTACGCCGCTGCTCTGCCGTCCCGTGTCGCTTCCAGCCGGGCAAGCAGGGCCGAAGCGAACTGGCGGAGCGGTTCGTCAGGGTTTCGGGCGGCGATCACGTCGGCCTGTCCGCTTTTATCAAGCGCCGTTTGCAGCACCGGCTTGAAGCTTGCCGGCAGGTCGATGACGTTCGAGCTGGCGCTGAGCACCGTCACCAGCCGCTGCATCTGCGCCAGATACCAGCCTATGGCCGTATCGCGGTATTCGGCCAGGGCATGGGCGGTGACGGCGGCCGTAACATTCGGGTTGCCGTCACGGTCGCCGCCGATCCAGGAGGCATAGCGCATGAAGGAGGGAATTCTGATCGGCGATGCCGGATAGTGACGCGCGAAGGCGCCTTCAAGCTTGCCGTAGAGCTGCGGCGTTGCCTCGAAGATGACCTCGCGAAAGAAATGCAGGCCCCAGGCGATTTCGCGTTCGACCGTCGGGCGCTCCAGCCGCAGCTCGCCGGTCATCCACAGAAGCTCAATCTCGCTTTCCAGATCGGCGACCAGCAGGTCGCGCTCGCGCGGCGCCCAGCGCGGCTGGTCGAGTTCGGTCAGCTTGCGGTAGATACGGCGGTGAATCTCCAGCACCGTGACGCGTTTGGCCTCCGTCGGATGCGCGGTCATTGTCGGGCCGACGCAGAGGTCGTCGAGCCTCGCCTGGACCTGCTCCGCCGAATGGCCGTTCGCCGCCATCCGCGCGATCACACTGGCGAAGGAGCCGGGCACGTCGTCGACGCCGGCGCCTTGTTCGAGTTCGCGGCGCGCCCGCATGGCGAGCAACTCGTCGGCAATCGCGAGCAACTGGAACCAGACGCCGCTCGCCTGAAGCGCCGGGATGCGCTGCACCGCGGCAAGCGAGACAAGCGACCTGCGTCCGGTCAGAACTGCGGCGATCTCCGGCTCACGCGCGCTTGCGACCTGAAGCAGCAGGCGCAACAAGAGGCTGCGCTCGTCCTCCCGAAATTTGATGCGTCTGCTCTGTTCCAACGCTTCAAGCCGCCTTCTTCGTTCGCTCCAGGGTCTCGGCCACGACGTCGCCGAAGGACGACGGCGTCGGCACGATGATGACGCCGGCCTCTTTCAGGATCTCGACCTTCTCCTGCGCGGACTCGCCGAAAGCCGAGATGATGGCGCCGGCATGGCCCATGCGGCGGCCTTTCGGGGCGGAAAGCCCGGCAATGTAGGCGATCAGCGGCTTCCTCATATTGTCGCGCGCCCAGATCGCGGCTTCGGCTTCCTGCGGTCCGCCGATCTCGCCGATCATCACCACCGCGTCGGTCTCGTCGTCCTGCTCGAACAGCTTCAGAACGTCCTTGAAGGAGGAGCCGTTGATCGGATCGCCACCGATGCCGACGCTGGTCGAGACGCCGATGCCGAGCGCCTTCATCTGCGAGGCGGCCTCGTAGCCCAGAGTGCCCGACCGCCCGACGATGCCGACGCGGCCGGGAAGGTAGATCGAGCCGGGCATGATTCCCATCAGCGCCTGTCCGGGCGTGATGATGCCGGCGCAATTCGGCCCGACCAACCGCATGCGGTCCTCGAAGCGGTAGCGGCGCATGTAGCGCTTGACCTGCATCATGTCCTGCGAGGGGATGCCGTCGGTGATGCAGACGCAGAGTTTTATTCCCGCATCCGCCGCCTCCATGATCGAATCGGCGGCGAAGGGCGGCGGCACGAAGACGATGCTGGCCTCGGCACGGGTTTCGCGCACCGCGCCCTTGACGGTGTTGAAGATCGGCAGGCCAAGATGCGTCTGGCCGCCCTTGCCGGGGGTGACGCCGCCGACGAGCTTGGTGCCGTAGCGCTTCATGTCCTCGGCATGGAAGCTGCCGATCTTGCCGGTGAAACCTTGCACGATGACGCGCGTGCTGCGGTTCAGCAGGATTGCCATTTTTCTGTCCTCCCTCAGGCTGCTTTTTTATTGGTGGCCGCGCGCCATGCGGCGACGGCCTTTTCGGCGGCTTCTGCAAGCGTGTCGGCGACGATGACCGCCTCGCCGGAATCGGCCAGGATCTTGCGTCCTTCCTCGGCCCTGGTGCCGGAGAGCCGAACCACCAGCGGCACGCTGACGCCGACCTCGCGGATCGCTTTGATGACGCCCTCGGCAACCCAGTCGCAGCGGTTGATGCCGGCAAAGATGTTGACCAGGATGGTCTCGACATTCTTGTCGCCGAGCACGGCGCGGAAGGATTTCGCCACACGCTCGGGCGAGGCGCCGCCGCCGATGTCGAGGAAGTTGGCCGGCTCTCCGCCGGCGATCTTGATCATGTCCATCGTCGCCATGGCGAGCCCGGCGCCGTTGATGATGCAGCCGATATTGCCGTCGAGGCCGACATAGGAGAGGCCGCGGTCGCTGGCGAAGGTTTCGCGCGGATCTTCCTGGCTCTTGTCGCGCAATTCGGAGATTTCCGGCCGCCGGAACAGCGCGTTCTCGTCGAACGACATCTTGGCGTCGAGCGCCACCAGGCTGCCGTCGCGGGTCACCACCAGCGGATTGATCTCCAGCATCGAGGCGTCGTAGTCGCGAAATACCTGGTAGCAGCTGAAGATGGTCTCGGTCGCCTTGCCGATCAGGCTGTCCTCCAGCCCGAGTCCGAAGGCGATCTCCCGCGCCTGGAAGCGCTGCATGCCGACGCCCGGGTCGACGGTGGCGCGGATGATGGAATCCGGAGCTCTTTCGGCAATCTCCTCGATCTCCATGCCGCCGGCGGCCGAGGCGACGATCATGACGCGCTCTTCCTTGCGATCGAGCACGAAGCCGAGATAGAGCTCCTGCGCGATGTCGACGGCTTCCTCCAGATAGAGGCGCGAGATCAGCTTGCCGCGCGGGCCGGTCTGGTGGGTCACCAGCTTGCGCCCGAGCATGGCTTCGGCGGCGCTGGAAATCTCCTCGTCATTGGCGCAGAGCTTGATGCCGCCGGCCTTGCCGCGCGCGCCGGAATGAACCTGCGCCTTCAGCACCCATTTGCCGCCGCCGATCTCGCGCGCCCGGTAGGTGGCCTGCTCGGGGCTGTAGGCCAGGCCGCCGCGCGGCACATGCACTCCATGCCGGGCGAGCAGTTCCTTGGCCTGATATTCGTGGATGTCCATTTTTTCTCCTCCGCAAATCGTCAAAGTGCCGCCACGCGCGGCTCTCGTTGGCTAATTAAGCTGGCCGGCGCGTTCGATGGCGTCGTTGACCACCAGCACGTTGCGCGCCATGCGTTCCGAAGCGGCGTCGATCATCTTGCCGTCGAGCGCGGCGGCGCCTCTGCCCTGCGCCTCGGCTTCCTTCAGCACCTCCAGGATGCGGCGGGCGCGCGTGACTTCCTTCTCCGGCGGCGAGAACACGTCGTTGGCCAAAGCAATCTGCGAGGGATGGATCGCCCATTTGCCTTCGATGCCGAGTGCGGCGGCGCGCCGGGCGGCCGCCTTGTAGCCTTCCGGATCGGAGAAATCGCCGAACGGCCCGTCAATGGCGCGCAGACCATAGGCGCGGCAGGCGACCGTCATCCGCGACAGGGCGAAATGCCACTGGTCGCCGGGATAGTCGGGGTTGAGGCCGCCAATGTTGACGGTGCGCGCCTTGTTTGAGGCAGCATAGTCGGCAACGCCGAAATGCATGGCTTCCAGCCGGCCGGGCGTCGCGGCAATAGCCTCGACATTGGCCATGCCGAGCGCGGTCTCGATCAACGCCTCCAAACCGACACGGGTCTTGAATCCCTTGGCCATCTCGATCTGGTTGACCATGGCCTCGACCATGTAGAGATCGGCCGGCACGCCGACCTTCGGCACCAGGATCGTGTCCAGCCGGTCGCCGGCCTGTTCCATGACATCGACGACGTCGCGATACATGTAGTGGGTGTCGAGCCCGTTGATGCGCACCGAGACGGTCTTGCCCTTGGCGCGCCAGTCGATGTCGTTGAGTGCCTGGATGATGTTCTTGCGGGCGCGTTCCTTGTCGGGCGGAGCGACAGCGTCCTCGATGTCGAGGAAGACGAAGTCGGCGGCGCTGTTCGCCGCCTTGTCGATCATCTCCGGGCTGGAGCCGGGAACCGCCAGCTCGCTGCGCTGCAGCCGGAGCTTCTTGAGGTGGTTGATGGTGTGGCTCATCGTCTCTCCCCTCAGGCGGCTTCGGCGACCGGTACCGCGGCCGAGGCGCGGAAATGCTCGATGGCGGCGCCGACACCGGAGCCCGGCACCAGCCGCACGCCGCAATCGAGCAGCGCCATTTCAGCTGAGGATAGCGAGGCCAGCACCATCACCTCGTTCAGCCAGCCGAGATGGCCGATGCGGAACACCTTGCCGAACACCTTGTTGAGGCCGCCGCCGAGCGACGTCTGGTAGGCCTGGTAGGCGCGCTTGACGACGTCGCCGCTGTCGATGCCATCCGGCACGAGAATGGCGCTGACAGTGTCGGAGTGCCATTTCGGCGCCTTGGCGCACAGCTTCAGCCCCCAGGCACCGACCGCCTTGCGCACGCCTTCGCCGAGGCGATGGTGGCGCGCAAAGATATTCTCAAGCCCTTCATCGGCGATCAGGTCGAGCGAGGCACGCAGGCCGCGCAGCAATTGCGTCGCCGGTGTGTAGGGGAAATAGCCGGCATCATTGGCGCGGATCATGTCCTCGAAGGAGAAGAAGCAGCGGCGGTGGGTGGCGGTCCTCGACGCCACCAGTGCCTTCTTGCTGACCGACAGGAAGCCGAGTCCGGCCGGCAGCATGAAGCCTTTCTGCGAACCGCTGACGGCGCAGTCGACGCCCCATTCCTCCTGGCGGAAGTCGATCGAGCCGATCGACGAGACGCCGTCGACAAAAAGCAGGGCAGGGTGGTTCGCATCGTCGAGCGCCGCGCGGCAGCCGGCAACGTCGCTGGTGACGCCTGTCGCCGTCTCGTTCTGGGTGCAGAAGATGACCTTGATGCGGTGCGTCTTGTCCGCCTTCAGCCGCTCCGCATAGAGTTCGAGCGGAACGCCGGTTCCCCATTCGCAGTCGATCACGTCGACCTCGAAGCCGAGCCGCTCGGCCATGTCGACCCACAGATGCGAGAACTGGCCGAAGCGCGACATCAAAACGCGGTCGCCAGGGCTCAGCACATTGGTCATCGCCGCTTCCCAGGCACCGGTGCCGGAGGACGGGTAGATGAAGACGCGGCCAGTCTCGTTCTTGAAAACGCGTTTGATGTCCTCGAAGAGCGGCAGGGTGAGGCCGGGGAAGGTGGCCGCGCGCATGTCCTCCATCGGCAGGTTCATCGCCTGCCGCACCTGCTCGGGAATGTTTGTGGGTCCTGGGATGAAGAGATGAGTGAACCCAGCCATGCGCGAACTCCTCCGATCGTTTTGGATTGTGGAGGAAGTGTCGCGTCGATGCGGCCAGCCAACAACACCTTGCCGGGTAAGTAGTTGGCCCGCGCGGGTGGGGTGCTCCTACCCGATTGGCCTACCCGATAGGTGATTTGGGGCTTCGTCGCTTCTCGCTCGAATAGAGCGCGACCGCCATGGCGCGGTTGCGGACATCCAGCTTGTCGTAAAGATTCTTGAGATGGTATTTCACCGTATTCTCTGAGATGCCGGTCCGGGTCGCGATCTGCAAATTGGTCCAGCCATCGGACAGCACCGCCAGCAATTCACGCTCGCGCACGGTAAGCCGGGACAGAGGCGTGTCGTTGACCTTGTTGATGTCGATATAGGGAATGCAGATGCGGCCGTGCGCGACCGCCAGGATCGTGTCGAAGATGATGGCGGGATCGTCGAACTGGAAGCAGTAGCCCTGAGCCCCCAGGCGCACGCACTGTTTCAGGATGCCGATGTCATGGTCGTTTGAAAAGACGGCGATGCGAACGTTGAGCTTGCTGCCCTGGACCTCGGCCAGGACGTCCGCGCCGTCCATGTCGGAGAGCTTCCAGCCGATCACGGCGACATCGAACTCCTGCGCCGTGGCAAGCTCCAGGAAATGCCTGCCGCTTTGTACCGAGGCTAAAAGTTCGAAACGCCCATCGCATTCCAGCATTTCGCGCAGAGCCGATATGACGAGCGGATTGCGTTCGGCGACGACCACACGAACGCGCCGCTCTTCGATTGCCTTGTTCTCTGTCCGCGACCTGATCTTCAAGGGCTTCCGGCTTTTTGTTGCGGCCTTACGGGTTCTGGCGATGCCTGGACCTGCGTCATGGCAATTCTGCCCCAATGGCGCGAGGGTGCTCTTTCCCCAGCGACATCAGCTGTCGCGCCGCCGGAAGCCGAGGGCTGCCTTCTTTTGATGAAATCGACAGTCCGTGCGCGCATGACAACACGGCATCGGCGAAGTCCGACGTGAGCGGGCAAGCATGCGTTTGGCCTAGGATTTCCGCGCGTTAGAAGACCATGTTGCGAAGTTGAAGCGTGGCGGGCCGACGTCGCTTTTGCACAGGCACCGGACCGAAAAACCGGTTTCCACTTTGCGGACTGATGGTCTAGACCTGATTTGCACCTTTTCCGGGATTCTGATGGCGGGAGGCGCTGGTGGAAGGCCAGGACGAACGGATGACGGGCGCCAGGGCCGCCGACGAGCACCACGCCGACATCTATGGCGAGGACGGTGCCGTCCTTTCGTCCTTCCTCGCCCAGATTGGTGCGGCGATCGCCGACCGCGACACGCTGACCCTCAAGCGTGAAGTCGACGACCTGCATCAGTCGGAACTTGGCGATCTCATCGAGGCGCTGCACCCCGAACAGCGGCGCGCGCTGGTCGAGCTGCTGGGCGCCGACTTCGATTTTTCCGCGCTGACCGAGGTCGACGAGGCGATCCGCATGGATATCGTCGACAACCTGCCCAATGCGCAGATCGCGCAGGCGGTGCAGGAACTCGATTCCGACGATGCGGTCTACATCCTCGAAGACCTCGAGCCGGAAGACCAGGACGAGATCCTGTCGCAACTGCCGTTCACCGAGCGTATCAGGCTGCGCCGTTCGCTCGACTACCCGGAAGAGACCGCCGGAAGGCGCATGCAGACCGAGTTCGTCGCGGTGCCGCCCTTCTGGACGATCGGCCAGACCATCGACTACATGCGCGAGGACAAGAACCTTCCCGAGCGGTTCAGCCAGATCTTCGTCATCGATCCGAGCTTCAAGCTGCTGGGCGCCATCGATCTCGACCAGATCCTGCGCACCAAGCGCGCGGTCAAGGTCGAGGAAGTCATGCATGAGACGCGGCACGCCATCCCGGCCACCATGGACCAGGAAGAGGCGGCGCGGGAATTCGAACAATACGACCTCTTGTCGGCCGCCGTCGTCGACGAGAACGAGCGGCTGGTCGGCGTGCTGACTATCGACGACGTCGTCGACGTCATCCAGCAGGAAGCGGAGGAAGACCTGCTGCGCATGGGCGGCGTCGGTGACGAAGAGCTCTCCGACAGCATTCTGGCGACCTCGCGCTCGCGCGTTCCCTGGCTGCTCGTCAATCTCTTGACCGCATTTTTGGCGGCATCGGTGATCGGCCTGTTCGACCACACGATCGAACGGATCGTGGCCCTCGCCGTGCTGATGCCGATCGTAGCCGGCATGGGCGGCAATGCCGGGTCGCAGACCATGACCGTCACCGTGCGGGCGTTGGCGACCAGGGATCTCGACATCTACAATGCCGGCCGCATCATCCGCCGCGAAATGGGCGTCGGCTTCATCAACGGCCTCGTCTTCGCCATCCTGATCGGCATCGTCGCGGCGGCGTGGTTTCGCGATCCAAATCTGGGCGGCATCATCGCCGCGGCGATGATCATCAATATGTTCGTGGCGGCCCTTGCCGGCATCCTGATCCCGCTGCTGCTCGATCGGTTCAAGGTCGATCCCGCGGTCGCTTCGGCGGTCTTCGTCACCACGGTCACCGATGTCGTTGGATTCTTTGCCTTCCTCGGCCTCGCGAGCTGGTGGTTCGGCGTCCGGTAAGCGTCTCAATTGACTTTTACGTAAATGCCGTGCGAGGCTCGTGCGGGGTGCCGCGTCGATTCCGGCGGGCAAGGGTTTGGTTCGGGACAGATGGGCGACGCGCACGGCGATCACCCGGAATTCCGGCATGGAGTGACAATGCGGGAATATTATTCGATCACCGAACTGACCCGCGAATTCGACGTGTCGACGCGAACGCTGCGTTTCTACGAAGACGAGGGACTGGTGCAGCCGGTGCGGCGCGGCCGCACGCGGCTGTTTCGACCGTCCGACCGTCATCTCATCCGGCAGATCATGCGTGGAAAACGGCTCGGCTTCTCGATCAACGAGATCCGCGAGATCATCCAGATGTACAAGGAGCCGCCCGGCGAGGTCGGGCAGCTCAAGCTGATGATCAAGCGCATCGAGGAAAAGCGCGAGGATCTGAGGCAGAAGCGCCGCGACCTCGAGGAGACGCTGGCCGAACTCGACCAGGCCGAAGAGTCCTGCGTCGAGCGGCTGGTCGAGCTCGGCGTCAATACCTAGCGCCACTCAAATCCAGCGCCGCACTCTTTTTGCATAGTCGCGGTATTTCTTGCCGAATTTCGCCGCCAATATCTTTTCCTCGCGCTCGATCGCGACCTTCTGGGTGACGAAGGCGGCGACGAAGGCAAGCAGGAAGAACCAGGCGATGCCGGAGACGAAGGCAACGCCGATCAGCATCAGCGTGTTGGCTAGGTACATCGGGTTGCGGGTGACGCCGAAGGGGCCGGTCGTGACGAGATGGTCGGGCACGGCGTTGGGATTGAGCGTTGTCCTGGCCCGTATCATGGTGCGGATCGCGGTGAACCAGAGGACGGCGACAGCGAACAACGCAACCCAACCGGCGGCAAACAGGATGTCGCCCAACAGGTCGCCGATCCAGGGCAGGGGGACGTAAAGGCCGAGCACGACACTGATGAGGATGGCGGCGACGTAGATCACCGGCGGCCACGGTATCAGCCCAGGCTTCGGCTCGGTCCCAGGCTTCGGCTCGATCATTGCGTCCCTCCCTCCGTCATCTTGTCCTCGGTCTTGGCGGTACACGTTGCGGCAAGATCGGACAGATGCGCCCTGAAGTCCGCAGTCTGGTCGTTGTTGTAGAGCCGATCAAGAGAGCCTTCACCTTCGAGAGTCTCGAGCATACAGCCGCAATAGCTCGAACAGAAGGTTGCGTTTCGCATCTGCTCGCACGAGCGCTGGCAGGTTTTCAGGAAATTGACCCGCGGGGGTCGACCTGCGCGGGCATCACTTGCGAGAACAGCCAGACGCAACCGATCAGCAGCGGCTGATGGATCAGGTAAAAGGCCAGGCTGTGGCGGCCGATGAAGACCAGAGGATTGGCCCAGCGGCCTGGCACGAGGCTCGCCAGACGTGCCCGTATTCCGGAAGCGGACGCGAGTTTCGCCGCCCCGAGGCCGAGAAGCACGGCGCCGAACCATGGAAACAGCGGCACATAGTCGTTGGAGCGCGGATTGATCGCGGACAGGCCGATCCACCACAGCCAGGGATGATCGAGGGCCTCGAAGCGCAGGTAGATGGGCGCGGCGATGACCAGCGCAGCCGCAACAAGCGTCAGCAGCGCCGGCAGGCGCAGGAAGGCGAGGCCAAGCAGGCTCGCCAGCGCGATCTCGTGTAGGATGCCGAAGAAGATGAATCCGTCGGGCGTGGCGATGCGGGTAACGACCGAGATGGCGACCGCCGCGCCTGCAACCATGGCGAACCGCTTCCAGAAACCGTTCCAGCGGATTTGTCGGCCATGGGCGAGATAGAGGCTGACGCCGACCAGGAACAGGAAGGTCGAGGCGATGCAGCGGGCGTAGATCCTCCACCAGCCGAAGGCGGTGAGACCAGGGTCGGTGTAACCGAAGAATTCCAGGTCCCAGGTGAAGTGGTAACTCGCCATCGCGATCAACGCGATGCCGCGCACGATGTCGATGGCGACGATGCGCTTCGATGGCTCCGGAACGGGTGCGGTCGGCGTGTGGATGCTCATGGTCTCGCGATCTGATTCAGCCCCTCCAAGACGACTATCACGGTTGCACCGGATAGAAGAAGACCGGTCGCCCTGGCCCGGACCGCGCGGCGGAGCCCGCGCCAGCCGCCGGGTTGGGCCAGCGCGGGAAAGCCTTTGACCGGCTTCGCTTTTTGCCGGGTGTGCGTCGGTTTCCTCTTAATGGGCCTGAAATGTCCACGCCAGATTTGGCGCCGCGATTCTGTTTGGGGAAGCAATGTCCACCCATGTCCGCCATCCGATCTGGCTTCCGGCCCTCAAGGCCGCGGATGCGCGCACCTTCGCCTCGCTCTACGCAGTCGAATCCTTCGCCCGCGCCATGGTGTCGAGCGTCATCCCGATCCAGGCCTACGAAATCCTGCACAATGAGCAGATCGTCTCGATCCTCTACACCGTCGTGTCGCTGCTCGGCCTGTCGGTGACCCTGTTCATGCCGATGCTGATCCGCCGCTTCGCGCGGCGCTGGGTGTACACCGCTGGCGCCTGCCTGCTCGCCATCGGCTCGCTGTTCTTCGTTACCCATACGCTCGCCGGGCAACTGGCCGGCATGCTGTGCCGTGTCATGGGCGCCAGCGCGCTGTCGATCACACTCAACCTCTACATCATGGACCACATCCGCAAGACCGATTTCATGCAGGCCGAATCGCTGCGCATGGCGTGGTCGATGGTTGCCTGGACCTGCGGGCCGACGCTGGGCATCTTCCTCTATGCGCATTTCGGCATCTATGCCGCGCATGGCGCGGTGGCGGTGTTTGCCATGGCCTTGCTGGCGCTGTTCTGGACCTACCGGCTGGGTGACAACCCGTCGATCCGCCCGGGCAAGACGCGGCCGGCCAATCCGCTCGCCAATATCGGCCGCTTCGTGGCGCAGCCAAGGCTCAGGCTCGCCTGGCTGATCGCCTTCGGCCGCTCCTGCTTCTGGACGACATTCTTCGTCTATGGGCCGCTGTTCATGGTCATCACCGGGCAGGGCGATATCGCTGGCGGCCTGCTGGTCTCGGCCGGCAATGCGCTATTGTTCATGGCCATCTTCTGGGGCAAGGCGGGAAAACGCTTTGGCGGCCGGCGGACGATGACGTTTGCCTATTTCGCCATGTCGGCATCGCTGCTGGCCGCCGGCACGATCGGAGCGACGGCACCGTTGCTGACCGGCGCCTTCCTGTTGTGCGGCGCCTTCTTCACCATCGCGCTCGACGCGCTGGGTTCGACCGCCTTCATGCGCTCTGTACGTTCCTATGAGCGGGCGCAGATGGCGGCGGTCTACCGCACCTATCTCGACTTTTCAGAACTCACGCCGCCGCTGGTCTATTCGGTGGTGCTGGCTTTCTTCGGGCTGGGATCGGTGTTCGTCACGCTCAGCCTGCTGGCAGCGTTTTGCGGCTTCATGACCTGGCGCTATCTGCCGAAATCCCTCTAATCAGGGCAAAGCGCCGCATGGCGCTCGCGCACCCAATTGTGGAAGCGGTGCAAATCATATTCCTCGGGCATCAGCACGCCGGATGTATGGCGCATCGAGCGCAGGCCCTTCTGGTTGACCTCGCAGATCGCGGCGTCCTCCTCCAGCACCTGTGTGCCAAAGGTGATGATGTTGTCGATATCGGTCTCGGCGAGCGCCTCGGGCGCGAACAGCCACTCCGCGACAAGCTCCGTCTGTTCGGGACCGAGCGGCACCAGCCGCACGGTCCTGACATAGTCGACATGGCCGACGATGAACATCGAGGGCAGGCTGGTGGCATAGGTCTGACCGACGGCGCGTTCGGCTGGCGTCAGCCCCGAGAAGAC
This sequence comes from Mesorhizobium sp. M8A.F.Ca.ET.057.01.1.1, assembly GCF_003952565.1. Classification (NCBI taxonomy): domain Bacteria; kingdom Pseudomonadati; phylum Pseudomonadota; class Alphaproteobacteria; order Hyphomicrobiales; family Phyllobacteriaceae; genus Mesorhizobium; species Mesorhizobium sp. M8A.F.Ca.ET.057.01.1.1. The sequence goes on from NZ_CP034454.1 coordinate 2,614,454, forward strand.
CGGCCCATGCGCCTGGCCGTCACGCGACCAGGTCTGGGCGCCTGCGCGCAGGCCGCCGGAAAACTCCGGCGCGTCATTGTCGGCGTGGCGAACCCATTCGGGATCGTCCTGCCGGCTCATCAGGCCGCGGCCATAGATCGGCACCAGCCGCGACAGGTCCTTGTGGACGCCCGGACAGTGCAGGCACTCGTTGAAGTTTTCCCAAAAGATCTTCCAGTTGCAGTTCATGACCTTGCGCAGCACATGGCCTGAGACCAGCGATTCGAGCGGCCAGTTGCCGAGGTTGCCGGAAGCGGGATCGAAAGAGGATAGCGCCGAGCCGGCGGCATCTTCAGCAAGATTGACGAAGACGAAACCCCGCCACACCGAGAGCGCGACGCGATAAAGCGGGTGATCGGCCTTTTCGAAGCCGTCAGGCAGCGATTTCGACGGCACGCGCACCAGGTCGCCGCGCAGCGAGTAGGACCAGGCGTGATACGGGCAGGTTATCAGCCGCGCTTTCAGGCGGCCCTCGCTCTCCTGGCAAAGCTGCGAGCCCCGATGGCGGCAGGTGTTGTGGAAGGCGCGCAGCTCACCTGTGTCGTCGCGCAGCACGAGAATGTCCTGCGTGCCGATGCGGAATCGGCGGAAGGTTAGCGGCTGCGCCAGATCGGCCTCGCGGCAGACGAGCAGCCAGTCTCTGTACCAGATGGCGTCGAGATCACGCTTATAGCTCTCCTGGCCCCAATATGCCGATGAGGGCAGCGTCGGCTCGGCACGGGTCAGCCCGTTATAGGGATCGCGTTCGCTGGCATTGGGCTGCATGGCGGGCTTCCTGTGAGGCTTGCCAGCCGACACCCGGCCATGAAGTTTGTCAATCAGGACGGGATGAGAGCGGCTTTGCCGATACGACGCTCCTGCGCTGGCGGCTGTCGGAATTTGGTTTGCCGCGCGCGGCGAATTTCCCTATAGTCACCAACGTCGTCGGTTCCTTTTTGGGAGCCAAGAGGGAATGCGGTGCGGGCGGGGTTTCGCCCAATGCCGTGGCTGCCCCCGCAACTGTGTGCGGTAGTCCTCTCCATATGCCACTGAAGGTTTTCCTTCGGGAAGGTGGGGAAGGGCGCTTATCCGCGAGCCAGGAGACCTGCCGGCGACAGGAAACTGACTTCGATGCCCTCGGGTGGAGGGTGAAAGGACAAGACATGACTACCGCTACCGTCTCCCTCGGCGCCTCCGTCTCCTCGCAGTCGCGCTTCATGCAGCTCGCGCTCGCGGCGCTGCTCGGCATCTTCGTCGTCGGTTTTGTCGGCTTCTCGCACATCGATGCGGTCCACAATGCCGCCCACGACTATCGCCACTCGATGGCGTTTCCCTGCCACTAACGCGGATATGACATCATGAATCTGTTTCGCAACGTCGTGTTCATCGCGGCGATCGCGGGGCTCGTGGCCGGTGTCGTTCTCGCCTGCATGCAGGCCTATGCTACCGTGCCGCTGATCCTCAAGGCGGAAGTCTACGAAAAGGCCGGGGGCGGCCATCACCACGACCATGGCGCGGCGCCCGCCGCAACCGATACCGGCGCCGTGAGCACGGCCGTTCCGGCAGGCAATGCCATGAGTTCCGCCGCGCCGGCAGCGGACGCAGCCGCTCCGGCGGCGGAGGATGAAGGCTGGGCGCCGGCCGACGGCTTCGAGCGTTTCGCCTTCAGCGTGCTTGCCAATATCGTCACCGGCATCGGCTTCGCATTGGTCTTGGTCGCGGTTTCGGAATTCGCGGGCGGCGTCGGCAACTGGCGCCAGGGCATTTTCTGGGGTCTGGCCGGCTTTGCCGTGTTCACACTGGCGCCTGGCCTCGGCCTGCAGCCGGAGCTGCCTGCAATGCCGGCGGCCGACCTTCTGCCGCGCCAGATCTGGTGGTCGGCAACGGTGGCGGCAACCGCTATCGGCCTTGGCCTGATCGTGTTTCGCAGATCGCTGCCGTTGACCATCCTCGCGGTCTTGTTGATCGTCGCGCCGCATGTCATCGGCGCGCCGCAGCCCAACAGCTTCGAGACGCCAATCCCGGAAGGCCTGCACCATCAGTTCGTGGTGGCGGTGACGGTGACAAATCTGGTGTTCTGGCTGGTGCTCGGCGCGGTCGTCGGCGTGGTGCGCGGGCGCTTCACCGGCACGGCGACCAGCCTTCGCGACAGCTTTGCCTGATCTGGGCAAGCTGACCTTCATCATCGGTGGTGCGCGCTCCGGCAAGAGCGCGCACGCCGAAACCCTGGTGACGGCATTGCCCCCGCCATGGGCCTATATCGCCACGGCGCAAGCCTATGACGACGAGATGCACGAGCGCATCGCGCTGCACCGCTCGCGGCGCGGCGAGGGCTGGTCGACCATCGACGCGCCGCTCGACCTTGCCGAAGCGCTGGAGGCCTTGCCGGATGATCAGCCGGTGCTTGTCGACTGCCTGACGCTGTGGCTGACCAATCACATGCTGGCGGAACACGACGTCGAGGCGGCGTGCCGACGGCTGGCGGACGTGCTGTCGCGGCCGCGCGGGCCTTGGTTCGTGGTGTCGAACGAGGTCGGGCAAGGCATCGTGCCCGACAATGCGCTGGCGCGGCGTTTTCGCGACGACGCCGGCCGCCTCAACCAGCGGGTAGCCGCGGCGGCCGATACGGTGCTCCTTATGGTGGCGGGGCTACCGCTCAAGGTGAAGTGAGATGACCGAAGACAAGGACGAAGAACGCCATCGCGCCAAGATGGCCAAGCGCAAGGCGGTGCAAGACGCCGAGGTCGCGGGCAAGACGATCGAGAAGGGACTGCTGATCGTCAACACCGGCCCCGGCAAGGGCAAGACCACGGCTGCCTTCGGTCTCGCGCTGCGCATGCTCGGCTACGGCAAGCGCGTCGGCGTCGTCCAGTTCATCAAGGGCAAATGGCACACCGGCGAGAAGGACGCTTTCGCCGCCTTTGGCGACCGGGTCGTCTGGCACGCGATGGGCGAGGGGTTCACCTGGGAAACGCAGGATCTGAAGCGCGACATCGCGGCCGCCGAAGCCGCCTGGGCCAAGGCGCTGGAATTGATTGGCGACCCCTCGATCAGCCTTGTCGTGCTCGATGAACTCAACATCGCGCTGCGCTACGATTATCTCGATCTCGACAAGGTGGTTGCCGCGCTCAAGGCTCGCCGCGAGGGCCTGCACGTTGTCGTCACCGGTCGCAACGCGAAGCCGGCGCTGGTCGAGGCGGCGGATCTGGTCACCGAGATGGGGCTGACGAAGCACCATTTTTCCGCCGGCGTAAAAGCGCAGCAGGGCATCGAGTTCTGAGATCTGTTGTCCCCTTTTGAGGGTAAGCATTCAGTCTAGTCGACAATGCTCCCAGCGGGGCTCCCTTCCTTTCCCTCCGGAGGGGGAAAGGTGGCGCTGCGAAGCAGCGACGGATTGGGGAAGGCGGTTAATGCCGGCCGCAGACTGGCAAGCGCGATCCGGCGGGTGCGAAAACGCGACTGCCGAGCAGGTCGACCCCCACTCCGTCTCGGCTTCGCCGAGCCACCTCTCCCCCGATCGACGGGGGAGAGGAAGGCGTGAACCTGTTGCAGCCCGGCTCCCTTCCTCACCTTGGGGTGAGAACGCAAAAGGGGAGGTCAGGTCACGCCAGAGCCGCGATGACCGAAATCAGCCCAAACAGGCCAATCAGCAAATAGTCGGCGACACGATAAAGTTGCAGCGCCTGCCGGATATCGCCGCTGTCGACATCGCGTCGTCCGCCTTCGCCCATGAAGACGTCGTCGACCATGACGCCGCCATAGCTGCGCGGCCCGGCGAGCGCGAGGCCAAGTGCGCCGGCCATGGCCGCTTCCGGCCAACCGGCATTGGGCGAGCGGTGTTTTTTCGCGTCGCGCCATACCGCCTGCCAGGCATTGCCGGGGTCGGTGCCCTTGACGAGGAAAGCCGCCAGCACGATCAGCACCGCCGTCAGCCGTGATGCCGGCAGATTGATCCAATCGTCGAAGCGCGCCGCCGCCCAGCCGAAGGCCTCGTGGCGCGGGGTGCGGTGGCCGATCATCGAATCGGCGGTGTTGGCGGCCTTGTAGGCGGCGCCGCCGGCAAGCCCGCCGACACCGGTCCAGAAGGCGGGGGCGACGATGCCGTCGGAGAAATTCTCCGCCAGGCTCTCGATCGCCGCGCGGCAGACGCCGGCGCGGTCCAGCGTTTCGGGATCACGGCCAACGATCCGCGAGACGGCGGCTCGACCCATGTCGAGGCCTCCACTGTCGAGCGCGTCAGCGACGGCTTCGACGTGTTCGTAAAGGCTTTTCTGCGACAGAAGCGATGTTGCCAGAAGGACGGCAAGGATCAATCCCAAGGGGACGAACCAGAGGAGGACAAGCTGCACGCAAAGACCTGCTGCCGCCGGCACCAGCACGATGACGAGAAGCGCCTGGACACCACGTTGGCGACGCAGCGCGTCGGGATCAGTGGCGCGGTTGAGCCTCAGGTCGAGAAAGGATATCAGCCTGCCGAACCACGTCACCGGATGGCCGATGGCGCGAAACAGCCAGTCGGGATAACCGAGGGCGAATTCGACAACCAATGACAGGAAAGCGATCAGGACTGACATGAAGCTTCTTGAAGGAGCGGTGGACCATGGTGGAAGTCTTGGCCGGGCAAGGACGCTTTTCCCTAATGCCGTGCTGCCTTTCGTCGACCTCTCGACCGGTATCAATCCGCACTCCTACCCGCTTTTCGACCTGCCCGCCACCTCCCTGTGGCGATTGCCGGAGGCCGCGCGTGGGCGCGAGCTGATAGAGATTGCGGCCACGACCTATGGCGCGCCTTCCGCGGGAAACGTCGTGGCGGCGCCTGGTACGCAGATCCTGCTGCCGCGCGTGGCATCGTTGGTGCGGCTCGGCAAGGCAATGGTGCTAGCGCCGACCTATGCCGAACACGCCCGGGCGGCGGTGATTGCCGGGCACGAGGTGGTCGAGGTCGGCGATTTCGCGGCGCTGGCCGAGGCCGACCTGGCCATCATCGTCAATCCGAACAATCCGGATGGGCGCGTTATCGAGCGCGACCGGCTGCTGGCGCTGGCCGCCAAGCTGCGCGCCAAGGGCGGGCTGCTGGTCGTCGACGAGGCGTTCATGGATGTCGGCCCGCGCGAACACAGTCTCGCCGGCGATGTCGGCCAGGGCGGCATCATCGTGCTGCGTTCCTTCGGAAAGTTCTTTGGTCTGGCCGGCCTGCGGCTTGGGTTCGCACTTGCCGATGCGCCGACGGTCGAGCGGCTGGAGACACAATTCGGACCTTGGGCCGTCGCCGGACCGGCGTTGGAATATGGCATCCGCGCGCTCGCCGATCTCGGCTGGCAGGATGCGATGCGGGCGTCGCTGGTGGATGCGGCGGTGCGGCTCGATGCGCTGTTCGGCCGCTTCGGCGTTCCCGTCGCGGGCGGCACTACATTGTTCCGCTATCTCAGCCTCCCCGATGCCGGCGGCCTGTTTTCCGCGCTTGGCGAGAGCGGCATCCTGCTCCGTCATTTCTCCGACCGGCCGCATGTCCTGCGCGCCGGCCTGCCGGGGAGCGAGGAGGAATGGCGCAGGCTCGAATCCGCGCTTGCCGATTGGGCGTCGCGGCGCGAGGATCGGTCGAAAGGTTCGAAACCATGATCCATGTCTGCTCGCTGGCGAAGATCGAGGAAACGGTGGCCAGGACCGGCGCCGACCGCATGCTGTCGTTGCTTGCCGCCGGGACGGATGTGGTGCGTCCGGCCTCGATCCCAAGGGAAAATCATCTGCATCTGGTCATGCACGACATTGCGGTGGCGCAGGACGGCATGACCATGCCGGGCGAGGAGCATGTGCGCAATCTGCTTGATTTCGCGCGCCGCTGGGACCGGGCAAAACCGATGGTGGTTCACTGCTATGCCGGCATCAGCCGTTCGACGGCTTCGGCCTACATCATCACCGCGGCGCTGGCGCCTACGCGCAATGAGCTGGAACTGGCGCAGACGTTGCGCGCGCTGTCGCCTTCGGCGACGCCCAATCCGCGACTGATCGCGGTGGCCGACACGTTGCTCGAGCGCAATGGCCGCATGATCGAGGCGATCGAGTCGATCGGGCGAGGGGCCGACGCCTTCGAAGGCACGCCGTTCGCACTCAAGATCGACGTGTAGCTCTTCGACCCGGTTGGAGATTGGCCGAGACCTGCCCGGCATCGTCATCCACGGGCGGAGCAGGAGCGAAGCTCCGTCGCGGAGACCCGAGGATCCATGCCGCGACCTCAGTCGCAGCGTGCAGCGGCCCAGAATTCTGCACCGTCGCAGCGCTTCCGAGTCCCGGCATGGATCCTATGGTCTGCGCCGCGTCGCTTCGCTCCTTGCTCCGCCATGGGATGACGAAAGACAAGGCTTCGGCCCATTCTGGAAGGGCGAGGGGTGCCATTGAATGGTGCAGCTACCTCAGCCACTCCGCGAGCTTTGCCTTGCGCACGTCCCGCAGTAGGTTGATGAAGCCGTCGGCCTGATATTGTGCGGTCAATCGGCCTTTCTCTGCCGTTGCAATGCTGGCGTCACCGACCACGCCATTCGGATTGAGATCCCCGGCGATCCAGGCGAAGGCATGCGTGCCGGTGTGACGCAGCAGCGAGAAGTCCTTCTCGGCCTTGGCGACATTGGAAATGAAATTGTCGGCCTTGCCCATGTCGACGAGATCCGGCCGGAAATGCAGCATCAAAGAGGTCTCGACATCGCCGCCATGGATGCCGTGGCGATCCTCGAGCTCGGTGTACATGCCGGCCGGGCGGCCGAAGCGCTGCCAGCTGGTCTTCACCGCCAGCATCTTTTCGCGCACGCGCAGTTCGCGCGTGACGATGCCCATGATCTCCTCATTGCCGCCATGCGAGTTGACGACGATGAGCTTGCGCACGCCGGCGCCCGCGATCGACAGGCCAAGCTCGGTCCACGCCTCGATCAGCGTCGTTGCCGGCAGGGTCAATGTGCCCGGCGCGTGCAGATGCTCATTCGACTTGCCCACCGCCTGGACCGGCAGGATACGGATGTCGAGGTCCTCGGGCAGGCGTGCGATGACCGTGTCGAGCATGCCGTTCATGATCGAGGTGTCGGTCGACACAGGCAGATGCGGCCCATGCTGCTCGATCGCCGCGACCGGCAACACCGCTATCGTCGCCTCGGGATCGATCGAGGCATATTCTGATGTCCGGTAGTCGCCCCACCAGACGCGTCTTTTTGCTACGGTCATGTCATGTCTCTTCAATGGTCAGGGCAGACCTAGCGCGACAGAGCTTGTCTGTCGATCACCCGGCCGCGATAGCCTCGACCTCGACCTTGAATTCGGGCCTGGCAAATCCGGAAACGATCATCAGCGTCGAGGCCGGCGCCGGGCTGGAGAACATACGGTCACGGACCTCCATATAGGGCCGCAGATGCGCACGGTCGGTGACGTAAGCGTTGATGCGAACGATATCAGGCAACCCCAGCCCGGCTTCGCCCAGGATCGCCGCGATGTTCTTGAAGCAGAGTTCGGCCTGCGCGCCGGCGTCTTCCGGTATCTGGTCGTCCGCCGTGATAGCGACCTGGCCCGAGCACAGCACCAGGCGCTTGCCGGCCGGCACCTCGACGCCGTGGCTGTAACGGGCAAAGGGCGGCTTGATCGATTTCGGGGTGAGAAACTTGAACATGGCAATCTCCTGGATATCGTCAGCCTAAGGCCGGATGCATTGCACCATCAAGATGGCGGTGCATGTCGCCCGTGCGATTGTGGACAGGCGTTCAAAAAATAGGCACGATGCCCTTCGGTGCAGCACGACCTTTCCGGCTTTCGCAGATGCTGTGGTGCAGGCGGGCGGGTCCCGGTGCGCGACGCCGGTGGCATGTGTCTTGCTTCTTGAATCTTTGGTGTCAAGCACGGCGCGCAACGCGCCGGTGCAAATAAAGGGCGGTGTCAATGTACGTGAAACAGAAGATTTCGGTGGCGGTCGTGGCTCTGCTTGCGGCGAGCACACTGGGCGCGGCGGCGAATGAAAAAGTCACTTTCGGCACCAACTGGCTCGCCGAGCCGGAGCATGGCGGCTATTATCAGGCCGTGGCGGATGGCACCTATGCCGCCTGCGGCCTCGATGTCACCATCATGCAGGGCGGCCCGCAGGTCAGCGGCCGGCCGATGCTGCTCGCCGGCAAGATCGATTTCTACATGGGCGGCAATTTGCTGTCGGCCTTCGATGCCGTTCAGCAAGGCATCCCGATGCGCGTGGTGGCGGCGGATTTCCAGAAGGATCCACAGGTCATCATGTCCCACCCCGGCGAGGGGCTCGATAAATGGGAAGACCTGAAGAACGCCGAGCAGTACATTCTGGGCGATGAAGGTGCGCAGACCTTCTTCCAGTGGATGGTCATCGAGCTCGGTTTCGACGCTTCAAAGCGCGCGCCCTACACCTACAACACCGCTCCTTTCCTCGCCAACAAGAAGTCGATCCAGCAGGGCTACGTCACCTCGGAGCCGTTCGCGGTCAAGAAGGAAGGCGGCTTCGTGCCGAACCAGTTCCTGCTCGCCGACTATGGCTGGGACACCTATTCGACCACGATCGAGGTGATGCAGGACACGATCGACAAGAAGCCCGAGGTGGTCCAGTGCTTCGTCGATGGCTCGGCCAAGGGCTGGTACAAATACCTCTACGGCGACAACAAGGCCGCCAACGACATGATCAAGAAAGATAATCCTGACATGAGCGACGAGCAGATCGCCTTCTCGATCGAGCAGATGAAGAAGTTCGGCCTTGCCGATTCCGGCGACACCGAGAAGCTCGGCATCGGCGCCATGACCGATGCGCGGATCAAGAGTTTCTACGACAAGATGGTCAAGGCCAAGGTCACGCCTGCAGGCATCGACATCACGAAGGCCTACACGCTGGCCTTCGTCAACAAGGGCGTCGGGCTTGAGCTGAAGAAATAGGCCGGTCCCGGCATGATGAGGGAGAAGGTGGCGCAAGCGCCGGCCTTGGACGTCGCTCCGACCTTGCTGGCGCTGCGCGGTGTCGGCAAGGTGTTTTCCAATGGCGTGACGGCGCTCAGCGATGTCGACCTGACGATACGGGAAGGCGATTTCCTCAGCCTGCTCGGGCCGTCGGGCTGCGGCAAGTCGACGGCGCTGCGGCTGATCGCCGGCCTGTCGACGCCGACATCAGGCGTGCTCGACTGGCGCGGCGGCGGCTCGCTCGACCGTGCCAATATCGGCTTCGTCTTCCAGGAGCCGACGTTGCTGCCCTGGGCCAGCGTCTTCGACAACGTCTGGCTGCCGCTCAGGCTGAAAGGCATTTCTCGCGCCAAGGCCGCACCAGCGATAACGGAAATGCTGGCGCGCGTTCACCTCACCGGGTTCGAGGATGCGGTGCCGCGCGAGCTGTCCGGCGGCATGAAGATGCGTGTCTCGATCGCACGCGCCATGGTGACCAAGCCGCGCGTGCTGTTGATGGACGAGCCGTTCGCCGCGCTTGACGAGATCACTCGCTTCAAGCTCAACAACGACCTGCTGGAGCTGTGGCAGGACGAGCGCTTCACCGTCGTCTTCGTCACCCACAGTGTGTTCGAAAGCGTGTTTCTGTCCAACCGCGTCGTCGTCATGGCGGCGCGGCCGGGCAGGGTGTTCGGCGAACTCGCCATAGAGGCATCCTATCCGCGCGACGAGGCATTCCGCACGTCGCCGGATTATGCAGCGCTGTGCCGGCAGGCCTCCGACGTTCTGGTCAATGCCATCAATTCAACGGCGGGCTCGCATCATGACGGTCATTGACGGCACGTTGAAACTCGACCCTGAGGAAGCGCGGCGCGTGCGCCAGGAGCGGCTCGAGCGGATCGGCCGCTGGGTGCTGCCCCTGGCGATCATGATCCTGGCAATCTGGCTTTGGGACCGCATCTGCGTGTGGAACGAGATTCCGCAGTACATCCTGCCGCGACCCGGCGTGGTGCTGTGGACGCTCTACAACGATGCCGGCCTGTTGTTCTCCGCACTGCTGGTCACCTTGCGCATCACCTTCCTCAGCCTGCTCCTCGCGGTTGTCGGCGGGGTCGGGCTGGCGGTCTTGTTCGCGCAGTCGAAATGGGTGGAGATGTCGTTCTTCCCGTTCGCCATCGTGCTGCAGGTGACGCCGATCGTGGCGATCTTTCCGCTGATCAACATCTATGTCGACAATCAGACGACCAAGCTTCTGCTCTGCGCCTGGATCGTCGCCTTCTTCCCGATCCTGTCCAACACCACGCTTGGCCTCAACTCCGTCGACCGCAATCTGCGCGACCTTTTCAAGCTCAATGGTGCGACGCGCTGGCAGCAGCTGCGCTATCTCAGACTGCCGGCGGCGATGCCGTATTTTCTCGGCGGCCTGAAGATTGCCGGCGGCCTGTCGCTGATCGGCGCCGTGGTGGCCGAGTTCGTCGCCGGCGCCACCGGCCAGTCGTCGGGGCTCGCCTCGCGCATCATCGAAGCCGGCTACCGGCTGAATGCGCCCAGGCTGTTCGCTGCGCTGTTCCTGATCTCGCTGACCGGCATTCTAATCTTCCTCGTGCTATCGCTGATTTCGCATCTTATTCTCAGGCGCTGGCACGAAAGCGCGCTGAAGCAGGAGCGGTAGTGCCTTGATTCCGGACTCAGCTTCATACCGGCTTGCCAATGCCCGCGTTCACCGGTCACTGACGTCGGGTCTTGCCGCGACTTACGACAATGACGGTTTCACCCTGGCCGACATTGCCATTGCCGACGGCAAGATCTCCAGCATTGCGGCGCATGGCAAATCGAAGGCGCTGACGGAGGCTATCGATCTTGCCGGTCGCATCGTGCTGCCGTGCTTTGTCGACTGCCACACCCATATCGACAAGGGCCATATCTGGCCCCGAAAGCCCAATCCCGACGGCACCTTCATGGGGGCGCTCAATGCCGCGGGCGCCGACCGCGTCGCGCGCTGGAGCGCCGAGGACCTGGCCAAGCGCATGGATTTCTCGCTGCGCTCGGCCTACGCGCATGGCACCAGGGCGCTCAGAACCCATATCGACAGCGTCGCGCCGCAAGAGGAAATCTCCTGGCCGGTGTTCGAGACGATGCGCGAGGCATGGCGCGGCCGCATCGAATTGCAGGGCGCCTGTCTGCTCGGCATCGAGGGCGTGCGCGACAGAAAATGGTTCGACAGGCTGGCCAAACGAGTGGCCGCCGCCAAGGGCGTTCTGGGCGTTGTCACCTATATGGTGCCGGACCTGGAGGAACTGCTCGACCATGTCTTCGCGCAAGCGATCAAGCATGGGCTCGATCTCGATTTCCATGCCGACGAGACCGACGACATTGCGGCGATCTCGCTGAAGAAGATCGCCGAGGCAGCATTGTGGAACGGTTTCGAGGGCAAGATCCTCGTCGGCCATTGCTGCTCGCTGGCGCGCCAGCCCGATCTCGAGGTGCTGGACACGCTGGACAAGGTGGCGAAGGCCGGGCTCGCCATCGTGTCGTTGCCGATGTGCAATCTCTATTTGCAGGATCGACGGAGCGACGGCACCACGCCGCGCTGGCGTGGCGTGACTCTGCTGCACGAGATGAAGGCGCGGGGCATTCCGGTGGCCGTCGCTTCAGACAACACGCGCGACCCCTTCTACGCCTATGGCGATCTCGACATGCTGGAAGTCTACCGCATGGCGACGCGCATCCTGCATTTCGACCATCCGGTCGCCGACTGGCCGCAGGCGGTTAGCGCGACACCGGCCAAGGTGATGCGGCTCGATGGCTTCGGCATGCTTGCCGCCGGCGGCGACGCGGATTTCGTCCTGTTCAAAGGTCGAAGCTGGACGGAATTGCTGTCGCGGCCCGAATCGGATCGCATCGTCGTGCGCGCCGGACGCGCGATCGACCGGCAATTGCCCGACTATGCCGAACTCGACGAGCTGATGGTGGAATGATGGATGTTTCGGCGCTCAAACGCGATCTCGACGGAATAAAACTCGACGACAATCCGGCGATCGTCCAGCAGAAGAGCCGCGACTTCTACTGGTACAGCCCGGTGCTGAAACAGCAGCTCGACCACGTCACCGGCGACCTCATCGCGACGCCGAAGACCGAGGCCGAACTGATACGCGTGCTTGCCGCCTGTCACCGCCACGGCGTGCCGGTGACGCCGCGCGGCAGCGGCACCGGCAATTACGGCCAGGCAATGCCGCTGTCGGGTGGGGTCGTGCTCAACCTCGCCGAAATGAACGAGATCAAGTCGATCGCGCCGGGGCGCGTGGTGACTGGGCCGGGCGCGGTCCTGGCCGATATCGACAAGGCGACGCGGGCGCATTCCGGCCAAGAGCTGCGGCTGTCGCCCTCGACCTACAACACGGCCTCGATCGGCGGCTTTATCGCCGGCGGCTCTGGTGGCGTCGGCTCGATCAATTTCGGCGGCTTGCGCGATTTCGGCAATGTGCTGCGGCTGCGCGTGGTGACGATGGAGGCCGAGCCGAAGGTGCTCGAACTCACCGGCGAGAACCTGCACAAGGTGACCCACGCCTATGGCACCAATGGCATCATATCAGAGGTCGAGATGCCACTGACGGCAGCCTATGACTGGATCGACGTCATCGTCGGTTTCGACCAATTCATGGATGCGGCGCGCTATGGCAATGCGCTGGCCTGCCAAGACGGCATCCTGACCAAGCTGATCACGCCGATCGCGGCACCCGTGCCGCAACTCTACTTCAAGCGGCACCAGAAATTTTTCAGGGAAGGGCAAAGCATCTGCGTCGTCATGGTGGCTCGGCATGGGCTGGATGCCTTCCTGGCCGTTACGCGCCGCGCCGGGGGCGAGGTGATCTTCAACGCCGCCACGGCGACGCCGGAGGACAAAAAGGGCCTGCCGCCGGCCTACGAGCTGGCCTGGAACCACACCACGCTCAGGGCGCTGCGGGTCGATCCGTCGATTACCTATCTGCAATCGCTCTATCCCTTTCCCAACCAGCTGCCGCTGGTCGCAAAGATGGATGCGATGTTCCCCGGCGAGGTGTTTTCGCATCTCGAATTCGTGCGGCTGGACGGCAACATCACCTGCTTCGGCCTGCCGCTGGTCAAGTTCACCAACGAGACGAGGCTCGACGAAATCATCCGCCTGCATGAGGACAATGGCTGCCCGATCTTCAACCCGCACCGCTACACGCTGGAAGAGGGTGGTATGAAGCAGACCGACGCCGTGCAACTCGCCTTCAAGCGCGAGACCGATCCGCAAGGCCTGCTCAACCCCGGCAAGATGATCGCCTGGGAAAACCCGGACTACGACTACCGTTCGGGCCGGACTTTTCTGTTCAAGGGGCTGCAAAAGGCGGGTTGATGAACATCCTCGTGCTCTACGCCCATCCGGTCGAGACCAGCTTCAATGCCGGCCTGCACCGGATGATCGTCGAGCGGCTGACGGCGGCGGGTCATCTAGTCGACAACTGCGACCTCTACGCAGAGAATTTCGACCCGCGCCTGACGCGGGCGGAACGGCTCGGCTATCACGACCCGCGTGGACCAGGCGATGCGGTTGCCAGCTACATTCAGAGGCTGCAGGCGGCCGAGGCCCTGGTGCTGTCGTTTCCGGTCTGGAACTACGGCTATCCGGCGATCCTGAAAGGGTTTTTCGACCGCGTCTTCCTGCCGGGCGTGTCGTTCAAGCTGGTCGATGGCAAAGTGCAGCCGACGCTGCACAACATCCGCAAGCTGGCGGCTGTCACCACCTATGGCGGCAGCCGGTTCCGCGCCATGGTGATGGGCGATCCGCCGCGCAAGGTCGTGAAGCGAATGCTGCGCGCCACGATCAAGCCCGGCGCTCCCGTCTCCTATCTCGCCCATTATGCGATGAACCTGTCGACCGACGAAACGCGCAAGTCTTTCATGACGAAGGTCGCGGCCAGCATGGATGCCTTCTGATGCGTGCGCTCGTCGTCTATTGCCATCCGGTGCCGGAGAGCTTCTGCGCCGCGATCCGCGACACCGCCGTGGATGTGCTGACGCGACGAGGCTGGGACGTGCGGCTGCTCGATCTCTATGCGGAAAAGTTCGATCCGGTGATGAGCTGCGAGGAGCGGCGCAGCTACAATCATCAGGCACCGCGGGATCCGGCGCTGAAACCGCATTTCGAGTTGCTCAACTGGGCCGAGGCGATCCTGTTCGTCTATCCGACCTGGTGGTATGGGCTGCCGGCGATGCTGAAAGGCTGGCTCGACCGGGTGTGGGCGACCGACATCGCCTTCAAGCTGCCGGCGGGCAAGGGCGGGATCAAGTCGCTGATGATGCATGTCACCAAGGTCGGCGTCATCACCACCTGCGGCGCGCCGACCTGGTGGAGCGTCGTCGTCGGCCAGCCCGGACGCAAGACCTTGCTGCGCGGCATGCGGGCGCTGTGCGCCAGACGCTGCAAGACGTTTTTCCTGGCGCATTATTTGATGGACGCCTCGACGCCGGCAACGAGGGCGGCGTTTCTGGCGAAGGTGCAGGCGAAGCTGGAGCGGTTTTGAGCGATTAGCGCCCTTCTCCCCGTTCTGCGGGGAGAAGATGCCGGCAGGCAGATGAGGGGCAGCGCCAGCCTTGCCGACCTTGGCGCCGCCCCTCATCCGGCCCTTCGGGCCACCTTCTCCCCGTAAACGGGGCGAAGGAAGAGAGCACTACATCCTCACCCGTTCCGACCTCGGATCATACATCGGCTTCAGTGATGCTTCGGCGCCAAACCGTTCGCCGGCGATCTCGATTTCATAAGTCGAACCCAGCACATCCGCCTCGCTTTCGCCCCGGCATGGCACATAGCCAAGCCCGATGGCGCCGCCGAGATGATGGCCGTAATTGCCCGAGGTGACCGGACCGACGATCTTGCCGTCGCGCAGGATCGCTTCGTTATGGAAGAGCAGCGGCTGCGGGTCCTTCAGCCGGAACTGGACCAGGCGGCGGGTCAGTCCGGCTTCCTTCTTCTTCAGCACGGCGTCGCGGCCGATGAAATCGCCCTTGGCTGTCTTCACTGCGAAGCCGAGGCCTGCTTCCAGCACATTGTCCTCATCGGTGATGTCATGGCCGAAATGGCGGAAAGCCTTTTCGATGCGGCAGGAATCCAGCGTGTGCAGGCCGCAGAGTTTCAGGCCGACATCCGCACCGGCTTCGTCGATCGCCTCGAAGACATGGGCAGCCTGTTCGGTCGAGACATAAAGTTCCCAGCCGAGTTCGCCGACATAGGTGACGCGGTGGGCACGGGCGAGCGCCATGCCGATTTCGATCTCCTGGAAGGTGCCGAACGGATTGTTCTCGTTGGAGAAGTCGTTGGGGCTGACCTTCTGGATCAGTTTTCGCGCATCCGGACCCATCAGGCAGAGCACGCTTTCGGCCGCGGTCACATCGGTGACGACGACGAATGCCTCGCCGACATGGCGGCGCAACCAGGCGAGGTCGCGTTGCAGCGTGGCCCCTGGCACGACGAGGAAATAGGCCGTATCCGAAAGCCGCGACACGGTGAGGTCGCTCTCGATGCCGCCGCGCTGGTTGAGCATTTGCGTGTAGACGATCTTGCCCGGCGCCACATCCATGTCGTTGGCGCAGAGCCTTTGGAGGAAAGGCTGAGCGTCGCGGCCCTCGACACGGATCTTGCCGAACGAGGTCATGTCGAACAGGCCGACCTTGTTGCGGACCGCCAGATGTTCCTCGCGCTGGTTGTCGAACCAGTTCTGCCGCTTCCAGGAATAGCGATACTCGCGCTCCTGGCCTTCGCGCGCGAACCAGTTGGCGCGCTCCCAGCCGGCGACCTCGCCGAACACGGCGCCACGCGCCTTCAGATGTTCATGCAAGGGCGAGCGGCGCACGCCACGCGACGTCGCCATCTGCCGGTAGGGAAAGTGGTCGGCATAGAGAAGGCCGAGCGTTTCGGAGACGCGCTCCTTGAGATAACGGCGGTTCTTCTGGAACGGCTGGGTGCGGCGGATGTCGACTTCCCACAGGTCGAACGGCGCTTCGCCATCGTTGATCCACTGCGCCAGCGCCATGCCGGCGCCGCCGGACGAGACGATGCCGATCGAGTTGTAGCCGGTCGCCATCCAGTAGCCGCGCA
Organism: Mesorhizobium sp. M8A.F.Ca.ET.057.01.1.1; assembly: GCF_003952565.1. Taxonomy (NCBI): domain Bacteria; kingdom Pseudomonadati; phylum Pseudomonadota; class Alphaproteobacteria; order Hyphomicrobiales; family Phyllobacteriaceae; genus Mesorhizobium; species Mesorhizobium sp. M8A.F.Ca.ET.057.01.1.1. Next base: position 2,630,511 of record NZ_CP034454.1, read on the forward strand.
GCTCCGGCGCCTCGCCGAGATAGTAGCGGTCGTCAGGGGTGAAACTTTCGGGGCCGTTGAAGAAGGTGTGGATGCCGGCGGTGGCCAGGATCGGCATGCGGTTGACGCCCATTTCGAGGATCGGCTCGAAATGGTCCATGTCCTCGGGCAACTGGTCGAAGCAGAAGTCTTCGCGGATGCCGTCCATGCCCCACGGCTTGGCCACCGGCTCGAAGGCGCCGAGCATCATCTTGCCGGCGTCTTCCTTGTAGTAGGCGCACTCGTCCGGCACGCGCAGCACCGGCAGGCGGCCGAGGCCTGAGATGGGCTCGGTGACGAGGTAAAAATGCTCGCAGGCATGCAGCGGGATGGTGACGCCGTTCCGGGCACCGAGTTCGCGCGCCCACATGCCGGCGCAGTTGACGACGATGTCGGCCTCGATGGTGCCTTGCTCTTCGCCCTGCGCCCAGGACACGCCGGTGACGCGACCGTCCCTGGTGTGGACCTTCGTCACCTTCACATTCTCGGCGATGGTGGCGCCGCGCTGGCGCGCGCCCTTGGCCAATGCCATGGCGATGTTGGCTGGGTCGCACTGGCCGTCGAGCGGCAGGTGCACGGCGCCGACGACGTCGGAGACGTTGAGATGCGGATACATCTCCTTGACTTCATTGGGAGAAATCTCGCGCACATCGACATCGAAGGCGCGGGCGAGCGATGCCTGCCGGTAGATTTCGTGCTTGCGCTCCTCGGTCAGCGCGACGGTGATCGAGCCGACCTGACGCATGCCGGTGCCGACCTCGGTCTCGGCTTCCAGCTTGACGTAGAGATCGGCCGAATATTTCGCCAGCCGGGTCATGTTCTGCGAACCGCGCAACTGGCCGATGAGGCCTGCGGCATGCCATGTCGTGCCGCAGGTCAGCTGCTTGCGCTCCAGAAGCACGATGTCGGTCCAGCCGAGCTTGGCCAGGTGGTAGGCGACCGAGCAGCCGGAGACGCCGCCGCCGATGATGACGGCCCGCGCCTTGGTGGGAATGATTTTGGCGGTCATGCGGCCTCACGACGGTAGCTGGAAACAAAACGGCGCAGCCGAGAGGCTGCTTCCCGCAGTACCGGTTCGGGCTGGCAGAGGCTTATTCTGATATGGCCGGCCGCGGCTTCGCCGAAGCTGGAGCCGGGCATGACGCCGACCTTCTCCTTGTCGAGGAAGGCGAAGGCGAATTTCTCGTCGTCGGGTTCGACATCGGATATGTCGAGCATGACATACATGCCGCCTTCCGAACCGCGCACGGTGACATCATTCATGCCGCGCACCGCATCGAGCAGGACGGTGCGGCGTGCGGCGTAGCGTTCGGCGATGTCCTTGACGCCATAGTGCTGCTCCAGCGCCTCGGCGCAAGCGATCGAGATGAAGGCCGGCAGACCGTAGGTTGTCACCAGATTGAGGTTGATCAGCAGCGTGATCATCTCCTCCGGACCCGTCAGCCAGCCCATGCGCCAGCCGGTCATGCCGTGGCTCTTGGACATCGAATTGATGACCAGCGTGCGCTCGGCCATGCCGGGCAGAGAGCGCGGCGAGACATGCTCGCCGCCGCCAAGCGTCCAGTAAACCTCGTCGGAAAGCAGCCAGAGGTCGTGCTCGCGGCAGAGCTCTGCCAGTTGTTCCAATCGCTCGCGCGAGTAGACCGCACCGGTCGGATTGTTCGGCGTGTTGATCAGGATGGCGCGCGTGTTGGGCTTGAGTGCCGCACGGATCATGTCCGTGCGGGGTTGGAAGCCATCCTCGGCCGGCGTCTCGACCACGGTGAAACTGGCGCCGGCGGCACTGAACGTGTTGGGGTAGGTGGCATAGTAGGGCGCCACCACGATGGCGTGGTCGCCCTGATCGAGCACGGCTTGCACGGCAGCGTAAAGTGCCGCCTGGCCGCCCGGCGTGGCGATGACCTCTTCCGGCATCGTCTCGACGCCGGTGCAGGCGCTGGAGGCCGCCGCCATGGCCTTGCGCAGGCGCGGCAGGCCGGGAAGCGGCGTGTAGTGATGGTTGCTGCCTCGGACCGCTGCCACGCAAGCTTCGATCGTCTGCGACGGCGTGTCGAAATCATGGTCGCCTACCGACAGCATGATGATGTCCTCGCCGGCCTCCTTGCGGTTCCAGGCGGCGAAATGAACCTCCCAGCCATCCTTGCCCGATGGCACGATGCCGGTGATGCGCGACGATGGTTTAGGCATGTAGGGCTCCCGTGATCGCGTAACCGTTCTGTTGCAGCCGATCGCGCAAGGCGGCGATGTGGGCAGGACCGACCTCGCAGCAACCGCCGACTATGTCCGCCCCTGCCTCCACCCAGCCGACAGCCTGGTCGGCGTAAGCATCCGGACCGAGATCGTGGCGGGCATGCAGCACATCCACGGTGCCGCCATGCTTGAGCGCTTCGGTGGAGGTGAAGCCATTGGCATAGGCGCCGACCGGGCCGCCGAGATCGATCAGTTCCGGCAATGCCGCCGCGATGGCTTCCGGGCGACAGCAGTTGAGCAGCCGGGCGGCCACCGGCAGATTTCCGAGCGCGTCCGCTGCCGACGCAATCGTCTCGCCGCTGCGCAAGCGTGGCGTGCCGTGATCGGCCAGCGTCCATGACACCCAGACGGGCTTGCCGCTTTCCGACGCGGCGGTGACCGCCGCGCGCGCCTCTTCGGCAGAGGCCATGGTCTCGCACAGGAAGAGGTCGACGCCATCAGCCTGCTCGGCGACGATGCGGCGGTAGATGTCGAGCGTATCCTGATAGGAGATCGTCAGCGCCGGTGCGTAGCTGCCGAAAAGCGGTGACAGGCAGCCGGCGATCGCAGCCTCCCCGGCCTCGTCGCGGGCTTGCCTGGCGAGGTCGATGCCACGCTTCTGCAACGGCTTGAACAGGTCTTCCGCACCCTCGCGCGCCAGGCGTTCGGGCGTCGCCGAATAGGTGTTGATGGTGATGACGCGGGCGCCGGCACGAATGAATTCGGCATGCAGGCCGCGCACGAGGTCCGGTTCGTCGATCAGCACCCTGGCCGACCACAGCGGCGTCGGCTCGGACTTGCTGCGCCGCACCAGTTCCTGGCCCATGCCGCCATCGGTGAGGATAACCGGCTTCATGCGCGCAGCCTTTCGTTCTTCGGATCCCACAACGGCTCGTCCGGCTGCACGACCGCCCTGAAACGGTCGCCGAAGATCTCGACCTCGACAGAGGTGCCGGGTTCGCTCAGGTCGGCGCGTAGCATGCCGAGCGCGATCGACTTGTCGATGCGATGGCCCCAGCCGCCCGATGTCGTCTCGCCGACGATCTGGCCGTCATACCAGAGCGTCGACATGTAGGGCGCGTCACAATCGCCGGGGTTTTCGACCACCAGCGTGACGAAGCGCTTCTTCACGCCTTGCTGTTTCTCGTTCTGGAGGGCAGCCTTGCCACGGAAGTCGGGCTTTTCCCATTTGACGAAGCGCTCGAGCCCGCCCTGCAGGATCGAGTAGTCGGTCGACAGGTCGCCCTTCCAGGTGCGGTAGCCCTTTTCCAGACGCAGCGAATCCAGCGCGTACATGCCGAACGGCTTCAGCCCGTGGTGCTGCCCGGCGGCACAGATCGCATCGAAGATGGCGGCGGTGTCGTCGACCCTGGTGTGGATTTCCCAGCCGAGCTCGCCGGCGAAGGAGACGCGAACCAGCTTGGCCCAGCGGCCGGCAATCCTGGTCTCCTGATGCGTCAGCCATGGCAAGGTCAGGTCGGCCTCACAGACATCGGCAAGGATTTTTCGCGAATTGGGGCCGGCCAGGATCTGCGTGGAGAATTCCTCTGTCCGGTCGATCAGCTTGAACGCGGCATCCCCGGGCATGTGCGACTTCAGCCATTCGAAGTCGTGCCACTGGGCTACCGCCGCGGTGATCAGCGTCATGGACTCCTCGCCATGGCGTACCACCGACATTTCGGTGACGATGCGGCCCTTGTCGTCAGAGAAATAGACGAGGCCGATGCGCCCGGGCTTCGGCACCAGGCCGGTTACCTGCCGGCTCAGCCATTCGGCGGCACCAGGGCCTTCGAGATTGAAGCGCGAGAAGCCGGGCAGATCGAGGATGCCGGCGGCGTCGCGAACAGCCAGGCACTCTTCGCGGACACGCTGCTGCCAGGGCCCGTCGCGGCGGAAGGTCAGCGTGGCTTCCTCGGAGACGTCGTCGCCGTCCTGCGCGTACCAGGTCGCGCGCTCCCAGCCATTATAGGCATCGAAGCGGGCGCCCAGCGCCTTGATGCGATCGTGGATCGGCGACAGTTTCCTGTCGCGGCCTTCCGGCCAGGCGTGACGCGGGAACTGGATGGCGTATTCGTTGCCGTAGATTTCCATGCCCTTGGCCACGCAATAGTCCGGGGCGGAAGCAAAGGACGTGAAGCGGCGTGGATCGCACGACCACATGTCCCATTCGGTCTGGCCTTGCGTCACCCATTCGGCCAACACCTTGCCCGCGCCGCCGCCCTGAGCGATGCCGAAGGTAAAGACGCAAGCCTCGAAGGCGTTGGGAACGCCGGGCATCGGCCCGATCAGCGGATTGCCGTCGGGCGCGTAGGGGATCGGTCCGTTGATGACCTTGGACAGGCCGGCGGTGCCCAGGATCGGGACGCGGGCGACCGCGTCGGCCAGATAATGCTCCAGCCGGTCGAGATCGTCCGGGAAGAGCTGGAACGAAAAGTCGTCCGGCATCGGATCGTTGTGGGTGGCCCAATGCGCGCGGCAATTGCGCTCATAGGGGCCGAGATTCATGCCGGCCTTTTCCTGGCGCAAGTAATATGAAGTGTCGACGTCGCGCAGCAGCGGCAGCTTCTTGCCCTGTTCCTTCGACCAGGCGGCGAGTTCGGGGATTTCCTCGAATAGAATGTACTGGTGGCTCATCACCATCATCGGCACTTCGCGGCCGAACATCCTGCCGACTTCGGCGGCACGGTAGCCGGCAGCATTGACGACGATCTCGCAGCGGATCTCGCCTTGCGCCGTTACAACCACCCACTCGTCCTTCTCACGGCGCACGCCTGTGACGGGGCAGAAGCGGATGATTTTCGCGCCCATGTCGCGTGCGCCCTTGGCCAGCGCCTGCGTCAACTGCGCCGGGTCGATGTCGCCGTCGCTCGGATCGTAGAGCGCGCCCTTCAATTCATGGGTTTCGAGGAAGGGGTAGCGGCGCTTGATCTCGTCGAGACCGACCACGTCGATGTCCATGCCCTGATAGCGGCCCATGCCCTTGGCGCGCTGGAACTCCTGCATGCGCTCTTTCGAGTGGGCGAGCCTGAGCGAACCGGTGACATGGTAGTTCATGGGATAGTCGACCGCGTCGGCGAGGCCACGATAGAGTTCGGTCGAATAGCGCTGCATGTTCATCAGCGACCACGAGGAGGAGAAGGTCGGCACATTGCCGGCGGCATGCCAGGTCGAGCCGGAGGTCAGCTCGTTCTTTTCCAGGAGCACGCAGTCGGTCCAGCCGGCCTTGGCCAGATGATAGAGCGAGGAGGTGCCGACCACGCCACCTCCGATAATCACCACGCGCGCCGTGCTCGGCAAACCCGCCATGTTCTTCTCCCAATCTTCAAGCGCGCCGCGCTTTTCTTTTTGTTTTTATGCGTGTCGCTGTCGCAAAACCGCTGCACGGTTCCGAATGACATGCATTCATCAATCAATAGACCGGCGGCGAAACCACCCAGATGACTACAGCCGGCTCGCTACCCGGATTGCGCCAGCGGTAAGGCTTGCCTTCGAAGCGGAAGGAATCGCCTTCGCCAAGCCGGTGCCAGACCCCGGCTATTTCGATGTCGAATTGCCCGGACGCGATGTATCCGGCCTCCTCGGTCGGCCGGCGGGCCTCGTTCTTCAACTCCGCTCCCGGCGCGAAGACCGACCGCACCATCTCGAAGCTACCACCGAGGTCCGGTGACAGAAGCTCCTCCACCAGACCGGATTCGCTGGTGCCAAGCGCGCGGCGCTTGCCGGCGCGCACCACCACGCCGCGCTCGCTCTCCACGGGCACGTCATGGCTGAAGAACAGGCTGATCGGCACGCCGAACAACTCCGCAAAGGCCCGGAGATCACTGAGCGATGGCGTTGACAGGCCGCGCTCGACCTGGCTGACCCAGCCGACCGAACGGCCGAGCTTCAGCGCGATCTCGGCCAGCGTCAGTCCGCGCACCCGGCGCAAGGCCCTGATATCGCCTGCCAGGACTCGCTCGTCAGGTCCCTGTAATGTGCGTGGGGTAGGGGAGACCAAATCGCTCACTTCATGAAAATTTTCAGCCGAATTTCATGAGAAATCAAGCTCATGAAAAAATCAAGTAGATTTTCACCAATGCTCAAGATTTGCTTGCAGGATTTTGACAGTTCATGCAAAGGCTCCGCCGCGAGCGGCGAGTGGGGACGTCCGATCGACACAACGGCTAAGGGACGGCCCATGCTGGAAAAGAAGGCTCGAATCACGGTTGATGCCGAGATCGTCGACGACGCGATCATGTCGCGCCGTTCGGTGCGTGCATTTCTGCCCGACATGATCGATGACGAGACGATCCGTGACATACTGACTGTTGCGGCGCGCGCTCCCTCCGGCACCAATATGCAGCCGTGGCGGGTCTACGTTACCAAGGGCGGGACCAAGCAGCGGATCACGGATGCCATCATAAATTCGGGCATCCGCGCGGAGAAAGCCGACTGGGACGAATATCGCTATTATCCGACCCAGTTCTTCGAGCCATATCTCACCCGCCGCCGTGCCAACGGGTTCGGCCTCTACGGCGCGCTCGGCATAGGCCGCCGGGAGGTCGACAAGATGCGGGCCCAGCACGACCGCAACTTCGTCTTCTTCGACGCGCCGGTCGGCATGATCTTCACCATCGACCGCCGGCTCAACCAGGGTTCGTGGATCGACTACGGCATGTTCCTGCAAAACATCATGGTTGCGGCGCGGGGCAGGGGTCTGCATACCTGTCCGCAAGCGGCCTTCGCGCCCTATCACCGGCAGATTAGGCCGGTGCTCGGCATTCCCGACGAGGAGATCGTCGTCTGCGGCATGGCGCTCGGCTATGAAGACACTTCCAAGCCCGAGAACGCCTTCCGCACCGATCGTGAGCCGCTCGAAGAATGGGTGACGTTCAGCGAATAGGTCTCGGCCGCCAACCGGGGCAGGGCCGCTATTCCGTATTCATGTGCGCGCCGTGGCCGCTGACATGGGCGCCGTCCTGCGGCGTCAGCTTGAGATAGGCAAGCAGCGCGCAGAGCGTGATGATGCCCTCGATCACGAACAGGATCCGGAAATCGCTGGCGACGGCCGGCCCGCCGCCTGCGAGAAACGACAGCATCGCGGCCGCGAGGCCGACGCTGATGGCGACCGCCAGCTGCCACAGGATGTAATAGAGCGCGCTGAAGCGGGCGAGCTGCTCGGGCGCGATGTCGGAATAGGCGAGATTGCCGGTCGAAGCCCATTGCACCGAACGGAAGACGCCAAAAACGAAGATGTAGGTGAGCGTGATCCAGACCGGGGTCGTTGCTTGCATCAAGGCGAAGCCCGCGACCATGGCGGCAACCACGGGCGTGTTGGAGACCAGCACGCGGCGAAAACCGAAACGGTTGAGAAGGCGTGGCATGAAGAAACGCATACCCACCGAGCCGACTGCCGCAACGAAGGTCAGCGATCCCGCCTGCACCGCGCTCATGCCGAAGCCGAGCTGGAACATCAGCGGCAGCAGGAAGACGACGGAGCTGAGACCGATCGTGTCGAGGCCGCCGCCGGTAAGGAAGGAGATGCGGAAGGTGCGGATGCGCAGGAGCTTGAGATCGAGCAGGGGATTGCGCACACGCAGGCAGTAGAAGGAGGCGGCCGTCAGGATGATGAGCGCCAGCGCAAGCTCGGCCGCGATCATGCCGCTGGCGGCGTCTTTCGCCGCAAGGGAGTCCATGCCGAAGACCAGCAGCACCATGCCGCTGCCGACCAGCACAAAGCCTGGAAAATCGAACCGCGTGCGCACGGGCTTGGTCATTGTCGGGAACAGTGAGGCGGCAAGGATTGCGGCGGCGAGCGCGAACGGCACGTTGATGAAGAAGATCCAGCGCCAGGAGATGTAGGTGGTCAGCGCGCCGCCGACGAGCGGACCGACCAGCGGCCCGGACTGGCCGGCCAGCGAGATATACATGTTGATCTTCAAGGTCCGGCTGCGCGGGAAGGTCGACAGGATGACGACCTGGCCGAGCGTGCCCATCAGCGCGCCACCGAAACCCTGCAGCGCGCGGGCGCCGACCAGCATCCAGATGTCGTTCGAGAGCCCGCACAGAGCCGACGAAGCGGCAAACACCAGCAAGGCAAAGCAATAGACGTTGCGCAGGCCGAAACGATCGGCCGCCCAGCCGCCGAGCGGCATGGAGATGATCAGGCTGGCGACGTAGACGGTGATCAGCAGGCCGAGTTGGCTCGGCGGACGGCCAAGGCTTTCGCTGATGCCCGGCAACGCCGTCACCACGACATTCTGGTCGAGGCTGGTCATGAACACGCCGCAGGCGACCGTCAGCGGCAGCAGGAGCAAGGCTCTGGCCGGCACATCGGCGCGATCGGCGGCGCCGGCGGATAGTTCAGCAGTCATGGGGATGTTCGAACCAAATATGCCGACTTTGAGACGGGATTTTCATGTCCCTTGGACCGGTTGGGCGGCCAATTTTTCCATCATGGGCGCCCGAGGCAGGATTCTCTAGCGGCAGAACCGGCCGGTATTGAGGCCAGAAGCAGCGGCAATGGGCACATCCGGCCGCACTGCCTACTGCACCTCGTAGCCGACTTCCTCGCTGGCATGGCAGAGCGCCTTCCAGAACGAGCGGGCGAACGAGCGGAAGACGTAGATGTCGAACTGGTCGGTGCCGGTGCGCTGGATCTGGGCGAAGACATCGTGATGCGTTGTCGAGCGGCCGGCGCCGACCGGAAAGGCGGGCAGGGCGAAGTCGATGGCGAAGAATTTCGACAGCACCCATTCGGCTTTCGGCCCGGCAATGCGGATGGCGATGCGGCCATGCGACAGGTCCGTCACCGTGCCGATGGCCGGCGTCACCGCCTTGGCGAAGGCCGCGGCCAGTCCTTCGGCCTCATCGGCCACGGTGAATTTTCCCGGTGCGAAACCGAACACCGATTTCGCGCCGTCGCTCATGCCGCCGCCGGCGCCGTCGGGCAGAGCGAGCCCGCTGACAGCGCGGATCGCTGCCATCAGTTTCTTCTCTTCGCCAGGCCAAGCCGCGAGTTGCACGATCGAGCCCGGCCTGGTTTCGGTGAGCAGGATCTCGACGCCATGTTCGAAATTGCCGTGCGAGCCGACATGGAATTCCGGCTCGAGGGGCGATTGACGCTCAGCCATGCATGCGGGTCCCTTCCGGATCGTAGAAGTGGTTGGAGACGATCTCCACGGGCCCGAAGCGGTTGCGCAAGGGGTCGGAGACATGGGCACGCGTGCCTTGCCTGGCCTTGCCGCCCTTGACCAGCGCCAGCGCGATATGCTTGCCGAGCGCCGGCGAATAGCAGCAGGCGGTAATGTGCCCGATCGAGCCGTGCGGATTGGCTTCGTCGACTTCCTCGACAATATGCGCGCCGCCATTGAGCGGGCGGTTGTCGAGCGCGATCAGTCCGACCAGTTCCAGCCGCTCGGACGCGACGAGACCTTCCCGGTCCATCATCGCGGAGCCGATGAACGGCTTTTTCTTCGACAGCATCCAGTCGAGATGCAGGTCGCGCGCCGTGGTGCGGCCGTCGATTTCGGCGCCGGTGACATGGCCCTTCTCGATGCGCATCGTGCCCAGCGCCTCGAGCCCGTAGGTAACCAGCCCGAACGGCTTGCCGGCCTCGACCAAGGCTTCCCAGACATGGGTGCCATGGCCGGCGCCGGAATAGACCTCGAAGGCCATTTCACCGGAGAAGGATAGCCGGCAAATCATCACCGGAACACCTGATATCTCGCCGTGCACGATGCCCATGAAGGGCAGGGTCGCATTGTCGACATCCGTGCCGGTGACGCAGGCGGCCAGAATCTGCCTCGCTTTCGGACCGCCTATCGCGGCTCCCGCCCATTCGTCGGTCACCGAGGTGACATGGACCTTGAGTTCCGGCCAGATCACGTCGAGGAAATATTCCAGATGCTGCATCACCTTGCCGGCATTGGCCGTGGTGGTGGTCATCAGGAAATCCTGTTCGCCGAGCCGCCAGGTGGTGCCGTCGTCGAAGGCAAAACCGTCCTCGCGCAGCATCAGCCCGTAGCGTGCCTTGCCGACGGCGAGCGTCGAGAACATGTTGGTGTAGACGCGGTCGAGGAACGCGGCCGCATCCGGGCCTTGCACGGCGATCTTGCCCAGTGTCGAGACATCGACGATGCCCGCACTTTCGCGCGTCGCCTTGGCTTCGCGCACATAGGCCTGTTCGACAGTCTCGCCTGAAAGTCCGTAGATCATCGGCCGGTACCAGAGGCCGGCGGAGTACATGGTCGCACCATTGGCGAGGTGCCAGTCATGCATCGGCGTCAGCCGCTCGGGCTTGAGGTCACCGAAACGTTCGGCTGCCAGCGAGCCGATCGACACGGGCGCGAAGGGTGGCCGGAAGCGGGTCGTGCCGACTTCCGGGATCGGCTTGCCGAGCGCTTCCGCCATGATGGCAAGGCCGGGAACGTTGGAGCTCTTGCCCTGGTCGGTCGCCATGCCAAGCGTGGTGTAGCGTTTCAGGTGCTCGACTGAGACGAAGCCTTCGCGATGCGCCAGGCGGACATCCTCCGCCGTGACGTCGTGCTGGAAGTCGACAAAGCTCTTGCCGCTGCCCCTGATTTCGAACACAGGGGCGGGATCTGGATCTCCGGGAGTTGCCTCGACAGTGGGCAGCGCTGCCGGCGTGCCTGTTCCTCCGGTCGCGGCAAGGCCTGCGGCGCGGCCTTCGGCGATCGCCTCGACCGTCGAAAAGCTGCCGGTGAAGGCGCCGGCGCCGATCCAGTTTTGCGTCGGCTTGGGCGGCAGGAAGGCCTGCCGGGCGGCGTTCCATTCCGCTTTGGCGCCGGCCTGGCTGGCCAGATGGATGGTCGGCGACCAGCCGCCCGACATCAGCAGGCAATCGGCATGGACGCTGCGCGCATCGCCGCTCAGCGCACCGGCGACCATGTCGAAACGCTGGACCTTGAGGCCGGACAAGGCCTTGCCACCTTCCGTGGCGACCACCGCATGGCCGGAAAGCAATTCCGCCTCGGCTTCGCCGGCCAGGGAGCTCATCTCGGCGGACGGCTGCGGGCGCACGTCGACGATGGCAACGATCGCAGCGCCTGCCTGCTTCAGCGCCAGCGCCGAGCGGTAGGCGCTGTCATTGTTGGTGAACACCACCACCCGCTGCCCCGGCAGCACGCCGAATTCGTTGGCGTAGCGCTCCGCCGCGTGCGCCAGCATCACGCCGGGCCGGTCATTGCCCGGGAACACCAGTGGCCTTTCGAAGGCGCCGGTGGCCAGCACGACGGATCCGGCGCGGATCGCCCAGTAGCGATGGCGCGGCTCACCCTTGGCGGGCTGCGCCTTGTGATCGCTGACCCGCTCGAGCGCGGCAAGCGTGTTGTTGTCGTAGTAACCCCAGACCGTGGTGCGCGGCAGAAGCCGGACATTGTCGCGGGCCTCTAGCTGGGCGACGGTGCGCCGCACCCAATCCGCCGCCGGAGCGCCATCGATGGTTTCGCCCGACCAGTTGCCCGAACCGCCGAAACGCGGCTCGAGATCGGCCAGGACAACGCGTGCGCCTTGGTCGGCGGCTGCCTTGGCGGCCATCAGCCCGGCCGGGCCGGAGCCGACCACAAGCACGTCGCAAAAAGCGTTCATGCGTTCGTAGCGGGCAGGGTCCTTTGCCGATCCGGCGCTGCCGAGGCCGGCGGCGCGGCGGATGAAATGCTCGCAGAACATCCAGAAGCGCGTGCCTTTCAGCGGGCCGATAACCGGGCCCATGAAGGTCTTGTAGTAGAAGCCGGCCGACAGGATCTTGCCGCCGAGCTGGTTGACGGCATGGATATCCCAGGTGAGCGATGGGAAACGGTTCTGGCTGACGGCGATCAGCCCATCATGGATCTCGACCATGGTCGCCGGGATGTTGGGTTCGCGCACTTCGCCCTTCAGCACGGTTACCAGCGCGTTGGGCTCCTCGACGCCTGCGCTCAGCAGGCCGCGCGGCCGATGGTACTTGAAGGAACGTCCGAACAGCGTGACGCCATTGGCTAGCAGCGCGGACGCCAGCGTGTCGCCGCCATGCCCGGTAAAGGCAACGCCGTCGAAAGTGAAGCGGATGGTCTTCAGCCGGTCTATGCGGCCGCCAGTGTCGGTGCGGCGCGGGCTCATGGCTTGTCCTCCGCCTTGCGGCGCGCGGCGGAGGTGTGGTCGCCGCGCACGAAGGCGACGCTGGAGATCTCATGCGTCAGCGTGTTGCGCACAACCCTCAGATGCGCCCGGCAGCCGCCGGAATGCTGCCAGATCTCGTTGTGGTCGCCGGCCGGATTCAGCCTGTCGTAGACATAGGCGTTCCAGGCCTCGAAATTCTGCGAGGCGGGGTCGGGACGCTCGCGGTTTCCATCGCCCTGATAGGTGAACTCGATGACGTCGCGCGGGCCGCAGTAGGGGCAAGTGATCAGCACGGAATGTTCCTAATGAAGCCGCGGGTTCGCGCCCTGACCCTTGTCGTCGATCACCAGGCCGCGATGAAAGCGGTCGAGCGTGAAAGGGGCGTTGAAATCGTGCGGCTGGTCCTTGGCGATGGTCCAGGCAAAGCACCAGCCGGAAGCCGGCGTCGCCTTGAAGCCGCCATAGCACCAGCCGCAATTGAGATACATGCCGGGCAGGGGCCGACGGTGATGATCGGCGAGCCGTCCATCGACATGTCGCAGACGCCGCCCCAGGAGCGCAGCATGCGCACACGCGCAAGGCCTGGGAAAAGCGCCAGCATCTCGCTCATCACCTCGTCGACGATGGGCAGGTTGCCGCGCTGGGCGTAGCTGTTGTAGCCGTCGATGTCGCCGCCATAGACTAGGCCGCCCTTGTCGGACTGCGACATGTAGAAATGGCCCATGCCGAAGGTCACAACGGTGTCGATGAAGGGTTTCAGCGATTCAGTAACGAAGGCCTGTAGCACATGGCTTTCAATCGGCATTGTCTCGACGCCGGCCAGTTGCATGACGCGGCCGGTGCTGCCGGCCACCGCGACCGCCACTTTCTTGGCCCTGATATCGCCACGCGAGGTGGTAACGCCGGTGACGCGGTCGCCGTCGCGCAGGAAGCCGGTGACCTCGCAATTCTCGATGATGTCGACGCCGCGGCGGTCGGCGCCGCGCGCATAGCCCCAGGCAACCGCATCGTGCCGGGCGGTGCCGGCGCGCCGCTGCATCAGGCCGCCAACCACGGGAAAGCGTGCATCATTGGAGATATCGAGCGCCGGAATCAGGCGCTTGATCTCGGCTGGCGTCATCAATTCCGCATCGACGCCGAGATGGCGCATCGCGTTGCCGCGTCTTGCGTAGTCGTCGAACTGAGCCGGCGTGTGCGCCAGGTTCAGGCAGCCGCGCTGCGAGAACATGACGTTGTAATTGAGCTCGTGCGACAGGCCCTCCCAAAGCTTCATCGAATGCTCGTAGAAGCGGGTATTGGCCGGCAGCAGATAGTTCGAGCGCACGGCCGTGGTGTTGCGGCCGACATTGCCGGAGCCCAGCCAGCCTTTCTCCAGCACCGCGACATTGGTGATGCCGTGTTCCTTGGCTAGATAGTAGGCGGTCGCCAGGCCATGACCGCCGCCGCCGATGATGATGACGTCGTAGGATGCCTTCGGATCCGGCTTGCGCCAGGCCGGCTTCCAGTCCTTGTTGCCCTTGAGCGCGTTCGCGAGCAGCGAAAGGGCCGAGTACTCTGCCATGTGTAAGGTGTCCGTTGCGGGCGATGCGGCAGACTATAGAGCAGGCCGCATCGGCAAAGCCAATATTGCGCCATGGCCTTTCGACTGGCCGACGCCTCGATGCGACGGCTTGCCCCATGATATGGCCGTCTTTATCAAGGACAGGCTTTTTGAATTGCCTTTGCGCTCCGTGAGTCGCCAACAGATCATGCTTTTTCGATTGCTTCGCCTCGTCCTGATCCTCGCGCTTGTCGTTTCGGCGCCGCCTTCGTTCGAGGCGATGGCGCAAGCGCTCGGCCAAGGCGCCGCCGGATTGGTCACCGATCAGCAGAAGGTCATCCAGGGCCTGACAGCCAAAACCGATGATCTCGAAAAGAAAATACAGCAGGACGGTGAGAACGATGCATCGCTCGTGGATATCCGTCTGCAGCTGGAGGATCTGTCGCGGTCGGCACTCACCAGTGCGCTGGCATTCCGTTCGCGCCTCACCGAGATCAACAATCGCATCGAGGTGCTGGGCCCGCCGCCGGCGGCAGGCCAGCCGCAGGAGCCCGACATAGTGACCGGCGAACGCCAGGCGCTGGCGTCGGAGAAGGCCGAGATCAACGCGGTCGTCGCTAGCGCACAGAACCTGTCGATCCGCATCAGCGGGCTGATCGACAAGATCGGCAACATGCGCAGCGCGCTGTTCCGCAATCTGTTGACCAAGCGCTACGTACTCTCGGACGCCTTGAGCCCGCAGGTGTTTTCCGATGCGCGCGACGAGTTCGGCAATTTCTACAAGGCTGTGTCGTCCTGGCTGAGCTTCGCCATCAAGTTCAAGTTCCAGGCCATCCTGGCGGCAACCTTCGTGGCGCTCGGCCTGGCGCTGGTGCTGCTGGTCGGCGGGCGACGCCTGTTCGGGCGGGTGTTCGAGGCCGACCCCAGCAATGAAGACCCATCCTATCTCAGCCGTCTTTCGGTGGCCTTCTGGTCGACTTTGCTGCCGACGCTGGCGGTTGCCGCCTTTCTCGGCTCGACTATCTTCTTTTTCAACTATTACAACGTCTTGCGCGGCGATATCGGGCTTTTCCTCAATGCGTTGGCTGCTGTCATCGGCGTGGTGTTTTGCGTCAACCGGCTGACCAACGCGGCACTCGAGCCGCGTTTGCCCAACTGGCGTCTCATCCCGGTCGAAACCGGGCCGGCGCGCTGGCTGGTCCGCCTGACCACCGCCATGGCCGTGGTGATCAGCTTCAACACCTTCCTGTCGATCGTGAACGACAAGATGGGGTCGCCGCTGTCGCTGACCATCGCGCGCAGTTTTGTCGCCACCATCATCGTCGGCGTGATCCTGATCCTGATGGCGATGCTGAGGCCGTTCAAGGCGCGTGACGGCAGCTGGCGTCCGTGGCCGGCATGGTTGCGCTACACCTCGCTCGGGCTCGGGCTTTTCACCATCATCGCGGCGCTGCTCGGCTATATCGGCCTTGCGCTGTTCGTATCGCTGCAGGTCGTGGTCACCGGCACAGCATTGATAACAGCCTATATCGGCTTCCTGTCGGCGCAGGCGATCGGCGAGGAGGGCGCTTTCGCCAACACGTCGGTCGGGCGCTGGCTGTCGGCCAATTCCAGCTACGAGGATACCGCGCTCGATCAGCTCGGCCTTGTCGTCAGCATCGCCATCAACCTGATGATCGTGCTCGTGTTCCTGCCGCTGATCCTCTTGATGTGGGGCTTCCAGCCCGGCGATATCGAGGCGTGGGCGTATAAGCTCGCAACCGGCATCAATATCGGTTCGGTGACGATTTCGGTCACCGGCATCCTGTCGGGCATCGTTGTCTTCATCATCGGCTATTTCCTGACGCGCTGGTTCCAGGGCTGGCTCGACGGCTCGGTCATGGCGCGCGGCAAGGTCGACACCGGGGTGCGCAACTCGATCCGGCTGGCGGTCGGCTATGCCGGCGTGGCGCTCGCTGCACTGGTCGGCATCTCGGCCGCGGGTATCGACCTTTCGAGCCTAGCGCTGGTCGCCGGTGCTCTGTCCCTCGGTATCGGCTTTGGCCTGCAGAATGTGGTGTCTAATTTCGTCTCCGGCCTGATCCTTTTGGCCGAACGCCCGTTCAAGGTCGGCGACTGGATCGTGGCTGGCGACGTCAGCGGCACTGTCAAGAAGATCAGCGTGCGTGCCACGGAGATCGAGACCTTCCAGCGGCAGTCGGTGATCCTGCCCAATTCCAATCTGATCAACAACGCCGTCGGCAACTGGACGCACCGCAACAAGCTAGGCCGCATCGACATCAAGGTCGGCGTCGCGTATGGCAGCGACGTCAAGCAGGTCCACGCCGTGCTGCTGGATATCGCGCGCAGCCATCCGCTGGTGCTGAAGAACCCCGAGCCTTTCGTGCTGTTTTCCAATTTCGGACCCGCCGCGCTCGAATTCGAGATTCGTGTGTTCCTTGCCGATGTGATGAACGGCAACATCGTGCAGAACGACGTCCGCTTCACCGTGCTGGAGAAATTCGACGACCAGCACATCGAAATCCCTTCCACGCCGCGCGCGGTCGTCGAGGCCAAGAAGCACGTGGCTTGGCCAACCGATGACGACAAGATCGAGGCCGATTTCGCGGAGCAGGAAGAGGCCAAGGCGCAAGCCGAGGCGGAGGCGAAAAAGCTGCCGAGGTCGCGCAAGTCCAAGAAGCCGGATCCGGACTAGGCCCCGGATCCGGCCTGCCGGGCGGCGCCTTCGGCATCATATCGTGCCGGGCGGCCAGATTAACGGGGTGGGCAAAAGCCAAAGCCAATTGCGGCATGAATGCGGCATTCAGTTGCGGTTCAGCTTTCATCTCATATAAGCTCCCATGCAAAGGCGAAAATGCCTTGTGAAATGCAACAGAGGCGGTGGGAACACCGATACTGCAAATGTGGAAGTCTCTCGTCGCTGCCATGGCCTTGCTCGCCGTGAGCGGCTCGGCCCATGCCGCCAGCGCGGTCAACAAAGACGCCGAGACCCGCACGCTGGTCGTGACCGAGGGCGGCAGCAAGACCGAGCTTGCCCTGGCCGGCGGTGAAACCGTCGAGTTCTGCCAGAACGGCTGCTTCGTCACCTTGCCGAACGGTGACCTCGAAGCCCTGACCGGTTCGGAAACCATCGAGATTTCCGGCGGCGTCGCCCGCATCAAGTAATCTCCGTGGCATGGTTGGAAAGGCCGGGCATTTGTCCGGCCTTTTATCGTTTCCGGTAGCTGTTGCTTAACAATGACGCCGGAAATACCGCCCCGGCAGCCGTCTGCAACCGTACGTTTTAACGTTCGCGAGGCGATCCCCCGCTATACCGCTGTCCAAGACGCCGAAATACGGCGCTCAACGGGTTCCGGTTTCCGGATCATATGCTGGCAGGGCAGGACGGGCATGGACGCGCGGTCGGACAGGAACGCAATACCGCTTGCGGTCGATCTGGACGGCACGCTGATCGCGACCGACCTGTTGTGGGAAGGACTGTTCATCCTCCTCAAGAAGAACCCGCTCTATATTTTCCTGGTGCCTTTCTGGGCGGCCGGCGGGCCGGCGCGCCTGAAGCAGGCGATCGCCCAGCGCGTCGACATCGACCCCGCCATGCTGCCCTATCGGGCGCCGCTGCTCGACCGGCTCCGCACCGAGCACGCCGAAGGCCGCAAGCTCGTGCTGGCCACCGGCACGCCGCGCAAGTTCGCCGATGCCATTGCCGTCCATCTCGGCATCTTCGACCGGGTGCTGGCCACTGACGGCCTCGACAATCTCACTTCGGGCAAGAAGCGCGCCTCGCTCCTCGCTGCCTATGGCGATGCCGGCTTCGACTATGCCGGCAACAGCCGCCATGACCTCCAGGTCTTCGACGCGGCGCGCAGCGCGATCGTGGTGGCGCCGGACCGTCATGCCGCGCGCTGGCAGGCGGCGCATGGCGCCGAAACGATGCCGGCGCCGAAGCCGACATTGCGGACCGTCATCAAGATGCTGCGCGTCCACCAATGGCTGAAGAATTCGCTGATCGCCGTGCCGATGATGCTTTCGCACGAATATTTCAATTCCAACATGATCTGGGCATGCCTGCTGGCGTTCATCTCGTTCAGCGCGATTGCTTCGGCGATCTATATTCTCAACGACTTCTTCGACCTTGCGCTCGACCGCAAGCACGTCACCAAGCGCAACAGGCCGTTCGCCAGCGGCGAGCTGTCGATCCCGTTCGGCCTCGGCGCGATCGTGGTGCTGCTGGCGATCGGCGTCGGCACCGGCTGCCTTCTGCCGATCGAATTCCTCGGGGTGCTCGGCGGCTATATGGTCGTTACCACCGCCTATTCGCTGTCGTTCAAGCGCATGCTTCTGGTCGACGTGCTGACGCTTGCCGGGCTCTATACGATCCGGGTGCTCGCCGGTGCCGCAGCGACCGGCGTCGACGTTTCGTTCTGGCTGCTCGCCTTCTCGATCTTCTTCTTCCTGTCGCTGGCACTGGTGAAGCGCTTCGTCGAACTGCGCACCACGGCCATTGCGCCCGGCGAACGCATTGCCGGCCGCGGCTATCGCACGGAAGACCAGGAGATCGTCGCCCAAGCCGGCATGGCTTCGGCCTTCTCCTCGGCGCTGGTGCTGGCGCTCTACATGGACAGCGTCGCGGTGCGCGAACTTTATCCGCATCCCTGGCTGATCTGGCCGCTGGCGCCGATCGTGCTTTACCTCACCATGCGCGTCTGGATCCTGGCGCGCCGCGACGAAATGCACGATGACCCGGTCGTCTTCATCATACGCGACTGGCGCAGCCAGATCGTGGTGGCGATCGGCGCCGTGCTGCTGGTCATGGGGGCTGGTAGGCATGGCCGAACGCTTCCAGAGCTTTGGCCTCGCCACGCCGCCGGCGGCAAGGGCGATCCATGCCGATGACGCCATTGCACTGCTGAAAGGCGGCCAGGCCAGGCAGGCATCGTTGCTTGCCTATGGCAATGGCCGGTCCTATGGCGATTCCTGCCAGAACCAGGCCGGCACGGTCATCGATATGCGGCCCCTGAACCGCATTCGCGGCTTCAACGCCGAGAGCGGCCTGCTCGAAGCGGATGCCGGTGTGCTGCTCGCGGATGTCATTGCACATGCCGCGCCTCACGGTTTCTTTCCGGCGGTGGTCCCCGGCACGCAATTCGTCACGCTCGGCGGCGCCATTGCCAACGATGTCCATGGCAAGAACCATCACCGGCGCGGCACGTTCGGTTGCCATGTGGAAAGCTTCACTCTGCTGCGGTCGGACGGGCGTAGCTATCGCTGCTCGACGACCGACAATCCGCGCCTGTTTCGGGCGACCATCGGCGGCATGGGCCTCACCGGCCTGATCCTGTCGGCCTCGATCCGGCTGATGCGGGTCCCGTCGCTCGACATCATCGAAAAGACGGCGCGGTTTCGCGATCTCGGCGAATATTTCGACCTGGCCGAAGCGGCGGACCAGGCCAATGAATACGCCGTCGCCTGGATCGACCAACTTGCCGGTGGCCGCAACAGCGGAAGGGGCTTACTGTTTACCGGCAACCACGCCGAGCATGGCTCGCACGCTGCCGCGCGCGCAAACGGGAAATTCTCCGTGCCGTTCCAGCCGCCCTTCAACGTGCTCAACCGGCCGTTCCTGACCGCTTTCAACGCCGCCTACAGGTGGAAAAAAGGTCCGGCTACTGTGCCGCGCCAGGTCGAATACCAGAGCTTTTTCTTCCCGCTGGACAGTGTGCGGGACTGGAATCGGCTCTATGGCCCAAAGGGGCTGTTCCAGCATCAGAGCGTGGTCCCGGAAGAGGCCGCGCGCGCGATCGTGCCGGCATTGCTCACGGCTGCCCGCCAGGCCGGGCAGGGGTCCTTCCTCACCGTCCTGAAGCGCTTCGGCGGAATCCGCTCGCCGGCACTGCTGTCGTTCCCGAGGCCCGGCTACACGCTGACGCTGGACTTCCCCAACAGGGGAGTGGCGACGCTTGCCCTGCTCGGCGAGCTCGACCGCATGACCATCGCGGCCGGCGGGGCGGTCAACCCTTACAAGGATGCACGCATGTCGGCTGCGACCTTCACCGCTTCGTTCCCGGACTGGCCGAGACTGGAAGCGTTGCGCGATCCCGCCTTCATGTCCGATTTCTGGGCGCGCACGGCCGGGAGCATCGACCAGAGGCGCCGCGGCGCCGAGGCGGCCGAATAGATAAAATTGGAATGAATCATGGTTTCTGAATGGTTAACGGCAAGGCTTGCTCAAAACAGCCTCGTGAGTTCACGAAATCTTTTCAGGTTTGTATTACCTGATATTACGAAGATGGCGGGTTTTAAATGAAATATATCGTCTTCATTCTCTTTACGGTCATGACCAATGCCGCCGCGCAGCTTATGTTGAAGCAAGGCATGATGTCGCTCGGACCGATTTCGTTCGAGGGCACCAATCCGCTGATCAAGCTGTTGCAGATCGTCTTCAGCCCCTGGGTCTTCCTTGGCCTGTGCACCTTCGTCATTTCGATGGCCTCACACCTCTATGTGCTTTCCAAGGTCGAACTCTCCTTTGCCTATCCGTTTCTCAGCCTGGCTTACGTCGCCGTCGCGATCTTCGCCTATTTCGTGTTCCGCGAGGATATCAACGGCTGGCGCATCGCCGGCATTGCCTGCATCTGCGTCGGCACGGTGCTGATCGCGCAAGGTGGGCGAGGGCATGAGGAGCAGACCGCGTCCATCACCTCCGACAAGATACAAGCAAACGAGATCGTTCGATGAGACATGTGATTTTCGGCGGTGACGGCTTCGTCGGCCGCCACCTAGCGCCGAAGCTTGTGGCCGATGGTGAGGAAGTCGTCGTCGCCGACATCGTCAAGAGCGACCTTGCGCATTACCGCAATGTCCGCTTCATCAAGTGCGACGTCACTGATCTGGGCTCGGTTGCCACGGTCGGGCTGAAAGCCGACGACATGGTCTACAATTTGTCGGCCAAGATGCTGTCGCCGATCCAGGTGCGTGCCAAGCGGCACGATTTCTTCTTTCCGGTCAATTTCCACGGCGCCGAGCACATCATGCAGGCCATGGACAAGGCTGGCGCGCCGAAGCTTGTCCACTACACGACCGACATGATCTACGGCCACACGGTCACCCAGCCGATGACCGAGGAGCATCCGGTCGCGCCGCTCGGCGAATATGGCTGGTCGAAGCAGAAGACCGAGGAACTGGCCGCCGAGTGGCGCAAGCGCGGCATGTCAATCTCGCTGTTTCGTCCGCGCCTGATCATCGGACCCGGCCGGCTCGGCATCCTGGAAAAATTGTTCAAGCTGATCGACTGGAGTTTTCCGGTGCCGATGATCGGTTCGGGCCGTAATCCTTATCAATTCATCTCGGTGTTCGACTGCGCCGAGGCCGCACGCGCGGCCTGGAAGGCCGGTGTGCCCGACGAGGCCTATAATCTCGGCTCGCTCAACCCGCCGCCGGTGAGAAAATTGCTTGGCGACCTGATCCGGCATGCCGGTTCGAAGTCGGTCCTGCTGCCTACGCCCGGCTGGGCGGTCAAGCGCACGCTCGACCTGCTCGACCTCGTCAACCTGCCGATCATGGATCCGGAGCAGTATCTGATCGCCGACGAGGAATGCGTGCTCGACGTCTCCAAGGCCGAGCGCCAGCTTGGCTGGGTGCCGCAATATCGGGACGAGGACATGCTGATCGCCGCCTACAGCGAATACCGCGCCAAGAAGGCCGGGCTCGCCGTCGCCACCAAACATGTGCCCGCCGAATAGGGGCCTGCCAAAGAGTTTTATGGCGCACGACGCTGGTCGTGGCGCGGACAGGAGATTGAAATGACCGTCATGGCCAAGCCGGAGCAGACGAATACGCGCACCCTGGTCAGCGCGCCGACGCTGTCGCCCGCCACCATCGCCAAGCCCGACCTGATCAGCGTCGAGCAGGCCAAGGCGATGGATGTCGCAGGGATGACCGACCTGTTCAAGGCGCATCTCAACCCCGGCCAGCTGCATTTCATGAAGTTGCTCGGCTTCAACAAGATCAAGATCGAGCGTGCCGAGGGCATGTTCTACATCGACCAGAATGGCCGCAAGATTCTCGATTTCTTCGGCGGTTTCGGTTCGTTGGCCTTCGGCCACAACCATCCGCGCATTCTGGAAGTCCGCAAAAAATTCCAGGAGGAAAAGCGGCAGGAAATCGCCATCGCCTTCATGTCGCAATATGCGGCCGCGTTGGCGCACAACATCGCCAAATGCTCGCCTGGCGATCTCGATATGGTGTTTTTGGGCTCGTCGGGCTCCGAGGCAATGGAAGCGGCAGTGAAGCTCGCCGAGCGCGCCGCCGGCCCGAAGCGGCCGAAGATCGTCTATGCCGAGAATTCCTTCCACGGCAAGACCAAGGGCGTGCTGGGCATCACCGACGGCCAGCTCTACCGTGCCGACTTCAAGATGGCCGACAACACTGTGCGCATTCCCTTCGCCGACATCGAAGCCGTCGAGCGCTTGTTCCGCTCCGATCCGGAGATCGGCGTGATCGTTCTGGAAACCATCCAGGGCGGCGGCGGCATCATTCAGGCGCCGGCTGAATACTGGCAAAGGCTGCGGGCGCTGTGCGACCAGTATCGCGTGCTGTGGGTCGCCGACGAAGTCCAGTGCGGCTACGGCCGCTCGGGCCGCTTCTATGCCTTCGAGCACTACGGCGTCGTGCCTGACGTGACGGCATTGGCCAAGTCGCTTGGTGCCGGCAAGGCCGCGGTCGGTGCGATGATTGCGCGCCGCGAAATCTACATGAAGGCCTACGGCACGCCGAAGACGGCGATGATCCATGCCATGGCCACCTTCGGTGGCATGGGCGAGGCGTGCGCCACCGCGATCGAGGGCATCAATGTGCTCTACGACGAGGGGCTGATCGACAACGCCGCCGTCACCGGCGACTACCTGCTGCAGCGCCTGCAGGCGCTCAGGGAAAAATACCCCAAGATCATCAAGGACGTTCGCGGCAAGGGTTTTATGATTGGCCTGGAGTTCCACGACTTCTCCCAGACCTTGCCCATGGTACTGCGCCCCATCGTCAGCGTGCTCGACGACAAGCTGAAGGGCTCGCTGTCCGGCTTCGTCGGTGCGCTGTTGTTGCGCGACTATGACGTGCTCGTCGCCTTCACCGAATACAACCGCAACGTCATCCGGCTCGAGCCGCCGCTGATCTGCCAGCGCGAGCATGTCGACCGCTTCGTCGACGCCTTCGACAGCCTTTTGTCGCGCGGCATCGTGTCGATCGTGAAGGACTTCGTCAAAAGCCAAGTCCGTTAACGAGGTTCGCCGAACGCCGTCATGCTGACCAAGTCGCCCTCCGCAGAAAACCCACTCGACCGGCTCGTCGAGGCTGGTCTGGCGTGGGGTGAGGGGACCTATGCGCGCTTGGCGGCTCCGGTCGGTACCGCGGCTTTCGCGCTCTATATCCTTTTGACGGCATTCACGGCCTGGGTGATACCCGACGCCAACTGGGACATGCTGCCCTATCTTGCCATATCGGAGGAGGGCACCTACCCCGATGCGCAAGCGCTGCATGACTATGCCTACGACACCGTCAAATCGGGTGTCTCGGCCGGCGACTACAAGGCGCTGACCGACGATGGCGGCGGCTTCCGCAGCCATATGGCGCAGAACGCCGCCGACTTCCATTCGCTGCTCGGCATGTACCGGATCAAGTTTCTGTATGCCGAAATCCTGTCGACGCTGAGCGCGGTGATGCCACCGGTCGAGGCGATGCGTCTGGTGCAGGTGTTTTCGGTGTTGCTGTTCGGCACGATCACGCTGCTCTGGCTGCGCGGGGAAAAGGCATTGGCCTTGGCGCCGGTGGTCGGCGCGGTGCTGATCATGGCCGATTTCGGTGACGCCGCGCGCGCTTCGACACCGGATCTGCTGACGTCAGCGCTGCTGCTCGGCGGTCTCTACGCCTATGTCCGCGGCCGCGATGTGGCGACGGCGATCCTGCTCTTCCTCGCCTTCATGGTGCGGCCTGACAATATTGTTTTCCTTGCCGTTTTGGCGGTCCTGCTGGTCGTGTTCCGGCAGAAGGCATCGGGTGCATTGGCGGGCTTTGGCGCCTCGCTGGCCGCTTATTTCGCCATCTCTCACTGGGCCCATCATCCGGGCTGGTGGCCGCATCTGTGGTTCTCCAGCATCGAGCAGCATTACAATATGGATGGGTTCGAGCCGCCTTTTTCCGTCACCGCCTATCTCCGGGCGTTCGCCGCCTCGCTGCTGCGCGCCGTCAACCTGAACAGCTGGGTCGGGGTTTCGGTGCTGGCGCTGGCCGGCTGGTTTGCGGCCGGCCGCGCCGGCTTCAAGCTCGATCGCCGCGGCGGTATCCTGTTCGCGGCGCTGGTGCTTGGCGCGCTGGCCAAATTCACCGTCTTTCCGATCCACGACACGCGCATCTATTTCCCGCATCTGGTTCCGCCATTCCTGCTGCTGGCACCGCCCTTCATGGAACTGTGGGCGGCGGTCGCCCGTGGCCAGCATCGCGCCGCCTTGCACGTCATTCCCGGAGACAAATCATGAGTTCGGTTTCCAGCCTGGCGCGCATTGCCCTGTCGCTTGGCCTTCCCGCCGGCCTGCTCGATCGCGGGCCGTCACTGCGCGGCACCAAATTCCTGGCCATGGCGGCGCTGAAGGCGCGTTTCGGTGTTGGCGGCCGGCCGTTCCAGATGGTCAATGTCGGCGCTTGCGACGGCGCTCTGTTCGACGACGTCACGCCCTGGCTGCATCGCATCCCGCATGCCCGCGCCATGCTGGTCGAGCCGATCCCCTACAATCAGAAGAGGCTGCGCGCCAACTATCCCGATACCGACCGCTTCATCATCGAGCCGGTTGCCGTCACCAGGACCAAGGGCACCATCACCGTCCACACTTTCGATGCCGCGGCGCTGGAGGCCGGCACGCTGCCGATCGAGTTCATCGGCTGCTCGTCGGTGACCGACACCAATTTGATGTCGGGCAAGAATGCCTGGGGCGAGGCCGATGCCAACTTCAACAAGTTCGCGCCGCATCTGAAAGACATCGAGGTGCCCTCGGAGACCTTGCAGACATTGCTCGACCGCAACGGCATCAGCCACATCGACGCCTTCCTGGTCGATTGCGAAGGCGCCGACTGGATCGTGTTCGAGCAGCTCGACCTCAAGCGCTACCGCCCCGGCATGATCAAGGTCGAGGTCGGCGCGCTGCCCGCCCCGGAAATCGGCCAGGTCGTGGTCAAGCTGAAAACAGCGGGCTACCAGGTCGGCTTCCAGGCCGAGGACGTCTGGGCGTTTACCTGACGGGTAGCTGTTTTTCCTGATTCATGGCGGGTCGCGCCGCATCCGTGGCGTGTCGCAAACAGGCGGTAGCGCCGTGCCCGCCGCCTGCATATTGTGCGCCGATCAAACGGGCGCCGACGCCGCCCGCAACAGCACTTGGAGTCGCGGGCAATGGCAGAGTTTCCGAAAAAGGCGAAGGTCGTCATCATTGGCCTCGGCGGCATTGTCGGTGCATCGATCGCTCATCATCTGATCGAACGCGGCTGGGACGACATTGTCGGCATCGACAAGTCGGGCATCCCGACCGATATCGGCTCGACCGCGCACGCGTCTGATTTCTGCTACACCACCAGCCACGATTTCCTGTCTTGCTGGACGACGCTCTATTCCATCGATTTCTACGAGAAGATGGGCCATTACGCGCGTGTCGGCGGCCTCGAGGTCGCCCGCGTTGGCGACGAAGGCCGCATGGACGAGATCAAGCGCAAGATCGCTTCGGCCAAGGCCTTCGGCACGCGCGCCCGGCTGATCGAACCAGCCGAGATCAAGGAAAAATTCCCGCTGATCGAACAGGATCTGGTGCAGGGCGGCCTGTGGGATCCGGACGCCGGCCTCGTCATCCCGCGCTCGCAGACCGTCGCCGGCAAGCTGGTCGACCAGGCTGAGGCATCCGGCAAACTCAAATCCTTCGCCAACACGCCGGCGAAGTCGCTTGTCGTCAAGGACGGCCGCATCAGCGCCGTGGTGACCGACCGCGGCACGATCGAGGCCGACTATGTCATCGTCTGCGCCGGCATCTGGGGGCGGCTGATCGCCGAGATGGTCGGCGAGGATCTGCCGGTCATGCCGATCGACCATCCGCTGACCTTCTTCGGCCCGTACACCGAGTTCGCCGGCACCGGCAAGGAGATCGGCTGGCCACTGCTGCGCGACCAGGGCAACTCGGCTTATATGCGTGACACCGGCGACCCCAAGACCGCCGAGGGCGGTCAGATCGAATGGGGCTATTACGAAGAGACCAATCCGCGCCTCTGCCACCCGCGCGATCTGCTTGAGAAGGACCAGGCGCGGCTGTCGCCGTCACAGCGCGATCTCGACATGGAGCAGATCCTGGCGCCGCTCGAACGCGCCATGGAACTGACGCCGATCCTGGGCGAACTCGGCTACAACGAAGGCCATTCCTTCAACGGCCTGCTGCAGGTGACCGCTGATGGCGGGCCGTCGATGGGCGAGAGCCAGAAGGTGAGGGGTCTCTGGTACGCCGTTGCCATCTGGGTCAAGGACGGTCCCGGCATGGGCAAGCTGATTGCCGACTGGATGACCGACGGCCGCACCGAGATCGACCACCACGCCATCGACTATGCGCGCTTCTATCCGCACCAGACCAAGGAACAATTCATCTGGGATCGCTGCACCGAGACGGCGATGAAGGTCTACAATCCGGCGGTGCATCCGCGCGAACCCTTCTCCAAGGGCCGCAACATCAGGCGCTCGCCATTCTGGGAGCGCGAGAAGGAACTCGGCGGCTATTTCATGGAACTCGGCGGCTGGGAGCGCGCCCACGGCTACGCCGCCAACGAGCATCTGCTTGAGAAGTATGGAAACCGGGTGCCGGTGCGCGACAACGAATGGGACAACCGCCATTTCTGGCGCGTCTCGAACGCAGAGCATCTGGCGATGAGCGAGGATTGCGGCATCGTCAACCTCTCGCATTTCTCGATGTATGACATCGAGGGACCCGACCATGTCGCGCTGCTGGAATGGCTGTGCGCGGCCAA
Organism: Mesorhizobium sp. M8A.F.Ca.ET.057.01.1.1; assembly: GCF_003952565.1. Lineage (NCBI taxonomy): Bacteria > Pseudomonadati > Pseudomonadota > Alphaproteobacteria > Hyphomicrobiales > Phyllobacteriaceae > Mesorhizobium > Mesorhizobium sp. M8A.F.Ca.ET.057.01.1.1. The sequence goes on from NZ_CP034454.1 coordinate 2,657,434, forward strand.
GATCGGCGGCGACAACAACATCGGCAAGGGCATCTACACCCACTTCCTCGACGAGGAAGGCATGGTGCGCGCCGACTTCACCGTGATCCGCATGGCCGACCGCTGCCGGCTGATCGACGGCGCCGATGCCGGGCCGCGCGACTTCCACTACATGCGCCGCACCGCTCAGGACAAAGGTTTCGACGTCACCATCACCGATGTGACCGAGAAGTACGTCACCATCGGCATCTGGGGGCCGAACGCCCGCACCACCTTGCAAAAGGTGGTCGAGAACCCGGATGGGCTTTCACCGGAGAATTTTCCATTCGCGGCGATCAAGCCAGTCCGCATCGGCGGCAAGGATGTCACCGCCTTCCGTATCTCCTATGTCGGCGAGCAGGGCTGGGAGCTGCATATGCGCTACGAGGATGGTCTGGCCGTCTGGGACGCGCTGCGCTCGACCGGCGTCATGCCGTTCGGTGTCGAGACCTATGCCAACACCCGCCGCATGGAAAAGAGCCTGCGCCTGCAGAACGCCGACCTCTTGACCGAATACAATCTGCTGGAAGCCGATCTCGCCCGCCCGAAGGTCAAGGAGAACGATTTCTGCGGCAGGGCCAAGCACGTCGAATACCGCGAACGCGCGCATCAGCCGGCCATGCTGTGCACGCTGGTGATGACCGAGAATACGGATTCCAGGGGTGTTGCCCGTTATCCCGTCGGCATCATGCCGGTGATCGACCCCGAAAGCGGAGAAACGCTGGTCGACGAACTCGGCCGTCGCTCCTTTACTACATCGGTCGCCTATGGCCCGACGATCGGCAAGAACATCGCGCTTGCCTATCTGCCCTGGGCCTATGCGCAGGAGGGCCGCAAGCTCATGGTCGAGTATTTCGGCGAGACCTATCCGGTTGAAGTCGCCGGCGTCGGCTACAAGCCGCTTTACGACCCGGAGAATCTGAAGCCGCGGAGCTGATCTCCCAGCGGTAGGGCTCGCATAGTTTGGATCAGCCCGGCCACGGCCGGGCTTTTCTCTTTTTCGGTGGACGATTCTCGCTTACCCTTGCGCAATGTCTGGTTTGCCCTGCGCAAGACATCTGCTTTCCGCCTCCGCTGTACTGGCGCTGATGCTCTGGCTGGCGCCGGGATCCCGCGCCGACGAGCCGGTCGATGTCGAGCTGGTGCTGGCGGTGGACGTTTCGCTGTCGATGTCGGCGGAGGAGCTGGAGATTCAGCGCCATGGTTACGCGGCGGCGTTGACGCATGACAATGTGCTGCAGGCGATCGCCGATGGCGCCTATGGCAAGATCGCCGTCACCTATATCGAATGGGCCGGCACCAGCTGGCAACGCGTCATCGTGCCGTGGACGGTGATCGCGACCCGGGCCGACGCGGAGCGGGTGGTGGCGCAATTGTCGGCCCAGCCGCCCAACAGCGCGCGGCGCACCTCGATCTCCGGCGCGCTCGAGTTCGGCAGCGACCTTTTCGCCGAAAGCGGCTACCAGGGAACCAAGCGCGTCATCGACATTTCGGGTGACGGGCCAAACAACCAGGGCGCGCCGGTCAATCTCGTCCGCGACGGGGTGGTCAGGCAAGGCATCGTCATCAACGGCCTGCCGCTGATGACCCGAGGCGGCTTTTCCGGCGTGTATGATGTCAACGATCTCGACCGCTACTACAGCGACTGCGTCATCGGCGGCGCCGGCGCCTTCGTGATCCCGGTCAACGACTGGACGCAATTTCCCGAGGCCATCCGCCGCAAGCTGGTGCTGGAGCTTGCCGGCCCGGCGTCACTGCAATGGGCGGCGGCGGAGGCGGATCACCCGCCGGTGGTGCTGGCGCAGGACAAGCCCGCCGCCGACTGCCAGATCGGCGAGAAAATGTGGCGCAACCGCAACTGGATGCCCGACAGCCGGTAGGGCAATCCCAAACCGGGTTGCCGGCCGCTTTCCGCGCGAACACGTTCCTGTTGATTGACAAGCCCATCGGCCTCTGTGAACAATTTCCCCCAGAAAAACAAAGGGGAACTGAGATGAACAGGATAACCGTATTTGCCGCGACATTGACGCTTGCCGCGGGCTTAACCGCGCCCGTGATGGCCGCCACGTCACTCACCATCGGCATCAGCGGCTGGACCGGTTTCGCGCCGCTGACACTCGCCAAGCAGGCAGGGCTGTTCGAGAAACATGGCCTCGACGTGACCTTGAAGAAGGTGCCGCAGGCCAGCCGGCCGCTCGCAATCGCCAGCGGCGACCTGCAATGCGCCGCCACCACGGTCGAGACCTGGCTGGTCTGGAACGCCAGCGGGGTGACCACCAAGCAGATTTTCCAGCTCGACAAATCCTATGGCGCCGACGGCATCGTGGTGCGCAACGACATCAAGACCGTCGCCGATCTCAAGGGCAAGAACGTAGCGTCCTCCGCGCCGGGAACGTCGCCCTATTTCATGCTGGCCTGGGTGCTGAACAAGAACGGCATGTCGACCAAGGACGTGACGGTCGTCAATCTCGAGCCTGACGCGGCGGCGCAAGCTTTCCTCGCCGGCCAGAATGACGCCGCCGTCACTTATGAGCCTTTCATCTCGGCCGTGCGCGACAAGGCCGACCAGGGCCATATCCTGGCGACCACGCTCGACTATCCGATGGTTCTCGACACGGTGGGCTGCACGCCGGAATTCCTCAAGGCCAATCCCGACGCCGCCAAGGCGCTTGCCGACAGCTATTTCGACGCGCTTGACCTGATCAAGAAAGATCCGCAGAAATCCTACGAGATCATGGGCGCCGACGTGAAACAGTCGGCCAAGGAATTCGAGGATTCGGCGAAGTACCTGAAATGGGCCGACAAGGCCGACAACAAGCAGTTCTTCACCAAGGAATTCCAGGACTTTTCCAAGACCGCCGGCAACCTGCTGCTGCAGATGGGGTTGATCAAGGAGGCGCCCGACGTCGCCGCGCTGGCCGACACCAGCGCCGTGGCGAATTGACGGCTCAACCCGTGGATACCGTGCGGTGGCGCAGAGCGCCGCCGCCTTCCTGCTGACAAAGGACGAAGATGCGCCCCTTGCATCCTGTCTCGCCGGGCCTGCGAACAGTGCTCGGCATTTCCTTCTTCGTGCTGTTCGTGGTCTTCTGGGCCTGGATCACGCTTGGCGGCCACGTCAACCGCATCTTCCTCGCCGATCCGCTGTCGATGCTGCGGGATGGCTGGCGGCTGCTGGTCGAGGATCGTTTCTGGCTCGACATACTGATCACCATCTGGCGGGTCTTCGGCGGCTTTGTGCTGGCCTCGGTCGTCGCCGCGCCGCTCGGCATCGCCATGGGCGCCTGGAAGCCGGTGGAAGCCTTTCTGGAGCCCTTCGTCTCCTTCGCCCGTTATCTGCCGGCATCGGCCTTCATTCCGCTGCTCATCCTGTGGGCGGGCATTGGCGAATTGGAAAAACTGCTCGTCATTTTCGTCGGCTCGGTGTTCCAGATCATCCTGATCATTGCCGTCAAGGTCGGGTCAACGCGGCGCGACCTGGTCGAGGCGGCCTATACGCTGGGCTCGACCAACAATGGCATCGTCAGGCGGGTCATCATGCCGGCCAACGCGCCTGAAATCGCCGAGACGCTGCGGCTGGTGCTCGGCTGGGCCTGGACCTACGTCATCGTTGCCGAACTGATCGGCTCGTCGTCGGGCATCGGCTATATGATCATCAACAGCCAGTCGCGGCTGGCGACCGGGCAGATCATCTTCGGCATCATCGTCATCGGGCTGATCGGGCTGTTGTCCGACTTCGCCTTCAAGGCGTTCAACCGCTGGCTCTTTCCATGGAGCCTGGCGTGAGCAAGCTTCTCATCGAGGGTGTCTCGCGCACCTTTGCCGGCGTGCGGGGCGGAGAACCCGTCAGGGCGCTGATGCCGGTCGACCTGGCGGTCGCGGCCAATGACTTCATCACCATCCTGGGGCCGTCGGGTTGCGGAAAGTCGACGCTGTTGCGGATCGTCGCCGGTCTGGAGGCGCCAAGCGAAGGCCGCGTTCTGCTCGACGGCAAGGCGGTGACGAGGCCGGGACCGGACCGCGGCATGGTCTTCCAGTCCTACACGCTGTTTCCCTGGCTGACGGTGGCGGAAAACATCGCCTTTGGCCTGCGCGAACGCGGCATGGCCGAAGCGGAGCGGGACGGGATCGTCGCTTCCTATGTCGACCTCGTTGGCCTGAAAGGGTTCGAGAATCATTGGCCGAAACAGCTTTCCGGTGGCATGCAGCAGCGCACGGCGATCGCCCGCGCGCTGGCCAACGATCCGGAAATCCTGTTGCTGGACGAGCCGTTCGGGGCGCTGGACAACCAGACGCGCGGACTGATGCAGGAATTGCTGCTCGGCATATGGGAACGGCGCAAGAAAACGGTGCTGTTCGTCACCCACGACATCGAGGAGGCGATCTTCATGGCCTCGCGCGTGATCGTGATGACGGCGCGGCCCGGCCGCATCAAGTCGGATGTCGCCATCGACCTGCCGCATCCGCGCCACTACACGCTGAAGACCAGTCCGGAATTCTCGGCGTTGAAGGCGCGGCTGACCGAGGACATCCGCGTCGAGGCGATACGGACTGCAGACGTGCACTAATCGCTCACGGTTCGGTCGTCTGCGCGTATGGCTTGGGTCAAGCCGCCAGCAATTGCTTGCGGTCGACGCGCTCCTGCTGCGGCGAGCGGGCATAGAGTTCGCGGTAGCATTTCGAGAAATGCGAGGCCGAGACGAAGCCGCAGGCGACCGCCACCTCGACCACCGGCATCGACGACTGGATCAAGAGATGCCTTGCGCGGTCGAGGCGGATTTCGAGATAGTAGCGGGCAGGGGAGCGTCCCATCTCGGTTCGGAACAGGCGCTCTATCTGGCGGCGCGACAGGTCGACATGGTCGGCAATCTCGATCAGCGACAGCGGCTCGGACAGATTGGCCTCCATCAGCTCGATGATGGTCAGCACTTTCGAGTTCTGCACGCCAAGCCGGGCGCGCAGCGGCAGGCGCTGACGGTCGGTCGGGCTGCGCACGCGGTCGGTCAGCACCTGCTCGCACACGCGGTTGACGAGGTTCTCGTCGAAGTCGTCGCCGATCAGCTTCAGCATCATGTCGAGCGCGGCGGTGCCGCCGGCGCAGGTGTAGATGTTCTGGTCGATCTCGAACAGGTCGGCAAAGACATTGGCTTTCGGGAAGGCCTCGGAAAAGCCCGGCAGGTTTTCCCAATGGATGGCGCAGCGCTTGTTCGACAATAGGCCGGCGGAGGCGAGGATATGCGCACCGGTGCACAGGCCACCCACCGCGACCCCGCGATTGTATTCCTCGCGCAGCCAGGCGAAGGCCGACTTGTTCTGGTAGCGCTCGACATTGATGCCGCTGCAGACGATGGCCATGTTGGGGCGATCCGGCCCCGCCATCTTCTTGCGTTCCTCTTCCAGCGAGGTGTTTACGGCGCATTCGACGCCGTTGGAGGCGCGCACCGGCTTGCCGTCGATGCTGGCAAGGCGCCAGCGATAGGCCTCGTAGCCGAGCATCCGATTGGCGGAGCGCAGCGGGTCCAGCGCGGTCGCAAAAGCGATCATGGTGAAATCGGGAACTAGGAAGAACACAAACGATCGCTTGATCGGATGCTTGACGGCGTTCACGGGGAACCTCATCTGGCCATGACGCGAACAGGATGTCGCGAATAGCATAGCGTCATCAGGAAAAACCATTCCTGTCAATCGGCTAGGCGGCTTTAGCAAGATTAAATTTGCGACATGGGTCGCAAATGGGCAATCGCCACGCGGTGCTGCTCAAGCCAGGCCACCGTCAGGTTGTGAAAAGACGATGGAAGCGCAACAAAATAAACGCCGCCTCGGCGGACCGAAGCGGCGGCAGTCAACTCTGAAGCCGTGGCAGGGAGCGCGGCTCTGGAGGTATTTTGTATTTCTATGCAGTCCCGAACGGAAAACCGTTACACACTTTTTCTGGAACTGCTCTTATCAGGCGACGAAGCCGAGGCGCGCCGCAGCCATGGCGCCGGTCTGGCCAGGCATGGTCTTGGCGAGGCGCTGACGCTCGAGAGCCGTGGTCAGGTTCATTTCGCGGCGGGCGAAGAGGCGGGCAAAAAGCTTCATGATCATCTCCAATCGGTTGCTCAGACGGGTCGCCTTCGCTTGATGGAGTGGGGCAGCTCGTTTGCTGACGGTGATATAGGCTTGTGTGAGCGGAAACTAAATCGCAAAAGCGAAGCGCTTGATATGAAAAGCGACACCGAATGCGACAAATTTGGGCAGAATATGGCTGTTGTGCCCAATATTTACGAATATTTACAGATGGTTAGCTTCAAAAACGAGCTGCTATGCGGCTTGCTCATATGCGCCATGCAGCGGCAGCATGGCTCCTGAATTCGTTTGAATACAAATAAAATAGAGAAGGCCTGCCGGGCGTTTTGCGCAGCAGGCCTTCAGCACGGGGTACACACGATCTACTTTGCTCCAGCCCAGGATCCGACGCCATTGCGGATACCGGTCTTGGCGTCGGAAGCTTCCGGCCAGCCGATATCCTTCTGCAACTCGATCGGCAGGGAACGGATGGCGCGTTCGGTCTGGTAGCGGGAGCGGGCAGCGTTGAATTCGGTCGCGATGCGGCCGAGGGACGACAGGATAGACATTTCGATCTCCTTTGCAGCGGCACGGGAGGCGCCGGCAATGCGTTACGTCAGGTCTGTTTCAGCTTCATTTCATGTCGAATGCAGGTCTGCGTCGTGGTCGTTTGGTGACCGCTTTTGGCAGCATGCTACTTCGATGGAGTTGACTATGCTCCTGATCTGATGTTCAATCAAACGAAATGGAATGATGCTTTGTATCAGAAAAATTGAAGGCTGATCGCCATGAACGCCCCACTCAATCATCCGCTGCCGCTGCTCGACCTCGACGTTTTGCGCACTTTCGTGGCGATTGCCGAGACTGGCAGTTTCACCACAGCTGCCAATGCGGTGTTCCGCACGCCATCGGCCGTCTCCATGCAGATCAAGAAGCTGGAGGATATTCTCGGCCGCTCGGTGTTCGCGCGCGATGCGCGTTCGGTAACGCTGACCACGGACGGCGAAATGCTGCTCGGCTATGCCCGCCGGCTTTTGTCGATCAACCGCGAGGTGGTGTCGAAGTTCATCATCCCCGATATTGTCGGCGTAGTGCGGCTGGGCTCGCCGGATGATTATGGCGAGCGCGTGCTGCCGCATGTGCTGAAGCGTTTCGCGCAGTCGCATCCCTCGATCGCCGTCGACGTCACCATCGACCAGAGCAGCAATCTGCGCCGCCGCATGGACGACAGGGCGCTTGACATCACGCTGTTGACGAATTCCTACAAGACCAGCGCGCTCGGCGCCGAGGTGCTTTTGACCGAGCCGATCGTGTGGGCCGGCGCCAAGGGTGGCTGCGCGCATCTGCGCGAACCCTTGCCGGTTTCGCTTTGGGAAGAAGGCTGCGCCTGGCGGGCCGGGGCGCTCGAGGCATTGGGCCGCGAGGGCCGCAATTACCGCGTCGCTTACATGAGCGCCCATACGGCCGGCCAGCGCGCCGCCATCATGGCCGACCTCGCGGTCGCGCCGCTGCCGCGATCGTTCCTCGGCAACGACATGGTCGAACTCTGCCCGAAGGACGGAATGCCCGATATAGGCACCTACAATCTTGCCATGGTGGTGGCGCCGGACGCCAGCGCGCCGGTCAAGGCCGTCGCCGACCACATCCGCGCGACCTTCGAAGTGTTCCGGGAAACCGGCAAGTTCTGACGAGCGCTGTCGTGAGCCGTGTTTCGGTGCTGACTGATCTTGTTACGTTTGGAAGACCGATTGACGTTCTGGCGGCAATCGTAAGCGATTTGGGTTGGTCCGAGACGCCGGTGGTCGTCCTGACCGCTGATCACGTCTTGAGCGTACTCCGACGGTTCCAGGCAAGAGAACTTACCGCTTCCGACGTAGAGGCATGGGCGGACCTGATCGAATGCAGGGAAGATATCGACTACCAGCCAGAGCGAGATGAAGAAATACTGGAGGCGATCTACGTGCTGGCCAATCCGGTCTTGAATGGATTGCTTGACGAAGCCTTGGCCGACCAGGTGATCGGCCCGCTCTTGCCCTGATTGGTGACTTTGTCACTCCTCAGAAAGGCGACGATATGATCGCGCGCGCGTCGCGCTTCCGGCATGTCGATCAGCGGCCAGACGTGGAACATGCCTTCCTCATAGACGACATCGATTTCGACGCCGGCTGCTCGCGCCTTTTGCGCGAAGATCAGATTGTCAGGGCTGAGCAGGTCATGCGAGCCGGTCAAAAGCAGCGTCTTCGGCAGCACCGAGAGATCGCCATAGAGCGGGCTGATATGCCAGTCATTGCGATCGATGCCGGCGCTGTACATGCGGACGGCTTCCAGGCCGCCGGGAATGCCCAGCCACGGATCGTTGCGTTCGGCCTCGAAGAGTTCGGGATTGGAGAGCGACATATCGAGGCCGGGTGAAATCAGCACATGGCGCGACGGCAGGAGCAGACCTTCCTCGGCCGCCATCATGGTCAGCACCACGGCCATGTTGCCGCCGGCGGAATCGCCCATGAAGACGATGTCGTGCGCCTCCATTTCGTCGAGCATCCGGCGGTAGACGTCGCCGACCATGCCGAACATGGCATGGAAATCGTGTTCCGGCGCAATCGGATAGATCGGCACGGTGATGCCGTAACCCAGCCGGTCGGCCATGTCGGCGATCAGGTGCCAGTGATAGGCCGTGATTTCAAAGACATAGGCACCGCCATGCAGGTAGAGAATCCGCTTGTGCTCTCCGGCTCTGGGGGCAATTTCGTAGACCGGGAAATCGTCCACGCTGCGCGTCTGGATGTCGTAACGCTGCTGCAGCGCGGCCGGTGGATGGTGATCCTCGGTTTTGCGCGCGGCCGCGATCCAGCGCTGCAGGTTTTCGGGGCTGGAAAAGGCCTGCTTGCGGCTGTGCCTGAGCACGAAGGATACGACGTGGCTTTTCAAACTTGGCATGCGGAGACACGAACTTCGGCGGCAGCCGACTAAGAGAATTCCCCCCAAGCGAAGATCGTGCCTTGGCCCAAAATGTCAAGATTTTCGCTGTGCCCACACGCTGGTGTGATCCGCGTGCCGTCGTGGGCGCCGCGGCAAAAGTGCCGCGCGCAATCGGTTGCTGGTGGCCACCGGGGATGTGCGAGATCCCCGGCGGATGCCGAGCAATTTGCATTTGTCGGCGAACGTCATCAGCGCGTCGTACCCAGAAGCAGCGAGGCGAGCGTCACCTGCGGATCGTTCGGCGGCGATGCCGGCCAGCCGATGTCCTTCTGGACATGCGCCGGCAAGCTGTTCAGCGCGCGGATCGCCTTGTTCCTGGCGTGGGCCTGCCTGATGGTCACACCGAAGCGGCCGAGATTTTCGAACATCGACATTTTCATCTCCCTTGAAGAACGGCGATGGCCAAGGACTATCCTCGGCCGCCGTTCGATGCGGGGTAAATGCGCCTGCCATGTATCGGATGGATTTCGCGAAAGCAGCGTTTCGGTTTCCGGATCGGTTCGATCCGGAAACATTTGCATGCAAATGAAAGCGAGGGAGAGGCCGGCGGGTCTATTCGCGGCTGCGTCGTGCCGCGTGGCCTTCGCGCGAGCGCCGGCGCGGGGCGGCGTCGCCGGCTATGCCATCCTCGCTCACCGTCTTGCGTGGCGGCAGTTTCACCGCCGCCGACAGTTTCGGGAACGGATCGACCTTGTTGGGCAGCGCCATGGCATAGACGAAATGCTCCTGGAATTTCGGCTCCAGCGCGGTCTCGATCTTTTCGATCTGGCTCACCGTCTCCTCGATCTCGCGGCGATAGCCGCGATTGAGCAGCGCCATGCGGGCACCTGCGCCGGCAGCGTTGCCGACGGCGGAGACCTTGTCGAGATCGCAGTCAGGGATCAGGCCGAGCACCATGGCGTATTTCGGATCGATGAAGGAGCCGAAGGCGCCCGCGAAATGGATGCGGTCGACATGCTCGGTGTTCTGTTTTTCCATCAACAGCTTGGTGCCGGCATAGAGTGCGGCCTTGGCAAGCTGGATGGCGCGCACGTCGGTCTGGGTGATGGTGATCTTGGGTTCGCCTCCCTTCAGCACGTAGGAGAAGGTGCGGCCATTGGCGACGACGCGCGGCGAGCGCGCGGCAAGCGAACCGTCGACGACACCATCCTCCGAGATGATGCCGGCGAGATACATTTCGGCGACGATCTCGATGATGCCGGAGCCGCAGATGCCGGTGACGCCGGTCGCCTGCACGCTGTCGAGGAAGCCCGGTTCGTCGGACCACAGTTCCGAGCCGATGACGCGGTATTTCGGCTCCAGCGTGTCGGGATCGATGCGCACGCGCTCGATGGCGCCGGGCGCTGCCCGCTGGCCGCCTGAGATTTCGGCGCCTTCGAAGGCCGGACCGGTGGGCGAGGAGGCAGCGACAACACGCGCGCGATTGCCGAGTACGATCTCGGCATTGGTGCCGACATCGACGATCAACATCATCTCGTCCTGGCGATGCGGGCCTTCCGACAGCGTCACCGCCGCCGCATCGGCACCGACATGGCCGGCGATGCAAGGCAGCATGTAGAGGCGCGCGCCCTGGTTGAGCTTGAGGCCGATATCGGAGGCCTTGATGCGGACCGCGCCCGATACAGCAAGCGCGAAGGGGGCTCCGCCGAGCTCGGTCGGATCGATGCCGAGGAACAGATGATGCATGATCGGATTGCCGACGAACACCGAATCCAGGATGTCGTTGCGCTGGACATTGCCTTCGGCGCAGACCTTGTCGGCGAGGCTGGAGATCGCCTCGCGGACTGCAACCGTCATGCCTTCGCGGCCGTCCGGGTTCATCATCACATAGGAGACCCGGCTCATCAGATCCTCGCCGAAGCGGATCTGCGGGTTCGACGTTCCGGACGAGGCAGCGACGCGGCCAGACAGCAGCGACACCAGATGCATGGCGATGGTGGTCGAGCCGATGTCGCAGGCCAGGCCATAGGCCTCGTTCTTGAGGCCCGGCCACAGCGCGATGACGCGCGCTATGTCGCTGTCGGCATCCTTGTGGATGGCGGCTGTCGCGGTCCAGTTGCCCTTGCGCAATATGCCTTGCACCTGCGGCAGGAGATAGAAGTCGAATTCGAGGTTTTTAAAACCCCAATCCTTCATCAGCAAGATCTTGAGCCGGTCGAGATCGCCCAGAGGCTTATGCATGTCGGGCTCTTCGATCTCGACATAGCACATGCGGATCGCCGTATCGCGGGCGATCACCCTGGTGTCGGCATCCTTGCGGATGGTCTGCGCGTTGATGACTGTGTCCTGCGGCACGTCGATGACGAGATCGCCGAGGATCTGCGCCGAGCAGGAGAGGCGGCGCCGTTCGGGCAGGCCGCGCACGCGCTCGTAGCGCTCTTCCTTGGGGCCTTTGGGCGAGATGTGGTCGTTTGAAGAGGTGATCTTGTGCTTGGCGAAATTGCCTTCCTGCACCTCGATCTGGCAACGCCCGCAAGTGGCGCGCCCGCCGCACACGCTTTCGACATAGACGCCTAGCTGACGCGCGGCGTCGAGCACGGGCGTGCCGACAGGGAACCGCCCGCGCTTGCCTGACGGCATGAACAGCACGAGCGGGTCGGTAATGTTTGCAGGTGAATTCACGATTGCGCGCTTATCCCCGGCCCATCCGGGCTTCACGGCCACCGCGTCGGCGGCCGCCATTGCCGCCGCCTTCGCCCGGTGCATTGACCGCTGTCGGCGCCGCCACCGGGTGGCCGCCTTCGGCCGGCTTGTAATCCTTGTAGGTTCGGATCCAGTTGGTGCAGTTCTCGTCGGTGCCGTTGAGCACATTTGCGCCGCGCACGGCTTCCATTTCCTGCGGGCGCACCGGGTTCATGATCGCCGAGGTCATGCCGGCGCCGATCACCATCGGGATGAATGCGGCGTTGATGCCATGGCGGTGCGGCAGGCCGAAGGAGATGTTGGAGAGGCCGCAAGTGGTGTTGACCTTGAGCTCCTCGCGCAGGCGGCGCAACAGCGCGAACACCTGGCGGCCGGCATCGCCAAGCGCTCCGATCGGCATGACCAGCGGGTCGACGACGACGTCATGCGCCGGAATGCCGAAATCGGCGCAGCGCTGCACGATCTTCTTGGCGACGGCGAAGCGGACGTCCGGATCCATCGAAATGCCGGTCTCGTCATTGGAGATGGCAACGACGGGCACGTTGTATTTCTTGACCAGCGGCAGGATAGCTTCGAGTTTTTCCTCCTCGCCGGTGACGGAGTTGACCAGCGGCCGGCCTTTGGCGACCTTTAGCGCGGCCTCGATCGCTGCGGTGACGGAACTGTCGATCGACAGCGGCAGATCGACCAGACCCTGGACGATTTCCAGCGTCTGGACCAAAAGACCGGGTTCGGTCTCGTTCGGGTTGACCGAGGTGACGCCGGCATTGACGTCGAGCATGGTGGCGCCGCAGGCGGCCTGCTCCAGCGCGTCCTTGATGACGGTCTCGAAATTGCCAACCACCATCTCGGCGGCGAGCTTCTTGCGGCCGGTCGGGTTGATGCGTTCGCCAATCACGCAGAAGGGCTGGTCGAAGCCGATGATGATTTCTCGTGTCGCCGAGGCAACGATGGTCCGGGTCATGAAATCTCTCCGTCGTGATATAAAGAGTTCTTTATATCGTTATCTCTTGTCGATCAAGCGAATGGTCGCGTTCCGTGCGGGTCAATGCGCGGTCTTCACCATATCCACCTGGGTTTCGGTAATCTCGTCGTGCAGGATGCGGTCCAGCCGGTCGGCGACCATCTGGTCGTCGCGGCGGATTTCACGCTTCCATGGCTGGCGGCCCTTCAGCACGCCGGATTCATCGACGATCTCGGCGACATATTCCTCCTGGCGATAGGCCATCACATGGATGCCCGAGACGCCCGGAATTTCCTTCACCTCGTTGATGATGTCGGTGCAGAGTTGCTTGCCTTCCTTCTTCTGGTCCTGGGCGCCTTCCAGCCGCTTGATCACGGCATCCGGAATATGGATGCCCGGCACGTTGGAGCGGATCCATTTTGCCGTCTTGGCCGAGGCCAAGGGGCCGACGCCGCACAGGATGAACACTTTCTCGGTGTGGCCGAGATCGCGGGCCTTCTGCATGAAGGTCTTGAACATCGGCACGTCGAAGCAATACTGCGTCTGCACGAACTGCGCGCCGGCGGCGATCTTCTTGCCGAGATGGATCGGGCGAAAGTCGAAGGGCGGCGCGAACGGGTTGACGGCAGCGCCCAGGAACAGCTGCGGCGGCGTCGTCAACTTGCGGCCGGACAGAAACTTGCCGTTGTCACGCATGATGCGGCAGGTCTCCAGCAGCGACATGGAATCGAGATCGAACACGGGCTTGGCGCCCGGCTGGTCCCCGGCCTGGACGCCGTCGCCGGTCAGGCACAGCATGTTGGCGACGCCCATGGCAGCGCCGCCCAGCACGTCGCCCTGGATGGCGATGCGGTTCTTGTCGCGGCAGGCGATCTGCATGATCGGGGCGTAGCCCATGCGGGTCAGCAGTGCGCAGATGCCGACCGACGACATGTGGCAGTTGGCGCCGGACGCATCGACCGCGTTGATGGCGTCGACCCAGCCGTCGAAGATCTTCGCCCTGTTGTAGACATCCTCGGGATCGGCGCTATCGGGTGGGTTGAGCTCGGTGGTCACCGCGAATTCGCCGCGCCGCAGCACGCGCTCCAGCCGGCCGCGCGAGGTGTGGCCGGGCAGGGGATCGAGCGGCAGGTGAATGCCGGCCGGGTTCTCGTCACGCTGACGGCCGGTCATGCGGCGGCTCCGGTCTTTGGCGCGGCAGCGGCTTCGCGGGTTGCCGCCGCCTGCGCGGTGACGCGCAGCCAGGCCGAGGTTTCGCGCAGCGACTGGTCGACCGGCTTCTGCACGGTGAGGATCCTGTCGGCGTTGACCATGTTCTGCGAACCTTCCCAGGCCTTGACCCAGACGCAGGGCATATTGGGCTCGACCTCGCAATTGCCGTTGGCGCGCACGCCGCCGCAAGGGCCGTTGCGCAACTGCTTGGGGCAGTTCATCGGACACGACATACCGGTGGAGGACAGGATGCACTGGCCGCACATGCGGCAGTCGAACATGAAGCCCTTGACGCGCTTCTCGACGAACTTGATCGGAGCCTCCACGCGGCCATAGCCGATGCCCTTCCACAAGGGATGCAGCAGCAGGAACATGTCGGCGAAGCGGGCATAAAACCATTCGAGCAGACGCGAGTGCCGAACGGACCATAATCTCACCGCGAACGAGCGCTGCACACGGCGCTGCGGCGAGACGTCGGCCGGCTTGTAGTCGGATTTCGGCGCTGCCTTCTTGACCAGCGTGGCCTGGGTAACCGTCGGGTTCTCGTCAGACATTTTCTTTTCCGCCCGCCTTGACCAGAGCGACCAGCCGCTCGCGGTCGTATTTCGCGTCGAGCTCGAGGAATGCCTTTTCGACTTCGGCTTCGAGATCGTCGCCGACCGGAACCGGTTCGGCCTTGCGCCATTCGGCGAGATAGTCGTCGGTGCCACCGGCGCCGGTGCGCATGGCGCACATGTCGATCGCCTCGGTGAAGCGCAACGGCAATTCGCGCTTGGCGTTCTGCCGGCCTTTCCTGACGATGACCTGGGCAGGGATGTCGCGCCAGTAGACGACGATAAGATCGGCCATGAATTCTCGCTCCTCGATGTTCCGAGCATTGCCGCAAGCGTCGTAAGGCTGCTTGTTATGGGACGACGCGCGCGCATTCAAAAGCGACGCATTTGGATGTCGTAAAATGAAAGGTGGGTTTATTCGTTTGCGACCCATGTCGCGACGGGGTCAATGCAGCAGTATGGCGGCGGAGTTCGCGCTGTTGCCGAGGCTGGATGCGTCACCAGATGCCGGTTCTCAGCCCTGTCCAGACGTAGAACCAGATCGTTGGGTGGTACCATTGTTTCGATGGCAGCCCTGGATCGAATGTTGCGAGTTTTCCGGCCAGCGCATCGCTGACCGCCTCGACGCAGATGTCGCGCGAAAACGCCGCCTGGCGCAGCGCATAGCTAGAGATGGTGTCGCCTTGTTTCGGCTTGCCGCGCACCTGCTTCAGCACGCCGCCGGTGTCGACGCCCGCATCGACCAGATGGACGGTCGTGCCGAAATTCTGCGGATCGCCTGACGTCAATGCCCAATAGCCGCCATTCATGCCGCGGTATTTCGGCGTGATGCCCGCATGATAGTTGAGCACTGGGCAAGGCATTTTGGCCAGCATCTCCCTGGAAATCAGCCGGCAGCCGTTCAACAGCACGACGCCGGGCTTGATCGTCTCGATCGCCTGCAGACATTCCGGCCCGTTGGCGGATTCCACATGGACGATGACCTGGCCTTGCCGCGGTTCCGTTTCAAGCTTCTCCTCGGCAATCAACCGGGCGGCATGTTTGACATTGAGCCGTTTGCCAAGCCTGCTCAGCACCATGGTGCCGAGCTGGCCCATGGCGGAGATCCAGCCCTGGCGTCGGGCGCGGCCGCGCAGCAATTGCTTTTTAGATTCAGGGATTTCGAGGACGACGCTGACGGGGCCGACGCGGTCGGCGAGATCGTTGATCATGGCCCAGACATGGGCGCCACCGCCGGTGACGACTACAATCGGTCGCGGATTGGATTCCGACCCTGCCATTGATCTTGCCACGCTCCAAGGACCGGCTGACGTGGCCGGACCTTAGGGCAGGCGGGTTAATCCTTGGTATGCCGGAAGCCTTACCAGGACATGAAGGCCGGTCAGCGTTTGAACTCCATGATGTCGAGCTTCGATTCGTAATATGGCGCGGGGAATTCGATGCGCCATTCCTTGGCGCTGTTGCGGAAGGCGTAACCGACCTGGTCGGTTTGCGGACCGCTGCCATAGGGCTTTGCCCGATCGTCGTTGACGGAGCCGGAGCCAAGATAGATCGAGCGCTTGTCGCCATCGTCGAAGAAACGGCCCCGAGTGCGCTGCGAACCGCTGATCTTTTCCAGCCGCCAGCCGGAGCCATCATCGGTCACCCTGCATTTGAACCAGCCATAGATGACGAGCGGGCTCAGTCCGCCGACCTTGATCGTACGGCACCGCCAGTTGCCGGTGAGATCCTTGTCGGAGAAGGCGACCAGCGGCTTGGCCAGCAGCGCGTCAAGTTGCTTGACCTCTGCGGGGTTGCCCGCCTTTGCCTCGGCGAGTGCTGCCTTGCGGGTGTCGCCATATTTGTCGAGCCGCGCCTTGTCGGCGGCGGTGATCAGTTTCTGCACTTGACCGTCGGCAAGGGCAGGCAAGGTGCAGCAGAGCAGGCCGACGACGGCAAGCAAGGGGCGGAGGTTCATCGAAGGATTCCCTGTTTTGTCTGGAACGGCGCCGCTGCCGTCTGGTGCATAACTTACCGGGTCGCTGGCGCCTGTCATCCGTGCTTAACAGCGCCATGGTCGAAATTCATGGTGTGACGAATGCGAATCTTGCTTACGGGGTCATCGGGTTGGCTGGGAAGCGCGTTGGCGCCACTCCTGCGCGGGCTTGGACATGACGTCACCGGCTCGATCCCGTTTCGTCGGCCGAAACGCGGATCGTCGGTTCGATTGCCGACCGTGACCTCGTCATGCGTGCCGTTGGGGAAAACCGGATCGAGGCCATCATCCACAGCGGCGCGCTGCACAAGCCCAACATAGAAAGCCATGCCAACAGCGATTTCATCGCGACCAACGTGCAAGGCACGTTAAACCTGCTCGATGCGGCGGTGGCGGCCAATATGCAACGCTTCGTCTTTACGTCTACGACCTCGCTGATGATCTCGCAGGCGATACGCGACGGCTTCAAGGGCGGTGCGCGCAGGGCGGCGTGGCTGACGGAAGCGATGTCGCCCGAGCCGCGCAACATCTATGGCGTGACGAAGCTCTCGGCCGAACATCTTTGCCGCCTCTATCATCTTCAGCATGGCCTGCCGGTGGTCGTGTTGCGCACGGCCCGCTTCTTTCCCGAAGCCGACGACATGGCGCATGCGATCGAGCAGTCGGACGCCAACACCAAGGCGAACGAACTGCTGTTTCGGCGGCTGACGGTGGAGGACGCGGCGCGGGCACATGTCGCGGCATTGGAGAAGGCGCCGGAGCTCGGCTTCGACATCTTCATCGTCTGTTCGCCAACGCCGTTCCAGCCCGATGATTGCGCGGACTTGATCGCCGACGCTCCATCGGTCGTGGCGCGTTATTATCCCGACTTTCCCGCCCTTTATGCGCGCAAGGGCTGGACGATGTTTTCCTCGATCGACCGGGTCTATGACGCGTCGCGGGCTGGGGACAGGCTGGGTTTTGCCTGCAGGACGAGCTTTGCCGACGTGCTGACGGCGCTGGCGGCGGAAGAAGCTGCCTGAAGCCGTCAGGCGTTCGATGCGATCCGCGCCAACTCCGGCGTCAGATCGCCGTAACCGGTCGGGCGGCGCTCGTAGACGAGGCCGAGCAAGGCGGCGGCTTTTTCCGCAACCTTGTCGAGCTCAGGATCATCGGTCTGCGCCAGATAGATCAGTCTCTCGTAGTTGCCGAAATAGTCCTTGATCAGCTCCGGGTGCTTGTCCAGGCCGAGCGGCTTCATGAAGAAGGCATCGAACTGACGGCACAGGAAGTCGGTCATGTAGAAAGACATCATGTCGTCGTCGGCGACCTTCGCATAGGCGTCCATGCCCTGGTAGAAGGCGAAGCAATGAGGACCGGCCATGCGCTCGACGCCATGCTTTTCCAGCACGCGGTCAAGCAGACCGCCCGTACCGCAATCGGCATAACCGACGAAGATGTGTTCGTAGCCCTCCGCCTTGGCCTTTTCGATGGCCTTGTCCATGGCCGGAGCGATGCGGTCGGGATAGAAATGAAATTCCGCCGGCAAACAGGTCAATTCCAGGTGGCTCAGCCCGAGCTGTTCCTTGACGGCCAATAACTCACGCGCAATCATCCCGCAGGCGATGACGAGCAGCCTGTCTGTCTGATTCGGTTTGGTTTTTTTCGTCTTGACCAAGTAGAACCGGCTTTCGCTGCGGGGCTAATTTATCTGTCGAGGGAGACACCGTCCATGAAACTGCTACGCATTGCGCCGATCGCCATCGTTGCCTGCGCGCTTGCACTTACGGCCTGCGCCAACACCATTCGGGGTGTCGGCAAGGACGTCAAATCGACGGCGAGGGCGGTCAAAGACACCGTCGCCAATTGATCGGCAGCCACGTCCCTCATCTGGGAACAAAAAAGCCGCGCTGCAAGGCGCGGCTTTTCTTGTCGGTCATCCTGATGCCTTGCGTCAGGCCGAAGCGCGGACATTGTGCTTGCGCTTCATGAAGTCCTTGGCGGTCTCGACCGCCACCGCGGCATCGCGGCAATAGGCGTCGGCACCGACGGCCTTGCCGAATTCCTCGTTGAGCGGGGCGCCGCCAACCAGCACGACATAGTCGTCGCGGATGCCCTTTTCCTTCATCGTGTCGATGACGACCTTCATGTAGGGCATGGTGGTGGTGAGCAGCGCCGACATGCCGATGATGTCGGGCTGGTGCTGCTCGATCGCATCGAGATACTTTTCGACCGCGTTGTTGATGCCGAGATCGATGACGTCGAAGCCGGCGCCTTCCATCATCATGCCGACGAGGTTCTTGCCGATGTCGTGGATGTCGCCCTTGACGGTGCCGATCACCATCTTGCCCTGCTTGGGCGCACCGGTGGCGGCGAGCAGCGGACGCAGGATGAACATGCCGGCCTTCATGGCATTGGCCGACAGCAGCACTTCGGGAACGAACAGGATGCCGTCGCGAAAGTCCTCGCCGACGATACGCATGCCTTCGACCAGCGCCTC
Source organism: Mesorhizobium sp. M8A.F.Ca.ET.057.01.1.1 (assembly GCF_003952565.1). Lineage (NCBI taxonomy): Bacteria > Pseudomonadati > Pseudomonadota > Alphaproteobacteria > Hyphomicrobiales > Phyllobacteriaceae > Mesorhizobium > Mesorhizobium sp. M8A.F.Ca.ET.057.01.1.1. Next base: position 2,676,306 of record NZ_CP034454.1, read on the forward strand.
GGTCAGCACCTTGTAAGGAGCCCAGCCGCGCTCGAGCAGGATGCGCGTGCCTTCCTCGATCTCTTCCTTCAACCCGTCATAGAGATCGTCGTGCATCTGCTGCACCAACTCATCGTCGGAAAGTTCAGAAAGGATGATCTCGTCGTCGGACATTTTTATCCAGCTCCTCACGGCATCGCGACTGTGTCGCAAGGCACAAAATAATGGCGTTCATACCTAACCCGCAACGGGCGGGTATCCATAGCTGATTTGCGACTTCCCGCAAAAGGAAAGCGACTGGAAAATCTATCGGATTTCTTGTCGATTTTGCGACAGGCGTTGGCGCGGACGGGCCGTTTCGAATAGGGTGCATGGCTACGATCCGGCGAAAGCCGCGCCATGCGGCCGCAACGGTTACGGACCGGCCATAGTCAGGCAGGCCATATTCAGGGAAGAGCGATCATGAGCGAACACGCGGCAGTCGACCAGGAAGCGTCCAACGCGCGGCGTGGGCGCGGCGCCAGCGGTGGAGCGGCGGCCCGCCGGGCCGCGCGTTCCGGCGGCGGCCCCGGCACCCAGCTCACCTACATCAAGCGCAAGATCAACGTCTACGAGGTGCTGAACGAGGAAGGCCTGGCGCTGATCGAGAAGAACACCGACACGGTGCTGGAAGAGATCGGCATCATTTTTCGCGATGACGCGGAAGCGCTGCAATTGTGGAAAGAGGCCGGCGCCGACGTCAAGGGCGAGCGCGTGCATTTTCCCAAGGGGCTCTGCCGTTCGCTCCTGAAGACCGCGCCGTCCATCTACACCCAGCATGCCCGCAATTCGGAGCGCTCGGTGCAGATCGGCGGCAATGCCACCGTGTTCGCGCCGGTCTATGGTCCACCCTTCGTGCGGGATCTGGACGGCGTCAGGCGCTATGCGACGATCGAGGATTTCCAGAATTTCGTGAAGCTCGCCTATATGGCGCCGTCGATCCACCATTCGGGCGGCACGGTGTGCGAGCCGGTCGACGTGCCGGTCAACAAGCGCCATCTCGACATGGTCTACGCGCACATCAAATATTCCGACAAGCCGTTCATGGGTTCGGTGACCGCGCCGGAGCGTGCCGAGGACACGGTGGCGATGGCCAAGCTGGTGTTCGGCGACGACTTCGTCGAGAACAACACGGTGCTGACCAGCCTGATCAACGCCAACTCGCCGATGGTGTTCGACGAGACCATGCTTGGCGCCCTGAAAGTCTATTCGCGGCATAACCAGGCCTGCATCGTCACGCCATTCATCCTCGCCGGCGCGATGAGCCCGGTGACGGTGGCCGGTACGCTGACGCAGGTGCTGGCCGAAGTGCTGGCCGGCGCATCGTTCACGCAGCTGATCCGTCCGGGCGCACCGGTGCTGTTCGGCACCTTCGCCTCGTCTATATCGATGCAGTCGGGCGCGCCGACCTTCGGCACGCCGGAACCGTCGCTGGTCTCCTATGGCGCGGCGCAACTCGCCCGCCGCCTCGGACTGCCGTTCCGCACCGGCGGCTCACTCTGCGCGTCCAAGGTTCCGGATGCACAGGCAGCCTATGAGAGCGCCAACACGCTGAACTCGACCATTCTCGCCGGCACCAATTTCGTGCTGCATTCGGCCGGCTGGCTCGAGGGCGGGCTGGCGTCCTGCTATGAAAAATTCATGATGGATATCGACCAGCTCGGCATGCAGCAGAAATTCTGCGAAGGCGTCGACCTGTCGGAAAACGGCCAGGCGATGGACGCCATCCGCCAGGTAGGTCCGGGCAGCCACTATCTCGGCTGCGACCACACCCAGGCCAATTTCCAGACTGCCTTCTACCGCTCGTCGATCGCCGACAACAACTCTTATGAGCAGTGGCTGGCCGAAGGCCAGAAGACCGCGCCGCAGCGTGCCAATGATCTCGCCCGCCGCTGGTTGGAGGCTTACGAGGCGCCGCACCTTGATGAAGGCATCGACGAAGCCCTGAAGGACTTCATCGCCAAGAAGAAGGGGTCGATGCCCGACGCCTTCACCTGAAAGGAGCCCGAGTCAGGCGGGGCTAAAGTCGCCAACATCATCCACAAGGAAGTCTGGCGGAGCGCTTTCTCCGACCCGGACAAGAAGGGATGATTGCGTGCGCGGCATGATCGAGGAGATCACGGCCGCGCTTGGCGCCAACGGCTTGATCCTTCGTGGTGGTTTCAGGCTCGGCGATGACGAGGTGGCGCCAGCCGCACTTTACGGCGCTCCAGCCAAATCGGTGCTGCTGGTCGGGCAGGCGGGCGCCGCGTGGTGGCCGCACTTCCTGCGGTGGCGTGAGAACCAGCCACCGTCCGTCATCAATCCGCTCGACACATGGTCGCGCGCTGTGATTGGCGCGGTCGCGCAAAAGTTCGGCGCGCGCCCTGTGTCGCCTTCGGACCGCCCGTATCTGCCGTTCCAGCGATGGGCGATGCGGGCCGAGGGGCTGAAACCGTCGCCGCTGGGGATCCTGATGCATCCGAAATATGGGCTCTGGCACGCCTATCGCGGCGCATTGCTGTTCGATCGGGAGATCGCCACCCCCGAAGCTGACGCAGCGATTCACCTTTGCGACGCATGCATCGAAAAACCCTGCCTAAAATCCTGTCCAGTCGGCGCCTATTCGGTGGACGGCTTGGCGCACCAGGCGTGCCTGGCGCATGTGCGCGGCACGGATGGTGCGCCTTGCCGCGCCGAAGGCTGCCTCGACCGCAACGCCTGTCCCTACGGCGCTGAGCATCGCTATCCGGCCCATGTCCAGGCTTTCCACATGGCGGCGTTCGCCGGAGTGTAGGTATTCTTCCGAACCGCACGGAAACTTGACCGAGATCGGCAGGTTGCGGCTTGCCATGGCGGGCGGCGCGGATATCTATCGCCTGGCAACCGGCGGAGCGCGCAATGACGAAGCAGGACATCGAGATCAAGACCCTGGACGGCACGGCGAAGGCACGGCTGTTTCGTCCAGCCGCGCCCGCCAGGGCCGGCATCATCCTCTACATGGATATTTTCGGTCCGCGTCCGGTGCTCGACCAGATGGCCGAGCGCCTCGCGGGGCATGGCTATGCCGTGCTGGTGCCCGATCTCTTCTACCGCTATGCGCCCTATGGCCCGTTCGATCCCAAAACCGCCTTTGCCGAGGCAAAGACCAAGGCCCTGCTGTTGATGCTGAGCGGCGGCACGACGCAGGGCATGACCATCCGCGACGGCAGCGCCTTCCTCGATGCTCTGGCCACCGAGAGGATCGCCGGACCTGTTGGTGTCGTCGGCTATTGCATGGGCGGCGCGCGGGCGCTCAACGCCGCCGCGACCTATCCCGACAGGATCCGGGCCGCCGCCAGTTTCCATGGCGGCAACCTCGCCAGCGATGCCGCCGACAGTCCGCACCTCAAGGCGAATTCCATCAAGGCGCGCATCTATGTCGGCATGGCGGGTGTCGACCGGAGTTTTCCGCCGGAACAGTCGACGAGGCTGGAAGAGGCGCTGCGGAATGCTGAAGTCGACCACGCGATCGAGAACTATGTCGGCATGGCGCATGGCTGGTGTGTGCCCGACCATAGTGTCTTCAATGCAGCCGGTGCCGAGCGGCATTGGAAGCGATTGACGGATTTGTTCGCCGAAACGCTGGTCTGAGCCCTCGCCACCCTGTTGGCCGCGCGCCACATTGGAGGTATCAGGCGGGATGACCGGCTCGCCCGCTAAAGCGGCGCGGGTCATGCGGGAACGATCAGCCTGATGCAATCCTATGATGTCGTGATCATTGGTGCCGGCGCCGCCGGAATGATGTGCGCCGTGGAGGCCGCCAAGCGCGGCCGTTCGGTGCTGGTCCTCGATCATGCGGCGGCACCTGGCGAAAAGATCCGCATCTCCGGCGGCGGTCGGTGCAATTTCACCAACATCCGCACGAGCCCGAAGAATTTCATCTCGAGGAATCCGCACTTCTGCATCTCGGCGCTCAGCCGCTATACGCAACGCGACTTCATTGCGCTCGTCGAACGCTACGGCATTGCCTATCACGAGAAGACACTGGGGCAGCTGTTTTGTGACGGCTCCGCGCGCCAGATCATCGACATGCTGGTCTCGGAAATGCAGGGCAGGGGCGCCGAGCTGGTATTGTCGACTTCAGTTGAAACTATCGACAAGACCGAGGAAGGGTTTGAACTCAGGCTCTCCGCCGGCTCGGTCTCTTGCCGGTCCCTGGTGGTGGCCTGTGGCGGCAAGTCGATCCCCAAGATGGGCGCGACGGGCTTCGGCTACGAGCTTGCCGATCGGTTTGGCCTTGCCGTCGTAGAAACACGGCCTGCCCTGGTGCCGCTGACCTTCGATGCAAAAACGCTCGAGCGGCTTTCGCCCCTGGCCGGGAACGCCGTCGACGCCGAGATTGCCTGCGGCAAGGCGCGGTTTTCCGAGGCGATGCTGTTCACGCATCGTGGCGTCAGCGGGCCATCCATCCTGCAAATCTCCTCCTACTGGCGCGAGGGTGATGAAATCCGCATCGCCATGCTGCCGGGCACGGATGTGGCTGAGCTCGTCCGCGCCGCCAAGCGTGGCAATGGCCGGCAAGCGGTGCAGACCGTGCTGGCAAATCATTTGCCGAAACGGCTTGCCCAGGCGATAGCCGAGCAAACCGGGCTCGACGGCAATCTTGCCGATCTTTCCGAGGCCCAGATCAAAACCGTCGAGGCCGCGGTCAACGACTGGCGCATCAAGCCAGCCGGTTCGGAAGGCTACCGTACGGCGGAAGTGACGCTCGGCGGGGTGGACACCAACGGCCTCGACCAGAAGACGATGCAGGCGAAATCGATGCCTGGTCTGTTCTTCATCGGCGAGGTCGTCGACGTCACCGGTTGGCTCGGCGGCTATAATTTCCAGTGGGCATGGTCGTCGGGCTGGGCGGCGGGCCAGGCGTGTTGATATTCAGGTGAGGCCGGTCTGACCTGAACCTCAACAGGTGCAAAAGGCCCTGTTCGAAAAAAATCTTTCCATCACCCCAAGGATTAGCCATTAGCCTTCGTCCAACAGGCAAATGATGGCGATGATGCTGGATGAGAGCGAAGCCTCCGACGCCGAACTGATCGGGCGGGCGAAGGGCGGAGACAGGGGGGCCTTCGGCAAATTGCTGGAGCGTCACTACGACTTCGTCTATCGCGCCGCCTATCGCTGGTGCGGCAGGAAGGCCGATGCCGAAGACATCGCTCAGGAAGTCTGCGTACGGCTCGGCAAGGCGATCCGCGACTATCGTGGCGGCGGCGCGTTCACGACATGGCTCTATACCATGACGATGAACGCCGCGCGCGACATGATGCGCAAGACCGCGCGCGAGACGGTCAAGACCGAGGCCTATGGCGTCCATGCGCTGATTTCGGGCGAGGTCCCGGCCGAGAGCGAAGACCCCGCCGAGGCGCTATGGGCGGCGGTGCGGCAATTGCCGGACAAGCAGCGCGATGCCGTGATGCTTGTTTATGGCGAAGGTTTGAGCCACGCGGCCGCCGCCGAGGCGATGGCGATCTCGGAGACGACGGTTTCCTGGCACATCCATGAAGCGAAGAAACGGCTGAAGACGTTGATGCGTTCAGCCGGGGAAGTGTGACCATGGTCGACGACAACGAATTGAGAAAGCTGCGCGACGCAGCAATACCCGCACCCGGCGAGAGCGCTAAGGCGCGTGCCTTCGAGGCCGCCCTGCGCGCCTACGATCAGGAAAATATTTCCGCCGTCACCCAAGGATCGGTCGGCGGCCTTCGTCTCACAGAGCGAGCACAAAAGCTCTGGAGCGAGATCATGCAAAAGAAACTCATCGCCACGCCGGCCCTTGCCGGGCTCGTCGCCCTGCCGATCGCCGGATACGCCACCTTCCATATGCTGAGGGAACAGCCGTCGCCGTTCGGCGGCGACGAGAAGATCACCGAGACGCTGGCCGATAAGCCGGCGACGCTGAAGCCGACCGGGGCGGAGGCGGATTTGAAGCAGGCTCCCGCCGAGCTGGCCAAGGACAAGAAGGCCGACGCGGATGTCGATAGCCGCGACGCCACGGAAGTTCTGGTCGCGCCGACCGCGCCGCCGAAATCCGAATCCACAATTGCCGGGGGAACCGCACAGAAGGATGCGCTGGGGCGCGGCATAGTGGCCGAGCCGGCGCCGCCGGCGCCGCGCGGCGAGTTCGCGCTGGATGGCACGACAAACGCACCTAATGCCGCGCGGGTCGACCGCATGCAGAGCGCAGAATCCAAGCTGATGGCCCCGCAGCAGCCGGCGGCCATCCCGGCTGACCAGATCGCGCCGCAGGAGGAAAACCGCGACCGCGTCCAGGATTTCAAGACCAATCCGGTGCATGCCGCATTGGAAGACCCGGTCTCGACCTTCTCGATCGATGTCGACACCGCTTCCTATTCCTTCGTACGCGGCTCGCTGAAGCAGGGCTATCTGCCGCAGGCCGATACGGTCCGCGTCGAGGAGATGATCAATTACTTCCCCTATGACTGGAAGGGGCCGGACTCGGCCTCGACGCCGTTCAACTCGACCGTCAGCGTCATGCCGACCCCGTGGAACGCGCACACCAAGCTGATGCACGTCGCCATCAAGGGTTTCGACATCAAGCCGACCGAGCAGCCGAAGGCCAATCTGGTCTTCCTGATCGACGTGTCGGGCTCGATGGACGAACCGGACAAGCTGCCGCTGCTCAAGTCGGCGTTCCGGCTGCTGGTCAGCAAGCTGAAGGCCGACGACACCATCTCGATCGTCACCTATGCGGGTGACGCCGGCACCGTGCTGATGCCGACAAAGATTGCCGAGAAGGACAAGATCCTCAATGCCATCGACAATCTGCAGCCCGGTGGCTCGACGGCAGGTGAGGCCGGCATCAAGGAAGCCTACAAGCTTGCCCAGCAGTCCTTCATCAAGGACGGCGTCAACCGGGTGATGCTTGCCACCGACGGCGACTTCAATGTCGGCCAGACCGATGACGACGACCTGAAGCGGCTGATCGAGAGCGAGCGCAAGACCGGCGTGTTCCTGTCGGTATTCGGCTTCGGCCGCGGTAACCTGAACGATGAAATGATGCAGACCATTGCCCAGAACGGCAACGGCACTGCCGCCTATATCGACACGCTGGCCGAAGCCGAGAAGGTGCTGGTCGAGGATGCGTCCTCGACGCTGTTCACCATCGCCAAGGATGTGAAGATCCAGGTCGAGTTCAATCCGGACAAGGTCTCCGAATATCGCCTGATCGGCTACGAAACCCGGGCGCTCAACCGCGAGGATTTCAACAATGACCGCGTCGACGCCGGCGATATCGGCTCGGGCCATTCGGTCACCGCAATCTATGAGATCACGCCCAAAGGCGGTGGCGGCGAACAGATCGATCCGCTGCGCTATGGCCAGGCCACTGTCAACAATGGCGGCGTTGCCAATGCGGACGAATATGCCTTCGTCAAGATCCGCTACAAGCTGCCCAACGAGGACGTCTCGAAGCTGATCACCACGCCGGTGACCCCGGCCAACGAGGTGGTGTCCTTCGACCAGGCGAGCACCGACCAGCGTTTCTCCGTCGCGGTCGCGGCCTTCGGCCAGAAGCTGCGCGACGAGGATGCGACCGCGAAGTTCGGCTACGACAAGATCATGGAGATTGCCACCGCCGCCCGAGGAGCCGACCCGTTTGGGTACAGGTCCGAGTTCCTTTCGCTTGTGCGCCTTGCCTCGGCGCTGGGCGGTAACCGGTAGTGGCAATACAGCCGGTTCCTTTCAGACGGGGGTCGTTCTGATACGGGGAACCGGCTACGGGCGGGTGAGGCAGGCCGGCGAGGGATCTTTCCCTTGCCGGCCTTTTTTTGCGCAACGTCGGAGATCGTTAAATTGTGCACGATTTCCGGCATAGGATCGCAATCCCCCCTTGCTAGGTCTTGCCTGTACTTGGGCTTGAGGGAGCCGGACTTGCAGATCACCACCATCGCCAATTCGACACCACCGGTGCGGGACGCTTCGGCGGTTTCGTCAGGCCCATCCGCCGAATCCCGGCGCATCAGCGATGATGTCGCGCAGGCGCGAAACACCGCCATGTCGGCACTGACCAACGATCGCTTCCGCGCCATGCTGGAGCAGATTACCGACCCCGGCGCATCGGGTGCGCTGGCGACAATGCGCGGCGACAATGTCGTCGATTTCAGGTCGGCGCAGTCGAGCTACGCCGACAACAGCGAATAGCCGCAAAAGAAATCGCGTCAGGCCCGGCCGCGGCGCCGCTCGCGGCGGGCTTCGCTGGTCTCGGCGGTGTTTGCCGTCGCCACCTTGTTGCGCATCGGACCAATGCGCTCGACGATCTTTTCGACCGTCGGACGATCCGTCTTGGTATGGGCGTCGAGCGCCTTGCGCATCGCGGCAAGATGCTGGAACGAGGTGCCGCAGCAGCCGCCGATGATTTTGGCTCCACCATCCACGGCCAGCCGGACATAGTCCGCCATCAATTCCGGCGTGCCGGAATAGTGGATCTCGGTGCCACGGAATTCGGGGATGCCGCAATTGCCCTTGACGATGACGGTCGCCTCCGGCTTCGCCTGCGTCATATCGAGCAGCGAAGCCAGGATGTCGGAGGCGCCGACGCCGCAATTGGCGCCAACGCCGAGCGGCGCTTGTGACAGGCCATCGGCGACGCCGTGGATGTCTTTCGGCAGCAGGCCCATCATGGTGCGGCCGGCGGTGTCGAACGAGCCGGTATAGGTGTAGGGCAGGCCGACGCGGATGGCGGCCTCGGCGGCGGCGCGGATCTCGTCGGGCGCCGACATGGTCTCGATCCAGGCGACTTCGGCGCCGCCTTCCTTGAGGCCCTCGATCTGCTCGGCAAAGGCGTCGACCGCCTCGTCATAGGTCATTGCGCCAAGCGGCACCAGCAATTCGCCGGTCGGGCCGACCGAACCGGCAACGATCACCCTGCGGCCGGCCTTGTCGGCAACAGCGCGGGCGATCTCGGCGGCGCGTTTGTTCAGCGCATGGACGCGATCCTGCGCATGATGCAGCTTCAGCCGGTGGCGGGTGCCGCCGAAGGAGTTGGTCAGGATGATGTCGGCGCCTGCGTCGACGAAATTCTGGTGCAGGCTGGTGATGGTGTCGGGCGCCGTTTCGTTCAGCAGTTCCGGCGCCTCGCCGGCCTCCAGACCCATGGCGAACAGATTGGTGCCCGTGGCGCCATCGGCCAGCAGCACGCCCTTTTCAGCCAGCAGGGCTTCGATCGGATTGCTCGTCGTCATCGGATTGGCTTTCATGTCTTGAAATTCGAATAAGGATATTAAGAAGTCTTTATGTCTAGTCAATGAAATTGCGATGCTGAGCGCGCTCAGGCTGAGCCTGATGCGTACGGCATGCTGGCCAGGTTGCGGGCGAAGGCTGCGGCCTCATGCGGGTTGATGTCGGCGGCACGGATCAGATTGTCGAAATGCTGGGTCAGCGCCTGGACCGGCTGCGTGGCGTTCAGCACCACATACATGTCTCCGACATAGATAGCGGCGCGATAGGGACCGAAGATGGTGAGCGGGATGGAATAGCGCATGCGGCCGTCATAGAGGAACAGGCGGAAGGTCGGATAGAGGTCGTCGAGCAGCGTCGCCATATGGGCAAGTTGCTGCTGGCGGTCGGCCGCCGGGAAACGGTCCCACACGCCGAGGCCGCGGGCGAAGATCTCCAGCGTGTGGCGCGGCATGCAGACTTCCATGTCGGTTTCCGGACGCCGGTTGTATTCGATGCGGTATTGCGTCTCGCTGGCCTGCGCCAGGCGGCTCCTGTTGGTGATGTTGGCCTCGTAGTCGACGAGCGCGCGGGTGCGCAGGAGATCGGGAATGCCGGCCGGCACATAACGGATCTTGGTGCCGGCGGCTTCAGCGAACCATTTGGCGAGCAGCGTGCGGTCGAAGCCGTCGGGCGCTTCTTCGATTTCGAGGCTCTCGCGGATTTCGCCGGTCACGCCTTCGTCCTGACTCAAGCCCAGCAGCCAGTCCAGCGACACCTTGAATTCGGCGGCGATGTTGAGCAGCGTTTCGGCTCGCGGCAGGCGCGTCGAGGCGCCCGACATCAGTTGCGACAACGCCGACCGATCGATGCCGACCGCTGACGCGAATGCCGACTGATTCAGGTCCGAGCGTGTCAGGAGGAGCTTCAGACGCTCCCGAAAGATCGTCGACAGATCGCGCTTGTCCATGGCCTTGCTCCCGTCGTCCGGAGGAAAAATTTGCGCCGAAGTCCCCTCAACAGATGTCCCAGGCGTAAATGAATCCCTAAGATTGTTTACAATGTGCAACATATGCAGTCAAAAATGCGCAATCGCAACATTTTGTGCACTTTGTCGCGTTGAGTGGAATCACTTCTCCTGACACAATGCTGTCAGGAACCGGTTGGGGTTCCGGCGACTGAGGGACAGTGGTCGATAGCATGGCAAGCATACCAGGCAAGAGCATCCGTCGAAGCAGCAAACCGGTCATCGAATGGCCGACCGTGGTTCTCGCATTCTTCTGCTACGGCACATGGTTCGCCGCCGGCCTCTTCCTCTGGCCATCCTATCCCATCCTGGCTCTTATGGTCATGGCCGTTACATTGGCACTGCAGTCCTCGATCATGCATGAGGTGCTGCATGGTCACCCGACCCGCAACGCTCTCGTCAACGAAGCCTTCGTTTTTCTGCCGATCGGCCTCGCGTGGCCGTTCCGCCGCTTCAAGACCATTCACCTGCGCCACCATGCGGACGAGCGGCTGACCGATCCGCTGGACGATCCCGAGAGCTATTACCAGGCGCTCTGGATGCACGAAGAAATGCCGCCGCTGATGAAATTCGTGCTGAAGGTCAACAACACCATGGCCGGTCGTCTGGTGCTCGGCCCGTGGCTGTCCTGCATCGGCTTCTTCATCGACGATGCCAAGCATGTGATCGCCGGCGACAAGGCGATCCGCAGGGCCTGGCTGCTGCATGCTATCGGCCTTGCCGTGGTGCTGCCGGTCGTGCAGTTCGGGTTCGGCATCCCGGTTTGGCTCTATGTGCTGGTGCCGGTGTGGCTCGGCCAGTCGCTGATCTCGATCCGCACCTATGCCGAGCATCAGTGGTCGGAGCATCCGGAAGGTCGCACGGTGATCGTCGAGCGCTCGCCGCTGTCGTTCCTGTTCCTCAACAACAATCTGCACTTTGTTCATCACAAGAGCCCGACCATCGCTTGGTACCGGCTGCCGAAGCTGTTTCGTGACCGGCGCGAAGAATGGCTGCGGATGAACAATGGTTATGCCTACCCGAACTATTTCGCGCTGCTCAAATCCTATGCCTTCAAGGCCAAGGAGCCGATCGTGCATCCAGTGCTGCGGCGCGCGCCTGAGCCGGGCAGGGCGTTCAAGCCGCGCGTCAGGGCGCGCAACATCAATGGACTTGGCACGGTGCCGGTCCCGGCCGAGCCGCCCAAGGAATAGTATCCGCCGATAGTGTGGATACCGCGTCGGCCAATTCTGATTGGGCGCCGCGTTTTTGCGATCTTTTTCCCAGGCATGGTGGTTTGATATCGGCATGAGCGAATTGATTGCGGCGTTGCCGATGTATGATTGGCCCGAAGCGCGCGACGAGGTCGACGCGCAATGGGCGTCGTTGCGCGAGGCCTTCCGACCCAGGGGTATCGATGCGCCGCGGTCCATCGTGCGGCGCAACGCTGACCTGCCCGCCGTGCCAGGCGGTATCCATGACGCCCAGGGCGGACTGATCGCTCCGGATCCGGCGACGCTGCCGCCGGACGAGCTCGATTTCCACAAGCTCTGGCTGCATCCGGCGCTGCTATTCGCGCAGACCTGCTGGGGGCCGATGGAACTCGGTCTGTCCCGGCATGTGCAGGTGGTCGGCCAGCCAAGCTATGACGCCTATGAAGGCGGACAGGGCGAGCTCTATTCCAGCGCGCTGGTGATGCGCTCGGGCGAGGGGCCGGAGGTTCGGTCACCCGCCGACGGCAAGGCCTTGCTGCCGCTCGATCTCATCCGAGGCAAGCGCTTTACCTTCAACAGTCTCGATTCCATGTCGGGCATCCTCGCGCTGACGCGCGACCTGAAAGCGGTCGGCGAAAACCTGGACATATTTTCATCGAGTGGCGAAAGCGGCGGCCATCGCGACTCGATCGTGGCGGTCGCCGAAGGCAGGGCGGATGTCGCTGCGATCGATTGCGAAAGCTGGGCGCTGGCGCAGCGCTTCGAGCCGGCGGCGCGCGAGGTCGTGGTCGTCGGCTGGACAACACGGCGCAAAGGTCTGCCGTTCATCACCGCGAAAACGACGCCGGAAAAGACCATGCGCGCGATGCGCGAAGCGCTTGCCGGCCTAGCCGAGCAGCCTCTCATCCAACGGGTAGGTTGAAAGTTTTTCGTTGCCGGTCTCGGTGATCAGGATTTGCTCCTCGATCTTGACGCCTTCGCCGCCGCCCAGCCGGCCGATATAGCTCTCCACGCACAGCACCATGCCTGGTTCCAGCACACCGTCGGGCGTATCGGATGTCCAGTCGCTGGCATGCGGCAAGGTCGGGTATTCGTCGGCCAGCCCGACGCCGTGGTAGAGCACGCCGTAGCGGGTCGGGAAGCAGTCTCCCGGCGGCACCGCTGAGCGTTCGACAAGGTCGCGGAACGAGACGCCGGGCTGCATCAGTGCCGTGTTGTGTTCGATCTGCTCGGCGGCGATGCGGAACAGGTCGCGCTGTTCGTTGGTCGGCTTTGTATCGCCGCACAGCCAGGTGCGCGAGAGATCGGCGCAGAAGCCGTAGGGGCCGATCAGGTCGGTGTCGAAGGCGACGAGATCGCCCGCCTCGATGATCCGCGACGAACATTCCTGGAACCACGGATTGGTGCGCGGTCCCGACGTCAGCAGGCGCGTCTCAATCCATTCGCCGCCGCGCGCGATGTTGCCGCGATGGAGTTCAGCCCACAGTTCGTTCTCGGAGATGCCGGGCTTCAACGCTTGTTCCATCTCGCCCATCGCCGCCTCGCAAGCAGCAATGGCGCGGCGCATGGCGAGGATTTCGTCCGGTGATTTGATCAGCCGTGCATTTTCCATCACCGCTTCGCCATTGCCGATGGAGATACCAAGGCGGTGGAGCTCTTCAACGCCTTCCGGATTGATGTGGTCGACGGCGATGCGGTTGTTGCCACCGCCGTGCTCCCTGACCAGATCGGCGATGCCGGCGGCCCAGCGGCGGACTTTCTGCTCGGTCAGTTCGCCGCCATAGAGATACATCCATGAAATGGCGGGGCGGACTTCATCGACGACACCGGAGTGGTCGGAAAGATGCTCGCAGGAAAAGTAGTCGAACAGCACCACCGGCCCGTCGGTGGCGACGAAGCAATGCCGCGTCGGGTTGTGCGCCAGCCAGAGCTGCATGTTGGTGCTGTCGGTGGCATAGCGGATGTTGACGGGATCGTAGAGCAGGGCGCCGGCATAGCCGCGGCGCTTCAGCTCGGCGCGAATGCGGTCGAGCCGATATTGCCGCATGGCGGGCAGGTCGGGAGCGGCAATGCCTGCCGCGGCCCATTCCGCTTCAGCCACTGCGCCATAACCCAGTACATGCTGGTTGAGCCCAGCGGCCTTCTGTCGTGAGGCGTCGCGCAGCGCCTCGATCGAGCCTGATACAAAAGGCATGATCTTGCGGTGGCGGCCGAAGCTTCCCTTTGGCGCCGCGCTGTCCATGGCGAAACCTCAGGTCCGCATCTTCTCGCCACTCGGGTCGAAGGGCGCCTCGACATTGATGCGGGCCGGACGCCGGTGACCGAGGATCTCGATCTCGAACAGGCCGGCGCTTTCATCCTCGGCAAGTGCCGCCGGCACATAGCCTTGCGCCATCGATTTCTGCACGTAGTGGGCGTAGCCGCCTGACGTCACCCAGCCGACCACGCGCCAGTCGCCGTCGACGATGCCGCGCACTGCGGACGCGCCTTCGGCGGCCTTCGAACCGCGTATTTCCTTGCCTGAAGTGTCGAAGCGCGGCGCGCCGTAGCCGTGCGGCTTTTCGACGGTGCCGTAATCCTTGCTGACCTTGGCCCAGATCGGCTCGTCGCCCATCACGTCGGCATCGGCCGCGTCGACGATGAAAGAGACGCGGCGCAGTTTTGGGCCTTCCGCCTGTTCCTTGGCGGCGGCTTGACGACCGATGAAATCGTTCTTCTCGAGCTTGATGAAGCGGTCCATCGAACCTTCAAACGGGCCATAGATCGGCCGCAGCTCGCGGAACCAGGTCGGGAAGTTCTTTTCCAGGCGCATGGACAGCAAGGCGCGCATGCCGAAATCGACGATGCCGAATTCCTCCCCGGCATCCTTGATCGCCTTATAGACCAGGCGCTCGTAGGCCGGCGCCATCCAGATTTCGTAGCCGAGGTCGCCGGTGTAGGTGATGCGGTTGACCAGGCACGGTGCGCCGCCGACCGCCATTTCGCGGAAATCCATGAAACGGAAAGCCTTGGTCGAAATGTCGACATCGACCAGCTTCTGCAGGAGGTCACGCGACTTCGGCCCGGCGATGGAGAGGCCGACCAATGTCTGGTCGAAGCGATGAATGCGGACCGAACCATCCTTCGGCAGATGCTTTTCGAACCAGCGCATGTGGTACTTCTGCGCGGCCGACGAACCCCAGATCATGAAGCGGTCTTCGCCAGCCTTGGCGATGGTGAAGTCGCCGATCAGCTTGCCGAATTCGTTGATCATCGGCGTCAGCACGATGCGGCCGGTCTTCGGCATGCGGTTGGTCATCAGCCGGTTGAGGAACTCTTCCGCACCCGGCCCCGATACTTCGTATTTGGCGAAGTTGGCGATTTCGGTGACGCCGACCCTTTCACGGGTGGCGCGCACTTCCTCGCCGATCGGCCCAAAATCGTTGGAGCGGTGGAAGGAGACGATGTCCTTCGGCTCCTTGCCCTTGGGCGCGAACCAGAGCGGTGTCTCGAGGCCCCACGAGTCGCCCATGACGGCGTTGTTGGCGAGCATGGTGTCATAGAGCGGCGTCGTCTGGGCCGGGCGGGCGGCCGGCAGTTCCTCGTTGGGGAAGCGGATCGAGAAGCGGCGCGAATAGTTTTCGCGCACCTTGGCGTTGGTGTAGCGCAGGCCGGCCCATTCGCCGAAGCGGGCGACATCCATGCCCCAGACGTCGAAGCCCGGATCGCCATGGACCATCCAATTGGAGAGAGCGAGGCCAACGCCGCCGCCCTGGCTGAAGCCGGCCATAACAGCGCAGGCGCACCAGAAATTGGTCAGGCCCTGCACCGGGCCGACCAGCGGGTTGCCGTCGAGCGCGAAGGTGAAGGGGCCGTTGATGATCTGCTTGATGCCGGCCTTTTCGATACCGGGGAAATGCTTGAAGCCGATTTCGAGCGACGGCGCGATGCGGTCGAGATCGGGCGGCAGCAGTTCATGGCCGAAATCCCACGGTGTGTTGACCGGCGACCACGGCTTGCAGGCCTTCTCGTAAGTGCCGAGCAGGATGCCGTTGCGTTCCTGGCGGGTGTAGATCTCGCCCTTGAAGTCAAGCACTCCGATCATTTCGCGGCCGGTCGACTTGTTGAATTCCTCGACCTCCGGCATCGGCTCGGTCAGGAGATACATGTGCTCCATGGCCAGCACCGGCAGCTCGACGCCGACCATGCGGCCGATCTCGCGCGCCCACAGGCCACCGCAGTTGACGACATGTTCGGCGTGAACCGTGCCCTGTTCGGTGACGACGTTCCAGGTGCCGTCCGGCTGCTGCGTCAGGTCGACGACGCGGTTGCGCAGCACGATCTCGGCGCCGAGTTTCTTGGCCGCCTTGGAGTAGGCGATGGTGGTGCCGGAGGGGTCGAGATGGCCTTCGACCGGATCCCACATGGCGCCGACGAAATTGGTCTCGTCCATCAGCGGGAACATCGCCTTGGCCTCGGACGGCGTGATCAGCTCGGTGTCCATGCCGAGATAGCGGCCCTTGGCGTGGGCAAGGCGCAGGAAATCCATGCGCTCGGGCGTATCAGCCATCATCACGCCGCCGGTCAGGTGCAGCGAGCAGGATTGGCCCGAAATCTCCTCGATCTCCTTGTAGAGCTGGACGGTGTAGGCCTGGAGCTTGGCGACGTTCGGATCGCCGTTCAGCGTATGAAAGCCGCCCGCCGCGTGCCAGGACGAGCCCGAGGTCAGCTCGGACCGCTCGATCAGCATGATGTCGGTCCAGCCGGCCTTGGCCAGGTGATAGAGCACCGAACAGCCGACGACACCACCGCCGATGACAACCGCTTTTACATGGGATTTCATGAAGATAGGTCCGTTTTTGTGTAAATTGAATCAGTTGGTTCAGTTCGCCGCGAGCGGCCTCGACTTTGGAAGTCAAAGCTCACTACGGCGTACGATCAAAAATCGGTCGGTGCGCCGCCTTCGGCGGTGCGCTTCTGGACGAAGGCGTTGAGTTCCTCGCGGATCGCCGGGTCCATGTAAGGCTCCTCATAGGACCCCAGCCGCTCCTTCCAGACCTTGTTGGCCTTTTCCAGCGCTGTCGGCGAGCCGGCTTCGGCCCAGGTCTCGAAATTGCGCCAGTCGGACAGGATGGGCGAATAGAAGGCGGTCTTGTAACGATCCTGCGTGTGCCGGGTGCCGAAGAAGTGGCCGCCGGGGCCTACCGACTGGATGGCGTCGAAGCCGAGCGCCTCTTCGGAGAGGTCGAGCGGGGTCAGGAATTCTGCCACCATCTGCAGCAGGTCGATGTCCAGAATGGTCTTCTCGTAGGAGCAGCGCAGGCCACCTTCCAGCCAGCCGGCGGCGTGCATCATCAGATTGCCGCCGCCCTGGATGGCACCCCACAGCGAGAACACGCTTTCATAGGCTGCCTGCGCGTCGACCGTGTTGGCCGCGCAGGTGTTGGAGGTGCGGTAGGGAATGTTGTAGCGGCGGGCAAGCTGGCCACCGACGAGTTGCGCCTTCATGTATTCGGGTGTGCCGAAGGCCGGTGACCCGGATTTCATGTCGACATTGGAGGTGAAGCCGCCATAGCCGACCGGCGCGCCCTTGCGCACCATCTGGGCGAAGGCAATGCCCGACAGCGCCTCGGCATTCTGCTGCACCAGCGCGCCGGCAATGGTGACGGGCGCCATGGCGCCTGACAGGGTGAAGGGCGTGACGATGACGACCTGGCCCTTGCTCGACATCTGGATGATGCCTTCCATCATCGGCACGTCGAGCTTGAGCGGCGAGTTGGTGTTGATGATGGTGAAGACGGACGGCTCCGCGAGCAGTTGCTCGTGGCTGATGCCGCGCGCGATGCGGGTGATCTCGATGCCGTCGACATTGCGCTCCTTGCCGAGCGAATAGATGTGGAACACCTTGTCGGTCAGCGTTGCGAGGTCGCGGATGCATTCGAGGTGGCGGACCGACGGGTGAATATCGGTCGGCTCGACCGGATAGCCGCCCGTGCAATTCAGGATGTTGTGCATCTGGGCCAGCCGCAGGAAATTGCGATAGTCCTGCTGGTTGCCTGGCCGGCGGCCACGATCGATGTCGGAGCAATTGGGCGCCGAGGCCATCATCGAAATGATCAGATTGTCGCCGCCGAAGCGCACATTGTGGGCGGGGTTGCGGGCATGGATGGTGAATTCGGACGGGCAGTTCGACACCAGATCGAGGATCATGTCGCTGTCGAAGCGCACCCGCTCCGAGCCCTCGCGGACATCGGCGCCATGCGCCTTCATGATACTGCGGGCTTCGTCGTGCAGGACATCGACACCGATTTCCCTGAGCACGCGCAGGGAGGCGAGGTGGATCGATTCCAGCTCATCCTCGGAAACCAGCTTGGTCGGCGTCAGTGGATTTTTCAGCTGGCGGAAAGCCGGCTGCTCGAACGCGGCCGAGCCACCGGCCCGCTTTCCGGCGCGACCGCCACGGCGGGCACGGTCGGGTGCCAAAGCCGGTTCTGAAGGTTGTAGGGCGGCGGTCATGATGGTCCTCGTAGGATGCGATAACGGGCGGCATAATGGACCGGCGCCCGTCCGGCCATTGCGGAGGCGGCGACCACTAGGGCGAGGGAAGCGACATGCCCGGACGGCAGCCGCGCTGCCGCGACATTCGCCTGATCATTCATCCCTTGGCGCAAGCGGATTTTCCTCGGCGGCCCTTTCTTTCCCTGGATCGAACCAGTAGCTGGTGAGGGCTGTCGGCGGGGAGGGCAGCCGGCACCTCACATGGAATGACAGCATGGTCGCGACCGGCTCGAGCGAAGGCGAAGCGGGAACGCAGTGGGCAGCGCTCGCCGGCGTCACCGCCGCGTTGGCCATGTTCGGAGCGGCGCAAGGGCTGAGCTCGCCGCTGTTCACGCTGCTGATGCAGAAGCAAGGCATGTCGCCAGGCCTGATCGGTCTGTCGGCAGCGATGATGCCGCTCGGGCTGATCCTGTCGGCCTCCTTCGTGCCGGCGGCGGTCCGGCTGGTCGGTGCGCGAAACCTGGCAGTCGCATGCTCGCTGATCGGAGCGCTTTGCTTCCTTGGGATCGGCTATCTGCAGAACTGGTTGGCCTGGTACGTCATCCGCTTCATCATCGGGGTGGTCATCAATCCGCTCTACATCCTTGGCGAGGTGTGGGCGCTGTCGCTGGCGCCGCCGTCGCGGCGCGGCCGGGTGATGGGGGTGTTCAACACACTGATGGGCGCCGGCTACGCGGCCGGTCCGTTTACCCTGACCTTTATCGGCATCGAGGGCTGGGCACCCTTCGGCGTTGGCATTGGCGGCTTTGTGCTTTGCGCGGTCATTTTGCGCCTTGTCTCCTCGAAGCTCGCCGGTTTTGAGGATGACGGCCAGCCAGCAGGAAGTTTTGTCGGTTTTGCCCGGCTGGCGCCGGCCCTGCTGCTGGCGGTGCTGGTCTCGGCCGCCGTCCAGCAGAGCACCTATGCGCTGGTCCCGGTCTTCGGCGCAGGCTACGGCCTGCCTGAGGCCGTGCTCGCCGCGCTGGTGATGGCGCTGTCGCTGGGCAACATCCTTTTGCAGATCCCGCTCGGCCTGCTCGCCGAGCGCTTCGGTGGCCGGCCGATGATCCTGGCCTGCGCGGTGGCGACGACCGTTTGCGCTGTCCTGCTGCCGCTGCTGATCACCACGCCGCTGATCTGGGGCGTGCTTCTGGTGATGGGCGCGGTCGGCTACGGCGTGTACACAATGGCGCTGGTCGAACTCGGCAGCCGCTTCAGGGGCTCGCTGCTGGTCACCGGCAATGCGGCTTTCGCCTTGCTATGGGGCGTCGGCGGCATCGTCGGTCCGCCGGGCGCGGGCCTGCTGATGCAGGCGATCGGACCGCTGGGATTGCCGACCGTAGTCATTGGCCTCGACGCTTTGCTGGTCGCCTTCGCGCTCTATAGATCGGCCAGCCGCAAAGGCTCCTGACAAGGTTTGGCTGGAGGCGCACGTCGGTTCGGGCCGCAGGGCTTACCGCCATCGGACCGAACCGCTAAGTCTGCAACCGCGACGGTATTATGGATCATGGACTTGGTGGACAGCAAAAGCGACGAGAGGATGCAGTGGGCGGCGATCACGGGTGTGATCGCGACCGTGTCGGTGTTCGCCATCGCGCAGGGCCTGTCCTATCCGCTTCTGAGCTTCATCCTGCAGCGCCAGGGCGTCTCGCCTGCGATGATCGGTCTGTCGGCGGCAATGACTCCTGTCGGCTTCATCCTGTCATCGCCGCTGATACCTGGCCTGGCGCGCCGGTTCGGGGCAGCGCGCACCGCGCTCACCTGTGCCGCACTATCGGCTGTCGTACTGGCGTTGATCGGCTGGACGCAGAACGTCTATCTCTGGTTTCCGCTGCGCTTCCTGATCGGCGTGGTGACCAACCCTCTCTATGTGCTCAGTGAAATCTGGGTGATCGCGCTGGCACCGCCGGCCCGGCGCGGCCGCATCATGGGTCTCTATTCGACGATCATTTCCGCCGGCTTCGCGACCGGCCCGCTTTGCCTGCTTGCCGTCGGCACGGAAGGCTGGCCGCCATTCCTTGTCGGGATTGGCGCGTTCGTGCTCTGCGGCTTTTGCCTGGCGTCGGTTCTGCCGCAGTTGCCCAGGGTGGACGAGGCTGGGCATCGGGTTTCGGTGATGGGTTTCATGCCGCTTGCCTGGCTGCTCCTGTCGGCGGTGGTCGTGGCCGCCGGCTTCGAGCAGGCGGTGCTGGCGCTGCTGCCTGTCTATGGCACGCATCATGGCATCGCGGAGGCTCGCATGTCGGCGCTGCTGTCGGTCATGATTGCCGGCAACATTGCCATGCAGGTGCCGCTTGGCCTGCTGGCCGAGCGGCTGACGGCCCGCCTGGTGCGCTTCATCTGCGTCTTGCTGACGCTGCTCGGCTGCGCGCTGCTGCCGGTGCTGATCGAAACCCCGCTGATCTGGCCCTGCGTCTTCGTCTGGGGCGCGGTGTCCTACGGCATCTACACGATGTCGATCATCGAGCTCGGCGAGCGCTTAACCGGCTCGGCGCTGGTTGCCGGCAATGCGGCATTTTCCCTGATGTGGGGCGTCGGCGGCATTCTGGTCCCGCCCCTTACCGGCGGCATGATGGATGTGCTCGGCGCGGGTGGCCTACCGTTCACGCTTGGCGCAATCTGCGCCGCGCTGGCGCTGGCGACGCTTGTTCGAAGACGGGTTGTGTAGGCATGCATCGGGGTATCGGGATGCTCAAATCCCTGGTCCCGGTTCGCTCGCCCGCCGGAAAATGGCCCAGAGGTCACAGTCGGCATGGCGTTCTTCGGGATGCATCCTGCGCAGCGAATCCCGAATTTCCACGGCTCGATCGAAGTCATCAATCAGCCCGACCCTGGACAGCTCTGCATTTGCAAACACGTCTGGGAAGCCACCGCAATTGGTCAAGGCGCTGACGCCGGCAGCCTGATCCATCAGGTCATAGCCCATGAAGGTGAACCCGTCCCAACCAAGCGATCGTACGTCTGCCGGAGGCCTTCGGATGACGCCGAGGATGTTGACGTTGCTGGGATCGCCCAATTCCGAGAGCAGGAAGTCCAGGTCGACAAAGAAATCGAGCATTTTGTCTTCGTTGACGAGGTGAGGCCAGTAGCTATCCTTGATCTGCGGGAGCGCAACTGGGCAAAGCATCCCGTCGAGCGTAACGACTTCGGTCAACTGGGTAAGGCCCGACCACTCGATGTATTCCATCCATCCGCTTCCGTGAAATGGGCTGAACTTCTCGGTTGCGATGTAAAGATGTTGCATGCCGGCTGCCTGCTCTGAACAGCTGTCGCGTCCGCGAACCGTTTTACCTGTTCCCGTTGAATGTCGGTAGCGTCATGCCGATGTTTGTGGCACCGAGCCTGATGAATTTTTCGGAGACCCACATGACCAATTCGATCGCCCAAAGGCAGCCAGGGCCAGTTGACGAGACGCAAGATCCCTTTCTCTGGCTGGAGGACAGGACAAGCAAACAGTCGCTCGACTGGGTTCACCAGCAGAATGAGGTGACGGTGGCGCAATTGCAGGGCGATCCGTCCTATCAGGCGTTGTTCCAGACGGCGCTCGACCTGATGACGGCCGAGGACAATATCGCGGTCGGCGCGGCAATCGCGGGCCATGTCTACAATTTCTGGCAGGACAAGACCAACGCGCTCGGCCTGTGGCGGCGCACGACGGTCGCTTCCTACAAGACCGACAAGCCCGAATGGGAAACGATCATCGACTTCGACCAATTGGCGGCGAAGGAGGGCATAAAGTGGGTGTTCGGCGGCGCTGTCAGGCTCTACCCCGATTTCAACCGCTGCCTGGTCTCGATGTCGCCCGATGGCGGTGACGCCAGCGCGATGCGCGAGTTCGACATCGCGGCCAAGTCCTTCGTCGAAGGCGGTTTTCAGGCGCCGGCCTCGAAATCGGGCTTCGGCTGGCTGGACGAGGACACGGTCATCGTCTCGGCTGCGTTCGAAGAGGCCGACAAGACAGAGTCCGGATATCCGCGCGTGGTCAAGCTCTGGAAGCGCGGCACCAGGCTGGAAGAGGCAACCCCGATCTTCGAGGGAAAGACGGAGGATCTTGCCGTTGGCGCCGGGGTCGAGTTCGACGGCGAGAAGCGTCATCTGTTTCTGGCGCGGACACTCAACTTCTTCGCATCGCACAGTTTCCTGCGCCTGCCTTCGGGCGAGAATCGCCGCATCCCGCTGCCCGATGACGTCACCGATACCGCGCTCTTCAGGGATCAGCTGGTGTTCGGGGTGCGCACCCCATGGACGGCGCCGGACGGCACCGCATGCCAGCCGGACGGGCTTTATTCGCTTGACTTCGCGTATTGGATCGAAACTGGCGATTTTGGCGCCATCGAGACCTTGCTGGCGCCGGCGCATCGCGTCTCGATTGCCGGGCTCGCCAGAACGCAGGACCGCCTGTTCATCAACCTGATGGACAATGTCCGCGGCAAAGTTATCGTCTGCGAGCGCAAGGATGGCGCCTGGTCGCTGAAACCTGTCGCGCTGCCTGAAAACGGCACTGTCGGCATCAGCCATGCAGAGCATTTCGGCTCCACCGTCTCCTTTTCCTTCACCGATTTCCTGACGCCAAGCTCGATCATCTGGTCCGATGACGATGGCGAGACGCTGGCCACCGTGAAGTCGCAGCCGGCCCGTTTCGATGCCTCGCCGCTGATCTCGGAACAGTTCGAGGCGCGGTCGAAGGACGGCACGATGATCCCTTACTTCGTCGTCAGGCGGCGGGACCAGAACGGGCCGGTGCCGACGCTGCTCTACGGCTATGGCGGCTTCGAAGTGCCGCTGTTGCCTGGCTATGCCGGCGTGCGCGGCAGGCTGTGGCTGGAGAAAGGCAATGCCTATGTGCAGGCCTGCATTCGTGGCGGTGGGGAGTTCGGACCTGGCTGGCACCAGGCGGCGCTGAAAGGCAAGCGCCAGACCGGCTTCGACGACTTTGCCGCGGTGGCCGAGGATGTCGTCAGGCGCGGCATTGCCACGGCTCAATCGCTCGGCATTCAGGGCGGTTCCAATGGCGGCCTGCTGACCGGCGCCTCCCTGACACAGCATCCCGAGCTTTTCGGCGCCGTCATCATCGAGGTGCCGCTGCTCGACATGCTGCGCTACACCGAATTGCCACCGGGCGCTTCGTGGATGGCCGAATATGGCGATCCGTCAAAGCCGGAGGACGCCAAATGGCTTTCGGCCTATTCGCCCTATCAACATGTCAAGGCGGACGCCACCTATCCGCCGGTGCTCTTGACCACCTCGACCGCCGACGACCGGGTCCATCCGGGCCACGCGCGCAAGATGGCGGCCCGCCTGCAGGAGGCTGGCCATGCAAAGACGCTGTTCTTCGAGGAGACCGAAGGCGGACATGGCGGGCGCGGCGACCGCCGGCCGCAGGCGGCGCAGACGGCAATGAAGTATGTGTTTCTGCAGCGGGCGCTGAGCGGCGAGGCCTGACCTCATTCCATGGCACCGCTTGAGCAAAGGGTGGTTCACCTCGGTCGCCCTTTGCTCTAAGGTACCTTCATGACTCTCGCTAGACTATCAGCTCGTGCGTTTCGGGTCGCGGTGACACCGTCATCGCGCACGTTGCGCGCCGAGCTTTTGCGGCTGTGCGCCCGCATTGGTTATTCGCCTCCTGCCGTCCTCTGACGAATTCGCCCCGGCGCCGCCGGAATGATTTCAGAGGAAAGATCAAATCAATGACCTATCAGAACTATTCGCTGAAGCAGCTTCAGCAGATCGACGCCGCGCATCACCTGCATCCCTTCACCGACCATAAGGAGCTCCGCGAGGCGGGCGCGCGCGTCATCACTCATGCCAATGGCCCGTTCATCTACGATTCCGAAGGGACGGAACTGCTGGATGGCATGGCCGGCTTGTGGTGCGTCAATATCGGCTACGGCCGTGACGAACTGGCCGAGGCCGCCTATGCGCAGATGAAGGAACTGCCTTATTACAATTCCTTCTTCAAATGCTCGACGCCGACGCCGGTGCTGTTGTCGAAGAAGCTGGCCGAGATCGCACCGAAAAACGTCAACCAGGTGTTCTATGGCTCGTCCGGTTCGGAGGCCAACGACACCGCCTTGCGCCTTGTGCGCCACTATTGGGTGCTGGAGGGCAAGCCGGAGAAGAACCGCGTCATCTCGCGCAAGATGGCCTATCACGGCTCGACCATCGCCGGCACCTCGCTCGGCGGCATGGATGCCATGCACAAGCAGCTAAACGGCGCGGTGCCCAACATCGTCCATGTGATGATGCCCTATGCCTATGAGCTGGCTCTGCCTGGCGAAAGCGACCATGATTTTGGCCTGCGCGCGGCCAAATCGGTCGAGGATGCCATCCTGGAGGCCGGCGCCGACAAGGTCGCGGCTTTCATCGGCGAGCCGGTAATGGGCGCGGGCGGCGTCAAGATCCCGCCGGCAAGCTACTGGCCCGAAGTGCAGCGCATCTGCCGCAAATACGATGTGCTTTTGATGCTGGACGAGGTCATCACCGGCTATGGCCGCACAGGCGAGTGGTTCGCGGCCCAGACCTTCGGCATCGAGCCGGACACCATCACCACCGCCAAGGCGCTGACATCGGGCTATCAGCCGCTGTCGGCACTGCTGGTGGGCGATCGCATTGCCTCGACGCTGGTCGAGAAGGGCGGCGAGTTCAACCATGGCTATACCTATTCGGGGCACCCCGTGGCCTGCGCCGTGGCGTTGAAGAACCTCGAGATCATCGAGAGGGAAGGCCTGGTCGACCGCGTCAGGAACGACACCGGACCTTATTTCGCCAAGGCGCTGCAGGAGCGCATCGCCGGGCATGATCTGGTCGGCGAGGTGCGTTCGATCGGCCTGATGGGCGCGATCGAAATCATCAAGGACAAGGCAACGAAGGAGCGCTTCCTGCCGTCGGGAAGTGCCGCGGTGACGGTGCGCGACCACGCGATCGCCAACGGCATGATGCTGCGCGCCACCGGCGACACGATGATCCTGTCGCCGCCGCTGATCTGGACCCGCGACACGATCGACATGGCCTGCGAGCGCATCGGCAAGGCGCTCGACCTGGCGCAGGCCGACCTGCGCAAGCGCTAAGAAACGAGGCAGGCGCCCACCAATCGGACGCCTGCCTCAAAATATCGTCGCGGTCGGAACGAATATTGCTACCGCGCGTAGTTGATGGCGCAGCGCAGCGGCTGCCCTATGGGGATTGTGTTCATGAGCAGGACTGGCAGGAGCCGGCGCCGGCGAGAAGCGGTCACGATCGGCAGCGATCTCATGCTGGCGCCCGTGGTGGCGATGATGCGCCTGCCTCTCATGGCAATGGACGTGGGAAGTGGCCAGCCGTGGGGAACCGAAACCGCGCGGGCAGTCAACGAGAAGACGGTTGCACTGACTGAAGGCGTCTTCGCGGCGCAGATGTCCCTGCTGCAATCGGCGACCCGTTTCTGGCCCGAGATCCTTTCCGGCCTTACCCCGTCGCTGCTCAATGGCATCGCGGCGGAACGATCAATCAGCGCCGCGCTGAAGCCCGCCAGCCGAGCGGTGAAGGCGAATTTTCGCCGACTTTCCACAAACACCTGATCCGGCCTGTCTGCTGAGGGCGTGTGGGGTGCGCGGAACTTTGATTTTGCGCATCGTCCAGATCATGGGCTAGAACCAGCCGGTGCAGTACAGTGGGGGAAGCAATGGCCGGACAACCGCTCAACCAGCCGGCTGAAATTCCAGCCGAACTCGACCGCTGGAACTGGGGCGCCTTCTTCCTTAACTGGATTTGGGGCATCGGCAACAGCACCTTCATCGCGCTGCTTGCGTTGATCCCCGTCGTCAACCTCATCATGATTTTCGTGCTCGGCGCGCGCGGCAGCCGCTGGGCCTGGCGGAACCGGGCCTGGCGCGACGCCGAGCAGTTCCGCAAGACGCAGCGCAACTGGGCGATTGCCGGCCTTGCCGTCTGGGTGGTCGGTATCGGCGGCTGTGCGACCATGGTCGGCAGCATCCCTTTCGTGCTCAAAGGCAGCGACGCCTACCGGATGACCATGGACGCCGTCCGTGCCGACACCCGGGTGAAGGCCACGATCGGCGACGATGTGGCCGATAATTTCTGGGTCGGCGGTCATCTCAATGTCAATGCGAATGGCGCGGGCGATGCCCAGTTCAGCATTCCCGTCCACGGCGCCAAGGGCAAGGGCACCGTGTTTTCGCATCTCGTTCGCAATGCAGGCACATGGAGCACGCGCCTGCTCGTGGTCCGCGTCGACGGCGTCGATGCACCGATCGTGCTGACCAATGAAGATCACGTGCCGATCCCGGGTGCGGCGATCGGAATATAGACGGATCGTGGATCGCAAAGGGGCCCGAAATGCAAAAACCGCGCCCCATCGGGAACGCGGCTTTGCCAGATACGCATGGCGTTTCGCTACGAAGACACTTGCGAAACTTACGGGCTCCGGTACGCGAGACCTGATCCGGAGCGCCGGGCGGATGCGATATGTCCGCCTCGCAATCCGTTTTATAGGGACATCGTTACCGCGGAGTTATCGAGAGCTTAAGCAAATCTAAATTTGCGGCTCTTTCTCCGCAAAGATCCGGAAAAAGTCTATCGAATCCGCTGTTTAGGTCAGGCTGCCGCGCAGAAAATTAATTATGCCGGAGAAATCGGCGCCGCCATGGCCTTGGGCGTTGAACAGGGCATAGAGCTGCGCCGCCTCGGCGCCGAGCGGTGTCACGGCGCCCGCGCCAAGCGCTGCTTCCTGGGACAATTTCAGGTCTTTCAGCATGAGAGCCGCGGCAAATCCCGGCTTATAGTCCCTGTTGGCGGGCGAAGTGGGCACCGGGCCGGGCACCGGGCAATAGGTGGTCAGCGACCAGCACTGGCCCGACGAGGTCGAGGCGACGTCGAACAGCGCCTGATGCGACAGGCCGAGTTTCTCCGCCAGCACGAAAGCCTCGGCAACGCCGATCATCGAAATGCCGAGGATCATGTTGTTGCAGATCTTGGCGGCCTGGCCGGCGCCGTCACCGCCGCAATGGACGATGCGCCCGGCCATCGGCTTCAGGATTGGCTCGGCGGCGGCGAAAGCATCGTCGGAGCCGCCGGCCATGAAGGTCAATGTGCCGGCGGCGGCACCACCGGTGCCGCCGGAAACCGGTGCGTCGATGGAAAGCAGTCCGTACCTGGCAGCAACGGCATGCGCCTTGCGCGCGGATTCGACGTCGATAGTCGAGGAATCGATGAACAGCGCGCCTTTTTTCGCCTTGGGCGCGATCTCTTCGTAAACCGAAAGCACGTGTTTGCCGGCCGGCAGCATCGTGATGACGACGTCGGCATCCTTTACGGTCGCCGGTGCGTTGGCCATGACGACGACGCCGTGCTCTTTGGCGACGGTCAAGTTCTCCGGCATCAGGTCAAAGCCATTTACCGTGTGGCCTGACTTGACCAGGTTGGCGGCCATGGGGTTGCCCATATTGCCTAGGCCAATGAAGGCGATCGTCGTCATTGTCTGTCTCCCGGAGTTTGCTGGCGTCAGCGGCCGATCAGCGCCCGCGCGATGATCACGCGCATGATCTCGTTGGTGCCTTCGAGGATCTGATGCACCCTGAGATCGCGGACCAGCTTCTCGATGCCGTAGTCATGCAGATAGCCATAGCCGCCGAGCAGTTGCAGCGCATCGTTGGCGACGTTGAAGCCGGTGTCGGTGACGAAGCGCTTTGCCATCGCCGACCATTTACCGGCGTCCGGAGCCTTGCGGTCGAGCTTCGAGGCCGCCGCATAGAGGAAGATGCGCGCTGCTTGCAACTCGGTCTCCATGTCGGCCAGCCTGAACTGCAGCGCCTGGAACTGGTTGATCTTCGAGCCGAAGGCCTTGCGCTCAGCCGTGTAGGCCAGCGCCTTGTCGAGCGCCGACTGCGCGCCGCCCAGCGAACAGGCGGCGATGTTCAGCCGGCCGCCGTCGAGCCCGGCCATGGCGATGCCGAAACCGGCGCCTTCACCCGACAGGAGGTTCTCCGCCGGCACCTTGCAGTCCTCGAAGATGACCTGGCGGGTCGACTGCATGTGCCAGCCCATCTTGTGCTCGTTTGCCCCGAAGGACAGGCCGGGCGCATCCTTGGGCACGATGATGGTGGAGATGCCTTTCGGGCCATCGGCGCCGGTGCGCACCATGACGGCATAGACATCGCTGTCACCGGCGCCGGAGATGAACTGCTTGGCGCCGTTGAGCACATAGTCGCCGCCGCTCTTCACCGCGCGCGTCTTCAGGGCGGCGGCATCGGAGCCGGAACCCGGCTCGGTCAGGCAGTAGCTCGCCAGCCATTCCATCGAGGTGAGCTTCGGCAGGAAGCGCTGTCGCTGCTCCTCATTGCCGAAACGGTCGATCATCGATGCCACCATGTTGTGGATCGAGATGAAGGACGAAAAGGCCGGATCTGCGTGCGACAGAGCCTCGAAGATCAGCACCGCATCGAGCCGGCCGAGTGCGGAACCGCCGACGTCGTCCCTGATATAGATGCCGCCGAGGCCGAGCGGCCCTGTCTCGCGGATCACATCGGCGGGGAAGTGTTTCCTGCGGTCCCAGTCGAGCGCGTTCGGCGCGACGCGATCGGCGGCGAAGGCCTGGGCCATCTCCTGGATGGCGCGCTGTTCCTCGTTGAGTTCGAACTGGCTGGTGCTCGCATCGACCGCGGCGTCCATGGCGTGCTCCCTGTTGTCTGACCTGCTGGCCTGTCTTTTTTGGCTTTGCGCGCGCACCAATCTAGACCAATGATGCCGCCGCGCAACCCGAGCCGCCGCGGAGCGGCTGTGCACCAATGCATGCCCGGAGCAAGATGTGACGACAAAATTCGATGAGCTGTTGGGACATTTCCACGCCTATCTTGCTTCCGTCGATGACGCCCTGGTGCGCGATGCCGTGGCGCGTATCGGTTGGGATATGCCGGCTCGCGATTTGGAGCCGCGTCCGCTTGACTGCCTGCGCCATCTCGATCGCGCCGCCGAACTGGCACCGCCGGATGCGAAACCACTGGTGCGATTGCTGGCCGAGCGGCGCAACGAATTGCATTGGGGGCAGACCTATAGCGAGGCCGATTTCGGCAAGGCCTTCATCGACAATTACGGCTGGCTGGAAATGTTCGGCACGCGCGGCCATTTCGCCAACGACGAGGTCGCGGCCGGGCTGCTGATCCTTGGACCCGGGATCGTCTATCCCGACCATCATCACGTCGCCGAGGAGATCTATATTCCGCTGACCGGCGGCACCGAATGGCGCATGGGCGAGGGCGGTTTTCGCACGCGTGGAGCCAGCGAGGTCGTCCACCACGCTTCCAATGTCAGTCACGCCATGCGTACGGGCAAGGAACCACTGCTGGCGCTTTATATCTGGCGCGGCGGGCCGCTGGCGCAGAAATCCACGATCACCGGAACCGCGACGCAGGGCCGGAGCTGATGGCCAGGGCAATCATGCTGCAAGGCACGGGTTCGGATGTCGGCAAGACGGTGCTTGTCGCAGGGCTGTGCCGCGCCGCAAGGAATCGCGGCCTGAAAGTGCGGCCGTTCAAGCCGCAGAACATGTCGAACAACGCTGCCGTTGCCGATATTCCCGGCGACAACAACCATGGCGGCGGCGAGATCGGCCGCGCGCAATGGCTGCAGGCGATCGCTTGCGGGGTTGCGCCATCGGTCCACATGAACCCGGTGCTGCTCAAGCCGCAGACCGATGTCGGCGCCCAGGTCATCGTCCAGGGCAAGGTGTTCGGCGAGGCGCGGGCTCGCGACTATCAGGCGCTGAAGGGCCGGCTGATGGATGCCGTGCTGGAGTCCTGGGGCAAGGTCGGCGAGGGCGCCGATCTTGTCATTGTCGAGGGTGCCGGTTCGCCAGCCGAAATCAACCTCAGAAGCCGCGACATCGCCAATATGGGTTTTGCCACGCGCGCCGATGTGCCGGTGGTGCTGGTCGGCGACATTGATCGCGGCGGCGTCATCGCCTCGATCGCCGGCACGCATCTGATCCTGCCGGAAGAGGACCGGCGCATGATCGCCGGCTATCTCATCAACAAGTTCCGGGGAGACGTCTCGCTGTTCGATGATGGCCTGAAGGCGATCGGGAAATTCACCGGATGGCGCTGTTTTGGCGTTGTGCCATGGCTTAAGGCGGCGGCGCGTTTACCCTCGGAGGATTCCGTGGTGCTGGAGCGGCTGGCGTCCGGCGAGGCGTGCGCGTTGAAAGTGGCGGTGCCGATGCTTGGCCGCATCGCCAATTTCGACGATCTCGACCCGCTCAAGGCCGAACCGCAGGTCGAAGTGGTGTTCGTGCCGCCGGGAAAGAAGCTGCCGGCCGATGCCGGGCTGGTGGTCATTCCCGGCTCCAAGTCGACGATCGGCGACCTCCTGAAATTCCGCGAGAACGGCTGGGACCGGGATTTGGCGGCGCACCGCAAGCGCGGCGGCCATGTCGTCGGCATTTGCGGCGGCTTCCAGATGCTCGGCCGCATGGTGCGCGACCCCGACGGTATCGAAGGCAGCGTCACAGAGACCGTGGGGCTCGGCCTGCTCGATGTCGAGACGGTGATGGAACCGGAAAAGACGGTGCGCAATGTCAGCGCCCGCTCAGTGCCGTTCGACCTGCCGCTCGAGGGTTACGAAATCCATCTCGGCCGCACCACCGGCCCGGATACCAGGCGACCATCGGCAATCATCAATGGCGCCGAGGATGGTGCGATCTCGGCCGATGGCAAGGTGATAGGCACGTATATGCATGGCCTGTTCGGCGCCGACGGCTTTCGCGGGAAATTCCTTGAAAGCCTGGGTGTCAGGGGCGGTGGCATCGATTATCGCGCCGAGGTCGAGCGGGCGCTGAACGAGGTCGCCGCCGAGCTGGAAACCCATCTCGACTGCGACGCGATTTTCGCGATGGCGCGTTAGCCGGCTTTTTCACCGGCCTTCGGCCAATAGGTGCCGAACGACCAGACATTGCCTTCAGGGTCGCGACAGATGAATTCGCGGCTGCCATAATCGCGGTTCGTCAGTTCCTGGATGATCGTCGCGCCGGCCTTCCTGGCTTTGGCGTAGGCGGCATCGGCATCGTCGACAGCGATATAGATCGACTTGCCCCCGCCTGAACCGGGTTCGCCGACCATCTTGCCGTAGTCGTCGTCGCGCACCGTGCCAAGCATGATCATCGAAGAGCCGAAGACCAGTTCGGCATGGTGCACGACATCGCCTTCGCCATAACGAGCACGGACACTGAAACCGAAGGCTTCGCCCAGCCAGTCGATCATTCCCGCCGCATTCTTGTAGCGCAAAGCAGGATAGAGCCGGGGTGCTTCAGTGGTGGTGGGCATGGCAACCTCCTTCATCTGGATTGGTCTATGCCTCACACTCTGGGCGAGGGCCGTTCCAGTGTCTTGAAGAAATGTTACCTGACCGAAAGTGCCGTTGGCGTCTCGCCGGCAAGCTCGCGGAATTCGCGCACGAGATGCGCCTGGTCGGCATAGCCGCAATCGGCGGCGACATCCGCCCAGTCGGCGGTCAACTCCCTCGACAGGCGGAGCGCCCGGTTGAAGCGGACGATGCGCGACAGGGTCTTGGGGCCGATGCCGGTCGCGTCGGAGAATTTGTCGGCGAGATGTTTGCGGCTCCAGCCCAACCGTTCGGCAAGCGATGCGATCCGGGTCCGGCCGCCTGATGTGATGATGCGGTCATAGGCCCAAGCGATTTCGAGCGGTGTTTCGGCGGCGCTCTCGAGACGTGCGGTGACGAAGGCCTCGGCAAGATCGAAACGTGCCGTCCAGTCAGGCGCGTTGCCCAGCCGTTCGCGCAGCGCCGCGCCCTCCACGCCAAGCACGTCGTCGAGTACGACCATGCTGTCGGTCAATTCGCTCATCGGCAGGCGGAAGAAGCGGCGTGCGCCAAGAGGGGTGAAATTGACCTGGATGCAGCAAGCGCCGCCGAAGGATTCGATCATTACCGGGCCGGCGAAAAGGCCGGCGGCGAAACTGGCGAAGCGGTCATTGTCATCAGGCGCCCTGCCGAGGCCGATGGCGAACGGCTCGGCGAAGCTGATCACCAGCGGCACCGTCAGCGACGCGTATTCGACATTGCGGAAATGTCCGGTAGCTGTTTCGCGATAGCCGCAGATGTCGGTGACAACGCCGTCAAGCGCGGCGTCGGGAAGCCGCCGGCGCATTTCGAACAGCCCCGGCATGGAGCAATCCTGTTCTTTCCGGCGCTGCATCTCGATTGGCATTGGCCATCCTTCCGCCAAGCGAATCTAGCAGAGGCTGCATCAGAATCAAAAACGCCCGGCTTTTGGCCGGGCGCTCTCGGTCCCCACTTGCCGAGGGAAACTTGTCAGGCGCCGCGCATCAAGCAGCCGGCAGCGAGCACGATGTAGGCGACAAGCATGATCCACACCGATGCAAGAGGTATGAACGCAAGAACGCCAAGCGCGGCGAGAATGCCGATGATGGCGATGACCAGGGAAATGATGAAAACAATCTGGGTAGGCGCGCTGAGATTCATGTCTGGCTCCTGCAACATGATTCGAACAGCGATATTGTAACAGGCGCGTGATCACACACCAATCATGACACGCAGCGGGTTGGCCGGATCGGCCAGCAGCTTCACCGCCAGAGCCACGCAGACGATGACCAGCAACGGCTTGATCAACCTCGCGCCGATGCGCATGGCAAGGCTGGCACCAAGCCGGGCGCCGAGGAACTGGGTAACGCCCATCATCAGGCCGATCTTCCAGGAGATGACGCCGACAGCGGCAAAGACGATAAAACCGCCAATGTTGGAGGCGAAATTGAGCAGTTTGGTGTGCGCGGTCGCCTTGAGCACGCCGTAGCCGGCAAGGGCGACGAAGGCCAGCATGTAGAAGGAACCGGCGCCCGGCCCGAACACGCCGTCATAGAAGCCGATGGCCGGCACCAAGGTCACGCCGAACAGGAAAGGCGATAGGCGCTCGGCCCGGTCGACATCGTTCATGTTGGGCTTGAGGGCGAAGTATAATGCGATGGCAATCAGCACCAGCGGCAAGGCCGCGCGCAAGAGGTGGCCGGGCACGATCGTGGCCAGCAATGCGCCGATGGCGCCGCCGGCAAGTGCCAGCAGCGCCGATGGCAATTGCCGGCGCAGGTCGACATGGCCTTTGGACGCATAGTGGATGGTCGCCGATCCCGAGCCGAACATGCCTTGCAGCTTGTTGGTTCCAAGCGCCTCGACCGGTGAAAAACCGGCAAGCAGCAGCGCGGGGATGGTGATCAGTCCGCCGCCGCCGGCAATCGAATCGACAAAGCCCGCGGCGAAAGCCGCGAAGCCGAGCATGGCGATTGACTGGGCGGTGAGGTCGATCATCTGATGTGTCGAGATGTCCGGTCGGCTAAGATAGCGCGCGTTCGAACCACGACCACCCCGTTTGCGCAAGGCCGATTCCGCGCTAATTCTATGAAAGAGGAATCGGAAGGGGGCCGTTCATGGCATTCGCGTTGCTGGACCAGATACGCTCGATTTTCGACGGCGACCCGGGCGTGCGCAAGGTCGCGGACGATCCCGTCCTGTCGGCGGAACTGCTGATGCTGTTCCGCATGATCCTGGCCGACGGCACGGTGAGCGAGAGCGAGATGGTTGCATTCCGGCGCATCTGCAAGGAGGCTTTCGGCATTCCGGAAACCAGCGTCGACAGCGTCATCGAATATCTCAACGAATTCGGCTACGAGACCAACGGTTCGCAGGCGATCGCGCTGTTTCGCGACCTCGACGTCGAACGCCGCAAGCAATTGGCGCAGCACATGGCGGAGATCGCCAAGGCGGATTTGCAACTGGCCGAGAGCGAGGTGCGGCTGCTGCGCCGCACGCTCGATCTGCTCGACATCAGCCCGGTCGACGTGGTGAAGCCGGAAGAGTAGGGGCGGAGGTCCCGACCGAGGGCCTGTTGCCTGCGGCAGATCCTCGACATTCGCTGCCTTCCATCGTGCCACTGGCGCGATGGATTTTGCATCGCGAACCGGTCGCTCACCCCTGTTCCTGCATCCGCTTCGCGATTGCGCGGTGCAGATCCGGCGCAGCCGCGACCAGCGCCCTGGCGGCCTCGGATTGCGGGCGGTCCAACACGTCGTTCGTCTTGCCCCGCTCGACGATCTTGCCCTCATGCATGACCAGCACTTCGTCCGTGATGGCGCGGGCGACGGCCAAATCATGGGTGATGAAGAGATAGGCGATGCCGAGTTTCTGGTTGAGCCCGGCGAAAAGGTCCAGGATCTGCGCGCGGATCGAGACATCGAGTGCCGAGACCGGCTCGTCGGCGACCACCAGTTTTGGCCGGGTGATGATGGCGCGGGCGATAGACAGACGCTGGCGTTGGCCGCCAGAAAATTCGTGCGGGTATTTGTCCATGTCGCGCTGGTCGAGGCCGACCTCGTGCAGCGCATGCGCCACCATCTCCCGGCGTTCGGCGCGCGTCGGTTTTTTCTCCAGGACATGCAAGGGCTCGGCGACCAGTTTTTCGACCTTCTGGCGCGGATCGAAGGAGCCGTAGGGGTCCTGGAAGACGACCTGCATATCGCGCCTGGCGGGCTTCAACTCGGCCTCGCTCTTGCCGGTGATGGCTTCGCCGCGAAAGCGGATCGCACCCGAACTCGGCCGGTCCAGCGCCAGGATCATGCGGGCAAGGGTCGACTTGCCGCAGCCGGAGCGGCCGACCAGCGCCACCGACTGGCCCTGCGCCATCGACAGGGAGACATCGTCGACCGCGCGGATGGCAGGCGCGCGCCTGAACAGCGAAGTCCGGCGGCCGGGATAGTCGCGGGTGATGCCTTCGACCTGCAGCAAGGGTTGGTCCGTCCCGACGAGATGAGGCTTGGCGCGCGCCGGAACATGCATCGAGGCCTGCGCCAGTTGGCGCGTATAGGGATGAAGCTGACCGGAGAGCGTGCGCGCCGTGTCGCCGGCCTCCATCACCTCGCCATGGCGCAGGATGGTGATGCGGTCGGCCATCTCGGTCACGACGGCGAGATCGTGCGAGATCAGCAGCAGGCCCATGCGGTTTTCCGCGACGAGGTCGCGCAGCAGGTCGAGGATCTGCGCCTGCAGCACCACGTCGAGCGCCGTCGTCGGCTCGTCGGCGATCAAGAGCTTCGGCTTCAGTGCGCAGGCGATGGCGATGACGACGCGCTGGCGCTGGCCGCCGGACAATTCGTGCGGATAGCGCGACAGCGGGAACTTTGCCGAGGGCAGCCCGACGCGGTCGAGCATTTTTCGCGCCCGATCCTCGGCGTCGGCTCGGCTTGTGCTGGTGTGCCAGCGTATGCCTTCGGCGACCTGTTCGCCGATTGTCTTGACCGGATTGAGCGCCGTCATCGGTTCCTGGAACACCATGCCGATGTCGTCGCCGCGCAGGGCGCACATCTGGTCCTCGGTCGCTGCCAGGATGTCGATGCCGTCGAATGTGACGCGCCCGGTGGCGCGTGCGGCATGAGGCAGGAGCCGCATCACCGTCAGCGCGGTCATCGATTTGCCGGAGCCGGATTCGCCGACCAATCCCATGATCTCGCCGGGCGCGACGGAGAGTTCGATCTCCTTCAGGATCGGCGTGTCGCCGATGGTCAACGATAGGTTTTCGATCTCCAGCAGGCTCATCGCTGCCGCCGCGATTTCGGGTCGAGAATATCGGCGATGCCGTCGCCCAAAAGGTTCAGGCCGAGCACGGTGACAACGATCGCCATGCCGGGGAAGATCGCCATCCACGGCGCTACCACCATGCGCGTCTGGGCGTCGAACAGCATGCGGCCCCAGCTCGGCATGGGCGGCTGCGCGCCGAGGCCGAGATAGGAAAGCCCCGCTTCGGCCAGGATGCCCAGCGCGAACTGGATGGTGCCTTGCACCAGGAGCAGCGTGGCGATGTTGGGCAGAACATGTTCGATCGATATCTGCGTGCTGCTCTTGCCGGCGGCGCGCGCGGCCAGGATGAATTCGCGCGGCCAGACGGCAAGCGCGCCGGCGCGGGCGACGCGGGCAAAGACCGGAATGTTGAAGATGCCGATGGCGAGGATGGCGTTGACGGCGCCGGGCCCGAAAATGGCGGTGATCATGATCGCCGAGAGCAGCGCCGGGAAGGCGAAGACGAGGTCGTTGATGCGCATCAATGCTTCGTCGACGAGGCCGCCGCGCGCGGCGGCAAAGGTGCCGAGCGGCACGCCGGCACCCATGCCTATGCCGACCGCGACCAGCGCCACGGCAATCGAGTTGCGGGCGCCGACCATGATCATCGACAGGATGTCGCG
The DNA here is from genome assembly GCF_003952565.1 of Mesorhizobium sp. M8A.F.Ca.ET.057.01.1.1. Lineage (NCBI taxonomy): Bacteria > Pseudomonadati > Pseudomonadota > Alphaproteobacteria > Hyphomicrobiales > Phyllobacteriaceae > Mesorhizobium > Mesorhizobium sp. M8A.F.Ca.ET.057.01.1.1. The sequence continues at coordinate 2,712,503 of NZ_CP034454.1, forward strand.
GCCGAAATGGTCGGTGCCGAACCAATGGGCCAGTGAGGGGCCTTGCGTCTTGTCGGCTATGACCAGCTTCGTCACATCGTAGGGTGTCCAGACGTAAGAGATCACAGCCATCGCCAGGATCAGCACGGTGATGGCGAAGCCGGCGACGAAGGCGGTATTTCCAAACGCCTTGGCCAGGATGCTGCGGAACGTCTCGTCGGGGATGTCGATGCGCAGCGTCATTGCCGGGTCCTCAGGCGGGGATCGGCCACCGCATAGGACAGGTCGACGACGAGATTGACGGCAATGACGGCGGCGACCAGCAGCATGACGACGCTTTCGACGACGATCAGGTCGCGCTGGGTGATCGCCTGGAACACCAGCCGGCCGAGCCCGGGCAAATAGAAGACATTCTCGATGATGATGGTGCCGGCGAGCAGGAAGGCGAATTGCAGACCAAGAATGGTCAGCACGGGGATCATGGCGTTGCGCAGCGCGTGCCGCCACAGCACGGCCCGATAGGGCAGACCCTTGGCGCGGGCGGTGCGGATATAGTCCTCGTTCAGGACCTCGATCAGCGCCGAGCGGGTGACGCGCGCCAGGATCGCCGCTTGCGGTAGGGCAAGCGCCACCGCCGGCAACAGCAGCGATTTTAGCGCCGGCCAGGCGCCGGCAGCCCAGCCCGGAAAACCACCGGCCGGGACCAGCCGCAGCCAGACGGCAAAGACATAGATGAGCATCAGCGCGAACCAGAAATTGGGCACCGCGACGCCAAGCTGCGCCACGCCCATTGAAATCGTGTCGCCGGCCCGTCCGCGCCGGCTGGCGGAATAAAGCCCGACCGGAATGGCGATGATGGTGGAGAGCGCAAGCGCGATCAGCGCCAGCGGCAACGAGACGGCGAGCCGTTCACGCACAAGATCGATAACCGGTACCGAATAGGTATAGGAGCGGCCGAAATCGAGGCTGAGCAGGCCGCCTGCCCAGTGCAAATAGCGCAGGACGAGCGGCGCGTTGAGGCCCATCTGGTCGCGCAGCAGTTCCACCTGGTCGGCGCTGGCGTTCATGCCCAGCATCAGGCGCGCCGGGTCGCCGGGGAGGATTTCCAGCACGGCGAAGACCACCATCGAGGCAAGCACCAGCGTGGCAAGGGCGATGGCGAGGCGCTTGAGGAGGTAGGTGGTCATGGGAGGCGAGGGAGCGGCGCTCGCACCACAAGCCTCATTCGCTCCACTTCACCTTGGTGAGATCATTGGCCTGGATCGGCGCGTTTTCCCACAGGCCCTGCAACTTGGCGTCCCAGACACCGACCTTGGGCAATTCGTAGAGGAAGCCGACCACGGCGTCGTCGGCCAGGATCTTCTGCGCCTCGCCAAGCAGCTCCTTGCGCTTGGCCTCGTCGGAGGTGAGGTTGAGATCGGCGATCACCTTGTCGAAGGTCGGATTGTCGTAGTTGAAATAATAGTCCTTGCGCGAATAGATATCGATGTCGTTGGGCTCGGTGTGGGAGACGATGGTCAGGTCGTAGTCCTTCTTGGTGAACACCTGGTCCAGCCACTGCGCCCACTCGACCGGGATGATCTCGAGGTTGATGCCGACGTCGCGAAGTTGCGAGGCGATGATCTCGCCACCCAGCCTGGCATAGCCGGGTGGCGGCAGTTTCAGCGTCGCCTTGAAGCCGTTCTCCAACCCGGCCTCCTTCAACAGTTCCTTGGCCTTGTCGACATTGTGCGGATAGAGGCCGGTGAGGTCGACATAGTCCTTGTTGGCCGGCGACATGTGCGAGCCGATCGGCAGTCCAAGACCGGCCGAGGCGCCGTCGATGATCGCCTTGCGGTCGAGCGCGTAGGAGATTGCCTGCCTGACCTGCAGCTTGTCGAAAGGCGGCTTCTTGTTGTTGATCGACAGGATTGTCTCGCCTTCGGTCGAGCCGATCACCACCTTGAAACGCGGATCGTCCTTGACCTGTGCGAGACTGTCGGGATCGAAGAAGGGGAAGGCCTGGATGTCGCCGGACAGCAGGGCCGGCACATAGGCCGCGGCATCCGGCACGATGCGGAACTCGACCTTGTCGAGGAACACCGGAGCGCCCCAGTAATGGTCGGCTTTTACCAGCGTGATGGACGATCCCTTGGCCCAATTCTGGAATTTGAACGGGCCGGTACCGATCGGGTTCTCCTTGTTGGTGTCGGCTGACTTTGGCGACACCATCACCGCGTCACCCCAGCCCATATTATAGAGGAAGGATCCTTGCGGGTTCTTCAGCGTGACCTTGACCGTTGCCGGATCGATAACGTCAACCTTGTCGATGGCCGCGAACAGGCCCTTCTGCGCATTCATGGAATTGTCGGCGCGGGCCCGGTCGAGCGAGAATTTCACGTCGTCGGCGCTGAAATCGGCGCCGTCATGAAATTTGACTCCGGTATGCAGCTTGAAGGTGTAGACCTTGCCGTCATCGGAAATGGTCCAGCTCTCGGCCAGATCCGGCAGCACCTCGCCATTGGGGCCAATCCGGGTCAGGCCCTCGAAGACATTGGCGTAGAGCACTTCCTTGATCGCCGCCGCGGCGCCCGCGGTCGGATCGAGATGCGGTGGTTCGAGCGGAATGCCAATGACCAGGTCGGTCCGGCCCGCAAAAGCCTGACTTCCAGCGGCCAGCGCAAGGACCGCCGCGGCCAGAATGGTTTTCCACAGTCTCATCGTGCAACTCCCCATGCGTTCAGGACACGTGCTCAAACCGGGCGATAGAAGCGTGATTTCGCACGGGAGTAAATTGCGTTTCGTGCTGCCAGGCAGGATGGCCGAGAATGTTTTTGCCGTGCCAGCTGTGTAAAAAGGTCGAAGCCTGTCGCGATGGAGGGTTATCCCGTGGCGGTGCCGCGCACCAGCACGTTGAGCCCGATCGCCATCACCTTGGCCGATTCCACCATGTCCGATATGCCAACCCATTCGTCCGGCCGGTGGGCGAGGTCGAGAATACCGGGTCCGTAGGCGATGCAGTCATAGATGTGACCGATGCGAGCAATATGCTTCTGATCGTAGGTGCCGGGGGATATGACATAGTCGGGCTCGCGGTCGAAGATGGCATGAATGCCTTGCGCCACGGCCTTGACCACGGGCGCGTCACGCTCGGTCATCAGCGGCAGCACCTCCATCAGATCGCGGATCTCATAGTCGAATTTTTTGCGCTCCCGCTTCAGCCGGTCGAGAATGCCGGTCACTTCGCTTTTGACCGTGGCGAGATCCTCCTCGAGCAGGAAGCGACGGTCGATGGTTAGCCGACAGGAATCGGGCACGTTGGGCGAGGGCAGGCCGGGCCGGAAATCCTCGGTCTGGCCGCCATGGATGGAGTTGATGTTCATGGTCGAGCGCCTGGCGCCCTCCGGCACGACCGGCATGCGCGTGATCTTGCGGTCGAGTGCGGGGAACAGATCGTCCTCGAATGCCCTGAGGACGGCGCCCATATGGCGCACCGCATTGTCGCCGAGAAACGGCATCGAGCCGTGCGCGATCTCGCCCTTGGTCTCGATCTCCGCCCACCAGACGCCGCGATGGCCGAGGCAGATGCGGTCCTTGTTCAAGGGCTCGGGGATGATGACGTGATCGACCCTGGGCTTCGAGAAATAGCCGAGCCCGGCCAGATGGGCGACGCCACCAAAACCGCCGGACTCCTCGTCGACCGTGCCCGAGATCTCGATGGCGCCGGGAAAGTCGGGGAAGACTTCCATGAAGGCCTCGACGGCGATGATGGAGGCGGCGAGGCCGCCCTTCATGTCGCAGGCGCCGCGGCCATAGACCTTGCCGTCCTTGATGACGCCGGCAAAGGGATCCACCGTCCAGCCTTCGCCAGCCTCGACCACGTCGATATGCGAATTGAAGTGGACGCAGGCGCCCGGTGACCGGCCGTCGAAACGGGCAACGACATTGACGCGCGGATAGCGATCGGTGTCGCCGGGCGTGCCTTCGGCGCGGATGAACTCGGTCTCGAAGCCGCGCTTCCTTAGCCGCGCACCAATATAGTCGGCGCATGGCCTGTAGGCTTCGCCGGGTGGATTGATGGTCGGAAAGCGGATCAGTTCGGCGGTCAGCGCCACCAACTCGTCGCGCCTGCTATCGATTGCCTTGAGGAGTCTCTCGTTCATGCCACGAGTTGAGCAGCGAACCCCACGGTTTTGCAAGCCCGTCGACCATCCGCGCAACGTGTCCTTGCGGCAACTATCGCGGGAAATCGTTCAAATTCGCTGCATTGGATTGGCGAATTGGTCAAGGAGTGTGTGTTATCTGTTCACTGCCATTAAAAAGGTGAAATATAACGTGATGGCGGGCAGGCAAGGGGCAATCAAAGGGGTTTGATCGCATGAAAATGTCGTTCCTTAAGGCAACGGTGCTGGCCGTCGCGCTGTTTGGCGCATCGGTCGCAAGTGAGGCGGCCACGTTGGTGGCGAATATCGACGTGTCGTCGCAGACAATGACGGTCCGCTATGGTGATTCGGTGTATCGGTGGGCCGTGTCGACCGCCCGTCCGGGCTATTTCACGCCACGCGGCACCTACCGGCCGCAGCGCACGGCGCGGATGTGGTATTCGCGCAAGTACGAAATGTCGCCGATGCCTTATTCCGTGTTCTTCCATGGTGGTTATGCCATCCATGGAACAGGCGCCGTCAGGCAACTCGGCCGCCCGGCTTCGCATGGCTGCGTAAGGCTGCATACGACCAATGCCGCAGCCTTCTATTCGATGGTGCGCGAAGTCGGATTCGGCAATACGCGCATTGTCGTCACCAATTAGGCGGTTGGCGGTTCGCTGATATTGGCTTTGTCTGCTGGCGGAGGAACTCACGTTCCCGCCGGCGGCTTGCTCAGGTGTTTGAGACGGGAGCCGCCTTGGTGCGCTTTTTTCGCCGCCAGTTGCTGATCTCCCACCTTTTGTGGAACCACATCCACTGGCCGGGGTCCTCGCGGACCCAGCGCTCGACGACATCGTTCAGCATCTGGGTGGTGGCGTGGACGTCGACGCTGCCGTCCGCGGTGCGCGGCAAGACCAGCTTGTCCTCGATCTCGAGCCGGAAGCGGTTGCCCGGCAGCCTGAGGCAGCGCGCCGGGTAGACGTCGCAGTCATAGTGACGGGCAAGGGTGCCGAGCACGCGGTTGCTCTGGCAGGGACGGCCGAAGAAGGTCGTGTCCAGGCCGTTGGAGAATTTCTGGTCGACGAGAACGCCGATATTGCCGCCATTCTCCAACACCCCGCCAGCGCGAATGAGGCTCCGGCCATCGACGGCAGCAAGCCGCCCATGGTCGAGCGCCTTGTCGAAAGGATGTAGTCGGCGAGGTAGGGGTTGTTGGGCGGGCGAAACAGCGCCGTGATGTTCATGCCGAAGGTCGCGGCCGCCACCGGCAGCAGTTCGAAATTGCCGAGATGGCCGGTGAAGACGATGTGCGGCTGCTTCTCGGCCGCGATCTCGACGAAATGCTCGGTTCCCTTGACCTCGACGCGACCGGGCTTGCCGGCGGCGGGGTCATAGTCGAACAGGGCGTCGAGGAAAATGTATTCGGCGGCAAGGCGGGCCATGTTGCCCCACATGTCGGAGGCGATGGCCTGGATTTCGCCATCACTCTTTTCCGGATAGGCCTTGCGCAGATTGTCGAGGGCGACCTGGTGGCGTCCGACCCTCGGACCGATGAGGCGAGCGACGCGGTCGGCAAAATTCAGCGCACTGTCGACCGGCAGCAGGCGCAGCAACGACATGATGATCATCGCGGCCCGCGCGACAAGCCAGTAATTCACCTGGCGCAGTTGCCTGCCATAGCGAAATTTCAGGTCCCGGCGAAGCTTCTTGAGCACTGAAATCGAGGCTCTAGGCGACGCGCAGGATGATCTTGCCGAAGACGTCGCGGCCTTCCATGCGCTTCAGCGCGGCATCGATATCGTCGAAGCCGACCTCGGTGTCGATGACCGGCGCGACTTGCCCCGCGGCCATCTTCTGCATGGCGTTGGCCATGTTCTCCATGCGGCAGCCGAAGGATCCGAGCAGTTTCAACTGTTGCTGGAAAAGCTGCATCAGGTTGATCTGCGTCGACACGCCCGAGGTCGAGCCGCAGGTCACCAGGCGGCCGCCGCGTTTCAGGCACAGCATCGAGCCGGCAAAGGTGTCGGCGCCGACATGTTCGAACACGACATCGACGCCTTTCTTCTTGGTCAGCTTGCGCACGACGCCCTCGAAGCGGTCGTCGCGGTAGTTGATGACATGGTCGGCGCCTAGCGCCTTGGCCCTGTCGATCTTGTCGTTCGAACCGACAGTGGTGATGATCGTGCAGCCCATCCGCTTGGCCAACTGGATCGCCGCCGAGCCGATGCCGGATCCGCCGGCATGGACCAGGATCGTCTCGCCAGGCTGCAGCCTGGCATTGTCGAACAGCATATGCTCGACCGTACCAAAGGTGACGGGCGCTACCGCAGCGCCAATGTCGGTCACGCCGGGCGGGGCGGGGACCAGCAGGCGCGCCGGCAGGTTGATCTTTTCCTGCGCGAAGCCATCGAGATGGAAACCGTGAACGCCCGAAACATGCTCGCAAAGGTTGTCGCGGCCTTCGCGGCAGGCCCGGCATAGGCCGCAGGTGCGTGCGCCGTAGATCGATACCAATTGTCCCGGCAGCAGGCTGGAAACGCCGGGGCCGACCGCCTCGACCTCGCCGGAGGCCTCGGCGCCGACGACCAGCGGGAGCTTGCGCTTGGCGAAGGCCATGCCGCGCCAACCCCAGACGTCGATGTGGTTCAGCGCCACTGCCCTGATGCGCAGCGTCACTTCGCCGAGTGCGGGTGGCGGTGGTGGCGGCAGGTCCACCGTTTCAAGACGGCGGTCCTCGATAAGTTGCAGTGCGCGCATGGAGCCTGTCGGTTCTGTTAAGCGGAAAGGGCTCGCTTAGACCGGTTCCCGCGCCATGACAAGGCAAGTGTTCTGGCCGCCGAAACCGAAGGAGTTGGACAGAACGGTGCGAACCTGCGCATCGCGCTTCTTGTTCGGCACGACGTCGAGCGCGATCGCAGGGTCGGGATTGTCATAGTTGATGGTCGGGGGAATGACGCTTTCGCGCATCGTCATCAGCGAAAACGCCGCTTCGACCGCGCCCGCTGCCGACAGCGTGTGGCCGATCATCGACTTGTTGGACGAGATGGGCATCGAACCGATGCGCTCGCCAAACACCGTCGACAGCGACAAGTGCTCCATCTTGTCGTTTTCCGGCGTCGAGGTGCCGTGGGCGTTGACATAGTCGATCTCGTCTTCGCCGAGGCCCGCGTCGGCAAGGGCGGCCCGGACAGCGGCAATCGCCGGCGAACCGTCCGGCTTGGAGCGGGTGCGGTGGAAATCGTCGGCCTTTTCGCCACAACCGCTGAGGATGCCGAGGACTTCGGCTCCACGGGCAAGCGCCGCCTCCAGCGATTCCAGCACCAGAGCGCCGGATCCCTCCGCCAACACAAAGCCGTCACGGTCCTTGGAAAACGGCTTGGAAGCCTTTTCCGGATTGTCGTTGTGGGTGGAAAGAGCCGACAGCAACGAGAAGCGGATCAGCGCCTCGGCGGTTGCCGAACCGTCGGCGCCGATCGACACCGCCCGGTCGCATTCGCCACGGCGGATAGCCTCGACGCCGAGCTGGATGGCGGTGGCGCCGGAGGCGCATGCGGTCGACAGCGTGATCGGCAGGCCGCGCGTGCCGAACCGGTCGGCGAGCCGGTCGGCGATCGAACCGAACTGGGTGGTTTCGAAGACATCGAGTTCCTTCAGGCCACGCGCCACACGCAGCAACCTTTCGGCGCCGGAATCCTGCTTGTCGGAATTGTAGAGCGCGAAGCGCTCGTGCCAGTCGAGCTCGACCGGCGGCGAGGCGAGGAAGAGAGGACCGCCGAAATGACCGGAATCGAGCCCGGATTCGGCCACGGCTTCACGCGCGGCGGTCTCGGCCAGTTCATAGGTGAGGGGGCTGGCACCCTTCGAACTCGATGCCAGGAAGTCGACCATGCCGGAGATGCGCGTGTTGAGGTGATCGACCGGGAAACGGATAATCGGGTGGATGCCGGACTTGCCCGAAGTCAGCGCCGCCCAATTGTCAGCCTTGCCGACGCCGAGCGAGGTCACCACCCCTATGCCGGTGACGGCGACAACGGGCCTGCCCATGTGATCTCTGAAATTGGCCATCCGGGAGCCCTTCTTATCTCTGCGGCACGCTCGCGAAACGCCGCCTCAGGCGGCGTTGACCAGCGCCATGCCCTCGAATTGGTGATAGCCGATCGCCGTTGCAAGGACGCTCGCGGGAATGCCGTCAAATGGCTTCTCGGACATGGCGTCAAAAACAGGGTAGGCCGCCTTGCGATCGACAGCCAATGCCGCCAGCGCCACGGCGAATGGGAACTGTGCTTCCTTCATATGGCCGGTCAGCGTTGAGAAACCGCGCGCGACGATTGCCTCGACGGCATCGAACGCTGCTTTCTCGGCGAGGGTTGCCGCATGCGCGCCAGACGCGCCCGACATGGCGAGCAACTTGCCGCCAGGCGACGCCTGCTCGAGCAGAGCGGCGATCTCGGCATCGAGTTCTCCGCGCGATCGCCTGGCGCGGCCGGACACGACTTGTCCGAGTTCGGCATAGATCTTGCGCCCGCGACTTGTCGCGTGTTCGCGCTGCTCCAGCACCAGAAAGGCACCACCGGAGCCCGACACCACGCCACCGCCCTCGGCGCCCTGCCTTTGCCAGACAGGCTTCCACGGGCCGCGATGCAGATAACCGGCCAGCTCGTAGCCGAGCAGCATGTCGGAATGTTCGGTCTGGAAGGCGCCGCCAACCAGGATATGCGTCGACTGGCCGGAGCGGATGCGCGCGGCAGCCGTCTCGACGGCGGCGACGCCGGCGCCCTCCTCGCCCATGAAGGTGCGCGACGAGCCCGTCACCTTGTGGACGATGGAGATGTTGCCGGCGAGCAGATTGGAAAGCTGCGCCAGGAACAGGGTTGGACGCAGCTCGGTGGTCAGCTTCTCGTTGAGCAGTACGTCGCGGTCGTTGCGGTTTTCCGAAGCGGCGAGAATGTCGGCATCGACCGCTTCGTCGCGCTCGCCGCCACCGGCGGCCACGACCATGTCCATGGTGGTGCAGAGCTCGTCATTGCCCTTGATGCCGGCGTCGTCCAGCGCAAGTCCGGCGGCATAGGTGCCGAGCCTCTGCCATGTCTCCATCTGCCGCTGGTCGCCGCGCTTGGCGATCTGCAGGTTCCAGTCGATGTCTGGCAGCGGATGGACGGTGTAGGGTGCAAAGCGCGCGGCTTCGAGCACCGGCTCCCGGCCGGGTTGCGCCAGCTTCTGCCAATGGGCGTCAGGACCTTCCCCCAGCGAGGAAACAAGGCCGATACCTGTGATGACGACGTCGTGGGGGCTGCTCATGAGCGGCTTTGTGGGTCAGGCGGCGCAGCCCGTCAAGGCCACGCGCCGGCCGATGTCAGGCAGTCTTGGCGGCAACCAGCGCGTCGATCTTGGCGCACAGGTTCTTCATGACGAAGTAGTCGTCGGTCGAAGCCTTGCCGTCATTGACTTCCTGGGTCCACTTTTCCAGCGGCACCTTGATGCCGAATTCCTTGTCGATGGCGAACACGATGTCGAGGAAGTCGAGGCTGTCGATACCGAGATCGTCAATGGTGTGGCTCTCGGGCGTGATGGTGTCGATATCGATCTCGCTGGTGTCGGCAATGATCTTGGCGACTTTGTCGAACGTGGTGGAGTTCGTGGTGGACAAGGGCTTTTCCTTCTTTGCGGGCGGAATCTGTCCGCAGCTGGTTTGGGCGCTGTCTAATCGGTTTTTCCCGGCAGGAAAAGGCCTGATAAGCCGGGCGCAGATGGGGAGGGCGTGTTGGAAAGGCAAGAAGGGCCGCCGGTCAACCCGGCGGCCCTTCCAATTGACGTAAGGTCAATGCTTGGTTCGATGCATGTCGTCACCCCAAAACCGGAACCACTTTTGGGCGACATGCATCAGCTCTCGCGAAGCTTGACCAGGTCGTTCAACAGCCCGCCCGTTCCGTTGTGGACGGTCAGCCGCTCGACCTTGCCTGCGATGGCTTCCAGGGCCTCGAGCTCCTTCAGCCGCAGCATCACCGGGTTCTCCGCCATCACCTTGGCCGTGTTGAGGAGCGAACGCGTGGCGTTCGTCTCCTCGCGGCGGCGGATGACGTTGGCCTCGGCCTGCTTTTCGGCCGAAACCACCTGGTTGAGGATTTCGCGCATCTCGCCCGGCAGGATGACATCCTTAAGTGCGATATCGCTGACCTCGACCCCGATCTCGGCCATGTCGGCTCTGACTTTGGCCGCCGCCTCTTCGTCGACCGTCACCTTCTTTTCAAGGATCTGGTCGAGCGTGAGCGCGCCCAACGTCTTGCGGAAGGCGTACTGCAGGGCACGGTAGAGGGCCTCGGAGAAGTCCTTCACCGCACTCACCGCCTTGACCGGATCGACGACCCGGTATTCGGCCGCGATGTTGACGCGGATCGTGACGCGATCCCTTGTCAGCACTTCCTGCCCGGCGACGTCGAGCGACTGGCGCTTGAGGTCGACGACCTTGATCTGCACCATCCGTCCGACGTTCCAGAAGCCGTGCACGCCGGCGGCAAGCGTCCGCACCAGGACACCGTCGACGAACAGCAATCCTGCCTGACCATCCAGAACCGGATGGACGGACATCAATTCCGTCTTCCGAGCCTGGCCGAGCCGGCGCAGGAGCGCCGGCTCGGTGGCAAGATCGGCCGCGGTGTCGACCATCGTCACCTTCCACGGTCCGGCATCGGTCCACAGCACCAGCTTGCGGTCCGGCGCCAGCACGGAATGGAGGTTGCCGTCGCGCTCGATGACGGCGACCTCCGTGCGCCCGGTGCGGACGACGGTGAAATGACGCGCGGCCACGTCCGGGAGCTTGTCGAACAACGCCTTCTCGTACGCCGAAACGAATTCCGGGTTCCTCAGATCGTGCCGCGACACTTCAAGGCTGCCACGCCGGTTGGCGAGCCAGTGCTCACCCGGCAGCAGGACGGCCTTGATCTCTCCCTTGTACAGGGTGAGGGCACGCTCATTTTCCTTTACGAGGACGCGCTCGCGCCCAAGAACTGTATCGAGAATGGTCATTGTCTTACTCCTGTCGGGCATGGCCCCATGCGAGGCGTCACGTCATGCGTCGATCTTCCCTTCGTTTCTCGTTTCACTTCCAATTCCGGCACGAATGATCCGGGGACTGGTGGCATCAATCCGTGGCGGGCCCTCGGGAGCGGATCGCGAGGCAGCGAAGCGGGCGCCGGAGGCCTTGGCCTCCTTTGCCGGCGACGCTGCGCCTTGACCATCACCGCGAGCCTGGCCGCGAGCCGATGGCATCAGATCTTTCGATCCGGCCTTGGCCCGAAGGCTTCGGCCGTCCGTCAGGTCTTCAGCATTCCAGTCCCCGGACCGTTTTGGGTAACACCGCCCAAAGGTGTTGGCTTATCAGCCAATGGAGAAGGATTCGAACCCTCGACAGTCAGATTACAAGTCTGATGCTCTACCAAACTGAGCTATCCGTGGTGCAGACAGCAGGACTCGAACCTGCGACCTCCGGACCCAAATCCGGTGCTCTACCTCTGAGCTACATCCGCGATCCCAATCCCCAAAGCGGCGCCGTATACAGGGCGGCAAAGCCACCTGCACGGGCGGAGACGAAAGCTCCAACCGCTGTGCTCACTTCGGTTTTCGTGACCGGGAACGCGCCTATAGCCCCTGCGACGGGTTGTCGCAAGCGACATTGTGGCGGCGAATTTGCGGCTTATTCCGGCAGTGGCATTTCCGCAACAACGGTTGCCGCGCCTGGGATCGGGGCCAGTCCCCTCAAAACGTAACGCGGCCAAGGACGCGCAGGCCGTCACCCTGCGGTTCGACCACCACGGCTTCGCCTTCGCGGGGCGAGATGCCAGTCAGCGCCACGATGTCTTCCAGATGGGTGACCATGACCAGATTGTCGGAGCCGGAATAGGCGCGGATTTCCTTCATGATGGCAGCGATCTGCACCGCTTTCTGTGCATCGTCGCCCTTCAGGAGGTCGAGCGGTGCGAACAGTTCCGGCTCGGCCTCGAAGGCGGTGCGCGCCGTGTCGAGGCAGCGGCAGTAGCGGCTTGACAGGACGCGTTCGACGGGCGCCGCGCGGGCGGCAAACAGGGCGCCGATCTTGCTCGCCTGCTGCTTGCCGCGCGCCGACAGATTGACCTGGGTAGCGCAATTGCCGATGTCGAAATTGGCCGGGTCTGTGGTGCCGGTGACCATGGCGTGGCGCAGCAGCACGACATGGCCACCGTCGCGCAGCAGCGCCCAGCCGGCGTCCGTCGCGTGCGCGGCGGCGGGGACGACAAGCAGGAACAACGCCAAGGCTAACCGGATCATCGCCACCCTTCCATGAGTCCGTATCGGGCTCCAACCATTCGCATATAGGGATTGGAAAGTGGGCACAAAGACAAGCCGGGCGATGGCCGCGTCTCAAGCCTCACTTTTTGGCGAGCTGCTGCTTCACCAGATCGATCTTCTGGTCGGTCAGCGGGATCGGGATCGTGTAGCCGGCTTCGGTAAAGCCCTGTTTGGCGTTCTCGAAGAACGCGATCGCCTTGAGATATTCCGGCTTGCCGCCGCCATAGCTGGCGCGGTTCCAGTGGATGTCGCCAAGATTGTTCTGTTCGAAGGCCCACTGCATGGGCTGACTTTCCCTGGTGAACACTTTCAGCGTTGCCGTGAAGGCCGCCTCGGCCTCGTCGAGATATTTGCCGGTCCGTTCTATGTTGCCGAGGTTGAGCAGGCTCATGCCGATGCCGTTCTGCGCGTTCGCCCAGTCGACCGGCGAGGTCTCGATGGTCAGCACTTCGAGCGCCGCACGCCGCGCGGCGATCGAATCCCGCAAGGTCCTGGGGTCGGCATTGCTCATGCTCAACCAGTGCAGCGTCGAGCCGAGGCCGGCCTGGGTCAGCGCCCATTGCCGCGGGTTGGTTTCGCGCTTGTATTCACGCAAGGCGTTGCGGTAGGCATCGACCGCCTCGTCATAGTGTTCGGGCTTGTCCGTTACGCCTCCGAGAAGCTGCAGCGTGTTGCCGAGATTGTAGTAGCTCATCGCCCAATCAAGCGGGAATTTCCGCCTGACATAGACCTGGCGGGCCGCCTGGAATGCCGCAACCGACTGCTCCAGCCTGGCTGCGTCGCGGGTGCGCTGGCCAAGCGTCTGGTAGATCGAGCCGAGATTGTTCTGCGCCGACGCCCAGTCCATCGGGAAGCGCTGCCTGGTGAACACCGTCAGCGCATCGTCATAGGCTGCCGCCGCCTCTTCGAGTGTGTCGGTGCCCATGTCGAAACGGGCGACACCGCTCAGCGCATTGCCGAGGTTGAGCCGGCTGGTGGCCCAGGAGACGGGGAATGTGTCGCGGGTTCGCACTTCGAGCGCGGCGCGAAAGGCGTCGGCGGCGTCGTTGATCCTGGCCTTGTCGTTGAGCTGGATGCCGAGGGTCACAAGCGTGTTGCCGAGATTGTTCTCGACCATCGCCCATTCGACCGGCGTTTTCTGGCGCGTATATTCCTCGAGCGCCAGCCGGTAGGCCGCTTCCGCCTGGGCCAGATGCTCGCCGCCGGGTTCGCGTTCGGAGAGCGCATAGAGCGCGAGGCCAAGATTGTTCTGCGAGGACGCCCAGTCGAGGGGAACCTTGTCGCGCGGGCGCTTGTCGAGCGTGGCGCGCATCGCCGCCACCGCCTCGTTCAAGCGCTTCGGGTCGCTCTCGCGTTCGCCGATCTTCAACAACACATTGCCGAGATTGTTCTGGGCGGCGGCCCAGTTGAGGTCGTCCTTCACATGTTCGAACACGGCTAGCGAGTCGCGAAAGATCTGCGCGGCCTCTTCGAGACGCGCGGTCTCGGTCTCGCGCTCGCCGATGTTCTGCAGCACCACCGCCATGTTGTTGCGGGTGATGGCCCAATCGCGATTCTGTTCGCCATTGGGAATGAAGTTCAATATGGCGCGATAAGCTTCGATCGCGTGCCGCAGCGCATCCAGGTCGCCGGTGGCGTAGCCATAGGAATTAAGTGCTTCCGCCTCCTGGTTCTTGTAGTTCCAGCGCAGCTTGTCGTCCCATTTTTCAGCCAGCGAGAACGCTTTGGCATAGTCGTTGGCGGCGGACTTGTAGTCGAAGACCAGTGCCGAGGCGTCGGCCCGTTTGGCATAGATCGCGGCATCGGCGATGCGCTTCTGCTTGATCAATTCCTCAGCCTGGTCGACCGTGTCGTTGGTCGCTTCGACCCGCCCCACGGCATCATCGAGGAATTTTCGCGCCGTGGCGATCGCGCCCTGGCCGATGGCCTTGTCGGCGGAAGCGACCAGGCGCTTGATCTCCGGATCGTCCGTGCGCAGCGCCGCACGTTCAGACATCATCTTCTTCAGGCGCTCAGCCTGGGCGTCGAGCACCTTCTGCAGGTCGGCCGGATCTTCCGGGATTTTCTCCGTGCCGAGCGCCCTCAGCACGCCGTAAAGCGCGTCGAGCGGGACGCCTTCCTGCAGCGACGCCAGCTCCACCTGTGCCCGCTTGGGGTCGGGCAGGTCGGAGATGGTCAGCAGCAACTGCCGCCGTTCTCCGGTGATCAGCCTGTCGTCGCCGGTCGGTTCGGGCGGTGCGACACCGAAATAGAGCAGCCGGCGCAGGCTTTCGTTGACCCAGGGGCGCTGCTTCGCCTTGGTGTCGAGATAGACCTCTTCCGTCACCATGCGCATGACCGAGCCGAACTCGGTGCCTTTCATCGCCGCGAGATGGCGCAGCAGGGCCGCTGCATAGGGGCTGTTTTCGCCAGCGGCGCCATCGAGCGCCGGACGGCCGGGTTCCGCGGCGAAGCCGATCACCGTGCCGAGGCTCGCGTCGGCCGCCGGCGCATTGCCGAGGGCCTTGGCGCCGCGCACCGGCTCCAGTCCGCCGGCGCCGATAGGCTCGGCGGAGGCGGTCGGTGCGCGCCGCACCACGGCGTCTGATCGAAACGGATTTGTGCGGCAGGCGTCGAGCAGCATGATCGTCACCGGCACGGTCTTCTTCAGTTCGTCCATGACGGCGGAAATCGGCACCAGTGCCTGATCGGCATCCTTGAGCGACGAGACGTCGGCGTCGACAGGAACCAGATAATTCTCGCCACCGGCCTCGATGCCGTGACCGGAGTAATAGATGAGGGCGACGTCGGCGCCCTCGGCGTCCTCGACGAAGCGTTCGAGGTCGCGCTTCAGCTTGCTCGCATCGCGATCGGTGACGTTGCGGGCGTCGAAGCCGAGATCGGTCAACATCTTGGCCATGTCGCGGGCATCATTGGCCGGGTTGGGCAGGGTAGCGATGTGTTCGTATTTGGACTGGCCGACGACCAGCGCCACGCCCTTGAGGTCTTTTGCCTCCGCAGTCTGAAGCATCGACGCGGCACCGGAGACAAGCATGGCGACAAACAACGTCAGCCACGCACGCCGGAAAAGACGCAGTTTCGAGGTGTCGACAAAGGTCATCTGTCGTTCCGCCCTGATGATCCAAGCCCTCTATAACCCTGGCAGCCGACGATGATCAAATTCGGGCGCGATTGCGCCGCGGCGGTGGCTCGACTATCCCTGAAAAATGTCTCCACTCACCGAAACCGTCCTGTTCGTCTTCAGTCTTGTCGCGCTCGGCTATCTCGCTGGGTTCACAGGTTATTTGAGACCGGCGAGCGGCGAGGGGATATCCGATTTTGCCGTCAGCGTGGCCATGCCGCTGCTCCTGTTCCAGACCATGGTCAAGGCTGATTTCCATGGCGTCGCGCCATGGCCACTATGGGGCGCCTATTTCACGGCCGCGGCGATCACCTGGGCCGCGGGCCATCTCGTCACCACGCGGATATTCGGACGCGACGCGCGCGCCGGGGTCGTCGGCGGCGTATCGTCCGCCTACTCCAATGTCGTGCTGCTCGGCGCTCCCTTCATCCTTGGCATATTCGGTCCGAGCGGCTTCGAAGTGCTGTCGCTGCTCGTCTCGGTGCATCTGCCGATCATGATGATGGCTTCGATCGTGCTGTTCGAAATGTTCGGCCGAGGCGGCGGCGAACATGTGCATCCCTTGCGGGTCCTGCGCAGTTTCCTGAGGCGGCTGTTCATCAACCCGCTGATCATCGGCATTCTGCTGGGGCTGGCATGGCGCGTCAGCGGCGTGCCGCTGCCCGATCTCGTCATGCGGCTGGTCGATGCACTGGCCAACACAGCCGGGCCGGTGGCGCTGTTTGCCATGGGGCTCAGCCTGCGCCGCTTCGGCATATCAGGCAATGTCCGGCCAGCGCTGGCGCTTTCGGTGCTGAAGCTGTTCCTGATGCCGGCGCTGGTTCTTGCCTTCGTCTGGCTGCTCGGGCTGCCGCCGTTGACGGCCAAGGTGGCGGTCGTGGTGGCGGCGCTGCCGTCGGGCATCAATTCCTATCTCATCGCCGTCCAGTTCAACACCGGCCAGGCGCTGGCGTCGAACCAGATGACCATCGCCACTGCTTGCGCGGCCATTACTACCGCTTTCTGGCTGACGGTTGTCCTGCATGTTTTCGGGTGAGCCGGCGACAGCTGCGCCAACCCCCTCTCGCCTTGCGCTGGCCCAACCCCTATATGCCATCTTGCGATTGCTTGCGGGGCTTTCCCTAGGTTAAGAGCAATGGCTCCAGCGTGCGGCCCTGCCTGCGCTTTACCGAAGACATCCAGATAGCGGCCCGTGAGCGCCGAACGGAGGCTAAACCATGCTTCAGAAAACCAGCCATTTCATGCGCCAGGCCAATCTCATCAACGGCGAATGGGTGCAGGCCGACAGCGGCCAGACGGTCGATGTGAACAATCCGGCTACCGGCCTCAAGATCGGCACCGTGCCGAAGTCGGGCAAGGCCGAAACACGCCGCGCCATCGAGGCGGCTGACGCCGCCTTCAAGTCGTGGCGCAAGACCACCGCGCTCGAGCGCTCCAAGCTGCTGCGCAAACTGCATGACGCGATGATGGACAATCAGGACGTGCTGGCCGAACTGCTCACCATCGAGCAGGGCAAGTCGCTGTTCGAATCCAAGGGCGAGATCGGTTCGGCCGCCGCCTACATCCTGTGGTTCGCCGAGGAAGGCCGCCGCACCTATGGCGACGTTGTGCCCTCGCCATGGGCGGACCGCCGCATCCTGGTGACCAAGGAACCGGTCGGCGTCATTGCCGCCATCACGCCATGGAATTTCCCGTCCTCGATGCTGGCCCGCAAGCTTGGTCCCGCGCTTGCCGCAGGCTGCACCGCCGTCGTCAAGCCGGCCTCGCAGACGCCTTATTCCGGCTTGGCCTGGGGCGCGCTGGCCGAGGAAGTCGGCTTCCCCAAGGGCGTCGTCAACATCCTGACCGGTCCGGCGAGCGAGATCGGCGACGAGATCTGCGCCAATCCGCTGGTGTCGAAGATCACCTTCACCGGCTCGACGGAGGTCGGCAAGCTTCTCATCCAGAAGTCGTCGGTTACGGTCAAGAAGGTGTCGATGGAACTCGGCGGCAACGCGCCGTTCATCGTCTTCGACGACGCCGATATCGAGCGTGCCGTTGCTGGCGCGATCACCGCCAAATATCGCAATTCCGGCCAGACCTGCGTCTGCACCAACCGCTTCCTGGTCCAGGCTGGCGTCTACGACAAGTTCGTCGAAAAGCTCGCCGCGGCCAGCAACGGATTGAAGGTCGGCTCCGGCCTCGAAGAGGGCGTCCAGCAGGGGCCGCTGATCGACGAGAAGGCGGTCGAGAAGGTCGAGGAGCTGATCGCCGATGCCACCTCAAAGGGCGGCAAGGTCGTCGCCGGCGGTCATCGCCATGCACTGGGCGGTTCGTTCTTCCAGCCGACGGTCATCGCCAACGCGACGCCGAAAATGCGCTTCATGAAGGAAGAGATCTTTGGCCCGGTCGCACCCGTGTTCAAGTTCGAAACCGAGGAAGAAGCCATCGCGCTCGCCAACGACACCGAATTCGGCCTTGCCTGCTATTTCTACACCGGCGATCTCGGCCGCGCCTTCCGGGTCATGGAAGGCCTGAAATACGGCATGGTCGGCGTCAATGAAGGGCTGATCACTACACCTGAAGCACCTTTTGGCGGTGTCAAGGAATCGGGCCTCGGCAAGGAAGGTGGACATCAGGGCATCGAGGATTACCTCGATACCAAATATGTGTGCATCGGCGGCCTCGGCCTCTGATAGGCTAGTGCCTGGGGCAGGCTGGTAAACCTGCCCCAGGCTGAACAACCAGCCGAAGTCCTTTTGGATCCACTGGCATTTGCGGGCATGACGATGAAGGACGGCGAGGTTTTCGGCACGACACAGGCAGGCGAACCGATCCGCCGCTTTACGATCAGGGGCGGCGGCCTCACCGCCAACATCATCGGGCTTGGCGCCATCGTCCAGGACCTGCGTCTGACCGGGCACGACGCGCCGCTGGTCCTCGGCTACGACAATCTGGGGGCCTATGAGACCGACACTGGCTTCTTCGGGGCCGTGGTCGGGCGCTACGCCAACCGCATCGGCGACGGCCGCTTCACAATTGGCGGCAACCGATACCAGACCGAGCGCAACTTCCTCGACAAGCATACGCTGCACGGCGGCTCGCAAGGCTACTCCCATCGGCCATGGACGGTTTCGCTGCATGGCAGGGATTTTGTCACGCTGACGCTGCATGATCCCGACGGTACGATGGGCTTTCCCGGTGCACTCGACGTTACCTGCACCTACCGGCTGAAAATTCCCGGCACGCTGAGCGTCGAACTGACGGCGACCTGCGAGGAGCCGACGCCGTGCAATCTTACCCAGCATTCCTATTTCAACCTCGATGATGGCGGCACGGGCGATATTCTCGACCACAGGATGATGCTGAACGCCGGCGCCTATCTGCCTGTCGACGGCGACATGATCCCGACCGGCGTGGTGAAGCCGATCGACGGCACGCCTTTCGATTTTCGCCAAGCGCGGCCGCTGCGCATGGAGACGGAAGGCGAACAGCTGCCCTACGACCAGAATTTCTGCCTGGCGGCGGCGCGCGGGCCACTCAAGCAGGCAGCGTGGGTGCAAGGGGCGAATTCCGGCGTCGAGATGGAAGTCTGGACAACGGAGCCCGGTGTCCAGCTCTACACCGGGCAATATGTGACGCCACGCTCCGGCCTGGAAGGGCGGAATTACAAGGCCTTCAGCGGCTTCTGCCTGGAGCCGCAAATATGGCCCGACGCGCCGAACCGGCCCTATTTCCCGCAGGCGACGCTATGGCCTGGCGCTATCTATCACCACGTGACGGAATACCGCTTCCGGCAAGGTTAGCTTTTTCAGGGCTTGCCGAACGCCGCCCGCAGCGTCTCGAACGGCGCAAGCGCGCCGCGAACCTGCACGACGGCGGCGGCAACGCGATGGGCTCTGCGTGCGGCCTCCTGCGGGTTGTAGCCGGCAAGACGAGCGGCGAGATAGCCGCCATTGAAGGAATCGCCGGCCCCGGTGGTGTCGGCGGGGACTGCGACATGGATCGCGGGCACGTCCTGCAATGAGCCGTTTTCGGCAATCAGTGCCGGTTGCTCGCCGTTCTTGACGACAACTTCGCCAACCCATTGCCTGAGCCGCTCGGCGGTCGCCCGCGGGGTGTCATCGCCGAACAGCATCTGCTCGTCCGGGAAGGTCGGCAGCGCGATGTCGGTGACGGCAAGCGCTTCGATGATCGCTGCCTGCGCGTCGTCGCGGCCGCGCCACAGTCGTGGCCGGTAGTTGGGATCGAAGGCGATCGTCGAGCCCGCCGCGCGCGCCTTGGCCACGGCCGCCAGCAGCATCTTGCGCGAGGCATCGTCGAGAATTGCCAAAGTGATTCCGGAAAAGTACACAAGTGACTGATTTTCCAAATTTTTCGACAGTGCCGCCGGGTCCGACGCAAGCTGCCGCGGGGCGGCGTCGCCACGCCAGTAGGTGAAGGAGCGCTCGGCACCGGTCAGCGTGATCGCATAGAGGCCGGGGCGCGCACCCGGTATGACCGGACTGGAGCCGATGCCGATGCCGTTTTCAGCGAAGAAAGCGATCTGGCCTTGGGAGAAGGGGTCGTCGCCGAAGGCCGAGACATAGGTTGCAGGCCGGTCAGCGCTCAGCGCATGCAGCGCCCACAGCGTGTTGAACGTGTCGCCGGCAAAGCCCATGCGCCAGTTCGGGCCGGTCTGGCCCGACAGTTCCAGCATGCATTCGCCAATCGAGGCGACGCCGTTTCCCACCATCTGCGATCCTCCAGTGATTTGCGTGCTGTAGCTTTTTGCCGGACGCAGCGCCATGCTTGGCAAGCAGGCTTTTTTCCGCCACAGCGTTTTCCCACAGGCTGGCGGGATGCGATCCGTCCGGCAGAACGTTATCCGCAGAAGAGGAACCGGTTTGGCATCGTTATGGCGTTATCTCCTGGCAGGTCTTGGTCTGGCTGCTTTGCTGGTCGGCGTTCTCGCGGTCGTCTATCTGACCGTGCCGCATTCGGCACAGCCTGTCGGCCCGGATGTCGCGCGGACGAAGAAAACCGACAACGGATTGTATGTAGCGAGTTTCGTGCCGGAACGCGGCGTGGTGCGGCAGGGCGAACTGGAATCCTGGGTGCTGACGCTGAAGACAAAGACAGGGGCTTCGGTGGAGCGCGCCGCGATCGCCGTCTCCGGCGGCATGCCGCAGCACAATCACGGTCTGCCGACCAGTCCGCAGGCGACCGACTATCTCGGCGAGGGCCGCTACCGCATCGAGGGGCTCAAATTCACCATGAGCGGCTGGTGGCAGCTGCGTTTCGCCATATCGTCCGGCGCGGGCTCCGACACTGTGCTGTTCAACGTGGTGCTGTGAGCGGTCGATGAGGCGCCTTTTCTGCTTTTTGGTACTGACGGTGGCCGTGCTCCTTGGCGGTTGCGGTAAGCCGGATTTTTCCGATGCCGAGAAGAAGACGATTGCATCGCTCGCGCTGAATACGCTGCCGGCGCTGAAGCCTGACACCACCAACCGCTTCGCCGATGTGCCGGCCGCCGCGGCGCTCGGCTCGACGCTGTTCTTCGATGTCGGGATGAGCCGCGACGGCACGGTGTCCTGCTCGACCTGCCACAAGATCGACCGCCAATTCCAGGACGACCTGCCGCAGGCGGTGGGTGTCGGCCGGACCAACCGGCGCACCATGCCGCTGGCGGGTGTGGCGCGCGACCCCTGGTTCTTCTGGGACGGACGTCGCGACAGCATGTGGGCGCAGGCGCTGACACCGCTCGAAAACCCGTTGGAACAGGCGGGAAACCGGACCGCCTACGCGCATTACATGAAGGCGCGCTTCGGCGAACGCTATGAGCGCATCTTCGGGCCATTGCCGGACTTTTCCGGCATTCCGCTCAATGCCAGCCCGCTCGGAAGCGATACCGAAAAAGCTGCCTGGAACGCGATGAGCGGCGCGCAGCGTGACGCCATCAACAGCGTCTATGCCAATATTGGCAAGGCGATTGCCGCTTTCGAGCGCTCGATCGAGCCGGCGCCGACGCGATTCGACCGCTTTGCGCTGGACCTCGCTACAGGCGCCGAGCCGAAAGGCGATGCGGCCTTTTCGCGGGAAGAAATCCTTGGGCTGAAACTGTTCATCGGCAAGGCCAATTGCGTGACCTGCCACAATGGCCCGCGTTTCACCGACAACGGTTTTCACAATACGGGTGTGCCGCCTGTCGCCGGCTTGCCGGCGGATCGCGGGCGCGTCGACGCGGTAGCGCAGGTCGAAGCCGACCCCTTTAACTGCTTCGGCGCTTATCGCGATGGCGAGGCCAGTGCCTGCGGCGAGCTGCGCTTCATGGTCAAGGATGCGCCGGAACTGGTGCGCGCCTACAAGACGCCGTCGCTACGCGGTGCGGCGACACGGCCGCCCTACATGCATGCCGGGCAGTTTTCATCGCTCGACGAGGTGGTGGCTCACTATGCCAAGGCTGCACCAAGCGTCGAAGGGGTATCCGAAGTCCACCCGCTGGAGTTGTCGGACCGCGAGCGCGCCGCACTGGTGGCGTTCCTGAAGACGCTGTCGGAATAGCCCTTTCTGTTTGACCGAAACCGCCTTCCACTTTTCGGGATCATGGTCATCGATCCTTCACCGTCTCCATCGCCACGAAGGTCGAAGTCTGGGCGACGTGGGGCAAGGCCGAGATGCGCTCGCCGAGCACGCGCCGATAAGCGGCGATGTCGCGGGTGCGGACCTTCAGGAGATAATCGAAGCTCGACGCCATCATGTGGCACTGCTCGATCTCCGGCACGGCCTGTACGGACCGGTTGAAGGCATCGAGCGCCGCGGATCGGGTGTCCGACAATTTCACCTGGACGAAGGCGACATGGCCTTCACCCATGCGCTCACGATCGATGATCGCCTGGTAGCCCCTGATGTAGCCATCCTTCTCCAGCCGCTTCACCCGCGCCTGCACCGGTGTCTTCGACAGGCCGACCTTGGCCGCCAATTCCGACATGGAAAGCCGGCCGTTGCCGGCCAGCGCCGACAAGATGTTCCGGTCGATGCGGTCCAATTGGTCTTCTGCCATCGAAATTGCAGCCTAAATGAGCAATTTTCGGCGGCATGATAGGTCAATTGCGCTGCCTTGTCGATTTTTTCAGACCGCCTGAGATCCGGTACTTGTGCTAGCTTGCACCATTCGGTCCGGTGGCCGCCGGTCCGCTCCCTTGTGCTTGCTCATAGGACCGCCATGCCGCTCGACGCCATCCGCCAGCAGATCCGCGCCAACTATTTGCCCGACGAAGACGAGGCCGTAAGACGATTGGCCGAGGCGACCGGGCTTTCTGCTGGAGACCGCAAGGCAATCTCGGCCCGCGCGGCCGATCTGGTGCGGGCGGTGCGGGGCTCCACCGATCCCCGGCTGATGGAAGTCTTCCTCTCCGCCTACGGTCTCTCCACCAAGGAAGGCGTGGCGCTGATGTGCCTGGCCGAGGCGCTGTTGCGCGTGCCCGACACCGAGACGATGGACGACCTCATCGCCGACAAGATCGCGCCGCATGACTGGTCGGCGCATTCGGGTGGTTCGAGCTCGATCTTCGTCAACGCTTCGACCTGGGCGCTGATGCTGACCGGACGCGTGCTCGACGAAGGCGAGGGCGGCATCGAAGGCACGCTACGCTCGATGGTGCGGCGGCTGGGCGAGCCGGTCATCCGCAAGGCGGTGGCCGCGGCCATGCGCGAGATGGGCGAACAGTTCGTGCTTGGCCGCACCATCGCCGAGGCCGTCAAGCGCGGCCGGCCGATGACGCAGAAGGGTTATCTCTATTCCTTCGACATGCTGGGCGAGGCCGCCCGCACCGAGGCGGACGCGCTGCGCTATCACAGGGCCTATGCCGACGCCATTTCCTCGCTCGATGCCGGCTCCAACGGTCCCGATATCCGCTTCAACCATGGAATCTCGGTCAAGCTCTCGGCGTTGCATCCGCGCTACGAGGTGGCGCAGAAGGAGGAAATGCTGCCTGTGATGGCCGAGCGGCTGTTGTCGCTGGCACTCGCGGCCAGGCATTCGCGCATGGGTCTCAACATCGACGCCGAGGAGGCCGACCGGCTCGACCTGTCGCTCGACGTGATCGAACGGGTGCTGGCCGAGCCGGAACTCGCCGGCTGGAACGGCTTCGGTGTCGTCGTCCAGGCCTATGGGCCGCGGGCGGCCTTTACCATCGACTGGCTCTATGCGCTGGCGAAAAAGTACAATCGCAACATCATGGTTCGGCTGGTCAAGGGCGCCTATTGGGACACCGAGATCAAGCGGGCGCAGACGCTCGGACTGTCAGGTTATCCCGTGTTCACGCGCAAGGCCAACACCGACGTTTCCTACATCGCGTGCGCGAGAAAACTGCTTGGCATGACCGACCGAATCTATCCGCAATTCGCCACCCACAATGCCCACACCGTCGCCGCCATCCTGTCGATGGCTGATAACCGCGACACCTTCGAATTCCAGCGCCTGCATGGCATGGGCGAGGCCTTGCACGAAACCGTGCGCCGTTCGGAGGGCACGCGTTGCCGCATTTACGCTCCCGTCGGCGCGCATTCGGACCTGCTTGCCTATCTGGTCCGTCGCCTGCTGGAGAACGGCGCCAATTCCTCCTTCGTGCATCAATTGACCGACGAGGACGTCGAGCCGGAGGACATCGCGCGTGATCCGCTGGAAACAGTCGAAAGCCAGGGGCCGGCCGCCAATCCGGCGATCGCCAAGCCATCCCAGATCTTTGGGATCGGGCGCCGCAACTCGAAAGGATTCGACATTACGGATACGGTGACGCTGGCTGATATCGACAAGGCCAAAGCGGCTTTTGCCGGGCCGGATCGCTGGCACGCCAAGCCGATCACGCGCGCCGCCGGCTACGGCAAGCAGCGCTCGATCGTCAATCCGGCAAAGCCTTCCGAGATCGTCGGCACGGTTCACGAGGCCGCCGCCAAGCAGGTCGCGACCGCGGTGCGCATCGCTGTCGAGGCGCAGCCGGCCTGGGCAAAACGGCCGGTCGCCGAGCGTGCCGCGATCCTCAACCGGGCCGCCGACCTCTACGAGACCAATGCGGTCGAGTTCTTCGCGCTCGCCACCCGCGAGGCCGGCAAGTCGCTGGCCGACGGCGTCGCCGAAGTGCGCGAGGCCGTCGACTTCTTGCGCTACTACGCCACCGAGGCGGCGAACGCCGAGGCGGGCACGCAAGCGCGCGGCGCCATTGTCTGCATCTCGCCTTGGAATTTCCCGCTCGCCATCTTCACCGGCCAGATCGCGGCAGCACTCGTCACCGGCAATTCGGTGATCTCCAAGCCGGCCGAGCAGACGCCGCTGATCGCATTCCGCGCCGTCGAGATGCTGCGCGAGGCTGGCGTGCCGGAAGACGTCATCCAACTCCTGCCCGGCGACGGCCCATCGGTGGGCGGCCCGCTGACAGCGGATCCGCGCATTGCCGGCGTCTGCTTCACCGGCTCAACCGAGGTCGCCAAGCTGATCGAAAAACAGCTGGCCGAGACCGCCGCGCCGGACGCGATGCTGATCGCCGAGACCGGCGGTCTCAACGCCATGATCGTCGATTCCACGGCGCTGCCCGAACAGGCGGTGCGCGATATCCTGGCGTCGGCCTTCCAGAGTGCGGGCCAGCGCTGCTCGGCGCTGCGCGTGCTCTATGTGCAGAAGGACGTCGAGAAGAAGATGCTGGAGATGCTGAAGGGCGCCATGGAGGCGCTCAATATCGGCGATCCCTGGCTGATTTCGACCGATGTCGGCCCGGTCATCGATGATGAGGCGCAGGCTTCGATCCGCGACTATTGCACCAAGAAGGGTCTTGAGGGCCGGCTGATCGCCAAGCTCGAGGCCCCAAGGATGGACGCTTCGTCGCGCCGCATGTCTTGCGGGTCAAGGGCATCGAGGACATGGAGCGCGAGGTGTTCGGGCCTGTGCTGCATGTCGCCAGTTTCGACGCTGACCAGATCGACGCAGTCATCGCCGCCATCAACCGCAAGGGCTATGGCCTGACCTTCGGCCTGCACACTCGCATCGAGGGCCGCGTCCAGCATTTCGTCGACGGCATCCATGCCGGCAACATCTACGTCAACCGCAACCAGATCGGCGCCGTCGTCGGTTCGCAGCCGTTCGGCGGCGAGGGCCTCTCCGGCACCGGGCCGAAGGCCGGCGGCCCGCATTATCTCAGGCGCTTCCGCAAGGGGCCGGAGGCTGGCACGCACTTGGCCGACGGGCACAAGGTGACGGCCACCGAACTGGCCGACAATCTGCCCGATCCGGCGCTGGGCGGCTGGTCGACGCGGCCGGACCGGATCGCCATCCTGAGGAAGCATCTGCGCGGCAAGGGAGCGGCGGCGATCGGCGCCGCCGCTGCAATCGATTTCGGTCAGGTCGATTTACCCGGCCCGACCGGCGAGGCCAACACGCTGTCACTGTCGCCGCGCGGACGGGTGCTGTGCCTGGGGCCGGACGCCGACACGCTGCTGGCGCAGACCGTCCAAGCGCTCGCCGCCGGCAACGCGGTGCTGGCCGTGGCGCCAGGTGCCCCGGCTGCCCTCTCCGCATTGACCGGGAAAGGCCTGCCGCTGGCGGCCATCGATGGCCGCCCCGATCCGGTCGAGGCGCGCTCGCTGCGCGTCGATGTCGTTGCTTTTTCAGGCACGCCGGAGGCGGCGCGCATCGTGCGCAAGGTCATCGCCGAGCGCAACGGGCCGATCGTGCCGCTGGTCAGCGAGGTGCTCAATCCGGCGGCTTATGCGCATGAGCGGGCCGTCTGCGTCGACACCACGGCGGCGGGCGGCAATGCCAGCCTGTTGGCCGCCGCATAGACTAGTCGGTACTTAGGCGCCCTCGACGACGTAAAAACCCTCGAATTGCGGGTGGCCGAGATAATGGACCTTTGTCGTGCCGACATTGCGGTGGGCGGCGCGAAAATTCTCCGACTTGGTCCAGGCGACGAAGTCGGCGTGGCTGGCCCAGACCGTATGCGAGGCAAACAGCGTGTAGCCTTCGGTCTCGTTGGCCGGGCCGCGCAGCAGATGGAATTCCCGAAAGCCTTTCATCTCGGCAAGGGCTGGAATCGCGGTTCTTCCACACGGCTTCGAAATCGGCCTCGGAGCCGGTCTGCACCTTGAAGCGGTTCATGGCGATGTACATGGGGTCCCTTTCGTGCGGTTGTTGATGATTGGCGCCGCAACGTTTGTGCTGCTCACATTTTAGAACGGGCCGATTCCGACCTCGGCCGGCACGATGGCCAACTCGTCGCCGGCGTTGGGGAGGGGACAGATTTCCTGCATGTCGCGCGGCGGAAAATGCAGCGGCCCAGGCGTCATTGTCAAATCAAGATGGACTGGCTCAAACAGCGGAAGGCCGGCCAGCGGCCGGGCCACCATATGTCGCGCCAAGTCGGGTTCCAGCCCCACCGCCGCCCTCAGACGCCGAAAGTGATGCCGGTCTTGGTGTCCGTCTTCAGCTTGCGCATGCAGGCGGCCGGCTCGACGCCCGTGCCGGCGCATTCCGTGGCGCTGTTGATCAGCACGCGGCTGACCTTGGTGCAGTCAGTGCCGGCCAGGTCAAAGCGCGTCACCTTGGTCTTGCCGGCCGGCAGGTCCTTGAAGTCGAGCACGGTCAGCCGGTCGACGATACCGGCCTCGTTGAACAGGGCGATCTCGAACGCCGCCTTGGTAAGATCGGCGCCGAGATTGTTGCTGACCAAGAAGGTCAGGCGGCAGCCCTTGTCGGAAGGCTGCGCGGCATTGAGTTCGAGGGTCAAGACCGGCGCGGACTGCTCAGCCCACGCCGGAACCATCGCAAGCGACATCGCCAGCGTCGAGGTCAGCAGACGAAGGGATGTCGTCAAGCACGTCATGGTCAGCCTCCAAATCGTATGGTTGCCGCCAGTTTCAGCGTGATGCCGGGCTCATAGGCAGCGGCGGTCGTACCGCCATTCAGCGGGTTGGCGTATTTGACGTCGAACAGGTTGTCGGCGCGGAAATCGACCTTCAGATTGTCGGTCGCCTGATAGCTGGCAAAGGCGTTGACCAGCGTATAGTCGGTGGCCACCGCATTGCCCTTGGGCTTGCCGTTGAACTGCACTTCGCCGCCGACGGTCAGCTTGTCCTCGAGGAAACGCAAACCGAGCTGAGCGGTGACCTGAGAGGAGGGAATGGTGGCGAGGTCGGCCTCCACGCCCTTGTAGGAAACTGTGTGGCCATTTGTGATCGAAGCCGAGAGGCCGGCATAGCCCCACGCCGCGTCGTAGACACCTTCCAGCTCGAAACCGTTGATCCTGGCCTTGGCGAAATTCTGATACTGGAAGCAGATCGGGATGCCGGGGCCGAAGGGGCATTCGCTGCCTGGGGCGAACGGCGACAGCGTCACGCCGTCGATGTAGTCGTCGACATCGTTGTTGAAATAGGCTGCCTTCAGGCGCAAGGCGTCGCCAGCCTCGAAGATGTCGTTCTGCTTGTAGTTGACGCCGAATTCGGTCGTCTTGCCGGTTTCAGGCCGCAGATTTGGATTTGGCAGGAACGGGAAGCTGACGCCTGCCGGATGGTTGCCGCTGATCAGAGTCTCCGTGATCGAGGGCGAGCGATAGCCTTCCGCATAGGTGCCGTAGAATTGCAGGCCGGCAAGGCCGGCGCTCTCGAAAGGCGAGACACCGACCGTGACGCGCGGCGATAGCCTGTCGCCGGAAATATCGTGCGTGTCGTCCTTTAGGCTGTAGCTGTCGTAGCGTAGGCCGGCGATGACTTCGAGCCAGTCCCAGGCGAGCTTGTCCTGGACGTAGGCGCCCGACACATTCCGCTTGCCCGAAGGGGTGTAGAAACTGTCGCCGCCGGCCGCGCCGCCCGTCTTGACGTTGTCGCCGACCCAGTCGCCGACATAGGTCAGTTCATGCGCGATGCCGCTCGTTTCGAACCGCGACGTGTTCCAGATATCGATGCCGGTCGTGCCGACATCGAATGTCGACTGTGACCCTGCCGGCAGCACCACGGGAAGACCGCTGACCGGATCGAAGCGGTTCTGCGGGACAAGACTGGTCAGGTCGAGATTGGTCTTGTTGTAGGAGGTGTTGATGTGGAGATCGAGCCAGCTCTTGTCTTCGTCCGTGATGTTGTAGCGGGCCGTGAACGTGTTCGACTTCAGGTCGACGTCATTCACAGGCACGCCGCCGCTGGTCTCGTCCCAGCCGTCGCTCGATCCGACCCAGCCAAGCTTCAGCTGACTGTTTTCGGTCGGCCGGATGGTGGTCTTGAGCAGGCCGCTCAGCACGTCGAAACCAGTGCCATTGACGGTGTCGCCGTCGCCGTCCTTGTAGTTGTCGTGGTCGCGGTAGACGATGTTGCCCAGCACATCCCAGTTCTCGTTGATGCGATAAGCGCCGGATGCGCTTGATGTCCAGCCCTTGCCTTTGCTCTCGTAGCGTCCGGTGACGGAACCGGCCCAGGTCTCGTCAGGCTTGAGGAAATCCCGGGCATCCTTGGTGTCGAAGAAGACGACGCCGCCAATGGCGCCCGAACCATAGGTGTTGGCGACCGGGCCGCGGATCACGTCGACGGATTTGACGAGCTCGGGATCGATGTAGAAGGTCGACTGCGTGCCGTGGTCGGAGCGCTGGAAATTCTGGCGCGCGCCATCGACGATGACGGCGACGCGGCCGAAATCCTGCAGGCCTCGGATGTTGATGCTGGTGCTGACGCGCCTGGCGTCTGCCTGTGCGGCGACGCCGGGCACACCAAAAAGCATCTCGTTTGGCGTCGTCGCCATGCGGCGGTCGAGCTGTTCCTGGTCGACATGGCTGGCCGAGGCCAGCGATTCGATCGCCGTTTCGCCGGTGCGGCTGAGCACCAGGATCTTGTCGAGCAGCGTCGCGCCCGCGGGAGCTGCTTTTTCCTGGTCAGTCCTCTTAGATTGATCCGGTTGCTCGCCCGCCGGCCGCGTTGCCTGCTGGGCGTGCACCGATAGCGCGGACAAGGCGATCGCCGCCACGCCTGCGAGTAAAGCCGCCGCGCCGTTCGCCGTCGCCCGGCCACGCCGTTCCCAATTCATCGACCCCATGCCCCAACTCCAAATCCCAGGTTCCATGCTGGCTGGCCTGGGGCTTGCTGGCATTTTTGATCGTATCCGGCATCTTAAATGTTGACTCATTTAGTCCGGTATTGCACTGACTAGTAAACATGATTATTCGAGTCAAGAAAAATCGGCAATTTCGCAACGCCTAGCCGGATGCCCGGCACAGGAAAGGGATCGACCCAGATGAACACGCACAATGCCAACGATTTTCGCTATCGCGTCCGCCGTTCCGACGATGTCTCCGCCCGTTTCGATCGGATTCCGCTGGCGGTGCGAACGCTGTCCAGCAACACGCTGTTCCAGGGCGAGCACGAGATCGGCATCGAACATCATGGGGCGCTCTACCGGCTGAAGATCACCCGCCAGGGCAAGCTCATTCTCAACAAGTAAGGCAAGGCATCAGGGGTAAAGACATGGACCAGCGCGTAAAACCCGCTCCGCATGAAATCCGGCGGGCACGGACCGAGAATCCGAAGGCGCGCGAGCGTGATCTGGCCGGCCAGCTCGGCATTTCGGAGGCCGAGCTGGTGGCCGCGCATTGCGGCGACGGCGTCATTCGCATCGAGCCACGCGTCAATGACCTTCTGACCGGTCTTGAGGCCGTTGGAGAGGTGATGGCGCTGACCCGCAACGAAAGCGCCGTGCACGAAAAGATCGGCGTTTACGACAAGGTCGTCACCGGCAATCACAATGCGATGGTGCTTGGCGAGAACATAGACCTGCGCATCTTCCCGAAAGTCTGGGCGCATGGCTTCGCCGTGGAAAAGCGGGACGGCGACGACATCCGCCGCAGCCTGCAATTCTTCGATGCTGCCGGCGAGGCGGTGCACAAGGTGCATCTGCGCCCCGCCTCCAGCCTCTATGCCTACCAGAAGCTGGTCGCCTCACTGGAATCACCGAACCAGGAGCCGACGATCGAGATTTCAGGCCCCGTTCTCGACGAGGAAAACGAGGCCGGGACATCGACCGCGAGCCTTGACGATCTGCGCGACCGCTGGAGCCGGCTGACGGACGTGCACCAGTTCTTCGGCATGCTGAAGACGTTGAAGCTCAGCCGCCGCCAGGCGGTGCGCATGGTCGGCCAGGATTACGCCTGGGTGCTCGACAATGACGCGGTGCGCGCCATGTTCCATCACGCCGCCGAAAGCGAGATGCCGATCATGTGCTTCGTGGGCAACCGCGGCTGCATCCAGATCCATTCCGGCCCGGTCAAGTCGATCAAACCAATGGGACCGTGGATCAACGTGCTGGACGAGACCTTTCATCTGCATCTGCGAACCGACCACATCCATGAGGTCTGGGCGGTACGCAAGCCGACCAGGGACGGCCACGTCACCTCGCTCGAGGTCTACGCCGCCAATGGCGACATGATCATCCAGTTCTTCGGCAAGCGCCACGAAGGCGAAAGCGAACGCGACGACTGGCGCTTCCTGGCCGAGCACCTGCCGCGCATTCCAAGCCCGACGGCAGCCTGAGGACGGTGTAATGGGTTTTGTGTCGAGACTGTCCGCTCTGCGCGGATCGATGATCGGTTCCGCGATCGGCCTTTCCCTGGCTTTCGCCGCGATGCAGCCAGTCGGTGCCACCGAAGGCGTTTCGGTCTTCGCCGATCCTTCCAAGATCGCCGCCATCGGCGGGTCCATCACCGAGATCGTCTATGCGCTTGGCGAGGAAAAGCGTCTGGTGGCTCGCGATTCCACCAGCAATTATCCAAAAGCGGCGCTCGACCTGCCTGATGTCGGTTACATGCGCCAGCTGTCGCCGGAAGGCGTCTTGTCGGTCAATCCGACCGGCATACTGGCATTGCACGGCAGCGGTCCCAAGGAAGCCGTCGAGGTGCTGAAGAAGACGAGCATTCCCTTCATCGAAGTGCCTGAGTTGTACAGCCGCGAAGGCATCCTCCAGAAGGTCCGCATTGTCGGCAAGGCGCTTGGGGCCGAGGCCAAGGCCGAGGTGTTGGCCAAGGCGCTCGATGCCAAACTCATGGCCGCCGAAAAGCAGACAGCCTCGATCAAGGAGCGCAAGCGCGTCCTGTTCGTTCTCTCTATACAGGGAGGCAAGATCCTGGCGGCCGGCAGCGAAACCGCGGCCGACGGCATGGTCAGGCTGGCGGGCGGGTTCAATGCGGTGGAAGGCTTTTCCGGCTACAAGCAAATGTCCGACGAAGCGATCATCACCGCCAGGCCGGACGTGATCTTGATGATGAGCAATGCCGGACCGCCGGTCTCGGACGACGAATTGTTCGGCAATCCATCCATCGCCTCGACGCCGGCCGGAACGGCGCGCAAGCTGATCCGCCTCCACGGCGCCTATCTACTCGGCTTCGGACCGCGCACGGCCGACGCGATCCACGATCTCGCCGTGTCGCTCTATGGCGCACAGGTCACGGACTGAGCATCATGGCCGACCAGTCGATCGCCGGTCCGGTAAGGGCGATGGGTGCATCCGAAGGGGATCGTTCCGGCCGCGCCCGTGTCGTAATCCTTACGCTGTGCCTGGGCCTGGCCATCGCCGTCTTGCTTTCGCTTACATCGGGGGCGTCGGACGCATCCGCCGTGACCGTCATCAGGGACTGGCTCTTTGGCACCGTCCCCGACGATGCGGCACTCAACGCCCGTGACAGCCTGATCGTCTACGGTATCCGGCTGCCACGCGTCATCCTCGGCATGCTGGTGGGTGCGGCGCTCGCGGTTTCCGGAGCCATCCTGCAAGGGCTGTTCCGCAATCCGCTCGCCGACCCCGGACTGATCGGCGTTTCAGCCGGCTCCAGCCTTGGCGCGGTGGCCATCATCGTGCTGGGCGGGACCATGCTGGCACCGGTGACCGCATTGCTCGGGACGCTTACGCTGCCGCTTGCGGCGTTCTTCGGCGGCCTCGCCACCACATTGGTGCTTTATCAGGTCGCGACGCGACGCGGGCAAACCTCTGTCGCCACCATGCTGCTCGCTGGCATCGCCCTGGCGGCACTTGCCATGGCGCTGACCGGAATCCTCATCTTCCTGGCCGACGATCGCCAGTTGCGCGATCTGACCTTCTGGTCACTGGGATCGCTCGGTGGTGCGACATGGGCCAAGATCGCTTCCGTGGGGCCCATCATCGTCTTGGCACTCGCGGCGATGCCGTTCCTTGCCCGGGGCCTCAACGCGCTGGCGCTCGGCGAGGCCACCGCCGGCCATCTCGGCATTCCGGTGCAGCGGCTGAAATACACAGCCATCACTGGTGTCTCGGCGGCGGTCGGGGCTTCCGTCGCCGTCAGCGGCGGCATCGGTTTCGTCGGCATCGTCGTGCCGCACCTGCTGCGCTTGCTGATTGGCCCGGACAATCGTTACCTGCTGCCGGCCTCGGCGCTGCTCGGCGCCTCGCTGTTGCTGCTCGCCGACGCCGTGGCCCGTACCATCGTGGCGCCGGCTGAGTTGCCGATCGGCATCGTCACCGCCGTCGCTGGCGCGCCGTTCTTCCTGTGGATCCTGCTGCGCAAGCGTGGCGTGATTCATTTGTGAGATTTGAGACCCTGTGGGAGTGTTTCATGATCGAAGCGCGCGATGTTTCTGTGGCGATCGGCAAGAAGCGCATTGTCGCCAACGTCGATTTCGAAGTCAGGCCGGGTGAAATCTCGGCCATCGTCGGCCCCAACGGATCGGGCAAGACGACCTTTCTCAAGGCGATGTCGGGGGATCTCGTCCATACCGGACGGATCCTTATCAACGGTCGCGAGCTGTCGACGATGAAGCCGGTCGAGGCCGCGACAGTGCGAGCGGTGCTGCCTCAGGCAACGACCCTGTCCTTTCCCTTCACCGTGCGCGAGATCGTCAGGCTTGGCCTCGTCGGTGGCCGGTCGGGCGTGCTGCAAGGCGAGGACGAACGCCTGCCGGAGCGGGCGCTGGCGCGGGTCGATCTCGACGGTTTTGCCGGTCGTTTCTACCAGGAGCTTTCCGGTGGTGAGCAGCAGCGTGTCCAGCTTGCCCGCGTGCTGTGCCAGGTCTGGGCGCCGGTGCTTGACGGCATGCCGCGCTATCTCTTCCTCGACGAACCGGTTTCCAGCCTCGACATCAAGCATCAGCTGATCATCATGAACATCGCCCGCGACTTCACCAGAAGAGGCGGTGGCGTGGTCGCGATCCTGCATGACCTCAATCTGACGGCGATGTTCGCCGACCGCATCTTCGTGATGCATCGCGGCCGGCTGGCCGCGGCCGGATCGCCGCGCGACGTGTTGAGTGACGATCTGATCGAGAAGGTGTTCGACTGCCGGCTCAAGGTCGGCGTGCTGCCCGCCGGCAACATGCCATTCGTGCTGCCGCAATCCGCAGCCTAGATCTGCGGTCTTCGGCCCGGCCTGCGCAGGATCAAGCTGCGGGGGCGCGGCGCTCCATCAGCATGTCGATACCGAGCAGGTTGCGCACGTTCGGCCGCGCCGCCACCAGATCGGCGATCGTGTAGCGGGCAAGCACGGCGAAGAAGGCGTTGAGCGCTTCACGCAGCGCCGAGTTCAATGCGCAGCTGTCGACCAGCGGGCATTCGGCCGCGTCGTTCTCGAAGCACTCCGCCATGGCAAAGCTTTCCTCGGTCACGCGCACAACATCGAACAGGCTTATCGCTTCGGCGGCGCGGCCCAACCGTACCCCTCCGTTCCGGCCGCGGACAGTCTCGACCAAGCCGTTCTCGACCAAAGGCTGCAGGATCTTGAACAGGAACAGTTCCGACACCGAATAGGCGGTTGCGATCTCCGGGATGCGGCTCAACCGTTCATT
Source organism: Mesorhizobium sp. M8A.F.Ca.ET.057.01.1.1 (assembly GCF_003952565.1). NCBI lineage: Bacteria > Pseudomonadati > Pseudomonadota > Alphaproteobacteria > Hyphomicrobiales > Phyllobacteriaceae > Mesorhizobium > Mesorhizobium sp. M8A.F.Ca.ET.057.01.1.1. The sequence continues at coordinate 2,746,838 of NZ_CP034454.1, forward strand.
GTTGGCGGCACAATACATCAGGATGCGCATGGCATAGTTGGTTTGGCGGGTAAGCCGCATTTCATCCTCACAAAGCGCTGACGCGGTGCAACCATGCCAGAGTCTAAAACTTTGGCGGCGCGGCTTCACCCGGATTTTGGGAGTCGCCACGCTGGCCTCGGCCGAATATGGCCTATACCTTGGAATAATTCCAGACTGGCTTCGCATTATAGCTGAATATTCTCGTCAACTTTATGTGCGTGGCCAGGCGAAACGCTGAGAAAATCGGCTGTCGCGGGCATTTTGACGGCCGAAGCACTAAATAGCTTGGGATCGACGAGGAGCGGCTCATATGTCTCAATCGGCCCAGTCGCTGGCGCCTGTCCGTTTCGACACCGACGCGGGCGCCAAGCTTTCGGCGCTGCGGCGGACAAAGTTTGTCGCCACGGCGGCGCTGGCACTCTGCGTGCTGGTCTTTGTCTTAGCCAAGTCCTTCCAGACCAGCTACCCGTGGCTCGGCTTCGTCGCCGCCTTCGCCGAGGCGGCGACCATCGGCGGCCTTGCCGACTGGTACGCGGTGGTGGCGCTGTTCAAACGGCCGCTCGGGCTGCCCATCCCGCACACCGCCATCATCCCGGAAAACCAGGACCGGATCGCCGACAATCTTGGCCGTTTCATCGAGGTCAATTTCCTGGCGCCGGAGCCTGTGCGTGAAAAACTCGCCGAGGTCGATTTTTCGGCGCTCGTCGCCGATTGGCTCGCCGATGCCGAACGCGCCGCCGGCCTGTCGCGCTTCGTCGTGCGGCTGGTGCCGCGCACGCTTGCGGCCGTCGAACAATCGGGCCTGCGCGGTTTCGTCACCAGCCGCATGCTGGATCAAATCGAAAAGGTGCCGCTGGCGCCGCTGGCCGCCGAACTCTTGTCGGCGCTCACCGACGATCGCCGCCACCAGAAATTGTTCGACGAGTTCATCAAGGTCATTGGCCGTTTCCTCAACGACGGGCAGGCGCTGGCGACGATGCGCGACAAGATCCGCGAGGAACTGCCGTCGCTGTTCAACCTGTTTCGCGCCGATGCCTATCTCCTGAAGAAGATCGTCGCCTCGGCGGGCTCCCTGCTGGACGAAGTGCGTGCCGATCCTGACCACCCGATGCGCGCCGAATTCGACCGTTTCGCGCAAAGTTTCGTCGACCGGCTGCGCACGTCCAAGCAATATGCCAAGCGAGCGGAAAAAATGAAGCGCGATTTCCTCGCCAGACCCGAAGTCAGGGCGCTGGCCGGCGACATGTGGGAGAGCCTCAGCCTGTTCATCGATCAGGATGCCAAGGCGCCGAATTCGCTGGTCCGGGAGCATCTCGCCAACATGTTCGTCGAAGTCGGCCGCCATCTTGCCGGCGATGCCCAGATCCGGGCCGATATGAACCAAGGATTCGTGGTGGCGCTGGCCTCATTCGTGGAAAGCCAGAAGAGCGGCGTCTCGAAATTCATCGCCGACCAGGTCAAGCGCTGGGATCTGGCGCAACTGACACGCCTGATCGAGATGAACATCGGCAGGGACCTGCAATATATCCGCTTCAACGGCATGATCATCGGCGGGCTGGCTGGCATCGTGCTCTATACGATCGAGTTGCTGCTCCCGGTCAATTGATCCGTATCGATCGTCAGGCGTGCGTTCGAAATGGACACACGGCGTTCGAGTGCTATTCTCTCCCCGAGGGCGTCCGCAACCGCGGCAAAGGGGAGAAGACAGTCATGGCCAGACAAGCAGAATCCGATTCCTTCATGGAGATGTTCGGCAGATTCGGCCGTGACCTGAAGGTGCCCAACGTCGATGTCGAGGCGATCCTTGCCCATCATCGCAAGAACCTCGAGGCGCTGGAGAAATCGGCGCGAGCGAGCGCCGCCGGAGCGACCTCGCTGTTGTCGAGGCAGCGCGAAATGCTGCAGGACACGTTGCGGGAGGTCGCCGACATGGCGCAGAGCTACCGCGCACCGGGCAATCCGCAGGAGCTGATGGCCAAGCAGACGGAGTTTGCCAGAAAATCCTTCGAGGCCGCGCTCAAGAACGCCGGTGAAGTGGCTGAACTGGCCAGGAAATCAGGAACCGAATCGATCGACATCCTGCGCGCGCGCATCAAGGAGGCGATGGAGGAGGTCCGCGCCGGCTACGAGCGGAAGTGAGTCCCATCGGCTGTCGTTTCGCCTTCTATCCGGCACGCCGGTTCGCGATTCCGTAACCTTGCACACAGTTGCATTAGCGCCACGGCATAAGCTCCCGGCAAGCTGGAAGGTCGAAAAGTCCGATTCGGGCCTGCCATTGTGTGGCAAGGCATGGCACGAGTGAGCTCGAATCCGGCGGAACGGATTTGCGCGGAACGAATTGACAGAGGCCGCCGGTTCGTGGTCCGGAAGCTTTGGAAGCGATCGGGAAAGCAGGAATGACGGAAGTACGGCCTAAAACGCCGCCAACCTACGAACAGCTGAGAACGATGTCCGGACAGGAGCTCGGCGTCTCGGAATGGACCACGGTCGACCAGAACCGCATCAACCAGTTCGCCGAATGCACCGGCGACCATCAATGGATCCACGTCGATCCTGAACGGGCGCGGCGGCAAAGCCCGTTCCGCACCACGATTGCGCATGGCTATCTGACGTTGTCGATCATCGGCGCGCTGGCCCTCGAAATGGGGATCGTGCCCGAGAATACGCAGGCCGCCTTCAACTATGGTTTCGACAAGGTGCGTTTCCTGGCGCCGGTCAGGGTCGGCGCACGCATCCGCCTGCGCACGACGCTGCTTTCCATGGAAGACCGTGGCCCAGGCCAGTATCTGATGAAGGCAGCCAACACGGTCGAGATCGAAGGCGAGGAAAAGCCGGCGCTGATGGCTGAAACGCTCGTCATGCTTTATGAGCGCCGCAAACGGGCAGGGGCCTGAGGGTATGTCGATATTCAGGTGAGGCCGGCCTGCAAACGCTGGCTTCCTGCGCTTCCGGTGCTCACGTACTTCAGTACGCTCCACTCGGGTTCTCGGAACCCACCATTTTCGACTCGGCCTGACCTGAATCTCGACACACCCCGAAGGGCTCGCATCAAGATTATTTTAATGCGGACGCCCCAGGTATCCGGCCGGCAAAATGGGCCGAAAGAACTGCTAGGATCAGCGCAGCCAGCACCATACAGCTTGCCGCTTCGAAAGTGGTCTGCATTCCCTGCGCGGCCGCGGCCGGCGACAGGATCGTCGTGTCCGCAGCGCCTTGCCCCGTAGCGATGGCAAACACCGCGCCCATCAGGGACGCGCCGGTAACGAGGCCGAGATTGCGCGACAAATTGAGCAGGCCTGATATGACGCCGCGTTCGCCGGCGCCGACACCGCCCATGACGGCCGCGTTGTTGGCGGTCTGGAACAGCGCGTAGCCGAAGCAGGTGACGGTGATTGGAGCGACGTAGCTGGCAACGCCGAGCTTGGTCAGAGCGAGCGACAGGAGCAACGTTCCCGTGGCGAGGCAGAGCAGACCGGCGACCATCATCCGGTGGGCACCGAAGCGATCGGTCAGCCGGCCGGCCAGCAGCGCCGACAGGGTCGAGACAAGCGGCCCGGTGGAAAGCGCCATTCCAACCATCGCGGCATTCAATCCGAGCCCGCGCGACAGGTAGAACGGAGCAACCACCAGGGTTGCCATCATCACCGTGGCGACGATCAGGCTCATGGCGAGGCCGGCGCTCAGCCGCGGGTCGCGGAACCGGGCGAGTTGGACGAGGGGCGCCTTCGCTTTTGCCTGAGCGATGGCGAACACGATGACGCCGATACCGGCCGCGACCAGCAGGCCCAGATTGAGCACGCCGAAATTGCCTCGGCCAAGCGTCAACGCCAGGGCATAAGCGCCCAAGGTAAGGGCCAGCAGGGCGGTGCCCGTGACGTCAAATGTGCCTCGACCGGCCTCCATTGTTTCGCCGCGCGCCGGCAAGCCACGCCAGGCGAGGGCGAAGGTCAGAAGACCCAGCGGCACATTGACGAGAAAGATCGCCCGCCAGCCGAGGCCGGCGATCAACAAGCCGCCAAGCGAAGGCCCGAGGGTAGTGCCGATCGCGGACATGGCGCCGAGCAGGCCCATGGCGCTGCCGGTTCGCTCCTTGCTTACGGTTTCCGCGACGAAGGCCAGCGTCAGCGCCATCATCAGCGCGGCGCCAAGTCCCTGAAGGGCGCGCGCCGCGATCAGCAGCGAGAGTGTCGGTGCCAGTCCGCAGACCACCGATGCCAGCGTGAACAGCGCGATGCCGCCGAGCAGCAATGGCCGACGCCCGAACATGTCGGCCAGCCGTCCGGCGCCGACGATCAGCGTGGTGATGGCGAGCAGATAGCCGAGAACCACCCATTGCACGGCCTGGAACGATGCATCGAAAGCCTGCATCAGCGAGGGCAGGCCGACGCTGGCGATGCTGGTTCCCAATGAGGACAGCAGCGTGGCGAGCGACAGGCTCGCCAGTGCCAAGCCAGCGGACTGGGCCTGTCGCGGCGCCGATATCAATTCCCGATTTTGCTCAGCGACTGCCAAGGCGATCTCCTTTCTATCTGCTCCGGAACTGGAGCTTTCGGAGATCTAGTCTTGTGTCTGATGCGGCGGAAGGCGCAGCATTCGCATCATATTCGTGCGTTGAACGCCGTATCATATGCTATGATCGATCCATGACATCGCCCGATCTCAATCTGCTGTTTGCTCTCGACGTCCTGCTGGCCGAAGGCAGCGTGGCGCGCGCGGCGCACCGCCTGCGGCTCAGCCCCTCGGCGATGAGCCGGACGCTGGCGCGGCTGCGCGAGGCAACGGGCGATCCTCTGCTGGTGCGCGCCGGGCGCGGCCTGGTGGCGACGCCGCGTGCGGAGGAATTGCGGCGACAGGTCGGCCGTGTCGTCCAGGACGCGGAGGCGCTCCTGCGCCCGACCGAGTTGCTTGATTCCCGGAGCCTGGACCGGATCTTCACATTGCGCACCAACGAAAGCTTCGTCGAGGAGTTCGCGCCTCGCCTCGTCGCCCGCATCGAGGCCGATGCGCCAGGCGTGCGGCTGCGTTTCGCACCGAAGTCCGACAAGGATGCGATGTCGCTGCGTGAAGCGGCGATTGACCTGGAAATCGGCGTTGCCGGCGAGACCGGACCCGAAGTGCGCATCCAGGCCCTGTTTCGCGACCGCTTTGTCGGTGCCGTACGAGCCGGCCATCCCCTGGCCGAGGGCAAGGTGACGCCCGAGCGCTATGCGGCCGGCCGGCACATCAGCGTCTCGCGACGCGGCCGCGAGAAGGGGCCGATCGACGAGGCCCTGGGCATGATTGGCTTGCAGCGGAGGGTCGTGTGCATGGTCTCTGGGTTCTCGGCGGCACTTGCCATGGCCAGGGCTTCGGATCTGATCGCCAGCGTGCCCGAGCGGCATACGGCAGGAGCGCGCGCCGGCATGCATAGTTTTGCGCTGCCGGTCGCTACCGTGGACGTCACTATCTCCATGCTCTGGCATCCGCGTCTCGATGCCGATCCGGCGCAGCGCTGGCTGCGGGACTGCGTGCGGGAGGTCTGTGCGGGTCGCTGACCGATCAGCGCGCCATCGCCGTTTCGAGCACCTTGAAAATCCGCTCGTCCGCGCATTGGGCCACGTTGAAGCGCAGGAAGCGGCTGGCGGACTGCGACAGGCTGAACGCATTGCCGGGTGCCAGAACGATGTTGTCGGCGAGCGCGCGGCGGGCGACGTCGGCCGCATCCACCCCGTCCGGCAGGCCGCACCACAGGAACAGCCCGGCCGGCTGGTCGATCCACGGCGTGATGCCGATCGCCTTCAGCCGGGCGCTGGTCTCGCCCATGGCACGCGAGAGGCGCGCGCGCAGCAAATCCATGTGCTTGCGGTAGCTGCCGTCCTTCAGCAGCGTCAGCACAAGTTCGGCCGCCAGCCGTCCGCCGCCAAAAGTCGTGGCGATCTTGAGGTCGGCCAGGCCCTCGATCCAGTCGCGGGGCGCGGCGATGAAGCCGCAGCGGACCGAGGCCGACAGCGTCTTGGAGAAACTGCCGATCTGGACAACGCGGCTAAGGCCATCGAACGCCGCCAGCCTGGGGCAGGGGCATGTTCGAAATCGGCGAAGATGTCGTCCTCGACGATGGTCAGGCCCGACGGGTCGGCCAGTTTGAGCAGACGATGGGCAGTCACCGGCGACAGGATCGCGCCGGTCGGATTGTGAATGGCGGAGTTGGTGATGTAGAGGCGCGGCCGATGTTCGGCGAGCGCCTGGGCGAACAGCTCGATATCCGGCCCCGATTGCGTGTAGGGGACGCTGACGACCTTGGCGCGATGGGCACGCAGCAAAGCGTGGAAATTGAAATAACAGGGATCGTCGACCAGCACGGTGTCGCCGGGCTCGATCAGAAACCGGCAGAGCAGGTCGATGGCCTGGGTGCCCGATTCCGTCAGCATGATCTGTTCGGGCGAAGCTTCGATGCCGTGCCCGGCCATGCGCCGCGCCAGCAATTGCCGCAGCGGCGGCAGCCCGAGCGGCGTGCCGTAGTCGGCGAGCGCGACATCGTCGGCACGTGCGACCGTGCGCAATGCGCGGCGCAGCCCGGCCTGTGGCATCCATGAAGCCGGCAGCCAGCCGCAGCCGGGTTTCAGAACCTCCTCGCCAGCCTCCAGCGACTGGCGCGAAACCCAGAGCGGATCGACGGCACGATCGAGCCGGGGGCCGATCTCGGCCAAAGACAGCGGCGCCAGCGAGCCGGCGGCATAAAAACCGGAACCCGGCCGGGAGCGGATCGCGCCTTCGGCGGCGAGCCGCTCATAGGCTTCGACGACGGTGGATTTAGATACCTGCATGGACTTCGCGAAGGCACGGATAGACGGCAACCGGGTTCCCGGTGTCAGGCTGCGCGCGGCGATCCGCTGACGGATGGTCGCCATGACACTCTCCACAAGGGTGCGTGCGCCGTCGGGTTCCAAAGCAAGATCTGTCATCCGTACTGCTCAATTCGTCATTACAGTTTCATCGAATTGTACCCCATTGTCTCTGGCCGCACCACGGGCTTCGCACGATAGAGGGCGAAAGCAATGGAGCCTGAAATGGACAAGACGGCGAGCGGCTGGGTGAACGGATTTATCGGCGTCCTGATTTTCAGCGGTTCGTTGCCGGCGACGCGCGTGGCGGTGATGGATCTCGATCCGATATTCCTGACATCGGCCCGCGCGGTCATAGCTGGCCTGCTTGGTCTCGCCCTACTGCTTGTGTTTCGCGAGAAGCGCCCTGGGCGTCATGACTTGCTGTCGCTCATCATCGTTGCGCTTGGCGTGGTCGTAGGCTTCCCCTTGCTGACGGCGCTCGCGCTGAAGCATGTCACCTCGGCCCATTCCATCATCTTTGTCGGCCTGCTGCCGCTGGCGACCGCGATCTTCGGCGTGTTGCGCGGCGGTGAACGGCCAAGGCCGGCCTTCTGGCTGTTCTCATGCCTCGGCAGTGCGCTGGTGGCGGGCTTCGCGCTTGCGCAAGGCGTGACGGCTTCGCCAGCCGGCGATGGGCTGATGCTTGCGGCCATCATCGTCTGCGGCCTTGGCTACGCCGAGGGTGCCGCACTGTCGCGCAGGCTGGGTGACTGGCAAGTGATCTGCTGGGCGCTGGTGCTGTCCCTGCCGGTCATGCTGGTGCTGACGTTTGCGACCCTGCCGCCCTCCTTCGCCAGCGTCGGCTCCAATGCCTGGATCGGTCTTGGCTATGTCTCGCTGTTCAGCATGCTGATCGGCTTCGTCTTTTGGTATCGCGGCCTGGCGCAAGGCGGCATTGCGGCGGTGGGGCAGTTGCAGCTGCTGCAGCCGTTTTTCGGCCTCGCATTGGCGGCGACGCTGCTGCACGAGCAGGTTAGTCCGCTGATGATCGTCGTCACGCTCGCCGTGGTGACATGTGTGTTCGGCGCGAAGAAATTCGCCAAGCAAGATTTGCCGCGGCGTGCCACCGCATAGGGACCCCTAGAACTTCGTCACCACGCCGATGCCGATGCCCTCGAAACCGCCCATCGCCATCAAGGCCGCGGGCGCCTCGTCGAGGCTGATCTTCTTGCCGACCAGCAGTTCGGGCTTCAGCTTGCCGTGGCGGATCATCTCCATCATCGCGGGGTAGCGATAGGCCTGCATGCCGTGGCTACCGAGGATTTCGAGCTCGAAGGCGATCACCTTGTCCATCGGCACCTGGGGCGGGCGTGCTCACCCAGCATTAGGCCGACCTGCACGTGACGTCCGCGCCGGCGCAGGTTGGCGATCGAGTTGAAGGACGTCGTGGGGTGGCCGAGCGCGTCCATCGACATGTGGGCGCCGCCATTGGTGATCTGCTTGACGGCCTTGACGACGTTCGGCGTCGTGGACGCGTTGATGGTCGCCACGGCGCCGATCTTTTTGGCGAAGTCCAATTTCTCGTCGGTGAGGTCGATGGCGATGACATTGGCGCCCATCGAACTGGCGATCATGATCGCCGACAGGCCGACGCCGCCGCAGCCATGCACCGCCACCCATTCGCCCGGTGTCACCCGGCCCTGGTCGACGATGGCGCGGAACGAGGTGACGAAGCGGCAGCCGAGGCTGGCGGCGGTGGCGAATTCCATCTCGTCGGGCAAACGCACCAGATTGGTGTCGGCATGTTCGATGGCGACATATTCGGCGAACGAACCCCAGCCGGTGAAGCCAGGTTGCGTCTGGTGTTCGCAGACCTGGTGATTGCCGGAGTTGCACTCGAAGCAACGGCCGCAGCCGACGGCGAACGGCACGGTGACGCGCTCGCCGGCCTTCCAGCGGGTCACCCGCTTGCCGGCGGCGACGACAACGCCGGCCAGTTCATGTCCGGGCACGTGCGGCAGGGTGATGCCGTCATCATGGCCCATCCAGCCATGCCAGTCGCTGCGGCATAGGCCGGTCGCCTCGACCTTGATGACGACGCCATCGGGGGCCGGCTTCGGATCGGGCACGGTCTGGATCGTCGGCGCTTCGCCGAATTTTTCGAAGACGACGGCTTTCATTTGGCAACTCCACCCTTCACACAGCCCGCACTGCCGGAACGATAGCCGATTCCTTGCCTGGTCAAGCGGAAATCGATTCCGTCAGTACCGTCAGGGCGGCCGAACCGGGGCAGCCGCTATGACTAAATCCGTGATGACGGTGCGGTACCGAGCAGTGGCTGGCGCGCCCGGAACCAGTCGTCGGCTTCGGGCTCCCATGGCCAGACACCGTCGAGGTTAGGGAAAATCAGCTGCATGACGCGAAAGTCGTGTCCATCGTAGAACCAGATGTCCCAGCCGAAATACTCGGGGTAATGTCCGGCATCAACGGCGCCGAATTCACAATCGAAGTCTTTGACGAAGCCCAAGGCTCGCTGTCCCGGCTGGAATAGCTCTCCTTCTCGCACGCGTCTGCAGTACTCGTTGATGATGGACTGCGAGATTTCCGGCTTCAAGCCGATAACGACGAGTTCTGGCGCGTCGAAGTTGTGCTCTATGCCAACCGAATAGGCGAAGGGTGGATCGTCGCTTTCTTCCAGCACATACAGGATATGGCAGCCATACGCCTCGATGTCGGCCAGCGCCTTGGCTTCCTCGGCATCGGTGGCCACTCTACTCGGCATCGATCTGGTTCTGTGGCGCGGCTTTTTGGAAGGCGGGTAGCGCCATGCAGGCGGCGTTGATGCGCGAAATCGTCGGGTAGGGCGTCATATCGACGCCGAAACGGGCGTTGCTGGTGACCTGGGCGACAAGGCAGATGTCTGCCAGCCCCGGCGTGTCGCCGTGACAGAATGTGCCGGCTTCGGGCGAAGCCGTCAGCAATGTCTCAAGTGGCGCAAAACCTTCATTGACCCAATGTCGGAACCAGTTGGCGACATCCTGGTCGCCGGCGCCGAACAAGATGCGCAGCGAGGTCAGCACGCGCAGATTGTTCACCGGATGGATGTCGCAGGCGATCATCTGCGCCAGCATCCTGACCCGCGCCCGGCCTAGCGGGTCTTTTGGCAGCAGCGGTGGTTCCGGCGTGGTCTCGTCGAGGAATTCGATGATCGCCAGCGACTGCGTCAGCAGCGTGCCGTCGTTGCAGATCAGCGCCGGGACCAACCCTTGAGGGTTGACCGCGAGATAGGCCGCTTCCAGATGCTCGCCGTGGCGCAGGTGATGCGGAACATAGTCATAGCTCAGCCCCTTCATCTCCAGCGCGATCCGCACCCGACAGGAGGTGGAAGAGCGATAGTAGTTGTGCAGGACGATATTGCTCATGACTTTTCACTCATGATCGCGGCTGGCCGATGGTCATTTCGATCGTGCCGACGCCGTCGACCCCGCCTGATATCGTCTCGCCCGGCCTGACCGCGCCGACCCCGGCGGGCGTGCCGGTGAAGATAAGGTCGCCCGCCTGCAATTCCACGCCTTCGCTGCAGATCGAGACGATGTCCGATATCGGCCAGATCAGCTCGGCGAGGTCGGCATCCTGTTTCACCGCGCCGTCGACGGCGAGCCAGATACGCCCCTTCGCCGGATGCCCGGCTTTTTCTGCCGGGACCAGCGGGCCGCAAGGGGCGGAACGGTCGAATGCCTTCGACCAGTCCCAGGGCCGCGCCGCCTTCTTGGCGACATCCTGGAGATCGCGGCGGGTGAGGTCGATGCCGACGCCATAACCCCAGACATGGTCCAGCGCGTTGTCGCGGGATATGCGAAAGCCTGATGTACCGATCGCCACCACCAGTTCGATCTCGAAGTGGAGGTTTTGCGTCAGCGGCGGGTAGGGGATTTCCGTGCCGGAATCGACCACCGCGTCGGCCGGTTTGGTGAAGAAGAAGGGCGGATCACGCTCGTCATTGCCGAATTCGCGCGCATGCGCCGCGTAGTTGCGGCCAACGCAGAAGATTCGCCGCACGGCAAAGCGTTCGCTGGAGCCCGCAATGGCGACGGAAGGCGTTGGCGGCACGGGAAGGACAAAGGCGGTCATGGCGATCTCTGCGTTTGATGGCGGCACATTCGGCCGATTTCGGGGGTCGGGCAAGGCGTCGCTTTTCATAAAGCACGGGCTTTGCCGCGGCTGGACAAGGAATTCAGGCTTCCCATCATTTTTGCAGCGATGAATCCCGTCAACAGGCGATAGACTATTTGCCAATAATCCGGCCACAGTCAGGAGACTATGGTGTGGCCGGTAAACCGGAACGAGCCCTATGACAGCCCCTACCGATCGTGCCCGGTTCCTCATCATCGACGACCATCCGCTGTTTCGCGAGGCGCTGCACAGCGCCGTGCAGATGGCTTATCCCGAGGTCGATACGGTCGAGGCGCGGTCGATTGCCGAGGCGCTGGATCTGCTGGCCGACGCCAAGCCTTTCGACCTTGCGCTTCTCGACCTCAGCATGCCCGACGTGCACGGCTTCGACGGGCTCCTGCAGCTCAGGACCCGCTACCCGCGCCTGCCTGTGGTGATCGTGTCGGGCCATGAGGAGCCAAGGATCATTTCCGAGGCCTTGTCCTACGGTGCCGCCGGCTTCATCCCGAAATCGGCGCGCAAGAGTGATCTCGCCGCCGCCATCCGCTCGGTGATGGACGGTGCGATCTATGTGCCGGAAACCTACGAAGGCCAGCCGTCAGACGCCAACAGCACCGACCGCGCCGATATGGTCCAGCGACTTTCCAAGCTGACGCCGCAGCAATTGCGCGTGCTGCAGATGCTGCGCCAGGGCCTGCTCAACAAACAGATCGCCTACGAGCTGCAGGTCGGCGAGACCACGGTCAAGGCGCATGTCTCGGAGATATTGCGCAAGCTCAACGTCTATAGCCGGACGCAAGCGGTGATCGAGGTGTCGAAGCTGGACAATGCCGAACTGTTTAGGGATCAGGCCGGATTTTGAGCCATTAACTCTCCGCCGGGTTCCTAAGCCAGCAAATGCGCCAGCAGCGCGCGCAGTTGCGCGGGCTTCACCGGTTTGCGCATCAGTTCGATGCCTTCGGCGCGCGCGGCCTTGGCGACGGCTTCTGAACTGTCGGCGGTGACGATCAACGCCGGCACGGCGCGGCCGAGATAGTCGCGAACCTCCGATATTGTCGCGGTGCCGAGATCGCCGCCGTCGAGATGCTGGTCGGCAATGACGATGTCGGGCACCCAGTCGGTATCGCCAAGCATGTCCAGCGCATCGTCGGTCGAGGTCGCGGCGCGTACCAGGCACTGCCAGCGCTCAAGCAGGAAGGTCATGGCTTCCAGCACCTCGGCATCGTTTTCGACCAGCAGCACCTTGGTGCCGAACAGGCCGTAGCCGCGCGGCCGCTCCAGGCTGGCGGCGCTGGCGATGGCATCCGCCGGCGCGCCGATGCCGACAGGGACATCGATGTGGAAGATGGTGCCGCGCCCGACCCTGGATGAAAACGTCACGGGGTGACCGAGCGCGCCGGCCATGCGGCGCACGATGGCCAGCCCGAGCCCAAGACCGCCGCCGTCAAGCTCGGCACTGGCCGGCAAGGTTCCGCGATGGAACTCCTCGAACACCGCCTCGCGCTGATCCTCGGGAATGCCGCAGCCCGTGTCGGCGACATCGATGCGGATGGTGTCGCCGCGATGGCGGGTGCCGACAAGGACGCCGCCCGAGCGTGTATAACCCAGCGCGTTGGAGAGAATGTTCTGCAGGATACGGCGCAACAGCGTCCTGTCCGAGCGGACAACCGCATTGACCGGCCGGAATTTCAGCGACAGCCCCTTCAACTCCGCCACAGGCTGGAAATCCGAACGCAGCGACGAGAACAACGCCTCCAGGCTGACGTCGCCAATGTCGGGCAGCACCACGCCCGCGTCGAGCTTGGAAATGTCGAGCAAGGTGCGCAGCAGGTCTTCCATCGTCTCCAGCGAGCGCTCGACCTGTCGCACCAGCTTTTTTCCCTCCTCGCTGGTCTGCACCTCGGCGAGCGCCGAGACGGAGAGATGGGCGGCGTTCAGCGGCTGCAGCACGTCGTGGCTGGCGGCGGCGAGGAACCTTGTCTTGGACAGGTTCGCCAGTTCGGCGTTTTCCTTGGCGGCGCTGAGGTCGATGTTCGACTGCTCCAGCCTGCGCAAGGTCGAATGCAGTTCCTCGGTGCGCGTACGCACCCGGTTTTCCAGCGAGATGGCGGTCTGGAACAACGAAAAGGCATTGCCTTGCTGGTCCATCGAGCGTTCGACGCGGCTGACCAGGGCGGCGTTGATCTTCTTCAGCCTGTCGAGATCGTTGATGTCCCTGAGCGGCATTTTGTTGCGCCGCCCTATTCAGCCGCTTGCCGGTCACTGAAAGCGATGCCGGTGAAAGTCTGGTTCAGGTGCATCGACCGGTATTGTTCGCCATAGGTGCCGAAGCCGACGACATTGTTGACCCGGTAGAGTTCCGAAATATCACGAAAGACCTGCCGATTGCGTGCGTCCAGCCGGCGCAGCACGCAGTCGAAGCCAAGGATCATGTCGATACCGCCCAGCCTTTGCTCGACCTCGCGCAATGCCGCTCGTGTCGATTCGACCATGTCCTTGGGCTGGGCGATCGACAGCACGACACCGTCGTCGATGGCGCAGAAGAACGAGAGCGAGCCATCCGCGTGCATCTTCTGGATCGAGCGGCAGTAATATTCGCCGCCCACCTTCACCACCACGGGATGCGAGGCGAAGCTCAGCGGTGTCAGGGTCTGCGGGAGGATGCCGACCGAAGCGGCATATTCCTCCGCCGCATTGGTGGCGTTGAACTCCCGCACGATGCGGTGATCCGGATCGGACGCGGTCACCACCAGCTTTTCGTCGGTAGGAACGAAATTGTCGGTCTTGAAGACGTGGAACGGAATTTCCGTGGCGACCAGCACGATGATGGCGCTGTCCGAAGTGACCCTGCCGTTCGAGATCAGACGCGTCGTCTCGAATTTCAAATCGTCGCCGGCCGAGCCTCCGAGCAGCGGTATGTCGTCAAGACCCCAGTGGATGGCCGAACTCACCGCTTCCTCGGCATAGGACAGCCCGTCGATGAAGCAGAGCGCGAAGGTGTTCCTGGTCTGCTCGCCGCCGAGCCGGGCGCGCAGCGTGCGCCGCAGGGCCTCGACCTCTTCGGTGATCCTGTCCATGCCCGATGTCGACAAATTTTCGACCATGGTGCTGACCGCCGTGAAGGACGCCTGGGGCAGCAGCATCGCCAGCATATGGCCTTCCTCGAGCCCCTGCGGCGTGATCTCGCCGGCGGTCGAACAACCGGCGTGGTGGAGCCCCGGCGCATGGACCGAGAGTGCCCGCGACAGGGCGCTGGCCTCGACAAGGCTCTGGGAAAAGAACACGAGGGCAAAGCCGGCATCGATGGCGGCGGCCTCGGCGGCTACCGCGCGTGCGAAATCATCCGGGTTGGGCTCGTCCGTGGTCAGCGCCGACAAGCCGCATGCGTAGCGCGTCCGTGAACCTGTCAGCGGCGTTCTCCCGCATTTCCTCCGACGCCTTCTTGTGCGCGGCTTTTCGAGTGCTTCTGGCGCGCGGGCGTCGAGGGCATTGTTGCCGCCACGAGGCGTTTTGGCAATGGGGCCACAGGAATGCACTTTGGTGCCTTGGCCATGACCGAAAGTACAATGATCCGCCTTTTCCGTCGTGCTGTTTTTTGTGCATTGTGCGGTGTACGAATAACGCATGGCCGAAGTGCCAACGGCTCGTCGGCAGCGTGATGACCAAGGTTGACACCCAGGGAGGGGCTATGTCGGACGTTTCGTTGATGGTGAACGGCAAGCGGGTTGGCGGTGCGGTCGAGGATCGAACGCTGCTCGTCCATTTCCTGCGGGAGAATCTCGGCCTGACCGGCACGCATGTCGGTTGCGACACCTCGCAGTGCGGAGCCTGCGTCGTCCATGTCGACGGCAAGGCGGTCAAGTCCTGCACGATGCTCGCGGTCCAGGCGTCCGGGTCGACCGTGGTCACGATCGAAGGTCTCGCCAACGGCGCCGACCTGCATCCCGTCCAGGCGGCCTTCAAGGAATATCACGGTCTGCAATGCGGCTTTTGCACTCCAGGCATGATCATGGCTGCAACCGACATGATCAACCGCCATCCCGAAGGCCTCGACGAGGCAACGGTGCGGGCGGAACTCGAAGGCAACATCTGCCGCTGCACCGGCTACCACAACATCGTGAAGGCGATTCTCGCCGCATCGAAGACGATGTCGAAGGGCGCCGCAAAGGGCAAGGCGAAACAGGCAGCTTAGGCAGTAGGCAATAGGCAATAGTGACTAGGGCAAACGTCGATATGACCACGAGCCCTCCCACTACTGCCTAACTTCTACCGCCTATCCCCTAAATTCGGGAGGAATTTCCATGGGCATCGAAGGCGTTGGCGCTCGGGTCGCGCGCAAGGAAGACAAAAGGTTCATCACCGGCGCCGGCCGCTATGTCGACGACATGGTGGTTCCCGGCATGAAGCATGCGGCCTTCGTGCGCAGTCCGCACGCCCATGCGCAGATCAAGAAGATCGACGTGAAAACGGCTCATGGCATGCCGGGCGTCATCGGCGTCCTGACCGGCAAGGAACTCAAGGCCGACGGTATCGGCAACCTCATCTGCGGCTGGATGATCCATTCCAAGGACGGCTCGCCGATGAAGATGGGCGCATGGTCGCCGCTGGCCGTCGACAAGGTCCGTTATGTCGGCGATGCCGTCGCCATCGTCGTGGCCGAGACCAAGGGCCAGGCACGCGATGCCGCCGAGGCGGTCGAAATCACCTACAAGGAACTGACGGCGGTCGTCGATGCGACCAAGGCGCTCGAAAAGGGCGCGCCCCAGGTTCATGCCGAGGCCGAGAACAACCTGATCTTCGACTGGGAGATCGGCGATGCCAAGGCGACCGATGCCGCCATCAAGGCGGCGGCGCACGTCACCCGCATGAAGATCGTCAACAACCGGCTGGTGCCGAACGCCATGGAGCCGCGCGCCGCACTTGGCCATTACGACAAAGCCGAGGATCATTACACCTGCTGGACGACATCGCAGAATCCGCATGTCGCGCGGCTGGTGATGAGTGCCTTCTACAATGTCGCACCCGAAAACAAGCTGCGGGTGATCGCGCCGGACGTCGGCGGCGGCTTCGGCTCCAAGATCTATATCTACCCGGAAGAGATCGTCTGCCTGTGGGCCTCGAAGAAGACCGGCGTGCCGGTCAAATGGGTCGCCGATCGTACCGAGAGCTTCCTTACCGACGCCCATGGCCGCGACCATGTCTCGACGGTGGAGATGGCTTTCGACAAGAACAACAGGATCACTGGGCTGAAGGTCGACACGATCGCCAATCTCGGCGCCTACATGTCGCTGTTCTCGTCCTGCGTGCCGACCTATCTCTACGCCACGCTCTTGTCGGGCCAGTATGACATCCCGGCCATCCACGCCAATGTCCGCACCGTCTACACCAACACCGCTCCCGTCGATGCCTATCGCGGGGCAGGGCGGCCGGAAGCCACCTATCTGCTGGAACGCACCATGGAGGCCGCGGCACGCGAACTCGGGGTCTCACCCGCGGACCTCCGGCGCAAGAACTTCATCACGACGTTTCCGCACCAGACACCGGTGATCATGAACTATGACGCCGGCGACTATGCGACCTCGCTCGACGCGGCGATGAAGACCGCCGATTATGCCGGCTTTGCCAGGCGCAAGGCGGATGCGGCTGGGAAGGGCAAGCTGCGCGGCATTGGCATGAGCTGCTATATCGAGGCCTGCGGCATCGCGCCGTCGGCGGCGGTCGGCTCGCTTGGCGCCGGCGTCGGCCTGTGGGAATCGGCAGAAGTCCGGGTTAACGCCGTCGGCACGATCGAGGTGCTGACGGGCTCGCACAGTCATGGCCAGGGCCATGAGACGACATTCGCGCAACTGGTCAACCAGCGCTTTGGCGTGCCGATCGATTCGGTGTCGATCGTCCACGGCGATACCGACAAGGTGCAGATGGGCATGGGTACTTACGGCTCGCGCTCGGGCGCCGTCGGCATGTCGGCGGTGGCCAAGGCGCTCGACAAGGTCGAGGCCAAGGCCAAGAAGATCGCGGCCCATCTGCTCGAAGCCGACGAGGGCGACATCGTCATCGAGAATGGCGAGGTCAAGGTGGCCGGGACCGACAAGAGCCTGCCGTGGTTCCAGGTGGCTTTGGCTGCCTATACCGCGCATAATCTGCCGGCCGGCATGGAACCAGGACTGAAGGAAACGGCGTTCTACGACCCAGCGAACTTCACCTTCCCGGCGGGCTGCTACATCTGCGAGGTCGAGATCGACCCGGATACCGGAACTACCGAGATCGTCCAGTTCGTGGCGGCGGACGATTTCGGCAACATCATCAATCCGATGATTGTCGAAGGCCAGGTGCATGGCGGCATCGCCCAGGGCGTGGGGCAGGCGCTGCTGGAGGGTGCTCACTACGACGCCAGCGGCCAACTGCTGACGGCGAGTTACATGGATTACACCATGCCGCGTGCCGGCGACCTGCCGTCGTTCAAGGTCTCGACGTCGAACACGCCGTGTCCGAGCAACCCGCTCGGCATCAAGGGCTGCGGCGAGGCCGGTGCCATCGGCTCGCCGCCGGCGGTGATCAATGCCATCACCGATGCCATCGGCATCCCCGACATCGCCATGCCGGCCACACCGTCGACTGTGTGGGCCGCGATCCGCGCCGCGAAATGAGTGAGTAGGGAGTGGTGAGTAGCGAATAGGGCACCGTGTCACCTCCGGCGGCCATTTTCTGCTCCCTACTGACTGCTCACTACTGCCTGACCACTTAGGGGAGGATCCCATGTACGCAGTCAACTATCACCGTGCCGCCTCGGTCACTGAAGCCGCCAAGCTCGTGAAAAATGGGGACGCCAAGCTGCTGTCGGGCGGCATGACGTTGATCCCCGCCATGAAGACGCGGCTGGCGGCCCCTTCCGATCTGGTCGACCTGTCACGCATCAAGGAGTTGCAGGGCGTCAAGGTGTCCGGCAAGACGGTCACGATCGGCGCTGCCACCACGCATTTCGACGTCGCCAATGATGAGAAGCTGCGCAGGGCCTGCCCGGCTCTTGCCCATATGGCGTCGCTGATCGGCGACCCGGCGGTTCGCCACAAGGGCACGATCGGCGGCTCGATCGCCAACAACGATCCGGCGGCGGATTATCCGGCGGCGCTGCTGGCGCTGGGCGCCACCATCATCACCAACAAGCGCGAGATATCAGCCGACAGGTTCTTCAAGGGGTTGTTCGAAACCGCCTTGAAGGATGGCGAGATCATCACGGCGGTCTCCTTCACCGCACCGGCAAAGGCAGCCTACGAAAAATTCCGCAACCCGGCCTCGCGCTACGCGATCGTCGGCGTGTTCGTGGCCAAGGGCAAGGATGGCGTCAGTGTTGCCGTCACCGGCGCCGGCGACGACGGCGTTTTCCGTTCGAAGGAGATCGAGGCGGCACTCGCCAAGAGCTTCGATGCCGCTTCGCTCAATGGCGTGAAAGTGCCGGCCAAGACCCTGATGAGCGACATCCACGCTTCATCAGACTACCGCGCCAATCTGATCGCGGTCATGGCCAAGCGCGCGGTGGCGGCAGCCAACGCCTGACGCAAGATCGATCGCGGACAAAAAAGGGGCTGTAGCGGCCCCTTTTCTTTCCTGACGTCTGTAGCTGCCCAGACTCCCGGTGGCGCGCGTCCCATCCTCTGCTTGAAGCAATTGCGGTCCATGGTTGCTCGGGAATCGCATTGGCGACAATCTCGCACTTGCACAAATTCATATTGCACTGCAGTATGGGTTGGGGCGGGAATGCGAGCCGGGTTCGGAATCCATACCGCCGTGCCCTTTCGCATACCAATGCGAAGGGATCGGCATGTCCGAAATTTCCGCGACCCATTTGGTTCCGTCCCGGGCGATCGCCGACCGATCGGCCAGGACAAGGCTTGCCTATCTCGATGGCTGGCGCGGCCTGTCGATCGCCTTGGTGCTGATCGGGCATTTTTTCCCCATTCCCGGCATCAATCTGGGCGTGCTGGGCGTCGAATTCTTCTTCGTGCTCAGCGGCCGGCTGATGGCCGAAATCCTGTTCATCGAACGCTATCCACTGAAGAAATTCTTCAAACGCCGCTTCTCGCGCATCTATCCGGCACTTCTGGTCTTCGTCGTCCTCGCCATGATCGCGCTCTCTGCCACGTTCATCGCCTTCAAATGGAAAGCGGCCGTGACGGCGCTGACATTCACCTACAACTATGCCGGAATTCTCCTGAACCGGGCCGGCGCACTCGACCACATCTGGTCGCTCTGCATCGAGGAGCATGCCTACATCATCCTGGCGGCGATCAGCGCAATCGTTGCCAGCCGTAGCCGTGTCATCCCGCTGCTGCTGGTCTTGGCTGCGCTGGCCATGGCCAATGGCGCGCTTTCCTACTGGTTCCTGCATATGGACTACGAAACCACATACTGGCGCACCGACGTGCACATCGCATCGATCCTGCTGTCAGCCGCGATCTGCCTTCTCAAGGCCGACGGCAAGCTGCCGTCCTTGTTGACGGGCCCCTACGTCGCCGTTGCGGCGGCTGCCGGCGCGGTTTTCCTGTTCATGGACGCGGTGCCGACACCGATCCACTACTTGGTCGCGGTGCCATTGCTGGCGATTGCCGTCAACGCGCTGGATTTCAGCACGCGGTTCTTGTCGGGATGGCTGTCGTCCTTGCCGATGACGACACTGGGCCTGTGGTCGTATTCGCTCTATCTTTGGCAGCAGCCCTTCTACAAATTCGTCTACGAGCAGGGCAGCAACCCATGGCCGATGTTGGTCGGGGTCTTTGCCTGCGCGCTCTGCAGCTACTACCTCATCGAGCGGCCAGCGCGCGAATGGCTCAACCGCAATTGGTGAGTGTGGCAACGCGACAGTGTCAGGGTCGGGCAGTCGCGATCGCGGATGGGTCCGCCAGTCTTCGAGAGGCCAGGCCGAATTCGCTTTAGCGATTAAGCCGATCGCCTCCTCTTCTCGGCCAGATACCGCCGCAGACCGGCTTCGCCGCGCGGCGTTGTCCAGCGATGGTTCCAGGCGAAGGCCGGCCGCAGCAGCGGTGCAAGGAGTTTGAGGATCGGTCGGAGCACCGTGACTTGCCAGGTCAGCTGGACATGGGTCCCGCTACCCGACGGCGACAGTTCGGCACGCCACAGCCCGTCGAAGTCGCCAAAGGTTTTGACGACGACCAGCCGGCCGGGTTCGAGTTCTGCGGCCTCGATGATGAAGTTCAGTTCATAGGGCAGGGCACCGCGCGCCCGCGCCCTTGCCCGCGAACCGACCGACGCCTTGCCCTTGCCGCCGAGCGGCACGACTTCCTTGTATACGTCGCCCCACCACAGAGGTAGCAATTCGGCGTCAGACAGTACGTCCCACACTTCCCGAGGCGTGCACTCGGGAATGTGCCAGCTTTCGTCGAAGCGGAAGACGTTGCTTGGCATCGCGGTTCCTTCGGATGGCGGAACCCTATGTTAGACATGGCTTCTTTATGTGGCTAGCACCGCAGAGTCAGGCGACGAGCTGCCTGACATAATAACGCACCGCTTTCTTGCCGCCATGGATCACCGCTTCGCCGACTTCGGCGAAGCCGAGGGCGGCGTGGAAGGCGTCCGAAGCGGGGTTGGGCGGGTCGGTGTTGACCTCGCAGGTGACCAGCGTGTGGCCGGCGCTCTGCGCATGGTCGAACAGGTCCCGATAGAGCCGGCGAGCATGGCCGCGGCCTCTTGCATGCGCCGCCACGACGACGCGGTCGACATAGATGAAGTGTTCGTAGCGCTCGCGGAACCAGACGAAGTTCGGGCTGTCGTAGTTCGCATCCTGGTCGAAGGTCATGATGAAGGCTTCGAGGTCGCCGATACGGCGCGCATAAAAAGCCTCGCCGAGCAGGAAGGACAGCCGTTCGGCTTCGAGCCACGACAATTCGGCGGCGTGCTCGTTGTTGAGCGCCAGAATGGCGGTTTCGTCGTCCTGCGCTATGCGGTCTATCGGAGAGGTCATGCCTTGGCCGCCGTGATCGTCGCCGCCACCAGCGGTGTATCGGTCAGTGTGTTGCGATACTCGCGGTCGAGATCGGAGCCGCCCATGCCGACCTTGGGATTGCGGTAGCGCATGGCGCTCGGCACGTCCTTGAGGGCGGCGAAGTGCATTTCGGCCAGGCCGGTTCTTGCGCGCACCTCGGCGATGTTGCCGAGATCGAGCCCGCCACAGCCGAGGATGATGATGCGCGCGCCGGCCTGACGCACCAGATCCGCCAGCAATGGCAAGCCCTCGATCGCGGTGTCGCGCTGGCCGCTGGTGAGCACACGGCCAACCTTGCAGCGAACCAGCGCTTCCAGCGCCTCGGCCGGATCGCGCGTCATGTCGAAGGCGCGATGGCAGGTGACGCTCAAGGCGCCGGCGGCCTCGGTCAATTCGCCCATGCGCTTCTCGTCGATGGTGCCGTCGGCGTTCAGGCAGCCGAACACCACGCCGGGCACGCCGAGTTCGCTGAGTGCGGCGACATCGGCAAGCATCGAGCGGTATTCGGTCTCGCTGTAGAGAAAATCGCCGCCGCGCGGCCGGACCATGACGTGAAACGGCACGGTCGCCTGGTCGAGTGCGGCGCGCACCGTGCCGAGGCTGGGCGTAATGCCGCCCTCGACCAGGCTGGCGCAGAGTTCGACCCGGTCGGCGCCCGCGGCCTGCGCGGCGAGCAGGCCATCGATGCCTTCGACACAGATTTCGATCAGCGGCGGGCGGGTTTGCGTGGTCAAGGGGCGGTCCCGTTCATCATGTTGTGGAGAGCCCTAGCACCAGGACGGCTGACGCGAAAGCGCGAACCTACGCCGCCATTTGGACCAGGCGAGATTTCCCTGCTTGACAATCTTATAACCGTGCGGTTATTGATTGACTTATAGCCGCATAGTTATGGATTTGCCGCTGGCTTGTGGCGGCAGCCGAAATTCAACCCGACTGGAAACCAGGTTGCGCAGCACCCGGGTGGAAGAAACACGCCCTTACCAACACGTCAAAGGAGAACGACCATGCAAGCAAGGATCAAGAACCCGGTGATGCTCATCCCCGGTTCGGTGCAGGCGCTGCTGGCGCTGGACAAGTCGACCGAGGCGGCCGACGTACCCTATGTGACGCGCAAGCTCATTCATCTGCGCGCCAGCCAGATCAACAACTGCAGCCTGTGCGT
The DNA here is from genome assembly GCF_003952565.1 of Mesorhizobium sp. M8A.F.Ca.ET.057.01.1.1. NCBI lineage: Bacteria > Pseudomonadati > Pseudomonadota > Alphaproteobacteria > Hyphomicrobiales > Phyllobacteriaceae > Mesorhizobium > Mesorhizobium sp. M8A.F.Ca.ET.057.01.1.1. The sequence continues at coordinate 2,768,994 of NZ_CP034454.1, forward strand.
CGACATGCATGCGCGCGAACTGAAGAAGGCCGGAGAAAAGGACGAGCGCATCTTTGCGCTGGCGGCATGGCGGGAGACGCCGTATTTCACCGACGCCGAGCGCGCGGCATTGGCGCTGGCGGAAGCCGGCACCAGGCTGGCCGACCGGCCGGACGCGGTGCCGGACGATGTCTGGGACGAAGCGGCCCGGCATTATGATGAAAAGGGCCTTGCCGCGCTGGTCATCCAGATCGCGCTGATCAACGCCTTCAACAGGCTGAACGCAACGACCCGGCAGCCGGTTGGCTCCTGGGGCTGAGCGCCTGGGGCTGCCGCGAGGCGAGGGGCGGGCGCGCATTGCCTTCCCGCCCTCGGGGCACCTATGCAACCTAGGGTTACTGGCGCAATTCCGTATTCTTGGCGCCTTCCTCGACCTGATCGATCACCAGGAGCTTGACCGGCCCGTCGCCAATGTTGGTGGCCTGGTGCCACTGCCCGATCATTTCGACGATGAAATCGCCGGTCTTGTAGGTGTTGCTGTTGCCGGTCTCGACATTGGTGACCTTGAGCGTTCCATCCTGGACATAGGCGTAGCGTGGGAAGGGATGGCGATGGACTGGCAAGGTCACGCCTGGCGCGATGTCATAGGTCGAGACCAGCACCTGCACGCTCTTCCGCGGCAGCGTGATCGGCTGCCCGGATGCGGTGGTGGTGCGTGATGCGAGCGGCGTCACGACGACCGGGGTTCCGCTGCTGTCCAGTGCATGAGCGCCGGTCGCGAACGATGCTGCCGTGAGCAGCAAAACCGATACCAGGATTTTCCGCATGATATCCTCCCTTGACCGACGCATCTATCGCGCGGCGGCGGCAGCGTGCAAGGCCGCTCGTGACCAGAGGCCGAAACTGGCGCACTTGCACGGCAGTTGATCCACCAGCCGAGTGATATTCCTCACCCGCTTCCAACCCTGAAGGCTGTCGCCACAAAAGTCTGACGCATGCCCGATCTTGAATGGCCGTGGTGCGGCTCCCAAAAAAATTTTTGGGTGACCTCTTGAACAAAAAAACCATGATTCCCAGATCGTTTTCCGTCGAGGCTTCGGCTCGACATACCGCGCCGCGGCGACGCTGCGGCGACCCGTAAACCATGTTGCTTCACGGAGGATATGGCTATGAGAAGCTTTGATTATTCCCCACTTTACCGCACCACGGTCGGCTTCGATCGGCTGTTCGACATGCTTGAAAACAGCGTCCGCTCCGACTGGCCTCCCTACAACATCGAGAAGAATGGCGACAACGACTATCGTATCACGATGGCCGTCGCCGGCTTCGGTCCTGACGAAGTGGAACTTGTGCAGAACGGTCCTGAATTGTCCGTAATCGGACAGAGGAAGCCTGATCAGCAAAATCGGGAAATCCTCCACCGTGGCCTGGCGATAGGCAACTTCAAGCAGGTGTTCAAACTTGCAGACCACGTCAAGGTCAAGGCGGCCAATATCCATAATGGCCTGCTGTCGGTGGACCTGGTCCGCGAAGTGCCAGAGGAACTCAAGCCTCGGCGCATCGAGATCGGCTCCGAAGCCAGAGCGGTTCCGCTTCAGGATAGCGGCAACAAGCAGTCCATGGATGCGCAACGCAAGGTCGCCTGATACTGGAAACCTCAGTCTGTGGTCCGCCTCCCGGCTTGGCCGGGAGGCACAGATCGCGGAGAATGGAGATGAGATACGAATCTGACTGTTTTCATGAATCCAGATTGACAGATCACGCAGCGGAATTCGCTGCCTTGCGTACGCCCGAAGACGTCCTGAACGAGGAAATGACGGTCGGCGAGAAGAGGGCTTTGCTCGCCTTCTGGGCTTCAGACGCCAATGCGGTTCCCGACAATCCCACCCTACGTCAATTGGACAGCGGTGCCGTTGCGCAAGTCAGCGAGATTCTTCGTGCGCTCCACGCCCTGGACGAGATTGGGCGCAAGCCGCCGGCCAGGGCCCCGTTTGACCGCAGTCGGTCTTCAGGCCGGCGTCGCAACAAAACGAGGCGCAGCTGGCTGCGATACCCCTGGCGAGATGACGATGACGATGATCCGCCGCCGGTTCCGGCATATGCCGGTGTCCCACCCAGATGTGGAGATGGCGGCATGTTCGCGGAGCCTGAGCATGCCGTCGCGTGAAAAGCTGAACCAGCAAACCAAATCGCTCAACCGAATGGAGGACCATATGGGCGACAGGACGTTCGATCGACCGGTGCTGGTCAAAGATGGCCAGTTCATTCAAGAAATAGGAAGTCTTGAGGATGCATTCGATTTCCTGGACGAGTGGCCGCGGGAGCGTCGGGGGCCTATTTTCGAAACGGCCTTCCGGGCTTGCCAGCGCGCTTACGATGGCCAGATACCACTGTCGGTCGCGCGCGATGCCGTCGCGGGGTTCGCGAGATCCGTCAAGATCCTGCAGGAGCCGCTTGCTCCGCTGCCCTGGATGAGCGGCACCAAATCAGGCCGCGGTGGGGTAGCCGCCTAGCTGCGGCAATGGCAGCGGCCAGAGGTGTAGCTGCCACAGCCCGTCAAGGCGCTGCCTCTTAGGCAATCGGCCTTTCCGGGGGCTCCGTACGGGGTATCGCGACGAGCTGTCGTTACGGCAAAACCACTGCGTCGCGTTCGGTGCCCGGCGCGCAGTGGTAGAGGTCTTGGAAATGTTGGCTCCCCGGCGTCGACAAGAATGCGAACTATGAATTCGCCATAGCCCTACGAAAGGATGCGCGAGCCCTAGGAAAGGATGCGTGGCCTCGCATGCGAAAGCGTGACCGGGATCGCGCCGAGGCACTCCGCCTCGGCGGCGGTCCACCAATATCACTTCGCGATCGCGCTGTTGCTCCGGCTAGCGAGCGAGGCGAAATGCGGGCGCGAGATCTAACCGACGCCGGCCTCCCGCGATGTTACCTGTTTGAAATGTGCGAAGAGGGACTGCTTGTGCGAGTAGGCTACGGCCGGTACCGCGTCGCAGAGGTCAAGGCCGCATGACCGGATCAGCGCGGATCCAGAATGTCTACGGCACGTAGACGCGGGATGCCTGTGACCCTAGCCGTCATGACTTCAGACTGGATTCGCCACCTGAGATCATATAGTTGCGCCAGCCGCCAAAGGCTGAGATGTCGGTTGCGGCTGTCAATCCCGCCGGTTCCGCCAGGAAACCCTTTGCCGAGGTGCCATCATCGAGCTCGATAGTGCCGATGCCGAGCGGTGAGGGGATGGCGGCGACGAAGCGTCCGAAGGCTTCCGGGCCGAGCCGCCAGACCTCCACTTCGATAGACACGCCGCCGCCGTTCTCGACGCGAACCAGGCCGGGCTTGGGCACCGACTGACCGGCGAGTGCATAAAGCTTATACGCCGCCGATGTCTTTGCCGATCGACAAAACCTGGCGTCCAGCTCTCTGAGTTGGTCGTTCAGCGGCATGCCTGAAAGGTGAGCGCCGACGACAACCAGTTCGATCGTTCCGTCTTCGCCTGGCCGAGCAAGCGATGATGGGTTCGGCAACGGCCAACCGGTTGCGCCGAGCGAAAGGCTGCTCGCAGCATGAAGATCGCGGGCGAGCGATGCAGCAAGCGCGTCCTTGCCGGCCATGGCGAGCAAGGTCACGCTCATCGGCAGGCCGTCGCCGCGCGTGCCGGTTGGTACCGCAATGCCGCACATATCGAGCAGGTTGACGAAGTTGGTATAGGTGCCGAGCCGGCTGTTGGTGGCAATGGGGTCGGCAAGCACGGCATCGACTGTGTAATGCGTCGGCGCGGTCGGCACGCAGAACAGGTCGACCGAGGCGATGACCGGGGCAAGCTTGGCCTTGTAGGCCTGCAAGGCATAAAGACCCCTGAAGGCATCGGCCGCTGACAGCTTGCGCGCGCCGCCGATGATCTGGCGTGTCACCGGATGCATGACGGCTTCGTTGGCGTCCATGAAATCGCGGATCGCCGCATAACGCTCGGCGACCCAGGCACCTTCGTAGAGCAGATTGGCGGTGGCGTAGAAATCACCGAAGGAGATTTCCACCAGTTTGCAGCCGAGCTTTTCCAGCATTGAAAGCGCCGAAGCAAAGCTGGCCTGCATGGCATCGTCGCCAAAGAATTTGAGATCGCTTTCGGCCGGAACGCCGACCGTCAGCACCGGCGAGCGGGCGGCGAGAGGCGGCGCGGCAATGGTGCGCGAATAGGCATCGGCCTCGTCCTTGGCACCGGCCACTCTGAAGACCGTGTAGGCATCATCGACGGTTAGCGTGAAGATCGAGATGCAGTCGAGCGTGCGGCAGGCCGGCACGACGCCAGCGGCCGACAGCGCGCCGACGGTCGGTTTCAGCCCGACGATGTTGTTGAGGCCGGCCGGTATGCGTCCGGAGCCGGCCGTGTCGGTCCCAAGCGCGAAGGAGACGATGCCACGCGCCGTGGCCACCGCTGAACCGGACGAGGACCCGCCAGGCACCAGTTTGGCATCGATGGCGTTTTTCGGGATCGGATATGGCGTGCGCACGCCGACCAGACCGGTGGCGAACTGGTCGAGATTGGTCTTGCCGACGACCAGCGCGCCGGCCGCCTTCAACCGCGCCACCACGGTGGCGTCCCTGTCGGGTCGGTAGGTGTATTCGGCGCAGGCCGCCGTCGTCGGCATGCCCACGACGTCGATATTGTCCTTGACCGCGAATGGGATGCCCCACAGCGGCTTTGTCACGGGATCGAAGGGGCCGAGCGCTGCCGCCCACGTAACCAAGTCTGCCTTGTCGGCAAGGTGGATGAAGATGCCGGGGTCGGCAGCTTCGGCGATGCGCTCGAATACGGTTTCGATCATGGCCGATACGGGCAGGCCCGCCGCGTAGGCGGCGTGGAGATTGGCGAAATCGAAGCGGATATCGCTCATCGTTGTTCTCCCAGAATAATCACCGGCAGGTCCCACTGGATCAGCACGACGCAGCCGTTTTCGGTCCACACCGAATGCTCGGTTCCGACCGGATTGAGAATGACGCTGCCGACGGCATAGTCGCCGTTCTCGTCGCTTTGCGTGCCTTCCAGCACGACGATGGTTTCCAGCCCGACATGACGATGGCGCGGCACGCCGGCGCCGGGCTGGTATTTCAGGATCGCGACGGAGGGCTCGACCGGACCACCCCTCAGCAGCCAGTGCACCGTGATGCCTTCGCGAAAATGCTCGAACGCCAGCTCGCGCCAGCCGCCATCGAGCAGGCCGGCGAAACTCAGATTAGGCATTGGCAATTCCCTCGAGCACCTGATCGACGGTCGCCGTCCAGCCGACGATGGCGCCCTGCGCCCGGATCATGGCAATCGCAGCCGCCTTGAATTCGGCGAAGTAGCTTTCGGTCGCATCTTCGGCCAGCAGGCATTCATAGCCGCGATCATTGGCTTCGCGCATGGTCGTCTGCACGCAGACCTCGGTGGTGACGCCGGCAAAGACCAGTTGCTGTGCTCCCAACCGCTTGAGGTCGTCGCCGAATCCGGTCGCGTAAAATGCGCCCTTGCCGGGTTTCTCGATGACGATCTCGCCGGGCAGCGGCGCCAATTCGTCGAGGATCGCCGTTCCCGGTTCTCCTGATATCAGCACCCGGCCCATCGGGCCGAGATCACCGATGCGGATCGAGGGGTTGCCCCGGTTGCGCTTGGCCAGCGGCAGGTCCGAAAGGTCGGGCCGATGGCACTCCATCGTGTGGATCACCGGCAGGCTTGCGGCGCGAAAGCCCTCGATCAGCTTCTTTACCGTCGGCACGATGGCGGTGATGCGCCCGACATCGTTGCCGAGGCTGGCGCCGAAGCCTCCCGGCTCAGCGAAATCACGCTGCATGTCGATGACCACCAGCGCCATGGTCTGCGGCTTGAAGGCGAAGGCAAAGGGAAGCGCATCGATTTCCGCCATCAGTGATGTCCCGCCATATGCTCGCCGATCGTCTGGACGCTGGCTTGCGCGATCGGCGTCTCGTAGACCAGCGCGCCGTCGGACATGACGAAGATGCGGTCGGAGAGTTCGAGCAGTTCGTCGAGGTCTTCCGACATCAAGAGCACGGCGGCGCCGGCGTTGCGCGCGCGCATGATCCGCGCCCGGATTTCGGCCACGGCGGAAAAATCGAGGCCGAAGCAAGGGTTCGAGACGATCAGCAGATCGACATCTCCGGTCAGTTCGCGGGCCAGCACCGCGCGTTGGACATTGCCGCCGGACAGCGACGAGATCGGCGAGGCCAGCGACGACGTCTTGACCTTGAACTGCTCGACCAGGCGCGCGGCAAAGTTCTTGATCCCGTTCGCATTGATCCAATTCACCGGCTTGCCATTGCCGTCGATGTCGAAGGTGCGGAAGGCGATGTTTTCGGCCACCGTCATCTTCGGCGCGCAGGCGTTTTTCAGCGGCTCTTCCGGAATCAGACGCACATTCAGCGTTCGCGCCTCGATGCGGCTCGAGGCATAGGGGGAGCCCTTGACCAGCACCGCGCCGCCGTCGCGCGCCCGCTGCCCGGCCAGCACTTCCAGGAATTCCTTCTGGCCGTTGCCGGAAATGCCAGCGACGCCGACGATCTCGCCGGAGCGCACCTTGAGATCGTCGATGCGGATCGATTTCAGCCCTGTGCGGTCGGGTGCCTCCAGCGCGGTAACCTTGAGCACGATATCGGCGTCCGCTTTGGTTGCCGACCGGCTGTCGAGCGCGGTGATCGGCTGATCGCCGATCATCATTGCCGCCATCGCCTTGTGGTCGAGATCGGCGACGCTTCCGGTGCCGGTCAGCTTGCCTTTGCGCAGCACGCTGACATCGTCGGCGAAGGCCGTCACCTCGTGGAATTTGTGCGAGATCATCAAGACCGTCAGGCCGCCGGCCTTGGTCATGGCGCGCACGAGGCCGAGCACCTCCTGCGCCTCGCCGGGCGTCAGCACCGAGGTCGGCTCGTCGAGCACCAGGAAGGAGCGGCCGAGATAGAGCTGCTTGACGATTTCGAGCTTCTGCTTCTCGCCGGCCGCAAGCTCGGCAACCTTGACGTCGAGCGGCAGTTTGAACGGCATGCGTTCCATGAAGTCGGCAAGGTCGGCACGCTCCTGATGCCAGTCGATGATCCCCGGCACTTTCTCGCGCGAAATGACCAGGTTCTCGGCGCCGGTCAGCGACGGCACCAGCGTGAAATGCTGGTAGACCATGCCGAGGCCGAGTGCGGAAGCATCCCTTGGACTGGCGATGCTGACCTCGCGGCCGTCGACAAGAATGTCGCCTGCGGTCGGGTGGTAAAAACCCATCATGCATTTGACCAGCGTCGACTTGCCGGCGCCGTTCTCGCCAAGCAACGCGTGGAACGACCCCGCCGGCACCTTGATCGACACCGTGTCGAGCGCGGTGAAGCCACCGAAGCGCATCGTCATGCCGATGGTCTCGACGCCGACCGCTCTTTTGCCGCCGTCACTCATGGCCGATCCTCATCATGGCAGTTGCGCAACGAAGGCCTTCGCGTTCGACACCGCGCCGAACACGCCGCCCTGCATCTTGATCATCTTGACGGCGGCGAGATGGTTGCCGTGGTCGGTAGCGCCGCAGCAATCCTCCAGCATCACGCATTCGAAGCCGCGATCGTTGGCCTCGCGCATGGTGGTGTGGACGCAGACATCGGTGGTGATGCCGGTGAGCACAATGTTTGCTATGCCACGCTGGTTGAGGATCAGCTCGAAATCTGTGGCGCAGAACGAACCTTTTCCCGGCTTGTCGATGATCGGTTCGCCTTCGATGGGATAGAGGTCGGGGATGATGTCCCAGCCCGGCTCGCCGCGTACCAGGATGCGGCCGCAAGGACCGGGATCGCCAATGCCGGCATTGATGCGGCGCGAGCGCCAGCGCTTGTTGGCCGGCAGGTCGGCGAGGTCGGGCCGGTGGCCCTCGCGGGTGTGAATGATGGTGTAGCCCTTGGCGCGCATCGCCGACAACACGGACTTGATCGGCTCAATTGGAGCCCTCACCAGCGACAGGTCGTAGCCCATGTGGTCGACATAGCCGCCCGGGCCGCAAAAATCGGTCTGCATGTCGATGATGACCAGCGCCGTATTGTCCGGACGAAGATCGCCGTTGTACGGCCACGGATAGGGGTCGGCGTCGATATAGTGCTGGGTGAATTCGGCTCTGGCGTTCATGCGGAAAACTCCAGTCTTGTCGCGCTCATTTGGTGATCGACAGTTCGCCCGGCGCGCCGGCGAGTGAGCGGCTAGGCGACGAGGTGGCGATCATGATGACGAGGGTGAGGATGTAAGGCGCTGCGTAGAAGAGGTAGTAGCCTTGGGTGACGCCGACAGACTGCAGCGCCGGCCCGAGCGCACCGGCGCCGCCGAACAGAAGTGCTGCGGCAAAACAGCCGAGCGGGTTCCATCGCGCGAAGATGACCAGCGCCACCGCCATCAGCCCTTGTCCCGACGAAATCCCTTCGGACCAGCTGCCGGGATAATAGAGCGACAGATAGGCGCCGCCGATGCCGGCCAGCGCGCCGCCGACGCCGGTGGCGATCAGGCGCACCGTGTCGGGATTGAGGCCCATCGCACGCGCGGCGTCGGAACTGTCGCCGACGACGCGCACGATGAGGCCGGCGCGGGTGTTGCGGAAGGCCCACCACAGGGACACCGCCAGCGCGGCGCCGATCAGGAACAGCACGTTGACGTCGAGCGCGGCCTGCACTTGCGGGATATCGGACCACGCACCGAGAGGAATGGCCGGCAAGTCGGGCGCGGAAGGCTGGATGAACGGCTTGCCGAAGAAGAAGGCAAGACCGGAGCCGAACAGCATCAGGGCGATGCCGATGGCGATGTCGTTGACCTTCGGGAATTTGCAGATCCAGCCGTGGAACAGGCCGAAGCAGGAGCCGGCGGAGGCGGCGGCGAGAAGGCCGAGCCAGGGAGAGCCGGTCATCACCGCCACCGCGTAGGCGGTCATGGCGCCGAACACCAGCGTGCCTTCGAGGCCGAGATTGATGCGTCCCGAACGCTCGGTGATGGCTTCGCCAAGCGAGACGAAGATGAAGGGCGTCGAAACGCGGATGGCGCCGCCGAGGATGGCGAGTGGCACGCCCCAGAGGCCGATCCCGGTGGCGTCCATCAGCTGCTCCTTCGCCAGAGATCGGGATTGAAGGCCTTGAAGCGGCCGTAAAAGGTCTCGCTGAACAGGATGACGATGAACAGCATGCCCTGCAGCACCAGCACCGTGGCGTCGGGCAGGTCCATGCGGCGCTGGATCAGCCCGCCGGACGCGTCTATGCCGCCAAGCAGGAAGGCGACCGGGATGATGGCCAGCGGATTGTGGCGGGCAAGAAAGGCGACGAGGATGCCGGTATAACCGTAGCCGGCGGCGAGCGAGGCGTTGGCGCTGCCCTGGACGGCGGCGACCTCCAGCATACCGGCCAGACCGGCGAAGGCGCCGGCAAGGCCGGTGAAGCCGACGATGAGAGAGCCAACGGCAAGTCCCTGCACCTGCGCCGCCCTGACATTGCCGCCGGCGATGCGGGCGGCAAAGCCCCAGCGAGTCTTTTCGATCAGCACCCAGGACAGCACGCAGGCCAGCACGCCGACGGCAAGCCCCCAATGCACCTCCGTGCCGGGCATGTTGCCGATTCGGTAGGCCTCCGCCAGCGGCTGGGTCGACGGCTTGTTGAGCGAGGCCGGGTCGCGCAGCGGCCCTTCGACGAGCTGGTTCATCAACGCGATGGCGATATAGGCCGTCAGCAAGCTCGAAATGGTCTCGTTGACGGCGCGGTAATGGCGGAGCGCGCCGACGGCACCTATCCAGATGCCGCCGGCGGCCATGCCCGCCACGCCCATGACGAGAATGACGATGAAGGAGGGAGCGCCGTTGAGCGCCATGCCGGCCGCCGCGGCGGCGACACCACCGAGCACGATGGCCCCTTCGCCGCCGATGACGACGAGGCCAAGCCGCGCCGGCAGTGCCACGCAGAGTGCGGCCAGCAGCAGGGGCGCGGCACGCGACAGCGAGTTCTGGATAGAGAACCATGAGCCGAAGCCGCCGCGCCACATCACTTCGTAGAGTTGCACCGGCGACTTGCCGACCGCCAGGATGAACAGGCTGAAGATCGCCATGCCGACAATCAGCGCCGCGACCGGAATGACGAAGGCCTCGGCCCGCCGGGCAACCCATTCGAGCCCCGCCGGATAGCCCTTGACGCCGAACACCGGCACGTCCGCATTGCTGACCGTCTCTGCCATGATCCGCCTCCGCCCGCCTGGTTTACGCGGTTGAGCCGACGACGCCCTCGACGAGATAGTCCATGCTTTCGAGTTCGATCGCCGTCTCCGCGAAGGCTTGCCCTTCGGTGGCAACGACAGCGCCCTTGTTGCTCTTCAACGGGCCCTTGATGACGGAGAAGCCGCCCTTGGTCATTTCCGCCAGCGTGACGTCGAACTGCTTGCGCGCCGGCTCGTCGACGGCGGGACCGAGCGGGCTCATCTTGACGAAGCCGTCGGCCAGCCCGCCGCGGGTGAAATTGGGCAGCGGCTTGCCGGCGACGAGGTCGTCGACGAACATCTTGTAGACCTTGGCCCAGTTCCATTCGGCGCCGGTCAGGTATTTTTCAGGCGCCAGCGGGCTCTGGTTGGCGTGGTAACCGCAGACGAAGGCGCCGCGGCCGGCGGCCGTCTCGACCACGACCTTGGGGCTGTCGACGTGGCAGGTGATGACGTCGATCCCCTGGTCAACCAAGGCATTGGTGGCTTCCGCCTCCTTGACGGCCAGTGACCATTCGCCGGTGAAGATGACCTGGCAGGTGATGGTGGGATCGACCGAGCGCGCGCCGAGGAGGAAGGAGTTGATGTTGAGCAGCACCTGCGGGATCGGCTTGGCGGCGACGAAGCCGAGTTTTTTCGACTTGCTGGTATGGCCGGCGACGACGCCATTCAGGTACTGGCCCATGCCGATATAGCCGAAATAGGAACCAGCATTCATCGGGTGCTTGTCCTTGTTCCACATGCCACCGCAATGGCGGAACTGCACGTCGGGGAATTTCGCGCACATGGCCAGCATGTGGGGATCGAAATACCCGAACGAGGTCGGGAAGATCAGCGATGCGCCGTCTAGGTTGATCATGGACTCCATGGTCTTCTGGACGTCGACCGTCTCCGGCACGTTCTCTTCCTCGACGACGGTGATCCCCTCGATACCCTTCAGGGTAGCGGCACCCTCGGCATGGGCCTGGTTGTATCCGTAATCGTCCTTCGGTCCGACATAGATGAAGCCGACGGTGGCGCTGGCGGCGAAGGCGCGGCGAATAGGAAAGGAGGCCGAGACCAGGCCGAGCGCCGCTCCCACGGCGGAGGTCTTGAGCAGGTCGCGGCGGTTAAGCGTGAATCTCGCGGTCATCTGAATGCTCCCCTGTAGGACCCTTTCCGGGTCGGTTAACATGCCGGCAAGAAAGTGCATGCAATCACTGTGCCAGTTCAGAGCTGGCGATTTAGCCAATAAAATCAGTATCCGTACCAAAGCCAGCTGCTCACAGCAGAGGCAATTGCATGCACTTTTTGCTTCTAAATTAGCCAATTTGACAGGCAGATTAAAATAGAGGCATAGAGGGGCGTATTTGAGTCCAAGAGGCCGCCGACACGCAAGAAGGCCGGACGGAGGAGATTTGTCGGGGAAGCGCAGCTTGATCAGGTCGGGCACGACCGTGGATCAGATGGTGAGGGCGATCGGCGACCGGATCGTCACCGGCTACCTGCGCCCTGGCGAAAAGCTGGACGAGACCTGGCTCGCGGCCCGCTTCGACGTTTCACGCACACCGGTCAGGGAAGCGCTAGGCCAGCTGAGCGCGATGGGGCTGGTCGAAAGGAGGCCGAACCGCGGCGCAATCGTCGCGGTGGTGACGCAGGAGCATCTCGCCTCGATGTTCGAGAGCATGGCCGAACTGGAGGCGATCTGCGCGCGGTTCTCGGCCGAGCGCATGACCAGCAGCGAGCGCCATGCGCTCGAGGCCGAGCACCGAGCTTCGGCGCGGATGGTGCAGTTGGGCGCCGAAGAGGACTACGAGCATTTCAACACCGAGTTCCACACCCGGCTCTATCGCGGCGCCCACAACGCCCATATCTACGAAATGACTGTCATGACGCGGAGCCGCTTGGCGCCGTTCCGCCGCGCCCAGTTCATGTTGCCGGGCCGCCTTTCCAAATCCTGGCAGGAGCACGACGCCATCGTGACCGCGATCATGCGCGGCGACGGTGCTGCGGCCGGCAAGGCGGCGCGAGATCACGTTTCCATCGTCAGCGAGGCGAGCTCTGTGTTCGCCGCGGGCGCAGCAACGCCTGGCCCGGATATCCACAGGCATTCTCATTCATGATCACTGATGCGCAGGAAGCCGTCTTGCCGCAGGGGGAAAATCGCGCGCTGGCATGCAGGTCGTGCCATAGCGCAGAAAAAGGCATTGGCTCCCCGGGCCGGATTCGAACCAGCGACCAACCGGTTAACAGCCGGTTGCTCTACCACTGAGCTACCGGGGAACGGAGGCTCTTTGAGCAAGTGGCGCAGCCTATAGCAAACCCGTTTCGGCTTTGCAAAGAAGCATTTCGCATTTTTCCGAGACTTTTTCACGTGTCGGTTTCTCGCAATCGGCCTTGGCCGCCCTCATATTAGCCGTCTTGGCGACGGCACGGAACCGAAAGGGCGGCCGCAGCTTTCGTAAAATGACATTATCGAGCCCCCAGACAGGCAGTTCTTCGCGATGACGGCAGCGGACGAAAACCGGATACCAGCACGAAAGATCTCGGTTTTCGGGCGCGAATTCACCATGCCGCAGTCGCGCGGTCTCAGAATCACGATCGGCGTGCTTTTGACCATTGGCGGCATTCTCGGGTTCTTGCCCATCCTTGGCTTCTGGATGGTGCCGCTCGGACTGCTGGTACTTTCCTACGAATTTGCCCTGGTGCGCCGCCACCGCCGCCGCTTGGTCGTCTGGTGGGAGCGGCGACGCCGGCCGGATTGAGCGGCCGTTGGCCGACGCATCTCGCAGGGCGGTGGTCTTCGAAGAGAATCAATTCTGGCGCTGTTTCTCGGTGCTAGATTGCTCGGAATCCGGTTGCGTGCCTGCCTTCAGATCCTCGCTGATCTCCTTCAGGACCGCGGAAGCCGAAGCCAGACGCGCGCGGTCACGCGGTGAAAGCCTGCCTGTGCCTTCTATTCTCAGGCAGTCGATGGCGTAGCGCACCAAGTCCTCGCACCCCAGCAGCGGCACGCTTTCCGTTTCATTCGTTTCGTCCTTGGGTTTGGCCAGGGCCATGGCGCAGTCCTCCCGGTTTCTCAACGCAAGCCGGCGCGCGGAGTTTCGCTCGATCATCCGCCATGCTTAACGGATTGCGAATGTGAGCGGGTGGCTGTGACGGCGATCTGATAGGGGCTGAGGCCGGCGCGGAGGAAACCGTTCGGAATACGTCGTGGCCGCTTGACGGCTTTTTCGCCGCAACCTATTGGAACCGGGTGGAACGCCGGGAGCAACGAGGCCTCGTGGCGGAGTGGTTACGCAGAGGACTGCAAATCCTTGCACCCCGGTTCGATTCCGGGCGAGGCCTCCAATACCCGGGCTCCCGCGCGTCAGCGCCGGAGCCTGAAGTTCCGGTCGACATGAACCGCGATTCTGACGCGGCAAGCAGATTGGTTGGGACATGAGCGCTGATTTCTCCGAACTTCGGATCAAGATGGTCGATGGTCAGGTCCGCACCACCGACGTGACCAGCGCGCCGCTGCTTGACGCGATGCTTTCCGTGCCACGCGAGGTTTTCGTCGGCGATCGCCAGCGCGATCTCGCCTATATCGACGAGGATATCCGCATCGCCGACAGCGCCGATGGCTCGCGCTACCTGATGGAGGCTTCGCCGCTGGCCAAGCTGATGCAACTGGCCGAGATCAGCGTGACCGATTCGGCGCTCGATGTCGGTTGCGGCACCGGCTACGCTTCTGCGATCCTGTCGCGCCTGGCAAGATCCGTCGTGGCGCTCGAAAGCGATGCGGCATTGGCGCAAACCGCCGCGTCGACCCTGTCCAGCCTCGGCTGCGGCAATGTGACCGTGGTTCAGGGCGCTCTGGCGCAAGGCCATGCGGGGAAGGCGCCGTACGATGTCATCTTCATCGGGGGCAGCGTCGGTAAAGTGCCGGCGTCGCTGCTCGACCAACTCGCCGAAGGTGGGCGCCTGGTTGCGGTCGAGGGCCAGGGCAATTCGGGCGTGGCGCGACTTTTTTCAAGGCTGGGGGGTTGTAACCGGAAGAAGGGCATTTAATGCGGCAATTAAGCCACTACCCGGATTCGAACGTGAGCATGCTTTCGAATTCTGAATGATTTAGCCTTGCAGCAAAGGCTTTGTCATGGTCGCTTGCATTTGAACGATCGTTGCTGATCCCAGACTGGGGGCACTTTGGGCTGAGCAACAGGGAACATGAAACACGCCGTTCGGGCTGCTCAGGAAGAGAAGCTGGTGCGGCGCGGTTCCCATGGAAACGAATGAGGGTTAAACCGTGCCGTCAATACGCAAGTCACTTTTCACCGCCGTCCTTGTTTCGGCGACCGCGCTATCCCCGCTGGCCGCTTCGGCTGAAACCATCACCGGTGCTCTTGCAAAAGCCTATCAATACAATTCCACGCTGAATGCATCGCGTGCCGGCGTGCGTGTCACCGACGAGGGCGTGGCCATTGCCAAGTCGGGCTGGCGGCCGACGGTTACCGGTTCAGCCAATATCGACTATACGAACACGCGCCGGGCAAATGGCGGCGGCAATTCGAAGCTGACAAGCGGCAGCTACGGCATTCAGATCAATCAATCGCTGTTCGACGGCTTCCAGACGAGAAACAACGTGGCGGCGGCTGAAGCCCAGGTCAAGGCGTCGGTGGAAAGCCTGCGCAATACCGAGGAGAACACGCTGTTCAACGCGGCCACCGCCTATATGGACGTGATTCGCGACCGGCAGATCGCCGTGCTGACCGAGCAGAACCTGCAGTTCCTGACCGAGCAGGCGCGCGCCGCGCGCTCGCGCTTCGAGGTCGGCGAAGGCACGCGCACCGACGTCGCGCAGGCCGATGCCTCGCGCGCTTCCGCGGTGGCATCGCTGAGCGCTGCCCGCGCGCAGGCGCTGGCCAGCGCCGCGACCTATCACCAGGTGGTCGGTGACGAGCCCGGCAAGCTCAAGGCCGCTTCGCCATTGGGCAGGTTGCTGCCGTCGAGCCTCGATGCCGCGATCGCCATCGGCTCGGCCGAACACCCGGCCATCCTTGCCACCCAGCATCTGGTCGACGCCGCGGCGTTCTCGGTGAAATCGTCCGAGGGCGCGCTGTTGCCGCAGCTGTCGGCGTCGGCTGGCGTTTCGGAAAACTACCGCAACGCCATCCCCGATGTGTCGGGTTCCAACGGAAATTCGACCTCGGCCAATATCGGCGCGACGCTGACCATTCCGATCTATTCCGGTGGCCGGACCTCGGCAGTCGTGCGGCAGAACAAGGAATCGCTGGGTCAAGCGCGCATCCAGGTCGATGTCAGTCGCGACCAGGTGCGTCAGGCCGTTGCGTCGGCATGGTCGCAATATACCGCCGCCCAACAAAGCGTTGCCGCCAACAGGCAAGTGATCGAAGCAGCGCAACTGGCGCTGAATGGCGTCATCGAAGAACGCAATGTCGGCCAACGCACGACGCTCGACGTGCTCAACGCGCAGGCCACCGTGATCACGGCTAAGATCAACCAGGCCAATTCCGAACACGACGTGGTCGTAGCGAGCTATGCTATCTTGTCAGCGATCGGCCACCTCTCAGCCGAACGGCTGGCGCTGCAGGTGACGAAGTACAAGCCCGAGGAACACTACAACGCCGTCAAGGACAAGTGGATCGGCCTGCGCACGCCGGATGGCCGCTAGGCCCTTCGTTCGAACGGCGTTTCCGGGCTGGGCGGTTCTTTAGGAAACGCAGGACTGTCGTTGTCCTTTTGTTGGTTGCTGACGGGGACGGTCACACGGCTTTGGCGGAATCGCTCTAATCTGTTGAAATCCCACATGTCCTCAGATTGGGGATTCTCGTGCGGCGATCCGTCGGTTACGCTGTTGCCATGATTCGAATCCGGCTCTTGCCGGAGCGGAAACCTGCAACGGGTCACAAGGGCGGCGGATGTGACGATGGCAACGGCAAGCAGCGCACAGCGCGAACCTTCCATGGAAGAGATACTCGCTTCCATCAGGAGGATCATCGAAGACAGCGACAACGGCCGCAAGCAGCCGGGCGAGACCGATGAGTTGCAGCAGGACCTGGAGCCCGCGCCGAGTGGTGTTCCAGCCGCGGATATCGATGCGTTCCGCGCCGAACTGCATGCCGTCCCCGAGGCCAGGAAGCCCGTCGCGATGGCGGAAATCCAGGCGCCAGCCATACCGCTGGCGACAGCACGCACGGAAACGCCGCCACGCGCCGATCCGGCTGCGGGCAGGACGCCGACGACATTGGCCGAGGTCAGCGCCCGGGTTGCCGCCGAGCCGATGCCTGCCGCCAGCCGCGACGCGCCGGTGGCTCCCGCGGAGGTTGCGACAAGTGAAGCCATCGTGGCCGATTGGCGTCGCGAGATCGCGGCGGTTGGCGAGCAAGCCAAGGCGATGCCGGAGCGGAGCATCCGCCCATCGCCCCAGCCGGAGGTGTCGGTGAGCGAGCCGGCGGCGGAACCTGCGATCGAGCGGCCTTCGTCAAGCGATGCTCCAACGGGCACGGCTCAGGCGCGCACGGCGGCAAACGAAGCGCATGCGGTGCGTCCCGCGATTCTTTCCGAACACACTGGACGGCAGGTTGCGGCTGCCTTCGGCGAACTGTCCGACGCTTTTGCAAGCCGCAGCAAGAAGACATTCGACGAGATGGCCGAAGAAATGCTTCGCCCGATGCTGCAGGATTGGCTGGACAACAATCTGCCGACGCTCGTCGAAAGGCTGGTGCGCGAAGAGATCGAGCGCGTGGCACGCGGGGCGCAATAGCGTCCAGGCCTGAGTTCCAGAAGAAACGCCGCTGCCGAGGCGGCGTTTCTCGTTGTGACGAGGTCAGCCGCTGGTTGCCGAACTGGCGAAGGCGATCAAATTGCCATCGGGGTCGCTGACAATGAAGGTGCGGGAGCCCCAAGGCTCGGTTCGCAGCTATGCCTCGCGGTGAAGATGCGGTGGCCACGCGGCCATCTGTTGAAATGAATAGGTCCGCGCCTATCTGCTTGTGATGATCCCAGGCTGCCCTTGCGGTTGACTTGGCCAAGACCTTCCGATTTACACCGAACCAGCAAAATTCCCGACAGCGCGGACCGTTTTCCCATGCTTGAAAAGACCTACGACGCCAAGACCGTCGAGCCGAAGATCGCCAAGGTGTGGGAGGAAGCCGACGCGTTTCGCGCCGGGGCCGGAGCGGAAGAGGGGGCCGAGGCCTTCACCATCGTCATTCCGCCGCCCAACGTCACCGGGTCGCTGCATATGGGCCATGCGCTCAACAACACGCTGCAGGACATTCTGGTTCGTTTCGAGCGCATGCGTGGCAAGAACGTCCTGTGGCAGCCCGGCATGGACCATGCCGGCATCGCCACGCAGATGGTGGTCGAGCGGCGGCTGATGGAAAAGCAGATCCATCGCCGCGATCTGACGCGCGAAGAATTCATCGAGAAAGTGTGGGAATGGAAGGCCGAATCGGGTGGGTTGATCTTCAACCAGCTGAAACGTCTAGGCGCCTCCGCCGACTGGTCACGCGAGCGTTTCACCATGGACGAGGGCCTTTCCAAGGCCGTGCTCGAAGTGTTCGTCAGCCTCTACAAGGAAGGGCTGATCTACAAGGACAAGCGCCTTGTGAACTGGGATCCGAAACTGTTGACCGCGATCTCCGACCTCGAGGTCGAGCAGCAGGAGGTCAACGGCAATCTCTGGCATTTCCGCTATCCGATCGAAGGCGCGACCTTCGATCCGGAAAACCCGAAGACCTTCATCGTCGTGGCGACGACGCGCCCCGAGACGATGCTGGGCGATACGGCGGTCGCCGTGCACCCCGACGACGAGCGGTTCCGGCAACTGGTTGGCAAGAACGTCGTCCTGCCGATCGTCGGCCGCAAGATACCTGTGGTGGCGGACGAATATTCCGATCCTGAAAAGGGGTCGGGCGCGGTCAAGATCACGCCGGCGCATGACTTCAACGACTTCGAGGTCGGCAAACGCCACCAATTGCCGGCAATCAACATCCTGACCGTCGAAGCGGCCATCAAGTTGAAGGACAACGAGGACTTCCTGGCGGGCCTCGAGGTGACGCCGGAGCGGCAAGCTGTCTGGGACGAGCTCGACGGTCTCGACCGTTTCGTCGCCCGCAAAAAGATCGTCGAACTGATGGAGGCCGGCGGCTTCCTCGACAAGGTCGAGCCGCACCGCCACGCCGTGCCACATGGCGACCGTGGCGGTGTGCCGATCGAGCCGTACCTGACCGAGCAGTGGTACGCCAACGCGGCGGAACTGGCCAAGCCGGCGATCGCCTCGGTGCGCGAGGGGCGCACCAATTTCGTGCCCAAGAACTGGGAGAAGACCTATTTCGACTGGATGGAGAACATCCAGCCCTGGTGCATTTCGCGCCAGCTGTGGTGGGGGCATCAGATCCCCGCCTGGTACGGACCGGATGGGCGCGTCTTCGTCGAGAAGTCCGAGGAAGAGGCGCTGGGCGCGGCGATCGAATATTATCTGGCGCTTGAAGGCCCCTGGAAGGCCTGGGTCGAGGACAAGCTCGAAAACTTCAAGCCGGGCGAGATCCTGACCCGCGACGAGGACGTGCTCGACACCTGGTTCTCGTCGGCGCTGTGGCCCTTCTCGACGCTGGGCTGGCCGGATGAAACCCCGGAGTTGAAGACCTATTACCAGACCGACGTGCTGGTGACCGGCTTCGACATCATCTTCTTCTGGGTCGCCCGCATGATGATGATGGGCCTGCACTTCATGGACGAGGAGCCGTTCCACACCGTCTATGTGCATGCGCTCGTCCGCGACAAGAACGGCGCCAAGATGTCGAAGTCGAAGGGCAACGTCATCGACCCGCTCGATCTGATCGACGAATATGGCGCCGACGCGTTGCGCTTCACCCTGACGGTGATGGCGGCGCAGGGACGTGACGTGAAGCTCGACCCGGCGCGCATCGCCGGCTATCGTAATTTCGGCACCAAGCTGTGGAACGCGACGCGCTTTGCCGAGATGAACGAAGTCGCGCGCAATGACGATTTCTGGCTGAACGACGCCAAGCTGGCGGTCAACCGCTGGATCCTGACCGAGCTGACACGCGCCACGCGCGAGATCACCGACGGCCTCACCTTGTACCGCTTCAACGAGGCGGCGGGAGTCGCCTACCGCTTCGTCTGGAACCTGTTCTGCGACTGGTACCTGGAGCTGCTGAAACCGGTGTTCATGGGCGCGGACGAGGCGGCCAAGGCCGAAAGCCGCGCCTGCGTCGCCTTCGTGCTCGACGAGATCTACAAGCTCCTGCATCCGATGATGCCGTTCATGACCGAAGAGCTGTGGGCGCAGACGGCGGGCGAGGGCAAGGAGCGCGAGTCGCTTCTGTGCCATGCCGCATGGCCGTCGCCGGATTTCGAGGATGCTGAAGCGGCCGCCGACATCAACTGGCTGGTCGATCTGGTCTCCGGCATCCGCTCGGTGCGCTCGGAGGTGAACGTGCCACCGGCGGCAATAGCCCCGCTCGTGGTGGTCGGCGCCAACGACGTGACGCGCGAACGGCTGGTTCGCGAGGACTCAGCTATCAAGCGGCTGGCGCGTGTCGGTGACATCTCGCTCGCCGATGCGGCACCCAAGGGGTCGGCACAGATCGTGCTCAACGAGGCGACGATCTGCCTGCCGCTTGGCAGCCTGATCGACCTCACCGCGGAGGCCGCGCGGCTGCAGAAGGAACTGGTCAAGGTGACCGAGGAAATCGCGCGCCTGCACAAGAAGCTGTCGAATGAGAAATTCGTTGCCAGCGCTCCGGCCGAGATCGTGGAAGGCGAACGGGAAAAGCTGGCCGAATATCGCGCCGCGCAGGACAAGCTTTCGGTAGCGCTGACCAGGGTTCGTGACGCCGGCTGAAGGGGCAGATTCGCCCATGACGCCGGCGCGAATTTCCATGCGTCATCTGCCTCAAAAATGGGCATTCCGTTGCGTAAATGTTGACGTAAACGGAAACTTTTAGCCCATTGTTGCCATAATGTAACAATTGAGGCCGGGTCCCCTCAAAATTGGCCGTTTTAGAGCTTTTTGGGGCCATTTTCTGCATTTTTTCGGCGTTTTGGATGTGGCCAGGGCCGTTTTGGGCCTCGTGACGTTCCTTTGCATTTTGTCGAAAAAGCGTTTGGCGAACATGTACATGTACGCCCCCGGAATTCGTTGTTGCGCCGTTAACCTGAATTGGTTCTAGCTTGACGCACTAGATATTCGGGGAGGACATCCATGAACAATTTGCGTCTGAAAGCACTGCTGGGGGCAGGGTGCTTTTCGTTGGTCTTGATGGCCTCGGCGCACGCTGGGGGCTTCTCGCGCGGCACGGCCGATACCGACATTCTCTTTGAGGACGGCAACTTCAACATGCGCACGAGCGTGACCTATGTCGCGCCCACCAGGAAGTATTCGAAAAACCTGCTCAATCCGAGCTTGGTTGGTGAGAATTATGCAGACGCTTACGCTGTCCCTTCGGCCGCTGTGAAGTTCAGGCTGTCGGACAGCCTATCTTGCGCAGGTACCTACACGGAATCTTATGGTGGTGGAGCGACATGGTCCTCGCCCAGTGGAACCCTTGCGAAGCTCAAGGAGAATTTCACAATCTATGAAGGCGCTGTCACCTGCGGCGTCAAATTTGATTTGAGCAAGGGTCGCTTTTGGGTACTCGGCGGCGTCTACCATGAGGATGTCGACTACAACCTCCTCGCGGTCGCTGGATTGCTTAATGTCAACCTGAAGGACAGCAATGTCGGGTGGCGTGCGGGCGTTGCCTATGAGATTCCGGAGATCGCATTGCGCGCTCAGTTGATGTACCGCTCCGGTGTATCGATCGACGCGTCCGGTTCGGCGGATGCCAGGCCTCCGTTGACTCCCATATCGTTGACCCGACCTGCGAGCGGGGACACCGAATTCCCTCAGTCGCTGGAGTTCAAGGCTCAAACCGGTGTAGCGCCGGGTTGGCTTGTTTACGGCAGTGTCAAGTGGACCGATTGGTCGGTCACCAAGCAGTTGAACCTCCATGTGCCGTCCTTGGGAATAGAGAATGGCAACGACTATTTTTGGCGCGATGGCTGGACCGTCACTGGTGGCGTTGGCCATAAGTTCAACGATCAGTTCTCCGGAACTCTCTTTGCGTCCTATGATCGTGGCGTGAGCACGGGTTGGGATCTGACGGGGGATACCTATACCGTGGGTACCGGGGTCGCGATGAAGGACAAGCTGGGCGGTGAACTTCGACTGGGCGTCGCCGCAGTCTATTTGGCCTCGGTGTCGGAGACCCAGTATGCGCCTTCTTTCCTCAATCGTACTGTCCAGGGCGATTGGGGCTATGCGCTGTCGGGCGGCTACAGCATCAAGTGGTAGATACGAAGAATATCGACGAAAAAGGCCGGGCAGTGCCCGGTCTTTTTGTTTGGCCGGTTCTTTGCTGCGTTCCGCAAAAGTCGGGATCTGTTTTGGCGTCCGCTGGTTCATATTAGCTTGGACGCGAATATTGTCGTTGACGTAAACGGAAGTTTTTGCCGCGATGTTGCCATAATGTAACGTTGGGCGAAATGTGCCCCAGAATGCCATTTTTCTGCGGGTATTGGTTGGTTTTCCTGCGTTTTTTCAGGAACGATGCTCTCAAATCAGCAATTTGCGCGGATCATGCCGCTCGGTGCATGACCGGGAAGCGCATCCGGGAAATATGTACATGTACGCCTCTTGAAATCGTTGTTGCGTCTCCCAGGCAAATTGGTTCTTGCTTGGGTGGTGTTCGAATTCGGGGAGGGGACTCATGGACAAGCTGAAGGCACTGCTGGGGGCGGGGTGCTTTTCACTGGCTCTGATCGGCACGGCGATGAATGCGGCGCATGCCGGCGGCATCGAGCGTGGTGGTTATGACATCGACCTTTTGTTTGATCCTGCCCCGTTCACTGCGAACGCCGATGCGACCTATGTGTCACCGCAACGCAAAGTGAAGAACGCGGTGGATACGTCCGGAAACCCCGCCCCGCTGAGCGGCAATAGCTCGGCGCGCAACACTGACGATTATTGGGTGCCTTACTTTGGCGTCAAGGCGTCGCTCGGTCATGGCGTGGACTGCTTGTTGGATTACTCCCAGCCTTGGGGGGCGCGTTCGAGCCCGGGCATCTGGAACGGCGCATATTCCAACATCGAAACCAATATCAAGAGCAACAATTACGCCGGTACCTGCTCCTACAAGATGGAGGTCGGCAAGGGTCAACTTCGCTTCATCGGCGGCGCTTTTTATCAAGAAGTCTACGGCTACAAGACGAGCTATATCGGCGGCGTTCCAGACCTTTCAGGCGTCTTCCCCGTTCCTGCCAATTTCGTCGGTCGTATCGATCTGAAGGGCGACGGCTGGGGCTGGCGGGCTGGTATCGCTTACGAAATTCCCGACATCGCCTTGCGCGCCAGTCTCGTCTACAATTCACAAGTCAAGCTCGATAATATTTCGGGCACGCTCGATACGACATCCCTGGCTCCGATTGCGGGTCTGCTGCCTCCCGGCTCTTCCGCGCTGACCGATATTTACGGGACGGCGAAGATGCCGGATTCCGTGGAATTGAAGCTTCAATCCGGCATCGCCCCAGGTTGGCTTGCTTTCGGTTCGATCAAGTGGGTCAATTGGAGCGTGCTGCAAAGTATTCCGATTTGCTCGGAGGCCAGCAAGGGTCTCGCTCCCTGTACGTCGATTTCCCCTAGTCCCGTCAGGTTAACCTCGCTCGACCTGATGTATCGCGATGGCTGGACGGTCACCGGCGGCATTGGCCATCAGTTCAACGAACATTGGAGTGGTGCCGCACAAATCTCCTGGGATCGTGGCACGTCGCACGGATATGGCGACCAGACCGATACATGGACATTGGGCGGGGGCGTCGCCTATACGCCGCGGCCCAACATCGAACTCCGCCTGGCGGGCGCAATCGGGGTGCTGACCAGCGGCCATTCTGGAGTGGTGGTTGATGCTAATGGCTATCCAGCCGGGACCGACGTCAGCTACGACTTCGGCAACGACCTGGTGACGGCGATTTCTGGCGGTCTCAAGATCAAGTTCTAAGATTATGAAAATGTTTCGAAAAAGGCCGGGCATCGCCCGGCCTTTTTCGTTGGTGTGGAGATTTCGGGCGTTCGATACCCAAGCTACGTTGCATATAAGCAGCACCTCGGCCGCATTGTACAAATGTGACGTTTTGGCAACACTTTCTGAACAACCCCTGCGCTAAAGGTCAGGCCGAGGAAATTGCCCATTTCCCGCCATAAACCCGGCGCACCTCGAACTCGTCTCGGGACGCGCGCTAAAAGGCTCGGCGATGAGGCAGGCCGCACCGCCCGCGGCAAGGAAGAGAATGGACGCCAAGGTCATTTCAAAGGCTAAGCTCCCTAGCCGCCATGTGACTGTCGGTCCGGCGCGTGCGCCGCACCGGTCCTATCTCTACGCCATGGGCCTGTCGGCGGCCGAAATCGCGCAGCCGCTGGTCGGCGTCGCGTCCTGCTGGAACGAGGCAGCACCCTGCAACATCTCGCTGATGCGCCAGGCTCAGGTGGTCAAGAAGGGCGTAGCAGCCGCCAACGGCACGCCGCGCGAATTCTGCACCATCACCGTCACCGACGGCATCGCCATGGGCCACCAGGGCATGAAGTCGTCGCTGGTGTCGCGCGAAGTCATCGCCGATTCAGTCGAACTCACCATGCGCGGCCATTGCTACGATGCGCTGGTCGGCCTGGCCGGCTGCGACAAGTCGCTGCCAGGCATGATGATGGCCATGGTGCGTCTCAATGTGCCGTCGATCTTCATTTATGGCGGCTCGATCCTGCCCGGCAGCTATCGCGGCCGTCAGATCACCGTGCAGGATGTGTTCGAGGCGGTCGGCCAGCACTCGGTCGGCACGATCGATGATGGCGAGCTGCTTGAAATCGAGCAGGCCGCCTGTCCCTCGGCCGGTTCCTGCGGCGCCCAGTTCACCGCCAACACCATGGCCACCGTCGCCGAGGCAATCGGTCTTGCGCTGCCCTATTCCTGCGGCGCACCGGCGCCCTACGAAATGCGCGACCGCTTCAATTTCGCCTCGGGCGAAAAGGTCATGGAGCTGATCGCGAAAACATTCGCCCACGCGACATCGTCACGCTGAAGGCACTGGAAAACGCGGCGACCGTGGTTTCGGCCACCGGCGGCTCGACCAATGCCGCGCTGCACCTGCCGGCGATCGCGCATGAGGCCGGGATCAAGTTCGACCTCTTCGACGTAGCGAAAATCTTCGAGAAGACGCCTTACATCGCCGATCTCAAGCCGGGCGGCAAATATGTCGCCAAGGACATGTTCGAGGCCGGCGGCATTCCGCTGCTGATGAAGACGCTGCTCGACCACGGCTATCTGCATGGCGATTGCCTGACGGTCACTGGCCGTACTTTGGCCGAAAATATGGAGCACGTTGCCTGGAATGAACACCAGGATGTGGTCCGCCCGGCCAACAGACCAATTACCCAAACCGGCGGTGTCGTGGGCTTGAAGGGAAACCTTGCCCCTGAAGGCGCGATCGTGAAGGTCGCGGGCATGGCGGAGTTGAAATTCTCCGGCCCGGCACGCTGTTTCGATTCGGAAGAGCAATGTTTTGAGGCGGTGACGAACCGCGCCTACCGGGAAGGCGAGGTTCTGGTCATCCGCTATGAAGGACCGCGCGGCGGTCCTGGCATGCGCGAGATGCTGTCGACGACGGCGGCACTCTACGGCCAGGGCATCGGCGGCAAGGTGGCGCTGATTACCGACGGCCGTTTCTCGGGGGCGACGCGCGGCTTCTGCATCGGCCATGTCGGCCCGGAGGCAGCGGTTGGTGGCCCGATCGGCCTCGTCAGGGATGGCGACGTGATCTCGATCGACGCGGTGAACGGAACGATCGACGTAGCGCTGTCCGACAGCGAGTTGGCCGCACGAGCGAAGACATGGAAGGCGCGCACGACCGACTATCAGTCGGGCGCGATATGGAAATACGCACAGACGGTAGGGTCCGCCAGGGATGGCGCAGTCACCCATCCGGGCGGTGCGAAAGAAACACACTGCTATGCGGATATCTGAGTTGTTGAAGTCAACACCAGAGTTGTTGAGGTCATCTGTCCTTCCGGCACTGGTCGCGGTTGCGATCGTTGGCGCCGTGAGCCAGGCCATGGCCTTCGACGACAAGGTGTTCGACGACAAGACCGGCGTGAAGCCGCAGTCGAGCCCCTGGGCAGTGTTCCAGTTCGGGTTCTCTGCCTACAAGAGCGGCCACAAGGAGCAGGCCGCCGAGGCCTACAAATATGCCGCCGAGAACGGCCAGATCGGCGCCACCTGGAAGCTTGCCCGCATGTATGCCGAGGGCGACGGCGTGGCCCGCGACGATTATGAGGCGTTCAAGTTCTTCTCGGAGATCGTCGACCAGGACGTCGAGCCCGGTTCTCCGGAAGAAAGCTATGTCTCCGACGCGCTGGTGGCGCTCGGCGACTATCTGCGCACGGGCATTCCCGGCAGCCCGGTCACCGAGAACGAGGTGGCGGCGCAGGAATATTACATGCGCGCCGCCGCAAACTACCGCAATCCGAACGCTCAGTTCGAGATGGGCCAGATGTTCCTGAAGGGCGAGGGCGGCGTGAAGGCCAGCGTCAAACAGGCCGGGCGCTGGTTCCAGCTCGCCGCCGAGAAGGGCCATGCCGGTGCGCAAGCGACGCTTGGCCACCTGTTGTTCCAGAGCGGCAAGATCGTGCGCGGTCTGGCGATGATGACCGCGGCCCTCGAGCGTGCGTCGCCGACCGATCAGCCCTGGATCCGCGGCATGCAGGAAGAGGCGTTCGCCGCAGCCGGCGAAGCCGACCGCCGCACCGCGATCTCGCTGGCGGACGACATCCTGACCAAGGGCAGCAACGCCGATCAGTAGGCTCTTTCCCCGTCACTATACGGCGAGCTGAGGAGCGATCCGTCTAGCGGACGAAAAGCCTTTCCGGGCGAAGAACGTCGGCAGGGCAATGACTGACAACGCCGGCGGCCTATCGAGGCTCGTCTCGGTCCGAGGACGAGGCAATCCAGAAGAAATTAGTTTTCGGTCGGCTCCGTCGGGACCATGCTTGGTGCGGGTGTCGAGATCGGCGTGACGTGCAGGTGCGGCGCCATCGTGTTTGCCGGGCAGCTATCGCCAACCTTGGTCCAGGATGTGTTGTTGAGCACCATGTCGCAGCGAGCCAAATGACTCTGGTCGGCAACCGTCAGGCAGGCGACCTGGCCGACCGGATAGGATTTTCCATTGGCGAGACATTCCGGGGCGGCGAAGGCCGGCACGATCGCGGTCGTGGCGAATGCCAAGCCGATCGGATAAAGAGCAAATCGAATGGTCATGGGAACCCCGGCCACCATGATGATTTCCCATCATGCGCCTGATTGTGGCGACACGAGGTCCGGACAATTCGGCGGCAGAAGGGTCTGCGTCAGGCCGGCTGCAGCGCGAGGTCGATCGCCACCGGGACGTGATCGGACGGTTTTTCCCAGGCGCGCACATGCTTTTCGATCGACGCCGATGAGAACCGGTTCGCGGCTTCAGGCGACAGCAGCAGATGGTCGATACGGATGCCGTTGTTCTTCTGCCAGGCGCCGGCCTGATAGTCCCAGAAGGTGTAGGTGTCCGGTGCATCGGTGACCGCTCGCACCGCTTCGGTGAAACCGAGGTTGAGCAGCCGGCGGAAGGCCTGCCTTGTCTGTGGCTGGAACAGCGCGTCGCCCAGCCAGTTCTCCGGAAACCGCGCGTCGGTCGGCTCGGGAATGACGTTGTAGTCGCCGGCCAGCACCAATGCCTCTTCCAGCCGCAGGCGCTCCTGCGCCCAGCGCTCCAGCCGCGCCATCCAGGAGAGCTTATAGGGAAACTTCTTCTCGTCATCGATCGGGTTGCCGTTCGGGAGATAGAGCGAGGCGACGCGAAGCGCGCCCTTGTCGGTCGAGAACACGCCTTCGATGAAACGTGCCTGTTCGTCGGCATCGTCACCCGGCAGGCCTCTGGTGACTTCATCGAAGCGCAGCTTCGACAGCAGTGCGACACCGTTGAAGCCCTTCTGGCCGTGGGTTTCGACATTGTAGCCAAGCGCCTCGATCTCGGCGCGCGGGAACTGCTCGTCGACCGTCTTGATCTCCTGCAGGCAGACGATATCGGGCGCGCTCTCGGTCAGCCAATGGGTGAGGTTGCCGATGCGGGCGCGCACGCCGTTGATGTTCCAGGTGACGATTTTCATGAGGGTCTCATTGTTCCTGCGGCGGAAGGCGTTCGACTAAACCGATCGTATTGCCTGCCGGGTCCTTTATAAAGGCCATCCATTCGCTTTCCCCCGCCGGACCGAACTGCCCTTCGGTGTCGCGATGGACCAGCGCCGGCGGTGCGGTGAAGGGGATGCCGGCTGCCTTTGCCGCGGCGTGGAAGGCTTCGAGGCCTGATATGTCGAGATAGATGGTGCCGGCCGGGATGCCGTCGGTGAACAACAGCTTGACATCGCCGGCCATGATGAAGGCGATGCCGGGCGGATCGAAGCGCGCATGCACCCTCATGCCGAGGACATCGCGCCAAAATGCCAATGTCGCGTCGAGGTCGCGACCGGCGGAGAGCCCAACCTGACGAACCGCGCCGGTTGCGGGCATCTCGGTCCTAGATGGAGAAGCTGGTGCCGCAGCCGCAGGAGGCGACCGCATTCGGATTGCGGATCTGGAATGACTGGCCCATCAAATCGTCGACGAAGTCGATCACCGAGCCACCCATATAGACTAGCGACAGGTCGTCGATCAGCACGGTGGCGCCGTCCTTCTCGATGGCCACGTCGTCGTCATTGCGCGCATCAACCAGATCGAACTTGTAGGAAAAGCCGGAGCAGCCGCCGCCTTCGACGGAAACGCGCAGCGCTGTCTTGCCGGCCTCGCCAGAGACAATTTTGGCGATCCGCTTGGCGGCGGCCTCGGTCATCTCGACTTTCATGGCGGTCTTGGCATCCGCGCCCATAGGCGTCACCTTGCTTTCGGTTTCACATGATAGGTATGAAGCGCGACGGGGCAAGTCAACTGCGGCGGCATCAGCCATGACAAATGAGCTTGGCGACATCGGATTCGGCTTTCGGCCGCGCGCGGCCTATGCCACGGATCCGGCGCGCTCGCGCGGCCGGCTGTTCGACGAGGTGGAAAGTCCGACCCGCACGCCGTTCCAGCGCGACCGTGATCGGATCATCCATTCAACGGCGTTTCGGCGGCTGAAGCACAAGACGCAGGTCTTCATCGCCCATGAAGGCGACCACTACCGCACCCGGCTGACCCATTCGATCGAAGTGGCGCAGATCGCGCGTGCGCTGGCGCGGGCGCTGCGCGGCGACGAGGATCTCGCCGAAGCGGTGGCGCTGGTGCATGATTTCGGCCACACGCCTTTTGGCCACACAGGCGAGGACGCGCTGAACGAGAAGATGGCGGCGTGGGGCGGCTTCGACCACAACGCACAATCGCTGCGCATCGTAACGAGGCTGGAGGCGCGCTACGCCGAGTTCGACGGGCTCAATCTGAGTTGGGAGACTCTGGAAGGCCTGGTCAAGCACAATGGTCCGCTCACCGACGGCAGCGGCAAGGGCCTGAAAGGGCCGGTCCCGCAGGCGATCCGCGACTACTCGCAATTGCAGGATCTCGAACTCGACCGGTTCGCCGGCATCGAAGCGCAGTGCGCGGCTATTGCCGATGATATCGCCTACAACACGCATGATATCGACGATGGGTTGCGGTCAGGGCTGCTGACGCTGGACATGCTGAAGGCCGTTTCGCTGCCTGGAACGATCCTGAAGAGCGTACGCGAGCGCTATCCCAGGCTCGACGACGTGCGCACCGGCCACGAATTGATGCGGCGGCAGATCACTGCCATGGTCGAGGATGTGATCAAGTCAACGACCGCCAATCTGGAGCGGATCAGGCCGCTGAGCGCCGACGCGGTGAGGGCGGCGGGCGAGACGATGGTGACATTTTCGGCCGAAATGGCGGAAGCCGAGAAGGAACTGAAGGCCTTCCTCTACAAGCATCTCTACCGGCACGAGGAGGTCATGCGGGTGCGTGCGGACGCGGAGCAGATCGTGAGGGACCTGTTCGACGCCTATTTCGCCGACCCGCGCGCCATGCCGGACGGCTGGCGCGAAGGGCTGGACCGCGCCGAGGATCGCATCAAGGCACGCAGCGTCGCCGATTTCCTGGCTGGCATGACCGACACCTACGCGCTCAAGGAACACAGGCGTTTGTTTGACCGCACCCCGGATTTGAGCTAGGGCGGGCTCGATTTGCCGGCCAAAGGGCCGGATTCGTCATAAAGCCGCCAGAGCATACACCATGAACATCTTCGCCGATTTCACCGCGCGAGTCGTAAAAGCTGTCGAAGCGCTTGACCTGAAAGACAGCAATGGCGTTTCGCCTGATCTGTCGCGCATCGCCGTCGAGCCGCCGCGCGACGCCAGCCATGGCGATCTCGCGACCAATGCGGCAATGGTGCTGGCCAAGCCCACGGGCCAGAACCCGCGTGCACTGGCCGAGAAACTGGCGGAAGCGCTGCGGGCGGACAATGACGTCGCCGCTGCCGAGGTCGCCGGTCCAGGCTTCGTCAATCTGCGGCTCAAGGACGGTTTCTGGCAGGCACATCTGTCGGCGCTTCTGGGCGAGGGGCGCAACTACGGCCGCTCGACGGTCGGCGCCGGCCGCAAGACCAACGTCGAATATGTCTCGGCCAACCCGACCGGACCGATGCATGTCGGCCATTGCCGGGGTGCCGTCGTCGGTGACGCGCTCGCCAATCTGATGGCGTTCGCCGGTTACGAGGTGACCAAGGAATATGTCATCAACGACGCCGGCTCCCAGATCGACGTGCTTGGGCGTTCGGCGATGCTGCGCTACCGCGAAGCGCTTGGAGAAGATATCGGCGAGATTCCGGCAGGGCTTTATCCCGGTGACTATCTTGTCTCCGTCGGCGAGGCCCTGGTGAGGGAGTTCGGCCGTTCCTTGCTGCAGATGCCGGATGACGAGGCGCTGGCCATCGTCAAGGACCGGACCATCGATGCGATGATGGCGATGATCCGCGAGGACCTTGCGCTGCTCAACGTGCACCACGACGTGTTCTTTTCCGAACGCACGCTGCATGCCGACAATGCCAGGAAGATCCGCTCGGCGATCAACGACCTGACGCTGAAGGGCCATATCTACAAGGGCAAGCTGCCACCGCCCAAGGGCGAGAAGCCGGACGACTGGGAAGACCGCGAACAGACGCTGTTCCGCTCGACCGCCGTCGGCGACGACATGGACCGGGCGCTGGTAAAGTCCGACGGCTCGTTTACCTATTTCGCCGCCGATGTGGCGTATCTGAAGGACAAGGTCGATCGCGGCTTCGTCGACCTGATCTATGTGCTCGGTGCCGACCATGGCGGCTACGTCAAGCGCCTGGAAGCCTTGGCGCGGGCGATTGCCGGCGACGACGTCAAGCTCACCGTCCTCTTGTGCAATCTGGTCAAGCTGTTTCGCGATGGCGAGCCGGTGCGCATGTCTAAGCGGTCCGGCGATTTCGTGACGCTGCGCGAGGTGGTGGAAGAAGTCGGACGCGATCCGATCCGCTTCATGATGCTCTACCGCAAGAACGATGCGCCGCTCGATTTCGACTTCGCCAAGGTGACCGAGCAGTCGAAGGACAATCCGGTGTTCTACGTGCAGTACGCCTCGGCGCGCTGCCATTCGGTGTTCCGGCAGGCGAGCGAACAGTTGGGGGAGGCGAATTTCGATCGCAACAATCTGGCGGCCGCGGCAACGTCGCTGGCCGACGAAGGTGAAATCGGGCTGATCCGGAAGCTTGCCGAATATCCACGCCTGATCGAGTCCGCCGCTCTTGCGCTCGAGCCGCATCGGCTGGCATTTTACCTCTATGATCTGGCTTCCAGTTTCCACGGACACTGGAACCGGGGCACGGATAATCCGGACTTACGTTTTGTTAAGGTTAACGACCGACAATTGACGCATGCCAGACTAGGGCTGGTGCAGGCTGTTTCGGATGTTCTGACGTCCGGCCTGACGTTGATCGGAGCGGCTGCGCCCACCGAAATGCGTTAGGTTTGACTAAAAAACCTGTCACCTTTTGCCCACATTGCGCTGGTAAGGGCCAACCCTGCGCGACGTCCAAGGCGTCCGAATGAGTGCGAGTTCGGGAACAATAATGGCAGACAGAACCCAGCTGAGAGCAGCCGACAACAACGACATCGCCGACGATGATCCGTTCGCGGAACTGACCAGGATCATGGGATTCGACCCGCGCCAGCCGGTCAAGCCGCAGGCGCCCGTCGAGCCGAAAGCCGCCGTCACCGATCCGTCCGCGGGAGAGGGCGATTTCGACATCGACCTCGAAAAAGAGCTGATGGGCGAGTTCGACGCCGCCGACAGCGTTGCCGCTCCAGTTGTCGCGGCTCATCAGCCGGCAATCGAGCCGGTGGCCGTCGATGTTGCGGACGACGATCTCGCATTGTCGCTCGACGACGATTTCCACCTGGACATGTCGGATGCCGATGACCAGGCGGTCGCCGCCAGCCATACGACCACTGGCGCCGCGCAAGCCGTGCCGTCCGTCGAGCCTGCCTTCGACGCCGATTTCGACAATGCCGTCGCCAGTTCGCTCGAAGACATCTCGCCCTTCGACGATGATCTGCCGATGGAGGACGAGCTTGCCGCCTCCCTCGACCAGGATTTTCATATCGAGGACGAGGCTGCCGAGACCCGGTATGCCGTTGAATCGCCGGTGGCCGACATGCCGGTGGCCGTCGAGCCGACCTCCAATCATGAATTCGACGACGCGGTCGCGATCTCGCTCGAAGACGAGCTGATGCTCGACGACCATCCGGCGGATCAGCGCCAAGCGGCTGCTGTCGAATATCCAGAACCTGTACTGGCCACCGCGAATGAAACCCAGGCGATCTCCGACGAGGATTTCGTGGGCTACTTCGACGATGCCATGGCCGATGTCGATTTGGATTTTGACGTTCAGGCGGATGAGCCGGAGGCTTTTGACGAGGCGCAAGCGCACGAGTTGCTTGCCGACGCTGTCGACACGACGGACGAGATTCCAGAGGCCGTTTCGGATGACGCTTTCGACCTGAATCTGGACGAGGCGGTTGCCCAGCCTGCCGAGGAGCCCGTCGCCGAAGTCGCCGCGGCTTCCTCGCAACCGGCAGCACCCGTGGCAGCCATCGTGCCGCCGGTGCAAGCGCCCATCGCGGACGAACGAAGCCTCGAAGACGAGTTGAACGCGCTTCTTGGTGCCATGACCGCGCGCACGCTGCCGTCCGCCAAGGAGCCGGCCATGGTTCAGCCAGCCGTGACCCAGCCAGCCGCTGCGCCCGTTCAGCCGCCTCTCGCCGCGACTACAAAGATCGCGGAGGAACCCGCCGATCTTGTTGGTGATCTCGACTGGGATCTCGATGAAGCGGCATCCGAGGATGTGCATCAATCCGGCTCCGCCCAGGCCGCCGACGCCAACCTCGACGACCTGTTGCTCGATGAACTTCAGGACCAGGATTTCGGCCCGGATGCCGCTGAACAGGGCGATGTCGATCTCGACAATGATGCCTTCGACGCCGCCCTGGGCAAAAGCATCGATTCGCGTGACGAAACGGCGTCACGGCGGGATCAGGCCGATTCGCTCGATTGGCTGGCGGAACGCTCCGGAGCGTCGGAGTCGGCCCGTTCCTGGAGCCGCGTGACACCAGTTCCCCAACAGCCGGCGTTTGCCGCGCAGCCTGCCCCCTCCATGGCGGCCAGGACGGCGGCACCGGAGGTGGCCACGGTGCCGTCCTACCGTTCGGCCGAGCCCGTTGCAGCTGCTCCCTATATGGCTCCCGTATCGGCGCCGCAGGCAGGGCAGTCCTCGCGTTATGAAGAGATGCCCGATGTCGAGACGGTCGATGTGCCGGAGCGCGTCGTGGCGCTGGCTGACGATCTCGACATTCCGGAGTTGCATTTCGAGGAAGATGAGCCGGCAGCAGCCGGTTATGACGATCTCGACGCCGAATTCGCCAGCCTTCTGACTGAGATGAATTCGGTCGAGGTCGCGCCTGCTCCTGCCGGCAACGCCGCCTATGCCGACGAATCCTACAATACTGGGTTCAATACAGGATATGGCGCGGCCAATCCGGGATATGGCGCGGCCAATCCGAGACATGGCGAGGCCAATCCGGGATATGACGGGGTCAATCCGGGATATGAAGAGCCGAGGCAAGCCTATCAGCCGGAAGCGCGGACCTATGCGGCACGGCCGGCGGAAATGCCTGCCCGCGCGTCGGCCTCGGGCTATGCCGATGCTGCCGAAGGCTTCGATCTCGACAATCTGCCCGGCAGCCAGCCGGTCTCGCAGGCGGACGATTTTGCCGTCGATGAACTCGACTACGATCCCGAGCTGGACGAAGCGATGTCGGTTCCGGGCCTCGGCGAGCGGGAAGCCGCCAGGCCGTCGGGCCGACGCGGCCTGTTCATTGCCGCGATTGTCGGTGCCGTTGCGGTCGCGGGCGGCCTTGGCGCCTTCGCGCTGTCTTTGGGCGGCAAGGGCGGCAGCGAAGCTCCGGTGATCGTCAAGGCGGACAACTCGCCGATCAAGGTCAAGCCGGACAATCCGGGCGGCACCGTGGTGCCGAACCAGGACAACAAGGTCTATGATGCGGTGGTCAAGGGCGCGAAGCCCGCCGAGCCGGTCCAGCAGAAGCTTGTCACCAACACCGAGGAACCGGTGGACGTGCAGGCGAAAGACCCGGCCCGCGCCGTCGATCTTTCTCCTGACCAGAACGCCGCCGCCGGCACGGATGGGGGTGGCGAGGTTTCGACCGCTGGCGCGGCCCCGGCCGACAATGCGGCGCCCGCGCCGAAGTCGGAGGATCGCATCGCGCAGGTCCTGCAGGACGCCGACAAGGGCACCAACAACGACGTCGTTGCCGTTGCGCCGCGCAAGGTCAGGACCATGGTGGTCAAGTCCGACGGCTCACTGGTGGCGCGCGAGGATCCGGCCCCGGCGGCACCGCAGGTGGCCGCGGCGGAGCCGACCGATCCGGCGCCACAGCATGTGGCGCCTGCCGGAGCTGACCAGACTGGAGCCGACCAGACTGGCGCCAACCAGACTGGCGCCAACCAGACTGGCACCGACCAGACTGGCACCGTGGCGCCCGCCGCCGCGCAGGCCGACGATGAGCCGGCTCTGAAGCCTGCCGCCAAGCCTGCCAAGGCTGAAGCCAAGGCGCAGTCGGCCAACACGCCAGCCAAGGTTGCGATCGCGCCGCAGCGTCCGTCCGACCAGCCGGTCGACGTGGTCGGCGAGGTCAAGCCCGATCAGGTCGCTTCCATCGATCCAGCCTCGACCGCGGCCGGCAGCGGTTCGTGGTCGATACAGATCGCTTCGCAGCCGACGGTGGACAGCGCCCAGTCGACCTACCAGGATCTGCAGCGTCGCTATGGCAGCGTGCTTTCCGGCCGCACGGCCAACATCGTCAAGGCCGAGATTGCCGGCAAGGGAACGTTCTACCGTGTCCGCGTTCCGGCTCAATCGCGCAACGATGCCATCAATCTGTGCACTAGCTACAAGGCCGCGGGCGGCAACTGCTTCGTATCGCGCTAGACGTCGATCCAATCCCTCAAAGCCGGTGCGGTCCTGGGCCGTGCCGGCTTTTTGATATGGCGATATTCATATGCCTGACTTTTTCATGTGGAAGCATGTCTTGCAGCCCGCCGCCTGCGGTCAGGGATGATTCCCTTTGACCGCGCGAAGCCCTAGACTCCTGAAATGACCGAATCAAAATCCATGATCCTCGGCTGTGCCGGGAAATCGCTCACCCGCGAAGAAATCAATTTGTATCGCAATGAATGCCCGTGGGCCTTCATCCTGTTTGCCCGCAATATCGGCGAGGCCGAGCAGATCCGTGACCTGGTCGCCGAAATGCGTGACTGCATCGGACGCCCGGACGCGCTGGTCTTCATCGACCAGGAAGGTGGCAGGGTACAGCGCCTGCGGCCGCCGCTGGCGCCGAACTATCCGGCCGGAGGCGCGCTTGGGGCGTTGTGGCGCGATGACCACGACGCCGGCGCACGCGCCGCCTGGCTGATGGCGCGGCTGCATGCCTTCGACCTGCTGCGCTACGGCATATCAGCCGATTGCCTGCCGGTGCTCGACGTGCCGATCGAAGGGGCCAGCGATGTCATCGGCGCGCGCGCCTATGGCAAGGATCCGCGTCCGGTCATCGAACTTGGCCGCGCCGCGGCCGAGGGCCTGATCTCGGGCGGTGTGCTGCCCGTGATGAAGCATATTCCGGGACACGGCCGGGCCTTTGCCGACACGCATTTCGAACTGCCTGTCGTCGACGCCTCGCTCAGCGATCTGCAGCGGCACGATTTTGCTCCGTTCCGTGAGCTCAACCATCTGCCCATGGCGATGACCGCGCATGTCGTCTACAGCGCGATCGATCCCAAGAACCCGGCGACGACTTCCGGCAAGGTCATCGACGAGATCATTCGACGCGAGATCGGCTTCGATGGACTGCTGATGAGCGACGACACCTCGATGAAGGCACTTTCTGGGGATTTCCCGACAAAGGCGGCCTCGATCCTTGCGGCGGGCTGCGATCTGGTCCTTCACTGCAACGGTGTTTTGAGGAGATGGCGGGTATCGCATCGCGCACAACGGGGCTTGAAGGCAAGTCACTGGAGCGTGCCAAGCGGGCGATGACCTATATAAGCAAACGCGACGCGGCCGAAGAAACCGAAATCCGTGCCGAATTCGCCACCTATTTCGACGCGGTGGCCTAGCAAAGAGGAAGTGACAGGCAGTGGCGGAAGCATTGGAAAGCAAGGCCGCGAAGGCTGCACCGATGGACCGCCTGTGGGCCGAGAACGATGAGTCACGGCTGACGGGCGACCCGTCGCTGGTCGTCGACGTGGCCGGCTTCGAAGGCCCGCTCGATCTTCTCTTGCATCTTGCCCGCACCCAGAAGGTCGATCTGGCGCGCATTTCCATCCTGGCGCTGGTCGAGCAATATTTGACCTTTGTCGAGACGGCGCGGGCGCTGCGGCTCGAACTTGCCGCCGACTATCTGGTGATGGCGGCGTGGCTGGCCTTCCTCAAATCGAAGCTCCTGATCCCCAAGCAGCCGGGCGAAGAGGGCGAAAGCGGCGAGGAACTGGCGGCGGTGCTGCAATTCCGGCTGAAGCGGCTCGAAGCAATGCGCGATGCGTCGGCGCGTCTGGTCAACCGCAACCGGCTCGGCCGCGACGTGTTCGCACGCGGCATGCCGGAAATGGTCATCATCGAGAAGCGCAACACCTATTCGGCGTCGCTTTACGACCTCCTGACCGCCTATGCGCAGCAGCGGCAGAAGCAGGCGATCACCAATGTGACGATCGCCAGGCGCGGGGTCTGGTCACTCAAGGACGCTCGCGACATCCTGACCCGGCTGATCGGCTCGCTGCGCGACTGGACGACGCTCGACAGCTTCCTCATTCAATATCTGACCAGCCCGCAAGAGCGGCGCACCGCGATCGCCAGTTCGTTCGCGGCCACACTGGAACTGGTGCGCGAGCGCAAGATGGATATGCGGCAGGACGAGGTGTTCGCACCGATCTATCTGCGCGACCACCGCGCACAGACAATCAAGGCAGTCGAGGTGGCATCATGAGCGAACGCGCCAACGCTTCGGTCATTCCTTTCAAGATGGACAATGAGTCGGAAGAGATCGACCAGGCTTCGGCTGGGAATCCAGTACAGAATCCGGCCGAGCGGCTGCATATGGCGGAAGCCGTGCGCATGGCCGAGGCGATCGTGTTCGCCAGCGCCGAACCCGTCAGCGAAAAGCAGCTCGCCGCACGCCTTCCCGATGGCATCAACCTTACCCTCGCCATGACAGAGCTGCAGCAGATCTACTCCCGGCGCGGCGTCAATCTTGTCCGGGTCGGCGACGCCTGGGCGTTCCGCACCGCGGGCGACCTGGCCTTCCTGATGAGCCGCGATACGGTGCAGCAGCGCAAGCTGTCGCGGGCGGCGCTCGAGGTGCTGGCGATCATTGCCTATCACCAGCCGGTGACGCGCGCCGAGATCGAGGACATCAGAGGCGTCGAGACCTCGAAGGGGACACTGGATACGCTGCTCGAGACGGAATGGGTGCGCATGCGCGGCCGGCGCAAAACGCCCGGCCGTCCCGTCACCTATGGCACCACTGAAACCTTCCTCGACCATTTCGCGCTCGAAGAGATCCGCGATCTTCCTGGTATGGAGGAACTGAAGGGCGCCGGTCTGCTGTCAGGCCGCATGCCGTCGAACTTCTCCATCCCGCAGCCGCCGGCCGATCCCGACGCGTTGACCGAGGACGAGGATCCGCTGACCGACATCGATCTCGAGGAGCTTGGTCTGCTGACGCCGCGCGTCACGGAAGATTGACCACGAGCGCCTATCAAAAGCCGTCTTGCGGCTTTACATGCGCCGTTTGGTAGCGGGCCGCATTGCTGAAAATGCGTGACATCCGACACCCTTTCATAAACTCTGTCGCGGTTGTGTTTGAATCCCAACGCGAAAACGCATAGATCATCGCCAGGGAAAACATTCGAGAGAGATTTGCTATGGGTTCATTTTCGATTTGGCACTGGATGATCGTGCTGGTCATCGTGCTGCTGGTGTTCGGCCGCGGCAAGATTCCCGAGCTGATGGGCGACATGGCCAAGGGCATCAAGAGCTTCAAGAAGGGCATGGCCGACGACGACGTTGCCGACGACAAGCGTACCGTCGAACACCGTGCCGATGAGACCGTTTCGGCCGCGAAGGAAAAGGCCAGCAAGAGCTGAGCCAAAGAGTTCTAGTCGGAACAGATTGCCATGTTTGAAGTCGGCTGGACCGAAATGCTGGTGATTGCGATCGTCATGATCGTGGTTGTCGGGCCGAAGGATTTGCCCAACATGCTGCGCACCTTTGGCCGCACGACGGCGAAGCTGCGCGCCATGGCCGGCGATTTCCAGAAGCAGTTCAACGAGGCGTTGAAGGAAGCCGAGCTCGACGACGTGAAGAAGTCGGTCGACGAGCTCAGGGGCCTGAGCCCGGTTGCCGAAATCCGAAAGCAGCTCAACCCGTTCGAGCAGGCGGCGGCCGATGTACGCGCCGGTGTCGATGCCGCGATGAAGCCGAAGCCGGCCGCCGATCCGTCGGCCCCTGCCGCTTCGACGCCACAGGCGGCCGAGCCGTTGAAGAATGGCGCGACTGAAATGCCTGGCGTCAACGGGCCTGAAGCCACGACACCAGCACCGATTTTCCCGGCGATGACCGATGAATCGGTTGTGGCGGCATCCATGGATCCTGTCGTTGCGCCGAAGGCAGCTTCGGCCAAGAAAACCGCCAAGGCCGCGCCGGCCGCGAAGGCGCCGTCCAAGGCCTCGACATCTGCGAAGGCCGTGACGGCAAAAGCCGCACCCGCGGTGAAGGCGAAAGCAACACCTGCAGCCAAGGCGACTGCTGCCAAAGCGTCAGCAAAAGCCGAACCGAAGCCTGCTCCGGCGAAGAAGCCGGCGGCCAAAAAGACGGCTGGAGCCGCCAAGTGAGCGTTTCGGACAAGGAAAAGGACGAGATCGAGAAATCGTCCGCGCCGCTGATCGAGCATCTCATCGAGTTGCGCCGACGGCTGATCTGGTCGCTCGGCGGCTTCTTCGTTGCCTTCCTGGTCTGTTTCTTCTTCGCCAAGAGGCTGTTCAACCTTCTGGTCGTCCCGTTCAAATGGGCGACGAAATGGGCGGGGCTTGATCCGCACAAGGTCGAGCTGATCTACACCGCGCCGCAGGAATTCTTCTTCACGCAGGTCAAGCTCGCCATGTTCGGGGGCATGGTCATCGCGTTTCCGCTGATCGCCACGCAGATCTACAAGTTCATCGCGCCCGGCCTCTACAAGAACGAGCGCAACGCCTTCCTGCCCTTCCTGATCGCGTCGCCCATCCTGTTCCTGATGGGCGCCTCGCTGGTCTATTTCTTCTTCACCCCGATGGTGATGTGGTTCTTCCTCGCCATGCAGCAGGCCGGCACGGATGAGCAGGTTCAGATTTCGCTGCTGCCGAAAGTGTCGGAATATCTCAGCCTGATCATGACGCTGATCTTCTCCTTCGGTCTGGTGTTCCAGCTGCCGGTGGTGACCAGCCTGATGACGCGCGTCGGCATGCTGTCGTCCAAGGCGCTGGCCGAAAAGCGCAAATGGGCGATCGTCATCGCCTTCGTCGTCGCCGCCGTGCTGACGCCCCCTGATCCGATGAGCCAGATCGGCTTGGCCATCCCGACCATCCTGCTCTACGAGGTCGCCATCTGGTCGGCCAGGCTGATCGAGCGCAGCCAGGAGCGTGAGCGGCTGGCGCGCGAAAAGCAGGAAGCCGAAGAGACGGTCGCGGACAAGACACCGGACGAGCCTCCGGCGCCGGCTGCCTCGTAAGACGCCAGCGGCGGAAAACGACAACCGCCGCCCCGCCTCATCTTGCATCGATCAAGGATGCGGTTTACGCCCTCGTGCCTAGCTTGAGGACGGATAACCATGCTTGACATCAAATGGATTCGCGACAACCCGAAGGCTCTCGTCGAGGCGCTCACCAAGCGCTCGTGGCCGTCGGCTGAGGCGCAGTCCACGGTCGACGGTCTGATCGCCAAGGACGAGATGCGGCGCGAGCACGTCACCGAGCTGCAGACCAAGCAGGAACGCCGCAACGCTGCCTCGAAGGAGATCGGCAACGCCATGCGTTCGGGTGATGCCGCCCTTGCCGAAAAGCTCAAGGCCGAAGTCGGCGAGATCAAGACCTTCATCCAGAATGGCGAGGCGCGCGAGCGCGAGCTCGACAGGGCGCTGAACGACGCGCTGGCGGTGCTGCCCAATGTGCCGCTCGACGACGTTCCGGTCGGCAAGGATGAGCACGACAATGTCGTCAGGCATATCGTCGGCAAGGTGCCGACGCGGCCGAACTGGGTGAAGGAGCATTTCGAGATCGGCGAAGCGCTCGGCATGATGGATTTCGAGCGCGCGGCAAAGCTGTCTGGCTCGCGCTTCACCGTGCTGAAGGGCGGCCTGGCGCGGATGGAACGCGCGATCGGCCAGTTCATGCTCGACCTGCACACCACCGAACACG
Source organism: Mesorhizobium sp. M8A.F.Ca.ET.057.01.1.1 (assembly GCF_003952565.1). Classification (NCBI taxonomy): domain Bacteria; kingdom Pseudomonadati; phylum Pseudomonadota; class Alphaproteobacteria; order Hyphomicrobiales; family Phyllobacteriaceae; genus Mesorhizobium; species Mesorhizobium sp. M8A.F.Ca.ET.057.01.1.1. The sequence continues at coordinate 2,809,359 of NZ_CP034454.1, forward strand.
GCTATGAGGAGGTCATCCCGCCGTTGATGGTGAAGGACGACGTTCTGTTCGGCACCAACCAGTTGCCGAAGTTCGAGGAGGATCTGTTCTTCGCGCCACACGGGGAGGGCAGGCTTGGCCTGATCCCAACCGCCGAAGTGCCACTCACCAACCTCGTGCGCGAGGAAATCACCGCGCATGAAATGCTGCCGCTGCGCTACACCGCGCTGACGCCCTGCTTCCGTTCGGAGGCAGGCTCGGCGGGACGCGACACACGCGGCATGCTGCGCCAGCATCAGTTCTACAAGGTCGAGCTGGTGTCGATCACCGACCAGGACTCCTCACTCGCCGAGCACGAGCGAATGACACAATGCGCCGAGGAGGTCCTGAAGCGGCTCGAGCTGCCGTTCCGTACCATGGTGCTGTGCACCGGCGACATGGGTTTTGGCGCGCGCAAGACCTATGACATCGAGGTCTGGCTGCCCGGCCAGAACGCCTATCGCGAAATCTCGTCCTGCTCTGTCTGCGGCGATTTCCAGGCGCGCCGCATGGACGCCCGCTACAAGGACAAGGACGGCAAGGGCAACCGTTTCGTCCATACGCTCAACGGTTCGGGCACCGCTGTCGGCCGCGCGCTTATTGCTGTCATCGAAAACTACCAGAATGAGGATGGCAGCGTAACCATTCCTGAAGTGCTGCGGCCTTACATGGGCGGTCTGGGAAAGATCGAATCGAAATAATGCGTATCCTTCTGACCAATGACGACGGCATCCATGCCGAGGGCCTGGCGTCGCTCGAACGCGTTGCCCGCACACTGTCCGACGATGTCTGGGTGGTGGCGCCGGAACAGGACCAATCGGGTTATGCGCATTCGCTGTCGATTTCGGAGCCGCTGCGGTTGCGAAAAATCGGCGAGAAGCATTTTGCCGTACGCGGCACGCCGACAGACTGCGTCATCATGGGCGTCAAGAAGATCCTGCCTGGTGCACCCGACCTGATCCTGTCCGGCATCAATTCGGGCGCCAACATCGCCGACGACGTGACCTATTCCGGCACCGTCGCCGGCGCCATGGAAGGCGCGCTGCTCGGCATCAGGTCGATCGCGCTCAGCCAGGGCTACAGCTATGTCGGCGAAGACCGCGTCGTCCCTTACGAGACCACCGAGGCGCTGGCGCCGGCGCTGTTGAAGAAGCTTGTGGCGACGCCATTGCCCGACGGCGTCCTGCTCAACGTCAATTTCCCCAACTGCCTTCCCGAGGAGGTGGCCGGCACGGTGGTCACCACGCAGGGCAAGCTGGTGCACAGCCTGTGGGTCGATGAGCGCCGCGACGGGCGCGGCCTGCCTTATTACTGGCTTCGCTTCGGCCGCGAGCCGGTCGAAGGCAAACAAGGCACCGACCTCTTTGCCTTGCGCAACCGGCTGGTGTCGGTAACGCCGTTGCAGCTTGACCTTACCGCGCATGAGATCCGTGACCAGCTGAGCAAGGCGCTTGCATGAACCAAGGCTTTCCAATCGATGATCGCGAAGGATTTGCCGCTTTCCTGCTGCGCCTGCGCGGCAGGGGAACGGTGCCGAAGGCACTGATCGCGGCTTTCGAAGCAACACCGCGGCGCGGCTTCCTTGCGGCGCAGTACCACCAGATCGCCTGGTCGGATCGCATGCTGCCGATCGAATGCGGCGAAGCGATCGAAGGGGCTGACATGCAGGCGGCGGTGATCGCCGCACTCGCCATCGAAACGGGAAACCGCGTGCTCGAGATCGGCACCGGTTCCGGCTACACATCGGCTGTCATGTCGCGGCTGGCGGCGCGCGTTGTGACCGTCGATCGCTACAAGACACTGGTCGAGCAAGCCCGGCAGCGTTTCGAGGCGCTCGGCATCGGCAATGCCATCGTGCGCCAGGCGGATGGTTCCAACGGATTGCCCAATGAAGGGCCGTTCGACCGCATCGTGGCCTGGGCGGCGTTCGACAGCCTACCGCGCTTCCTGCTCGACCAGTTGTCGAGCGGCGGCATCGTCATCGCGCCGATCGGGCCGGAGGAGGGCGAGCAGGTGCTGGCCAAGCTCACCAAGGTCGGCAGCCGTTTCGAACGCGAGGATATCGGCATGGTGCGGCTGCAACCGATCCTGCGCAGCATTGCAGCGGTTATCTAGTTTCAGACAGGCTGGTGATCTCTTTTGCGCCCAGCTATCGGTATCGCTGACCATCCTCAAATGTTTTAAGAAAATTTTCGTCGGATTCTAATGGGTTAACCGCCCAGTAACATTAACGCGCTTTAATCCTGTCCAGTTGGTGCAGCGTTTTGTGCGGGTTAGTGCGATGCAACTCAGTGTTTTGAAGGCAAATAGTCGCAATCTGGCGCGGGGCTGCGCTGTTCTGATGATTGCGGGCGCGGCGGCCGGGTGCAGTTCCCAGGCTTCGCGGTTCAACAGTGTCGATGACGTCTTCACCTCCTCGACGAACAACCAGCGCGCCATCATCAATAAGCAGGATGCGGCGCAGCCTTATCCGGGCGATGTCTCGGCCGCTCCGCTCGACGGCACCCACACGCAGTCGGTGAGCCGCTCCAGTCTCGAACCGGTTTCGAGCCGGCCATTGCCGCCGCCGGCTTCCGCGCAGGCGCAGCCGGCTCCCGCGCTCGCACCTGCCGCCAATCCGGTGCGTGTCGCATCGGCGCCGGCCCTGGTTCGGCCCGCTCCTCACGTCGACCGGACGACGACCGGCACCGTCGCGCCGGCCGCGAAGCCTTTCAAGAATGCCCAGCCCAACGAGCCGAAGACGGCCCAGGCAGGCACGCCGCACGCCACCGAAATCGTAGTCAGGGACGGCGAGACCATTTCCGGCCTGGCTGCGCATTACAAGGTGCCGGCCGATGTCATCATGAAGGTGAATGGCCTGAGCCCGACCAAGGGGTTGAAGTCCGGTCAGAAGATCGTCATCCCGGCCTATGCCTATTCAAGCAAGGGCGAGCCGAAGGTTGCCGACGCAAAGCCGGTGAAGGACGGCAAGCACGATCTCCCGGCCTCCGCGCCGGACAAGGTGGCCGTGCTGCCGCAGCAGCCGAAACTGAAGGAAGGCAAGTCCGCCGCTCAGGTCGACGCGTCGGCCGCGGCGAGCCAGCCCAAGGAGCCCAAGCCTGCACTGGTGGCCAAGGCAACCGGCGCCGCCGGTACCTACACGGTCCAGTCGGGCGACACGATGTCCTCGATTGCCAGGAAGACCGGTGTCGGCGTCGTCGCGCTGAAGCAGGCCAATGGCATGAAGGATGGCTTGTTAAAGATTGGCCAGACCCTGAAGGTGCCGGCCGGCGGAACAGCGACAGTAGCCAGCGCAAAGCCGGCCAAGATCGATCCGGTGACTACGGCCACCACGCAGCCCGCCGCAAAGGCCACGCCGTCGGAAACGCTGGCTTCCTACACGCCGCCGAAGAAGGACGCCAAGGTCATCCAGCAGGCCGAGGACGACGACGCGGTGGCGCCGGGTGGCACGGGGATCGGCAAGATGCGCTGGCCGGTTCGCGGCCGGGTGATTTCCGGTTTCGGATCCGGCAAGGACGGCGTCGACATCGCCGTGCCGTCAGGCACGCCGGTCAAGGCGGCCGAGAACGGCGTCGTCATCTATGCCGGCGACGGGCTCAAGGAATTCGGCAACACTGTGCTGGTGCGCCACGAGAATGGTCTGGTCACCGTCTATGGCCACGCCAGCTCGATCGAGGTGCAGCGTGGCCAGAAGGTCAAGCGCGGCCAGGAAATCGCGCTGTCGGGCATGAGCGGCACGACGGACTCGCCGAAGCTGCACTTCGAAGTGCGCAAGAACTCGGCTCCGGTCGACCCGTCAGGTTATCTCGAATAGAATAAAAAAAGCGATTTGCGGGCCGCCTGACCTCCAGTCCAGCCCGCCGGCTCAGGCCCGCCCCGAAAGGAGCGGGCTTTTTCAGTTTTGTCGGATGCCTGTTGCTCAAGGCTCAAAGGTGATCGCGCAGGGTGTCGGCGATCATGACCTCGAGGCTGCTGGCCTTGACGCCGAGAAGGACCTCCGCGTCGGAAGAATCCACCAATAAGGGTTCTCAAAAAGATAACTCATCTCGATCAGCTCATGCATGCCCAATGCCTCCATCTCGGCGATGGAATAGGAACGCGTTTCTGAAATCTCTCGTCGAAGCATCGCAGCGGTTTTCTGGATGAGCTCCCTGGGTGAGGCGTATTGCGAGGGAACGTGAAACGCGCGCCCCCATTCGCCCGTGTAGCGGGAGGCCGCGACAAGCGTCCTGGCGACGTCCTTGGTGAAGGCCCAGGCATGCGTCGCATCGAGGTTTCCAATGAAAGCGGTGGGTTTCCCCTCGATGATGGAGGGCAGCGCAACCAGCGAGAAGTAGCTGATGGCGCCATGTCCGAGATAGTCGCTCGACCGCACTTCGATCGCCGGTACATCGGCCCGAACCGCCCGCTGCCACATGATCGTCCTGGCGGTTCCTTTCTTCGACGTCGGGTCCAGGGAAAGGTCGGAGCGAAGCGGGCTGTCGGCATTCTCCCCATAGCCATACAGGTTTCCAAGTACGATGAGCTTCGCACCAACCGTTTCGGCCGCGCGCACGGTACCGTCGATGATGGGGAAGAAGTCGGTGGGCCACCTGTGATAGGTGGCCATGGCGCACATGAAGATGGCAACGGCGCCTTGGCAGACACGCGCGAGGTCCGAGGCATCGGTGGCGTCGGCCTGTACGGTCCGCACATTCCGCAATCCGCTCGAACCGACGCTTCGGCTGGTGAGAACGACATCATGTCCGTCCTCGCCAAGAAGGCGAGCGGTTTCGCGACCGACCGGGCCGGCTCCGACAACAACATAGAAACTCATGGCATAGCCTCTCTTCCAAGTTTGGTGGAGAGGCGTGAGTACAGGTCCACGGCATTGAAAATCGCGCGGGAATTGCCAAATCTTGAACAGGTTTTGCCATGAATCGAGAGAGCATGCGTTCGCAATACGCTTCGGCCCAAGCCCCGTCCGACGTAACAATGGCCTCCCGGCATGTCGAAGCTGGCATCCATCGTCTGCCCGGGCGCCACATCATCGCATCATGGTCCATGCCAGCGCGGCGACGCGCTCCTACTGCAATCAGGTCGGACGATATTTCGTCAGGCGCGCCGGTGATATCGACCTGGTGCCGGCCGGCCAGGAGGGCGGCTTCGAGGCCGAAACCTCGTTCGACACGATAGAGATTGCGTTGCAGCCGGCGCTGATGGAAAGGGTGGCGGCGGAACTTGGCGGCAAGGCACAAGCAGCGCGGTTCGACACGCGTCATCTGCTTCGTGACCAGCGCATCGAACATCTCGCCCGGGCGCTCGAGAGCGAATTGAAGTCGAACTCGCCGAGTGACCCCTTGTTTGCCGACAGCATCGGCGCCGCACTGGCGGTGAGGCTGCTTGGGCTCGGTGAACCTGATATCGGTCGAACGAACCGTTTGTCGGATACCCAGCTGAAACGCGTGCTGGAGTACATCGAGGCGGCTCTCCACGAGCCGCTTTCGACCCATCGACTAAGCCGAGTTGCCGGCGCGAGCAGCTCGCATTTGCGGACATGGTTCAAGGTGGCGACGGGCGTCACACTGCACCGCTACGTGTTGCGACGTCGCGTCGAACGCGCACGCGTTCTGCTGCTGCGAGGCGATCTCAGCACAAGCGAAGTGGCGGAATTGACCGGCTTCGCGCACCAGTCACACCTGGCGCACTGGATGCGCCGCGAGATCGGCCAAACACCGGGCGATCTGCGACGGGCTCAACCGCCTGGATGACGTTGCACCCGCGAAGCGAGCAAACGGATCAATCCTTCAACGGTTTGCCAAGCCGGCCGGCCAAATCCTGCGTGAACTGCCAGGCGACACGGCCGGAGCGGCTGCCGCGCGTCGTTGCCCATTCCAGCGCCTCGGCGCGCAGCTGCTCGGGATCGATGTCGAGGCCATGGTGGCTGGCATAGCCGTTGACCATGTCGAGATATTCGTCCTGCGAGCATTTGTGGAAGCCGAGCCACAGGCCAAAACGGTCGGACAGCGAGACCTTCTCCTCGACCGCTTCGGACGGGTTGATGGCGGTCGAGCGTTCATTGTCGATCATGTCGCGCGGCAACAGGTGGCGGCGGTTCGACGTGGCGTAGAAGATGACGTTGGCGGGCCGGCCCTCGACGCCACCTTCAAGCGCCGCCTTCAGCGACTTGTAGGACGTGTCATCATGATCGAAGGAGAGGTCGTCGCAAAACAGGATGACGCGGAAAGGGAGCGCCTTCAGCAAGCTCATCAGCTTCGGCAGCGTGTCGATGTCCTCGCGGTGGATTTCGATCAGCTTGAGCGGCAGGTCGGACCTGGGCCCTTGTGATTTGGCCTTGGCATTGATCTCGGCATGCACGGCCTTGACCAGCGACGATTTGCCCATGCCGCGCGCGCCCCACAACAGGACGTTGTTGGCGGCGAAGCCGGCCGCGAAGCGCTCGGTGTTGTCGACGAGGATGTCGCGGACGCGGTCGACGCCGCGGATCAGGCCGATGTCGACGCGATTGACCTTGCGCACCGGCTCCAGATAGCCGGGATCGGCCTGCCAGACGAAGCAGTCGGCCACGTTGAGGTTGGTTTCAGGCACCGGCGCCGGAGCGAGGCGGCCTACCGCTTCGATCAGGCGGTCGAGTTTCTGGTTCAAGGCATCGATGCTGGTATCGGTCATATCAGGTCTTTTTGCTTTGGTTTTTGCGGTGGCAGGCGGACCCGGTTCGATTCCGGCGGTTTCGAAACTGGTTGCAACCATTTGTTCGAACGTGATCTTTTCCGAAAACCGGCTCGCGCTTTTCGCGATCCTGCTCTAACACGGCTAAACAGGCCGGAAAAGCGGCGGATTTGCCCGGTCGCGCAGTTGCATTGACAACTTTACCGACTATATTCCGGCCAAATTTCTAGGGGCGGCCAAATTCCATGAGACGGTTTGGCGGCTGTTTTCAAAATTCAGGAGTACCTCGATGTTCGTGACACCGGCATACGCCCAAGGCATCGGCGGCGCCTCTCCCGATATGTTCATCAGCATTTTGCCGTTTGTCCTGATTTTCGTGATCATGTATTTTCTGATCATCCGCCCGCAGCGCACGCAGCTGAAGAAGCGCGGCGAGATGCTGGCGGCGGTTCGCCGCGGCGACACGGTCGTCACCGGCGGCGGTTTCGTCGGCAAGGTGACGAAGGTGATCGACGACAACGAACTCGAGATCGACCTTGGCGGCGGCACCAAGGTGACGGCGCTGCGCTCGACGATCGCCGATGTGCGCGTCAAGGGCGAACCGGTCGCCAACCAGAACGCCAAGAAATAACCAAATTCCAGGCGGAGCGATCCGCGGACACGCTCTGACGGACGACGCCATATGCTTTATTTCTCGCGCTTCAAGATGATCCTGATCTGGCTGGCCGTGGCCGCCACAGTGGTCCTCGCCGCGCCGAATCTGTTCCCCGCCAGCACGCTGGCCCAGCTCCCCAGCTGGGTGCCGAAGCGGCAGATGACGCTCGGCCTCGATCTACAGGGCGGTTCGCACATCCTGCTGGAGATGAACCAGAACGATCTGATCAAGGATCGCCTCGAGACGACGCGCGATGAAATTCGCACACTGCTGCGTGATGCCAAGATCGGCTATACGGGTCTTGCCGGTACCGGCAAGACCCTGCAGGTCCGCATCACCGATCCTGCCCAGCTCGATGCCGCCAAGAAGGCGTTGAAGACCTTGACCGATCCTGTCGCTGCCGGCTTGTTCACAGGCGGTTCCATCCAGGAAATGTCGCTCGACGATTCCGAGCCGGGCTTGCTCAAGTTCACCGTCACCGACGCCGGTATCAAGTACCGCACATCGACCGCATTGGCGCAGTCGATCGAAGTGGTCGAGCGCCGCGTCAATGAACTCGGCACGACCGAACCCATCGTGCAGCGGCAGGGCGACGACCGCATCCTTGTCCAGGTGCCTGGCCTGCAGGATCCGCAGCGGCTGAAGGAAATCCTCGGCCAGACCGCGAAGCTGACCTTCCAGATGGTCGACCAGTCGATGCCGGTGCAGGATGCGCTCAGGGGACGCCCGCCGGCGGGTTCTTCGGTGCTCTATTCGCAGGACGATCCGCCGGTTCCATACCTGATCGAGAACCGCGTCATCGTATCGGGTGAAAACCTCGTCGACGCACAGGCGACGTATAATTCGCAGAACAACGAGCCGGTGGTTTCGTTCCGCTTCGATTCTAAGGGCGCTGCCCGCTTCGGCCAGGCCACCGCGCAGAATGTCGGCAAGCTGTTCGCCATCATCCTCGACAACCAGGTGATCTCGGCGCCGCAGATACGTGAGCCGATCCTTGGCGGCACCGGCCAGATCTCCGGTAATTTCACTGCCCAGAGCGCCAACGACCTCGCCGTGCTGCTGCGCGCCGGCGCGCTGCCAGCGACATTGACGGTCATCGAGGAGCGTACGGTGGGTCCAGGCCTTGGCCAGGATTCGATCCATGCCGGCAAGATTGCCGGCATCATCGGTTCGATTCTCGTCGTCGCCTTCATGTTCGTCGCCTACGGCTTCCTCGGCTTCCTCGCCAACATCGCGCTGGCGGTGCACGTGGCGATGATCGTCGCGCTGCTGTCGCTGCTCGGGGCGACGCTGACCTTGCCTGGTATCGCCGGTATCGTGCTGACCATCGGCATGGCGGTCGATTCCAACGTGCTGATCTACGAACGTATCCGTGAGGAGCGGCGCAATGGGCGATCGGTGATCCAGGCGATTGACACAGGCTTCACCAAGGCGCTGGCGACGATCGTCGACTCCAACGTCACGTCGCTGATCGCCACTGTGGTGCTGTTCTATCTTGGCAGCGGGCCGATCAAAGGCTTTGCCATCACCTTCGCCATCGGCATCCTGACCACGGTGTTCACCGCTTTCACCTTCACGCGCCTGCTGGTGTCGATCTGGCTGCGCCGCGCCCGTCCGAAGGAATTGCCGAAGGCGCCGGTGACCTTCATTCCGCCCGGCACCAAAATTCCGTTCATGGGCATCCGTCGCTGGACCTTCGCCCTGTCGAGCATCCTGTCGGTCCTGTCGGTTGTGCTGTTCATGACCGTCGACATCAACTACGGCATCGATTTCAAGGGCGGCTCGCTGATCGAGGTGCAGTCCAAGAGCGGCGATGCCAATCTCGGCGATATCCGCACCAGGCTGACGGAACTCAACATCGGCGAAGTGCAGGTGCAGCAGTTCGGCGCCCCCAACGACGTGCTGATCCGCGTTGGCTCGCAGGATGCGGGCGAGAATGCCGAGCAGACCGTCATCGACAAGGTGCGCGGCGAGTTGCAGGACAATTATGACTTCCGCCGCGTCGAGGTCGTCGGACCGACCGTATCGGGCGAGCTTGCCAAGCAAGGCACCCTCGCCATGCTGGTCGCGCTGGTCGGCATCCTTGTCTATGTCTGGTTCCGTTTTGAATGGCAGTTCGCGGTCGGCGCCATCGTCGCGACGGTGCACGACGTGGTCATGACGCTCGGCTTCTTCGTCATCACCGGTCTCGAGTTCAACCAGTCGTCACTGGCGGCGATCCTGACCATCATCGGCTATTCGCTGAACGACACGATCGTCGTCTATGACCGCGTCCGCGAGGATCTGCGAAAATACAAGCGAATGCCGCTGCCGCAGCTTCTGAACAACGCCATCAACGAAACGCTGTCGAGAACCACGCTCACCTCGGTAACGACGATCCTTGCGTTGCTGGCACTGGTGCTGTTTGGCGGCGAGGTCATCCGCTCGTTCACCATGGCGATGCTGTTCGGCGTGGTCTTCGGCACTTATTCGTCGATCTTCATCGCGGCGCCGTTGCTGATCCTGTTCAAGCTGCGGCCGCAGGCTTCGGCCGATGAGGAAAAGCCGGTGAACGGCGGCAAGGCCGTCGCGACCTGACGCGCGGCCCGAAGGGTGACAGAGTGATGACCGGCAAAGGCATCGTCATCCGCGAGGCGCATTTCCCTGGTCGCGCGCCGATCGAGGCCTATGGCAATGGCGGGTTTCGCTTTGCCGACATGTCGCATCGTGGCTCGCTGCTCTGCCTGCCCACGGGCATCCATGGCTGGGAGCCGGCAAATCCCCTGGCGCTGACCGTCGCGGATTTCGACAAGCTTCTGGCCGAGGCGGACAAGGTCGAGATACTGCTGGTCGGCATGGGCAGGGATTTGCGGCCCTTGCCGGCGGCGCTGCGGGCGGCTCTGAAAGAGGCCGGCATAACGTCCGACCCGATGTCGACCGGGGCCGCGGTGCGGACATACAATGTCCTTCTGGCGGAAGACCGCGCTGTGGCCGCGGCGCTCATCGCCGTCGATTGATATGTTGCAGAATGCCAAAATCGTCATGGACGCGGTGCGCGCCGCCGACCATGACAGGTATCTCACCGCGCTCTACGCGCCTGCCGACAAGCGCGACGCGCTGTTTTCGCTCTACGCCTTCAATGCCGAGATCGCCGGCATCCGTGACCGCATCCATGAGCCGTTACCCGGCGAGGTGCGGCTGCAATGGTGGCGCGATGTCATTGCTGCCGGTGGCGAGGCGGGCGCGGGCCATCCCGTTGCCGACGCATTGAACGTCACCATTACAGCGTTCAAGCTGCCGAAACCGGCCTTCGAGAATATGCTCGAGGCGCGCATCTTCGATCTCTACGACGACCCGATGCCATCGCGCACCGATCTGGAGGGCTATTGCGGCGAGACAGCTGCCGCGCTGATCCAACTGGCGGCGATGGTGCTTGATCCCGCCGAGGCGCCAGGGTTTGCCGAACCGGCGGGCAGGGCTGGTTGCGCCCAGGCGATTACAGGGCTCTTGCTTCTGTTGCCGCTGCACCGCAGGCGTGGACAGTGTTTTATCCCGGCCGACATCCTGGCGGCGGCGGGTTCGTCGCCGGAAGAATTTGTTGCCGGCGATGGCGGCCCCGGTGCCCAGCGCGCGGTGGCGGCGATGATCGCGCTGGCGCGAGAACACCTTTCGGCCTTCGAGCAAGGCGCTGCCACGCTGCCGGGGTCGCTGCGTCCGGCATTCCTGCCGCTGGCGCTGTCGCGCGCTTATCTCGCCAAGATGGAAGGCTCGCCCCACTCACCGCTCGGCGGCGTGGCACGACTGTCGGCGTTGCGCCGGCATTGGTTGCTGCTGCGTCGTGCAGGCAACGGTTGGCCGGCACTTTGACGTAAACGTCAACCGTGTTAAGGAGTCCCCCTGCCGGGAACTGTCGCCGAAGACGACAGGACGGCCGGGAGGAAATCCATGAGCTTGTCCGTTCTGGTTGCGATCGTCGTGCTAGGCATTGCGCTGTCGGTTGCCGCCGTGCATTTCACCGGCGGCAGCAAGATGGCCACTCTGGACAGCAGAGATCAAACTCTGCGCCGTTTCGCCGAGGATTTTCCTGATTAGGCAGCCACGGCAGTCCGTCTGACGGCGGATGGGCGGACGGCGTTTCTGGATATCGGGCGAGGCCGCGTCGGTATCGTTCACGGCATCGGCGACTGTTTCTTGACGCGTATCGTCACCGCCGCGGATGTCGCGGTGTCCAAGCCTGACGAGACGAACACAATTCTGATGCGGCTAACGGACTTCACCTGGAAGGGCGGCCGCTTCCGCTTCGCCGATGCCGCTGACGCGCAGGCGTTGCTGAACGCTCTTGGGCCGCGTGACACGAGCTCGGCCAGGGAGGCCGCGTGATGGACAGTTACGATTTTCCGCAGGTCACCCAGCTGGCCATTCCGTTTTTCGTCGCCGCGATCCTGATCGAGCTATGGCTGGTGCGCACAGGTCGCGCCAAGGGCTCGTTCGAGACGCGCGATACGCTGACCAGCCTGATGATGGGCACCGGCAATGTCGTTGCCGGTCTGCTGCTGGGCGTCGTGTCCTATTGGGCCTTGCTGTGGCTGTGGCAGTTCCGCGTCTCCAATCTCGGCCTGTCGGTCTGGGTCTTCCTTGCCGCCTTCCTGCTCGACGATTTGCGCTACTATGTCTACCACCGCATCGCGCATCGGGTGCGCTGGGTGTGGGCCGAGCATGTCAATCACCATTCCAGCCAGCACTACAATTTGTCGACGGCGCTCAGGCAAAGCTGGACCGGCCTGTTCACCTTCATGTTCGTGCTGCAGGCGCCGCTGGTGCTGCTCGGCTTCCATCCGGCGGTGATTGCCTTCACCTTCGGCTTCAACCTCGTCTGGCAGTTCTGGATCCACACCGAGACGATCGGCAAGATGTGGGGCTGGTTCGAATTCATCTTCAATACGCCCTCGCACCACCGCGTCCACCATGCCACCAACCCGCGTTATCTCGACGCCAACTATGCCGGCACGCTGGTCATCTGGGACCGCATGTTCTGCACCTTCGTCGAGGAATTGGAGGAAGACCGGCCGCGCTACGGCATCGTGAAGAACCTGGGAACCTTCAACCCCCTGAAGGTGGCGTTCCACGAATGGATCGGCATGTTCAGGGACGCGTTCGCACCGGATCTGACGCCGCGCGAGCGCCTGAACTACCTGATCAAGCCGCCGGGATGGAGCCATGACGGTTCGCGCGACACGTCGGAAACGCTGAAGGCGGCGTATGTGCGGAGAAATCCGGGGGAGGCGGGCAAGCCGGGACTGCCTTCGTCAGGTGTCGAGGCCGCGGAATAATATCGCCTGGGGACTGATCGCGCGGTCCGCTACTCCGCCGCCTGAGCCGTCTCCGCCGGCAAACCCAGCCACTGTCGACAATCACTCCGCGCTCGCGACGTGATCGCATGCCGTTTGGCTACGGTCTTGTCCTTGCCGCGCATGCGCTTGCCTTCGATTTTCGGCGCTTCGACGGGCGGGAACAGGCCGAAATTGACGTTCATCGGCTGGAAGGAGCGTTTGCCCGGTTCGTCGTCGGAAACGATATGGCCACCGGTGATGTGGTTGAGCAGCGCGCCGAAGGCGGTGGTGAGCGGCGGCAGGGACGGTGCGTGGCCAAGCCGCTCGGCTGCGGCAAAGCGCCCGGCAAGCAGGCCGATGGCCGCACTTTCGACATAGCCTTCGCAGCCGGTGATCTGGCCGGCAAAACGCAGGCCGGGTCGCGACTTCAGCTGCAGCGAGGCGTCGAGCAAGGTCGGAGAATTGATGTAGGTGTTGCGGTGCAGGCCGCCGAGGCGGGCGAAGTCGGCGTTTTCCAGGCCCGGAATAGTGCGGAAAATACGCACCTGCTCGGCGTGCTTCAATTTGGTCTGGAAACCGACCATGTTGTAGAGCGTGCCCAGCGCATTGTCCTGGCGTAGCTGGACGACGGCATAGGCTTTCACCGTCGGATTGTGCGCATTGGTCAGGCCCATCGGCTTCATCGGCCCGTAGCGCAGCGTCTCGACGCCGCGCTCGGCCATGATCTCGATCGGCAGGCAGCCGTCGAAATAGGGCGTGCCTTCCCACTGCTTGAATTCGGTTTTCTGGCCGTCGATCAGCGCCTGCACGAAGGCGAGATATTGCTCCTTGTCCATCGGACAGTTGATGTAGTCCTTGCCGGTGCCGCCAGGCCCGACCTTGTCGTAGCGCGACTGGAACCAGCAGATGTCCATGTCGATGGTGTCGAAATGGATGATCGGCGCAATGGCGTCGAAGAATGCCAGCGCATCGGCGCCGGTCGCCTCGGCGATTGATTGGGCAAGCGATGGTGCGGTCAGCGGCCCGGTGGCAATGATCGCCTGGTCCCACTCCGCCGGCGGCAGGCCGGGAACCTCCTCGCGCTCAATGGTGATCAGCGGATGCGCCTCGAGCTTTCTGGTCACCGCCTCGGAGAAACCGTCGCGGTCCACGGCCAGCGCGCCGCCGGCCGGCACCTGGTTGGCGTCGCCGGCACTCATGATCAGCGAGCCTGCGAGCCGCATTTCCGCGTGCAGAAGGCCGACCGCGTTGTTTTCGGCGTCGTCGGAGCGAAAGGAGTTGGAACAGACCAGTTCGGCCAGGCCATCGGTCTTGTGGGCGTCTGTGCCGCGAACCGGGCGCATTTCATGCAGGATGACAGGAACGCCAGCTTGCGCCACCTGCCACGCCGCTTCGGAACCGGCGAGGCCGCCGCCGATGATATGGATTGGATTTTTGCTCATGGCCGCCGGAATAATCGCTTGCCGTCGCGATTGCAATTGTCGCGCGGCGGTAACGCGAACTCTGGTCGGGAAAGCCTCCGCCTGAAAACAACAACACCCGCCGGGGGAGGAGGTCCGGCGGGTGTCGTTTTGAGGGTCGACCCTCGGGAGGAGGTGAAGGCCGACCGTATTCGTCATCGCCGGGGAGGAGGTCGGCTCAGACGAAATTCCTTTCGCCATTTTAAAGAGGGCGAAGCCTCTGGGGCAATTTGATTTTTGCCCTGGGGAAACAACGCCCTCCGCGGGAGGAGGTGCGGCGGGCGCCGTTTGGGTGGCCAACCCTCGGGAGGAGGTGAAGGTTGGGCCTATTCGTCATCGCCGGGGAGGAGGTCGGCTTTGACGAAATTCTTTTCGCATTTTTAAAGAGGGCGGAGCCTCTTGGGCAAAGTCGTTTTGCCCCTGGAAACAACGCCCGCCGCGGGAGGAGGTGCGGCGGGCGCCGTTTTGGTGGTCAACCCTTGGGAGGAGGTAAGGGCTCACCGTATTCGTCGAGGTCGGGGAGGAGGTCGACCCGGACGAAATTCCGTCGTTTAGATCGCCTTGCGGGCGACGATCTTGATTTCGTCGCGAACGATACCGAGATCATGCAGCTGGCGGTTCGAAAGGCGACCCAGCTCGGTAACCGTCTCGCGATAAACGCGCCAGTTACGATAGTTGCGGATCAGGTTCATTGTCGTTCTCTTTTTCAAAACTGGTCGGACCATTCGCGGTCCGAAGAATTAGACCGCCTTGCGAGCGACGTAAGGAATGTCGCTGCGGCTGATGCCGAGGTCGGTCAGTTCACGGTTGCTCAGGCGGCTCAGCTCGGAAACGGTGTCCCGGTAGCGGCGCCAGTTGCGGTAGTTGCGGATCAAGTTCATGGTAGTTCTCGTTTCGTCTTTCTTGCGGATCATTCCGTTTGTGTACGAACCATAAATAGGGGGACCCATATCGATTTAAAAGCGCTATGGCTGCATGGCTGCAATGCAAATTGTGCAATGCAACATTAACGCGCCTTCACGGACCTGACACAAAGAAGCCAGAATCAGAAAGTGCCGTGACGTCAACGGTTTGGGTGCATCGGTTGAAATGACGACCGGGTGGGAGAGAGGACATGGCGGGGTACTCGACACGGATCAGGGCCGACATCGAGCGGTGGCGGCAGGCCGGACTGATCGATGCCTCGACGGCTGACGTGCTGAGGCGCGATGTCGAGGCCAACGCACGCCAGTCGCTCAGCTTCGGCTCGATCCTCGCAATGATGGCGGCCCTTCTCTTTGGAGCGGCTATCCTGATCTTCGTCGCCGCCAACTGGGATGCGATTCCGCGGCTGGCGCGGGTGGCGGCGCTCTTTGCCATTATCCTCGGCGGCTATGTCGGCGGCGCGGTGCTGAAGACGCGAGACCACGCGGCAATCGGCGAAGCGCTTTGGATCGTGGCGGCGGCCGCGTTCGGCGGCTCGATCGCGCTGATCGGCCAGATGTACCATTTGTCCGGCGACGAGGCTTCGGCGCTGGTCACCTGGGGCGCCGGCACGGCGTTGGCGGCGGTGGCGCTGCGCTCAAACCCGCTGACCGTGGCAGCAGTTGGCATCGCCGACGCCTGGCTGTTCCTGAAAGGGTTCGACTACTACAACCGCAGCAACTTTCCGCATGCCTTCGTCGTCATGGCGGTCGTGCTGTTTGCCATCTCGTTCTGGACCCGCAGCCAGCCGGCGCGGCACCTGATCATCCTGTCGCTGCTCTTCTATCTCATATTGTTGGCGACGGACCATGCGACGCTGCCGGTAGCGATCCCGCTGGTCATCGTTTCGGCGCTGCTTTTCGCGGGTTCGGTCGTTGCGCCGGAACCTATCGACAGGATCGTGCAGCTTGGCGGCCGCTTGCCGCTGCACGCATTGCTCGGCTTCCTCACCGGCCTGGCCATCATCCAGTTCGAACTGGCCGACGAAAGTACCTATAGCAGCGGCTTCGCCATCGCTTCGGTCGTCGCGCTGGCCGGCATCGTCGCGGCTATCGTCCTCGCAGGGCGCGAGAGCCGGGGCCTGCGCTGGCTTGCCTATCTCGGCTTCGCCTTCGAACTCGCTATCATCTATGTCGTGACCTTGCAGTCGATGCTCGATACGGCCGGCTTCTTCCTTGCCGCCGCGGTACTGCTCGGCGTGCTTGCGATCGTCATCATCCGCGTCGAAAAACGCATGAAGGGTCCACTCAGCGGGGGAGCCACGGCATGATGACCGGAAAGAGGCTTGTCATTTCGGCGCTGGTGCTGGCGCTCGTCCAGATCGGGTTCCTGAGCTGGATCATCGCTGGACGCGCGGCGATCCTGCGCAATGGCAAGGAAGTGCTGCTGAAGATCGAGCCCGTCGACCCGCGCGATCTGCTGCGCGGCGACTATATCATCCTCGGCTACGACATCTCGCGCATACCGGTGAAGATGATCGCCAACATTCCCGAGGGCAAATTCTCCAGCGACGATACCTCAATCGTGGTCCGGCTGAAAAAGGGGGCCGATGGTTACTGGACACCGACCATCGCCTGGTTCGGCAGGGCGCCGACGCCGGTCGGCGCAGAGGAGGCCGACATTTCGGGCCATGTCGCCGCGGGGTGGGACCTGCGTGGCGAAGGCATGACGATCGCGCCGGATTACGGCATCGAACGCTTCTATCTGCCCGAAGGCGAGGGTATGGCGATCCAGAACGACATGCGGGTTCGGCCATTCGGCATCAAGCTGGCGCTCGCCGCCGATGGCACGGCGCAGATCAAGGCGCTGGTGGATGGCGACAAGACGCTGTTCGAGGAGCCGCTTTACTAGGTCGTGGGAGGCACGATAATGCCGGTCCTCATTCGCCAAGGCTTCGGAGGACACTCCTTCGTCTAACGAGCTTCGTGTGGCCTGCCACCCGAAGCTCGAAGAGCGAAGGGTGGTGCGGGTAGAGGGACTCGAACCCCCACGATCTCTCGCCAGAACCTAAATCTGGTGCGTCTACCAGTTCCGCCATACCCGCGTGGCCCGGCAATCCCATGTAGCCATCATTCTGTCAATGTCACAGACAAGATGTCGGGTCAGGGCCGAAATGTGGTTATTCGCCTAAACGCGAAGACTGTTGAAAATTAGGCTCGCCTGTGACAAAAGGCGTGTCAAATGTGACGGGACGCGACGATCCGCTTCTACAAGATGTGATAAGAAGTAGGAAAAACAAGAACTTATTCACATTTTGGAACGCAGTTTGGGAGAGTTTGAGCCGCATTTCCGGTCAAATCGCCAGGTTCCGTACCAAAAGCCATTCCCGGCAAGAATTACCGGCAGGCTGTGAACGGCAGGGAGCCGTTTGGCAGTCTCATTGGTGAAAACAAAGGTTTTACGATGCAGGTCACCGAAACACTCAATTCCGGTCTCAAGCGCGAGATCAAGATCACCGTGCCGGCCGGTGATATGGAAGCCAAGCTGATGGCGCGGCTGTCGGATGCCCGCAACAAGGTCCGCATCAACGGCTTTCGTCCGGGCAAGGTGCCGGTGCAGCACCTGCGCAAGGTTTATGGCAAGTCGTTCATGGCCGAAGTGGTCAACGAGATCCTCAACGACTCGACCCGTTCCATCATCACCGGGCGCGGCGAAAAAGCCGCCATGCAGCCCGAGGTCATCATGACCGAGGACGAGAAGGAAGCCGAGAAGATCCTGGCCGGCGGCGCCGACTTCGAATTCCGCCTCAACTATGAGGTCATTCCGGCGATAGAGATCAAGGATTTCTCCGACATCAAGGTGACGCGGCAGGTGTTCGACGTTCCGGATTCGGAAATCGACGACCAGGTCAAGCGCGTCGCCGAATCGGCACGCAGCTACGAGCCGAAGGCCGGCAAGGCCGCCGAGGGCGACCGGGTCAGCATCGACTATGTCGGCAAGATCGACGGCGAGGCTTTCGCTGGCGGCGCCGGCAACGACCAGCCGCTGGTGCTGGGCTCCAAGGAGTTCATTCCTGGTTTCGAGGAACAGCTGATCGGCACCAAGGCCGGCGACGAGAAGCAGGTCACCGTAACCTTCCCGGAAAACTACCAGGCGGCGCATCTGGCCGGCAAGGAAGCGACCTTCGACGTCACCGTCAAGGAAGTATCGAAGCCCGGCGAACTGGAAATCAATGACGAGACCGCCAAGAATCTTGGCCTGGAATCGCTCGAGCGCCTGCGCGACATCGTGCGCGGTCAGATCGAGAACCAGTTCGGCTCGATGACGCGCCAGAAGGTCAAGCGCCAGCTGCTCGACCAGCTCGATGCGGCCTATTCGTTCGAAGCGCCGTCGAAGCTCGTCGAGGCGGAATTCAACAACATCTGGACACAGGTCAACCGCGACCTGGAAGCCGCCGGCCGCACCTTCGCCGACGAAGAGACGACCGAGGAAGAGGCGCGCGCCGAGTACATGCGTCTTGCCGAGCGCCGCGTGCGCCTTGGCCTGGTGCTGGCCGAGATCGGCGAGAAGGCCGGCGTCACCGTTTCGGACGAGGAACTGCAGCGCGGCCTGTTCGAGCAGGTTCGTCGCTTCCCGGCCAACCAGCAGCAGGAAGCTTTCGAGTTCTATCGCAGCAACCCCGAGGCGCTCAACGCGCTCAGGGCGCCGATGTTCGAGGAGAAGGTTGTCGACCACCTGCTCGAGCAGATCTCGGTCACCGACGTCAAGGTCAGCAAGGAAGAGCTGATGGCCGACGACGAAGAGGCCGAAACCGCGACCAAGGCGAAGCCGGCCAAGAAGGCCGCCGCGAAGAAGGCTGACGACAAGAAAGCCGATGACGCGGAAGAGCCGAAGAAGAAGGCCGCACCGAAGAAAAAGGCGGCCAAGGACGCCGAATAGACCGGACATTCCATCGAATTCCGAAAGGCCGCCCCGGGCGGCCTTTTTCGTTGCGAAATTGCAACATCGGATCTGCTCGTGACGGGCACCGGTGGCGGTACGAAGCCTTGATCATTATCTTGGTTGGAAGACCTGAGGTAATTGGCGATGTCGTTGCGGGTGTTCGTGGAACTGAGGCGCGCTGCCGCCACGGTGCTTTTCCTGGCCTTGCCCTGCGGCGCTGCCGGGGCCGGCACGGACAATTGGCGTTTCGACACCGGCAATGACGGCCTCGTCACCGCCTCGGTCTATGCCACCAACAAGCTGATCACCGGGGGCGGCGCGCTAGGCTACAGCCCGGTGCTGACCATTGCCTGCCGGGCGGACGGCGAGCCGGCCTGGACCGAATGGCTGCAGTTGAACGACGCGGTCTCCGCCAGCCGGAAAATCACCATGTCGGTCACGATCGACAGGGGCAGCAAATTCGACGAGAGCTGGTCGGTCGGCACACGCGCCAGGCTGCTCATGCGCGATGGCGCCGATGGCATAAAGCGCCTCGTTCCGGCAAGCCGCCTGCTGCTGTCGTGGCGCTTCGGGCTGCTGTCCGGGCGCGGTCAGGCCGATTTCGACCTGGCCGGCCTCGGCGAGGCGGTCAGCCAGATTGCCGCGACTTGTCAGACCGAAGTGCCCTGAGCCACCGCAGACCTGCCTAAAGCGCGTCGCGTCGAAACGTTTTGACGCGCTTTTGGCTTTTGCTTCCATGCATGTCGTTGTTCCGAAACCGTGATCAATTTTGGGCGACATGCATCAAACCTTTGTACGGTCGACCTCTTCTACCTGCCAGCCAGATTCTGTGGTATACAGATGCCGCAATTCCATATGGGGAGAAGCGGATAGTCTGTTCTCCCGTGCAAGGCGCATGGTACCGGCATGCGCAGATCGTCTCTGGACATTTGACGATCAGGAGGAAATGCCATGCGCTTGATCGCGTTTTTCGCCGTCGCTTCTGTCGCAACCTTCATTGCCAATCCATCGCAGGCCCAGGACGCTGCGGCTGGTGAGAAGGTCTTCACCAAATGCAAGGTTTGCCACATCGCGGACGAGGACAAGAACAAGATCGGTCCATCGCTGCACGGCGTCATCGGCCGCACCGCCGGTACGCATCCGGATTTCAAGTATTCCGATGCGATGATCGCCGCCGGCAAATCCGGCGTCAAATGGGACGAACCGACATTGACGACCTACCTTCATGACCCCAAGGCCATGGTCAAAGGGACCAAGATGACGTTTCCCGGCCTCAAGGCCGATGCGGACGTGGCCAACGTCATTGCCTATCTGAAACAATTCTCTCCGTAACCCTGCTCTTTCACCGGCTGAAATGTCGACTCAGGAAGGCCGCCTCAAGGATACCGCCATCCGCCTCTCGGATGCGACAGCGGGCGACTTCTTCGCGCTTCTGAAGCCGAGAGTGATGGCGCTTGCCGTATTCACCGCCTTCGTCGGCCTGATGGTAGCGCCCGGCGCGATGAATCCTGTCATTGCCGTGATTGCAATCGGTGCGATTGCAGTCGGGGCAGGGGCGGCCGGGGCCCTCAACATGTGGTACGACGCCGACATCGACGCGCTGATGTCTCGCACGTCAAAGCGGCCCGTTCCGTCGGGCCGCGTCACGCCAGGCGAAGCTCTCGGTTTCGGCCTGGTGCTTTCGGCGCTTTCGGTCATGACGCTCGGCGTGCTGGTGGGGTGGCTTGCCGCGCTGCTGCTGGCCTTCACCATCTTCTTCTACATCGTCATCTATACGATGTGGCTGAAGCGCTCGACGCCGCAGAACATCGTCATCGGCGGCGCGGCGGGTGCCCTCCCTCCGGTCATTGGCTGGGCGGCCGCGACTGGCGCCATCGGCATTGAAAGCTTGATCCTGTTTCTGATCATCTTCCTGTGGACGCCGCCGCATTTCTGGGCGTTGGCGCTGTTCAAGGTCGGCGACTACGCGGCTGCCGGCATTCCGATGATGCCGAACGTGGCCGGCAAGGCCTCGACCAGAAAACAGATATTCGCCTATTCACTGCTCCTGGCGCCGATCGGCGTGCTGCCCTGGATGCTCGGATTCGCGAGCGCGTTTTATGGGATTGCGTCAGCTGCATTGGGCGCGGGTTTCATCTGGCACGCCTGGACGGTTCTGGTCGTTGCAGACAAGGAGACGAAGCCTGCGAAAGCGTTGTTTGCCTTCTCGATTTTCTATCTTTTCGCGATCTTTGCCATCCTGCTTGCAGACACCGTCGCAACGCGGGCGTTCATGTCAGCCGGAGGTTGACGCTGTTGTTGCCACCCGCCGGCTCGAGACCGCCAGTCCGCAATTGTTGCATTGAAGACCCTGCGAGCAGACCAGGATCGGCTCCGAGATCAAGATGGTATTGCCCAAAATCCCAGGATCAGCAAAGCGACTATGCCAAGGCCGAGTATCAGAAGCGTCCTTCCGTCCATGACCTTCACCTTTGACCCGGCGCATGGTCCTGAAAATCGAAATCGATCTTCAGCAGGAACCATCCGCCAATCAATGTGGTATGGCGCCCTTCGCGTGTCCAAAAAGGGCGCGCGGCGCTGTAGCAGAATATCGAAAAAATCCCGCTGGAGCTAGCCAGACCGGCGGTCTCCCTCTGACAAAGCGCGACAAGTCTCCGGCAAGAGAGTATGTTGTTTGCGGTGCAGGTCGCGGTTTTGCGTGGCCAGTCACACAGAACGGCAGCACCACGAAACCGCGACCTTACCGGACCTGGTCTGGAGGAACGGTCATGGCAAGCTTTCACGTGATTGCAGGTTCCAGCGAGACGCTGGAACATATCGGAATTCGAAAAATCGGTGTTTCTGACCTTTTCGACGCGCTCAGGCGGGGCGTCGACGATTTCATGGTCAAACCGTCGCACATCGTTTTTCTCTGCCTGATCTATCCGCTGGTGGGCGTCGTGCTCGCCGCCTGGACTTCGGGCGCCAATGCTTTGCCGTTGTTGTTTCCACTGGTCTCGGGTTTCGCGCTGGTTGGCCCGTTCGCGGCGATAGGCCTCTATGAAATCAGCCGCAGACGGGAAGCCGGGCTCGACACCTCCTGGCGGCACGCTCTCGAAGTCAGGAATTCTCCGGCGCTGCCCGCCATCGCGGCGGTCGGGATCATGCTTCTGGCAATCTTCATCACCTGGCTTTTGACGGCGAAACTCTTCTACGAATATCTCTTCGGTCCGGCTCCGCCGGAATCGATATCCAGCTTCATCAATGAGATATTCGCCACCGGACGCGGCTGGTCGCTGATTGTCCTGGGGCATGCCATCGGCTTCGTCTTCGCAGTGGTGGTTTTGTGCACAACGGTTGTCGCCTTCCCCTTGCTGCTCGATCGCGACGTCGGCGCCTACGAAGCCATCCACACCTCGGTGCGTGCGGTGCTGGCGAACCCGATCACCATGGCTGTCTGGGGACTGATTGTCGCCATCGCCCTGATCATCGGATCGCTGCCGGTGTTCGTCGGGTTGGCCGTCGTGTTGCCAATCCTCGGTCACGCCACCTGGCATGTCTACCGCAAGGTCGTGGAGCCGCCCGCCGGGCCGGCGAGTTGAGGACGTTCCGCCTCCCTGCACCGGCGAGGTGCCGGTGCAGGGCGGATTGAAGTCAGCCGGGTGACTGAAGCGGCCCTGGTATGCGCCCATGGTCAGATTGCGGAAATCCTTGCCGCTGACATGCACCAGCGTCCGATGGTCGCCGCCTTCGAAGTAGACGTCGGGGGCGTCGCCAAGGCTTTCATCGACGATCACCGGCACATCGTAGGCGGCGCCGATCGGCGGGATGGCGCCAGTGTCGCAATCATCGAAGAGCGAAATCACCTCGTCTTCGGAAGCGAGGCCAAGGCGCTTGTCCATGACGTCTTGCAACCTGCCAAGTTCGATCCTGTGGGTGCTCGGAACCACGGCCAGCGTATAGCCAAGCTCGTGGTGAACGACCACGGATTTAGCCATGATGCTGCCGGGCACATGCGCGGCTATTGCCGCCTGCCGGCTTGTCGACGTGCGATGATGAGCGACGGTGTCGTAGGCAATTCCCTTGCCGTCGATGAAGTCCTTCAATTTGTTTGCGATCGTCATCTTGGCCTCCCTTGTTTGAGCATGTTCTTTTCCGAACCGAAGATCAGCACGGCTAAACTGAGTCCATTTCTAGGAAAAATGGACCAGCGGCCGATTGTTTCAAGGCGCCGGCAAGGAGGCTGCACGCACGCCACATCCGTGGGGCCTGACCGGAAGTGCCAGAGGCAAATCCGGTGTGCGCGTCAGGGGCCGGCTCCGAAAAACGACAGTCGGGTGAAAAGCGTGTAGTCGGCCTCGAAGACCATCATGGTCACGAACACCAGCACCAGTAACGGCGGCAGAATGATCGCATAGGCCAGCGCCAGCCTTTCCCAGGCCATGTGCATGAAGACAGCGACGATCAGCCCTGCCTTGAGGATCATGAAGGTCAGGATCAGCGACCATCTGAGATAGCCGTGAAGGCCGAAGTAATCGACCAGGTAGGAGCAGGTGCTGAGGATGAACAGCCATGCCCAGACCACCAGGTAGAGCTTGATCGGATGTTCCTGATGCAAGTCGGTATGTGCGATGGCCGCCGGCGCTTCATGTGCATGACCAGTGTGAAGTGCGTGTTGCCCCAGGCCGTTTGCGGTTGCTTCAGCCATATCTGCCTCTCACCAAAGATAGAAGAATGCGAAGATGAACACCCAGACCAGATCGACGAAGTGCCAGTACAGCCCCATGATCTCGACATTCTCGTAGCGGCCCGTGCGGCTGGTGAAGAAGCCGCGCCGGCCGGTGTCGTAGTCTCCACGCCAGACCTTGCGGGCCACGATGATCAGGAAGATCACCCCGATCGTCACATGGGTGCCGTGGAAGCCGGTGATCATGAAGAAGCATGAGCCGAATTGGGCGGCGCCCCAGGGATTGCCCCAGGGCCGCACCCCTTCGGTGATAAGCTTGGTCCATTCGAAGGCCTGCATGCCGACGAAGGTCGCGCCGAGCGCCGCCGTTACAAGCATGAGGATCGCCGTCTTGCGGCGGTCGCGGCGATAGCCGAAATTGACCGCCATGGCCATCGTTCCGCTGCTTGAGATCAGCACGAACGTCATGATGGCAATAAGGATCAGCGGGATATCCGAGCCACCGATACGAAGCGCAAAAACCTCACTCGGATTGGGCCACGGCACACGCGTCGAAATGCGCGCGGTCATGTAGGAGAGCAGGAAGCAGCCGAAGATAAAGGTGTCGCTGAGCAGGAAGATCCACATCATGGCCTTGCCCCAGGACACGTTCTTGAACGCACGCTGATCTGAGGACCAGTCGGCGGCAATGCCTTGCCAGCCCGTGGGCCGTGGCTCCGTCTGGCCGATATGTGTCAGTGTCTCCGCCATCCGCTTGATCCTCTCAGGTCAGCAATCGTTGGCAAATGTCGACGAATGTCGCGGCCCAGCCGGCCAGCAGCGCGAAGATGGCGAGCCAGATGAAGAGCAGGAAATGCCAGTACATGGCGCACAGTTCGACGCTGAGGCGAAGCCGCTCCGGCCGCGCTCCATTCCAGGCGCCGGCGGTGGTTCTGCCGAGGCCCACCAGCCCGCCCGATATGTGCAGGCCATGCATGCCGGTGATCAGGTAGAAAAAGCTGTTGGCCGGATTGGAGCTCAGGAGGTAGCCGTCGTCGGTCAGTTGCCGCCATGCCATGAGCTGTCCGATCAGGAAGGCGAGCGCCGTGAGCCCGGCCGTGACAAGACCGAGCCTGACAATGTCGACTTGGCCCCTGCGCGCCGCCACCGAGGCGCATTGCAGGGCTATGCTGCTCAGGATCAGCACGCCGGTGTTGAACCAGAGCAACCGCGGCAGCGGCAGCGGCTGCCAGTCCGACACCGTCATCCGCATGAAATAGGCGCTGGTGAAGAGCGCGAACAGGCAGCCGACAACGGCGAGGAAGACGCCGAGGCCGATCTTGGCGGTGGGCAGCGCCGACCTGTCGAAGGCGACAAAATCGCTGGCCAGGCCTTGCTCGAGCCATGGCTTGCCCATCAGCCTCTGGTGTGAAAGCCACCATCCGGCAAAACCGGCAATGACGAGCAGGAAGACCAGTATGACGCTCATGCCGGTTCCCTCGAAGGGCCGAAGGAGCCCGGCATGTTCTGCGGAATGAAGTCCTCCTTGGCGCCCGGCACGCTGTAGTCATAGGCCCAGCGGTAGACGATCGGCAGGTCCTTGCCGAAATTGCCGTGGGCCGGCGGTGTTTGCGGGGTCTGCCATTCGAGGGTCGTGGCCCGCCACGGATTGCCGCCGGCCTCGCGGCCATGGCGGATACTCCAGATCAGATTGAACAGGAACACCATTTGGGCAAAGCCGACGATGAACGCCATGATGCTGATGAACGAGTTCAGGTGGTGGGCCGACTCCGTCATGACCGTCATGTCGGTCAGTTCGGCATAGCGCCGCGGCACGCCCATCAGGCCGAGATAGTGCATGGGAAAGAAGATCAGGTAGGCGCCGAGGAAGGTGACCCAGAAATGGAACCGGCCCAGCATCTCGTTGAGCATCCGGCCGGTGACCTTCGGGTACCAATGGTAGATCGCGCCAAAAACCACGAGGATCGGGGCGACACCCATGACCATATGGAAGTGGGCAACGACGAACATCGTGTCGGACAGTGGGACATCGACGACGACATTGCCGAGAAACAGCCCGGTCAGCCCGCCGTTGACGAAGGTGACGATGAAGGCCAGGGCAAACAGCATGGGTATGGTGAGGTGGATGTCACCGCGCCACAATGTCAGCACCCAATTGTAGACCTTGATGGCGGTCGGAATGGCGATGATTAGTGTCGTGGTGGCGAAGAAGAACCCGAAATAGGGGTGCATTCCGCTGACATACATGTGGTGTGCCCAGACCACGAAGCTCAGCGCGCCGATGCCGACGATGGCCCAGACCATCATCCGGTAGCCGAAGATGTTCTTGCGGGCGTGGGTGCTGATCAGGTCGGATACGATGCCGAAGGCCGGCAGCGCCACGATATAGACCTCGGGATGGCCAAAGAACCAGAACAGGTGCTGGAACAGGATCGGGCTGCCGCCATTGTGCGGCAATTGCTCGCCCATCTCGGAGATCGCCGGCATGAAGAAGCTGGTGCCGAGCACGCGATCGAGCAGCATCATCACGCTGGCGACGAACAGCGCTGGAAAGGCAAGCAGCGCCATGACGGTCGCGGTGAAGATGCCCCAGACGGTCAGCGGCAGGCGCATCATCGTCATCCCGCGCGTGCGGCCCTGCAGCACCGTCACCACATAGTTCAGGCCGCCCATCGTGAAGCCGATGATGAACAGGATCAGCGAGGAGAGCATCAGGATGATGCCCCAGCCCTGGCCACCCGGTGTGCCGCTCAAAATGGCTTGTGGCGGGTACAGCGTCCAGCCGGCCCCCGTCGGTCCGCCGGGCGCAAAGAAGCCCGCCACCAGAACCAGCACGGCGAGCAGGTAGATCCAGTAGCTCAGCATGTTGACATAGGGAAAGACCATGTCGCGGGCGCCGACCATCAACGGGATCAGGTAGTTGCCGAAGCCGCCGAGGAAGAGGGCGGTGAGCAGGTAGATCACCATGATCATGCCGTGCATGGTGATGAACTGGTAGTAGGCCTCCGGAGTGATGAAGTCGAACGTGCCGGGGAAGCCGAGCTGCAGCCGCATCAGCCAGGACAGCACCAGGGCCACCAGACCGATTCCCGTCGCTGTCGCGGAATACTGGATCGCGATGACCTTGGCGTCCTGCGAGAAGACGTATTTCGTCCACCAGCTGCGCGGATGATAGAGTTCCACTTCCGCGACTTCGGCGGGCGGGATGCCGTCCGCAGGGGTGATGTCGACCATAGGAACACCTCCGGTCCTTCTCAGCGAGCTCCGGCCGTTTCGAGCTTTGCTGCAATTTTCAAACCCGTCGTCTTGCCCGGCGCCTGGTCTACCGAACCGGTTTGCTGCGGCGCCGACAACTGCGCAAAAGTCTGCTGCTGGCCAAGCCAGGCCACGTAGTCCTGCTGCGTGTCGACCACGACCACGCCATGCATCAAGGGATGCCCTTGGCCGCAGAGTTCGGCGCACAAGACCTGAAAGGTCCCGGTCCTGGTCGGAGTGAACCAGAAATAGGTGACGGAGCCCGGGATCATGTCCATCTTGGCGCGGAATTCCGGGATATAGAAATCATGAAGCACGTCGATGGAGCGGAGCAGCATCTTGACCGGCTTGCCGACCGGCAGATGCAGATCGGCCGCTTCGACCACGACATCGTCCTGACCATTGGGATCGCCGCCGATCACGCCCAGCGGATTGTCGGCGGTCACGTCGCGGGTGTCGGATGTGCCAAGCTTGCCGTCCTTGCCGGGCAGACGGAAACTCCACTGCCACTGCTGGCCGACGACTTCGACGTCGGTTGCGTCGCTTGGGACGTTGACAAACCGGCTCCAGACAAACAGGCCGGGAACCAGCAATGCCGTGACCCCGACCGCGGTGACGATCGTCAGCCACGATTCGAGCCGCTTGTTTTCAGGTTCGTAGGCAGCCCGGTTCCCTTCCCGATGACGGAAGCGGAAGACGCAATAGGCCATGAATAGAACCACTGCGGCGAATACGATGCCGGTGATCCAGAAGGTGATGATGATGGTATTGTCGATATAGGCCCAGTTCGAGGCAATCGGCGTCCACCACCATGGGCTCAGCAGGTGAAACAACACTGAGCCCACGACGATCAAAACGAGTACAAGCGCTACGGCCATGTCCCGTTCCTCCAGGCATTCCAAGAGGCGCTAAGCCGTCCAGGGGAATACCTGGCCCATCATAGCTTAATTTGGGGTCGCAATTCTAGAGCCGACTATGTTGATGGAAAAATCCCGGCGTTGCCGTCGCCTGGCGCCAGTCCCGCCGCCTAGATAAGCAGCAAGCCTTTCATGCTGGAATAGCCTTTTCGCCCGATGATGATGTGGTCGTGCACGGAGATACCCAGCCGCTTGGCCGCTTCGATGATCTCTTTCGTCATCTCGATATCGGCGCGTGACGGCGTCGGATCGCCGGAAGGGTGGTTGTGGACCACGCCGACAAAACGCGCAATGTATTGATTTTGAACGGATAAATCCAAATGCGACTGCGAATGGTGCCGGTAATTGGGATCTGTTGACCGTGCCCGTTCGTGATCATCACGCCTGATCACCCAGCCGCTCAATGAGTCGTTTGGATGCACTGCACTGCACTCTATTCCTTTCGTCCCACGCATCAAGATCATCGACCGGATATAGGACGGCCTTGCCAACCTTAACGAAAGAAGGGCCCAGACGCATCGCGCGCCAATTTCGCAGGGTCCCGACTGAAACGCCGCCACGATAACGCTCAGCCACCTCTTCCGGCGTAAGGAATTTGCTATCTGCCATTACTGCCTCCTTCGGCAGCACGATTGAGGCCGTGCCGCCGTGCTTTACGTTGCTTATCGCGGCAGCCTTTTCAACGTTTTGAGTAGTTGGTTTTGGATCACTGGTTCAATCGCCCGAGCCCAGTACCTAACGCTTCCGCATGGACATACATGCTGTGATATTCGCGACCGCGAAAGACGTTGAACGCAGGCGTCGGAGAAACGGATACCATGGGTGCCATATAGGCGGGGCTGTCGGCGCCCCCGCCTTAGCGGAGCGCGGCCATCAGCGGGGCTAGGTGCCGCACAAGTGTTTCCAACAATGTGAAGACGATTTCCGGTACGGACTTTTACAGGCTCACTGGCACCGCAAGTTTGAAGAGGCCATCGCCGATCTCCGTTGCCACCTCTACTCGACCGCAGAGTACAAACGGCAACCTTGTTTCAATCGCTGTTTCGGCGGCTTTCTGCGGCGTCTGGAACAGTAGGCTGAATAGGACGTCGAAGCCAATGTCGCCGATGGCGGAGGCGATGACTTTGGCGCCACGGGCGTGGCCGTCCTGACCGAGCTTTGCGACCATTACCTTTGGCTTGATCCCTGACCTCTTGGCGTATTTGGCAAGCCGACCCGCCAGCACTGTCATCTCGGGTCGTCGCCACAGGCTTGCCATAGAGTGCCCCACTTCTGGCGTTGCGCAATGGTCACCGAAAGCGGCACGCATGGCGTCCGAAATCTCGCCGACGGTCGTACGTGCACGCGCCGCGTCCACCGCCGCGCTGAGCAAGGTTGCCCACGGCGTCCTTCGCCACTTGGGTAATTGTTGCGAGCCTTTTCGACGCGTTCGAATGCCGCCGGCGCCACGGTCGACCGCTGCTTGTCGCTTGGTGGCCGCAGCTTCGATCAGTTTTCGGCAGGCCGTCATCCGTCGTTGACTGTGTTGCAACACATCCCTGAACATGTGACGCAAAGCGAACCTAGTCTCGCTCCAGCCTGAAGGACTGGCCGGCTGAGATGAACCTCATGTCACGCGATCAGGCCTGCCGCTCGATCGCGACCCTTGTTTAAGCAACCTGTATGTCATCGAGCATCGGCCTGACAAGGCGCAAGCCGTCCAATACTACTTCTGACAACCGATCGATCTCGGCCTCAGTCATCGGGGTGGATAAAAGGCCCGAACATGTCTCGATCATGAGCAAGCCATTGGAGAAGAAGTGGTCGAGCAGCGCTGAGATACAGTTCTGTTCCTTAGGTCCTGCGAAGGCGCTCCGATAGCTGGTTGGCGCGGTCCCTTTTAGATGTATGCGGAACATGGAACCTGCTCCGGTAACGCACGCAGGCACATCAGCAATCTTGATAGCTTCTGCGATCCCTGCTCGGGCTCGGTCAGCCAGGCTGTTCAAGCTTGCAACGGCGTCCCGATCGAACATCTGCATCGCGACCAAGCCCGCGGTCATTGTGATAGGGTTGGCGCTAAACGTGCCAGAGTGTGGAAATGGAGCTGGGCCGTTCAATGGGTTCATGACGTCCATGACGTCAGCTCGACCGGCCAATGCACCGACAGGAAACCCACCTCCGATCATTTTTCCCATCGCGGTCAAGTCAGGCTTGATTGCATATGAACCTTGGGCGCCATCGAAATTTGTGCGGAAGGTGATCACCTCGTCCACGATTAGAAGTGCGCCGTTCTTGGTGGCCCATTTGCTAAGACCCAGGACGAACTCCTGGGTGGCCTGGATGACACCGATGCGATGTGGAAGCAGATCGATCACAATAGCGGCTAGATCAGCCTTGTGCAGATCCAGGATGGCTATTGCACGGTCCAACTCGTTGAACGGTATGACCACGACCTCGCTCAATGCCGACTCTGGGGTTCCGCGTGACACCGGTACGCTGGTGGGTGATTCCAAGCTTCCCCAGTTTGATGGCCTCGCAGTCTGACTGACTTCCGCGTAATCATATAAGCCGTGGTATGCGCCTTCGACCTTAGCGATCTTAGGGCGATCGGTAAAAGCTCTAGCGGCCTTGATGCAACTCATTACCGCTTCAGTGCCAGAGTTGACGAAGCGTATCTTCTCGAAGCTTGAGTTGCGTGACACCATCTGCTCGGCAAATACCACCTCAACTTCCGTCCCCACAGTAAAGGCTGTCCCTCTGCCGATCTGTTCGATAACAGCCCTTGTGATGTCGGGGTGTGCATGCCCGTGAATGAGCGAAGCCACGTTGTTCGCAAAATCAATCCGTTCGACGCCTTCGATGTCGGTGACGTGGCATCCCTGGGCCTTTGCCACATAGATCGGGTGAGGCTTGCGAAGGATCGTATTGCGGCTGCAGCCACCGGGCATGACTGTTTTGGCGCGTTCATACAACGCGGCGCTTTTCGACATATTATTCATGATCAGTCGTGCCGCGCCAATTTAACGAGGTTTTCCAACTTGCCAGCGATTCCTAACCATTGCTCAGCATCGGGCAATGGGTCCTTCCTTGCCGTTATCTGCGGCCAGACCAGCGACAACTCTTCGTTGATTTCAAGAAAATGCTTCTTTTCAATTGGCAACCTGTCTTCGTTGTATATCGCTTCGGCTGGACATGCCGCGACGCACGCGTCGCAATCGATGCATTCACCCGGATGGATCACCAGGAAATTTGGACCTTCATAAAAGCAGTCGACAGGGCAGACGGAAACGCAATCGGTGAACTTGCACTGGATACAGTTGTCGGTAACGACGTATGTCATCTTCACACCGGGATTAAGTTCGACGCGTATTTTCAGCGGCCAACGGATTATTCGGCGGCCAGGAGCGCCAAAGGCTTAATGTTATACATTGAATAGAGCTCGGCCTCGTCCATTATGACCCGATCGTCATAACCGCCGAACCAGATCGCGTCCGGGTTGCGACCAACGATGGTCACCTTGCAGCGATCTCGAGCATCGGCTGCCGAACGCAGCAGCTTGAAAATCACTACTCCGTTCTCGCCGCCCTTCACGCCCGGGAAGGGTTCGTTCGTCACTGCGGAGACCTCGGTCTTGCCCTTATAGTGTGTGATGGAGAGACGCGCATGTGTCTCCACGCCGGAAAGCCCTTTCTGGGATTCATTCAAAATCTGCCAGGCTCGCTCAATCGGCACATTGAATGCCTTGTGTCCCACGATGTCTCTCCCGCAGAAGAAGTAGTGGTTCTCGACGCCGTTCCGCTTGAGTTCGCGTTGCATTATCCGCAGCGCATCAGGATCGTCATTTATACCGGAAATGATCGGTGACTGATTGTCGATGTTGATCCAGTGACGGCTTCGCAGTGCCTGGACCGCAGCGAGGGTGGGCGGCAGCCATCTGAAACCCGCGTGGGCATCGGGGATGTAGCTGCCATCGGGATTCTTGGCCAGAAATTCATCGGGATGGTTGAAATGAACCATCATACGAAGACTGGCTCGCGGATATGACTTGTGGAATGAATCCAGCATTGCAAAAAACGTTGCGTCGAAACGCTCAGGATAGAAAGCTAGTTCCTTTGTTCCGATTCTGATGTTCTCAATACCGGCTTCCGACAAGGCTGCCAGCCACTGTGCGATGTTTTTGTTTCCAAGCACCATCGGATCGCCGCCAGACATCAGGATCTCGCGCAGGCGTTCTCGATTTGTGGTCGGATGACGACCGCCGTTCTCATCTACCAAGCGGTTATGTTCGCGAATATATGCAACAATCTCGGGAATTTGGGCGAGTCCTTTGGGCGCGACGGTGCCATCGGGTCGCTCGACTTCTTTCTTGGCGATGAGCTCTTCTCGGTAGCAAAACCGACAGTGGGCTGAGCAAGTCGCCGCGACGTAGATCAATCCAAGTTCGTATTTGTGTATCAGCCCTTCGACCGGGCTGTAGGACATCTGCTTTCCCGGATCGGATGCTCCATCCAGATCGTAGGTCTCCTTTGGACTGGCTTTTACCAGTGTCTGGATCGCCTTTGAATTTTTGGCCTGCTCAAAATAGTGGCGCGTTATTTTCACCGGCATGCGAGCTTGTAAATCGCGCGGAGTTCCTTCGAGTTCTTTGATCGCCTCCAGTTCCTCCTGCGAATAGAAACCCTGCATGTCCTGGGGCACGGAGCCGTCAAAAAACTTCTTGAGACCGGTGATGATCTCGCGATCGTATTTGCCATTCGAGACTTCGGCCAAGAAGGCCTGCTCCCTTGACGAGAGCTCGTATTTCTCCGCGATGGCCATAGCGATACCCAACCTTTTCGTTTTGGTGTGGCGCGGCAAATCTGGTGCTGATCCGAGCGCCGCAGACTGTCGATGAATAGACGACGTAAGCCGCGGACATTACAAACAGCGATTTCTCATCGATTCGTGAGTTTTCATCATCTAAGAAGGGAATCTCCTTGTTGACTGGGTGCTCCACGAATGGCCAACTGGTGGGCGTCCATCGTTGCCAAGCGGGTTTACATCTTGGTTGAGAGCGAGAAGTATGTCCCGGTTCCCGCGCCGTTTTCTCCCTTCAAGCTCAGCTTTGACTAGCTTTGAGGCAGCGGCGCGCCATGAGAGCTTCACACTAGCGGCAGAAGAACTGCACCTGACTCAAAGCGCCATCAGCAGGCAGGTCAAGGAACTTGAGCTTACCATCGGAACGAAGCTTTTTAGGAGGGTTGGTCGACATGTCGTGTTAACCGATGCAGGGCGTAGCTTGGCGACTGAACTTTGCGTCGATCTTGAAAATATCCAACGGACTGTAATGCGGGCCATTTCGGCAGGCGGGATGGGGGCCGCTTTGCGCATTGCGACATTACCGGCTTTTGCCAATAGCTGGTTGATACCCCGACTACCCGATTTTTTTGCAAGACACAGTGGGGTCGAGCTCAGTCTGTTCACGCGACTGGAGCCATTCGATATGACCCGGGAACGGTTCGATCTAGCAATTCATTTTGGGGTCGCGGATTGGCCGGACACCGATATGAAACCCCTATGCTCAGAGAGCCTCGTACCAGTCGCCTCTCCCGCTTTTAAGCACATGCATGGGATTGAAGACATCTCCGACCTTGCGCGGTCGCCCTTGCTGCATCTGTCGACACGCCCTATCGCCTGGAAGAACTATTTCGAGCAGGCTGGCCTGGTGGATAACCATAGTCTGGCTGGGAAGTATTTTGATCAGTTTTCGATGGTTATCTCGGCAGCCAAAGCGTCGCTCGGAGCCGGATTGATACCAAGTTACTTAGTTGAAGAGGAATTGCGGTCAGGATCTATAATAGAGATATCCAAGATCAGTATGGTCACAAGCAACAATTACTATCTTGTCACACCGGTAAATCAGCGCAACAAAAATGTCATTATTTTTTCTGACTGGATTACGAGCTGCGCGAGGGAGACTATATTATAGGGTCCTTCCCGAAAGCTGGTCAGGTGGTCGACAAAATGTAGGGAGCCCTCCGAAGACTATGCCGCTATGGCGTCAGCTACCGTGATCTTGAGCAGAGGTTGGGTGAGCGCGGCGTGCCCGTTGATCATTCCACGATTTATCGCTTGGCGCGGAAATACGCGCCGGAGATGGAAAGACGGTTGCGCTGGCAATACCAGCGAACAGCCCACGAAATCACTTCACCCTAAAAATGGCGCCATTTGAAATCCTCATCAAAAATCTCGCGGGAAATCTTTGGCGCTCTTTCAGACATCAACAGCAAAACTTTGCGACGGGCCCCTTTGTCTTCGGTTCCTATGGCGAGCTCGAGATCCGTCGCCGATCGCCGTCTTGCCGAGCGCGCACCACGCAGGACCATCGTCCTTCTCTTCGGTGGGTTAAAAGCGCATATCAAGCGGGCGAGATCTCGTCCGAAACACTGAAGATCAGAGGGACCGCAATTTCTCAACGACTTCGTTCGCAACCTGCCGCATCACATTCACAAAAAGGTCGGCGTGAGTGGATCTCAAGGTCTTGGCCGGTCGCCACAGGTTCAACTGGTACGGAACAAGCACACTAAAGCGACGTAAAGCAACGCCTTTCGCGGCATAGTGCGAAGCTGTCAAAGGATTGACGATGGAGACGCCAACTCCGGAAGCGACCATCGAGCAGACACCCGTTGCCGTCGTTGCTTCCACGCAATATCTCCGAGAGATGCCCTCGGCCTCGAAGATCAGATCAATCTTACGGCGGTATGGATCCTCCTGAGTGAAGTAGACGAAATCAGCACCTTGGAAATCCTTCGGCTCCAACACGCTCTTGGACGTGAGGGGATGGTTGCAAGGAAGCACGCATACGACTTCACCAACATCGATGGTTTCCGTTGTCGCATCGTCAGTTTCAAGGCTGCCTTCCGTCAAACCTATATCGAACATCTGGGTGGTGATGTCGTGCCGCAATTGCACTTCCTCGAGGGAATGTATCGACAGATGGACTTGCGATTTATTATTCAGGAATCGTTGTACGACCATTGGTAGGAACGCCTCAGCGTAGGCGGGAAGGCTCGCGATCCTCAACTGAGCCGCGTTGTGTTGCTTTATAGCCAACGCCACGCGGCTAATTTCCTGCATACCTACGAAAGAGCGGCTTACGGCGGAGTGAAGAAGCAGTGCTTGTTTGGTCGGAGAAAGGCGCTTGCCGAACCGATTGAAGAGTTCAAAGCCGAGATAGGATTCGAGCTCCCGTAGCTCTCGGCTTACCGTCGGCTGGGAGGTGCCGAGCGCCTCTGCAGCCGCGGTAGCGCTCTTGTAAATCATCACAGCATTGAAAATTTCAATCTGACGCTGACTGAGCCGCATGAACCCGACCTCATATATATCAAGAATGAATGAGAGGCGGTCAAATTAGTATTTTGTCGTGGTTTTGTCATCTGCAAAGATCAGACCAAGGGCAGCTAACGATGCGAGATGCAGATGACACTCCTGGACGGAAATGAACGCGCGGCACGATCGCCAGCGCTCCACCACGGCAGCTTCTCTTATGAGAATGGTCAACTGTTTATCGAAGAGATATCGGTTGGCGAAATCGCAGATGCAATTCCAACCCCGTTCTACTGCTACAGCGCCTCTACGATCACCCACGCCTACAGACTGCTGGCCGACAAACTCGGATCGTCGCGAGCTTCGATCTGTTTTGCCGTCAAAGCGAACAGCAACGTTTCCGTGCTGCGACTGCTCTCGGATCTAGGTTGCGGCATGGACATCGTATCGGGGGGCGAGTTGGAGAGGGCGCTCGCCGCCGGCGTTCAGCCGTCTAGGATTGTTTTTTCCGGTGTTGGCAAGGCCCGAGCGGAGATCTCCCGCGCCTTGGAGGTTGGCATCCATCAGATCAATGTCGAATCGCCCGCCGAGCTCGATGTTATCCGCGACATCGCTCGATTGCTCGGTCGTAGGGCGCCTATCGTCTTCCGGGTAAATCCTGACGTCGATGCAAAGACCCACGCGAAAATCAGCACTGGCAAGAAAGGCGACAAGTTTGGAATTGCCCTTGAGGAAATCCCAGAACTGTACACGAGGGCCGAAGCTTCGCCCGAACTCGATGTGGCTGGTCTTGCCGTGCACATTGGGTCACAGCTCCTGGATCTGTCGCCTTACCGGGCAGCATACGAACGGCTCGCTGACCTTGTTAAGACATTGCGGTCTCGCGGTCACCAGGTACGGCGCCTCGACCTGGGAGGTGGCTTGGGAATCTCCTACGAATTCGGAGCCGGGCCTGATGTCGGTGCGTACGCGAAGATTATCGAGGAAGCGTTCAATGGCATTGATTGCGAACTCACCGTCGAACCCGGCCGGTGGCTTGTCGGACCAGCGGGCTTGCTGGTCACCGAAGTACTATATGTGAAGAATACTGGCAATATGGCGACCGTCATCGTTGATGCCGCCATGAACGATCTCATGCGACCCTCGCTCTATAGCGCCGTCCATCCGGTACTCCCGCTACAAGATATCAAGGGCGGCGACTCTTCAACGTATCAGTTGGTCGGTCCTGTCTGCGAAACTTCCGATGTGTTCGGAAGCTATGAAGGCCTACCCAAGCTTCGTGCAGGGGCTCGCCTCGCATTCGGGTGCGCAGGCGCCTACGGGGCATCGATGGCTTCTACCTATAATTCAAGAGATCTGATCGCCGAAGTCCTTGTCGATGGCGCCCGGTTCCGGGTCATTCGGCGTCGCCAGACGATCGAGGACCTCCTCACCCTCGAGGTGGAGAGGCCTTGGCAGGCATCCAATACCTACGCTGACGCAGCAACAGCACTTTGAAAGCGGTCGCGATATGAACCACATCCAATTCCTCTCGCAAACCCCATGCGTGGATGCGCCGACGCTTTGGTCATTCGTGAAGATGCACGGGTTGGAAAACTATTTCGTGATTGTCGATCGGCGTG
Organism: Mesorhizobium sp. M8A.F.Ca.ET.057.01.1.1; assembly: GCF_003952565.1. NCBI lineage: Bacteria > Pseudomonadati > Pseudomonadota > Alphaproteobacteria > Hyphomicrobiales > Phyllobacteriaceae > Mesorhizobium > Mesorhizobium sp. M8A.F.Ca.ET.057.01.1.1. The sequence goes on from NZ_CP034454.1 coordinate 2,846,062, forward strand.
CGGTCGCAAAGCCGTTTGACGTCGCGGACATCGTCAGGATTTGCAGTACAAACGTCGGAGCTGGCGGCGAACAACTGCTCACGATCGAACGACCCTCCGACGAGGGACGAAGGGCAGGCGCTTACGCGCAGATGAGGATTTTCAACATCGACGGCAAGGAAGTCGGTGCGTGTGGGAATGCTACACGCTGTATGGCTTACTTGTTGCTTGAGGAGACGGGGACTGAGGAAGTACTGATCGAGACCAAGTCCGGGGTGCTGCAATGCTACGGAGCAGGTCTTCGGCAGATCAGCGTCAAATTGGGGCCGATTAGCCTGGACTGGCAGCAAATCCCGTTGAGCCGCGAGATCGATACCCGCCATGTCCTTTTGACAAGCGGACCTCTTTCCGATGGGGTCGCGCTGAACATCGGCAATCCGCATGCTGTGTTCTTCGTCGATCAACTCGTCGTCGACGACATTCCGACCTATGCCCCGGCCGTGCAGAACGATCCGCTTTTCCCGGAAGGCGTCAACGTTGGCGTGGCCCAGATCGTCGACTCCCAAACCATACGCCTCGCCGTGTGGGAGCGTCCCGGCATTCTCACCAAAGCATGCGGGACCGGGGCTTGCGTTGCCGTCTATGCTGCGAAGATGCGCGGTCTCGTGAATTCTCCGAAGGTCACGGTACACCTTCCCGCGGGCGAACTTCAGATCGAGCTTGTCGAAAACAACATGGTGATCATGACCGGTCCTGTCGCTTTCTGCTGCCACGGTTTCATTGAAGGGAGCAACCCCAACACACCTGCGCTGGACATGGCATAAGCCGCTGGGCCGTTTCTTCAGACAACCAAAAGGGGGATGCGATGACAACTAGAACTATCAGCCTGGCACTTAGCTTCGCGGCGATGGCCGTAACACAAGTCTCTGCAGTCCGCGCCGAAGACATTCCGGAAAACTTGAAGGGTTCCGGAGAGGTCGTTGTGGCAGTCGACGGTGGAAGCTACGAGGCGGCGCTTCGAAAGGCGTTCTTCGACCCGTTCACCAAGGATACGGGAATCAAGATCGTGGTCGTTCCCTCCAATCCCGGAAAGCTGCTTGCATCAGTAAAAGTCGGTCAGCCGGATGCGGATCTGACGTCCGTTTCCGGCGGCGAGTTTCCCGGCTGGATCTCGAAGGACGCCGTTGAGCCGATGGACTACAGCTTCTTCGCGAAAGAAACTCTCGCAGCAATGCCCGAGCAACTCGTGGACAAGAACGGCGTCGGAGCCCTGCTCTATTCCGCCGTTATCGCCTTCAATACCAACAAATTCGCTGCCGATGGGAGGCATCCGGACAACTGGGTCGATTTCTACGATGTGAAGGACTTTCCGGGGAAGCGAGCGCTCCCGAAGTGTGAACGTATACTCGCGGGCGGTCTTCTGGCAGGCGCTCTGCTCGGAGACGGAGTTTCGCCGGCGAATCTGTATCCACTCGACGTCGATCGCGGCTTCGCGAAAATCAAGCAGTTTAGGCCCAACGTGGGACGTTGGTGGTCCGGTGGAGCGGAAGCTCCGCAGAGCCTCATCTCCGGAGACGCCGATATGGCAGTTTCCTTCAACGGCCGCATTGCCATTGCCAAGCAGGAAGGTGCGCCCATCGCCTTCACATGGAACCAGTCGCTTCTTCAGTATGATTACTGGGTCATTATGAAAGGCTCGCCGAACAAAGAAAATGCAAACAAGTTTCTGGCCTATATCTCGCGGCCTGTACCTCAGTCGCAGTTCGCGCTGGCCATGCGCTACGGGCCTGTCAACAAGGAAGCTTTCGGTCTTCTTCCGAAGGAAATCGCTGCGGATCTCCCCGGAGCGCCGGAAATCGCCGACAAGCAAATCTTCGAAAACTACAAATGGTGGGCTGAGATGCGTCCCGATGGCCGGACGAACTACGACGACGCAATGAGCCGTTGTGTAGAGATGCTATCGCAATAGGACCAAGCATCGGAAACCACGAGTGCTACGACAATGAAGATAACTGCATCATCGAACAGCGTTGCTTATGGAGAGCCTGGCATCTTCCGAGGCCACTTCTCCTTCGCCGACTCTCGTCTTTCAGGATACATGTGGCCTCTGTGCGAGATCCGTGGCGATCGTGATGGGCCGAGGCTTTGTATCTCGGCAGGCGTTCATGTGAATGAGGTCGCCGCTATCGAGGCTGCTGTTCGCCTTCAGAAGCTGTTCGATCCCCGAAAAATTCAGGGATCGGTTTCGATTATCCCGCTTGTGAACCAGCCCGCACTGTACAAATACAGCGAATACGTCTGTCCCCTTGATGGAAAAAACATCAATTTCTCGTTCCCAGGCGACCCCAATGGCTCGTTTTCTGAGATCCTCTGTGACGCAATAATGAACGAGTGGTGCGTGGGTGCGGACTGCTACGTAGACATGCACGGAGGTGATCTTCGAGAAAACGTTTCCAAGTTCACCATCTTCCAGCACACGGAGGACCCGGTCCTGGACGAACGTGCAAGACGGATGGCGATGTGCTTCGACGCCGAACTCGTCGTCGGGCTCCCCGTTGCTCATATGTCGAAGCCGGGCCGCCCGCCGACAGGATTTGCCTCGAAGGACAGGCTCGCAATCATGTCGGAGGCCGGCGCGAATGGATTAGTTGACGAGACCTCGGCACAATTTCATGTCGACGGCGTCCTTAATGTCGCACGGGCTCTAGGAATACTCGACACGCCGTCAACCGAATTCCAACGAGCACGGGTTCCTTGTGACGACTATATCTGGGTGGCTTGTCCGACAGACGGGGAGTTTCACTCGGACGTAGAGCCTGGCGACCGAATTCATAAAGATCAGCGGCTCGGAAATATCTGCGATCTGTTTGGGGAAACCGTCGCGGAGATTGCCGCGCCCGAAACTGGATTCTTGCTGTGGCGCATGACGCACCCCTCCATTCCGAAGGGGTCGCCGGTGCTCGCGGTCGCTGTGGAAGAACGAGCAGCGAGCCAGCGTCAGGGAGACATCCGAACACCGTAAAGCCAGACAACGACCAGGCCATGGCTCGGGCCTGACGTTTGAATATAGACCAGAGCTACTTCACAAAGGGGAATAAAAATGAAAACCACAACGATTACTCAATCACTCACCGCAGTTTTGTTGCTTGCTGCCCTGTCGGCAACCGCCAAGGCTGACGAAGTACCTGCAAATCTTAAAGGTACAGGCGAAGTCGTCATCACTTCCGGCGGCGGCACCTGGGAAGCGGCGCAGAAGAAAGCCTTCTTCGATCCTTTCACACGTGACACCGGCATCAAGGTGGTGTTGGTACCGGAAGATCACGCCAAATTGCTAGCTTCGGTGAAGCTTGGTCAGCCTGAAGCCGACCTCACATCTGTTCCCGGCGGTGCCCTCAACGGCTTCGTCGAAAAGGACGCCGTCGAGAAAATCGACTACAGCCTATTCGCAAAGGACACCCTTGCGGAAATGCCGGAGCAGCTGAAGAACGAGAACGGTGTCGGCGCGCTACTCTATTCGGTTGGTGTCGCCTACAACACCACGAAGTTTCCGAAAGGCCAAGAACCGAAAAACTGGGTCGATTTCTACGACGTAAAGAAATTCCCGGGCGCGCGAAGCCTTCCCAAATGCGAAAAGATCGTCGACGGCGGTTTGCTTGAAGGTGCGCTTATGGGCGACGGCGTTCCCGCTGACAAGGTCTATCCTATCGACATGGACCGAGCATTCGCGAAAGTGGCGGAACTGAAGCCCCATGTCGGTCGCTGGTGGGTCGCCGGTGCAGATGCCCCTCAGAGTTTGATCAGTGGCGAGGTTGATATGGCCGATGCCTACAATGGCCGCATCTTCGGCGCCAAGAAGGAAGGTGCGCCGTTGGAATTTTCCTGGGATCAATCCTTGCTTCAGTACGACTTCTGGGTCGTCATGAAGGGTTCCCCGAATAAGGAAAACGCCCAGAAATTCCTCGCATACGTTTCTCGCCCGGAACCACAGGCTGCGTTCTCGGAAGCTATCTCCTACGGCCCGGTCAACGAAAAAGCTTTCAGCCTCGTATCGAAAGAACTGCTCGATATCCTTCCAGGATCTCCCTCCATCGCAAAGAAGCAGGTCTACCAGGACTACAAATGGTGGAACGCCAAGAATGCCGATGGACGCACGAACTGGGACGTAGCACTCGAGCGTTGCGTGGCTCTCCTGTCGCAGTGAGGCGGCGCGCGACGCGCCATCTCATAACGAAGAATTCGATACACGCTGCTCGTCCTTGACGAGCAGCGAAGGAGAAAGCCATCATGGACGTGGCAACTTTTAATCTCGTCGCTTCGGCGTCTGAGGGGCTGGCCGAAAGACAAAACCCGATGAAACGATCAAACCGAAAATTGAAGATGGGCAGCATTGTCGCAGCCACTCCACTTCTCGTCTTGTTGATCGGGTTCCTTGTCATTCCGCTGTCCTACATCTTCTGGGGAAGTTTCGAAGGTACGAAGCTGAATTTCGCACATTACGGACGCGTATTTGCCAGTGCCGTGAACTTCAACATTCTCCTTCATACACTTCGCGTAGGTCTTATTGTCACCGTGGTCTCGCTTCTGCTGGGCTACCCGGTAGCCTATCTCCTGACCAAGGTTCGGTCGCTCTCTCTGTCCATTCTGAGCGTCTTCATTCTGATCCCTCTCTTCACAGCCTTTTTGATCCGGACTTATGCCTGGATGATCATTCTGGGGCGTGAAGGGATCATAAATAACGCGCTGATCTGGCTTGGCCTGATCAGCGCGCCTCTCCAGCTCCTAAACACCACCTTCGCGGTTGTAGTCGGCATGACACACGTCTTCGTGCCGATGGCCATCTTCACGATGTATTCAGCAATGGCACGTATCGACCACGATTACGCGCATGCGGCCCAGATCCTTGGCGCGAAACCCGTTCAAGCCTTCCTTCGTGTGTATCTGCCGCTGACGCTGCCAGGCGTATTTTCGGCGGGCATCCTGATTTTCATCACCGCCATCGGCTTCTACATCACGCCAGCTCTCCTCGGTGGACCGAGCGACACGATGATTTCGCAGCTCATCGTAGATCAGATGACGACGCTTCTGAACTTTGAACTCGGATATGCTTCGTCCATGGTCCTGCTTTTCGTCACGATCGCAATCCTCTTCGTCGCGAGCTTGTTCATTCCCCTCGAAATGATCTGGTCGTCGGAGACGAGCTCGCCGGATAGGGAGCCTCGTGCTGCGGCTCGCCTGCTTAAGCGCGCTAAGCGAATGCTTGGTCCGCTCGTCGCCGCTATTGAGGGAGGCACGCATGCGGTCACAAGACCCCTGCTCACCAAAAATGGCGGTTGGCTTTGGGCTTACACCGTCGCGATCCTGATGTTCCTCACAGCGCCCTTGATCGTCGTGGTGATTCTCTCATTTAGCTCTTCGCCGTTCGTGGTGTTTCCTCCCCGGGTTTCTCGCTGCAATGGTGGCAGAAGCTGGCGAATGCTGCGGACTGGCACCAGTCCTTCTTCTTCTCGATCCAACTCGGGATCGCCGCGGCATTCGTCGCTACGATCATTGGGACCATGGGGGCCTTCTGGCTCGTGCGCACGAAGTTCATGTTTAAGAAGATGCTCTTCCTGGTCTCACTGTCTCCTCTTATGGTCCCGGTCGTAATCATCGCAACGTCTCTCTATGTATTCGAGGCTCGTCTGAAAATCCTTGGAACCTTCACGGGCTTGGTGATCGGACATGTGTTGCTGTCCGTGCCCTACGTCATAGTAGTCATGGCCGCCGCATTGAGGAACTTCGACGCCTCACTTGAACCGGCTGCCGCAGTCCACGGCGCTCGTCCGCATCAGGTGCTTCGCCTTGTGACACTTCCGATTTTGAAGCCGGCTCTTCTCACGGCAAGCCTGCTCGCGTTCCTCACATCGTTCGACGAGCTTCTTGTCGGCCTCTTCCTTCTGGGACGTCAGACACCGACCCTTCCAATCAAGTTCTGGGCCGATATCAAGTATCAGATCGATCCGCTTCTTAGCGCAGCATCCACTCTCATCGTCGTGCTCGTTACGGCATCGATAATTACAGTCCAACTGATCCGCGTGCGTTACGAAAAGCGCACTGCGGCCAGTGCGGCCGAATGATCGGAGACAGATATGTCCACTAGTCTTGAAATGAAAAACATTCAGAAGTTCTATGGCTCTCTCCATGTGGTGAAAGACTTCGATCTCCACATCCAACCCGGGGAGTTCGTTACGTTCCTGGGACCATCGGGCTCTGGCAAAACGACTGCCCTCAAGATGATCGCCGGCTTCGAAACACCGACATCAGGGGACATCTTCCTGGGCGCTCGGTCGATCGTCGATCTTCCCGCTTGTGAGCGCGGGATTGGCATGGTCTTCCAGAACTACGCGCTCTTTCCGCATATGACGGTCGCAGAAAACGTCGCCTTCCCCCTCACAGTCCGGAAGGCGCCTCGCAAAGACGTCGAGGAAAAACTCGCAAGGGCCTTGCAACTCGTCAAGATGGATCAGTACAGCAGCCGCTATCCCAACCAACTATCAGGTGGTCAGCAGCAACGCATCGCCTTGGCCAGAGCGATCGTGTTCAATCCGAGCATCCTGCTCATGGACGAGCCGCTCGGGGCATTGGATCGGAATCTGCGTGAGCACATGAAGATCGAAATCATGCGGATTCAGAAAGAACTCAACATGACGGTTGTCTTCGTAACTCACGACCAGGACGAGGCGCTAACAATGTCCGACCGCATAGCCGTGATCAACGAAGGTCGGCTCGTGCAGGTAGATGACAGCAAAAGTCTTTATAGTAAGCCCAAAAACCGCTTCGTCGCGTCATTCGTTGGAGAATCGAACATGATCCGCTGTCGCGTCGATGAGGCGGAAAACGGAGCGGGCAAGGTCACGATGGCAGGGATTTCTACCTTCTCAGCACAACTGACGGGTCAGTCTCAGGGTGACGATGGTTGGCTCTTTGTCCGTCCGGAGCATATCGACATCACTCCTGTGTCAACGTCTTCCGAGACGCTGAACTCCGTCGCCGGCGTCATCGAGAACGTGCTCTTCCTTGGTGAGATGACCCGATACCACATTCGTTGCGGTGACGAAACCATCATCGCCAAGCGGCAAAACCGCGGTCAACCCTACTATACGGGTGGCACCTCGGTAACGGTATCCTGGAAACCCGAGCATTGCGTCATGCTGAACTAACTGAGGCGGGCGGCTTCGCAATCAAGGATAACCGTCGACCTTTGATCTGGACGCGTCCGGACATTTAGCTTCGACACTTCAACGGAAGGGGTTGAGGTATGGCCGAGCTAGCTCTGCGGACGCCCTTCCACTCAGGGTCGCTTCTTCAACGGGGACTATAGTCACAATGACCTTTAAGCTTGCAGTTGGCGGCATCGAGCATGAGACGAATACGTTTCGGCTCCAAGACGCGAAGTCTTCCGACTTTGATGTGGTGCGGGGAGATGCGCTTATTCTCAAGCACGAAGGGGTGCGTTCCTATCTAGGCGGAATGCTGGATGCCGCGTCTAGTTTAGGTGCAACAGTGGTGCCAACTTTACATGCAGATGACGAGCCTTCGGGTATCATTGATGCGGACGCCTATGCACAAATGGTCGACGATCTGCTTTTACACATCAAGAGAGCCCTTCCTCTCGACGCGGTAGCTCTGGCTCTACATGGAGCAGGGGTCGCCCATGGCGTAAGCAATATTGAAGTAGACATTTGTGAGAAGGTTCGGCAACTCGTAGGCCAAGAAGTTAAAATCGTGGTAACTCTGGATCTTCATGGGAACCTAAACCCGAGATTATCAGAATTAGTTGACGCGGCATTTGGCACTCGCTACCATCCTCATACGGATATGTTCGAAAGAGGTCAGGACGCGGTAAATATCATCCCTAGATTGCTGGATGGCAGCGTTATTCCAGAACTGTATATTGAGAAGATTCCCTTCCTACTAGCGCCCGTCACAACAATGTATGGTGTTGCCGCCGCAGTGAACGATCTTTGTCGACAATGTGAAAAGGACGACGACATTGTCTCGTGCACGTTCTTTCATGGCTTCCCGTACGTCGACAACTCGGACTTGGGGGCATCGGTACTTGTGGTGGCCAATGGCAATGCGGAAAAGGCCGGTGTGGCCGCGAAGCAAGTTGCCCGTTTGGTCTGGGATTCTAGAGAGACCATTGGAGCACAATCGTTTTCCCCAGAAGCAGCCATCGAAATCGCTTTATCATCGGGCGACTGGCCTGTGGCTGTACTCGACGGGGCAGATAATCCGGGGGGAGGATGCCCTGGCGATGGGACATATCTCTTGCGCGCTATGCTTGAGGCGGATCTGCGAGAGGCTTGCTACGCTGCCGTTTGCGATCCAGCGGTTGTCAGACAGTCGCACCAGGCAGGTGTCGGTAAGACGATCCAGATAACCCTCGGCGGTAAGACCGATGAAATGCATGGTGCGCCCATCGAGGCAAACGCATATGTAAAAGCCCTAACTGATGGCCGCTTCATCCGTATGTCCGCTGAAGAAAGAGGACGGTCGATGAATGTAGGGCCGACCGTGCGGCTACAAGTAGGTGGCATCGAGATCATCGTCGTTTCCGAGCGCCATCAGGTGTACGATCCTGAGATATTTTTGATGCATGGGATCGATGTATCGCGCTTCAAGATCGTGGGAATTAAATCGACCAACAAGTGGAGGGACGGCTTCGCCGGCATAATCAAGCGTGATTATCTAGCGGATAGCCCTGGCCTGATGAGCCAAGACCTGACCCGCTATGACTATAAGCAGATCCGACGACCATTGTGGCCCTTAGATAAGGAGACACAATACTGACCGATTATCTAGCGTAGTTGCTGCCTTGCGCGCGCCAAGGTATACCATCGACTATAGTCGCTTACTGCTTCGAAAGATCGCGCAAGGCGCTGCGCTAATGACCGAGGCCGCAATGGCGTTCAAGCAGCTTTCGGGGGAAGCCAATCTTGTTGGGAATGCTCCGCTCGAAATGGCTACGCATCGGAACCTGCCGCACTTGGTGGGCCACAATTTGACGAAGCGCATAAAAGTTTTGCGGCCGAGAGTCAAAAGACCCTGTCGCCTACGAACATCAGGACCTCCTACGCGAGTACAGGCTGCCGGAAAAGAATGAGGTGCTTTCAAGCGACATCTATTCGCCGCTGAACGGAAGGTTGCCTCCATCGTCGTCGACGGACGTAGGAACACTTAGTTGGGTCGTACCCACCGTCCAATGCCGTGTGGCGTGTTATGCCGTCGGAACGACGCCCCACTTGTGGCAACTCGTTGCGCAAGGCAAGGCACCAGCCGCACACAAGGGCGTAGCACTTGCAGCCAAGGCAATGGCCGCGGTCGCCTTGGACCTCTTAACGAACGAAAGCCTTTTGTCTGCTGCTAAGACCGAGTTGCAGCGTTCAGGGCCGCGAATGAATTCAGAAATCCCATGGGTCCTGAAATGACCCACCGCTTGCTATGGGTGCCTTGAAGTAAGCGCTCCTCGTTGGGTTTTGCCGCCCAGTGTCTCGATGAGAAGCCAATCCCATTGATCGCATCGGTCACGCAAACTTCTAGAGGGAACCAGATCACTCAGCGGCAAGTTGTTTTGGACTGAGACGAAGTGCGGCGGCGCGGCGATGGCCCTCGAGTTTTTCGGTCGCGCTCTGGCGAACAGCTGCGGGAGCAACGGCGGCGACACCGCGTTCGTCCAGCCATTGGTGGGTCGCGATCTTCACGTAGGAACCGACCCAGAGGCCACCGGTATAACGCCCAGCACCCATCGTCGGCAGGGTATGGTTCGTGCCACAGCATTTGTCGGAATAGACGACGCTGGCCAGTTCGCCGATGAAAATCGAGCCGTAGTTGCGCAGCTTCTGCGCGGTTGCCTGCGGGTCACGGGTGTGGACCTGCAAATGCTCTGTTGCGATGTGATCGGAGTACGCAATCATCGTCTCTTCGTCCTCGACAACGGTGATCTCGCCGTAGTCCTTCCACGCGGCTCCTGCCACCGGTGCCGTCGGCAGGGTTTCCAACTGTTTCTCGACTTCGCTTAGAATGTCTTCAGCGAGTTTGCGGTCGGTTGTGACCACACCAACACGGGTGCGAACGTCATGCTCGGCCTGAGCGAGCAGGTCCGTTGCGATCGTTACTGCATTGGCCGTTTCGTCAGCAACAACGAATATTTCGCTGGGACCGGCAAGCTGGTCGATACCGACCTGGCCGAACACCTGGCGCTTTGCTTCGTTGACGAAGGCATTGCCTGGTCCGACGATCTTGTCGACGGCCGGAATCGTCTCGGTGCCATATGCCATGGCGGCGATTGCTTGCGCGCCGCCGACGCGGAAGATGCGATCGGCGCCCGCGAGATGGCAGCCAGCGATCATTGCAGGGTGAGCATTTGGCGGAAGGCAAGCGATGACCTGGTCGCAGCCAGCGACCTTTGCCGGTACGATGGTCATCACCGGAGCCGAAAGAAGCGGGTAACGACCGCCCGGTACGTAGCAACCAACCGTTTCAATCGGGATTACACGATGGCCGAGGTGAAGGCCGGGAAGGCTCTCGATTTCGAGGGGCAAAATAGTGCCAAGTTGCGCCTCGGCGAAGCGACGGACATTGGCAATCGCGAACTCGGTGTCCTCGCGGGTCTGCGGATCAAGATCGGCAATAGCCTTCAGCTTCTCTTCCTTGGTGACCTCGAAGTTTGCGACGTCAGCCTTGTCGAAGGCGAGGGAGTATTCGCGAACCGCCGCGTCACCTCGCTTGCGGACATTTGCGATGATCTCTTTTACGGTTGTTTCGACCTGAGCTGTATCGGAGACGGCGTCCCTGGTCGGTTGCTTGAGCTGGACAAATTTGCCTTTCAACGCTTCAAGACGCGGCGTCATCAAAATCTCCTGAAATTGGGATAATCCACGCCAGCATCGTGGAAGCTCAGCGGCCCGGCAATCGCCAGTCGCTCGCCCGTTCAGTATATTCACCAGTGTTTAGCCTATATGTTGCATCTGGTCCTCCCTTCGACATGGATGGTGTCATTGTGGGCCTGGTTGAATGATACGGGGAGAGCTGTCACATGCCCAAGATCGGGAGCAAGCTGCATGAGTTGCGCCGTCGACGCAATTTGAGTGCTCGGGAACTGGCCGCCCGTTCAGGGATATCTCATTCAACAATTTCCCTTATCGAACGAGATCGCATGAGTCCCTCGGTTGACACGCTCAGCGCGGTGCTCGAAGCCCTGGGCACGACAATGCCTGGCTTCTTCTCCGATTTGCAGTCGACCCTTCCATACTCTCCATTCTACGCGTCTGTTGACCTGACCGAGATTGGAAAGGTCGATACAATTTCATATCGCGTCATCGGACTGGATCACCCAAACCGACAGTTGCTGATGTTGCACGAGCGCTATGCGCCCGGCGCTGACACAGGCGAGGAGTTTTCACACGCCGCGCAGGAGGCTGGCATGGTGCTGTCGGGGAAGGTGGAGGTCACGGTTGGAGATCAGAAACGAGTGCTGGAGCCGGGTGACGGATACTATTTCGAGAGCCGGCTGCCTCACCGCTTTCGCAACGTCGATGACGGGCAGAGCGAAATCCTCAGCGCGATCACGCCGCCCACCTACTAGCGCCGAACCGCCAACCGGATGGTGAGAATAATAACCAGGGCAGTCGGAGCTGCTTCCCAAATGCTTGAAACGTGATTTCCTATGGCTAGTCCAGAACTCAGGGGAATGGCCGCTCAAGGTTGAAGCTGCGTACGCTCAGGCGGCCGGCTCTGCCAATCAGCCGCGTACCCTTACACTGCTTGAGTGGAAGCCTTAGTCAGGGAGGAAGAAAGCATGAAGACATCAGCACTTGCCATCGCCATCAGCACCGCGCTGGGCTGGTCAATAGTGGCACCATCCGCCTGGGCACAAACTGTGCCTGAAAACCTAAAAGGATCTGGAGAGGTCATTGTTACATCTGGAGGTGGCGCTTGGGAGGCTGCTCAGCGCAAAGCCTTCTTTGAGCCGTTCACTCGTGACACGGGGATCAAAGTTGTCGTCGTGCCGCAGGACGACGGCAAGATGTTGGCTTCAGTTAAACTGGGTCAACCGGCCGCAGACATAACTGAGATAAATGGGGGTTCGTTACCTACCTGGGTCAATAAATCCGCAGCTGAAGAAATTGACTACAGCCTTTTCGGGAAAGATACACTGAAGGGTGTGCCAGATTATCTAAAGTCCAAGTATGGCGTCGGCGCTGTTATCTTCTCGTTGAACGTAGCCTATAACACTAAGGTGTTCTCTGAAACGAATGCTCCGAGGAATTGGGTAGATTTCTATAACGTTGATGCATATCCGGGTAAACGAGGCCTTCCGAAATGTGAAAGTATGTTAAACGGGGGGCTGTTAGAAACAGCACTTTTGGGTGACGGTGTTTCGCCTCAAGCGCTTTATCCTCTCGATGTGGAGCGCGCATTTGCGAAGATCACGAAAATGAAACCGAATGTTGGCCGTTGGTGGGTCGCTGGCGCGGACGCGCCTCAAAGCCTTGTGAGCGGTGAGGTCGATATGGCGGCTTCCTACAATGGTAGGATTATAAGTGCAAAAAAGCAGGGAGCGCCACTCGCCCTATCTTGGGATCAAGCCTTACTGCAATATGATTACTGGGTGGTGCTGAAAGATGCACCCAACAAGGAAAATGCTTTTAAATTCCTGGCCTATATTTCCCAAGCGAAGCCCCAGGCGGCATTTTCCACAGAAATTCCATACGGTCCAATAAATAGCGACGCATTTGCGCTATTGTCAAAGGATCTGGTTGAAGCCCTTCCGGGGGCGCCCGAGCGGAAAGGCAAAGAAATCCCGCAGAACTATGAATGGTGGGGTCAGACACAAGCTGACGGACGCACGAACTATGAGCTAGCGCTTGAGCGCTGCGTGTCAATTCTTTCCCAATGAGAGAACCCGGCACAACTTTGACGGATTGAGGCAAGGTTGTTTTTGAAAATTCGTCGACACCTTCTCGTAGGAGGTGTCGACGTCAGTGCGACTGGTTCCAAGTCAATACGAACCTCTACGTCATTGCATTGTCGGCTGCGACTTCTCGTTAGTCAGGGAAAGTCTCTAACGAGATAGCGGCTTTGCTGGTGGCAGCATCTTGTTCAGGACTCATGAAATATTTGGCCCCGGAGTGGCGATAGAGTTTGATCTATTGATTTCTCGAAGAAGCCATTCCTGAAATTCCACTGCGAGCCCCATCGTGCGCTTCTGCTCGGGGCGAACGACCCAGTACGCATTCTCCGTTTGCATTGATTGGGGGACAAACGGGGCCAGCGCGCCGGAGGCAAGCTCATCTTCAACTAAATATGTAGGGAGGAGCGCAACTCCAAGACCCGCAATCGCGGCCGAAATGATCATCGAGAATTGATCAAACCTCGGCCCCTGATACGCGCGCGGAAGCGATATGGCGTGATGTGCGGACCAGTCAGACCAGAGTTTTGGTCTTGTCGTCAAATGCAACAATTGCGCGCTGCAAAAAGGATCGTTCGTTGCCGCATGAGTTCCCTCTTGAAGGGCCGGGCTTGCAACAGGCAAAACGGTCTCGTGACACAAGAACGTGGCGGTTGCACCTGCCCATGTGGGCTGCCCGAAATGAATTGCCAGATCGAATTTCTCCTCGGCGAAACTGAACGGGCTCGAGCGTGACTCAACAGATATGGCAACGTCAGAATGATCGGCAATGAACCTTCCGAGTTTGGGAACAAGCCACTTGGCCCCGAAAGTCGGAAGCGTGGCAATTCGCAGAGACGAACTCATGGTCCCGGCTGCTACCGCTCCAATCATCAGGCGCTCAGACTGCGCTAGGAACTGTCTAACTTCAGGCAGCAGTCTCTGCCCTGCGTCGGAAAGCACGACACGACGTTTGATGCGCTCGAATAGTCTCAGTCCGGTTTGCTGCTCGAGTTCAGCTACCTGCCTGCTGATGGCACCTTGGGTGAGATTGAGTTCTTCGGCAGCCCTGGAAAAGTTCTCATGACGCGCAGCGCTTTCGAATGCCTGCAGATTTACGATGTCCGGGATCAAGGCTCTGCGCATATATATTCCGTTACCTCATTAATTTAACAGAAAACCTCACAACACGGCCACGAAAATCCGGGTTATGGTGATGAAAGTGGATGATAAGCACTAACCACAGGAATTTCCACCATGACCGGGAAGGTTTCTGCAAGCGACATCCGGGCCTCGTTTTCGAGTGCGATGTCCGTAATGTACCGAGAAGAAGTTCCGGCATATGGCACGCTTATGGAGCTGGTGGCTCGCGTGAACCAACAGGCGCTGGCCAGCGATCCAGAGCTGAAATCCCGTCTCGAAGCGACCGACAATTTGCAACGCATTTCCGAGGAGCGGCACGGGGCCATCCGGCTCGGCACCGCAGCCGAGCTTGCGATGATGCGCCGCATCTTCGCGGTGATGGGAATGTATCCGGTTGGCTACTACGACCTCTCGATGGCGGCCGTTCCAGTTCACTCAACGGCTTTCCGGCCAGTTGGTGAGGCGGCGCTCAGGCGCAATCCCTTCCGTGTTTTCACTTCGCTGCTTCGCCTCGACCTGATCGCGGATGAAGCGCTCCGGCAAGAGGCACAGACTGTTCTGGCGGAGCGCCAGATCTTCACGTCCGCCGCAGTTGCCCTGACGGAAAAGGCGGAGAGGGAAGGTGGGCTCTGCCAGGAAGCCGCGACCCGTTTCGTGGCGGAAGTGCTGGAGACGTTTCGCTGGCACGACAAGGCCAATGTCGAATTGTCCATGTACCATCGCCTGCACGACGCCCACCGGCTGATCGCGGATGTCGTGTCTTTTAAGGGGCCGCACATTAACCACCTGACACCCCGCACCCTGGACATCGACGAGGTGCAGGCGCTGATGCCGGAATATGGCATTTCGCCGAAGGCCGTGGTCGAAGGTCCTCCCACGCGCAAATGTCAGATCCTGCTGCGTCAGACCTCGTTCAAGGCTCTGGAAGAACCTGTCTCCTTCCAGGACTGTGAGGGGGCTGGCAGGCCGGCACCCATACGGCCCGCTTCGGCGAGATCGAGCAGCGCGGTGTCGCGTTGACCCCGACTGGCCGCGCCCTTTACGACAGGCTGCTGGATGGCACGCGCAAGATCGCACGTCCAGCCGCCGATGGCTCTAATGCCGCTGCCTACGAGACCGCGCTTGCCGAGACGTTCAAGGCTTTTCCGGATGATTGGGCGTCGATCCGCTCCCAAGGTCTCGGCTACTTCGCTTACGCGCTGACCGAAAAGGCGGAGCATACGGCTCCGGCGTCGCTCGATCTCGATACATTGATCGCCGAAGGCTTTATCCGCTTCGATCCCGTCGTGTACGAAGACTTTTTGCCCGTCAGTGCCGCCGGAATCTTCCAGTCAAATCTGGGCGGCGGCGCGCAGCAGGAATTTGAAGCGAGCCCGAACCAGAAGCGGTTCGAAGCCGATCTCGGCGCCAAAGTCCTGAACGAATTCGATCACTACGCGGGTATCGAAAAGACGTCCCTCGAAGCCTGCCTCAACGCGCTTCAGAAGCGTGCCGCAGCCGAGTAGCCGGCCGAACCAACCCTCTCTTGGAGTTCCATAGATGAACATTGTTCCTGAAAACCTCTCCCTCAAAGCGGAAGCTGCTGCCATTCTGGACCGCCTCGGGGTGGACAAATCCGCCTATACGGGCGGTAACCTTAGCTCCTTCTCTCCCGTCACCGGCGAGCAGACCGGTAGCCTGAAAACCGTTTCAGCAGCGGGGGCCACCGAGACTATCGAGCGCGCCGATACTGCATTTCGCGCATGGCGCCTGGTGCCCGCCCCGAAGCGTGGCGAACTGGTTCGGCTGTTCGGTGAGGAACTGCGCGCCGCCAGGGCTGATCTCGGACGTCTCGTGTCCATCGAAGCCGGCAAGATTCCGTCCGAAGGCCTCGGCGAAGTGCAAGAAATGATCGATATTTGCGATTTCGCGGTCGGCCTGTCCCGCCAGCTATACGGCCTGACGATCGCCACCGAACGCCCCGGTCACCGCATGATGGAAACCTGGCATCCACTTGGTGTCATCGGGATCATTTCCGCTTTCAACTTCCCCGTTGCCGTCTGGGCTTGGAATACCGCCCTTGCCTTAGTCTGCGGCAACAGCGTGGTGTGGAAACCGTCCGAAAAGACGACCCTAACCGCGCTTGCCGCGCAGGCCATCCTCGAGCGCGCCCTGAAGCGCTTCGGCGATGCGCCGGAGGGCCTGGCGCAAGTGCTGATCGGTGACCGAACCGTTGGCGAGGTTTTGGTCGATCACCCCAAAGTGCCGCTGGTTTCTGCAACCGGGTCGACCCGGATGGGCCGCGAGGTCGGACCGCGCCTTGCCAAGCGCTTTGCCCGCGCAATCCTAGAGCTTGGGGGCAACAACGGTGGCATCGTCTGCCCTTCCGCCGATCTCGACATGGCGTTGCGTGCCATTGCCTTCGGCGCGATGGGCACCGCCGGCCAGCGCTGCACCACGCTGCGCCGCCTCTTCGTCCATGAAAGCGTCTATGACCTACTCGTGCCGCGTCTGAAGAAGGCCTATGCCAGCGTTTCCGTCGGCAACCCGCTGGACGGAAGCGCTTTGGTCGGTCCGTTGATTGACAAGCTGGCTTTTGAGGGGATGCAGAAAGCGATCGCCGCGGCCAAGGCGCACGGCGGCACCGTACATGGCGGCGAGCGGATAGACGCCGGTAGCGCGAACGCCTATTATGTGAGGCCTGCCTTTGTCGAGATGCCGGCGCATGACGGCCCGGTGCGGGATGAGACTTTCGCACCCATTCTCTATGTGATGAAATACAGCGACTTCGACGCCGTTCTGGCCGATCACAATGCGGTGGGTGCAGGTCTTTCCTCGTCGATTTTTACATTGGACATGCGCGAAGCCGAGCGCTTCCTGGCGGCGGATGGTTCGGACTGCGGCATCGCCAATGTCAATATCGGCACGTCGGGCGCTGAAATCGGTGGCGCTTTCGGTGGGGAAAAGGAGACCGGCGGCGGACGTGAGTCCGGTTCCGACGCATGGAAGGCCTATATGCGCCGCGCCACCAACACCATAAACTATTCGAAATCCTTGCCGCTCGCGCAAGGTGTCTCTTTCGATATTGAATAGGGCTCGACGCCATGACGGTCTCAATCAACGTTGGGGAGGGGAGCTTTCGGCCCGCCGCGCGGCTCGCCTGTCGACGTTTCGAAAATCCTGCAAATTGGCGCCAAAGCCGCGGCGATGAAGCAAGAGGGCTTGCCCGTCATTATTCTCGGCACGGGCGAGCCGGATTTCGATACACCAGACCATATCAAGCAGGCCGCGAAGGCAGCCATTGATGCCGGTGAGACCAAATACACCGCGCTCGACGGTTCTCCAGCTATGAAGCCGGCGGTCTCCACTAAGTTCAAGCGCGAGAACGGCATTGAACACGCTACCGACGAAGTGACGTCGGCGCCGGCGCCAAGCAGATCCTGTTCAACGCCTTCATGGCAACCATCATACTCACACCCTGCTATTCCGATATTGTAGAAGTGTGCGGCGGCACATCCGGTCTTGTGCCATGTGATGCTGCGGCCGGGTTTCGTCTTCAGGCGATCGCGCCGAAAACCCGCTGGCTGCTGTTGAGCTCGCCGTCCAATCCGTCCGGCTTGTAGTCCCGTAGATTACCAGCCGCTGATCGAAGTTCTACTACGCCATCTGGATGTCTGGCTGATGGTGGACAATATGTATGGGCATATCGTCAATGATAGGTTCGAGTTCGTCACACCGGTAGCACTACGTCGCGATCTGGTGGTCGGTCGGCTCAATGCCATTCCTGATCTTGAATGCCGCACACACCCGAAGGGCCTTCTGCACCTTTTCGGGCTGCGCGGGCGTGCTGAAAAAGTTCATTCCGAAAGGGAAAGACCCTGCTGACGGATACCGATTTCACCGATTACCTCCTGCGGCTGGCTCTGAAAGGATAAATTCTCCCGCCATGATTCCACGCCTCGATCGCCTAGCTTCCGCCGCTGACGCTCCTGCAAGCTTCTTCGAGCGCCTGATCGAGGCGGGCTTTCGCGGCGATATTGAAAAGCGAGCGGCCTCCCGCACGGTTTATGCCACGGATAACTCCATCTATCAGATGGAGCCGAAGGCGATTGTCTTTCCCCGCGATGCGGAAGATCTGCAAATCATCGCCCGCACCCTCTCCGAGCCAGCTTTCCGCACCATCGTCATTGCCCCGCGTGGTGGTGGTACAGGCACCAACGGCCAGTCTCTGACCGATGGCGTAGTGGTCGATTGTTCACGGCACATGAACCGCATTCTCGAGATCGACCCTGTGCGACGAACGGCTCGCGTTGAGGCGGGCGTCGTCAAGGACCAGCTCAACAGGGCGCTAAAGCCGCATGGATTATTCTTCGCGCCGGAGCTTTCCACCTCGAACCGGGCGACGATCGGCGGTATGATTTCTACCGATGCCTGCGGGCAGGGCTCCTGCCTCTACGGCAAGACGTCGAACCATGTTCTGGGTCTGCGGCTCGTGCTGATGGACGCCTCGGATTTCTGGTCCCGCCCGCTCGAAAACGCGGAGCTTACCGAAATATGCGCGCGCGATGACCGCATCGGTGAAGTCCATCGGATCGTGTATCGCATCACGCGGGAAAAGCAGGAGCGGGTCGCCGAGGTCTTCCCAAATCTCAACCGGTACATGACCGGCTACGACCTGGCGCATGTGCGACGGCAGGACGGGCTTTTCGATCTCAACGCTGTGCTGTGCGGGTCGGAGGGAACTCTCGCCCTGATTGCTGAGGCCGAACTCAATCTCATGCCGCTTCCCGCCGAGGTGGCGCTCATCAACATCCAATATGGCGATTTCAATGCTGCGCTGGAAGATGCCCGCAACCTGGTGGCGCTCGGCGTCGCCTCGGTTGAAACGGTTGACGAGAAAGTTCTCGGTCTTGCCAAAGGCGATATTGTGTGGAGCGCTATCGGCCGTTTCTTTCCCACGGAGGGGGGGCGGGCGGCAAACGGCATCAACATCGTGGAAATCTTGGCTGACGACGGCGACGCGCTTGAGCAAAAGATCGCGGAGGTCGCTGCCTCGCTCGAGGCAAGGCCCGGTGCAAACAGGCTGAGGTTCACGGTCGCGCGCGGCCATGCCGATGCCGGGTCGATCTGGACCATGCGCAAGCGCGCGGTGGGCCTGCTCGGCAATGTCGAAGGCTCGATTCGGCCGGTGCCTTTCGTCGAGGACACCGCCGTGCCGCCTGAGCATTTGGCTGCCTATATCCGCGAGTTTCGCGATCTTCTCGATAGGGCAGGCGTGTCCTACGGCATGTTCGGTCATGTCGATGCCGGCGTGCTGCATGTCCGCCCGGCTCTTGATCTGGTTCGACCGGATCACACAGCCCTGGTTCGCCAAATTAGCGATGCGGTGGTGGCGCTCACTCGCAAATATGGCGGCGTGCTATGGGGCGAGCATGGCAAGGGCGTGCGGTCGGAATATGTGCCCGAATTCTTCGGAGACCTTTACCCTTGCCTGCAAGACATCAAGCGCGGCTTCGATCCGCAAAACCGGCTTAATCCAGGCAAGATCACCAGCATCGACGGAAGACCGTTGCTGAAGATCGATGAGGTGCCGCTCCGCGGCGATTTCGACAGGATTATAGGGCACGAGATCCGCGCCGCGTTCGACAACGCCGCCTATTGCAACGGCAATGGTGCCTGTTTCGATTTCGATGAAAGAAGTCCCATGTGCCCGTCCTACAAGGCGACACGGGATCGGCGTCAGTCGCCCAAGGGCCGTGCGTCATTGATGCGCGAATGGCTGCGGCTTCTGGCGGAGAAGGGCACCGATCCCGGTAGGGAAGTGGAGCGTCTGCGCAAGGCCGTCGGTCTGTGGCAACTGCCGCGCCGTATCCTCAATTCATTCAACCCGACAAACGCAGGCGATTTCTCGCATGAGGTCAAGGCGGCGATGGACAGCTGCCTCGCCTGCAAAGCCTGCGCCGGGCAATGTCCTGTTAAGGTGAGTGTCCCCTCTTTCCGGGCCAAGTTTTTGGAGATCTACCATGGCCGCTATCTGCGGCCCCTCAAGGACTCGCTCGTTGCATCCATCGAGACAATGCTGCCGATGATGGCGCGTGTCCGACCGCTCTATAACCTCGTTGCAGGCACTATGCCTGGCAAGGCTCTGACGCGCATGGCTGGGCTGACGGCACTCCCACCTTTGCCCGCAGTTTCGCTGCGCAGGGAAGCCAGACGGCTGGGAGTGGCCATTGCGCATGCCGAGGATCTGACACGGTTCGCCAATGAAAAACTGGCCCGGACAGTCGTCTTCGTGCCGGATGTTTTCACCTCCTATTTCGATCCGGATGTCGCACTTGCAGCGATCAGCCTTGCCCGCAAGCTGGGGTATGAGCCTTTGCTTGCCGCTCCGCACATCAACGGGAAAGCGCTGCATGTGCATGGCTATCTGGCACGCTTCGAAAAGGCGGCAAGAGAAACGTCCGCCTACCTGCAAGGGCTTGCTGATCTTGGCGTAACATTAGTCGGCATTGATCCTTCAATGACGCTTGCCTTCCGCAGCGAATATAGCGCGCTGCCCGGCAAGCCTTTGGGGGCCGATGTCGCCCTGCCGCAAGAGTGGCTGGCAAATGTTCTAGCAGAGCTACCTCGCGCAAAAGCCATCGAAGGTACGCGTTACACGCTCATGCCCCATTGCACGGAAAGAACCAACGCGCCTGCCGCCATCGGGCAGTGGAAGGCGGTATTCGCGCAATTCGGTATTGAACTCGAAGTTGCCGAGACGGGGTGTTGCGGGATGGCGGGCACGTTTGGGCACGAGACGCGCAACAGAAGATTATCGGAAGCGCTCTACGAAATGAGTTGGAAGTCTCCGATCGCAGGTCGACAAAAAGAGGACGTTGTCATGGTCACTGGATATTCCTGCCGGTCGCAGGTCAAGATCCTTGGGGCCGTTGCTGTGGAGCATCCCCTTCAAATCATAGCACGCCTAGTCAATTCCAACGCATAGAGACTGGCGTTGTAATCAGCGGTGAGGCGCATCTAGCTGGATGTGTTCAGCGGCTTAGTCGAGTGGACATGATGATCGAGGAAAGCGTTCGCTCAACGCCATCGATCATTCCGATCCCGTCCACGAGTTGATCAAGTTCCGAAATTGACGGCGCTTCGAGAACCGCAATTAGATCGAATGTACCGCTCACCGAGTGCAGTGATTTCACACCATGGATTGCCTGCAGCGAAACGCAAACCTGTGATAAGACTTTTGGCGCGAGCGTGATCATGACATGGGCTTTCGCTAGACCTGATTGATACGCATCGGACAGTCTAACGTTATATCCGGCAATGACCCCTTCACGCTCCAGGCGATCAAGTCGGGCCTGAACGGTCGTTCTCGACAAACCGAGCTTTTTGGCAAGGCTTGCCACGGGCGCCCGTGCATTTTCGCCAAGCAAATCGAGCAGTTCCCGATCTTTTCCCGTCACATTCATTGGAACCCCGGCATTCAGTCAATCTGATACGGCGAAATGCTTAAAACAAGCAAACAAAAATAGCAATGTGACCCTATGATATGTTGCCTCATCCCTTCAAACTATCAACATTGAAATCCTGAAGCGGAGGAGACTGAAATGAAGGACGTAGTGGTCATTGGCGCAGGTAAGATCGGTGGCGCCATCGCATTGATGCTGGCCGAAACAGGCGATTACAATGTCGTCGTAACCGATCGTGACCAGGCGCAGCTCAACAAGCTCGACAAGCATCCCGGGATTTCCGGAAAAGTTGTTGATATCACCGAAAACGCGGCGATCGTGGCGCTGCTTCGCGGGAAGTTCGCCGTTCTGTCCGCGGCGCCCTTCAACCTGACCGGCAAAGTCGCCGAGGCTGCGCTGGAAGCCTCGGTGCATTACCTTGACCTGACGGAAGATGTCGCAACGACCAAGAAGGTTGAGGAGCTCTCCGAAGGTGCGGATGTTGCTTTCATCCCCCAGTGTGGCCTCGCGCCCGGCTTTATCTCGATTGTTGCCAATGAGCTCGCCAAGCGCTTTGACACGCTGGATAGCGTACGCATGCGCGTTGGAGCACTGCCGCAATATCCGTCGAACGCTCTGAACTACAATCTGACCTGGAGCACGGATGGGCTGATCAACGAATACATCGAGCCATGCGAGGCGATTGTCGAGGGCAAGTTCATTACAGTGCCGGCCATGGAAGAGCGCGAAGAATTTTCGCTGGATGGTGTTACCTACGAGGCATTCAACACATCTGGTGGTCTCGGCACGCTGGCCAAGACGCTGGAGGGCCGCGTTCGGACGATGAACTACCGCACGATCCGCTATCCAGGCCATCAGGCCATCATCAAGGCACTACTGAACGACCTCAACCTCAAAAACCGCCGGGACGTGCTCAAGGACCTGTTCGAAAACGCTCTGCCGGCCACGATGCAGGACGTGGTGGTGATCTTCGTCACCGTGTGTGGCTGGAAAGATGGCCGCTACATGCAGGAAACCTACGCCAACAAGGTTTATTCGGGTGTCGTCGCGGGCAAAACGATGAGCGCGATCCAGATCACGACGGCCGCCGGCATCACGACGGTTCTCGACCTCCTCGCCGATGGAAAACTGCCTCAGAAGGGCTTCGTTCGGCAGGAGGAAGTCGCGCTGGCAGATTTCCTGAACAATCGCTTTGGCCGGGTTTACGACCCTGAGGCCATTCGTCTGAAGAAGGCGGTCTAGTCCCTGTCATGACTTCGGGCGCCCAGCGCTGATGGTGTCGGGCGTGTCGCTCTGAACGCGGGCTGCGCTCACCCCTCGCGGGGTGGGCTTGGCAACCCGGCAGTCGTTCACAACAACAGCAGACCCCAACGAGCATTGTCCGATGAATTCCGCCAGCTTCCTTGAAAGTGTCGACCAGAACTTCCGCCATGCCATGTCCTTCCTCGACCTGCCGGAAGGACTGGCTGAACGGATCATTTAATGCAACTCAACCTACACGGTTCGCTTCGGGGTGCGCCTGCGTGGTCGAATGTACAGCTTTATCGGCTGGCGATCGGTCCACAGTGAGCACTGCGAACCGGTCAAAGAGCGTTGCCGTGGCCGTTGCAGGGCCAGCGAATACAGAGGGCTATAGCGTCGGCCTAGTTCTCATCTGG
This sequence comes from Mesorhizobium sp. M8A.F.Ca.ET.057.01.1.1, assembly GCF_003952565.1. Lineage (NCBI taxonomy): Bacteria > Pseudomonadati > Pseudomonadota > Alphaproteobacteria > Hyphomicrobiales > Phyllobacteriaceae > Mesorhizobium > Mesorhizobium sp. M8A.F.Ca.ET.057.01.1.1. The sequence continues at coordinate 2,869,218 of NZ_CP034454.1, forward strand.
TTCCTGAGAATGCGGTCAGCCCAGTCGTTGAACCGAACGAGATCACGATGCCCGATTGCGGCATGGCGCCGAAAGAGGACGAATTGGAGAGCCATAGCGTGGAATCGGATAGAGAGGCAATGTGATCATGCCGGAAGGGATGCATGCAAAAACTGGGCTTGCGGTTCAGCGACAGGCCCTAAGCTAATATCTACTGGACAAGGTGTTTTCCTTGACGGAACTGCGTGCGTTGCAGCATTCAGCTTCCTGCTACATCGGGAATTTGCGGCGTGAAATTCGAGCTTCGCCATCTGCGATATGTTCTCGCAGCGGCTGAGCAGCGAAGCTTTCGGCGGGCTGCTCGCAGCCTTTCCGTCGAGCCATCGACGATCAGTCGCCGTATCCGCGATCTGGAAGACGACATTGGCGCTGCCCTGTTCATTCGCGCTCATGATGGCGTCAGTCTCACTGTTGCAGGTGAGCGCTTCATCCGAAGGGCACGCAAAGCGCTGAACCAGCTCACCCATGCTACCCTTGATGCCAGCGCCATAGGGCGAGGCCAAGCGGGCATCATCAGGATCGGCCTGACGTCCTCGATTGCTTCCGGTTTCATCGCCAAGCTTCTTGATGCCTATGGTGTCACTCATGCCGAGGTACAGATCGAATATGTCGAAGGTCAAGCTTCTCAACATGTTCCGGCGATCCAGCAGCACCAGCTGGATGTCGCCTTCCTGACTGGCACGCCTGCGGCCGAAGACTGCGACGTTTTGCATCTGTGGAACGAGCGGATTTTCGTGGCGATGTCGGGCAGACATGAACTGGCCGGAAAAGACGGGATCGCGTGGAGCGATCTTCGAGACCGGGAGTTCATCGTCAGCGAAGCGCAGTCGGGGCAGGAGATTCACGACTGCTTGGTGAAGCATCTTGCCGAACTCGGCCATAGTCCAAGTGTGCAGAAGCATGCGGTCTATCGAGACACACTGATGCAGATTGTCGCCGGCGGAAGCAGTCTGACGCTCACCAGCGAAGCGACGATCGCTGCGCAGTTTCCCGGTGTTGTCTATCGCCCTCTTACAGGCGAAGTGCTGCCTTTCTGTGCGGTATGGTTGCCCCGCAATGACAATCCGGCCTTCCGGCGGTTTCTCAGCTTGGCCAAAGTCATTTCAAAACGCTGTGAGGCCAGCGTTGTCACGACGGGCGTGACTGGTCCTTCGGAAAGCGGGATGAACGGTTCTGATCCGGCGCTCGCCGCACCTTTGCAAAGCCCCGATCCGTCGCAATAAACCGCTCCAGCATCGGCACGATCAGCCGCTTTGGATCGGCAGCGGGCTGACCGCTTTCCCTGGCCAGGGCCTCGGCATAGGCGGCGAGATCACGATGCAGGCTACCAGGCAAGTCTATTGTGACCTTGACTGGCTTGTCTTCGGTAATCGGGCCGAGTTTCAGTTTGGTCATTTCAGCCCTTGTATGGTTCGAGGACGAGATCGCGGGTGACGATCACGCGCACAGGGAATCCCGGGCGGATCGTGAGCGTCGGCGCAATGTTGAGCTGGCGGCTAACGATCTGCTGACCGGTCTGACTGACGCTGTCTGATGCCCCTTGGCGCAACGCGCGCACGATGTCGCTGTCCTGGCCTGACGATCCTGCCTCTGCGCCGACGCTAAGGATGGTGGAGAGCGCGGCGGCCTTGAGCAGTTCGGCCCAGTGATAGTCGACGCCGTCCTCCAGGCCGGCATACCCCTCGGAGTCGGTGCCTGGTTGGCGTTCGAGCACGATCGAGCGTCCATTCGGCATGATGAGCCGGTTCCAGACCAGCAACACGCGGCGCTGGCCAAAGCCGACGCCGTTATCATACTGGCCGATTAATCTGGTGCCTTGGGGCACAAGCAGGATGCGGCCGCTCGGGCTGTCATAGATGTTCTCTGTGACCTGAGCAGTGATCTGGCCGGGCAGATCGGAGCGGATGCCGGTGATCAGCGCGGCCGAGATTACCGCACCGGCCTGCAGGATGTTCGGCGACGCCGGCGCAGCGACGCGATCCGGGGAGACGGTCCGTCGATCGGCGGCAGCACTCAGGAACGCGAGCTGGCGGTCCTGCGCGGTCGGTGTGGCGGGCGGTGGCGCGAGGCCGAGGCTGGTCAGGTCTGGCGCCGGCAGTTGAGGACTGGCGGCTGGTGTCGCCCCAGGCGATGTCGCCGCGGGCGCGCTTGTCCTGGTTTCTGTCGAGGCGAACAGGCGCGCCGTGCGCGCGGCCTCCAATTCCTGCAGCCGACGCTGTTCCTCGGGGTTGGGTGTCGCCATGCCAGGAACGAGGACCTGCTGTCCCCGGTTCTGAGCGTCGAGGATGGGACGGCCAAGGTCGCCGGGCAGCGGAGGACCCAGCACCGGCCCCGTATAGTCCCGCGGCAGGCCGGCAAGGCCGTCGGCGGTGGCGCGATTGTCAGTGGAATACAGCTCCTCATTCGGGCGGCCGCCGTCGCGGGTCTGGAGGGCGTAGATCAGCGCGCCGCCAATACCGACGCTGGCGACCAGACCGAGACCGGTCAACACCTTCCTCGACAAGCGCGTGACACGCGGCGCCTCGGCGCGCAGCCGCATTGGCGGTGCCGGTTCGCCGGTCAGGGGCTGCTCGACGTTGTCCGGCGCAGGCCCTTCCTCTTTCCGGGGATCGATGTCACTCACGATGCTGGCCTCCCGTCAGTACGGGTGATGCGCACACGCTTCTGGCGGTCGCCCGCTCCGAAGCGCAGCTCGGCGGCGGCGAACAGGCGGTCGACGATCATGTGGTTGCCGCGAACCCGGTAGTTCACCAACTCGGACGTGTTGCCTTCAGGGCCGATGACGAAGAGCGGCGGCATCTCGCCCTGACCAATGCCGCGCGGAAACTCGATGAACACCTGACGGCCGTCGTCGAAGGCGCGGAGCGGCCGCCACGGCGCGCGGTCGCCGTCGATCTCGTAGCGGAAATTGACGCGGGAAATGTCGATGCCGGTGGCGACAGGCTGGACTGCCTGGGCCTCGGTGTTTTGACGGCGCAGCGCAATGAGCTGATCCTGCGGATACTGCCAGGAGACGGACGCCATATATGTCCGTTCGGTCGAGCGCAGCTCCATGTAGTAGGTGCGCAAGTTGGTGTTGATGACCAGGTTCGTCATCAACTCGGCACGGGTCGGCTTCACCAAAATATGGATCTGTCGCGTCGCGCCGGTTCCGCTTTCGGTGTCACCGATGATCCAGCGCACGGTGTCGCCCGCGGCGACGGGACCGGAGCCGACGAGCTGCTCGCCGGGCTGGAGCGCGATGTCGGTGATCTGCCCGACGGCGGTGTAGACCTGATACAGTGCGCCTTGTGTGAACGGATAGACCTGCATCGAGTTGATGAAGCCGTTGCGTACCGGCTGAATGCGAGCAGCGGCGTTGGCCTGGTTGACCCGCGCTGTCGGATCGGACGCCTCAGGCGCTCTCCGCGTCGTCTCGACCGGCTTCATCTGGCCAGGGAGCGGCAGTGGCCGGGGAAGTTCGACCACGGTGACCGGCGCTGGCGGATCGACCGTCTGCACGGCCGGCGCGGCGTCGTCATAGCTGATCTCGGGCGGCTTATGCGTCGTGGCGCAGCCGGCGAGGGCGGTCGTTGCGAGGAGGATGAGCGGCAACCCGGCTTTGCGCAAAACCGACGATGCGGATGAATGTGAAGCCGGGTTTCCGGCTTTACGGAAAGACGACTTCATTGTCCCAGCTCCCGTGACCAATTGATGGCGTTGACGTAGATTCCGAGCGGATTGGCCCGGAGTTTTTCGGCGTCGCGCGGCGGCTGCACGACGATGGTGAGGATGGCAGTCCAGCGTGATGTCTCGGCAAGCGCGCCGTCCTGATAGTGGCGCTCGACCCAGGCGACGCGGAAACTCGTGGGCGACGCGCGGATGACCGACGAGACATCGACCGAGATCTGCTGCTTGCCGACCTTGGTAAAGGGGTCGTTGGCGCGGGCATAGTCGTTGAGCGCCATCGCGCCAGCAGAGGTCGTGAACTCATAGGCGCGCAGCCAGTTCTGCCGCACAATGATGGCGTCGGCCGGGATCGAGCGAACCTGCTCGATGAAGCGGGCGAGATGCCAGGCCATCTGCGGATCGGTCGGTTGATAGTCGGCGGTGGCGGGCGCGACGGCCTGCGCCTGCCCGAGACGATCGACCTGCACCACCCAGGGCACGATCGTTCCGCGCGCCGACTGCCAGACCAGCGCCGAAGCGAAGCCGGCCGAGAGGATCAGCGAGCCGAACGCCATCCAACGCCAGTTCTTCGCCTGCACACGGGCCGAGCCGATGCGTTCGTCCCAGACCTGACCGGCGCGCTGGTAGGGCGTCTCGGGCTCGGGTGATTTGCCATAGTGGGTTGCCGGTCGTTTGAAGAGGCTCATCAGCGTTCGCTTTCGGAGAGGTTGATGGAAGAGCCGCCGCCATGGCTGTCGCCGGAGCGGACGGCATGCGCGGCGGCCTGGACGCCGTGCGTGATGTTCTGAGAGCGCTTCATGCGCTTGGCCCAGTCGGGCGGCCCATGACGGGAAGACGCGCTCTGACTGGTAGAGGAGTCGTTGGCTGCCTCGGTGTCGCTGCCGATCGTGCCTGCGGTCGAAGAGCCGCCGGTTGCCTCGAAAACGGACTTGGCGCCGGCGGAGAAGCTCGACTTCATACTGTCCGCCGTACGCGACGCGGCGCGCTTCAGCGGAGAGGCAGCAGCGGACGCGCCGGCGCGGGCAACGCCACCGAGGCCGGAAGCGACGCCCGCCGCACCGGACTGACCAGCCGCGCCGAGGCTGTAGGCGCTTGACGCTCCACCTGCGAGCGCGGCTCCACCGCGGGCGGCGGCGGCCGCGCCACCGATCGCGGCAGTACCTCCGGAAGCAACAGCTCCCACGGTGGCCGCGCCGGCGGCGACCATGCCCCCGGCGGCAACCCCGGTGCCAATCGCCGCGCCCGCGCCGAGCTGCGGTCCGCCCGAGACCAGGCCGTTGGCGATGCCGGGACCGAAGATGCCGAGGCCTAGCAGCGAGAGCGCTGCGAGCACGATCGCCATGGCCTGGTCGATCGTCGGTGTCGCGCCGCCGAAGCCAGCGGTGAATTCGGAGAACAAGGTGGAGCCGATACCGATGATGACGGCGAGCACGAGCACCTTGATGCCAGACGAGATGACGTTGCCGAGGACCCGCTCCGCCATGAAGGCGGATTTGCCGAAGAGGCCAAAGGGAATGAGAACAAAGCCGGCGAGCGTCGTCAGCTTGAACTCTATCAGTGTCACGAAGAGTTGGATGGCGAGGATGAAGAAGGCGAGTAGCACCAGTGCCCAAGCAAAGAACATGCAGGCGATCTGGATGAAATTCTCGAAGAAGCTCCAATAGCCCATCAGGCCGGAGATGGAATCGAGGAGCGGCCGGCCGGCATCGAGCCCGGTCTGCGCCACCTTGCCGGGACGCAGAAAATCGGCGGTCGTGAAGCCCGTACCGCTCGCCTTCAGGCCGAGCCCGGCAAAACTCTCGAAAACGATGCGGGCGAGATTGTTCCAGTTGCCGATGATGTAGGCGAAAACACCGACGAACAGGGTCTTCTTCACCAGCCGCGCAACGATGTCGTCGTCGGCACCCCAACTCCAGAACAGGGCGGCGAGCGTCACGTCGATGACGATCAGGGTCGTTGCGATGAACGCGATCTCACCGCTCAACAGGCCGAACCCGCTATCGATGTAGCGGGTGAAGACCTCCAGGAAGTGGTCGATGACGCCGGAGCCGCCCATGGTTTTACCTGACTTCTTCGCGTTGGAGCGGAACGACGGGCGCAGGGATGGTCGCCGTCGGGTGCGGCGACTGCGGCGCGTCGGGCAACCGCTCGGCGGGGCGAGATCCGGGGGCCAGGAAGTGACGACGGTTCTCGGCCCAGGCGTGCAGACAGGACGGGTCGCGCGGACCGGCCTCGCCGATCCCTGCGCAGCGGATGAGTTCGGCCCGCAGACGATCGGCGGCCTCGTTACTGGGACGATCGACACTTCGATAGATCGGCGCGTCCTCGTGTCTGGTCATCTCGACCGCCGCGGCGGTGACGGCCACTGCGATGAAGACGATGGCACCGATGCGGGCGAACATCTTTCCATCCATGATCGCACCCTCAGTTGCCGCTCTGGAACATCCGGGCGTTGCCGGGCTGATAGCCGGAGCCGGGGGTAAGGAAGCGACGGCGCTGCTCGCGGCCCTGTTCGGCAGCCGTGGCTTGCTCGGCGGACTGGAGCGCCTGCGCCCGGCCATTGGCGGCGACGACGGCCGTGAGGTCGGCGAGTTGCTGCGCCTGCAGCGCGAGGAGCTGGTTGCCGGCCTGCGTGGCCTGAAGCGCTCCGGTCGCGCCCTGGCTTTGACCGACCAGCGCCGACATCTGCGTCCGGTTGGTGTCGATGTTGCCGACGACGCCAGCTTGGACGCGCATGGAGTCCTGTAGGCCGCCGACCGTGTTCTGCCAACGCGAACGCGCGTCAGCGACAAGCTGTTGGTCGGATGCCGATAGCGAGATGTTGCCGTATTTGGTCTGGAATGCCTTGTCGATATCCTGGACGCTGTAAGCGATGTTCTGCGCTTGGGTGAGGAGCTGTTGTGTTCGCTGGACGGATTGCTGAAGCTGCTGGAGCGATGAGAAGGGCAGACTTGCGAGATTGCGGGCTTGGTTGATCAGCATCGTCGCTTGATTTTGCAACGAGGTGATCTGGTTGTTGATCTGCTCAAGCGCGCGGGCCGCCTGAAGGACATTTTGCGCGTAGTTGGTGGGGTCGTAGACGATGATGGCGTGTGCAGGCGAGGTCAGCAGCGGCGCCAGCGCCAACGGCGCCGCCAGGATGGAGAAGACGAGCCGAGCGGCGCGCGTGCGGGATCGAATACGGGTCATGACGAAACCTCTTGGCTGGTGGGGATGGCGGTCTGGGGAATGACGTTGGTGAGATCGGCGATGACATCCGCCGCCCAGCCGAGCGAACATTCGGCGAGCCACTCGTGCAGGAAGCCATCACGGCCGGACCGGGCGAACACTTCGGCGATCAGAGTCTGGTGCTGCTTCGAGGACGCGGCGCAGAGCGCCAGCGCGACGTCGGACAGGCCCAGCTCGAACAGTCGGTTGCCGCGCCGCGACTGGCAGTAGTAGTCGCGCTTCGGCATGGCCCGCGCGAGGATTTCGATCTGGCGGTCGTTGAGGCCGAAGCGACGATAGATGGCGGTGATCTGTGGCTCGATCGCACGCTCGTTCGGCAGCAGCAGGCGGGTCAGGCAGCTCTCGATGATGGCGGGTGCGATGGCCGAATTATCGATGTCCGACAGCGACTGGGTGGCGAAGATGACGCTGGCGTTCTTCTTGCGCAGCGTCTTCAGCCACTCACGCAGCTGACCAGCGAAGCCCTCGTCATCAAGCGCGAGCCAGCCCTCGTCTATGATCAGCAACGTCGGCCGGCCGTCGAGCCGGTCCTCGATGCGATGGAACAGATAGGCGAGCACGGCGGGCGCGGCGCCGGTGCCGATCAGGCCCTCGGTCTCGAAAGCCTGCACCGAGGCTTCACCCAGATACTCGGCCTCGGCGTCGAGCAGCCGGCCGTAGGGGCCGCCGATGCAATAGGGGCGCAGCGCCTGTTTCAGGTCGTTCGATTGCAGGAGGACGGCGAGGCCGGTGATGGTGCGCTCGTTGATCGGGGCGGAGGCCAATGAGGTCAGCGCCGACCACAGATGTTCTTTCACGTCAGGCGTGATCGGCACGCCCTCGCGCATCAGGATCGCGATAATCCAGTCGGACGCCCAGGCGCGTTCCGGAACCTCGTCGATGCCGGCCAGCGGCTGAAGCGAGACTGAGGTGGCCGATCCCTCGGTCAGGCCGCCGCCGAGATCGTGCCAGTCGCCGCGCATGGCGAGCGCCGCCGCGCGGATCGAGCCGCCGAAGTCGAAAGCGAACACCTGAGATTCGGCGTAACGGCGGAACTGCAACGCCATCAGCGCCAACAGGACGGATTTGCCCGCGCCCGTCGGGCCGACGACAAGCGTGTGGCCAACATCGCCGACATGAAGGGAAAACCGGAACGGGGTACTTCCCTCGGTCTTGCCGTAGAGCAAGGGGGGCGACCCGAAGTGCTCATCCCGTTCCGGCCCCGCCCACACCGCCGACAGCGGGATCATGTGGGCGAGATTGAGCGTGGAGATCGGCGGTTGCCGGACATTGGCGTAGACGTGGCCGGGCAGCGAGCCGAGCCAGGCGTCGACGGCGTTGATCGTCTCGGGCATTGCCGTGAAGTCGCGACCCTGGACGATCTTCTCGACCAGCCGCAGCTTCTCGGCGGCGATGCGCGGATCCTCATCCCAGACCGTTACGGTCGCCGTCACATAGGCCTGGCCGGCATAATCGGCGCCGAGTTCCTGAAGCGCTAGATCGGCGTCAGCTGCCTTGTTGGCGGCATCGGTGTCGACGAGAGCCGAGGCTTCGTTGGTCATCACCTCCTTCAGGATGGCGGCGATCGATTTGCGCTTGGCGAACCATTGCCGCCGGATCTTCGTCAGCAGCTTGGTCGCATCGGTCTTGTCGAGCAGGATCGCCCGGGTTGACCAACGATAGGAAAAGGCCAGCCGATTGAGATCGTCGAGCAATCCAGGCGTGGTTGCCGTCGGAAAGCCGACGACGGTGAGGATGCGCAGATGCGCCGTTCCCAATCTCGGCTCCAGCCCGCCGGTGAGCGTCTGGTCGGCGATCAGGGCATCGAGATACATCGGCGTCTCGGGAACGCGCACGCGGTGGCGTTTGGTCGAGACGCAGGAATGGAGGTAGGTCAGCGTCTCGCCGTCGTCGAGCCAGAGGCATTCGGGCATGAAACCTTCGACGAGCTGCAGCACGCGATCGGTGCGGTCGATGAAGCCGCGCAGGATCTCATGGGCATCGACGCCCGATTGTTCGCGGCCTTCGTAGAGCCAGGCTTCGGTGCGCGCGGCATCCTCGGCAGGCGGGAGATGGAGGAAGGTCAAGAAGTAGCTCGACTCGAAATGCGTGCCCGCCTGCTCGAAGTCGGCCTTGCGCTCGGCATCCAACAGACCCGACGCTGAATCCGGGAACATGCTGGAGGGATAGGTCCCGGCCGCATGGCGCTGCGCTTCGACGAAGATCGACCAGCCGGAGCCGAGACGCCGGAAGGCGTTGTTGAGCCGGCCGGCGACGGCGACCAGTTCGGCCGGCACGGCGGAATCCATATCGGGGCCGCGGAAACGGGCCGTGCGCTGGAACGATCCGTCCTTGTTGAGAACGACGCCTTCGCCGACCAGGGCGACCCAGGGCAGGAAGTCGGCAAGCCGGGTGTTGCGATTGCGATATTCAGCTAGGTTCAACATCGATGCCGCTCCTCAGACCGCCAAGTGGCCCGGGATGCGCAGATGGCGGCGCACCACATCGACGAATTGGGGATCGCGCTTGGCCGCCCAGACGGCGGCGAAGTGCCCGATGGCCCAAAGGCCGAGGCCGACCAGCCAAAGACGCAGCCCGAGACCGAGCGCCGCCGCCAGCGTGCCGTTGAGGATGGCGATCGCGCGCGGGGCGCCGCCGAGCAGGATGTGCTCGGTCAGCGCCCGGTGGACCGGAACGGAGAAGCCCGGCACCTCGCCGGCATGTTCGGTCGGACCGGCCATCAGACGAGCGCCCCACCGCCGAACGAGAAGAACGACAGGAAGAACGAGCTGGCGGCGAACGCGATCGACAGACCGAAGACGATTTGGATCAGTCGGCGGAAGCCACCCGACGTATCACCGAAGGCCAGCGTCAGACCGGTGACGATTATGATGATCACCGCGAGAATCTTCGCCACCGGGCCTTCAATCGACTGGAGGATCTGCTGGAGCGGCTGCTCCCATGGCATGGACGAGCCCGACGCATAGGCGGCGGGCGTCAGGGCGATCGACAGGAAGGTGACGGCCGCCGCAGTTGCGATGTGACGGCGTATATGGTGCGAATAACGGATCATGCTGGATCTCCCGAAGGTTCGGATGCTGCGAGGGTGATGGCGTAGTCGCCGGTCGGGCCGAGCCCATCGACACAGGCGAGTTCGGTTAGGCGTCGCTGGGTGCCGCGGCCGGAAAGGACGGCGACGAGATCGATGGTCTCGGCGATCAGCGCGCGCGGGACGGTGACGACGGCTTCCTGGATGAGTTGCTCGAGGCGGCGCACCGCGCCGATCGCGGTGCCGGCGTGGATGGTGCCGATACCGCCCGGATGGCCGGTGCCCCAAGCTTTCAAAAGGTCGAGGGCTTCAGCGCCGCGGACCTCGCCGATCGGAATCCGGTCTGGTCGGAGCCGCAGGCTGGAGCGCACCAGATCGGAGAGCGAGACGACGCCGTCCTTGGTGCGCAGCGCGACGAGGTTGGGCGCGGCGCATTGCAACTCGCGCGTGTCCTCGATCAGGACGACGCGATCGTCCGTCTTGGCGACTTCGGCCAGGAGCGCGTTGGTGAGTGTCGTCTTGCCGGTCGAGGTGCCGCCGGCGACGAGGATGTTTTTCCGGGACGCGACGGCGTCGCGTAGCGCCTCGGATTGTGCCTTCGTCATGATGCCGGCGGCGACATAATCATCGAGAGTAAAGACGGCGACGGCGGGTTTGCGGATTGCAAATGCAGGCGACGAGACGACAGGAGGCAGCAGGCCTTCGAACCGCTCCCCTGTCTCGGGCAGTTCGGCCGAAACGCGCGGGCTGCCTGCATGCACCTCGGCGCCGACATGGTGCGCGACCAGGCGCACGATCCGTTCGCCGTCGGCGGGCGAGAGCCGCTCACCTGTATCGGAAAGCCCCTCGGAAAGTCGGTCGATCCAGAGCCGTCCGTCGGGGTTGAGCATCACCTCAACGATCGCGGGATCTTCCAGAAACCGGGCGATGGCGGGGCCAAGGGCGGTGCGCAACATACGCGCGCCCCGCACGATCGCTTCGGATTTCTGGTGAGTTGTCGCCACGTCGTCCCCGTTCTATCGCGGGCGCGCACGACACGCGGCCCTGGATCGGGGAGATTAAAAGAGCCAGAACTCAGGCCGCTTCAACAAGATTAGATCGTCGTAGTAGCCTAGCGTGCAAATACAGGAGAACGGCGGAATCGACTCTGATTAATCGATGACAAGCGGAAACTACCGGTCTTCTGCTGGCGAGTCGTCGTCATCGCCGCGAACCCTGCCGGCGATATCGTTCGGGATTTCCCGCAGAAAGCTCTGACTCTTCTGAAGCCTTTTGCCGAGCGTCTCGACAAAGCCTTCGAAGCGCTCCCGACCTTTGATTTGGGCTGCGGCCTGCGCGTCACCGGGCAACGGCGGCGTGATCGTCAGCCAGAAGCGGACGAATAGCGCGAGTGTCTCGGCTGTAACGCCGAGATCGCGCTCGATCCGCTGGGCCTGCCGGGAGAGCCGATCCATCCGGCGGGTGAAGGCGGCCTCGCGTCGATCGGCGGCATCAGGCGACAGGAACGACGCCACAGCCGCCTCGACGATGGCCGATCGCGGGATCTTCTTGCGTTCCGACAACTCGTTGATCCGCGTGATCATTTCGACAGGCAAGGTGAGGTTCAGGCGGTCTCGCATCATCGCCTCCTACAGGTCCATGCCGTCGTTGGGATCGAGCGAGACCTGACGGGCCACGCCGCTCATCTGGCGGCGCAGCGCCTGCCGCTGGCGGGCGACATCTTCGGGCTCCTCGTCGAGCAGAACCGCGAACTCCTCCGCCGGCTGCTGGTCGGTCGTCTCCTTGACGATGGCCACATGATCGGGAAGCTCGGGCTCGCGGCGCAGGCCGCTATTGGCCGGATCGCCTTCCGCCTTCTCCATTTCGGCGAGCAGCAGCGCGTCGGGTTTCTGTGGGGAGCGCGCCGACCAGCCGTCCGCGCGGGACGTACGTCCGGACGTCTGCGGATCGGGTGGCGACAGCACCCGCTCCTTGAAGCGGGAGTCCTCATAATAGCGCGCCTTTTGCGCGCGGATCGGCGGGGTTCCGGCGATCATGACGATTTCTTCGGTCGGCGGAAGCTGCATCACCTCGCCTGGGGTCATCAGCGGGCGAGCGGTCTCCGAGCGCGACACCATCAGATGGCCGAGCCAAGGCGAAAGCCGGTGCCCTGCATAGTTCTTCATCGCCTTCATTTCGGTCGCGGTGCCGAGTGCATCGGAGACGCGTTTCGCTGTCCGCTCGTCGTTAGTCGCGAAGCTGACACGGACATGGCAGTTGTCGAGGATCGAGTTGTTCGCCCCGTACGCCTTCTCGATCTGGTTCAGCGACTGCGCGATCAGGAAGCTCTTGATGCCGTAGCCGGCCATGAAGGCGAGTGCGGACTCGAAAAAGTCGAGACGGCCGAGCGCCGGGAACTCGTCCAGCATCATCAGCACGCGATGCTTTCGCTCCTTGGCGTGCAGGTCCTCCGTCAGACGGCGGCCGATCTGATTGAGCACGAGGCGGATGAGCGGCTTGGTCCGTGAGATGTCGGATGGCGGCACCACGAGGTAGAGCGTCGCCGGACGCGGATCGGCGATCAGGTCGGCGATGCGCCAGTCGCAGCGCCGCGTCACCTGGGCGACGACGGGATCGCGATAGAGGCCAAGAAACGACATGGCGGTCGAGAGCACGCCGGAGCGCTCGTTGTCGGATTTATTGAGGAGTTCGCGCGCCGTGGAGGCGACGACGGGATGCGGCCCCTTCGCCCCAAGATGCGGCGTCGTCATCATCGCCTTCAGCGTCGTCTCGATCGGCCGCTTCGGGTCCGAGAGGAAGCCGGCGACGCCGGCAAGTGTCTTGTCTGCTTCCGCGTAGAGGACATGCAGGATCGCGCCGACCAGCAGCGAGTGGCTGGTCTTCTCCCAGTGATTGCGCTTGTCGAGCGAGCCTTCCGGATCGACCAGCACGTCGGCGACATTCTGGACGTCGCGGACTTCCCAATCACCGCGGCGCACTTCGAGCAGCGGATTGTATGCGGCGGATTTCGGATTGGTCGGGTCGAAAAGCAACACGCGGCCACGCTTCGCCCTGAAGCCGGCGGTGAGCTGCCAATTCTCGCCCTTGATGTCATGGACGATGGCCGAACCCGGCCAGGTCAGCAGCGACGGCACAACCAGCCCAACGCCCTTGCCGGAGCGTGTCGGCGCGAAGCACAGCACATGCTCGGGCCCATCATGTCGGAGATAGTCGCGCTCCAGTTTGCCAAGCACTACGCCATCCGGGCCGAGCAGCCCTGCCGCCTTCACCTCTCCCTTATCGGCCCAACGCGCCGAGCCGTAGGTCTCGACGTTCTTGGCTTCCCGCGCCCGCCAGACCGACATGCCGATGGCGACCGCGATCGAAATGAAGCCGCCCGACGAGGCGATGAAGGCGCCGTGTGTGAATATCTCCGGCGCATAGGCGTCATAGGAGAACCACCAGGCGAAGAAGGCGGGCGGGAAATAGATGGGCATGCCGGCGAGCCTGAACCAAGGCGCTCCGAGCTGGGCCTGAAATCCAAGCTGCCAGGCGACATACTGCGTCGCGCCCCAAGTCGTGATCAAGACGATCAGGAACACAATAATGATCTGGCCCCAGAGGATTTTGGTCGCGGACATAGGCGTCCTCCTTGTCTCTTGTTCGTGGCTAAAGGCCGAGGTCGCGCTGGCGCCCCAGGCTCCACTCGATGCCGCCGCCATCGCGGGCGACGCCGGCGATGTGCTGGCCTAGCTTGCGTTCGATCTCGCGCGACCAGGGCACGAGCTGGAAGCCAAGCCCGTTGTCGATCATGGCGAAGCGGCCCGAGGAGAGCGTCAGCCGCTGGCGATAGGTGCCCGAGACATGCTCGCCGGCCGCAGCCTTCACTTGAGGCAGGCCAGTCTCGGCCGACAGCTTCTCGCCCACGGCGTCCAGCTCGCGGCGGCGCAGCGAGCTGAGGAGATCGCGCTGGAGCATGATGCGCTGGCCCTGGCGGCGACCGAGCCCTTCGTCAGCGAGATGTTCGGCCCGGGCCTGCATAGCGTCGCGCGCCTCGCGGCCGAATCCACCCATGGAGAGGGGCATCTGGTCGCGCTCGACCAGACGGTGGTCGAGCCAGGTGGCGCCCGGCGCGGTGATCTGGCTGCGCAGATCGAAGTCAGAACGGGTGGCGAGCACCAACGTCGGCCGCTGGTCCTCCGGGCCGCCGAACCGTCGAACCTCGACGATGCCGCCGACTGGCGGCGCATGCTCGAAGGCCTCGATGCCATGGAAGCGGACGTGGTGGGCGCGGCCGTCGGTCCCGTCGATTACGGCATAGGCTTCACCGGTCAGCTCGTCGTGGAGACCCTTGTCGACCAGCCGGCCGATGATCGGCGAGCCGGCCCCGCCGTCGATCACATAGTCGGCGACGCTACGATCCTGGCCGCGCTCGGTGAAGGCGCGGTGCATGGTCTTGATGACGTCGCCGCGCATGCCGAGGTCGCGAAGATGGCGTTCAGCTTCCATGCCGACCATCCACTCCCCGGAGCCGGTCGAGGTGGCGAGCCCCATCTTCTCGAGACGCTGAAGACGGCCGATCATCAGGCGGCGGATCTCCGGGTTAGGGGCGTCGCTGGAGTCGGGGCGCAGGTCGATGGCGCCGACGTCGTCGGCCTGGCCGCGGATCTCGACATCGAGGCGGGTCCACCGCTCGGCGGTGACCTCCTTCTCCAGGGCGCTACGGATTTCGTGCTCAGGTTTTGGGCCAAGCTCGATCGCCACCAGATCCTCGGCGCGTGACCGAAGACCGCGGCTGATATAGTCGCGCGAGATCACGAGATCGGCGCCGGTCTCATCCACACCGCGCACGAGCAGATGGACGTGCGGATTGTCGGTGTTCCAGTGGTCGACTGCGACCCAGTCGAGCCGCGTCCCCAGATCGGCTTCCATTTGGCTCGCGAGTTCGCGCGTAAAGGCCTTGAGGTCGGTCATCTCGCCGGTGTCCTCGGGCGAGACGATGAAGCGGAAATGGTGCCGGTCGTCCTTAGACCGGTCGGCAAAGGCGAGATCCTCAGTGCGATCGGAGCCGGCGTCGAACATCACGCCCTTTTCTCCGTCCCGGCTGACGCCTTCGCGCTTGAGGTAAGACAGATGCGCCGACAGCGGCGCGGAGCGGAAGGATCGGCCCTGATGCCGCACGACGCGCGCCTTGACGACGACGCGGCGGGTCGAGTTGAACAGGCGGCTGCGGCTGAAGCTGCCGCGCCCCCGGCCAAAGGTCGAGCGGCCATAACCGGACGCGCGTCTGCCTGACGCCGAGGCGCCGGTATGGCCCGCCTTTTTTGCGGCCCGCAGCACCTGGCTAAGGAAGCTCTTCGCCTTCGGCGCACGCGTGGTGTTGATGCGCGCAGGCCGGACCCGAAAATCGCTATCGCCCTTGGTCATGACGCAGCTCCGAGGAGCAGCATTTCGGGGCCGTGCATATGGAGGCTTTGAAATTCCTCAATAAAAACGGGCTTCATGCCCGCGACCGACCGCCATGCACGCCAAAACGCGAGCCTCTTCAGAGGCTTACAGCGTTTCGGGCATGCGCTTTTATCTCGCCGTCTGTTGGTCGTGTTTCCCTGCCGTCCCCATCCTCCTGCCCAACCTGATCGGAGGCCCGCTACACCGCGCCAAAGTGCGAATGCCGTCATTGTGGCTCTCCCATACGATTGCGGGCGACGAACAGGCCGCCCGACTGAGGCGCGATGGCAGAGACATCGCGTGCGATCGTTGCTATTGGCGCATCGTCCCGCGTACCGCCGCGCTGCACAGGATCGGCAGTCGTGGTGCGCTCGAACTGCGCGATGAACAGCGGCGCTCTGGTCCAGGCGTGCGGATTGGCGGCGGCGGCGACGGTCGCCGAAGCGGTTAGTTCACCGCCGCCGAAGATAGGGAGGAGCGCGGCCACATAGGCGCGTGTTTCCGCCGGCAAGGGACGGCCGGCGAGATATTCCTCATATCGGCCTGGTCCCGCATTATACGCGGCGAGAAAACCCGGCGAGCCGTAGTGATCGTGCAGTTCGCGCAGATACGCCGCGCCCGCCAGGATGTTGTCGCGCGGATTGAAGGGATCCGTGCCGAGCGAATGACGGACGCGCAGCTCCGCCCAGGTTCCGGGCATGAGCTGCATCAAGCCGATCGCGCCCTTCCGCGAGACAGCGCGCAGGTCGTTCGCGCTCTCGACACGCATGACCGCCCTGATCCAGGCCGCCGGAATGCCAAAGCGCCGTGCTGCCTCGGCGATGTGGGCTGCATAGGGATCGATGGAAGTCGCATGGTCGCCCGGCACACTCTGCGCCAGCGTGATGCCCGATGGCGCGCCGACGAGAAGCAAGCCGGAAAGGAGAAGGAGGCCTGCATGCAGGGCGGCACGATGACGCCCGGCAGCAGTGCTTTTGCGACGAGGGAGGAAGGGCCAGGGCATCGGCTCATTCCCGCTCGAAGCGTCTTGGCGCGCGGTTCCAGTGCAGGCCCCAGGCGGTCTTATCGTCGCCTGACTGGAACAGGTTAGCGCGGATCGGCTGCACGAAGACGGGATCGTCGAGCTGCAATGAGACGTAGTCGCCGGCGCGTTCGCCAGTGCGTTTCCAGCCAGCGCCGACCTCCGGTCCGTCTTCGTCGCCGAGGTGGATACGATAGTCTGGGGCGTTCTCAGCGTTCGACGGTTCGGCCGAAACCAGCGTCAGTTCAACGTCGAGCGAGAGCGTGCGGACGCGGCCGGAGTAGCCCGATTTCGTGTGGGTGAATTCTCCGATCTGGGGCATGGGAAGGCTCCTTTGCTATGCGGTGGAGGACGGGATGGACGTGCGTGTCACCGCGTTGGCGCGCGCCATTCGAAGCGGCCGTTGCCCCCTTCATCGGTGTAGAGAGGCGTCGCCCGGCCGATGATCGTGTCGGTCGAAACGGGGCCGAAGTAGCGGCCGTCGAGGCTGTCGCGGACCTGCCAGTTCATCAGAAAGATCTCGCCCACGGCGATGACGCGGCAGCCTTGCCAACTCGGCAGGGCTCGGCCCAATCGGTCGCGATCGAGCGCCTCGGCCATGTCGATGCCATCGACCGAAATCGTGCGGCCCGCGCGACAGACGCGCTGCCCGGCAACGCCGGCGACGCGCTTCATCAAAGGCACGCCGTGCGGCAGGTAACCGCGCTCGGCCAGGAAGGTCGCGAGCGGTTCGGGGGCATCGACGGCGAGGAGGTCCGCGGTCTGGGGCAGTTCGTCGGAGTCGATCGCGTAGAGCCCAAGCGGGGCACTCGCGGAGGCGTTCCAGATGAGTTTGAGCGGCAACGGAAGGAAGGCCGCGATGGCGACACCCATTGTCGCGAAATACGTCGCCATGACGTAACCGAAGCGGCTCATGGCTCGGCCCTCCGGCGCAGAAGGAAGGCTTGATGCTGATCGGCGCTGTAGGCGCGGGGTGTCTCGCCCGCGGTCAGGCGATTGTGGACGTGGCGCCAGTGATCGGGCGAAACGTCGACCGGATCCACGCCGATCGCCTCGATGGCGTCGATCGCCTGCAGCACGCGCTCGACCTTTGGCCAGCCTTCGATCTTCAACAGGATGTCGCCACCAGGCCGCACGAAGGGCAGCGTCTGGAACGGCGCACCGGCGCCAACCGCGCGCACGATGTCGATGCGCGAGATGACCGTTCCGAACTCGTTCGCCGCCCAGCGGACGAAGGCGAAGGCGCTGTTCGGCGCAAAGCCCATGACACGGCGGCAGCGATCGATGATCTGCTCGTAGGTGTCGTGGCCGAAGCGGATCCAGTTTTCGGTTTTCTTCTCGATCCACGTTAGTTCAACCAGCGTTGTGAACGGGGGCGGGCCGGCCGGCGCGGGGCCGCCGCGCACGCGGGGAGCCGCAGTGCCGGTCATGATGGCTCTCCCTCGGTGCTCGGAAATTCGCGCGCGAGCAACTCGCGCAGCATGTCGGCGACAGTGACGCCGCGCTGGAAGGCGGCGATCTTGATGCGCCCGCGCAGGTCCGGGGTGACGTCGATGGTCAGCCGGGCGGTGAAGCCGCCATCGGCCATCCCGCGCGTTGCGGACGCAGCGGATGCCTTGACCCAGCCCTCGGGATCGGCGGGGCGCGTGGCGAAACTGCGCTTCGGGGATCGCTCGCTCATAGCGCGACCCTCCCGATCTCGGCGCAGAGCGCGGCGATCTCACGGGCAGCGGGGCTGTCTTCATCCAGTTCGGAAACTAGGCGGCCGGATTGCGCAGCGTCAGCGAAGGCGACGCGCTGGCCGATGGTGGCGCTCAGCACCGGCGGATCGTGATCGGCAAGCGTCTCGGCCGTCGCGCGGGCGATGACAGTGCGCGCACCACAGCGGTTCAGCACGAAGCGGGCGGCGAGCTGCGGCCTATAGATGCGCGCCTCGCTGAGCAGCGATAGCATCTCGGCCGAGGCCCAACCGTCGAACGGAGAAGGCTGCACCGGGATCAACACCAAATCGGCAGCGAGCAGCGCCGAGCGCATCAGCCCGGCGACACGCGGCGGGCCGTCGATAACAATGTGATCGGCGTCTCGCGCCAGCTCCGGAGCCTCGCGATGCAGCGTGTCGCGCGCCAGACCAACGATGCCGAAAAGCCTCGGGAGCGCTTCGCGAGCGCGCTGCTGCGACCAGTCGAGAGCGGAGCCTTGTGGGTCCGCGTCGATCAGCGTGACGCGCTTTCCCCCGGCGGCCCATTCGCCGGCGAGATGCAGGGCCAGCGTCGTCTTGCCGACGCCACCTTTCTGATTGAGGAGCGCGACGATCATTTCGCCTCTCCCGATGCTGGATCGAGAGGCAGGGAGGTCGCGTTTTCGGGCCGGCCGGCGATGTTTTCCACATCGCGCGCGCGTCTTCTAAAGTTAGATTCTTGGTTAGACTCTAAGTTAAGGGCGCCATTCCGGGTTTGTTTTCCGTGACTTATGCCCTGTTTGGGTTCCCGATAGCACGAGCCTGCGGTTCCCGATGGCACGATAGTCCCGGTTCCCGATAGCACGAGGCCGTCCACAGCTTGTCCACAGGGGGCCGACGGTTCGAAGGCGAGCAGCACTCGGCCGCCGATTTCGACTTCGATGAACAGCGTGTAGCCTGGGAGCGGCTGACGGCGGATGATGTCGCGCAGCTCGAAGGCGAAGCGTTTGAAAGGGGAGAGGCTTCCGGATTTCTGATGGAGGTGACGGAAGTCGAAGCGCCAGCCGTTGCGTTGCTTGCCGCCGTGCTTGCGCACTAGGCGATAGAGCCAGCGGTCGAGCCCGCCGGTGAGATCGAAATACGCCCGGTCGATCGTGAGCACGAGCGCGTCATCGAGGACGGCGCGATAGAACCAGTCGGGGACGATCAACTCGATGCCGGCCGGCCTACCGTTGCGGTCGATGCGCTCCTGCCATTCGTTGATCCAGGAAAATCGATGCCGGCGACCTTCCGCCGGCTGGCGGATCGAGGTGGCGACGGTGGTCGACTGAAGCCTGTCGAGGGCGGCCTTCAGCCGCTGGTAGTCACGCAGGCCGACGCCGCGGCCGATGAAGTTCAAAATCTCATAGGGCGTCGCCGCCATCAGGCGCGATGTGCGCAGACCCGCGTCGCGTGCCTCGACGATCTGGCTCGCCGCCCAGATCAGGATGTCAGCATCCCAGATGGTCGCCATGCCGTGATCGGGCACCGCCTCGACACGGATCGACACGTCGCCGGCGACGAAGTCGATCGGCGCGGTGCGATGTGATTTGGAGAGGGAGAAAAACGGATAGGCCATGAGATCCTGCGTGTCGCGAGGCGCGAAGTCGCCGGTAAGTGCGTGGAACAGATCGAGTTGTCCGCGCTCCGAGAGTGGGCGATGTCGAGCAGTCATTGAGAGGGAACCCGAAGCGGTCAGCGCGCGTGGCGGCTGGCATGCGCGGGCGGCGCGGTGTCTTGGCGCTTGGCGGGAAGCACTGTGCCGCGCGGATCAGAGGTCGAGGTAACGGCGCCGCGTTCGGTCCAGGCCTGCAGGTCGTCGACAGCGTAGACGACACGGCCACCGAGCTTGCGATAGGAGGGGCCAGTTCCGTAGGTGCGGTGCTTTTCGAGGGTGCGAGCGGAGAGACTGAGGAATTCGGCGGCTTCCTTGGTGCGTAGAAAGCGCGGCGGCAAAACAGCGAGATCAGGTCTCATGGATAGGGCCTCCGTGGTGTTCGTTGAGGCCGCTGGCGTTCAGCGGCTGACGAAGGCCACGATGGCGAAGGGAAACCGCGTAGATGCAGTGGGGAGTTGGTGGGTGCTAAGTTCCCACACCGCTGGCCACGTATGATCCGGCTAGGGTCGGCGACGATGACGAAGCAGCTTGCGATAGCCGCCCGCGATCATGGCGAGGCCGTCCTTGATCAGGTCCATGGTCGCGTAGCGTTCCGGCGCGTTTTGCCAGTCGTCGCGACGGATGGGCTTGAGCCGGAAGATCACTTGCGCGATCTCAAGCTGGCTCGCGCCGTAACGATGTCCGTCAACGGCCTGCAACATGCGCCGCGCGCGGGCCAGTTGCTGACGGGTGAGGCGCGTGTCTGGTGGAATGGCGCGGCCATGGAGGGACGCGAGAAGTCGCGCGACCGCCTCCATGCGATCGAAGCCCTCGATACCAAGCGGGATCACGGCCACGAGTGGCGCGCCGGCCGATCCGTCAGCGGGAAACGCAAGGTGCAGACGTTGCCCATTGCTCAAATCGTGCAGGACGTGGGGGCCGTATTCTGATGCCTGATCGCCTACGTGTCCCGGCTGCGGGAGGGGCGTCCTATCCGCAGCGAAGGACGCTGGCGCCGGTGTCAGTATCACCGAGCCGGTGTCTTCTTCCGGAAGCCAGAACACTCGCGTTTCGGTGGATTTCCGAGCAGGGGCGACAAGGAAATCGCAAACCCCACCGTCGGCCAACGCGTTCGATCAGTGGTGGTGAATCTGTCGAAGCGCTGCTGAATTCGGCATAATCGCGCTGATACTCATCGTTTCGTCGCAACCATTCCCAACCGATATCGGGGGCAGTGAGCTGATCGACGTAATCGTAGCTTGATGACGATCGCCACCGGGATCTGTCGTGCGACATGGAAATCCTCCTAGCTCGCAATATTCACGCGTTTCGAGCTGGCTACAATTCCCGGTTGAGCGATGAGAAGGAAGTCCCTGGCCCGGCAACAGGTGTTGCCGCCGCGGCATCACCACGGCTCAGTGACGATAGCCTTCGCGGACAAGCTCGCGATAGCCGTGGGTCGTCATCCAGCGGGCACGGGCGAGATGGGTGCCATAGACCCGCCGGGCACGCTCGGGGTCTCGGTCTGGATCAAGGCCGAAGAGAATACGGACGGCCTCGCGCCAATCGGCGCCGTCCGTCTCCGCGTCGAGCAGGCGCAGATAGAGCTTCATGTGCTCACGATCATAGGACGTGAGCACCACGCTAGCCGGCGGCTCGTCTAGAAAATCTACCTTGGTCACAGTTCTCCCCTGGAATTATTCTTATCCATTCCGGAGCGAATTGTTAACCATACGCCGGTTGCCGCGCAGCAAAACCTGCGTCGTTGACGGCAACGTCCCGACCAAGGCCTGAAGCTTGCAGATTCGGCTCTATCGTTTGTCGATCTTCCCACGGACCACCATCACGCCTTCGCCTTGGTCGGTGGTCAGGAGGAGGATGCCATGGCCTTCAAGTGCCCGCCGGACCTGATCGCGCGTGGTCTCATACACATCGAGCCCGCTCGCGGATTCGAGGCGCTTCAGCGCGGTCAGTGATACCTGGGCCTTGTCAGCGAGCGTCTCCTGGTTCCATCCGAGCAACGCGCGTGCGGCCCGTGATTGTCGGGCGGTGATCATGCATGATCACCTCCCACCAACACCAACCAACACGCTAGAACTACGACTATTATAGTCGTTCTGCGTGGTCGGCGCTAGCCGATACTGCCTTAGATAGTTGGCGCGGCAGCCATTCGGGTGTCAACTGATTCGGTCGCCCACAAAGCGGAAGGCCCCGCCCGGTTCGATCCGGGCGGGGCCTTGGTCGGGGGTCTCACTCCCCGTTGCGGCGGCCGTTGGGGCGGGACCAGATGAGGCTGTAACCTTCGCCTTCCTCGTCGTCGAAGAGGTTGGCGTAGATTGGAGCGGTGAAGCTCGGATCGTCCAGCTTCAGGCCCAGATAGTCGCGACCCTCATTGGAGCGCTTCGACCAGGCGGCGCCGATTTCGACCCGGCCGACGAAGACGCGGTGGCTGGGGGCGTTGTCGCCGGAGCGGTTGGCCTCGGGCACGACGCGGACGTTCTTGGTCTGCAGGCTGAGGGTGACGATTTCGCCGGTGAACTCGTTGTTGCCGGTCTTCTTGAAGGTGCCGATAGTCGCCATGGTAGTTCTCCTTGAACTCTGTTCCGAGCCCGCACCATTGCGGCCTCGATGGCGATCGGTGGGCCGGAGGCGATCGACGCGGCATCGCTTGCGACCGCAGCGTCAGCGGAGGATGGCAGCCAGGCGAGTTTCTTGTTTCGCGAGGAATGTCGGCGCAGCCGGCAGGGGAAGAAAGTCGATCGGCGCCATTGCGGCATAGGCGATCGAGGCGCAGCCGACCTTCGGCCAGATCAGCCCATTGAAGAGGCCGTTTTGGAGCGGTCGACCTGATAGAGATGCATCAACGGAGAACGTGGCGACACCGCGTCCCGCGGAGATCTGGCTATGACGTCCGCCGGTGTCGATGCTTCCGTCGCCCAGGCCTTCGGGGATTCGGAAATTGTTGCCAAACACCGAGTTCAAGACACGGACAGCAACAGACCTTCGTCAGCCGAGAAGCGTGCGCCACTGGATCTCAATCATCGCTCCAATGAGGCGACAGGCGGTGATCGGTCCGAGCTGCCTGTCCGTGCCCTCGCTGCGTCCCCCAACGCTCGTGACGATCCAGGCGGAAGGGTCCCGCCCAGCGCCTAGTCTACCCCCGCCGCTTCGGTGCGTTCAACCCTGCGCTAGGCCCTGTCCGGTCGAACCGGGCGTCGCCATTGCAGCCATTCGCATCAGCGCCGTCACGCCAACCGCGACCGCGCCAACAACGGAAAAGGCGATCTGCCAACCCTCTGACGGCATGGTGTGTTTCACGATGCCATGTGTGGCGTGGTAGCCGGCGAGCGCGGCGGGAGCGACGAATGCGAGCGCGATTGCTATGCGTGCCCAGATCGGCCGGACGAAAACGAGCAGGAGTTGGCCGATGCCGAAGGTGAGCCCGGCTGCGAGCGCGCCGACGAGGATGGCGCCGAGCCACCCGGCGCCGGTGTCATAGGCCCACATTCCGGCGGTGACGCCCGCGAAGAAGGGCAAAGCGAAGATGGCGAGCGTGAACAGCAACCAGCAGAGGAAGCCGATGGCCGCGATGCTGAAGAGAATGCCGATGAAGATCATGGTGGTTGTCTCCGCGAGAAAGGTCTGACGGTCGCGCCTTCCACCACCACCACAGCGCGATCTTGAGTATAAATGAAGAAGTGCGGCGGCGGGAGCGGAAATCCAGCAGGATCTCCGCCTCGCCAGAGCAACACCCGTTAGGGGGCGAAGGGATCGATCTCCGCCACGACCTCGGCGTCGCCGTCGAACTCGGTGATGGGCGTGACCGAATGCGTGCCGTCGCCGGCCTTGAAGATGACCATGGCGACCATGAGGGTGGCGGCGAGGCTGAAAGCGTATGCGTGTGCATCGTTGAGGGACATCGTTCCGGCTCCTGTCTTGGAGGCGGGAGACCATCTCCCGCGCGACAGGCGCCCGATGTGTCTGGCCGAGGGCCGCAATCACCGCGGAGGCAAAGCCGCAGCGGCGGCATGCGTGCATAGCCGACCCTTCACGGGTTGATGGCGTCAGGCCCTCGGCCGGACCAAGGACGAGCGCGATGGAAGCGGGAGATGGTGTCTCGCTTTGACCGGAGCTAGGGTCGCTCCTCAACAGCCTCGCTGCGTTGGATTCGAGCCGTGTCCTGGTCGTCCGCGTCGGAGGACACGGGGGCGAATGATGGAAGCCGGATTTCACATTCCAGACGGTAACGAGGCTCTGCGGGATGATATCCCGGCGGTGGTCGAGCTGATCGAGCGGACAGCCCGATGGGTCAACCCAGAGACTTTCCGCCGTCTGCCGATCTGGGCGCCACATACTGCGCGCGGTCGAGCGCTCTACGATGCAGCATGGTCGCGTCGCTATACGAACACGCGCAAGGCGACGAAGATCACGGCCGAAAAGTTCGAGGGAAATGTCGCCGCGCTCAACGCTCTGGTTGCCGCTCTGGGTGGCGCGTCGCCAAAGCCGAAGAATTGGACTGTCTGTCACATCTGGGGTTACGACGATCCGTCATTCGCGCAGCAAAGCAGCGTCGTGCAGGATCCGCGCTTCTTCTCCTGCGTCGCTAACATGGTGTGGTTGCCGACCCCGCTGAAGGGGTTCACCGACACCCTCCCTGAGATCAAGGCGATGTTGCGCGTATGCTCTTTCCATCTGTACGGATGGGCGTGTGAGCACCAGTCGGTTGCGGCGCAGGCGGAGCAGGTGCGATCCGGTTGGACCCCGCCCGACTACCCAAAGAGTTGGCCTAGTGCGGAACGGCGTGGCGTCCTGCCACCAGGAACAGCGCCGTTCACATCGCGTATCGAGGGCGAGATCGCCAAGCGAAAATCGAAGATCCGATCCGATCTCGTCAACGCCGATTTTCTGCACTACCCTAAGGCCGAGGTCGAAAGTGTGCTGAAGTTCTGGAAGGTGGATCTGGGCTAGCCGGCGCTCACGCGCCGCCGAACTTCCACACCGGGATTCCGAGCTTCTTGGCCTTGTCGGCGAGGTTGTCGTTGATGCCGGTGCCGGGGAAGTGCATCACGCCCTTCGGCAGGATTTCCAGCATCTCGTCGTTGCGCTTGAAGGGCGCTGCGCGGCCGTGCTTCGTCCAGTCCGGTGCGAAACCGATCTGCGGCACGTTCCGGTTCGTCGCCCAAAAGGATGCGATCTTCTCGGCGCCCTTCGGCGACTTGCCGTGCATCAGCACCATGTCCGGGTGCTTTTCGTGGACCTGGTCGAGCTTGGCCCAGATCAGCCGGTAGTCGTTGAAGTCGAGCCCGCCGGTGACAAGGATTTTCGGACCAGGGGGAAGAAGGATCGTCTGCTCGGCGCGCCGTTTCGCTGCCAGGAAGTCGCGGCTGTCGATCATCGCCGAGGTGAGATTGCGGTGGCTGACCCTTGATCCGCTGCGCGGAAGCCAGGTCTTGCCGACGTGGCGTTCGTAATGTTCGGCTGCCTGGTCGCGCATCAGTTCGAAGGCGTTCTGGCGCTCGATCAGCGTCATGCCCTCGGCGGTCAGGCGCTCCAGCTCGACCGACTTCACCTCGCTGCCGTCCTGTTCCCGCTGCGCCCGCTTCTGGGCCTGCTCGTTATCGTCCAGTTCCCGGCTGATCCGGTCGGTGGCGCGGTGGAAGACGTTGACGGTCGACCAGAGGAGATCGCCGAGGTCGGGTTCGAGGCGCGTGTCCTCCAGGGTGCTAATCAGGGCGTCGAAGATGTCGGCGACGGCGCCCGCGACCTGGTTGCCATCGGGCAGAAGCCGCTGGTCGGGCTCGTCGGTGAAGGGGCGATAGCCGTAGAGCTGGAGTTCGTTGAGGACAGGGTCTGTGGGTGAGGGTTCGTGATGCGGTTCGTAGTCGTCGTGCTCGCGCATGGGATGCTCTGTCGGTTGGACCGCGACCGTCGCGGCCTTCATGGCGACGAAGCCCACGGGCCGGACGGCCGGGCACCCGGAGTGCGAGCGGAGGGCTCGATGGCTAAGGCCGGCTATTTTGTCTCGCGATGGAAAGGCCCGCAGGGCCGCCGGAAAATAGTCGGCCGCCGCCATTGCCCGGCTGGCCGGCTTGTGGGCCGATCGCCCCCTAGAAGGCCGAGGCGCGGTCCGCCTTCGACGGATTGACGCGTCCGCCGAGCACGGCGGCGTCCCGCACTCCCGTTCTCCTGCCGGCTATGCCGCCAACGCCATGAAGCGAGCCACGTCCTGCGGTGCGACCTGCAATCGGGTTCCCATCCGCAGCGCATCCAGGCCGAGGGTGCGGAGATCCTCGTTGAAGTCGCCCAGTTCGGGCGAGATGACGATCGCCTCGATCCCCGCCGCATTGGCCCGTTCGATCAGGCTGTCGCGCGCCCCGTCACCGGCGGGATCGTTATCGCGGACGATGTAGAGCCGCCGCAGTGTGTCGGGGAACAGGATGGCGGCGAGATGGGCTGCCGAGAGCGCCGCCAACATCGGCATGTCGGGAAGGACTTGCCGGAGCGACAGCACGGTCTCGATGCCTTCGCCGGCCGCCATCACCTCGCCACCGATGCCGAAGCGGACCGCATGCCTGAGAAGATCACCCATCGCCCGCCTTGGCGTGTCGATCGGAGCCTTGTCGCGACGGCGCGGATCGAGCCAGGTGCGATGCGCCCCGGTGATCTTGCCGTCGAGGTCGGTGACGGCCGCGATCATTGCCGGCCAGGTTTCGGTCGGCGAATGCTCGTCGGGGCGATAATAGCAGCGCGGGTGGTAATGCAGGCTTCCGGTTCCGCGTAAATCCGTAATGCCGCGTTCCCGGAGATACGCCTGTACGAGCGTGCCGTGGATCGCTTGCGACATGCGGGTCAGCCGTCGGGCCGCTTCGGGCGAGCCGTGCGGCGTCGTGGTCTGCACCTGCGGTTCGCGAGGTCCCCGCTCGGGTGTGGGCATGCTGAGAAAGGTCCGGGCCTCGTCCGCGACGTCCTTGAAATCGATGAGGCCGCAACTCTCGCGGATGACGTCGAGGAGATCGCCATGCTCGCCGGTCGCGGCATCGGTCCATTTGCCGGCGAGGCCCTTCGGCGAGTCCTTCAGCCGCACGTACATCGACCGGCCCGGCGTGTTGCGCACGTCGCCCACCAGCCAGTAGCCGCCCTCGCGGCGACCGCTGGGGAGGTAGTGCCGGCACACCGCCTCGGCCTGCCGGCCGAGACGATGGGCAAGATCGGAAGGGTCCTGACGTGCCATCACGCAGCCTCCCGCTCGGAGATGCGCGCCACCGGGAAGGTTTCGAGCAACTTGGCGAGGACGCCAGGCCCGGTCGCGTCGACCGGCACGAAGAAGCGGAGCTTCCACGAGATGATCTCGCTGAACAGGCCATAGGCCCGCAGACGATCCCGCATGGCCTCGGCGAAATTGGTCAGTTCCAGTCGGTGGGCGCTCATGACCCGAGCGCGGCGGAGCTGGAGCCCATCGGCGAGATCGAGGATCGTCGTGCCGTCCATCAAGGCGGCGAAAGCCTGCTCCGGGGTCAGCGACGCGGCGTCCGTCGTCACGGCGTTCGCCGCCCAGGCGGGCGAGACGCGGCGGCCGATGATGCGCTCGCCTGCATCGGTCTGGAGCCGATAGACCCGCGTCGACTCGTGCGGCAGACGCTTCCAGATCGGCAACAGCAGGCCGGCGACGATATGGATCGTGCTGTCGGAGAACTCCGGCACCTCGTTCAGTTCCGCACACCACGCTGCCGCGAAGGTGCCGTGATCGGCTTCCTCCCAGTGGCTCTCGTCCATCATGCGCAGCGGGGCATATTGCTGTTCCATAGGCCGGACCAGGCAGACGCGCCGCTCGATCTCGCCATCGTCGAGCATCATTGATGGGGCGGGGATCTGCACGGCGGCGCGGCCGGAGCGGCCGTTGACCAAGAGCTGCGCCCGTGGATCGGAGAGAAGGTCGAGCGCGTCTGCTAGCGTCGTCGGCCGATTGCACTGCCGGCGCGTGATGGTGAGCAGCCGCGTCTCCGCGCCGGTGCCGGCATGCGTGTGGATCATCTGGCTGTCGGTGACGACGAAGCTCTCGGCATGCAATGTCTCGAGCCCGATGTCATAGACGCCGCTGCGGATCGCGCCCTCGACCTTGGCGGTAAGGAGCTGCTCGAAGGCGGTGAAGAGCACGCCCTGCAGGTCGATGGTGAGGGCCAGCAGGCGATTGAGGAAGGTGGTGATCGGTGGCAGTTCGTCCTTGATGCCGTTGTCGTCCATTAGCTTCAGCCCGGTGGCGGACTCGAAGCGGTCGAGCGAGCAGCCCTCGACCTTGCCGCGGACGAGCAGTAGGTAGAGCTGGCGCAGCGCATCGCGGGCATACGGACTTTCGAGATTGTCCTCGGGCCGGAACAGGCCCTGGCCGCCGGTCTGGCGTTGGCCGCGCGTGATAGCGCCGAGCGTGTCAAGCCGGCGCGCGATCGTCGAGAGGAAGCGCTTCTCGGCCTTCACGTCGGTGGCGATCGGCCGGAAGAGCGGCGGCTGCGCCTGGTTGGTTCGGTTGGTGCGGCCGAGGCCCTGGATCGCGGCGTCGGCCTTCCAGCCGGCCTCCAGTAGATAGTGGATGCGCAGGCGCTGGTTCCTGGCGGCAAGGTCCGCGTGATAGCTGCGGCCGGTGCCGCCGGCGTCCGAGAAAACGAGAACGCGCTTCTGGTCATCCATGAAAGCGGCCGCCTCGCCGAGATTGGCCGACGCTGCCCGGTTCTCGACGACAAGGCGCTCGCCCTTGCGCACCACGCGCCGCGAACGGCCGGTCACCTCGGCGACGACATCGGTGCCGAAGCGCTGGACGATCTGGTCGAGGGCGCCGGGAACAGGCTCCAGAGAGGCGAGCCGCTCGATCAGCTTGTCGCGGCGGGCGACGGCTTCCCGGCTCTCGACGGGTTGGCCGTCCCGGTAGACCGGCCGCGACGACAGATTGCCCTCGCTGTCGGAGAACGGTTCGTAGAGCTGCACCGGGAAGGAATGGGCGAGGTAGTCGAGGACATATTCGCGCGGCGTGATGTCGACGCGCACGTCGTTCCATTCCTCGGTGGGGATCTCGGCGAGGCGTCGTTCCATCAGCGCTTCGCCGGTGGAGACAATCTGGATGACGGCGGTGTGCCCGTCGGCTAGGTCCTGCTCAATGGAGCGGACGAGCGTCGGGGTCTTCATGCTTGTCAGCAGATGGCCGAAGAAGCGCTGCTTGGCGCTCTCGAAGGCCGAGCGCGCCGCCGACTTCGCCTGTCGGTTCAGTGTGCCGCTGTCGCCGGTGATGTTGGCGGCCTGCATCGCCGCATCGAGATGATTGTGGATGATGGCGAAGGCGCCGGCATAGGCGTCGTAGATGCGGGTCTGCTCGGGCGTGAGCTGATGCTCGACCAACTCGTATTCGATGCCGTCATAGGAAAGCGACCGGGCCGTGTAGAGCCCGAGCGAGCGCAGATCGCGGGCGAGCACCTCCATGGCCGCGACGCCGCCATTCTCCACCGCCTCGACGAACTCGGCGCGATTGGCGAAGGGGAAGTCGTCGCCGCCCCAGAGACCGAGCCGCTGGGCATAAGCGAGATTGTGGACGGTGGTGGCGCCGGTCGCCGAGACGTAGACGATGCGGGCGTTGGGGAGCGCGTGCTGGAGCCGGAGCCCGGCACGGCCCTGCTGCGACGGGGCCACGTCGCCCCGTTCTCCCTTGCCGCCGCCGGCATTCTGCATCGCGTGGGACTCGTCGAAAATGATCGCTCCGTCGAAGTCGGAGCCCAACCATTCGACGATCTGCTTGACGCGCGAAAGCTTCTCCCCGCGGTCATCGGACCGTAGCGTAGCATAGGTGGTGAATAGGACGCCTTCGTGCAGCCGGATGGAAGTCCCTTGCGGGAAGCGCGACAGCGGCGTGACTAGCAGGCGCTCCATGCCGAGGGCTGACCAATCGCGCTGGGCGTCTTCGAGCAACTTGTCGGACTTGGAAATCCAGACGGCCTTGCGGCGCCCCTGGAGCCAATTGTCGAGAATGATGCCGGCGGACTGGCGGCCCTTGCCGGCGCCCGTGCCGTCGCCGAGCATGAAGCCCCGGCGGAAGCGGATGACGTTCGGCGCATCATCCGGCGCAGCGGTGACGAGATCGCCGGTCTCGTCCACGGTCCAGGCGCCGCTGAGAAATTCGCCGTGGGCTTCGCCAACATAGATGATCGTTTCGAGCTGAGCGTCGGACAGCACGCCGTCGGTGACGATAGCCACCGGAAGCGTCGGACGGTAGCTCGGCTTCGGAGGCGCGATTGACGCCATGGCGGCCGATTGCACCAGTTTGGTGGGATGCGGCTGCGCGCCCGGGATGCGGATCGACTGGAGCGTATAGACCTCGTAGATCGAGTCCGACAGGCGGCCACCCTCGGGCGGCGTCCAGTCCACGGTCTCATAGTCGAGCGGCACGCCCTCGATCTCAGCCGTGCGCCGGGCGGGCGCTGCGGCTGCCGCCCGGGCGAGATAGCCGCGAACGGTGCGCGGTGCGGCGTCGGGCCTTGCCTTCGGCAGCGTGACGGCGAGCCGTGGTGGGACGTCCCGCTCGATCCAGGCGAGCAGCGTCGCCACGTCCGCTGCAACACCAGGGGATTCGGGAAAGCGAGCCGCATCCTTGGCCGGCGCTTTGTCGATGACGGTCAGGCGCGTTTCGATGCTCGTGCCGTGCTTGGCATAGACCGAGCCCGCGATCGCCGCGGTGAACACGACGCGGCTGCGCTCCTGCAGCCGGACGAATCTGTCTCGCCAGGCCGGCAGCTCGGGCGAGAGATTGGCGCCGGTGATCGCGACCAACCGACCGCCCGGAGCGAGCCGCGCAAGCGCCGAGGCGATGTGGCGATAGGCGGCGTCCGCCACACGCCCGGAGACGTTCGCCATGACGGAGAATGGCGGGTTCATGATGACGACGCTGGGGATGGCGGCGCGATCGAGGTGATCGTGGATCTGGACTGCGTCGAAGCGCGTGACCGAAACGGCCGGAAAGAGGGCTGCGAGCAGATCGGCGCGAGCCTCGGCCAGCTCGTTGAGGATGAGATCGGAGCCGGCGACCTCCGCCAGGATCGCGATTAGGCCGGTGCCGGCCGAGGGCTCCAGCACCCGATCTGAGGGTGTAAGCGACGTGGCGGTCAATGCCGCCAGGCCGAGAGGGATCGGCGTCGAGAACTGCTGGAAAGCCTGAGCTTCCTCAGACCGGCGCGTATGGGTCGGTAGCAGGCTCGCGATCTTGGTGAGCGCGGAGAGACGTGCAGCCGGAGACGCGGCTTTGCGGAAAAGCGGCTTTCCGTATTTGTGCAGGAACAGGACGGTGGCTGCCTCACAGGCGTCGTAAGCCGTCTTCCAGTCCCAGGCGCCGCTGGCGTCGGACGCACCGAAGGCCTGTTCCATGGCGGAGCGAAGGACCGCGGCGTCGACGGGGCGGCCCTTTTCCAGATGAGGGAGGAGGTGGCCGACAGCAGCAAGGATGGCGGAGGCTGGAGGCGCTTTGAGTGCGGGCTGAGGCGGGGTCGCGGGCTCGACCGCGGGGAGCAGGGAGTAAGGCATGGAGGAAACCTCGGAGAGCAGGACACGGTGAGCGGGCCCGGCGCTCTCTCTCGACCGGACGGGCTCAAACCCGTCCCGGCCGTCCTCTTGCTCTCGAACTTCCCGCGTTGGGCAGCGCCCGACGCGGGCATTAAAAAAGCCCGGCTTTCGCCGGGCCTCCTTTGGGGGTGTGAAGCAGTCAGTGAGGGCGCTTCATTTCCTGCGCCATGGCCTCGACGACCAGCTCGAACCGTTCCGGATCGCGAACCGCCTCCTTGAGGCGGTCGGTCCATTCGGGATGAGTGTGGGTCCAGTTCATCATCATACGCGCGTCGACGCCCCGATGTTTGACGAGAAAGTTGCTGATCTTCGCCGGTATGAAGCTCGCGACCGATGCGGCATTAGTCGGCTTTGCGCGCGCCAGGATGATGAAGGCACGCGAGAAGCTCTGGAGATCGTCCTCGTCGGCGAGCTTCGTCATCAGATCGAGGACTGCCCCGGAAGAGTGAGTGTAGGCGGCCGAGCCGTGCTCGGCAATCGCATGGGCGATGCGGGTCTGGGTTTCTAGTGTCACTGTTTTCACCTCGTGGTGGAGGCCTTCGAGCGCTTCGGCTTTTTTTCGACGCTCCTCGGCCAGGTTACGGATATCTTCGGCGTCCTTTTCAGTGGGGACCCACACCTTCACCTCCTGCCATCCGGCGGCGACGCGGATCTCGCGTTGCTTCTGGACACGGGAGAGTGGCTTCTTGTCGGTCATGGGCGCTCCTCGCGATCTAGACATCATAGGGTGGTACGTCGTATGGTGGTACGAAATAAGGTGGTACGTTAATCTGAATTTGTCAAGGGCGCGATTCGAGAAGAGTGGACGGGGCGGCCGAAGCCGCCCCGCGAACGTCACTCCGCGGCGACTAAGGCGACCGGATCGTCCTCGGCGTCGGCCATCTCCGAGTCCTCCTCATTGGAGGAGAGGAATTGCGGCAGCTCGACTGCCGCGCCGGCCTCGCCCGTAGAGAGCTGAGCAGCGCTCGGCTCGTCGACGACCAGCCGCAGGGGCTCCGGCAGCCATCCGGTGTCGGCCAGCAGGCGCTCGGCCTCCTTGGCCATAGCACCCTTCTTCAGGTGGTCGATGAGCTGGGCGGCCTGCGCGCCGGCGCCTTCGCGAACTGCTTCGAGAATGCGGATCTTGGTGACGCGGCCGAGGTAATTGCCGGAGGTTGGGCGCCAGCCGGCGTCGACCATGTCGAGACCCACTGCCTGCGCAAGCCTGTCGGCCTGGCCGACGCGGCGATCCAGGTTATGCTGCGACAGGCCGGCGCCGCCGTACCGATCGACCTTCTCGACCAGCGCGTTGACGCCATAGCTGACGCAGTGCGCAAGCAGCGCCATCCTACTGGTGTCGTCGAGGCCCGCGATCCAGTCCCATAGCGCGTCATCGTCGGTCGGCACGTCGGCCTTCCAAGCCTCATGGCGCTCGGCGACCGACTTGGCGGACGGGCTGTCCTTGAGGTCGTCCGGCTGGGCGGGAAAGAAAACGTGGCGGACCGACGCTTCTAGGCAGGCGCCGCTCGCAGACGTTCGAAGGAAGGTGTCGGTTACGAGCTTGTGGAGCAGCGCCGTCATGGCGACGTGCGGATTGCCGGCGACTGCGTCACGGAGCGCGAGGGTTCGATAGGCGGTGAGTTCGGTCACCAGACGCTCGGGGAGCGGCTTGATGACATCGTCATCGTCTTCCTCCTGCTCAACGGGCGCACCGCCCATGGTGATGACGGCGCGTCGGACCGTGGTCTCGGCGGCTCCGGTCTCCGTGCCGGGCTCGACGGGCTCTCCTACGGGCTCTGCGGGCGCTTCGTCCTCGGGTCGGATATAACCTCGGTCGATATCGAGCGTGCCGTTGGCGTCTATGCTGACGAAGACGCCGGCGCGCACGACCTCGGTCGCGTCGTAGAGGGTGGGGCGGTTGTCGAAGGTCGCAAGGGACGTCTTGATCTCGCCAAGGCGCTGGTCGACCTCGTCGGGCAACTCGTCGGCCCCTTCAAACTCGGCTTCGAGCTTGTCGTATTCCGCCTTCAGGGCCTCGATCGCCACCTGTTCATCGACAGTCAGATCGGTGGGGTGGCCGACCAGCTCACGCAGGCCGTTCGCGGCGCCATAGGGAAAGCTGACGGCGACCGCGACCCACTTCCAGCCCTCGCGCGCGATCTCCTCGCCTGCGACCTTGAGGTTCTCGGTGACAAGCTGATCGAGAAGCGAGACATCCTGCAGCCAGCCGCCGTCATCGTCCTCGAACAAATCCCGCATGATCGCGCCGCCGGCGGCCTCGTAAGCATCGAGGCCGACGAACACGGCCCGCTTGTCGGAAGCGCGCGCGGTTTGCTCGGTCAGCATGCGCCGGATCTGGTATGGCTCCTTTGACCAAGCGTTCTTGATGGCGTCCCAGACCTGCTCCTGTCGGGCGTGATCGCTGGAGACGGTGAAAGCCATAAGCTGTTCGAGCGTCATGTCGTCGGCCTCGTAGACCTCCAACAGCGCCGGCGAGACAGTGAGGAGCCGGAGACGCTGCTTGACCACCGGCACCTGAACTAGGAAGGCCGAAGCGATCTCTTCTTCCGACATGCCCTTCGACAGCATCGCGGCGAATGCGCGGAACTGCTCGAGAGGTGTCAGCGGCAGCCGTTCGATATTTTCGGCGAGGGAAACCTCTTCTGCCAGGATCGGGCTCTTGGCGTCGCCGACAACACATGGGACCGGCGCGGTCTTGGCGAGTCGCTTCTGCTTCACCAGAAGGTCGAGAGCGCGGTAGCGACGGCCCCCGGCGGGGACGTCGAACATGCCGGTCTCGGCGCCATCGGCGTCGAGAACTGGGCGCACGTGAATGCTCTGGATCAGTCCACGACGGGCGATCGACGCCGCCAGGTCCTCGATCGAGATGCCGTCTTTTCTGGTCCGAACGTTGGTCTGGGAGAGAATGAGCTTGTTGAAGGGAATGTCGCGCGAGGACGACAGGACGATCTTCTGAACAGCAGTAGCCATCGGGATTTACTCCGCGACGGGCGGTCGGGAGACTCTCTCTCGACCTCCAACCCGTCACGAAAATCCCGTCACTCCTCTCCCTCTATCGCGCGGCGACGCCTGTTCGGGCGCGCTGCGGCTCGGCGTCGGATTCGGCCGGTTGGGTTTCCGTCTTCCCTTCGTCGGGCTTCACTTCAAGACGAAGTCCGACCGAGGACAGCACCTTCAGGATCGTGGTGAATTCGGGATTTCCCTTGGAATCGAGCGATCGATAGAGGCTCTCGCGAGCGAGGCCGGTTTCACGCGCGACCTGGCTCATGCCCCGATCGCGTGCGAATTGGCCGAGCGTCTCCTTGATCGCGCTCGTATCCGCGCGAGCGAGCGCGTCATTGAGCGCCTTCACGACATCGTCGAGTGAGGGCCCTTGAGGAAGCGAGGCCGGGCCGGCCTCGGCCGCGATGTCCTTAGGTGCTTCGGCCAGGGGGCTCCCTCCGCTTCAGCCGTAGGTGCTTCCTCCATGGAGGACAGGAAAGTGGGCTGATTGCTGGTTTCGACCAGCCGCCACTCATCGGGGGTCGCGCGCTCCTTCACATCCTTGCGCAGATCGTCGCTGCACTGCGCGATGAAGTTCTTCCACGCATCCACGGACTTGATATTCAAGACATCCTTGTCGGGAACGTTGAAGAGGACGGCGATCTTTCCGGCGAGTGCGAGGCGAAGGACGTTGAGGACGGTGCCCGGGCTCTTGCCATCCCAGATCATCAGGCCGAAGTCGGCTTCGCGCGCCATCTCCCGGTCCTTGGCCGCGTAGAACTGGAAGCCTTTGGCGCTCTTGGGCGCATCGACCTGATGGATGACCCACGGTCCGAGATTGTTGCGTGGCGCGCTACCCGAGCAGAACACCGTGACCTTGTCATAGTGCTTGTCGAGGAAGTGCTTCTGAACCGCTTTGTCGGCGCCGTTGGCGTCTCCGACGATGACGCGGTGGCCGCTCGCGACGACATTGTCGAGCCGCTTCTTAACCTCGGGGGAAGCCGGGAAACGTGTCGCGAGCCGCCTATGAAGATCGTGTTCAATGGTTGCTCCGTGTTTTTGTGATGGTGAGGGCACGGACCGACGCGGCCTTGCCTGGGCCGAGCAGCTCATCCGTGATGGCGTTCATCGTGGTTCCGGACCGAAAGAGATCGTCGAAGAGCAGGATACTGCGCCCCTGGGTCTGCGTTGCGTCGACCTGATAGAGACCCTCGACCTGCTTCTTTCGCTCCTCGGGATCAGTCACATTCTTCAGCTGGGACGTCGAGCGTGTCGTGGTGATGCAGGACAGCACCGGAACGCCAAGTGCCGCTCCGATCCCCTCGGCGAGGACAATGACCGGCTGCAAAGCGCGCTGATGCGACGGTGGGACCGGAACGATGCAATCGAACTTGTCGCGATATTGCGCGAGGAAGTTCGCGGTGCTTTCGATGATGGGTCCAGCGGCGTCCTTGTCCGCGCGGTTCTTCAAGCGGAACAGCAGTTCCGCAATTTCCGGCCGCACAGTATCGAACTGCATATGTCCGAATTCATTTGGCCCGGTCGGGGTGCTGCTGGTCGTATGAAGATCCAGCGCAATTCCCGAGTGCCAGCGGCCCTCGATTTTGATCGGATTGATTTTGACTATAGCCATCCGCGCTCCCGAGCCTCCCCCGTTGTAACCTATGGGCTACAGATGGGCAAGGTCCGGTCGCGATTCAAGCCTGTGGAAAGTCAGGCTGCTCGGGAAAACGCGGCTGAGGCCTCGTCCTCCGGGGGAGGAAGCTCAGCAGATAGTCGGCCGCCTTGCTGGCCTGGCTGGCGGCGCGCACGATGGCGCGGTTGTCCTCGCGCAGGACCTCAAGCCAGGAGCCGACATAATCGGCATGCCTGACGGTCGGCACGATGCCGATCGAGGCGCAGCAGAAGGCTGCGTTGATCTCGGCGACCAACTCCTCGAAGGCGTACTTCTTGGTGCCGAACGAGCCCGAGAGATCGCGCCCGACGCGGGATGCGTGGCCGGT
Source organism: Mesorhizobium sp. M8A.F.Ca.ET.057.01.1.1 (assembly GCF_003952565.1). Lineage (NCBI taxonomy): Bacteria > Pseudomonadati > Pseudomonadota > Alphaproteobacteria > Hyphomicrobiales > Phyllobacteriaceae > Mesorhizobium > Mesorhizobium sp. M8A.F.Ca.ET.057.01.1.1. Next base: position 2,905,521 of record NZ_CP034454.1, read on the forward strand.
AGCATGGCCGAGTTCGTGAAGCGCCGTGCGGTGCCAGTTAATGGGCTCGAAATAGGCCTGCGGTGGGGGACCTGCACGAAGTCGGGACCGGGCGCATAGAATGCGCGATTGCCACCAATCCGGAATTCGATCCCGGTCGCTTTGATAAGCGCTTCCACACGAGGCTCGATGAGGTCGGGCGTCGGCGCCGCCGCCTGTGTCGTGAGTTCGTCGGGAAGCCCGTCGCATTGGGCTGTGTTGAAGACGGTAAAGCGCTTCAGGAACGGGATCGCCTGGGCATCCTCACCGGTTTCGCGGGCGCGCCGCTTCTCGCCTTCCGGCACGAAACGGTCGGCGTAGACAACCGTTGTGCCGCGTTCGCCCTTTCGGACGTTGGCGCCAAGCGAGAGCGCCTGGCGGAAGGTGAGCCAGGTCTGGCTCGGATAGCCGCGGTCGATGACCGCGCCCCAAAGGATCAGGACGTTGATGCCGGAATATGCCCTTCCGGTCGAGGCGTTCCGCGGCAGCGCGAGCGGCGCTTTGGCGGCCGCTGTGCCCCAAGGCTGAACCCACGGAAGCCGGCCGGCTTCGAGTTCGCCGATGATCTTGGTCGTGATGTCGTCGTAGAGGCTCGCCCGATCTGGGGCCGCCTGGCGCTGATGCTTGGTCATCGCGGGTCTCCGCGACGGGCGCCGGAAGCCTCTCTCCCAGCCCTCAACCCGTCACGGCAAACCCGTCCGCACTCTCACTCTGCGGGGCGTTGCGGGGCAGCCGGCCCCGCAGAAGGGGTCGACCGAGACCGCGGGGCTCGGGCGCAGGGGAAGGCTTTCCCCCGCAAAACCGTAGAACCGTAAAAGCGGACATCCGGATTTCAGAACGCGAGTGCGTCCTGGGCGTAGTGCTCTTGCAGGCGTGCGACCTTGAAGCTTCCGGCAGGCAGCGGTCGCAGGAGTTCATTCTCGGGCACGGTGAGATCGAGCCAATCCATTCGCTGGTCTCGCCGCAAGACCGCCATTTGCCGATCATGGTACGGGGAGACATCGTCATTCGCCGTCGTCGTAAGGATCGCATAGGCCTCTGGCCATTGACGTGTTGCAGGCTGCCAGATCCCCGCGAAGTAGAACCAGTCACCGTTGGAGAGGGAGAGGCAATAGTGTTTGCCGTGACTACGATGGCGGAATTCGGAAGCCGGTATCAGGCAGCGATGACTGGGAAACGTTCTGCCTTCTGCGCGCACGACAGAGAAGGGGCGGCCCTCAGCTTCGCGGGGTTGAAGTCCCCAGGGCAGCTCCACCATCTCAACATCGCCGTCGTCGCGCCTTATGATGATACGGCGTTCGTCGAGCGATGCATCGGAGTCGAATACAGTTGCGCTCATGATCTGCGAACATACCAAGAACATGGTCGCACGGCAAGCGCGACGGAAACGGAGGACCCATGTGCAATGATTATCGACTGAAGGTGGACATTGCCTCGATCGTCGAGGACTTCGCCGACCTGAAGATCAAAATCCGCTTTGGCGAAGGCGCACCGAACATCGAGGCGCGCGACGACATCAAGATTACTGATATCGGGCCGATCATCCGGACCGTCGACGGCGCACGCGGTGAAGGCGACCTTGTGCAGCGGCGATGGAGTTGGCCGGGCCAGAACAAGCGGCCCGTCTATAATTTTCGATCGGAGGGCCGGGAGTTCACCTCGAACCGCTGCCTGATCGTCACCGACGGTTTCTATGAATTCACCGATCCCACCGAGAAGGGGAAGAAACGCAAGGACAAGTGGCTTTTCACGAAAAGCGACGAGCGCCTGATGTGCATCGCGGGCATCTGGCGCGAGACCAAGGATGTCGGCGAAGCCTTTACCATGCTGACCATGGAGCCCGGGCCCGATATCGCGCCATATCATGATCGGCAGATTGTTGTTCTCGAGCGCGAGGCTTGGTCTGACTGGCTCGATCCGTCCGTTTCAGCACGCGACCTTATCAAGCCCTTACGGCCAGGATCGCTCAAGGTCGAGCAGGTAGGCTAATGGTGCGACGTGGTAGCATCGACTGGCGCGATGGGATGGTCCGGGGGAATAGAGATTGGGAACTGAGATTACACTCGACGTCGCCGGGGTGTCGGTTACGTACAGCAAGAACCACCGCGGAATTGATCACGGATCTATTTTCCAGGAGCAAGATCGGAAGGCGATCAAGAGTGATCAACTCAACTATGATTGGTACGAGACGGAAGGCGAGGATCCCACGCCTTCTGAAATGGCGTTCACGCGGCAGCTCAGAGATGTCGTTCCCCGACTAGAACTCCTGGGCTTTGATTTGGAGCGGGTACGGCGCGAATACGACGCCGTCGTACAAAACTGGCTGGAGGAGAGGCAGTCTTTTCAGGACGAGGAGGATGGACCAGCTCCAGATGCGATGAGCTTTGTGGAGTTCGCGGAGTTTGTGAACGCGCATCCCCTCGATCGTCTCGACGACACATTCGTCTTAGGTTCCGACGACGCAAGCGAAGCGAAGATTCGGGGTCGGTTTGCCGAGATGCAGCTTGAGCGGCTTCCCCTTTATCGACCTCACGGCAGCCAAGCTTATTCGGAGCGGACCTTTTTCGGCGGTTTAGTCGATATCCTGCACCCGTATTCGGTTCTGCGAATACTGGCGGAGGCGAACGGTGATGCGCCGGTCGTCTGGCAGTATGGGCCGTTGGTCGAAGGCGGCTATGCGCCGGAGCGCGAGTTCGTGCCGCACGCCCGGCGGACCGAGACGTTCCTGATCGCGACAGAAGGCAGTTCGGACGTGCATATCTTGAAGCACGCCCTCGCGCTCTTGCGCCCAGGCGTCGCGGACTTCTTTCGGTTTATCGACGTAAGCGAGAGCCATCCGTTTTCCGGCACCGGCAATCTGGTGAAGTTTGCCGAAGGCCTCGCGAAAATCGACGTCCAGAACCAGGTTGTCTTTGTTTTCGATAACGATGCCGAGGGGCTCGACGCTCATCAGAAGCTTTCGGCTCTCACCCTTCCTGCCAATATGCGCCGGATCATGCTGCCCGAGCTCGACGCGTTTCGCGCGTTTCCGGCTGAGGGGCCGGAGGGCCTGCACAGTTCGGACATCAATCGTCGTGCTGCAGCGATCGAATGCTATCTCGATCTTGAGGTCGGCGGTCACCCGCCAGCCAAGGTGCTCTGGACCAACTACAAGAAGGGCCTCGGCATCTATCAGGGGGCGTTGGAATTCAAGGAGTCCTACGTCAAGGAGTTCTTGAAACAAACCCCTGAGACATTGAGCGATGGCTCATATGACGTTCGCAAGATCGAGGCAGTCCTTAATCTGCTTATTGCCGAATGTACGGCTATGGCTGTCGATCAGTGGGATCCGGCCGAGGTTGAATTGAGAGATACCTACTGATGACTGAAAAAAGCGCGTTTCAAGAGACATATATGCGCGCGGCAGGAGCCGTAGCGTTCGTCACCATCATTGATGGAAAGGGGGACGAGGGGATCGGGTCGGCGTTCCACATCGGCAAGGGCATTTTCGTCACGGCCCGGCATGTGATCGAAGGGGCCACGATCAAGGAGATTGCGACCACAAAGTCGGCGCATCTGAGCGAAGAAGCTGGTGGCAAGACGGCCCCGCCACGTCGGCTGGAAATTGTCGATGGACCCTATTTTGGTCCTGACGGCCTTGATGTCGCGGTTTTCCGCGTCGATCTTGGCGATACGCCGCTGCCGGCGATCGCTGTCAGCCAACACACGGACGCGTCGCTGGGAGAGAATGACCTCGTGCTGTCCGATATTCTCGTGATCGGCTATCCGCCGATCCCGTTCACAACGATTCCGAGCCAGGTCGTCACGCTTGGACAGATCAATGCCGTGGTGCGCGTGCGTCATTCTCCGGTCCTGCATTTCATCGCATCGGCTATGGCGCGCGGTGGATTCAGCGGAGGAGCGGCGCTCGATCAGTCCGGCACCGCGCTGGCGCTGGTGACCGAGAGCCTGGGCCAGGGCGATATGCCCGTGGAGACCGGCTATATGAGTCTGTTGTCGATCGAGCCGGCAGTGGATCTCGCTGCGGAGAAGTTCGGGTTCAGCACTCACGGCGCCTACCCCGGCCGCTACAGCGACACGCTGTTCGCGGCGAAATTCTCGAATCCGTCGAGCGACTCACTCAGTTCATTCATCTACGACGCAAGCCTGTACGTCTATGATGACGATCGTGACCTATTCGTTGAAATCAATTGCACGGACGAAGCGCTGCTTGCCGAGGCGATCGCGACCTTCCATGCGATCACGCCGGTGACTCGAAACGACGTTGACGACGGATATGTCCTCTACATCCCCAATGAAAATCCCCCGGCGACGCTGCTGCTCGAGGCTGGGGAAGCTGTCGCCGCGCTGCTCGAGCGGTCCGGCTATCGGCGCATGGCGTCGGAACGCAGCCAATGGCAGCTCAAGAACAATGCGTAGAGGGCATCGACGCTCTGAGGCGGTTGCCGTGCTCAGCGCCTCGTCCGTCCTTGGGCGTCAGTGGAAGTTGCGGCTCTTCACCCTGATCGTGTCGATGTGCAGGTCGGGAATATAGATGTCGCGCGTGCGCAGCCCCTTTGGAGGCAGCTCGCGCGGATCTGGAGCGGAACCTCCATTGCGGACCTGGTCGCCGCGACCGTGGGGAAGAGGAAAGGCCGCATCGCGGCTGCCGACGCTGGCGAGATCGGCCGAGAGGTCCATGATGCGTTGAGCAACCAGATGAACGACGTCGCCCTCACGCTGAATACGCCCCCGTACCGCCATCATGCTGGCCGATAGGACGGCACGCCGATTGGCCTCGAAGACCTTGGCCCAGACAACGAGATTGGCGATGCCGGTCTCATCCTCCAGCGTGATGAACATGACGCCTTTGGCGCTGCCCGGCCGCTGACGGACGAGGACGATGCCGGCGGCCTCGAGCCAGCGGCCGTCGCGCGTTGCCATGGCGTCGGCGCACGTCACGATGCGGCGGCGCCGCAGGTCCTCGCGGAGGAATAAAAGCGGATGATCACGCAAGGTCAGCCCGACATGGCCGTAATCCTCGACCACCTCGCTGCCGGCGGTCATTGGCCGCAGCGCAACGGAGGGCTCGTTTACCTCGGGGACGATTTCATTCTCACAAGCGGCGGCGGCTGCAAAAAGCGGCAACGGTTCATCCCGCAAGGCCTTGATCGCCCATAACGCCTCGCGGCGGGCGAGCCCGAAGGAAGGCCGAAATCCGTCAGCCTCCGCGAGTTGCACAAGGGCTGCGGACGGAACGCCGGCGCGGCGCCAGAGATCATCGATCGACGCGAACGGCTGGTCGGCGCGCGCCGCAACCATCGCCGCACCATGGGCATTGGCAAGGTTCTTGACCATGCGCAGTCCGAGACGGACGGCAAAGCGGCTATCGTCCTCGGTCGGCTCCAGCGTGCAATCCCATCTTGACGCATTGGCGCAAACGGGACGGACCTTGACGCCGTGCTCGATCGCGTCGCGCACGATCTGGGCAGTCGCATAGAAGCCCATCGGCTGGGCGTTGAGGAGCGCTGCGCAGAAGATGTCGGGATGCCAGCATTTCAGCCAGGCGCTGGCGTAGGCGATCAGCGCAAAAGAGGCTGCGTGCGATTCCGGAAATCCGTAACTTCCAAAGCCTTCGAGTTGCTTGAAGGTCGCCTCGGCGAAATCGCGCTCGTACCCGTTAGCGACCATGCCGTCGATCAGCTTGGCCTTGAACGATGAGACACCGCCCGTGAATTTGAATGTCGCCATCGACTTGCGCAGCAAATCGGCTTCGCCAGGCGTGAAGCCGGCGCACTCGATCGCCACCCTCATGGCCTGCTCCTGAAAGAGCGGAACGCCGAGGGTTTTTCCGAGCACCTTTTCCAGCTCCGGCTTGGGATAGACGACGGGCTCCAAACCTTCGCGGCGGCGCAGATACGGATGGACCATGTCGCCCTGGATTGGGCCGGGTCTGACGATCGCGACTTGAACCACGAGGTCGTAATAGGTTCGGGGCTTCAGCCGCGGCAGCATCGACATCTGCGCTCTGCTTTCGATCTGGAAGGTCCCTAGAGTGTCGGCCTTTCTGATCATCGCGTAGGTGCGCGGGTCCTCGGCCGGGATGGAAGCGAGGTCGAGATTGATCCCTTTGTGATCGGCAAGCATGTCGAAGCCGAGCTTCATGCAGGTGAGCATTCCCAGGGCCAGAACATCGACCTTCATGAAGCGGAGCGAGTCGATGTCGTCCTTGTCCCATTCGATCACTTGCCTGTCGGCCATCGCCGCGGGCTCGATCGGGACCAACTCGTCCAGGCGGTCATGGGTCAGGACGAAGCCGCCGGGATGCTGTGACAGATGACGGGGCGCGCCCATGAGCTGCCGCGCGAGATCTAGCGCCAGGCGCAGGCGGCGGTCGCCAAGATTGAGGTTGAGAGCTTCGACGTGCTTGGCTTCGACCCCTTCCGACCAGCCCCAAACCTGGCTCGATAGCGTCTTGATAAGGTCGTCGGTGAGGCCGAGCGCCTTGCCGACATCGCGCATCGCGCCCTTGGTTCCGTAGCGGATGACGGTCGAGCACAGCGCGGCGTGGTCGCGGCCATAGGTCTCGAACACCCACTGCATGACAATTTCGCGCCTGGCATGCTCAAAGTCGACGTCGATGTCCGGCGGTTCGCGACGCTCTTCGCTGACGAACCTTTCGAACAGCAGGTCGTTGCGACCGGGATCGATGGAGGTGATGCCGAGGACGTAGCACACGGCCGAATTGGCTGCCGATCCGCGTCCCTGACACAGGATGTCTTTGGATCTCGCAAAGCGGACGATGCTGTTTACGGTCAGGAAGTAGGGCGCATACTCAAGCTTCGCGATGAGGCGAAGCTCGTGTTCGAGCGAAGCCCGTACGCTGTCAGGCAACCCTTCAGGATAACGCGCCTCCGCGCCCTCCCTGGTCAGTTTTTCCAGCGTCTCCTGTGGGGTGAGCGTCGGGTCGTCGCGTTCCTCAGGATACTGATAGGCCAACTCCTTCAAATCGAAGCGGCAACGCGCGGCGATCTCGATCGAGCGAGCGACCGCCTCGGGATTGCGGGGGAAGAGCCGGTACATTTCCTCCGGCGGCTTGAGGTAGCGGTCGCCAAATTCACGGCGATCACCGAGCTCGTCGATGGTTATGCCGTGGCGGATGCACGTCACCACATCCTGGAGAATGCGCCGTGCCGGCTCGTGGTAGAGCACGTCGTTGGTAACGACGGCTGGCACCCGCATCTGCGTCGCCATGTTCGATAACTCGTGAACGCGCAGCTGATCGTTCGGCCGACGGCGAAGGGTCAGCGCCATGTAGGCCCGGTCACCGAAAGCGTCCCGGAGGCGTCGCAAATGGAGGCCGCAGGTTTCGTCGGCCTCGTCCGGCACGAGAATGGCGATCAGCCCGTCGCCGTAAGCGACAACATCCTCCCAGGTGAGAATGCACTTGGCCTTGCCGCCGCGCTTCTTGCCGAGGGAAAGCAGCCGGCAGAGCCGTCCATAGGCCGAGCGGTCGGTTGGATAGACCATGATCGACATGCCATCGGCGAGATCGAGGCGACAGCCGACGATCAGCCGCACGCCGGTCGCCTTGGCGGCCTCGAAGGCGCGTACGATGCCGGCAAGCGAGTTGCGGTCGACGATGGCCAGCGCTTCGATGCCTTGCGCAGCGGCCTGCGCGAATAATTCGTCGCAAGAGGACGCGCCCCTCAAGAAAGAGAAATGCGACGTCGCCTGCAGCTCGGCATAGCGCTGCGCGGTCATCCGAACACCCCATGCATGAACCAGCGCTGCGAGCCGGTGTTGGGGTCCTCGCCGTCGCCTGAGCGGAAAATCCAGTAGCGCTCGCCCGCATCGTCCTCGACCCTGAAATAGTCGCGAACTGCGGCCAGCTCGGCGTCGCGCCGCCACCATTCGCCGCGGATGCGCTCGGGGCCATCGGCGCGGCGGACGCGGCGACGGATACCGCGCCAGGTGAAGGAAACGGGCGGGTGGTCTGGGAGAAGCGCGACGGTGTCGATCAACTCGGGAGGCGCCAGCAGCCGCGAGGGCCGCGGCCAGCGGCTTGGCCAGGTCGCTCCTGTTTCCGGAGCCATCGGCGCAATCCGGCAGACCGAGCGCTCCGGCACCTCGGTTGCGACGGGCGCAGCACGATAGAGGCTTCGCTCGCCCACGCGGTTGATAAGGGTGTCGACCAGGTCAGAGACATCCGGAACCCCTTCATCGACCATAACGGTCAGGGTCTGCTTCTCGGCGAGAGGTTCGGCCAGAGTCGCGGTCAGGCTGAGGGTCTCGATGCCGAAGCCTGGCTCAATGGTTTCGATCTTGTCGGTAAGCAGCCGGGACAGGCGTTTGACGTCGCGCACGGGCAGCGCCGTTCCGACGCGGATGGCCTGTTTCAGCTTGTCGACGCGATGGCAGATGAAGTCGAGCCGTTTGGCCCCGAGACCCTTTGCCTCAAGCTCAGCGCAGAGCTGGACGACCAGTTTGCCGATGTAGCGAGCGATGGTTTCAGCCGCGCTGATCGGCTCAGCGAAATTCCGTTTCACCTCGATCAACTCGTCTGGCCGCACGGGCTCGATGGGCTCACTGAGCATACCGAGCGCCTGATCGATGCGACGGCCGAGCTGCGGGCCGAAGCGCAGCGTAAACGGCGCGCGCGGTTGCGCGAGGAGATCTCCAATCCGCTCGAAGCCGAGGATCTGCAGCCCGGAGACGGTTTCGGTCGGCAGTCGCAGGGCTGCGAGCGGCAGCCCTGCGAGGACGGATGCGCCGTGGCCGATGGGGGCCACCAGGACCGGCCGGGCATCAAAGCGCGCCAAGGCGTGAGCCGCACCCCAAGTGTCGGCGATCGCGGCCCGGGCGCGCACGCCTGATGCCGCGAGCCTGTCGATCAAGCCCGCGAGCATGACCTCTTCGCCGCCATGGAGATGGTCTGCGCCGGTGGAATCGATCACGAGCCCGTCGCCGGCGTCGGCAGCGACGATCGGCGCATACCGCTGAAGCACCCAGAGCGCGAGCCGGTCGAGAGCATCTGCATCGCCGGCCGCGTCATGATCATGAACGATAAGGTCGGGCACGATGACACGCGCCTGCGTGGCGGGCATTCCTACGCGCACGCCGGCTCGATGGGCCGCAGCGTCCGCCGCCAGCACCACCTGCTTTCTCCCGTCACGGCCTATCAGAGCGAGCGGTGCCTCAGCCGGAGGCGCCGCGCCGCCAGCCTTCCGCCTGTGCCGGTCGACGGACCAGCTCGGCAGGAACAGCGAGACGACCCGAGTCATCACATGCCTCCACTTCAAAATCTCCGCTTTCGCCCGCGCGGGCCCGAATCAGTTCCAGCAGCCAACGGTGTCGGCCGACGCCTGGCACCGGCAGCACTGCCGACGGCATGACCGAGACGCGCCATCGCGTTGAAGCGGCCGTGGGCTGGCCGAAATCGGCTGCTTCGGTTTGTCGCCGCCAGCGCCGTAGGGCGAGGCCGATCGTGCCACTTTCTTCGGCGCAAAGCTGAAGCCGCCGGGACGCGGTCATGTCGAGCCTTGCGACTTCGCCGACCACGGCTCCGAGGCCGCCATGCCGCAAACCTTCCTCAATGCAGGCGAGCACGGTCTTGTCGTTGCCGGCCTCGACGTAGATGACCCGGTCGGGGGCAGGCCTGCCTGGGCCAGCGCTGGTGCGAACAGGTCCGGGCGAGTGATAACCCAGAGCACCTTGCCCTTGGTGCGGGCGGCAACGCCGGCTGCAAACAGGGCGGCGGCAGCGCCGTCGATAGCGCCGTTACCGCCGCCTGCGATTTCGTGCAGCGCGCCGAGTGCTAGGCCACCGCCTGGCAGGCGCGAGTCGACCTCGGCGATTCCGAATGGGAGCACCGATTTTGCGCGCCGGCTTCGGCCTTTGATCTTTTCGATCTGAGCGCGCAACAACTCTATGGCGGGCTCGGGCCGCAACTTCTTTGTCGACCTCCAGGGACGGGTTCAACATCATGTTCGCTATTTGTTCTTCTTTCGACAGCCAGAGTCAAGGTGGATCTCGATGCGTGCTTACCTGAACTCTCGCAAAACGTGGACTTCGCGGAGGCGTGGGAACGCCGTGCCCGCGATCGGTGCCTTGTTTTGCGGGATCGCACAGTGTTACGCTGTCACTGTGACAGAGTGATAGGATATACGTGGATCAATCCGCAGCAGTCAGGCGCATCGCGCAGGAACTCAACGACGGTGAAGCCAGTGGCCGCAGCGCCCGGCTTGCCCGGTTGACCGGATCGAGCGCCGTAACTGTTCGCTCCTGGGGAGCGGCCGGAGCGAGCGAGGGGCGGAAAAGGGCGATGAGCCCGACGGCTCGTCGGTTGCTGTTCGTCTTACTCGTGCTTCACCGATCTGGTCACGACCTTGATCGCCTGCGCGCTGACGCGCGGAGGCTAGAGAACGAATTTCTTGACGAGGACGATGATGCCTAAGAGGGGAGTCTCGGGAGCTCAGCCGACTGAGGTGGACGCGCGACCTGAGCGGAGGTTTACGCGAGTAACCGCCCTTGTTGTCGCGATCGAGAACTATCGAAAGCCGCCCAAGGGCGAGCCGTTGCCATCCGTCGATTTCGCACATGCCGACGGGGACGCCTTCGCTGACGTTATCAAGAGAATCTATGCCGATCTACCGGACGAGGACGTGTCGGTACATGTCCTTAAGGACACCGATGCCAGTCTGACGGCTTTGCGAGACGATCTGAAGTACACGATCAAGACTCTCGCTGATGATGAGCTCTTCATCTTCTACTATGCTGGACATGGGTTTCACGGTGCTGGCGGCAACCGCCTCAGTACCTACGATACCAACCGCCACACCGTCGAGGATACGTCGCTGTCGATGCGCGACGATCTTCTGGAACCGCTGATGGATAGCGAGTGCCGTCAGGCGCTGGTGTTTGTCGATGCGTGCGCAGAGAGATTCAGCGGTGTCGTCAGATCGCGCGATGTTATCACCAATCTCGATGCTGATGAGGTCAGGGAGTTTCTCGACAGCGGGTGGTACCTCGGCGTCTTCTTGTCATGCTCGCCGGGCGAAAAGTCATATCCCGCGGCAACGCTAAAACACGGCATTTGGACGCACTTCCTGCTTGAAGCGATGGAAGGTCGGGCGCCGAAAGCCTTGACGCGCGATCGCTGGCTGACCGACTTCGGATTGCGCGATTATCTTCAAAAGGAAGTTCCGGGGTTCATCACGCGCCAAATGCAGGTGCGAGGTACTCAAACGCCTCAAGCGATTCTCTCGGGAAGCAGCAGCTTCCAGATTCGCCATATTCCGAAACCGCCCACCGTGCCGGCCGATGCGGCGTTGGCGGGCATCTCGCTGCGCAACAACAGCGAGTTTCTGGAAGGCACGGAAACGGGAGAGATCCGCCGGCTTCCTGGGTTTACGCGAACCAAAAAGCACACCGTGCCGACCGAAATAAGCGAGTCAGTGGAATCGTGGTGCCAGCGTCTGCTCACCGAGCGCGTCGCGGAAGAGTTACAGGAGCTCTACGAGTCCGCGCGCAAGGCGCTCAACGCGCGGCGGAAGGACGTCCAGAAGGCCGGCGATGGCGGTGGCGGTGACCTGGACACGGCGGCCTTCCGTTATTCGATCGAGACGGGCCAGAACCCTGATGACCCCGCAGAGTATATCATCCGGCGTCGACTGGAGCTGCGCGATGGCTGGGACGCGCATCGCGCCGCGATCGACGAAATATTCGGCAATGAGTTCGACCGCTTGGTAATAGAGTTCGAGCGGATGGACGACACGTTCGACGCATTGGTTGAAAAGCTTGAAGACATCCAGGAAAGCCAGGGTGGTGAGGTCCACGACGACGATCGGACCAAACGAGCGACGTACGACAGAGACGGCGTGACGTTTACTTTCGATCTGAGTAAGCGACGTCTAGAAATTTCGTTCGGTCGATCGGGCACGCTCGAACTCGTCGATGCTGCGCAAAAATTCCAACTAGGCACGAGCCGAGCAAGCCCAATGCTGGCGGCGCCGACCAGGCAAGCCGTGTCTGCATCTTCACCTGCACCCGTTCGCCGCGATGCACGAGGTCGGTAAATCCGCCGAGCCGATCAGATTTGATGGAGACGGACCTCACACCCACCATTGGTGAGAAGTGTCTGGAGCCGTGCGGCCCGGCTTTTCGGGACAGCAATCGCGAGCAGGCGCTCGGCCCGCGAGGCTCCGACGTAAATCTTACGGGCCTCTTCGTCGGCGTCCGACGGTTGGCCTTCGAGGAGGTCAATGATCGCGCCGGCGGTCTTCGTCGTCATGACCACGCACACCGCAGGAAACTCCTGGCCCTTTACGGAGTGGATCGTGCGGGCCGGCGGAGAGTTTGTGGGGGCGCGGGCAAGCGCCGTCGTCAGGTCTGCGTGCGCTTTCAGGCGCTGGTTGATGGTGGAGTTTGCGACGAGACCAGCGACGAGAAGATTGCGCGCCCTGGCCAGCCATTCATCAACGGTGTCGCCTTGACCGAAACGGAGGCCATTGGCGAGCGCGATGATCTCCGGTCGCCAACGGCCGTCCTCAAGTGCCTCGCTCAGCAGGTAGCTATGATAGCCTCCCAGCGCACCGAGGCGGCCTTGAACCAGCAGGACAACGCGGTGCAGGTTGACGAGTGCGTCACGACGATTTCCAACGGCGAACGCGAAATGATAGTTCATGGCCGCTTCCGCCAGAAGGAACGTCATGTGGGCGGTCGGCTCGATCGTCGGCTGACCGATGGCTTTTGAAGCACTGGCCCGCGTGGAGGCTAGAACCGGCGCGAGATGTAAGGGGATGCTCAGTCCCTCGACCAGGCCCCGGAAGGTTGAACCGATGGCCGGCGAGACGGCGCTTCCGCCATACGACAGGATGTGGACCGGCGTCGTATCGGCGCGATGCGGACCCAACGGTTTGTCCGGATCGGAGCGCGAGGACGGTGGTCGAAGCGTCACGATCGCGGCACAGATTGCTGGGCTGGATCTGAAATTGCCGCTCATCGGCAAACGATCCGTTGCCTCGAACGTCGCGGCGAACCGTTGAAGTTCGTCGGTCACGCCGCCCCGGAATTCGTAAATCGACTGGTGGGGGTCGCAGATGACCTTCACTCTGATCCCGGATGCCCGCAGCCAGTCGACAATCTCGAGATCAGCAGGGTTACAGTCCTGGGCTTCATCGACAATGATCTCCCGAAATCGGGCCGCGAGCGCAGCACCGAGACGCTTGGCGAAGGCCAGGTCGGTCAGCCTTTCACGGACACAGACGCGGACATCTTCGAAGTCGATTTGGCCTTGGCTTCGCGCACGTCTGATCGTGGAGAGCGCGGTGGTCTCATGCGCCGCGATCTGGCGCTTGTCGACGTCGAAGCCCTCGTCCTTTGCGAGCGCGGGAATAACCTTGCCCGTTGCTCGGTCAAAGCATCGCAACCGGAGCGCCTGCGCGCCGTCGTAGGGCGGCTTCACCTCCCAATTGCTTTTGTCGGGGACAAGCCTCGGCAGTTGGTGGCAGTCCGGAATGCCGAAGGGTGCGATCAAGAACTGCCAAAGGAATCGATCGAACGTTCCGATGAAACTGGGAAACACTGGCGCCGGCAGCACACCGAAGGTGCGGAGGCGTGCCTCCAGCTCATCGACCGCGGCGTTTGTGAACGACAGGAACGCGACGCCGCGTCGGTCGTCGGGATGATTTAGCAATTGACGGGCGCGCTCGACCATCGTCCTGGTCTTACCCGCGCCAGGGCAAGCCGTTACGAACGCCGTGCCGACGTGATCGATAACGTCCTGCTGCTCTTGGGTCGGAACATACGAGGAGAGGGTCACGGGACGACGACCTCTTCGATGGCCTTTGCGATGTAGGCGGGGACTACGAACGTGTCGCCATCCTCGATCAGCCGCGCGAGAATCTGAGCGAAATCGCCCTTGCGGGTCTTCTTGAATATCTCGTGGATTTTCTTCGCGCGCTCGTCGCCGCTGAGCGCAACGGCGTTGTCCCACTTCTTCTTCGATCTTGGGTGAAGCGTCAGGTAGGCCTTGCGAAGGATAGCGGAATTGCCCGCCTCCAGCAGCTCGGTCTCCAGCGAGTAGATGCTCGTGACCGCCGCAAGATGCTCGCTCGCGCCGAGTGAGCTAGCCAGGCTCATCAATGCAGCCTTGCGCATCTCACCTGGAATAGATGGCTCCTCTGGGACGGCCTCATCATCCTCGTCGGAGACCAGGGGTACGTCTTGCTCCGATGCGGGGCTGGCGGGGACTCCGTCCGAGGCGTCGCTTGGCAGTTCCTCGTCATCATCCTCGTCATCGTCGCTGTCGCCGGTCCCTTTGTCTCCGTCCGTCAGGATGACGACGCGGTCCGCTATGCGAGCACCATTGACCGTCGTCAGCAACAGCGTCGCGTAGGGACTGAAATCGACGCCATCGATGGGCACAAACACCGTTGATTTGAACAGACGAAGTTGGTCGGGATGATCCTTCAGCGTGTGATGCTTTGCGATGGCCGGGAGGAGAAGCGCTTCTGCAATTCCTTCGACGAGCAAGACTCGTCCGCCGAATAGTAGCGCCGCCTTCGTCACGTCGAGATAGCGATCGACCTTGCGCCGCTCCAGCGAATCAAGCGGCATCAGCGACAAGGGAATGCAGCGGGTAGACCTGCGAAGTGCCGCCGCTGTCATGGTGGCGGTGAGTGCATCGGTACCTGCCACGTCGGTCTTGGCGTGGTCAGTGCCTAACCCGCCTCCAATGACCGCTGCATCCGCCAAAGTCGGCTCGATACCTGGTTCGCCGGCCTGCGCTTGTTTGGTGCTCGCGACGACGGATTTGAACACCACCAAACGGTCGCTGCTGACCCATGCAGAAAGGTTCGGCGAATGCGTGGCGACTATCACTTGGAGCTCGCCAGATGGAGCGTGGTCGGCGGGCGCGTCTTTGCGTGATTGCTCGGCCTGGTCTCTCAAGAAGGAGAGGACGGCCGCCTGAAGCTGGGGATGGAGATGGGCCTCTGGTTCCTCAACGAGGAAAAGCGTGAGGTCGGCTGATCGGACCTTCTCAAGCTCAACGGCGATGATCGCCATGAACAGGAGATTTGCGTATCCGTGCCCAGAATACCGAAGGTCTTCGGGATCAACGCCGTGGTCGGCGAGCTTGAAACGCAGGTCTCGGGCGATATCGACTAAAGCTTCGTCGGTAGCGAACCCGAGTGAAGCCGTTTGTCGGCGAACCCCGGACGTCAGGGCTGATAGACCCTTCTCGACTGCACCGTCTACCTTGACGAGGATATCATGCGAGTGGGTCCGCGCGAGTTCTTTCGCGAGTTGCGCTGGAGTGGTCCCCTCGAGAAAATGATTTAATAGCGCCATGATCCGCGTTGGGTTTCCGGACGCCAAAGAACGCTTCGCATCGCGCAGCGGCGGTAGATAGACGTGCCGGACCATGTCGTGGCAGCCTGGTTCTGGAGAGTTTCCTTCTTTGCCGGCCCAGAGCACCGGTTTGACGCCGGCTCGCGTGCCATCGAAACGCAAGCCGAAGCGCGCTTGGGTCAGCGACGCATCCGTCGCAGCCGAAATGAAGCGGCCTTGCTGCCCCGTCGAAAGCTCTGCGAAGCACCCCTCCAGCTCGAAGTAGCTGGTCGCGCTTTGAAAGCGAACGTCCGTCGACTCGCAATATATTTCCCGTCGTCCACCGAGAGGGGTCGTAAGCAGGCGAACTGCGTCGATCGCGTTGCTTTTGCCGCCGTTGTTTTCACCCACGAAGACCGTCAAGTCTTTTTGGAGTTCGATCTCTCCTTCGTCGAAAGAGCGAAAGCTGTTGAGCTTTATATTCCTGAGATACATTGAACCCCTCGCAGAATCAGGAAGCATAGAGCAACGGCAGGGATTTCTCGATAGAGGCAGATCCCGAGTGCCCACATTGCACAGGGGTTTGAAGGAGGAGCGATGTTCACGGAATTAGAGAACGCATTTGAAGCGATCGCAGAGGCGATGAAACATGCCGCTGGGGACTGTTCGGCTTCAACCGCCTCTGCGGAAGCAGAGCGTCATGGGTTGCTTGAGCAGGGAGATGGAAAGCCTTCCCAATTACATGTCTGGGAGAGGAGTGAGGGAGGAAAGACTCTGCGGTTTCAGTGGCGTTGGTACGACCAGTCGAAGGCTTTCTCGATCCAACCTGACATGAATATCCTCTCCTTGGAGCTTCGAGAGGCTGACGGGCTTCTTCGAAGTACTGAGAAGCGATATGAAGACTGAGAATTTGGTTTATGTTCACACGAGAGGGCTGTGAACGAACATGAACGGGCTGAGTTTGAACTACGTCTGGGGGCAGGAGGTCATACCGGTCGTGCTGCGGCGAACGGGTAAAGGTCAGCTTTTACGTGTTCGTCTTCCGTATGTGGAGACAAACCGCCAGTGGCTTCAAAATGGAAGGCGAACGTCGCCGGCTTGGATCGCGGGCAAGAAATATTGGGAATTGCCGAAGTCCTGGTTCAACGACTTCGTTGATCGGGCGCTTCTGCGCTTCAGCAAGGTCTACATCATCCAGCCCTACCGCGAGCAGGAGATCTGCGCGCGGGCGTGCCAGGAAGCGCAGGGTCACGAATGCCAGTGTTCTTGCATGGGCGCCAACCATGGCGTCGGCAATGACGGAAGCTGGTTCGAGGTTTCCGACACCTTCTCGACCCGCTGGGGCGAGCGCGAGCTCGCGTGTCGTCTACTCACGGCCCGGTAGAGACGAGTGCCCGATCAGACGCTTACGTCATCGGACACCGGATGAATCTCTCGACTGTGCCGTCGAGAAACACTCGCTCGATGTGATGCCCGGCGCCTTCGACAAGACTGCGTGCCACCATCGGCAGCTCCCGGATCGAGCGCTGAACGTCATCCATCGCGATCGGCGCGTCGCTTTCCGGCACATCGATCCTTGTGACGTTGTTCTTGCCGACCAGCAGATAGGCTTGTCCCAGGGCATTGCGGGATTGCGCGCGGGCGGCCGCAGTGAAAGAGCGCATGAACGCCCAATCCTTGATGCCGCCGGTGCGCGCCCGCTCATCGACAGTGAAAATGGACTCACCCGTTCCCAGGCTCAGGATACGCACGTCCTCGCGCGCGATGTCGAAGCAGGCGAGGGCGTCGATCAGCGCGTTCATGACCGGATTGTTGGCCCAAATGCCGCCATCGATCATGACGTAGCCGTCGTCCTCGACACCGGGGTAATAGGACGGGGCCGCCGTCGTGTGGAGCGCCACATGCGCAAACTTCTTATGGCGGTCCTTCTGGTAGTCCGGGTGGTGCGGCGTCTTGTAGAGGAACGGCTCTCCGTGGCGCCCTTCGAAGCTCGGGATGACCAGCCGGGTGACGGCATCGTCCAGCACCTTGTCGCCAAAAATCCGCAGCAGCTCCTCCTTGAGGGCTGCCTGGTCGTGCTTTGGCTTGAACAGCCAGCGCAGCGCCCTCGACATCTTGCGGAGCCCCGCCGCCGGCGGAAAGATGCGCTCGCCGCGCTCGAGATAGATGTTCAAGGCCTGTCCGGCCGTCATCCCGTGGGCAAGGGCGAGCGCGATGATGCCGCCCGTTGAGGTGCCGGCAATCATGTCGAAGTGATTGGCGATGGAAGCGCCGCCCAGGAAGCGGCTTTCGAGTTCGGCCAGGACCGCCGCAGGAAACACGCCGCGAATTCCGCCACCGTCGATCGACAGGATGCGCAACGGGCGGCCCTGCGGCCATGACTGCTTTAGTCGAGCATGTTGGATCGTGCCGTCAGACCGGCGCGGCGGAATATAGTTCATTGGCTAGCCTCCGTTACCTCGGCGAATTCTGATCCGGCGTGCCGCCCGCCGCCGGTCCAGCGCCCGGTCATCAACCAAAGTTCGTAGCAGGCGAGCCAGTCGAGCGCCCAAGGGATGGTCGTGTTGGCGATAGTCATCGTCGATGACCATTCCCTCTCGCGAGGATCGAACAGGCAAAGAGTCGGATCCTCGGCAGGCGGATAGACATGGGGCAGTTGCCCCTCGGAATTGCCGGGCAACCGAACCAGCTCGGGTGAGAGCACCCGCACCCCGGGGAACGTCCCGAGCTCATAACGGATTTCCAGTGAGTAGCTTGAATATTGCGGCCTCAGGCTTCCCACCCACCGAGCGGACTGCGTGCGGCGGTCGATGCGGCGCGCAGCGAACTGTGGCCAGGTCGCCTTCATCGCGGCGATCTGCTGGTCGATGGAGAGGGGCGCCGCCCGCATCAGATCTTGCGCCCGAAGAAAGTGTGGGGCCGCGCCGCCGAGACCGCCGGGTTGACGGTCGACGCCGCGACCGCGGCGGCAGTAGGAAACAGCACGCCGCCGCGTCGCGTGTAGAGCTGACGGGACTGCTGGATCCCGCCACCAACCTCGATGGCGATCTGGTCTGCGGCACGGGTCACGACCCGTTCGCCGAAGTCGTCGCGCAACGTGTCCATCATCGCGTTGGGGAACATTTCGCCCTTGCGCATCGCCTCGAGCGAACGGACGAGCTCGTGCAGGTGTTCGGCGAACTCATCCTGCTGAGCAATGGATTCCGGCCAGCGGTCGGTGAAGACATCGGTCGCGCAGACCGGATTGGCGACATGTAGGAGCCGCCCGTAGAGCGAGGCCTGCTCGACTTCGCGGATGATCCAACTCGCGAGGCGAACGAGCATGGCGCTGAGCGACATGTTCGGCTGCGCGGCGAGCCCGGCGTAGTAGGAGAGCATCACCGACGGCGGAATACGCCCGGCAGAGTTGGCGTAGCGAATGTTCCGGACGCGCTTGAGGAGCTGGAGGGCGAGCGTCGCCGTGTTCTTGACGATGAAGTCGCACTGATCTGGAACATCGTCCACATCGGCGTCGGCGCGAGCCGCAAGGCCCGCATGGTCAAGCCACCGCCGGTGGAACTCCTTCGCCATCCGCAGTTCGAGCGGCGTCCTGTTCGCATACCACTGCGCGAACCCATAGGCATTCATGTCGACCAGGCGGTCGTCGTCCGAACGCCTCGGACCCTTGGCATGGGTGATCCGGCTTTCGCGATCGAGCCTGCTGTAGACGCGCAGCGACGGCGTGACGTCGAGATGCATCTTGTCGGCGTAGAACAGAGTGACGCAGCGCGTCTGCCGCAACACACGCTGCACGGGATAGTCACTGAGCGCGGATTCCAGCTCGGTCAGGATTTCAAGAGGCGCCATACCGCGAAAGCGGCCGCCGAGCTGCGAGACGATGTCGAGATCATACTCGTCGTCGGTGCCGCGCGTCGAAATCGTCGCATCAATCGCCATGGAGCCCTGCGGGTAGAAGTGCTCGATCTGGTCGAAGAAGGCGGTGGTGGCCTCTAGATGGCGCCGCACCGCCTCATAACGCGACTTCGCCTTGTCATGGAGCGAGGGCGGCAGCTGAACGCTGAGCGCAATCTCGGCGAGGATGCGGTCGAGAGGGTCGTCGAAAGGATTGAGGCCGGTCGGCGCAAGCTGGATATTCACATCTATCTCCACGGCGGGCTGGGCTGTATCTGTGCATCTCGCCACCGCCCGCGCAGTGTTCGGGGTGATGCAAATATAAGTGCGTCTACTCCGAACAAGATGGGGAGCTTGAATGCGTCTGTCAAGGGACCTACAATATAGCTACTCCGAACGCGGGTCGGGCGGATCGAGTGGAAGGGCCAGCTATGAAATTTGGTGAGCGGATCAAAGACTTACGAACGCAGAAGGGCTTAACGCTCGATCAGCTTGCGCAGGAGACCGGCTCGTCGAAGAGCTATATTTGGGAGCTCGAAAACAAGAATCCGCCCCGGCCGTCGGCCGAGAAGCTATCCGCGATCGCAGCCGCGCTGGGGGTTACCGTCGACTATCTATTCGGGGCCGACACGCAAACGCTCAGCGAGGCTGAGGACACCGCCTTCTTTCGACAATATAGCGGTCTGCCAGAGGAGACGCGTCGGCAGCTTCGAGAAATGGCCCGCATCCTCGATACAAAGACCCGCAAATGAGCGATCCGAGCCGTCCCCAGCCGCTGAAGGAGGCAGCGCGAATTACCCAGATGCTCGACTTGGTCCTCGGAGCGGATCGGTTTGATCGCGCGCCCGTCGACGTGATCGGTCTTGCGCTGGAGTATTCCCGAAAGGTCGCGCCCCAGAGTCCCATCCACGAAGTCGTCGAGCGCAACATCCCAGGCTGCGTTGGGGCCTTGGTCTATGGCGAGGCGCGGCCGCGCCAATGGGCGATTATGTACCATCTCGGCCAGTCTGCGGGGCGCCGCTCGTTCACCGTGGGGCACGAGTTTGCCCACTACGTCCTGCACCGCGAGTTAATCGAGGAGGACGGGCGTTTCGACGGCGGGATCTATTGCGACGAGAACGCGGTAGTTCGTCGCGACGGGTCCGGTATTGAGCAGGAAGCCGACGAGTTTGCCGCCGCGTTGCTCATGCCGTTTCATGACGTCCGTCGCCAGCTGCCAGCCAAGGCTAGCGCCGATTTCGACGCGCTCGGTCGAGTGGCAAAGCGCTACGGCGTTTCGCTGACTGCGGCGATCTTGCGCTGGCTCGAATACACCGAGACGCGGGCAATCATGGTGGTGTCGAATGAGGGGTTTGCCCATTGGGCGAAACCCAGCAAGGCGGCGCTTAAATCGGGACGCTACATCCGCACGAGAGACACCGTATTCGAACTCCCCCTGCAGGCCTTTGCGGCACGACGCGATTATTCCGATGCGGCGCTTGCCGGCGTCACGCAGCAAGCTGGCGTCTGGTTTCCCGAGCCGGTGCACGAGATGTGCCTCCGCTCCGACCGCTACGATCAGGAAATCACGGTGCTGCAATTTGAAGCGGAAGGCCCACGCTTTCAGGAGGAGGAAGAGGAGAGTGACGTCTTCGACCATTTTGTTCGGAACGGACAGGTTTCGGATCGCTAGCGCACAGACGGATCACTCCATGGATTTTGTTCATATAGCCATTTCTGCCCGCCTGGCCCACGGCGATCTCGTCGCCGCCGACGCTGCCCTTGAGACCGACCCCAGCGATGATGGCGTCAGACTCATCCTGGTGAAACAGCTTCTGGTATCTTGTGCAAACGTGACTGATCTCGAGCTAATTTGTCGTGCTCTTTACAAGGACCATCCGGCCATTTCGGAGATCATCACGCCGCATCGGCGGAACTTCGAATTCGCGAAATACATCCGGAACATCGCGGTTGGTCATGTCAACCCAGCGCTCAGCCAGAAGACTCTCGAATGGCGCCCCGAACTCAACGTCGTTCTGACGCAACCCGGTGCGCCGGCCGAGGCGTTTCTGGGTTACGCGGTGTTGGAGAGCGCGATCAACACCTTCGTGGATGGCGAACGGCACCGTATCTTCGAAAGCGATACCGACCTGGCTTACCCGCCGGACTTGACCCGATTTCTCAATTTCTTGGGGTCGACCGTGCATGTCGGGATCGCCTATTGCGCTGCGGTGGCCGCCGCGGCGCTCGAGCATACCAATCTGCCCAACTTCAACGAGCACTGGCTGGAGTTGTCCGCGAAAGCAGGCGCCACTGACTTCGCCTTCATTACGCGCAAGGGGTAGGGAATGATTTTGGCCTATCCGAACGCCGCCGATCGCCCTCTATGGCCATGAGGAAACCGATCGCGGTCACCTTCGACACCAACACATACAGCACGATCGCCGATCCGAAGATCGCCCGTCTCCTGGAAAAGTGGTGGCCGCTCGATAGGGACCGCTGGGAGTCGAAGAAGCGGCGGATCGCCTGGTGGTACATCCAGCGCTGCATCCGCAAGGGCCGCATCCACGCCGGCATTCCCGAAGCGGCCTTCGCCGCCGAGAGCCTCAGGAACTCCGACCGCGTAGACCTCCTGCTGACGGTCGGCACGAAAACGCAGCCGCCAGCCATTCCGCCGACGCGGCAGGAGATCATCGCTGCCGCACTCGCGACCGGCTTCCGGATCATGCGTGGTCCGCGTATTGGCTATGGCGCGCTGCCAACGTTCGGACCGGCCGACTGGGCTTCTGACACGCGCTACGCGATCGGCGAGCGGCAGGACCGCATGAGCGCCTTCATCCGGCATTTCGGCGAATATCCGTTGCGCGCCCTGCAGAGTTTCGGCGAGCAGCTCTCGGCCGCCCACGGTCTTGCCGCGTCGAATCAGCAATACGCGCAGGCGGCGGCACTGAACAACATCACGCTCGATCGCTATCTCTGGCGTGAAGGGATCGGCGCCGAGGCAGCCAGTCCACGCAATCACGCGACGCAAGCGTCTTTCCTGAAGGTATTGCGCAAGCTTATGGCCGATTGGGCGGATTTCGACATCGGCGCGGTGCATTATTCTTATGGATACGACCTGCTTTGCACTGACGACCAGGGCAAGCTCGTCTCGAATTCCATCTTCGGGGCACAGCACGCGACCGATGCCCAGGGTGTGTTCGCCCTCCGCTCAATCACCGTCATGGATCTCGCCGCACTCTGCTGGAAACGGTTCTGGTTTCCGCTGTGCAGGTGGGGAACGCCATGATGGTCTTAAGTGAGCAACTCCCTCGGATATTTCAGGCGAACCTGGCCCGGCTCTACGAGCGCATCATCGAGCCCGCGATGGATGGCCTGGTGGTCCATCCCATCCTCGAAGACGGCGAGGCAAGATCGATGGACGAATTTCTGGACCGCGCAGGGGCCCAGGTCGATAATTATACGTCAAACGAGGCCGCCAAATCCTTCGTGCTGACGCTGGCCGCAGTCTTCGAGCGGCAGCTCAGCAGTTGGGCGAGGGCCATGGGACTGGTCGACTTGGCAAAGCTCCGCGGCTTCCAGGAGCATTTGCTTGCCTGTGCAAACCTTGCGAGTATCGATCTGGCGATCGGCGATCTCGGCACTGAGCTGACTGAGATTTTCACGGTAGCCAATGTCGTGCGCCATGGCGAAGGAGCGTCCTGCGAGCGGCTTCGCGCGATGGCACCGGCGCTGTGGTCCGACACCGCTAGCGACTATGTCGACCTGATGCCCGGGCCCCGGCTGCCAAGCGAGAATCTCAGGATCAGAAGGAAAGACCTCGTCCGCTATATCAGGGCGACGACGAGGTTCTGGGGCCGGGCGGACCCTTTGCCGATGGCGGTAACCGATCCGCTATACTGGCTGTCTTGAACGTGCGGGGGCGAATGCTTAGAAGACGACCATATCGATGAAGACTGTATGATCAGCTTGGGAGCTGGAACCTTAAGAACAGCAAGCTACTGCTCCTTCTCGGCCGCATTCAGCCTTCGGACGGCGTGAAGGCTTCCACTAGTGATTGAGGTCCGTCCGTCTCAACACGACAATCAGTCATTCCATTCAAAGCAGGCGCTGCGCGCGATAAACATCCGAAGGATGTGATCGCTGGCTACGACAAGCTCATGATCGCGGAAATTCTCCGGCGATTTGGAACCGTGAAAGAGATTACATCGGATGGTATAAACGGTTCGAAGGAGCTGAGGCCAGGTCGGTGTGTCGCCGGCTGTCCAACCGACTGGCTGAAGCTTGACACCCTGACGTAAGACTTCGGACATAAGCTCTCCACGAGAAAATCGCCAGAATGCGTCGCGCCGGAGTTTTCGGCGCACGTCGCGGACATTGAGTACCGGCCACATCGTCGCGAAATCCTCGACCTTCTCGCGAAAGTCAGGCGAATTCCTCACCAGCTCGTTATAAGCCTCCGTGAGACGCTGGTGGTTGGCCAGTGCGGTGATCATCTCCGCGTCGGTCGCGGCATCCGTCACACATTCCATCCACCCGTTGAAGCCCATCCATAGGTTTACGAAAGAGGAGAAGGCGGATCGTTGGACGTTGGAGGCGTCAATGAGCTCGCGCGCAAGATCCGCTGTCTCCGGATCGAGCGTTCTAAAGTGACTAAAGCAAACCACGGCAATCGGCCTTCCAAACGAGAGTTCAATATTGCTTTTCGGAGCGTCACAGTAATTCTTATTTTTCTTTGGTTTGAGGCCAATTACTGCCAACTCGAATCTCATTGACGCCTTGGGCGTCTGATTGTGCTTGCAAAGATATGCGCCAGTCTTGCGTCCGCTGAGACGAAAACTCTACCCGATGAACAGAACTACCATCGGGATCCGAGTACGACACCTTAAGCGCCTCCTCGATCGGGACCATCTCCGGCTCGATCCACATCGCCATGCTCAAGAAGACATGGCCGAGTGTCCACGGCCCATGTGGAGTGTCGATGGAGACCGTTCCGGGGTAGGGAATACGCGCTGTCCGCGTGATAGGGGGTTGGCCCTTCGCAATTTCGGCATACGGGTTTAAGGTTTCCTGGACCTTCCGCCAAACGTCATTCAGCGTCCAACTCGAGCCGTCTTCGGTGTCGTGAAAGATCGGGGCAAACAAGTCTGTATCAGGCGGAAGTATGTACTCCACCTCGTCGGGCTCAGGAACTTTATCGTCCACGGCTCGATACGCGCGAATGCCGACCCTGCCGATGGCACATGCCTTATGCCAGAACATAACCAGGTCGAGGCCGAGGATTGGATTAATGTCCGCGACCGTTAGATCGGAGATGTTGCGAAGCGAAATGCCTGCGTGAGATGCTGCAATCTGAGCTGCGGCGGAGAAGCCGGACGCACTGACGGCAATGGTGCGATCTGCTCCAATCGAAGACTTCTTCGTGGCTAGCTGCTCGATCCAGGTGACATCCTGAAGCTTTGATCTGCATCGACATTCGATCGTGACAAGCATTTCAGTCGTGCCGACTTTGGCACGAATGCTGGCATCCACTTCCCTGAGCCGGCCTGTGAGCTTGCAGCGCAGACGATCCGGTGACTTGACGACCAGCCCTCGGGGGCCCGCGTCGGCCTCGATCCGCGCAATCAGGCGTTCGAATTCGCGCCATTCGGGATCCCGACGTCGGTGCGAGGTCATTCTTTTGGACCGCCTCCTGTCCCGGCATTCAGGAACATAGGGAAGAAGCTGATCTGCTTCTTCATTTTGATGACGTCATCAACGCCAATCGTATTGGCCTTTCGTCGCTCCCCGCCTGTGGGGGTTATTACCTCAAGGTCTGGGTTTTCGATGATCGCTGCATGGACATCGTCGGCGTGCGCAGGGGTAATATTGTATATGCTTTCGTAGAAATCCATGACAGGCATGGCATCACCGGATTCCATGATCAGGCGCGGAATGTCCCCGAGAAGCTGGTTCTTCGCCGACGCTCGGCCGCTGATATCGAAGAGGTAGAGCATGCCTTCATCATGCTTTGGATCGTAGGAGAGCATGTTGAGGCCGGATCGACCGAAGTGTGCCTGTAAGCTGGCGTTGTCGTGAAGAATGTTATTGTAGACCTGCCTTGCCCGATAGGCATTCGCAAAGTGGATCAGCCAGTACCGCCATCCGCCGGGATTATTGATCGAGAACGGGCTGACATAAGGGGCGCACAATCGGAAAGCGTCGAAGACGATTTTCTCGGCTGTGCCGAGCCAGTCCTTTTGGCTCATTAGCGCATCGAGCGCCTGGATATCGTTGCTCGTCAGTCCGAGATGATCGAGCTGGGCGCGAAGCCGCTCCGGCTGGTCCTTTTGAAGGAATGCGAGCAGTGAACTGATGACGAAGGTGTAGAAAATCTCAGCCGCGGGATAAGAGTGCATGATGTCGAGGATAGTGTTCCGCTCGACATGGCTATGACCACATTGATCGAGGTTGAAGATGACGCTCCGATAGCGGCCTTGCCCTAATAGGCGCTTGATATCAGGATAAGCAGCTTCGAAGAACTCGTTCAGATATTCGACCCGCAAATGCAGCTTTGGGCAGCTCTGGCTGGCCCTTGCTTGCATCGGTGCGACATGCGTCTTCAGAAGCTCGATCGCATCGCGACTGGCATCGTTGAATATGAGGAGGCATTCGACTTCGACGGCGCCAAGTCCTTGGACGGCGCGTTGTGTGTTCACGGCGTCGACGGCTCGCTTCAATTCTTCAATGAAAATCAGAGGCGATCCCGGCGAGCCACATTGATATCGTCCACCGCCGGCAAAACCATCGACAATTGCGAGGCGAAACCGCTCCTGCTGAGGGAGCCTGCAGCGGACGGTGAGATAGTCGAAGACATACTCACGTAGAATTTTGTGTTTGCGGCGTGAATGCTCCTCAAGCTTTGCGCCGTCGGCCCATTCGTATCTTTTCTCGACCACCTTGCGCCCCCACCCAACAAGTATTGTTTCTTACATTACAGTCGCTTCCGCTGGGGTGACTGGCATCTCGTCCCAAGTGCGGCCGCGATACTCACGTCCGTTGGCTTTCTTGGAGCGTTTTTTGTTGTCCTTGCCCCATGTCCCCCACTGTTTGAAGAAGAAGGCGGTTCTCGCCGTCAGGCATTGGCCGTGGATCTCGTCGATCCATTCTTCTTTGATCGGCCGAGCCGATTTGCCGCTTTCGCCGCCGACGATCGCCCAATGGATATCGCGGAGGTCGACGGTGCCAACCGATCCAATCAGAGGTTCGAAGGAGATGAACCGGATGGCCGCAGGCGCTTGGCGGAGATTGTCGGCACGGCTCACCACATCTGCGTTTTCAATGCTGGTGCCGAGCCAGACGTTAGGAAGGACGTCACCCATCCGGGAAGCGACGAGTGCCGCCATTCGTTCGGGCCGCTTGGTTAGGATTTGATAATTGTGACGCGGGGTCTCGCGCATGACCCTCCAAACTCGGAGGATGAATTCGTCGCTGACACCCTCGTGGAACAGATCGCTCATCGAGTTGACGAAAATCTTCCGCGGCTTCTTCCAGCTGTAGGGAATGGAAAGGGCCTGATGATCCTCCCGCACGACGCCGTTCCACACCGTGCGGTTGCCCGTCTTTCGGGTCAGTCCTGCATACTTTTCGATACCCATGGCCTCAAGGCGTTTGGCCATTTCCATCGCATAGCAGTGTGTGCAGCCGGCGGTGATGATTGAACATCCTGCCACGGGATTCCAGGTGGAATCCGTCCACTCGATTTGAGTTTCAGCCATTAGATCCCCCCACGCATTCGTTGAGCCGGCGCTGCATTAGATCGCTCCGCGCATAGGATTGACGATCTCAACTCCGACAAAATCGTTTTCATTGTCAGTTACTACCACGCAGTCGTTTGCACCGGCGACAGCAGCAAATGGCAAAAGCACGATTTTTACAAATGGTCAAAAAAAGCCAATGATTTCAACAGCGCTGTTTTTTGACCGTCTACGTGACGGTATATCGAAGAATGAAAAATATTATTCATCGGAAAAACAACGCCTTATGGCCGCAGTAAACAATCGAGTGGGATGCTTTGAAGCTGGCGAGATAGAACTAACCGCCTGAGCGGTTCCGTCGGCTTCGATGTTTCTGCGCCGATCTTAGGTCTGGTGTTCCTTCCACTGCCGGTGTTGCTCGCGCAGTGCAGCCTCGATTGCGGCGAGTCGGGCACTGTAATCCAGTCCGTTCGGGCTCTTGGTGGCGACTTCGGCTGACGCGATAATGAGGCGCCACGCGCCGTACTCGTGAAAGGGATTGAGTCCGATGACGTTGCCGAGCGCAAGGTCGCTAGGTTCCGGCGCGGACAACAGCTTGGCGAAGGCTGCGATCGCAGCGTTCATGTCCCAATCGGAGACGAACAACATCAGCGCGCATAGGGCAAGCAATGCCGTTGGCGCGCCTTTCCATCGATAAATTTCGGGCTGCCGCTTGCCGAAATCGATGCCGCCGTTCGCGGTGACGAAGGTGCAAAGCGAGATCGCGGCCTCGTAGTACGGCTGGAGCTTGGTGACGTCGAACACCTCGCGCCCATGATTTTTCTGGGCGAGTTCGCTCGCTTGTCGCCACGTCGCGTCCTCGAACGGTAGCGATCGGCCCTTCACCAGTTCGAACAGATGAAAATGCTCTTCGGTGAACTGCTTTTTTGCGGCGGCTTTCCAGTCGAAGGCGGGCATCTCCGCCTGGGATGGGTGGAACTGCCAGCGCTGGTGGTGGGGATGGCGCTGAAGTGCATAGGCCCAAGAGATAGCCTCCAACGGCATCGAAACGGTTAAGCGGGAGGCGGATTTGAGATCGAAGAACCACTGCCGCATGTCTCGGATACGACGTTGGTCAAATATGCTTTGTTCGATGCCCTTGCATACCAGGAGCCGTATGGCTCTTGTTTCAGCGCTTTTTTCCGATCCGAAGTCAGGAGGCTGTCTTGGGTCGAACGAGTTTCGTCGTTCCCGTGGAATTCGCAAAATGGATGGTGGGCGTCGCCGCCGTTCGGATCGACAAATCTGAAGTGGGCTTGCCGGAGGACTGCCTTAGATGCTCGCGACTTTGCGGGCCGTACGATGTGAGCGCCGAATTTACCGCAGGATGAGCATTGAACGTCTGCGCGGATCGCATCGCCGTATACGCTGAGAAGTTCGGCCCCATCGCGGTCCTGCGTCGGCTTTGTGCCGGTCATCAGGATCGCGAGTTGGTCGACGTCGAGTTCGCGCTCGAACCTCACGGAAAATGCAGTTGCTGGCATTTGCTCCCCTAAGCGTATTGATCGTCATGCGTCGGACGAGCGATCGAACGACGCGGCAATCCACTAATTATCAGTATTGCTATTCGAATCGGCGCCAGTGACGATTTCAAGCATTCCTTCTGCCGCCATCAAGTCTATTGCAAGATTCAGCGCCTCGTTTTCTGCGTCGGTAAACGCTGCTGATTTATGCCGAGCGCTAAGATCAACGCTCAATTCCTCAACGAGGCGGATGATCATGTAAATGTGGAGGGCGTAGGATCGTCTTGCGAGCCCTTCGTCGGTCTCCGGGAAATAGCGGGTCATGTTTGTCGGGCCGGGCAGGCCGTCCAGTTTGCCGTCCCACGCGGTCGCGCTTTGGACGATGTCGTGCCTGGACACATGGGCGGCTGCGGAAAGCCCACCATAGAGACGGCCTAGCGACTGTTCGAGAGCTGCGACGTAGGGAGCGCCGTTGGGCTTTCGCCGGTTTGCACCAACCGCCTTGAGCTGGGCGAGGATCTCGAGCTCCTGGCGCAGCAGCGCGTGGGCCTGTAGGTAGCGGGCCTCGGCGATGGCGCGCTCGCAGGGATCAAGGCCGATGATGAAGGCGGCGAACAGCGCGTCGCGCTCGAAGGTGGTCTGATCGCCCTCAACGACGGCGCCATTGATACGCAAAATGCCGCTTGCGAGGACGCCGGTCACCAGCATGTGGGCGTCGATTAGCCGTCCGTATGTGGCCATCGACTTGGCCTTGGCTTGATCTCCGAAAACCTTCTGGACGGCATACAGGGTGGCAGCCGGCTCGATCAGCGCCTCCTTGTGGCGCTCGATGGCGTCCTCGTCGAGTGTATCAGCCATCGGCGCTCAAATCCCTGATTTCGGCGAGAAAGGCCGTCCCGATATTCCGGACGTCAATCGGCGTCGTGCTCATTCGGCCGCCGATGGTTCGGTTTCAGGCTGCGGTGCGAGGATGTCGGTGGCTTCCCAATCCTCGCCATCGACGACGGTCACGAATTCTCGGTCCCAGACACCCCAGCGGACCGGCAACGGATGCGTAGCGAGAGGATTGTGGACATAGGTCAGCGGCCTGGTTCCGCGGGACAGATTGCCCAGGCTGACGCGAGACCACAGAACGCCGGAGACATCGGCAAAAGCCGGATCGAGGAAGGCGGTGCGCGGGATCGGCCCGCCCTGACGCGCGATCTCCGGCGCGGCGTGAAAACCTTGATCCACCACTTCGTCCGTCTCGCGATCGATGGTGATGTAGGCGTCGCCGATTGGGAACAGGGAGGTCATAATCAGCGGTGGGCGCTCGGATACATAAACCCCAAACCGGCTCGCGCTGATCGCAATGATGCGAACGTCATTCTCGCCGATGACACCTTCTCGCAGGTAGTCCTGAACTCGTTGGAATTTGGTCCAGAAGGCGCTGGTGGTGCGAAGTTGCGCCTGACGGATTGGGGCGGCGCTGAGGCCGCCGCCCTGGTTCATCGGCACAGGCCGGATAACCTGATCCGGGCCAGCGTCGCCTTCGTCCGGCGCGATGGCTTCGATCCAGATTCGGCCTTCGTCGGTCAGAACGCAGAGGTCGGGTTGACCGCCCTCGCGCAGGCGTTCGGAAACCGGCAGCAGACTGCGGCCGGCGTCGAGGAGGGTGCAGCCAAGATACATTTCCCAGAAACGGCCGTCGACGTCGCGCGCAAAGCCATGGCGGAAATCCGGATCGGCATACGGCTCGTAGCGCTCCCACATTCGCTCGATGAGGTCGTGCAATTCCCTCTCGACTGGATGGTCAGCAGTCCTGAGGTTGACGAAGCCACGATCAAGGTTTGGTCCATCGAAGTCGAAAATGCGGGTCACAGTCGTCTCTTTTGAGTTTTACACTACGCCTCGGCTGACGCGTTCGTGCTCCGCGATCAGAAACGTCAGGTAGCTGCGGATGAGGTTGCAATAAAGACGCGCCTCGTCGATGCCGAGAGCGAGGCCCTCTTTAAGATCGACGCCATGACGCACCCCGCCGCCCGTGGGCGACGAAAGGTATCCATGCAGCGTCATCATCCAGTTCAGGATCTGCTCTTGGTGCCCTCGGCCGCGCTGGCGCAATTCGAGGATGATCTTGTTGAAGTAGCGGCCCTGGATGCTTCCCTCGGCAACGTCGAGGCTCCGAAAGGCGGTTGCGATGGTTTCCAGCAGCCAGAGTACTTCCTGGACCGCCTGACGGCCGTTGCCCTCGCTCAGGAACCGCTGAGACGCGTCGAGGGACTCGTGGATGAGGGCTCGCGCCTGGAGATCGAGGGACGGGGGCGCGTCCGGAACGGTGATCGGAATGTGGACGCGGGTGGCGACCAGCATCGGAGGATTGAGCTGATAGCCGGCGTTGGCGTCGGCGAGGATGCGATTGATCCTCCCCGCTTCCGGTATCACCATCGCCGGATTGCGAGCCCAAAGTTCCTGGCATGCGTTCCAGAACGCTTCGATGAAGACCGGAGCGTTCTCACCGGCGCGTTCCATGTCTCGGTCGAGATCTTCGGAGGCGAACCGCTCGTTGGAGCTCGGCCAATACTCGGCGCTGGCAGCCGCACAGAATCGCGCTTTGAAATGCTCGAAAATGGCCTTCCGTTGCCCTTGTCCGCTGATGCGGTTGATAAGGTCGCGAAAGCCCTCTTGTACGGCGGGCTCTATCGCGCCGGGACTGTCGAACCGCCAATTGCCGTCGAACTGAAGCATCAAGAGCGGGCTCTGGCGGCCTTCCGCACGCGGGCGGGGCCGCGCGTGGGCGTATTCGATGCAATCACGTCGCCCAGGCTGTGAAGCTTGAGGGGCGGATGCGACGGCAGCTTCACGGTGAGTTCAAGCTTGCCGCCGATCGCCTCGACGTAGCTGCGCAACGTCGATAGATACATATCCGCCTGCTTTTCGATCTTCGAGACCGAGGGCTGTTTAATGTTCAACGCACCGGCGACATCTTCCTGTGCCTTCCCGGCGATCTGCCGCAGCTCGCGCAGACCCTCGACCTCCTGCCGAAGCTCCTTGTAGCGGGCCTCGACCTGCTCCTGCTGGTCGCGGGGCAGCGAAGCGATGACGTCCGTGATGCTGCGTACCATCGGGCTATCCCTTCTTTACGGATTTCAGGTTTTCCAGATGGTCGGAAAACCGCTTGTCCGCCTTTGCGATAAGCTGCTTGTAAAAGCGCTTCTGACTTCCGCCCGACTTGTCACCTGCTACAAGCAGGATTGCGTTTCGCTCCGGGTCGAAGGCAAAGGCGGTTCGCCACTCGCCATCGGCCGCTGAAAAGCGCATTTCCTTCATGTTGGCATGCTTCGAGCCCTTCAACGTATCGACGTAAGGTCGACCAAGTTGCGGCCCGAATTCGGCCAGCAGCTTTGCGAGGGCGAGCATTTCGATCTGCACCTCGTTCGCGAAAGCCTGAAACTCCGCCTCGAAGGCATCGTGCAGTCTGACGTCCCAATTCATATAGCTTCCAGGCTATGTTAAGTCAATGGTGGAGGCCCGCATCAGTTGCCGCCCTCGGGCGCTCCGGCTTGGCGCAGCATGTCACCAATGGGCTGAGAGCCGACACGGCAGCGGGCAATGACGCGGTCGAATGAGATCACGCGTCTGCTGCGGCCACGCTCCGTTGTGCACGTCACCTCACGGTGAAGCGCAATGCGTTCGAGCACGACCTTTCCTTGAGCCCCGCGGTCTTCGTGGAGCTCTGGGGCGTCGAAGTCGGCAAGCCTGACCTCGATCCAGGCGTTGGGGTCGGCCGTCTTGCCTACGCAAAGGCTGTCGCCATCACCGACATAGCGAACCGTGCCAGAGAACCGCACGCCAGCTTGGGCTGGCAGCGGTGCTTTGCACGGATCTGCATAGGCGGGGATGACCGGGCAGAGGAAAACAAGCATGCAGGCAAGAAGGAGAGGGCGGTGGCTCACGCGGCAGCCTCCAACGCGCTGCAGACGCTATGGCCCGAGCGCAATTGTGCAACGACCCGTTGCGCAAATTCGGCGTCGGGCTGGCTCATGCCGCCGCCTTCATGCGCTTCTTCGCAAGCATGGCGCGGACGAATTTGTCCCATTTCGCCATGCCGGCACGCTTCTCCACCATGTAGTTCCAGCGGTCGTAGTGCTTTGAGCTGACGTCCTGCAAGGCGTGGTTCTGCAGGCGGTCGCGGATCTCCTTCGGCACACCTGCTTTGCCGGCCAGTGTCTTGAAGGTTCGACGCAGATCGCGGTTCGTCACGTAGGGAATCACGCCACGATCACGCTGGCGCCACATGAACGAATAGAGCGTGCCATGGCTGACGGGCTTGGAGGGATCCTTGGCCGACGGGAAGAGCCAGCCGTACTCGTTGACGTTGATTGACGAGATTAGCTCTGCGGCCAGATCCGGCACCGGAACGGCATGGGGCTGGTCGTTCTTGGTCTTGGACCAGTCGATAATCTTCTCCTTAGCGTCCCATTGCTCGATGTGAAGGTTCGCGATCTCCTCGACCCGCTGACCGGTCAGCATGAGGATTCGGACCGCACGCGTATAGGGAGGATGGACAGGCGTATCGGGGCACTCCAACCAGCGATAGAGCTGGATCCACTCGTCCTCATCGAGCCAGCGCGTGCCCAGGACCTTGGGCTCGGTCGGGATGCCTGCTGCTGGATTGAACGGGATGCGGAAGCGCCGAGCGGATTGCTGCCGATAATCGTTGTCGGACTTGATGCCCCAGCTAAAAGCGGCGTGGATATAGGATCGTACGTGATCGGCCATCGACCTGGCGCCGCGGTCATAGATCGGGCGGATCAGTTCGATGATTTCCTCGGACTCGATCTCGCGGGCGAGACGGTTGCGCCCGAGCGTGTCGGCAATCTTGTTGAGACCCTTCTCGGTTTCCTTCCAGGAGGGTTTGTTCGCGGCCTTCAACGATGCGACGTAACCCTCGAAAAGATCGGCGACGGTGCCGGGGCGCGTGTCGGTGGCGATCTTTATGCTGCGACCTTTTTGGATGACGTCGGCGAAGTCGCGCTTGAAGATTTCGCGGGCCTGGCCGAGCGTCATTGACGGATAGGCCCCGAGCTTCTTCTTGGTGCGCTTTCCGTCGCGCCACTGCTGCGCCATCCAGTCGGCCGTCACGCGCTTCGGCATGGGCTTGAGGACAAGGACGAGACGTCCCGTGCCACGGCCTTCGCCATCGGCGAGGTTTTCTTGCTTCTGGCTCACTTCGACCCGCTTCAATGCATGTCGGATCGCGGTATCGGTTAGGCTTGGCATTGCGTTTTTCCTGTTCCGCAACTGGGATCGGTCGAGGAGAAACGGGGATCGTTTTCTGGGAGCGGAAAGCCGTTTTCTATCCCTTCAACCGCGCCCAATTTGCCATAACCGCCCCCAGTACGCAATCCGCAAAAAACCGCCGAAGCTATTGATGATTCAGTGGTATCGAGCGTGATCCAGCGTGATCGAAACGGGGGTAGTGGGGTGGTTGTGGACCAGGATGATCGCTGTGGCGGACAATTCGAGCGCGCGCTTGACCACTTCCCTGGGATAGACGGGCGTGTGGTCGACCGTGCCGGTCTGCTGCACTTCGTCGGATATCAGCGCGTTCTTCTTGTCGAGGAACAGGATGCGGAATTGCTCGCGCGCCTCGAACGCCATGGCCGAGCGGCAATAGTCGAGAAGCTGCTGCCATGAGGCCAGGACTTCGCGGCCGTGGATCTCGCCGCGCGCCATGCGCTGGGCGGTCGCCGCGACGACCTTCAGCTCGAGCGCCACGGCTGGGCCGATGCCCTTGACCTCCTGCAACAGGCCGACCGGCGCGCCGAGCACTTCGGCCAAGGTACCGAAGCGGGCCAGCAGCGCCTTGGCGACCGGTTTGGTGTCGGCGCGCGGGATCAGGCGGAAAAGCAGGAGTTCCAGCAGCTCATAGTCGGGCAAGGCATCCGGACCGGCCGAGGCAAAGCGCTCGCGCAGACGATCGCGATGGCCGAGATAATGCGGCTTTTCATCGGCTGCCGCCTTGGCTCTCGCCGCCGGCCGTACCGGCACCTCGGAGAAAAAACTCCGCTCGTCGTCGTCGCCTTGTGTCGCCATGTGCCGCCCATATCCAGCCCGCAGCTGAGCAATGATCGCTGATCCCCACGAAATACTAGGACGGCGGGCAGGGGCGGTCGAGGTCTTTTGTTTCAACGCTTTCAAACAGCCCGTAGCCGTCAGACAGCCCGGAATGGCTCCCCAGTCGGCGGCAAGGAATGAGTGGCCTCCGCCTTTCGCGCAATGTTGCGGCAATGGGGAGCGCACAAGCTCTCGGTGTCGTCATTGGTGGCGCCACATTCGGAGACAACCAAGATGCCCAGGCTCATTCGTATCCTGCTGCCCGCCGGGCTGCTTCTGGGCGTCAGTCCTGCAATGGCTGCCCCGGTGATCGATGCCGTAGCCGCCGTTAGCCGCCCCGCTCAAAACCTTCCGATCCATCTCATCCAATACGATGATCCCTGCACCGACGGTCGTTACGGCGACGGGAGGCCGCATAATTGCCGGGAGATCCTGCGCATGCTGGATCGCCGCGAGCCTTATCGGGAAAGGCACGACTATTACCTGCGCGAACGCTACGATCCATGCACCGATGGCAGGGTCAGCGATGGCCGTCCGCGCAGTTGCCGGGAAATAATGCGCTGGTTCCGAGACCAGGACGAGGACGAAGACTGGCGGCCACGCAAACGCCGGAAATAAACCATACGATAGAAGGCGACCGCCTCCTAGGCGGGCAAGCCGGGGCGGTCGAGCTTTTTGGGCGACAGCGTGAAGATCTCGCAGCCGGCGTCGGTTACGCCGACCGTGTGCTCGTATTGCGCCGACAGCGAGCGGTCGCGCGTCACCGCCGTCCAGCCATCCGACAGCACCTTCACATGCGGCCGGCCGAGATTGATCATCGGCTCGATGGTAAAGATCATGCCGGGGCGCATTTCAACACCTTCATTGGCACTGCCGTAGTGCAGGATGTTGGGGGCGTCGTGGAACAGCTGGCCGACTCCGTGGCCGCAGAAATCGCGCACCACCGAGCAGCGCTCGGCTTCGGCGTAAGTCTGGATGGCGGCGCCGATGGCGCCGGTGCGCGCGCCTGGCCTGACGGCGGCGATGCCGCGCATCAGGCATTCGTGGGTGACCTCGAGCAGGCGTTCGGCCGCCCGCTTGATCGTGCCGACCGGATACATGCGCGAGGAATCGCCGTGCCAGCCATCGAGGATGTAGGTCACGTCGATGTTGACGATATCGCCATCCTTCAGCGGCTTGTTGTCGGGAATGCCATGACAGACGACATGGTTGATCGAGGTGCAGGACGATTTCGTGTAACCGCGATAGTTGAGCGTGGCCGGCAGTGCGCCGTGGTCCATGCCGAACTCGAAGACGAAACGGTCGATCGTGTCGGTGGTGACGCCGGGGCCGACCATCGGCACCAGTTCGTCAAGGCAGCGCGCGGTGAGGTCGCATGCCTTGCGCATGCCGGCAAAGCCGTCCTCGCCATAAAGGCGGATCTGGCCGGTGTTTCTGAGCGGTGCCGTGGCGGCGTCGAGATAGGTGACCATTTTGTCCGTATAGAAGGTGGCGCGCCGCAGGAGTGCTGGCGCTGAGATGTCACCAGATTTGGCATTTGGGGGCGAAAGGTTCAAGGAAGAACTGCCTGATGCGGCTCCAGCGCCGGGATATTCGCTTGCCGATGCGATCCTTTTCCCGGTTTTGCATGGCGTTGCTTTCCTTTGTGGCCGTCCTGGGTTAGGGCGGGTGATGTTTTGGAGGTCGCACCCGTTCCCGGCGGTCAGGCGCATCAAGTCTCTTGAATCGCCACTGACGGCAGCCTGTTCATGTCTGATGGGCCTGGTGCTGCTGGCGATGCTGTGCCTCGGCCGGCCGGACACGCCCATTTCCTGGGATGCGCAAGGCGGCGCCAGCGTTGGCCTTGAACGGTCGGGTGAGGTCGCAGCGCTGCTGCGTGTCACCAACAAGGCCCAGGCGCTGGAGGTTCGCGGCGCCCGGCCGGTGCTTGCGAAGTTCGCCGGCGGCCACCCGGCCCTCCCGGATCCGCAGGCTGTCTTCCGTCGGCTCGCCCCGACGTCGCCGGAGATGTTTGTCGCCGGCCATGGGCCGGTCTGCGCGCCCCGTGTCAGCACCAACCAGCCGCGTGCGCCTCCCTCCACGCGAGCCTGAGCGGTCCGGACCGCACGTTCACCTCCATTCCAAGCCATTCGCGTCGCAACCCGTGCGGCGGCCAACAGCCGCGCATTGGTGGCGCGGCGCGTCATTTTCGGATCATTGCGATGCAACAGCGTATCAAGACATTCAAAAGCCTGTCACGCGCGGCCTCGGCTGCTTCATTTCTTTCCGTCCAGGCCCTCATCGGTATCGGAACCGTTTATTGGGAGATCGCCGAGACGCTCTATTTGTCGGGAACCGGAGCGCTCATCCTCGGCGCCCTGTTCGCCTTGCCGTCAGCCTACGTTCTGCTGACGGTGGCGCGTATGGCCTTCGACGCGGAGACCGACCCGGCCAACCAGTGACCGGAGGGTTCCACACGCCCGTGTTCGAAAGTTCACGGGCGTCTGCTGGTCCTTGCCGCAGCAAACGGCCGCGGTTGACTGCGGCAAAACGTCCGCTTCCGCAGTAGCGACACATTCTCACGGCATAAGATGCTTCGAGCAACTATTTACGATGAGCGGCGTTGCTTGGACGATGCCGGTTCGGGAGATGTGGGATGGACAGATTGCAATTCGAGGTGCCGGTGCGCATCGCACCAGGTCCCGGCTTGCCCGTCGAGGAAATCTACGGCGTCGAGCAGGCGCTCGATTTTCTGCAGGACTGGCCGGCACGCCGGCAGGGACCGGTGTATCAGAAAGCCTTCAATGCCTGTTTTGGCGCGACCGTGGATGTGGTCAAGACCGAAGACGCCTGCCGGGCGTTCATGGCGTTCTGCCGCGTCACCGGACTGATGGCCGGCGACATGATGGCACCACGCAAGCGCGGCGGCGAGGCGAGAGCACTGCAGGCCTGAGGGCCGCGTCGAATGGCGTAAACCAGTTCAGCTTCGAGTGCGTATGACAATGCGCGTGCGGCGATACATTGGCCGGCGCCGTTAAGCTTCCGTTTCCACCTTCGCGGTTAGCCATTGCTTGTTCGGCAATGGTTGATTCGTTGCGTCAGTTTCATGGTTCGGAAGATGTCCCCAGAAAAAGTCCGTGCGTTCCCGATCGATCGTCAGCTATTCTTGGTCAGGGAAGTTGCCGCCAGGCTCGGCAATCTGCATGGCGAGACCGCT
Organism: Mesorhizobium sp. M8A.F.Ca.ET.057.01.1.1; assembly: GCF_003952565.1. Lineage (NCBI taxonomy): Bacteria > Pseudomonadati > Pseudomonadota > Alphaproteobacteria > Hyphomicrobiales > Phyllobacteriaceae > Mesorhizobium > Mesorhizobium sp. M8A.F.Ca.ET.057.01.1.1. Next base: position 2,943,254 of record NZ_CP034454.1, read on the forward strand.
ACCTCGTTCTGGAAGGCAAAAGCGGCGGAGTTGCTCGATCTCGTTGTCGGGACGGGCAGGGACAGAACGGCGGCCAGTGACGAAGTACGCAGGTTTTTCGTCGCCGTACAAAGAGAGCTGTCGGGTGGGTCGGTTGCTGAGCCGGCTCCCGTTCTTTCTGCCTGAAGCCGGTGTCATCCCAAAGATCGCGCTACCGGTTCGCGTTTCCTTGGCTCATCGTTCGTGTCGGCCACTGCCGGTGCCGTCGCATGTTGTTGGGAGCCAGACGGACGCTGGTCCAGCTTGCCGTGATAGGTCCTAGGCTGGGCCACTTGATCCTGTCCCATACCGGCTCCCCTTGCAGTGCTTCGCGTGGTCGTTTCGTCAGGGAACGGTAAATCACCGGGCGCCCGGCCGTTGGCTTCCTGTTCGTTAGATAGGGCGGGCGTGCATCCATCAACAATGGCGGCCTTGATCAAAAATGAGCCAAAGTTTTTAGGCGTTCATTCATATATGCGTGCTTTCTAATGGATTATGGCGTTCAACTGCTTCACCCGGATCCGGCTCATGGCGGCCAGCATACGCCGCAGCAGAGCGGCGAATGTCGCCACCATCTTTGCCCTCACCCTGCCGATCGTCGTCGGCGCGGCGGGTTTTGGCGTGGAAACCTCCTATTGGTACTACAACAGCTTGAGACTGCAGGCCACGGCGGATGCCGCCGCCTACGCCGGCGCACTGGAGCAGATCTCTGGTTCGGATACGCCGACGATCGTCGCTGCCGCGACCCAGTCGGCGGCGACGAATGGTCTTGGCGCCGGCACGATCGTCGTCAATACACCGCCCGCATCCGGACCGAACACGGCCAAGAAGGCGGTCGAGGTCATCGTGGGCCAGAAGCTCGACCGGATGTTCACCTCGATCTTCACGCAGGGCCAGGTGCCTGAACAGGCGAGGGCGGTCGCCCTTATCACCAATGCCTCGAAGTCCTGCATGACCGCGCTCGATCTGACCGCCTCGCAGGCTGTACTGTTTTCCGGCAATACCAGCGTGAAGGTCACTGGCTGCGTAGTGATGGCCAATTCGAACGCTTCGGACGCCATCAAGCTCCAGGGCTCGGCAGCACTGCAGGTCGATTGCCTGATATCGGCGGGCGGCGTTTCACTGAGCAATCCGGTCACCACCATTTGCCCGGCCCCGATCACCCAGGCGCTGCCTGTCGCCGATCCATTCGCCGATCTGCCGACCCCGGCCGCTTCAAATCCCTGCCAGAACACCAACAAATCGACGCTGAAACCCGGCACCTACTGCAGCGGACTCAGCCTTAGTGGCAGCGTTACCCTCCAGCCGGGCGTCTATGTCGTTCAGGGCAATCTCAAGATAAACGCCAACGCTTCCGTCACCGGCAGCGGGGTGACCATCTTCATGGCAGGCAGTTCGACGGTCAGCATGAATGGCAACGCCTCCGTGCAGCTCAGTGCGCCGACTTCGGGCGCCTATTCAGGCGTTCTGTTCTATGGCGACAGGGCCGGCAGCAGTGCATCCAGCACCTTCAACGGCACAGCCGACTCGCTGCTGACGGGGGCCATCTACTTCCCAAGACAGCAGATCAGCTATCTCGGCAATTTCTCGGGCAATGGCGGCTGTACCCAAGTCGTCGCCAATACGATCCAATGGTCAGGCAGCTCAACCATCAATCAGGATTGCACCAGCCTCGGAATGCGCGACATTCCGGCCGCGCAGTCCGTGGCATTGGTCGAGTAACCTCTCATGGAACGCGGATCAAAGCCGATCCTTGCCGACCTTTCGGGCGTTGCCGCGGTCGAGTTCGCATTGGTGCTCCCTTTCCTGTGCGCAGCGCTGCTCGGCATCCTGGACGGCTGGTCTTACGTGACGAGCTCACTGTCCATGCGCGCCGGCGTCAAGACCGCGGCAAATCTGATCATGGCGGGATCGACCGATGATACGGCAACCCAGGCCGTTGCAATCGCGAGCTGGGAAAAGCGGCCGACGGACGGCCAGGTCACTCTAAGCCGGATCTACATGTGCGGAACGACCGTGGTCGATGCTTCCACCTTGTGCAGCGGGCCGAAGGCGCCATCGGTCTACGTTCAGATCCAGGCATCCGCCACCTGGGACCCGCCGGTTACATTCGGCGTCTTTTCCGCCTCCAGCACCATCGGCCACCTGGAGGTGATCCGTGTTCGCTAGGGCTATTCCAGGAAAGGTGCCTATTGGGCTTCCTTCCGGAATTGCGTCGATAGATAGCGCAAGAGCAAGCTCGTTCAGGCGCAATCGGTCCGGCGGAGCCGGATTGGAATTCGCGCTCATCGCGCCTTTCCTTATCATGCTGTTGTTCGGAATCTTTGCCTTTGGCTGGTCGATGAACGCTGTCTCGAGCGTTCGCTATACGCTGGAGACGACGTCGCGTTCGCTGCAACTCCAGAACACGATGTCCCAGGCTGCCCTCCAATCGATCGCGACGCAGAAACTGCAGGCCCTGGGCCTGCAGGATGTCAACGTCACGATCGCCATCGATCCGGTGAGCGGCGGCTTTCGCATGGCGCATCTGACCGCCACCTATGCCTTCGTCATAGACTTCCCTTATTTCAACGCCTTCCCGATCAATTACGCGACAACGGTTACCGTGCCGCTGGTCGGCAGTTAGACACGCAGTCTGTCCAGACCACGAAGCTGCTGGCTCGAGCCCCGCGGTCAGGCTCTTTTCCGCAATGGGTGTTGCCGAAATTTTTACCCAAGACATCAAGAATCCTTAAACTTCTGCACGTTACCAAAGCACGCATGGCCTCGTGGCGGAGCGGCTACGCTAGAGACTGCAAATCTCGGAAGCCTCGGTTCGATTCCGAGGCGAGGCCTCCAAAATTCCGAAGCAAATGGACTGGATCGGGCGGGAGTAAATCCCATCCCCGGTTCATTTCCGTCACGCCGGGCGATTCCACGTGGCCGCAAAAAGCTCTATCGGAACAGGTATTTCGACACCTCGGGATTACCGCGACGCCACATCACATTGTCCAGGAAGTAGTGGTGCACGTTGATGAAAATCAACACGATGAAGAAGAACAGTGACGATCCCAGGACCTCCTGGTCATAGGGGATAAGGGCCGTCAGCGCGGTCGGAATCAGCCAGAAACCCAGACCGCCGAGGAGGAGGCCAGCACTGATGAACTCCAGAAGCCGCACCCTGTAGGCCGGACCAAGAATGGACAGGATTCCGGACGGCGGAACTTTCTCGGCATCGCGCCCGTCACGCTCGACATTGCTCTGGTAACGCCAGACCACCGCCAGGTACTGCAAGGAATGGAGCGCCGGCACCACGAGCAGCCAGAGCGGATTTGTCCTTACAATCAGAATCCAGAGATATAGCGACGCGACGTAGGCGGTGACGCCGTTATAGGGCAGGCCGCCGCCGTTCCTGCTCCAACGATTGATCAGCATCACGGCAGTGGCGGCCGTGGACGCGGCTGCGGCCGACAGCGCAATCGCATTGAGCCATGCAGGGGTGGCAAACGTATAATACTCCAGCCCCAGGTATTTTCCCTGGCTGACCGCCGTGTTCGTCTGAAGCCATGCGAACAGCCAGACGGCATAGCTGTTGATCAGCAGGATTTTCTTGTCCGGATCGGTGAAGAACCTGCGCTTCAGGACGGCATCCACCATCAACATGCCGTAGCCTTGCTTGACGTAGTGCCAGCCGACGAAAAAGAACATCGCGTTGGCTGCGTTTCCCAACAGCCGGGCGTTCGCCGTGATCGAGCCGTAGGCAAAAAATGCGCCCATGAGCAGGGGAACGACGATGCCGGCGAAGATGTAGCGGACCTGGAGGTTCCTGTCGTAGCCGTCGCCGCGCAGCTTCCGCCCGAAATTGCGATAGAAGAGTTGGTATGAGTGGGCGAAGTGCGGATAGTTGATCACATAAGCCAGCAAAAGCATCGTCGCCGCCACGAGACTTTCGTACCTCAGCGGCACGAAGTACAGCGCTGGCAATATCAGAAATGCGCTGCCGCCAAGCATCAGAAAATCCGCGAGCGGACCAAAGAGATATTTTGGGGGGGTTGCCGCGGGAGCGCGTACATCAGCCGAAAGGTGAACTGTCATATGAGCGCTCCCTTCGCACCATTTAATCACCGGCCCGTCCGCTCGACAAGATAGACGAGCCGAGCGGTCAGCGCGAAGGCATGGCTGCAGCCGATCTCGTAACCCGCCATATTGTCGCGGTGCCGCCCCTGCCAAATCGCATTAGCCAGGCATTCGCCGCTTAGGATCGTGAGCGAGAGCGAGGTCTGATAGACTGGGGTTGGTGATCAGGAGGAACGCGCTGTAGCGGCCTCGCAAGCCCGCTTTTGCCGCACCGATCCACCATCCCGCCGCGAGCGAGAGAGCCGAGACCCGCGTTGTCATTTGAGGATGAAGTAGATTGGAATCAGGATGGAAAAAGCGGCGACGCCAGTGAGAAATAGGTTTGTGATCATGCACCGTCGCGGTGCGCGGCGTACACGAAATGTCGGTATCTACGCAAAACCCGCCCCCATTATTGCCCCAAGCGAGCATCGCGTAATCATGGCAGGAGTGCAAGCATCGTCTAAATTAGGAGTGCGCAATCATTTAGCCGTAGCGCAAGCTTCACGGTTCCGACCGCGGTCTATCGCCGGTCATGTCCGCCTTGCGCGGCACCAGGGGATAACCGATCTGGCCAAAGATGTTCGAGGGGATCGGATCGTCGACGCCGTACTTGGCCGGCATTGAGGCTGTAGGCACGCGATAGGTGCCAAACACCAGGTCGATGAGCGCCAGTTGGCCGGCGAAGTTGCGGTCATAGGCGGCTCGCTCGCCGGCATGGTGCCAGTGATGAAACTGCGGACCGGCGATCAGCCGGGTCAGCGGCCCGAAGCCGATCTTGATGTTGGAATGGACCAGCATCGTGTGCCCCATATAAATCACCGAATAGAGCGCGATGGCCTCGCCGCTGAAGCCGAGCAGGAACACCGGCAGCAGCGCCGTTGCCTTGGTGACGATCTGGTCGACGGGGTGGACGTGGAAGGCGGCGAGGCAGTCCATTTCCTCGACGCTGTGATGGATGGCATGGAAGCGCCAGAGGATCGGGACGGCATGAAACGCGCGGTGCGCGGCGTAGACGCCGAGATCGGTCAGCACGATGACTTCCAGTACCTGCATCCAGGTCTGTTGTCCCGCCACCGCCGTTGTCACCCCGTCCGGCACCAGCAAGGCGATCGCGCTGAAGATCGGCACGAAGATCAGGCCGCCGACGAAGTTGACGACGAAGCCGTTGAAGGCCGCGTAGGACAGGTCGTTGAAAAAGCCCTTTCGAAAAATCCGTTGCAGCCGCCGCAACGGAAACAGCCGTTCCAGCGGAATGAAGATCAGCAGGCCGATCGCGACCGCCTTCAGGCCGAACAGGTCGGCGATCTGCTGTATCGCATCCACGCCCCCAACCCTCCCAACGGACAGAGAGGATATCCAAAGCACCACGATCATCGCCGTGCAAGGCGGAAGGTGTACAGGAGGTTAATTCCTGTTCGGCGCTAGGTCAGCCAAAGCGCGTAACGCTTTACCCATGCCTCGTCTCTTTGACGCCTCAGTTCGTATTCCGGCACCAATGCCGAGTTTACCACGGCGGCTGGATGCTTCGGCCATATATGATCGCCGGCCTTCTGCACGCCCCAAATGGCGATCAGCACGACGGTCGCTACACCGCAGACTCGTCCAAAAGATAGTCGTTCCATCGGCAACGGTCCCCTCTGCCGCCAGGGATGATGAGCAAATAGTCCCAACAAAACATGAACAGGCGGTCCGCTGAACGGTCCTCGCCGCCCGACCAAGGGCTGGACACCATGGAAAGCCGGCGCCGGTATTCCTCCGTCCGCAGCCGAACTGTTCAGGCAAATTCCCTGGCGTTATTCGTCGGATATTCGACGCATCGTCTCAAAAAGGGAGCTCAGTGCTTGAAAGATCTGGTACGCCCAAGGGGAATCGAACCCCTGTTACCGCCGTGAAAGGGCGGTGTCCTAACCGCTAGACGATGGGCGCGCTCAGACGAAGCGGCTTATACTGACGTTGCGCGCAACCGGCAACCCGTTAGGTGCCGCCTTGGACAACTTTTTTCCGGCCTGCCAAATCAGCTATTTCACGAGGGTTCGCAGGGCCTGGCAATTTGCGGTGACGTTGGTCGCTTCGCCATCCTCGGGTCGTCGCGACAAGGCTTCGCGTCTGCTTCGTCCAAGGTGACGAAGTCGAGTCGGCTTCGGCCGATCTTGAAGGTTTCACGGGAACGATATTGGCGAGCTAGTTGCCAACAGGCTCAGGCCATTGACGCTGTCAGCCGTCGCCACCGCCGCTGCGCCGGCGGCAGCGCCAGTTCCAGTCGCGCTCAGGGCCGACGTCGACATGGACCGATTCGGTGTGGCAATAGGTGCCGACGCCGCCGCGGCCGGGCATGGTCCTGATGTAGTTCGCCAGCTCCCATTTGGAGACGCCGGGCACCTGGATGTCGGCGGCGGCGCAATACATGTGCAGCGAATTTTTGGCGCCGTTGGCGCGGCGGTTGCGGGCCGGGTCGCGATAGCCGGAGGTCACCATCATCTTGCGACCGTAGTGCCCTTCGATCGTCTTCAGCACGCGCACGAGGGACGGCTTCAGGCAGGCGACGTCCACGCTCTCATTCTGCTTCAGGAGACCGTTGGGGGCCAGGCGGGCCATGCCGGCTGCCGACGCTACCTGATAGCTGCCGCCCGAACCTTCGTCCTCGTTGAGGTCGACGTCGCTTTCGTCGTCGAGGCCGGATTTGCGCTTGATCTCGAACAGGGCCGTCTGGCGCACGCCGGGCAAGGCATCGCTGCCCGTGATGTGGCCGGCTTCGTCACCGGTCGAAGCCAACTGTATCGGCTTTGCCGTGGAATCGGCCGAGGCCAAAGTGATGATCGGCTTTGCCGCTGCCGGAGCGGGCTTGGCCTGCACGGCCGGCTGTTCGCCCGATCGTGTGTTGACCAGCGGGGCGGGCGTCGCCGAAGCGGGGGTGGCGCCGAACATCGAGGCCAGGAAGCCTTTCTTCTTCGGCGCCTCGGCTTGCGGCGCCTCGCCGGCGGTCACATAGACCGGATTGTTCATCACCGGTGCCGCGGCCGGCTTCGGCGCCGTCGCGGCGGCATCGGCGGCGGCGATCTTCTGGGCGACGGCGTCGGTCTGCTGCGCCGTCTGTACCGGCTGCTGCAAGGCCTGCGGCGTCTGCCCCGCGATCGTTTCCACGCCGGCCGGCGTGGTGAGTGGAAAGGCGGCCTGGGGCTTGGCAATCGGCACGTAGGCAACCGTCTCGGGGAGGGCCGCGTCGCTTTCGCTCATCACGGTCGTCTGCTCCGTCGCCACCTGCGACGACGAATCGGCGGCGGCGAGGGGCTTGCCCGTGGAGGCGGCGTGGATGTACGACGCGGAAGCATTATAGCCCGGCATTCCAACCGACATCGTCGGGTCGCCAGCCGATGTGCAGGAGGCCAGAAGCACGGAGCAGAGCGCTGCCACAATGGCGCGGCGTTCTCCCTTTGCGAGGCTCCATCCTGCTGATTTCAAAATCAAATTCCCCCTCGATGTCCGGTCGGTACATCCGTGTCGCTGACTGGCATGTCCGCGTCAGGGTGACCTTTGTCTCCGATCCGGAAACGAGACCTGTGTCAAATCAGCAAGCCTGTAAGTATTTTTGCAGCGATTGCCGAATTGCGGCTGCCTGATGGTTGACGACACCATTTCGCCCGCTTTTAGGGGGCCGTCAACTCACCACACATTACAGTCCGTTACACACGCACCTTGACATAGGTACCGGGAGCATCGCCCAAGGTTTTCATATGCTTGCCGGGTTTGCGGGCAGGTACGCGGGTGTTGTCCTTGGCCTCTATCCAGCTTTGCCAATGCGGCCACCAGGACCCGGGATGGTCCGTGGCTCGGGCTACCCACTCGTCGAAGTCGCCTTCCGGCGGGCCGCCGGTCCAGTACTGGTACTTGTTGGATGCGGGCGGATTGACGACGCCCGCTATATGCCCCGATCCCGCCATCACGTACTCGACCGGGCCGCCGAAATATTTCGAGCCGAGGAAGACGGACAGCGCCGGCGCGATGTGATCTTCCCGGGAGGCGAGATTGTAGATGGGAATGGTGACATCGCCGAGCGAGACCGTGTGGCCCGCCAACTCCATCGTGCCGCGCGAGAGGTTGTTCTCGAGATAGCAGTTGCGCAGGTAGAAGGAATGGTTGGCCGCCGCCATGCGGGTCGAATCGGCGTTCCAGTAGAGCAGGTCGAAGGGCAGGGGATCCTTGCCGCGCATGTAGTTGTTGACGACATAGGGCCAGATCAGGTCACCCGAGCGCAGCATGTTGAAGGCGGTCGCCATCTTGGTGCCGTCGAGATAGCCTTTTTCGTTCATCGACTTTTCCACCGCCGCGACCTGTTCCTCGTCGACGAACACTTTCAAATCGCCGGCATGGGTGAAGTCGACCTGCGTGGTGAAAAAGGTCGCCGACTTGATGCGGTCGTCGCCTTCCCCAGCCATCAGCGCCAGTGCCGCCGCCAGCAGCGTGCCGCCGACGCAGTAGCCGATCGCGTTGACGTCGCGTTCGCCGGTCGCCTTCTCGATCGTGTCGAGACCGTATTGCAGGCCCTCCCGGATATAGGCTTCCCAGTTCTTGGCGCCGTGGCGTTCGTCCGGATTGATCCAGGAGATGACAAAAACGGTGTGGCCTTGCTCGATCGCCCAGCGGATGAAGGATTTCTGCGGGTTGAGATCGAGGATGTAGAACTTGTTGATCCAGGGCGGGCAGATCAGCAGTGGGCGCTTCAGCACCGTCTCGGTCGCGGCATCATACTGGATGATCTCGGCGACATCGCTGCGGCCGACCACCTTGCCGGGCGTGGTGGCGATGTTCCTGCCGATCTCGAAGGGCGAATAGTCGGCCTGGCGCAATTTCAGGTCGCCCTTGCCCGCGGCGATGTCCTCAGCCAGCATCTTCATACCGCGCACCAGGTTTTCGCCGTTTGAGGCGACGGTTTCGCGAAACAATTCGGGATTGGTCAGGATGAAATTGGACGGCGAGATGGCGTTGGATACCTGCTTGACGTAGAAGCTCGCCTTGTGACGGGTATGCTCGTCCAGGCCTTCGGCGTGGTCGACCAGTTCGGACGCCCAGCGTGAGGTGACCAGATAGGCCTGCTTGAGGAAATCGAAGAAGGCGTTGCGGCCCCATTCCGGATCCTGGAAGCGCTTGTCGCCGCGCTCCGGCTTGACGGCATCGTCGGCGTCCTCGGCGTTGGGGCTGACGCGCTGGATGGCGTTCGCCCAAACCGTCATATAGCCGGCGAAGAGCCGCGTCTGCGCCTCGAGCGCGCGCTGCGGATCGGCAAGCCAGTATTCGCTGAGCTTGGAGAAGGTCTTGACCATGTCGACGACCGGCTCGGCGACATGGTCGCGCACCTCACCCTTTTCGCGCGGCTCGGCCCAGGCGGACGCCGCCTTGCCGGCCTGTTCGATCATCCGCGCCATGTTCAGCGCGAAGCGTTCCGGGTCCTTCACCAGATATTGCTCGACCGTCGAAGGTCCGCCATCTTCCGCTTTGCCCGAATCGGGTGTTTTGGACATGGTTCGCGGGGTTCCTCCGGAAGCGTTTTCTTGACATATTAACATGGGACATCCGACAGGGTCCAATCTCGCTCTACCCCGGCTGCCAAGGAAACAATATGACGATTAAGTTTGGCGAGACTGTTTTTTTCGGTGCCGGCCATTTTTGCCGCATCGGCGCGGCGATCATGTTCCTGGCCATCGCCGGATGCTCGAGCACGAATACCGGCGGTCCGGTGCCGATGGCCACCGACGCGGGTCCGAAGGATACCGGCACCTTTCCGAACCTCAACATCCCGCCGCAAGTGGCGGCGAAACAGTTCACCGAGGCCGAGAAGAACGCCAAGCTGGCCCAGTTGAAGGCCGACGAGAACGCGCAGCGTGCCAAAAGAGGCGGCGCGGCCGTCACCAACCAGGCGGCGTTGACCGATCTCGCCAAGAAACATGGTCCGCAGACGCTGACGCAGATCGAAGGCAAATGCGACCCCGCCCTCGACCCTACCTGCAAATGAGTATATAGCGCGCGCCCAATGCCCTAACATATCCTGGGCTCCCTTTGCTGTCTGGAACTGCCATGGAAGAATTTCACAAGGTCCGCCGGCTTCCGCCTTATGTGTTCGAGCAGGTCAACCGGCTCAAGGCCAGCGCCCGTTCGCGCGGCGCCGATATCGTCGACCTTGGCATGGGCAATCCGGACCTGCCGACACCCAAGGCCATCGTCGACAAATTGTGCGAGGTCGTGCGCGATCCGCGTACGCACCGCTATTCCTCATCGCGCGGAATTCCCGGCCTGCGCCGCGCCCAGGCGAACTACTATGCCCGCCGCTTCGGCGTGAAGCTCAACCCCGACACCCAGGTGGTGGCCACGCTTGGCTCGAAGGAAGGCTTCGCCAACATGGCGCAGGCGATCACCGCGCCGGGCGACGTGATCCTGTGCCCCAATCCGACCTATCCGATCCACGCCTTCGGCTTCATCATGTCGGGCGGCGTCATCCGTTCGCTGCAGGTCGAGCCCGATGACGGCTTCATCCCGGCGCTCGAGCGCGGCGTCCGCCATTCGATCCCGAAGCCGCTGGCGTTGATCCTCAACTATCCGTCGAACCCGACAGCGCTGGTCGCCTCGCTCGATTTCTACAAGGATGTGGTGGCCTTCGCCAAGAAGAACGACATCATCATCCTATCCGACCTTGCCTATTCGGAAATCTACTTCGACGGCAATCCGCCGCCTTCCGTGCTGCAGGTGCCGGGCGCCATGGACGTCTGCGTCGAGTTCACCTCGATGTCGAAGACCTTCTCCATGCCCGGTTGGCGCATGGGCTTCGCCGTCGGCAATGAGCGGCTGATTTCGGCGCTGACCCGGGTCAAATCCTACCTCGATTACGGTGCCTTCACGCCGATCCAGGTGGCGGCCGCGCACGCGCTCAATGGCGACGGCGCCGATATCGCCGAGGTGCGTGACATCTATCACAAGCGCCGCGACGTGATGGTCGATGCCTTCGGCCGCGCCGGATGGACCGTTCCCGCACCAGCGGCCTCGATGTTCGCCTGGGCGCCGATCCCGGAGCCGTTCCGCCATCTCGGCTCGCTCGAATTCTCCAAGCTGCTCATCGAACACGCCGATGTGGCGGTGGCGCCCGGTGTCGGTTTCGGCGAGCATGGCGATGATTTCGTGCGCGTGGCGCTGGTCGAGAACGAGCACCGGATCCGCCAGGCGGCGCGCAACATCAAGCGCTTCCTGTCGACCAGCGCCAAGCAGCCCAACAATGTGGTGCCGCTTTCCGCCCACCGGTAAATACAAATTCGATCTGATTTGAGGGGCGTCGCCTTCCATGGCTGAAGCACTGCGTGTTGGAATTGCCGGACTCGGCACAGTCGGCGCATCGGTGGCGCGCGTGTTGCGCGACAAGGCGACGGAACTGACCCGCCAATGCGGGCGCGACATCATCGTGTCGGCGGTTTCAGCTCGCGACCGGAAACGCGACCGTGGCATCGATCTGAGCGCCGCGAATTGGTTCGACGATCCGGTTAAGATGGCGCAGACCGCCGAGATCGACGTTTTCGTCGAGCTGATCGGCGGCGATGAGGGGCCGGCGCGGGCCTCGGTGAAAGCCGCGCTCGAAGCCGGCCGTCATGTCGTCACCGCCAACAAGGCGCTGCTTGCCAAGCATGGCGTGGCGCTTGCCGAAATCGCCGAGAAGAAGGGCGTGCTGCTCAACTACGAGGCCGCTGTGGCAGGTGGCATTCCCGTTATCAAGACGATGCGCGAAGCGATGGCCGGCAACTCGGTCAACCGTGTGTTCGGCATCCTCAACGGCACCTGCAACTATATCCTGACCCGCATGGAGGCCGAGGGCGTCTCCTTCGACGTCGTGCTGAAGGATGCGCAGCGGCTGGGCTATGCCGAAGCCGATCCGACCTTCGACATCGAGGGCCATGACACCGCGCATAAGCTGTCGATCCTGACCAGCCTAGCCTTCGGCACCAGGATCGCGGCGAACGACATCTACATGGAAGGCATTTCCAACATCACCCAGGCCGACATCCGTGCGGCCGGCGATCTCGGCTACCGGATCAAGCTGCTCGGCGTCGCCCAGCGCACGGAGAGCGGCATCGAGCAGCGCGTCCATCCAACTATGGTGCCGACGGCTTCCGTCATCGCGCAGGTGCATGGCGTCACCAATGCGGTGGCCATCGAGACCGATATTCTGGGCGAGTTGCTGCTCTCCGGCCCCGGCGCCGGCGGCAATGCCACCGCCTCGGCGGTCATCGGCGACGTCGCCGACATCGCCAAGAGCCGGCCCGGCTTCCAGCATGGTCCTGTGTTCGGCCGGCCGGCGAAGGAGTTGAAACCCTACAGGAAGGCGCAGATGCGCAGCCATGCCGGCGGCTACTTCATCCGGCTGACCGTGCACGACCGCATCGGCGTGTTCGCGGCGATCGCCAAGCGCATGGCCGACAACGATATTTCCCTGGAATCGATCGTCCAGCATGCGGTCAGCGGCGAGGCGGCGGCGCAGAAAACGGTGATCCTCGTCACCCACGAGACCACCGAAGCCGCCGTGCGCAAGGCCGTCGACGGCATCACCAAGGACGGCCATCTGACCGACAAGCCGCAGGTCATCCGCATCGAGCGGGCAGGGTAGCAGGCCCCCGGAATCGCCGGGCATAACCACCGCCGGCGCATTTCGGTTCGATGAGGAAGCCCGGAACGAATTGGCGTCGGCGCCGTTTTCTTGGTCAGCAACCAAGGGAGCCGCTTCATGGCCGATACCAACAAATCCGACAGCCCTGACATCGGCGACATCCAGAAGACGCTGGAAAAGCAGATCGCCGACCTGCGCAAAGAGATCACCAAGATCAACAAGAGCATTTCGGCGCGCAGCGCGGAAATGCTCGATGATGCCAGCGAGCAGGCATCGGATTTCTACGAGACAGCCGCTTCGCGTGCCTCGCGGACGGCACAGCAGTTGCGCAGCCAGGCCCAGGCGGTTTCGGACGTCGCGCGCGAAAATCCGGGCACGACGACCGCCGTGATCGGCCTTGTCGGCCTGCTCGGCTTTCTGGCCGGGATCGCCGTCGGCCAGTCGATGAACGACACGTCGCGCCGCTGGTACTGAGCGCGCCGGTATTGAGCCGGCGCTGCCGGCTCGTTTCGTTTCAGGACATCATTTGAAGGAGGGCACCATGGCTTCGTCCGTGTTGATCGGCATCCTGATCACGTTTCTCGTCATCATTCTCGTTCTCTATCTGGTGCAGCGGCTGCCGCTCGACGCCAGGATGAGGCAGATCGTGCAGATCATCGTCATCATCATCGGCATTATTTCGCTGCTCAAATACCTCGCGGTTTTCTAGGCCGCCAAGAGCTGCAATTTCCCGCTTCGTGTCGGCCCGGTTCGTCTCGAACCGGGCCGGCATTGTTTCAAGAATAGGTTTAATCGATTGATATTGCTATCCTTTCGATAAAGCCGCCGGCAGGTCTTGCCGCTGTCATGCTCGTTTGACAAAACAAGCGCGCCTCCGGCGGGAGGCGGCATCAAACGAGGATTTGCCGAAATGAATGTGGCCCAGAATATCGTCGCCGGCCTTGACCGGATACTCACCATGGAATTGGTGCGCGTCACCGAACGAGCCGCCGTCGCGGCCGCCAGACTGCGCGGCCGCGGCGACGAAAAGGCCGCCGACCAGGTCGCAGTCGACGCCATGCGCGAGGAGCTCAACCGTCTTGCCATCAAGGGGACGGTGGTAGTCGGCGAGGGCGAGCGGGACGAGGCGCCGATGCTCTATATCGGCGAGGAGGTCGGTACCGGCAAAGGCCCGGCGGTCGATATCGCGCTTGATCCGCTCGAGGGCACGACGATTTGCGCCAAGAACCTGCCGAACGCGCTCGCCGTGATCGCGATCGCCGAGAAGGGCAGCCTGCTGTTCGCACCCGACGTCTACATGGACAAGATCGCGATCGGCCCTGGTTATGCCGAAGGCGTCATCGACATCGATGCCTCGCCGGCCGACAATATCGCCAGCCTCGCCCGGGCGAAGGGCGTCGCCGTGTCCGACATCACCGCCTGCATCCTCGACCGGCCGCGCCACGCCAAGCTGATCGACGCCGTACGTGCCACCGGCGCAGCGATCCGCCTCATCGGCGACGGCGACGTCGCCGGCGTCATCCACACCACCGACCCGGAAGAAACCGGCATCGACATCTATCTCGGCACCGGAGGCGCGCCGGAAGGCGTGCTGGCCGCGGCCGCGCTGCGCTGCACCGGCGGCCAGATGCAAGGCAGGCTGATCCTCGATACGCCGGAGAAGATCGCCCGCGCGGCAAAGATGGGCATTGCCGATCCGAAGCGGGTTTATCGGGCCGAGGACATGGCACGCGGCGACGTGCTGTTCGCGGCCACCGGCGTCACCGACGGCAACATGCTGGCCGGCGTCAAGTTCGGACGCACCTACATCACCACGCATACGATCGTGCTGCGCTCCTCGTCGCGCACCGTGCGGGAGATCAAGGCCCGGCACCAGGATCTGGATAAGTTCTAGACCTGCTTGCGGAGCCGGGTCGCAGTTGTTAGCCATTGACGGCATCCGAACCTGGCGGCGCAAGGATTGACGATGAAGGCGTTTGACCGGCACGCGGATCCGATCCTGCGTGCCACTCCCATCACAAAATCCTATCGCAACACCCTGAACGCGCGCCGCTTTCTCACCCGTGAATGCGGCGACACGTTCGGGTTCGATCGACCCTTCATGGAGATGCAGCCGAAGAATGGGTCCGGCGACAGGCTGAAAAGCGGAAAGCGTAGTTCTTCTTGAATTTCTTCTGCGACGGTTACTGCCGCGACCGCTTGGCTTTGCCGGCTTTAGAGTATTGTTTGTGCATGTCGTTATCCCCAAAACCGCTGCACACTTTTGGGCGACATGCATTATCCTGCGGCCAACCATGAGTTGGCAAAGCGCATGACGGGCGAAAGGCGCCTCTTCCTCGATGTCAGGCAGTCAGCTACCGGTCTCTCCTGGGAGCACCGGCTAACCGAACGGCAGGACATGATCGCGCTCGCCATCGCGCAAGGCCATGGCGTGCCAGACATCGTCGCCCGCGTTCTTGCCGGGCGCGGCGTGACCGCCGATGAGACCGAGCGGTTTCTCGACCCGACGATCCGCGACCTGTTGCCGAACCCGGCCTCGCTGACCGACATGGACAAGGCCGCCATCCGCATCGCCGCCGCCGTCGTGGCCCGGGAAAAAATAGCGATCTTCGGGGACTACGACGTCGATGGCGCGGCCTCGTCGGCCTTGCTGAAGCGGTTTCTCGCGCATTTCTCGGTGCCGTCGGAAATCTATATCCCGGATCGTATTTTCGAAGGCTACGGTCCCAATCCCGATGCCATGCGCGAACTGGTATCGCGGGGCGCGACGCTGATCGTCACCGTCGACTGCGGCACCAACAGCGCCGCCTCCGTCGAGGCAGCCAAGGAGGCGGGCGCCGATGTCGTGGTGCTGGACCACCACCAGGTTGGCGGCGCGCTGCCGGCGGCGCATGCCGTCGTCAATCCCAATCGCGACGACGACCTTTCCGGGCAGGGCCATCTCTGTGCAGCCGGCGTGGTCTTTCTCGCTCTGGTGCAGACCGCGAAGGTTCTGCGCGCAATGACCGACGCCGCGCCGCCGGACCTGCTCTCCCTGCTCGATCTCGTGGCGCTTGCCACCGTCTGCGACGTGGTGCCGCTCACCGGCGTTAATCGCGCTTTCGTCGTCAAGGGCCTGCAAATGGCGCGGCAGCAGAGGAATGAAGGGATGGCTGCGTTGGCGCGGGTGTCGCGCATCGGCGAGCCGATCAGCACCTTCCATCTCGCCTATCTGATCGGCCCACGCATCAATGCGGGTGGGCGCATCGGCGATGCGGCGCTTGGCAGCCGGCTGCTTGCAACGGATGATCCGGTCGAGGCGCAGACCATCGCCGAGACGCTCGACCGGCTGAACCAGGAGCGGCAGCTGATGGAGCAGGAGATGCTCGCAGCCGCGCGCGCCGAGGCCGATGCCGAGCTCGCGGGCGGCAGCGGCCCGGCGATCGTCGTCACCGCCAGCAACAACTGGCATCCCGGCATTGTCGGCCTGCTCGCCTCGCGATTGAAGGATCATGCACGCCGGCCGGCTTTCGCCATCGCCTTCAACGCTGTGGGCATCGGGACCGGCTCCGGCCGTTCGGTGTCGGGGTTCGACCTTGGCCGGCTGGTGCGCGAGGCTGCCACTGCCGGGCTCATCGTCAAGGGCGGCGGCCATGGCATGGCCGCCGGTATCACCGTGGAGCGCGCAAGGCTGGGCGAGCTCAGGGCCTTCTTCGAGGAGCGGGCGGCTGCAGACGTTTTCCGGTTGCAGGATGAGGAAAGCCTGGCGATCGACGGCGCGCTTGCCGCTGAAGGCGCGACGCTCGGCCTGCTCGACGCGCTGGAAAAGGCAGGCCCGTTCGGCGCCGGGCATGTCGCGCCGGTTTTTGTGCTGCCGCGCCATCGGCTGGTCGATATCAGGCCGGTCGGCACCAACCATATTCGCGCTGATTTGCAGTCGGAGAGCGGCGGCCGCATCCAGGCGATCGCCTTTCGCGCCGTCGACACCGTGCTTGGCGAATTCCTGTTCAAGAACCGAGGCAAGACCGTGCATGTCGCCGGCTCGCTGTCGGGCAATCACTGGAATGGCAACCGTACGGTGCAGTTTCGCATCATCGATGCCGCGCGCGCGTAGCCGCGCGGCGGAAACCGGGCAATTCAGCCGGCCGGCGCATAACGCAGCAACGTCACGCCTTGGCTAAGACTTTGCGTGCCGAGCGGTTTCAGCGTCAGCGACAGGCCGGATTGGAAATATGGCTTGCCGCCACCCAGCACCACAGGATGGATGTAGAGCCGGTATTCATCGATGAACCCGGCCCGTGCCAGTGAGGCCGCAATGTCGGCGCCGCCGAGGATGACGAGGCCGTCGGCCCGTGCCTTGAGAGACTTTACCGTGTTCTCGGTATCGCCATCCACCAGCCGGGCATTGAGCCCGACTTGCTGAAGCGTGGTTGAGAAGACGATCTTCGGTGTCTCCCGCCACGCGCGCGCAAAATCCCGCTCGACCTCGGTGGCGCCGGTCTCCCGCTCAGGGCTGTCCCAGAAGCGCATGGTCTCGTACATGCGCCGTCCCGCGAGCACGGCGGAGGCCTGTCTCATCATGTCGTTGAAATGTTGGTGCAACTCCGCCTCGGGTACCGGCAAGCCGATGTCCTCGTCCGACCGGGCGATGTAGCCATCCAACGACGTCAGCATGGAATAGACAATCCTGGCCATCGGCACCTCCGCTTCGCACGGCGCAGATCACCATAACCAATTGCATGTTGCAATCAGTTTGTGCGGAAGAGAACAGAGCTTGATGATCTAGGCGAGAACCGTCTGCAACCGCGTCAGTTCGCCGATCTGCGCCATCGTCGCCTGGTAGCCGAGCTGGATCGCCTCGTCGGCCCGGTGGAATTCGGTCAGGCCGATATGGCTGAGCTTGGGCTGCAGCGACATGTCGGGCGGATCCCCGGCAAGCCTGGCGCGCGAAATGCGGTCCTGGATGATGTTGAAGGCTTCGACCATCACGCCGGTGATGCCCAGGCGCGTCTGGTGCGATTGGTGCTGGGCGTCGGCCTGGCCCGGCCTTGGCGCGTCCTTTTCGATAACCAGTTCGCCGGCACTGTGTTTGATCACGGCGGCGCGGCCGAAGAGGTCGTAGTGCAGGTTGACCGCCACGACGAGCGGCTGCTCGTAGGCGCGGCAGACCGAAACGGGCACCGGATTGACCAGCGCGCCGTCGACCAGCACGCGACCATTGCAATCGACCGGCTCGAACACGCCCGGCAGCGCGTAGGACGCGCGCATGGCCGTGATCAGCGAACCGCTCGACAGCCAGATCTCGTGGCCGGTGCGGATTTCCGATGCGACGCAGACAAAAGGCTTAGGCAGATCGTCGAAGCGGATGCCGGCCACATGCTCGCGCAGGCGCGCGTCCAGCTTCATGCCGCCGAAGAGGCCGCTGCCGCGCAGGTTGAGATCGAGCAGACCGAAGATGCGCCGCCTGGTGAGGCTGCGGGCGAACTCTTCGAGCTCATCCAGTTTGCCGGCAAGGTAACAGCCGCCGACCAGCGCACCGATCGAGGTACCGGCGATCATTGAAACTTCGATGCCGGCTTCATCGAGCGCGCGCAGCACGCCGATATGAGCCCAGCCTCTGGCGCAACCGCCGCCGAGGGCGAGCGAAATGCCTGTTTTCCTTGGAGATATTGTATCGGATGCGCCGCCGGCCGAGGACAGGCCGTTGGCCTCCCTGACGTCTGGTCTGCTACGCAATGACGCCCATTCGAGCATCATGATCTCCCTTGTCCCAAGACTAATATACGGATGGGCCGTATCGAAATGATGAATCTGTGTGGTTGATGTGAGGCAGAAGGTTCAAGCTGATGGCTTCCGATACGTGTTTTCCGCATCGAACAGCGGCTTGCTGCCGTCGTCGGCAAGCGTCCCCTTGCCGTCGATCAGCCCCACCGTCCGATAAAAGCATGAACGTCGGCCAGTGTGACAAGTTGCGTCGTGGCCCAACACTTTCACGCGCAACCACAATGCGTCCTGGTCACAATCCGTGAGCATCTCGACCACGTGCTGGAAATTGCCCGAGGTTTCCCCCTTCTTCCAGAGCGTGTTGCGCGAGCGCGACCAGTAGTGGGCGATGCCTGTCTCCAGCGTCAGTGCCAGCGCTTGCGCATTCATATGCGCGACCATCAGCAGCATGCCGTCGGCGGCATCACTGACGACGACGGTGACCAGGCCGTTGGCGTCGAAGCGCGGCGAAAACACCGCGCCTTCTTCCAGGGTCTTCTTGTCTGACGGAGCTTTCGGAAATTCCAGTGCCGACATATCAGGTCTATTTTCCTGTTGACCGTGACGTCGGCAAGGGGCTTACTCCCCGCCGCCGCGCACCATGGTGACAAAACGAACCTGCTCTTCGGGCGTATCCTTGAAGACGCCGGTGAAGGTTGAGGTCAGCGTGGTTGAGCCCTGCTTGCGGATGCCGCGCATGGCCATGCACATGTGCTCGGCCTCGATCATGACGGCCACGCCGCGCGGGTTGAGCACGTCCTGGATGACCCCGGCAATCTGCGCGGTCAACGCTTCCTGCGTCTGCAGGCGATGGGCGAAGATATCGACGACGCGGGCGATCTTCGACAGGCCGACCACCTTGCCGTCGGGCAGATAGCCGACATGCGCCTTGCCGATGATCGGCACCATGTGATGCTCGCAATGCGAATGGAACTGGATGTCCTTGACGATGACCAGGTCATCGTAGCCGGCGACCTCCTCGAAGGTGCGGCCGAGCTCGTCCGCCGGGCACATGTCGTAGCCGCCGAACATTTCACGGTAGGCCTTGGCCACGCGCTTGGGGGTGTCGATCAAACCCTCGCGATCCGGATTGTCGCCGGTCCAGCGCAGCAAGGTGTGCACGGCGGCCTCGACTTCGGCTTCGCTCGGGCGGTCGGTGACCGGCTTTTCCATGTAGGCGGACTGGGGCATGAGCTTCTTGATGACGGCATCCATAAAAGGCGTCTCCCGTAGTTCCTCTCTCAGGAGGAACGAGTTGAACGGACCACGACCTTTCGGTGTCGGAAACTCGCCCCGTTTCCAGCCCCGTAAGCGGCGTGAACTTCCCGGCAAGGACAGTGGCGTTCGCCGCCTTGTCGATACCGGACTGCCAGCATTATATATGGTCGTGCCGAGCGAATGAAAGACGCAACAACGGCAATCGCTGTTCGCTTGGCGGCGACGGATTGGAAAATAATGATCAACGACGTCTACAACGCGAAAATTCTCGGTTTTGCCGGAAATATCGCCCGCATCGGCCGGCTCGATCATCCCGACGCGACCGCGAAGGCGCATTCCAAGCTGTGCGGTTCGACCGTTACCGTCGACCTCAAGATGGAGGACGGCGTGGTTACCGACTTCGCCCACGACGTGAAGGCCTGCGCGCTCGGCCAGGCATCGTCATCGATCATGGCGCAACATGTCGTCGGCGCCAGCGCCGAGGAATTGCGCGCGGTGCGCGAAACCATGCTGAAAATGCTGAAGGAGAACGGGGCGCCGCCGGAGGGCCGCTTCGCCGACCTCAGCTATTTGGAGCCGGTGCGCGACTACAAGGCGCGCCATGCGTCCACCATGCTGACCTTCGACGCCGTGGTCGACGCCATCGGCCAGATCGAAAAGAAGCGGGCCGAAGAAGCGGCCTGAGCGTGGGCTTTGGCCTTACGACCGCGGGCAAGTCCAGCCAGGGCACAGCCGGTCATTCATGCAATAACCTCATGTTCGCGGGCATTCTTGCCGCTTCACTTGTGTCGAGCGGCGGCTCGTGCAGGGCGGAACCAGCGGTCCGGCGCGATATCGGCGACTATCTCATGAAGGCTATCCAAGCCTGTTGGAGCATGCCTGCCAATACCACAAGCATTGCACGCGTTCGGATCAATCTGAACAAGGACGGATCGCTTGCCGGTCCGCCAAAAATCGTCGGCCCCGTGACACCACCACGGGATAAGGTTGCCGAAGCCGCCATTCGGGCAATCACACGCTGCGCGCCGTTTCCCGGGCTGGCATCCTATGCTGCCCACTATGATTTGTGGCGCGACATCGTCGTCACATTCAACCCGGCAGACGACCCTGCGGCGGGACATCCGCCCCTGGACGTCAACGACCTCGACAAACTTCTCGAAAAATACAAAGCAAAGTAGCGGCATCTTGCCAGGCAGCGTCTCAGGCCGGCGCTTTCACCGCCTTCCTGCTGTCGGCAAATTCGCTTCTTAGCCAATCGGCGAAGGCCGCGGCCGGTTCGGAGAGATCGTGCAAACTCCTGGCCACCAGCCAATAAGCGCCGGACGCGACATCGACGTCGAACGGCTTGACCAGCGCCCCGGTCGCCAATTCTTCGCCAATCTGAAGGAGATCGCCCAGGGCCACCCCATGTCCAAGCAGCGCGGCCTGCTTCGAGAGCGAGGCGTCCGCAAGCATCGGGCCGCGCGCGGGCACGGCATCGGCAGGCACGCCCGCAGCCTCGAACCAGCGCGCCCAACCCTGGCGGTTTTCCTCGTGCAAAAGCGTGAAGCGAGCAAGGTCGGCCGGCTTCTCGAGGGCCGGACCCGATGAAAGCAGCGCCGGCGACAGAACCGGCGAATCGACTGTTGAAGCCAGCCGTTCGGCCTCGCTACGGGGCCATGACGTCGAGCGCGAGCTGAAACGCAAGGCAAGTTCGGGCTGGTCGCTGCGGAACTCGATCAGCCTTGGGTCGACTTCGAGGGAAACGTCGATGTCGGGCCGCAACTGCCGGAACCGGTTGAGCCTCGGCACCAGCCATACCGCTGCGAGCGAAGGTTCGACGCTGACGCGAACCACGAACTGGGCCGGGGTGGCGGCCAGATCGCCGAGCAGGCGGTCGATCGCATCGAAACTCCTGACCAGTTGAGCAAGCAGCCGGCGGCCCGCATCCGTCAGTTCGACGCGGCGATGGTGCCGTTCGAAAAGCGGTTGGCGCAGGAAGGTTTCGAGTTCGCGGATCTGCCGGCTGATCGCCGCCTGCGAGACGAAAAGCTCCTCGGCGGCCTTGCTGAAGCTCAAATGCCGCCCAGCCGCCTCGAAGCTCCTCAATGCCGTCAGGGGCAGGCGTCCACGCTTCATTTCGCATAACCCAGGATTATCCGTAGCGGAAATTATACTCGTTTGAAGGCGAAGGCCAGCAGCGGTCTAATCCGGTCAAAGGAGACACGACCATGATCCAGTTCCTGAACATCCTTGGCGATGTCATGCGGATCGCGACGTTTCAATGGCGTGACGAAAGACGCGATGCAGGGCATCACGAAGAGTGGCCCCACCCTGGCCGGTGGGCACCTCCGGCGACCGGCAGCCATTTCGCCGTTACCGCCCCTGACGGCGCGGCGAGCGGGATTGCGTTCTCCGGCGCAAGCGCACATCTATCAGCTGGAAACGCGGAGATCGCAGTGGGCGACCAGCACGGGCATGCGCATACAGCCGGAGCGTCGAGGCGCGGCCGCAATTGGCCCGGCCCTTGGCGCAAGACGCCCGGCCGCGTGCTCGGCACCTCGCTCGTGCGGCTTTACCAACTGACGCTGTCGGGCTTTGTCGGCAATTCCTGCCGGCTTCTGCCGACCTGTTCGGAATACGCGCATGAGGCAATCGCCCGCCATGGTCTTTGGGCCGGTGGCTGGATGGGGTTGTTCCGCGTGCTGCGCTGCGGTCCATTTGGGACGCACGGCATCGACCTCGTGCCGGAGGTTCTGGCACCCCGTTACGCCTGGTTCATGCCATGGCGGTACTGGGGAATCGGCCGTAAGCGCGGCGAAGCGCAGGGTTGAGGACGCTGCTCAGGCGCGGCGCCAGCCGCGCCGGTTTACGATCCGGTAGGGTTAACGCAAGCCTGCACAACAACTGCGCATTTGAGACAAAATCGAGACAAGAGACCTCGCTAAGCCCGCTCGCGAACCCCTTCTGGAGCGAGCATCCCATGCGCAACATCGACCGTCTTCCCTTCATCTTTGCCGGAATCCTGTTCCTGCTTGCGTGGCTGTTGGGATTTCCGATGCGTGCTCAATCGGCGCCGCTCGCGGATGTGCACTGCACGCTCATCGCCGACGCCCAGAGCGGCAAGACGCTTTACCAGGACGGTACCTGCGACCAGCGCTTCAGCCCGGCATCGACGTTCAAGGTGCCGCTTTCGCTGATCGGCTACGACGCAGGCATCCTCACCGATGAACACACTCCGGCATGGGACTACAAGCCTGAGTTCAAGGCGGTGAAGCGCGACCAGAAAACCGTCGATCCGACGATCTGGGAACGTGATTCCATCATCTGGTTCTCACGCGAAATCACCCGCAGGCTCGGCGCCGAGAAATTTGCCGGCTACGTATCGAAGTTCAGCTATGGCAACAGTGACGTTTCCGGCAATCCCGCCAAGGATGACGGACTGACCCATTCCTGGGTGAACTCCTCGCTCGAGATCACGCCGGTCGAGCAGGTTGCCTTCTTGCGGCAACTGCTCGCCGGCACGATGCCGGTGTCGGCCAAGGCGCATGAAATGACACGGGCCATCATACCGAGCTTCAAGGCCGGCGATTGGGCCGTTCAGGGCAAGACCGGCAGCACCAGGCTCGGCAAGGGCGGCAACGACAAGCGCTCGCTCGGCTGGTTTGTCGGCTGGGCGCGGAAAGACGGCCGCCGGATCGTGTTCGCGCGGCTCGTCGTCGATGCGGAGCGGACCGACATGCCTAAGGGGTTGGCGACACGGGCCGCGTTCCTGAAGGACCTGCCGCAGCTGATTAAGTGAGCCGGGCTTTACGGCGGCGGCATCTGCTCATAAAAGACTGCCGCCGCCGGACGCCTCCGGCACCCTGGCAGGTCGCAGCTCCCGAACCGCTGATATCTGCATTTTACCACCCGCGCTCGTTTGCGGGACTGGATAGGAGATACACATGCTGAATTCCGTTTCCCTGACATTTCCCGATGGTTCCGTCCGCGACTACGATGCCGCGATGACCGGTGCAGGCTTGGCCGAATCGATCTCCAAGTCGCTGGCCAAGAAGGCCGTCGCCTACGCCATCGACGGCACCGTGCGCGACCTCAGCGATCCCCTGGGCAAATCCGGCAAGGTCGAGATCATCACCCGCGAAGACCCGCGTGCGCTGGAACTCATCCGCCATGACACCGCGCATGTGCTGGCGGAAGCCGTTCAGGAATTGTGGCCGCGAACGCAGGTGACCATCGGGCCGGTGATCGAGAACGGATTCTACTACGACTTTGCCCGCAACGAGCCGTTCACCCCGGACGATTTCCCGGTGATCGAGAAGAAGATGCGCGAGATCATCGCGCGCAACAAGCCGTTCACTAAGGAGGTCTGGTCGCGCGACAGGGCAAAAAAGGTCTTCGCCGACAAGGGCGAGCGCTACAAGCTCCAACTGATCGATGCCATTCCCGAGGATCAGGATCTCAAGATTTATGCGCAGGGCGACTGGTTCGACCTTTGCCGTGGTCCGCACATGGCCTCGACCGGCCAGATCGGCAACGCCTTCAAGCTGATGAAAGTGGCCGGCGCCTACTGGCGCGGCGACTCGAACAACCCGATGCTGACACGCATCTATGGCACGGCCTGGGCCGACCAGGCGCAGCTCGAAGCCTACCAGACGATGCTGGAGGAGGCCGAGAAGCGCGATCACCGCAAGCTTGGCCGCGAAATGGACCTTTTCCATTTCCAGGAAGAGGGGCCGGGCGTGGTTTTCTGGCACGCCAAGGGCTGGAAGATGTTCCAGAACCTGGTCAACTACATGCGCCGACGCCTCGACGAGCAGGGCTATCAGGAGGTCAATGCCCCGCAGGTACTCGACAAGAGCCTGTGGGATACGTCGGGCCACTGGGGCTGGTACCGCGACGCCATGTTCAAGGTTACGGTCGCCGGCGATGAAACCGATGATGACCGCGTCTTCGCGCTGAAGCCGATGAACTGCCCGGGTCACGTGCAGATTTTCAAGCATGGGTTGAAGTCATACCGAGATCTACCCGTAAAGCTTGCGGAATTCGGCAATGTGCATCGCTACGAGCCATCGGGCGCGCTGCACGGGCTGATGCGGGTGCGCGGCTTCACGCAGGACGATGCGCATATCTTCTGCACCGAGGAACAGCTGGCTTCCGAGTGCTTGCGCATCAACGACCTGATCCTGTCGACCTATGCCGATTTCGGTTTCGACGAAATCAGCGTCAAGCTGTCGACACGGCCGGAAAAGCGCGTCGGCACCGACGAGGCATGGGATCATGCCGAGGCAATCATGGGCAGCGTGCTGGAAACGATCAGGACGCGCTCCGGCAATCGGATCAAGACCTCGATCAATCCGGGCGAGGGCGCCTTCTACGGGCCGAAGTTCGAATATGTGCTGAAGGATGCGATCGGCCGCGAATGGCAGTGCGGCACGACGCAGGTCGACTTCAACCTGCCTGAGCGTTTTGGCGCCTTCTACATCGGCTCGGATTCCGAGAAGAAGCAGCCTGTCATGGTGCATCGCGCCATCTGCGGTTCGATGGAGCGTTTCCTCGGCATCCTGATCGAGAACTATTCCGGCCATTTCCCGCTGTGGTTCGCGCCGCTGCAGGTGGTGGTGGCGACCATCACCTCGGACGCCGACAGCTATGCGAACGAGGTCGTGGCGAAGCTGAAAGCCGCAGGGCTGTTGGCGGAAGCCGATCTGCGCAATGAGAAGATCAACTACAAGGTTCGTGAGCACAGCCTGGCCAAGGTGCCGGTCATCCTCGTCTGCGGCAAGCGCGAGGCGGAGGAGCAGACCGTCAATATCCGCCGGCTCGGTTCGCGCGACCAGGAATCGCTTGGCCTTGCCGAAGCGATCGAGCGGCTGACCGAAGAAGCGATCACACCCGATCGCCGACGCAAGCGCGCTTCTTGATTCGGACTGTTTTCGATCGAATGGCGGTGGAGCGATCCACCGCCATTTTCATATCTCTGTCACGGCGATGTTGTACCGGAACGCTATGCTCAAGCTGAAATCGCGCGAACGACCATTTCCCGAGCTTTCCTATGCCAATCCGCACCAGCCGGCTCTGGCGCGCTGGTTCATTCATTCGGTGGAAGGGCTTTCGGGTCGCGACAGGTTCGCGGCACTCTATGAATTCTGGCGCCATCAGGTTGTGCCGACCGGTGAGCGTGTGTTCAGCCGCATGCTGGACCTCATCGATGTAGGCGTGCGAACGCCCGACCAATGGCCGCCCGCGCAATTGCCCGACACGCCGCTGGTGATCATTGCCAACCATCCCTTCGGCATTGGCGACGGCATCGCCGTGCTGTCACTGGCAGAGCAACTCGGGCGACCTTTTCGAGTGATGATCCACAAGGATCTGCTCAGGATTCGCGAGATGGGGCCTTATTCGCTGCCAATCGACTTTTCCGAGACCAAGGAAGCGGTGAAGAACAACATGGCTGTGCGCCATGAAGCGGTGCGGCTGCTCAAGGAAGGTGTCACCATCGTGGTGTTTCCGGCCGGCGGCGTCGCCACCGCGCCAAAGGGTTTTGGCCGCGCGCGCGACCTGCCATGGAAGATGTTTCCGGCCCGTCTCGTCCAGGAGGCCAAGGCATCGGTCATCCCCATGCATTTCTCCGGGCAGAACGGCAGGCTGTTCCATGTGGTCAGCGGGCCGATGAACATGGCCGAGCGCGACGGGCGTGTGGCCAAATTCGTCGGCAAGGCCTCGCTGACCTTGCGCACTTCGCTGCTCATCCGTGAATTCGCGCGGCTGTCCGGCAAGGCGATCGAGGTGCGCGTCGGCAATGTGCTCAGCTGGAACGAACTGGAGCCGTTGCGCGACCGCAAGGCGTTGCTCGATCGCCTTTATCGCGGCGTGTTCGACCTGGCGCCAGAGCTGCCGCGTCGGCGCATTCCTTTCCTGCCGGCTCGAACGAAACTGGCGGCCTGAAGGAGCATCTCCGGCGAAATCGAGATCGCCTCCAGTGCTCTATCTCTTTGCTTTTACGCGATTCCGGACGCGAAACCGCTTGCATTGTTTTAGTCCGCGCCTTCTTCCGGGTCCATGGCCGCTGCTTCGGTGGCGAGAACCTCGATCTCCTGGTTCTGCCCGCCCACGACGGTGAAATCCTTCTGATAGATCCGGTCACGGTTCTTGGCGATGATGGTGTAGTCGCCTTCGGCGAGCACCATCGAGGCGAAGGCGCCGACGGTTTCCTTGATCGGATCGCCGGATTCGTTGAGCAGCGACCAGGACGTGTCGGCGATCGCTTCGCCACCCGCCTCGCGCACCAGCTTCATCGTGATTTCGGCGGCATGATGCTCGACGGTGGCTTCGGTCAGCTTGCCGGCCTCGACGCGGATGTCGGAGCGGATGACGGCATTGACCGCGCCATAGGTCGAGACGACATGGTAGATGCCGGCGTTGAGCCGCACGACGCTGTTGGGTTCGACATCGGGAATGATCAGCGCGCGGTCGCCATTGGCCTCGGCGGTGCCTTCATAGATCGAGAAGCGCAGTTTTTTTGGCGGAATGCGCACGCCGCCGGACAGAACCGCGTCGAGCTTCAGGCCGCCGGCATCGAGCACCAGGCTTTCTCGCTTGGCTTCCTTGCCGACGGTGATGCGCTTGGTGGCGCCGGCGCGGCCATAGGAGGCGTGGACCAGATAGCTGCCGGGTTCGAGCTGGAAGACGGCGCTGCCGCCATGCGCGGAGGCGACCATCGGCAATTTGCCGTTGACGGCTTCAGGCTTGAAGACGCGCCAAACGAGACCGCGGGTGATGTCGGTGCCCTTGTCGGTCAACTGAGCCGACAGGGTGATGGCGCCACCGCCGCCAAGCGCAAGCGGGGTCCCGCTCTTCGGCGTCGCATAGCTCGAAATTCCGGGAAGTTTCAGGTCGCCAACGCCATCCTTTTCCTGCGCGACAGCCATGGAGACCGGCAGCAGGAACAGCGCGGCGCAGAGCCGGACCAGGAAAAGACGCAGTCGCCCCTCAAACATGCCTTGCGTTGAAGCCCATGGCGGTGGCAATTTCAAGGCTTAAGAGTCCGATCCGCGACTCTTCAGCCCGGCGTTAGCGCGCCTTTGCCCGAGCCGCCCGAATTCCCGATGGTGCGCTTCAGCTCAAAACAGAATGTCCAGGAGACTTGCGCCCATGGCGTCGCCGATCATCGACTTCCTGCTGACCCGAAATTCAGCGCCGATTCCCGATCTCAAGGAGCCTGCGCCCAGCGACGCCGATATCGCCACGATGATTGCCGCCGCCACACGCGTGCCAGACCACGGCCGGCTCGAACCCTGGCGCTTCATCCTCTATCGCGGCGAGGCCCGCATCGAGATCGGCAGACAACTGGCGGACTTGGCTGAACAACGTGAAGGACCGTTGCCAGAAGGCCGCCGCAACCAGGAACTGGCGCGGTTCTCGCGCGCGCCGCTGGTGATCGGTGTCGTGTCGATTCCCAGGGAGAACCCGAAAATCCCGCAATGGGAGATGTTCCTGTCCGGAGGCATGGCGGCGATGAACCTGATGATATCAGCCAATGCGCTGGGCTACGGCACGAACATGATCAGCAACTGGTATTCCGACGTGCCGGAGGGCAGGGCGATTCTCGGACTGGCGCCGCAGGAGCGCGTTGTCGGTTTTGTCCATATCGGTTCCTATGCCGGTCCGGCGCCGGAGCGGCCACGGCCCGATCCGGCCAAGCTCTACGCCGATTACTCTGGACCTTGGGTGGGCTGATGTTCTACGAGCCGGCGAAGGGCCATGGGCTGCCGCATGATCCGTCCAAGGCGATCGTGGCGCCGCGTCCGATCGGCTGGATATCGACGCTGAACAAGGCCGGCGAGGTCAATCTCGCGCCATACTCCTTCTTTAATGCCGTCTCGACCCGGCCTTTCATCGTCTGGTTTTCCTCCGAGGGCGAGAAGGACAGCGCCTCGTTCGCGCAGGAAACCGGCGAGTTCGTCGCCAATCTGGTCAGCCGCGACCTTGCGGAGAAGATGAATTACACGTCCGTCGCCGCGCCGCGTGGGGTCAACGAGTTCGTTTATGCCGATCTCGC
The DNA here is from genome assembly GCF_003952565.1 of Mesorhizobium sp. M8A.F.Ca.ET.057.01.1.1. NCBI lineage: Bacteria > Pseudomonadati > Pseudomonadota > Alphaproteobacteria > Hyphomicrobiales > Phyllobacteriaceae > Mesorhizobium > Mesorhizobium sp. M8A.F.Ca.ET.057.01.1.1. The sequence continues at coordinate 2,972,008 of NZ_CP034454.1, forward strand.
CATGGCGCCCTCGCGCCTCGTCAGGCCGCCGCGCGTGGCGGCGGCACCTGCGGCGCTCGAATGCCGGGTGACGGAAGTGTTTCGCCCAAAGGCGCTCGACGGATCGCCGACGAGCGCCGTTGTCGTCGCCGGTGAAGTGATCGGCGTGCACATCGACGATGCCTTCCTGAAGGATGGCCTGTTCGACATCACCAAGGCCGGCAATGTGGCTCGTCTCGGCTATATGGACTATGCCAGCGTCGATGAGGTCTTTTCGATGCGCCGGCCGCGCTGGGGCAAGGAATAAGAGACCTCGACCTCGGACTGTCATCGCGCCTTGCTGACGTTCGGCACTCCTGCTTGGCTCCTGGTGGGGATTGCTGTCGGTGCTCGTGTTCGTCGTTCTGCTGGGCATCCGACCTTCATCGAAGAGAAGACGCTTCGCACTGGTCTGCGCGGCTATGACGACTATGCGGCCCAGGTTCGCTACCGCCTGATTCCGATGGTCTGGTAGTCAGGCGGTAATTCCGGCCGCCTTCGCTCGCGCCAGAAGCCGTTCGGCCAGCCGCAGATGCGGGCGGTCGAACATCTTGCCATCGATGCCGACGACGCCGGGATTTCCCGCTGCCTCGAACGCCGCCACGATGGCCGCCGACTGTTTCACCGCCGCGGCCGAGGGCGTGAAGGCGGTGTTGATGACGGGCACCTGATCCGGGTGGATCGCCATCTTGCCGGTGAAACCATCGCGTTCGGCCTCGGCGCACTCCACGGTGAAGGCCGCCATGTCGCGAAAATTCGGAAACACGGTGTCGATCGCGGCGACCTCCGCGGCCCCGGCCGCGAGGATGGTGGTCACGCGGGCGTGACGGAAGAGGTCGGTGTAGTGGCCGTGCTCGTCGCGGGCCGCACGCGCGCCCACCGCGGCCGACAGGTCTTCCGCGCCCCAGGTCAGGCCGGCAAGCCGCTCGCTTGCGCCGGCATAGGTCGCGGCGGCAAGCACGCCCGCCGGAGTTTCGGTGATGATCGGCAGGATTTTGATCGAACCGTCGGGCAGATCGTTCTCTGCCTCGCGGACCCTGAGCTTTGCCGCGAGCTGCTGCACATCCTGGCCGCTGTTCGATTTTGGCAGCATGATGCCGTCCGGCCTTGCCGGGACGAGCTTGGCAAGATCATCGTCCGTCAACCCGGTCGAGAGGTCGTTGATCCTGACATAGATCGCCGAGTTGGTTTGCCCCCTGCGGTCGAGGATGAAGCGCGCCGCTATCTCGCGCGCCTGCGCCTTGTTCCGCGGCGCCACGGAATCCTCGAGATCGACGATGACCACGTCGGCGCCGGCGCCAAATCCCTTTTCCAGCTTCCGCTCGGAATCGCCGGGAACGAACAGCAGCGAGCGCATCAGGCCGCCTTCTTCAGCATCATCGCTTGCCTGGTGCATTTGGCGACCAGATCGCCATGCTGGTTGTAGGCGCGGTGCTCGAATTCGACGATGCCGCGGTCGGGCTTCGACTTGGACTCGCGCACCGAGACGACAGATGTTTCGACACGGATGGTGTCGCCATGGAAGACCGGGTGCGGAAACACGGTTTCCTTCATGCCGAGATTGGCGACCGTGGTGCCGACAGTGATGTCGTTGACCGAGATGCCGATCATCAGGCCGAGCGTGAACAGCGAGTTGACCAGCGGCTTGCCCCATTCGCTCTTGGCGGCGAAATCGAAGTCGATGTGCAGCGGCTGCGGGTTCAGCGTCATCACCGAAAACAGCATGTTGTCGCTCTCGGTGACGGTCTTGCGCAGCGTGTGCTGGAAGACATGGCCGACGACAAACTCCTCGAGATATAGCCCGGCCATTTCCGTCTCCTGCGCTGTCTGACGGTTGATAGGCGCTGCATCCAGCGCTCGCAAGCCAGTTAATGAACATGGTGAACCGTTCGTAAACCATTTCTGCCTACCGTCCTCACGGGGCCGGAAACCTTCCGGCTAGGGGCGTAAGCAGACGGGCATGGTTGTTGTTTCGCATTTCCTGAAATGGATCTACACGGCCAGGGTGTCGGAGCGCGCCGCCGCGGCCAATGCGCTGGCCCGGGCCTATGTCAATGCCGAATTGCCGTTCGAGGACCGCTGCGCCGCCGAAGCGGCGCTGACGCTGCTGCTCGACGACGCCTCGTCGAAAGTGCGGCTGGCGATGGCGGAAGCGCTCTCTATGAGCCACCACGCGCCGCTGCAGATCATAAGCGTGCTTGCCGCCGACCAGCCGGAAGTCGCCGGTGTCGTGCTGGCGCGCTCGCCGCTGCTCACCGACGCCGATCTGATCAACCGCGTGGCGGCAAGCCAGAAGGCAACGCAGAAACTGATCGCCGACCGGCCGCTCGTCTCGATGGCGCTGTCGGCGGCTATCGCCGAGATCGGCGAGGCGGAGGCCTGCGCCGTGCTTCTGGCCAACGCCGGCGCCGCCATCGCTTCAATGAGTTTTCGCCGCATGGCGGAGCGCCATGGGCATCTGCCTTTGGTGCGCGAGGCCCTGATATCGGATGTCAGGCTGCCTGCCGACTGCCGGCACATGCTGCTCATCAAGCTTGGCGAGACATTGAAGACATCGCCGCTGGTCATGGCATTGATGGGAGCCGCGCGCGCAGACCGCGTCATGCGGGAGGCCTGCGTCAAGGCCTCGGTGACGCTGATCGAAGGCACGCGTCAGGAAGAGCATGCGGCGTTGATCGAGCATCTCAGGCTGCGCGGCGATCTGACCGCGAGCTTCCTGATCCGCACCATCGCCCACGGCAAGGTCGATTTCTTCGGCTCGGCGCTGGTTGCGCTCAGCCAGCAGTCCGAGCCACGGGTGAGGGCGCTGCTGGCCGGCGGGCACGACGTGGCCCTGCAGGCGTTGTTCCGCAGTGCCGGCCTGGCTGCCGCCACGCATGCCGTCATCCTGAGCGCCCTGAAGATCTGGCGCGAGGTTGCCAACGGCAAGCGCGTCGCCGGCGTTCAGGAGGTCAGCTGGCTGATGCTCAAGGAATTGGGTGGGCAATCCGCCGAAGGCGATCTTGCCGCTCTGGTCAAGTCGATCCACCTTGACGCCCTGCGCGAGAACGCGCGCGGCCACGCGCTGGCGATCGCCGCAGCCTAGGTTTTATCCCTCGCGAAGAAATCCGGGAAATCCTCCATCGCCGCGGCGATAATGCGCAGGGACGCCGCGATCTGCAGCATGTCGCCGGTGGCGTTTCGCTGGGCGATGCCCGCCGCATACTGCCGGGCGACGGCGACGGTCGCTGTTTGCGGATCGCCAGGGGCACGGAAAAGCAGCTCGCGCGCCAATCCCCTCAGGAAGTTGGCGATTGAAAGCGCCGTTTCCGATGGGATGGCGTGGTTTTGGCTGGCACTGCGCAGCCGCAGGATTTCCAGGCCGACCGTGACGGAGGCGACGCCGCCGCCCAACACCGCCTCGCCCTTCCTGCCGGAATTCTGCACCAAGGGCATCAACTGATTGACCCGGTCATAAGCGAGGCTCTCGAAGGCCGAACGCCTCGGCACGCGCTCATGCAGGCAAAGCCGCGCCAGATCCTCGCGCATGGCCCGCACGATGCGGTCGGCCGCGAGCCATGGATCCGCCGGCAACACGCCGATGAAGACGCCGATCGCCAGCAGGATGCCGACCAGGATCGATGCCGAGCCGGCGAAGAAGGGGCCGGGATCATAGGTCATTGCCTGGTGCGGGCTGAGGAAGGCCAGGAAATTGATGGCGAAGGCCGTCGCCACGCCGACATAGCGCGGATTGGCCATGGCGAGTGCCGCCGGCACCATGATGGGCACGACGAACAGCATGAACCAGCCGAAGCCGGGCAGGGCGGGAAGCGCGATCTGGCCGACGAGAAAGGCGAAGGGCAAAGCGAGCAGCGTTCCCTTGAAGAAACCCCATGATACCTGCACGGGATCGGGGCGAGCGGCAAACAGGCTCGAGACAACGGCAACCAGGATGACGGTGCCGGCCGCTTCCGACCACTTCGTCGTCAGCCAGAAAGCCGCAACCAGCAGCGTTGCAACGGCCGCGCGGATGGCGTTGCGCGCGGCACCGGGATAGTCGCGATGCACCACCAGGGCCGGCTGCTGGCTGCCAGGACCTGGTCGGCGGGTCACCGGCGCGCGCAGCGCGTCAAGGCCACGAAGCACCTGTTTCAGCGCCTCGGCGAAATCGGCTGCTATGGTGAGGCGGGTGATGGTTCCGACCCTGTCCTCACCCTGGTCGACCGAGGCATCGGGCATTTGCCGGGCCTTGGTCGAGATTGCGTCGAGCCGCGCCAACCAGGGCGAGGTATCGTCCAGCGCTCCCGGCTTGGCTGCCAGTTCGCTGACAAGGGCTTGCAGCTCCGAGCGGACCGGGATGAGGGCCGCGTTTTTCGGAGCGGCATGCGAATAGAGCGCGCGCGCCGCCGAAAGAGCCGAGAGCAGTTGTCCGATCGTGCGTCGCACCGGATGCGCGCGCGGCGCGAAGCTCGGCGCTTCGAGCCTGGCATAGGCGCGCATCTCGCCAAGCGTCTGGGTCTCGGCGACAAGCTTCCGGTGCAGGCCGATGAGGGTTGCCCGGTCTCCGCCGGAAAACGCGCCGCCGGCATAGGTGGCGAGGTCGAGAATGCAGCGTTTCAGCCGCGAGATGATGGCGTCGCTGGCCAGTTTGGGTAGGATCAGCCGGCTGGTGAGGCCGGCGCAGACGATGCCGAGCACGATCTCGGCACAACGCGCGACCGCTAGGTCAACGACGAGATGCGGTTGTCCGAAAGCGGGCAGGCCGATGATCATGGCGGTGTAGCCGGCAAGGGCGGCGCCATAGGCTTCGGGATTGCGCAGCAGCGACGAGACGAAGGTGCAGATGCCAATCCAGACGGCAAGCGCCGTCACCAGAATCCAGGGGCCGGTGCCGAACGCCGTGGTGATGCCGATTGCCGCGACACCCCCGGCAAGCGTGCCGAGCAGCCGGTAGAAGCCTTTCGCCAGCACCATGCCGGCAACCGGCTGGGCGACGATGAACACCGTCATCATCGCCCATTGCGGATGATCGAGCTTCAGCGCATAGGCGACGAGAAGCGCGATCATGCCGGCGGAAACGGTGCGGAGGGCAAAGATCCAATCCGAGCGCGTCGGTTGCGTCAGGCCGGCCAGGCTCGTCTCGAAATAGGTTTTCAGCCGCGCCCAGGTCACATGCCGGTCTCCATGTCAGGGACGCAAGCTAAGCTCGCCAGCGGCTAGATATCCAGCACTTCCGTCTCGGCGAATTCGGCGCGTTCCTGGATGAAGCGGAAGCGGGCTTCTGGCTTGGTGCCCATCAGTGCATCGACCGCATCCTTGGTCGCCGCCTCGGCGTCGATCACATCGACCCGGAGCAGCGTGCGCTTCCTCGGGTCCATGGTGGTCTCCTTGAGCTGCGAGGCCATCATTTCGCCCAGGCCCTTGAAGCGGCCGAGCTCGACCTTGCCGCGCCCGGTGAATTCGGTGCGCAGAAGCTCGTCCTTGTGCGCGTCGTCGCGGGCATAGGCGACCTTGCCGCCTTGCCTGATCGAGTAAAGCGGCGGCACCGCCAGATAGAGATGGCCGCCGCGTACCAGTGCCGGCATCTCCTGGTAGAAAAAGGTGATCAGCAGCGAAGCAATGTGGGCGCCGTCGACGTCGGCGTCGGTCATGATGATCACGCGATCGTAGCGCAAATCCTCGTCGCGATATTTTGACCGGGTGCCGCAGCCAAGCGCCTGGATCAGGTCCGATATCTGCTGGTTGGCGGCCAGCTTGTCATTGCCGGCGCTGGCGACGTTGAGGATTTTTCCGCGCAGCGGCAAGACGGCCTGGCTGGCACGGTCGCGCGCCTGCTTGGCCGAGCCACCGGCCGAATCGCCTTCGACGATGAAGAGTTCGGCACCTGCCGCCGCGTTCTGCGTGCAGTCGGCGAGCTTGCCCGGCAAGCGCAGCTTGCGCACCGCGCTCTTGCGCGACACCTCTTTTTCCTGGCGGCGGCGCACCCGTTCGTCGGCGCGCGCGATCACCCAGTCGAGCAGCTTCGAGGCTTCCTGCGGATTGTCGGCCAGCCAATGGTCGAACGGGTCGCGGATCGCGGTCTCGACGATGCGTATCGCTTCGATCGTCGCCAGCCTGTCCTTGGTCTGGCCGACGAATTCCGGCTCGCGGATGAACACCGACAGCATGCCGGCGGCCGAGATCATGACATCTTCCGAAGTGACGATCGAGGCGCGCTTGTTGCCGACGAGGTCGGCATAGGCGCGCAGGCCGCGCGTCAGCACGTTGCGGAAGCCGGCCTCGTGCGTGCCGCCTTCACCGGTTGGAATGGTGTTGCAGTAGGAATTGATGAAGCCGTCGCCGCCGAACCAGGTGACTGCCCATTCGAGCGAGCCATGGCCGCCTTGCCTGTCGCTCTTGCCGGCGAAGATTTCGCGCGTCACCTGGAATTCGTCGCCGAGCGACGCTTTCAGATAATCCTTGAGGCCACCGGGAAAATGGAATTCCGCCTTGGCCGGCGTCTGATCCTTTTCCTTGATGAGGGAAGGATCGCAGGTCCAGCGGATTTCGACGCCGCCGAACAGATAGGCCTTCGAGCGTGTCATGCGGTAGAGCCGCGCCGGCTCGAAGGCCGCGCCCTTGCCGAAGATCTGCTCGTCGGGATGGAAACGCGTCCTGGTGCCGCGGCGGTTGTGCACTTCGCCGAGGTGCTCCAGACCGCTTACCGGAATGCCACGTGAAAAGCGTTGGCGATAAAGCTGGCGGCCACGCGCGACTTCGACCTCGAGATGGTCCGACAGGGCGTTGACCACGGAAACGCCGACGCCGTGCAGGCCACCGGAGGTCTCATAGACCTTGGAATCGAACTTGCCGCCCGAATGCAGCGTCGTCATGATCACTTCGAGCGCAGGCTTCTTGAATTTCGGATGCGGATCGACCGGGATGCCACGGCCATTGTCGGTGACCGTGAGATAGCCGTCGGCCGAAAGCTCGACATCGATGAAGGTGGCGTGGCCGGCAACCGCTTCGTCCATCGAGTTGTCGATGACCTCGGCGAACAGATGGTGCATCGCCTTGTCGTCGGTGCCGCCGATATACATGCCCGGCCGGCGGCGCACCGGCTCCAGGCCTTCGAGCACCTCGATGTCGGCGGCGCTGTAACCCTCGCTGCCATCCTTGGCCGCGGCCGGGCGCCTGGCGGCCGCTTGCACCAGCGGATCCGCTGGGCGCGCCGGGGTGCGAACCGGCTGCGGCTGCTTGTCCATGTTGCCGAAGAGATCGTTGTTGTCGTCCATGCCAACCATAGGGTCCGGTGCTGCGAATCACCCGTCGATACTGCCACGCTTTTCGGCGCCAGGCGACGGAGGTTCCTGTTACGTTCGCGGATTTAACCCCTCTTACCCTAAAACCATTCGATAACCAAGCGGGCGGAAATAGGTCGAATGCCACCGCACAAGATTCCTGATTCTTTAACAATGCGGACTAGCGTGAGCCCAACATAACAAGAAACTGCGGGCGTCAGGGGTTTAGGTGTGAGGGGCAAGGCCATAACGATGATCGGCATCGCCGCCGTGTTCGGCGCGATCTCGATCTTTGCCGCGGATTTCTGGGTCAAGAGCCAGGCCAAGGCCGATGCCCAGGAGAAGACGGCCTCGATCGCCGCTCCGGCCGCCCCCAGGATCGAATTCAAGACGATCGTGGTGGCGACCGCGCCGTTGCGTTATGGCATGGAGCTCGATCGCACCAAGCTCAGCGAAATCCCGTGGCCGCAGGATTCCCTGCCGCAGGGCGCCTTTGCAACCATCGACGGGTTGCTCGGCGAGGGTGGCCGGGTCGTGCTGTCGGCGATCGAGGTCAACGAGCCGGTGCTGTTGACCAAGCTGTCGGGACCGAACGGCCGCGCTACGCTGTCCAATATGCTGACGCCCGGAATGCGGGCGGTCACCATCCGCACCGACGAGATCGCCGGCGTCGGTGGCTTCGTCACGCCGGGCGACCGGGTCGATGTCGTGTTGACCCGCGATGCCGGCGAAATCCAGGAAGTCGCCAAGAACGCGCAAGGCGCGGCCGGTTCGACCATCACCTCGGAAATCGTCGTCGCCGACGCCAAGGTGCTGAGCGTCGGGCAGGGCGCCGACGAGCGCCAGACGACGCCGCAGGTGGCCAATTCCGTGACCATCGAGGTGACGAGCGACGGCGCGCAGAAAGTGGCGCTGGCCCGCACCGTCGGCACGCTGTCGCTTTCGCTGCGCTCCGCCAGCGAAGGCGGCGACGGCAAGAACGGCGTCACCACCATCTCTTCCTTCGGCGGATCCGTGGCTTCCAAGGCCCAGGCCGCGGCCGGCTCCCTGTTCGATGCCATCGTCAAGGAGCCGGAGAAGCCGAAGTTCAAGACGGTGATCGTGACACGCGGCACGCAGGCCGAGGAATACAAGGTTCCTTCGCGGGATCAGAAGTAAAGACCGGTGGGGACCGGGCGGGACGGGATCATGGTGATGCATACCCTATATCGAATGACGGATCGGTTGCGTTTCGTGCGCGCCCTGGCGATGGCGGCTTCACTGGTCGCGAGCGGCATGCTCGCCTTCGCCGGCGCGGCCAAGGCGGACAATGACATCGTCCATGTCTCGTCGACCAGAAATGCGTCGATCAAGGTCGCCAAGGGCAAACCCAGGACGATCATGACGAGCGCGGCCTTCTACCAGATCGTCATCGGCGATCCGGAGATCGCCAACGTCAATCCGCTGACCGACAAATCCTTCTATGTGCTGGGCAACAATCTCGGCACCACCGGCATTGCGCTGTTCGACGAGAACAAGCAGCTCGTCGGCACCATCGACATCGAAGTGACGCTTGACACCGACCAATTGGCGAGCACCATCCGCGCCAGCGTGCCGGACGCCAAGATCAAGGTCGGCTCGGCCAATGGCCGCGTGGTGCTTTCGGGCGAGGCTGATGACGCGGTCGCCGCCGAAAAGGCAAACAAGATCGCCACCCGCTTCTCCGGCAATGAGGAGGTGATCAATTCGGTCAATATCTCCTCGTCGCAGCAGGTTCAGCTCAACGTCCGCTTCGTCGAGATCAACCGCCAGGCCGGTCAGGATCTGGGCGCGAAATACAGCGCCAATTTCGCCTACGGCTTCGGCGGTCGCGATGTCTCTCTCGACCCGGGCTCGCTGCCGGCGGCCGGCACCGGCGAGATCATCGGCCGGCTGCTGTCCAATGGCGTCTCGATCGATATCGCCATCAAGGCGCTGGAGGAGCGCGGCCTTGCCCGAAGGCTGGCCGAACCGAACCTGATCGCCCGCTCCGGCGAAACGGCGAGCTTTCTCGCCGGCGGCGAATTCCCCATCCCGGTTTCCGAAGACAACGGCAAGATCTCCGTCAGCTACAAGAAATACGGCGTCAGCCTGGACTTTACGCCGACCGTGCTGAAGGACGGGTTGGTCAGCCTCGACATCGCGCCGGAAGTCTCCTCGATCGATGCGTCGGCATCGTACAATATCGGCAGCATTTCGGTGCCGGGGTTCATCGTCCGCCGCGCCAAGACTTCGGTCGACCTGAAGAACGGCCAGAGCTTCATGATCGCCGGGCTGCTGCAGTCCCAGAACGACATCACCACGTCTCGCATACCCGGTCTCGGCAAGATGCCGGTGCTGGGATCGCTGTTCTCGTCGAAATCCTATCAGCGGCGCGAGACCGACCTGGTCATCATCGTCACACCCTATCTGGTCAAGCCGGTCGATCCGTCGAAGAAAATGGCTGAGCCGACCGATGGCACGCAGCCAGCCAGCAATGTCGACTATTTCCTCAACAACACCGAGGAAGTGAAGGCGCCGGACACCAACCGTGCGCTGGCGCTGGCTGACAGCGGCGCTGCGCGGGGCGCTTCCGCGACCAAAGTCGGCCATTTCCTCGACCTGCCGAAGGACTGAAGCCATGCGTCTGGTCCTGAGATCGAGCATCGCCCTGCTTCTTGCCGGTTTGGCAAGCGGCTGTACCAGCGACGACTATGTGCGCAGCGAAGGCGTGACGTCAGCCGCCGGTGAGGCGCAGGCCGCCAACACCGTCATGCAGATGGTCGATCCGTGGAAGTACGGCGTCCAGAACACGAGGCTTCTCGTGCCTGCCAAGCGTGGCGATGCCGGACCCGCCACGCCCGATCAGGCGGCCGGTGCCAAGGCAGCGCAAACGACCACCGGCAACTGATCCAGACGGCGATCGACCTCACAGGCGGCGAGAATGGCAAACAGCACCAAGAAGATCCTGCTCGTATCGACAGACCGGACCTTCGCGCAGGACACGAAGACGGCCTTTGCCGCCTCCGAGATCATCCAACTCATGACGGTCGAGAAGAACGTCACCGAGCTGCGCGGCGAGGTCCAGGAGGCCGAGTTCGGCGTCGTTATCGTCGACATGGATGCGGCGAAACTGGAAGAAATCGAGTCGCTGCAGCGCGTCATGCGCCGGCTCGAGGGCAAGGCACCGGTGGTCGTGGTCACGCAGGAGTTCAACGCCGCCGCCGTGCGCATCCTGGTGCAGCTCAAGGTCGCCGACTTCCTGGTCAAGCCGATCACCACGGCCGACCTCGTGCGTTCGGTCGTGCGAGCGTTGCAGGGACCCGGCCGCGAGGAAAACACCGAGTCGCAGATCTATACCTTCATGCCCGCCGCCGGCGGCGTCGGCACGACGACACTGGCGCTGCAGACCGCGTTCCAGCTGCATCATTCGGTGACGCGCGGTGCCTCGACCTGTGTGGTCGACCTCAATTTCCAGCAAGGTGCCTGCGCCGAATATCTCGATCTGGAACCGCGTTTCGACATCGCCGAAATCGAGAACCAGCCCGAGCGCCTCGACCGGCAGCTGCTCGATGTGATGCTGTCCAAGCACGCCAGCGGACTTTGCGTGCTGGCGGCGCCGACGCATCCGGCCGAGATGCGCTCGTTCAAGACCGATGTCGTGGTGCGCATGCTGGACCTCGTCTCGGCCTATTTCGACAATGTCGTCATCGATATGCCGCGCACCTGGTTTCCGTGGACGGAAACGGTGCTGCTCGGTTCCAACAAGCTCTACATCGTTGCTGAAATGACGGTGCCGTGCCTGCGCCATACGCAGCGGCTGATCCAGGCCGTCTATGAGACCGCCGGCAAGGAAGTGAAGCCGAACGTGATCGTCAACCGTTTCGAGCAGAAGATGTTCGACAACGGCATCAAGCAGGCGGATGTCCAGGAAATCCTTGGCGAGCATTTTGTCGGCGGCATCGCCAACAACTACCGGCTGGTGCGCGAGGCGGTCGACCGCGGCGTGCCGCTGCACGAGATCGATCCCAATGCCAATGTCGTCAACGACCTGAAGAAGATCATCCTTCCGGAAGAGTCGGTGGCGACCGCGAGCAAGTCGAAGTCGCTATTCGGTTTCGGCAGGGGCCTCTTGAAAAGGAAAGCTGGATGACCAGCCGTTTTTCCACCCTGCAGAATCGTGACGCCCGCCCGCAGCGTCCGGCGGAATCGACGCCGGTCGCGCATCATGCCGTCGTCATCCCGACCAGCCGAAAGGCTTTGCCGGCGAAAGCGGAAGCAGCACCGGCAAAGAATGCCAACAAGGTGCTCGATGCCCGTGTGCGCATCCATCGGATGCTGCTCGAGGAGATCAACCTCGTCGCTCTGGAGCGCTTGCCCAAGGACGAGATGCGACGGCAAGTGCATGATTTCGTATCGGAAAAGACCCGCCAGGAGCGGATGGCCATCAATACCGCCGAACTCGACGCGCTGGTCGACGATATCGTCGACGAGATGGTCGGCCTAGGCCCGCTCGAGCCGCTGCTCAAGGACCCAGACATCAACGATATCCTGATCAACGGCCACCAGAACTGTTTCGTCGAAAAGAAGGGCAAGCTGCAGCAGGTCCACATCCCGTTCAAGGACGAGGCGCATCTGCTCAGAATCGTCAACAAGATCGTGGCCGCCGTCGGCCGCCGCGTCGACGAATCGCAGCCTATGGTCGACGCTCGCATGCTGGACGGCTCGCGCTTCAACGCGGCCATCCGCCCGGTGGCCGTCGATGGTCCGCTGGTTTCGATCCGCAAGTTCTCCAAGAACAAGCTTGGCCTGCACAGGCTGGTCGAATTCGGCGCCATCACTCAGAACATGGCCGAAGTGCTCGCGGCGGCCGTGCATGCCCGCAAGACGACGATCATTTCGGGTGGCACCGGCACCGGCAAGACGACGATGCTCAACGCGCTGTCGGCCTTCATTCCGGAAGACGAGCGGCTGATCACCATCGAGGACGCGGCGGAGCTTCAATTGCAGCAGCCGCACGTCGCGCGCATGGAAACGCGCCCCGCCAACATCGAAGGCCATGGCGAGCTCAAGCAGCGCGACCTGGTCAAGAACGCGCTGCGCATGCGTCCTGACCGCGTCATCCTCGGCGAGTGCCGCGGCGAGGAGGCATTCGACATGCTGCAGGCGATGAACACCGGCCATGAAGGGTCGATGGCGACCATCCATGCCAACACGCCGCGCGACGCCATTTCACGCCTCGAGCAGATGCTGGGCATGACCGGCATGCCGATGACGGTGCAATCGATCCGCAGCCAGATCGCCAGCGCCATCGACATCATCGTCCAATTGACTCGGCTTTCCGACGGCAAGCGCAAGGTGACGAGCGTCGCCGAGGTGACCGGCATGGAGGGTGATGTCATCCAGATGCAGGAAATCTTCCGGTTCGTGCGCACCGGCATGGATGCCGACGGCAGCATTCTCGGCTATTTCGAGGCAACCGGCATCCGGCCGCGCTTCCTCGAGGACCTGCGCGCCATGGGCATCGACTTCCCGGGACGCTATTTCGAGCCCGGCCGGCCGCAGGAGTAGCCGGGGTGTTCGATGGGTTCAGCGCGATCTATGTCGTCTATGCCGGGGCCGCACTGACCGGCATCATGGTTGCCGAGGCGGTCTACCTGCTCTATGCCGGCCGCAGCGACAAGCGCACCGCCATCAACCGGCGCATGAAACTTCAGGAAAACAAGATCAGCCAGGAACAGGTGCTGATCCAGTTGCGCAAGGAGCGCGGTCTCGACGCGGGAACGTCGCTGTTCTCGCCCGACCGGTTCCGTGCCTTGCGCACGCAGTCGGGCATGGTCATGCCGCTGTCGAAATTCCTGATGATCACCTCCGGCGTGGCGATGGCCATGACGCTGTTCGCCATCTCGCGCGGCTTGCCGCTGTTGATGGGGCTCATTCTGTTCGTCATGCTGGTGCCGCTGCTGCCGGTCGTGGCGATGCGCTCCATGCGCAAGCGCCGGCTAAAGCGTTTCGGCATGCAGTTGCCGGAGGCGCTGGAACTGATCACGCGGGGCCTCAAGGCAGGTCATCCGGTTCCGGTGGCGATTGCCATGGTGTCGCGCGAGATGCCCGATCCGATCGGCACGGAATTCGGCGTCATTGCCGACGAAGTCACCTATGGTTCCGACCTGGTCTCGGCGCTGAACTCGCTTTTCGACCGGGTCGGCCACGAGGACCTGCCGCTGTTCGTCACCGCCGTCTCGATCCAGACCAGCTCGGGCGGCAATCTGCGCGAAATCCTCGATGGGTTGTCGACGACGATCCGCGAACGCGGCAAGCTGCGCCGCAAGGTGCGCGCGATTTCGACGGAAGGCCGCCTGTCGGCCTACATTTTGACTGCCGTGCCAGCGCTGCTGTTCACCGCCATCATGGCCATGATGCCGGGATATTACAGCGACGTCTGGGGCGTGCCGAAGACATGGTACATGATCGGCGGCTCGGTTACCTGGCTGATGCTGGGCAATCTGATCATGTTCAAGATGTCGAACTTCAGGTTCTGACATGCGAAGCGTCGTCGAATTCCTCGCCTCGCTCGCCCCGACCTCGCTGATGCCGGTCGCTGTCCTCTTGCTGGTCGTCGGGGCCGCCGCGGTCGCCTGGCCGATGGTGGCGGCGAAGGGCGACCGCAATGAAGTCAAGCGCCGGCTCAAGGTCGACCGCGGTCCGGTGGCGGCTCAGCCCGAACCGGTGCAGAAGAAGAATAGCGGCGTCGTGCGCGAGAAGGCGGTGAAGAGGGCGCAGGAATTCTATGCCAAGAGCGACCCGGAAAATGTGGCCCGCCTGCGTTTGAAGCTCATCCAGGCCGGTTACATGGAGCCGCGCGCCGTCGGCATGTTCTTCCTGATCCGGTTCACGGCAATGATCGGCACGACGTTCGCCGTCTTCGTGCTCAACCGGTGGATGGCCAGCCCGGACGCCACCATGACCAGCCGGTGGACCTTCATCATCCTGTCGGGCGCTGCTGGCTATTTCCTGCCGGGCCTGGTGCTGACCCAGAAGGTGCGGGAGAAGATGCGCGAATACCGCAACGGCTTCCCCGATTTCATGGACCTGATGATCGTCTGTTGCGATGCCGGCATGAGCATGGAAGCGGGCGTCGAGCGCGTTTCGAAAGAACTCGCCAAGACCTATCCGTCGCTCAGCCAGAATTTGCAGCTCGTGTCGTTGGAGCTTCGGGCAGGGCGCAGCCTCGACGACGCGCTGAAGGCGCTCGCCGATCGCCTCAGCCTGGACGAGGTACGCTCCTTCGCCACGCTCCTGCAGCAGTCGAAGGAACTTGGCACCAGCCTGTCGGGCGCGCTCAGGGTGTTTTCAGATGAAATGCGTCACAAGCGCATGTCGCTGGCCGAGGAGAAGGCGCATGCTTTGCCGGCAAAGATGTCCGTGCCGGTCGTGGTCTGCATCCTGCCGGTGGTGCTGATGATCGCCGTCATTCCCATCATCGTAAAAATGACGGGCCACTAAAGCGCGCCGGGTCGAGATGGATTCGGGCAACTTGCACGCAAACATCCGTCGACGTGCTACATCGGGACCTGCAAAGCCGTAATCAGCGAGAAGTCCATGCGAATACCCTTGCCCACTCTCTTGCTGGGTCTCGCCGCGGCGGGCTTGTCGCCCGCCCAGGCCGCGGCTAGCGATTGCGGCGATGCCGCCGCGTTGGTGCAGCAGGCCTATCCGAAGGCTCTAAAGAGCGCCGATGGTGCTTCATTCACGCTCGAGCCCCACACCAGCATCGCCTTGGCGCCTCGGGACAGCGATTCGCCATTCCGCCTGGTCTGCAAGATCTGGCCCGCCCATGACGATCTGCTGCTGGTCGCGGTGCCGCTGACCGACAGCGCCCAATCCAGGGAGGACGGGCACGTTGGCGATGTCGAGCTTCTGGTCGTCGACAGGAACAGCCGGCAGGTGCGTCAGCGTTTGCTCCAGCCCGGGCTGATAACCGATGATGCCATCGCCATCCGCAAGATTGAATTCGATACTGGCCGCTATGGGTTGGCGCCCGGCGTCACCGCCTTTGGTCTGCGTATCGAGATGGCAAATCACTCGCAGGCCGATCCCTTCAGCGAAACCGACCTGCGGGCTCTATGCCGTCGCCGGCGATGCTCTGCGCATGGTGCTCGATGGTCTTGTCGTTGCCGGTAATGGTGGTGAAGGCGATACCAATTGCGCGGGATCCTTTCATTCCAGTCGGGTCAGCCTGACGATGGGCGCTGCGAGACATCACGGCTATCGCGATATCACCGCGGTCGAACGGACGGATACCGACGAGCCGTCCCCCGACAAGGATGGCGAGTGCCAGTCCCATCCCGGCAAACCTGTGAACCGAACCTACCGGCTGCGCTATGATGGCAGCCGTTATCCGGTTCCGGGCAAGCTCAGGGCCATGGAGCCATAAGAACCCTGCGGTATCGAGGCGTCGCGACCCGTGGTTAATGGCCGGTATTCAGGACACTAAAAGTTAGCCGCATTTCGGCACCGAAGCTTAATCGCTGTGCTGTAGTGTCTTTCCCTGAAGAACGACCCGGCAAATCGGGCGACGGGGCAGGGCATGCGTCAGATAAAATTTGCGGCGGTGGCCACGATGGCAACCGTCCTGATGATCACCGGGTGTACGACGAACACCAACGTCGACACGACCAAGACAACCGCCATCCACCCGACTGCCAAGGATGTCGACACATCCGACCTGGCGGAAGGCAAGGCGCAGTTTCGCGACGCCAATTATGGTCTTGCCGAACAGCATTTCCGCAAGGCCGTCGAATTGAAGGCCGACAATGCGGAGGCCTGGATGGGGCTTGCCGCTTCCTATGACGAACTTGGCCGCTTCGACTTCGCCGACCGCGCCTATGGCCAGCTTTTGAAGGTCGCCGGCCGCAAACCGCGAATCGTCAACAATATGGGCTATTCGCAATTGTTGCGCGGCAACAAGACGAAGGCCAGGGCACTGCTGCTGGAAGCGAGGGCCGGCATGGCCGATCCCACCGTTGTCGACGCCAACCTCGCCTTGCTCAACAAGGGCTGATGCCGGTTGATCTTCGCGCCGGCTAGGGGTGCGGTTTCGGCACAGGTGGCATCGACGCTTTGTAAACCCTATCCGCAGGTTGGGTCGAGAGATCGCCTGAAAACCATGTCCGAGGGCTGCCGCTGACCTAGAATGCGGCGCAACCGCCGACGAGAGGCCCCCGCCCGATATGCTGGATTTCAGTTCGCTCCTGCTCGCAGCCGCGCTGTCGGGCACCTGTCTCAGTGTAACCATGTTCGCGATCTGGGCCACCGCGCCGCGGGCCGGTTTCGTGCTGACGGTGGCATGCGGCATTCTCGTGCTCGTCGCGCATGTGATCCTGTTTTGGCGCTACACCAGGGAGCCCGATCCGCTGCTTTGCCAGATCGCGCTGGCGCTGCTCAGCCTGGGTTTTCTGATCATCTGCATTTCGGCCATGCAATATCTCGGTGTGCCGGACCACAGGCGGGTGATTGCTCCGACACTGGCCGCCATGGCCGTCTGTGCGGCCGTGACCTTCATCGGCCTTGACGGTATCGGTTTCGTGATCACCTACGCGACGGTCACCGTGCTGCTCTCGACGATCGGGGCCATGTTCTGGATCAATGGCAGCCATGATCGCCGCATCCTGCTGGTGGTTTCGTTCCTGAGCGGCACCTGTGCGCTGTCGTTTGCCCTTTGCGGCGTGGTTCTGATGGCCAAAGGGCAATGGACACTCGGTGTCGCGCCCGATAATTGGGCTGAACGCCTCAACTCGGTCGTGGCGGTGGCCTGTATGACCGGCCTCGGAGCGTTGACGCTTTCGCTCCACCATTTGCAGGCGCAGATCGAGCTGAAGGCCGAGACCATGACCGATCCGCTGACCGGGCTGATGAACCGTCGCGGTCTGACGTCGCTTTATGGCGAGCGCACCTTCGGCCCGTTCATGGCGATCGTCATGTTTGATCTCGATCACTTCAAACGGACGAACGACATCTATGGACACCCGGTCGGGGATCAGGTCCTGTGCCGTTTCGCCGCCGTCATCAGGAAATATGCCAGGACCGGGGTCGACGCTTTTCGCCTGGGCGGCGAGGAGTTCGCGATCGTCATGTCGCGCATTACGGGAGAACGCGCCCATGATCTTGCCAGCAAGATCGGTGTCGCTTTCGGCACGGAAGTCGTGCCAACGCCGCTCGGCCCCTTGCGCAGCACGGTCAGCGGCGGGATCGGGTTCGGCGAGGCCGACGGCAGCACCCTCGACGAGGTGCTGGCCAGGGCCGACACCACGCTCTATGCCGCCAAGCGCGCGGGGCGAAATTGCGTCATCAGCCGCAAAAGAACGGGCAAGGCCGACCCGGTCAAGCCGGCCTTGCGCTCCGCGTAGCTATTCGGCCGCGCCCAGATAGTCAGACAGCGGCGGGCAGGAGCAGACCAGGTTGCGGTCTCCCGCGACATTGTCGATGCGCGATACCGGCGGCCAGTACTTTGCCGCTGTGTCGGCGTCGCCGGCGGGATAGGCCGCCTCCAGCCGCGAGTAAGGGTGGGTCCATTGACCGGCCAGCGCCTCGGCTGACGTATGCGGTGCGTTGACCAGCGGATTGTCGGCCAAGGGCCATTCGCCTTTGGCCACTTTCGCCGCTTCGCCGGCTATGGCGATCATGGCCTCGCAGAAACGGTCGAGTTCGCGCTTGGGCTCGGACTCGGTCGGCTCGACCATCAGCGTGCCGGCGACCGGGAACGACATGGTCGGCGCGTGGAAACCATAGTCGATCAGGCGCTTGGCGATGTCCTCGACGCTGATGCCGGCGCTCTCCTTGAGCACGCGGGTATCGAGGATGCATTCATGGGCGACACGATCGCTCCTGCCCTTGTAAAGCAGCGGGAAGTGCGGGGCGAGCCGCGTCGCCACGTAGTTGGCCGAAACGATCGCCGTCTCGGTCGCCTGCTTGAGGCCGGAAGCGCCCATCATGCGGATGTACATCCATGTGATCGGCAGGATGGAAGCGCTGCCGAAGGGGGCGGCGGCCACGGCGTGCGCCGAGCCTTCGCTGACATGGCCGGGCAGATAGGGCTTCAGATGCGCCCTGACGCCGATCGGACCGACGCCCGGTCCGCCACCGCCATGCGGGATGCAGAAGGTCTTGTGCAGGTTCATGTGGCAGACGTCGGCGCCGATGTCGCCGGGACGGGCAAGTCCGACCAGCGCGTTGAGATTGGCGCCGTCGAAATAGACCTGGCCGCCATGCTCATGGATGAGCGCGCAGAGGTGGCGCGCGCCTTCCTCGTAGACGCCATGCGTGGAGGGGTAGGTGAACATCAGCGCCGCGAGATTCCTGGAATGCTCATTGGCCTTGGCGCGCATATCGTCCATGTCGATGTTGCCGTCTTCCAGGCAGCGCACGACGACGACGCTCATGCCGGCCATCGCGGCACTCGCCGGGTTGGTGCCATGGGCGGAAGAGGGGATCAGGCAGACGGTGCGATGACCCTCACCGCGCGAGCGGTGATAGGCGCGGATGGCCAGCAGCCCGGCATATTCGCCCTGGCTGCCGGCATTGGGCTGCAAGGTCACGGCGTCGAAGCCGGTGATCTCCGCCAGCCAGCCTTCCAGCTCGCCGATCATGGCGCGGTAGCCGGCCGAATGCGCTGCCGGCGCGAAGGGATGCAGGTTAGCGATTTCCGGCCAGCTCACCGGCATCATCTCCGCCGCGGCGTTGAGCTTCATGGTGCAGGAGCCCAGCGGGATCATGGCGCGGTCGAGCGCCAGGTCCTTGTCGGCCAGCCGGCGCAGGAAGCGCATCATCTCGGTTTCGGACTTGTTTTCGTGGAAGACCGGCTGGGTCAAAAACTCCTTGCCGCGCGGCTTGCCGGGCACCGTGCCGTCGGCGGAAGAAGCAGCCTTGGCGTCGAACAGGGCTGCGATCGCCTCGAGATCGGCATCGGTCGAGGTTTCGTCGAAACTGATGCCGATATGGTCGGCGTCGAGCACGCGCAGCAGCCGGCCGGTCTTTTCGGCGGCGGCGGCGATCTGGGCGGCCTTGCCCTTCACCTCGACTGTCACCGTGTCGAAACGGCTGGAGCCGAGCACCGATATACCCGCAGCCTCGAGGCCGCTTGCCAAGCGGTTGGCCAGCGCGTGGATGCGCCCGGCGATCGCCTGCAAGCCGACCGGACCATGCCAGATGGCGTAGGCGGTCGCCATATTGGCAAGCAGCGCCTGCGCGGTGCAGATGTTGGAGGTCGCCTTGTCGCGGCGGATATGCTGTTCGCGCGTCTGCAAGGCGAGGCGGTAGCCCGGCCGGCCCTTGCTGTCGGTCGACTGGCCGACCAGGCGGCCGGGCATCAGCCGCGTCAGCTTGTCGGAGACGGCGCAATAGGCGGCGTGCGGGCCGCCAAAACCCATCGGCACGCCAAAGCGCTGCATCGGGCCGACCGCAATGTCGGCGCCGAGCTTTGCCGGCGCGTCGGTCAGCGTCAGGCCAAGCGGATCGGCGATGAAAACGACCAGCGCGCCGGCAGCGCGAGCCTTGGAGATCGCGGCCATATGGTCGCCATAGACGCCAAAGGTGTCAGGCCAGGAGACGAGCAGGGCTGCGGTGTTGTCGTCGATCTCCTCGCCGTCGATCTCGATGCCGAGCGGCTCGGCGCGGGTGCGCACCACGTCCAGTGTCTGCGGGTGCGGCGTGCCGGCGAGCGCCACCTTGGTGCGCTTGTCGCGGTGGTGGCGTAGCGCAATGCCGACCGCTTCGGCGACCGCCGTTGCCTCGTCGAGCAGTGAGGCCGATGCCACCGGCAGGCCGGTCAGTTCCGTGACCAGCGTCTGGAAGTTGAACAGCATTTCGAGCCGGCCCTGGCTGATCTCGGCCTGGTAAGGCGTGTAGGCTGTGTACCAGGCCGGATTCTCGAACAGATTGCGCTGGATGACCGGCGGCACGTGGACGCCGTGGTAACCGGCGCCGATGAAGCTCTTCAGCACTTTGTTCTTCGCCATGGTCGCGGACAATTCGGCAAGCGCTTCGGCTTCGCTGGCTGGCGCTGGCAGGGCCAGCGGCTGGTCGAGGCGGATCGATCTCGGCACGGCCTGACTGATCAGCGTCTCCACCGAGGGAACACCGATGACGGCGAGCATGGCTCGAACGTCGGCAAGGCCGGGTCCGATGTGGCGGGCCGAGAAGGGGTAGGGGCAGCGGTCATGTCAACAAGTTCCTGATATCAGGCGATATGGGCTTTGTAGGCGGCCTCATCCATGAGGCTGGCGAGCTGGCTTTCGTCGGCGAGCTTCATCTTCCATAGCCAGCCGGCGCCGGTCGCCGCCGAATTGACCAGTGATGGGTCGGACGACAGCGTGCCGTTGGCCTCGGTGATTTCACCGTCGACCGGCGCGTAGACGTCGGAAGCCGCCTTGACGGATTCGACCACGACGGCTGTATCGCCCTTGGCGAGCTTCTTTCCCGTTTCCGGCAGCTCCACGAAGACGAGGTCGCCGAGCTGCTCCTGCGCATAGTCGGTGATGCCGACGGTGGCGATGCCGCCTTCGACCCGGAGCCATTCGTGGTCTGATGTGAAATAGGTCGTTGCCATGGAATTCATCCTTTGCGGTAGCGATGAGGGGTGAAGGGCAGGGAACTGATTTCGACTGGGATCTTCGTGCCGCGCACATCGGCGAAAACACGCGTTCCAGTCTTTGCCAACGATGTGGTGACATAGCCCATGGCCACCGGATGGCCGGCCGACGGGCCGAAGCCGCCCGAGGTGACATGGCCGACCGGGTTGCCGTCGGCGTCGAACAGCGCCGCGCCCGCGCGCACCGGCTGGCGGCCTTCGGGCTTTAACCCAACGCGCTTTTGCGCCGGGCCCCGCTCCACGGCGGCGCGCAAGGCGTCGGCACCGATAAAGGCGCCGGAAGCCCTGGTATCCTTGGGGATTGCCCACATCAGCGCCGCCGCGGCCGGGTCGGTCTCCGGCGTGATGTCCTGGCCGTGCAGGCAGAGGCCGGCTTCAAGTCGAAGGCTGTCGCGCGCGGCAAGGCCGATCCAGAGCACGCGCTCGTCCTCGAGCAGTTTGGCGACGAGTTCTCTTGCATCGGCCTCCGGCAGGCCGATCTCGAAACCGTCCTCGCCGGTGTAGCCGGACCGGCTCATGAACCAGTTTTTTCGCGGTTCGATGCCATGCATGAACAGCAGCGAACCCGTCTCGAGGCCGGCGCGGGAAAGTGCCGCCCAGGCCTCCGGTCCCTGGATGGCGAGGAAGACACGGTCGAGCGGCTCGACCTTGGCGTCGAAATCGGTTGCCAAGGCGCGCAAATGCTTTTCGTCGGCGACGGCGTTGCCGGCATTGGCAACCACCATGAAGCTTGTATCGCCGAGCCTGGTCACGATGAGGTCGTCCAGAATGCCACCTGCTTCATTGAGGAAGAAGGTCAGCTTGGATTGCGAGATTTCGAGCGTGCCGGCGTTTAGCGGGCAAGCGCGGCTCAACAGCGCAGCCGCTTCCGGCCCGCCGACCTCGAACAGTTTCATATGCGAGATGTCGAACAGCCCCACATGTTCGCGGGTGTGAAGATGCTCCTTCATGACGCCGGCCGGATAGGTCAACGGCATCGACCAGCCGGCAAAGCCGCCGAAGCGCGCACCGGCGGCTGTATGGATGTCTTCGAGGGGAAGGTGTTTGTCGTCGCCCGTCATGTCGTCTCCAGAGTCGCACGCAATCGGCCGCTGATGGCGACCAGTCCGTGCCCCTCTGTCTGAAGCCTGAGAGACTCGCGCAGCCGGAACTCTGTCAGCGGCGCTTACACCTTCGGCGCGGGGGCAAGCCCCGACTTTCCAGAGTGTCTTTCCCGTCTACGGTTCTTTTGCCTGAGAGATTTCGGGCGATTTCCCCTTCGGCGGCAGCTCTCGCTGCTCTCTCCCGCAAACAGGTAGGACTCAAACTCTGAGCCCTCGACGCGCCATCCATAGCCCGTCGGCGACACCTTGTCACCTCCCAGCGACATCTAAGCGCGTCTCGCGCTTTAGATCTTTGTTGATGCATGTCGTTCTCCCAAAACCGCTGCACACTTTTGGGCGACATGCATTGGCCGACAAGTCTTCGCTAACCACGCCATTTGGCGGTTTTTCAAGACACTCCTGATATAGCAGGCCGATGTGAGGCCTTGGGCGGACGGGGACGACAGATGGGCGAATTGATCATGAGCGCTCCGGTGGCGGGGCTGACGTCGAAGAACCGGATTGCTGCAGAGGATGTCGTGATGCTGCGCCGCGATGTGTTCGCCGACGGCGTGGTGACCCGGGGCGAAGCCGAGGCCTTGTTCGCGCTCGACCAGACGGCGCGAGACAAATGCGCGGAATGGGCACCGTTCTTCGTCGAGGCGGTCACCGACTACATCGTCCACCAGGAAAAGCCCTCGGGCTATATTTCGCAGGAAAATGCCGATTGGCTGGTCCGCACGATTTCGCGCGACGGCATGGTCGACAGCCGGACCGAACTCGAATTGCTGGTCCATGTGCTGGAAGCGGCGAAATCCTCGCCGAGCCGGCTTTGCGTCTACGCGCTGGAGCAAGTCGCCCACGCGGTCGTCGACGGCAAGGGACCGCTGATGCTGGGTGGTGCGCTGGTGCCAGGACTGATCGCCAAAGCGGAAGTCGAGCTTCTGCGCCGCATCCTCCACGCCCATGGCGGCGATGGCAACATCGCCATCACCCGGGCCGAGGCCGAGGTGCTGTTCAGGATCAACGAGCGGACAGCCCAGGCCAACAACGATCCGTCCTGGAATGACTTGTTCGTCAAGGCTATCGCCAATTTCGTCATGTGCTCGGCCGGTTACGAAGCGCCCACCCGCGAGGTGGCGCTGCGCAGGGAAAGCTTCCTCGATCACGCGGGTACGGAAATCGGCGGTTTCTTCAGCCGCATGGTCTCCGGTGGCCTCGCCGGCATCATCGAGGCCTATCGGTCGCCGGATGACATAGAGACCGAGTGGGAGGCAAAGAACAGGGCGACCGAGGCGCTGGCCCGCCGCGCCGAAACCATCGATGCCGGTGAAGCCGGCTGGCTGGTCGGACATATCGGGGTGAACCGGCCTCTGTACGAGAATGAGCGTGCACTGCTGACCTTGATCAAGCATGCCTCGCCGGAAATCCATCCGGCGCTGAAGCCGTTGCTCGAGAAGGTTGCCTAAGCCGCGCCGGCCGCCGCGACCGTTTTACAAAGGATGATATTGGAATGGCCTTCGGGCCATCCCGCCAGTTCGGCCATGCGCTCGAAGCCGGCCTTTTCATATATGCCTGGTGCCTGGAAGTCGTGGCTGGAGACCCAGATATTCTTGACGCCGCGATCGGCGGCCTCGGCGACAAAAGCATCGAGCAATTGCCTTGCGTAGCCGCGGCCTCGGTGAGCCTCGTCAATCCACATCAATGTGAGCTCGCACGTGCCTGCCCAGGAATAGCCGGCGGCTACTCCGATCGCGTGTCCCGCATCATCGCGGATGACAAAGGCCAGTTCCCGGTCGTCGTCGCGGTCCGTCGTACGCCGGTTGTCGCGATGGAGACGCTCCTCGAGCGAACTCAACTCGATGGGCGACAGATCGTGCTCGGCCTCTATGCGCGCGGCCATCAAATCCCGCCATACCAGTCGTAGCCATTGTCTTCCCAATAGCCGCCGCGGCCGCCGCCAATATTGGCAAAGCCGTCGACCAGTTCGATCTTGTAGAGATATTTCGGCATCTTGTAGCCAAGCTGACGTTCGACACGCACGCGCAGCGGCGCGCCGTTCTCGACCGGCAGCGGCTTGCCGTTCAGGCCATAGGCAAGGATAGTCTGCGGATGACGGGCATCGATCAGGTCGATCGTGCCGTAATATTTGATGTCGCCCGACAGGCTGCGGTCGATCGTGTCGAGGCAGTGGAACATGACATAGCGCGCCTGCGGCTTGACCATTGCCTGGTCGAGCAGCAGGGACAGCGGCGTGCCCGTCCATTTGGCGATGCAGCTCCAGCCCTCGACGCAGTCATGGCGGGTGATCTGGGTGCGGCTCGGCATGTTCATGAGCTGCTCGCGGGTGAGCGACAGCGGCTTTTCGACAAGGCCTGACACCTCCAGGCGCCAATCGGCGAAGTTGTTGGCGAGCAGGGCCTTGTATGCGTCGTCATCCGGCGCGGTTACGCCGTTCGGCCGCATTGGCTGGCGGATATCGGCTTCGGTGAATTCCGGCGCCAGCGAATTGCCGCCGCCGAGCAACCGTTGTGCCCTGTGAGTGAGGCCATTGGCGTTTTCGAGGAAACTGCGCAGGCCGCTGCCGATGCTGAGCTGGCTGTCGAAGGCGTCGCAACCCGACAGCATGATGCCGGAAGCGCCGAGGCTGGCGGTGGTGAGGAATTTCCGGCGGCTGATCTCGAATTTCGCCATGTCAGGCGCTCCTCTCGGATGTGTTGTCGTCATGCGCGGGAGGATCGGTGCGGTACCAGCCGGTGATGATCGAACGCAGCTCATTGATCGGGCCGGCGGCCAGAATCATCAGGACGTGAATGATGAAGAAGGCAACCAGCAGAACCATGACGGTGAAATGAATAGTGCGTGCCGTCTGCCGCCCGCCGAGCAGATCGTTGAGGAAGGGAAGCACCGAATCCATGCTCGGCGACATGGCCAGGCCAGTGATGATCATCAGCGGCAAGAGCACGAACAGCACGCCGCCATAGGCCATTTTTTGCAATGTGTTGTATTCGCGCGTGTGGTGGAATTTGAGCCTGGCGTGATTGGCGATGTCCTGTGGCAGGCGTTTGAGGTCATCCAGGCGCGGCGCCAGATCGCGGCGGATGTGGCCGTTGATCAGGCTGGCGACCAGCCAGACCAGCAAAGTCGTGGTCAGGATCCAGGCAAAGAAGAAATGGATCACGCGGGCGGTGCCGAGGTCATAGTAGGAGGGGATCGTCGCCCAGGAAGGGAAACCACGCGCCGTCTCGTTACCGGCAGAGCCCGACCAACCGAGGACGCCTGTCGTGTCGAAGCGGTGCCCGAAGATTTCGGTGTAACCGCGCGGGCCGGCATTGGTGTTTTCGGCGCCTATGGCGAAAATGGTGTTGCTGTAGCCGAAGCCGGATTGCTTGCCGATGTAGAGCTGCGGCCGGGCATTGAAAATCTGCAGGCCGGATAGCAGCATGAAAAACAATGAGATGGCCCAGAGCCAGTGTGTCAGCCGCGTCCATCGCGACTGCCGGTAGATCAATGTTTTCTCTTTTGAAGCGGGGACACCCGGTCCAATTTCGGATTGGCTTCTGGCAACCGATTCCATCTTGTCTGGTCTCCCGGCCTTGCGGCTTGGCCTACGTGTTCATTGTCCTCCTGATACGTCGCGATCCAAACCGATGTTTCATCCGATCACGGATTTATTACGGACCGCCCAGGCTGACGGCGAGATTGACGGCCGCGGCGACGATGACGGTGTTGAAGAAGAACGACAGGACCGAGTGGACAAGCACGACACAAACGCATGTGCGTCGTAGAAATGTTTGTGTCGGCGGTCTGTGCCGTCATGCCAATGACGGTCGAGAAATAGAGGAAATCCCAGCCCTCGGGGCGTTTGTCGCCCGGAAACAGCAGACCGCCGACCGGGATTTTCTTCTTGGTCTCGGCGTCGACCGCATCGCCGTCCATCCAGTAGACATGGGCATAATGGAGCGCCGCCATGGCATGGAGGGTGAACCAGCCGAGCGGGATCGACAGCAGCGCGAAGCCGAGTTGTATCGGGTGACCTCCGTCCTTCCGATTGATCAGCAGGAACAAGGAGACAACGGCAAAGGCGACGACAACGAGCGTCACCGCGAAGATGACCAGCACCGGCTGATCGGTGGCGCGTGCATTCTTGCTGAGAAACTTGCCGGTGAGTTTGGGCATCTGGCTAACGACAAGGATGACGTAAGCGGCGAAAAATGCGTTGGCGCCGATCGAATAGGCGAGCGGGGCGTGGAGCAGCAACGCCACAAGCAGCGCAAACGCACCGAGACACGCCGATACCGCAAACAGCATGTGGCGCTGCATGGGTTTCTCGATCGGGGTTTCGGCGGCCATGGCGGTCTCCACCTGGATGGCGCTTTGTTGCTAGTCCGGTGTGGCGGATTTCAGGGCGCGCCGCAAGATACGGTCGAGTTCACCGAGGAAGCGCGAGCGGTCCTGCGGCGCGAAGGAGGCATTGTAGCCCTTGCTTTCGCCGGTCTCGCGCAGATGCTGCTTGAGGTCCCGCATCGCTACCGCCATGCCGATCGTTTCCGGTGTGAAGGGCCGCCCGGTCGGTCCAAGCACATGCGCGCCGAGCGCCACCGTGCGGGCGGCAAGCGGAATGTCCGCGGTTACCACGATGTCGTTAGGCTTGGCGTTCTCGACGATCCAGTCGTCGGCGGCGTCGGCGCCCTTGGACACCACGAGATTGCGGATCATCGGGTCCCGGGAGGGACGCAGCCCTCCATTGGAAACGTAGGTGACGATGACGCCATGGCGTTCGGCGACCTTTTCGACCTCGGCCTTGACCGGGCAGGCGTCGGCGTCGACGTAGATGGCGGGTGCGGGCATCGTCTCTCCAGAAACAAGCAGGGGCCGGAAACGCATCCGGCCCCATACCTGAAATGTCACAGTTGTCAGGCGGGCAGCGCGCCGGACTTCTTGGCCGTCCAGGTGGCGATGTAATCCATCAGGCCCGGATTGAGGCAGTCATAAGGCTCCAGCCCGATTGTCTTCAGCCGGGCCCGGATGCCGTCCATACGCTCGGGATCAACTCCGGATTCGATGATCGACGAGACGAAGGCGGTGAAGCCCGGAGGCGACCAGCCGTCCTCCTCGAAGCGCTCGGGATGGATGAAGGACAGGCCCTTGAACGGATGGTCGCGCTCGACCGGCCCATGCATGTGGACGCCGCAGCCGGTGCAGGCATGGCGCTGGATCAGCGCAGAGGGGTCGACCACTTTGAGCTTGTCACCATTCTCGGTGACCGTGACGTCGCCCGTGCCGGCCACCGCAACCACGGAGAATATCGCGCCGTCGGGCTTCCAGCATTTGGTGCAGCCGCAGGCGTGGTTGTGGGCGATCTGTCCCTTGACCTTTACCTTGACCGGCTTGCTGGTGCAGGCGCAGACCAGCGTGCCGCCGGCAAAGCTCGCGCTTTCCCTTGGCAGGCCATTGTCGATTTTCGGATGCAGTTTCTCAGGCATTTCATTCCTCCCTGTTTGTCATCTCGACTATGTCTCGATGACGACCTCATTTTCCATGAAGTGCACCTTCAGCAGGCGATGTACTTCGGTGAGACTCCTCCTTAGAAAATGTCCATGCACGAGGTAAGCGACCTGATCATGCGCCCGATCGATCTCCTCCAGATTGATCGTGACGCGCTTTTCTTCCCGAAAGCTGCGCCAAAGATCCTCACCAAAGTTCCGTATTCGATGGATCGTCGACTTCTCAGGGTCGACGAAGCGAATTCGAACCTCCTTCAATAAACCACCACGCTCCTGATCGACTTGCCCTCATGCATGAGGTCGAAACCCCTGTTGATGTCCTCGAGCTTCAGCGTGTGGGTGATCATCGGATCGATCTGGATCTTGCCGTCCATGTACCAGTCGACGATTTTTGGCACGTCGGTGCGGCCGCGCGCGCCGCCGAAGGCGGTGCCCATCCAGGAGCGTCCGGTGACCAGCTGGAACGGCCTTGTCGAAATCTCCTGGCCAGCGCCGGCGACACCGATGACGACGGACTTGCCCCAGCCGCGATGCGAAGCCTCCAGCGCCTGGCGCATCACCTTGGTGTTGCCGGTGCAGTCGAAGGTGTAGTCGGCGCCTCCGATCTGGTCGGCGCCGCGCTTGGTCATGTTGACGAGGTGGGGGACGATGTCGCCCTCGATCTCCTTCGGATTGACGAAATGCGTCATGCCGAAGCGCTCCCCCATGCCTTCTTGTCGTTGTTCAAATCGACGCCGATGATCATGTCGGCGCCGGCAAGCTTCAGGCCCTGGATGACATTGAGGCCAATACCGCCGAGGCCGAAGACGACGGCGGTGGCCCCTTGCTCGACCTTGGCGGTGTTGATGACCGCACCGATGCCTGTGGTCACGCCACAGCCGATGTAGCAGATCTTGTCGAAAGGAGCGTCGGGGTTGACCTTGGCGACCGCGATCTCGGGCAGCACGGTGAAGTTGGAGAAGGTCGAGCAGCCCATATAGTGAAAAATCTTGTCCTTGCCGATCGAGAAGCGCGACGAGCCGTCGGGCATCAGGCCTTGCCCCTGGGTGGCGCGGATGGCGGTGCACAAATTGGTCTTTCGCGACAGGCAGGACGGGCACTGCCGGCATTCCGGCGTGTAGAGCGGGATGACATGGTCGCCCTTCTTGACGGAGGTGACGCCCTTGCCGACATCGACCACCACGCCGGCGCCCTCATGGCCGAGAATGGCCGGGAAAATGCCTTCGGGATCGGCGCCCGACAGCGTGAATTCGTCGGTGTGGCAGATGCCGGTCGCCATGATTTCGACCAGCACCTCGCCGTCGCGCGGGCCCTCGAGGTCGACCTCCATGATCTCCAGCGGCTTTCCGGCGGCGACAGCGACTGCGGCGCGGGTTTTCATCGGGCAATTCCTCCAAGGCGATTTTTGTGTCCAAGTTTTCAGGTTTTGGGCTGCTCATCAACTGCCAGATGAGACGAAATGTCGGCTTTGTTTGACGCAGATAGCACACCATTCGACAACCGGCTCGGCAGGGACCGCAATGGTGCATCGCAGACGCGGTTTTCATGTCGTCCACCGCGGTACTTGAGACATGGCGACATAGTCCATAGAACTGAACCGATCGCCGGAGGGGAATTCTGCCCGCATGTTCACCAAGATCCTGATCGCCAACCGTGGCGAGATCGCCTGCCGCGTCATCAAGACGGCGCGCAAGATGGGCATTGCCACGGTCGCCGTCTATTCCGATGCAGATCGCGATGCCGTGCATGTCGAGATGGCCGACGAGGCGGTGCATATCGGACCGTCGCCGGCCGCGCAGAGCTATCTCTTGCCGGAAAAAATCATCGCCGCCTGCAAGGCAACCGGCGCTCAGGCGGTGCATCCCGGCTACGGCTTCCTGTCGGAAAGGGCCGCCTTCTGCGAAGCGCTGGAAGCGGAAGGCATCATTTTCATCGGCCCCAAGCCCAAGGCCATCAAGGCGATGGGCGACAAGATCGAGTCGAAGAAATTCGCCAACGCCGCCAAGGTTTCCACCGTGCCCGGCTGGCTCGGTGTTATCGAGAATGCCGACCATGCCGAAAAGATAGCCGGCGAGATCGGCTATCCCGTGATGATCAAGGCCTCGGCCGGCGGCGGCGGCAAGGGCATGCGCATCGCCTGGGACCAGTCTGAAGTGCGCGACGGGTTCGACCGGGCGCGCTCCGAGGCCAAGAGCTCGTTCGGCGACGACCGGGTGTTCATCGAGAAATTCGTCGTCGATCCGCGCCATATCGAGATCCAGGTGCTGGCCGACGCGCATGGCAACGCGCTCTATCTCGGTGAACGCGAATGCTCGATCCAGCGCCGCAACCAGAAGGTCGCCGAGGAGGCGCCATCGCCCTTCCTCGATGCCAAGACTAGGAAGGCCATGGGCGAACAGTCGGTGGCGTTGGCAAGGGCGGTCGACTACCAGAGCGCCGGCACAGTCGAGTTCATCGTCGACAAGGACAAGAACTTCTATTTCCTTGAAATGAATACACGATTGCAGGTTGAGCATCCGGTGACGGAACTGGTCACCGGCATTGATCTGGTCGAGCAGATGATCCGCGTCGCCGCCGGCGAAAAGCTGGCCTTGAAGCAGGACGACATCAAGCTGAACGGCTGGGCGGTGGAAAGCCGGCTCTACGCCGAGGATCCCTATCGTAATTTCCTGCCTTCGATCGGCAGGCTGACACGCTACCGGCCGCCGGAGGAGGGGCAATTCGGCGACATCGTCATCCGCAACGACACCGGCGTCACCGAAGGCTCGGAGATTTCGATGTTCTACGATCCGATGCTCGCCAAGCTCTGCACCTGGGCGCCGACGCGGCTCGAGGCAATAGACGCCATGTCGGAAGCGCTCGACAGCTTTGTGGTCGACGGCATCGAGCACAACATCCCGTTCCTGGCGGCGCTCATGCAGCATCCGCGCTGGCGGGAAGGGGCGATATCGACTGGGTTCATTTCAGAGGAATATCCCGACGGTTTTGCCCCCGTCGTGCCGAACAGCAATGAAAAGGCCGTGCTGGCGTCGATTGCCACCGCGGTGGAACTGCTGCGCCGCGACCGTCTCGACCGGCTGAGTGGCCGGCTGGCGCCGCATTCGGGAGCGCTCAAGCGCGATTGGGTGGTCAAGATCGGCGAAGACTATCTGCCGGTTTCGATCCTCGAAGGCATGATTTCCATCCCGATGGAAATCGACCTGTCCATCGATGGCGGCAAGGCGCTGACCGTTTCGTCCGATTGGCGGCCGAGCGACCTCATCTGGCGCGGTACGGTCGGCAAGCACAGGGTCGCCTCCCAGATCCGGCCTGTCGCCAATGGCCTGCGCATCGCCTGGAAAGGCATGTCGGTGACCGCTCACGCCATGCTGCCGCGCATCGCCGAGCTTGAACGGCTGATGCCGGAAAAGGTGGCGCCGGACACGTCGAAACTGCTGCTTTGCCCGATGCCCGGGCTTGTCGTATCGATTGCCGTTGCCGAGGGCCAGGAGGTCAAGGCCGGCGAGACCTTGGCCGTGGTCGAGGCCATGAAGATGGAAAACGTGCTGCGCGCCGAGCGCGATCTTGTCGTCTCGAAACTCAACGCCAAGCCGGGCGACAGCCTGGCTGTCGACGCGGTAATCATGGAATTCGCCTGAGCGGGCTGGAAGCCTGTGGTCAGTAGTCGTTTGTGCTGGACTGGTATCGCCCGGTCCCGGACAATACATTCTCATCGACTCAAAGACCTTCGGCAGCGCGAAAAACCATGGCGGATGACAGACTTCCACGCGACCCCCTGAAGCGCGAAGCCGCGATCGCGGCGGCGCGGCCTGAGATGCCGGCGCGGCCGTTCGTTCATCTGCGCGTGCACTCGGCCTATTCGCTGTTGGAAGGCGCGCTGCAACTCGGCAAGATCGTCGGCCATGCCGTCAAGGACGAAGCGCCGGCCATCGCCGTCACCGACACCAACAATCTGTTCGGCGCGCTGGAGTTCGCGCAGAAGGCGGTGAAGGACGGCATCCAGCCGATCATCGGCTGCCAGATCGCGCTCGCCTTCTCCGGCGAAAACAGCGATGGCCAGCGTGATCGCCGTCGGCAAGGTCCCGATATGCGGCCGGTCGCGCTGATCGCGGCCACCGAAGCCGGCTATTCCAATCTCGTCCGGCTGGTCAGCCGCGTATACCTCGAAACACCGCCCGGTGAAGCCGTGCACCTGACCACCGAAATGATGGACGGCCAATGTGACGGCCTGATTTGCCTCAGTGGCGGGCCGCGCGGGCCGATCGGCATAGCCCTGAAGGAAGATCGCCGGGATCTCGCCGAGGCGCGCCTGCTCACGCTCAAGACGATGTTCGGCGACCGCCTCTATGTCGAGCTGGACCGGGTTTCGGGTTATGATCGTATGATCGAGAAATCCTCGATCGATCTCGCCTATTCCCATGAATTGCCGCTGGTCGCCACCAACGAGGCCTTCTTCTCGTCGCGCGACGAGTATGAGGCGCACGATGCGTTGATCGCCATCGCCGAAGGTTCGGTCGTCGCCGTCGACACCCGCCGCCGGCTGTCGCCGGACAATTTCCTGCGCAGCCAGGCCGACATGGCGAAATTGTTCGCCGACCTGCCGGAAGCGATCGACAACACGGTCGAGATCGCGTTGCGCTGCTCCTATTATCCGAAAACCCGTAGCCCGATCCTGCCGCGTTTCACGGGCGGCGATGCCTCCGACAAGGATGCCGCCGAAAAAGCCGAGGCCGAGGAACTGGCCCGCCAGGCGCGCGAAGGGCTCGATGCCCGGCTTGCGCTGCACGGACCGACACCGGGCTACACGGTCGAGCAATATCGTGAGCGGCTCGAATTCGAGCTTGGCATCATCGAGAAGATGAAATTCCCCGGCTATTTCCTGATCGTCGCCGACTTCATCAAATGGGCCAAGGCGCAAGGCATTCCGGTCGGACCGGGGCGCGGTTCGGGTGCGGGATCTCTGGTCGCCTATTCGACCACTATCACCGACATCGATCCGCTGCGCTTCTCACTGCTGTTCGAACGCTTCCTCAATCCGGACCGCGTGTCGATGCCCGATTTCGACATCGACTTCTGCCAGGATCGCCGCGAGGAGGTGATCCGCTACGTCCAGCAGAAATACGGCCGCGACCAGGTCGGCCAGATCATCACCTTCGGTACGCTGCAGGCCCGCGCCGTGCTGCGCGACGTCGGTCGTGTGCTGCAGATGCCCTATGGCCAGGTCGACAAGCTCTCAAAAATGGTGCCGCAGAACCCGGCCAATCCGGTCAAGCTTGCCGATGCCATCGCCAACGAGCCACGCTTTGCCGAGGAGGCCGAGAAGGAGCCGATCGTCCAGACGCTGCTCGACATGGCGCAGAAGCTGGAAGGCCTCTACCGCCATGCCTCGACGCACGCCGCCGGCATCGTCATCGGCGACCGACCATTGTCGGAACTGGTGCCGATGTACCGCGATCCCCGCTCGGACATGCCTGTCACCCAGTTCAACATGAAATATGTCGAGCAGGCCGGGCTGGTGAAGTTCGACTTCCTCGGCCTGAAGACGCTGACGGTGCTGGAGACGGCGGTGAAGCTGATCCGTCGGCGCGGCATCGACATCGATCTCGCGACCATCCCACTCGACGATCCCGAGACCTACGCGATGCTGTCGCGCGGCGAGGTGGTTGGCGTGTTCCAGGTGGAAAGCGCCGGCATGCGCAAGGCGCTGATCGGCATGCGGCCCGACTGTATCGAGGACATCATCGCATTGGTCGCGCTCTACCGGCCGGGCCCGATGGAAAACATCCCGACCTACAACGCCAGAAAGCATGGCGAGGAGGAGATGGCCTCGATCCATCCCAAGATCGACCATCTGGTCAAAGAGACGCAAGGCGTCATCGTCTACCAGGAACAGGTGATGCAGATCGCGCAGGAGCTGTCCGGCTATTCGCTCGGCGAAGCCGACCTTCTGCGCCGCGCCATGGGCAAGAAGATCCGCGCCGAGATGGACAAGCAGCGCGAGCGCTTTGTCTCGGGCGCGGTCGAGCGCGGCGTCGCCAAGCCGCAAGCCGACTTCATTTTCGACCTGCTGGCCAAGTTCGCCGACTATGGTTTCAACAAGTCGCACGCGGCCGCCTACGCCGTCGTCTCGTACCAGACCGCCTATCTCAAGGCGCATTATCCGGTCGAGTTCCTGGCGGCGTCGATGACGCTCGACATGGGCAACACCGACAAGCTGGCCGACTTCCGCCAGGATGCGCTGCGCCTCGGCATCGAGGTCCTGGCGCCGTCGGTGATGACCAGCTTCCGTGCCTTCGAGGTCGGCGAGAACCGCATCTATTACTCGATGGCTGCCCTCAAGGGTGTCGGCGACGCCGCGGTAGAGCACATCGTCGCTGTTCGCGGCGAAAAGCCGTTCAAGAGCCTGGCCGATTTCTGCGAGAGAGTCGACCCGAAGATCGTCGGCAAGCGGGTTTTCGAAAGCCTGATCATGGCCGGCGCGCTCGACTGCTTCGGCCACGATCGGGCCCAGATGTTGGCTGGCGTCGAGCGGATGATGGGGCTGGCGTCACTTGCCCAGCAGAACGCTGTTTCCGGCCAGGCCGATATTTTCGGCGCCTCGCTCGGCGCCCAGTCGCAGGCGCTCAACCTGCCGGCGACCGATCCGTGGCTCGCCGCCGACCGCCTGCACCGCGAATTCCAGGTCGTCGGCTTCTATCTCTCGGCGCATCCGCTCGACGAGTACAAGGCGGCGCTGCAGAAGATGCGGGTGCAGAACTGGGCGGAGTTCTCCGCTGCCGTCAAGCGCGGCGCTTCCGCCGGCCGGCTTGCCGGCACCGTTACGAGCAAGCAGGAGCGCAAGACGCGCACCGGCAACAAGATGGGCGTGGTGGCCTTTTCCGACACCTCCGGCCAGTACGAGGCCGTGTTGTTTTCAGAAGGATTGGCCCAGTACCGCGACCTCCTCGAAGCCGGCCGCTCCGTCGTCATCACCGTCGCGGCGGAGGATAGGCCCGAGGGTGTCAACCTGCGCATCAACTCCGTGCAATCGCTGGAAGACGAGGCAAGCCGAATCCAGAAGGCGCTGCGCATTTTCGTCCGGAACGATGGGCCGGCCTCGATCATCCAATCCCAGCTCACACAGCGCGGTGAAAGCCAGGTGAGCATCATTGTGATCAAGGAAGAGGCGCAGGGCGAGGTCGAGATTGCCTTGCATGGCGGCTATCGCGTCTCGCCGCAGATCGCCTCGGCGATGCGCGCCGTGCCGGGCGTGGTCGAAGTGGAACTGGTGTGATTCGCGCGCTTGCCAGCCGGCAATCCCAAGGAAGGCATCCGCTGCTCACGCTGTCGCGATCGGCATGAAAGGCGCCGACAGCAAGGCACCGCAGGGTCTCTCCCCGACGGCACAGATGCGCGACACGCTGCGCAGGCTCTATCATGGACGCTCGCCGGCCGCGTTCCGGTTCCAGCTGGTCGCTGTCATCATCGACGTCGCCATCCTCGCCTTCTTCATCGCCACGCCGGTCATCCAGCAATCGGCCTCGTTTCTGTGGCTGGACTATGCCGTGGCGGCCCTCGTCGCCGCCGATCTGGGCGCCAGGCTGCTGGCCTCAAACGACATGCTGCGCCTGATGAAGCAGCCGACCTTCTGGGTGGATGCCTTCATCCTTCTGACGTTGCTGATGCCGACGGCGCTCGCAAATCTCGGCTTTCTGCGCATTCTGCGGCTGTGGTCGCTATCGCGCAGCGGTTCGATCTGGCGGCATTTCGAGATGCGCGGCTTGAGACCCTGGCGCGAGGCAAGCCACGCGGTCATCAATCTTTTGACCTTTCTCTTTGTCATCACGGGCTTCGTCTACACGTTCTTCTTCCGCAACGGAGCCGGGCTGGAAAACTACATCGACGCGCTTTACTTCACCGTCGCGACCGTGACGACGACCGGCTTCGGCGACATCGTGCTGCCGGGCATCGCCGGCAAGCTGACGGCGATCGTCACCATGATCATCGGCATATCGCTGTTCGTCAGGCTGGCGCAGGCGATTTTCCGGCCCGCGAAAGTGTTCTTTCCCTGTCCGCAATGCGGACTGCAGCGGCATGAGCCGGACGCCGTGCACTGCAAGGCCTGCGGACACGTTCTCAACATACCGAACGAGGGCGACTGACCGGCGGCGGCGGTTTACGAAGCGGCCACTTCCGCCGGCCTTGCCGGTTTCCGCTGAAGATTGAGCAGGTTGCCCATAAGGATGAGCAGTGCGCCGCCGGCGGTGAAAGCGTCGATCTGCTCGCTGTAAAGCAGCCAGCCGATCAGCGCCGACAACGGCACGCGCAGGAAATCCATCGGCGAAATGACGGTGGCGTCGGCATAGCCAAGCGCGCGGGCCATGCAGAAGTGCGACGACATGCCGGCGAAGGCAATCAGCACGATCCACGGCCACAGTTCCAGCGGCGGGTTGCGCCACTCGTAAAGGGCTGGAACGAGGCCGACCACCGACTGGATGATCAGCATCCAGAAGATGATGCGTACGACGCTGTCCGTCCGCGTCAGCGACTTGACCATGACCACCGAGATGCCGAAGCAGACCGCGGCGCCGAGCACAACGAGATGGCCCGGATCGACCGAGCCCACACCGGGCCGAACGATGACCACCACGCCGATCAGGCCCAGCACGATCGCGGCAAGCTTTGGCCGGGACAGCCTTTCACCGAGAAAAGTCACCGCCAGGATAGCCGTCCAGATCGGCGTGGTGAATTCGATCGAAATCAGCACGGCCAGCGGGATCAAGGTCAAGGCGTAGAGCCATGCCGCCTGCCCGGTATAGTGGATGACGTTTCGGGCGACATGGGCGAGGGGGCGCTGCGTGCGCATCGCCGCAAAACCGCCGCCCGCAAACACCAGCGGCAAGAGGATAAAGAAGCCGATCACCGAGCGCAGTTCCAGCACCTGGAAAACGTTGAGTTCGGCCGTGGTGGCGCGGCCGGCGACGGACATCGCCAGGAACGACGCGATCGACAGCGCCATCCAGAACGCGGCCTTGGGGATCGAAGGGTGGGTGCCATGTCCGCTATGTCGCAAGCCGGGGTTTTTGCCGCAACCACTAGCTGCCCCATTTGACTGGGCCAGAGACTTTGCACCTGTTGCAAAACAGTCTTGGCGGAACCTGACATGGCAAGGTGCGTTGAGTCGCGGTATCCGCCTGAGCATCGCCGATTGCCCTTCCACCCGACACAAGGAGACCTTCGATGACATCACTCACGCGGTTTGCGCTTGCTGGATGCCTGCTCGTCGCGGCGACTGCCGCGCATGCCGACGACAGCAAATTTCTCCAGTCCTTCCAGGGCAATTTCGCCGGCAAGGGAACCGTTCAGGTGACGACGCAGGCGCCGACGGTCAGCGTTTCCTGCACATTCAAATCGGGTGCGACATCATCTTCGCTGTCGCTCGATGGCAACTGCCGCGGCCTGATCCTGGTGACACGCGCCATCAGCGCCCGTCTGAAGGCCAGCGGCGCCAAATACAGCGGCGTCTATGTGGGATCGCGCACCGGACCGGCGCAGCTGAACGGAAGCCGTTCCGGCAATGCCATAAACCTCGCCATCCGCTGGGCCAAGGAGGTCAATGGCGACCGCACCGCGCAGCTTACCGTACAGAAAAACGGGGCGGACGGCATTGTCTTGACCGTGGTCGACCGTGATCCCAAGACCGGCAAGAGCGTCGTGACCAGTCGCATCGATCTTCGACGCAGCTGATCGGGTTCAATCCTCAAGCGGCTCCGGCGGATGGGCGTCGCGGCCCTTGCCGAAGGTGTAGCCGGTTTGCACCGCCTTGCGCCCGAACTTGTCGCGCAACGCATCGATGGCGCCTTCGGCCATGGCGCGCTTGCGCGACTGGACATCGACCAGATCCGGTGGGTCGGCCTTGTCGTCGTCCGAAAGGTCGCTGACGCCGATGCCGAGCAATCGAAATTTCGTCCCGTCCGTTTCCTTGCGAAGAAGTTCCACGCCGGTCGAAAAGATGCGGTCCGCGAGCCGGGTCGGGTCGCCAAGCTGACGGTTGCGCGTGCGCAGCTTGAAATCCTGGGTCTTCAGCTTCAGCACTACGGTGCGACCCGCAATGCCTGACTTCTTCAGCCGCGCCGAGACTTTCTCCGAAAGGCCCCTCAGCACCGAGACCAGCTCGTCCAGCGAGGCGATGTCGGTGTCGAAAGTGGTTTCGGCCGATACGCTCTTGGCATCCTGGTCGGGGTCGACGCGGCGGACATCCTCACCGCGCGAAAGCCGGTAGAGCCGTTCGCCCATCACCCCGTAACGGCGCATCAGGTCGCCACGCTCCATCTTCTGGAGCTGACCGATGGTGCGGATGCCATCCTGTTCCAACGTGGCGTTGAACGCCTTGCCGACGCCCCAGATCATGGTCACCGGCTGCGTTGCCAGGAAACCTACCGCCTCTGCCTCGCCAATGACCGAAAAGCCGCGCGGCTTGCGGAAGTCGGACGCTATCTTGGCGAGGAACTTGCAATAGGACAGGCCGGCCGACACGGTGATGCCGATCTCCTTCTCGACGGCTAGCGCGAAGCGCGCCAGCACCACCGCCGGCGGCAGGCCGTGCAGCCGCTCGGTGCCGGCGAGATCGAGGAACGCCTCATCGATCGACAGCGGCTCGACCAGGGGCGTCAACGCCTGCATCATGGCGCGTACCTCGCGGCCGACACGCACATATTTTTCCATGTTGGGTGCGATCACGACCGCCTCGGGGCAGGCCTCGAGCGCCTTGAACATCGGCATGGCGGAACGCACGCCGCGAATGCGCGCTATATAGCAGGCGGTGGAGACGACCCCGCGCTTGCCGCCGCCGATGATCAGCGGCTTGTCCTTGAGCGCAGGATTGTCGCGCTTTTCGATCGCCGCGTAGAAGGCATCGCAATCGATATGGGCGAGGTGCAGCCGGTAAAGTTCGGGGTGGCGGGCAAGGCGAGGGCTGCCGCAGCGTTCGCAGCGGCGCGTTTCACCGCGCTGAAACGTCAGGCAGTCACGACAAAAACCGTGATCCGGATTGTTGACAGGAGCCGCCATCGCTGCGAACATAAAGAGAACAAATGCAATGGTACGACAGCGCAGGGCCAGCGACAAGCCTGGCCTGGGGAGAACGCATGAGCACGACCATAGTGCCGCTGGCGCCAGAGCTCTGGCCCGAATTCGAGGACCTTTTCGGCAAACAGGGCGCCTGCTACGGCTGCTGGTGCACGCATTTCCGGCTGGCGCCGGCGGCGCGGCGCGAGAGCAGCCGCGAACGCAACAAGGATCACATCAAGGCGCGCATCGAGGCCGGCCCGCCGCCCGGGCTGCTGGCCTTCGAGGACGGCAAGGCGGTCGGCTGGATGCAGATCGGGCCACGCGCGGACGTGCCCGAATGGAACAACAAGGGCAGGGGGTCGGCGCCGATCGATCCCGCCGACGCCTCCGATCCGGCCGTTTGGGCGATCTCCTGCTTTTTCATCCGCGCCAAGGCGCGCGGCAGGGGCATCACGCACCGCCTGGTCGAAGGCGGCATCGATTTCGCCCGCAGGAACGGGGCACGGCTTGTCGAGGCCTGCCCGATAGACCTGTCCCGCGATTCGCGCTCGATCGGCCTGTTCGTCGGCTCATCGGGG
Organism: Mesorhizobium sp. M8A.F.Ca.ET.057.01.1.1; assembly: GCF_003952565.1. Lineage (NCBI taxonomy): Bacteria > Pseudomonadati > Pseudomonadota > Alphaproteobacteria > Hyphomicrobiales > Phyllobacteriaceae > Mesorhizobium > Mesorhizobium sp. M8A.F.Ca.ET.057.01.1.1. Next base: position 3,011,146 of record NZ_CP034454.1, read on the forward strand.
GTGTTCGAGAAGGCCGGGTTCGAGAGGCTCGTGGAGCGGAAGGCCGGTCGGCCGTTGATGCGGCTGATGTTGGAGCCGATTGCCTGACTGTCATCGTCTTGCAGTCGTGATGGTATTTCCCTACCAGAGATACGAAACGATTTTTGCCTTCGACCGAACGGAGAATTCCCGTGAACCGCATTTTGCCAATTGCCTTTACCGCACTTCTGCTCAGCGCGCCTGCTTTCGGCCAGACCGTCGACAGCCAGGGCGCCAAGCAATTGTCTGATGACCTGTCGCGCTATGTCGGCAAACAGGCGCTCGACAAGGGTATCCTGAAGGTTTCGGCCGAAGGCGACGCCTACAAGATCGTGTTTGATTTCAAGGCGCTTGCCGCGACCTTCCCCGACCAGAAGATGGTGAAATTCGACTTTGCGCCCTACGCCCTGCTGGTCAAGCCGCGCAGCGACGGGTCCTGGGATGTCTCGATGGACTTTACGCAGAGCGCCTCGTTCGAGTTCAATGGGCCCGAGGGAAAGCAGAGCACGCGGTTTTCGATCAAGGACGGCAAGGGCAGCGGCGTCTACGACCCCAAGCTGGCGGCGCTCACCAGCGCCACCAGTTCGATTGCCGGGATGACGATGTCGTCGCAGGACGCCAAGCAGCAGATGGATGCGAGCGCCGGTGCCGGCACCGCGACCCTGTCCGCCACTAAGGCTGCCAATGGCGGCGTCGATTTCACGACGTCGCAAAAGATTTCGAACTTCGTCGAAGCGATTAAATTCAATGATCTCGAGAGCGGGCTGAATTTTCCGGTTACCGTGAAGTCGCCGGAATTGTCGGTGGAGGCCAGCGGCAAGGGCGTGCAGACCAAGCCGCTGCTCGATCTCCTGGCGTTTGCCGTGGCCAATGAGGACGAGAAGACGCTGAAGGCAAACCAGGCGCAGCTCAAGTCGCTTCTGCTCGCCGCGCTTCCGGTGTGGGAGCGTATCGACGGAACCTATGGCTTCAAGGATTTCGCGGTCGACAGCCCGATCGGTACGTTCGGGGCGACCCAGCTCGGCGTAGCGTTCGGCTCCGACGGCGTCGCCCAGAATGGCAAGATCAGCTATGGTATCAAAGCTTCGGGGCTCACCGTGCCGCAGCAGCTCTTGCCAAGCTGGAGCGTGGCACTGCTGCCCACGGATATCGACCTGAACTTCGGCGGCGCCAGCATCGATCTAGACAGCATGGCGAAGAAGGCGATTGAAGCCTTTGATCTCAATCAGGATTCGCCGCTGCCGGCCGAGTTTGGCGACCAGCTCAAGGCCGACTTCCTAGCCAAGACGCCGAAGGTCGTCATCGGCCACAGCACCGTGAAGAACAAGGATATGGAGATCGCGCTCGAAGGCGAGATGACGACCTTCGGCCAGAAACCCGACGCAAATCTCACTGTCGACGTCGCCGGTTTCGATAAGATCATGGAGCACCTGCAGGAAGCAGCGAAGGCGGAGCCGGAGGTCGGGCAGTACGTGCCTGTCGCTCTCATGGCGAAGGGTTTTGCCAAGACGCTGCCGGATGGCAAGCTGGAATGGGCTATCAACACCAAGGCAGACGGCTCGGTGACCGTCAACGGCGTCATGCTGAAGCCCGCCGATCCGGCGGTGGATGACAGTGTCGATGATGGTGGCGGCGCGGACGATGAGAGTAGCGATGACAATGGCGGTGGCGCTAATGGCGGTAGTGCTAACGAAGGCAGCAATAGCGACGGCACCGATAGTGGCGGGGCAGGGGCGAAGTTGAACCCTTGAGGGAGCAGCCCTCCAGCAATTCCGCCCGGAATTGCGTCAACGCGCCTGAAGACCCAGAGCGCTCGCGATCTTCGGCGCGGCTTCGTGCCAGTCCTGGACGACGATGACATCGTCCGAGACCGGGGGCAGGAACGCGCGCAGCGAATTGTCGGCCATCAGGTGGAAAAGATTTGCGTCGGCGACCGATTCCCGCACCGACGCCAGATTGTGCGGCTGATCATCGACGAAGACCACGGGCCGCTCGGTCTTGCCGCGCAGCCTGGCCACCGCCGGGCCCTTGGCCATCTCGGTGGTCAGCAGCGGATAGGCTAGTCCTAGTGCATCGAGATGGGCGCGGCGCGCGGCGCGATGCCTGTGCGGCATGGCCGTCAGCAATATGATTTCCGCGCGACCTCCAAGCCCCGTCAAGGCCTCCGCGGCGCCATCGGTGATGCTTTGCCAATCAGCTTGCGCGTCGAAGAAATCGCCCAGGAGTGCCGTAACTTCGGGTTGTTCGATCAGGCGGCCGCTGGCCGTTTCGGCAATGTTGCCGGTCAGCCGGAAGGAAGCCAGGGTCAGGCCGTAGCCGCGCGCCTTGAGGAAATGCGGAAACGGGCGGATGAATTCGAGCACCACATCGTCGACATCGAGCACCAGCAGCGGCCGGTCGTCGGCCGCCAGTTCCTCGATCTGGCGCGCGGTTTCGGGATCATCGCTCATGTGGAACGCTCGTGATTGTCATCGCCGAGCGGCAAGGCGCGCAACGCCTTGCCAACGGCCGCCGGCGGGGTGCCGGTTTCCTCGGCAAAACGCATCAAGGTCGGCTCGTGGGCCAGAATGAACTGCAGGACGCCGGCCAGGAAACCCGGCTCGCCGGCCGCTCGGCGGATCGAATGCGCCTCTATTCCCGTGATCGCCAGAAAACGCGGTAGAAGCTCAGGATCGGCGGCAACGAAGCCCAATGCCTTCACGGCAATGGTTTCCGCCTCTTCGCGCATTGACGCTGCGTTTGCCATCACTACCTTCGGTGTGTGGAATGAGTCTCTCCCGCAGTAATGGCAAGAGTTGCTTGCGGCAAGCCATTAGAGTGTGGCGCGCCTTTTGGACGCGCAGGGAGGCGAGGCGGAATTCGTGCTGCTTTGCAGGCCGCGGGTTTCCGTTTCGTCAATCATATTGCCGTATAGTGAAGCAGGGTTTGGTGCGTTCAAGGAAAGAGCGCATGACGGCCACCTCCGGGCGGAGGACGGCCGGGACGGGATGTCGATGCCTAAGAAGGTCATGATCGTCGAGGACAATGAGCTCAATATGAAGCTCTTTCGGGACCTCATCGAAGCTAGCGGTTACGAGACTGTGCGAACCCGCAACGGTCTCGAGGCGCTCGACCTGGCGCGCCAACACCGGCCGGACCTTATCCTGATGGATATCCAACTGCCCGAAGTGTCGGGGCTGGAAGTGACCAAATGGCTGAAGGAGGATGATGATTTGCACGTCATCCCGGTCATTGCAGTGACTGCCTTCGCAATGAAAGGCGATGAGGAGCGCATCCGCCAGGGTGGCTGCGAGGCCTATATTTCGAAGCCGATCTCGGTGCCGCGCTTCATCGAAACCATCAAATCCTACCTGGGCGATGCCTGATGTGCCCTTCCAGCCGAGCCGGAGCCTTGTGAAATGACCGCGCGGATCCTCGTCGTCGACGATATCCCTGCCAATGTGAGGCTGCTGGAAGTCCGGCTGCTGGCCGAATATTTCGAGGTGCTGACCGCCACCAACGGACCCGACGCGATCGAGACCTGCGAGAACGGCAAGGTCGATGTCGTGCTGCTCGACGTGATGATGCCCGATATGGACGGGTTCGAGGTCTGCCGGCGGCTGAAGAGCGATCCGGCGACGTCGCACATTCCCGTGGTGATGATCACCGCGCTCGACCAGGTCTCAGACCGCGTGCGCGGGCTGGAGGCCGGCGCCGACGATTTCCTGACCAAACCAGTCAACGACCTGCAACTTATGACGCGCGTCAAGAGCCTGGTCCGCCTGAAATCGCTGACCGACGAGCTTCGGCTGCGCGCCTCGACCACACGCAACATAGGCATCGAGGAACTTTTGAGCCGCAATTTCGCGTCCGAGGACACGACGCCGAAAGTACTTTTGATCGATGAGCGCAAATCGTCGGTCGAGCGCATCCAGAAGATGTTGCGCGACCGTGCCGATCTCGACGTCACCGGCGATCCCCATGCCGGGTTCTTCCAGGCCGCCGAAACGCCCTATGAATGCGTGATGATCTCGACAGCCTTCGCCGATTTCGATCCGCTCAGGCTCTGCTCGCAACTGCGCTCGCTCGACCGCACCCGTTTCGTGCCGATCATCCTGCTGGCGGAGGAGGGCGAGGAGGAGCGCCTCATCCGAGGGCTCGAACTCGGCATCAACGACTATCTGATGCGGCCGATCGACCAGCAGGAACTGACGGCGCGGCTGCGCACCCAGGTGCGCCGCAAGCGCTACAACGACCAATTGCGCGCCAGCGTCACCCAGACCATCGAAATGGCCGTGACCGACGGCCTGACCGGGCTTCACAACCGCCGCTATCTCGACAGCCATCTGCAGACGCTGTTCGACCGCGCCGTGGCGCGGCGCCGGCCGCTGTCGGTAATGATCACCGATCTCGACCGCTTCAAGTCCATCAATGACGCGTACGGCCATGATGGCGGCGACGACGTGCTGCGCGAATTCGCGCGGCGGCTGCGCAAGAACGTCAGGGGTATCGACCTTGCGTGCCGGTTCGGCGGCGAGGAGTTCGTGGTGGTGATGCCGGACACCGACGGCACCGTTGCCGAGAAGGTGGCCGAGCGCATCCGTGCCGAAATCGCCCAGAAGCCGTTCGCCATCGGCGCCGACGGCAAGACGATCGAGGTCACCGTCAGCGTCGGCGTGTCATCGGTGTTGAAGGGCGTGGATACGGTGGCCGCGCTGATGAAGCGCGCCGATCTCGCACTCTATGAAGCCAAGAGCGGCGGCCGCAACCGCGTCGTTGCCAAGGCGGCCTGACGGTCCGGGCCCGATTATCCGGTCAACCCAACAGGGTTACCCATTTACCTTAATCCAAGCGATTCGCGAGCCTTGGTTAAGAAACTGTTGATTTTCATAAGCTCTTGCGCAAATGTGCAGGCCAAGACGAAGCCGGCACGAGGGTAGACAGCCGGCTCGGTCCCTCAGGAATACCCCATGATGCTCAGGTCCGCCGCATCTCCTGGGTCCGTGGGGTCGGCCGGCCGGCGCTGGCACATAGTGGCCTCCTCGTACCGCTGCCAAACGCCGACCGGCCCCCTCTTGTCGATATGACATCAGGATTCCGCGCCAAGCCCCGGAAGTGCCGGGGCTTTTTTGTGTGCGGCAGGATCTGAAGAACGCTTTCCTGGGTTCTAACGGCACCTCGCGCGCTATTGCTTCGCAACGCGCGACCTTTTCACTGCCGTATGCATTGGGGAAGGCGAGAGGCTACCCCCTCCATTTCATACATATGGCGCACAAGGGGCTTGCGGCAAGACCTGGCTGTTCCCGTAAAACCACGACCCAAGTTAACGGAAACGGGAGTGGCGAATGCCGGAACTGTTGTCGAGAGGGCAAGTGCGTCGGGACCATGCGGTGGTGATCGCCGGAGGCGGTCCGACCGGGTTGATGCTGGCTGGCGAACTCGCATTGGCGGGCGTCGATGCGGCCATTGTCGAGCGGCGGCCCAACCAGGAACTCATCGGCTCGCGAGCGGGTGGCCTGCACGCACGCACCATCGAGGTGCTCGACCAGCGCGGAATTGCCGACCGGTTCTTATCACAGGGACAGCTGTCGCCGTCCGTGGGTTTCCACATGATCCGGTTGGACATCAGCGATTTTCCCACGCGGCACAACTATCTGCTGGCGCTGCGGCAAAATCATATCGAGCGGCTATTGGCCGACTGGATCAGCCAGTTGGGGGTGCCGATCTATCGCGGACAGGACGTCACGGGCTTCGCACAGGATGACGATGGTGTCGACATCGAGCTGTCCGGTGGCCAGCAGTTGCGGACGCAGTATCTCGTCGGCTGCGACGGAGGACGCAGCATCATCCGCAAGGCGGCGGGCATCGCGTTCGACGGGTGGGATCCGACGATGAGCTGGATGATCGCCGAGGTCGAGATGTCGGGGGAACCTGGATGGGGCTTTCGCAGCGACGCCTACGGTATTCACGCGATAGGCAAGATTGAAGAAAGCGGCCGCGTGGGTGTGGTGTTGACCGAGAGGCAACTGACCATTGGCGGCGAACCTACGCTGCGCAATCTCAGCGAGGCGCTTGTCGCGGTTTACGGCACCGATTACGGGGTCCACAGTCCGACCTGGATTTCCCGGTTCACCGACATGACACGCCAGGCCGCGGCTTACCGCAACAGACGTATTCTGCTCGCCGGCGACGCTGCGCACATCCATCCCCCAATGGGCGGACAGGGCCTCAATATCGGCGTGCAGGACGCGGTGAACCTGGGATGGAAGCTGGCCCAGGTGGTCAAGGCGACGTCCCCTGAAAGTCTGCTCGACAGCTACCATGCCGAACGCCATCCGGTTGCCGCCCGCGTGCTGCGCAATGCGATGGCACAGGTCGCGCTTCGTCGAATGGACGACCGCAGCAAGGCTCTGGGCGACACGTTTGCCGAACTGCTTGCCATGGATGGGCCACGCAAACGAATCGCAGCGGAGATGTCCGGCCTGGGTGTCCGCTACGATCTCGGGGAAGGCCACGCGCTGCTTGGGCGGCGAATACCCGACCTCGATCTGCTCACCGCCAACGGCCCGTTGCGGCTGTTTACCTTGCTGCACGACGCGCGGCCGCTGCTCCTCGATTTCGGTGAACCAGGCAGGCTGGACATTGCGCCTTGGGCCGGCCGGATCCGGCAGATCGATGTCAGGTATGCCGGTGCCTGGGAGCTTCCCGTACTCGGAACGGTCGCTGCGCCCGACGCGGTTTTGATCCGGCCCGATGGATACGTGGCCTGGGTAGGAGTTGGGACTCCACAGGGATTGGCCGACGCGTTGACCAGATGGTTCGGACCGGCTGCCGCGGCCGAGCATCCCTCCGGATATGGCGTTTCACGGTCTTCAACAGGCTGACGACCGGCTGCCCTCCTGACAAGCGATTGACAGGAGGTTTCATCTGTGCAGAAATTGGTTGGACCATTGGACCACTTGGAGGAAATGTGGACCAGAACAGCCTGCCACCCATTCAGACGACGGCGCGCGACGACGCCGTGCTGAAGGCGTTAGTGGGCTTCGTCCGCGCCGAGGCCTTGCAGCCTGGCGAGCGACTGCCGACCGAGCGCATCCTGGCCGAGCGGCTCAAGGTCAGCCGCAACACGGTGCGCGAGGCGCTGACGCGGTGGGAGGGACTGGGCCTGGTCGAACGCCGGCAAGGCAGTGGCACCTATCTCAAGGCGGCCGTCTCGCCCGACATGCTGCATCTGCCGCTGACCCTGGCGGGCGGCAATGACTTCACCAGCCTGATGCAGACGCTGGAAATCCGCCGCGCACTGGAAGCGGAAGCGGCGGCGTTGTGCGCCGAGCGGGCAAGCCCCGCCGACATTGCCGAGATCGAACGCAAGCTCGATATCATGGAGCAGGCGTTTCGCACCCTGGACGGCATGTCATCGGAAGAGGACTGGGAATTCCACCAGGCGATCTACCGGGTCTCCGGCAATCCGCTGTTCGAACAGATCATCGCGGCCATGCACGAACTGTTCCACCGCTTCTGGGAACATCCGCTCGGCGTGCGCGATTTCGGCCATGCCAGCTTTCCCTATCACCGCACCATCTACGAGCGCATCGCCGCGCGTGATCCGCAAGGCGCCCGCGCCGAGGCGCTCAAGCTGATCGCCACCGTCGAGGACGACCTGAAGCGCGGTGCGGCCAAACTCAAACTTTCGGACCTGAGATGAACGAGCACCCAGCCGGTTTCGATCAAGACTATCTCGCCGAGGCGGCGACGCTTTTGGCGCATGACGAACCGTTCCCCGGTGGCGCCGTCGTACCGCCGATCTACCAGACGTCGCTGTTCACCTTCGCCAATTACGCCGAAATGGCGGATACCTTTGCCGGCAAACGAAAACAGCCGATCTATTCGCGCGGCGACAACCCGACGGTCATGGAGTTCGAGGCGCGTGTCGCGGCGCTCGAAGGCGCCGAGGCCGCGCGCGGCTTTTCAAGCGGCATGGCGGCGATCAGCGCCACCGTGCTTGCCTTCGTCGGGGCGGGCGAGCGCATCGTCGCGGTACGCAACTGCTATGGCGATGCGTACCGGCTGTTCGAGCGGCTTCTGCCGCGGCTCAACATCAGGGTCGATTATGTCGACGGCTCGGATCCGGATGCGGTGGCGGCGGCATTGCCCGGCGCCAAGCTGCTTTATCTGGAGAGCCCGACCTCGATGATGTTCGAGCTCCAGGACCTGCCGCATCTGACCCGGCTGGCCAGGGATCAGGGCATCATCACCACCATCGACAATTCCTGGGCGACGCCGGTCTTCCAGAAGCCGATCTCGCACGGCGTCGACCTCGTGCTGCACTCGGCCTCGAAATATCTCGGCGGCCACAGCGACACCGTTGCCGGCGTGGTGGCGGGCTCGGCCGCGCACATCAAACACATCAACGAGCAGACCTATTCCTATCTCGGCGGCAAGCTGTCGCCGTTCGAGGCGTGGCTCTTGCTGCGGGGCCTGCGCACGCTGCCGCTGCGCCTGCCGCACCACATGAAGAGCGGGCTCGCCATTGCCGAGCGGCTGAAGGCGCATGGCAATGTCGAGCGGGTCAACCACCCCGTCTATTCGAACCATCCGGGCAAGGCGACGCTTGCCGGCTATGGCGGGTTGTTCTCGTTCGAGGTTACCGAGGACATCGACATCCCCCTCTTCGTCGACACGTTGAAATATTTCCGCATCGGCGTCAGCTGGGGCGGGCATGAGAGCCTGGTCGTGCCGGCCAAGGCGTCGCTCGAACAGACGCCGGGACTGAATTCGATGGCGCGCTTCGGCGTCAGCCCCCGAACCATCCGCTTCAATGTCGGATTGGAAAGTGTCGAGGATCTCTGGGCGGATGTCGCCCAGGCCTTCGAAAAAGCCAGAAAATAACAAGCGGGTTCAAAATGGGAGTCTTAAACATGAAAAAACTGACCGTCATGCTTGCCACCGTCGCGGGGCTGGCGATTTCCGCCGGAGGAGCGCTTGCCGATTCGACCCTGAAAATGGTCGAGGTCATCACCAGCCCGCCGCGCACCGAATTCCTGAAAAAGCAGATCGCCGAGTTCGAGGCGGCCAATCCGGGCGTCAAGGTCGAGCTGGTCTCGCTGCCCTGGGGACAGGCGTTTGAAAAATTCCTGACCATGGTGCAGGCCGGCGATACGCCCGATGTGGTCGAGATGCCGGAACGCTGGATGGGGCTTTACGCCAACAACGCCCAGCTCGAGGATCTCGGCCCCTATATGGCCAAGTGGGACGACGCCAAGACGCTCGGCGACCGCGCCAAGCAGTTCGGCTCGACGGTCAACAACACCCAGTTCATGATCCCCTACGGCTACTATGTGAACGCGCTGTTCTGGAACAAGAAGCTGTTCAAGCAAGCCGGCCTCGACGGCCCGCCGGCGACACTCGACGAATTCGTCGCCGATTCCAAGAAAATCTCGGCCATTCCCGGCAAATACGGCTACTGCCTGCGCGGCGGCCCGGGCGCCTTCAACGGCATGCACATGTTCATGAACATCGCCGCCGGCAAGGGCGGTTATTTCAACGAGGACGGCACCTCGACCATCAATGAAGAGGGCTCGGTCAAGGGCCTGCAAATGCTGGCCGACATGTACAAGGACGGCCTGGCGCCGAAGGATGCCGTGAGCTGGGGTTTCAACGAAACGGTCACCGGCTTCTATTCCGGCACCTGCGCCATGCTCAACCAGGATCCGGACGCGCTGCTCGGCATCGCCGACAAGATGAGCGCCGACGACTTTGCCGTGGCGCCGATGCCGACCGGTCCGAGCGGCAAATCCTATCCGACGCTGGGCTATGCGGGCTGGGCGATGTTCGCCAACTCGCAGCACAAGGATGATGCCTGGAAGCTGATGGCAACGCTGCTCTCACCGAAGGACAATCTGGAATGGGCCAAGGAAGTCGGCGTCATCCCGATCCACAAAGGCGCCGACCAGGACGCCCACTTCAAGACCGAGCAGTTCAAAGGCTGGTTCACCGAGCTCAGCGACGGCGCCAAATATGAGATGGTGACGCCGCCGACGCATCTCGAGAATCTTGGCAACTTCGTCGACCAGGTGGCGATCAAGAACTTCCAGGAAGTGCTGCTCGGCCAGAAGACGGCCAAGGACGTCGCCGACCAGTGGGCCGCCTTCCTGACCAAGGAACAGCAGGACTGGCTGGCGAAGAACAAGAAGTAAGGGCAGAGGCTTTTCCTTCTCCCCGTTCAACGGGGAGAAGGTGGCCCGACAGGGCCGGATGAGGGGCAGCGCTGAGTTCTCAGAAGCTGGCGCCGCCCCTGATCTGCCTGCCGGCCTCTTCTCCCCGTTGAACGGGGAGAAGGACGCTTGTCGCCAACGCCGCGCTCCCAGAGGACGTTCCACAGCCAATGACCTATGCCGTGTCCGAAATACGATCTGCCGGCAAGCCGCGACGTAAGTGGCTCACCCACGCTGCCATCGAGCCCTGGCTCTATCTCAGTCCGGCGATCATCCTGCTGGTCGTGGTGCTGCTCGTGCCGCTGGTCATCGGCATCAGCTATTCCTTCCGCAAGTTCTCCGCATTCAAGTCGGACTATGTCGGGCTCGGCCAGTATCAGGCGATGTTTTCGGACCAGGTGCTGGGGCAGGCGCTGGTCAACACGGTGTGGTGGACGGTCGCCAGCCTGTTCTTCCAATTCTTCCTCGGCCTTGGCCTCGCGCTGCTGCTCGACAAGCCTTTCCCAGGCCGCAAGGCGGTGCAGGCGCTGGTCTTCCTGCCCTGGGCGGTGCCGTCCTTCCTGTCGGGCCTGACCTGGGCCTGGCTGTTCAACCCGATCATCGGTCCGCTGCCGCACTGGTTGTTCGCCTTGGGGCTGAAAGCCGAGCCGACCAACGTTCTGTCCGATCCGGCCACCGCCATGTGGGGGCCGATCGTCGCCAATGTCTGGTTTGGCATTCCGTTCTTCGCCATCACGCTGCTGGCGGCGCTGAAGTCGATTCCCTCCGAGCTGCATGAGGCGGCGGCGATCGACGGCGCTTCCCCATGGCAACGCTTCACCAAGGTGACGCTGCCGTTCCTGGCCCCGACCATCGCCATCACGGTGATGCTGCGGACGATCTGGATCGCCACCTTCGCCGACCTGATCTTCGTCATGACCGAAGGCGGACCGGCCGGCTCGACCAACACGGTGCCGGTCTACATCTATGTCAGCGCCTTCAAGTCGCTGGACAAGGGCTATGCCTCGGCTGTGGCCGTGCTGCTGCTCGTCCTGCTCATCGCCTATGCGATTGCGCTGATCGCCATCCGCCGCTCGCTTGTGAGGCACGTCTGATGATCGCGGGACGCTCTGCTTCACAACGGTTCTTCGGCGGCGTCGGTCTCTACGCGGCAATCGCGGCTTATGTGGTCTTCGCACTGTTCCCGATCTACTGGACGCTGAAGATCTCGGTCACGCCGGAGCGGCTTCTCTATTCCGAAGGCATCACCTTCTGGCCGTCGCACATGACGTTGCAGAACTTCATCACAGTGCTCGAAGCCACCGATTTCCCGCGCTATTTCCTCAACAGCGTCATCGTCTCGGTGTCGACGGCGGCCCTGGTGACGGTGATAGCCACGCTCGCCGGCTACGCCATGTCGCGCTTCACCTTTCGCGGCAAGGCGGCACTGGCGCTGATGCTGCTTTTGACCCAGACCTTTCCGCTGGTGATGGTCATTCCGCCGATCTACCGCGTGATGGGCCAGATCGGCCTGATCAACAGCCTGACCGGGCTGATCATCATCTACACCGCCTTCAACACCGCCTTCGCCACCTTCCTGATGCAGTCCTTCTTCGACGGCATCCCGAAGGACCTCGAAGAGGCGGCGATGATCGACGGCTGCACGCGCGCGCAGGCGATGCGCCGGGTGATCGTGCCGCTGACGCTGCCCGGCATGGGTGCGACACTGGGCTTCGTCTTCACCGCCGCGTGGAGCGAGCTCCTGTTCGCGCTGATGCTGATTTCCAGCGACGACCAGAAGACTTTCGCCGTCGGCCTGCTCACCTTCATCGGCAAGTTCGCCGTCGATTGGGGGCAGATGATGGCGGCGTCCATCCTGGCGCTGATCCCGGTCTGCATCTTCTTCGCCTTCCTGCAACGCTATCTCGTCACCGGCCTGACCGCCGGCGCCGTCAAAGGATGATCGATGGCCTCTGTCACGCTCGAAAAGGTTCGCAAGGATTATGGCGCCGTGCGCGTCCTGCACGCGGTCGATCTCGAGATCGCCGATGGCGAGTTCGTCGTCCTGGTCGGACCGTCCGGCTGCGGCAAGTCCACGCTTCTGCGCATGATCGCCGGGCTGGAGGAAGCTTCCGGCGGCGAAATCCGCATCGGCGAGCGGCTGGTCAATGATGTCGCGCCGAAGGATCGCGATATCGCCATGGTGTTCCAGTCCTATGCGCTCTATCCGCATATGGACGTATCGAAGAACATGGGCTTCAGCCTGATGTTGCGAAAGGCCGAGAAGCCGGCGATCGATGCTCGCGTCGATGGTGCTGCCAAGCGGCTGGGGCTCGATACCTTCCTGCAACGCCTGCCCAGGCAATTGTCCGGTGGCCAGCGCCAGCGCGTCGCCATGGGCCGCGCCATCGTGCGCGATCCCAAGGTCTTTCTCTTCGACGAGCCGCTGTCCAACCTCGACGCCAAGCTGCGCGTCCATATGCGCGCCGAGATCAAGGCGCTGCACCAGCAGTTGAAGACCACTTCGGTCTACGTCACCCACGATCAGATCGAGGCGATGACCATGGCCGACCGCATCGTCGTCATGCATGACGGGCTGATCCAGCAGGTTGGTGCGCCGCTCGATCTCTATGACCGGCCGGCCAACATGTTCGTCGCCGGCTTCATCGGCTCGCCGGGCATGAATTTCCTGCCGGCGGTGGTGGAGAAGGACGGCAAGGCGGACGCCGTGCTGTCCGATGGCCAGAAGCTTCGGCTGCCGGACGGCCTGCCGCTCCGGGATGGCGACGTCATCACCGTCGGCCTGCGGCCCGAGCATATCCGGCTGGCCGATGATGGCGCCCTGCAAAGCGAAGTGGGGGTGGTGGAGCCGCTCGGCCTGTCGACGCAGTTCTATGTCAAGCTGGCCGGCCAGCAGCTTTGCGTCTTCGCCATGGGCCGCGCGGGCGTCAAGCCCGGCGACACGGTGCGGCTGTCGGCCGATCCGGCGTTGCTGCATCTGTTTGACGAGAAGAGCGGCGACCGTATCGGCTGAATGAATTCAGCCGGGCTCAATGAATTCAGCCGGGCTGAGCGCACCCAGCCCATGCCTTCCGCATTGGAAACAAAAACGCCGCCCATCGGGCGGCGTTTTGGCATTTCAGAGGGAAAACCCAGATTACTTGATCTTGGTTTCCTTGAATTCGACGTGCTTCTTGGCGACCGGGTCGTACTTGCGGAACGACAGCTTGTCGGTCTTGGTACGGCTGTTCTTGCTGGTGACGTAGAAGAAACCGGTGTCGGCGGTCGACAGAAGCTTGATCTTGATGTTTGCGGCTTTGGCCATGATCTCAGTCCGTTATGTTCGTGGAGTTTTGGCCGCTGGAGCACGGGGAAAACACCCGGACGCGGGAAACTTGGCGCGACACATAAAGAACGTGCCTGGAAAGTCAAGCCCGGCGGACCCTATGTGGCCCGCTCAAGCTGCCCGGTATGCATAAATCAGACGGTTTGCGCCTCTGATACCGCGACCTTCTTCCAGTCTCCGGTCGTGTTCCACCAGCGATTCGGATTGGCGCGGTCGTCCAGCCCCTTGGAGCGGCTGGCAAGGATCGGCTGGATGCGGATCACCGGCTCCTGATAGGAATGGGCCTGGAAAATCGCCTCGACGACGCGAGCCGCCAGCGGCTGGTCATCGGGCAATTCGAAGGAAACCTCGACCGTGCCCGGGCGGCGGCGCAATTCGCTTTCGGCGCCGGCCGCTGCTCCTTCAAGCGGCCTGTAGCGCTCGATGCCATGCGCCGACTGATAGGCATTTCGGTCATACTTGCCCATGGCCAGCGGTGCGATCGCCACAACCGCGTCCATGATGCGGTCGACGTCGGCAGCCGGAGCCTGGAAGCTGACGAGCAGCAGGAGCGTCATTCGCAGCGAGGTGGTTTCAAAGCCGCTGTCGATCATCGGAGTGTCCTCGGTTCAGGGTGTTTTAGAATACCCTTTTAACCGGTGGCTGCTGACACGGTTCTGTCAGCAGCCTGTCGCTGCGCTGTGTCGATAAGCGACTGGTTGGGCTCTACAGCAGGATCTTGCGAACGAGCCTGAAGCAGACCAGGGCGATGTAGGCGGCGAAGAACAGGCCGAGAGACCAGCCGAAGCCGGAAGGCCCGAAACTGTCCATGCCGATGCCGATCGCCTGCGGCCCAAGGACCATGCCGACACCATAGCACAGCACGAAAGCAGCATTGGCCGACGCCAGTTCGTGGCCGGAGAGCTGCGACCCGAGATGGGCAAGACCGATCGTGTACATGGCAGCAACGACACCGCCCCAGACGAAGAGAAGCGCTGCCATCAAATGCCAGTTCGCGGCAAAGAACGGCATGAATATCGTGCCGACGAGACCGACCGTGGCGCAGGCGAGCAGGAGATAGCGCCGGTCCGAGACGCGGTCGCTGATCATGCCGATGGGGATCTGCAACAGCACATTGCCAAGGCCGATCATGGTCAGCAGCAGCGCCGCGTCGGCCTCGGAGTAGCCGATGCGGTTGCCATAGACCGGGAACAGCGCGAAGCCGCCGGTCTCGACCGCGCCGAACACCAGCACGGCGAAAGTCGCGGTCGGCACCAGCCAGATGTAACGCAGGAAGTGGCTGGTTTCGCTCTCCGCCACGATGGCGGGGCTTTCGTTGCGGGCGGCCAGCACCGGTATGGCGGCGAGCGTCACCAGGGCGATGATGACGCCGAACGGCCTGAAGCCGGAACTGCCGAGATGGGCAAACAGCCACGGTCCCGCGGCAAAACCGAGCGACAGGACGGTGGCATAGATGCCGAGCACAAGACCGCGGCGATGCGGCGGCGCCGACGTGCTGATCCAGAATTCCGACAGGATGAACAGCACCGTCAGCGCGATGTGCAGCACGATGCGCAGCGGAAACCACATCCAGAAATCAGGCGCGAAATGGAAACCGACGAAAGCCAGCGCGCCGGTAGCAATCATGGCGATCATAGTCCAGGCGACGCCAAAGCGCATGGCGAGCGGCGTGGCGAGCGGCGCCCCGGCGATCGAGGCCAGGCCGGCGACGGCCGTGTTGAGGCCGATCATCGAGGCCGAATGGCCGCGTGTTTCCAGGATGACGCTAAGCAGCGGCATGCCGAGGCCAATGGCAATGCCGACGACGCTGATCGACGAGATCGCCGCGACCATCGGCAGCCAGTGTACGCGTTCGTCGCCCTGTGGTTGGGTATCGACCGTCATGAGATGCTGAATACTCTGTCTGTTTGATCTTACGCAATTCCCAAGGGCAAGTGCTACGCGCTTGTCCCGGGAAAACCGGGCCACACTTTCCTGGAATTGCTCTAAAGAAGTTCGCGGGTGAAGCGGTTGCGGACAAGCCGGTAGAAGGGGACGGGGCCACCCGGACGCAGCAGCGGATCGTGGGCGAGCCGCCTTTCCAGCTCGTTCAGGATCATTCGGGTGATGTCGGGTATGTCGGCCTGCTTGGCCTTTGCGAGCGGCAGCCAGACCAGTTCCTCCAGTTCGTTGGTCGGGCCGCCATCGGGCAATTCGATGGCGACGTCGCCACGCCAGGCGCTGAAGAAGCGGGTGTCGAATCGGCGCACCCGGTTCGGCGGCGTGATGGCGCGCGCGACGAAGCGCAACGCCTCCAGCGATGGTGCCACGCCATGTTCGACGAAACCCTGCCAGTCGCGCCTGGTCGTCGCAAAGGCGCCCTTGCGGCCGATCAGCAGGCCGGCTTCCTCATAGGTCTCGCGGACCGCCGACAAAGCGATGGCACGGGCTCGAGCGCGGCTGGTGCGGCCGGGGCCGGCCGTCAGCTTGGCTTCTTCGTGCTGGTTAAGGGCGGTCGCCGTCGGGATGCGGCTGTCGGCAGGGTCGGTACGGCCGCCCGGGAAAACGAATTTCCCTGGCATGAAGGCGTGCGCGGCGTGGCGGCGTCCCATCAGCACCAGGACGTCGTCTCCTTTGCGGTCGAGCAGGATGAGCGTCGCGGCGTCACGCGGACGCAGAGGCCGGCCGCCATGCATGGCAAGACCCTTGTCGAGCTTGTCGGCATCCGCCTTGGTCATTGCTTCCATGCGCGGGACCTAGCGGAAACTTCTTGCATGCGAAAGTGGCCTTAACGATTGGCATGTTGCGCCAGCCAACACCTCAGGCCCCGGGATGCGGCTCGATCACATCCTTTTCGCCACCAAATCCGTGCATATAGAACGCCCATTGCAATCCGATGACGGCGCCTTTGACAGGCTGCAGCAACGCGATCGACAGAAGTATGGTCAAGGGCACCCAGATGAGGATGTGTTGCCAGGTGGAGAGCGTCGAGGTCGCCTCGACACCCATGAAGGCGCCGAGCACGATGTGGCCGACGATGACGATGACGAGATAGGCGGGCAAATCGTCGGCGCGATGATGATGAATCTCCTCGCCGCAGACGCTGCAGGTTTCGACGGTCTTGGTGAAGCCGCGGAAGAGCTTGCCTTCGCCGCAATTCGGGCAGCGGCCCAAAAGGCCGCGCTTCATCGCCGTCCACAATGGCCGGGCAGTCCGGCCCGAGTGATGTTCGCCACCAAAAACCTGTTGTTCCATCATCGTCTCCTGCCGCGCGACCCCGGTCGCGATTGCGACGCACGGGCGCGGCCCTTAGCCTTATGAAACGACCTGCTGGAGCCTGGCAGGGGCTTTGGGTCGGTCAACATCTCGAAGCGCATCGCTCCGGCCATCGGCGCCACCTCGACGAGCCGGACCTCGACGCGGTCCGCCAGTTGGTAGCCTGTGCCCGAGCGTTCTCCGAACAGCGAGCGAGCCGTTTCGTCGTATATATAGTAATCGCCGCCCAGAGTTGACACCGGGATGAAACCATCGGCGCCATACTGCGGCAATTGGACAAAAAGTCCTGATTTGGTGACGCCGGAGATGCGGGCATCGAAGCGGTCGTCGATGCGCTCTGCAAGATAGGCTGAGATCAGCCGGTCGACCGTGTCGCGCTCGGCAGCCATTGCGCGCCGTTCCGTGCCGGAGATCAGCACCGCGACGTCTTCGAGGCGCGTCTCCTCGTCTTGCGTCAGTCCTCCGGGGCCAAGACCGAGTGCGGCAATAAGCCCACGATGGACGATCAGGTCCGCGTAGCGGCGGATCGGCGAGGTGAAATGCGCGTAGCGCCTGAGGTTGAGGCCGAAATGGCCGATGTTCTTGGGTGAATATTCGGCCTGGCTCTGCGAGCGCAGCACCACTTCGTTGACCAGCGCCTCATTGTCGGCGCCGCGTACGCGGTCCAGAATGCCGTTGAACTGGCTGGGCCGCATCTGGGCGCCGCGTGCCAGCGACAGGCTAAGCGTCTGCAGGAATTCGCGCAGCGATTCCTGCTTGGCGAGCGACGGCGCATCGTGAATGCGGTAGACCAGCGCCTGCTTTTTGCCCTCCAGCGTTTCGGCCGCGGCGACATTGGCCTGGATCATGAACTCTTCGATCAGCTTGTGGGCGTCGAGCCGCTCCGGCACGATGACGCGGTCGACCGTGCCATCCGGTTTGAGCAGGATCTTGCGCTCCGGCAGGTCGAGTTCGAGCGGCTGGCGGCTGTCGCGGCCGCGCTTGAGGATAGCGTAGGCGTCCCACAGCGGCCTCAGCACGGTGTCGAGGATCGGGCCGGTCTTGTCGTCCGGCATGCCGTCGATCGCCGCCTGGGCTTGGCTGTAGGCGAGCTTGGCAGCCGACTTCATCATGACGCGGTGGAAGGAATGCCTGATCTTGCGGCCATCGGCGGAGAAGGTCATGCGCACCGCCAGCGCCGGGCGATCCTGGCCCTCGCGCAGCGAGCAGAGATCGTTGGAGATGCGCTCGGGCAGCATCGGCACGACGCGATCCGGGAAATAAACCGAATTGCCACGCTTCAGGGCCTCGCGGTCGAGGGCCGTGCCGTAGCGGACATAGGCGGCGACATCGGCGATCGCGACGGTGGCGATAAAGCCGCCGAGATTTTTCTCGTCGAGGTCGGGGGTGGCGAAGACGGCGTCGTCATGGTCCTTGGCATCAGCCGGATCGATGGTCACCAGGGGCAGGTCGCGCCAGTCCTCGCGGTGGGCAAGCGTCGCCGGCTTCACCGCCTCGGATTCGGCTGTCACGTCGGCCGGGAAAATGTGCGGAATGTCGTGCGCGTGGATGGCGATCATCGAGACCGCCTTTTCGCTGGTCAGCGAACCCAGCACGTTGAGCACCTTGGCTCTCGGCAGCCCATAACGCGAGGCTCGCGCGGGCTCGACCTCGACAAGATCGCCGTTTTTGGCGCCGTTCTGGAACTCCTTGTCGACGATCAGTTCGGGCTGGCGCCGTTCCACCGGCTCGATGCGGAAGCTGCCGTCCTGAAGCACGCGAAAGACACCGAGGACGGCATCCGTACGCTTCTCGAAGATCTTCATCACCCGGCCGGTATAGGCAGGCCCTGACGGATCGTCGGTCGGGAAGGTCTTGGCCAGCACACGGTCGCCGATGCCCGGCGCCGGTCCGTTCCCCCCGCGCGAAACACGGATCGAGACCACTGGAGGTTCGCCCGGGCCGACGGCCTCGGCCGGATGCGCCAGCAAGATGCCGTCGCCGTCGCGGCCAAAGATGTCGAGCACGGCGACATGGGGCAGGGCGCCGACGCGGGCCAGCCGCTTGCGCTCCTTGGTCAGAACGCCTTCGTCCTGCAGGTCGCGCAGCAGATCCTTCAGCCAGATGCGGTCGTCGCCGCGCAGCGCGAACGCCTTGGCGATATCGCGCTTTCCGGCACGATCGGGGTTTTCGGCGATGTAGCGCAGGATTTCATCGCGCGAGGGCCGGTAGTCGTCCTTGACCTTGGCCCTGGTGTCGGCGGTGCGCGGATCGCCGTGGCTTCTTCCGGTGATCCTGCGCGCCACGCCGCCCTATCCTTTTTTCTTCGCGGCCGGCTTCTTGGCGGCTGCCTTCTTGGTTGTGGTTTTCTTGGCTGTGGGGCCTTTGCCGTGGCCGCCTTGCGGAACGGCTTCTTGCCACCGCCTCCCTTGGCTTCCTTCTCGGCAATCAGCGCTAGCGCATCCTCGACGGTCACCGATTGCGGATCCTTGCCTTTGGGCAGCGTGGCGTTGACCTTGCCAAAATTGACATAAGGGCCGTATTTGCCGTCGCGCACGACGATCTTGCCGCCGCCATCCGGATGGTCCCCAAGCTCCTTCAGGGCTGCCGGCGTGCCGCCATTGCGGCCGCCCTTGCCCTTCGACTGCTTCTCGGCAATCACCGTGACGGCGCGGTTGAGGCCGATCGAGAACACGTCCTCGATGCTGTCGAGATTGGCGTAGGTACCATCGTGCAGCACGAATGGACCGTAGCGGCCGAGACCGGCAGAGATCATCTTGCCGCTTTCGGGATGTTTGCCCACGTCGCGCGGCAGCGCCAACAAGGCGAGCGCCTTCTCGTGATCGATGGATTCAGGCGTCCAGCCCTTTGGCAGGCTCGATCGCTTGGCTTCCTTGCCGTCGCCGCGCTGGATGTAGGGGCCGAAGCGGCCCGAGCGCAGCGTGATTTCCTCGGCCGTGTAAGGATCCTTGCCAAGCAGCTTGGTGCCATCCTCGCCACCGCCGTTCTCCCCATTGGGATTGGCGGCGTCGCCGAGCTGGCGGGTGAAGGAGCATTCGGGATAGTTCGAGCAGCCGACGAAAGCGCCGAACTTGCCGAGCTTCAGCGACAGATTGCCGGTGCCGCATTTGGGGCAGATACGCGGATTGGAGCCGTCCTCGCGGGCGGGGAAAACCAGCGGCGCCAATTCCTCGTTCAGCGCATCGAGCACGTCGGTGACGCGCAGTTCCTTGATGTCGGCGACGGCTCCGGAAAAATCCTTCCAGAAGTCGCGCAGCACGTCCTTCCAGGCGAGCTTGCCATCGGAAATCTCGTCGAGCTTTTCCTCCAGCGACGCGGTGAAGTCGTACTCGACATAGCGCTCGAAGAAGCTTTCGAGGAAGGCCGACAGCAGGCGGCCCTTTGCCTGTGGCACCAGCCGGCGCTTGTCGATCGTGACATAGTCACGGTCCTCGAGCGTCTTCAGGATCGCCGTGTAGGTAGAGGGACGGCCGATGCCGAGTTCTTCCAGCTTCTTGATCAGCGACGCCTCGGAGTAGCGCGGCGGCGGCTCGGTGGTGTGCTGGGTGGCATTGATTGCGCGGCGGGCAAGCTGCTCGCCGGCCCGGATTTCGGGCAGACGGCGGTTTTCCTCGTCTTCCGCGTCGTCGTCCTTCTGGTCCGTGTAAGCGGCGATGAAGCCATCGAAGCGGATGACCGAGCCAACGGCGCGAAGCTCGGCGGTGCGGGCGCCGTTCAGCGCCTCGATTTCGACGGTGGTGCGCTCGATCTCGGCCGGCTGCATCTGGCTAGCGATGGCGCGCTTCCAGATCAGCTCATAGAGCCGCATCTGGTCGGCATCGAGATATTGCCTGACCGACGCCGGGGTGCGCATGAAATCCGTCGGCCGGATCGCTTCGTGCGCTTCCTGGGCGTTCTTCGCCTTGGCGGTGTATTGGCGCGGCTTTTCCGGCAGGTATTTCGGGCCGAATTCCTTGGCGATGGCGTCGCGAGCGGCGTCGATCGCCTCGGGGGCCATCTGCACGCCGTCGGTTCGCATATAGGTGATGAGGCCAGCGGTCTCGCCGCCAATGTCCATGCCTTCATAGAGCCGCTGCGCCACCTGCATGGTGCGCGTGGCCGAGAAGCCGAGGCCCGACGAGGCGGCCTGTTGCAGCGTCGAGGTGGTGAAGGGCGGCCCGGGGTTGCGCTTCGTCGGCTTGGCTTCGACGGACAGCGCCTTGAAGGTCGCACCCTCGAGCATCGCCTTGATGTCGTCGGCCTGGGCCTTGTTGGCAATGTCGAGCTTTTGCAGCTTCTTGCGCTCGAATGCGGTCAGGCGGGCTTCGAAGGTCTCGTTGCGCGGTGTGCCGAGGATGGCAGCGATCTGCCAATATTCCTCGCGGATGAAGCGTTCGATTTCGGATTCGCGGTCGCAGACCAGGCGCAGCGCCACCGACTGGACGCGGCCGGCGGAGCGGGCGCCCGGCAATTTGCGCCACAGCACCGGCGACAGCGTGAAGCCGACGAGATAGTCCAGCGCGCGGCGGGCGAGATAAGCATCGACGAGAGGCGCATCGATCTGGCGCGGATTGGCCATCGCCTCCAGCACCGACGACTTGGTAATGGCGTTGAAGACGACGCGGCTGACGGGCTTGTCCTTCAGCGCGCGCTTCTGCTTCAGCACCTCCAGTACATGCCAGGAGATGGCCTCACCTTCGCGATCCGGGTCGGTGGCGAGGATCAGGCCGTCGGCATCCTTGACCGCATTGGCGATGTCGGTAAGGCGCTTGCCCGAGGCGGTGTCGACCGCCCAGGACATGGCGAAATCCTCATCCGGGCGCACCGAGCCATCCTTGGCCGGCAAATCGCGGACGTGCCCGAACGAGGCCAGAACCTTGTAGTTCCTGCCGAGGTATTTGTTGATTGTCTTCGCCTTGGCCGGCGATTCGACGACGACGACGTCCATGAGGTCTCATATCAGCTGTGATGCGGCAGAAGAATTCCGCTGCGCGCGACGAAATCTCGGTTCTGTTCGTCGCTCACATGGCCGCGCTTTTGCATCCGGTCAAGGGGAAGGGGCCAAATTGCGGAGTGGCCGCCAGCAATACACTCTTAGAGTGTATGGAGAAATCACAGAATTTCGGTCAGCGGGATGAGGGCTGGAAGTCGGCGAAATCGAGTGCTTCCTTCGCGGCGAGTCGAGGAATGGCGCTGTCTTTCACATCTTGGCCACCTGTCACGCTGCATGAGCAGCAACAAGGAAGCTGGCCGCCCGCCCCATGGAGGGATGCACGGCGACCAGCAGATGTCCCGCCAGCAAGCGGGAGCGGGTTCAGTCGGCCTTGGCGATGTGCCAGACGCCAGCGACGCCATCGCCGCTCACATCTCCGGGTTTCTTGTCCTTGATGAAGGTGTAGACCGGCTTGCCGTCATAGGCCCACATCTTGGTGCCGTCGGTGCGCTTGACGATCGTCCATCCTTCGGAGGCCTTTGCGCCGGCTTCGGCCTTCAACGGTGGCCAGTTGGCGGCGCATTTGTCGTCGCAGTTCGACTTGCCCTTCTCATCCTTGTCGTAGGTATAAAGCGTCATGCCCTTGGCGTTGGTGTAGATCTTGGTGCCTCCGACATCGGCTTCCTTCCACGCATTGGCGGCGAGGGATGCGACGGTGCTGAGCAAAAGCGCGGCTAGCCCTACAGTTATGGTCTTCATGGAAATCTCCCTGGCTAATATGTGGAGGTGCGCGGGAAATCGCGGCCTCGTTGTGTCAACGCCTGCCGGTCGGGTTTTCTTCCCGAAAGGCTTGAGGACATCGGCAGCTGGCGGGCCTAGTTGCCCGTAACAATTCTCTCGGTTCGGTCGTACTTGGATAGGTGGTGCAGCTGGATTCGAGGCCAGTGCGATTGCCGAACAGCGACCGGTTGCCACACATTGGTGATTGGCGCACAGGTCGGTGCGTCGCTATATCGAACGCCAACAGTCGGAGCTTTGGAATGGCATTGGACATCGGCTATGTCAGCGCGGTCGGGGCGGGGGCCATCTCGTTCCTGTCGCCATGCGTGCTGCCGCTGGTGCCGCCCTATCTCTGCTACATGGCCGGCGTATCGGTCGACGATTTCCGCGGCAATGCGGGCGCGACGGCAAGCCAGGGCGCACGCGGCGCGCTGCTCTACTCCTCGATCGCCTTCGTGCTCGGCTTTTCGACAGTGTTCGTCGCGCTCGGCGCCGGCGCCTCGACCATCGGCCGGCTGCTGCGCGTCTGGCAGGAGCCGCTGGCAATGGGCGCCGGGGTGCTGATCATCCTGATGGGCCTGAATTTTCTGGGCATCCTGCGCATCCCCTTGTTGTCGCGCGAGGCGCGCTTCCAGTCGCAGGGCAAGCCCGCCAGCGCCGTCGCCGCCTATGTCATGGGCCTAGCCTTCGCCTTCGGCTGGACGCCCTGCATCGGCCCGGTGCTGGGACCGATCCTGACGCTGGCCGGTGGCCGTGAAACCGTGGGCGAGGGCGCGCTGCTGCTCGCCGCCTATTCGCTCGGCCTCGGCATCCCGTTCCTGATCGCCGCGCTGTTCTCTGGCGCCTTCATGCGCTTCCTCGGCAAATTCCGCGTCCATCTCGGCCGCGTCGAAAAGGCGATCGGCGCACTGCTGGTGGTCGCCGGCGTGTTTTTCCTGACCGGCGGCGTGCAGGCGGTGTCTTATTGGCTGCTGGAGAATTTTCCGCTGCTGGGGCGGCTGGGGTAAGCCTACTGATTAAAAGTCAGTTGCTCTTCCATGCTGCATCTCACCGGAATTTAACCGCATTGGTGCAGCATGGCGCCGCTGCTATCCTGTGTTGATTCCCAACCCTTTTCATATGGTTGCTTTTCCATGAGCCAGAGAACCTGCCTGTCCGTCATTCTCGCCGCCGGCGAAGGCACGCGCATGAAGAGCGCGCTGCCGAAGGTGCTGCACCAGATCGCGAGCCTACCTATGGTGGCTCATGTGGTGAAGGCGGCCGAGGCCGCTGGCGTCGGCGGCCAGGCGCTGGTCATCGGACATGGCGCGGATGAGATGCGCAAGGCGGCGGCGAAATTTGCACCGAAGGCGGAGACCTTCGTCCAGGACAAACGCCTTGGCACGGCGCATGCCGTCCTCGCCGCTCGCGAAGCGATATCAAAGGGTTATGACGATGTCCTCGTCATGTTCGGTGATACGCCGCTGATCGATGCGGATGCCCTGACGGTGGCGCGGCTGAAACTGGCTGAAGGTGCCGCTGTCGTGGTCATCGGTTTCCGACCGCCCAGCCCGACCGGCTATGGCCGGCTGATCGAAAAGGGAGGCAAGCTGATAGCGATCCGCGAGGAAAAGGATTGCTCCGAAGAGGAGAAGAAGATCGGCTTCTGCAATGCCGGCATGATGGCGGTGGCCGGCGCGCATGCTCTGAAGCTGCTTGACGCCGTCGGCAACAAGAATGCCAAGGGCGAGTATTATCTGACCGATATCGTCGAGATCGCCAGTGCACAGGGCCTTGACGTCGTTGCCACCGAAGCCAGCTTCGAAAGTGCGCTGGGTATCAACAACCGCGCCGAACTGGCGCAAGCCGAAGCCATCTGGCAGGCGCGTCGGCGCCATGAGGCGATGCTTTCGGGCGTGACGCTGATTGCCCCGGAAACCGTGTATTTCTCGCATGACACCAAAATCGGCGCCGACACGATCGTCGAACCCAATGTCTGGTTCGGACCGGGTGTGACGGTTGCCTCGGGCGCCAAGATCCACGCCTTCAGCCATATCGAGGGCGCCACCATTGCTTCCAATTGCGATGTCGGGCCGTTCGCACGGCTGCGGCCGGGCGCCGATCTCAAGCAGAAGTCCAAGGTCGGCAATTTCTGCGAGGTCAAGCAGGCCGTTATCGAGGAGGGCGCCAAGGTCAACCATTTGACCTATATCGGCGATGCCCGGGTCGGCGCTGGCGCCAATATCGGCGCTGGCACCATCACCTGCAACTATGACGGCTATTCGAAATTCTTCACCGACATCGGCGAGGGCGCCTTCATCGGCTCGAATTCCTCGCTTGTGGCCCCGGTCACCATCGGCAAGGGCGGCTATATCGCTTCGGGCAGCGTCATCACCGAAAGCGTGCCCGACGACGCGCTGGCCTTTGGCCGCGCCCGCCAGAAGACGATCCCCGGCAAGGCCAAGGAATTGCGCGAACGGTTTGCTTCCGCCGCGGCAGCGAAGAAAAAGGCGGCTGGCGCCGACCATTAGCGATTGGTCGACGGGTCTGCTTTCTTACCGAAGCAATCGAAAAACCGAACGATTGCAGTAATCGGATTGCAAGGGCGGGCTGTCATGGTGCATGCATGCGCAACCGTCCGTTACACGGGACGAAATGCAATGTGACTTTCGCGGCAGGCCGGCCACCCCTAAATAGCGCTGGTTTTCCATGGGCAATCGGGGACTGTCTGCATGTGCGGTATCGTTGGAATCGTCGGCCACTCCCAGGTTGCGCCGCTCATCGTCGACGCGCTGAAGCGGCTCGAATATCGCGGCTATGACTCGGCAGGCGTCGCCACCATCGAAAAGGGCGTGCTCGGCCGCCGCCGCGCCGAAGGCAAGCTGGTTAACCTCGAACGTCGGCTCAAGGACGAGCCGCTCGACGGCACCATCGGTATCGGCCATACGCGCTGGGCAACCCATGGCGTTCCCAACGAGAACAATGCGCATCCGCATTTTTCGGATGGCGTCGCGATCGTCCACAACGGCATCATCGAGAATTTTGCCGAATTGCGCGACGAGTTGATCCACGACGGCTATTCCTTCTCGTCGCAGACCGACACTGAGGTCGTCGCGCATCTGGTGGCGCGGGAGATGGCCAAGGGGCTTAAGCCCGTCGAGGCGGCGCACAAGGCGCTGAAGCGATTGGAAGGCGCTTTTGCGTTGGCCATCATGTTCAAAGGCGACGAGGACCTGATCGTCGGCGCCCGCAACGGCCCGCCACTGGCGGTCGGCCATGGCGATGGCGAGATGTTTTTGGGGTCCGACGCGATCGCGCTCGCTCCGTTCACCAACTCGATCACCTATCTTGAGGATGGCGACTGGGCCGTGGTGCGTCGCGATAGCGTCGCCATCTTCGACATCGACGGCAAGCAAGTCGACCGCAGGCGCCAGCAGTCGCTGTCGACCAGCTTCATGGTCGACAAGGGCAATCGCCGCCATTTCATGGAGAAGGAAATCCATGAACAGCCCGAGGTGATCTCGCACACGCTGGCCCACTATGTCGATTTCGTCTCCGGGGCCTCCAAGCCGCTCGACCTGCCATTCGATTTCGCCAAGATCGGCCGCCTGGCCATCTCCGCCTGTGGCACTGCCTATCTCGCCGGCCTGATCGGCAAATACTGGTTCGAGCGCTATGCGCGACTCCCGGTCGATATCGACGTCGCATCGGAATTCCGTTACCGCGAGATGCCTCTGTCGGCGAACGATGCCGCCTTCTTCATCTCGCAGTCCGGCGAGACCGCCGATACGCTGGCCTCGCTGCGCTATTGCCGCAAGGCCGGGATGAAGATCGGCGCCGTCGTCAATGTGCGGGAATCGACCATGGCGCGCGAATCCGACGTGGTGCTGCCGACGCTCGCGGGGCCGGAGATCGGCGTCGCTTCGACCAAGGCTTTCACCTGTCAATTGTCCGTGCTCGCGTCGCTTGCCGTACGCGCCGGCGTGGCGCGCGGGGCGATCTCGACGGAGCAAGAGAAGATGCTGGTGCGAGCGCTTTCGGAAGCACCGCGCTACGCCAACCAGGTGCTGAAGCTCGAAGAGCAGATCGAACGGATCGCGCGGGAGCTGTCGCGCTACAAGGACGTGCTCTATCTCGGCCGTGACACCAATTTCCCGCTGGCCATGGAAGGCGCGCTGAAGCTCAAGGAAATCTCCTACATCCACGCCGAAGGCTATGCGGCTGGTGAGTTGAAGCACGGGCCGATCGCGCTGATCGACGAGAACATGCCGGTGATCGTGATTGCGCCGCATGACCGCATCTTCGAAAAGACCGTGTCCAACATGCAGGAAGTGGCGGCGCGCGGCGGCAAGATCATCCTGATCACGGACAGCAAGGGCGCGGCACAGGTGAGCGTGACGACGATGGAGACGATCGTGCTTCCGGATGTGCCGGAAATCATCTCGCCTATCGTTTATGCGCTGCCGATCCAGATGCTCGCCTATTTCGCCGCCGTGTTCATGGGCACCGACGTCGACCAGCCGCGCAATCTGGCGAAATCGGTGACGGTGGAATAGGCACTCTTAAACGGGCGCCTTTAAAAACTTCGCAGTTCCAAACGGCCTTCCGGTTCACTAATGTTGCGCTGCAACCCGCGCCCGGTGAACCATGTCCGATGCTCCGAAGACCTCCGGCATGACCCGGCTGAGGAACTATTTCCTCACGGGCTTCGTCGTCTGCGCCCCACTGGCGATCACCGCCTATATCGCATGGTCGTTCATCGGCTGGGTCGATTCCTGGGTCAAACCCTATATTCCGGCGCGTTACAGCCCCGATACCTACCTGCCGTTCCCGGTTCCGGGGTTCGGACTGATCGTGGCGCTGATCCTGATCACGCTGATCGGTTTTCTCGCCGCCAACATTGTCGGCCGCGCCATCGTCGGTTTTGGCGAGCGCCTGCTTGGCCGCATGCCGCTGGTGCGCGGCATCTATGGCTCGCTGAAGCAGATTTTCGAGACCGTGCTGTCGAACAAGGGCGACATGTTCCGCCAGGTTGGGCTGGTCGAATATCCACGCAAGGGTGTGTGGTCGCTGGTGTTTGTCGCCAGCGAGAAGGAAACCGAGATCAATCAGAAGCTTGACCAGGAAGGCGATCCGCTGATCGCCGTGTTCATGCCGTGCACGCCGAACCCGACGACCGGTTTCCTGATGTATGTGCCCAAATCCGACATCGTGCCGCTCGACATGACGATCGAGGACGGCGCCAAGCTGATTGTGTCGGCCGGGTTGGTGGCCCCTGAGGTAAAGACGAAATTGGTGACGCTGAACGGTGAGCCGATCAACGGAACCCTGGCCAATCCGCCGCTAGGCCCTCATCCGGCGCGCAGGAGCCGCACGGCCTCGTCGCGGCCAAACAAGTAGAGCAGGAGCCGCAGCGCCTCGCCACGATCCGATTGCAGTTCCGGGTCGCGCGACAGGATCAGCCTGGCATCGTCTCGCGCGGCTTCGAGAAGGTCGGCATGCGCCTCGATCCGCGCCACCTGGAAACCCGGCGTGCCGGACTGACGCGTGCCGAGCAATTCGCCTTCGCCGCGCAATTTCAGGTCCTCCTCGGCGATCAGGAAGCCGTCCTCGGTCTCACGCATCACCGACAGCCGGCGTTTGGCGGTTTCGCCAAGCGGGTCCTTGTAGAGCAGTACGCAGGATGACTTGATATCGCCGCGCCCGACCCGGCCGCGCAGCTGGTGCAATTGCGCAAGCCCAAATCGCTCGGCATGCTCGATGACCATGATCGTGGCGTCAGGCACGTCGACGCCGACCTCGATGACCGTGGTGGCGATCAGGATGCGCGTCTCACCCTGCTTGAAGGCGCGCATCGCCTCGTCCTTCTCGGGACCCTTCATGCGGCCATGGACAAGGCCGATGCGGTCGCCAAACAGCGGCTTCAGCGAGGCGAAACGATCCTCGGCCGACATTAGTTTTATCTCTTCGGATTCCTCCACCAGCGGACAGATCCAATAGATCTTCTGGCCATCCGCGACGGCATCGAGCATACGGCCGACCAGTTCGTCGAGCCGTTCGAGCGGCAGCGTGACGGTGCGGATCGGCTGGCGGCCGGCTGGTTTTTCCGTCAGCTTCGACACATCCATGTCGCCGAAGGCGGTCAGCACCAGCGTGCGCGGGATAGGGGTCGCGGTCATCACCAGCATGTCTGGCGCGTCGCCCTTGGCGGTGATGGCAAGCCGCTGGTGGACGCCGAAGCGATGCTGCTCGTCGATGACGGCCAGGACCAGATCGTGGAAGCTGACCGTTTCCTGAAACAGCGCATGGGTGCCGACGACGATGTCGATTTCGCCGCTGGCAAGACCCGCCAGCGTTTCGGCTCGCTCGCGGCCCTTTTCACGGCCGGTCAGGATGGCGATGCGCAATCCGACCTTGGCGGCAAGCGGGGCGATCGTCGCCAGATGCTGGCGCGCCAGGATTTCGGTCGGCGCCATCAGCGCCGTCTGGCCGCCGGCCTCGACGGCGCGTGCCATGGCCAAGAGAGCCACCACCGTCTTGCCCGAGCCGACATCGCCTTGCAGCAGCCGCAGCATGCGCTCGGGGTCAGCGAGATCGGCGTTGATTTCGGCGAGCGCGAATTCCTGCGAGGGGGTAAGCGAATAGGGCAGGGCCGCACGCAGTTTCTCGACGATGCGGCCATCGCCAACGAGCGGTCGGCCTGACAGGCGTCGCACCTTTGCCCGCACCAGGGCCAGCGAAACCTGGCCGGCGAGCAATTCATCATAGGCGAGGCGGCGCCATGCAGCCCCTTCAACCGCGACATCGATCGGGTCGGCGGGATAATGGATGCGGGTCAGCGCGTCGCCGAAGGACGCAAAGCTCTGGCGGCGCATGAAGGCACCGTCCTGCCATTCCGGCAGTTCCGGCAGGCGGCCGAGCGCCTGGCCGATCGCACGGCGCAAAACCTTGCCGGAGAGCCCCGCGGTCAGCGGATAGACCGGTTCGACCAGCGGCAGGTTCTCGGCTTCATCGGCGAGTGCGATATGGTCGGGGTGGACCATGGTCGGGCGTCCGTTGAACCATTCCATGCGGCCTGACACCACGACATGCTCGCCCACAGGCATTGCCTTTTCGAGATAGGCGGCATGGGCATGGAAGAAGGTCAGGCCGATTTCGCCGGTATCATCATGGGCGTAGACTCGGTAGGGCACCGATTTGTTGCCGCGCGGCGGCGGCTGGTGGCGGTCTATGCGCAGCTCAAGCGTCACGATGGCGCCTTCGGCCGCGAGTGCGATGCCCGGCCGGTTGCGGCGGTCGATGACGGTGTGCGGCAGCACGAACAAGAGATCGCCGGCGCGTGCGGCGCGATCGCCGAGATCGGCCGCAACGACCTTCTCGATCAGCGCAGCGACCTTCGGTCCCACGCCGGCAAGCGAAGTGATCGGGACAAACAGGGGATCGAGTATGGAAGGACGCATGATGTCAGCTTATGTCGCGACGGCAGCAGCGCAAGGCTGACACCGCCCACTATCCACGCTATATGCGCCGCTTGAAGCGAGGATGCGGCACAATGACCGGAACGAAACGATCAAGCGAGGGTCTGGACGCCCATCGCCGCAAGCTGTTGTTCCGCTCCTGGCATCGCGGCATGCGCGAGATGGACCTCATCCTGGGCACCTTCGCAGATGCCGAGATCGGCACCTTGACCGCCGAGGAAATCGACCAATATGAGAGGCTCCTCGACATTTCCGACACGGAATTCCTGCCGCTGGTCACTGGCGAACGCCCGGTGCCGGCGGAGATCGACTGTGCCGTCCTTCAAAAAATCCTGGTGGCCCGCCGGACCATGACTTTCTGAAACACATGACTTTCTGAACACAAGCAATTCCAGGAAAAGTGCGAAGCGATTTTCCCACGGGAATTGCGACAACCAAGACCGTGATTTGATGGCTCTCATTCCCACCATTGGCTTGCCGAAGGGCCGTGCCGGCCAGTTCATCGTCGACGGGGTCGCCGACGGCTACGAGGCCTTCGCGCTGGTCCAGACGGCGCTCGAGATCGCACCCGACAAGCCGGTGCTGTTCGTGGCCCGCGACGGCCAGCGCCTGCCTTCCATCATCGAGGCGCTGTCCTTCGTCGCGCCCGGCCTGCCCGTGCTGGAACTGCCTGCCTGGGACTGCCTGCCATACGACCGTGTGTCGCCGGGTTCCGATGCCGCCGCCAAGCGCCTCGATGCGCTGACCGCCATGATCGCGCTGGCGAAGAAACCGCATCGTGCCGTCATTCTCACCACCGCCAATGCGCTGCTGCAGCGCATCCCGCCTGCGGAGCTTGTCGAGGCACAGACCTTCCACGCCAGACCCGGCAACCAGATCGACATGAATGCGCTGATCGCGCGACTGGAGACGTCGGGATTCGAGCGGGTGCCGACCGTGCGCGGCATCGGCGAATTCGCGGTCCGGGGCGGCATTCTCGACCTCTTCGCGCCCGGCTGGACCGAGGCGCTGCGGCTTGATTTCTTCGGCGACACGCTGGAATCGATCCGCGTCTTCGACGCCGCCACGCAGCGCACCACCGGCCAGCGCAAGTCGATGGCGCTGCAGGCGATGAGCGAGGTGGCGCTGACGCCCGAAACCATCAGCCGCTTCCGCCGCTCCTATATCGAGGCCTTTGGCGCGCCATCGCGTGACGACGGGCTCTACGCGGCGGTCAGCGAGGGGCGGCGCTTCGCGGGCATGGAGCATTGGCTGCCGTTCTTCTATGAGCGGCTGGAGACGGTGTTCGATTACCTGCCCGATGCACCCGTGGTTTTTGACCATCTGGCGCATGAGGCGCTTGCCGAACGTCATACGCTGATCCTCGACCACTACGAGGCGCGCAAAAAGCAGGCTGACGGGGCGCTCAAGGATGCGGTGCCCTACAAGCCGGTTGCGCCTGACCTGCTCTATCTCTCGCCGGAGAATCTCAAGGCTTCGCTTGGCGAGCGCGAGGACATTGACTTTACCGTGTTCGATGCGCCCGACGTGGGGGGTAAGAAAGTCTTCCACGCCGGTTCGCGGCATGGCCGCAGCTTCGTCGAGGAACGAGCCGATCCGAACGTCAATGTCTTCGATGTCGTCGTCCGGCACATAGCCGACGAGCGCGCGGCGCGCCGCCGGGTCGTCATCGCCGGCTGGACCGAAGGCTCGCTCGACCGGCTTGGCCAGATCCTGGCCGAACATCACCTCGGCAATCTCAAACAGGTCGAGACGCTGGCCGAGGCCGAACAGCTAGAGCCGGGACAAGCCGCATTGGCCGTGTTGCCGCTGGAATCCGGCTTCGAAACCGCTAAGCTGGTCGTCGTCGCCGAACAGGACATTCTGGGCGACCGGCTGATCCGCCGTTCGAAGCGCAAGAAGCGCGCTTCCGATTTCATAGCCGAGGCCTCGGCCCTGTCGGCCGGCGACATCGTCGTCCATACCGACCACGGCATTGGCCGCTTTATCGGCCTGCGCACCATCGAAGCGGTCGGCGCGCCGCATGACTGCCTGGAAATCCACTATGCCGGCGACGACCGGCTGTTCCTGCCGGTGGAAAACATCGAGCTTTTGTCGCGCTATGGCTCTGACACAGCCGAGGCAACGCTGGACAAGCTCGGCGGCGGCGCCTGGCAGTCGCGCAAGGCCAAGCTGAAGCGGCGCCTGCTCGATATGGCCGGGCAGCTGATCCGCATCGCCGCCGAACGGCAGATGCGCGCCGCGCCGGCGCTGGTGCCGGCCGAAGGCCTCTATGATGAGTTTGCCGCCCGTTTCCCTTACGAGGAAACCGACGACCAGCAGACAGCCATCGACTCGGTGCGCGACGACCTTGGCGCCGGCAAGCCGATGGACCGGCTGATCTGCGGCGATGTCGGCTTCGGCAAGACCGAAGTGGCGCTGCGCGCCGCCTTCATCGCGGCGATGGAAGGATTTCAGGTCGCCGTGGTGGTCCCAACGACGCTGTTGTCGCGCCAGCACTTCAAGACATTCTCGCAGCGTTTCTCAGGGCTTCCCATCCGTGTCGCCCAGGCCTCGCGGCTGGTCGGCGCCAAGGAACTCGCCGAGACGAAGAAGGCCCTGGCCGAGGGGCAGGTCGATATCGTCGTCGGTACCCACGCGCTGCTTGGGTCGTCGATATCGTTCAAGAATCTCGGCCTGCTGATCATCGACGAGGAGCAGCATTTTGGCGTCAAGCACAAGGAACGGCTGAAGGATCTGAAGAGCGATGTGCACGTCCTGACGCTGTCGGCGACGCCGATTCCACGCACTCTGCAACTGGCCCTGACCGGCGTGCGCGAACTGTCGCTCATCGCCACGCCGCCGGTCGACCGCATGGCGGTGCGCACCTTCATCTCGCCCTTCGACCCGCTGGTCATCCGCGAGACGCTGCTGCGCGAGCGCTACCGCGGCGGCCATTCCTTCTATGTGGTTCCGCGGATCAGCGATCTCGCTGAAATCCATGATTTCCTGAAGGAATCCGTACCCGAACTGAAGGTGGCGGTGGCCCACGGGCAGATGCCGCCGGGCGAACTTGATGACATCATGAACGCCTTCTATGACGGCCAGTACGACGTGCTTCTGTCGACCACCATCGTCGAATCGGGCCTCGACATTCCGACCGCCAACACGCTGATCATCCATCGCGCCGACATGTTCGGCCTGTCGCAGCTCTACCAGTTGCGCGGCCGGGTCGGGCGCTCGAAGGTGCGCGCCTATGCGCTGTTCACCCTGCCGGCCAACCGCAAGCTCACCGACACGGCCGAGCGCCGGCTGAAGGTGCTGCAATCGCTCGACACGCTGGGCGCCGGTTTCCAGCTCGCCAGCCACGACCTCGACATCAGGGGCGCCGGCAACCTTCTGGGCGAAGAACAGTCCGGGCACATCAAGGAGGTCGGCTTCGAGCTCTATCAGCAGATGCTGGAGGAGGCGGTCGCCGAGGTGAAGGATTCCGGCGAGGTCCAGGACGGCGGCTGGTCGCCGCAGATCGCCGTCGGTACGGCGGTGATGATCCCGGAAGGCTACGTGCCGGACCTGCAGCTCAGGCTGGCGCTTTATCGCCGTCTCGGCGATCTTGAAACCACCGAGGAAATCGACGCCTTCGGCGCCGAGCTGATCGACCGTTTCGGCCCGCTGCCGGACGAGGTGAAGCATCTCTTGAAGATCGTCTTCATCAAGGCGCTCTGCCGCAAGGCCAATGTGGAAAAGCTCGACGCCGGGCCGAAAGGCGTCGTCATCCATTTCCGCAAGCGCGAGTTCCCCAATCCCGTCGGACTGGTCAAGTATATTGGCGAGCAGGGTTCGCTGGCCAAGATCAGGCCGGACCATAGCGTGGTCTTCGCGCGTGATTGGCCGAATGCCGAAAAGCGCCTGGCGGGCTCGGCTGTGGTCATGACGCAATTGGCGAAGTTGGCGGAGAAGGCGGCCTGATCCCGGCTTTCGGGCCGTCCTGGGGACGTCAAGCCATTCGCCAGCACCGAAATTCCGGTCTAGAATAGGAAATCGGCTTCGTGTATGGAGCCGCCACCCCATTTAGGGGCTGGAAATGGCGGGCAAGGTGTTCGCCGGAAAGAGCGTTGGGTGCAGCGATGACGAAATGGTCGCCGAATTCGTGGAGAGCAAAGCCGATCAAGCAGGTTCCCGCCTATCCGGATCTTGCCGCGCTGAAGAACACGGAAGCCCAACTCGCCACCTTTCCGCCACTGGTCTTTGCCGGCGAAGCGCGCAAGCTGAAGAAGCAATTGGCTACCGTCGCCGCCGGTGAGGCCTTCCTGCTCCAGGGCGGCGACTGCGCCGAAAGCTTTGCCGAACATGGCGCGGACAACATCCGCGACTTCTTCCGCGTCTTCCTGCAGATGTCGGTCGTGCTGACCTTCGCCGGCGCGCAGCCGGTGGTGAAGGTTGGCCGCGTCGCCGGCCAGTTCGCCAAGCCGCGCTCGTCCGACAACGAGACCAAGGGCGAGGTGACGCTGCCGAGCTATCGCGGCGACATCATCAACGGCATCGAATTCGACGCCAAGTCCCGCATCCCTGATCCTGCCCGGCAGGAAATGGCCTATCGTCAGTCGGCGGCGACGCTTAACCTTCTGCGTGCCTTCGCGCAGGGCGGCTATGCCAGCCTTGAGAACGTGCATCGCTGGATGCTCGGCTTCGTGTCCGACAGCCCGCAGGGCGAGAAATACGAGTCGCTCGCCAACCGCATCACCGAGACGATGGATTTCATGCGCGCTGTCGGCATTACGTCCGAAACCAATTTCGCGCTGCGCGAAACCGACTTCTATACCAGCCACGAGGCGCTGCTGCTCGGCTACGAAGAGGCGCTGACCCGTGTCGATTCGACCTCCGGCGACTGGTACGCCACGTCGGGCCACATGATCTGGATCGGCGACCGCACGCGCCAGCCCGACCACGCGCATGTCGAATATTGCCGCGGCATCAAGAACCCGCTCGGCCTGAAATGCGGCCCGTCGCTGACGCCGGACGGCCTGCTGGAACTGATCGACTTGCTGAATCCCGAGAACGAGCCGGGGCGGCTGACGCTGATCGCCCGCTTCGGTTCCGACAAGGTTGCCGACCATCTGCCGAAGCTCGTACGCGCGGTGCAGAAGGAAGGCCGCAGCGTGGTCTGGTCGTCGGATCCGATGCACGGCAACACCATCGAAGCCGCCGGCTACAAGACGCGGCCCTTCGACCGCATCCTGAAGGAGGTGCAGACCTTCTTCGAGGTGCACCGCGCCGAAGGCACCCATCCGGGCGGCATCCATGTCGAGATGACCGGCAAGAACGTCACCGAATGCACCGGTGGCGCGCGTGCCATCACCGCCGAGGAGTTGCAGGACCGCTACCACACCCATTGCGATCCGCGCCTCAATGCCGACCAGGCGATCGAACTGGCCTTCCTGGTCTCGGATCTGTTGAAGAAGAGCCATCCGGTGCAGCACAAGCAAGTCGCGAACGGCTGAGCCCTGGCAATTGGACCGATGAAGCAAAAGGCGCCTGGGAAACCCGGCGCCTTTTTCACTTTCGGCTTTTTTGTTTGTGCCTCCGACCGTGCTGGCGCGGCCGCCGAAAAGCGCAGGCTTCAGTCTTGCTTGTAGAGCAGCCAGCTCTTGCCGGCGCGCCCGGCCATGGCCGAATGCCTGGTGACGCGATTGCGGCCACTGACTTTCGAGCGATAGAGCGCCCGATCCGCCTTGGTGTAGAGGTCCTCGGGGCCTTCGGCCTCGGATGCCATGCAGATACCCATCGATACCGTCACGGTGCCGTAATTCATGCCGGTCTGGCTGCTGGTGAACGGAGTCTGCTCGATCAGCGCGCGGATGCGTTCCGCGATCTCGTAGGTCGCGTCCTCGCTGGCGCCCTCGATGATCAGCGCGAACTCCTCGCCGCCGGTGCGGGCGACGAACATGTCGCCGCGAATGCCGGTCCGGAAAATCTCGGCGATGATCTGGATGATCTTGTCGCCCACCGGATGGCCGTAGCGGTCATTGATATCCTTGAACCGATCGATGTCGACAAGGACCAGGGCATTGAACAGGATACCCTTGTTGCTGTTGTAGATCCTGGTGATTTCCTTGTCGAAGGCGCGGCGATTCCAGATCTGGGTCAACGGATCCGTGTCGGCCAGCCGTTTGTATTCCTCGAGCTTCGACTTGACGCTCTCGAGTTCTGCCGTCTTGTCGCTGAGCGTCGAGGCGATCTGCCGGCCGTGATCGATCGTCGAATTGGTCGCGATGGTCATTGCGTTGGCGATCTTTTGCAGAAGATCCTGGGAGAGCAGGCTGCGGTTGCTCAGGCCGCTCGATGTCTCATCGAGGATTCTGCCGTATTTTTCGATGTGGCTGCGTTCGCTGCGCAGAAGCGACGCGACCTCTTCGAGCTCGCGGGCGATGATGTCCCTGGCATGCTCGACGATGCCGGGGCCATGATTATGGGCGAAGAAGGCGCGTCCGATCTGATCCAACTCGTCCTGCGTCGGCCGGTTGCTCAGCGATACGACGGCGAGGCTGAGCTCGCGGTTGGTACCGCTCAAGGCCTCATAGAAATCTCGTAGTTGCGTGGCAGGCCGAGGACGCCAAGCTGGCGCATGGTGGCGACAACGGTGGTTGCGATATCGGTGCTTCGTTCGGTCGAGGCTGCTGCCGGCTGCATGTCTGATTCACTCTTCCCCTCGGATCCCGACGCCAGAATTCGCGGGTCCATTGATCGCCGACCTGGGGAGCGCTACCCGATGCGCCAGAACATCTTGCGAAGAGGCGCGTCCCCACCTGCGCCCTTCGCTTGGGGAGATCATAGTTGCGTCGGCGCTAAAGTTTCCTTAATTCGCACGACTTCCACAGGTTTTCTCTACCTGTGGCTGTAAACGCATGAATTTTTGCACAGCCATCCCGGGACAACCCCGCCGTCCGGTGGTCTTGAATTCGAAACTCCGCGGTGTGTTGCCGCAAATGAAACTGAATTTCGAATTCGCCGCGCCAATCGATGTCGTATTTGCTTGCGCGTAACCACCGCGAAGCTGGAATCCTGACACGGATGCTGGACGAGGTTTCTTCGAGGAGTGCCGAAATGAGCGACAACCACCAGGAATCATGCCTGTGCGGAGCGGTCCGCTTCCGGACAAGCGGGGCGCTGCGTGGCGTTGTCTACTGCCATTGTTCGCAATGCCGCAAACAGAGCGGGCATTTCTACGCCGCGACCAACGTCGCCGATACCGACATCTCGATTGAAGGGACGGAAAGCATCACCTGGTATGGAGCGTCCGCATTCGCCAGGCGCGGCTTCTGCAAGGCATGCGGATCGGTGCTGTTCTGGAAGGCAATGGATCAGGACTATATTTCGGTCATGGCGGGATCGTTCGACAAGCCGACCGCGCTCAAGGGCGAATGTCATATCTTCGTCGGCGACAAGGGCGACTATTATTCGATAGACGACGGCCTGCCGCAGTTTGAAAAGTCGACGCCATCCATACCAGTCGCCGAATGAAATTTGGACCATCCGCCTTATTCCATTGATCGGAGCATTGCTTTATCCCGGGCCGGTGATTCCGAGAGGGGCCTTGGCATGCAACGGCTGATCGATGCTTTTATCAATTCGGTGCGGGCATTTCGCAAGCTTGCGGTTAGTGAGAAGGCTTTCCAGCAGGAACTGATGCTGCTGGTGCTGGCCTTGCCCGCCGGCTGGTTCGTTTCAGTGTCGTGGCGCGGCTATGCGCTGCTGATCGGCGCGGTGCTCCTGTTGATCATGGTCGAAGTGCTGAACACCGGCATCGAGGCGGCGTGCGACGCAATTTCTCGTGA
Organism: Mesorhizobium sp. M8A.F.Ca.ET.057.01.1.1; assembly: GCF_003952565.1. NCBI lineage: Bacteria > Pseudomonadati > Pseudomonadota > Alphaproteobacteria > Hyphomicrobiales > Phyllobacteriaceae > Mesorhizobium > Mesorhizobium sp. M8A.F.Ca.ET.057.01.1.1. The sequence goes on from NZ_CP034454.1 coordinate 3,048,900, forward strand.
ATTCCACATCGACATCCAACTCGCCAAGGATTGCGGCTCGCTGGCGGTGCTGATTTCGGTCGTGATCGCTGGCGGCGTCTGGGGCATTGCCCTGATCGAACGCATAACGGGGGTGCCGATCTGAGACTTTGATCCCTATATGGCAGTCACCAAAGGAGACCGTCATGGCAGAGGTCAAGAATTCCTCGCTTCTCGAACGCCTGGGTCTGCCGGAAGACCTGCGCTGGCTGGCTGAAAAGTATCCGCGCGAGAACTGGCAGGGTCACGCCAATATTCACGGCATGGCCAATATGTGGCTGCAGCGGCACGACATGTTCCGCGAACTCGGCGGCATGCTAACCGGCGGCATTGGCAACTATCGCGAAGGCAGACTGGCGGCTCCCGATTTCGCGCGCTGGTTCGCACCGCGCCTCAATCATTTTCTCGGGCATCTCGATGGCCACCACAATGTCGAGGACTACCAGTATTTTCCGGCCTTCGCCAAGGCTGAGCCCCGTCTGAAACGCGGCTTCGACATTCTCGATGCCGATCACCACACGATCCACGAAGGACTGGAGCGCAACGCCGAGGCGGCGGATGCCTTCATCCGTACACTTCAAGAGAGTGAGGATAAGCAGCGCTTCGCCGCCGATGCCTATGCCGACGAAAACAGCCGGCTGATCGCGATGCTGACCCGGCATCTCGCCGATGAGGAGGACCTGATCATCCCGCTCATTCTCGATCGGGGTGATCGGGCGCTCGGCATCGACTAACCGGTCAAAACTCCTTGGCGCGCTCCCGCTTGGCGATGTGGCGGGCGGCAAACCAGGCAAGCACGGCCACGGCAAGGCCGATGCCAAGTCCGACGAACAGCCGCTCGTGGCGCATCAGCGTCTGGCCGATCAACTGTTCGGCTCCCAATCCGAAGATATAGCCGATCGTGCTGAACAGCACTGCCCAGATCACCGATGAGATGGCGTTGAGGATGACGAAGCGCGGCGCCGCTATGGTCGAAAGGCCGGCCGCGATGCCGCCGACCAGGCGCATGCCGTAAACGTAGCGGTTCGACAGCACGAATATGTTGGGGTGGGTGTTGAGCAGGTGGTAGGCGCGGCGAAAGCCGGGCCGCCGGCGCAGCCTGACAACATGGCGATTATCGGCGAAACTCCTGCCGAGGATGAAGAAGAAGGTGTCGCCGGCGAAGGCGCCCAGCGCTGCCGCGGCAAAGGCATGCCACAGCACGAAAACATGCTGGTGGGCGAAGAAGCCACCCAGGATCGCGGCACTTTCGCCCTCGGCCACGCAGCCGAGAAAAACCGCCAGCAACCCGTATTGTTCGATGAAATGGTGGATCGCCTCGGTCATGACGCCGACTGCTGTGACAGTCTTTCATCGATCCGCTTGACCACTTCCGCCAGCCGCACGATCTCGTCGCGCATGCCGATGATCTGGCTGTGGCGCAGCTCGTCCAGTTTCTCATGCAGCGCCATAATCTCGATCTCCGCCTTCAGATTGACCTCGTAGTCGTGGGCGGCATCGATGCGGTCGCGTTCGGTCTGCCGGTTCTGCGCCATCATGATCACCGGCGCCTGCAGGGCGGCGACCATCGATAGCACGAGGTTGAGGAAGATGAACGGGTAGGGGTCGAACGCATCGCGCGACAACAGCCAGACATTGCCTGATGTCCAGACGACCAGGAAGGCGATGAAGGTCAGGATGAAGGACCAGGAGCCGCCGATGCGGGCTATCGTATCGGCAAGGCGGTCGCCAAAGGTCTGGTGGAAGGCGACGGCTTTGTTGGTGTCCACGGTGATAGTCGTGCGCTCGATGGTGCTTTGCAGCACCCGGCTTTCCAGCTGGCTCAGTCCATCCGGCTTACGCTTTAGCCAGCGGTTCGCCAGATCGTCGATCGTCTTGTTCATGGCCGTCTCCAAGCGCTTTGCTGCGCTAGAGGTAGAGGCTGCCGGCCCGGGCGGGAAGTGCTAGATTGAGGCGAACCGAGGGGCACCGATGGCCGACTTCAAGAAAATTCGCGCTCGCGCGGCAAACCGCAAGGGCGGTGAGGCGGAACTGACCTCCCTGTTGGGGCCGATGCCCGACAATGCGGCGGTGGCCGACATCGCCGATGACCGTATCCTCTCGACGATGGCCGAGCGCGTCTTCGCAGCCGGTTTCGTCTGGCGGGTCATCGAGCAGAAATGGCCGGGATTCGAAGAGGCGTTCCTGCGCTTCGAACCCAAGCGGTTGCTGTTCCAGCCTGATGATTTCTGGCACGACCTGGCTTCGGATCAACGCATCGTGCGCAATCCGCAGAAGATCAAATCCATTCGCGACAACGCCGCCTTCGTCGAGCGCGTGTCGAGGGAGCATCGCGGTTTCGGCCAGTTCCTCGCCGACTGGCCCGCCGACGACCAGGTCGGGCTGATGGCTTATCTCGGCAAGCATGGCAGCCGGCTCGGCGGCAACACCGGCCAGTATTTCCTGCGCTGGCTGGGCTGGGACGCCTTTGTCATTTCCGCCGATATGGCCGCCGCCCTTCGCGACGCGGGCCTCGACATCGCCGAGAACCCGACATCGAAGAAGGATCTCGACAGGATCCAGGCCCAGATCAATCGATGGGTGAAGGAGACGGGCCTGCCGCGCCGGCACATTTCGCGCATCCTGGCGATGTCGATCGGAGAGAACCATTCGCCGCAATCGCTGCGCGAGTATATGGGCGACGATTGACGGTCTGAATTGGTCCAAGCGAACGCCATTGCGGGGCGAATTCCGCCGCGCTAAGTCAGCAGGCATGACCAAAAAACTCGACATACTGCGTATCGCCATTGCCCAGCTCAACCCGACGGTCGGCGATGTCGCCGGCAATCTTGCCAAGGCGCGCGAGGCGAGGGGGGATGCTGCCCGCCAGGGCGCCGATCTCGTGCTCTACACTGAGCTTTTCCTCGCGGGCTATCCGCCGGAGGACCTGGTGCTGAAGCCAGCTTTCCTCAGGACATGCGAGCGGGCGGCACAGGATTTTGCCGCCGATACCGCCGACGGTGGTCCGGGCGTCATCATCGGCACGCCGCTGAAGCGCAAGAGCGGCACGCATAATTCCATCGTCTTCGCCGATGGCGGCAAGATCATCGCCGAACGCTACAAGCTCGACCTGCCCAATTACGGCGAGTTCGACGAGAAGCGCGTTTTTCAGGCCGGGCCCGAGATCCAAGGGCCGGTCAACTTCCGTGGCGTGCGCATCGGCGTCCCGATCTGCGAAGACATCTGGGGCGAGGTCGGCATCTGCGAGACGCTGGCCGAAAGCGGCGCGGAAATCCTGCTGGTGCCGAACGGTTCGCCCTATTATCGCGCCAAGATCGACGTTCGCCACCAGGTCGTCATCAAGCAGGTCATCGAATGCGGATTGCCGATGATCTATGCCAACCAGCTCGGCGGCCAGGACGAACTGATCTTCGACGGCGCCTCCTTCGCCATCGGCGCGGACAAGACGCTCGCCTTCCAGATGAGCCAGTTCGAGGACGCGGTCGACGTCACCACCTGGAAACGTGCGGACAATGGCTGGGTCTGCTCGGAAGGACCGATGTCGAAAATCCCGGACAAGGAGGAGGCCGACTACCGCGCCTGCATGCTTGGCTTGCGCGACTACGTCAACAAGAACGGCTTCAAGAATGTGGTGCTCGGCCTGTCCGGCGGCATCGATTCGGCGATTTGTGCGGCCCTTGCGGTCGACGCGCTCGGCGAGGAACGGCTGCGCGCCGTCATGATGCCTTACCGCTACACCTCGAAGGACTCGCTCAAGGATGCCGAGGACTGTGCCCGCGCGCTTGGTTGCCGGTATGACATCGTGCCGATCTTCGAGCCGGTCGAAGGATTTTTGCACACGCTGACGCAGTTGTTCGAAGGCACCAAGGAAGGCATCACCGAGGAGAATTTGCAGAGCCGCGCGCGCGGCACCATCCTGATGGCGATCTCCAACAAGTTCGGCTCGATGGTCGTCACCACAGGCAACAAGAGTGAGATGTCGGTCGGCTACGCCACGCTCTATGGCGATATGAACGGCGGCTTCAATCCGATCAAGGACCTCTACAAGATGCAGGTCTATGCGCTGTCGCGCTGGCGCAACAGCCATGTGCCGCCGGGCGCGCTCGGGCCGTCGGGCGAGGTGATCCCGAAGAACATCATCGACAAGGCGCCTTCGGCGGAACTGCGCGAGAACCAGACCGACCAGGATTCGCTGCCGCCCTATCCGGTGCTGGACGATATCCTGGAATGCCTGGTCGAGAACGAGATGGGCGTCGACGACATCGTCGCGCGCGGCCATGACCGGGCGACGGTGACACGCATCGAACATCTGCTCTACATCGCCGAATACAAGCGCCGGCAGGCCGCACCGGGCGTAAAGATCACCAGGAAGAATTTTGGCCGCGACCGCCGCTATCCCATCACCAACCGTTTCAGGGATCGTGGATAGGCGTCCTTTCGCCTGCCGAGCGAGAGTGCGCGATGCCGCGGCGAGAGTGCTATCATGCCTGACTGTGAGATCAGCTTCGACCTGTCACGCATCGATTTCCGCGCGACCTCCGACCTGTTGATGGCGAGCTACTGGGGAGCTGGACGCAGCGATGCGTTTCATCACCGAGCCTTTGCCAACTCGTTCTGCGCCGCCGCTTACATCGCCGGCAAGCAGGTCGGTTTGGGCCGGGCGATCACCGACCGCACCGTATTCGCCTATCTCGCCGACATCATCATCTGGCCCGAACATCGCGGGCAAGGCATCGGCTTGCGGCTGGTGCGGGCACTCATCGACCATCCTGAACTCAGCACCGTCTCGCACTGGAGCCTGTCGACCAGCGACGCGCATGGGGTCTATGAAAGACTGGGCTTCAAGGAATCGACGGATGGACGATACATGCGCCTCGATCGTGCGGTGTCTGCCGGGTAAGCAACGCGCGACGACGACAAGGCACCAGTCGCGACTGTTGCAAAATCACCTCATCGGCTGGTCCAGCACTGCTTTTGGCCATGGCTTGCCTTGGCGAACGATCGAAGCGTCCCTATAACGACCTCTCCGCGATTCCCTTCAGGGAGGACCGAATGCCAGGATTTGACATCGTTATGCGAGGCCGCGAAGCCTAGGTCTGCGCCGGTGTTCCGAAATATCGGAACCACTCCGGACGCAGAAAAGGCATTTGCCGCTGCCGGTCGCCGCCCCTTGGGCGGGCGACCAACCATAGCCGAACCTCCGCATTCATGGGCAATTGCCCGGCGCGGTTTTTCAATTTTCGACCTTACTGGGATCGGGCTCGTTTGCGCCCGAATGACATCATGGCTCGTTTTAAGATCGATTTGCGCGCGAGCGCCTTTCGCAGCGTTCTTGGGTTCACGTTCATCCATTGGCGGCGTCAGCCCTGGCGGCTCTCGCTGATCATGGGCGGTTTCCTGCTGTCGACGCTGGCCGACGTGCTGACGCCGCTCTATTCCGGCCGGCTGGTCGATGCCGTCGCCAGCAGCGCCGGCGCGGACGCGATTGCCTGGAATGCCGCGATGACGGCATTTTTCATCTTGATGGCGCTGGCGCTGGCTGGCGTCGTGCTGCGCAATCTTGCCTTCATGGCGATCGTCGAACTGACGCTGAAGATGATGGCCGACATCGCGGCGGACGCCTTCCATCGCGTCCAGCGCTTTTCCACCGACTGGCATGCCAACTCGTTTGCCGGCTCGACCGTGCGCAAGGTGACGCGCGGTATGTGGGCGCTCGACCTGCTCAACGACACCATCCTGATCGCGCTGCTGCCGTCGGTGGTCATGCTCCTCGGCTCGACGCTGCTGCTCGGCTGGTTCTGGCCACTGATGGGCGCGGTGGTCGCGGCTGGCTCCGTGCTGTTCATCATGGTGACGGCGATGCTGTCGCTTGGCTATGTGGCGCCGGCGGCAAGACTTGCCAACACCTGGGACACGCGCCTGGGTGGCTCGCTGGCCGACGCGGTGAGCTGCAACGCCGTGGTCAAGGGCTTCGGCGCCGAGGAGCGCGAGGAGCGCCGCCTCGCCAGGGTGGTTGCCAAATGGCGCGCCCGCACACGGCGCACCTGGGTGCGCGGCACTATTAACGGCACCACGCAAGGGGTGCTGCTGCTGGTCATGCGGGCCGCGGTGATCGGCCTGGCGCTGATGCTGTGGTCGTGGGGGCAGGCGAGCGCCGGCGATGTCGCCTTCGTGCTGACCTCGTTCTTCGTGCTGCAAGGCTATTTGCGCGACATCGGCACGCATATCCGCAATTTGCAGCGTTCGATCAACGACATGGAGGAACTGGTCGATTTCCAGTCCGAACCGCTCGGCATTGAAGATCGGCCCGGCGCCGGACCGATTGCCATCACGCAGGGCCACATCGCCTTCGACAACGTCACCTTTCACTACGGCAATCACCGGTCGCCGCTCTATCGCGACTTCTCGGTGGATATCGCGCCGGGTGAACGTGTCGGGCTCGTCGGTCACTCGGGTTCGGGCAAGACCACCTTCGTCAAGCTCATCCAGCGGCTTTATGACGTGAACGCGGGAACGATCGTGATCGACGGCCAGGATATCTCGCAGGTCGCCCAGGCGTCGCTGCGCGGGCAGATCGCCATCGTCCAGCAGGAACCGATCCTGTTCCACCGTTCGCTGGCCGAAAACATCGCCTATAGCAGGCCAGGCGCCAGCCAAGAGGAGATCGAGCACGCCGCGAGACTGGCGAGCGCGCACGATTTCATCGCCAACCTGCCGAAAGGCTATGGAACGCTGGTCGGCGAGCGTGGCGTGAAACTGTCGGGCGGCGAGCGTCAGCGCGTGGCGATCGCCCGCGCTTTCCTGGCCGACGCGCGCATCCTGATCCTGGACGAGGCGACATCGAGCCTCGATTCGGAATCGGAGGTGCTGATCCAGCAGGCGATGGAACGGCTGATGGTCGGCCGCACGACGCTGGTCATCGCGCACCGGCTTTCGACGGTGAGGGTGCTCGACAGGCTGCTGGTGTTCGATCGCGGCAAGATTGTCGAGGAAGGCTCGCATGACGAGTTGATCCGCCTGAAGGGCGGCATCTACCGCCGCCTGTTCGAGCGCCAGGCGCTGGAACTGACCAAGGGCCTCATGGTCTGACCCGAGATGGCCTCCGGCTTAGAGCAATTCCAGGAAAAGTGCGTAGCGGTTTTCCCGGGAGAAGCGCGTAGCGCTTCCCCTTGGGAATTGCGTAGAAACAAGAAGTTAGAGCGGGTCAGAGATTCTATCAAACTCTGAACCGCTCTAGGCTGGAGGCCATCTCCATCCCGCGCTGCGAGACTTCCGAGCCCCTGTCACCCGGCTAATGCTGGCTGAGCAAATCCGCCTGTGAAGCCCGCTTTTCAGATATCGGGTTTGCGATGTCTGTTTACGTTACCGACCGAGATCCGTTGCCTCTACTTTTGGTTGTTGTATGCTGAAAAAGCAACCCAAGCGGTTTTCGCAATGCATCTTGCTTCCGAAACTACTGGCGTGGAAAAGGTGGCTGCGCCATCGGTGCTGGAATCTCAGCATGGCTCGGTCCGGCCGCTCGCCGCCGAAGATCTCGAACGGGTCGCCGCACTCTTCCTGACGAAGTTTCGCCGGCGGCGCCGTCGCCTCCTCGATCGCGCGATCGCGGAGACGGCCGAGTATATGAGAAAGATCTATCTTGACCCTGCCGGCCAGTCCGGTGAGAGCAGTGCTCTTGTCCAGATCAATCCGCAGGGCGATCTGGGTGGGTTCCTTGGCGTTCTGAAAGCCCGTTACGAACTCAACGGAGCGGCATTGAATGCGGCGATCATCGGTCCGTTCATGGCCGACCCTGGCGCCGATCACGGCTCGGCCGGACCGCAATTGCTGCGCGCCTTGCATCAAGGCGAATTCGATCTGCAGCTGACGGATTCGGCCAACCGGGTATCCCTGGCCTTCGCGCGGCCGATGAAATACCAGCTCCTGCCGGTCCATTGTCTGGAATGGACCTATGTCTTCCGGCCAGCCGCGATGGCAGCCGCCGCACTGCACCGTAAGTGGCCCTGCCTGCCTCGCCTGGTACTCGATCCCTGCGCGAGGGCGTTCGATGCGCTCACGAGGCGAAGGTTCGAACCGCCCGTCCAGCCTTCATCGTCGCATCGGGTGCATGCCAAGCCGATCAATGCCGCGCAATTTGCCGAGCGGCTGCCGGCCCTCCTGTCGGATTACGCTCTTCGCCCGAGTTGGAGGGATGGCGAGCTGCCGCGGCTGCTCGCACTGGCGGCCGAGAAGCGGGCCGACGGCCCGCTTCATTTTGGCGGGACCTACGACGAGACTGGCAGAATGCTCGGCTGCTATGCCTTCTACGGTCAAGCCGGCGACATGGCGAACCTGTTGAAAATCCAGGCGTCCGGGCCTCACTGGGGCGCGACGCTGGATGGCCTTGTCGCCGCAGCGCGCGATATGGGATGCGTGGGCATCAGCGCGCAGACCCAGGGCAGGTTCATGTCCCACCTCTTCGGTTATAGGAATCTCATCTTCCGCTATGCCGGGGGACGATGGTCCGCTCGCGAAGCGCCGAGGTCACGGAGGCGGTCCGCTCCGGCGACATCGCTATCGGCGGCTTGATGGGCGACCGCTGGACCCGCCTCAGTTCCGACGACTTCGGCCGCTGATCGCCTTCGATGATCTCTTCGTCGGCTACGCCAGACTGGTCGTCGCCGTGCGCGGCCTGAGACGCGCGCAGCCCGGTCTTTTCATTCCAGCCGCCATGTTCTATGTCTGCGGCAAGGCGCGGGGGCGCATCTTGTCAATCACAAAGGCATCCGGTACGCCCCGCTCATGACAGTTACCGTTCGTTTCGCCCCGTCACCGACCGGCCGCATCCATATCGGCAATGCGCGCACCGCTCTGTTCAACTGGTTGTTTGCCCTCAACAACAAGGGCCGTTTCATCCAGCGCTTCGACGACACCGACGTCGCCCGCTCGAAGCAGGAATTCGCCGACGCCATCCTTTACGACCTGCATTGGCTGGGCATTTTCCCGGATGCCACCGAGTATCAGTCGCGACGCTTCGAAATCTATGACGCCGCGGTCGAGCGGCTGAAGGCTGCGGGTGTCCTTTACGCCTGCTACGAAACGCCGGAAGAACTCGACCTCAGGCGCAAGGTGCGCCGCACGCGAGGCTTGCCGCCGGTCTATGGCCGCGAGGCATTGGCGTTGACGACAGAGCAGGTGGCCGAATATCAGGCCGACGGGCGCCGGCCCCACTGGCGTTTCCTGCTGCCCAATTTCTCCAGCGATCCGCTGCAGCCGGAGCGCACCGACATCCACTGGGACGATCTGGTGCGTGGCGAGGAGACGGTGGATCTGGCTTCGCTGTCCGATCCGGTGCTGGTGCGCGAGGACGGCACCTATCTCTACACGCTGCCCTCCGTCGTCGACGACATCGAGATGGGCGTCAGCCACGTCATCCGCGGCGACGATCATGTCACGAACACCGGCGTGCAGATCGCCCTGTTCAAGGCGCTGGGCGCCGAGCCGCCGTTCTTCGGCCACCACAATCTCCTGACCACCGTCTCGGGCGAGGGATTGTCGAAGCGCACCGGCGCGCTTTCCATCGAGAGCCTGCGCGAGGACGGCATCGAGCCGATGGCCGTCGCTTCGCTGGCCGTGCTGGTCGGCACATCGGAGAATGTCGCGGCCGCGCACGACCTGGCCGAACTCGCCGGCCATTTCGACCCGGCTGCGACCTCGAAGTCGTCGTCCAAATTCGATCCGGCCGAGCTGTTTGTGCTCAACCGGGTGCTGCTGCACCGTATGCCGTTCGCCGAGGCGCGGGACCGGCTGATGGTGCTGGGTATTTCCGGCGAACACGCCGAGCCGTTCTGGCTGGCGGTGCGCGGCAATCTCGACCGGCTGGCCGATGCGGCTGCCTGGTGGCGTGTCCTGCGCGAAGGGCCGCAGGAGATGCCCGAATTTTCCGACGACGACCGCGATTTTCTGCACCAGGCACTCGATCTCCTGCCTGAGGAGCCGTGGAACGGGACGGTCTGGAAGGATTGGACCGGCAAGATCAGGGAAGCGACCGGCCGCAAGGGCAAGGCGCTGTTCATGCCGCTCAGGCTTGCCCTTACTGGACGGTCTTCGGGGCCGGAGCTTGCAGATCTATTGCCGCTGATGGGTCGGGAAGGAACGTTGGCCCGACGACCCTGACCTTGCGCTGTTCCGGGGCAGGGCCGAAACCGGCGATGTCACCGGCTTGGCCGAAAGGCGCCTGATCGCTTCACGGTCGAGCCCGCCCTCCATGTTGGCCAGGGTCTCCGGGTCGGCACCCGGATCGGGCTTCGAGCCCGGTACCGGAACAGACGGCGCCGCATCCGGTTCGGGCTCTGATTGTTGCTGGCTTGGCGGGTTGCCGCCAATGATCTGGAAATTCTGCGCGGCATTGCAGCCGCAAGCGGGCGGCCGCGACATGTTGGGCTGTTTGTAGAGATAGGCGGTCGGCAATTCGCCGTAGGGCCTGCCGGTGACCGATGACGTCATCGATGCCGAATCGTCGTCCATGCCGCGCGAATAGAAGACCTGCATCTCGGTACCGGGGCAGGCTGATTCGCAATTCTTCTGGTCGCGCTCGAAATCGCCGGCCGAGGCGGCGTTCGACATGGGGAAGAAATATCCGTCGCAAGTGCGCACGCAACTGGTATGGAATTCGCCGCCGCTGCCCGCAACGTCCGGAATGCCGGGCTGGTTCAGGACGCGGCTGACATCGCTTTCGTCGCCCGAATCGTCAGGCTGGTCCAACGTATCGATCCGCCGGTTGTCGCCGCCGAAAAGCTGGTCGAAGAGGTTGGCATTGCTCCCATCTTCACGATTGGCTTCCTGCGGAGGCGCGCGGCGGGGTGCCACCGCATCGTCACGGCAGTCATTGGCATCGAGCGCCGCCAGGATACGGTCGCGGTCGCGGCGTGAGCCGCCGCCGGAGAGTTGGGCGCGCTTGGCCTGCAGACTGTCGAGATTGGCGTTCATGCGCTCGATGGTGGCGTTCAGCCCGGCACACTGGTTGATGTTGCGTGAAAACAGCGAGAACCCGCAACCGGCGCTGCTCGCCTGACCGCGAGCCTTCGAGATCTGTTCGCGCTGCCTTTCGATCGCGGCGTCGTATTTACGGACCAGTGCCGGGCCTCCGCCACCACCACGTGATGACGCGGCGAGGTCGGCCTCCAGTTGACGGCAGACCCGCGAAGCGGCCTGCGGCTCGCTGACCGCCGCGCCGGACAGCAGGAGGCCAAGCAGCACGGCAGCATGCGCCTGCTTCAAACCTCCGCTCGCCATCCGCCTCGATCCCGCTTGCCAGTGATCGCCAAGGCTACGCCGTTCGCGGTTAATCGTCTATTTCGGAAGTTATCTTGTGTCGGCTGAAAGGCGGCGCGCATTCGATGGTGCGGCAATGGGCAGGGCCAGCCCTCAGAACCTGTAGTTCATCCCGATCCTGACGGTACTGAACGTATTGTCGAAGGTCGTATTGGAGTTGGGCGCGTAGTTGATCGTCTGGTCCCGCAGGTCGACGTATCGATATTCGGCATTCGCCGACCAATGATCGGTGATCGCCTGCTCCAGCCCTGCGCCAATCGCCCACCCAACCTTGGTGTTCTTTTCGGAAAAGCTGTTGGCGGGCCCGTCGAGATATTGGTTCTCGACACCCCCGAAAGCGAGGCCGCCGGTCCCGTAGACAAGGGTGCTGTCGAAAGCATAGCCCGCCCTGGCGCGGATCGTTCCGAACCAATCCACCTTGGTGTCGTAGACATCGCCTCCGCCGACATTGATCTCGTCGGAATGTCCCTTGATATCGGCGCCCGAAATATCGGCCTCGATCCCAAGAACCGCGGAATTGACCTGGTAATTGTAGCCGATCTGGACACCGCCCAGAAAGCCGTCAATGTCGTAATCCTGCGTGCCCCGGATCGTTGGCGTGTTTGGCAGATTGTAGGTTGCGTCGGTGCTGCCAAAACCATAGCCGAGATGGCCACCGACATAGACGCCGGACCAGTCATGCATGGGCGGCTCCGACCCGATGGCGTCGGCGGCGAACGCCTCCGCGCCAGTCACAATCAGCATTGCCGAAGCGAGCAACAGGGCTCTCATGACATTCTCACGGCCTAATCAGACGGCCTGACCATATCAAATTGATCCGTTCCGTGAAATCGGCATTCGTTTAGTGCGGGATTTCTCGGTTAAGAGTTGTGGGCTCGCAACACTTGATCCGCCCAAGGCGGGGCGGGATCAATCGTGTCGTTAGAGCCAGTTCAGTCCAGATTGGCGATTGCCTGCGCCTTGTGCGCGGCCTCGACCACGGCCAGCGCCGTCATGTTGACCACGCCGCGCGAGGTCACCGAGGGCGTCAATATGTGCGCCGGCTTGTCGGTGCCGAGAAGGATGGGGCCGACATGCAGGGCATCCATCATGGCGCGCAGCGCCGTCAGCGTGATGTTGGCCGAGTCCAGATTTGGGAACACCAGCAGGTTGGCTTCACCCTTTAGCCGCGAATGCGGATAGACACGCTGGCGCAAATGCTCCGACAAAGCGGAATCGGCGTGCATTTCGCCATCGCACTGCAGTTCCGGCGCGATGCGCGCCAGAATGGCCGCGGCCTGACGCATCTTCAGAGCGCTCGGCGAATCGCGCGAGCCGAAATCCGAATGCGACAGCAGCGCCGCCTTCGGCTCGATGCCGAAGCGCTGGATTTCCTCGGCCGCCAGCACGGTCATCTCGGCGATTTCGTCGGCCGTGGGGTCGACGGAGACGTGAGTGTCGGTGAGGAAGATGATGCCGCGCTGCGAGATCAGCATGGAAAGGGTCGACAGGTCCCGGTCCTTGATGCCGGTGCGCGGCCCAATAATCAGCGTGACGTTGCGCAGATGCCGCTCGAAACGGCCTTCGAGGCCGCAGATCATGGCGTCGGCATCACCGCGCTTGAGCGCCAGCGCCGCGATCACCGTGTTGTCGGTGCGCACCATGGTACGCGCGGCCTCCGTCGTCACGCCGCGGCGGCCGGCGAGTTCGATCAGGAGGTCGACATAGTGGCGGTAGCGCGGATCGTCCTCCGGGTTGATCAGGCCGAAATCGACACCGGGCTTGATGCGCAGGCCGTAACGCTTCAGCCTGACTTCGATGACATGCGGACGGCCGATCAGGATCGGTTCGGCGATGCTTTCCTCGAGCACAACCTGGGCGGCACGCAGGACACGCTCGTCCTCGCCGTCGGCGTAGATGACGCGCTTGGCGCTGGAAGCCTTGGCGGAGGAAAACACCGGCTTCATCACCAGGCCGGAGCGGAAGACGAAGCGGTTGAGCTTGTCGATGTAGGCGGCGAAGTCGGTGATCGGCCGTGTCGCCACACCGGTGTCGCAGGCTGCCTTGGCGACGGCCGGCGCGATGCGCAGGATGAGGCGCGGGTCGAAGGGCGAGGGGATCAGGAACTCAGGGCCAAAGATCGGCGTCTCTCCGGAGTAGGCGCGCGCGGCGACATCGGAAGGTTCCTCGCGGGCAAGGGCGGCGATCGCCCGCACCGCCGCCATCTTCATCTCCTCATTGATGGCACTGGCGCCGCAGTCGAGCGCACCCCTGAAGATGTAGGGGAAGCAAAGCACGTTGTTGACCTGATTGGGAAAATCGGAACGGCCCGTGCAGATCATGGCGTCCGGACGCGCCGCGCGCGCCACTTCCGGCATGATCTCCGGATTGGGATTGGCCAGCGCCAGGATCAAAGGCTTCGGCGCCATGTGCTGCAGCAGCTCCGGCTTCAGCACGCCGGCCGCCGAGAGGCCGAGGAAAACATCGGCGCCCGCTATGACGTCGGCCAGCGTGCGCGCCTCGGTTTCCTTCACATAAGGGTCTTTCCAGCGGTCCATCTCGTCGACACGGCCCTTGTAGGCGACGCCGAAACGGTCGGTGACCCAGATGTTCTCGACGCGCACGCCGAGCGAAACGAGCAGATTAAGGCAGGCAAGGGCGGCGGCGCCGGCGCCGGAGGTGACGACCTTGATGTCCGAAATGGTCTTGCCGGCAAATTCCAGCCCGTTGAGCACGGCTGCGGCGACGATGATGGCGGTGCCGTGCTGGTCGTCATGGAACACCGGTATGCTCATGCGAGCCTTCAGGCGTTCCTCGACCTCAAAACACTCCGGCGCCTTGATGTCCTCGAGGTTGATGCCGCCGAAGGTCGGTTCCAGTGCGGCGACGGTCTCGACCATGCGCTCGATTTCCGGCGCGTCGATCTCGATGTCGAAGACATCGATGCCGGCGAACTTCTTGAACAGGACCGCTTTGCCCTCCATCACCGGCTTGGAGGCAAGCGGCCCGATATTGCCGAGGCCGAGCACGGCCGACCCGTTCGACACAACGCCGACCAAGTTGGCGCGCGCCGTGTAGTCGGCGGCAGTCGCCGGATTGTCGCGGATCTCGAGGCAAGGGGCGGCGACGCCGGGCGAATAGGCGAGCGCCAGGTCGCGCTGGTTGCCAAGCGGCTTGGTGGCCTGGATCTCGAGCTTTCCCGGCGTCGGATGCTTGTGAAAGTAGAGGGCGGCTTCGTCGAGGTCCGAACGTGCCGTTTTCTTGTTCTCGCCTTCCATGCGGCCGCTCCTCGAAACCTGCTTCGGGAGTCCTTTTAGCATGAGGCCAAGGTTTTTCGCGACGCTAATTGACGCGCCGGCAGCTTTAAATGCCGGTGCATAACAATCCAATATTTATCAGTTGCTTACGGTTGTTTCATGCGAAATCAGGTTGCGCTGCTTCGCAGGCGCGCCGGTCAAAAGGCACTGACGTAGAGGCCCCCGTCGACGGGTATATTCTGCCCGGTCAGATAGCCGGCATGGACAGAGCACAGGAAAGCGCAGATCTGGCCGAATTCCTCCGGCGTGCCAAGCCGCTTGGCCGGTACGTCGGCACTGATGCGGGTCTTGCGCGCCGCGGCCGCCTTGGGATCCTCCGACGTGCCGGCCTCATGCGGGCCGCGCAGCCGGTCGGTGTCTAGCTTGCCCGGCAGCAGGCTGTTGATGGTCACGTTGCGGTCGATCACCGTGCGCGCCACGCCGGCAAGGAACGACGTCAGGCCGGCGCGCGCCCCCGATGAGAGGTCAAGGCCGGGGATCGGGACGTAGACCGACAGCGAGGTGATGTTGACGATGCGTCCGAAGCCGCGCGCCGCCATGCCGTCGATGACGGCCTGTACCAGTTCGATCGGCGTCACCATGTTCTGGGTAACGCCTTCGAGGATTTTTCCACGATCGAGCTCACGGAAATCGCGAAGCGGCGGCCCGCCATTGTTGTTGACGAGGATGTCGGGTTCCGGACAGGCGGCGAGCAACGCCTTTTGCACCTCCGGCTTCGAAACGTCGCCGACGACTTCCGTCACCGTCACGCCATGGCGTTGGCGCAGCTCCGCGGCGGTTTTGGCGACCAGCTCCGCATTGCGCCCATTGACGACGATGTCGCAGCCTGCCTCGGCCAGCGCCATGGCGCAGCCACGCCCGAGCCCCTTGCTCGAAGCGCAGACGATGGCCTTCTTTCCGCGGATACCAAGATCCATGACGATTTCTCCTTTGATTTGCCAGGCAGGCTAGCGCCAGCGCTGGACCAATCGCAACCGTCATACGGTTGTTGCATGAATCGGGGCATAGGCTGGTCAAAAGCAAGGTTGAATCCGCAATGTCAGGCCAAGAGCCCCGCACTTTCCGCAGCATGTTCATTTCCGATGTCCATTTGGGCTCGAAAGCGGCGAAGGCCGATTTCCTGATCGATTTCCTGCGCTACCACGATGCCGACATCATCTATCTGGTCGGCGATATCGTCGACGGCTGGCGCCTGAGGCGCAGCTGGCACTGGCCGCAAAGCCACAATGACGTCGTGCAGAAATTGCTGCGCAAGGCGCGCAAGGGCGCCTCGATCACCTATATCGCCGGCAATCACGATGAATTCGCCCGCCAGTTCCAGGGCGTGCATTTCGGCGGCATCGTCGTTGCCGACCGCGCCATCCACGAGACCGCCGATGGCCGGCGCCTGCTGGTCATCCATGGCGACCAGTTCGACACCGTCGTCCACAACCAGCGCTGGCTCGCCTATCTCGGCGACCATGCCTACGACGCCGCCATGCAGGTCAACCGTGTGATCACGCGGCTGCGCCAGCTGCTCGGCCTGCCTTACTGGTCGTTTTCGTCATGGGCGAAGGTCAAGGTCAAGAAGGCGGTGAACTTCATCGGCTCGTTCCAGACGGTGCTCAGCGAGGAAGCGCGACGCTCGCATGTCGACGGCGTCATCTGCGGGCACATCCACCATGCCGCCATCGAGAGCTATGGCGACGTGCAATATATCAACACCGGCGACTGGGTGGAGAGCTGCACGGCCGTGGTCGAGCATTTCGACGGCCGCATGGAAATCCTGACCTGGGCGCATGTGCTGCCTGAAGCGCCCGACGAGCCCTTCATTCCAATGCTTATCGAAGACAGGGTCGTGCAGGCCGCCTGAGGCGGAAGCCCGCCCTTCACTTTCAGGTGTTAATCGACTGGGCCAACCGGTTTCGCCCGGTTTTTCCTCATGTTAAGGATCGGCTTGCGCTGCTCGCCGTTCGTTGAGCGCAGCGTCATTGGATCGATTCATGCCTCTGCCGCCGCTTTCGCCCGAACAACTCGTGAAGCCGAGCCGTTTTGAGCTGCGCATGAGCCTGATCTTCGGCACGTTGTTCATATCGCTTGGCACCCATTTGCCCTATTTCCCGCTTTGGCTGCAGGCCAAGGGGTTTCACGCCGAGCAGATCGCCGTCATCCTTGCGGCGCCCATGTTCCTGCGCGTGGTGACGACACCGCTGCTGACGACACTTGCCGATCGAGCCAGGGACCGCGCCGATGTCTATGTCGTGCTTGTGGCGGCCTCGCTGCTGTTCTCCGCGGGGTATTTCCTGACACCGACCTACGCGACGGTGCTGGCGGTGTCGTTGCTGCTGACCATTGTCTGGACGCCGCATTCGCCGATCGCCGATTCGCTGGCGCTTTCGGGCGTGCGCCGCTTCGGGTCCAACTATGCGGGCATGCGCAAATGGGGATCGATCTGCTATCTCCTGGCCAATGTCGCGGGCGGCTTCATCCTGGCGGCTACTGGTCCCGGGGCCGTTCCAGTAATCATATTCCTTGCCCTTGGCGCGGCACTCGCCGCAGGCCTGATGGCGCCGCGCCTGGGGAAGCCGCGCAAGGCCTCGCCGCTGTCGGCGGCGGAAATCCAGCACGCGGCGCCGGGCCTGTTCAATGCTTATTTCCTCTATTTCACGCTTGGCGTCGGCATCATCACCGCGAGCCACGCCTTCCTTTATGGCTTCGTCTCGATCTATTGGAAATCGATCGGCATCAGCGATTCCCTCGTCGGCCTGCTATGGGCATGGGGGGTCGTGTCCGAGGTCTGCATGTTCCTGTTTTTCAATCGTATATTCGCCTCCGTACCCGTCGTCCGGGTCATGCTCATTGCCGGCATCGGCTCGATCGTGCGTTGGATCGCCTTTCCGCTGGTGTGGCCGCTCGGCCTTGGCGTCGGCGGCTTTTTCGCGGTGCAGTCGCTGCATTCGGTGTCTGTCGCAATGGTGTTGATCAGCCTGCAAAAGATGATCGCCGAAACCGTCTCAGAAGAACGCACGGGCGCCGCGCAAGGCATCGCCTATTTCTTCAATGGCTTCTTCATGGCCGCCGTCACGCTTGCCTCCGGTCCGCTCTATGACCGTCTCGGCGTCGATGGCTTCCTGGCGATGATCCCGATCGCGATCATTGGCCTTGTGCTGATCGGGCTTGCGGCGCGCTCAGCCCCACAGCGCCCGGTCCGGGGGTGAGACGAGCGATCCCTGGTAGACGAGACCCGGTACGCGATCCCGGGCAAGCAGCAGCGGGCCGTCAAGGTCGACGAAATCGGCTCCTTGCGCGAGCAGCACAGCCGGCGCCATTGCCAGCGAGGTGCCGACCATGCAGCCGACCATGACGCCGAAGCCCAGTTCACGAGCGCGGTCGCGCAAGGTGAGGGCCGCCGTCAGCCCGCCGGACTTGTCGAGCTTGATGTTGACGGCATCGTAGAGCCCGACAAGGAATTCGAGGTTCTCGGCTTCATGAACGCTCTCGTCGGCGCAGATCGGGACCGGGTGCGCTATGTGGCGCAGGATGCCGTCACGCCCCGCCGGCAGCGGCTGCTCGATCAGAGCGATGTTCTGCTCGGCGGCAAAGGCGAGGTTCGCGACGATGTTATCGTCGGTCCAGCCTTCATTGGCATCGAGGATCAATCGGCTCTCGGGCGCGGCCTGTCTCACCGCCCGGATGCGGGCGATGTCGTTGTCGCCGCCGATCTTGACCTTGAGCAGCGGCCGGCCGGCGTTGGCGCGGGCCCGCGCCGCCATCGCCTCGGGTTCCCCAAGCGACAGCGTGTAGGCGGTCTCGAGTTGATGCAACGGGTCCTGCCAGATTGCGTTCGCCACCGGATTGCCGCTGATCTTGGCTTCAAGGTCCCAAAGGGCACAGTCTATGGCGTTGCGCGCCGCCCCGGCAGGCATTGCGTCGAGCAGGGCGATGCGGTCCATCCCGCCGGCGATCCGGTCGCTCATCGCCCGGATCGCGTCACGGACACCGTCCATGGTCTCGCCATAGCGCCGGTAGGGAACGCATTCGCCGCGCCCGCTATGGCCACCCTGGCTGATCGTGCAGGTGATGACCTCGGCCTCGGTCTTGGAGCCGCGCGAAATGGTGAAGGTCCCGGCGATCGGAAAACGCTCGGCCTCGACCGAAATGACACGCGCCATATTTTTCTGCTCCGGCTATGCGAGAAGGGTTGTCGGCAAATCGACAAGGTCGGACCCATCAGGCTAAACAGGACGCCATGTTGACCATCGGCAAACGCGACGCAAGCGGCACGACCGCCTCGGGGGCTGACCACGACCCGCGCGTGGCGGTCGGCGAGGAGGGTGGCGTCCTCGGCTGCGCGTTTTCCGGAGTCTGGACGACACGGACCGTGGCGCTGATCGACGCCGAGATGCGCAAGATCGAGAAGCGAAGCGGTGTCAAGGCGTTGGCGCTCGATCTTTCGAAAATCGAGAAGATCGATACCGCCGGCGCCTGGCTCATCGACCGTCTGGTCAGCGTCTTCGAGAAGAAGAACGTCGAGGTCCGACTGCAAGGCCAAAGTGACGTCGCTTCCATACTGCTCGAAGCGGTCAGCGAAGCCGTCCGGCGCGAACCCGAATCCGGACCGGCGCGGCCGCCCAACATTGTCATTCGGGCGCTGGAGGCGGTCGGTCGGCGCGTCTACGAGATGCGCGACGATTTCCTCGCCTCGATGAACATATTGGGCGCCACCATCCGCGGCGCGCAGATGAAGCTCGACCGCGGCCATGGGGTCAACCCGGCGGCGATCTTCAACCAGATCGATCGCATGGGCGGCGATCCGGCGATCGTCGGGGCCATCGTCGCCCAGCAGGGCGCCTATCAGCTCAGCTATTTCGGCGCCGACATCTTCGTCGTCGATCTCGTCGGCGTGCTGATCCTGCGCGAACTCGGCGTGCTGATGACGGCAATCATGATCGCCGGCCGCTCCGGCAGCGCGATCACCGCCGAAATCGGCTCCATGAAGATGCGCGAGGAGGTGGATGCGCTCAAGGTCATCGGCCTCAATCCGATCGGCGTCCTGGTCTTTCCGCGGCTGGTTGCCCTGGTGATCGCCTTGCCCTGCCTGACGATCATCGCGAATTTCGCCGCACTTGGCGGCGGCATCGTCGCGGCCTGGCTTTACTCCGATATCCCGCCCGCTGCCTTCATCGACCGGCTGCGTGTCGCAATCGATCTCAGCACGATTTTCGCCGGCCTGATCAAGGCGCCGTTCATGGCCATGATCATCGGCACGATCGCCTCCGTCGAGGGCATGAAGGTTGGCGGCAGCGCCGAATCGCTCGGCCAGCACGTGACCGCGTCAGTGGTGAAGTCGATCTTCGTCGTCATCATCCTCGACGGGCTTTTCGCCATGTTCTACGCAGCGATCGAGTTCTGACACGATGGCGAAGGGCAATGGGATCGAGGTGAAGGACGAGGCCGACAGCGAAATCGTCCTTTCGGTGCACGACGTCACCGTTGCCATCGACGACAAGCTGATCCTCGACAAGCTGTCGCTCGACATCACGCGCGGCGAAATACTGGGGTTCGTCGGCGCCTCGGGCGCCGGCAAGTCCGTTCTGTTGCGCACCATTCTCGGGTTGATGCCCAAGCAGTCGGGAACAATCAAATTGTTCGGCGTCGACGTCGACAAGGCAAGCGACATCGAGCGGTTGCGCATCGACATGCGTCTTGGCGTGCTGTTCCAGCATGGTGCGCTGTTTTCGGCGCTGACGGTGATGGAGAACGTGCAGGTGCCGATGCGCGAATATCTCGACCTGCCAAGGAAGCTGATGGACGAGCTGGCGCTGCTCAAGATCGAGCTGGTCGGGCTGCCGCCGGATGCGGCGCAGAAGTTTCCCTCCGAACTCTCCGGCGGCATGATCAAGCGCGCCGCGCTTGCCAGGGCGCTGGCGCTCGACCCGGACATCGTCTTTCTCGACGAGCCGACGTCGGGCCTCGACCCGATCAGCGCGGCCGAGTTCGACGAACTCGTCGTCAAGCTGCGCGACACCATGGATCTGACCGTCTACATGGTGACCCACGACCTCGATACGCTGTTTACAGCCTGCGACCACGTGGCGGTGCTGGGCAAGAAAAAGGTCCTGGTCGAAGGCACTATCGACGACATGCTGAAGAGCGAGGAACCGTGGGTGAAATCCTATTTCCGCGGAAAACGCGCACGGCAACTTGATCTTGCCGCTCGTGCATAGCCATAAGTGAAGCAATGGAAACCAGAGCCAACTACGTCATTGTCGGCATTTTCACGCTGGTTGCGATCCTGGCGGCTTTCGGCTTCGTCTATTGGACGGCCGCGATCGGCGACAGGGGCGAGACGACGCTGCTGCGGGTGCGCATTCCGGGCTCGGCCTCTGGTCTGGGCCGCGGCAGCTTCGTGCTGTTCAACGGCGTCAAGGTCGGCGACGTCAAGCGCGTCTATATCGACGTCGACAATCCGACCGTGGCCATCGCCGACACCGAGATCGACCGGATGACGCCGATCACCAAGTCGACGCAGGCCGATATCGGCCTTGCGGGCCTTACCGGGCAGGCCAATATCGAGCTGAAGGGCGCCGACCCCAAGGAAGTGAAGCTGCTCGACCAGGCCGAAAAGGAGGGCAAGGTCGCCGAGATCATCGCCAACCCTTCGGCCGTGACCAATCTGCTGCAGACGGCGCAGAACATCTTCACCCGCGCCGACAAGGTGCTGACGGAGCTGGAGGGCTTCACCAAGGATGTCCGCGGGCCGCTGACGCAGACCGTGCAGAACGTACAGACGTTTTCCGATGCACTCGCGAGGAATTCCGACGGCATCGACAAGTTCTTGTCCGCCGTCAGCGCGCTGTCCGATGAGCTGAAAGGCGTGTCAGGCAAGCTCGACGGCACGTTGAAGGCAGCGGAGGGCCTGCTCAATGCCGTCGACAAGGACAAGATCAAGAGCATCGTCGCCAATGTCGATACGGTGACGGGGAACCTCAAGGAAACCTCGCGGCAACTGGACGGTGTGATCAAGAACGTCGATACGGCCGTGGGATCGGTCAACGACTTCGCCAAGCAGACCCAAGGCACGCTGGCCAAGGTCGATGGCGTACTCGACGGCATCGACCCGGCGCAGGTGCGCCAAGCGCTCGCCAACATCCAGAAGGCCAGCGACAGCGCCAACAAGGCGGCTGCCGATATCGCTGAGGTGACCGGCAAGATCGCCAATCGGGCTGACGACATCGACCAGACAATCAAGGACGCCAGGCAATTGGCGCAACGGCTCAACGATGCCTCGGTGCGGGTCGACGGCATCCTCGCCAAGGTCGACAAGCTGCTCGGCTCGGGCCAGGCCGACGGGGTGATGGCCGACGCAAGGGATACGCTGAAATCCTTCAAGCAGGTCGCCGACACGCTGAACGCCCGCCTTGGGATCATCACCGACAATCTGGCGCGCTTCTCGGGCCAGGGGCTGCAGAATGTCGAGGCGCTGGTGCAGGACAGCCGCCGCTCGATCAACCGCATCGAGGAGGCGGTGACGGATCTCAGCCGCAATCCGCAGCGCATTCTTTCGGGTGGCGACGGCGAGGTTCGGCAATTCGACGGCAGGGCGCGGCGTTGACTTCGGCGCCGCCCCGCCGCAAGAACAGTGCTCGTGAATGCGGGTTTGATCTTACGATCGGGGACAACGGGGATCACGCGTGACGTTGAGTAGGCTTGGAACAGGCGGGTTGAAATCAGCTTCGGTGCTGCTCGTCCTGGCGGTTGCCGGTTGCGCGGCGCTCGGCGGCAAGCCGGCACCGCTCGACACGTTCGAACTGTCTGCGCCGTCGGTCGACGCGCATGGCCATAGCCGCAAGCAAATCCTGATCGCCCAGCCTTCGGCGCTGAAGGCGCTGGACAGCCAGAACATCGTCATCAAACCCTCCGACCGCTCGATCCAGTATCTGAAGGGAGCGCAATGGGCCGACCGGCTGCCGCTGATCGTGCAGGCGCGGCTGGCCGAGACGTTCCAGCGCTCGGGCAGTTTTGCCGGCGTCGGCAAGCCGGGCGAGGGGCTGGCGATCGACTATCAGGTGATCGTCGAGGTCCGCTCCTTCGAGGTGAGCGTCAATGGTGGCGAGCATGCCGAGGTCGACCTGTTCGTGCGCTTGCTCAATGATCGCAACGGCGAAGTGAAGGCTTCAAAGAGCTTCACCGCATCGGCACCCGTATCAGGCAGCGGCAACCCGGCCTATGTCGGCGCGCTCGACGCGGCTTTCGGCGATGCGGCCAAACAGATCGTCCGCTGGACCGATTCGGTGATCTGAGAGCCAGCAGCGCAGGAATTCCATCTTTCGGGCTACGGACGGTCGAAGACGTCCGGCCGCAGCTTTCCAGTCTTCATCAGGTGCTGCAGGGTGTAGGTGACGGACAGCGCATCGTCTAGCGCGAGACTAAACCCGGATGCGTCTTCCGGGTGGCGAGATCATTCCCTTCAAGAAAAAGGCGGGAGACAAATCCCCGCCCTTTTTCGTTAAGGCTTGGCGACCGCTTAATGCAGGCGGCCGCTGGCATGGGCCAGCATGGTGTAGACCTTGCCGGTGTCCGACGTGAGATAGGTCTGCGCCATGATGTTGTCGCGGTCGTTGCGCGAGACGTCCTTGAGCAGCTTCTCGAAATCGTCGCAATAGCGGTCAACGGCGGCGCGGAATTCGGCCTCCGCCTGGTACTTGCGGCGGATTTCGTCGAACGTCTGCTGGCCTTTCAGCGTGTAGAGCCTGCGCGTGAACACGTCACGCTCGCCACGCCGGTAGCGGTTCCACAGCTCGATCGAGGCATCGTGATCGATGGCCCGTGCGATATCGACGGAGAGCGAGTTCAGCGATTCCACGACATGCAGCGGGGAACGCTGGGCAGGGGCCGGGCGCGGTGCTTCCGCGGGCGCCTGGGGCGCCGCCGGCCTGAGGTCGGCATCGTTCGACGCGGCGGTCAGCAGATCACGCACCCAGCCGCCTTGCGGCGTGCGGGCACTGGCGTCAGCGGCACGCTGGCGCGGTGCTGCCTCCGCCGGACGCTCCAGATCGAGCGTGCCGCGCAGTGCCGCGCCGCCCAGCGGTGCCTGCGGCGGGCGCAGATCCGCCTGCTGTGGTGCCGGAGCGCGACGGGGCGGTTCGGCGGCGCGTGCGGCCGGTGCCTGCGGCGCCGGACGCAAGGGGCGCGGTTCCGAGGAGTCGCCGCCACGACCGGATTTCGCAACGATATCCGAAAGCTCCTTCAAGGCGTTGATCTGCTCGGAAACGGCGCGGCGGATGGCCGAGGTCGATTCCTTGGCCTCTTCCGGCATCTCGATGACGCCTTTCTTGAGCTCGGCGCGGGTGAGGTCGAGTTCGCTCTTGATCGAGCCCGCCGTGCGCCGCATTTCCTCGGTCGCATCGGCGAAGCGCTTGGTTGCCGACTCGACGACCTCGGTGATGGCGTTGCGGATCTTGTCGGCCGATTCCAGCGTCTTGCCTTCGGCGTTCTGCAGCGTCTGGCCGACGAGGTTCTCGAAAGAACGCATGACCCTTTCGAGATCTTCCGACTTCTTGACCAGGCCAACGGCGAGATCCTCGAGCGACGACTGTCTTTCCAGCGTGTGTTCGAGGTTGCTCTGGGCTGAGCTCAGAAGATCCGAGGCGCCGGCGAGCAGGCGGCTGTGTTCGTCGAACTTGGTGGCGATCGAGGCGACCTCACGCAAGGTCGACGACGACAGTTCCGTCAGCCTTGTCGTGTTCGAATCGACCAGACGCGCCGAGCTGGCAAAGGTCTGCGCAGCCTTTTCGGTGGTTGCCGCGAAGCTTTGCGTGCTGCCGGTCAGACGTTGATCGACCTCGCCGAGGTTGACCGCGGCCTGCTCGATCAGCTGACCGAGCTGCGAGCTGGACTTGGTCATACGGCCGATGAGATCGGCGACGCTGTCGGACAGCGACGAACGGGCGCCTTCGACCGCCGACAAGGTTTCGGCGGTACGGCTGGCCAGCGCGTTGACCAGGGTCGCATTCTCGCTGCGCAGCTTCTCGGCCGCGCGTTCCGTGACCTCTTCCATGCTCTTTTGCAGTTCCGAGCCGCCCTGGGCGAAGCGCTCGACCAAAGGCCGCGCGGTTTCGTCGAGGATCTTCGACATCTCGGCGGATCGCGCCGCGAGCATGGTGTTGAGCTCGCGAGTGTTGGCACCGATCGTCTTGGCTGCGTCGTTGGTACTCTGGCCGATATGCTGGCCGACCGCGGTGAAGGTCTCCGCGATCACATTGGCACGCGAGACGAGTTGCGCCTCGGCGGTCGATACCTGCTCGTTGAGCTTCTGGCCCATCGTCTCGGCCGTGTAGGCGAGCCGGTTTTCGACGCCGGCGATCTGCTCTTCGACACGGGCGGCCGCGGCCGCGGCGCTCGACGCGAGACGCTCGTCGGCGCCGGCAAGCGCCTGCTCGATTTCGCGCGCATGCACGGCCAGTTCCTGACCTGTCTGGCGGGCACGGTCGGCCACCCTCTGCTCGGTGCTGGCGAAGGCGCCGACAATGGTCTGCGCATGCTCGCCGATCGTCGAGGTGCTGTCGGCGATGCGCGAAACCAGGCGCTGGTCGGCGTCGTCGAAGATGCGGGCGATTTCGGACGCCCGGCTGGACAGCGCGTCCGAACCCTCGGCGATGCGTGAGACCAAATGCTGGTCGGCGGCGTCGAAGATGCGGCCAAGGTCCGACGCGCGGGCGGCGAGCGCCTCGGCGGATTCGCCGATGCGCATGCCGAGCCGCTGGTCGGCGCTTTCGAAGTTGCGCAGGATGTCGCCGGCACGGGCGGCCAGCGACTGCGCCGTTTCCACGGCCCGGGCGACGAGTTTCTGGTCGGCCGCGTCGAATGTGCCGGCAATCTCGCTTGCGCGGGCGGCCAGCTGATCGGCGGTCTCCTGGGCACGGGCGGCGAGCTTCTGGTCCGCCATGTCGAAGGTGCCGGCGATCTCGCCAGCGCGGGCGGCGAGCTGATCGGCGGTTTCGTGGGCGCGGGCCAGTAGCGAGCTGGAGGTGTCATCGGCGCGGGCGAGCAAGGCGTTCGACGTATCTTCCGCACGGGCGTGGAGGCGACGATCGGCCTCCTCGAAGGTGCGGGCAATGTCTTCGGCCCGTGCCAGCAGGGCGGCGGACGTCTGTTCGGCGCGCTCGGCGATCTTGCGATCGGCGTCGCTGAAGGCCGCACCGGCCTGCTCGTGCAGCGTGCTGGTGACTTCCAGGACCTTTTCGCGCAAGGCGCCGGCGACGAAGACCGCGCTCTTCTCGAGCACGCTGCGGACGTTGTCGACACCGGTCGACAACGCGCGCTCCATGGTGCCGGCGCGTTCCTCGATGATGCCGGTCTGGCGGCTGAACGCCTGCTCGATCTTGTCGACATCGGCGGCGATGGCGGCGGAAATGTCCGTGCTCCGGGCCGCGATCTGGTCGATATGGCTGGACAGCGAGCGATCGACGTCCTTGCGGGTCTCGGCGAGCTTGCCGAGATCATCTTCCAGCGCGCGGCTGAGCATATTGCGGCCTTCGGACAACTTGCCGACATGCCCGGCGATGATGTCGTCGATATCGCCACGGCTTTCGGTCAGCCTCTGCAGGTCGGCTTCGAGGGCGCGCTTGAGAATGTCGCGGCCCTCGGCGAGCTTCTCGACCTGGCCGGCGACCAGACCGTCGATGCTGGAGCGGCTTTCGGCCAACTTGGCGAGATCGGCCTCCAGCGCACGCTTGAGGACATCACGGCCTTCGGCGAGCTTCTCGACCTGGCCGGCGACCAGCCCGTCGATGCTGGAGCGGCTTTCGGCCAGCTTGGCAAGATCGTCTTCGAGGGCCTTCGACAAGGTCGAACGCTCCTGGACAAGCCGTTCCGCGTGATTGTTGACGTGGCCGCTAACGGTCAGCAGGTCCGCCTCGAGCGCTCTCGACAAGGTCGAGCGATCCTGGGCAAGCCGCTCGGTGTGGCTGTTGACGTGGCTGCCGACAGTCTCGAGGTCGGCCTCAAGCGCCTTCGACAGTGTCGAACGCTCCTGGGCAAGCCGGTCCGAGTGGCTGTTGACAAGGCTGTTGACGGTTTCGAGATCGGCCTCCAGCGCGCGGGCGAACTGGGCGCGGTCGTCGACCAGTTTCTGCGACTGGTCGGCAACGGTATTTCTAACCGTATTGAGGTCGGCCTCCAATGCGCGGCGCAGGATGTCGCGACCTTCGGCGAGCTTCTCGACCTGGCCGGCGACCAGCCCGTCGATGCTGGAGCGGCTCTCGGCCAGCTTGGCGAGATCGTCCTCCAGCGCTTTCGACAAGGTCGAGCGATCCTGAACCAGCCTGTTCATGTGGTCGGCGATGACGCTGTTCACGTTCTGCAGATCGGCTTCCAGAACGCGCGAGAGCTGCCCGCGATCCTCGGCAAGTTTGTCCGACTGGCTCGATATGACGTTCTTGATGGTGTTGAGGTCGGATTCCAGCGCACGCTTGAGAATGTCGCGGCCTTCGGCGAGCTTCTCGACCTGGCCGGCGACCAGCCCGTCGATGCTGGCGCGGCTTTCGGCCAGCTTGGCGAGGTCGGCTTCAAGCGTCTGCGACAGCAGCCCGCGGTCTTCCGCCAGGCGCCCCGAATGGCTGTCGATCAGGCCGCGTATGCCCGACAGGTCGCTTTCGAGCGAACGGCCGAGCTGCGTGCGGTCTTCGGCCAGTTTCGCCGAATGCGCCTCGATGAGGTTCTTGATACCGGCAATGTCGTTTTCCAGCGCCTTGGCGAGCACCGCGCGGCCTTCGGCGATTTTCTCGACCTGACCGGCGACAAGGCCGTCTATGTCGGCGCGGCTGTCGGACAATTTGCCGAGATCGGCTTCCAAAGCGCGCGACAGGATGTTGCGGCCTTCAGCCAGCTTTCCGACATGTCCGGCGACCATTTCATCAATGATCGTACGAGCTTGCACCAATTTACCAGTGTCTTCGTTGAGAGCCAGAGAGAGCCGGTTGCGGCCTTCTTCCAGCCTTTCAAGGTGGCTGCCCAGCGACGCATCGATGGCAGCGCGCGATTCGTTGACCTTGCGCAGGTCTTCTTCGAGCGCACGCGCTATCAGGCCGCGGCCTTCGGCCAGCTTCTGCACCTGGTTGGTCACCGCGGCATCGATGCCAGCGCGGCCCTCGGCGAATTTCGCCAGGTCCGCCTGCATGGCTTCCGCCATGCGCTCGCGACTCTCGGAAAGCTTGCGGCTGTGGTTTTCGACGGCTTCCTCGATACCGACGCGGGCGTCGGCAAGTCTCTGGATGTCGGCGTCGAAGGAGCGTGACACGACGTGGCGGGCTGCCTCCATGCGGCCGGCGAAATCGCTGGCGCGCGCTTCGAGCATGGACGAGGTCGAGGTGACGATGTCGGCCATGTCGGCGCCGATCTGGGTCTTGCCCTGATCGATCATGGCCGACAGCGTGTCCTTGCTCTCGGCGAAGGTGTGGGCGATTTCACGCGCACGCTCGACCAGCGTTTCGTTGATCTGGCGGGCGCGGGCTTCCAGCGCTGCATTGAGCTTCTGTGTGCCGGTGTCCAGCGCTTCGGCGCGGGTCTGGAATTCGCTGATCAGCGCCTGGCCGCGTTCGGCCAAGGTGCGCTCAATGCCGTTGAGGCTGGCTTCGAACTCGGAATTGAGGGTGCGCGCGGCGCCGCCGAGCAGCGACACCATGCCGGTGGTGCGGTCGTCGAGCAGATCGGTCAACGAGCGGGTCAAGCCGTCCGTGGTGTCCGTCAGCTTGGCGATGCGGGTATCGAGCAGGCTGGCGAAAGCCTCGCCGGAGGTCGAAAGCCGGTCGGTGATGTTGTCGAGCCGGCCTTCCACCGAGTCGAAGATCGACATCGAGCTTTCATTGATGCGGTCGATCAGCGTGTCGCCGGAATTGGTGATTGTCATCGACAGCTTGGTCGACGCATTGAGGATGCTGTCGCGGATGATGTCGCTTGCCGCGCCGATTTCATCGCGCAAGGTCTCGTGCGCGCCGGAGATCGAGGCGCGGACGCGTTCGGCATGGGAGACCACGGCTTCGCGTTCACTGCCCAGTCCGTCGACCAGCGACCGAATCCGGGTTTCGTTTTCCGAATAGGAGCGCTCGATCTGGTTGACCTCGCTGTGGACCAGCGTTTCCAGCTCCACGGCACGGGCAAGCGTGCGTTCGATGCCTTCGCCCATGGCGGCCACCTCGCGGCGGACAGCCTGGCCGATCATCATGACGCGATCCTGGGCCATGTTTTCCGGCTCGGTCAGGCGGAAGGCCACTTCCGTCATCGATTGCGCGGCGATGCGCATGTCCTGGGCGCGGCGGATCATCGCCGCGAAGGCCCAGAACAGGATGACGGGCACGATTGCCGCGACCGCGAGGCCGATCAGTTCGGGGCGAGCGAAAAACTGGTCCAGCGTGCGTATCCGCCAGATGCTCGGTCCAAAAAGCAGGTTGGCCAGTCCGCCGGCGCCCGCTATCCAGGCGAGCGAGACAAAGGCGATGACCCAGTAGATGGTGTTGGAGGCGCGCCTGTTCAGGCTGTGCAGAAGGGTCTTGTAATCTTTCTGGCGATCGTCGTTGGCTGGCGCGAAACCAGCGGGCTGGCCACCATTGCGTGTTTCCACCGGGCGAAGTTCGGCCGGCTTGGCCTTTGGCGCGGCCTTCGCGGCCTGAGCCTGATTGACGACGGGCGCCGCCGGCTGCTGATTGCGTCCCTCGCGTGCCAGCTCGTCGGCGGCCTGCGATATCTGCGCTTCCAGATCTTCCATCGAAGCCGCGATATCGAGGTCGCCGCCGTCGGTATCGCTGCTCAGGTCGAAATCGAGCGCTTTTTCGAGTTCCCTGGCTACGTCGCTGTCGAGAGTTCTGGTCGTCGTTGGTTTCTTCGCCATGCCTTCGCTACCCTGTACTAGCTGCCGCGGGGGCTTATAATTGTGGTTGTCTTACCCCCGCGCAGGAGGCTGAAAATGGACCCTCGTATCGTAATGACACAGGGGGTAAAGAAAACATGCATTCCGCGGGATACGTAAAACTTTAAATATAAGGTTAACGGAACCGTGATTTGGGCGCCGTTTTCGCAACATTTTTCCCGGCCAATCATTAACCCGTTGTCCACTGGAATCGCCTAGTTTTTCAGGCGGCCGAAGAAAATGGAGTTCGAGTTCATGCGTGGCGAAAGCGGCATTGCCTTCTCAATGCCCGGGGGCGACGTATCGGGAACGAGGCAGTCCCGGCCGGTCGATTTGGCACACCTTGCCCGGCAAACGATGGGCGACCGGGCCCTCGAGCAGGAGGTGCTGGCGCTGTTTGTACAGCAGGCATTGTCGGTGCGCGACAAAATAGTCGATGCCGACATCAAGGACCGGCTGCTGCTGGCTCATGGTTTGAAAGGATCGGCACGCGGCGTGGGCGCCTTCGCCATCGCCGATTGCGCCACCGATATCGAGCGCCGGCCGGAGGACGTCCAGACCCTCAAGCGGCTCGGCCCGCTGATCGACGAAATGCGCGACTTCATCGCCGCCATCAATCGCTGATCCCGGTTTGCGACAAAAACGTCACCGAGCGCCGCTTTCGCGCGGCAGTTGACTTGTTTGCCGGAGTGATTATCTCGGGCGAAACTCTCTTTCGTCTCGGGCGAAACGCTCATTCGTCCCGGGCGAAACTCCCTTCAGGTGACAAATGACCAAACTGACCTTCATCGCCCATGACGGCACACATTTCGACGTGGATGCCGAAAACGGCTCGACGGTCATGGAAAACGCCATTCGCAACGCCGTTCCGGGCATCGAAGCGGAGTGCGGTGGCGCCTGCGCCTGCGCGACCTGCCATGTCTATGTCGATGAGGCCTGGACGGCCGAAGTCGGCGAGCCCGAGGCGATGGAAGAAGACATGCTGGACTTCGCCTATGAGGTCCAGCCGAACTCGCGCCTGTCCTGCCAGATCAAGGTGCGCGACGCACTCGACGGTCTGATCGTGCGGGTGCCAGAACGTCAGGGCTGAAACCCAGCATCGGCGATTTTTGCCGCTGACGCTTGGCAGCGGGGCAATGGTCATGCAGTCTCGCCGGGACTTTCGCAGCGAGGCGCATCATGACCGGCATCATCAGCACAGACGTCCTCATTGTCGGGGCAGGGCCGGTCGGCCTGTTCGCCGTGTTCGAGCTCGGCCTGCTGGACCTCAAGTGCCACCTGATCGACATTCTCGACAAACCGGGCGGCCAATGCGCGGAACTCTATCCGGAAAAGCCGATCTACGACATCCCCGGCTGGCCCTCTATCTCGGCGCAAGGGCTCGTCGACAAGCTGCTCGAGCAGGTCGGGCCGTTCAAGCCCGACTTCACCTACAACCGCATGGTCTCCAGTCTCGAAAAATTGGACGACGGCGGCTTTCGCGTGACCACGGACGAGAACGAGGTGTTCGAAGCCAAGGTGGTGGTGATCGCCGCCGGCGGTGGCTCATTCCAGCCGAAGCGCCCACCAATTCCCGGCATCGAGGCCTATGAAGGCACGAGCGTCTTCTATTCGGTCCGCCGGATGGAGGATTTTCGCGACCATGACCTGGTCATCGTCGGCGGCGGCGACTCGGCGCTGGACTGGACGCTGAACCTGCAGCCGGTGGCAAAGAGCGTGACACTCGTTCACCGGCGGCCCGAGTTTCGCGCGGCGCCCGACAGCGTCAACAAGATGTACGCCATGCAGGAGATGAAGCAGCTGGAATTTCGAGTCGGCCAGGTTGCCGGGCTCACCGGGGCCGATGGCCAGTTGGCATCGGCCACCATCAAGGGTGGCCCGGATGGCGACATCGAGGTGCCTTGCACCCGCATGCTGCCGTTTTTCGGCCTGACCATGAAGCTCGGCCCAATCGCGGAATGGGGGCTCAATCTCCATGAGAACCTGATCCCGGTCGATACCGAGAAATTCCAGACATCGGTGCCCGGCATCTTCGCGGTGGGCGACATCAACTGGTACCCGGGCAAGCTGAAGCTGATCCTGTCTGGTTTCCACGAGGTGGCGCTGATGGCGCAGGCCGCGAAGCGCATTATCAGCCCCGGCGAACGGATCGTGTTTCAGTATACGACTTCGTCCACCAGCTTGCAGAAGAAGCTCGGCGTCTCCGGCTAGGGTATGTTGATATTCAGGTGATGCCGGCCTGACCTGAACCTCAACACACGCAAAATTAAGCCCTTACTCCGGCAGGATGGGCGCCGGATCGTCGACGTGGCCTCGAAGTTCTTTCTCGGGCATCAGCGTCAGCGTGACGAGGCCCAGTCCCAGAGTGCCGGCCGCGACGAGAAAGATCATCACGAAGGGTTGGGCCGATACGACATGTCCAGCCACCGCAACGCCCTCGCCGGCCAGCGGCAACCCAAAGCCCAGAGCGACGGCGCCGAGCATCGCGACCCCCAATGCACTGCCCAGCGACCGCAGAAAGGTAAGCACCCCGGTCGCCACGCCAAGATGCATGCGGTCGACGGCGTTCTGCACGGAGACGGTGGTTACCGGAAATGTCGTCCCGGTTCCCAGCCCGATACAGATGGTCAGGACTTCGACGACCAGCAACGACGCATGGCCGGCGACAAAGGCCAGCAGGCCCATGCACAGGATGGCGAAGAGGACGCCGACCATGGCGATGCGCTTGTAGTGGGTGAAGCACGGTATCAGGCGGCCGCTGGAAGCGGCGCCGCCCACGGTTCCAAGCAGAAGACCAAGCATTGCAATGCCCGACTCGCTGGCCGTCAGGCCAAGTATCGATTGCAGATAAACGGGCAGATAGACGGCAAGGCCGACGCTGGAGGCCTGGAGCAGGAACATCGACAGAGTGCCGGCCAGAACGATCGGGTTGCCCAGCACTTCCAGCGAAATGAGCGGTTCGGCCGCCCGCATCAGCCGCAGGGCAAAGGCGCCCCAGAAAAGCGCGGAGCAGACCAGGACGCCAACGACTTCCGGCGACATCCACGGGTAGGCGCTGCCGCCCCAGTTCAGCGCAAGCAGCAACAGCGCCGTGGCCACGATGAGCAGCAATGCGCCAAGGCCGTCGATGCTGTGATTCTTGGCCGTGATCGGCAGCTTCTTGAGCGGCTTGTTGATGATCGCCATCGCAACAAAGCCCAGCGGGATATTGATCCAGAAGATGAGCGACCAGTGCAGATGTTCGGCAAAAGTGCCGCCCAGCAACGGCCCGGCGACGCTGGCGACGGCCCATGTGCCGGAAAACCACGCCGCATAGCGCGCCCGCTCGCGCGGTGGGACGAGGTCTCCGACCACGGTCTGCGTCAGCGCGAAAAGGCCGCCGCCGCCGGCCCCCTGGATCGCGCGCCCCAGGACAAGGACGAACATGTTGGGGCCAGTGCGCTGACCAGCGATCCGGCAAGAAAGATGAGGATTGCCGCATAGACGGTCGGCCGACGCCCATGGACGTCGGAAATCTTGCCGTAGAGCGGTGCCACGGCGGTTGCGGTCAAGAGGTAGCCGGTGACGATCCAGGGCAGGTATTCGGCATGGCCGAGCGAGCGCCCGATGGTCGGCATGGCGGGCGCGACAATGGTCTGGTCGAGGGCCGCCAGCAGCATCGACAGAAGGACGCCGCCGATAATGGCGTTCTTTTCGCTTTCGGTCAGCGGCGCGCTCGCGGCCGCCACGGCCTGCTTGTCGACAACCTGGTCCATAATTTCTCGTCCATGCGCCTTGCGCTGCCGCATCACCATCGGGTCTTTGTGGTGCATTCGCGGCGTGATGCTCGTGCTTCCAGCTTGTGCCCGTGGCAACCCTGGATATGTCGTTCCCTATAGGCCGATTTCGACCGGTGCTCGAAAAAAATTCGAAGCTGGCACTACGCTTCCGCCCGGTTGGCTTGCATCCAGGCGAACGGAGCCGGAGAGGAAATTCAGGTCGGCGGCGGCAATTGGCCACTCCCGATGCGTTCCATCCGGTAGCGCATCAGCCGCAGGATGCGGCTTTCGAAATTGACGCCCTCGACACGGTCGAACCGCAACTGGTCCTGATCGTGTCTGGCAAGCTCGGCCGCCGTTATCTCGGCGGCCTTGGCCTTTGCCGCATTGCAATCCTTCTGCGGATGGGTTGCCTTCAGGGCGTCTTCCAGGGCGCGGC
Organism: Mesorhizobium sp. M8A.F.Ca.ET.057.01.1.1; assembly: GCF_003952565.1. Taxonomy (NCBI): domain Bacteria; kingdom Pseudomonadati; phylum Pseudomonadota; class Alphaproteobacteria; order Hyphomicrobiales; family Phyllobacteriaceae; genus Mesorhizobium; species Mesorhizobium sp. M8A.F.Ca.ET.057.01.1.1. The sequence goes on from NZ_CP034454.1 coordinate 3,082,608, forward strand.
CGTGGTTCTTGGCGATCTCGACATGGCGGTCTTCATGGCGCTTGATGTCGGCGGACAATGTATCCCAGAACAGCCGCACATCGGCATCGGCTTTGCGCGGGCGGCGCCATTCGGGAAGGATCACCTTGACCTTGACGGTCACGACCGCGTCGGCGATCCGGCAGGAGCCGGACTGGCTGGCGTAGCTGATGCGCGTCGTGAAGGCCATCTGCGTGGCGCCAGGGTGGCGCGACCCCGTGCTTTTGACCTGTGGCCCGTGTTCGGCGAGCTGCTGCTCGATATCCTCCAGCGTTCTGCCGCCAATGGCGAAATAGCTGTATGTCTTCACCAGATTGGCCGCATCCGCCGGAACGGCGACGGTAAGCAGTAGTGCGCAGAGCAGGGATCGTGTCATCATGTTGCCTCTTCGGTCACCTTGCTTTACGGCGTTTGCCGGCGCAACGGAACTGATCCGATGCGGATCACACATCGTTGATGACCCCCTTGGTTGATGAGCCCATGGTTGATGCGCAATGACGGCGAGGCGATGGCAGCTGGCGCATGGGCGTCATCTCGAGCTTGGCGACAAGGCCGTGGTGGTCGGCATCCTCAATGTCACGCCCGACAGCTTTTCCGACGGCGGCCTGTTTGATGCTCCCGAAACCGCGCTGGTCCAGGCGCGCCGCATGATCGGGGAAGGCGCCGCGGTCATCGATGTCGGCGGAGAATCGACCCGGCCGGGCGCGGCGGCGATCTCGGCCAGCGAGGAGCAGGCCCGTATCCTGCCGGTGATCGAGGCTCTGGCGCGTGCCGGCGACGTGCTGATCTCGGTCGACACCTATCGTGCGGAGACAGCGCGGCTTGCTGTGGCCGCCGGCGCACACATCGTCAATGATGTCTGGGGTCTGCAGCGCGAGCCAGACATTGCGCGGGTGGCGGCCGAAACCGGCGCCGGGCTCGTTATCATGCATACCGGCCGGGACCGCGAAAAGCTGCCCGACGTGATCGCCGACCAGTTGGCGTTCCTGGGAAAATCGCTGGAGATCGGGCGCGGGCAGGGTGTCGCCGACGACCATATCGTGCTCGACCCCGGCTTTGGTTTCGCCAAGGAGACGGCGGCGGAAAACCTCGATCTGATGGCGCGGTTTTCCGAGCTTGGCGCGCTCGGCTTCCCGCTGATGGCCGGGACGTCGCGAAAACGCTTTATCGGCACCGTCACCGGCCGCGACGCAGCCGACCGGGCCGCCGGGACAGCGGCGACCAGCGTCATTCTCAGGCTCAAGGGCGCGCATCTGTTTCGCGTCCATGATGTCGCAATCAACGTGGACGCGCTGGCCGTGGCGGATGCTATGCTGGCGCGGGACACCGGATCGGAACGCTGAGCCATGTACGTCATCCGCATGAAGAATTGCGCCTTCTTTGCCAGGCACGGCGTGCTGGACGAGGAGGAAGCGCTGGGGCAGCGCTTCTATGTCGATGCCTCGCTCACCGTCGAGCCCGGGCGCGCGCTCGTCGATGACGCCATCGGGGAAACCGTCAATTACGGCGTTGCCTTCACCGTCATCGAGGAGATCATCACCGGACACAGGCGCTTCCTGATCGAGGCCCTGGCCCTGGAAGTCGCAAAGGCTCTCACCGGGCGCTTTCCCCAGATCCGCAAAGCCGAGGTCACCGTTCGCAAGCCGAATGCGCCGGTGCCTGGCGTGCTCGATTACGTCGAGGTGACCGTTGTCTGGCCCGAGTAACACCGTCTATCTGAGCCTCGGCGGCAATCTCGGTGATCCGGCCAACTCGATGGGGGCTGCGTTGCGCCTGCTCGACGCCGATGCCGATACTGACGTGGCCGCCGTTTCCTCGCTCTACCGGACGCCGCCCTGGGGCAAGCTCGACCAGCCGGATTTCCTCAACGCGGCCGCAGCACTGTCGACGCGGCTGTCGCCGCGGGCATTGCTCGACCTCTGCCTCGATGCCGAGCGAAAGCTCAAACGCGTGCGCGAGGAGAGGTGGGGGCCGCGCCTGATCGACATCGACATCCTGGTGTTCGGCGACCGCATCATCCATGAAACGGGCCTTGAAGTGCCACACCCGCGCATGCTGGAGCGCGCCTTCGTGCTGGCACCGCTGGCCGAGATCGCGCCGGACCTCACCGTTGGCGGCAAACGCGTTGTCGATCGCCTGGGCTCGGTCGATGCCGCGGGCATCGAGCGGCTGTCGTCAGGCCAGGATTGGTGGCTGCGCTAGACCCGGTGGTGTCAGCCGGAGAAGCCACCGTCATCCAGGAATGCTTTTTCCTCGGCGGTCGTTTCGCGGCCAAGCATCCGGTTGCGGTGCGGGAAACGGCCGAAGCGCTGGATGATGTCGCGGTGCTCCAGCGCGTATTTCAGGTTGAACTCGGCCCTGGCGGTGTGAAGCTCAACCGAACGGTCCTGGTCGGCAAGGTCTTCCGAATGTTCGAACGGCAAATAGAGGAATACGCGGACCTCCGGCTCCAGCGCCACATCGTGGCCGGCAGCGACCGCCTTTCGCGCGAAATGCTTTGCCAGGGGGTCGGTCGCAAACATATGGCCGGTACCGCGAAAGCAATTGCGTGGAAACTGGTCGAGCAGGATCATCAGCGCCAGCGAGCCTTCGGCATGTCCTGACCAGTCGTCGCATTCGCGCCGCGCGGCGGCGTAATGAAGGTCGAGGAAACGGCCGCGGAAATCGGCATCGAAAGCGTCGTTCTTCTCGAACCACGCATCCTCGCCGGCGTCGCGCCAGAATTTGGTGACCGACAGGGCCCTGCTGTCCAGTTCCATTGTTGATTCCCCCGTTCAATCCGCCGGTTCGGATTTATGCAGGACGCCGGCCGTTTCCTCGTTAAGCGCCTGGCCAGGACGGCGAGGCGTGGAAAGCGGGGTCGGGATCGGCGTGCCGATGTTGCCTTTCAGGAAACGCTGTCCCGAGCGGATGCCTTCGGCGAGCTGGGTCTCGAAGCGGGCCGTGTCGCGGCGCCTGACGTCCTCGATCGTTTCGGCGACGTCTTCGGGATCGACGCCCAGCGCCTCGAGCGTCGAGCCACCAAAGACGAGCGCCGATTCGAAGGTTTCGCGCAGCTGATAGTCGACGCCGGCGCGGATGAGCTGCAGCGCCGTGCCGCGGTCGAACGCACGTGCCAGCACCGTAAGCAAGGGAAACTCCGCCTTGACGAGTTCGGCGATGCGGATGGCGGCGTCGGGCTTGTCGACACAGATCAGCACGGCCCGCGCCCGGCCGGCCCCGGCCGCGTGCAGGATGTCCAGCCGCGTGCCATCGCCATAATAGACCTTGAAGCCGAAATCGGCGGCCGCTTGGATCATCTCGACATCGTTGTCGATGATCGAGACGTCGATACCGCGCAAGAGCAGGGGTTGGCTGGCGATCTGGCCGAAGCGGCCAAAGCCGATGATCAGCACGCTGCCGGTCAGGCCGTCGGCGACTTCGACGCCGTCCAGCGACTGCTCGTCGCGCGGCGTCAAATAGCGCAAGGCGATGATCGCCAGCGGCGTCAGCACCATGGAGATGATGACGATCGCCGTCAGCGTCGCGTTTGCCTGGCCGTCGATGATGCCGACGGCGGCGGCCGCGGAATAGAGCACGAAGGCGAATTCACCGCCTTGCGCCATGAAGACCGCGCGCTCCAGCGCTTCGCGGTGGCCTGATTTCAGGATGCGGGCGACGATGTAGATGCCGAAAGCCTTCATCACCATGTAGGCGACGACATAGATGGCGATCAGCTTCCAGTTCGCGGCCACCACATGCAGGTCGAGCGACATGCCGACCGCAAGGAAGAACAGGCCGAGCAGGATGCCGCGGAACGGCTCGATGTCGGCTTCGAGCTGATGGCGGAAGGTCGATTCCGAGAGCAGCACCCCGGCCAGGAACGCGCCCATCGCCATCGACAGGCCGCTGAGTTGCATGGCGAGCGCCGACCCGAGCACGACCAGCAGAGCCGCGGCGGTCATCACCTCGCGCGCACGGGCATCCGCCAGGATGCGGAAGAAAGGGTTGAGCAGGTAGCGTCCCGCCACCACCAGTCCGACGATCGCGGCGAGACCGATACCGACCTCGGTCAGCCGCTCCGACAGGCTGGTATCGGCACCGCCGGGCGCCAGGAAGGCGATCAGGGCCAGCAGCGGCACGATGGCCAGATCTTCCAGCAGCAGGATGGAGACGATGCGCTGGCCCTTGGGCGAGGCGATTTCGCCGCGCTCCTCCAGGAGCTGCATGACGATGGCAGTCGAGGTCAGCACGAAACCGGCGCCGGCGACGAAGGATTGCGCGATCGGAAACCCTCCGGCCATGCCGACACCGGTCAGCAGCACCGCGCAGACCCCGACTTGAAGCGCGCCAAGCCCGAAGATCTCGCGGCGCAGGCCCCAGAGCCGCGAAGGCTGCATTTCCAGGCCGATGATGAACAGGAACATGACGACGCCGAGTTCGGCGACATGGAGGATGGCTCCCGATTCGGAAAAGACGCCGATGCCGAACGGGCCGATCACCACGCCTGCGGCGAGATATCCGAGAATCGAGCCGAGACCCATGCGCTTGAAGATCGGCACGGCCACCACGCCTGCCGCCAGCAGCGCCACCACCTGAACTAGATCACTGCCCGATGCTTCCGCTGCCATGCCTCTTGTCCCTGTGTCCGACAGCACTCCTTGCATGCAGTTGGAGCGGGAGGCAAGGGCGGGAGCCTGGCAGGACGGGTTGGGTGCCGTTGAAGCGATTCCCCTGGTGGAACAGCGGTCTCCGCTTGCCTGCCGGACGTTTGGTGTCTATATCGGCGGGATGACTGACCATTCGTCCCGGCCGGGTCCCCCGCCTCACATCCCGATGGATGCGCTCAGCGAAGTTCTACAGGACTTTCGGTTGAGTGGAGTCAATTATGGCCGATGCGAGCTCCGACATCCGTGGAGCATCGCCTTTCCGGAGCAACCGCTGCTTCGTTTTCACTTTGTAAGTCAGGGTCCATGTTGGATCCATACCGAAGCGCAGGGATGGCATGAGTTGCGCAATGGCGATTTGGTGCTGCTGCCGCAAGGCATCGCCCATCGGCTGGCCAGCGCGCCGGACGTTGCAGGCGGCTCGCTCGATGATTGCCAGGTGACCAAGTTGGGGGGCAACGTCTGCGAAGTGGTGCGGGAAGGCACTGGCGCGACAAGCACCCTTTTCTGCGGCTCCATGACCCTGGGCGCCTGTGCGCTTAACCCATTGATCGCGTTGATGCCACCTATCATCAAGGGTTGCGACGTTGCCGGCAATGACCCGGTCGTTGGTCCCTTGCTGGCGGCAATGACCGCGGAGGCCGCGCAACCGCAGATGGGCAGCGCCACCATCTTGTCGCGTATGGCGGACTTGCTGACAGCCCGGCTCATTCGCTGCTGGGTCAATTGCACGGGAGCTTCGACCACCGGTTGGCTCGCGGCCATCCGCGACCCCCACATTGGCCGCGCTCTGGCAGCCATGCACCGAGACCCCGGCCATAACTGGACGCTCGAAAGCCTGGCCGGGCTGGCAGGCCAATCGCGCTCGATTTTCGCGGAGCGCTTCAGCGCCGTATTGGGAGAAGGCGCGGCACGCTATCTCGCCCGTCTGCGCATGCAGCTTGCCCGCGAGTTGTTGGGGCAAAACGGCTTGTCGGTGGCCGAGGTCGCTACCCGTTTGGGCTATGATTCCGAGGCATCCTTCGCTCGCGCCTTCAAGCGGATCACCAATGTCTCGCCGGGCGTTGTGCGTCGCACAATTCCTGGACGAATAGACATGAATTTCGGATTTTGAGATACATATCATCCGAAAAGACTCGTTTATGAAGATCTCCAAACTTTTGGAGATCCTTCCGTGACTGACACAACATTACAGCTTGAAGACGCGGCGATAGACCTTGATGCCGCCGCATCGGCCAGGTGGAGCGCAACCACATGGTTCGCGGTCCTTTCGTTGGCGGCCACCAGCTTTGCGCTGGTGTCCGCCGAATTCCTGCCGGCAGGTCTGTTGACGCCGATGGCGCGCGATCTCGGCATCAGCGAGGGGACGGCCGGGCAGGTGGTCACCGCCACTGCTTCCGTCGGCGCCGTGACGGCCATGTTGAGCAATGTCCTCATCGGCCGATTGAACCGCAAGACGGTGCTTGTCGGCCTCATGGCCTTGGCGGTCGGTTCCAACATTCTTGCGGCCCTGGCGCCCAATTTCTGGCTGTTATTGTTGGGCCGGGCCGGGCTGGGGATCGCTCTCAGCGCGTTCTGGGCACTTTCGGTAGCCGTCGTGGCGAGGCTGGTTGGCGCCAATGCGACGGGGCGGGGCATGGCTATCGTCACCCTCGGCGTCTCGCTCGCAACAATTGCCGCACCGTCGATGGGCGCGTTGATCAGCGACTGGCTGGGTTGGCGCAGCGCCATGGCCATGACGGCGGGGTTGGCCTTGCTTGCCATGCTGCTGCAGTTGCTCAGCCTGCCGACCTTGCCTGCAACGGCAAGCAATAGTCTTGCAGACGTGCTTCGGCTGACACGGCGGCGTGGCATTCAACTCGGTATGCTCGCCATCCTTTTGCTGATGACAGGGCATTTTGCCGGCTCGGTCTATGTGCGTCCCTTTCTCGAACATGTGACGCTCCTTGCGACCGGGCCAATTGCCCTGGCATTGCTCGGATTTGGTATCGCCGCAGTGATCGGCAATATTGCCGGCGGCCGCATGGCCGACGCCAATATCCACGTGGCTCTCGTGGTTACGGCCGCATTGATGGCGTTCGCGGCGCTGGCCTTGGTGCTTTGGGGCGTGCACATCGGCGTTGCCTTTGGCTTCGCCACGCTATGGGGCTTCGCCTTCGGCATGGCGCCGGTGGTGCTGCCGACAAATCTGTCTCGCGCGGCGCCGGACGCGCTGGAAGCAGCGGGCAGCCTGATGGTCGCGTCCTTTCAGGTCGCCATCACCTCCGGCGCAGTTGTCGGCGGTTATGTTGTGGACACTTATGGCCCTACAGCGCCTTTGACCGGGACTGCCATCCTTGCCGCATCGACAGCCGTCTTGGCGCTGCTACAGCCACGCAGCTGAACTTTGCCGCCGCCGACACAGCAGCCTGATCCGGCCGTTGGCGATGTTGCAGGCGCGTTACACAACTTAACGTCGGCAACGCGTTGCATCTTGCCACAATCGAGGGTTAGAGCACGCTCGGCTTCGGCCATTGGGGGTGAGCGACGATCAAGTCGAGCCCTTTTGAGGAGATGACTGACATGAAGAAGTTTTTGCTTGTTGCCGTCGGCCTGGCGGTGCTTGCCGGTTCGGCCTGTTCGAAGGCGCCGGAATGCACGACCGAGATCGCCACCAAGAAGGCGCAGGACATGGCCGCCGCGCTGCAGGAGGCGATCACCAAGGACCCGTCCAAGGCGGCTGACCTGACCGCCAAGGTCCAGGCGGTGACGACCAAGTACCAGGGTTCCACGACCTTGGCCGACGCTTGCAAGGCCTATGACGAGGTGACCGCCGCGATCAAGGGCTGACGCCCGGTTCGCCTGTTTCAAAGGAGGCGGTGGCGATGGGCTGCCGCCTCTTTTGTTTGGGGTATCCCGGCAATGCCAAGAACCATCCGGAATTGCGTAAAGAAATGAGGCGGGCTGCGCTCAGTTCGGCGTGATGGAGCCGACTTCGACGGCATCGACTCGCTTAAGGCTCATGCCGATCACCGGCACCAGTTGGTCCTGAACGCGCACGGCGACCGTCACCGTCATCGAATTGTCGTCGGGAATGCGTGCCTGCATGACGCCGCGCAACTGGTTGCGGTTGATGGTGAAGACCACCTTGCGGGCGTCGACGACATTGCCGCCGATGATATCGAGCCCGGCACCGGCCGAGCCACCCATGAAGGAACCCTTGTAGTCGCGGCCCTTGCGCTCGATCTTGGCCGACATCGGCTGGGTGAACATGCCGACCCGGCAGCCGCCGTCAAGCGTCATGCCCGTCTTGCCGTCGGGGGCGGAGCCGGTGAAGCTGCAGTTGAACTTCGTGCCCTTGTACTTGCCGGCGACGATTTCGCCGGGGCCGACCCACTTGCCTTCGGCCGACTGGAAAAACTGCTTGTCCGGCTCTCCGGCGCAAGCCCCGGAGGCAATACCGGCGACTGCTGTGATCGCCGCCGCCAGGGGCAAGATGCTGGACAGAATTACGCTTTTCATCGACGACACCCGGCAACAACGAGGCTGTTTGAAACCGGTTTGACCATGAAGAAGATTGGTTAATGCTTCGTCACCTCAGGGCCTCGAAAGCGCAATCCGGTCGTGCCGCGAAAGAGGCGCTCGTCATTTGTCGGGTGCGTTTGTTTCGGCGTCTTTCCTTGTCGCGAACGACGTCAGCGCGGCGAGGAAATCGCCCAGTCCCGGGCGCTTGGCGGCGCTGAAGGGCAGGGGGCGCGCCGTCTCCATTGCCGCGATGCCGATGCGCGCCGTCATCATGCCGTTGACGACGCCTTCGCCGAGCTTGGCCGAGAGGCGCGCCGCCAGGCCGTGGCCGACGATCTGCTCGACAAAGCTGTCGCCGACGGCGATCGAGCCGGTGACCGCCAGATGCGCCAGCACACTGCGCGCCAGGCGGAAGAAACCCAGCGTTCCGGGCCGTCCGCCATAGAGTTCCGACAGCCGGCGGATGAGGCGCCCAGCCTCGAAGACGACATAGGCGACGTCGACGAGCGCGCGCGGGCTGACCGCCGTCACCAGCGAGACGCGCTTGGCGGCCTCGAGGACCATCACCTTGGCCCTGGCATCGAGGGGGCCGAGGATTTCCGCTTCCGCCAGGCGCACCAGATTGGCGCCGTCGATGATCTCGCCGCGCAATTCGGCCAGCGCGCGCCGGCCGGCCGCGGTCTCTGGTTTGGCAGCGACAAAGGCCGATAGTTCATCGACCACCGCGCGTGCCGCCTTCGGATCGTCGCGCGCGATGGCGTCGAGGGCCCGCTTCTGCAGCTTTTCGACCTCGGCGAGCCGGGCGATCGCCAGGAATTCGCGAATCAGGATCACCAGAAGCGCGAGCAACGCAATCGCCGCCATGCCGGCGGCGAGCCAGCCCAGCCATTCGGCACGGGCAAAGAGATCGCGTATCAGCTGGTCTGTCCACAGGCCGACAGCCAGCGAAACCAGCACGCCCAAGGCGCCGAAGAAGATGCTGCCGAGAACCGAGCGTTTTGGGGATGCGACCGACGCCGGCGGCTCGGCGGCAATAATGTCCGGTTCGTCGAAGACGTCGACCTCCGCCGGGATGACCAGCGTCATATCGGCCTTCATCGAGCGTGGTTTGCCCGGCGGTTCGGCCTGGCGTGCTCGTGGCGCATCTTGTTTCGCCGCGGCTTCCGGCTCGATACGGAATGCCGCCGGTTTGCGGGGCGCTGTCATGCCAGATGGTCTCCGATCAGGAACTGCAGGGCACGGTCGAGCCGGATATGCGGCAGCGACAGCGTGACGCCTTCGGCCGTGCGTTCGAGTTTCGGCGGACGGAACCGGACGAAGCGGATTGCCGGGTCTGCGGAGTCCTGCCTGTGGTCCGGCCCCGAAAGGTCGAAAACAGCATCAAATTTTTCCGGTAAATCACCAGGAAATATAGCTGTTTCCGTCTTTCCGTCGAAGATTTCGCCATTGATCTTCTCGTCGGCGATCGGCGTGCCGATGATAACGGGCAAAGTTTCCCGACCCTGTTTGACGGTGCCTTCGCGGGTCGCGCGCACCGCCGCCATGGCGACCACGTCGACATCGGCGCCGGTGAAATTCGCCCGCGCCACGGCGCGGTCGGCCAGGCGCCGCACGATCGCCTGCAACCGGTCATGGCTTTCGTGGTGCAGATGATCGGCCTTGGTCGCGGCAACCAGGATGCGGTCGATACGCCGGGAGAAAAGGTCGGTGAGGAAGCTGCCCCGGCCGGGGCGGAAGCAGCTGAGGATCTCGGTGACGGCGCGCTCCAGGTCGGCCATGGCGCCAGGCCCGGCGTTCAGCGCCTGCATGGCGTCGATGAGTACGATCTGGCGATCCAGACGCGTGATATGTTCGCGGAAGAACGGTTTGACGACATGTGTTTTGTAGGCCTCGTAGCGCCGTTCCATCATGGCGTGCAGCGAACCGTTGCGCGCGCGCCTGTCGCCGAGGCCGGCCAGCGGCGCGAAAGTCAGCGCGGGCGAGCCTTCAAGGTCGCCCGGCATCAGGAAACGTCCGGGCGGCAGGGTCGAAAGCGCTCGTTCGTCGAGCTTGCATGCCTTGAGATAGGCGGCGAAGCTCTCAGCCAGCCGGCGTGCCGTCATTTCGTCGGCGTCGGCATTCGGGTCGATTTCCGCCGAGATCGCCCGCCAGGCGCGCGACAGGTCCTCGCGCACCGGCAGCGTGGCCATTTCGAGGGCTTCGCGCGAAAAATTGGTGAAGGATTTGCCGAGCAGCGGCAGGTCGAGCAGCCATTCGCCGGGGTAATCGACGATGTCGACCGACAGTTTGCCCGACGAGAACATGCGGTTCCAGCCGGAGGCCGATTCATATTCGATCGTCAGCCGCAGTTCGGAGATGGCGCGGGTCGAGTCCGGCCAGACGCGATCGTTGACCAAAGCGGCGATGTGATCCTCGTACTGAAAACGCGGCACTGCGTCGTCGGGCTGCTGTTCGAGGAAGGCGCGTGCGATACGCCCCGATTTCTGCGCCTCGAACAGCGGCAGGCGTCCGCCGTGGATCAGATTGTGGACGAAGGCCGAGATGAAGACGGTCTTGCCCGCGCGGGAGAGACCCGTGACACCCAATCGCAGCGATGGAGAAAAAAGTCCGGTGGCACGTCCCGACAATGTGTCGAGGGCAATTCTTGCCTCGTCGGTGAAGGTGGTCAGCGATGATGCCAAAATATGCTCTCTCGGACTTGCGTCCGCCCGATATAGGCGCTGGAACCCGGCTTTGAAATGGCGCTGGGAATCGGCATTAGAGATCGGTCGGTGTTAAAAACGCTTCGAGATAGCCCGCTCCCTGGGCCGCTTTCGCCAGATTGCCGGGGAAGCGGACGACGGCGAGGCCCGAGGTCGGAAAGCCATGATTGAGCATTGCCCGCTCCGTCTCGCCGCCATCGCCCGAAACCGCCATGGCGAGATCCTCCGTCATCGGGTTGTGGCCTATGACCAGCAATGACCCGGCTCCGCCATGATCCCGGACGAGCCGGAGATAGCCGGCCGCGTCTTCGCTGTAGAGCGTGTCGAAAACAGCACCTTGCCTGTGTCCGTCTGACCGGCCAGTCCCTCGAGCGTTTCCCTGGCGCGTTTTGCGTTGGAGCACAGCGTCAGGTCCGGCACATAGGAACGGGATCGCATCGCGACCCCCATCTTTTCGGCATCGGCGCGGCCGGATGCGTCGAGCGGACGATCGAAATCACGCATGCCCGGCAAGGCCCAGCCGGCCTTGGCGTGTCGCAACAGATAAAGCCTGCTCACTCAACCTCCAATGATGCCCGAAAGCCGAAGTCCTGCCGCGATTAGCCACGAGAAAAGCATCGCGCACAATGGTGCACGTTCTTCGGCGCGGCGAATCACTTGCGGGGGCGAGCGGCGGAGATCGTCCTACTTTCGCCACCAAAACAGTTCTATCCCGCTCCGGAGAAGGCTGCGGGTGCACTTTAACAATTGCGTGAGCCGGTGGCTGATTGCGCTTGTGCAGGCGTCTGGCGGCGAATATATAGGCGCCAAATTTGGGGCTGTTTGGGTGAGTCGAATGAACGACATCGTTACCGCCGATTACGTACCCTCCGAAGACGAGCCGTTCATGAACGAACGGCAGAAATCCTACTTCCGCCTAAAGCTCGTCACCTGGAAAAATGACATCTTGCGCGAAGCGCGCGAAACCCTCGAAATTCTGCAGCAGGAAAACGCCAACCATCCCGACCTCGCCGACCGCGCCTCTTCGGAAACCGACCGCGCCATCGAGCTCAGGGCCCGCGACCGTCAGCGGAAGCTCATCTCGAAGATCGATTCGGCGCTGCAGCGCATCGACGAAGGCACTTATGGCTATTGCGAGGAGACCGGTGAGCCGATCGCATTGAAGCGGCTCGACGCCCGCCCGATCGCTACCTTGTCGATCGAAGCGCAGGAGCGGCATGAGCGCCGTGAAAAAGTCTATCGCGACGACTGACAGATAGCGTTGCATTGATTTTCCAAATGGCCGGTTTTCCGGCCATTTTTGTTCGATGTCGCCGCGCATGCCAAAGCGCGCTTGAATATCGACCGGTTCAACTCACCGGCAGGCTGCCCGGGCGCAAATCATCTCTTCTGGCTTGAGAGTTCGCCCAAAAGCCTCGTCATTTCATCATCGAGCGACGGCGGCGCCTTGACTGCCGGTTTGGCCGCCGGACCGCCGGACCGTGGCTGGTCGAGCGAAACCTCGAGTTCCTTCATCAGCGTGTCGTCGATGCTGTCCTGCCTCGGCGGCGGCGGGGGCGCGTGTCTGATGGCATTGGCATTGGCGGAGCCATAGGCGGGCAGCGGCGTGACATTGGTCGACTGATAGGGTTGCGCCGCCGGTTTCGGTGCGGGAGCCGGTGGCGGCGCTGCCGGGCGCTGGCGGGCGGGCCCTGCCACCGGCTGCGGAGCGGGTGCTTGTCTGGGAGGCGCGGGAGCGGGCTGCGGCGGCCGCGGCTTCGCGGCCGAGGCCCCGGACGCTGGGATGGGCTGCGGGCCGCCATCTCCGGTCAAGGCCGGACGGCGCGGCGCTGCGAGGCGGATGTCGCGTTCGACAACGACGTCGGTCGGGCCGCCGATCAGGAGCAGATGTTCAATGTCGTCGCGTCGCACCAGCACCAGTCGGCGATGGCTGTCGACGGCGGTGGCGTCCATGACGGCGAGCCGCGTCTTGCGGTTGCGGCCACCGGCGACGAACGTGCCGAACGTCAGGTTGCGCACGAGCCTGACGATGATGAGAACGATCACCAGCAGGATCAGCGCCGCGAAGGTCCACAGGAGTGCCGCCGCATAACCGGGGCCCGCCACGCTATCCAGCCACTGCATTGGTTTCCCCTGATCGGTTTTGGAAAGTGACGCGACACTAGACCGTTGCGACTGGCCACCGCAAGTTGCCTTTCACGCATCGTGAACAGCTTGAAAGGCAGGGAAGGCCGGTCGACATCATTTTTATCTGACATTTGCCGCTCGGGCCTTTTCCGGACTAGGAGAATGTGATTCAACCGGCTAAAGCGCGTCGCGCTGAAACGGATTCATGCGACGCGCTTCAGGTTCTTGTTTTTCATGCATGTCGTTTTCCTAAAACCGAAGTTACTTTTGGGCGACATGCGTTAGGGGCGGGTGTCGGAACCTCGGATTTCACGAGCAGGGGGCATATGGCCAAGGAAGCGCGCGGCGATTTCTATCCGGTACCGATCGTCGACCAGAATACGCGACCGGGCGCGGTCACCCGGCTCATCATCTTCATCGTCGTTCTGACGGGCGCGGCCATCGTCTTCGGCCTTTTCCGCGAGCGCCTCGGCGATCCCTTCCTGCTCGGCATGCTCGGCGTGCTGGCGATGATCGGTGTCGGCTTCCTGTTCGCGACCGCGATCGGCTTCGTACAGATCACACCGCGCTCGACGGGCGACGAACTGTCCAAGGCTTTCGTCGATTCGATGGGCCAAGGCCTGCTGGTCACGGACACCAAGGGCCGCGTCGTCTACGCCAACCGGGCTTATGCCGATATGACCGGGGCCTCCTCGGCAGCCGATCTGAAGACGGTCGAAGGACTGCTCTCGGATGTCCCCGAGGCCTCGGTGACCATTTACCGGCTGGCGTCCGGCTTGCGTGACGGGCAGCCGGGCGATGGCGAGTTCAGGCTCGCGCAATCGATCCGGCCCGGCGCTGAGCCGGGCGCCCGCTGGTACCGGGCGCGCGCCCGCGCGTTCAGCGTTCCGGGTCAGCGGTTGCCGATGCTGGCCTGGCAGCTGGCCGATATTTCGCAGGAGCGGGCCGAGCAGGAGCGTTTCTTCCTCGATCTGCAGAAGGCCATCGATCACCTCGACCACGCACCGGCCGGTTTCTTTTCGGCCGACCAGGACGGCCGCGTCACCTATATCAACGCCACGCTCGCCGGATGGCTGGGCATCGATCTTGCCAGCTTCACGCCAGGTGCCGTCACCTTGCCTGATATCGTTGCCGGCGACGGGATGGCGCTGGTGCGCTCCGTCAAGGCGGATCCCGGCACGACGCGCAATGCGGTCGTCGATCTCGACTTGACGACGATGACCGGCGAGGCGCTGCCAGTGCGCTTCATGCATCGCGTTTCGGCCAGCCGCGAGGGCGTCGGCGGCCCGACCCGCACCATCGTGCTCAACCGCACGCAAGGCGAGGATGCCTCGGCCGATCTGCGCGCTTCGGAAGTGCGCTTCACCCGCTTCTTCAATTCCACACCGATGGCGATCGCCGGTGTCGATGCCAGCGGGCGCATCCTGCGCACCAACGCACCTTTCCTGTCGCTGTTTTCATCGGTCGTCGACCGCGATGCCGTGGATCGCCGGGTGCGGCTCGACACGGTAATCCATGACCGCGACCGGCCGGCCTTTGCCGCGGCGTTCGAGAAAGCCCGGCAGCGGCAGGCCGACATCGAACCGATCGACACGGTGCTACCCGGCAACGAAGAACGGCACATCCGTTTCTACGTCAACGCCGTCGCCGACGGTACCGGCGGCGAAGGGGCCGAGGAATCGGCCATCGTCTACGCCGTTGAGACGACCGAGCAAAAGGCGCTCGAAGGGCAGATGGCGCAAAGCCAGAAGATGCAGGCCGTCGGCCAACTCGCCGGTGGCATCGCGCATGACTTCAACAATGTGCTGACCGCCATCATCATGGCGTCGGACCTACTTTTGACCAATCACCGGCCGTCGGATCCGTCCTTCCCCGACATCATGAACATCAAGCAGAACGCCAACCGGGCCGCGTCGCTGGTCAGGCAGTTGCTCGCCTTCTCGCGCAAGCAGACGCTGCGGCCGGAAGTGCTGAACCTCACCGACGTGCTCGCCGATCTCAGGATGCTGCTTGCTCGGCTGGTCGGCAACGACATCAAGCTCAAGGTCGACCATGGCCGGGACCTGTGGCCGGTCAAGGTCGATATCGGCCAGTTCGAGCAAGTGGTGGTCAACCTGGCGGTCAACGCGCGCGACGCGATGCCGGCGGGAGGCGATCTCACCGTGCGCACCCGCAACGTGACCGCCGAGGAGTGTAAGACCTTCCCGTATCGCGAACTCGCGGCCGCCGATTATGTGGTGGTCGAGGTCGAGGACACCGGCTCAGGCATCGCGCCTGACGTGCTGAAGAAGATCTTCGAGCCGTTCTTCACCACCAAGGAGGTCGGCAAGGGTACGGGCCTTGGTCTGTCCATGGTCTACGGCATCATCAAGCAGACCGGCGGTTTCATTTTCTGCGATTCCGAAGTCGGCAAGGGTTCGACTTTCCGGATCTTCCTGCCACGTCACATCGCGGAAGCGAAAAAGGCGGCCGAACCCGGTGAAGCGCCGGCCGCCGCGGCAGTCAAACTGGCCGACAGCACCAAGGACCTCTCGGGGTCGGCGACGGTGTTGCTGGTCGAGGACGAGGACGCCGTGCGCATGGGCGGCATGCGAGCACTGACCTCTCGGGGTTACACCGTCCACGAGGCGTCCTCCGGCGTCGAGGCGCTGGAAGTGTTCGAAGCGCTCGGCGGCAAGGTCGATATCGTCGTTTCCGACGTGGTGATGCCGGAAATGGACGGGCCGACGCTGCTCGGTGAATTGCGCAAACGCCAGCCGGACATCAAGTTCGTCTTCGTCTCCGGCTATGCCGAGGACGCGTTCGCCAGAAACCTGCCGGCGGAGGCGCATTTCGGCTTCCTGCCAAAACCGTTCTCGCTCAAGCAACTGGCCACGATCGTCAAGGATGTGCTTGAATCTTAGGTATTTCCAATGCCGCGCCCCTTGCACAACGCGGTAACAACGCCATGATTATTGACAATACGGCAGACGGGCTTGGGGGAGCAGCTGTTGACGCCACACATCGAGGCAAGCAAGGGCGACTACGCCGACACGGTTTTGTTGCCGGGCGACCCGCAGCGCGCGGAGTGGATGGCCGGCACGTTTCTTGACGCGCCGTGTTGTGTCAATCGTCGTCGCGGTGCGCTTGGCTTTACCGGCTCGTTTCGAGGCAGGCCTGTCAGCATTCAGGCGACGGGCATCGGTGTTTCATCGTTCCTGATCTATGCGCATGAATTGCTTGATTATTATGGCGCTCGAACACTGATCCGCACCGGTACCTGCGGTGGCCTGAGCGCCGAGGCAAAGCTGCGCAGCCTTGTGATCTCGCAATCGGCACGGCCTGAAGACACTGAGAACGGTCAGGTCTTTGGCCTTTACGAGGCTGATGTCGGCCCGGACCCGGCGCTGCTCGCTTGCGCATTGGCCAAGGCAACTGAACTCGGCATCGACTACCACGCCGGCCTGACAGCCTGTACCGACATATTCTACCATCCCGACGCGCGGGCCCGCTATGCCGACGCAAGGGCGCTGGGAGCCCTGGCCGTAGACATGGAAACCAGCGCTCTCTATCGCATCTCGGCGCATTTCGGCGCGAGGGCATTATCGCTGCTGACCGTCGTCGACAATCTGGTCACCGGCGAACAGACCGACTATTCCGAACGCCAGGAGCTTTTCACCGACATGAGCCGCCTGGCGCTCGAAATTGCCACGGAAGAGTGCTAGGCGGCCTCGCGCAACGATCGTTGTTTCATAGCCATCGGCGGCGGCGTGGGTCTTGTCGTAGACGCGTCATCGACGAGCGCGTTTCGCGCCGCACGCTCCTGAAAGGCAGCCTTGCATCCAGCGCATTGATCGCCGGCGGCAGCTTTGTCGGCTCGTTGTTTGCCGGCGAAACACATGCGGCCGCCGCTCTCTCGACACTCGGCTTTCCCGAGTTGAAGCGTCGCGAATGACGGGGGGAGGATGAAGACGGGCAATTGGCCATGGTGTCTGCCTCTCGATGTGGATGTGACGGCGCACCGCTGCCTATCCAGTTTCGGCAACATCCAGATGACACGGCAGACGTGCAGACTGCCGAGGCAGCCTCGATGGGAGGCGAGGGCCTACTGATTGCCTCCCTTGGTGCAGGTCGAGGCGGTGAAGGCCCCGTCGGGTTGCTTCATGATGATGTCGAAGGAGGGCGGGGTCTGGCCGTCCAGGGTTGCCTGGGTCATCGAGAGTGCGTTGCCGCCGGCGGTATAGCCGCCGAGCGGGCCCAGCCACGAGATCACACCGTTTGCGTCCATCTGATAGTTGTAAGCCTCTTGGGCGGTACCGAAGGTGACGGGGCCTGTGTAGACGTTTCCCTTGATGGTGATGTCGCCGAGGTTGAGGAACAGGCCGAGCAGATAGACTTCGCAGTGATAAGTGCCATCGGGCATCTTGCCATCGCTGAAGTCGGCTCGTGCCGCTCCGGTCGCCGCCGCCACAGACAAAATGCCGATGAATATGCGTGAAATGCCTGATGTCATGACGTCGTCCGTTTTGAACGACAAGCTTGCCCTATTTTTGTGCCGCGCGGCAACATTTGTCGTCCGCGACCCGCGCGTCACGGTCAAAATATAGGCATGTGGTAAAAATGCGCTAAAAATAGGCACCCGCCTTGTGCGCTGCGCAAATTTCCCTCAATCAATTTTTAACCGGCTCTCTTATCTTTGTTCATCCTAATGTATCAACCAACTGATAACGTTTGGCTATTTTGCTGTTTTCAGCATGCCGGCAGCGGTTGGCACGGGGGTTGCATTGTAAAGTTGCGGTGCAATCAACCAGCTTGGGAGTCTTCGGTATGAGGGGTAATTTCTCGACAATAACAAAAATGGTCTCGGTGGGCGTAGTCGCCGCCGGTTTGATGATGTCCGCTCCGGCCAGGGCCGCCGACGACACCATCAAGGTCGGTATTCTCCATTCGCTGTCGGGCACCATGGCGATTTCGGAGACGACGCTGAAGGACGCCATGCTGATGCTCATCGACGAGCAGAACGCCAAGGGCGGCCTGCTCGGCAAGAAGCTTGAAGCCGTCGTCGTCGATCCGGCTTCCAACTGGCCGCTGTTCGCCGAAAAGGCGCGCGAACTGATCTCCAAGGACAAGGTCGCGGCGGTGTTCGGCTGTTGGACTTCGGTGTCGCGCAAATCGGTGCTGCCGGTGTTCTCCGAGCTCGACAACATCCTGTTCTATCCCGTCCAGTATGAGGGCGAGGAAAGCGAGCGCAACGTGTTCTACACCGGCGCGGCTCCAAACCAGCAGGCCATTCCGGCCGTCGACTATCTGATGAGCAAGGACGGCGGCTCGGTGAAGCGCTGGGTGCTGGAAGGCACCGACTACGTCTATCCGCGTACCACCAACAAGATCCTCGAAGCCTATCTGAAGTCCAAGGGCGTCGCGGCCGAAGACATCATGACCAACTACACGCCGTTCGGTTTTTCCGACTGGCAGACCGAAGTTTCGGCGATCAAGAAGTTCGGTTCGGCCGGCAAGAAGACCGCCGTCGTCTCGACCGTCAATGGCGACGCCAATGTTCCGTTCTACAAGGAACTCGGCAACCAGGGCATCAAGGCCGAAGACATCCCGGTCATGGCCTTCTCGGTGGGTGAGGAAGAACTTGCCGGTCTCGACACCAAGCCGCTGGTTGGCCATCTTGCGGCGTGGAACTATTTCGAGAGCGTCAGCACGCCTGAGAACAAGAAGTTCATTGCCGACTGGCACAAGTTCATCAAGAACAACAAGCGCACCACCAACGACCCGATGGAAGCCCACTATATCGGCTTCAACATGTGGGTGAAGGCGGTTCAAAAGGCCGGCACCACCGATCCGGACAAGGTCATCGATGCCATGGTCGGCGTTTCGGTGCCGAACCTGACCGGCGGCTATTCGACGATGATGCCGAACCATCACATCACCAAGCCGGTGCTGATCGGTGAAATCCAGGCCAATGGCCAATTCGAAACGGTTTCGAAGACACCGGGCCTGGTGATGGGCGACGAATGGTCCGACTACCTGCCCGACTCCAAGGATTTGATTTCCGATTGGCGCGCACCGCTCAGCTGCGGCAACTTCAACGTCAAAACCGGTAAGTGCGGCGGCAAGGGCACGAACTGATCCTCCCGGGCTGGACCTTCGGGTCGACGCCCAAGACCGCGCGCGTCCGGACAGTTCCTCCGCTGTCCGGACGCCCACTTCAACCTTCAATGGTCACCGAAAGCCGATGAAGATTCTCCACGCGATTGGCCTGACGCTTCTGTTCTTGCTGACGACGCTGTCGTCTTCGGGCGCTGCGGAAGCCGATCTGCGTGCAATCATCGCCAAATTCGCGACAGTAACGGACTTTTCCGAGACAGGAGCTGTCGTTCAAGAGTTGACGGCCACAGGCGATCCGGCTGTCGAACGGCCGCTTGCTGCACTGGCGGACGGCAATCTTTACATTCGTACGGCCGACTCGATGGTGTTTGTCGGCAAGGAAGGCGACGAAAACGTCCAGCTTTTCGACCCGCTGAGCGGCGAGCCTGCAGGCGAGGCCTCCGAGGACGACATAACCAAGATCAGCGTCAACAACACGTTGCGCCGCACGATCCGCGATGCATTGGGCACGTTGACGCTTGGTTCCAAGGATCCGACGGTCCGCATCGCCGCCGCGGACACCATGTTCAAGACACCGGACGCCGCCAATATCGGCCCGCTCGACGCAGCCATCGCCAGTGAAAGCGTGACGAGCGTCAAGGCTTTGCTGGAACAGGCGCGTGCCGCTTCCATACTGGTTTCAGACAAGCCCGACGCAGACAAGCTCGCCGCGATCGCCCTGATCGGTGCGCGTGGCGACCGCGATGCTGTTTCGTTGCTCACCTCGGTCGAGGCCAACGCCTCTGGAGCGGTCAAGGACGCGGCGACGGCTGCGATCGCAAACATCAATTCGACACTGGCCTTGTGGGATGCCGGCCAGAACATCTGGTATGGGATTTCGCTGGGTTCGGTGCTGCTGCTGGCGGCGATCGGGCTTGCCATCACCTTCGGCGTCATGGGCGTCATCAATATGGCGCATGGCGAGATGGTGATGCTCGGCGCCTACACGACTTTCGTCGTCCAGCAGGTGATCCGCACGTCCTTTCCCGGCCTGTTCGACTGGTCGCTGGTGATCGCGCTGCCGCTTGCCTTCCTGGTTGCGGCGTTCGTTGGTCTCATCATCGAGCGCGGTGTCATCCGCTTCCTCTACGGCCGGCCGCTGGAGACGCTGCTGGCGACCTGGGGCGTCTCGCTGATCCTGCAGCAGGCGGTGCGCTCGATCTTTGGACCGACCAACCAGGAGGTCGGCAATCCCACATGGATGTCCGGTTCCTTCGACGTCGGACAACTGGCCATCACCTGGAACCGGCTGTGGATCCTGGTGTTCGCGCTCACGGTGTTCGGCATGTTGCTCTACGTGATGAAGCGCACGCCCTGGGGCTTGCAGATGCGCGCAGTCACCGCCAACCGGCGCATGGCCGCCTCGATGGGCATCAGGACGCCGTGGGTCGACGCGCTGACTTTCGCGCTGGGGTCCGGCATCGCCGGCATTGCCGGCGTCGCGCTCAGCCAGATCGACAATGTCTCGCCCAATCTCGGTCGCGGCTACATCATTGACAGTTTCATGGTCGTCGTCTTCGGCGGTGTCGGCAATCTCTGGGGCACGCTGGTCGGCGCCTTCTCGCTCGGCATCGTCAACAAGGTTCTCGAACCCTATGCCGGCGCCGTGCTCGGCAAGATCGTCGTGCTGGTGCTGATCATCCTGTTCATCCAGAAGCGCCCGCGCGGCCTGTTCGCGCTCAAGGGCAGGGCGGTGGAAGCATGATGTCAGGACGCTTCTTCGCCGCAGGTGCCGACCGCCGCATCGCCATCACCATATTCGTCCTGCTGGCGGTGGCCGTCATCGTGCCGCTGCTCAACCTGGCTGTTTCGCCAACCAGCGCCTTCTACGTGCCGTCCTACATAGTGGCGCTCACCGGCAAGTATCTCTGCTACGCGCTGCTGGCACTCTCGCTCGATCTGGTCTGGGGCTATTGCGGCATCCTTTCGCTCGGCCATGGCGCCTTCTTCGCGCTCGGCGGCTATGCGATGGGCATGTATCTGATGCGCCAGATCGGCTCGCGCGGCGTCTACGGCAACCCGATCCTGCCCGATTTCATGGTGTTCCTGAACTACAAGCAATTGCCCTGGTTCTGGACCGGCTTCGACCATTTCTGGTTCGCGGCAATCATGGTCCTTGCGGTGCCCGGCCTGCTTGCCTTCGTCTTCGGCTGGTTCGCCTTCCGCAGCCGCGTCACCGGCGTCTATCTCTCGATCATCACCCAGGCGATGACCTATGCGCTGCTGCTCGCCTTCTTCCGCAATGACATGGGCTTCGGCGGCAACAACGGGCTCACCGATTTCAAGGATATTCTGGGCTTTAACGTCCAGGCCGACGCGACCCGTTCGGCGCTGTTCGCCGCCAGCGCGGTAATGCTCGCGCTCGCCGTTTACGTCACCTGGGCGATCGTCGGCTCCAAATACGGCAAGCTGCTGATGGCCGTGCGCGACGCGGAAAGCCGCACGCGGTTCCTCGGCTGGCGGGCGGAGAACGTGAAACTGTTCGCCTTCACCGTTTCAGCCGTCATGGCAGGGATTGCCGGCGCGCTCTACGTGCCGCAGGTCGGCATCATCAATCCCGGCGAGTTCGAACCGTCCAATTCGATCGAGGTGGTGATCTGGGCGGCCGTCGGCGGGCGCGGCACCATCGTCGGGCCGATCATCGGCGCGCTGCTCGTCAATGCCGGCAAATCCTGGTTCACCGGAGTGCTGCCGGAATTCTGGCTGTTCGCGCTGGGCGGCCTGTTCGTCACCGTCACCTTGCTTCTGCCGAAGGGCATAATCGGCATGTGGGACAGCTGGCGCGGCAATGCCAGGGCGTTGCGAGCAGCTTCCCTCGCCGGTGAAGCCGGCACCGAGGTGAGAGTCGCATCCGCCACCTCGAAGCCCGCTCGCTCGCCGGCGAGAAATCCAGGCGAATGGTCGTGGTCCGACCCCGAACCGCAGGCGGCGGAGTAAGCGGCCATGAGCAAGTCCAACACCATCCTCTATCTCGATGGCGTCTCGGTCTCCTTCGACGGCTTTCGCGCCATCAACAATCTGTCGCTGGTGCTCGACAAGGGCGAAATGCGCGCCATTATCGGCCCCAACGGCGCCGGTAAGACGACGATGATGGACATCGTCACCGGCAAGACGCGACCCGACGAAGGCGAAGTGTTCTTCGACGGCCAGGTGGACCTCACCAGGCATGACGAAGCCGAGATCGCCATGATGGGCATCGGCCGCAAATTCCAGAAGCCGACCGTCTTCGAAAGCCACACGATCGAGGAAAACCTGATGCTGGCGCTGAAGGGGCCGCGCTCGATTTTCCCGGCGCTGTTCCACCGCCAATCGGCCGCCGAGGCGCGACGGATCGACGAGATTCTTGGCATCATCCGGTTGGGCGACAAACGTCATGACCTGGCGGCCAATCTCAGCCACGGCCAGAAGCAGTGGCTCGAGATCGGCATGCTCTTGGCGCAGGACCCGAAGCTGCTTCTGGTCGACGAGCCGGTCGCCGGCATGACCGATGCCGAGACCGAGGAAACCGCGCGGCTGCTCAGGGACATCGCGCGTGACCATTCGGTCATCGTCGTCGAGCACGACATGCATTTCGTGCGCGAACTCGGCGTCAAGGTCACCTGCCTGCATGAGGGCTCGGTGCTCTCCGAAGGCACGCTCGATTTCGTATCGGCCGACGAGCGCGTCGTCGAAGTCTATCTGGGGAGATGAGCATGGTCTGGCGGGTGCAATTCCATCGCTTCGACATGTCGTTTCTTCGGTTCTGGAGAAGGCGTTGACATGCTCGAAGTTTCCAATGCCACGCTCCATTACGGCGCCGCCCAGGCGCTGCGTGGCGTGTCGCTGAAGGCGGCTGCCGGCCAGATCACCTGCGTGCTCGGCCGCAATGGCGTCGGCAAGACAAGTTTGATGAGATCGATCGTCGGCCATCACCGGCTGACGAGCGGAAGCGTTGCCTTCGAGGGGAAGGCGCTCGACCGGAGCGCGGCGTATGACCGCGCCCGGTCGGGCATCGCATTCGTGCCGCAGGGCAGGGAGATCTTTCCGCTACTCAGTGTGCGCGAAAACCTCGAATCCGGCTTCGCGCCCTTGAGACGCGCCGACCGCAACGTGCCGGCGCACGTCTTCGAGCTGTTTCCTGTGCTGAGGCAGATGCTTGGCCGCCGTGGCGGCGATCTTTCCGGCGGTCAGCAGCAGCAGTTGGCGATCGGCAGGGCGCTGGTAATGCGGCCGAAGCTGCTGGTGCTCGACGAGCCGACCGAAGGCATCCAGCCCTCTGTTATCAAGGACATCGGCCGCGCTATACGTTATCTGCGCGACCAGGCCGGCATCGCTGTGTTGCTGGTCGAACAGTATCTCGACTTTTGCCGAGAGCTTGCGGACGAGGTCAACATCATGGATCGCGGCCAGATCGTCCACACCGGCTCCGCGCAAGATTTAGACCGGGCTGACGTTCGCAAATTCCTCACCGTCTAGAATCGGCACTGGACTTCAATTGAAGATTTGAAGTTCTTGGCAAGTCCAATATTTCTTCCATCCATCATCTGCATCTCTGGCACACGCGAAATCGCATGCTAGTCTTTTCCTGGCTTTGTGAGTCGGCCGCTTCCGTATCAGTCTGGTTATCGCAGATCGAGGCGCGGCGAAGGTTCTGCAAGTTCCACGCAAGCAAGGCTTCCTAGCTTCCCGATCTCTGTCGTTCAAACGCGTTTGGGCACACAGGCTAAGGGACAGCCATGGAACGTTACGTCGAGGACTACCAGAAGCGGCGGCTTACCGAACGTGTCGACATCATCGCCGCCATCAACATCTTGAGGTCACAGGGCTGCGACTACGATGATCTGATCGAGGAGATCACCAAGGTCTTTTACGTCGACCTCGACGCCTTCAATGAAATCGTCATGGCGGCCTAGGGGCAGTCTTCGCTATTCAACAATCACAGAGTGATCAGCTCGCGCGCCGGAATGGCGAGGCGATGACGCGGTTGCGGCCTCCGCGCTTGGCGTCGTAGAGCGCCTTGTCGGCGGCGCTGAGCACCTTGTCCAAGCTGAGGCCCTCTTTGCTGCCAAACGCAAATCCGGCGCTCACCGTGCAGGTGAGCGAACCGGTTTCGGTTTCTATCAGTCGCATCGCGAAAGCCGCCCGAATGCGCTCAGCTGCTTCCTCGACCGTCTCCAGCAGAGTGCGCCTCAGCACCAGCGCGAATTCCTCGCCGCCCATACGCGCGGCGACGTCGGTCTGGCGAAGATTGCCGGCGAGTTCCCTGGCAAACACCTTCAGCACCTCGTCGCCCGCCGCGTGGCCGAATTCGTCGTTGATGGCTTTGAAATTGTCGAGGTCGAAGACGACCACCGCGGTAAAGGCGCCGATCGGAACATCACCGTGCATGTCGAACAGGGCGCGCCGGTTGAGCAGGCCGGTCAGGGGATCCGTCAGGGCGTTGCGGTGGTGGTGCCGCGCCAGACGCCCCTGGTTGAGGGCAAGCGAGAGTGCCCCAATACCCGTCATGCTGGCAATCACCACGATCAGGCTGAGCTCCTCGGCCCAATTGCTTGGCGCATGGCCGAGCACCAGTTTTCCATCCCAGGCGAGAACCATCGCGCAGAGCGCGAAGGACGTGGCCGTGGCTGAATAGAGCGTGGTGATGCCGATCGTCAAAGCGGGCGCCTCATCGCGGCCTCTCCAATATTCGAACGCCGTGGCGAACAGGAGCAAGGCGGCGAACATGTTCTCGAAGATGAAGCCGAGGCCGTCATAGCCCAAAGCCATGGGAGGCAGCGCCATCGCCAGGGAAACGCAACCCGACAGCGCCCGCGGCAGCGGCGAGCCGCCGGTGCGGAACTGATAGGCGGCACCCAGCATGGCCGAAAAGCCGATCAGCAGGAACGCCGAGGTGGCGATGCCGAGCAGGCGCCCGGGCATGTCGATATAGGCGTCATAGATGAAAATATCGCCGACCACGAACACCAGGCTGATCGCCCATGTCAGCAGGAATTTCTCCGAGCGGGCGGTCAGCCACATGCCGAACAATGTCATGCTGAGGCAAGCAGCGGAGAAACCGACAGCGAGCAGAAGTGAAGTGTAGTCGAGCGACATGCCCCTCTTTCCCTGCCGGCGACGGTTCGACCTCTGCGGCTTGGCGTCGGCGTATTCATGCGGCAAGGAAGTGTCGATAAGGTTACGATCACGGCGAAGATGCCCAGGAATAGGCGCTTTGCTACGCCCAAAACGCATAGGCGACGCACTTATAGTTGGCTGGAAACCGACTGATGCTTTTTCAGTCGCTTACACGCTTCATCAGCGCCATTGCCCCGAACGGTGCGCGCACCTTGCCCTCGGTGATGAAGTAGACGAAGACGTCGCGCGGCTGGACCGGGGCGTCGGTGGCGGGGTCGGCGCGCCGCAGATCGGCCGGCTGCTTGCCTTCCGCCCAGATTTTTGCGCGCGCCGCCCATTCGTCGAGGCCCTTTGGCGTGTAGCAGTCGGGATTGTCGTCGCTGCCGCTCTGCAGCCGCGCATAGACGAAATCGCCGGTGATATCGGCGATGTCGGGATATTTGGCATGGTCGGCATAGACGATCGCCGCCTTGTATTTGCGCGCGAGCGCAGCGAATTCCGGCACGATGAAGCTGTCGTTGCGCACTTCGAGCGCGTGACGCAACGCGACACCGTCCTGTTTTTCCGGCAGCAGTTTCAGAAACGCCTCGAAATCATCAGGATCGAATTTCTTGGTCGGCGCGAACTGCCACAGGATTGGGCCCAGCTTGTCGCCGAGCGCGGCCACGCCGGAACCCAGGAAACGCATCATCGACTCGCCGGCTTCGCCCAGCACACGCCGGTTGGTGACGAAGCGGTTGCCTTTCAGCGAATAGACGAAACCGTCCGGCGCCTCGTT
Source organism: Mesorhizobium sp. M8A.F.Ca.ET.057.01.1.1 (assembly GCF_003952565.1). Taxonomy (NCBI): domain Bacteria; kingdom Pseudomonadati; phylum Pseudomonadota; class Alphaproteobacteria; order Hyphomicrobiales; family Phyllobacteriaceae; genus Mesorhizobium; species Mesorhizobium sp. M8A.F.Ca.ET.057.01.1.1. The sequence continues at coordinate 3,108,614 of NZ_CP034454.1, forward strand.
GGCCCATTTGATGAAGGTCGGCTCCTTGAAGCTGGAATAATAGGTGCCGTTGACCTCTATGCTCGGCACCTGCCGGCTGGCATATTGCAGTTGCTTCGCCTTCGACAGTTTTTCGGGATAGAAGGACGTGTCCCAAGGCTCGAAGGTCCAGCCGCCCATGCCGGCGCGGATTGATCCCGATTTGCTCATCGTCGTCCTCCCAAATTTCTAAAAGCGATCAGGCCGCTGTGGGCCTGTCGAGGGGTTTGGCCATGTCGACCAGTATCCACCCCGGCCGATAGGGATTGGGTCGGCGACCCGTTTCGTGAAAACCATAGGCGAGATAGAGCGCGATGTTCCGTTCCATCTTGGCGTTGGTGTAGAGCCGCACCTCCGGCAGGCCCCACAGCCGCGCCTGTTCATCCGCGTGCTTGAGCAGCGCGATGCCAAATCCCTTGCCTTGAGAGCAGGGGGCGACCGCGACGGAGAAGATCATGACGTGGTCGGGATGGCGTTCCAGCGTGATCAGCCCGGCAAGCGCGGCGTCACTCTCCAGCAGCCAGACCCCGCCCTGGGCGACGCGCGGCGCGTAGTCCTCGGTAACCGGGATCGGTTGCGCGTCGAGTATAGCGTTGTAGGGGCATAGGCCGCTTGCGTCAGTGCGACGATCGCGGCGAGATCTTCGGGACGGGCAAGCCTCACGCTAAAGCGACTCTGGACCGTGATGAGACCATCCTTACCCATCACTCCGCCGCTTCGCGCTTGCCCCCGGGCGCCGTTCCAGAAGCTCCTTGAGGAACTGGCCGGTGTAGCTGCGCTTCTCCCGCACGATGGTTTCCGGCGTACCCTGGGCGACCAACTCGCCGCCGCCATCACCGCCTTCGGGACCCAGGTCGAGCACCCAGTCGGCGGTCTTGATCACTTCGAGATTGTGCTCGATGACCACCACCGTGTTGCCCTGGTCGACCAGTTCGTGCAGCACTTCCAGCAATTTGGCGACGTCGTGGAAATGCAGGCCGGTGGTCGGCTCGTCGAGGATGTAGAGCGTCTTGCCCGTCGCCTTGCGCGACAGTTCCTTGGCGAGCTTGATGCGCTGCGCCTCGCCGCCCGACAGCGTCGTCGCCTGCTGACCGATGTGGATGTAGCCGAGGCCGACCTGCTTCAGCGTGTCGAGCTTGTCGCGCACGCCAGGCACGGCGGCGAAGAAATCGACGCCTTCCTCGACGGTCATATCGAGCACGTCGGCGATCGACTTGCCCTTGAACAGGACGTCGAGCGTCTCTCTGTTATAGCGCTTGCCGTGGCAGACGTCGCAGGTGACGTAGACGTCGGGCAAAAAGTGCATCTCGATCTTGATGACGCCGTCGCCCTGGCAGGCCTCGCAGCGGCCGCCCTTGACGTTGAACGAGAAACGTCCCGGCTGGTAGCCGCGCGCCTTGGCTTCCGGCAGGCCCGCGAACCAGTCGCGGATCGGCGTGAAGGCGCCGGTATAGGTGGCGGGGTTCGAACGCGGCGTCCGCCCGATGGGCGACTGGTCGATGTCGATGACCTTGTCGAGGAATTCCAGCCCCTCGATGCGGTCGTGCTCGGCCGGATGCTCGCGCGAGCCCATGATGCGGCGCGAGGCCGCCTTGAACAGGGTCTCGATCAGGAAGGTCGACTTGCCGCCGCCCGACACGCCGGTGACGGCGGTGAAGGTGCCGAGCGGAATTTCGGCGGTGACGTTCTTCAGATTGTTGCCGCGCGCGCCGACAACCTTCAGGCGCCGGTTCTTCTTCGCCTCGCGACGCACGCCGGGCGTCGCCACTTCGAGCGCACCCGACAGATATTTGCCGGTGATCGAATTGGGGTTGGCCATCACTTGCTGCGGCGTGCCCTGGGCGATGATCTCGCCGCCATGGATGCCGGCCGCCGGACCCATGTCGACGACATAGTCGGCATGCAGGATGGCGTCCTCGTCATGCTCGACGACGATCACCGTGTTGCCGATGTCGCGCAAATGCTTGAGCGTGTCGAGCAGACGCGTGTTGTCGCGCTGGTGCAGGCCGATCGACGGCTCGTCCAGCACGTAGAGCACGCCGGTTAGGCCCGAGCCGATCTGCGAGGCCAGCCGGATGCGCTGGCTTTCGCCGCCCGACAGCGTGCCGGAATTGCGCGACAAAGTCAGATAGTCGAGACCGACATCGTTGAGGAAGCGCAGGCGCTCGCGGATTTCCTTCAAGACGCGGACAGCGATCTCGTTCTGCTTGTCGTTGAGTTGCGCCGGTAGGTCGGTAAACCAGCGATCGGCGTTGCGGATCGACTGTTCGGTGACCTCGCCGATATGCTTGCCGCCGATCTTCACGGCCAGCGCTTCCGGCTTCAGGCGGTAGCCCTTGCAGACCGGGCAGGGCGTTGCCGACATGAAGCGCTCGATCTCTTCGCGCATCCAGGCGGATTCGGTCTCTTTCCAGCGCCGTTCGAGATTGGGGATGACGCCCTCGAAGGTCTTGGTCGTCTTGTAGGAGCGCAAGCCGTCATCATACTGGAAGGTGATTTCGCGCTCGCCGGTGCCGCGCAGGATCGCCTCCTGGGCTTGCGCGGAAAGATCCTTGAACTTGTCGCCGAGCTTGAAGTCATACGCCTTGCCCAATGCCTCGAGCGTCTGCGAGTAATAGGGCGAGGTCGACTTCGCCCACGGGCTGACGGCGCCGTCGCGCAGCGACACGTTCTCGTCGGGCACGACGAGGTTGGGATCAATGGCGCGCTGGCTGCCGAGACCGTCACAGGTCGGGCAGGCGCCGAACGGGTTGTTGAAGGAAAACAGCCGGGGCTCGATCTCTGGAATGGTGAAGCCGGACACCGGGCAAGCAAATTTTTCCGAGAACAGGATGCGCTCATGCGTCTCGTTCTTGGATTTGTTGACCGAATCCTCGCCGGTCTGGCTGGCGTCGAGCGGCTTGTCGGCGAACTCGGCCACCGCTAGCCCCTCGGCCAGCTTCAGCGCGGTCTCGATGGAGTCAGCGAGACGCGTGGCGAGATCGCCGCGCACGACGATGCGGTCGACGACGACGTCAATGTCGTGCTTGTATTTCTTGTCCAGCGCCGGCACGTCGGCGATTTCATAGAAGACGCCGTCGACCTTGACGCGCTGGAACCCCTTCTTCTGCAACTCCAGCAGTTCCTTGCGGTATTCGCCCTTGCGGCCGCGCACGATGGGCGCCAGCAGGAACAAGCGCGTGCCTTCCTCGACCGCCAGTACCCGGTCGACCATCTGGCTGACCGTCTGGCTCTCGATCGGCAGGCCGGTGGCCGGCGAATAGGGCACGCCGACACGGGCAAACAGAAGCCGCATATAGTCGTAGATCTCGGTGACGGTGCCGACCGTCGAACGCGGGTTCTTCGAGGTGGTCTTCTGCTCGATGGAGATGGCCGGCGAAAGGCCGTCGATCTGGTCGACGTCGGGCTTCTGCATCATTTCGAGGAATTGCCGTGCATAGGCCGAGAGGCTCTCGACATAGCGGCGCTGGCCCTCGGCATAGATGGTGTCGAAAGCGAGCGACGATTTGCCGGAGCCCGACAGGCCGGTCATGACGATCAGACTGTCACGCGGCAGGTCGAGATCGACATTCTTCAGATTGTGTTCGCGCGCCCCGCGAATGGAAAGGAATTTATGGTCGGCCATCGCCGGTCGCCGCCTCAGATCTGGAATTCGTGGGATTGGCGGGATTTTCCCGGCCATCCCCTATGTAGGTCTTTTTGCCGCCACGTCGAGAGACGCCACAACTCCCGACAGAAGTCGTTTAACCGTCTTTCGCGCAAAGGGGCAAGCGGAAAGAACAAAGGCCGAACACGCTCCTGACAAAGCTTTGCGGAAACTGACCCTCACGTAACCTCCCGGCGATCACATTTTTCCGTAACCGGCTATTGATGGTTGACGCGGCCGGCTCACGGGGGCAGTGTTGAGAGGTCAGCGAAGCCGGCTGTCTTTCGATGGCCTCGCCGCCCCAAGGCGGCCTGCGAGACGCCGCAGGCATTTGCGATTTGCGCTTCGCGACGGCAATGTCGCAACGGACAAAAGGAGCGGAGCATGACGCCACCGGACAGTCCCCCAGGGCTCCACGTCTCGTTGGAGCCGAGGCAGGCATAAGTGCCAGGGTATAACGTTTGCGCTACCCGACAAACCGTGACCTGCCATATCCCCCAAAATCAGAGACTGTTAGTCGGATCGTCGGCTGAATGCCGCGAAGCATCCGAAATCCAACGCCGGCAGTACACTCCCGGCAAGAAATGGATTTGAGATCCAGAAAAGCCCCGTCCGTTTGCCCCAGGCACGGCGGGGCTATTCTTTTGGGCGGCTCGAGTTTGCAGCCCGGATCTTCTGCTTACCTGGGCGGCTTGATCCCACCACCCCCGACATCGACCGTGATGCTGCCGGAAATCCTGACATCGGTATCGCCGATTTTGAACTGCCCGTTGCCGCTGCTGGGGAAGGCGTCGTCGGGTTCGGGCACCGGGGCCGGCTTGGCGATGCGATAGTCGCCGCTCACGCCGGGCAGGGCGCTTTTTTGCGCTACCGTCGAAGCGTCTTCGGCAAGTGCCGAACTGGAGACGAGGCCGACGATGGCGAGCACCATGGCGGCTGTGACGCGGTGCGATGATCTGGATCGATGAGTGTCGGTCATCTCCCTGTTATAGGGACCTGCCGCCACTGGAACCAGACCGGTATCGTCAAATCTTTGACATAGGCGGATTTGACCTGGTTCTCGGGTCACGCCGCCTTTTTGCGGGTGTCGAAAACATGGTCGACAAGGCCCCATGCCTGGGCCTCGCGGGCCGTCATGAAATGGTCGCGGTCGAGCGTGCGTTCGACTTCTTCATAGCTGCGGCCGCAATGCTGGGCGTAGAGTTCGGTCATGTGGCGTTTGGTCTGGCCGATGCGTTCGGCGTGCCGCTGGATGTCGGAAGCCTGGCCCTGGAAGCCGCCGAGCGGCTGATGCAGCAGGATGGTGGCGTTGGGCAGCGCGATGCGGCGCCCGGCCGTGCCCGCCATCAGCAGGAACGATCCCATCGACGCGGCAAAGCCCATGCATACGGTCGACACCGGGCAGCTGATGTATTGCATCGTGTCGTAAATGGCGAAGCCGCTGGTCACCATGCCGCCCGGCGAGTTGATGTAGAGCGAAATCTCCTTCTCGGGATTGTCCGACTCCAGCGACAAAAGCTGTGCGCAGACCAGCGCCGAGACGTCGTCGTTGATCTCGCCGTTGATGAAGACGATGCGCTCGCGCAGCAACCGCGAGAAAATGTCGAAGGCGCGCTCGCCGCGGCTCGATTGCTCGATCACCATCGGCACAAGACTGGCAACACCGCTCATTTTTCTTCTCCAATTTCCGTGTTCAGGCCGCGCGCAGCAGAAGATGCGGCGTGTTGCTCGCGGCGATGGGCTTTGCGGCTCCGCGCAACGAAAGCCGGCAGCCGGCGCTCGTGATGGTAACGGCCGCCTTGCGAGCAAAGCCGTCATGGACGATGCGCAGATGCGTGCCGCCCGAAACGGTGCGGGCGAGTGTGAAGGTGACGGTGCTGTCGAGCGGGTGCTGTCGCGCCGCGGCGTCCGACTGCTCCCGCCAGGAATAGCGCAGCAGGCGCTCGGGCTCGGCGTCGAGGATCTCGCACTGGATCGCCGCGTCGGGCCCGGCGAAGGCAAAGCGGCTGCCGGTCTGTGGCCTGATATCATTCGGCATCATCCAGGCGGCGAGCAGTTCCGGCACGGTCAACGCCCGCCACACCTTTTCCGGCGGCTCGGCAAGGTCATATTCGAATTCGATCGCATTCGGAGCGACTTCGCTTTGGCTCTTCATTGATCCATGTCCTTCAAAACCGTCTTCAGCCTTTCGATGCGCTCCGGCCAGAACGTCCGGTAGCGTTCAATCCAGGAGAGCAGCGGGGCAAGCCCCTGCGGATCGGCCCGGTAATAGGCGTTGCGGCCTGCCCGCCGTTCGACCACGAGCCCGGCACCGCGCAGCACCGCCAAGTGCTGGGAGACGGCCGGCTGCGACACAGTCAGGCCGCTGCGCAGTTCCGACACGCTCATCTCGCTTGTCGCGAGCCGCTCGAAGACGGCACGGCGCGTCGGGTCGGCCAGGGCGCGAAAAATCTCTGCTTCGATCATGGCAAAAGCATAAGTCGATACTTATTGATTTGGCAAGCGCTGTTTTGCAACCCATATGAAGGCCTTGGCCATTGCTGCCATTCCTTGACAATCAGCAGCAGTGCATATAGGAACGAAAAGGGAACAAAAACCTTGTGGGAAAAGCCAGCCTTGGCAGGCGGCTGACGTTTGTAGCCTGTAAGGTGCTGCGACAAAAATTTGTGTCGGATGAGCGCGGAGAAATATCATGGCGGGTAGCGTCAACAAAGTCATTCTGGTCGGCAATCTCGGCGCGGACCCTGAAATCCGCCGCCTGAATTCGGGCGAGCCGGTCGTCAACATCCGCATCGCCACCTCGGAAAGCTGGCGCGACAAGAATTCAGGCGAACGCAAGGAAAAGACCGAGTGGCATAACGTCGTCATCTTCAATGAGGGCATCGCCAAGGTGGCGGAGCAATATCTGAAGAAGGGCATGAAGGTCTATGTCGAGGGCCAGTTGCAGACCCGCAAATGGCAAGACCAGACCGGTGCCGACAAATACACGACCGAAGTCGTGCTGCAGAAATTCCGTGGCGAGCTGCAGATGCTTGACGCGCGCGGCCAGGGTGAGGGCGGCCAGGTTGGCGGCTACAGCGGTGGCGGCAGCAGCCGCGGGTCGGATTTCGGCCAGTCGAGCCCGAATGAAGGGTTCAACCGCGGTGGCGGCAACGCTCCCAGGGGCGGCGGTGGCGGCGGTTCGTCGCGCGAACTGGACGACGAAATTCCGTTCTGATCGGAAGCCATACCAAACGGCGAATGCTTGTGCTTGAAATGCCCCGAGGGTCCTTCATGGACTTTCGGGGTTTTGCATTGTTGATTTGAGCTGACGCCGGCGCGATCAACGGACTGAAAGGACAGGGCGATGAAGGCACGGGTAAAATGGGTCGAGGAGCGGACCTTCGTCGGCGAGTCCGGCAGTGGCCACAAGGTCGTATTGGGAACCGCGTCCAGCCCGGAAGGAAAGACGCCGGGCCGAGCCCGATGGAACTGGTGCTGATCGGCACCGGCGGCTGCTCGGCCTATGATGTCGTCCATATCCTCGAAAAGGGGCGTGAGGCGGTCGAGGACTGCGTGGTCGAACTCGACGCCGACCGGGCCGAGACCGATCCGAAGGTGTTCACCCGCATCCATATGCATTTCATCGTCAAAGGCCGTGCGCTGTCGCGCGACAAGGTCAAGCGCGCGATAGATCTGTCGATCGATAAATATTGCTCGGCTTCCGCCATGATGGCCAAGACGGCCATGCTTACGCATGACTTCGAGGTGGTCGACACGACGGCGAAGTAGGGCAGTAAGGCTCAACTAGCCATCAGCGCCTTGATGCCATCCGCCACGAACTGCACCGCCAGCGCCGCCAGGATGACGCCGAGCAGGCGGGTCAGGATCGAGCGGCCGGTCTGGCCAAGGATGCGGTCGATGCGTTCCGACAGCACGAACACCAGATAGGTGATGGCGAGGCAGACGAAGATGATGCCGACCAGCGCCGCCTGCGCGGCAAAGCCCTGAAACGAGCCGGAGAGCAGCACAGTCGCCGAAATCGCGCCGGGACCGGCGATCAGCGGGATCGCCAGCGGGAAGGCGGCGATATTGTGGATCATGTCCTTGGTGATGGCGACGTCGCCGATCTTCTCCTTGCGGTCCTGGCGGCGCTCGAAGACCATTTCGAAGGCGATGAAGAACAGCAGAAAACCGCCGGCGACGCGGAAGGCCGGCAGCGTGATGCCGAACACCGACAGGATCGAGGCACCGGCGATCGCGAACAGCGCCATCACCAGGAAGCCGATGATCGAGGCGCGCACGGAGACCTGCTGGCGTTCGTCGCGATTCATGCCGCGTGTCACGGCTAGGAACAGCGGTGCCAGCCCGGGCGGATCGATGGTCACGAGAATGGTGACGAAGGCATTGAACAGGCTGTCGAAACTCGGCATCGCTGACCCCTCCCGCCGGGCCGGGCCCGCACTCCGGTATTGGTAGAGCAAAGCCCGGCCGGTGGGAACTGTCAGGAAAGAAATGGTGCGCGAAGCTGTGAAGCCGGCGGGACAGCGCGCCCCTCTGTCCTGCCGGACAGAGAGGGGCGCGAAGGATCGCTCCTTTTTCAATTCCTCGCAATTTTCGATCGCTACCGAGCTTCATTCGTCCGCCGCGCCAGGAACTCAACTTCCTGCCGCCATGTCGCGCCGTCGTCGTGCGAGCGCTCGCCAAGCCAGCGGAAGGAGTTCTCGGTGATCCGCGAAAAGCTCCAGCGCACCGACGACCCGGTGCCGTCGGCGCCCACTTGCACGATGGTGTCGCCGTCGGCGTGGCCAAGCTGGCGGCTGTAGTACTGGTTGCGCGGGTCGCTCCAGAAAATGTGCCAGGCATCGGCGCTTGGGTCATAGACCCGCAATGTCGTGCCGTAAAAAGTCCATTTGCCGAGCGAAGGCGAGGGGCCGGCGTCACGCGCGGGCAGGATCCAGACGTCCTGGATCGCTCGGCCTTCCAGCACCCAGCCGAAATGCACCTCGCCACGGCCGGTCAGCAGCGTGCCGTCCTCGAGATGGCGTGAGGCGTCAAATGTCCAGGCGCCGACGAAGCGGCCGTAAAGGTTCAGCTTTTCGGCGCGCCCTTCGATCGGTCCAGGACTGTGCAAGGCTTTGGCAAATGAGGATTGATCGAACATGGCTGCGACCTCTTCTTGTCAGGAGACCGCGAGGAATAGGCCGTGGCAGGGTTCTGGGCTTGGGAAAAATTGCTATATTTCGGCGATGACGGCGACCGTGAATACCCTTTCATCCGGACCTGGCTGGCACGTGGCGGATGTCATCTGCACGGCCAGCGCCGGCGATCGGCCGTTCGAGGAAGCACATCGGGATTTTTGCGTCGCGGCGGTCACCAACGGCTCGTTCCGCTACCGCGCGCAGCAAGGCACGGCAATGCTCGCGCCAGGCAGTCTCCTGCTCGGCAATTCCGGCACGTGCTACGAATGCGGGCACGAGCATGGCAGCGGCGACCGTTGCCTCTCCTTCCATTTCGCCCCGGCCTATATGGACCGGATCGTGGCTGATGTGCCTGGCGCCAGGGCGCTCACCTTCGCGGCGCCACGCCTGCCGCCGTTGCCGGCCTTGGCGCCGTTGCTGGCCGAGGCGGAAGCCGCGCGCGACCTGGCCAACGCAGACGCCTTCGAGGAACTCGCCTTGCGCATCGCGGGTGCCGCCGTGGCTACAATCTCCGGCGCTACGCATGCAGGGTGCGACCCAAGCCGCCGCGATCAGAAAAGGGTTGCCGAGGCGGTGCGGCGGATCGAACTGGGTGCCGACGGACCGATCTCGCTTCCGGCGTTGGCGGATGAGACCGCGACCAGCCCCTATCATTTCCTGCGCACCTTCCGGCAGGTGGCCGGCATGACGCCCCATCAGTACCTGCTCAGGACCCGGCTGCATCGCGCGGCAGTGCGATTGCACACGTCGAACGATGCCATCTCGGCAATTGCGTTCGAGACCGGCTTCAACGATCTGTCGACCTTCAACCGCCGGTTTCGGAGGGTCATGGGCGAGACCCCGGGCCGCTATCGCGCCAGGCGCGCGGGCTGCGGCTGAGAAGTTGCGTCACCACCCGTGGCATCAGTCCATGGTCGGCCCGCACCAGCCGGGCAGATAGTCGGCGTCCTTGCCTTTGGCCAGCACGAGCGCATCCTTCATCGCCTTGTCGAAATTTTTCGCCACCGCGCCTTTGACGATGCGCCTGCGCAGGAAATCCGCCCACAGGAATTCGCTGAACGGCGTGGTGTCCTTGGCGTAGCCACCCAGCCGGCGCAGTTCGCCAGCCATGCTCCGGTAAGGGTCGTCGACCAGTTCGCCGATGGTCTTTGGCAGGGCGGCATAAGCCTGACGCTGGCCGTTTTCATCGAACGGATGCATCCAGCCGCGGTTGTCGAGCATCAAAAGGAACGCATCCTTGTCCAGCGCCGACAGGTCGCTGATCACCGTCACGAGGACATCCTTGACGCCTTCCTCGATCAGGGCCCTGGCAAGATGATGGTGATCGGTGACGTAGTTGCGATTTTTCGGGCCCAACACGACCGGGATCATGTGCTTGCCCAGAAAGGCGCCTGTCTTCGCGGCGCTCTGCGAGCGGATCAGCTGGCGTTTGAGGTCCACCTCCCGCATCCCGACCGTAATCTGCGTTGGCCGCAGCTCCTCGACCGGGACCGGGGTCACCAGCGGCTCTCTCGGGACGATCATGGTGCACTCTCCTGGTTTTCCGGCGGGCCGGAATGCAGAGCCTTGACGGCGGCATCGACGCTGTGGAAGATCCGCTGCGGGCCGACGAGATCGATGATGCCGAACCGCGCAAGGGCTGCCTGCGCACGCACCGATTCCATCCGAGCAATGGCGAATATTGCGCCCGCATTACGGCAATGAGTGATGGTTTCGATCAATGCCTGGGCGGCGGTGTAGTCGATCTCGACAATGTTACTGGCCTCCAGCACGACGAGTTTCACATCGCCCTTGCCGGCGTCGACCAGATCACAAAAGCCGCGTTTGAAACGGTCGGCATTGACGAAGGACAATGGCGCCTGGAACGCCGCGACCAGCACGCCGGGAAGTTGTTCGCCAGCGGTCGGCTTGCCCGGCGGCCACCACACCGAAGTTCCCGGCACCTGTTCCAGTTCGATCGGCAGCGTCTGGGTCGCGCTCCAGATTCCGTGCAGCAGCGACAGGCCGATGCCGACCGCCACGCCGGTCTCGATGGGCAGGACCACGATGGCCGCCATGGTGATCAGGATCAACGCGAATTCGACCGGCGCCTGCCGGTAGACATTGGCGAACACCTTCCAGCGCAGAATGTGCTGGGCGACGAACATCAGGACACCGGCGAGGGCGGCCTGCGGAACATCGGCGAGCAGGCCGCCGCCAAAGGCGCCCAGCACTAGAACGAGCGCCGCGGCAATGAGGCTCGAGAGTTGCGAGCGGCCGCCCGACTGGGAGACGATTGCCGTGCGTGGTGGGCTGGCGTTGATGGCGAAGGCGCCGAACAGGCTGGACGCGATGCTCCCGGCGCCGACACCAACGAAATCCCGATTGACGTCGGGCGCGTCGCCCTGCGGGGCAAAGGAACGGGACGTGGCGGCCGTCTGCACCATGACGACGATGGCGATCAGCAATGCCAGCGGGACGAGCGCCTGCACGTCGTCGAGACCGGCCAGTGGCGACCCTGCCCGCGGCAGCCCATTCGGCAAGGCGCCAAGCACCTCGACGCCGTGATCCTTGAGGCCGAAAACGGCGACCGCGATGGTGGCAAGCACCATGCCGATCAGCGCGCCGGGGATGCGGGCGCTGATACGCTCGGAAAACAACACGATTGCGAATACCCCAGGGCCGAGCGTCAGGCTCCAGGGGTTGGTGAGATGGAGGCTGCTGGCGATCTCGCCGATGCGCCGCACGGTTTCGCCGCTTTCCGCCGGCAGGCCGAGCAGTCCAGGCAATTGCGAAACGATGATATGGACGGCGATGCCCGCGAGAAAGCCAGTCGTGACCGGCACCGAAAGCAGGTCGGCGATCCAGCCGAGGCGAAAGACGCCGCTCAGCATCACGATCAGCCCGACCATCAGCGCCAGCGTGGCAGCCAGCGTCAGATAATGCGGTGAGCCTGATGATGCGAGCAGCGCCAGGCTGCCGGCAAACAAAGGCGTGATGGTCGAATCCGCGCCGGCCGAAAGGTGGCGATTGGCGCCGAACAGCGCAAACGCCACCGAACCGGCGACAAAGGCGAAAAACCCGATCTCGGGCGCAAAGCCGCCGAGCCTGGCTGTTGCCATCTGCTCGGGAATGGCGATCGCGGCCAGTGTGACACCTGCGATCAGATCGCCATTGAAATCCCGGGGCGTCCAACCGTGCAGCGCACGCAAAGGCAGCCATGAGCTCCAATTCATGGTGATCGCGGCTTTTGCTTGGGGAGTTGGTCCATTACCGGCTTTTGCCTTGGTGGCGGCGAAAAGCGTAACGGCCATATCGTCGCAATTAGCGGTATCCTTTTGAAATTACCACTAAAAATGACACTGGAAAAGTGCCGCGAACATTGGAGTTTCGGCCGTGCTTCCTATATAAGCGGTCAGTGATTCCTGATTAGATTGTGATCCGATTTGACCGACCAAAAGACACCGCGCGGCGCCGACGGCGGCCCCACCGGCATCGAACCCATCTCCATCATCGAGGAGATGCAGAGTTCTTATCTTTCTTACGCCATGAGCGTGATCGTCAGCCGTGCGTTGCCCGATGTGCGCGATGGCCTGAAGCCGGTGCACCGCCGCATTCTCTACGCGGCGCATGAGAGCGGCTACCACTGGAACCGTAAATACGTGAAGTCGGCGCGTCCTGTCGCCGACGTGATGGGTAAATACCATCCGCATGGCGATGCCTCGATCTATGACGCCTTGGTGCGCATGGCGCAGGACTGGTCGCTGCGTGTGCCCTTGATCGACGGGCAAGGCAATTTCGGCTCGATCGATGGCGATCCGCCGGCGGCGATGCGCTATACCGAATCGCGCCTGACCAAGGTCGCGCATGAGCTTCTGGAGGATATCGACAAGGACACCGTCGATTTCCAGGACACTTATGATGCGTCGGACACCGAGCCGAAGGTTCTGCCGGCGCGCTTTCCCAATCTGCTGGTCAACGGCTCGGGCGGCATTGCCGTCGGCATGGCGACCAACATCCCGCCGCACAATCTCGGTGAAGTCTGCAACGCCGCCATTGCCGTCATCGACAATCCGGCGATCGACCTGCCGGCGCTGATGGAGATCATTCCGGGCCCTGATTTCCCGACCGGCGGCATCGTGCTTGGCCGCTCCGGCATCTACAGTGCCTATTCGACCGGCCGCGGCTCAATCGTCATGCGCGGCAAGGTCAACATCGAGCAGCGCGGCAATGACCGTGAATCGATCATCATCACCGAGGTTCCCTATCAGGTGAACAAGGCCTCGATGATCGAGAAGATGGCCGAACTGGTGCGCGACAAGCGCGTCGAGGGCATTTCCGACATTCGTGACGAAAGCGACCGTCAGGGTTATCGCGTCGTCATCGAACTCAAGCGTGACGCCGTTGCCGACGTCGTCCTCAACCAACTCTACCGGTTCACGCCGCTGCAGACGTCTTTTGGCGCCAATATGGTGGCTCTGAACGGCGGCAAGCCGGAACTGCTGAACCTGACCGACATGCTGACGGCGTTCGTCACTTTCCGCGAGGAGGTGATCAGCCGGCGGACAAAGTTCCTCCTCCGCAAGGCGCGCGACCGCGCCCATGTGCTGGTTGGTCTGGCCATCGCCGTCGCCAACATCGACGAAGTGATCAAGCTTATCCGCACCGCGCCGGATCCGCAGTCGGCGCGCGAGCAGTTGATGGAGCGGCGCTGGCCTTCGGGAGACGTTGAATCGCTGATCCTACTGATCGACGATCCGCGCCATCGCATCAACGAGGACGGCACCTACAATCTGTCCGAGGAACAGGCGCGCGCCATCCTCGAACTGCGCCTGCAGCGCCTGACCGCGCTTGGCCGCGACGAAATCGCCGATGAGTTGAACACGATCGGCGACGAGATCAAGGACTACCTCGACATCCTGTCGTCGCGCGCACGCGTCCAGCAGATCGTCAAGGACGAGCTTGCCGCCGTGCGCGACGAGTTCGGCACGCCACGGCGCACCGAGCTCACCGACGGTGGCGCTGACATGGAAGACGAGGACCTGATCCAGCGCGAGGACATGGTCGTGACGGTGAGCCATTCCGGCTACATCAAGCGCGTGCCGCTTTCGCTCTACCGGGCGCAGCGCCGCGGCGGCAAGGGCCGCTCCGGCATGTCGACCAAGGAAGAGGATTTCGTCACCCGGCTGTTCGTCGCCAACACGCACACGCCGGTGCTGTTCTTCTCCTCGCGCGGCATTGTCTACAAGGAAAAGGTCTGGCGCCTGCCGATCGGCAACCCGCAGTCACGCGGCAAGGCACTGATCAACATGCTGCCGCTGGAGCAGGGCGAGCGCATCACCACGATCATGCCGCTGCCCGAGGACGAGACGAGCTGGGGCGAACTCGATGTGATGTTCGCCACCACGCGGGGCACCGTGCGCCGCAACAAGCTTTCCGACTTCATCCAGGTCAACCGCAATGGCAAGATCGCCATGAAGCTGGAGGAAGAAGGCGATGAGATCCTCGGCGTTGAGACCTGCACCGACAATGACGACGTGCTTTTGACCGCCAGCTCGGGACAGTGCATCCGCTTCTCGGTCGGTGACGTGCGCGTCTTCCAGAGCCGGAACTCGGTCGGCGTGCGTGGCATCACCATGGCCGACACCGACCGCATCATCTCGATGTCGGTGATCGAAAATGTCGATGCGCCGCCGGCTGAACGCGCCGCCTATCTTAAGCGTGCCGCGGCCGAACGGCGGCTTGCCGCGGGCATGGCGGCCGGTGAAGAGGAAGAGATCGCGCTGACCAACGAAGAGGTCGGCGAGGAGACGGAGCTTTCCGACGAGCGCTACGAGTTCCTCAAGATGCACGAGCAATACGTGCTGACGGTCACCGAATATGGTTACGGCAAGCGTTCTTCGTCTTATGATTTCCGCCTGACCGGACGCGGCGGCAAGGGCATCCGCGCCACGGACGTCTCGAAGACGGCCGAAATCGGCCGTCTCGTGGCAACTTTCCCGGTCGGCAATGACGATCAGATCATGCTGGTGTCGGACGGCGGCACCGTCATTCGTGTGCCCGTCAATGACATCCGTTTCGCCAGCCGCGCGACCAAGGGCGTGACCATCTTCAACACGGCTGAAGGTGAAAAGGTGGTTTCGGTCGAACGGATTTCGGAGCCACAAGCGGACGAGGAAGAGATCGAGGGTGGCGCGGAGCCCGATTCGACGACTGACAGCAGTCCGGATAACGCCGAATAATTGTTGGTTGACATAGCAACGCCGGCTTGGTGGCCGGCGCGGCAGCAAGTCGACAATAACTTAGTAGTGCTTACGCAGGCCAAAGCCTTCGAAGCGTTTGGTGGTGGCCTTGACGCGAATGCGCTGTGCCTCCTGATGCAGCCCGAATACTGTGGCGATCAGCATGGCGACGGTCATTGCGGTGGCGAGCATGTAGATCAGCATGTGCGTGTTCTCCTGCGCCTTACAACGAATATATGGGGCTTTGGTTTCATCTTATTAAGGGTGCAACCTAGTGAACGCTGCGTGAAGGCTTCGTGATCAGCGTATTCATCTGTCGTTCATGTGCCGGAAAAGGTTCACGGGCCGCCTGCCGATCGGATTTGCCTTTGTGAGAGAGGCTCGCTAGAAGCTCCGGCATGACCGAACGCATCGCCCTTTATGCCGGCTCCTTCGACCCGCTGACCAACGGCCACCTCGATGTGCTGAAAGCGTCACTGGCGGTTGCCGACACCGTCTATGCGGCGATCGGCATTCATCCGGGCAAGAAGCCGCTGTTCTCCTTCGAGGAGCGGGTGCGGTTGATTGAAGCCGCCACGAAAGCCGAATTCGGCCGCGACGGCGCCCGCATCAAAGTGGTCGCTTTCGATGGGTTGGTGATCGATGCCGCCAGAAGGGAAGGCGCCTCGATCATGATCCGCGGTCTGCGCGATGGCACCGACCTCGACTACGAAATGCAGATGGCGGGCATGAACGAAACCATGGCGCCGGAGTTGCAGACGGTTTTCCTGCCCGCCAGCCCGTCGGTGCGAACCATTACCGCCACACTTGTGCGCCAGATAGCCTCGATGGGCGGCGACATCCGTCCCTTCGTTCCGGCGGCCGTGGCCGGTGCGCTCACCGCAAAATTCGCGAAATAGCTCGGAGAAAATCCTCATGCAGCTCAGAAGGCTCGCCTCATTCCTTGTTGTGCTCGCCGGTCTCTTGACCGCGTCCGTTTCCGCCTATGCCGCGGACCCGGAAAACACCATGATCATCACGCTGAAGGGGGGCGACGTCACCATAGCTTTGCGCCCCGATCTGGCACCCAAGCATGTCGCGCAGATCAAGAAGCTGGTGCGCGATCATGCCTATGACAATGTGGCTTTCCATCGCGTCATCGACGGCTTCATGGCGCAGACCGGCGACGTCAAGTTCGGCAACATGGAGAAGGGATTTAACGCCCAGGCCGTCGGCACAGGCGGCTCGGACCTGCCCGACCTGCCGGCCGAATTCTCTCAGACCGAGCACTACAAGCGTGGCGTGGTCGGCATGGCCCGCTCGCAGGATCCGAACTCCGCCAACTCGCAGTTCTTCATCATGTTCGCGCCGGCACCGCCGCTCGATGGCCAATATACCATCGTCGGCAATGTCGTCAGCGGCATGGAGCTGGTGGACAAGATCAAGAAGGGCGACGAGGCGGACAATGGCACGGTCGCCGATCCCGACCGGATGATCAAAGTGCGCATTGCCGCCGACAAATAGTTCCATTTTACAAAAGGATATCTGACATGGCTGAGATCAAGGACCGCGAGAACGCGCTCATCATGGAAACGACCAAGGGCGAGGTCGTCATCGAACTGTTTCCCGATTTGGCCCCCGGCCACGTCGCTCGCATCAAGGAACTGGCGCGCGAAGGCGCCTATGATGGCGTCGTCTTCCACCGCGTCATCGAAGGCTTCATGGCGCAGACCGGCGACGTCAAGTTCGGCAACTCGTCGAAGCCGACCTTCGCTCCCTCCCGCGCGGGCATGGGCGGATCGGAAAAGCCTGACCTGAAGGCAGAGTTCTCCAACGCCAACCACGGCCGCGGCACCTGCTCGATGGCCCGTTCGCAGAACCCGAACTCGGCCAACTCGCAATTCTTCATCTGCTTCGACGATGCCGCTTTCCTCAACCGCCAGTACACGGTCTGGGGCCAGGTCATCGAAGGCATGGACAATGTCGACAAGATCAAGCGCGGCGAGCCGGTGCAGGATCCCGACAAGATCGTGTCGCTGAAGGTCGCGGCAGACGTCAAGTAAAGCGAAACGACAATGATGGGCGTCGTCTGGTCGCTTCTCGGCATCCTGTCCGGCGCCTTCATTGCCATTCAGGCGCCGATCAACTCGCAGCTTGCGCGCGGCCTGGGTCTCCCGGTCGCGGCGGCCGCGTTTTCGTTCCTGTCGGGCGCGGTCGTGCTCGGCATCATCTCCGTTACGGTGGTGAAGCTGCAAGGCATTTCGCTCGACTGGAAGGCGCCGGCGCCGTGGCTGTTCGTCGCCGGCGGCATGCTCGGCGGCTTCTATGTCACGCTCTCCACCATACTGACGCCACGCATCGGCGCGGCCGCCCTGATGGCGTTCCTGGTGGCCGGCCAGTTGCTCGCCGGCATGCTCATCGACCGCGTCGGCTTCCTCGGTGTCGCGGTGCGTGAAATCTCGCTCGGCCGCGTGGCCGGCGCCGTGCTTCTGCTGGCCGGAGCGCTGCTCGTTCGGCTGTTTTGATTCCCGATGCGCGTCGACCTCTTTGATTTCGACCTGCCGGAGGAGCGCATCGCGCTTCGCCCGGCGGAGCCGCGCGACAGCGCCAAAATGCTCGTCGTAAAGCCGGGCAAGGGCCTGGAGGACCGGACGGTTGGCGATCTGCCGTCCTTGCTCCGCGCCGGCGACGTGCTGGTTTTCAACGATACCAGGGTCATTCCAGCGCAGCTGAAAGGCATCAGGCGGCGCGGTGAAGCGGCTGCGCAGGTCGAGGCCACGCTGCACATGCGCATGGCTCCAGACCGCTGGCTGGCGTTCATGCGGCCGGGAAAGCGCATCGCCGCCGGCGACCGCATCCATTTCGGTCATGACGGCAATTCCTGTTTCCT
Source organism: Mesorhizobium sp. M8A.F.Ca.ET.057.01.1.1 (assembly GCF_003952565.1). NCBI lineage: Bacteria > Pseudomonadati > Pseudomonadota > Alphaproteobacteria > Hyphomicrobiales > Phyllobacteriaceae > Mesorhizobium > Mesorhizobium sp. M8A.F.Ca.ET.057.01.1.1. Next base: position 3,126,548 of record NZ_CP034454.1, read on the forward strand.
TGGCCAACTCGATGCCACGGTGCTCGAGAAGGGCGAGGGCGGCGAAGCGCTGCTCGGCTTTGATCTATCCGGGCCCTTCCTCGACGAGGCGCTGCACGCGGTCGGCCACATTCCGTTGCCGCCCTACATTGCCTCGAAGCGCGATGACGACGAGCGCGACCGTGCCGACTACCAGACCATCTATGCCCGGGAAGAAGGCGCGGTAGCGGCGCCGACCGCCGGCCTGCATTTCACGCCGGAGCTTTTTGCGGCGCTGGACGCCAAGGGGATCGAGCGCCGCTTCGTCACGCTGCATGTCGGCGCAGGTACGTTCCTGCCGGTGAAGGCGGACGACACCGCCGACCACAAGATGCATGCCGAGATCGGCTCGGTCAGTGCGGCGACCGCCGATGCGCTCAACGCAGCAAAAGTGAGGGGTGGGCGCATCATTGCCGTCGGCACGACCTCGCTGCGTCTGCTGGAGAGCGCGGCGCGTGAAGACAGTACGGTGGCGCCATGGTCCGGACCAACCGACATCTTCATCACGCCCGGCTACCGCTTTCGCACCGCCGACATGCTGATGACCAATTTCCATCTGCCGCGCTCGACACTGTTCATGCTGGTTTCGGCCTTCAGCGGTCTCGACACGATGCGTGCCGCCTATGCGCATGCCATCGCGACCCGCTACAGGTTCTACTCCTATGGCGACGCAAGCCTGCTTTACCGAGCGGAGATGAGCGATGGACGATGATCTGCAAACCCTCGATCGCGAAAGCCTTGTCGCGGAAGTGAAAAAGCAGCGCGCCGGTATTCGCGCGCACCGCGATACATCAGGCCATGATCTGTGCTGGCATCACCCCGATCTGTGGGACCTGCTGCCTGAAAAGACCGCGCCGGCGATCGCCGTGCCACCCTGGCCCAAATTCATGCGCGGCTGCATCCAATACCGTCAGTCGCTCGACAGGCAGGCGCCGGATGCCCCGGTCCACGACAAGGAATTCAATGGCTGAGACGTTCACTTTCCAGGTGCAGGCGACAGATGGCAAGGCGCGGCGCGGCCTGATCGACATGCCGCGCGGCGAAATCCGCACGCCGGCCTTCATGCCGGTCGGCACCGGTGGCACCGTCAAGGCCATGTACATGGACCAGGTGCGCGGCGTCGGCGCCGACATCATCCTGGGCAATACCTATCACCTGATGTTGCGGCCCGGCGCCGAGCGCGTGGCGCGGCTTGGCGGCCTGCACGAATTCGCCCGCTGGCCGCGCCCGATCCTGACCGACAGCGGCGGATTCCAGGTGATGTCGCTATCTAAGCTGAGGAAGCTGACAGAGAAAGGCGTCACCTTCCGTTCGCATATCGATGGCGCGGCTTATGAGATGTCGCCGGAGCGCTCGATCGAGATTCAAGGCCTGCTCGATTCCGATATCCAGATGCAGCTTGACGAATGCACGGCGCTGCCGGCCGAGTTGAAAGAGATCGAGCGCGCCATGGAACTGTCGCTGCGCTGGGCCGAGCGCTGCAAGACGGCGTTCGGCGACCAGCCGGGCAAGGCGATGTTCGGTATCGTGCAGGGTGGCGACAACGCCGCGCTCAGGGTGCGCTCGGCGCAGGAACTGAGCGCGATGAACCTCAAGGGTTATGCCGTCGGCGGCCTGGCTGTCGGCGAGCCGCAAGCAGTGATGCTCGACATGCTCGACATCACGTGCCCGGAACTGCCTGACAACAAGCCGCGCTATCTGATGGGCGTCGGCACGCCGGACGATATCCTGAAATCGGTGGCGCGCGGCATCGACATGTTCGACTGCGTGATGCCGACGCGAGCCGGCCGGCATGGTCTTGCCTATACCAGGCGCGGCAAGGTCAATCTGCGCAACGCCCGTCACGCTGACGATCCGCGCCCGCTCGACGAAGAGAGTGATTGCCCCGCGGCGCGCGACTATTCGCGCGCTTATCTGCACCATCTGGTGCGCTCGCAGGAGGCGCTCGGGGCGATGCTGCTGACCTGGAACAATCTTGCGTATTATCAGAAGCTTATGCAGGACATTCGTGCCGCGATCGAGAGCGGCACCTTCGTAACGCGCGGGGCCGAAATCACCGAGGGCTGGGCGAGGGGTGATATCGCCGTCCTATAAGGTTCAGGTGCTTAACGAATTCGACGCGCGCAGGCTGCAGCCGGTGATCTGGAATGTGCCGTCGGGCTGCTGCTGAAGCGTGTAGACCGCCTCATAGTCCTTGCCGTCAGGGCCTATGATCAGCACTTGCTGGACGATCGAACCCGGCCCCGTCTGCTCGACCTTGCCGAAAGAGTAGGACCGTGGCTTGCGTACAGGCGGGTAGCCGTTGGTTACCATGTTCATGAAGGCATCGATGGTCGGGAATACCTGCTTCACGTTCGGGGCGGCGAAGCTGTAGGCCTTGGCGCCGTCATCGGCGATGAGGGCCTTCAATTGACTGTCGATGACGGCCTGGCCAGCCTTGATCTCGGCATCGCCGGCAAACGCCTGGGAAGCCAGCATGAGCGAAACGAATGCGAATGCGAAAAAGCCGCGGCGCATGGCCTGTCTCCACCGTCCCTCGAAAAGCCGCCTCCAGAAAAGCTGTTGCGGAGGCATCCTAACATACGGGTGACGGCGCTTCACGGTTTCAGCGGTCGCCAATATTCGTCCCGCCTCGGCGGATTCCTCGAGCGCGGCATGCCGGTTGCGGAGCTGTGCGAGGCCGTGGCCAAGGCCCGCGCCGGCTAAGTGCGCATTCCAGCGCTTGAAAGCCCGCCTCCAGTCTGCCAGAAGGGCCGCTTGAACGTGGACGTTTAGCGGGACCAGGCCATGAAGGCGTTTTTCGTGCAGATCAAATGCGAGCTGGGCAAATCCTACGAAGTCGCCAGCGCGCTTGCCGACGCCGAGATCGCCTCGGAAATCTACTCCACCGCCGGCAATTACGATCTGCTCGCCAAATTCTATGTCGACGATGAGGAAGATGTCGGCCATTTCGTCAACGAGAAGGTACAGATTCTTCCCGGCATCAAGGACACGTTCACCGTCGTCACCTTCCGCGCCTTCTAGTCGCGAAGCGGATTTGCCCGGGCACGAGGCAAAGCCTGATCAAGCGCATATTTCAGCTGCCTCAATTTTAGGCAGCCGCGACATACTCATCGTCCGGATCTCCCAAATCGCCGATTGCGCTTGATTTTCTCCGGCGACGCCAGTGAAATGGCCTCACAGGGGAGTATGCGATTGGCAGCGTTCGATGAAATGCTTCCGGAAGTTTCCGGATTGAGAAGACCGTATTCGGCTTACGATCGCTGGCTGAAGGAGCAGGATCCGGCCAGACTTACCGAGAAGATGCAGGACGCCGAACGCGTCTTCCGCAAGACCGGCATCACGTTTGCCGTCTACGGCGAGCAGGAAGCATCCGAGCGATTGATCCCCTTCGACATCGTTCCCCGCATCATTTCGGGCAATGAGTGGCGCCGCCTGACGCAAGGCATCGAGCAGCGCGTGCAGGCGCTGAACGCCTTCCTCGACGACATCTACCATCGCCAGGAAATCCTTCGCGCCGGCCGCGTCCCAAGGGACTTGATCGCCAAGAACGAGGCTTTCCTGCCGGAAATGATCGGCGTGCGGCCGCCGGCTGGCGTCTACACCCACATTATCGGCGTCGACATCGTGCGTATCAGCGAGGACGAGTTCTACGTGCTGGAAGACAATGCACGCACGCCGTCCGGTGTCTCCTACATGCTGGAGAACCGCGAAACGATGATGCAACTGTTCCCCGAGCTGTTCCAGAAGATCAAGGTGCGGCCGGTGGAGAATTACCCGCAGCTTCTGCGCCAGTCGCTGGCGGCGGTGCGGCCGCAAGGCACCAAGGGCGCCCCGACCATCGCGGTGCTGACGCCCGGCAGTTTCAATTCCGCCTATTTCGAACACGCTTTCCTTGCCGACCAGATGGGGGTGCAGCTTGTGGAGGGGCAGGATCTGCGCGTCGTCGACGGCCATGTCGCGATGCGTACGACCGAAGGCTACAAGCAGATCGACGTTCTCTACCGCCGCGTGGATGATTCTTTCCTGGACCCGCTGACCTTCAGGCCGGATTCGGCTCTTGGCATACCCGGCATCATGGATGTCTACCGCGCCGGCAACATCACCATCGCCAATGCGCCAGGAACCGGCATTGCCGACGACAAGGCGATCTATTCGTACATGCCCGAGATCGTCGAATTCTACACCGGCCGCAAGGCGATCCTCGGCAACATCCCGACCTGGCGCTGTTCGGAGCCGGACAGCCTGAAATATGTGCTCGAACACATCGACGAGCTGGTCATCAAGGAAGTGCACGGTTCCGGCGGCTACGGCATGCTGGTCGGCCCGGCCGCAACCAAGAAGGAATGCCAGGATTTCGGCAAGAAGCTGCAGGCCAGGCCGTCTAATTACATCGCCCAGCCGACGCTCGCGCTCTCGACCTGTCCGATCCTGACTGAAAAGGGGCTGGCGCCGCGCCACGTCGACCTGCGGCCTTATGTGCTGGTCTCCGACCGCATCCAGATCGTCCCTGGTGGGCTGACGCGCGTTGCGCTGAAGGAAGGCTCGCTGGTGGTGAATTCCTCGCAAGGCGGCGGCACCAAGGACACCTGGGTGCTGGATGATTGAGAGTAGGGAATAGTCAGTCGTGAATAGTGGAAGCAGAGGGGACAGGGAAATGCCATATTCCGTTGAGATTCAATCGCTTGCCATTCCCTACTCGCTCATCCCTACTCACTAGCCCGAAGGGCCATTCCATGCTTCTCGGCCGCACCGCCAACGGGCTCTACTGGATGAACCGCTATATCGAGCGGGCCGAAAACATGGCGCGGCTGGTCGATGCCGGCCTGCGCATGGCGTTGACCCGCACTCAAAGCGCCTCGGAGGAGTGGAACTCCGTGCTGCTCAGCGCCGGCTCAGACGCTGCCTTCACGCAGAAGTATTCGGACTATTCGGCGGCGAATGTCGCTGATTTCCTGCTGCGCGACACGTCTAACCCGTCAAGCACGATGTCGTCGATCGAGACCGCCCGCAACAATGCGCGCATGGTGCGCACGGCGCTGACGCGCGAGACCTGGGAGAGCATCAACGAAGCCTGGATGGCGCTGAAACGGATGCTGGCGAGGCCGATCGACGAGCGCGACCTGCCCAATGTGCTCGATGCGATCAAGCGCGAGACAGCGCTGATCCGTGGCTCGTTCTACGGCACCATGCTGCGCAACGAGATTTTCGACTTCTCGCAACTCGGCACCTATGTCGAGCGCGCCGACAACACCGCGCGCATCCTCGACGTGAAATACTACGTGCTGCTGCCGTCGATCTCCTGGGTCGGCTCGACGCTCGACAATTATCAGTGGGAATCGATCCTGCGCTCGGTATCGGCGCATCGCTCCTATCGCTGGGTCTACGACGCCGACTACAAGCCGACCAATATCGCGGACTACCTGATCCTCAACGTCCGCATGCCGCGGTCGCTGACCTTCTGCTATCGCTTCCTGGCAGAGCATCTGAAGTTTCTCTCCGACGACTATGGCGAGCGCCATGCGTGTCACGCAACGGCGGAAAAAACGCAGGCGATGCTCAGGACAGGATCGATAAAGGACATATTCGACACCGGCCTGCATGAGTTCCTGGCAGGGTTCATTGGCGACAACACCAGGCTCGGCGACGAGATCGCGCAGGACTACAGGTTTTATTGAACATGATTTCGAACCGAAGGACCGCGTCAGCGAAAAGTGGATACCGGTTTTCAATAGAGATCATGCACTCGAACGGAAAATGGCCATGCGGCTGAAAATCACGCACCGGACCGAATACCGTTACGACGCGCCGGTGCAGTATTTGCTCCGGAGGCTGCGACTGCTTCCCATGAGCGGGCCGACCCAAACCGTGCTGTCCTGGACGCTGAAGGTCGAAGGCGCGCGCGAGGAGGTGCGATTTACCGACCATTACGGCAACGATAACAGGCTGTTGAGCGTCGAAGGCGATCACGATTTCATCACCGTCGAGGCCTTGGGCGAGGTGGTGACGCGCGATACATCAGGCGTTTGCGGGCCGCATCAAGGCTTCGCGCCGCTGTGGTTGTTCGCGCAAGAGACTGCTTTGACCACCATAGGCGGCGGCATTCGTGATCTTACCGAGGCGGTCGGCAAGGGCACCGACCTCGAAAGGCTGCACAGATTGATGGCGGCCATCGGCGAGCGCGTCGCCTACACGCCCGGCGCCACCAATGCGACGACCGCGGCCGAGGAAGCCTTGGCGCTGAAGACCGGCGTTTGCCAGGACCATAGCCACATCTTTGCCGCCGCCGCGCGCGCCATGGGATTTCCGGCCCGCTATGTCAGTGGCTATCTGATGATGGATGCGGCGGTGGAGCAGGCGGCGAGCCACGCCTGGGCCGAAGCCCATGTCGCGGGCCTCGGCTGGGTTGCCTTCGATCCCGCCAACGGTATTTCTCCCGATGAACGCTATGTGAAGGTGGCTATCGGCCGCGACTACCGTGACGCTTCGCCGGTGTCGGGAATTCGGATGGGACAGGCGGAAGAACTGCTTGCGGTCACTGTCACGGTAGAGCAGTAATCCCCTAGGATTGCTGCCTCAAGAGATTCCATGACCTATTGCGTCGGCCTCAAGATCGATCGCGGGCTCGTGTTCATGTCGGACACGCGCACCAATGCCGGCATGGATTCGATCTCGACCTTCAAGAAGATGCACGTCTGGGAGCAGCCGGGCGAGCGCGTCATCGTCTTGATGTCGGCCGGCAATCTGGCGACGACACAGGCCGTGGTCAGCCTGCTCGACGAGCGCACCAAGGCGGTGACCGACCGCCACGAGAAGCTGCTCGAAACGCCATCCATGTACCAGACGGTGCGGCTGGTCGGCGACACGGTGAAAGAGGTGATCGCGCAATCGTCGCCCGCCGGCGAGAAGGCCGATTCCTATTTCAATGCCTCCTTCATCCTCGGTGGGCAGATCAAGGGCAGCCCGCCGCGCCTGTTCATGATCTATCCCGAAGGCAATTTCATCGAGTCGACCGATGACACGCCGTTCTTCCAGATCGGCGAGACCAAATACGGCAAGCCGATCATCATCCGCGCCTATGAAAAGACGATGAGCCTCGCCGAGACGGTGAAACTCCTGCTGGTGTCGTTTGATTCGACGCTGAAGTCGAACCTGTCGGTCGGCTTGCCGCTCGACCTGCTTTTCCTGGAACGGGACGCCTTTCAGGTCGGCCTGAAAAAGCGGATCGGCCAGGACGACCAGTATTACCGCACGATCTCCGATGGATGGTCGAGTGCGCTGAAGACGGCGTTCGCCAGCCTGCCGGATTTTCCCGGCTAGTTTGGCTATCCCGTCGGCCGATGGCCGTTGCAAATATTTCACATGTTAATTAATAACTGATCTTGATGAGCCGGCGACAGCCACCGGCAGCGAAAGTCATGTCGGGAGGACAAGATGAACAATGACGATTTTCGGCAATGGTCGCAACGCGCCGCCGACTGGGGTGCCGACTATCGCAACAATTTGCGTGAGCGGCCGGTGCGGCCGTTGGTCGAGCCGGGCGACATTTTCAGGAGCATCGAGGAGTCGCCGCCCGAAGACGCCGAACCGATGGACAGAATCTTCGCCGATTTCGAAGCCAAGATCGTGCCGGGGATGACACATTGGCAGCACCCGCGGTTCTTCGCCTATTTCCCGGCCAACGCGGCGCCGGTTTCGGTGGTGGCGGAATACCTGGTGTCGGCGATGGCCGCGCAATGCATGCTTTGGCAAACGTCACCGGCGGCGACCGAGCTTGAAACCCGCACCGTCGACTGGATGCGCCAGGCGCTCGGCCTGCCGGAGGGCTTTTCCGGAGTGATCCAGGATTCGGCCTCGTCGGCGACACTCAACGCCGTGCTGACCATGCGCGAGCGGGCGCTCGGCTGGCAAGGCAACAAAAAGGGTTTGGCCGGGCAGGGGCGGTTGCGCATCTATTCTTCCGACCAGGTGCACACATCGATCGACCGGGCGATCTGGGTCTCGGGCATCGGCGAGGACAATCTTGTGCGCGTTCCGGTCGCCGGCCGTTTTCGCGCCATGGACACGGCAGCCCTGGAAGCAGCCATCATCGCCGACCGGAAAGCCGGCATGCTGCCTGCGGGTATTATCGCCTGTGTCGGCGGCACCAGCACCGGAGGCACGGACGATATTGCAACGGTTGCGCAGGTTGCCAGGCGGTACGGGCTCTACCTGCATGTCGATGCCGCCTGGGCCGGGTCGGCGATGATCTGCCCGGAATACCGGCATTTCTGGTCTGGTGTCGAAGGCGCCGATTCGATCGTCTTCAATCCGCACAAATGGCTGGGCGCGCAGTTCGATTGTTCGATCCAATTCCTGCGCGACCCTTCGAGCCATGTCAGGACGCTGGCCATCAAGCCCGACTATCTCAAGACGCACGGCCATGACGGCATTATCAACTACTCAGAATGGTCGGTGCCGCTCGGCCGGCGCTTCCGCGCGCTGAAGCTGTGGTTCCTGCTGCGCGCCCATGGACTGGAGAACCTGCGAACCATGATCCGCAACCATGTCGCCTGGAGCGAAGGCCTCGCCACGCGTCTGGCAAGAGAGGCGGATTTCGAGATCGTCAGCGAGCCGATGCTGTCGCTGTTTTCGTTCCGGCACAAGGCGGCTTCGGATACCGACGCCGACGAGCACAATCTGCGGCTGGTCAATGCGATCAACGACGATGGCCGCATCTACCTGACGCAAACGAAAGTCGATGGAAGGGTGGCGATCCGCTTCCAGGTCGGCCAGTTCGATGCGACGGCGGAAGACGTCGACGCCGCTTTCACCGCCATTACCGAACTTGCACGCGGTGTGCCCTGAAAAGGCTGGATCAAGGTCGCGCCGAGGTTCCCTCGTACAATCATCGGATTTCATTAGCCGGCTTGAGCCTTTTCATCGGTTTCGTTTTCGACTATAAGCAAGAAAAACGAAAACGGGAGCTTGCTTGATGTATCTGTCACCGCGCCACGCCGAGATCATCCAGATGGCCAAGGACAACGGCCGCGTGCTGGTCGACGATCTGGCCACGCATTTCAACGTGACGCCGCAGACGATACGCAAGGACCTCAACGATTTGTGCGACCAGCGGCTGCTTTCGCGCATCCATGGCGGCGCCTTGTTCCCGTCTGGCATCGAGAACATGGAGTATGAAGCCAGGCGCAAGATCGCGGCCGACGAGAAGGAAGCGATTGGCCGCGCGGCGGCCAGGCTGATCCCCGACAACGCCTCGCTGTTCATCAACATCGGCACCACGACGGAGGCGGTCAGCAAGGCGTTGCTCGATCATAACGGCCTGATGGTCATCACCAATAACATCAATGTTGCCAATAGGATGCGCATCTATCCCTCGATCGAGGTGGTGATTGCCGGCGGTGTGGTGCGCGGCTCGGACGGGGGTGTCGTCGGCGAGGCGGCGGTCGATTTCATCAGGCAGTTCAAGGTCGATTATGCTGTCATCGGCGCCTCCGCGATCGATCATGATGGAGCGCTGCTCGATTTCGATTTTCGCGAGGTGAAGGTGGCGCAAGCGATCATCGCCAATGCCAGGCATGTCATCCTGGTATCCGACCAGACCAAATTCGAGCGTACGGCGCCGGTACGCATCGGTCATCTGTCGCAGGTCAACACCTTCATCACCGATCGCTGCGAGATCGCTTCGGTGCGTAAGATCTGCCAGGAGACCGAGGTTCAGTTGATTGAGACGTCGCCTGCGTGAGGCCCTTCACGGCATTCTCGCCGGCTTGTGATATTTCGTTTGACATTCGTTATGAGTTCGAAATAATTCCGCTACGGTTTCGCAAAAGACCCAAAATGGTGCAGTGCGAAATCGTGGAGGAATTAAGTGGACCCATCTTCAGTCCGGGACATTTTCGTCATAGGTGGCGGCATTAATGGCTGCGGCATAGCCCGTGATGCCGTTGGGCGCGGGTTTTCGGTCTTTCTCGCCGAGATGAACGATCTCGCCAGCGGAACCTCCTCTGGTTCGACCAAGCTGATCCATGGCGGGCTGCGCTATCTCGAATTCTACGAATTCCGCCTGGTGCGCGAGGCGCTCATGGAGCGCGAGGTTCTGTGGAAGAACGCACCGCACATTATCTGGCCGATGCGCTTCGTGCTGCCCTACGCCAAGGGCCTGCGACCCGCCTGGCTGATCCGGCTTGGCCTGTTCCTTTACGACCACATTGGCGGGCGCAAATTGCTGCCGGCGACCAGGACGCTCGACATGGCAAGCGACCCGGCGGGCAAGCCTTTGAAGCCGCTGTTCAAAAAGGCCTTCGAATATTCCGATGGCTGGGTCAACGATGCGCGGCTGGTGGCGCTGAATGCACGTGACGCCGCTGACCGGGGCGCAACCATCCGGACCCGCACGAAAGTGCTTGGAGCGCGCCGCGAAGGCGGGATCTGGACGATAAAGATCGAGAACCTGCAAACCGGCGAGACCGAAGAGATCAAGGCACGGCTGCTGGTCAATGCGGCGGGGCCTTGGGTCGACCACGTGCTGTCCGGCGTTGTCGGACAGAATGACGTTCACAACGTCCGCCTCGTGCAGGGCAGCCACATCGTCATCGCCAAGAAGTTCGACGATCCGCGCGCCTATTTCTTCCAGAACAGGGACGGCCGCATCATCTTCGCCATTCCCTACGAGGACGAGTTCACGCTGATCGGCACCACCGACCGGGATTATCCCGGCGATCCGCACGATGTGAAGATCAGCGATACCGAAATCGATTATCTCTGTGCCGCGGCGAGCGAGTATTTCGCGGTTCCCGTCAAGCGTTCGGACATTGTCTGGACCTATTCGGCCGTGCGTCCGCTTTATGATGACGGTGCCTCCAAGGCTCAGGAAGCGACGCGCGACTACGTGCTGAAGGCTGATGGCGGCGAGGGCGCCGCGCCGCTGGTCAACGCGTTTGGCGGCAAGATCACCACCTACCGGCGGCTGGCGGAATCAATGCTGGAGAAGATCGAAGGTTTTCTCGGCAAGCGCGGCAAGCCGTGGACATCCGATGCGCCGCTGCCTGGCGGCGATTTTCCGGCCACCGGTTTCGATGCGCAGGCGGCGAAGCTGAAAAGCGCCTATCCTTTTCTCGACCAGCGTTTGGCCCGCCGGTTGACCAGGCTTTACGGGACGCGTGCGCAGGCTTTGCTCGGTTTGGCCAAGTCGATTGCCGATCTCGGCCGCAATTTCGGTGGCGATCTGCACGAGGCCGAAGTGCGCTATCTCATTGAAAACGAATGGGCTGTCACGGCGGAAGACGTACTGTGGCGACGCACCAAGCGCGGCCTGCATCTTAGCCGCGAGCAGGTCTCGGTACTCGATGAATTCATGCGCGGCATAAGCCGGCAGCATGTCGCGGCCGCCGAATGAAGAGGTTTTGAGCTGATGCGGAAAGCCTGGGAGGAGGCGTCATGCTGGAACTGAGAAACGTCACCAAGACGGTCGGTGCGGTCGAGCACATACGCGACGTGTCGCTGACGCTTCAGCACGGCTCGCTCAACGTTTTGCTCGGGCCCACGCTTTCCGGCAAGACCAGCCTGATGCGGCTGATGGCCGGCCTCGATGTGCCGACTTCCGGCTCGGTCTGGTTCGACGGCCAGAATGTCACCGGCACGCCGGTGCAGAAGCGCAAGATCGCCATGGTCTACCAGCAGTTCATCAACTATCCGGCGATGACAGTCTATGACAACATCGCCTCGCCGCTCAGGGTGGCCGGTGTCGAGCAGGGCAAGATCGACAGCCAGGTGCGCGAAGCGGCAGCTCTCCTCAAGCTGACACCCTATCTCGACCGCACGCCGCTCAGCCTGTCGGGCGGCCAGCAGCAGCGCACCGCGCTGGCGCGCGCCATCGTCAAGAATGCCAGCCTGGTGCTGCTCGACGAACCGCTTGCCAACCTCGACTACAAGCTGCGCGAGGAATTGCGGGCCGAACTGCCGAGGATCTTTGCCGCTGCCGGCACCATCTTCGTCTATGCCACCACCGAGCCGCATGAGGCCCTGCTGCTCGGCGGCAACACGGCAACGCTGTCGGAAGGCCGCATCACCCAGTTCGGGCCGACCATCGACGTATTCCGCAAGCCGGTCGATCTGGTGACGGCCAGGACCTTCGCCGATCCGCCGCTCAACAGCATCGTGCTGGCCAAGAAGGGCGCGGACTTTCTGCTCGAGGGCGGCGTCAAGCTGCCGGTGCCCGCGGAACTCGTCGGCATCGCCGATACGAACTATACGATCGGCTTTCAGCCGCACCATCTTTCGCTCGACCGGCCCAATGCTTCCGCGGTGCCAGTGCGGGCAAAGGTCACCATCACCGAAATCACCGGGTCAGAGAGTTTCATCCATCTCGACTTTGCCGATGCCCGCTGGGTCATGTTGACCCACGGCATCAGGGATTTCGAGACAGACGCGGTGGTCGAAGTGTTCATCGATCCGCGTCACATCATGGTCTTCGACGAGCACGGCCGAGCCGTGACCGCGCCGAAGCTGGCGGCTTAGGAGGGGCGATATGGCACGCATCGACGTCAACCATGTCAGGCATTCCTATCTGCCGAACCCGCGCACGGATGCCGATTTCGCGCTGCGCGAAGTGCATCATACCTTCGAGGATGGCGGCGCCTATGCGCTGCTTGGGCCGTCCGGCTGCGGCAAGACCACGCTGCTCAACATCATTTCAGGGCTGCTTCATCCCTCGCATGGCCAGTTGCTGTTCAACGGCAGGGACGTGACCAATTTGTCGACGCAGGAGCGCAACATCGCGCAGGTGTTCCAGTTCCCGGTCATCTACGACACCATGACGGTCTACGACAATCTGGCGTTCCCGCTGCGCAACCGCGGCGTGCCGGAGGCCGACGTCGACCGCAAGGTGCGCGAGACGCTGGAGATGATCGACCTGGCCTCATGGGCGAAGAAGAAGGCGAGGGGCCTGACCGCGGACCAGAAGCAGAAGATCTCGCTAGGCCGTGGCCTGGTGCGCTCGGACGTCAACGCCATCCTGTTCGACGAACCGCTGACCGTTATCGATCCGCACATGAAATGGGTGCTGCGCTCGCAGTTGAAGCAGCTTCATCGCCGCTTCGGCTACACGATGGTCTATGTCACGCACGACCAGACCGAGGCGCTGACCTTCGCCGACCAGGTCGTCGTCATGTATGATGGCGGCATCGTGCAGATCGGCACGCCGGCGGAACTGTTCGAGCGGCCGCGCCACACTTTTGTCGGCTATTTCATCGGCTCGCCAGGCATGAATGTCGTGCCGGTGGCAATCGAAGGCAGGACGGCGACGCTCGGCTCGCAACGGATCGAATTGCCTGGGGTGCCGAAGGCCATCGCCGGGGCCGTCGAGCTTGGCATCCGCCCGGAATATGTACGGCTCGGCCGCGACGGCATGGCCGTTTCAATCAGCAAGGTCGAGGATGTCGGCCGCCACAAGGTGGTGCGCGCCAGGCTGGAGGGCCGAGAGATCGCGGCCGTCATCGGCGAGGACGAGACCGTTCCGGCCGAACCGAAAGTTCGTTTCGACCCGGCCGGCATCAACATCTATGCCGATTCCTGGCGTGTCGAGATGGGGGCATAGATGGACAAGACCTGGAACAACAAAGCCTGGTTCCTGGTGCTGCCGGTGCTGGTGCTGGTGGCCTTCACCGCCGTCATCCCGCTGATGACGGTCGTCAACTATTCGGTGCAGGACACGTTCGGCAACAACGTCTTCACCTGGGCCGGCACGGAATGGTTCGAGGAATTGCTCTCCTCCAGCCGCTTCTGGGAAGCGATGGTCCGCAACCTCGCTTTCTCCTTCATCATCCTGGCTATCGAGGTGCCGCTTGGCGTCTTCATCGCGCTCAACATGCCGAAAAAAGGCTGGGGCGTGCCGGTTTGCCTGGTGCTGATGTCGCTGCCGCTGCTGATACCGTGGAACGTGGTCGGCACCATCTGGCAAGTGTTCGGACGCAACGACATAGGTCTGATGGGCTATTACCTCAACGCGATCGGCATCGACTACAATTACGTGCAGGATCCGTTCGACGCCTGGGTGACGATCATCATCATGGACGTCTGGCACTGGACCAGCCTTGTCGTTCTGCTCTGCTATGCAGGACTGGTCTCGATCCCGGATGCCTTCTACCAGGCGGCCAAGATCGACGGCGCCTCGCGCTGGGCGGTGTTTCGCTACATCCAGCTGCCGAAAATGCAGCGCGTGCTTTTGATCGCCGTGCTGCTGCGCTTCATGGACTCGTTCATGATCTACACCGAGCCCTTCGTCGTCACCGGCGGCGGTCCGGGCAACTCGACGACGTTCCTGTCGATCGACCTCGTCAAGACTGCACTCGGCCAGTTCGACCTCGGTCCGGCGGCGGCGATGTCGCTGGTCTACTTCCTCATCATCCTGTTGTTGTCATGGGTGTTCTACACCGTGATGACCAATTACGACGCGGAGCGCTGACATGGCTGGCGCCAACGAACGCACCGAGCGCAATGCAATGAACGGGCCCGCCGCCACCGAAGGGCTCGCCAGTTCGCTGTCACAGAGCGAACTCGACAGGCGGATGCGCCGGCGCGGCGAGGAGTCGCGCTGGTGGTGGATCGTGCCGACGCTCTACATCATCGTCCTTCTGCTGCCGATCTACTGGCTCATCAACATGAGCTTCAAGACCAATGCCGAGATCGTCAACTCGCTGACGCTTTATCCGCACGCGCCGACGATCGCCAACTACGTCACCATCTTCACGCAGAAGGCCTGGTATTCCGGCTACATCAACTCGATCACCTATGTCGTCATGAACATGGTGATTTCGGTATCGGTGGCTCTGCCGGCGGCTTACGCTTTCTCGCGCTATCGTTTCCTTGGCGACAAGCATCTGTTCTTCTGGCTGCTGACCAACCGCATGGCGCCGCCGGCCGTGTTCGCGCTGCCGTTCTTCCAGCTCTATTCGGCCTTCGGCCTCATCGACACGCACATAGCGGTGGCGCTGGCGCACTGCCTGTTCAACGTGCCGCTGGCGGTGTGGATCCTGGAAGGCTTCATGTCGGGCGTGCCGAAAGAAATCGACGAGACCGCCTATATCGACGGTTATTCGTTCCCGCGCTTCTTCCTCAAGATCTTCATGCCGCTGATCGCCAGCGGCATCGGCGTCGCCTGCTTCTTCTGCTTCATGTTTTCATGGGTCGAGCTGCTGATCGCCCGCACGCTGACCACGACCGACGCCAAACCGATCGCTGCGACCATGACGCGTACGGTGTCGGCCTCGGGCATGGACTGGGGCTGCTGGCAGCCGCCGGCGTTTTGACGCTGATCCCCGGCGCGCTCGTGATCTGGTTCGTGCGCAACTATATCGCCAAGGGTTTTGCGCTGGGGAGGGTGTGACATGAACCTCGACTTTTCCTGGATGGCGTGGACCTGGCCGACGGCCGCGTTCTTCACCGTCGTCGCGCTGCTTCTCCTTGGCATGGGCGTTTGGGAATACGCTTCGCCGGGTGGCAATCCGCGCGTCGGCGTGCTGCGCTTCGAGACGACGCGCGGCGACCGTCTGTTTCTATCGCTGCTTGGCAGCGCCTTTATCCATCTCGCTTGGCTGGGTCTTGTCGGACCGAGCCTCTGGTGGGCTCTCGCTCTCTCCGTGGTCTACGCCATCGGCGTGTTCCGCTACGTATAGAGGGGGAAACTGTTGGAGCGGCCGCGTGCCGGCGGTCGCTCCAGATCGCACTTGAAACCTAAAACAGTGGAGGAAACACATGCGACGGCAATTTTTAACATCAACAACGGCCCTTGTCCTGTTGCTCGGCGTAGGCAATGCCTATGCCGGCATGGATGAAGCAAAAGCCTTTCTGGACAAGGAGATAGGCGGCGTGTCGACGCTATCGCGCGCCGACCAGGAAAAGCAGATGCAGTGGTTCATCGACGCCGCCAAGCCCTTCGCCGGCATGGACATCAAAGTCGTGTCGGAAACCTTGACCACCCATCAGTACGAGTCTCAGGTGCTGGCGCCGGCCTTTACAGCCATCACCGGCATCAAGGTCACGCATGACGTCATCCAGGAAGGCGACGTCGTCGAGAAGATCCAGACCCAGATGCAAACCGGCCAGAACATCTATGACGGCTGGGTCAACGATTCGGATCTGATCGGCACTCACTGGCGCTACCAGCAGGTGCGCAACCTGACCGACTGGATGGCGGGCGAAGGCAAGGATGTCACCGATCCGATGCTCGATGTCGACGACTTCATCGGCACCAAGTTCACCACTGCGCCGGACAAGAAGCTCTACCAGCTTCCCGACCAGCAGTTCGCCAACCTCTACTGGTTCCGCTACGACTGGTTCAACGACGAGAAGAACAAGGCCGACTTCAAGGCCAAGTATGGCTACGAACTCGGCGTGCCGGTCAACTGGTCGGCCTATGAGGACATCGCCGCGTTCTTCACCGGCCGCGACGTCAACGGCAAGAAGGTCTATGGCCACATGGACTACGGCAAGAAGGATCCGTCGCTCGGCTGGCGGTTCACCGACGCCTGGCTGTCGATGGCCGGCAACGGCGACAAGGGCCTGCCGAACGGCGTGCCGGTCGACGAATGGGGTATCAAGGTCGATGCGAATTCGCGACCTGTAGGCTCGTGCATGGCACGAGGCGGCGACACCAATGGACCAGCATCGGTCTATGCCATCCAGAAGTATCTGGATTGGCTGAAGGCCTATGCGCCGCCGGAAGCCCAGGGCATGACCTTCTCCGAATCCGGCCCCGTGCCGTCGCAAGGCAATGTTGCCCAACAGATCTTCTGGTATACCGCCTTCACCGCCGACATGGTCAAGCCGGGCCTCCCGGTCATGAATGACGACGGTACGCCGAAATGGCGCATGGCGCCGTCTCCGCACGGCTCCTACTGGAAAGACGGCATGAAGCTCGGCTATCAGGATGTCGGTTCCTGGACGCTGATGAAGTCGACACCGACCGACCGCGCCAAGGCCGCCTGGCTCTATGCGCAGTTCGTCACCTCGAAGACCGTCGACGTGAAGAAGAGCCAGGTTGGTCTGACCTTCATTCGCGACTCCACCATCCATGACAAGAGCTTCACCGAACGTGCGCCGAAGCTCGGCGGCCTGATCGAGTTCTACCGCTCGCCGGCCCGTGTGCAGTGGACGCCGACCGGTACCAACGTGCCGGACTATCCGAAGCTGGCGCAGCTTTGGTGGCAGAACATCGGCGACGCGTCCTCTGGTGCCAAGACGCCGCAGGAAGCCATGGATTCGCTTTGTGCCGACCAGGAAAAGGTCCTGAGCCGTATCGAGAAATCCGGTGTCCAGGGTGACATTGGTCCGAAGATGGCCGAAGAGCACGACCTGGCCTATTGGAACGCCGATGCGGTCAAGGCCGGCAATCTCGCGCCTCAGCTGAAGCTCGAGAACGAGAAGGAAAAGCCGCAGACCATCAATTACGACGAACTGGTCAAGAGCTGGCAGAAGTAACACGGTCTATGCGGGCGTTCGCGCCCGTGTGAAATTGGGGGAGGCGGCGCGTTGCCGTCTCCCTTCTTTGTATCAAGGCGGAGGATGCGGAATGAGTGGTTTTGTGCTGGCCATCGACCAGGGAACGACATCGACCCGGGCGATCCTGTTCGATGGCCAGATGAAGGTCGTGGGTAGCGGGCAGAAGGAATTCACCCAGCACTATCCGGCCTCCGGCTGGGTCGAACATGATCCGGAAGAGATCTGGGCAAGCGTCGTGACCACCGTGAAGGCTGCACTGAAAAAGGCCGGCCGTACGGCTGCTGATGTCGTGGCCATCGGCATCACCAACCAGCGCGAGACCGTCGTCGTCTGGGACAGGGCGACGGGCAAACCGGTCCACAACGCCATCGTGTGGCAGGATCGGCGCACCGCACCGCTCTGCCAGAAGCTCAAGAAGCAGGGGCTCGAGAAGAAATTCACCCGCAAGACAGGACTGCTGCTCGACCCCTATTTCTCGGGCACCAAGATCACCTGGATGCTGGACAAGGTGAAAGGGGCAAGGCGGCGCGCCGAGGGAGGCGAGTTGCTGGCGGGTACCATCGACAGTTTTTTGATCTGGCGGCTGACCGGCGGCAAGGTTCATGCCACCGACGCCACTAACGCCTCACGCACGCTTGTCTACAATATCGAGAAGAATGCTTGGGACGACGAACTGCTTTCCATCCTGCGCATCCCGGCCGCGATGCTGCCGGAGGTAAAGGATTGCGCCGATGATTATGGAATCACAGAGAAAAACCTGTTTGGCGCCGAGATAAGGATCCTTGGCGTTGCCGGAGACCAGCATGCCGCGACCATCGGGCAGGCCTGCTTCGAGCCGGGTATGATGAAATCCACCTACGGCACCGGCTGTTTTTCGCTGCTCAACACCGGCAGCGATCTGGTGCGTTCGAAGAACCGCCTGTTGACGACCATCGCCTACCGGTTGAACGGCAAGACCACCTATGCGCTGGAAGGCTCGATCTTCATTGCTGGTGCCGCGGTGCAATGGCTGCGGGACGGCATCAAGGTGATCGGCAAGGCCGAGCAGAGCGGCAAGCTGGCTGCCGAGGCCGATCCGACGCAGAACGTCTACCTTGTGCCGGCTTTTGTCGGACTTGGCGCGCCGCACTGGGATGCCGGGGCGCGGGGCGCTATCTTCGGGTTGACCCGAAATTCCGGTCCTGCCGAGTTTGCCCGAGCGGCTTTGGAATCAGTCGCTTACCAGACCCGCGACCTGCTCGACGCCATGCACAAGGATTGGAAGGGCCCCAAGTCAAAGACCGTGCTCAGGGTCGATGGCGGCATGGTGGCTTCGGACTGGACCATGCAACGCCTCGCCGACATCCTCGATGCGCCGGTCGATCGGCCGACAATCCTGGAGACGACCGCGCTGGGGGCGGCCTGGCTCGCCGGCTCGAAGGCGGGCGTGTGGCCCGCCGCGCAGGAGTTCGCTAAAAGCTGGGCGCTCGAGCGGCGGTTCAAGCCTGATATGGACGCGTCCAATCGTACTGCGAAACTAGCAGGCTGGCGTGATGCAGTGCGCAGGACACTGAGCGCATAAAGGAAAGGCCCGCGCCGTTTCCAACGCGGGCCTTCGGCTCACACACTTTTAGGCCACTCATACTCACTCAGTAAGGCGAACGGCACTCCCGACGAGGACCATTGTTCGGCTGGAAGGTGTTATCCGAAGCGCGGTAGCTCCGATAATGATCGTAGCACCACTGCACATGGGCATTGCCTTCATAGACGCGGTTGTTCTCATTGACGATCGCGCCGGTGATCAGGGCGCCAGTCGCGAAGGCAGCGAGCGGGAACCAGTAATCCCCATGACGGCGATAGCCGCGGCGATATTCCCGATAGCCGCGATGACCATTCCAATACATGTCACCGTTGCGGCTGAAGCTGCGATTGCGCGAGAAATTGCGGTCGAAGGAGCGGTTTCTCCGCCATTCCCGGTATTGCACTGTCTGCATGTCCGACGTTGTCGCCTGGGACAATGGCACGTAGGCCGGCTGGGCGTTGACCGGCACCACCTCCGCCGCGACGAATGTGGCCGAGAGCGTGGCGGCTAGCAGACCCGTTGTCACTCTATTCATTGGTCTTCTCCTCGAAGGTTTGGCGAACGTCCCTTTGGCGGAAAACGATGGTGCTTCGGATTTGTTCCGCCGTGTTGGCAGCCGTTGCCGGACGGAAACCGAAACCGCGGGCTGCTCGCCTGGACCCGGGGAACAAAAGCAAGGGGCAGCGATTTAGGGCAAAGAGCGGGTTTGAAACCCATCTTTTCCGGTTGACCGGTCGCGGCACTCTCCCTATGTTCCGCGCAATTTCGGGGGCGGCCTTTTCGAGCCCGCGGGAGCGCGTAGCTCAGCCGGTAGAGCAACTGACTTTTAATCAGTAGGTCATGGGTTCGAATCCCATCGCGCTCACCAAATCAGGTCTCAGTATCCGTAAATCTGTGTCAGCTCGGTGTTCGCAAAATTGAGGCGGGCAGGCCCAAGGCTTTCCGCGATCACACCATAGGCTAACGCGATCACACAGTTCACAATAGAACTACAAGCGGTCGATTCCTTCAGGGATGTAGCCACTCCAAAAGCCCGTCGCAGGTCGCTCCTGTGGCGGGTTTTTCATTAACCAGGGACTGAGGGGCCACGGCGTACGGCATTGTGACCGTCAGCGCCCCGTGCAGCCTTGCACTAGTCGCTGGGGGACAAGCAATTGGCTGTCGCGCATTTGAACCCCGTCCATGTATTTTAGCATCTGCTTGAATTTCTTCTGAAGCAGGATCATGATGCAACAGGTTTGAAGGGGGTAAAGCGTCATGGAATTCGCAAGCTGCTATGACCAAAGCGCGAGCATCTTTGCGTCAACGATGTTCTTGAACATCACGGCGTTTTTCATAATTCTGGCCGCGTTTGCCGTTGCACGGCTGGTTGTAATATCCGGCGAAGGTTCCGTGAACCGGCTTCAGATCGCGTAAAGCCCCGGGGCATATGGCCGGAAAGAAGGTGATCGCGGTCAAGGACTGGACTTGCGCTATAAGCGACGAGCTTGGCCGTGTGGTCCTGACGATCAACCGACTTAAGGTGACGGGGTTTTCGTTATGATGACGACGCCCCGACGAGCAGTGACCCCTTAGACGCTCCGTGACAGGTGCACGTCCAAGACGGCGGCTTTCTTGGCGATCAGTCCTTCCAGGTCCGCGTCGGATCGCTTGGTGCCGGTCCGTTCGCGCAGCAGGGAGATCACCGCGCTCATCGAAAGTTGGGCGGTACGACCGCTCAGGATGGCATCCACCGCGCCGGCAACATCCGGGGTTTCCGTCGGTGCTCGCATGATCGGTTCCTTTCTGTTCAAGTCGGCCTCGGCGCCGCCGGCTGGTCCCCGCACGCCCCGGTCGAAGATGACGGCCAGGCCGTTCTTTACGGCGAGTGCGGCGACCATGTCGTCAAGGTCGTGATCGGAAAGTGCTGGCTCCGAAGGATCGGGTTTCAGGGTTCTGCGGATCACTCGGGCAGCCTGGTCCGTCGACACAAAGCCAAAGTGCCGTTTTCTGGCCTCGACATATTGTTCGACGATCATGCTCAGACGCCGGGCTGCGATATCCCTGGGTTGCTGCATCTGGACCTCCTTCGGCTGCCGTAAAGCGCAAAGCCGGCATTGCCGACAGGAGATAGGGCGGCCCGTCGAATCAAACAGGGGACGGCTCATTCGACGCATCTTCCAATGATTCAGGAACGATCCCGGCCCTGATGCATTTTGGCTCTATGACCAGCTCATTGAGGGACGCCGGGACATGAAGATCGCCCATGTCGCACCACTTTACGAATCGGTGCCGCCAAGACTCTACGGGGGCACCGAACGCATCATCTCATATCTTACCGAAGCGCTCGTCGACCTCGGCCACGACGTGACATTGTTCGCCAGCGGCGACACGAAGACCTCCGCAAAACTGGTGCCATGCCGCGAAAGGGCGCTTCGTCTCGATCCCCGTCCGCTGAAGTCCGAGATCGCGGCGCATCTGGCGATGCTCGACGAAGTGAGGAAACGGGCCGACGACTTCGACGTCGTCCATTTCCATCTCAGCCATTTCCTGCATTTTCCGTTTTTCCGCGATATTCCACAGCGCACCGTGACGACGCCGCATGGCAGGCTGGATTACGCGGACCTCGCGCAGGCCTATGACCGGTTTCCGCGGTTTCCCATGATTTCCATATCCCGCAGCCAGCGGGCGCGGTTCGCGTCCGCGAATTGGCTGGCGACAATCTATCATGGGCTGCCGCTGGGGCTTTATGAGCCCGATTTCGAGGCAGGCACGGATGGCGCCTATCTGGCGTTCCTCGGCAGGATGTCGCGCGACAAGCGGCCGGACCGGGCGATCGAGATCGCTCGCTGCACCGGCCTGAAACTGAAGCTCGCCGCCAAGGTCGGCGATGGCGACCGCGCCTATTTCGAGGAAGTCGTGCAGCCCCTGATCGATGGCGACCGGGTCGAGTTTGTCGGCGAGATCGGCGAGGACCAGAAGAGCAGGTTTCTGGGCAATGCGGCCGCTTTGCTGTTTCCCATCGATTGGCCCGAACCCTTCGGGCTTGCGGTGATCGAGGCCATGGCCTGCGGAACCCCAGTCATGGCCTGGAGTTGCGGGGCCATGCCCGAGATCATCGATTATGGGGTCACCGGCTTTGTCGTCGAAACCATCGAAGATGCTGTCGCCTCGATGCCCGATCTCCTGCAACTCGACAGGCGAAGAATAAGAACGGTCTTCGAAAGGCGGTTTTCCGCCGACAGAATGGCCAGGGATTATGTCGCGGCGTATTCGCGGCTGACCAATGGCGTCGAGGAGAGCAGAGCCTCGTAGACCGTCACCCCGTTCGGAAACCAGCACGGGACAATCTTCTTGACCATTACCCAACTCGACGAGCGAAAGCTCGATCCTGCAATAGCACTGGCTTCGCTGGACGAAACCGCCCCCAGGGAGCCGCATCGGCTTTATGCTCTCAAGCATGGCGATTGCTTTGCCGTCGCCGATGCCTATGGCGACATACGTGGCGCCGGCGACGGCTTCTTCCGCGACGACACGCGTGTGCTTTCAGAATTTCGCCTGACGGTTGGCGGGCGGTCGCTGTCGTTGCTTGGCGCATCGCTCAGCCAGGACAACGTCCTGTTCACCACCAACCTGACCAATCTGCCGATCGAGAGCACCGCAAGCCGCCAGATTCCGCAGGGCGCGATCCATATCGAGCGCGCCAGGCTTCTGTGGGAGGAAAGGCTGTATGAACGCATCACGCTCTCCAACTACAGTCGGGAGCATTCGACGGTCCTGGTGTCGCTGCGCTTTGGTGCCGATTTTCGGGACATGTTCGAAGTCCGGGGCTCGACCCGGTCCAAACGCGGCACCGCCCACACGGCCGAGATCGACGGGAACTCGGTCGTGCTCCGCTACGAAGGCTTAGACAAGGTGGTACGAACATCCGCGATATCGTTTTCGCAGACGCCCGATCAATTGACCTCCGAGCGGGCGGATTTCTTCATCGCGATTACCAAGCGAAGCAGCCAGACGCTTTACGTGGAAGTGGGCGGCGAGACGTCAGACCGCCCCGAAAGCCGGCGGTTCCGGGCTGCCGCCGCCCGCGCCCGTTTCGGCATGCGCGCCAAGCGCCGGCACGGGGCGACACTCCACAGTTCGGGCCGCGTCTTCAATGATTGGATGGAGCGGGCCCGCGCCGATGTGGCGTTGCTCACGACGGAATTGGCGACCGGCCCTTACCCATACGCCGGGATTCCATGGTTCTCCACCGCCTTCGGCCGGGACGGCGTGATTTCAGCTCTGCAGATGCTTTGGCTCAATCCCGGCCTGGCTCGTGGTGTTCTTGCCTTTCTCGCCCAGCATCAGGCGACCGAGACCTCCCCTTCAGCGATTCCGAGCCCGGCAAGATCATGCACGAGACCCGCAAGGGCGAGATGGCGGCGCTGAGTGAGTTGCCGTTCGGCCGCTATTATGGCGGCGTCGACACGACGCCGCTCTACATCCATCTCGCCTGCGCCTATGCGGATCGCACGGGAGACACGGCTTTCATCGACGGCCTGTGGCCATCGCTGTGCGCCGCCGCCGAGTGGATCGAGACAGCCAGTCGCTCGACAGGGTTCCTTACCTACCAGCGCGCCGCGGAGTCCGGCCTTGCCAACCAGGGATGGAAGGACAGTTTCGATTCCGTGTTCCATGCCGATGGCCGCATTCCGAAAGGACCGATCGCGCTGGTCGAGGTGCAGGGCTACGTCTTTGCAGCATTCCAGGGATTGGCAAAGCTTGCACGGCTGCGCGGCGAAGAGGAGCGGGCCGAAAATTGGGAAGTGCGCGCCGATGTCGTTCGCCAACAAGTCGAACGCCATTTCTGGATCGAGGACCTCAGCTACTACGCGTTGGCGATCGATGGTGATGGCCAACCCTGCAAGGTGCGCACGTCCAACGCCGGCCACCTGCTGTATGTCGGCCTTCCCGATCCGGATCGCGCACGCATGGTCGCCGACCAGCTGCTGTCGGCTTCATTCCATTCCGGCTGGGGGCTGAGGACGCTGGCCGACGACGCGATCTTCTTCAATCCGATGTCGTATCATAACGGGTCCATCTGGCCGCACGACACCGCGATCTGCGCCGCTGGACTGGCGCGCTACGGCATCCGCGACAGCGTGGTGCGGTTGATGAGCGGGACCTTCGAATCCGCGGTTCATTTCAACATGCGGCTGCCCGAACTGTTCTGTGGGTTCACGCGCGCCGCCGGCGAAGCGCCGATTGCCTATCCAGTGGCTTGCCTGCCGCAGGCCTGGTCCGCAGGCTCCGCCTTCATGCTCATGCAGGCCTGCCTCGGCCTTCAGGTCGACGGTCGGACGAACGAAATTCACGTGACCCAGCCGCGTTTGCCGATCGGTATCGACAATCTCGTCATTCGTCATCTCTCGGTAGGACATGTGGCGGTGGATCTGACGTTTCAACGCGTGGGAGATCGCGTCGGCGCCTTCCTTGCGGATGCGCATGAGGGACTGGTGCCTCTGGTGGTCAGAAGTTGAAAAATCGGAACCATCATGTGTGCGGAACGTTGGATCACCACGCCAAGGATGCCGGAGTTCCTGTCGGTGGACCTGCCGCATCCCATTGAAAGGTAATCAATTCGAAATGCCCGACAACAGTTCGTACCTGGTCGTCCCGTCGGCCGCACTGTGGCTCTTCATTCTCGCAATTGTCGGTATCTTATGCATCGCGCTTGCGGTGGTGGTGTCACGGGCGCGTCGGACCAGAAACACGAAGCTCGCCAGTTTCGAACCGGGGCCCGTTCGCGGTCCATTGCCGGAATTCGAAAAGAATGGGCAATCCGCGACCGCCGCGCTCGTCCAATGGTCGCCGGAAACTCTGCGTCACATTTTGGCGAAGGAACTTCCCGATGCGCAGGTGATCGTGGTTTCAAATCGCGAACCCTACATTCATAACCGCAAGGGGGACGATATCGAGCTGGTCGTGCCTGCCAGCGGGCTGGTTTCAGCGCTGGAGCCGATTACGCGTGCCTGCGCCGGCACATGGATCGCCTATGGCGGTGGTTCGGCCGATGCGCTTGTCGTCGATGAAAATGACCGCGTCGAGGTGCCGCCTGAAAATCCTTCCTACACGTTGCGCCGCGTCTGGCTGAGCGAGGAAGAACAGCAAGGCTATTATCTCGGCTTTGCCAATGAAGGGCTCTGGCCGCTGTGCCACATAGCCTTCACCCGGCCGATATTCCGCGCCTCCGACTGGGAGGCCTATGAGGCGGTCAACCGCAAATTCGCCGACACCGTTGTTGCGGAGGCCCGCAACGAGCGGCCCATCGTGCTGGTCCAGGACTATCACTTCGCGCTGTTGCCGCGGATGATCCGGGAGCGCCTCCCGGAAGCGATCATCATCACCTTCTGGCACATTCCGTGGCCGAATTCCGAGGTGTTCAGCATCTGTCCATGGCGCGAGAAGATTCTCGAAGGGCTGCTGGGCAGTTCAATCGTCGGCTTTCATACCCAGTTCCATTGCAACAACTTCATCGATAGCGTCGACCGCTTCCTGGAGAGCAGGATCGAGCGTGAGGATTCCGCTATCTCCTATGGCGGCCAGATCAGCCTGGTTCACGCCTATCCGATTTCAATCGAATGGGAGCCGCCGCATCTGAGCAAACTGCCTGCCGTTGCAGAATGTCGCCAGCTCATTCGCGAAAAATTCGGGCTGGCCGAAAACGTCAAGCTCTGCGTGGGCGTCGAACGCCTCGACTATACCAAGGGCATCCTCGATCGTCTCAACGCGCTCGATGAGCTGCTGACCCTGCATCCGGAATGGATCGGCAAGGTCGCGTTCCTGCAGATCGCCGCGCCCAGCCGCGGCACCTTGCCTGCCTACCAACAATTGTACGAGGAATGTCTGCGCCATGCCGAGGATATCAACCAGCGCCATGGTCGTGACGGCTATACCCCCGTGGTGCTGGTGACCGAACATCACTCGCAAGCGCAGGTGTACGAGATCTACCGGGCCGCCGACGTCTGCATGGTCACCAGCCTTCACGACGGCATGAACCTGGTTGCAAAGGAATTTGTTGCGGCGCGCGAGGATGAACAGGGCGTGCTGATGCTCAGCATGTTCGCCGGCGCGTCGAAGGAATTGCTGGAGGCGCTGATCGTCAATCCCTACGACGCGGCGATGATGGGCGACGCCCTGCTGCAGGCCTTGACCATGTCACCGGAAGAGCAACGTCAGCGCATGCGACGCATGCGCGAGGTCGTGCGCGAAAACAATGTCTATCGATGGGCGGGCAGCATGCTGTTCGACGCGGCGCGCCTGCGCAAGCGAGATGCGGTCGATCGTGCCGTTAGCGCCACCCCACGTTCTCCTGGCTCCAGTTCTCTTGGCCCCAGTTCTCCCCGCAATGTGATATCGCTGCTCGACCGCAAGCGCGTGGCTGCGCTGTGATGTCGGCATTGTCAAACTTGACCGAACCCAACGTCCCGCAGGATGCGTGGGCCTTGTTCCTCGATATTGACGGCACGCTTCTCGAACATGCCGCGCATCCGGATGCGGTGGTTGTCGGCGACGAGTTGCGGACGCTGTTGGCGGGGCTCGAATTGCAATTGGGCGGAGCTCTGGCGTTCATCACGGGACGGTCGATCGCTGCTGTCGACCATCTTTTTCAGCCCCTCAGATTGCGCGCCGCCGGGCTTTACGGCCTTGAGCATAGGCTCACGCGTGATGGTCCGGTCGAGGCGGCGGGAGAGCCGGCCGACATTGCCGCACTTGCCGAGGAGATCGAAGCGGAGCTGGGCAGTGCGGACGTCTATATCGAGCGCAAGGGCCCGATCCTGGCAATCCACACACGCGCGGCACCGCACTTGTTGCAGCGCGCGACGCAACTGATCGAGCAGGCGCTGGACAGGTTGCCCGTGGGGTATCGGGTGCTGGCCGGCAATGCCGGCGTCGAGTTGATGCCGTTGGAGGCAGCGAAGGGAGCGGCAATCAGGCGCTTTTTGGATCTGCCGGCTTTTGAGGGGAGGCGGCCGGTGTTTCTGGGCGACGACACATCCGACGAGAATGGTTTCGAGGCCGTCAATGAGATGGACGGCATTTCGATCCGGATAAAACCGCGCGGACCGACAGCGGCGCGCCATGCGCTGGCTGACGTTGGCGAGGCTTTGGCTTGGCTGGGTGCGGTGAGCCAGAGCAATTTGGGTGGATCGACCGGTCTGGTCCATCCCTTGAATCGAAGGAGTCGGTGATGACCCAATTCACCAGTCTCATCCGGGAGATCATTCCTGCTTGGCTACTCCGGCGGTCGCTCCCGAATGCGCACGAGGGCGAGCCGAGTTTGGATCCGTCGCGCCCGCCGGACGCGGACGAGGTCTGGCTCCAGTTTGTCCAAAAGGATCTCTTTGACGCCAACACACAGGATTACGCCGAGGCGGAGGATAAAAAGACCGACCGGCACTGAGGCGGGTTAGCCGTCTCCGAAAACCAGCGAAACATTGCCGCCGGCGTGGCGTTCAAGCCGGCCGGCGAGGTCGAGTTCAAGCAGCACCATGAAAACCTGGGCGGGGTGCAGGCCGGTGTGGCGGATGATCTCGTCGACCGGCACCGGTGTCGGCCCCAGCGCTTCGATCACCTTGGCTCGGTCGCTCTCGCCTGGTGGCGGTGTGGCCGAAAAGTCTGGTGGGTCCTCAAACGGCGGCGGATCGGGCGCCCGCATACCGGTCAGCGGAAGGATCGCCCTGGAAATGTCGGAAGCTTCGGTGACCAGCGTGGCGCCGTCCTTGAGCAGGCCATTGGTGCCGGCTGCGCGCGGATCGAGCGGGGAGCCGGGCACGGCAAAGACCAGTCGGCCCATCTCGCCGGCAAGCCTGGCGGTGATCAGCGAGCCGGAGCGCTGCGCAGCCTCGACCACGACCAATCCAAGGGCGGCACCGGCGACAAGGCGGTTGCGGCGCGGGAAATCCTGGGCACGCGGCTGCCAGCCGAACGGCATTTCCGAGATGACGGCGCCGCGCTCGGTGATGTCATCGCACAGGCCGGCATTTTCGGGCGGGTAGGGCAGGTCGAGGCCACCGGCGAGCACTCCGACCGTACCGGTCAAGAGACTGCCCTGATGCGCTGCCGTGTCGATGCCGCGCGCCAGGCCGGAGATGATGCCGTAGCCGTCTCTTGCGAGATCGGCTGCCAGCATGCGCGCCATCTTGATGCCCGCGAGCGACGCGTTGCGCGCGCCGACGATCGCGACCCCCGGCAACCGGAACACCGCGGCATTACCCTTGAGCGCCAGCAGCGGCGGCGGATTGTCCATGCTGCGCAGCAGCGGCGGGTAGTCTGCCTCGCCGATGCCGACAAAGCGTGCACCGACCCGCCGCGCGGCCTCCATCTCGGTCTCGGCTTCGGCCAGGGAAGGGATGCGCACGATCCGGTTGGCGCCACCGGAAATCATCAGTTCCGGCAGCATTTCCAACGCGACCTCGGCCGAACCGAAACGGTTGATCAGGTCGCGAAAGGAGGCCGGGCCGACATTCTGGGTGCGGATCAGCCGCAGCCAGCTCAGTCGCTGGCGATCGGTGAGACGCGGCCCGGCGGCCGGTTCGCTCACCCCTTGGCTCCGATCTTGCCTTCGGTGCCGGCCATCAGCCGCGAAATGTTGGCCCTATGCTTGATGAAAACGATGATGCTCATCACCACGAACAGCGCTGCAACCTGGGGTGTGCTCATGAAGTAGAGGGCGATCGGGACGACGACGGCTGCCGCAAGCGCTGCCAGCGAGGAGAAGCGAAACAGAAAAGCCATCACCAGCCAGACGACGGCGAAGATCAGCGCCACCTGCCAGGCGAGGCCGGTCAGCACGCCGAGATAGGTCGCGACGCCCTTGCCTCCTTTAAACCCCAGCCATGCCGGAAACAGGTGCCCCAGAAAAGCGCCAAGCCCAGCCCAGACCGCCGTTTCAGGCGCGAAATGGCCTGCTATCAGCACGGCGGCCGTGCCCTTCAGCGCGTCAAGCAGCAAGGTCGCGGCGGCAAGCCCCTTGTTGCCGGTGCGCAGTACATTGGTGGCTCCGATATTGCCGGAGCCGATCTTGCGCACGTCACCGAGGCCGGCCGCGCGGGTAAGCAGCAGGCCGAACGGAATTGAGCCCAACAGATAACCGAACACCAACGCCAGGATCAGGCCATAAGTCATTGTTTCCCCCGCATTTCCCCCGGCCATGCTCGATGTCGCATGGCTATTGCCGGCTCAGGCGGAAAACACTGTGCGGCCCGCCACCAGCGTTTGCAAGACCTTGCCTTGCAGCCGTGCGCCTTCGAAACAGGTGTTTTTCGAGCGCGAGCGGATGCCGCTTTCACTGACGATCCAGGGTTCATCGAGATCGACAAGCGCCAGGTCGGCTGCCGCGCCCGGCTTCAGCGTGCCGCCGGGCAATCCGAACAGCCTCGCCGGCGCGGTGGACAAGGTTTCGATCAGCCGGAGCAAAGGCACATCGCCATTGTGGTAGAGCCGCAAGGCGGCGCCCAGCAGGGTTTCGAGGCCGATGGCTCCAGCCGCGGCGTCGGCGAAGGGCAGGCGCTTGGTGTCGACATCCTGTGGATCATGCGAAGAGACGATGACATCGACCGTACCGTCCCTGACCGCCTCGATGACAGCCAGCCGGTCTTCCTCGGCGCGCAGCGGTGGTGTCAGGCGGAAGAAGGTGCGGTATTCGCCGACGTCGTTTTCATTGAGCGACAGATTGTGGATCGACACGCCCGATGTCACTGCCGCGCCGTCGGCCTTCGCCCGCGCCATGGCGCTTGCCGCCATGGCCGTCGAGATCTTCGCGGCATGGTACGAACCCCGCGTCAGCCGCGCCAGCGCAAGGTCCCGCTCGAGCGGGATGGATTCGGCTTCACGCGGAATGCCGGAAAGACCGAGCCAACTGGCGTACAGGCCTTCATTCATGACGCCCGATGACCCAAGGTCGGCATCCTGCGTTTCATGGACAATGGTGGCGCCGAAATCGCGCGCGTAGGTCAGCGCGCGGCGCATCACCAGCGCGCTCGATATGGTGTGCCGGCCATCGGTGAAGGCGACCGCGCCGGCCTCGCGCAGCAGGCCGAACTCCGTCATCTCGCGCCCGTGGAGGCCCTTGGTGATGGCGGCGGCCGGAAAGATGTTGACGACGGCCGTATCCTTGGCGGTGCGCAGCACGAATTCGACCAGCGCCACATTGTCGATCACGGGGTCGGTGTCGGGCATCATGACGATCGACGTCACCCCGCCGGCGGCCGCGGCGACACTGGCCGAAGCGATGGTTTCGCGATGCTCGCCGCCCGGCTCGCCGATGAAGACCCGGCCATCGATCAAACCTGGCATGATCGCCTTGCCGGCACAGTCGATTGCCGTGGCGCCGTCAGGGACGCCCTGGTTCAGCGCCGCCTTGCCCGCGGCAACGATTTTCTTGCCATCGACTATGACGGAGCCGACTTCGTCGATGCCGCGCGAAGGGTCGACGATGCGGGCGCGTTCAAAGACAGTCGTGCTCATGCGCCGCGACCCTCTTGATTGCGGCCGTCTTGATTCCGACGGGGATCAAGCAGCGCTTCCATCACCGCCATGCGCACGGCGACGCCCATTTCCACCTGTTCCTGGATGACGCTTTGCGGGCCGTCGGCGATTTCGGAGGCGATCTCGACACCGCGGTTCATCGGGCCGGGATGCATGACAAGCGCGTCGTCCTTGGCAGCCTTCAGCTTCTCGGCATCAAGGCCGAAATAGCGGAAATATTCGCGCACCGACGGCACGAAGGCGCCTTCCATGCGCTCGCGCTGCAAGCGCAACATCATCACCACATCCGCGTCCTTCAAGCCTTCCGCCATCGAGCGGCAGACGATCACGCCCATCCTGTCGATGCCCGAGGGCAGCAGCGTCGAGGGCGCCACCACCCGCACCTGTGCGCCGAGGGCGTTGAGCAGCATGATGTTGGAGCGCGCCACGCGCGAATGCAGGATGTCGCCGCAGATCGCCACGATCAGCTTCGACAGTGGACCCTTGGCGCGGCGAATGGTGAGCGCGTCGAGCAGTGCCTGTGTCGGGTGTTCATGCGCGCCGTCGCCGGCATTGACAACCGAGCAGCCGACCTTCTGCGCCAGAAGAGCCGCGGCGCCCGCCGACTGGTGGCGGATGATCAATATGTCGGGCCGCATGGCGTTCAATGTCATTGCGGTATCGATAAGCGTTTCGCCCTTCTTCACCGAGGAGCTTGCCACCGACATGTTCATGACATCGGCGCCGAGCCGCTTTCCAGCCAGTTCGAACGAGGACTGCGTGCGGGTCGAGGCTTCGTAGAAGAGGTTGATCTGGGTGCGGCCGCGCAGCGTCGAGGTCTTTTTCTCAGACTGCCGCGAGATCGCGACCGCCCGATCCGCCCTGTCGAGCAACAGCTCGATGTCGGCGGGCGAAAGATCGCTGATGCCCAAAAGATGGCGGTGAGGATAGAGTGGCAGGGACGAAGCGTCGGTCATCTCAAGGGGCTGCTATAGGGTGCAGATTTCGCGCCCGCAAGCACCCGCTTTGCATTGACGCCGTTCTCCCCGGTATTTTCGTCGCGCGCGCAGCAGCGCTTGGCTATATCTAGCCGACGGCCTCGGATTCGAGGCTTCCCGACGATAAGGCCTTTCTAGAAGGATTGGGCGTGACCGACGACGTAACGAACCAGCCGCCGCCGCTGACGGGCGGCAACGCCTGGCGAGGCGATCCGTTGCTGATCCAGCTTGCCGAGCGCTTCTCCGATCCGGTGCGCAAGGATCTCGACGGGCTTGGCCGTTTCGTGCTCACGCAAGAAGCGCAGGAACTGGCGCGCCTCGCCAATGTCGAGACGCCTAAACTCAGGACGCACGATCGCCAGGGACGGCGCATCGACCTGGTCGAATTCCATCCTGCCTACCACGCCTTGATGCGCCGTTCGGTGGCCAACGGCCTGCACTCCTCGGTCTGGGAAAATGGCGATGCCGAGATTGGCCGCCGCCATCAGGTGCGGGCCGCCCGTTTCTACCTGACGGCGGAACTCGAGACCGGGCACCTGTGCCCCATCACCATGACCAGCGCCTCGCTGGCGGCATTGATGGCCAGCCCAAAACTGTTTCGCGAATGGGCGCCGCGGGTGACGACCCGCAAATACGACCAGAGCCAGAAGCCACCGGTCGAGAAGACCGGACTGACGCTCGGCATGGGCATGACCGAGAAACAGGGCGGCACGGATGTGCGTGCCAATGTGACCAGGGCGGAACGCGTCGGAAGCGGGTTCTACCGCCTGACGGGACACAAATGGTTCATGTCGGCGCCGATGTCGGATGCCTTCCTGGTGCTGGCGCAGGCGCCGGAGGGGCTGTCGTGCTTCCTGGTGCCACGTGTGCTCGGCGACGGGTCGGGGAATGGCTTCCGCTTCCAGCGGCTGAAAGACAAGCTCGGCAACCGCTCCAACGCGTCTTCCGAGGTCGAGTTCGTCAACGCCATCGGCGAGATGGTCGGCGAGCCCGGCGCCGGCGTCAAGACGATCATGGACATGGTGACGCTGACCCGGCTCGACTGCGCGGTGGCGTCTTCGGCGATCATGCGGGCGGGGCTGGCCGAAGCGATCCACCATGCCCGCCATCGCCAGGTGTTCGGAACCAACCTGATCGAGCAACCGCTTATGCAGCGCGTGCTGGCCGACATGGCGCTCGATGTCGCCGCGGCGACCGCGCTGTCATTCCGGCTGGCGCGTTCCTTCGACGAGGCGGCAAGCGACCGCGGCGAGGCGGCGTTCGCCCGCGCCATGACGCCGGTCGTCAAATACTGGGTCTGCAAGATCGCGCCGCCGCTGCTCTACGAGGCGATGGAATGCCTTGGCGGCAATGGCTATGTCGAGGAAGCTCCGCTCGCCCGCTATTACCGTGAAGCGCCTGTCAACGCGATCTGGGAAGGATCGGGCAATGTCATGGCGCTCGACGTGCTGCGCGTGCTTGGCCGCGCGCCCGGCCTTTTCGAAGAGGTGCTGGGTGGCATCGACCGCGACCTCGGCGCCGGCGGGCGCGGCACGATCGGTGTTCTGAAGGCGGCCATGCAGGTCGCTTCGACCGACGAGGGCTCGGCCCGGCTGCTGACGGAACAGCTTGCGCTGTCGGCGGCGGCCGCCGAGTTGCGCCGGCTGGGGGCAGGGCGGATCGCCGATGCTTTCGTCGAGACGCGGCTCGCAGGCCAGTGGCGCAATACCTACGGTATGCTCGATTCGCGTCACGATGCGCGCATGATCATCGATACGCTCTATCCGCCGGTGAATTGACGGGGATGTCGCTCGCCGAGGGCGTTGCCGACGCCCACCGTTGCCGTTAACCTTAACAAATGGTTTCCATTGCGGTGACGAACCGCAAAGCCCACTGTCATTCCTGTCGAAGCAGGAATCACGATGCGACACGTATTGACCTCCTTTCTGTCGGTGCACTGGGCGATCGTTTTCGCTCTGCTCGCGCTGATCTGTATCGATGGAAATCGAGGTGTGGCGGCGGCTCTTGGCGTACTCGGCGTGACCGTCGAGAGCGCCCGATTGATCAATCTGGAGAACATCGTCGTGGTCGCCCCGCTGGCGACCGCATTGCTGGTCGTGGCGGTGCTGTTCTTCTGGGCCTTTGTCGATACGCTGATCAATGACGCGTCCAGTCCGGGTGCCGACAGCGTCGTTCGCATCGCCTTTATTTCCGCTTCCGGCGTGATGTCGATGATCCTGATCGGCGGCGCGGCCCAAGGCATCAACGGTCTGTTCATGGTGGTGGCGGTGCAATTGGCCGCACTTCTGGCCTCCTATGTCGCGATGCTCGCCGAACGACGGTCGGTAGCCGCATTGGGTGAGGACGATTTCCACGCCACCGCGCACAGCATGGCGAAGGCCGCGGCGCACAATTCACTGCTCTCCCTGATATCGGGCCGGACCGGCCCGAAGGGCAAGGGAGGTCGCTGATGCGTTATATCTTCGGAATGTGGGCCGCCCCGATGGCAATTTTCTGGGGCTGGTTCTATCTGTCGGCCAACGACATCAATTTCGGCTACGTCATGTTCAGCCGGCAGACGCACGACTTCTTCTTCCAACTCTACGGCCAGATTCTGGGCATCGACCCATCGATCATTCCCGGAATGGTAGCGAAGACTTGCGTCTTCGACGGGCTTCTGCTGATGGCCTTGTGGGCGTTCCGCAGGCGTCGTGAGATTTTGGGCTGGGTCAGCCGGAGCTGGACGGGTCCGGTTCCGTTCGATCGGCTGCATCGAGCGACTGAAGCCGGTCCAAAACTCCCTGCAGAATAAAGGCGGCTGCCGCCGAATCGATCTTGCCGGCGCGTTTGGCGCGCGAGAAGTCCATTTCTATCAGCGTCCGTTCGGCCGCCACCGTCGATAGCCGCTCATCCCAGAACACGAAGGGCAGGTCGCTCAGTTGCGCCATGTTGCGCACGAAGGCGCGGGATTTCTGGGCGCGTGGGCCTTCGGATCCATCCATGTTGATCGGCAGGCCGATCGCCACCGCACCGACATTCTCCTTCTCCAGCAACGCCAAAAGGACGGCCGCGTCGAGCGAGAATTTCTTTCTGAGGATGACCGGGCGGGGATGAGCGAAGGAGAAACCCCGGTCGGAAACCGCGACACCGATCGTCTTGTCGCCGAGATCGAGCCCCGCCAGGGTCCTGCCGTCGGCGAGGCGCGCCGGCAATTGTTCAATCGTGATGACAGCCAACGGTTTTCCCTCGTCTTTTCGGTAGCACGCGTCTTTTCGAGTGCGCGGCGGACACTATACCCTTTGATCTCGGGGCTAGCGGCGTTCTATCCTCTGGCTCGGCAAAAATCGAGGAATGCATTGATGAAATTGACCTGGTACGGCCACTCGGCCTTCCGCATCGAAACCGGTGCCGCGAAAATCCTGATCGACCCTTATCTGATCGGCAACCCGTCCTGGACCGGCGGTTGGGAAGGGCCGGCCGAAGGGATCACGCACGTACTTTTGACGCACGGGCACAGCGACCACATCAGCGGCGCCGTGGAAGTGCTCGGCAAGAGTGGCGCCCAACTGGTCGCCAATTTCGAAATCTGCATGTATCTCGTCGGCAAGGGCGTCAGCGACAAGAAGATCAATCCAGGCAACATCGGCGGCACGGTCGATTGCGGCGGCTTCACCACCACCTTCGTCCAGGCGCTGCACTCCTCCTCATTTGGCGAAGACGGCGGCAGGAACGTCTATCTCGGCAATCCGGGCGGGCTCGTCCTGCATTTCCCGGATGACCGCACGCTCTATCATATGGGCGATACCGACATCTTTTCCGACATGGCGCTGATCAACGAGCTGCACGAGCCGAAGATCGGCATCGTCCCGATCGGCGACCGCTTCACCATGGGCGGCGCGGTGGCAGCCCTTGCCTGCCGCCGCTTCTTCAAATTCGACACGGTTGTCCCTTGCCATTTCGGCACGTTTCCGATGATCGATCCGACGCCCGAGAAGTTCGAAGCCGGCTTGGAAGGGTCGGGCGTCAAGGTCGCGTTGCCGAAGATTGGCCAAGCGATTACCATCTAGAAACTACGAAAGCGGAACAAACCCATGGCGTTGGGGCGATCTCTTTGCGTGTCGATGGTTGTCGCGGCGTCGCCCGCGCTCGCCGCCGATGATTTCATCGACGGCGTCTATCTGCAGTCCGAGGAGCTTTGTGGACAGGCCAGGAAGGAGACGCTGCAGACGCTTGTCGATGCCGGCAACATCGTGCTTTCGGTGCATGGCCTGCAGGGCGTCGAATATAGCTGCGAGTTCGTTCAAGTCAGCAAAGCGACGCGCTCGCCGAGCTGGGCGGTGACAGCCATCTGCCAGGAACCGGGCTACGTCTTTCCGGATGTCCTGTCGGTGACGCGGATCAGCCCGACGCAGCTCGATCTCGTCTCGGTCCGACCCATCGACGATGAGAGCGAGGCGAGCGGTAACAGCGGCAGCTATTATCTGTGCGAGGGCGTTGCCCTGCCATGAAGCTGTTTGCCCGATTGTCGGCCGGCGCATGTTGCGCGCCGCGCGCCGCGCCGCTATAGCGCGATCTGGTTTTCCCCGAGGCTGAAGCATGTCCGTTGATGTCAAGACAGTGAAGCGCGTCGCGCATCTCGCCCGCATCGCCGTGAGCGAGGAAGATGCCGAGCGGATGACCGGCGAGTTGAACGCCATATTGGGCTTCGTCGAACAGTTGAACGAGGTCGATGTTTCCGGTGTCGAACCGATGACCTCAGTGACGCCGATGGAGATGAAGAAGCGCGCGGATGCCGTCACCGACGGCAACAAGGCGGCCGACATCGTCGCCAACGCACCGGCGACCGACGAGAATTTCTTCCTCGTGCCGAAGGTCGTGGAGTAAGGCGGCGATGGCAATCGAGATCGCCATCGAGACGCCGCTGCAGGACGACGTGCGCGGCCTGGTGAGTGAGCTCGACGAAACCTTGCTCGAATTGACGCCGCCGGAGCATTGCTACCATCTGACTGTCGAGCAGATGGCGGGGCAGGACACGACGGTTTTCATCGCTCGCGATAATGGGATCGCCATTGGTTGTGGCGCGCTGAAGCGGCACGGCGACGCGATCGGCGAGGTCAAGCGTATGTATATCAGGCCATCGCATCGCGGCCGCAAGATCGGCGCCGGCATCGTCGAGAGGCTCGAGGCGCTGGCGCGCGATGAAGGATTGAAGCGGCTGGTGCTGGAGACCGGTGATCGCCATCCGGCCGCCTGGACCGTCTATGAACGTGCCGGGTTCTCGCGCTGCGGGCCGGTGCTCGATTATCCCGATTCCGAGTGGTCGGTGTTTTACGAAAAGAGCCTATGATGAGCGACCTGACCCGACTGACGATTTCGCAGGCCCGCGCCAAGCTGCGCGGCAAGGAAATCACCGCGACCGAACTGACGGAAAGCTATCTCTCGGCGATCGATCGCGCCAATGCCGCGCTCAATGCCTATGTCGCGGTCACCGGCGACAAAGCGCGCGACATGGCCAAGGCATCCGACGCCAGGCTGGTCAAGGGTGAGGGCGGCGCGCTGGAAGGCATCCCGCTGGGGATCAAGGACCTGTTCGGCACCGAGGGCGTCCATACCCAGGCCTGCAGCCATGTGCTCGATGGCTTCAAGCCGCGCTATGAATCGACCGTCACATCCAATCTGTGGGCCGATGGCGCGGTCATGCTGGGCAAGCTCAACATGGACGAGTTCGCCATGGGCTCGTCCAATGAGACCTCCTACTATGGCCCGGTCATCAATCCGTGGCGGCGTTCGCGCCTCGATACGGTGGTGATGCCGACGACACATCAAGGGGATGGCGGCTTCGTGTCGGCCGGCGGCACGAGGACCCAGCGTAGCCTCGACAATGCACAGCTGGTGCCAGGTGGGTCTTCCGGTGGTTCGGCGACTGCCGTCTCGGCCTTCCTGTGTGCCGGTGCGACGGCGACCGATACCGGCGGCTCGATCCGCCAGCCAGCCGCCTTCACCGGCACGGTTGGCATCAAGCCGACCTACGGCCGCTGCTCGCGCTGGGGCATCGTCGCCTTCGCCTCGTCGCTCGACCAGGCCGGGCCGATCGCTCGCGACGTGCGCGACGCTGCCATTCTTTTGAAATCCATGGCCTCGGTCGATCCGAAGGACACGACGTCCGTCGACAGGCCGGTGCCGGACTACGAGGCTGCGATCGGCAAGCCGATCAAAGGCATGAAGGTCGGCATTCCCAAGGAATACCGCGTCGAGGGCATGCCGGAGGAGATCGAGGCCCTGTGGCAGAAGGGCATTGCCTGGCTCAGGGACGCCGGCGCCGAGATCGTCGACATCTCCCTGCCGCACACCAAATACGCACTGCCGGCCTATTACATCGTGGCTCCCGCCGAGGCGTCGTCCAACCTCGCGCGCTATGACGGCGTCCGCTACGGCTTGCGCGTGCCGGGCAAGGACATCGTCGAGATGTATGAGAAGACCCGCGCCGCCGGCTTCGGCCGCGAGGTCAAGCGCCGCATCATGATCGGCACCTATGTGTTGTCGGCCGGCTATTACGACGCCTACTATCTGCAGGCACAGAAGGTGCGCAATCTGATCAAGCGCGACTTCGAAAACGTCTTCGCCGCCGGCGTCGATGTCATCCTGACCCCGGCTACACCGTCCGCCGCCTTTGGCATCGCCGACGAGGACATGGCGGCCGATCCGGTCAAGATGTACCTCAACGACATTTTCACGGTCACCGTGAACATGGCCGGTCTGCCCGGCATTGCCGTGCCCGCCGGCCTCGATCCCAAGGGGTTGCCGCTCGGCCTGCAATTGATCGGCAGGCCGTTCGAGGAAGAGACGCTGTTTCAGACCGCCGCCGTCATCGAGCAGGCGGCCGGCACCTTTCAGCCGGAGAAATGGTGGTAAGGGTATCGCTGGTCTGACGCATGGCCCCGAAAATCGCGATCGATTTTCGGATAGGATCATGCGTAAAACTGAAGCATTACGGCGTCCTTGACGCTGTAAGGGTTGAGCGATGTTCTACTATCTTTCCAAGGTCTTCTGGTTCTTCATCCAGCCACTCAATCTGACAATCTTCCTGCTTTTGGCAGCGCTGATCGCGGGAATGATCGGCCGGCGGCGACTTGCCGTCACCGGCAGTGTGCTGGCGTTTCTGATCCTTGCGCTGTCGGCCTGGACGTCGCTCGGCGCCATGATGCTCAATCCGTTGGAGGAACGCTTTCCCAAGCCGTCGCTGCCGGAGAAGGTGGACGGTATCGTCGTGCTCGGCGGCGGCTTCGAGGGTGCTATCAACCTCGCGCGTGGCGGCCATGAATTGAACAGCAGCGGCGATCGCATGGTCGAGACCGCAATTCTCGCCCTGCGTTTCCCGCAGGCAAAAGTGGTGGTCTCCGGTGGAAACGGCTCCCTGGTCTTCGATGGCGAAGGTGATGCCGACACGGCGCCGCGCCTGCTCGAGGCGCTGGGTGTGCCGGCCGACCGTCTGATCCTCGAAGACAAATCCCGTAACACTTACGAGAACGCGGTCTTCAGCCGCGAACTGGTCAAACCCAAGCCGGGCGAGACATGGCTGCTGGTGACATCAGCCTTTCACATGCCTCGCGCCAAGGCGCTGTTCGACAAGGCCGGTTTTCCAACCGCTCCATGGCCGGTCGACTATCGCACCTCGGGCAAGGAAGGCATCGGCCTGTTCCGAGACAATCCGTCCGATTCGCTGCAGGCGACCACGATGGCGGTTCGCGAGTGGATCGGACTTTTAGCCTATTGGCTTTCCGGGCGCATCGATCAGCCGTTTCCGGCGCCGGGCGGCTGACCGATGACGGCGCGCCGTGCCTCCGAGAAGAACTGGCGCCGCACCAGGACGGCCAGCAGCAGAAGCGTCGAAAGCACGAACACCAGGGGATCGACGAACCAGCCGAGATAGCCGATCGAGAAGAACACGCCGCGCAGGCCCGAGTTGAAATGCTTGCCCGCCAGCATGTTCATTTGCGTCGCGCGCCACACGGCCGTTTGCGTAACCGGATTGCGCGAGGCTTCGCCATGCGGGATCGGCACCGCGCCGATCAGGATCGAGCAATAGTTGAACAGCCGGTAGGCCCAGCCGAACTTGAAGAAGGAAAAGGCGAGAATCAGCCCCAGCCCCAGCACCTTGATCTGAAAAGCGGCTCGATCCGGCACGCCGCCCAGCGGGAGGTCGCTGAGAACCTCGATGACGCGGTCCGACGCGCCAAGCAGGGCGAAACAGCCGCCGAGCGCGATCAGCGAACTGGAGGCGAAGAAGGCGGTTCCCTGCTGCAGGCCGCTCATAATGGCGGTGTCGACGATGCGGATCTCGCGCTCGGCCATGGTGCGCATCCAGGCCTCGCGTTGCGCATTCATGGCGGTCGTCAGCGACATGCGGCTAACCAGCTTGCCATCGGACGCGAGCGTGTGCAGCACCCATGCAAGGAGGAAAAAGCCAAGCGCCGCGAGATCGGCCGCCGACAGATAGGAGGAATCGCCCATGGTTGAGTTTACCATATCCAGTGCGATCGCTTCGATCGCCGCATATGGCGACAAACAATCAATGTCGCTGCAGGAGCAAACAAGGTCGGCAGGTGCTGCGCCGCGATCGTCAAAAGAGCGGAAACATCCCGGGAGTTCCTATATGTAGTCCTCGACGTGACCCAGGAGACAGCGTGTTCCTTTCGGTTTTCGACCTGTTCAAGATCGGCATCGGCCCTTCGAGTTCGCACACGATGGGCCCGATGACGGCCGCGCGCCGCTTTCTCGACGAGGTCGCGGGCGACGACTGGCCGCGCCCGGCCGGCACCAAGGTCGCACGCATCGGCGCCAGCCTGCATGGATCGCTCGCCTATACGGGCGTCGGCCATGGCAGCGATCGTGCCGTCATTCTCGGCCTTGCCGGAGAGACGCCGCAGACGGTCGACCCCGATCAGGCCGATGGCATTGTCGCCCGCATCACAACCGACAAGCTGATTTCACCGCCCGGTCACCCCTCCTACCATTTCGACCCGGCCACCGATCTGGTGCTCGACCGCAAGACGCCGCTCACCGGTCACGCCAACGGCATGGCGTTCCATGCCTACGACGCCGGCGGCCGGTTGCTGCTCAAGCGCATCTACTATTCCATCGGCGGCGGGTTCGTGGTTTCGGAAGAAGAGCTGCAGCGGATGAAGGTCAAGGGCTCGGTCACGACCGAGGGCAAGAAAGTGCCGTATCCCTTCAAGAACGCGGTCGAGATGCTGAAGATGGCGGCCAAGAGCGGCCTTTCCATCGCCGACATGAAGCGCACCAACGAGGAAACGCAGATGTCGCGCGAGGAGCTCGACACCGGCCTCGACGC
Source organism: Mesorhizobium sp. M8A.F.Ca.ET.057.01.1.1 (assembly GCF_003952565.1). Lineage (NCBI taxonomy): Bacteria > Pseudomonadati > Pseudomonadota > Alphaproteobacteria > Hyphomicrobiales > Phyllobacteriaceae > Mesorhizobium > Mesorhizobium sp. M8A.F.Ca.ET.057.01.1.1. The sequence goes on from NZ_CP034454.1 coordinate 3,167,442, forward strand.
CATCTGGGGCGCCATGAAGAGCTGCATCGACCGCGGCCTGTCGCAGGACGGAATCATGCCGGGCGGGCTGAAGGTACGGCGGCGAGCCAGGCAGCTCCATGACAAATTGCAGGAGCAGTGGCAGCAGAACCGGCCGAACCCGCTGCTCGCCAATGACTGGCTGTCGATCTACGCAATGGCCGTGAACGAGGAGAATGCGGCCGGCGGGCGGGTGGTCACTGCGCCGACCAATGGCGCGGCGGGCACGTTGCCGGCGGTGCTGCGCTACTGGCTGCATTTCCATCCCGAGGCCGACCAGCCGAGCATCCGCGATTTCCTGCTGACGGCAGCGGCGGTCGGCGGCATCATCAAGTCCAATGCGTCCATCTCCGGCGCCGAGGTCGGCTGCCAGGGCGAGGTGGGCTCAGCCTCGGCAATGGCGGCCGCCGGCCTGTGCGCCGTCATGGGCGGCACGCCCGAACAGGTCGAGAATGCCGCCGAAATCGCGCTCGAGCATCATCTCGGCATGACCTGCGACCCCGTCGGCGGGCTGGTGCAGGTACCGTGCATCGAACGCAACGCGCTGGGTGCCGTCAAGGCGGTCACGGCCGCGTCCCTGGCGATCAAAGGCGACGGCGTGCATTTCGTGCCACTCGATGCCGCGATCGAGACCATGCGCCAGACCGGCCTCGACATGAACGAGAAGTACAAGGAAACCAGCCTTGGCGGTCTTGCCGTCAATGTCGTGGAGTGTTGAGAGCTTGCCCAATCCGGCACTGTGGAGAAGTCCGCCAGGCCGTTGACGTCTCGGCGCTCCGGACTAAACCTTAGCGCATGGCTCTCAATCTCCTAAAGCTTTGCGTCGGCTGCGACAGTGTCGAGGATCTCGAAGAGTGGATCGCCTTCCGTCTCGACGAACGCCGCCGTGCCGGCGAACCAGCCGAACACTGGCACACCACCCGCATGGTGCCGACACGTGGCGACGAGGTCACCGATGGCGGTTCGCTCTACTGGGTGATCAAGGGCAGCGTGCAGTGCCGCCAATTGATCACGGAAATCCGGCCGTTCATCGATGACGACGGCATCGGTCGCTGCCATCTGATGCTCGATCCCGAGGTGGTGCGCACCGACTGGCAGCCGCGCCGCGCCTTCCAGGGCTGGCGTTATCTGAAGCCAGCGGACGCCCCGGCGGATCTCGGCAAGGGCAAGGCGGGGTTGGTCGAGATGCCGCCGAAACTCAGGCGCGAGCTGGCCGATCTCGGCTTGCTCTAGACATTTCTGGCCCTCAAACTTGCCTCGCGCTGGACTTGCAAGCGACGCGACAACGCCACATCTTGAAATCCATGCGCGATGAAGAACTGTCGAAGTCGACAAAGGCCGCGGCGTTGGAGTTCGTATGATGGTCCTCTTCCAGCGGGGGTAAAGGCCATGATTCTGGCGCAGAAAAAGTGTTGAAGGACATCACGCGGCTGTCAAGGCGGACAGGATACCTGCGGGGCGGTGGGAAATGTTAGGCGCAATTATCGTTGTGGTCGCGTTGTTGCTGGTGCTCCTGGGGATGGCGACGGCCTTTCTCCGTGCGGATCCGGCGCAACTCGCAAGCGGGATGAGGACCTTGGGGCCGATCCTGCTGGCGCTGGTCGGCGGCGCCGTTCTCCTGGTCGGGCGTCAAGGCATCGGCGGCATCATCCTGTTCGTGGCAATCGCCTGGTACGGCGCCACGCGTACCGGGCGGCCAAATGCCACGCCAGCTGCTGGAAAACGCTCAACCGTGCGGACGGCGGCACTCGAGATGGAACTCGATCACGATACGGGCAGCCTTGAAGGGCTGGTTCTTGCCGGTCGGCACGACGGCAAGATGCTTGGCTCGATGACCCAAGCGGAATTGCAGCATCTCTACCGCGAGCTCTCCGGCGATCCGGAGAGCCGCCAACTGCTAGAGACGTATCTTGACGGCAGATTTCCCGTCTGGCGCAAAAACGCTGAGACGAACGGTGGCGAAGGGCTGGGTGTTGCGCCAGGTCCGGGCGCCATGACTAAGGAGGAGGCCTACAAGGTCCTTGGTCTTGAAGCGGGGGCCGCCGCGGCGGATGTCCGCAAGGCGCACCGCCGCCTGATGCAGCGCCTGCACCCCGACATCGGCGGCACGTCTTTCCTGGCGGCGCGAATTAACGAAGCCAAGGACGTCTTGCTCTCCAATCACAACTAGTCTCCTTCGACGCAATATTTTTCCGGGAGATATCTTCCACGCAGTCCTATTGCTGGACGGCGTAGCACTCGATTTTCTTCTTCTTCAAAGCGGTGCAGGCCTTCCATGCGGCGTCCTTCGACCCAAAGCCGCCGAAACGGGCGCGGTAGTAAGTGACGCCGCCCTTGTCGAAAGCGACGGTGAAGCCGGAAGCGTCGGCCAGCACCTTGGGAGCCTGCTTGGTGGTCGCGTCGAGGAAAGCCTGGGCTTCTGACTGGTTGGGCGAGGAGGCAACCTGGATGGCCCAGCCTGACGGAACCGAAGCGGTGTTGACGGGATCGACGGCGGCCGGGGCGGGCTCGGTATAGGCGGCCACGACCTGTGCGGTGGCGACCTTGGGGCGGAGACGATAACCGTCTTCACCTTCTTTGCCGGGACAACCAGCTTGGGCGCCTCTGCCTCGGCTGTATCCTCGTCCTCGCTGTCGCCCTGGGCAACTGTCGCGTCGTCCGCGACAGCCGTGGTCGCGTCGTCCGCGGCAGCGTCGTCCGCGGCAGCCGTATCGGCTTCCGCCACGGCCACCGGCTTTTCGTCCGGGGTCGGCGCGTCATGCTTGGGCAGGAGAACCTTCGCAAGTGCCTTGATTGGATTGCTGTCCGCCTTGGCAACCAGGTCGCCGCCACCGCGGGTCGAGGCCCTCGGCAGATAGGTGTTGATCAGGCCGGCCATCTGGTTGTCGCGGCTGCCGCCCGACGTGCCGCCCATGACAACGGCGACAAGGCGGCGGTTGCCGTCATTAACGGACGAGACGAGATTGAACCCGGAGGCGCGAGTATAGCCGGTCTTGATGCCGTCGACGCCCTTGATGCGCCCGAGCAGGCGGTTGTGGCCATTGATGCGCTGGCGACCGTAGAGAAAGGACCGCTGCGCGAAATAGCCGTAGTACTGGGGGAAATGTTCCCGCAGCGCGATGCCAAGGGTGGCCATGTCGCGCGCGGTGGTGAACTGTCCCGGATCAGGCAGGCCGTTGGCGTTGCGGAAGACGGTGCCATTCATGCCGAGCTGCCGTGCCTTGGCCGTCATCATGCGGGCGAAATTGGTTTCGTTGCCGCCGATCATTTCGCCAAGCGCCGTCGCCGAGTCGTTGGCCGACTTGGTGACTATCGACAGGATCGCCGTCTCGACCGTGACCGATCCGCCCGGCTTCACGCCCAGTTTGGTCGGCGCCTCGGCGGAGGCATGAGCCGAAAACACGACCGGCGAGTTTCTGCTGATCTTGCCCTTCGCCATCGCTTCGAAGGTCAGATAGAGCGTCATCATCTTGGTCAGCGAGGCAGGATAGCGCCGGCCATCCGCGTTTGCCGAATAGAGCACCTTGCCGGTCTTGGCGTCGACGACGATGGCCGCCGACTTTGCCGCCAGCGACGATGCCGCATCCGCGACGACGAATGTCATCGCCATGGCGAGGATCATGATCGTTTTGAGAGGGGACGCGGATTTGGAAACGATGCCCGACAACGCCTGACGCACTGGTAGTTCCTTTGAATTTCTCGTTGCGCTGGAGGCGGCAAAGGGATCCTGCCTCGCTTCCGGCCAAGCTAGCGGGGCAGCGTTACCAATCCGTTTATGGTAACCGCCGCGTTCACCATTTTCTGGTGGTTTGAGCCTTCCTTTATTCGAATTTTAGCCATTGCCGGTGCCAGCGGGGTGGCGAGCCCTTGAATTCTTGACTTTTGTGCGGCGCACAATATATTATCATGCATTGCACAACGGCGCTCGGGGCAGGGCGCTTCAACCGTCCAGGGAGAGTACGAAATGACCCAGACCTATGAGGACTTCAGCAAGTACGGCAAGGAATTCGCCGACACCGGATTGAAGAGCTTCGCCTCTTTGTCCAAGGGCGCGCAGGCGATCGCCACCGAGGCCGGGGAATACACCAAGAAGAGCTTCGAAGCCGGCAGCGCCGCGTTCGAGAAGCTGTTCTCGGCCAAGTCGCTGGACAAGGCGATCGAGATCCAGTCCGACTATGCCAAGCAGTCCTATGAGGCGTTCGTCGCCGAGGCCACCAAGATTGGCGACCTCTATGCCGAACTCGCCAAGGAAGCCTACAAGCCGTTCGAATCGATCGTTGCCAAGGCGAAGTAATTTTCGCCCGACAATTTTCAGATCCAGCCCTTCGTGGGTGGGGCAGAGCCCGGTCGTGGAAACGCGACCGGGTTTTTTCATGCCAGTTTCCGATCCGCGACAGCGTAGCGCTTCACGAATGCGAAAATCCGCCAAGTTGGTCACCTAGCCATATTGTCAGCTAACCAGAAGGGCTTAAAATCGTGCATCGAACACCTACATGTCGAACTCGCATGAGGATTCGAAGAGGCAGGATTACGTGACGATCGGTTTGACTGCCACGAGACGAGTGGCGCGGATGCAAAACGGCGGCGGCGACGGCAATGAGGCCGGCCGCGGGACGGCCGTTATCACGCGCACCAAAACCAAGACCAAAAAGCCCAGCCTTTACCGGGTCCTCATCCTTAACGACGACTACACTCCGATGGAGTTCGTGGTTCACGTGCTGGAGCGTTTTTTCCAGAAGGACCGCGAAGCCGCCACACGCATCATGCTTCATGTTCACAATCATGGAGTGGGCGAGTGCGGGGTCTATACATTCGAGGTGGCCGAGACCAAAGTGTCCCAGGTCATGGATTTCGCCCGACAGAATCAGCATCCGCTGCAATGCGTGATGGAGAAGAAGTGAGGTAACATGCCGGCTTTCTCCCAAGGCCTGGAAAAGGCGCTTCATCAAGCGCTGACGCTCGCCAACGAGCGGCACCATGAATATGCAACCCTTGAACACCTGCTGCTCGCTCTTATCGACGACACCGAGGCGGCCGCCGTCATGCGCGCTTGCAACGTCGATCTCGACGAGTTGAAGCATACCGTTCTGACCTACATCGATACCGAGCTCGACAATCTGGTCACCGGCTATGATGAGGATTCCAAACCGACGGCCGGTTTCCAGCGCGTCATCCAGCGCGCGGTGATCCATGTGCAATCATCCGGCCGCGAGGAAGTGTCGGGTGCCAACGTGCTCGTCGCCATCTTCGCCGAGCGCGAGAGCCATGCCGCCTACTTCCTGCAGGAACAGCAGATGACCCGCTACGACGCGGTCAACTACATCTCGCATGGCATCGCCAAGCGCCCCGGCGCGTCCGAGAGCCGCACTCCGCGCGGCGCCGATGACGAGCAAGGCGGCCAGAACGGCGCCGAGCCGCAGGAGGAAGGCGGCAAGAAAAAGCAGCAGCAGGACGCGCTGACGGCTTACTGCGTCAACCTCAACAACAAGGCCAAGGCCGGCAAGATCGATCCGCTGATCGGCCGTGAGAGCGAGATCAACCGCACCATCCAAGTGCTGTGCCGCCGCTCCAAGAACAACCCGCTCTATGTCGGTGATCCCGGCGTCGGCAAGACGGCGATCGCCGAAGGCCTGGCCAAGCGCATCGTCGAGGGCGACGTGCCCGAAGTGCTGCACAATGCCACCATCTTCGCGCTCGACATGGGCACACTTTTGGCCGGCACGCGCTATCGCGGCGATTTCGAGGAACGGCTGAAGCAGGTCGTCAAGGAGCTCGAGGATTATCCGGGCGCCGTCCTGTTCATCGACGAGATCCATACGGTGATCGGCGCCGGCGCGACTTCGGGCGGCGCGATGGATGCGTCGAACCTGTTGAAGCCGGCGCTGTCTTCCGGCGCTATCCGCTGCATCGGTTCTACCACCTACAAGGAGTTCCGCCAGTTCTTCGAAAAGGACCGGGCCCTGGTGCGGCGTTTCCAGAAGATCGACGTCAACGAGCCGACCATCGAGGACGCCATCGAGATCATGAAGGGCCTGAAGCCCTATTATGAGGAATTCCACAAGGTGAAGTTCACCAACGAGGCGATCAAGGCCTCGGTGGAGCTGTCGGCGCGCTACATCAATGACCGCAAGCTGCCGGACAAGGCGATCGACGTGATCGACGAGACCGGCGCCTCGCAGATGCTGGTGCCGGAAGCCAAGCGCAAGAAGACGATCGGCATCAAGGAAATCGAAGCGACGATCGCTACCATGGCCCGCATCCCGCCGAAGACGGTTTCGGCCGATGACGAGAAAGTACTGCAGGGCCTGGACATCGAGCTCAAGCGTGTCGTCTATGGCCAGGACACCGCGATCACCGCGCTGACCTCGGCGATCAAGCTGGCACGAGCCGGCCTGCGCGAACCGGAAAAGCCGATCGGCTCCTACCTGTTCTCAGGGCCGACTGGGGTCGGCAAGACGGAAGTCGCCAAGCAGCTCGCCGCCTCGCTCGGCGTCGAACTGATCCGTTTCGACATGTCGGAATATATGGAGCGCCACACCGTCTCGCGGCTGATCGGCGCGCCTCCCGGCTATGTCGGCTTCGACCAGGGCGGCCTTTTGACCGACGGTGTCGACCAGCATCCGCACTGCGTGCTGCTGCTGGACGAGGTCGAAAAGGCGCATCCGGACCTGTTCAACATTCTGTTGCAGGTTATGGACCACGGCAAGCTGACCGACCACAATGGCAAGCAGATCGACTTCCGCAATGTCATCCTGATCATGACCACCAATGCGGGCGCATCCGATGCGCAGCGCGCGGCGATCGGTTTCGGTTCGACCAAGCGCGAAGGCGACGATGTCGAGGCGATCAACCGGCTGTTCACGCCGGAATTCCGCAACCGCCTCGATGCGATCATCCCGTTCGGCTCGCTGCCGGTGCCGGTCATCCACCAGGTGGTGCAGAAGTTCGTCATGCAGCTGGAAGCTCAGCTTTCCGAACGTGGCGTCACCTTCGACCTGTCGCCGGATGCGATCGCCTGGCTCGCCGACAAGGGCTATGACGAGCGCATGGGTGCACGGCCGCTCGGCCGCGTCATCCAGGAGCACATCAAGAAGCCGCTGGCCGACGAGGTGCTGTTCGGCAAGCTCAAGAAGGGCGGAACGGTGCGCGTCACCGTCGAGAAGAAGGAAACCGGCGAGACCGGCCTGAAGCTCGAATCGCTCGCCGACGAGGCGCCGGTGAAGCCCAAGAAGGAAGAGCCGGAAGACGCGCCGAAGCCGCCCAAGGCGGTGGCCAAGACGCCTGCGGCAAAGAAGGTCGTGGCGCAGAAGCCGGAGCCTAAGGGCAAGGACGGTGGCAAGCGCAGCCTTGTGCCGCAACTGCCCAGAAAGGGCTGAGCCTGGCGAAAGTCGAAAAAAGCCCCGGAAACGGGGCTTTTTTCATTGGAGCGGCTCATGGAAAGGCGCGCCGCCAGCGCTGCGGGCGGGGGGGCGAAGTACGTAAGCGGCTTCTAATATAGTGCGTTCGGCTGCCTTCAAGAGAATCTTGGATGCGTACTCCGCGATCCATTAGCCCTCCTAACTGTCGACGGCCAATTTTCACTCGGAATTAACGCCGCTTGGCCATTTTCCAAACATGGTCTTACTACCCGCAGAACGGACAATACTGGCTGTCGTTTTGGCACTGGCCGCTGTCTGCTTGTTCGTTGCGTGGGACAAGGACATCACCGTTGCGCTCGATGGCTATGGTTTTTCCACCGGCTTTGCCATCGTCATGACGGCCCTTGGACAATTCTATCGCCGGATCCGCAAGGCCGAGCGGATCGCGCTTACCGCGCATGCCCTGGCGCTGTTCATCCTGTTTTCAGTGGTCGCCTCGCTCTTCAATCTTCTGCTCTTGCCACGCTACTCGGCGCCGATGGACGCCAGTCTGGTGTGGATCGATTCCTGGTTCGGTTACTCGTGGCCAGCTGCCTGTGGGTGGATTTCTCGATACCCATTCCTTTCGGATGCTCTCAGGCAGGTCTACAGTCTGACGCTGGCTCAGGTCCTGTTTGTCTTTCTCTTCCTGGGTATGGCCAATGACCGGCGGCAACTGCACGCGGCCATGTTCGCAATGGTTTTTGCGGCGCTGGCCACCATCTTTTGCTGGGCGCTGTTTCCGTCTAGCGGGGCTTCCGCCTACTGGACCTTGGACCCTGAAATCGATCGCGTTGTTCGGCCCGTGGTCGATTCCGCTTATGGAGCGGAATTGAATCGCCTGCTTGTTGAAGGCATCAAGGACATTACAGCCATAAAGGTGACCGGTCTGATAGGATTCCCTTCGTTCCATACGGTGATGGCGCTGATGTCTCTTATCGCGATCTGGCCGTATCGCTTTGCACGTTTCGCGCTGATCCTGGCCAACGCCGCACTGTTGCCGGCAATTCTCATCCATGGCGGGCACAATCTGATGGACGTGTTCGGCGGCACGGTGATTACAATAGTCTGCTGGCGACTGGGGCTGCTGGCATTTGAAGCGCAGCAATGCTTGCCATTGCCGGTGGCCAAATGCGAGGCGTTGCGAACAGAGGGCTGAGCGTCACTGCCCAGCCAGCGCAGCCCGTATCTTTGCGGCGTTCTCAGCCAACACCTCTGGCTTTTCCATGGCGCCCGTGTGCGGCTTCAAGGGGATGCCGTCGAATCGGGGGACGACATGGACATGCAGATGGTAGACAGTCTGCCCGGAGGCCGGCTCGTTGAACTGCATGACGGTGACACCATCGGCATTGAGGGCTTTCCTGACCGCCAGCGCCACTTTCTGAACGACGGTGAAGAGCGGACCAAATGTCGAGAGGTCGGCGTCCAGCAGATTGCGCGACGGCGCTTTCGGCACCACCAGCGTATGGCCCGGTCCTTGCGGCATCACATCCATGAAAGCCACGACAGCCTCGTCCTCGTACACACGGTGCGAGGGTATTTCGCCGCGCAGTATCCTTGCGAAGATGTTGTCGGTGTCATAGGCCTCAGTCATGGCGAACGCTCCGGAGTGTGTCTTGCCGTCCGGTGTAGCGAAGCCGCCTCCGAGCGGCAAGATGAAGCGCCATGCTATCGGCGGAGATCGACCATGCCTGCTTCAACGAGGGTGCGATGGAAGCGTCTTTTGCGCGGCGAGCCACTGTCGAAATAGGAGGCGGCGCAGTCGTCCAACAGGGTGGCCCGCGTGGCGAAAACCGGGTCGAGCGGAAGGCCGGCCGCCACCAGGGTCAGCGTCGACAGGAAGGCGCAATCGAGGATCGGCGGGGCCATGACATCGTCCGGCGGCCGGCAGTTCACGGCTTCGACCGCGTAGAATGTCCGATGCAAGGCCGGGTCGGAAGGCGGCAGTCCGGTCAGCGCCGTGGTGAATGATGGCTGGTGGTCGCCGTAGCGGACGATGATCGCCGGCTGGCCGTTCAGCATCATTTCGAACCGTCCGCGAAACATGGCGTAGGCTTCGACGCTCTCGGCCAGCCGCACGGCATATTCGCCATAGAATGGAACGCCGCTTGCCGCGATGGCTTCGTGGCGCAGGTCGGCATGCCTGTCGATCGGGAAGACGCGGCGGCGATGGTCGCCATGGTTCATCAAAGTGGCGATCGAAAGGAAGGATGGCTTGCCGGCCGCGATCCGTTTCGAAAGCTGGTCGAGCGCGTGATCGTAGAGTTGCTCGTCATGACTCTCCCGCTTCCAGCGTTCGGCGTCGAACGGCGGCGGCAAGGTTTCGGCATAGCTGATCGCGTCGAAGCCGACCGATTGGTAGAACCGGCCGCAATTGACGAAGGAAGGCCGGTCGCAGCTGACATGGGACACGCTGTAGCCGATACCGCTCAGCGTGGATGGAAGCGTATGCCGCATACGTCCGCTCAGAAGGTGGTAGACGTAGCGGCTGTCATTGCCGAACGATAGTGACGACAGGCCGGTCAGCACCGAGAACTCGGTCTGCAGGGTGCTGCCGCCGAAGACGTCGACATGCAGCGCGCCGGAGAGGGCACCAGGCGGCGTGAAGAACCGCCCGAACGCATTATTGACCGCCAGGCCGAACCGCCTCGGGTCGAATGTCGATTCATGCAGGATCATGACGATGTGCGGCATTCGTTCGCCCGCCGGTCGTCTTGACGGCACGGGCGGCAGGAGCGGCAGTGGATCAGGGTCGATATCGACGAACGCCGGACGCCGCGACGGCCCCGCGCCGAACCATGAGGCGACAAAGGCGGAAAGATGAACCCTGTCGCCGGTCAGATGATGAAACCGAAACCGCTTCGGACCACCGCTCGCCCAGAAGACGCACAGATACACAAGCACCGCCGCGCTGAACAAAGCAAGGCGCTGCGGGAGCGGCAGCGCCGGTTCGGCGAGCATCAGCGCCATGGCAAATATCCCCAGGACGGTCGCGATCATGGCCGCGAGGGCAGGGACCATCATGCGCGCATGGTCGGCCAGCACGCTTCGAAAGCTGCTTGCCGCGAGATGATAGATGTCGCCGGCCAGGAGATTGAAGCCGAGATGGCGATACTTCAGTTTGGAAACGATGCCGATGATCGCCGTCAGCACCACTGCCGCCCACAGGGCGACGATATTGCCCGGGAACAGGAGATGCGCGGCGCCGAAAAGGAGAAAGAAGGTCGCGAAGCCGAGCGGCCATGCCGTGCGTTTGCCCTCGAGCCAGGCAACCAGTGGCGGCGTGACCAACAGTCCCGCCGCGCCAAACCATTGCCCGACACCCAGAGATGCCAAACCCTGCATGTTTCCCCCTGGGCGCTTGCGCACCCACGTCCCCGGGGCATGGTTTAGCGGATTCCGTCCTGACGGTAAACGGCGTCAGCAGGCACGCAAAAGCCTGCTATTCCCCGAGATCTTTGCGGAACGGGGTATGTTCTTCCAGATATTCGCCCATCCGCTCCACCTCGCGCCGTTCGCGCCCGAGATAATCGGCGACCGCTTTGCGCAGGCCGGGGTGGGCAATGTAGTGCGCCGAATGCATGGTCACCGGCCGGTAGCCGCGCGCCAGCTTGTGTTCGCCTTGCGCGCCCGCTTCGACCACCTTCAGCTTGCGTTCGATGGCGAAGTCGATGGCCTGGTGATAGCAGACCTCGAAATGCAGGTAGGGGTGGTCCTCGATGCAGCCCCAATTGCGGCCGTAGAGCGCATCGGAGCCGATGAAGTTGATGGCGCCGGCAATGTAGCGCCCGTTGCGCCTGGCCATCACCAGCAGAATGTCGTCCGCCATGCGTTCGCCGATCAACGAGAAGAACTGGCGGTTCAGATAGGGGCGGCCCCATTTGCGGCTGCCAGTGTCCATATAGAAGGCGTAGAAATCGTCCCAGGCCTTTTCGGTCAGGTCCTTGCCAGTGAGCCAATCGATCGTGATGCCATCGGCGAGCGCTTCGCGCCGTTCCTTCTTCATCGCCTTGCGCTTGCGCGAGGCAAGCGTGGCGAGGAAGTCGTCATAGGTGGAAAAACCTTCGTTGAAGAAATGGAATTGCTGGTCGGTGCGATGCAGGAACCCTGCGGCCTCCAGCGTCGCGACGTCGCCCTCCTGCGCGAAAGTGACATGTGCCGAGGATACGCCGAGTTTGTCGGTCACCATTTTGAGCCCGGCGGCAAGCCCAGCCTTCACCGCATCCTGATCCTCACCTTTGCCGACCAGCAGGCGAGGGCCGGTGACGGGCGTGAACGGCACGGCACTTTGCAGTTTGGGATAGTAACGGCCGCCGGCGCGTTCGAACGCATCCGACCAACCATGATCGAACACATATTCGCCCTGGCTGTGCGACTTGAGATAGCAGGGAACCGCACCGAGCAGCCTGCCTTGCGCGGTCTCCAGCCGCAGGTGATGGCCTTGCCAGCCAGTGCGCCGCACGGCGCATCCGGAATCCTCCAGAGCGCTCAAAAAAGCGAATGAAACGAGCGGGTTATACCCGGCTTCCGCATCGCCGCGCGTGGTTCCGGCAAAGCCGTTCCATTCATCGCAGGTAAAGGCGCCTATACCGGCGGCGATGCGGATCGAATAGTCCGCATTCGCCGTTTGTCCGTCGCCGTCGTCGCCCTGATCCATGAGGCTTATTTAAGCTCCATTCGGGCCGCTACAAGTCACGTTTCGGGCACCCTGCTCAGGCGACTTTGACCAGGTCGGGTTCGAACCCTTCGAACGTCATCTGATCGGCATATCTAAAGGTCAGGTCGACTGCCGGTTGGTCATGCACCGTCCAGGTGATGACAGGCATTTTGAGCTTTTCGCGCACGAAGCTGACAAACGGGTTCGGCAGATCGCCGGCGGCGTAGGAGGTAAAGGAGAGATCGTGAGCCAGCATGGAGAAATGCGCTTCGATCAGCTTGGCGTCCTTGCCATAGGCGGTCAATCCGGCCGGAATGCCGGGCGCGTGTTTGGGGAAATCGCGGATCAGCCAGTGATCGAACGACATGATCGCAGCCTTGCCCTTGTAGCGCTTCAGCATCTTGCCGACGCGCGCCACCAGGCCTTCATCGCGGCCGGGAGTTCCTTTCAGCTCGACGACCATGGGCACACGACCGTCGACAAGGTCGAGCGTTTCCTGAAGCGTCGGCACGTGATCCGCCGTGCCGCCAACCTTGAGCGCGGTCAGTTCGGCCGCGCTGCGTTGCCAGACGAATCCGTCCTGCCCGGTGAGCCTTTGCAGATCATCATCATGGATGACGATGGGAACGCCATCCGACGACAGATGCACGTCGCATTCGATCGCGTAGCCGCGTTCGGCCGCGGCAGCGAAGGCGGAAAGCGTATTTTCCCAGCGCGTCTTGTTCATGTCGTGAAAGCCGCGATGGGCAACCGGCCGGGCAGTCAGCCAGGAGAGGTCGGTCATGTCTGCACCTTCACTTATTCGACTTCGAAGATCGCTTCGATCTCCACCGCGGCATTAAGCGGCAGGGAGGCGGTGCCGACGGCGGAGCGTGCGTGCTTGCCGCCTTCGCCGAGCGCGGCAACCAGGAAATCAGAGGCGCCGTTGGCGACCAGATGCTGCTCGACGAAATCGGGGGCCGACGCCACGAAGACGGTGATCTTCACCAGGCGGCGGATCTTCTCGAGGTCGCCAAGTGCCGCCTTGGCTTGCGCCAGGATGTTGATGGCGCAGTATTTCGCCGCGTCCTTGCCGCTTGCCGTGTCGACGTCGCGGCCAAGCAGGCCGCTCGCCTGGAGCTTGCCGTCCTTGAGCGGCAATTGTCCCGCCGTGAACAGCAGGTTGCCGGTCCTGCAATAGGGAACGTAGTTGGCGGCAGGCGCGGCGGCAACAGGAAGCGTCACGCCGAGATCACTTAGCCGCTTTTCGATTGTTTCACTCATTGCTTTTCCCTATTGCTGGAAGGTGCCGTGCTAGCCGGGCCGAAATTGCTATTTTTGCCTCGCTTCCGCCACGACTTTTTTTAAGCTGGACCATCTTTCCCTGCGGCCTGCCATCAGCCGCGACGATTGGAGTACCTCATGCGCGCAACGCGCCTTGCATTCCACGCCGTTCTGTTGTCGGCGCTGTTCCCTGTGGGCTCCGCTTTCGCCGTACCGGCGCTGCAGGCGCATCGCGCCGTCTACGATCTCACCCTCAAGAAGGCGGATGATCGCTCCGGCATTACCGGCATCACCGGCCGCATGGTCTACGAGTTCAATGGCTCGGCCTGCGAAGGCTATACGGTGAAATTCCGTTTCGTCACCCAGATCGCGACCAACGACAACACCAAGCTGACCGACCAGCAGACCACCACGTTCGAGGACGCGGAAGGCAAGATGTTTTCTTTCGTGACGAAGTCCTTCGTCGACCAGAACCTCGACAAGGAGGTCAAGGGCGTCGCGACAAAGAATGCCAAGGGCCTGAAGGTCGATATCGACAAGCCGGAGAAGAATAGTCTCGAACTCGCGGCCACCCAGTTCCCGACCCAACATCTGGTCGAGCTGATCGGCAAGGCCGAAAAAGGCGAAAACTTCTACCAGACCAACCTGTTCGATGGCTCGGAGGACGCCAACAAGGTGATGACGACCACGGTTGTCGTCGGCAAGAAGACCGAAGCCGACAAGGCCGATCCGGAAGCGCCGGCACTGGCGAAGCTTGCCGCCGACAAATATTGGCCGGTCGACATCGCCTATTTCGACGACAGTGCCCAGAACGGCGAGGAAGTCCCGGAATACCGGATCAGCTTCAAGCTGCACGAGAACGGCATCACCCGTGATCTCGTCATGGACTATGGCGACTTCTCCATGACCGGCAAGCTGGTCAATCTGTCGCTGTTCGACCAGACAAAGCCTTGCCCGGTATCGAAATAGCGGCGAGGCGCAAGTGAGCTGGCCGTGGCGGGCTTGATGGCGGTCTATGTCGATGCGGCGATCTGGAAGTGGGCCGGCCATCGCTGGTGCCACCTGATGGCCGACGACACCGACGAGCTACACCGGTTCGCATCGCGGCTTGGCGTGAAACGCTCGTCCTATCAGGGGCCGCCCAGGACATCGGCGCCACACTATGACATAACCGGCTTCGAGCGCGACCGCGCGGTACGGCTCGGCGCCATCGAATGCAGCCGCGAGGAGATCGTCGCGATCTTCCGGCGCGTGCGGGTGCCCAACGGAAAGGCCAAACCATGACACCAACGGCATTTCTGGCTTATTGCGCCGCAGTCACGCTCGCCGCCGCCACACCGGGACCCGCGATGTTCGCCGTCATCACCAATGGCGTGTCGCGTGGTTTCCTTCGCGCCTTCATAGCCGGCGTTGGGGTCGCCGCCGGCGATGCCGTACTGGTCACTCTGGCCCTGCTCGGGCTGGTGGCCCTGGCCCAGACATTCGAATGGATCTTCCTCCTGCTGAAATATGCAGGCGCCGCCTACCTGATTTTTCTCGGCATCAGGATGTGGCGGGCCTCGACCGCGCAAACGAATGAGCCGCAGACGGCGTGGACGAGATTGTCGCGCTTCTTCTTCCTTGGTGCGTCGATTGCGCTGGGGAACCCGAAGGCGATTCTGTTCCATGCCTCGATCATGCCGTTGATCCTCAATCTCGACACGCTGACGTTTGTCGATGGCCTGCTGGTGGTGGCCGTCGTCATCAGCGTCAATATCCTCACGATGGGTGTCTATGCCGGGCTTGCTGGCCGGGCTTCGGGCTGGTTCAGGACGCCCAGGCGCATGCGGCTGATGAACAGGTTTGCCGGCAGCGCCATGATCGGCACCGGAGCGCTGATTGCCGCACGCTAGACGTTAAAGCGCCACACGGCTTGCGTTCGCAGCACTTCCCCTCTATATGCGCGCTCATTCCACACACGGACTTTGGTGTCTGCCCGGGAGAAATCCGGCTGAAACCTCCGGTGGCGTTCGAGGATTTCGGTCCAAAAATGCCTGTGTCCGTGGAGGCTAACCGGAAAGGAAATGAGAATGGCACTGCCTGATTTCAGCATGCGCCAGCTTTTGGAAGCTGGCATTCACTTCGGCCACCAGACCCACCGCTGGAACCCGAAGATGGCGCCTTACATCTACGGCGCACGCAACAACATCCACATCATCGACCTCTCGCAGACGGTGCCTTTGCTGCACCAGGCGCTGAAGCAGGTTTCCGACACTGTTGCCAAGGGCGGCCGCGTGCTGTTCGTCGGCACCAAGCGCCAGGCGTCCGACATCGTCGCCGATGCGGCGCAGCGTTCGGCCCAGTACTACGTCAATTCGCGTTGGCTCGGCGGCATGCTGACCAACTGGAAGACGATCTCGAACTCGATCCAGCGCCTGCGCAAGCTCGACGAGATGCTGGCCGGCGAGGCGCAAGGCCTGACCAAGAAGGAACGCCTGAACCTCGACCGTGAGCGCGAGAAGCTCGACAAGGCGCTCGGCGGCATCAAGGACATGGGCTCGACGCCCGACCTGATGTTCGTGATCGACACCAACAAGGAGGCGATCGCCATCCTCGAGGCGAAGCGTCTCGGAATCCCGGTCGTCGCCATCATCGATTCGAACTGCGATCCGGACAAGATCGACTTCCCGATCCCCGGCAATGACGACGCGGCCCGCGCCATCCAGCTCTATTGCGACCTGATCGCCAAGGCTGCGATCGACGGCATCGCCCGTCAGCAGGGCGCGCTCGGCGTCGACATCGGCGCTTCGGTCGAAGCTCCGGTCGAACCGGCGCTCGATCCGGCTCCGGCGTCGGAAGCCCCCGAGGCTTGATAATCGAAGGCCGGCTTGCGGCCTTCATCTTTCTCATATTTTGGCACGCTAAACAGACGCACCGTCGAGATTCGATGGTGCGTCGGCGCATTTGAAACAAAGAGGCGACAATGAGCATTTCGGCTGCACAGGTCAAAGAACTCCGCGACTTGACCGGCGCGGGCATGATGGACTGCAAGGCGGCGTTGAACGAGACCAACGGCAACATGGAAGAGGCCGTTGACTGGCTGCGCAAGAAGGGCATCTCCAAGGCCGACAAGAAGGCCGGCCGCACCGCCGCTGAAGGCCTGATCGGCGTCGACAACGGCGTGCGCGAAGCCGCCGTCGTCGAGGTGAATTCCGAGACCGACTTCGTCGCCCGCAATGCCGCCTTCCAGGAAATCGTCGCCAACGTCGCCAAGGTGGCGCTTGCCTACGGCACGACCGAGGCTGTCGCTGCCGCGAAGTATCCGGGCTCCGACAAGTCGGTCACCGACACCATCAAGGACGCTGTCGGCACCATTGGGGAGAACCTGGGCTTCCGCCGCTCGGCCAAGCTGACCGTGCCGCATGGCGCGGTTGCGACCTACGTCCACAATTCGGTTGCCGATGGCCTTGGCAAGCTCGGCGTGCTGGTCGCGATCGAGACCACCGGCAACGAGCATGCCGCCAACGCCTTTGGCCGCCAGGTCGCCATGCATGTCGCCGCCACCAACCCGATGGCGCTGACCGCCGAGCAGATCGACCCGGCAGCTGTCGAGCGCGAGAAGGCCATCTTCTCCGACCAGGCGCGCCAGTCCGGCAAGCCGGAAGCGATCATCGAGAAGATGGTCGAGGGTCGCCTGCGCAAGTTCTATGAGGAAGTCGTGCTCTTGAAGCAGGCCTTCGTGCTCAATCCCGACATCACCGTCGAGAAGGCGCTGAAGGATGCCGAAAAGGACATCGGCGCGCCCGCCAAGATCACGGCCTATCTGCGCTTCGCGCTTGGCGAGGGCATCGAGAAGGAAGAGTCCGATTTCGCCGCGGAAGTCGCGGCGGCGGTCAAGAAGTAAGCGTCCTACCGCATTATTGCGACTGTGTTTTTCGGCCTGATGTCCGCAGGGATGTCAGGCCGATTTCGTTTGCGGTGTCGATAAAGGCCCTGAGCTTGGGCGCCATCGCGGCGCGGCGCGGGAAGTAGAGGAAAAGGCCGGGTTCCTCGATCGCCGATTGCGGCAAGACTTGCACCAAGCGACCGGCCCCGAGATCCGCGCGCGCCAGCGGCTCGAACAGGTAGGCCAGGCCTACTCCGGCGAGTGCAAGATCGATGGCGGCGAGCGAGTCCGTCACGATGGCCGTACCGCTGGTTTCCATGACGACATCCTTGCCATCCCAGGTCAAATCCCAGCGATAGAGCGCACCCGAGCGGACAAGCCGGTACCCGATGCAATTGTGGTTCGCGAGATCGGCCACGCTGCGCGGACGCCCACGTCGTCCGATATAGGCGGGAGAGGCGACGATGACGACTTTGAAGGACGGCGTCAGTCGGATGGCCACCATGTCCTGCGCGATCATCTCGCCGAGTCGGATGCCCGCGTCAAAACCTTCGCCGACGATGTCGACCAGCCCCTGATCGGCAAAAATCTCCACCACAATGTCGGGATAGCGCTCGGCCATCGCGGCGACGACCGGCGTCACCGCCAATGGGATCGCGATGTTGGAGGCATTGATCCTGAGCAGGCCGGACGGCCTGCCCTTGACGCTGCGGATGCGGTCCATGCGCTCGGCAATATCCTGGAGGGCAGGGGCGGCCGTTTCCACCAGCGCCTTGCCGGCCTCGGTGAGCGAAACGCTGCGCGTCGTGCGCGCAAACAGCGGCTGGCCCATCCGCTCCTCGACGAGGCGCACCGCATGGCTGACCGCCGACGGGCTCATACCGAGTTCGGCCGCCGCAAGCGCGAAACCGCCGCGTCGTGCAACGGCGACGATGACAGGCAGATGAGAGAGCAGATCCCGATCCATTCATGAATAATATCGCATGGTCCTTGCGAACAATGCAATCTTATCGATGCCAAGACACCGATCCATATTGTCGCCGACACATCCGCGGTTGGCTGATGGCATCGAGGAGAAGAGACATGAACGCGTTGAAGCACCTAACTTTCGCGGCCGGCGTGGCGTTATCACCGGTCGATGCCGGCGGGGCGGAACCACCCGGCTGGCAAGCGCTCGCGGACGAACGCGCGGTCATCCGCATCGCCGATGCCATCGACCGCGCGGTCGACGCGCAGGACTGGAAACTCGCTCGCAGCTATTTCGCGGACCGGGTCACCGCCGACTTCAGCAGCCTGTCCGGCCAGCCCGCGGCCAACATTGCGTCCGACGATCTGATCGGCGTCTGGGCCGGCAATCTCAAGGGCAGCAAGACCAGCCTGCACCTGCGCACCAATCACCAGGTCGTTATCGAGGCCGACAGCGCGACCGTTCTGTCGAACGGCTATGCCTGGAACCGGATGGAGGGCAATGGGGATCCGCTCTGGGAAGTCTGGGGCACGTATGAGCACCACCTGACACGTTCTGGCTCCGTCTGGAAGGTCGATGGCTTCGCCTTCCGCATGATGCATGAACGCGGCAATCCCTGGGTCAAGGCGACTCCGGTCCAATGACGCCCGCATCAACCGGATCAGGATCGGAGAAGACAATGGCGATGAGCTACTACACTCTCGGCAACAGCGGCCTGCGCGTCAGCCGGCTGGCGCTGGGCACGATGACCTTCGGCACGGAATGGGGCTGGGGCGCGGACCGGGACACGGCGCGCGCGATGTTCGACGCTTATGTCGAGGCCGGCGGCAATTTCTTCGACACCGCCGACCTTTATACCGGCGGCACGGCCGAGACCTGGCTCGGTGAATTCGTGGCCGAGCGAGGCTTGCGCGACAAGGCGGTGATCGCCACCAAATTCACCATGAACTCGAACCCCGGCAATCCGAACGCCGGCGGCAATGGCCGCAAAAACATCATGCGTGCCGTCGACGCCTCGCTGAAGCGGCTGGGCACCGACTACATCGATCTCTATCTCATGCATATCTGGGACAGGCTGACGCCGGCCGAGGAAGTGCTGCGAACGCTCGACGATCTGGTTCGGGCGGGCAAGATACGTCACATCGGCCTGTCCGACGTGCCGGCCTGGTATGCCGGACGGGCTCAGGCGATCGCCGAACTGCGCGGCTATGAGCCGATCTCGGCGTTGCAGCTCGAATATTCCCTGGCGGAGCGTGCCATCGAGCATGAATTCGTGCCGTTCGGGACACGCCATGGCGCCGGCATCATGGTCTGGAGCCCGCTGGCCAGCGGGCTGTTGAGCGGCAAATACCGCCCGGCGCAAGCGGGCAATGCCGGCCGGCTCGACGGCTTCCGCAACACCACCCATCCAGGCTTCCAGAAATTTACAGAGCACAATTGGGCTGTTGTGGCGGAGTTGGAGAAAGTCGCCGCCGAGCTCGGCCGCGGCATGGCTCAGGTGGCGCTCAACTGGGTGGCGACACAACCAGGAATTGCCACCGTCATCCTTGGGGCAACGAGGCTTTCGCAGTTGCAGGACAATCTCGCGGCGCTCGATTTCTCCATACCGCCCGCGCTTCGCCAGCGGCTGGAAAAGGTGAGCGGCACGCCGGCGCCGTTCCCGCATTCCTATTTCGGTCCCGAGATCCAGGTTCGTGTCGCCGGCGGTGTCGTGACCGGCGACAAGCCGTCCGGTTATGCATTGCCGGTCGTGGTCGAAGGCGAGGCCGTTGCCATCAGCAGCAATTGATCCAAAACGCCTGGAATTTTGCACAAGGGCGCGGCGTGACATCGCTGCGCCCTTCGTGTATCCGGTCAACCCGTCATGACAGCACCGCCGGGCGAAGCAGGAGGCCTTTTTCGCCTTCGGAGCTTGCCGCGCCGGATTTTCGAGGAACCAGATGACGGTGAAGCCCCTCTACCGACGTGTTCTGCTGAAGGCTTCGGGCGAAGCGTTGATGGGCGAACAGCATTTCGGCATCGACGTCTCGGTCGTCGACCGCATCGCCGGCGACATCGCCGAGGCGCGCGCGCTGGGCATCGAGGTGGGTGTCGTCATTGGCGGCGGCAATATCTTTCGCGGCGTGGCCGTCGCCTCCAAGGGTGGAGACCGCGTTACCGGCGACCATATGGGCATGCTTGCCACGGTCATCAATTCGCTGGCGCTGCGCACATCGCTGAACAAGATCGGCGTCGACGCCGTCGTGCTGTCCGCTATCGCCATGCCCGAGCTTTGCGAGAGCTTTTCGCAGCGCCAGGCGACCGCCTACATGAACCAGGGCAAGGTGGTGATATTCGCCGGCGGCACCGGCAATCCGTTCTTCACCACCGATTCGGCTGCCGCGCTCCGTGCGGCCGAAATCGGCGCCGACGCGCTGTTCAAGGGCACGCAGGTCGACGGCGTCTATTCGGCCGATCCGAAAAAGGACCCCAGCGCGACGCGTTTCGAGCGCATCAGCCACGCCGAAGTCATAAATCGCGGCCTTTCGATCATGGATACGGCTGCGATTGCACTTGCGCGCGAAAACAACATTCCGATAATCGTCTATTCGATCCACGAAAAGGGTGGTTTCGGCGATATTCTGAGGGGCGGCGGCCGCTGTACGGTCGTCGCGGACGAGTGATCCGGGGCCTGATCCCGAAGAAGGGAAGCCGGGTTTCGAAATCAGGCTCGAACACGGGGCCTTGCCCCGAAGCAGTGAACCCGCGGCAGACGGGTCGAGGAGACTAGAATGAGTGGTGAGTACGACGATCTCAAGCGGCGCATGGATGGGGCAATCGCGGCGTTCAAGCATGATCTGGCCTCGCTGCGGACCGGCCGCGCCTCCAGCAACCTGCTCGACGCGATCCAGGTGCAGGCCTATGGCACCACCATGCCGATCAACCAGGTGGCCAACGTTACAGTGCCGGAGCCGCGCATGATCTCGGTCTCGGTCTGGGATAAATCGATGGTCGGCGCGGTCGACCGCGCGATCCGGGAATCCAATCTGGGCTTCAACCCGATCGTCGACGGCACCAATCTGAGGATTCCGCTGCCGGAGCTCAACGAACAGCGCCGCAAGGAGTTGGTCAAGATTTCGCACGGCTATGCCGAAAACGCGCGTGTCGCCGCGCGCCATGTGCGGCGCGACGGCATGGACTTCCTGAAGAAGGCGGAGAAGGACGGCGACATCAGCGAGGACGATCAGCGCAAGCGTTCCGACCAGGTCCAGAAACTTACCGACGAAACCATCAGCACCATCGATCATCTGCTTTCCGACAAGGAAGCTGAAATCATGCAGGTTTAGGGTTGGCCCTTGGCTGACCCGAAAGCGAGATCATGACAACGCCCGCGCATGTCGCGATCATCATGGATGGAAACGGACGCTGGGCCAAGGCGCGCGGCATGCCGAGGCTCGCGGGTCATCGCGCCGGCGTCGAGGCGCTGCGCAAGGCGGTGCGTGCCGCCCCCGGTCTCGGCATCTCCTTCCTGACCGTCTACGCTTTCTCGTCGGAGAACTGGTCGCGGCCGAAGTCCGAGGTCAGCGACCTTATGGGTCTTTTGAAGCTGTTCATCCGTCGCGACCTTGCCGAGTTGCACCAGAGCGGTGTGCGGGTCAGGATCATCGGTGACCGGGCAGGGCTGAAGGCGGACATCAGGGGGCTGCTCGAGGAAGCCGAATCGCTGACGATCCACAACACCTCGCTGACGCTGGTGATCGCCTTCAATTACGGCGGGCGCGACGAGATCGTCCGCACCGCGCGCAAGCTTGCCCTGGCCGTGGCGCGCGGTGAAATCGACAGCGAGGCGATCACCGCCGAAAGCTTTGCCGGCTCTCTCGACACCCAAGGCATTCCCGATCCGGAACTGGTCATCCGCACCAGCGGCGAGCTCCGCCTGTCCAACTTCCTCTTGTGGCAAGCTGCCTACAGCGAACTCGTCTTCCTGCCCTGCTACTGGCCGGACTTCAACCGCGAGCACCTCGCCGAGGCCTTGCGCGAATATGCCGGCCGCGAGCGCCGCTTCGGCGGACTAGGCCCGCAAGACGTCGCTTCGCGACCGGCCGCGGGATGAGCAACCTTCAGCTGCGTGTGATTTCGGCGGTTGTGCTCGCCATTGTCGCCCTTGGCCTGACCTGGCTTGGCGGCCTGCCTTTCCGGCTGCTGTGCGCCGTCATGTCGGCAATGATCTTTTATGAGTGGACACGTATGTCGCGGCCCGCCGCGGCCGAAGGGCTTGGTTTGCTGCCGGAAGCGCTGATGGTCATTTTCGTCGGCGCCTTGATCGCTGGCCTGTCCGCATTGTGGCTGCTGCCGCTCGTCATGATTCTGGTTGCGATAACGGCGACCAGCGCAGGACTTCGCAAGATCGGCCAGTGGGACGCTGGCGGCCTTGCCTATGCCTGCGTGTCGGGACTGTCGCTTGCCCTGCTGCGCGATGGCGACCATTCGGGCCTCGTCGCCATCCTGTTCCTGTTCGCGGTCGTCTGGGCAACCGACATTTTTGCCTATTTCGTCGGACGCGCCGTCGGTGGGCCCAAACTGGCGCCGTCGATTTCGCCAGGCAAGACGCGTAGCGGCGCGTTCGGCGGGGCGGTCGGTGGCGTCGTCGCGGGACTTCTGCTGGCAGCCATTGCCGGCGCCGGCAACCTGGCGTTGCTGGGCCTTGTGGCGCTGGTGCTGTCAGTTGTCGCCCAAGCCGGCGACCTGTTCGAATCCTGGGTCAAACGGCGGCACGGCTGCAAGGATTCCGGCGTGCTCATTCCTGGCCATGGCGGCATCATGGATCGTGTCGACGGGCTTGTCGCGGCCGCTCTTGCCCTATACGTCATCTGTTGGATTTCTGCGGGCGCCGACCATCCGGCACAGGGGCTGTTTCCCATTTGAATGGTGTCATGCCACGATCTGGCGCCGACGTGCCTTGGATTCGCCTGGATTGATGTCACAGTCACGGCGCGACCGCGGAAGAATTTGAGGGCCTGAGTTGAACGAGATTCTTCACGCGATTTTCAGCACGGAAGGCCTCTTTCTCGGCACGCTCGTGCCGTTTCTCTTCGTGCTGACCGTGGTGGTGTTCGTTCACGAGATGGGCCACTACCTCGTTGGCCGCTGGTGCGGCATCGGGGTCAAGGCCTTCTCGATCGGCTTCGGTCCGGAGCTCATCGGCTTCAACGACAGGCATGGCACGCGCTGGAAGCTTTGCGCCATACCGCTCGGCGGTTATGTCAAGTTTGTCGGCGACATGAGCGCCACCTCCAGCCAGCCGACATCGGAAGAGCTCGAAACGCTGACCGAGGAGGAACGCAAGGTTGCCTTCCACACCCAGGCGATCTGGAAGCGCGCGGCAACGGTGGCGGCCGGGCCTCTGTTCAACTTCCTGCTGACGATCGTGGTCTTTTCCGTGCTGTTTGCCTCCTATGGGCGTTATGTCGCGGAACCCATGGTGGCGGAGGTTACCGCCGACAGCCCGGCGGCCAATGCCGGCATTTTGCCTGGCGACCGATTCGTCAGCGTCGACGGCAGCAAGGTCGAAACCTTCGGAGACGTGCAGCGGCTGGTTTCGGGCCGGGCCGGTGACACCATCACCTTTGTCATGCTGCGCAACGGCAAGGAGGTCACGGTGACCGCATCGCCGCGGCTGATGGAGCAGGAGGACGCGCTCGGCAACAAGATCAAGGTTGCGGTGATCGGCGTCGTCAACAACAAGGAACTCGGCCAGCCCCGTCTCATCACCTACACCCCGTTGGGGCAGTCGCGGCGGCGGTTGAGGAAACGGGCCACGTCATCGAGCGCACCGGACAGTTCCTGCAGCGTTTCGCTGTGGGGCGCGAGGACAAGTGCCAGCTGGGTGGCCCGGTCAAGATCGCCGACATGGCCGGCAAGGCTGCCAAACTCGGTTTCGAGTGGCTGGTGCAGCTCGTCGCGCTGCTGTCCGTCGGGATAGGCATCCTAAACCTTTTGCCGATTCCCCCCTCGACGGCGGCCATCTGTTGTTCTACGGGGTGGAGGCCGTCATCCGCCGGCCAGTGTCGGAACGGATGATGGAAATGGCCTATCGGGCCGGTCTGCTTGTGGTGCTGTGCTTCATGGGGTTCGTGTTCTGGAACGATCTCTTTGGGTGCTGAAATCATGAAGGAATTTGGCCTGGGCATGGGCGATGTTGAGACGCCGTTTACCATGCACGGGGATATGAGTGACGCGAAAGCCACGCAACAGGGTTAAGTAAATACAAATTAACCAGAAGCCTTGCGTGTAGGGAAAATCCGGTTAATACGGTAGGGGAAATGACCGCACGTCCGGTTTTCTCGCCGTGGGGACTACGAGAAAAGGTTATTAAGCCCGATGAAGGCAGCATCCAAGTTTCTAAACGCCGCGTCAGCGGCGGCACTGTCCGCCGCTCTGGTCGTACCAGGTGCGCTCGCAGTGCAGTTCGTTGCCACATCGGCGGCCGAAGCCGCTGTCGTAAGCAGGGTTGAGGTGAGCGGCAACCAGCGTGTCGACGCCGATACCATCCGCAATTACATCACCATCAAGCCGGGCAAGGCCTTCTCCAGCTCCGATGTCGACGCGGCCGTCAAGGCGCTGTTCGGCACGGGCCTGTTCTCGGACGTCCAGATCAATCAGGTCGGTTCGACCCTGGTGGTCAAGGTTTCGGAATACAAGGTCGTCAACCAGGTGCTGTTCCAGGGCAACAAGAAGCTCAAGGACAATGCGCTGCAGATGGCGGTTCAGCTGAAGCCGCGCGGCACGTTCTCTCAGGCTACGCTGGATTCGGACGTCGAGGCGGTCAAGGCTGCCTACAGGCGCATCGGCCGTGACGATGCCGGCGTGACCGCGCAGGTCATGGAGCTCGGCGACAACCGCGTGAACGTGGTCTTCCACGTCACCGAAGGCGATCGCACGCAGATCGCGGCAATCAATTTCGTCGGCAACAGCGCCTATTCCAGCCGCCGCCTGTCGGACGTGATCAACACCAAGCGTTCATCCTGGGTCTCGTTCATCCTGCGCGACGACGTCTATGACGAAGACAAGCTGCGCGCCGACCAGGAACTGCTGCGCCGTTTCTACTACAATCACGGCTATGCCGACTTCCAGGTCGTGTCCGCTGTCGGCGAACTCGACAGCGCGACCAACAAATACACGGTCACCATCACCGTCCAGGAAGGGGATCGTTATAATTTCGGCGACATCAGCGTCGAAAGCACGATCCCGGAAGTTGACTCGAAGTCGCTGGAATCGGTGGTCGAAACCCGCAAGGGTGATGTCTACAACGCCAAGGATGTCGAAGACTCGATCATCGCGCTGACGGAAAAGGTGGCCGGTTCCGGCTATGCCTTCGCGCAGGTGACGCCGCGCGGCGACCGCAACTTCGAGAACCACACGATCTCGGTGGTCTACACGGTCGACCAGGGCACCAAGGCCTATGTCGAGCGCATCGAGATTCGCGGCAACGATCGCACGCGTGACTATGTCATCCGCCGCGAATTCGATGTCAGCGAAGGCGACGCGTTCAACCAGGTGCTCATCCAGCGCGCGAAGAAGCGTCTGGAAGACCTGAATTATTTTGAAAAAGTCGACATTTCGACCGTGCCTGGCTCGGCCCCTGACCAGGTCGTGCTGGTTGTCGATGTGGTCGAGAAATCGACGGGCGAGTTCTCGGTTGGTGCGGGCTATTCGACCGGCGGCGATTCGGCTGGACCGTCCGTCGAGGGTTCGATCACCGAGCGCAATTTCCTCGGCCGCGGCCAGTTCATCAAAGTGTCCGCCGGTGGTGGCAAGAATTCGCGCGACTACAGCCTGTCCTTCACCGAGCCTTATTTCCTCGGGCGGCGCATCGCTGCCGGTTTCGACATCTACAAGTCAACGCGGGAATACAACAACAACTACGACAGCGACACCGTCGGCGCGACGATCCGCTTCGGACTGCCGATCACCAACAGCATCACGACCCAGCTGGCGTACAACATCTCGCAAGAGAAATATAAGGTCGACAACAGTTGCGGTCCTACCAGCGACGTCGATCCCGACGGCACCTGTAACATCTCACAGGCCGTCCTGGACGGCATCGAACAGAGTCCGTGGATCAAGTCCTCGGTCAGTCTGGGGCTGGTCTACAACACTATCGACGACATGAAGAACCCGCATGAGGGTATCTACGCCAACACCACCGTGGAGGTCGCGGGTCTTGGCGGCGATGCCAAGTTCGTGAAACTCACGGGCCGTGCGAGCGTTTATCAGACACTGTCCGAGCAGCTTGACCTTGTCGGCCTCGTTTCAGGTGGCGCCGGTCATGTCGAGGGGTACGGCAACGACGGCGACCTGCGCATCTTCGACCACTTCCAGAGCACCGATCGCATGATCCGCGGCTTTGCCTATGGTGGCATCGGTCCTGTCGCTTCCGGTACCAGTGGAGATCATCTGGGCGGCACGACCTATTTCAACGCGTCGGCCGAAGCGCAATTCCCGCTTCCGGTTATTCCCGAGAGCTTCGGCTTGCGTGGCGCGGTGTTTGCGGATGCGGCGACGCTCTACGGCAACAAGATTGCCGATCAGTCACTGGTCAATCAGGACTCGACCGGCTTGAAGATACGCGCCTCTGTCGGTCTTGGCCTGATGTGGGCCTCGCCGTTCGGCCCGATCCGTATCGACTATGCTATCCCGGTCAAGAAGGAAGCGAGCGACGACGTGCAGGAATTCAACTTCGGCATATCGACCCGCTTCTGATCGGCGGCCTACGATGCTCCCGGGTTTTGGATCCGGGAGAAATGTTCCGACCTAGCTGGATATAGCTTCTGGAATGACCGATCCGGTGTTCTTCGCGCCATCACGCCGGTATACGGCGGCCGAAGTCGCGAATCTGACCGGCTCGGTGCTTGTCGATTCCGGCCAATCCGACGTTTCGATCGAAGCATTGGCGCCAGCCAGTGAAGGTGGCGCCAACGCGCTCGTGTTCGTCGACGGCAGGCGCAATTCCGCGCTGATGCCGTCGCTGCGGGCGGCGGCGGTGCTGTGTCCCGCGGAATTCGCGAACAAGGCGCCTGCCGACATCGCCGTCCTGATCCATCCGCGGCCGCAACAGGCTTTCGCGCTGGTTGGGCGCCTGCTGTTTCCGACAGCCGCCACGCCGGGGCCGATGACCGGCGAAACCGGCGTTTCGCCGCATGCCCATGTCGACCCGACCGCCCATGTCGAAGCCGGCGTCGTCATCGAGGCCGGCGCCGTCGTCGGGCCTGGCGTCTCGATCGGCAGCGGCACCGTCATTGCGCCGAACGCCGTCATCGGACAGTCCTGCCAGATCGGCCGTGATGGCTATGTCGGCCCGGGCGCCAGCATCCAGTACGCACTGATCGGCAATCGGGTCATCATCCATGGTGGCGCCAGGATCGGCCAGGACGGCTTTGGCTTTGTCGGCGGCGCCAAGGGCCCGGAACGGGTTCCGCAAATCGGACGCGTCGTCATCCAGGACGATGTCGAGATCGGCTCCAATTCCACAGTCGATCGCGGCGCCATGTCCGATACGATCATCGGGCAAGGCACCAAGATCGACAATCTCGTGCAGATCGCCCATAACGTCCGCATCGGTCGCAATTGCATAGTAGCCGGGCTTTCGGGTATTTCCGGTTCCGTGGTGGTCGGTGACAATGTCACCATGGGCGGCGGCGTCGGGCTTGCGGATCATCTGACGATTGGTACAGGTGCCAAGCTTGCCGCCAGAAGTGGATTTATGAGCAATGTTCCCGCCGGCGAGATATGGGGTGGCTATCCGGCGCAGCCGATGGCGGAAGCCATGCGAGAGATAGCCATGTTGCGCACGATGGCCAGGGCACGCAAGCAGGGCAAGGACAATGGCTGACATGGTGGCGGCGACAACGCTGGAAGCGGTCGACATATTGGGGCTGATGAAGCTCCTGCCGCACCGTTACCCCTTCCTCATGATCGACCGCATCGTGGACATCGATGGTGACGACTCCGCTATCGGCATCAAGAACGTGACCATAAACGAGCCGCATTTCCAGGGGCATTTCCCGGAGCAGCCGGTGATGCCGGGCGTGCTCATCGTCGAGGCTATGGCGCAGACGGCCGGCGCCATCTGCATTCGCAGCCTCGGGGCGTCGAAACCGTCGCTGGTTTATTTCCTGACCATCGACAACGCCAAATTCCGCAAACCGGTCGTTCCCGGCGACCAGTTGAAGATCCATGTCAAGAAAATCAAGAAGCGCGGCAACCTGCTCAAATTCGCCTGCGAAGCCCTGGTCGAAGGTACCAAGGCGGCCGAGGCCGAGATTTCAGCCATGATGGTCACCGGCGACTGACGATCGAGTGCCTATGAAAATCAAGACGTCAATCCATCCTTCCTCCGTCGTGGAAGAAGGCGCCCAAATCGGCCAGGGGTACGCATTGGGCCGTTCTGCCATGTCAGCGCCGATGCTGTGATCGGCGACGGTGTCGAACTGGTCAGCCATGTCTCGGTGATGGGCGCCACCACTATCGGGGCGTCGACCAAGGTCTATCCGATGGCGATCTTGGGCGCACCGCCGCAGAACACCAAGCACAAGGGCGGCCGCACCACGCTGGTCATCGGCGCCAACTGCACCATCCGCGAAGGCGTGACCATGCATGTCGGCAGCGACACCAGCCGCGGCGAAACGACGGTGGGCGACAATGGCAATTTCCTTGCCTACGCCCATATCGCCCATGATTGCGCGGTCGGCAAGAACGCCACCTTCGCCAATGGCGCGACGCTGGGCGGACACTGCGAAATCGGTGACAACGTCTATATTGGCGGCCTCAGCGCCGTTCATCAATTCGTGCGTGTTGGCGACAACGCTTTTCTTGGCGGGTGCTCGGCTTTTGTTGGTGATGTCATTCCCTATGCCATCGCGGTCGGCAACCGCGCCAGCTTGCGCGGCTTGAACATCATCGGCCTCAAGCGCGCGGGTTTGCCGCGTTCCGAAATCTATCTGCTGCGCAAGGCCTATAAGACGATCTTCGACCGCTCCCGCACCGTCGGCGAGAATATCGAGTTCGCCAAGGCCGAGTTCGCCTCGTCACCGACTGCAATGAAGATCATCGACTTCATCACCAGTCGCGGCAAGCGGCACTATGCGGTGCCATCGCTCAAGGGCGGCGATGGCGACGACACCGATGACGAAGGCTGAGACGGCCGCGGCTGGTCTTGATCTCCCGCCTGATGCCAGGGTCGGCATCATCGCCGGCGGCGGCAGCCTTCCGGTCGAAGTCGCCGCCGGTTTGGCCGAACAGGGTCATGCGCCCTTCATCGTGCTCATGGACGGTGAGGCCGACCGTCTGGCTGAGTTGTGCCGGTACGAGCATGATACCCTTTCCCTGGAGGCGATAGGATCGCTCGTTCCACTGCTCAAGCGCAACCGGATTACCCATCTGGTGCTTGCCGGCGAGATAAAGCGCAGGCCAAGACTGACACATCTGCGCCCAAGCCTCGGCCTGCTCGCCGTGATACCCGTCGTTGTCATGGCGTTGGCGCGTGGCGACGATGGGCTGCTCAAGGTGGTGGCGCGCGGGCTAGAGGCCCGGGGGATAAAGGTGGTGGGCGCCCACGAGATCGTGCCCAACCTTGTCGCCGCCGAAGGGGTGTTGACCAAGGCCGCGCCTCTGAAATCGGACTGGCGCGACATCGAGGCAGGTTTTGCCGCGGCAAAGGCAATCGGGGCGCTGGATATCGGCCAGGCGGCAATCGCGGTCGGCGGCCGGACCATTGCGCTTGAAGGCATTGAGGGCACGGCCGGATTGCTGGACCGCGCCAGGCTGCTGCGCGGCCACGGTCGTATCGCCGGCAGGACGCGCGGCGTTCTGGTCAAATGCGCCAAGCCTGGCCAGGAGCTGCGCGCGGATCTTCCTTCCATGGGGCCGCAGACGGTAGAAGCAGCGCATGCGGCCGGGCTTGCGGGTATTGCCGTCGAGGCGGGGCGCTCCCTGATCCTCGAAGGTCCCGCAACCCTCTCGCGTGCCAATGAGCTCGGGCTGTTCATCGTCGGCCTGGCCGCAGCGGAGTCCGGACATGGCTGACAGGGCGCTGAAGATCGCGATCGTCGCGGGCGAGGAATCAGGCGACCTGCTTGGTGCCGACATCGTCCGGTCGCTCCGCCAGGCTACGGGGCGCGAGGTGCAACTCGTCGGCCTTGGCGGCCGTCATCTGCAGGCGCTTGGGCTGGTTTCTCCGTTCGACGCCGGCGAGGTCGCGCTGATGGGGTTCAGCGCCGTCCTGCGTGACCTGCCGCGTCTGATGCGGCGGATCGGCCAGCTGGCGGGGATGGTTGCGGATGCCAAGCCTGACTGCCTCGTCACCATCGACAGCCCCGATTTTTCGCTGCGCGTCGCCAAGAGGGTGCGCGCGGGCAACCCGTCGATCCCGATCGTCCACTATGTCTGCCCGAGTGTCTGGGCATGGCGGCCGG
This sequence comes from Mesorhizobium sp. M8A.F.Ca.ET.057.01.1.1, assembly GCF_003952565.1. Taxonomy (NCBI): domain Bacteria; kingdom Pseudomonadati; phylum Pseudomonadota; class Alphaproteobacteria; order Hyphomicrobiales; family Phyllobacteriaceae; genus Mesorhizobium; species Mesorhizobium sp. M8A.F.Ca.ET.057.01.1.1. The sequence goes on from NZ_CP034454.1 coordinate 3,198,061, forward strand.
GCAGGGCGGTGGCGATGAAGCCCTATGTCGACCACATACTGTGCATCCTGCCGTTCGAGGTGAAGGAGCTCGATCGACTGGGTGGTCCGCCCGGCACCTATGTCGGGCATCGCCTGTCGCATGATCCGGGCGTGCTCTCGGCGGCAAAGGCCCAAGGCCAGCCGCGTGATCTTTCACCGGACCGCGTGAAGACGATGCTTGTCCTGCCCGGCTCGCGGCGCGGCGAGGTGCGGCGGTTGCTCGAGCCCTTTGGCGAGACCGTGTCGATGTTGCGGGCTCGCGGGCACCGGCTCCGGCTGATGCTGCCGACGGTGCCGCACGTCGCGGATACTGTGCGGTCCGCGGTCACGCGCTGGGACGAAAAACCCGAGATCATCCTTGAGCCCGAGCGCAAATGGCAGGCCTTCGGCAAGGCCGACGCGGCGTTGATCGCGTCCGGCACGGTGTCGCTGGAACTGGCATTGTCCGGGGTGCCGATGATCTCTTGCTACCGGCTCGACCCTGTCGCGCGTGTCGTCGCGCCATATCTCGTTTCCGTCTGGTCGGCGCTGCTGCCCAACTTGATCTCGGATCGCGCCTTGATCCCCGAGTTCTACAACGAGTACGTCAAACCGAACAATCTGGCGCGCCAGCTGGAAGCGCTGTTGGCCGACACTGGCATGCGCGCCTGGCAGAAAGACGGGTTTGCCGAGATCACGCGGCGCATGGCAACGGACAAGCCGTCCGGTGAGATCGCCGCGAGTGTGGTCCTGCGTCATATAAAAAAGGCGCCCTGACGGACGCCTCTTTCAGTCATGAGCCAGCGCGCTCACCGCTTGGCGATCGGCACGTAGTCGCGCTCCGGCGCGCCGGTGTAGAGCTGGCGCGGGCGACCGATCTTCTGGCGCGGATCCTCGATCATTTCCTTCCACTGCGCGATCCAGCCGACCGTGCGGGCGACCGCAAACAGCACGGTAAACATGGTGGTGGGGAAGCCCAGCGCCTTCAGCGTGATACCGGAGTAGAAGTCGACGTTCGGATAGAGCTTCTTCTCGATGAAATAGGGATCGGTCAGCGCGATCTTTTCCAGCTCCATCGCGATGTCGAGCAGCGGATCGTCCTTGATGCCGAGCTCGCCCAGGACCTCATGCGCCGTCTTCTGCATGATCTTGGCACGTGGATCGTAGTTCTTGTAGACGCGGTGGCCAAAGCCCATCAGCCGGAACGGATCGTTCTTGTCCTTGGCACGCGCGATGAATTCCGGGATGTGATCGACATGGCCGATCTCGCCCAGCATGTTGAGCGCCGCTTCATTGGCGCCGCCATGGGCTGGGCCCCACAAGCAAGCGATGCCGGCGGCAATGCAGGCGAAGGGGTTGGCGCCTGAAGAGCCGGCCAGACGAACGGTCGAGGTCGAAGCGTTCTGCTCATGATCGGCATGCAGGATGAAGATGCGCTCCATGGCGCGCGCCAGCACCGGGTTGATCTTGTATTCCTCGCACGGCACGGCAAAACACATATGCAGGAAGTTTGCCGCGAAACCGAGATCGTTCTTCGGATAAATAAAGGGCTGGCCGATGTGGTACTTGTAGGCCATGGCGGCGATCGTCGGCATTTTGGCGATCAGGCGCATGGACGCAACCATGCGCTGATACGGGTCGGAGATGTCGGTCGAGTCGTGATAGAAGGCGGACAGCGCGCCAACCACGCCGCACATCACCGCCATCGGGTGCGCGTCGCGGCGGAAGCCGGTGAAGAAGCGCGACATCTGCTCGTGCACCATGGTGTGGCGCGTCACACGGTAATCGAAATCGTCCTTCTGCGCCTTGGTGGGCAGTTCGCCGTAGAGCAGGAGATAGCAGACCTCGAGGAAGTCGCCATGTTCGGCCAATTGGTCGATCGGGTAGCCGCGGTGCAGGAGGATGCCGGCATCACCATCGATGAAGGTGATCTCCGACTCGCAGCTTGCCGTCGAGGTGAAGCCGGGGTCATAGGTGAAAGCCCCGGTGGTGCTGTAAAGCGAGGCGATGTCGATGACGTCAGGTCCGACCGAGCCGCTTCGCACCTTGAATTCGTGAGTCTTACCGGCGAATTCCAGCGTTGCCGTGGCCTCTTGGCCGCCCACATCCAGTTTTTTCGCAGCTTCGGTCATTGCAAACTCCTTCTTGTTTCCTCATGCCGGCAAAGGCAAATTCCGCAGAGCGACACGTCGAAATCACCGCAATGCGCGTATTCGCCACCGCATTCTAGGAGGTGCGTGCCAGATTGGGCCAAGACACAATGTTGCACTGCGAAACGCGCCTTTCAATGCCAATCTTCTTGGGCCAGTTTGCTCCTAATCGATTTGATCCGCTATGCGGGCCAGGCTTTCCTCACGCCCCAGCACGGCCAGCACGTCGAATACACCCGGCGAGGTGCTTTTGCCGGTCAAGGCAGCCCGCAACGGCTGGGCCACGGCACCAAGCTTATGGCCGCCAGCCAGGGCGTACTCGCGGATAGCGGCCTCAGCCGTGGCCGCCGTCCACTCACCCGACAGCGACTTCAAAGCTTCGTGAGCGCCGCGCAGGATCTTGCGGGCATCGTCATTAAGCAGGAGCGCCGCCTTGTCGTCGATCGGCAGCGGCCGCGCGGCAAACAGGAAGGCCGCGCCATCGACGAGCTCGACCAGCGTCTTGGCGCGCTCCTTCAGGCCCGGAAGGGCTGCCAGCAACTGCGCCTTGTTCTTCTCGTCGAGGCGCGCCGCCATCGCCGGGCCGCCCTCCAGATAGGGCAAGGTGGCGATGAAAATGTCGAACAATTCGGAATCGGCCATGCGGCGCATATGGACGCCGTTCAGCGCCTCGAGCTTGGCGAAATCGAAGCGCGCCGCGCCCTTGTTGACGTCGCCGATGTCGAACCACGAGATCATATCCTTGATCGACATGATCTCGTCGTCGCCATGGCTCCAGCCCAGACGCGCCAGGTAATTGAGCAGGGCCTCCGGCAGATAGCCCATGGCGCGATAGGCCTCGACACCAAGCGCGCCGTGGCGCTTCGACAGCTTAGCGCCGTCGGCGCCATGGATCAGCGGGATATGCGACATCGAAGGCACCTCCCAGCCCATGGCGTTGTAGATCACGGTCTGGCGGGCGGCGTTGGTCAGATGATCATCGCCACGGATGATGTGGGTGACGCCCATGTCGTGATCGTCGACGACGACGGCGTGCATGTAGGTCGGGTTGCCGTCCGAACGCAGGATGATGAAGTCGTCGAGATCCTTGTTGGGGAAGCGCACCTCGCCCTGGACCCGGTCCTGCACCACCGTCTCGCCGTCGGCCGGTGCCTTGATGCGAATGGCACCCCTGACGCCGGCGGGTGCCTCCGATGGATCGCGGTCACGCCAGTGGCCATTATAGCGTGGCGGCAGGCCCTTGGCGCGTGCTGCCTCGCGCATCGCCTCGAGCTCGGCTGGAGTCTCGTAGCTGTAATAGGCCTTGCCCAGGCGCACTAGGTCCTCGGCCACCTCACGATGGCGCGGCGCGCGCTCGAACTGGGAAACCGCATCGCCGTCCCATGTCAGGCCGAGCCAGGTCAGGCCGTCGAGAATGGCTGATGTCGCCGCATCGGTCGAACGCTCGCGATCCGTGTCCTCGATGCGCAAAAGCATCGTGCCGTCGGTATGCTTTGCATAAAGCCAGTTGAACAGCGCCGTACGCGCGCCGCCAATGTGCAGATAGCCGGTGGGCGAGGGGGCAAAACGGGTGACGACCTTGTCGGACATGAAACTCTCGGAAATCATCTGAAGCGGGGTGCGGTTGCGCGGACTTTCGCGCGTCGCGCGTTCATGTAGCATAGGGTGTCGAGGGCGCAAGGGGCAGACCCGATGACTGGACGAGGCCGGAGCTCGGATCGGGGCGAGGGCGCCATTGTCGGCGTCAGCGAGCGGTCCCTGTTTGCGACGCCTCCGGCGATCCCGCTGCCGTCGCCGCTCGTGGCTGCGCCGGCAACCCAGCCGTTGCAAGCTGGCTTGCCAGCGCCAACTCCGTCTCCTGCTGCACGCAGTATTGTCCGCGTGCGCCGGCAAATGGGCCTGGTATCCTTGCCTCGCCTGCGCCACGGCTTGGCCAAGGCGGCGGAGCTGGAACTCGACCGGGGCATCGCCTTCCTGCTGGTGCCGGTCTGCCTGGCCGTCGGGGCGATCGGCTACTTTTCGCTGGCGACCGAGCCCGATTTTGCAAAGCCCGTCGCGGTCATGGTGCTGGCGGCGACCTGTGCGTTCGTCTCGCGCTCCTGGCCGAAAACCCATCTGTGTTTCATGGCAGTGCTGTTGTGCGCGTTGGGCCTGCTCGCGGCGAAGGTCGAAACATGGCGAGCAGGAACCCGGATGCTGGGTTCGGAAATCTCGACTCAATTGACCGGCCGCGTGGTCTCGCTCGAGGAGATGGAGAGCGGCCGCATCCGGTTGACCATGGACGTGATTTCGACCGCCCGGCCGAAATTGCGCTATGCGCCGGAAAGGGTCCGGCTTTCGGCACGCAAGATACCGCCGGAAATGACCGCTGGCTCGCTTATCACAGGCTACGCCAAACTGCTGCCGCCGACCGGTCCGGTGCGGCCGGACAGCTACGACTTCTCCTTCGACAGCTATTTCGCAGGCATCGGCGGCAGCGGCTTCTTTCTCGGTAATCCAACGGTTGTCGCTACCGACGATGGTGAGATGCCGCTGTCGGCACGCCTTTTTTCAGGCATCGAAAATGCCCGCGAAGCCATCGCCGACCACATCAGGGGCAGCATTGGTGGCGCCGAAGGCGAGATCGCGGCGGCGCTGATCGTCGGCGTGCGCGCCGGCATTCCCGATGAAATCAACGAAGCGATGCGGCGTACCGGCATCTATCACATCATCTCGATTTCCGGATTGCATATGGCGCTGGTCGCCGGCACCATCATGGGTCTGCTGCGCGGTGCCTTCGCGCTGTTTCCAGACTTTTCCGCGCGCCGGCCGGTGAAGAAATATGCTGCCGCCGCCGCACTTTTCTCGATCGCCGCCTATCTCGTCATTTCCGGGGTCGTCGTAGCGGCAGAACGCAGCTTCATCATGTTGGCGGTGATGCTGATCGCCGTCTTGTTCGATCGCGCGGCGCTCACCATGCGCAACCTGGCGATCTCGGCGATCGCCGTCATCCTGGTTTCCCCGCACGAGGTCGTCGGCCCGAGCTTCCAGATGTCGTTCGCGGCAACAGCGGCCCTGGTTGGCGCCTATGCCGGCTGGGCGGACCACCATGCGGGCAAGACGAAGCCACCGCCGCCGAAGCGATCCCTTCCCGGGTTCCTGATGCGAAAATTCCTGCTGGCGACAGGTGGATTGGCCATGACGTCCATCATCGCCGGTAGCGCGACGGCGCTGTTCGCCATCTGGCATTTCCAGCGGGTGTCGCCGCTCAGCCTGTTCGCCAATCTGGCCGTCATGCCGATCGTGTCGCTGGTCGTCATGCCTTTTGCGGTCCTCAGTTCGCTGGCGATGCCCTTCGGTGCCGACGGTCCGTTTCTCTACGTGATGGGTAAAGGCCTGACAGCGATGATCGCCGTATCGTCATGGATATCGGAGCGCTCGCCAATCGATGGGGTAGGGCTGATCTCGCAGCAATCCGTGCTGCTGGTGGCCGTCGCGCTGGTCATCGCGACGATGGCGACGACCTGGCTGCGGCTCGCGGCGCTGCCATTCGCACTTGCCGGTCTGTTGACTGTGTCGGACATACGCACGCCCGATGTGCTGATCTCGGAAGACGCGCGGCTGGTCGCCCTGCCGATCGGCAATGGCGAACTGGCCGTCAACCGGGAACGTCCGAACGAATTCGCAGCCGACAACTGGAAACGCGCTCTGATCTCCGAAACAATCGTCAAACCGGAAATGTTCGACAAGGCGGACGGGCAATTCGATATTGCCGCTCCCACCGACCTGCCGCAGGGATCGCCGTTCTATTGCCGCGAAGGCCTTTGCCTTGCCAGGCACCCTTCCGGCGCGATCGTAGCCTATGTCGAGGATCGCAAGAACACCTGGAAAGCCTGCGCTTTCGCCGACCTGATCGTCGTCAATGATGCGACCGCCTATGACGCCTGCCACAATCCGCTGGTTCTCGTCGTCACGAAACGGCAACTCGCCCGCAAGGGAAGTGCTGCCGTCTTCTTCGATCCCCAGTCGGCTACAACTCCGGCTGCGATCGAATTCGCTGTCGAGGGACCATACCGGCCCTGGCACGAGCAGCGAAAATTCTCACGCGAGGCGAGGGGGCTGCCGCCCTATAAAAAGCCCGACAAGTCCGATGGCAAACCGTCTCAGTAGCGCCTGATCAGCCCGACAAGCTTGCCTTGTACCTTGACCCGGTCCGGCCCGAAAATGCGCGTTTCATAGGCGGGATTGGCGGCTTCGAGCGCGATCGAGGCGCCTTTACGGCGGAACCGCTTCAGCGTCGCTTCCTCCTCGTCGACCAGCGCCACGATGATTTCGCCCGGACTTGCCGTATCGGCATTGCGGATGATGACCGTGTCGCCGTCGAAGATACCGGCCTCGATCATCGAGTCGCCCTTGACCTCCAGCGCATAGTGCTCGCCGCCCATGATCATATCCGGCGGCACCGAGATCGAATGGGTCTGATGCTGGATGGCATCGATCGGCACACCGGCGGCGATACGGCCCATGACCGGGATGGACACGGCTGAAACCGCATCGTCGTCATTGCCGGCGGCAGGCAGGCGCGAAGGGGCCGTCACGGGCTTGAGCTGGCGGCCAAGATTGTTTTGACCAAGGCTGCCCTGGATGACGCTTGGCGAGAATTTCTTCGCCGCGTTCAGGCCGGGCGCGATCGAATCCGGAAGCCGCAGCACTTCCAGCGCACGCGCCCGATTGGGTAGCCGGCGAATGAAGCCGCGTTCCTCCAGCGCCGTGATCAGGCGATGAATCCCGGATTTGGAGGCAAGATCGAGCGCTTCCTTCATCTCGTCGAAGGAGGGCGGTATCCCGCTTTCCTTGAGCCGTTCGTGGATAAACATCAGCAGTTCATGTTGCTTGCGTGTCAGCATGGCGGCCCCCAAGGCATTGAACGAAGGTCTGAACCGGAATCGAAAAAACAAACCCAGAACAAACACTATCTGTTCCAGTTGTGTTCCGCAACCGTTTAAAGTTTAATGAAGTTGTTAAGGCGTCTGAAGTTTTTTGTCCGTGACCGCGCGCCGAAACCGACCTTTTCCGCCATCGGCAGGCTCATTGAAATCGTTATGGTTAATAGGCTGTGGCCCATCCTCTGCCCAGACTTGGCATCAGCCATTTCGGAAGGCTTTTGCCGGTCGGATCGTATAGTTTATCGGTCCGCTACTCGCGGAACGAAACGAAACCAAAACGCCAACGACTGGTGGCCTCGGGGCTGCGATGGACCCAGGCGTCCGGCCCCCTGCGACCAGCGCGTGCGAATAGGTGTCGCGGAAGCGCCGAAGTCATCCCGAACCCGCTTTCAAGCTGCCGGCGCGGGCGGCGTATTTGGTAGCGCCGCTGTCTTCGCTGTGGACATAGACGTGCAGGGTGTAGCCGATATGGGCCGCCATCAGTGCCTTGGCCCGCTCGACGTCACGATCGAGTGCCGCTTCCATAATCGCGGTATGATGTTCGATCGCAATCGCTTCGCGCAGTGCCTCCATCGCCTCTTCGTAGCCATCCTTGAGGCCGGCCGCGGCCCGCAATGTCGGCGCCAGACCAAGAAAACGATGATGCCGCCGCAGTTGATCCGAGATCGTCGAGCGGAAACGCAGCAGCCAATCGCATGTGGCGGCGCTCAGCAACGCCGCATGGAAAGCCTCGTGATTCTCGTCCCATTTGTCGACGGCCGCATCCGAGGGATCGTCGACCGCGGTCTTGCAACGGGAGAGCCGGTAGTGGGCGGTGACCACGGCATCCTCCCACTCCTTGCCGCCTTTCTCCATCGATTCGAGGAACAGCGGGATCTCGACCACCATCCTGGCGCGCGCCAGGTCCTCCAGTTCGGCTCGCGACACCGGAGCCACGGTAAAACCGCGGTTGCTGATGGCGGTGACCAGGCGTTCGGCCTCGAGCCGCGACAAGGCTTCGCGTAACGGCGTCCAGCCGACGCCATAGGTCCCTCGTAGCGCACTCAGCTTCAGCGGGGCGCCGGGCATGAGGCGCGTGGTCAGGATATCGCGCCGCAACAGCTGATAGGCTGCCTCCGTCTTTGTGGAGCTCGTTTTGTCCTGCATCGCGGTCCGTCCAGCGTCGGGCCTGCGAAAATTATATATGAAGTTGGGTCATGGCAAGAATTATATATAATGTTTGACACGCAGCGAGGGACTGACCATGATCGCTGCAAGTGCGGCCCGATGGGCGGCACCAATCAAATCTGGGAGGAAATGATGTTGAAGTCGAAATCTGCTTGGCTGTCGGGATTGGCCCTGGCAGGGGCATTGATCATCAGCGCCGGCAGCGCCGCCGCCGACCAGATACGCGTCGGCATTGCCAATTTCGGCGAGCATCCCCAGCTCAACGCCGCCATAGCCGGCTTCAAGAAGGCGCTGACGGACAATGGCTTCGTCGAGGGCAAGGACGTCGTCTACACGGAAAGCCATACCAATTTCGATGCATCGCTGGTGCCGCAGATGATTGCCAAGCTGCAGGCCGAGCAGCCCAAGCTGATCTACACCATCACCACGCCGGTCTCGCAGATCGCCAAGAAGGCGCTCGCCGGTTCCGGCATTCCGATCGTCTTTGCCGCCGTCACCGATCCAGTGGCGGCCAAGCTGGTGCCGTCGTGGGACGCCGGAGACGAAGGCATGACCGGCGCCAGCGATCTGCAGGACGTCGCCGCGGTGATGGCCTTCACCAAGAAGTTGCTGCCGAACGCCAAGCGCTTCGGCGTGCCTTACAATCCGGGCGAGGCCAATGACGTTGCCTTGGTCGAAAAGATCAAGGCGGCAGCGCCCGCCGCGGGCTTCGAGGTGGTGGAGGTCGGCATCGACAACGTCAATGACATCCAGCAACGCATCGCTTCGCTCGCCGGCAAGGCCGACGTCATCTACGGCCCGGCCTCGAACCTGATCCAGCCGGCGATCGCCGCTGTCTCCGCCGCCGCCCGCCAGGCCGGTATCCCGGTCGTCAACTCCGATGACAGCGCGGTCCGCAACGGCACCGTGCCGGCGAGCTTCGCGGTCAATTACACGCAGGTCGGCATCAACGCCGGCAACATCGCCGCAGAGATACTCAAGGGCAAGGATCCCAAGACGATCGCGCCGTCGCGGCCGGCCTACAAGGATCACATGGCAACGATTTCCCGCAAGGCGATGGCCGCGTTCGGCATCGAGATACCGGCTTCGATGGCCGATTGCGGCTGCATCGTCGACTGACGTCGGAGCTGCATGGGTGACGGCGTGAGCGCCGTCACCTTTCAGGCCAGGGAGGAACGATGCTCGAAATCCGATCCGCGCGCAAAGTATTCTACAAGGGCCAGGCCGACGAGAAGGTCGCGCTGGACGGTCTCAGCCTGTCGCTGGCCACGGGCGAGTTCGGCATCGTCATCGGCTCCAACGGGGCGGGCAAGAGCAGCATGCTCAACGCCATTTCCGGCGCTCTGATCCTCGATTCCGGCCAGATCCTGATCAATGGCGCCGATGTGACTGATATGCCGGTGCACAAGCGCGCCGCGAAACTGGCCCGCGTCTTCCAGGATCCGATGCGCGGCACCGCCGCCAGCATGACGGTCGCGGAAAACATGCTGCTGGCTGATTTGCGCAGCAACAAGCGCACCTTGCGCCAGGGGCTGAACGCCACGCGGCTCGCGTCCTACAAGGAACGCCTGTCGATACTGGGCCTAGGCCTCGAAAACCGTCTCGACACGCGCGTCGACCTGCTCTCGGGTGGACAGAGGCAATCCCTGTCGCTGATCATGGCGGTCGGCGGATCGCCCGACTTGCTGCTGCTCGACGAGCATACCGCGGCGCTCGACCCGCGCACGGCCGAGATGGTCATGCGGGCAACGGTGCGCGCCGTCAGCGCGCTGAAACTGACGACGTTGATGGTGACCCACAACATGCAGCATGCCGTCGACTACGGCAGCCGGGTGATCATGCTCGACGCTGGCCGCGTCCTCCTGGAGGTCACAGGCGAAGAGAAGGCGAGGGTCACGGTTATCGATCTGATCGGCCATTTCTCCATCAAGACCGACCGCATGTTGCTGGCGAGCTGATCATCATGGGCTTTATTCAGGACGTTCTCACCAGCTTCGTCGCGATCATGCCGGTCACCCTGGCGCAAAGCCTGATCCTGGCCTTTGTCGTGCTCGGGATCATGATTCCGTTTCGCATGCTGAATTTTCCCGATCTCACCAGCGAGGGCGCCTTTCCGCTGGGCGGCTGCACCTGCGGTGTTCTCCTTGCCGCCGGCGCATCGCCCTTGGTCGGCATCGCCGCCGCCCTTGTTACCGGCTTCGCGGCGGGCTGCTGCACCGCCTTCGTCCATCTGCGCTTCCGCATCCACACGCTTCTCGCGGGCATCCTGATGATGACAATGCTCTACAGCATCAACCTTCGCATCATGGGCAAGTCCAATCTCTCCGTGTTCGGCTCGCCGACGGTGTTCGACTGGGTACCGTTCGCGCGGCCGGGTTTTCCCGTCAGCAAGATCGTCGTTGCGGGTCTTCTCTCGCTGATCGCCTTCATGCTGCTCTACATGTTCTTCAGGACCGAGAAGGGGACGGCTGTGCGTGCCGTGGGCGCCAATCCTGACATGGCCGAGGCGCAAGGCATCAATGTCTGGGCTGCCACCATAGGCGGTGTCGGGCTGGCGAGCGCTTTTTCGGCTTCAAGCGGCGCGCTGATGGTGCAGTCGCAGGGATTTGCCGACGTCAATATGGGCCTGGGGATCCTCATCAACGGCCTTGCCGCGCTGATGATCGGCGAGGCCGTCGTCGGCAAGCAGACGGTCTGGCGCCAGCTGCTGGCGCCCTTCGCCGGCGCGATCATCTACTACCAGCTGGTGTCGTTCTGCCTTGCCGCCGGCATGCCACCGCCCGATCTGAAGCTTGCCACGGGTCTGTTCGTGCTCGCCATGCTTGCCTTGCCTAGCCTCAAGCGCAGCCGTGGGCCGGCGCCGGCGCGCGAAGCGATCCGTGAATAACCAGGGCGTGGATAATCAGGGAATGTCACAAATGATGCACGCAACGCTCGATCTCGCAGACGTCGAGGCCATGGATGCGGCGGACCCGCTGCGTGCCATGCGCGACCAGTTCATTTTGCCGGAAGGCGTCATCTATCTCGACGGCAATTCGCTTGGCGCCGCGGCACCCGCCGTCTTCAACGAGCTGCAGAAGGCCGCCGCCCAGGAGTGGGCGCAGGATTTGATCCGCGCCTGGAATACTGCCGGCTGGTTCGACATGCCGGTGGCACTTGGCGACCAGCTCGGACGGCTGATCGGCGCCGCGCCCGGTCAGACCGTGGTGTGCGACACGACCTCGATCAACATCTACAAGGTGCTGCATGCCGCACTCGGCATGCGGCCGGACCGGTCGGTCATCGTCGCCGAGGGCGACAGCTTTCCAACCGATCTTTACATGGCCGAAGGTGTGGCATCGACGCGACCCGGCACCGTCTTGCGGCTCGAGGGCGTTGATGCGCCGACCATTGAGGAACTGATCGACGAGCGCGTCGCCGTCATCCTGGTCAACCATGTCAATTACAAATCCGGCCAGTTGCGCGACATGGCGGCACTGACATGCAAGGCCCATCAGGCCGGCGCGCTGATCGTCTGGGATCTCTGCCATACGGCCGGCGCCTTGCCGGTCGAGCTCGACAGCGCCAATGCCGATTTCGCCATCGGCTGCACGTACAAATATCTCAATGGCGGCCCGGGAGCGCCAGCTTTCATCTACGCCGCCACGCGTCATCACGACAAAGTCCAGCAGCCGCTCAGCGGCTGGTGGGGGCACGCGCGGCCCTTCGCCTTCGAACAGGGTTATGAGGCCGGCAGCGGCATCCGCCGCTTCCTGTGCGGCACGCAACCGGTCTTGTCGATGCGGGCGCTCAAGGGGCGCTGGATATCTGGGACGATGTCGACATGGCGGCGGTGCGCAAGAAGAGCATCGCGCTCACCGACCTGTTCATCCGACTCGTCGAGACCAGATGCGGCGCCTACGGCCTGGAGCTGGAAAGCCCGCGCGATGGCAAGCAGCGCGGCAGCCAGGTTTCGTTCCTCCACCCCAACGGCTACCAGGTAATGCGGGCGCTGATCGAGCGCGGCGTGATCGGCGATTTCCGTGCGCCATCGACGATTCGCTTCGGCTTCACGCCGCTCTATGTCGGTTACGCCGATGTATGGCAGGCGGTCGAGGTGTTGGAAGATATCCTGCGCACCGGCGCGTGGAAGGACGCGCGCTTCGCGGTCAAGACCGCGGTGACCTGAAGAGTCGGCGCAATTCCAGGAAAAGTGTCGCGCCGTTTTTCAATCCGCACCAAGGAGCTCAGAGCCGGGTACGGACGTTCCAGAGTTCCGGAAACAGGACGACCTCGAGCATCTTCTTGAGATAGGAGGCACCCGACGTGCCGCCGGTGCCGCGCTTCAGGCCGATGATGCGCTCGACCGTGGTGACGTGGTTGAAGCGCCATCGGCGGAAATAATCCTCGAAGTCGACCAGCTTCTCGGCCAGCTCATAGAGCATCCAGTAACGCTGTGGATCGCGGTAAATGGTCTGCCAGGCAGCGAGGACCTCTTCGTTTTCGCCGCGCGTCTCGCGCCAGTCCGTGCGCCTGGGATCGGCGCCGATGTCGAACCCGTGGCGTGCCAGAAGCAGCAGCGCTTCATCGTAGAGCGACGGCTCGGTCAGGATTGCCTCCAGCCTGTCCGTGAGGTCCGGCCGGTGCTTGTGCGGCCCGAGCATGGCGAGGTTGCGATTGCCGGCCATGAATTCGATCGCGCGGTACTGCCAGGACTGGAAACCCGAGGACTGGCCGAGCGCGTCGCGGAACTCGGTGTATTCGCTGGGCGTCATCGTGCGCAGCACGTCCCAGGCGTTGTTCAACTGCTCGAAAATGCGGGCGACGCGCGACAGCATCTTGAAGCTCGGTTCGAGCCGGTCGGCACGGATCGAGCGGATCGCGGCGCCAATCTCGTGCAAGGCGAGCTTCATCCAGAGTTCCGATGTCTGGTGCTGGATGATAAACAGCATCTCGTCATGCGCCGACGACAGCGGCGCCTGCGCGTCGAGTACTTTCTCCAGGTGCAGATAGTCGCTGTAGGACATGCGTTCGTGGAACGACATCTGTGCGCCTTCGGACGCCGGATCGTAGGGCTCGCTCAATTGATTTTCTCCGTGCGCAGCCGGAAGCGCTGGATCTTGCCGGTCTGGGTCTTGGGCAGCGCGGCGATGAATTTGACCGAGCGCGGATATTTGTAGGGCGCGATCGTTGCCTTCACGTGATCCTGCAGGCGCTTGACGGTCATCGCGTCCGGCGAAACACCTTGCACCAGCACGACATGCGCCTCGACGATCTGGCCGCGCTCGCCATCCTCGGCGCCGATGACTGCGCATTCAGCGACATCGGGATGCGAAAGCAGCGCCGACTCGACCTCGGGTCCGGCGATGTTGTAGCCGGCGCTGACGATCATGTCGTCGGAACGCGCGGCGAAGTGGAAGAAGCCGTCCTCATCCTGCGTGAAGGTGTCGCCGGTGAGGTTCCAGCCGTCGCGCACATAGTCCTTCTGTCGGTCATCGGCCATGTAGCGACAGCCGGTTGGCCCGCGCACCGCCAGCCGTCCGGTCTCGCCACGCGGCACTTCGCGCATGTCGTTGTCGACGATGCGCGCCTCGTAGCCGCCGACCGGTTTGCCGGTCGAAGCCGGCTTCCTGTCGTCAAAGCGGTTGGAGATGAAGATGTGCAGCATTTCGGTGGCGCCGATGCCATCGAGGATCGGCTTGCCGGTCTTTCGTGTCCACTCTTCGAAGACCGGAGCCGGCAAGGTCTCGCCGGCGGAAACGGCAACACGCAGCGATGACAGGTCGGCACCCTCATCCATGGCCTTCAGCATGGCGCGGTAGGCGGTCGGCGCGGTGAAGGAAATGGTCGCTTTGTAGGTCTCGATAATGTGGATCATGTTGGGCGGCGTCGCCTGCTCCAGCAGGGTCGCCGCCGCGCCGAAGCGCAGGGGAAAGATGGCCAACCCGCCAAGGCCGAAGGTGAAGGCGAGCGGCGGCGAGCCGACGAAGATGTCGTCCGGCGTCACCTGCAGGACTTCGCGGGCGTAGGCGTCGGCGATGATCAGCAGGTCGCGGTGAAAATGCATCGTCGCCTTCGGCACGCCCGTCGTGCCCGAGGTGAAGCCGAGCAGGGCGACATCGTCGCGGCCGGTGCTGACGGCGGTGAAGGTGACGGGCTTGTCGAGGGCGACGCGGTCGAGCTCGGCATCATGGTTGGCGGTGCCGTCGAAGCCGATCACCTGCTTCAGGAACGCGCTGTCCTTGGCGCAGGCGGTCATCTCGTCCATCAGCCTGGTATCGCAGAGCGCGATCGTGATCTCGGCCTTGTCGACGATCTTTGTGAGTTCGCCGGCACGCAGCATCGGCATGGTGTTGACGACGACGGCGCCGACCTTGGTGGCGGCCAGCCAACAGGCGACCATGGCCGGGTTGTTGGCGGAGCGGATCAGCACCCGGTTGCCTGGCTTGACGCCATAATTCTCGACCAGCGCGTGGGCGAGCCGGTTCGTCCAGTCGGACAGTTCCTTGTAGGTGCGGCGGCGGCCATTGCCGATCAGGGCGGTGTGGTCGCCGAGACCCTTCTCGACCAGCCTGTCGGTCAATTCGACACCGGCGTTGAGGTGTTCTGGATAGTCGAAGCCGTCGAGCAGGAAGTCGGGCCATTGTTCGGGCGGCGGCAGATGATCGCGCGTGAACGTGTCGGTATGCGCTGAAGGCCCAAGCATGTCGCCGCTGTCCCTGTCTGCTGCCCGGCCAGAGTGCGGGGCACCTGGCCGGAGGCGGTGGATCTGAAATTCCCATCTTTCGCGGAAGGCTCGTGCAGCCGGCTACACCTGCTCGACCATGTCGCCGGAAAGGTGACGATTGGCAGATTCGGACAGCACAGCGGACCTCCCATTGTCGACTGTTCCGCAGGCAGGATCGCACCAGTCGAAATTTGTTTCAAGCCTAAAATGTTTTTGCCTTGGAGCATTGACGCTTGACGCGGCAGTGGCCATTGCTAGCGCAGAAACGACGCCGCTTCGGGGAGGGTGCCGATGCCACACCATCACATTGCCGACTGGGACAATGCCTACGCCAACGGCGCCAATATCGCCGGCAGCGACCGTTGGCCGGCCGCTTGGGCGGAACCTGCACAAGCGTTTCGCGATGCGTTGTCGGCGCAGGGCCGGGCACGTATCGACATCGCCTATGGCGATCGTCCGCGCAACCGCTTCGACCTCTTTCTGCCCAAGGCCGCGCCGAGGGGCCTCGTGGTGTTCATCCATGGCGGCTATTGGATGGAGACCGACAAGAGCTTGTGGTCGCACCTCGCCGGCGGCGCGGTCGACAACGGTTTTGCCGTGGCGATGCCGTCCTACACGCAGTGTCCGGACATACGCATCGCCGGCATCGTCACCGAAATCGGGGCGGCTATCAGCAGGGTCGGGGCAATGGTCGACGGGCCGTTGGTTCTGACCGGACATTCGGCCGGTGGACATCTCGCCAGCCGCATGGTGACGGTGACCACGCCTTTGGCTGCCGATGTCGCGCGGCGCATACGCCATGTCGTTTCGATTTCAGGCTTGCATGATTTGCGCCCGCTGATGCGCACGGACATGAACGCGACGCTGAAAATCGATGAGCGTGAGGCGCAGATGGAAAGCCCGGCACTGCTGCGCCCCCTGGATGGTGTCCGTATCACCTGCTGGGCCGGCGGCGGCGAGCGTTCCGAATTCCTGCGCCAGAATGCGTTGCTGGCCAACATCTGGACCGGACTGGGTGCAATTACCAATGCCGTGGTCGAACCCGATCGGCATCATTACGATGTTGTCGATGGCCTTGCCGATCCAGCGCACGCCTTAACGCGGACTTTGATCTCGGAATAGCCGAGATCATTTTGTCCTGTTATCAGCTATTTATGAGATAATTCTTCAACGCAACATCAGAACGCTGCAAGCGTCTCCAGCAACAGATGCGGGAGCAAAAGGCGCGCGCACGACCAATCCGTTGGCATCGGCAAGCATCCTCAGCATCGAAGAATCCTGGATGCCGAACGGCATTGCCACCAGTTCGCCGCGGTCTTCTTGGACCACCGCCCGCACATAATCCTGGCGCAGATCGTTGGCCGCCATTGCGGCGCCCAGCCGCGCTTGGCGGATATCCTGATGATGATGGCGACCGCCGAGCCTCGCCAGAAGCGGCTTCAGGAACAATTGCGAGCAGACCAGGCTTGCCACCGGATTGCCGGGCAGGCCGATGCATCTGACATCGCCGAGGCGTCCGAACATCAGCGGCTTGCCAGGACGCATGGCGATCTTCCAGAAGCCGAGGGTCATGCCTTCGCAGGTCAGCACGTCATGGATAAGGTCATGGTCGCCCACCGAGGCACCGCCCAGAGTGACGATAACATCGGCGCCGGCGGCCACCGCTTTCCTGACCAGGGCGGCGATGGCGTCCATGCGGTCAGCGGCGATACCGAGATCGAGCGCGCGCGCACCGACCGACTGTGCTGCCGCGGCGACGCCATAAGCGTTGGACGAGATGATCTGGTCCGGCCCGAGTTCGCTGCCGGGCGGCAACAGCTCGTCACCGGTGGCGATGATGGCGACCAGCGGCCGTTTCACCACGCTCACTCGCGGATGGTTGGCCGATGCCGCTAGCGACAATGCCGCAGGGTCGAGGACGCGTCCCTTTTCCAGCAGCACGTCGCCTTTAGAAAAATCGAGGCCGACGCGGCGGATGTGACGCCACTCGGTGGTGGGCTCGAACACTTCGATGTTGCCACCGCCGAGATCTCTGACATTCTCCTGGATGACGATTGTATCGGCGCCATCAGGCAGCGGTGCGCCGGTGAAGATGCGCACGGCCTGTGCCCGGCCGACCGTGCCGTCAAAGCCACGCCCTGCCGGCGCCATGCCGATCACCGAAAGTTTCGACGGCACCGACGCCACGTCGGCGGCTCGCACCGCATAGCCGTCCATGGCAGAAGCGTTGAACGGCGGCTGGGTGCGAAGCGCCACCACAGGTTCCGCCAGCACACGATCGACAGCCTCGATGAGAGGGACGCTTTCGCCGGCCAGCGACACGGCACCATCGAGCAGGCGTTCGAGCGCCTCGGCAACCGGAACCAGCGTCATCAGGCACCTGCCTTGTAGTCGCCGGACTTGCCGCCGGTCTTTTCGACCAGCCGGATACCTGAGATGACCATGGCCCGGTCCACCGCCTTGGCCATGTCGTAGATGGTCAGGCAGGCCACGGACGCGGCGGTCAATGCTTCCATCTCGACGCCGGTCTTGCCGGTGACGCGCGCCAGTGCCGTGACCCTGAGGCCGGGCAGAGCATGGTCTGGCTCGATGTCGACGGAAACCTTGGTCAGCAGCAGAGGGTGGCAGAGCGGGATCAACTCATGCGTCTTCTTGGCCGCCATGATGCCGGCGATGCGCGCTGTGCCAAGCACGTCACCTTTCTTGGCGTTGCCGGCGAGAATGGTCTTCAATGTCTCGGGCTGCATGGAGACGAAGCCTTCGGCGATCGCGGTGCGCGTCGTCTCTTCCTTGTCGCCGACATCGACCATGTTGGCCTCGCCCTGCGCGCCAAGGTGCGTGAGGTTGGCCGCCACGATCAGATTGCCTCGGCTACTGCCTTGCCCGTCAGGAGCAAGCGCGTCGCCGCGGCGACGTCCTGTTGCCGCATCAGGCTTTCGCCCACGAGGAAGGTGCCGATGCCGCTCTTCCGCATCCTGAGGCAATCGTCATGGGTGAAGATGCCGCTCTCACTGACCAGCAGGCGATCGGCGGGTACCATCGCCACCAGCCGTTCGGAGGTCTCGAGGCTGGTCTCGAACGTTCTCAGATTGCGGTTATTGATGCCGATCAGCCGCGACGACAATTTCAACGCGCGCTCCGTCTCGGCCTCGTCGTGCACCTCGATCAGCGCATCCATGCCGAGTTCGAACGCGGTCGTTTCCAACTCATGTGCCAGGGCGTCGTCAACGCTGGCCATGATGATCAGGATGGCGTCCGCTCCCCAGGCGCGGGCTTCATGGACCTGGTAGGAATCGAACAGGAAATCCTTGCGTAGCGCGGGGAGGGCGACGGCTGCCCTTGCCCTGGTGAGGAATTCCGGCGCGCCCTGAAAGGACGGCCCGTCCGTCAGTACGGAAAGGCAGGCGGCGCCGCCTTTTTCATAGGCCTTCGCCAATGCCGGCGGATCGAAGTCCGCACGGATCAGCCCTTTGGAGGGGCTTGCCTTCTTGATTTCAGCGATCAGGGCGAAATCGCCGGATCTGCGTTTCGCGTCGAGCGCCGCCAGAAAGCCGCGCGGTGCGTCGGCGTCTTTTGCGCGCGCCTTGATCTCTGCGATCGGTACGCGTGCCTTGGCGGCGGCGATCTCGTCGCGCTTGTAGGCTTCGATCTTGCGCAGAATGTCAGACACGGTTCACCCGTTCGAAATTTCGACCAGCCGGTCGAGCACCTGCAGCGCCCGGCCGCTGTCGATCGCCTGCGCGGCGATGGCGATGCCGTCACCAAGCGTCGCCGCCTTGCCCGCAATCACCAGTCCGGCGCCGGCGTTCATCAGCACCGTGTCGCGGTAGGCGCCGGCTGCGCCGCCCAGCATATCGCGCAACGCCTTGGCGTTGTAGGCGGCGTCACCACCGCGCAGCTCGTCCTTGGTGTGGCGCTTCAGTCCAACCTCTTCAGGGGTCAGCGTAAAGCTGCGTATCTCGCCGCCAACCAGTTCGGCAACCTGCGTTTGCCCGGTGGTGGTGATCTCGTCATAGCCGTCGCCATGGGCGACCCAGGCATGCTCGGTGCCGAGCGCCTTCAGCGTCTCGGCCACCGGCATGATCCATTCCGGCAGGAACACGCCAACCATCTGCCGCTTCACCCCGCCGGATTGGACAGCGGGCCGAGGAGGTTGAAGATGGTGCGGGTGCCGAGTTCGACGCGTGTCGGGCCGACATGTTTCATCGCCGGATGGTGCGCGGGCGCGAACATGAAGCCGACGCCCGCCTCGCGAATGCAACGGCCGATGAACTCGGGCGAGAGGTCGATCTTGACGCCGAGCGCGATCAGGACATCGGCCGCACCGGTCAGCGAGGACAGGCCGCGATTGCCGTGCTTGGCGACCGGCACGCCACTGGCCGCAATGACGAAGGCTGATCCCGTCGAGATGTTGACCGAGTGCGAATTGTCGCCGCCGGTGCCGACGATGTCGATGGCGCCGTCAGGGGCATCGACGCGAAGCATCTTGGCACGCATCGTGGCGACAGCACCTGAAATTTCGCTGACCGTCTCGCCGCGCACGCGCAGCGCCATCAGGAAGCCGCCGATCTGCCCTGGGGTCGCATCGCCCGACATGATGATGTCGAAGGCCTCGCACGCCTCCTCGAAGGACAGGGCGGTGCCGGTCGCGACCTTGGCGATATGGGTTTTCAGCGCGCTCATCTTGTCGAGGCTTGGGCAACGGCGGCCTGGTCGATGCGGACATCGTATTGCGTCTGCAACTGCGCCACCAATTGGTCGAGCAGGTCGTCGGACATGCCGGAGGTGAATGATTTCTGCGCGTCGTCCGGCACCGAGCTGGCGTCGGCGCCTGCCGGTTCGAACACTTCGGCGACCTTGAACAGGATCTGGCCGTCGCCGGTGGGCGAGGGGATCAAGCCGCTGCCGCCTTCGCCGACGCCGAACATCCCGGCGGCGCCCTCCTTGCCGAAATCGGCATCATCGGCCTCGCGCTTCAAACCGCGCTTGGTCTGCTTTTCCAGCTTGAGTTCACTGGCGATGACATCGAGCGTGGCGCCGGCCTTGAGCCGCTTCTCGAGTTCGTCCGCCTTGGCGGCTAGCCGCTTGGTGGTCTCGGCTGCCGTCCAGTCGGCGACCACCTTCTGGCGCACCTCATCAAGAGTGCGGTCGCGAGCCGGTGTGATCGAACCAACCTCATAGAAGACGAAGCCGTTGTCCGCCGTGGTCAGCGCTTCGTTTTCGGTGTTGGGTTCGGCATCAAAGACGGCCTTGATCAGCGACGGCGATTCCGGCAGGTCCTTGACGATGGAGCCATCGGGCCTCAGGCCATTGCGATCGATGGCGTCGACAGTGATGTCCTTAAGCTTCAATTTGGCGGCCGCGTCGGCCAGCGAACTGCCCGATGCACGGGTGTCCTCATAATTGTCGTGCACATCCAAAAGGATGCGGCTTGCCTCACCCAGCGCCAGGTCCTTGCGAATCTGGTCGGACACTTCGGCGAGCGGCTTCACCACCTCCGGCTTGATCTCAGTCACGCGCAGCAGCACCGGACCGAAGGTGCCCTGAACGACCTGGCTGACTTCATTGGCGTTAAGCGCGAAGGCGGCATCGGCAACCGCCTTGTCGGCGATCTTGTCCTTGGCAAGCGTACCAAGCAGGATATCGGCCGGGGTCTTGCCTTCGGCGGTCACCAGCTTGTCGAAGGTGGCGCCGGCCTTGAGCGAATCGAGCGCTGCCTTGGCGGCATCCGGCGTCTTGAACACAAGCTGCTCGATGGTGCGCATTTCGGGCGTGGTGTAGCGCGCCTTGTTCTTGTTGTAGTCGTCACTGACCTGCTGGTCGGTGACCGCGGTCGGATCCATGATGTCCACCGGTTCCAGGCGAACATAGGAGAATTTGCGGTATTCAGGTGCGGCGTAGGTTTTCTTGTTCGCCTCGAAATAGGCCTGGAGCACGCTGTCGCTCGGCGCCTCGATTGGCTCGACCAGCGTCTTTGGCAATGTCAGGTAGTCGACGGTGCGGTCTTCACCGCGGTAGAGCGCGACTGCCTTGAAGAACGTGTCCGGCGCCTTGAGGCCGTCCGAGACAGCCTCGACGATCTGCTGGCGCACCGCCACCTGGGCGCGGTTCTTCAGGTAATCCTCGGGCCGCATGCCGACCTGGTGGAGCATGTAGTCGAATGTCCGTCGGTCGAACTGACCGCCAGGGCCCTTGAACGCCGGATCTTCGCGGGTGAGTTCGGCCAGCCGGTCCTTGGAGAGGCCGAGGCCCAGCTTGCGTGCCTGTTCGTCGAGAACGGCACCGGAGACGAGTTGCGCCAGCACCTGATTGTCGATGCCGAGCGCCTTTGCCTGTTCATGAGTGAGGCGCTGACCGAACTGCTGCGACATGACGGCGAGCTGGCGGTCATAGGCAAGGCGGTATTCGTTGATCGATACCTTGGTTCCACCAGCGGTTATCACCGAATCGTGGCCCGCAAAGCCGCCCATGAGCTTTCCGGAGATGCCCCAGGCAGCGAAACTGACCACCAGCAGCGAAAGCAGCGTCTTCGCGACCCAGG
Source organism: Mesorhizobium sp. M8A.F.Ca.ET.057.01.1.1 (assembly GCF_003952565.1). Taxonomy (NCBI): domain Bacteria; kingdom Pseudomonadati; phylum Pseudomonadota; class Alphaproteobacteria; order Hyphomicrobiales; family Phyllobacteriaceae; genus Mesorhizobium; species Mesorhizobium sp. M8A.F.Ca.ET.057.01.1.1. The sequence goes on from NZ_CP034454.1 coordinate 3,219,549, forward strand.
TACCCGCCGCGCTTCTCAATATACCAAGCATGGTTACTTCCGATTTATGCGCATTTTCGCATGCGCCGAGTCTGAAACAAGCGCAATAGCGCCCTTCCGGTCCACTGTCGATTGCTTTGTGGCCTGATTTTGGTAGTGAGGGCCAGAGCCTGATATCGCCCGGAGAAGCACACCATGACGCCAGGAATTCGCCCGCTTGTCGCCGGCAACTGGAAAATGAACGGCACCAGCGCCTCGCTCAACGAACTCAGGATGATCGGCAACGGTTTCATGAGCGGGCTCGACGCCGAGACCGAAGCACTGGTCTGTGTTCCCGCGACGTTGCTTTCCCATGCGGCGGAGATCCTGTCGCGCACGCCTGTCCATGCCGGCGGCGAGGACTGCCACCCCAAGGAAAGCGGCGCCTATACCGGCTGCATCTCGGCGGAGATGCTGAAGGACGCGGGCGCGAGCCATGTCATCGTCGGTCACTCCGAATGCCGCGAACAACGCGGCGAGGACGATGCGACGGTCCAAGCCAAGGCCACCGCGGCCTGGCGTGCCGGACTGGTGGCCATCGTTTGCATCGGCGAGACGCAGCAGCAGCGTGAAGCGGGCGCCACGCTGGATGTGCTGTCGCGCCAGGTCGAAGGCTCGGTGCCGCCGAGCGCCACGCCGTCCAATACCATTATCGCCTACGAGCCGGTGTGGGCGATCGGCACCGGCCTGACGCCAACGGCGGCCGATGTGGCCGAGGCGCATGCGCATATCCGCGAAAAGCTGTCGGAAAAGCTGGGGACCGCCGCTGCCAGGATGCGCATTCTCTATGGCGGCTCGGTCAAGCCGTCCAACGCGGTCGAACTGCTGGGCGTCAGGAACGTCGATGGCGCGCTGGTCGGCGGCGCCAGCCTGAAAGCGGCTGATTTCCTGGGTATCGCCGAAGCCTATCGCAGCATTGCAGGCTGAGATCCATGACGATGGGCGGGTCCCATCCCGTCCGAATTCGTTGCAAAGGGCGCGTTGCTTCCCATATTCCGGCCACGGGCTTGGAAATGCCGTGAAAGCATTGTATTGAGCCGCCTCCAATTCACCGGTCGTGTCCGCGGCCGGGCAAGGCCTTGCCAGGATAAACTATGCAAACCGTACTGATCGTCATCCATCTCATGGTCGTGCTCGCCCTTGTCGGCGTGGTGCTGCTGCAGCGTTCCGAAGGCGGCGGCCTGGGCATTGGTGGCGGATCGGGCTTCATGACGGCGCGCGGCGCGGCCAACGCATTGACCCGGGCGACGGCGATCCTGGCGGCAGCGTTCTTTGTGACGTCGCTGACCTTGTCGATCATTGCCCGCTACGGCGAGAAGCCGATCGACATTCTCGACCGGGTTCCCGTGACCTCGGACGGCGCCGGCAAGGGCGTGCTCAACCAACTGCCTGGCACCACCACCCCGGCTCCCGCCGGCACCACCACGCCGACGCCGCCATCCGGAAACGACGCCGCCGCAAAGCCTCCGGCAACGGCCCCGGCCACTGCCCCCGCCGCAGGCTCAACGCCGCCGGCCACCAATGGAACCACCAACACGGCGCCGGCGGCGCCCCAGGTTCCGAACCAGTAAACCTCGACGTTTCCAAACCGCGATCTGTGATCGTTTGAACACAGTCGCGGCAAATGCTGCGCGATCACGAAGATTCCACGGGCAGCAGTGCGGTCTCGCGCTTGAGGCATCCGCGCTTATTCGACTATAGATTGCACGCGGCATTTTCGGCGTCCTTGGGGGACGCTGGGCGACGCCGTGGGAAGCATTGAACGATCGGATCTTCGCCATGCAGCTTCGCAGCTTCATTTTCCTGGGACTTTGCGCCGCAATCGGCATGAGTTCCCCGGCCTTCGCCGCCATGCCGGCAAACATGGCCGCACAACAGCCGGTGTCGCTTGAAAAAACCGACGCCATCCCCGTCGCGGCCAAAAGCGATGCGACGCAGTTGAAGCTTCTCAAGAAGAAGAAAAACCCGACGCCGGACGATCTTGCCCAAATCAAGAAGATCGAGGCCAAGATCGTTGCCGACAAGGAGAACGCCAAGGCCAAGGCGCTCGAGGCCAGGAAGCTGGCGATGCGCGAAGCGGCGAAAGCCAAGGCCGATGCCGCACGGCAGGCCTTCCTGGCCCAGAAGGGCAAAAGCGCACCGTCGGCTGAAGTGGCCGAGGCCAAGCCAGCCAAGAAGACCACCAAGATCATCGAACCGATTGAACCCGTCACGCCGATCCAGTCAGCAGAGCCTATCCCCGCCGAAGCGATGAATGTCGCTTTGACCGGCAACAATGGCGAACTGCGCAGCGAGGTCGTCGGCGGCCAGAAGCAGTCGAGCGGCGGCCTGTTCGCCGGCCTGTTCGGTGGAACCTCATCGGGCTCATCGATCAGCTATCTGCCCGAGACCCGCGCGCTCGATTCGGCACTTGCCCAGAGGAACGCCAAGAAGCCGTTCAAGGTGAAGCCGGAATTCGTGCCTCAGGACGTGGAATTCACGGGCTATGATGCCGGCACGATCGTCATCGACACCAGCGCCCGCCGGCTCTATCTCGTCGAATCGTCCACAACCGCGCGTCGCTACGCCATCGCGGTCGGCCGCGAAGGGCTGCAGTTCAAGGGCACGGTCGCGGTCGGCGACAAGCAGGAATGGCCGCGCTGGATCCCGACCCTCGACATGCAGAAGCGCGAGCCAAAGCACTACGGCCAGTACAAGGACGGCATGGCCGGCGGCGGACAGAATCCGCTCGGTGCCCGCGCCATCTATCTCTATGACGGCAAGAAGGACACGCATCTGCGTATTCACGGCACCATCGCGCCGCAGTCTATCGGCACCAGCGCCTCCAATGGCTGCTTCCGTATGATGAACGAGCACGTCATGGACCTCTACAGCCGCGTCCGGGTCGGCACCAAAGTCGTCATCATCTGACGTTTCCATCATCATGCCGAAAGGGCCGGCTCAGCCGGCCCTTTTGTTTTGCTTGGAGCGGTTCACCGTTTGATAGAATCGCCGACCTGCTCTAAGTCTTTGTTTTTACGCCAATTCCGGACGAAAGGTCCCGATCAAAACCCGTTTTGGTCGGGATCCTGTCCGAAAAACCGGATTCCATTTTAGGGATCATGGTCCGAGCGCCTTCTTGGGAAAAGCCTTCGCGGCGGTTTTTTCTCTGGCGGAATCAATCCGGCCGCGTTAAGCGATGACTCCCATGGCGCGATATGTATTCATCACAGGCGGCGTGGTTTCCTCACTTGGAAAAGGCATTGCCGCAGCGGCCCTTGGGGCTCTCCTGCAGGCGCGAGGCTATCGCGCACGCATCAAAAAACTCGATCCCTACCTCAATGTCGACCCCGGCACGATGTCGCCGTACCAGCATGGCGAGGTGTTCGTCACCGATGACGGTGCCGAGACCGATCTCGATCTTGGTCATTACGAGCGCTTCACCGGCCGTTCCGCCAATCAGCAGGACAACATCACGACCGGGCGCATCTACAAGAACATCATCGAGCGCGAGCGGCGTGGCGACTATCTCGGCGCGACCGTGCAGGTCATCCCGCACGTTACCGACGAGATCAAGAACTTCGTCCTCGACGGCAATGACGACTATGATTTCGTGCTGTGCGAGATCGGCGGCACGGTCGGCGACATCGAGGCGATGCCGTTTCTCGAGGCAATCCGCCAGCTCGGCAACGATCTGCCGCGCAACAATGCCGTCTACGTGCATCTGACCTTGATGCCCTATATCCCGACAGCAGGTGAGCTGAAGACCAAGCCGACCCAGCATTCGGTCAAGGAATTGCGCGGCATTGGCATTGCGCCCGACATTCTTCTGGTGCGCGCCGACCGCGCCATTCCCAAGGAAGAGCGCCGCAAGCTGTCGCTGTTCTGCAATGTCAGGGAGAGCGCCGTCATCCAAGCGCTTGACGTGCCACACATCTACGACGTGCCGATGGCCTACCACAAGGAAGGTCTCGATTCGGAAGTGCTGGCGGCCTTCGGCATCGACCCGGCACCCAAGCCGCGCATGGAACCATGGCAGGCTGTGTCCAACCGCATCCACAATCCGGAGGGCGAGGTCACCATCGCCATCGTCGGCAAGTATACCGGCCTCAAGGATGCCTACAAATCGCTGATCGAGGCACTCTCGCATGGCGGGCTGGCCAACCACGTCAAGGTCAAGCTCGACTGGATCGAATCGGAAATCTTCGAAAAGGAGGACCCGGCGCCTTGGCTGGAGAAGGTGCACGGTATCCTGGTGCCCGGGGGCTTCGGCGAACGCGGCTCGGAGGGCAAGATCCTTGCGGCGAAATTCGCGCGTGAGCGCAAGGTGCCGTATTTCGGCATCTGCTTCGGCATGCAGATGGCCTGCATCGAGGCGGCGCGATCCCTGGCCGGCGTCGAACATGCCTCGTCGACCGAGTTCGGCCCGAGCAAGGAACCGGTCGTCGGCTTGATGACCGAATGGCTGAAGGGCAACATGCTGGAAAAGCGCCGGGCGACCGGCGATCTCGGCGGCACCATGCGGCTCGGCGCCTATCAGGCCGAGCTGGCCAAGGGCTCGAAGATCGCCGATATCTATGGCGACACCCAGATTTCCGAACGTCACCGGCACCGCTACGAGGTCAATATCGATTACAAGCAGCGCCTGGAGGATTGCGGGCTGGTCTTTGCCGGCATGTCGCCTGACGGCGTGCTGCCGGAGACGGTCGAGTATCCTGACCATCCCTGGTTCATCGGCGTACAGTATCACCCCGAGCTGAAGAGCCGGCCGCTCGATCCGCATCCGCTGTTCGCCAGCTTCATCGAGGCGGCGGTGGAGCAGAGCCGGCTGGTCTGACTGATTCCATGCGGACTTATGTCGCGCTCCTCTACAGCATCATCCTGGGAGAGGGGCGGCGGGTCGTCATGTCCGACCTCAAGGCGATGGCGGAAGGCATCGGCCTGAAAAATGTCCGCACCTTGGTGGCGACCGGCAACCTGGTGTTCGAGAGTGAAAAGATTTCGATCGCCACGCTTGAGACACGCCTGGAGGTCGCCTTCGAAAAGGCCTTTGGCCGCCACGTCGACATCATTGTCCGCAGCGCCAGCGATTGGCTGACACTCGCAGCCAGCAATCCATTCCCGGCTGAATCGGTGGAAGCCGGCGACCAGGTCGCGGTGCGCGTAATGCGCAAACCTGTAGCCGAAGATGCCATATCGGGTCTTCAGACCCGTGCCGCCGGGGACGAAAAGGTGCTTCTGGTCGGTGGCGACATATGGCTTGTGTTTTCGCGCGAGAGGCCAAGTTCGCGCCTGCTCGCGGCCACCAATCACAAGCGCCTCGGCGTTGGCACCTCGCGTAACTGGAATACGGTGCGCAAGCTGGCTGAAATGGTCGGCGGATAGCTCTCCTTCCCCCTTTGTGGGGGAAGGTGGATCGGCGCGATAGCGCCGAGACAGATGAGGGGTGTTCCAGCGGAGTGAGACGTCGGCGTTCCCTGGGACACCCCTCATCCGACCTCGCTTCGCGAGGCCACCTTCTCCCACAAGGGAGAAGGGTAGTCGGCGCTCAAGCCTTCGCCGTCTTGGCACCGGCGCCCACGGCCGCGGTGCGGAGCACGTAGTAGATGACGCCGGCGATCGCCACGCCGAAGAACCAGCCATAGACGCCCCACCAGGACGGCAGCCAGTTGGTGAAGTTCGGCAGGATCGAGGAGAATACGGCGCCGATGCCGGCGGCGATGAAGGCATTGACGTGCCAGCCGCCCTGGAAGCGGAATTCGCCGTCCTCGCGGTAGAGCGCCTCGACGTCGACCTCGCCCTTCCGGATCAGATAGTAATCGACCATCATGACGCCGAAGATCGGCCCCATCGTCGCGCCGATGATGTTGACGAAAGAGGCGGCGCTGCCTTCCCACGGCGCGAAGGGATAGAGCACGAGCGCGATCAGCGCGGCGATGTAGCCACCCTTCTTGAAGTCGATCTGACGCGGGAAGACGTTGGAGAAGTCGAACGCGGGTGAGACGAAGTTGGCCACCACGTTGATACCCAAGGTCGCCACCGCGAAGGTCAAGGCCGCAAGCGCAGCCAGGAACCAGCTGTCGAACTTGGCCGAGATCTGGTCGGGATGCAGCAGCACTTCATGGTAGACGTCGTAGGCGGCGATGGTGGTGACGCCGGCGACCAGCGAGAACAGGATGAGGTTGACCGGCAGGCCCCAGATATTGCCCTTGCGCAGCGCCGCCTGATCGGGCGCATAACGGGCGAAATCGCAGAAATTGAGATAGAGCGCCGAAAAATACGTCACCCAGATCGCGGCCACCGCGAACAGCGACGTCCACGAGCCCGGCGTTCCAGGCACGCCGGCATCCTTGGTCTTCTCCAGAAGCACGTCCATCGGGATGTCGCTGGTGAAGGCGAAGGTTCCAGATTTGACGCAGAGATAAATGGCCAGGAGCAGCATCATTACCCAGACGGCGGGTCCTGCCCAATCCTGGAAGCGGCGCACCGTCTCCATGCCTTTCTGGATGATCAGCAGTTGCAGCGCCCAGATGACGACGAAGCAGATCACCTCCAGCCCGGAATGGCCGAGGAAATGCGTGCTGGCGTTGAAATCGGCGAACCATTGCGAGCGGATGAGCAATGCGACGATGGCGCCGGAGGCGGCGGCAGTCTGCGCGCCGTACCAAAAGCAGGCGACGATGGCGCGCACCAGTGCCGGAATGTTGGCGCCCCAGATGCCGAAGGAGGCTCGGGCCAGCACGGGGTAGGGCACACCGGTTTTCACACCGGCATAGCCGACCATGTTCATCAATGCGTAGATGATCAGCGAGCCGATGCCGATGGCGATGATGAAATTGACGAAGCCGCCGCAGAACAGAAACAGGCTGGCGGCGAGATAGTAGCCCCACAGGCTATGGACGTCCGACGTCCAGACATTGAAGATCGAGAACGGTCCCCAGTTTCGAACCTTGGCGGGAGCGAGGTCTTCATTATACAGGTCAGGCGATGCGCCTTGTATCGTCATTGCAATATCCCCTTCTTGCAGCACGCGCCCTCACGCGTTGACCGCAGAGGTTACGCCTGACGCAGGGGAACCGACAAGCAACCGATTTGCCGGCTTTGGCCTTAAAGATATTCAATGCGAACCGCGATTATCGGCAGACGGTGATGGTGAGCCGCTTTTGAAAAGCGCCCATCTTTCGATTCGAATTTTCGATCCACGGCGTCAGGTTGGATGAACCCGCCTTCCCAACTTCTGTCGGCAAGAGCGGCAGCCTAGGCGATGGCCATCACCCGCTTGTGGTCCTCGACTTCGGAAAGCAGCCAATCCTGAAACAGGCCGGTACCCGGCTTGTTGCCGATACTGCGGCGCTGATGCAGGTAGATGCCGGCCGGATAGGTATGGCGGGCGCTGAACGGGGCGACCAGCTTGCCTTGCTGCAGCAGATCCTGGGCCATCATCGTGTCGGCAAGCGCTATTCCAGCGCCATTGATGGCCTCGCGCATGATCAGCGTGCAATCATCCAGCGTCGTGCTGGATTTCGGCGTCGTGTCCAAAACGCCTTCCTGCTCCAGCCAGCGCTTCCATCGCATGGTCTCGCATTCGTGGATCAGGTGGTGGTTGACCAGATCGGCGGGCGACAGTAGCGGCATCGGCCCTTCAAGCAACGAGGGTGCACAGACCGGCGTCAGAACCAGCGGGATCAGCAGCGTCAGCGCCGGGCCGGCCTTGTAGACGAACTCGTCGACAATGGCCAAATCGAAATTGGCCCGCTTGCCCGATGTCGAGATCTCCAGATCCACGGTCGGATGCTGCCGGCGAAAACTCGGCAATCGGTCCGCCAGCCAAAGGTTCAGGACAGCGGGCACGCACAGGACCCGGACACGCTGGGTCCTGCCGTGGCTCGGGCCGTCGGCGAGACTGACATCGTCGGTGGCGCGCCAGATGGCCTCGAACGCCTCGGAGAGGCTGCGCGCATAGTATGAACCCCGGATGGTCGGGGTTATCTGGCGAAAGCCGCGCTCGAACAGGTCCTGGCCGAGATTGCGTTCGAGTGCACGGATGTGGCGGCTGATCGCCGAGGGCGTCAAATGCAGCTCCTCAGCCGCATCCTTGATGCTGCCGAGGCGTGCGGCGGCCTCGAAAGCGCGCATGCCGTTAAGTGAGGGTAGGGCCATCGGCCGATCATGAATTGTCAGTTGAGTTTTTGTCAATCGACATGGACAAAATTGGCGTTTGATCGCCTGGCCCGTTCAGAGATACCCAAGAGGTAAGAGCAACTAAGTCGTCTCAAGAAAACGGCTATTCGGGAACTTCGGCACCATTCCACCAACGGCGGCGACCGGTTTGACCGGCTTACACCGGTGGCGGCGAAGCATTGCGCAACCGTCAAGCAGCGCTTCGGCCAAAGCCCCGCAATGAGGAGAACGCCCGCCTATGCCTCAATCGCCAGTGCCGGTCTTTGAAACGGCGGACGAAATTTCCGCGGAAACCTCCGTCGTCGTGATCTTGCAGACTGCCCAGACAGGCTTTGGCCCGCGGGCAATGGCACTAGACACCGAAATGAGCGGGATCCTCTCCCGAGCCTGTTCCGATGTGGCCCTGCTGGCTGAATCCGGCGCCTGCATCGATGTCATCGCCCCTCAGGCGGTATCGGCCCGGCGCGTGATCGTCCTGGCGCTTGGCAAGGCCGAGGCCGTCACCGCGCTCTCCTTGACGCGTGCCGGCGGCCTGTTGGCCGCGCATCTGGAAAGCAAAGGGGAATGCGCGGCTACCCTGATCCTGGATGCCATCGCGGGCGTCGATCTGCCCGGCGCCGAAATAATGGCGCGGGTGGCGCTCGGCATGCGGCTGCGGCGCTATCGTTTCGACATGCGCAACCGGCGCGCGGGAGCGGGGGCCGATCGGACCCTGCGGGTGCAACTGGTCGGAGCCGGCGGTCCGGCGCTGAATTCGGCGCTGGCACGGATCGATGCGATCGCGGATGGCGTCGAATATGCGCGCACGCTGGTCAACCTGCCGCCGAACCATCTCCATCCCGACAATTTCCACGATCATCTGGAGCCATTGCGCGAAGCCGGCATCGACGTCGAGATACTCGATACGGCAAGGCTCGGGGAACTCGGCATGAACGCGATCCTGGCTGTGGGATCAGGCTCGGTGCGACCCCCGCGCGTCGCGGTCCTGCGCTATCGCGGCAAGGGTGCCCCGCACAGCCGCTGGCCTTCGTCGGCAAGGGTGTCTGTTTTGACTCCGGCGGCCTCTGCATCAAGCGCGGCGAGCAGATGTTCGATATGAAGGCCGATATGGGCGGCGCGGCTGCGGTGGTCGGCCTGCTGATCGCGCTCGCCCGGCAAGGCAGCCCGGTGCACGCGGTCGGCGTGCTCGGCATTGCCGAGAATATGCCGTCGGGCACCGCGCTGAAGCCACGCGACATCATCACGACAGCGTCCGGCCAGACCGTTGAAGTGTTCGACACGGATGCGGAAGGACGCCTGATCCTGGCCGACTGCCTGTACTATACCGCCTCGCGCTTCAATCCGTCGGTGATCGTTGACCTCGCCACTTTGACCTATTCGGTAATGCGCGGTCTGGGATCGGTATTCGCCGGCCTCTTCAGCACAGACGACGCCATCGCCTCGCGGATGATCGCGGCCGGGGAAGCGGTCGGCGAGCGGTTTTGGCAGTTGCCACTCGACCGGGCTTACGACGAGGGACTGCAATCGCCGTTCGCGGACCTGCGGCATCACGCCAAGGACATGGAAGACGGTGACGCGCCCTACGCCGCGGCATTCCTGCGTCATTTCACCGAGGATCGGCCCTGGGTGCATCTCGACATTGCCGGCAAGGAACTGGCCGATGCGGATCGGCCCCTTGGTCGGCAAGGCGCCACGGCCTTCGGCGTGCAGATGCTGGAAGAGTGGGTTCAGGCCAGCCGGGCGGCGAACTAGGTGACGAACAGCATGTCTTCAACCACGCAACGAGCCGCGATGTCACTGGAGATCGTCACCAGGCAAGGTCGGGCCGGCTTCGGCGACTACGAAACCTGGTATCGGGTCAGTGGCGAGCTGGATACCGGGAAGGCTCCGGTCGTTATTCTCCATGGCGGGCCAGGTGCCGCCCACAATTACGTCGATGCCTACAAGTTGCTTGCCCGAACTGGCCGTGCCGTCATCCACTACGACCAATTGGGCTGCGGCAATTCCACCTTGCTGCCTGACAGAGGCGCCGATTTTTGGACGCCCAGGCTGTTCATTGATGAACTTGAAAACCTCGTCGACCATCTCGGCATCCGCGGCGGCTTCCACGTGCTCGGACAGAGCTGGGGCGGCATGTTGGGCGCTGAGTATGGGGTGACGCGGCCGAGGGGCCTGAAGTCGCTGACCATCGCCAACTCGCCGGCTTCCATGAAGCTTTGGGTCGAGGAGGCCAGCCGGTTACGCGCGGACCTGCCCAGCGATGTACAGGAGACGCTGACCCGGCACGAGCAGGCCGGCACGACGGATCATCCGGACTACCAGGCAGCGACGATCGTGTTTTACGAGCGGCATGTCTGCCGGGTCGTTCCCTTCCCGCCCGAGGTGGCGGAGACCTTCGCTCAGGTCGTACGCAATCCGACCGTGTACAACGTCATGAACGGTCCGAACGAATTCCACGTCATCGGAACGCTGAAGAGCTGGAGCATCATCGACCGGTTGCCCGCCATCGATGTTCCCACGCTGATCATCTCCGGCCGTTACGACGAAGCCACGCCCGCGACCGTGCAGCCCTTCAAGGACGGCATCAAGGGATCGCGCTGGCAGGTCTTCGAGCATTCCAGCCATATGCCGCATGTCGAAGAGCAGGATCTATGCATGCGGGTGGTGGGAGACTTCCTGGACGACAACGACAACTGAGAAAAGGGGAACTACGACATGAAGAAACTGCTTCTGGCGGCATCGGCCGCGGCATTGCTGGCCGGCATGTGGGTGGCTCCGGCGCAGGCCGAGTACCTCAAGGAACATCGAGGCGGCACTATTCGCCTGCTGGCGCGCTCGGCGGCCGGAACGCTCGATCCGCATATCAATTACACCGACCAGGGCTGGCAAATGTATCAGCCGATCTATGACGGGCTGGTCGCTTTCCGCAAGGCCGAGGGCATGGACGGCTTCACCATCGTCCCCGATCTCGCCGAGGCGCTGCCGCAGGTCAGCAATGACGGCAAGACGTTTACCTTCAAACTGCGCAAGGGCATCAAGTTCTCCGACGGCAAGGATCTCGGCGTCAAGGACGTCGTTGCTTCCTTCCAGCGCATCTTCAAGGTCTCCGGACCGACATCCGGAACCTTCTATGCCGGCATCGTCGGCGCCGACAAATGCCTTGCCGACACCAAGAGCTGCACGCTGGAAGGCGGCGTTGTCGGCGACGAAGCGGCCGGCACGATCACCGTCAACCTGACCAAGCCGGACGCCGAGATTCTCTACAAGCTTGCCTTGCCGCACGCCGTGGTCCTGCCGGCGGACACGCCCGCGGAAGACATGGGCTCCAAGCCCATCCCCAGCACCGGCGCCTACATGATCTCCGCCTTCGATCCCAACAAAGGCATGACGGTGACCCGCAACCCCAACTTCAAGCGGTGGAGCGAGGAAGCCCAGCCCGACGGCTACCCTGACGTCGTCCAGTATGATTTCGGGCTCTCCGAGGAAGCCGCCGTCACCGCGATCCAGAATGGGGAAGCCGACTGGATGTTCGACGCGCTGCCCAGCGATCGCCTTGGCGAACTCGGCACAAAGGCCATGGACCAGTTGCACATCTCGCCGCTTTCGGCGTGGTGGTATGCGCCGCTCAACAATCGTCTGGCGCCGTTCGACAATGAAAAGGCGCGCCAGGCCGTCGCCTATGCGATCGACCGCAACACGCTGGTCAAGCTGTTCGGCGGCAAGGTGCTCGCCTCGCCGGTATGCCAGGTTCTGCCTCCGGATTTCCCCGGCCACGAGGACTACTGCCCCTTCACCAAGAACCCCGGCGCCAAATGGTCGGCGCCTGACCTCGACAAGGCAAAACAACTCGTCCAGGAATCGGGCACCAAGGGCCAGAAGGTGACCATTATCGTCGAGGACACGGCCATTTCCCGGTCCATCGGCGTCTATCTGCAGAGCGTGCTGACCACCATCGGCTATATCGCCGACGTCAAGCCGATCTCGTCCAACATCCAGTTCACCTACATCCAGAACACCAACAACAAAGTGCAGATGTCCGTTACCCAGTGGTACAAGGACTATCCCGCGGCTTCGGACTTCCTGAACATCCTGTTCAGCTGTGCCTCGTTCCGCGAGGGTTCGGACGCTTCGATCAACATCGCCGGCTTCTGTGACAAGGATATCGACGCCAAGATGCAGAAGGCATTGGACCTAGGCGTGACCGACCAGAAAGCCGCCGACAAATTGTGGGCTGAAATCGACAGGCAAGTCACGGACAAGGCACCGGCCGTCGGCCTCTTCACGCCCAAGCGGCTTGACTTCGTCAGCAAACGCGTTGGCAATTTCAAGTTCAACCGGCAGTTCAACTGGATGATCACCCAATCCTGGGTACAGTAATGGCCTGGGTACAGTAATGGCCTGGGTACAGTAATGGCCTGGGTACAGTAATGGCCTGGGTACAGTAATGGCCTGGGTACAGTAACGAACCGCGGAGGGGCACGTCCGTGTCGAACGAAGCTGTCGCCATGCCGCACAAGACGCGAGGGCCTTGGGCCGTCGCGTTTGCGAAGCTGGCAACGGACAGGGCCGCCATGGCGTCCCTGGCCGTGTTCCTCCTCATCGTCTTCGCCTGCCTCGGCGCGCCTCTCTACGCGAAATGGGCAGGAACCGACCCGTTCGCCTCGACGCTCGACGCCGTCATCCAAATCGACGGCGCCGACGTTCCGGTGATGGAACAATCGACAGAGGGGCTCGGGCTCGGCTACACGCCGCTCGGGCCGACCTGGCGGCTCGGCAATTATTTCCTTGGCGCCGACAGCCAGGGGCGCGATGTCATGGCCCGGATGCTCTATGGCGGGCTGAGCTCGCTGCTGATCTCCGGGGCGGCCACCATCTTCACTCTGATTCTGGGCACGGCGGCGGGATTGATCGCGGGGTATTTCGGCGGCGTCACCGACACGGTGCTGTCGCGCTTGCTGGATGTGCTTTGGGCGTTTCCGATCTATCTCCTGGCGATTTCGCTTTCCATCGTCACCATCGCGCAAGGCATCTCGATCGGGCCGATCGAGATCGAGTCGGGCAGTCTGTGGCTGCCGGTCATCATCATCGGTATCGTCTACATACCCTATGTGGCGCGCCCGATACGCGGGCAGGTCCTGTCGCTGCGCAACAGCGAGTTCGTGCTCGCCGCGATCAATCTGGGGGTGCCGGGGCCGCGGATTCTGTGGCGCGACATCCTGCCCAACATCACCACCACGCTGATCGTCTTCGTGCCGCTGATGATGGCATTGAACATGCTGACGGAATCGGCGCTTTCCTTCCTTTCGATCGGCGTGCAGCCGCCCGCCGCGAGCTGGGGCACCATCATCCAGGACGGCCAGGCGCTGCTCTACACCAGGCCATTGGTGGCGCTGGTGCCGGGCCTGGCGATCGCGGTTTCCGTCATGGCGCTCAATGTCTTCGGCGACGGTCTGCGCGATGCGCTCGACCCGCGCTCCAAGGTTCGGCTGGGGCGCGACTGATGATCTACGCCATCCTGCGCCGTTTCGGTCAGATGCTGTTCGTGATGTTCGGCATCTCGGTCATCGTCTTTCTGATCTTCTTCGCGACCCCGGGGGCCGACCCGGCGGCGCGCATCGCCGGCCGCAATGCCTCGCCCGAGGTGCTGGAGGCGGTGCGCCACAGCTTCGGCTTCGACCGGCCGCTCTACGTGCAATATGTGAAAATGATGGAGAAGATCTTCGTCACTGGCGATCTGACCTCCTTCGTCAATCGTGGCTGGAAGGTGGTGCCGGCGGTCATGGATTCGATCCCCGTCACGCTCTCGCTGGTGTTCGGAGCGGCGATTCTGTGGGTGGTTGTCTCCATCGCCATCGGCATCGTCGCTGCCGCCACCCGCGACAGCTGGCTGGACAAGCTGCTGATGGCGTTGGGTCTGCTCGGCATTTCCATGCCGGTCTACTGGCTGGGGGAGGTGATGAACCTGATCACCCAGAGCCGCTACCACGACAGCTGGGCGTTCTCCTGGGTGCCGCCGCTCGGCTACAAGAATTTTTCCGACGATCCGAAAGGCTGGTTCCTGACGCTCGTCATACCTTGGATCACGCTGGCCATCCTCTACATCGGCATCTACGGGCGGGTGTTGCGCGCGGCAATCATCGAATCCATGCAGGAAGACTATATCCGCACCGCCCGGGCCAAGGGCCTGTCGGAGACGCGTATCCTGCTGCGCCACGCCTTGCGCACGTCGCTCATCGCCTTCGTCACCCTGTTCGGCCTCGACTTCGGCGCGCTGGTGGGCGGCTCGGCCCTGCTGACCGAGGTGGTATTCGGGCTGCACGGCATCGGCAAGCTCACCTATGACGCGCTGCAGAACCTGGATCTGCCGATGATCATGGCGACGGTGATGTACGCTTCCATGTTCGTGGTGGTCGCCAACGCGGTTGTCGATTTCGTCTACATCCTTCTCGATCCGCGCCTGAGGACATCATGATACTGTCGGTGCGCGACCTCAGAGTGTCCTTCCGGACCGGCGACGGCCTGGTGAGGGCCATCGATGGCGTTTCCTTCGATCTGGCGGAAAGCGAAATTCTCGGTGTCGTCGGCGAGTCCGGCTCCGGCAAGACAGTGTCGCTGCTGGCGGTGATGGGGCTGATCACCGATCCCAACGCGATCATCGAAGGCTCGATCCGCTACAAGGGCCGCGAGCTGGTCGGACTGCCTGCGCGCGAACTCAGGCGCCTGCGGGGCAACGAGATCGCGATGATCTTCCAGGATCCGATGACGGCGCTGACGCCGGTCTACACGATCGGCTGGCAGATCGCCGAGCAGATCCGCGCGCATCGCGGTATCAGCAAATCCAGGGCCATGGAGCGGGTGGAGGAACTGCTGGCGGAGGTGAATTTTCCCAACCCCCGCGAAGCGATGTCGCGCTACCCGCACCAGCTCTCCGGCGGCATGCGGCAGCGGGCGGTGATCGCGATGGCGCTGTCCTGCAACCCGGCACTGCTGGTGGCGGACGAGCCGACCACCGCGCTCGACGTCACCGTGCAGGCCGGAATTCTCGATCTCGTGCGCAAGCTGCGCTCGACGCACAAATCCGCCGTCGTCTTCATCACGCATGACATGGGCGTGGTCTCCGAACTCGCCGATCGGGTCATGGTCATGTATGCGGGCCGCATCGTCGAACGCGGCAGCCGCACGGAGCTGTTTTCCGACCCGCGACACCCCTATACGCGTGCATTGCTTGGTTCGATCCCGCCGCTGACCGGTGCGAAACCCCGCCGCCTGCCGGCTATTCCCGGGTCACCACCATCGCTGCTGCGATTGCCGCAAGGCTGCGCCTTCGGGCCGCGTTGCCCGGTCCGGTACGAGACTTGTCTAACCGACAAGCCCGATCTTGGCGCCGCCACGCACGCGGCGGCCTGCTTTCGGGTGGCGCAGGCATGAGCGGACCGATGATCGACAAAGACCGCCCAATCCTCGAAACACGCTCGCTCGGCAAGCGCTTCTCGATCGGCACGCGTTTTTCAGCCGAAGGCAGGCGAACCGTCCACGCGGTCGACAATGTCTCGCTGACGGTGCGGCGCGGCGAAACCGTCGGATTGGTCGGGGAGTCCGGATGCGGCAAGTCCACGCTGGCGCGCTGCCTGGTCAGGCTCTACGACATTTCGGACGGTCAGCTTCTGTTCGAAGGCGACGACATCACGTCGAAGTCGCTGTCTGAACTGAGGCCGCTGCGGCGGCGCCTGCAAATGGTGTTCCAGGACCCGTCGGCTTCGCTCAATCCGCGCCGGCGCGTCGGCGACCTCGTGGCCGAACCGCTGCGTATCCACGGCAAGCTTTCATCGCGCGAGATCACCAACCGCGTCGCGGAACTGTTCGACCTCGTTGGATTGTTGCCGGACCATGTCATGCGCTTCCCCCATGAATTCTCGGGCGGGCAGCGCCAGCGTGTCGGCATCGCGCGCGCCATCGCCCTCAATCCCGACCTCGTCGTTCTCGACGAACCGGTCTCGGCGCTCGATGTGTCCGTACAGGCGCAGATCGTCAACCTGCTTGCCGACCTGCAGGAGAAGCTCGACCTGACCTATGTCTTCATCGCCCACGATCTGTCCGTAGTGCGCCAGGTCTCGACTCGCATCGCGGTCATGTATCTCGGCTCGATCGTGGAGGAGGGACCAGCGGAAGAGGTGTTTTCAGCCCCCGCCCATCCTTACAGCCAGGCGCTGATCTCGGCGGTTCCCGTCGTGGAGACGACGCCCGGCGGGACGCGCAGGCGCATTATCCTCACGGGCGATGTACCCAGCCCGCTCAACCCGCCATCCGGCTGCCGGTTCCATCCCCGATGCCCAATAGCGGTCGAGCGGTGCCGTACAGAGCGGCCCGAGTTGAACGAGTATAGGCCCGGCCGCAAGGTGGCGTGCCACTTTCCAACGGTATAAGCAAACATCCCGCCTTGTACCGCGGAGGGCCGCATCCGGTTGGAAAATTCTTCAAAAATTCAGTTTTCCGCGTGGAACCAACCGACGGGCGGCGCGTTTCATTTGGTTCGACCGAGCGCATCTCGATCGACCGGGAGGAAACAATGGACTACCTGCATTTCTTTTCGCCCGTGCGGATATCGCGCGGGCAGGGGCATCCTGTAGAGGAAGTGGATAGTGTCGCCGAGGCGATGGTTTTCTTGCGTAAATGGCCGACGGGACGACGTGGGCCAGTGTATCAGTGCGCGTTGAATTGCTGCTCGGCCGCCCTGTCGGGACAGATGTCGCCAGAGGAAGCAAGGAAGGCGTTCATCGGCTTTGCCCGGATCACGCGGCTTCTCGACGATGACATGGCATTGCCGATGGGCAGCGACAGCATGGCGAGCATACACGCGCTACGGCGCTAGGTGCTGGATTGTCTTGAACTCGACGCTGCGTCCGCGACGGCCGCGGCGGGTTTTTTGTGCGCCCTTGCCCTACTGTGATGCGCGATGGATTCGTCCGCGCCGGGCCCAGGTCCCGCGCTGAACTTGCAAGTTCCACCATTTGCGTCATCTCTCCCTGAAAGCCTCTGAGCCTACCTTGGCGAGTGGTGAGAGCAGATAGTCGATCACACGGCGGCTGTCGGTTTTGATTTCCACGCTCACCGTCATCCCCGACGTCAGAGGGATCATCTCTCCGCTTACGTTCATCACCTGCTCATCGAGCGCGATAGCGGATGCTTATGAACACTATGGGACACTAGATTCGGTTCTGGGATAGGGTGCGAGGCATCGACATCTGGCACCCGCGCCTTGACAGCCCCAGGACAAGCGCTCAAGTCCTGAACGGCAGCCTTATGCCTGTTGGTCAGCCGTAGGGGCGAGCTTATCCGTTGGCTGGAAGCAGACATTTCATCCGATGCTCGACTCCAGCCGTCCCTTATAACCAGGGCAGCGGCTATCGCGCCGCCTCGGCGACTTCCTTCGAGGAGATCGTGCGCAAGTCCGAAATTATTGTGATCTGTCTTGGGCGCGTCTGAAATTACCCCGCCTTTGGTCGAAAAGTCGTTACCGGTAGCCAAACGTGGCCGGCGATACCCGAGAATGACTGTCAGCCTGTTGTCAGGTTGGATTCGCTATTCCGTACCGGTGACGGCCGCAAGCCGTTGTGGCCTGAGGGTCGAAATACCCATCGCATTGCAACTTCCCCCATCACCTGAAAGGAGGCCTCATGCATCGCGTTCTCATTGTAGCCGCCTTCGCGGGCACGTTCGCCGGACGTGTTCTGGCTGCCGCAGTTGGTAGCTTTGTTGGACAAGCCAGCAACAGCGACTGCGAGGGACTGCGGTGCCCGCCGGGCCCGAGCACGCTCACGATAGGGCTCTCACCTTTAGCGGTCGCTAAAGTTTCTTCGGTGTATTTAAGCGCATGGTAATATACGCGGACCGATAAAATCGAATCGCTCACATCGGGGTGGCAAGCTGTATTGGAGGAATCGATGAAAAAATTTCCCTTGTTGTTGGCGTCCTCGGTAGGTGTGCTGGGCGTTCTCATGACGGCGAGTGCATTTGCAAGCCAGGTCTCCGATCATGGTGGTACTGCGACCGCCACCGCATCAAATGGCGACAGCCAGGATGCCAGCACCGGCGTGCAGGATGATGATAATGCGGTCGAAAATGAAGCCAGCAACGGCGACCAGAGTGACGACAGCGTCACCGCCGGCCAGCAGCAGGGTGACGACGATCAGGCTGAGAACTCCGGTGATGACAGCAGCGACCATCAGAGCGGCGAGCATACAGCGGGCGACAGCGGCGGGGGTGGCGAGGGCGGTAAAGGTGGTGGCGGTGGTGGCGGTGGTGGCGGCGGCGGCGGTGGAGACGGCGGTGGAGACGGCGGCGGCGGTGGCGGAGGTGACGACTGATACCGCGACAGTCAGGCTGGCGGCATCGACGAAGTTTCTAAGTTGACTATAGACACCCCGTACTCAAGCCCGCTGGCTCCGCCGGCGGGTTTCGTACCTTGGGACGATGCATGCCATTCGGGCAGCATGTGCCGATTGCAGGCGATACCGGGCGATGGCTGCAGCTCTAGTTGGTCTGCAGCAGCAAACCGAGGATCTCGACTTGAGGCAGCGACCGACCCTTGGCATAAAAGCGGAGTGAGAAAGAAACAACAGCGTACATGACGGCCATTCGCCGCTGAGGCAATTTCGGCCAATGTTGTCCCGATGCAGATGCGGTCAGGACGGAAAACAAATATGTCGACAGGGCATGAGTTTGGCTGGGGTTCCTGGAAGCTTTTCGAACTTCTGGGTTGGCGAGCCTGTCAAGTTCATCCTGCGTCGGCCGCCTGTCGCGTTCGTTGCCCTTCCCAACGAGGCCAAGCCTCTTCAGGGCGATACGCGCCAGATCAATCGGTTCGACCCTGACTGGTAGACCGTGAACCGCAGCGGCATGAGCCAGAATGAGTTTTACAAAGCCAACGTCGATGCCGAGGGTCATCGGACAGCCACCTTGGGTGGCTCTATCACGACCAAATCGAATGAGCCGTTCGCGATCGAGAGACGCGATGCTGCACTTCCCCAAATGCCTCTGCAGCATATCCAGGGCTGCGGCCTTGGAGCGGCGAGGGGACTTGCCTACATCGCACATGTCGTCGATATGAAGGTCTATGAGGTCGCCGAACGTCTTTAGGCGCGCTATGCGGGACTTGGTCGGCGTCTCACCGCGATCGACCTGGCGCTCGGTTTCGGTTTGCCCAGCGCCGTGCGTCGTCTCGGCGCAGACGGACCCGGACACGCCAGGAGCCGGACGAGAGTTTTGTGTAGGTGGCCATTTTTCGTGTGCGCTCCGTGTGCCCTGACAGATCGAAACGTGGCGAAAAGGGTCGTATTTTGGCGTAAAGTGGCGCAGCCGCGATTGCGACCAACGAATTGATATTAAGAAAAAATGCTGAAGAATCAAGAGCATAGACTCGCCATTGCGCCGATGATGGATGGGGCGGACAAATAAGTAAAATCAGATAGTTATGGGAGATCGTGTGCAAAAACTGCACACGAAAGCTCTGCTTCTATTCTATTTCTGATCCTGCGATAGACCCGCCGATCAGCGGGGTCAGAAACTTGAATCTGTTCGAACTCCCCGGGATCGATGAAGCTGTAAATTACGAATTCACGATTGACGGGCAGCATTTGCGCTAGGTCAAAGCTCGCCTCGCCCTTTGCAACTACAGGATGTTGCCAAGGATGGCAGTGAGCCGTCCGACGATGGAGACGATCCCGATGAAGTTGATGGCATCTCTGTCCTTGGCGACCTATCCAGACGCGAGTTCCTCGAGAATCGCAGCGAACGCGGTCGCTCTCGTCCAGCAGATCGACGCGGCGCTGCATGTCGTTGCCATCAATGTCGACATCCCCGACGTTTCGAACGCGCTCTCAAAGTACTTGCTGGACCTTCCCTACAAGATACAAGAGGTCGAGGCGACCAGCCGCAAACGTGGCAAAGACCTGCTCAAGGCAGTAACCCAAGAGGCCGCGCGCGGGGGTGTGACCCTCACCACGCAGGAGTTGACCGCACCACCGGCCTTGATGGGCGATGTTGCCGCAAACCACTCCCGCTATTTCGATGTCTGTCTGGTGGGCTGGGCGCCTGCCAAACAGACGGCGCGAATGCTAGCCGAGGCGATACTGTTCAGCTCGGGTCGACCGACCCTGCTTCTTCCCGACTCCCAAGACATCGAGGTCCTTGGACATGTCGTTATCGCCTGGGACGGCAGCCGAGTCGCTGCACGGGCTGTTGCCGACGCGCGGGCTTTTCTCGAACGTGCCTCGATGGTCACCGTCGTGACCGTGACCGACGAAAAGCCGCTTCCGGGGCAGGGCATCGGCGAACGCCTTGCGCTGGGCTTGAGGATGCGTGGTCTGGTGGCCGAGGCCGTCTCTATCCAGGCAGGGGACAGTTCAATCGGAACGGCGCTTCAGGAGCATGCTCTCAAGATCGGCGGCAACCTGCTTGTCATGGGCGGATATGGTCACTCCCGCATCAGGGACTTCGTGCTTGGCGGTGCCACCGAACGCATTCTCGCGGATCTGCGCCTGCCTGTTCTGCTGTCGCATTAGGTTGTGGCGAGATGAAAGGCGACACTGATCCTATCCTGCGTTTCCACGGCGCGGCCCATGGCGTCACTGGCTCATGTTATGAGATCGAGAGGCCGCATTCGCGCATCCTCATCGACTGCGGCCTATTCCAGGGGTCGAAGTCCGAACGGGAATTGAACTATGGTGCGTTCCCGTTCCCACCGGAAGCGATTGACGCCGTCATTCTGACGCATGCGCATATCGACCATAGCGGCCTCTTGCCGAAACTGGTGAAACGGGGCTTTTCTGGTCCGATCCATACGACCCGCGCCACCATTGATCTTTGCTCGGTCATGCTGCCGGACTCGGCGCATATCCAGGAAATGGAGGTCGAGCACCTGAACCGTCGCAACGCGCAGCGCGGGCGCCCGCCCGTCGAGCCGATCTACAGTCAGCAGGATGCCGCCGCGTGCATGACATTGTTTCGGGCCTTGGAATATGGCGAATGGACCACCGTCGCCGAAGGTCTCCGCATCCGCTTCTGGAACGCTGGCCATCTACTCGGTTCGGCATCTGTCGAGCTGGAGATCGACCGACACGGTGCGCCGCTGCGCATCATATTTTCGGGCGAC
The DNA here is from genome assembly GCF_003952565.1 of Mesorhizobium sp. M8A.F.Ca.ET.057.01.1.1. Lineage (NCBI taxonomy): Bacteria > Pseudomonadati > Pseudomonadota > Alphaproteobacteria > Hyphomicrobiales > Phyllobacteriaceae > Mesorhizobium > Mesorhizobium sp. M8A.F.Ca.ET.057.01.1.1. The sequence continues at coordinate 3,240,877 of NZ_CP034454.1, forward strand.
ATCGGTCCGGGCCACAAGCTGCTTCAGACCGATGCGGAGGGGCCCGCCGACGTCGACTATCTGATCTGCGAATCGACTTATGGCGACCGCGACCGGCCGGACGTTTCGCCCGAACAGCGGCGATCCCATCTCGGTGACATCGTGCGTGGCGTCGCCGAGGCGGGCGGTCCCCTCATCATACCGTCCTTTGCTGTCGAGAGGACGCAAGAACTGCTGGTTGATCTGTATTTGCTCATGACGACCGGTGCCGTGCCGACGGCTCCAGTCTTCGTCGACTCGCCGCTGGCGACGCGTGCCAGTGCGATTTTCGAGCGGCATGCCGACGAGATCGAACAGGGTGACGTGCTGCGTCAGGCCCTCAACTCGAAGCAACTGCGCTTCACCGAGACGGTGGAACAGAGCAAGGCGATCAACCGCCTGAGCGGTTTCTTCGTGGTGATCGCCGCCAGCGGCATGTGCGACGCCGGGCGTATCCGCCATCATCTCAAGGCCAATCTCTGGCGCCGGAATGCGACGGTGATGATGGCCGGATATCAGGCCCAGGGGTCACTCGGCAGAATACTGCTCGACGGGGCGCGGCGCGTGCGCATCCAGGGTGCGGAAATCGAGGTTAAGGCACACATCAGCCTGTTCGACCTCTATTCCGGCCACGCCGACGCCAGTGAACTGGTCGCTTGGCTCAGGGCCCGAACTCCGGTGAGGCAGCAGGTGTTCCTGACGCATGGCGAGGAGGCTGGACTCAACGGCCTGCGTGGCAGGCTTGCAGGACTGATACCCGACGACAAGATCATTATCCCGAGGCTAGACGATGCTTTCCAATTGACCCCCGGTCGCAGTTTGCCGGTCGAGATCAACGAGCCCCGCCGTCTGAAGCCGGAAAAGATTGCCCGCCTCGACTGGCACAATGACCTTTCAAAGCTTCTCCTCGATATCAATGAGGCGGTCAGCGCTGCAGCTGACGAACGAGGTCGCGCAGCGGTGGTCAGGCGCGTGCGCAGAGCGCTTGAGGACAAGGACGCGAGGGGCCGCGAAGCGATGAACTGAACGCGCGCGAGCGCGTTGGTGTCCATTCGCTGCAGATCGACGAACACTGGCTCATGTCGCAGTTCAGGCGACAGGGCGCTAACAGGCGATGGGAGCCGGACATGACCGAGCATACGACAATACCAGCTTCCGGCGACCGGCTTTCAGAGCGCCAGCTGCGCGACATTGATGCCTATTGGCGCGCCGCCAACTATCTGACGATCGGCCAGATCTATCTGCTCGACAATCCGCTGCTGCGCGAACCGTTGCGGCTGGAGCACGTCAAGCCGCGTCTCCTCGGCCACTGGGGAACGTCGCCGGGTCTAAGTTTCATTTACGCGCACCTCAACCGCGTCATCCGCCTCAGGGACACGAATGTGATCTACATCTGCGGCCCCGGCCATGGCGGCCCGGCAATGGTGGCGAACACTTATCTCGAGGGCACGTATAGTGAGCTAAATCCCGATATTTCGATGGATGAGCAGGGAATGCGCAAACTGTTCCGGCAGTTCTCGTTTCCCGGCGGCATCCCGAGCCATGCCGCACCAGACGTGCCCGGCTCGATCCATGAGGGCGGCGAGCTGGGCTATTCGCTCTCGCATGCCTATGGCGCCGCCTTCGACAATCCCGATCTGGTCGTTGCCTGTGTTGTCGGTGACGGTGAGGCGGAAACAGGGCCACTCGCCACTGCATGGCATTCCAACAAATTCCTCAACCCCGCGCGCGACGGGGCTGTTCTGCCGATCATGCACCTGAACGGCTACAAGATTGCCAATCCGACCATCCTGGCCCGCATTCCCGAAGACGAATTGCGGTCGCTGTTCGTTGGCTACGGCTACGAGCCGTTGTTCGTGGAGGGCTATGAGCCGGCCCTTATGCATGAGCGAATGGCGAGCGTCCTCGACGATGCGTTTGATCGCATCCAGGTTATCCAGCATGCGGCACGCAACGGATTTGCGGCGACCGCGTCACGGCCGAGATGGCCGATGATCGTGCTGCGCAGCCCCAAAGGGTGGACGGGGCCGAAAGAGGTTGACGGCCTAAAGACCGAGGGCTTCTGGCGGTCCCACCAGGTTCCGTTGTCAGGTCTTGCGGAGAACCCCGCCCATCTCAAGCTGCTTGAGGAGTGGCTGAAAAGCTACCGCCCCGAAGAGCTGTTCGATGCCGCCGGCGCTCCTGTCGCCTCGATCAGCGCCACGGCACCGGCGGCATCAAGACGGATGAGCGCCAACCCGCATGCCAATGGCGGCCTACTGCGCAGGTCTCTCGATCTGCCGGCGTTGCAAGATCACGCGATTGCGCTCGAGCGCCCTGGCGCCATCAAGGCCGAGTCGACGCGGGTCATGGGCAGCTTCCTGCGTGATGTCATGCAGTTGAACGAGGCCTCGAAGAACTTCAGGATCGTCGGCCCGGACGAGACTGCCTCAAACCGCCTTCAGGACGTGTTTGAAGTGACCGAGCGTGGCTGGATGGAAAAAATCCTGCCCGAAGACGTTCATCTCGGGCGTGATGGCCGGGTCCTCGAAATCCTCTCCGAGCACACCTGCCAGGGCTGGCTGGAGGGCTACCTGCTCACCGGGCGCCATGGCCTGTTTTCCTGCTACGAGGCGTTCATCCACATCGTCGATTCCATGTTCAACCAGCATGCGAAATGGCTGGATGCCTGCCGCGACATCCCTTGGCGGCGGCCGATCGCATCGCTGAATTATCTGTTGTCGAGCCATGTCTGGCATCAGGAACACAATGGCTTCAGCCATCAGGATCCCGGCTTCATCGACGTCGCTCTCAACAAGAAGGCCGATGTCGTGCGGGTCTACCTGCCGCCGGACGCCAACACCTTGCTCTGCGTGACCGACCACGTGCTGCAGACGTGGAACCGCATCAACGTCATCGTCGCCGGCAAGCCGCCGTCTTGGCAGTGGCTGTCGATGGACAAAGCAATCGTTCACTGCAGGGCAGGGATCGGCGTCTGGGACTGGGCGTCAACAGACGATGGCGCTGAGCCCGACGTCGTGATGGCTTGCGCTGGCGACGTCCCAACCCTCGAGACGCTAGCTGCAGTGCAGATCTTCACGCAAAAGGTTCCTGATCTCAGGATCAGGGTGGTCAACGTCGTCGATCTGATGACACTCCAGCCAAAGGAATATCATCCGCACGGTCTGTCGGATCGAGATTTCGATGCGCTGTTCACCGCCGACAAGCCGGTCATCTTTGCCTATCACGGCTATCCCTGGACGATCCACCGCCTGACCTATCGACGCACCAACCATGACAACATCCATGTCCGCGGCTACAACGAGGAGGGCACGACCACGACACCCTTCGACATGACGGTGTTGAATGGCCTCGACCGGTTTCATATCGTCAAAAGCGTCCTCGACTGGGTTCCGCGATTGAAGAACATGCGGGTCGCCCTGAAGCAGACGATGGACAGCAAGCTGCTTGAACATCGAGCCTATATTCGCGCCCATGGGCAGGATATGCCGGAGATCCTTGCGTGGAAGTGGGAACAGGATCCTGATGCGGCGCCGAAGCGTCCAGTTTGAGCGGATGCCCGTTCGCAAGCGCATAGGGGCGGCAACATATCGGATGGCTTCATGACCGATGCGGTCCTTGTCCTGAACGGCGGTTCTTCGAGCCTGAAGTTCGCCGTCTTCGAGCGACGAGGCGAACTCCCCCTGCTGCGCGGCAATGTCTCCTCTCTCGGTCAACAACCGCGGCTGCGTGTCGAGGTCGCGGCCGGCAGGCCCAAGATCGACAGGAGCTTGGGCGAAGCACCGATCGATATGGCGAAGGCATTCGCGGCGGTTGCATCCGTGCTCGCAGAAAACGATCTCCTGCGTCGGATCGACAGGGTAGGGCACAGGATCGTTCACGGCGGGCGTGACTTTACCGAAGCGACGCTGCTCGACGACCGCGCGCTCAAAGCACTGCGCCTGCTCGAGCCGTTGGCGCCCATCCACCAACTGATCAATCTCGAGATTGTCGCGCTGGCTGCTAAACTATTGCCGCAAGCCCTCCAGATCGGGTGCTTCGACACAGCGTTTCATTCAACAAGGCCGGAGCACGCCAAAATTTATGGGCTGCCGCGCGCGATGACTAACGCGGGCATCGTTTCTTACGGCTTTCATGGGCTGTCTTACAGCCACATCGCTGCGAAGCTGCGTGACCGATACGGTGCGCGCGCCGGCGGTCGCGCGATCGTTGCCCATCTCGGCAGCGGCGCCAGCCTGTGCGCCATGGACGCCGGACGAAGCGTCGCCACGACGATGGGGTTTTCGACGCTCGACGGCCTGGTGATGAGCACGCGTTGCGGCGCGCTCGACCCAGGCGTCATCTTCCATTTGCTGCAGGAACGGCGACTGTCTGCGGACGAACTGGTCACGCTTCTGTACGAGCAATCGGGCCTGCTCGGTGTGTCTGGAATATCGGGTGATATGCGAACGCTGATCGCCTCAGAGGATCCCGCCGCCGCCGAGGCTGTCGATCTATTCGTTTATCGAATCGGACGTGAGATAGGATCGCTGGCCGCTGCCATGGGAGGACTGGACACGCTGGTGTTCACGGCCGGCATCGGAGAGAACGCGCCGTTGATCCGGGAGGGGATTTGCGTTGCCGCTGCCTGGCTTGGAGTCGGTCTCGACGAGGAGCGAAACCGAGAAGGCGACGAGGTGGTCAGCAATGGGACTTCCCGCGTCGATGTCCTTGTCATTCCAGCGGATGAAGAAAGAGCTGTGGCCGCGGAAATGCTCGTCTTTCGATCTGCCGCGTCCACAATGGCCCGCGAAGGACCGCGTTAGCTAAGCTTCTGATCGCGCCCCCAACTCCCGCCGAACCAGAACAAGCGTTGCATCGTCGGGATCGGTCGTGACGGTGAAACCCATGTCGCGCTCGACCTCGATCGCGGCACGATTCTCACGGCTCTCGATCGACTCGATGGTTTCGAGGCCAAGGTCTTCGGCATATTTCGCGATATAGGCAAGCAACTCCCAGCCAACGCCCAGATGCTTGCGATCCGCGCGAATGCAGATCGCGACCTCACCGGTTCGGTCGGCACGATCGCTTGCCAGCGTCGCAACGGCGATCAGCATCCCGTCGGTCGAGAAGGCCAGAAAATTATGGATATGCGCGTCGTCTGAACGCGTCATCGCCACCAGCCGTTCATGCGAAACTTCCTTCATGGCGCCGAGGAAGCGGAAGCGCAGGTCTTCCGGAGTCACATGGGTGAAGAATTCCGCCAGGGTTGGCTCGTCCTCGGGCCGAGCAAGGCGTACTTCGAAACGAAATCCAGTACGTGTGGTAATTGCGCCGTTCGTGGACATGGGTGGAACTCTAATCCTGAGTTTTTCTGAATGGCCGGATGCCGCGGAACCAAGTGGATATGGCTTCCTTTGGATATCTCCGTGCCACCGTTCGACGATGTCTGGTCATTCGCTCATGCAATGGAGCGCGTCGTGCTTGACGATTTCGATGCTGCGCAGGTTGAGGAGGCGGATGACGCCCTTGTCCTTCAGCCGGGTGAAGACCCGTGACACGGTCTCGATGGTGAGGCCGAGATAGTCACCGATATCCATACGCGACATTGGCAGTTCCACCTGCCGCAAGCCGCCCTGGCGCTCCGCCATGTCGACAAGGAATGCAGCCACGCGTTCGATGGCGTTCTGGCGACCGAGAACCAGAAGGTGTTCCTGGGCCCGGGTCAAACCCTTGAGCGCCAAGGGCAGCAGCTGGCGCGATATGTCCGCGCCGGCAGTGAGTCGCAAGACACGGACAGCGGTGGCGTTGATTGACTCTGCAAAGAAATGATGTGTCGTGTCAGCCTCGAAGCCGAATGTCTCTCCAGCCAGGTGAAAGGCGCTGATCTGCCGGCGGCCGTCGGCAAGCAGGCGGTAGATGCGCACGGCGCCGAACTCCACCTGATAGAAGGCACCGGCCTTCTCACCCTGAGCATAGATTTCCGCGCCGGCGGGAAAAAGCTGACCGGCTGCAGAGGCGCGGGGTCGAAAGCGTCCGGCAGGCTTGGCTGAGCAGAATGCGACGACAATGAAATTCTGGAGGCTGTGTAGGCGTGCATGGCTGTTTTCCCGGTTGTTCCGTGACACAGCAATCGCGCGAATCCGCTCGTCGCGAAATTCGGTTATATCCCTACGGGAAACTACTTAGGACGGAGCGGACGTCCGGTTGAAAGCATCGATATCACGGGTGAAGCGGCGCGCCGGCTTCGAACCACGTTCCGCACTCGCCTTTGACAATTTTGACGGCATCATCCAGCTTGCCGATGGCGGCAGGCTTGCCCATTGCTTTAGCGAACTCGATTGCGGCACGGACCTTCGGCCCCATAGAGCCCGCTGGAAAATTTCTTTCAGATATTTCCCCGGAGCTCACGCGCCGGAGCGCCCGGGCAGTCGCTGTTCCGTAGTCGACATAAACGGCGTCGACGTCAGTCAGCATCAGCAGCATGTCGGCCTTCAATTGACGCCCAAGAAGCGAACTTGCCAGATCCTTGTCGATAACCGCCTCCACGCCGCAAAGGCTGCCATCATATCGGGCTATCACCGGAACCCCGCCGCCGCCGGTGCAGATGACGATCACACTGTGTTCGACAAGGAACGAGATCACGGATGCTTCCAGGATCTCCAGCGGCTTGGGCGAGGGCACAACACGGCGCCATTTGTCGCCATCGGGCGCAATCTGCCAGCCGCGTTCCTCGGCAAGCCCGCGGACCGTTGCCTGATCGTAGACCGGGCCGATTGGCTTCGTCGGATGAGCGAAAGCCGGATCATGGGGATCGACCCTCACCTGCGTCAGCAGGGTCGCAAATAGCCTCTCTTTGAGGAGGTTGCCGAGTTCCTGCTCAATGACGTAACCGATCATGCCTGCGCTTTCGGCGCCGAGCACGTCGAGTGGAAATGTCCGGCCATCCGAAGTGGCTGCTGCCTGCAGGGCCAGAAGTCCCACCTGCGGACCGTTGCCGTGCGTGACTACGATCGAGTGCCCTTCGCCGACGAGTTTGGCCAATACAGCCGCAGCGCGCACGATGTTGGCGCGCTGGTTCCCGGCCGTCATCGGTTCTCCACGGCGTAGCAGTGCGTTTCCGCCGAGCGCAACGACGATAAGCATCTCAGTTGCCGATCGTGGCGACGAGCAAGGCCTTGATCGTATGCATGCGGTTCTCCGCCTGGTCGAAGACGATCGACGCAGCCGACTCGAACACCTCGTCGGTAACCTCCATGCAGTCGATACCGTATTCCTTCGCAACGAAGGCGCCGATCTCGGTATCGGTGTCGTGGAATGCCGGCAGGCAATGCATGAATTTGACGTGGGGGTTGCCGGCGGCAGCCATCACTTCGCTGGTAACGCGGTAGGGCGTCAGAAGGCGAATGCGCTCGGCCCAGCCGGATTTGTCCTCGCCCATCGACATCCAGACGTCGGTGTAGATGAAATCAGCATCCTGGACGCAGCCCGTCACGTCTTCATCGAGCCGGAAGCGGCCGCCGCTGCGCTGCGCCAGCTCCCGGACATGGGCGCAGAATTTCTCGTCCGGCCAGAGTTCCTTCGGGGAAGCGATGCGCATGTCTATGCCGACCTTGGTAGCTCCAAGTGCCAGCGACAGCGCGACGTTGTCCCGACCCTCACCAACGAAGGTAACGGTCATGTCCGATAGATGCTTGTGCGTGAATTCACGCATGGTCATGAGGTCGGCGAGGATCTGTGTCGGATGCGCCTCGTCGGTGAGACCGTTGTAGACCGGCACGCCGGCATGCGCGGCAAGCAGATCGGCCTGGTGCTGGCCAAAGCCGCGATACTCGATCGCATCATACATGCGGCCGAGTACGCGCGCCGTGTCCTTCATGGATTCCTTGTGGCCGATGTGGCTGCCGGTGGGGCCGAAGTAAGTGACATGGGCACCCTGGTCATAGGCCGCCACTTCGAACCCCGTCCGCGTGCGCGTCGAATCCTTTTCGAAGATCAGGGCGATGTTCTTTCTGACAAGCCGCGGGATTTCGTGACCGGCAAGCTTGGCCGCTTTGAGATCGGCGGCGAGCTTGAGAACGAACCGGATCTCTTCCGCAGTGAGATCGTCCAGGGTAAGGACGGAACGGCCGTGAAGATTGATGGACATCGGGAATTCCTCTCTGGTCAGATCGGATCGCGGACAATGGGACAGGTCATACAGTGACCGCCGCCACGGCCGCGGCTGAGCTCCGCGCCCTCGACCGTGATCACTTCAATCCCGGCGCGGCGCAGCAGCGTGTTGGTGTAGACGTTGCGGTCGTAGCCGATGACCACGCCAGGCTCGACCGCGACGACATTGTTGCCATCATCCCATTGCTCGCGCTCGGCCTCGTATCGGTCGCCGCCGGTGGTGATGATGCGCAGCGATTTTAGTCCAAGAGCTTCGGCAACCACGGCCGTGAACGGTTTTGCCTCATCGGTGACCTCGACCGCCGCCTCTCCATCGCCCGGCCGCAGGGAGAAGGTGCGCAACCGGTCGACCACCGGCGGATACAAGGTGACGAGGTCGCGATCGCAGAAGGTGAAGACGGTGTCGAGATGCATGAAACTGCGGTCGCGCGGCATCAGTGCGGCAATCACGCGCGTGGCCTCACCGGCTGCGAACAGCTTGCGGGCCAGATCGCCTACCGCTTGCGGCGTGGTGCGCTCCCCCATGCCGACGAGGACCGATCCACCTCCAATCGGCATGACATCGCCGCCTTCAAGGCTGGTGCCCGTGCCCAAGTCTGTCGACACGAAAGGAGTACCGCTCTCGCGAAAGCGGGGATGGAAGCGGTAGACGGCTTCGACATTGGCCGCTTCAGGGCGCCGAGCCGGCCAGTACATGGAATTGACCGAAACAGAACCGTAGATCCAGCAGGAGCTGTCGCGGGTGAACAGCTGGTTCGGCAAGGGCGGCAGCACGAAATCCTGAGGCACGAGCGTCCTTCCGGTCAGCCCCTTGGGTTCGAAAGGAAGCTCCGCCCGGGCAATGCCGCCTACAAGGTAAGACGACAGTTGCTCCGGCGGCATCTCGTTGAGCCATCCGCGCATTTCGTCGACCATGTCGAGCCCGACGACGCCGGGATGGACCCGGCGGTCGAGAAGCCAGTCGCGGGCCTTGGCCAGGCTCATTGTCTCAGCCAGGAGCTCACCGAAAGAATGCACCAGTACGCCACGTTCACGCAACGCGTCGACGAAGACATCGTGTTCCTGACGGGCGCGCTTGACCCACAACACATCGTCGAAAAGCAGCGCCTTGCAGTTCTCCGGCGTCAGCCTGCGCAGGCTGAGGTCCGGGCGATGGACCATCACCTCGCGCAGGCGGCCGACCTCGGAATGGACACCCAGGCTTGTCATCACGCCAATCCTCTCACAGCGGGCTGATGGCGCCGGTCCACATCTCGTAAACGGCGAGGATAGCGACAGCGATGAGGGTTCCGGCGAGTGCCGCTTCGGCAGTATGGAACACACGCTGATCAGTTTCGCGGCGCGCCCAGATGTAGAAGATAATACCGGGCGCATAGAGGATCGCGCACATGAACAAGTATGCAGGTCCTGCTGCGTACACGAGCCACAAACCGTAGACCGTCGCCAGCAACCCCGCAAAAAGCGGACCGGCGCGCTGCTCGCCGCTCGCGTAGCTCTCTCCCGTCAACGCGAGCTTGGCCGCGTAGGCTCCGGAAAAGATGTAAGGAACCAGGATCGCCGCCGAGGCGATGTAGAACAGCGCCTGGTAGGTGCTTTGGGCGAAAAGCGTAATCACCAGGAAGGCCTGGACGAGCAGATTGGTGATCAGAAGCGAGGTCGAAGGCACGCCACGCGAGCTTTCATGGCCGAAGAATTTGGGCATCGTGCCATCCTTGGCGGCAACATGCGGGATTTCGGCGGCCAGCAGCGTCCAGCTGAGGAAGGCGCCCACCACGGACACGACAAGCGCGACGTTGATCAGGATGGCGCCCCAGGGGCCGACAACCGCCTCCAGGACACCCGCCATTGATGGGTTCTTCAGCGCGGCAAGTTCCGGTTGGCTCAGGATGCCAAGCGAGAGCAACGACACCAGGGCATAAAGCGCGAGGCAAGTGACGAAGCCGAGTACTGTCGCCATGGCGATATCCTTGCGGCGTTCGGCCCGACCAGAGAAGACGCTGGCGCCCTCGATGCCGATGAACACCCAGAGCGTCACCAGCATGGTGCTTTTCACCTGCGCGGTGATCGAGCCGAGGCTGGCATTGCCGAGACCGGTGAAGTCGAGAGACCAGACCTGAAGCTTGAAAGCAACGGCAACAACTCCGACGAACAGGACGATCGGAGCAATCTTTGCAACCGTGACGATGAGGTTCACGATGGCAGCCTGCCGGATACCGGCGAGAACCAGGACGTGGATCAGCCACAGCAGGATCGAAGCGCCGAGCACCGCCTGCCAGGTGTTTCCGTCGCCGAAGGACGGAAAGAAATAGGACAGGGCGCTGAACACGATCACCGCGTAGGAGACGTTGCCGACCCAGGCGCTGATCCAGTATCCCCAGGCGCTGGTGAAGCCGATGAAGGGGCCGAAGCCGGCCTTGGCGTAGGCATAGGGCCCGGCATCGAGCTCAGGCTTGCGGGTCGCAAGCGATTGATAGACGAAAACCAGCGCCAGCATGCCGACCGCGGTGATCGCCCAGCCAATCAGAATTGCGAGGGGACCAGCACCAGCTGCCATATTCTGCGGCAGGCTGAACACGCCGGAACCTACCATCGAGCCGATCACCAATGCGGTAAGGGACCCCAATCGAAGTTTCGTTGGCGCTGCGGTCGTGACTTTCGGAACCGGGATGTTGAAATCAGCCGTGGTCATGATGCTCTCCCCAATCTGAAGGCTCTGATGGGAGGCAATAGATAGGAAGACAGGACTGACAGCTTTGATGCGGGTCAATAAGCGGTTGCTGAATAGAAAGAGTGGCGTTGGTGTTCCGGTTTCTGGTCGCCGCACCAATGCCTGCTCTTATCTTGTCCGCTACGCCCATGTCGCATCGCGCGCTTCCAGGGCCATGTTGAACAAGGAGCGACCGACTTGCGCCCCCGAAATCGGCCAGGGCGCAAATCGGGTTTGATCTATTGGGGTCGTCAGGCGATGTCCGTCGGCTCGGCTTTGCGTTTTCGCCCCGTGATCATGGCCCGCACGAGGTTTTCGCGATGGCGAAAGCTTGCCAGCGCGACGCCGCCTATATGGAAAAGGACCAGCACTAGTAAGCCGTGTGCGCTGAGGCTGTGCGCCGCTTCGACCCACGACACGCCGAAATAGCCGTCCGTCGACATCAGCCAGCCGGTCAGCGCGGTTGACCCCATCGCCGCGATCAACGCGACCACCATTGCGCCACCGGCCGGGTTGTGGCCGATGTAGCGAGCTTCCCGACCGCTCAGTATTGCCGAGAGATAGCGCACGGTCGCCGGGTCGTGCACGAATTGAGAGAACCGCGCATAGGGCGTGCCCAGCACGCCCCATACGAGCCGAGTCACGATCAGCGCGGCAGCGGTGTAGCCGGCCCAATGGTGAACGTCCTCGGAGGAATGGGAGGTGAGCCAGGCCGTGATGAAGCTGAGCACCAGCGCCCAGTGAAAACTCCTCACAACCCGGTCCCAGACACGCACCATCTCTTGAGATGGCTGCGCGTCCGTGGCTATCGAAACGTTCGGATCAATCTTCGCCGGCTTCGGCATTGTCGAGCTTTTCAAGGGTCTCGGCATTGTAAGCCAGATTGACTTTCTTGCCGGCCTTGTCGACCGCGTAAACCTCGTAACAACCCTTCTCGACCTTGATCTGGCGGACGGTCAGGCCTTCGCCGGTCAATTGCGCCTCGAGCGTTGCTTTCGGCTTGAACTGTGATTTCGGGGCGGTGCTGCAGCTGCCGCCGGCGGCGAGCGCCGGTCCCGCAATCATGCCGGCGAGAGCGGCGAGGACGAGTGTGCGATACATGATGGCTCCATTCGGGATTGGGGCGCCGATGTTGCGCCCGCGGGTGGGATTTCGATCGGTCCTGTCAGACGGCGATTTCACCGTCATTGGTCGAAATAACGCGTTCAACCTGACAACTGGCTGACATTTGGGCCGGAGTCGCAGATCGGGCTCGCGCCGGTCAGTTTGATCTGGCGCAAGGACGGCGGGTCATGCAGTGAGCAGGATGACTGCCAGGATGTAGAGCGCTTCTGCTGCCGTCCTGAAAGAGGATCACCATGAAAACCATATCGAGGAGAACAGTGCTCGGGATTGCTGCTGCAACGCTCATGGCCGGCAGTGCCGGCGTTGCCCACGCTGCTTCGCTTGTACAGATCTCGCTGTGGGACAAGGGCGCAAGTACGGAGATGCCGATGGGTCTCGCTTATGCAGCGCCAGGACTCGATCTCGCCAAGGCGACCATGGGCATCAAGGCTTTGCCCGGTGCGGTGAAGGCCGGAGAGGTCACATTCAATGTGAAGAATGACTCCAAGGACACCGTTCACGAAATGATCGTGATGTACCTGGCCGATCCGGGCAAGCCGCTTCCTTACGTTGAGGCCGAGAACCGGGTCGACGAAGACAAGGCCGGCGACAAGGGCGAGGTATCGGAGCTCGATCCCGGCAAATCAGGCACATTGACCGTCGAACTCAAGGCTGGAAAATACCTGCTCATCTGCAACGTGCCAGGTCACTTTGGTGCCGGCATGTGGACGGAGTTCACCGTCGATCCATAGACTCCAGAACAAGGCAGCGCCAAGAGCCTGTGGCTTGTCGCAGTTTTCGAAAGCTTGCCGGGATCGCATCCCATCGCCTGATGTCGGTATAGCGGACGAGTGGATCGCAACCGGCTTCGTTTGTTTCCGGATGGAGCGCGTCATGAGAGCAATGGTGCTCGAAAACATCGGCACTCCGTTGAAACTTGTCGACAGATCCGACCCCGTACCGGGGGTGGGCGAGATCAGGTTGAAGGTCGAGGCATGCGCTGTCTGCCGGACCGATCTGCATGTCATTGATGGCGATCTGCGTCATCCAATATTGCCGCTGATTCCCGGTCACGAAATCGTCGGCATCGTCGATTCCGTTGGCAAGGGCGTGGCGCGTTCCAGGATCGGGCGGAGAGTGGGTGTGCCATGGCTCGGGCACACTTGCGGGCGTTGTCCTTACTGCGCCTCAGGACATGAAAATCTTTGCGATCAGCCAGATTTCACGGGCTACACACGCGATGGCGGCTTTGCCAGCCATGTCATTGCCGACGCGCAATTCGCCTTCGATCTCGACGGGGATGCCGACCCCGTATCGCAAGCGCCGTTGCTTTGCGCCGGCCTGATCGGCTGGCGATGCCTGAAGAAGGCGGGCGACGGCCAGCGGCTCGGGATTTACGGCTTCGGCGCTGCCGCCCATATCGTCGCTCAGATCGCGATCTGGCAAGGCCGCGAGATTTTCGCTGTCACCCGGCCCGGTGACGAGCAAGCACAGGATTTCGCGCGCTCGCTTGGAGCGACCTGGGCGGGCGGTTCGGATCAACTTCCGCCCGCGCAGCTCGATGCCGCGATCATCTTCGCTCCCGTGGGCGGCTTGGTGCCAATGGCGCTTGGTGCCGTCCGCAAGGGCGGCCGGGTGGTTTGCGGCGGCATCCACATGAGCGACATTCCGGCCATGGCCTACGAATTGCTCTGGGAAGAGCGTGAACTGTTGTCGGTTGCAAACCTGACGCGCCGCGACGCCGAGGAGTTCTTCCCCATTGCCAAGCGCGCGCAGGTGCGCACCCACACCAAGGCCTACCCGCTGGAACAGGCCAATCAGGCACTGGACGATCTCCGGCAAGGCAGATTGAGTGGCGCCGCCGTCCTGGTGCCGTGATTGACAGTTGAGGATTATCTGGCCCGCTTTCCCAGATCTCGCATTTGTTGGATGCACTTCGCGCGGGTCGCATCGCTGGCGCCGGCGACCATGCCGAACAAGGTCTCGCGCACCGGGCTGATGCCGACAAAATGCAGGATGCTTCGCTTCATGCCGGCGATGCCGTGTCCAAGAAACCATAGCCGGTAAAGAACGGAAGGCATGCCCATCGTCACCACAACGCGCGCGGAGCGGCCGCGAAGCAATGTCTTGGTGAAGCCGCCACCCTTGTCCGGATAGGCAAAGGCCGTTCCCGGCCGCATGACCTGTTCCAGAAATGCCTTGAGCATGGCCGGCATGGTCCCAAGCCACAGCGGAAATACAAAGACAATGTGCTCCGCCCAGACGATCGCTTGGGCCGCGTCCTTCAACTCATCGGGAATCGAACCGTGCTCGAACTCCTGCATTGTCCGCAGCATCGGAAAATCGATCGCCGCCAGATCGACCCGTCGAACGGCGTGCCCAGCTTTCTCCGCGCCCTCGCCATAGGCCCTGGCGAGACCGCGGCAAAGGCGGTCCGGGGACGGGTCGGGATGGCCGACCACAATCAGGATGCGTCGCGACATGGCCTACTCCCAGTGAGCCTGACGTTTTCTCGTCAGGGCCGCTCCACCCTCGCCACCTGATAGGTGTGCATGGCGCCGTTGCGCTCGATCGACACGTATTCGCCCGTCACGAACCGTTCGTCGCCGAGATGAAAGCCGATCTCGTCGTCGCGATCGCCGTCGGCGTAGTCGAAGAACCACTGTCCGCCGGGCTTGCGCCTCAGCCGGCCGATCAAATCCTCCTCGCCGGTACGAAAGCGGCGAACACGGCAGGATGCCCTGTGCGACTTCCACTCTTCGGCATCGATCCGGCCTTCGCCAGTCAAGGGCGCGAGCACGTCGTACCCTTCTTCACGATCCCCTTCCGGGTGACCCTTTTCACGGGCTAACAGCAGCCGGACATGGCGGAATTTCGGAGTGAGGTCCTTCAAACTGGTCATGGCGAACTCCTTTCACGGAGTTTCATAGAGCGGTGGCTGGGCATAGCCCTTGATCCGCATCAAAGAAGGCTCGATCGCCACGCTTCTAACCGAGACCAAGCAACAACGTGGCGCCGTAGCCGGCGGTCGCAGCGGCGAAGGTTGTGCCGGCCAGCGGCAACCAGAACCCGATCGGCCCGGCAAATACCGCCAATGACAGGCGACCGATCGCATTTGCCGCCAGTGCCGCCAGCACCGCTTGGCCGATGGTCCCTACAGGGACCGAATGCTTGACCAGCCGCAAGGCACTCAGCACCGAGACGTCGACATCGAACGCGCCTGCCAGCGCGGAAGTAACCAGCAAGCCACGGCCACCGAATTGGGCTGCCAATGCAGCGCTTGCGGTGGCGACAACCGCGAAGAGCAGTGCGAACAGCAGCAGGGGACCCAACTCGAATGGATTGCGCGCAATAGCGCTGCCTTCTCCATTGCCGCTGTCGCGCGCCATCAGCAATGCGCCGCAGACAGCGAACGCGAGCGCGGCTGCCACCGCCGCGATAGCGACCGAAGCGAACACGCCTGGCTCGATGATCAGAACCACGGCGCAGACGCGGAGCACCGAAACCGTTGCAGCCAGCGATGCCGCCCCGGCGAGCGGCAGCCGATTGGTTGCATTTGTGGCGTTGCGGCCAAGCGCCAAGGTCACCGCTGTGGAAGAGACGATCGCACCGGCGAGCGAACTGGCCAGCAGCCCGCGCGTATTTCCCAGAACGCGAACAGCCACATAGCCGGCGAACGATATCGAGGCCATCAGCACCGTCAGGAACCAGACTTCCCAAGGATTGAAACCGCCCCACGGGTCCATCGTCCGGTTCGGCAGCAAGGGCAGGACGATCGCCGTCATCGCCGACAGGATCAGCGCCGATCGCAGCTCGATCCAGGTCAGTCGCTTCAGCAGGCCGTGCAGGACCTCTCGGCTGGCCAGGATTGCCGCGAATGCCGCCCCTCCGGCGGCTGCAGCCCGATAATCGCCAGCGACGGAAAGCGACCCAAGCGCAAAAACGCCCAAGCCCGCGATCACGCCCGTGACGCTGAAATCCTCGTCATAGGCAGCTTCGCGTGCCTTGTACCAGGCAAAGATTGCCGCAAAGGCGATGAACCCGCCGACCAGCACGGATACAGCGCCGACGGCGTTGGCAAGCGCAGCGAGAACACCGCCGAGCAGGCCGGATATGCCGAATGTCCGGATGCCAGCTGTGCGACTGCGATCGGGCGCATCCCGCTCCTGCCAGCCACGCTCCAAGCCGACAAGAAGACCTATTGCGAGGGCCAGTCCAAGCCGGGCGATGAGCGGATCCATTGGCGCCGCGACTTCAGGCCGCGACCGTCGGCAGGCGGTCGCGAACCCACCTGACAATCTGACCTGCCGTCATCGCGCCGGATGTGCGCGCGACTTCGCGGCCGCCATGGAACAGGATCATGGTCGGGATGCCACGGATGCCGAGCCTAGCCGCGACAGCCTGCTCATTGTCGGAGTTGAGTGCGATCAGGCGAACATGCGGTTCCAGTTCACTTGCCGCCGCTTCATAGGCTGACGCCATCATCTTGCAGGGGCCACACCACGGTGCCCAGATGTCGACAACAACGGGCAGGCTGCTGCGCGCGATCTGATGATCGAAACCAGCGGCGTCAACATCTTCGGGATGCCCCGAAAACAGCCTGGTCCCGCACTTTCCGCATTTCGCCTCACTGGCATTGCGGGCGGGTGGCAGGCGGTTGACCCCACCGCATTTGCTGCAAACCACCAGATTTTGCTGTGCCATGGCAATTCACCGTTTTTTGTTCTCGACCACTATGCGCGCCACAGATGGCCATCGCCAAGGGTGCGCAACGCGTTCAGGATAACCGCCACGTCGATCCCTTCCTGAAGCAGCGCTCCGGCAACCGGCGTGATCTGCCCCATGGCCGCCGCGATCATTGCCAACCCGGACAACGCCAGCCCGGCGGTGATGCTCTGCAAGGCGATCGATCGCGTTCGCCGTGCAATCCGGACCGCATCGGCAACCGGCTGCAGCCTGTCGGTCAGCACGATGACGTCCGCCGCCTCTGAGGAAGCGGTGGCACCACGTGCGCCCATCGCGACGCCGACCGTTGCAGCCGCAAGCGCCGGGGCATCGTTGATGCCGTCGCCGACCATCATAGTCGGTGCCGAGGCTTTCTCGGCTGTGATCGTCGCAACTTTTTCGGCAGGCGTCGCATCGGCGACCAGGGCGTCGAGGTCGAGCAAGGCGGAGATGCGCTTGGCCGCGATGCCGTCGTCGCCCGTGAGCATGACCATGCGCGTTATGCCGTTAGAACGCAGTCTGCCGAGTGTATCATGCGCATCAAGACGCAGGGCGTCGCCGAACGTGAAGACACCGGCAAGCCGTCCGCCGAGTGCTACAAAAACCCTGAGTACGGGCTCGTCCCGGTATTTTTCTTCGCCGCTTTTCGCCCAGCCGGGCAACGGCTTGTCGGCGAGCACGAGAGCCCGCGATCCCGCCACGATAGCCACGTCGTCGACCCGGGCCTTCAGGCCGGCACCGCGATGCTCGTGGACATCACGCGGATGCGAAAGCACCAACTGCCTGCCGCGCGCCGCCCGGATGATCGAGTCGGCGAGCACATGGTGCGAGGCCTGTTCCAGGGATGCCAACAGCTGCAGCAGATGATTGGTGTCGCGGCCGGGTGCTGCTTCGATCTCGATGAGCTCGGCGCCGCCGATGGTCAAGGTCCCCGTTTTGTCGAAGATCGCGGTTCGGACTTGCGCAAGCGCCTCCAGAGCCGCGCTGCCTTTCATGAGGATGCCGGCACGCGCGGCGCGCGATACGCCACCGATGAAGGCAACGGGCGCGGCGAGGATTAACGGGCAGGGCGTGGCGACGACCAACACTGCAAGCGCTCTGATTGGGTCGCCGGAAACATACCAGGCGGCACCGGAAACCAGCAATGTGACCGGCAGAAGAAACAGGGCAAAGCGGTCGGCCATGCGAATGAACGGGGATTTAGCGGTCTGCGCTGCAGCCACCATGCGCACGATCGCGGCATAAGTGCTTTGTTCCGCGAGAGCAGAAGCCCGCATGTTGAAGGTCTCGCCGGCGTTGACGGTGCCGCTGCGCACGGCATCCCCTGCGCTCCGTCGTTCCGGCAGGGGCTCTCCGCTCACCGCCGACTCATCGAGCGAGGCCGAAGCATCGAGCAGGATGCCGTCAACGGGAAGCAGTTCGCCGGCCCGGACCCGAAGCTCGTCACCGACAGCCACGTCCTCGACGGGGATGGTTTCTGTCCCCAGCGTTGACGTTCGGTGGGCGACACGCGGCGATCGGTCGGTCAATGCCTTGAGGCTCCGCTCCGCGCGGCCGCGAGCGAAATCCTCAAGCACGGTACCGCCGGCATACATGATCGCGACTACCACCCCCGCCAGGGGCTGGCCGAGCAGCAGGGCGGCGGACATTGACACCAGCGCAATCGCATCAACGCCGAAGCGGCCTATCCAGAAATCACGCAGGATAGAGATGGCGAGAGCCGCCACCACGGGCAAGGTCGCCACCGTCCAGATCGTGTTGGCTTCAAGGGGGGCGAGCCCGGTTCGCCACGCTCCGATCCCAATGGCGAGACCCAGGATGGCAATGACCAGCAATGCGCGTCGCAGGGTGGACTCGTTCATGCGATGCCTTTCGATTTGATCGATGCTCGCCATTATCGCGAGCGCTGACGGAGCGCGTCGAACTCGGGCAACAGCTAATCGCGAGAACCGGAGAACGCTTTGATCCAACGCAACGAACGGGCAAGATCGACGAGCGATCATCGTTGCGAATAGGAGGCACCAGGGGTGACGATCCGAAATCTCGAACATGCGTTCGCCCCGAAGTCCGTTGCTGTCTTCGGTGCGTCGGTGCGCGAAGGCTCCGTCGGCCGTGTCGTTTTCGACAACATCGTCAGCGGCGGCTTCGGGGGCGAGATCTGGCCGGTCAACCCTAAATATTCGCGGATCGCCGGTCGGCAATGCTATCCCAAGGCGGCCGATCTGCCTGATGTCCCAGACCTTGGTGTCATCGTCACGCCGCCAGAGACTGTTCCCGGCATCGTGCGCGACCTTGCTGAACGGGGCACACGGGCGGCGGTCGTTATCACCGCCGGGCTTACGCGCGAAAATGGCCTGCGCCAGGCGATGTTGGACGCTGCCAAGCCCACGCTCTTCCGCATCATCGGGCCGAACACGGTCGGACTGATGATACCGCCGGTGAAGCTTAATGCCGGATTTGCGCATTTGGCTGCCAGACCCGGCAACATCGCGCTGCTGTCTCAATCCGGCGCCATTGCCACATCGTTGATCGATTGGGCGGCCGACAACAATGTCGGCTTTTCACAGATCGTCTCGCTCGGCGACATGGCGGATGTAGACGTGGGAGATTGTCTCGACATGCTGGCGGGCGATACACACACACGCGCCATCGTGATGTATCTTGAGACAATTCCCAATCCGCGCAAGTTCATCTCGGCCGCCCGTGCGGCGGCGCGGATCAAGCCCGTGATCGCAATAAAATCGGGCCGGCACGAGCAATCGGCCAAAGCGGCTGCGACCCATACCGGAGCGCTATCGGGGGCCGATCGTGTCGTCGATGCGGCATTGCTGCGCGCAGGCATCCTGCGTGTCAAAGGCCTGACCGAGCTGTTTGATGCCGCTGAAACGATCGCCCGCTTCACTCCGCTCAAACGAGCCCGTGTCGGCATCGTCACCAATGGCGGCGGGGCAGGGGTATTGGCTGTCGATCAACTCATGGACTGCCAAGGGGAACTGGCCGCGCTATCACCCGCCACCATCGAACGCTTGAATGCCACACTGCCTTCAACATGGTCGCACGCCAATCCGGTCGACATCATCGGCGATGCCTCGCCGGAGCGCTACAAGGCCGCCGTCGAAGCTGTAGCGGCCGACCCCGGAACGGACGTCGTCCTGGTGATGAATTGCCCAACAGGTCTGGGCTCGCCGCTTGCCGCGGCAAGCGCCGTGGCGGAACTCACAAGGGAAGGGATGGTCGCCGGCAAACCGGTCCTGACCTGCTGGCTCGGGGAACAGACGGCGCGCGCCGGGCGGCAAATCCTTCAAGATGCCGGCATTGCCAGTTTCGAAACGCCCGCTGATGCTGCAACGGCAGTCTCCTATCTGAGCGAATGGTCGCGTGCCCAGCGGGCATTGATGCGCACGCCCTCAAGCAGCAGCGAGGAGGTCACGAGCAACCGGGACGCCGTACTCGCCATATTCAGGCAAGTCGCGAAGGACGGGCGGCGAATGCTGACAGAGCCCGAAGCCAAGGCAGCGATTTCCGCCTACGGCATCCCGGTACCCGAGACGATCGTCGCCAGATCCCCCGCCGAAGCCGAAGCAGCGGCCGGCCGGCTCTTCAAGACGTCTGAACAGATCGTCGTCAAGCTGCTGTCCGAGGCGATCTCGCACAAGTCGGACATTGGCGGGGTGGTGCTTGGCATTGCCGACGCCGCTGCTGCCGGGGAGGCGGCACGCGCAATTGAGGCGCGCGTGCGCAAGCACGCACCGCAAGCCAATATCGAAGGCTATGCCGTACAGCCAATGGTGGTGCGGAAACAGGCGCAGGAACTCATTCTCGGCATGAACCGGGATCCGATTTTCGGGCCGGCCATTTTGTTTGGAGCAGGCGGCGTCTCCGTCGAGGTGATGGACGATACAGCGATAGCATTGCCGCCGCTCGACGACGTTCTTGCCGGTGACCTGATCGGGCAAACGCGGATCGGTCGCCTGCTGGCAGGCTTCCGCGACCGCAGGCCGGCGCACCGGCAGTCCATCATTGCAGCCCTCAACGGCCTGTCGCAGATGATCGTCGACTTTCCGTGCCTCGTTTCGATGGATATCAATCCGCTGCTAGCCGATGCCGACGGCGTGATTGCACTCGACGCCCGCATCGAAATTGAGCCGGGAAGCGTGGAGGAGCTAGGGCCAAACCCGGCGCTTGCGATCAGGCCCTATCCCTCGGGTTGGGAGAAGGCGTTTTCGGCATGCGGCGCTGGCTATCACATCCGACCGATCAAGGCGGTGGACATCGCGCTCTATCCGGAATTCCTTGATAAAATTTCGCCTGACGATCTGCGCCTGCGTTTTCTGTCGCCGCGCAAGAGCTTCTCCGACCAGATGCTGAAGCGGCTCACCCAGCTTGACTATGACCGCAACATGGCTTTCGTCGCATTGGACACGAGCACTGGCGCGCTGGCGGGCATCAGCCGGATATCCTGCGACCCCGACTGCGTCAGTGCCGAATACGCCTTGCTGGTGCGGACGGACTTGCAGGGCATGGCCTGGGTTGGGAATTGCTCAGCCAGATCGTCGACTATGCAAGAGCGGATGGGATCCGCCGCATCGAAGGCATCGTGCTGAGCGAAAACAGCAAGATGCTGGCCATCTGCCGCGAGTTTGGCTTCTCGATCACGCATCTTCCGAACGACCCGGGCCTTGTCGAGGCCAAGCTCGAACTCGGTTGAGATCGATCGTCCGTACCATTCAAGAGGCTGTGCGCAGGATGTCGGAGGCATCGTGCGCACAATATCTCCTCAATTCGGCGACGATGTCGACGAGCTGTCGATCGGAGTCGGTGCTGCGCCAACTGGCCTGGCTGGCATTCCGCTGGAATTGACGCGACAGGATATCGACCGTGGCGTCCGAGGGGCCGCCCTTGCGTTCATTGACCCGCTGCCAAAGGACTATTGGATCCGCCTCCAGCCAGAAGGCGGAGAATGCGATACCTCGGTCGCGCGCTGCTTTTTCAATCCGCTCACGATCGGCCGGTCTGTCGAAAACCGCATCAGCGACAACCGAGCCGCCCTCGGAGAGGATCAGGCCGGCTCGCCATGCCATTTCGTTGTAGACCCGTTCGGACACCTCAGGTCGGTAGGCCTTGTCCGGCAGCCTGGTCTCAGCAGCCACGCCGTGCATCGCCTTGCGGATGCGGTCGCTTTCGACAATTCGTGCGCCGGGCGGAACTCCAACATAGGCAGCGAGCGCCTCGGCGACCGTCGTCTTGCCGGACCCACTGAGGCCGCCGATGGCAACGAGCCGCGGCTCTGTCTCCTGGAGAAATGTCAGGGCCAGTTCGAAATAGGATCTCGCCTCGGCAATCAACTTGTCGCTATCGGCGCTGCCTTCCTCGACCTGTGTCGCGGTGACGTGGGCGCGCACGGCAGCCCGCACGGCCATGAAGAAGGGCAGTAGGATGCAACCGTCTTCATCGTCGGCCTCGTCGAGATAGCGGTTCATCACGAGATTGGCGAAATGGGGGAGGCCGCGATGCCAGAGGTCCATCAACAAGAAGGCAAGGTCGTACAGGACATCGATGCTGGCGATCTGGTCATTGAATTCGATGCAATCGAAGAGGCGAGGCTCGCCATCAAAGAGGCAGATGTTGCGCAGGTGCAGATCGCCATGGCACCGGCGGATCTTGCCAGCGGCCTCCCGGCGGTCCAGCAATCCGGCATGCCGGGCAAGCGCGGTGCGGAAGGCCCGGGCAAAGGTCTCGATCTCCCGTTTCGTAAAAACACGGCTGGTGCTAAAGCCGGCCTCGTTGATGTCGAGCACGCCCATCAAATTGAACGAGCCGGTGCCATTGTGGACCTCTGGCGCTGTGCGATGAAATCCTACGATCATCCGTGCGACGGCAGTCATCAGGGCAGGCGTCAATTCTCCCGCGGTTGCCATTCGATCGAGAAGCTTCGACTGGTCGAAGCGGATCATCTCGATCGCCGCGTCGAGCATTTGGCCGGTGCCATCAAAAGCCAGTCTGTCGTCGGCTTCCCGGGTGATGCGACGCACCCTCAGATAGAGGCCGGGAGCGGTTTTCGAGTTCAGTTCCACCCCTTTCTCGCAAGCGGCCAGCCTCAATGCCGGCGTCGAGAAATCGACATAGGGGAGCCTGACCGCCCGCTTCATCTTGTAGGCGCGTTCGCCAGTCAGAAAAATGCGCGAGATATGCGTCTCGATCGCCTCGACCGGCCCGGTGGCGCCATAGGAGGCTGGATCAAGCAGGAATGCGACAACGGTTTGCTGGTCGTCAACAACCATGGCCGGTCTCCTCGATGCCTGTGTCGTGCGGAGACTGTTTGCGCCATCCGCTGTCATTGCTGCAGTGTCTCGACATAACCGGCCAGATCATGGATTCGCTCTCTGGTGACAATCTCGCCGGCATTCGGGCCATATTTCTTCACGTCGCCGGGCAGGAATTGGCTGCCCCACACAGGCATGTCGCGCTCGCCATGCGCCGGCACCATGGTGCGACCGTCGATCACGGCATAAACGCGCCAGTAGGGAAATTCGCCGCCATTGCGCCTGGAGAGGCGTGTCAGGTCGCTCGGCCGCTTCAACAGCTCTTCGCCCAACGGGCCATCGCCCTTGCCTTCGGGACCATGGCAGACGGCGCATGAGTTCATGTATTCGCCCTTGCCGTCGCCGAGTTCCTGGGCGCCGGCCGCGTTGAAGGCCAATCCTGCCAAAACCGCCATGATCAGGAATCTCATGTGTGTTCCCCGATTGGTCGGCTGAAACCTACAGCGTCGGTTTGGCGGTGCGTTGATGCGGATCAAATGCCCCCGCAGTCACCGTGTTTGATTCAACGCAATGAAAGCGCCGATCGCCCTCGCTAATAACCGAAACCACGACTGACCCTTCAAATCGAAATCAGGAGTTGCCGCCGTGACTTTCAGGACACTGCTTACAGTTACCGGGCCGAACCAGGGTGAAGGCGATCTAAAGCTAGCCGCGTCGCTGTGCGAACAGGTCGGCGCCCATCTCTCCGTGCTTGTTCTCGAACTGGCCGCACCGCCCTCTGGCGGCGAGTATGCCGCTGTCGTCTCACCGGCCTGGCTGGAGGAACGCCAGGCCGAACTGAAAAGGCTGGATAAGAGAATTTCCGACGTCGCCGGCTTTCTTTCTCAGACCCCGGTATCGGCCGATCTGAGCAACGATTATCCCGACATGGGTTGGGCGGACGACGTCATCGGAAGGCGTGCGCGCTACGCCGATCTTACCATTCTCGGACCAGAGCTGCTGGCAAGCCATACGCTGAAGGATAAAGTCATCGAGGGCACACTGTTCTCATCGGGAAAGCCCATTCTGCTTGTTCCCGAGGGCTCGCGCCCGACGCTGAAGCCAAAACGCATCCTCGTTGCATGGGACGCCCGCCTTGAGTCATCGCGCGCTGTCCGCGAGTCGCTCGATATGTTGAAAGGCGCCGAAGATGTGCGCCTTGTCATCGTCGACCCCATCGAAAACGAATTTCATCATGGCGAGGAGCCGGGTGCGGATGCCGCGGCCTATCTTGCCCGCCATGGCGTGAAGGTTACGGTCGAGCGGCTGCCAAGCGCGAACCATTCGGTTGCCGACGTGCTTCGCCAGCATGCCGGCGACGTTGCGGCCGAGCTGGTAGTCATGGGCGCCTACGGTCATTCCCGGTTGCGCGAGCGGATTTTCGGCGGGGTCACCAAGTCGATGCTTGCGGGTCAATCGCTGCCGGTCTTGATGGCGCGATAGCAATTCAACGGTAAAGAAAAAAGCGCCGGTGCAGATTGCGCCGGCCCTTTCATTTCATTCTCGCAAGACTTGATGGGGCGACTACTCGCTTGCTTCTCGTCCAGACACCTGCTCGATCAGGATCCGGAAGAAAACGTGCGGTGCACTGTCGGTTGTAGGAGGAACGACCGGCTTGAGTGCGCCAGGCTCCCACCAGTCGGAGTGCTTGCTCAAGACCGACCAAGCATGATCCCGCTCAAGCTTGTGGCCAATTCGATCCGGCAACTCTTCGTATCGGCCGTCGGCAACGACACTTTTCCATCCTCGCCCCTGACCATGTTCATCGACCTGCACGGACACCAACGGATTGGCCCGCATCCATTCGATTTTTTTGCCCGGCATGGAAAACGCGTAAAGATGAGCGTCCGAATGGGCGTAGTAGAAGGGCACGACATAGGGTTGCCCATCCTTCGCGCATGCCAAGCGGCCCACGCGATTGGCCGTCAGCAATTTGGTACATTCCAAAGCAGAAAGCGTGCGGATTTGCATCAGTGCGATCTCCTGTTCTTCACGGCTTTTGAATCAGGCCGGAAACGTGCCGCTGGCCAGTCTTGTACAGCTGGGCAGCCTCGTCCATAGCGGAGACAACGTCGTTGTCAGAGAGTGGTGGGAACCGCAGATAGTGATGGCTCAAGGCCCGGAACTGTCCTGGCCGACTAAGGCAGACCACACGGTCCGCTTCCTGCTCCAGAGCGGCGACCGTCTCTTGCGGTGAAACGGGAACTGCCACGACGATTTCCCTCGGTGATCGGCGCTTGAGGGCGCGGATCGCGATTTTCATGGTCGTACCGGTTGCGGCCCCGTCATCGACGATGATCGCGATCCTTCCCGCGATCGACATCGGTTTATTCCTACCTCGATAGGCAGCGCGCCGGCGTTCGAGTTCAGGACGCTCATTTGCAATCAAGACACGTAAGGCGTCGTCGTCGAGGCCATAGGTCTCGACAATTTCACGGTTCAGCACGACCTCCCCAGGGTCGCCATCGACGATTGCGGCAACAGCCAACTCGGGATTGCCCGGGGCGCCGACCTTGCGGACGATAAGCAGGTCAACAGGAGCGTTGAGGGCTTTGGCCACTTCCACTGCGACGGGCACGCCGCCACGTGGCAATGCCAGTATGACGGGCCGATGCAGTTGAAGCCTGCTCAATTCCAGGCCAAGCTTCACTCCAGCGTCTTCCCGGTCACTGAACATCGATCAATCCACCGGCCACAGTTTTCGCAGCGACTTCTTCATCGAGTTTCTCACCTGCACGATCTCGCCATGCGAAATGTGGCGGTCGAGAAGCTTGAACACGGCGCTGATCGCGACATCGAAATCGATCTCCTCATCATAGCCGAAACCGTCTCTGACGCTGACAATGAAGTCGCGCTTCGTGCGTTCACGCGCAGGCGCCGACGGGTTCCAGCCTTCGAAATAGATGCCGCGAACCAAAACAGGCAGTTGCGCCGACAGATCGGCCATTTCCGCCGGCGACAGCCAATCCCGCACCGTGTGCAGGACGGATCTCAGGAGACGGCACGCGCTCGGCTCGCTCCAGCAGAGGTCCTTGGCGAGCTCCTTGACCCATTGTTGCGCCTGCTGGCCAGCGTGCGTGAAGTCAGCAAAGGATGTGTGGGAAATATGACCCATGGCGATGCTCCTCGAATATTTGAATCCCATTCTCAGGCATCGAAAGGCTTTGAGCATTGAGCAGGATCAAATTGCCCATAGGCGAAGGAGATGAAGGCCGTTTTGAGCAGGCGGCAGTTTCAGCCGCCGGATTTCTGCACCAGCAGTGGAACGATCCGATCGCTCTTCGCCACAGCGGGCCGGCCGGCTGAGCCGTAGGGAATGCCGAGCGCATCCCAGGTCTCGACCAGCGCGTCCTGCAATCCCGCGATCAGCACGTCGGAATGGAACGGCGTCGGCGTGATGCGCAGCCGCTCCGTGCCGCGCGGCACGGTCGGATAGTTGATCGGCTGGATGTAGATGCCGTGCACGCCAAGCAGGCGGTCGCTCGCCATCTTGCAGAGCTCGGGATCGCCAACCAGCAGCGGCACGATATGGGTCGGCGATTCCATCACCGGTAGGCCTGCGGCGGACAGGATCTGCTTGGTCCGGGTCGCCTGCTGCTGCTGGGCGTCGCGCTCGGCCTGCGAATGCTTGAGATGGCGGATCGAGGTGGTGGTGGCGGCGGCGATGGCCGGCGGCAGCGCCGTGGTGAAGATGAAGCCCGGCGCGTAGGAGCGCACAGCATCGATGACCGCACTGGTGCCGGTGATGTAGCCGCCAAGCGTACCAAATGCCTTGGCCAGCGTGCCCTGGATGATGTCGATGCGGGCGGCCAGTCCCTCGCGTTCGGTGATGCCGCCGCCGCGCGGTCCATACATGCCGACGGCATGGACCTCGTCGATATAGGTCATGGCATTGTAGTGTTCGGCGAGCTCGACGATCTCTCTGATCGGCGCGATATCGCCATCCATCGAATAGACCGACTCAAAGACGATCAGCTTGGCGCGCTCACGGCCCGCCGCCTGCAGCAGGCTTTCCAGATGCACGACGTCGTTGTGGCGGAATATCTTCTTTTCCGCGCCGGAGCGCCGCACACCTTCGATCATCGAGGCATGGTTCAATTCGTCCGAGATGATCAGGCAATTGGGCAGAAGCCGGGCTATGGTCGAGATCGACGCCTCGTTGGAGACAAAGCCCGAGGTGAAGACCAGTGCCGCGTCCTTGCCATGCAGGTCGGCAAGTTCATGCTCGAGCTCGACCAGCGGGTTCGAGGTGCCCGAAATGTTGCGGGTGCCGCCGGCGCCCGACCCCATTTTGCCGGCTGCTTCCTGGAACGCGGCGATGACGTCCGGGTGCTGGCCCATGCCGAGATAATCGTTGGAGCACCAGACGGTGATTTCCTCGGCGCGGCCGTTGGAACGCCATATGGCGCGCGGAAACTTGCCCGCGATGCGCTCAAGGTCGGCGAAGACACGATAGCGACGCTCCGCATGGAGCTGGTCGATCGCTTCTTCGAAGAACCGCTGGTAGTTCATGTCCGAATTTCCTTGTTTGCTCGCCGTTGCGCTGCGGGCATCGGCTACACCGTACCTGGCAAGGGTTGGACGTAACCCTTTGAGGGAACGGAGACCTTGATTCATGTCAAAATCACGGCTCCAAGGCTCCTTCCTCAGTTCGATATGAAGCGATGCAATGATCCGTTGCGCAGCACAGAACGCGTCACGCCACCAAAGGTCCTCTCCAGTACCCGGCTATGACCGTAGCCACCGAGAACAATGAGATCGGCCGCAATATCCTGTCCGATCTGCAGGAGGATTTCCGCCGGTTCGGAGCGGCGCGCATCCAAGATTTCCGATCGCGCCTTCACCCCGTGGCGCGTCAGATAGAGTTCGACATCCGCTACGTTTTCCCTGGGCCCAGTATTCCCATTGTCTACGGTCGCGATCACGACATCCCTGGCGGTGATCAGGAAAGGCATAGCGTCGATGACGGCACGTCGCGCTTCCCGGGTATCATTCCACGCAATCAGGATGCTTTCGGCCTTGATCGGCGCCAATGGGTCGGATGCCACGAGTATAGGACGGCCGGCCGCAAGGATGAGACTTGCCGAATCCAGCATACGATGACGGTCGACCACCAGATCGGCCGAAGGCGAGCCAGTGAGGATCAAGTCGGCGGCACGCGCATTGAGTGCAAGTTGGCGCGTGGGATTGCCTATCTCTCCGCGCCACGAGGCACGATTGCTGCCTTTGACGATGCTCAGGAATTCCTCTCTCAGGCAGTCGAGGCGACCTTCTATCTCCTCCACCTGACACCACAACGCCTTGGTCGCGGCCTGGTCATCAGTGCCGGTCGGCAGGACGAAATGCGGCTCCGCGGCGCAGAAGCCAATCAGGTCGGCCTCGAGTCGTTGAGCAAGATCCCATGCCATCGCGATGCGTGGCGCGGCGATTGCGTCCGCGTCCAGTTGAACCATGATCGTCTTGAAAGCCATCGCGTCATTCCATCTGCGGTTGACGCGACTTGGCCATCAAATAGAGGGCGGCACCTTGATGCGGGTCAAACGCGCAACGAAACCGGTTGGTGCCGGCACGCTCGTACAGTCCTCAAGGCCATAGGGTTGATCCTGATCAAGGACACGACGACGAATGGCGTCAACGTCGCGCTGTGGGATTCAGAACGGAGTATCGATGATGCACACCCAGCCCGAACCATCCTCATTCGCCACACAATTGTTGCCGATTGCGGGAAATGGCCAGAAGTTCTTCCTTGCTGCCGCGTCTCTTCAAGTGCACGCCTTCAAGGCAATGATGCGCTACAACGTCGAAACGCTGGCATTTCTGAAGCATCGTTGCGAACAGGACGTCAAGCTGGCCGACGATCTCATCACCGGTCCGGAGTTCAATGACGCTTTCGACATCTTTGCTGCTTTCCTGCAGAATGCGACATCGCAATATGTCAGCGAAGCCGGAAAGGTCGCGACACTGACCTGCAGGGTTGCTTCGGAAACGGCCAAGCGGGTTCGCGACGAAGCCAGAACCGCGATCGAGGACGCAGCGGCGAAGACAGTCGCGTAGATCGGCAATGCGGAGGTCGTCAAACATGACCAACTTTTGCAGGCGTCGTCGTCTGCCGGCTTCCGTCCTTGCACTGATGCTGTTCGGACATATGAATCCAGCTCTGGCCGATAGCTTAACTGATCACGGAAAGGCGTTGGTGGAAGTCAATTGCGCCCGCTGCCACGCCATTGGAAAAACCGACAAGAGCAGCCATCCTGACGCCCCGGCCTTTCGCACCTTGTCAAAGCGATATCCGATCACCGATCTCGAGGAGGCCCTCGCTGAGGGGATTTCGACTGGCCATCCAGACATGCCTGAGTGGATCGCCAGCCCCGACCAGATCGACGCAATCATCGCTTACATCAGCACCTTGCAGCAACCGTGATCGGGGCTGTGGACGCGGCAGCCCACCGAACCTGACGCCCCCACTGCACAATGGATGCTATCGATGGAGGCTATCGATCTGATGGCCGTTAACGCGCCAGCAAACCGGCGCGTACCAAGCTAGTGCAACATCCTGTCAGCTGCACGGAAGAACGACCGAGCATGCGCCACGATCTGGGCCTCTGTGGGATGGTCGGCAGGTTCGACGCCGATGATGCGATCCTTCAAGTGGGCATGGTGGTCGCGTATATGCTTTGCCAACTCGTCTTTTGCCGATCCTGGCCCTACGATCAGCCATTCCTTCGCCGGCTGCAGCGCCGCGACGATGTCCTGGTAGAAGGACTGGTTTTCCGGTGCACGCTTGCCGTCGACGGTGCCTGCCTTGTTGTGGGTCTGATGATGCGCAAGCGTGGTGGCAAGCCTAAGGCTCGCGGCCGATTCACGATTGAAGAAAAACACCTTGGCTTGGCGATGGTCCAGCCAGGCAACGGCATGTTGGGCCTGCATATTGATACATCCTTGAGGCTATAGTTGAGGAATGAGCGCAATCAACCCGAAAAGACGTCCTCACGCAGGCTAAGACTCCAGCGTTGCCAGGATCGAGCCGGGCTCGATGACGGTATTCGCAGTGGCGACAATCGTCGCGCGGCCACCTGCCGGTGCGACAATCTCGTGCAGCGCGTCTTCAACGCGAACTTCGGCTATTCGCTCTCCGGCCTTGATTGTGTCACCGCTCGTAATGAACCAGCGCTCCATGATGCCCTCCGGCAACATGCTGGACGCCCACAGGGCTTCATCGACCTTGATATAGCGCATCGCAATTCTCCCTATGCCGGCGAATGATATGCGTTCGCACAGCAGGGTCCTTGATCCCGATCAATCGGCGCACGACGCAGGGTACCGCAATCGCGCGGCGTTTGACGGCGATCAATTTCTGATGCGGCAACTGTCCTAATGATGGCCGACCGTCGACGGAGGGAGGTCATGAAGCATTACAGGGAAAGGCAGCCGTCGCGATGAGCGTCCGATCAGATATTGGCGCTGCGTTCTCAATCAATTGGGTTGCCCGCGCCGTGATCGGTACCGATGCCGATATGGCGTCTGCCGCAAGAACTGTTAGCCACGTCGGCCCGACGTCCGGCAACGCGTGTGCTGTTTCGACGATTCCAGAAAATGATGCAGATCAATGCGCAAGGCATAGCTTGCGAAGATTTTGATGCGATGTGGAACCCTATCCTAAGCGCACCTTATGGTCGCCATCTCGAACTCGCCGTCTTCGACGAGGAGGGGGCGCATGCGCTGGTATTTCCCTGCATAAAGAGCCGCGAAGGTTGGAAACATGCCGCCACCGGCGCCCGTGTCGACATCCGTCCGACCCACTGGCGCGAGTGGGATGAGGAGAAAGTTCAGGCCAGCACTGGCAACCCTATCGAAGGTTCTCCCTAGGGTCGGGATTCCACGATCAGCGCCATGCGCACGAGATGTGACAGGCTGCTTGCGCCCATTTTGCTCATGACATTGGCCCGGTGGATTTCGACCGTGCGCGGGCTGATCCCCAGATCGTGGGCAATCGTCTTGTTCGGCAGGCCCGATACAAGTCCATCCAGGACCTGCCGTTCGCGTTCTGACAAGGTCGACAGACGCGCGCGGATATCCGCAGACTGGGGATGCGCCGCGTTCGCCTGGTTCCGGTTGGCCAGCGCGGAGCGGATCGCCTCGATCAGAATTTCGTCGTCGAACGGCTTCTCAATGAAATCGGCGGCGCCTTCCTTCATGGCCTGAACGGCAAGCGCCACGTCGGCATGGCCCGTCATGACAATAACCGGGATTGTATGTCCGCCCGCTCTGAGCTGGCGCAGGAACCCGATGCCGTCTATGCCCGGCATGCGCACGTCGGTGACGATGCAGCCGTCGAGATGGCTAGTCGCCGTTGAGAGAAAAGCGGTGGCCGATTCGTGTAGGCGAACCGCGAAGTCTGCTGTTGCCAGAAGAAAACCGAGCGATTTGCGGACGTCGACATCGTCGTCGACCACGTGCACCAGATCACTGTCGGCCATTTGTGATCTCTTCCTTCTCCACGATGCGCAAGGTGAAGCGGAAAGCGGTTCCGCCGGCCGGCATGACCTCGGCCCATATATGGCCACCGTGCGATTCAACGATGGTGCGGCAAATGGAAAGGCCGACACCCATGCCTTGCTTCTTGGTCGTTACAAACGGCTGGAAGAGCTGGGCCGAGACCTCCGGCGCGAGACCTGGACCTGTATCGATCACGCTCACCTCGGCCACCCCATCATCCCGGGCAATGGTTGTGACTTTCAATTCGCGGCGCGGCGCGTCCTGCATGGCTTCCACTGCGTTGCGCATCAGGTTGAGCAGAACCTGCTGAATCTGGATGCGATCGGTCAAGACCAGTTCGGCGGCAGGGTCAAGCTTGTAGCTGACGAGAAGGTTTATCTCCCGGGCGCCGACCAGGGCTAAGGACGAGGCTTCCTCGATCAGAGCCGGCAGCCGTTCGACCTGACGCTCGCTTTCGCCCCTGGCTACAAAATCCCTCAGGTGACGGATGACGTCGCCTGCCCGCAAGGCCTGCTCAGCTGCCTTTTCCAAGGCTTCCCGCATCAAAGGCGCATTTTCTTCCGCACTCTTCTCGAGTAGCCGACGACTGCCCTTGAGGTAGTTTGTAATCGCGGTCAGTGGCTGGTTGATCTCGTGGGCCAGAGTCGAAGCCATTTCGCCAAGCGCGGTAAACCGCGCCATGTGCAGGAGCTCCTGCTGCTGCTCCTGGATTCTCGCTTCCGCCCGGTGGCGTTCCGTCAGGTCGCGGCAAAAGCCGGTAAAGAAGCGTCCGGTTCCCGGATGCATCTCGCCGACCGAAAGCTCCATTGGGAAAGTCGTACCATCCTTGCGTGCGCCGGTAACGGTGCGGCCGACCCCGATGATCCGACGTTCTCCCGTCGTCAGGTAGCGAAGCAGATAGGCATCATGCTCGTCGCGATAGGGCGAAGGCATCAGCATATTGACGTTTTTACCAATGACCTCGCCTGACTGATAGCCGAACAGCGTTTCGGCAGCGGTGCTGAACGACTGGATCCGGCCCTGTTCGTCGATGACGACCATTGCGTCCGGCACTGTGGCCAGGATCGATCGCAAATGGTCCTCACGCAACCGAAGTGCGGCGTTCGCAAAGGACAGGTCGCTGACATCCGTGCCTTCAATGAAGATCGCGGTGACACGGCCATCGTCAGCCTTGATCGGCTGATAGACGAAATCCAGGATGCGTTCTTCGACCGGCCCGTCAGCTCTGTTGCGAAGGCCGACCTTTACGCTCTGGCCCCTGTACGGCTCGCCGGTCGTGTACACATGGTCCAGATGTTCGAAAAACTCATGTCCCTCAAGCTCGGGAAAGGCGTCCCGCACTGACTTTCCAATCACTTTCCTGTGGCCGATCAATCGCTGGTAGGCGGCATTGGTCAGTTCGAAAACGTGACCTGGCTCGCGCAGGAGCGCTATAAAGCCCGGAGCCTGATCGAACATTTGCGACAACAGTGATTTCAGTGTCGTCCCGCCGGGCGACAAACTGAGCGCTTCGTCTTTGATCACCTGAAGTTCCTGGGTTCGAGACGGTGCTACCGGGGTAATTATCACTTCTTGCCGCACACGCAAAACGGATCGAGCGACGGTTTCGGGCGCAGATGCAGTTGGCGATCTTTGACGCGCATCAAGGCATTGGACGCGGGCGAATGCAATTCATCACGCATTCCATCGTTCAGCGAAAGGCGTCCGCAATGTCTTACAAGTCAATCATCGTCAACCTCGCCATCGATGCGCCTCCTGCACCCATTGTAAAGGCGGGGGTCGAACTCGCGGAGCGGTTCGGAGCCCGTCTTATCGGCTTGGCGGCTGCGGATGTTCCCCCTTGGTCGCGACCGGCGAAGGCATGGTCTACGAAGGCGAGATCATGCAGATCCAGCGGACGGAGATCGAAAAGCGGCTTGCCGAACTGCGTGCCGAGTTCGAGAGGCTGGTTCCTGCGTCGATCTTTAGCGAATGGGGCCAAGCTGTTTGCAGCCCGACCCGGTTCCTCAGCGTTTCGGCCAGAGCGGCAGATCTTATTATTACCGGCCAGGCAGGAGACAATGTGTTTCGCACCGTGGATGTCGGCAGTCTGACACTCGGTGCCGGGCGTCCGGTTCTGGTCGCCGCCACCAACGTCGAGCACGTCCTTGCTAAAACTGTTGTCGTGGCGTGGAAGGATACGAGGGAGGCGCGGCGAGCGATGGCTGATGCATTGCCTTTCCTGGCCAAAGCCAGCGAAGTCGTGATTGTCACGATTGACACCGACCGCAACGAAAGCATTCGCGACAGCCTCGCCGATGTCGCGGTCTTTCTTGAGCACCATGGCATCAAGGCGCGAACCGAGCTGATCGCCGGTGAGGCTGATGGCGACCGGTTGCTGACATTCGCACGCTCGATCCATGCCGACCTCATCGTCTCGGGCGCTTATGGCCATAGCCGCTTGCGGGAATGGGCGTTCGGCGGCGTCACCCGCACGCTGATCGAGGAGAGCGGCATCAACCGCTTCATGTCGTATTGATGATAGGCGAAGCCGGCCAGCAACCCGTCTCGCCAGAGGACGGTGCCTATTGGTCGATCGAGACCAATGCCCTCCTGCTACGCCTTGAGACCTCAGCCTCGGGGCTTGCTTCGTCCGAAGCGGCGTCGAGGCTCGCAAAATTCGGCCGAAACACACCCGCGTCGACGTCAAGCGCGTCGGCCCTGGCAGTGTTTGCCCGCCAGTTCCGCAGCCCGCTGGTCCTGATCCTCATTTTCGCGGCCAGCGTGTCGGCCTTCGTCGGGGAGGGCCAGGAGGCTGCGATCATCGGCGCGACCGTGCTGGCAAGCTGCGTCCTGAGCTTCACCCAGGAGTACGGTGCGTCGCGGGCGACCGAAGCACTGAAACAGCGTATTTCGCGCAAGGCTATAGTGTTGCGCGACGGCGCCGAGTGCTCGGTCGTCGCCGAAGAGATCGTGCCGGGCGACGTGATCCGGCTTTCGGCCGGAAACCTCATCCCTGCCGACGGTATCATTCTGGATGCGCGCGATTTCAATGTCAGCGAGGCCGTGCTGACCGGTGAAACCTTTCCCGCCGTGAAGACACCGGGACGATCGGCGCCGGATGCCGCGCTCACACTGCGCACCAACGCGGTCTTCACGGGAACATCCGTCCGCAGCGGTACCGCGACCGTGCTTGCAGCCGCAACCGGCACCCGCACGGAATTCGCGTCGATCGCCGCGGCCCTGGAGCGACAAATCCCCGAAACGGGGTTTGCCCGAGGCATCAGGCTGTTCGGCTATCTGATGACCGAGATCATGCTGGCGATTGTCATCCTGGTGTTCTTCGCCAACCTGATGCTGCATCGGCCGCTCATTGAATCGCTGCTGTTTTCGCTGGCACTGGCGGTTGGCTTAACGCCGGAACTCCTTCCGGCCATCATCAGTGTGACGCTGGCTCGAGGGGCTCGCGCCATGGCGGCCAATGGCGTCATCGTGCGCCGTCTCGATGCCATCGAGAATCTCGGCAGCATGGATCTGCTGTGCACCGACAAGACCGGCACGTTGACGGAAGGCGTCATCCACCTCGACGGATGGCTCGACGTCGATGGCAATCCGTCAACCGATGTTCTGCTCTGGGCACGTCTCAACGCGACCCTGCAGACCGGACTGAAGAACCCGCTGGACGAAGCAATCGCCGGCGCGCCGGCCGAAAGCTCATCATTGGCCGCTTTCACCAAGGTCGACGAGGTTCCCTATGATTTCATCCGCAAGCGGCTATCCGTTGTTGTGCGGAGCAAGGATGCTGAAGATCTTCTGATCACCAAAGGCGCCGTACTAAACGTCCTCGAAACCTGCGGCTTCGTTAGAACCGCGAAAGGGCTGGAACCCCTCGATGAGAAGCAGCGTTCGGCGATCGACGAAAAATTCCGACGCTGGAGCGCGGACGGCTACCGCGTTCTGGGCCTGGCAATCCGTCGGTTTGAGAGCCCGAAAACGTTCGGCAGGAAAGACGAGATCGATCTCGTCTTTGCGGGCTTCCTGCTTTTCCTCGACCCGCCAAAGAAAGGCGTCAAGGAGACGCTTGCCGAACTCGCCCAGCGCGGCATCGCCGTAAAGGTCATTTCTGGTGACAACCGTTACGTTGCCGCGCATCTCGCCCAGGCGATCGGCTTGCGCGCTGACAGGATCATGACCGGCGAGGATCTGTCGAAATTGACCAAGAGCGCGCTCTTCGCAGGCGTGCAGCACACCGACCTCTTCGTCGAGATCGACCCCAACCAGAAGGAGCGCATCGTTCAGGCCTTGCGGAGCAGGGGCCATGTCGTTGGTTACCTTGGCGACGGTATCAATGATGCGCCTGCCCTTCATGAGGCAGACATAGGCATCTCGGTCGACAGCGCCGTCGATGTCGCGCGCGAAGCGGCCGATATCATCCTACTCAAACAGGATCTGGGCGTTCTGGTGCGCGGCGTCGACGATGGCCGCAAGACCTTCGCCAACACGATGAAGTACATTTCCATCACCACCAGCGCCAATTTCGGCAACATGATCAGCATGGCTGTTGCCTCGCTGTTCCTGCCTTTCCTGCCGCTTCTGGCCAAGCAGATCCTGCTCAACAATTTCCTTTCCGACGTTCCTTCACTCGCCATTGCAAGCGACAACGTCGATCCCGACCAACTGCGCCGGCCTCGCCACTGGGATATCCGTTTTGTGCGGCGGTTCATGATCAGCTTTGGCCTGGTCAGTTCGCTGTTCGACTTCGCGACCTTCGCATTCCTTCTGTTCTTTGCGCATGCCACGGAGGCCGCATTCCAGACCGCGTGGTTTGTCGAGTCGTTGCTGACGGAGCTTGCCATTGTGCTCATCGTGCGCACGCACAGGGCTTTCTGGGCGAGCCGTCCAAGCCCGTTGCTTGCCTGGCTTACATTGGCTGTCGGGATTATCGCGATCATGATCCCCTATCTGCCGTTTGCAGCCTGGTTCGGCTTCGTGCCCTTGCCTCCGCCCGTGCTTGCCGGGCTTGTCGCAATTACCGCGCTCTATCTACTCGCCTCTGAGGCGACCAAGCGCTGGTTTTTCGGACAAGAGAACCGCAAATCGCACCGGAAGTGGGCTGGGCAGGCGATTGAAAGAGCGGCCAAGCCTCATGCCGCCTACCCGAAATCATAGGGCCGTGCGGAGGCTTGAAGCGATGACGAAAAGAAGCGCAGGCATTCTGCCCTATCGAGGATCGAACAAGGGGCTCCAGGTGCTGCTTGTCCATCCTGGAGGCCCGTTCTGGCAAAGACGCGATCTTGGCGCCTGGTCGATTGCCAAAGGCGAGTATGACGAAAGCGAGCTACCCGAGGCAGCGTCACGGCGGGAATTCAGGGAAGAGACAGGCTGGGAGCCCAAGGGAACCCTGCCCACTCTGGGTCAATTGCGCCAGCGAGGGGGCAAACTCATCACGGCATTCGCGTTCGAAGGGGACTTCGATACCGCGACGTTGCGCAGCAACCTGTTTGAGATGGAATGGCCACCACGCAGCGGTCGGGTACAATCGTTTGCCGAGGTCGATCGTGGTGAATGGCTGGACTTAACACTGGCCAGGGACAAGCTGGTTGTCGGTCAACGGCCTTTTCTCGACCGCCTCGTCGCTTCGGTTTAGCGCTCAAGAGGTTGTCAGCTGATCGCTCGTTGATCGAGATCAACGCCGCCCGCCGCCAACATGCCAATGATGGCCAGTAGGCAGGAGTGATCACCATGACCTTTCTCGATTACCTGATTTCAGTTGATGCCAGAACCGCATTGATGGACCGCATGATGCGGAAGCTCGGCGTTGACAGACAATTGAAAGTCGTAGCCGACCACGCCGCCGTCACCAGCCGCGCCGTGGAACGCTGCCGTTCCTGCGGGCATCAGGACGAATGCTCGGTCTGGCTCGACGAACATCAGCAAGCCGATAACCCGCCAGACTATTGCCGCAACAGCGACCTGATCGCTCGACTGCAGCATGCGGCCGGCCAACGCTAGCCATTCGAGTAACTCAGCCTGGACGATATCGTGCTGTCCGTGTTCTGACGAGAGTCGACGCAAATCGAGTTTTGCAGTTGATAGGTTTGCATTCCACGGGACCAGGCAGTTGGACACTCTATTCTTTCTGGAAGCATTCCTGCTCTTTGTCGCTCCAGGGCCAACCAACGCTCTTTTGATGGCGGGGTCGGTCAAGCGAGAGAAAGCGGTCAAGCTCTTGGCCGCTCAGGCATGCGGATACGGGATCGCATCCGCGTGCTGGTTTTCACTGCGTCCCTTCGTGTCGCCCGACGCCATTCATATTCTCAGGCTGGTAGCAGCCGGATGGCTCGTCGTTCTTGGCCTGCGTCTGACGGCGAGCGCCCGAATCAACGTTTCCTCAAGCGGCGACGCCATTTCTGTTGCGGTGACCAGTGCTCTCAATCCGAAGGCCTTCATCTATTGCTTGGCTATCGTTCCGATAAACATCGAGCCGCGCGCGCTCGGAATCTTCTGGATTGCGCTTCTGGGGATGACAGCCGCCACCGGATCGGTGTGGCTTTTGCTGGGTCGGCGCTTCAGCGGAGGCAAAACATTGGTAGAAAAAGTTGCGGGCGCGGCGCTTATTGGCTTTGCCCTGCTGCTTCTTCGACCATTGATAACCCTGGTCGCGCCCTAAGCGCGGCGAAGCCTTGGGCGAGGACTAGCAACGCAGAGAGGCAGTGGTGCCTCGCTGCGGATCAATGTCTACTCCGCTACGAAACAAGGATGACCGACACGGGATCGGCGCAGAAGAGATTATCCTTGACAGCATTGACGCCGGCGACGTTTTCGGCGGCGACTATCGCTGCCTGGCGCTCGCGTTCGTCGAAGATGGCGCCGCTCAGTGTCACCACACCCTTGTCCACCATCACGTTGATCAAATCGTTGCCAGCCCATTTCTGCCTCGCAAGCTCGGTAGCGATGTTCTGCCGAATCTGTTCGTCATCGATGACCGTAGCGGCTCCATCCGGAAGGACGCCGAGCAATGCCCGTAGAAGATCAGAGCGGGTGATGATGCCGACGATTTTTCCAGCTTCGACGACCGGAATGCGTTTGACATGGTGACGCGTCATGAGCTCGACGACTTTCGCGAGCGATGCTGCAGGGGATGCCGTCACGACATCTTGCGACATCACCTCCTCAACCCGTCGACCATTGGCGCGGACATATTCGTCGGCGGCCTTTCCGGGGC
The DNA here is from genome assembly GCF_003952565.1 of Mesorhizobium sp. M8A.F.Ca.ET.057.01.1.1. Taxonomy (NCBI): domain Bacteria; kingdom Pseudomonadati; phylum Pseudomonadota; class Alphaproteobacteria; order Hyphomicrobiales; family Phyllobacteriaceae; genus Mesorhizobium; species Mesorhizobium sp. M8A.F.Ca.ET.057.01.1.1. Next base: position 3,279,584 of record NZ_CP034454.1, read on the forward strand.
TGACGAGAAACTCCAGCCAGCGCGAGCGCTTGCGCTCCGTGCCCAGTTCCTCGCGTCTCAGGAAATCGCCCTCGCTGACGATCCCCACCAGCCTGCCGTCGTTGCGAATGACGGGGAGGCCGCTGACCTTTCTGGAAAGCATCAACCCGGCAGCCTCGGCGATCGACGCTGACGGGTCAATGCCGACGACTGGCTTGCTCATGATGGCTTCGGCTTGCATGTTCGCTCTCCGGAGTTTTTCCAACCTCCGGCTTATTTAGATTTCACATGCACGAAGCGCCTTGATCTGAATCATTTGTCGGTGGAGGCAAATGGTCCAAAGCTGGGTCGTGAATGACGGGGCGCGAACCGGTCAACCAGCGATCGCGGCGGCCTTGGCGACGTTCACGCCAAGGTCGTAGACAAGCAGTCCACCATAGTAGGCCGTCGCAGTGACCAGAAATGCTCCGCAAATCTCGATCAGAGGAATGGCGATCGTTACAACCCGCATGTCACGGTTCCGCATCCAAAGCACCAGGCGCACGATTCCCCAGATCAGAAAGGCAAAGGCAGTGATGCCTCCCAGGCTTTCGTGGATCTCCGCGATATCGCTGCTGAAGCCGGCCGCTTCGGCATGATCCAGGGCAAGACCTCCGAAGAACCAAGTTCCGATAGCGAACACTCCGGCAGCCAGGGCCACAAAAGTGGAGATCGTACCGGCGCCCGATCTCCTGGTGACGGCGCTGCCGCCAACCAGCGCGACAAGGTCGATAGCCACGAGCAAGTAGATCAGAACAATAGGAAAATGAACTAGAATGGGGTGGATATGTTGAATGGGGATCACGAAAACTCTCCAGAAATTGGCAAGGGACTTGGATAATTTGCCGGCTTCGCCGCGAGCCTTGGCTCACGACATTGGCAAGCGTTATGTGCTGTGGCGGGCCACGCCCCCCGAAGGGGAGACCTAGTCGTTTTCGTCAGCCTCTTCGCCTTGCTGGTCGTCACACGCATCGTCGCCGCCCTTGATGGCTTTCGGGGTGGAGGCGTCCTGCATGGGGATGGCCTGCAGATCGATCGGACCGGATGGCACAACAGACGATGACGCCCCACATGATCCTTTGTCCGATTCAGCGGCTGCCGGCAGGGCAAAGATCGTGAGGCTTGCAAGTGCTGCAAGAACAAGCATGGAGTTGCGCATGGTCTCGTATCCTTCTCGGCGCGGCCATGATTGGACGCGATGATGCCCTGATAAGGACCCTTTGCTTGCTGTGGGCTGAGGATAACTGACAGCAAATTGAAAGCTGCAACGTGCGACATGCCTTGCCGATGAAAAGACAATGGAAGCATTTGGCGGTGCTGGGTCTCGCGGGACTTGTCCTGGCAATGCCTCTCGCTGCCCGTGCCGACGAGGACGACGACGGCGACCATGACCGGGCGCGGGATCTCTATGAGCACGGCGAAATCAAAGGCCTTGCCAACATATTGGACATTGTCCGAGCCAAGGCACCCGGCGATGTTGTTGCGGTCGATCTCATCCGCAAGGCCAACAAATGGGTCTACCGGTTCCAGGTCGTCGGTGCCGATGGCCGGCGAAGGACCGTCGAGGTCGATGCCGGAGCCGGAGTCATCATGCGCGATGGGGAGGGCGACTGATGAAGATACTCCTCGCCGAAGACGAACCCCGTATCGCTGCCGATATCGCGACCGCCCTCAGGGCGTCCGGAATGGCGGTCGATATCGTAAAAGATGGTGAAGCCGCCTGGTTCGCGGGCGATGTCGAGACTTATGACGCCGCGATTCTGGATCTCGGATTGCCCAAGCTCGACGGCCTCACGATCTTGAAACGTTGGCGGGCCAACGCCCGCCGGTTTCCGGTTCTCATCCTCACCGCAAGGGGGATGTGGACGGAGCGCGTCGAGGGCATCAACTCCGGTGCGGATGATTATCTCCCCAAGCCTTTTGAAATGGAAGAACTGCTCGCCAGGCTGCGGGCTATCCTGCGCCGCTCGGCGGGGCAGGCGGCACCCGTTTTGAGGTCCGGTCCGCTGCTTCTGGACACGCGCCAGATGCGCATTTCGCTTCGCGGCATTCCCGTTTCCCTGTCGCCGCTGGAGTACCGGCTTCTGGCGTTTCTGATGCATCATGCGGGACGGGTAGTGGCGCCGACCGAACTGGCTGAGCATCTGTACGATTCAGGCAACGACCGCGATCCAAACGCGATCGAGGTCATTGTGGCGCGGCTGCGACGCAAGCTCGGCAGCGATGTCATCGAAACGCGACGCGGGTTCGGGTATCTGACGCCCGATGATACCGCCTGATGGGCAACTCGATCCGCTTCCGGCTGTGGTTGGCTGCAACCATCTCGGTTCTTGTCGCACTCGGCATCGCCGGCGCCGGCTTGCGCTATCTGTTCGAACTTCATGTCGAGCGGCGCGTGGTGGGCGAGCTGATGGTCGACCTAAACGAGTTGATCGGTGCAACGACCTTTACAAGCGATGGCCGCCTTGCTGTGACCCCGGTGCTGACCGATCCGCGGTTTGCCAATCCACTGTCCGGTTACTACTGGCAGGTGGAGGACATCGCCACCGGCAGCCTCGAGCGTTCGCGATCGTTGTGGGACGCCAAGCTGCTCCTGCCCGCCCGGAGCACAAGTGGTGGGCTGCGAACGGTCGAGGAGTTCACGGGCCCGGGCGGAGAACTCAGTATTGCGGTCGAGCGTACGATCATCGATGCCGGAGGCCGATCCTTTCGTGCCATCGTGGCGGAAGATCATCGAACCGTTGAGGTGTCTGTAAGCGAATATGTTCGCGATCTTGCTCCGGCTCTCTTGATGCTCGCTGCAGTTCTCATGGCCGCGTTTTTCATCCAGATCACCATCGGCCTTGCGCCTCTGGTGACGTTGCGGGTCGCCGTCGGAAGCGTGATTGCGCAGCGAACGGCACGGCTCGATGTGGTGGCACCAAGCGAGGTGCAGCCGCTCGCCGACGAAATCAATCGTCTTCTTGATTCCCAGGAGAAGGCGCTGGCGCGGGCGCGCTCGCGCGCCACAGATCTTGCGCACGGCCTCAAAACGCCGCTGCAAGTGCTGTCGGCCGACATCCGTGCTTTGCGCAAGAAGGGTGAGACGGATCTGGCCGACGAGATCGAGAAGATCGCAGGAGCGATCCGGCGCCATGTCGAGCGGGAGCTCGCGCGCGCCCGCCTCGCACCCGGAGTCTCCGGCAAGGCATCCTGTGGGGTATCGGACGTCGCGGCGGGCGTCATTGCCGTCGTCAAACGGACGCCAAGCGGCAAGCAGCTTTCTTTCAGGATGGAGGTCGCGGAAGATCTGATGGCGCCAATCGACGAAGGCGACCTGTCAGAAATCCTGGGTAATCTGGTCGAGAACGCCGCGCGCTATGCAAAGTCGTCAGTCCATGTCGATGCATCCGCAACCGCGGGTGAAGTGATCGTCACTGTCGCCGATGATGGCCCAGGCATACCGGATGCCGATCGGGAGTCCGTCTTGTCGCGTGGCGTCCAACTCGACAGCAAGGGCGGGAGCGGCGGTCTTGGCCTGGCCATAGTTTCCGACATCGTCGAAGCTTATGGCGGCCGCCTTGCCATGGCCAACGCCGATCCGGGTCTGGTCGTGACCATTTCCCTGCCGCGACACAGTTAAGCGTGCTTCAGGCAAAGCCCGGGAAATAGTCGACCTTTATCTTCGAGCGGCGAACTCCCATGGCCAGCAGCTTCTGGCGCAGCGCCTTGACCATCGCCTGCGGGCCGGAAATGTAGAAAGTGCGCTCGAGGTAATCAGGTATGGCGAGACGTATCAGTCGCTCGTCGATGTATCCGGGATACTGGCCGCGCTCGCTACCGCGCGCCACAGCGTGGACCGTCTTGATACCAAGTGCCTGCCTGGCCGCGCCAAGCACGTCGCGATATGCGATGTCCTGCTGTCCCTCGGTTCCGTAGAGGACGACGATCGGTCGCCGCTCCTTGCGGTCGAGCAGATACTGCAGCATCGAGCGGAACGGCGTGATGCCAATTCCTCCGGCAAGGAAAGCGATCTTGGTCTCACGCCTGGTGGGCAGCGTGAAGTTGCCGGCCAGTTGCGCGGCGTGGATCGTGCTGCCTGGCTTCATGGTCATCAATTCGCGCTTGAAGGCGCTTGATTGCGGATAGAACTTGACGCCGAGGCGGACCGTTTCCTCGGTCGGGGCCGAGGCCACCGTGAAATAGCGGCGGTTACCGCGATTGTCGGCACGATCGAGGCCAAGCGTCCATTCGAGATACTGGCCGGCCTCAAAGGCGAGCTTGCGCGGCGACCGGAAGATGAAGTCAAAGCTGTCGACGGCCGATTGCTCGATGCGTTCGAGCGTCAGCACGAAGCGTCCCTTGGGACCTGCCGCATAGGCAAACAGGTTGCCAGCGAGCAGCGCCAGTTCCGGTGTGAAATAGAACGAGCCGATATGGATGTTGGGAGCAAACAGGAAGCCGACGATGGCGGCAAAGACGATGCGCGCCCAACGCATCGTCGGCGCCGTCAGTGGCTCGGTCAGCATGACGAAGGCGAAGAACAGCAGAGGCGACGAACCAAACGTCTCCGCAAGCGCGGTCCAGTACTGCGACGGGTCGCTGGTTGCCAGAATAGTCGCAAGCGCCACCATCACAAAGGTCGACACAAGATCAAGCCGGCGCAATTTGCGGACAATGAGCATGCCGCCAACGAGCACGAGTGGAAGTAGAGGCAGATTGCCGCCAACCCACCAGGTGGCCGGTTGGTCGAGCAGCAGCGCGGACAGCGCCACGCCCAATGCAGCCGGATTGAAAAGGTGCTTCCGGCCGACGGCGAGAATGAACTTGGATGAAATCGCCCAGACGGCTGTGAATGCCACTGCCGCGATTCCCTTGATGTCCGTGGTGGCTACCGGATCGAGGATGAGCGCAAGGATTAGCGCGGTGATGTAGACAGACTCGTTGTTGGCCGGGACCGCGAAGACATGCGCAAAGACCTTGTTGGCGACCCAGCAGGCGGCCAGCGCCAGTGCCGCTGTGAAGGCGAGCGCAATCGGATCATGTGGCACCAGCTTGACCAAGCTGAGCACGAACGCCGCCCCGACCAGCGCCATCAGATAGTAGAGGACCAGCCTGTACATCGTCAGATGATCGAGGACACGGTCGATGGTTTTGATCATGGCAGGCAAAGGGCTCCGAACCCAGTTGTCGGCGTGGCGCGGCCGTTGGTGTCTATGACATAGCCCTCCAGGCCAGGCGTCTGCTCGATGAAGAGAATGCCGTGCCTTCCCATGGCGAAGGCTGCGGTGGCGAAACGATCGGCTTCGAGCACATCGGCGCCGATGACGGTCAGGCTGACAATGTCCTGGATCGGACTGCCAATCCCATGAGGGTTGTAGATGTGTTGACCGCGGACATAGGTGCCGGAGGTTGCGACGCCGCGACCTCGTGGATAGACGATCTTTACGATCTCATCCGCGTTGAAGGGATTGCGGATGCCGACGCTCCAGTCATGACCCGAAGCATTCTTGCCGCGGGACTGGATATCGCCGCCCGCCTCGATGAAGAAATCGCTGATGCCGGCCCGTTGAACAATCCCGGCCGCATTGCGAATTGCCCAGCCCTTGACGATGCCGGAAGGATCGAGCGACCCGTTGGGCTTGCGAATGTCGAAGTATCCGTTCGTCTGGTTTTTCGTCTGTTGGGCCAGAGCGAACACTTCCGTCAGCTCGGCGCTCCAGTCGATGACCGGAACGTCGCCGCGGTTGATGGCCGTGATCTCGCTGTCGGCCCGGTATGTGCTGAAGCGCCGGTCGATGTGCTCGAAATAGCCGAAGACCGTCTCGATCAGTTCACCGTTCGACGCGCCGCCGATGTCGACAGAAACGGGCATGCCCATCAAAATTCGCGTTTCGCGCATGGACCTACGATGACGCTTTCTTCAGCGCGCCGCGCAGCGACTGGATGAAAGCCTTGCTGGTTAGCGTTGCGCCCGAAATAATGTCGACATTGGCGCTCTGGGCGCTGATCGCTTCGTCTCGCAGCATGGGCAGCGCCTGCCTGTTGATGCTGACGGAGGTCCTGCGGTCGGAGGGATATTTCAGCACTTTCAGCGCTGTGAGCTGCCCGCCTTGTACGAGGGCCTGGATCTGGATGATGCCGTAATAGGCGTCAGCCGTGGGGCCGGTGTAGACGCCATCGGCATAACCATGCGCCGCGAGCTTCATGCCCACCCGGACGACACGTACTGGTGCATCCGCATATGCTGGCCTCGGCTGCGGGACTGGTATGTAAACGGCCGGAGTTACGGCGAATGAAGGTGCTGTTGACGAAGGATCGATGACAGCCTGTACCACTGGCTGTGCCGGTGGCGTTGGCAACGGTTGCGGTGCCACCGGAACCACTGTGCGCTTAACTGGATCATTTGGCCGTTCGGCGGGCACTGCTATGCCAGCCGTCGTTTCCCGGGCAATCGGGAACCTTGTTCTGAACCGGGAATCGAGAGGCGCCGGGGAGGTGCGAAGCACCGGCAAAGCCGCAGCGGATGCAGGCTCTTTTGGCTGCACGGAAGGCGCATTTGCTGCGTCAGCCGGCAGAGCTTCGCCGAGCACATCGTTTGCCCGATCCTTGCCCTTGCCGGCCTGATCCCAAACGTACGCGCCGGAGGCGGCGATCACCAAAAGTGACAGGGCAATCTGTTTCATCGGAATCGTGTTTCCACATTGAACCTTGCAGAGACGGCCCATCTGGTCCGCTTCGGAGGCAATATCGCACGACCAAGCTGACAACTGGCTGTCAGCCGGAGTCGAGCTGCGAGTGGGCCGTGAGAGCTTGAGGGGACGGCAATTGACTTGTCCTAGATCAAGATTGTTGCATAAGCAGCGAGGTAGGAAGAGTTCTCTCAAACGAGGTAGCTGCCTGTGACTATTGCCAACGAGCCGGCCGGATACACCGGAACCCAGATATTGCTACATTGGACTATCGCGGGGCTGATCGTGCTGCAGCTTGTAATCGGTGAGGACATCAAACCGGCTTACCGGGCGTTCTCGCGTGGCACCGAGCCGGCAGCTGCAGACATCTTCAACGCGAATATTCATGTCTATGTCGGTTTGGCCGTTCTGGTGCTGGCGATCTGGCGGATTGCAGTCCGTCTACGGGATGGCGTGCCGGCGGCGCCTCCCGAAGAAAGCGTCCTGCTGAAGCGGATTGCCGCGGCCGCCCATTTCCTGCTGTATCTTTTCATTTTCGGGATGCCGATTACCGGGATCCTGGCATGGTACTTCAGCTTTCGAGCGATGGGGGACATCCACGAACTCGCCAAGCCGGTGATCATCATTTTCGTCGGCCTCCATGCCGCAGCGGCGCTGTGGCAACATTTCTACGTGAAATCGGATGTGCTGGTCAGGATTCTGCGACCTGCCGGACGGCGCACGCGGTGATGTCATGAGCCGGCTGCACAATGAAAACCATCTCGTATCGCGCGTCGGCTGGTTGCGCGCCGCCGTGCTCGGCGCCAATGACGGCATCGTCTCGACGGCCAGCCTGATCGTCGGCGTGGCGGCAGCCAATGCCGCGGCCACCAATGTTCTGGTGGCCGGCGTCGCCGGACTGGTCGCCGGCGCGATGTCGATGGCGGCCGGCGAGTATGTCTCTGTCAGTTCGCAGTCCGATACCGAACAAGCCGACCTTGCGCGTGAGAGAGGGGAGCTGGCGACGCAGCCGGATTTCGAGCGACAGGAACTTGCGGACATTTATATCAAACGTGGCGTGGAGCCAAAGTTGGCCTTGCAGGTCGCCGACCAATTGATGGCGAAGGACGCGCTTGGCGCCCACGCTCGTGACGAACTCGGTATTTCGGAGGTGACGACGGCGAGACCGATCCAGGCCGCACTGACCTCTGCGGCTACATTTTCGGTTGGCGCGGCCATGCCATTGGCGATGGTGCTTGTTTCGCCGGCCGCCTGGCTTGCCGCAACGGTGTCTGTTGCCTCGCTCCTGTTCCTGGCGGCTCTGGGCGCCATTGGGGCCAAAGCCGGCGGCGCCAATGTGTTGAGGGCAACGGTTCGCGTTACCTTCTGGGGCGCCCTGGCAATGGCGTTGACTGCCGGTATCGGTGCCGTCGTCGGGACTGCCATCTGACCCGTTTAAGATCTCTATCGGTCGATGGCTGCGGGTGCCTTTCCTCGCGCAAATAATCCTGCCCCGAGACGGTTCACCGCTGGTTCGTGAAGTTGCGAAAGCACAACGAAGGCGGCGTGGGCGGGGTCTATGATTAGGCTTCGCAAATCGCGGAGACTGCATCTTGAAGGAACTCAGTTCGATCGGTCCCGATATGGTCGTCGACGAGATCATGAGAAAATGGCCGGCAACGGTGGCAGTCGTGCTGAGCCACAGGATGCTTTGCGTGGGCTGTCCGATCGGGACTTTCCATACCGTGGCCGAAGCATGTCGTGAGCATAAGATCGATGAAACCCGCTTCATTCTGGACTTGGAATCGGCCGTTCGGGGAGAACGGTGAGGATCACCCCTTGTCCCGGTTCTCGGCAAGAACCACGAGGCGATGCGCATCCTTGACGGTGACTTTCTGGCGGCCACTGACGATTATTCCATTGTCTTCCCACTTGCTGAGCAGCCGGCTGACCGTGTGCAACGTCGTTCCCGTCATCTCGGCAATATCCTGCCTGGAAATCGGGAAGTCGATTTCGATCCCGACGTCGGTCTTTCGGCCGGTCTGATTTGCTAATCGCAGCAACGCATGCGCAACCCGCTGCTCCACCTGTTCCGTGGACATCTCCACCACCCGCGTCTGGGCCTCCTGTAGCCTGGTTCCTACGGTCTTGTACGTGGTTGCTGCAAACGCTGGGAATCGTCGCGTCAGCTCCGGCCAAAGAGCGTTCGCCCACCCCAGCACCACGCAGTCCACTGCGGCGATGGCGCTGGCGGGGTACGTTGTCCGACCGAGGGCAGCGGCGACACCAAAAATCTCGCCTTCGCTGATGTACCTGGCGATGACCTGCTGTCCGTCCGGTGTGGTGCGGACAACGCGTATGTGGCCGGCGACCAGCACGAAGAAAGAGTGGGCCTCGGTCTCCTGCTCGAAGATCGCGGAGTCCTTGGCGTAGCGGGATGACCGGGCGCTTCGCAAGATTTCGTTCTGCTCGTCGGGCGTCAGCCCCTGGAAGAGCGGCAGTCGCGAAATCAGCGATCGGTCCAACGCAGCCAAGCGGATCCCCCACGGTGCCTTCACCTTTCTTATCCCGAGTTTGCGCCAGCGCAAATTGTCCCCAACCGCGTCAGGCTAAATGGCGTGGAACGGCGCCATGCCGCGAAGACGAAACAAAGGACAAATCGATGAAACTCTCCATCCTCGCCGCCGCAATTTCCATCCTCGCGCTCGCCGGCGGTGCAAGCGCGGAAGAGCACGTGGTGCAAATGCTCAACAAGGGTGAGAAAGGCGCCATGGTTTTCCAGCCGGCCTTCGTGACGGCAGCACCAGGCGACACCGTCAAGTTCGTGCCCACCGACAAGACCCACGACGCGGAGTCGATCAAGGGCATGCTTCCGGACGGCGCTGAGCCTTTCAAGGGAAAGCCCAGCGAGGAAATCACCGTTACGCTGACGAAGGAGGGCATCTACGGCGTCAAATGCGCGCCCCACTACGGCATGGGCATGGTCGCGCTGATCGTCGTCGGCAAGCCCGTCAATCTCGATGCCGCCAAGGCGGTCAAGCATCCCGGGAAGGCAAAGACGGTGTTCGCCGACCTGTTCACCCAGGTTCCGGCCAACTGATCGGCATGAGACAGCCTGCCCGCCATAAGCTGGCGGGCACGGGCCGGACGGACCGAGGGCGGCGGTTCATCCGGCTCTTTTTATTTGAGGATGCAAATCATGGCAGTTTCACGTCTTCGGAGCTATTGCGGCCCCGCGTTTCTCTCCTATGGGTTCAGGCCCTTCTTCCTGCTCGGGTCGCTTTATGCGGCGCTCTCCATTCTGTTCTGGCTGCCGATGTATGCGGGCGAACTCGATGCCCACAGTGCGTTTGTGCCGGTCGACTGGCACATCCATGAGATGCTGTTCGGCTATCTGCCAGCAATCCTGACCGGGTTCCTGCTGACCGCCATCCCGAACTGGACCGGCCGGCTGCCCGTGCAAGGTCTGTCGCTGCTGGCGCTGGTTGTCCTGTGGCTTGCAGGCCGCGTCGCGGTCTTCTTCTCGGCGGATCTCGGCTGGCAAGCGGCCGCCGTGATCGATGGCTCTTTTTTGTTTGCGGTCGCCACCGCGGCGGCACGCGAAATCATCGCGGGACGGAACTGGCGAAATCTCAAGGTGCTGCTGCCTCTTGCCGTTCTGGCGGGCGCCAACGGCGCGTTCCACATCGAGGCGCACCTTGAAGGAATATCGGATATCAGCCGCAGGCTCGGCATGGCTGCGGCGATCATGCTGATCTCGCTGATCGGGGGCGCATCATTCCGAGCTTCACCCGCAACTGGCTTGTCCGCGAAAATCCTGGCCGGCTGCCTGCGCCGTTCGATCGTTTCGACAAAGCATCACTTGTCATCTCAGCCACGGCGCTGGGAGCATGGACGTTCGCTCCCGACCACGGCGCATCAGGAACGCTCATGGCCGTTGCGGCAGTCTGCCAGGCGTGGCGTCTGCAGCGCTGGGCTGGCGAACGTACCTTGCGGGATCCACTAGTGCTCATCCTCCATCTTGCATATGCCTTTGTGCCGATCGGTCTCGCCTTCGTTTCGGCCTCGATCTTCTTTCCTGCGATCGTGCCGGCTGCTGCAGGGCTCCACGCGCTCGGAACTGGTGCGGTCGGCGCCATGACGCTTGCTGTGATGACCCGCGCGACGCTCGGGCACACCGGGCTGAAGCTGAAAGCTGGACGGGGCGCCTTGTTTATCTTCGTAGCCGTTCTGCTCGCCGGATCATTGAGAGTTCTGGCCGCCTTCGTCCCCAATGGCGCGGTAATCGACATGGCGGGTGCTGCCTGGGTGGCCGCATTTGCCGGCTTCGCTCTGGTCTACGGGACTGCATTGATGATGCCAAAAGCTCGGTAAGGCGATGCACCGAATCCGGCGACCGCCGAAACGCAAGCGAAGCAGTTGCTCCTGATCAGGCAATGCCGAGGCGGGCGAGGATACGGTTCGCCCACCCCTGATGGTCCAAGACCAGCCTGAACCCCAGATTGTCGGGAGGCGTGCCAACAGCGCACCCGCCGCTCTTTCCGTCGCTGACGAAGTTCGACATGTAGGCTCTGTGGAGCCCCTCGAGGACGTGGACGCCGCAATTGTCGACCGAGCTCGCAATGCCGTTTCCGTCGTCGGCCAGCGTGGTGCGCACATAGCAGGTCGAAGTCCACTCCCAGACGTTGCCGGAAAAGTCCGCGAGGCCCCGGGAATTCACTCTATAGGAGCCACGGCTCCTGGGCAGCGGGTCCGGCTTGCGATTGAGGTCAAGCTCTGCCTGGTAGCTGGTGAGCCAACGCCTGGCGGGATTGTTGGCATCGTTCTCGACACCTTCAAATTCCCCTGCGAACCGCTCTGCCGCGGCATAGGCCCACTCTTCGTCGGATGGCAGCCGCCATTGGCCGCCGGTCACTTCAGAATACCAACGCGCATAGGCAACGGCGTCGAGATAGCTCACTCCGGTCGAGGGGGCGTCACGCGGAACCGAGCGGGTCTCCTCCGCTGGTCGACAGGCGCCAGCCGACACACACTCCGCGTAGTCAGCAGCGCTGACTTGATAGACCATGATCTCAAGCTGTCCGTTGATTTGCAGCTGGACCTTGGGATTGGCTTGCGGGCGTCCGTCTTTAAGGAACTCGCCCGGCATCGGATAGGTGATTGAACCGCCAGGCAAGCCAACCGTTGTTGCAACGGCGTGAGGCTGTCGATGACCATCAGATGCCTGCATCGAGAGCCCCACCGGTACGGCTGCGGCCATCATTGCGATCGGTACAAACTTCAGGATCAGAGGTGACATGTCTTTTGTCCATGCCCGGACAGGGGCACTGTCCGGGCAATAGGAGTGCCGTTCAGTTGATGGCGACAGGTCTGGGCGCTTCGACCTGCGTCATCAGGTCGTCGTTCCAGTCGCCCTCGACCTTGAAGTGAGCGGTTGCTCCGAGTTCCACGGCTTCGATCAGATTGTGATTCACGTAGGCGTAGACTCCCGGCTGCCGAAAGGTATAGAGCGCCGAGCCCGCCGAACCGCCACGGATGAACCAGGTCTCCAGATCTTTGGCAGGAGGGTTGGCGAATTTGCCCTGTTCCCAGACATAGTCGCCGTGGCCGCCGATGAGATGCGGTCGCGTATCGCGATTGGCCTGAGAATGAACGATGAGCACTGTTTCACCCACCTTGGCCGTCATTGCGTTGTCGCCGGTCAAGGATCCGAACTTGCCGTTGAAGACCACATGCGTCGGAATCAGCCCACGCATCACCTTCACGATGTCATCGTAGCCGTCGCCGGCCGATTCGTAGCTCTTGAAGTTGCCCTTCTCGTCGCGAGGAATATAGAAGTCGCTCTCACCGATATAGAAGACCTTGTCGTATTTGACCGGTTCGCCCTTGTCGTTCCTGAGCCCATCGCGCGGTAGGATCATGATAGCGCCGCTCATCCCGGAGACGACATGCCACGGGATCATCGCGCCGCCGGGTGCGCAGTGATAGACGAATGTTCCGGTCCGCGTCGCCTTGAAGCGCAAAGTCACCTGTTCGCCAGGATTGATCAGCGTGAGACCGCCGCCGCCCAACGCCCCGGTCGCGGCGTGGAAGTCGATGTTGTGGGCAAGAGAGTTGGTATCGGGATTGATGAGCGTCAGTTCGACATAGTCGTCCTGATGCACGACCATCAGTGGCCCGGGAATCGAACCGTTGTAAGTCATCGCATTGAGCGTCGTGCCGTCGGCATCGATGACGACCGGCTTTTCCTCGATCCTGATGGTGAACTGAACGATCTTCGGGCCACTCTTGGCGACCTGATCGTGCGGATGCACAAAGGGCGGTGCGACGAGCTCGACCTTTTCGCGCGCGAGCCCTCGAATGTCTGCCTTTTTAGCCATTGCCGAAAATGCGGGCAGTGCCGCCACAGCAGCAGCGCCCACCGCCGCTCCGAACAGAGCTTCGCGTCGCGTGATCATCTAAGTCTCCTGTCTCTCAACCGTTGCTGATGAGCAGAACTTATCTGACCTGACGCAGTGCTTCTTTGCGCTGGCTCAAATTGGTGGAGTTCAGTCTTTGGAGGGCAAGAGCCTCGGACAAATCGATCTTGCGAGTCATAGTCGAGATGGACAGGTACGTGGCCCGGTCTGTTGCAGCAGCGCCGTCACCAGCACATGGCTAGCTGCCAGATTTATCTTCACGATCGATAAGGATCCGCTCTGCGGCTCCATCGAGATCTTCGTACTGCCCGCTCTTCAAAGCCCATAGGAAGCCCCCCAGTCCAAGCGCACCGAGAAAGAGGGCCACAGGTATGAGGTAGGCAAGGGTTGTCATGTGGATTGAGCCAGTTCGTTGATGCCGGAACGCCTGTCCCGCCGAGCATTCTCCGCTGGCGAATCTGGCATTGAACCCTGCAGCCGCAGCGCGTTGCCGATGACCAGCAGCGATGAGGCCGACATCGCGATTGCCGCGATCAGTGGCGTGACATGGCCGAGAATGGCGATCGGCACGGCGACGGCATTGTAGACGATCGCGATCGCGATGTTCTGGCGGATAAGGCTTCCCGCCTTACGCGAGACGTCCAACGCGAGAGGCACCGCCAGAAGGCTCTCGCGCAGGAACACGAAGTCGGCCGCATTGCGGCCAATGTCGGCGGCGGTCGCAGGAGCGATCGAGACACGCGCCGCGCTCAGGGCAGGCGTGTCGTTGAGACCGTCGCCGACCATTAAGACCTTGTGTCCCTCTTTCGCCAGGGTCTCTATGCATTCGACCTTGCCGGACGGCAGCAGACACGGAACGAAGTCGTCGATGCCCAGCATTTTCGAGACTTCGTCGCAGGCGCCAGCCGTGTCGCCCGACAGCATTTGCACCGACACCCCAGCGTCGTTCAATCGCTCGATCGCCACCCTGGCGTCGGCCCGCGGTGCATCCTCGAAATCGAAGGTGGCGACAATGAACCCATCTTTTGTCAGGACCGTTCCGCCAAAGCCATGTTTGCCTTCACCGCCGGTCCGAGCCTTCCATCCAGCCCATCCGCGTCGACCTAGCCGCCAGGTGCCTTCGGCATCAGTAGCTTCAATTCCAAATCCCGGGTGCTCGGTGACAGCGTCGAATTTGTGTTGCCCGCCGGGAGCGGCAAGGCCGGCTATGGCCTTTGAAAACGGATGGCGAGAATGCACGGCCATGTCTGCCGCGATTGCCAGCATGCCCGGATCAATCGAGCCCGCATTGACCAGCCGGGGCTGTCCGAGCGTGAGCGTTCCGGTCTTGTCGAAGACCGCTGTATCAATCGTTGCCAGGCGCTCCATCGCCGAACCGTCCTTGACCATGATGCCGTTCTCGAACAGGCGGCGCGCAGCCACCACCTGCACGATCGGCACGGCCAGGCCGAGAGCGCATGGGCATGTGATGATGAGGACGGCGATAGCAATGGTTATCGCCCGGTGCCAGTCGCCGGTCGCAGCCATCCAGCTAAGGAATGTCACGAAGGCGGTGAGATGAACCATCGGTGCATAGAGCGCTGAAACGCGATCGGCGATGCGGCGATAATGTGCGCGGCCGCCCTCGGCTGCTTCCATCAGCCGAACCATTTCCGCCAGGAACGAACCCTTCGCGGCGGCGCTGGCCTCGATCGTCAGCGGGCCCGTGAGATTGAGAACACCGGCCTGCACAGCTTCGCCTGACGCGACGCTTCGGGGCGTGCTCTCGCCTGAGACCAGCGAGCAGTCAAGATCCGACGCCCCATGTATGATCTTGCCATCGACGGGGATCCTTTCGCCGGCTGCGATCAGCAGCAGCATGCCTGGCTCGATCTCGCCAACCGGCAGGTAGTCGCGTGCACCATTGCTGCGCAGCACCATGGCGCCACGCGCCGCCAGCTGCGACAGGCCTTTCACGGCGGTCCGGGCACGCTCGCGCATGACATGATCCAGCGTGCGGCCGATCAATAGGAAGAACAGCAGCGATACCGACGCGTCGAAATAGGCGTGATCGCCATGATTGACCGTCTCGTAGAGGCTCATGGCGTAGGCAAGCGACACCCCGACCGCGATCGGCACGTCCATGTTCATGCGGCCGTGGCGCAACGCATTCCAGGCCGAGCGGAAGAAGATGCCGCCCGCGAAGGCGAGTGCAGGAATGGCGATAAGCGCCGAGACCCAGTGAAACAGGTCGCGGGTAGCACCCTCAGCACCGGACCAGACGGAGACCGAAAGCAGCATGATGTTGCCCGCTGCAAAACCGGCAACCGCGACCGCGCGGATCAGTTCCGATAGCGTCTTGTCCCTCTCATCGGCCTCGGGGGCGAACAGGTGTGCCTGGTAGCCGAGCCGCCAAAGTGCGACGACGAACGGTGGCACCTCGTCACCACGCCACCGGACCGAGACCCGTTTCGTCGACAGGTTGACGCGGGCGCTCTCGACGCGATCGAGCTTTCCCAACGCCGTCTCGATCGTCTGGATACAAGCTGCGCAATGAACGCCCGGCACCGAAAGATCGGTCTGGCGAAGGTCATCGCCAAGCGATCGGCTGGCCAATTTGATCTCTTGGCTGGATGGCAGGACTGATGTGGTGCTGCCCAGATCCAGCGCCATTTCAGCGCCTGGTGCACAACAGCTCATTGCAACGCTCCATGAGAAATCATGATCCTGCGGACGTCGCGGTAGGGTTTGTCCAGGCTGGCGTCGGCATCGACCTCGACGATCCAGACACCGTCCTTCGGCATGTGCTGGGCAGCGAATTCCTGGCCGGAGGCGAGGGCGAGCGTGACCGACTCGTCCTCTTTCTCGTAGGCGGGATGGCGAAACAGCACCTTGACGCCGTGCAAGGGAACCGGGTTGCCGGCGCTATCGGCGAGGCTGTAGCGGACCTCGCCCCATGCGATGGTCAGTTTGCCGCTCCAGCCAAGTGCTGCCTGCGCACGCCCCTCCTCGGCCTTCTTGTTGAATTGCTGGCTCGCCACATAGGTGTTCTCGACGACGAGCCCGGTCCAGCTCGTGTTGGCGAGCATCGCCATGGTCAGATTGACCGCGATGACCACGCCGAAAAAGGCAAGGATGGTGAATAGCATGTGCCTGCCGGTGAACTCGCGGGGTTTTTGTGTTCCGACGCTCATCTTGCGGTCTCCGGCGCGTTGAAAGTGGCGGTGTATTCGTCCGACTCGAAACTCGCCTTGTCCTCGACACGGAATTTGAAGGTCTGCGCTGTGCCGTGGATCTGATCTGCTGGTTGGCGTACGAAGACTTTCAGCATCTTCAGGCGATCGGGCTCGACCGGAATGGCGAAAGAACGGCCTGCCGGGATGTCATCGCCGACCACGCTCATCTCCGCGCCTTGCAAGCCTTGAATCGTGACGACGATCGTCCTTGGCTCGGGGATCATGTTGAGCAGCTTGACGGTGTAGCCGTTGCGGATCGAACTGTCGGACAGCGTGACGAATTGCGGATTGCGGTCATGCAGCACGTTGACTTCGAGCCGGTCGCGCGTCAGCAGCGAATAGAGCAGGCCGAGGCCGATCAGCGACCACAAAGCCATGTAGACGTAAGTGCGCGGTCGAAAGATCTTGCGAATATGGAAATGCGCGACCTTGTCGGAGAACAGGCCATCAGCGGTCCTGATCAAAGACGGTTTGACTGAACTGGAGCCGCCCGCGGTCGCCAGCATCATGTTGGCGTTGTAATCGGAGAGCGTCGCGTAGGAGATCAGCCCGCGCTCCCGGCCGAGCTTGTCCATGACGCCGTCGCAAGCGTCGATGCAAAGCGCGCAAGTGATGCATTCGAGCTGCTGGCCGTCGCGAATGTCGATCCCCATCGGGCAGACCGCGACGCAGGCATTGCAATCGACGCAGTCGCCGACGGACTGCGCCGCGGCTTGCACCTTCTTGGCGTGACGCGAGCGCGGTTCGCCGCGCCAGTCATTGTAGGTGACGGTGAGGGAACTCTCGTCGAGCATGGCTGCCTGGATGCGCGGCCATGGGCACATGTAGGTGCAGACCTGCTCGCGCATCAGCCCGCCGAACATATAGGTCGTCGCCGTCAGCACAGCGACGGTGATGTAGGCGGCGGGCGCCGCGGTGCCGGTGAAGAGTTCGCCAACCAGCGTCGGCGCATCGGCGAAATAGAAGATCCAGGCGCCCCCGGTCGCTGCGCCTATGACCAGCCAGATCGCATGTTTCGATACGCGCAGCATGAGCTTGCGCGCGGTCCAGGGGCCAGCGTCGAGCTTCATGCGCGCATTGCGATCGCCCTCGATGGCCCGCTCGACGACCAGGAACAGATCGACCCACACGGTCTGCGGGCACGCATAGCCGCACCAGGCGCGACCGACAGTCGATGTGATCAGGAAAAGACCGACGCCGGCCATGACCAGAAGGCCGGCGACATAATAGAATTCCTGCGGCCAGATCTCGATGAAGAAGAAATAGAAACGGCGATTGGCGAGATCGAGCAGCACGGCCTGGTCCGGCGCAAACGGGCCACGGTCCCATCGCAGCCACGGCGTCAGGTAGTAGATGCCGAGCGTGATCGCCATCACCAGCCATTTGAACCGGCGAAAGCTGCCCGAGGCCCGCTTGGGGAAAATCTTCTTGCGCGCGGCATACATTGGCTGGCGCACCTTGGCGGAGTTGACCGCCTCGGCGTCGAGCCGTTCTACCTGGGTATTGTCCAGCACATGCGTCTCCACTTACGCGGCCGGCAATCTGCCCATGCCTGGGCTGCCGGCTTAGGGAAGTCTTGCCGCAGGGCAGGGCCAGGCGCGTTGATGCAAGTCAAACCGGATTGCTGGAATGGGAAGTCGAGGCCCTGCAAAGCCGGGCCTCGCCGCTTGGGCGGTGAAGGGGAGAGAATAGGTCCCCGCTTCCTATTCTCCGCCGCCAAGCGAATGAACGTAGACCGCTAGCTCTTTGACTTTGGTCTCGCCCAGGCGCTCGCCCCAGGCCGGCATGACGCCTTGCTTCGGTGCGCGGACCTGGGCGGCGATGGCTGCCTCGCCGGACCCGTAGAGCCAGATGGCATCGGTCAGATCAGGGGCGCCGAGCTCTCTGTTGCCTTTTGCGTTGTCGCCGTGACACGCGACGCAATTTTCGGCAAAGACCTTGGCGCCAGGCCCGATCAGGCTTGCGTTCTGGATCTTGCCGGAAAGGCTGGCAACGTAGGCGCTGACCTGAGCGATCTGGTCGGCGGTTATGATGTCGCCAAAGGCAGGCATTTCCGACAAGCGCGTGTCTGGATCGGACGCAAAGCGGATACCATGCGTGATCGTCTGCTGGATCTGCTCGGCCTTGCCGCCCCAAAGCCAGTCGTCGTCGTTGAGATTGGGAAAGCCCTTGGAGCCCTGGGCACCGGAGCCGTGACATTGCACGCAATTGACCTTGAATGCGGCGCCACCTGCAGCGACTGCGAATTCGCGCAAGGCATCGTCCGCGGCTATCTCCGAGACGCTCTTGGATTGTACCGCCGCGACATATTTGCCTTTGGCGGCTTCGGCCGCGGTCAGCTCGCTCTTGACCTCGCCGCGGCTGGAATAGCCGAGCACACCCTTCGTCGCCGAGTGCAGCAGAGGCCATGCCGGATACGCGATGGTGTAGCCGATCGCCCAGACGATGGTGATGTAGAACGTTACCACCCACCAGCGCGGAAGCGGGTTGTTCAGCTCCCGGATGCCATCCCATTCGTGGCCGGTGGTCGAGACGCCGGAGATTTCATCGATGTGCTCGTCGCTCATGATCACTCGTCCTCAAGGGGAATCCGGGCAGCTTCGTCGGCCAGCTTGCGGCTGCCGGGGCGGAGTGCGAAGGCAATTGCGCCAACAAAGAACAGCGCCATTGCAACAAGGCCCCAGCTGTCCGCAAATTCTCGCATCAAGTTGTAATTCATGGATAAAACTCCTCAGCGGTAGCCGGCGGCTTCGTCATAGTTCTTGAAATCGACCAGCGTGCCGAGCATCTGCAGATAGGCGACCAGAGCATCCATTTCGGTGACTTGTTGCGGATTGCCATCAAAGTCGCCGGTCTTGGCTTTCGGGTAACGCTTCTCGAGGCCGGATGTGTCGGCGTTAGGATCTGCCTGCGCCATCAAATCGGCATTGGCATGCGCGATCATGTCGTCGCTGTAGGGGACGCCGACGCGCCTGTTGGCGACCAGATGCGTCGAGAAATCCTTCACCTCGATCGGGTTGTCCTTCAGGAACCCGTAGCGCGGCATGATCGATTCCGGCACCACCGAACGCGGATCCGTGAGGTGTTCCACATGCCACAGGTTCGAGTAGCGGTCGCCAACCCGGGCGAGATCCGGCCCCGTGCGCTTAGATCCCCACTGGAATGGATGGTCGTACATCGACTCGGCAGCCAGGCTATAGTGACCGTAGCGTTCGACTTCGTCGCGGAACGGCCTGATCATCTGGCTGTGGCAGAGGTAGCAACCCTCACGCACATAGATGTTGCGCCCGACAAGTTCGAGCGGCGAGTAGGGGCGCATGCCTTCCACTTTCTCGATCGTGTTGTCGAGATAGAAGAGCGGCGCGATCTCGACGATGCCGCCGACAGTCACCACAAGAAGGGAACCAACGAGAAGAAGGGTGGCGTTCTTCTCGATGATCGCGTGTCTGTCCATCAAGCCCATTGTTGGCTCCTTATTCGGCAGGCTGAACGGCGGGAATCGAGCCGGGCATCGGCTGCTCCTCGCGCTGGTATCCGAGGATGGTCATGGTGATGTTCCAGGCCATGAGCAGGGCGCCGGAGAGGTACATGGCTCCGCCGATGGCCCGCATGACATAGTATGGGTGCATGGCGGCGACGGTTTCGGCGAAGGAGTAGACCAGGAAGCCCTGTTCGTCGTACTCGCGCCACATCAGGCCCTGCATGATGCCGGACACCCACATCACGGCGGCGTAGACGACGATCCCGAGTGTCGCCAGCCAGAAGTGCCAGGTGACGAGCCTCAGGGAGTAGAGCCGTTGACGGTTCCACAGCTTGGGCACCATGTAATAGATCGCGCCGAACGAGATCATGCCAACCCAGCCGAGCGCGCCGGAATGGACATGGCCGATAGTCCAGTCGGTATAGTGCGACAGCGAGTTGACCGTCTTGATCGACATCATCGGACCCTCGAAGGTCGACATGCCGTAAAAGGCGATGGCCATCACCATCATGCGGATGATCGGGTCGGTGCGGAGCTTGTCCCAGGCGCCTGACAGCGTCATCAGGCCGTTGATCATGCCGCCCCAGGACGGCATCCACAGCATGATCGAGAACACCATGCCGAGCGTCTGCGCCCAATCGGGCAGGGCGGTGTAATGCAGGTGATGCGGCCCGGCCCAGATGTAAAGGAAGATGATTGCCCAGAAGTGGATGATCGACAGCCGGTAGGAATAGACCGGCCGGTTCGCCTGCTTCGGCACGAAATAATACATCATGCCGAGGAAGCCGGCCGTGAGGAAGAAGCCGACGGCATTGTGGCCGTACCACCATTGCGTCAGGGCGTCCTGGACCCCGGAAAAGGCAGAATAGCTCTTGGAGCCGAGGAAGGAGGCCGGCATGGACAGATTGTTGACCACGTGCAGCATCGCGATGGTCACGATGAAGGAGAGGTAGAACCAGTTGGCGACATAGATGTGTGGTTCCTTGCGCTTCAGGATCGTGCCGAGGAACAGGATGAGATAGGCGACCCAGACGATGGTCAGCCAGATGTCGACATACCATTCGGGTTCCGCATATTCGCGGCTCTCGGTGATACCGAGCAGATACCCAGTCGCGGCCATGATGATGAAGAGCTGGTAACCCCAGAAGACGAACCAGGCGAGATCGCCGCCGAAAAGGCGGGCGCGGCAGGTGCGTTGTACGACGTACAGAGACGTGCAAAGCAGCGCATTGCCGCCGAAAGCAAAGACAACGCCTGACGTATGCAACGGCCGCAAGCGGCCGAAATTGAACCAGGGCGGGATGTTGAGATCTGGGTAGGCGAGCTGCAGCGCAATGACCACGCCGACAAGCATGCCGACGACACCCCAGAACATGGTGGCGATCGCGCCGTAGCGGATTGGACCATCCATGTAAGCGGATGGATCGATCGGAGCGGTTGCTTCGAAGCTCGTGTTGCGGATCAGGATGGCGATAAAACCGAGCAGCACGAAAAACAGCACCCACATATGCTGCCGGAATGGCTCGTCTACGCCGAAGCCGGCGGCCACCAGCGCCGCAAATGTGAAGAGGCCCAAAGCGAAGATTGGTGTGCCGAACTTCATGAGATTTCCCCGACTTCGGATTCCTATGCGCGGACGCTATCCGCTAGACACCAATTCAGCAGTCGGGTTGTCGCCGCCTTGATCCATGTCAAAGCTCAGTGCTCTCGGATTGGGCAGCGTTGGTTTGCAAATGACAGGAGGTCGCCTTTGAGCGGGAACAAAGGGCAGGAATCGTCGCTGTTGGAAGCGGGCGATGGAAATCCCGCACCAGCTGATCGACCCGGAGAAGCGATCCCGGCGGCGGTGATGAAGCGCGCGCACCGGGAAAAGCTGCAACTCTGCGATGCTTTGGAGAAAATTGCTGATGCGTTGCCCAATGTCGATCGTCTGAGGTGCCTTGGCACGGCCAACGCGATCATTCCGCTGCTACGCGAGGTTCATCGATATGAAGAGACGGTCATCTTTCCCGCCTACGAGGAGGCCGTGGGCGCAAGTAGTGCGAACCTTGCCTCAACCCGGCGACTGCGGGCCGAACATGCGGAAGATGAATGCTTTGCCGGCGAGGCGACCGAGATCCTGCTTGCGATCGGCCACGGCAAAACGATCGACAACGCCGAGGCTGTTGGATTCATGTTGCGCGGCTTCTTCGAAGGCCTGCGCCGGCACATCGCCTTTGAGCGCGAACACGTCTTGCCGATGATCGGGCTTCGTTGATGGATCCTAAGCGCCGGAGCGGCGCTGCAGCCGATTCAAACTCTCGACAGTAACATGCCTGTTATTCTCGATCCGGATCACGCCGTCTGATCGCAGCCTAGTCAGCTGGCGGCTGACGGTTTCGATAGTCAGGCCGAGGAAATCGGCGATGTCGGCGCGGGTCAAAGGCAGGTCGAAACTTGTCGACTGGGCGGCCGGGTCAAGCGCGGGGTCGATGTTTCTGGCGATCATGAGAAGAAAACTCGCCACTTTTTCCGAAGCACTCTTGCGGCCCAGCGTCACCATCCAGTCGCGGGCGTCATCGAGTTCCTTCAGCGTCTGCTTGAAGAGACGATGCTCCAGCCCCGGCGATTCCTTCATCATCCGTTCGATGGCGGCTTTTGGAAACGAGCATAAGGAGACTGCGGTTGCAGCTTCGGCGTTGATCGCGCTTTCCACCTTGAATGGCCTTCCCAGAAAATCGGGCGCAAATTGAAGCCCGACAATCTGTTGGCGCCCGTCTGAAAGGCTCTTTGTCAGCTTGACCACGCCGGATAGCACGTTCGAATAGCTGTCGACGGCCTGGGCGTCGCCAATCAATTCCACGCCCGCTTCAACGAAACGCCTCGACGAGGTCTTGGCGAGGCTCACCAACTGGTCGGGATCGAGCGCACCGCAAACGCCACGGTGCCGCGCTTCGCACGATTGGCAAAGCACGGGAATGCCGGCGCTGTGTACATCCTGACGCACTGTCATCGTGGTCGTCCGAGCAACCAAAGTCCTCCCCAGGGATATAGCATCGGGCGAAGAAAAAACCTTGCGGCAGTTTGTCCGCTGGCGATGGGCATTGACCGAAATCAAGGCGGCCGTTGCCCCTTATGAGCAATTTCGCGCGACACAGCCCGGAGTTGATAGCGACATGCGGCCAGAATTAGTTGCCAGACTTGGTGAGAACGTGCCGCGGTACACGAGTTACCCAACGGCGCCGCATTTTCATCCAGGCGTTGATGCCGCTGTGTGTCGAGGCTGGCTGCAGGCGCTCAACGAGGGTGACGAGATTTCGCTCTATCTGCACATACCCTATTGCGACAAGCTTTGCTGGTTCTGTGCGTGTCATACCAAGCAGACACGCCACTACGAGCCGGTGACCGCCTTTCTCCGCTCGCTGCATGCCGAGATTTGTACTGTCGCCAGTCTTGTTGAAGGTAAGGGCCGCGTACGTGCCGTCCATTTCGGCGGCGGTTCGCCGACGATGCTCAAACCCGAGGATATGGCGGCGCTCGGGACCGTCTTGCGCGACAGCTTCGCGTTTCTTCCCGGCGCCAAGGTCAGCGTTGAAATCGAACCCAACGATATGGACGATGCCCGCCTCGATGCACTCGCCGAAATCGGCATGACAAGGGCGAGCCTCGGCGTCCAGGACTTCGATCCGAAGGTGCAGAAGGCAATCAACCGCGAGCAGAGCTTCCTGCAGACCAAGACGGTTGTGGACGGCGTTCGTTCGCGCGGCGTCGAATCAGTCAATCTGGACCTGCTCTACGGCCTGCCGCACCAAACCCGGGAGAGCGTTGCTTCTACCGTCGCGCAGGCACTGACGCTGGAGCCCGACCGGATCGCGCTTTTTGGCTATGCCCATGTACCGTGGTTCAAGAAACATCAGACGATGATCGACGAAGCATGGCTGCCCGGTCCCGCCGAACGGTTTGCCCAATCGCAACTGGCCGCGCAGGCGATCGTGGACCAGGGCTACGAGGCAATCGGGCTCGACCACTTCGCCGGACCTGGCGACGCGCTGGCGATTGCGGCCCGCGCGGGGACCTTGCACCGGAATTTTCAGGGGTACACCGAGGATCGCTGCGAAACCTTGATCGGCCTTGGCCCGTCGTCCATCAGCCAGTTTCGCCAAGGCTATGCACAGAATATGCCATCGACCGCCGAGTATGGCCGCATGGTGGTCGACGGTGGGTTGGCTTCAGTCCGCGGGATCGCTCTTTCCAACGACGACCGCGCTCGCGGCTGGGTCATCGAGAGGCTGATGTGCGATTTCGGTTTTTCGGCGATCGACTTGGTTGAGCGCTTTGGCGAATCCGCTCAAGCGCTTCTCGGCAAGGCAAGTTCCATCGCCCTTC
This sequence comes from Mesorhizobium sp. M8A.F.Ca.ET.057.01.1.1, assembly GCF_003952565.1. NCBI lineage: Bacteria > Pseudomonadati > Pseudomonadota > Alphaproteobacteria > Hyphomicrobiales > Phyllobacteriaceae > Mesorhizobium > Mesorhizobium sp. M8A.F.Ca.ET.057.01.1.1. Next base: position 3,303,732 of record NZ_CP034454.1, read on the forward strand.
TTGATCCTGCCCGGTTGCTTGAACTTCACGGTGACCACTTTGTCGTACCGATGGAAAGCCGCCCCTTCGTCAGGACCGTCGCGGCGAAGTTCGACAACTATTTCGAAACTGGCAAGGCCAGGCATTCGGTCGCGGTCTGAGCATCGGCCGCGGTCAGAAAATGCGCGCCGGTCTTGAAGGTCCGATGTGGTCTTACTGCGGTCAGATGATCTGAGGATCATTTGCGAAAGTCAGATGGGAAACCTACATCCTCATCGGAACAACGCAGATAGTCGACCGCGTCAGGAAGCGCTGTTCCCGCCCGTTGTCGAGCGAGAACATGCCGCCGCGCCCTGGCACATGTCGATAACGAGATCGGTATGCTTCCAAGCCTCGAACTGTGATGCTCCGATGTAGAACGGAGCACCGCCGATGTGTCCAAGCAACACATCCTGATCGCCGACGATGAAGCCGGCTTGCGGATAGCACATCGGCGAGGAGCCATCGCAGCAGCCGCCGGATTGATGGAACAGCACCGCGCCATGTTCGGCAACGATCTCCGCGATCAGTTTAAGCGCTGCTGTCGTTGCGGTGACCTTCTCTTGCATTGGCTTTCCCCATTTCGACTCATAGGCGCAGCCTCGTCGAAGCCGCGCCTATGAGCCAAAGAGGCGATCAGAAGAAGCCGAGCTTCTTTGGGCTGTAGCTGACCAGCATGTTCTTGGTCTGCTGGTAGTGATCGAGCATCATCTTGTGGGTCTCACGGCCGATACCGGACTGCTTATAGCCGCCGAAGGCGGCATGCGCGGGGTAGGCATGGTAGCAATTGGTCCAGACGCGGCCAGCCTGGATTGCCCGGCCGAAACGGTAGGCGCGGTTGCCGTCGCGCGTCCAGACGCCGGCGCCGAGACCGTAGAGCGTATCATTGGCAATGCTTTGTGCTTCGTCGTCATCCTTGAAGGTCGTGATCGAAACCACCGGCCCAAAGATCTCCTCCTGGAAGATGCGCATCTTGTTGTGACCCTTGAAAACCGTGGGCTTGACGTAGTAGCCGCCCGCCAGATCGCCGGGCAGAAGGTTGCGCGCCCCGCCGGTCAGCAACTCGGCTCCTTCTTGCCGGCCGATGTCGATGTAGGACAGGATTTTCTCCAACTGCTCGGACGAGGCCTGCGCGCCGATCATCGTCGCGGGATCGAGTGGGTCGCCCTGCACGATCGCCTCGACGCGCTTAAGGGCGCGTTCCATGAAGGTGTCGTAGATCGATTCATGGATGAGCGCGCGGCTCGGGCAGGTGCAGACCTCGCCCTGGTTCAGCGCGAACATGACGAAGCCCTCGATCGCCTTGTCGAAGAAGTCGTCGTCTTCGGCAACGACATCCTTGAAGAAGATGTTGGGTGACTTGCCGCCCAGCTCAAGCGTGACGGGGATCAGGTTCTGGCTGGCATACTGCATGATGAGCCGGCCTGTCGTGGTCTCGCCGGTGAAGGCAATCTTGGCGATGCGCGGCGACGAGGCGAGCGGCTTGCCGGCCTCGAGGCCAAAGCCGTTGACGATGTTGAGCACGCCTGGCGGCAAAAGATCACCGATGAGGTCGGCCCAGAGCAGGATGGCGGCCGGTGTCTGCTCGGCCGGCTTCAGCACGACGCAGTTTCCGGCAGCCAGCGCGGGAGCAAGCTTCCAGCACGCCATCAGCAGCGGGAAATTCCATGGGATGATCTGGCCGATCACGCCGAGCGGCTCATGGAAATGATAGGCAACGGTATCGTCGTCGATCTGGGAGAGGCTGCCTTCCTGGCCACGCACCGCGCCAGCGAAATAGCGGAAATGATCGATGGCCAAAGGCAGGTCAGCTGCGGTCGTTTCACGGATCGGCTTGCCATTGTCCCAGGTTTCGGCGCAAGCGAGGAGATCGAGGTTTTCCTCCATGCGGTCGGCGATGCGGTTGAGGATGAGCGAACGCTCAGCCACGCTGGTGCGCGCCCAGGCGTCCTTGGCCGCGTGTGCCGCGTCAAGGGCTGCCTCGATGTCCTGGGCATCCGAACGTGCGACTTCGCACAACAACTGACCGTTGACTGGTGAGTAGTTCTCGAAGTAGCGGCCGGACCGCGGCTCGGCCCATTTGCCGCCGATGAAATTGCCATAGCGCTTGTCGAAGGGCGCCTTGACCGAGCGTGAAAATTCAACCTTGTTCATGTGTTCCTCCCAAAGCGGACGTCGCGGGATGCGACGCTTGGGAAGAGACTTGCGGTTTCCGCCCGTAGTTGTCACCGCGCCGGTCACGGCGGTCGGGTATGATGTGTCGCAGAATTGCGACAGTCACGAGAGCTTGGGCGTTCAGTGTGACCGGTGGACGTCCAGGCGATTGAGTTTGCGGTGAAGCGTCGCGCGGCTGATGCCAAGCGCCTGAGCCGCGGCCGAGACATTTCCGTCAGCGCGAGCGAGCGCACGCTGCAGTGCTCCGCGCTCTGCCTCGGCGAGAACTTTGGAGCCACTCTCAGCCCAGCCGAGAAGATCGGCGGCGGGCATCGGTTTGTCGAGACACTCCTGGGTAATTCCAAGCGCCAGGCGGGCAGAACGGGTCGCGCCGACAACCAGATCGTCCGCATCAACGGCGACAAGCGCGCCGGAGCCTTTGTCTGCCACCGGCGCCAGCAGAATTCGCGCCTTTGGGAACGCCATCTTGAAGGTTTCACTCTCGATCCGGCGGACCGCGTCGACCACAGCCATCGAAATGAGATTGGCGAATGCCTCGGTCAGATCTGCCCGGCAGGATGACACGTCAAGCGCGGCTACAAGATTGCCCTCATGATCATAGATCGGAGCGGTGGTGCAACTGAGCAACGTGTTTCGTGTATGGAAATGCTGGTCACGGTGGATTGTCAGTGCGCGCTGCTCGACCAGACAGGTACCGATCCCGTTGGTGCCCTGGCTTTCCTCATTCCAGACGGAGCCAGTCCATAAACCCCAGGAGTGAAACGTCTCGTCGTCGACGGGCGCGCCGCGCCGTTCGACAGGGACGCCGTCACGATCGGCGAGCAGGACACAGCATCCGACGCCGCCCACTGCAAGATAAAGACGGTCGAGGCTCGATCGGGCTGCGCTGATGAGCGGTTCGATGCTTTGCCGGGCCTGCGCCAATTCGGCCTCAGTCAGATAATATGGAGGGCTGCAGTCAGCTGGATCGAGCCGATGCAAATTGGAAGACCGTCGCCATGAGGCAACCAGCGCGGACTTCGCTGCAGCGTCCGAGGCGATCGCCGCCTGGATGCGGTTAGCATGGTCACCGTATGGAGCTTTGCCCATACTTATCCTCCAACCTGATGTCCTTCCTCCCGATCAAACCGGTCTGCGGCTGGATCAGCACATAGTCAATTCGTCGAAAGGAGCAGAAAGGCAGCTCTCTACCCCATCGAGAAGCCCTACCAACGGAATGCCGTGCGTTCATTGATTCAGAACAAGTCTGAGCGTCGACCGGTCAGAAATGCTCGCCGGCCTTGAATGGCCCGACGCGGGCGCCTGCAGCGATCAGGTAGGCGGTTGACCATCCAATAAGCAAAAATCCGTTCAAACCCTCAAGCGCATATCGCCTGGACGCGGCGTCTGGACCTTGAGTCCTCGTTCCTGGCAGAACTTCACGATCAAGGTGAAGTTCCGTTCCGTGTAGAAATCATCCGGAAGAGCAACCTGGTGTGGCCAGTCACGATCGATGACCGATGGCGTCGGTCAGCTACGCCCTTGGAGGGCCGTACCTGGCAATTTCCCGCAACGGCGAACAAAAGAGAACACATGTCAAGCATGCCCTTGACGAGGGAGGAATATGTTCCTTAATTCGGGGTGATCTAGAGCAGCAAAAGGACTATGGCTCGGCGTCAATCGCGCCGGCCGGCGAAGCTATGGCAAAAACTGCGGAAGACAATTTTCGGATCGAGGTATGGGATCGCGACGAGCAGGCTCTGTCAGAAACCATTTCGCGTTCCCCGGATTCTTCGGTGAGCCAAGCAGCCTGGCAAGCTGCCATCCGGCGCCGGCCGGGAATGTTGCTGATCCACTACAACAGTCGGCATGTGATGGAGAAAATCCTGACACCAGGCGAGGTCAAGATCCCACCGCAGGCCATTATCGATGGCAGCGTTCACGCTGGCCTGGATGTGGCACTCGGAGATCTTCGCGAATGGCATGTGTTGCGGGCCTGGTGCAGATCCTGTTCGCACCATGCAACGGTAAAGCCAGCCGGGCTCATCCAACGCTACGGAAAAGGCGCTCTGTTCAGTTCGGTCGAGCGAGCGCTCTTCTGCACAAGTTGTGACAGGGGAGGGCCTGTCAGGCTGGAAATTCACATGCTGCCACGCAATTGAAGGGAGTCAAAGGGATGCAAACCTCATCGATTTCTTTCAGATCAATTTAGGCGTTGGAGCTGGTGAATCGCTTTGTCCACGGTCGGCAGCCGGACTGTCGGGAACCGGAAATCCGCTCGATCTTAGCCGGTCGGCTTCGACTCAAAACATGCGGACCACCGAGGACGGGGACAGTCGGTCCCGCGTCCCGTCCTGCGGCCGGCGCTATGCTGACACTCCTACGGCTGTCCCGTTCACCGCCCGCGGCGGAGGCGAATTTCCTCCGTCCTGCGCGCGGCAATCGTCCGTTTTACGGACGCGCGCAGGATTGCGGCTTATACGCCGTTCTTTCTTAGAGCGCCGACGGTCGCCGGCGCGAAATGCTTGGGCATGGAACGGAATGCCAGGCAGGGTATTGAATCGGACGATGTATCCGAGTTCCGCATGTCGGCTGTAGACGGCACCTTCAGCATCAGCAAAAGGCGCACACGGCGCAGAGACTCAGAATCTGTCCCTACATATCCGCTGCCGGGGTTTCGGTCCTTCCAGCTCTGTACATTGACAGACCACATACCGGTGGGCGGGGATTGGCTCTTCGAGATGAAGTTCGACGGCTATCGTGCCCAAGTCGCCATCTCCGGCTCGAACGTCGTCGTCTATACCCGCAATGGCCACGACTGGACCCGACAGTTCAGGGTGATCCTGCCGCCGCTTCAGAGACTTACAAAAGGCGCGGTGCTGATCGATGGTGAGATCGTCGCCATCGACGGCCAGGGCCGCACGAACTTCTCCATGCTGAAAACCGGCATTGCCGCGGGTATGCCTCTCAAGTTCTACGCCTTCGATCTGCTCGAATTCGATGGCGAAGATCTGTCGAACCAGCCGCTGCTCGAACGCAAGGCGCGACTTGAGTCCCTGCTGGGCGCGCGCCACCCTGACGACAGCCTGCAATTCTCCAGCCACATAGTCGACCAGGGCAAAAGGGTGTTCGACGCCATGTGCGAGGGCGGCCACGAAGGCGTCATCGCCAAGCGCGCCGACAGCTCCTACGTCGGCGACCGCACCCGGAGTTGGCTCAAGATCAAGTGCACGAAGCGACAGGAATTCGTCGTCGGCGGGTATCGTCCAAGTGACAATGGACATGGCATGGCCTCGCTAATCCTCGGCACTTACGACAATGGCAAGCTCATCTATCGCGGCCGCGTCGGCACAGGGTTCACCGCGCCGATGCGCAAGGACATCCTCGCGAAGCTCGAGAAACGCCGTGTTGAGAAACCGGCTTTCGCATCCGTTCCGAGAGACATTGCCCGCCGTGCCCGATGGGTGAAGCCCGAGCTTGTTGCCGAGATTACATATGCTGAAGTGACACCGGACGGCAGCTTGCGGCATCCAAGCTTTGAGGGCATGCGCGAAGACAAGCGAGCCGACCAGGTGATGATGGAAATGCCGAAGACGGCGGCAACTCTTGGCTCCGCCAGTCTCGATCCGACAATTGGCAAGGAGATCGCCACTGCTCTTGGAGTCAAGCTGACGCATCCAGACAAGGTCATGTATCCGGGGACCAAGGTGACCAAGGCCACACTCGCCGCCTACTACGCCGCGGTCGCCGAGAAGATGCTGCCGCACATCCAGGATCGGCCGCTGTCGCTGGTGCGTGATACCGACGGCGACCTGCAACAGACCTTTTTTCAGAAGCACAGACTGCCAGGCATGCCCAAGGCGATCCATGACGGCCAGTTGGAGAAAATGTCCGGTAAGGAAAGCCGCATCTTGTGGGTCGATGACCTGGCTGGGCTGATCGCAGGCGTCCAGATGAACGTTCTCGAATTCCACATCTGGGGAAGCCGTCGCCAGCAGCCGGGTCTCCCGCACCGCATGGTCTTCGACATCGACCCCGACGAGGGCTTGGGCTTCACTGCCGTCAAGCAGGCAGCCGTCGACATTCGGGGCATTCTGGAAGCGCTTGGACTGCAGTCGTGGCCGTTGCTGTCCGGCGGCAAGGGCGTTCACGTGGTCGTGCCGCTCGTCCCGGTGGCAGACTGGGACGAGGTCAAGAGCTTCTGCCAAGACTTCGCCGAACTACTGGCCCGCACAGATCCGTCGCGCTTCGTGGCCAACATGAGCAAGGCGAAGCGCAGAGGCCGAGTATTTCTCGATTACCTGCGCAACGGCCAGGGCTCCACTGCAATCTGTCCCTGGTCGACCCGGGCGCGCGCGGGGGCGTCGTGCGCGGTGCCCGTCAGCTGGGAGGAGTTGCCCACCTGCGAAAGCGCCAACGGTTTCGATGTTTTCGCCGCCGCCGCGCGGGCTCAGCTGCCCGATGCCTGGGAGGGCTATTTTGACGTCGAGCAAACGCTTACCGACCGCATGCGCCAGGCAGTCCGGTAGGAATAAGCATACTAGATGGTCAGAGACATTTGCAGATTTGGCGCGGACCGCCTTTCCCTCAAATTCGAGAGCGTCCCCTTCTGCGGAAGGCTCCGCAACGCCGTCTAGAGTGAGAGTACGGACCGGTTTGCCGTGACGGTTGAAAGCTGGAGGAGAGGCCTCCGGCGCCCGTCGCGGAGAACCGCGATGTCCAGTCGCTAACGCCGGCGCCGACCGGGCAAGTCTCTATGACGATATCACCAACAAGATTATCGCCGAACTGGAAGCCGGCCGCTTTCCCTGGGTGCAGCCCTGGGGCACGGCTGCGGCGCAAGCGCCCCTCGCCATGCCGGCCAATGCGGCGACCGGCCGCACCTATTCAGGGATCAACGTCCTGATCTTGTGGGGTGCGGTCGTCGAGCATGGCTTTCCCGTCCAGGGCTGGCTGACTTTCCGCCAGGCGCTATCGCTGGGCGGCCATGTCCGCAAGGGCGAACACGGGACCACCGTCGTCTATGCTGACCGCTTCATCCCTGACGACGAGAAGCATCGCGCGCGGGAAACCGGCGAGGCGGCACAGGCCATACCGTTTCTGAAGCGCTTCATCGTATTCAACGTGGCGCAATGTGAAAATCTGCCCGACGATCTGGCCGCGGCTCCGCCTGCACCGGAACCCGGACTGATCGAGCCTGCGGTCGAGGCGCTGATCAAGGCGACAGGTATCGATTTCCGCATCGGGGGCAGCAGTGCCTATTATGTGCCGGCGCAGGACTACGTGCGGGTGCCGCCCCCGCAGGCCTATTTCGAGGCCATCGACTGGCACCGCACCGCCCTGCACGAACTCGGCCATGCGACCGGCCATGCCTCCCGCGTTGGCCGTGACCTCGGCGGCGCCTTCGGCACCAAGAAATATGCTTTCGAGGAACTCGTCGCCGAGATGAACGCAGCCTTCTGCTGCGCTTCGCTTGGCATCGTGCCGACCGTGCGCCACGCCGACTACTTGGCGTCCTGGCTCAAGGTCCTGCGCGAAGACAACCGCGCCATCGTTCGTGCGGCCTCCCAGGCCAGCAAGGCGGCCGACTGGCTGCTCGCCTTCCTGCCGCAACCAGGCAGCGGAGCCACGGGAGGCTCCGCCGAGGTCGATGAGACCGAGATCGACAGGAGGGCGGCATGATCCTCCTCACCGACGAATTGCGCGAGCGCCTCCTCGCAAATGGCCGCGAGCACAACGCCGATCACGCACCGGTCGTGAAGTTCTTCAATCCGCTCGGCGAAGGAACCTGGCTCGCGACCGAGCTGGATGCTGATGGCGACACCATGTTCGGTCTCGCCGATCTCGGCTATCCCGAGTTGGGCAGGTTCTCACTCCTCGAGATGACGTTGGTCCGGCTGCCCTTCGGCATGGGCATCGAGCGCGACATTCTCTTTGCCACCAACCTGCCGATTTCGGCCTGGGCACAAGCCGACCGCCGGTCCGGAAGCATTCGCGATGCCGAACGCATCCTCTGCCACGCCACCCAGTCTGGCCGGGATGGCGCGTGAGATCTCAGCTTGAAACGCGCAAAGCCGCAGATGCGCAAAGCGTGTCTTCAGCCTTGTGTCCCTTCAGATTCGCGAGCGGCGCAGTCCTCAGAGTGAGAGGGCTGCGCCTTCCTTTGTGACGGGTTTGGAGGTTGAGAGAGTCTCGGCCGCCCGTCGCGGAGATAGTCCACATGGCTACGCCCAAGCAGAAGATCACCCTCAACGCCTCGCGTGATATCCCCTTCAACAAGCTGATGCTGAGCCAGTCCAATGTCCGGCGCATCAAGCGCGGGGAAACGATCGAGGACCTTGCCGCCTCGATTGCACGGCGTGGCCTGCTCCAGAGCCTCAACGTCCGGCCAGTTTTGGATGGCGAGGGTAACGAGACCGGCATCTTTGAGGTGCCGGCTGGCGGGCGCCGCTATCGCGCGCTGGAACTGCTGGTCAAGCAGAAGCGCATGATCAAGACCGAGCCCGTTCCCTGCGTCGTCAGCGATGCTCACAGCGCGATCCCGATCGAGGAGGATTCGCTTGCCGAGAATTTTCAGCGCGAGGATTTACATCCGCTCGACATGTTTCGCGCCTTCCAGACCCTTCACGACCAGGGCGCCAGCCATGAGGAGATCGCGGCACGCTTTTTCGTCCCCGCAACGTTCGTGCAGCAGCGCCTGAGGCTGGCCAGGGTTTCGGCCAAGCTGCAGGAGGTTTACGAGCAGGATGGCATGAAGCTCGAGCAGCTCATGGCCTTTACCGTGACCGACGATCACGCCCGTCAGGAACAGGTCTGGGAGGCTCTCGAAAACTCCTGGTCGAAGGAACCGCAGCAGATCCGGCGTCTGCTGACGGAGACTACGGTGCGCGCAAGCGATCGACGGGCGCTGTTCGTCGGTGTCGACGCGTATGTCGCTGCTGCCGGCGTGGTGCTGCGCGACCTGTTCGAGGCCGACAATGGCGGCTGGCTGCAGGACCCCGCTCTGCTCGACCGCTTGGTCCGCGACAAGCTGAAGTTGATCGCCGACGAGATCGCGGCGGAGGGCTGGAAGTGGATCGTGGTCGATATCGATCTGCCTTATGGCCATAATCACGATTTGCGGGCACTGGCCGGCATCCCCGTCGATTTGACCGACGCGGAGCGGGCGGAACGCGATGCCCTGCGCGCGGAGTACGATCGGCTGGAAGCCGAGTATGGCGAATCCGACGAACTGCCCGACGAGGTCGATCGGCGCCTCGGCCAGATCGAGACCGCGCTTGAGGCCTTCGAGAGCCGGCCGATGAACTACGATCGGGCCGAGATCGGCCGGGCCGGTGCCTTCATCAGTATCGACCGCGACGGCGACCTCGTCGTCGATCGCGGATATGTGCGCCCCGAGGACGAAGCGCCGGAAGCGGTCGACGGCGACGCCGCCGAGCCCGACGGTGCGACCGAGAGCGAGGATTGCAGGGACGATCCTTCGGTTCGCCGCGCCACCATCACCATCGGCGCGCAAGCGTCCGAGCCCGATGAAGATGACGGCGACGCCATCAAGCCGCTGCCCGAGCGCCTGGTCATCGAACTCACCGCCCATCGCACGTTGGCGCTGCGCAATGCCGTGGCCGAGAACCAGCATGTGGCCATCACGGCGCTGTTGCATAGGCTCGTCCTCGACACCTTCGGTCAGCGTTCCGCGACCGGCTGCGTCGAGGCGTTCGTCCGACATATCCACCTGCCGACGCAGGACGCCGACCTGAAAGACAGCCTCGCGGCCAAGGCGATCGATGAACGCCATGAGGCTTGGAAGGGCGACATCCCGCTGGGTGACGACCAGACTCTGTGGGCTTGGCTCGACAATCTCGATGAAGCCAGTCGGCACACACTGCTGGCGCATTGCGTCAGCTATGGGATCAACGCCCTGTTCGAACGGCCTAACCCCTATGGCAGCGGCGTTTCCCAGCATGGGCTCGATCAGCGCCTGCGTGAAGCCGATCGGTTGTGCCACGCCACCGGGCTTGACATGGTGGACGCGGGCTGGCGGCCGACGGTCGATAATTATCTCGGCCGGGTCACCAAGTCCCGCATCCTCGAAGCCGTGCGCGAAGGCGCCGGCAAGCAGGCGGCCCAGCTCATCGACCATCTCAAGAAGGGCGACATGGCCAAGGAGGCCGAACGCCTCCTGGCCGATAGTGGCTGGCTGCCTGAACCGCTGCGCCTCAGCGGCGATGACGCGCAGGCAGCGCAGCCGGATGAGGGCGAGGAACCTGACCTGCCCGAATTCCTCGCCGGCGATGACGAAGACGACTCGGCGGCAGCCGATGAGGTCATCGCTCACGCGGTCGCTGCGGAATAGCACCCATCGACGGGGTGGCTCCGGCCTCCCGTTTCCTTTCACCTCGCCCTCGTGGCCCGACGCCCTGTCGGGTCTTTTCGTTTCAGGAGACATCCATGTGCGCCCACATCGTCTATGACAACGCCCCGCTCGGCTCGCTGACCCGCTACTCGGACGGCACCCCCAAACCGCCCGCGCGCTTTGCAGCCGGCGCTATCTTCGCCGCCGCCGGCCTGCTGCTTCCCCGTCTCGAACGCGGCGAGTGCATCGACGCGCCAAAGCTGCGCTCGGCGATGGAAGCCGCATTCGGGGCCTCCGACGCTGCCGGCGCCTGGCACTGGAAGCAGGCCTACGATGCCTGCGAGGCCGCGACGGTCCTTTTCCTGCGCAAGTACGGAAAGGCGTTGTTCCGCCAGGCCGCGTCGCCGGCTATCCGACTTTCCGCATTGTCGAAGATCGCCGGTCTCATGCCGACGCATACCCGCCGATCCGAAGAGGCGCAGACCTTCCAGCAGATCTCGACGCCGATTCCGCTCGGTCTGGTCGCGGCAACGGCCGCCGCCATCACGCCCGCCGACCGTGTGCTGGAGCCTTCCGCCGGCACCGGGCTCCTCGCCATCCTGGCCGAGACAGCCGGCGCCTCGCTCGTCCTCAACGAGCTTGCCGAGACGCGCGCGGCACTTCTATCCTGCCTCTTTCCGGCCGTCTCCGCCAGCCGCTTCGACGCCGCCCAGATCGACGACCATCTCGATCCCGGCGCCGTGCCGAGCGTGGTGCTGATGAACCCGCCCTTCTCGGTCATGGCCAATGTCGAGGGCCGCATGGTCGACGCGGCCTGGCGGCATATCGCCTCGGCGCTGGCGCGTCTTGCGCCCGGCGGGCGGCTGGTGACGATCACCGGTGCGAACTTCGCGCCCGATCATCCGGCCTGGACTGCCGCCTTCACTCGCCTGCAGGAACGTGGCCGCATCGTCTTCTCGGCTGCCATCGACGGTTCGGCCTACGCCAAGCATGGCACGACCTTTCCGACACGCCTCACCGTCATCGACAAGCTCCCGGCGGACGATCCCACCGTCTTCGCGTATGCTCCCGGCATCGCTCCGGATGCGGCGACGCTCCTCGCGTGGATTGAGGAGCGCCTTCCCGCGCGGCCGCCGGTCGTGATGGCCGCCGTTTCCAGCGGGGCATCGGCGGTCGCCGCATCCCGCACCGTACACGGCTCTCTCACACGCGCGGCGAGAACCACGCCACGCATGTCGATCGCCGAACCGGAAGCCATCGACGTCGCCTATGAGGCTGTCGACTGGCAGGCAGCCGAGGACGGCCAGATCAGCGACGCCATCTATGAGGTCTACGGGCTTCAGGTGATCCGCATCCCCGGCTCTCGGGCTCACCCCACCCAGCTCGTTCAATCGGCGGCCATGGCCTCGGTGGCGCCACCCAAGCCGAGCTACCGGCCGCGCCTGCCGAGGAATGTCCTTGACCTGCTGTCGGATGCGCAACTCGAGACCGTCATCTATGCCGGCGAAGCCCCATACCGAATATCTCGCCGGCGCCTGGACCCTCGACGACACATTCAACGTGGTGAGCGCCGCAGCCGAAGACACCGCGGGGGCGGTACGCTTCCGGCAAGGCTTCATGATCGGCGACGGTACGGGTGTAGGCAAGGGCCGCGAGTCCGCCGCCGTCATTCTCGACAACTGGATGAAGGGCCGGCGCAAGGCGGTCTGGATCTCCAAGTCCGACAAGCTCATCGAGGATGCGCAACGCGACTGGTCCGCACTCGGCATGGAGCGCCTTTTGATCACACCGCTCTCCCGCTTCCCGCAGGGCAAGCCGGTCACGCACGCGGAAGGCATCCTATTCACCACCTATGCCACGCTGCGCTCCGACGATAGCGGCGAGAAGGTTTCGCGGGTCAAACAAATTGTTGAATGGTTGGGCCCGGATTTCGATGGGGTTATCATTTTCGATGAGGCGCACGCCATGCAAAACGCCGGTGGCGGCCAGGGCGAACGTGGCGACGCCGCCCCCTCCCAGCAAGGCCGCGCCGGGCTGAGGCTGCAGCACGCCCTGCCGATGGCTCGCGTCGTCTATGTCTCTGCCACCGGCGCCACCACCGTGCACAATCTCGCTTACGCCCAGCGGCTCGGCCTCTGGGGCGGCGAGCTTTTTCCATTCTCGACGCGGGCCGAATTCGTCGAGGCAATCGAGGCCGGTGGCGTGGCGGCGATGGAAGTGCTGGCGCGCGACCTCCGCGCGCTCGGCCTCTATACGGCCCGCTCGCTCTCTTTCAACGGCGTCGAATACGAACTGCTCGAGCATGAGCTGACGCCTGAACAGGTCCGCATCTATGACGCGTACGCTGGTGCCTTCGGCGTCATCCATAACAATCTCGATGCGGCAATGCAGGCGGGCAACATCACCGGCAGCACCGGCACGCTCAATGCCCAGGCAAAGTCGGCCGCACGCAGCGCTTTTGAAAGCGCCAAGCAGCGCTTCTTCGGTCATTTATTGACCAGCATGAAGACGCCGACCCTGATCCGCTCCATCACCCGCGATCTGGAGGAGGGCCATGCGGCCGTTGTCCAGATCGTCTCGACGGGCGAGGCGCTCATGGAACGGCGGCTGGCCGAGCTGCCGACCGAGGAATGGAACGACGTCCGAGTGGACATCACGCCCCGCGAATACGTCCTCGACTATCTCGCCCATTCCTTCCCGGTGCAGCTCTATGAGCCCTTCACCGACTCCGAAGGCAATCTGTCGTCGCGCCCGGTCTACCGCGATGGCCAGCCCGTCGAGAGCCGCGAGGCGGTGGCCCGGCGCGACGAGCTGATCGCCAAACTCGCCAGCTTGACGCCTGTCCCGGGCGCACTCGACCAGATCGTGCAGCATTTCGGGGTGGACATCGTGGCCGAGGTCACCGGTCGCTCGCGCCGTATTGTCCGTAAGGGCGAGCGCCTTGTCGTTGAAAACCGTGCCGGGTCAGCCAACCTCGCCGAGACGCAGGCCTTCATGGATGACCAGAAGCGCGTTCTGGTTTTTTCGGACGCGGGCGGAACGGGGAGGAGCTATCACGCCGAACTCTCAGCCCGGAACACGCGGCTGCGTGTGCATTATCTGCTCGAAGCCGGCTGGAAGGCCGACACCGCCATTCAGGGCCTGGGCCGCACGCATCGCACCAATCAGGCGCAGCCGCCGCTCTTCCGGCCGATCTCGACCAATGTGAAGGCGGAAAAACGCTTCCTCTCGACGATCGCCCGCCGTCTCGACACATTGGGCGCGATCACCCGTGGCCAGCGCCAGACCGGTGGCCAGGGCCTGTTCCGGCCAGAGGACAATCTGGAAAGCCACTATGCCCGCGATGCGTTGCGGCAACTCTATCTGCTGATCGTACGCGGCAAGGTCGAGGGCTGCTCGCTCGAGCGTTTCGAGGCGGCGACGGGTCTCAAGCTAATAGATGCCAATGGCATCAAGGACGAGTTGCCGCCGATCACCACCTTCCTCAACCGCCTGCTCGCACTGACTATCGCGCTGCAGGAGGTGCTGTTCGGTGCCTTCGAGCAACTGCTGGCGGCGCGCATCGAGGGCGCGATCGCGTCAGGCACCTACGATGCCGGGCTGGAGACGCTGCAAGCCGAAAACTTCGTCGTCACCGATCGGCAAGTGATCTACACCCATCCGCGCACCGGCGCCGAAAGCCGCCTGCTCACGATCTCCGAACGCAAGCGCAATCGGCCCGTCACGCTCAATGCGGCGCTCGATCATCTCCGCGATCCGCGTGCCTTACTGCTCATCAACGAGCAATCGGGCCGCGCCGCCGTGCAGATCCCGACACCCAGCGTCATGCTCGACGATGGCCAGGTCGAGCGCCGTGTCCGCCTGATCCGGCCGATGGAAGGCCAGAACATGCCACTCAGGGCCATGGGCGAAACGCGCTGGGTCGAGGCCGACCACGAGGCGTTCATAGCTGCCTGGACGGCCGAAATCGCCGGGGTGCCAGAGTTTTCGGACTCGGTCTTGCACATGGTCACCGGCCTGCTGCTGCCGATCTGGAAGCGTCTGCCCAACGAGTCGACCCGCGTTTATCGGCTTCAGACCGACGACGGCGAGCGGCTCATCGGCCGCCGCGTCTCACCGGCATGGGCCGCCAACGCCTCTGCGACGAACGCGGTTGCGCTGCCGCCGGAGCAGGCGTTTGCGGCTCTGATGGACGGCCGGACCATCCTCAATCTTGCCGAGGATATCCAGCTTCGCCGCAGCCGTGTCATGGGCGCATGGCGCATTGAATTGTCAGGCTTCACCGACACGATGCGCGAGCGCCTTACCGCCTACGGTCTCTTCCATGAGATCATTTCGTGGAAGCTCAGGATGTTCGTCCCGATCGACGCCAACGGGCTCGCCGTGCTGGAGCGCGTGCTCGACCGCTTCCCAATCGAGCGGGCCAGTGAGCGGGAGGCTGGATGATTCCGCGTCACGCTGCATCCGACCTCGCACACCGCCTCGGCGAATATGCCGAGGCGGTGTGCCGCCACTACCTCTCCAATGGCCGTCGCCAGGGCAACTATTGGACCGTCGGCGACGTCCGCAATGCGCCGGGCCGCTCGATGTTCGTGCGTCTTCAGCCATCCCCGAAGGGACCGCCAGGCAAATGGACCGACGCCGCTACCGGCGAGCATGGCGACCTGCTCGATGTCATCCGCGAATCCCTCGGACTGGTCAACTTCCGGGACGTCGCCGACGAGGCGCGCGTGTTTCTCGCTATGCCAGATGCCATGCCACCCCTAATGGCTGAACCGATCACGCAGGTCCCCATTGGATCTCGGGAAGCGGCTCGCCGACTGGTCGCCATGTCGAAGCCCATTATCGGCACCCTTGTGGAAACGTATTTGCGTGGACGTGGCATTACGACTTTGCGCGGAACCGCAGCCTTGCAGTTCCATCCACACTGCTACTACCGGCCAGACGATCATGGACCGACCAAGACCTTGCCGGCGATGATCGCCGCTGTCACCGACCTCGATGGACATCTGACCGGCGCGCACCGCACCTGGCTCGCTCCAGACGGCGCCGGCAAGGCACCAGTCGACACGCCGCGTCGGGCAATGGGTGACCTTCTCGGTAACGCCGTCCGCTTCGGTGTACCCGGCAGCGTTATGGCGGCAGGCGAAGGCATCGAGACGACGCTATCGCTCAGATGCGCCTTGCCCGACATGGCGATGGCTGCGGCACTCTCGGCAGCCCATCTTGCCGCTATCCTATTCCCGCCCAACCTGCGGCGGCTCTATGTCATCCGCGACAACGATCCGGCCGGTGACGGTGCCCGCGACACATTGGTGGAGCGGGCAACAGACGCGGGGATCGAGGCTATCGTGCTGTCGCCGGCGACGGACGACTTCAACGAAGACCTCCACCATTTCGGACTTGCCGCCGTCCGGGCCTCGATTGCGGACCAGCTCATGCGCAAAGATCGCATGCGCCATCTGACACAGGCGCCGGCGTGAGCGGTGAGGGGAAGCGCGGCGCACGGTGCCGGTGCGGCGCATGGATGCGTGGCCCGTCGGCAGAGAACCGCGACCCGGCCTTCAAGAGGGCGATCGGGCCCACGAACTGGCCGGCTAGGCAATGGCGGCGGCCGACAATTTTCCGGCGGCGCGCGACTACTCGCGAATGGCGGTGATTGGGTGCGACGCCTTTCCATCGCGAGCCAAAATAGCCGGCCGCCGCCATCCTCCGCTGCGCTCCGGCCCTCCGCTTCGCTTCGGGTGTCGGCCCGTCCCGCCCGTGGGCTCTCATCGCCATGAAGGCCGCGAGGGTCGCGGCCAATCCGACGGGAGCATCCCCATGAGCGAGCACGACGACACCGAACTGCCCCACGCCGCTTCTCCGACCGATCACCTCCTCACCGAACTTCAGCTCTATGGCTGGCGCCCATTTGCGGACGAGCCCGATACGCGACCGCTCCCCGCTGGCGACCACGTGGCCGGAGCCGTAGCCGACATCTTTGACGCCCTCATCGCCACCCTGGCCGACACGCGCCTCGAACCCGACCTCGATGACCTGCTATGGTCCGTCACCAATGTCTTCCACCGCGCTGTACAACGGATCGAACGGCAACTGGACGACAACGAGCAGGCCCAGCGCCGCCTGCAGCGCGAACAGGACGGCAGCGAGATCAAGGCGGTTGAACTCGAGACGCTCACCGCCCAGGGCCAGACCATGATCGAACGGCGCGACGCCTTCGAGCTCATGCGTGACCAGGCCACCGACCACTACGATCAGTACACCGGCTCAGCCTGGCGACCGCGCTCGGGGTCGATCGTCAACCACCACCATCTCACCGCCGCGATGATCGATAGCCGCGACTTCCTCGCAGCCAGGCGGCGCGCGGAAACTGAGGTCATGTTACCCGCCGGCCCGAAGATCGCCTTCTCCGGCGGCGATACCGCCGATCACGAGCTGATCTGGGCAAAGCTCGACCAAATCCGCGCCAAGCACCCCGACATGGTGCTGATGCACGGCGGATCACCGAAAGGCGCCGAAAAGATCGCCGCCCGCTGGGCCGATCATCGCAAGGTGCCGCAGGTCGCCTTCAAGCCCGACTGGAGCAAACATGCCAAGGCCGCCCCCTTCAAGCGCAACGACCAGATGTTGGCGGTCGTGCCGATCGGCGTCATCATCTTTCCGGGCACCGGCATTCAGGAGAACCTCGCGGACAAGGCCCGCAAGCTCGGCATCCCGGTCTACCGGCTCGGCAACGGCGGCGCGTAAGCGCCGCCGGAACCTATCCGTCCGATAAAGAGCCGAGGAGGCAGGCCATTCTTCAAGCCACGTCGCTCTTATCCTTTCTCGTAAGCTTCTCACCGAAACTGACGTACGCCCCTAATGACTCGAATGGCCGCTTTGCGCCTCTATTCCGGCATAGAGGTGAGCCCTGTGGCCCTCTGAAAGCGGACATACCGCGACCCACGCTGGAGGTCGCAGTTGCGCCTTATCTGTCGTTGGCCCAAACGCAGCGTTAATCGTCGCGGATGGTATCATCCTTCGAGTTCAGCCACTCCACAGTTCACCCTCGGGACGACCTCGGCTGAGTTTGTCCGGCAGCGGTGCCCCGGCAGGTGTGAACTCAAGAGATCCTGAATTTATACAAAAACGCTCCCGTGTCGGAGGAGGGCCATCCGGAAAAACATGACCTTGATGCGCGCCGCAACGAGCGCAAACAATCTCGGTTCTGACAATGCCAAAGCGCCTATCTTGGATGCTCCGGAGATGATGCTGAGCGACTGGCGCGGTGAAACTTGGCCAGCCTGTGCCGCTTTCAAACTTCGCGAGCGCCCTAAACAGCGGCAGCCCGCATAAACGGCAGGTGTACACCCCTTCGCGTTTCTCGTGGAGGAAAACACCACAGAATGGAGGCTCCTCGCCATGTTCGAGCAGCAATCGCCGCTCTTCGTCGCTGAGGTCAGCCTCCAACTCCCGCATTTGCGTACTGGTGGGAGGCGTTAAGTCGAAGTTTCGCATTGATGTTACCCCGTCGTTCAATCTCGCCGATTATCGTTGACGCCTTCGATCCAGTCCTCAAACAGGCTATTCGACAAGAGCACGATCCAAAGTTGCGGTGTCGCTATTCCCTATGCGCAATCAAGGAGACTTCCTCATAGCGGCAGCGGCTTGCCGGCCTGCTCCGCCACCATGTACTCGGCATACCAGTCCGGCCAATTTTCATCTCGCTGTCCGCCTGTCCGCTTCTCATGCTCGCCATGGGCTTCCGATGCGCGCCGCAGTCCGGCTGCAAGCTCAGCAGACGAGGCATAAGAAGTGTTGTCGTGATCCACGCGGTTGGGCAGCCGCCCAGTAACCTCCTGCAGCAGCCAGCCGTTTCCTGCGGGGTCGCTGAACGAGGCCCACGAGGCGTAACTGCGCCGGTCAGGATGCGGGCCACTGACACGGCATCCACGATCGGAATAGTGATACACTTCGCTCACGTCGACCCCGCGACCCGCAAGCTCTGCGCGCGCTGCTCGATGTCGGGTACAACGAGATAAAGCCCGCGAGTGACGCCTTTGCCGAAGATGATCGAGCACGGAGAACCTGGAGGTGTAAACTGGATAACCCGATAGTCATCGCCCACCGCGTCGGCGTCGAGCCTCCATCCAAGACTGCCATAGAAGTGCTTGGCGCGATCGACATCCGAAACAGGAATGACTGCGACCTCGAGCTTCAAGTCGACCGTTGGCGCTGCTCGGGGCGATATCGCGGTTTCGCCGCAAGTCTGATTATCAGTCATGTCGATTTCCTCCGTTTCAAAGTTCCTTGTGAGTTCATGTGAGGCGGACCGGGCCACCGCATTTGCCCGGTCCGCTGAGTGATGAGCGGGACGGTGATCCGCCGCCGCCGCCCCCTTCAGATCTCCTGGCGCAGCGGGCGGAACCCGGCACGTACCTCGGGCACGAAAAGCGCCGGCTGTTCCCAAGCAGCGAAATGCCCACCTTTGGGGAGCTTGTTGTAGTAAATGAGTTTGGGGTAAGCCCGCTCAGCCCAGCTGCGCGGAGTCTGGAATAGGTCGTCCGGGAAGGCGCTCACAGCAACCGGGATGGTGACGCCTTTGACATTGAAGAATCCGAACCCTGCGCCCTCGGCGAGCCGCTCCCAATAGAGACGGCCGGAGGAGACCCCTGTATTCGTCAGCCAGGTGAGCGTGATGTTGTCGAGGACATCATCCCTCGTCAGACCTTCAACCTGCCCGTCAAACGAGCGTGCGATGAGCTGCAGGCTGCGCGCGTCGTGGTCGAGCAGATAGGCGGCCAGGCCGACGGGAGAGTCTGCAATCCCGTAAAGCGTCTGCGGGCGCAGGCCCATTTGGTAGGCGTAGCCGACGCCTTTCGTATAGACGAACTTCAGGTGCTCGTAGGCTTGCTGCTCTTCGGGGGAGAGACCGACCGGCGCGGGCGCGCCAGCGCCGGCGGCTTTGTCGATGTCGGGTGTGATCACGCCGGCCATGTTGGTGTGGATGCCGAGCAGTTCCGGAGGCGCCTGTACCCCCATCGTGTCGGTGATGATCGCACCCCAGTCGCCGCCTTGGGCGACATACCTGTTATAGCCGAGGCGCTTCATCAGGACATTCCAGGCGCGTGCGATGCGCAGCGGTCCCCAACCCGTTGTGGCCGGCCTGCCCGAGAATCCGTAGCCGGGAATTGACGGGATCACTACATCGAAGGCGTCTGATGCAGTCCCGCCATGCGCGGTGGGATCCACCAGCGGATCGATGATCTTCAGCTGCTCGATGACCGAACCGGGCCATCCGTGCGTGATGATCACCGGCAAGGCGTTTTCGTGTTTCGAGCGGACGTGGATGAAGTGAATGTCCAGGCCGTCTATCTTGGTGATGAAGTTCGGATAACTGTTGAGCCGTGCTTCGACCTTGCGCCAGTCGTAGTCCGTCGCCCAGTATTCCGCGAGCTTCTTCATCGTCGCGAGCGGCACGCCCTGCGAAAAGTCGGTCACCGATTCACGGTCGGGGAAGCGAGTGGCCTTAACGCGCCGGCGAAGATCGTCGAGTTCCTCCTGCGGGATGCTGATGTTGAAGGGAAGGATGGCGTCGCCGCTCGATGCGGCGCTCACTGTTCCGGGAAGCATGCTGATGGCCCCAGCAGCAGCGGTGGCTGCAAGTATGTCGCGCCTTGTTGGCGATGAGGTTTTCGTGGACATGATATCCTCCTGGTGTCCGATTAACCGGGATAGGAGGATTCAAAATCACTCTCTCCGCTATGCAGGATGCGAATGATCACTGCATTCGCTTTCTGCATAGTCTGGCTGCTGCGTTTCGCTAAGTTTAGTTGCGAGGTTTGCGATGGCCCATCGGGAATTCGAGTCAAGTCTAAGCGCCGCCGAATGGGAAACACTCCGAACCAGCGTGGTCCTAGTCTGCCGGGAAGGACTTCGCGCACTATTTCAGACAGACGCAAACTGGGATAAAACTGAGCAGGCACTGCTGCTCCTCGGTAGGCGCGCACAGAGCACGGGGAAAGGCGACGATCTCGCTCTATCCCTCTTGGCGGATTTGGCAGACGACGCGACTCGCAAGCTCACCGTCGCTCGAGCGAGGGAGACGTTCGACCAGGTGCCGGAGAGCAAGTTACGTAGGAAGACGGAGGAGGCGGCGGAGATCGTAGACCGGAAATGCCCCGAACAGTCCTTTCGCTTTAGGGCGACACTCGCGCTGGTCTCGATGTTCGCAAGTGGTGAATTGCGCTGACGGAGACGTCTCTGCTATTGGCCGCAGCCGACTTTAGGGAATTCATGCCTTTCACGTTGGAGCGTGGCCATCGAATTCCTATCAAAGCATCGCATTTTTGCGAGCGGTGACCTCGACGAGGGCGCCCAATTTGCAGGCCAAGTTTGGGAGCGAAATCGGAGCATCAAGACCGACGACCTCCAATATGCCATTCGATGGAACCAGCTCGACATGGAGAACATCGGTTTCTCCTTTATCGAGCATGACTGTGCAGTAGATCTCACCGCGCAAGGTCCTCTCTCCGACCACTTCCGAGTTTTCTTTCACGAGGATGGGTCAATCGGACATTCGGTGAATGGCAAGAAATTTGACTCCCATGGCGGAAACGCGGTTATGCACGCGCCGGGCACCGATTTGCATCTCGACATCAACCCGTTCAAACTTCTTCTGTTGACCGTCGACGCCAGTGTCATCAGGACGGCTATGCGGCAGCGATTTCGCAAGCTGCAGCCATTTTCAGAATGGGTCGGCTCCTTACCAGAGGGCGCCCGACTGGACACCCTGCGTTCCACGGCAAAATGGATGGCCTGCGAAGTCGAACGGACCAGTTCACCTCTCGGCGAGGCCGGTAAGCCGCGGTTACATGCGCAACGTCTGCTCGTTAGTCTCATAGTAGAGTGTCTTTCGGAGGCTTCTCCGACAGACTCCGAACCAGTACAAGATATCAGCCACGCGCAAGTCCATCTCGCCAAGGAATGGATCGATGCCCATTTGGCGGACGTAATCGGGATCGACGAGGTCGCAACCGCCATCGGCGTTGGCATCCGTTCGCTGCAACAAAGCTTCAAGCGCGTCCACGGTTGCTCGCCGCACGAGTTTGTCATTGAACGGCGAATTGAGGCGGCGCGGCAGAAGCTCTTAGCCGCGACTCCGGAGGCGACTGTCACCGCGATAGCAACAGATCTCGGCTTCTTCGAGCTGGGGCGCTTTGCTGAGCGCTATCGTCAGCATTTCGGCGAAACACCCTCAGCGACGCTCGCGAGACGCCGCGCGCGGACACTAAATGATGATGGATAGCAGGATGGATTTCCGCTGTCCGACAAGGGGCTGATCATCGTCGGCCGCGGGAGGCTCAAGGTCCGCTTCCAAGAGTCCGAGCCTCCGAAGCCGACCGACCACTTACGGCCCCATTTCAGCCATCCCAATCGCAGCCCAGTAGGGCCGTTCCCCAGAGCAAGGTATCGTTTCAGCGAGCAGCGATGCCGATATCTCCGGCGCTCAGCAGGTTCGTCAAAGGGTGCAGCGGCGCGAAATTGACGCTGCATTGTGGGCAGGGGGATCCCGCTCGCAGAGATCGAGGAGGCGTCACCGAGATCCTTCTTATGCACCCGTCGCAAGGCGTAGGAAACACGCAAGTCCCTCATTCCGAAGGAAGTTCAGTTCGAAACGTGACCCATCGTGATCCAGAGCTCGCGAGGGGTACCGAGCGGGATCGTTGTGGAACTTCCTGTCGCCGTAATCTATCTTATTGACATATATTGCAAAAATCCTTGTCTCAGAGCACGTTAGGAGCGGCTTTTGGGGGCGGTATTGGATGCTCCTCCGCCACTAATCACGCTCACTCACCGCCGTTCATGCTGAATCGCTTTGACGCCCGGCACGCGACTGTATTCTTTTGATCCCACGTCTCGAGTTCCTCAATTGGGTACAACACGGCTTTGCCAAGCTTGACGTACGCCGGTCCAATCCTCTTGGCTCGCCAATTTCGCAGCGTTCCAAGGGAGATGCTGCCACGATAGCGTTCCGACACTTCCTCAGCTGTCAAAAACTTCCTGTTGTCCATCAAGCTCTCCATATGTCCGACGTCGGGAACATGTGAGCAGGCTCAAGCACGTTCTCAGACCCTGGGTCATGCAGTGGCGCGGACATGAGTGGGGATGTGCGTTGTAAATAAAAGCCGCTGAGCGAGGGCGTAGAAGCAGGGGATATGCCTGGATAGAAATGGGATCAACTGCCAATGCGATCTCCGGCACCATCGCCTCGACCCGCTCGTGCTTGGAGTTGACGTGGAGTCGACGAATTGGAATGAGGCGACGCCTGTCGGCGAGTTGAGCCAGCCAGGAAGGCTGAACTGGGCGAGCGCAGGGAACGCGAACCGGCACTGCCGCAGATTGACCGACCGACAATTGACGTGATCATCTATTGCCGCCCGCTAGAAATAAGGCCGGCGCCCTCGCTGGGAGGTTGCCCGAATGACGCCGGCCAGACGGTCCTTTTCAGGTCCGCCGCTCTCCAGACATAGCTGAGTCTTTCCGTTACGTCAGGTGGTGGCGAACTACGCTTTGGCTTTTCGCTTCGCAGGTGCCTTCTTGGCTGGTGCGACGGGTTCAGCTTTGCGGCCAAGCCCGATGGACTTCGCCAGTTGCGAGCGCTGAGCGGCGTAGTTCGGAGCTGTCATAGGGTAGTCGTGCGGCAAGTTCCATTTGGTGCGATAGGCGTCCGGTGTCAGGCCGAAATCCGTGCTAAGATGCCGCTTCAGGGATTTGAACTTCTTGCCGTCTTCGAGGCAGATAATGAAGTCCGGCGTCACCGACCTCTTCGGATTGACCGCCGGAATTTGCGGCTCAACGACAGGCGGGGTCGGCGTGCCAAGTCCGGACAGCGAAGCATGAACCGATGCTATCATTTCCGGCAAGCCAGAGACCGGCAATGGATTGTTGCTGACATATGCGGAGACAATGTCGGCGGTTAACTCAGCCAGTTCGGCAGAGCGGGTATCGGATTCGTGGGTCATTGGTGGTCCCTTTGTCGGATTTGTCCCCTCTCTATTGTTTGATGATCAACGACGCAACCGCCCTCCTAAGCCTAGTCTGTCGAACTGCAGTGGAGCCGGCGCGGAATTCGTAAGGTCTTCGGACAACCCTTTGATGTTTTTCAGAAGTAGTCGCTATCGTAGAACGAAAGACCCTCCTGGAGCGAAGTTGCCCGCCCATCATCCCGTTTAGCTGGGGTTCCTGGAAGCTTTTCGAACTTTCTGGGTCACTCCGCAGTCCGAATTGCGGGTGCTCATGGACAAAGTAGGATACTAGATTCGGCTTTGCATGGCTCTGTAAGGGATCGACCCCCTGCCACGTTGCGCCCGATAGCGCAACGGCACGACTTCCAAGTATCATGTTTGGAACGGCAGCTTCGCGCCTGATGTCGGCCTTTGAGGCCAGCTGCGCCGATTCTCGAAAGCGGACATCATCGACGACAGCCCAGGGGATGCGGCGCAAGCATCACATCGCTGCTTCCTGCTCCATCTCTTTCATGTCCTGAAAGCGGTCCGCAATCCGTGGGTGAACCCGTCCGCCGTCTGCCGCGCCAATGGCCACGACGATCTCGTCGGCAGCCGGTCCGTCAGCGATCTGGAAGTTGGCGGTGATGAAATGCGAGCGGCGGCCGTTCTCGCTCTTGTGCATCATCGGCAGCGACAGCAGCGCGCCAGGCGCGTTGCGTGTGTTGCAGAATTCGAGATAGGTCGTGCCGCCGACGGCGTCGCGGAAGACATTGCCGAAGCGCAGCGTGTGGATCATGGCCGAGGCGTGCTCGATCTCGCCGGCGGTTCCGACGGCGGCCGCCTTGCCGTAGCTTTCGATGCGTTCCGCCGGCATCAGCCCAATCAGGCGGCGCGTCAATTCCTGCCCGAGTCGGGGTGCGATGGCGACAATCTCTGGCCGCAAATCCTCGACGAAGCCGCGCCCGGCCCATGGATTGCCCAAGACGGCGGCGACGACGATCGATGTCACCGGCCTTGCGGCCGCCCTGCTGCCTTCGAAGTGCACTTCCTCGATGAAGGTACAGATCTTCCGCAATTCCATGATTTGGCCTCTTAAGTGAAAGCTCAAATCTAGTAGGCGCCGATCGGCGGGTATTCCTCCGGTTCGTAGGAAGAATCGGCGTGCGCCCCGCTTGGAAGCGGTGTAGCGTTGGTACATCCGCGACGGCTAAAATTCGCCCTTCGCGAGTGGCGGAAGATCAGGCGTGGACCACGAGTCGCAAATTCTCTCCTTGCGGGACGCCGCCAGCCTCATCAATTCGGGCGGCGATCTCCAGTCCGTGCTGCGCGACCTCGTGCTGGCGGCCTGCCGTCATGCCAAATGGACGCTGGGCTCGATCATGGGCATCGATGCCCCGCATGGCCACGCCTATGTCATCGTGCGCCACGATCCGACGCTCATTCACCGCACGCTGCCCGACCGCTGGGAACTGGCCACCAGTCCATCGATCGTCGCGCTCAACCGCAATGAGCCGGTTTATATCAGGGACGCGCGGGTGTCGGAGGAGTTTCCGGGCTATCGCCGCGAGGCCTTCGAGCGCGACTACCGCAGCGTGCTCGTAATGCCGATGAACTGCGTCGACGAGGACGGCCGGCCGATGGTGCTGACCGTCGTCTCGCGCGAAATCACCGAAGTGACGGCGGAGGATATCGCCTTCATCGGCATGATCGTGCATCTGGGCGAGATCGCGGTCGAGAAGCAGCATCGGCTGCGCCAGGAGAAGCAGGCCGGCGAACGCCTGCAACGCGCGCTTTCGGCGCACACCTCGCTTCTGCAGCAGGCCTTGTCGGACGGGTCGGTGGTCTCGCTCGCCGAAAAGGTCAGCGAGCTTCTGCCCAATCCGGTGGTGGTGATCGATTTCCATGCCAATCTGGTCGTCGCTGGTCGTTCCCCGAGCGAGGCCCATTTCGACATCGCCTCCTGGCAGCAGGCGGTGAGCGGAACGCTCAGCCGAAAGATCTTCAAGATAGCGCGTGGCGCGTCCGACGGGCGCCACGCCGAGACGCTGTTTGTCGATGACGGCAAGCGCCAGCTCAAGCTCTCGGTGCGCATCGAACCGCTCACCATCGACGCCGAAGTGGTTGGCGCGCTGATGATTTTTCCGACGCCGCAGGCATCGGGCCAACTCGACCAGATGCTGCTCGACAGCACCAAATTCGCGCTCAGCGTGCAGATGATGCGCAGCTTCGTGCGCTTCCGTTTCGAGACGCGTTCGTTGACCGAGCTTTTCCTGGAGGTGGCGGAGCGCCGCTGGCGCGACGAGGCCGACATCGTCAATCGCGCCCGCCGGCTTGGGCTCGACTTGACCGTTGCGCAGAAGATGATCGTCGTCGATCTCGCCGAGCAGGTGAAGGATGGTGCCATCGGCCTTGCCGATCCGCATCATGCGCTCGTGCGTCTCTTGCAGCAGGCAGGCATTGCCGGCACGGCAATCGCGGTGGAGGATGGGCTTGTCTGCCTGGTTCCTGCCGATGCCGGGCAGGACGGCGCGCGCTTCGCGAAATTGCCGCACAGGATCGCGGCCGAGCTCGGCCGCTATTTCGAGCGCGAGCCGGTGGTCGTGCTCTCCGAGGCCTGTGCCGCGCTGGCCGATTATCCGATCGCCTGGGAGCGGTGCCGCCGCATGATCCGGATCGGCCGTTCCTTCGGCCGCACCGGTGTTTTTGCCGGCCAGAATTTCGGTCCGCTGCCGATATTGGTTGCCGCCGCCGACGCTCCCGACGTGCGCGGCTTCGTCGAGGACAGTGTCGGCGCCCTGATCGCGCACGACCGCGAGCACGGCACGCCCTATCTGGACACGCTGTTTGCGTATCTGCGCGAGGGCTGCCGCAGCCAGGCCTGCGCCGACGCCATCGGCCTGCACGTCACCACCTTGCGCTATCGCCTGTCGCGCATCGAGGAACTGTTCGGGATCCGTCTCGACAAGCCCGAACAGCGCTTCGCGGTCGAACTTGCGATCCGTCTCAGCGGCATCATCGACAGCCGCGTGCCGGCAGCCCGCTAGACTCCCTTGACCCCGCCACCCCTGTAGCGACACGGCAGCCACCGCAAGCACAGGCTTGTCGCACCTGCATTTGCTCGGGATAAAAGCAGCACGCCGCGCCATCTTTCCTACAGACCGGAGGAAGAACGCCGGCCGGCTCCTGCCTAGCTTTCCATCCGACACTTAGGAGGAAAGCAATGGCGGACGCGGTGGCACAAAGGACGATCGATCCGATCGCCTTGCGTCGTGCCTTCGGCACCTTCGTCACCGGCGTCACCGTCATCACCACGCGCGACTGCGACGGCAATCCGCGCGGCATGACCGCCAACTCCTTCACCTCGGTCTCGCTTGAGCCGCCATTGCTCCTGGTCTGCGTCGGCAAGGCGGCGGCGAGCTTTCCCGCCTTCAACGAAACACGGTCCTTCGCAGTCAATTTCCTGCATGAAGGCCAGGTCGATGTTTCTTCAGTGTTCGCGTCCAAAGCGGCGGACAAATTCCAGTCGGTCAACCATGACCGCGCCCACACTGGCGCGCCGATCCTCACCGACAGCCTGACATGGTTCGACTGCACCGTTCACAACCGCATCGAGGCCGGTGACCACATCATCCTGATCGGCCAGGTCCAGGCTTTCGGCACCAGCCCATCGGCGCCGCTCGGATTTTGCCGCGGCCGTTACGCCAGCGTGAAGGATCCGCTGCCTACCGGCTGGCTGGCCTCGCAGGACATGATCATCGGCTATCTGGTCGAAGCCGGGAACCGCATCCTCTTGCGCAGCGACGGCAAGGGACGCTGGGTGCTGCCGACGGCGCGGCGCCGCAAGGCCGACAGCCAGCTCGTCCTCGATGGCGGCGATGCGCTGAGCCTCGTCCCTGAAAATACCTTCCTCTATTCGGTGTTCGACGTCGCCGACAGCGACCCGGGTTATCTCATCTACCGCGCCGAACTGAGCCGTGAGAGCGCTGAAGCCGCGCTGCCGGATGGCCACGCCTTCTTTTCCGTCGACACGCTGCCCTATGAGCGGATCGCCACGCATGAACTGCGCGCCATGCTGCGGCGCTATGCGCGCGAGCGCCAGGACAAGCGTTTCGGCATCTACATCGACACCGGTGATGGCGGCCGCGTCGCCATGATCGACGGCCAGTCGCAATCGTGGACGCAGGCCGAGTCCGAATAATGCTCCACGCAGGACAGACAGTATGAAAACGACGGTCGGATCGCTCGAAGGCTCGCGCCAGAACCTGTTCATCAACGGTGCGTTCGTGGCGCCGAAAGGTGGGCAGTACATCGACAGTTTCGACCCGACCACCGGCAAGCCCTGGTATCAGTTCGCCGAGGCCGGTGCCGAGGACGTCGGCGCGGCCGTGGCGGCAGCGCGCGCTGCCTTTGCCGCTCCAGCCTGGCGGCGCATGACCCAGACCGACCGCGGCAGACTGGTGCACCGGCTGGCGGAGCTGGTGCTCGAGCACGCCGACGAGCTGGCGCTGATCGAGACACGTGACAATGGCAAGCTGCTCAAGGAAATGCGGGCGCAGATGCGCGCCATGCCCGACAGCTACACTTATTTCGCCGGGATGGCCGACAAACTGCTTGGCGACACGATTCCCGTCAACAAGCTCGACATGCTCAACTTCAACCTGCGCGAGCCGATCGGCGTCGTCGGCATGATTACGCCATGGAACTCGCCGCTGATGCTGCTGACCGGCACGCTGGCGCCATGCCTTGCGCTCGGCAACACGGTCGTCGTCAAGCCGTCCGAGCATGCCAGTGCTTCCACGCTCGCTCTGGCCGAGCTGATCATGGAGGCTGGCTTTCCCGCCGGCGTGGTCAATGTCGTCACCGGCACCGGCGCCGTGGCCGGGGACGCGCTGACGCGGCATCCAGGCATTGCAAAACTCGTCTTCACCGGTTCGACGGCGACGGGCCGTCGGATTGCTGCCAATGCGGCGGAGAACCTTATTCCCTGCTCGATGGAGCTCGGCGGCAAGTCACCGCATGTCGTCTTCGGCGATGTCGACATCGACCATGCCGTCAACGGCGTCGTCTCCGGTGTCTTCGCGGCGGCGGGGCAGACCTGCGTCGCCGGTTCGCGCTGTTTCGTCGAGGCCAGCGTCTATGACCGTTTCGTCGAGGCGCTGGTCGAGCGCACGAGGCGCGTGCGGGTCGGATTGCCGACGCTGGAAGAAACCGACATCGGTCCGCTGGCGCTGTCGGCGCAGCTTGCCAAGGTGGAAACCTATGTCGCCTCGGGCGTGCGCCAGGGCGCCAGCATCGCAGCCGGCGGCAGGCGGCCGCAGGCGGCCGAGCTTGCCGGCGGCTGGTATTTCGAGCCGACCGTGATGACCGATACCGATAACGGCATGGACGTCATGCAGGAAGAACTGTTCGGTCCTGTCGTCGGCGTCATGCCGTTCTCGTCGGAAGACGAGATGATCCGTCTCGCCAACGACACACGCTATGGGCTCGCCTCCGGCATTTGGACGCGGGACATCAACCGCGCGCTGCGCTTCGCCAGGAATGTCGAGGCCGGCACCGTCTGGATCAACACCTACCGCGCGTCCTCCTTCATGTCGGCCAATGGCGGCTTCAAGGAGAGCGGCTATGGCCGGCGCGGCGGCTTCGACGCCATGGAGGAGTTCTCGCGCCTGAAGAACGTCGTCATCGACTATTCCGGCGCCATGCAGGACCCCTTCGTTATCCGCCTTCGCTGACCAAAGCCGACGCACTGGGGAGACCGAGATGAAATTCGCCGTTTCGCTGACCATGGAGCGCTTCTCGCCCGACATGCCGATGTCGAAGGTGAAGAGCAATCTGCTCGACCTGGCGCGCCTGGCCGACGAGGGCGGCTTCGAGACGCTGTGGACGGCGGAACATCACACGATCGAATGCACGATCTCGCCCAACCCGCTGATGACGCTGACCTGGCTTGCCCAGCATACCGAGCAGATCCGGCTCGGCACCTCGACGCTGGTCGCGCCCTACTGGAGCCCGATCCGGCTGGCAGGGGAGGGGGCACTTTGCGATCATCTGACTGGCGGGCGGCTGGAGTTCGGCATTGCGCGCGGCTCCTACCAATACGAGTTCGACCGCATGGCCGGCGGCATGCCGCAGCAGGAAGGCGTTGCCTATCTGAAGGAGTTGGTGCCGGCGGTGAAGAAGCTGTGGGCGCAGGATTATGCCCATGACGGCCACTACTGGAAGTTCCCGCTCGCCGCCGGCGTGCCGAAGCCGCTGCAGAAGCCGCATCCGCCGATCTGGGTGGCCGCGCGAGACCCTGGTACTTTCGACTGGGCGGTCGGCATCGGCGCCTCGATCCTGTCGACGCCCTTGTCGGCGCCGGCGGCCGAGATCGCCGTGCTCGGCGAGAAATTCCGCAAGGCCGTCGCCGATCATCCAGAGGTGCCGCGCCCGCGCCTGATGATGCAGCGGCGCACTTGCGTCTACGAACGGGCGCAGGACTGGGAGATCGCGGTCGGGCATGCCATCGACTACGGCCGCGCCTTCGAGAACCTGTTCCAGAACATCGGCACCGTGCAAAACGGCTTTCCCGAAGCCGTCCCATACGAGAGCATCAAGGGCAAGGACAACTACAATCCCGAGAACATCCGCCGCAACCTGATGTTCGGCACACCGGACGAGGTGATCGAGAAACTGCTCGACTATGAAGCGGCGGGCGTCGACCAGTACTGCCTCGGCCTGACCTTCAACCTGCCGTTCGAGCTGCAGAAGAAGACGATCAAGCTGTGGGTCGACGAGGTGATGCCGGTTTTTGCCGCGCGCGAGCGCGACAGGGCGCGTCAGGCGGCGAGGGCGTGACCATGGCGCGCTCCGGCCAGCTCGATGTCGAGGGCGTGCTGCTCAACTGGCGCCTTGAGGGTGAGGGCGGCGTGCCGTTGGTCTGCATCCATGGCGTCGGCTCCTATCTCGAAGCCTGGAATGGCGTGGCGGGCCAACTGAGAGATCGCTTCGCGGTTCTCACTTTCGACCTGCGCGGCCATGGCCGCTCTAGCCGGGTCAAGGGCCGCTACGAGATCGACGATTTCGTCAAGGAGACGCTGGCGCTGGCCGACCATGTCGGGTTTTCCGCCTTCAATCTGGCCGGCTTTTCACTGGGTGGCCTGATCGCGCAGCGCCTGGCGCTGACGCATGCTGAGCGCCTGCAAAAACTGGTGCTGCTGTCGACGGTCGCCGGCCGCACGCCTGAGGAGCGGCACGCGGTGCGTGGCCGGCTGGCGGCGCTGATGGCGAGCGACGGCTCGGCGCATCATGCAGCCTCGCTGTCGCGCTGGCTGACGGAGCATTTCCAGGACAAGAACCCGGTCGTCATCGCCGAGTTGCGCCGGCGTGACGCCGAGAACGACCGCGACTGCTATGCAGCGGCCTATCGCGTTCTGGCCGAGACCGATTTCGGCGGCATTCTCGACCGCGTCACCTGCCCGACGCTGATCGTGACCGGCGAGGACGATCAGGGTTCCAGTCCGCGCATGGCACGGCTGATGCACGAACAGGTGCAAGGGTCGCAACTCGCCATCCTGCCCGGACTTCGCCATTCGATCCTGATCGAAGCGCCGGCTCGGGTTGCCACCGTGATGGGCGATTTCCTGCTGGACGCCGACCGCGGGAAAGGGGTCACCGCCGATGAATAGCAGCCTTCGCGATGCGGCAGAGAATGTCGGACAGCAGGTGCTGTACGAGGGCTCGCAGGCAACAGGCCGGGACCTTCCCTGTGATCGGGGGAACGGCGACGGCAAACATCCTCCGCGACATCGGAAGACCGGACCGGCCGCGACGTCGCTAAATCCGCGTGGGAGAGGACGCCGACCTGGTCGGCACGAAATTGCGACATCACGACCGGCTGAACGGAAGTGACAGCAAGGGACTGAACAACAACAGGGGAATACGCATATGACAATCTGGAACAGACGACTCGTAACGATGGCCGCGGCGGCGCTTGCGCTTGGCGCATATCCTGCTCACGCAGGCGCGGTGCTCGACCGCGTGATGGCGGCCGGCACGCTCAACGTGGCGACCGATGCCAACTGGGCGCCGCAGTCCTTCGTGAATGCCAGCAACGAGCTGGACGGCTTCGATGTGGACGTCGCCAAGGCGATCGGCAAGCACCTCGGCGTCAAGGTCGAATTCATCACGCCCGGCTGGGACATCATCACCGCCGGCCATTGGGCAGGGCGCTGGGACATGCATGCCGGCTCGATGACGCCGACCAAGAAGCGCGCCGAGATCTTCGATTTTCCGGCAGTGTACTATTACACACCGGCGGCCGTTGCCGTGCACAAGGACAGCAAGGCCAAGACGCTGGCCGACCTTGACGGCAAGGTGGTCGGCGCCACCAGCACCTCCACCTTCGAGGCCTATGCCAAGAAGGATCTGACGCTCGACGCCGCCGGTGCGCCGCCATTCGAGTACAAGCTCAACCCGAAGGAAGTCCACTCCTACGAGAATTCGACGACCGCCTTCGACGACCTTCGCCTCGGCGACGGCGTTCGCCTCGACGCGGTGGTCTCTTCACTGCCGTCGATCCTTGATGCCGAGAAGGCCGGCTACCCGATCAAGCAGGTGGGCGATCCGGTCTTCTACGAGCCGCTTGCGATCGCCATCGAACGCGGCGATCCCGAACTCTCCGCCAAGATCGCCGACGCCGTGAAAGCGATGAAGGCGGACGGCACGCTGAGTAAGCTTTCCGAAAAGTGGTACGGCCAGGATTATTCGAAGACAAACTAGCTTCTCAAAAGGGGCCTGCCTCCGGCAGGCCGCCGAACAGCCGGTGCTCAAAAATGCTCTATCCGGATACCGTCGAAGCCGAAATCCTCGTCCACAAACCTTGGTTCGTGGCGACGATGTTCGGCGTCGTTCTGCTGCTCTTCATGGCTTTCAACATGTCGGGCACCAGCTTTGCCGAACTGATGCGTCCGGTGATCGGCGAACCGTCGGTGAGTGGCTTCTACGGCCGCTTTGCGATTGCCTTCGCCATAGCGGTGATCTTCACCTTGAACGTCGTGCTGATCGGTTTCGCGCCGCTCAAGTTCCAGATCTGCATCGTCTGGCTCGAACTGCTGCTCCTGTTCATCGCCTTCTTCGAGACGTTCCATCTCAGCCTGCCCTTCATCAGGGAGAAGCTGCCGTTCCTGATCAGCCAGGGCGTTGTCACCACGCTCTACGTCTCGGCGATTTCCATCGTCATCGCCTCGGTCATCGCGGTCGCCGGCGCGGTTGCCAAGCTTTCCAGCAATGGTTTCGCTTACGCCATCGCCAGCTTCTACACCTCCTTCTTCCGCGGCCTTCCGCTGCTCATGCAGGTGTACCTGATCTATCTCGGCTTGCCGCAACTCGGCTTCGTTATCAACGCGGTGCCTGCCGGCATCCTGGCGCTGTCGCTCTGCTACGGCGCTTACATGACCGAGATCTTTCGCTCCGGCATACAGAGCATCGATCGCGGCCAATGGGAGGCGTCGCGCTCCATGGGCTTCGGCTTCACACTGACCATGCGCCGCATCATCCTGCCGCAGGCGCTGCCGGTCATCATTCCGCCGACGGGCAATCAGTTCATCTCGATGTTGAAGGATTCCTCGTTGGTCTCGGTCATCGGCGTGTGGGAGCTGATGTTCCTGGCGCGCACGCTCGGCCAGAAGACCTTCCAGCACATGGAGATGCTGATTTCGGCCGCCATGATCTACTGGATGCTGTCCATCTGCCTCGAACTGATCCAGGCGCGGATCGAACGGCATTACCACAGGAGCAAGGTGCGATGAGTGCTCAGGCCATCATTGAAGCCAAGGCCGTCTCCAAATGGTACGGCCAGTTCCACGCGCTGAAGGACATCAACCTGACGGTCCACAAGGGTGAACGTATCGTCATCTGCGGCCCATCTGGCTCGGGCAAGTCGACACTGATCCGCTGCTTTAACCGCCTCGAGGCGCATCAGTCCGGCGACATCGTCGTCAACGGCGTTGCCCTGCATGGCAAGATGAGCAATGTCGCCGCCGTGCGCTCCAACGTCGGCATTGTCTTCCAGCACTTCAACCTGTTTCCGCACATGACGGTGCTGATGAACTGCATGGCCGGCCCCATGTGGGTGAAGGGCGTGACGGAAAAGAGGCGCGCAACACCGCGCTCAAGTTCCTGGAACGGGTCCGCATTCCCGAGCAGGCTAACAAGTTCCCCATCCAACTGTCCGGCGGCCAGCAGCAGCGCGTGGCGATCGCCCGCAGCCTGTGCATGAAACCCGATGTCATGCTGTTCGACGAACCGACCTCAGCGCTCGACCCGGAAATGGTCTCCGAGGTGCTCGAGACGATGACGGGGCTGGCGCGCGACGGCATGACCATGG
The DNA here is from genome assembly GCF_003952565.1 of Mesorhizobium sp. M8A.F.Ca.ET.057.01.1.1. Classification (NCBI taxonomy): domain Bacteria; kingdom Pseudomonadati; phylum Pseudomonadota; class Alphaproteobacteria; order Hyphomicrobiales; family Phyllobacteriaceae; genus Mesorhizobium; species Mesorhizobium sp. M8A.F.Ca.ET.057.01.1.1. The sequence continues at coordinate 3,337,615 of NZ_CP034454.1, forward strand.
TGTGCGTGACGCATGAGATGGGCTTTGCCCGGGCGGTGGCAGACCGGGTCATCTTCATGGACGCCGGCCAGATCGTCGAGGAGGGCACGCCCGACGAGTTCTTCAGCCGCCCTTGCCATGATCGAACGAAGTTGTTCCTCAGCCAGATTTTGAAGCATTAGCCTTCCTGGAAATGGCTGCGTTTCGACCTGAAGTTCGGGAAACGGAAGGTCCGCTTTCGGCCCCAAAGCAGCTAGGCCGCAATGCGCCTCAGTTCGGACGTCAGCATGAGGTTTTTGGTCGCTTGAGAGCGGACATTCAAATGAGACCGCCGTAGTGTGCCCGCTGAGCCGAAGCGCCTGTCGAGGTTCGGAATGTCGACCAGAAAGCTGACCGTCCCGATATCCGCGGCGCGTTGACCAGCAACAAGTGATTTCACAGGCACTCACCCAATTGGCGGGCATCTATGTGTCGATCACAGCTTCCGCTGGTTCGCGGAGTTTGCGCGTACAGTGCGCCCAACGTCGCGGTTGGTCAGCCGATGCTCAAACTTGCCGGAGAACATTCCGGCGTTTGAGCCAGGAGCAGTTGCGCCAATACACCCGCGGAAGTTCAGCTGCACATCGTGACCGAGCTGGAGACGGGCGTAGATGCGCCGTCGTCGATGATGACGACGGCGCGTCGCTCCTCATACCGGCAGGGCATTTCCGGTCTGCTCTGCCACCATGTACTGGGCGTACCAGTCCGGCCAGTTCTCGTCGCGTTGGCCGCCCGTCCGCTTTTCGTGCTCGCCATGGGCGGCAGCCGCACGTCGCAGCGTGGCCGCGAACTCGTTCGCCGAGGTGAACATCGTGACGTCGGTGTCCACGCGTCCCGGCAATGAACACGATAGGACCAGCCTCCTCCAGACCATTCTGAAGGTTATGCAGGTTTCGAACGGCATTTACACGATTCACCGTAATATCGAAGGAAGCGTTGAGAACGCTCGCGAGCAAGGCGCCCAGGGCGCACCCCTTTGGACCATGGTCCACCCAGTCGCCGGACGAACAGAGATTCCGAAGTTTGATTCCTCCGATTTTGTGCCGTTTGCCGTCTCTGGACGTGCCGACCTAATAAACCGAATAATCATGATTTCCAACAGGTACGAGGCGACCGAAAGCGGTTTCCGCGAATACAGCGAACGCCGCCTCAGCTTCCAAGATCTAGCAGGTCCATATACCACGCTCGGCCCGTCAGGCCAGCATATGACCGCGTTCCCTGAGGATGTCGCTGCTCAAGCGCAAATGCGTGCCTACGAACTAGAGCAACTGATCACCCAGGTCCGTGATTTCGCGAATAAAGATCTCGAAGAAAGCAAATCCCTTTGTTCTGACATCGATAAATTTGCAAAAGCCTATCTCAAAGGCAAAGGTGGGTTCGTATCGCTGGGTCTTGATGAGGTGAAACAAGACGTCGGTATCGCTGCTGCAGGGCACTAAAGAGCGAGGACCCGAGGACCGGAAAAGGGACGATTCCTGTAATGGCTCACATAAACGCGCAGTAGATGACTGACGAAGCATTGAATGGCTACGAGGGCATGATGAATGAATGCGTCGTAAAGGTGGAAAAGTTCACCCCACTTTGCCGTGCAAATTTGATCCGAAAGGAATTGGACCAACGTGGGAAGGTCAAGTTGGTTTCGGGGTCATATGATGACGTTGGCAAGGCCTTGATCCACCGGATCGCGCGGTAGAACGGGCTGATGTGGGATCTTCTCGGTCTCGTCGCTGCCACCGGCGTGCTCTCAGCCGCATGGACGACATTGTGGACGTGGGTGGCCGAGGGCCGCCAGCGAAAGGCGAACGCCCGCTATGTCGCAATGCGGGCGGCCATCTCCTTGGAAGACTATGCCATCCGGTGCTGGCAACTCCTTTACTCAGGGCCGGAACATCTGAAGCAAACCGGTTCGCCTATGGCCCAGGACGTGCCAGAGCTGGAGTCAATGCCCGATAGCGCTGATTGGGTGAACGTCGATCCCACCCTAGCGAACGAAGCCCTGTCCTTCTCGAACTCCGTTTCGATTGTGCAAATAATAGTCGCGCACGCCCGCCACCTCGAAAATAACCCGTTCGATGCTGAGACCTATGCAAAAGAGCGAGGCCAGGCAGCGTGGGCCATCGCCGAACGGTTGCGGCGCAAGTATGGCCTTGACGACAGGGCAGATCAAAGGAAGCAGCTCGCGGAATTGCTGATTTAAACAGTTCTGTCGGCTATGGAAATGTAGGCATCTTTGTCGGGGAGAGATAGACCAGTGGCGAACCAGTTCACAGACATCAAGATCAAGGCACTCGACGATAGCGCGTCAGGCCCTTCAGGCGAGGGTGCGTTGATGCGGCTAGTGCTCCGCCTGTCTCAAAGCGCGCCAGCGCCTTGGTCCCAGTATTTCAATAAGGCATGGCAGCAACACATTTACATGATGAAGCGCAGGGCGTCCGTGTCGGGCGACAGGCTCGAAATCATCTGCATGCCCAATGAGCTTCAGGCGGATCACATACCAGAGCTGAATAAGATTATTACCCAGACCAACGCCGCGTATGGGGCCTACGCTGCCGAACAGACCCGTCTCAGGCAGAAAACGGCAGATGAATCACAGCGCCAGAAGGACGATCTCGCCAAGCTGAAGGGCCAACTGAAGTTCGACTGATCAGCCGCCCTTAGAATTCGCGGCCTTGCTGTCGCAGGGCGGACCGGCGTGCAACAGCCCTGCTGGTAACCGCGCATGTCAGACAAGGGAAAGCCAGCCGCGAGTTGTACCGCTTGCTTCTTGCTTCCCTCGGTCCCGCACTCCCGCGAGCGGCGCGGGAGACGCCTGCTTTCGGCCGTCGGCGCTGCAGCGGCAAGCTGAAAGAATCGAACGACGTCACTTCGGTCAGTTTGACGCCATTGTTGGGGAAGATCGCAAAGCGCTTGTTGATCTAGCTTAGCGAGATCGGCTGAGATCTGGATGTCAGCTTTCCACGATGGCATCCTGGAAGCGGCCAGGCCGTAGTCGGCACCATTTCAGACTACCGCTCCGGACTCTTCCTGACATTCATTTTTGCGCTGGTGGTCATGCTCCAGTCCAGTCATTTACAATGTCCAACCAGTTGATCGCTCGCGGGCTCTTTCCGGTCCAGACATCCCAAAAATCGGGATCGGACGACTGCGGACGGTGCTCCTCGGCCAATTCATCCATCTCGACCAGCAGGGGGATCGGCGTTGCCCAACCGAGGAGGACGGCTTGGCGCGAAGGAAGACTAGGAAGCTCTTTCAGCAGTCCAGCGACATTGTCGGGGACAAGGCGTGCAACAAGCGCCTGATCTAGGTCGTTTACAATCCGATGCAGTAGGAAAGTGTTGCACTGCGCCAGAATTGTTGGCGAGAGTTCTGACGGGCGCTGTGACGATAGCATAAGCCCCAGGCCAAACTTGCGACCCTCGCGCGCAATCTTTTCAAACGTCTCGCGACAAAGCTGCGCCGGGTTTTCTGCGGGACCATCTTCGTTCGCTCCGCGACGAACGAAGCTGTGAGCTTCTTCCAGGACCAAGGTCGTCGGGAGCGGCTTGCCATCCGGATGGAGGCGCCGATAGCGCTGCAATGCCTCGAATGTCAGGCGGCCGAGCACAGCGACCACGACATGAACGATCTCCGAGGGCACCAAAGAAAGGTCTATGATCGCGACCTGACCATTGGCTGAGGCGTTGCTGCCGACGATGTCATTCAGCCAGATATCGAACGAGATTGCCGGTTCGCTGCTCACGACCTGGCCAAGCCTGGCGTCCGCCAACATCCCCCGGATACGCATACCCAGAGTGCTGACAAAGCCAGCCAGTGCGCCGCCTTCGGTTGCCGCGATCTTTTCCAGATGTTCGGGTAACATTTGGACATTAAATGGGATTGGCGCGTCTTCGGTAATCTGGGCTGCAGCGAAGGCGTCCTCGACCAAATCGACGAAGCGCTGAAGTTGGTCTCGTACGCTTTCTATATCTTGGACTGAAAAAGCGTTGAACCATTCCCCCGATCGACGAGAGTTCGCAGTACCAAGAACCGCCGCGCTGATCTCCTGCAAGGTCGTGCGATGTTCCCCATCCACAGTGTCCGCCATCTCTCCGCAATCGGCAGCTATGTTGTCGAGCAAGTCACCGCACTGGCGCCGGTTTCCGGCGCTGCCAGCATACCGCGACGCACCGTCCGCTAGCATAGCGTCGATCATCACGCGGTAGGAGTAAATATACCTGCGGACAATCGCCTCACGAGGCGTCCCGTCAAGCTCCCCGTTTTTCAGCTCGCGGAGCGCCTGCAGAAGCAGCGGACGCTGAGCTCCCGGGCGAGCAAATGAAACTGCCGTCCACTCGTGCCCATTCCAGAGCCATGCCGGTATGCGCAGCGGTCGCTCGCCATTCAGTTCATCGATAGGGGGAACGCGAAACACTCGGACGTTGGTATCCCTGTCCGCGAACGCCTTCGCGTATTCTCCGTTTGGGTCGAGAATAACGAAGCGGGCATTGGGGGCCTGGACCCCGCCTTCCAACGCCAATTGCGCCGCATCGAGCGACCAGCGGATCAGCCCAGCCACCGAACAGGATTTGCCGCTGCCGGTGTTCCCGAGCACGGCCACATGACGGCCGAAAATCTTGTCTGGGTCGACCATGATCGAGGTATTTGCGGCAAGCGGCGATGAGCCAATCCGAACGCGCCTATCCTTGTCTTTGGCGCCCACGATTGCGGCGATCTGTTCGGGGGTTGGGATTAGGATCTGATCGCCGACGGACGGAAAGGCTACAACGCCTCGGCTCAGTTCATAAACGCTTGTCTTGGCCCGCCGATCGCGCCGCACAGTCAGCGTTCCGATCGGTGTCAGCGACATCTTGCGCAGAGGGAACGGCAGGTCGATGAGGCCGAAGTCCTTCAGCCCCGAACGCTTGGGATAAGGCGACCGCTCGATACCGATCCAGGTGACGTAGGCGACGGTTGCGCCTGCTTCATTTGGGACCAGCACATAACTATTAAGCCGGGGAAAACTTGTTGGCGTCCCGGTATTGAGTGCGGTTGACTGCGGCGCGTCGAGGTCGAGCAGAACACGGATCTCATCCGAGGAAATCGACTCAACGGTGCCGATGACAAGTTCCGCCAAACGTTCAATCGGTGAGCTCATGCAATGCTGCCTGTATTGGGAGCATGGCCCGCCCCAGCGCCGGCGGCGGCCGTTGACGCAACGGGCATATCAGCGAACGCCCGGTTCTTAAGGAGCTCAGACATGCGTCCCGTGATATAATCCAGCGCTGGTTTGGGAAGGTAATCTTCAACAAGGTGCTGCAAGCTCGCGAAATGCCGGCCTGCCATTAAGCTGACCTGCGCGGGCCGGGTCTGTGTCAGAAAGCCTTTGACGCGGTCGTCGAGATCGAATGCGAGGACTACCAGATGCGCTGATGGCACCGAAAGCATATCGTGCAGCACTCTGTTGATATGATCGTCACCGAAACCGTAGCCATAGGTGACCACGACGGAATTAGGCCTGCAAGTCGCTGACGCGAAATCGCGAAACAGCTCGGCATAGGGGTACTGTGTGGTCTCCACGTCTTTCGCAGGGTTTGGATAGATCATCACAGTGTCGACCGGTGACGCCGGGAGGCTTGGATGGTCTTGCGGAGCACCGAACGGCGTCTCGGCGCGGTAAATGCGGCGTGTTGCATAATCGAAACGCCAGTCCAAACTGCCGTGAAGTTTCGTCAGCCGGACCACGCCCTCCATGAAACGCGGCTCCCCACGAATACCGGGGGGATTGTAGTGGTAGTCTAGCTCGATGCGGGTATTGCGGAAAAGGGGCCGGAGGGTACCCACGAACCGGTCAATGATCCTAAGGCCCGCATCATCGCAGCCTCGTTCAATCAGTCGGTCGTAGTTAGTTGTGAAGATGTGCAGGCGCTCGCGCGATGCGGCCCGACTCGCAAAACTCAGCAGAAACGACTGAAGCATCGCTGATGCCGGTGCGCTGTCGGCGTCGGCAATTCCCTGCTCGGTTGCCAGCAACGAATAGAGAAACGCATCCATAGCCTTGTTAACGTCATCGCGGACCGCCTTCGCTGCGGCCTTATCGATGATACTAAGCCCTTCGAGGACGGCGATGGCGCTGCGCAACTGGTCCTCGATGTTAGCCTTTCCGCGTCCCATCTTCTTGGCGCTAGCGGTAGCATGCTCCATAATCGCCTGAGCGTGCGCGGATTTGCCGCCGGCGGTTTCCATACCCGTTGCGGTGACGCCAGCCGCAAACGCTACCGCAGTGGTGAAGCCGCTACCGAGCAGCAGATTGAGATGCTCGGCCTGGAACACCGCCGAGAGCCAGGGTTCGATCTTGCGCCGATGCAGCGCTACGAACTGGTCGAGCTCATCGGCGTTCGTCGGGATGGCATCGAAAGTCTCGCTGGACGATCCAACCTGATAGCCGTGCGCCTTCCATTCCATGCATCCCCCCAGTTGCAAACTTGCCACAAGTCAGCGTTTCGACCGAGACAAAGATACCCGAACGCTTAGGCGTTGAACACTTTGCACTGGCTGCGACACCTTTGCAGCGATTTTCTTCACAGCAACCCATGAAATGACTTTAAGGCAACTGTGGCCAATTTTCAGATACGGGATCCGGATTCCTCAAAACCCCACTTTCGGTCGGTTACGCAATGACGCTCATCGCAAGATGTTGCCAGTCCGAATATTCCGATAGCTGCCATTTGCAATGGCCGCCGATCGTTGAACTGAGGCAAGCCTGCTGACGTCGACACACATGAGCGGTAATCTATGTTCGTCTTTTGTGCTTCGAAAGTCGCATAATTGGCAGACTGGAATTGTAGCGCATTGGGCACCGGCAGCGCGTTTGACCTGAACCGACATAGCGGTTCGACTGCGTCGCTTCATGTCACCTATCGCATGCTCCCGGGCAAAGCGCCCCGAAGTTCGTGTCAGATTGGGCCTTCGAAGCGTTGCGTTCTGATCCGCTAGCGCCGTTTTGCCAATCGCACGCCAGCACCGCCGCCGTTCTCCGGAATAAATTCTATACCCGCAGCTTCGAGCGCTTCACGAATGGCACCGAGGTTGTTGCGATGTGGCACGCGCAATCCTCGTTCGAAATCCACAACCGTAGCGCGCGAGACATTTGCTGATTCCGCCAGTTCAGCTTGGCTCCAGCCGAGCATCGCTCTGGCGCCTCTGCATTGCTCCACGGAAATCTGGCTCATCAAGCTAAAATCAGTCTTTTTGGTTGACTTTGGAGCAGCTGTCAGCTTAAATGACTGACGTTAGACAAATTACAATCAACTTGACGGGCGTATGGCGGGAGCATCTGCCCAAGGTACCCACACCCAAGCTTCAGCGAACACGGATCATGGCTGATTCCGACAATACCACGACTTTGCCTCTCGTCACCCGAGCAGGAGGTACCTTTGGCAGTGCAATTGTGCGAACCCTTTCCGCCAACGGGACATTCAAGCACGAGGATCCAAGAGCCGTACACCTTCACCCTTTTGGCCGGCGGACAGGAATTCGACACCCGCTTTTGTCAGGGCCGCCTCAATTGCCTGCAAAGTGCTGATCCGGGAATCGACCTTGCCGTTTTCCAATCGGGTTAGCGCATTCAGCGACACAATCGCCTTGTCGGCAAGTTCCTGCTGCGACCAACCAAGCAAGGCCCTTGCGGCTCGAATCTGTCGTGGACTGACCATGGGTCCACAATCGGCAGCCCGATATTCTTCGCCACCTATAGGGTTATTTTGCACCCTATAAGGTATATTAAATGCCGATTCGATCAGATCACGTGTGACTAGTGGAGTATCGAAAGGCCTTGTTGAAACCGCAACGCTCCGTCCTCCTTGGCACGGGGCCGAAGCCAAAGATCGACAGTGACCCTCATCCTGCCGATCAGCATGTCGGCAGGCAAATTGCTGCCGTTCGCGTCCAGTCGGACGTCTCGCAGGCCCAGCTTGCCCGATCCATAGGCATCAGCTTCCAGCAGCTCCAAAAATACGAGAACGCGAGGAACCGCGTGAGTGCGTCGATGCTCTACGAGATCGCCAGCTCGCTCGGCGTACCTGTCGGCCGCTTCTTCGAAGGCCTGCCGGGAAACGATGAGGCCCGGGTCGAGGCGCGGCCCCTCCCGGTCGATGAGCGCCTGGATTTCATTGCCAGCGCGGAAGGGCGGCGCCTGATCGAGGGACTGGTGAAGCTTCCGCCGCGAGTGCGCGGTCGCGTCTCGGCCCTGATCGCAGCGCTAGGAGACGAACTGGCCCTGCCAGAAACAGAGGCGGATAGCGAAACGGCCGGCGAATCCGCTCCGGCCGGATGCAAGGCCGTCTGACGGCCGGTCGGGCCTGTCAGCCGAATTTTCGTGCAGCGGGCAGGGCGATGCGGCCGCAAGCCGAGGATACTTCGATTTCGACGCCAAACGCACGCGAGCGGGTCGCGAATCCCTCGAGGATGTCTCGCGCCGCGCTTCCCGTGACGGCGACGGGCACCAGTCTGCCCGTTGCTGATCCGAGAGACTGAGCTTCCGGCCCGATCACGACGGGCAGGAGATCTATTCCTGCCAGGTTTCCGCCCGCATCATAGCCGCACGCGGCGACGATGCTTTGCCAGACTTCCGGTGGATCCCATTCGTTTTCGTCTGGGTGGACGTGGAATAGGAAGTTTCCGAGGCCGTAGAAGATCGGCGAGCCGTTGTAGATTTCCACCGCCTGCAGTACCGGCGCGCCGTGGCTGACGAACAGGTTGGCGCCGGCGTCGATGCACATCCTGGCAAAGGTCTGCACCCAGCGCGGCACGTCCTGCCAACCAGGTTCCCAATGATGGTGGTGCAGATAGGCAATGACGAAATCGCCTTGTGCCGCCGCGTGCCGGATGGCGGACAGGTGGACACCCGCGCTCCGCTGATCGACTTCGATCAGACGGCCGAAGTCGGCGGCTTGCGTGAACACGGTGCCGTAGAAATTGATCTCCTTGCCGCCCAACACCTCTACTGGGTCCTCCGGTTGCGCATAGTTGGCCAGTTCAAAGGGGGAGCTTTGCAAATGCGCGCCCAACCTTGCCAGTCTGCGAAAATGTCCGTCCGGCACCGCCATCTTGCGAACGGTGTTCAGACGATTGACGCCGGGCCGAGCCGGCCGGAAGGCCGTGCGGTCTTCAGCATACATGTTGGTCGGGCCGGGGCCCGCATCCATCGCAAGAAGCGCGACCTCACGCGCGCCCAGGCGGCGGCGTCCCGGTTTTCTGGCCTCCGTCTCGTCGGTTCCGATGCCGGCATGCAGGAAGCCCCGCGCTTCCACCTCGTCAAGCGTCGAGAGGATACCGCCGGCGCCGAGATCGAAGGCGTGGTTGTTTGCGAGCGCAAGCGCGTTGAAACCGACGGCCTGCAATGCGTCGAGCACTTCAGCCCTGGAATATCCGAAGTATTTGCCCTTGGTCGGCCACCCGCCGTGCTTGCCGAGGATCGTCGATTCGAAGTTGGTGAAGACGACGTCGCCTTGGCGCAGGAAGTCCGCAACCGCAATGAAACGTTCGTCTTTGACGCCACGAATGTCGTGCTTGATCAGGGATTGGCCGGTAACGACCGCGCAGAACTGGTCTTTCATGGAACTCGCCTTGAAGGAGGGGAGGGCGCCGGCGTTTCGGCCAGCGCCACGTCAAATGTCGAAGTCGGTTGCCGCCTATTGCGAGACGGCAGGTGAGATATCGCTCTTGAACCATTTCAGGCTCAGCGCCTTGATCGTCCCATCCTTAGTGGCCGCTTCGATGGCCGCGTTGAACTTGGTGAGCAACTCGGTATCGTCCTTGCGCATGCCGGCGCCGACGCCCGGTCCCCAGAGCCCGCCTTTCAGTTCAGGGCCGAAAAACACCACATCCGAACCGGCAGGCGTCTCCAGAAAATCCCGCCAGGTGAAATAGTCGGCCAGACCGCCGTCGATGCGACCCGCGGCAAGATCGAGCTTCATGTTGTCCTGGCTGTCATAACTGCGAATGGTCACGACATCGCCCAGCATTTCCTTGACGACTGCTTCCGAATTCGACGAGCGCAGGGCCCCGATCGCCTTGCCGGCGAGTGTCGATCTGAGGCGTTCGATGGTCGCCTTTTCCTTGTCGCCGATGCTCGAGAGGTTGACCTTTTGCTTGATGTCACCAGGATCGAGACCCAGGTCCTTGCGCACAACGAACTGGTTGAAGCCGGTGGCGTAGGGAACGGAGAACGCGATCTTCTGCTTGCGCTTTTCCGTGATCGCCATGCCGGACATGATGACGTCGAACTTGCCTACAAGCAGTGCCGGAATGATCCCGTCCCAATCCTGCGGGACGAAGGTACATTTGATCTGGATGCGACGGCACAGCTCCTGTCCGACATCGATATCGTAGCCGTAGAGTTGACCGTTCGCGTCGGTGCTGTCCCAAGGCGGCGAAGCACCTTCGGAGGCTATTGAAATGACGCGCTCGCTTTGCGCGCTCGCCGGGAATGCCGACATCAGGGATGCGATAGAAACAGCAATAGCCAGGGGTATGCGCATGATGCACCTCTTCGTTGGTTAAGATGGAAAGGGCCGCCAAAAACCCGCGGGTCAGGGCAGGGGCGTCGTGATCTCTGGGTCAGGTAGGGCGGGGCGCAATCGCGCCTTTCGACGTCGCACCGGATGGCCGTCGGTCGAAAGCCATCGCTCCAGCAACTGGATCGCTTTCACCGCGATCGACGTCAGCGATAGATAGATCGCTCCGGCGACGATGAAGATCTCGTACGGTGCGAAGGTGGTGGACACCATCTGTCGCGCCATGCCGGTGATCTCGAGCAGCGTTACGGTGCTCGCCAGGGACGAGCCCTTGATCATGCCCACGACCTCGTTGCCGTAGGCCGGGAGCGATATCCTGAAAGCGATCGGGAAGGTGACCAGGCGAGCGATCTGGAAGCGTCTCAAGCCCAGAGACGTGGCCGCCTCGGTGACACCTTTAGGCACGGACTGGAGACCGCGGCACAGGATCTCGGTGGTGTGTGCCGCGCTGTTCAGCGAGAATGTCAGAAGGGCGCACCAGAAAGGGTCGCGCAGGATCACCCAGAAGATGCTGGCTCGCACCGCTTCGATCTGAGCGAGGCCGTAATAGAGCAGGAAGAGCTGAACCAGCATCGGCGTGCCGCGAATGACATAGGTGTATGCCAGCACTGCGAGCGAGAGGCCGGGACGTCCGAACGCGCGGATGAAGGCTAGCGGCACGGACAGAAGAAATCCGGCCGTCAGCGACAAGACCGTCAGGGTCAATGTGAGACCAACGCCCGAAGGCAGGACAACCATTGCGTCAAACATCAGGCCGAGGTTCATGGGTCGCTCCCTCCTACCGGCCGAGTGCCGGATAGCGCCGCTCGGCCAGCCGGACCGACAGCAGCGTGACGGTGGTCAGCGAGAGATAGAGAGCGGAGGCCGCAAGGTAGAAGGTCAATGGCGCGCGCAAGGATCCAGCCCCCACATACGCAACGCGCATAATGTCGGTCAGGCCGACGATCGAGACCAGCGCGGTGTCCTTGAAGAGCGAAATCCAGAGATTGCCATAGGCGGGCAGCGCCAACCGCAGCATCTGCGGTCCGATGACAAACATCCAGCGCTGCCAAGCGTTGAGCCCAAGCGACTTTGCCGCTTCGGTTTGACCCGCAGGCACAGCCGCAATCGCGCCGCGAAACACTTCGGTGGCATAACCGCTGAAGACGACCGAGAGCGCGATAACGCCTGCGGTGAATGCGTTCACCTCCACGTACCGGCCGGCGATCTTGCTGGCGAGCGTGGTTCCGCCGAAGTAGATGAGCAGGATAATGAGAAGTTCTGGCACACCACGGACAACCGTCGTGTAAGCCGTGACGACTGCGTTGACGCGGGGTAGGGTCGTGCCCTTCGAAATGGCCAGAAACAGCCCAAATGCCGTACCTAGGCAGCCGCTGACAAGCGCAAGGCCCATGGTGACGGTGAGTGCGACAACAAACTGAGTAGTAAAACCACCCATGGGGCGCTTTCCTCGACTCGCAATACCGCAGGATACGCCGGCGCTTTGTCGCGTGGACTCAGACGTATAACCCAAGGTTGCGCATTGTTATATTTGTAATTCGGGGTTAATTGGAGGTATTGCCCAATTCTACCGCTTGAAATTACACACTCAATCTATAATTTTTATTATTTTATCTAAAACGCACCGTTATATACTGAGGCGGCTCGTTGCTCCCCGGGTTGGCGGTATCTGCTTTCCGGGTGGGCGTTATTAGGAAAGGAGCCCAAGGATGGAGTTGCTGCAGAGCGACCTGAAGCTCCGTCAACTGAAGGTGTTCCGAGAAGTGTTGCGGGCCGGTTCGACAAGGCGAGCGGCGGCAGCGCTCGGGATAAGCCAGCCAGCCGTCAGTCAACATGTGAAGCAACTCGAGACCACGCTCGGCATCACACTCTTCAAGAGATCAGCCAACCGCATCGTCCCCTTGCAGGAAGCCTGGGAACTCCTGCGAAACGTGGAACTTGCCCTGACGTCGCTGGGTCGGCTGGAAGCGTCGATCTTCGCTATGAAGAACGAGGAAAAGCAGAGGATTGCGATTGCAGCGCCTTCTGTTTTCGGTTTCGTGACCTTGCCCAAGGTCGTGGCGATCATCCACTCAAAGACCGCCTCGAATGTGCGGTCACTTTCGGGAAGCTACGAGCAGATCGGCGAGCACATCCTGGCAGGGCGTGCCGAACTCGGAATCTCGAGGCTGCCCCTGGATCCAAGTCTGTTTGAGTGGGCGCCGCTTGGGTCGGCACGAAACGTATGCATCTTCCATCCCGACCACCGCTTTTCGAAACAGGCCTGTATCGAGGCTCACGACCTGGCAGGCGAAACGATCGTCGATATCGATCCCCAATTCGCCGCCCACCAAATGAACTTCAATGCGCTGCGCTTCGCCGGCGTTGAGCCGGACATACTGGTGGAGTTCGATTGCAACGGTCACGAAGCCGGATACGTTTCGGCTGGCCTAGGCATTTCGATAACCAACGAGATCATCGCGCGTGAGTACGCTGCGTTTCACTTGGGAATAAGGCCAGTGGAGCCGTCCGCGCTCTATCACTACGTTGCGATTTGGCAGAAGGGCCGGACCTTTTCCAGCGCATTGAATGTCTCGCTCGAGGCGATCATCGCTGCGTTTTCCGCGGAACCGCCTGCGCGAAGTCGAACGTGGGACCACTGCCTCCGCTAGGGGCCAACCACGGCCGGGACAAATGGCAGCTGCTGGTTCTGCTCCCCGTTGCCGCTCATCGAGCGAGCCATCCGCCTCAATCCCCTGGCCCCACCCTGGTACTTCGGCATGCTGGGCCGCATTCTGTTCACAGCTGGCAGGCACAGGGAAGCCATCGCTGCGCTGCGCAGAAGTATGCTGGATTCTCCAAACGTGCTGCTATTTTTGGCGCTGGCCCATAGAGCCGCAGGTGGAATCGCGGAGGCGGCTAAGATCGAAGCCCGCTTGAAGGGCGAGTTTCCGGACTTTTCACTTGAACGCTTCATTGCGAGCTATCCCGTGAGTAACCCCGAAGCGGTTCTCGCCATTCGCTACGCCGCTCAACTTGCAAAGCGCGATTCTAGCCGTCGTCGCCTTTCGGCAAATCACTGCCACGTGACTGAGTGACAGCCTTGTCTGAGTGCGCGGGTGATGTAGGGTTGTGCGATGTCAAAGGAGCACTCGCATCTCTGGCCCGGCGTACCGTTAGCGCTCGGTTCTGCTGCCCTCTTTGGGGCAGTATCGCCGCTCTCTAAAGTCATCCTTGAAGCAGTGAACCCGATAATGCTCGCAGGGCTGCTCTACCTTGGCGCAGGCCTCGGGCTTGGCATATTATGGCTTTCTCGCCGGGCGTCTGGCCGGGCTCAGAACGAAGCGGGGCTACAGCCATCGGATGTTCCATGGCTATGCGCAGCCATTGCCATGGGTGGGGTGGTCGGACCCGTACTGCTTGTGTCAGGGCTCGCGCTGACCACGGCGTCGAGCGCGGCTTTGCTTCTCAACGTGGAAGGATTGGCTACGATGGCGATCGCGTGGCTGGTCTTTCGGGAGAACGTCGATCGGCGGCTTTTGCTTGGTGCCGGCGCCATCCTATGCGGGGCCATTGTGCTGTCATGGACCGGTCAAGGCGTAACCCTCAATAGTGGGGCGCTGCTTGTCGTCGGGGCCTGCGCGGCATGGGGGATCGACAATAATCTGACACGCAAAATCTCAGCTGCGGATCCGGTGACGATTGCCACGCTGAAGGGTTTGGTGGCTGGGACCTTAAACGTCAGCCTGGCGCTGCTCTATGGCTCCGCGTTGCCCCAAGCATCTTCGTTCGGAGCGGCGGCTGCAGTGGGCTTTCTTGGCGTCGGAGTGAGCCTCGTGATGTTCATTCTGGCCCTGCGTCACCTGGGCACAGCGCGCACCGGCGCCTATTACTCTCTGGCACCGTTCATCGGGGCGCTTCTGGCCATTTTGCTCCTTGGAGAGCCTGTTACCGTCCGCCTGCTGGTGGCGGGCGCTCTCATGGCTGTTGGCCTATACTTTCACTTGGCGGAGCGTCACGAGCACGAGCATGAGCATGAGGCGCTTGAACACGAGCATAGCCACGTCCACGACGAACATCACGATCACCCCCACGATGGTCCCGTAAGCGAGCCGCACTCTCACAGGCACAGTCACGTGCCGATGACACACAAGCATCCTCACTACCCTGATCTTCATCACCGGCATGAACACCACTAGGCGGCGTCCATTCGCGGGGACTAGCCGACGGGCTGATGGAGGAAGCGTCAGGGACGGCCCTGGACGCAGGCTTGCTAGCGGCCTGCCAAGCAGTCGAGCATTACGAAATTTCCCGGTATGGCTCGTTGCGGGAATGGGCAAAGGAACTCGGGCATGACGAGGCGCACAAGTTACTGAGCGAGATACTTGACGAGGAGAAGGCTACTAACAACAAGCTGACGAACCTTGCGATCACGTCAATCAACAGGGCAAATTGATCACTTGGTTTTTCAATTGCCTGCGGACCCCATCTTCGCCACTCGGTTTGATGGCGAACATCGAAGGCGGGCTTCAGATCCGCGGAAGTGATGGTTGAGAAAAAGGCTCTGGGTGAAACGCCGGGGGCCATTTAACGGGTCGCCCCGTGGAGCGCTGTGTGCGATTCGCCACATTGTCGGTGTGCGCGCCTTTAACGAGGAGAGTGGAAGCCGAACCGCGGCGTCGCTGGTGACCGCCAATTGCCGGATGAGCGTCCTGCGCGGATGACCGAGGGGGTCTAGGTGATCTCGTAATAAAAATCGCAAATCAGGTCCGCGACCTTTACCGCCTCAAAATCAGTCATGTGCGCCGCCGTCTCCACCGCGACCTTTTCCATATCGTCTTGATCGACCGCGAGAAGATCCAGCAATTTGGCAAACTTGATTTTGAGCTCTCGGTCACCGTCGAATTCATCGATAGTGACGTTCAAGATGAGTGTGTTCGCATCTATCAACCGCGTCTGAATGCTCTCGGAAGACGCTGCTAGCGAGCGGATTGCCGCGAAAAAGTGCTCCCGCGCATTGGTATATTTGTCATCCATTTCGGTACCTATCGGGAAAAATATCGCTAATCCTCCGAGATCAGCCGGTAGCGAAAACGGTCCCGGATGTGGTCATTGAAGAAGCGGCCTTTCGCAAAGGCGTTTCGGAATGCGGTGTAGACCTCCACAGGGACACCTTCGTAGTCATAGCGCTTGCCGCTCGCAACGAACCACACGGAGAAAACCTGGCTGTCGGGATCGTATTCGCTCTTGCGGATCGACGTGGAAGGCATGATGCGACCCCCTCAGACGAGCGCCATCGGCATGTAGCGGATGATAACCTGGTCCTGCCGAAATCTCCGTTCGAGTTCGGTTCGGCGGTCGTGCCAATCCGCCAGATCGATTTCCTCAGTCATCACCTCGAAGATTACGATGTCGTCTCTGTCGGATTCCTCGCCTTGCCGCCACAGGCCCTCCGCAGGCGCCTGAAGATAAGCCGTAGCGCCTTTGAAACGGCTTGCCAGTTCCTCCTTGATCCGATCGAATTCTTCTCGCGGGAAAGGCCGGCCGTCGTTGTCGGCTCGAGGCAGCAGGATTTGGATAAGGTACATGCGGCCACTCGCTGAATGGCAGTCAACGCTTGCGAAGGCGACGCGTTCCACTGTGCAATAGGGTGTCAGAGATCCGCTGAGCAAAGCCGAGCATTACACTTACCGCATCAGGCCAGCTGCGCGCAGAGCATCCTCGATGATCGTTTTTACAGGTCGAGCCTGCGATCCTTGGAAGTCATTTGGAGCCGGTGTCGCAGGCTTGGCCTTCGCCGGTTCCTCACCTGCCCGAAGATGAGATGTTGGTGGCGTCTTCTCAGCCTTGGGCATAGGTGACCTTGACGAAGCGGATCTAGCCCTCGCTGACCATCTCGCATTGTCGGCATCGGCGAGACCCCAAAACCTCGCTATCTCCCGGGTTGAAGAGATACCTACGTCGAGCATGTAAGGTCCGGCATTGCCGAGACCGTCGCCGATAGGCGTGCCGTGCCCCATGCCTAAGACCATATTTACCTCGATCTTGGCTTCTCCGGCATCATCAGCCCAGACCTGCCTGCCGCGTCCACGCTCGCTCGTCGAATGGGTCGGCGCTTTGTTGAGTTTGTGCGCGCCGCGCCACTGAGCAGCGATGGCGTCTGCGTTTACGGACGCAACAGTGCGATCGGCGGACCCGTGCCAGATGGAAAGCCTGGGCCACGGCCCATTATTCCTGGAGGCTTTCCGGACAAGCCGCTGCAGTTCTTGCTCGGACGGGCCGCCGTGGCCGCGCATGCGATCAAATGCTTCCGGAATGGTTGTAGCGCAACCGAAAGGCAAGCCCGCGATGATGCCGCCGCCGGCAAACACTTCAGGATAGTTGGCGAGCATCGCGGCGGCCATGGCACCCCCGGCCGAAAGACCGGTAACGAATACCTGCTGTCGGTCCAGGCGGTGGGAAACGACCATCGTCTCGATCATCTGCCGGATCGAAAGGACCTCACCACGATTGCGCGCCGTGTCTGCAGGCAGGAACCAGTTGAAGCAGAGGTTCGGGTTGTTGGCGCGTTGCTGTTCGGGATAGAGCAGCGCGAAACCGGTCTCTTCGGCGAGCTGGGACCACCCGGAGTGGTAATCGTAGCCGGCGGCGTTCTGGGTGCAACCGTGCAGCACGACGACGAGCGGCGCGCCATCCGGGAGATCAGCTGGTCGATAATATCTTGCCTGCAAGGCGCCGGGGTTGGAGCCAAAATTTTCGAGGGTGGAGAGGCGGTTGGCGGATGTGGAAGAGGTGGGATGCATATCTTGTTCTAGGTGTAATGCCCTGAGGCGGGTGATCGTATCGGAAATTTTTCGCATTCGGCCCCTACTTGTTTTCGGCCCGGGTGTTGAAGGGCGCCAGGTGCAACGCGCTCACAGCAAGATCGTTGCTGCACTGCACAATTAATAGGGAAGGCCGGGCGAAGCCGCCTGCACGCGGTGCCGTTCGCCGATGACAACGCCGGTCCAAGGCACGAACACGACCAGCATTGTCGCGAGTGCCCAGGCCGGTGGGCTCCCAAAGCGGGTATGACAGCAGGTCCCGGCCGTGCAGCAACCAGCCTTGCGGGGCCCAATACCGCTGCAGGATGGGTCGCAATCGCCCTAGCTTATTGCGGTGCCCACGTCACTGGGCTATTTTAGCAGTTGTGGGAACTGCATCTCCCATCCATCGCGGGTGCGACCTTGCCGTTTCGGCAGATTGTGAAGTCTTTAACAGACCAGGTGTCGCAAGCTATGTCTTGTGCCCTCCAGGTCATGAGCAGTTAAGGATGGCCATGCTGCGGTGTTTTGCGTTCATTGCGGCCCTGATGCTCGCGAGCTTCACGGCGTTCCAAGCTTGTGCCGATCGAAGGGTGGCCCTAGTCATCGGCAATTCCGAATACCGCGAGATTCCGGCCCTCAAGAATCCGGACAAGGATGCCGAGGACGTGTCGAACACCTTCCGGCTGGCCGGATTCGATGTGTTCGTCGCCAAGGACCTCACCAAGATCGAATTCGAAAAGCAGTTTCGCAACTACCTCGCGGCGGCGGACGGCGCCGATCTGGCGATCGTGTACTATTCCGGCCATGGCTTTCAGATCGGCGGTGAAAATTTCCTGATCCCGGTCGATGCATCGCTCAAGAACGCGGCCGACATTGAGGTCCAGGCCGTCAAGCTCGATGATGTGCTGCAGCAATTGAGGACGAAATCGAAGATCCAGGTGATCATCCTCGACGCTTGCCGCAACAAACCGTTTCCGCGCAAAGATTATTGGTTGCGAGACCAGCTAATCGTTGCTGGGAACACCGGCCTTGCGCAGGTTAAAAGTTCGCTGAACACGCTTATAGCCTTCGCCACCGAGCCCGGTGCCGTCGCCTATGACGGAAGTGGCGACCTCAGTCCTTTTTCCTCCGCCTTCTCCCGTCGCGCGCTGGCGCCGAACCAGGAGATACGCTCGGTCATGGCGGCCGTTCGCCGGGATGTGGTCGAGGCTACCGCCGGTAAGCAGGTGCCTTGGGAAAACTCATCGCTGATCGACGAGGTCGTCCTCATGCGTCGCGCCAGCCGGCCCGCACTGCCGCCCGTGTTGGAAAAGGTCGTGCCGTCCGGCGTCGGCCCTGTCGCGCTCGACCTGCCGGAGCCGCTGGATGTCGATGGCGGCCCGGTCACCGTCAGCATCGAGAGACCGCCGGCGCTCGGGCGTCTGATTTTGGACGGCAATCCGGTTGCGGCAGGTGAGCCGATCGCCGGCAAGGATCTTCCGCGATTGCAGATGGACGTGCCCAAGGGCGCCGGCGTCCAGGAACAAGTCGACATGCTGGCCTATGCCACACGCGACGATTGGGGCGGCGAATCCCAAGGCATCCTGGTCTTCCGGGTCAAGAATGGTGAGGGGGCCGATGGCCAGCAACTCATGGCCTCGCTCGAGTCCGAGCAGAAGCAGCAAGCGGTGGAACGCGGCATTCACGTTGCCGGCGCCGCCGAAGCGATCGAAAACCGTGAGGTCCGCGTTCCGGTCGGCGTCGGCCCGGTTCCGTTGCAGCTGGACTTCCCAACCACGGATCCGGCGGTCAGCCTGAAACTTGCGGGCTATCCGGCAACGGGAACTCTGTCGCTGCCGGATCGGACCTTGTCCCCGGATTCGAGCCTGATGGCCGATGAAGTCGACCACTTGCGCTACGAACCCCAGATCGGCGCCGTCCAGCCACTGATAGTCGGCTTCGAAATCAGGGCCGACAACGCGTCGTCAAAGCCGGCGACGATGAAGCTTTCGCCAAGCGTCGACCCCTGCGACAGGGAGGCCGGTGAGCCGCTTGACCTGCAGGGCGTAGTCCCCGGCTTGTTGCCGAATGAGATCAGCAGCAACGCCGTGGAGGTCTGCCGGGCGGCGGTGAAAGCCTATCCGGACGTCGCTCGCTTCCACTATCAACTCGGTCGGGCATTGCTTGCGGTTGGTAAGGTCGATGAGGCCAAGAAGGCGATCCAGGAAGCTGCCGACAAGGGGCATGTGCGAGCAGTGTTCGAGCTGGGCTACCTCAATGCGACGGGAACGGGAATGCCGGTCAATCGCAAGCAGGCCAATGACTTCTACGCTGTAGCCTCCGAAAAGGGCGATCCCTATGGGATGACCTCGTGGGGTCGCGCCTTGTTCAACGGCTACGGCGTCGAGCGTGACACCACCAAAGGGCTGGACCTGCTGCTCAAGGCGGCGGCGATGGGGCACACTTATGCCATGAACGATCTCGCCGCCATCTTCACCGAAGGCCGTAATGGCGTGCCTGTCGACGCAACTCGGGCCGTGGCTTTCCTCAAGGCGGGCGTCGAGCGGCAGGACATGTATTCGATGAACCTGCTCGGCCGCAATTATCTCGCCGGCACGGGGGTCGAGAAGGCCCCCAAGACAGCGCTCTCGCTTTTTCAGAAATCGATGGATCTCGGCCAGCCATACGCTCCCGGCAGCCTGGCGCGCATGTACAGGGACGGTGTCGGCGTGCAGCAGGATTTCTCAGAAGCGCAAAGGCTGTTCGAGTTGGCGACGGCGCGCGGCGATCAGTCGGCTGCGTATGATCGCGCAGCTCTGGAGATGCAAAGGGGTGAAAAGGCGGACCAGGCCGTGGCGGCGCGCTACCTTGCTTTGGCGGCGGCGCTCGATCTTCATAACGAAATTCCCGATGCCCGGAATACGCTGGCGAAGTTTGGCGTCAGGGCGAAGACGGCGGCTCTGAAGCAGATGCGTGGGGACCTGAAGTCCAAGATTTCGGCGAACGGCTCGTTGGACGATCAACTGATCAAGACAGCCAGGGCGGTCTGGGAGCAAGCCAACCCGCGCCGGGACTTGTTCTGACAACATGGAGGCAACAGGTGGGCTCGGCACTAAAACAGGTAATCGTCGCAACGGTCCTATCCCTTACGATGGCAGGGTGCACGACCATTGCACCCCCGCTCGAGCCGACGACGACGAAACATCATACGAAGTCGGTTCGCACGACGACCGCGCCAAAGGTGGTCAAGCAGAAAAATGTGACCGCCAAGAAACTGCTCACACCGGTCAAGAACGAAACCACGCCTGTCATTGCACCCTTGGGCGGTGGCGGTGGTGGCGGCGGCGGTGGCTGGGGATAGCGCCTCTACAGCGCACGACGCAGTACAGGGCTATCGTAGGTGACTTTCGCAACGCGCTGGAACTGCTCGCCAAGCAGGAACAAGTGCTCTATGGTTGCGCCGTGCCGTTAGCAGGATCGGGTTGCCTGGCGGGGGCGTTCCATGTTCGAAGTCGTTGCATTCTGGCGAGCGCAAGCAAAAGCGCAGCGTCCTGGCCTGATCATCGCAGCCATATTGGGATTGCTGGTCTTCGGACCGCAGACAGCGAATGCCGCGCCGAACTGGACGCTCGATCCAGACGCTTCGGTGCTTACCTATCAGTCGGTCAAGAAGAACACGATCGTCGAAACCAACAAGATCAGGAATATCACCGGCACGCTGAATTCCGCCGGTGATGCCAAGGTCAGCTTCGATCTCAATTCCGTCGACACGGGCGTTGACCTCCGCAATGTGCGCATGCGATTCCTGTTCTTCGAAACATTCAAGTACCCGACGGCCGAGCTGACGGCAAAGGTGGACCCGGCAGCATTTGCCGACTTGCCGGCCAAACGCCGGATCAAGGCAACCTTGCCGTTCCGGCTCAGCCTACACGGCGTCGACAAGGACCTGGAGGCGAGCGTCGTCGTCACCATGATCAGTGACACTCAGGTCTCGGTTGCTTCCGAGGCTCCCGTTGCGGTGCATGTGGAGGACTTTGGCCTGCTGCCGAACGTTGACAAGCTACAGCAGGCCGCCAATGTGACGAACATAGTGCCTACCGCCTCAGTGTCCTTCGATTTCGTCTTTACTGCCGCCGGCAGCAAGCCGGCCGCGGTGCAGACCGTCGCTGCCGGCACCGCCGATGTCGGTCCCGTGGCCACTGACGCCGCGAAGGCCAATTTCAGCGATGAGGAGTGCCTCAACAGGTTTGCCGTGCTGTCCCGTACTGGTGCCATTTACTTCCGCTCGGCAAGCGCCAAGCTTGATGCCAAGAGCAAACCCTTGCTGACGGAGGTCGAAGGCGTCGTCGGCAAATGCCCGACCCTCAAGGTAGAGGTGTCCGGTTACACTGATTCCGATGGATCGCCCGATGCAAACAAATTGCTGTCGGAACGGCGCGCACAGGCGGTTGCCAATGCTTTGGTCGTCGACGGCGTGCCGCGCGGCCAGATCAGTGCCGCCGGCTATGGTGAGGATAGGCCGGTTGCCGCCAACGACACGCCAAAGAACAAGGCGCTCAATCGGCGCATCGAATTCTCCGCCACGAAGCACGCGAACTGAGGTCGGGGGTGGGCTCCCGTCCATTCGCGTTTTGCGCTGGCTTGGTTCTCGACGCTGGCCTTGTTGCGATTGTCCTGCTTTTGACTTTGACCGCCGCCACCGCCCAGCGCCGTATCGCGCTGGTGCTCGGCAACTCGCAATATCAGCACGCAGCTCCGCTGGCCAATCCTGCACGCGATGCCCAGGCGATAGCCGAGCGCCTGCAGAACCTTGGTTTCGAGGTGGTGTCTGGCTTCGATCTCACCAAGCAGCAGACGCAGGCCACAGTCGCCCAGTTCGCCAAGCAGGTGCGCGGCGCCGATGTGGCGCTTTTCTTCTATGCCGGCCATGGCCTGCAGGTTTCAGGCAAGAACTACCTGCTTCCGGTGGATGCCGCACTCGAGGACGAGACCTCGCTCGACTTTGAGGCCGTGTCGGTTGATTTCATTTTGCGCCAGATGTCTCGCGAGACAAGCA
The DNA here is from genome assembly GCF_003952565.1 of Mesorhizobium sp. M8A.F.Ca.ET.057.01.1.1. Lineage (NCBI taxonomy): Bacteria > Pseudomonadati > Pseudomonadota > Alphaproteobacteria > Hyphomicrobiales > Phyllobacteriaceae > Mesorhizobium > Mesorhizobium sp. M8A.F.Ca.ET.057.01.1.1. Next base: position 3,360,006 of record NZ_CP034454.1, read on the forward strand.
TAAGGCTGGTGTTTCTGGACGCATGCCGGGACAATCCTCTGGCCGATGTGCTGGCAAAGACCGCCGGCATCAAGGGTGCAAGCAGTGGCCTTGCGGAAATTCCGATCGAGAATGGCGGCGCCGGAACGCTCGTAGCCTTTGCCGCAAGTCCCAACCAGCTCGCCTATGACGGGTCTGGCGACCACTCGCCCTTCACGACGGCATTGCTCCAGCACATTGGGGAATCCAATGTCTCCATCACCGAAGCGATGAACAGGGTGACAAGTGACGTCTTCAAGACGACCGCCGGCAAGCAACGCCCCTGGATCAATGTCTCTTTGACCACCGAGGTTGTCCTGCACAAGGTCGATCTCAACGCGCCGCTGATCGTCGGCGAGGCGAGCACCCCGCAAGCTGAAGCCGGCTCCGAGACACGCAACACCGGCGCTTCGCCAAGCCAGAATGCCGATCAGCTTGCGCTTGATACTCTGCGTGCGAAAATCCCGAAGCTGGCTACCGACGGTCCTATCCTTTTCGACCGTCCTATCAAGTTCGGCGACCCGGCGATCGACGGCAAGAGCATCGCCCAACTGATCAAGAGCGAACCGCTTTTCAGTCCGGTGGAGGGCCTCGACAAGTCGGTGTGGGAAGGCAAGCACTGCGATAGCTGCCACGAGTGGAATGAGGTCCGGCTCTGCGAGCAGGCGAAGAATTTCGCTGCCAACGACGTCTCGGTCCTGCGCCTGCAGCATCCGCTTGGTACCCGCTTCAAGGTAGCGCTGGCAAGATGGGCGCAAGGCGGCTGCCGATAATGCCGGACTGATGCCGGCGATAGTGGATGGCGGGTAGGGATCGGCGAGTGGCGTTACGCTTCCATCTCCGCCATCCGAATGCCCATTTCGACAAAGGCCGAAAGCACGGCAAAGCGGTCCGCCAGCGAGGCCCGGGCCAGCCCGGCCAGAATTCCGGCATTGACGGCATGGGCGGCAGGAAATCCGGTCGACACCATGTCGAGGGTCGGGTCGCGCCACATCGCTGCCAGGGCGATCCAGGCGGCCGGCGTCGCCGGCGGCAGGTCCAGGGAATTGCTCAAGACCGCTTGATGGTCGGGATTATCAGGTTCGCCGACGCGGTCATGGACAAGCGCCAGCAATTCGAGATCCCGGTCCGCCAGGAACTCGGCGAGATTGCTCAGGCATTCATGTCCCCACCAGACGGCGGCTCGCTCAGGCAGGAGGTAGGCACAGAACGTGACTGCTTCTTCCGGCACGCGCCCGGCAAGCAGGGCTCGGCAAAAATCAATCGGCGGCTGGCCGGTGGCCAGCGATTTCATGTCCCTGGCGATGGCGGGACAAGCAAGAAACAGATCCCGTGCCGTTCTGTATCTGAGTTCATTGGCCATGGCTGCCACACCCCGAGAGCCACCAGAACAGCACTCAAGCCTGTGGCCGAGCGCCGGTCAAGCGCGTCAGTCGTTGGCAGGTGGTGACGAAGGGCGTCATGCGTTTGTTCACAGACAATCGCTTCCCGATTTGATACGATGCGCGCCAGCGAAATCCTCTCAGACAGGAGTGACGGTCATGCGATGGGGCAGTTCAGCCTTGGCATTGGCGGCCATGCTTCTTGCAACGCACGTCCTTGCCGATCCGCTTCAGAAATCGGAAGACATCGTCAAGTTCTTCGCCGGACAGACCGGCAATCTCGGTGCCGCGCGCGGCATCTGCGTCGGCTCGGAGGAAGAGTGCAAGAGCAAGGCCGAGAAGACTGGCTCAGCTCAACAAAAGACCGGTCTCGACATGATGATCAATTTTGCCCTTGATTCCGCGCAACTTGACCAGACGGCTCGCACCGAACTCGACGAGTTCGCCAAGGCGCTGAAGGACAATCGGCTGAGCACGTTCAGCTTTGTCGTTGAAGGTCATACCGATGCAACCGGCACGGATCGCTACAACCAGGACCTGTCGCAGCGGCGGGCCAAGTCGGTGGCAGCGTTCCTCGAAGCGAACGGCGTTGAATCGGCGCGGCTCGAAGCGATCGGCCTGGGCAAGTCGCACCCGCGTGTCGCCAATCCCTACGATCCGGTCAACCGGCGCGTGGAAATGCGCATCAGGACCGAGTAGGCGGTTGCCGCCAGGCTGATCTTTAACAGCGACACTGGCAAGGGATCTCGCCCAAACGCCGGTCACCCCTTGATGCCTTCTGATCAATGTTTGAGCGCGCTGCCGATCATAACGCCGGTGCCGAAAATGAGCGCCCTGGCCAGGAAGTCATTATTGTCTCTCGGCGGCGGTTCGTCGCGCACGATGATCTCGCTGCTGCGCCTGCGCTGGACAACCTGCTGTTGCTTGTGTGGCACCGGCTTCAGGGTACGGGTCTTCTGCACGACCCGTCCCTTCGGCGGCGCCGCAGTCTGCTTGCCCGCCTTCATCTGGTCGATGTCGAGCCTTGCCACCGTGGCGAAGCGGCCGCCCGGGAACTGGTCGAGATACGCCTCGTAATAGGGAATGGCATTGTTTTTCGAGGCCTCATCCCAAAGGCGTTGCTCGACCTCCCAGGATGGGGGATCGGTGGCCACCGGCTCAGGGGCGGGCGAGGCCGACGTCTTGGCTGCATCGGCGATTGGCGCCGCCGCCGCTTGTGCCGCTGGCTTGCCAAGGAAAACCTCGCGCCCCAGCGATGCGTTGTGCCATGGGCGCTGCCGACCTTGCGTGGCTTCTGTCACGTCGCCGCGCACGCGCGTCAGCGCGCTCTGGATCTCGCCCCCGGGCTCGGTGAGGTGCTTGGCCAACGCCAGCGAGTAGGGGCTGTCGACGCCGTTGCCGTCGAAAGCGACAGCACGGTCGCGTAAGCAATCAAGACACCGCCGGCGCCGACGCCGTCTGCCTTTGCATCCACCGGCGCGAGGCGGGCACCGAGCGAGCGGCTCTTGGGCAGCGCCGTGGCCAGCGTGCGAGCCAGCGGATTGTCGCGGCAGGCATCGAGGATGATGATGCCGACGGCGGGATCGGCAGGCAGCGCCGCCATGAACTCGTCGATCTGAACTGTGCGGGTCTTGAGATAGGCGGGTGAGGTCAGATCGGCATCGACCGGTATGAGATAGTTCTTGCCGTCGACCTGCATGCCGTGGCCGGCGTAGAAGATGACCGCGAGGTCCGCGTTGTAGGATTCTTCGGTGAATTTGCTGATCAGGCCATGCATGCCGGCATTGTCCTGATCGACGCCTTCGATCACTTCGAAGCCGGCGTTGCGCAGCGTCGACGCAATCAGGTGGGCATCGTTCGCTGGGTTCGGCAAGGCAACGGCGTTGACATATTTGCTGTTGCCGATGACCAGCGCGACACGCTTGCTCTCGGCTGTTGCGGCCTGGACGCCGAAGGCGGCAAGGATGGAAAGGACAAGTCCGCTCAAAAGGATGGCAAACAGTTTCATGGATCAGCCCTCCGGCCCGTCGGGGCACACTATTGATCTCTGCGCATGCTCAATTCGTCAGGGACAATGTCGCCTCGGCCAAAATGGCTCTCAGGCTTATGTCGCCCCGACGACAGTTTAGGTTCACCGGGTGCACTCTGGCCTCTGCAAATATTTGCCGACATACCAGCCGCCAGTGTCAAAACCGATCGACCAGGCGATCGTTGTGTCGCTTTTGAGCCGGGACGGTCACTAACCTGGCTCAAGCGTCTCTTGGATTGAATTGAGCAGCGCGGTTATCGCCTGTTTGTACTTCTCGAACTCCGGCGACGTCTGCCGGACCTCGGTCGTGGTTGTCGCCGGCTGGGTCTGATCGGTCACCACGCGCGGCACTTTCTGCCCCATTTTCCGCTCGGCCCACTCGATGACGTAGCCGACGGTCTTGCCGGTCAGGAACGGGTTGGCCTGGATCACCGCTGCGCCCAGAACGGCGCTCAATTGCGACGAACCCGGCGCCGCCAGCACCTGGTGCGCCCCCTCCATGCCGAGGAAATGGCAAAGATACAGGCGCCCGGCGGTGATCTGGTGGCCGCGGGCGCGCAGATAGGCCTCGCCTTCGCGCGCCAGGTTACGCACCATTTCGCGCGACAGCGTCGCGTCATAGCGAAGCGCGAGCAGGTCGGCGGGCGAAAGCGATCGGGCAAGGTCGGGACGATAGGTGTTCATCATCCGGATCCAGGTCTTGGTGATGAACTGGCCGGCGCCGGTTGCCGACGAGTTGGGGTTCTTGGCGCGGGCGCTGCCGCCGCTTTCGACGTGAACGATCCGGTCGGTCAGCGTCTCGACCGCGGAATCGCCGGGCCCGCCGGAACTGACGGAAACGGCGGTGGCGACTGCGGTGACTGTCCCGAGCGGGTCGATCGCCTCGCCGTTCTCGTAGAGCTCGAAATGCAGATGCGGGCCGGTCGAAAGCCCTGTAGTGCCGATATAGCCGATGACGTCGCCAGCCTTCACCTTGGTACCGACACCGCCGGCGATGGCGAATTTTTGCATATGCGCATAGCGCGTCTCGCGGCCGTTCGCATGCGTGATCTTCACCAGATTGCCATAGCTGCCGCCATCGCCCTGGAACGAAATCTCGCCGTCGAAAGCGGCCATGACAGGCGTCCCAACCGGAGCCGCCCAGTCGACACCCTTGTGGATCCGAACCGTGCCGAGGATCGGATGCTTGCGTGGGCCGAAGGTCGACGTCATCACCCCGGCGACCGGCGTGACCATGCCGTGGGCTATGGACAGCGAACGGACCTGATCATCGCCCGTCACGCAGGCATACTGGCCGTCGCTTTGCTGATAGACGAAGCAGTCGAGGTTCTTGTCCTTACCGAGGACGCCGACGTAAAGCACCCGTCCGGATATCTCGCCTTGGCCGCGCGGAGTCTGCGAGTAGATCAGCACCAGGCGCTGGTCCTCGCTGGCGAAAGCGTCGAGATCCTGTCCCCTCGACAGATACGTGATCGCTTCGCCGATCACGCTGGTCGGCACCTTGTTGCGTGCCGCGGTCGAGTAGATTGCGTCGAGCAGGCGGTACTGCCGCTTGGGCCCCCCTGGTCCGAGGCACCGGAATAGTTGAAGAGGTCCTCGCGAACCCAGGGGTCGACCCCTGAAACGAAGGCGCCCGCGGCGTTGCGCGTCAGCGTACCGACATAGACGTTCCTTGCATAGACCGAGACCTGCATCAGCGACAGCGTCGTCGTCTCGCGGTTCGGCCGGAAGCCTCGCATGGCGACCACAAAACCGGCCTCGAGCCCATCGCGCTTGAACAGCGCTTTCAGCGCCTCACCCGCAAGCCTGGCGTCCTCCTCGGAGAAATGCGCGTCGAGCGCCACGCTTTCCAGGCTGCGGTCGTTGAGGATTTTCACGAAAGTGTCCTCTGTCGCCGCGAAGCGCTGATATTCGCTGGTGACGGTCGCGGCTGTGGTGTTGTTCTCGATAGCGGTTCTCTTGAAGGCGGGGAGCGCTGCCTCTCCCTGGTCGATGGTCTCGCCCCAGCCGGCCTCGGGGTCGTCTGCGTCGGCTTTGGGCGCCGAACCGGCGGGGATATCGCCCGCATCCGGCGGCGCCTGCAGGTCGTTCGCCAGATCGCCCGGTTGGTCGTTGGGCGCAGGTGCGGGCGAGGTCGGTTGCTGATCGTCTGGTGCTGCAGCGGAGGACTTCGGAGCAGTCTGCCGCTGCGCCTGGAAGAAGGCAAAATCCTCCTGCGTCGACGGGATCGTCGTCATGAACTTTTCGCTGGCGCTCAGCATCACGTCGGATAGAATCTCGATCTGCGGCGAGGCCCCGGAACTATCGAGTTCGGCCGGGCGCGCAACCGTGTGGCCCTTCGCGGCGCTGTCCGCATCAGGCGCCAGCGCGATCCACATCGGGTCACCGGCAAGGTCAATGATGGCCGGCACATAGACCGAGGCGTCGGGCGGCACGTCTTCCATACCTTCGACGGGATGCAGTTCCTCATCCTCGTCGCCGAACGACCAGTTGTCCTTGGTAAGATAGAAGCCGGTGGCGATCGCGATGACGGTGAGCGTTGCAACGCCAGCAAGAACGTGGCGCCAGAGTTTGCGTCTGCGCTCGGCCAAGCGCGCCAGCTTCTTCTGTTTGAAGCTCCTGTCGATGCTGTGCGTCACGGGCTGTTTCCGGTCAGGAAATAAGTCCAGCGCACCTGCTCCAGCGTATCGACCTCGACGAAACGCGCCGCGATGTGACCGCGCTGCCAGCACTCCTCAATGCCACGGATGGAGAAGCGGCGCCGATCAACGCACATCTCGGTCGATCCGTTGAGGATCGCGTGGCCGAACACGTCGGTCGCGTAGAGGTAGATGTAGCGGTTGGCCAGTTCCTCGCGGATGATGTTCACGCAATGGTTGGCGCCGATGGTCCACCAGCCATCGGTCTGATCGGCATTGTCAACCTTCTGTCCGACGGCGAGGTTGACTACGTCGAGCGTCTGGTTGCAGACAGTGAATTCGGCATGCGCCCTGCTGGTCGAGAGGACAACGAGCAGCGCCGCGCCGAACAGCGCGGAAAGTGCCAGGCGGTGGGAGAAGTCCGGCAATAATCGAAACCAACTACGCTTTGTGCGTGACGAGGGCTGGCAAAATGAATGCGAGGGGCGAAGGTCCATCGGCGTTCATATCTATCCGCCGAGCCGGAAATATTTGGCGCTGGCGGAGAACCGCGAGCCGTCGGAGCCGATCTCCTCGAGGATCTTTGGCAAAAGCTCGGAGACCGGTGTCGGTCTCGAGAACATCGCGGCCTGGATGTCCTTCGGTCCGGTGATCACCAGCATGATCTGCGGCAGGGCCTTGCCTGCCGCCTTGTCGGCGGCGCCTAGACCGATCGGGATGTTGAAAGTCGCCTTGTCGGCTTGTGCCACGATGCGATCGTCCAGGTTGAAGGCGATGCCCCTGTGGTCGATCAGCATGACGTTGGAAACCAGCCCGCCATGCGTTACCAGCGTGCCGCTGATCGGCGCGCCATCAGGCACCGATGTCCGGTCGAGAACGAGCTGCGGACTTTCCACTCGGTTCCGGTCGATGAAGCGCAGGAAGTTTGTCACTTCACACTGGGGTTGCTCGATGAGACGGACGCTGATGTCCGGCTCGACATGGAACCTCGACCGAAAATCATTGAGCATCCGCTCGAACGGCTGCACGGTGGTTGCGAAGCCCTCGATGGCGCTGGCGTTGTCCGGTGCCAGCGACGCGTAGAAGCAGTCGCCGCCGCTGAAGTCGCGCACCCATGAGGCGTGTTGCGCCGTCTCGTCGACCGCCTTCGCCGGCGGAACCGCCGGCTTGGGCACATTGATCGCGACTTCGGTATTTTCGGGCTGTGTGGTTACCGGCAACTGCGGTTGTTGGGACGCCTGCGCCGTCTGTGTTGGCTCTGATGGCGCGGTTGGTGGCGGCTGGCTGGCGGTCGGGGTCGCCGGCTGTTCAGCCGGCGGGCTGGTCGGCTGCGCCGGCACGGGGCTCTGCGCAATCGGAGGCGAGGAGGCGTTCGGCTTGGCCAATTTGGACAGCGTGTCGACGAGGTCGGTTGCGCTTGGTTTTGTCGCCGGCGGGGTTGCCTCCTGTGCCGGCTTGCCCTCTGCCACCACCTGGCTTGGCTCGAACGCCTTCGGCGGCGCGCTGGCTGGTTTTGACGAGTTCGCACTCTCCTCAGCCTTTGGCACCGGCACTGACGTTGGCGGGCTCGCGGCCGGCGTCTGGACAGGCTTGATCTCGACCGGCGGCACTTGTGCTTGATTGGTGTTGGCCGTGAATTCGGGCTGAGCCGTAGTCGGTGCCGGCTTGCCTTTGGGCGACACTGGCGGCTCCTGCTTGTCGGTCGTCATTGGCTGCGCTGCCGTCTCCTGCTCTGCGGGCTGCTGTGATTTTGTTGCCTGCCGCACCTCCGGCCTGGGGGTCGGCACCGGGGTTTCGGCGGCCTTGGCAGGGTCCGGTTTCTGCTCGCCTGCCGCGTCCGCCTGGTTCCCAGCCGGCATTGCGGGCTTCATCTGTACATCCGGCAGGGCAGGTGGCTTTACCGTTTCGACGGTGGCAGCGCTGTCAGATTTTGACGGCTCCGGCTGAGGCTGCACCGGTGATTGTGGCTTAGGTTTCGATGCTTCCGCTTGCGGTGTTTGGGCCACCGGCTTCGGTATCAAGGGCTTGAGTTCCTTTTCGGCCGGCGGTGGCGCCAGCATGCCACTGAAGTAAACGCCGCCCCCCAACAGGACCGCCAGCGTCACAAGGCCGCCAGCGACAGCCGGCATCCGCGACGATTTTCGCGGCGAAGCCGGCATGGGCTTGCTGGCCGGCGCGGGCGCGGGCGCCGGCCGTGGTTGTGACAGATGCGCCGGTCGCACATGTTCAACAAAGTGCTTTTCGCCTGCGGACGTCGAAGGCCGCGGCCCCGACTCGGCCAGCGCCGTCCAGCCGGCGCGCGGCAAGCCCGAGCGGTCACGCGGACCATACGATGCCGGCGGCGACGTCACGTCGACATCCTCGCCACGCGTTTCCCTGGCGATGTCGGCCATGCTGGCCGGCCGATCGCGCGGATCCGGCTGCAGCATCGCGCCGACGAGCTCGTGGAAATCGGGGTCGATGTCTGACAGGTCCGGCACGGTCCGACGTTTCTCGATCACCTCGTACTGCGTACCGCTCATATCGAGAGGCTTCCCGCGCAGCGCGGCGGCGAGCACCAGGCCAAGGCTATAGATATCGGACTGCTCGCTGACCTCGCCGCCGTAGAGGCCGAGCTGTTCGGGCGAAACGTAATTGTATTTGCCGGCGAACTTGCCGCCGATCAGCGTTTCACCACCTGCGGTCGCTGACCGGGCGATGCCGAAATCGATGATCTTGGCGCTTTCCACCCGCCCGCCAGGCAGGATGATGTTGTCCGGCGACAGGTCCCGGTGAACCGCGCCCGCCTGGTGCACCGCGGCGAGCCCCGATGCCAGGCGATGGCAAAGCCGCCGCACGTCTTCCCCCGCATCGGTCCGCGACGCATCACGTCGAACAGGGACTGGCCGTCCACGAACTCCATCGCGAGATAAGGGCGGCCGATCCTCGGATCGATGGTGAAGACGTGATAGCGCACCACCGCGTCATGCGACAGATGATTGAGGATCGACGCTTCCTTACGGAACAGCGACAGGATCGTCTGATCGCGGGCGAATTCTGGCAGTACGATCTTGATCGCCACATGGTCGCCGGTTTGGATGTTGTGGCCGCGATAGACTTCTCCCATGCCGCCGGAGGCTATCCTTTCGTCGAGTTCGTAAATGCCGCTGAGCTGTGTGCCGACGCCGGCATAGATGTCGTTCGTCGATATCCGGGTCTTGTCGTCGTCGCTCATCTCGCCAGGCTCTCCGCTTCGGACCGATCCGAATGGAGCGCACCGTTGCGCCCGCCGCCGATCTTCACGAGTACGATGGTCACATTGTCGATTCCGCCGCGCGCCAGCACCGTCTCCAGCAGGCTTCGGCACGCCGCCTGGGGCGTTGCGGATCTCACCGCGGCTTCGATCTCGGCGTCGCTGACATGTGCCGTCAGTCCGTCGGTGCTCAGGACGAAAACATCTCCCGGCATCAGCTCGCCCTGCTGGAAATCGATCTTGAGTTCATCGCTGACGCCGACGGCATGGGTGATGACATGGCGGCGCGGCCAGGTAAGCGCTTCCTCCGCGCTGATCATGCCGCGGTCCAGCAACTCCTGGACCTCGGTGTGATCCTTTGAGACCTGAAAGATCGCGCCGTTGCGGACCAGATAAATGCGGCTGTCGCCGGCCCACAGGCCAGCGAACCGTCCGTCCATGGCAAGCAAAGCCGCGAAGGTCGAGCCGATGGTGATGCCGCGGGATCGCGAGATGTTACGGATCTCGGAATTGGCGCGGCTCAGCCGGTCTTCGAAGCGCGCACGAAGGTCCGGTGCCGAGCTCGCAATGCCGATCGTCGCCAGATGATCGACGATGCTGGCCGACGCGACCTCGCCGGCCTCGTGGCCGCCCATGCCATCGGCCACCACCCACAGGCCGGTCTGCGGCTCTATCAGGTAGTTGTCCTCATTGTGGTCGCGCACGCAGCCCTGATGGCTCACGCCGAAGCTTTCGATGGGAAGGGCGACAGAGCTCAATTTGCCACCAAGCGCTTCGCGAGCGTCCTCTGTGACCAAGCATGGGCAGGGTGCCCAAGCCACTTTGCCACAAGCGCATACGTTAGAGTACCGAAATGAGCGCTGTGGCTGGCGGTGCGCTGGAACACAGCCATGTCAGAACGCCTTCGGACAGCTGAAGCCGGACAGGGCCGGCAGCAGCAAGGGGTTAGGCCCCGGTCCGATCTGCATCGTGTAAGCGACGTCCCGTCCGCCGATCACGAAACGGGCTTCGGTGTTGGCGCCTTTGGCGGTGATGGTCGCCTTGTCCAACAGACGCCTAAAGGCCCACGGTCCTTCGAATTTGAGAGCGGAGTCGCGGCCTGGCATTTCCGGCATCAGGCTGAGGCTGGCGGAACCAGAGGCAGTGCTGTTTGGCCAGGTCACTGTGCTTGGCGCGCTCCCCGCCTGGCTACTCTGGACGGTCTGGCCGTCGATGTTGAGAACCGCGTTGTTAGCGTCGCTATTCAGCGAAAAAGGCGTGACGGTAATCGAAACCGACGGCACCGAGCCGCCGGAAGGGAAGAAGGCGCTGCGGATCTCGGCGGCCGCCTGAAATGATCTCAAGGTCGACTTCGCCAGGTCGCGGCTGGAGCGGACATCCTGCCTCCAGGTCCATTCCTGGCCGGTCATGTCGATCAGCGGCGCAAGGTTCTGCGCGAAGAATCGGTCCATCAGCCCGCCCGGCGCGAAGAGCTTGGCGAAATCCGCTATCGAGATATCTTCGGTGCCGTCACTGGCGAAGGGATAGCGACCGTTGACCGCCTCCTCGCAGGCTCGCGTGACCGTCTGGTCGAGGTTCTGGTTGAGGTTGGCCACCGAGGCTTCGGCGACATTGCCTTCAAACTCGTCCGCTGCCGCGTTGACCATGCGCGCCAGCGGCTTCGGAAGGCGGGAGGCATTGGCGTGCAGCGTGGAGATCTGCAACTGCAGGTTGGCGTTGGCGCGTTCGGTCTGGGAAGGGACATCGGCCGAAAGCTTGAGGTTTTGAAAAATATCGCGGAAATTCCGCGTCAACGCATCGAGCGGCCGCCGTCCACTGACGCCGCTAACCAGGGCCTGGAACGATCGAAACTGTGCCTCGACGCCCGCGCCGGCATTCTGCGCGACAGCCGAATCCAGTCCGGCTCGGCTCTGCGACTTGCCGCCGGCGATCTGCAGGCCGATGCGTGCCAGACCTTTGGCCATGCTGGCTGGGTCCTCTTGCGCTGCGCTGCTCTCGCCCTCGGCCGTGGTGTTCTGCTTCGTCAATGCAGTCTCATCGGCGATCGCCGTGAACAGCTGATCGAGAGGCGAGTCCGGCGCGGCGAGGGCGGAAAGCGCGAGATATTGCGGCTTGTCCTTGAGCAACGCCTTGAACTTCAGCTGGTCGAGTACGCGGTGCCATGCGGAGGAGAATTCCTCGCCGTAGCGGTCGATCAATTCTGGACCGAGCTTGGGCAGGTCCTGGTCGATGCCGCCCTGTTCGCCGCCTCCGCCGAGCACCCACTGGTCGTTGACGAGCAGTTGCGCGATGCGCGAAAGCTGTGGCAGGAAGAAGCGGTTGAAGCCGGCGCGCGTGTAAAGTCCGGGAACGTTGAGATCGGCGAGATCGCTGCCGTCCATGCGTTCGAACAGCAGCTGCGCCTCGGGGCCGGCTTTCGCTGCAACGGAGAGGTCTTCCAGCCTTGCGGCGTAGACCGCTGACTTGATCAGCGCCGAAGCGCGGTCGGCAAGGCTCATGCGCCCAAGCGAGCGTTGCGCGGCTTCGATCAGCGGCTGGTTGAGTTCAAAGACGGGATCGTAGGCGTCGTCGAGCGCGAGCATGGCGCGCAGATGCTTTTCGAGCTGCGCGCGGCCCTCGCTGTTGCTTTCGCCGGGATAGCGGTTCTCTTCCCAATCCTGCCTCATCCAGGAAACGATCAACTCGTCATCGACCTTCGGGGCCTTGCCGCCCAGCATCAGGTAGATCTTCAGCGGCTCATAGAGCGCGATCGGATCGGCCATCTTGGCCTGGATGGTGCGCTCGGCCTGCACCAGGAGCCGGGAGCGGAATGTCCGCTCGAGGGCTTGCCGATAGGCAGTTCTGGAGGCTGACAGCAGCCTCTCGTGCTGGCTAAGCCCGAACGACTCCTCGATCGGGTTTGCCTGGTCGCCGTTCTCGAAGCCGGCCGGCAGGTTGCGCAGCTGATCGAGCGGGCCGATGACGTTTTCCAGGTCGACGTCGGTCACCGTCGTGCTCTTGAGCAGCGAATCCGCGCTGTCGCGATACTGTGCCATCGCCTGCCTGGTGGAGGCGATGAGTGACTTGTTGGCGAAGAAGCTGAGGCCAAGCACGCCGAGAGCCGCCAAGGCCGCGAGCGCAATCGCGGCGAGGCCGCCAAGTCTCGCGAGCCTAGTGCGCCGTTCGGCCGCCCGGTCGAAGGATACCCAGCCCGATTCCGGGAAGATCACCTTGGTCAGGAGATCGTGCAGGAAGAAGCTCTTGCCTGTGCCGGAAAGATGCGCCTGCGAGGTGGTGCCGAAGCTGCGGCCGATCGAGCCCAGCACCTGATCGAACGGTGTTCCTTCCTGAGTACCAGAGGAGAAATAGAGGCCCCGTAGGCTGACATTGACATGCGATCGAGAGGTATCGAACAAGCTGGCGATGAAATGAGTTATCCGGTTCCTGAGGGCACCGAACTGTGCCGGGAAGCCGAAGATGGCGATGCGCGCTACCGGGTCGGCCTCTTCCTGCAAGCGATCGACGACCTCTTCCGCCAAGCGCTTCGCCAGACCGTCGAATTCGGCCGGCGCCTCGCCGGCCATGTTCCTTGTGCGATCGACGGTCTGGAACGTCGTGCCCCACACCTTGCGCCTGCGCGCTTCGTCGAATTCACCGAAATAGTCCATGAAGCCGGAGACGAGATCGGCCTTGGTGAAAAGCAGATAGACGGGAAACTGTATCTTCAGCGTCTCGTGCAATTCGCGCAGGCGGCTTCTTATCTCGGTGACATGTGCCTCGATATGCTGGTCGTCGAGGCCGATGAGATCGGCGAGGCTGATGGCGAGGATCACGCCGTTGATCGGTTGCCTGGCGCGGCTTTTCTTGAGCAATCCGAGGAAGGCGAGCCAGCTTGCCTTGTCGCGCTCGCGGTCCGATTCCTGCGTCGTATAGCGGCCGGCCGTGTCGATCAGCACTGCCTCGTCGGTAAACCACCAGTCGCAGGACCGTGTGCCGCCGACGCCAGCCACCGGCTGGGCATTGCCGGAGCCCGCAAGCGGAAACGTCAGCCCGGAATTGACCAACGCCGTCGTCTTTCCGGCGCCGGACGGGCCGATGATGATATACCAGGGAATATCGTAGAGGAAATTGCGCTTGCCGCTCGTCCGTTTCAGCGTCGCGATGGCTTCGCTCATTCGCGCTTCGAGCACCTGGGCATCGTCGTTCCGCTCATCGCTGAACACAATGGCCGTTTCGAGCACCTTTTGCGCCTTGCGCCTTTGCCAGAAGCGAACGCCGTAGAACAGCGCAAGCCCCGCCACGGTCGCGCCGATCGTGGCCGCCCTGAGCCAGACGGACCCGAGCGGGGGGGTGTCGGCGAAGCGGATCAGCGGTCCGGCATACCAGACAACGGCCGAGAAGCCGGCCAAGGCAAGCATGCTGAAAATCCGCGACATCCAGCGCATCAGTCGCCGTTCCCCGCTGGGTCGGTCTGCAAGGTTTCCTGTTTCGGGATCATCACGTCCACGCGGCGGTTCTTGGCGCGGCCCTCCGCTGTGGCGTTATCAGCGATCGGCTCGTCCTCGCCCTTGCCGTCGATGCTCAGGCGCGATGGATCCTTCAATCGCTTGGCGATCATGGCCTGCACCGCTTTTGCACGCGCGACGGAAAGATCGAAATTCGACTTGAACGTGCTCGACTTCTTCGGCTTCACATTGTCGGTGTGGCCGACGATCTTGATAGGCCCCGATTCGGCATCGAGCGCCGTGGCGATATCCCCCGCGACGGGCTGGAACTGTGCCGTCAACTCGGCCTGGCCGGATACGAACAAAAGCTGGTTGCTGATCGCGACAACGATGAAGTCGCCCTTCGTGCCGACGCTCAGTCCGCCGCCGGCGATCTCCTTGGCGAGTGCAGTACGGATGCGGTCGATCTGCGTGGTGTGTGGAGGAGCGGGTGGCGGCGGGTTGGCTTGCACCGGTTCGGCGGATGTCGCCACGCTGGCGCGTTCAATGGTGACCGGGGTGGAAGGATTGAGCGCCAGCAACGCGCTGGCGGTTGCATCGCCTTCATCGGTGATCAGGATCCGTAGCCCGAAAAAAGCCGCCGTCACCAAGGTCGCGGCGGCGGCTGCGATCGCCGACAGAGGCAGCCGCCCTCCTGGCCTGGCCATTGCCGCCGCCATGCCATGCCACCGGGGCGAAATGTCCTCAGCGGCGCGCGGCCTGAAATAGCGCAGCGTGTCGTAGACGTCGCGCCGAACGCGATCGAGTTTGTTCCGTTCGCCGGACAATCCCCGATACTGGCCCTCGAACCCCAGCGACAGGCAGGCATGCATCAATTCGAGCAGGTCGTAATGCGCTTCAGGCTTGGCGAGGATGTTGTTCAGCGCTTCATAGAAGCCGGTGCCTGTCGGTTGTGTGTGGAAGAACTGCACCACCAGACTGTGCTGAAGCCAGGTTTCCTTGTTCGGCCAGGGCAGGTTGCCGACGAGATCGTCGGCGGTTTCGCAAAGCGCAAATTTCGCGATCCGTGCGTCTTCTTCCCCAATACCGGCTTTGGTAATGATATGGTCGAAGGTCTCGATGGCATCTGCGATATGCTCCGCCAAGGCTGCGGCCTGCCGTTCGACCGGTATCAGCCGCAGCTGACCGAACAGCATGAGCAAGGGGGCTGCGGCGGCAAGGATAGGATTTGTCGCGGCATACTTCACGCCAGCAGTGGCGTCGAGCAAGGCGTCGTGCTGCAACGCCGGTGCCGCCGCGGGCTCAGCTCCGTGGCTGGCCCCCTGAAAGACCATGGTTCCGGACGACCAGCCGGGGGGCATTTGTCGGCCGAGGCCCGGGTCGAACACCGTCGATTCCCTGGCGGGTGATGGAGCAGCGGAACTATCGGGAGCCACGCGCGGCTTTTGCCTTGGCCGTGGCGCGCGGATGACGGTTTTGTCCGGCGGCTCAGAGGGATCGTCCTTCGATCTCATCGGCGCACCACCGTCGAGGTGCTATGGGGATATTCCAGGTGGGATGAGAGGCGCCTACCAGGCAGGGTATCAACAGCGAGCCGGATGGAAAGACTTATCTTGCCGAAACATGACATTCCTGCACACGCCCCAAGCCACGCCGCTTTGCCAGCAGGCAAGCACCCATGCGCTATCCTAGTCGCACCAGAAGCCGATTGAAATCGGAAAGCAGGATGATCAAGGAAGCGGCTTCTTCCACGGGGTCCCTCACACAGCCCGTAAGAGCGTTGCTGACGACATTTGCCGAGCGCGGCTATTTCTGCTTGCCAGCCTTCGCGTAGGCTTCGGCGAAATAGGCGAGGAAGACGTCCAGCATACCGTTTTCGTGCTTGTCCTCCATCGTCCGCCACGTTGCGACCAGCGCATCCCAGGCTTGGCTTTTCCTGGATGAAAAGGACGCAGGCGGGATTCTTTTGGCGATCACCTCCGGCGACAGGTCGTCGAGTAGCCTCGAGAGCGCGGCCTGCATGGCGGCGTAGGTCGCGATTTCGTGGGTCTTCAGGTCGCGGAACGCATCCTCGATGCTATGCCTGGCGTCGAGATAGCCGGCCCGGCGCTTGGCAAACATGATCTCGAGTATGTCGTCGGTGCCCGGCACGAATTTCAGTGGGTTGTTGTCGTCGGCGCCGATCATCGTGCGGTGCGCGCTTTTGGCGAGCACCTTGGCCGCCGCGCGCGCCTTGAGCAGCAAGGACAGTTGCTCAACCGTGGTTCTCAACACCGCACCGATCTCGGCAGCGACGTCATTCGGGTCGCGCGACTGCAACAACTCAGGCGATAAGCCGGCCGCCCTGGCGATATCGCGCAGTATCTCGTCCGCTTCCCCTGGCTGCCTGGCCGGGACAGCGGGGCTGGACTGCAGCACTGAAGACGTTGACACCGGCGTTGCCTCCGCCGGCTTGTGGAACAGTGCGCTGCCGAGTTCCAGCGGCGTTCCCGTCGAGGGCGGCAACTCGCGTTGCGTCGAACCGGTCCTGGCTTGGGGATGACCGGTGACGACGCGCTCTTCGTCGACCGAAACGGCGACGACATAAGGGCCGATCAGCAGCCGGTCGCCTTGGGCCAGCCGATGCGGCGCATTCATGCGCTGGCGGGAGCCGTTCACGAAAGTGCCGTTGCGCGAGACGTCATGAAGCCAGAACGAGCCCGCCTGATAGTGGACTTCGCAATGCCGGCCCGAGATGAACTTGTCGGGGTCGGAAAGTGTCCAGTCGCAATTTTCGCGCCCGATTTCGAAGCTGCGGTCGCGGGCGGCATAGCTCGTCGCGATGCCTGGCGGCAGTCTGTCAACATTGCTGATCTGGAGCGAAATGAACATTCGACGCCACTGGCAACCCTGAAATCCTAGACATTCTAGCATCTTGCCAGCGCAGTGGCACAGGTGCCCTTCACATGAATGCATGCCACGGTTTAGCCATTGCTTCTGTTTGGCCTCCATCAAACATATGCTAGGCTCGCAACGGTCCGATGCGGTGAATTCGAAAACTTCCCGAACGTGATGCAGTTTACGCATGCGGGGTCTTCAATCCATCACACTGGCGGCCGCGTCCAGGAGGGGCACGACCCATGCCGAACGAACGTGCCACGGTTGTGCAGACCCCGGTTGGCGCCGATGTGCTGACCTTTACCCATCTTGTCGGCCGTGACGAGATCAGCCGAAGCTTTGCCTATATCGTCGGGTTCGTCAGCAAGAGCCGGGACGTTGATCCGCTGAAGATGCTGGGCGGCATCGTTTCAGTCGAAGGTGAATCCAATCCAAAGCGCTGGTTCAGCGGCCTGGTGTCGGATTTCAAGCTAAACCGCATCGAGGACCGGCTGGCGTTCTACGAGGCAACTGTCAGGCCATGGCTCTGGTTCCTCGGCAACACCACCGACTGCCGTATTTTCCAGAACATGACAGCGGTCGAGATCATTGAAAAAATATTCTCGAAGTACGGCATCGCCAAATTCGAGAAGCGGCTGCAGGGGTCTTATCCCTCGCGCGAATATTGCGTGCAGTACGATGAGAGCGATCTCGATTTCGTGCAGCGGCTGCTCGAGCACGAAGGCATCTTCTATTTCTTCGAGCACGACGAGGGCAAGCACACGCTGGTGCTGTGCGATGCGATTAGCAAGCTGAAGCCGGCGCCAGGCTACGAGAAGGTGCTCTTTAATTTCGAAGGCCACGGCTCGCGGCGCGACGTTGAATACATCACCGAATGGATCCCAGGCAGCGCGGTGCGACCAGGCGCCTATGTCCATACCGACTATGATTTCGAGAAGCCTGGCGCCGATCTGATGGCGAAATCGGCCCAGCCCTTCAGCCACAAGGAAGCTTCGGGCGAGAACTATCGCCAGCCCGGCGCGCATCTCGATGTTGGGCGGGGCGATAAGATTGCGGGTATCCGGCGCGAGGAACTCCAGGCGGTGCACCAGCACAGCACGGCGGTGGGCACCGTGCGCGGCCTTTTTTCTGGCTGCAAGTTCACCCTCGAAAGTTTTCCGCGCGACGACCAGAACCAGGACTATCTGGTGATCAGCGCCGAATACCGGCTGTTCGATCCGGGCTACCGGACCCAGAACGAAGCCCACAGCGAGAACTTCAAGGTGGTGCTGGGCGTTGCGCCCGCCAAATTGCCCTACCGGCCGCCGCGGATCACACCGCGACCGGTCATGCGCGGTCCGCAGACAGCGACTGTCGTCGGCCCTTCGGGCGAGGAAATCTTCACCGACAAATATGCGCGGGTGAAGGTGCAGTTCCATTGGGACCGGCTCGGCAAGAAGGATCAGAACAGCTCCTGTTTCGTGCGAGTGTCGCAGACCTGGGCTGGCAGCGGCTGGGGCTTCATCCAGATCCCGCGTATCGGCCAGGAGGTCATAGTCGATTTCATCGAGGGCGACCCTGACCTGCCGATCATCACCGGCCGCGTCTACAACGCCGCTGAGATGCCGCCCTACGCACTGCCGGCCAATGCGACGCAATCGGGCTGGAAGTCCAACTCGTCAAAGGGTGGCGGCGGCTACAACGAGCTGATGTTCGAGGACAAGGCCGGCTCCGAGCTGGTCAATTTCCAGGCGCAGAAGGACCACCATTTGCTGATCAAGCACGACCGCAACAAGACGGTCCATCACGACCAGTCCGACCGCATCGACCACGACGCCAAGCACTCCGTCGGACACAACCTCGACGAGGATGTCGGCAACAACAAGACGGTGAAGGTTGGCGTCAATCAAACGACCAATATCGGCAGCAACGACACGGAGACGGTGGCCGCCAACCGTTCGCTGACGGTCGGCGCCAATGAGGCCATTCATGTCGGTGCCAATTCGTCGGAAACAATCGGCTCCAACCATTCGCAGACGGTCGGGCTGGTACAGACGGTGACAGTGGGCGCGGCGCGCATCGACACCGTGGGCGCCACCGAGACACGGAGCGTCGGCGCAGCGCAGACGAACACGATTGGCATAAGCCGATCCGTCAGTGTGGGTACCAATCAGAGCCATGATATCGCTGCAGCCGACAGCTGGAACATCGGGGCGGCCCAAACCGTCAATGTTGGCGCCGATCAGAGTTTTTCCGTCGGAGGGGCTCAGTCGTCCCAGATAGGCAAGGCTCGAACAGCCAAGATCGGGGCGGATGATGGAACCGATGTCGGCGGGGGGCATGCTCTCAAGGTCGGGAAGAGCAGCGGTATCGACATTGCCCAAGACAGTTCAATCAAGGTTGGCAAGAATCTGACAATCGAAGCGGGCGACTCGATCACCATCAAATGCGGCTCAGCGTCGATTACGATGAAAAAGGACGGCACCATCGTCGCTGACGGGAAGGATATTATGCTCAAGGGCAGCGGGAGGATCACCGTCAAGGCCGACGGCGAAGTGATCGTCAAGGGAAGCACCATCAACAACAATTGAGGGCGTCATCATGGAAGTGCTGGATCGCATCGACGGCGTCGTTATCGGCCTGCTCATTGGCTTCGAAGGTGGAGCGCCACTGGTGGTCTTCGTCGGCAATCCGCGCGATACGGCGATTGCGGCGCGCAGCCTGACGGAACTGGGCGTTTCCGCGATCGGCTCGGAACTGGCCCTGCTGTTCGAGGAGGGCGACCCGACACGACCGCTGGTCGTTGGGCGCATCGTCGATCCGGCTCACAAGAACAGGGAGTTGCAAGTGGTCCGCGAAGGCGATCGTGTCGTCATCACGGGCGAAGAGCGGATAGAACTGCGTTGCGGCCTGGCATCAATCATTCTGGAGAAAGATGGTCGTGTGACCATTCGCGGTAGCCAGTTGACAAGCCAGGCGAGTGGGACCAACCGTATCCGCGGCGGGGCCGTGCATCTCAACTGAGGCGCTGCCGTGCACCGCGTTGCAACCATCGCTGCCATCGTGGATCAGCACGCCGAGGATGCGGCTTTCCTGTGGCTTCGCCGTCGCCGGGAGATCGATGGCCCCGTCCTCGATGAGACGGGTATCGGCCGTATCGATCAGCGTCTCGAAGCCAATCTTGAAGGGCTCATGGCTGCCGGTAAAGCTGGCTGGGAAGCTGCTCAGGCTAGATTCGCGGACTACGCCGAGCCGGGTGAACTTTTCGTGCTTGGCGTATTGGCATTGCGTTGGGGCGACACCGACCTGACAGAGGTCGCGATCAACGCTGCGGCGCGCCTGGGCGAGCCTGGTTTGTCGAGCCTTTCCGCCGCGATTGCGCGCACGCCGCGCGAAAATCTGCGACCGCTCGTGGTGAAATGGCTGGACACAAGCGATGCACGACTACGCTGCCTTGGGCTGTCTGCTCTCTGGCATCATCGCGTCGATCCGGGACCGCGCCTGCATGCTCTGGCCAGTCATTCCGACGCGAACGTGCGCCGGCGCGCCATCCGGCTCGCCGGTGGGCTCGGGCGGCGCGACCTGCTTCCGACAGTCCTGGGCGGTCTTGATGGCAAGACGGCGAAAGAACGTCTTGCGGCCGCCTTCGCCGCTTGCCTGCTTGGCGAGGCGCGGTCTGCGCACCCAGTGATCGACAAGATCGTGCTGACGGAGACGGATCAGGCGGAAGCGGCGATCGAGATACGCATGCTGACGACGCCGCCCAAGGCCGCGAAAGCCTGGCTGCAGACGCGCCTTGGCCAGCCCCTGCTGCGCGTGCCAGCAACGGCGTCGATCGGCCTGTTTGGCGATCCGTCGGTAATGCCCTGGCTGATCGAGAAGATGCGCGAGCCGGAACTTGTCTTTGCCGCAGGGCTGGCGATGCGCGATCTGTTCGATGTCGACTTCAACGACACCGACCTGTTCACGATAGACCCGTCCGATTTGGGGAAGGCGTTTGAATCTCTGACCGACAGTCCCTTGCCTGTCGCCGATCGCGTTGCCGCATGGTGGGACGAGGGACCGGGCAGGCGCAACCACACGCTTTTCCATTCGATGCGCAGGCTCAGGCTGGATGCGTTGCGTGTGGCAATCGCCACGCCCGAGGCGCCGCTGGCAAACTGGCGCATGACGCGAAAGTTCCCGGCCTGGATGTGATCGCCTTCGCCGAGGGGGCCGTGTTCCCTTCTGTTCAGCGTTGGCGGACGCTGGTAAGCGCGATCGCCGACCGGTTGCCACCCTCGGACGCGAGCTCGCAGGCCGCGACGCGGCCCGGCGCGTAACCGCTTATGAAACTATCGGCCGCCAGCATCAGAACAAGTGCCGCGCTAGCGGCTCCAATGTCGCCGACCGTCATCGCCGGGTAGGCTGTCGGGAATATCTCGCGGTGCGTGCGGTAAAAGCGCGCGCGACCGACTAGTTGTTCGAGCCCGCTGTACCGTTCCCCGTTTCCATTGCTGACGAGGAACTCGATATCGGATTCCTTGAGCCCGGATCTGCTGAAGGCAGCAAGCAGCGAAGCCACCATCGCATGGCCCTGACTCTGGCGTTCTGAAAGAACGCTGTCAATCTCTTGCGCCAGGCCCACCCCGCAAATCATGGCAGCCGGGCCGCTCCCCGGCGCCCGCGTCAGGCGCACGAAGGCAGCGCCCTCACCAGGGACTGCCCCTTGAGCATTGTTTTCGGATTTCAGGCGATTGGCTCGCATCAAGCGCGCAACGTCGGTCCCGTTAACGAGGCTGTCCACACCGCCGAGTAGCACCTGCGCGACGGTCCCGGATTCAAGCATGTCGCCGGCATAGTCGAGCAGTCCGGCGCTGGCTGCGGCACCGCCGTCAAATGCGCGCGAGCCGGCATTGAAGCGAAGGCCGCATCGCTCGAAAATGACATCCAAAAGGCGCTCCCGGTCGACATTTTCATACGCCGGATGGTCGCGAAAACTCTCCGGCAACGCGAGCAGGACAGCGGTCTGGTCCGGCGTTGCCTTGTCTCCAAGCATCGCCTCCTTGAGAGCGCGGGCACCCATGCTGGCGAGCCATATCCCCTCGTTGCGTCGCAGGCCAGCCTTGGCTGGAATGCGCGCCACGATCTGTGTAGCGGGAAACGGCTCTGAAAGAGGCACTTCCTGAAATGCTGACAGGTTTGCGCGAATGGCTGAGGTGGTCTGTCGCGCGTTCAATCCAGCAGGCGTGACCGCGCCACCGACCGAGATATAGAGCGGGCGCTTCACGGCTGCCACGCCGGGCGATCGCGCAGGGTTCCGTCGCCGCCTAGAAGATTGAGATAGAGTTTTCGTTTGCGG
This sequence comes from Mesorhizobium sp. M8A.F.Ca.ET.057.01.1.1, assembly GCF_003952565.1. NCBI lineage: Bacteria > Pseudomonadati > Pseudomonadota > Alphaproteobacteria > Hyphomicrobiales > Phyllobacteriaceae > Mesorhizobium > Mesorhizobium sp. M8A.F.Ca.ET.057.01.1.1. Next base: position 3,381,927 of record NZ_CP034454.1, read on the forward strand.
CGCGCATTGATCCAAACGGGAGAAATGTGGCCGAAGGCGATTTCCCGCAGCGCCGGCACATTGCGCCGGATCACCACTGCCAGGCGAGCCTTGAGGGTCACGCGTTTGAGGTCAGGCTCGATGAGCACGGTGTCAGGCTTGAACGCGTTTTCCTCTACACGATCGTCATAAATGAGCCGCAGCGGGGCGGTAATGCGCGGCACGCGGAAATCCCACCTGCCCGAAGCCGTCATGCCGATCACCGTGATATTCTCGCCGTCACCGATGCCCGCCAACTGCTGGTCGGCTGGGGCGCACATATAATGCCGCGTGTCGAAGTCTTTAGGAGCGAGCGGCCATTGGGTTTCGAGCCAAGCCTTGTCATAGGTTCCGGCGAAAGCCAGCCGCGGTTGCCAGCCCCGGCCAATCGTCCCAAATCCCGCTGGCCTCAGGGATTCCCCAGGTCGGGCCTGTGCCTCGCCCGGATACATGACGTTGGGCGCCTCGGTTCTGACCGCAGGATCTGCAGACCGGGCGTTATGAAACCCCACGCCGACTGGGTTGCGCTGGTCCGTGCGCAAGTCTTCCAAAGTGCCGCCATAGGCGCGCTCATAGACAATCGGCATGGTCCGGAACGGTGCTGGCGCGCTGTAGCGGCCGGAGTCGTAGATCCGGTCCCCGACCACCTGCAGGACCTTGCGGATAGAGCTGCCTACACGCAGGCCGACCTGCATCTCTCGTACCGGCTTGCCATTCGGCGCGTGCGCGGCGCCATTCACGATCACCTCGGCGCCAGGCTTGATGGGAGCGATATCCGCTTCGTAACGGATCGATGAAAGGGACGGATTGCCAAAAGGCTCATCGCCAAAGGTCACAGGCATCTGTTCGGTCGCTGGCTGGAATTCCTTTCCCTCACCAGTTGCCGCGAAACTTGCCGACAACATCACAACCAGCGTCTCTTGGCCGTCGGCATTCAATTGGACGTGGGTCGCGGTGGCGAAGGGGGTCCTGTTTTCCAGCCAGACATCGAAGGCCATCGCTCAGCACCACCGGTCGTTTTCATCAAGCCCGATAGGCCAGTAGGGCATGGCTGTCAGTAGTTCTAAATATTCCTTGTGGCCTTCATCGGCGACCCATTGCAGCAGGAACACCTCGGGCGCTATGCGGTCGGCCGCGGGCAATGTTTCTCCCACCGCAACGCATCGCAGCCAGTATTCCCGCACGAGCCATACGACCGCCGGATGATTCGCCGGGCCGGCCGCTGCGTCATCCAACTGGGCCGTGATCGCCTGATTGACGGTCAGGCCGCCATCGACCAGTTCGTCGAGGCCAGCTTCCCAGATTTCGGAGGCCACGTCGAACGTCTCCGCCAAGTCAGCGAGGTAGGCCTTGAATAGGGGCCTATATGCGGCAGAGGCCTCGCGGCGCGAAAGGCGGATTCCATGATCGGGACCGACAACGTCCCCGGGTGCATTGAGAAGTCGGCTCAGGCCGAGTTCGACACTATGGGCTATACGAATTGCCATCTTCCTTTAGCCTCAGCATATTTCGAGAGATGGATCCTCGCCAATCGGGACATAGACGAAGTACTTGAAGTGCTTGAATAGTTCTGTGTCGTATTCGGACATCATTTCGACCAGCAGCAGATTGGGCGGCACGGGGCCACTGGCGCTGTGTTCGTCGCCATCCTCGCCCCAGTTCGATTCATCGTCCTCGTCGTCATCCTCAGTTTGCTGAGCGTACCGTTTAAGGTTCAGGCCGTGAACCTTGAAGTAGTGCTTGCGGTAGATCGCCAGAACCCGTGGATGGGCCACCAGCCCGGCGGGCCAATGCAGATTGGCTACGTTCTCACCGGAGGCATTCAGGCGTTGCTGCAGTGCGCCCCACCATGCCTCGATCGCGGGCATGACGGCGTGGAGCTCGGCGGTCCATGCATCGATTATCGCCGTATAGTCAGCGTCGAGACCGGCAAAACCCGCTGCGCTCATCGCCTAGATCCCCCGAGCCTTCATGAAGGCCGTGACCGCCTTGTTGTCCACCTTCGACTGCCGGCCAGGCTGGCTGTTGCTATGGCTGGAGCAATGCGGCCTGACATAAAGCGCTTTCATCGCATCCTTGAAGCCTTGTGGGACGACCTCTATGTTGCATCCGCCCGCGTACCACGCTGCCTTCTGCGTCGGCTGGTGATCGGCGATAAGAGGGGCTTCCTTACCCGCAATTTGCCGGTTGACCTTGGCCTGCATCCGCTTGATCGCGGTCTTGTTCTTGCCGGTCGTGCGTTTCATCAACCTGTCAAGGTTTCGTTTGCACTCCCAGCATGGCCGGTTCTGGACTTTGGCCTTTTGTGGGCCTGTTGGTTGGGTGTAATGATCGTCGTAGCAATAATCGGTCGTGCATTTCTTCTTCTCTTTAACCAGAAGGGAGTTGCGGAAGTTGACCAAGGCGGCGGTATCGATGGTGTTCGGGAGTGGACTTGCGGCGTTCTGCTCCATGGTGTCGCCATGACGGCAGACACCCTTGCCCTCCACCTTGACGACGAACGACCAGAGCTTGAACACCCCCTTGCCCTTGATCTTGTGCGTTACGACCCCTGCGCCGAGGCCTTGGGTGGCTGGCTCGTTGCCGGTGCTGGTCGCAACCTCCGACGAGCTTTCGAGCGCGGTCGGATTGCCTTCGATCTTCACGCTCGTGCTGCCTTTGGTGAGATCGCTGGAAGACAGCATGTTGACATATGGAACCGGGACCGGGCCTGCCGGCGGGGAAGGCGGGCTCAGGCACACATCTCCTGGCGCCACGCCCTTGCCGCCGCTTCCCTTATGGAAGAAGCCCATGCCTTCTGCGAAGACGGTGCTGCCCATCAGAGATGTTCCGTCTCAGGGCGCGGGGCGCGCATTTTCGGCAGGGCGTTGGCCGCCAGGTCGTGAATATCCGAGAACGCGAACTCATGCACCGACCAGTCGTCGACCCAGAAGCCAATCCGGTTCGGATCGCCATGGCTGTCGCTGGGCGCGGCGAGGTGGGCCAAGCTTTCGGCGATCCAGGACTGCGTCCTCTGCAATTCGACCGCTGCATCAGCGATTGACGCAACGCCGTCGAACCATGCATCGTCAGGCGTCGGCGTAGACCCAATCCCGATGATTGCGAAGGGATAGCGGCGGCCAACGCGGTCCTCGCTCATCCGCCAGACACCGGCGCAGGGCTGGCCACCAAAAATCCCGGCCCGGACAACAAAGCGCCAGACACGCGAATCCAATTCCCCCTCATCGGGCCTCTGGCGCAACTCCATCGACATCCACCTGTCCCAGCGGTCGATGAAGGTCCGCGGCAAGTTCGCGGCGACGAAATCTCCGCTCGCCGGAATCTTGCCGAAAAAGCCGGTGTTCATATCTGCGGCGGACATGTGAACTTCTTGAACATTTCGAGTGTGTAGGGGTTCTCGACGCTGGCGGCCTTGAGTTCGAAGTCGGCCCACATCCCCTTGGTGCCGAGCCGCAGGCTGTAGACGTCGGTGAGCTTGGTCGCGGCGAAGTGGCCGCCGCGCAGCATTCTAAGCCAGGCCCAACTGCCGGTCTCGTTGAGCATCACTTCGGGCGAGCCGTCGACCGGCTGGAAGGCGAGCGAGATCACGCCGGTTCCGTCCTTACCGGGCCATGTCATCGGCTGCGGCCTGGTGGCATTGTTGTAGTAGACGAGGTTCTGGCCATCGAGGTTGAGCGTGACCCGCGCCGCGCCGGGCGCGAGGTCCTTGGGTTCCAGAGTGAAGTTCATCACCGGGCCGGTGCCGCCCGGAAACAGGTCGTCGCGGATATGCCTGGCCTGCTCGAACGCTGCGAGCGCCGCCGGGTCGAGGCCGAAATCGGCCCGCCATTTCCATGGCTCGCTGGCGGTGTCGACATAGTTGATAAGATGGTCGTTGATGAACGCATCGATCATGCCAGTGGGTCCGAACAGACGCTGAAAGTCGCGCACATTGACGTCGACCGCGCTGTCGGCGCTGAATGGATAGCGGTTGTTGAGCGCCGCCTGGCAGAAGGGGAGTATGTCGGCCCGCCAGATGGCGTTGAGCTCGTTGGTCACGGCCTTCTGCGACAGGCCGCTGGTGTCGCCGGCGATACCGCCCAGCCAGTCGTTGATCGGCGAGGGCAGGATCTGCGCCTGCCTGGCGACCGCGCCTGTCAGTTCGGCAAGGCCGCCCTGTTTCTTGATCGCATCCTGCGGGTTCGGATTGGCGGTGACCGTCTGCAGCACATTCGACAGCGCCGTCAGCGCCACTATCGCCGCGTCGAGCGCTGGCGGCTGGCCGTCGACCTGGGCGATGGTGCCTTTGAGGGGCTTGAAATGCTCGGCAACGAGGCTGCCGGTCATGTCCACCTGGCTGGCGGAGCCGGCGCGCGGCAGGAGCTTCGCGCCTGTGGTCACGACCTTGCCCAGCTTGCCGAGTTTGCTGAGCAGCTTCGAGCCCGTGCTGGCGGCAGCGCCGCCTTTGTCGCCTGCTGGCGCATCGTCGGAGCGGGTGAGGTCGGTCTCCTGCACCACTGCCATCAACAGGCGCTTCAGCGCGGAGTCGGCGCTTGAAAGATCCTTGAGGTTCTCACTGGCGATGTTGAGATCGGTAAGCGGGGCAAGCCGCATGTCACGCAGGAAAGAGTCCCACTGCGCGATATAGTCGTCATAGTAGAGCTTCAAGATGTCCTGCGAGAGTGCTGAAACCGATGTCTCCGAATTCTCCGCGCAGCCACCGGCAAACACCGCGCGATCGAGCGCCGCCTGTCCCGCTACATCCTCGACCCGATCGAGGATCGCGTCGTGGAAGCCGGCATAGGTATAGGGGCCAGGAACACCGACGCGCAACGTCTTGTCGGAGCGGCGCGCGAACACTTTGGCGCCGTTCGGCCCGGCGAAATTGGCCGGCACCCATTCCTTGACGGCCGCCACCTCCGGGTCAGCCAGGAGCTGCTTGTAGGCGCGCTCCGGCAGTGAGATCGTGCATACAGTCTTCAGCGCCTCCGCGACCAGCGCCTTGTCCGGAGCGATGTAGCTGTCGTCGATGGCCATGCGGCGGATGGCTGCGAGCTGGTGCTCTTCGGCGTCGGCCGTGGGGAAGGGGGGAGCCGGCGCGAATTGCGGCAGGCTGTTCACCCACCAGTTCTGGACGAACTCGGTGTCCATCTGCGACAGGCCTGTCATCATCCGGTAGGTCTTCAGCGCGCCGAGCATGAAATCCGGGTCGCGGATCTGCCGCCACATCGTGGCCTCGAGCAGGGCGACCATATGCGGCTCGAGCACATTGCCCAGCGCATGGTCGTAGGTATCGGTCTGTGCCCGCACCAGCTCCGCCGAGGCGGTCGGGCCCAGCAGGTTATGGACGGCATCTGGCGGCGCCGTCCGGGCGGTCGCCACCGCGTCCATCGCCGCCAGCGCGCCATCCATGGTCGGTTGCTCGACCGCGGCCGTCGTGGCGGCGACTTGGGTGAGCGGCCCTTGCAGGGCTTCGAACTGGCCGGCCTGTTCGGTGATCGCATTGCGGTTGTCGAGGTAGGACCAGGTGAACAGTCCGCCGGCCAGCAAAGCCGCGAGTGCGCAAGCGGCGGCCGCTCCGCGCCAGATCCAGGCGCGGCGACGCTGCGCCAGCGGATCGAATGTGCCGAGGCCGGCCTCCTTGAAGATCACCTCGGTGAGAAGGTTCCTGAGGAAGAAGCTGCGCTTCTCGACACGCGCCGCCGGCATGGCGCGGCGCGGTGGCAGGCCGAAGGACGACGACAGCGCCGCGGTCAGCCGGTCGATGGGAGCGCCTTCCTGTGTCGCCGATGTCAGGTAAAGGCCGCGCAGCCAGGCTGCCTCCTCGTAGCGACTTTCGCCGAACATCGCCTCGATCAGTGTCCTGATCGGCTCGCCAAGGCTCGCTAGCTGCGCCGGAAAGCGGAAGATCTCAGCGCGTGAGCCGAGCTTGTCTTCATCTTCCAGGCGCGGTACCAGCCGCCGCTCCAGCTCGGTGGCAAGCCCGGCAAGTTCCGCCTGGATTGTCCCGGCGTCGACACGGGCGTCGAGCGGGAAAGTCGTCCCCCACACCTGCTCGCGCGCCGTCGTCGACAAGCCGCCGAAGAAGGTTTCGAAGCCTTTGATCAGGTCTGCCTTGGTTAGCATCAGGTAGACAGGCAGACGGATCTCCAGCCGATCGTTCAGCTCCGCCAGCCGGCGACGGATTTTGCGCCCATGCGCCTTGATCGCTTCGTCGCCCTCCGAGAGCGCATCGATCGACAGCGCGACAATGACCCCGTTGAGCGCGCGGCGGCCGCGGTGTTTTTTTAAAAGGTCAAGGAAGCCCAGCCATTCAGCCGCGTCGACGTCCGGCTGGCTCTCCTGCTGAACGTAGCGGCCAGCAGTGTCGATCAGCACCGCGTTTTCGGAGAAGAACCAGTCGCAATTGCGCGTGCCGCCGACGCCTTGCAAATCATCGGTGAGATCAATTGGAAAATTGAGGCCTGACTGCCGCAATGCCGTGGTCTTGCCGGTGGCCGGCGGCCCGACGATCACATACCAGGGCATCTCGCGCAGGAATTTTCTGCCGCCGAGCTTGCGGCGCTTGAGCTCGGCCATCACCTCGCCGAACTTGGCGCCAACGGCTGCAACGCTCTCCTCGCCGGGTGTGAGCTGCTTTTCCGCCACCGGTGCCGCGATCTCGGCGACAAACATGCGGTTGGCGCGGATGGCTCGCCGCTGCGCGAGGATCAGCCAGATCAGCCACAGGATGATCAGCCCCGCGATCATTGCGATGCGCACATTGTCGGATTCGAATGGCGCGTAAGGCCCGACCTTTACGATCGGGCCGAACACCCAAATCAACAGCGAAAGCAGCGCAATGCCGAGCAGCGTCCACAGGAAACGCGAGGTGATGACAGCCCAAAAGAGGCGCAGGATGAACATCTCAGAGCCTCTTCTCGACCAGGACCTCGACGCGCCGGTTGAGCGCGCGGCCCTCGCGCGTCGCGTTGTCGGCCACCGGATCGGTGTCGGCGCGGCCTTCGGAATGGATGTGCTCTTGTGGCACGCCAGCCTGAACCAGGAGGTCCGCTATGGTTTGGGCGCGCGCCTCCGAGAGCCGCTGGTTGCTCGCGAGTGGGTTGGACCGTTGCAGTCGCACATTGTCGGTATGGCCGATGATCGTGATGTTTCCGATCAGCTCCTTGTTGTCCAGGATGACCTTGGCGATGGCGGCGATCAGCGGCTCATAGCCTTGGGACAGCGTCGGCCGCGAGGACTGGAACAGCTCGGGGTTGGAAGACTGGATGATTAGCTTGGCTAGCGAGACGCTCTCGGTGCCGCTGAGCGCGCCCTTGAGGCTGGCCGGCGCTTCGGCCTTGAACGCGGGCAACAGCGCGAAATCGACCGACTGTGGCGGTTCAGGTTCGGGCGCGTCCTGCTTGGGGGCGGCGCGGGTAACGTCGCCGCGTGAAGCCGGCGGCAGGGTGCGCACGAGTGCGGAGAGTTCAACCGCCTGGCTGCTCAAGCTCATCGACAGACCGATGTAAGCGGCGGCGGCGGCGGCAATTGCGGCAAGTGCCATCACCCAGATCGGGACGATGAAGCGCTGCGGCTCGTCGGAAGCGACCACGCCCTTCCAGTGCGGCGACAGCGGGGCGTCTTCGGCGTCGGCGTTACGCAGCAAGCGCGCCGCAGCGACGCGCACCGCGTTGAGCGACCGGTCGCCGGCACGGCCAGGCACGCGATATTGGCCGCGGAAGCCGAGCGCCAGGCAATAATACTGAAGCTCCAGCATCTCGCGGTCGCGGTTCGGGTGACGCTCCAGCTCGTCAAGGCGGGTGAAAAACTGGGTGCCGGCATCGACGTCGCCACGCAGCATGACCACCAGCGGCTGGCGTGGCCAGGCGCTGGCGCCGCCCCAAGGCGTGTTCAACGCGAGGTCGTCGAGCAACGCCGCCACGGCCCAGGCCGCCTGGTCGGCGCGCTCCAGCGAGGAGCCCGCTACCATCGCGGCGTCGCGCGCCTGAACCAACTCGTCGAGCAGGCGCGTGCGCATCGCTTCCGGGTTCTCCGGCGCCAGCGCGCTTTCGAGCTCCGGCGCGAATTCAAGCAATGGCGCGAAGATATTGATGAGCGTGTTGGGATGGGCGCGCGCCATTTTGACCGGGACGCCCAGTGCCCGCGGCGCCATCGGCCGTGGCGCAGCCCCCGCCAGCCTGATCCGTGTGCGTTCGCGATCCTCCGACAGTCCGAAAGGATCATCCCGGCTCATGGCGTCACCTGTTCACTGAGTAGCAGTCGACCTGCGGCTCGCTCGGCAGGACACCGGAAACGCCGATGACGAAGCCGGGGGCGTCGAGCAACGAGGCCCAATGCTCGCTCTTCTGGTCAAGCTCCAGGCACAGCCGGTCGCCATCGTAGGGAATCTCGCGTGGCTGCGAATGAAGCGGTTTCAGCGGAATGCCTGGCAGGCGGGACTTCCAAAGACCTTCGAACTGGTCAGCGGCGCCGACGGTCGCCTGGTTGACGAAGATCTTGCGCAGCGCGTCTTCCGACAGTTCCGATCCGACGCGGATGACGATGCGGCTGGCGACCAAGAGCTTCGGGTTGTCGATGCGCACTTTCCAGACATTGGTCGCGTGCCGCATAACCGGCAGCGCTCGCGATTTCGGCTCGATGTAGCGCAGGCTGAGAATGAGCGAGCGCAGGGCGTCGGCCAGCGCCATATAGGCGGGGCCGGGCGCCATGTGATCGTAGGCCGGCAATTCGCCGAGCCGCCGCGAGCTCGAGCCGTAGGTTGCCATCTCGCCGGCCAGTCCGGCCAGTTCGAGATAGAGTTCGGCCGGATGAAAGACATCCTGCGCGAGCATATGGGCAAGCCGCGGGCGAGCGGCATTGGCGAGGTGCAGCATCAAAAGGTCTTCGACGCTGCGACCGGCACCACCCATCACCATCTTGCCATGCGCTTCGGCGATCTGGTCGAGGCCGGTGACGACCTCCTGCAGCAATTGCCGGTACCAGTGGATTGCGCCGGTGATCAGCGTCGGCGGCAGGAACGTCTCATCGAGCGAGATGCCGCCGTCGGCGCGCACACCTTTTATGTCGGCGATCGGCAAGGCGGTATAACCGCCGACCGACTTGCCGGGCGCAAGCAGGGCGGCTTGCGGCCGGGCGATCTCGATCTCTTCCGGATCGGCGCCGCTCTGGACGGCGTCGCGCACCGAAACGATCTTGCCGTGGTAGCGCGCGCCCGTCGATGCCGCATGCGCCGGATCGAATCCGACCCCACCGGGTGGCTCAAGCGGCAATGCGACCAGCACCGGCCCGGCGCCGGTGTCCGCCGTGACCGGCAGCGGCTTGGGCGCATCCATCAGTTCCGGGATGGAGAAAGGCGTGCCGTCCGGGAAAATGCCCCGGGCGGACACGATGGAGACCTGGCCGGCATCGAGCAGCGACTGGTCGAGGGTCAGTTGCTGGAAGCCGAAAGTATGGAGCTGGCCGGCCTGCAATGCGCCGCGCACCATGCCCTCGAAGAACCGATCCTGCTGCTGGAAGTGCTGGGTCCTGAGAAACAGGCCCTCCGACCACAGCACCCTGTTTGCATCGCTCATGCCACTACTTTCTGCACACAACCATCCGCGGCCCCTGTCGCTAGGCGGAAATACCGCCCTTGCCGAGGCTGACATTGATGGTGAATTTCGACCCTGGCGATACCGACTTGGTCGTGCGCCAGTTGCGTCCGCCTGGCTCGCGGATCAGCGCCACGAAGCCGAGTGCCGTGGCGTTCGGCTCGACCGTGATGGTCTTGGCCGCCGTCTTGCCTGGCGCGACCGAGATCGTGTCGGAGCCGATGAGGTCGGCACCGAGCGCCGAGCTCGCGTCGCCCTGCAGCGCGAAATAGTCGGCCGAGTTGAACTTGCCGGTGCTGGCAAGCCGCATCACCAGGACCGTCACCGGCCTGTCGCCGCCGCCCGGTCCTGGATTCATGCCGGCACCCCCGGTCACGTTGACCGAGATAACCGATGGTTTCGGCGGGCCGCTCTGGCAAGCCGCAAGCAGCCCCGTAGCGCCGAGGGCAACGACGAATTCGCGTCTGTCGATCATGTCCTACTCCTCCTCTTCATATGCGTCCCTGAAGTCTGCGCCGATCTCGCCGAGGAAACTCGATTCCGCGCTCTGGGCGATGTCGCGATGGCGTTTCTGGTAGAGCTCCCACAGCTTGGCATTACGTCCGCCGGACAGCAGGTTGCCGATGGCGGAATTTGATTTGAGCTCTTCCTCGATCACGGCCGGATCGAAACGGTCGATCATGCGCCGAAGCGCGGCCTGAACGCCGCGCCAAGCACGTACGTGATGCTGTGCAAGGTCCTTTACCGCATCGTCGATCGCCGCCTCGCCGGAGAGAAAGCCCGGACTGCGTTCCGAGATGATGGTGACGATGACATCGTCGGCCGTCGGCAGGAATTTAAGCGGGTTGACCTCGGAAGCGCCGACCACCGTCTGGGCGACGCGCGCGCTTCCCTTCTCCTCGGCGCGCTTGCGCAGCAGTTGCATCAAGCCATCCAGCATCAGCCGGTATTCACGCCCGAATTTTTCCATTTCGGCGATCGAATTGCGGCCGGGAAAATCGGCCTCCTCGACGCCCATCCCGCGCAAGAACGCGGCACGAAGCGCCATATCGCTGGATGCGGGCTGCGCCGGGCGTGCCGGCCCAGGCGTTGGAGCGGCGCGTCGCGGCGGCGGTGGCTCGGCTGCCTGCAACGGCACATCCCAGGGATGCCCGGCGCGCGGCTTTTCAGCCTGATGCTGCACACGTCCTGCCGGGTCGGCTCCGTTGGCGAGAGGCGGGGTCGCCGCCGGCCCAAAGCTGAAATCGTCATCGAAGCTGGCCGGCTTTGCCGCATGCCCTGACGCATCGTTGCGCGAAGGCATTTCGCCGAACCCGAACGGATCTGGCTGACCTCGAGCAGCGACATCACCGGATTGCGACGTCGCCACCGGGTCGAGGCTGAACGGGTCGTCAAAGGCAGACGAACTGCCTTGGCTCGATGCGCGATCATAAGCCCCCGGAACATGCTGCTCGAACGGGTTCGGCAGGTCCGCCGGGCGTGGCGGGCGTGGTTCTTCCTCGACCTTGGCCGAGAAGAAGTCGTCGCTGGCAGGCGTTCGCGCTCCCGGCGATGACCACGCAGGTGCGGGTTGGCTCGCGACCGGAACCGGGCCTACTGACGTCCGGTTCGCTTTGGGTTGAACCTCGACATAGAACACATAGTCGCCCATGCGCAGCCGCATGCCGCTCTGCAGCCGCATCGACCTGCCAGGTCCCAGGGGCTGTCGGAGTCATCGACGAACAATCCGCTGCTGGACGTGTCGGTAATGAAATAGCCATTCCGGTCGCCGCTGATCTTGCAATGCGCGCGCGAGACGAACATGTCCGGGTCGTCGATCTGCCAGCCGGCGTCGGCGCTGCGCCCGACTACCAATTCGCCCTCCTCCAGCCGGCTCTGCCTGACTAGTTGCGAGCGCGGGCCTTGTTCCAACGTCAGCAGCAGGCTCATACGGCTGCCTCCGCCATTTCCGGCCGCCAGCCGACGATGGTGTGCAACCTGAGATCGTCGGCGTCACCCTTTTCGGCGGGACGCGCCAGCCACGTCGTCCGGCCAAGCTGGACAGTCCCGACCCGTGGCGGCGGCACGGCTTTGCGCGCGAGCACGATGCGCAAATCGACGTCGAGCGTCTCGCCGATCATATCGCGTACCGCCTTCTTGAACAGGCCAAGACGCCGTTCGCCGGGCAGGAACGACCTGAAGGCGTCTAGGCTCAGCGGACCGACGCGCAGTTCGATCCTGCTTTGGCGGCTGAAGACCCGCGGCCCGATCGTCGCGCCGCGTCCGAGCCCGGCATGGGCCTTGCCGAGACGCGTCTGCAGTGCCGTCGGTATGGTGGTCCAAGCAGCAACGAATTCTTTGACCTGCACCGGCACCTTGAAGGCGGTGGCGAGAAACAGCGTCAGCCGCTCCACGCCGTCGACCTGGCTGGCGAGCGATCCAGCCTGTCGCAGTCGCACAGTGTCAAGTTCGGGATCCTGGGTGCCGGGGAGGCCGATCCCCGACATTGCCTCCAGCATGGCGCGAACACGCCCGCCGACGGACCGCTCGACCTGCACCGCCGGATGCGCGTCAGCCCAGGCGCGATAGTAAAGGGCCATCATGCGGTGCTGCAGGATGTTGACGAAATCGACGAAGGTCGTGTCGCTGGTCTGCGCGGCGTCGGCCCCGGTGAACCAGCGCTGGGACAGCCGGTCGAGCACCCAGCGTGTCAGATGCAATGGCATCGGTCCTTCCGGTCCAAGCAGCCCGAGATTGGCGACGGTCACACGGGCGGGGCCTTCTCACCGGCGTCCTGGTGCTTGACGACGTCGCGGGCCGAGAAGCTCAGGCGCACATGCTGGCCAAGTCTCGCCGGCTCGCAGTCGGCCGTTCCGGAATGGCCGAACAATCCACGGCGCTGCTCCAGGCGCCGCAGCAGTTCGAAAAAGTCGAAGCTCTCCAGCAACGGTTCGGCCGCGACCGTTGCGGGCCCCGCTAGATCAGGTAGCGATTGCCGGGCGTCATCGGCCATGGCACGTCCTCCTGCTTCTGCAGCAACCGGGTACGGGTCCGCACAAATCCGTTTATCCCTGCATGGCGGGCGAACAGCCGCGAAAGCAGAGCCGAAAGCAGCAGCGAACTTTGACCCGCCAGCACGGACTGGTCGACATGCAGTGTCACTTCGGTGCCGCGTCCGAAACACATTGGCCCGTCGATCTGGAGCCGCTCGATCACCGGGCGTGAATCGATGCGCACGATCGAATGCACGTTGCGGGCAAGGCTGGGATCGCCCCGATCGGCATAGAGGTCAAGCAAGGCATGCAGCGGATCCACGCCACGGCCTTCCTGGGCAAGGCTGAGGAAGTTGAGAGAGAGTTGCGCCACCAGTCGCCAGGCGAGATTGTCGGCGCGGGATTCGCCCGCCGCGCTGGCCGGGAGGGATGCCGGGATGGCCGCCTGTGGCGCCCGCAGCGCTCCAAGCAAGCGCACCGCTTCGACCGGATCGGCCGTTTCCAGCGTAAGCGTCGGCGTGTCGTCCAGGATAGGCAGGTCGCGATTGGTACACAGCGCCGAGATGTCGAGACGCTTCAGCGGCCGGTTTGGCACGCTTCCTGCCGGCCGCGAGACGGCGATAAAGACGTCGTCGCCCGTGTAGGAGGTGCGGGTCAGACCTTCGCGCCGCTCATCTTCGGTGGCTCGGCGCGGGCGTCGCTCGGTCGAATAGACCCAGCCGCTGCCGCGATTCTGCCCCAGGCTGAACAATTCGGGAATCGTCGCCTCGCCGCTCTCCGCATCGGCGTCCTCGACCCGGGTGACCCGGAAGATCTCGAAATCCCGCGCCCGGGTGCGGTCGGCGTGCAGCACCTGGCGCGTTTTGCGCGGATCGATCTCGATGACGTTGCATTCGCGTTCGAACAGATTGATGACCGGCGTCACGAACAGCTCGAAATCGGCAACCGTCACATCGGCGAGTTCGGGTACCGGACGCCGGAACACGAAGATGATCTCGATCCCCGCATCGCACGTGCGGACCACGGGCTGGAGGCCGGCGACCCGTACATAATGGAAGCGCTCCGGGATCATGAAATATTCGCGCAGCAGCCGGTATCCCTCGAAGGTCGGACGGGTGCGCGGCATCAGCGCTTCGTCGTCGCGGATGCCGATCATTTCGGGCTCGGGCAGCGCCGTTAGCGGATTGGTCTTGCCTTCCGCCCGCGCGCCGAGAGCCGAGCAGGCGCCGAAGATCGCATCGAAAAGCAATGGTGCCCTGGCACGCCCGGCGAAATAGAGGTCGAGACGGTCGAGCGACAGTTCGCTGAGCTTGCCTTTTCCCGTCCGGGCAAGGGTGACGCGAAACGCCGCCTCGCCGCGCGCGTCGCCGATCGGCGCGATTCCGGCGGCGGCGAGCGCGCTGCGATCCTGGAAATAGCTGACCGAGGCGATCGCGATCGGCCACAGCGTGACCTCCTGCGCGGAGGTGAAGGTCGAACGTGTCGAAAGCCCTGGATTGAGGCTGGAGACCAGTCGTGTGCCGCGCGCGACGGCGTGGCCGGCAATCATCGACTGCACCTGCTGGCCGGGTTTCAGCACAGCCATCGCCGTCGCCGGCGCCGGCGTCACCAGATCCGGGTAAAGCACATCGAGCACGGCGCGCGAGAAGCGCGAGCGCTCCGCGTCGACCTTGAGACGGGTGCGCGCGGCCAGGAAGGCCACGCCGTCGAGCAGACGTTCCACATAAGGGTCGGGACATGGGACCGTGTCGAGGGAAAGATTACGAGCGACAGCAGGATGCATGTCGGCGAATTCCGCGGCCAAGGCCCGGATATGGGTCAGTTCTTCTTCGTAATACTCCACGAAGACCCGATCCATCTCAGGTCTCCCGGAATTCGGTTCGTGCCAGGCCGTTGTCGAGATTGATCGTGGTGCGCAGCCGCATACGCTCCGGTGTAGGGGCCATGATCAGCACCGCGTCGATCTCGATCTTGAGGCCGACGCTTTTGTCGCCGAGCGTGACGTTGACGGTCGTGGCGCTCTCTTTCAGGCGTGGCTCGAAGGTGGCAAGCACCGCGCGGATTTCGCGCGCCAGCGCATCGCGGTCGAAATCCCGCGAAGATCGCCCGGAAAAGGACGGCACACCATAATTGACCACGCTGCGGCGCACCTCCGGAAAGTCGGAGAGCGACGGCAGTTCGTCCAGGGGCTGTTCGTGTTCGGTATCGGAAAGCATCGGTTCGGATTCGAAGCGCTCGGTGTTGAACAGGGCCTCGATGTCGCGCCGCACGGCTTCTCTCAACACGCGTGCCGAAACCACCACGCCGCGGCTTTCGATTTCGGCGCGATGCTCGGTCTGGAATAACAGCAGGTGCAGGCGCCGTTTCTGCTCGGGCGTGAGTTCGGCGTCGGCATCGATGGCGCGCGCGCTGCCTGTAAGGAGAGCCTCGACGCGCTCGGCGCCGAGTTCTTCATCCAGCAGACGGCGCAGCCCGTCGATCTCCGATGCCAGCCCCGGCAAGTCGTTGACAAGGCGGTCCCAGAGCGAGGGCTGGACCGCCTCGCGCTTTGCCCGCGAACTGCCGGCAAGCTGCGGCTTCGCGCCAGGCCGCTTGGCCTCACTTGCCCACATAGACGTCCATTTCGATCTCGTCGTCCTTGTCGTAGACGAACTTGATCTTCTTGTAGGCGAAGCTGACTTCTTCCTCGATAAGATCGGCCTCGTCGGCGGCCTGCCGCATATCGTACTCCATGACCGAGGCGTCGGTGAGCGTCACAACCAGATAGTCGCTGGTCTCGCCGTCAATGGTGCGGCGTGCCGAGAACACCACCTCGTCGAGCGCCTTGTTCTCGAACAGCGCCTTTTTCAGATAAGGCGACGACTTATCGTAGTGCTTGATGAATTTGATCATTCCCATCGACACACGGCCGCGTCGCGAAAGCGAATTCGGGTCGTAGGGCGCTATCATCTTGTAATCGACGCCATGCACTTCGATCTCGTCCTCATGGCCGTCGCGCTTGCTCGGGCCCTTGATGTCCGGAACTTTCAAAAATCCATCGATCTTCATTGAAGGAGCCTCGCTTCTCTCTGTGGTAGGCATTGTCTTTCTCCACCGCTTTCAAACGAAACAGGATGATCTCGCTGCGACTTCAGCCCTTCACTGACGGCAGTTCCGATACCAGCCGGAGGGAGGCGTTGATCCCTTCCAACTGGTAGTGCGGACGCAGATAGAAACGGGCATTGTAGTAACCGGGCCGGCCTTCGACGCTGTCGACCTGAACCTCGGCCGCGGCAAGCGGACGCTTGGCCCGCGCCTTGTCGTCGGCGAAGGCTGGATTGGCCAGCACGTACCGGTTGATCCATTCGGTCAACCAGATCTCCATATCGGTGCGTTCCTTGAACGATCCGATCTTGTCGCGGGCGATCGCCTTGAGGTAATGCGCGAAACGCGACACCGGGAAGAGGTAGGGCAGGTTGGCGCTCAGCCTTTCGTTTGACTGGGCGTCGGGGTCGACGAGGCGCCCGGCGCGCGTCTCGTCATCCTGGAGCGAGTGCGCGCCGATGAAGGCTGCGAGATCGGTGTTCTTGCGGTGCAAGATCGGCATCAGGCCGAGCTTCGCCAGTTCCGCCTCGCGCCGGTCGTCGATGGCGACCTCGGTCGGGCATTTCATTGCGATCGAACCGTCGTCCGTCGGGAAAGCGTGCACCGGCAGGTTGAGCACCGTGCCGCCATTCTCGACGCCGCGGATCTGCGTTCCCCAGCCATAGAGCTTGTGGCTGCGATTGATGTTGACGCCCATCGGGAAGGCGGCGTTCATCCAGACATATTTGTTGTGGTCGCCGCCCACTTCTTCCTCGAAGGTGAAGCCCTTGACCGGAACGGTTTCCGAGCCGTAGGGCAGGCGTGCCAGCACGCGTGGCATGGTGAGCCCGATGTAGCGGGCATCCTCGCTCTCGCGCAGCGACTGCCAGGAGGCATAGGCCGGGTTGTTCACGATCATCTGCAGGTCTTGCGGGTTCGGCAGTTCCTGCCAACTGTCCATGCGGAACAGCCGCGGCGAGGCGGCCGCGATGAATGGCGTGTGCGCCGAGGCACAGACACCCGAGATGTTGCGCAGCAGGCCGACGTCGCGCGGATGGTTGGAGAACTCGTAGGCGCCGATGATGCAGCCGATCGGCTCGCCGCCCAGCATCGAATACTCGTCCGTGTAGACTTTCTTGAAGATCGGGCTCTGGTCCCACATCTGGCCTTCGTAGTCTTCCAGCGTGTCGGCCAACTGCTCCTTGGAGATGTTCATCACCCGGATCTTCAGCTTGGTGTCCGTCTCGGTGTTGTTGATGAGGTACCAAAGGCCTCGCCAGGTGCCTTCCATCTCCCGCACTTCCGGGGCATGCAGGATCTCGTTGACCTGCGTCGTCAGCATCTTGTCGATGCCCGCGATCAGCGACTTGATCGACTTGATCGCGTTGGACGAGATGGTCGTCGTTTCGGAACGGGACTGAGCGGCCAGCGCCAGGTTGCGCACCAACTGCTGCAGTTTCTCGCTGTCGTCCTTCTTGACCTTGAAATCCTTTTCAAGGAGGCCGCTGAATTCGCCAAGATCGATGGCTTCGGCCTCGGCGGGAGCGGCTGCGGTCTTTTGCTGTTCGGCCATGACTTACTCCTCGCCCTTGCCGTCAGAAATCGCCTGGCTGGCGATCTTGCTAAGCAGCGGCTCGTTGTTCAGAAGCTGCGCGATGCGCTTTTCGGCGTCGACCCGGCCATCCATGAAGCCCAGCAGTTCCTCGAGTTGACGCCGCATCTTGAGGATCTCGGCCAGTTGCGGCACCTGCTCGGCGACCTTGTCCGGGGCGAAATCGCCCATCTTGGAAAAGGTGAGATCGATCGCCAATTCCTCGTCCCGCTCGGCGCCTTCGGCTTGGGGCAACGTGTTCTTCACGCGCGCCTTCACGCGTGGTCCCATCGCTTCCATGAATTTGGGGAAGCGATTGGCGTCGGTTTCGACGAAATTGCGGTCCAGAACCGACTTCGACGCCTCCTTGGTCTGCGAGGCGCCGGAAAGGTCGGCCATGACAGCCATGACGAACGGCAACTCGATCGTCGTGGGGCTGCCGTAGGTTTCGACGTCGTAGGCGATCTGCACGCGCGGGGCGCGGTTTCTTTCGATGACCTTGGCTTTGCTCTCTGCTGGCATGCTTGTTACCTTTCATCCTTCTGGGCCGGCTTCTTGGGATCGGGGACGCCGGCAAGCAGCCGGAATTCCTTCAGCCCCGACGGGGCGAGATCTTCCATCAGTTCGACGAAATCCATGTGCACCATCCTGCGCACGCGCCGGGCGAGATGCGGGATTGGGCTCGACGGTTCGGTGCGGTCATAGAAGGCGACCACGAGATCGAGGCATTTGACGACCTCGTCGCGCGAGTTGATCCGGTCAGGCAGGCCGGCGCTGGCTTCCACACGGCTTGCCACACTTGCCATCGTCTCGGCTCCATGACCGTTTTGGGTGGGCGTCGGTGCCGGTTGAGCCGGCTGCGGTGCAGGGTTTGCCGCACCGTTGGCCATTGCGCCGGTGCCGGAATTCCGCTCCAGCGTCGTCAGCAAGCGCTGCAGGAACTTCTTCAGATCCGGAACGGCCGCGCCGTTGCCGTCGATGCGGGCATTAAGCGCGGTATCCACTGCCTCCAGCGCCGAAATCGCTGCGTGCGCATCGGCCAAAAGTGTCGTGACAGCGTCCGCGGCCTGATCGATCTGTGCCGCGCATCCTGTGCGCACCCGGTTCAGCAACTGGTTGTGAGCGGCCGTCAGCGCCGCCTTTTCGGCGGTCCCCAGCCCAGAGGCAGCTTCCTGGAGCATGACGCGCTCGTCGAGCGCTGCCTGTTCCAGGTCTCGCCCGCTGATCGGCCCGATGGCGCGCGGTGAGAAGAAGACGGTCTGCCTGATGTTCGCCAGCAGGCCTTCCTTGCCGTTCTGGAGGTCGAGCAGCGCATTGATGCGTCGTAGCGCTGCGTCGCGGGGCGTGGCACTCGTCCGCAAAGCCGGATGCATCGTATCCCAATACTGGTCGAAAGTTCTTGCGATCAGGGTTAGCCCCTGGGTGAGGCCGGCGAGTTTCTCTTCATTGGCCAGCGCGCGCGTGACGATGACCAGAAGGCGCAAATCCCGGCCGCGCGACCGCAGTTCTTCTGATTTTTCGAGGACGGCCGCCCAGTCGACTGAGCTGGTTGATTGCGAAGCCTTGTTGCCACCGTCGTGGACGACCTTGAGCTGGGCTTCCGTGAGTCGCTCCAGCTCTTGAAAGGCCGGGTCGTTGCGTAAATCCTCTCCCGACGGGTTCGCACCGTTCAGAGGATTCAGCCAGAGTGCGAGATCAATCACACCTACCCCCAGCAAAGGGCCCTGTGACCCATGTGACGCAACGTTATCATCGGTCCCATGCCACGACAATTGAGCACTTCCTCAAAAACTAACAGAAGCTGAATGCTCCAGTAATCTTTCGACCAACCCATTGCGCGGTTGGCGGGCCGGGTAAGTAAAATGGCTCGCGTGGGTCAGACCGCAATCCGGGTTTGTTGCAGGAGTTTGCAAGGCTTGTGTAACCACGAGGTGCCGCCTGAACCGAGCCGGAAGGCCTCGTTCGTCACACGGCTTTGTCAAGCAGCCGCTTCTATGGCAGGGTACGTTCAGCAGATCTCGGGGGCAGGTTCAAATGGAACAGCGCCGATCGTCGCAGAGTTTCAAGCGCAAGGAACTCGTTGCAAAGCTCAATCCCACGGGGGTGCGCGCCTTCAAGGCCGCCGCGGACACGGCCAAGCTGCGCGGCAACCCCTATGTCGAGCTCGTCCATTTCGTCCAGCAACTGGTGCTGTCCGAGCGCTCGGATGTGCAGTTGATCGTTGCCGATGTCGGGCTGGATGTCAGCCGGCTGGCGGCGGATATGACCCGCGCAATTGACAAGCTGCCCTACGGCGCGACCTCGGTGGAGGAATTTTCCGATCACATCTTCCATGCCATACAGGAAGGCTGGAGCTTGGCCACACTGGAATTCGGTGTCGACGAGGTGCGCAGCGCGCACATTCTTCTCGCCTGCCTGAAGATACCGGTGCTGGAAGGGCTGGTTTCGAAAATCAGCGCCGAATTCGACAAGATCGATGCGGACGGGGTCATTGCCCGCTTCGCCGAGGTCACTGAGGGCTCGCTCGAAGCCGGCTCACCTCCTGCTGTAGCTGCGGCCGAAACACCCATGAAACGCGGCCCGGGTGGGGATTCAGCGCTCGCCAAATACGCCACCGACCTGACCCAGCGTGCCCGCGACGGCAAGATCGATCCGGTCGTCGGCCGCGACCCTGAAATCCGCCAGATCGTCGACATCCTGATGCGGCGCCGGCAGAACAACCCGATCCTGACCGGCGAGGCGGGTGTCGGCAAAACGGCGGTCGTCGAGGGCTTTGCCTTGCGCATCGCCCAGGGCGACGTGCCGCCGACGCTTCAGAATGTCAGCGTACGCATGCTCGATGTCGGGCTGATGCAGGCGGGCGCCAGCGTCAAGGGCGAGTTCGAAAAGCGGCTGAAGGCCGTCATCGACGAGGTCCAGTCCTCAGAGACGCCGATCATCCTCTTCATCGACGAGGCGCACACGCTGATCGGCGCCGGCGGCGCGGCGGGAACCGGCGATGCGGCCAATCTCCTCAAGCCCGCGCTCGCGCGCGGCGAGCTTCGCACCATCGCCGCCACAACCTGGGCCGAATACAAGCAGCATATCGAGAAGGATCCGGCGCTGACCCGTCGGTTCCAGGTAGTCAAGATCGAAGAGCCTTCCGAAACGGTGGCCGTGCTGATGTTACGCGGTGTCGCCGGTGTTCTTGAGCAGCATCACAAGGTGCAGATCCTTGACGAGGCCATCGAGGCCTCGGTTTCGCTTTCGCACCGCTACATTCCGGCCAGGCAGCTGCCGGACAAGGCGGTCAGCCTCCTCGACACCGCCTGCGCCCGCGTTGCGGTCTCGCAACATGCTACGCCGGCGGAGATCGAGGACATTCTGCGCCGCCGCCAGGCGCTCGAGGTCGAGGAAGGCATCATCGGCCGCGAGGCAGCGATCGGCATCGAAGTGGCCGACAGACAGGCTCGCGTGGAGGCCGGGTTGGCGGAAACCGAGACCACGCTTGCGGCAGCGCAAGCGCGCTGGGATCGGGAAAAGGCGCTTGTCGCCGAGATACTCGACCTGCGCGCCAAACTCCGAGGCGAGGGCGTGCCACTCGACACGATGGAGGGCGGGGAAGACGCTCCGGGTGAGGCCGTCGATGCGCCAGCTGCCACGGCGCATGAAAGCAAGGCACCTGAGGCCAAAACGCCGAAACCCGAGACGGCCGAACCCAAGGGCTCGAAGACCGAGTCCACGAAAACAAAGGCGGCAAAGATGGAGGCCGCTGCTACACATGAGCCTGTTGCCGCCACTGATTCCACTGCTGATCTGGCACGACTGCGCGAATTGATGGCGGAACTTGCCGAGGCTCAGGGCGAGACCCCGCTGATCCTGCCGTCGGTCGATCGCAATGCCGTGGCTGCCGTCGTCCAGGACTGGACCGGCATCCCGACGGGACGGATGCTGTCCAGCCAGACCGAGAAGGCGCTCAAGCTCGCCGCCACTTTGTCTGAGCGCGTTGTCGGTCAGGACCATGCGATGGAGATGATCGCGAGACGTGTGCAGACCAGCCGCGCCGGTCTCGGCGCGCCGGAGAAACCGGTCGGCGTGTTCCTGCTTTGCGGACCCTCCGGCGTCGGCAAGACCGAGACAGCCCTGGCGCTTGCCGAAACGCTGTATGGCGGGGAGCAGAACCTGATTTCGATCAACATGTCCGAATTCCAGGAGGCTCACACGGTCTCGACGCTGAAGGGCGCGCCGCCCGGTTATGTCGGCTATGGCAAGGGCGGCATCCTGACCGAGGCCGTGCGGCGCAAGCCTTATGCGGTAATCCTGCTCGACGAGGTCGAGAAGGCGCATCCGGACGTGCACGAGATCTTCTTCCAGGTCTTCGACAAGGGCATGATGGACGACAGCGAAGGCCGTCGGATCGACTTCAAGAATACGCTGATCCTGCTCACCTCGAATGTCGGCTCCCAGGTTATCATGGACCGCACGAAGAACGGCACCTTGCGCACCGGCATGGACGATCTAGACACCGCCTTGCGCGGTCCACTGCTGAAAGTGTTTCCGGCCGCTTTCCTCGGCCGCGTGGTGACAATCCCTTACTATCCGCTCTCGGACGCGATGATAGAGGCGATCACCAGACACCAGTTCGACAAGATAGCGCGGCGCCTCAAAGCAACAAACGATGCCGAGCTGGTGATCGGCGACGGTGTCATGGACATGGTCAAGGCGCGCTGCACCGAGATCGAATCCGGCGGGCGCATGATCGACGCAATCCTCACCAACACGCTCCTGCCGGAACTCAGCCGCGGCGTGCTCAATCGCTCGCTGGAGGGCAAGAAGATGACGAAAGTCATCGTCGGTGCCTCGTCGACAGGATTTACCTACTCTTTCGAATAGAGCCCGATCGGGATCGGCCATCACGCCTTGGCACGCCCACAAAGCGCATTACGATGGCTGCACGCAGAATGGCTGCTTTCCTGCACCGTACCCCGCGACGTGACCGAAGTTCACAATCGAGGAACCAGGATTGCTTGTGTCGCTGCCTTGGAGCGGAGACTGGACTTGCCGCGTTCCTCGAGCCGCGATGGCTCGCCGGCGCCATGCAAGCGCCAGGGCCTGAAGCGAACATGACTTTGAAGGGCGAGAGAACCTGCTGGACGCGGAAGGATCAACAGTGGCCATGGCTAAGGAGCGCATCAGCTGGACGGGACTGTGGTCGCCAGAACGTCTGCTTGCATAGGCGTCGCGCAAAAAACCCGGACGCGGGAAATCAGTTGGAAGGGAGGGCGCGCCCAAAGAGATTCGAAGTCCTGCCCACGGTTTTGTAGTCTGGTTTAAAGTTTTGGCTCACCACTGCAATCGATCGAATACGGTGTCCATCATCGCGTTTTATGCAGCACGGTTCGCCAGCACTGCGTGAAGAGCCTCGGGCTTAAGGTGCGTGTACCGTTTCAGCATTTTCCAGTCCTTGTGCCCCGTTACCAGAGCTACCTGTTCAATTGTGAATCCAGCCTCGAAAAGGCGGCTTGTCCCTTCGTGCCGTAAGTCATGAAAATGAAGGTCGTGAATGTCCAGGTCAGCGCACCCTCGGCGAAAGGCGGTGCCGACTGACCGATGGTTGAACGGGAAAATTCGATCATCGTCGTTGCTTCGCTTAGCGCGCTGCTCCTCGACAATGGTCCACGCGTCGTAACGGGTCGCCGCGAACAGCGGTATGCGCTGATTATTGCCGCTCTTGTTCCGAGGGTCTTTGCGGTCACGGATGAGAAGCATCCGCGTGCGAGTTTCCAAATCAGACCAACGTGCCGTGCAGATTTCCTCCTGGCGCATGGCGGTTGCGACGGCGAAACGTATGATTTGGCTAACTGGCGCCATTTGACGAGGGTTTGCATCGAAGTGAGCGATCAGTCTATCGAGTTCATCCTGCGTCGGTCGCCTGTCGCGCTGATGGCCTTTCCCAACGAGACCAAGCCTCTTCAGGGCGATACGCGCCAGATCAACCGGCTCGACCTTGACCGGTAGACCGTGAACGGCGGCAGCATGACACAGGACAAGTTTTACGAAGCCGATGTCGATACTGAGAGTCATCGGACCGGCACCTTGGGCGGCCCGGTCGCGACCAAAACGAATGAGTCGTTCGCGATCGAGAGCCGCAATGTTGCACTTCCCTAGATGTCTTTGCAGCATATCGAGGGCTGCGGCCTTGGAGCGGCGAGGGGACTTGCCTACATCGCACATGTCGTCGATATGAAGGTCGATGAGTTCGCCGAAAGTTTTCAGGCGCGCTATACGCGACTTAGTCGGCGTCTCGCCGCGATCGACTTGGCGCTCGGTTTCTGTCGCCCAGCGCCGTGCGTCGTCTCGGCGCAGGAAGGTCTCGCTGACGTAGCGGCCTTTGCGACGGACTTGGACGCGCCAGGAACCGGACGAGAGCTTTGTGTAGGTGGCCATTTCTTCGTGTGCGCTCCGTGTGCACTGAGAGATCGAAACGTGGCGAAAAGGGTCGTATTCTGGCGTGAATTCGTGTGCACTCGGCAGGTTCTAACGATTTGATGTTAAAGAAAAAATGCTGAAAAATCAAGACCATAGAGTGGCCGTGGCACCCATGATGGACTGGACGGACCGGCACTGCCGGTTCTTCCATCGCCAGTTGACGAGCCGTGCGCTGCTTTATACCGAAATGGTGGTGGCCGACGCCGTCATCCATGGCGCACGCGAGCGGCTGCTCGGCTTCGATGAGGTGGAACATCCCGTCGCCCTGCAACTTGGCGGCTCGGATCCCGCAAAACTTGCAGAGGCGGCGCGCATTGGCGAGGCCTTCGGCTATGACGAGATCAATCTCAACGTCGGCTGCCCGTCCGACCGCGTCCAGTCCGGCACGTTCGGGGCTTGCCTGATGAAAGTACCCGACCTTGTCGCCGATTGCGTCGCCGCGATGAAAATGGCGGTGACGGTGCCGGTCGCGGTCAAATGCCGCATCGGCGTCGACGAACAGGATCCGGAGCCGGCGCTCGATACGCTGGCGAATGGGGTTTTCGATGCCGGCGCCGATGCCTTGTGGGTGCACGCACGCAAGGCGTGGCTGGAAGGGCTCAGCCCCAAGGAAAACCGCGACATCCCGCCGCTCGACTATGACAGAGTGTATCGGCTGAAGGCCGGAAAACCGAGCAAATTCATCGGTATCAATGGCGGTATTCAGTCCCTTGACGAGGTGCTGACGCATCTCGGTCATGTCGATGGCGCCATGCTCGGCCGCGCTGCCTACCACACACCGGGCATTCTGGCTGGTGTTGACGCCGCCTTTTACGGAGCGCGGCCGGAAGCGTTCGATTTCGCGGCGCTGATCGATGCGATGGCGGAATACGCAGGGCGCCACATCGAACAAGGCGGCAGGCTCGGCCATGTCACGCGCCACATGGTCGGGCTGTTTCACGGGCTGCCCGGCGCGCGCCGCTACCGCCAGATCCTCTCCACCGACGCGACCCGGCCTGGAGCCGGGCCGGACGTGCTGAGGACCGCTTTCGCGGCGGTCGAATTCGGTGGAGCTGCCGCCGAAGCGGCCTAACCTCAGTCCCTGAGGATCATGCGGTCGCGCCGGACGTCGAAACCCGACAGCGAGCCGATGAAGTTCATGCCGAGCAGACTTTGGCTCAGCATGCCGGGAGCGGCGACCATCACCGGCATACCCTTGCGCACGATGCCGCCGATTGCCAGTTCGTCGGTCTTGACCGCCGCGGCGCGCGCCATGCCGTTGGCGGTCGAAACCGGTATGGTGTAGTTGAGCGCCGCCGGATTGAAGCCGGCGGCCTGAGCGTCCTCCGAAGTCAATACGGTGCTGGTCGCGCCGGTGTCGACAACGGCCCGCACCGGATTGCCGTTGACCAGGATGCGCGCCTCGAAGTGACCGTTGTCGGCCTTGTCCAGGGTCACCGTCGCGTGACCATCTTCGACGCCGAGCGCAAGCGGACTGCCGGGAACGAGGCCCGCGGTCACGCGGCTGGCGACGTCCTGCAGCTCGTAACGGTATTGGTAGCCGGCGATCAGCGCGAGCACGATAGCCGCCCATGCGCCGAGGTTGCGGGCCATCACTCCCAGCGAAGCCGACCGCAGCAGACCGGCGCCGACAAGGGCGCCGAAAGCCCCCAGCCAGATCAGCCGGCCAAAATCGTGATTCTCTACGCCAAGCGTGCTGCCGGCGGAATCGTTGAGCATGAGCAGGGCTGCCCCCACGCCGATCACCGCCATCACAGTCCAGAACAGCCGACTGCTCATCCGTCCCTCGCTAGAGTGCGTCGCGTTCGCGCGACATGCGGGTGCGGCGCGTTTCACGGCGCGGCCGACGCTCGACGGTTTCCAACCGGGCCGCCAGTTCGGCCATCACGCCGCGGCGTGTTTCGGGCGTCATTCCCATCCAGGCGCCGATCTCCTCGCGCGTGCGGCCGCAACCGAAGCAGAAGCCGGTTTTCATATCGATCGAGCAGACCAGGATGCAGGGAGATTCGATGGCCGTCATGACTTTCTCTGGAGGAATCCCATTCGGAATTCGCTCTTCCATCTCCACATGGTGCAACGGCAAAGCCAATGCAAGCCCTCGCGATAACGCCTTCCTTGGCCGCCTTTGCGGCAAGTCAGGAAGGATGATCGGGGAGGTTGTGCCGACCACGCAACGCGGCTATGCCGCTCCTCCACTCCAGGAACGATTGTCACGACATGACCAGTGCACTGCCTTTCGACGATTTCCGCAACCTGCTCGACAATTTGCCGCCAGCCGACCTCAAAGCTGAAGCGCGCGTGCGCACGCTGTTTGCCAAGGCCGACAAGCCTCGGAATTCGCTGGGCCGCGTCGAGGACATCGCCGCATGGCTTGCCGCATGGAGCGGTCGCGCACCGCCTGCCGTGACCAGGCCCTTGATGGCTGTCTTTGCCGGCAACCACGGCGTTGTCAGGCATGGCATTTCGCCGAAGCCTGTCGCGGCCACCGCCAACGCGGTCGAGCTTTGCGCGGCCGGCGGTGCGGCGATCAACCAGATCTGTATTGCCAACGACCTCGGTCTGAAGGTGTTCGATCTTGCCCTGCACATCCCGACCGGCGACATCACGGAAGATGCCGCGCTTGACGAGCGCGGATGCGCGGCCACCATGGCCTTCGGCATGGAGGCGATTGCCGGCGGCACCGACCTGCTTTGCCTCGGCGATCTCGGCGTCGGTAATTCCACCGTCGCCGCCGCCCTGTTCGCCGCGCTGTTCGGCGGCAGGGGCGCCGACTGGGTCGGCCCGGGATCCGGCGCCGATGCGGCGATGCAGGCCCGCAAGGCAGAGGTGGTCGAAGCTGCGCTGGCCTTTCACCGCCGCCATCTCGAAGACCCGCTTGAGGTGCTGCGCCGGGTCGGCGGCCGCGAGTTCGCGGCGATAGCCGGCGCAATCCTCGCCGCGCGGATGCAGCAGATACCGGTACTGCTCGATGGCTTTGCGGCAACGGCAGCCGCGGTGGTGCTGCATGCGGCGAACCCCGCAGCGCTTGATCATTGCCTTCTCGCCAGCCTGTCGCCGGAGCCGGCGCATGCGAGGGCCGCAGAGCACCTCGGCCTGCGTCCGCTGCTCGATCTCGGCATCGGTCATGGCGAAGGTGCGGGAGCGGCCCTGGCGGCCGGGCTGGTCAAGGCAGCGGCACTGACCAGTTCAGGCATGGCGGCGGCCGTTCGGAGCTAAGCGCACCACGCACTCACAAAATCCGCTACCGCCGCCGCGCGGCCACCGCCGCGGTCGGCAGCGCCGGCAGTTCTTCCATCACCCGGCTTAGCGGGAAGATGGCGATCGCCTCTGTGCCCTCGCGCAGCTTGGAGTGAAGCTCGAACTCGCCGCCATGCATGGCGAGCAGCCCTTGCACGATCGGCAGGCCAAGCCCGGTGCCTTGCTCGGCGCTCTTGATGGCGATCGACCCCTGGCCGAAGGCTGAAAGCACGACCGGAATCTCGTCCTCGGGAATGCCGGGGCCGTTGTCCTTGATCGAAATATATTGGCCGCCGCCCGCCGTCCAGCCGACCCGCACGCGGATCTCGCCGCCGGTGGCGGTGAATTTGATGGCGTTGGACAGAAGGTTGAGCGCGATCTGGCGCACGGCGCGCTCGTCGGCGAACAGTCGAGGCAATGTCTGTTCGAAATCCTGGACGACGCGGATATCCTTGTTGCGCGCCTTCAGCTCCATCATGTGGCAGCAATCCTCGACGATGTTGAGCAACATCACCGGCTCCTCGTTGAGCTGGTAGCGGCCGGCCTCGATGCGCGACAGGTCGAGGATCTCGTTGATCAGGTCAAGCAGGTGCTGGCCTGAATCATGCACGTCATGGGCGTAGTCGCGATAGGTGGGATTGCTCATCGGGCCCAGCACCTCGTTCGCCATCACCTCGGAAAAACCGAGAATGGCGTTGAGCGGCGTGCGCAATTCATGGCTCATCGAAGCGAGGAACCGCGATTTTGCCAGGTTGGCGTCCTCGGCCCGCCGCCGCGCCTCGTCCGACATCGATTTCGCCGTCTCCACTTCGGCGATCAGCGCGTCCTTTTCGGAGCGGAATGACAAGAGCAGCAGGGAGAAGCGATTGAGGTGACTGGCGATATAGGTGAAGAAAGGCAGCGACAGGACAAGCAGCCCGGCCATGATCGCCTCGACCGGCATCCACGATTCGGCCGCGGCGTAGGCGTAGAGCGCCACCGGAACCGCGAAGGTCGCCAGCAGCGCTCCGCTCAGGGACGAGGCCATCAGAGCGGTCCCTGCCATGGCAAACAGCAGCACCACCGCCTTGATCACCTGGAACTGGTCGACCTCGCAGGCGCCGCAGCCCAGCCAGACGAACCAGGCCCAGCCCAGACCGCAGAGGAAATGGCCGACCAGGAATTCCCTTTGCGTTTGCAATGAGTTGAGCTCGGAAGCTTCCGTACGCTCGATGCGCCGCGCCATGAAGACGACTGTCGTATAGCAGGTGAGCGTAAACAACGCCCAGAGCCCGATCTCATTGCCGACGCCGGCCAGACGGCCGGCCGCGGCGATCGCCAGGACGAACAATGGGATGACCACGGCACCCCTGTCATGGCTCGGGCGTGCAGCTTCAGCAGTTCGCGGTCGAAATCGGGATTGCCGGCCTGCTGCGAAAGACGGTCGCGCGTCTTGCGCACCGCGCGCGCGACATCGCTGTTGCGATGCCGTTTCCTGCGGTCCACTATGAACTTGTCCGCTGTGTTCGAGCGTTGCAAGGGCATCAAGAGCTTCAATTTATGCGCGCAGCGATTTCAAGGTGTTAAGCTACGTTCGAATGATTAACCAACCGTTTGCCATATGAGCCGTTCCTGGTCGCCAAGGTCGCGCCCGCGGCACGCGGCAGCGCGCCCGACAAGCCGGTGGCGCAAGCTGCTGGACTACGGGCTGGCCGTCATCATTCTGGGGCTGCTGATCCTGCTTGCGGCGCGTCTCGATCGGGTGGAGACGCGCAAGACGCAGGGTAGCGCCATCATCAATGACGGCGATTCGATCACGCTCGGCACCGAGCGCATCCGCATGCGCGGCATCGACGCCCCGGAATACACCCAGACCTGCCGCAAGAACGGCGCCGATTATGCCTGTGGCACGTTGGCGCGCCAATCACTGGTGCGCCTGATCGGCGGCAGGCCGGTCACCTGCAGCGGCTGGCAGCGCGATCGCTATGGCCGGTTGCTTGGCGACTGCAAGGCCGGCAGCACCGACCTCAACCGCGCCCAGGTCGAAGCGGGGTGGGCCGTCGCCTATGGCGACTTCGAAGGCGAGGAAGCGACGGCGCGCGCGGCAAGGGCTGGCATCTGGGCGGGCACGTTCGACCAGCCGCAGGACTGGCGCGACAGCCACCACGGCGATCTCGTGGAGCGAAAACATGGCACGCTGGCGTCGATCGGTGACGCGGCGCGCGAGATATTTCGCTTCTGGTGAATCGCGTCTGGCGGAAAGAAAAGGAGGATCGAAATGAAGCTGTTCGACGGCGGTCGTGCGCCCAACCCACGGCGGGTTCGCGTTTTCCTCGCCGAAAAAGGGATCACGGTTCCGTTGGTGCCCGTCGACATGGGCGCGCTGGAACACAAGCAGCAGTCGGTCAGCTCGCGCAATCCGCTGCGGCGCCTGCCGGTTCTGGAGCTCGATGACGGCACCATCCTCACCGAATCCGTCGCAATCTGCCGCTATTTCGAGGAGCTTTATCCCGAGCCGGCATTGTTCGGGCGCGGCGCGCTTGGCAAGGCACAGGTCGAGATGTGGCAGAGGCGGATGGAGTTCAACCTGCTCAGCAGCGTCGCGCAGGCTTTCCGCCACATCCATCCGGCCATGAAGGAATGGGAAATCCCGCAGATTCCCGAATGGGGCGAGGCCAACAAGCCGAAGGCGGTGGAGTTTCTCAGGCTGCTGGACGCTGAACTCGGCAACCGTGAATTCGCCGCCGGCGACAGCTATTCGATCGCTGACATCACCGGCCTGATCGCGATCGATTTCATGAAGCCGGCACGCATCAAGGTGCCAGAGGAATGCACCAATGTGCTGCGTTGGCATCAGGCTGTCTCGAGCCGGCCGAGTGCCGCCGCTTGAGCGTCGAACTGGACAGGCTCGCCGCGACGGTCCGCGCTTGCCGCATCTGCGTCGACAATCCCGTCGGCAAACCGCTGCCGCATGAGCCGCGTCCGGTGCTGCGACCCTCGTCCAGCGCCCGTATCCTGATCGCCAGCCAGGCCCCGGGAACCAAGGTGCATCTGTCGGGCATGCCATTCACCGACGCTTCCGGTGACCGCCTGCGCAACTGGCTCGGTGTCACCGGCGACGAATTCTACGACATCGAGAAATTCGCCATCGTGCCGATGGGATTCTGCTTTCCCGGACAAGACGCCAAGGGCGGCGACCTGCCGCCGAGGCGTGAGTGCGCCCCGGCCTGGCGCTCGCCCTTGATGGCGCTGATGCCGCGGATCGATCTGGTGCTGACGATAGGCATCTATGCGCAGACCTGGCACATGGGCGCGGCGCGCCGCCCCTCGCTGACGGAAACGGTGATGAACTGGCGCGCCATCTGGGAGAATTCTGTCGGCCCCAAAGTGCTGCCGCTACCGCATCCGTCCTGGCGCAATACTGGCTGGTTGAAGCAGAATCCCTGGTTTGAAATGGATTTGCTGCCTTTCCTGCGGTCGGAAATCCGCTATCGCCTCGGCTAGGCATTAAGCAAGAAATCACTCGCTTTTGACGCGAGTGGCAGAATTTCTTTCTTGTGAATGGCCTAAACAAAAGGGAATATAGCGAAACCATTCCACCAGGAGCTTCCGATGGACCGCCTTGACCGAAAAATTCTCCGCCTCCTGCAGGAGGACGCAACGCTTGCGGTCGCCGACGTCGCCAAGAAGGTCGGCCTGTCGACCACGCCGTGCTGGCGGCGCATCCAGAAGCTCGAGGAAGAGGGCGTCATCAAGCGGCGGGTCGCCATTCTCGACCACGAAAAGGTCAATGTGCGGGTCACCGTCTTCGTGTCGATCCGCACCAATTCGCACAGCCATGAATGGCTGCGCCGGTTTTCCGAGGTCATTCAGGAATTTCCCGAGGTGGTCGAATTCTATCGCATGAGCGGCGACGTCGATTATCTCTTGCGCGTCGTGGTGCCCGACATCGCCGCCTACGACGCCTTCTACAAACGGCTGATTGCCAAGATCGAGATCCGGGACGTGTCATCGTCCTTCGCCATGGAGCAGATCAAGTACACGACCGAGATCCCGCTCGACTACATGGTGCTGGACAAGGAGTCGGGCGCGAACGCGGCCTGATCGCGCCGTTCAATTCTTCTTCTTGTTGAGGAAACTCCAGGGCGAGTTCACCGGCAATACGACGGCGTCCGGAACCGTGTCGACGCCCACGACATCGGCTTTGCGTACGGTATAGCCGGACTGGATGACGCTGACGCCGTCGAGAATGAACAACTGGCTTTTCTCCATGTCCGGCTTCAGGTCACCGGTCACGGCGACAGGCTGGTAGGCTTGCGACATCTTGTAGGGATGGGCAGGCGTAACCAGCACGATCTGGTTGGGAGGGGGCGTCGGCATATGGCTGCACGCGCCGGTCCAGGGCACCAGCAGGAACTGATAAACGAGATCGCCGTCGCGATCGACCGGCAATGCATAGCCGGCTAATTGTATCGTTTTGTCCTGCAAGGCGACTGACAGCGTCTCGCCGTGATCCGGCAGTTTCGCAGCGATCATCGGCAGGCCGGCGTCTTCGGCGACCGCCTGGGTTACCGGGCGCAAATTCTTCCAGAGGATGTGCGTGATCTCGGCCGAGGCGCCGGCGGTGGAGAGGGCAAGCGCGGCCGCAAGCGCTATGATCGACTTCAAATGGTTCATGGCCGCATCCTTTGCGGGCAAGTAAAGACACTGCTGTCGGTGGCGTCAATGCTCGAGCCGCATCACATATCGGCGAGAACCGGCCATGCCGGTCTCGTGGAAACCGCGGCCGGCAAACATGTCGTGAAAGCCCATGAAACGGTAGCTCGGCGAGGTCTCGTCCACCGGATAGGCTTCTATGATGCGCGCACCATTGGCGAAGGCATGGTCAATGGCAGCATCGAGCAATGCCGAAGCAAGGCCACCGCCGCGCAAAGCCCTTGGCACATAGAAGCAGACGATCGACCACACACCTGTCTCGCCGTCGTCCTGCTGCTTCGTAGCTTACGATAGGTCTCTCGCGCCGCGACCGAGCACCAGGCTACGGCCTTGCCGCCGATATGGGCGAGGATGCCGACCGGCGTGCCAGCATCGATGAGCGCCATCATCTGGCGTTTCTTCTCGTCGGTCTGGGCGGGCTCGGGGCCGGCGTGGCGCCAAGCCATGCACCAGCAATATTTTGGCGCACCCGGCTGCTCGAACAACGTTTCGAAGCTGGCGCGTGTTGCCCATGTCACCTCGGTGAAAAGGATATCGGCGCCGTCAAACTTTCCTGGCGGCGAGGCGTTCAAGCGTTTTGGCATCCGACAGTTCCTTGGCGGCGTCCTTGCCGATCCAGCGGGCGGTTTTGTCCAGGGAGGTCGCAAGTTTTCGAGCCAGGGCAAGGGCGGGGGCATGCAGGCCCATCGATCGCTTGCCGATCTGCCGCAGCGCCCAATTGACTGCTTTGCGGACGAAGTTCCGCTGATCGCCGGCATAGGATTCGATCAATGGCAGGTAAGGCAGGAACGTCGCGTCGGGTTCCTTCTTCAGATGCACGGCTGCCCATGCCAGCATGGCAAAGGCGGTGCGGCGGACGAATTCGCGCTCGTCGGCCGCAAACTCTTCGACCAGTTCACGCCAGAACGGCGTATCCACGAACAAGTCGGAGACGGTGTCGACGATCTCCCATGAATCGAAATCGCCGGCCCAGCGGCGGCACTCTTCGATGGCGATCTTTTTCGGCTCGCCGGTGAAGGCCGCCATCAGCCGCGCCTCGCGAATGCCTGTGTCCCATAGCGCGAGGGACCGTTCATGGTTGCGTTTCACCTTGCGTGCCAAGGGCCGCAAGTCCGCATTGCCGACACCGAGCGCGGCCGCGGTGTTGATGCCGAACCGCGCCATGCCGGCGCGGTTTTCCTCGGTTCCGATCGAACGCAGATGCGCGACAATGTCCTGCGCGGTCCAAGCTGGAGCGGGCAGGGGCATCGTCGCCTACTTCTCCAGCCGCGCCAGCAGGGAGGACGTGTCCCAGCGCTTGCCGCCCATTGCCTGCACATCCTTGTAGAACTGGTCGACTAGCGCGGTCACCGGCAGCCTGGCGCCATTGCGGTCGGCCGCCGCCAGGCAGATGCCGAGGTCCTTGCGCATCCAGTCGACAGCGAAACCGAAATCATATTTGCCGGCATTCATGGTCTTGTGGCGGTTTTCCATCTGCCAGGAGCCGGCCGCACCCTTGGAAATCACCTCGATCACCTTTTCGATGTCGAGCCCGGCCTTCTTGCCGAAATGGATACCTTCCGAAAGTCCCTGCACCAATCCGGCGATGCAGATCTGATTGATCATCTTGGTGAGTTGGCCGGCACCCGCCGACCCCATCAGTCCGACCATGCGGGCAAAGGCGTCGATGACCGGCCTGGCCCTGTCGAACGCAGCCTCATCGCCGCCGACCATCACGGTCAGCACGCCATTCTCGGCGCCGGCCTGGCCACCGGAGACCGGCGCGTCGAGGAATGAGAACCCGCTTGCTTGCGCGGCTTCCGCCAGTTCGCGCGCGACTTCCGCCGAAGCCGTGGTGTTGTCGATAAAGACCGAGCCTTTCTTCATCGTGTTGAAGGCGCCTTCGGACCCTGTGGTCACCGAGCGCAAATCGTCGTCATTGCCGACGCAGGAAAAGACGAAATCCTTGCCCTCGGCGGCCTGCGCAGGCGTCGCGGCAAGGTTGCCGCCATGTTGAGCGACCCATTGTTCGGCTTTGGCTTGGGTGCGGTTGTAGACGGTGACGTCGTGGCCGCCCTTGTTCTTCAGGTGTCCGGCCATGGGATAACCCATGACGCCAAGACCGAGAAATGCCACTGATGCCATGCCTTGTCCTTCCGGCGAAACAGAGATTTCAGTTGCGGAAGCTCTAGGCCATGCGACGAATTCGTCAAGGCGCGCACCGCCCCATCGACTGGCACAGGCCGATCAGGAACGGTTCGGCGATGCGTCAGCGATGCAGATGGATGGTGATCCGGCGCTCGATCCATTCGACGCCATGGCGCAGGATCTCGACCATCACCAGGTAGACGATGGCGACCCAGACATAGGCCTGGAAGTCGAAGGATTTGGCGTAGGCGAGCTTCGCATTGCCCATGAGGTCATAGACCGTGATGATGGCGACGATGGCCGAGGCCTTGATCATCAGAACCAGTTCATTGCCATAGGGGCGCAAGGCAACGATGAACGCCTGCGGCAGGACAACCTTGCGCAGCGTCTGCAGCTTGTGCAGGCCGAGCGAAGCGGCTCCTTCCCATTGACCCCTGGGTACGCTTTCGATGGCGCCGCGCAGGATCTCGGCCTGATAGGCCGCGGTGTTGAGCGCGAAGGCGAAGACGCCACAGTTGAAGGCCTCGCGGAAGAACCACCACAACCCGACGGATTCAAGCTGCAGCCGGAAAGAGCCCAAGCCATAGTAGACAAGGTAGACCTGGACCAGCAGTGGCGTGCCGCGGAAGAAGTAGACGTAGCAGTAGGCGAGGCCGGACAGGAAGCGGCTCTTCGACATGCGGCCATAGGTGACGGGCAACGAAAAGATCGCGCCGACCACCATCGAAATCGCAACGAGCGACAGCGTGGTCCATAGGCCCTGCAGATAGGCCGGCGCATATCTGGCAAAGAACTCACCATTCCAGGCGTAGATGAGATAGGTGAGGATACCGAGGCCGAAGAGAATCCAGAGGCCGACGAGCGCGTATCCGACGATACGGGTGCGCGGCCAGCCGCGTGCCCGCGGCGGCGGCCGGTCGATGGAGATGGCTTGACTGACGCTCATCGTGCCTCCCTCCGCCCCAGCGAGCGCAAGATGAACCCGGTCGCGATCGATGACAGGATCGCCAGAGCGAGGAAAACCAGGGCGGCAACACTGTAGAACAGGAAGGCGTGTTTTGTGACACGCGCCGCCACGCCGGCGTTGCGCAAGGTTTCGGCGAGGTTGACGACCGAGACCAGGGCGGTGTCCTTGAGAAGGCTGAGCCAGCAATTCTCGAGGCCGGGAAAGGCGATGCGCAGCAGCTGAGGCAGGATCACCTTGCGCATGTTCAGCCATGTCGACAGGCCGATCGCGTAGCCGCCCTCATACTGGCCCTTGGGGATGGCGCGAAAAGCGGAAAGAAACACCTCGCTGGCATAGGAGGAAAAGATCAGCGACAGCACGATCATGCCCGCGATGAAGCTGTCGACGTCGATCGTCGCCTCGGGCTTGAAGAGGCGGATGACGTATTGCAGCAGGATGGGCATGCCGAAGAAGAACAGGAACAGCGTCACCAGTTCCGGCAGGCCGCGAAACACGGTGGTGTAGATGTTGGCGGCCACCCGCAGCGACGGTTCTTCGGACTGCTTGGCCCAAGCTACGAAAAAGCCGATCGTCAGGCCGATCGGCAGCGTGGCAAGGGCAAGCGCGATGGTGACCAACGCGCCATAGGCAATATCGTCACTCCAGCCTTCGGGTCCCCAACTCAGCAGTGTCCATATGCTTTGGGCTGGCATTGACTGGTCTTACCCCACGGCGCACCCGAGATGAACAAGGCGGCAGGGGACCCCTGCCGCCTTGGCAATAGACTATCAGGACTCGGCGCCGTAGACGTCGAACTTGAAGTACTTGTCGTTGATTTCCTTATATTTTCCATTGGCGCGGATGGCGTCTATGGCGGAATTCAGCTTGTTGACCAAGTCGGTATCGCCCTTGCGAACGGCGATGCCAGCGCCGGGTCCGAAGATTTCGACCGGTTGCGGCGAGGGCTGGCCGAGGATCTTGCAGCAGGCGCCGTCAGGGGAATCAAGCCACTGCTGCAGCACGACGATATCGTCCTCGATGGCGTCGAGACGGCCATTGGCAAGATCTGCCTGCTCTTCGGGGCTGCTCGGATAGCCCTTGACGGTGCTGTCGGTGTAGGTCTTCGAGGCATAGTTGAAATGCGTCGTCGTGGTGGCCACACCGATGTTCTTGCCGGCGAGGTCTTCCTTGGTCACGCCCTTCAGAGGCGAATCCTTCGGCACGGCGATTGCGGACGGCGTGTTGTAGTATTTGTGCGAGAAGTCGACCTTCTCCTTCCTCTCCGGCGTGATCGACATCGAGGCGACGATGGCGTCGAACTTGCCGGCCTGAAGCGCGGGAATGATGCCGTCCCAATCCTGGGCGACGAAGGTGCACTTGACCTTCATCTCATCGCAAAGCGCCTTGGCGATGTCGATGTCGAAGCCGACAAGCTGGCCATCGGCGGTGAGGTTGTTGAATGGGGGGTAGGCGCCCTCGGTGCCGATCCTCAGCGTCTTTTCCTGGGCCTGGGCTACGCCGAGCGTCAGCAGCGCAGCCGATGCGGCGAGCGCGATACGCAGTGCAATACGCATGATAGTCCTCTCTTTATGGTCCCGGCCGTCGTTCCGAAACGGCTCTGTGGGGCGGTGCTTTTGACCGCCCGCTGACGCGATACTCCCACTCTTTCCAAGAAAAAAGCAACTGCAAAACCGCCAAAATCGGCAATGGGCTTCTGCCGTTACGTTACTTCTCAAGCAACGAGGCCGGTGGTGCGCTCGATGAAGTCGGCTATGGATTTTGCGTCGTCGAGGTCGAACACCGGCAAGCTCTGGCCGGTGATGGCGAAATCCGTGGCGACGGCGACAATATTGGGATCACCGGTCGCAAGCGGCGTCCGGTCCTTTGCTTCCAGTCGCCTCGTTTCGATCTTGCGGTGAGGTTCGCGCTTGTAGCCTTCCACCAGCACGATGTCGCTTGGGGCGAGCCGCGAGAGGATGGCGTCCAGCGGCGGCTCGTCCTCGCCACGCAACTCGTGCATCAACGCCCAACGATTGCCGGACACGATCGCAACCTCGGTGGCCCCGGCCTGGCGATGACGGAAGCTGTCCGCGCCTGGCTTGTCGATGTCGAAATCATGGTGGGCGTGTTTGACCGTCGATACCTTCCAGCCGCGCCGCACGAGCTCGGCAACTAACTTCTCGGTCAGTGTGGTCTTGCCGGAGTTTTTCCAGCCGGTGATGCCGAAGACGCGTCTGTTCATGACGTCATGCTCTGCAACAGGCGCGCGGCCTGGGCAAGATCGTCCGGCACATTGATGTTGAAGAAAGGGTCGATGGATTGCCCGGCGGATTGCAGGATCGGGAATTCGACCTCGACATGGCCATGCTGGTCGATGAAGGCCGAAACCCGCTTGTTGTGCTCATCGACCAGGAAATGCCGCAAGGCGTCGCGGCATCCGACCGGCCATAGCGCGAAGGTCGGGTGCCGCCTGCCTGCCGAGAAAGCGACCGCGATCGAACCGGGACGTTGACCGGCTGCCGCCGCCAGACGATCGACGAGATCCAGCGGCAAGAAAGGCGTGTCGCCGGCAGCGGTGACGATCGCAGTGCACGGCGTGCCGGCAGCGGCCCATTCGAGGCCGGTGAGGATTCCGGCAAGCGGCCCGGCAAAGCCTTGGACGGTATCGGCAAGGACCGGCAGCCCGAAATGGGCGAACCGTGCCGGGTCGCCATTGGCGCTAAGCGCCAGCGTCTCGAACTGCGGGCCAAACCGCGACAGGATCTGGTCAAGCACACAGCCGCCGCCAAGCGGCAACAGGCTTTTATCGCCACCGCCCATCCGTCTCGATTGGCCACCGGCCAGAATGATCCCTGCGACATCCCGATTCATTCTGCCCAGCCTGTACGCCAGCCCCGTGAAATCGCAAGCGACTTCACGGGCGCGGCTAGATTCCGTCCGGCGCCATGGCCGGCCCGGTGCTTTCAGCGACGATCCTTCGCCGGCCGACGACGCGCTCGCGATAAAGCGCATAGAGACCCGAGCCGACGACTATTGCCGCACCGGCGATCATCGGCATGTCCGGCACGTCACCGAAGATGATCAAGCCAAGCAGGATCGACCAGAGGAGCGCGGTGTAGCGAAACGGCGCGATGAAGGAGATTTCGCCCGAACGCATCGCCATGATGATGAATTGATAGCCGATCAGCACCAGCACCGCGGCCAGTGCCAGCAGCGCCGTGCTTTTGCCGGTCATCGGGGTCCAGCCACCCATCGGCGTCAACAGGAATGCACCGACGACGGTCATGGCAAGCGCGGTGGCGGTCGAGACCAGCATCGTCGGGATGGCCTGGGGGATGCGTTTGGTGGCGAGGTCCCGCACCGTGCAGCACCCGACGGATGCTAGCGCCACCAGCGAGTAAACGCTGAAGCCCTCGAAACCCGGCCGCACGATGATCATAACCCCGGCAAAACCGATAGCGATCGCCAGCCAGCGCCGCCAGCCGACCGTTTCGCCGAAAAACAGCGCCGCGCCCATCGTCACCGCCAGCGGCAGCGCTTGCAGGACGGCCGAGATATTGCCAATCGGCAAATGCGCGAGCGCAACCAGGAAGGAAACGGTAGCGCCCGCTTCACTCAGCACCCGAATCGCCACCAATGGCTGCAGCACCAGGCGAGGCTGGAAAAGCGCGCCGCGTTGCCAGGCCAGCAGGCCGACGAAGAGCGAGGCGAATGCCCCTCTGATCAGCATGACCTGCGCCATGTTCATCGACTGTGAAGAGTATTTGGTAATGGCGTCGTTGAGCGTGAAGCCAACCATCGCCACCACCATGAACAACGCGCCGCGAAGATTTGGGGAAAGGGGCAAGACATCTACCGGTTGCTTTGGCAAGCAAGCCTGTAACAGCCCGCCACGAAACAGCAATGGCAAAGGGCTGGGCCAGCACCGGATACCCATCTTCGCTGGCATGAAATCATCCTGGATCAGGCAGGTCGGAAGGCGGCGTCGCCTCCCGACACTTGTACAGCCGAGGCGACGTCTATTTCTTCGGCGTCAGCACCTCAGTGCCGTTGCCGTCCTTGCCGGCGATGGTCCACAGGCCATGCAGCGACCCGTCATCCTCGACCTTGTAGACGACGAGGCCGATATCCTTGCCCATGACGTAGCCGGCGGAGAATGCATTGTCGTTGCGCATGCAGATGCCATCCGAAGACGAGCCGCCCGTCTCCCAATGGATCGCGCAGGTGGTCCCGCTGGTCAGCGTGATGGTGGCTTCGCCGTCATAGGCCGAACCGTCGAAATTGGTGCCGGCGACGGTGTAAGTGCCGCCGATCGACTGGGCAGCCGCGGGCAGGGCGGCCAGGCCGAGCAAGGCGAAGGAAAGAAGAAGTTCGCGCATGATGCAATCCCCCGAGAAAGCGATGAACCGCTACGGAACGGAGGCTAGGCGGGAAACCGTCACCAGTAAATCAGACGGATATTCGCGGACAAAGATTTGTTTGCGGTGTGGCTAAAATGCTCATGGCCACTTACGGCTCATGGCCCCTTGAGGCTGCCGGCGATGGCTCCCACCAACGGGTCATATTTCGATCTCAACGCCGGCGGATAATCGATCCAGACCGTGCGGATGACGCCATCCCTGCCAAACAGCCGCCGCTCATAAAAGATCTTTCCATCCTTCACGCCCGACAGCACCGCCCAGTCCTTGCCGGCCTTGCTGTAGGTGACTTCGTACCCTGGCTCGCTGCTCGCCTTTTCGTCGGCAATGAATCCCTTCGGCGTGTCGTTATCGACATTGGATATGCCGGAGCATGTCAGGCTGGCGCCGTCCGCGCTCAGCCACACCTGGCCGTCGCCATTTTCAGGCTCGGGCTGGCGGTCGGTGAAGATATCGTCGGGAAAGGTGCAGACGGTGCCGAAGCGCTCGTTCACGTAGGTGGATCGCCCGGCAACAGCGGTGTTCGCCGATATCACGGCGAGAAATGTCACGATTGAACAGAGCCACCGCATGTTTGCCCCGAAGCCGATGATTGCGGGGCAATTCTTGCACGGACAGACGAGAAGGTCAGCCGCCCGTGACACTCATATGGCGTGACACCGAAGGGCGGCTGGTGCGGCGGTCGATGATGAAGTCATGACCTTTCGGCTTGCGGCCGATGGCTTCGTCTATGGCGTCAGCGACAAGTTCGTTGCCTTCGGACGCGCGCAACGGCGCGCGCAGATCGGCTGCATCTTCCTGGCCAAGGCACATATAGAGCGTGCCCGTGCAGGTCAGCCTGACGCGGTTGCAGCTTTCGCAGAAATTATGCGTCATCGGCGTGATGAAGCCAAGTTTTCTGCCGGTTTCGGCGACATGGACATAGCGGGCCGGGCCACCGGTCTTGAAGGGGATGTCGGTCAGCGTGAACTGGCGCTCAAGCGAAGCGCGCAGCAGCGACAGCGGCAGATATTGGTCGGTGCGGTCGGCGTCGATCTCGCCCATCGGCATGGTCTCGATGACGGTCAGGTCCATGCCGCGGCCATGCGCCCAGCGCATCATCTCGGGCAGTTCGACGTCGTTGAAATCCTTCAACGCCACCGCGTTGAGCTTGACTTTCAATCCGGCCGCCTGAGCAGCGTCGATGCCCGCCATGACCTTGCCGAGATGGCCCCAGCGCGTGATGGCGTGGAACTTGTCGGCATCGAGCGTATCGAGCGAAACGTTGATGCGCTTGACACCACAATCGGCGAGTTCGGCGGCGAAGCGCGAAAGCTGCGAGCCGTTGGTGGTCAGCGTCAGTTCTTCCAGCGCGCCGCTTTCAAGGTGCCGCGAAAGCTGGCGCACCAGGTGCATGATGTTCTTGCGCACGAGCGGCTCACCCCCGGTGAGGCGCAACCGTTTGACACCCTTTTCGATGAACACGGTGCAGAGCCGGTCGAGTTCTTCCAGCGACAGCAGGTCCTTCTTGGGCAGGAAGGCCATATCCTCGGCCATGCAATAGGTGCAGCGGAAATCGCAGCGGTCGGTGACCGACACTCTGAGATAGCTGATCGTGCGACCGAAGGGGTCGATCATATTCATGTTCGAGCGTTTCCGTGGCCGTTAACGGCGTCGTTATATACAGCTATGTGATACGATCCAGCCCGCCATTCAAGATAGCTTGCCTTGATCTTTGGTAACATTCCCCGACCGACATTGCGTGTCGGACGCCGTTGGCGCCTTTGCGTACGGAGCGAAGCAGCGTAGGGAAGGGGAATTCAAGCAGGATCGACCATGACGGCGCCGAAAGAACTGAGGGTCTCCAAGGACCGCAAGTTGCTCACCGTGACGTTTCCGGGCCACCAGCCGTTCGAACTGCCGGCGGAATTGCTGCGCGTGGCGTCGCCTTCGGCGGAAGTGCAGGGCCATTCGCCGGAACAAAGGGTGACGGTTCCCGGCAAACGCAATGTGGCCATCCTGAAGATCGAACCCGTCGGCAATTACGCCGTGCGCATCACCTTCGATGATTTCCATGACACCGGCATCTTCACCTGGAATTACCTGCACACGCTCGGCCACGAGAGGGACGCACGCTGGAGCGTCTATCTCGCGGAGCTCGCCGAGAAGGGCCTGAGCCGCGATCGTTAGCCGCCATTGCGTCGTCAAAAGGTCACGTGTTGGGCGTAGGGGCGGCGGATCGGGAGACGGAAGATGTCGGTCATCACCACAGTCGAACAACTCGAAGCCCTTTACGGACTGCCCGGCGAAGCCTCCGTGGTCAAGGAACTCGACCATGTCATTCCCGAATACGCCGCCTTTATCGAAGCGTCCCCTTTCGTCGCGCTCGCGACCGGCGGTCCGGAGGGGCTGGACTGTTCGCCGCGCGGCGATCTCGCGGGCTTCGTGCGTATCGTCGATGCGAAAACGCTGATGATGCCGGACCGGCGCGGCAACAACCGTGCCGATTCGTTGAAGAACATCATCCGCGACCCGCGCGTCGGCCTGCTGTTCCTGGTGCCGGGCTCCGGCACGACGCTCCGCATCAATGGCCGGGCGCATATCACCACGGATGCAGCGTTGTGTGCGTCGTTCATGGTCGACGGCAAGCCGGCGCGTTCGGTCACGGTGATCGATGTTGATTCGGTCTATTTCCAGTGCGCCCGGGCGATCGTGCGGTCGGAACTGTGGAATCCGGAGAGGCATGTCGATCCGAAATCGCTGCCGACACCCGGAAATATCCTGGAAATCACCAGCCGCAAGAATATCGACGGCGAAACCTACGACAGGGAATGGCCGGAGCGGGCTAAAAAATCGATGTGGTAGTGAGTTGAGGGGCGCAAAGGCCGATCACGCCTCGTTCAGCACGTCATAGATCTTGCGCATCTGCTCGCCGATCATGTCGCATTGTTCCGGCGTCGACTGGCTCATCGCCTTCTCGATCAGCGCCATATGCACTTTCAGCGCCTGCATCAGCAGCGCCTCGCCGCCTTCGGTCAGCGTAAGCCGCAAGATGCGCTTGTCCTTCTCATCGCCTTCCCGACGCAGCAGGCCGCGCGCTTCGAGCTGCGGCAGCAGCATGGTGATGTTGGAGCGGCCGACCAGCAGCTTGCGGGCAAGATCGTGCTGCGACATGCCGGGATGGCGATAGAGGTTCATCAGCA
The DNA here is from genome assembly GCF_003952565.1 of Mesorhizobium sp. M8A.F.Ca.ET.057.01.1.1. Classification (NCBI taxonomy): domain Bacteria; kingdom Pseudomonadati; phylum Pseudomonadota; class Alphaproteobacteria; order Hyphomicrobiales; family Phyllobacteriaceae; genus Mesorhizobium; species Mesorhizobium sp. M8A.F.Ca.ET.057.01.1.1. The sequence goes on from NZ_CP034454.1 coordinate 3,424,216, forward strand.
CGTCGAGCTGCGCCGGCTTCAGGTCGAGCGGCGCGAGTTTCACCGCCAGCGTGCGTTCCAGCACATGGCACGCGCGCGCCACCGCGACCCAGTTGCGAAAACGCGGGTTGTCCCAGGGTAGCTCTTGTTTATTGTTCATCTTTGAACTATTATGTTCATGCTTGAACGTATGGATGGATTCTGACTATGGCATCATTCGGGCTGAAGGTCATCCGAGGTGTGTTTGGTGCGGCCGAACATGTCGCGCCGCGCATCACCGGACGCGCGGCTTTCGAATTGTTCTGCCGTACGCCAAGCGCCAAGACATTGACCGACGGCGAGCGTCGCGCCATCGACCGCGCCGCGGAGTTCATGGCCGAGGCGCGGCATCACCGGCTGAAAACCGCGACCGGCTGCGTCGTGCTGCATGAATTTCGTCCCGAGCCCGGCCGCGAGCCTGCCGGCACCGTCCTCGTCATCCATGGCTGGCGCTCGCGTACCGAATATATGCGCGTCTTGATCGAAGGTTTTCGCGCTGCCGGCCATAGGGTCGTCTCGCTCGACCTTCCCGGTCACGGCCATTCGCAGGGCAGGCACCTGAACATGGTCAACGCTGTCGAAGCAGCAAGAGTGGCCGGCGAATGGTTCGGGCCGTTCGTGGCCGCCGTCGGTCATTCCTTCGGCGGCGCCGTTGCCGCCAACGCCCTTGCCGGTTCCGTCAAGGACATCCCGCCGCTGGCGGCCGCACGCCTCGTGCTGATCGCGGCACCAAGCTCGCTGCCGGCAATCTTCGCTGACTTCAGCCGCATGCTGAATGTCGGTCCACGCTCGCAGGTCGCCATGGCCGACCGTGTCGAATATCTCTCCGGCCGGCCACTGCATGAATTCACCGGTGACCGCCAGCTCGCCCAGGCACCCGTGCCGACGCTGGTCATTCATGCCCCCGATGACCGTGAAGTGCCGGCTGAACACGCACGACGCTATGCCGGCGCAGGCGACCATGTGCGGCTTCACTGGGCCGATGGGCTTGGCCATCGCCGCATTCTGGCCGACAAGGGCGTGGTTGAACGCGCCGTCGGCTTCGTGACCACGCAGCGCGGGGCGTCGCTGGTCCACTGAGCGGCGTTCAGGCTTTCTTCTTTTCCCCCGGCTCTACTGGTAATCCGGCTGCCTTCCAGGCCGTGTAGCCGCCGAGAATATGCTTGACCGGCGAAAGCCCCATGTCTTGCGCCGTCTTGGTGGCAAGCGCCGAACGCCAGCCGCCGGCGCAGAAGAAGACGAAGCTTTTTCCGGAAGCGAAGAAAGGCTTGTGGTAGGGACTTTCGGGATCGATCCAGAACTCCAGCATGCCACGCGTGACATGCTTGGCGCCCGGTATTTTGCCGTCACGTTCGATCTCTCGAGGATCGCGAAGATCGACGAAAATGGTGCTTTCGTCTTCAAGCAGTCCTGCCGCTTCCTCGGGCGAAACCACTTCGATCTCGGCGTTGGCCTCATCCAGCAGTTCGCGATACCCTTTTTTCACGTCGTCCCTCCCGGCCGCAGGTTTGCTGGCAAGTCGAATTTCGAGCACAACGAACGGGATTTGTCACGCCTCGACGGTGTCGGCCATCGTCTTCCAGGCGGCCATTGCCCCAGCCACCGTCGCCAGCAGGGCGGCGCGGGAAGCGCCGTCGCGCGCCTGGATCGACATGCCGTTCTGGACCGTTGCAAAAAAGGTCGCGGCCGCACGGCAATTGAAGTGGGCAGGCAGCTCACCCTCGGCCACGCCGCGCTCGAGACGCTTCTTCAGGGCGGCTAGATTCTCGGCTCGGCGGCGCCGCAAATCCGAGCAGATCGCGCCTCGGCTCGAGTCTTCGTGCAGCGCACCCAGCGCAATCAGGCAGCCCTGCGGGCGATCGGTCTGCGAATAGGCCTCTGCGGTCCGGCGCAGAAACCGCTCGATCGCAAGGCGCGCCGTTGGCGCCTCTTCGAGCGCGAGCCAGATATCGGCGCCTTCCACGCGGGAGTAGAGATCCGTCGCCTCGAGGAACAAGGCTTCCTTGCTGCCGTAGGCGGCATAGAGGCTCGGCGAATTGATGCCCATCGCCGCGGCGACATCGCTGATCGATGCGCCTTCATAACCCTTGGCCCAGAACACATCCATCGCGCGCCGCAGGGCGGCGGTTCGATCGAAGGTGCGGGGACGGCCTCTTTCCGACATGACGCTCTGTTCTGTGTTGATCGATACATAAATGAGTTGACGCGATCAAACAAGGCTGGCAGGGATTTATGTATCAATCACTACATAAATGGAGAAACCGATGTCATCCAGGAATTTGAACGGCAAGGCGGCACTCGTCACCGGAGGCAGCCGCGGCATCGGCGCGGCAATCGCGCGAAGGCTTGCCGCGGAGGGGGCCGATGTCGCGCTGACCTATGTGCATGGCGAGGACCAGGCCCGTTCGGTCGTCGCCGAGATAGAGACCAAAGGCGGTCGCGCGATCGCGATCAAGGCCGACAACCGTGACGCCGAAGCCATAGACCAGGCGGTTGCCGATGCGATGACCGCCTTCGGCCGGCTCGACATCCTGGTCAACAGTGCCGGCATCTGGCGCGCCGCACCCATCGATACGCTGTCGCTTGCCGATTTCGACGAGACCATGTCGGTCAATCTGAGGGCGCCGTTCATCGCCTCGAAAGCGGCGGCAAAACACATGGGCGAGGGCGGCAGGATCATCTCGATCGGCAGCAATCTGGCCGAACGGGTCACCGACGCCAACCTGGGAGCCTACTCGACCAGCAAGGCGGCGCTGGTCGGCCTGACCAAAGCATTGGCCCGCGACCTAGGGCCACGCGGCATCACCGCCAATGTCGTCCACCCCGGCTCGACGGACACCGACATGAACCCGGCCGACGGCCCGCATGCCGAACATCAGCGAAAGAAGATGGCAACCCCGCGATTCGGCAAGGCGGAGGACATCGCCGGCATGGTTGCCTGGCTCGCAGGTCCAGAGGGCCGTTTCGTCACCGGAGCCGCGCTGACCATCGACGGTGGCGCAAACGCCTGAAGACGCCCGGATCGCCGCGGCCGGGGCGACTGTTGGGTCGCCCCGGCCGTCACGATCTTGTGAAACCGTTCTGCAACAGGCCCGCCGAAATTTATGAAAGCTTAACGAAATCGGTATGAATCGGTATAGTCGCGCCTTACATCCGCCATGCGGTGAGCGGGACGGTCTTGCGTGCGGAACGGGAACCGGTTGCGACCGGAGCGGGTGATCCATGAAATTCCTCGGTAAAAATGCAACCGTGATGCCGCTGGTGGCTATTACGGCGACGCTGGCTTTCGGCACGCCTCAGGCGGGTGCCCAAGGGCTTTTCGACATGCTGTTCGGCGGCGGCATCAGGCATGAGCCGAAGGGCGAGTTTCCGCCTCCTCCGCCAAAGCACAAGCCGAAGGCGCCGGCCGGTGGTGATGGCGGCGGTGTGAGGATCAGCAGTCCGTCCTACTATACTTACAAGGCCGACAGACTGGTGCGTGTCGACTTCTCGACGCTGGCCACCGCGCCGCAGCCGGCGGCGCCGCAAGATGCCGCTTTCGTTCCCTCGGCCACGGGTGCTGCTTTCCACGATGCCATTGCCGGCCTCAGCGACTACGAACTCTATGCCGAGCCCGACATCGCCAAGGCGCTGATCGCCTACTACTCGGCCAACCCGGATTTCATCTGGGTAGGCGGAACCAGCCCCAACAACCGTGCGCAAGATGCCGTGCGGGTGCTTGGCGAGGCTGCCAGCTACGGCCTCACACCCGCCGACTACACAGTCGATGTGCCGGCGCTCGGTTCGACCTCGGCGGACGACGCAGCCAAATTGAAGGAACTCGTCCGTTTCGAGATGGCGCTGTCGGCGCGTGTCCTGCGTTACGCCCATGACGCCCAGAGCGGCCGTGTCGAGCCCAACCGCATGACCGGCTACTACGATTTCCCGGCCAAGCCACTCGACATGGTGGGTGTGCTGAAAACACTGGCGCATACACAGGAAGTTCGCACCTATCTTGAATCGCGCCATCCGCAGAATGCGGAGTACCAGGCGCTGCGCGTCGAACTGGAGTCACTACAGGCGAGCGCCGAGAACGAGATCGTCGTCGATCCGAAACTGCTGCTGAAGCCAGGCGAAACCAGCCCCGAACTGCCAAAGCTCCTGTCGCTGATCGCGCGCAATCTCGATGACGAGATGGGCGGCACCTATGGCGAGGTTCTGTCGCGGCTGGCAACCAGCGAAGTCTATGTTCCCGAACTGGTGCCGCTGATCAAGGCGGTGCAGCAGAAGGAGGGCATGAAGGGCGACGGCGTCATCGGACCGCGCACCGTCGCCTTGCTGGCGGGGACGTCGAAGGCCGACCGGCTGCTCAAGGTTCAGGTGGCGCTTGAGGAACTGCGCTGGCTGCCTTCCGATCTCGGCAGTCCGCGTGTTTTCATCAACCAGCCCGCCTTCACCGCAAGCTACATTGACGACGGCCAGGAAAAGCTGAAGACACGCGCCGTCGTCGGCCGTGTCACCAACCAGACGGCCTTCTTCTACGACCAGATCAAGCAGGTCGATTTCCACCCCTATTGGGGCGTGCCGCAGTCGATCATCGTCAACGAAATGCTGCCGAGGTTGCGTGGCGATCCCGGCTATCTCGACCGTGCCGGCTATGAGGTGACGGATTCACGCGGCAAGCGCATTCCGTCGTCGGCGATCAACTGGGGCGATTATGGCGCCAACATTCCCTACAGCGTGCGCCAGCAGCCGAGCGAGGCCAATGCGCTGGGAGAATTGAAGATCCTGTTCCCCAACAAGCATGCGATCTACATGCATGACACGCCCCAGAAATCATTCTTCAAGCAGGACATGCGCGCGCTTAGCCATGGCTGTGTACGCCTGCAGGATCCGCGCGGAATGGCGGCGGCGGTGCTTGGCACCTCTGTCGACTATATCGCGGAGAAGCTGAAGCACGGACACTCGACCGAGGATGTGACGCGCAAGATCCCGGTCTATGTCGCCTATTTCACTGCCTGGCCCGACATGTCCGGCAAGGTCGAGTATTTCAGCGACGTCTATGACCGCGACTCGCGGCTGAAGCAGGCCCTTGACGCGACCGAAGCGGTGCGCTCCCCGTCGAGCTAACAGTCAACGCTCTGACATCGGGCGCCGGAAACCGGCGTCGCGGCCGGCGATCAGCCAATAGACCAGCCCGGCCACAAGACCAGCGGCCGCTGTGATTCCAATGTCGGCCCAGCGCTCCAGATCCACGTCCTCCGCCGCGCTCGGCCAGATCAGGAAGAAGCCGCCGGCCGCCGCCGCGGCGCCGAAGAGCATGTGCAGCAGGGCACTGCGCAGGGAGAAGAACTCGGCGATAAGCGCGAAAATCAGCGTCTGCGGCGCTGTCACCACAACCGTCAGGAAATAGATGAACATGCCGAGCGGCGGCACCACAAAGGCCGCGATCGGCGAGACGCCCATGAGGTCGAAATAGGCCGGCGCGTTGGGCAGGGAACTCAGCGCGGCATAGATCGCCACCACGGCGATCAGGCCAACCAGTATCGCGATAAGATAGCCGGCGAGCATCATCAGGACGCGCTTCATCAAGTGCTTCGCAGTCGACATGCCCACCCCATGAAGCCCGGTCACTCCACAATCAGCCATCAATGGCGAATTGACGCAAGGGGAGACAGAGACTGTTAACGTCTCGGCCCGACGCGGACGGACGAAACCCGCCGTTCAGGCGCCGCCGCACATATGCTGCGAATCCGGCAGAGCCCACGAGCCTTTCGAGACGAGGTCGACGGAATAATAGACCCGGCCACGGTCGTCGTCCTTGGGCAGTCCCTGGGAATCGAGATCAGGCATATGACGACCGGTTCTCCGACCTTCGAGGCGGCCAAGCCGGCCTCGCGATCATAGAGACAGCCCCGCCGCCATTGGTGAACGTGGTCGCGCTGCCCGCTTCGGGACTGGCCGTTTCCAGCGGATCGTCGCCGAGCCGGGCGGTAAGCGTCTTGATGTGCGTCGATGCGCATTGGCCGATCGCCGAAGGCAGGGGCTGATCGATGTACCCGGGGTTTCGCCCGGCGGCTTCGAGCGCCTTCTTGCCAATCAGCGCGATGTTGTAGTCCTGGACCCAGGAAGGCGCATTGCCATAGGTCTGCAAGGCGTTGTTGAGGGCGCTGACGATACAGGCCGTATCGCTCCTGCAGGCGTTGCGGTCGGCGATCAGCCCGCGGGCAATCCTGCGCTTGTCGCCGCCGAACGCCGGCTCGAATCCCTTGAACGCCTTCGAAACCAGCAGATCGATCGCCGACAGCTGCGGGTCGGCACAGATCGCTTTTTCCGCGGGCACTGCGGCCTTGGCGCAGTCGAAGGACGGGCCATCGGCTCGCGCGAGAGAAACGGCAAGGAAGCCGTCGGCTGGGATAATGGCGAGTACAGACAGAAAATAGGTTCCAGCGAAACATCGCATCATAGCCCCCAAGCCAACAGGTTTGCCCAAGGCATAACATACCCAGGATGGACAATGTGGGCGCGCGTTTCGTCGCTGAGAATGCTCGGAGGCAGCGCATTCGCGACGAGGTCCCTGCGAACCCTATTTTGGTTCGGCCGTCACAGGATCGAAGTCGATTTCGACTTTTGCCTTGTCCGCGGTGTAGTAGGTGACGGTGTAGCCGTCTTTGTCCCAATCGACTTCTTTCACGTAGCGAAAGCCGTCGCGTTGCTCAACCTTCGCGATGATCTCCGACAGCTTCTTGGCATTGGGTGGCGGCAGGGGGCTTCATCCGCGGCAAAGGCCGATCCGCTGGTAAGAAGAACGGCGACGCTGGTCGCCAGCAGAAATCTGGACATGGTTTTCCCTCAGGTTTCGACGGAAGGAAACTCGCTGGTGTATTGGTTGGTTCCGGAGGCAGGGAACTGTTGGCCTAAAAGAAGCGTGACCGCGCCGCCGAAAGACATCTAAACCCGTCGTGTTTTCGGAGGACCTGGAACGTCGAGTTTCCGACCAGGATTTTGCATTGGGCCTACATTTGCTTACGTCCCAGTAAGCTTTGTCCTACGTGCCAGTAAGCTTTCAAAACAATTTGGTTGCGGCCGAACATCCAACGATTTCTTCAAGTCGGATGGTGGGCGATGCAGGGATTGAACCTGCGACCCCACCCGTGTGAAGGGTGTGCTCTCCCGCTGAGCTAATCGCCCGCTCGTTGCCCGAAGGCCAAGCGAGCCGCGATATAAGGGAGGCCGGCCCTCTAAGTCAAGGCAGTGTCTGGCGTTCTCACACAGATCGGATTTGCGGTCCCGCCAGGCCGTTCCGGAGAGATTCCGTCGCCGGCGCTCAGTGTGCGGCGGCGCCGATCAGCCCTTGTGCCAGATCGAGCGTCAATGCATCAAAATGCGATATCACCGCCGAGGGCTCGAACTCGCGCACATGACGATCAGTGTAGCCGAAATCGACGGCGACGACAGGAATGCCGGCGGCCTTGGCGGTGTCGATATCGGTTTGCGAATCGCCGACCATCAAGGCGCGTTGCGGATCGCCACCGGCCAGTTTGATTGTTTCGATCAGGTGGCGCGGATCGGGTTTGCGGAACGCGAACGTATCCTGTCCGGCAATTGCCGCGAAATGCCTCGTCAGGCCGAGCGCCTCGATCAGCGCCAGCGAATTGGCTTCGTATTTATTGGTGCAGATAGCCAGCAGATAGCCAGCCTTCTCAAAGCGGGCAATCGCCTCGATCACGCCGGGGTAGGGGCGGGATTTGCCCGGAATATTGTCGGTGTAGTGATCAAGGAACAGTTTCAGCAGCCGGTCGTGCTCCTCAACCTTGAGGGATCGTTGCTGCGCGGCATGCGCCCGTTCGATCATCACCCGGCCACCATGACCCACAAATCGTTTGAAGCCGGCTTCGTCGACGGCCGCCAGTTCGCTGGCCGCCAGGCTGTGGTTGAGGCTGTCGAGCAGGTCCGGCGCCGTATCAATCAGCGTTCCGTCGAGGTCGAACACGATGATCGGGCGACTCATGATCCATCCTGAGCAGGTTTGCGCATCGGCAGGCGATAGCGGCTGCGACGCTTGAAGGCAAGCAGACTGGTGGCGCAGCCGCCAAGGGCTTTGACCCGGCCAGCAAAAATGCTAGGAGCCCAAAACGCTAAAGCGCGACGCGTCGAAAAGGACCCATGCGATGCGCTTTGGGTTTTGTTTCATGCATGTCGTTCCCAAGCCGAGGTCACTTTTGGGCGACGTGCATCAGGTTTCGGGGCAGCAAGCAGCATGGATGCGAGGCAATTGAAGGTCGAGGCCGCGCGGGCGGCTCTTGCCCATGTCACCGACGGCATGCGGCTCGGCATTGGCACCGGCACCACTGCCGAGGAGTTCGTGCGGCTGCTCGCCGACAAGGTTGCCTCCGGCATGACCATTATCGGCGTGCCGACCTCGGAACGCACCGCCGCGCTGTGCCGTGAACTCGGCGTGCCGCTGTCGACGCTGGAGGAAACACCCGAGCTCGATCTCACCGTCGACGGCGCCGACGAGGTCGACCCAGAGCTGACCTTGATCAAGGGCGGCGGCGGTGCGCTGCTGCGTGAGAAGATCGTGGCCGCGGCCTCGCAGCGCATGATCGTCATCGCCGACCGTTCGAAGATGGTCGAGACGCTCGGCCGATTTCCTCTTCCCATCGAAGTCAATCAGTTCGGCCTGCGCTCGACCGAGATCGCCGTGGCCGTGGTGGCCGGAAATCTCGGCCTTTCCGGTCCGGTGACATTGAGGATGACGGGAGGCCAGCCTTTTGTTACAGACGGCGGCCATTTTATCCTCGATGCATCTTTTGGCCGCATTCCGGATACAAGAGCGCTTTCGAATGCTCTCCACGCCATTCCTGGCGTGGTCGAGCATGGTCTTTTCATCGGGCTGGCGTCAGCGGCCATCATCGCCGGCGGCGACGGTATCCAAACTGTCCATGCCGCCCGAAAACCAGGGAGTTCTACCGATCATGATGTTGCATAACCGGGTTCGCCGTCTGTCAGTTCTCGTGGCGGCTTCGGCTGTCTTCGCGTTCTCCTCGCCTGTCTTCGCGCAGGACGTCACGGAATCGCATCTGAAGGCCGCACGCGCCGCGGTCGCCGCGATCCACGCGACCGACCCGTTCGACAACATCCTGCCGCAGGCCGCCGCGGCGCTCGAATCGCAGCTCATCCAGAAGAACCCTGACATGCAGGAGCTGATCGGCAATACGATCAACGAGAAGGCGCTGGCGATGGCCTCGCGCCGCGCGGACCTCGAGAAGGAAGCGGCTCTTGCCTATGCGAAGGTGTTTTCCGAAAAGGAACTCACCGACATCGCGGCCTTCTACAGCTCCGAGTCCGGCAAGAAGCTGCTCGACAGCGGCCCGACCGTAACGCGTGACCTCGTCAAGGCCGCCGACATCTGGCAGAACGGCGTAGCCCGCGATCTTGCCCAGCAGGTCGGCGAAACGCTGGCGGCGGCGGCAAAAGCGAATGCGGGGGCTGCGCCTGCGCCCGCCGATGGCGCCGCTCCGGCCGACAATGCGGCCCCGGCGGATGGCGCCGCACCCGCGGACGGGTCGGCTCCTGCCGACGGCACGCAGAACTGATCCTGCATTTCAAACGCGGCCTTTGCGGCCATCTGTAAAGCCCGGCCTGTCCGGGCTTTTCTTTTGATGGTTTGCGGCCTACCTGTCACTCACATTTTCGACGTTCAAGGAGCCGCTTCATGGCCGGTTACGACTACGACCTCTTCGTCATCGGCGGCGGCTCCGGCGGGGTGAGGGCGGCGCGGGTCGCGGCAGCGCTCGGCAAACGCGTCGGCATCGCCGAAGAATACCGTTTCGGTGGCACCTGCGTCATCAGGGGCTGTGTGCCGAAGAAACTCTATGTCTATGCTTCGCAGTTTCCCGAGCATTTTGCCGACGCCGCCGGCTATGGCTGGACGGTGCCGGAAGCCAGTTTCGACTGGCAGATGCTTGTCGCCAACAAGGACCGCGAGATCAGCCGCCTGGAAGCGATCTACAAGAGGAATGTCGAGGGCTCGGGCGGCGAGACCTTTCATTCGCGGGCGATGATCGTCGACCCGCACGTGATCCATCTCCTGGGCGAAGACCGCACCGTCACCGCCGATCAGATCCTGATCGCCACCGGCGGCCGTCCGGCTGCGCATCCGGCACTGCCCGGCCACGAACACTGCATCTTTTCCAATGAGGCTTTCGATCTCAAGGAACTGCCGAAGGCGATCATGATAGAGGGCGGCGGCTATATCGCGGTCGAGTTCGCCAACATCTTTCACGGCCTCGGCGTAGACACCACGCTGGTCTATCGCGGCAAGGAAATCCTTGGCCGCTTCGACATGGACCTGCGGCGCACGCTGCATGAGACGATGGAAAGAAAGGGGATAAAAATCCTTTGCCATGCCGTCTCCGAATCAGTCAGCAAGCGGCCGGATGGGCGGCTCGACGCGCAGCTCACGAGCGGGCAGGTGCTGACGGTCGACCAGGTGATGCTGGCCATCGGCCGCGTCCCCAACACCGAGAACATGGGCCTGGAAGGCGTAGGCATCGAGATGACCGCCGCGACGGGTGCGATCAAGGTCGACCGGTTTTCCCGCACCAACATCGACAATATCTGGGCGATCGGCGATGTAACCAACCGCGTGCAGCTGACGCCGGTGGCGATTCACGAAGCCATGTGCTTCGTCGAAACGGCGTTCAAGGACAATCCGACCGCGCCCGATCACGACACGATCGCGACCGCCGTCTTCTCGCAGCCGGAAATCGGCACGGTCGGCTTGTCGGAGGACGAAGCCGTCAAGCGCTTCGCCGATATCGAAATCTACCGCGCCAGCTTCCGGCCGATGCGGCACACGCTGTCGGGCCGCGACGAAAAGATGCTGATAAAGCTGGTCGTCGACGGCGCTTCGCGCAAGGTTCTCGGCGCCCACATATTGGGGCCGGATGCCGGCGAAATGGCGCAGCTGCTCGGCATCCCACTGAAGGCTGGGCTGACCAAGGACGATTTCGATCGCACGATGGCCGTGCATCCGACTGCGGCAGAAGAGCTCGTCACCATGTACAAGCCGACCTATCGGGTGAAGGACGGCGAGCGCATCTGACGCCTCGCCTGTCGGCGCGCCGCCGCCAGCCTTTGCCGGCGGCGACAGTCAAACCGCTACAGCAACGAGCCGTGCAGGATGACGAGCGCCACCGAGAAATAGATCACCAGTCCGGTGACATCGACCAGCGTGGCTACGAACGGCGCGGACGCACTGGCCGGGTCGAAACCGATCCGTTTCAGGGCGAAAGGCAGCATCGACCCCGACAGCGAGCCGAAGGTGACGATGCCGACCAGTGCAGCACCAACCGTCGCGGCAATCAGCGGCCAGTGCGGGCCATAGTCGTAGAAGCCCATATATTGCCAGAGCGCGATGCGGCAGACGCCGACCACGCCGAGCATGGCGCCGAGCACCAGACCGGTAGGCAATTCGCGCAACGCCACCCGCCACCAGTCACGAAGGCCGATCTCGCGCAACGCCAGCGCCCGGATGACCAGCGAGGTCGCCTGTGAGCCGGAATTGCCGCCGGAGCTTATGATCAGCGGGATGAACAGCGTCAACACGATCGCTTTCTCCAGCTCGCCCTCGTAGCTTTGCATGGCATTGGCCGTCAGCATCTCGCTGATGAACAGCGCGCAGAGCCAGCCGCCACGCTTCTTGATCATGGCGAGGAAGCTCATCTTCATATACGGCTCGTCCAGAGCCTCCATGCCGCCGAACCGATGCACGTCCTCCGTGGTCTCCTCGATCATCGTGTCGATGATGTCGTCGATGGTGACGATGCCGAGGATCTTGCCGTGGTCGACGACCGGGACGGCGAGCAGATCGTATTTGGAGATCGTCTGCGCCAGGTTTTCGCGATCGGTCAGCGGGCTGACCGTCACCGGCATGCGGTCGGGCGCAACCGACAGGATCGAGTCGTCCGGCTCACCGGTGATGAGTCGCCGCAAGCCAGTCGACCGCACCAGGAGGTGGGTTTGCGGATCGACGATGTAGATTGCATAGATGGTCTCGCGCGTCCGCTCGACCTTGCGGATGTAATCGAGCGTACGCCCGACGGTCCAGTCGGAGGGAACGCTGACGAACTCCGTCGTCATGATCGAGGCGGCGCTGCCTTCGGGATAGCCCAGAATGGAAAGCAGGGTCACGCGCAGTGGCGGGGCCAAAGCACCGAGCAGTTCGGAGCGTGCCGGCTCGTCGAGCTCGCGCAGGATGTCGGCTGCGCGGTCGACGGACATGGCGTTGAGCAGCTTGCTCGCCTTGGGACGGGGCAGGGCCTCCGCCAGTTCGGGCGCGCCTTCGAGCTCAGGCTGGTCGAAAATCTCGACCAGCCGTTCGAACGGTACAGCGCAAAGCAGCTCCGTCGCGGTTTCGCGCGACTCATGATTGAGCGCCTCGACGACGTCGGCGACGTGGTCGTTGGCAAGGATGCGGGCGATGGCGACGGCCTCATCGTCCGCTACGGGGAAAAAATCGTTCATGGTTCACTCCTTGCCGTCCGGCAGGACATGAACCACTCAGGTCACGTCTAGGCGGACGGCGGTTGCGTTCGACTGTGACTGTCGCCAGGCATGGCGCGGTGACCTTTCTGCTTGCGGGTTCGCTTTGACTGTCTGCAAGCCGGCGCAACATAGGAGCGAGCCTTGCCGAGTCAATCGCGGTGAGGAAGGAAAACAGTGCCGAACGGCCCTGATCGCGAGACTGTGATCACAGCCCGCCGGTTGACGCGGCAAGTTCCGGTGACGTCGTCGTTATTTCTGCTTCAGCCGGCGCGAAAACCGCGTCCATTTATCCTCGACCGGCCTTGGTTGGACCAGAATCGTGGTGAGTTCGACGGGCAGGCTCGGGGCGAGCGGCTTCTTCGTCGCGACACCGTCGGCAATCAAGACCATCGAGTGGTAGAACTCGGTGCCGGCAACCGATCTCGGCGCTACGGCTTCGTGCATGACACTGATCACCGTCACATCGGGGCAGTTGTCCTTGATGGCCTGATGGAAGGCAATCTTGCCGTCAGGATCGAGAGCACCGGTGGCCTCGTCGAGGAACAGCAGCCCCGGCTGCTGCAGTATGATACGAGCCACCACCAGCTTCTGTTTCTGGCCGCCCGACAGAACCTGATCCCAGCTTTTACCTTCGCGGCTTTCATTGGCCATGTGTTCGATGAAATCGCCAAGGCCAGCCTTATGCAGCGCGGAAGCAACTTGGGCATCGCCATGGTCGCGTTCGGAGCCGGGCAGGCAGACCAGCTGTTTCAGCGATACCTGCGGCAGCTTGACCTCCTGGGCGGCATAAAAACTCTTCACGCCGTCGGGGAAGACAATGGTGCCGCGGCCGTAGGGCCACAAGCCGTTGATCGCCTTGATCAGCGAGGTCTTGCCGCAACCGGATTCGCCTTTCAGGAAGGTCCATTCGCCGCGCCGGAACCGCAGGTTGGCGGAACTGAGGAATGGCGTCGCGTCCTCGCCCTGGTGCGCCAGCTCCAGCTTCTGGATGGTCAGGCCGAAAACCGGATTCTGGCTGACGTAGTGGAAGTCGGAACGGCCGCTCTGGCTGTAGAATTCCCGTGGATGCTGGACATTCTCGATCGCGTTGGCGAGCTCCGTCACGCGCTGGCTGTTGGCGCGAAGCGTGGCTATGGCGGGCATGACATGGATGAACCACGAACACTGGCTGATGAGTTGGGCAACCATTTCGGAGCCGGTGATGTAGCCTTTATAGTCCAGGCGGCTGTGGATGAACGGCACAAGGCCCGGAGCATAGGCTACCATGCGCGCGCCGATGAAATTGTAGATCAGCTCGAACGACATATAGCTGGTGTTGACGACATTCAGCCGTCCCCAAGTGCGATCGATGTCGACATAGAGCCGGTCGTGCATCGCTTTCTGGACGCTCTCGCCATGTGAGGCGGCGACATGGAAGCTGCGGCGCAGAAATGTCGTCAGTTCGCTACGATAGCTTCCCTCGGCCTTCTGCATGCGAATATTGAGACGTTCCAGCAGGCTGCCGAGCTTGACGGCGATCCAGGTGTTTAGGGGCACGTAAGTGGCAACGGCAAGAAGGGCGAGAACGGCGCTGCCATAGCTGCCAAGGAACTCCAGACCTTTGACCTCAACTGACGACTGCAACAGGTTCTGGCCGATAAAGTAGAGCGAAGTCGCCAGCCCCAGCACGCCCATGGCGAGGCCGATCGCACCGCCGGTCATGTCCTTGATCGATTCCTGGATGCGCTGGTCAACGTTGTCGGGCGCAACGATGCCGCCGTCCGCGGAACCATGTTGAGCATGGAAATGAGTATGGTTGCCGTCGAGCAAGGCCTGGTTGAATTGGTCGTTCAGCCAGCCACGCCATTTGCGGTGCAAGGTTGCCGAGACGAGATTGCGTATACCGGTGAAGCCCGCATCCTTGAGCAGGACCAGCAGCACCAGCACGCCGGCGTTGGTCAGGATTGTCTCCAGCGGGCGGGTGTTGGCGGCGTCGTGCAGGAAGGCGATCGAATTCACCAATTCGCCCGAAGCCATGGCGAACCACACGCTGGCCTTGCTGGACAGCGCGGTGAGCAACGCGATCACCAGCGTCAGCGTCCAGGCTTCCTTCCAGCGGTCCGAGACCCAGTAGGCTCGCACGAGCCCCCAGAAATTGCGCATCGAGGATACCGGCGTCAGATGCGACCGCCCTGAGGCATCGCCTTGTAGTCCATCCGGTACTGACTCTTGCGATCGTCTGCCGATCCGAATCACGATCCCGCCCAAACCTTTTTTGTTTTGTTACGGATGGTAACACCAATTGATCATTTTCCATTAATTTTTAAAGCGGGCATGCGAGGTTGCGTCCGCAGCCGTTGCCCTGAGGCAACATATCAATGGCTGGATCGCCACCCGAACGTCTGGCAAAAACCAGAAAAACTCAATTTATTTCAATCATCTAGACTCTAGGCAGATGGCCGCGAGAAACCTTCCCCAGGGGAAGCTCCGTACACGGTTTTGTGAATCAAAAATCCTTTGGCCCGGCCGAATTTCTTATCGGAAACTGACCAGAATTCCGAAACACGCCGTCCCTGATGTCTGATTGATGGCGTACGGGGCGCAGTTTGCTCACGCAACGCCTGCTCTTGATATCGGCGCGGGATGGCTTGCTCAGTCGGCCTTTTCCAACTCGCCACGCGCCTTGGCGGCCGCTACCTGACGGATCGCATCAGCCAACGTGTCCGCGTCCTGCGCGCCCATCACGGCATATTTGCCCTCGAGCAGGAAGCACGGCACGCCTGTGATGCCCATGCGCGATGCAGTGGCGATTTCCGTGCGAACCGCTTCAACATCGGCATCGCTCGGCAACAGCGTTTCAACAACCGAGGCATCCATGCCGGCCTCGCGGGCAGCTTCGAGCAGCACGGTGTGGTCGCCTATGTTGACGCCTTCCTCGAAATTCAACTGGAACAGGCGGCGCACCAGCCGGTTCTGGACGTCCTCGCCGGCGGCCCCGGCCCAGCGGATCAACCGATGCGCATCGAGCGTATTCGGCGCCACCTTGATGGCATCGAAGGCAAAGGAAATGCCCTCGGCCTCGCCAAGCGGTTCGATGCGGGCATGAATTTCGCGAATGCGCTTGTCGCTGCCGAACTTGGCCAGCATGTATTCGTGGCGGTCCTTGCCTTGCGGCGGAATGGTCGGATCGAGCTGGAACGGCCGCCAGCGTATGTGCACTTCGACATCACCGGCAGCCGCCACCGCCTTGTCCAGCCGCTTCTGACCGATGAAGCACCACGGACAGACGACGTCCGACACCACATCGACGGTTATGGCGTTCGCTTCGCTCATCTCTATCTCCGGATTTTCAGTTCGGTTTGCGCCACCACGTCGGCAGCTGGTAACCGAATATGGGCGTCTTTCGCGGATGTTCCAGATAATTCCAGTAAGCAAGCCACTGCTGCGTGTTGTACTGCATCGGCACGATATAGTTGCCGGAGATCAGCAGCCGGTCGAGCACGCGGACCGCGGCGACATAATCCTCCTTGGTGCGTGCGTTCAGCATCGCTTCGATCGCGGCATCGATTGCCGGGTCGGCGACGCCTGCGAGATTGAAGGTTCCTTCTCTCATCGCCTCCGAAGAACTCCAGCGCCCGACCTGCTCGCTACCGGGCGACAGCGAATTGTTGAAGCCGCTCGACCCGAACAGCACTTCGAAGTCCAGCCGCTGCTTTCGCGATTGGATTTGATCGCCATCGAGGCTACGGATGGCGACGTTGATGCCAATCTTCTCCAGCGTGCGCTGATAGATCGTGGCAAGGCGCTCTTCGTCCTGTGACGCGGCAATTATCTCGAAGCCGAACGGCTTTCCCTGGGGATCGAGCATTGTCCCGTCCTGCACGTGATATCCAATGCTCTTCAGCAGATCGAATGCAGCTCTCAACACCTTGCGGTCATTGCCTGATCCATCGGTGACCGGCGGCCGGTAAGTGCCTTCCATGACGTCGGGCGGCACGCGGCCGGGATAGGGGGCCAGAAGCGCCTTCTCCCGGTCATCGGCAGGATGCCCTAGCGCGGAAAGCTCGGAATTCTGCCAATAGCTCATCGTGCGCGTGTATTTGCCATCGAACAGGTTCTTGTTGGCCCACTCGAAGTCGTAAAGCATCCCAAGCGCACGCCGCACGGCCGGGTTGGAGAACTTTGGCAGTCTTGTGTTGAACAGGAAGCCGGTCACGACAGGCGGAATGCCGGTATCGAAATTCTCTGCCTTCACATCGCCATTGCGGAAGGCCGGAAAGTCGATATCGCGCTCGCGCTTGACCGGCTCCGTTTCATCGTCGATCGCGCAGATGCCCTTCTTGAAAGCTTCCGTCTTGGCATTAGCGTTGAGGAAGTACTCGATCGTGATCTGGTCGTAGTTGTCAAAGCCGCGCTTCGACGGGATGTCTTTGCCCCAGTAGTCGGGGTTGCGCTTGAATACGATGCGCTGGCCAGGCTGCACCTTGTCCACTGTGTAGGGTCCGCTGCCGATCAAAGGCTTTAGGGTGGTCTTGTCGAACGTGTCCTTGTCGAAAGCGTGTTTCGGAATGATCGGCGTCAACGCGATGATCAGCGGAAATTCACGATTGGCCTTGTCATTGAAAGTGAAGCGCACACTATGGTCGCCGGTCTTCTCCAGCTTGGCAATCATGCTCATGCGGGCGCTGTAGGGCGGGCGGCCCTTGTCGGTGAAGACATCGTAGGTGAACAGCACATCCTCCGGCGTCACTGGCTCGCCGTCTGACCATCTTGCATTGGGATTGAGATGAAACTCGATGCTCTTGCGTTCGGGGTCCATATCGGCGGCATCGGCCAGCAGGCCATAGAGGCTGAAGGGCTCGTCATAGTTGCGCTGCATCAGCGGCTCGAACACCAGATTGCCGAAAATCGTGTCCATCATGCCGCGCGCCGTCGTGCGCAGGCTTTTGAGGATGAAGGGGTTGAGATTGTCGAAGCTGCCGACGACGCAATAGGTGATGCTGCCACCCTTCGGCGCGTCGGGATTGACGTAGCTGAAATGGGTGTAGTCCGGCGGCAGGGCCGGTTCGCCCTGCATCGCAATCGCGTATTTCGGCTCCGACAACGCCGGTGGCGACGACAGGATGAAAAACGATAGCGCGGTGACCAGCCAAACAAGAACGCGGCCCATGACCGTCTCCTTAACAGGTCGGCTTGATGATTCGGTCCGCACCCTAGCATGGGGCAACTGCGTGGCGGCCAATGGCGTCATCAAGAATTACAAGTGGGCGGGCTGGATTCGACGCCGCTTGCAGTGTAACACGCCGTCCGAAGTCATTCTGTTGCCTCATTTTGGCAACAGGTAGCTGGACCACACGGCACGAAAAAGCCGGTCCCGGGATCATTGAGAGGAAGTGCACGACATGACGAGCCTGAACAGCAACGCGTACCGCCTGTCGGTCATGGCCGCAGGCGTGGTTGGCTTTCTCGGCGCAGGACTTCCCTCTGCTTCCGCGCAGCAGCAGCCGCAGATACCGCAGGGCTGGTTCAAGGCCTGCACCAAGCAGGAAGACGTCGACATCTGCAACGTCCAGAACATCGTCACCGCTGGCAATGGCCAGCTTGTCACCGGCGTCAGCCTGATCGAGCTCAAGGGCAAGGTGAACCGCAAGGTGTTCCAGGTGACGGTCCCGACCGGTCGCCTCGTGCCTCCCGGCATCGGCCTGCAGATCGACACCGGCAAGGCGCAGAAGCTCGACTATGTCATCTGCTTCCCGGATCGTTGCGTGGCGGAAGTGCCGCTGACCGACCAGCTCGTCGCCTCGTTCAAGAAGGGTCAGGGGATCACGCTGACCTCGATCAATTTCCAGAACCAGGCCAACCCGATCAAGATCGCGCTGCAGGGCTTCAGCGGCGCCTATGACGGCCCCCCGCTGCAGCAGTCGGACATCGAGGACCGGCAGAAGAAGCTCCAGGACTTCGTCGCCAAGAACAACCAGGATTTCGCCAAGAAGCTCAAGGACGAGCAGGACAAGGCGAAGACCGCCAACTGATCCGCGTCGGTTCATTATCGTGTCAAAAAAAGCGGGGCCATGCCCCGCTTTTTTATTTCTGGTCGTACCCGGCATGCCGGAAGTCAGTGCTTGGACTGTCGTTTCGGCGCGTAGCGCCCGTCCGGCTTCTTGTCGAACATTTCCTTGATCTGCGGATGGCGGACGGGTTCTCCCGACTGATCCTCGAGCAGATTCTGCTCGGACACATAGGCGATGTATTCTGTTTCCGAATTCTCGGCGAGCAGGTGGTAGAACGGCTGGTCCTTGCGCGGCCGTACGTCGGCGGGAATGGCTTCGTACCATTCGTCGGTGTTGGCGAACTGCGGATCGACGTCGAAAATGATGCCTCGGAACGGGAACAGCCGGTGGCGAACCACCTGTCCGATCGCGAATTTGGCCGTTTTCATCGTACTCACCACTGAATTCCTTGACTTTATTTGGCGCAGACTCCGCATCAATTCAATCCCAAGCGTCTGAGCGCCTTCAAGATACGCGGATTGCGCAACAAAGGTTTTTGGCAAACGTCGCGATACCGCGGCAAAATCCGCAGAATCGCTACCGCTGCCGCGTCGGCTTCCGAAAGCCACCCGCAAGCGCCGCAAAGCCGCTGCCGGGACGAAGCCCTTCGCGCATGAAGAAAGCGCGGAGCGGTGCAAAGCCGCCAAGCACGCCGAGACCGGCGCCGCGCGCCATCTGTGCGGGCAACATGTCCGAAAGCAGCGATATGTTGAGCAGATTGACAGCGCTGCTGCGCGCCAGAATATCGGGCCGGCGCTTGAAATCGTATACGGCAAGGGCGGCAGCAGCCCCCGGATCCTCACGATTTTCCCGCGCGATTCCAACAAGATCGTCGATATCCCTGATACCCAGGTTGAGGCCTTGCGCGCCGATCGGCGGGAACACGTGCGCCGCTTCGCCGACAAGCGCCACCCGCTGCGCCGCGAAACGCAGGGGGTCACCGTCGACAACGGATAAATCTGGCGGCCCGGCTCCACAGTTACCCGGCCCAGCATCGACTGCATCTGCCGTTCGACCCGCAGCGAGAGCGTTGCGTCGTCCAACGCGGCAAGCTCCTTGGCGGTCTCAGGCTTGACCACCCAGACAAGGCTGGAGCGATTGCCCGACAGCGGAACCTGCGTGAAAGGGCCGGTCTCGGTATGGAACTCCGTCGAGATGAAGCCATGTTCGCGGCTGTGGCCGAAATTGAGGACGAGCGCCGCCTGAGGGTAAGCGCGCGCCGCCGTCGAAATGCCCGCGGCCTCGCGGGCCGGCGACAGGCGGCCATCGGCAGCGACCGCAAGCGACGCATCGATCTCGCTGCCGTCAACCAGCGCGGCATGAGCATTGGCGGCGCCGAGATGCCAGGCCTTCACCATCGATCTGCGCCACTCGATCCCGGAATGCGCGGCCACCTTGCCGGCAAGCGCGGGTCCAAGGACGCCGTTGGGAAGGTTCAGGCCGAACTGTTCCTCGTCGATCTCGCTGGCGCGGAACGTAACGACGGGACTGCGGATCAGCCTGCCGGTCGCATCGACAATACGCATCACCTTCAAGGGTGCGGCCCTGGGCTCGATGTCCTGGAGCACGCCCAGCCGTTCGAGCACTTTCAGGGCAGGCGTCATGAGCGCCGTGGTGCGACCGTCGGGAGCCGAAACCTCAGGCCCGGCAATCGTCACCGGAAAGCCGGCATCGGCGAAGGCAAGCGCGGCGATCAATCCCGCCGGCCCAGTGCCTGCGATTAGTATCCGCGCTGTTTCCTGATGCTCCAAGATCGGCTTCCGGCTTGCTATGCGAGGCGGCCATCGGACCTGCCAGTCGATAGACGCATATAGGGCAGATCATGCGGCTTGATCAACGCGGCGATTCGGCCCATTCGAGTGTCATGACCGCCCAACAGGACGATTTCAGCCACCTCGACCGCGCCGGCCGCGCCACGGCAAACGTCGCGGGCAAGCCGCGCTGGACGGTCAACGTCGTCGTCGGTGCAAGCATCGCACTGGCCTGGCTGCTGCTTGCCGCGATGGCGATTCGCGGCGCCGAGGCCCAGACCAGCGCGCCAGGTGACACTTTGTTGCGTAACTTGCCGCAACTGCCGTTGCCGGCCGTGCTCGAACGGTTCTTCGCACTCTGCCTTTCACCCGCGCCGCTGGACGCAAGCATCGGCCCACTTACCCTGGCGCTCATCCTCATGTGGTTTCTCATGGCGATCGGCGCGATGCTGCCATCCGCGGCGCCAATGATCCGCACCTATTGCGAGATCGCCGATACGGCGCGGATCAGAGGGGAGCCAGTCGTCCATCCGCTGGTGCTGGTTGCCGGCTACCTCTGCGTCTGGCTTGCCGCCTCGATGCTGTTTGCGGCACTGACACTTGCCGTCCACGCATTCGCCGCGTCGGGAGGGATATTCGATCCGGTGCTTGGCGTTGCCGGTGGGCTCGCCTTGCTGGTTGCCGGCCTCTACCAGTTCAGTGGTCTCAAGGAGGCCTGCCTGAAGAAATGCCGAAATCCGTTCTCGATCCTGTTTTCGAACTGGAGCGCGAGAACCATCCGCGTCTTCCGGCTCGGCGTCGCGCAAGGCATCTGGTGCCTCGGCTGCTGCTGGGCATTGATGCTGGTGATGTTCGCAGTCGGCGTCATGAACGTCTTCTGGATGGCGCTGATCGGCGTGTTCACCCTGATTGAAAAACAGACGACGGGCAGTCTTCCAACCCGGCTGGCTGGTGCGATACTGCTTGTCTGGGCAGCCGCGCTGCTAGTAGTCTCGCTGTGAGTGGGGGAAAATCGATGGCAGATCAGAGCTGGGCAATGAAAGGAGAGCTCGTACTCTCCTGCAATTGCACGGTTTTTTGCCCTTGCGTGCTCTCCCTTGGCAGCCATCCTCCGACCGAGGGCTATTGCCAGACCTGGGCGGGTTTTCGTATCGACGCCGGCCATTTCGGCGAGGTCGACCTCTCCGGTCTCAATCTTGGGCTGATCATGGAAATCCCCGGCTACATGAGCCGCGGCAACTGGACCGCGGGCCTGTTCATCGACGTCAGGGCCTCGGTCTACGCGGTCAAGGCCTTGACCAAGATCTTCACCGGCAAAGCCGGCGGGACCACGTCGCTGCTCTCGATCCTGGTGGGCAAATTCCTGGGCGTCGAACAGGTGCCGATCACCTACGAGACGCGCGACAAGACGCGTATTTTCCAGATACCGAAGATCATCGACGGGGCGGTCACGCCAATCGGGGGCAAGGACCGCGAGAAGGACACGGTGATCACGAATTCCGAATACTGGATCGCGCCGGAGATCATCGTGGCCAGGTCCGACAAGAGCAAGATGCGGGCCTTTGGCCGCAACTGGAATTTCGCCGGCCGCTCGGCCGAGATATGCAAGCTGGATTGGCGGGGCCCGTGAGGAAGAACACAAAGGCCCGTAAGATCGCCGAGAAGATCACGGAACGGATTCCGCGACCGAAGAAGAAGGTCACTTGGCCGCAGGCGCGCGCGTTTTCGGTGCATCTGCTGACCGCTTCCGGTTCGTTCCTGGCTTTCCTGTCGCTGGTGGCGGCGAGCGAGGAGCGCTGGACGGCCATGTTCTGGTGGCTGGGGCTGGCGCTGTTCGTCGACGGTATCGATGGGCCGATCGCCCGAAAGCTGGAGGTCAAGGAAATCCTGCCGACCTGGTCGGGCGAACTCCTCGACAACATTATCGACTATGTGACCTACGTGCTGATCCCGGCCTTCGCGCTCTATCAGCGCGGTTTCATGGGCGAAGGCCTATCTTTCCTGTCGGCGGCGATCATCGTGGTCTCAAGCGCGATCTACTACGCCGACACCGGCATGAAGACGAAGGAGAATTTCTTCAAGGGATTCCCCGTGGTCTGGAACATGGTGGTGTTCACGCTGTTCGTCATTGAGCCGGGACAGTGGGTTTCGTTCGCGGTGGTGGTGGTGGCCGGCATTCTGACTTTTGTGCCGATAAACTTCATCCATCCGGTGCGGGTGAAGCGGCTGCGGCCGATCAATCTCGGCATGACGCTGTTGTGGTGCGCCTTCGGCGCGCTTGCGCTCGCGCAGGCGGCGCTCGCCGCCTTCTACGACCAGATCGGCGTGCTGGGTGAGCAGGTCGGCACTTTTACCAAGATCGGTATCACCATCACGGGGCTCTACCTGGCCTGCATTGGCGGCATCATGCAGTTCTTTCCAAACCTCGGCGCCAAAAAGGCCTGACCAGCCGCTCTTCAAGGAATCCTGTCCATGTCCAAAGCCATCCGAATTCACGCCAATGGCGGCCCCGACGTCCTGACTTACGAGGACGCCGATCCCGGCCAGCCGGGTTCGGGGCAGATCCTGATCAGGCATACCGCGATCGGTCTCAACTTCATCGATGTCTATCATCGCTCGGGCCTCTATCCGCCGCCTGGCGGATTTCCGCTCATTCCGGGCAGCGAAGCCGCCGGCGTGGTGCTGGAGGTTGGTCAGGGCGTCGACTGGCTGAAGCCGGGCGACCGGATTGCCTATGCCGTGACGACGGGGGCTTATGCGCAAGAGCGCGTCATCGACGCCAGCAAGGTCGTGAAGGTGCCGGACGGCATCAGCGACGAACAAGCCGCCGCCATGATGCTGAAGGGCATGACCGCGGAATATCTGCTGCGCCGGACCTTCAAGGTCAAGGCAGGCGACACGATCCTGTTTCATGCCGCGGCTGGTGGCGTCGGGCTCATTCTAGGCCAGTGGGCAAAACACCTCGGCGCAACGGTCATCGGCACCGCCAGCTCCGCCGACAAGATCGAACTGGCCAAGGCACACGGCTTCGACCATGTCATCAACTACAAGGAGCAGGATTTCGTCGCCGGCGTCGCCGCCATCACCGGCGGCAGGAAATGCGACGTCGTCTACGATTCCGTGGGTAACGACACATTCCCGGCCTCGCTCGACTGCCTGAAGCCGCTCGGCATGTTCGTCAGCTTCGGCCAGTCCTCGGGACCCATCCCGCCGTTCTCGATGTCGCTGCTGGCGCAGAAGGGCTCGCTGTTCGCCACGCGGCCGACGCTGTTCGTCTACAATGCAAAACGCGAGGACCTCGATGCGTCCGCCGCCGCATTGTTCGAGGTCGTGCTCACTGGCGCCGTCGAGATCAAGATCAATCAGCGCTATGCGCTGAAGGACGCTGGCAAGGCGCATCTGGATCTTGAGGGACGCAGAACGACAGGCACGACCATCCTGGTTCCCTGACGACAGTCTGCCTTGGTTTTCAGCGTCCTGCCGCAGCCGCGGACTTGGTTTGCACGAAAAGCCGGCCAGCCACATGCTTGTGCGACGCTGGCTGATCTTTGCCCTTGAGTTTCCGCTGAAATTCTTGAAGCTCTTTCAAGTCGGGTGCTGCTTTCGCACGAGAGCCGGCCGCGCATACGATGCTTGCGGGAACACAGAACATGTCCGGTAATCCGGATGGGAGGCACTGTGAGTGCAAATCATGATGGAGCGAACCTGCTCGAGGTTCGTGGCCTGACCAAGATATTCGGCACGCTGACGGCGTGCGACCATATCGATCTCAACATCGCCAAAGGTGAGATCCACGCTTTGCTTGGCGAGAACGGCGCCGGCAAGTCGACTCTGGTCAAGATGCTGTTCGGCTCGCTCGAGCCCAATTCCGGCGAGATTTTCTGGAACGGCCAGGCGGTGCGGATCACCAGCCCGGGCGCTGCCAAGAAGCTCGGCATCGGCATGGTGTTCCAGCATTTTTCGCTGTTCGAGGCGTTGACGGCCGCCGAGAACATTGCCCTGTCGCTGGATGACGGCTCGCCGATCAGCTCGATCGCGGCCAAGGCGAGGGCGCTTTCCTACAGCTATGGCCTGCCGCTCGATCCGGAATCGCTGGTCGGCGACCTGTCGGTCGGCGAGCGCCAGCGCATCGAGATCATCCGCTGCCTGTTGCAGACGCCGCAGCTCATCATCCTGGATGAGCCGACATCGGTGCTGACGCCGCAGGAAGCCGACAAGCTGTTCGAGACGCTGGAGCGGCTACGCGCTGAGGGCAAATCGATCCTCTACATTTCGCACCGGCTCGAGGAGGTCAAACGCATCTGCGACCGCGCCACGGTGCTGCGGCACGGCAAGGTGGTCGGCCACTGCAACCCGCGCGAGGAGACCGCCTCATCGCTCGCCCGCATGATGGTGGGCAGTGAGGTGCAGGCGGTGGTGCGGGCGCCGGTCGAGGGGATCGACACCGCGCAGCCGCTGCTCGAAATCCGCAGCCTCAGCCGCAAGCCGGCAACGCCGTTTTCCATTCCGCTCAAGAACATCAGCCTAAATGTCCGCGCCGGCGAAGTGATCGGTATTGCCGGCGTCGCCGGCAATGGTCAGGGCGAATTCTTCGAATCCGTCTCCGGCGAGGTTTTGCAGCAGGATGCCGCTTCGGTGCGCATCCGCGGCAAGGACGCCGGCGGCCTCACCATCACCGGGCGGCGCCTGCTGGGGGCGGCCTTCGTGCCGGAAGAGCGTCTCGGCCATGGTGCCGCGCCACGCATGAAACTCTCGGAAAACCTCCTGCTGTCGCGCCACGCCACGGATGGCAAGGCCTTTGTCGGCACCGGCGGCATGGTCAAGAGCGGCGCCGTCTACGTCGCCTCGCAACGCATCATCAAGGCGATGGATGTGCGCAAGAGCGCGCCGGATCCCGAAGCGGCGGCACTTTCGGGCGGCAATCTGCAGAAATTCATCGTCGGCCGCGAACTCGACCGCCGGCCAAGCGTGATGGTGGTGAACCAGCCGACATGGGGCGTCGACGCCGGTGCCGCAGCGCACATCCGCCAGGCCTTGATCGAGCTCTCTCGCAGCGGATCGGCCGTACTGGTGATCAGCCAGGATCTGGACGAGCTGTTCGAGATATCGGATGCGATCGCGGTCATGCACAATGGCGAGCTCTCGAAGCCGATGCCAATCGCCGAAGCGACTTTCGAGAAGGTCGGCTTGCTGATGGGCGGCGCCGAACCCGGCCACGCCGAACACACGCTGGAGACGGCATGATGCGCCTCGAACTCGTCAAACGCCCGCAGCGCTCGCCGCTGTTTTCGATGCTGTCGCCATTCATCGCGTTCGCGCTGACCATCATCGCCGGCGCCATTATGTTCGCACTGCTCGGCGTCAACCCGCTCAACGCGTTCCATATCTATTTCATCGAGCCGATCAGCCAGGTCTGGCAATTGCATGAACTGGCGATCAAGGCGGCGCCCCTGATCCTGATCGCCGTCGGCCTGTCGGTCTGCTACAAGGCCAACATCTGGAACATCGGCGCCGAGGGCCAGTTCATCTTCGGCGCCATCTTCGGTTCCATCATTCCGGTGCTATTTCCCCAATTCGAAGGCCCGCTGGTGCTGCCGCTGATGCTTCTGCTCGGCATGGTCGGCGGTGCGGCCTACGCCGCGATCCCGGCCTTGCTGAAGACTCGCTTCTCAACCAACGAAATCCTCACCAGCCTGATGCTGGTCTATGTCGCGCAGCTGTTCCTCGACTGGCTGGTGCGCGGCCCCTGGCGCGATCCGCAGGGACACGGCTTTCCGCAGACGATCCAGTTCGGCGACTCGGCCGTGCTTCCGGAACTGATGCCCGATGCCGGGCGCGCCAATTGGGGCTTCGTCTTCGCCCTTGTGGCAGCGGTGCTGATCTGGATCCTGATGGGCCGCATGCTCAAGGGTTTCGAGGTCCGCGTGCTGGGCTCCAGCCCGAGGGCCGGACGCTTCGCTGGCTTCGGCCTCAACCGCATGGTGTTCTTCGCCTTCCTGCTGTCGGGAGCGCTGGCCGGCCTTGCCGGCATCTCGGAGGTCTCCGGCGCCATCGGGCAATTGCAGCCGGTGATTTCGCCCGGCTATGGCTTCACCGCCATCATCGTGGCGTTCCTCGGCCGCCTCAATCCGCTCGGCATCATCGCCGCGGGTCTGGTGCTGGCGCTGACCTATCTCGGTGGCGAAGCGGTGCAAAGCGCGCTCGGCATTTCCGACAAGGTGGCAAGGGTGTTCCAGGGCATGCTGCTGTTCTTCGTGCTCGGCTGCGACACGCTCATTCATTACCGCATCCGATTGATCGGCCTGGCGCTGACCAAACAGGAAGCCCCCGCGAAGCTTGAGGCCGCGCCAAAGTTGAAGGAAGCCCGCTGATGGACATCACCGTCAATATCCTCCTGACCATCGCCACGGCCGCGACGCCGCTTTTGATCGCGGCGATCGGCGAACTGGTGGTCGAGCGCTCCGGCGTACTCAACCTTGGCGTCGAAGGCATGATGATCATGGGCGCGGTCGGTGGCTTCGGCGCCGGTTACGTGACCGGCTCGCCTTGGATCGGACTTTTGGCGGCAATCGCCATGGGAGCGCTTTTCTCGCTGCTGTTTGCCGTCATGACACTGTCGCTGGCCACCAACCAGGTGGCGACCGGCCTGTCGCTGACGCTGCTCGGCCTCGGCCTCTCAGGCATGATCGGAACAAGCTTCGTCGGCCAGCCCGGCGTCAGGCTGCCCAATCTCGACATTCCCGGCCTCAGCTCGATCCCGGTCGTGGGCAAGCTGCTGTTTGGCCAGGACCCGGTGTTCTATATCTCGATCGCGCTGACGGCCGCGGTGATGTGGTTCCTGTTCAAGACGCGTACCGGGCTGACGCTGCGCTCGATCGGCGACAGCCACACATCAGCGCATGCGCTTGGCATCAAGGTCATCCGCTATCGCTACCTCGCGGTCATCTTCGGCGGCGCCTGCGCCGGTCTTGCCGGCGGCCATCTGTCGCTCGTCTATACGCCGCAGTGGGTCGAGAACATGTCCGCTGGTCGCGGCTGGATCGCGCTCGCGCTGGTGGTGTTCGCATCCTGGCGGCCGTGGCGGGTGCTGGCCGGCGCCTACATCTTCGGCGCGGTGTGGATCGGCCAGCTTCATGCACAGGCTTTTGGCATTCCGGTGCCCTCGCAGATGCTTTCTTCTCTGCCCTATCTGGCAACCGTCGTGGTTCTCGTTCTAATCTCGCGCAACAAGCGTCTGACGATGATGAACACGCCGGCATCCCTGGGGCAGCCATTCGTTCCGGATCGTTGACAACAAGAACAAGACGGGAAGCTCCAAGGCTTAACTCAGAGAGGTAACACAATGAAAAAACTGCTTATTGCCCTGATGACCACGACCGCCGCGATGTCGCTGGCGGCATCCGCGCAGGCCGCCGACAAGTTGAAGGCGTGCTGGGTATACACCGGTCCGATCGGCGATTTCGGCTATTCCTACCAGCACGACCAGGGCCGCCTCGAGGTCGAGAAGGCCCTCGGCGACAAGGTCGAGACCGCCTATCTGGAGAACGTCTCGGAAGGCCCCGACGCCGACCGTGCTTTCGAGCGTCTGGCGCGCGAAGGCTGCAAGATCATCTTCGGCACCTCGTTCGGTTTCATGGACGCCGAAGTGAAGGTCGCCAAGAAGTTTCCCAAGGTGATGTTCGAGCACGCCACGGGCTACAAGAGCGGGGATAATCTCGGCATCTACAATGCGCGCTTCTATGAAGGCCGCTACGTGCTCGGCCAGATCGCTGCCAAGGAATCGAAGTCCGGCGTCGCCGGCTACATCGTCTCCTTCCCAATCCCGGAAGTGGTGATGGGCATCAACTCCTTCATGCTCGGCGCGCAATCGATCAATCCGAACTTCAAGGCCAAGATCGTTTGGGTGAACTCGTGGTTCGATCCGGGCAAGGAAGCCGACGCCGCCAAGGCACTGTTCGACCAGGGCGCCGACATCATCGTCCAGCACACCGATTCGACCGCCGCCCTGCAGGTGGCTGAAGAGCGCAAACTGCACGGTTTCGGCCAGTCGTCCGACATGATCAAGTTCGCGCCGAACGCGCAGCTGACGTCGCTGACCGACGAATGGGGGCCGTACTATATCAGCCGCGTACAGGCAGCCATCGACGGCACCTGGAAGCCGGACAATGTCTGGCTCGGCATCAAGGACGGCGCGGTCAAGCTCGCGCCCTACACCAACATGCCCGACGACGTGAAGGCGATGGCCGAAGCGACCGAAAAGAAGATCGCCGGCGGCTGGAACCCCTTCACCGGACCGATCGCCAAGCAGGATGGCTCGGCGTGGCTGAAGGATGGCGAGGTCGCCGACGACGGCACGCTGCTCGGCATGAATTTCTACGTCAAGGGCGTGGACGACAAGCTGCCGCAATAAACGGCAGAACACTTTTCGATATGGAGAGGGCGCCGCGAGGCGCCCTTTTCATTTGGATGGAGAAGCTGACGGGAGGCTCAGACGGCCGAGCCGTAGAGGTCGTAAGCGTCGGCGCGCTCGATCTTGACGGTGACGATGTCGCCGGCGCGCATCGGGCGGCGCGACTGGATGTGGACCGAACCATCGATCTCGGGCGCGTCATATTTGGTGCGGCCCCTTGCCGAGGTGCCGTGCGCCTCGTCGATCAGCACCGGCAGACGCTTGCCGACCTTCCTGGCAAGCTGCGTCGCCGAGATCTTCTGCTGGCGCTGCATGAAGCGATGCCAGCGCGCTTCCTTGACTTCCTGCGGCACCTGCTCGAGCCCAAGCTCGTTGGAGCGGGCGCCTCTGACCGGCTCGTATTTGAAGCAGCCGGCGCGATCGATTTTCGCTTTATCCAGCCAATCGAGCAGCATCTCAAAATCGTCGTCGGTTTCGCCGGGAAAGCCGACGATGAAGGTCGACCGGATGGCGAGATCCGGGCACACATCGCGCCAGCCGCGGATGCGCTCGAGCGTCTTCTCGCCATGGGCGGGCCGGCGCATGTTCTTCAGTACCTGCGGCGAGGCGTGCTGGAAGGGGATATCCAGATAGGGAAGGATTTTTCCATCGGCCATCAGCGGGATGACGTCGGCGACATGCGGGTAGGGGTAGACATAATGCATGCGTACCCAGATGCCGAGCTTGCCCAACTCCTCCGAGAGATCGAGGAATTTCGCCCGCACTTCGCGATCACCGAACATGGACGTCTGGTATTTGATGTCGATGCCGTAGGCGCTGGTATCCTGCGAGATGACGAGCAGTTCCTTGACGCCGGCCTTGGCCAGTTTTTCGGCTTCGCGCAGCACATCGGCCGCCGGCCGCGAGACGAGATCGCCGCGAAGGGCTGGAATGATGCAGAAGGTGCAACGGTTGTTGCAGCCTTCCGAGATCTTTAAATAGGCATAGTGGCGCGGCGTCAGCTTGACGCCCTGCGGCGGCAGGAGGTCGATGTAGGGATCGTGCGAGGGAGGGGCCGCCTCATGGACGGCGGCCATCACGCTCTCATAGGCCTGCGGTCCGGTGATCGCCAGCACGTTGGGGTGCTTCTCGCGGATCACGTCCGGCTCGGCGCCCAGACAGCCGGTGACGATGACCCTGCCATTTTCCGAAAGCGCGGAGCCGATGGCGTTGAGTGACTCATCGCGGGCGGAATCGAGGAAACCACAAGTGTTGACGACAACGAGATCGGCGCCGTCATGCTTGCGGGCGATCTCGTAGCCCTCGGCCCGCAGACGCGTGATGATGCGCTCGGAATCGACAAGAGCTTTGGGACATCCGAGACTGACGAAACTGACGCGCGGGGCGGACATGGGCGATTTTCCAATGGACGCGAACCGGAAACACCGATCCGGCCCGCAGTCTCAACATATAACGGTTTGCATGGCTCCTGGCAGGAGCTCAATTCGGGCGGCGCAATAGCACGGCTTCCTCGATCAGGCAAACGGAGCCCTGCGGCTCCGCCTGTGCGTCAGTGCCCGCTTGACCCGAACCAAGGTGACAGGAAGGCGAAATGATCGGGGAATTGCTGCACGGCCCCATCAAGCAGCATCTTGACCGCGACATAAAGGATGATGACCAGGCCGATATAGGCAATCCAGCGGTATTTGTGCAGCAGGCGCGCGACGAACGACGCAGCAAAGCCCATCAAAGCGATCGACAGCGCCAGCCCGACAATCAGAACCGTAGGATGGTTCATGGCCGCGCCCGCAACGGCCAGGACATTGTCGAGCGACATCGAGACGTCGGCAATGACGATCTGCCAGGCGGCCTGCGAGAAGGTTTTGCTCGGCCCCTTGCCGCCAATGGCACCATCCTTGTTGAAGTCGCCGTTCGACAGCGCTTCGGTGGCGTCGCGCTCCTCGTCGTGGGTGACGCGCAATTCGCGCCACATCTTCCAGCAAACCCACAACAAAAGCAGGCCGCCACCGATAAGCAGCATGGGACCAATGGTCAGCAGCCATTGCGTGATCAGGGCGAAGAAAATGCGAAGAACGGTGGCCGCCGCGATGCCGACAAGAATGGCTCGCTGGCGTTGGCTGGCCGGCAAGCCTGCAGCGGCAAGGCCGATGACGATGGCATTGTCGCCCGCGAGCGCAAGGTCGATGGCGATGACCTGAAGGAGAGCCGAAAAGCCTGTGGCGGTAAATATTTCCATCGACCTGGAAGCCCTTCGTCAAGTGTTCGTCGTCGATCGTCCGAACGGGCCTAAAGGCATGGTCCGCTGGCGTCAAGTCGCAGCACCGGACTACGCTGGAAAACCATTTTCGTGGCGGTGGAATTACAGGAGATTCTCAACAGCGACCGGGCTGCAGATGCCGGCACAAACCCGCGAGAACCTAATCGTAGAGATTGTACTTCGCCCAGTCGGCTTCCGGGATCTCATCCCCGATCCGATAGCGGAGCTGGATAACTTCCATATGATCCGGCCCAGTCTGGCATTTGAATTTCAGCCGGTACCACTGTCCCTTGCTGCGAAACGCCGCACCGGGGCTCCGGATCGCGTCGGCGCTCATCTCGGGCGTCGCGAAGGCGTAGGCGACGACGCGATCGGCCTTGAACTTGCGATCATCATGGCTGATCCGGTCCAGGACTTCGGCATCGCAACGCTGCTCGAGGCGGGTCTGCGGATCAAGTTTCATCAGTCCGGAGCGCAAGGCGTTGTCCATCGCACTGGCCGGAAAAGCCAGCGTCAGGGACGCAATGGCCGTCATGCAGAGTGTCTTCATGGGTGGGACAAGCAGCATGTTTTGTCTGAAAAATCAACCAACCGGGCGGTTCATGCTCGGCAAACCCCGGTATTCAGAGGCCCGGCGCAATCAAAATCTCGTGTCGGGCCTCATCATCCGGGACCTGTGGCCAACGCACCAGCGAGGCGCGGCCGGCATCCGTGAGATCGTAAAGACCACGCTCGACCCTTGCGAACCAGCCATAGACATTGTGCTGCAGAATTTTCGGCGCGATCGGCGTCAGGCCTTTCAGATCGCGCGGCCGCTTGGGGCCGTCCGAAAGCGCGGCGGCGCAGGCGAGGGCGCTCTGCCGGTAGGCGGTCATGATCGGAGTGCGCGATCCGCCGCCGGCGACAGGATCGCCGCGGCGGCGCTGGTGCTCGTCGACAAGGCGAGAACGCCGTCGCGCATTCTTGCGCGGCGCCACGGCGATCGGACTGAGAAGCACTTCGACCCGATCATTGACAGTCACGCCAATCAGGCCGAAGCCGAGTCGGCGGCAAAGGTTGCGGAACCTGGCATCGCTTTCGCGCCCCTTGCCTCGTGCCGACATGCGCGCCGCCAGCCACACTTCATCGCAAGCGGCCGCACGGTCGACGCCCTGCAGAACCAGTTCGAGATTGAACTGCAGCTTCAACTCGCAGATGACGACGATCGGCGGCTCCCCCTCACGCAGCGCGACGATATCGCAGCCGCCGATTTCCCCTTTCACGACGAAGTCGAGATTTTCCAGGAAACGCTTCACCGGCGCATAGAGTGAGGTCTCGTTCATACCGCAAGGTCTAGCCGATTCGACATGAAAAGCCTCGCAGGCGAAATGGTGTGTCGCGAGCCTGGGCCAGAGCGGTGATTCCGGAAGCGGCGAGGCAGGCTCAGGAATGAAGTTTTGCGAGGAAACCCAACAGTACGCGGTTGAACTGGTCGGGACGCTGCAGGGGCGCGAAATGACTGACCTCAGGCAGCGTCACCAGTTCCGATCCCGGTATGCTGCGGGCCAGATAGGTGGCGTGCTCATCCCTGATAAACTCGTCGTGTTCGCTTTGGACGACCGCAACGGGCACGCGGATTTCTCCCAGCTCGGCTGCGCCATAATTGGGTTCGCTCTTCATCATCAGGCCGACAGCTTTGACAAACGCATCGAATTGATCTGGCGTGGCCGACAGCTCGGCATAGTCCTTTTTGTGCCGGCTGAAACACCGCTCGATGACCGGACTGGCCTCGAAGTCCTTCGTGCCGCTGGGATCCATATTGCAGCCGAAGAAGAATACGCCCGCGATGCGATCGGCGGCCTTCATGCCAAGGATCAGGGCAAGGCAGGCGCCATCGCTCCAACCGACTGCGATAGCCTTGTTCAATTGCAGGCGATCCATCACGGCCAGGACATCCGAGGCCATCAGCTCGTATTTGTATGGCCGTTCGTCGCGGGTGCTGCGTCCATGGCCACGGCTGTCGATGGTGACGACCTGATAGCCGTGCTCGACCAATGTCGGGACCTGAAATCCCCAATTGCCGCTGTGGCCAAGGCCGCCATGCAACAAGATCACGGGAAACCCCGCCCCAAAGGTGGCGTACCAGATTCTCGCACCCTCATGCTCCACCTGGCCTTCTTCCGCCGCGACCGGCAAAGGAGCGGCACCATGCGCTTCGAATTTCGTGAGGTCGTCGTCGCGATAATCCATGCCGAAACAGCCTCGTGGCAAATGCGCAGGCTTACATTTATTGCCGGCACCCGCCGAGACCAACCCGCAAGGCAATTTCTGCTGCCATCAGGCGACACGACAGGGGAGATTGCAGGCCTAACGGCCGATATTGACCTCACCTGTTGCCGCTCGATCCTGGTTGTTTCGCGCCGGCTGATTTTCATGGAGGGCTTCACCGTCCGGCACTGCCCGATCCGATCGTTTCCTGCGGCGCCGCAGCGGATAGCCGATCTGTCCGAAATAGCTGGAGGGGACTGGGTCATCGACGCCATATTCTCAGGCACTTTGTTGCCAGTCGCATTGTACGTGCCGAACATCACGTCGAGGAAGGGCAACTGTCCGGCGAAGTTCTTGTCGTAGGCTTCGCGCTGGTTGGCATGGTGCCAGCGATGGAACTGCGGGCTGGCGATGAGCCACTTCAAGGGGCCGAACGGAATCCGCAAGTTCGAATGAACAAGCAGCGTGTGCCAGAAGTAGATGACGGAAAAGACAGCGATCGAGGCTTCGGAGAATCCGAGAAAAAGATCGGTGTCAGCGAAATTGCCTTCGTGACTATGGCGTCGACGGGATGAGAGTGGAATGCACCGAGCCAATCCAGTTCCTCAATGCCGTGATGAACCGCGTGGAACTTCCACAGCGCGGGATTTCGTGAAAGGCACGGTGTGCCCAATAGACACCTATGTCGGTAATCACGATGATTTCGGCGACCTGCAGCCAGATGGGCTGGCCGCCGACCGCATGCGTTACCGATCGCGGGATCAGCATTGCAGCGGCTTCGAGTGCGTTGGCCGCTATCAGGATTATCACTGCCTTTACCACGAGGCCGTTGAACAGCACGTAGATCAGGTCGACACCCAGGCCCTTGCGCAGGATCTTCTGCGGTCGCTCGGCAATCAGATGCTCGAACGGAATGAAGATCAGCGCGCAGATCAACAACCCCTTGATGCCAAAGATATCCATTCGACCGCTTTTCGCCTTGCCTTTGGCCAGCGCACCCCGCGCTTCAGCTCCCGAACAGAACCACATTTCTCCTTTCCAAAGGCTTGATGCCGGCCGCTTGTGTCGCTCCTGGCTTGTCATGTGGCAAACGCGCTCGCCGGGTGTCACATCCGTGTCGCAAGCTGGCGCTGCCTGGTCGGCGCGCGCTTGTCGAACGCAGCGCAACGCGCGTCCTCCCAGGATTAACCCCTCCGGTCCCTGCCGGCGGTTTTTCATTTCCAGAACCATATTGTCGGTCGCGAGTTGTCCTTGCTACTATGGCATTACGGTCAGCACAGGGACGCCCATGATGGACGCAAGTGAAATGAGTGCGATCGGCGACACCCTCATGCGGATCGTCACCCCCGACATATCTCCCAAACAGCTTGTCAAAGCCGCCCGGAAAGCTCACCCCAAGGCCTCGAAGAAGGATATTGCCAGAGCAGCCTTCTTCTCGATCATCGCAAACGCGGATCAGGACATCGGCAAGGCCAGGAACCTGCAGGCATTTGCCATCGCGGAGCGCGCACAGCAGTCGGACTGAGCAGGTCGCCGCTTCGCATTGTGGCTCGCCGGCACGCCTCATCGCCGCGCATATGCCGCCCGGCAGGCCGACATCACGATATCGCCCAGCCAACGGACCGACGAGTTCGTGTGCGTGATGGTCACAAATGCACTCAGCCCGATGCGTGCTTTCGAGAGCCGGAGCCATTTGTTCCGGCGACCGGCCTGATCGACGTGATGTCGTCCGGGCAGGGGAGCATCTCCAACAACGAGACAGGTCGACGTGAGGTATGCCGGGGCAGCAAGGCGGCGCTGAACATGTTCATGCGAAGCTTCGCCCCCGCCATGCCGCGACATCGCGTGCCATGGTGCTGATGGCGTCCGGCTGGGTTCGTACGGAGCTGGGAGGGCCGGATGGAAGGCTGAGCATCGAGGAAAGCGTGCCGAGCCTTGTCAACGTTCTGCTTGCCAAGAAGGGAAGCCAGGGATTGCACTATGTCGACTACCTCGGACGCACCGTCCCCTGTTAAATCCTGTCGCTATGCCTGCGCGGCGACGAGCGCCAGCTTGTCCGCGGCCACACCGAACAAATTGGTACCGCGACCGGCTGGCCGCTTCTGCATCCAGCCCTTTATTGACCTGCCGTCATGGCGATGAGCTTTCGGACCTGGACGCGCTCTACGCAGTAAGCAGGAAATTCCGGCCGGATGGCCTCCGCGCAGTCTTTCGCGGTGGCGACAGGTTCATTGAGCGGAACGTTCGATGCCTGCGTGGACGCGGATGAAAAAAGCAACGTTTGGGTGGTCAGCGCCGAGACGGCAGCGACTTGCATGAGAAGCGCGGCGAAGGCGATATTTTTGAGCATGCGCGACAACGCGCCTACCTGCTAGAACGTTCCAGTTGGTCGGGCCGCTTGGGGGCTTTCTTACTTCAACCGCCCATCTTGCGCCAGCGTCCGACGTAATTTCGGGCATTTTGGTCCCGGACTTCACCTGGTCGAAAGCGATTTTCCGGGCAGGGGTCACAGGCGTACATTGCCGTCGTTCTGGCGGAGGGAGTGTCCTTACGACCAGGTAACTAGTGCGTTGATTACAAACACGATTTTGTTACAACTTCTGAAAAGCACCCCATATCATACCCCAATGGACGGCGCGCATAAAAATAGTCCCATTTGGTTGAATGGGACTTGACATTAATCTGGTAAAGAGGTATTGGTTGCGGCTGTCTTAAGTTCACGACGCAATACGCCACACTTCGAATAATATCACTTTGCCAAAAGCTGTCAACCCCATCGGAGGAAAACTTTGGATCACTCGAACGACAACCTTCCACCGTTGCTGCTGCGCATCGGAGACGTGGAGCGAATGATTGGCCTCGGCCGCAGTTCGATTTACCGGAAGATGGAGACCGGCTTTCCTCATCCCGTCGCGCTTGGACCAGGCTCGGTGCGCTGGCGTTATGCTGATGTGAAATCGTGGGCAGACGGGCTGCAATCGGCAGCGTGACCTTTGGAAAAGGCCCGTAACCCCATACATCTACTAGCGCCCGCCGCTAGATAGTTCCAGCATCCAAACCCCAGCAACTAACTCCCGAGTGCCCGTACAAGCGGGGTGGAGATATCTTTGCGCTTCAAACCAACCTTCGAATTCACCGCCTGCCGGATCAATGCCGTTCAGTTTTGCGCCCAAGCGGATGGCCTTTCCACAATCACGATAATTTATTCGAAAGTCCGCGACCCGAACGTCGGGTGGCCACAGGAGTTTATCGGTGGTCTAGGCTTCACCTCGTGGCGTCTGCAGCGTCTTCTCAGCGCGGTCGGCATAGTTGGTGAGCTCACCGATCCTGACCAGTTGGTGGGTAGGTACTTCGCGATTAAAGATGGCGGCAGCCAACCCGACCACTTCGCCTCGCTAGAATATGCCAGCGCGTGCTTGCAGTCCGATCGCCAGGCCTTCGAAGCGGCGAAAGCCTACGCCGAAGAATGCGCAGCCGAAGAAGAAGCAGACGCGGCGATGGAAGCCTACTTAGAGACCGGCATTGAGGCGTTTTCGCGCAAGGCTGCCCGCTGTGCAGCTTGAACCGCGCATCCGATCCATCAGGGCGACGGGAGAAACCCCGTCGCCGAAAGGCTTCGCGTGTGTGGCCCGATTTGACGCCGAGATAGGCCCACACGTTGCGTTGCATGGCCTGCGGCTTGTGCAGACGCCAACCGGTGGCTTCCAGGCGTACCCGCCGGACACCCAATTCGGCATGCGCTCCGCTTCATTGGCGCCAGCGCTACGAGACCAACTCGCCATCCTTGCTGCCGCTTCCTTGGAGACACATTTTGGCGCCGATTCCCCGTCTGAAAATTAAACCTGCCTCTTCAGTCAAGACCCACGTTGAGATGCTGCACAGCTTGGCATCAGGTATCGACGGCGTACTGGTTGTCAGCGCATACGATGCGCTCGCCGCCGACACCAAGGGGACAGTCACCCACCACAGGATTGGTGACGTCGCGGGCATGGTTGACGCCATAGAGGCACACGCCGATACGCCGAACAAGAACGTGTTTACTGGTTTGCAATTGATGCGTCGCGGGCTTGCCCGTGGCTCTCGCGGCACGGAATCTGACATCGTTGCTATGTTGGGTTTGGTGGTCGACCTCGATGCTGACACTGGCAAGTCTGGTGAGATGCCGATTGAGGCAAATTATGTGCTCGAGACGTCACCTGGCAACTTTCAGCCATTTATCCTTTTCGATAAGCCTCTGGCAGCATCCGAAGCCAAGCCTTTGGCCGCCGCACTCAAGCGTGCAACGGGCTCTGACCACGGAACGGGTGACATCGCCCACGTCTGGAGAATCTCGGGGACCAAGAATTGGCCGAACCGCAAAAAGATTGAACGTGGTCGTACGCCCGATCCAGTTGGCGTCACGGTAGCGCAAGAATGGGACGGCTCGCTTACCTCAGTCGAGGAATTACGCACCGCCCTTGAGCCATGGGCAAAGGCCGCTGCTGAAGAGCGAACCGTGACCATCGGTGATGTTTTGCCGGATGCATCCGCCTTGTCTGTTCACGACAAAGCCGCCGCGGCTCTCGCTGCCAATGACGTCGGTGACCGGTCAGAACACGCGGCCCACGTCGTTGAACTGCTGGCCTTCGATGGCCATGCAGCCGAGGAGGCCATGGCCCTGTTCCTGGCTGCGTCTGGAGATTGGCTGGCGCGCTACAAGACGGAAGAAGCGGCGCGTGCCGACTTTACTCGGATGTGGGGTAAGTTCGGTCAGCCTCACGTTGACGCGCGAGCGGCGGCTGCGGAGATTGTCGCAAATCTTGGATCGAAGAAATCGGCCGCGACTCCGGAAGCTGCCAACGACAACGTTTCTGGTGCTACAGAGCCTGCTCGCAGCGTGCCAACGCCGCCCGCAATGTGCCCGGACCCATTCAGCCTAGAGAATGCTGGTGGTTTGCTTGCAGAGGTGGCTGACTGGATCACGTCGACTGCGATTATCCCGGTTGAGGAGCTGTCGCTGACCGCAGCTATCTCTCTGCTCGGCGGCATGTTCGGTGATAAAGCATTGGGGCCGACGCGAAGCGGCCTGAACCTGTACCTCGCTACCGTGATGGGCGTGGCTTCGGGAAAAGGTCATGCGCCGAAGAGCATTATTGCCTTGGCGTCGAACGCCGGCCGTCCCGGCGCGGTCACAAACGGCGATCCCACGTCTTACGCCGCCATCGAACGTATGCTGCGGAAGAATATTTCCACTGTCGTCGTCATGGACGAGTTGGGTGTGACGCTTCAGGACGTCAACAGCCGCCACAAAAACAGCGCCGCGGCTTCAATCC
The DNA here is from genome assembly GCF_003952565.1 of Mesorhizobium sp. M8A.F.Ca.ET.057.01.1.1. Classification (NCBI taxonomy): domain Bacteria; kingdom Pseudomonadati; phylum Pseudomonadota; class Alphaproteobacteria; order Hyphomicrobiales; family Phyllobacteriaceae; genus Mesorhizobium; species Mesorhizobium sp. M8A.F.Ca.ET.057.01.1.1. The sequence continues at coordinate 3,462,771 of NZ_CP034454.1, forward strand.
GCAAATTCTTGCTTACCATCTACGACCAGGCGGACACGGTATTTCATGGCCGCCAGTACGCCTCCGATGAAACGAAAAAGGACGACTCGCCACTAGTCGGCCCGGCCCTCTCGATTCTCGGTATGACGACACCCACGACACTTTACGCTGGCCTTTCTGACGATTCGTTGTCCGACGGTTTCTTGAGCAGGTTCGTCTTCATTGAGGGCGCTGGGCCTGACCAGATCGTGGCGCCCAAACTGAATCGAACCGTGAAATTACCTCGGGACCTGATTGCGAAATTGAAGCTTGCGTTCGAGAGTTTCCCGAAAGTGCCGCGTGACGGCACGCAACTCCATAACCCGAAGTATCAAATCCCCTTCGAAGGGGAAGGGGATGGCGAAGCGTACAAACGCTGGACCGAGGTGTTTGACTGGCAACATGATAGGGCCTGGTCGATACGCGAATACCACGTGAATGGTCGCGCAGCGGAAAACACCATCAGACTTGCCACCATCCGCGCAGTGAGCCGGCGACCGTCCGACCCCGTGATTACAGTTGATGATGTTGAGTGGGCATGGGCGATCGTCCACCGCTCGATCCAAGTAATAACTGACGGCGTCGAGCGGCACATGGCGGGCAGCATGGCGGAAGCGCTGCGCAAAGCTATCATCCGAGCGCTATCACAGGCCAAGGAAACGACTCTGCCCTGGTCTCAGTTGTTGCAACGCGAGGGTGTTAGCCATGCGGACAGCGAAGACGTTGCAAAGGCCCTCACATGGCTAATTGAAACAGGGAAAGTGGTGGACTTATCTGGACGCTCCAAGCCGGCCGCCCGTGCGTCCTTCAAACTTTTGGATGCGTGAAAAGTTAGCCACAACTTCAAAAGTTGCCCCCCCTAAAATGGCCTCAAAACTTTTGGAGTTTTTGGCTACTTTTGCCACCAACAAAAGTTGAGGCGGGACGAGAAAGACAAGCAATATCAATATAATAATAGAGAAAAATATATATAATATCTACTACTTTTGAACTTTTCCCATCGGTTTGGGAAACTGTTTTCTTGCCCCGTCCCCCTGTCTGTCAGAGCGTTTGGAAAAGTTCAAAAGTTCAAAAGTTGCAACGGAGGATTAAAATGGGCGAGGCAAAGCGACGTCGGGAGAGTGCGGCTCCAACTGTCTATCACCACACGAGTACACTGCGCACCAACTTGATCTGGATGGCTGGCGTCATTGAGGTGGAGGGAAAGTCACAGGGCGCGTTTCATCCAAAGCTTGGCGAGATCAAAACCGATGCCATTACCAGGAGGGCGATGAACGATTTTCCAGCGCTAGCCTGGTTCACAACCAATATCGATATCCCGAAGACGCTTACAACTGGCGCGGCCATGTTCACAGTCGATAAAACGACTGGTGAGCGAAAGGAACTCAAGGCCACATCGGATGATCTGAATGCGCTTGCCTTGAACCGCGTTGCCCTTGGCTTTCACGTCTCTGACATTCCTGTCGCCCCTTGGCGTGAGCACAAGGGTTACTCTACGGAGGAAGGCCAAGAATTGAATGAATCTGCTCGCAGTGTGGGGGACGACCCCCGCGATTGGTACGTGTCAGAAACACCGGTCGACGTCCTCCAGGCATCTGAGTTCTGGATGTCGCCGAGCGTCATAAATCCGAAGCTCCGGCGTCTGGACGCCTATATCCCTGAAATGCGGCGCATGGTGACGATGTGCCGAGAAACAAAAGGCTGCTTTATCCCGCCATCGTGGCTCAAGCCAGAAGAAGCCATGCTGCTCGCGAAGCAACTTGGCAAACCCGTTCGCCAGTTTTCCTGACGGAGTTTCGATTGCCACCCTTCAGACCCTTCCGCGCTCAAGGCGCACCAGCATGGCGCGGCCCTGCTCCAGCGATGCTGCGTGATTTCCACTTGCCGCCTGACGGCATCACCGGACTCGACCGATTCAATGCCGCAGCATCCGGTGTGTACGCCTCTACGCCGCGGCCACACTTTCCGGCCAACGATAACTGCAAATCCGAGGAGGGCGCCGATAATGCAGCAGCCTAGCCACGACGAAAAGTACCGTTCGTTTCAGACGGCACTGGCGGCCTATCTGGATCGTCCGGCCCCGAAGAAAAAGACGAACGCGAAGGCAAAGCGACTTGCTGGCGTGCTGGCTTGGCGTAACAAGCCCGAAACGGTCGAGCCAATGCAGTCGAATTGGTCGACCTCTGCCGACAACGATAACCGGCAGGATCCTGAGGCTGATCAGGAGGAGCGGACGTACTCTGTCGAACACAGGCATGAGATAACACCGAGCTTGCAGGAGATGGAGCGGTCGATCAGCACGGTCGAATGGGTAGTGCGACCGCTCGCTAGATTCGGCGGCAGTGTCGATCAGCACCTTGTGCCCGTTGCCGGTAACTTTGAAACTAAGGGTGGCCATGTCGTGCGCGTAGGCAAGTTGCGCTTCAGCGACGGCACACAGATGGAGAAGGCCCTGCGAAAGCCGCCCGCCAAGAAGGGCAAAGCCGTCGAGTTTCGGGCCGAGATGCCTGTTGGAGCTATGCTCGGCACAAGCGAGAAAGCCGCTGACGAGAAGGGCGCCCGCAAGGCAAGCTCCAAACGCTTCTTCGAAGGTGTGCTTGGCGCGCGCCATCGGTACATCGCCAGCAGCCGAAAGAAGCGCGGTGGGAGATCCTACTCGGCCGACGAATCCCGCGAGATGTTGGCGCGGGCAATCGCGAACACGCCAACCATACCGCCCGCGACCGTGTATGAATCGGGCATAGCAAGCGGGAGTCGCGACGTCGGCGAGTTGTTCATCGGAATGAAGAAGACCACCTGCGCAGGCGGCGGAGCCATCTCGTGGGTCGACCTATACACGGCGCAGCGAAATAAGGAGACGTGGAAAGAGGCCGCCAAGGAACTGTCTCGGGAAGACACCGCCGTGCTCGACGCGGCTATGACCGCCAGAAACTATGGGGATATCGGTGCTGCACTTGGACATACTGGCGCCTATGCGGCCAAGGTTGGGAGGCAACGCCTGCAGGCTGCGAACGACAATCTCGTCGCCGCCGTGAAAAAAGTTGCGGCCTGAAGGTCGGATTTGCCCGGCTCGTCACCCTTACAAACTGTACAGCGGTTACGGCCGCCCCGGCGTCACTTGTTGAACGCCGGGTAACTCTTTATTGCCGCTGGCGCCTCTTAACGGGCGACGACGGCATTTCGCTTAACCGTTTAGCGGCGCGGGCGTGTGCAACCCCGCATGACGGTCGGCGCGGTGCAAGGCCGCGGACCAATTTACCACCTGTAGAGATCGTGCCCTATTGCCACTACCGCCACGAAAAGCAGCACAAACGAAATGATCATTGGACCCGCAGTGAGCCAAAGATAGGTGCGAAACGCGCCCTCCGTTTTCTTCTCCCAGTGCCGAGTATTTACCTCTTCAAGGGCGTAATACGAGAAAAAATTAGAAAACATCGATAGAATGAAGCCATAACAGAATACTGCGCAAAATACATTGGCGTTCGCAAGCTTAGCGTTCTGATTTTGACTTATAATTTGCAGAGATGCGACAACGGCGGCGCCGTGCGCAATCAATAATGCGCGAGACGCACTTGCAAGTCGTTCGATCGATCCCCTTGTTTTTGATGCGATCTCCTCATAGGCAACCTTAAACGCCTCTGGCCTGAGCAATATCTTCTTTATCTCGTCGTCCATTTCCTCAATGGGCACGGTGTCATCTTCACTCATATCAGCACCCCCAATTAGCTAAAGTCGATGTTATGCAGCCGATAGCGCGAAGTCTATCGACGCACACGGGCCGCTCGCAAGAAGCCACAGAATATCGCCGCCTCTATGCAACCGCTCAATGGCGCCGCCTACGCCTCGCCAAGCTAGCGCAGGATCCACTATGCCAGTGGTGTCTCGAGCGCGAGATAGTCGAGCCCGCGACCGAGGTGCACCACGCGGTCGCCCATCGCGGCGATGTAGCCAGGTTCTGGACCGGCCCATTCGTCTCGACGTGCAAACCATGCCATTCGAGCCGCGGGCAGCGCGAAGACCTCGGGCTGACTGTGATCCGGTTCGACCCGTCTGGCTGGCCGACGTGACAGGGTAGGGGGTGCCTCAGGCCTGGCGGACACCGCCTCTTAGTAACCGGTGCATCCCCAAAGCGCACGCATCCACAATTGAGAATATGACCATGATGAGGGATTGACGTGGCCAGGCCAAGAACACCTCGCGCCAAAGCGGCGGTTGAGGCCAGCGACAAGAAGAACCCGCAGCGATTTGCGGCGCGCAAAGAGCCGAAGACAAATGGTCCGCTTGGCGTTCCGCCGAAATGGATCGCCGATACGGACACCAGCAAGGCCAAATCGGCTTGGCAGCTTTTTGCCAAAGAGCTGCCCTGGTTGAACGAGTCGCATCGCACGCTGATTGGGATGGCGGCGAATATTCAGGGTCGGATTATGGCGGGGCAGGAAGTCGGCGTGCAGGCCATGAACCTGCTGCGCCAGATGCTTGGCCAGATGGGCGCTACGCCGGCCGACGCGACAAAGATCTCGGTGGCTGATGACGAAGAGGACGCTGACGACTTGCTCGACTGACGCCGCCCCTGCGCTGGCGCGTGTGAATGCCTACGCCGAGGCTGTTCTTGCCGGTGAGATTGTCGCTGGCCCGCATGTTCGGAATGCCTGCAGACGTCACCTCGATGACCTCGCCAACGGCGCAGAGCGCGGACTGTGGTTCGACGATGCCGCTGCTGTGCGCGTCTTCCGGTTTTTCGAGGAGCGGCTAAAGCTCTCCGAGGGCCAGTTCGAGGGCAAACCGTTCACGCTGGCTCCGTCGCAGGCTTTCAAGCTTGGCTCGCTCTTCGGTTGGAAGAGAGCGGATGGCACACGCCGTTTCCGACGCGCCTACATCGAGGAAGGCAAGGGAAACGGCAAGTCGCCATTTGCTGGCGGTGTCGGACTCTACGGTCTGATGGCCGACAACGAAGCAGGCGCGCAGATCTATGCGGCAGCGGCGAAAAAAGAACAGGCAGCCATCCTGTTCCAAGATGCTGTGAAGATGGTTCGCGCCGCTCCGGCGTTGAAGTCGCGACTAAAATTCAGTGGCGGTCTCGGGCGTGAGTACAATGTCGCGCACCATCGTTCCGGGTCATTCTTCCGACCGATTTCGAAGGACAGCGGCAAATCGGGCAGCGGACCACGACCGCATTTCGCCCTGGCAGACGAGGTGCATGAGCATCCCGATCGCTCCACGATGGAGATGCTGGAGCGCGGGTTCAAATTCCGGCGCCAACCGCTCCTGCTAATGATTACGAATTCCGGCAGCGACCGGAATACGGTTTGCTGGGAAGAGCACGAGCACGCCGTTCGAGTTGCCGCCGGCACCAGGGAGCCCGACGATGACTTCACCTATGTTGGTGAGGTGCTGGACGACACCACGTTCGCATATGTCTGTGCGCTGGATAAAGATGATGATCCGCTCGAGGATCCGGCGTGCTGGGTGAAGGCGAACCCGCTGCTCGGCACGATCCTGACCGATGAATACTTGGCTGGCGTTGTGGCGCAGGCGAAGCAAATCCCTGGCAAGCTGAACGGTATCCTTCGTCTCCATTTCTGCCGTTGGACCGACGCTGATAAGGCGTGGATGCCGCGCGCGACCGTCGAAGCCGTCATGGACGACTTCGATCCCGAAGAAGAGCACGCAGAGGCGCCGCTTTTCTTGGGTGCCGACCTCTCGGCGAGCAAAGACTTGACCGTGCTGGCGTGTGTTGTGCCGACTGGTCACAAGGACATGCAGCGAGACGATGGCACGGTCGTTAGCTTGCCGATGTTCGACGCTTGGGTGGAAGCCTGGACGCCAGGCGACACGCTGAAGGCGCGCGTACTGGCCGACAAACAGCCTTATGATTTGTGGGTGCAGGGCGGTTGGCTGAATGCACCGCCGGGTTCACGCATTCGGTTCGATTTCGTAGCCGCGCGTGTGCAGCAACTCGACCAGATTTTCGATATCCAGGCGATCGCTTACGACAAATACGCCTACGCCAAATTCCGCGAGGAAGTCGAAGCGCTTGGCGTAGAGGTTGAGCACATAGCGCACCCGCAAGGCGGCAAGGTTCGCGCCAGGCCAAGCGAAAACAAGGTGGAAGCCGCAAAGGCAGCAGGCGAGGCGCCTCCGTTGGGCTTGTGGATGCCCGGGTCCGTTTCTGCTCTGGAAGACATGATCATCGACGGCCGCATTCGGTTGCGGCGCAGTCCGGTGTTGATGACCGCGCTCATGGGCGCCGCATTTGATCGAGACCCGCAGGACAACCGTTGGTTCGTGAAATCGAAGGCCTCGGTACGCATTGATGCTGCCGTGGCCCTTTGTATCGCGATCGGCGCTGCGGTGGACGGCGGGTCGACCGCAGCGCAACCCACATCACCGTGGGATGATCCCGAATATTCACTCATGAAGGAGGCGGCTTGATGTGGCCATTTAGCCGCGAAAACCGAGCAGAATCGGTCATTAATGTCGCAGAAACACGCGATTCCATCGAAAACCAGAACATTCCGGTAAGTGCCGAAAATTTCTTGGCATATTTCGGCATCCAGTCGCTCAATCTGCCCGCCGTTACGATCGACAGCGCCCTGGCCGTACCGTCTGTGTGGGCCGCTGTGGCGTTTCTGTCGCGCACTCTGGCTGCATTGCCACTGCACGCTTACCGCGACACCAAGGACGGCCCTAAGCAACTTACAGGCAAGCTACAGGCGGTTGTGCACGACGCTCCAAACCCGGAGCAAGGTTCCTTCAAGTTCCGCCAGTGGTTTTGGCAGCAGGTGTTTACGGGCGGCCGAGGCCTGGCATGGATTGAGCGCACGCCGCAGGGCGTAGACTCTATCTGGCCTATGGATCCGACGAGGACGACGATCCAGAGGCGAGGTGGTAGAGTTGTCTATCAGTTCGGCGACTCAGCGCATCCGGTCAAGGAATACTCAGCCGAAGACGTCATCGACGTTCCATTCATGCTGTGGCATGATGGCCTGAGGCACTACGGGCCGATCACCATGGGGTCCAAGGCAATTCAGCTTGCCTTGGCCATGAATGATTACGGCTCGAATTTCTTTGCTGGCGGTGGCGTACCTCCGCTAGCGCTGACCGGCCCGCTGCCTGCTGGCAAAGACGCAATGCAGCGCGCTCAGGCCGACATCAAGCGGTCTGTCGACGCAGCGAAGAACGCAAACGAGGCGGTTTTCCCGATTCCGCCTGGCTACGAGCTTAAGCCGGTCGGCATCGACCCGGCAAAAGGGCAGATGATCGAAGCCCGTCGCTTCCAAGTGGAAGAGATTGCCCGCATCTATCAGTTGCCGAAGGTGTTCCTGCAGGATCTTATCGGCGCAACGTTTAGCAACACCGAGCAGCAAAACCTGATGCTGGTTCAGCATCTTGTTGGCCAGTGGGCCGAGGCTTTCGAGGACGAATTGAACCTCAAGCTGTTCGGTCGCAACGGCGCCGGCGGGAAGTACGTTTCCCACAACCTTGATGGCATCCTTCGCGGTGATTTCGTCACACGCATGACCGGCTTGGCACAGGGCGTGCAGAACGGACTAATCACGCCGAACGAAGGCCGCGCGCTGGACAATCGCCCGGCAATGCCGAACGGCGACGCATTGTACATCCAAGGTGCCACAGTTGCGCTTGGTAGCAATGTTGCCAAGTCTGTTGCGCCGCCTGCGAACGACAACAATGCTACAGACAGTGGGGCTGCTGCCGCATGACGAACGATATTGAACGGCGCGGCGGGCTGCTTGGTGTTGAAGCCCGCGCCGCGGACGGCAAGCGCACCCTTGTTGGGTATGCCGCCGTCTGGAATTCAGACACGACTATTGGCGACTATTTCGTTGAGCGCATCGCGCCTGGCGCCTTCAGTAAGGCGATCGGCGGCGACATCCTAGCGTTATACGATCACGACATGGGCCGAGTTTTGGGGCGCACTCGCTCTAAGACGCTGCGCTTGTCTGAGGATGCCAAAGGTCTGGCCGTAGAAATCGACGTACCCGATACGAGCGACGGCAATGATCTTTGGACGCTCGTCGAGCGCGGCGATGTTTCAGGCATGTCATTCGCGTTCCGCGCAACGAAACAAGAGTGGGATGACACTCAAGAGCCTCCGCACCGCACCATTCTCGAGGCTGAGCTTTACGAAGTGACGGCCACGGCAAACCCGGCATATCCGGACACCACTTTGGCGGCGCGCTCGCTAGAGGCTGCGCGCGAAGAGGTCGAGCGCCACAAGAAAGACGCTGAAAAGCGGACTGCAGATGCTACCGCTGCAGCCAGGCGAGTTGCCGAAAGGCGCGCCTCCATGGAGCAAAAGATCCGAGGCATCCAAATCGCCTGACGGGCGATCAGCGGACGCTTCGTAGTCACCCTCGGCAAGCCGAGGAGGGCGGCACGTCCGCCATTTCAACCCAAGACTGCCCGCTAGCGCCGCCAAAAGCCGCGCAAGGGCTTCCTATTGCCAAAAGGCTAGACAATGACTCTCAGGGAAATGCAGGAAAAGCGCGGCCAACTGGTCACGCAGGCGCGCGAAGCGCTCAACGAAATCAAGAAGAACACCGACCCGGCCCGCGCCGCCGAGCTTGAAGCTCGCCACGACTCCGTCATGGCCGATTTTGACAAGGTCGAGAAGGATATCGAGCGCGAGCAGCGCATGTCCGCGGCCGAAGATCGCATCGCTCGCGCGGCCGAGGAAGAGCGCAAGGCCAAGCGCCCGACTGGCGGCGATACCGAGCAGCGTGGCCGGGCCGAAGGCGACAAGCCGGAATACCGCTCGGTGTTCTACAAATTCCTCGCCAGTGGCGCCTCCCTCGACGCGCTCGACGCTGAGGAGCGCAACGTACTGCGCGAAGGCGTGCAGGACATTGAAAAGCGTATCCAGACCGCAGGCTCGAATTCGGCCGGCGGCTATACCGTTCCGGTCGAACTTCAGAACATGCTCGTCCGCGCGATGAAGGCGTGGGGCCCGATGTATGATGGCAACATCGTCAGCGAACTGAACACCACTTCAGGCAATGCTCTGCCGATCCCGACAACCGACGACACCGCAAACACGGGCGTTGCTGGCACGGAAGGCGTTGCGCTGACCGACGACGGTTCGGCTGATGCGGCGTTTGGCCAGAAGCAGCTCGAGGCATACGACTACAACACCAAGTTCGTGAAGTTCTCCTGGCAGCTGGCGCAGGACAGCATCTTCTCGGTCGAGGCGCTGCTCGGTGACCTGCTGGGCGAGCGCCTTGGCCGCCTTGCCAACGCACAGCTCACGACTGGCACCGGCACCAACGCCCCGAACGGCATTGTCACCGCCTCGACCCTTGGCAAGACGGCTGCGTCGGCCACTGCAATCGCCTCGGACGAACTGATTGACCTGCTGCACTCGGTAGACCCGGCTTACCGCCAGTCGCCGAAAGTGGGGTGGATGTTCAACGACAAGACTCTGGCGGCCATCCGCAAGCTGAAGGACGGTCAGGGCAACTACCTCTGGCAGATGGGCGACATTACCAAGGGTCAGCCGGCAGCCCTGCTGGACCATAAATATAACATCAACCAGGCCGTGGCCGATATTGCCACTGGCGCCAAGGCTGTGATCTTCGGTGACCTCGGCAAATTCTGGGTGCGCAAGGTGGGAAGCCCTGTAATTGGGGTACTCCGAGAAAGATTCTGGCCCGACTTGGGGATCGCCGGCTTGATCCGTTTCGACGGAGAGTTGCTCGACGCGGCCGCGGTCAAACACCTGAAGTTGGCCTAATCTGGAACAGCGGGCCGGCTATTGGCTGGCCCGCCTCCTTGTTTGGAGGCGACATGCTTTTGAAGATGCTTACCGGCCTTTCGGGGCCACTGTTCAGTCTAGCGCCCGGCGATGAGTATGATTTTGAAGACGCCGAGGCAGAGCGCCTTAAGGCTGCAGAGTTCGCTGTTGACGCCGACCCCAAGGAACCGGTCAAGGGCAAGAAGGGTAGGGGCGATGTGGTACCAGCCAGCGGTAACAGTAGTGCCGACTGATGAGCCGGTAACGGTCGCAGAAGCCAAGCGTCATGTGCGCGCTGTCGACTTCGATGATGATGACGAGTGCCTGGCGTCCCTGATCGCAGTTGCACGCAACCATGTCGAAAAGTACTGCGGCGTGTATCTGGCGTCGCAGACGGTAGAGGTGAAGGCGGATGATTGGTGCGATTTCGCGCACCTTCCGGTTGGGCCTGTGACGTCGATTACCTCGATTGCCTACGTGGATGCCGACGGCGACGCTCAAACGCTTGACGACACTGTCTACGAACACCGCGGCGACGCCATTGTGGTGAAGTATGGGCAGACCTGGCCGTCTATCCAGCCGCGCTCGCTGATTACCCTTACGGCGGTGATTGGCACAGAAGATGTGCCGCCTGCTGTTAAGCACGCGATGCTTATCCGCTTGGCCGATCTCTACGAAACTCGCGAGACGGCTGACGAGTCCGGCTGGACGACGTTCGACTCGCTACTCAGCAACCACCGATATTACTAACCGCGGCTAGGCCGCCAAGGAGGCCGCATTGACGGCACTAGTTATCACGGCAGCCAATGTCGCTGCCGGCGCTAATTCCACGCGCGAAAACGGCACCGCCGGCGCTTCAATCACTGCGGGCCAGGTTGTGTACAAAGCCGCGGACGGCACGTACAAGCTTGCCGACACCAACGACGCCTCGGCGGTTGTGCGCAAGCCTCGCGGCATTGCGCTGCACGCGGCGTCTGCTGGCCAGCCGCTTGCCGTACATCTGAGTGGCCCAATTACGATCGGCGCTACCGTGACGCCTGGCGTCGCGTACTATCTCGGCGGCACGCCCGGCGCGATTGTTCCCGTTGCCGACCTTACGACCGGCGACCACCCTGCCTTGCTCGGCCTGGCCGCTAGTGCGACCGTCATCAATATCGACATTCAGGCGCCAGACGCGGCTCTGTAAATGTGGGTGCGGTTTGTCGCCGACTACGAGTATCGGCAGCCCAATTTCACCATCGACTACAAGGCCGGCATGGAATGCAACGTGACGCGCAATTGCGCCGCTCTTGCTATCGATGCCGGCAGGGCTGAGCCGATAAGCAGAAGCCGCAAGGAGCCGGAAACATGGCAAAGCGATCAGGAGCCGGCGCCTTAAATTGTCGCGTGACTTTCCAGCGCCGCGATGTGGTGCAGGACGAGTACGGCAACGACGTCACAGGCGAACTTGCCGACGTGTTTTCGATATCGGCACGGCTTGCGCCGCAGTTCAATGGCAGGCTTAGCGTTGAAGGCGTCACAGCCGCCCGCCTAGCCGCCTTGCAGCCGTATAACCTTACGGTGCGCAGTTGTGCCGATACGCGTGCCGTGCGTGCTGACTGGCGCGTCTATGACGCGCGAAAAGGTAAGGTGGACGGCAAACCTCTGCGATTCTGGAATATCAAGACAATCGTTAATCCGGATGAGCGCGGCCAGTACATTGAATTGCTGGTGATAGAAGGCGAGGCCAGCTAATGGCAATGAAGGCCACCATCATCGGCCGCGAGGCTCTGCAGCGTCGACTAGACGAACTTGTGCCCGAAGCATCAGCAGCTGCAGCGAAAGCCAAGCTTGAGGTTGCTCGAGAAGCCGCCAATCGCATTGCGGCACGCGCACCGGTTGGCGCTACTGGAGTTCTAAAGGACAGCATCATCGGCGCGCGCCAGGCTGACATGCCAGGAGCAAAAGCGATCGGGAACAAGCCCTCCAAGGATCCTGATGCGACTGGCGTCTATGCTGACTTCACGTGGAAGTTCGTAGAACACGGCACCGCGCCGCACAAAATAACCGGACGCAATGGCAAAAACCTTGTGTTTACCGCGAGTGACGGCACTCGAGTTTCGACGCCGTCAGTCAACCATCCGGGTTCGCGCGCACAGCCTTTCGTCTTCTACACATGGAAGGCGTACCGCAAAGCCGCCAAGGCCAAGATAGCGCGAGCCATCGGCAAAGCCGTCAAGGCGTCAATGGGGCAGTAAAAACCCATAAGGAGCGAATATGGCCGCACCGGCACATGAACTTGTCGGCGTTGCCACGGCTCGCCTTAAGGCATACGCAGCGCTCACCGCACTGGTCCCGTCTGCCAAGATTTTCTACCGTCCGCCTGCGTCTTTCACGCCGCCTTATGTGACTGTGGATGACGTATCGACCCGCCGTGACGACATGCAGTGCGTTACGGGAATAATCGCCAGCCTTACAATCCATGTCTGGACTGACGATAGCAATCCGCTGCCAGGCGGCGGTGGTGCGCTACAGGACGCAAGGGCGATAGCGTGGGAAGTCGCCAACGCATTGCATCACTATCCGTTGGCGCTTCCCAATAACCGGCTGGTAACGCTCGCGCATACCGGCGAGCGGGTATTCTACGACGCTGATGGCACAACTGGCCATGCAGTCGTGGATTTCGAGGCGGAAATCGAAGCCGCATAGCGCGACACAGCAACCAAACTCAACAACTGCCCGCTTGGCGGGCTTTATCTTTATGGAGCCTACCATGGCAGTTACTCCCGGCCAGCAGACTGGTCGTCTTTTGCTCATCCAGATCGGCGACGGCGGCGGTCCCGAGACTTTTACGAATCTCTGCGGTCTTATGACCCGCAGTTTCAACCTGTCGGCCAACGATGTCGACACGACTGTCGTTGATTGCGATAATCCTGGAAACACGCCTCAGAAGACTGGCGTTCCCGGCATCCTGAATCGCACCTTCACCGGTTCTGGCAAGTACGTTGCTGGTGCCAATCAGACGGCGTTCATGGCCTACGTGGTTGCTGGCTCGACATTCAATGCCAAGGTCATTGTGCCTGGCCTCGGCACATTTACTGGCCCTTGGTACGTTACCAATTTTGAGCTGGGCGGGGATGTTGAAGGGACTATGACCTTCAACGCAACCTTCAACGCGGGCGGCGCACTGTCGTTTGTTGCGGAGTAATTGAATGACTACAGAGGAGAAGCCGTTTCCGTTGGAAGTCAACGGTGCGCGCGGCGAGGTACCGCTCTGGGTCGGCAATACGCCACTTGCTATTGCCGCCACTATGGCTGGCCTGGCTGCCGTCTCGACGCGGCTTGAGTGCAAGTCGCTGAACGATTTGTTTCAGCGACTCTCTGGCGTTGAGGCCGCGGCTACCATGGCCGCCATCGATCTGCTTACCGTCCGCGGTGACAGGGGTGCGGCCATTGATGCGCTTAAGCTTAAGCACTTCAAGGCGTGCTCGGATGCGTTCGCGCTCGCGCTGTCGCACCACTTCGATGGTGAGCAAAAAAACGACCAAGCCGCGCCGGCAGCGGGGTAGAAAAGCCGTTCCCTTGGCGAAATTGGATGAAGGGCGCATTTGGCGCCCTTCAGTGGACACCGGAGACCTTTTGGCGCTCGACGCTCACCGAGTACATGCTAGCGATTGACGGCTTTAACGAGCTTAACGACGGCGGCAAAAGGGACAATGGTCCGAGCGACGACGATTTGGCGACGCTATTGGCCAAATATGGTTGAGCCTAAAGATACGGGCGTGCCGCCTCGGCGAATTGCTTGTCGTGATCTGCGCAATTCTGGACGTATTCAGCAGTGCTGTGCTCGGTAAGAGGCGCATTCGCCGGCTCATAGCCTGCCTTGAAGGCACGTAGGTCGCTTAGGCGACCGGCGCAATAGGCTGCGTCGTAGGGGGCGGCCGGTGGCTCATTTGCGCCTGCGTAGATCGCCGCAACCGCAACTGCCGCGCCCGCAAGTATCCCGATTTGCCATTTCCACATAACTGTCCCGTGTCAAGAAGGTTTCTAGATGACCGATAGAACCGACGACCTTCTTATTAGTGTAAGTACCGATCTTTCTACCATCAAGAGGCAGTTAAAGCAACTCGGCCAAGATGTGGGCCAGGCAACCTCTGGAGTGCAGAGGCAATTCGATGCCATGGGTAAAGGCATCGATGCGTCGATGACGCCAATTCAGAAGCGCATCAACGCCATGGTTGGCCTGCCTGTCGGGCCAAGGCTTAAGGAATGGCAGGGCGCACTCTCTGGCGTTGAGGGCGGTTCAAAGATTACCGCTAACCAGCTTTTGAACCTGTCGCGACAAGGCAACGACGTCATCACGATGTTCGCGCTTGGCGCCAAGCCGATGCAGATTTTCGCATCGCAGGCCGGTCAAATTTTCGACGCACTGCAAAGCGGACCTGCTGGTGTCATGGGGTCGATCAAGGCCCTTGGCGAAGGCGCCATTGGTCTTGCCACCAAGTTCCCGCTGGTTACCGCTGCGGTTGCGGCGGCAGGCGTTGCATTCATCGCGTATGAGGCTGTCGGCGGATCGAACCTCAAGACTCTTGACGAGATCACCAAGACGCACGAGGGCAACATCAAGTTGCTTGGCGATGCGTGGGATGAGGCGTCCGCCAAGAAGAAGAATTACGCCGCGCTGTCGGTGAATTCCGTTGTCGCGCTGAACGAAAAGGACGTCCAGAACGCAAAAGATCTGCTTTCCGCGCAGATCAAAGGCATTTTGGATCAACTTTACAAGACGATCGGCGCGGGCGGCGGCAACCAGTTCGCGCTTTCCAAGTCGCTTATATCGACGTTTGAGCCGTTCAGGCAGGCGATTGAAGACCTGGCGCGCACCAGCGACGTCAAGACGTTCATCAGCCAGATTGACCAGATCGCCGAGGTGAATCCTAAGCTTTCGTCAACGCGCGATGAGCTTAAGGCGTTGGCGTTGGAGGCGGCCAACACGGCGGCTGCGATTCCGGGGTTGAGCCAGCCTGTCGATGAGATGGGCGACACGATTGACAAGTTCAATCGCGCGATGGCCTCGGTGACGTCTGAGCCGCTGCAAAAGACGCTGCAGGACATCTTCAACGACGCCAAAGACGGCAAGTCGAGTATTGATGAAATCAATGCAGCCATTGCTGCGCTTGAGCAGGCAAATCCTAGTTTTGCTGGCATACTTCAGGGCTTGCGCAATATCGCCATTGAGGCGCGCGGCGCATCGCAGGCTGTAGCCGACGCCTACGCTAAGGCGGCCGGCAGTTCTCCGAATGGCCGCGTTTACAATCCGCTCGGCGCACAGGTCGACGACGCGATCGCGCGCGGCGCGAATATCATTCCGACGCCTGCACCAAATCGCGAAGACCTCGGCGCCGAATACGACAAGGCGGTTGCGGCGGCACAGCGCAAAGCCGACGCAGCAGCCAGGCGAGCCAACAGGGCGCAGCCAAAGACTGCCGACGATCGCTTTGCAGAGGACTTGCAGTCGATCCGCGACCGCACTGCAGCGCTGACTGAGGAGTATAATTCGCTCGGCCTGTCGTATGAGGCGCAAACCAAGCGCAAGACGGCACTCGACCTCGAGCAGCAAGCATTGAAACAGGTCCGCGAGGAGGCCCGCAAGAAGGGCGACACGGACTGGCAGAACGCGCAGCTCACGCCTGACCAAATTGCCAAGATCGACGCCGTTTCCGAAGCCTACGCTCGGCAATCTGACGAACTGCGCAAAGCGCAAGAAATGTACGACCTGCAAAAGGACGTCATCAAGGGCGCGTTTGATGATCTGCGTTCGGCACTGGACGACGGCAAGCTGGATTGGCAGGACTTCGGCAAGATCGCCGAAGGCGTTCTCGATAAGATCATCGACAAGATCGAGAATGATTTGGTCGACGCCATCATGCAAGCCTCATCAAGCGGCGGTGGCGGTGGCGGCTGGCTTGGCAGTATCTTGGGCGCCGTTACTGGCGGCGGCGGTGGCAGCGACCCCGGCATTATCGGAGCGCTTGGCCTGCGCGCCAATGGCGGCCCGGTTACGGCTGGCCAGCCTTATATTGTTGGCGAGAAGAGGGCCGAACTGTTCATCCCGAGCACGAACGGCACGATTGTACCGCAGGTGCCAAGCATCCAATCTGGGGGTGGATCCTCGCAATCCAACGTCATCACCTTCGCCCCAACCATCCAGATGCAGGGTGGAGGCAAGGACGCTGGCGAGCAGGTGACTGCTGCGCTGAAGAAGTTCGAGAAGGAATTCACGCCGCGGGTTGTCAAGTCGCTGCGTGAGGCAAAAACGAGGGGGATGGCATGACAATAAACCTACCCGCCGTCCCCTTTATGCCAGCCTATCCGCAACTTGTGGAGTCGGTCTCGGTATCCCGTAGCGGCACGCGCGCAATGTCGTTTGTCGAGTATGCAGATGCGTATTGGACAATCCAGATGAAGACCGTGCCTCTAAAACCGGCACAGCGCCTTTTAGTGGAGGCGTTCAAGGACGCGTGCCGCGGCGGGCTAACCACGATCACCTACACGCCGCAGCATATGTGCGTTCCGCAGGCTTATTGGGGCGACGCCAACAACGCTGCGCTCGCCAACAACGGCAACCTTGTTTCGATCACAGGCAACAGCCTGGTTATCAACAGCGTCGACAACGGCCTGATACTTGGTCCTGGCGACCTGGTCTCGGCAACCACTGGCGGCTACAATTCACTATTCCGGGTGCAGACCGGCGCCACGGCTGTGGCCAACACCATGACCATTACGGTTGAGCCGACTGTGCCTGCATACATTACCGCTGGCGCCGTTATCACGTTCAAGAATCCGATTGCCAACATGCGCGTAATGCCTGGCTCGTTTTCGATCGGCGACGACTTCTTTTCGTCGGCATCGTTCACGCTTGTGGAAATTCCGAAGTAGGAGGCGCAATTGACATTCCCAACGCGCCTACAGGACGTTCTAACGGACGGTCGGGCAATCATCCGCTCCGGCATCAAGATCGTCTGTACGACCGGCACCTACGGCTTCTGGAACGGCAAGGGCGACATCACCATTGATGGCCAACTCTACTGGCCCAATGCGCTCATTACCGTTTCGGAGCCGATCTATGGCCTCGGCACCGCGGCGTCGACATTCACGGTCGACCTTGTCGCCCAACGCGATTCCGGCCTTACGCCCGACAAGCTCCTGCTTATCGAGGCCGAGGGCTACAAGGACGCACCGGTAACGGTTTACGACTTCTACTTCGATCCGGACGACCGCTCGTTCCTTTACGCGCAGCCTGGCGCTTATGGCTTCATCGATACCGTCGATCACTCTCGCGATAGCGGCGAGTCGAAACTGATTGCTAACGTGCGCTCAGGCGCGATTGCCAACCACCGCGACGGCTACAGGACGGCCAGCCATGAGGACCAGCAATTGGTTTTGGCTGGCGATATGTTCTTTCAGTATGCGTCCAAGGTGAAGCACGAGACGTTCGACATCACGTTCTAGGCGCGCTGCACGCTAAAGGAATCCCATGCTCACCCTAACCCGGTTGCCCGATTGGGACCGGCGCCTTGCGCGCATGGTCAACGAACACAACAAGACGCCAGGCGAGTGGGGAACATCGGACTGCCTGCTTACCGTCATGGACGCCGTTGTCGCAGTCACCGGGTTTGACCCCGCGGAGGACATCCGCGGCGGCAAATATAGCACCCCCGCAGGCGCAACGAAGATCCTTCTGAAACGCGGCTTTGCCGATGTCGAGGCGGCATTGGCAAGCCTATTCCCGCCCGTTGCTACGCTCATGGCGCAACGTGGCGACGTTGGCGTCGTTGAGCGCGATGGCGTGCTGTCCTGCGGCTTTGTCTGCGATCGCGGCTTTGCTGTGAAAGACGAGCGCGGGCTGTCGTTCATTCCCCAAACTGAAATCAAGACGGCATTCAAGGTCGGCTAAAGGCGGGTAACGAATGGGATTCCTAGTCCCTATTTTCTCGACCATCCTTGGGGCGGTCGGGCTGGGTGGCGTTGCGTCTTGGCTTGGCGGTTCGACTATCCTGGCGGGCCTGGCTCGCTTCGGCCTCGGACTGGCCGCCAAATATCTTCTTGGCAACCTCCTGCATCCGAAGGCGCAGGCGCAGACGTCGCAACTTGAGACCGCTTACGGCGAAGACCTTTCGCGTTCGGTCGCCATGGGCAAGGTCGGCACTGCTGGCCACCTCATCTATCGGAACGCCTACGGCTCCGGAAACCGCTCGGTGCAGGACGTATACATCCTGTCCAACTTTCGTATAGGCGGCGTTACTCGCGTTCGTTACAACGGTGTGTGGGCGACCCTCGGCGGCACAGTGGACGCGACGCGCGGCTATCGCATTCAGGGCATTGACTCGGAAATTTGGGTCAAGGTCTACACCGGTACGATGACGCAGACGGCCGATGCCGGCCTGATCGCGAATTCCAATCCCGCGGGTCGCTGGACATCTGCGCACAAGGGCGCAGGCATCGCCTATGCCGTCGTTACGCAATACCTCAACCGCGAACACCTGACGCAGCCGTGGCAGGCGTTCTTTGAGGTGCAGGGCGCGCCGCTCTATGACTGGCGCAAGGATAGCACGGTCGGCGGCTCGGGCAGCCATCGCTGGTCCGATCAGACCACATGGGAGTTTACCGAAAACCCCATTCTGATGGCCTATGCGCTCGAGCGCGGGATATTCAACGGCACAGAAATGATGGTCGGCAAGGGCGCTAAGGCGTCCAGCCTTCCTTTGGCAAATTGGACCATTGCGGCCAATATCTGCGATGAAGTCGTGGGCGCCGGCACGCGCTATTCGGCGGGCTTGATTCCGGCCGCTGGTTCTGGCGTGACGCATGACCAGAACATGCAGCCGCTGCTTGAAGCATGTGCCGCGACGTGGGTTGAAGATGCTACCGGCGAGTACCCGATAGTTGGTGCTGCGCAATCGCTGGTGTTGACGTTCACCGACGACGACATCATGGTCGATGAGCCTTTCCGTTTCTCGGTCAAACGCACGAAATCGGAACTGATCAACACGCTTGCCGGCACCTATTTCGAGCCATCCAACTTCTACGAGCAAACACCGTTCACGCCACGCATCGATGCATCGGCTCTGGCCGAGGACGGCGAGCGCCTAGCTGTGTCGGTGCCGTATAGCGCGGTAAACCGTTCCGATGTTGCTGACCGGCTCGCGGACATCGCCTTTAAGGCAAGCCGCTACCAGGCCAATGGCGAAATATGCATTCACCCTCGCTTCCTGGCGGATGCGCAAGTCGGGCGCTGGGTGCAGTGGACGAGCGCCGCGTATGGCACGCGCACTTTCCAAATCATGGAAAAGCGCCTCGGGCCGTTTGGCGATAAAGCTACCCGCAATATCTACTTGACGTTGCAGGAGGTCAGTACGGGCATTTTCGACGGCACGGCCTATGTGACTGTGCCTGTCGTTGCCGTCGATCCAGGCAACCCCAATTATGCAAATGCTGCATCCAACTTTGCCGCCATTGGCGTTCAAATCAAGGTTGCTGACGGATCCACGCAACGCAGGGCTGCCATCCGGTTCTCTTGGGATGCATTCACAGACATCACGGTTAGCGCTGTCGATGTCGAATACCGACCGCAGGCCGTTGGCGTTACCGTTTCCATACCGGGCGGAGTCATCACCTGGCCTAACCACGGCCTTGCTGCAAACGACCTGTTCTACCTCGCCACGACGGGCGCGCTGCCGACCGGCTTGACGCCTGACAGTCCGCTCTATGTCAAGACTGTCCTGACGGCAGGTACCTTCACGGCGTCGTTGACGCCAGGCGGCGCGGCCATCGTCACTAGCGGCACGCAGTCGGGCATTCATAGCGGCTACGTCAACAGCATCGTCAAGCGGGCAGAAATGCCCGTACAGGTGCTTACCGTCTCCGAGGGCGTGCTGCCTAGCAAGACATACGAGTATCGGCACAGGATCATCACCAGCCCGCCGCGCGCGACGTTCTTTACGGCGTGGGCGCAGGTATCGACGCCGACCGACGTATTTGACGTATCGGTCGGCCTGGCGCAGCAGCAGGCCGATGTTATAGCGTTCCTGACCAGCCTGTCGGCTGGTCTGCAGGATGCGCGCGACAAGCTTTCGCAGTTGGCCGCAGCGGCGGTTGAGTCTGCCGGACGCCAGGTTGAGGACAACTCGGTCTCGCGCCGGCTTCGCGATGCAAGTGCCGCAGCGTTTACCGAACTTGAGGCATCGATAACGGACATCGATGGGCAACTCACAGCGCAGGCCGCGGCCATTACAGGCGTCCAGGCGTCGGTAGGCACAGTGTCGGCCAACGGCCTATTCCAGATCGTTGCGACTGCCGGGACCGGAGATGTCGTGTCGCGGATGACGGCGCAGGTTCGCGCCACAACGGGCAGCGCTTGGGTTGACGCGGGATGGGTGATTGAGGCGGGTTTCACCGGAGGCAATCCGGCGTTGCCGTTCTCGAATTTCATCATCAAGGCAAGCCAGTTCGTGGTTACGGACGGCACCAATACGGGGACGCCGCTGACCTTCTCTGGCGGGACGCTGAAGTCGCTGGTGGCCAACATCGGAACGGTGACGGCGGGTCTTCTGCAGAGCGCGGATGGCTCGGTGAAGCTCGACCTGAACAACAAGTTTTTCTCGATAGCGGTGCCTTAGCGTCGCGCAGTGCGGAGTGCCTTAATGCCCAATATGGGATTTGGAATTCTATATAACGGCAAACCGGCACTTCGCATTGCGTTCGATAACTCTACCGACCTCATAAACGAGTCGATCACAAGTTTCGGCAAGTTCCAATTCGATAGTTCAAATGCCCAACTGGGCTACATCTACGACATCGTGCCGCTTACTTATCTCAGCTCGTTTACCAGCGGCGGTTATCTCGGCGCGTGGTGGTATTTCAACAATTACGATTTAACGGCCGGTTCGTCATCGCCGACGTCGGCGTTTGAAACTGCCGGTGCGATTACACGCTATAGGAGCACTAGTGGCGGAACTCAATCAATCCATTTCTTTCAAAATTGGTGGAATTTCGGATATTTACCTATTCTGGAAGGACGCATTCCGACCGGAGCGGGTTTGGATACATTCAACGGGCCGACTGTCAATTATAGCAATTTCGGCTCTACAAACGGATATGTAGACAGTTATACAGCTGCCGGCCCATTCTTTACCGCAAATGCTTTGGTGGACAGTAATATATTCTCAGGTATTAGCGGGAATGCCCGTGAATGCTACGGCCCTGCAAATTTGCGTGGCACCGGCACCAATGTAAATTGGCTGTTTAGCACTTTCCAGCTACCGGCTCGCAATGACGCCTTGCCGGATTTCTCCGCTACACCGGTAAGCGGCCAAATTCCTCTCTTGTACAACCCGACAGTGGCGCGCCTGGCTCTGCCGGGGCGTGACGTGACCGACTCCAATGTAGATCACTACATTTTCCACGAGAACAAGATACCAGCCAAAATCATGGCCGCTGGTGACGTCGAGGTTCCGGGAAGCGGCACGGCAACCATCAACTGCAAATTGCCTCTGACTAACCTGACGTACATGGACTTCCATGTTAAGCGGAAGACGGATACGGAGTTTTGGAACCCGCCATATTACGACAGCATTGCTTCGGACAAGTCGCTTCAGTTCACGTACAAAATCCAAAGCAACAGCGTTCTTATAACGAACGGCAACGCGACCGACATCACCATCAGGTACGTCGTTTTTGCCGATAGCGGCGAGGCCGAGACAACTGGCGGCAAGAAGGTCTTCCTTAAGGGTAACGATGGCACGCGAGACTACGTGCAGATCAAGCGGCCCGGTTCATCCGACCTATCGCCAAACCTAAACGACATCATTGTCGACACGCGCTTGGCATACATGCCTATCCTGGCGCAGGGGTTTCTTGCCTGGCAGACCGATTTCCCTACTGCGATCACCGGGTCTAATCGCTTCAAGGGCGAGAGGATGGCGACCGTATCCTTCAGCAACCCTTCGCCAGCCCTGAAGATATTCGTCAAGCAGACAATCGTCTTCCCGTCCAACTGCACGAACGTAACGGTTCGCAATGGATACCATCGGGTGTTCTGCAATAATGCAACGTGGGCGGGCATAGCATCCGGCGATAGCAGTTGGGCCAACATCCACGACACAAGCGTCGACTTCTATATGGCCGGCGATAATCCGATATTCCTTAATAGCGCTACCGGAGCCACCAACTACAATCCGGACACCGGCGGCACTAATCGCTCTGCGCTTGGCCTCCGCTACTACATCTTCGGCATCCCGCAGAGCTTGTAACCACCCGCAAGGAACATAAATGAGCACCTACAAAACCGGCACGGTATCCGTGACGAATGGCAGCGCTACGGTTACTGGCAGCGGCACCGCTTGGTCGGTCGCGCTTGTGGCCGGCGGCATGTTCTCGAGCGCTGGCGTGGCTGTGCCTATCGCATCGGTGGGCAGCGACACATCCATTACGCTCGACTACCCATGGCCAGGCTCCACGGCAAGCGGTGCGGCTTATTCGATCGCGCTGGAGAGTTCGTCCGCGGCTAGCGTTGTCAATCTGCAGACCACGCTGTCGCGCGTGCTGGTGACTTTGTCGCTCGCCGGAATCACGCCCAACTCATCTGGCAGCCTAACTGACCGCGCTGCACTTACGCTGACGATGGCCGATAAGGGCTATCTCTTCCTGCGCGCCGAGATCGGCGTTGCGTTCGCGTTCTATCGCTGGACCGGTACATCGTGGGACGGGCCGTTTGCGGTCGGCACAGGTGTGGTTGGAGGTGGCGTTAATAGCCTGGTGAGCGGCACTGGCATTACGGTCGATAACACCAATCCGCAGATACCGGTGGTCAACGCCGCCAGTATGTCAAATGCCACCATTAAAGGCCGCGCCAGCGCGGGCACAGGGGCGCCCGAAGACCTGACGCTTTCGCAAGTTGATGCGCTTCAGGTGGCAGCGGGCAAGAAGCGTGGAGTCCTTACGGCGGCGCGAACCTTTTACGTGCGGACCGATGGTGCTGATACTCATGACGGTTTGACGAACGCGGCGGGTGGTGCGTTCTTGACAGTTCAAAAGGCGATTGACGTTGCCGCTTCGTTGGATACGTCAATTTATGACGTGACAATTCAAATTGGCGCGGGAACCTATGATATCGGCAACGTTGGGTTGATCGCGAAATCTGCGGTGGGTGCCGGCTCAATTATTATTGTGGGTAATGAAGCGTCCCCGTCTACAGTCGTGTTGCGCACTACTGGTGTGTTTTCTGGGAACGTCGCAAATCTTGTCAGTCAAAATCTTTCGACTGTCTATAAGTTGCGCGGCGTGCGCATCGAAAGCACAGGAAGCGGTATATCGTTCGGCTTGTTGGTGGTCGGTTCATCGCGTCTGGAATTTCAGAATATTGACGTGGGCGCGGGGTTGTATCAGCAACTTCGAGCGGCAGATGGTGGCGTGCTTATTGCGACCGGGCCTTATTCGGTCAGCGGTAGTTCGTCCGCTGGCGGTCTCCATTGGTCGGCTGTAGGCGGTGCGATCATTCGTGTACAATCGCAAACAGTTACATTCGCGGGCACGCTTTCGTTCGGCTCATTTGCCAGTTCCACAACAGGTGCGATTGTCTTTGCGAACGGCATCACGTTCGCCGGAACTGCGGGTTCCGTTACTGGTACACGTTACGCCGTCGATGCTAATGCGGTTATTTCTATCAATGGCGCGGGCGCGACTTATTTCCCCGGCAATGCTGCCGGAACCGTAACCAATGGCGGTCAATATGTCTGATAATTATAATCCTTGCGATTGGTATTGGATCGTCGGGAACGATGAAAGCCGCGCGTGGTCGAGCGTGGCTGGCACCTACGTCGATGCGCTACCGGAGGATGCCGGAATAACCCACATTGTAAGCGAAGACGAACTTACCGACGTCTTGGCAGTCTACGGATTGCCAGGACCGTCGCTTCGCGTCCCCGATCGCGTATCACCGGCGCAAGCTGAGATCGCGCTATTCAATGTCGACAACGGATTGCTGCTCGGCATCGTCAACGCGGCAATCGAGGCGTTCCCATATGAGCCGGTCCGCATCTGGTGGCGCAAGGCGACCTACATTTCGCGCGACCATGCCTATCTACAGGCGCTCGCAATTGAGGTTGGTCTTACCGACGAACAGGTCGAAGATCTGTTCGTGGCGGCGGCTAAGCTTTAGCGCCCCACATAGAGATCCCCATCAATGCGCCTCATCCCTGACGTCGAGCGGGTGCTTAAACGCGCCTGGTCGCTGCGGCTCATTGAGCTGGCCGCGCTCGTAGACATCATCATCAACGTCGTCCCGTACGTGTCCGATTACCTGCCGTGGTGGCTCACGCTTGCGCTGCTCGGCGGCGCTTGGACGGCACGGCTCACTTGGCAGTCTGACGGCGACGACAAACAAATTGGAGGCAGCAATGCCGATAAACAAGATTAGGCCGAGCAGGCGGGCCATTGCGGCTATTGCGGCCGTCGTGGTTGCTGCCGGCGCTGCGCTTATGCCGTCCAGCCCGCCGCCCGCCGTTACGCTTGCCGTAGACTCGCTAATCATTCCTTGGGAGGGTCTTGTGCTGCACTCTCATTGGGATCGTTACGCCGAGATTTACGACATCTGCTACGGCGAGACGCAGATTGACGGCAAGCCGGTAAAGGCCGGCATGACGCGCACGAAAGAGCAATGTCACGACATGCTTATGACGCGCGTGGTTGCGGACTACTACAAGCCGCTGACACGCTGCATTGCCGGCTACACCAGCCTGCCGGTCAGCCTTCAGGCTTCGCTTCTGTCGGGCGCCTACAACTTCGGCGTAGCCGCGGCGTGCAAGTCGCGGGCGGCCAAGTTCGCGACCGCCAAGCAGTATCGGCAAGCATGCGAGGCGCAGACCGCATTCAATAAGGCGGGCGGCCACACCGTACAGGGCTTGGTGCTTCGCCGCGAGATGGGCGACGCGCAGCGCATCGGCGAAGCCGAGCTTTGTGTGTCTGGCTTGCCGCAGGCGGGTGGCGCATGAAGTGGCTTGACCTCCTGACAGGCGGATACGCCAGCCTCATCAAGTACGGCCTGATTGCCGCAGTGATCGTCGGTGCGTTTGGCTACACCTACCATTTGGGCGGCGCGCACAAAGAGGCCACATGGTCCGCGAAATACGACAAGCGCGAAGCCGAAATCAAAGCCGCTACGGCGGCCGAGATTTCGCGCCAGGCGCAAGCCAATGCGCAGGCCAAGGCGAATGAGTCAAAACGCCTGGACGAACTCGAGGCCGCAAACCAAGCCCTAGAAGCCCACATCAAGGAATTGTCAGATGCAGCGAACGCTGACCCTGATCGCGATCGCGTTTGCCTGTCTGACGGCAGCGGGTTGCGTATCGACTCGGTCCATCAGTGAACCGCCAACGCTAAGCGAGCCGGATAGGTCTCTGCTGATTTCCTGTCTTGGCCCGGTGCGCTTGCCGAATGGCGAGTTGAAACAAGGCGACGTCGAGCGGCTGTGGATCTCGGACAGGAAGGCGCTCATTCAGTGCGGCGGCCGACTGAAGGCGCTGCGCGATTTCTATCATGAGCGTGACGCAGCTTTGCGGGGTGCGAAGAAGTGATCAACGACCCCGTCATACAAGAGCGCATAACCACGGGCATCGCTGCAGCTGCAACGACCAACGCCCTTTGGCTTCCATACATTCAGGATGGCTCATCCCTGTTGCTGACGCTCCTCGGCATCGTGTGGCTCGCCGTCCAAATCTATTACAAAATCTGGCGCGGCAAGTAGCCCGCTCGATTTACGCCCATCGTGCTTCGGCATGAGGGGCTTTTTTGCTGGAACCAAACCGCTGCTATGAAATTCACTATATGCTCAGTCCCCTCAACTGAGCAGACCAACAAAGGGCCCGTCACTGCTTCCTCAGTGGCGGGCTTTTCCTAGTTCGAATAGCTCGGGGTTCCAACGCCTCGGGTTATTGCCCCTGATTCATCCCTGGGGCGCCCGTCGCTGCCGTGAAATGGGGCGGCGGGCTAATAGGGGCGGATCATACAGCATACCGGACTTGCCGCTGCCGGAAGGTAGCGGGCTTTTTGTTCTTTAGCCCGTGCTACAATGCCGATCTGCAACGAGGCGGGCGTCGCATGCGGCTTTTACTGTTTTCAATGGTAGTGCTGCTGTTCATGGCCAGTGGCTTCTGGCTGGCGGCCGAGCTGGTGATCTCTGGCGCAGGCGGTTGACAAGAATCGTCGGCGTAAGGCAGTTTCCTGACCGAGGGTAAAGCGAGGAGCGCCACTATGAAGAGAGCCTATGAGAAGCCAGTGCTGATTAGGCGCGAGCGCCTGTCGGTTGTGACAGCCGCCGTGAGCCTATCGTTTACACCGCCGCCTCCGCCGCCTTGAGTTCTGCCTTATGTTCCATAAAGCCCGTTTGCCCTGACCGGCAGGCGGGCTTTTCTATTTTGGTCGAGGGAAACTGAGGATTGTCGCGGGCTCTGTCTCCAGTGGCTCATGGCCAGGAACTTCATGCCACATGACTTGGCGCAAATCGCGCTGATCGACCTTCTGGCCGCAGGTCGGGCAATTGTAAAAATGGTCCTCGTCGCGGGGGAAGCCGCCTCCGTGCATTGTGCCGGCGATTGGCGGGCCAAGGTCTGACAACTTCGTCGATCCAGAGAGGTCTGGACGCTGGTCAGGTCCGACCAAGCTGTACTCGTATACGGCGGCCCGATCCTCGTCGACCACGCGGAACCAATGATCCTGTAGTGCCCTTGCCGAAACAGGTTGACCGGCCAGTATCTCGGCGGCCTTTATCGGATCGTCCTCCAAGACCACGCCAGCTGACACCACCGCGCCGCCGTAAATCTCTTCCACCACGTACTTCGTCATCGGGCGCCTCCGCAGATGCAGGCAACGTGGTTTGTCCCGCTTTGTTGCATGGCGCACGGATGGATGGTTTTGGAACTATTTCAGTCCGAGCTAATTTGAACTGCTGATAAGTCGCACTCGACGAATCTTGCACAGAGGCGTGATGTTCAGGGATAAAGAAACCCGAGTTTTAGAAGCGGTCCTGGTCGCCGCAGTTCCCCTCTCAACCCTGCTCGGGGTGGTGATGGTGTTCCTGACCTTCGGCTCGTCTGGATGAGCACGCGCTCGAACCGTTAAAATCTTCCGGAACTAATTAAGGGCATGCTAAATGATCGCGGTTCCGCGAGTCCTGTGCATGCGTTTGAAGTTCATCGAACCGGGGCGACGACTGGATACGGATGGGCCGGGGCTGCGCCATTGCGCAAGGGGTTGTATGTCGAAATTGACAGATTGGCTGCGCGGTCGCGGGGTGCTTCGGCCAAAAGTGGTGCTGCCTCCCTTTGTTACGCTGGGACCGCACTCGCATGGCATTCATAGCGGGTCGTTTCTCTTCCTCTCAGAGCAATCTCCAGTCAGGATTGGCGCCTTCTGCGCAATTGCCGCCGAAGTTCGCTTTATTTGTCATGCAGACCATCCAACGGAAACCCCGTCGAATTTTGGATTGCAGGACCAGATCCTGAAAACCAAGACCACAATGGAATACCTGCGCACGAAAGGCCCATCGTCTTGGGCAACGACGTATGGGTAGGAGCGCGGGCGACCATCCTCTCGGGTGTTAACATCGGCAATGGCGCCGTGGTTGCAGCGTGCAGTGTCGTGACCAAGGATGTGGAGCCTTATGCGATCGTTGCCGGCAACCCGGCACGTTTTGTCAGATACCGCTTTTCGGAGGATACTATCGCGGCCATGCAGAAAATCCGCTGGTGGGACTGGCCCATCGAACGCATCAAGCAGGAGAACGCAGCTTTCGACCTGCCTGCGGAGGAATTCGTTCGCCGGTTCAGCTAGAAAAGAAAGACTGCAGCGAAAGCGAGCGCCGACAGGAAAGTGTGAGCACATCGGTCGTACCCGGTGTGGATGCGACGCCAGTCTCAAACACGGGCCTTCTCGGACTATCCTCGGCCTTCGGCCAGGAAGGCGGCCAACGCGCTCATCAATGCCTCGGCGCTGTCCTTTTCAAGATGAAGCTCGATCTCTTCGTCATCTTCCGTGATCAGCAGTAGCTTGCCTATCAGCGGGTCGCGCGAGATCACCGCTATATCGTCATCCTGATAATCGGCTTCCTTAGCCATTGGCTTCCTCAAACGGAACCTAATATACCTATGCAGCTTATCGCGATATGAGCACTCGCGGCACAAACTTCTTAGATCGGTGGATAAGCAACAACGTTCCCAAGACAGTCGGGGCCGATGTTATCTCAGTCGCAGAATTGACCCAGAAGCTTTTTGCCGACGCCAAAGTGGTCGGAATCGGCAGCGTCGAGATCGAGGAAGATATCGGCAGCGTCTACGAGGCGATCCTTGATGCGATAGTGCACCATGATGCCGGCTTGGTGGATCGAAGTTAGCCCGCGGTCGCCATGCCAATGCCGACGACTTTCTAGGTTGCCTCGTCAACTAGCGGCGTCTTCCGCGTCGGCGGCTTATAGGGCGTCACCAGCCTGACGGTCGCGGCATCAACGGTGATGGGAATGCCCAGGTTCACCGTCACCTTTCCCTCATCGATGTGTGTGACGTCGCCAATCAGTTCGATCGGCTGCCCCTTCTGCACTTTCAACGTGCTGTCAACGATGGAGTGCGGCTGCCCATAGGAGGGTATGGAGACGCTCACGCGGTCCTCAGTTACGCGCCTGCGTATCGTTGCGGTGATGGCTACCTCGTCGCCGATGCGGAAGCTTCTGCCCATGTCATGATTCTGGAGCAGTGAACGGCCTCGTCAAGCGATTGCTAATATACGGCGGGGAACATTATGGCCTTGCTCGGGTAAAAGGGTAAGGACTATGCATATATGGCCGTAGGCAAGATTTCGGATCGCTGCTGGTCTTCGACTTGCCGTTGATCCGGCTGCTCATGCCACACAACCTGGCCAGATCGCGCTGATCGACCTTCTGAAGCGGCCGGCAACGCAATGGGTCAAGCCGGGCCTCATCGGTCGTGTGAAGCCCTTGCGCGGCGAGGAGGATTTGCGCCACGCTTCGTTGCAGGATTTTCGCGAGGAATAGGGCGGTTCACGAATTCTCCCTTTCAGGAAACTTTTTCACGGTTGCCAGATTAATTGCCTATGGCCCTCTATTTCTTTGACTTTTTGGATAATGGCGTAGCTCAGCCCGACGAGGTGGGGACAGACTTATCCAGTTTCGATGCCGTTAAGCGCGAGGCCATCAGCGCCTTGGTCGATGTGATAAAGGAAGTGTTGCCGGATGGTTCCCATCGGGAGCTGTCATTCAAGGTCCGCGATGAGAAGGGCCGCCAGCTTCTGCAGGTGGCTATGACTTTTCATATTCAGATCGATTCTTAGCCCGCGACATACAAATGTTGTGTCGGGCCTCCCCCAGATAGCGTAGGGTCCTTAAGTCGCCCGAAACTGCACGGCATACGGGTCGCTTGGAAGCCAACTACGGTGCTTTCGCCCAATCTTGGGAGGAAGCAATGGCTTCAGAAATAACCCCCGATCCCATCCACGATTCCGTCGAAATAACCGAGAACCTTGGCGTTGGTTCGTTCGCGTTGTGCGGAATGGCAACGCCACAATCAAGTCGTTCGAGGTCGAATCGTATGCACGAGCCTTCGCCGAGGGCCAACGGATCGGTCTCGGCCTGCATAAACCCTCGATGGAGGGTGAGGTTCGCGAAGACGCCTGCACCGACCGTCACGGGCAATAACATTTGATATTAGGCGGCAAAATTTCGTGTGGAACTTTTTCAAGGTCATTTCTTTTTTGGCTTGTCCGGCCAAAGGAGGCTGTCATGGCGCAACGCAAGGTCGATCGGGAAAGGCTTGAAAGAGCCGATCGGGAAAGCAAGCTTGTGCTGGCTGCGGAGCGGAAGGCAAGGGCCGATAAGACCGCTCGATTGAGAGAGCAGCGGCTTAAAGCCGCGCAATTGTCCTCGCAGGAACCTAAGCCGGCGACGAAGCTTCAGCGTCAATGAGCGCGCGCGGCATCAACTTCCTGGACCAGTGGATCCAGAACAACGTTCCGGAAAACGCGAAGGCCGATGCGGTCTCGATACACGACCTAACTCACAAGCTATTTTCCGACGCTAAGGCCGTCGGCATCCGGCGTGACGAGATCGATGATGAAGTCGACAGCCTATACCGCACGTTGGTCGATTGGATAGTGCACTCCCATGATCCTGGATTGGTGGACTGATGGCTGGGTTGACCCGCAATATTAGGGAGAGCCCGGGTTAACCCGCTACCACGAAAAGCTCTGACTGATGCCGAGATTTTTTTCGACAGCCACGATGGGACGATCCTTACACGCGACAGTGACGGCTTGGAGTTCGCCAACGCGCAGGAGGCGAAGCAGGCCCTTCAGGATTTCCTGATGAGCACATTGCAGAACTCCAAGCGAAAAGACGCGGAACGTTCCGTGGTGTGGGTACTCCTCCGCGACGAAACCGGTAAGCCGCTCACCCAAGCTATCGCGGAGATCAGAGACATTTCAAAATGACCCCTACCGGAAAGCGCGGCCGTATAAAAAGCGCCAGAAACCTGCTATCCGTTAAGCGATGAGGGAAACCGTTCTGGCGATGCTGGAGCAGCACGTGCTGCGAGGCGAGCGACACATTGCACGCCAGCGGGAAATTGTCGCCGACTTCCACCACAATGGTTTCAGGACGGACTTGGCCGAAGAGCTTTTGACGCTGTTTGAGCAGATGCAACTTCTGCACATTGCTCACCGGGATCGGCTTTTAAATTCAAACTGAGACACTACCCTGTTTGTTCTGGCTTGCCTGCTCTACCGAATTGAGGAATAAATTCCGCACTAGCGGGTGGGGAGAAATGCAGATGGTTAAGCGTCTAAATCTCGACGCCATGATCAAGCGCGAAGATTTGGAAATTAGCACCACTGGGCGGGGATCAATCGGTTCGGGCGGCATTCCTGTCTCTGAGTTGCAAACCAATCGCCTGCATTATGGGCTTTTGCGAAAACCGTCCTTTCAGCGCGTGACTAATGATTGGGATATCGACAACGTAGTTACGCTTATTAAGGCCTTCAGAAATGGTAGCCTGATCCCGGCCCTTATCCTGTGGAAGTCAGATGCGGGCTATACCTTCGTGATCGACGGAGCCCATCGACTTAGCGCCTTCATCGCATGGGTAAACGATGACTACGGCGCAGGGCCAATCTCGCGTCGTTTCTTCGAAGATAAGATCCCAAAGCAGCAAAAGGACTATGCCGATGAGTGCCGGCAACGCGTCGTAAGCGAGGTCGGCAGCTACGCAGAAATCAGCACCATCCTCCAGCAAGAAAATCCGACCAGAGAGCGCATCAAATGGGCGTCCAATATCGGCAAACCGCTGGACGCTCAGTGGGTTGAGGGTGACGCAGATACCGCCGAGGATTCGTTTCTCGCCATCAATCAACGAGCCGTTGAGATCAACGAGACTGAAAATATATGATCGTCTCGCGGCGAAAGCCGAATGTAATTGCTGCCCGAGCGCTAGTCCGCGCTGCAACGGGATACGAATATTGGTCCAAGTTCGAGGAAGCGCAGAGGGAGGAAATTAAGCGCAAGGCCAAGAAATCTATGACGTCATGTTTGAGCCTGAAAATGCCGATTTGTCGCGGTCAATTGAGATGCCTATCGCTGGCAAGCCGTACTCGGCGGAAGCTCTGCGCATCTCCCTCGACTTGGTAAATTTCGCTAACGATCTAAGAGCTAAGAAAGCTCTAGATGAACTGCAAAACGATGAAGATGGAAGCAAGACCATCCGTTTTTTGGACAAGGTTCACGGCGTCGTAAAGTACCTTTCAGGTGATGGCAAAGCGAGCCTTGGGCTGCATCCATCCGTCTATTTTTGGGGTGCCACTAAGCATCATCCATCTGCCTTCTTGGCAATGGTCAGCTTTATTCAGCACCTGAATTCATCCGGCCGAATGATCGATTTCTGCTTTCACAGAGCCGAATTCGAAGAGTTCTTGGTGGCTAACGACAACATCGTCAAACACATCTTGGGCAAGTATGGTGGATGGACGAAAAGTGCGCCATCTGTGTTCGAAATGTACAAGCTGATTTTTGAGGGATTTAGGGGAGGCAAGGCTTCGAGCGCAATCCTAGCATCGCTAATTGCGGATCATCGCTTCAAAGGACTTTCCGAGGTCGTTGAGATCGAAAATTCGCCGGGTAAGCGTTTCACGAATGACAGTAGGGGCGCGACGCGGCGTCGGGAATTGTTGAGATCAGCGCTCCGCTGTCCGCTTTGCTACGCCAGATTGCCCATTTCAGCCTTGAGCGACGACCATGTCGTTAGGGTGCAAGATGGTGGGAGGGGCGATGCGGACAATGACCAGTTGACCCACCCATTCTGCAATACGGGCTTTAAGGAGTATCTGGTTTCTTCCGGACGGGAGTTCCCGCCGCGTCCCGCTTTTCTGGCAGAAGCTGCCGAATAGCACGATCAAAGGCGGCTCCCGTCTCGTCGGCTTCAAGCTCCCGAGCGGTTTGCTTGAACCGCTCGGATTGCTCTTTCTGACTAAGTGGCTTTGCCTTTTTGCTGCTTGGCTTTGGGGCGGTATTTTGAGGGTCGCCAGACGCCATATGGTGCCTCACCTCGCTTTAGTTGTTTCATAGGTCAGGCGCTTGCCAACCACGCCATCAAGGATGCGCTCGGCGCGCGCTTCATCGTTCACGCCAAGGGCTACGCGCTGCTCAGTTTGAAATTCAGAGCTTGTATTCAAATTCCCATCGCCCGACCCGCGAAAGCTCACAGGCTATCTCATCCCAGCTATTGCCCTGAGCCGAAGCGCATCGAGCGATGAGAAATTTTTCAAGTTGAAGGTGATCGAACGCCCGCATGAAAATCACGCCTTCACCAGAAAAGGCCGCTTCTGTGTGGGACCGAAGAAACCATGTCGGCGAACACACCGTGGCCGTGAAAGCATCTGAGCCTTCTTTACCCTCTTCTCCCGCATAGAAATCAATGGTGAGCGAAAAATCAGTTGGATCAGACGGACGCCATGTAGAGAGATCGAACGCGAGTTTATCGGCGTCCACAATCCTATGACCCTTATACTCCGCTTTCATGAAACTCGCTTTTCCTGCTTCTTGTAAGTCCCGCGCTTGCCCGGCTTCGGTGCAACCGCGTCCATCTTCTCGCAAAGATCGTCCATTGACCAAAGCGTCTGCGACACGCCAAGAGGCCGCCCGTCAACGCCCGCTGCGAGACCATCCCCAGCAATGGCTTGTTTCGCAAGGCCTATGCGTCCCGCCGCTGCCTGGTTCTGACAAGGAAGGCCACCGCGGCGTCGCGATCGGCGAGGCAGTGAGCCGCCACTGCTCCTGCTTCCCGGCACCCACCCATAAGGCGCAGCCGGGGATATCCCCAAGCGCTGCTGCGGCCTCGAAGGAAGCAATACCGTCGTCAATCGCCGCGTGGTCTGGCTCTTGGTGCTGGCAAGCTATCGCACGGATTTGCGGCCAATCTGGCGGCTCCCGGATCTCTTAGCCACAGCGATCTCCTCCTTCTTTCAAGTGTCTCATTGAGGCTGACATCGACGCCCGATCGGCCTTTCGTCGCGGCGATCAAATAGTCGGCCTTGTTCGTTCGATAGTCTTCTTTCTGGGCAGACATTGGTTTTCCTCCCGATCCGCAGCCTTTCTCCTCCACCGGTATGGACGGAGACACTAGCTGCCGATGCACCATGGGAGTCTACAAATTGGGGATTGTATTAAAATGGCACACTTCGCGCGCGCGTTCGGGCGGGTCGACTATGCTTGCTGGAAACGGCCGCTAGTCCCAATCCTGATCAGGTGTAGCGGGACGACGATTCCAGCTTCTAAAGGCGTTCAATTCGTCGATGCAGACCGGGCCGGATGCACCGCAGTCTTCGCATCTCATCACCGTTCGCCCTTCTGCCACGTGTGAGATCACGTCAGAGCTTGTGCAAAACGGGCAGGGCTCCGCCGTCACCGTGCCGAGCGCCTTTTGCCGCCCTTCGCCGGTTTTGCCGCGGGCTTCCGCCCGAGCCCAGTCGATTTCGCCAACGCCGAACGCTGGGCAGCATAGTTGG
Organism: Mesorhizobium sp. M8A.F.Ca.ET.057.01.1.1; assembly: GCF_003952565.1. Classification (NCBI taxonomy): domain Bacteria; kingdom Pseudomonadati; phylum Pseudomonadota; class Alphaproteobacteria; order Hyphomicrobiales; family Phyllobacteriaceae; genus Mesorhizobium; species Mesorhizobium sp. M8A.F.Ca.ET.057.01.1.1. The sequence goes on from NZ_CP034454.1 coordinate 3,496,630, forward strand.
GCGCAACCATCGGATAGTCCGCCTTCAAACCCCACTTCTCGCGATATTCTTCCGGGGTAAGGCCATAGTGTACGCTGAGGTGGCGCTTCAACGACTTGAATTTCTTCCCCTCTTCGAGGCAGATGATGTAGTCGGGAAATACCGAACGCTTCGGATTGACGGCCGGCTCCTGCTTGGGCTGCTCCGGGACGGTCGGTTGGCCTACAACTGACAATGATGCGTGGATCGAGGCGATGAGGTCGGGCAACCCTGAAACGGGGAGGGATTGTTGCCAACATAGGCAGAGACGATGTCTGCAGTCAGGGTGATCAGTTCATCGTTGTTTTCGTCGGCCAAAGTAGTTTGCTCCTGTGTCTTGTCACCCCGCCCCTGCAGTCGCTTGTAGTGCAAGTTTGCTGACTCGCCAATGACGAGCCGACCGCTCATCAATCCGTCGATCTCGTTGCCAGTTCATCGAGGGCTTGATTGATGCGTCCACGCAACAGCCTCCGCGCCTCCCGCAGATCCATGGGGTTCGGCGGCGGAGGGTTCTTCGTGTCATGGTGACGATGGAACCAGTTCGCAGTCCGGCTAAAGCGAGTCATTTCTTGCCCCTTTTTCGCAAATCCCGCCTGCTCAAGACACTCCATCGCTTTATAGAGGTCGAACCAGCCAGGCTCGCCAGCGCAATAGTTCAACGCATGCGTCAACAGCTCGTTTTTTCTCGATGCGGCATATCGGCTTTGTGCGGCAGACGGCGCTGGCGGTGGGACGACGATGTTTCCTTCCTTGTCTCGAATAATTACGGTGAATTCGGCCGAAGGTCCGCCAAAAGAAAAGTGTGCTGTTTCAGTCCGCATCATCATATGGCGGATCAGTTTGCCGCCGCGCATTTCGGCAGCGCCATCCGGCTCAACAGCAGACTTTTCCATTATGGCTGCGACGACTCCGTTCAAGGTGCGGACTATGCCCTCGCCGACGTTGTAGGTGTCCTTGAGTGTAGAGAGATCGTCCAATTCTTTAGTCTTGAGGACGAGCAATTGGTCGCCCGAATCATGAGACATAAGTTCGACGTGAGGATCGAAGGGGGCTTGAACATCTTCAGCCAATTGTATTGGTCTGACTCGTTTGCCTTAAGCACCAACCACATCGATCGGGTCCGACTCTTTCCTCGCTCGCGCGAACGGTCTTCGATCGGTGGACGGGACGCAAGTATGCTTTGTCCCGGAGCCGAGACAGTGCATTCAGGATTGGCCGTTAGCGGCCTCGGCTGCCCGCTTCGCCCGGTGGGCCTCTAGGGCATTGCGCTTTTTCACAGCCCAAGCCTCTGCGTTGGCTTTAGCCTCCGCTTTGCGCTGCGCATGAGATCGCCGAAGGTTTGTTCCCGGGTTAGTTCCCGGTGCATGGCTCGCGGTCGAATCGTCTCTGTTCTGATCGCGCGGTCGCCATGATCCCACCTTGTCGACACCGTCTGGCGGCGGCGCCATCGTGAAGCCAGCGGTGATCCCAAGGTAGAGGGCGTAAAATTGGCGCACGTGCGGCACGGCCCGCCCTTGGTGCAACGAGTCCCATTTCGGAAAGCCTCTGCGCTCGAGCGCCGGGATCACATCGCGCTTCCACCTTGATGCGTTCTGCTTGCCGACGATTGCGATGGCTATTTCCAAGTCGGTCGCGAATAGCGGTAGCTTGTCGAGAGCAGCATTCGTGACGGTGCGAGGCTCTGGCGTCATGGCGTGCTCTCCATCCGGGCGATGCGTTCCCGCCGCAGCCGCTTCTTTCGTTGCGACGTCCAGTACGACGGATCCTTGTTAGCGAGGTCGAGTTGTTCGCCTTCAACCGAGGCGCGCTTAGCCGCGGTCATCGCCGCTTTCTCAGCGCGCTTTGCCGCTCTCGCCTCGACTTTGGCACGCGACACTAGGCGCTTCTCTTCGAGGCGTCGCTCTCGGTTTGCGGCGTCCTTTTCCTTGCGGAGACGGCGTTTTTCTTCCCGCTCGCGTTGGTTGGTGCGCAGCAAGTCCTTGTAGGAGGTATCCGCCGAATAAAACGCCACGGCGCGCGCAGAAACAGGCTTGGTTTCCGTGGCGGGCGCCCGCATGACCTGCCAAATGTCGAGAAGATCCTGCTCTGAGAATAGCACGGATCTCCCGTGCATGGAGCAGCAGCCATAACGCTTGCCGAGTGTGATAACGCCTCGCCGCGTCATCTTGAGGCGCGTCGCAGCTTCCTTTGCTGTGTAGATGGTGCCAAGGCCAGCGAATGACGGAATATCGATCATTGCGCATGAAATCCATAAAATCCTTGCGGAGTCCAGAGGGAGTACTTGCAGGTATCTGTCTTTCGGCGACTACCGATTTACTGTCGCGTTATCTCGGTAAAGCGGTATTTGACTTGGCTGCCGGCGTTTTTATATGCTCTGCAGCCTACCGAGATCGGGTGGCAGGCATTTGGAAGGCCCGGCAATGACCGCTTCAATGCCGGGGCGCGCTGTAGCGTGGTAACTGCGGCGCGCCTCTACTCTGCCTTCGGAAGGAAGCCCTTGGCCTCTAGATCGGCAACGATCAAAAGCTCGACATATGCAGATAGCGTGCGTCTATCGGCCTTGGCTGCCTTGTCCAATGCGGCTTTGACCTCGTCTGACAGCCGAATGCCGATGCTTGCTGCGCGGATCATTTTTGCTCCTGTTGAACGATGTTGAACATTGTTGTTGACGATTGTTGAACATCGTTATATAACGTTCAACATCGCAACGCAACGAGGAGTCGCAGCAATGCTTAATGCAGTTCAACCCGGCCAGGTCGTGCAGTACGGCCACAACGCGGCTAAGGCCTTCGTCTTGGCGCCTGCGCACTACCGCGGATACTGGCAACTCGAAAACGTGTATGACGACGAGGGCGCGTTCGCCATTGTAGCCGAGAAGGATCTGCGGCCTGCCGAGCTTGATGATGATGAGCGGGAGCTTTGGGGAAGGAACTGACCACTTGCACCCGCGCGCGGTCTTTGACCAGCCATAACCCAAAGCCGACGTGCCGCGCGAGGCCCGTCTCTCGAAAGGGAGGCGGGCCTTTCTCTAGGTCGACTTCGCGGTATACTTCTTTCTGCCCACAATTTTTGTCCCGCACCAGGGACAATGGCTGATTGCGACGCCATTATCTCTTGCGAAATATCCTTCGCTTGTGACGGGCATCATATAGAACGAGTTGTTCCCTTCGCTCGCAAAATTGCTGACGAAGATAAATTTATCATCGTCCACGGCAGCCTTAAGCAGTGTGCAGCAGTTAGGTGCCACATCCCACTCGAAGTTGCCACCAACGTGATCTTTGCTTTGATCGAATTCCATTTGGTCGGCCATGCGACTCTCTCCGCAGCAGGCTATCATCGTGCCATGCCGATGGGCACAGCGAAAGCCGATTTTGACTATCGCCTCGGCCCGACCAGCAATTCGGTGGCGGGCTTCGCGCCCTCTAAAATCAAATCAGCCCATATCTGGGCGAGTTCCCGGCGCCGCTCTAAGTGCAGAGCGCGATTGTAGGCACCCTCTACCTTATCCTTCGGAACATGGGCCAGCATCAGGTCAATCACTGGCTTGTCTGGCCGGAACCGCTCGTTCATGACTGATGAGAACGTGGCTCGCCAGCCGTGCGGGACGTGCTTGCTGTGATAGCCCGCGCGGTTGAGAAGGTAGCCGATGGCATTCTCGCTCATAGGCTTGTGCGCATGGCGAGAGTTGGGGAAGGCGAGGGGACCGCGGCCCGTTATTGTGCGCAGCGCGTCGATCGCCTCAACGGCCTGACGAGACAGCGGCACAAGATGGTCACGTGTCTCGTCGTCCTTGTGCTGAAGGCGCAATTTCATCCGTTCGGCGGGAACCTGCCAAAGTTCGCTCCCGGCAGGCCACTCGCTCCATGGCGTTGTCGCTAGCGTGCCAGGACGCACGGCGGTCAAAGCGAGAATGCGGAGCGCAAGCTTGGTGACGGGGTGCGCTGTTTCCGCCTCCGCCTTGGCAAGCATTTCGCGCGCCTTATCCAGATCAGTGATGGCCGGCTGTTTGCCCTTCTTCATCGGAGCCATGGCTTTTTTGACCATGGCTGCAGGATCGTTGTCGGCTAGGCCGGAGGCCACCGCATAGACGAACACGGCGGACATGCGCTGCCGGACGCGGCGTGCCGTTTCTTTAGCGCCGCGCTTTTCGATCGGCCTCAAGCATGCCAGCACATCGGCGGCAGAAATGTCTCTTATTGGCGAGCTGCCAAGCGTGGGGAAGATCTCCGCTTCAAGGCTGTCGATGACATCGGACGAGTGGCGGGCAACCCACTGCGCCTTATTCAACTCGTACCATTCGCGCGCGATGGCTTCGAAACTGTCGTCACCGCTCACCGCGTTCAGCTTGCGGATCTTCTTTGCAACGCCAGGATCCTTGCCTGCGCGCAACTGCGCACGGGCCTCATCTCGAGCTTCGCGAGCCGCTGACAATGTGACTTCAGGGTAGGGGCCGAATGACAGCAGTTTCTCCTTGCCGCCAAACTGGTATTTCATCCTCCAGAGCTTACCGCCCGAAGTGGCAACGACCATATGTAGGCCACCCGAGTCGTAGAGCTTGTACGCCTTGTCGCGCTTCTCAGCCTTTCGAGCTGCCATGTCAGTCAGCATGCTACTGCCCCGCAGTCGTATTCAATTCGAATCCCACTTTACCCCATATACCCCACTCTGCAAGATGCGATACCCCACATGATACCCCGCGAGGCATGAGATTGATTGCTATCACGTGGGATTAGATGGGATAACAGAAAGGCGTCAAAGCCTTGCCTGTCAACGGTTTGTTCGTACTATCTGGGGCTGTTTGGGAATGCGAAGTGGCGGAGGGAGTGGGATTCGAACCCACGGTGAACTTGCGCCCACGCCGGTTTTCAAGACCGGTGCCTTAAACCGCTCGGCCATCCCTCCAAGGCTTGATTTGGTTAGCTTTTCTGGTTTTTTCCGCCGCCCGAAAATGGCTGCTGCTACCGAATTGCTACCGAACGCCTTTTAGGCCTTCGGCTTTACAGCCCGCCTGATCGCTTCGTCAACCTGTTCCGCAGCATTGGCCTGCATTCCAGGCATGACATGCGAATAGAGGTCGAGCGTGATGGCGATCGTCGAGTGGCCAAGCCGCTCCTGGGCGATCTTCGGGTGGATGCCGGCCGCCAGCATTTGCGTCGCATGGCTATGGCGCAGATCGTGAAACCGGATCCGCTTCAGCTTCGTCTTGGCAAGGACGCGCACCCATTCATGCGTCAGCGAGCGCGGCTGCAGCGGACTGGCGTCAGCCTGAGCGACGACGAAAGCGTCGTCGTCGAGCCTGACGCCGAGCCGCAAGTTCTCTTCGGCCTGGCGGACGCGGTGGCGCTTTAACTCCTCGACCACAGTCGACGAAAGGTCGACGACGCGGGCATGGCCCGACTTCGTCTCCTTGTAGCGCACCGCGCCCTTGATCTGCTCGGCCGTCTCGACGACCGACAACTGGCGATGGTTGTCGCCAAGCTCGACGTTTCGCCAGCGCAGAGCGACGATCTCGCCGCGGCGAAGTCCGCACATCACCGCCAGCAAGACCGGGATGAACATTCGCGTCGGGCGAAGTGCGTCAAGCAGCTCGGCCGTCGTGCCGGCCTCATAGGCCGTCATCGACTTCCGCTCGACCTTCGGCGGCTTTGATGCCGTGGCGGGGTTCTTGGCCAGCATCTCCCAGGTCACGGCCTGGTTGAGGGCCTTAATCAGCACCCGGCGCATGTGATGGACGGTGCGCGGCGAGAGGCCGCCCTTGCCGTCGCGGCGCCCCGATTCGAGCGCCTTGGTCCACGCGGCATCAATCTTCTCGGTCTTCAATTTCGAAATCACGACCTGGCCGATCAGAGGGACGATATTTTTCGTGGCCAACTCGGTATAGCGCTCCAGCGTCTTGGGCGAGACGCTCGATTTTTCATGCTTCAGCCAGCGATCGAGATAATCGGCGAGGGTGGTTTTGTCGGGCTCGAGATAGACACCGTGCTTCATTTCCGTGACCAGCCTGGCGCACTCCTCCTGCGCCTGACGCTTGGTGCCGGTGAAGCTGTGCCATTTCCGTCGGCGCTTGCCAGCTTCGGTGTATAGGTCGAGAACGATTGCCCACTTGCCCGGGCTGCGCTCTGTGATGTGCCCTTTCATTTGCGCTTCCTCGCCCTCATTTCCTGTGCCCGTTTATTGACATCGTCGAGCGTAGCGGGGGAGCGCTCAGCGACGTGACCAACGCGGCTCTTGACCCACCTCATCAATGAATCATTGCTTGTGCCGGCATGGCGCGGCAACGACAGATCGGCTGATTTGACATCTAGCCAGATAGCATCAGCTACGGTGTCCCGCATGTATTGCTGGACCGCTTCGATATCCTCTTTGGAGGCGGATGTTTTGATATTGGGAGATGTGTCTCCCTCTGGCCTCACAACTTCCAAAAGCCGGTTGATTGTTTTTACGGCTTGGTCAAACCAAGCCGGATCGTCTAGCCAACTCAAACGGCTAGCGATGCCGCCGACGCCGCTCCAACTGATCGCAAGGGCGATCGTCCTCATCATTAAATAGGTCTGCTCATCGCCAAAGTGCTCGGCAATCTTGTCATCCAGTTTGAACGATTGAACCAGCCGCGTCTGGATTTCTTCCGACAGGGTCACAGGCCGGAGCAACCTGGTGCTGCTCTCGGCGGCAGCTTCCTCCAGTTTCGCCTTCAATTCGGGAGCCATGCGCGAAGAAAAGACGACTGAAGGCGCGCCTGCTGCGTTCTGCGGTTTTGGCTTTGGGCCTCTCTTTGCCACGGGCGTTCCCACCTCTCGAATTAATTCTTACAATTTGTTGCATGGCGGAGTTGTCACCGTCAAGGACGGCGCGGTATCAAATCTTACAAATCGTAAGGCAGAGGACCGAAACAAAATGAAAAGCGCATCGAGCGAACTTCTCGTGATGACCGTTCCTGAGGCTGGCGCCAAGTTGGGCCTCGGCCGCAATGCGGCGTACGAAGCGGCGGCCAACGGCGAGATCCCCACGATCCGCATCGGCAAGCTCATCAAGGTTCCGAAGGCGGCGCTTGAGCGCATGCTGGAGAATGTCTCGACCAGTCGCCGCTTCGCTTAGGGAGCGCGATCCAGATGCGAGGGGTAAGAATGACGGCCGCGGGCTCGGCCGAAAATCGGGAAGGTTCGCTGCGTTCCCTCGGCGCTCTGCATGGCGCATATCCGACGTCCAAGCGAACCGCGAGCCCAGTCAAGCAAGTCGAGCAGTTCCCGCCGGCGATCGATACCGCCGGCGGGGGTCCATTTGCAGAGGTGCCGGCACCATGAGCGGACCTCGCTATTGCATCATTCCTGCCGATGCGCTGGCCGACGTGCGGATGACCGACCGTCATGTGCGCGCTCTTGCCGTTTGCGGCACCCTTTCCGACAACAACGGATGGTTCATCGTCGGCCAGTCGACGCTTGCCAAGCGGATGCGCTGTGCGCGCGAGACCGTAAACAGGCTCCTGCGTGACCTAGAGCACCTCGGCTATCTGCGCAAGCGGGGCCGCGTCGGAGAAGATGGCCGGCGCCTGGTCTGCCAGTACCAAGTCCTCATGGACCGCGAGCCGGCAAAGGCGGACCTCGCTCCAGGCGGTAACGAGGTGGCGTCCGAGGCTACCCATGTGATGGCCACGTCACAGGGGGTATGTGACGGCACCGTCACATACCCTGTGACAGAGCTTGATCACACCCCCTGTGACGAAGCTGCGTCACAACAAGTAAACGACCCTTTTCTAGAACGACCCTTTTCTCCTAACGGAGAGACGCGCGCGCTGCAGCTCTCGCTGGCGATGACGGCCTTCCCGGTGTCGTCATTCGAGTCGTGGTGGCAGCTCTATCCCGAGAAGGTCGGCAAAGGCGCAGCGCGAAAGGCCTTCGAGCGTGCGCAGCGCAAGGCCACGGTGGACACGCTGACTGCCGGCCTGGAACGCTATATCGCCGACAAGCCTGCTGATAGGGCCTGGTGTCATCCGTCGACCTGGTTGAACCAGGAGCGCTGGACCGACGAGCCGACGGCGACAAAGGCAACAACACAGAAGACGCTCGGCAATTGGGCGCTCGATCGCTTGAAAGAGATGGAGGGCGCTCATGTCGTCGGACATCAGCACTGAAGTCGTGAGGACAGCGACCGATCGTGACCTGCTGGTCAGCCTGGCTGCTCTTGATCCTTTGCCGCGCCGAGCCAGCACCAATCCCGAGTTGGAGTTCGCAGCGTTCAAGACGGCTCTCGAGGGCCGGCAGGTAGGTCTGATGGTCGTGGCCTATGTCGACCTGATGGCTGCTGTGAGGGCGATCGTGCAGGGCTGTCTTGGTCATGCCTATCACCCGAGCCCCGCTGAGTTGCGAATGCGTTGCAACGCGAAGCGCGACGAGCGTCTCGAAGAGATCGCAAAGGCGGCTCGCCGCCGTGCAGCTGATGAAGAGCAGGCCAGCTATCGCTCGACTTCGACCAAGACGGCTGAAGCACGTGAGCGCGCGGCCGCGACCTACGCGGCCTTCTGCGAAGCGAATGCCCAGGCCCGCCTCGATGTGGACACCAAGAACTATCACCGACCCCGACCGAGGAAAACGACGGGTCCTCCCGACGGCAAAACCGTATGCGGGACGGCGAAGCCCGATCCCGCTCCAGTCTGACGGTTTTTAGCGAGCCTAAACTCAAGCCTAAACGACAGTTCCAACCGGAGATTGTACGAAATGACACAGTTTTACGATGGCCAGGCTTCGATGTCGCCGATGGCCGGCGCCGAGATCGTCAGCGACAATGGGAAGAACGGTATCATCTCGATGCCGCCGATCGACGGGCCTGCGCTTGTTACGGCGGAACTGCCGAACATCATGAAACGCATCACCACGCCCGAGGGCCTGGTGTTGTCGCTGCCCAGGCCTGCAGCCATGCGCTATCGCAAGCTGACAGAGCTCAAGGAAGACGCTCACACGCTCTATCTTGCCGCCGAGCCGAAGATCGAAGAGATCCGCGTCGACATCAGCAAGGCGCGGACGCGCCTGGCCCGGTTCGACAACGAGTGGCGGTTGACAATGAGCCAGGACGAACTGGAAGCGGGAAAGGCTGAAATGGAGAAGGCGATCGCCAGGCTGAAGGCCGACATCGCCTACATCGAGGAGCGCCGACAGCCTTATTCGATGCAGCTTACTGCCATCGGCACCGCCATCCGCCGCGCCGACGCCTATATCGCCAGAATCGGGCCGTATGCCCTGAAGGATGCCGCTTTGCCGAAGCTCGGCAAGGGCGAAACGGTCGATGCCGCGGTTGCCCGCATCGCCGCCCTGCGCGCTGAGTTGGCCGATGTGATTTCCCGGCCGTGGCCGGCTGCGGATGCCAAGGCGCGCGCGCGGCGTGAAGTCGAATTCCTGGCGGACGAAGGCCGCGTCGATGTCAGTAAATCTGTACTGCATCGCAATCAGCTGGGGTGGCCAGTCGCAGAGCGCACCATCAACTTGCGTGGGTTCGGCAAGGGCATCGCGGACCAGTACGACACTACAAACGCGGCGAGCACCCTGGCCGTGGTTTGCTGGCTTTTCAAGGACGACATCATCGCCAAGCTGAACGCCGAAATCGATGCGGCCGCGCACGATACCGAAACGCAGGCCATGACCGCCGAGCAGCGCACCGCGCAGGTCGCCAAGATCAAGAACAGCATCGAAGCGGAACAGCGCATCATGGCGGCCATCATCTGGCAGGACGAGGCTTTCGATCGCATTCCAGGCGACATGGATCCCCGCGCCTTGCTCGGTCTGACAGGTCCAGAACCGGGCGAGTTCCATTGAAACGCTGAAGGCCGCTTTTAACCCCTGCCGATTTGGGCAGGGGCCGAACCTTGGAGCAAAAACACATGAGCACCTTGAACAACTTCCCGGCGCACTGGCGGAAGGCGATCGACGCCGAGGACATCTCCGCGTCGATCTTCGCCGACACTAAGGACGCCATTTCATTTTTCGTGGCGACAAACGGTTGCTTCATCGACCTGACGGATGCCCAGAAAGGCAACGTCATAGCTTTGCGCGATCGCTATGCCGACGAATCCCTAGAGGCGAACATGCGACGGGACAACAACAAGGCCCAAGCAGATTCCGCTCCACGTTTCATCGGCAACATCAGCAACGCACCGCCGACGCTTGAAACGTTGCGGCCGGAAATCGCCGGCATCGAAGGCGAGCTCGCCAAGATGCGGAGCGCGCCGGCGAGCAGCTCGCGCCGTCGGCCGGCACGCGACCCTGCCAAGCGGGCGCTGCATCCAACGTGGGAAAAGTTCGGTGCCGAGCATCCCGGCTTCTTCCGTTCCGACGAGCCGCCGGCCGCCGCATGATGTTCGCTACGCGCGGGTCGCGTAGCCCGTTACAACAGAAAGGGAACATGGAATGCCTACCATGTGGACTGAAAATGTCGCTCTTGTCGCTCACGAAGGCCGCCACGCGGCCGAGTTCATCCTGTCCGAGGGAAACGGTCACATATCGCGTGACTTGGGCAAGGCGGGCGCCACGCTCGCCCCTGGGGCAGTCGTCAAGCTCTCAGGAAATAAGCTCGTATCGTATGACGGCACGGGCACCGTCGCGGGCATCATGATGTACGACTGTGTCGACGACGCTATCGTCACATTCATCGTCCGCAAAGCCGAGGTAAACGGCAAGCTGCTGACGTCGACCGAACAGACGTCGGGTGAGATCGACGCTGGGGCGATCGCCGGTCTGCTTGCTCTGGGGATCGCCGTTCGCTGATCGGCCAGCCAGATCGCGGGGCTCAAGGTGTCCAATATCAACCGTAGTGGAGCAACAGCACCATGACCGCGCGCTTCCGGTACAGCTATGGCAAGGGCGAGTTCGCCTCCGCGATGGCGTCGATCAAGAACCCGATCGCCGCTGCCGGCACTGGCGCCATGAAGGAACTCGCCGACATGGTGAAGCGTGAAGGCCGGCAGAACATGGCCTCTGCCGGCTTCTCCAACCGTTTCCAGAACACGTTTCGCGGGCAGATCTATCCGACCGACCGGAACTCGATCGACGCGGCCGCGGTGCTCTATTCCAAGGTCCGATACAGCAATATTTTCGAGACCGGCGGTGATATCGGCGGCAAGCCGCTCCTATGGTTGGCGCTGCCATCGACGCCAAAGAGGATCGGGCGCCAGAAGATGACGCCGCAATTGTACGTTCGGCAGATCGGCCCGTTGTTCACGATCGAACGTCCGGGCAAGGCGCCACTCCTGGCAGCCAATATCGGGGTGTCGGCACGACAGCGCGCCGCTGGCAACGTCGGCAAGATTTCCAACGCGAGATTGCGCAAGGGCGCATCCGGTGTCGGTGCGAAACAGGCAGTGCCGTTGTTCGTCGGCATCCCCAGCGTATCGATCAAAGACAAACTGCAAATCCGCGAGATCACCGAGCGCGCCGCCGGCCGCTTGGGCGAGCTCTATTTCAAGCATTTGAACCCGGAGGGCTAAACATGGCCAAGGCACCAATTGTTCAAAGAGTCGCGTTGGAAGGCGGCGCCGCGATCGAGGCGCAGCTCAAGAGCATGGGTGAGGCCGGTGAGCGGGCTTTCCGCGACCTGCAGAAGATCGCGGCATCCGTGAATTTTCAGAAGCTTTCCGCGTCTCTCAGCAAGGCGCGCACCGACCTCGTCGCATTCGGCCAGAACGTCGCCATCCTGGGAACGGCCATCACCGCCGCTGCGGCGGGCGCCGGCGCCGCTGTGTTGGAATTGGCGTCTTCGGCTGGCGAAGCCGCCGACCAGGCTGGCAAGGCTGCGCAAAGCGCTGGTGTCACCACCCAGGCATATACCGAACTCGCATTCGCGGCGAAGATGTCGAACCTTGAACAGGCCGACCTCGATGCCGGTATGGCGCGGCTGAACAAGACGCTCGGCGCAGCCGCGAGCGGATCGAAAGCCGCTGTCGACCTGTTCCAGAAACTCGGCGTTTCGATCCGCGATTCGACGGGCAAGCTGCGCTCGCCGGATGCCGTCCTGCTCGACCTGGCGCAGGCCTTCTCGAAGCTGCCGGACGGCGCTCTGAAGTCAGCACTCGCCATCCAGCTCTTCGGCAAGGCCGGCGCGAAGCTGATCCCGTTCCTCAACGAGGGCAAGAAGGGCCTGATAGATCTCGGCGCCGAGGCCAAGGCGCTCGGCGTCACGCTGACCGACGCCCAGGCCAAGATCGGCGACAATCTCGGCGACGCATTGGACGGTGTCGGCGCCGCAGCGCGCGGCGTGAAATTGCAGTTGGGGCTGATCTTCGCGCCCGCGATCACCCAGGCGGCCACGGCGCTGACCGAACGCATCAAGCAGCTTCGCCCGGTCATTCAGGGCTTTGCGCAGGACATCGCCAACAAGGCGCTGCCGGTCATGCTCGACTTCGCCAACGCTCTGACCGGCAATGACGCGAACGTGTCGAACAAATGGGTGCTCGAATGGAGGGACGGCGCCATCGCATTCGGCCAGTCGATGGTCCAGGCTTCCAGCATCGTCCTTTCGGCGATCGACAAATTGCGCTCGGGGCTCGATCTCACGGCAACTGCGCTAAATGGCGTTTTTGGCACGCACCTTTCCGGCGACGCTATTGGCCTTGTGCTTATCGCCGGCCAGATCACAGGCGGGTTCAAGGCGCTTTATTCGTCCGTTATCGCGGCGAAGGACGCCGTGGTCTTGCTGTTCGGCCTCGCTCGGGCCAACCCGTGGATTGCGGCAATCACCCTCATCGGTAGCGGGATCCTGCTTTGGGCCACGCGCACCGACAACGCCACCGCGGCACTACAGCGCCATGAGGGTCTGGTCGAGGGCGTTAAGGACGCCTACGGGCGGGCCGGCAATGCCGTCAAAAACATGACCGACGAGATTCGCAACGGTCTGATCATTCAACAGCGCGCCGCCCTGCAAGACCTGGTGCCGGCCTTCGAAGCCGAGATCAAGCGCTTGCGCGATCTGGCCGCCGCGCCTGCCAAGGAAAACCCCTTCAGCCAAGCCCTTCGGGACTTCGCCGGCGGTGGGAGCCTCGAAGCCTATCTCGCCGCGATCAAGAAAATCGGCGCCGCCAATCCTGAACTCAACGCCGCAGCGGATGCCTTTGTGCACTTGACCGACAAGGCCACCGGTTTGCAGGAGAAGATCAAGCCGTCGGCCGACTTCCTCGATCTGCTCACCGGCAAGATCACCGACGCCGCCTTCCAGGCGCGTCAGGCTGGTGCCGGCTTCCAAACGCTCGGCGCAGATGCCAACGCGGGGCTCACCAATGCGGGAGCCGCTGCCGATACGACGAAGGCCAAGGTCGAGGCATTGGGCCAGACGATCAACGTCATCCGCGGCGGTCGCGACAAGCTCACGTCCGAGACGTTCAACGTCGTCAACGGCATTGCCCAGCGTACCGAACAGGGCAAGCAGGCCCTCGACAGCTTGAAGACCAGTGTCGATGACACCAGCAACGCTGTTGGCGGTGTCTCGGATGAAATCACCAACAGCATCAGCACAATCGCGCCGGCTGCACAGGAGGCCGCCAGCGGGTTCAACAGTTCGCTCGGCAATCTTGACGCTGGTGCCGCTCAGGCAGCCGCAGAGGCTATCGTGGCACCGTTCACGACGCTGCCCGGAAAGTTCAGCGCCATCCTCAACGGCATCCGGGCACTGCTGCAAGGCGGCTTCACCGGCCTGCAAGGCATCGTCACCAGTCTCGCCAGTCAGATCGAATCCGCGATCGCCCGGATCCTGTCGGCATTGCGGGAGGCCGCCGCGGCAGCCTCGTCGTTGCGTGCACAGGCTGGCTCCTCGTCGGCTTCGCAGTCCGGCGGCTCGCATGGCGGCTTCTCTGGCGGCGGCGCCGTGCGCGGCGCCGGCGGGCCAAGGGATGACAGCATCCTGGCTTGGCTCTCGAATGGCGAATTCGTCATTCAGGCGGCGGCCGTGCAGCGGCTTGGTGTCGATTTCTTCCATATGGTCAACAATGGCTTCATGCCCTCACTGAAAGGCCTGCGCGGCTTCAGCCTTGGCGGTGTCGTCGACAACTTCAATCGCTCGATGGCGATCCCGAGATACGCGGCCGGCGGGCTGGTTTCATCTGGGGCACCTTCCAATGCGACCGGCAATCAGCGCACGCCGATCGTCCTGCAGCTGCCGGGCGGCGAGCGAATTGATGACCTCACTATCGGGGATATCGCGCTCAATCGCCTGCAGCAGTTCTTGCAGCGCGAGGCGACGACGAGCAACGGCAGGAGGCCCAAATGACTTTTCCAAATCCCGACCTTGGTGCATTCGAGGGCGACAATCAGCGGTGGTGCGTGCATTACACGGAGCAGTTTCTGAACAGGGTCACAATGCCCGAGATGGCAGCCCAGGGATGTGATGCGCATAGGGTATGGGCACACCTCGTAGGCGCCATGATGTGCGCTGTCGGGGACGCTGGCGGCCGAAACGAACATGTCATCTCGGATGAGATACTCCAACTATTCCGCGATGCGTTGCGAAACGTGGAGAATGGGGGGATCACGCTCAGCTTCCCGGATCGACGTCCCCGGCCGCGTCTGACGCCGTTGACCGGTGGCAGGAAAGACGACCCGGAGCCGGATGACGCCGCATGAATGGCCTATCTCGCTTTCACGAAGGTGTCGCCAGCCTCGATCTAAGCGGCGGCTGGCATGGTGGCCGTTCTTGCTGCGCGTGTAGACGGCGGCTCTGGTTGGGGCAAGCCGTCTAGGCGTCATTACAGATCGCGGGGATAGGCTTCGATGCTATAATCGCCGGCCTGTCGCCGCTTGCGTCGCTCATCTTGGACGGCCAGTCCGTCGTGTATTGTGTAAAGCAGCCATTCCGCATCCGGCAGCGGGGTAACGATATGATCGTATGCCGTCTCACTGTCCAAAAAATGAGAAGCGATGATGTTCAGGACCTCGGCAAGCGATGTCAGTGCGGCATCGACCTTGAGCCGGGTAGCGGGCAGGAGCGCCCTGGCGTTCGGGTTGATCCGCATGTCGAGGTTGTTGTGCCCGATCCGATTGTTGCGCCAGTCTCGGCAAAACTTCTGTGCGGTCATCGCGAGATCGACTTTAGTCCTGACTGCATCGGCTAGCGCCGCGTCGGAAATGAGAGCGGCAAGCCGTCGAATCGTGAGCGTCTGCTTGCCGGCAATCTCGGGTTTGTCGGTAAATCTTGCGATGGCGAGAATCACCTGGTCGAATATGCAATCCTGGGCGACGCGAATGAAGGTGCCGCCGGCCTTGTTCAGAAGGTCGACGCGAGATTTCTTGGTTCCGAACAGGATCTTGTATTGGCCCCAAACGACGTAAATGTTGCAGAGTTCCTGCACTAGTTCGGCATATATCGCACCGAGTTCCGGACCCATGACGGTTTCATAGTCGGCGCGCAATTCGGCTGCGCTGCGGGTGGTCATTTGCGTGCCTCTTTTCAGAGCAGTCCAGCTGCGCGGCCTTTGTTGATGAGATAGGAGACGAAGGCGGCGCATGCGCCAAGCATAAACATCGCATCGGCCTCGTCGACAGTTGCGGCATCTTTGTCGAGCAAGGAATGCCGGATACCCTGCTCGTCACTGGCAAATCCGTATAGGCTCGCGAAGCCGGCTTTCATCGCGCCGTGGATCGCCCCGGCTTCGTCCAACTTCTTCAGCGCGGGGCCAAGCTCTTTGGTGCCAGGCGCCAGCTGAACAGCAACCGATTCGACAGCGTGGATGCTGTTGCGAACGCTGTCCGCGAAGTGGCCGGTCGAACAAGCGCCGGCCGCATCCAAAAGATGCTGCCTGGGTCCCTTCAATCCTGCGCTCTCGGCCGCGTTGAGGGCAGCGACAAAGGTTTCAGCTTCTTCCTTTGTCTGCTTTGGGACGAATGTCTTTCCGTCAACGAGAATGTATGCAGCCTGGCTGACACGCAAGATCCGCTCTAAATTGTCAGCGAAAAGATATGGACGTTCAGCGTGCCTTAAAACGTATTGGAGAAAGTCGAAAAATTCCACATAATCTCCGTTCCAAATAATGTGCTTCAACTCTCTTTTATTGATCTCCCAATCATTATCAAAATCATCTGCTGGACGATGTAGAACGTATACATAACGATCAAAGAGAATTTTGCGCCAGTTATTGACCAATACCCGGCCGCGACTATAAATACTGTCTCGTTCAGAGGTCTGCACCGTTTTCAATAGCTGGGCCCAAACCATTGACCTAAGTTGGTCAGAAATCTCCTTTGGCTGGAGCTGGCTCGGTAGTGCAGCGGCGCCCTCAGCCTGGGCGAAAGTGATAGATTTTCGCCGCTCGATCTCTTCGTCGCTCATGAAGATGGATTCCGCTTGGTGGCAAGAGCAGCGCAAGCGCCGCTAGTTGCTGGAGTGGGTCAAGTACCAGAACAATCCGAATAGAACGACCAAGACGACAGTTAGCAAAACATTTTGCCGCTTTACGCGCTCCACATCGAGCGGATTGTCGATTTCGCCCAGGATGAAGAGCGCGCGCATGTGAAACAGCCAGCCCACCAGAAGTCCTCCCATGAAAATGAGCGTCCCCTGATAGATCGTGGCTCTGTCTACTTGTTTCGTCATCAGCGCGACCGTTGGCGCCAAGCCGCCGACAGCCACGAACGCGAGGCCGACGCCGTTGTGGAACACCGCTCGCAACTTGATCTGTTCTTTCTCGCCCTCGGTCAATGCTTACACTCCCCACTATCGCTGGGATAAATCACCTCAGAACGCAAAATACAAGCCTCTCCCCCGGCGGGGAGCGCTTGACGATTTCGGCGAATAAGCGGAACGTGTCCGTGGGCTTCGAAACCCGGACCGTGATAGGCCGCGACCCTTTGGCGAGGATCAGCCGATCGATTGGCTTCGATCAGCTGCGGCTGAAAGAACTGCGGAAATTCCGCAGTGAACAGACGCGCTTGGCGGCGCGGCTCTGACCGGCTGAATAATGGCCGGGGGCGAGCGTGCTGTCCAGAGCGAAAGCTTAAAAGCGTCTCGGCCAGTCTCACGGCTGGTTTCGAACCCCCGGCTTCGGCGCCGCCCGCCGATCTTGGGAAAACCGTTTCAAGAGAACGGTTTTCCGCCGGCCTTCGAAAGCCGGTTCGAACCGTGAGAGGGAAATCCACCATGTCGAATATCAAGCCATCGGCGGCCGAGGGCCAGCCTAAGCACAGTTTCGTGACATTGATTTCGGAGTGGCTGAAGGCTCCGCCGCATCTTCAGCAGCTCGCCCTCGACCACGCACGGCGATCCGCCGAGGAAAACCAGCGCAGAGTTGAGAAAGTAGAAACCACGTCGGCCGGCGCCGGGGGATGTCCCCAAAAAGTAGAGCGGCATGGCCTCGTCGCGGGAACGCAACGGCATATCATCCCATCGGCGGAAGGAGGCCAACCGATGGAGGGTTTTTTGAACCAACACATTTCCCGCCGGACCATTATGGGCGCATCAGCCGGCCTCGCGGCGATCGCCATGCCTACTGCCGTAGCGGTCGCGGCCGATGGAAATTTGCAGACCCGCCAAGCTGGCGGCGTGGCTCTCGACCTGCAGGCATTGCAGAAAGCGTTCAACGTCGAATTTCGAGCGCTCAACAAGCACCGGAAGATTTTCACCGCTGCCGAGCAGCGGTTTTTTGCGATGCGTCCGGCTCAACCGAAACGGAGAGCCCAGGATGATGAGGCCTGGGACGCTGCCTATGAGGTGGCGCGACACAAGAGCGGCTTTGCTGCCGTCGACAAAGCGTTCGTGGCTCAGTTCAGGCGAACTGATCGGGCGGCCGGCAGAATCCTGCGCTTCAAGGCGACGTCGTTGGAAGACATCCAGGTCAAGGTCGAAGTGCATCGCAGGTGGGTATTCGATGAAGGCGACAAGATCATGCAGGTCTTGGGCAGCGATATCCGCCGGGTCGCCAAGGCACAGCGCTCAAATGTTTCACGGGGAACTGCTGCTGTAACAGCCTGAATTGGCGGCCCCTTTGGCATGTCTCACGCGGTGCGGAATTTCCCACGCGCGAACTGCGGAATTTCCGCAGTCGCGGTCCGCCCACCTTTGTTCGGAGCGAACAGTCGGGGGTCTGCAAATTTGCTGACCCGACGGGCTTCGGACATCCGGCGGCTGTGCAGCGTTCCGGGACGGGACGGTGCTGTTGACCCCGCCGAGGTGGGGGCAGGGCACACACAAGCCTTGACGTGCCCATTTGACAGCGCCGACCGGCCCCGCCGCCGCCAGAACGTCCAAGGAACGGATTGCTACCATTTTGCTACCGAACTCGGTAGCACCAGCCGGTACAGCCGAGCACGAAACCCGCATATGGGAGGGGAAACTGCAGACAAAACAGGCCGCTATAAAACAGGAAGAGACGGCGCGGGATATCGGTAAACGAATTTCAAGACCGGTGCCTTAAACCGCTCGGCCATCCCTCCGGTGACTGCCGGCCACTGCTCTAGTGTGCCCGGCAAAGGCCTGTCAACCGGCTTGCGTGAAGCGGCCCTTCTCCAAGCCCCAGGACAGGACAAGCAGCGTCACAATCTTGCCCGGTTCCGGCCACAATCGGTTAATACCGTGATAAACAATTCCTGCGCACAAAGGATCGGGGTCCGAGACGTCGTTGGCAGTGTCGAGTGAGCGCTTGGCTCCTCTGATGGTCGGACACGACGTCGTTGGTCGAGACTTTTAGGGGGGCAATCAAGAATGCAGGCTCTGACGCACCCGCGTCTTCGTCGCGTTGCCACGGTTGCGTTGCTTGCAGCGTCGGCTGCATTGCTTGCCGCTTGCGCGTCGCAGCCCGAGCCGAAGGGCATGGTCTACAAGAAGACCCGCTCCAAGGAATATTTCGCCGAGACCGAATATGGGGTGAAGGCCAGTCCGCGCGTTCAATTCATGCGGCGCGGCGGCGGCCGCGACCAGCTCGGCAAGCCGTATCAGGTGCGCGGCAAGTGGTATTATCCCAAGGAAGAGAAGCGCTACGCCAAGGTCGGCCTGGCTTCGTGGTATGGCGACGCCTTCCATGGCCGGCTGACCGCCAACGGCGAAGTCTACGACACGGCGCAACTAACGGCGGCGCATCCGACGATGCCGCTGCCCAGCTATGCCCGCGTCACCAACCTCGAAACCGGCAGTTCGGTCATCGTGCGCGTCAATGACCGCGGCCCATACCATGAGGGCCGCATCATCGACGTCTCGGAGCGAGCCGCGCAGATGCTCGACTACGACAAGGTCGGCACCGCGAAGGTGAAGGTCGAATATGTCGGCCGCGCGCCGCTCGACGGCAATGACGACCAGTACCTGATGGCCTCTTACCATCCGGGGAACCGGATACCGGATCCATCGGACGGCTTGCCGACCGGCGTCATGGTGGCCATGAACGGACCGTCGCCGAGCCTTCCGGTGGGTGCTGCCGCCGTGCCGTTTCCAGGTCAGCTGACCGATTCCACGACTCCGGTCCAGGCGCAGATGTCCGAGCAGTCGCCAGCCTTCGGCGATCTGGCGTTGCCCGATTTCGGACCGATCGTGCCGGAACGGCCCGAGATCGGCTTGCCGCCGCAATCGCCGTTCGCCATGGCCTCGCTGTCCTATGCGGATGAACGCGTCCGTCGCGCGGATGTGTTTGCCGCGCTGGACGACAACGGCATGTCGCCCGCCGACATCCTGCGGTCGTGGAAAAAGACCGATCACCAAGCGGCGCCGTCCAGCTCCGACTATGTCGCCGCCGGCACGTTCGACGATGCCTCCGAGGCCAGACGTGTGGCCTTGGCACTAAAATCCTTCGGCAGAATAGAGATCCAGCGCTCCGATCTCGACGGCAATGACTGGTATGCGGTCAACCTCTATCCGGACGGCCATGGCGGCCTGGACGAGTTGCTGAAGGCGGCATGGTCGCATGGCGCGCCCGACGCGCTGGTCGTGCGCGACTAGAGCCGGCTTGTCGCCGGCAGTTGATCCCTCGCCGAAAAAGCCCGATAGTTTCGGCACGCCGGAGGGGCCGGCCAACGGGTCGCGTTTCATGCAGTTTCGCTTGCTACAGCCTTTCGCCGGGTTCTTTCTCCTTGGCCTGCTGCTTACGCTTTCGCCGGCCCAAGCACAGCTTTTCGAGACCAAGGCCGCACAGGTCTTCATGATCGATGCCGACACCGGCACGGTGCTGTTTTCGAAAGATGCCGACAAACCCATTCCGCCGGCCTCAATGGCCAAGCTGATGACGATGGAGGTGGTTTTCAACGCCCTCAAGTCCGGGCGCCTCAAACTCGACGATACGTTCGTGGTCAGCGAGAACGCCTGGCGCAAAGGTGGCGCGCCGTCGGGGACCTCGACGATGTTCGCCAAGCTCAAATCGGCGATCCGGCTCGAGGACCTGATCCAGGGGGTGACCGTGCAGGCCGCGAATGACGGCTGCATCGTCATCGCCGAAGGCATGGCCGGGTCGGAGGATAATTTTGCCGGAGAGATGACCGAACGCGCGCGCCAGATCGGCCTCAAGACATCGACTTTCGTCAATTCGACCGGCCTGCCGGCCGATGGCCAGCAGACAAATGTGCGCGAACTGGCGCAGCTCGCGCTCCATCTGTGGCGCGAATACCCGGATTTCTATCGCTACTATGGCCTCAAGGATTTCACCTGGAATAAGATCTCGCAGAGGAACCGCAACCCGCTGCTGGCGATGGACATCGGCGCCGACGGCCTGGCTGTCGGCGCAAGCGAGACATCCGGCTTCGGCATCGTCGCTTCGGTCAGCCACGACGGCAAGCGGGTGATCGCTGCAATGAGCGGACTGGCCAATGACAAGGAGCGTGCCGAAGAGGCGCGCAAACTGCTCGATTGGGGCGTTCGTTCGTTCGAGAAGACCGAGATCTTCGCCAAGGACGAGGTGGTCGGGGAAGCCCAGGTCTTTGGCGGTGCGAAATCCGGTGTGACGCTGAAGGCAAAAGGTCCGATCGACATCTTCCTGCCGATCACCAACCGCGACAAGCTGACGGCGAGAATCGTCTACACCGGGCCGGTCGCCGCGCCGGTGGAGGAGGGGCAACCGGTGGGCGCACTGCGCGTCTGGATCGGCGACACGCTGAGCCAGGAGACACCGTTGTTCGCCGCCGAAACGATCGGCGTCGGCACCCTGCCGCAACGCGCGCTCGATGCCGTCAAGGAACTGGCTATCGGCTGGCTTCGATAGCACCGACGGCATGGACGTTTTCCCGAACGCGGACTATCTAGTGCGCAACAATCCACTCGAACACGAACAAAGGCCCTCGGTTGGCGCGCGGATTTTTCATCACCTTCGAAGGCGGCGAAGGCGCAGGCAAGTCGACACAGATCGAGCGGCTGGCCACAAAGATGCGCGCCAAGAAGTATGATGTCCTGCGCACGCGTGAACCGGGCGGCTCGCCGGGCGCCGAAGCGGTCCGGCATGTGCTGCTCTCGGGTGCCGCCGAACCGTTCGGGCCGAAGATGGAAGCGCTGCTCTTCGCCGCCGCGCGTTCCGACCATGTCGAGCAGGTCATCCGTCCGTCCGTCGAGCGCGGCTCGATCGTGCTTTGTGACCGCTTCCTGGATTCCTCGCGTGTCTATCAGGGCGTTACGGGCGGGATCGATCCGGCGTTCATGGCCATGCTGGAACAGGTCGCCATCAACGGCATGATGCCCGACATGACGCTGATCTTCGATATAGACCCGGCCGAGGGTTTGAAGCGCGCGACCTTGCGGCGCGGCAGCGATGCCGCCGCCGACCGCTTCGAGAAAGAGACGCTGGCCATCCACCAGGCCCGCCGCGAAGCGTTCCTGGCGATCGCGGCGGCAGAGCCGGAGCGCTGCATCGTCGTCGATGCGTCCGTCGATCCGGACACTGTGGAGGACGTCGTCACCGCGGCCGTGTTCGCGGCACTGGAGGCAAGGGCGCCCGAGCGCAACAGGCAGGTCGCACCGGTATGATCTTCGAACGCATCGCGCCGGAACAGCACGACACGCTGGACGGTGTGCCGGAACCCTCCGAAACGCCGCGTCTGGTCGGGCACGGGCAGGCCGCCGCCATGCTGGCCGCCGCCTATCGGGCGGGAAAGCTGCCGCATGCGCTGATCTTCGCCGGACCTGTCGGAATCGGCAAAGCGACGCTTGCCTTCCATCTTGCCCACCACCTTTTGAAGCATCCGGTTTTCGACCAGGCACCTGGCAAGCTTGCGGTTCCCGATCCGGCCTCGCCGCTGTTTCGCCAGATCGCCACCGGGGCGCATCCCGGGGTGCTGCACCTGACCCGCCCCTTGAACGACAAGACCAAGAGCTTCAAGACCGTCGTCACCGTCGACGAAATTCGCAAGGTCAGCCGCTTCCTGTCGCTGACGTCGCACGACGGCAGCTACCGGGTGGTGATCGTCGATCCGGCCGACGACATGAATGCCAATGCGGCCAATGCCTTGCTGAAGAATCTCGAGGAACCGCCGGCACGAACCCTGTTCATTCTCATCGTCCATGCGCCGGGCAGTCTGCTGCCGACGATCCGCTCGCGCTGCCAGGTGGTGCGGCTGACGCCGCTCGACGCCAACGAGCTGATGGCGGTGCTGGAGACCGCGGAGCCGCCGCCGCCGGACGATCCGGCCGCGCGAGCCGCACTGGTCGAGCGGGCAGGGGGAAGCGCCCGCAGCGCGATCCTGTTGACGCAATATGGCGGGCTGGAGATCGCCCAGACGCTCGATGGCCTGGTGGCGAAGGGAAAGGGCGATATTGGCGGCGCCTATCGCCTGGCCGAAGCCGTCGCGGGCCGAGATCAGGCGATCCAGTTCGACATCTTCAACCGCCGGGCGCTGGACCTTATGTCGGACGCGGCAAGCCAGGCGGCGCTGGCCGGCGACCTTGCGCGGGCCAAAACACTGTCGGACAGCTGGCATGAGGCGCTGGACGCCATATCGGAGACCGATACCTACAATCTCGACAAGAAGCAGCATGCCTTGACCATGATCGATCGACTGAATTCGGCGATGCGAGCGTGACGGTCATCTGGGGCAATCGCCACCCGCTGCCAGCCGTTGGACCGGATCGCGGCCGGGCTATTCAGACCGTCATCCGCGCTGGCTTGCTCGCGGCACCGTTGAGCGCGGCATCATATTTGGCGCGATTGGCCCAATAGATCGTGGCGAACAGCAGCGCCTGGTCGCGGAAAGGAATGTGGTCCACAGCATCGCTGGCGGCCTCGGCTTCGATCCAGTCGATATGGAAGTCGGCGGCCCCCTTCCTGTCGCCGCCATGTGCCATCTGCTGGAACCGATGCATATGGTCCTCGATGTCGGGATAGCGGTCGGCCCAGACGATCGACCATTGCCGGTTCTGCATGGTGAATTTGCGGATCCAGCGCTCGCTCAGGTCCATGTCGCCTTCGGGCTTCGAGTACATGACGTTTCGCCGCGCTTCGAGCAGCGTGTTGGTGGCCACGACTTCGTTCTCGCGCCATAGAAGCCGCATGGCCGGATCATTGAGAAACCGATCCGCATAAATGGGGTGAGGAAACGCGCTTTCCCTCAGTCCATCGATCTTGAAATAGACCAGCAGTTCGGAAGCCACGCTCGCTTCGAGCTCGTTGCGCTCCATCTTGCCGTGGAACGCCTCGAACCCGATGCCCGGTATGAAGGGCATGTGCGCGGCGTGCCAGATTTCATGCAGAATGTAGAGATCCTCGACGGCCGGGGCTGCATAGTCGTCCCGGCGCATCGTCAGCCCCCACCAGGTGCAGAAGTGCGCGCGTTCCAGGCGGTCGTTGGTGGTCTCGCAGGTGAAGCGCGGCAGGCGGGCGTACTGATCGACGACGTCGTGGATGTAGCCGCCCTCGCGATGCGAGGATCGGAATGCATCCGTTTTGCAGTGCGCCAGGCAGTGGGCATGGACGTCATCGCGGGTGACTAGCGGGATTAGATGCTTCATGAAACCGGTCCAGGAGGGCCATGCCGATCCGCTCCGCCATACCTGGCGTGAGACACAAGCGGGGCCGAGCACCAATCGCGCCAGGGGCGCGGGTGAGGTAGGAGGCCATGTCTGAATCCATGTCCGCCCCTGCCGATGCCTGGGCAAGAATGAAGACGTCCGCCGGCACCAGGGCGAGGCCGAGAGCCTGGCCGGCATGTTCTGCAGCGCTCTGTTGAACCTCGGTGTAGCGGCGCGCCATGGCGAACACGTCAAACCGCTCCATCAGCCGGATTCCCAGTTGCAGCGACGTCAGGTTCTTGAACCATTGATTGCCGAACAGGCCGAGATTCTCCGATCGGCAAAACACACCGCCTATGCGGTCGTAATAGGTGCCGAACGGTTTGGACAGGCTGATCACCACGGCACTCACGCAAGGCGCGTCGGCGAGGATCGTTTCCGGCGGCGGCTCGGCGGTTGCTCCGACATAGGTCAAATCGAAGACGACCTGGGCCGGGTTCGCGCGTCCGCTGAGCCGACGAAGAAATGCGTTGGCCTCGGGCCATAACATGCCGTCAATGGCCGAGGGTTGGCTGAGACACAGCAGATGCTGGGGATCGATGGTGTCGGCGATATCGCGCCAGTCGTGGCGGTCATATTCCGTCACCGGAATGCCGCAGGCTTCAGCATAGGCTCTGTAGCCCTCATACTCGCCACGAAAGATTGCAAGGCGAGGGGAGAACCCGTCGAGGCGCGCGCGGTTGCCGTAATCGGCAATCAGGTGAAAAAGCGGCTCGCTTGCACCAGCGGTCGGATAGCTGAATGGAAAGTCAGCCGTGTTCAACGGCGCCATCGGCTTCGCCCAACCGAGCCAGGTGTCGAAGAACCGTTTGTGCAGCGCGTTCTGCTTTCCGGTCCAGGCATGGCGAAACTGATCGAGATAGGCCGCACGGACCGGATCAGGGCCGTTTCCGGCACTGTTGCCGAGCAATTCGGCCTTTACCGCCTCGATCTCGGGGGTGACGAGGGCGTAGACGGTTTTGCTCGCGCCGGCCTGGCGCAAGCGCAGATCGAGATTCGGTCGCGGATCATATTGTGTGGTCGTGGCCATGCGCGTCTGCCTTTGCCCGTCACGACCCTAAGGGAACGTGGCCGGACTTTGCAACGGCTTGCCGCTGGACCATCGTGATGAATGCGGAGGTCAGGCAGGCGGTCTGGACTTGGCATGAGGCCTAGGACGTTATATTTGAGACCGACATCCCGCAATCTCGACAAGAAGCAGCACGCCCTGACCATGACCGACCGCCTGAATTCTGCAATGCGAATGTGACGGCCTTTTTTGGTGCATGCCGTTGCCCCCCAAACCGGGGCGACTTTTGGGCAGCATGCATTGGTCTCGGGATGGCAATCGCCATTCCGATGCGATATCCACCGCCACGGCTCCCATTCAGACATTCATGACGGTTCATTCATGTCACGCGACACATTCTACATCACGACCGCGATTTCCTATCCGAACGGCAAGCCGCATATCGGCCATGCCTACGAGCTGATCGCCACCGACGCGCTTGCCCGCTTCCAGCGGCTTGACGGCAAGCAAGTCTTCTTCCTCACCGGCACCGACGAACACGGCATCAAGATGCTGCAGACGGCCAAGCGCGAAGGCATTTCGGCGCGCGAACTGGCCGACCGCAACTCGGCTGAGTTCAAGCGCATGGCGACCGCGCTCAACGCCTCCAACGACGATTTCATCCGCACCACCGAGGAGCGGCATTACGCGGCTTCGCAGGCGATCTGGAAGGCGATGGCCGCCAATGGCGACGTCTACAAAGGCGGCTATGCCGGCTGGTATTCGGTGCGCGACGAAGCCTACTACGGCGAGGAAGAGACCGAGGTCCGTCCCGACAATGTCCGCTACGGGCCGCAGGGAACGCCGGTCGAATGGGTCGAGGAAGAGAGCTATTTCTTCCGGCTGTCGGCCTATCAGGACAAGCTCATTGCGCTTTATGAAGGCCAGCCCGATTTCATCGGTCCGACCGAGCGACGCAACGAGGTGATGAGCTTCGTCAAGTCGGGACTGAAGGACCTGTCGATCTCGCGCACCACATTCGACTGGGGCGTGCCGGTGCCTGGCGACGAAAAGCACGTCATGTATGTGTGGGTCGACGCGCTGACCAACTACATCACCGGCGTCGGCTATCCCGATGAAAAGGCTGAGAATTGGCGTTTTTGGCCGGCTGATGCGCACGTCATCGGCAAGGACATTGTGCGCTTCCACGCGGTTTATTGGCCGGCCTTTTTGATGTCGGCCGGAATTCCGCTGCCGAAGCGGGTCTTCGGCCACGGCTTCCTGTTCAACCGCGGCGAGAAGATGTCGAAGTCGGTCGGCAACGTCATCGACCCGTTCGCCATGATCGAGCATTACGGCCTTGACCAGGTGCGCTACTTCTTCCTGCGCGAAGTGCCGTTCGGGCAGGACGGCAGCTACAGCCATGAGGCAATCGTCAACCGCACCAATGCGGATCTGGCCAATGGTCTCGGCAATCTGGCGCAGCGCTCGCTGTCGATGATCGCCAAGAATTGCGGCGGCGTGGTGCCGAAGCGCGGCGATCTGGCGGAAGCCGACAAGGCGATCCTGGATCAGGCGATCGACGCCCTCGTCACCGCGCGCAAGGCAATGGCCGAACAGGGCATCCATCTGGCACTGGCGGCGATCTTCGGCGTGGTTGCGGAAGCGGACCGGTATTTCGCCGGGCAGGAACCCTGGGCGCTCAAAAAGACCAATCCGGAGCGTATGGAAACGGTGCTGTGGACGACGGCCGAAGTCGTCCGGCGCGTGGCGGTTCTATGCCAGCCCTTCATTCCGGGCTCGGCCGGCAAGCTGCTCGACCTCCTGGCGGTGCCGGCGGACAGTCGCGATTTCGTGCATGTCCACGCCGACCATGCGCTTGTGTCCGGCACGGCGCTGCCTGCGCCGGAGGGCGTGTTTCCACGCTATGTCGAACAGACGGACGCGAACGCCTGATGCTGGTAGACAGCCATTGTCATCTGGACTTTCCGGACTTTGCCGAGGAGCGGGCGGCCATTGTCGCCCGCGCCAAGGCGGCCGGTATCGGCCGCATGGTGACGATCTCCACGCGCGTTAAGCGGTTTCAGCAAATCCTTGAGATCGCGGAGACTTTCGACGAAGTCTATTGCTCTGTCGGTACCCATCCGCACAATGCCGCCGAGGAGTTCGACGTCACCACGGCCGACCTTGTCCGCCTGTCTGCTCATCCGAAGGTGGTGGCGATCGGTGAAGCGGGGCTCGATTTTTTCTATGACAAGGCACCTCGCGAGGCGCAGGCGCAGGGTTTTCGCGCTCATATCGCCGCCGCCCGCGAGACAGGGCTGCCTCTCGTCATCCACTCGCGTGATGCCGACGACGACATGGCCGCCATTCTCGAGGACGAGACAGGGAAGGGCGCCTTCCCGTTCATCCTGCATTGTTTTTCGTCGGGGCGGCGGCTCGCCGAGGTTGGCGTGTCGTTAGGCGGCTACGTATCGTTCTCGGGCATCCTGACTTTCAAGAACTCAGCCGAATTGCGCGCCATTGCCGCCGATGTGCCGCATGACCGGCTGCTGGTCGAGACGGACGCGCCATATCTGGCGCCGGTGCCGTTTCGCGGCAAGCGCAACGAGCCGGCCTATGTCGCGCAGACCGCCAAGGTGCTGGCTGAAACGATCGGCGTCAGCGAGGCTGAAATCGCAGCGTTGACGACTGACAATTTCTTTCGGCTGTTTGGAAAAATGCCATGCCCGGACCAGCGGGCGCTCGAGGCATGAGCGACGACCGGCTGCGCCTGACCATTCTCGGCTGTGGATCGTCGCCAGGTACGCCGCGCATCACCGGCGACTGGGGCAATTGCGACCCCACCAATCCCAGGAACCGGCGCATGCGCACGGCCGCGCTTGTCGAGCGCATTACCGCCAATGGCGGCCGCACCACGGTCGTCATCGACACCGGGCCGGATTTCCGCGAGCAGATGCTGATGGCTTCAGTCAGGCGCATCGATGGCGTGATCTACACGCATCCGCACGCCGACCACATCCACGGCATCGACGATTTACGCGGCTATGTGCTGGAACAACGGCATCGCATCGACATCCATGCCGACGAGCCGACCATGCTGCGGCTGCGCGAGGCGTTCGGCTATTGCTTCGAGACGCCGTCAGGCAGTTCCTATCCGCCGATCGTCGACGCCCACATCATTGACCATGCCAGGCCGGTTGTGATCGAAGGCGAGGGCGGTGCCCTCACCTTCGAGCCGTTGCCCCAGATCCATGGCGACATCATTTCGCTGGGTTTCCGCATCGGCGGGCTCGCCTATTGCCCCGATATCAGCGACTTTCCGGAAGTCACCGCAGAGCGGCTGCGCGGCCTCGATGTGCTGGTCATCGACGCGCTGCAATACCATACCCATCCCAGCCATCTGTCGCTTGGCCAGGCACTTACCTGGATCGAAAAGCTGGCGCCCAGAAATGCCGTGCTGACGCACATGCATGTGCCGCTGGATTACGCCACGGTGATGACCGAGACTCCCGACCACGTGGTGCCGGCCTATGATGGCATGGTGATCGAAATTCCTTGCGAGTCAAAGCGATAGAGAAAGCTGCTCAGTCGGGTTTCCAGTCGCCTTTCGAACGTTGGGCGATGGGTTCGAGGTCGTGAAGTGCCGCTAGAGTGCCGTCCACGATGGTTGCCCGCCAAGGGCCGAAACCGCAGCAATTCCGGGGTTACGCCCCATACGCTAGTTCCATAATCTATCTTATGCGACTTTTGTTGCAATGTGAAAGCGCCTCGAACCCATCTCGTCAATGTGATCGGCGCCGTGGCCCGGCAGGTTTGAAACCGACCTGAGGTCGAATACGGCTCCGGTCCCCTGCTTGCAGGAAACTTTACCGAGGCCCCTGCTCCAGCCTGATCCGATAACTCAGCGAACGCTTCGCGCCCGGCGCAATCAGCATCAGGCCGGGCTTGTCGGTGAACTCTCCATCGAAATCCAGCGGGCTGGCAATGCCGTGCCAAGGCTCGATGCACAGGAACGGTGCGCCGCCGGGTTTGGACCAAATGCCCAGTTCCTGAAATCCCTGCCATGAGACCTCGATCGCCGGACCGCGATCGGCGCTGTAGCGAACGCTGTTGCTGGCCGGCTGGTCCAGGATCACGGCGTCCCCATCAAACAGCCGTTCGGACAGCTCGAGGATATTGCCTTTGACAGGCGTTGGCTGCGGCGTTGCGGTGAGCAGGCCATCCTTCAGCCGGCGGATCGGTGTCCGCTCTGCTTCGGCGAACGTCAGGCGATAGGCGTCCTTGGCTACATCGGGCAGAAGCGGCCAGTTGAATGCCGGATGCGCCCCGATCGAGGCCGGCAACGGGTCGTCGCC
Organism: Mesorhizobium sp. M8A.F.Ca.ET.057.01.1.1; assembly: GCF_003952565.1. Classification (NCBI taxonomy): domain Bacteria; kingdom Pseudomonadati; phylum Pseudomonadota; class Alphaproteobacteria; order Hyphomicrobiales; family Phyllobacteriaceae; genus Mesorhizobium; species Mesorhizobium sp. M8A.F.Ca.ET.057.01.1.1. Next base: position 3,525,925 of record NZ_CP034454.1, read on the forward strand.
GGTGTTGGTGACCTCTAATCCTATGTCGAGTTGCCCCTCGCCCAGCGCATAGGTCACGGCCAGGCGAAATGCGAATGGGTAGTGCGTTCGGGTCTCCGCGTCATCGGTGAGCACCAGCGTGCAGGACCGAGGGCCCCTCTCCGCCCACGCAAAAGGCTTATCGCGCGCGAAGCCGTGCTGCGTCATCGGATAGGTCTGGCCGCGATGGCGCAGCCGATCGCCCTTCAGCCGGCCGACGATCGGAAACAGCACCGGCGAATGGCGTCGCCAGGCCGGTCCGGCCTGCCACAGGAACTCAAATCCCCGTGCATCCCGCAGCGAAACCAGTTCCGCGCCATCCGCGATGATGGTTGCCGATATGCCGTCACCGTGGAGCGTCAGGCTGTCCTGTCCCATATGTCCTCGCGGTTTGTCTGGTGTGGCCAGCAGGCTAGCAAATGGCCGGGCTCGAACTCAAGGCGGCCGACCCATTTGCGTTTATGAACATCAACGGCGCTGCGGGCCAAGCGTCGTCTCGAATAAAAAAGTGGCCGGAGGTTTCCCTCCGGCCACGGTAGAATGCCAGATGTTGCCTGCTACGGTTCGAACTATTCCCGCTCGCCGGTGAAATTCAGCAGCAGCTGGAAGATGTTGATGAAATTCAGATAGAGCGAGAACGCACCGAAGACGGCGAGCTTCTGCCGCGACTCCGCATCGAAATTCTCCGCATACTGCTCCTTGATCGTCTGCGTATCCCAGGCGGTCAGGCCGATGAACACTGCGATGCCGATCACCGAGATGGCGAACTGCAGGGCGGTCGAGCCGAGGAAAAGGTTGACGATGCTGGCGATCATCACGCCGATCAAGCCCATGATCAGGAAGGACGAGAACTGGGTCAGGTCGCGCCTTGTCGTGTAGCCGTAGAGGCTGGTGGCACCGAACATGGTGGCGGCGATGAAGAAAGTGCGCGCGATGCTGGTTCCGGTGAAGACCAGGAACACCGAGGCCAGCGACAGGCCCATGACGGCACAGAAGGCCCAGAACATTGCCTGCGCGCTTGCCGCCGACATGGTCTGCATCTTGAACGAGAACAGCAGCACGAAAGCGAGCGGCGCCAGCATCACCACCCATTTCAGCGGGCTGGAAAAGATCGGCACATAAAGAGCGGGCGTCGACGACACCAGCAAGGCGACAAGGCCCGTAACCACCAGGCCGAGGCCCATATAATTGTAGACGCGCAGCATGTGCTGGCGCAGGCCCTCGTCGTAGACGGCTCCGGTCCGGGCGCCTGTGCCCACGCGGTATCCAAGATTGGGCGTATTCATTTCAGGTCTCCTTGTGGATCGGTCAGTAAAGCGTTTTGGCGAGCGTTTCGGCGGCGCGGTCGAGATCATGAACCTCGCTCCTCGCGACAACCGCGTAGGCGACATCGCCGATCTGGAAGTAAGCCGAGGAGATATCGCCGGAGGGCGCGACGGTGGGTTTGACCACATCGAAAGTGCCCGGCCGGATCGCGAACAGCGACACCAGGCCCATCTCCTTGGTCTCAACAGCAATCTCGACACTCGGGCCGAAGCGCGACGGATAAATCTGCACGTCGCGGACTTTCCAGTCCTTCGGCAGCGATGGCATGACGATGGCCGTGGCGGCGCGGATCTCGCCGGCATTGTAATTGGGTGCCTCGGTCTGCGAGGGCATGTTCTCGCGCAGCAGCGTCGTCCTATGTGCCTGTACGGCCTCGTCGACATAGGCTGGCGGCTGCGGCGAAGCGACGACCTTTGTCACCGACATCGGCCCGATGATGCCGTTGGCCAGCCAGCCGGCGGCAACGAAGGCAGCAACCGCCGCCGCGCGTTGCAGCACGCCGAAGATGCGGCCCCGGCCAAGTCCCCTCTCCAGCCGCCGTGCGGCATCGGCCGTTGCGGGTCGCGCCATGCCCTCGGAACCAGCCAGCGCCACGCGCAATTCGTCGCGGGTGCGCAGATCGGACATCACGCGCGCGGCAGACTCCGGACGCGCGGCCAGGAAAGCCTCGACCTCGATGCGGCGGGTGACGTCGAGCTGGTCGTCGACATAGGCGTCGAGATCGACGTCCGTAACCGGGTCGACAAGAGCGGTCATGAGTCACCTCCCACGATCCTGAGATGATTTTTGCCACGGGCGGGCGCCTCTTCCATCTGGCGCAAAGCCGCGCGCGCCCTGCCGATACGCGACATCAGCGTGCCCAGCGGCACGCCGCTGGCATTTGCCGCCTGCTGGTAAGAGAGGCCCTCGATGGCGACCAGATGCAGCGCCGAGCGCTGCTCTTCCGGCAGGCTGAAAAAGGCTTCGCGCACCTGCGCCAAGCGCACGGAATGTTCCTGCGGCGCCGGCGTGCTGCCGTCGGCCAGATATCCGGCCTGTTCCAGCCGCGCCGCTTCCGAACGGCGCGAACGCACGCGGTCGATGAAGGTGTTGTGGACGATCGACAGCAGCCATGCCCGCAGGTTTCCGCCGGAGCGGAAGGCGCCGCGCCGCTCATAGGCGCGCACCAGCGCGTCATGCACGAGATCCTCGGCCTCGACGCCGTCGCGCGTCAGCGAGCGCGCATAGCGCCGCAGCGACCCGAGCTGTCCTATGATGTCAAAGCGTGGCATCGACCGTTTCATGCCCTGTTTACGGAGCATGTGGGGCCTTTAATCCCGCTGGTGCCATTTTTTCTTCGTTGGAGGATACGTCGGCGGCCGCCCTCGCTCGCTCAACTGTCGCAGGCGCCCTCTGGTCCAAAGTGTTTTGCCGGTTTGGGAAGCGTTACGCCGCAGGCGCGCAGCATCCACCTGTGGCCATCGCTGCGAAAATCGGTGATGCTCAGCGGCTCGACGTCGATCTTCCAACTGGCGGCAAGCGGCGCGCCGAGAACATGCAGGATCGCGGCGCGGATGAAGCTGGCATGCGTCACTGCGATCGTGTGACCAGGTTCGGCGATCAATCGATCCATCAATCCAGCCGCCCTTTGGGCAACGTCGGCCAGCGATTCACCACCATGCGGGGCCGCATTCGGATCCGTGCGCCATGCGGCGATCTCGTCGGGCTGCCGCGCCTCCACCTCATCAAAGCTCCTGCCTGCCCACCGTCCGTAGTTCTGGTCCGCCAGCGTCGGATCGATAGATGCATCCAGCGATAGCGCCTGCGCGGTCTGACGGGCGCGAAGCGCTGGCGCTGTCCACACATGGTCGGCGCGACGCAGCGTCCCGCGCATCGCATTTGCCAGTGTCAGCGATCGTGGCTCCAGCGGTTCATCCGAAGGAAACGATCCTTTCCGGGTCGACGCCGCGGCGCCGGCGCAGATCATGGTCAGACGGACGAGCATGGAGCATGCTTTCTCTGAAGTATGTGGAAGCTGTACCAACAGGTGCCGCCTTTCGTGTCGGCGCACCGAAACCGCTGGTGAAACGTAGCCAATTTGCGTATCACTCCGCCGCGCCAACGGAACCATAATGATGTTCGAAGACCTGCAGCCAGCTCCCGCCGACAAGATTCTTGCGCTGATCGGCCTCTATCGCGCCGATCCACGCCCTGGCAAGGTCGACCTCGGCGTCGGCGTCTACAAGGATCGCGACGGCAAGACGCCGGTCATGCGCGCCGTGCGCGAGGCCGAGAAGCGGCTGCTGCAAGGACAGGATACCAAGACCTATCTCGGCCTTGCGGGCGATATCGGATTCAATACCGTGATGGCCAAGCTCGCCTTCGGTCCCGGTGCGGACCTGTCGCGTATCCGGGCAGCACAGGCGCCTGGCGGCTCCGGCGCGCTGCGGCTGGTGGCGGAACTGCTCAAGCGCACACGATCGGACGCGACGGTCTGGGTCTCCGACCCGACCTGGCCGAACCATATGCCGGTGATGCGTGCCGCCGGTCTGCAGATCCGCGAATATCCCTATTTCGATGCGGCCTCGGGTGCGGTTCGTTTCGACGATATGCTGGCCGCGCTACGGGCGGCCAACAACGGCGACGTGGTGCTGCTGCATGGCTGCTGCCACAATCCGACCGGCGCCAATCTGGACGCGGCCCAGTGGGAGGCCGTCACGGATCTGGTCGTCGAGCGCGGCCTGCTGCCGTTTGTCGACATCGCCTATCAGGGCTTTGGCGACGGCCTCGAGGCGGACGCACTCGGCTTGCGGCTGCTGGCCGCGAAGGTCCCGGAAATGGTCGTGGCGTCGAGCTGTTCGAAGAATTTCGCCGTCTACCGTGACCGTGTGGGGGCGGCGATGGTGCTGGCCAGGGACGGCGCGCAGGCCGACGTGGCGATGAGCCAGATGCTGTCGGCGGCGCGCGCCATGTATTCGATGCCGCCGGACCATGGCGCGGCCGCGGTGCGCATCGTGCTGGAGGACGCCGCGCTGCGTGCCGACTGGGAAGCCGAGCTCGAAGAGATGCGCCTGCGCATGTTGAGGCTTCGGGTCGCGTTCGCCGAGGCGTTGCGCCGGCAATCCAATTCCGATCGCTTCGACTTCGTTGCCAGCCATCGCGGCATGTTCTCCCGGCTTGGCCTCACGGAAGCGCAGGTCGAACGGCTGCGCGCCGAGCACGCCGTCTACATGGTCGGCGACAGCCGCATCAACGTGGCCGGCCTGCCCGAGGACGGCATGGATGACCTCGCCAAGGCGATCGTTTCCGTGCTGGACTGACGAAGCGGGTACGGCGCAACTGTGGACAAAGTCCCCTCGCCGGCTGACAGCGTTGGCCGTGCGGCGGTCGGCGCGATAGCATCCGCCGCATGACGCCATCGAAAGATATTTCACGCCTGATCGAGATCATGGCGGCGTTACGGGCGCCGAAGACCGGCTGCCCGTGGGACATCGAGCAGGATTTCTCCACCATCGCCCCTTATACGATCGAGGAGGCCTATGAGGTGGCGGACGCCATTGCGCGCGGCGATCTCGACGACCTGCGCGACGAGCTTGGCGACCTCCTGCTACAGGTCGTCTATCACGCGCAGATGGCGCAGGAAGCCGGAGAGTTCACGTTTGGCGACGTGGTCCAGGCCATCACCACCAAGATGATCCGCCGCCATCCGCACGTCTTTGGCGACGAGAAGGCTCGCAGCGCCGGCATGGCCAAGGGCATGTGGGAGAAGATCAAGGCGCAGGAGAAGGCCGAGAAACGGCAAGCCCGCCTCGCGCGTGGCCTCGACCCGGAGGACAACGGCAAAGGCTTCCTGGACAGTGTTCCCGTCGCCCTGCCCGCCTTGACGCGAGCGCTGAAACTTCAGGAAAAGGCTGCCCGTGTCGGCTTCGACTGGAGCGAGGCCGCTCCCATCCTGGACAAGATCGAAGAAGAGATCGGGGAGTTGCGCGAGGCACTGGCCAAGGGCGAAACGGCTGACATCAAGGATGAGTTCGGCGACACGCTGTTTGCCGTCGTCAATCTCGGCCGTCACTTGAAGCTCGACTCGGAAGCGGCGCTTGCCGGCACCAACGAGAAATTCCGCACACGCTTCCACTATGTCGAGCAGGCCGTGGAGAAATCCGGCAGCACGCTGGAGGAAGCTACCCTGGAGGAAATGGAAGCGCTCTGGCAGGAAGCGAAAACCGCGACGTAAGCCCTATAGCTCGGCAATTCCGGGCGAAAAACCGCGCTACACTTTCTTGGAACTGCTGCGCGTTAGCCGTTGTTTTTGCGCCGCAATCGGCTTTCGATCTCTTCGCGAGCGCTTTGCGTGGCCTTCAGTGAAATGGTGGCGCTGCCGTCGTCATTGTCGGTCCGCGAAACGACGTCACCATTGCGATAAAGCCAATCGACCAAGCCAAACTGGGCCGGCTCGATCGTCACCGTCAGGTCTTGCAGTTCGCCGGCCATTCGCATTTCGATGATGGCTTTCAGTACATCGATGCCTTCGCCTGATACCGCCGATACGGCGATTGGCGGTTCCTTGCTGCCGTCGGCGCCGTCGGCAAGCAGCCGCTGCCTGTTGCCTTCGTCCAGAAGGTCGATCTTGTTCCAGACTTCGATGACGCGCTTGGTGTCGCCGGCATCGACGCCGAGGTCGGCGAGGATGCGCTCGACATCCTCGGCCTGAGCCGCCGTATCCGGGTCGGAAATGTCACGCAGATGGATGACGAGATCGGCCTCGACCACCTCTTCCAAGGTCGCGCGGAAAGCCGCGATCAGATGTGTCGGAAGGTCCGAAATGAAGCCCACCGTGTCGGAAAGTATAATCGGCGTGCCATGCGGCAGGCGTACGCGGCGCAGTGTCGGATCAAGCGTGGCAAACAGCATGTCCTGCGCCAGCACCCCTGCCCCGGTCAGCTTGTTGAACAGCGTCGACTTGCCGGCGTTGGTGTAGCCGACGATCGCCACCACCGGAAACGGCACCTTCTTGCGCTTGGCGCGATGCAGGTCGCGGGTGCGGCGCACGGTTTCCAGCTCGTGCTTCAGCTTTATGATCTTTTCCTGCAACTGCCGCCGATCGGATTCGATCTGCGTTTCACCGGGGCCGCCGAGGAAGCCGGCACCGCCACGTTGACGCTCCAGGTGGGTCCAGCTGCGTACCAGGCGGCCCTTCTGGTAGTTGAGATGGGCAAGCTCGACCTGCAGCGTGCCTTCCTTGGTGCGCGCCCGCTCGCCGAAAATCTCCAGGATCAGCCCGGTGCGATCCAGCACCTTGGCGTTGAATTCCTTCTCGAGATTGCGCTGCTGCACCGGCGTCAGCGGATGGTCGACAATGACCACTTCCGCGTGGCCCTCCTTGACGATTTCGGCGAACTCCTCGACCTTGCCGCTGCCCAGCAATGTCGCCGGACGCGGGTCGTTGACGGTCACGACCGCCGTATGGATCAGATCAAGATCGATGGCGCGGGCAAGACCGACTGCTTCGTCGTGGCGCGCCTCGGCCGAGCGCGTCAGCCGGGGACGGCTCGTGTCATCGTCATTACGCGGTTGGCGGGTAAGCACAGGTACAATGACAACGGCCCGGGTCGGGGCTTCGGCCGTCCCGGGATGATGCGCTGGTTTTCCGCGAACCGTGCCGTCCGCGTCCTTATCACGTGCCAATCAGGCGCCCTGGCCTTCCTCGCCATCGAACATCTGAACCGGCTGGCTCGGCATGATCGTGGAAATGGCGTGCTTGTAGACGAGCTGGGAGTGGCCGTCGCGGCGCAACAGGACGCAGAAATTGTCGAAGGAAGTGACCACGCCGGTCAGCTTCACGCCGTTGATGAGGAAGATGGTGAGCGGGTTCTTGCTCTTGCGAACTGAGTTCAGGAACAGGTCCTGAAGGTTTTGCGATCGTTCCGCCATTGTTTTTGTCTTCGCCGATCCCCTTCGGTTTGCAGCCAATGCGCCAAATTAGCGGGCACATGTCAAGCGCGCAAACACCCTCTTGCCGTCAGTAACGACAAGCAGAACGAGATATATTGATGTTCATTCCACCTGTGCGGTTATCAGGCTGGACTTTTTTGCGCAATGTCAAAAAAGGCTTGCCGCAACGAAAGTGTTATTGAGCCGGGGTGTCCATTGGCTATGGGATCACCGTCAATGGCCACGATTGGCATGGCAATAGTCGTTGCCGAACTGATGAATGCTTCGCGAGCCGCCTTGGCCTCGGCGACTGAAAATCCACGCTCCTCGATCTTCAGGCCGAGCTTTGCCGCGACTTCGAACATGGTGGTGCGCGTGATGCCGCGCAGAATGCCATGTTCGGCCGGCCTGGTGACCAGAACGCCATCCCTGGTAACGATCCAGGCATTCGACGAGCCGCCCTCCTTGACGTTGCCGTCCGTGTCCACGAACCAGGCTTCCTGGGCGCCGGCTTCCTTGGCCTTCTGCTTGGCCAACACATTGGGCAGTAGCCCGACGGTCTTGATGTCGACCCGGTCCCAGCGGTTCTCCGGCACGGTAATGACTGCGATACCGGTCTCGGCTCGTTTCGTGCCGGCGGCAGGATCCGCCTTTCTGGCTGTCACCACCAAAGCCGGCTTCGTGTCCGCCGACGGGAAAACGAAATCGCGGCTGGCGACACCGCGCGTCACCTGGACATAGACCAGACCGTCGACGACATGATTGCGGTTGACCACCTCGCGCAGGATCAGCGGCAACACATTGCGTGTCACCGGCCAGGCGATCGACAGTTCGGTCAGCGAGCGGTTCAGCCGGGCAAGATGGCGCGGCATGTCGACGATGAAGCCGCGCGCCACCTCGCAGACCTCGTAGACGCCGTCGGCGAACTGATAGCCGCGATCCTCGATATGCACGGAAGCGTCAGCATGAGCGACGTAGCGCCCGTTGACATAGGCAATGCGCGGCATTGGCGACCCCTGGAAAATTCTCGGGCTTTCTTATGCGATTCCGCCGCCGCCGTAACCGGCAAATGGTTGGCCCAGCGCGGCTGATGGACGCCGCGTCAGACGCCCAGCGACTTCAGCTTGCGATGCAAGGCGGAACGCTCCATGCCGATGAACTCGGCCGTCTTCGAAATGTTGCCGCCGAACCGGTTGATCTGGGCGATCAGATAGTCCTTTTCGAACTGTTCGCGTGCCTCGCGCAGCGGCAGCGCCATGATGTGCTGGTCCGACTGGTTCGGCGTGCGCGGCATGACATCGCCGATCTCGGACGGTAGCAGATCCGCGGTGATCGGCGCATCGACGTCCTCGCCGCGTGCCAGGATCATCAGCCGCTCGACATTGTTGCGCAGCTGGCGCACGTTGCCCGGCCAGTTGTGCGCCTGCAGCACGGCCAGCGCGTCGTCGCCGATACGGCGCGGCTTGATGCCGGCCTGGCGGGCGATCTGCTTCATGAAATTGTCGACGAGATAGGGAATGTCCTCGCGCCGCTCGGCCAGCCCCGGCACCATGACCGGAACCACGGCGAGCCGGTGGTAAAGGTCCTCGCGGAAACGCCCGTCGGCGATCATCGCCTCCAGGTTCTGCGAAGTCGAGGAAATGATGCGGACATCGACCTTGACCCGCTTCGTGCCGCCCACCCGCTCGAACTGCTGTTCGACCAGCACGCGCAAGATCTTGTTCTGCGTCTCGCGTGGCATGTCGGCCACTTCGTCGATGTAGAGAATACCGCGATGGGCTTCCTCCAGCGCTCCCACCTTGCGCTCGACCCCGTTCGATTCGGTGCCGAACAATTCGATCTCCATGCGCTCGGGCGTGATGTTGGCGGCGCTCAGCGTCACGAACGGCCCGCCCTTGCGGGTCGACAGCGTATGGATGGCGCGCGCGGCCAGTTCCTTGCCCGAACCGGAGGGGCCAACGATCATCACGCGGCTGTTGGTCGGCGCGACGCGCTCGATGGTCTGGCGCAACTGGCTCATCGCCGACGACATACCAATCAGGTCGAAGGTCTCGCCGCTGCGCAGCTTGAGGTCGGAAACCTCGCGGCGCAATTTCGAGGTCTCGAGCGCGCGTTCGGCAATGAGAATGAGCCTGTCGGCCTTGAACGGCTTCTCGATGAAGTCATAAGCGCCGCGACGGATGGCGGAAACTGCCGTTTCGATGTTGCCATGGCCTGAAATCATCACCACGGGCAGGTTGGGGTGCATGGTCTTGATCTCGTCGAGCAACGCCAACCCGTCCAGGCGCGAACCCTGCAGCCAGATGTCCAGGAAGATCAGCCTCGGCGCTCGATCGGCGATGGCCGCCAGGGCGCTGTCGGCATCGAATGCCGTACGGGTTTCGTGACCCTCGTCACTCAGGATGCCTGCGACGAGTTCACGGATGTCTTCCTCGTCATCGACGATGAGAATATCAGACGCCATTACCGACCTTTTCAGTTTCTCTTTCGTGGTCCGCCCTGCTTTCGCCGCGTGGCAGCGCGCCGGTCGCGGGCGGCAGGATGATGCTGATCATCGCGCCGCGCCCGCCATGGAAATCCGCAGGCGCGTCATGGAGTTCCAGCCTGCCGCCATGGTCCTCCACGATCTTCTTGACGATAGCGAGACCAAGCCCGGTGCCTTTTTCACGTGTGGTCATATAGGGCTCCAGCAACCGTTGGCGATTCTCGCGCGGCAGGCCTTTGCCATTGTCGATGACGTCGATGCGAATCGCGCCATTCTGGCGGCCGGCTTGAATCCGGATTATGCCGTGCGAACCGTCCTTCTGTTCCAGCCCGTCGATCGCCTCGGCGGCATTCTTGATCACATTGCCGAAGGCCTGAGCCATCAGCCGGCTGTCGAACGTGCCCTTGAGCGGTTCGTTGCCGAATATCCGCTCGAAGGTGATGTCGGCGCGGCTGACTTCGACCAGGAACGAAGCCTCGCGCAGCGATTCGCGCAGGTCTATGGCCTTCATCTCGGGCTTTGGCATGCGCGCGAAGGCCGAGAACTCGTCGACCATGCGGCCAATGTCCTCCACCTGCCGGATGATGGTGTCGGTGCACTGGTCGAAAACTTCGCGGTCTTCGGTGATAACCTTGCCGTAGCGGCGCTTGATACGCTCGGCGGAAAGCTGGATCGGCGTCAGCGGATTCTTGATCTCGTGGGCAATGCGCCGCGCCACGTCGGCCCAGGCGGACGAACGCTGGGCCTGAACCAGATCGGTGATGTCGTCCACCGTCACGACATAGGATTTTTCCTCCGAGCCGTCATCGCCCGCCTCAATGGTGACCTGCACGTTAAAGGTCCGCTCGGCGCCGGCGCGATAGAAAGTCACCTGCTCGCGGTAGACAGGTTTGCCGGACTTGCGGCCGATCTCGAAGACACGGCCGACATGCGGCAGGACCGCGGAAAGGTTTTGCCCGAGCGCCGCGCTGGCGGAAATGGCCAGCATCGATTCGGCGGAACGGTTGACGATGGTGATGATGCCGTAAGGGTCGACGCCGATGACGCCGGCGGTGACACCGGCAAGCACGGCTTCCGAAAAACGCCGCCTCTCGTCGATCAGGTCCTTCGCCGACAGAATCTCGTTGCGCTGTGATTTGAGCTCCAGCAGCATCTTGTTGAACGTATCGCCGAGCGAGGCGACATCGCCATCGGATGGCCGCACCGGCACCGCAACGTCGAGATTGCCGGTCGCGACTTCGTCGGCGGCGCCGATCAACTGACGGATTGGCCGCACCAGCCGGTCGGCAACGGCTATGCCGGTCCAGATCGCCGACAGGATGATGATCAGGGTCAGCGACAGGTAGGGCAGCGCAAATGCCACTTGCGAGGTGCGCCTGTTATCCTCGAGATTGCGATACTCGTCGGTGTTGGACCTGACGATCTGCCGCGCCTTGATCACCTCGGGGTCGACAAGACGGATGGTGTAGAGATAGAGGCCCTCGATCTCGCGCAGTTTGACGATGGCGCCCATGATGTTGCGCGTGCGCGGCTCGATCAGCACCGGCTTGCCGTCTGTGGCAGTGGCAACCGCTCCTTCCGGCGGTTCCGGCATGGCGAAATCGGCATCGGTCTTGGCGCTCATGACGAAGGAACCGTCGGGCTTGATCAGCGCGGCATGCGCCAGCGAGCGGCCCACGGCCTCCTTGTTCATGAGGTCGAGAAAGCCGGTGCGATCGAGGCCGTAGAGGGTGCGGGACGCGTCGAGATCATAGGCCATCGAGAGCGTCGTGCCCTGCAGATTGCGCGCGTTCTCCTGCACATAGGCGTCGGCGATCGACAGTGAAGAATTGACGATCGTCTTGGTGCGAATCTCGAACCAGCGATCAAGGCCGATATCGAGCGTGATCGAGGCGATGATCGCCACCATGATGGCGGGAATGGCGGCAACCAGCGCGAACATGGCAACGATGCGCACATGTAGCCGAGAAGCCGCCTTGCCATGGCGGCGCGCCATGACGATGCGATGCACCTCGCGTCCAACCAGCGCGATGAGAAAGAGCACGAAGGCGGCGTTGAGCGCGATCAGCGCCCAGGTCGTCTTGGCGTCAGGCGCGATCGGCGTCGCTCCGACCAGGATGGCGAACGAGATAGCCGCCATGACCAGGGCGCCGACGACCGCCACCACGCCGGGCAGCGCCAGCAGCCGGCGCCCGTCGCGCGCGCCAGGTTCGCTGAAAAGCGGTTTGTTGAGTACAGGTGCCTGCGGAGCCATGTCGCCGTGTAGAGCCAGTGATTGCGTCCGATCTATGCAACGCATTGTGGCGATTATGCAACAAGTGTGACGGCGGCGGGACTCTTTCCCCGTTCGGTCCCCTGAAAAGATCGTGTCCTTGGCGCTAGCTCAGGTCTGGCGGGAGGACTTGTAGACGTTGACGCCCAACTCGCGAATCTTCTTGCGCAGGGTATTGCGGTTGAGGCCCAAAAGCTCTGCGGCCTTGATCTGGTTGCCGCGGGTTGCCGTCATCGAAGCCAGCACCAAGGGATATTCGACTTCCGACAGAATGCGCTCGTAGAGACCGGCGGGCGGTAATTCGCCCGCAAAGGAGGCGAAATAGCGCTGCAGGAAGTGCTCCACCGCCTGGCCGATGGAAAGATCGTCGGGAATGAGGTTGCCGGCGCCCGGCACCACCGGGCGCTCGCCTGTCTTGAGTTCCGCCTCGATGATCTCGGCGGAGATCTCGTCCTGCGAATAAAGCGCGGCGAGCCTGCGAACGAGGTTTTCCAGTTCGCGCACATTGCCTGGCCAGGGATAGCGCTTCATCAGTTCGATGCCGCCGGAGGAGATGCGCTTGGTCTGCAGCCCTTCCATCTCGCCAAGCTTGAAGAAATGGCGCACCAGGTCAGGCACGTCCTCGGAGCGTTCGCGCAGCGCCGGCAACCTCAGCGGCACGACGTTGAGACGGTAGAAGAGGTCCTCGCGGAAGAGGCCCTGGTTGATCAGCGTGCGCAGGTCCTTGTTGGTGGCGGCAACGATGCGCACATCGGTCTTGATCGGCGTGCGGCCGCCGACCGTCGTGTACTCGCCCTGCTGCAGGACGCGCAGCAGGCGCGTCTGCGCCTCCATCGGCATGTCGCCGATCTCGTCGAGGAACAGCGTGCCGCCCTCTGCCTGCTCGAACCGGCCGGTCGAGCGGTTCTGCGCGCCGGTGAAGGCGCCCTTCTCGTGGCCGAACAATTCCGATTCGATCAGATCGCGCGGGATCGCGGCCATGTTGATGGCGACGAACGGACCGCCACGACGGCGTCCATATTCATGCAGCGCGCGCGCCACCAGTTCCTTGCCGGTGCCCGATTCGCCCGAGATCATGACCGTCAGGTCGGTCTGCATCATGCGCGCCAGCATGCGGTAAATGTCCTGCATGGCCGCCGAACGGCCGACCAGCGGCATCGTTTCGGGCTGCTCTTCCTGCCGGGCATCGATCTTGGGCCGCCGGGGCTCGGACAGCGCGCGGTTGACGATGTTGAGGAGTTCGGTCAGGTCGAAAGGCTTCGGCAAATATTCGTAGGCGCCGGTTTCGGAAGCGCGGATCGCCGTCATGAAGGTGTTCTGAGCGCTCATGACGATGACAGGCAGTTCCGGCCGCGCCTTCTTAATACGCGGCAGCATGTCGAAGGCGTTCTCGTCCGGCATCACGACGTCGGTGATGACGAGGTCACCCTCGCCTGCGGCCACCCAGCGCCACAGGGTCGAGGCGTTGGAGGTGACGCGCACTTCGTGACCGACACGCGACAGGGCCTGATTGAGCACGGTGCGGATCGCCGCATCGTCATCGGCGACGAGAATGTTGCCGCGAACGGTCATTTGCGATCTCCTTCGCCGTCTTGATCGGCGCCAACCGCCGTTTCCTTCCAGGCCGGCATCAGCACCCGGAACGTCGTTGCGCGCGGCGTCGAATCACATTCGATGATGCCGCCATGTTCACCGACGATCTTGGCGACCAGCGCCAGCCCCAGCCCCGAGCCGTTCGGCTTGGTGGTGATGAAGGGATCGAACAGGATTGGCAGGATATCTTCCGAGACGCCCGAACCATTGTCGCGCACGCAGAACTCCAGCGGTAGCGATACGCGGTCCTGCGTGCCGGGAACCGAAACGCGAATGCCGGGCCGGAAGGCGGTGGACAGCACGATCTCGCCCTGGGGATCGCTACCGATCGCCTCGGCGGCGTTCTTGACCAGGTTGAGGAACACCTGGATCAACTGATCGCGATTGGCAAACACTGGAGGCAATGATGGATCATAATCCTCCAATATCTTGATTTTCTTCGCGAAACCGTTCTTTGCGATTGCTTTCACGTGATCGAGCACGACGTGGATGTTGACGGGATAGCGATCGATCGGTCGCTCGTCGGAAAACACCTCCATTCGATCGACCAGCGACACGATGCGGTCCGTCTCGTCGGTGATCAGCCGCGTCAGCGCGCGATCCTCATCGGAGGCGGACAGTTCGAGCAGCTGGGCCGCCCCCTGATGCCGGACAGCGGGTTCTTGATCTCATGCGCCAGCATCGCGGCCAGGCCAGTCACCGAGCGCGCCGCACCCCGATGCGTCATCTGCCGGTCGATCTTGTCGGCCATCGACCGCTCCTGGAACATGACCACGACGGAGCCCGGAAATTCCGGCACCGGGGCGACGTAGAGATCGACGACCTTCTCGATGCCGAGGCGCGGTGACGAGACGTCGACCCGATACTCGTTGACGGGCGCGCGGCGCTCGCGCACCTGGTCGACCAGCGTCAGCAGCGGGCTGCCGAAAGGTATGAGTTTGGACAAGGTGTTGCGCGCCAGCATGGTCGCGCTGGAGCGAAAGAAATCCTCGGCATCGGCGTTGGCAAAGATGATGAACCCTTCCTCGCTGATCATGATCACCGGGCGGCGGATCGTATTCAGCACGATCTGGGCGGCATCCGCTATTTCGGTGCTTTGGCCGGCAGTGGCGGTCATGCGGCGCTCCGCAGGTTCATGGTTTGCGGATCGCGCGAGAATACCTCGCGCAGCAAGGCAATGACGCGAGCGGGTTCGAACGCGGTCATTATCGCTTTTCTACTGTCGCCAGCGACACCCCCGGCATGTCGATCGAGATACCAGCCCAGATGCTTGCGCGCCTGGCGCAGGCCGCTCTCGATGCCGTAGAGCGCCAGCATGTCCTGGTAATGAGCAACGACATAGTCGGCGAGCGCTTGGCGGGTCTCGGGCATGCCGGGCGAAAATGCCCCGGCGGCGGCCGTAGCGATGCTCCCGGCGACCCACGGCGCGCCATAGTGGGCGCGGCCGACCATCACCGCGTCGGCGCCGGACTGTTCGAGAATGACCGAGGCTTCAGCCGGGGAGCAGACATCGCCATTGGCGACGACCGGGATGGAAACGGCCTCCTTGACGCGAGCGATGGCACGCCAGTCCGCCTTGCCCTGGTAGAACTGGCAGCGTGTGCGGCCATGGACCGTGACCATCCTGACGCCCGCCTGCTCGGCTCGGCGCGCAAGGACGGGAGCGTTCAGTGCGCCTTCGTCCCAACCCAGCCGCATCTTCACCGTCACCGGCACCTCGACGGCGCCGACCACAGCCTCGATCAGCGAGAGCGCGTGGTCGAGGTCCAGCATCAGCGCCGAGCCGGCATAGCCGCCGGTGACCTTCTTGGCCGGGCAGCCCATGTTGATGTCGATGATGTCGGCGCCCTCGCCGGCGGCGATCCGAGCGCCTTCGGCCATATGCATCGCCTCTCGGCCCGCAAGCTGGACCATATGGACGGGCAGGCCGGAATGACGTATGCGCAGGTCGCAGCCAGCCCTGCCCTTGGCGAGTTCGCCGCTGGCAACCATTTCGGATACGACCAGGCCGGCGCCATGCGCATGGGCGCGCTGCCTGAACGCCTCGTCCGTAATCCCAGACATCGGCGCGAGGAAGACGCGGTTGCGGATTCTCACGCCGCCGACCTCGAGAGGCGCGGCCAATCTTATCAAGTTAACCATGCACAAAAACCAAGCATGTCCATTCGTTGCACATTCTCTAGCCAGATCGAGAGAAATGTGCAACGCGGAATGACGCCACATTGAGGCGCAATTGGGAAAATGCTGGCCTTCGGCCTTGGCCGCGACTAGGACCAGACTGGATGATTGGCGCAACTGAAAATCAGGCTTCGGATCCGGGTGGCAAAGTCGCGGTGGTTATCGTCGCGGCCGGTCGCGGCGCGCGCGCCGGGCAGACCGATGGCCCGAAGCAATATCAACGAATCGGCGGGCGCGCC
Source organism: Mesorhizobium sp. M8A.F.Ca.ET.057.01.1.1 (assembly GCF_003952565.1). Taxonomy (NCBI): domain Bacteria; kingdom Pseudomonadati; phylum Pseudomonadota; class Alphaproteobacteria; order Hyphomicrobiales; family Phyllobacteriaceae; genus Mesorhizobium; species Mesorhizobium sp. M8A.F.Ca.ET.057.01.1.1. The sequence goes on from NZ_CP034454.1 coordinate 3,541,946, forward strand.
GTCATCGCGCGCGTCATCGATATTTTTCTCGCGCACCCGCTCATCGGCCGGATCGTCGTGGCCATTCATGCGGAGGACCGCGAGCTTTTTCGGCAAGCGGTAGGCACCGATGCCGATCGGGTGACGGCAATCGCCGGAGGCGCGACCCGGCAGGATTCGGTTCGGCTCGGGCTGCAGGCGCTCAGAAGCTACGCGCCCGACAAGGTCCTCATTCACGACGCCGCGCGCCCCTTTGTCGATATGGATCTGATCGACCGGACCATCGCGGCTATCGGCGAACGGGAGGGCGCGCTTCCCGCCCTGCCCGTCGCCGACACGCTGAAACGCGAATCGGCCGCCGGCACGGTCGGCGAAACAGTCCCCAGGAGCGGGCTGCACGCGGCGCAAACGCCGCAAGGCTTTCCCTTCCTCGCGATCATGACGATGCATGAGGAAGCCTACAGCAGAGGCAAGACCGACTTTACCGACGACGCGTCGATCGCCGAATGGATGCAAATGCCGGTAAAGCTCGTTCCCGGCTCGCCGGACAATGTCAAACTCACCTGGGCACGGGACGTCGCCATGGCACACCAGCGGCTTTCCAGCGAACGGGCACACTTCCCCGACATCCGCACCGGCAATGGCTACGACGTCCATGCCTTTGAGCCCGGCGACCACGTCACGCTCTGTGGCGTCGCCATCCCGCATGACAGGAAGTTGTCGGGCCATTCCGACGCCGATGTCGGCCTGCACGCCCTGACCGACGCGTTGCTCGCGACCTGCGGGGCCGGCGACATCGGCACGCACTTTCCGCCGTCCGATCCGCAGTGGAAAGGCGCTGCGTCGCGGATATTCGTCGAACATGCGGCAAGACTGGTGCGCGAGCGCGGCGGGCGCATCGCCAATGCCGACATCACGGTGATCTGCGAAGCACCGCGCGTCGGCCCGCACCGCGAGGCGATGACATCGGTCCTTTCGCAGATGCTGGGCATTTCCGCCGACCGCATTTCGGTCAAGGCGACGACCAACGAGAAGCTCGGCTTTATCGGCCGCGAGGAAGGCATCGCGGCGATCGCCACCGCCAGCGTGGTGTTTCCCGGCGAGGTTCCTGAATGACCAACCTGGCAATCGCCCTGTTTGAGGCCTGCCGCGAGCGCGGCATCATGCTGGCGACGGCGGAAAGCTGCACCGGCGGCATGATCATTGCCGCGCTGACCGACATTGCCGGCTCCTCCGCCGTGGTCGATCGCGGCTTCATCACCTATTCCAATGAAGCCAAGATGGACATGCTTGGTGTTTCCGCCACGACGCTCGACGCGCATGGCGCGGTATCCCGCGAGACGGCGGCCGAGATGGCAACCGGTGCGCTTGCCCGATCGCGCGCCGGCCTCACCCTGGCCGTTACCGGCATTGCCGGTCCGGGTGGCGGTTCCAGGGAAAAGCCGGTCGGGCTAGTCTGGTTCGGCGTTGCCGTGAACGGCCAACCCGTGACGGCCGAACGAAAGCTGTTTGCCGACAATGGTCGCGACTTCATCCGCCGCGAAACGGTCAACCATGCACTCGAGCTCGGCTTGCAGGCGCTTGGCGAGAGTCAGGCCGCCGGTGTCTTGCCGTAGATGACATCAGCGCGTTTTTCGAAAGCCTCTGCGAACATGCGGAACGCACGGTCGAACATCGTGCCCATCAGCGCGCCCAGGATGCGGCTCTTGAATTCATAGTCGATGAAGAAGCGCACGGCACAGCCGGCGCCGTCTGGCTCGAAACGCCAGACATTGCTCAGATATTTGAACGGGCCATCGATGTATTTCACATCGATGGCGTTTTCGTCGGGCTTCAGCAGCACCTGCGTCGTGAAGGTCTCACGTATCGCCTTGTAGCCGATGCTCATGTCGGCCACGAGGATGGTGCGCCCATCCCGCTCCTTGCGTGAGCGGACCGTCAGCGCCTCGCAAAGCGGCAGGAATTGCGGATAGGTTTCGATGTCGGCAACCAGCGCGAACATCTGCTGCGGCGTGTGGGCAACGCGGCGGGTGGCTTCGAATTTCGGCATGAACCCGGCTCTAGAGCGCGTCGCGTCGAAGACGCATCAGAGCGATTTCGCGAGCTGCGCTTCGCGCGCCGCGCGCAGCCTGGCGAAATCGTCGCCGGCGTGATGCGACGAGCGCGTCAGCGGGCTTGACGCCACCAGCAGGAAACCCTTGGTCTTGCCAATCGTCTCGAAGGACTTGAATTCCTCCGGCGTGACGAAGCGGATCACCGGGTGGTGCTTCTTCGACGGCTGCAGGTACTGGCCGATGGTCATGAAGTCGACATTGGCCGAACGCAGATCGTCCATCAACTGCAGGATTTCGTTCCGCTCCTCTCCCAGTCCCACCATGATGCCGGACTTGGTGAAGATCGAGGGATCGAGTTCCTTCACCCGCTGCAGCAGCCGGATCGAATGGAAATAGCGGGCGCCCGGCCGGACCTTCAGATAGTTCGACGGCACGGTTTCGAGATTGTGGTTGAAGACGTCGGGCCTGGCCGCCACGACGATCTCCAGCGCGCCGTCCTTGCGCAGGAAATCCGGCGTCAGGATTTCGATCGTCGTCAGAGGCGTTGCCACCCGGATCGCACGGATGACATCGGCGAAGTGCTGCGCGCCGCCATCGGCGAGATCGTCGCGGTCGACCGAGGTGATGACGACATGGGTAAGGCCCATCTGCTTGACGGCATGCGCGACGCGGGCCGGCTCGTCGGGATCGAGCGCGGTCGGAATGCCGGTGGCGACATTGCAGAAGGCGCAGGCGCGCGTGCAGATCTCGCCCATGATCATGAAGGTGGCGTGCTTCTTTTCCCAGCACTCACCGATGTTCGGGCAACCGGCCTCTTCGCATACAGTCACCAGCTTGTGGGATTTTACGATCTCGCGTGTCTCGGCATAGCCTTTCGACACCGGCGCCTTGACGCGAATCCAGTCCGGCTTGCGCAACACCTCCTGGTCGGGCTTGTGCGCTTTCTCGGGATGCCGCACCCGCGGCGCGTTGGCGATCGTGTCGAGGACAGTGACCATCTGAACCTTGGCTTTTCTCGCGACCGCCCGTCGGCGCTCGTCACTTTTACGTCATCTAGGACTTTTCAACACAAAGAAAAAGGCTGCGGCGGCGCATGCCGCCACAACCGTTTTCGCATAGCCGGAACGATATCGACTAGCGGCGCACCAGGCGACCGACCCAGATCAGCAGGCAGGCACCGATGAAGCCGGTGATCAAATAGGCGGTCCAGCCGACGCCGAACACGCCGATGTTGAGCGCCTGCAGGATGGCGTTCAGCACCACCGCGCCAACGATGCCCATGATAATGTTCATGAATATGCCGGTGTTGCTCTTCATGACCATTTCGGCGAGCCAGCCTGCCAAGCCGCCGATGATGATGGCTGCGATCCAGCCCACGCCGTTCAAGTGCATATGCCTTCTCCTTGCGCGCGTAAAAATGCATCCGGAAACGAACTGCCCCGCCGTCGCGATCTCGCGGCTTTCGAAGCTGAGTCTCCTGCGGCGAATCTATCATGCGTTCAAGGCGCGGCCATAGGCGTCGAGCACGCTTTCCTTCATCATCTCCGACAGCGTCGGATGCGGGAAGATCGTGTGCATCAGCTCTTCCTCGGTCGTTTCAAGGTTCATCGCCACGACAAAGCCCTGGATCAATTCGGTGACTTCGGCGCCGACCATATGCGCGCCGAGCAACTGACCGGTCTTCTTGTCGAAGATGGTCTTGATGAAGCCCTGGTCCTCGCCAAGCGCGATGGCCTTGCCGTTGGCGGCGAACTGGAAGCGGCCGACGCGAATATCCCAGCCCTCGGCCTTTGCTTTCGCTTCCGTCAAGCCAACGGAGGCGACCTGCGGGTTGCAATATGTGCAGCCGGGAATCTTGAGCTTGTCCGTCGCGTGAACGCCGGGAAAATTGGCGATCTTTTCGATGCACACCACGCCCTCGTGCTCGGCCTTGTGGGCAAGCATCGGGGGACCGGCGACATCGCCGATGGCATATATGCCAGGCACATTGGTCTTGCCATAACCGTCTATGACGACGCAGCCGCGCTCGGTCTTCACGCCGAGTGCCTCCAGGCCGAGATTCTCGATATTGCCCTGGACACCGACGGCCGAGATCATGCGATCGGCCGATATCTTCTCGACCTTGCCGTCCTTCATCTCGACATGCGCGGTGACGGAGTTCGCCCCCTTCTCGACCTTCGTCACCTTGGCCTCGAGGATGATCTTCATGCCTTGCTTCTCGAACTGCTTTTGCGCGAACTTCGAGACTTCGGCGTCCTCGACAGGCATCACCGCCGGCAGCAGTTCGACCACCGTCACCTCGGCGCCCATGGTGCGGTAGAAGGAGGCGAATTCGATGCCGATGGCGCCCGAACCCATCACCAGCAGCGACTTCGGCATCTCCTTGGGCACCATGGCCTCGAAATAAGTCCAGATCAGCTTGCCATCCGGCTCGATGCCGGGCAGCGCGCGCGGCCGGGCACCGGTCGCCAGGATGATGTGCTTGGCGGTGTAGGTGCCCTCGCCCTTGACGCCTTTCGGCACCGGCGGCTGCGGCTCCATTGGCTTCTTGGCCGTCTTGGAAACAACGATCTCGCCGGGCTTCGACAACTTGGCCTCGCCCCAGATCACGTCGACCTTGTTCTTCTTCATCAGGAAGGCGACACCGCCATTGAGCCTGAGCGACACTTTCCGCGACCGATCGACCACGGCCGCGGTGTCGGCGCTGACCTTGCCGTCGAGCTTCAGGCCATAATCCTTCAGGTGATCCGAATAGTGCATGATCTCGGCCGACCGCAGCAGCGCCTTGGTCGGAATGCAGCCCCAGTTGAGGCAGATGCCGCCGAGATGTTCGCGCTCGACGATCGCCGTCTTGAAGCCAAGCTGGGCGGAACGTACCGCCGTGACATAGCCGCCGGGACCGGAGCCGATGATGATGACGTCGTATGATTCAGACATTTTCTGGTCCTTATTGAAGCGAGGCTTCACCGAACGAAGGCTTTGGTATCGACCATGGCTCGTGCGTCAGCATTGGGGGCCTGAAAGCTGGCTCATGCATCAGTACCGAAATTGCGTCGAAAACCCAAAACCCAAGAAGTGCGTAGCCTGCAAGAAGCCGGCTTCGGCGGCCTTGCCAATGCACAGCCAACCAAATGCCAATGATCAGAAACGATCCGACTATCATGTCGCTAACATCACGCGCACGAATGGCGTCAGCGCCTTGCCGATGTTTCGCGTGTTTTCGGCGTCGAGGTGGACGCCATCGAGAGGTGTTGTTTGCGCCACTGTGCCAGCGTCGAAGAAGCCGCAACCAACTTCGTCGGCGAGTGCTGCGTATTGCGGTGCAAGCTGCTTCGAGGCGTCATCGCCACCGGCGAACATCTCCTTGAAGTCGGCATTCTCCGTGCGGCTGACAAGGGGCGGCGAAACGATCAGAATCTGCGGCGCCGGCCAGTCGAAAGGATAGTCGTGGCCACGCACGATGTCGATCAGCCGCTGGATGCCTTGCTTGGCGGCAACCGGGTTGCCATGGATCCAAGGTTTCATGTCATTGGCACCGAGCATGATGACGATCAGGTCGATCGGCGCATGCGTCGTCAGCACCGTCGGCAGCAGCCGCGCGCCGTTGCGGTCGGCTCCGGCCAGATGATCGTCGAAAGCGGTGGTGCGGCCATTGAGGCCGTCGGCGATGACCTGAACGCCTTCGCCGAGGCCGGCCTGCAGCACGCTTGGCCAGCGATCCGGCAACGCATGACGCCCGCCTTCGGCATTGTAGCCCCAGGTCAGCGAGTCGCCGTAACAAAGCACCGTCTTCATCCGTTCAACCTGCCTTTATGTCGGCCACGCCGCGCTTCACGCGCCAGCGCACGAACAACCAATGGATGACGATCGTCACCAAGCCCGGTAGACCGAGACCGGCAACCATCGGCATGTCTTTCCTGACCACCGCGACGCTGCTGTCGCTGTAAAGGATCAGCCCGACCAAGAGGACGAGCAGCACCACAAACACAATCAGCGTCCACTTACCCGCCCTCGCCACGGCCGCGACCGGATCGTTCGTCAATTGCGCCACGAAGAAGATGAAGGTGACGACAAAGGTCACCAGCACCGAGAACATGAAGACGATGATGTATTCTTCCTCGGCGCCGGTGGCGACAGCCAACCATTGCGCGATCAGACCGCCAGCCAACCCGGAAATGAAAAAAGCGAAAAGGCTGGTGAAGAATATTCGCACAGCCTTTCCCTTTCCTAGACCAGCATGCCCATCGGGTTTTCGATCAACTTCTTGAAGGCGACCAAGAGTTCCGCCCCCAGCGCACCGTCAACCGCACGATGGTCGGTCGACAGCGTCACCGACATCACTGTGGCAATTTTGATCTCGCCGTTCTTGACCACCGCCCGCTCCTCACCGGCGCCAACCGCCAGGATCGTCGCATGCGGCGGGTTGATGACAGCGGCAAAATCCTTGATGCCGAACATGCCGAGATTGGACACCGCCGTCGTGCCGCCCTGATACTCTTCCGGCTTCAGCTTGCGGCTGCGGGCACGGCTCGCCAGATCCTTCATCTCGTTGGAGATGACGGAGAGCGTCTTTTCATCGGCATGCCGAATGATCGGCGTGATCAGGCCGCCGGGGATTGAGACGGCGACGCCGACATCGGCGTGCTTGTGCTTGACCATGGCGCTCTCGGTCCAGGAGGCATTGGCATCCGGCACCGCCTTCAGCGCCATGGCCATCGCCTTGATCACCATGTCGTTGACCGAGAGCTTGTAGGCGGGCGCCTCACCCTTGTCGGTCTTCTTCACCGGTGCCGCAGCGTTAAGCTGCGTGCGTAGCGCCAGGAGCGCATCGAGTTCGCAGTCGAGCGTCAGGTAGAAATGCGGGATGGTGGTTTTGGCTTCGACCAGGCGCCGCGCGATGGTCTTGCGCATATTGTCGTGGGGGACCAGCTCATAAGAGCCTTGCTCGAACAGCTTCACCACTTGATCGTCCGACATCGCCTTTGGTGCAGTCAGAGCCGCCGCTGGCGCGCCAGCCGGAGCCTTGGCTGCCGGCGCTGCCTTGGCGCCGCCGCCGGCGATCGCGGCATCGACATCGGCCTTTACCACCCGTCCATGCGGACCGGTGCCGGTCACGGCAGACACATCGACCCCCGCCTCCCTGGCGATGCGGCGCGCGAGCGGCGACGCAAAGGTGCGCTCGCCAGCCGCATGACCATTGGCGGCCGGAGTTGCATCGGCCTTGGGTGCGGCCGCAGCAACAGGCTCGGCCTTCGGCGCTTCAGCCTTTGGTACCTCCGCCTTGGGGGCCTCGGCTTTCGCCGGTGCGCCACCGCTTTTGGCGGCAGCGCCCGCATCTTCGCCTTCGGCGGCAAGCACCGCGATCAGCGCGTTGACCTTGACGCCTTCGGTTCCGGCCGGCACGACCAGCTTGGCGACAGTGCCCTCATCGACGGCTTCAACTTCCATCGTCGCCTTGTCGGTCTCGATCTCGGCAATGACATCGCCCGGCGCAACCTTATCGCCTTCCTTGACCAGCCACTTTGACAGATTGCCTTCTTCCATCGTGGGCGACAGGGCCGGCATGGTGATGTTGATAGGCATCGCTCACTCCTGGATGAATTTGAAAAGGCCGCGCATGACGGTCAGCGTGGCGACGATGAACACGGGTGGCAAGACACCGAAATGGTAGCTACCCTTGCCCATCTCGAGCGTCATCATGCTGCCGGTCTGGTCGACCTTTGCGGAAGCAGTTGCCACAATAGCAAGAACCAGCGACGCGGCACCGCTGAGCATCAACAGAACCGCATCGAACTTCCCGGTCATCGATCGCACGAAAAATGCGACCACGACGGTGGGAACAATGATGGCTGCCAACGTCCAGAAAGACAGCATCCACATTGCTCCCTAGCGATATGCGACGGCTTTGACCGCCTCGATGACCTCGCCGACATTCGGCAATGCCAGTTTTTCGAGGTTGGCCGCATAGGGCATCGGCACGTCCTTGCCGGCAATGGTGATGACCGGCGCGTCGAGGAAATCGAAGGCGCGTTGCGAGACCTGGTTGGCGATGTGGTCGCCGACCGAACTCTGTGGGTAGCCTTCTTCGACCACCACCAGCCGATTGGTCTTCTTGACCGAGGCGATGACGGTGTCGAGATCGAGCGGACGGATGGTCCTGAGGTCGATGATCTCGGCATCGATGCCCATGCCGCGCAGCTCGGCTTCCGCCTTCACGGCATAGGTCATGCCGATGCCGAAGGAGACGATGGTGACATCCTTGCCCGTCTTGTGGATGCGCGCCTTGCCGATCGGCAGCACGAAGTCGTCCAACTTCGGCACGTCGAAGGACTGGCCGTAGAGGATCTCGTTCTCGAGGAAGATGATCGGGTTCGGATCGCGGATTGCCGCCTTGAGCAAGCCCTTGGCGTCGGCGGCCGTATACGGCATCACGACTTTGAGACCTGGAATGTGGCTGTACCAGGCGGCATAGCACTGCGAGTGCTGTGCGGCGACACGAGCGGCCGCGCCGTTCGGCCCACGGAACACGATCGGCGCGCCCATCTGGCCGCCCGACATATAGAGCGTCTTGGCGGCGGAGTTGATGATCTGGTCGATCGCCTGCATGGCGAAGTTGAAGGTCATGAACTCGACGATCGGCTTCAGCCCGGCCATCGCAGCACCGACGCCGACGCCGGCAAAACCATGTTCGGTGATCGGCGTGTCGACGACGCGACGCGGCCCGAATTCCTGCAGCAGGCCTTGCGTGATCTTGTAGGCGCCCTGGTATTCGGCGACTTCCTCGCCCATGACGAAGACATCGCCGTCGCGGCGCATTTCCTCGGCCATGGCGTCGCGCAGCGCTTCACGCACCGTGGTCGAGACCATTTCGGTACCAGCCGGAATGTCCGGATCGGCGGCGATTTCCGTTTTCGGTGCGGCCGCGACCGGTACGGCGGCTGGCTTTGCCACCTCCGCCTTATCCTCGGCCGGCGCTTCCGCCTTTGCCGGTGCTTCCGCCTTGGCGGGAGCCGACGCCGACTTGCCGACATCGGCGGCGCTCTCGCCGTCCTGCAGCAAAACGGCGATCGGCGTGTTGACCTTGACGCCTTCGGTGCCGGCGGCGATCAGGATCTTGCCCAGCGTACCTTCGTCGACGGCTTCGACTTCCATCGTCGCCTTGTCGGTCTCGATCTCGGCGATGACGTCACCGGCGACGACCTTGTCCCCTCGTTCTTCAACCACTTGGAAAGATTGCCCTCTTCCATGGTCGGCGAGAGAGCGGGCATGAGAATTTCGATCGGCATGTCCTGGCCCTCCCTTACAATACGATATCGGTCCAGAGCTCGGACGGATCCGGCTCGGCATCGTTCTGGGCAAATTCGGCGGCGTCGGCGACGATGTCGCGAACCTCCTTGTCGATGGTCTTGAGCTCGTCCTCGGTCGCCCACTTCTTCTCGATCAGCCGCGCTTTGACCTGCTCGATCGGGTCGTGCTCGGAGCGCATCTTCTGCACCTCTTCCTTCGACCGGTATTTTGCAGGATCGGACATCGAGTGGCCGCGATAGCGATAGGTCTGCATTTCGAGGATCAGCGGGCCATTGCCGGCGCGGCACCATTCGGTGGCGAGATCGCCAGCGGCCTTGACCGCGCGCACATCCATGCCGTCGACCTGGATGCCGGGAATCTTGAAGGAAGCGCCACGGTGCGAGAAGTCAGTCTCCGCTGAAGAGCGCGACACCGAGGTGCCCATGGCGTAGCGGTTGTTCTCGATGATGTAGATCACCGGCAGCTTCCACAGCGAGGCCATGTTGAAGCTCTCATAGACCTGGCCCTGGTTGGCGGCGCCGTCGCCAAAATAGGTCAGCGAGACATTGTTGTTGTCGCGGTAGCGGTTGGCGAAGGCCAGACCGGTGCCGAGGGAAACCTGCGCGCCGACGATGCCATGACCGCCATAGAAATGCTTCTCCTTGGAGAACATGTGCATGGAGCCGCCCTTGCCCCTGGACAGGCCGCCGCCGCGGCCGGTCAGCTCGGCCATCACGCCACGCGGCGAAAGCTCCATCGCCAGCATGTGGCCGTGATCGCGATAGGCCGTGATCATCTGGTCGCCGTCGATCAGCGCCATCTTCATGCCGGTGACGACGGCTTCCTGGCCAATGTAGAGGTGGCAGAAGCCGCCGATGAAGCCCATGCCATAGAGCTGGCCGGCCTTTTCCTCAAACCGGCGGATGAGCAGCATGTGCCGGTAGGCGGCAAGCTCTTCGTCCTTGGTGAAGTCAGCAGGCTTGGGTGCTGACAGGCCGGATTTGCCGTCGGATTTCGATTTGGCAGGCGCTTTTCTGGCTGCGGTGGCCATGCATCACTCCCTGTTGGCGTCTCTTTGCGGACACTGGAGCAAGATCAACCTGCTCCGGGGAGATCGCCCTCCCCTTCGATTTATGGGAGGCTAACACGTAGAAAGGCGTTCCGCCATGTCGAAATTGCATAGCTGGCATGCGCCTAAGCGATTAAAATCATTGAAAATATTGCTGATTAACCGAAAGTCGGTTACTTCCCCGAAACCGGCAGCATGATGGTAATCTCGTCGGCCTGGGACAGATTGAGCGCTTTACGCGCCTGCTCGTCGAGCATGTCCCTCTCCAGCGTGCCATCATGCATGAGCTTGACGCGCCGCTCGAGTTCCATCCTGCGCGCCTTGATCGCGTCGAGCTGACCCTGCAGCGCGACCGTTTCGGCCTCCAGCTTGTATTTGGAATTGATGCCGAATTCGCCGTGATACGCGTGGAAGCCGAAATAGGCCAGGAACACCACGCACAGCGAGGGAATGATCAGCCGCCCGGTGTTTCTCTGCTTGTGCTGACGCGTCCACATGACCGATTCCCCGTGGCCGCGAACTCAAACGGCTCGACGCCTTTTTCGCCTGATTGTGCTTAACGGACGGTTACGGGAAGGCGGCCCAGCCCGGCCTGAAATGAAAAAGGGCGGGATGCCCCGCCCTTTCGATACCAATGATGCGCGGCCGGATCAGCTCTTGATCACCGACTTGCCGGCGTAGCGCGCTTGCTTGCCGAGTTCTTCCTCGATGCGGATCAGTTGGTTGTATTTGGCCATGCGGTCGGAGCGCGACAGCGAGCCGGTCTTGATCTGCCCGCAATTGGTGGCGACGGCCAGGTCGGCGATGGTCGAATCCTCGGTCTCGCCCGAACGGTGCGACATGACGGCTGTGTAGGCTGCCTTATGCGCGGTCTCGACCGCGTCGAGCGTCTCGGTCAGCGAGCCGATCTGGTTGACCTTGACCAGGATCGAATTGGCGACGCCCATGCGGATGCCGTCGCGCAGGCGCGCCGTGTTGGTGACGAAAAGATCGTCGCCGACAAGCTGCGTCTTCTTGCCGATCAGGTCGGTCAGGTATTTCCAGCCTTCCCAGTCATCCTCGGCAAGGCCGTCCTCGATCGAGATGATTGGGTAATCGGCGGCGAGCTTGGCGAGGTACTTGGCCTGCGCCTTGGGATCGCGTGTCTTCTTCTCACCCTCATAGACATAGTTGCCGTCCTTGAAGAATTCGGTCGCGGCGCAATCGAGGCCGAGCGCGATCTCTTCGCCCGGCTTGAAACCGGCCTTCTCGATCGATTCCATGATGAAATCGAGCGCCACCGGCGCACTCTTCAGGTTCGGCGCGAAGCCGCCCTCGTCGCCGACATTGGTGTTGTGACCGGCATCCTTCAGCTTCTTGCGCAGCGTGTGGAAGATTTCCGAACCCCAGCGCACGCCTTCGCGCAGTGTCGGCGCGCCGACCGGCAGGATCATGAATTCCTGGAAGTCGATCGGGTTGTCGGCATGCGCGCCGCCATTGATGATGTTCATCATCGGCACGGGCAGGATATGCGGCTTGGTGCCGCCGACATAGCGATAAAGCGGCAGGCCAGCGGCATCGGCCGCGGCTTTCGCCACCGCCAGCGAAACGCCCAGAATGGCGTTGGCGCCGAGCCTGCTCTTGTTGGGCGTGCCGTCAAGCTCGATCATGGTCTGATCGATATGGATCTGGTTTTCGGCTTCCATGCCGCCGATCGCCTCGAACAGTTCGCCATTGACCGCTTCGACGGCCTTGAGCACGCCCTTGCCGAGGTAGCGGGCGCCGCCGTCGCGCAGTTCGACGGCCTCATGGGCGCCGGTCGAGGCGCCCGAGGGCACCGCGGCGCGGCCCATCGAACCGTCTTCGAGAACGACATCGACCTCGACGGTCGGGTTTCCACGGCTGTCCAGGATTTCACGCCCGACAATATCGATGATGGCGGTCATTGCGATGTCCTCGATTTGATCTGGAGAAAACGTCGCGCCCGTCTTAGCCAAAGCGACGCAAAAGGCAATCGGGCCCTGGCCGAATATTGCCGCCCGCGCGATTCACGAAGCGCAAGTTTCTGTCATCATAAGTCATGCCACAAGGCGCGCATTCCGGGTTAAGGCTGTTGTCGCGCGGGGCGAAACAGGAGGAGTTTCGCCATGTCTGAGTTGAGCGGTATCATCAGTCTGTTCCTGATCGCGGCGGCATTCCTGACGTCGTGCGACAATCGGCAACCACCGCCAAAGGCCATTGCGCCTTTGCCGGCCTTGCACATCAGCGAGTAGCGTTGCTTCGAATCGAAAAGGGGGCCGTCGAAACGGCCCCCTTTTTTCGGTTGTGGCGTCAATGCCAGTAGGGCGTGACCTTATAGTATTCGTACGACTCATCGCGCGCGCTCTCGCCATCAGCGCCGGCCAACTCGTTGATCGAATGGGCGGGCGCTGCCTTCAGCTGTTCCTTGGTGAAGGGTACGACATAGCCGCCCTTGTCCTCGTCGTAGTCGAGGCTCGCCCAAGGAATGGCATGGTACTTCTCGCCAACACCGAGAAAGCCGCCAAATCCGATCACCGCGAACATGATGCCGTTCGACGTCTTGTCGAGCATGACGTCCTCGATGCTGCCGATGCTGTCGCCTTGGGTGTTGTAGACGGTAGTGCCGATCACTCGCGAAGCGGCAATCGCTTCGGTGTGGCCTGTTTGCGTCGTCATTGTTTGCTCCTCGTTGTCGTTAATCTGCACGTTGACAATGAGGGGCGCGGGTGAAAGTTCCCGACTTTTTGGCGTCTGCCTGCTCACTCCGCGAGGATGAAAGTCACCTTCATGTTGACGCGATAGGCCGCGATCTGGCCGTCCTCGACGACGATCTTCTGATCCTGGATCCAGGCCCCTTCGACGTTCTTTAGAGTTTTGGCGGCGCGGGCGATTCCCTTCTCGATGGCGTCCTGAAAGCTCTTCTTCGACGATGAGGTGATTTCGGTGACGCGGGCGACGGACATGGCTTCCTCCTGCCAAAACGCTCATTTGCCGGCCAAGCGTACAACTGGCCCCTGGCAACCACAAGCACCGGCAAGAAGCCTTGGATTAGCGGCCCTTCGCTACCCGGTCCAATGCCATCAGCTTTTCGAGCAGCGCCGGCATATCTTTCAGCGGCACCATGTTCGGACCGTCGGAGGATGTCGAATTGTCGGGGTCCTGATGGGTCTCGATAAAGACGCCGGCAACGCCGACGGCAACGGCCGCGCGGGCCAGCGTCTCGACAAAGCGGCGCTCCCCGCCAGACGACCCGCCCTGCCCGCCCGGCTGCTGCACCGAATGGGTGGCGTCGAAGATCACCGGGGCGCCGATCTCGGCCATGATAGGCAGAGCGCGCATATCCGACACCAGTGTGTTGTAGCCGAAAGAAGCGCCGCGCTCGGTGGTCAGCACATTGGCATTGCCGGAACCGGTGATCTTGGCGACCACGTTCTTCATGTCCCAGGGGGCGAGGAACTGTCCCTTCTTCACATTGATGACCTTGCCTGTCCTTGCGGCGGCGACCAGCATGTCGGTCTGGCGCGACAGGAAGGCCGGTATCTGCAGCACATCGACATGCGGCGCGACGATCGCGCACTGCTCCTCCGTGTGGACGTCGGTCAGCACCGGAAGCGAGAATTCCTTGCGCAACTCGTCGAACACGGGAAGTGCGGCGTCCATGCCGGCACCGCGTGTCGCCGACAGCGAGGTGCGGTTGGCCTTGTCGTAGCTGGTCTTGTAGACGAGGCCGATGCCAAGCCTGCCGGTCAACTCCTTAAGCGCACCGGCCATGTCGAAGGCGTGTTGGCGCGATTCGAACTGGCACGGGCCGGCGATCAGCGCCAGGCGTGCCGCGTTGTCGAAGACGACATTGCCGACGGTTACCGAAGAATTGGGCGCCGCCGAATTTGGTGCTTGGGACTTGCTCATTTGGTCTCCCGGAAGATGAAAGCCGCGCCTTGGCCGCCTGCCGGCGGCACGACAATGTCGGTGCCCGCTATATCGTGCTGGATTGAGTTGGCCGCAAGCAGCCTCGCCGCGGCATCGGCACTTCGGATCGCAAATACCACGGCGGCGAAACGAAGCTCCGTCGCCGGGGCGATCGGGATGCCAAAGCGCGCGGCGTAAGACGCGGGATCGAGCACACGCAACGTTGCGTTCGGCAAGCGAAACGCGCCGTCTTTCCCGCCGGCGGACGGGTCGTTGACCGCCACGGCAATCAGCCTGCGCTGTTCGGCGGGAGCACTGCTGACTGCAATCACCTCGACGACCCCATCGACGCCATTGGGATGAGCCTGCAAGGCTGCGCGGTCCACTTTCGGCGCGTTGATGCGCTGGCAGGCAAAAAGAAAAGCGTCCCTGGCATGATTGGCCGAAGCAAAAGCGAGCTTGAACGAGGCGGTATCGCTTTTGCCCGCCGTGTCGGTGAAAGCGCGCGAAAAGCTCAGCGTGTCTCCCGCCGACAGGCCGGCGTCGACATAGCGTTCATGGTCGTCATCGGCATTGTCAGTGCCAAGAACCACCGCGGAAAATCCCTCGTTACCACGGCTTTCGCGATAGAGGCGATCGCGCGCAACGAAGACATTGCCCTCGGCGGCAGCCTTCGTCGCAACCTGTTCGCTGCCAATCGCGAGCGGCTCCAGATAGGTGCCGTCGGCAAGGAACACGCAGCAGTTTTCCGTGCCAAAGGGATGGATGCCGGTCGGAGCGACGACGAAGCCCAGCGCGGTGAGCCGGGTCCGCGCCGTGTCGAGGTTCTGCGTCGGCAGAACCAGGTGATCGAGCGGGTGAATGGCTGATGTGGTTGGGGTCATGGAGGCGCGATGTGCATCATTCCGAACGTCGGTTCAAGACTTGATCGCAATGCCGCCGGCGGCGGCGCATGGTTCGCGCAGCACGATCTATCGGGAAACGCGCCCCCGCGAACGGCGCCTTCCGGAGCAGGCGCCGGATCAGCTTCCGGCCACGACATCCGCCGAATAGCGCAGCTCGCGCAGTGGTTTGACCTTGCCAGTGGTCCGCGCATAGAGCGGGTGGGCCTTGTAGGCTGCCAGCGCCACGTCATCGGCGAATTCAGCGTAAACGACGACATCGACTTCATCCGACAGCGGGTCGACCTTGGTGTTCAACGTGACCTCGAAGAGGTTGGAATGAGGAATGTCGCCGAGCGCCAGCAGCCCGGTACGAACTGCTTCCACATCTTCCTTGCGCCGCGCGCTGAAGAAAACGATATGCCGGATCAATCCCGCCTCCTCGATCTGAATGTCGGGGTCTTTTGTGACGGCGGTCTCTTTGCGTCAACCGGTCATGGCGCCACGCGTCCTTGCGACGCGCCTCGATCGGCGCTGGACCTCGGTCCGCGCGAATCAGGGAAAAAGCGCCGGCCTGCCCAGGGGATGTCTAGGCCTTGCCGGTGACGTAGCGTACCGCATGGGATACCTCCCTGACCGCGACGTCGAGATACCGGCCTTGATTGTAGAGACCGTCCCAGATCAGGAAGAATGCGATGGCGGCAATGACGATTACATAACGCATGGCTAAAGCTATCGCACAAGCGATGCGGCTGCCATAGGCGTTTTTGATTTCGGGCCGCAGCGACCTGACGCAAGGCGGCAGATGTGGGGCGCGGCGTGGCACAGTCCAGCCCTCGGCATGCCTCTTGAAGTTCCCCCTCATGACGTGGAAGATTGTGGCAGGCATTCACTGGGAAGCGCTGAAGCTCCGCTAAGGGGCGCGCGCTTTCGTTCGAGCCCGCCTGCCGTCGAGCCCGCAAGCTGTCGGGACAAGGCAACGGCGTTTGAACCCGGCGGATGATCCAAGAGAACCGTGGCTCGGCAATTGCGCCGACATCACGGAGATCCAGGGGCATGGAATGGCACACGGGGAAGATCATGGCATAGCGCCGGGCGAGGCGGTCAGGCTCGACGAATTCAATTTCGCCGAGATCGTCAAAGGCCTGCCGGCCAAGGCGCGCATGGTGCTGTCGGCGGCCATGAACCTGCCGCGTGGTTCGCTGAAAGTCAGGATGCCGGACGGCCGTGCCGTCCTCGTCGGCGGCAAGGCGCCTGGCCCCGACGCCGAACTCGTGCTCAAGAACTGGCGTCTGCCGGGACGCGCCTTTTCCGGCGGCACGATCGGCGTTGCCGAATCCTATATGGACGGCGATTGGGAAAGCCCTGACGTCACCAGTTTCCTCGAACTGTTCGTGGTCAACTCGGCGATCGGCGAACGCGTCGCGGGCGGCGCCAGCTGGCTCATCAACACGGTCCAGCGCATCCGCCATTGGTTCAACGAGAACACGCGCAAAGGGTCGAAGCGCAATATCTCGGCGCATTACGATCTCGGCAACGCCTTCTACAAGGAATGGCTCGACCCGAGCATGACCTATTCCTCGGCGCTTTACGCCAATGGCGCCAATGATCTCGAGAGCGCCCAGGCCGCCAAATACCGGGCGCTGGCCAGGGACACCGGCATCGGCGGAAAAGATCATGTGCTGGAGATTGGCTGCGGCTGGGGCGGCTTTGCCGAATTCGCGGCACGCGAAATCGGCTGCCGGGTAACCGGATTGACCATCAGCCGCGAGCAGCACGATTTCGCCAAGGCGCGCATAGCCAAGGCCGGGCTTGCCGACAAGGTCGACATCAAGTTGCAGGATTACCGCGATGAAACCGGCACCTACGATCGCATAGCCTCGATCGAGATGTTCGAGGCGGTCGGCGAGAAATACTGGCCGGTATTCTTCTCCAAGATGAAGGCCTGCCTGAAGCCCGGCGGCACGGCGGGGCTGCAGATCATCACCATCAACGAAGCCGCCTACGACACCTATCGCGCCAGGCCGGATTTCATCCAGCGCTACGTCTTCCCGGGCGGCATGCTGCCAACGCCGTCCATCTTGAAGTCGCTTGGCGCCGCGCACGGCCTTGCCCATTTACGCGAACACGTTTTCCCCGAGGACTATGCCCGCACGCTTGCCGAATGGCGCCAGCGTTTCCGGGGGTCGTGGGAGAAGATCGTGCCGCTCGGCTTCGACGACCGTTTCAAGAAGCTCTGGGAATTCTACCTGCATTATTGCGAGGCCGGTTTCCGCACCAGCTATATCGACGTGCGCCAGGTGGTCTACAAGGCGTAGGCTGGGGACAACGAACTCATCGCCTCCCAGACATCGACCGCCCACGAGGTCCATGCAACCAGCGGGAATGATGCCGTTGACTGTGCCGAGCGATCCGGCTGCTCCTCCCTCGCTATGGCGAGGTCATCTCCCGCACGGGGGATGCGCCAAGACCGGACGCATCCAGCCCTGACAGCCGGATCAGAGAAGGATGCGATATCGGGCAAAACCAGCTTCGCCCTCGCCTACCGGCTCGATCTTCAGCGACTTCACATCGGCGATGAAGTCCTTTGCCTTGACGCCTGTCTCGAAGACGACGCTGGTTCCCGGCAACGGCGCGAACGACCAGTTGCCATCTGCCGACGGGTTGATGGTGCCTTGGCTGACGACGTAGCGGACGATGACGTCGCGGTTGGTGTCCGGCGCCTCGTAGATGATCTTCGAGGCATTGATGTCAGGAAAGTTGCCACCGCCGCCGGCACGGTAGTTGTTGGTCGCAACGACGAATTTCGCTGCTGGATCAATCGGTTTGTTATCGTATTTGAGATCGACGATGCGGTTCGATCCGGCGCTGGCGATGCCGCCCTTGGCATCGTATTTCGGAGGCTGCGACAAATCTATTTTGTAGGTTACGCCATCTATGACGTCGAAATTGTAGGATGGGAATTCGGTGTCGATCAGCGGCTGGTCGGCTTTTCCTGCCTCGATTTTCTTGAAGATGCCGGCCGACATCTCCAGCCATTCCTTGACCTGCGCACCCGTGATCTCGACCGCGCGAACGGTGTTCGGATAGAGATAGAGGTCGGCGACGTTCTTGATTGCGATATCGCCCACCGGCACGTCGGTGTAGTAGTCGGCGCCGTTGCGCCCGCCGGCCTTGAAGGGCGCCGCCGCCGACAACATCGGCACGTCCTTCCACTGGGTGCTCTTGAGGATATCCTTGAGATACCAGCTCTGCGCCTGGTTGACGATTTGCACGGACGGATCATCGGCCACCAGCGCGAAATAGGAATAGAGCGGCGCCGAGGTCTTGCCGACAGGGCGGCGCACATAGGCGAGCGTCGCCTCGTGGTCCTGCTCAAGAGCGGCGATGATGCGCTTGTCGTCGGGGACAGTCGGCTTGTTCTTGTTGTCGACACGCTCGAAGATTGGCCGCGCCTCCGATGTCGCCGAGACCACTTTCCACTTCGACCCGTCGCGCTCCAGCATCAGGTCGATCAGGCCCATATGCGAGCCCCAGAAACCGCCCATGACGGCGGGCTTGCCCTGCAGCGTGCCCTTCTGTGTATCAACGCCCTCGAGCGCCTGGAAATCCTTCTTGCCGGGGAAGACCAGGTGCTGGTGGCCCGTGAAGACCGCGTCGATGCCTTCGACGCCGGCGACGAAAAACGATGCGTTCTCCATCATGTCACCCTGCTTGACGTCGATGCCGGAATGCGAGAGCGCGATGACGATGTCGGCGCCCTCCTCCTTCATCTGCGGCACCCAGGCCTTCGCCGCCTCGACGATGTCGCGCGTCTTGACGCTGCCTTCGAGATTCTTGAGGTCCCAGACCATGATCTGCGGCGGTACGAAGCCGATGATGCCGATTTTGATCGGTTGCTCGGAGCCCGAACCGTCCTTGATCTTCTTGTTCAGGATTATGTAGGGCTTGAGGTAGAGCTTGTCGTCGCGCGGGTTGGCGGCAAGCTCGGTGCCCCGGATCAGATTGGCGCTGACGAACGGGAAATCGGCGCCGGCCAGTACCTTGTCCAGGAAGGACAGGCCATAGTTGAACTCGTGGTTGCCAAGTGTCGAACACTCGTACCCAAGCAGGTTCATGCCTTTCATGATCGGATGGAGATCGCCCTCCTTCAGGCCCTTCTCATAGGCGATGTAGTCGCCCATCGGGTTGCCCTGCAAAAGGTCGCCATTGTCGATCAGCATCGAATTGGCGGCTTCCTTGCGCACCGCGTCGATGAGGGACGCCGTGCGCGACAGGCCCATCGTGTCATTGGCTTTGTCGGCGTAATAATCATAGGGCAGCACGTTCACATGGATATCGGTGGTTTCCATGATCCTCAGATGCGCCTGGTTGGCCTGCGCACGGGCGGAGAAGGGGTGCAGCATGATCATCGCCCCTGTGGCGGCGGCCCCCGCAAGGAGTCCACGGCGAGAGACGGGATGGAGCAGTTGCGACATGTTTTCTCCTTCTTCGACGACCTGACATGCCCTGCCCCGAAGCGAACTTCGCGCTGAAATCGGCTCAAGTCCACTCAAGAAATCGCGCGCATCGGTACGCCAATCCATCAGCAACAGATGACGGCCGGATGAAAAGCGTGGTGAAGAAAGTCAGGTCTTGTCGTCGTCGCCCTGGGTGATCAGCCGGGCGCTGCGCTGGCCCGTGACATAGATCCATAGCCAGCTCAGCGAAACCGCAAGCCGGTTGCGGAAGCCGATCAGGAAATAGATATGCGCAATGCCCCACAGCCACCAGGCGAGCCAGCCGGTCAGCTTGATCCAGCCGAAATCGATCGCGGCGGCGCGCTTGCCGATCGTCGCCAGATCACCGGCATGCTTGTAGTGGAAAGGCCGCGGGCTCGTGTCGCCGGCAAGCCTGGCCTTGACGGTCGCGGCAACATGGCGGCCTTCCTGCTTGGCGGAAGGCGCCACGCCGGGCACAGGCCGTCCGTCGGGCCGCAGCACAAGCGCGGCGTCGCCGATGACAAAAATTTCCGGGCTGCCAGGCACGCTGAGATCAGGCTCGACCAACACCCTGCCGGCCCGGTCGGCCTTCGCTTCCAGCCATTCGGCGGCTGGCGAAGCGGCAACGCCGGCTGCCCACAGGATCGTGCGAGCCGGCAGAACGGCATCGCCAAAAACCACGCCTTCGGCATCGCAGCGCGTAACGGCCCGGCCAAGCTCGACCACAACGCCAAGCCGTTCCAACGCCTTTCCGGCATAGTCGGAGAGCTTCGGCGCGAAATTGGCCAGGATGCGGTCGCCGGCCTCGATCAGCACCACGCGCGTCTGGCGCGTATCGATGTTGCGGAATTCGCCGCGCAGCGTGTCATGCGCCAGTTCGGCAATGGTTCCGGCAAGTTCGACGCCGGTCGGCCCGCCGCCGACGATGGCAATGGTCAGCAGCGCCTGGCGCCTGGCAGCGTCGGGTTCCCGTTCCGCCTGCTCGAAAGCCAGAAGGATGCGGCGCCGAATGGTGGTGGCGTCCTCCAGCGTCTTCAGGCCCGGCGCGAAAGGCTCCCATTCGTCATGGCCGAAATAGGCGTGGCGCGCGCCGGTAGCGAGCACCAGCGTGTCGTAGGCGACGGCGCTGCCATCATCGAGCAGGACGCGTTTGCCGATCCGGTCTACTCCTGTGACATTGGCCAGCAGCGTGGTCACATCCTTGCGCTTGCGCAGCAGATGGCGGATCGGCCAGGCCACCTCCGAGGTCGCCAACGCCGTGGTTGCCACCTGATAGAGCAGCGGCTGGAACAGATGATGGTTGCGCTTGTCGATCATGGTGATGCGCACTGGCGCGCCAGCCAGCGCGCGGGTGAATTCGAGGCCGCCGAACCCGGCGCCGACGACGACAACATGATGTCTGGCATCGCTCATTTCATCACCCCTGATGGGCAAGATTGCCTGCCCTGGATGTAGGTGTTTTTGTGCAATGCAACAATGGCAGGACAGTGCCCGAGACTCGTCGTTCCATGTCGTGAACGCACATGTTGTATCGTATCGCGAGGTATAGCGTCATCGAACACGCGATGAGGTAAGGCATGGCCAACGATCATGACGACCAGGGTCCGGCGCAGTATTCTTCGCCGCCTTGCTTCATGCATGAGTTCGATCCCGCGTTCCAGGCACCACTCAGCGACTGGACCGACGTGAGACGCTGGCGCAAGGCTGAACGTGAACGCCTGATCGCGGCACGCCTTTCGGTTTCCGCCGATGCGCGAACAGCAATGGCGCGGCGCATCGCGGAAGGCCTCGACGCTGTCATCGGTGGCATAGCAGGCCGGATGGTCAGCCTTTACTGGCCGTTTCGCGGCGAGCCGGATTTGCGGCCATGGATGGCGTCGATCAACGAACGCGGTGGCCGCACCGCGCTGCCCATCGTCGTCGAAAAAGGTCAGCCGTTGATCTTTCGCGCCTACAAACCGGGCGACCGGTTGGAAAAAGGCGTCTGGAACATCCCGATCCCGGCAGAAGGCGATCCGGTACTGCCGGACATCGTCATCTCGCCCATTGTCGGCATCGATCCGGCAAGCTATCGGCTGGGCTACGGCGGCGGCTTCTTCGACCGCACGCTGGCCGCCATGCCGTTCAAGCCGCTGGTCATCGGCGTCGGCTACGAATTGCAGCGCATCGCCACCATCTATCCGCAACCTCACGACATCCCGATGGATCGGATCGTGACGGAGGATGCCACGGCATAAGGCGGCTGATCAGCGCTCAGGCCATTTCCGGCTTTAGCCCCATGGCCGTCCGGTCGACGATTTCACGCAAGGCGAAGGACGAATTGATCTTCGTTACATGCGGCATCGCCGACAGCCATTCCTTGTGGATGCGCTCGTAGTCGACCAGGTCCTTGGCCGCGATCCGGAGGATATAGTCGTACTCGCCCGACATCAGGTGGCACGACAGCACGTTCGGGCAGCGTTTGATCGCCGCCTCGAAATCCGACAGCGTCTTCTCGAACTGGCCGGAGAGGGATATGTGGACGATCGCGGTCATCTGATGGCCGAGGGCTGCATTGGAGAGCCGGGCGTGATAGCCGCGGATGGTTCCGGATTTCTCCAGATTATCAAGCCGGCGCGAACAGGCCGACTGCGACAGGCCGACCTTTTCGGCAAGGGCGGCGTTCGGCATCCGGCCATCCTTCTGCAATGTCTCCAGAATGGCGATATCAATCCTGTCGAGCGGCATTCTTCGTGGATCCTGCGAATATGTTGCTATTTCACGCAACGATTATCGAAACCCTCCTGTTCGCGCAAGCGCATTCGCAAACACTTGCTAGCCGATTCATGGTTCACTCCGACAATACAGGGAGTGAGCCCAAATGGGCCCGGATCAGGAGAAGAAAATGCGAGTCGGTTGCCCCAAGGAAATCAAGAACCATGAATATCGTGTCGGCCTGACGCCGGGTTCGGTCCGCGAATATGTGGCCCACGGCCACGAAGTGCTGGTCGAGACCGGCGCGGGCGCCGGCATCGGCGCCGATGACAACGCCTATCGCGCCGCCGGCGCCACCATCGCCAAGACGGCCGCCGACGTGTTCGCCAAGTCGGACATGATCGTCAAGGTCAAGGAGCCGCAGCCCAATGAGTGGGTGCAATTGCGCGAAGGCCAGATTCTGTACACCTATCTCCACCTAGCCCCAGATCCGGAGCAGACCAAGGGCCTGCTCGCTTCGGGCGTGACGGCGATCGCCTATGAAACCGTGACCGACGATCGTGGCGGGCTGCCGCTGCTGGCGCCGATGTCGGAAGTTGCCGGCCGCCTGTCGATCCAGGCGGGCGCCACGGCGCTGCAGAAGGCCAATGGCGGCCGCGGCGTGCTGCTCGGCGGCGTGCCCGGCGTGCTGCCCGGCAAGGTGACCGTGCTCGGCGGCGGCGTCGTAGGCCTGCATGCGGCCCGCATGGCCGCCGGCCTTGGCGCGGATGTCACCATCATCGACCGCTCGATCCCGCGCCTGCGCCAGCTCGACGACCTCTTCGCCGGCCGGGTCCACACCCGTTACTCGACTGTCGAGGCGCTCGAGGAAGAATGCTTCTCGGCCGACATCGTCGTCGGCGCCGTGCTCATCCCCGGCGCGGCCGCGCCGAAGCTGGTCACCCGCGAAATGCTGTCCGGCATGAAGAAGGGCTCGGTGCTGGTCGACGTCGCCATCGACCAGGGCGGTTGCTTCGAGACCTCGCATGCGACCACCCACGCCGAGCCGACTTACGAAGTCGACGGCGTTATCCACTACTGCGTCGCAAACATGCCAGGTGCCGTGCCGGTCACTTCGGCCCATGCGCTGAACAACGCAACGCTGCATTACGGCCTGCAGCTCGCCGACAAGGGCCTGAAGGCCCTGGTCGACGACCATCACCTGCGCAACGGTCTCAACGTCCACAAGGGCAAGATCACCAACCGCGCGGTCGCCGAAGCGCTCGGCTACGAACTGGTCGAGCCGAAGGCAGTGCTCGCGGCTTAGTTCACTCGAAAAGCTTCCTTCAGTCTCCCCGCCGGCTCAAACCGGCGGGTTTTTTCTTGGCCCATCGGCGCAGGCAACAAAAAAGCGGAGCCAAAGCCCCGCTTCCTCGATATCGAGATCGCCACCGGTTCATCCGCGGTCAGCCAATCGATCGACAATGGCTGTCTAGCGCGTCCATGCGACAGCAGTGCGACAGAAACTTTCTAATCGTTAATCCCTGGACCTCTCGCGCGCTCGATCCGGCATTGGTAGCAATTGTTGCGCGCCGAGCGGACATGCACATAGGCAATGTCGTCACGCTCGAACAAGGTTTCCGCCCGCGCTACTATAGCGTCCGTTGGGATGACGCCGCCGCTGCCATAGACAATACGGTCGTTCTTGCCATAGCCGCGCACGATATAGTCGGCGCTTTCCAGTATCTCGGGAACGATCCCCGCTTCAACAGCGCGGTCGCATTCCTGCGCGTGCAGGAAGATGGGGCCTGTCTCGGCATAAGGCTGAAGCTGCGGGAATGGCCGGTAGGCGAGGACGAGGTAGTCGTCGCCGGCGGCGATGTTCTTCAAACAATGCCGGCAAGGCATGCCGTCACCGTCAGAAACCTGGCGCTCGGGCGTGTTGCCATAGGCGTCTGGCCCACCTCCCTGCAGCGCTCGTACATCTTCTGTCGGCAGAGCTTTGAACTGGATGGTCATCACATGATCTCCTGTGTGGTTGACCGGAAATTATGCTTCCCTCCGATGCTTCCCACCCGATTCCTGCCAAGAGTCGAGGGATCGATCGCCGTCGGCAAATCGAACCCTCGAGATCAAAAGGGATTAGCGCTGATACTAAGCCGGATAATCAGTTTGAATCGGCGCCTGCGTTCAACGGATGAAATCGTCGAAGCGGCGCAATGTCACCCGGCGATTCTGCCAGTTCTCGTTCTGGGTCGGCACGAGCAGGAATTCCTCGCCGTAACCGACAGTCTCCAATGCATAACCGGGCACGCCGAATTCACGCACCAGTGTGCGCTTCAGCGAAGCGGCGCGCTGTTCGGAAAGAACCTGATTCGACTGAAACGATCCGACGGCATCGGTATGCCCCTCGATGAGCACACGCGCACCGGGATCGCGGCGCAGGATGCGGCGCAGCGCATCGGCGATGTTTTCGATCTTGTCATACTGCGAGCTGGAAATCGCTGCGGAGCCAAAGGCGAAATTGATCGACTGGATATCGATCGAGCGCGCCATGCGGCGCAGGTCCGGCCGGCGCTTGAATTCGCGAATGGTCACGCGCTCGTTCGGCCGCAGCTTGACCCGGGGTGCCGCCTCGAGCTTTCGCTCGATCGTCGCGGCCGAAGGCGTCGTCGCCTGGGCAGCGGCAAGGCTCGGCATGGCAATCGCCGCGATCAGCGCGGCGACAAGAGTACGTCGGGTCAGCATGTCTTTTCTCCTTCGGCCTCGGCCGCATTGGCAATGCGGGCAACATGGCAAAGGCAGGCTGAAGCGCCGATGAACGAGAGGTTCAGATTCCGGCTGGAGTTACGGCCGCATGACACTGGCCGAGCGCTCGGCGAAAGGCAGGGGATGCACAACCTCCTTCTTCTGCGCGACCGGCTTGAAACCGAGCTTCTGGTAGAGCGGCAGGGCAGCGGGGTGGTCGAGCGTGCAGGTCTGCACCGTCACCCTTTTCGGCCCGTGCGACCATGCCGCGGCAATCGCCGAGCCGAGGAACCAGCGGCCGATGCCTTGCCCGGTGGCGTGTTCCATCATGCCGAAATAGGCGAGCTCGACTTCCTCGGGCAGATGCGGCTTGAGGTCGAAGAAACCGGCCGGCGAACCGTCGAGATAGAGCACCCTGATGTCGCGATCCTCGCGGTGGATTCCGGCCGACAGTTCATCGTCATTCAGCCTCAGAACATTGACCCAGTGCCATTTGCGCCCCACCCGGTCCATCAGGTAGCGGTAGAAATGCAAGGGAATGTCCCTGGTCTTCAGCAGTGCGACCTGGCGGTTGTAGGGCACCGGTGGCGAGGCGGCCGGCGGTGCATGCATTTCGAGAAAAGTCACCGTAACTTCAATATCCTGCAGCACGCCGTTTTCCATCAATTCATTCCTTGCCGGTAGTGGCTGGGCCGGTCACGACTGGCGTATCGGGCAATCCTCCCCACTCGGTCCATGAGCCGTCATAAAGCCTGTTGTCGGTGTGGCCAAGCGTCTCCAGCGCCAGCGTGACCACAGCGGCCGTGACACCGGAGCCGCAAGATGTGACGACGGGTTTGGACAGGTCGATGCCGGCGTCCTCGATCACCTTGCGCAAACGGTCCTTTGGCAGCAGCGTGCCGTTTTCGGAAAGCGCCGAATAGGGAATATTGCGTGCGCCTGGCATGTGGCCCGAGCGGATGCCGGCGCGGGGCTCGGGCTCTGAACCGGTAAAGCGCCCTGCCCCCGCGCGTCGGCAATCTGACTTGCCCCGGTGCCGACGATCCGGCGCATGTCGGCCAGGCCGACGACGCGACCAGCGTCGAAATCGGCATGAAAGACACTTGGCGCGATCTTGGTCGGCTCGGCCGTTACCGGCCGGCCGGACGCCTTCCAGCCGTCGAAGCCGCCGTCCAGAATATAGGTCTGGAAGACGCCCATGACGCGGAACATCCACCATGCCCGGGGTGCCGAGAAAAAGCCTGGGCCATCATAGACGACGATGGTGTCATCGGCCGAAACGCCCATCGCGCCGACATACTGGGCAAAATGCTGCGGCGATGCGAGCGTATGCGGCAAGGCGGCATCGGGATCCGAAACGGCATCTTGGTCCAGGAAGCGGGCGCCTGGAATATGGGCTGCATCATACTCGGAGCGCGCATCGCGTTTTTGCGCCGGCAGATACCAGGAGGCGTCTATGATCGTCAGGCCGGGCTGGCCCAAGCGCTCCTGCAGCCAGTTCGCGTCGACGGTGAAAGGACTATCCTCGGCCATTGCTGTTCTCCCGGTTCGTCTTTGGCAGCATGCTAATTCCAATTGTTTTCGCATTTTATGGCGAGTACGGATTGATGGTTATGATCTGGGGTGGGTGGGGTCAATAATCCTGGCATGAGCAATCTTCTGTTTTCCCGTGTCCCCAGCAATCCGGTTTCGCTTGGGCTTGTTTGCAACTTCATTGCCCACTATCCGCCGTTCGACGGTTACGAGTTCGGCCTGATGGTGAAAACGTTGCGTTATCAGTTGGATCAGCAGACACACATGATCGGGGCAATCGACGACGCGATCGTCGCCTATGTCGGCTGGATCCAGACCAGCCGTGAGATCGCCGAAGCCTGGGCAACGAATGGCGGGCCGCTCAATCCTTTCCCTGGCGGCGACGCCACCGCAGTAACGGTGCTGGCGACTCGGTCCTCATCCCACATCCTGCCGATGATCAAGGAAGCCAAACGCAGCAATCTCGACAAATCGGTGTTCTGGAAACGCGATTTCATCGACAACCGCGGCTCGGTCAAGCGTGCCGTCCGCAAGCGCGACGTCTGATGCAATCGATCAACGCTGCCGAAGCGCTGACACAAGAGATCCTGATCCGGCTGGAGGATCGCTATGCCGCAATGTTCGTGCGCATCTGGCGGCCGTCGGGCACGCCGCGCGCGACGGTCTTCTGCCTGCACGGCTTCACCGGCAACGGCGCCGACTTTGATTATCTTGCCACTTTCCTGTGCCGCAACGGCTTCCTGGTGATCTGCCCGGACTTGCTGGGACGCGGGCGCAGCGCCTATCTGGGTTCTGGTTACGACATCAATGTCTATTCCAAATGCCTGCGTGCGCTGGGCGAGTTCGCTGGCACGGAAAACCACTTCATCGGCACCTCATGGGGTGGCACGATCCTGCTGTTGTTTCTGCAGATGACCCGCTCCAGGGCCTCGAAGATCATTCTCAATGAAGTGCCCATGCTTGGCGGACCTAGGGTCGACGCAATGAGAAACGAGGTCCTGAAAGAGAGCGCGCTTGCATTTCCGACCCGCGCGGCAGCCAGGGATTATCTGAACGCAAGCCGAGGCGTAATGGGCCGGGTTGAGGATGCGGTGTTCAGCCGTTATGTCGAAAATCGGATAGCCTCGGGCCCAGATGGCTTCCGGCTTGCCCATGATCCGGCCACCACAGGAAATTTCGGTGCCCTGGCCGGCCGCGAATACGACCTTTTCCCGATAGCCGCCAAGGTCGACGCCCGTATCCTGCTGATGTACGGTCGCGACAGCCAAGTCATTGACCGGCAGGCTGTCGAGCGCACGCGGAAGGTACGGCCTGATCTGTGGCTTGTCGACAACATCGATGCGGGCGATCCACCATCGCTGATGACACTGGACCAGGCTCTGCTCATCCTGGGGTTCCTGTCTGCTGCCTGAAAACTTAGCGCGGGTTGGTTCGGGAAATGCATTTCGACTATTTGTACAGTGAATATATCGCTGCGACCTATGATCGCCAAAGCTCCACCGAAAACCCGGCCAAAATCCTGATTTGCACGACTCCTCGAACGGCGGGGCATTCCTATTGTCAGGCTCTGCAGCAGTTCGGTCTGGGAATACCCACGGAGTATTTTCAATGGCAGTATGCCTTGCCGCTGATGAGACGGTGGTCGGCAGACGACACCATGGACCTTGAAGAACTCAATCAGCAGGCGCCGGAATATGGTCGCCGTCTGCTTGCAAAAAGGACTGAGAACGGCGTGTTCGCCGCCAAACTCTTCTTTGAAAACCTGCCATTCGCGCGCAATTCAATCGGCGATGACGACGGCAACTCGTTCTATGTCTTTCTTTCCAGAAGAAACAAGATCGATCAAACCATAAGCCTGCTCTCGATGCTGCATACGGGCCAGCCGTTCGATGGCCAGGAGACACTGTCCGGAATTCCCACGGTATCGATTTTGACCGAGAGGGTCGTGAACGAAACAGCTCAGTACATCTTTGACAGCGAGGTCAGATGGAAAAATTACCTGAACACTCTTGAACGGCGCAGGGTGGCCCAAGTCTGGTACGAGGACTTTATAGCGGGCCAGCAGGAAAACGCTTCCACCACGATGAGCAACTGGTTCCCAGGCTTCGAGCTGAAATCAAAAGCCATATCGGCAAGCGCGCGCTATGCGCACGACGCCGACTTCAAGATCATGATCAAAAGGCAATTTGGGGACTACCTCAGGCGATTCTGGCACGACCATGCCTGACCAGGCGTTTTCATCGACGTGAAACGCTTACCGACAATCCGCTCGCGGGCCGCAGTGCCAGCGCATAATCGAAGCGGATCACGTCGTCCGCGCGGCTGAAGGCGAACCGGCGCACCACGGCGCGAACCGCCTCTTTTATTTCCAGTCGGCCAAGACGCGCGCCGCCGCACATGCGCGGTCCGGTGAGGAAAGGAATGAATGCCCGCCGGTCGAAGCTGTCGTCCATGAATTCCTTGCGACTGGCGTCGAATGTCCTGGGATTTTCCCAATATGCAGGATTTTGATGCACGCCCACGATCGACACCATGACTAGTTGGCCCGCCCGCAAGGTTCTGCCATCGAGTGCCATGTCGGCACCGACTTCCCGCGTCAGAAATGGTATAGGCGGGAAATACCGCATCGTCTCGTTGATGATGCAATCGGTGAACGGTGTCTCGGCCTTGTCTGCCAGGATTTCGGCATGGATGCGTTCCTGCACCTGCTGGTTGGCGCCCAGACGGTCAATCACCCACAGCACCGTTGTCACCGTCGTCTCGACGCCGGCAAAGAGGTTCATCACGAACTCTTCTATCGGCGAGAAACCATCGATGTCGCGAGCCATTTCGGCGAATCGATCCATCTCCGCCGCCGATCGGGGATCGGCCATCAACTGCGATCCAAAATCGCCAATCACCTTGCGCGCTTCGTGGATCGCGCCGGTGCGCTCGGCATTCGTGGGCGTAACCCAGGAATAATATTGCAACCGCCTCAACACCTCACGGACCCGGTCGAGCAGCTCAGCCGTGGGCGCGATCTCAGGCACCAATCCGAAGGCTTTGTAAAAGATGTCCATGGCGGCTGCAAAAAGTGCCTGCTGGATATCAGCCAATGACGCGTCGCAACCGGCGATGCCCATCCTGTAGATTTCCGCCACCGTCCTTTTATGGGCGGGTTTTGCCGCTGACAGATATCGGTCCTGGGTGATGGTCCGCCTGACTGCCCAATCCTGGTCGTTGGTGTTGAAACGGCTGAAACCGAGCGCCGAAATCAGGGAGAAATTCTTGCGGAAAAGATCCGGTGCCTTGACGATACTGTCGACGGCCACGGGATCGTCGAAAATCACGAGATTGCCGATCTCTCTCGGCATCGCGACTTCACCCGGGTGGCCGCTCTTTGCAAAGAGCGCGTAGACGAGGTTGTTGAGAACGCTTTCGATTTGCGCCGAACTGTCCACCATACCCCCTCGACGCTGACCTGGCTGCCCGCTGGCGTTGTCCGCCACTGTGGTAAAAACGTGACACTGACGTCACAAAGTCGCCAGCACCGACTCGCGGCAATATGCCGTTATGTTTGTCTCTGCAATATTAAGGCGGGCAAGAATCTGTTTGGGGTTGGGAAATGCAAGCTAAAATACCGGGTAAACTTCTTGCGACTGTCGCGGCGTCAGCCGCCTCGGTGACTTCCGTGGGAGTGGTTGCTGCGCAAGCGGAGGATTCGAAAGTCACGGACCCGGCGGCAATCGATTCACGCGTCAAGATCGCCTTCGAAGGCGCGTTCTTTCAAAACAACGTCCACAAGGACGACAAGACCGGCGGGTCTGACAAGCTTGGAAACAGCAATGGTGACTTTTCGGGGTCAATCGCGCTGACCAAGCAGATTTCTTCTGACATGGACTGGCGCCTTGCAGGCGCGTTTCACCTTGGCAAGAATCGTTCCTGGCAAGAGAGTGGCCATATAACAGGCAGCGATCCAGGCTTTCTGACTATAGGCTACGGCGACGATTACAGTTTCCAGGCGTTCGATTTCGATGTCGGCAAGCACGTCAAGGTGCAGGCAGCCGATATCCGCTTCTTCGGCGGTCTGCGTCTGGTGCATTCGGATGAACATGGTACTGCCTCCGAAGGCTTCTCTCCGGACAATCCGGGGGCCGACAAGGGCGGTGCCGTCGACAAGGTTGGGTCATCGGAATACTGGGGCATCGGCCCGCGCGCCGGCGTCGAGGCCTATTACCCGCTGGGCGAGACCTGGGGGCTGACAGGCTCAGCTTCCGGCGCCGTCATGTGGGGCCGCCGCACCGACCGCGCCGGGGTTAATTACAACTTTACCAATCCGGATAACCACGGCTCAGTGACGCTGTTTAGCGAGTCGGCCAACCAGACCGTCACCAGCCTCGACGCCTCGGCCGGCTTGAGCTGGACCCCTCTCGCGGGCGCGACCTTTACCGCCGGCTACAAGATCGAGCAGTGGCACAATCTGCTGATCAATGCGGACCACAGCAGCCAGACCTTCCACGGACCGTTCCTGCGCCTCGAAGTCAAGATGTGACGGCGGCAGGGTGGACCTTGACTGCAGGTTTTGAGTCCAGGTTCGCGGTCAACAGGAGCGTCAAATTGCATTACACGGCGGCGGGCTCTGGCCCGCCGATCGTTTTTCTGCACGGCTTTCCCGATCACGGCATGGGCTGGCGCCACCAGATGGAAGCGCTCTCACAACGCTACCGCGTTCTGGCGCCGGATTTGCGGGGTTTCGGACGAAGCGATGCGCCGCAAGGCTACGGCAATTACGTGCTAGCGAACCTGGTGGAGGACGTGCTGGCCGTTCTCGCGGCGGAAAGGCTGACCCAAGCCGCGATTGTCGGCCATGACTGGGGCGGCATCATCGCATGGTGGCTGGCCATGCGTATGCCGCAGGTGGTGCGCCATCTCATCCTGTTGTCGACGCCGCATCCGCGCAACCATCTGCGCACCATCGCCGATCCGGCCAATGCTGAGATCACCGGATATATTCGCCGCTTCCAGGTGCCCGGCGCCGCCCAGATGCTGGATATCGACGAACTCGCCGCCTGGGTCGCCGATCCGCAAGACAGGGAGGCGCTGGTCGAGTCGCTCCGACGCTCGGACCCGGAGGCGATGCTAGGCGTCTACAGGGCCAACATACCGCTTGGCAGAGTGCCGGATCTTGGGCCATTGCCGCCGATCCGTGCTCCGACCTTGGTGCTGTTTGGTACAGACGACCCCTATATTCCATCCAGCGCCTTCGATGGTACGTTTCGCGAAATCGACAATGTGAGCGCGCTGGTGGCATTGCCCGGCGCTGGTCATTTCATCCATCATCAAGCAGCCAAATTCGTCACGGAGCAAATCGAAGCATGGGTGGAGCGGCCACCTTCCAGTTTCCGTCACCGTGCTTGAGTGGGCGTCTCGCGATCGCCTGGGAAGCAACAGATCGCTCTTCTCAATTTGCCGGCATCGGGCCGAAGCGGATGCGGAAGCGCCTGTTTTCCCGGCCCTTCTTCTCGATCTTGCCGATGTGGATTTCGCCGATTTCGCCGGTGCTCTTCACATGGGTGCCGCCGCAGGGCTGGCTGTCCACCGGGGCGTTCTCACCGATGCAGACCAGGCGGATCTTGCCAGTGCCAACAGGCGGTCGGACATTCTTGGATTTTACCAGGCCGGGATTGGCGGCCAATTCCTCGTCGCTGATCAGCCTGGTGAAGATGGGATGATCAGCCCGCACCAGGTCCATCATGCCGGCAGTCACCTCTTCCTTGGTGAAGCTGGCGTCCGGAATGTCGAAATCGACACGGCTGTCGTCCTCGGAGACCGCCGCCCCGGTGATCGGGAATGGGCAGACGACCGTCAGCAGGTGGCAAGCAGCGTGCATGCGCATCAGCAGGTGCCGGCGCTCCCAGTCGATCGCCAGCTTCACGCGCTCACCGATCCGCAGCGTGGCCTGCTCCGGCGCCGGCACATGGATGATCTCGTCCTTGGTCTCGCCGGTGATCGTGGCTGCGATCGCGATGCGACTGTCATCGGCACGTTCGATATGACCAGTGTCGCCCGGTTGGCCGCCCGAGGTGGCGTAGAAGATCGTCCGGTCGAGAATGATGCCGCCGCGCTCATTGATGGCGACGACCGTGGCTTCAGCCGTCCTGAGATAGGCATCGTCGCGAAACAGCGCTTCCGTCTTGTGCGCCATCACGCAACCTTTTCGAACGGCACCGAGATCTTGCTCTGCAGTTCCATCCAGCCCGGCACCGGCAGCTTCTTCTCGCGCAGGAATTCCGGGTTGAACAATTTGGACTGGTAGCGCGTGCCGTAGTCGCAAAGGATGGTCACGATGGTGTGGCCCGGGCCCAATTCCCTGGCCAGCCGCATCGCGCCGGCAATGTTGATGCCGGTCGAGCCGCCGACGCACAGGCCTTCTTCCTGGATCAGGTCGAAGACGATCGGCAGCGCGTCCTCATCCGTGATCTGGTAGGAAAAGTCAGGCGTGAAGCCTTCGAGATTGGCGGTGATGCGCCCCTGCCCGATGCCTTCGGTGATCGAACTGCCTTCGGACTTCAGCTCGCCGCTGGTGTAGAAACTGTAGAGCGCGGCGCCAAGAGGGTCGGCGAGCGCAATCTTGACGTTCTTGCTCTTGGCCTTCAATCCGAGCCCCACACCGGCCAGCGTTCCACCCGAACCCACCGCCGAGACGAAACCATCGACCTTGCCGCTGGTCTGGGCCCAGATTTCCTCGGCCGTGGTGCGGATGTGGCCATCTCGGTTGGCGACATTGTCGAACTGGTTGGCCCAGATGGCGCCGTTCGGCTCGCTCCTCGCCATCTGCTCGGCCAGCCTCCCTGACAGCTTCACGTAATTGTTGGGGTTCTTGTAGGGCACGGCCGGCACTTCGATCAGCTCGGCGCCGAGCAGCCGGATTGTATCCTTCTTTTCCTGGCTTTGCGTATCCGGGATGACGATGACGGTGCGGTAGCCGAGCGCCTTGGCGACCAGCGTCAAGCCGATGCCGGTGTTGCCGGCCGTCCCTTCGACGATGACACCGCCCGGCTTCAACAGGCCACGTTGTTCGGCGTCGCGGATGATGAACAGGCCGGCGCGATCCTTGACCGACTGTCCCGGATTCATGAACTCGGCCTTGCCCAGGATCTCGCAGCCGGTTTCCTCGGAAGCTTTGTTGAGGCGGATCAGAGGCGTGTTGCCGATCGCGTCGATCACAGAACGGGGCATTCAGGATTCCTTGTGTACGTGCGCCGAAACCCTAGAAACCCAACGCTTCGGTTTCAAGGCAAGAATTCGTCTGGTCCAGTCGCATTTCCGGCGCCGCGGGTGCCGACCTTGCCGCGACCGGGCTCGATATCACACAGTTCATTTGCACCTGTGGTGGAAAAGCACTCTTTTCATTCGATTTCTTCGCCGCTAGAGCAAGGCACCAACAACTCGGCAGGGCGCAGCATGACACTCTATCGGGCCGATCCGAAACACGGCGTCGCCTGGGTCACGGGCGGCAGCAGCGGCATTGGCCGTTCGCTGGCCAGGGATCTGGCGTCACGAGGCTATGCGGTGGCGGTGACAGCGCTGGACGACGATCCGATCGACACGCTCATCGTCGAGACCGCGCAGATGCCGGGCAAGGTCGTGTCCTTTCCCTGCGACGTCACGGACGAGCCGCGCATGGCAAGAACGGTTGCCGCGATCGAGAAGGACCTCGGGCCGATCGTGCTCGCCATATTCAACGCCGGAAATTACATCTCGACACCTGGAGAGTCCCTCGTGGTCAAGGACTTCCGCCGCTCCTTCGAGGTCAACTATTTCGGCATCATCAATGGGCTAGTGCCTGTCGTCGAGCATATGAGGGTGCGCGCGCGCGGCCATGTCGTTCTGGTCGGCTCGGTGACAGCCTATTTCGGCTGGCCGACCACGGCCGCCTATGGCGGCACCAAGGCGGCGATCAACATCCTGGCGGAGTCGCTGAAATATGATTTCGACAAGATGAACATCCGCGTTCAGGTGATAAATCCCGGTTTTGTCGATACGCCATTGACCGAAAAGAACATGCTGCCGATGCCGGGCCTGATGCCGGTCGGCCGCGCGACCCGCCGCATGGTGCGGGGAATCAAGTCCGGCGGCTTCGAAGTGACCTTCCCGTACCGGACGAGCTGGCCGCTGAAAATTCTTGGCATGCTGCCAAGGCCGTTATGCCGATGGGTGATCAGCCTGACGACCAGCTGGAAGGCACGGCCGCTGCATTACGAGCGCAAACCGCCCAACGAATAGATGCCCACAGGATTGGTGGCATGGCTGCCTGAACGGCCGTTGCCTGCCCATGGCCACCGCCATAGGTTGAAAGTTGTTGCGTGGAGTCTGCGATGGGGCGACGGATCGTGCTTGCTGTGCTGGGCCTGGTCGCCATCCTTGCACTGACCTTCGTATTGGGTCCACGCGTACCCGTTGACAGCACGATCCGTTTCGATCCTTCCGTCATCGGCGACGACCCACAGGCCTATGTGGCAAAAGTGGAGGCCGCCGTACCCAATATCCGCGACGGGCTGGAGAAGGAAATCGTCTGGGCCAACCCGATGGTGCATGCCAAGACCCCGCTGTCGATCGTCTACATCCACGGCTTTTCCGCATCGAAGGGCGAGGTGCGCCCGCTACCAGACGACGTGGCCGACCAGCTCGACGCCAATCTGTTCTACACCCGCCTCACCGGCCATGGCCAAGACGGCGAAGCTATGACGGAGGGCAGCGTCAATGCCTGGATCAACGACTATGAGGAGGCGCTCGCCATCGGTCGCGCGATCGGCGACAAGGTGATCGTCATCTCGACGTCGACCGGCGGCTCGCTGGCGGCCTGGGCGGCGACGCAGCCCGGGGCGTCCGAGGGTGTGGCGGCCATTGCATTCATCTCGCCCAATTTCGGCGTAAAAGCATCCGGCGCCGAGATCCTGACCGTGCCCTGGGGCAAGCAGATCGCCGAACTGGTCGCCGGCAAGGAACGCAGCTTCGCGCCGCGTAACGCGCTGCATGAGAAATTCTGGACCACAAGATATCCGATCGCGGCGACGATGCCGATGCAGGCCCTGACCGAGCTTGCCTATGGCGCGCCGGTGGAGAAGGCGACCATCCCTGCCCTGTTCATCTTCTCGGATTTGGACAGAGTGGTGCGGGCCGACCGCACACGCGAAATCGCCACGCGCTGGGGTGGCGCGCATGAGCTGGTGCCCATCGAAAGCACTGGTGATCCCGACAATCATGTCATTGCCGGCGACGCGCTGTCGCCATCCACCACGGCGTTCCTGGCGCAGCGGATTGCCGTCTGGATCGAAGCGGTGGCGAAGTAGGCTCAAAACGAAGAGGGGCGGCCGAAGCATTGCCTCGGCCGCCCTCTTCTTTGCTATTCGTCAACCAGCCAACCCCAGGGATTGGCCGGCTGCCGTGAGGCGTATCAAGCAGCCCGCGCTGCCGGACGCTTGCCGCCGAAGCGGCGCTTGTTGTTGCCCTTGAAGGGCTTGGCGCCTTCGGGCTTGCGCTCACCGGCAAAGGCCGGCTTATCGCCGAAGCGCTTCTTGCCGAAGCCGTTGTTCTGCTTCTTCTCGCCGCCGGGCCGCCGGCCGTCGCGACGGCCATTACGGTCGCTGCGATCGTTGGCGGGTTCGAAGCGCTCGTTCTTCTCAGCCGGATTGCGTGCCGGATCTGGGCTGCCGAGATGGTCGGCAACAACAGGCAGCTTGGTGCGGATGATCCGCTCGACCTGGCGCAGCTTGCTATTCTCCGAAGGATCGCAAAGCGTGATCGCGATGCCATCCATACCGTTGCGGCCAGTGCGGCCGATGCGGTGGACGTAGCTTTCCGCCTCATCCGGAAGGTCGAAATTCACGACATGGCTGATGCCGGGCACGTCGATGCCACGCGCCGCGATGTCGGTCGCGACCAGAATGCGCACCGAGCCGTCACGGAAGTCATTCAGTGCCTTCTGACGGGCATTCTGCGACTTGTTGCCATGGATGACGGCGGCCTTGAAGCCGTCGCGCTCGAGGTCCTTGGTCACCCGGTCCGCACCATGCTTGGTGCGCGAAAAGATGATGACGGACTTCATCGCCGCGTCGGCGAGCATCGTCGACAGAACCTGGCGCTTCTGCTTGGTGCGGGCGAAGACGACGCCCTGCACGATCTCGGCCGCCGCAGTGCTTTGCGGGGAAACTTCAATGCGGACCGGGTTCTTCAAGAGGCCCTTGGCGAGCTCCGCGATCTCGTCCGGCATGGTGGCCGAGAACAGCGCCGTCTGGCGGTCGGGCGCGGTCGCCTTGGCAATGCGCTTGACGTCGTTGATGAAGCCCATGTCGAGCATGCGATCGCCCTCATCCAGCACCAGCCATTTGGTGTCGGAGAGGATGAGGTCGCCCTCGCGCACGAGATCGGTCAAGCGGCCGGGCGTGGCGATGAGGATATCGACGCCGGGAGCAACCTTCTTCACCTGGCTGAAGCGCGAGACGCCGCCCAGTACGAGTGCCGTCGAGACATGCGCGCCCTTGGCGAGGATCTTGATCGTGTCCTCGATCTGCACGGCGAGTTCACGGGTCGGCGCCAGGATCAGCGCACGGGTCGTCTTGGCGCGCCGCTTGGTGCCGAGCGCGATGATCTTCGACAGGATCGGCAGCGCGAAGGCCGCGGTCTTGCCGGAGCCGGTCTGCGCGATGCCGAAAATGTCACGGCCTTGCAGCTGCGGCGGGATCGCCTGCATCTGGATCGGCTTCGGTTCGGCGAAGCCGGCATTGTGGGTGGCCTTGAGCAGCGCACCCGTAATCCCCAGCGCCGCGAAACCGGAGAGTTCCACGGTGTCATTGCCGGGCAAAGTGTTTTCGTTGGTCAAAATAATCTTCTTTCACGCGGCCTCTGGCCGCAAACATCAATGGCGGCAGGGCGCAACCTGCCGTCGGATAAACTGTCATGGAACGACAAGGCGGCGGACAGGATTGTCCGCGCGGCTGCGCTGTCGTGCCCGCAGGCATCATGCCACGGGGCTTTTTCGCCACTTTGTGATGTACCGGAAAGAGGGGCCGATATACCGGAAAGAGGGAAAACAGACGCAACCAGTCTCATTCGTCGAGAAGGCCGGTGAGTCCGGCCCAAGCGCCTATGCCGCTGCATATGGCTGAGTTCGCCCCGAAATGCAAGGGCTGCATGTTGCAGCGCAACAAAACGGACCAAAAAGCGGACGCTTGCGCTCCCCGTCGGGCATCATTACCACAAACGCAGCTTCCGTTTTCTGGGGACCGAGCGATGAAGGACGTGCTGAAGGAACTCGAGCGGCGGCGCGACATCGCCCGCATGGGTGGCGGCCAGGCCCGCATCGACGCCCAGCACAAGAAGGGCAAGCTCACAGCGCGCGAGCGCATCGAGGTGTTCCTCGACGAAGGCTCTTTCGAGGAGTTCGACATGTATGTCGAGCACCGCTCGACCGATTTCGGCATGGAGAAGACCAAGATCGCCGGCGATGGCGTCGTCACGGGCTGGGGTACGGTCAATGGCCGCCCGGTCTATCTCTTCGCCAAGGATTTCACCGTGTTCGGCGGCTCGCTGTCGGAAGCGCATGCCGAAAAGGTCATCAAGGTGCAGGAGATGGCGCTTCGCAACCGTGCGCCGATCATCGGTCTCTACGATGCCGGCGGCGCGCGCATCCAGGAAGGCGTGGCGGCACTCGGCGGCTATGCCGAAATCTTCCAGCGCAACGTGCTCGCTTCCGGCGTTATACCGCAGATCTCCGTCATCATGGGCCCTTGTGCCGGCGGTGACGTCTATTCGCCGGCCATGACCGATTTCATCTTCATGGTGCGCGACACCTCCTACATGTTCGTCACCGGACCGGACGTGGTGAAGACCGTGACCAACGAGACGGTGACCGCCGAGAGCCTCGGCGGCGCTTCCGTCCACACGACGAAATCCTCGATCGCCGACGGCGCCTATGACAATGACGTCGAAGCACTCTTGCAAATGCGCCGGCTGATCGACCTGCTGCCGGCTTCCAACACATCAGAGATTCCGGAGATCGAATGCTATCAGTCGGTCACCGATCATGACATGTCGCTCGACCGGCTGATTCCCGACAATGCCAACAAGCCCTATGACATCAGGGAATTGATCCTGAAGGTCGCCGACGAGGGCGATTTCTTCGAGATCCAACAGAGTTTTGCGAAGAACATCGTCACCGGTTTCGGCCGGGTCGAGGGCCGCACGGTCGGCTTTGTCGCCAACCAGCCAATGGTGCTGGCGGGTGTGCTCGATTCCGACGCCAGCCGCAAGGCGGCACGCTTCGTGCGCTTCTGCGACTGTTTTTCAATCCCGATCGTCACCTTCGTCGATGTTCCCGGTTTTCTGCCGGGTACCGCGCAGGAATATGGCGGCCTGATCAAGCATGGCGCCAAGCTGCTCTTTGCCTATGCCGAGGCGACCGTGCCGAAGATCACCGTTATCACCCGAAAAGCCTATGGCGGCGCCTATGACGTGATGGCGTCAAAGCATCTGCGCGGCGACATGAACTATGCCTGGCCGACGGCGCAGATCGCAGTCATGGGGGCGAGAGGCGCGGTCGAGATCATCTACCGCAAGGACATCGGCGATGGCGAAAAGATCGCTGCCCATACAAAGGCCTACGAGGACCGCTTCCTGTCGCCTTTCGTGGCCGCCGAGCGCGGCTATGTCGACGAGGTGATCATGCCGCACTCGACCCGCCGCCGTATCGCCCGGGCGCTTCGCATGCTGCGCAACAAGGACATGCAGAACCCGTGGAAGAAGCACGACAACATTCCGCTGTGAACTGGTGTCGCGAGCATCGCGGTTGATCAGCGCCCGCCTCCGGCAGCCACCAGGTCGCGCAGCACCGGCACCATGGCCAGCGGCAAATCCTCGGCGATCAGTCCCGGTCCAAACCGGCTGCCGGCCTCGGCATGGATCCAGACCGCCGCGCAGGCCGCTTCGAACGCCGGCATGCCTTGCGCAAGCAGTCCGGCCGCGATGCCGGACAACACATCGCCCGACCCCGCTGTGGCAAGCCAGGCCGCGCCGTTGGAATTGATCGCCGCCCTGCCATCCGGAGCGGCGATCACCGTATCGGCGCCCTTGTAGACGATGACGGCATTGGCGTTCGCGGCAGCCGAGCGTGCCTTGTCCAGCTTCGAGGAGGCATTGTCACCGGCGATACCGGGAAACAGCCTGGCGAACTCCCCTTCATGCGGCGTCATCACCAGCGCGGGCGCGTCCGGCTTGCGGGCTGCCTCGAACAAGACATCCGGCGCCTCGCGAAACGACGTGATCGCGTCGGCGTCGAAGACCAGGCCGTCAATTCCGGTGGAGGCGGTCGCTGGCTTGGCCAACGCGAGCAGCGCGAGCGCGAACACCTTGGTTTTTTCACCGACGCCAAAGCCGGGTCCGAGAACAAAGGCCGATGGCCGGCGCTCCCTGACGAATGCCTCAATGTCGGCAGTGTCGTCGGTCCTGCGCAGCATGATGGAGGTCAAGTGCGCGGCATTGACCTGCATGGCGTTGCCCGGCGATAGAACCGTCACCGCCCCTGCCCCGCTTCGGGCGGCGGCAAGCGCCGAGAGCCGCGCCGCGCCGGTAGCGTTCGGGCCGCCGGAAAAGACGCCGACATGGCCGCGCTTGTATTTGTGCACGTCGATGGCCGGCACCGGCAAACCGCGCGACCAAAGCGCCGGTCCGTTCTCGAATGTCCGGGGCTGGAGCTTTGCAATGATGTCATCGCCGATGCCGATATCGGCAAGCACGATCTCGCCGCATCGTTCTCGGCCCGGCAGGAACAGATGGCCGGGCTTCTTGCGCGCGAAGGTCACGGTGAGGTCGGCTGAAAACGATGTGCCGAGCACCTTGCCGCTGTCACCGGAGATTCCGGAAGGCAGGTCGACCGCGACAATCGGCAGATGCAGGTCGGTGACCAGATCGACCGCCCTGGCGGCCTCGCCGGACAGCGGCTTGGACAGCCCTGCCCCGTAAAGCGCATCGACGACGATCGAGCCGGGTCCGGCATCAAAGACCGATAGCGGCCGGGGCTTGATTGGGCATTCCGCGGCGGCGAGTGCCGCGTCGCTATTCGGCCTTGGCGGACCATGCGCCCAGACCGTGGTGGCGACGCCGCTGCCGGCAAGGACCTGGGCAACGACATAACCGTCGCCGCCATTGTTGCCCGGGCCGCACAACACATGGACGTGCGCCGCTGCGGGATAGCGCCTGAGCACTTGCGCCGCGACGGCTTGCCCGGCACGCCGCATCAATCCAATGCCGTCGGTTGGACCTGCTGCAATAGTCAGCCGATCCGCCTCGCCCATCTCGGCGGAAGTAAGAAGTTCGTGGCTCATGGATTGCCGATCCGCATTCGATCAAGCATTGTCCAGTTTTCGGCTCGACGCAAACGGGGAGGAGTTGGCGCTGTCATGGCCAGGTCGATTGGCGCAAGGATCACAGGCATCAGGTTGCCCGCTCAGTGAGCAATTTGCCCAGATATTGGGCAGACTTGCATAGTGGCGCCGGATAGGCTGTTGCCACTCATGCCGCTTCCAATGCAGCGAATGACGCGAATTTGCATCTGGGGGTGACATGGCTTTGGAATCGTATGACACCGCTTCGGTTCCCTCCGACTGGCACAGTTCGTGCTTGATGGAGGCGCAAGCGGGGGCTCACAACCCGTTTTTTTGGCAGTGGAGGCCACTTTTTACATGAAAAAGATCGAAGCGATCATCAAGCCATTCAAGCTGGACGAAGTGAAGGAAGCGCTTCAGGAGGCCGGACTGCAAGGCATTACCGTGACCGAAGCCAAGGGTTTCGGGCGCCAGAAAGGTCACACCGAACTCTACCGCGGCGCCGAATATGTCGTCGACTTCCTGCCCAAGGTGAAGATCGAGGTCGTGCTCGGCGACGATGCCGTGGAAGGCGCGATCGAGGCCATCCGCAAGGCGGCCCAGACCGGCCGTATCGGCGACGGTAAGATCTTCGTCTCCAATATCGAGGAAGTCGTGCGCATCCGCACCGGCGAAACCGGCATGGACGCGGTTTGATCCGACCCGGCCATCCTCTAAGAAGCGTCATCCATCAAAAAACGTCAGCACACAGGGATACATGACATGACGACAGCCAAAGACATCATGAAGCAGATCAAGGACAACGACGTGAAATTCGTCGACCTGCGCTTCACCGACCCGAAGGGCAAGCTGCAACACGTGACGATGGATGTCGTCGAGGTCGAGGAAGACATGTTCGCCGACGGTGTCATGTTCGACGGCTCCTCGATCGCCGGCTGGAAGGCCATCAACGAGTCCGACATGGTGTTGATGCCCGATCCGGACACGGTCCACATGGACCCGTTCTTCGCGCAGTCGACCATGGTCATCCTGTGCGACATCCTCGACCCGGTCTCGGGCGAATCCTACAACCGCGATCCGCGCGGCACGGCCAAGAAGGCCGAGGCCTACATGAAGGCGGAAGGCATCGGCGACACCATCTATGTCGGCCCGGAAGCCGAGTTCTTCGTGTTCGACGACGTCAAGTACAAGGCCGATCCCTACAACACCGGCTTCAAGCTCGATTCGACCGAACTGCCGTCGAACGACGACACCGACTACGAAACCGGCAACCTCGGTCACCGGCCGCGCATCAAGGGCGGCTATTTCCCGGTGCCGCCGATCGATTCGGCGCAGGACATGCGTTCCGAAATGCTGACGGTGCTGGCCGAAATGGGCGTGCGCGTCGAAAAGCATCACCACGAGGTGGCTGCCGCCCAGCACGAACTCGGCATCAAGTTCGACACGCTGGTCCGCAACGCCGACAAGATGCTGATCTACAAGTATGTGGTGCACCAGGTCGCCAACGCCTATGGCAAGACGGCGACCTTCATGCCGAAGCCGATCTTCGGCGACAACGGCTCGGGCATGCACGTCCACCAGTCGATCTGGAAGGGCGGCAAGCCGACCTTCGCCGGCAATGAATATGCCGGTCTGTCGGAGAGCTGCCTGTTCTATATCGGCGGCATCATCAAGCATGCCAAGGCGATCAATGCCTTCACCAATCCGCTGACCAACTCCTACAAGCGTCTGGTGCCTGGCTACGAAGCGCCGGTGCTGCTCGCTTATTCGGCGCGCAACCGCTCGGCGTCCTGCCGCATCCCGTTCGGCTCGTCGCCAAAGGCCAAGCGCGTCGAGGTCCGCTTCCCCGATCCGGGCGCGAACCCCTATCTCGCTTTCGCCGCCATGCTGATGGCCGGCCTCGACGGCATCAAGAACAAGATCCATCCGGGGCAGCCGATGGACAAGGATCTCTACGACCTGCCGCCGAAGGAGCTGAAGAAGATCCCGACCGTTTGCGGCTCGCTGCGTGAAGCGCTGCAAAGCCTCGACAAGGACCGCGGCTTCCTGAAAGCCGGCGGCGTCTTCGACGACGACCAGATCGATAGCTACATCGAACTGAAAATGGCGGAAGTGATGCGCTTCGAAATGACCCCGCATCCGGTCGAATACGACATGTACTATTCGGTCTAGGATTCCGTTCGGATGTGTTTGAAAGCCCTTGAAGGATTTCCCCCTTCAAGGGCTTTTTGCTGATCCAAAGGGCTCTATCGATGGATGGTTCGCGGCCAGCCACGCAACGATAGTCAACTTGCTATTGTTTTGGGGGACGCATTGCAGCTGGAGCTGCCGGGCCTCGTGGCCGCCGGCGAAAGGCCTCAGGTCAAGGGCGGCAAAGACCCAGCCCATGCCCATTTGAGCATTGCCTGAGCGCAATCGAACGCCAGGAGCGAGCGGCGCACTGCCTCAGGCTGCAATGCCCGCTCGTCCGGCGCCCCCGCCAATGCAGTCGTTCACGAAACCCCCGCCCCGTTCGAACAGCATCGCTTGGCGTAACCCCATAGCCACGAATACGCATGCCGCGGCGTCATATGTCAACGCCACGGAGGTCTGGCAGGAAATGGCG
The DNA here is from genome assembly GCF_003952565.1 of Mesorhizobium sp. M8A.F.Ca.ET.057.01.1.1. Taxonomy (NCBI): domain Bacteria; kingdom Pseudomonadati; phylum Pseudomonadota; class Alphaproteobacteria; order Hyphomicrobiales; family Phyllobacteriaceae; genus Mesorhizobium; species Mesorhizobium sp. M8A.F.Ca.ET.057.01.1.1. Next base: position 3,585,525 of record NZ_CP034454.1, read on the forward strand.
ATTTCCTTGTATGAACAGTGGCTTATACAAGGGTTCGTTGGTGTACGGACGAGCCGGAAACAGGCAGTTTTCCGGGCTTTTTCACCAAATACGGAAACGCAAGCCACCGATGAAGGCTATGGCATGCCGGCCAAAAGGCTCCTCATTCGCTGGAGTAGACGCGACCTTTTCAGCCTGACTTTTTTGGGTGTATTCAAGTCGCGGCCGTTCGATCGGTTTTGATTGACGTTCAGCGTCTGTTCCGCCCACTCGCTGTTAACGTGGCATCCCGGAGCGAGTCTCTCCGGAATGGACGGGCCGCCACAAAAAAGAACCCCGGCGAAGGCCGGGGTTCTCGCAAGGACAGAGCGTCGGAGGGTAACGCCTATCCGGCAAGCTCGTCCGGACCGTGCAGGTTCCAGTCCGTTCGCCTGGCCAGGATCAGCAGATAGTAGATCGCCGCCACTGCCATGATCAGCAGAGTCGCGATCAGGCTCGGGCGCCCGAACGCGGCATCGAGCAGGTTCTGGTAGGCGACATAGACCAGCGCCACAAAGGCAAGGACCGCCGGCACCGGAAACAGCGGCATGCGGTAGTACCCGCCAGCCGTGGTGCCATTGCGGCGGCCGGCAAACACCGCCACGCACAGAAGTGCGTAGATCACCACCAGCGACGTGCCGCTGACCACCAGCAGCAGATTGAGATCGATGAAGCAGGCGAGCGAAGCCAGCACCGCCACGACGATGGTGGCGATCCAAGGCGATGCGTAGCTGCCGTGGACCGAGGCGACGGCGGCGTTGATTGGGCCGAACCAGGTCTTGTCGCGGCCGGAGCTGAACAGCAGCCGCGCGGCCTGCAGGATGATGGCGATGACGGCGTTGAAGATGGCAACGACGATGGCAAGGCTAATCAGAACCGTCAGCGCATGGCCGCCGCGCGCTTCCAGAAAATACTCGATCTTCTGGGGTGCCGCGAGCAGGCCGGGAAGATCCGGAGACCCCAGCAACACCGCCGTCAGCGGAATGAGTTCGGCCGCGACGGTAATCACCAACGCCCAGAGCACCACCTTGCCGATGTTGCGCCTGGCATCCTGTGTCTCCTCGCCAAAATAGGCGGCCGCGCCATAGCCGTTATAAGCAAACAGCGAAACAGCGGTTGATGCCAGGATGAGGCCGGCCGAGGCCGGAACAAGCGTGTTCGTGGTGGCGTCGAGCAATTGCGGCGAGGTGAACAGGCTGGAGAGCGGCCGCTCGACATGGGCAAAGCCGAGACCGGTCAGGATCAGCAGCGCCAGCATCTCGATGCCGAGGAAAATGCCGGTGACGAAGGCATTGAGCTTGATGCGCATCGCCGCGACCGTACCGGCCAGCCCGATCGTCACCACGCCGACCCATTGCGGACTGAGGTTGGGGATGAGCACGCCGAGATAGGTGCCGACACCAAGCGCGATGACGGCGACGATCAGCACGATCGAGACGAACACCAGCACCAGCGTGACGAAGCCCCAGAAGCGGCCGAGCGTGCGGCCGATCATGGTGTATTCGCCGCCGGCCATCGGATAGGCCGATGAGAGCTCGGCATACACGAAGGCCATGAACAGCCCGATGACCGCGGCAATGACGAAACTGAGGAATGAACCGGTGCCGGCCAGCGCGATGACGCCCGGCACGATAATGAACACCGAGGATGCCGGCGTCACTGCCGACAGCACGATCATCAGCGTGCCGAGCGCATTCAGCGCCCGATCCAGTCCCTTGGCGGCGGGCGCAGCCTTGGCAGTTACCCCTGTCGTTGCTTCGTTTGTAGACATCTTCCTCCCCTTTTTTTTAATAAGATAAAAACTTCCTCCGATGGGGAACCTATCGATGGAGTCAGATACCGTCAATAAATATGGTGCATTGGTGCTTGCGAAATTTCATGAGGCTGTTTTAAACTGAATCAAATTCAGGAAACGAAGATGGGACGACCCAAAACCCAGACCGATCGTCGCCTTACGCTCGTCGCGGCAGCGGAATCGATGATCGCCAAGCGCGGCCTTGCCGGCGTCACGTTGCGAGACGTCGCCAATGAGGCAGGGATGAGTTCGAGCGCCCTGCTCTATTATTATCCGGGGCTGAAGGACCTGCTGGACGATGTGCAACGCAAAGCCGTCGAGCGGTTCTGCACCATACGCGCTGCGTCGGTTGCCGAGATCGCCGATCCGCGGCTACGGCTGAAAACGATGATCGAAAGCGGACTGCCGACGGACACGGACGATCAGCTCTGCCGGCTGCTGCTTGAACTTGGCGCCTATTCGCGCTCGGATGCGAGCTACGCGGCCCGCCACATCACTTTGTTCGAGCGGCAGGTGTCGATCTATGTCGGCATACTGGAGGCGGGCGCCGCCACCGGCATCTTTAAACTACGGGCGGCCAGCGAGACGATCGCACGCAGCCTGGTCGTGCTCGAGGACGGCCTGGGGCTGCATCTCGTCAATGTCGTGCCCGCGGTCGATCAACCTTCGGCGATGGCGATCCTGACCAGCTATGCCGAGCTTGCGACGGGCTGCAGCCTGCGCTGAGCCAGAATATCAATCAACGGAGCGGAACCCCAGCATGGACCAACTGCCGACCCATACCACCACGCCAGCCGGCAAGGCCCGCGCCCGGGCGCTCGCCATTCCCTTGCAGGGCACGCCCGGCCCCGCCAATGCCATCACCGATGTCGGAGGCGTCCTGGTCGGCTACTCCACGATCATCGAGGGCGAAGGCAAGCTCACACTCGGACAGGGACCGGTGCGCACCGGCGTGACGGCCATACTGCCGTTCGGCCATGACGGCGTCGGCGTGGCCTGCGCCGCCGGCTATCACTCCTTCAATGGCAATGGCGAAATGACTGGCGCCTCATGGATGGAGGAAGCCGGCAGCATCAGCCTGCCGATCCTGATCACCAACACCCATGCGGTCGGCCCCTGTCATCGCGGCGTCATCGACTGGGTGGCGCGCCACAAGCCCGACGTCGCCAATCAGTGGCTGCTGCCGGTGGTGGCCGAAACCTGGGATGGCTATCTCAACGATATCAACGGCTCGCATGTCACGGTCGACCATGCGATCGCGGCGATCGACAATGCGAGGAGCGGGCACATCGAGGAAGGCTCGGTCGGCGGCGGCACGGGCATGAACTGCTACGCTTTCAAGGGCGGCTCGGGCACGGCTTCAAGGGTCGTCGACTACGGCCATCGCTCCTACACGGTCGGTGTCTTTCTGCAAGCCAATTTCGGCTCGCGCCGGGAACTCACCATTGCCGGCGCGCCGCTCGGCAACGACCTGGCCGACGACAACCCGATGGAGGCCTATTTCAGCGGCGGCCCGACGGGCGCCGGCTCCTGCATCGGCATCGTCGCCACCGATGCGCCGCTGCTGCCTGGCCAGTGCAAGGCGCTGGCAAGGCGCGTGCCGCTCGGCCTCGCACGAACCGGCACCACCGGCTCGCATTTCTCCGGCGATATTTTCTTGCTTTCTCGACCGCCAACCGCGACGCCCTCAACGGCCGCTTCCCGCGGGGACCGGCGACCGAACACAGCTATGGGCACATGGATTTCATCCCGTGGGGTCGCATGGATGATTTCTACGCAGCCGTCGTGCAAGCAGCCGAAGAGGCGGTGCTCAACGCGCTTGTCGCCAACAGCGACATGATCGGCCGCGACGGCAATCGGACCCCTGCCCTGCCGCATGCCAAGGTGATGACGGCGCTGAACGCGCGTGGGGTCATGGCTGATTGACAATAGCGAAGGCCCATCGGGCAAACTGCTTGAAGAAAAAAGGCCCGGGCGTTTCCGCCCGGGCCTTTTCCATAATGAGCATCCGTTCACGGCGCGGAGTTGCCCGCACCGCAAAGAGGATCAGGCGGCGGCCGAAACCTCCGCGCTGGCCGGCACCGAAGCGATCGTCTTCAGGATCTGCGAGGCGATCTGGTAGGGGTCGCCCTGCGAGTTCGGACGGCGGTCTTCCAGATAGCCCTTGTAGTCGTTCTTGACGAACGAATGCGGGACGCGGATCGAGGCGCCGCGATCGGCGATGCCATAGCTGAACCTGTTCCACGGCGCGGTCTCATGCTTGCCGGTCAAACGTTTGTCGTTGTCCGGGCCGTAGACGGCGATGTGGTCCATCAGGTTCTTGTCGAAAGCCGCCATCAGCGCTTCGAAATAGGCCTTGCCGCCGACTTCACGCATATAGGCGGTCGAGAAATTGGCATGCATGCCCGAGCCGTTCCAGTCGGTGTCGCCGAGCGGCTTGCAATGGTATTCGATGTCGATGCCGTATTTCTCGGTCAGGCGCTGCATCAGATAGCGGGCCATCCACATCTGGTCGGCGGCCTTTTTGGAGCCCTTGCCGAAAATCTGGAATTCCCACTGGCCCTTGGCCACTTCGGCGTTGATGCCTTCGTGGTTGATGCCGGCCGCGAGGCAGAGATCAAGATGTTCCTCGACAATCTGGCGCGCAACGGAGCCGACATTCGAATAGCCGACGCCGGTATAGTACGGGCCCTGCGGTGCGGGATAGCCACTCTCGGGGAAGCCGAGCGGACGGCCGTCCTTGTAGAAGAAATACTCCTGCTCGAAGCCGAACCAGGCGCCTTCGTCGTCGAGGATGGTGGCGCGCTTGTTGGATGCATGCGGCGTCACGCCATCGGGCATCATGACTTCGCACATGACGAGCACGCCGTTGGTGCGGGCCGGATCAGGATAGACCGCGACCGGCTTCAGCACGCAGTCGGAGCTATGCCCTTCGGCCTGCTGTGTCGAGGACCCGTCGAAGCCCCACAGCGGCAGCTGCTCGAGCGTCGGGAACTCGGCGAATTCCTTGATCTGCGTCTTGCCGCGAAGATTGGGGACCGGGGTGTATCCATCGAGCCAGATATACTCGAGCTTGTATTTGGTCATTCTAGAGCCTCTCGTTGCTTGGACACCGCAAGCAGGCGATGTCGATGCATGGCCGAAACAGGCCGGCCTGCCGATGATTAAAAAGCAATTCGTATGCCACTCGGCCTCCGACGGGTGCGGCAAAATGGTCATGCCAAGGCTTTGATTTTGCTGAGCCGTCTCAGCAATGCGTCCAGATCGCCCAAGTGGCAATACTGCTTAAATCATAGGCAAATAATGATCTTTTCATAGGCATATTGCCTAAATGAATCGCAGAACTTATGTTGATGAGAACTGAATCGACGAGCTTCTGAAAAAGCAGGGGAGACCGGCAATGCAAGTCACGCAATCGCGTCCGTCGGCGAAAATCCTGATGTTCCCGCTGGCAGCGCGCAGGCCTGCCTTAAATTTAGGCGCCAAGGCCAAATTCGCGGCAGAGCTTGCCGCGCTTCGCGGCGAGCACGCCGATTTCGATGGCTGGTACCACGAGGCCGCCGTCGAGGAAGAAAACCCACAACGCAAGAGCTGAAGTCGTTCCACGTCGATCTCGCATGACAAAGCCCGGCGCGATCGCTCGCGCCGGGCTTTTTCATTCGTATGGGCCTATCGACTATTCCTTGGCGTGCAGGTCGGTGCCAAGCGTATCCTTGACGAAGATCATGCCGATGATCAGCGTCATCGCCGCGATGACCACCGGATACCAAAGGCCATAGTAGATGTCGCCCTTGTAGGCGCTGAGCGCGAACACCGTCGCCGGCAACAGGCCGCCGAACCAGCCATTGCCGATGTGGTAGGGCAATGACATGCCGGTGTAGCGGATGCGGGTCGGGAACATCTCGACAAGGATCGCCGCGATCGGCCCGTAAACCATGGTCACGAACAGCACCAGGATGAACAGGATACCGATTGTCATCGGCCAGTTCACCGCCGCCGGATCGGCGAACATGGCAAAGGCACCGCCGTCCGGTATGTTGTAGACGGTGACTTCGGGTGCGCCCGCGGCCTCATCGGCGGTCAAGAGTTTGTCCTTGACCGCCTGATCGGTCGGCACCGCTGCCTTCTCGCCGCCGCGGATCGCGGCTGCGTCGAGCTTGAGTTCAGGATTGGCTGCGATGAAGGCATCGAGTTTCTGGTCCGCAACCTTGATCGGCGCACGCCTCAGCGGATAACCGCCGTCCCGCAGGGACATGTTGACGGCCTTGACGAAGGCCGCGTCCTTGGCCTTGGCCTGATCGCCAGCCGCGATCGCATCGTAGGACGGCACCGTCTCTGTACCAATCTTGACTGACGCAGCCGTCCCGGCCGCCGCCGTCGACACCACATCGTACGGAACCGAGTTCTTGGTCAGGAACGAAGTCGCGATGTCGCAGGATGTCGTGAACTTCGCCGTGCCGACCGGATTGAACTGGAACCTGCAGTCACCGGGTGCCGCCGTCACCGTTGCCCGGGTGGTCTGCTGTGCCTTGGCGAGCGCCGGATTGGCGGCCCAGGTCAACGCCTTGAACAGCGGGAAGGTGCAGACGATGGCCAGCGCAAGGCCAGCCATGATGATCGGCTTGCGGCCGATCTTGTCGGAGAGCCAGCCGAACACGACAAAGAAGATCGAGCCGAGCGCCAGCGCGATGGCGATCATGATGTTGACCGACTGCGCGTCGACTTTCAGCACGTTCTGCAGGAAGAACAGCGCGTAGAACTGGCCGTTGTACCAGACGACGGCCTGACCGGCGGTGAGGCCGAGCAGCGCCAGAAGCGCGATCTTGGCGTTCTTCCACTGGCCAAAGGCTTCCGAGAGCGGCGCCTTGGAGCCCTTGCCTTCTTCCTTCATCTTCTGGAAGGTCGGGGACTCCGACAGAGACAACCGGATCCAGATAGAAACGGCGAGCAGCAGGAAAGAGACGATGAAAGGAATGCGCCAGCCCCAGGCGGCGTAGGTCTCCTTGCTCAGCGATCCCTGCACGATCAGGATGACAATCAGCGACAGGAACAGGCCGAGCGTCGCGGTCGTCTGGATCCATGAGGTGTAGAAGCCGCGGCGGTCATCGGGCGCGTGCTCGGCGACGTAGGTGGCCGCGCCACCATATTCGCCGCCCAGCGCCAAGCCCTGCAGCATGCGCAGGACGATCAGGATCACCGGAGCCGCGATGCCCAAGGTCGCATAGCCGGGCAGCAGGCCGACAAGGAAGGTCGAGAGACCCATGATCGTCATGGTGACGAGAAATGTGTATTTGCGGCCGACAAGGTCGCCGATGCGACCGAACAGCAGCGCGCCGAACGGGCGCACCAGGAAGCCCGCGGCAAAGGCAAGCAGCGCGAAGATGTTGCGCGTTGCCTCGGGAATGGTCGGGCTGAAAAAGGTCGAGCCGATGAAAGCCGCCAGCGAGCCGTAGAGATAGAAATCGTACCATTCGAAAACGGTGCCGAGCGACGAAGCGAAGATGACTTTCTTCTCCTCCCGCGTCATGCCGCGGCTCGTTCCGCCGGCGGTCGATGCCATTGCCATTGAGTTATCCTCCCGTGAGACCCAGTCCTCGATGCTGTGCGCCAACGTCCGCGTTCTCCTCCGAACGCAGACTCACAAGACGCAGCCAACACAGGAAAAATGGCAGAAAGCGCCGTGGAAAGGCACCGCGACGATGGGATTATGACTTTCGTATTAGGTGCAGTGCGAAGGCGGAGCGAAACGCTCAGGCCTGCAGCGCTTCGAGCAAGCTGACGGCGGCCATCATGTCTCGTTTGCGCGCGGTGCGGCGCGCGACGGCTTCGGCGTCCTGTCCCCACTGCGCGATCTGCCAGTCCTCGTCGACATGGCCGGCGGCCCAGGCTTCCTCGCCGTCGAGCTCGCCGAAATCGACCGCCAGCGCCAGCAATGCCGAGCCGGTCAGCGAAGTCATGACATGAATGGCGGCAAGCCGCAGCGGCTCGGCGCGCTGCGCCAGATGGCTGCCCAGCACGGCAATGGTTTCGCGCGGCTGCTCGACATGGATAATGCCCTCGGCAAGGTTGAAGCGAACCCCGAGCGAGGCGCGTGCCCAGTCGATGACGGGATCCCACTGCTTGTTCTGCCGCTCGACCAGCCCTCGTGGGGCGTCGGCGCGATAGCAGAGCAGATCCGACGAGGCGAAGCGCAGAATGTCTTCCAGCACCGCCTGCGGATCGCTGGCCACGCCATCGATGGCAGTGTTGACAAGCCGCATCACCGGCATCGTCACCGGATTGATCGTCTCGCCCTGTTCCGCGAACTCGCCGGCAACCAGCGCCGCGGCCGCCTCGGTCGGCAGCGCCAGCAGCGCCTTGCCCGGCGTGCGCACCGGCCTGCCGTCGAGTTGCACGGCAAAGCCAGCTTCCGCCGGCACGACCGAGACCTCCTTGTAGAAGCGCTTGGGCAGCGGCGTCTTCATCTGGATCTGGGCGCGACGTACCGGATCCGGATCGGAAAGATACTTGCCCACTTCGAGGTCGTTGAGGATATCACGCATGAAAATCTCTTTCACACCGGTGTCAGCTTGCGCGCCGGCCGGTTGACGATGATCAGGCCCGCCGCGATGAGACCAAGTGCCAGGAAGATGCGAATGGTCAGCGGCTCATTCAAGAAGATCGCGCCGCATAAAACACCGAAAACCGGCGAGAGGAAGGTGAAGCTCGACAGGCCGGAGGCCGGATAGCGGCGCAGCAGCCAGAACCACAGCACGTAGGTAAAGGCGACGATATAGATCGCCTGGAAAAGCAGCGCCATTGTCGGCAGCAAGGCTGGATCGCGAACCGGCGGGCCCGCGAGAGGCATCACCAACACGCCAACGACCGCCGCGCCGGCGAGTTGATAGAGCAGCAGCTTCTCCGCGGTTGCCTCGACCAGTCTCGATCGTTTGATGAGGATGTTGGTCAGAGCCCAGAAAAACCCGGAACCAAGGCTGAGGAGATCGCCGAACAGCATGTCTCCGCTACCGCCAAGCTTGTCGGAAAAAACGGTGGCGAGACCCGCAAAGGCCAACAGCAGGCCAAGGAACTTGCGCGTGCTGATCTGTTCGCCGAGCAGGAAGTGGCCGCCGATCAGCATCCAGAACGGCATCGAGTTGACCAGCAGCGTATTTCGGGCAACGGTCGTATGCTCCAGGCCGACATAGAGACAAAGGAACTCGACGCCGAAAAGCACGCCGACCGCGATGCCGGCCAGCAGTGTCCCATCCCTGGTGAACAGCGCAATGCCGCGCCAGCGGCACCAGAGGAAAACGCAGAAACCACCGATGACCGAACGCGCGATCGACAGGAAGACGGGGTCGTAGCCGGCATAGGAGATTTTGGCGGCGACGTAGTTCAGCCCCCACGAAAAGGTCAGGCCGACCATGATGGCGGCGGCGGCCATATCGACCGTGTCGCGCCGATCGAGCGCGTCCGTGGCGCCGCTCACGGTCAATCCTCCGCGCTGGCGTCGTCGAAGCCGATCAGGTTCCAGCTTTGACGCATGTGCGGCGGCATCGGCGCGGTGACGTCGATGACGCCCTTGTCCGGGTGCGGAATAATGATGCGGCGCGCGTGCAGGTGCAGGCGGTTTTGAATGCCGCCTGGAAAATCCCAGTTGGTGTCGGCCTCGAAGTATTTCGGGTCGCCGATGATCGGACAGCCGATATAGGCGGCGTGGACGCGGAGCTGGTGCGTGCGGCCCGTATAGGGCTCCATCTCCAGCCAGGTCATGGTCTGCGCCGCTTGCTCGATGATGCGGTAATAGGACACGGCGTGGTCAGCGCCTTTTTCGCCATGCGCGGCGATGCGCACGCGGTCGCCGTCCGGCGTCGCCTCCTTGATCAGCCAGGTCGAGATCTTGTCCTCGCGCTTGGGCGGCACGCCCTTGACCAGCGCCCAGTAGGTCTTCTTGGTTTCCCGTGCCCGGAACGCCTCGGAGAGCTTCATGGCGGCCAGCCTGGTACGGGCGACGACCAGCACGCCCGACGTATCGCGGTCGAGCCGATGAACCAGCCGCGGCTTCTCGCCCTTCTGGCTGCGCCAGGCTTCCAGCATGTCGTCGACATTGCGCGTGACGCCGGAGCCGCCCTGAACGGCAAGGCCCGCCGGCTTGTTGAAGACGAAGACCTTCGGGTCCTCATGGATCAGCATCTTGGCGAGTACATCGGCGTCGCCCTGGTTGCGGATCGAGTGGCCCGTGAGCGCGCTCTCGCCCTTCTTGTCCACCTCGAGCGGCGGCACACGCACCATCTGGCCCGGCTCGACTCGGGTGTCGGCCTTGACCCGACCGCCATCGACGCGGATCTGGCCGGAGCGCAGCAGCTTCTGCAGATGGCCGAAGCCAAGACCCGGGAAATGGGTCTTGAACCAGCGATCGAGCCGCATGCCCGCCTCGCCGGCCTCCACCGTGATCTGTTCAACGCCTGCCATGTCTTTTTCGCTTATCCGTTTCCCAAGCAGGGCTCTTGGCCTGCGTTTGGCGCGGCAATAGCACTAATGCACGCCGCCCAAAACCACAAAGCACGCCATGGCGTGCTTTATGGCAGGCTTCTTGCGAGCCAAAGTCCCAGAAACAGGGCAATGATCGCGCCAATGACGCTTGCAAGCGCGTAACCAAACGCCGGCAACGCGGCCCCCCGCTCCCACAGCGTCGCGAAATCGAGCGAAAAGGCGGAGAAAGTGGTGAAGCCGCCAAGGATGCCGGTGGCGACGAATAGCCTGAGTTCGTTCGATCCGCCGCGGCGCGCCAGAATGGCGATGAACAGTCCCATGGCAAAGGAGCCGATGATGTTGATCGCTATCGTGCCCCAAGGATAGTTAGGGCCGACAAGGCGCAGCGCGCCCATATTGGTCAAATGGCGGATGCCGGCACCGATGCCGCCGCCGACGACTACGAGAAGCAGATTGAACATCGTCGTCTACTGCCCGTGTTGAGGCGATGGCGTCAATCCCTTCGCAGTCACCATTCGGGCACCGTCCAGTCCGGATACTTCTTCCTGAATTCAACATAGAGGGCATCGACCTCGGCCTTGCTGACCGGGCGCACTTGTTCGTAGAGATAGCCTGCGACACCGCCGGACAATCGATACTGCGCAATGCGCCTGTATGCGGCACCGATGCCCCTGCCTTCAAGAATATACTGGTTCGGGATCGTGACGCAGATCTGCGCGCCCGGTTGCAGATGAGTAACCGGTCGGTCGGTCACGACAACATATCTGGATTTCAATGCGTCCGGTCGGAACCGGTCACGACTGTCCACCTGGCAAATCCACCCGATATGGGCAACAAGGTCCCGCTTCATGCCGAACAACAGGGCGTCGCTCATCACAGGACCCGACGCAAATACCGAAAAACGGTCCTCCGGTCTCATTCTGGCGACGAGGTCATCGATCAGGCGCCTGTATTCGGGGAGATTGTCGAGGCGAAGTGGAAGCGTGGATTCCCCGGCGAAGACGAAACCCACTGGAGACAACACTTGACGGCCAGCTGGAAAAAACGTGCCCAAAAAAGCAAACCCGGCCACAACCGCCATGGCGGCGGTCAACCATCGTGATTTCAGTCCCGGCACGGAGACGATCGAAACGATTGCCTGGGCATAGGCGGGAAACAGCCAAAGAAACATCGGCAAGGAGTGATGACGTTCCGGGTCCTGCGTCCGGATGAAAGCCAGGAAAGTGAGCACAGAGGCCATGGCACAGAACATGGCAAATCTGTTGCGGCGCACGACCGAGATGTAGAGGCCCACTACAATCAACGCCCAGTTCAGATAGCTGAGCCGGGATCCGACGTCACCGAGCTGGGTGACAAAGGTGGTCTTGTATCCGCTGTAAAGGTCGGCGTAACTGGTTTGCAGAATCTTGGCGATCAACGGCAGCTGGAAGTTCAACGCCGTCGCGGCAATAAGGAAAATCGCACACGCGCCGCCCAGAGCCGCGCTGCGCAGGGCCGGCAAATCCCGCTCCCTTGCGATCTGCAGCAAACCCAGGAATGCCGCTGAAACGGTGATCCCTATGGCCCCATAGGCGTACCATCGGCGCAGCATGAACGCCAACCACAGGCAGGCGCCGACGGATATTCCGCTTGTCACCGGTTCGCGGGTCAGGAACCTGGACTTCCAGAGAAAATAGGTTGCCGCGGTCAGGGCAAGGCAGCCGGCAATATCAGGCATTCCCCGAAGCGTCGGCGCCCAGAATGGTGTGTACAGGAAGGTCGCGATCCAGACGGCGATCCAACTCCGGGACGGTGTCTCGGAGACCGCCTCCCGATAGCTTATTCTGCCTATCATGAGAACCGTCGGGACCAGGTAGACCCCGACTATTCCGGCAATGAAGGAAAGCCTTGAACTGCCAAAAACAAGGTGAAACGGCATCAGCGGCACCAGGATCGCCACGCCGTAATCTTCCGTCGCGATGGAGGTGCTCAACTGGCTCAGCCATTCGAAAGGGCGCTCGACCAACAGCGCGCCCTGCTGGTTGAACATGTTGAAATAGGCCGCGAAATCCCAATAGTAGACGGACTGTTCGAGATTTATGTACGCGGCGCCAAGGCCAATCCCAAGCAACAAGGTGCACAGGTAGGTACCCGTCCAGAATCCGAAGATTTTGTTCTTTGTCACTTGAGGCCGCCAAGGAAGGGAGAGACAGAACTACGGGACCAAAGCCGGAGCCATCCCCTGACGCCCGCCAGGAGTCGCTCCGGCGAATCTTGTGACAAGATTCATATAATGAATTGTTGAGAGCCCAAATGGGCGTTGCTTGAACGAGCATCTTGCAAGCATGGAAACGCCTTAAAAGCGGCGTCCAAGGAAGCAGCCGGCGGAGGTACTTGCTTGCAACCGCCGCCGGAAGCGCTGACAGATTCTCAGTTCAGGTGGTCTCGACCTTCTTCGGCTTGGTCGAGCCGATCATCTTCCAGTTCTTGTAGAACATCGAATTAATGCGCTCGACGCTGACCGAGACAACCGCGAGCATGCCGGCAATGAGTCTCGGGAACGGGGACGGCCGGATGATGTCCATGAAGACGCAGTAGCGGCGGCCGTCATATTCGTTGACCGAACGATGCAGCAGCGTGTCGTCGAAAATGTAGAGCGGATTGTCATGCCAGTAGTTCCTGGCGTTGTTGCACTCGACGAAAACCTCCGCCTTTACCGGCAGCAGATTGTAGAGAATGCGTAGGCTGAGCCGCAGCGGCCCGAAATGCCAGGAAGTCGATTCCTTGCCCCTGAAGACCGAAACGGCAATGGTCTTGATGTATTTGAAATCCTTGTTGAATTCAGCTACGTTGTCGATCCGGTGCTTGCCGTACCATTGATAGACATACATGCCACGCCGGCCGGTGCCGAAATTGGCGTCGATGTCGGCAATAATCTCGTCCTTGCGCGCCTTGAAGACATCAAGGACCTCGTTGACCTCACGCTGATAGTCGGCGGGAAACTGCTCCAGCTTCCACACGCCCGGATTTCTGTAGCACAGAAGATCGACCAGCAGGTTGAAGGGTGAGAGCAACCAGGTGAAGAGCCCGTTGCCAAGGAAGTAGCCGCTGAACAGCGCCAGATCCTTCCTGTTGTTGCGCATCACGTCGATCAGGCCACAGACGATGAAGATCGTCGTCAGGATCGGGATGAAATAGAAGCCAAGGGCGAGAAGCGGGATGGCAATGGCGAATTTGCGAAGGGATTTGCGAAGGGTTTTTGTCATTTTTCCACGCGCGACGCGCGATCCTGTTGCGAATGAGGTGCCCAAATCATGGCAACGGCCACCGCCCGACCGTGCGCCTTGATAAGGTTTTTTGGGTCACCGCACAACGGCCATGGTATCCGGCCGGGCTGGTTGCCTAGTGGAGCCTGCCGGGGCTGTCAATGCACCGCCGGCAAGCCAAGCTCGTCCCATCTATCCCTGGCCACGGGATCACCGACCAGAAACTCAAAGCCGATGACGCTTTCGCCGTCCTGCGCGAGCTGGCATTTGAACTTCAGACTATACCAGTTCTTACGGCTGCGAAAAGCCGCGCCATCGGCGGCGATCGTCGTGCCGGTGATTTTTTCCTCGATGGTGGCGTAGGGCACCACTCGCTCCGGCTGGAAATCCGCTCGCCATTGGCGGATCTGATCCATGGCCTCCAGATTGCAAAGCTGCACCATGCGCTCGTCGGACGCGAAGGTCTCGAGATCGGCGCGGGCCTGCTTGCTGCGCGGATCGGCGAGCGTCTTGGCCGACAGCATCCGCGTCGGGCGTATCATGGCCGGCGCGGCGGGAGACCGGGGAGCGCTTGGCGCAGGGGCTGCGGGTATGGGTGCGCTGGACGCCTCGGGGGCAGTGAAGGGGTCTTGGCGAAGCCTCGAACTGCTGTGGCGTCAGGATGGCCACCGCCACGCGCTCCTCCTCCTCAGGCCGGCTCGGGGGCTTCGGCAGTGGCATCAAAACAACCCTGGCGGCAAGCAGCGCGTGCAGGAGAACCGAAGTGGAAATCCCCCAAGGCGAGGCCTCGTTTCGCACCGCCAAGGCCACCGGACTCCGCAAGCCAGCTATTCCCGCTCTTTGCGCAGCTTTGCCCAGTAGTCGAGCCGCTTCCTGATATCGCGCTCGAAACCACGTTCAGGCGGATCGTAGAAGGTCTGTCGACCCATTTTTTCGGGAAAATAATCCTGGCCTGAAAAGGCGTCCGGCTCATCATGGTCGTAACGGTAGCCGGCGCCGTAGTCCTCCTCTTTCATCAGCTTGGTCGGCGCGTTGAGGATATGCTTGGGCGGCAGCAGCGAGCCATGTTCCTTCGCGGCCCGCGTGGCTGCCTTGAAGGCCGTATAGACGGCGTTGGATTTCGGCGCGGTGGCGAGATAGACCGTGGCCTCGGCGAAAGCGAGCTCGCCCTCGGGAGAGCCGAGATAGTCATAGGCATCCTTGGCGGCGTTGGCGACGACCAGTGCCTGCGGATCGGCCAGCCCGATGTCTTCCATCGCCATACGCACCAGCCGACGGCCGAGATAGAGCGGATCCTCGCCGGCATCGAACATGCGAGCCAGATAGTAGAGCGCCGCATCCGGATCCGAGCCGCGCACCGATTTGTGCAGCGCCGAAATCAGATTGTAATGGCCATCCTGGCCCTTGTCGTAGATCGGCGCACGGCGCTGTACGATGCGCTGTAGCCCTTCGGGATCGAATATCTCGCCAGGCTTGGCTGCACGCCAGACTTCCTCGGCCAATGTCAGCGATGCGCGTCCGTCGCCATCACTCATGCGGATCAGCATCGCCCGCGCCTCGTCATCGAGTGGCAGCGCCCTGCCCTCCGTCTCCTCCGCCCTTATCATCAGCTTGGCGATGCTGTCTTCGCCGAGCGAATGAAATACCATGACCCGCGCGCGCGACAACAAGGCCGCGTTGAGTTCGAAGGATGGGTTTTCGGTCGTGGCGCCAACCAGGACGACCGTCCCGTCCTCCATGACGGGGAGGAAAGAGTCCTGCTGGGCACGGTTGAAGCGGTGGATCTCGTCGACGAAAAGCAGCGTCTGGCGCCCGTTGGCGCGGCGCAGCTTGGCCGCCTCGAACACTTTCTTCAGATCGGCGACGCCGGAAAACACGGCCGATATCTGTTCGAACGCAAGGCTGGTTTCGCCGGCAAGCAGCCTTGCCACCGTGGTCTTACCGGTGCCGGGCGGACCCCAGAAGATCATCGATCCCAGCGAACCGGAACCGATCAGCCGGGTCAGCGCGCCATCGGGACCCGTCAGATGCTCCTGGCCGACGACCTCGCCAAGGTTTTTCGGACGCAACCTGTCGGCCAGCGGCCGCCCGGGCGGCACCTTTTCCGGTTCGTCAACGCTGAACAGATCGGCCATGCATTTCTTTTGGTTTGGAGCGCGATCCCTTCAGATCGAACTCAGTAACGCAACACCTGGCGCAGTATCTGCCCGCCGCGCTCGACGGTAAAGCGCCACCAGCGCGTATCCTGCTGGGCTACTTGCGCCAGCGTTGCGGCGGTGTCGATGCTGGTGCCATTGACCTCGCGCACGATGTCGCCCGGCTGGAAGCCGAAATCGGCGGCCGGCGAATCACGGTTGATGTCGATCACCGTCACGCCCTTGAGATCCGTGCGCAGGCCGAGCTTCCGGGCAAGCCGCGGCGACAGTTCCGAGACCTTGGCGCCCGAGAACGGGCTGCGGCCATGCAGCGTCACCTCCGAGGCTTTCGCACCCTCCGGCGCACGCTCCAACGCGATATCCATGGCTGCTTGCTTGCCCTTGGTCAGGATCGCGAAATTCGCCTTGGTGCCGATCGACAGCGTCGCCATGCGATAGTCGAGCGCCTCGATGCTCTCGACCGGCTTGCCATTGATCTGCAGCACGACATCGCCCGGCTTCAGTCCTGCCTTGCCGGCGGGACCTGTCGCGTCGACGGACGAGACCAGCGCCCCGGTCGGCTTTTCCATACCGAGCGATTCGGCGATCTGCGGCGTCACCGCTTCGAACTCGGCGCCGATATAGGGCCGTTCGAAGAAATCGAGGCCGGCCTTGGCGGCATCGGCGAAAGCCCGCACCATATTGGCTGGGATCGCAAAACCGATGCCGATCGAGCCGCCGCTGCGGCTGTAGATAGCGGTGTTGATGCCGACCAGTTGGCCGCCCATGTTGATCAGCGCGCCGCCGGAATTACCGGGATTGATGGCGGCGTCGGTCTGGATGAAATAGCCCGAATCCGAGACGCCGATATGGCTGCGCGCAAGCGCGGAAACGATGCCGCTGGTGGTGGTCTGACCGACACCGAACGGATTGCCGATGGCCAGCACCAGGTCGCCGACCTCGAGCGCGTCGGAATCGCCGATGGCAATCACCGGGAACGGCTTGTCGGACTCAATCTTGAGCACGGCAAGGTCGAGCGTCTCGTCCTTCAGCATCACCTTGCTGGCGAATTCACGGCCGTCGGCGGTCGCCACCTTGACCTCGTCGGCGTCCTTGATGACGTGGAAATTGGTGACGATGACACCGCTCGGATCAACGAGCACACCCGAGCCCAGAGAAGACTGAGCACGCGGCTGGGCGCGGCCGAAAAACTCCTCGAAGAACGGATCGCCTTCGAAGGGCGATGTCACCTTGGCTGTCTGCGAGGCATAGACGTTGACCACGGCCGGCGCGGTCTGCTTGACCAGAGGCGCGAACGACAATTGCACTTCCTCACGACCGAACGGCACGCGCTTGTCCGGGCCTGAAGTGGCATTCTCGCCTTCGACGCCATGCAGCAGGTCTGTCAGCACATCGGAGAGCCCCGGATCGGCGGGCTTGGCGGCGTCCTCGGCCAGCGCCTGCCGGACTGCCGGTGCGGCTGCGAACACCATGAAGGCGCAGAGCAAAACAAGGGACAGTCTTTTGGCGGGCATTCGCGAATCCTCCAAGGCGAGTTCGGGCGCATTGTCCCGACGAATGTGCAAAATGAAAGGCTAAGCCGCTGAAATCCGATTATTTTAAGCTGCAAAGCAGCTACAGCTGAACCTGAAACCGGAAACCACGTCTGGCCTGATGAAAAACAACTCCTGTCATTCCGTGACTTTTTGAAGACCGGCAGATTGTGCGGTGTCTCTCCCAACATGACAATGGCCGAGATTGTCGACGTACTCGGTATGCCTGAGCATCCCGACCCATATTACTGGACGTTCGGAAAACTCGAAATTTCCTTCGCTGGCGAGGCGCCTCGCCAGATGAACTCTGTTTCAGATCGAGGAAGCTGGTTACCTCGAAGGCGAGTTGGAAACTCTCACCGATCGCATCGCTGGATGGGTTCAGCGGAAAGACAAAGCCATCGGAGTTCCTGGGGCCGGCCTTTGGGCCGCAGGTCAGGCCAAGGTTTTCTACGCGGCTTGCGGCGATGACATCATGCTGAACATCTGCGCCGGGCTGATTCAGATGCATTTTGATGTGGATACCGATTTCATCGGTGACCAGGACGCCGAAGCCTATTTGAGCGCTTCCTCTCCGTCACAATCGATAGCGGAGATCGACTCGCGAGCCGTCCTCGACAGTATCTATTCATATCCCAACCCAAAGGCTGAAGAGGTACCGGGGGCGTTTAATTGGAAGCGGTTAAGTGCAAGCCACTACCTCGTCCTGGCCGATAGGCGGCAGACACCGGCAAACGAAAAAGGGCCCGCAGGCCCCTTTAATTCAATCTGAACAGACGAAGCCTTATGCGGCCGCGGCTTCGTCCGTGCCTTCCGCCTCAAGGCGGGCGCGGTCGCCGGCGCCCTTGGCGTCGGTGTCGCGGTCGACGAACTCGATCACGGCCATCGCGGCATTGTCGCCGTGACGGAAGCCCGCCTTCATGATGCGCAGATAGCCGCCGTTGCGGGTGGCGTAGCGCGGGGCGATGGTATCGAACAGGCGCTTGACGACGCCTTCATTGCCGATCTGCGCGATCACCTGACGGCGGGCGTGCAGGTCGCCGCGCTTGCCGAGCGTGACCAGCTTCTCGACGATCGGACGCAGGTCCTTCGCCTTCGGCAAGGTGGTGACGATCTGCTCGTGCTCGAGCAGCGACACCGCCAGATTGGCGAACATCGACTTGCGGTGGCTTATGCTGCGGGCGAAGCGGCGGCCTTTGAAACCGTGGCGCATGGCTCTTTTCCTTCTTCAGTTGTTCAAGAGGCCACGGCCTCTGATGGTTTTCCGCATGACCGTCGGATCGAGCGGCTCACGCCGCCGATCCTTGGAGTTCATGCTCAATATTGGTCTTCGTAACGCTTGGCGAGGTCTTCGATGTTTTCCGGCGGCCAGTCCGGCACTTCCATACCGAGGTGCAGGCCCATAGCCGCCAGCACTTCCTTGATCTCGTTCAGCGACTTGCGGCCGAAGTTCGGGGTGCGCAGCATCTCGGCTTCGGTCTTCTGGATGAGATCGCCGATGTAGACGATGTTGTCGTTCTTCAGGCAGTTGGCCGAACGCACCGAAAGCTCGAGTTCGTCGACCTTCTTGAGCAGCGCCGGGTTGAAGGCGAGCTCGGTGACGGCTTCGGCGGCGACTTCCTTCTGCGGCTCGTCGAAGTTGACGAACAGGCCAAGCTGATCCTGCAGGATGCGGGCGGCGAAAGCCACCGCGTCCTCGCCCGAGATCGAACCGTCGGTCTCGATGGTCATGGTCAGCTTGTCATAGTCGAGAACCTGGCCCTCACGGGTGTTCTCGACCTTGTAGGAGACCTTCTTGACCGGCGAATAGAGGCTGTCGACCGGGATCAGGCCAATCGGCGCGTCCTCGGCGCGATTGCGCTCGGCCGGCACGTAGCCCTTGCCGGTGTCGACGGTGAATTCCATGCGGATTTCAGCGCCTTCATCCAGCGTGCAGATGACGTGGTCGGGGTTGAGGATCTCCACGTCGCCAACCGTCTGGATGTCGCCGGCGAGAACCGCACCCGGTCCCTGCTTGCGCACGACCATGCGCTTGGGGCCGTCGCCTTCCATGCGGATAGCGATTTCCTTGATGTTCAAGACGATGTCGGTCACGTCCTCGCGCACGCCGGCGATGGACGAGAATTCATGCAGGACGCCGTCGATCTGCACGGCGGTGACAGCCGCACCGCGCAGCGAAGACAGAAGCACGCGGCGCAGCGCGTTGCCGAGGGTAAGGCCAAAGCCACGCTCGAGCGGTTCGGCGACCAGCGTGGTCAGCGTCTTCTTCTTCGACGAGAACTCGATCTTGTTCGGCTTGATCAGTTCCTGCCAATTTTTCTGGATCATGATGCTTTCCTTCCGTTGACCCGCCACCATCCAATCGTGGCGGGCGACCTGGAATACCGTGGAGGAACGCTTTCGTGAGCGTTCGCGCGGCGTTCAATAATGTTAGACGCGGCGCTTCTTGCGCGGGCGGCAGCCATTGTGCGGGATCGGCGTCACATCGCGGATCGAGGTGATGGTGAAGCCGGCCGCCTGCAGGGCGCGCAGCGCCGATTCACGACCCGAGCCCGGTCCGCAGACCTCGACTTCGAGCATGCGCATGCCGTGTTCCTGGGCCTTCTTGGCAACGTCCTCGGCAGCCATCTGGGCGGCGAACGGGGTCGACTTGCGCGAACCCTTGAAGCCCTGGGCACCGGCCGACGACCAGGCGATCGAATTGCCCTGCGCGTCGGTGATGGTGATCATCGTGTTGTTGAAGGTCGAATTGACGTGGGCGACGCCCGACGAAATGTTCTTGCGTTCGCGGCGGCGAACACGTGCGGCTTCCTTGGCCATGGTAGTCCTTTCAGTTGATCTCTACACCGCCGTAATGCCAGCGGCTCCACCTTCGTAAGGGAGTAGGGGAATAGGGCAGTGAGGGAGTAGGGAAAAATGCGACCCGACTGGCGGGCATCCCTACTGCCTTACTCCCCTACTCCCTTATTCCCCTAAATTACTTCTTCTTGCCGGCAATCGACTTGGCCGGGCCCTTGCGGGTACGTGCATTGGTATGGGTGCGCTGACCGCGAACCGGCAGCGAGCGGCGGTGACGCAGGCCGCGGTAGCAGCCGAGGTCCATCAGACGCTTGATGTTCATCGACACTTCGCGACGCAGGTCGCCTTCGACCTGGTAATCGCGGTCGATGGTCTCGCGGATCTGCAGCACTTCCGCGTCGGTCAGCTGGTTGACGCGGCGCTCGGCCGGGATGCCGACCTTGTCGACGATCTCCTGGGCGAACTTCTTGCCAATGCCGTGAATGTACTGAAGCGCGATGACGACGCGCTTGTTGGTCGGAATGTTGACGCCGGCTATACGAGCCATGTTCTTCTCTTCTCCATGTGGACCGGACAACCTTCAACAAGGTAGATCCCGGCGCTGTTCAAATTACCCCGCGTCCGGTGGAGGCCGGCCCTTGCGGGAGTTTCCGTTCAAAGCGACTGCCTTGCCCTTGCGGACAAGCAAAGTGCGCACCTGATAGGAAGACGGGCCGCCATACCGCAGCGAACCGTCTCCGTCAAGCTTATTCTTTAAATTCCCTTACCGCGTCTTCGCGGCCGCTGCCAGCACGGTCTCGATCTCGGCGGTCACCGCGTCGATACTGGCCATGCCGTCCACAGTCTTGAGCTTGCCCTTGGCGTAATAGTAGCCGGTCAGCGGAGCTGTCTTCTTGTAGTACTCCCGCAGGCGCTCTTCGAACACAGCGGGATTGTCGTCCTTGCGCACCGGCTGGCCGGCGGCCTTAGCATCATCGGCGCGCTTGACGATGCGGCCCACCAGGGCCCTGTCATCGACGACGAGTTCGATGACCGTATCGAGACCAATGCCGCGCTCCGAGAGCATCGATTCAACCGCATCGGCCTGCACCAGCGTACGCGGGTAGCCGTCGAGGATGAACCCCTTGGCGCAGTCGGCCTGATCGATGCGTTCTGCGACGATGGCGTTGACGATGGCGTCGGATACCAGTTCACCGGCATCCATCACCGCCTTGGCGCGCTTGCCGACCTCGGTACCCGCCTGGACGGCGGCACGCAGCATGTCACCCGTCGAGAGCTGGGGTATGCCGTGTTTTTCTACCAGTCTTTGTGCTTGTGTCCCCTTGCCCGCCCCCGGCGGCCCAAGCAAAATCAACCTCATCTGGCTTTCTTCCCCCGCGCAGCTTCGACTTCTTGATCAGGCCTTCATACTGGTGCGCGATCAGGTGACCCTGAATCTGCGCAACCGTATCGAGCGTGACACTGACCACGATCAGAAGCGATGTGCCACCAAGGTAGAATGGTACGCCAGTCGCCGAGATCAGGAACTCCGGCAGCAGGCACACCAGCACCAGATAGATGGCGCCGACGACGGTGATGCGGGTGAGAACGTAATCGATGTAATCGGCGGTGCGCTCGCCCGGGCGATAGCCCGGGATGAAGCCCGAATGCTTCTTGAGCTGATCGGCGGTGTCCTTCGGGTTGAAGACAATCGCAGTGTAGAAGAAGGCGAAGAACACGATCATCGCCGCGTAGAATGCCATGTAGAGCGGCTGGCCGTGGCCGAGCGAGGCCAGGATGGTGCTCGCCCAGGCCGGCATGTTGGTCGTCTGCGAGAAGCCGGCGACGGTGGCCGGCAGCAGCAGCAGCGAGGACGCGAAGATCGGCGGGATGACGCCCGACGTGTTGAGCTTGAGCGGCAGGTGCGAGGTATCGCCCTGGAACATGCGGTTGCCGACCTGGCGCTTCGGATACTGGATCAGCAGGCGGCGCTGGGCGCGCTCGAAAAAGACGATAAGCGCGATGACGACGATGGCCAGCACGATGATCGCCAGGATCAGACCGGTGGACAGGGCGCCGGTGCGGCCGAGCTCCAGCGTGCCGGAAATGGCGTGCGGGAGACCAGCGACGATGCCGGAGAAGATGATCAGCGAGATGCCGTTACCGATGCCGCGCGCGGTGATCTGCTCGCCGAGCCACATCAGGAACATGGTGCCGCCGACCAGCGTGACGACCGTGGAGATGCGGAAGAACATGCCGGGGTCGCTGACGATGCCGTTGCCGTTCTCCAGCCCCACCGAAATGCCGTAGGCCTGCACTAGCGCCAGAAGCACAGTGCCGTAGCGCGTGTACTGGTTGATGACCTTGCGGCCCTGCTCGCCTTCCTTCTTCAGCGCTTCCAGCGAGGGAATGACCGATGTCATCAGCTGCATGATGATGGAGGCGGAGATATAGGGCATGATGCCGAGCGCAAAGATCGCCATGCGCTGCACGGCGCCGCCGGCGAACATGTTGAACATGCCGAGCACGCCCTTGCTCTGCGAGGAGAAGGCCTGGGCGAAGGCATCGGGATTGATGCCGGGAAGCGGGATGTAGGTGCCGAGGCGATAGACGAGCAACGCGCCGATGGTGAACCAGATGCGTTTCTTCAGGTCCTCCGCCTTGGCGAAGGCCGAGAAATTCAGATTCGAGGCTAGTTGTTCAGCAGCCGAAGCCATGCCTGATTCTCCGCTTGGTAACGCTTGATGGCCCGTGAGGTCAGGCGGTGCGTTTCACCGAAGCTCACGAGATAAGCTCCGGGCTGTAAACATGCAAGCGGCCGCGTTGACGCGGCCGCTAAATTGAGCAGATCAAAGCGCGATCGAAAGCGAAAACGGATGCCACTCTTGCCGGCCGCGCTTCAAATTGCCGTTACTCGGCAGCTGCCTTTTCCGGCAGCTTGACCGACCCGCCGGCCTTTTCGATCTTCTCGATCGCGGCCTTGGAGGCGCCGGCGACGTCGAAGGCGAGCTTGGCCTTGAGTTCGCCGTCGGACAGCACGCGCACGCCATCCTTGACGCGACGGATGACGCCGGCGGCGACAAGCGCCTCGGCCGTCACGGTTGCCTTGGCGTCAAGCTTCTTGGCATCGACGGCTTCCTGGATGCGGGCCAGCGATACGACAACAAAGCTCTTGGCGAAGATGTTGTTGAAGCCACGCTTCGGCAGGCGCCGGTAAAGCGGCATCTGGCCACCCTCGAAGCCGTTGACGGCAACGCCGGAGCGCGCCTTCTGGCCCTTGACGCCGCGACCGGCGGTCTTGCCCGAACCGGAGCCGATGCCGCGGCCGAGACGCTTCTTGGAGTGCGTCGCGCCGTCCTTGTCACGCAGATCGTTGAGTTTCATCTTGCTTCTCCTGCGCTTTGGCTCAGCCCTCGTCCACGACGCGGACGAGATGCTGGACGGCGGCGATCATGCCGCGCACGGAGGGCGTATCTTCCAGCGTGCGCTGCTTGTGCATCTTGTTGAGGCCGAGGCCGACCAGCGTCGCGCGCTGTTCCTTCGGACGGCGGATCGGCGAGCCGATCTGCTCAACGGTGATGGTCTTGGTTGCTTTCTTGGCCATGGTCAAAATCCCTGGTCAGATCGACTATTCTTCAGCCGCAACGGCGGTGCCGCGGCGGGCCTGAAGGGTCGAATACTTGATGCCGCGCGCGGCAGCCACATCCTTGGGATGCATCTGGCTCTTCAGCGCGTCGAAAGTGGCGCGGACCATGTTGTAGGGGTTCGACGACCCCATCGACTTGGCGACCACGTCATGCATGCCGAGCGTCTCGAAGACGGCGCGCATCGGGCCGCCGGCGATGATGCCGGTACCCTGCTTGGCGGCGCGCAGCAGCACGCGGCCCGCACCCCAGCGTCCTTCGACGTCGTGATGCAGCGTGCGCCCCGAGCGCAGCGGCACGAAGATCATGTCGCGCTTGGCCGATTCGGTTGCCTTGCGGATGGCTTCCGGCACTTCGCGCGCCTTGCCATGACCGAAGCCGACACGGCCCTTCTGGTCGCCGACGACGACGAGCGCGGCGAAGCCGAAGCGGCGGCCACCCTTGACGACCTTGGCGACGCGATTGATGTGGACGAGCTTGTCCACCATGCCGTCATCGCGTTCTTCACGCTCGCGGCCGCGGCCGCCTTCCCTACGTTCCTGTGCCATATCCTGTTCCTTGTTCTTTTCCGGAAGCACGGGTTGCTGATTGCTGACGCCGCTTTTGGGTCATCAGCGGTGAACTTCTCCTTTGCATGATCTTGTCCGAAAAGTCTGCAACTTTTCGGGATCATGCATCAGAAGCTGAGACCGCCTTCGCGGGCAGCCTCGGCCAGCGCCTTGACGCGGCCGTGATAGATGTACGGGCCACGGTCGAAAACGACTTCCTTGATGCCGGCCTTAGTAGCGCGCTCGGCGATCAGCTTGCCGATCGCGGCGGCGGCGGCGGTGTCGGCGCCGGTCTTGAGCGAACCCTTGAGGTCCTTCTCGAGCGTCGAGGCGGCAGCGATGGTGTGGCCCTTGGCGTCATCGATCACCTGGACGTAGATGTTCTTCGACGTGCGGTGCACCGAAAGACGCGGACGTTCGCCGGCGACTTTCTTGATCTGGCGACGGACGCGCTGCGCACGGCGCTGGATGGCTTCCTTGGTACCCATGATGTCTTCCTTGCCTTCAAAAACGGGGGCCGTCATATGCGGTAGGCGAAGCGCCTCCCGCGACCGCTCCCCGCGGCGTTACACTTCCGTGGCTTGGTCCTGTCCGAAAAGTCCGCGACTTTTCCAAGCCAAGCCGATTACTTCTTCTTGCCTTCCTTGCGGACGATCTTCTCGCCAGCGTAACGGACGCCCTTGCCCTTGTAAGGCTCGGGACCGCGGTATTCGCGGATCTCTGCGGCAACCTGGCCGACCTGCTGCTTGTCGATGCCGGCCACGGTGATTTCGGTCGGCTTCGGCACGGTGATCGTGATGCCGGCCGGCGTCTCGTAGACGACATCATGGCTGAAGCCAAGAGCCAGCTGCAGGTTCTTACCCTGCAAAGCAGCGCGATAGCCGACGCCGGTGATCTCGAGCTTCTTCTCGAAGCCGTCCTTGACGCCCTGCAGGATGTTGACGATCTGCGTGCGCGACATGCCCCATTTGGAGCGGGCGGTCTTGGTCTGGTCGCGCGGCTGGACAGCGATCTCGCTGCCTTCCATCTTGACCAGCACTTCGTCGTTCACCACGAACTTCAGCTCGCCCTTGGGGCCCTTCGCCGTCACGGTCTGGCCGTTGACGGTCGCGGTCACGCCCTGCGGCAGCGAAACGGGTTTCTTTCCAATACGAGACATTTTGTTGTCCTCGTCACTTCTCTTGTTTCAGGTCTCTGTCTTCGGAACGATCCGAAGACCGGATTCCAATTTGCGGTGAGCTGCCAGATCAGAAGATCTGGCAGAGGATCTCGCCGCCGACGTTCTGCTCGCGTGCTTCGTGGTCGGCCATCACGCCCTTCGGTGTCGAAAGGATGGCGATGCCGAGGCCGTTGGCGACGTGCGGGATCGACTTGGCCGAAACGTAAACGCGGCGGCCGGGCTTCGAAACGCGGGCGATTTCGCGCACGACCGGAGCACCGTCGAAATACTTCAGCTCGATTTCGATCTCGGACTTGCCGTTGTCGAAGTCGGTCTGGCTGTAATCGCGGATATAGCCTTCAGCCTTCAGCACGTCGAGGACGCGGGTGCGCAGACGCGAGGCCGGCGTCGAGACACTCGACTTCTTGCGGCCATAGGCGTTGCGGATGCGGGTCAGCATATCGCCGAGAGGATCGCTCAATGACATGTTATGTCCTCCTTACCAGCTCGACTTGACCAGGCCCGGGATCTGGCCGTTGTTGCCGAGATCCCGAAGCGCGATGCGCGATACTTTGAGCTTGCGATAGTAGGCACGCGGACGGCCGGTGACTTCGCAGCGGTTGCGGATGCGGATCTTGGCCGAGTTGCGCGGCAGGGCAGCAAGCTTCAGCTGAGCGCGGAAGCGCTCTTCCATCGGCTTGGACTGATCCATGATGATCGCCTTCAGAGCAGCGCGCTTGGGACCGTACTGGTCGGCAAGCTTGCGGCGCCTGTTGTTCTTCTCGACTGAGCTGGTCTTTGCCATTTCAGATTTTTCCTTTTCTCGCTGCCGTTACTGGCGGAAGGGGAAGTTGAAAGCCTTGAGCAAAGCCCTGGCTTCGTCGTCCGTCTTCGCAGTCGTACAAACGATGACGTCCATGCCCCAGATCTGATCAACCTTGTCGTAGTTGATCTCCGGGAACACGATGTGCTCCTTGATGCCCATGGCGTAGTTGCCACGGCCATCGAAGCTCTTGGGGTTCAGTCCGCGGAAGTCGCGGACGCGCGGCAGCGCGATGTTCACGAGGCGGTCGAGGAACTCGTACATACGTTCCTTGCGCAGCGTGACCTTGGCGCCGATCGGCATGTTCTCGCGGACCTTGAAGCCAGCGATCGAATTGCGGGCACGGGTGACGACGGCCTTCTGGCCGGCGATCATCGCCAGGTCTTCGGCCGCGACCGAAGGCTTCTTCGAATCGGCGGTCGCTTCGCCGACACCCATGTTCAGCACGATCTTGTCGAGGCGCGGAACCTGCATGTCGTTGTCGTAGCCGAACTGCTCCTGTAGCGCCTTGCGAATGGTCTCGTTGTAGACCTGCTTGAGGCGCGGCGTGTTGTTGGCAGTCGCCTGCTTGGTTTGGGCCTTAGCCATTGATGACTTCTCCCGAGCGCTTGGCGACGCGCACCTTCTTGCCGTCCTTCTGGAAGATGAAACCGACGCGGGTCGGCTTGCCATCCTTCGGGTCGGCCAGCGCGATGTTCGACAGCTGGATCGGCGCTTCCTTGGTAATGATCCCGCCCTCTTGGGACTGGGACTGCTTCTGGTGACGACGGATCATGTTGACGCCGCGCACCAACGCGGTGTCATCCTTCGGCTGAACCGAGAGGACTTCGCCCGAACGGCCCTTGTCCTTGCCGGCCAGCACGACGACCTTGTCGCCTTTTCTAATCTTTTGCATTGGTCCGGCTCCTTACAGCACTTCAGGCGCGAGCGAGATGATCTTCATGTGGTTCTTGGCGCGAAGTTCGCGCGGAACCGGTCCGAAGATACGCGTGCCGATCGGCTCTTTCTTGTTGTCGACGAGAACGGCCGCGTTCTTGTCGAAACGGATCACGCTGCCGTCCGGGCGGCGGATGTCCTTGGCCGTGCGAACCACGACCGCCTTCATCACATCGCCCTTCTTAACGCGGCCGCGCGGAATGGCTTCCTTGATCGACACCACGATGATGTCGCCCACGGAAGCGTATTTCCGCTTCGAGCCGCCCAGCACCTTGATGCACATGACACGACGCGCACCGGAATTATCCGCCACGTCGAGGTTTGTTTGCATCTGAATCATGACTGGCCGCCTTCTTCTTTTCTAACGGGACGGGCTCGAAGCCCCTCCCCGGTCTGTCCAAAATTCGTTTGTTTACGCCTGGTCCGAGGATACGACGATCCAGCGCTTATCCTTGGAAATCGGCTTCGATTCCTGGATGAACACCTGATCGCCGACCTTGTGGGCGTTGTTCTCGTCGTGCGCCTTGTACTTCTTGGTCATGCGCACGGTCTTCTTCATCACGGGATGCGTGAAGCGCCGTTCGACCTTGACGACAACCGTCTTCTCGTTCTTGTCGCTGACGACGGTGCCCTGCAGAATGCGCTTTGGCATGGTTTTCGTCCTTAAGCCTTCTTGGCTGCGGACTTTTCCGCAGCGATGGTCTTGATACGCGCAATGTCCTTGCGAACCTGCCTCACGCGCGCGGTCTTCTCGAGCTGGCCGGTGGCCTTCTGGAAGCGCAGGTTGAACTGCTCCTTCTTCAGGCTGGCCAGGTCGTCGGTCAGCTGGTCCTGGGTCTTGGTCCGGATGTCTTCGGCTTTCATGATCAGCCCGTCCTTATTCTGCGATGCGCTGTACGAAGCGCGTCCTGACCGAGAGCTTGGCCGCGCCGAGACGCAGCGCCTCACGGGCGGTTTCTTCATTGACGCCGTCGATCTCGAACATGATGCGGCCCGGCTTGACGCGCGCCGCCCAGTAGTCGACCGCGCCCTTGCCCTTGCCCATGCGGACTTCGGTCGGCTTCGAAGTGACCGGCACGTCCGGGAAAATACGGATCCAGACGCGGCCAGCGCGCTTCATTTCGCGAGTGATCGCGCGGCGGGCCGCCTCGATCTCACGCGCGGTGACGCGGTTCGGCTCAAGCGCCTTCAGCCCGAAACCACCGAAATCCAGGTTGGTGCCGCCCTTTGCGGTACCATGGATACGGCCCTTGAACTGCTTGCGGAACTTTGTGCGCTTTGGCTGCAGCATCGTTCTAACTCCAAATTCCTAAATGTCTCAGGCGTTTTCGCGACGACGACCGCGTTCGCGATCACCACCACCGCCATGCGCGGCATCACCCTCGGTCGCACGACGCTCCGAAGCCATCGGATCGTGCTCGAGGATCTCGCCTTTGAATACCCAGACCTTGACGCCGCAAATGCCATAGGCCGTATTCGCCTCGGCCGTGCCGTAGTCGACATCGGCGCGCAGCGTATGCAGCGGCACGCGACCTTCACGGTACCATTCCATGCGCGCGATCTCGGCGCCGCCAAGACGGCCGGCGCAGTTGATGCGGATGCCTTCGGCACCGAGGCGCATGGCCGACTGCACGGCACGCTTCATGGCGCGGCGGAACGCAATGCGGCGCTCGAGCTGCTGGGCGATCGACTGTGCGACCAGGGTCGCGTCGATTTCCGGCTTGCGCACTTCGACGATGTTGAGGTGCGTCTCGGACTTCGTCATCTCCATCAGCTTCTTGCGAAGCTTCTCGATGTCGGCGCCCTTCTTGCCGATGATCAGACCCGGGCGCGCGGCATGGATGGTGACGCGGCACTTCTTGTGCGGGCGCTCGATCACGACCTTGGAGATCGCAGCCTGCTTGAGTTCCTTCTCAAGATACTTGCGGATCTTGATGTCCTCATGCAGCAGCTTGCCGTACTCGCCGGTGTTCGCGAACCAGCGCGAATCCCAGGTGCGGTTGATGCCGAGGCGAAGACCGATCGGATTGACTTTCTGGCCCATTATGCGGCCTCCCCTTTTTCTTCGACTTCACGAACGACGATCGTGAGGTGCGAGAACGGCTTCTCGATACGGCTGGCGCGACCACGGCCACGAGCGTGGAACCGCTTCATGACGATCGACTTGCCGACATAGGCTTCCGCCACGATCAGCGCATCGACGTCGAGGTCGTGGTTGTTTTCCGCGTTGGCGATTGCCGATTCCAGCGTCTTCTTGACCGTGCCGGAAATCCGCTTGGCCGAGAATTCGAGATCGGAAAGCGCTGTCGCGACCTTCTTGCCGCGGATCAGCGCGGCAACCAGGTTCAACTTCTGCGGGCTGATACGGATCGTGCGCAACACGGCGCGCGCTTCGTTGTCAGCAAGCCTGCGCGGAGCTTTGGCCTTGCCCATGATTATTTCCTCTTCGCCTTCTTATCCGCGCCGTGACCGTAATAGGTCCGCGTCGGAGCGAATTCACCGAACTTGTGACCGACCATGTCCTCGTTCACCGCGACGGGAACGTGCTTCTGGCCGTTGTAGACACCGAAGGTGAAGCCGACGAACTGCGGCAGGATGGTAGAGCGACGGCTCCACATCTTGATCACCTCATTGCGACCACCTTCACGAACCTTATCCACCTTCTTGAGAAGGTAGCCGTCGATGAAGGGGCCTTTCCAAATAGAACGAGTCACTTGGCGTTACCTCTTCTTAGCTCTTGCGCTGATGGCGCGAGCGCAGGATGAACTTGTCGGTCGCCTTGTTGGACCGCGTCTTCTTGCCTTTGGTCGGCTTGCCCCACGGGCTGACCGGATGACGGCCACCGGAGGTGCGGCCTTCGCCGCCGCCGTGCGGATGGTCGACCGGGTTCATGGTCACGCCGCGATTGTGCGGACGCTTGCCACGCCAAACCGTGCGGCCGGCCTTGCCGTCATTGATGTTGCCGTGATCCGGATTGGACACGGCACCGACAGTGGCCATGCAGGAGCCGTGAACGACACGCTGCTCGCCCGAGTTGAGGCGCAGGATCGCCATACCCTGGTCACGACCGACCAGCTGGCCGTAGCCACCCGCGGAGCGGGCAACCTGGGCGCCCTTGCCCGGCTTCAGCTCGATGTTGTGGACGATGGTGCCGACCGGCATCGAGGCCAGCGGCATCGCGTTGCCCGGCTTCACGTCGACCGCTTCGCCCGCCACGATCTTGTCGCCGGGAGCCAGACGCTGCGGAGCGATGATGTAGGACAGCTCACCATCATCATACTTGATCAGCGCGATGAAGGCGGTGCGGTTCGGATCGTATTCGATGCGCTCGACCGTGCCGACGACGTCGAACTTGCGGCGCTTGAAGTCGATGATGCGGTACGAACGCTTGTGACCGCCGCCGATGAAGCGGGCCGTGATGCGGCCGTAATTGTTGCGGCCGCCCGACTTGGTCAGGCCTTCGGTCAGGCCCTTGACGGGCTTGCCCTTGTAGAGGCCGGAGCGGTCGACGATGACCAGCTGGCGGGTGCTCGGCGTTATCGGGTTGAATTTCTTAAGTGCCATTGTCCTGTCCTCGCGGCCTTGCTCAGAGACCCGTCGCGACGTCGATCGACTGGCCATCGGCCAGCGTCACAATCGCCTTCTTGACGTCGCTCTGGCGGCCGATCGTGCCGCGGAAGCGCTTGATCTTGCCCTTGCGGACAAGCGTGTTCACGGCCATCACCTTGACGCCGAACAGCGCTTCGACGGCGGCCTTGATTTCCGGCTTCGACGCCTTCTTGGCGACGTTGAAGACGACCTGGTTCTGCTCGGAGGCCATGGTCGACTTTTCGGTGATCGCCGGCGAGACGATCACGTCGTAGTGACGAAGGTCGGTCATTTAAAGCGCTCCTCGAGAGCCTCGACGGCGGCCTTCGAAAGGACCAGCGTACCGCGGCGCAGAATGTCGTAGACGTTGATGCCCTGGATGGGCAGCACGTCGATGTTGGGGATGTTGGTGGCTGCCAGCTTGAAGTTCTTGTCAAGCTCGGCGCCGCCAATCACCAGGGCGTTGGTCAGGCCCAGCGTCGCGAAATTCGCGATCAGCGCCTTCGTCTTGGCCTCAGTCAGCTTCAGCTCGTCGACGATGATGATCGACGCACTCTTGGCCTTGGCCGACAGAGCATGCTTGAGGCCAAGCGCACGAACCTTCTTGGGCAGTTCATGCTCATGGCTGCGAACGACCGGGCCGTGGGCCTTGCCGCCGCCGCGGAACTGCGGAGCGCGTGCCGAGTGGTGACGGGCGCGGCCCGTACCCTTCTGCTTGTACATCTTGGCGCCGGTGCGCGCGATTTCGGCGCGGCCCTTGGCCTTGTGCGTGCCCTGCTGCTTCTTGGCAAGCTGCCAGCGCACGACGCGCTGCAGGATGTCCTCGCGCGGATCAAGGCCGAAAATTCCGTCGGAAAGTTCCACCTTGCCGGCGTCTTTACCGCCGAGCGTTGTGATCTTGAGATCCATTATTCCGCTCCCTCTGTGGCCGGAGCCTCGTTCTTCGCAGCTGCCGCAACAGCGCGGATCGCGGCGGGCTTCGGCGCATTGGCCGGCAGCGCCACCTTGGCCGCGTCGCGGACCAGGATCCAGGCGCCCTTCGATCCGGGAACCGCACCGCGGATCAGGATCAGGCCGCGGTCGGCGTCGGTCGAGACGATCTCGACATTCTGCGTGGTGACCCTGACGTCGCCCATGTGGCCAGCCATATGCTTGCCCTTGAACACCTTGCCCGGGTCCTGACGCTGGCCGGTCGAACCGTGCGTACGGTGCGAGACCGAGTTACCGTGCGTCGCGCGACCACCACCCATGTGGTGACGCTTGATGACGCCCTGGAAACCCTTGCCGATCGTCGTGCCCGTCACATCGACCTTCTGGCCGGCGACAAAGTGCTCGACGGTGATCTCGGCGCCAACATCGATCATGTTGTCGGCGGAGACGCGGAACTCGGCAACCTTCGCCTTCGGCTCGACGGAAGCGGTCGCGAAATGGCCGCGCATCGCCTTCGACGTGTTCTTCACCTTGGCGAGGCCAACGCCGAGCTGAACGGCGGTGTAGCCATTCTTCTCCTGCGTGCGCTGTGCCACGACCTGGCAGTTCTCCATCTGGAGAACGGTGACGGGAACATGTTCCCCGGCATCATTATAGATGCGGGTCATTCCCACCTTCTTTGCAATCACACCTGAACGCATCGGTTCAATTCCTTTAGAGTTCCGGGCCAGGGACACCGCCCCTTACCGCGCTCTCATTCCCTTAGAGCTTGATCTCGACGTCGACGCCGGCGGCCAGATCGAGCTTCATCAAAGCATCGACGGTCTGCGGGGTCGGATCGACGATGTCGAGCAGACGCTTGTGCGTGCGCATCTCGAACTGCTCGCGGCTCTTCTTGTCGACGTGAGGCGACCGGTTGACCGTGAACTTTTCGATCCGCGTCGGCAGCGGAATGGGGCCGCGGACGTTTGCACCAGTGCGCTTGGCCGTCGACACGATTTCCTTCGTCGAGGCGTCGAGCACGCGGTGATCAAACGCCTTCAGGCGGATGCGGATATTCTGTCCGTTCATGCGTCACTTCCTTGTTCTGGCGCGGCGCGGGCAACTCCGGCGCCCGCGACAGATCGGTTTAAGTCCAAATTACTCTTTGATGGTGACGACGATGCCGGCACCGACGGTGCGGCCGCCTTCACGGATGGCGAAGCGCAGCTTCTCTTCCATGGCGATCGGCACGATCAGCTCGACATCGACCGTGATGTTGTCGCCAGGCATCACCATCTCGGTGCCTTCCGGCAGCGACACGATGCCGGTCACGTCGGTCGTGCGGAAGTAGAACTGCGGACGGTAGTTGGTGAAGAACGGCGTGTGACGGCCACCTTCGTCCTTGGTCAGGATGTAGGCTTCGGCCACGAACTTCTTGTGCGGCTTCACCGTGCCCGGCTTGGCCAGAACCTGGCCGCGCTCGACACCTTCACGATCAACGCCGCGCAGCAGCGCGCCGATGTTGTCGCCAGCCTGGCCCTGATCGAGCAGCTTGCGGAACATTTCCACGCCCGTGCAGGTCGTCTTGGTCGTCGGACGGATGCCGATGATTTCCAGCTCCTCGCCGACCTTGACCACGCCGCGCTCGACGCGGCCGGTCACGACCGTGCCACGGCCCGAGATCGAGAACACGTCTTCGATCGGCATCAGGAACGGCTTGTCGAGCGGACGAACCGGCGTCGGGATGTAGGCGTCGACCTGAGCCATCAGCTCGCGGATCGCGTCCTCGCCGATGGTCTTGTTCGAATCCTCAAGTGCGGCAAGCGCCGAACCCTTGACGATCGGAATGTCGTCGCCGGGGAATTCGTTCTTCGACAGCAACTCGCGAACCTCCAGCTCGACCAGTTCGAGCAGCTCGGCGTCGTCGACCTGGTCGACCTTGTTGAGGAACACCACGATCGACGGCACGCCGACCTGACGGGCAAGCAGGATGTGCTCGCGGGTCTGCGGCATCGGGCCGTCGGCGGCCGACACGACCAGGATCGCGCCGTCCATCTGCGCGGCGCCGGTGATCATGTTCTTCACATAGTCGGCGTGGCCGGGGCAGTCGACATGCGCGTAGTGGCGGTTCTCGGTCTCGTATTCGACGTGAGCCGTCGAGATGGTGATGCCACGCGCCTTCTCTTCCGGCGCCGCGTCGATCTGGTCATAGCGCTTGTATTCGCCAAAATACTTGGTGATCGCAGCCGTCAGCGACGTCTTGCCGTGATCGACGTGACCAATCGTGCCGATGTTCACATGAGGCTTAGTGCGCTCGAATTTACCTTTTGCCATGTGATGTCTCCATTTCCTGCTCGCCCATGCGGGCTTTGAATTGCGTTACCGCGGCAGCTCTTTCGAGTTACGCGTATTTCTTCTGAACTTCCTGCGCGACCGCGGTCGGGACCGGCTCGTAGTGATCGAACTGCATCGTGTAAGCCGCGCGGCCCTGGCTCATCGAGCGCAGGTTGTCGACGTACTTGAACATGTTGGCGAGCGGCACCATCGCGTTGATGACGACGGCCACGCCGCGCGCTTCCTGGCCCTGGATCTGGCCGCGACGGCCGTTCAGGTCACCGATGACGCTGCCGACGTAGTCTTCCGGCGTCACCACCTCGACCTTCATGATCGGCTCAAGCAACTGCACGCCAAGCTTGGGAGCAGCTTCACGGAAGCACGCGCGGGACGCGATTTCGAAGGCCAGGACCGAGGAGTCGACGTCGTGGTAGGCGCCGTCGATGAGCGTCGCCCTGACGCCGATCATCGGGAAGCCGGCGAACGGACCAGCGCCCATGACGCTCTGGATGCCCTTTTCGACGCCCGGAATGTATTCCTTCGGCACCGCGCCGCCGACGATCTTGGACTCGAACACGAAGTCCTCGCTCTCGGAATTCGGCTCGAACACAACCTTGACGCGCGCGAACTGGCCGGTACCGCCGGTCTGCTTCTTGTGCGTGTAGTCCTGCTCGTGCTTGCGGGTGATGGTCTCGCGATAGGCCACCTGCGGCGCGCCGACATTGGCTTCGACCTTGAACTCGCGACGCATGCGGTCGACGATGATGTCGAGGTGCAGTTCGCCCATGCCGGAGATGATGGTCTGGCCGCTTTCCTCGTCGGTCTTGACGCGGAAGGACGGATCCTCGGCAGCCAGGCGATGAAGGGCGAGGCCCATCTTTTCCTGGTCGTTCTTGGTCTTCGGCTCAATGGCGATCTGGATGACCGGATCGGGGAATTCCATGCGCTCGAGGATGACCGGGTGCAGCGGATCGCACAGCGTGTCGCCGGTGGTGGTGTCCTTGAGGCCGGCCAGGGCGACGATGTCGCCGGCAAAAGCTTCTTCGACGTCGGCGCGCGAATTCGCATGCATCTGCAGCATGCGGCCGATGCGCTCCTTCTTGCCCTTCACGGTGTTGTCGACAGAGACGCCCTTGGTGAGCTTGCCCGAATAGATGCGAGCAAAGGTCAGCGAACCGACGAACGGGTCGTTCATGATCTTGAAGGCGAGCATCGACAGCGGCTCGTTGTCGTCCGCATGACGCTCGATCTCGGCGTCGGTCTTGGCATCAACACCCTTGATGGCCGGAACATCGGCCGGCGACGGCAGGTATTCGACAACGGCGTCGAGCAGCGGCTGCACGCCCTTGTTCTTGAAGGCCGAGCCGCAGAACATCGGGTAGAACTTGACCGCGATCGTGCCCTTGCGGATCAGCGAACGGATCTCGTCATTCGACGGCATCTTGCCTTCGAGGTAGTTCTCGAGCGCCGTCTCGTCCATTTCGACGGCGGCTTCGATCATCTTCTCGCGGTATTCCTCGGCACGCGCCTTGAGGTCGGCCGGGATCTCGACGACGTCCCAGGCAGCGCCGAGCGTCTCGTCGCGCCAGACCAGCGCGTTCATCTCGACGAGGTCGACGACACCCTTGAATTCGGTCTCGGCGCCGATCGGCAGCTGCATGACGACAGCCTGCGCGCCGAGGCGCGAGCCGATCATCTCGACCGAGCGGTAGAAGTCGGCGCCGATCTTGTCCATCTTGTTGCAGAAGATCATGCGCGGCACGCGGTACTTGTCGGCCTGGCGCCAGACGGTCTCCGTCTGCGGCTCGACACCGGCATTGGCATCGAGCAGCGCGATGGCTCCGTCGAGCACGCGCAGCGAACGCTCGACCTCGATGGTGAAGTCGACGTGTCCGGGGGTGTCGATGATGTTGAAGCGGTGCATCTTGCCGTCACGACCCTTCCAGAAGGTCGTGGTCGCAGCGGACGTGATGGTGATGCCGCGTTCCTGCTCCTGCTCCATCCAGTCCATGGTGGCAGCGCCGTCGTGCACTTCGCCGATCTTGTGCGACTTGCCCGTGTAATAGAGGACGCGCTCGGTGGTCGTCGTCTTGCCGGCGTCGATATGCGCCATGATACCGAAATTGCGGTAGTCTTCGATTTTGTATTCGCGGGCCATCGTAGCTGCCTCTCAGTCCTGTTCGCGCTTTACCAGCGGTAGTGTGCGAAAGCGCGGTTGGCTTCAGCCATCTTGTGGGTGTCTTCACGCTTCTTCACGGCGGTGCCGCGGTTGTTGGCCGCGTCCATCAGCTCGCCGGAGAGGCGGTCGACCATGGTGGTCTCGTTGCGGTTGCGGGCCGCGGCGATCAGCCAGCGGATCGCCAATGCCTGGCGACGCTCGGGACGAACGTCGACCGGAACCTGGTAGGTGGCGCCACCAACGCGGCGCGAACGCACTTCCACATGCGGCGCGACATTGTCGAGCGCCTGGTGGAAGACGGTGACCGGCTCCTGCTTGGTCTTCGACTGGACCTGGTCCAGCGCGCCGTAGACGATGGTCTCGGCAACCGACTTCTTGCCGTCATACATGACGGCGTTCATGAACTTGGTGACGATCAGATCGCCGAACTTGGGATCCGGGTTGATCTCACGCTTTTCTGCACTGTGACGACGCGACATGGCTTTTGTCTCTCAATCTCGTAGCCCGGCGCATTCAAGCAACGCCAAGGCCTGAAAATCTTACTTCGGACGCTTGGCGCCGTACTTCGAACGGCGCTGCTTGCGGTTCTTCACGCCCTGCGTGTCGAGCACGCCGCGGATAATGTGGTAGCGCACGCCCGGAAGATCCTTGACGCGGCCGCCGCGGATCATGACCACGGAGTGTTCCTGAAGGTTGTGACCCTCGCCGGGGATGTAACCGATCACTTCAAAACCATTGGTCAGGCGGATCTTGGCCACCTTGCGAAGCGCCGAGTTCGGCTTCTTCGGCGTCGTCGTATAGACGCGCGTGCAGACGCCCCGCTTCTGCGGGTTCTGCTGCATGGCCGGGACCTTGTTGCGCTTCACCGGCGCAATGCGCGGCTTGCGGATCAGCTGGTTGACGGTAGGCATTAAACCCTCTTGTCTCTCAATTCCGTGTCTCGTGCCGGTCAAGGCTCGCTCAAAGCGTCATTTCCATACGCAAATTCGGGCCACAAACCGCGCCTCGCGGTCTTGCCCGAACAAATCGCAGAGGAAGCGGAAACCGCTTCGTGCACGCCGGAAATGTCTTTTCGCTCGTAAAACGAACCCTGTTTGAGACAAACTCCAAAGCGTGTCGCTTCGGAAGGGAGAGCCTCACATCGGTTCTGACTGGGCGGCTTCTACTCGTAAGCCCGCGAACCGTCAACCCCGCAGCGGCAAATATTGCATTGAAGCCGGGGCTTGGCAGCCATGCGAAAACCGCATGTAATTTTCTTTCGCCGTTTGGCAAGGGCGAGGAAGAAAGTGCCAAGCCTCTAGCAAAGTGAATGGCTTTTGGCTGTTGCGAGGCCTTGCTTCATGCGAAAAGGCCGCATGAACACTGACAATCCCTCGCCGCGAAGGAATCGGCCCGTGAACGACAATGAAGAACGCCCGGTCACCATCATCACCGGCCGGGTGTGGAAGAAGAAAGGCGGCAAGCCGGAAGGCGTGCATGTCATGCTGGTGGCGCCCGATGACGATTCGGCGGTGCGCCGCGCGCTCGAATCGCTGGCTGCCGAAGGCTACGCCGAGGCCGAGCTCGACCAGATCGGCGAAATGGAGGGCGAGCCCGACGATGAGCCGCATCTTTCGGCCTTCCAGGGCGCGCTCGAAGGCGAAGTGTCGATCGTGACCTTCGACGTGCCGATCTGATCGCAGCGTGGCGCCCCTCGCCTGCCTTGCGCCATGATGCCGATTCGTTCGGATAGCTGGCACGGCCGACGCTTGCCCGTCATGGCCGATCTGCTAAGAGACGCGCAGTCGTCCCAACCCGGCGGAGCCTCATGTCCTCATCCATCTCGCCTATAAGAATCGGCATTGTCGGCGTCGGCAAGATCGTCCGCGACCAGCACCTTCCGGCGCTGGCCAAGGATCGGGACTACCAGCTGATCGCAGCTGCCAGCCGGCACGGCAAGGTCGACGGCATCGCGAATTTCCCCGATATAGAGACGATGCTTGGCGCGGTTGCCGAACTCGACGCGGTGTCGCTGTGCATGCCGCCGCAGTTCCGCTATGACGCCGCGCGCAAGGCACTCGAGGCAGGGAAGCACGTCTTCCTGGAAAAACCGCCGGGTGCCACGGTCAGCGAAGTCGAGGACCTGAAGGCGTTCGCGGTGAAACAAGGCGTCTCCTTGTTCGCAAGCTGGCACTCGCGCTACGCGCCGGCTGTCGAAGCGGCGCGGACATTCCTGGCTTCGACCAAAATCAAATCGGCGGCGATCGTCTGGAAGGAAGATGTGCGCCGCTGGCATCCGAACCAGGACTGGATCTGGCAGCCTGGCGGCTTCGGCGTCTTCGATCCCGGCATCAATGCGCTGTCGATCGCAACCTATATCCTGCCGGCCATGTACATCACCTCGGCCGTCCTCGATTTTCCGGAGAACCGCGACGCACCCATCGCGGCCCAGGTCGCCTTCCGCGCGGCGAACGGATCCGATGTGACCATGGACCTCGACTGGCTGCAGACCGGACCGCAAAGCTGGGACATTCTGGCAGACACGGATGCCGGACAGATGGTGCTCTCCGGCGGCGGCTCGAAGCTCGCCTTCGACGGCCGTGTCGTACACGAGGAGCCGGAAGCGGAATATCCGATGCTCTACCGGCGATTTGCCGAGGTCGTGCGGAGCGGCACATCGGATGTCGACCTAGCGCCCCTCCAACATGTCGCCGACGCCTTCATGCTCGGCAAGCGCAATGTGGTCGAGGCGTTTTTCGACTGAAGGTTGCCGGCGGAGGCTCCCGGCCTCAGTCGACAACCGCGATGGCAAAGCCGTCATAACCCTTGGCGCCCACGGTCTGGATGGCCGTGCCATCCAGCCGCCTGTCGCCGCCAATGAAGGAAAATGCCGCGCGGGCGCCTTCGACATTGGCATCGCGGCCATCCTCATCCAGGACGGCGCCGTCACGGATGACGTTGTCGCAGACGATGACCGTTCCGGAGCGCGACAGCCGTAAAGCCCAGGACAGATAGTTCGGATTGTTAGGCTTGTCGGCGTCGATGAAGATCAGATCGAACGGGCCGGCATCCTCGCTGCCGAGTGCGGCAAGCGACTGGAGCGCCGGACCGACGCGCAGTTCCACCCGGTCCGCAACCCCTGCCCGCTCGAAATTCGAACGCGCGACCTTGGCATGATGCGGATCGAGTTCGAGTGTCACGACCTTGCCGTCGGCGGGCAGTCCTCGCGCCATCCAGATGGTCGAATAGCCGCCCAGCGTGCCGATCTCGAGCGCCTTTTTCGCGCCGCTGATGCGCGCCAGCAGCGAGAGCAGTTTTCCTTGCGCCGCCGAGACATCGATCGCCGGCAGGCCATTTTCGCGGTTGGCCGCCAGAACCGCGTCGAGAACAGGATCGGCCTCAAAGAGCGAGGAGACGATGTAGTCGTCGACAGCCGTCCAGGTCTTCGTGCTCATCTGCCTTCCTCCGATCGTTGAAACGAAAAGCCGCCGGGTTGCCCCGACGGCTTCTGTTGCCTGAGATTTTGCCGCCGCGCTTACTGCGCGGCGGTTGTCATGTCGGCGAGCATCGGCTCGGCCACTTCAACACCGGAGGCCTTCCGGCGCTCGTCGATGATGAGTTCGTCGCGCGAGGTGGCGATGCGCCGGATTTGGCTCATCGTGCCGCCGGTGCCGGCCGGGATCAAACGGCCGACGATGACGTTTTCCTTCAAGCCCTGCAGCATGTCGGTCTTGCCGGCAACCGCGGCCTCCGTCAGCACCCTGGTCGTCTCCTGGAAGGAGGCGGCCGAGATGAAGGACGGCGTCTGCAGCGAGGCCTTGGTGATGCCCAAGAGCACCGGCTGGCCTTCGGCCGGCTTCTTGCCGTCCTCGACCAGGCGCTCGTTCACCTCTTCCAGTTCGATCACGTCGACGTGGTCACCCGGAATGTAGGTCGAGTCGCCCTGCGTGGTGATTTCGACCTTCTGCAGCATCTGGCGAACGATCACCTCGATGTGCTTGTCGTTGATCGACACACCCTGCAGACGGTAGACTTCCTGGATCTCGTTGACGAGGTAGGACGCAAGCGCCTCCACGCCCTTGATCGCCAGGATGTCGTGCGGCGCCGGATTGCCGTCGAGGATGTAGTCGCCCTTCTCGATGACGTCGCCGTCCTGGAGATGGAACGGCTTGCCCTTCGGGATCAGGTATTCGACCGGCTCGAGCGTCGAGTCATGCGGCTCGATGATGATGCGACGCTTGTTCTTGTAGTCGCGGCCGAAGCGGATCGTGCCGTCGATCTCGGCGATGATGGCGTGATCCTTCGGACGACGTGCCTCGAACAGTTCGGCAACACGCGGCAGACCGCCGGTGATGTCCTTGGTCTTGGCGCTTTCCATCGGGATACGCGCCAGCACGTCGCCGGGGCGAACCTGCGCACCCGGCTCGACCGAGAGAATGGCCTCGACCGAGAGCAGGAAGCGGGCGTCGCCGCCCTTCGACAGCTTGCCGACCTTGCCCTTGGTGTCCAGGATGGCAATCGCAGGCTTGAGGTCGTTGCCACGCGGCGTCGAACGCCAGTCGATGACCTCACGCTTGGTGATGCCGGTCGACTCGTCGGCCGTTTCCTGGACGGAAATACCGTCGACCAGATCCTCATACGACACCTTGCCCTCGATTTCAGTGAGGACAGGACGGGTATAGGGATCCCACTCGGCGATACGCTGGCCACGCTTCACCTTGTCGCCATCGTCCACGAAGATGCGCGAACCATAGGTGACGCGGTGCGTTGCACGCTCCTTGCCGGCCTCATCGAGGATCAGCACCGCCATGTTGCGGCCCATGACCATCTGCTGGCCGTCCGAGTTGCGCACCACGTTGCGGTTGCGGATCTCGACCTTGCCCTCATACGAGGCTTCAAGGAACGAAGAGTCCACCACCTGCGCGGTACCGCCCATGTGGAAGGTACGCATGGTGAGCTGCGTGCCCGGCTCGCCGATCGACTGCGCCGCGATGACGCCGACGGCTTCGCCCTGGTTGACCGGGGTGCCGCGGGCCAGATCGCGTCCGTAGCAGACAGCGCAGACGCCGATCCTGACTTCACAGGTCAGGGCCGAGCGGATGCGGACCGACTGCACGCCGGCCTTTTCGATCTGTTCCACGTCACGCTCGTCCATCAGCGTTCCGGCCTTGACCAGAACCTCGCCCGACACCGGATGAGTGATGTCGTCGAGCGATGTACGGCCCAGCACGCGCTGGCCGACCGAAGCAACGACCTGACCGGCATCGACGATCGGCTGCATGGTGAGGCCCTTGTCGGTGCCGCAATCCACGGAGTTGACGATGCAGTCCTGCGCCACGTCGACCAGACGACGGGTGAGGTAACCCGAGTTCGCCGTCTTCAAGGCGGTGTCGGCCAGACCCTTGCGGGCGCCGTGGGTCGAGTTGAAGTACTCGAGCACGGTCAGGCCTTCCTTGAAGTTCGAGATGATCGGCGTCTCGATGATTTCACCCGAGGGCTTCGCCATTAGGCCGCGCATGCCGGCGAGCTGGCGCATCTGGGTGGGCGAGCCGCGCGCACCGGAGTGCGACATCATGTAGATCGAATTCATCGGCTTCTGACGGCCATTGTCCTCGAACTCGACCGCCTTGATGCGGGCCATCATCTCGTCGGCGACCTTTTCCGAGCACTTGGCCCAGGCGTCGACGACCTTGTTGTACTTCTCGCCCTGCGTGATCAGACCGTCATTGTACTGCTGCTCGTACTCCTTGGCCAAAGCCTCGGTATCGGACACCAGCTTGATCTTGGTGTCCGGGATCAGCATGTCGTCCTTGCCGAACGAAATGCCGGCACGGCAGGCGTGAGCGAAACCGAGCGCCATGATGCGGTCGCAGAAAATGACCGTCTCCTTCTGACCGCAATGGCGGTAGACGGTGTCGATCATCTTGGAGATGTTCTTCTTGGTCATCTCCTGGTTGGCGGTCTCGTAGGGCACGTTGACGTTCTTCGGCAGAAGCTCGCCGATGATCATGCGGCCAGGCGTGGTGTCATGGATCTTCGACACAACCTTGCCTTCGGCGTCGACCGTGCGGAAGCGACCCTTGATCTTGGCGTGCAAGGTCACGGCCTTGGTCTCGAGCGCGTGCTGGAGTTCGCCCATGTCGGCAAACACCATGCCCTCGCCCGGCTCGTTCTGGTTGACGATCGAGAGGTAGTAGAGACCGAGAACCATGTCCTGCGACGGCACGATGATCGGCGCGCCGGAGGCCGGGTGCAGGATGTTGTTGGTCGACATCATCAGCACGCGGGCTTCCAACTGCGCTTCCAGCGACAGCGGCACGTGAACGGCCATCTGGTCGCCGTCGAAGTCGGCGTTGAAGGCCGTGCAGACCAGCGGGTGAAGCTGGATCGCCTTGCCTTCGATCAGGATCGGCTCGAACGCCTGGATGCCGAGGCGGTGGAGCGTCGGCGCGCGATTCAACAGAACCGGATGCTCGCGGATGACCTCGTCGAGGATATCCCAGACTTCCGGACGCTCCTTCTCGACCAGCTTCTTCGCCTGCTTGACGGTCGAGGAGTAACCCTTGGCGTCGAGGCGGGCGTAGATGAAGGGCTTGAACAGTTCGAGCGCCATCTTCTTCGGCAGGCCGCACTGATGCAGCTTGAGCTCCGGACCGGTGACGATGACCGAACGGCCGGAATAGTCGACGCGCTTGCCGAGCAGGTTCTGACGGAACCGGCCCTGCTTGCCCTTGAGCATGTCGGACAGCGACTTCAGCGGACGCTTGTTGGCACCGGTGATGACGCGGCCGCGACGGCCGTTGTCGAACAGCGCATCAACGGCTTCCTGCAGCATGCGCTTTTCATTGCGCACGATGATGCCGGGGGCGCGCAGCTCTATCAGCCGCTTCAGACGGTTGTTGCGGTTGATGACGCGGCGATAGAGATCGTTCAGGTCGGACGTGGCGAAGCGGCCGCCGTCCAGCGGGACCAGCGGGCGCAGGTCCGGCGGGATCACCGGAACGACCTTCATGATCATCCATTCCGGACGATTGCCGGACTCCATGAAGTTCTCGACGACCTTGAGCCGCTTCAGGTACTTCTTCTGCTTCAGCTCGGACGTGGTCGAAGCCAGTTCCGAACGCAGGTCGCCGGCGATCTTCTCCAGATCCATGCCGGCCAGAAGGTCATGAATGGCCTCGGCGCCGATCATGGCGGTGAAGGAATCCTCGCCATATTCGTCGACGGCGATCATGTACTCTTCCTCACTGAGCAGCTGGTGCTCCTTCAGCGCGGTGAGGCCAGGTTCGGTGACGATGTAGTTCTCGAAGTAGAGGACGCGCTCGATGTCCTTCAGGGTCATGTCGAGCAGCGTGCCGATGCGCGAGGGCAGCGACTTCAGGAACCAGATATGGGCGACCGGTGCCGCGAGCTCGATGTGGCCCATGCGCTCGCGCCGGACGCGCGACAGCGTGACTTCGACGCCGCACTTCTCGCAGATGACGCCCTTGTACTTCATGCG
This sequence comes from Mesorhizobium sp. M8A.F.Ca.ET.057.01.1.1, assembly GCF_003952565.1. Classification (NCBI taxonomy): domain Bacteria; kingdom Pseudomonadati; phylum Pseudomonadota; class Alphaproteobacteria; order Hyphomicrobiales; family Phyllobacteriaceae; genus Mesorhizobium; species Mesorhizobium sp. M8A.F.Ca.ET.057.01.1.1. The sequence goes on from NZ_CP034454.1 coordinate 3,629,127, forward strand.
CTTGTACTTGCCGCACAGGCACTCATAGTCCTTGATCGGGCCAAAAATGCGCGCGCAGAACAGACCGTCACGCTCCGGCTTGAAGGTGCGGTAGTTGATGGTCTCCGGCTTTTTGATCTCGCCGAACGACCAGGACAGAATCTTCTCAGGGCTGGCGAGCGAAATCCGGATGGAATCGAACACCTGCGCCGGCGCCTGCGGATTGAAGAGATTCATGACCTCTTGGTTCATGCCGTTCTCCTTTTCGGGGTCCTCGAAAACCCCTTGCATCTAACGCGGGCCAAACGCCCGCTGAGTGGTCGGCCCACCGGCCGAAGAAATTGAAGCATCCGGTCGCGGGAGCCTCTCCCGCGACCGGATGTCTTGTTTACTCGGCCGCGTCGGGCAGCCGGACAGGGTTGTCGTCGAGCTTGGTGTTCTCCAGCTCGACATTGAGGCCGAGAGACCGCATTTCCTTGACGAGCACGTTGAAGCTCTCGGGAATGCCTGCCTCGAACGTGTCGTCGCCACGCACGATCGCCTCGTAGACCTTGGTGCGGCCGGCGACGTCGTCCGACTTCACCGTCAGCATTTCCTGCAGCGTGTAGGCGGCGCCGTAGGCTTCCAGCGCCCAGACCTCCATCTCGCCGAAGCGCTGGCCGCCGAACTGCGCCTTGCCGCCCAGCGGCTGCTGGGTGACGAGCGAGTACGGACCGATCGAACGCGCGTGGATCTTGTCGTCCACCAGGTGGTGAAGCTTGAGCATGTAGATATAGCCCATCGTCACCTTGCGATCGAACGGCTCGCCGGTGCGGCCGTCATAGAGCTGCGACTGACCGCTGGTGTGCAGGCCCGCCTGCTCCAGCATGATGTTGATGTCAGCCTCATGTGCGCCGTCGAACACCGGGGTCGCGATGGAGACGCCGCGGCGCATCTGCTCGCTGAGGCGAACGATGCTCTCGTCGTCATACTCGCGGACCGGCTCGTTGCGGTCGTTGGCGGGCATGAAGCTTTCCAACGTCTTGCGAAGCGGCTTGATGTCGCCGGCAGCCTTATAGGTGTCGATCAGCTCGCCGATCTTCCTGCCCATGCCGGCACAAGCCCAGCCCAGATGCGTTTCCAGGATCTGGCCGACATTCATGCGGCTCGGCACACCCAACGGGTTGAGCACGATATCGGCATGCGTGCCGTCCTCAAGGAAAGGCATGTCCTCGACCGGAACGATGCGCGACACGACACCCTTGTTGCCGTGACGGCCGGCCATCTTGTCGCCGGGCTGCATCTTGCGCTTCACCGCCACGAAGACCTTGACCATCTTCATGACGCCCGGAGGCATTTCGTCGCCGCGCTGCACCTTCTCGACCTTATCCATGAAGCGCTGTTCGAGCGCTTTCTTGGAATCGTCGTACTGGCCACGCAGGGCTTCCAGTTCGCTCTGGAGCTTTTCGTTCTCCACCGCAAACTGCCACCACTGCGAACGCGGATACTCGTCGAGCGTGTCCTTGGACAGCGTCGAGCCCTTCTTGAAGCCCTTCGGTCCAGCGATCGCTTCCTTGCCGACGAGAACGTCGGAAAGACGCGCGTAGACGTTGCGGTCCAGGATCGCCTGTTCGTCGTCACGGTCCTTGGCGAGGCGTTCGATCTCCTCGCGCTCGATCGCCATGGCGCGCTCGTCCTTCTCCACACCGTGGCGATTGAACACGCGCACCTCGACGACTGTGCCGAAAGTGCCCGGAGGCATGCGCATGGAAGTGTCGCGCACGTCGGAAGCCTTTTCGCCGAAGATGGCGCGCAGAAGCTTCTCTTCCGGCGTCATCGGGCTTTCACCCTTCGGCGTGATCTTGCCGACCAGGATGTCGCCCGGCTGAACTTCGGCGCCGATATAGACGATGCCGGCTTCGTCGAGGTTTTTCAGCGCTTCTTCCGAGACGTTGGGAATATCGCGCGTGATTTCCTCCGGACCGAGCTTGGTATCGCGCGCCATGACCTCGAACTCCTCGATGTGGATCGAGGTGAAGACGTCGTCGGCGACGATGCGCTCGGACAAGAGGATGGAGTCCTCATAGTTGTAGCCGTTCCACGGCATGAACGCGACCAGCACGTTGCGGCCGAGCGCCAGATCACCGAGTTCGGTCGACGGACCGTCGGCGATGATGTCGCCCTTGTTGACCCGGTCACCCATGCGCACCAGCGGACGCTGGTTGATGCAGGTGTTCTGGTTCGAACGCTGGAACTTCATCAACCGGTAGATGTCGACGCCGGACTTGCCCGGGTCGAGATCCTCGGTGGCGCGGATAACGATACGCGTCGCGTCCACCTGGTCGACAATGCCGCCGCGGCGGGCGCCGATGGCGGCGCCCGAGTCACGGGCGACGATCGGCTCCATGCCGGTGCCGACGAACGGCGCTTCGGCGCGTACCAGCGGCACGGCCTGACGCTGCATGTTCGAGCCCATCAGAGCGCGGTTGGCGTCGTCGTTCTCGAGGAACGGGATGAGCGCCGCGGCAACAGACACCATCTGCTTGGGCGACACGTCCATCAGGTCGACGTTTTCGCGCGGCGCCATCATCACTTCGCCGGCGCTGCGGCAAATGACGAACTCGTCGACGAAACCGCCGTTCTTGTCGAGCTCGGCATTGGCCTGCGCGACATGATGCTTGGCCTCTTCCATCGCCGAGAGATAGACGACCTCATTGGTCAGCTTGCCGTCAACGATCTTGCGGTACGGGCTTTCGATGAAACCGTACTTGTTGACGCGCGCGAAAGTCGCCAGCGAGTTGATCAGACCGATATTCGGCCCTTCAGGCGTCTCGATCGGGCAGATGCGGCCGTAATGCGTCGGGTGCACGTCGCGCACTTCGAAGCCGGCACGCTCGCGGGTCAGACCGCCCGGTCCAAGCGCCGAGAGACGACGCTTGTGGGTGATCTCCGACAGCGGATTGGTCTGGTCCATGAACTGCGACAGCTGCGAGGAACCGAAGAACTCGCGCACGGCGGCGGCCGCCGGCTTGGCGTTGATCAGGTCCTGCGGCATGACGGTGTCGATCTCGATCGAGGACATGCGTTCCTTGATCGCGCGCTCCATGCGAAGCAGGCCGACGCGGTACTGGTTTTCCATCAGCTCGCCGACCGAACGCACGCGGCGGTTGCCGAGATTGTCGATGTCGTCGATCTCGCCCTTGCCGTCACGCAGTTCGACCAGCGTCCTGACCACGGCCAGGATGTCGTCCTTGCGCAGCACGCGCACGGTGTCCTCGGCCTTGAGCTCGAGGCGCATGTTCATCTTGACGCGGCCGACGGCGGACAGGTCGTAACGCTCGCTGTCGAAGAACAGCGAGTTGAACATGGCTTCGGCGGTCTCGAGCGTCGGCGGCTCGCCCGGACGCATGACACGGTAGATGTCGAACAGCGCGTCCTGGCGGCTCTCGTTCTTGTCGACGGCGAGCGTATTGCGGATATAGGCGCCGACATTGACATGGTCGATGTCGAGGACCTGAATCTCCTGTTCGCCGGTGCCGAGCAGCACCTTGAGCGTCTTGTCGTCGATCTCGTCGCCGGCCTCGAGGAAAATCTCGCCGGTGGCATAATTGACGATGTCCTCGGCCAGGTAGTTGCCGAGCAGATCCTCGTCGGTCGCCTTGATCGCCTTGAGGCCCTTTTCGCCAAGCTGACGCGCCTGGCGGGCGGTGATCTTCTTGCCCGCCTCGACGACGATCTCGCCGGTGTCGGCATCGACCAGGTCGCCGACGGCCTTGAGGCCGCGGAAACGCTCGACGTTGAACGGAATGCGCCAATGGTCGCCGGCGCGCTTGTAGGTGATCTTGTTGTAGAAGGTCGACAGGATCTCCTCGCCGTCCATGCCGAGCGCCATCAGCAGCGACGTCACGGGGATCTTGCGGCGGCGGTCGATGCGGGCGTGCACGACGTCCTTGGAATCGAACTCGATGTCGAGCCACGAGCCACGGTAGGGGATGACACGGGCGGCAAACAGAAGCTTGCCCGACGAGTGCGACTTGCCCTTGTCGTGGTCGAAGAAGACGCCCGGCGAGCGGTGCATCTGCGAAACGATGACGCGCTCGGTGCCGTTGACGATGAAGGTGCCGTTCAAGGTCATGAGCGGCATGTCGCCCATGTAGACGTCCTGCTCCTTGATGTCCTTGATCGACTTGGCACCGGTATCCTCGTCGATATCGAACACGATGAGGCGCAGCGTCACCTTCAGCGGCGCGGCATAGGTCAGGTCGCGCTGACGGCATTCGTCAACGTCGAATTTCGGTCCTTCGAACTCGTACTTCACGAACTCCAGCATGGAGGAGCCGGAAAAATCGGAGATCGGGAAGACCGACTTGAAAACAGCCTGCAGCCCTTCGTCCGGACGTCCGCCCTTGGGCTCGTCCACCATCAGGAACTGATCATAGGATGCCTTCTGAACCTCGATGAGGTTCGGCATCTCCGCAACTTCCGGGATCTTTCCGAAGAATTTGCGTACGCGTCTGCGGCCATTGAAAGTCTGGGTCTGGGCCATCGTCGCTCCTTAGCTCTAAACTCGGGACGAACCTCGCCGCGGTTCGTCTTGCATACTGAGCCACCTGGCCGGCGGCTCTCTGTCTGTTCTCCGGCCGCCTTTTCCAATTACTTGGCGGCTACCGGCTAAAACCGGAGAAAACCCGTTTCCTGAAGGCCGGTTTACGGCCCTCAGGAAAGAGGTGTTCGTACATCTCGCGTCACGCAGCCTCCCCTGGCAACCCAAGGGAGTGGCGGACGGCGCGAGGCCGCCCGCCGCTTTTACGCTTACTTCAGGTCGACCTTGGCGCCGGCTGCTTCCAGCTGGGCCTTGAACTTATCAGCGTCGGCCTTGGAAACGCCTTCCTTGACCGGCTTCGGAGCCGCTTCAACCAGGTCCTTGGCTTCCTTGAGGCCAAGACCGGTGATGGCACGGACTTCCTTGATGACGTTGATCTTCTGAGCGCCGGCGTCGGTGAGGACGACGTCGAATTCCGTCTTTTCCTCGACGGGGGCAGCAGCAGCGGCAGCGCCGCCAGCAGCGGCAACCGCGACCGGAGCAGCAGCCGAAACGCCCCACTTTTCTTCCAGAAGCTTCGACAGCTCAGCCGCCTCGAGGACGGTCAGCTTCGAAAGGTCGTCTACGATCTTTGCGAGATCAGCCATTGTTGTATTCCTTCGTTAGGTTCGAACGTGTGTTTTTGATAGCGAGGAACGGCCTCATGCCGCCTCGTCCTTCCGGGCGTAAGCGCCGATGACGCGCGCGACCGAGGCCGCTGGCGCATTGACGATCTGGGCGATCCGGGTTGCCGGCGTGGCGATCATGCCAACCAGCCTGGCGCGCAGCTCATCGAGCGACGGAAGTGTGGCGAGTGCCTTCACACCGTCGGCGTTGAGCGAGGTGGTGCCCATTGCGCCGCCGAGAATGACGAGCTTGTCATTCCCCTTGGCGAAATCGGACGCGACCTTCGGCGCCGCAATCGGATCCTCCGAATAGGCGATCAGCGTCTGTCCCTTGAACAGGTCGATGATCGATGCGGAGTCCGTGCCCTGAAGAGCGATTTTGGCGAGACGGTTCTTCGCGACTTTAACGGTGCCACCGGCGGCGCGCATTTTCGAACGAAGGTCGTTCATTTGCGCGACGGTGATACCGGCATAGTGGGCCACGACGACTGAACCTGCGCCCGAAAACGCATCATTCAGGCCCGTGACGAGTTCGCGTTTTTCCGCTCTGTCCACTGCCTATCTCCAGTTGACCCCTGCCCCGTCAATGGGAACATTCCCATTTGCGAGGACAGGCGTCGGGTTGCCTTTTTGCCGGCCGGGCCATCCAGTAACGGATCTCCCGAACGACGCTCGAGGATCCTGCCCCCTTTCGCCACATCGACGGTCAAGCCGGCGATGCGCAGACAAAAGGCAAACACGGTTCGAACCTTTCATTGGAGCTTGTCGCTCCTTTGTCCGGTTTTCACCCGTCTCATGCAGGCCCACATGAATTAAGGCCCTCCTCTTGAATCAAGACTCGGGCCGCCCGCAATCTCGGACAGGATGTCCGGAAGCCTTCCGGCTTCCGGTACCGGGCCCAGGATAAATCCAAGGCCCGGAATTCAGTCACGGATCAGCCTTCGAGAGGCCGATCCAAATGGTCTAATCAGGACGCGGCGAGCGTCGAGACGTCGAGCTTGAGGCCCGGGCCCATCGTCGAGGTGACAGACACCTTCTTGACGTAGTTGCCCTTGGCGCCAGCCGGCTTTGCCTTGGTCACCGCATCGGCGAAGGCACGGATGTTCTCTTCCAGCGCCTTGACGTCGAACGAAACCTTGCCGACGCCGGCATGAACGATGCCGGCCTTCTCGACGCGGAACTCGACCGCGCCGCCCTTCGAGGCCTTGACGGCCGCGGCAACGTCGGTGGTGACGGTGCCGACCTTCGGGTTCGGCATCATGCCGCGCGGGCCGAGCACCTTACCGAGACGGCCGACGAGCGGCATCATGTCCGGCGTGGCGATGCAGCGATCGAAATCGATCGTGCCCTTCTGGACGATGTCGACCAGATCCTCGGCACCGACGATGTCGGCGCCGGCGGCCTTGGCCTCTTCAGCCTTGTCGCCACGGGCGAACACAGCAACACGGACCGAGCGGCCGGTGCCGTTCGGCAGGTTGACCACGCCGCGGACCATCTGGTCGGCATGACGCGGGTCGACGCCGAGGTTCATGGCGACTTCGACGGTCTCGTCGAACTTCACCGAGGAGCGATCCTTGAGCAGCTTCAGCGCGTCAGCGAGCGCGTAAGCCTTGTTGGGATCGATGCCTTCACGGGTCTTCGATACACGCTTTGCAATCTTTGCCATGATCTCAGCCCACCACTTCCAGACCCATCGAGCGGGCGGAGCCCTCGACCATACGCATGGCCGCTTCGACGTCGTTCGCGTTCAGATCCTTCATCTTGGCAGTCGCGATTTCGCGAACCTTGTCGCGCGAAACGGTGCCGGCCTTGACCTTGCCCGGCTCCTTCGAGCCCGACTTCAGGTTCGCGGCCTTCTTCAGGAAGTAGCTCACCGGCGGCGTCTTCATGACGAAGGTGAACGACTTGTCCTGGTAATAGGTGATGACGACCGGAACCGGCGATCCCTTTTCCATTTCCTGGGTCTGCGCGTTGAACGCCTTGCAGAACTCCATGATGTTGATGCCGCGCTGACCAAGCGCCGGGCCGATCGGGGGCGACGGCGTAGCCGATCCCGCGGAGACCTGGAGCTTGAGCTGGCCTGCAATTTTCTTAGCCATCTCTTTTCCTGCCTTTGTTTATGCCGGCCCCACTATGGGAAACACCGGCGGTTGCAGTCTGGTGGTGCGGTTCTTGCGGCCGGCTAAAGCCGCCTTCGCCTCCCACCGTTCTCAAGGCCGCGCGTTGCCGCACCGCCTCCCCTGATCGCCAGACCGGCATCAGGGATTTCGGATCAGCCCTTTTCGACCTGTCCGAATTCCAGATCGACAGGCACGGCGCGCCCGAAGATCGAAACTTCCACCTTAAGCCGCGCCCGCTCCTCGTCCACTTCCTGGACGAAACCGTTGAACGACGCGAAGGGACCATCCGAAACGCGGATTGCCTCGCCGATTTCGAAGGTAACCGAGGGCTTCGGCCGCTCGACGCCTTCCTGCACCTGGTTCAGGATGCGCTGCGCTTCCGCCTCGGTGATCGGCACCGGCTTGGAGTCTCCGAGGAAACCGGTGACCTTCGGCGTGTTCTTGACCAGCGAAAACACGGCGTCGGTCAGGTTGGCCTTCAGGAGCACATAGCCCGGGAAGAACTTGCGCTCGGCGTCGACCTTGCGGCCGCGACGAACCTCGACGACCTTCTCGGTCGGCACCACGATCTGCTCGATATCGGCTGACAAGCCCTTCTGCTTGGCCTTGTTCTCGATGTCCTCGGCGACCTTCTTCTCGAAGTTCGAATAGGCGTGGACGATGTACCAGCGCGTAGCCATTTTTACGACTTCTCCGTAATCGCCGGACTTAGCGTCCAATGCCCAGAATCTGCTCGACCGCGAGGCCCATGAGCTGATCGGCGGTGAAGAAGAAGATCATCGCGATCACAGCAAAAGCCAGGACCATGACCGTCGAGATCATCGTCTCGCGGCGCGACGGCCAAGTCACCTTGGCTGTCTCCGCGCGCACCTGCTGGAGAAAGACGAAAGGATTTGTGGTTTTCGAAGCCATATGCCGCCTGTCTTCAAGACCCGTTGGCCGGGCCCCCTGGATGATCCCGCTGACCGGGACGTGCCGCCTGAGCCCAATCTAGCGCCGAATCAGCGCAATCATTTCGCCCATGCAAATCAGACGCGTAAAGCCGGCTTCCCAGCTTCACGCGTCGCGTGTCTGTTCCATCTACATAAAACCGATTCTTGATCCACGCAAGTGGCAAGTGTCCGCTTTATGACCAAACGCCGCCTCGGAACCATCCAGTCGTTCCGTCCCGGCTATGGCGCCCTTATGCCCCAATCGGGCTAATATGGCAAGCGGGTCGCCGATTTTCAAAGGCCGCCCGCAAAAACCGTTGTGATGCCATCTTGGAAATGGCACGGGCAGCAGGGCTCGAACCTACGACCTGCGGTTTTGGAGACCGCCGCTCTACCAACTGAGCTATGCCCGTACACGTGCGCCTCGGCGCAGGCGCTTCCTAAAAGCTTCCGCACGCTCTGTAAAGAGTGGTTTGCAAGCAAACATGCCTTAACCCCTGCGCCAGAAATCGGGATAGTCGACGACCAGCCCCTCGGCATCGATCTCCAGCTCCCGCCTGAAGTCGCTGGCGCGCGATTCATAGAGGTAGCGCCTGCCCTCTTCGAGGCACGTGTAACGCTGCGGGTTGCGCACGACAGTGAGCGCCGGGAAATCGATGAAGGCGGTGGCGATCTCGGCACTCTGCCCAGCCGAAAGCGCCAGGCGCCTGATCGGCAGCGTGTTGGTGAAAGGCGTAACGGTGAGGTCGGGTTCGAGCACACCTGCCAGCTCGGGCATCGGCAGGCCGTCCCTGGTCCAATGACCATCGCCATCGGACGCCAGGACAAGCCTCCGGCCATCGCCGATCATATCGACCATGACACTCTTCGCGTGCCAGCCGGCATCGCAGGTGATGCGGTAGCGGACCGCAAATGGCGTCTCGCCCGAGCAGATGACGACTGAATCTGCCAGGAACCGCCCCGCTTGCTCCCCCAGCACAAGATGTTCGAAGCCCGGTCCATCCCACTCGCGCCAGCGCACGATCTTGGCATTTTGCGACGTCAATCATCCACCTCCCTGGCAAGCGGAAGCTATTTTGCGTCCGGCACCCGGTACGGCCCACCAGGCACGCCCCAGCCCCAGGCGGGCATCGGCTCGGTCTCGGGATCGCAGGTCTCGCCGAGATTGGAATTCATCTTGGCCAGCCGCGATCCCCATTCGACGTAGCCCATGAAGGCGGAACGGAATTCGGGATCGTCCGGCAAGCCGACCTGATCCGCCGCGTCGGCGAGAAGATTGATCCAGCGGCGGCGCTGCTCCTCCGACAAATGCTTGCCCAGATGATGCATGACCATTTCGCGGTGGCCGCCGAATTCCTCGCTATAGGTTTTCGGTCCGCCGAAGACCTCGCCTATGAAGGCGGCGACATGGGCCGGGTGATCCGGCGACATGTGCTTGAACACCGGGCCAACGACCGGATCCTTTGCCACCTTGTCATAGAAGGTTTGCGTCAGCCGGTTCAGCGCCTCGCTGCCGCCGGCCCATTCGTAGAGTGTCGGAACGTCCTGGCTCATTGTCGATCCTTCGCCGGCCCCGCAGCCGCGACGATAGCGGAAATCGGGCATGGCTCAACCTGCCTCGATGGGCAGTTTGCCGTCGTCGCCGCGCTCTACAGCTTGGCAGGCGCATCAGCCTGTGCATTGGCGGCTGGCAGGCCTTGGCAATTGTCGGGCTTGGCAACGGCCTTGCAAACCGTGGAGCCGGTCAGCGCGTCGACCGACTGCGGTCCCGTTGTCAGTCCGGCCTTCAGCATCGTGTCGGGGTCGAGTTGCCCCTCGGACGAGCGTCGCTCGATCGTAGCGAACAGAGCGGGACCGATCGCCATCTCGTTGAGATATGCCTTGACCACCAGCTTCTGTCCCATCGGATACAGGCTGAGCCGCGCCCGGGGCCCGACAAGCCGTCTGGCACCGCCGGCGACCATGAGCGCACAGGCAGAATCACACTCCACCCCGGCGTCGATGGTCAATCCCGCATAGGCTCCTTCCGTGGCCAGGCAATTCCACGCGCCGGGGTCGCAGTCGACGAATTCGGTCCGGGCAACGGCGATGTCGAGCTTTCTTTCATGGATAAGTCGTCCCATTGCGAGAGCGCTGGGCAGGTCGCCTCCGCGTGAGCTGATGACGACAGGCAGCCGCCGATGGCCAAGCGTGGCCAGCAACTGCCGCAGCTTCTGCGGCGTCTGGCTCGTTATCGGACCTTCCGCCGATATCCATTCCGGACAGTCGGGATTGCACAGCGGATTGCTGCCGCGAACCACGATGAAGCGCATGTCTCCGCCGGCCCTCTCGGTATCCGGTTGACCGGGGCCGGCAGTGATGGATTTGTTCGCGGCCGATGGCGTCGTCTTGTTTGCAGGTCCATCTATCTCCCGGCAGTTCGTGGCCGGCTGGTCCAGCCTGCACAGGCTTGCCGTGGTCAACAGATCTACCGTGTCCCGGCTGGTGACCAGCTTCATCGTCAACATGGCGTCGAGCGGAATCTGACGAATCTCGCTGGCCGGCGTGGCCTTCATGATTTCCAGTACGCCGTCGCCTATACCCATTTCCCTCAGGTAAACCGAAAGCGTCTTCTCGACGGTCCCGCTCATCTCGTAGGTTTTGTAGCTGCCTGCGTTTTTACGGCTGACCACCTTGGTGCTGATGATCTTCTTCTTGCCGTTCACGATCTGGTACGTGGTCCGATAGAGCAGCCTCTCCCGGTGGAACGTGGTGGTGATCTGGTGGACGCCGAGATAGCCGTAATCTCCAACCACGCGGCGGACACCGCCGGAAAACATCAGCGGACAGGCCGAATTGCACATGGCTCCGTCGTCATAGGCCATCCCGAAATAGTCGGCACCCTTGCCCTTGTTGTCCTTGCAGTTGTCCATTGCCGGCTGGCAACCGGAAAAAACCGTCACGCCGACGGCGATATCGAGCTTGTTCTTGCGGATCATCCGGCCCAGGGCCAGCGCCGCATCGACATTACCGCCGGGCGAATTGACGACCACCGGCAATTGCCTTCCCTTGAGCGCCTTGAGCGTGCGCTTGAGGAGCGACGGCGTGTCCGCCGCGATGGTGCCGTCCGCCGATATCCATTCAGGACAGTTGGGTTCGCATCCCGGAGCGTTGCTGCGCACAACGACGAAGCGCATGGACGGGATTTCGGGAGGCCCATCTTCCGCTTGCGCTGTCACATCAGGCAGAGCCATGGCGACGGCGAGGCAAACCAGTGCCCACAACCGCCATGCCTTCCCATCGAAACGGCGCCTTGGAACCACTGTTGGCAAAGCTCCCTTGGTGCAACCTATACTAGTTGCAGCCATGGCGCTTGCAACAGCTTTGAAACAATCCGCGAAATACTTGCACCGAGGAGCGCCCGAAACGAAAAAGGGCGGCCCGCGGGCCGCCCTTTCCTTGTCGAACCCGGCAGCAGCCGGTCTCGATTATTCCTTGATGGTGACGACGATGCCGGCACCGACGGTGCGGCCGCCTTCACGGATGGCGAAGCGCAGCTTCTCTTCCATGGCGATCGGCACGATCAGCTCGACATCGACCGTGATGTTGTCGCCGGGCATCACCATCTCGGTGCCTTCCGGCAGCGACACGATGCCGGTCACGTCGGTCGTGCGGAAGTAGAACTGCGGACGGTAGTTGGTGAAGAACGGCGTGTGACGGCCACCTTCGTCCTTGGTCAGGATGTAGGCTTCGGCCACGAACTTCTTGTGCGGCTTCACCGTGCCCGGCTTGGCCAGAACCTGGCCGCGCTCGACACCTTCACGATCAACGCCGCGCAGCAGCGCGCCGATGTTGTCGCCAGCCTGGCCCTGATCGAGCAGCTTGCGGAACATTTCCACGCCCGTGCAGGTCGTCTTGGTCGTCGGACGGATGCCGATGATTTCCAGCTCCTCGCCGACCTTGACCACGCCGCGCTCGACGCGGCCGGTCACGACCGTGCCACGGCCCGAGATCGAGAACACGTCTTCGATCGGCATCAGGAACGGCTTGTCGAGCGGACGAACCGGCGTCGGGATGTAGGCGTCGACCTGAGCCATCAGCTCGCGGATCGCGTCCTCGCCGATGGTCTTGTTCGAATCCTCAAGTGCGGCAAGCGCCGAACCCTTGACGATCGGAATGTCGTCGCCGGGGAATTCGTTCTTCGACAGCAACTCGCGAACCTCGAGCTCGACCAGTTCGAGCAGCTCGGCATCGTCGACCTGGTCGACCTTGTTGAGGAACACCACGATCGACGGCACGCCGACCTGACGGGCAAGCAGGATGTGCTCGCGGGTCTGCGGCATCGGGCCGTCGGCGGCCGACACGACCAGGATCGCGCCGTCCATCTGCGCGGCGCCGGTGATCATGTTCTTCACATAGTCGGCGTGGCCGGGGCAGTCGACATGCGCGTAGTGGCGGTTCTCGGTCTCGTATTCGACGTGAGCCGTCGAGATGGTGATGCCACGCGCCTTCTCTTCCGGCGCCGCGTCGATCTGGTCATAGCGCTTGTATTCGCCAAAATACTTGGTGATCGCAGCCGTCAGCGACGTCTTGCCGTGATCGACGTGACCAATCGTGCCGATGTTCACATGAGGCTTAGTGCGCTCGAATTTACCTTTTGCCATAGTCTCTTTCCTTGGACGGCCTGGACCTTCAGTTCAGTCGAATGCGGGGCGATTAGCGAGAAAGGCCAAAAAACACAAGCGTCTTTTGCCCAGGCGCCATCTCACTCGGCCAGAACCCATGATCCGATTGCGGGGATATGGCATCGATATAGGGACGCGACATCGAAAATGGAATGGGCGAAGGCCGACGGAGCAATGCGGGGTTTCCCGCGCCTTCTACATCCGTCACTGTCGGATTTGTCGGCGGTCCATGGCCCATTGCGGCGACGATCCGCGTCTGATTTCCTGCGCCGATGCATTTCATCCCGACTGCCATTCGCGGCCCGCTGTTCATGATCGTCTCGACCGGGTCGTATCTGGTCAACGACACGATGATGAAGCTCGCCACTGCCGGTTTGCCGTCCTACGAAGTGCTCTTCCTGCGTGGTGCCGCGGCAACGCTGTGGGGCTTTCCGCTGTTGTTTGCGCTCGGCTACGGCAAGCAGGTCCCTCTGATCTTCGACAAGCGGGTGCTGGGAAGGAACCTGCTCGAACTGGCGGCGATCCTCTGTTACGTCGTCGCGCTCGCCAACATGCAGATTGCCGATTCCACCGCGCTGGGGCAGATCACGCCGCTCCTGATGCTGGTCGGATCCTCGATTCTGTTTGGCGAGCGTATCGGCGGGCAACGCATGGCGCTGATCGGGCTCGGCTTCATCGGCGCGCTGATGGTGGCGCAGCCGACCATGCAAGGCATTTCGGTCTACGCCTTGCTGGCGCTCGGCAACGCGACATTCGCCGCCGCCCGCGATCTGGCCGGCCGCAAGATCACCGCCGAAGTGCCCGGAATGATCGTGGCGATCTCGGCGGTCGTCGTCGTCCTGATCGGCGCCGGCGCCGCGCATCTGGTTTCCGAGCGCTGGGTGGCGCCGGAGGCGCGCCATCTGCTGCTGATGGCGGGAGCCGGTTTCTTCCTGATCTTCGGCCACTTCTTCATCTTCATGGCCTATCGCGTCGGGCCGACCGGAGCGGTAGCGCCGTTCTACTACTGCTTCACGGTCTGGGCCGTCATTTCGGGCCTGCTGGTGTTCGGGCAATTCCCCAATGCACTGGCGGTCTGCGGCATCCTGCTGGTCGTCTGCAGCGGGCTGACCATCGTGTCGCTGGACCAGCGCAAGCGTCGGCTGGCCGTGGTCGCCTGATCCGCGGCGGCACGGCATATGGCTTCCAATGCCGTGAGCGCAGGCAGCACCGACGGCGGATTATCGCAATTCAGGATTCGGCAGAGCTGGTAGTCTGCCGATCACGCCTAGATGGTCCGCTTGCCCGAGAACTGATGATAGGCCCACAACACCACGACGGCACCCACGACCGCGACGATCAAGCTGTAGATGTTGAGGCCGGTGACACCCGAAGCACCGAAGGCACTGAAGATCAGGCCGCCGACAATGGCACCGACGATGCCGAGCACGATATCCATGATCATGCCCTGACCGGTCTTGTTGACGATCTTGCTGCCGATGAAGCCGGCGATGACGCCGAGAATGATCCAGCTGATGATACCCATTTTTTCCTCTCCATCCCCCGCCAACCCGACATTTTCATATGAATGTCAAAACCACAAGCCAGCTTGAAATTCCGCTCGATTGCGCCATTGTTCACGATGGGCAGGGCTTGGCCAGATGGAGGATCCACTATGGGACTTTTTGACAACGCCGTTCCCGGCGGCAACATCACCAAACCGCTGATGATCGCGCTCGGCGCGCTGCTGGTCGGAAAGATGCTGAGCGGCAGAAGCGCCGAACAGCCGGCCGAACCTCAGGCGCCCGCACCGACCGACCCCACAGGAACCACCGCCAGTGATGGCGGCCTGCTCGGCGGACTGGGCGGCCTGCTCGACAAGCTCAAGAACGCCGGCCATGGCAATGTCGCCGACTCATGGGTCGGCACCGGGCAGAACCAATCGATCAACCCCAATGAGCTGGGCAACGCGATCGGACCGCAAGTCATCCGCGAGATCGCCCAACGGACGGGGCTCGACGAACAGGAGCTGCTCAAGCAACTATCGGCTGCCTTGCCCGGAATCGTCGACAAGCTGACGCCGAACGGCCAGGTGCCGCAGCAGCACCAGGTCGCGTCCGCGTTCAACAGCTAGCGCGGCGCACACCAATGCCTGAAGCGCTGCGCGCCTGCCGCGCAGTGTTTCGGCTTGCCGATGTGTAGCTGAAACTTGGAGCGGGTAGCGGGAATCGAACCCGCACCAAGAGCTTGGAAGGCTCATGTGATACCATTTCACCATACCCGCGCACGCACGCCCTAGCTATTCGACAAGGTTGCGAAGGTCAAGAAGCTCTCGCGACCCAATCGACATTGCAGGCCAGGCTCGATGGCTGAGGCAAGTTGCAGGCGTAGAATGCTTGGCAGATGACCGGCAAGTCAGACCCAGTTCGAGAGAACCGTCTCCATCTCGACCGTCTCCACCTGCTGTGCGAACCGTTGGTGATAAACGGTCAACAGCGCGTCATGCGTTGCGTCGGAAGAACTGCACAGCGCGTCCGTAACGAGAACCACGCGATAGCCGAAATCGATCGCTCCGAGTACCGTAGCCAGAACGCACACGTCGGTTTCGCCGCCAGTGATGACCAGCGTGTCGATGTCGCGTTCGTTCAGAAAGGCCCTGAGGTGACCTTCGAACCAGGGCGAGTAGATGTGCTTGTCGATGACTGCCGCTGGCGGGCAATAGGCGGCCAACGACGGTAACAGGTCGACCATTTCGGATCCAATATTCTCGATGGCCATCGAGGCCCAGCGCTCGTAATAGCGTTTCCATGTACCAACGCCCTGCCCCGGCTTTTGCGCTGGCAGGAAACGCGTGAAGACTGTCCGTGACGCTCGTCTTTCGACCAGCCTTTCGATTTGAGGAAGGACACGGGTGATCCAGGGGGTCGCCCATTGCGACGGCTCGGCAAACAGCCTTTGCATATCCACACAGACATGCATGCATCGGTGCCCCAACGGACCATATGCCAAGCCCGGCATCGACATGGAAGATAATCCTATTCCATGACATGGGGGTGTGTCGTTTGTCCTCCATCGGGTCGACATCGATGCGCGCCTTTCGCGGATCGAAAGCGCCATGACCTGCAATGGCCCGCGCTGCCGTATCGGGCGTCTCGTATGTCCACATGAAGTCGTCGGCCGAGCTACCGACAGCATGGACCCGCCAATAGCTCGCGGTTCCCTTGAGCGGTGAGCTGCTTGTGGTGTCGGTCTTTTCGAAAAGGTCGAAATAGATATCCTCGAAAGGGACAAAGAATGTCGGCTCTTGTCCCTCTTCCCTGAGAACCTTCGCGTGCTCCGTGGCCGCGACCACGGCATCGGAAAATCGAACCGTCACCGTTCCGGCAAACGGTTCTATGGTCAGTTGGCGAAAATCGTGTCCTGAAGTTTGCATCCGAATTCTCCCTGGCTATCGTTTCGATCCACCAATGGAGACGAAATGCGCGGCGATGCATCAGGTTCCAGCTTGTGCGATGAAGCCGAATGGACCGCTGAGCAGCGATTATCGGCTGCCGAAACTTCGGGAAAGCGCGTCAACAGCCGCGAAACCTTTGGTGAGGCCTCACGTGTTGGAAAGTGCCCGACAGCGCCCAGCCCCGACCGTCTGTAGGACGCACAGTGCCCGTTTGCCGCCGCCGTAGGCGGCGGGACGCAGGGGAGTAGTCGTGCAGCCGTTCGGCTTTGCCACGAGCAGAGGGACTGATCGACAAGACGGATCAGGTGGGGTCGCACGCGCGGTTGCGAACAGATGACGACTCTCACCTAAACCGCCCGGCGCCCGTCAGAACATGATCCGTTGCCTCAACCAGGCAAGAAACCTGTTGCCGCCAATTGTCGCGCGGACCCGAGCGGCTGCCCACCGCGCTTTCATGGTAGCGCCTACGTGACAATCGCAAACGATGTCGTGCAGTTGCCAGTCATTCAGTTCGAAGAAGCGCTTGGCCTCGCCATAAGTGTCATCCCTCAGACCCGACGCGCGCAGCACCGGGTCTTCGAAGGCAACGGCAATCGCCGACCCTTCGCCGCGTGCCATGGCGCGTACCTCTGGATGCAGATGTTCGGTCCCTCTGAACGCGCCAAGGCATCGCTCGGGATTGCGATCGAGAAGTTCGGCCCATCGCGCGATGCGCTCATCTCGGGTCATTTCCGAATGGGGCGCCGAGGATTCAATCCTGGCGACGGCCTGCAGTTGGTCGAGTGTCTGATGTTTCATGGTCAACTCCTGTCGTGAAGGGAGAAGCGCCCACGCCTTTAAGGAAATTATCGCGCGGCGGTGCTTCGACAAGGCGCGAAACCGGAAGAATTCGGTGCCGCCGAACGCGACTGACAGGATCATTAATGCGCTGGCAGCGGTCACTGAAACGCGCGCATTCTATGAACCTCTGCGAGCCTCTGCCGATAGAGGACCGCCATAGCGACCTGGCACCCCGGCGGCAGTCCGGAGGTTGCGTTTATCGCATCCTACTTCTTGATAATGTTCCCGTCGCGCAGGTCGAATGCTTCGGTGCCGCGAGCCTGGCGGTGGAAATCGTCCTGCAATTCACCCCATTCGCCGAGGAAGGCGCCGCAATTGCTGCAATAAATTGGCGTCGACTCCTTGGCATCGTCGGGAATGTCCATCAGGATCGTCCCGCAAGCCTTGCAATCGAGTTTGTCGTCCAATTGGCGTCCCATTTTCCAATGATCGCGCATTTTCACCCAGGAGCCAATCGTCGATTTCGTAGGGAGGCACGATTCCAAACCAGCCGCTGCGGCGGCAAGCAGACGACTGAAATTGCACAGCGGCTGCCGCGGGTACGGAACCATCGCCCGGTACAAGGGTTTGTCTTCGACTTCAAAAAATGCAGAGAACGACGATGCGGATGTTAATGGTAGTTACCGTGCTTGCCGGAGCGGTCGTCACGCAGCCCCTCCATGGGCAAGCCATCAACCCGCAGGTTCCTCAGCTGACACCCGTTCCTCAGACGACACCCTTGGAGCCCCAGCCGGATCAGATACCGCTGCCCGAACAAGGGGCTGCCGACCAGAACTTCACCGGTGTTGCCATTGTCGCCGTCGAGGATCTGCCTGCGGAAATCAAAGCGCAGGCGGAAGCCGTGATTACCCAGACCAGTGCAGAAGATCTGCTGCGGCTTCAGAACTCCATCGATGCATCGCCTCAGGCAACAACGGCGCTGAGGGCGAACGGGCTCAACTCTTCACAGGTCGTGGCCGCCAACATCGATGGTGATGGCACGCTGACATTGATCATCCAGACGACAACGTGATCGGCACCCGGGTTTCAAATTCCTGAAAGCGCTGTAGACGGGCGCATCGAGGCTGCGGCTACGAGCTATTTCAGCTCTTGCGCTGACGTCCCGAATTCACCCGAAAAGCGCGATGCACCTTTTCGATCCGAAGTTTTTCGCGTTTCAGGGCTTCCGGGCCGGCAGTGGTGGAGAGGGTTGGATTCGAACCAACGTAAGCTAAGCTAACGGATTTACAGTCCGTCCCCTTTAACCACTCGGGCACCTCTCCAGTCTGCCGCCGGAGCCATTCACGCCGATCCGGACCCGAGTTGTCTTCTCCGAAATCAGCGAAGCGCCTTATGGCGGCAAGGCCAGTGGGTGTCAACCGCGCAGGAAGGGTTTTTCGATGTTGTTCGCCGGCTGCGGCGACAGGGCATATCCTTGGCGGGAGGAGACGGCTATAGAAGCCGGCCATGAGCAACAATTCCAACACCCCGAAAGATACCCACTACGCCAAGCTGCGCCGCGCCTTTCGCGACGAGAAAAGCGGCGGCGCACCGGCATTCAGGCCGCGCCAACCCGTGCCACCAGGCGAAAACGCCGGGGATGGCCTGGTGCGCCTCTATGGCCTGCACACGGTGCGCGCCGCGCTGGACAATCCGCGCCGTCGGATCAAAAAATGCTGGTGACGCGCAATGCGGTCGAACGGCTCGATATTGGTGATCTTGCCGCCCTGCCCTTCAAGGCGGAACTGGTCGAACCCAGGGACATCGACAAGGTGACCGGGTCGGACGCCGTGCATCAGGGCGTGCTGATCGAGGCCGAGCCGCTGAAGCCCAAGCGCCTCGACGCGCTTGGCGACACCAGGCTGGTGCTGGTACTCGATCAGGTCACCGATCCGCACAATGTCGGCGCCATCTTGCGGTCGGCGGTCGCCTTCGGCGCCGGCGCGCTGATCACCACGGCGCGCCATAGCCCGCAGGAATCGGGCGTGCTGGCGAAATCCGCTTCCGGCGCGCTGGAACATATCGACCAGATCGAGGTGAAGAACCTCGCCGACGCGCTCGGCCAATTGCACGAGGCCGGCTTCCAGACCATCGGGCTCGATTCGAACGGGCCGGCGGAACTCGAAACCAGTTTTGCCGGCGACAGGATAGCCTTGGTGCTCGGCGCAGAAGGCAAGGGCCTGCGCCAGAAGACGCGCGAGACCGTTACGACGTTGGCGCGGCTCGACATGCCCGGCGCCATCCGCTCGCTCAACGTGTCGAACGCCGCGGCGGTGAGCCTTTATGCGGCGCGGGCATTTCTGAAGCGCGGCTGACTGGAAGCGGCAAGCCTGCCGCCGGAATCAAAACGGGTCCCGGCGACGCTTGCCGGAACCCGTTCCTGGCTTAAGACAAAAGTTGACGGCTTGGGAACGTTACGCCGCCCTCTCCCGCCCTATGCCGCTTTGCCTTTGATTTCTTTTCTCTCCTTGCCGACTTCGAAATTGGCCATCCGCTCCAGTGCCCGGACCAGCGCCGAGTGATCTTCCTTCGCGCCGCCATTGGCGGAGCAGGAGTTGAACAGCTGCTGCGTGGTCGAGGTGTTGGGCAGCGATACACCGAGCGCCTTCGCGCCCTCCAGCGCCAGATTGAGGTCCTTCTGGTGCAGTTCGATGCGGAAGCCCGGGGCGAAGGTGCGCTTGATCATGCGCTCGCCATGCACTTCGAGAATGCGCGACGCTGCCAGCCCGCCCATCAGCGCTTGCCTGACCTTGGCCGGGTCGGCGCCGGCTTTCGATGCAAAAACAAGCGCTTCGGCGACGGCTTCAATGGTCAGCGCGACGACGATCTGGTTGGCGACCTTGGTCGTCTGGCCGACGCCATTCGGCCCGACCAAAGTGATGTTCTTGCCCATTTTCTCGAACACGGGTTTCGCGCGCTCGAAGGTCTTTTCGTCGCCGCCGACCATGATGGTGAGGGATGCGGCCTTGGCGCCGACTTCGCCACCGGAGACTGGCGCGTCGAGATAGTCGCAACCGAGCTCGTTGATCTTCTTTGCGAATTCCTTGGTCTCGATCGGCGAGATCGAGCTCATGTCGATGACGAGCTTGCCCTTCGACAGGCCTGAGGCGGCGCCATTGTCGCCGAACAGAACGTCGGCCACCTGCGGTGTGTCGGGAACCATGGTGATGATGATGTCGGCGGCTCTCGCCACGGCGGCATGGCCGGTAACCGACTTCATGCCCTTGGCGACGAGATCGGCTGGTGGGTTCGAGCGATGGTCACTGGCGATGACGGTATAGCCGGCATCGAGAAGATGCCCCGCCATCGGCGCGCCCATGATGCCGAGGCCGATGAAACCTATGGTTTCCATTGGTTTGCTCCAATTTTGAGGCGCCCCCTCATCCGGCCCTTCGGGCCACCTTCTCCCCGGTGGGGAGAAGAGGTAGGCGCTAACGTTGACGATCTCTTCTCCCCTCGGGGAGAAGGTGGCCGCGCAGCGGCCGGATGAGGGGGCCTTGGCTAAGCCGCCGCGCTTCCTTGGCCGGCCAGCC
This sequence comes from Mesorhizobium sp. M8A.F.Ca.ET.057.01.1.1, assembly GCF_003952565.1. Taxonomy (NCBI): domain Bacteria; kingdom Pseudomonadati; phylum Pseudomonadota; class Alphaproteobacteria; order Hyphomicrobiales; family Phyllobacteriaceae; genus Mesorhizobium; species Mesorhizobium sp. M8A.F.Ca.ET.057.01.1.1. The sequence continues at coordinate 3,649,794 of NZ_CP034454.1, forward strand.
CCCGGAACCAGCCCAACCCGGCCTCGGTTCCCGCCTTCGGCTTGTACTCCGCCCCAATCCAACCCGCGTATCCAATCCGGTCGATGTGATCGTAGAGGAAAGGAAAATTGATCTCGCCCGTCCCCGGCTCGTGACGGCCGGGATTGTCCGCAAGCTGGATATGCGCGATGCGGGGAAGGTTCGCTTCGATGGTACGGGCGAGATCCCCCTCCATGATCTGCATGTGATAGATGTCGTATTGCAGGTACAGGTTCTTGGAGCCGATGCGGTCGATCAGCGCCAGAGCCTGATCGGAATAGTTCAGGAAGAAGCCCTCGATATCGCGCGTGTTGATCGGTTCGATCAGCAGCTTGATGCCGGCCTGTTCGAGCTTCTCCGCGGCGAAGGCAAGGTTCTCGGCAAAGACGTTCTCCAGCACCGTGCGGTCGGCGCCCTGCGGCGCGATGCCGGCAAGGCAGTTGATCTGCTCACAGCCGAGCGCCTGCGCGTAGGTGATCGCCTTGGCCACACCCTGGCGGAACTCCGGCACGCGGTCCGGCAACACGGCGATGCCGCGCTCGCCCTTGCCCCAGTCGCCCGCAGGTAGGTTAAACAGCACTTGCGTCAGGCCGTTCTTCTTCAGGCGCGCGGCGACCACCTCGGGCGCATGGTCGTAAGGGCCGATATATTCGACACCCTTGAAACCGGCGCGGGCGGCGGCATCGAAGCGGTCGAGAAAATCGTGCTCGCCAAAGAGCATCGACAGATTGGCTGAAAAACGCGGCATTCTTTTTCTCCCTGGAGCATCGGACCCAAAAGTGGAAACCAGTTTGGGGCAATCCGATGCTCAAACAAAATCAGTCGAGCATCACGATCGCGGTCGGCGCATCTTCCTGGTTCTCGGCAAGGTCCTCGAATTCGGTGATCTTGTCGATCTCGGTGCCCATCGAGATGTTGGTGACGCGCTCGAGGATGAATTCGAGCACGACCGGAACCTGGTGTTCCTTCATCAACCGCTCCGCTTGCTTGAAGGCGCCGGCGAATTCCTCCGGCTTGCGCACCCTGACCGCCTTGCAGCCCATCGCCTCGGCGACGGCGACATGGTCGACGCCATAACCGGCCTCCGGATCGTCAGCTCGGTTGATGTTCTCGAAGGCCAGGCTGACCTCATAGTCCATCGAGAAGCCGCGCTGCGCCTGGCGGATCAGGCCAAGATAGGCATTGTTCACGACGACATGGATGTAGGGCAGCTTATGCTGCGCGCCGACCGCCAGTTCCTCGATCATGAACTGGAAATCATAGTCGCCCGACAGCGCCACGATGGTGCGGTCGGGATCGGCGGCGCGCACCCCGAGTGCGGCCGGCAGGGTCCAGCCGAGCGGGCCGGCCTGGCCGCAATTGATCCAGTTGCGCGGCTTGTAGACATGCAGGAACTGCGCGCCGGCAATTTGTGACAGGCCGATGGTGGTGACATAGGTGACGTCGCGGCCAAACGCCTTGTTCATCTCCTCGTAGACACGCTGCGGCTTCAGCGGCACCTGGTCGAAATGGGTCTTGCGTTTCATGGTCTTCTTGCGCTCATGGCATTCCTTGGCCCAGCCCGACCAGTCGCGCAGCTTGCCCGCCGTCTTCCACTCGGTGGCGACGTCGAGCAGCATCTTCAGCGCCGCACCCGCATCCGAAACAACGCCGAGATCCGGCGCGAAGACACGGCCGATCTGCGTCGGCTCGATGTCGACATGAATGAACTTTTTCCCCTTCGTGTAGACATCGACCGAACCGGTGTGGCGGTTGGCCCAGCGGTTGCCGATGCCGAAGACGAAGTCGGCTTCCAGCATCGTCGCATTGCCGTAACGGTGCGAGGTCTGCAGGCCGCACATGCCGGCCATCAGCCGGTGGTCGTCGGGGATCGCGCCCCAACCCATCAGCGTCGGAATGACCGGAACGCCCGTAATCTCGGCAAATTCGATCAACAGGTCGGACGCGTCGGCATTGATGATGCCGCCGCCGGCGACGATCAGCGGCTTCTCGGCCCCGTTGAGCATCGCCAGCGCCTTTTCAGCCTGGGCGCGGGTCATCGCCGGCTTGAACGGCGCCAGCGGCTCATAGGCATCGATGTCGAACTCGATCTCGGCCAGTTGGACGTCGACTGGCAGGTCTATCAGCACCGGACCTGGCCGCGACGAGCGCATCAAGTGGAACGCCTTCTGCAGCGCCATCGGCACGAGATAAGGCTCCATCACCGTCACCGCCCATTTGGCGACGGGCGCAGCGATGGCGGCGATGTCGACAGCCTGGAAGTCCTCCTTGTTGAGGCGCACGCGCGGCGCCTGTCCGGTGATACACAGGATCGGAATGGAATCGGCCGCGGCCGAATAGAGCCCGGTGATCATGTCGGTGCCCGCCGGCCCCGAAGTGCCGATACAAAGACCGATATTGCCCGCCTTGGCCCGGGTATAGCCTTCGGCCATATGCGAGGCGCCCTCGACATGGCGGGCAAGGACATGGCGGATGGTGCCCCTCGCCTTCATCGCCGAGTACAGCGGATTGATCGCCGCGCCCGGCACGCCGAAGGCGCAGGAAATGCCTTCCTTTTCGAGAACGAGAACAGCGGCATCGACAGCGCGCATCCTGGCCATTTCCAGCCTCCACGAGATGATTGTTGGATGGCTAAGGATGTCACTGGGCGGGTAATTTTTCAATTTTTCCAGAATATTTTTTCATTTCTAAAAAACGGCTTTTACTAACTGAATTTGTTTCCTTTTCCCTTTTCCACCATTTGCACCAAGAATTTCATGAAAAACTTTTTCATTGCATCTTTGGAGAAACGGCCGAGAATGCCGGCCATGGAAACCAGCGAAAAACGTCAGCGCGGACGCCCGCGTTCCTTCAACGGTCCAGCCGAAGCTGCCTCGGTGCAATCGCTCGACCGGGCCTTGCGCATCCTGGCCATTGTCGCGGAAGGCAGCGGCCTGTCGCTGAGTGAGATATCGGCGCAAAGCGGGCTCGCCGCCTCCACCGCCTACCGCATGCTGACGACACTCGAAAACCACGGCATGGTCGAATTCGATACGTCAGACCAGCTCTGGTCGATCGGTGTCGAGACCTACCGCATGGGCGCGGCGTTCCTGCGCCGCCGCAAGCTGGTCGACCGCGCCCGCATCGTCATGCAGGAATTGATGGAGAATACCGGCGAGACCGCAAATCTCGGCGTCGCCGAAGATGACTGCGTGGTCTTCGTCAGCCAGGTCGAAACACACCAGGCGATCCGCGCCTTCTTCCGGCCGGGCACGCGCAGCCCCTTCCATGCTTCCGGCATCGGCAAGGCGGTGCTGGCGCATCTCGAACCGGAGCGCGTCGGAACCATCCTGCGCAAGGCCGGCTGCAGCGTTATACGGACAAGACCCTGTCCGACATCTCCGCCCTCGCCCACGATCTGGCTGTTATCAAGCATCGCGGTTGGTCGGTCGACGACGAGGAGCGCCACCCCGGCATGCGTTGCGTCGCCGCCGCCATCTTCAACGAATATGGCGAACCGATAGGCGGGGTTTCGGTGTCGGGGCCGACGGTGCGGGTGACGCCGGAGCGGCTCGCCGAGATCGGACCGTTGGTGCGCAATGCGGCAACCGAAGTCACGCGGATGATCGGAGGCGTGCAAGCCGGCTGATCAACCCGCCCCGGGCAGCGCGCTCTTGGTCGCAATATCGAAGAAATCGAGCAGGATCGCCATGCCGACACCGCAGGCTGTGAAGACGAGGCCGGCCATGAAGATGCGGTTGGCACGCTCATAGACCCGCCGCTGCAGGGACCTTGTGTCGAGCAGCAGCGACAGTGCCCGCATCTGCAAGGCGATGCCGACCAGGATCGGCAGAACGGCGACAAGGTGGTAGGTCTGCCACGGGATCGGGTTGGCGGCCCAATGGGTGATGAAGCCCAACGAAAATGCCAGCAGGATGCCGACAGTGGTGACCGTGCCATTGCGGAAAACCGTCTCGATCAGGTCTTCTTTCGGGTCCTGCTCGTCCAAGCCACCCTCCCCTCAGTTGGCACCGGGATAGACTAGACGCTCCGAAAATCGCTGTATACCGCCGGCCGCATGGGATTTGACCGTCTTGCCGTGGCGCTTGAATGCATGCGAAAGGGCGCGAATGAGGAAACCGGTTCAGCTTTTGCTTGTGACTTCACTTTACGGGTGCGTGGCGGCGGCACCTCGACCCGATGCCGGCGACCAACGCGTCAATCCCATTCCGATCTCGCTCGCGCTGGAGGAGATCATCACATCCGGTGTCCGCCAACACCTGCCGGATCCGGCCTCCGCGAAGTTCGGGACGATACTCGCCGGCGAGCGAACGCTGGACGGCCGCCAAGAAATCGTGGTCTGCGGCACTGTCAGCGCCAAGGCCCCGTCGGGCGTCCATGGTGGCGACAAGCCATTCATCGCCAAGGTCTATCCGGAAGCCGCAAGCCGCTTTGAACTGGTGGCGATGGGCGACGAGACGGAGGCTGCCCGGCTTCAAATCGGCGGCTCCTGCCGCGCGGCCGGTTTGCCGACCCTCGACACCGACGCGAAGACGCACCTCTAGAAAGACGCTGTTCAAACGACCAAGAGGGGCTGCCTCGCAACCCCTCTTACCTGTCGTTGGTCACTTTTCTGCTGTTGGTCTGCCTCCCCTCAGAGCCGGCAATAGTGGCTGTAGCCATCATGGCCGATATAGGTGTCGGAATCAGGATCGTAGCTCGCATAACGCTGGAAGCAGCGGCGGACGTGCCATGAACCGCCATCTTCGTCGACATAGACAGTGCGCGGCTGCTGCTGGGCAAGCAGGCTGCCGAGGACGAAACCGCCGACGCCGGCGGCGATGCCGATGCCGAGGTCGTGGTGATGCGAGTGAGCCGCCGAGGGCTGGACGGTGCCGACCAAAGCGGTGGCGGCAACGGTGGTGGCGATGAGGCCGGAAACGAGTGTGCGCTTGAACATGATGATCTCCTTGCTTCGTTGACCGGCATTGAAAAAGGTTCGACGGGGTTTTGATTTTTTTCGAAGAAGCAGGAATCCGCTGCCTGAAAACGCGCGGCGGCCCTCGCCAGCGCTGATCATCCGGATTTGTGCGCTTCAGCACCTTGGGCCAATCGCGGCATCGTCCGTGGCGGCGACAAGAAGCGCCGTATCCATGCAAAAAGGGCGGCCGAAGCCGCCCTTTCCCGCACTGGTTTCTTCAATCACGCCGCCAGGCAGCGCTCAGTAGATGATGATGTGGTGGCGATGATGACGGTGATGGTGATGATGATGGCCATAGACCCACCAGTAGTCCGGGTAATCCGGGTAATCCGGGTAATCCTGGTAGTAGAGGTAGTCGTCGTAATCATGATGGTGATGCATGCCATGAGCCGACGAAGACTGGACGGTGCCGGCGAGCGCGCCTGCTGCAACGACGATGGCGACAAAGCCGGAAACGAAACTGCGCTTGAACATAACGATCTCCTGGATCTCTGATCGAGGCGACCATTCGCCTCTGAGGATCAGTCGGCGTGGAGCAGCGAAAGGTTCGACAGGATCAGGAGATTTTTGAAACACGGTCGGCGGAAAGCGGTCGCGCAATGACCACCACCGATAGCTGACACTCAGCCATTCACCCCATGCCGGTGATATGACGCAGCCAGAAGGCGAGCGCGATGAAGCCGATGATCGTGGTGACGCCGGTCCAGTCGACATTGGCCTTCTTCACATCGCTGATGAGCTTCACCAGCAGCATCCATGCCACGACGACGATAGGGAGAATGATGACAAGCCTTATCATGCGACACTCCGTTCAGCGCATTGCACTTATCCCTTTATGTAGGAAGCGCCTTCGCGGATTTCAGCACGCAGGCTCGGAGCATCATCCACCACGGCTGAGGTCCAAAACGGAGTTTTGTCTTTACTGGCGCAACAAATATGCTAACCGGAGCGCCGTGCCCTTGTAGCTCAGCTGGTAGAGCAGCGGTTTTGTAAACCGAAGGTCGGCGGTTCGATTCCGTCCGGGGGCACCAGTTCCGACCGACGATCACCCCGAGAGCCAAAGACTTGCGAGCGCGATTGCGAGCCCTCTTACGAGGCCCTCGCGATTTGGGCCGACATATTCGTCCTGGTGAACGTATTCCTCACCCTCACAGACTTATAGAGATAAGCAACCCAGAGGCCAGTTCCCACAAACGAAGCTGCGGGCGCCGCCAGTGCATCGCCTGCGAGCACCTGGTTCACCGGGACCCCCAGAATTGACGCAATCCAGATCGTGTCCAGGATAAAAACGACGGGGATCGCAAGCCACTGAAGCAGAAACAATTGAGGGAACCGGCGGCTTCGCCGCAGCATTGTCACCAGCACAACCAGCTGAAGCGCCAGGAACGCCAGATTAAGAGCAACCTCGCCATACACAGCCAGGGAGCCATTCGGGAGGATCATGAGTTGCTGGTAGCCGTCGGCCGAACTGGCGAAGTCGGCAAGTGTGCGCAGCGGTGACAATGTCTGACCGATAGCCAGCAGCATCAGCCAGCCGCCGAATCCCACAAGAGCCTCAGGATTCTGTGGCGGCTTCGCGGCTGATCGAACAGCAAAGAAAACAGGCACGCCGATCAACAGCAGCACGATCACCCAATGCCAGATGGAAAACGACCCCATTTACCCCTCCCATTTTATGCTCCCTTAGGTTGTATCAGATTTCAACCTCAACTCAAGGGCCGAGCTTTGCGTAAGACGACATGTAACGCCGAAGCGACGACTTCTCCTGCCTGCTCCTGACTCCCTCACACCCCGATCGCCGCCACCAATATCCTGTTCTGCCTGCGTATCGCCGCCCTCAGTTCCGGTATCCTCGCCTCTTCGCGTTTCACGAATTCGATGAACATCATATTCATGTTGTTGAAGATCAGTTCGCCCAGCGCCGCGCCGTCGATGTCCTGCCGCACCAGGCCAATCTCCTGCAGCCGGGCGATCAGCGCGCGGATCTGTTCGGTGAGCGAGCGATCGAGGCCGGTGTAAGCCTGGCCGAACGGGCTGTCGGGCAATTGCGTCGAGATCGCCATTGCCTGCCGCCACATCTCCTTGCTGAGATAGTGCAGCGAGTGTTCGATATAGATGCCGATCAGCGTGTCCAGCGCGTCGCCGACATTGGCCGGCGGCCGGGCGACCACGCCGCGCCCGGCATTGAGCACCTCGTTGACCTCCAGCGAGACGATGGCGCCGAGGATGTCGCCCTTGTTCTGGTAGTAATTGTAGATGGTGCCGATCGACACTTCGGCCTGCGCGGCGATCGCCTCGATCTTGGCGCCCTCATAGCCAGCCTCACGGAAAAGTGCCGCCGCGGCCTCGATGATGCGCCTGTGACGGTCCGCCTTTTGCCGTGCCCGCAATCCGCTCATATCAGCCTCTTGCCACAAAAATCGAATTGACTCAATTTTAGAATTGGTTCAATTTTTTGCAAGAAGCCATAAAGGCAAGGGAGAACACTCGATGTCCGTCAAATCCGGGAATCCGCTTTCCGTCCTGAAACGCCAGCTGCATGCAGCGTGCGCCGCCACGGCATTGCTGCTCGCGGCGGGCAGCCTTGCCGAGGCCGCCGATCTCAACGCGCTCATCTGGTGCGATCATTCCGATCCGGCGCTGCTGCAACCCTTCGAGGACGCCAACAGCGTCAAGGTCAACGTCAAGGAGTTCGAAGGCACCGGCGCCGGCCTCGCAATCGTCGAGCAGTCGCAGCCGGGCGATTGGGACGTGATGGTCATCGACAGCATCGACGTGCCGCGCGGCGTCGAAAAGGGCCTGTTCGAGCCGCTGCCGGAAGACAAGCTGCCCTTCGCCGACCTCTTCCCGCAGGTGAAGATACGGATCGACCGTCGTCGGCGGCAAGCGCTACGGCATCACCGAAAAATTCGGCTACAACACAATCGGCTTCAACAAGACCAAGGTTGACCCAGCCGACATGCAGTCCTTGGCGTCGCTGAGCAGCGACAAATACAAGGGCAAGGTCGCCATCTACGACTACTATCTTCCCGTGATCGGCATGGCCGCCCTCGCCATCGGCAAGAAGACGGCCGACCTCAGCGAAGCCGATCTGCCCGCCTTGAAAGAAGAACTGCTGAAGATGAAGGCCAACGCCAAGCTGGTCGGCGAGGTCACCGCCAGCCAGACGGCGCTGGCGACAGGCGAGGTCGACATATTGGTCGGCGGCGGCGAATGGGTGACGGCTGGCTTGGCGAAGGAGAACCCGGCGCTGGACTTCTCCATCCCGAAAGAAGGTGCGGTGCTCTGGTCACAGTCGCTCGCCATGTTCAAGGATTCCAAGAACAAGGACATGGCGCTGAAATTCATCCAGTACATCATGAGCCCCGAGGGACAGGCGCGGCTTGCGACCTCGTCATGCTACTGGGGCATGCCTTCCAACACCAAGGCCGCCCTGACCGACGACCAGAAAAAGGTCCTGCGCTTCGACGAGCAACCTGGCTTTCTCGCACGCGCCCAAGCCTATCCGGCGCCGAATGCCGATCTCGACAAGAAGATGCAGGATATGTGGACCGAAATGCTGCAGGCCAAGTGAGCGACCGCAGCTCATGAACTCCGCGGGAAACAGCGGACGTGCCCTGCCCCAGGCGGGTCGTGCCCCGCCCCGGGCGGGTCGTGCCCTGCACTGGGCACTGGTCACACCGGCACTTGGCTGGACGCTGCTGTTCTTCGTGCTGCCGTTCGTGGCCATGGGATTTTCGAGCCTCATGTCGCATGAGAACGGCGGCTTCACGGTTGCCAACTACAGCCAGTTCTTCAGCAATCCCTCCTACTGGCAGGCGATGGTGAACTCGCTGCAGGTCACCGCCATCGTCACCGTGGTCTCCGTGTTGCTCGCCTATCCCTTCGCCTGGATCCTGGCCGAGCAGGTTCCGGAGCGCTGGCAGCGGCTGGCGCTGATGCTGGCCGTGCTGCCGTTCTGGACCTCCTATGTCGTGCGCTCCTATTCGTGGCTGCTGGTGCTGGCGCAGAACGGCGTTATCAACCGCGCGCTGACCGGCTCAGGCTTGATCAGCGAGCCACTGCAACTGGCCAATACGCGCCTGGCTACCGTCACCGGCTTCGTGCATTTCTTCGTCATGCTCTTGACGCTGACCATCTTCGCCAATTTGAAGCAGCTCAGCCCAAGCTACCGCAAGGCGGCCGCCGATCTCGGCGCCGGGCCGGTGCGCACCTTCCTGCATGTCATCCTGCCGCTGACCTTGCCGGGCATCATGGTGGGCGCATTCCTCACCTTCGTGCTGTGCATCGGCGACTACATCACACCGCAAATACTCGGCGGCAACAACGAGCTTCTGATGCCGCAGCTGGTGATGATGCAGATCGGCCGTCGCGGCGACTTTCCGCTGGCCTCTGCGCTGTCGATCATCCTGATGGCGGTCGTCACCATTGCCTACCTCGCCTGCGCCCGCTGGCTGAAGATCGAACGGGCCTGAGCATGCACAGAATTGTCCGCATCGCTTCCTGGCTCTATGCGCTTGCCGTCTACGGCTTCATCTTCCTGCCGGTCGTCGTGCTGGTGCTGTTCTCCCTGCAGTCGACCTCCTTCCCAATTCCGCCGTTCACCGGCCCGTCGCTGCGCTGGTACGAGGCTGTTCTTTCGGATGCGCGGCTGACGTCGGCACTGGTCAATTCGCTGTTGGTCGCGGTGCTTTCCTCGGCCACCGCCGTCACGCTCGGCTTCCTTTCGGCCTGGGGTTTCGCGCGTTTCGTGCTGCCCGGCTCGGGTCTGCTGCGCGGGCTGATCACACTGCCGTTGACGGTGAGCTACCTCATCATCGGCATGGGGCTTTTGGTCCTGTTCAACTGGGCCGGCGTGCCGAAGTCGCTGCTTGCGGCCGGCATCGGCCATGTCGTGATCAACCTGCCGCTGTGCTTTGCCATAATCTACAGCCAGATGGGCGACCACCAGATCAACATCGAGCGCGCCGCACGCGATCTTGGCGCACCTGAATGGAAGGTGCTGCTGCTGATCAGCGTGCCGGTGATGGCGCCGGCCATTTTCGCCGGCTTCTTCCTGTCGATGACCTTCTCCTGGGATGAGTTCGTCATCTCCTTCCTGCTCACCCGCTTCGACACCACGCTGCCTGTGGAAATCTGGAACCTGCTGCGCTCCGGCCTCAACCCAAAGACCAACGCCGTCGGGTCGCTGGTCTTTGCCGTCTCGATCGTGCTGGTGGTGTTCTTCGAACTGACATTGCTGCGGAGAAAGCCGGCATGAACGCGCCCCTGGTCGATGTCCGCGACGTCTCGCACCGCTTCGGCCAGCATCCCGTGCTGAAAAACGTCTCGCTGACGATAGAGTCCGGCAGCTATACGATCCTGCTCGGACCATCCGGTTCCGGCAAGACGACGCTGCTCTCCATTCTCGGCGGCTTCGTCAACCCCAGCGAAGGCAAGGTTCTCATCCGCGGCCAGGACTGCACCTTCGTGCCGCCGGCCAAGCGCCCGACAACGACGGTGTTTCAGGATTATGCGCTGTTCCCGCATATGAGCGTCGGCGGCAATGTCGGCTTCGGCCTGCGCATGCAGGGTGTCGACGGCGCGACGCGGGCGGCAAAAGCACGCGAAGCCCTGGCACTGGTGGGGCTGGCGGCCGCCTTCGACAAGAAGCCGCACCAGCTATCCGGCGGCCAGCGCCAGCGCGTCGCGCTGGCACGCGCGCTGGTCATCGAGCCGGCAGTGCTCCTGCTCGACGAGCCGCTCGGCGCGCTCGACCTCAAACTGCGCCGCCAGATGCAGGACGAATTGAAGGCGATCCAGAAGCGCGTCGGCACCGCCTTCATCCATGTCACCCACGACCAGGAAGAAGCGATGGCGCTGGCCGACCATTGCGTGGTGATGAATGACGGCCGCATCGAGGACGAAGGGCCGCCCGAGCGCGTCTATGCCAGGCCGGCGACGCGCTTTTCCGCGACCTTCATGGGCGAGAGCACGATCCTCGCCGGCACGGTCGTGGAGACCGGAGACAGGACGAGTACCGTCGCGACGCCGGTCGGACCGGTGTTGCTGCCCCGTGCGTTGCCGATGGGGTCGGCGGCCGCATTGGCCATACGGCCTGAGCACCTCGTGCTGGGCACGACCTCGGTTGGCACGAAGCTCGGCAAGGCGGACGTGAGCGACATCGTCTTCCAGGGCAGTTTCAAGCGCATGCTTGCGACGTCCGTCGAAGAGCCCGCCTTGCGGTTCATCGCCAAGCTGCCGGCTACCGCCACTGTCAGGCCGGGCGACACGGTGGCGATTTCGTGCGATACCGACCAGATCATCCTGCTGACGGGTTGAACATGGGCATGCTCGCGGTCATCGACGCACCGGACTGGTACGAGACGATCCGCATGGCCGACGGCATCACGCTGATCCACGAGCCCTGGATCAAGCCGTTCTTCCGCTGCAATATGTGGCATGTGCGCGGCCGCGACCGCGATCTCCTGTTCGACAGTGGTCTCGGCCATTTCAGCCTGCGCACGCATGTGTCGCTGGTGAGCGAGCGCAAACTGACCTGCGTCGCCAGCCACACGCATTTCGACCATATCGGCTGCCACCATGAATTCCCCGATCGCTGCGTGCATTCGGCTGAAGCGGCAATCCTGGCCGATCCGCGCAACGAATGGACCGCGGCAGGTACCTATGCGACCGACGACATGTTCGATCGCCAGCCAAAAGGCTGGGAAACAGCACGCTACCGCATCCAGCCCGCGCCGGCCGGCCGACTGCTCGCGCATGGCGACATCATCGATCTCGGCGACCGCGCTTTCGAGGTCATCCACACGCCAGGCCATTCGCCCGGCGGCATTGCGCTGTACGAGAAGAAGACCGGCATCCTGCTGTCCGGCGACATCATCTATGACGGCCCGCTGATCGATGATGTCTACCACTCGGATATTTCCGACTACATGGCGACACTGCTCGCCATGCACGATCTCGACGTCTCGGTCGTGCATGGCGGCCATTTCCCGAGCTTCGGCAAGGTGCGCTACCGCCAGTTGATCGACGAATACCTCGCGCGGAAACGGCAGGCCGGCTGCCATCTGCGGCAGAGCCCTTGACGGGCAAGTTACCCTATCAGGTCGAAATGCCGTGGAAAGGCCTGGTGCAGTAATAGCAGCATTGTCTTGCGCACCACATCGGTGCCGCGGCCGGACGGGTTGAGGTGATCCCAGTACCACGCTCCGTGAACGAGGTAATTCAGGCTCTCCGACAGCGTCTGGATGTCGACGCCGCTGTAATCCCCGTCGCGCGCGATCTCGACCAGCAGCTCGCGCGCTTCGGCGGTGTAGGCGAGATCGCTGGGCAGGCCGATCTCGTTGTAGATCTGCATGCTCTTGCGATCGCTGGAGAAGGCGACAAAGACCGACACCCATTTCGGATGCTCCCTGGCGAAGCGCTGCGCACAGCCGACCGCGCCCAACAGGCTCTCCACCGCCGACTGCCCGGGCACACGCACCAGTGTCACCCACAGCTCGTCATACTGATCGCTGAGATACTGCAGGACCGCCCGGAACAGGTTCTCCTTGCTGCCGAAGTGAAAGACCACCAGCGCATTGGACGAGCCGACATGCTCGGCGATGCGCTGCATGGTGACGCTCGCCAGTCCCTCCTCCGCGATCAGCTCGATGGTGGCGTCGAGAATGCGCTGCACGCTGGCTTCGCCGCGCTCGCGCCGGCGGTCCTTGGGCGCGGCGTCATTGGCCGAAGCCCTGCCCTTGACTGTCGCGACCCTGAGCTTTGCAGTAGCTTTGCGTTGCACCATCTTCGTCATTTCCCTTGCATCGCCAGATCAAAGCGATGGGCGCGTCCCGGCGTTTCTGTACCATTGCCCCTGGGCCGTTTCATAGGCCATCGCGGCCCGGAAGACATCGGCATCGCTATAGGTGCGGCCGACGATCTGGAAGCCCGTCGGCACGCCGCTTGCCGCCCGGCCCGAAGGCATGGACAGCACCGGACAGCGGCTCAGCATGTTGAACGGCGTCGTCATCACCCAGCCCAGCGAAGGGTTCACCTCTTTGCCGTTGATCTCGACGGTTCCCGTGGTCTGGTCGAACTCCGCCGGCACCGCGGGAAGCGCGTTCGTCGGGCAGATCAGCACATTGTAGGTCTCCAGCAGCGGACCCAGCGTCTGGTACATCCGTGCTGCCACATCCAGTGTCGCGACGAAGTCGGTGGCCCTGGACTTTTGCCCATCCTCGGCGAACCGCCTGGCATAGGTGGTCATGTCGCTGCCGTGCTCGGCAAGCAGTTGCGACAGCGAAGCGCCGAAAAGATGCTCCAGATAGGCCATTCCTGCCTTGAGCACCCCGTCATCCCAGCCGAGATCGACCTCCTCGACCGTCGCGCCAAGCGAACGAAACACATCGCAGGCCGCAAGCGCGTTCGCGCGAACGTCGGCATCGACCTCGAAGGAGCCCAGGTCCATCGAGAACGCAATCTTCCAGCCCTTGATCGGCTGGTAATCGAGCGGCAGGCGCAGCTTCGGGCGAAGCGTGGCGATGTCGAGCGGACTCGGCCCAGCCATGACATTCTGCAGCAGGATCGCATCCCGGACGTTCCGGGCCAGCGGCCCGGTGTGGCAATAGAAATCCAGGTTGAAGGGCGGCTCGTCCGGGTTGCGCCCATAAGGCGGCTTGTAGCCGACGAGACCGCAGGCCGACGCCGGAATACGGATCGATCCGGCAATGTCGGAGCCGGTGGCGATCGACGACGAGCCCGAAGCCAGCGTTGCCGCCGAGCCTCCCGACGAGCCACCCGGCGTGAAGTCGCGGTTCCAGGGATTGCGGGTGACGCCCCACCGCTTCGACCAGGTATAACCGGCGCAGCTGAATTCGGGCGTGGCCGTGCGCGCATGGACGATGCCACCGGCCTTGATGATGCGCTCGTTCATCGTCGAGGTGTGCCCGCTTATGGCATCCCTGGACAGCAGCGAGCCATGCGACGTCGGCTTGCCCTTGATATAGCTCTCGTCCTTGATGCCGATCGGCAGGCCCTCGAGCGCGCCGGTCCTGGCGCCCTTGGCGTATTTCGCCTCCGCTTTCGCGGCCAGCTTCATCGCCTCCTCGAAATGCGTGAAGGTGAAGCAGTTGATCGCCGATTTGGTGGCCTCGGCGCGGCGGATGGTGGCCTGCATCAGTTCGACGGGCGAGAGTTTCCTCGCCTTGAACAGCCGCAACGCCTCGCTGGCGGGCATGTAGCAAAGGTCGAGATCGGACATCGAAAATCTCCCGCGATCACGTGATCGCACTTGGCATGAAAGTGACCGGACCGCGCATCGCGGCCCGGTGGCTCTTTGTTGGGTTCGGCTGGTGGCGCTACTTCTGGAGGTCGGTCCAGATTTTCGTGTAAAGAGCCTGCACATCCGGCGGGCAGGCCGGCATGAACTGGCCCTTGGCGGCGAATTCCGCCGGAATATTCACCTCAGGTGCGTTCTTCATATCGTCGGGCATGAAGGCTTCCGATCCCTTGATCCCGTTCGAATAGCGCGCGAAAGCCGAAATCATCGCGGCGTTCTTCGGATCCATGATGAAATTCTGGAAGAGCTTGGCGTTGTCGACGTTCTTGGCGTCCTTGAGAACGGCGACATTGTCCATCCAGATCGGAAAGCCTTCCTTGGGATAGCCATAGACAATCTTGTCGTTCTGCAGCCGCTCGCGCAGCGATATGCCATTCCAGTTGACGCCGGCGGCGATGTCGCCCCTGCCCAGCCCATCGACAGCCGCGTAGTCGAGCGAAAGCCATTTCGCCTTCGCCTCGACCAGCTTGTCGTGCACCTTCTTCAGCACCTGCATGTCGTTGGTGCAGTACTGACCGCCTTCATAGGCGATGGCGAGGAACATGATGTCCCCCATTTCGGGCACGACATTGATCTTGCCGACGAGTTCGGCCGGCGGGTCGAGGAACAGCGCCGACGTGTTCGGGTCGCCTGCATAGACCGACTTGTCCACCGAAATGCCCGTTGTACCCCACTGCCAGGGAACGGTGTATTTGCGGCCCGGATCAAAGGGAACGTCGACCCACCTCGGATCGACATTCCTAAAATTCTCCATCTTGTTGGGATCGGTTTCCAGCAGCAGGCCTTCGCTGATCCAGATCGGCACGACGCTGGCGGAAGGCACGACGATGTCATAGCCGGAAGCGCCCTGGCGGACCTTGGCCAACGCGGTGTCGTTGGAGTCGTAGTCGGTCACGGTGACCTTGATCTTGTAGGTCTCCTCGAACTTCTTGATGAGGTCCGGGCTGGTGTAATTGCCCCAATTGTAGATGTTGAGTTCGCCATCAGCGCGGGCAATGCCCGTAGCGGCGAACAGCGACAGCCCCACGGCAGCCGCGGTCAGTTTCCAGTTCATGCGAGTTGCTCCCATTGTTGGGACCGGCGGCGGCGTCGCCTCGGGTCCATTCCTGCTGACGAAAGAAAGCCGTATCCGCCGACCGCAACCTCAAGGGTCTGGCGGAACCATCGGCGCACAGCACCTCGACGCACCGGAACCTGCCGGATGACTGCCAAGATATTCCCCTTTGTTTCGTAGCCATTCACCGGCGCATACCGGCTGGCCAACCCTGTTCCGTTACAAGCGATAATTATAACTAAACGTACAGTCAATATCTTTTTGGGAACGAAACAGGCGTCGCATGGCCCGCAATGCGCCGATGCGAGGCTTCGATCTCGACGGTGGCAAATGGAGCCGGCGGACGACTCCCTACCGTGAGGGCGACCGCGCCGGTTCATGGTCCGCATCAAGAATGCCGGACGCCCCTGGAGCTGGCACCAGGCCGTCACCATCCTTCGCGGCGCGCAGATCGAGGCCGGGGGCGCCGGGCGCCGGCGTCATCCGCTGACCGGCAATGTCGAACTCGGCACGACGGCCGCCGCCGAGCGCGACGCGACCACCCTTTACGACAATCCGAGCGGGCTAGGCCGAAAGCGAATCATCCATTCGCCGCATCTGGCCGTGCCGTTGACCGAACTCTCTTCCGGCAATGCCAACCAGGAGGTGAGCGGCGAGCGACAGATTCGCGACAACGAACGGGCCTGAACCCGTGCGTCACTTGGAAATGGTTGCCGGCAGCGAGATTGCATAGCGTGGTGGCGCCGATCCCCTTCGGCGCCTCCTCCATTGCCTCAGCTGCTCTCTCCAGCCGACTGAAGGCTTCTCGTAGACGGGTGGGGCCAGGCCAGCGAGCTCATAATAACTATCGAGAATGTTGGTGCGCAGCAGCTGACGCTCCTGTGTATAGAAGCTGAAATGCGCAACGATCAGATCGCCAAAAATTTTGCCTGGCCGATCCAGCTTTGCCGGCAGCGTCGCCGATAGCCACTCTTCCTCGTCGCCGCGCGGCTGAAAGCGCTCTCCCAGGCCGACAATGTCCGAGCCGAAAAAGCCGATGGCGTTGATCGAAAAGCGTGACAGCCTGATCTCCCGGTCCGGCACGCGAAAGTCTTCAAGCCGATTGGAACGGACAGCTTCGATGAACACCGGATGTAGCGCCTGTGGAAAGCTCGCATGCGCCCAGGAGAATTGGCATGACGCCTGACAAGTAAGCGGGCCATCCACCAGAACCCTGGAAAGCTGCTTGATCAGGGAATTGCAGATCGCGTTGTTGATGATCAATGGCGCGTACCAGATGGGCGATCCCCTTTCCGCCATGACCCTTGCTATGAATTTCCGAAAGAAGCCCTCCTCGACGAAAACCACATCGTCGTCGAGGCGCAGGTAGAACGCGTCGGGATCGTCGCAGAAACGATAGAAATCGCCGATGACGTTGTTCCCGCCGTCGGCATGCGGAAGCCGTTTGATCTTGCAACGCGGATCGGAGGCCGCCAATCGTTGTAGATACGCGCGGTCAACCTCGTTGCGACAATTGTCCCAGAGGTGCCACTCATGCACATCGGGGCTTTTCGGAACATGATGGCCAAGTAGGCGAAGATATTCCTCACGACCGGCCGGGGTGACAACAATCAGTTTCATCGAATTCCTTGTTCCTAACATCAGCGCCCGTAACATCAGCGATGTCTTGACTATCAGAACGCTCGTACGGGCAACAGCCATTCATATGGCAGGCTCCTGCCCGAGTGGATTCGCGTTAAAACACGGCGAATCGCCATGACGTTTGAATACACCCGTTATGCCGACAAGACATCGTGCTCAGCCAACTCCAGGAGATCTTTCCTCGCCATGCCCTTCGCATTCAACTTGCTTTCGTGTAGGGCTCGCCCGGGCCCTGGATTAAGGGCATGAATGTCGGAAACAGAACTTTGCCGAGCACCAGCCACCGTGATCTCGTGATAGTCAGGGCGGGCGACAACTCTCTCCATCGTGGATGGGGGGCGAACGATCCCAATTGTGAATTTGATTTGATCGTCAGCTACTTCGGAAGCGATCCGTCGGCGTTCCGGCTGCCGCATGAAAACCGGGTCGACTACAAGGGCGGCAAATGGGATGGCATCCATGCTCTGCTGAGCCAACAGCCTGAACTCCTTGACCGCTACCAGTATATCTGGCTTCCGGACGATGATCTGGAAGCAGACCGGGCGACCATCGAGGCGATGTTTACCAACATGCGCCGGCTCGGCCTCCATATCGGCCAGCCTTCATTGACGCTGGACAGCTATTATTCCCACCTGCCGTTCCTCCGCTGCAAGAGTTTCGAGTTTCGCCTGGTGGACACGATCGAGATCATGGCTCCCTGCCTGAGAGCCGACGTCGCGGCCAAGATGCTGCCTCTGTTCAAAAACTCCATGAGCGGTTTTGGTCTGGACTTGTTGTGGACCAGGCTTGCCGAAGAAAACCATGGAACATCGGCCGTATTCGACGCCTTGCCTGTCCGCCACACACGGCCAGTGGGGGCTCACCTGGCAACAACGATGCTCAAGACAGGCAGAACGCCTCACAACGAATATCGCCAACTGGCGTCGCAATATGGATTTGGCGAGTTCTTTCCATTGTCCTATGAGGCCGTCGATCGCAAAGGCAGGCGCTGGCGATCGAAACCCATGATCGGCCTGCGTATGGTGGCCGACTATCTCTTGGACAGAAAAGCCTTTCGCCAAGCGAATCGATTGATGGAATTGTTATGGCGCCTTCTGCGCAGGCAATATTCCAAGTCGGTCGACCTGTCCCAAATAATACTCAAGCCCTAGGGATCCGGATAATCGAATGGACAGGAACCTGCTGGCCAAGGCCGACATCCTCATCGTCGGCGCGGGCTTCTACGGTGCGACACTCGCCGAGCGCATCGCCACGCAGCTCGGCCGGCGCGTGCTGGTAATCGACCGGCGCCGGCATATCGGCGGCAATGCGTACACCGAACAGGACCCCGTCACCGGGGTCGAGGTCCATCGCTACGGGCCGCATCTGTTCCATACATCCAACGAGGAGGTCTGGAATTATCTGCGCGCCTTCACTGGCTTCACGGCCTATCGCCACCGTGCGTTCTCGACCTATCGCGACAAGGTCTATCCGCTGCCGATCAACCTTGCCACGATCTGCCAGTTCTTCGGCAAGCGGCTGAGCCCCGACGAGGCACGTGGCATGATCGCCGAGCAGGCGGCGGAACTGGGCGACCGCCAACCGGCCAATCTCGAGGAGAAGGCGATTTCCCTCGTCGGCCGCCCTCTCTACGAGGCCTTCATCAAGGACTACACCGCCAAGCAATGGCAGACGGCCCGCGCGAACTGCCGGCGCAGATCATCACGCGCCTGCCCGTCCGCTACACGTTCGAGGACGGCTACTTCAACGACCGCTTCCAAGGCCAGCCAGTGGATGGCTATACGGCGATCTTCGAAAAAATGCTCGCGCACGAGCTCATCGAAACACGGCTTGGCATGGACTTCTTCGATATCAAGCCCATGCTGCGCAAAGACCTGCCGGTCGCCTACACCGGCCCGATCGACCGCTATTTCGATTATAGCGAAGGCGAACTCGGCTGGCGAACCATCGATATCGACCTGGAGGTCATGGACACGCCAGACCACCAGGGCACGGCGATCATGAACTACGCGGATGAAGCCGTGCCTTTTACCCGCGTGGTCGAATTCCGGCATTTCAACCCGGAGCGCCAGCACGGGAGCGGCAAGACGCTCATCGGCCGCGAGTATTCCCGTTTTGCCGGCCGCGCCGACGAGCCTTATTATCCGATCGACACGCGCAAGGATCAGGCGATCTATCGCCGCTATTTCGACCGGGCGGGTGCGGAGAAGAACCTGCATCTCGGGGACGGTTGGGGACCTACCGCTATCTCGACATGCACCAGGCGATCGGGGCCGCCCTCAAGGCCTTCGAAACCGTGTTCGAGCCCTATTTCGTCGGCCGGCTCGATTCTGTTGCGCGGTCGCCATAACGGACCGGGTCTGAAGCCGCGAATCTCCTGCTATCAGGCCGTCGCCGCCGATTTGCCGCCAGTGGCGATCTGTTGCCTGAACCATTCGAAGGTACGCCGGATTCCTTCCTGATAGCCGATCGTCGCTTCCCATCCGGGAAGAACCTGCCTTGCCAGGGGTCAGATCCGGGCACCGGTTCGTCGGATCCTGCGGAACAGGCGCATGGTGTTCGATACGGCTGCCGGGAACAAGCGAGCAGACGAATTTCGCGGTGTCGAGAACCGAGATTTCGCGGTTGTTGCCGATGTTCAGGGGACCGCGGTGCGAGATGCTGTCGCGCCAGAAGAAGCGCTCCAACCCATCGACAATATCGTCGACATACCCCCAGCTGCGTGACTGGGAGCCGTCGCCGTAAACGGTCAGTATGCCGGTCGTCAGGGCCTGGCTGACAAAATTCGAAACGGCCCGGCCATCATCGATGCGCGTTCGCGGCCCATAGGTGTTGAACAGCCTGACGACGCGGACGTCGAGCCCGCTGACGCGCTGCTGCTCGAACAGCAGCGCCTCGGTACAGCGCTTGCTCTCGTCATAGGAGGCCCGTGGCCCGGTGCAGTCTACGGCTCCCCGGTAGCTCTCCGGTTGCGGCGACACCAGGGGATCGCCATAGACTTCCGAGGTCGAGGCGAAGCAGAAGCGGCCGCCGGGCCGCAGCAGCGACAGGAGATTGAGCGCGCCGCCTATGTTGGCTTTGATCGTGCGGACCGGTTCGCGCATGTACCATACGGGCGAGGCCGGTGACGCCAGATGGATGATCTCATCGAAATGCCCGCGCGCCGTGAAGCTTTCGGCATCGCCAATCCGCAGGCTGAAGCGTGGGTCCGAGATGTGGGCTATGTTGTCGCGCAATCCGGTCCACAGATTGTCGACGACGACAAGCGCTTCCAGATCGTCGCGCCGCAGCAGGCGATCGACAAGATGCGAGCCGATGAAGCCGCAGCCCCCGGAAATCAAGACGCTACGCGGCATGCCACCACCCGAGAACTCGGCCGGTCAACGCGGCGCGCGGCTCGTTTCCCGGAGACGGGGGAACGGAATCCGATTTTTGATCCGAAGCCCTTCTATCAGTGCTTTTGTCGATGCCGCAATTGCAATGATAAAACTAGTCTTGCGCCAGCCGGTGATCGGCCCCCTCAGGACAACAACGCGTGCTTGTCGAACTCGGCGATACTAAAATGGCGCCGATCGGTCAGCGTATCTGGCGGCCTACAGCGCCCTTTGCGGGCAAGGCATTCCGGCAGCATCACCGCAGCGTGACGCCGTGGGAACCGGTCTGGCACTCATCTGTTCCGACTGGCGCACCAGCTCGGCGAAGACAAGCGCGAAACTTCCCAACATGACAAAGACGATGATCAGGCGTGCTACCGGCAATATGTCGGCCTCGTCTGGCTGGCGCATGTCCCCCTGGAATCAGGATCCGCGGGATCATGCACACAAATCTAACGTGCCGCAGCGTCCTTTGCGTCCCGAAGGATAAGGCGGTGCTGCGGGCGCCCCACGCCACCCATGCCGGCTAACATGATCGATCCGGCTTTACGAGACCTTAAGCCCGGCCTTAACCATCACATTCGATCGCGCCACGACATCAACCGCGACCGCGCTGTGAGGCGGCGCTGCCGCACGTCGCTTCGTGAACTGGCTGAGGGTCTCTTTGCAGACCCGCCCGCCCCATGCTACCCCGGCGCTGGCGCGGCCAGAACCTGCCGGCGCCAATCGGTCGCGATCGGGAAGCCATGAGCACAGCCGCCAACAGCATCGCTTTCGTCTCGTCCGACACAACGGACGCCAAGGCGGCGCTGGAGAGCCTGTCGGCGCGCTATGGCCAATGTTCGGTCGCCGAAGCGACTGTCGTGGTGGCGCTGGGCGGTGACGGCTTCCTGCTGCAGACCTTGCGCGACACGATGGGTACGGGAAAGAAAGTCTACGGCATGAACCGTGGCACGATCGGCTTCCTGATGAATGAATACCGTTCCGGCGGGCTCACCGAGCGCATCGCGGCCGCGGTCGCCGAAACGATCCGCCCACTGGAGATGCTGGCAACCACCTCGGACGGCGAACACGTCACGGCGCTGGCGATCAACGAAGTTGCGCTGTGGCGCCAATCCTATCAGACGGCCAAGATCCGCATCAGCGTCGATGACCAAGTACGGCTCGAGGAACTGAGCTGCGACGGCGTCATGATCGCGACGCCGGCCGGATCGACCGCGTACAATCTTTCCGCGCACGGCCCGATCCTGCCGCTCGATGCGCCACTTCTGGCTCTCACGCCGGTCAGCCCGTTTCGTCCGCGACGCTGGCGCGGCGCATTGCTTTCCAACAAGGCGAGCGTGCGCTTCGACATTCTGGAGCCGGAAAAGCGGCCGGTGAACGCAGCCGCCGACCACACGGAGGTCAAGGCGGTGACCTCGGTTACAGTGCGGGAATCGCCGACTGCCACGGCGACTTTGCTGTTCGATCCCAATCACTCCTGGAACGAGCGCATCCTGGCCGAACAGTTCCGTTACTGAGCCGCCACACAGACAAGCGGCCGGATTAAGCATCGCGATTAAGGTTACAACTTCACAATCGCGCCAATCCTGCCCGTTTCTGTTGACAAATCGCGGGCTTGCGCCTAATCGCAATACCAATCTTGCAGGCGCGTGGCGCTTGCCGCGACGAATGACGTTGCGCTTCCCCGAACCAGCCAAAGACAGCAACACTTGTCCTCAGACACGACGATCGCTCAAGAAGCGTTGACCTTTTCAGACCTCGGCCTGTCGCCGAAGGTGCTTTCTGCAGTCACCGATGCCGGCTACACCCAGCCGACCCCGATCCAGGCTGGTGCGATCCCGCACGCCTTGCTCGGCAAGGACGTGCTGGGCATTGCCCAGACCGGCACCGGCAAGACCGCCTCCTTTGTCCTGCCGATGCTGACCCGGCTGGAAAAGGGCCGCGCCCGTGCCCGCATGCCGCGCACGCTGATCCTCGAGCCGACGCGTGAGCTTGCCGCGCAGGTCGAAGAAAACTTCGTCAAATACGGCAAGAACCACAAGCTCAACATCGCGCTGCTGATCGGCGGCGTGTCGTTCGACGAGCAGGACAAGAAACTGGAGCGCGGCGCCGATGTGCTGATCGCGACGCCGGGCCGTCTGCTCGACCACCGCGAGCGCGGCAAGCTGCTGCTCAACGGTGTCGAGATCCTGGTCATCGACGAGGCCGACCGCATGCTCGACATGGGTTTCATTCCCGACATCGAACGCATCTGCGAGATGATCCCGTTCACTCGGCAGACGCTGTTCTTCTCGGCGACCATGCCGCCGGAGATCACCAAGCTGACGGAAAAATTCCTGCATGCGCCGGTGCGCGTCGAGGTATCCAAGGCGGCGTCGGCGGCCACCAACATCATCCAGCGGCTGGTCAAATCGGGCTCGAAGCCTTGGGACAAGCGCGAAACGCTGCGCAACCTGATCAAGGCCGAGGATGCGGAGCTGAAGAACGCAATCATCTTCTGCAATCGCAAGATCGAGGTTTCGGAGCTGTTCCGCTCGCTGCTGAAATACGATTTCGACGCCGGCGCACTGCATGGTGACATGGACCAGCGCGCGCGCATGCAGATGCTGGCCAATTTCCGTGACGGCAAGCTGCGTTATCTCGTCGCCTCGGATGTCGCCGCGCGCGGCCTCGACATTCCCGACGTCAGCCATGTCTTCAATTACGACGTGCCTATCCATGCCGAAGACTATGTCCACCGCATCGGCCGCACCGGCCGCGCCGGGCGCTCAGGCAAGTCCTTCACCATCGCAACCAAGTCCGACACCAAATATATCGACGCCATCGAGCGGCTGATCGGCAACAAGATCGAGTGGCATGACGGTGACCTGTCGACAGTGGTTGCCAGCGAAGGCGAGGACGATGCTCCGCGCCGGGGCAAGGGCGCGCCGCGCCGCGCCGGCCGCAAGGACGAGGACCGCAACGAAAGGAGCGGGCGCAACAAGGGCGGCGAGCGTCGCGGCAGACACAGCGAGGAAGATGCCGCGACCGCGGCTGCTCAACCGCAGCCGGATGTGGCCGAGACGGCCGATATTGTCGAACGGCGCGCGCGCAAGGATGCAATCCGCTCGGAAAACACCGAACGCAAATCGTCCGACCGCAATGAACCGCGCGCACCTGAGCGCGGTGACACCAGGCCGCAGCGCAGCAACAGCCGCCCTGCCCGCCACCATCAGGAAGACAATGACGCCACCGTCGGCTTCGGCGACGACATGCCGGCCTTCATGCGTATCGTCGCCAAGGTCTGACCCCAACCAGCAAGCCGCCTAGCCGGCTTGCCGCTCTTTTCGCCCTGCAGCCAAGAGCAATCCAGGAAAAGCCGCATGGTGCTTTTCCATCGTGAATTGCTTGGAACGAAGCTTTGGGGCGGTTCAGCGATTCTTTTGGACGCTGGTCCCCTGCCCGTCACATCGGTCCGGGCATCATCTTGGTCGGTTTCTCCAGCATCGGAAACTCGGCCTTGCTGCATTTCACCTTCGGATTCGTCGGGCTGAACATGCCGTTCGGATTGTCGTCGAGCCAGGCGTGAAGATCGTAGTGGACGAACTCCCTCGGAATAAGCGGATAGTGTCCCTCCATCGGACCCATGAAGGTTTGGCCAAACAGCTTCGGCGGCGCCTTGATGTCCGGGGTTAGCGGCACCAGCCATTCCACGCCGACCAGATTCAGGCCCTTCTTGGTCGGTTCGTAGATCAGGACGTTGGGCTTCATCGGGTCGAGCTTCTGACCGATACTCGGGACGTTGACGAAATGGATGCCCATGGCGCCCTTCGGGTAGTCCATGGAGCCAGGTATCTTTTCACCGCTGTAATAGACGCAGCCGACTGTCGACAGATAGAGATCGCGGACGGCGGCGGTGTAATCCTGATATTTGACAAGCGATTTCTTCAAGGCCTCGATGTCGGCCTTGTTGGCGTCCTCGGCGTGAGCCGTGGCGAGGCCTAACCATGCACCCACAACACTTGTCAAAGCGAGGACGCCGCAGCGCCCAAGGCTGATTGTTCTTGTCATGCATTCCTCCCAGATTTCATTGATCTGGCCGTGCAAGACCGAGGCGGAAAGTGCTGATTTCGCGGCCAGTTGTACCGCCTCATCCCCTCTGGAACAGCCTCGATGCTATTCCTTTCCATGACCGCGGGAAAGCTATTATTTAGAACCAGCTAATTTTCTAGCACCACACCGAAGAGGTCGAGTCCGGGCAACAAAAAACGGCCCCATGTGGGGCCGCTTCGCATTTCCTTGCCGAACAATCAGGTGAGCGGCGAAAGCTGGATCTCGACGCGTCGGTTCTGGGCCCGTCCTTCGGCGGTCGCATTGGAGGCGACGGGCCTCGTCTTGCCGAAACCGGTGACGGCGAAGCGACGCTGATCGACGCCCTGGCCGGACAGGTAGTTGGCGACCGCCAGTGCACGGCGCTGCGACAGATCGAAATTGTGCTGGTCGCCACCGGTCGAATCGGTGTGGCCGAAAACATCGACCGTGGTCTGCTTGAATTTCTTCAGCACCAGGGCGACGGAATTAAGCACCTGGTAGAAGCCGGGCTTCACCGCGTCCTGGTCGGTGTTGAAGGTGATATCCGACGGCATGTTGAGGATGATCTGGTCACCGCTGCGGGTGACGCTGACGCCGGTGCCCTCAAGCTGCCGGCGCAGTTCCGCCTCGTTCTGATCCATCGTGGCGCCGATCGCGCCACCGGCCAGCGCGCCGATGCCGGCGCCGATCAGCGCATTGCGGCGATCATTGCCGCCGGCAAGCAGACCAAGGCTGGCGCCTGCCAGAGCGCCAAGACCGGCGCCCGCGGCCGTGTTGGAAATCTTCTGGTCGCCCGTATACGGATCGGTGGTGGTGCACGCAGTCACGAGCAGAGCCGTCGCCATAACGACGAGCACGGTCTTTTTCATAGGATGGTCCCTCTCCAAGTCACGCCTTACGATGGCGCCAAATCAGCCCTTAGCGCGACTTGTACCATGAAATGCGGCGAAAAACCGAACGGGAAAAGTGGCCGTTGCAGCTTTTCCTCGGTGCCAGTTGCGTGACGAAGCGCCGTGACGGGCTACCAAAGATTCTTGCCGTCGATAACCACCACTTCGACCTTGTCGAGATCGAAATCGTCGAACAGCCGCGAGTTGACGCTGATCTTCGGATTGTCGAAATCCGGCTCACCGGTCGACCAGTCCGGCGTTTCGGTGAAGGTGCCGCAGCCGCAGGTGGCGCAAAACCCATGCTTTATGGTCTTTGAACCCCATTGGTAGAAGGAAACGTTCTTCTGCGGCGTGATGAGCTTGAACTGCGACGGGGTATAGTAGGCCCAGAGCGAGCCGCGTTTCGAGCAGAACGAACAGGTGCATTGCGTCACCGTTTGCGGCGCCTCCGACACCTCGAATATCGTCGCCTTGCAGTGGCAGCTTCCCTTGATGGCCATGAACATCACCTCTCCATTGTCCGCCGCCCAAGCGGCAAGGCACCATAAAGAAGCGATCCTGACAACTGTCCGTCAGCAAGCTTTTGCCTGAAGCCAGCCAGCGATAGTTTTAATAGGACGATGGCGGCACGAACAGGCAGATGGTCTTGCCGGCATCGAGCCCGGCCTCATGCGCGCACCAATGGAATTCGCCATCGGGCGAATCCTTGATCCGCCTGTCGCTATAGGCCAGCACCTCCCCGGTGTCCTTGATGACGTAGCCGTCCGGGCGCTCGCTGATCGAGGTTTGCGACACCTCATGGCAATCGAAATTCGCGCAACAGGCGAACGGATAACTCCAGCCTTGCGGCCTGGCCGCTGTCGGCTTGGCGTCATGCGCCAGAGCCGGCGCCAGCGCCGACACGGATACGATCACACAGGCCGCGTACAGAGGAAGGAGGCGTTGGCCAACCGATGGAACGGTGACGGCCGATCTTGAACTGGAAGCAAACATGGCAGCGTTCCTTTCAGACGAGCTTCAAGCGTTTCGCTTGCCCGTTCCCGGAACGTGTCTTCCCAGCGGCCGAACCGTCAGCAGATATGCCGCGACCGGCCATAAATGCTTTTGTCTCCTCCCGCCGGCGATGGTGAGCCGAAATGTGAGTCGGCGCAAGAAATGCCCGAGACCAGCATATTGCTCGGCCTTCGCGGCGCAACTTGCTTCTTACACAGCGGCAGGCCGCGCCGATGATGAAACCGGCCGAACTGAAGACGCGCGGAACCGCTTAATCCAGGTCCGCCACGGCTTCGCCCGCGCCGCCCTCGATGCGTTGCGACAGCGAGGCTTCCATGAAGTCGTCGAGGTCGCCGTCGAGCACGCTCGACGGGCTGGTGCTTTCGACGCCGGTGCGCAGATCCTTGACCAGCTGATAGGGCTGCAGCACGTAGGAGCGGATCTGGTGACCCCAGCCGATATCGCTTTTCGAGGCCTCGGTCGCGTTGGCGACCGCTTCGCGCTTCTTCAGCTCTTCCTCGTAGAGGCGCGAGCGTAGCATCTCCCAGGCCTTGGCCTTGTTCTTGTGCTGCGAGCGTTCGGCCTGGCAGGCCACGGCAATGCCGGTGGCGATATGGGTGATACGCACGGCCGAATCGGTGGTGTTGACGTGCTGGCCGCCCGAGCCGGACGAACGATAGGTATCGATGCGCACGTCGGATTCGGAGACGTCGATCTCTATCCTGTCGTCGACGACAGGATAGACCCAGACGCTCGAGAAGGACGTATGGCGGCGCGCATTGCTGTCATAGGGCGAAATACGCACCAGGCGATGGACACCGGATTCGGTCTTCAACCAGCCATAGGCATTGTGCCCTTTGATCAGCAAGGTGGCGGATTTGATGCCCGCCTCTTCGCCGTCATGCACTTCCAGCACCTCGACCTTGAAGCGGCGGCGCTCGGCCCAGCGCGTATACATGCGCAACAGCATCGAGGCCCAGTCCTGGCTTTCGGTACCGCCGGCGCCGGCATGGATTTCGAGATAGGTGTCGTTGGCGTCGGCCTCGCCCGAGAGCAACGTCTCGACCTGGCGGGCCTTGGCCTCGCCCTGCATCGATCGGATCGCGGCCTCAGCCTCGGCGATGACGCCTTCGTCGCCCTCTTCCTCGCCGAGCTCGATCAGGCCGATATTGTCTTCCAGCGCCTGGCTCAGGCCCTTGACCGCCGCGATGCCTTCCTCGAGGCCCTGGCGTTCGCGCATCAGCTTCTGCGCTTCCAGCGGTTCGTTCCAGAGGCTGGCGTCCTCGGCCCGCACGTTCAGGTATTCAAGCCGCTTTATGGCCTGATCCCAGTCAAAGATGCCTCCTCAGCAGGGTTATCGCCTGCCTGATCTCGTCGACAATATTCTGCGTTTCCGCGCGCATGGCCTAATATTTTGTCCTGTTGCTGAATGACGCTTCGGTCGGCGCGATACATAGGGACGGTGCCGCCATGTGTAAAGCGAAATGGGCCAGCCCGAGGCTGACCCCATTTGGACGTTTGAATTCGTCAGTAAAGGCCGCCGCCGCCGTCCTGGATGGCCTGGTTGGCCTGCGGCGACAGGGCGCCGCCGGACGCGTTGGAGCCATCGGCGCCCATGCCGATCACCCAGTAGCTGTCGGCGGGGCCGGTGCCCGGTTTGAAGGCCTCGATGATGGTGCCGGGATCGCCCGAGGATGCGCGCATGCCGGTCTTGCGGTTGATGGCGATCAGGTTCATGCCGTCAGGCACCTTGAAGTCGACATTGGGCGTGCCGTCCAGCGCCACGCGCATGAAATCCTTGAAGATCGGGGCCGCAAGACCACCGCCGGTGGCGCCATGGCCAAGGCCGCGCGGCGTGTCGTAGCCCATGTAGAGGCCGACCACGAGGTTCGGCGTGAAACCGATGAACCAGGCGTCCTTCTCGTCGTTGGTGGTGCCGGTCTTGCCGGCGATGTGGCGGCCAAGCTCGCCGATGGTGGCACCCGTGCCGCGCTGGACGACACCTTCCATCATCGAGGTGATCTGGTAGGCGGTCATCGGATCGAGCACCTGCTCGGAATTGTCGACCAGTTCCGGCTCCGGCTGGTTCTTCCATTCAGGCGCGTTACAGCCTTCGCAGCCACGCTCATCCTGCTTGAACACCGTCTTGCCGTAGCGGTCCTGGATGCGATCGATCAGCGACGGTTTGATCGACTTGCCGCCATTGGCCATGATCGAATAGGCCGAAACCATGCGCATGACGGTCGTCTCGCCCGAACCCAGCGCCATCGGCAGATATGGCGCCAGATGATCATAGACGCCGAAGCGCTCGGCATATTCGACGACCAGCTTCATGCCCATGTCATTGGCAAGCCGCACCGTCATCAGGTTGCGCGACTTCTCGATGCCGGAGCGCAGCGTTGCCGGACCGGCGACCGTGCCGTCATAGTTCTTCGGCGTCCAGGTGGTGTTGCCGCTCTGGATGGTGATCGGTCCGTCCATGATCACTGAGGCCGGGGTATAGCCATTGTCGAGCGCGGCCGAATAGACGATCGGCTTGAACGAGGAACCCGGCTGGCGCATGGCCTGGGTGGCGCGGTTGAATTCGGACTGCGAATAAGAGAAACCTCCGACCATGGCCAGCACGCGGCCGGTGTGCGGATCCATGGCTATCAGGCCGCCCTCAACCTCGGGAACCTGGCGCAGGCTGTAGGTATTGTCGGATCCGTCGTTCTTCTGGACGAAGATCACGTCGCCCGGCTTCAGCACGTCGGCCGGCGACTTTGCCTTGACCGTCTTGCCATCGACCAAATGGCGCATGGCGAAACCCATGTCATCCTTGCTGACGGTGCCTTCGACGCGGTCCTTGACGATGTCGCCCGACGCCTGGCGCGCGGGCTGGAGGCCGATCGACAGGCCGGATGCCGAACTGTCGAGCACGACGGCAAGCGACCACTCGGGAACGTCTTCCAGTCCCTTGACGGCACCCAATGGCACACCCCAGTCGCCGGAGACGTCGATCGTCTTCACCGGCCCGCGATAGCCGCGCAAAGTATCGTATTTCATCAATCCGTTCTGCATCGCCTTGCGGGCAATAAGCTGGACCTTCGGGTCAAGGGTGGTGCGAATCGACAGCCCGCCCTCATAGAGCGCGTTCTCGCCATAGCGGGCGATGATCTGCCGACGAACCTCCTCCGTGAAATACTCGCCGGCGAAAAGGTAGGAGCCAGAGCGGCGCGGAGCAACGCCAAGCGGCTCGGCCTTCGCCTTCGCGCCCTCTTCGGGCGTAACGTAACCGTTTTCGACCATCTGGCCGATCACCCAGTTTCGCCGTTCAATTGCCCGGTCGGCGTGCTTGAAGGGATTGTAGTTGGCGGGGCCTTTCGGGAGCGATGCCAGATAGGCGGCCTCGGCTACGGTCAACTCGTTCACCGATTTATCGAAGTAGGTCAGTGCGGCACCGGCAACGCCATAGGCGTTGAAGCCGAAGAAAATCTCATTGAGATAGAGCTCAAGGATACGATCCTTGGAATAGGCCTGCTCGATGCGGAACGAAAGGATGGCTTCCTTGGCCTTGCGCTCCAGGGAGCGCTCGTTGGTGAGCAGGAAGTTCTTGGCAACCTGTTGGGTGATCGTCGAGCCGCCCTGCATGGGGCCACCCGAAACGTAAGTCATCACCGCTCTGCCCAACCCCGTTATGTCGACACCAGGGTGGCTGTAGAAGTTCTTGTCCTCCGCGGACAGGAAGGCAGCCTTGACGCGATCCGGGATGGCCTGGATTGGCAAATACAGGCGCCGTTCTCGTGCATACTCCGCCATCAGCGCGCCATCCGAGGCATGGATGCGGGTGGTCACGGGAGGCTCGTACTTGGCCAGCACTTCATAGTCGGGCAGATCCTTTGCCACATGGCCGATGTAGAGGGCCACGCCCGCCGCGGCCAAGAGGGCCAGCGTCGTGCCGATGCCGAAGAAATAGCCAATGAGACGAATCATACCCGCTCCAGTCCTTGGTTCGGGAATTTCCTAAACGAAGCCGCCTTCCACGCAAGCTTTCGAGCCGGTCCCAATCCGCAATCGAAAACCCATGTCGCCACCATGTGGACAAAATACGGCAGGGCCGCGTTTCGCGGCCGCAAGCCGGAAATAAAAAGCACCGGGTGTTGTCATCCCGCAACGCCGCCTGGTTGCAGGCGCCGCCGGGGCATTGTCAACCTCCGGTTCCAGGCGGGGCGCGCGCGGAAGCGAACAATGCGACGGCGTTGGTGATACTTTGCGCTGCCTTGCCGCGCCACTCGGTGTCGAGCAGTTGCGCCTCGTCCTTGGCGTTGGAGAGATAACCAAGTTCGACCAGCACGGACGGCACGTCCGGGGCCTTAAGCACCTTGAAGCCGGCCGAACGCTGCGGGTTGTTGATAAGGCCGACGCTGGTCGAAAGCTGACCGACCAGCGTATGGGCAAAACTCATCGAAAAAGTGTGCGTCTCGCGGCGGATCAGGTCGATCAGGATGTCAGTCACTTCCTTGTTGTCGTCCTTGATGACCATGCCGGCGAACTGGTCGGACAGGTTTTCACGGTCGGCAAGCGCCTGTGCTTCCGGATCGGAAGCCTTGTCGGAGACCGTATAGACAGTGGCGCCGCGGATGCCCTTGACGCTGATCGTGTCGGCATGGATCGAAATCAGCAGATCGGCCTCATGCTGGCGGGCAATGCGGACGCGGTCGTCCAGGCGCAGATATTCATCGGCATCACGGGTCATGAAGACATCGTATCTGCCGACCGCCGCGAGCTTGTCGCGCAGTTCCGTGGCAAAGGCCAGCGTGACGTTCTTCTCGATGGTGCCGTTCAGGCCCTCGGCGCCGCCATCCACGCCGCCATGGCCGGGGTCGATGACGACGGTGAACCGGTGGCCCGGATTGGAGACAGGTCCGGTGCCGACCCGGCCGCCCTTGTCGGTCGAAACCGTGGAACCGGTGGTCAGCGCCTGATTGGCAAGGGCGGCGTCAAACTCACGTTCGGAGGCCGCCGACATGTCGACGGCAATGCGGTAGCCGGTTCCATCCTCATTCTTGAGCACATCGAGCTTGTCGACGGCGAACGGTCCCTTTCCGGTCAGGATCAGCCGAGCGACGCCCTCGCCGAGTTCGCCCAGCCGCACGCCCTTGACCAGGCCACGCGGCTTCAAATCCTTGGCATCTATGGCAAATCGGGTGTTCGCAAGATCGATGACAAGGCGGTTTGGTCCGCGCAGCAGGAACCATTTGATGTCAGGCTCGCGATCGAAATCCATGACGATGCGCATCTTGGTGGCATCGCCGGCCATTTTGTAGCCTCTCGCCACAAGCGGCGAGTCGGCGGCGTTGGCAAGCGTGGAAAAGGCAGACGAAAACACCACCAGCAACACGAGGCAGAAGGCACGAAGAATCTGGCCGCCAACACGACATCCCTTGTCTGTGAAGTCCGCCAGTCCCATCTCTCTTCCAGTCTCTCCCGGTTTGGCGCCCGGCGCCCGTTCATTTCATCGACGCGCCGGTCAGGCGGCGAATTCGATTAACGATTGGTATCCAGAGAAGGTTAACCAAGCCTTTTCATGCAAGGTTCGGACCCAGGCTTACGTTGCGGAACCGCTTTTTGCCGGCATCGGAAATCGGGGTTGCCTTCCAACCCGCCAAATCATAAAAGCGATGGTGGATCACTGCAATCCTGGAACCGCCCTCCTCCGCAGCTTCCTGCTACAGGGTCAGATGAAAGGCGGCTCCTTTCGCTTCACGCGAAAAGGCTTCAGGTGATTGCGACGAATTTCGCAGGTGTGCTCCCGTGGCGGGGGAATCGCCTGCGTGAGGAAAACGGCCGGGTCGTTCCCGCGCCGGCTCTGTATGAGCAAACAAGCTGGTCCGGTTTCCGGGCTTTGGTTCAAAAGGTTCTGCTGGTGACGATGGCTTCAAGCGCAATCATGGAAAGGTCCGCATCAAACCGCGCCAATATGGCTGCGGGCGGCACCGCCATGACACGCAGGCACCGTCCGGCGGACGTTCAATTATCCGGCACCCACTCTCATCCAGACACACAGCAGCGGGCTTTGCCCCGCCAGCTGCGGCTGACGGCTGCCGGGGGGAAACGAAATAATGCCCAACAAAATGCTGATAGACGCCTCCCACCCGGAGGAAACACGCGTCGTCGTCGTACGCGGTAACCGTATCGAAGAATTCGACTTTGAATCCCAGGACAAGAAGCAGCTCAAAGGAAATATCTACCTCGCCCGCGTAACGCGCGTCGAACCCTCCCTTCAGGCAGCCTTTGTCGAATATGGCGGCAACCGTCACGGTTTTCTCGCCTTCAGTGAAATACACCCCGACTACTACCAGATTCCGGTCGCGGACCGTCAGGCACTGCTGCGCGCGGAAGCGCAGGAGGCTGAGGACGAAGAGAACGAGGACGGCGAAGGTGACGATCGCCAGAGCCGGGATCGCGGGCGGCGCGGTCGCCGGCGCGGCGGCAAGACCCGCGACCGTGGTGAAAACAGGCGCGATGCCGGCACGGCCGATTCCGGCCACGCAAACGAAGCCGCCGGCGAGACAGACGAAAACAACGACAATGGCGCGGGTGCCGCCGCCGAGGACATGTCCAACGTTTCGGGGACCATGGAACCCGATGCCTCGGAACACGCCGGGGCTTCCGAACATGACGTTGCGTCCGAAGATAACGGGGCATCCGAAGATAACAGGGCACCCGAAGATAACGGGGATTCCTCCGAACAGGACGAAAGCGAAACCAGCGACGGTGGCCCCAAGTCGATCGCCGCCTCCGTCGAAGGCGATGTGATTTCCGAACCCGTCCCGCAGGCGGAACAGGGCAGCGAAGCCACTTCCACCGACAATGACCGCGGGATGCTCGAGGAAGTATCCTCTTCCCATCCTGACGATCATGAGATCGAATCGGTTGGCGCCGAGGACGCGCTCGAGGAAGTGCGCAACCGCCGCAAGCCGGTGCGCCGCCAGTACAAGATCCAGGAAGTGATCAAGCGCCGGCAGATCCTGCTGGTGCAGGTCGTCAAGGAAGAGCGCGGCAACAAGGGTGCAGCGCTCACCACCTATCTGTCGCTTGCCGGCCGCTATTCGGTGCTGATGCCGAACACGGCGCGCGGCGGCGGGATTTCGCGCAAGATCACCAGCGCGGTCGACCGCAAGCGCCTCAAGGAGGTCGTCGCCGATCTTGAGGTGCCGCAAGGCATGGGGGTCATCCTGCGGACCGCCGGCGAGAGCCGCACCAAGGCCGAGATCAAGCGCGACTATGAATATTTGATGCGGCTGTGGGAGAACGTGCGCAATCTCACGCTCCAGTCCACCGCCCCTGCCCTCGTCTATGAGGAAGGCAGCCTGATCAAGCGTTCGGTGCGCGATCTCTACAACAAGGATATCGACGAGATCCTGGTTTCCGGCGAAGAGGGCTACCGCGAAGCCAAGGATTTCATGCGCATGCTGATGCCGAGCCACGCCAAGGTGGTTCAGCCATTCCGCGACACGACGCCGATCTTCGTGCGCAACGGCATCGAGGCGCAGCTCGACCGCATGCTGCAGCCGCAAGTCACACTGAAGAGCGGCGGTTACATCATCATCAATCAGACCGAAGCGCTGGTCGCCATCGACGTCAATTCGGGACGCTCCACCAAGGAGCACTCGATCGAGGACACCGCGCTCCACACCAATCTGGAAGCGGCCGAGGAAGTCGCCCGCCAGCTCCGGCTTCGCGATCTTGCCGGCCTGATCGTCATCGACTTCATCGACATGGAGGAGAACCGCAACAACCGCTCCGTCGAGAAGCGGCTGAAGGATCACCTCAAGAACGACCGTGCCCGCATCCAGGTCGGCCGCATCTCGCATTTCGGCCTGATGGAGATGTCACGTCAGCGCATCCGCGCCAGCGTGCTGGAATCGACCATGAAGCCATGCCCGCATTGCGGCGGAACCGGCCATGTGCGCTCCGATTCGTCGGTGGCGCTGATGGTGGTAAGGGCGATCGAGGAGTTCCTGCTCAAGGATTCGCGCAGCCACATCACGGTGCGCACGCCGGCCGCGACCGCGCTCTACGTGCTCAACCACAAGCGCGGCACTCTGGTGGAACTGGAAAGCCGCTTCGGTCTGACTGTCACCATCGAGGCCGACGATACGGTTGGTGCCCAGCACTACGCGATCTTCCGCGGCGCGCTGGCCGAAAAGCCGGAAGGTTTCGTCGAGGCGCGCAGCCTGCCGGCCTATGTCGAGCCGGAAGAGCCCGAGGACGAGATCGTCGTCGCCGCGGAGGAAGACGAAGCGCCGGTACAGGCCGAGCAACCACGGCACGCCCAGCCGTCGCAGCATCAGCAGCCCAGATCCGGCGAGGAAGGCGAAGGCCGCGACCGCAAGCGCCGCAAGCGTCGCAGGCGGCGCGGCGGCAAGGATCGCGACCGCGAGCATGGCGCCCCGACGGACGGCGCGCCCCTGTCCACCCCGGATGACGGCCTCTCCGCGTCGGAAGGCGCGGCGTACCATGACGATGCCGAGGCAGACGACGAAGCTGTAGTCGCCGCAACGGAGACCGTCGAAACGGCAGAAGCATCCGACGATGGCCAGGGCAAGAAGCGTCGGCGCGGCAAGCGCGGCGGCAAGCGCAACCGTCGCGAAGACGGTGAAGGCGAGACGGAGGCGGCAGCCGGCGAAACGACCGAACCTGCCGAGGCTGATGCCTCGTTAAGCGAGCCTGTGTCGATCGAGCCGGTGGCTGCCGCAGCCGCCGAAGAGCCGGCGGCTACCGTGAGCGACGAGGTGCCTAGCACCGAAAAGCCCAAGAAGCCGCGGCGCGCAGCCAAGCCGAAGAAGGCAGCCGTCGAGGCTGTCGCCGAGGAGCCGACCGCGGAAGTGGCCGTTCAGGCGGCCGCCGAGACGCCAGCCACGGCATCGGACGAGGCAGCGGTCGCCGGGGAGACACCGAAGACCCGGCCATCACGCCGCAAGGCGGCAGCCGCCGATACACCTGTCGTACCGGTGGTTTCCTCGACCGTCGCCGATGAGCCGGAAGCCAAAGCCGAATCCGAAGAAAAGCCCAAGCGTGCCGGCTGGTGGCAGCGGAAAGGCTTTTTCTAAGCTTTTCAAATTCTTGAATTGATTTGCTGACAAAAATTAATCCCGCGCCGATCGAAACGAACGGCGCGGGATTTTTCATATCCGGCAGGTCGTGATCGCTATGGCGCGAAGATCGACCAGTTCATCATCCTGGCGAGCTTTTCCAGCGCGATCGAACCCAGCTTGGAATTGCCGTTGGCGTTGAGGCCGGGCGACCAGACGGCGAGCGAGGCGACACCCGGCACGATACCCAATATGCCGCCGCCGACGCCGCTCTTGCCGGGAATACCGACGCGGAAGGCGAAATCGCCGGAGCCGTCATAGTGGCCGCAGGTCAGCATCATGGCGCCGATGCGCCGCGCCCGCTCCGCCGACACCACCTGATACCCGGTCGCCGGGTTCTTGCCGCCATTGGCGAGGAAGCGACCGGCCATTGCCAGTTGCCGACAGCTCATGGCGATGGCGCAATGGTGGAAATAGACGCCCAGCGCCAATTCCGGCGCATGATGCAGATTGCCGAAGGATTTCATGTAATTGGCGAGCGCGAAGTTGCGATAGCCGGTGGCGCGTTCGGAAGCCGCGACCTCGCGGTCGATGATGACGGTCTCGTCGTCGCAAAGGAACTGGACGAAGCGCAGGATCTCGCCGATCGCCTCGCGCGGCTGGTGGCCGGCAAGCAGGATGTCGGAAATGACGATAGCGCCGGCATTGATGAACGGATTGCGCGGAATGCCGTTCTCATGCTCGAGCTGGACAATCGAGTTGAACGGGTTGCCGGACGGCTCGCGCCCTACCCGCTTCCACAGCGCGTCGCCGACATTGCCGAGCGCCAGCGTCAGGGTGAACACCTTCGAGATGCTCTGGATCGAAAAAGCCTGGTCGGCGTCGCCTGCCACCAGCACGCTGCCGTCATTGGTGACGGCTGCGATACCGAATTTCTTCGGGTCGACCTTGCCCAGTTGGGGAATGTAGGTCGCGACCTCGCCGCGATCGGTGCGTTCAGCCATTTCCGCCGCGACTTCCGCCAGCGCCTGTTCGAGCTCCGGCATGGCGCTACCTCAACCAGCGTTCGATGCGCGCCATCGCCTCGACCATGTCGTCGTGGCTGCCGGCATAGGAAAACCGCATCGAGCGATGGCCCGCCCGGGTGTCGAAGTCGCGGCCGGGCGTCGCCGCCACAAGCGCCTCGGCCAGCATTTTGCGGGCAAAAGCCATGCTGTCATTGCTGTGCCGGGTAACATCGCAAAAGGCATAGAAGGCGCCATCCATGGGCGCCGCCAGGGGAAAACCCAGCTCCGGCAGCCGCTTCATCAGAAGCTCGCGATTCCAGGCATAGCGTCGCTTCACCGCTTCCAATTCCTCCGTTGCGGCAAAGGCCTCGATCGCCGCGATCTGCGACAGCTCCGGCGGCGAGATGTAGAGGCTCTGGGCGATGCGCTCTACCGGCCGCACGAGGTCTTCCGGCAACACCATCCAGCCGATGCGCCAGCCGGTCATGCAATAGTATTTCGAAAAGGAGTTGATCACCGTCACGCTGTTGCTAAAGGCGAGTGCCGTGGTGTCTGGGGCGCCATAGGCCAGCCTATGATAGATCTCATCGGAAATGACGGCGATGCCGAGGGATTCCGCCGTGGTCACCAGCGCCGCCAGTTCGTCCGCCGGTATGACGGCGCCGGTCGGATTGGCCGGACTTGCGAACAGCACGCCCTTCAGCGGCTTGTCGCGATGCGCGGCCTCCAAATGGCCGGCATTCAGATAAGCGGCGTCGGCGAGCTCGATTTCGACCACGTCGATGCCAAGGGCTGCCATGATGTTGCGATAGGCGGGATAGCCGGGCGCGGCGATGGCGACCCGGTCGCCGGGATCGAACATCGCCAGGAAAGCGAGATTGAAGGCCGCCGACGATCCGGTGGTCACCGCGATCCGGACGGGGTCGACATCGAGGCCATAGTGATCCGCGTAATGCCCGGCGATCGCGCTGCGCAGCGGGGCCAGGCCCAAAGTGTCGGTATAGCCTATACGTCCAACCTCCAGTGCCTTGGCCGCGGCGGCGCGAACCCCGACAGGCGCCGGATCGGATGGCTGGCCGACCGCCATGGAAATCACCGGCACACCCTGGGCCTTCAGCCGGTTCGCTTCGGCCAGCACATCCATGGCGTGGAACGGCTCGACATTGCCGCGTTGGGAGAGCGAAACGACCATTTTTACCCCTGTTGCGAGGATTGAGCGCGCCAGGTCCTGACGCATGCGCCGCACAAATGCCCGATTGATGTGAGGATCACAAGTTGAGGAAGTTTTTCAGGCGCCGACTTTTCATCTTTCGCCCGCTCGTCTACCAGTGGACACATTATGTTGAGCCGACCCAGATCGACGATTGCCCGGGCAGCGCGTGTCTTCGCGACGATCTCGCTTGCCGCCGCGGTTGCGGTAGCCGGTTCGGTAACCGCCTTCGCCCAGGGCGTGCCAGTGGTACGCGACGCCGAGATCGAAGCTCTGGTACGCGATTATGCACGGCCGATCTTCAAGGCGGCGGGGCTGGCGAATGACGGCATCGACATCGTGCTGGTCAACGATTCCAGCTTCAACGCCTTCGTCACCGGGCGCCGGCTGTTCATCAACACCGGCGCGCTGATGACGGCTGAGACGCCGAATGAAATCATCGGTGTCATTGCGCACGAAGCCGGGCATATCGCCGGCGGCCACCAGCAGAAACTGCGCGAGCAACTCGAACGTGCCAAGACCATGGCCATCATCGCCACCTTGCTCGGTGCCGGCGCCATGGTCGCCGGTGCGACGACAAACAGCCGCGGCCTTGCCGGGGCCGGCATGGGCGTGGCGGCTGGCGGCGGCGAGATGGCGCAGCGCAGCATCCTCGCCTATCAGCGCACCGAGGAAATCACGGCCGACCGCTCGGCCATCACCTATCTCAATGCCACCGGCCAGTCCGGCATGGGCATGCTGAAGACCTTCCACCGCTTCCAGACCGCGCTGTCGCTGTCGGGCGCGCAGGTCGATCCCTACAGGATCAGCCACCCCATGCCGCAGGACCGCATCGCCAATCTCGAGGTGCTGGTCAAGCAGAGCCCCAATGTCGACAAGCTCGACCCGCCGACGCTGCAGCAGCGCCATGACATGATGCGGGTGAAGATTGCCGTCTACATGGAAGGCCAGGCCACCGCGGCGCGGCTGATACAAAAGATGCGCGGCAGCATGGCGGCGCTATATGGCGATGCCCAGTCGACCTATCTGTACGGCAACCTCGACGCTGCGCTCGCCAAGACCAACGCCCTGATCAAGGCGCAGCCCAAGAACGCCTACTTCCAGGAGCTGCGCGGCGATATATTGATGAAAGCGAACAAGCCAAGGGATGCGGCCGACGCCTATGCCAAAGCGGTCAGCCTCGATGCGGCACGCTCCGGCCTGCTGCCGGTCTCGCTTGGCCAGGCGCTGATGGCAGTCGGCACGCCCGACTCGCTCAAGAAAGCTGTCGTGCAGATCAACAATGGCCTGGGGCGCGACAAGGAAAACTCCACCGGCTATCGTTATCTGGCGCAGGCTTACGGCGAGCTGGGAGACATACCGGGCGCCGATCTTGCCACCGCCGAAGGCCATTTCTATTCCGGTAACTACAAGGATGCGAAGATCTTCGCCATGCGGGCGCAACAGCAGATGAAGCGCGGCGAGCCGCGCTGGATACGCGCCCAGGACATCATAAACTACAAATCATCAGGCAAGAGCCAGTAATCTCATGAACCCTCCGGCCGTGTGCTGCGACACAGCCAGACCGGAAAACAGGCAGAAGGAACGAGAACGATGAAGAAGGCACTGCTGCTGGGCACCACGGGGGTTGCGGTCGCCCTTGCCATGCTGGCTTTCGGTTTCGTGGCCGGCAATCCGCAGGTTGCGAAGGCCGGAACGGCGCAGCCTGCCCAGACGGCTCAGCCTGTCCAGACGGCTCAGCCTGTCCAGACGGCGCAGCCTGCCCAGTCGGCCGTGGCCGATACCAAAATCGACCGCGCCGAGGTCGAGGGAATCATCCGCGACTATCTCCTGAAGAATCCCGAAGTGCTGCTCGAAGTGCAGGACGCGCTCGAGGCCAAGCAGAAGGAGGAGCAGCGGCTCGCGGCGCTCGGCGTCATCAAGAACGCCAAGGACCAGATCTTCAACTCCACCTTCGACGGCGTCGTCGGCAACCCGAACGGCAAGGTCACGATCGTCGAGTTCTACGACTACAATTGCGGCTTCTGCAAACGTGCCATCGAGGATATGCGGGCCCTGACCAAGTCCGATCCGGATCTGCGCTTCGTGCTCAAGGAATTCCCGATCCTCGGCCCGGACTCGCAGAAGGCCAGCGTCGTTTCGATGGCGTTCCACCTGATGATGCCGGAGAAATACGGCCAGTTCCACAACGCGCTGCTCGGCGGCCAGGGGCGCGCCACCGAGGCAACCGCGATCAAGATCGCGCTTTCGCTCGGCGCCGACGAGGCGACGCTGCGCGAGAAGATGAAGGACGCGTCGATCCCCGAGGCCTTCTCCAAGACTTACGATCTTGCCAACAAGCTGCAGATCACCGGAACACCTTCCTACGTCGTCGGCAACGAGGTCGTGTTCGGGGCGCTCGGGCAGGAAGTGCTTGCCGAAAAGATCGAGGCGGCGAAAGCCGCGCTTTGACCGGCGAGTGGTTTTCTTCACGGGCGCATTTCGGCCGGTTGTGGACAGTGAAAGAACGCACTTGCGCTCTTTCCGAGGGCGACTATGCCCGGTATAGAGGCCCAGCGCGCCGGCTTGACGTCGGCGCCGGAAAAGGTCGACTTTTTTGAAAACGGTTTTCGTCCTGAACGGTCCCAATCTCAACGCGCTCGGCAAGCGCGAGCCGGGCATCTATGGCGGCAAGACGCTCGCGGCCATCGCCGACGACTGCAAGCAGGCAGGCAAAGCGCTTGGGATCGAGATCGATTTCCGCCAGTCGAACCATGAAGGCGATCTTGTCGACTGGATCCAGGAAGCCGGCGACAAAGCCGCCGGCATCGTCATCAATCCAGGCGCCTACAGCCATACCTCGATTGCCATCCACGACGCCATCCGCTCGATCGCGCCGCTGCCGGTCGCCGAAGTTCACCTTTCCAACATCCACGCGCGGGAACCGTTCCGCCACGTCTCCATGGTCGCGCCGGTCGCTGTCGGCATGATCTGTGGCTTTGGGCCGCTCGGCTACACGCTGGCGCTGCAAGCGCTGGCCGCACGCCTATGACCGGCCAACAAACAGAAGGCTCGAAAATGTCGATAAAGAAGACCGGTGTTGACCAGCAACTGATCCGCGATCTGGCGGGCATACTGAACGACACCAACCTGACCGAGATCGAGGTTGAACTCGGCGACCTGAAGGTGCGGGTGTCGCGACAGGCGCCCACCGTCCACGCGATCGCCGCACCGCAACCAGCCTATGCGCCGGCGACGGCCGCCCAATCTGCCGCCGTGGCTGCCCCGGCCGCGGTCGACGTGTCCAAGAACGCCGTCCCTTCGCCCATGGTCGGTACCGCCTACCTGGCGCCGTCGCCGGACGCCAAGCCGTTCATCGAGGTCGGCCAGAAGGTCAAGGAAGGACAGACGCTCTTGATCATCGAGGCGATGAAGACGATGAACCAGATCCCCTCGCCGCGCGCCGGCACGGTGACGGCGATCCTGTTCGAGGACGCGACGCCGGTCGAATACGGCATGCCGCTTGTCGTGATCGAGTAGAGCGGGCCGGATGTTCCAGAAGATCCTCATCGCCAATCGCGGCGAAATCGCGCTTCGGGTGCTGCGCGCCTGCAAGGAACTCGGCATCCAGACGGTGGTGGTGCATTCGACCGCCGATGCCGACGCCATGCATGTGCGGCTTGCCGACGAAAGCGTGTGCATCGGTCCACCGCCGTCGCGCGACAGCTATCTCAACATCCACCAGATCGTCGCGGCCTGCGAGATCACCGGCGCTGACGCCGTGCATCCGGGCTACGGCTTCCTGTCGGAGAACGCCAAGTTCGCCGACATCCTGGCCGCACACAACATCACCTTCATCGGTCCGTCCGGCGACCATATCCGCGTCATGGGCGACAAGATCGAGGCCAAGCGCACCGCAAAGCGCCTTGGCATTCCGGTGGTGCCCGGCTCGGACGGTGCGGTGACCGAGGAAAAGGAAGCCAGGCGGATCGCCGCCGAGATCGGCTATCCCGTCATCATCAAGGCATCGGCCGGCGGCGGCGGACGCGGCATGAAGGTGGCGCATACCGAGGCGGACCTCGAAATCGCCCTGCAGACGGCGCGCTCGGAGGCCGGCGCGGCCTTCGGCGACGACGCGGTCTACATCGAGAAATATCTGGAGAAGCCGCGCCACATCGAGGTGCAGGTGTTCGGCGACGGCTTCGGCGGCGGCGTGCATTTCGGCGAGCGCGACTGCTCATTGCAGCGGCGCCACCAGAAGGTCTGGGAAGAGGCCAATTCGCCGGCGCTCAACGCCGAGGAACGGTCGCGCATCGGCGGCATCTGCGCCAAGGCGATTGCCGATCTCGGCTATTCGGGCGCCGGAACGATCGAGTTCCTGTACGAGAACGGCGAATTCTATTTCATCGAGATGAACACGCGTCTCCAGGTCGAGCATCCGGTGACGGAAGCGATCACCGGCATCGATCTGGTCCACGAGCAGATCCGCGTCGCTTCCGGCGGCGGTCTTTCGGTCAAGCAGGAAGACATCAAGTTCAACGGCCACGCCATCGAATGCCGCATCAATGCCGAGGATCCGCGCACCTTCACCCCCTCGCCCGGCACGATCACCCATTTTCATACGCCTGGCGGCCTCGGCATCCGCGTCGATTCCGGTGTTTATTCCGGCTACAGGATCCCGCCCTACTATGACAGCCTGATCGGCAAGCTGATCGTGCATGGGCGCAACCGCGTCGAATGCATGATGCGGCTGCGCCGGGCGCTCGACGAATTCGTCGTCGACGGCATCAAGACGACGTTGCCGCTGTTTCGCGATCTCGTCGGCAATGCCGACATCGCCAACGGCGACTACGACATCCATTGGCTGGAAAAATATCTGGCCAAGGGCGAATAGCGCGGGGACGCGATGACCCGTCCCTACGCGCCAGGCTATCGCATCCCCACCGACCTTCTGCTTAAGGCATACGCCTCGGGCGTGTTCCCGATGGCCGAAAGTGCTGGTGACCCGGAAGTGTTCTGGGTGCGGCCGGAAACGCGCGGCATCATTCCGCTCGACGGCTTCCACACGCCCAAAAGCCTGAAGAAAACGATCCGCAGGCACCCGTTCGACATCCGTTTCGACTTCGATTTCGAGGCGACGATCGACGGCTGCGCCGAAAAGCGCGAGGAGCGCCGCTCGACCTGGATCAACGCGCCGATCCGCGAAGCCTATGTGCAGCTGCACCGGATGGGACACTGCCATTCGGTC
Organism: Mesorhizobium sp. M8A.F.Ca.ET.057.01.1.1; assembly: GCF_003952565.1. NCBI lineage: Bacteria > Pseudomonadati > Pseudomonadota > Alphaproteobacteria > Hyphomicrobiales > Phyllobacteriaceae > Mesorhizobium > Mesorhizobium sp. M8A.F.Ca.ET.057.01.1.1. Next base: position 3,692,641 of record NZ_CP034454.1, read on the forward strand.
GAGGCATGGCGCGAGGGGCGTCTGGTCGGCGGGCTCTATGGCGTCTCGCTCGGCCGGGTGTTTTTCGGGGAAAGCATGTTTTCCAAAGAGACGGACGCGTCGAAGATCTGCCTCGTGCATCTCGTCGAGCGCCTGAAGGCACGCGGCTTCGCGCTCCTCGATACGCAGTTCACCACCGAGCACCTCAAGCGATTCGGCGCGGTCGACGTGCCGCGCGGCAAGTATGAGAAGATGCTGGCCGACGCGCTGAAGGGTGAAGCGATCTTTTTTCCGTAGGGATCAAGCCCTACTTGGGCGCAGCCTCGATCGGCGTCTGCGCATGGAACATCATCTTCCAGCCGTTGACGCGATGGACATAGCCGGTGCTGACCAGCGCCGCGTAGGGCTCGCCGTTCTCCCGCGTCGCATGTGCTTCGTAAGTCAGCATGACGATATCGCTACCGGGTTCGATTATTCCCTTGAGCTCGATATCGAGGTCACGCCAGCGGTTGGGTTTGGTCGCGGTCTTGGCCAGGTCGGCATTGTCCATCGCCTGTGCCATCCGCGGAAATGCCACCAGGCATTCGGTGTCCGCGTTGGCGGCGTAGTAGGCACTGTCACCCGTCCAGAACCCCTTTTCGAGTTCCAACAACTCGGCCTTGTTGGCCATGATCCGCTTGCTGTCCGACATAGCATATCCTCCGGGCGCGTCTTGATGCTCCAACGCGCGCCCGCCATGGCGGTTCCAAGAGATCAGTTGGCGGTGGTCGTATCCGGCTCCGCGGCGTCGTCCGGCTGTGCCACGTCCGGAGTGACCGGGGGCTTGGGCCTGGCCGAGGCGGGCTTGGTAGCGGCCGGCTTCGAGGCGTCGGCTTTCGCTCCGTTGGCCTTGCCAGCATCAGGCGCCGGCACATCCGACTTCTGCTTGCATTCCTTCAGCCAGACGTCATAGACAGCGTGCTCGACGGCGTTGAGGCCAGGGCTTTCGGCGAACATCCAACCGGTGAAGATGCGGCGGATCTTGCGGTCGAGCGTGATCTCGTCGACTTCGACGAAGGAATCCGTCTTCGGCTCTTCGTTCTCCGGCCGGGAATAGCAGACACGTGGCGTCACCTGCAGGGCGCCGAACTGCACCGTCTCGTCGATATAGACATCGAAGGTGATGATGCGGCCGGTAATCTTGTCGATGCCGGCGAACTCGGCGACCGGGTTGGCAATGCGATCCGATCCGGCTGCCGCCGGCGGCGCCGGGGCGGCGGGTGCAGGTGTGGGTGAAGCCGCAAAGGCGACGGTGCTGACGGCGAGGCTGGCGGCTAGCGTCAGACCGCCTGTCGATATCAGGTTGAAAAAGCTCATGCAGGGGTACCGGTGGTTCGCGCCCAGGTGATTCCGTCGATCGCCAAGGCTAGTCGCCGTTTTCTGATCAGCAAGCAGCTAAACACCAATTGTGGCGATAAAGGACCGGCCTGCACCTTACCGTTACAACGCGCGCCGTTACGACCCGGGCGTCCAGGCGTCGTAGTCGCCGGTGACCTGCGGGCGATGTTGGTTGGTCAGCACCGAGCCCTTCGGGCGATAGGCCGCGGGCGTGCCGGTCAGATTGGGCAGGTGCGGCTTTTGCCAGTCGCGCGGCCGGTAGTCATCGCTGGGGGGAGCGACATCGACACGATGGTGAATCCAGCCGTGCCAGCCCGGCGGAATGGCCGACGCTTCCGAATAGTTGCGGTAGATGACCCAGCGGCGCGTACGGCCTTCCGAATCGATACCGCCCTCATAGTAGACATTGCCGGCCTCGTCCTGGCCGACCTTCTTGCCGTACCGCCAGGTGTGCAGGCGCGTTCCCAGCGTCTGGCTGTTCCACCAGGTGAAAAACTGCGTCAGGAAAGTCTTCATCTCAGAACCCTCGCGCTGGCGGCGCCCGTTTCCTGCTTATGGCGTCAGGCCTTCGGGAAGGCAAGGGTTTTGCCTCGGGAGCGCGCAAATGGCGCGCCAGGGACCCGACACAAGCCTGTGATCCCTGGGCCCGTGATCCCTGGAGTGGCCGGATGCACGCTTGCCAAGCCTTGCCGCTCTTTCTAAAGCTCTGCGCGCCCATGCGGAAATCCTCTCCGACCGAGGGCTAAAGGAGGCGACGATTGGCCAAGCAATTGCCGACCACCGACATTCGCATCGGCGCCGACCTGATTCGCCGCCGCAAGGGCGGCACGCCGATCGTCTGCCTCACCGCCTACACCTACCCGATCGCGCGCCTGCTCGACCCCCATGTCGATTTGCTCCTGGTCGGCGACAGCGTCGCCATGGTCCTGCATGGCCATGAGACGACGCTGGGCGCCTCGCTGGAGATGATGATCGCGCACGGCCAAGCCGTGATGCGGGGCTCGGCCAGGGCCTGCGTCGTCGTCGACATGCCGGCCGGCACGTATGAGGATTCAGCCGCTCAGGCCGTGGCCTCGGCGCGGCGCATCGTTGGCGAGACCGGCTGCCAGGCGGTGAAACTCGAGGGAGGCGTCGACATGGCCGCTCAGATCGCGGCGATCGTGGCCGCCGGTATCCCGGTCATGGGCCATATCGGCCTGCAGCCGCAATCGGTCGAGAAAGACGGCGGCTACAAGATCAAGGGCCGCACGGACGAGAATGTGGCTGCCCTGATCGCCGACGCGCTCGCGGTCGAGAAGGCCGGCGCGTTTTCCCTGGTCATTGAAGGAACGATCGAGACGGTCGCCGCGGACATCACCCGCCGCATCGCCATTCCGACTGTCGGCATCGGCGCCAGCAGCGAGTGTGACGGCCAGATCCTGGTCATCGACGACATGGTCGGGCTGACGGTCGACCGCGTGCCTAAATTCGTCAAGCAATACGCCGATCTGCGCAGCGTGATCGCGCATGCCGCCGAGCGCTACGCATCGGAGGTACGGGACCGCGAATTCCCCGGCCGTGCCCACGTCTTTTCAAAAGCCAATGGCGGGGATGAAGCATGAGCCGGCCCGACGTCGTCGACAGCGTTGCCGCGCTTCGCGCACGCATCCGGGACTGGCGGCGCGATGGGCAGCGCATCGCCTTGGTGCCGACCATGGGCGCATTGCATGACGGGCATCTTTCGTTGATCAAGATCGCCCTCGAAAGAGCCGATCGATGCGTGGTGTCGATCTTCGTCAATCCGACGCAGTTCGCGCCGAGCGAGGATCTCGACAAGTACCCGCGCCAGTTGGCCCGCGACCTCGATATGCTGACGATGGCCAAGGCCGATCTCGCCTTCACGCCTGATGTCAACGAGATGTATCCCGCCGGTTTCGCGACGAAAATCTCGGTCGGCGGCCCGTCAGCCGGGCTCGAAACGGACTTTCGACCCAGCTTTTTCGACGGCGTCGCCACTGTGGTGGCCAAACTTCTCCTGCAGGCCGCACCCGACTTCGCCATCTTTGGCGAAAAGGATTATCAGCAGCTTTGCGTCGTCAGGCAGCTTTGCCGCGACCTCGACCTGCCCGTCGAGATCATCGGCGCACCGACCATTCGCGATTCGCATGGCCTCGCCATGTCGTCACGCAACGCCTATCTCGACGAAGCCGAACTCCAGATCGCCCGCCAGTTCAACCTTATCCTACGCAAGGCGGCAACGGCGCTGGCGGCGGGCGCAGGTCAGGAAGAAACGATCGCCAAAGCAAGCCGCGCCCTGATCGCCGCCGGCTTCGAGAAAGTCGATTATGTCGAGGCCCGTGAAAGCCTGACACTTGCGCCATGGCGGCAGGACCGAATGGGCCGCGTCCTCGCCGCCGCCTGGCTGGGAAAAACCAGGCTGATCGACAATGTGGACGTTTCCACCGCCTGATCGGCGTTCGCGCTCTCGGTTGCGGTTTGCAGGCTCAACGCTGCCGGCGCGAGGCACACACCGCCGCGGTCGCGCTGATCTGGCCTTCACCCGTCCCGCTTGCGGCTCCCCCAGCCTACTCCTCGGTCGGCATATGCAGGTACATTGACTGGATGCCGACCCTGCCCGGGCCGGTGAAGCGGTTGACGATGAAATTCATGTTGGCGCCGAAGAAGCCGCTCGACAGCCGGTCGATCTTGGTTTCCATCCTGACCGAGGCATCCTTGAACAGCCAGCCGCCGGGCTCGATGTCGATGGTTTCGCCCGGAGCGAGCGTCTTTTCAAAAACGTTGCCGTAACCGTGCAGCCAGACAATGCCGTCCCCGGTATCACCGCGAAACCGGTCAATGAAGAAGCCGCTTTGGCCGAACAGCATCGTTGCCAGGCCGCGTACACGCTCGAACGTGTAGTCGACATTGCCGGTGGCGGCGAGGAACTGGTGCTCGCGCACCTGGATCTCCTCGCCTTGCCGCAGGTGAATCGGCACGATGTGACCCGGTCCGTCGCGGCTGAAGGCGATGATGCCCGCTCCCGACGCCTCGGTGACGAAGATCTGCATGCCGGCCATCATGCGCTTCAGCGCACCCTTCAGCGATTTCAGGCCGATGGTGATCGTGGAATTCTTCCACAGCAGGATGTGGTGCTCGAAATAGACAGGCATCCGCGTCACGTCGACGGAAAGCACAGGCACCAGTTCGCCCGCTATGTGATAGGTGACGCCACCAAAGGTTTCATCCGACACCTCGGTCGGCATCAGTTCCGGCAGGCTTGGCATGGTTCCCCCAAGCCGTCCCGCGCGTGTCGGGTTATTCCGGCTTCGCGCGGTCGGCCTGAGCAGCTTTGGTGCCGGACATCAGGGCCGTCAAACGAAAACGGAACCCGGGACGCGCGCTCGCGCGAAGGTGATCACGCCGCCACGATGCTCAGGCGGCAAGTACCCGTTCATAGATCAGCGCCGGGATGGCGGAGCCACCGGAGCCGCAATTCTCGGTGCGGCCGGCCTGGACGAAGCCATTGGCCTGATAGAAGGCAACGGCGCGGGTGTTCTTCTCTTCCACTTCGAGCCGAATCCCGTGGGCTTCCGGAAAACTCTCGATGATTTCGTCGAGCAGCATGCCGCCGATACCTCGGCCCTGCAGCGCAGGAAGCACATAGAGCTGGCTGAGGATAACCACGCCGCCGTCACCGACGGCTTCGGCAAACGCCATGCCGCCAATGCGCTTGCCGTCATCGGCAACGAGGAACTCGCTGCTCGGCTTGACCAGCCTGGCCTTCAACGAAGCGATGGAGTGCCATTCATTGGTGATCTCGGTAACCCGTTCGGCACCGTAGATCGCGTCATAGGTGGCATGCCAAGTCTCGACCAGCAACGCCCGGACGGCTGCGAGGTCGCGATCCCCGGCGGTGCGGACGAACATGCCTTTACTCGATACCCAGCTTGGCCTTGACGAGATCGTTGACGGCCTGCGGATTGGCCTTGCCGCCGGTCGCCTTCATCACCTGGCCGACGAACCAGCCGGCCATGGTCGGCTTGGCGCGTGCCTGCTCGACCTTGTCGGGATTGGCGGCGATCACCTCGTCGACCGCCTTCTCGATGGCGCCGGTGTCGGTGACCTGCTTCATGCCACGGCTTTCGACCAGTTGGCGTGGATCACCACCCTCGCTCCAGACGATCTCGAACAGGTCCTTGGCGATCTTGCCGGAGATGGTGCCCTCCTTGATCAGGTCGATGACCGCACCGAGCTGATCGGGCGAAACCGGAGCAGATTCAATGTCCTTGCCGGCCTTGTTGAGAGCGCCCAGCAGATCGTTGATGACCCAGTTGGCGGCGAGCTTGCCGTCGCGCCCGGCCGCTACCTTCTCGAAATAATCGGCGATCGGCTTTTCCGACACCAGGATCGCTGCGTCGTAGGTCGAAAGGCCGAGCGAGGAGATCAGCCGCGCCTTCTTGTCGTCGGGCAGTTCCGGCAATTCCTCGGCTAGGGCGTCGACATAGGCCTGGTCGAATTCCAGCGGTAGAAGATCGGGATCGGGGAAGTAGCGATAGTCGTGCGCCTCTTCCTTGGAGCGCATCGAGCGCGTCTCGCCCTTGACGGCATCGAACAGCCGCGTTTCCTGATCGATCTTGCCGCCGTCCTCGAGGATAGCGATCTGCCGGCGCGCTTCGTAGTCGATGGCCTGGCCGATAAAGCGGATCGAATTCATGTTCTTGATTTCGCAGCGGGTGCCGAATTCGCCCCTTGGCCGGCGTACCGAGACATTGACGTCGGCACGCAGCGAGCCTTCGTCCATGTTGCCGTCGCAGGTGCCGAGATAGCGCATGATGGTACGCAGCTTGGTCACATAGGCCTTGGCCTCGTCGCCGGAGCGCAGGTCGGGTTTCGACACGATCTCCATCAGCGCCACGCCGGAGCGGTTGAGGTCGACATAGGACATGGTCGGGTGCTGGTCGTGGATCGACTTGCCGGCATCCTGCTCCAGGTGCAGGCGCTCGATGCCAACCTCGATGTCCTCGAACTCGCCCTGGCGGTCGGGACCGACCGAGACGATGACCGTGCCCTCGCCGACGATCGGCTGTTTGAACTGCGAGATCTGGTAGCCCTGCGGCAGGTCCGGATAGAAATAGTTCTTCCGGTCGAAGACCGACTTGTGGTTGATCGCCGCCTTCAGCCCCAGGCCAGTGCGGATCGCCTGCTTGACGCATTCCTCGTTGATGACAGGCAGCATGCCGGGCATCGCCGCATCGACCAGGCTGACATTGCCGTTGGGCGCAGCCCCGAATGCGGTCGAGGCGCCGGAGAAGAGCTTTGCCTCCGAGATGACCTGTGCGTGAACCTCAAGGCCGATAATGATCTCCCAGTCGCCGGTGGCGCCTGATATCAGGCGTTTTGCGTCGGGTGTACGGGTATCGATGATGCTCATGGCCTGCCGTCAAATTCCGGATGATTGCCGAATGCGCTGCACATTCAGCAGGTATAAATCGTACCCGCTTCGCTAGTGCAAACCGCCAGAAGAGACAAGCGCAAAGCCACGGTCTGGCCGTCCCAGCCACTTTCGCCCATAGAACGCTCATCCCAAGGCGGTTTCGTCGTCGGGCGGCAGGCCCTACCGCATCACAAGGCGCGGGCTCGCACTCGTCCGCTCCGAACTCGACAACAGGTAGTCCTGGTGCCGCCGGCCGGCATTCGGCCGGCGGTTCCCGTCACCGCTCAGGCGGTGGCGATGTAGGCGCGGATTTCCTCGGCCTCGCGCTCGACGTCCTCGATGCGGCGCTTGACCACGTCGCCGATGGACACGATGCCATCCAGCAGGCCGTCCTTTTCCACCGGCAAATGGCGGAAACGACCCCTGGTCATGATCTCCATCACCTCGTTGACGGTGTGGTTCTCATTGCAGATCTTCACCTTCGGCGTCATGGCCGAGCGCACAGCGATGTCGAGCGCGGCGGCTCCTTCCTTGGCGATCACGCGCACGATGTCGCGCTCGGAGAGGATGCCGACGATCTTGCGATCGCCATTGGTGATGACCAGTGCGCCGATCTTGTGTTCTGTCAGGATGCGAATGGCTTCGCTGAGTTTTTCGTTGGGCCCGAGCGTCAGCACGTCATGGCCCTTGCTCTCGAGAATTGCCTTAACTGTCATGGCGTCCTCCTCTACTTTGCCAACCGGTTCCTGACCTGACCGGTTTTCACATAAGAGTGAACATCGTGCGCCGTGATGGGTTGCATTTCAAGTGTGGTCGGGGGCTTCCCATTGAGGCGCTTGCCATCCCCTGTCGAACCAGCGCAGGCCGAAGAAGCCCGCGACAAAGCCACCAATATGAGCCTCCCAGGCGATCTGGCCGTCCATGCCGGGCGCGAAACCGAGAAGGCCGGTGGCGAGATTGATGATCATCCACATGGCCAGGAAGATGACGACGCCGCGCGAGCGGAGCACGATGGCCACGGGAAGCACTGGGCCTGCGAAAGCAGCCTTGCCGGCCGAGCGGTCGGTGCGGAAGCCAAAACGCGCCGCAGCCCCCATCATGCCCGATATGGCGCCCGATGCGCCGACCAGCGGCGCTTCTCCGTATGGATGCATCGCCCAGAAGAGCGCCACCGAAGCCAGTCCGGTGGCAGCAAAGAACGACGCGAACCGGAGCGCGCCGAGGCGATTGGCCAGCGGCGAGCCAAAGGCGGCGAGCCAGACCATGTTGATGCCGATATGGGCAAAGCCGCCATGCATGAATGCGTAAGTGAAAGGCCGGGTGAAAAGGAACCAGTCGAACCCGTATTGGCCGGTATAGAGGACCGGAATGAACGCCCCGTCATAGAGCAGCGTCATCTGCTGGGCGTCGTTCAGTACATACTGTTGCAGCAGATAGACGACCGCGCAGATGCCGATCACCGCCAGCACGATCGGCGGCAGGTTGAACACCGGCTCACGCGCCGGCGGCGGCATGGCTTCGGCCGGTTCGGGCTGAGACGGATTTTGAGGTTCGCTCATCTGCAATCGCACTCGATGCTGGTTCAGTCTGGGCTGGTTCGGTCTGGGGCTGGTTCGGCCTGGCCAGCATCTAGATCACCGCCGATGGAACCGCAAATGGCGAATCGTCCCGCTCCGAATCACAGGTGCGAATCAAAAAAGAAGCCGTCCAAGGTTTCCCTTGAACGGCCGGTCGAGCCCCCTGCTCCCCTAAAACTCTTGACTGAAGTGCTGCCGATCGTCGCGAAACGACCGCTTCTGCAGTGGTTTTGGTGTGCCACACGGCTCGCCGGGGCGCAACGTAAACCAGTTGTTAACCTTAACGGCCCCGACCCGTGAACAAGTGTTAACGACGCTGGCACGCTTCCTGCTCCGGAACGCATGTAGATCATCGGAGGGCGCCCTTCTGTTCACCGATGGGACATCAGACGACAGAATGCGCGGAGCTTTTTAGTATGAACCAAAACGGATCGATCACGCTGTTCCACTATTGGAACCGGCTGCGTGACGGACGCCCCGCTCCGAAGCGATCGGAAGTCGAGCCGGCCGATATCAAGTCGCTGCTGGCCGATACGTTCATCCTGGAAAGGGACACGCGTGGGCAGCCCGTATTTCGTCTGGCCGGCACCAGGCTCTGCGCCTGTTACGGCCGCGAACTCAAGGGATTCTCGTTCCCGTCGCTGTGGCGCGAAAAGGATCAGCGGCTGGTTTCGCGGCTGATCCATGGGGTTTTCGACCAGAAATCGGTCGTGCTGATCATTTTCGAGGGCTTCAGCCGCAACGGCCGCTCCAACAAGTTCGAATTGCTCGCCCTGCCGCTCGATGGCGGCGTTGAAAATCCGCGCTGCCTCGGCGTGATCAGCGCCGCGGAGAAGCCATTCTGGCTGGGCGCGGATCCGATCACGGACGCCCTGATCGATTCCATACGCGTCATCGACCCGGAGAAAGAGCTGCTGAACAACCGTCCGGCGATCGACGTTCCCTCGCTCGTTCCGGACGAGATCGGGGCGCCCGACACGATCTCGGCGCTCGGCCGGGCGCGCCGCATCCGCCACCTCGTCGTCTTCGACGGCGGGCGCGAAGATAGTTGATGATCACACAGTCCCGCGGGCCTGTTTTTCCCCTTTGTTAACCCGCTTTGTTGTACTTCTCTGATGAAGTCCCTCGCATTAAGGCGCGGGATGCCAAACGGGGTGTAGGCAGTCATGAGGTCAGCGGCGGTCGACTATGCGCCGTCCCAAGCTGAAAGGCGGAACTTTCAGCGCGTCCGGGTCAAGATCTACGGACGATTCATGCTGGAGGACCGCACCGAGCACCCATGCCAGGTCGTGGACATGTCGCCTGGCAACGTCGCGCTTCGCACCGACCGCATCGGCATGCCCGGCGAGAAAGTCATTGCCTATATCGATCATATCGGTCGCATCGAAGGTGTCTTGACGCGCACGTTGCTGGACGGCTTCGCAATGACGGTGATTGCGTCCGACCGCAAGAAGGACAAGCTCGCGGCGCAATTGACATGGCTCGCCAACAAGCACGAGCTCGATCTGCCGGAAGACCGCCGCCACGAGCGCGTCTCGCCACGCAACCCGACCAGCGTGCTGCAGCTCACCGACGGCCGTCAGTATCAGTGCCGGATCATCGATCTGTCCTTGTCCGGCGCCGCGATCGAGATCGAGGTCAAACCGGCGATCGGCGTCCAGGTCATGCTCGGCACGATGCGCGGCCAGATCGTCCGGCATTTCGAAGATGGCGTCGCCATCGAATTCGCCGTCATCCAGCGCCCCGAAACGCTCGATTCGGAATTCAACACGCCGCGCGCCTGATCAGGCCGCAAAGCCCGCCCGTCAAGCCGGCCCTCGCGGCCGGCTTTTTGATTCCGGAGTGCGGCGATCGATGCGTCCTCGGGTGGCAGATCGCCATAGTCAGAAATGGCCCGCGCGAGGCCGAATACGCCGAAAACCAATCCCGCAATCCGAACAATTCAATACTCAAATGATTCAAATTTTATGTTTATTCTACGGGCGTTTTACTTAAAATCTACTTCGTGCTTTTGCGTCAAATAAATCCACATGTGGCAATGTCTCCTTCGAACGGGGAGACTGAATAATGAAAAGAACGAGGGGCAAGCTGTTGCTGGTGGCAATGGCGATGCAGCTTTCGGCCTGGGGATCAGCATATGCTGCGGGACCGGCCTATATGCACACCGGCGGACGCACCACGCAGCCTGTTGGCCACTATGAATTCTGCCAACGCATCCCGGGCGAATGCAACGAAAAGACCCCAAAGGGAGAGCCGGTCGACCTGACCCGCAAGCTCTGGGCGTCGATCGTCAGCATCAACAATTCGGTCAACACCCGCGTCAAGCCGCGCACCGACATGGAAAACTACGGTGTCGAGGAATACTGGGCCTACCCGGACAATGGCTATGGCGATTGCGAGGATTACGCGTTGGAAAAGCGCCACGAGTTGATCGATGTGGGCGTGCCGGCCGGCGACCTTTTGATGACGGTTGCGCGTCAGCCGAACGGCGACGGCCATGCGGTGCTGACCGTGCGCACCAGCCTCGGCGAATTCATCCTCGACAATCTGGAAACCAAGGTGCTGTCCTGGACGGACACCGACTACACATATCTCAAGCGTCAATCGACGGAAAATTCCGGCGTTTGGGTAACGATCAACGACGGCCGTTCCGACGCGGTCGCCAGCGTCCGCTAAGGGCGCCAATGAGGTCGGGCGCGCTGCCCTGATGCGACGCGCCCAACGAGAAACCCGGTCGAGTCCCCACCCTCCCCGTCCCCAACGACCGGGTCAAAGGAGCCGGCCCCGTCCCCGGGCCGGCTCCGCCATTTCTGCTGGGAAGATGCTAAACCTGACCCGATGATACGTGGCGCAACGCGCCACCCTTGCCTTTCCACGCGCATCAGATCGATGCACAATCGGGCTGTTGGTTTCGTTTCCTGGATCACGGCGATGTTGGAAATCCCGGAAGATCGATGCGAGCGTCATCGGCTGTTCAAGGCCATCGACGATGCCTTCAAGGCCGGTGACTTCGATGCTCTTGGCAAGGCCTTGGGCAACTCGCCCCGCTGGTTCGACGAGCGCATGCCATTCGAACTGGGGCTCGGGCATCCGCTGGAGTATGCGATCTACTGGAGCCCGGTCGGCTTCATCTCGACTTTGCTCGATGCCGGCACGGATCCGAACTACCGGGATCATGGCGGGTTTCCGGCCCTGATCGCGGCGTTGTCCACCGAGCGGGCCGACAGGACGGACATCATGCAGGTGCTGCTCGACGGCGGCGCGGACCCCGACATGCGGGGCGTGAACGACTGGACGCCGCTTCACTATGCGGTGGCCGTCCGCAGCGTCGAGGCGATCCGCCTGCTTCTCACCGCCGGCGCGGACCCGACGCTCGAAACCCGTATCGATCATTACACGACGGCCCTTGAGGAAGCCGACAGTGCAGGCTTTGAAGCCGGGGCTTCATTGCTGCGCGATGCGATGGCCAAGCGCGGCCCTAACGGACCAATGAGCAATGGTTGAGCGCGAGGCATTGACGCGATGTGAGAAACCGGTCCCGGAAATGAGCGAAGACCGCTAAGAGGTACGGCCATGATCAAGCCGACCGTCGCCCCCTCACAGATCCTGGACCGCCTCGCACAACGCTTCGCCGGCATTTCCGACTTTCAGCAAGCGTCCGAAGGCGAGGAGTCGCAGGCCTTTGCTTTCGCCAGCGAAGGCAATCCCTACATCATCCGCATCAATCGCTCAGATGCCGGATTCGAAAAAGACCGTTTCCTGTTCCAACGCTTCGCGAGCGCTGACCTGCCTGTTCCTGAGATCCTGACGATAGAGGCTTTTTCCGACCACATCTGGTGCTGCGTCTCACGAAGGGTTTCCGGCATCACCCTGGAGGATATGGCTCCTGCCGATCTACCTGCCGTCCTCGAACCAGTATCGAAGATCCTGGACACGATGGCAGGGGCCGACACGGCCGGAACCAAAGGCTTTGGACCTTTCGATGCATCCGGTTCCGGCAGCTTTCGCAGCTGGCGCGATTTCCTGCTTTCCGGCGACGACGATTGCCGTGACTGGGCCAAGGCAGTCACGCGTGCCGACATGGCGCGCATCCGCGCCATTCTTGGGCGGATACGCGCTTTGGCCGTGCTCTGCCCTGAAATCCGCAAACTGGTGCATGGCGACTTCGGTTCGAACAATGTTCTCGCCGACGACGGCCGCATCACCGGGGTGATCGACTGGTCTGAAGCCCTGTTCGGCGACCCGCTCTACGATGTCGCCAACATCCTGTTCTGGCGGCCATGGCTCGACTGCATGGAACAGCAGGCGCGCTTTTTCGAAACGCACCAACGGGACCGGCTTTACCACCAGCAACGACTGCTTTGCTATCAGCTCCGCATCGGCATCGATGTGCTTTACGAAGCTGCCGTCGACGGCAACGATACGGAAGCGGGGTGGGCACTAGCGCGATGTGAAAGCATCGCCACCCGTTGAGAGGCTCAGAGCTTCTTCAATCCCGCCTTGAAGCGTTTGCCATTGGCGACGTAGTGCGCGGCCGAGGCGCGCAGCCTGGCGACCGCCGCGTCGTCCAGCACCCTGATCGCCTTGGCGGGCGAGCCGACGATCAGCGAATTGTCGGGAAATTCCTTGCCTTCGGTGACCAGCGCGCCGGCGCCGACCAGTGAATTCCTGCCGATCCTGGCGCCGTTCAGCACGATGGCGCCCATGCCGATCAGGCTGTTGTCACCAATCGTGCAGCCATGCAGCATGGCGCGGTGGCCGATGGTGCATCCTTCGCCGATGGTGAGCGGAAAGCCGGGATCAGTGTGCATGACAGTATGCTCCTGCACATTGGTATCGGCGCCGATGACGATGGGATCGTTGTCGCCCCTGATGACGACGCCGAACCAGAAGCCGGCATTGCGGCCGATCCTGATGTCGCCAATCAGCGTGGCGTCGGGCGCGATCCAGTTCGAGTCCGCGTCGGCGAAGCTGGGCTCCGTTCCATCGATCGCATAAAGCGGCATTGTCGGTCTCCGAATCGTCTCAGGCTGGAAACCCTAGGAGACGGACCGCCCATGAAGCAATGGCGAGCACGACGATGCCCAGCGCCAGCGACCAGGCAATGGCGGTGCAGCCGCATGACAGGAGCGCCACTGTCGAAATGCGATCCTGGCGCCGCGCATCGAGGGCTTCGTTGACCAGCATGAACGGCCCCGCGCCGGCGGTGGCAGCCAGCGAGCGCAGCACATGCGAGGGCGACACATAAGGCTCGGCGAAGGCGACCTTGCGACCCGACACCAACTCCATTGTCGAGCCCGTCAGGCCACAAACGGTCAGCCCGACGACAAAAGCGAACAGCAAGAGTTCCATCTGGGCCATATTAACCCTCCATTTACCATGAAATCGCACAGTCGTTTCAGGAAACTGCAAGAGCCGTGCCGTGCGATGTGTGCCGCCGCTGGGCACCCGGACGGTGATGGACGAGGACCGAGATGAAGCAGGCAGCGATCGCCGACGGCCCAGAACTCACCATCGTCGATTCCATGCTGATGAAGCGGGTGTTCTACGCGTTCGCGGCTCTGGCCTTGCTATCGATGGCCATCAGCCTTGGCGGCAAATGGTTCGGCCGTTCCATTGCCATGGCGGGATATACCGACGACGCGACCGTACGCGAAGTGGTGATCGGCAACAACATCATCACCGTGCCGGCCAATTTCATCAGGTTCGAGCCGGCCCGGCGCGACGGCATCGCCTCGCGCCTCGACCTTTACCTGCGCTATCCCCAGATGGACGGCTACAGCGAGGCGTCGCGCGATGATTTCAATCACGCCGGAACCAACAGGAACATCATCTTCCTGTCCTTCGAGCAGCAGATGATGTCGCGCGACATGAGTGGCCGGTTCGGTCCGATCTACAGTGCGTTGATCGTCCAGCCCGGCATTCCAGGGCCTGGCGGCACGACGGTCTACGGGTTCAATGAAAAATCAGGCTACCTGAACGAGGTGCTGGTCGTCGGCAAGCGCGCGGGCAGGGATCCCTTCGTGGCCCGCTGCCTCAGCGGTCCTAGCGCCGGCGACTCGCTGGCTCCTTGCGAGCGGGACATCCATGTCGGGGATGATCTCAGTCTTACCTATCGCTTTCCAAGGGAATTCCTTGGCGACTGGCAGACGCTCGACGCGGCGATCACGGCCGAGGCAGGACGCATCCTCAAGGCCGGACATTGACCGGCTGGAAGCAGGGCCGGCCGCGCTCGACGCGGCGTGCCCTGGCATTGCGGGCTCAGGCCAGGTCGATGTCCAGGATCGCCATCGAGAAATTATAGTCGCCGTCGTCCTCGTCCTTGAAGACGATACCGAGGAATTCGTCGCCGACATAGACTTCGGCCGAATCTTCCTTGCGCGGCCGTGCCTTGACCTCAAGCTTGGGGTTCTGGAAGACGCGCTTGAAATAGGCGTCCAGCTTTCTGATTTCGTCCGGCTTCAACAGTCTTCTCCGATCATCGGGCTTGCTCGTTTGAACGGCGCTTCTGGCACGTCGACAATGGCGATGTAAAGGCAAGCCGGTCTTATTGCACCGGAAGCGGCAGTGCCGCCGGGCAAATCGCAATCATGCGGGCACTGCCAGCAAATCAGATATCGAAACTGATCACGTGATCCATCTTCTGCGACGGCAGAAGCTGGTCCATCTGGCGCGAAGGCTGGTCGCAGCCGGTCTCACCAACCACGCGGGCCGGCACGCCGGCGACCGTCTTGTTGTGCGGCACAGGCGACAGCACCACCGATCCGGCGGCAATCTTGGAGCAATGGCCGATTTCGATGTTACCGAGAATCTTGGCGCCGGCGCCAATCAGCACGCCGTAGCGGATCTTGGGATGGCGGTTGCCGCCGGCCTTGCCGGTGCCGCCCAGCGTCACGCCATGCAGGATCGACACGTCGTCCTCGATGACCGCCGTCTCGCCGACGACGAGGCCGGTGGCGTGATCGATGAAGATGCCCTTGCCGATGCGCGCGGCCGGATTGATATCGGTCTGGAAGACAGCGGACGAACGGCTCTGCAGGTAGAGCGCGAAATCCTTGCGGCCGTGGTTCCACAGCCAATGCGCCAACCGATGGGTCTGGATGGCGTGAAAGCCCTTGAAGTAGAGCACCGGCATGATGAACCGGTCGCAAGCCGGGTCGCGGTCATAATAGGCCTGGATGTCGACGCGCACCGTGGTTGGCCAGTCCTTGTCGTCGGCGAGCATCGACTTGAAGGTCTGGCGGATGAGATCGGAGCCGATATCCTGGTGCGCCAGCCGCTCCGCGATCCTGTGAATGACCGCCTCTTCCAGGCTCTCCTGGTTGAGGATCGTCGAATAGAGGAACGCCGCCAGCAGCGGGTCGCGGTTGACCGCTTCCATCGCTTCGTCGCGGATCGAACGCCAGATCGGATCGACCGGCTGCAACGCACTGTGGCGGGAAATGCTGATGCTGTTCATCGACGTCTCATCCTGCGTCCTGCTAGTCTGCCTGCCTGTCCGGCCGCACATATAAGCCAGATCATAGCACGATTGAACTCAAATTTCCTTAGTGCTGTGTCAAATGGATTTGGTTCGTAGGAATTCAAGCAGCCATGGAAAACGAACCCTTGATCGACGACGCCCTGAAAACCGAGCTTTCTGTCCTCTACCAGGCCGCCGGCCGCCATTACCACAACCTCGCGCATATCGAAGCGATGCTAACGCTGGCTGGCGACTATCAACCGCTTCTGGACGACCCCGAAGCCGTCGAAGCGGCGATCTGGTTCCACGACGCCATCTACGACAGCAGGGCCAAGGACAATGAAGCGCAAAGTGCCGCCCTTGCCGAGCAAAAGCTCGCCGGCCGCACCGATGCCGTCCGCCTCAAGCGCATCAGCGCGATGATCCTCGCCACCGCCACGCACCAGTTGCCACTGTTCGACAACGCGGCGGCGACCCGCGACGCCAGCCTATTCCTCGACATGGACCTGTCGATCCTGGGCGCCGACACGGTTGCGTTCGATGCCTATGAACGCTCGGTTCGCCGTGAATATGGCTGGGTTGAAGAGCCGATGTGGCGTGCTGGCCGCGGCGGGGTGCTGAAGACCTTCCTTGCCCGACCGCATATCTTCCACACGCAGGAATTTCGCCAGCGCTTCGAGCCGCGGGCAAGGCTGAACATGGCGCGGTCGTTGCAAGCCTTGACGTAGCTTAGTTTCGGAATCCGAGGCGCTCGTCCCAAGAAACCGGCGCCTCAAAGCGGATTTTCGGCGTAGAACTCCAGCACCCTTTGCTTGAAGGTCTTGTCCCCGACGGCCAGCATATGGTCGCGGCCCTCGATGTGGAGGGCCCTGGCATTGGGCATCAGCGCCCCAAGCTCGTCCGGCGAGCCGCCGATGTCGTCAGTGGTACCGACCGCGATCAGCGTCGGTTGGGCGATGCGGGCAATGTCCTCTTCAGTGAGCAATTCGCGCGACTTGGCGATGCAGGCGGCAAGCGCGCGGCGATCGCTGCGGGTCTGGTCGGCGAAGGCGCGAAAAGCGCGGCCACGCGGATGGGTGGTCGCGGCCGGATCCTCGGCAAGAAGGGCGGCGGCGATCGGATCCCAATCGCCGACCCCATCGATCATCCCGATGCCGAGGCCGCCAAAGACCAGCGTCGCCACCTTGTCCGGATCGGACAGCGCCAGGAAGGCCGCGATGCGCGCGCCCATCGAATAGCCCATGACATGGGCCCGCTCGATGCCGAGATGATCGAGCAGGGCGGCGGCGTCCGAAGCCATTTTCGCTGGCGTATAATCGGCCTCGTCGTAACTCTTGGATGACGCGCCGTGGCCGCGATTGTCGAAGGCGATGGCGCGATAGCCGGCTTCGTTGAGTGTCTTGAACCAGCCGGGAGATACCCAGTTGACATAATGGCTCGAGGCGAACCCGTGGATCATCAGCACGGGATCGCCCGCGCCCGAGGCCGGCTGGCGGTCGAGAAAGGCAAGATCGAACCCGTCATGGGAAAAAAACTGCATGGGAGGTGATCCCCGCCTCAGTCGGAATCGACGTTCGGAGAATCGCCCTTGTCCGCGGGCGGCATGCCAGGACCCGATGCCGTGCCGATTGCTGGATGGCGCAGCAGATCGCCGTCCGCGATGCCGTCCCTGGCGGCCGTGCCGGCCTTGAGCTCAAGCACGAAGCGGACCGGCTCGCCCGGCGAGACGATCGCCTCGGATTGCGGCTCGCCCTGCTTGATCGCGCGGATCCTGCCGTCCTGGCCGACGAAGATCAGATCGAGCGGCATCGGCGTGTTCTTCATCCAGAAACTGACGTCGCGCGTCTCGTCGAAAACGAACAGCATGCCATGATTGGCGGCCATGTCCTCGCGAAACATCAGGCCGGCTTCCCGCTCGGCCTCGGTATCGGCGACTTCGATCGAGAAGGAGCGTTTGCCATTCTTGGTCACAGCGACCAGCGGCGCCGGATCGACCGGAAGGATCATCGCCCGGCCATCGGCCGCGCTGGGTACCTGGAAATAGAAGAATGAGGCGGCGGCGACTATGACGGCAGCCACGGCGCACATCACGCCCGCCGTCAACCCGTTCCTGTGTATCATATGAAATCCTCGGCCGGATCGCCCTAGTGCGAGACCGGCAAGGTGCCCATATCGGGGTGAATTTCGGCGGCCATAAGGCCTTTGTCACCGCGGCCGAAACGGACAAGTACGACCTGCCCCGGCCGAAGCTCGGTGATGCCGTAGCGCCGCAAGGTCTCCATATGGACGAAAATGTCCTCGGTCCCCTCGCCGCGCGTCAGGAAGCCAAACCCTTTGGTGCGGTTGAACCATTTGACCAAAGCACGTTCGAGCCCGCTCTCCGGCGTCACCGAGACATGGGTGCGCTGTTCCTGCATTTCCGCGGGATGGACGGCGGTGGTGACATCCATGGAAAGCACGCGGAAGGCCTGCAGCCCGCGCTCGCCCTGCTTCACAAGGCAGACCACGCGTGCGCCTTCCAAGGCTGTCTGGAAACCATCCCGTCGAAGACATGTCACATGGAGGAGGATATCGCCCGAAACACCGTCATCGGGAAGGATGAAGCCATAGCCCTTGGCCACATCGAACCACTTGATGGCGCCGGCGATTTCGGCCAAGTCGGCGGCGTCGCCACCTTCGTCGCGCGTCAAGGCGTCGCCAAGGGTATTGGCCCGCCCCGTCAAAGAGGCCTTTTCCCCCATAAGAATGCCCCCTTTATTCAAGAACACCGCAACTGATTCTTGACACCAGATTAACACCGTGGCTTCCGGTGTGTGCAAGACCTGACGTGCCTTTTTTCACGGTTCATTGCGGGAATACCGGATTTGTTCTTTGCCGGCGCCGCCTGACGCCGGACGATTGCCCTTTGACCGGGCCGACCCTATGTTGCGCGCGACCCAACAGATCGAGGAAAACACATGCGTTATCTGCACACCATGGTCCGCGTCGCCGATGTCGATGCCTCGCTCGATTTCTACTGCAACAAGCTCGGGCTGAAGGAAGTTCGCCGCTATGAAAACGAGCAGGGCCGCTTCACGCTGATCTTCCTGGCGGCATCCGAGGACGAGCAGAGCGGCATCGCCGACAAGGCGCCGCTGGTCGAACTTACCTACAACTGGGATCCGGAAGACTACAAGGGCGGGCGCAATTTCGGCCACCTCGCCTACGAGGTAGACGACATCTACGCGACCTGCCAGCGACTGATGGACAATGGCGTCACCATTAACCGGCCGCCGCGCGACGGCAACATGGCCTTTATCAGGTCGCCGGACGGCATCTCCATCGAGCTTCTGCAGAAAGGCCCCGCCAAGGCCAAGGCGGAACCGTGGGCGTCGATGGCGAACACCGGAAGCTGGTAATCGATCACCTTTTCGAGTGGCCGGCGGCCACTCCCATGGTGTTTCGCGTGGCTGTGCCTATCTATCCGGCTATGGCGCCTGCCGCAAAAAGCGGCGCCACGTCACGAGATTGAGCTTCGGAGAACCCCCTTCATGCCGACCAGCCATGCCAATGTCGCCACGGCGCACGCGAGCCGCTATCTGCAGCAGTTGTGCAAACATTGGGCGCACAAGTTTCCCGTCGAGTTCGACCCCAACCACGGCGTCATCGACCTTTCACTCGGCCGCACGATCATGGACGCCGACGGGGCAGCGCTGCACATCACGGTATCGACCGACGAAGCCGCTTCGATCGAGCGGCTCGAAAGCGTCGTTGCCGACCACATCAAGCGCTTTGCGTTCCGCGAAGAACTGGCCTTCGACTGGAAACGCGCCGAGGCGGCGTAGTTCGTTCACGCGTGTCGCCGCCGCGCATTTCCGGCGAGACGCATGGCTCAATCGCTATCGGACTTGCGCGCCATCTCCAGCAGCGCCAGCACCGAGCGCCAATTACGGGCCGTCCCCGGCACTTTCAACGTGCGTGGAATGAGGCTGGCGAACACCGATTTGCCAAGCCCGTCCGGCGCGCTGAGATATAGCACGTCGCCCTTGACCTCGAAGCGCTCGGGCCCGGTACATTTTTCGGCCAGCCGCGCCACCTCATCGGCGGTCGGCTCACGCTCCAGCGCGTAGGCGTGGAGCTTCGTGTGGTCGGCGGCCGATTCCGGATAGGGGTTTTCGCGCACCAGCCGTTCGAACCATTCGAAATCGCGCACCATGATGCGCGAATGGAAACCCCATTTTGCCTCGAAAGCCGCCTCGATTCGCTTGGTCAGCGCGGCCGCGTCGCCCTTATCGGCCCGGAATACGGCATTGCCGCTCTGCACATAGGTCGAGACGGCGGAAAAGCCGAGATCCTCGAAGAACGACCGCAACTCCGCCATCTTGACGATGCGGTTGCCGCCGACATTGATGCCGGAAAACAGGGCGATGAAGATCTTTCCGCTCATATGATGAAACCCGCCAGTGTTTCGTTGTCGGTGATGTCCTGATATTGGACGCCCTCAGCCTCGAAATTCGCCCTGAGCAGATCGAAATTGCGGCGATCCTTGGTTTCGATGCCGATCAGAACCGAGCCGAAGTTGCGCGCCGACTTCTTCAGATATTCGAAGCGCGCAATGTCGTCATCCGGACCCAGCATTTCGAGGAAGTCGCGCAACGCGCCCGGCCGCTGCGGGAAGCGGATGATGAAGTATTTCTTCAGGCCTTCGAAGCGCAGCGCCCGTTCCTTGACATCCGGCAACCGCTCGAAATCGAAATTGCCGCCTGACACCACCGCGACAATGGTCTTGCCCCTGATTTCCTTCCTCGAAAAGTCCTTCAGCGCATCGATCGCCAACGCGCCGGCGGGTTCCAGGACAACGCCTTCGACGTTGAGCATCTCGATCATGGTCGCACAGAGCCGGTTTTCCGGGATCAGCCGCACGCTGTCGGCGGCAAACTCCTTGAGATAGCGCAAAGGTTCGCGGCCGATCTCGGCGACCGCCGCGCCGTCGACGAAGTTGTCGACCTTGGCGAGCTTCAGCCGTTTTCCGGCCGCAAGGCTCTCGCGCAGGCTCGGTGCACCGGCCGGCTCGCAGAAGACGAAACGCGCCTCACGCCCCTGGTCGGCAAAATAGTGCGTCACCCCCGCAGCCAGACCGCCGCCACCCACAGGCAGCATGACGATGTCGGGCATGCGCCCGCCCGGCATCTGGTCCGCGATCTCGTAGGCGACCGTCGCTTGGCCCTCGATGATGTCCTTGTGGTCGAAGGGCGGCACCATATGGGCACCGGAGCTTTCGGTGAATTCGAAGGCGGCGCGGTAGCAGTCGTCGAAAAAATCGCCGACCAGCCTGATCTCGACGAAGTCGCCGCCAAACAGCCTGGTCTTGTCAATCTTCTGCTGCGGGGTCGTCACCGGCATGAACACCACCCCTTCTTGCCGAAATGGCGGCAGACGAAGGCAAAGCCCTGCGCATGGTTGCCGGCGGATGCACAGACAAACAGTTCGGCCTGGTTGCCTTCGCCAAGCGCCTTGCGGAAGAAGTTGAACGCGCCACGGATCTTATAGGACCGCACGGGACTCAAATCCTCGCGCTTCAACAGCACCCGCGCGCCTGTCTTTTTCGACAGATAGTCATTTTCCTGCAGCGGTGTCTGCGGGAAGATCTGGCGGATCGCGGAGGCGGCGGTGGCGACGCGCGAGGAAAAGCTGGTCATGGCAAGA
Organism: Mesorhizobium sp. M8A.F.Ca.ET.057.01.1.1; assembly: GCF_003952565.1. Taxonomy (NCBI): domain Bacteria; kingdom Pseudomonadati; phylum Pseudomonadota; class Alphaproteobacteria; order Hyphomicrobiales; family Phyllobacteriaceae; genus Mesorhizobium; species Mesorhizobium sp. M8A.F.Ca.ET.057.01.1.1. The sequence goes on from NZ_CP034454.1 coordinate 3,714,134, forward strand.
TCATCCCGGATCGCCCGCAGGCGAGTTAGACAATAACCCTATTACACATCCGGAACCCTATTACACATCCGGCACCGCAAGACCATTGCCCGGTCGAGCCCGCCTGCAACGGTGCCTTCCCGAAATGCTTGCAAGCACTTGCGAATGTTTGTTCATGCTTTTGCATCGAGCCTGGCCGGGCCATGGTTGGACGCCCGAAGTCGACATGCGGCCGGGATGCAGGTCTCTGCCTTCCGCCACGTTGCGGCCTTCCTGCCGCTTTGGCTTTCGCGCAACACTGCGATGACCGTCACGAGGCGCCGACCGCATTTTGGCTGGACATGACTTACTTCCGCCGCACTTCGCCTGCTGGGGAGATATCGCGGAGGGTGGACGGCCCTTTTTTGGGCTCGATCGGAATTTTTGACGTGCAATTGAAGACGATTTGCATTCTAGCGCTCGCCTTGCTGGTGGCAGGCTGCGGAGGCCGCAAAACCGAGGAACTGCTCGGCAGCGCGGTCATGTCCGTGCCGGTGACGGAAATCGCGGGCAACCACTCGATCTTCATCGCCACGACGCGCAAGAAGTCCGACGATCCCAACAAGGTTTTCGACGGCGAACGCTCTGCCACGCTGAACTACGCCCGCGTCAACGTCACCGTTCCGGGGGTCCACACGACCGGCCAGATCGAGCGTCGCTCACGCGGCAAGTCGGATGATCCGGCCAAATATTTCATGGCTTCCGAGGTCATCGGCTACGATACCCAACCGAAATTCTCCAGCGCGCTCAACACCGACATCGCGGCGCGGGGCGGCCGGGTGATGGTCTTCGTCCATGGCTACAACACCGGCTTCGACGACGCCGTCTACCGCTTGACCCAGATCGTGCATGATTCCGGCTATCCCGGGACACCGGTGCTGTTCTCCTGGGCCTCGGGCGCCAAGACAACCGACTATGTCTATGACAAGGAAAGCGCCAGCGCCGCCCGCGACCAGCTCGAAGTGACGTTGCGAATGCTGCAGCAGTCCGGTGCGCGGCGCATCGACATTGTCGCCCATTCGATGGGGACCTGGGTGACAATGGAAACGCTGCGCCAGATGGCTATCAGCGGCGACCGCGATCTTGGCGGCAAGCTTGGTGACGTGGTGCTGGCCTCTCCCGACATCGATGTCGATGTGTTCAAGAGCCAGATGCGCCGCTACGGAAAGCCCGACAAGCCGTTCATCCTGCTGTTGTCGGACGACGACCGCGCGCTGAGGTTGTCAGGCCTGATCGCCGGTTCGCGGCCACGCGTCGGCGATTACAAGGATGCCGCGGATCTTGCTTCCTACGGCGTGACGGTCGTGGATCTCTCGAAGGTCAAAGGCAGCGACAGCTTCAACCACACGAAATTCGCCGACAATCCGGCACTGGTGAAGATGATCGGCCAACGGCTGCGCGAGGACGATGGGTTCGCCAGCGACCGGGACGTGACCGATCGCATCAGCCTGCTTGGACAGTAGATGGGGCGGAACGGTTTTCGCCAAGCCTGTTCACCATCGCCGGACTATTGGCCCACTTTGAACTGGACCGCGCCCGTCTCTGGCCTTATCGGAGTATCGAGCGACGTCATGCGTTTGACGTCCCCTATGCGGGAGCCGACGCGTGGCCTTGCGCTTGAAGAGTTTACTCGTCGCATTTGCGCTCGCTGTCGCCGGCTGCGCCGGCCCGACGCACGACCTCCTCAACAAGACTACTGTCGCCGCACCTGCTTCGGATATCGCGGCCACGCATGAGATTTTTGTTGCGACGACGCGCCAGAAGGCGGTGAAAGACCCGCGGCAGGTCTTCGACGGCGACCGTTCGTTGACCACCAGTTTCGCGCGGGTCGATGTCACGGTTCCGAAGAGCCATCAAGTCGGCAACATCGAGCGGGCCAAGGGGACCGCCAACAGCAATCCGGCCAAGGATTTCACCGCCAAGGATGTCACCTACTATGAAGGCGCGCCGCAATTCGCCAAGGCGTTCGGCGCCGACATCACCATGCGCGGCGACCGCGCGCTGGTCTTCGTGCACGGCTTCAACAACGGCTTCGACGACGGCGTTTACCGGCTGACGCAGATCGCCCACGACACAAAGTACCCCGGCACCCCGGTGCTGTTCTCATGGGCGTCGAGCGCCAGGGCGACGGGCTATATCTACGACAAGGACAGTTCCACCGCCGCCCGTGACGATCTCGAGGCAACGCTCAGGATGATCGCCAAGACGCGGGTCAAGAGCATCGACATCATCGCCCATTCGATGGGAACCTGGTTGACGATGGAGGCGCTGCGCCAACTCGCCATCACCGGCGACCGCGATCTCGGCGGCAAGCTGGGTTATGTCATCCTTGCCTCACCGGACATCGACGTCGACGTGTTCAAGAAGCAGATGATCCGTTATGGCAAACCCGACAAGCCGTTCGCCGTGCTGCTTTCAGGCGACGACCGGGCTCTCAAATTGTCTTCGTTTATCTCTGGCGACAAACCGCGTGTCGGCGACTATGGCAACGCCGCCGATCTCGCCTCCTATGGCGTGGCCGTTGTCGACCTGACCAAGACGAAGGGCGGCGACGGCGGCCTCAACCACGCCAAATTCGCCGACAACCCGTTCCTAGTGCAATTGCTCGGGAATCGGCTGCGCACCCCGGCCGGCCTGGCCGCGGACGAGGACCCGGCACAGCTCACCAATATCGGTCAGGGCCTGGGAAAGGTCGTCGGCTCCGCCGCCGAAGTCATCATCACGACGCCGTTCAAGGTACTGACCATCGCCACCGGCGGGTAGGCAGCCAAGAACGGACGGCTGGCCTCAGACGAACAGATCGACTTTCTGGAACGTCGTTACGTCGATCAGCCCGACGTCGGAAATCCTGAGCTCGGGAATGACCACCAACGCCAGCAGCGAGTGCTGCATGTAAGCGTTGTTGAGGGAACAGCCCACCTTGCGCATCGCCTCGGTCAGTTTCTCAGCCTTGGCGGCGACGATCTCGGCGCGCTCGTCCGACATCAGCCCGGCGATCGGCATTTCGACCAGCGCGAGCTCCTTGCCCCTGGAGAACAGCACGACGCCGCCGCCGACTTCCCCCAGCCGGTTCACGGCCAGCGCCATGTCCTGCTTGTTGGTGCCAACGCAGATGATGTGATGGGCGTCATGGGCGACGCTGGAGGCCATGGCGCAGTCGGCCATGTAACCGAAACCGGAGACGAAGGCATTGGTGACGCCACCCGTGCCCCTGTGCCGCTCGACCAGCGCGATCTGGCATATGTCGTTGCGGCGATCCATGGCGACCAGCCCTTCCTCGACTGGCAGATCGGCCTCCAGCGCGCGCGTGGGTGCCTGGTTCTCGATGACGCCGATCACCCGCACCCGCACTTCGTTGGCGCCCTTGGGTGCCGCGACATCGAAATCGCCGGCCTTCAGTTTCTTGCCCAACTTGACGGTGTTCTTCGCCGTCTTCGGATAATCATAGGCCGGAATGTCGATGTCGAGCTTGCCGCCCTTGGCCAGCCTGACGCCGCGCGCATAGACCTCGTCGATGATCATTGCGGCGAGATCGGAGACGATCAGCAGGTCGGCCAACCGCCCCGGCGCGATCGAACCGATCTCACGTTCCAGCTTGAAATGAAGGGCGGTGTTGAGCGTTGCCATCTGGATCGCGGTCACCGGCTTCAGCCCCTGTTGGATGGCGTGGCGCACCACCCGGTCCATGTGCCCCTCATGCACCAGCGTGCCGGAATGGCTATCGTCGGTGCACAGGATGAAATTGCGCGGATCGATGCCGCTCTCCGTCACCGCCTTGATCTGCGAGGCAACATCGTACCAGGCCGAGCCCAGCCTGAGCATCGCCTTCATGCCCTGGCGCACGCGGGCGATGGCGTCCTCGGCGCGCGTGCCCTCGTGGTCGTCCTCGGGTCCGCCGGCGACATAGCCGTGGAACGGCAGACCAAGATCGCGCGAGGCGTAGTGGCCGCCGACCGTCTTGCCAGCCTTGACCGTCGCGGCGATCTCGCCCGACATCACCGGATCGTTGGCGGCGACGCCAGGGAAATTCATCACCTCGCCAAGTCCGATGATGTTTTCCCAGGTCATCGCTTCAGCGACATCGGCGACCGTCAGCTCGGCGCCGGCATGTTCGAGCCCGGGCGCCGAGGGCACACAGGACGGCATCTGCACATGCACGTTGACGGGCATGGCCACCGCCTCGTCATGCATTAGCCGCACGCCCGGCAGGCCCAGCACATTGGCGATCTCGTGCGGATCGATGAACATCGAGGTGGTGCCGTGCGGGATGACCGCGCGGCAGAATTCGGTGACCGTCACCATGCCGCTCTCGACATGCATGTGCGCGTCGCAAAGGCCGGGCACGAGATAGCGTCCGCCTGCGTCGACCACCTTGGTGCCCTGCCCGATCGTGTGGCTGGCATTCGGCCCGCAATAGGCGAAGCGGCCGCCTGATATGGCGATGTCGGTGCCGGCGATGATCTCGCCCGAATGGACGTTCACCCAGCGCCCGTTGCGGATCACGAGATCGGCGGGTTTGCGGCCCATCGCGACATCGACCAGATCGGTCGCCATGTCGGTCCACGGTTTGGGTTTCGTCGCACGGGCGGGCGGCTTCCTGGCCATCAAAGACTCCTGTTTGCCCGACTGTGCCAAGCCGACGGCGTTTTGGCCAGCGAGCAAGCGGGGATTTGCGCGAAGATTGCCGGATCGGCGCCGAAGCCGACCTATTCCTCGATCGATGGCACGGCGGAACCCGACCGGCCCGGAAATGTCGCTGGCGATTGATCGTGTGCTGGTCTACGGCATAGGCGGCGGCGTCCTCGCCGGCATCGAGACGTCGCAAGCCGCGGGCACTGCCTTCTCAGACACACGCAGCACCGTCGGCCGGACCGCCGTGTCGGCGTCGATTACGCGCCGACTGACAAGTTCTGGGCGTCGCCACTGGCGTTGCTCAACAAGAAGCGCGCAGACCAATCTTGCCGGAAGTGGGGGGCGGCCGGCGTCCCCAGTGGGCGGGGGAATGGGTTGGGCCTGAGAGGCGCCGGCCATGGCGGATCAAGTCCGCCGCGCAGATATTTACCGATGCCCGCGGCGCGGATAATTCCGTGATCGCGCCAGTATCGTTGCGCGCCCTCCTCTGGGTTGCGCGTTCGGGCTCCGCAGAACACGACTTGACGGGCTGTGTCTGGCATCTGAAAAGGGCTGGCCTGCGGACGTGGCGGAATTGGTAGACGCAAGGGACTTAAAATCCCTCGATCTCTGATCGTACGGGTTCGATTCCCGTCGTCCGCACCACATTGAATATCGAACTGCGCTCCCTTGGCAGGCGCGCCGCTGAATATCAGGCAGGCTCCCCTATCATCTAACCTTCAGCGAGAAATTGCCGTGGATTTGGATGCCCAGTCGCTCGCCTTTTCTCCACCGCACTTCCGCCCGATAAGTCGCACCGTCCAACGGCACGCGCAGCCTGAAGGTAGCTGGCACTTCAACGCCCGCGGCAACACGCAACTCGGCGCCGTGCTCATGCTGATTTCTGACGGCGCAGCCTATTTCGCCATCCTGCGTGATTATGAACGCATCCTTCAAAACCACTTCTCTCAAGTGACTTCGACGCTCAATCGGCGGTTCAGAAGGTTTGTCGGTCATGGTAAGCTGCCTCTAACGAGCAAAACGCTATCAGACTAAAGTCTGCGGTGCGGGACGCAAAGGTCTTACGTTTTTGCTTAAGTTCCGTTCTTGTCCTTTGTACGTTCTTTACATTAGCAAATCGTGAAATATTCGACTCTATAATCGTCGTCGGGCTTGCCCCGAACCTGCGGCGGGAGAGCCGAAAAGACGCAGTAAGGGAAAGCCTGGTATGTTCGTCGACTTCTACGAAATGCTGGAAATCAGCCCGAATGCCAATTCGGAAACAATAGAACGCATTTTTCGTCATTTTGCCATGCGCTACCATCCCGACAATCAGGTCACGGGTGATGAGTCGCGCTTCAGCGATATTCTCGAGGCCCACAACACGCTGAAGGATCCGGTCAAGCGTGCGCAATACGATATTCAGTACAAGGCCCATTTGGACCTCCGGGCCGAGCTGACCGATCAGGCGAACAACACGAAGAACCTCGATCGAGATTCCGTCTTTCAAGCCAAAGTGCTGTCACTGCTTTATGTAAAACGCCGACAGGACGTCAATAATCCTGGCATTGGCGACGATGAACTCGAACGAATGTCAGGCTGTCCGCGCGAGCACCTCGAGTTTCATCTCTGGTACCTAAAAGCGAAGGGCTGGATAGCCAGAACGGAAAACGGCACGTTCGCCATCACCGTCGAAGGCATAGATCGCGTTAATTCCGAACATCATCGTGACGCAGCCCCAACCCGATTGTTGGATCATGCAGGCTGAATTGGTATCCCTCGTTCTCTGATCAAGCAGAGATCGGGTTCAGCTTCAGATGCTGGATCAGGATGATGGTCTTGGCATCGACGATGCGGCCGTCGGCGATGCCGGCCAGCGCTTCGTCGAGCGGCATTTCCAGGACCTCGATGTCCTCGCCTTCTTCCGGCGCGCCGCCGCCGGCCGAAATGCGGTCGGCAGGCGAATAGCGGGCGACGAAGAACCAGAGCCGCTCGGTGACGCTGCCCGGGCTCATATAGGGCGAAAACAGCCGCTCGATCTTGTTCAACCGGTAACCCAGTTCTTCCTCGGCTTCCTTGCGAATGGCCGTCTCCGGATCGTTTTCGTCCAGCAGCCCGGCACAGGCCTCGATCAGCGGCTCGCGATGGCCGGTGACATAGGCGGGGTAGCGGAACTGGCGCACCAGAAGCACGGTCGAACGCTGGGGTCGTAGGGCAGGATCACCGCCCCGTCGCCGCGATCATAAGTCTGGCGGACCTGCGTCTCCCACTGCCCGTCACGCCGGCGATAGTCGAGCACGGTCTTCTTCAGGACCGCCCAGTCGTCGGAGAGAACCTCTTCCGAGCGGATACGAATGCGGTCTTCCATCTGACACCTCAATGCTTGCCGGCGGACGCAGGCGTAGCCGTGAACCGGTACGGGCGCAACCGGGCCAGTGATTGGTCCAGCACGCTTCACCGTCTCGTCTGTGGTATGGAACGATGCCATTGCCTAGATAGCGCATCCCCTTCCCGGAGTTTTTTCATGACGACATCGCTTTTCCAGCCAATCACGCTCGATGGGCTCACCTTCCCCAATCGCATCGCCGTGGCGCCGATGTGCCAGTATTCCGCCGAGGACGGCTCGGCCAGCGACTGGCATCTCTACCACTGGATGAACCTGGCCATGTCAGGCGCCGGCATGGTCACGGTGGAGATGACCGATGTCGAGCGGCGCGGACGCATCAGCCATGGCTGCCTCGGTCTCTATTCCGAAGACAATGAAGCAGCCGCGCGCCGAGCGTTGGACGCGGCCCGGCGCGTAGCCGCACCCGGCACCAAGTTCGGCACGCAGCTGGCGCATGCCGGCCGCAAGGCCTCGAACCGCAAGCCCTGGGAAGGCGGCGGCCCATTGCAGCCAAACGAGGATCCCTGGCAGACCGTCTCGGCCTCGGCCATAGCCTACGATACCGGCTGGAACGTGCCGCACGCGCTGGAGGACGAGGAAATCCTGCAGCTCATCGAACGGTTCGCGGAAGCCGCCAGGCGGGCCGAACGTGCCGGCTTCGACTTCATCGAACTGCATGCGGCGCATGGCTATCTGATCTTCCAGTTCCTGTCGCCGCTGTCCAACCAGCGCACGGATCGCTGGGGCGGCTCGCTGCAAAACCGGATGCGTCTTGTCGTCGAGATCGCCAGGGCGGTGAAGAAAGCGGTGCCAAAGCTGATGCTCGGCGCACGGCTGTCGGTGAAGGACTGGGTCGATGGCGGCTTTGACGTCGAGGACGCGATCGAGGTGGCGAAAGCGCTGAAGGCCGAAGGCATCGCCTATCTCTGCTGCTCGAGCGGCGGCAATTCGCCGTTGCAGAAATTGCCCACCGGGCCGGGCTATCAGGTGCATCTGGCGGAAGCCGTGCGCAAGGGCGCCGGCATTCCGACCCGTGCGGTCGGACTGATCGATGACCCGAAACAGGCCGAGGCTGTCATAGCCGAAGGCCGCGCCGATATTGTGGCGCTGGCACGCGCCTTCCTCGCGGATCCGCGCTGGGGATGGCGTGCGGCCGCCACCTTCAGGGAAAAGATCCATCCGGCGCCGCAGCTCGCCCGCTCGGTGACGACGATGCAACATTGGATGAAGGCGGCGGGCTGATCCCCATTCTCCCGATACCGGCGTGCTGCCGCTTGTGGTCCCGGACGGTTCGCCAACGGCCTGCTTCAATTCTGGCCGCAAAATGTTACGCTGGGTCAGGCTGCGGCGGGTGCGGCCGGGCTTGGGAGGTAATCATGTCGTTCAGGGCATTCTTGCCGGCTGCAGCACTTATGGCCGTCGCCGGATTTTGGCTCGGCGCTTCGACGCCGACCGTCGCGCAATATTGCGAGGGTACGGTGCACGGCCTCTCCGGCCGCTACAATCTGGCGACCGGCAGCGGCTTTCTGGCCGTGCGCACACGGCCAAACTCGTCCTCGCGGATGATCGGCCAGCTGTTCAACGGCGATCATACGGAGATCTTCGACCGGCGCGGCAACTGGTATCAGGTCGAAATCGGCGGCCGGACAGGCTGGGCGAACGCGCGCTGGCTGCGCAACGACTGCGGCTACTGAGACACCAATGCATGGCACCCAGAGGCATGCCCCGGGGCTGATCCGGTCCGGGGCAACACTTGCATTATACCCAGATCCAAAGCGCGTCGCGGACTCGACGCGACCTTTGGGCGCAGGCCGAAGGCCATTTTTGCAACCAAATTGGCTGCTTTGCGTTGCGGCCATGATGGACAACAAGCCTTTTGAGACGCCCGTCGTGGTCGAGCTTGGCCATGTCGGCAAATATCGCCATATCCGCTCGACCCAGGAGGCGGCGGAGTGCCTGATGACTGTGTGGCCGCTCAATCGCGGACCTCGTCATAGAGATGCCCTCGACACTTGCCTCAAAGTGCTGGAAGGATATCGTTCGACGGCGGAAGCCCGCCGGGCACTGATCGAGGCCGCCAGGGAATCGGAAGTGCTGGTGCCCGACGACCGGCTGCCAGACGACCGGTTGCATTGAGCAGGCGGACCTTTAACTGGAGGTTTTGATGGCGAAGCTGACTTACAAGATCGTCGAGCATGACGGTGGCTGGGCCTATAAGGTCGGCGCGACCTTCTCGGAGACATTTCCCACCCATCAGGATGCGTTGCGCGCCGCCGAGATCGCTTCGGCCGAACAACAGGTGGCGGGTTCCACCGATGGCATCCAGTATGAGGACGCCGAGGGCAAATGGCATGAGGAACTTGCCGACGGCCGCGACCGGCCGCAGACCGAAATCTCGGATTGATATCCAGCCAGGCGCCAGCCGCCGACGCCAGGAGAGATGGCGTCCGGCGGCGGGCGGCAAGCCCGCGGTTGGCTATTTGCCGCAGTACTGATCGTTGACGTTGCCCTGAGCATTGGCATCGGGGCCTGGAGTGCTTGAGGCACAAGGTCCGGCCGGGCCAGGATTGCCAAGGGTATTCAAGCCGGAACCATTGGCGTTGATACTGCCGGTGGTGCTCTGGTCGACGGCAGAGGAATCCTCATTGCCGAACAGCCACCAATTGTGATGGTTGGGATAGGTAGCGTCCGACGACTGGGCCATCGCCGATGTGGCGAGACCGATCGTCAGGACGGATGCTGCGAAAAGTTTTCTGTACATTGAATTACTCCGTATCTTGGCCGCCTTGGGATGCGACACGGGGTAAATCTGGCAATCAGCCGGATGGTTCATTGAAATTGTCGTGAACCCTTGGTGATGCAGCATCTGAAAAAGCACGTCCCGCGATGCGTTTGATGAAGGCAACAACCCGTTCCGGCTCGACGAATTGCGGCATGTGGCCGAGACCGTCGACGGGTTCGAAATCCAGTCCTTCGACCTTTTCCCGCATCGGCTCGCCATGGACAGCCATGCCGATGACGCGATCGGCGCCGCCGAAGAGAATGCCGGCCGGCATGGCGATCTCGCCGTAGCGGCGCTCGATGTGGCCGAGATCCTCCTCGACCGCCACGACATCGGTCGACGTCGCATGGTAGTGGCCGGGCTCAAGCCGAGCCATCCGCCTCCCCCGCTCATATAGTCGCCTGGGACGGCTTGCGGCGCGAAAATGAAGTCCATCGTCGGCCGGGCATATCTAAGGCTTGCCGGGATCGCCACGGTATAGGCCATGAACCACCGCAACAGGCGGGAACGAATGTACAGCAGGTCAAATCTTTGGCGCGTCCTTGACTCCAGATGCGTCAAGGGCGCCAGTAGTGCGATGCCTGAAATTGCATTGGGATGTTCGACGGCCAGGGTCAACGTGACGGCGCCACCCAGGGAATGGCCCACCACCAACGGCCTTTCCAGCCCCAGCGTTTCGATGAAGCGCCTGATGATCTCGGCCTGCTCGGGCAACCGGCCCGTCGCTCCGCTTGCCCGGGTCGAATGGCCCGAGCCCGGACGGTCGAGCGCGATCAGCCGGTAGCCAGGGCCGAAACGGCCAAACACAGTGTGCCGGAAATGATGCAGGTGGGCGCCAAGCCCATGCACGAAGACGATCGGCCGGCCCTTCCCGACATCGACATAGTGGATGCGGTTGCCGTCGATCTCGACGAATTTTCCGACCGGCGGCACCAATCTTTCCGCTTTCGCCGCGATCCACAGCGTGGCCAGCAGCAGAGCGGCAAGCAAGAGGATCGCCGCAAGAAACGCCGCGCCAAGCAGCCAGAGCAGAATCGACATCAGCATTCGTCACCCGGTTCCGAGCCGCGCACACTACCCGCCCGCGATGGCGCCGCAAGGATGGACAAAACGGACCGACTTGGCGAGGGGATCGTTGATCACCGCCCGGGGTCCGAGAACAAAAGAGGCTTGTTCCCGCCCAGGCCAGCCAAGCCAACCACCGCAATCCAGGTGATATCGGTGTATGCCGGGTCGTTCGCCATTTGGGCGGCATTGCCGCCGCCCGTCCGCCGCGCTATTCAGACGGCGCGTCTGCCGGAGCCTTCCATGCCTGAAATCGTCACTGCCGCCATGCTTGTCATCGGCGATGAGATTCTGTCCGGTCGCACCAAGGACAAGAACATCGGCCACCTCGCCGATATCATGACGGCGATCGGCATCGACTTGAAAGAGGTGCGCATCGTGCCCGACGAGGAAGACGAGATCGTCGCGGCGGTGAACGCCGTGCGCGCCCGCTATACCTATGTGTTCACAACCGGCGGCATCGGTCCGACGCATGACGACATCACGGCCGATTCGATCGCCAAGGCGTTCGGCGTGCCTTGCGAATACGACGCCAAGGCCTATGCCCTGCTGGAAGGGAGCTATGCCTCGCGCGGCATCGAATACACGGAGGCCCGCAAGCGCATGGCGCGAATGCCGCGCGGCGCCGACCATATCGACAACCCGGTGTCGGTGGCGCCCGGTTTCCGCATCGGCAACGTCCATGTCATGGCCGGCGTGCCCTCGATCTTCCAGGCCATGCTCGACAATGTCGTCCCGACGCTGAGAGCCGGCACCAAAATGCTGTCGGCCACGGTGCACTGCCCTTTCGGCGAGGGCCTTGTCGGCGGGCCATTGGGCGAGATCCAGAAAGCGCATCGGGATACGATCATCGGCTCCTATCCCAAATATGGCGACGGCAAGTTCTGGACTGAACTGGTGGTTCGTGCCCGCAGCGCGGATGCGCTTGAATCCGCGCGCGCCGACGTCGAGGCCATGGTGGCTGGCTTCGCCGGCAAGGCGAGCTGATCCAGCCGGGCCGGAACCATGAACGGCGCTGTAACGTTTCCTTGCCGCGAGGCCGGTCGCTCGCAAGTTTGAGGGATCATCATGCGTTTCAAGACCATCGTTGCCATTCTGCAGAATGAACAGGACGCCGAGCGGGTGCTCGACTGCGCCATTCCGCTTGCCAGCCGTTTCGAGAGCCATCTGGTCGGCATCCATGCCGAGGCGCTCCCGGTGCCCTACACGTCGGCGACGGGCTTTCCCGATACGGAGTTCCTGCAGGTTTCCGCGGACATGAATCGGGAGCGGGCCGGCAAGCTCCAGGCCGTCTTCCTCGGGCGTATCGAGGATTCCGGCCTCTCCTTCGAATGGCGCAGCCTGGAGAGCTTCTCTGGCGATAGTGCGCTGACCGGCATTTCAAGCGTGCGCGCCGCCGATCTCATCATCGCCGCCCAACGCGAGACCGGCGGCGATCCGAGCGCGGACGTCGATACGCTGGTCTACGATGCCGGCCGGCCGGTGCTGGTGGTGCCGCACGCTGGTCCTCTCGTCACCACCTTCAAACACGTGCTGCTCGCCTGGAACGGCAGCAAGGAGGCCGCCCGCGCCGCCTTCGATGCCTTGCCCTTCATCATCGAGGCCGAGAAAACCGACATACTGGTCATCGACCCGCCCGATACGCTTGAGGAAAGCCCGGAGGCCGCGGGCGCCGAAATCGCGTCGGCCCTGTCACGCCACGGCGCCACCGTCAGCGTCTCGGTGCAGAAGTCGGGCGGCAGTTCGGTCGACGACATGATCCAGAACAGGATCGCGGAGACCGGTGCCGATCTCCTGGTGCTTGGCGCCTACAGCCACTCCTGGCTGCGCCAGCTTCTGTTCGGCGGGGTGACACGCACGGTGCTGCGCACGGCGCAGGTAGCGGCTTTCCTGTCGCGATAAGTCCACAGCGATCGCGACCGCCCACCCTTGCCAAACCCAAGGGTTTCCAGTTAATTCCGCCCGCATTCCCCTGTTTTCTCGCACGCGGCCGTCGCGTGCCGCGGAGTGCGCGAAAAATGTCCCTTCCCGAAAAAGCCTTCCCGGTCTCCTGGGACCAGTTTCATCGCGACGCCCGCGCGCTTGCCTGGCGGCTTGCCGGCACCAGCAAAGGCCAGTGGAAGGCTATCGTCTGCATTACGCGCGGCGGACTGGTCCCGGCGGCGATCATCTCGCGCGAACTCGGCATTCGCATCATCGAGACAGTCTGTGTCGCTTCCTATCACGACTACACCAGCCAGGGACAGTTGCAGGTGCTGAAGGAGATAACGCCGGCCCTGCTGGTCGACGATGGCGCCGGCGTGCTGATCATCGACGACCTGACCGACACTGGCAAGACCGCTGGCATCGTGCGGGCAATGATGCCCAAGGCCCATTTTGCGACCGTCTACGCCAAGCCCAAGGGCCGGCCGCTGGTCGATACTTTTGTCACCGAGGTCAGCCAGGACACCTGGATCTATTTTCCCTGGGACATGGGTTTCACCTATCAGAAGCCGATCGCCGACGATCACGCCGGCTGATTCGCGGCAAGCCGTTTTTTCCCAATTAGGCCGGCGCCGGCGACAATATTTGCTTGCGCGGACTGACTCGCCGACAAGATATCCTGTGAAATCGACCTTTATTGACGGAATCAGCCAACCTGACCAAAGTTTTTACTTTTATTGGTCACAGTTAGCCGTAAGATTCATGAGGCGGCAAACGATTCTGGAGGCTTGGGGCTAGCTTCTCCGATGTTGACACGGCCAACCACACACAACCACCTGGCTGAGAGGGTCCGGCGACTCTTCGGGACGGCGCCGTGTCGTCTGCAGGTTGCCGCGCTGCCCTGGCGCGATGCCGGGAATGGCATCGAGGTCATGCTGATCACCAGCCGCGATACTGGCCGCTGGGTGCTTCCAAAGGGCTGGCCTGAAGCCCGGGAGCCGCTCAGCGAAGCGGCAGCGCGCGAGGCAGCCGAGGAAGCTGGGCTGCACGGAAATATTTCCCACCTCGAAGCCGGCCGCTATTTCTATGCCAAGGTGCTGGCTTCGGGCGAAGAAGTGCCTTGCGAGGTGCTGGTGTATCCGCTGCATGTCGACAAGGTCGCCGACCGCTGGAAGGAGAAGCACTCCCGCACCCGCAGATGGGTCAATTCGAGCGAAGCCGTGCGCATGGTCAACGAACCGGATCTCTGTCAGATCATCGCCTATTTCTGCGCCGACCCGCACAGGTTCTCCTAGGGCGCGGCCATCCGCCCCGCGCGTGGATCGTAATCATTTCACAACCATGTGATGTATCGCGTGAATGGTTTGCTAATTTTTCTTCGGTAGAAATTGGCCAATCTGGCGCGTTTCATCGATGGCGAACCCTGTAAACCCACTTCAGCAAGAGCCCACCGAGCCCCAGCGCGAGCATCGTCCGCGCGTGCTCAAAGGTGGAACGATCATCACCGGTATCCAGAATTCCGAAGTGAGTTGCACGGTGCGCAACCAGCATGCGGGCGGCGCTGAACTGAAAATACCGCTCGAGTCGCGAGTTCCCGATCATTTCCTTCTCTATGTGCCGCTCGACGGCGTCGCCTATCGCTGCGAGGTCCGCTGGCGCCGCAGCGACCGACTCGGCGTTCAGTTCACCGGCACCGAACCCAAGCCGAAGCTGCATTACGGCTGACTCCCGGCGCACCGGCTTGCCGGGCTTTCTGGGTCCGCGGGACAATATTTCCGCAGTCCGCTTACGCGCAAGGGTGACCGCGCATGCCTGCCGGTGGAAAATGGCCGGGACAGCGGCCAATTCTATCCCCGTTATCCACATGTGTGACACACAAGATGTTGGGGTCACAAAAGCTACGCAAACGAATCCTTGACGGCTCGAAACGAGTCGCCTTTTATAGGCCATGTGCTCCTGTTGAGAGCGCGACCGGAAAGTTCTGAGCCCGGTCTTTTTCCCGGATTATGTGCGTTTTGCCCGCATTTCCGCCTGTTACGAGGCCGGCGGAAGCGTTGGGATCGTGGGGTGGTGGGGCGACGAAAGGGAGAATTGTCGGACTGGAATAAATTGTCTGTTAATGCTATATTTAGTGTTTGCAGCTAGGTTCGACGCTAAATAGTGTGAATTTCCCTCAGGTGAGGGAATCGAAAAATTCAGTTTTGGGGGACCCGCGGGGTCGGTTGGCAGCCTCGGCAAATGCTCGGTAAGGCGTTTTGTCGTGTGCGTGGCCGCGCCCGCGAAGTGGAGATGCCGGCATTGTTCGCAATGCCGGCAAACGGCGGACTGCGCGTTTCGTCTTTTGGGGGCAGAAATCCCCTGATGAAAGCGCTATATATAGACAAAAGGGATCGGACCAATGCGCATCGAGCGTCGTTTCACCAAGCCAGGCCAATCTGCTTATGCGGAGATCGAATTCCGCAAGGCGCTTTCCGAGATCAAGAATCCGGATGGCTCGGTGGTGTTCCGCTTGGACAACATCGATGTGCCGGCGCAGTTCTCCCAGGTCGCCGCCGACATCCTGGCCCAAAAATACTTCCGCAAGGCCGGCGTTCCCGCGCGCCTGAAGAAGGTCGAGGAGAATGACGTCCCCTCTTTCCTGTGGCGTTCCGTCGCCGACGAAGCCGAACTCGCCAAGCTGCCGGAAGCCGAGCGCTATGGTTCCGAGATCGACGCCCGCCAGGTCTTCGACCGGCTGGCCGGCACCTGGACCTATTGGGGCTGGAAGGGCGGCTACTTCAAGGCGTCGGAGGAAGACGCGCGCGCCTTCCGCGACGAACTTGCCTATATGCTGGCCACCCAGCGCGTCGCGCCGAACTCGCCGCAATGGTTCAACACCGGCCTGCACTGGGCCTATGGCATCGACGGTCCGAGCCAGGGTCACTTCTATGTCGACCCCTTCACCGGCAAGCTCACCAAGTCGAAGTCCTCCTACGAGCATCCGCAGCCGCATGCCTGCTTCATCCAGGGCGTGCAGGACGATCTCGTCAACGAGGGCGGCATCATGGATCTGTGGGTGCGCGAGGCGCGCCTGTTCAAGTATGGCTCCGGCACCGGCTCGAACTTCTCGCTGCTGCGCGGCGAAGGCGAAAAACTGTCCGGCGGCGGCCGCTCGTCCGGCTTGATGAGCTTCCTCAAGATCGGCGACCGCGCCGCTGGCGCCATCAAGTCGGGCGGCACGACGCGCCGTGCGGCGAAAATGGTCATCGTCGACGCCGACCATCCCGATATCGAGGAATTCATCGACTGGAAGGTCAATGAAGAACAGAAGGTCGCCTCGCTGGTGACCGGTTCCAAGATCGTCAAGAAGCATCTCGAAGCGATCATGAAGGCCTGCGTCAATTGCGAAGGCCATGACGACGACTGCTTCGATCCGGCCATCAACACGGCGCTGAAGCGCGAGATCAAGGCGGCCAAGAAATCGGCGGTGCCGGAAAACTACATCTACCGCGTCATCCAGTTCGCCAAGCAGGGCTACAAGTCGATGTCGTTCAAGACCTACGACACCGACTGGGACTCTGACGCCTATCTGACGGTCTCGGGCCAGAACTCCAACAATTCGGTGTCGCTGAAGGACAATTTCCTGCGCGCCGTCGAGACCGACGCCGACTGGCACCTGACCGCCCGCAAGGACGGCAAGGTCTTGAAGACGCTGAAGGCTCGCGACCTCTGGGAAAAGATCGGCTACGCCGCCTGGGCTTCGGCTGATCCCGGACTGCACTTCAACACGACGATGAACGACTGGCACACCTGCGCCTCCGCCGGTGCGATCCGGGCCTCCAACCCGTGCTCGGAATACATGTTCCTCGACGACACGGCCTGCAATCTCGCCTCGATCAACCTGCTCCCCTACCGCAATGCCGACGGCACGATCGATATCGCTGCCTACGAGCACACCGTGCGGCTGTGGACCATGGTTCTCGAAATCTCGGTGATGATGGCGCAGTTCCCGTCGAAGGAGATCGCCAAGCTCTCCTACGACTACCGCACGCTCGGCCTCGGCTATGCCAATATTGGCGGCCTGCTGATGACCTCGGGCATTCCCTACGACTCCGACGAGGGCCGCGCCATCTGCGCCGCGCTGACCGCGATCATGACCGGCGTCGCCTACTCCACCTCGGCGGAAATGGCTTCCGAGCTCGGCGCCTTTCCGGACTATGACCGCAACGCCCAGAACATGCTGCGCGTCATGCGCAACCATCGCCGCGCCGCCTATGGCGACAAGGACGGTTACGAGAAACTCGCTGTAAATCCGGTGCCGCTCGTGGCGTCGGACCTGAAGCAGCAGGATTTGGCCACCCACGCCAAGGCTGCCTGGGACCGCGCCATCGAGCTCGGCGAGGAGCATGGCTACCGCAACGCGCAGGCTACCGTGATCGCGCCGACCGGCACGATCGGCCTGGTCATGGATTGCGACACCACCGGCATCGAGCCCGATTTCGCCCTGGTGAAGTTCAAGAAGCTCGCCGGCGGCGGCTATTTCAAGATCATCAACCGCGCCGTGCCGGAAGCGCTGCGCACGTTGGGCTACTCCGAGAGCCAGATCGCTGAGATCGAGGCTTACGCCGTCGGTCACGGCAATCTCAACCAGGCACCCGCTATCAACCCCGGCTCGCTCAAGGCCAAGGGTTTTGGCGACGACAAGATGGCGGCGCTCAATGCCGCGCTTAAGTCTGCCTTCGACATCAAGTTCGTCTTCAACCAGTGGACGCTCGGCGCCGACTGGGTGAAGGAGACTTTTGGGTTCACCGACGAGCAGCTCAACGACTTCTCGTTCGAAATGCTGCCCGCGCTGGGTTTCTCCCGGAAGGACATCGAGGCCGCCAACATCCATGTCTGCGGTGCGATGACGCTGGAAGGCGCTCCCTTCCTCAAGGCCGAACACCTCGCCGTGTTCGACTGCGCCAGCCCCTGCGGCAAGATTGGCAAGCGCTCGCTTTCGATCAACAGCCACATCCAGATGATGGCGGCGGCACAGCCCTTCATCTCCGGCGCCATCTCCAAGACCATCAACATGCCGAACGACGCGACGGTGGAGGACGCCAAGAACGCCTACATGCTGTCGTGGAAGCTGGCGTTGAAGGCCAACGCGCTCTACCGCGACGGCTCGAAGCTGTCGCAGCCGCTCAATGCCTCGCTGCTCGCCGATGGCGAGGAGGACGAGGACGATGCGGTCGAACAGCTGATCCAGGCACCGGCGGCGGCGCGCGCGGCGCAGATCACCGAACGCATCGTCGAGCGCATCATCGAGCGCGTGTCGCGCGAGCAGGAAAAGCTGCCCGGCCGCCGCAAGGGTTATACGCAGAAGGCCAAGATCGGCGGCAACACCATCTTCCTGCGCACCGGCGAATATGACGATGGCCGTCTCGGCGAGATCTTCATCGACATGAACAAGGAGGGTGCCACCCTGCGTGGCCTTCTCAACAACTTCGCCATCGCGATCTCGCTCGGCCTGCAATATGGCGTGCCGCTCGACGAATATGTGCACGCCTTCACCTTCACCAAGTTCGAGCCGGCCGGCATGGTCATCGGCAACGACGCCATCAAGAGCGCGACGTCGATCCTCGATTACGTGTTCCGTGAACTGGCCATCTCCTATCTCGGCCGCAACGATCTCGCCCATGTCGACCAGTCGGACTTCTCCAACACCGCGCTTGGCCGCGGCATCAGCGAAGGCAAGACCGACGCCGTCTCCAAGGGCCTGACCCGCGGCTCGCCGGTGAAGCTGGTGTCGAGGGCAAGCGGCAGCGAGCCAAAGGGCTTTGCCGGCTCCGGCACCCCCGCCCGCTCGGCGCCGACGGCCTTCTCCGGCTCCAACGTGCTGGCGTTGAAGCCGGCCAGCGACGAGGCGATCGCCTATAAGCGCGACTATGAGGAGCGGGCCAAGGAACTGGCCGAGGACATCGCCTTCGAGGAAGCGGCCTCCGATGCCTCGATCGACACCACGGCGGCGTTGTTCACCGATACGGCGGCCCAGGAAGCAGCCGAGGCGAAGAAACTCGCCGCCGACCGCCGCGCCAAATCGCTATTGCAAGGCTACACCGGCAATTCCTGCTCCGAGTGCCAGAACTTTACCATGGTAAGGAATGGGACTTGCGAGAAGTGCGATACCTGCGGCGCCACGAGCGGGTGCAGCTGAGGAAATTGAGGCACTAAACATCGGCTTGTCCACGGTTGCCAACGCCGGCCCGAAGGGGTCGGCCTTGGTTTTTTGTTCGGCCCGCTCTTACGACCGAGCCGATGATATACGGTGTTTTCCCAAACGCATTTGTCGCCGGGCGGGCGCGATGATGCGGGTTTCTTCGTCACGAGCCACGGCAATTGCCCGTCACCGATGCCAAGAGGGCGCAGGCCAGGCTGATCAGCCCCATCGCGCTATTCATCGTTGCATCCTGTCAAGGTAAAGGCATCCCAGGCCGAGCCGTCGGGGTTGGCATTGGCGAAGCCGGCAAATTCGGTGAAAGCAGCGCCGAAATCAGGCAGCAACAGCCCTTTCGGCGCCGGCGTCGCTTCGCGCGAATTCAGCTGCTCGGCGCCGCCGCCGGTCAAGGCATAGACCTGCCCCATCCATATCCGGCACAGCCCGCTGCCATCCTCCAGCCCCGCCTCGCGGTCGTCGTCAGTACAGGTGTGGCGGATGGTGCCGAGCGGAAACGAATTCCTGCCATTGGTCCAGGTGATGTCGGCCGGCAGGCGAATGTCGGTCTTCGGCACGGTCAGCGAAAACACTTCGGCCGTCAGCGCCGCCGGCTCATTGGCGAGCGGCCGGAATTGCACGACCGCACCCGAACGCGGCTCGCGATAGGTGGCGTGGCTCAGCAGACACTCTTTTGCGCTCGCTGCCTGCGCGGCGCCGAGCAGAGCCAGGAAGAACAAGGCCAGTTTGCCAGTGATCATTGGATGCCTCGTCATGAAAGCGGGCCTCACACCAGCCCGACCAGCCATGCCGCGCCGCCGAGAAAACCTAGCGAACAGACCCACAGCAGCCAGAGCCCGCGCACCCGGCATTCGAGCACCGCCGAGGCGGGATTGGCCGGGTCATAGTGCACGTCGACGTTGCTGCCCTCGACATACCGGCTCGCCTGACCGCTGACCAGGCCGGGCAGCGAAGCCGTGACAGTGGCGCCGAAGGATACGCGGTCGGCGCTGTAGCGTTGGCCGGCGACGCCATAGGTGTAGACGATCCGGGATTTGAAGACGGTGCGCCAACCTCGGTTGCCACTGTAGTTTCGCAGCGCCTGCAGGCCCGAGGACTCAATGTGGCCGGCAGCAACCGGCCATTTTGCCGCCTGCCGGGCGAGCGACTTCTGCGCGAAACCCATGCGCAAGATCATCAAGCCCATGAACAGCAGCAGTGCGGCCGCGCCGAGATTCTGCGGCTTGGGCAGATGCGGCCGGATCGCCTCGAGCACGCCGCCGAGCGAAAACACCAGCACCACGGTGCCGATCGCCAAACCGACCGAAAGCTTGACCATGAATTTGAAGGCGCCGTCGGGAAAGGTGCGCTCGATCACGGCTTTGCGCGGATCGGCCGGATTGTAGAAGACGGTCACCTCCGCGCCGCGCGGAAACTGGGCAAGGGTTTCGGTGACTTCGAAATCCCCCAAATTCTCCTTCACGCTGTAGCGCGAGCTTTGAAATTTCTTGCCGCCCACCTTGTATTCGAAGGTGATCGCCGGAAAATTGCGGATCTCGGTGGTATCGCTGCTGTCCGAGCCGACGCCCGACCTTCTGACCTCACGTGCCTCGACGCACGACGAGATGATCTTTCCCGGCGTCGGCAACCAGTGACTCATCGCCCGCACCTCGCGCCATTTCACGAAGGTGATGAACGACAAACTGCCCGCGATCACGCAGGCAAATCCGATCAGCAGAAACTTGAGCTCCAACTCGTCCCCGACGACCAAGAGTGCAGGCAACTCCCGACATAGACATCATGGCGATGGCAAAGTCTCGCCTATTCGCAAAACACCGCTCTATTTGGGAAAATAGCGGAGGCGGGCCTCGCGCGGCGCGTCAATCCTTGAACGCAATCCCGTATTTCGCGGCCTTCTCGCTGGGCATGTCGGCCAGCGCTTGGCGCACGGTGTAGCCGCCGTAGACGTCGCTGCCGTTCCTGACCATCCAGTCCTCCACATCGGCCTCGGCCACCGTCACGCGGTCACCCATTTTGTACTGGTTTCCGTTGACCGGTTCGTCGGCAAGCAGGCCTGTGAACGTGCCGTCGCCGAGGTCAACCAGTTGCATCCAGATGTGCTCGGTTGCGCCGTTCTGGGTCAGCGGGAATTTGACAGTGTAGGTGCCGGGCGTGCCGGCGTCGATCAGCGCATGGAAGCGCGGCAGCGTGGCGTGGCCCTTGGCCTTGGCGCCCTGCATAGCCTTGTCGACAGTGGAGTAGGCTACGACGTTTTCCTTGATCGGGCGCGGCGACATCGGCGAGGCGCCCGGTGCTGCCTCGGGAATAGCGACCGGCTTGTTGTTGGGCAGATGACCGAGGGAGTTGAAAAATCCGTAGCCAAGGGCTGCCGCAAAGGCGACCGCCATAACTGGATTGCGCATTGTCCCCTCCGTGAGATGATCACGCCGACGTTACCAGGCGCGCCTTGCGACACCGCTAAGGAACAGCGTGAGCGGAACGTTAGGAAAATGCCGAAATTGCCGCCGAAGGCCGCGGGCCCCTTAAAGGCGGGCCAAGCACACTGAATTGCGGAAGGGTAATTTGACGACCGTGCCGATCGGCTTCAAAAAAGAGCCGGCGACATCCCAGAGGCAGCGATCGGGAGACTGACATGAGCGACGACGCCGATGACGACACCGATATCGTGAACCAGCTCGCCTATGTCAGGGCCGACCCAACCCAGCATGACACGCTGACGCTTCTCGCCATGATCGATGCAGCGATCGCCGAGATCATGGGCCTGAGGACGAGGCTGCGGCTGAGCGAGGAAAAGAACGGCGGGAGCAACCAGTTCCAATAGACCGGGAATGAGCACTTAGGTAGCGAACGGTATCCCGCCCTAATCCGCGTCAGCCATCATCTGCCGACCGCCACCGCCGGCCCAGGCGCGCCATTGCCGCTCATCGCCATGGAAGACGTTGAGGTCGATGCGACCGGTCACGCCATGCGACAGGCCGGAGCCGGAATACTGCCAGAACAGCCACTTGCGATCGGGATAGACCTTCGACGGATGCCGGGCCACGGCACGCAGCCAGAAGGGATAGTCCGGGAAGGCGCCCTGAAGGTTGTCGCGATAGAAGTCGGGCGACGTGTAGATGATCGGCCGCTGGCCGTAGTGACGCTCCAGCTTGTCCATGAACACCTGCATCTTCTCCAGCACCTTTTCGCGCGACGGCCGGCGCTGGCAGCTGGAGTCGCCGTTCCACTCGACGTCGATCACCGGCGG
Source organism: Mesorhizobium sp. M8A.F.Ca.ET.057.01.1.1 (assembly GCF_003952565.1). NCBI lineage: Bacteria > Pseudomonadati > Pseudomonadota > Alphaproteobacteria > Hyphomicrobiales > Phyllobacteriaceae > Mesorhizobium > Mesorhizobium sp. M8A.F.Ca.ET.057.01.1.1. Next base: position 3,736,362 of record NZ_CP034454.1, read on the forward strand.
CAGCGCACCATCGACCTTCGGCACGTTGCGGATGAACCAGTCGGCCTGTTCGCCAGCGGTACGGCACCAGTAGAAGAAATGATAGGCGCCACGCTTCAGCCCGGCGGCCTGCGCGCCGCGCCAGTTCTTCATAAACATCGGATCGAGATGGTCGCCGCCGTCGGTTGCCTTGATGTAGGCGAAGTTGGCGCCCTGGGCGCGCAGCTTTTCCCAGTTCACGTCGCCCTGCCAGCGCGACACGTCGACACCGTGCACGGCAAGGTGCCGGGGCGACGAGCGGCCGAAATTGATCGGCTTGGCATCGCGGAAGCCGTAGCGGGTGACCGGTCCTGCGAGCATGGCCGGTGCCGCCCGCGACAACAGCTTCGGTGGCGACACCAGGGCAGCCTCCTCGATCGGCGGCTCGACACTGTCTGGCAGTTCGGGTGCGGGAAACGCCACCGTCTCTTCCTCCGCCAGGCCAAAGGGGCGAGCGGTGTCGTCCGCGGACGGAACCTCAACCCGTCTGCGCGCCGCGTTTGCCCTGGCCACCGGAACGGACGCGATGGGCGCGCTTGGCCGCACCACCGAACTGGTCGTTTCATTGGATGGCTTCTGCATGTCGAGCGCGTCAATGCCCGACGTCGACGAACAGCCGGCAAGGCACAGCGATGCGATCACGAAACTGATGACGCCTGATAACCGCATCTGGACCTGTACTCAAACACAACAGACCGAAGGCGACGGCCGACGGACAACCAGACCAGTTATGAACGAGAAATTACCAATAAAGTTTGAATCAAGTTTTTTACCATAGCTGTGGCCCCTTTCAGACAGTCGCCGGCGGCGGCCCGGCCAAGCCTTGACAGCGCCATGATGTGGCTGTTGAGAACGGTATGCGGCGTTTGCGCCGGCGATCCCAAAATTCTTGAAAAGGCGGCCGATGACAGCGTTGCAGCGACTTCTTCTGGTCCTCCTGCTCGTCGCTCCCGGCGGAGAAGCTCTCTCGATGCAGGCGGCGGATGCGGGCGGGCTGGTGGTCGTTCCCCAGGGAAACCGTTCGGCGACACAGCCGGCCATTCCGGAGGCATCGGCCACACGCACCCGCGCCTTCAAGACCACCTACGATGAGAAGTACGAAAAGATCGTCGCGCTGCTGAAGCGCGAGAAGAAGCTGGTGGCGCACATTAAGCAGGTGGCGGCTGCCTACGACATCGACCCCATCCATATCGTCGGTGCTCTGGTCGGCGAGCATACATACAACGTCACCGCCGTCGGCTCGGTGCAGACCTATTATGTGAAGGCGCTGTCCTATTCCGGCCTCGACTTCGCCTTCCGCTACAAGAGCGTGCCGGTGCAGACCTTTGTCCAGCGTCCGGAATTCGCCAGCTGCGCGGAGGCCAAGGACAGCTCTTCCCTGTGGAGCTGCCGCGACAGGGTCTGGGTCGAGCATTTCCGAGGCAAAACAGTCGACGGCGTCACCTATGACGCGATGACCTTCCAGCAGGCATTCTTCCAGCCCTTCTTCGCCGGCCAGACATTCGGCCTCGGCCAGATCAGTCCGCTGACCGCGCTCGAGGTCACCGACCTCGTCAACAAGGTGAGCGGTTATGACAAGCTCACGCCGGATCATCCGCAAGCGATCTATCGCGACGTGATGGATCCGGACCGCAGCGTCGTCTACATCGCCGCGATCGTGCGCGACGCCATCGATGCCTACAGGGAACAGGGCTTCGACATCTCGGGCAATCCGGGTATCACGGCCACGCTCTACAATGTCGGCCAGCCACGGCAGCGCGCGGCCGCCCTAGCCAGCGGCAAGGGCGGCAAGCTGCCGGTCGAGAATTATTACGGCTGGCTCGTCAACGACAAGCTCGACGAACTCAGGAGCCTGCTCGACAGCGGCAGCTGAGGAACACTTTCAAAGGGAGCTTGCGTGCAGTCGTTCATCGACCAGAGCGTTTGTTTCATCGAGAACCATCAGGCCTGGGCGGGCCTCGTGGTCGGGCTGCTGGCCTTCGGCGAATCGCTGGTGCTGGTCGGCGTCCTGTTGCCCGGCACGACGGTGCTGATCATCGTCGGCGGCCTGGTGGGCGCCGGTATCGTCCAGCCCCTGCCCGTTCTCCTTGCCGCGACGATCGGTGCGGCGCTCGGCGACACCATCTCCTATTTTCTCGGCAAATGGCTCGGGCGCGGCGTCGTCCACAAATGGCCGCTCAACCGCTATCGCCGCGAAATCGCCAGGGCGCGCCTGTTTTTCCATCGCTACGGTTTCGCCGCGGTTTTCGTCGGCCGCTTCTTTGGTCCGGTGCGTGCCACCGTGGCGCTGGTCGCGGGCATGATGGGCATGAACAGGCGTCGCTTCCAGATCGCCAACATCCTGTCGGCGATCATCTGGGCGCCGGTCGTGCTATCGCCTGGATGGCTGGTGGCGAAAGGGGCCGACAGCCTGCCCGAACTCGACGCGACCAGCCTGTTCGGGCTGGCGGTTATCGCGGCCACAGTGGCGGCGATCACCATCGCCGTGATTGTCATCAGACTGCGCGGCAGGCGCGATGCCCGGACCTAGGGGCGTATCAAGATCGACAGCGCCATGCATCAGCCGCGTTTCCTGAAGACGCCGATCATCGGCCCCAGGTTCCAGTAGTCGTCGTTGCGGCCAATGGCCGGAGCGAGCAGGCTCGATATCGTGCCGTCGAGAAAGAGTGCGTTGTCGCAGCCGAGCGCGTCGCGAAACAGGCGGGCGAAGGCGTGGAATGTCACCGTGCCGTTCGAGATGGCAAAGACGGCGACGCCATCCTTTCGCACCCCGACGCCATCGCGGCTCTTGCGCGACGTGCCGTCGGACCGGAATTTCGGGTGAAGCTGGCCGTCGATCACCAGCATCGGCCCTGATTGCGTCGCGTAGTCGGTGACTGGCCGCTTCTTGACGAAGTCCCGCGTCGCCCGCACCGCGGCCTTGCCGCCGCCGATATAGAAGATGCCGTTCGGCTGCAGCGAAAAATTGCCGCTGCCCGATCCCGTCTTCACGCCGGCCATTTCCTGGCCGCGCTCGACATAGAGGCCGACCGGCCTGAGGTCGGGGTGATACATGCCCGCATTGATGGCAAACAGCATGGTGCGGCCGGCCGCGCGCTGGGCGTTGTCGAGATTGTGCAGCGACTGAAATGGCTTGCCGCCCTGGTCTTTCCAGAACAGTTCGATCGAATACAGTTTTGGATCGACCTCGCAGACGAGAAAGCTGGCGGCCTCGAAGGCGACGTCACGGCACGGCGGCACCGAAGCGAACCACTGGCCGAATGCCACTGTCGTGGCAAGTGCGTGCGGCAACGCGGCCTTGACCAACGTCAGCAACAAGGGTGCCGAATGCAGGAGTATCAAAAAATCCATGCGCGTCCCGGATTGTCGGTTCCAACGACTGTCGTGGATAGCACCGCTTGCCGGTACGATGAAGGATTTGCTCAGGGGAAGCGTGGACTACGGTCCGGTGACGGCCCGCGACGGTTATTTGACGGCGCTGACCAGCTTCTCTTCGCCGCCAAGGATGGAGACCCAGCGCCCGGTATTGTCACTCGCCTGTCTTTTCAGATAGCGATACGGCGTCTGGTTCCAGAGACGAACCTTGTCGACAAGGTTGTCGAGGATGAAGTCGCCCTTGTCGGTGCGTACCGTCAGCACGGCATGGCCTTCGCCGTCCGGCTTGCGAACCACCGTCATCAGGAGATTGGCTATGGCAATGCCCAGGCTGTTGAGCTCACGCCGCTTTTCCAGCGCGTAATCCTCGCAATCGCCGAAGCCATTGTCAGGATAGGTCCACCACTCCTCCTTGCCGTAATTGTCCATGTCGCTCATCGGCTTGACGCGCGTGTTGACCGAAAGGTTTACGGCACTGATCTCCCGCAACAGCTTGCCAGTCATCTGTTCCGGCTCGTTATCGGGTGAACGGATGGAGCACTCGGCGGAATGAATTTTGCAAAAATCATAGTGGCCGATCGGCTGCGAGGTCGAGCCGCCGATGACCATGGAAGCGGGAGCCGAGTAGGCGGAATTCGCCGCCGAACAGAAAGCAATCAGGGCAATCGTAAGCCCCAGCCCCTTCGCCTTGCGGCGTAAACCCAACGAGGATGCCATCCGGCTCCGCCATCTGTTTTTGTTAACAGAACGTTAAGGGCGGACATTGCCGGAAGTCAATGAAGGCGTCCGATCACATCTTCGGGCACGGGTTGATGCCCCCCTGGCGGTTGCAGCCGCGCAACACCGCAAGCGTGCCGGTTCGGCCTAGGCCAGCCATCCCATAGCCACGCCGAGCAGCAGGACGACCCCGAGCGCGCCGCGGTAGATGACGAAAGGCCAGGCGGAGAAGCGTTCGAGCACGCGCATCAGGCCCCAGATGGCGAAGAAGGCCGATATCGAGGCCACGAGCAGTCCCACGCCCAGAACCGACCATCCATGGGCGTCGAGATGCACCTTGTGCAGTTCCCACAATTCCTTGAGGCCGGCGAGCGCGATGGCCGGCAGCCCGAGCAGGAACGAGAAACGGGCAGCCTCCGCCCGCTTGAAGCCAAGCCCCAGCGCCGCCGTCAGCGTCGAGCCAGAGCGAGAGACGCCCGGGATAAGCGCGCCAACCTGCGCGACGCCGACAAGAAGCGCGTCGACGAGCGACGCTTCGCCCACGGCGCGCTTGTGATTGGCGAAAATCTCGGCCAGCGCCAGCAGGACCGCCATGGCGATGCAGGCCCAGCCAATCACGCTCAGACTGCGCAGCGGCGAATTGCAGGTGTTGAGGACGCCCGAGAGCGCCACGCCGGCAATGACGATGGGGATCGTCGCCAGCACGATCCACAGCGCCAGACGGAAATGCCGGTCGGCAAAATCGCGGCGCGTGAGGGCGTCGAGCGAGCCGAACAGGAGATCCCTCACGTCGCCCCAGAAATAGCTGACCACGGCGGCAAGGGCCGCCAGCTGCATGGCGGCTGAGAAAGCTGAGCCCCGATCCTGCCAGCCGAGCACGGCCGGCACGATGCGCATATGGGCGGTCGAGGAGATCGGGAGCAGTTCGGTGATGCCTTGCACAAGGCCGAGGAATGCGACCTTGGCAAATCCAAGGCCGACAAAGCCCGTGTCGACGCCTTGCGTGCAGATATCAGCCATGTCGGTTCCAAGCGGGAGGGATCGGACTTGCGAAGCACGATCGGCGATCAATGCCGGGCAAGCCATACCGCTATGCGGCGGAGAATCAATTTACGGATTTGTAAGCTGGCGGCCGGCATGGGCGTCATTGCGTTGCGTGGCGGCGGACACATTGCAATAAGCTTGCCGGCTGCGCCACCCGCATCCAAACCGGCCCAGGGCCGGCCAATGATTTTCATGGAAGGTCGCAAGGCTACTCAGGGGCACAGCCACAGTTTCTGGCAGGTCCTGGCGATCACATGCGCCGGCGGGACAACCGGTTCATCGAGCGAAGGCCGGCGAGCCCGCTCAAGCAGCATGCGCACCTGTTCCCGGCGCACACGGTCGCGCTCCATCACAAGCAGGACCATCGGATCGCTCAAAAGCTCGTCCAGGGTGCTGATGCTGTCGTTCATCCGTCGTCTCCTCGAATGCCGGGCCCGCGACGCTTAGATAGGGTGACAAAGATGGCCCGCCAATGACGTTTTGCCGGCTAACGCGTGTCTCTTTGGATTAATTTTTGGTCATCCTGCGGCACGTTCTCCTGTTGACGAGAAGGACGAGGGCTAGGCCGGCGGAGCGCCTTCATATTGCGGCAAGCCGTCGTCAAGCGTCACCCAGGGCTGTTTCGAGGCGGTCCACATATGCATCTGTGGCCTGAAGAACGACGGGTCGTCCAGCGAACCGGTGGTCACGCCGATGATGCCGGCGGAATCTCGCCGTGAAAACATCGTTGTGCCGCAGTTCGGGCAAAACCCGCGCTTGAGGTCCGGCGAGGTGTTGACCGTGGCCAACCGGCCCTCGACCGTCACATCATCGATGCGGAACAGAACACGCGCATTGAAGGCCGCGCCGATCGCCTTCTGGCAGAGCCGGCAGTGACAGATGCGCTCGTTGATGGGGTCGGCGTCGGTGCGGTAGCGCACCGCCTTGCACAGGCATCCGCCTTCGTATTTTGCCATCGCCTGAATCCATTGGTGGAGTGAACAGGCGGCAAGGTAGCGGCGAGGCCGGTTGGGTCAATTGAAAAGCTTTGATACAAGGTCATCGATTATCGTGATGCGGCAGGACCGTCATGAGACCGGACATCGAAACGATCGGCATTGCGGACCTGTTCGGGCCGCCCTCGCCCGTCCGCGACCGCACCGACGCCAGGATCATGACTGCCGCGGCCGGCATCGGCTTCCTCGCGGTCCGGGATTTTCCCGGCGATGGCTGGCTGACGCCGGACAAGCGAGCGCGATTGCTGCGCATCTTTGCGCTTCCCGATGCCGGCAAGCAGGAATTGCTGCGCTGGAATTTCGATCACACGAAGAAGAATTTCTACCGCGGCTGGTTTCCGCTGCAGCCGCAAGCCGTTTCCTACAAGGAAGGCATCGACATGGGGCCGGACCTTGCCGATGCGGCGCGGGTCTCGGCCTCCGACGATCCCTTGTGCGAGCCGACACCGCTGCCGGCCGAAAATGCCTTGCCCGGCTGGCGCACCGCGGCGGCCGACTACTATCGTGCGATGGAGACGGTCGGCACCATGCTGATGCGGTCGATCGCACGCGGACTTGGCCTGCCTGAAACGATCTTCGATACCTATTTCGACGGTGGCATCTCGACGCTGCGCCTGATCCGCTATCCCCTGCGCGAGGTTAGTGCCGGCGTCGACACAAGCGGGCCGGAGTTTTCCGTGATCCACAATGGCGAGACGCGCACCATCATCGGCCGCGAACATGCCGATTCAGGCTTCGTCACCTTGCTGGCGCAGGACGGCGTCGAGGGCTTGCAGGCAAAGAACCTCGCCGGCGAATGGATCGACGTGCCTCCAGCCAATGGCACGCTGGCGGTCAATTTCGGCCAGTTGCTGGAACGCTGGACCGGTGGCCGCGTTCGGGCGACACGGCACCGGGTCATTGCGCCGAAAACGGTGAGGTTCTCAATCCCGTTCTTCTACGAGCCGCGCGTCGACGCGGAAATCTCGCCCCTGCCATTGGAGGGCGCCGAGCCGTTCGAGCCGTTTTTCTACGGCGACTACCTCTGGGAGTCGGCGACGAACTTCGTCGAGATGAGCGGCATCAAGCATCTGAGGCAGCCGCGCCGCGCCAAGGTTTCCTGAGCAGCACGCCGGCCGTCTCGCTGGGGACGGCCGGCGGCGATGGCAGGGTCATTCGGCTTCGCTGACCACCTCGTCCCAGCTCTTCACCTTGGTCTGGCCGTCGAGGAACGGCAGTGCGGCGGCCGTCAGTTCCGGAGCGAAGAAAACGTCGTAGTGGGTGCGGTTGGGCAGGATGGCCAGACGGTTCTGAGAAAGGTTCTCGCGCATCCAGCCGGCATCTTTCAGACCGCCGCCGAGCATCTGGTAGAACTTGATCTCATGCTCGGGTTTGTACATGTCGCTGTCGCCGTAAGCGAGCATGACGGGCATCTTCAGCTTGGGAACGTCGGCCGAGAAGTCGTAGTTCTGGCGCATGAAATTGCCGAGCGCGTCGAGCAGCTTCGGGAAGTCCTCGGGATGTGGCGCGACGGCGATGTAGGATTTGTACATCGGCGTGTCTTTCATGAATGCCGCGGCGGCGGCACTCACCTGCGCCTGCTGCGGGCGCATCTCGTCATAGAAGCCGTTGGCCGCATAGCCGGTCGAGACCAGGACAAGCCGGCGAACCGTATCGGGATGCTGGACCGCCATGCGGAAGGCAACGCCGCCGCCCAGCGAATAGCCCATGACGTCGACCTTGTCGTAGCCGAGTGTCTTGACGATACCAGCCATATCGTCGCCGATCGCCTCCAGGCTGAATGGCCGGTCGCCAAGCGCGGTGCGGCCGTGCCCCTGCAGATCGACCCCGATGACGGTGCGGTTCTCGACAAGCGTGGGCAGGATCGGCGCGAACATATCGATGGAGCCCAGTCCGCCATGCAGCAGAAGCAGCGGCTCACCCTTGCCATAGATAGCGTAATAGTAGTTCACGCCGTTGATCGGCAACAGGCCGGACTTTTGCGGCTTCGGCAGCGTTTTCGTTTCGGTGGTCATGGCGGGCTTCGTCTCCTCTGCATTGATGGTGGCCGGGCAAGCGAGAAACGCCGCGGCCGAAGCAAGAATGGCAAAAAGCAGGGTTTTGGACATATCGATCTCCTCCTGGCCAACCGATGTCAAAGCGTCTTGGCGAGGTCTTCGAGCTGATCGGTGCACTGCCCCCAACCCGCATGAAAACCCATCGCCTCGTGCTGTTCCCGGTCGGCGACGCTCCAGTGCCGGACACGCGCTATGTAGCGGGTCTTGCCCTCGCCTTCGTCCTCGAAGGTCAGCACGCCGGTCATGAACGGTTTTTCCGACGGCTCCCACGCCTGTGTATAGGCATCGGTGAAGATGATCTTCTTGCCGGGAACGACTTCCAGGAAAACCCCAGGATTGGGGAATTCATTGCCGTCAGGGCCGGCCATGACGACGAGGCTATTGCCGCCCGTGCGCACGTCCATCTCGGCACGCGGCGTCGTCCACGGCTTTGGCGCGAACCATTGCGTGATCAGGGTCGGGTCGGTCCAGCAGCGATAGACGTTCTCGCGCGGCGCATCGATGATGCGGGCGAGAACCAGTTCGCGGTCGTTGGCAGGGGCGATGTCGAGCTTGGTGGCCACTATTTTCTCCTCGGGATTTGGCTTGATCTGGCTTCCGTCCCAAGGACGAGCCAATGCGACGCAACCCGACATGCCAGGTGAAAAATTGTGGAGATTGTGCGTGCTTCGGGCGAAGGCGCGCGTCAGTGGCGCTTGGCTTGCACCAGATAGGCGTCGATCTCTGACTCGCCGAGCCACTTGGCTGCTTCCAGACGATGCAGTCCTTCGACAAGTATGTGCCGCTTGCCATCGTGGCGGACCTGGATCGGCGTCTTCATGCCGTTTTCCAGGATATCCTCGGCGAGATGCCGGACGGTCTCGGGGTGCAGTGTCTTCTTGCGCGCGGTGGGCACGTAGATGTCGTCGACCTTGACCTTTTGCACCCTGAGCATGCCTGTCCCCGTGGCGGAACTGCCGCCGTCGTCCTGAGATAGTCGGTTTGTTCGGGAGGGCCAAGGGCCCGGCTAACGAATGTCGACCCACAGGCCATCGCCGGTTCGAAAACCCTCACCGAAGTCGTCCGCCGGTTTGCCTGCAGGCGCGCGTTTCGATAAGGCGTCTCGCGATCCAAACAAAGGCCACGGAACAACTCACATGAGCAAATCCCTCGTCACCTTCGTGGGCGTCGCCCATCCCTGGATGTGCGACGTGATGGGGCACATGAATGTGCGCCATTACGCCGCGATGTTCGACGATGCCAGTTTCCAGCTCCTCGGCCATATCGCCGGGCAGGACGGCAGCCAGGGCTCCCAGAACGGATGGGCCGACGTGCGCACCGAAACCGACTACCGGCATGAAACGAAAGCCGGCTCGCTCCTCACCATCCACTCGCATGTGGTCAAGGTCGGCCGCACCTCCATCACCTTCGAACAGGTGATGTCCGGATCGATCGATCGCATCGTCCATGCATCGAGCCGGACGACCAGCGTGCGCTTCGATCTCACCGCCCGGGCCTCGGTGGCGCTGGACGAGCCGATGCGCGACCGCGCCGCGGCCTTTCTTGTCGAATAGGTCGGCGCCGGCCTGTCAATCGCTGTAGGTGCGATCCTGCAAGGGCGTTTCGGCGATCAGGGCTTGTATCCCGGACAAAAGCGCCTTCTCGGCGCGATTCATCGCCTTGTCGGGATTGGTCAGCAGGAAGATGTCGATGGCCGGCGGCGCATCGTAAGGCGGCAATCGCCACAGCATACCATCGGCCACGTCGCGCCGGGCGACATGCAGCGGCAGCGGACCGATGCCGAGCCCTGCCACGATCATGCGCCGCACCTCCTCCAGGCTGGACGACACGCCGACGACATCGGCATTCAGCTTGGCCTCGCTGCGCAGCAACGCCACCGGCCGCAAGGCGTCCGAAATGTGATCGGTCTGGAAGGATACGGATGGCTCGCCCCGCAGATCGGCAAGCGTCAATCCGGTCTTCCCGAAAAGCCTGTGCTGCGGGCCGCAGAAGAAGCCGAAGAACTCGCGATAGACCATCGCGTAGTCCAGTGCCGGATCGCGCTGGCTGACTAGGCAGATGCCGAAGGAAGCGCGGCGCTCCCGCACCTGCTTGGCCACTTCCGTGCTTGCCGCGACCGAGATGGTGATGGAGCCGCGCGGGTAGTTGCGGTGGAATTCCGCCAGTGCGCGGTCGAACAGCGGCGAGACGACATGGCTGGCGGTCGCGATCATGACGTGGCCGGTGACGTCGTCGCTGATCCCGCGCATCAGCAGCGGCAGTTGCGATATGGTGCCGAACACCTCCACGCTCTGCTCATAGATCAGGCGCCCGACCTCGGTGAGTTCGAAGCGTGTCGCATCACGCTCGACCAAGCGCCGACCAACGCGATCCTCCAGGCGCCGCAACGCGTTGCTGACGCTGGGTTGCTTGAGGTTCAGGCGCTCGGCTGCTCGGGTGATGCTTTTCACCTCCGCGATCACGACGAATGTGCGCAGCAGGTTCCAGTCGAGGTCCCAGACAAGCCGTTCGGGGCGAGGCAATGCCATTCCTGATATCTATGCTCCTTATTCCCATTATCTATTTGCGCAATGCTAGGGGCAAAGGCAATCATTGACATCAGGAGAGCGCCCCAACGCCTCCCAAGAACAAGCCTTCGCGCTCCATCCAGAGGACAGAAATTCAGATGAACAAGGTATTTTCCGGCATCGCGGTTGCCGCACTGCTGCTTGCTTCGGCCTTCACCGCCGTTTCGGCCGGCGCAGACGATCTCGAAACGATCAAGTCGGCAGGCGAATTGAGGATTTCGATGAGCGGGCAGTATCCGCCCTTCAACTTCGTCAACGACCAAAACGAGGTCGTCGGCTTCGACGCCGATATCGGCAAGGCCATCGCCGAACGCATCGGCGTCAAGGGCACCATCATCACCACCGCCTGGGACGGCATCATCGCCGGCCTGCTCGCAAACAAATACGACACCGTGGTCGGCTCGATGACGATCACGCCCGAGCGCGAGAAGGTGGTCGATTTCGTCGGCCCCTACTACCATGCCGGCCGCGCGGTTTTCGTGAACCAGGAGTCCAAGGTGCAGAGCCTCGACGATCTCAAGGGCAAGACCCTTGGCGTGACGCTGGGCGAGACGCACGAGAAATGGGCGCGCGCGCAGGGTGGCTGGGATGTCCGCACCTACAAGGGCTTGCCGGAATTGTTGCTGGAATTGAAGGCGGGCCGTGTCGATGCCATCGTCGTCGACAACATTCCGGTCATGGTCGCCGTCAAGGAAACCGGCGAGAAGGTGCGCAAGCTCGACACGCCTGACATCGAAGGCGGCAGCGTCGCCATTGGCATCGCCATCCGCAAGGACAATCCGGAGCTCAAGGCCGCCATGCAGAAGGCATTGGACGGGATGATGGCAGACGGCACCTACGAGAAGATCTCCAAACAGTGGGTCGGCACCGACATCCGCTAATCCCTTCCGGTTTTCAGGCGGCCTGGTCGCCTGAAAACCAAACGACATTCCTGCCGGGGCGACCCCATGGATTTCTCCTTGATGAGCCGTGTCTTCCCGTTTTTCGTGGAAGCGGCGCTCGTGACGCTGGAACTGACAGTGCTGGCCCTGGTTCTGGGGCTGGCCGCCGCGGCGCTGGCGGCGGCCGCCCGGATGTCGAGATCGGCGATCTTGCGGGCCGTCGGCACTGTCTATGTCAGCCTGTTTCGCGGCACACCCTGCCTGATCCAGCTGTTCGTGCTCTATTTCGGCGGGCCGCAGATCGGCATCAATCTGGAGCCGTTCACGGCTGGTGTAATCGGCCTTGGCCTCAACATCGGCGCCTATATGGCGGAATCGATCCGGGGCGCGCCGACCGCGGCCAGACGGAGGCTGCCCGCACGATCGGATTCAGCCGCTTGCAGACCTTGGGCAAAGTCGTGCTGCCGCAGGCCGCGAGGCTGATGATCCGCCCGCTCGGCGTCAACACGGTCGCCTTGCTGAAGGGTTCCGCGCTGGTGTCCACCATCTCGGTGGTGGAGTTGACCTATACGGCCCAGCGTTTCATCGGCTCCACCTACAAGCCGTTCGAAATTTTCGGCGTCGCGGCCCTGCTCTACATGATCATGGTCTACGCCGTTGCCCGCATTGTCGACATGCTCGACAAGCGCTTTGCCATCATCTGATCGGGGGAGCGTGATGCAAGGTCTCGATTTCAGCGTCGTCGTGCCGTACTGGGACCTTCTTCTGACAGGCGCCTGGTGGACATCGGTGCTGACGGTCTCGGCCGGAGCCCTCAGTTTTGCCTTCGGCATCCTGTTCGCCGTCATCGTCCTCTACGCACCGGCGATGCTGGCCTACCCCGTGCGCGCCTTCATGTGGGTGTTCATGGGTACGCCGCTGTTGCTGCAACTTTTCCTGATCTATTTCGGGCTGGTGCAGATCGGCATCGACATCCCTGCCCTTGCCGCCGGCATCATCGGGCTTGGGCTGCATTTTGCCGTCTACAATGCCGATGTCATTCGCGCGGGCATCGTGGCGGTCGACGTCGGCCAAACGGAAGGCGCGCGCAGCATCGGCTTCGGCAAATGGCAGGCGCTGCGCTACGTCGTCATACCGCAAGCCATCCGCAACACAGCGCCGCCGATCGGCAGCAATCTGATCGCGCTGCTGAAGGAATCCTCGATCGTCTCGGTCATCGGCATCGCGGAGCTGGTCCACTCGGCGCAACTGGCGATCAGCGAAACGTTCCGCCCGTTCGAATTCTACATTACGGCTGCCGTGCTCTACTACATCTTGAACCTTGTGCTCGAAGCGGCCTTGCATCGGTTTGAACGGCATGTGGAGGTTTCCCGATGAGCACGCAGCGACCAATGGTGGAGGTTCGCGGCGCACGCAAATCCTTCGGCGCCGTCGAGGTTCTCAAGGGTATCGACCTATCGGTCGAGCGTGGGCAGATCGTGGCGATCATCGGGCCGAGCGGCTCCGGCAAGAGCACGCTGCTGCGCTCGATCAACCATCTCGAGACATTGAACGGTGGCGAAGTCTGGCTGGACGGCGTGCAGGTCAACCAGCCACTGCATGGCCAGGCCTTCGAGCGGCACATCAACAAGGTGCGCCAGCAAATGGGGATGGTGTTCCAGCACTTCAACCTGTTCCCGCATCTGACCGTGATCGACAACATCACCATGGGGCCGGTGATCCTGAAAGGCATGCCGAAAGCCGATGCCAAGGTGCTCGCGCACGAGCTCCTCTCCAAGGTCGGGCTCGCCGAAAAGATCGGCGCCTACCCCTCACGGCTTTCGGGCGGCCAGAAGCAGCGTGTGGCGATTGCCCGTGCTCTGGCCATGCAGCCCAAGGTGATGCTGTTCGATGAAGCCACTTCGGCGCTCGACCCTGAACTGGTCGACGAGGTCAACGCGGTGATGAAACAGCTTGCCGCCGAACACATGACCATGCTCATCGTAACGCATGAGATGCGCTTTGCCGGCGAGGTCGCCGACCGGGTGCTGTTCATGGATGGCGGCGTGGTTGTCGAGGAAGGCCCGCCGGCCGAGATCTTTCGGGCGCCGCGGAAGGAACGCACGCGCGGCTTCCTCAAGAAATATCTTTCCGCCTGAGCATGATGATGACCAGATACCCCACGGAATTCCCCGATTTCGGACTGACAGCGGAGCAGCGCCGTCACGCGGTGCGCGGCCACTATTACGAGTGGCCAGGCATGGATGGCGAGCGCGGCGAGATCTGGTGCTACAGCAACCGGTTTTCGTATCGCGCCGGCGAGATGATTACGCTGCATGTCAGTTCCACAGCTCCGTCATTCAGCATGACCATCACCCGGGACGGCGGCACCGAGACGAAAGTGTTCGAGACATCCGGCATCGCGTCGCGCTGGCAGGACAGTCCGGACCAATGCTCGGCCGAAGGCTGCGGCTGGGAATCCTCCTTTGAATTCCGTGTGGAAAACGACTGGCCGTCTGGCGCCTATCGCGTGACGCTGACCGCCGACGGGCGCGACGGCAAGTCGATCCAAAGTCACCATATCTTTATCGTCTCTCCCCAACCGGGCAAGAAACCCGGCCGTGTGCTGCAGGTGGCGGCGACGGGCACCTGGCTTGCCTACAACACCTGGGGCGGCTCCAACCACTATCAGGGCATTACCGGGCCCGACCGCAACCAGTACTCGCCCATCGTGTCGACGCAGCGCCCCTGGTGCCGCGGCTTCGTCGTGCTGCCTGCGGACGCGCCGCGCGTGCCGCTGGAAGTCGCGGTGCCACCGAAGACGGTGCCGCGCTATCCGCACATGGAATGGGCGCTCGCCACCGGCCATTCGAAGAAATACGCCTCCTCGGGCTGGGCCAGCTACGACAGTCATTTTTTCGCTTTGCCGAACGGGCCGGCTATGATGTCGATCTGACCAGCCAGCTCGACCTGCATTTCTCGCCCGAGATTCTCGACGGCTACGACTGCGCGGTCTTCGTCGGCCATGACGAATACTGGACCTGGGAAATGCGCGACGCGGTCGACGTCTATGTCGAGCGCGGCGGCCATGCGGCGCGCTTTGCCGGCAATTTCATGTGGCAGACACGGCTGGAGGACGAAGGCCGCCGGCAGGTTTGCTACAAATATCGCGCCCGGGCCGAGGATCCCGCCTATCTCCAAGGCGGCGACGTGACACGCGCCACCAATTCCTGGGAAGCGCCCGAAATCGGCCGGCCGGGTGCCGCGACCTTCGGGCTCAACGCCACCCGTGGCCTTTACGCGGGCTGGGGCGGCTGCGCGCCGCGCGGCGTGCGTGGGTTTCCGGTCTACCGGCCCGAACACTGGGCCTTTGCCGGCACAGGCATCTATTACGGCGACCTGCTCGGCGCCGACAGCCATGTCTATGGCTATGAGGTCGACGGGCTCGATTTCGAGATCCGCGGCGGCCTGCCCTACCCGACCGCGACCAGCGGCGCGCCCGATGGCTTGCAGGTGCTGGCCGTCGGCATGGCCAGCCAGGTCGAGGAAAGCGCCGACATTCCGGTCGAGGACCAGTTCCTCACCGACGAGGATGGTCGCTTCAGCGCCGAGACGCTGTTCGGCGACAGGAGCGACGCCAATCTCGAAAAGGTCAAACGCAGCAATGGCATGATCGTCAATTTTCCACGCGGCAAGGGCGAGGTGTTCCACGCTGGAAGCTGCGAATGGGTCGCCGGCCTGCTAAGACAAGACCCGATGATCGAACGGGTTACCCAGAATGTCCTCGATCGCTATCTTGGAAAGTCCTGACATGTCGAAAGTCCAACCTGCCGCCGAAACGCGGCGAGAATCGCATCTCTTCTATCTATCCAGCCTGCGTCGGCCGCTGATCGACCGCGCCGAAGGCATCTACATGTGGACGCAGGATGGCCGCCGTTTCATCGACGGGTCGAGCGGCCCGATGGTCGCCAATATCGGCCATTCCAACCGCAATGTGCTCGATGCCATGAAGCGGCAGATGGACCGCGCCACCTTCGCCTACCGGCTGCATTTCGAGAACGAACCGGCGGAAGAACTGGCGCGAGAACTTGCCGGCAAGATGCCGGAAGGCATGGACCGCATCTTCTTCGTCTCCGGCGGCTCGGAGGCGACGGAATCCTGCATCAAGCTGGCCCGGCAATGGGCCGTCGCCACCGGTCAGGCCGGCCGCTGGAAGGTGATCACCCGCTTTCCTTCCTATCATGGCGGCACGCTGGGTTCGCTTTCAATCACCGGCGACGATGCGCTGGCCGAAACTTTTACACCGATGATGCGGGTGATGCCGACCGTGCCGGCACCAACCGCCTGGCGCGACCGCGACAATTTCTCGATGGAGCAGCGCGGCGTCCGCTATGCCGACATGCTGGAGGAAAAGATCCTCGCCGAAGGCCCCGAAAGCGTCGTCGCCTTCATCATGGAGCCGATCGGCGGCGCGGCGACCTCGGCCCTGGTGGCGCCGGACAGCTACTATGCGCGCATCCGCGAGATCTGCGACCGCTACGGCATCCTGCTCATCCACGACGAAGTGATGAGCGGTGCGGGCCGCACCGGCAAATTCCTCGGCGGCGACCATTGGAACTGCAAGCCGGACATCGTCGCGCTGTCGAAAGGCCTGGGCTCCGGCTACGCGCCGCTCGGCGCTCTGGCGGCGCCGATGCGGCTGGTCGAGCCGCTGCTCGCCACCGGCGGCTTCCAGCATGGCCACACCTATGCCGGCAATCCGCTGGCCTGCGCCGCCGGGCTGGCGGTGCTGGGCGAAATGGACCGGCTCGACCTGATTGCCAACGCGGCTGCCATGGGCGATGTGCTGATGGACGGCCTGAAAGCACTTGCGAAGCGCTTCCCGTTCATTGCCGACGTGCGCGGCAAAGGCTTGCTCACTGGGGCCGAGATGGTTGCCGATCCGGAAACTCTGAAGCCGATTGACCAGGGCAGAAAGGCGACGCAGCGGCTGCTCGACCTCGCCTATGAGCGCGGGCTGATCATCTATGGCCGCAGGGTCAAGGGCGGCGTCGATGGCGACAATTTCATGGTGGCGCCGCCGATGATCGTCACCGCCGGGCAGGTCGGCGAGATCATCTCCATCATCGGCGACTCGCTTGAGATTCTGGCTGCCGAGCTTGACTTGCCGGTCGAAGGCCGGGGGTAGAGGAAATGGCGCCGCGAAAAGTCATCATCACCTGCGCCGTCACCGGTTCGGTGCATACGCCGTCCATGTCGCCCCATCTGCCGGTGACGCCGGACCAGATCGCGGCGGATGCGATCGCCGCGGCCGAGGCCGGGGCCTCGATCCTGCATCTGCATGCACGCGACCCCAGGGATGGCCGCCCCACTGCCGATCCCGAAGTGTTCATGCAGTTCCTGCCGCGCATCAAGCAGGCGACCGATGCGGTGATCAACATCACCACCGGCGGCTCCTCGCTGATGACGCTGGACCAACGGTTGGCGGCACCGCTGCGGGCTGAACCCGAAATGTGTTCCCTCAACATGGGTTCGATGAATTTCGCGCTGTTCCCGATGCTCGACAAGCCAAGGGAATGGCAGCATGAATGGGAGCCGAAGCTGCTCGAAGCCACGCGCGAGGCCATCTTCAAAAACACCTTCGCCGACATGGAAGGCGTGCTCGAGCGGCTTGGCAAAGGCTGCGGCACGCGCTTCGAATTCGAGTGCTACGATGTCGGCCACCTCTATTCGCTGGCGCATTTCCGCAACCGGGGGCTGGTGTCCGGGCCGCTGTTCATCCAGTTCGTGCTTGGCATCCTGGGCGGTATCGGCGCCGACCCGGACAATCTCGTCCATATGAAGCGGATCGCCGACAAATTGTTCGGCGACAGCTATCAATTCTCGGTGCTGGCAGCCGGCCGCCAGCAGATGCCGCTGATCTCGATCGCCGCCGCGATGGGCGGAAATGTGCGTGTCGGGCTGGAGGACAGCCTCTACGACGGCCGCCAATTGGCGAAATCCAACGCCGACCAGGTGCGCCGCATCCGTGGCATTCTCGATGGGCTGTCGCTGGAGGTTGCCACACCGGCGGAAGCGCGCGACATGCTGGCGCTCAAGGGCGGCGACCGCGTGGCTTTTTGAGACAGGACCGTGACCAATCCAGCATCCAATGATGTCCTCCTCCGCGCCGGCACCATCGATGATGTCGAAACGATCCACGCGGCGATCCTGAAACTCGGCACCCATATCGGCGCGCCCGAGGAAATTATTTCGACGGCGGACGATCTCAGAACCTGGGGCTTCGGCGAAAAGTCGGCTTTTTCGACCCTGATCGCCGAAGTCGATGGCGAGTTCGCCGGGCTGTGCCTGCATTTCCCCATCTTCTCGACCTGGATGGGGCGGCCCGGTGTCTATGTGCAGGATCTCTATGTCGAGGACCGGTTTCGCGGCCGCAAGATCGGCGAGCGCCTGCTGCGGCACGTGGCGGCTGAGTGCCGCAGGGATGGCGGCGTTTATCTGAGGCTGTCCGTCGACACGGACAATGAGGGCGCCAAGGCTTTTTACGAGAGGCTGGGCATTGCCTGGTCGAGCTACGAGCAGACGCAGAAAATCATCGGCGAGGCCTTTTTCGCCTTCGCCGACACGCCGGAAAATGGGGACCTGCCATGAAAGCCTTCTACGCGCAGGAGCAGAAGCGGCACGACCCCAAGGCTTTCCTATCCAGCGGTGCCGCGCAACCAAATCCTGAAAAACCGGAACGCGCCGAAAGATTATTAGCCGGCGCAAGGTCTGCGGGTTGCACCATCGAAAGACCCGGGAATCATGGGCTCGGCCCCGTCTCCGCGGTGCATACGCCCGAATATCTCGACTTCCTCGAACATATTTTCGAGCGCTGGCAGCGGATCGACGGCGCGTCGGCGGAGGTCATCCCCAATATCCACCCGATCGCCCGCAACGGCTCCTATCCGGCCTCCGCTGTCGGGCAGGCCGGATACCACATGGCAGACACGGCCTGCCCCATCTCGGGCGAGACATGGCAGAGCGCGCTGTGGAGCGCCTGGAGCGCCGTCGAGGCGGCGGAAACGGTGATGGCAGGCGCTTCCGGCGCCTATGCGCTGTGCCGACCACCTGGCCACCACGCCTTTGCCGATGTCGCCGGCGGCTTCTGCTTCATCAACAATTCGGCCGTCGCGGCACAGGTGCTTCGCAAGCAAGCCGCGCGCGTCGCCATCCTCGATGTCGACCTGCATCACGGCAACGGCACGCAAGGCATCTTCTATGCGCGGCCCGACGTGTTGACCGTCTCGCTGCACGCCGATCCGGTGCGCTTCTACCCGTTCTTCTGGGGCCATGCCGACGAGCGCGGCGAAGGTCCCGGCCTCGGCTACAATTTCAACCTGCCGCTGCCGCGCAAATCCGCCGATGCGGCGTTTCTGGAAGCGCTCGGCCTGGCGTTCCACCGCATCCGCGCCTTCTCTCCCGATGTACTGGTCGTGGCGCTCGGCCTCGACGCGTTCGAGGGCGATCCGTTCGGCGGGCTTTCGGTGACGACGCCGGGCTTCTCGCGCATCGGCGAGGCCATCGCCGGGCTCGGCCTGCCGACGGTCATCGTCCAGGAAGGCGGCTATCTCTGCGACGAACTCGGCGACAACCTCACCGCCTTCCTCACCGGTTTTGGCGGCAAGGCGCGGTGAGAGTTCAAGCCCGCATCAGGACCGTTGCTGCCTGAGCATGGCAATCACCCGGTGCACGCTTTCCAGCGTCTCGTCGATTTCGGACGCAGTGTTGTAATGCGCGATGCCGATGCGCACGACGCCTTGCTCGGCCGGAATGCCGAGCTGGTGGACGATCTCCCAGGCATAGTTGTGGCCCGACCACAGGAAGATGTTTTCGGCGTTCATCTGCCGC
Organism: Mesorhizobium sp. M8A.F.Ca.ET.057.01.1.1; assembly: GCF_003952565.1. NCBI lineage: Bacteria > Pseudomonadati > Pseudomonadota > Alphaproteobacteria > Hyphomicrobiales > Phyllobacteriaceae > Mesorhizobium > Mesorhizobium sp. M8A.F.Ca.ET.057.01.1.1. The sequence goes on from NZ_CP034454.1 coordinate 3,755,885, forward strand.
ACGATCGTTTCGGGTACTATGCCGTCCACGGTGAAGGAAACAGTCGGCACACGATCGCCGAGCCGTTTCGGATCGGTGATGCCATGGATCGCCAGGCCCGGGATATCGGACAGACCATCGATCAACCTTTGCGCCAGCGGGTTTTCATGGGCGATGGACACTTCGAACGCCTTGGCAATCCTGCGCCTTCTCGATCCGCCCTCGCCGGCGCCGAGGTCGGCAAAATAGTCAACTGCGGCGGTGAGGCCGGCCATCAGTTCGATCTGCGGCGTGCCGAGTTCGAAGCGCTCCGGCAGGCCGTTCGAGGAACAGCGGCATTTATAGGCCTTCAGACCTTCGATGACGTCGCGCCGGCCCCACAGGATGCCCATATGCGGGCCGAAGAATTTGTAGGCCGAGCAGATCAAAAAATCGCAGTTGAGCTCCTGCACGTCGATCAGGCCATGCGGCGCGAATTGCACGGCATCGACATAGACCAGCGCTCCGGCCTTTTTAGCAAGTTGGGTCAAGGACTTGACCCGATTGATCGAGCCGGTGAGATTGCTGGCGTAGTTCAACGCCACCAGACGTGTCTTCCCCGACAGCAGACCAGCGAGCGTCGCCTCCTCGACCTGCCAGGTCTTTTCGTCGAACGGCAGCCAGTGCACGACGAGGCCGAGGTCCTCGGCCAGTTGCAGCCAGGGCGACACATTGCCCTCATGGTCCATGCGGGTGAGGATGATCTCGTCGCCTGGCTTCATCGTGCGGCCGAGCGTGCGCGACATGTGATAGGTCAGCGTCGTCATGTTTGCGCCGATGATGATTTCCTGCGGGCTCGCCGCGCCCAGGAAATCGACCATCGCCTGGTGCGCCTCGTCGACGACCTGCTGCGCCGCGATCGTCGTTTCAAAATAGCCGCCTAGATTGGCGTTGGTCGTCAAAAGGCAGCGCGAGACCGCATCGGCGACGGCCTGAGGCACCTGTGTCCCGGCAGGATTGTCGAGATAGATGCGCCGGCGCCCTTTGTCGGTCAGCGAGAGAGCGGGAAATTTTCCACGCACGGCCTCGATCGAAAAATTCACCATTGTCTCCACCCCTTTGCTGTTGCTCGACAATTCCGCACCGGCCCGTCACGGACAGGGATTGCCGACCCGCTGGTGAATGGCGTCCACCGCCTTCTGCATCTCTTCGGTCCAGACGACATCAACCGAGGACAGCGCCATTTCCAGCTGCGAAATGGTTGTCGCGCCGACGATGTTCGATGTGACGAAAGGCCGGCTCGAGACATAGGCATTGGCAAACAGCGCCGGCTCCAGGCCGAAAGAGCGCGCCAATTCATTGTATTCGAGCTGCGCTTCAGCGGCATTGGGCGTCTCGTAGCGCTGACCGCGGTTGAAGAGCTGCGAGCGCGAGCCCTGCGGGCGGGCGCCGTGATCGTACTTGCCGGTCAGATAACCCTGCGCCAGTGGCGAATAGGCAAGCAGCGACACCCCTTCGCGTTCGCAGACCTCGGCGAGGTTCACCTCGAAGGTGCGGTTGACGAGGTTGTAGGCGTTCTGGATCGAGGCGACGCGCGGACCGATCCCTTTGTCGGCCTCGGCGAGGAAGCGCATCACGCCCCACGAACTCTCGTTCGACAGGCCGAAATGGCGGATTTTTCCTGCCTTCACCAGGTCCTCGAATACCGAAAGCGTCTCGGCGATCGGTGTCTCGCCGACTGGCGCGCCGACAGAATCGGCACGCCGCGCCACCGCGCCGACGCGCGTCGGGTTGGCGCCCCATGGGATGTCCCGTTCCGGCCAGTGGATTTGATAAAGGTCGAGATAGTCCGTGCCGAGCTTGGTCAGCGACTTGTCGATGGCATCAAAGATATCGGCCCGCACCAATTGCGAGGGTCGATCGCCACGAAACCAGCTGTTGGCGGTCCGGCCGACCACCTTTGAGGCAAGGATCACCTTGTCGCGATTGCCCTTGGCCTTCATCCAGCTGCCGATGATCTTCTCGGTCCGCCCTTGCGTCTCAGCCTTGGGCGGGATCGGATAAAGTTCAGCGGTGTCGATGAAATTGACGCCACGCGAGAAAGCCAGGTCCATCTGGGCATGGCCATCGGCCTCGGTGTTTTGCTGGCCCCAGGTCATCGAACCGAGGCAAATCTGGGTAACAAGAAGATCGGTCCGGCCGAGACGGCGTTTGTGCATGGAATTCTGCTCCGGAGGGAAAAACATGCGCGGCTGCGCGGGAGGAAATCGCATCCTATAGGAAAGCGGAGGCGCTCTCCAAGCCTTGCCAGGCCGACTTTTGCGTGAGCAGGGACGGTTAGCGGCGTGCCGCGGCCACGGCGCGGCGCTTGGCCTCGTCGATCAGCATGTTGGCCACTTGCATGCGGATCATCGCGCGCTGACGCAAATGCGGGGCAACCCGGTCGGGATGGTTGGCAAAAGCAAAGCTGCGGCGCATGCGACCGAAATCGGCAACGACCTTGGGCTGATTCAGTCCCAGTTCGACCGCAATGGATTCGGGATCGATTGGCGGCAATTCTTCTTCCGGCTTCGGTTCTTCGCCAGCCAGGGCCAGCCTTGCCTGCTCAAGCAGGGCGGCAAATTCGCTGGCCAGATCAGCACCAGCCTCGCGATACTCCGCGGCGGATACCTTGATGCGGCCGGAATGGAGTTCATCGGCGACCGAGAGATAGTCGAACGGGATGGACGGGCGCGCGCCGGTCTCGTCGCCCTCGATGCCGTCGCCCTTGTCGGAGGCAACGAAGAGGTCGTCGAGCAACGAAGCGAAATCACGCTTGGCGCTGGTAGCGATGTCAGCCTCCCCCTTGCCTGACTGTCTGGATTGCAAAGCATAGAACCGGCTCGTTAAAAATACATGCCACAGGTCTTAACGAATTTAGCCGTTGCGAGGATTGCGATCGAGGATCAATGGCTCCTCGACCAAAAGCCGGACTGCACTTTCATGCAGTCCGGAAATTCGCCAGGAGTGGCGAGGAAAAACTGGCCATGTGCCAGCGTCGAAGCCTACGATTGACGCGGCGCAAAAGTTTCATCAAGCCGCAAAAAAATTTTTATGAAATCATTCGGACATGGCAGGCATGCAAATGCTGCACTGCACAATTGTCACGATTCACGTATATTGTGTGGTGTGGAGGACCAACCAGGAGCCTGAATCATGGGTTTCTTCACGGAAATGTTCGCCCGGCCGCGCCCACAGGAACATCAGAGATATCGTGCGGCGCTGGCGCTGCTTCATTCGATGAGCAGCGCCGAGCGTGCCGACATCGGCATCAAGCCCGCCGATTTCCCGCGCATCGCCCGCGAAATGTCCATCCGCTAGGCTGCATCCCGCGAGATGTCCCGGATCGATCCAGGACATCTCGACCTTCACGCCTCAACGCGATCCCAGGAACGTCGCCTTGCCCAACGGCACGCCATTGTGGCGAAGGATGTCGTAGGCGGTGGTGAGGTGGAAATAGAAGTTGGGCATGGCCACATGCAGCAGATACTGCATGCCGCTCAATGCAGTTTCCCGGCCCCCCAGCTTCAACTCGATCATCTTGTCATCCGACCCGTCGATATCGGCGGCCGAAAAAGTCGCCAGATGGGCCAGTGTCTTGGCGATCCTCGCTTCGAGATCGGCAAAGCTCGCCTCATTGTCTTCGTATTTCGGCACTTCGCGGCTGGCCAACCTCGAGGGTGCTCCCTTGGCATGGTCGGTGGCGATCTGCACCTGCCGGGTCAAAGCGAACATGTCTGGCGCAAGCCGCGCCGTCAAAAACACCTGCGGGTCGATCTTGCGGTCAAGCGCGTTTTGTTCGGCTGCCGCGAGCACATTGGAAAGCGCTTTCAGCCTGGCTGAAAACACGGGCACGGATGCCTCATACATCGATATCGTCACGTCAGATCTCCTGTCCGGCAGGAACGCCGGCAGGAGGACGTAGCGCCCTCAAGCACGATTCTTCAAGCTGCAGCTGCACGGCGTCACCACGTCGCCGCAATCGCCATGGTAGAATCTTCGTTATCGAGCGGAGATTCACGATGAGACGCGCCTTTCTCGCAGCGACTGCCCTTCTCTCCCTTGTCACGACAGCCCAGACGGCACTGGCCGCCAGCGATACGCCCGAAGCGCCTTACATCGATGATCGGTCGAGCGCGGATGCGGTCGTCCGCTCGCTCTACAGCGCCATCAACCGGCACGAATTCGCTCGCGCCTGGGGCTATTACGGCGATACAAGGCCGGCAAAGGATTTCGATACGTTCGTCAAAGGCTATGACGGCACCGAGACGGTGGAGGTCAAGACCGGTCCGATTTCGGACGAGGGCGCTGCGGGCAGCATCTATTACAATATCCCGGTCGCCATCCAGGCAACCGACAAGAAGGGCGAAGCGAAGGTCTTCGCCGGCTGCTACACGCTGCGCCAGGTCAACGCCCAGATCCAGGCGCCGCCCTTCCAGCCGATCTTCATCGACAAGGGAGCACTGAAGCCCTCCACCGCCGATTTCGACGATGCGGTGCCGCCAAGCTGCGGCGATGGTCCGCCGCCGCCGAAGAAGGATGCCGCACTGGAACAAGCCAAGAAGGCCTTCCTGGCGACCTATGGCGACCAGTGCGACAAGCAACTCCTGGCCAATGAGCCGGAGGTTTTTTCGATCAAATACAAGGACAAGAATGCGCAGCCGGGCGACCCGGACAAGGAAACCCGACTGTTCCACTTCTCCTGCTCGGCCGCCGCCTACAATGAAAGCTCGGTCTACTACATGACCGACGAGGTGGACGGCGTCAGGCAACTGCAATTCGCCGAGCCCGAGACCGATATACGCTACGAAAACAACGACAGCGACGGTAAATTGTTGAGCGTGACGGTGATCGGCTTCCAGACCACAGGGTGGGCGGTCAACTCCGACTATGACCCCAACGCTCACACGATCACCACGTTCACCAAATGGCGCGGCGTCGGCGATGCCTCTGACTCCGGGACATATCTGTTTCGCAACGGCGATTTTTCGCTGGTCCAGTATGACGTCGACGCGTCGTATGACGGCGAGGAAAATCCGCAGACGATTGTCGACTACAACACCGCGCCTTAGAGCGTTTCACCGAAACGGTGAAACGCTCTAACTCTTTGTTTTGGCGCAATTCCCAAGGGGAAGCGCTACGCGCTTCTCCCGGGAAAACCGTTTCACACTTTTCCTGGAATTGCCCTAGTCCAAATGGCGCATCGGGGCCTTATGGTGCCTTCGAAAGCATCCAGTTGAGCGTGCCGCGCCAGTCGACCATGCGGATCGGCGTGCCATGCGTGCCGGTCTCGAAGCGGACGAAGCGGGTCGGATAGGTCTTCGACCTGGCCAGGATGGAGCGGAAGAATGCTTCCTGGTTGGCCACGGGAAAGACCACGTCATGGCTGCCCTGGCCGAAGAACACTGGCACGCGACGCTTGAAGGCGGGGCTGGCGAGAAAGCTCTCGTCCCACAGCGATCCGAGCAGCAGCAATCCATTGATGCGCCCGCCCGTATCCTTGCGGGCGGCAAGCTTCCAGCACAGCGCACCGCCCATCGAGCCGCAGGCGACGAAGATTTTCGCGTCCGGGGACTGTTCGGCATAATGGTCGATCAGGGCCGCGACCAGTGCTGCGCCCTTGTCGCCGAAATCAGGAAAATCCGGAGAGATATAGAGCCCGCCATTGCCGGCCATCAGGTTCTTGAGGCGGTTGAAATTGCCGCCGAAGGTGAAGTCGTCGATGCCTTGCTTGCGGCTGCCGCCCTGCCCGTGCAGATAGAGCACGATGACGGCGGCCCCTTGCGTCTTGCCGACGGCGACATGCCTGACATCGCCGGCGTCCGTCTTCAGCATCAGATCCTGCTGCGTCTTGCGCACGCCGGTGTCGGCATACTGGGCATGCACGCGCTTTTCCGGCACCTCGTCACGCTGGTTGATGTCGCGCATTTCACGGTAGTCGAGGACCGTGTAGGCACCATTTGTGTCGGATGAGAGCGTCGCCGGATAGGCGAAGAGATCGTCCTTGAAGGATTTCAGTTCGCGCGCGCCGGCATCGGCGGCAGCGTAAAGAACAAACGTCGCGGCGAGAAGCGCGTGGAGAGGAGAAAGGATGCGGATTGCCATGCCTCAGGCATGCGTAATTCGGCTCGGGTTTGTCAATCCTGCAGCACTCCGCCAGCGTCTTCGAGAGCGTCTCGGGTGTCGACGTCGACGGATGCGCCCTCGCCGATCTCGACATCGATGACATCGAGCCCCTCGGCCTCGACCAGATGGCGTGCGCCGGTATCGCCTTCGAGATGGGCGACGGCCGCGAACAGCGAACGCGGCAGAAGCACCGGATTGCCGCGTTTGCCTTCATGCGAGGCGCGGACCACTGAGTTGCCGCCGGCCTTGCGGAACGCGTCGATCAGCCGGTCGAGGTCGCCGGATGCCACGCCCGGCATGTCTCCAAGAACGATCAATGCACCCGCGACGTCTTGAGGCAGATACGCGATTCCGGCCTTCAGGGAGGTCGACAGGCCATCGGCAAAGTCGGGATTGTCGGCGAAGGTGACGTCGAGGCCTGACAATGCCGCGCGCACCCGCTCGCGCTGATGGCCGGTGACGACGATCGTGCCCGAAGCCTTCGAGGCGAGCGCGCGTTCGGTGGTGCGGCGCACCAGCGGCTGGCCGTCGAACAGCGCCATCAGCTTGTTCGGTCCGCCCATGCGGCTCGACCGGCCCGCCGCCAGAAGCACGATTCCGACCTTGAGGCGGTTCTTGGCCGGCAGCGGCTCGCGCGGCTGCGGCCGCGTCGGTATCTCCATCAGCAGGCCGCCGACGCCCATCCCGGCGATGTCGCCCGCCGTGACATCGAGGCCGGCAATCAACCGGTCCAGCACCCAGTCGAAGCCGTTCTCCTTGGGGCTGCGGGCGCAGCCGGGCGCGCCGATGACGCGCTTGCCGCCGAGTGTGCCGAGCACCAACAGATTGCCGGGATCGACCGGCATGCCGGCACGGACAACAGCCCCCCGGCCCTCTCGATCGCCGCCGGAACGACATCGGCGAAATCGCTCATGGCGGAAGCGCCGAAGATGACCACCATGTCGTTGTCGCGCGCGAGCGCGATGGCGGCCTCGGCGACAGGGCCGATCTCATGCGGCGTGCGGTGCTCCGCCGTCAGCCTGCCGCCCGAGCGCGCCAGCCGGGCTTCGGTGACGCGCAAGGTCTTGTCGAGCACACTCGGTTTTGTGCCGGGCAGAACCGTCTGGATGACGCCGACCGTCACCGGCCGGTAGGCATTGACGGCGAATATCTCGCCACCGGCGCAGATTTTCGCTACCTGGTCGACCAGCGCCGAGCCGACGGCGAAGGGAATGATCTTCACCGTCGCGACCATCTGCCCCTGCTCGACCGGCGCATGTTGCGCCAGCGTGGCGATGGTGATGGCCGGATCGACGGCGTTGATGGCGTCGATCATGCCCGCATCGACCGTAAAGATGCCGGCGGTTTCAGCGTGGAGATTGACGCGGCCGGTCGCGGCGGGCTTGGCTTCGATGTGGCGATGGCTCATCGCGGCGGCGATTGTCGCGGCGGCGGTGTCCTCGCCGAGATCATCGGGAGCAAGCACCGCCGCCACCACTTCGGCGACGCCGGCCGCCTTCAGCGCCGCGATGTCGTCCCGGCCCAGCCGATGCGCCTTGCGCAAACGCCGCTCGCCGGCGGCCGTCGCATGCGCCAGCACCGCGCCCTCGGCCTGATCGATCGGGATCGGACCGAATTTCACGCCACCGCGCCCTTCGCTTCGAGGCCGCGCGAGCGGAAGGCATGGATGGTCTGCGCGAGAATGGCGACGGCGATCTCGGCGGGGCTTGCCGCCCCAATGTCCAGCCCGATCGGCGCGTGGATACGTGCTATCTGGTCGGCACTCGCGCCCAGCGCCAGCAGGCGCTCGACGCGCTTGGCGTGCGTCTTGCGACTGCCGAGCGCCCCGACATAGAAACAGTTGGCGTCGAGTGCCGCCTTCAGCGCGAAATCATCGATCTTCGGGTCATGGGTGACGGCGGCGAGCGCGGTGTAAGCGTCGAGCGGCTGGCGCTCCAGCACATCCTGCGCCCAGTCCGCATGCAAGGCGACATCGGGAAAACGGTCTGATGTGGCAAAGGCGGTGCGCGGATCGATGATCTCCAGCGGATAGCCGGCGATCCGGGCCATCGGCGCGAGTGCTTGGCTGATGTGGACAGCGCCGATCACCACAAGGCGCGGCCGCGGCAGATGCGCATTGAGAAAGAAGGTCCGTCCTTCCGCCTCGACGGAGCCGGAATTGCCGGATCGAAACGCCTTGGCGATCGCCACTCCGAGATCGCCGGCCACGTTGTCCCCCTCGCGCACGATACGATCGCGACCATCACCGAGATCGGTGACGAGGATCGCCGCGCGGCGGGCGCGCCGCTCGGCATTGAGCATTTTCAGCGCATAGGGATCCATCCGACGTCAGCCCAATCGCTCAACATAAACCTTGATACGGCCGCCACAGGACAGGCCCACCTGCCAGGCCGTCTCATCGGCGACACCGAACTCAAGCATCCTGGCCTTGCCGGAGCCGATGACGTCGACCGCCTCGGTCACGACGGCGCCCTCGACGCAGCCGCCCGAAACGGAACCGTGGAAATTGCCATCGGCATCGATGACAAGGTGGCTGCCGACCGGACGCGGCGCCGAACCCCAGGTCTCGACCACGGTCGCGATGGCGACATCCTTGCCGTCCTTCATCCAGGCTTCCGCGATGATCAGCGGGTCGCGGGCTTCATCGAGGTAAATGCTGTCGCTCATCGTTGCTTCTCTCAGGGTCTGTTTTTCCAAGGAGCCGGGAAAACATATGGCTATGCGGCGTGCCTCGCGCCAGCATCCATCCACCGCCGCGGATCGACCGAAAGCGCCGATTTCTTGTCCAGCGAGGCGCAGAGATCGGCGAGCGCGTCGAGATTGTGCACCGAGCGGAATTCGTCGACATGCGGCAGCATCGCCTTCACTCCGCGGGGGCGCGCCTGAAAACCGTCGAAGCGCAGCAACGGGTTCAGCCAGATCAGCCGCCGGCAGGATTTGTGCAGCCGCTCCATCTCTTCCGACAAGCCCACGACATCGTCACGCTCTAGCCCGTCGGTGATCAGAAGCACCACGGCGCCCTGCCCCAGCACGCGCCGCGACCATACAAGGTTGAACTCGGCCAGCGTATCGCCGATGCGCGTGCCGCCGGACCAGTCCTTGACCGCCGCCGAACAGTCGGCAAGGGCGGCATCGGGATCGCGGTGGCGCATCTGCCGGGTGAGATTGGTCAGCCGCGTGCCGAAGACAAAGGTATGCACGCGCCGGCGCTTTTCCGTCAGCGCATGGAGGAAATGCAGGAAGATGCGCGTGTACTGGCTCATCGAACCGGAAATGTCGGCCAGCACCACCAGAGGCGGGTGAACTTCGCGGACCGAGCGGAATTTCGGCAGGATCAACTCACCGCCGGTGCGTGCCGCCGCGCGCATCATGGCGCGCGGGTCAATGCGACGGCCGTGCGCATCGGCCTTGAAGCGCCTGGTCCGCACCATGTCCACGGGCAGCCGCAACGCCGCGATCGCCTTCCTAGCATCGGCCAACTCGGCTGCGTTCATCTGCGCGAAATCCTTGCCCCGCAACAGCTCGTTGCCGGAGAAAGTGAAGCGGGCGTCGACCTCGATCTCCGGGATTTCCCGAGGCGGCTGGTTCTTCTGGTGACCCTCGAACATCGCCTGGCTGACACGGCTTTCAGCCGCGCGCGGCTTCTGCTTCTCCCTGACGTCAGGCGCCACGGGCGAAAACATCGCCAGCAGCTTCTCGATCAGTTCACGCGATTTCCAGAACAGCCTGAAGGCTTCGTCGAAGATGGCATGATCCTCGTGCCGGGACACCAACACGGCGTGCAGCGTCCAGTAGAAATCATCGCGCGAGCCGATGCCGGAGACGAGTACCGCCTCGATGGCGTCCTTGACCGAGGCTGGCCCGACCCGCATGCCGGCCTTGCGCAAGGTGCGGGCGAAATAGACGATGTTGTCGGCGATCCGGCCGTCGGCCGTCGCCTCTCTGGGGTCGGGACGCGGCGCGTTCACTCTTGCTACTCCGCCGCCGCGAGCTCGGCCTTGACCTCGTCGAGGATGCGCCGGCCCTCGCCCGAGCCGATGCGGGCAATGTCGTCCTGGTATTTCAGCAACACGCCGATCGTGTCGGACACGGTCTCCGGATCGAGCGCCACCTTGTCGAGTTCGGTCAGCGCGCCGGCCCAGTCGATGGTCTCGGCGACGCCCGGTACCTTGAACAGTTCGATCTGGCGCAGTTTCTGGATGAAGGAGACCACTTCAGCGGAAAGCCGCTGGTTGGCCCGCGGCACCTTGCGGCGCACGATCTCCAGCTCTCGTTCCGCATTGGGATAGTCGACCCAGTGGTAGAGGCAGCGCCGCTTCAGCGCGTCGTGGATCTCGCGCGTGCGGTTTGTGGTGATGATGACGATAGGCGGCTCTTCCGCCTTGATCGTGCCGAGTTCAGGCACCGTCACCTGGAAGTCGGAGAGGATTTCGAGCAGGAAGGCTTCGAAAGCTTCGTCGGTGCGGTCGAGCTCGTCGATCAGGAAGACCGGGGCCGCACCCGTCTTGCCGGTCAGCGCATCGAGCACCGGCCGGCGGATCAGGTATTTCTCGGAGAAAACGTTACGCTCCATGGCGGAGCGCTCGACCTTGCCGGCCGCCTCCTCCATGCGAATCTCGATCATCTGCGCGGCGTAATTCCATTCATATACGGCCGAGGAGACATCGAGCCCCTCATAGCACTGCAGGCGGATCAGCCGGCGGCCGAGCGCCTCGGCCAACACCTTGGCGATCTCGGTCTTGCCGACGCCGGCCTCGCCCTCGAGGAAAAGCGGCCGTTTCATGCGCAGCGACAGGAAAAGCACCGTTGCCAGCGAACGGTCCGCGACATAGTCCGCGCCGGTCAGGAGATCGAGCGTCTCGTCGATCGTCCCCGGCACGGGGCGCGGTTTCAAGTCGCTCATTCCTTCTCCGTGGGTGCGGCCGCCCCACTTTCCAGGACGTGGTAACCGCGCGCGTGGTAAATCAGCGGCCGCAAATTATCGCCCATTCGCAGGCCTGTCACCTTGCCAAAAAGCACACGATGGGTGGCCAGGTCCTTGGTATCGATCAACTCGCAGTCAAACACGGCGAGCGCGCCCTTCAACGTCGGCGCACCGGTGGAAATCACATCCCATTCGCCGAGCGCGAAGCGCTCTTCGACCGGCAATCCAGTCATGCCGGAGAATCCGATCGACAGCGGCTCTTGGTGCGAAGCCAGCGTGTTCAGGGCAAATCTGCCGTTCTTCACGAACAGCTCATTCTTGGCATTTTCACGATTGAGGCAGACCAATATGGTCGGCGGCGTGTCCGACACCGAACAGGCCGCGATCACCGTCGCCCCGCGCTTGCCGGCGGGTCCGTCGGTGGTCACCACATGGACGTGACCGGCAAAATGGCTCATCGCGTCGCGATAGGCTTGCGGTCCAATATCGTTCTTCTTCAGCACTGGAAGTTTCCGTGGCCATTGTTCGCCTGACATATATGGCCAGACATGACATGCCACAAGCGAAGTGCTTGGCCCATATCCCGAATTCGCGTGTTGCACCAAGGCCGGACAGCCTTTAGGTCTTGGCGGGAATTGGTGCCCACGAGACGTCGGGGCTTGGAGGGACGGTTCGGCAGGATGGGATCCCGGGCAACGATATCCATCGCACTGGCCTGGCTGTTGCTGACCGGTGCCGCCGGCGCACAGACGCTCACGATCGGGGTCGCCGCGCCCCTGTCGGGGCCATCGGCCATCCTCGGCAAGCAGATCGAGGCTGGCGCCGAACTCGCCGCGGAGGGGACGGCATCCAGCTCAAGACCGTGGATGACGCCTGCACCGGCGACGGCGGCGCCGCGGCGGCCAGGGAGTTCGCGGCAGCCAAGGTCAATATCGTGATCGGCTTTCTCTGCACGGAGGCGATCGAAGCGGCGATGCCTTTCCTGAAGGACGCCAACATCCCGGTCATCACCGTCGGTGTGCGAACCGAAAGCCTGACCGACCGCCGCGCAAAGACCGGCTGGCCGGTCTATCGCCTCGGGCCGCGTGGCGATGACGAGCGCAACGCTGTCGCCTCTAACCTCACCCGCCTGTGGCGTGACGAATTGTTCGCCATCATCGATGATGGCACCATCTATGGCCGCGAGATCGCCGAGACATTTCGCGCCGCGGCAGAGCAGGCAGCGTTGAAACCGGTCTTCGTCGACACGTTCCGGCCGCAGCTCGACAACCAGATCGGCCTGATCGGACGACTCAAGAAGGCTGGCGCCACGCATGTCTTTGCCGGCGGCGACGGCGACGACATCGCCATCATGGGACGCGATGCCGCCCAGCTCCAGGCTGGCATCATCCTTGCCGGCGGCGAAAACCTGCGCACGCCGCCCGGCGACGTGCCCTATGCAACCGGTACGCTGATGATCGCCCCGCCGGAATGGGCGGATATCGCTGACCCGAAAGTGCTGGAGAGCTTCTCCGCGCGAAAGATCGTGCCGGACGGCTATACCTTGCCAGGCTATGCCGCAGTTGAGATCGCCAAAGCGGCGGCAGGCTTGTCCGAAAGCACCGGCACGCCGCTGACCGACGCACTCACCGGGCATGACTTCACCACGGCGATCGGGCCGGTCCGCTTCGACGCCAAGGGCGACCTCAGCCAGAGCCCCTACCGTGTCTTTCGCTTCGACGGCACCCGCTTCGTGCCCTTGGAAAACAACTGATGTTCCGCACCGGCCCGCGCAATCTCATATCGGACGTTGCCGGCCTGCGCGTCGGCAACGCTTCCGATGCCAGACTGAAGTCCGGCGTGACGACCGTGCTTTGCGACGAGCCGGCGGTGGCGGGGGTCCAGGTTCTTGGCGGCGCGCCCGGCACCCGCGAGACGGATTTGCTGGAACCGCACAATTCCGTCGAGACAATCCATGCCGTTGTGCTGTCGGGCGGTTCGGCTTTCGGGCTCGATGCCGCGTCCGGCGTGCAGGCGGCGCTGCGCGAGCGCGGCATCGGCTTCGAGGTGGGCGGCTTCCGGGTGCCGATCGTGCCGGCGGCAATCCTGTTCGACTTGCGCAATGGCGGGGACAAGGACTGGGGCCGTTATCCGCCTTATCGCGACCTCGGCTACGAGTCGGTACAGGCTGCCGCAGTCGATTTCCAGCTTGGCACGTCCGGCGCCGGCACCGGCGCACTGACTTCGGGCCTGAAGGGCGGCCTCGGCTCCGCCTCGACGCTGCTGGACAATGGCATTACCATCGGCGCGCTGGCCGCCGTCAACCCGACCGGCTCTGTAACCGTTGGCCGCACCCGCCATTTCTGGGCGGCGCCCTTCGAAATCGGCGACGAATTCGGGGGGCTCGGCTATCCCTCGCCCATGCCCGACGACGCCAAGCGGATCTTGCTGAAATACCGCGACAAGGAACACGGCAAGCAGATCGAAACCGGCGGCAATACGACCATCGCGGTCATTGCTACGGACGCGGTCCTCACCAAGGCCGCCGCGAAACGCCTGGCGATTGCGGCGCATGACGGCTTCGTACGCGCCATCTGGCCGACCCATACGCCGGCCGACGGCGATCTGGTGTTCGCGCTGGCGACCGGCAAGAGCGGGATCGAACTCACCGCCGACGCCGCGATCGACCTCTACGCCGCGGCCGGCGCTAGCATGGCGCGCGCCATCAGTCGCGGCGTGTTTGCCGCGACGCCAGCCGATAATGATTTGTTCCCGGTCTGGTCGTCGCGCCTGGGCTAAAGCCTTCGATCAAACCGGATCGGATTTCTCTTCTTCGAACGTCACCGCGACATCGGAGTTCGACGACAGCCAAACCTTCTTGCCATCGACCTCGGCAACCAGGGCCAGGGAAATATAATGATGATGGCCCTTGTGAGCGCCCTCGCCGCTATCGGCCTTGGTCAGCTTGATGCGCTGGCCGTCGACCTCGTCGACCGTGCCGATATGCACACCATCGGCGCCGACGACTTCCATGTGCTCACGGATTTTGCTGGTGTCGGTCATGTTAGCTTCTCCATTGGGGATTGCCGACAATAACAAATGACGAGCGGATTGGATGCATCGGCTTTAGTCCGCACGACGTTTTGATTTCGTCGTGCTAGGGATTGAAACGATCACGGCTGCCGAGGTGAAAACGATGCGAATGCTTTTCCTCTTTGCCGTATCCCTGGCAGCGCAGCTCGCTGCGTCGATCGCCGCCCAGGCCGGCGACGTCGCGGAGCTTGAAATCCTCGGCTTCACCAGAGATGGCAGCGTGTTCGCCTTCGAGGAATACGGCATCCAGGACGGGTCTGGCTTTCCCTATGCCAACCGCTATTACATCGACACAAGCAGCGACAGCTTTCTCAAGGGCACGCCGATCAGGGTCCGGCTCGACGACGAGAATGCAACGCTCGACGCTGCCCGCCTCCAGGCCCGGCAAAAGGGCGAAGCCATTGTCGGCCAGGCCGAGCTGAGTGCCAACCGCGGCATCACCGCCGGTTTCAACCCGGTGACCGAGCTTTCAGCCGATCCGCATCGCATGGCGGTCAATCCGAGGCCGATCTTCTCCCCGGTCGACCAGCCGCTCGAGTTCCGGCTGGACGAGATTGGCATGAACAATACCGAAGACTGCGACAGCCAGGGAGAGATCAATGGCTTCCGTCTGCTGCGTATCGAGGCGCGGGATGGCGGCACCACCAAATTGCTGCACGAGGACAAAGCGATCCCCAAGAGCCGGGGCTGCCCGAACGGCTACCGCATCGGTGCGGTGCAGACGTTCTCGATGGACAGCCTCAGCGCCTATGCGGTTCTGATCGCGGTGCGCCAATATGGTTTCGAGGGGCCGGACTTTCGCTGGATCGCCGTGACCGGCCGCCTGTGACAGGGCTTGTCCGACCCGTCAGGCGCAATCGCGCCCTGCGCCGCCTTCGCGACGCGATGCCGAGACCGCGCGCAGCGCTTCTCGGCGCCCTGCTGTGGGCCGCCGCGATGGGCGCCAGCGCACTCGTCAACCTGCTGCTGGACAATTGGGTGACGCCGGGCAAGATCCGCACAGTGTCGCTGCTGTTCGCTGCCGGCGGCGCCTTGGCGTTTCCGGTTGGCCTGTTCGCGGCGCGTCTGGTCTCGCTCGGAAGAGGCTCCGAGGTCGCCTTCGCCGCGGCATTGGTGTGCCTCGCCGCGGCGACGATTGGCCTGACCGCCGGGCTGTATGCGCTGCAGTACCGGTCCTATTATGCCGAATGGCATGCGCCTGCATTCACCCTCACCTGGGCCTTTCAGCTTGCTTTCACGATGGCGGTGGCGTCCTACCAGTTCGTGGTGCTGGGCATCCGGCTCTATTTTCCGCTTGGTTTTGTCGCCTTGTTCGCTGCCGGCCTCTGGTTTGCGCGGCATCAGCGTTGAGCATTCGGTCCACCTCTGGTAGGAGGCGGGCCAACCCGGAGCGGTTCAGCGTTTGATAGAATCGCC
The DNA here is from genome assembly GCF_003952565.1 of Mesorhizobium sp. M8A.F.Ca.ET.057.01.1.1. Classification (NCBI taxonomy): domain Bacteria; kingdom Pseudomonadati; phylum Pseudomonadota; class Alphaproteobacteria; order Hyphomicrobiales; family Phyllobacteriaceae; genus Mesorhizobium; species Mesorhizobium sp. M8A.F.Ca.ET.057.01.1.1. The sequence goes on from NZ_CP034454.1 coordinate 3,771,420, forward strand.
GATCCACTCTAACTTTTTCTTTTTCGCAATTCCGGACGGAAACCGCTGCGCACTTTTCCTGGAATTGCTTTAGACACATCAGGACTGACCGATGATCCCTCGCTACTCCCGGCCGGAAATGGTCGCCATCTGGTCGCCCGAAACCCGGTTTCGCATCTGGTTCGAAATCGAGGCCCATGCCTGCGACGCGCTGGCCGAGCTGGGCGTCATCCCCAAGGAAGCGGCCAAAACCATCTGGGAAAAGGGAAGTGCTGCGGAATTCGACGTCGAGAAGATCGACGCGATCGAGCGCGTCACCAAGCATGACGTCATCGCCTTCCTCACCCATCTTGCCGAATTCGTCGGCCCCGATGCGCGCTTCATCCACCAGGGCATGACGTCATCTGATGTGCTCGACACCTGCTTTGCGGTGCAACTCACCCGTGCCAGCGACATTCTGCTCGCCGACATCGATGCGTTGCTTGCAGCGCTCAAGCGCCGCGCCTTAGAGCACAAGGACACCGTCACCATCGGCCGCAGCCACGGCATCCATGCCGAGCCGACCACCTTCGGCATCAAGCTGGCGCAGGCCTATGCCGAATTCTCGCGCTGCCGCGAGCGGCTGGTGCACGCGCGCGAAGACATTGCCACCTGTGCGATTTCAGGGGCGGTCGGCACCTTTGCCAACATCGAGCCCTATGTCGAGGAACATGTAGCCCAAAAGCTGGGACTGAAGCCGGAACCGGTATCGACGCAAGTGATCCCGCGCGACCGCCACGCCATGTTCTTCGCCACGCTCGGCGTCATCGCCTCCTCGATCGAGCGGCTGGCGATCGAGGTCCGGCATCTGCAGCGAACCGAAGTGCTGGAAGCGGAAGAGTTTTTCTCGCCGGGCCAGAAGGGCTCGTCGGCGATGCCGCACAAGCGCAATCCGGTGCTGACCGAAAACCTCACCGGTCTTGCCCGCATGGTGCGCTCCATGGCGTTGCCGGCGATGGAGAACGTGGCGCTTTGGCACGAGCGAGACATTTCGCATTCCTCGGTTGAGCGCATGATCGGCCCGGACGCCACCGTGACGCTCGATTTCGCGCTGTCACGTCTGACCAGCGTCGTCGACAAACTGGTCGTCTATCCCGAAAACATGCTGAACAACATGAACAAGTTCCGCGGCCTGGTGCATTCCCAGCGCGTGATGCTGGCGTTGACGCAGGCCGGCCTGTCGCGCGAGGACTCCTACCGGCTGGTGCAGCGCAACGCCATGAAAGTATGGGAACAAGGCGCTGATTTTCTTGAGGAACTTCTGGCCGACAAGGAAGTGACCGCAGCCCTGCCAGAGGCCCAAATCCGCGAGAAATTCGACCTGGGTTATCACACCAAGCACGTCGACACGATTTTCAAGCGGGTGTTCGGGGAGGCGTGAGCCTTCCTTCTCCCCGTAAACGGGGAAAAAGAAGCTGTGTTGACGCTCAATCACGCCTTTCCAGGCACAGTCCTGACTACCGTGCCCCAGGGGTCCTCGCGGGTCGTTTCACTGGCCACATTGTCCGAGCGCATCTCGACCCAGGCGAGGCCCGAACGAGACGGGTCGCGGCGGCCGGCGCCGGCGCTCTGCCAGGCATTGGCGCCGATGTGGTGGTGGTAATGGCCTGACGACAGGAACACCGCCTGGCCGCCATATTTGGCGACCGTGTCGAAGCCGAATTCATGGCTCCACCAGGCTTCGGCCTCTTCCGGCCTGCCGACGCGCAGGTGGACGTGGCCGACAATGCTGTTTTCCGGCGCGCCCTGCCAGCCCGCATCGCCGGCCGGCACTTCGGCAACGACAGAAGGAATGTTCATCCGCTCGGTCGCCATGGCGATCTTGTCGCCGTTCCATTTCCAGTCCTGCGGGCGGCGATCGGCATAGATCTCGATGCCATTGCCCTCGGGATCGGTCAGGTACAGCGCTTCGCTGACCAGATGATCCGAAGCCCCCTCGATGGCGATCTTGTCTGATATGGCGTGGTTGATCCAGCGGCCGAGATCGGCGCGGCTTGGCAGCAGGAAAGCCGTGTGGAAGAGGCCGGCGCTGCGCGGATCGTCCGGCTTGGCGGACGCGTCAGGCTCAACAACCAGCAACGGACGGTTGGCGGCGCCGAGCGTGATCGCGCCATCGGCACGGCTCAGTTCCTGCAGGCCGACAACCCGGCGGTAATAGGCCGCGAGGCTTTCGGCATCACGCGCCTTCAGCCCGACCCGGGCGACGCTCACCGGCGTGGTGGCGGCAAATGGCAGTTCGCTCATCATTGTCTCCGTTGCGGCGACGTTTCGCGAAGCTCCCAAAGTCAGGAGCCCGGCGCCGCCAATCATTGTACGTCGTGTCAGCACCAAAACCCCGGCCTTCCACGGCTGCTTCTTCCCCATAGAGATCGTCGATCGCCATCGTTCACACAAGACAGCTAAAGGCGAACATGGTGTTCACCATTGCGAGCAAGAGCGCATCCATCAACGGTTGCATGAGACAAGCGCGCTCGCTATCTCAGCGCCATGAAAGTCAAAGACGCAGATATCCTGATCATTCCCGGATACACCAATTCCGGGCCCGAGCATTGGCAGACCCGCTGGCAATCGAAGCTGTCGACCGCGCGCCGTGTGGAGCAGGCCGAATGGTCGAAGCCGGTGCGCGAAGACTGGACGGCGAGCGTCGCCAAGGCGGTCAACGAGGCCGAGAGACCTGTCGTTCTCGTCGCTCACTCACTGGGAGTGGCCGCGGCCGTACAGGCCATTCCGAAATTTCAGAGGCCGGTCGCCGGCGCCTTCTTCGTGGCGCCGCCCGATGTTGCCAATCCCAAGATCAAGCCGAGGCATCTGATGACCTTCGGCCCCTATCCGCGCGAGCCGCTGCCGTTTCCCTCCATCGTGATCGCCAGCCGCAACGACCCCTTCTGCCCCTTCGATGTCGCCGAGGACATCGCCGGCGCCTGGGGCTCATTGTTCATCGACGCCGGCGAGACCGGTCATCTCAGCGAGGATTCAGGCTTTGGCCCCTGGCCCGAGGGATCGATGACCTTCGCCAAGTTCCTTACGGACCTGAAGGCTTAGCGTCCGTGGTCGCGGTGCATCAGGCGCCGATGGAATCCTTGATGCCCCTGAGCAGGGTCTTTGCACCCAGCGAAATCACCGCATGCTCGGAGCCCGTGGCGAGCAGGCGGTATCCCATCGACACGACGCGGCCGGCGATGGCAGGTTCGACGACGTAGATCGCCGCATGCTTGCCGGCCTTGCGGGTGCGCTCGGCAACCGAGGCCACTGTCTCCATCATACTTTCGAGCGTCGAATTGACTGTCGCGCCGTTCGACCAGGCGATCGAGAAATCCGATGGGCCGAGGAAGATGCCGTCGATGCCGGGCGTGTCCAGGATGCCGTCAAGCGCATCGAGCGCCGCGCGCGTCTCGACCATCGCAAAAGCCATGGTGCGCTGATTGGTGTCGCGCAGCCATTCGGCATAGTCGCCCTTGCCATGACGGGGAAAGGCATAGGTCGGGCCCCACGAGCGCTCGCCGAGCGGCGGATATTTCATGGCGGCGGCGAACAGCTTGGCATCGGCCACCGAGTTGACCATCGGGGCAATGACCGCTTCGGCGCCGAAATCGAGGGCACGGCTGGCCATATCGAAACGGCCAACGGGAATGCGCACCAGCGCCGGCTTCCCCAGGGCCAGTACCGGTGTCAGGCCGCGCAGGACGCTGTCCTCGTGATGGCCGCCATGCTGCATGTCGAGTGTCACGGCATCGAAGTCCTGCCTGGCGAGGATCTCCACGGTCAAGGCGTCCGGGACGCCCGACCAGGCGGTGACCAGCGTTTCATCTGCGGCAAGACGGGACTTCAGGGACATCTAATCTCTTTCCTTGTTAACGTCGGCAGTTTCAGCCGGAAACCGCCGCAAAGGCAAAGAAAAACCGCCCGGATCGGCCGGGCGGTCGATTGGTCCAGTAAGAGGCCGGATCAGGTATTCCTGATCTGCTCGATCGCCTGCGCCATCAATTCGTCCATGGTGCGGCGGATCTGATGATCGGACTGCTCGACGCCGGCGGCATCGAAATCCTTGCGGATTTTGCGGAACACGTCATGGTCGCCGGCTTCCTCGATGTCGGAAACAACGACTTCCTTGGCGTAGGCGTCGGCGTCGGCACCGGATTTTCCGAGCTTTTCGGCGGCCCACAGGCCAAGCGCCTTGTTGCGTCGCGCCGAAGCCTTGAACCGAAGCTCCTCGTCGAATGCAAATTTGCGCTCGAAGCCCTCTTCGCGGTCTTTCATGCTGCTCATGGCGTCCCTCCGGGTCAAATCCGATTCGTTGGCAGGTGAATATGTGTGTTGCCGAAGCACAAACCAAAAGGTCGCGGGCCGGTCAATATGCTTCATCGTATGCTGCGCTGCGGCATTTCAGTCCCGAAAGCGGTTGATTCGAAGGATTTGCCGATTGAGCAAACGATGTGATTGGGATAGACCCGGCATTGAACGTCACCGTCGCCGCACTAATTCAGGCGGACGGACAGGAAGTGGTCGCTTACCGCCTGCCCGCAAATCCAGAGAAAAATTCAAATGAAAAATCGCCGCCGCATTTATGAAGGCAAGGCCAAGATCCTCTATGAGGGCCCCGAACCGGGCACGCTGATCCAGTTCTTCAAGGACGACGCAACCGCGTTCAACAAGAAGAAGCACGAGGTCATCGACGGCAAAGGCGTGCTCAACAACCGCATTTCCGAATACATATTCAATCATTTGAACCGCATGGGCATTCCGACCCATTTCATCCGCCGGCTCAACATGCGCGAGCAGCTGATCAAGGAAGTCGAGATCATCCCGCTCGAAGTGGTGGTGCGCAATGTCGCCGCCGGTTCGCTGTCCAAGCGCCTCGGCATCGAGGAAGGCACCGTCCTGCCGCGCTCGATCATCGAATTCTACTACAAGGCCGACGCGCTCGACGATCCGATGGTTTCGGAAGAGCACATCACGGCGTTCGGCTGGGCAAGCCCGCAGGAGATCGACGACGTCATGGCGCTCGCCATCCGGGTCAACGATTTCCTCTCCGGCCTGTTCATGGGCGTCGGCATCCAGCTCGTCGACTTCAAGATCGAGTGCGGCCGCCTGTTCGAGGGCGACATGATGCGCATCGTCGTCGCCGACGAGATTTCGCCGGACTCCTGCCGCCTGTGGGATGTGGCGACGCAGGACAAGCTCGACAAGGACCGTTTCCGCCGTGACATGGGCGGCCTCGTCGAGGCCTATCAGGAGGTCGCTCGCCGCCTCGGCATCATGAACGAGAACGAGCCGCCGCGCCCCACCGGTCCGGTGCTGGTCGCCTCGACCGACGGTCTCAAAGGCAAGCCGCACTGATAGCGGCTTGCAACCCGATATTCAGAACAGGAGCATGTCCAGCGTGATCAAGGCCCGCATTACCGTCACCCTCAAAAACGGCGTCCTCGACCCGCAAGGCAAGGCAATCGAACACGCGCTGTCGGGGCTGGGCTTCGATGGCGTCGGCGCAGTGCGGCAAGGCAAGGTGTTCGATGTCGAACTGGCGGAAAGCGACAAAGCCAAGGCCGAAGCCGACCTCAAGGCCATGTGCGACAAGCTGCTGGCGAACACGGTGATCGAGAATTATAGCGTGACGCTTACCTGAGGTTGTGTCGACACTATGCCGGAAGACACGAATGAGTTGATGTTCGGGTTGCTGAAGCGCGTGCATCACGAAGTTGGTGAGCTTCGTCAGGATGTTTCCGAGGCGGGAATTGAATGTGATGCGGGGTCACATGGTGGCAACGCATAGTGACATCCACAACATCTATGGCATTCTCGACCGCCATGATGACCGACTTGAACGCATAGAACGCCGTATCGACCTGTGCAAACTTGCCGAAGCCCAGAGGACTTGCGAACCAAAATGAAAACAGCCGTCGTCCTCCTGCCTGGCCTCAATCGCGACCGCGACATGATTGCCGCGTTGACCAAGATTTCCGGACAGGCGCCTGCAACCGTCTGGCAGACCGACACCGAAATCCCCGATGTCGACCTGATCGCCATTCCCGGCGGCTTTTCCTTCGGCGACTATCTGCGCTGTGGCGCCATCGCCGCGCGCATGCCGGTCATGCGGGCTGTCGCTGAAAAGGCGGCGAAGGGCGTGATGGTCATCGGTGTCTGCAACGGTTTTCAGATCCTGGTCGAGGCCGGCCTGCTGCCGGGCGCCTTGATGCGCAACAGTTCGCTGAAATTCGTCTGCCGGCAGGTAAAACTGCAGATCACCAACGCCAACACCATGTTCACGCGCCGGTATCAGCCCGGCCAGATCATCCGCTCGCCGGTGGCGCACCATGACGGCAACTATTTTGCCGACACCGAGACGCTCGCCCGCGTCGAAGGCGAAGGCCAGGTGGTGTTCCGCTATGCGGAAGGCACCAATCCCAACGGTTCGATCAACGACATCGCCGGCATCATCAACGAACAAGGCAATGTGCTCGGCCTGATGCCGCATCCCGAGAACCTGATCGAGGCGGCGCATGGCGGCAATGACGGCAGGGCGTTGTTCGAAGGCGCCTTGGGCATTGCCGCTTGAAGTTTGTAACCGCAACCTTAAGAATTGCGGCAATTCAAAATCATAGCGTGAGGGAGACACGGTCATGAAACTCTATTCGCGGCCGCTGTCGCCCTACTCCTCGATCGTGCGGGCGCTGGCCTATATCAAGGACGTGCCGCTCAAGATCATCGCGCCGCCGCCGGGTTTTCCGATCCCCGAAGAGTTTCGCGCCATCTCGCCGATGAACCGGATTCCGGTGCTGATCACCGGTTCGGGTGAAACCATCGTCGAATCGGTGGTCATCGCCGAATATCTCGAGGAACGGTTTCCCGAACCGGCGCTGCTGCCGCCCGATTCGAAGGACCGCGCTCTGGTGCGCATGTTCGCCCGCATCACCGATCTCGACGTGCTGACGCCGACGATGAAGCTTTTCGAGCTGCATTTCGTGCCGAAGCGCAACAATGCCGAGATCGACGCCCAATTCGCCAGTCTCCACCGTGGGCTGGCGGCCATCGAGGCGCGGATGGCGCAAGGCCCCTTCGCGCTCGGCAGCGACATCAGCTTTGCCGATGCCTGGCTGACGCCGACGCGGTTCATCTTCAACAATTTCCGCGCCATGACCGGCCGCCACGACCTGCTCGACGCCTATCCCAAATTCGACGCCTATGAGCAGATCGCCTCGCAGCATCCGGCATTGTCCAGGGTATGGGGCGAGATGACCGACGGCTTGAAGATCTTTCTGTCCGAACTCGAAATGGGTGCCGCTTGATCAAGACGAAGACGATCGCCATCGTCGCGGCGGCGGGGTTTGCGCTGGCATCGTGCCAGTCGAGCCCCAAGAGCACGCCCGTGCCCTCCGGTAAAAGTGCCGCGCTGCTGGCCATGGAACAGGTGGCGATATCGGCCCACAAATGCTGGTTCGCCAGCAAGGATCCGGCCTTCAAGCAGTATCAGATGGCCAATGAGCTGAACTCGTTCAGCGGCACGCCGCGCTTCCTTCTGGTGCCGGCCAAGCACTATGGCGGCAAACCGTTGCTGGTGGTGCAGGCGCAGGGGAATTCAAGCCGTGTCGACGTCTTCGGACCGCTGATGAACGACCCGCTCGGCGCACGTATCAGTTCTGATATCGCGCGCTGGCAGGCGGGCAATCCGGCCTGTGCAGCCACCGCTTGAGCCAGCCATGGGCCGGTTCCTGCAGATCGCGGGATTGGTTGTTGGTCTGGTCGCGCTCGTCCTGCAGTTCTCGATCACCATTCCAGCGTCGATGGAGGCGGGCCGCGGCCTGCTCGGCTCGATCGTGTTCTATTTCAGCTTCTTCACCATCCTGACCAACATCGCGGCCGTGCTGGTCCACATCTCGCTGCTGTCACCCAGCGGCTATGCCTGGCTGCCGGCCTTTGCCGGCCCCCGGATTCGCGCGGGCGTCGCGGCCTCGATCGCGCTGGTCTTCATCGTCTATGCTACGGTGCTGGCGCGGCTCTGACAGGGCCTGTTCCTGCTCTGCGACGTCCTGCTGCACTATGTGACGCCGGTGCTGTTCGTGCTGTGGTGGCTGATGTCAGGCGCCGACGGCAAGACGCGATGGAGCGACGTCTCCTGGTGGGTTGTCTATCCCATCGCCTATCTGGTCTATGCGCTGGCGCGGGCGCCGCTGGCGGGCGAGGTGCCCTACCCCTTCCTCGATATCGCCAAGAACGGCGTCGGGAGCGTCACTGTGGCGGCGCTCGGCATCACCGCGCTGTTCCTGGTGATATGCGTCGTCGCCGTCTTCGTCGATCACGGTATCGGCGCCTCAGGAGAAAAGGCCACCGATAGACCGGTCGCTATTCCCAGAGCGGCCTGATGCCCTCGCGGTGGGCGTCGCAGCGCGAGATGCCGATGTCCTTGAGCTGATCGTCGGTCATCTCCAGCAATGCCAGCCGGCCGCGCCGGCGCTCCAGCAGATGGCCGATCCGTTTCGCCAGCGACTTGACCACTTGCACAAGCCGGCTGGCGAAGCCGCGCTGCCCGGACGGGCGGGCCGGCTGGCCGAGCAATTCGGTCGCCGAGTGGCGGAATGTTCCGATTGTATCCATTTTCTTTCTGCCAAAATTATCAATTGCACCCTTTTTTGGTGCCCCAGTGATATGTATTGACTCCCGAAACGGTGCAATATAGAAAATTGTCACCATGACAAATTGGATTCCAGATCTCACGGGTTCAGGTCCGCTGTATCAGCGCCTCGCGGATTCCATCGAGGCGGATATCGACCGGGGAGTGATCGGCGCGGGGGCAAAACTGCCGCCACAGCGCGACCTCGCCTACGACATCGGCGCCACTGTCGGCACGGTCGGTCGGGCCTATCAATTGCTGCGTGAGCGCGGCCTCGTCAGTGGCGAGGTCGGACGGGGGACCTATGTGCTCGGCGAAAACATTGCCATTACAAAGCCAGAGGCGCCCGACGCCAGCGTGGAAGGCACGCGTTATGTCGACGCCCCGAGGACAAGCTGCGGTTCGACAGCACGGCAGCCCCCGACATTGGCCAGGGCGCCATTGTCGCCGACGTGCTCTCGCGTGCCGCACAGGACCAGCCGCATGAGATTTCGAGCTACACGCGCGATTTTCCTGATCGCTGGTACGAAGCCGGCGCCCGGTGGCTGTCACGAAACTCCTTCCGGCCAACGACCGATACAATCGTCCCCACCCTCGGCACCCATGCCGCGGTGATGGCCGCTATCGCGGCCCTGACCACGCCCGGCGACTATGTCGCCTTCGAGCACCTCACCTACTCGCAGATTTCCCGCAGCGCCGGCCTGATCGGCCGGCGCACCGCGCTGGTGGCATCGGACGATGAAGGCCTCGATCCGGCGGATTTCGAGCGCGTCTGCGCACAAAAGCACCCCAAGATGGTCTTTCTGATGCCGACGGCGCAGAATCCGACCCTGGTGACCTTATCACCGGCGCGCCGCGAAGCGATCGCGCGTGTCGCCCGTGAATACAACGTCATCCTGATCGAGGATGACCTCTACGGCCATCTGACCGACGACCCGACACCGCTGCTTGCCGAATTTGCGCCCGAACGTACCATCATCGCCGGCGGCCTGTCGAAATCGGTCGCCGCCGGTCTGCGTGGCGGCTGGCTGTCCTGCCCGCCCGCCTATCGCCATCGCATCCGGGTCGCCCACAAGATGATGACCGGCGGCATGCCGTTCCTGTTGGCGGAGGTGAATGCCCGGCTGGTGCTTTCCGGCCAGGCCAGCGAAATCCGCAAACGCAGCATCGCGGAGATCAGCGCCCGCATGTCCATTGTGCGCGAAAGTTTGGCAGGCTTCTCATTCAAATCGCACGACAAAGTTCCGTTCGTCTGGCTCACCCTGCCCGATCCCTGGCTTTCCGGCACGTTCAAGAATGCCTGCCTTGAGCACGGCGTGCTGATCGACGATGAGGATGAGTTCAAGGCGGGGCGCTCGGAGCGGGTCTTCCATGGGGTGCGCTTCGGCGTTTCGCAGCCGAGGCGGCGCGAGGATATTGCTGGCGGCGTCGCGGTGATCAGGCGGCTGCTGGACGAGGGCCGCGCGGGCTACGACAGTTTTTCCTGAACCGTTCGCGGCCACCCGCCTGCTTGCCTCGATATGCCGCCTTGCGAAACCGGGACTTGTCAGATCCGGACCCCGGATCAGCCTTCGGCCTTGAAGTTTTTGGCTTCCTTCTCGGCCTTGTCCTTGCCGTGCTTCTCAGCCAACTCCTTGGCCTGCCGGGGCGAAACGTCGGTGGTCTCCGCGATATGGAGGGCCTCCTTGTCCGAGAGGCGATTGTCGTTCTTGCCTTGCTTGGTAGCCATCGTGAAGTCTCCTGAGTGATAGGGACCTAACGGCTGCCACATCATGGCGTTCCCATTTGACTTTGCTGGGCTGCAATAGCTGGCGGCGTCTTTCGTCGCGTACGAAAGACCCATCGCGATCATCACCCTGTTGCTTTCTGCCTTTTTCCTCCGCCGACGGGTGTATCGGCTGCAAAGCTTGCGATAAGAGGAGACTCAAAATTCCTGCTCCATGGACATAAATCGCCGCCCATGACCATTTCCAATTCCGTACCGATCACGTCAGAGCTCATCGCCGCGCATGGGCTGAAGCCCGACGAATATCAGCGCATCCTCGACCTCGTCGGACGCGAACCGAGCTTTACCGAACTCGGTATCTTCTCCGCGATGTGGAACGAGCACTGCTCCTACAAATCCTCGAAGAAATGGCTGCGCACCTTGCCGACCAAAGGTCCGCAGGTCATCCAGGGCCCGGGCGAGAATGCGGGCGTGGTCGACATCGGCGACGGCGACTGCGTCGTCTTCAAGATGGAAAGCCACAATCACCCGTCCTTCATCGAGCCCTATCAGGGTGCGGCGACCGGCGTCGGCGGCATCTTGCGCGACGTCTTCACCATGGGCGCGCGGCCGATCGCGGCGATGAACGCGCTGCGCTTCGGTGCTCCCGACCATCCCAAGACCAGGCATCTCGTCGCCGGCGTGGTTTCGGGCGTCGGCGGCTACGGCAATTCCTTCGGCGTGCCGACGGTTGGCGGCGAGGTCAATTTCGACGCCCGCTACAACGGCAACATCCTGGTCAACGCCTTCGCCGCAGGCCTTGCCAAGACCAATGCCATTTTCCTGTCCGAAGCCAAGGGCGTCGGCCTGCCTGTCGTCTATCTCGGCGCCAAGACCGGCCGCGACGGTGTCGGTGGCGCCACCATGGCGTCGGCCGAGTTCGACGACAAGATCGACGAGAAGCGCCCGACAGTGCAGGTCGGCGACCCCTTCACCGAAAAATGCCTGTTGGAGGCCTGCCTCGAACTGATGGCATCGGGCGCCGTGATCGCCATCCAGGACATGGGTGCGGCCGGCCTGACCTGTTCTGCCGTTGAAATGGGCGCCAAGGGCGACCTCGGCATCGAGCTCGACCTCGACAAGGTGCCGGTGCGCGAAGAGCGCATGAGCGCCTACGAGATGATGCTGTCGGAAAGCCAGGAGCGCATGCTGATGGTGCTGCGTCCCGAAAAGGAAGAGGAAGCCGAGGCGATCTTCCACAAATGGGGCCTCGACTTCGCCATCGTCGGCAAGACCACCGACGATCTGCGCTTCCGCGTGCGGCACCAGGGCGACGAGGTCGCCGACCTGCCGATCAAGGATCTTGGCGACAAGGCACCGGAATACGATCGCCCGTGGGTCGAGCCGAAGAAGCGGGTGCCGCTTGCCGCCAACGATATCCCGCAGGCCGATGTCGCCGATGCGCTGTTGAAGTTGCTCGGCGGACCGGATCTGTCGTCACGCCGTTGGGTGTGGGAACAGTACGACACGCTGATCCAGGGCAATTCGCTGCAGCTTCCGGGCGGGGATGCCGGCGTGGTGCGGGTCGAGGGCCATCCGACCAAGGCGCTGGCTTTCTCTTCCGACGTGACGCCGCGCTATTGCGAGGCCGACCCTTACGAGGGCGGCAAGCAGGCGGTGGCCGAATGCTGGCGCAACCTGACCGCCACCGGTGCGCTGCCGCTCGCCGCCACCGACAATCTCAATTTCGGCAATCCCGAACGACCCGAGATCATGGGACAACTGGTCGGCGCGGTGAAAGGCATTGGCGATGCCTGCCGGGCGCTCGGCTTCCCGATCGTCTCCGGCAACGTCTCGCTGTACAACGAAACCAACGGCCAGGGCATCCTGCCTACACCGACCATCGGCGGCGTCGGCCTGATATCGGACTGGTCGAAGATGGCGCGGATCGGCTTCGCCGCGGAGGGCCAGATGATCCTGCTGGTCGGGGCGCCCGCCTCCTGGGGCACGCATCTCGGCCAGTCGGCCTATCTCAGGGACATCCACGGCCGCAGCGACGGCCCGCCGCCGCCGGTCCATCTCGAGCACGAAAAGCGGGTCGGCGACCACGTACGCTCGTTGATCGCGTCCGGCATCGTCACGGCGGCGCATGACGTCTCCGACGGCGGCATCGCCGTCGCCCTGGCCGAAATGGCGATGGCGTCGGGCATCGGCGCGACCGTTCCCGGGCTTCTCGGCACCGATCCGATCCCGGTCTGGTTCGGCGAAGACCAGGGCCGCTATCTCCTGACGCTGTCGATCGATCCGCATGGCGATGAATGGGATGCTATCCGCAAGCAGCAGGGTGAACTCGGCATCTTCGCGCCGTGGATCGGCTCGACGGGGGGCAAGGCGCTGAAGCTCGGCGATGCCAGGGCAATTCCGGTCAGCGATCTGACCGCCGCCCATGAAGGCTGGTTCCCCCGCTTCATGGACCAGGCCAGTTGACGAGGGCATGATCCCGAAAAGTGGAAACCGGTTTTCGGAAAAAGATCCTGCTCGATCATAAGAAACTGGCCGTACGGGCGCTGCTTGCAGTCGTCTTCTGGCCGTCGCTGTTCTTCTTCTGGTGCCTCGGGCCGTTCGTCTTCTTCCTGCTGTCAACGACCTCGAGCGAGGTTTGTCCCAGGCTGGAAACACGCGCCGAGTTTCTCGCCGCGGCCAACGATACGCTTCCGATGCTTGTCCTGCAGGACCTCATCTATGGGGTTCCGATCGTTTGCCTGGTGCTTTGGAACCGGCTCCTGCCGGAACCAGCGCGGGCAAGGCACGTCGTTACCTGCATCAAGCTTTTCGCCGTCTCGACTGTTTGGGAGCCTTGTGGGAGTATGGTTCTTCGCTTGTCTGCGATGGTTACGGCCAGCCGTTCTTCTCGCCCGCCTGGCAAATGACCAGCTATCTGCCGATTGCCAACCTGGCGGTCAACATCCCGCTCTACGTGCTGGCCTTCAGCCTCGGCCGAGCCTTTTCGATGCGCGAGGACGAGCCGGCGCAGGGGCCGGGCGAAACCATCACCTGAACACCAACAGAACGGACACTGGATGGAACCGCTTCAATCCGGGCTAGAAAGGCTTTAGGCTTGCCCGACTCTCATCGTACGGGCCGCCGCGCCGCCGCCCTCCCGAAACAGGAATTTCTGCAATGGCAATGGCAGCCCACGATATCGAAAAACTGATCAAGGACGGCATCCCGGACGCTCGCGTGACGATCCGCGACCTCGCCGGCGATGGCGACCATTACGCGGCCGAAGTGGTGGCCGAGAGCTTTCGGGGAAAAAGCCGCGTTCAGCAGCACCAGATGGTGTATGACGCGCTGAAGGGCAATATGGGCGGCGTGCTGCACGCGCTGGCGCTGCAGACCAGCGTTCCCGACTGAGGCATTTCCAGGCGACACGCTTGGCCCAAAACGGCCCATTCTTTGCGCCATTCGGGTGATGGCATGGCTAAAGTCTTGTTTCGGGCAACCTATGGGTTTATTTGAAAGACATGCTTCGAGCCTGACTCCCACAGGCGTGAAAGGATATTCCATGAGCGGTATCAACGACTACATCGACAATGAAGTGAAGGGCAACGACGTCGTCCTTTTCATGAAGGGCACGCCCGGCTTTCCGCAATGCGGGTTTTCCGGCCAGGTCGTCCAGATCCTCGACTATATCGGCGCCGACTACAAAGGCGTGAACGTCCTGGATTCCGCCGAATTGCGCCAGGGCATCAAGGACTATTCCAACTGGCCGACGATCCCGCAGCTCTACGTCAAGGGCGAATTCGTCGGCGGCTGCGATATCATTCGCGAAATGTTCCAGGCCGGCGAATTGCAGACCTTCCTGGTCGAGAAGGGCGTGAGCGTCAAAGGCGCCGCCTGACTTCGATTTGGGGCATGTCGATATCGCATGCCCCGGCCAACGGGGCGGCCCCACCTCGGCAGTTTTACATCCCGGGTTCCGGGATCAGCACGAGCCAATGCGCCGGCCCGCCGGCGCGTTTTCGTTTGAGAGATCGGACTTGCCGTGGACCAGCAGAAATCAGCGCCGCAAGGGGCAAGCACCTTGCCCGGGGCAAGCCAATTGCCCATTCCGCGCTGGGAGTTCATCGCGCTCTGCGCGGCACTGATGGCGCTCAATTCGCTGGCTATCGACATCATGCTGCCGGCGCTGCAGCAGATCGGCGCCTCGCTCGGCGTCGAGAATGAAAACCACAGGCAATATGTGGTCACCGCCTACATACTGGGTTTCGGCGGCGGCCAACTGTTCTTCGGGCCGATCTCGGACCGTTACGGGCGCCGTTCGCCGCTCGTCGCCGGCCTGATCATCTACGTGGCGGCGGCCGCGGCAGCCGCCATCGCGCCGAGCTTCGAGACACTTTTGATGTGCCGCGCCGTGCAAGGCATCGGGGCGGCCGCCACGCGCGTGATCGCGGTCTCGATCGTGCGCGATACATTCGACGGCCGGCGTATGGCCGAAGTCATGTCGTTGATCTTCATGGTGTTCATGGCCATTCCGGTCGTGGCGCCAGGCATCGGCCAGTTCATCATGCTGTTCGCGACCTGGCACTGGATCTTCGTCACCATGGCCGTCGGCGCGCTGATCGTGTCGGCATGGTCGCTGCTGCGCCTGCCCGAGACGCTGCATCCCGAATATCGCCGGCCACTGACGGTCTCCTCCATTGTCGGTGGCTTCCGCATAGTGCTCACCAACCGCATCGCACTCTGCTATGCCTTCGCCAGCACGTTCATCTTCGGCGCCATGTTCGGCTTCATCGCCTCGGCGCAGCAGATCTACGTCAACATCTTCAACGTCGGCGAGCTGTTTCCCGTCATCTTCGCCGGTGTCGCCGGCGTGCTCGCCTTCTCCAATTATCTCAACTCGCGCCTCGTCGGACGTATCGGCATGCGCCGCCTGTCGCAAGGCGCGCTGCTGCTGTTTCTGGTGATCAGCCTAGCCTGGCTCGTGGTTTCACTGGAAACGAAGATGCCGCTCTGGCTGTTCATCAGCTTCTTTGCCGGCGCCATGCTGCCGTTTGGCTGCCTCGGCGCCAATTTCAACGCCTTGGCCATGGAGCCGCTTGGCCAACTGGCCGGCACGGCGTCGTCCATCCTGGGTTTCATGCAGACGTTTCTCGGCGGCATTCTCGGCACGCTGATTGGCCAGGCTTTCAACGGCACGGTGACGCCGCTGGCCGCCGGTTTCTGCAGCGTCTCGGTCGCGGCACTGCTGATGATCCTGATTGCCGAGCGCGGCAAGATGTTCCAGCCGCAGAACGCACCCGTCTCAGGGCACGTTACCGACCTGCACTGACTTGTCGTTTGCGGGTGGTTAGGATGTACCTTCGACCGACGCCGTGAAGCGAGGAGAAAGCATCCGCCCCGCGATTGCTTTGCCCATGCCATCTGAAAAGGGCAATGGCAGGGCGTCGTCGAGCGCCTTGAGGATGGATGCCACGAAGGCCCGGCCGAGCTGGGAATCGGTTCCCAGGTCGGAATAAGTGGCACGAGGCTTGCCGATCAGCGTGCCGTTGCGGCGGAGCGAGAAGCGCAGCGTCAAGGACATGCCCGCGGTTCCTGGCGGCGGCCGCCAGCAAGCATAGATGGCGTCCGACATCTCCTTGATGGTGTCGATGGGATCGGTGCTACGGCAGGGGCGCTCTTGCGAGAGTGCCTCGTTGCAATTCGCAAACAAGATAAGTGCCGCAAAAACCACGAACCGACGTTTCATTCGAGCGCCTCCGCCAAAACGCACCGATTCAAGCCGTACAACCCAGCAGTTCAAGCCACAGGAATTGATCCTATTGCGCCCACAGCTCGCGGCGCAGTTCCTGCCAGCTGTCCTGGTCCGGCGCCACAAGCAGGCCGCCATCGACATGCGACGGCAGATAGGCGCTGCCGTCGATGCGCGCGGCATGGCCGCCGGCTTCCTGGTGGATCAGCACGCCGGGCAGATGATCCCAGGGCATCAGCTTGTTGTAGACGACAAAATGCGCATGTCCGCTGGCCAGCAAGCGATATTCGTGCGCGGCGCAGCGATAGGCGAATTGCGACAGTGCCTTGGTCTGGTTGCGCGCGAGGCGTGAGCGCTCCGGCTCGTCGAGATATTGCCAGGAGACCGCGCCCGTCATTTGCGAGATCGGCACAGGCGCCGCCACATGCACTTTCTCCAGGCTGCCATGGGCATGCCTGATATGGCTGCCGGCGCCCCTGGCGGCGATGAGCCAATCCTTGCCCACCGGATCATGGATGATGCCCGCGACCGTCTCGCCCCTGGCCACCACCGCCAGCATGACGCCGAAGAGCGGTACTCCCGATGCAAAATTGAAGGTGCCGTCCACCGGATCGATGGTGAATGCCAGTTCGGCGTCGCCCAAGCCATCGAGCAGCGCCGGATTGTCGGAACAGGCCTCCTCGCCCACGACCATGGCCGAGGGATAGCGCTCGCGCAGCCTTGCGGTGATCAGCCGCTCGGCGTTGACATCGGCTTCCGTCACCAGATCGGCGGCGGATGTCTTCTGCCTGATATCGCCATCGCCCAATCGGCGAAAGCGCGGCATGATTTCAGCGTGGGCTGCCTCGGCCAGAATCCCGGCCAGCCAGTCGATCGCGGTATCGTCAAATGTCATCGGAAATGTCTTGCCTGATCGCGAGAGTTTCATTGAGGGCGGCGAAATCGAACAGCTTTCGGTCGAGCAAATGCGACGGCCTGGTGTTGGACAGGGCGCGGATCATCGTGTCCTTGCGGCCAGGCAGGCGCTTTTCGATGTCCTCGAGCATCGCCTTCATGGCGTTGCGCTGCAGCCCTTCCTGGCTGCCACAGAGATCGCAAGGGATGATCGGGAACCGCATCGCGGCGGCGAATTTCTCCAGATCGACCTCGGCGCAGTAGCTCAGCGGCCGCAACACCATGACGTCGCCGTCGTCGTTGAGCAGTTTTGGCGGCATGGCGGCAAGCCGGCCTCCGTGGAACAGGTTCATGAAGAAGGTTTCGAGGATGTCCTCGCGATGATGGCCGAGGACCAGCGCCGAGCAGCCCTCCTCGCGGGCGATCCTGTAGAGATGGCCGCGCCGCAGCCGCGAGCAGAGCGAGCAATAGGTGCTGCCTTCGGGAAGCTTGTCGGTGACGACCGAATAGGTGTCTTGATATTCAATGCGGTGCGCGATGCCGTTGGCGTCGAGATAATCGGGCAGGATGTGCTTGGGAAAATTCGGCTGGCCCTGGTCGAGATTGCAGGCCAGCAATTCGACCGGCAGCAGCCCGCGCCATTTCATGTCGAGCAGCAAGGCGAGCAAGCCGTAAGAATCCTTGCCGCCCGACAGCGCGACCAGCCAGCGCTCGCCCGGCTTCACCATCGAAAAGTCCTCGATCGCCTGGCGGGTCTGCCGCAGCAGCCGCTTGCGCAATTTGTTGAACTCGACCGAGGACGGCACCTCGGCGAACAGCGGGTGGGAGCCGCCTTCGGCGGCCGGTTCAAGCGTTTCGATGTCTGGCTGCATGTTCATGGCGCAACGGCCCCGGAATGTGACTTCCGCCCGGATTAACGCATCGGCCGCAAAACCGAAACGGCAAAGCGGACGCCCGAAACAAAAAGGCCGCCTCGAAGGCGGCCTTTCCGATATCGCAGAAAAGCGTTCGCTTAGCGCGAATAGAATTCGACGACCAGGTTCGGTTCCATCTGCACGGCGAACGGAACGTCCGCCAGGCCGGGGATGCGCGAGAAGGTCGCGACCATCTTGTTGTGATCGGCTTCGATGTAGTCCGGCACGTCGCGCTCGGCGAGGCCAACCGATTCCAGGACGATGACCAGCTGCTTCGACTTTTCGCGCACTTCGACGACATCGCCCGGCTTGCAGCGGTACGAGCCGATGTTGACGCGCTTGCCGTTGACGTTGACGTGGCCGTGGTTGACGAACTGGCGGGCGGCGAAGATGGTCGGCACGAACTTGGCGCGGTAGACGACCGCGTCGAGACGCGATTCGAGCAGGCCGATCAGGTTCTCCGAGGTGTCGCCCTTGCGGCGGTCGGCCTCTTCATAGACCTTGCGGAACTGCTTTTCCGAAACGTCGCCATAGTGACCCTTGAGCTTCTGCTTGGCGCGCAGCTGCAGACCGAAGTCGGAAAGCTTGCCCTTGCGGCGCTGGCCATGCTGGCCGGGGCCGTATTCACGCTTGTTGACCGGGGACTTTGGACGGCCCCAGATGTTTTCGCCGAGACGGCGGTCGATCTTGTATTTCGCGGATTCGCGCTTGCTCATCGCATTCCCTTTTCAAAACAACACACCCGGCACCTCATGGTCCGGGTGAAGGAAACGCGCCCTCCTCTGGCCTCCGTTTTCGAGACCTGACAGGGTTTTCCCACGCAACGCGGCGGAAAACCCACGGGACACGTCAGTTCAAACAAGATCAGGAACAGCTATCGTGACAGATCTTGCGTATACAAAACAATCACCGGACTTCGCTGCCCGGCGTTGGCGGCTGATTAAACCGAGATTTAACCGGTGTCAAGTTCGTGAGTGGCGCGGCGCGGGGCAACCGTATAGCGTTCGGGGCGTTGATGCGATGCCGGATGTGGCGGGAGGTTTTGCGCCAGCGGCACCAGGAAGGGACTGGAGCTAGAGGAGCCTAATTGCATGAAGAAGTTTTTCCTTGCCCTGGCAGGCGCCGCGGTGCTTGCAGGATCGATGGCGGTTGCCCCGGAGCCGGCCATGGCGCGCCATTGGCACGGCCATAAGCAGGTCTGCCGGGTTATCGTCAAAAAGAGAGTGGTGTGGCGGCATGGTCATCGCAGGGTGATCGTCGAGAGAATACGGCGCTGCCACCGCTGGTAGGCTGTTCAACACAACAATCCCAAGGGCCAGCGAATGTCGCTGGCCCTTTTTCATTCCAAGGTAGTCGCGCTCGAAGCGCTCAATCCTAGGATTTTTTCTCAGGTAGTCCCTTGCGCTTCGTCTCGGCGAATTCCTCGAGCTGCTTTTCATTCATCGATTCATACATGCCCTTCGAAGCGCCTTTGAGCTCGCTTTTCTTGGTCTCGCCGCGTTTGGCGGAGAGTGCGGCGCCGGCGGCCTTCTGCTGGGCTTTCGAGGTGGCTGGCATGGCGGGGTCTCCTTTGCTGTCAGGAGAAACGCCGCGCTGCGGTGGCGGTTCCAGCGCCACTGGCTCATTCCCGATCCGCTCGGCGCCAGCCGGTGGCCGCCCTTGGCGATTTTCGACGGCTGCCTTCCCGTGTCCGGGCCCCCAGTGTAGGACGGCTGAATGAAATCTCTGACCGATCCCTCACAGGCTCTCTCCACTGGCCTGGCGAAAATCCGCACCGAATTGCACGTGCCGGATGGATTTCCGGTTGATGTCGTGACCGCGGCTGAGGCGGCGGCCAAACGCGTCCCCGACCAGCATGCCGATCGAAGGGCGATGCCCTTCGTCACGCTCGATCCGGCTGCCTCCACCGATCTTGATCAAGCGTTCTCGATCGAGGCGAGCGGCAGTGATCTTCTGCTGCATTATGCCATTGCCGACGTGGCCTGGTTCGTCGAGGACGGCGACGCAATAGATCTCGAAGCCTGGACGCGGGGCGAGACGCTTTACCTGCCGGACGGCAAGGCAGGGCTCTACCCGCCGGTGATTGCAGAGAAGGCAGCAAGCCTGTTGCCGGATGGACCGCGTCCCTCCGTCATCTTAACGGTTCGGGTCGCGCCCGACGGCGCGGTGAAGCTGGACGGCGCGGAGCGGGCAATCATTCAAAGCCGCGCCAAGCTCGCCTATGACAGCGTGAAGGCTTCCGACGTTCCGACCGGCTTTGCCGAAATGGCGCGGCGCATGGCAATGAACGAAAAGCGTCGCGGCGCTTCCCGCGTCGATCCACCCGTGCAGGAGGTGGAACGGCTCGCCGACGGCACATACCGGCTTGCCTTCAGACCGCTGCTGCAATCCGAGCAGGACAACGCAGCGCTTTCGCTGGCCGCCAACATGGCGATTGCCGATGCCATGCTTGCGCATCACACCGGTTTGTTCCGGGTGATGTCGGGGCCGGATGCGTTCAAGGTTCAAAGACTGCGCAACGCGGCACAGGCTCTCGGGCTGTCCTGGCCGGCCTCCACCGGTTTGCGAGACTATCAGCGAACCCTCGATCCCACCGATCCGCGACAAGCAGCGTTGATGCTGGAAATCCGCCATGCAAGCCCCGGCGCGTCCTACCAGCCCTATCAGGACGGCGTTGTCCCGTGGCATGAAGCCATGGCCGCGACCTATGCCCATGCGACAGCGCCGCTTAGGCGACTTGCCGACCGCTATGTCGTGCGTTGCGTGCTGGCGATCGCCAACGGCCAGCCCGTGCCCCAGGCCGTCACCGATGCGTTCGCCAGGTTGCCGAGGGCGATGGGACGTGCCGATAGCCGCGCTTCGCAGATCAACCATGCGGCCATCGACCTTGCCGAGGCGGTCATGCTGGAGGGGCGCGAGGGTGAGACGTTCAAAGCCGTCGTCACCGACGTCGTCGACCATGGCGTGCGCGTTCAGCTTGCCGACATGCCTGTCGTTGCCAACGTAAAAGCCCCGGGGCTCAGACAGGGCGAAAATCTGAAGCTAAGGCTGGTCCTGGCTGATCCGGATCAACGCAGCATCGTCTTCGAACCTGTTTGACAGGCAGGCGTTACCCACCTTCTAGCGCACGGTCAGTCCAAAGCCCTGCATCAGGCGGCTGACGGCGAAATCCGCGTTGCCCGAGGTGAAGACCGCTATATCGGGCTCGCCTTGCGGCGGCACCCCATCGATGGGCGGCAGCAGCGAAAGCGCTCGCCGTGCGATCGCCTCGGCTGGATCGATCCAGTCGACCGGCCAAGGCGCGGTCTTGCGCATGCGATTGACCAGAAACGGATAGTGCGTGCAGGCCAGCACGACGATATCGGTACGCATGCCGTCGCGCTCGATGAAGCATGGCGCGATCTCGGCGCGTACGGCCTCCTCGTCGACGAAGCCCTCGCGCATATAGGCTTCGGACAGGCCCGCCAGCCTGTCGCTGCCGACCAGCCGGACATGGCATTTCTGCGCCCATTTGCTGATCAGGTCGCGCGTGTATTGGCGTTTCACCGTGCCTGGCGTCGCCAGCACCGAGACCAGGCCGGAGCGCGTGCGCTCCGCCGCCGGCTTGACCGCAGGCACGGTGCCGACGAAGGGATGGCCGGGAAATCTCTCGCGCAGCGCGTCGATCACCAGCGTCGAGGCGGTGTTGCAGGCAATGACCGAAATCGCCGGCGCGAAGCGGTCGAGCAATCTGGCGAACAGGTCGAGTATATGGGTCCGCAGCGCCGGCTCTTCCCAGGCGCCAAAAGGAAAAGCGGCATCGTCGGCGACATAGATGAAGCGCCGGTCGGGCATCAGGACGCGTGCCTCGCGCAACACGGTGAGCCCGCCGACGCCGGAATCGAACATCAGGATCGGCTGCTCAGTCATTGTCGGTTCCCTTGCCGCCGACCGGCGGCGTGTCCGCGTCGTCGCCGCTAGCGTCCGGCAGATGGCCGGCAGCCTCCGCCTTGCGGGCGCGCGCGGCGGCGGCAGGCAAACGCCGGGGATCGTCGCCCGGTGACCCATCGCCGCGCGGCATCGCCGGTGAGAACCGGTCGAGCGACGAGATGATACCGCGCAACACCTTGAGCTCCGGTTCGGCGAAGCCGGCCCGCGTCAGCACGGCGCGCAGATTGTCGACCATTTTCGGCTTCTTCGGCGCCGGTCGAAAATATCCGCGCGCTTCCAATGCGCCCTCCAGATAGGCGAACAGGCCGTGCAATTCTTCCTTGCTTGCAGGCTTCATCTCCGGCCCCGAAAAATTGGTCCTGGTTTCGTCCTCCAGGCCCGATTTCATCCATTCATAGGACATCAGCAAGGCCGCCTGGGCGATGTTGAGCGAGGAAAAATCTGGGTCGACCGGGAAAGTGACGATTTCGTCGGCGAGGCCAACCTCGTCATTGTAGAGACCGAAGCGTTCGCGTCCGAACAGGATGCCGGTGCGCTGCCCCATTGCGTGACGGGCACGGAGCATCCTGCCCGCTTCCACTGGGCCACGCACGGATTTGAAGCCGTCGCGCTGCCTGGCGGTGGTGGCGAAGACGAAGTTCAGGTCGGCGAGAGCCGAGGCCAGATCCTCGTAAACGGTGACGGCGTCGATGACATGGTCGGCCCGGCTGGCGGCGGCGCGCGCCTTCTCGCTCGGCCAGCCGTCGCGCGGGTTGACAAGGCGCAACTCGACCAAGCCGAAGTTGGCCATGGCGCGGGCGACCATGCCGATATTCTCGCCAAGCTGCGGCTCGACCAGGATGATCGCCGGGCCGGCGGCTGCGGGACTGTCGGGGGCTTTGGTGATGGGCATGATCGTCAATGAACTGCTGTTTGCGGCATTTCAGCGTCCCCTGCCATATTCGGCCGCGAAAATGAAGCATTCGCAAATGGTGGCGGCCATACCTCACATTCGTGACCGATCGGCGTTTGCGTGGCCAAAAGCGCTTTGATATACGGGCGGCATCCCCGGCCAATGCCACGCGGGCAAGGCCGTCCCAATCCCAGCAACGAGGCATTCTTTCCATGGCGAAGATCAAGGTGGCGAACCCGGTCGTCGAACTCGACGGCGACGAGATGACCCGCATCATCTGGCAGTTCATCAAGGACAAGCTGATCCACCCTTATCTCGACCTCAAGCTCGAATATTACGACCTCGGCATCGAGCACCGCGACGCAACCAACGACCAGGTGACGATCGATTCGGCCAATGCCATCAAGAAATACGGCGTCGGCGTGAAATGCGCGACCATCACCCCCGACGAGCAGCGCGTCGAGGAATTCAAGCTGAAGAAGATGTGGAAGTCGCCCAACGGCACCATCCGAAACATCCTCGGCGGCACCATCTTCCGCGAGCCGATCATCATGAAGAACGTGCCGCGACTGGTACCCGGCTGGACCAAGCCGATCATCGTCGGCCGTCACGCCTTCGGCGACCAGTACCGCGCCACCGATTTCCGTTTCCCCGGCAAGGGCAAGCTGACGATCAAGTTCGTCGGCGAGGACGGCCAGGTGATCGAGCACGACGTGTTCGACGCGCCCGGCGCCGGGGTCGCCATGGCCATGTACAATCTCGACGAGTCGATCCGCGAATTCGCCCGGGCGTCGCTGAATTACGGCCTGCTGCGCAACTATCCGGTCTACCTGTCGACCAAGAACACCATCCTCAAGGCCTATGACGGCCGCTTCAAGGATATCTTCCAGGAGGTCTACGAGGCTGAATTCGAGGCCGAGTTCAAGTCGAAGAAGCTGTGGTACGAACACCGCCTGATCGACGACATGGTGGCGTCGAGCCTGAAATGGTCGGGCGGCTATGTCTGGGCCTGCAAGAACTATGACGGCGATGTCCAGTCCGACACGGTGGCGCAGGGTTTCGGTTCGCTCGGCCTGATGACCTCGGTGTTGATGACGCCGGACGGCAAGACGGTGGAAGCGGAAGCCGCGCACGGCACCGTCACCCGCCACTACCGCCAGCACCAGAAGGGCGAGGAAACCTCGACCAATTCGATCGCTTCGATCTTCGCCTGGACGCGCGGCCTCGCGCACCGCGCCAAGCTCGACGACAATTCCGAGCTGAAGCGTTTTGCCGAGACGCTGGAAAAGGTCTGCATCCAGACCGTCGAGTCCGGCTTCATGACCAAGGACCTGTCGCTCCTGATCGGCCCCGACCAGCCCTGGCTCTCCACCACCGGCTTCCTCGACAAGATCGACGAGAATTTGCAGAAGGCGATGGCGTAAGTACCCGCGGTTCCAAATGCCGAAGGCTCCGAAAGGAGCCTTCGCTTTTTAGGGCCGGCGCATGCGAAGGGCTGACAGCATGACCAAGCCAATCCTCTACGGCGCGGACTACAGTGTGTATGTGCGCATCGCGCGGATGGCGCTGGAGGAGAAAGGCATCGACTACGAGCTGGTGCCGCTCGACATCTTCGCCGCCGATGGCATCCCGGCTTGGTATCTCGAACATCACCCGTTCGGCCGCATCCCGGCCTTCGAACACGACGGGTTCCGGCTCTTCGAGACGAATGCGATCGCACGCTATGTCGACGAAGCTTTCGACGGTCCGGCGCTGCAGCCGGCCGATGCGCGGGGCCGTGCCAGAATGGGCCAGATGACAGGCATGCTCGATGCCTATGGCTACACATCGATGGTCTGGGATGTTGCCGTCGAGCGGCTGGAGAAGGAGGCGCCCGACGAGCGCCTGATCGCCAGCGGGCTGCGCCAGGCCGAAACGGTGCTCGGGGTGCTGACGTCGCTGAAGGCACAAGGGCCTTGGCTGTTTGGTGATCAGCTGACGCTGGCCGACCTGCACGCGGCGCCGATGATTGGCTATTTCGTCAAGGTCATCGAGGGGCGCGATTTGCTGGCGCGGTTTGCACGCGTCCAGGAGTGGTATGCGCGCGTGGCTGCCCGCCCAAGCTTTGCCCGCACCGAAAAGGTTGGTTGACAAGTATCGGGATAACCGTGGGACAGCGCCCCTCTGTCCAGCAGGACAGAGGCAGGCGCTGTCCTGCCAGCCTCGGATTAACTCGTTGGCATGGCTAGCGCCTGCGTAAATTCGCTAAGCGGCCTCCAGCGCCGCCTTGACCGCGGCGATCGCATCATTGGCCTTCGAGGCATCCGGTCCGCCGGCCTGGGCCATGTCAGGACGGCCGCCGCCGCCCTGCCCGCCCAATGCGGCCGAGGCCACGCGCACCAGGTCGACGGCGCTGAAGCGGCTGACGAGATCATCGGTGACGGCGACCACGACGCTCGCCTTGTTGTCCTCGCCGGCGCCAACGAACACAACGACGCCAGAGCCCAACGAAGTCTTGCCGGCGTCGGCCAGCGGCTTCAGGTCCTTCGGCGAGACGCCTGAAACCGCCTTGCCGAGGAAGCCGACGCCAGCCACGATCTCGTTGGCGGCCGGGGCATCGGCAGGCGACCCGCCGCCCAGCGCCAGCTTCTTGCGCGCTTCGGTCAGGTCCTTCTCGAGCTTCTTGCGCTCTTCGAGCAGTGCTTCGACACGGGCTGGCACATCCGCCGGCGAGATCTTCAGCGTGGCGGCGGCCGCCTTCAGCCGCCTATCCTGCTCGTCGAGATGTTTGCGCGCGGCTTCGCCGGTCA
Source organism: Mesorhizobium sp. M8A.F.Ca.ET.057.01.1.1 (assembly GCF_003952565.1). NCBI lineage: Bacteria > Pseudomonadati > Pseudomonadota > Alphaproteobacteria > Hyphomicrobiales > Phyllobacteriaceae > Mesorhizobium > Mesorhizobium sp. M8A.F.Ca.ET.057.01.1.1. Next base: position 3,796,919 of record NZ_CP034454.1, read on the forward strand.
ACGCCTCGATGCGGCGCACGCCTGCGGCAACCGCACCGTCCGAGACGATGCGCACCAGGCCGATATCGCCGGTCGCCCTGACATGCGTGCCGCCGCAAAGCTCGACCGAGTAGGGCCGGTTGGCCTTGGCGCCATGCAGGCCGGTACCCATCGACACGACGCGCACCTCGTCGCCATACTTCTCGCCGAACAGCGCCATGGCGCCTTCGGCGATGGCGTCGTCGACCGACATCAGGCGCGTGGTCACCGGGCTGTTCTGGACGACGATCTCGTTGGCCATGCGCTCGACCTCTTCGAGCTCCTCGGCTGAAATCGGCTTGTTGTGCGAGATATCGAAGCGCAGACGCTCCGGCGCGACCAGCGAGCCTTTTTGCGCGACATGGGTGCCAAGCACCTCGCGCAGCGCCTCATGGATCAGATGCGTCGCGGAGTGGTTGGCGCGCAGCCTGGAACGCCTGGCATGATCGACCTTCAGTTCGACCGCGGCCCCCGTCATGACCGTGCCTGCGACCACCTTGCCGAGATGCACGAACAGACCATCGGCCTTTTTCTGCGTATCGGAGATCTCGACCGAGAACCCCTCACCCGAGATGACGCCGGTGTCGCCCATCTGGCCGCCGGATTCGCCATAGAACGGCGTCTGGTTGACGACCACGGCGACCGCATCGCCCTTGGCGGCGCTGTCGACGGTCTTGCCGTCCTTGACCAGCGCCTGAATGAGGCCTTCGGCCTGCTCGGTTTCGTAGCCGAGGAATTCGGTGGCGCCCGTCTTTTCACGCACGGAGAACCAAACCGTCTCGGTGGCGGCCTCGCCGGACCCGGCCCAGTGCTTACGCGCCTCCGCCTTTTGCTGCTCCATCGCGTTGGTGAACCCAGCAAGATCGACCGAGATGCTGCGCTGCCGCAGCGCGTCCTGCGTCAGGTCGAGCGGGAAGCCATAAGTGTCGTAGAGCTTGAATGCCGTCTCGCCATCCAGCATGTCGCCGGCGCCGAGCTTCTCCGTCGCCTCGGACAGCAGCCCGAGGCCGCGCACCAGTGTCTTGCGGAAGCGGGTCTCTTCGAGTTTCAGGGTCTCGGTAATCATCGTTTCGCCGCGGACCAGTTCCGGATAGGCCTGGCCCATCTCGCGCACCAGGGCCGGCACCAGTTTCCACATCAACGGATCGCGGGCGCCGAGCAGCTGCGCATGGCGCATGGCGCGGCGCATGATCCGGCGCAGCACATAGCCGCGGCCTTCATTCGAGGGCAGCACGCCGTCGGCAACCAGGAAGGAGGATGAGCGCAGGTGATCGGCAATGACGCGGTAGGACGCAACCGTCTCCGCGTCGGGCGCGCGCCCAAGCGCGGAGGACGCCGCATCGATCAGATGACGGAACAGGTCGGTTTCGAAGACGCTATCCACCCCCTGCAGGATGGAGGCCATGCGCTCCAGACCCATGCCGGTGTCGATCGACGGGCGCGGCAGGTCGACGCGCTCCTCTTTCGTCACCTGCTCGTACTGCATGAACACCAGGTTCCAGAATTCGAGGAACCGGTCGCCGTCCTCCTCGGGACTGCCCGGAGGGCCGCCCCAGATGTGCTCGCCACGGTCGATGAAGATTTCCGAGCAGGGGCCGCACGGTCCCGTGTCGCCCATCGCCCAGAAATTGTCCGAGGTTGCGATCCGGATGATGCGATCGTCGGAGAAACCGGCGATCTTCTTCCAGAAGCCGGCCGCCTCGTCGTCCGTGTGGTAGACGGTGACCAGCAGCTTGTCCTTCTTCAGCCCGAACTCCCTGGTGATGAGGTTCCAGGCAAGCTCAATGGCGCGCTCCTTGAAATAGTCGCCGAAGGAAAAATTGCCGAGCATCTCGAAGAAGGTCAGGTGGCGCGCGGTATAGCCGACATTGTCGAGATCGTTGTGCTTGCCACCGGCGCGAACGCTTTTCTGGGCCGTGGTGGCACGCGAATAAGGCCGCTTCTCCAAGCCGGTGAAGACGTTCTTGAACTGCACCATGCCGGCATTGGTGAACATCAAGGTAGGATCGTTGCGCGGCACGAGTGGGCTCGAGGCAACGGCCTCGTGGCCTTCCTTGCGGAAATAGTCGAGAAAGGTCGACCGGATCTCGTTCACGCCACTCATGGATACTGCCTTTTCAAGAGAGCCGCCGGCCGGACCGGCGGGAGATGGCTCAGTGTTTTCTAGAAGATGGAGTTGGCCTTTTAGCCGTAGCTCTTGACCCTGTCCAGAAACACGAAATTGGGCCAATTCACGCTTCGCACCGGCATTTGCGCGGGCACGCAAACGAAAACCGCCGGCGCGAAGGCCGGCGGTTTTGAACGCGGTACTAAAGAACTCTGTTACTTAAGCATCGGAAAATAGGCTGGATTTATGGCCAAACTCTGGCGCTGCCCTACATGGCGCCGGCTTCGTCCTCAAAACCGTCGTCGCCATTGCCCTCTGAGCCACCATTCTCGAGGAATTTTTCGGCGATCAGTCCGGCATTCTGCCTGAGCGCCAGTTCTATCTCGCGCGCGGTGTCGGGATTGTCGCGCAGGAACAGTTTCGCATTCTCGCGGCCCTGGCCGAGACGCTGCGAATTGTAGGAGAACCAGGCGCCTGACTTCTCGACCACGCCGGCCTTGACGCCGAGATCGACCAGTTCGCCGGTCTTGGAGACGCCCTCGCCATACATGATGTCGAATTCGACCACCTTGAAGGGTGGCGCCAGCTTGTTCTTGACCACCTTGACGCGGGTCTGGTTGCCGACGACTTCGTCGCGATCCTTGACCGAGCCGATACGGCGGATGTCGAGGCGTACGGAAGCATAGAATTTCAGCGCATTGCCGCCGGTCGTCGTTTCGGGCGAGCCGAACATGACGCCGATCTTCATGCGGATCTGGTTGATGAAGATGACCATGGTGTTGGAGCGCGAGATCGAAGCGGTCAGCTTGCGTAGCGCCTGGCTCATCAGGCGGGCCTGCAGGCCGGGCAGCGAATCGCCCATCTCGCCCTCGATTTCGGCGCGCGGCGTCAGCGCCGCCACCGAATCGACCACCAGCACGTCGATGGCACCGGAACGCACCAGCGTGTCGCAGATCTCCAGCGCCTGCTCGCCGGTGTCGGGCTGTGAGATCAGCAGGTTTTCGAGATCGACACCGAGCTTGCGGGCATAGACCGGATCGAGCGCGTGTTCGGCATCGACGAAGGCGCAGATGCCGCCCTTCTTCTGGGCCTCGGCCACGGTATGCAGGGCCAGCGTCGTCTTGCCCGAGCTTTCCGGCCCGTAGATCTCGATGATGCGGCCGCGCGGCAGGCCACCGACGCCGAGCGCGATGTCGAGGCCGAGCGAACCGGTCGGCACCGTTTCGATCTCGACGACCTGCTCGTTGGCGCCGAGCCGCATGATCGAGCCCTTGCCGAAAGCCCGCTCGATTTGCGACAGCGCCGCATCCAGAGCCTTTGATTTGTCCACTGCCTTATCCTCTACCAGCCGCAAAGAATTCTGAGCCATGATACATCACCCCTTGGTCGTCAATGAAGGCCGGACAATCCGTAATCCCTGGCATTTTGTACCTTTTTGTTCTCATTTGGCAAGGGGTGACAACCAATTGAAAACAATAGATATCGGGATTTGTTCTTTTTTTGTCTTGCCAAGCCGGTCAGGAACTGGCTCCGCATTGGGCCAGCCGGCCCCAGCATTCCCCCGGCCGAATCGCCGTCTTGCGTGCGAAGCTCTGTCGCGCACTCTAGCGCTTGTGCGGCTACAACAACAAAGGTCATATCGCCGCCATGGTGAATTCAGTGAAGATACTGGCCCTGGGCGGCGCCCATATCGACCGGCGTGGCCAGGTGTCCGGTCCTTACGTGCCGGCCGCCTCCAATCCCGGCACGATGCGCGAGGATGTCGGCGGTGGCGTCTTCAACGCCCTGCGCGGCATGGTGCGGCGCGGCCTCTCCGCGTCCCTGCTTTCGGTGCGCGGCGGCGATGCGGCGGGCGATACGGTTTCACGGGCCATCGCCGAGGCAGGCATCGCCGATCTGTCGGCGGTATTCCTCGATCGTACCACGCCGAGCTACACGGCTCTGATCGACCGCGAGGGCGAATTGATCGTCGGCTTTGCCGATATGGCGCTGTACGACCTGGCCTTTCCCAAACAGATCAGGCGTTCCAAGATCCGCCGGGAGGTAGCCGCCGCCGATGCCATCCTGTGCGACGCCAATCTGCCGTCGGCCGCATTGGAAGGGTTGCTGTCGCTCGCCGCCGGCAAACCGGTTTTCGCCATCGCGATTTCGCCGGCCAAGGTGACGCGGCTGATACCGGTGCTCGGCGGGCTGGCTCAGCTCTTCATGAACCGGCGGGAGGCCGTTGTGCTGGCTGGGGTCAATCCAAACGCTGCCGAGCGGGAGATGATCGACGGGTTGCGATGCAGCGGCCTTGCCAGCGGCGTGGTCACGGCAGGCAGTGGCCCTGTGCTGGGTTTCGACAGCACAGGCGCTTTTTCGATCCTGCCGCCAGCTCCCAGAGAAGTCGCCGATGTCACCGGCGCCGGCGACGCGCTCGCGGGTGCGACGGTCGCGGCGCTGCTGCGCGGCCTGCCGCTGCACCAGGCCCTGCGCGAAGGTGTCGCGGCGGCGACGCTGACCATCGAGAGCGCCAATGCGGTGCCCGAATTCTCCCCGGCGAGCTTCGCGGAAGCGCTGGCCCTTGTGCCGGATGCCAGGGAAGTGGCATGAGACCGGGAAATTCATAACGCCGCAGCGAAGCTTACGCTTTCCTGATGGATGCGCCGCATTCCGGATCGGAGATCAGAAATGACGCCAGAGACCGCCCGCCCTTTCATCGATATCCATGTGCCTGTGGCGCAGGCCCTGGCCGCCGGGCGTCCTGTGGTGGCGCTCGAAAGCACCATCATCACCCATGGCATGCCCTATCCCGACAATGGCGCCATGGCGGCCAATGTCGAAAAAATCATCGCTGACGGCGGCGCCATGCCAGCGACGATCGCCGTGGTCAACGGCCGCATCAAGGTCGGGCTTTCGGACGGCGAACGCGAATCGCTGGCGATGACGGGTGACGCCATGAAATTGTCGCGCGCCGATCTCGGCTTCGCCGTCGCGCAAGGCCGCACCGGGGGCACCACGGTCGCCGCGACGATGATCGCGGCTGACATGGTCGGGATAAAGGTGTTCGCCACCGGCGGCATCGGCGGCGTGCACAAGGGCGCGGAAAAGAGCTTCGACATCTCGGCCGACCTCGACGAACTGGCGCGCACGCCGGTCATCGTCGTCTCGGCCGGCGCGAAGGCCATCCTTGATATCGAGAAGACGCTGGAGGTGCTGGAGACGCGCGGCGTGCCCGTGGTCGGCCATGGCTGCGAGACGATGCCGGCCTTCTGGTCGCGGCAGTCGCCGTTCCGCGCGCCATTGACCTTGCACAAGCCGGAAGACATCGCGCATTTCTACCAGACGCGCCTGGCTCTGGGACTTGGCGGCGGCTTGCTGGTCGCCAATCCGGTGCCGGAAAACCACGAAATCCCCGCTGAAGAAATGGCCAGCTACATCGAAGCCGCGCAAAAGGCGGCCGAAGCCCTCAACGTCACCGGCAAGGCGGTGACCCCGTTCCTGCTGGGAAAAATCCTGGAACTCACGGGCGGCCGCAGCCTGAAGACGAACATCGCGCTGGTCGAGAACAATGCAAGGCTGGCGGCGAAGATAGCCAAGGCGCTGTAGGGTCGAGCCGGCGAAGGCTCCCTCACCCGGATTGCCAAGACCGAATTGCTAAGAGCAATTCGGGGCAATCCGACCTCTCCCCGCGGGGAGAGGAGTTGCCAGCGCCAATCTCTTCTCCCCGGGGAGAAGGTGGCCGCGAAACGGCCGGATGAGGGGGCGGCCTCGTGCCCTGCCTATATCTACTTTCCCGCCCGTCGTCCGGCCTCGTAAGCCCGCCGTGCCCACAGCGTCATCTCGTCGGGATCGTCGAAGGCACTATCGGGAATGCTCCAATAGGGCATCGCGACGAGCTTGCCATGGCGCGTGCCGGTATAGGTCCATTGCCGGCAACCGGCGGCCTCGAAGTCGGACGCGCTTTGCTCGTCGGCTTTCAGCAGCAATTCGCCGCGCAGCACGATGGCGATGATGATGCCGTCGTAATAGATGCCCTTGCCGCCGAACAGTTTTCGGATGCTGACCGGTCCGAGGCCCTCGAACAGTTCGGCGATGCGTTCATTGTCCATGCCGCGATCATGTCACCGGCATTTGACATTGTCATCGCGCAGTCGAAATCATGCTGACGGATTGTGAACATTCCGTCGGAGTCGTTTCGTCATGCCGCTTCTGCTCAAAGGGTCCTGCCGGTGCAACGCCGTGCGTTTCGAGGTGGAAAGCCACACACCGGTGCCGTTCATGCTTTGCTACTGCTCGATCTGCCGCAAGCAGCAGGGCGGAGGTGGTTTTGCCATCAATCTCGGCGCCGACTACGAGACGATGAAAATCCGAGGCAAACGCAGCCTTGGCGTCTACCGGGCCGAGATCGAGGACGACGAGCATCCCCATTGCGAGGTCTCCACCGGCGAGCGCAATTTCTGCCGCAAGTGCGGGTCGGCGCTCTGGCTCTACGATCCGACCTGGCCGGAACTGGTGCATCCCTTCGCCTCGGCGATCGACAACGACCTGCCGGACCCACCGGAAAAAGTGCATCTGATGCTGAAATACAAGGCGAACTGGGTCGAGCCTGATGTTGGGCCGAAGGACAAAGTCTTCGACGTCTATCCCGAAGAATCGATCGCCGAATGGCACAAGCGGACAGGGATGTGGGTGGATTAGCTTCCTTCACCCCAGGTTACAGGGCGAAGGGAAGATCAGGCCGAGGCGCGTGCTTCGGCCAGCGCCTTGAGATCAGCCGGCTTCAGTTCGACGGATTCACCGCAACCGCAGGCCGAACTCTGGTTCGGGTTGTGGAAGGTGAAGCCGGTGCGCAGCGTCGTCTGCTCGAAATCCATTTCGGTGCCGAAAAGGAAAAGGGCCGCTTCGGGCGCGACATAGACATGGGCGCCGTCGCGCTCGATGTGGTCGTCCTTGGTGTTGGGCTCGGTCACCAGATCGACCGTGTATTCCATGCCGGCGCAGCCGCCCTTCTTGATGCCGAGGCGGATGCCATGCGCGTTGTCGCGCGCAGCGACGATCTCGCGCACCCGGTCAGCGGCCTTTTCGGTCATCGTAATGACGGCAAAGCGTCCCATGTTCTTCCTTCTCCATTCCATGCAGGTTCAAGGCCTGCCGAATGATTCCTCACCTAAAATGGTGAAGTTTTACCCCTGGCGCAAGTGTACCAGGCTCAGCGCTAGTACCAGCCAACCGCGACCTGCGCCTCTTCCGACATGCGGTCGGGCGTCCAGGGCGGATCGAAAGTCATGTTGACCTCTACCCCGGAGACGCCTTCAACGGCGCCCACCGCGTTCTCGACCCAGCCGGGCATTTCGCCGGCCACCGGGCAGCCAGGCGCGGTCAGCGTCATGTCGATCTTGACCGAGCGGTCGTCCTCGATGTCGATCTTGTAGACGAGGCCGAGCTCGTAGATATCGGCCGGGATTTCCGGGTCGTAGACCGTCTTCAGCGCCGAGACGATGTCATCGGTCAGTCGCGCCAGTTCATCCGCGGGGATGGCCGAGGCGGAAACAACGCTGTTGCCGGCCGAAACGGTCTCTGCGGTGGTGCTCACATCATCCATGGTCGTCACCCGAAAAACTTGCGCGCTTTTTCAAGCGCCTCGGCCAAAGCGTCGACTTCGGCCCTGGTATTATACATGCCGAACGATGCCCTGCATGTGGAGGTTACGCCAAAGCGTTTCAACAGCGGCTGCGCGCAATGGGTGCCCGCGCGGACAGCCACGCCCTGCCTGTCTATCACCATCGAGACGTCATGGGCATGAATACCTTGCAGTTCGAAGGAGATGATGGCGCCCTTGCCAGGCGCATCGCCGAAGATGCGCAGCGAATTGATGGCGCGCAGCCGTTCGTGGGCATAGGTCTTGAGGTCTTCTTCATGCGCCGCGATGCGCTCGCGGCCGACAGAGTCCATGTAGTCGAGCGCAGCACCCAGCCCGATCGCCTGCACGATCGGCGGCGTGCCCGCCTCGAAGCGATGCGGCGGATCGTTGTAGGTGACGATGTCTTCCGTGACCTCCTCGATCATCTCGCCTCCGCCCATGAAGGGGCGCATGCCGGCAAGACTATCCTTCTTGCCGTAGAGCACGCCGATGCCCGACGGGCCGTAGACCTTGTGGCCGGTGAAGACGAAGAAATCGCAATCCAGGTCCTGGACGTCCACGGCCATGTGCACGGCGCTCTGGCTGCCGTCGACGAGTACGGGAATGCCGCGCGCATGCGCGATCCGGACAATCTCCTTGATCGGCGTCACCGTGCCCAGCGCATTCGACATCTGTGTGATGGCAACCAGCTTCGTCCTGTCGGTCAGGCGCTTTTCGAATTCCTCGATGTGGAAGACGCCGAGGTCGTCGACCGGCACCCAGACCAGCCTGGCGCCCTGCCGCTCGCGGATGAAATGCCAGGGAACGATGTTGGAATGGTGCTCCATGATCGACAGCACGATCTCGTCGCCCTCGCCGATGTTGGGCATGCCATAACCATAAGCAACGGTGTTGATCGCCGAGGTCGTGTTCGAGGTGAAGACGATATTGTCGGTGCTTGGCGCGTTGAGGAAACGGCGCACCGTTTCCCGGGCCTTCTCATAAGCGTCGGTGGCGGCATTGGAGAGGAAATGCAGGCCGCGATGGACGTTGGCGTATTCCTGGGAATAGGCATGCTGGATCGTGTCGAGCACCACCTGCGGCTTCTGTGCCGAGGCGCCGTTGTCGAGATAGACGAGCGGCTTGCCATAGACTTCGCGCGACAGGATCGGGAAATCACGGCGGATCGCCTCGACGTCGTAGAAATCTCCGATCTTGCCTGGAGCGTTCATCAGGATCACCCGTGCGTCACAAACCACTCATCGAGCCGCGCTTCCAGCGCCTCGACGATCGCTTCGTCATCCAGTTCCTCGATCACCTCGGCGACGAAGGCTTTGACGAGCAACCCGCGTGCGCTCTTTTCGTCGACGCCGCGCGCCATCAGGTAGAACAAATGGTCGTGGTCGATCTCGGTGACCGTCGCACCATGGCCGCAGACGACGTCGTCGGCGAAAATTTCGAGCTCCGGCTTGGTCGAGAACTCGCCATCGTCCGACAAAAGCAGCGTGTTGCAGGCCATCTTGGCGTTGGTCTTCTGCGCATATTGGTGAACGTTGATGCGGCCTTGGAACACACCCCGCGCCTTGCCCGTCACCACATTACGGATGACCTCCGTCGATGTCGTATGCGGCACGGCATGGTCGAGCACCATGGTGACATCGGTGTGGGTGTCGCCGGCCAGAAGATTGATGCCGCGCAGCTTGAAGTCGGCGCCTTCGCCCGTCGTCTTGATCATGATCTCCTGGCGCACCAGCCTGCCGCCGGCGTTCATGACGAACAGCGTCAGTTTCGCATTCTTGCCGATATGGGCCTTGAACTGCGCCAAGTGTGTCGCCGTCTCCGGCTGCTCCTGGACGATCAGCCAGGTCACCTCGGCGCCCTCGCCGAGCACGAGCTGGCTGACCGAGCTCGTCAGCGCGGCGCCCTCGCCGCTCTGACGCTCGACGATGACCGCCTTGGCGCCGGCGCCGACACGCACCGGCAAGCGCACATGGGTCTGGCCAGCTGCCTGCAGGTTCTGCAGCTCGATCGGCTTTTCCAGCTCCGTACCATCGGCGATATCGACGAAATAGCCGTCGGCGACGAAGGCGGTGTTCAGCGCACCAATGGCATCGTCACTGCCATAGGGGTCGAGCCCGGGCGCGATGCTGCCGTCGGTCAGCTTTTCGGACAGACGCTGGACGCTGACACCCTCGACGACCGGTGCCTTGGCGCTCGACACGCCGTTCAACAGGGTGAGAACCGTCGAACCGTCGACGATAGGCGCGATGGCTTTCACGGGGGCGGCCGGATCGAAGTTCGGCACCGCGTTCAAAAGCCGACGTAGATCGGTGTAGTGCCAGGACTCGATGCGACGCGTCGGCAGGCCGTGCTTGATCGCCTCAATGGCGTCGTCGCGCTTCAGCATCACCGCGCCGTCGCCCGGCAGCAGCGACAGCCGGTCGCCGAAGGCGTCGATCAACGCTGTCTCGGCCGGTGTCCGCTGCGGTTGTGTGTGCATATTCATCAGTTTGACCTTGCCTTCTGGCATCTCAAGCGGCTTCGCCGATCACACCGGCATAGCCGTTGGCTTCGAGGTCGAGCGCCAGCGACTTGTCGCCCGACTTGATGACCTGGCCCCTGTAGAGGACGTGCACGCTGTCGGGCACGATGTGCTCGAGCAGGCGCTGGTAATGGGTGATGACCAGGAAAGCCCGGTCCGGCGAACGCAGCGCGTTGATCCCATCCGAGACGATCTTCAGCGCGTCGATGTCGAGGCCGGAATCGGTCTCATCGAGCACGCAGAGTTTCGGCTCCAGGAGCTTCATCTGCAGGATTTCGGCGCGCTTCTTCTCGCCACCGGAGAAGCCGACATTGAGCGGCCGCTTCAGCATCGCCATGTCCATGTTGAGCGAGGCTGCGGCTTCCTTCACCCGCTTCAGGAATTCCGGGATTTTCAGCGGCTCCTCGCCACGCGCCTTGCGCTGCTCGTTCATCGCCACTTTCAGGAATTCCATGGTGGCGACGCCCGGTATCTCCATCGGATACTGGAAGGCAAGGAAGATGCCTGACGTGGCGCGCTCGGCCGGGTCCATTTCGAGGATCGACTGGCCGTTATAGAGGATGTCGCCCTCCGTCACCTCATAGTCCTCACGGCCAGCGAGGATGTAGGACAGGGTCGATTTGCCCGAGCCGTTCGGGCCCATGATGGCGGCGACCTCGCCGGCATTCACCGTCAGGTTCAAGCCGCGGATGATTTCGGTGCCGTCATCGACGATGCGGGCATGCAGGTTCTTGATCTCAAGCATTTTTGTTTCCTGAATATTTGTCTGGGCCGGTCAGCCCACCGAGCCTTCCAGCGAAATGCCGATCAGCTTCTGCGCTTCGACCGCGAATTCCATCGGCAGCTGCTGGATGACGTCCTTTACGAAGCCGTTGACGATCAGCGCGATCGCCTCTTCCTCGGGAATGCCGCGCTGCATGACGTAGAACTTCTGGTCCTCTGATATTTTCGACGTCGTCGCTTCATGCTCGAACTGCGCAGTCGAGTTCTTGGCTTCCATGTAGGGCACGGTATGCGCGCCGCACTGGTCGCCGATCAGCAGCGAGTCGCAATTGGTGAAGTTGCGGGCGTTGGTCGCCTTGCGGTGCGCCGAGACCTGGCCGCGATAGGTGTTCTGCGAGAAACCGGCGGCGATGCCCTTGGAAATGATGCGGCTCGACGTGTTCTTGCCGAGATGGATCATCTTGGTGCCGCTATCGACCTGCTGGTAGCCGTTCGAGACGGCGATCGAATAGAACTCGCCCGAGGAATCGTCACCGCGCAGGATGCAGCTCGGGTACTTCCAGGTGATCGCCGAGCCGGTCTCGACCTGCGTCCACGAAATCTTCGAACGGTCGCCACGGCAGTCGCCGCGCTTGGTGACGAAGTTATAGATGCCGCCCTTGCCCTCGGCATCGCCGGGGTACCAGTTCTGCACCGTCGAATATTTGATCTCGGCATCGTCGAGCGCGACCAGTTCGACCACTGCGGCGTGAAGCTGGTTCTCGTCGCGTTGCGGCGCCGTGCAGCCTTCTAGATAGGAAACGTAAGCCCCCTCCTCGGCGATGATCAGCGTGCGCTCGAACTGGCCGGTGTTCTTCTCGTTCATGCGGAAATAGGTCGATAGCTCCATCGGGCAGCGTACGCCCTTGGGCACGAAGACGAAGGAGCCATCGGTGAACACGGCCGAATTCAGCGTGGCGTAGAAATTGTCGGAGGTCGGCACGACCGAACCGAGATATTTCTGCACCAGCTCCGGATGCTCGCGGATCGCTTCCGAGATCGAGCAGAAGATCACGCCGGCCTGCGCCAGTTCCTTCTTGAAGGTGGTGACGACGGAGACGGAATCGAACACGGCGTCAACGGCGACGCGGCCTGATTTGTAGACGTTGTCGCTGACTTCCTCGAGTTCCGAGACGTCGGTCTTCTGCACGCCGGCGAGGATTTCCTGCTCCTTCAACGGAATGCCGAGTTTCTCGTAAACCTTCAATATCTCGGGATCGACGTCGCTGAGCGAAGTCGGCCCGGGCGTGCTCTTGGGCGCCGCGTAATAGTAGATGTCCTGGAAATCGATCTTGGGATAGTTGACGCGCGCCCAGGTCGGCTCTTCCAGCGTCAGCCAGCGGCGATAGGCTTCGAGGCGCCATTCCAGCATCCAGGAAGGTTCGTCCTTCTTGGCCGAAATGAAACGGATGATGTCTTCGCTCAGGCCCTTGGGAGCCTTGTCGACGGCGATCTCGGTCTGGAATCCGTATTTGTATTGGTCGACGTCGATCTTTCGGACCCGATCGATCGTGTCCTGCACAGCAGGCATATGCGTTCTCCATCCACGCCGGGGTCAAGGCCCGACAGTTTTCAAACTATGGCACCGCCAAATGGACGCCCGAGCAGCGTCCGCGGCAGCGTAAGTTCCATATAGTGCGCCTCGACCGGAAATTCACCCGGCCAACATGAAACGCACCGCTCTACCAGGCCGAAGCCCAAATCCGTTTTTCTCAAGCATCGGGACCCGATGCTCCAACCGCTACGCGGCTTTTTCTCTGCCCGCCCTTCGCGCGGCGATGCCTGCCAGCGCGGCGCGGAACATTTCGATGTCCTCGGCGCCGGTCGTTGCACCGACCGACACGCGCAGGGCGCCAAGGCTGTCACCGTGCCCCATGGCCTTCAGCACATGGCTCGGTCCGACCTTGCCCGACGAGCAGGCGGAGCCGGCGGAAAGCGCCACGCCCGCCAGATCGAAGGCGATCTGGGCGGTTTCGGCTTTGACCCCGGGAATAGCGAAGAATGTCGTGTTGGCAAGCCTTGGTGCGCCGGCTCCGAAGATTTCCACGTCCGGCACCAGGGTCTTGATGATGGTTTCAACCTCGTCGCGACGCTGACGCAAGGCACCGATGGTGTTCAGCCCGGCCAGGGCTTCTCGCGCAGCGGCGCCAAAACCGACGATGCCAGGCAAGTTTTCGGTGCCGCCGCGGTGGCTCTTTTCCTGGCCGCCACCATTGATCAGCGGCCTCGGCATCATCAGATCGGCAGCGGCAACGATGGCGCCAGCGCCCTTGGGGCCGCCGATCTTATGCGAGGACAGAATCACATAGTCGGCATATCCAGCCGACATATCGATCGAAACGCGGCCCGCGGCCTGGACCGCGTCGACGACAAGAATGCCGCCCGCCGGCCTGACGATCTCCGCGATGCGATCGATCGGCTGGATGACGCCGGTTTCGTTGTTGGCGGCGTGGATCGCGACCAAGGGCAAGCCATCGGCCTTGTCGTGACCGACGAGGGCCGCCATCAAGGCGTCGAGATTGACGACGCCATCGGCGCCGACACTGATCCGCGTCACCAGGTCTGCAGGGAAGCGTCCGCCATTCAGCAGGCACGGATGGTCGGCCTCGCACACGTAGAGCCGGCTCATGCGAATGGCGCTGCGCCCCATCTGCCAATCCGGCGTCAGAAGCGTCGAGGCGGCCTCGGTCGCGCCCGAAGTGAAGACGACATGTTCGGCCTTGCCGTTGACCAGCGCCGCCACGTCGCGCCTGGCATTGTCGATCAGCCTGCGCGCGGCGCGCCCTTCGGCATGGACCGACGAGGGATTGGCCGCATCAAACGCCGCGACCATGGCCTCGCGCGCCGCAGAAAGCAGCGGCGCACTGGCATTATAGTCGAGATAGGCGCGTATCGCGGCCATTTTCGTCCAGTTCTTCCCGTCAGAAGCCATTCCGCCGACGTATGGCGTTATTTCCTTGAAATTCCAAGGCAAGCCGTCCTATTTACGCGGCTTGCGGCGAGGGCGATCGGGCGATTGCGTTTCGGCCACCCAGTTTTGAACAATTCTAAACTAGCTTCTAGGAAGACGCTCGCCCTGCGTCAAGGTCTGTGGAAGCGGGGCCAGAGGAAGAGGCTTCCGGGCGCCGCGCACTTGTATATGTCACGTGGAGTATTTCATGCCTGAGGTCATTTTCACCGGTCCTGCCGGCCGTCTGGAGGGACGCTACCAGCCCTCGAAGGAAAAGAGCGCGCCGATTGCCATCGTGTTGCATCCGCACCCACAGTTCGGCGGCACGATGAACAACAAGATCGTCTATGACCTCTTCTACATGTTCCAGAAGCGTGACTTCACCACGCTGCGCTTCAATTTCCGCGGCATCGGCCGCAGCCAGGGCGAGTTCGACCATGGCACCGGCGAGTTGTCGGACGCAGCGGCGGCGCTGGATTGGGTGCAGTCGCTGCATCCGGACTCCAAGAGCTGCTGGGTCGCCGGCTACTCATTCGGGTCCTGGATCGGCATGCAGCTGTTGATGCGCCGGCCCGAGATCGAAGGCTTCATCTCGATCGCGCCGCAGCCCAACACCTATGATTTCTCGTTCCTGGCGCCCTGCCCGTCCTCGGGCCTGATCATCCATGGCGATGCCGACAAGGTGGCGCCGCCGAAGGACGTGCAAGGTCTGGTCGACAAGCTGCACACGCAAAAGGGCATCACCATCACGCAGAAGACCCTGCCCGGCGCCAACCATTTCTTCGCCAACGACGCCGATGTGCTGATCGAGGAATGCGCAGACTATCTCGATCGCCGGCTGGCCGGTGAATTGTCCGATCCGCGACCGAAGCGGCTGAGATAAGACATCAGGCGATCCGTATTCGCCGGGGTAAGGGCGGGCGTCAATGCCCGCCTCCTCGACGTAAGGCTGCCGCGGCGCGGATTATCCGGCACCGACCTATTTTTCCGGGGCGACCAGCCGGAACGATGCTTTGCGGACCGGCAATCCTGAGGGTGCCGGCCGGAAGATGAAGCCGAGTCTGGCAAAGACCAGTCCGCACGCCAGCGCGAAGGCGCAGCCGAGGCCGAAGCCGGCAACGGTGTCGCTCGGATAGTGCGCGCCGACGAAGACCCTGGTCGAGGCGATGCAGGCCGTGACCACCAAGGCGATGTACCAACGCCGCGGAAACAGAAGCACCAGAATACCGAACACGGCGCCCATCGTCGTGGCATGGCCGGAGGGAAAGCCGGCAAAGCGCGCATCGAAGGCAAAAGGGTGCAGCGCAAGGACGCCAAAATCCTGGAAGTAGAGCGGGCGGGCCCTGCCAATGGCATATTTCAGGACATTGACGGTAAGGCCGGACAGGCCAACAGCGCTCAGCACCAGGAAAGCCAGACAGGTCCAACTGTAGACCAGCATCAGCGCGCGCCGCGAAAGGCTTCGCCAATCCGTCAGGTTGGCCGCGACAAGCAGAAGCGCGGACGGAATGAGATACCAGCCGCCCAGCCCGAACTGCGTGAAGAACTCGGCAAGCCTGGCCACATCGGGCGACCATTGACCATGCGCCACCCCTGCCGGGGTATCGAGACGAACAAAGGCTGCTGCCGTCAGAAAGACCCAGACCAGGCCCCACGCCCACCATGAGATGTTGGGATAGCGAGCGGGGCGAACGGCAAGGCGTCGCCTTGCGAGCTGCAGAGTGTCGCGAAAATTGCCGAGGGATCGGCGTCCTATCCCTAGGAGCGAACTGGAAACAGGTGGGCGCGATTTCACGAGCATTGGGAACACGACGCCATCATCGAAGTCATTGGCTCACACGATAAAGCCCGAGCGACAGTTTGTCTCCCGATGAGTAGTTGAGGCCGTCGACCTCGGCGACGCGGTTGGCCGACTTGCCTTGCACGGACAGCATGCCATTCAATTTCTGTTCGTCACCGATCGGCACCAGGCCCAAGGAGCAAGCAGGATCGGCGAGCAGATGCTCCGCCACGCCACCGACATCAGTCAGCACCGTTTTCGTGCCGACCAGGAACACCAGGCTAGGCTCCTGATAGCGCGCCGAGGCCAGCACGGTCGTGTCGCAAGGTTTGTTGGCGAGCACCGCTTCCTTGATCGCCGGGGCCAGCCAGATCGGCTTCAGGGATGGGGCGATGACACCGAACAGCAAGGCATAGGTGATGCCCGCACAGGCGGCGGTGGCGCCGATACGGGGCAGCGGCACCTGCAACTGCCGTGAGAAGGCGAGGTAGCCGGCGCAAAGCGCTGACGCTGCCGCCGGGATGCTCCACCACGAGAAGCTGTGCGTAAGGTAGATCGGTGCCCCGATACAGACCGCCGCCAAGCCGAGGCTGACCACCACCAGACCGAACGCGGTCGACCACCACAGCCACTGCTGCCAGCGTCTGAGCGGCGCATTGGCGTCCTGCGGCTGCAATGTCAGCAGCCAGCCGATCAGCAGCGCCATGCCGGGATAGGCCGGCAGGACGTAGTGCGGCAGCTTGGTCGGGATGAGTTCGAACACGAGCCAGAACGGAATGTACCATGCCAGGCAAAAGCGCAGCCTGAAATCGTCACGCACCCGATTGAGTGCCTGCAGGCCGGCGCCGACCGCGATCAGGCCGAACGGCCACATGAACAGCGAATAGGTCAGCATATAGAAGCCCGGTGGCAGGCCGTGCGATTCCTCGCCCGAAGCGACCTTGTTCAGCATATCCTTACCGACGGCTTCCTGGAAAAAGGCGCCGCCGCTCTTCCAGCCGATAAAAGCGACCCAAGGCAGCACGATGAGCAATACCAGCGCGACGCCGCGCACGAACTTCAGCTTCAAAAGCCAGCGCCAGTCGCGTTCGAAAGCAAACAGGGCGGCCGCCGTCAGCAGCGACAGGAGCGGAGCCACGGGCCCCTTGATGAGGATCCCCACGCCTTGCGCGCACCAGAATATCCACGGCAGATGGCCCGCCACCGGCTCGTTGCGGCGCGCCGCCAGATAGACCTGCGCCAGCGCGCCCTGCGCGGCCACGCAGCAGGCCAGAAGCATGGCGTCGGTTTTGGCGTCGCGTCCCTCGAAGGCGGTTGCGAAAATCGCCGCCATCATCAGGCCGGCGGCAAGGCCGGCATTGGCGCCGAACATTTTTGTGCCCGTCCAGGCGATGCCCAGAACAGCGAGCGCGATTCCGAGCATCGAGACAAGGCGGTACACCCAGATCGGCGCGGCCGCGCCCTCGCCGCTCAATGCGACAGCTGCCGATTGCAGCCAGTAGATGCCGATCGGCTTCTTGTAGCGTGAGACATCCTGGAAGCGAATGTCGATATAATCGCCAGTTTCGACCATCTGCTTGGTCGCCTGGACAAAACGGGACTCGTCGCGGTCGATCGGCGGAAGGCTCGCCAAGCCGCTGAAACTCATTAGCAAGCTGAACAGAAAGAGGAAGAGGTAGTTTCTGTTCATCGCGGGAGCTTTCCGGATCTGATCTGCGGGACGACCCCGTCGCGGCGTGCGGGCCCTGCCCTTGCGCGGCGCCTCATTACGCCAGCGGCATGAATGAGGCAAGGATTCGCAATTGCCATCCGCGGGCAGCAAGACCAGGTTCCGCCTTTGCTGATCGCGAACTCTTGGTTGGCGCGCGATCCGGCGCAAAACCGGAATCCACTTTTGCTGATCGCGCTTGAGTGCTAAACGCGCGCGTTCACATATGCCTGCGCCGGATGGGCGTACGCTTTCGGGAAAGAAAACATGCCTGCCTTCAAATCCGATTTCCTGCGCACGATGAGCGAGCGCGGCTTCATCCACCAGACCTCGGACGATGCCGGCCTCGACCAAATCTTCGCCAAGGAAACCGTGACGGCCTATATCGGCTTCGACGCCACGGCCAAGAGCCTGCATGCCGGCTCGCTGATCCAGATCATGATGCTGCACTGGCTGCAGCAGACCGGACACCGGCCGATCGCGCTGATGGGCGGGGGCACCTCGATGATCGGCGACCCCTCCTTCAAGGACGAGGCGCGCAAGCTTTTGACGCCTGCGGATATCGACGACAATATCGCCGGTATCCGCCGCAACTTCATGCCCTACCTCAAATTCGGCAGCGGTCCGAACGACGCGGTTATGGTCAACAATGCCGACTGGCTGATGGAGATCAACTACGTCAATTTCCTGCGCGATGTCGGCCGGCACTTTTCCGTCAACCGCATGCTTGCCTTCGATTCCGTCAAGTTGCGGCTCGACCGCGAGCAATCGCTGTCATTCCTCGAATTCAACTACATGATCCTGCAGGCCTATGATTTCGTCGAACTCTACAAGCGTCTTGGCTGCCGCCTGCAGATGGGCGGCTCCGACCAATGGGGCAACATCATCAACGGCATCGATCTCGGCCGCCGCATGGAGGATGCGCAACTCTACGCACTGACCACGCCGCTGCTCACCACCTCGTCCGGAGCCAAGATGGGCAAGTCGGCCTCAGGCGCGGTCTGGCTCGATCCGGAGATGTTGAGCCCCTACGAATTCTGGCAATACTGGCGCAACACCGAGGATGCCGACGTTGCCCGTTTCCTGAAGCTCTACACCACCCTGCCGCTGGACGAGGTTGCACGGCTCGAGCGGCTGGGTGGTTCCGAGATCAACGAGGCGAAGAAGATCCTCGCTACCGAGATCACCGCCCATCTGCATGGCCGCGCGGCAGCCGAACAGGCCAGCGAGACGGCGCGCAAGACCTTCGAGGAAGGCGCTCTCGCCGACACGTTGCCGACCGTCGAGACCGACAGGGCCGCCCTCGAAGCCGGCGTCGGCATCCTGTCGCTATTGGTCAGCGCGGGGCTGGCATCGTCCAATGGCGAGGCAAGGCGGCACGTCCAGGGCGGTGCCGTGCGCCTGAACGACCAGCCGGTAAGCGACGACCGTCGCCTGGTCACGCTTCAGGATTTGAGTCCGGAAAATGTCGTAAAGCTTTCATTGGGCAGGAAAAAGCACATCCTGGTGCGGCCGGCCTGAGGACCCTCACCGGTACTCGAAGATCGACCTGAATATGCCCGGCGCGATCACCGACAGCGGATTAACGTCGAGCACCGGCTTGTTCGCATTGCCCCTGAGCCGGTAGGTGACGCCGATCAGGCCGCGGTCGCGGCCATTGCCCAGAAGCGCGCCGACGATGGGCAGTTCGCCGAAAATGCGGTTGAGGCCGTAGACCGGCATGAAGGTGCCAGTCATGTCCATATTGTTGTTCTGGTCGTAGAGGATGCCCTGGAAAGTCGTGCCGATGCGCGGGCCACGCAGCACGCCATTGATCAGCTTCAGGTAGCCGCTACCCTTGTCGATCTCAGCGTAACCCCGTTCGAACTTCACTCGCGACGTGTCGAGCTTGCCCTTCACCGCCTGGTTGAGGCTGCGGCTGTCGCCGGCCGGCGTGGTCGAGACAATGGAGGCAAGCTTGGGTTCGTTGACGACGAAGAAGTTGCTGGTGTCGACCTTGCCCTTCATCGGTCCATCGCTGGCTCCCGACAGGGCCAATGTGATCGCGCCGCCTTCCATGTGCTCATAGACGTTCAGGAACCTCAATATGGCGCCGGCGTCCGCCGACTGCACGTTGAGCGAGCGCCTGCCGTCGCCGGTGGTGTTGCTGATGGCGATGGCGGCGCCGGAACTCGCCGTCGCGCTAACCTTCAGTCCGTTTACCCTTGAACCGGCCGCACTGTAGTCGAGCTTCAGGTTGGACAGTTGCTCATCGTGGAAACCGGTCAGCTGATTGACATCGGCGCTGACCGAAATGTTGTCTGTTCCCGTCGTCTTGGTCGCGGTGTCCACATCGGACGTGAACTGCTTGATGAGCGAACGAGCGTCGAGCGCGTTGCCATTGATGTCGACCGCGTAGCCCTTGCCCGATCGCTTGACCGAAACAGCCACGTCGTCGCCCCTGTTCAAGGTGACCTTGCTGAACTTGGCCGAAGACAAGGCGCCGTTGACCAGCACAATACTGCCGTCGACGGAGAACGTCTTGCCGTCGAGCTCGAAGTCGGACAGCGTCGTGGTGTCGCCGGACTTGGTCATGACGAACGTGGCGCTGGCGGGAACCCCCGCCCCCTTGCTCCAGCCGGCCCAGGGAATGTCCAGCCTGGCATTGGTCAGGTCGGCCGAGACATTCTGGTTGCCGCTGCCGCTCTTGTCGATCGCGACCTTCACCGTTCCGCCAAGTAGCGGCGTCAAGCCCGGCATGGCGGCGGCGCGGATCTTGTCGTCGAGCACCAGGGCCACCTTGCGGCTGCGCGCCGGCCCGTCATCCGCCAGCGGCTCGACCAGATCGAGTTCGGCCGGAATGCCATTCAGCGATGCCTTTGCCGAAATGACAGCCTTTTGCGGATCGACGGTGATCGAGCCATCGGCATTGGTCACGGTCTGTCCCTCGAACGGCTTGGCCAAGGACAGGCCGGTGTAGTCGAGCGACACCAGCCAATCGAGCTTCGCGGTATCGACGCCCGACTGCAGCGGAATGTCAGCCTTGACGTGGCCGGTGACGCTGCCGGAAAGATCCTCCGGCAGAATGCCGACATGGCGCATGGCATTGATCGGTTCATAGGATGCAAGTTCGGCGACAGCGGACGCATCGCCGGCAACGTCGATATCGAGAGCGCCGATGACCGGCGGGCGGTTGGCCGCCTTGACGGTCAATGTCCCGTTGCTGGCCGCAACCACGCGGCCACTGGGCATGAAGACGGTGCCCGACGACAACGAAATGTCGACGTCGTTGCCGTGGAATCCGACGACGCCCACCGCGTCGCGGATCGGCGGAATGCGGCCGGCCGTGTCGAAACGCGCCCCCTCGATCTGGAAGCGACCGAAGATCTCGTCGGCGGAAAGCGGCACCCCATTGCCGAGACGGTCCGGCACCACCTGGAACTGAAGATTTGCGTCGACCACGCGGCCGCCGAACAAATTGTTCAGCACCCAGAGCCGCGCATTGCGCGCCGAAAACCATGGCCAAAGTTGTTTGACGTGCGAGACCGGCATGTCATGGACGCTGAGCGCCAGATTGATCCCGGGAGCCTTGCCGTCAACGAATTCCACCGTTGCGGTGCCAAGCACCTCGCCGGAACCTGAGGACCGAACCGCGATCTGCTCGGCCACCAGTTTACGGCTTTGCGGCTGGTAGACGCCGGCGATGCGGGCCAGGAAGGTCAATGCGGGTTCAGGCGATTCCGACGGCGCCAAGGTCGAACCGTCGCTGGTCAGATCGTAACGGTAGGACGGTTCCTCACCCGCTACCCCGGTTGCCGGTTTTGGCCCGATCGAGCCGCCGAAATCGAATGAAGACCGGCCGGTTTTCAGCAGCAACCTGTCCACCTGGATCTTGTTGGAGCCGTAGACAAGCGTCGCATTGACATCGGCATCCGCCGGCAGCAGCCCGCGTGCGCCAAGATCCAGCACCGACCCGGTGGATGAAAGGGCGGCGGCCAGGCGTGATGCGGTGGCACCTGAGCCTTCCGATCCCGTCAGCTTCAACGCGACCGCTCCAAGCTTCCCGGAGCCGGCAGCGGTGGCGCCGGCATCCGCCAGATTGATGCTGGCATCCAGGCTTGTCACCCGGTGCGCCGCGACATCGCGGGTGGCGGAGGCGGCAACCGTGACTGTCCTGCCGTCGACATCCGCCTCGGAGGTGAACTTCATGCCGCCCGGCCCCGACTGAACCACGGTGGCGTCGGCGATCTTGACCAGCTTGATCGATCCGGCGTCGGGCAGCACGAACTCGACATTGCTGAGCTCGATCCGGCGCATCGAATCTTCCCGCACGGCGTCGAGCGCGCGATGGATGTTGCCGAACACCGCGTCCAACAATTTCTCCGGATCGACGAGGCCGTCCTGGTTGCGCAGTGCCGCGGTCCAGTCGCCGCCGGACGGCATCGCCGCCATGACGACACGGGCATCGGAGATCCTGGCACTGGTCAGCCGCACCTCACCCCATAGCAGCGGCACCAGACGCACGCCAAAGCGCACACGACCGGCATCCGCCATTGGTTTGCCGTCTGATGTCTTCAGGCTGACATCGCTCACCTGGAGGGCCACGAAGCTCGAACTGTCGAGTGTAATGCGCGCAGGCCCGACCGCGACATTGACGTCGACGCCAGCCAGCCTCTCTATGGCACTCTCCGCCTCGACGCGCAGCCGGTCCGAGCCGATGCCGGAAAGGCCGATGAGATAGACGGCCACCGCGGCCAGCAGCATGAACGCCACCAGGCCGGCAAACAGGCGTGAAAGGATACGAACGCCGCGGCCGATAGCAGCCTGACCGAGAGGCGGGACACGGCACGCGGACGGCAAAGCCCCCAGGTCGGTGATCTCGTCCCGCCTGAACCTGATCTTCTCGTGCTGCGGTTGCTCCTGATCCACGCAATCTTCCGTTGTACGAATTCGCTCGTGGACGAATCCCCGCTCGACACTATATCGGTGTGGCTTCGCGCGTAACCTCAAACAAGGGCATCGATATGGCCGACCTCGACGTAGGCGATCCCGCGCCGCAATTCGACCTGCCGCGGGACGGCGGCGGATCGCTCAGCCTGGCGGCATCCGCCGGCAAGCCGGTGGTGCTCTATTTCTATCCACAGGACGACACGACAAGCTGCACGCAAGAGGCGATCAGCTTCTCACAACTGAAGCCGGAATTCGAGAAGGCCGGCGCCGTCGTCATTGGCCTGTCGCCCGACAGCGCCAAGAAACACGACAAGTTCAAGTCGAAATACGATCTCACCATCGATCTTGCCGCCGACGAGGAGCGCAAGGTGATCGAGGCCTACCATCTGTGGGTCGAGAAATCGATGTATGGCCGCAAATACATGGGTGTCGAGCGCGCGACGTTCCTGATCGGACGCGACGGACGGATTGCCAGGATTTGGCGCAAGGTCCGCGTCAAGGGCCATGCCGAGGCCGTGCTGGAAGCCGTTCGCGCGCTCTGAGCGTCGCCAAAGCCCACCAAAAGCAATCGACAATTATGGGCGTTGCTCGTCAGAGGCCTCGGCCTTCGGCTGCCGCCGCGTCTTCCAGGATTTCGAAACATGGCTCGCTTGATCGGCCAGCGCGGCAAGATGGCCACGCAAGCCGCGCGCGCCCATCATCGACGACAGCGTGACTGATTGCGTGGCGAAGCGCCGCTTGAAATCCTCGCCGCCGCAGAGAAAATCAATCGTGGCAAGGCCACGGTCGAACGACCACTGGATATAGTCCATCATCAGCACCATGCCCGGCGAGGCGCGCTCGTATTCGGGATCATAGGTGGTGACGAAAGCCATCATCGTGCCGCGCTGCTCGAAATTGATCGAGACGGCGACGATCTTGTCGTCAAGCTCCAGCACGAAGATGCGCAACAGCCCGAGGTCGGCCAGCACCGAAATAAGCGCAGCGAGAACCGGCGAGCCCTTGTCGAACAGATCCGAGGCGCGGCCATGGCGGGCGAGCCAGAGGCGCTTCAACGTCGCGACCCGCTCGAGCACCGGCTCGCGCGGGTCCTCCGCATCCAACAGCCGGAAACGCAATGCACCGCTTTCTTCCATGAACTTGCGGCCACGACGATAGTTCTGCCGGCCCTTTTTGGACAACGTCTCGAACCATTCCGCCCCACGCTGCCAGGAGCCGCCGACACGATAGCTGATTTCAGTGCGGTGGTTGGGCCGAAGCGCCTTGCCATGGGCCGGTTCCAGCAGGGCATGAACACCGGCATCCGGCAGCAGACGGTTGAGATAGATCAGGTCGAAGCCGCCCTGGTCAAAAACATACTGCCAGAGGCGGGAGATCGCTCGCGGGTCGCTGTCGGGTGCAACCAGCGCATCGCCATAGTCACTGTGATCCTTCGCCGCCCATTCGAGTATGCGGATGCCGGAGCGCCTGACGGTCGCGAGCGCGATCACGCCGTCGAGCCGGTCGCCGTTCCAGGCAAGCCCAATCCTGAGGGTGCGCCGCTCCTGATGCGGGGTGGTGCGCCACCAGGCCGCGATCCAGTCCGGGTGCTGGAAGACAAGCCCGCCAGCCCGCTGCCAGAGCGCGCTCCAGGCCGGGGCGATCTCGGCCAGGCGCACCGCCGATGTCACGATTTCGAAGGTGCGTGTCCGGGGGATCGCGAGCACAACGGGAGCGTTCATGGCCGTGTCCCTTCCGAGGATCGCGAGGTCCGTGACCGTGACTTTCCGGGCCGGATGCGCCTGGCGATATGCCCCCACATCCGCTTCAGCGGCATGACGTAGAGGCCGGCGAGCGACTGGTAGTCACGCACATCGCGGTCAACCAGCCCGAACTTGAAGTCCTCGTCGGGCCTCGGCACACACAATGTCCCAAAGAACCGGTCCCAGAACGAGAAGAGCAGCCCGAAGTTCTTGTCGTAGTGGCGCGGATCGGTGCTGTGATGCAACTGGTGCCAATGAGGACACAGGATCAAATTGTTGAGCGGGCCGAACGAGATCTTGAAATGCGTGTGCCTGACGAAATCCATCATCAGGATGTTGCGCATGACATAGACGTTGACGCCAAAAACGGTCAGTTCGACAAGGTTCAGCGAAATCAGCGACCAGATGCCGAAGCAGAGCCCCACGATGACGCCGTCCCAGGCTCGGTTCATCAATTCGTCGAGCGGATGGACCCGGTCCTTGGTGATCCCGACCATCACCTCGGCCGAATGATGCACCTTGTGCAGTTCCCAAAGCAGCGGATAGCGATGCTGGGCGACATGATAGAGATAATAGGAAATGTCGTAGGCGAGCAGCATGCTGACGGTGAAGATCAGCACCGTCACCGGCCCTGCCGGCCCCTCGATCAGAGGCGGCTGGAACTGGAACAGTGTGGAAAACAGCCAGTTGGTCCCGTAGCCCACCGCCGTGACGAGGACGATTCCGGCGGGCAGCATCAGGAAGGGCATCAGGGCCTTCTTCGTGACCCAGAACAGCAGGTCGGCCTTCGCCGAGGGATGGGTGATGACCTCATGCGGGACGGCGAACTCGAAAAACTCCTTCCAGCTCTTCTCCTCGACCGTGCGCCAATAGGCCACGAGGGCGCTGACAAAGGCGGTCAGCAGCAAAAGCCCGGTCGCCAGCAGACCGGTGCCCGAAATCTTGTCGAGGATCTTGCCAACCAGATCGTCCAGCATTCCTACCGCCACGGTGAATCCCAAATACCAACACGCCTTTACTCGAAAAGCGTCAACTAAATGCAATCGAAGACAGTTAAGAAACCCGAGCCTTGCTCTGCGAGCTACAGGCTGCTCCTGGCAGGACATGGGTGTTCATCGCCAACGATTTCGCGGCATAGGTCCGCGTCCTGGAGATTTTCGCGCAACCTCTTGCCCTCGCTGCGTGCATTCGGCGCCGCGCGGCCGACACGGCAAGCCTTTGTTAACCCTAATAATGTGTAATCAAGCTGTCGTGGTGTCGTAAACGAAAGCTTGGTCCCGTGAACGCAACCGGTCAGTCCGCAGTATTCGGCAGGCGCAAGGAACCGCACACGGTCATCATCGCCCGAGGCAACGAGATCAGGCACTTCACGATCCGCCCCTGGCTGGCGGCGTTCCTCGGTTCAGCACTCGCCGCCATTGCCATCGGCTACCTCCTGGCCACATCCTATCTCGTGCTGCGCGACGACCTCATCGGCGCCACCACCGCACGCCAGGCGCGGATGCAGCAGGCTTACGAGGACCGTATCTCGGCGCTTCGCGCCCAAGTCGACCGCATCACCAGCAGGCAGCTGCTCGACCAGCAATTGATGGAAACCAAGGTCAGCGAACTGCTTCAGCGCCAGACGCAGCTCAGTCAGCGGCATGGCCGTCTCGGCCCGTTGCTCCAACGCGCCGAAAACGACGTCGGAACGGTACCCGCCGACGATCCGGCCGCGGCCGCCAAGACGGACAAGCGCGCCGAGGTGACCGGCAGCATAAATCAGCCCGCGCAGACCTACGCGGTTGCCAGCCTGAGCGCCGACCTCGGCACCGCCGACACCAGGCCCTTCTCCTTGTGGTCGACCCGCACCGATCCACTGCCCAGCGATTCAGCCGCCGATCGTGCCGACAAGCTGTTCGTCTCGATCAACCAGTCACTGAGATCCATCGAGAATGAACAGCTCAGCCGCATCAGCACGCTCGCGGACAACGCCTATAAGAGCGCGGATGCCATCCAGCAGGCACTGCAGGCAGCCGGACTGCCGGTCGACAGTGATTTCGGCAAGAACGAAAGCGATGTCGGCGGACCGTTGATCCCGCTCGACTCCTCGATGATCTTCGACAGCAAGGTCAAGGAACTGGACGAGGCGCTCGACACGCTAGACCAGCTGAAAAAGGAAGCCCGCCGGCTGCCGCTTGCCAATCCCGCCCCCGGCCACTCCGTCACCAGCCCGTTCGGTGTGCGCACCGATCCCATTCTTGGCACGGCCGCGCTGCATTCGGGCATGGATTTCAGGGCGCCCGTCGGCATGGCGGCGCGAGTGACAGCGCCCGGCGTCGTTACCAAGGCCGGCTGGAATGGCGGCTATGGCCGCATGGTCGAGATCGATCATGGCAATGGTTTTGCCACGCGCTACGGACATCTCAGCGAGATCGACGTGACGGTAGGCGAAAAAGTCGAGGCTGGCGCCATCATCGGCAAGACCGGCAGCAGCGGACGCTCCACCGGCCCGCATCTTCACTATGAAGTGCGGCACAATGGCGAGGCGATCGATCCGTTGCGCTTCCTGACCGTCGGCAGGAAACTCGCGCAGTATCTCTAACAAGGGCAACCGCTCGCCCGCCGGCTGAATCCGGCGCCACCGGCCCCAGCCGAGCGACGCCGCTCCTTCGTCATGCAGTCTCCCGCATCCCATTAAACCGCTGGTGGCCTTCCGCCATTGTAGCGGCAGGGCGCAAACCGTCACTTCTTAGTCTCATCACTGATCCACCGAGGGTGAGACGCCACGGGATTTCCAGCTCGGCCCGCGTTCCGATCATTTTTGAATTCCATTTGACTGAATAAATATTTGATGCGAACCTTACGTCATGTGAGGGCGCAAGGCATGGCATTGCGGGGGACCAATCAGGAATTCGGGCGGCCGTACAATCGGCGCATCGTGCTGGAGTCCATCCGCCGTCATGGTCCGATCGCACGTGGCGACATCGCCAGGCATGTCGGGCTTACCGTCCAGACCGTGTCGACCATCGTTCGCGAACTGGAGGAACAGGGCTACATCCTGTCCGTACGCGAAGAGCCGAAGGGCCGTGGCCTGCCACCGGCGACGCTGCGCATCAACCCGGAAGGCGGCTATGCCGTGGGCATCCACCTGACGCCGCTTGGAATAGACGCCGCACTGATCAATCTCAGCGGCGACGTCATCGAGAGTTCACGCCGCGAAGCGCCCAACGCGGCGCCCGATCATGCCTTCGACCAGATTGGCGCCATGGTCCGCGACCTGACGGGCAAGCGGCCCGGCGGCCGCGTCATCGGCATCGGCATGGCGCTTCCCGGTCCGTTCGACGTGGACTCCATGAGCTTTGTCGGCCCGACCACGATGACCGGCTGGAAGCACGTGGCGCTGCGTGAACGGCTGACGGCCGCGACGGGATTGCCGGCGTTCTTCGAGAGCGACATGGCCGCCGCCGCGATGGGCGAGCGGCTTTATGGCATCGGAGCCCGCCATTCCGACTATTACTATCTCTATTTCGGCGTTGGCCTCGGCGGCGCCATGATGCATGACGGCAGCGTTCTGCGCGGCGCCTGGGGCAATGCGGGCGAGATCGGCCACATTCCCGTGGTCCCTGATGGCGAGCTCTGCCCCTGCGGCAACCGCGGCTGCCTTGAGCGCTACCTCTCGCTTGAAGCGCGGGGCCGCCGGGCCGGCAGCGACGCCGATTGGGTGGCGCAAGTCGGCCCGATCTTCCGCAATGCCATTGCCATCATCGAGAACCTTTTCGACCCAGAGACGGTCGTGCTCGGCGGCCTGGCGGCATCGGAGTTGCTCGAACGCCTGGCGGACGCGGCCGAACCGCTGCACAATTCGGTTTCGGCTCGCGCGGACCGCAAGACGCCACGCGTCATCGTCGCCAGCGGCGGCCAGCATGCCGTGCTGCGCGGCGCGGCGGCACTTGCCGTTTCAGGGGTGTTGTCGCCACGCTTCGGCCAGATGTTCGCCGCCGAACGCGAGCGCGGCCGCGACATTCTTTCGGCCAGGGAGATTGCCGCATGAGCGAACCCCTTCTGGTGCTCGACAACGTGACCAAGAACTATGGCGCGATCGAAGCGCTGAAGGGGATCAGCTTTTCCATCGGCAAGGGCGAGGTGGTGGCGCTGCTCGGCGATAACGGCGCCGGCAAGTCGACGCTGGTCAAGATCATCGCGGGCGGTCTCGAACCGACATCCGGCCGCATGCTGTTCGAGGGCAAGGAGTTCCTGGCCCGGTCGCCGGCGGAAGCCAAGGCGGCGGGCATCGAGACCGTCTATCAGGACCTGTCGCTCTGCACCAATGTCGACGTGGTGGCCAATTTCTTCATGGGCCGCGAGATCACCAGGAAGGTGCTTGGCATTCCCGTGCTCGATGAGCGCGCCATGGAAGCCGTCGTCGGCAAGGCGCTGGCCAGCGCCGGTACCCGCATTCCTTCACTGCGCACCAATGTCGAGCATCTCTCGGGCGGCCAGCGGCAGGCCATCGAGCTCAACCGCTTCGTGCACTGGGGCGGCAAGCTGGTGCTGCTCGACGAGCCGTTCGCCGCACTTGGTGTCGAACAGACGCGGCGCGGTCTCGACATGATCCGCCAGGTGGCGAGCCAGGGCATCGGCGTCGTCATCATAACCCACATCATGCAGCAGGCTTTTCAGGTCGCCGACCGGATCGTGGTGATCCGGCAAGGCGTCGTGGCGGGCGATGTCGCACGCAACAAGACAAGTCCCGATGCGGTGATCAACATGATCACCGGGGAAACGCTTGCCGGTGCCGGACCGGCGGGCTGAGGGACAAAGAGGGGTCCGGCTTAACAGGGAGCCAACGACATGAAGCGAATACTTCTTGCTGTCTTCGGTATCCTGGCACTGGCCTTTGCCACGCTCACGCCGGCATTCGCCCAGTCCAAGGGTATTATCTACTACATGGTGCCGACATTGCTCGACGAGTTCCAGACCGGATCGGTGAGCGCGCTGGAGCTGTTCCTGAAACAGACCGGCTACGAGATGAAAACGCTGAACGCCGATAACAAGACCGACGCGCAGCAATCGCAGATGAACGACGTGATCGCGCTGAAGCCGGCGGCGATCATCCTGGCCGCCGTCGATTTCAATGCGCTGAAACCATCGATCGAGGCAGCCCGCGCCGCCGGCATTCCGGTGGTCGAATTCGATCGCCAGATCACGTCGACACCGTCCGACTTCACATCGGTCGCGGGTACCGTCGAGATCGGCTACGTCGCCGCTGACCAGGCCGAAAAGCTTCTGAAAGCCAAAAACGGCTCGGTGAAGGGCAAGGTCCTCCAGGTGCTGGGCGACCCCGGCGATCCCTACACGCTCGACATCCAGAAGGGGTTTGAAGAGAAGATGAAGGCGTTCCCGGACGTCAAGATCATCTCGCTTCCGGCCATGCAATGGGAGGCCAGCAATGCCGGTACCATCGTTGCCGACCAGATGCTGGCCAATCCCGATATCGACCTGATCTTCAGCCATGCCGCGCACCTGTCGGTCGCCGCCGTCGCTTCGCTAGAGGCTGCCGGCAAGAAGCCGGGCGACGTCATGCTGATGAGCTCGAACGGCGCGCCGGTCGGCCTCGACCTGATCCGCAAGGGCTGGCTCAACGTCGAGGTCGAGCAGCCGCTTTACGCACAGGCGGCAGCCGTCGCCATGTTCATGGACAAGGTCGTCAAGAAGGAAGAGATCAAGCCCGGCGAATACGATGTGCTTGGCCTGAAATCGACCGTCACCAAGGAAACCTGGGGGCCGAACATCAAGATTCCGGGTGCCGCCATCACCAAGGAGAACGTCGACAACCCGGCTTTCTGGGGTAACCAGAAGCCGCCGACCGATACGGTCAAGTCGGTCGAGTAGGCACGTCGCCTGAACGCTCCGGGCCATACCCGGCCCGGAGCCCTTCCCCTCCCGCATGAAACGAGACGCGGACAATCTGCTGCGGCCTTGATTGCGCACGCCAACCGGATCGACCCATGAACCCTCGCACACGCCACGCCCTGGAGTTCGTCCTCGACAACCTCGTCTGGTTCATGCTGCTCCTTGTCCTGGTCGTCTTCTCGCTGTTCATTCCGAACTATTTCCAGCTCGGCATCTTCGCCAACATCATCGAGGCGTCGAGCGTTCTCGGCGTCATGTCGATCGGCCTGGCGCTGGTCATCATTGCCGGCCACATGGACCTGTCGGTCGAATCCGTCGCCGCACTCAGCGCCATGGCAGTCGGCATCCTGTTTTGCTCGTCGGGCATCGGCCTCGGTGTCCAATTGCACCCGGAATGGCTGATGGTTCCGGTCTCGCTGCTGCTGGCGCTGGCCGTCGGCGGCCTCATCGGCGCCTTCAACGGCTATCTTGTGGTCAGGGTCAAGATGAGCGCCTTCATCATCACGCTCGCCTCCTACATCTGGGTACGCGGCCTCGTGCTGGTCATTTCGGGCGGCCGCTCGGCACAGGATCTGACACCCGCCATCCGCTGGTTCGGCATCCAACGCCTGATCGGCCTGCCGCTTACCGCCTGGATCGCGGTGGCCTGTTTCGTGGTCTTCTCGCTGATCATGGCCAAGACGCCGTTCGGCAGGCACCTCGTGATGATCGGCGGTAATGAAACCGCGACCTTCCGCGCCGGCATCCGGGTGAACCGCAACCTGATCATCGCCTTCGTGCTCGCCGGCGCCATCGCAGGGCTCGCCGGCTGGCTGCTGGCGATCCGTACGTCGGGCGCCACGGCCAATCTTGGCGTCGGCCTATTGTTCAACGCTTTCGCAGCGGTGGTCATCGGCGGCGTCAGCCTGAAGGGCGGCGTCGGCACCTTGCCGGGCGTCTATGCCGGCGTGCTCCTGCTCTCTGCCATCAACACGGCGATCAACCTGATGGGCCTGCCCGCCAACTTCACCCAGGTCATCCATGGCCTGCTCGTGCTGGCGGCCGTGCTGCTCGATGCATTCAAGCAAACCATTCGCCAAAGACTGGCGTGAGAGGGCGTGAGGCGGGGATTGGCATGACAGGACGACTGGAAGGCAAGGTGGCGTTGATCATCGGCGGAGCGCGCGGCATCGGCAAGGGCATCGCGCTGCGCTTCGCCGAAGAAGGCGCAAGGCTTGTGCTGGCCGACAGCGAGGCGGAGGCCGGGCAAGCAAGCGCGGATGAACTGGGCGTCCCCTTCATCCGCACCGACATCTCGCGAATGATCGACGCCGAGGCCGCGGTGGCGCTTTCGCTGAAACAGCACGGCCGCCTCGACATCATCGTGCAGAATGCCGGCATTTACCCCTGGCAGTTGATCGAAAACACCAGCGACGACGACTGGGACCGCGTCATGGCCGTCAACCTGCGCGGCACTTTCAATGCCAGCCGCGCGGCCCTGGTGCCGATGAAGGCGCAGCGCTCCGGCCGCATGCTCTACACATCATCGATCACCGGCCCGCACGTCACCAGCCCTGGCCACGGCCATTATTCGGCGACGAAAGCAGGCATCAACGGCTTCATTCGCGCTGCAGCGCTTGAATTCTCCGGCTACGGCATCACCGTCAACGGCGTCGAGCCCGGCAATATCCTTACCGAAGCCATCCAGCAGCATCGCGGTGCCGCCTATATCAAGAACATGGAGGATTCGATCCCGCTCGGCCGGCTCGGCAGCCCGCGCGACGTGGCCAATGCCTTCCTGTTCCTGGCCTCGGACGACGCCAGCTACATCACCGGCACGACGATTGTCGTCGATGGGGGGCAATTGCTGCCCGAGGGCAAGGATTTCCGGATGGTGCCGCCGTGAAGCCGCGAGGCGTCAGCAGTTCGGCCCTCCGGCAGATGACTTGAAATGTGGGTTTGAATGTTGGCGATGACGGGCTCGAACCGCCGACATCTTCGGTGTAAACGAGCGTTCTAACCGCAGAAACGGCGCATTTGCGGCCTTTTTCATGCTGTTTGTAGCCGGCCATTACCGTCGAAATTGGGCGCTAGAGGGACGTATCTGAGCGCTTTCTGGGCGCGCGCCCTCCCCTTCGCATTGTCTGAATTTTGATTCAAGTAAAACGGCATCGCCATGCAAGCCTTGCGACCGTTGATCGTGTCAGAGACCACCGGATTCTCCTAAGGAACGCAATGAAATCAATGCGCCGTGTCACACCACCTCGCGTGACGTGTCAAAGGCGGTATAACGAGTGAGCTGATGGTGCGAAAGTTCAGACCGCCGCACGAAATCGCTCTTCCGCTCAGGTTTGCGCGTTTGGAGCATGAACCAACTAATTACCACCGGTAATAGTGCTACCTGAACGACGCTGTTGGCCCTGGGGGATATAAACAG
This sequence comes from Mesorhizobium sp. M8A.F.Ca.ET.057.01.1.1, assembly GCF_003952565.1. NCBI lineage: Bacteria > Pseudomonadati > Pseudomonadota > Alphaproteobacteria > Hyphomicrobiales > Phyllobacteriaceae > Mesorhizobium > Mesorhizobium sp. M8A.F.Ca.ET.057.01.1.1. The sequence continues at coordinate 3,829,370 of NZ_CP034454.1, forward strand.
GTCCTCCTCCCGAGGAGCCTCCGCCGCCGATCAGACCTCCTATAGCCGTTCCTAGCTGGATGCCCGCTGAAATCGCATCGATCGCTTCAGCGGCATTCATACCACCCCCAGAGCTTTGTTGTGGGCTAGGTTGCTCGGCGCTCGCCACAGGAGCACTTTGTTGCGGCTCCTGACGCGGCCCCCGATCCCCAAATCTTAGTGTCCTGTTTGCACCGCAAGTATTGCAGCAGTCGGTGCAGGTGTCCTTTCCATCGGCCCCGACACCCCAATATATGTCGGTATTGTTATCCCGCCAGACTCCGTAGCAAACCTTTTCTTTTGGTGCGCAGGCCAGGCTCACGTTACGGGTCTGCCCAGCAGGGAATTTGAACTCTTTGCCATGACCGGGCCAACTTCCGCCTTGCTGGCTAAAGAAAATTCCACCCAATTCGAACCTATCATCATTAATTACAGTATAGCGAATAGTGCGAGGGTGCGGTGCATTTGATGAACTATTTGGCGGTTTGTAATTTGGCAGCAGATCATTTACGGTCGGCGAAGCCGACACAGTGCGTTGACCATCGTATGTGTTTTTCGTTTTGACACAATAAAAACCTCCAGCATGCTTTAGATAGCCGAGATTACTTAGCCTGCCATCCAGGTTTTGCTCGTCAAAATCTCTTGTCATTTTGGTAACGATGTTCCGAGCCCGGACTTTTGCGATTGACTGCGCCTCGCTTTCCAAGCTGCTGCGCGCACAAGCTGTCCCGGCAAATTTTAGTAGATTGTCAAGGCTACCCCAGTACTTATTTAGGCTCGGCCATCGGGGATCTTGCTTCTGGCCTTCCGAAAGAGAGCCGTTTATGGTCCCAACTTCGATATATTTACACGACATTTGCACAGACCCGACATCAGAGCTGCCACACTCATCCGCCTTGAATGCAAAATAGGGCGTGTGTTTGTAGTAAGACATATCGACATCTCCGGTCGATGAGTACATGTCTTCGCTCTTGGCCGGACCGGAAAAAGCTATTGATGACCAGGTCGCGCAAAGGACAGCTACACGGGTGAACGCCATCTGATTACCCCCACCTAGTCTATTAGTTAATGCTTATTTCCGTGTTACTGTCAACGGCCAACTAGAGAAGACGGGTCCGTGGTTCGGTTTCGACCAGAAGGCAAGCTGGTTAGAGCCTCAAGTTCGCGCCAGCCACGATGCCGCAGCTGGAAACGCAACGAAATCAATGCGCCTCGCAAGCCATGACATTGATGAGGATATAGATCGACAGCGTGTCGGTGCATGACGTGTGGGCGTATCCGCTATTTTTGGAATCCGAAGCGCCTCAAAACATCGGGACTACATTCTGTGATTGGCTGATTGTCGGAACCTAACCCGGCTGATCCCGGATAGGTCCGGGCATTAGCTCCATCGCAAATGAACCGATTTCCTCCTGGAAGAGAACAAACTGAAGGGCTTGCACGCAACAAAGACAATGAAGTGCCGATCCATCTCAGACAGCCTGGGTACTTTCTTGCTAAGGCACTCGGAGCATCTGCTCTTGTTGTGACCAGCACTTCCGTGTCGCATATGACGAGCCTGTCGGCTCCTCTTGTGAGTTCCACAAATACATCGCCGAAGTGGCGTTTCTTTAGATAGTCCAACTTGCCGCCAGGGCATCCGATTGTGGCCTCAAACGCCAATGTCAGCGGTGGCGGCTCTGACCACGAGCGAGTTAACACGAATGTCAATAATGCTGTCGTCGCCAAACCGATGACGGTGATCGCCACGTTCGTGCCCAGAAAGGCCATCAACCGAGCAATTTTTCACGCACCGCTATTGCGCCTTTTTGCCGGGCGACAGGGCGTAAGCGAGCCAGACGTCACCGACACGAAATTCTATCCGCAGCCAGCCACTGGTTTCGCCGACACCACATCGAAACTCGTTATCACCATCCAGCTTCTTTCCGGGTTTGCCGAATGACGCGTCTCGAAAAGCGGAGACACATTCGACTATCTTGTCACGATTTTTCTGAAGCTGTTTCGGGACGATGTCTTTGGCCTCGTTTACATCAAGAAGCGCCCCTGTAATTCTGTCTGCAGTGCCGACAAACCGGTAAAACTGCTCTTCAAAAATCTTAGTCAAGGCGTCGACGTCATCAACGTTGTCGAACAGCATCCCAACCGTCTGTGAAGTCGAGGCAGTTGGATCTTCAAGCGTCTGAACTGCAATATCGCACCACTGGATCTGCGTGTCTGTTGTTAGCCAGCATGAGGTCGCGTTAGTTACAGCTGCCCCATTCTTAGCCGGGTAAGTGCAACTGCATTGCTCGTGAGAGGGGTCTCCGGCCATCGCCGACTGCCAAAGAACGAGAGCAATAACGTGAGCAATTGAAAACAGGCAGAAGCGCGGCACTTTCGCTAACATTTGTTCCCCCCAACAAATAGACCAATTTCAGTTGTAAACGAGCGTTCAATCGGCAGCAACGGTCGCTTATCCCCCAGTTATTCGCCAAAACCGTGCGATCGGCACCGGCTTAGAAGGCCGAAAGAATGTGAGAGTTTCTCGACAAGGTTCCAACTTCCGACATGCTGCAGCACGCGGAACAGAGCAGGAAACTTGGAACGCTGGACGACCTTGGTCTTCGCTTACCTGTTCGGCGTCGAGTTTGCGATCAGGTGGATGCTAGCGCTTTTGTGGCCGCAATGCTCACATCGGCAGGCCGAAGCGATCCGGGCTTCCTTGATCATCTCATAGTCGGCGCCACGATCGAGGATCACTGCCCGCCGGGCGTTCTACCCAGCGAGGAAGCGGTGAACTGCATCTATGGCCCGACCCTCCAAGGCGAAGCAGAGGCGATTTCCGCCGCTATTGTCGCAACGGTCGAGAGATTGCAGTTGCGGACAACGGTGAAGCCGCCGGCCCCAAACATCAAGGTATAGTCAGAAACAATAGTCAGAAGCGCAAAAAGCCACTCGGCGCGAATTCAAAGCATTATCTTGCCGAAATCAGCCGACCCCTTGACGGGTTGAAGTATCTATGAGCCTGCAGCACTGGTCCGCAAAAATCCGAGCAGGAACCCGATGACCGACAAGATCTGGAGTGGCGATTTCCTAAATCGACAAGAAGACGCAGATTTCCTCATAAAATTCCTTCTGCAGCAGAATGAGAATGCCGTGCAGCGCGGGAGGAGCGGAATATCGGTGAATGTGAGTGCCCCCTGGGGAGCAGGGAAAACGTACTTTTTGACCAATATGGCACGGCAATTGACCGAGACGGACTACAAAGTGGCGGAGGTGAATGCCTGGCGCGATGATCACGCTATCGACCCTATGTTCGCCGTCATGTCCCCCATCTTGAAGGCACTTGGGAAAGCCGGCGCCGCAACGACGGTCGTCGGGGCTATCAAGAAGAACTTTTCGAAGATCGCGATCCACACAGGAGTTGGTCTGGCGAGCCGAGCCGCAGGTTTCTTCATTGGAAAAGCCGTTGATGAGATCACCAGAGAAGTTGGCAAGGCGCTAACCGAAACGAGCGAAGAAGTCGCTAACGAGTACGCCGATGACGCGTTGAAGTCATTCGAAGAAGGCCAGACGGCGATCGACGGATTCCGAGAAAGCCTCGCTAAGGCTGTCGAGGGCGGGCAGCCTCTTTTCGTCCTTATCGATGAGCTGGACCGCTGCAAGCCTACCTATGCAGTCGCCTTACTTGAGCGGGTCAAGCACCTCTTCGACGTTCCGAATGTCATTTTCGTCGTCGCGACCCATACCGACCAGCTCGCTCACACAATCAAGGCAGTGTATGGTGAGGGGTTCGATGCCGAACGTTATCTTCTTCGATTCTTCGATCGGACCTACACTTTCGACAGACCAAAGTTGGATCAGTTGATAAAGGCTAGGTGGTCAGCGGAAGGATTTGCGATCGATCGGCTGGCCCCGTTTCACCATGATCAGTTGGTTCTCATGGGAGAGATGGCAGACCGCATGGGTCTTTGGCCTAGAGATGTGCATCAGGTACTTGCAATTCTGTGGAGCGTCGCACGCTTGTTTGATGACAGACTTCCCATACCCGCGCTATTTGCCTTCCCGCTCATAGCGGCTTATCAACAGCGTCAACTTGGCGCGTTTCACTTTGCGACGGACGTAGATCAAAGAGGAACGCAGGCTGATATACAGGAATATAACAACTTCTTCAAAGAAGATCCAATAATCAGTACGAAACGCTTGGACAGAGATACATCCCGAGAGATCGCTCAGCATACATCTACACGGGACTTTATGAACACTTTTCGAACGATTTTGATACACCCTTTGACAGACAACTTCTCCAATAGGTCGCCAGAATTCGAGTATGGAGATGGATTTCGGGCCGCGGAGATGCGGATAGTTCACGGTGGCATGATCTACCAGGACGTGCCAATCCGATCGGTGCTCATTCAGCTTGGGCCAATGATAAAGAAGGCCGGCAGACTGACAGTAGGCAAGTCAGCAAAGGAACGATAACGCCTCACCATTACTTCCGGCGGGCCACTTCCTTCGCCAGGTCGCCGATCTCGCGGCGCAATTCGGCAATCTCGTCGACGGCACGGTTGGCGACTTCGATGACGCGATAACCGACCTGTCGCTGCTTTTCGGCGTCGACACGCTGGGCGATTGCCTCCACGGGCACGCGCCATGCGGCCATCCTCGACCTCAACTGGAACCGTGGCCCGGCCGGCGGCTGGCCCGATCTGGACGCCGGCGTGCTCTGCCGTCGCGGCGAGCGCGTGCGCGAGACGACGAAGCGCCGGCCGCCGATGCGGCTGCCGCGGCGCCTTACGGCACACCTCAAACGGTGGAAGCGCAAAGACGGCGGCAAGGGTCCGGTGATCCACGCCAAGGGCGGCGAGCCGATCGGCCTATGCGCAAATCCTTCGATGCCGCCCGCGTCCAGGCCAAGCTCGGCGAGGAGGTCACGCCGCACATCCTGCGCCACACACGCGCCACCTGGCTGATGCAGCGCCGCGTGCCGATCTGGGATGCCGCCGGCTCGCTCGGCATGACGGTAAAATAGATGGAATCGACCTACGGCCACCATCATCCCGACTTCCAGCAGGCCGCCGCCGATGCCTATTAAGCGCCCGAAAACGGTCGTTTCTGGGCGCATAGCTGGGCGCAGCGCGCAAAGCCGGCCTTAAGGGACCTGCAGACGCCGTTGAATTCATTGGTAAAAAATGGTGGGCGATGACGGGCTCGAACCGCCGACATCTTCGGTGTAAACGAAGCGCTCTACCAACTGAGCTAATCGCCCGCTCCGGGCCGGACCTTTAAGCGGTCGGGACTGGCTTCGCAAGGCCAAATGAGCGTGGGACGCCCTGTTCGCAGGCCGGATTTGCCAACAAAATGCCGGCTGTCAAAAAACCTTCTCCTGTTTGGCGTTATGATGGTTTGGTGCGCTTGACACCCGGTAGCGAACCCCTTATCCAGCGCCCCAACGACGAACACGGCTGACACGTGCTCGTCAATGCGCGGGTGTAGCTCAGTTGGTTAGAGTGCCGGCCTGTCACGCCGGAGGTCGCGGGTTCGAGCCCCGTCACTCGCGCCAAGTCTTTTCAAGGACTTGGCGCTTATCGCGATGAATACGTTTCAACTTTTTCCCCACGCGAGTTTCAACTTTTTGAACTCGTTCTGTTCCGATCCGAGCTTGCGGCACCCTATCTTGCGCGATTCATCAGCTGCCCTGACGGCCGCTGAGTTGACCAGCATATAGGTTCGTTGAAGCGTTTTGTTCTGATCGATGCTGTTCCCCATTTTTGCGGCGATCGACTCAACGGAAGCTCCGCCAGCGTTGGCTTCCACCGCACCTGTGCGGCGCATATCCATCAACCGGCACTTCTCGTCGCGGCCAAAGACAAGTCGCCGCACCTCGGCAAAATCATCAACCAGGGAGACCGAATGGGTCTTGCCGAACTTTGCGGCCCGCAGTGCGTCGACCAGGCTAGCCGTAGCGGCGCTTGCGACGTGATTTTCGAGGGCGTCAACGGCCGCTTGGTCGGGGTGGGTTTTAGGCGCACGGAGGCGCCGCGAGGTAGCGTCGCCGTAACAGTATGAAATCATTGTTGATCCTTGCGCAGCCCCATCGGGGCGCGTTAATCATGTTTGTTTGGATTTGTTTAAATTGCAGCGCAGAAGGTCACCGGATGCGGAAGATCAACCCGATTTGCGCTGCGATTCTGCTCACGCCATTCGCGTTTGCCGTCGCTCTGTTCGTGCTGGCCATGATCTCGGACAGATCTGCTCTACCAAGGTCTGACCCAGGATTTACCTCCTCTATCAAGAGATGAGCACAGGGATGCGGTGCGCCGGGGCGCGTGATCATGCACAAGGGCGGGGATATTCTGGAACGCACCAGGGCAATGGTCGAAGGCCTGGCCAAAGGTAACGACGAGAGTCTGGTCGAACGAGACTGACCCGGAACCGATAAATCACTGGAACGGGTGATGCGCCACAGCCGCATCGCAACCTCGGCGCGGCGAGAGGCGTTCCGACTAGATGTCTCTGAGTCGCCGCACCATTGCCCCCAAGCTGCATTTCACGGAATAGAATTCCGCCCTTTCGACGCAGGCGGGCAACCTTTCCTTCGACATGACGTTTCGAGAGCATGATCGTTTCATACGATCGACTAACTCGTGAGGAGATGAAAATGACCTTCAAAATGCTCGCTATGGGCGCGATGGCGCTCACAATGATGACTGGCGCGGCGCTGGCTGCATCTAGTGGCGGCACCTCCGCGCTCGACGATCCGGCAAAGATGTCGCCGTTCTTCACCGATGCCGGCATGAAAACACTGAGGTCGGAAGCGGATTTCAAGACTGCATGGATGTCCATGAAGCCAGATGAGCAGAAGGCGGTGTTGAAAGACTGCGGCGATGCCACGATCAACAAGTCGCATGCAGATTTCTGCGCGATGGCCAAGAAGATGGGTGGCTGAACCCGCGTGAAAGGCGGCGAAAACGCCGCCTTTCTGGCCTCAGAAGGTATCCTTGTCGAGCCAGTACCGGTAAGAGTGCCTCGAACGGAGGCTGCAAATGGCGTTCACCGTGATCTGGTACGGAAGACAAGGCGCATATCCCCGTCAAAGGAGGCGAACCGCTGTCCGCCTTAGTGGGCGAGAAGACGAACTTCTTGCCGTCGCTGGTGAGTGCCAATTTCAGTCCAATCAGCTTCAGGCCATCAGCCACTTCAGCGTCAAAGATCGCGACATCGCGAAACCGCCCACCGCCGTGATGGACGGTAGACCTACAGTTTAGGATTTTTACAGTCTGATTTCCGGTTGAAGGGTATGGTTTTGCAGCGCCGGTTGGGTCCGGCGTTTTGGTTTCAACTTCTGTCACTTTTGCCGCTCGTTAACGCGGGCAAAAAATTGAAACTTATTTGACTCTGACTAGAGAATCGTCCGGCCTGTCACGCCGGAGGTCGCGGGTTCGAGGGTTGTCGCTCGCGCCATTTCTCTCAAGGGACACAGACCCTTGGCTCAGGAGAAATGTCGACGTTGTCTGTCAAAGATGTATGCGGATGTGATCCAGAACCTTTCAAATCTGAGTTCGATCTGCCATGCATGGGCTTGCGGCCATGATCGTGGTGCCCAGATGAGATTTGCTTCCTGTCAGCCCGGAAAAGTCGGCTACCGGCCTGTTTCGGCTCCTGCGTTGACAGATATCTCCTTGGCCTGACGTTTGCGCCAGGCAAACCGCTCGAACGGGGCTTGCGCATCCGCCTAAAAAAACGCTTGATTCACCTCTGAAATACTTGGCCTGAAATAATCCGGCTACCACAACATGCAGCCTGAACGACCTTGGAGGACTTACAGTGTCTATCGCCTCAACCACTTCGATGAGCACGGTGTTCACGGCCATAAGCTTTGCTGGCCTTACAATGGTTGCTTCCGCCATCTTTCCCGCCACTGCTTCGGCTGCTCGGCTTCAGCGATGCGCAAGGGAGGGCGGCATTTGCCGACTGCCATTTCCGGCTGAAGTGGTTTTTGGCGACGGGGGCCGCACTACATCGCGCTTTATCGACCGTGACGCGGTCCCATGCTCAACTCGCGTCTTTGGCGACCCTGCGCCTGGCCACGGAAAGACGTGCTATATCGTGTTGCGCGGTCGCGGCGAATCCGATGGCGATTACGATGAGCCTCGCCGCGAGAGATGGGTGGCCTGCGCCGAGGAAGGCGAATTCTGCGATTTCTATGGCCGCAAGGTGGTCAGGTATGGCGCCCGCGGCCGGTTCACGCAGGATGTGTTCCGGGATGGCGTCGAATGCGACAATGATTCCTTTGGCGATCCCGCTCCCGACGCCGGGAAGCGCTGCTACATCAAGCAGTAGATCCCTTGCGAGAACTGTGCGTGCAGCCCGGCGCCCCGGTAAGCGCCGGGTTCAGCCCCGCGCCAAGAGCGCCTCGACCTCCTGCAACGCGGGCATGGACGGCGCGGTCCCCGGCCTTGTCACCGAAATACCCGCGACGGCACAGGCAAAACGCGTCGCCTCCAGAGGCTCCACGCCGCGCGAAAGTGCTGCGGCAAGGCCGCCATTGAACGCATCGCCAGCTCCCGTGGTCTCGACCACCGGCCCCGCGCTGATGGCGGAAACATGCTCCGAGCGATCCTTCGTGTGCAGCAGCGCGCCCTTGTCGCCGAGCGTGACGATGACTGTGCCGACGCCCTTTTCGAGCAGCTTGCCGGCCGCGGCGCGCGCTTTATCGACCGAGGAGACCTTCAGCCCGGTCAATTCCTCGGTTTCGGTCTCGTTCGGTGTAAGGTAGTCGCAGAGCGTGTAGATGCGATCGGGAAGCTTTGCCGCCGGTGCCGGGTTGAGAATGGTCGTCACCCCTGCCCCGCGTGCGATCTCCAGCGCCCGCAGCGCGGCCTCGATCGGCTGTTCGAGCTGCGTGACGAAAACACCGGCACCACGGATCAGCTCGGCATTGGCTTCGATATCGTCCGGCGTGATCAGCATGGCGGCGCCGGGACTGACGATGATGGCGTTGTTGCCGCTCCCCTCCTCGACGAAGATGTAGGCGGCACCGGTATAGCTGTCCGGCGTATCGATCGCGGCGCTCTTCACGCCGGCATCCGTCCAGGTCCGCTTGGCCATGTCGGCGAAGGCATCGACGCCGAGGCGGGTCAGGAACGTGACGTCCGCCCCCAGTCTGCCGGCCGCCACCGCCTGGTTCGACCCCTTGCCGCCTGGTCCCAGCTTGAAGGAATTGCCGAGGATCGTTTCGCCCATGCGGGGCTGGCGCTGCGCCCTGTAGGCCGTATCGGCGACAAAGACACCGAGTATGATGATCGGCTTGCCCGAGGCCATGCCGCTACTCCGCATCCGGCGGCACCACGCCCTTGCGGAAGGCAAAGCAGCCGTAGAAACGGCGTTCGCCCGTCTGGATGACGCAATAAGCCTGCTTGGCGCGCTCGTAGAAGGCGTAACGCTCGACCGGCACCATCGGCCAGGATTTGCCCTCGGCGGCGTCGATCTCCTTCTGCACTTCCTTTTGCACCGCTGGGATCTCGTCCGGTTTGCCGACGATCTCCATGCGGGCGGCCGCGTCATCGACGAATGTGTCCAGCGGGTAAAGCGACAGCACCGCCTTCACCACCTGCGCCGCCGAGGCATCTATGCGCAGCACCCGGCCGAGCGCCGTCTGGCGCGCGACCGAATCGGACGGGAAGTTGGTGTCGGCGACAATCAGGTCGTCGCCATGTCCCATCGCCCGCAATGCCTGGAGCACGTCGGCATTGAGCAACGGATCGATCCCTTTGAGCATGATGGTCCTCGTGAAATGCGTTTGAGATCAGAGACGCTTGCCGGTCTCGGCGTCGAACAGATGGAGATGGTCGAGCCTTGGCCGAAGTTTCAGCGTATCTCCGGGCTTGAAGTCATGGCGTTCGCGAAACAGCGCCACCATCTCACCGTCGCCAAAACGCAGGAAGACCAGGGTTTCCGAGCCGGTCGGCTCGACCACGGAAATCTTCGCCGGCACGCCATCGGGATGGATCTCGAGATGCTCGGGGCGCACGCCATAGACGACGGCGCGCCCCTCCTCGACGGCGTTGTTCGGAGCGACCGGGAATAGCGTTCCGGCAATGTCGACGCCACCCTTGCGCCCGGTACCCTTGAGCAGGTTCATCGAGGGCGAGCCGATGAAACCGGCAACAAAAAGGTTCGCCGGCCGGTCGAAAAGCTCCAGCGGCGCGCCCACCTGTTCGATGCGGCCGTCGCGCATGACGACGATCTTGTCGGCCATCGTCATGGCTTCGATCTGGTCGTGCGTGACATAGATGGTGGTGGTCTTCAGCCGCTGGTGCAGTTCCTTGATCTCGGTGCGCATTTGCACGCGCAGCTTGGCGTCGAGGTTCGAAAGCGGCTCGTCGAACAGGAATACCTGCGGATTGCGCACGATGGCGCGCCCCATGGCGACGCGCTGACGCTGGCCGCCGGAAAGCTGGCGCGGATAGCGCTTCAGATAGGGGCTGAGGTCGAGGATGTCGGCGGCGCGCTTGACCCGCTCGGCCACCACGGCCGGATCGGTCTTGCGCAGCTTGAGGGCGAAAGCCATGTTCTGCTCGACCGTCTTGTGCGGATAGAGCGCATAGTTCTGGAACACCATGGCGATGTCGCGCTTTGCGGGCGGCAGGTGATTGACGACGCGGTCGCCGATGGCGATCGTGCCGCCGGAGACGGTCTCCAGCCCCGCCACCATCCTGAGCAGCGTGGACTTGCCGCAACCTGACGGGCCGACAAGCACAACGAACTGGCCATCGGCAATGTCGACGCTGACTTCGTGCAGAACCTTGACGGTTCCAAACGCCTTGGCCACATTGCTAATCGCGACTTGAGCCATCGTTCCCCCATCGGCTCCAACTGGCCGTAGGCGCAGAAGCTAACCAACGCGACCGGTCAGGGCAAGTCGGTCTCTTATAGATAAAAACCCGCCCTCGTTGACACGGCGTTTGGTTGTGAGAATAGTGACGAGCGCCAATCCGAACGCCGGTACTCTACCCGAAAAAACGGAACGCGAAGCGACGCAGGTTGGGGTCCTGGTTTCGCTTCTGAACACGGCCAGCGCCCGGCACGATTGGCACTTCGATTCACGACTAACGTTCTGGGAGGAATAGTCCATGCGAGTAGGTCTTTACGACAAACTGGTCCGTGCCCGCGCTACAAGGCGCGACATATTGAAGGGCGCGGCCTCGATGGCCGCGATCGCGGCGGCATCCGGCGCCGGGCTGGGCGCCCTGACGCGCCCGGCTTCCGCCGCAAGCGAACTGCGCTCGAAACTCCTGCAGATTCCTGGGGTTGGCAAAGGCCAGCCGACCGACGCCGACTTCCAGAAGGTCGGCGAACTTTGCCTCGAGGCGACGAAGGCCAATGTCAAGGAAGGCGAGTTCGCCGGCGTCGAGCTCACCTTCATGGGCCTCAACAACCAAAACCTGCACAATGTGCTGTTCCGTGGTTTCCTGAAGCCATGGGAAACCTATACCGGCGCCAAGATCAGCTGGATCGATCTGGCGCAGGCCGACTACAACGCCCGTCTGCAGCAGTCGATCGCCACCGGCACCGTCGATTTCGACATCATCGAGATGGGTGCGCCGTTCGAGGGCGACGTCTGCGGCAAGGGTCTGACTTCTGAGATGCCCGACTGGGTCAAGAAGCAGATCGACTTCGACGATCTGGTCAACTACCTCAAGCCGCCCGTCGGCACCTGGGATGGCAAGCAATACCGTGTCACCATCGATGGTGACGCGCACAACTTCAACTACCGCACCGACGTGTTTGCAGACGCCGACCTCGCCAAGCAGTGGAAGGACAGCGGGGCGACCAGCGAATGGGGCGTGCCGAAGACCTGGCAAGAGGTTCAGGCCGTGACCAAGTTCCTCAAGGGCAAGAAGTTCAAGGGCCAGGATGTCTACGGCTATCTCGACGCGCCCAAACCCTGGGGCGGTTTCGGTTTCTACTTCCTGGGCAGCCGTGCCACCGCCTACGCCAAGCATCCCGACGACAAGGCCTGGCTGTTTGACGCCGACACGATGAAGCCGCGCGTCAACAATCCGGCCTGGGTACGCGCCATCCAGGACGTCATCGATGCGCTGCCGTCGGAACCCGCCGACCAGATCAATGCCGACCCGAACACCACCGCCTTCCAGCAGTTCCTGGCCGGCACCGGCTCGATGATCCCCTGGTGGGGCGACGTCGGCTCGAACGTCAAGACCAACGATAGCTCGGTCATTGGCGACGTCACCGGCTTCTCGATCCTGCCGGGCTCCGACGACGTCTACAACTCCAAGACCGGCAAGTGGGAGAAGCTCGCCAGCGGCCCCAACTATTCGCCCAACTGCGCCTATCTCGGCTGGGGCGTCTATGTCATGGCCCGCGTCGATAGCGACGAGAAGAAGAAGAAGGCGGCATGGTCGGCGGCCGCCCATCTCGGCGGGAAGGACCTGTCGATCTGGACGGCGATGTATCCGTCGGGCTTCCAGCCCTACCGCAATTCGCACTTCGACATTCCGGAGTGGGTGGCGGCGGGCTACGACGAGGCTTTCATCACCTCGTACCTGAAGTCGGAAGGCGACAGCTACAACCATCCCAACGCGGCAATCGAGCCGCGCATCCCCGGCATCTTCCAGTATTACAGCGCCGCCGAGGATATTCTGGCCAACACCTTCGCCGGCAAGATGAAGGCGCAGGAAGGCGCCGATGCCATCGCAGCCGCCTGGGAGAAGCTGACCGACCAGATCGGCCGTGACAAGCAGATCAAGCTCTACAAGGCCTCGCTCGGCATGTAAGCTGCCTTTGAACCGTGGTCCGGCGGCGACGCCGGACCACAGCCTTCCCTTCCAAACGGGCGAGATTTGTGGCTGACCAGACTTCGACCGCGACCCGGTGGCCGGCAGACGCCGCCCCCCATGATCTGATCCCGCCTGGCCGCCGGCATTTGGGCTGGGCGCTGATGGCGATTGCCACGCTCGGCCTGCTGGCAACGATCGTGCTGCAGATCCTCTACAAGACCGAGGTCGATACGATCGGCTTCGAGACATGGCGGCCCGTGGTCTACGCCTATGTGCTGTGGGGCGTGGCGATCGGCATCGGCCAGGTTCTGACACGAGGCGAGGACGGCCAGCGCGCGCTGTTCCTGCTGCCCGCTCTTTTGTTCACCATCGCCATGGTGATCTTCCCGACGCTGTTCGGCTTCTACATCGCGCTCACCGACTGGAACCTCAGCTCCTTCAGCGGTCGCAGGTTCAACGGGCTCGACAATTTCTGGCAGATGCTCGCCGACCCCTACTACCGCAACGCCCTGTTCAACATGGTCCTCTATGTGCTGGCGGTGCTGGTCGAATACGTCGTGGCCTTTGGCCTGGCGCTGCTGCTCAACGCGCAGATCCGTGCCCGCAAATTCTTCCGGGTGGTGTTCCTGATGCCGCTGATGCTGTCGCCGGTGGCGGTCTCATGGATGATCGGCAAATCGCTGATGGAGTATCGGTTCGGGCCGGCGGCGACGCTGGCGCGCCATCTCGGCTGGGAAGACCCGGCCTTCTTCTCGAACCCGATCACCGCCCGCATCTCGATCATGCTGCTGGACGCCTGGACCTTCATTCCGTTCATGATGATCATGCTGCTGGCGGGGCTGCAGGCAATGTCGCGCGAGGTGCTGGAGGCGGCACGTGTCGATGGCGCCACGGCCTGGCAGACCTTCTGGCAGGTCACTTTCCCGCTGATGCTGCCGGTGTCGGTAACGGCGGTGATCCTGCGCATCATCTTCAAGCTGAAGCTTGCCGATATCATCATCACGGTCACCTCGGGCGGTCCGGGCGGCGCCACCGATTCGGTGTCGAGCTTCATCTACCGCGAGTACCGCGACCGCTCGAATGTCGGCTACGGCACCATGCTGGCGATGGCCTATCTCGTCATTATCGTGGTGTTCGTGACCTGGCTGTTGAAATTCGCCAGCCGTTTCGTGCGCAATGTGAATTAGGGCAAGATGAGCGTTCAGACCACCGACTACGTCGCATCCGAAATCCGCTCGCCGGCGAGCTTCGTCGCCAGCCGCGTCTTCATCTACGGCGCGCTCGCCTGCTGGGGCTTCATCTGCCTGTTTCCGATCTATTGGACCATCACCACGTCGTTCAAGACGGCGGTGGATGTCACCCAGGGCCACTTGATCCCGTTTGTCGACTTCCAGCCGGATTGGAAAGGCTGGCGATCGCTTGGCCTGTCGCCGGACTCGATCTTCCAGACATCGACCGTGCGCGACGAGTTCCTCAAGCGCTTCATGAATTCGGTCATCACCTCGGTTGGCGCGTCGAGCCTGGCGATCATCATCGGCAGCCTCGCCGCCTATGGTCTGACCCGCTATCGCTACCATTTCGCCTGGTTCAAGAACGAAGACATCTCCTTCTTCTTCCTGTCGCAGTTGATCCTGCCGCCGGTGGTGCTCGCCTTGCCGTTCCTGGTGCTCTACCGCGAAGTCGGGCTGCTCGATACGCGCATCGGGCTGATCCTGCTCTACACGCTGATGGTGCTGCCGATCGTCATCTGGATCATGCGTGACCAGTTCAATTCCATCCCCGTCGAACTGGAGGAAGCAGCCCTCGTCGACGGCCTGTCGATCTGGGGCGCCTTTTTCCGCATCGTCATGCCGATCGCGCTGCCAGGCATGGTCGCAGCCTTCATCCTGGCGATGGTGCTGTGCTGGAACGAGTATTTCTTCGCCGCCCTTTTGACCTCGACGGACGCCAAGACAATCCCGGTCATGGTTGCCAGTCAGACGGGCTCGCAAGGCATCAACTGGTGGTCGATGGCGGCCCTTGCCACCGCCGCCATCGCGCCGCTTGCCGTCATCGGCATCGCGCTGGAACGCTACCTGATCATGGGCATGACGGCTGGTGCGGTGAAGTAGCGTTTTTTCCTTCGCCCCTAGTGGGAGAAGGAAGAACCCGCGTTAGCGCCTCAGGATCTTCCTGAGGTGATCCATGATCATGGCGACACCCTTTTGCCCCAACTCCTCTGACGCCTCCTTGGCGCTCGCCGTATACCAGCTCTTGTTGTCCTCGAAGTGCGCGGCGTCCACCGCCTCCGGGCACAGCGCCAGCATCAGCGATGTCTCGCCGATGCCCGCATGGTCGAAAGGATATTTGCCGTTCATCGCGGCCGGCATCAGCGGATGCACCTGCACCCAGTTGAAGAAATTCTCGCCCGCGGCATGTCCGGCATAGTAGTCGGCCATCGTTTCGGAACCCCACCAGCCCTCGCCGCGCTGCTTCTCGAGGAAGCGGAAGATCGCCTGTCTGCCGGCGGTCTTGAAAGCGAGATCGGTCGGCATGCCGGCGGCGAAATTCTCGGTCTGGTGATGAATAATGGCGTGGATGTTGCGAAAGCCGATACGCAGCAGGCTGTAGAACAGTTCCTCGCCGAACGGCGCCAGTTGATTGCCGCCGACCTGCACCGACCCGCTGCCTTCCGGCGGCGCCACGGCATAGCTCGCCGCGCCATAGTAGAAGGGCGGCAGGATGACGATGTCGCTCTCCTTTTCGAACAGCTCCAGCGTCTTGATGACGGCCAGCGTGTCCATGCCGACAGCCATGTGCTCGCCATGGTATTCCAGTACGCCGAGCGGCAGTGCGACCGGCCAATTCTGCGTGATCGCCTTGCGGATCTGGTGCGGCAGCATCAGTTCATAGCGCATGATCTATTCCATGTTGGTGTGGCGGGCGCGCATGGCTTCCGGCGAGGCCGCGGTCAATTCCCTGAGTTTCAGCACCATGATCTCGAACAGCAGGAACAACGCACCCTCGAAAACCGAGCCCATCGGCAGCACCGACGTCTTTTGCGACCCCTGGTCGTTGGCCATGGTCTGCGCCGGCACCAGCAACGTCAGATCGGCCAGGCTTGCGGCGCTGCCGCCTGCCTGGGCGGTCAGGAGCAGGACGGTCGCGCCTGCCTCACGCGCGATGCGCATCAGGGTGAGTACGGTCGACGTTTCGCCAGGCCCAGAACTGGCAAGGAAGACATCGCCCTGCCCTACGGGCGGCGTGGTCATGTCGCCGACGACCGAAACCGGCAGGCCCAGATGATAGAGCCGCATGGCGAAGCCGTTCACCTGCAAGGCCTCGCGGCCGCAGCCATAGACGACGATCTGCCTGGCGCCCGCCAGCATCCCGCAGGCGGCGTCGATCCGGTCGCCATCGACGCGCGCCAACACCGCGCCAAGCTCGTCGAGCGCGGTCTTGAACATCTGCGAGCCGGGTTTGTTCACGGCAGTGCCGTCGCCGTGCCGGCAATCGAAGATTGGCAATTCCCGCTCACGCTTTTCCCCCGAACAGCTTGATTTCGTTCATGCTAGCAACCGCGAAAATGCGTGTCCAACGCTCAGCGGTGCTTTTGCCGAGCCACGAGCATGATAGTGTCATGTCAGACAAATCAGCAAGGCAAACGGGCAGGACATGAAGACACGGAATTTCGACCGCATCGGTAATGGCGGCATCACCTTCACCGAACTGGGCTTCGGCACGGCGCCGCTCGGCAATCTTTACCGCGCGGTCTCCGACGAGGACGCCAACGCGACGCTGGAGGCCGCCTGGGCGACCGGCTGCCGCTACTATGACACAGCGCCCCTCTATGGGCTCGGCCTGTCGGAAACGCGCCTCAACCCGTTCCTGCGCTCCAGGAAGCGCGACGACTATGTGCTGTCGAGCAAGGTCGGCCGTATCATGCGCGCCTGCCCGCCCGAGGAGCGCACCGGCATTGGCAAGTTCTTCGACACGCCGTCGCGCAAGGAGGTCTACGACTACAGCTATGACGGGGTCATGCGCTCGTTCGAGGCCTCGCTGGAGCGGCTGGGCGTCGACCGCATCGACGTCCTGTTCGTGCATGATGTCGACATCTTCACCCATGGCAGCAAGGAGGCATCCGACCAGCGCATCGATGAGTTCATGCGCTCGGGCTATTATGGCCTGCTCGCCTTGCGCGACCAGGGCGTCATCAAGGCATTCGGCGGCGGCATCAACGAGTGGCAGGTGGCCCAGACGCTGGCCGAGCGCGGCGACTTCGACCTGTTCCTGCTTGCCGGGCGCTATACGCTGCTGGAACAGGAGGCGCTGATCTCTTTCCTGCCGCTTTGCCTGAAACGCGGCATCGGCATCGTTCTCGGCGGCCCCTACAATTCCGGCATCCTGGCGACCGGACCGAAGCCCGGCGCCTACTACAACTATTCCGAAGCGCCGCGGGATGTGCTCGACCGCGTGGCGCGCATCGAAGCCGTCTGCAAACGCCATGGTATCAGGCTGATCGAGGCCGCCCTGCAATTCCCGCTGTTGCACCCTTCGGTGGTTTCGGTCATCCCCGGCGGTCAGCGGCCTGAAGAAGTCGAGAGCAACCGGTCGCTGCTGGATGCGAAAGTCCCCGCAGCGCTCTGGGCCGATCTCAAGCAGGAAGGCCTGATGCGCGCCGACGCCCCCATTATTTGAGGAGCTTCCGATCCGATCGCTACGCGTCCAAAAATGAAAAGCCGGGCAAGCCCGGCTTTTCTGGTTTTGAAAATCAAATGCGCTTAGTTGACGGCGTCCTTGAGGCCCTTGCCGGCCGAGAACTTCGGCACAGTGCGCGCCGGGATCTGAACTTCGGCGCCGGTCTGGGGGTTGCGGCCGGTGGATGCAGCGCGTTTTGACACGGTGAAATTGCCAAAGCCGACAAGCCGTACATCGCCTCCCTTCTTCAGTTCGCCGGAGATGACAGAAAACACTGCATCGACCGCCGACTGCGCGTCACCCTTCGAAATGCTCGCGGCGTCGGCGACAGCGGACACCAGTTCGTTCTTGTTCATAAAAATTCCCTTCCATGAGAACACCGGAACTTACGACTCATCCGGCAGGAAACGGACTTTAGAAAGAAGCGTTCCCACAACCAAGTCGAAAAGGCAGGAAAAGAGCGGAAAAAGCCCGGAATTCCGGGGTTTTCACATGAAAAAGCCGGGCGCGAGGCCCGGCTTTCTGTTTGTGCGCTGCAACCTTAGGAAAAACTAATGCGCAAGCGACTTTCCGGCATCGTCGGCACTATCGGTCGCGGCCGGCGGATTGACCGGTTCGACCCATTCGATCGGCTCCGGCATCCGCACCAGCGCGTGGCGCAACACCTCACCGACGCGCGAGACCGGAATGATTTCCATGCCGTTCTTCACGTTGTCCGGAATCTCCGCCAGGTCCTTGGCGTTGTCTTCCGGGATCAGCACCTTCTTGATGCCGCCGCGCAGTGCGGCGAGCAACTTCTCCTTCAGGCCGCCGATCGGCAAGATGCGGCCGCGAAGCGTTATCTCGCCAGTCATCGCCACATCGGCGCGGACCGGAATACCCGTCAGTACCGACACGATGGCGGTGGCCATGGCAGCACCCGCGGACGGGCCGTCCTTCGGCGTGGCGCCTTCCGGCAAGTGGACGTGGATGTCGCGCTTGTCGAACAGCGGCGGCTCGATGCCGAAATCGATGGCGCGCGAGCGGACATAGGAGGCCGCCGCCGAGATCGATTCCTTCATCACGTCGCGCAGGTTACCCGTCACCGTCATGCGGCCCTTGCCGGGCATCATGACGCCTTCGATCGTCAGCAGCTCGCCGCCGACTTCCGTCCAGGCAAGCCCGGTAACGACGCCGACCTGATCATCCGCCTCGACCTGGCCGAAGCGGAAGCGCTGGACACCAAGGTAGTCGGCGAGGTTCGCCGCCGTGATGTTCACCGTCTTCTTCTTCGTCTTCAGGATCTCGGTCACGGCCTTGCGCCCGAGCTTCATCAGCTCGCGCTCCAGGCTTCTGACGCCCGCTTCGCGGGTGTAGGTCTGGATGATGGCGCGGATCGCGTCCTCACCGACGGAGAACTCCTTCGGCTGCAGCGCATGATCGCGGATCACCTTCGGCATCAGGTGCCGCTTGGCGATCTCGATCTTCTCGTCCTCGGTGTAGCCGGCGATACGGATGATCTCCATGCGGTCCATCAGGGGCGCAGGGATGTTCAGCGTGTTCGCCGTCGTCACGAACATCACGCTCGACAGGTCGTATTCGACCTCGAGGTAATGGTCCATGAACGTCGAGTTCTGTTCGGGGTCGAGCACCTCGAGCAGGGCCGACGACGGGTCGCCACGGAAGTCCTGGCCCATCTTGTCGATCTCGTCGAGCAGGAAGAGCGGGTTGGACTTCTTTGCCTTCTTCATCGACTGGATGACCTTGCCGGGCATCGAGCCGATATAGGTGCGCCGGTGACCACGGATCTCGGCCTCGTCACGCACGCCGCCGAGCGCCATGCGGATGAATTCGCGGCCGGTTGCCTTGGCGATCGACTTGCCGAGCGAGGTCTTGCCGACGCCGGGAGGGCCGACGAGGCACAGGATCGGCCCCTTCAGCTTCTTCTGGCGGCTTTGCACGGCAAGGTACTCGACGATGCGGTCCTTGACCTTGTCGAGGCCGAAGTGATCGGTGTCGAGGACGTTCTGCGCGTAGGCCAGGTCCTGCTTGACCTTGGAGTTCTTGCCCCACGGGATCGACAGGAGCCAATCGAGATAGTTGCGCACGACGGTCGATTCAGCCGACATCGGCGACATCGTCCTGAGCTTCTTCAACTCGGCTTCCGCCTTTTCGCGGGCCTCCTTGGAGAGCTTGGTCTTCTTGATGCGCGCCTCGATCTCGGCGGCCTCATCGCGGCCGTCCTCGCCCTCGCCGAGCTCCTTCTGGATCGCCTTCATCTGCTCGTTGAGGTAGTATTCGCGCTGCGTCTTCTCCATCTGGCGCTTGACGCGCGAGCGGATGCGCTTCTCCACCTGCAGGACGGAGATTTCGGCTTCCATGAAGCCCATCGCCTTTTCCAGCCGCTCCTTGACGGAAAGCGTGGCCAGCATTTCCTGCTTTTCAGGAATCTTGATGGCGAGATGCGAGGCAACCGTGTCGGCGAGCTTGGAATAGTCGTCGATCTGGCTGGCCGCGCCCACCACTTCGGGCGAGATCTTCTTGTTCAGCTTGACGTAGTTCTCGAAGTCGGTGACGACCGAGCGGGCCAGAGCCTCGACCTCGACCTCTTCCTCTTCCGGCTCGACCAGCGCCGTGGCTTTGGCCTCGTGGAAGTCGGGACGGTCGGTGAAGGAGACGATTTTCGCACGCGAGGCGCCCTCGACCAGAACCTTCACGGTGCCGTCGGGCAGCTTCAGCAATTGCAGCACATTGGCGAGCGTGCCGATGTCGAAGATCGCATCGGGCTCGGGATCGTCATCGGCGGCATTCATCTGGGTAGCGAGCAGGATCTGCTTTTCCTGACCCATCACCTCTTCCAGCGCCTTGATCGACTTTTCACGCCCGACGAAGAGCGGAACGATCATGTGCGGGAACACCACGATGTCGCGCAGTGGGAGGACTGCGAAGACGCCGTCGCTGGGAGCCTTGGATATTTTGGCCATTGTCCAACCTTTCATGTCGCGGCCACCATCAGGCCAACCGCGAATCTTATATTAACGACCGGGGATCGTTCCGCCTACCACCGTTTGTGACGGGAGTTTTACAGCACAGAAATCGGGCACCTCGGCCTTCTCGTGTTAGGTGGATGCAAGCGGGGCAAAGATCAAGAGTTAACACGTCCGCAAATCCACTCCATGGCTCAGGCCGCATGCCCGTCACAGCAAAACGGCGCCGCAACGGCGCCGTTCCACAAAAATATAGGGCCAAGAGCCATATCAGGCGCTGACATTGCCCTTCTTTTCCTTCTGTTCGGAATAGATGTAGAGCGGCCTGGCGCTGCCGGTCACCACTTCTTCCGAAATCACCACCTCGCGCACGCCTTCGAGCGCCGGCAGTTCGAACATCGTGTCGAGCAGGATCGCTTCCATGATCGAACGCAGGCCACGCGCGCCGGTCTTGCGCTCGATGGCGCGTTTGGCGATCGCCGAAAGCGCATTCTCGTGGAAGGTCAGGTCGACATTTTCCATCTCGAACAGGCGCTGATACTGCTTGACCAGCGCGTTCTTCGGCTCGGTCAGGATCTGGATCAGTGCCGGCTCGTCGAGATCTTCGAGCGTCGCCAGGACCGGCAGACGACCGACGAACTCCGGAATGAGGCCGAATTTCAGCAGATCCTCAGGCTCGACCAGGCGGAAAACGTCACCCGTGCGGCGATCTTCCGGCGACGCGACGATGGCGCCAAAACCGATCGAGGTCTTCCTGCCGCGATCCGAGATGATCTTGTCCAGGCCTGCAAAGGCGCCGCCGCAGATGAACAGGATGTTGGCGGTGTCGACCTGCAGGAACTCCTGCTGCGGGTGCTTGCGGCCGCCCTGCGGCGGCACGGAAGCGACGGTGCCTTCCATGATCTTCAACAGCGCCTGCTGAACGCCCTCGCCCGACACGTCGCGGGTGATCGAGGGATTGTCGGACTTGCGAGAAATCTTGTCGATCTCGTCGATGTAGACGATGCCGCGCTGGGCACGCTCGACATTGTAATCGGCCGACTGCAACAGCTTGAGGATGATGTTCTCGACGTCCTCGCCGACGTAACCGGCCTCGGTCAGCGTCGTGGCGTCGGCCATGGTGAAGGGCACGTCGATGATGCGGGCCAGCGTCTGCGCCAGCAGCGTCTTGCCGCAGCCGGTCGGGCCGATCAGCAGGATGTTGGACTTGGCCAGCTCGACATCGTTGTTCTTGCCGGCATGCGCGAGGCGCTTGTAGTGGTTGTGCACGGCCACCGACAGCACGCGCTTGGCGTAAGGCTGGCCGATGACGTAGTCGTCGAGAACCTTCAGGATCTCCTGCGGGGTCGGCACGCCCTCGCGCGACTTCACCATCGAGGTCTTGTTCTCCTCGCGGATGATGTCCATGCACAGCTCGACGCACTCGTCGCAGATGAACACCGTTGGGCCGGCGATCAGCTTGCGCACCTCGTGCTGGCTTTTGCCGCAAAACGAGCAATAAAGCGTGTTCTTGGAATCACCGCTGTTGTTGCCGACCTTGCTCATTTTCATGTCCTTTCATGGCCGCCCGCCGATGGTCTGGCTGAAAGGGCGCATACTCTATTTATCGCGGGAATCCGCCGCCGCCAGTCTTCCGGCTCCCGCAACGTATTCCGTACGAAACACAAATCAGAAAACGTGGCAATGATTCGCAGCTTCCCCATGCAAAGCTAAGCCGTCGAAAATCAACATAGCCTTAACGTAGGCAATCCCGACCTCCGAGGGAACAGCCAATTGTGGCCGAAATGACGCAAGACACGCCAAAAGCGCGTTATGGTGCCATCCAACTGCCAACCAGCCTTTATGCCAACGCCCCTCGGCCGCCTCGCGCGACGAAATGACCTTGTCGATCAGGCCGAAATCCTTGGCCTCGTCGGCGGTCATGAAATGGTCGCGGTCGAGCGTCTTCTCGATCTCGTCATAGCTCTTGCCGGTGTGCTTGACATAGACCTCGTTGAGGCGACGCTTCAGTTTGATGATGTCCTGGGCGTGACGCTCGATATCGGACGCCTGGCCCTGGAAGCCACCGGACGGCTGGTGAACCATGATGCGGGCGTTCGGCGTGGCGAAGCGCATGTCCTTGTGGCCAGCGGTCAGGAGCAGCGAGCCCATCGAGGCCGCCTGGCCGATACACAGCGTCGACACGGCCGGCTTGATGAACTGCATGGTGTCGTAGATCGCCATGCCCGAGGTGACGACGCCACCCGGCGAATTGATGTAGAGGTTGATTTCCTTCTTCGGATTCTCGGCTTCGAGGAACAGGAGCTGCGCGCAGACCAGCGTCGCCATGCCGTCCTCGACCGGACCGGTGATGAAAATGATGCGCTCCTTGAGGAGGCGCGAGAAAATGTCGTAGGCCCGCTCGCCGCGATTGGTCTGTTCGACCACCATCGGAACGAGGTTCATGTAGGTTTCGACGGGGTTCTTCATTCGATATCTCTTGTCTCGCGGTGGGATTCCGGCGCCGGACAGGCTGGCAGCTCGGGCAGAATCGGTTCTGGATCGTTACGATGTAAATAGGATGCCGGCTCATCCTTGTGCAAGGCCGACCCGTCCTAGCCATCTGGGTAAGTCGAATCAAGCTTCCCGGCAAGGATTAGCAGCAGCTGATGCCACGCCGACCCGAAATACCGAGCCAGCCCCCGCAAGTAGCAGTTTCTTAACCTCGTCACTTAACGAAATGCGCCGAAACCGCTTTTCTCCGCAACGGCTGCCCCTACAATTCAGCGTTGAACTTTTGCCTGCAGTTCAAACGGGGGAGTGCCATGTCTGGGAAAACCGCACGCTTCGCCATTGCCGGGCTGACCCTGCTCGGCTCGATTTCGCAGACGGCGGCCGGTGGCCGCGCCGTCGAATGCTACGAGCCCGTCCGCACACCTGATGTCTATGACACGGTCTACGAGGACGTCATGATCAGCCCTCCCGGCCAGCAGGTCGTCGACTACGACCCGCCGATCTACGGCACGCGGGAGCGCGTGGTGATGACAGTGCCGGCCCAGGTTCGGTATGAAGTGGTGCCGGCAATCACCCGGACCGTCTACCACACCGTCAGGGCCGATGGCGGCGGCTATTCCTGGGAATGGCGCGTCATCCATGGCCGCAAGGTGCTGTGCAAGGTCTGGCACAAGGCACGCTACCAACGCGTCGCCGAGACGGTGGTGACCCAGCCCGAACGCACGCGGCGCGTCGTCATTCCGGCGCAGTATGACAGCATCGCCGAGGAGGTGCTGGTGCGGCCCGAGCAAAGGCGCGTCATCGATGTTCCCGCCTCCTACCGGACCGTCGCGCGCCGCGTGCTGGTGCGCGAAGGCTCGTCCGGCTGGCGGCGCGTGCATATTCCCAGGCACTGCCAGAACTGAGGTTAGGGTGACCGAAGTGGTCACCTGCGCCTACACTTTTACATCAGACGAGAAATTCCTGGCGCATGAGACCGGCAAGTGCCTGGTCGTCTCGGCATGTTCCGGTCACGGCTACAAATTCGGCGCGGCAGTGGGGCGGCCACCTCGGCCCGCAGCCGGGCCTTGAGACCGGCGCCATCGCCGATGGCTTTGGCAACACGGCTTCCCAGGCCTCATGGGCTTCATGGGCCAGCCGCGCATAGCCGGTTCCAGCGCGGTAGGCGCTGCGGATGATGCGGTGGTGATCGCCCGATGCCGCCAGCGGATTGGGGATCGGCCCCTGCTCGACGATCGACACGCCGTGGCCGGCCTTGACCAGCGACCAAGCCGTGGAGAGACCGGCGATACCCGCGCCGACAACGATCACATTCATCCGTTCAGACCTTCCGCGGCCCTAATGGCTGGCTCAATCAATCGGGCTGTCGCACGCAACATACGGTCTGGAACCGGGCTGGCAAGCCGCGCTATGGGTCTGGCATGACCAAATCGACGCTCGCCTATCTGGCCTTTGATCCAGCCACTCGCCGGCTTAGGCTCGACCCGCGCGAACCGGCCTTCTTCCTGAATCCGTACGAGGCCTATGCCTTCCTGCACGACGCCTCGAATGCGTTTTTCTGGGAAGAATTCGGCTTCTGGTGCTTTGGCGGCTTCGGCGACGTCAACAGGCTGCTACGCGACCGCCGCTTCGGCCGCCAGAACCCGGCCGGCATTCCCGACAGCCGCGGTGTCGGCCAGGATAGGACCCATCTCAAGGCATTCGACGGTATCGAAGCCAATTCGATGCTGGAACTGGAGCCGCCGGTGCACACGCGGCTGAGGACATTGGTCAACCGTGCCTTCGTCTCGCGTCAGGTCGAACGGTTGCGGCCGCGCGTCGAGGCGCTCGCCAACGAATTGATCGACCGTCTCGAACCAGGCAAGGCCGTCGATCTCCTGCCGGCCTTTGCTTCGCCCTTGCCGATCACCATCATCGCCGAAATGCTTGGCGTGCCGATCGAGATGGGGCCGCAACTGCTCGACTGGTCGCATCAGATGGTCGCCATGTACATCCACGGCCGCACGCGCGAGACCGAGGAGACGGCCAACCGGGCGGCGGGCGAGTTCTCCAACTTCCTGCGCGCCTACGTGACCGAGCGCCGCAAGAGCCCGGGCGACGACCTGCTGTCGCTGCTGATCTCGGCCCAGGAAGACGGTGAGAGGCTGTCTGAAGACGAGCTGGTCTCCTCGGCCATCCTGCTGCTCAATGCCGGCCATGAAGCAACCGTGCACCAGACCGGCAATGCCGTCCATTCCATCCTGGCGCAAGGCGGAGACCCGCGCCGCTTCTTCACCTCACCTGAAGCGACAGCGGCCACGGTCGAGGAATGCCTGCGTTTCGACGCGCCGCTGCACATGTTCATGCGCTATGCCTATGAGGAAATCGAAATCGCGCCCGGCATCGTCGTGCGGCCGGGCCAGACGATCGGGCTTTTGCTCGGCATGGCCAATCATGACCCGCACGCCTTCGCCGAACCGCTTGCCTTCCAGCCCGGCCGACCGGACCAAAAGAACGTGTCGTTCGGTGCCGGCATCCATTTCTGCATCGGCGCACCACTCGCCCGGCTCGAACTGCAGGTTTCGCTGAAGACTTTGTTCGAGCGGTACCCGCAACTGCATCTTGCCGAACAGCCCCGCTTCCGCGACACTTACCACTTCCATGGGCTGGAGGCGCTCTCCGTGCGCTTCTGACCATAGTGGGCTGGGGCTTGCTATGAGATTGTTTTCGAGAGGCGCGATCGCGCTCGCCGTGACGATTCTGCTCGGCTGCATGGCTGGCGCCGTGGCCCAGCAGACGGAGAATATCCCGCAGCAAAACAGTGACGCCATCGCCAGGAAGCTGGCCAGCGTGCTGCTCGAACGCCAGATTGGCGCGAAAGTGCCTGCGGAGAGGTTCGGGGCCTATGAGGTCGATTTCAACCTCGACGGATTTTCCGAGATCTATGTCTATGTGCAGGATCCTGCCTGCGACGGGGTCAAGTGCGGGCTGTTCCTGTTCGTGCTGGAGGGCGACGGCTATCGCGAGGTGCTGGGCGACATTCCCGGCGCCAGGCTGACAGACCCGGCCAAGGTCGGACTCGGCGCCTTCAAGCGCAAAGGCTTTATTGACCTGCAGCTCAACCAGACGCTGGCCAGTTGGAGCGGTGAGCGCTATGCCGACAGCTCGACTTTTCCGGCTTCTTCGCTCGACGGCACTGCCTTTATCGCGGCCTGCCGAAAAAACAAATCGAGCGAACAGCCCGAAGAGGGTGAGGCTGAACGGGTGACCAGCGAATGCCAGTGCCAGTTCAACCGGTTCCAGACGATCGGCTTTGCACAGGCCGATCTCGACACCTATGCGGCCTCTTTCAGTGAAAATTTTGCCTATCCGACCGGTGATAGGGAAAAGCCGTGGCAGGCTCTGGTCAAGGACGCGGAGGATGCCGGCACCGGCTGCGACGTCGCCAGCGGCAAAACCCAGTGGCAGCCGGCCTATTTCAACCATGGCGACCAGCAGCAGCAGCGACTTGACTTCGATGCCTTCCTCGACGCCTGTCCAGCGCAGGATTTCATCCTGACCAACCGCAAGACCGGTTCGCCGGACCGTGCGCTTGGCCTGTGCGGCTGCCTCGCCCGCGAGCTGCCGACGCAAGGCGTCACGCAAGCAGGGATGGATCTCCTGACGCAATATTATCGCGACGAGATATCGGACGCGGATATCGATGCGCAGGACGGCGAATTGCTGGCCGCCCACGACAAGGCCTCCGACGCGTGCCTCGCCCAGTTCCCGGCGAGATGATCAAAGCTTGATCACATACTCCTTGCGAGTCGTTTCAAGCACTTCCCAGCTTCCCTTGAAGCCCGGCCGCAGCACGAAGCTGTCACCGGCTTTCACAGTGCGCGCTTCGCCGCCCTCTTCCGCGATCACCGAGACGCCTGAGAGAATGTGACAGAACTCCCATTCGTCATAGACGATGCGCCATTTGCCGGGGGTCGATTCCCAGATGCCGGCGTAGAGGCCGCCGTCGCGCTCTTCGACGTTCCAGGTGCGGAATTTCGGATCGCCCGAGATCAGGCGATCCGGCGCTGGCGCGCCGTGTTCGGCATCGACAGTGTCGATGCCGACGGCAAGGAATTTTGGCTCAGCCATGGCAATCAAACCTTGGCGAGTGCCTGTTCGAGGTCGGCGACGATATCGGTCACATCCTCGATGCCGACGGACAGCCGCACCGTGTCCGGGCCAGCGCCAGCCTTGACCTTCTGCTCGTCGGAAAGCTGGCGGTGCGTGGTCGATGCCGGGTGAATGACCAGCGACTTGGTGTCGCCGACATTGGCCAGATGCGAAAAGAGTTCGAGTGCCTCGACGAATTTGATGCCCGCCTCGTAGCCGCCCTTGAGGCCGAAGGTGAACACGGCGCCCGAGCCCAGCGGCGAATATTTCTTCTGCAGCGCATTGTTCTTGTCGCCGGGCAGGCCGGGATAATTCACCCAGGCGACCTTGGGGTGGTTGGACAGCCAGCCTGCGACCGTGATCGCGTTGTCGCAGTGGCGCTGCATGCGCAGCGGCAAGGTTTCGAGGCCGGTCAGGATGAGGAAGGCGTTGAACGGCGAGATTGCCGGGCCGAGATCGCGCAGGCCGAGCACGCGGGCGGCGATGGCGAAAGCGAAATTGCCGAAAGTCTCGTGCAGTACGAGGCCGCCATATTCGGGGCGCGGTTCCGACAGCATCGGGTACTTGCCCGATTTCGACCAGTCGAAAGTGCCACCATCGACGATCACGCCGCCGATCGAATTGCCGTGCCCGCCGATAAACTTGGTCAGCGAATGGACGACGATATCCGCGCCGTGCTCGATCGGGCGGATGAGATAGGGCGAAGCCAGCGTATTGTCGACGATCAATGGCAGGCCGTGCTTGCGGGCGATGTCGCCGATCTTCTCGATATCGACGAAGGTGCCGCCCGGATTGGCCAGGCTCTCGATGAAGATCGCCTTGGTCCTGTCGTCGACCTGGTTCTCGAAGGTCGAGAGATCATTGGTGTCGGCCCAGCGCACCTCCCAGCCATAATTCTTGAAGGCATGACCGAACTGGTTGATCGAACCGCCGTAAAGCTTGTTGGCGGCGACGAAATTGTCGCCCGGCTGCATCAGATTGTGGAAGACGATGACCTGCGCAGCATGGCCGGAGGCAACCGCCAACGCAGCCGTGCCGCCCTCGAGAGCCGCGACGCGCTCTTCGAGCACTGCCTGGGTCGGGTTCATGATGCGGGTGTAGATGTTGCCGAAAGCTTTCAGCCCGAACAGCGAAGCGGCGTGGTCGGCATCGTCGAAGACGAAGGAAGTCGTCTGGTAGATCGGCGTGGCGCGCGCGCCGGTGGCCGGATCGGGCTTGGCGCCTGCATGGACGGCGAGCGTGTTGAAACCAGGCGTACGGGTCACTGAAACCTCCCTCAAGAACTTTCTCAAAATTCGCCGGGCATTCTTGGCGAAGCGCGGCCTGGAATGCAAAGAAGAAAATACCTTTCGGTGTGCGATCCGCGATGAACGCGCGGGAAACTCAATCGCTTCCCGGAAAAATTTTTGCGCGCCGGCAGTGGACTGGAATCTCTTGCCAAAAAGCAATCCCGGATCACGTCACTTCTGGCGGACGCCAAAACTCTGGAAGCCCTGGCGCATCAGCGGCTTCTTCGACGACAGCACGCCGGAGTTGACACCGGTCCAGCCGATCTCGCCGGAGAGCTTGCCGTATTCGATCTTGGGGCAGCGGTTCATCACCACCTTGATTCCGGCTGCCTCCGCGCGTGCGGCCGCCTCGTCATGACGCACGCCGAGCTGCATCCAGATGACTTTCGGCAAGGGATCGAGTTGCAAGACCTCGTCGACAATGCCGGGAACCGCCGCGGCATTGCGAAAGATGTCGACCATGTCGATCGGCTCTGGAATGTCGGCCAGCCTGGCATAGGTCATTCGGCCGAGGATTTCCTTGCCGGCCTGGCCAGGATTGATCGGGAACACTGAAAACCCCTTGGCAAGCAGGTATTTCAACACGAAATAGCTCGGTCTGACGTCATTGGCGGACGCGCCGACCATGGCGATGGTCTTCACCGAATTGAGGATGCCGCCGATATAGGTGTTGTCGTAGCTATCGTGATTCATGCCTCGTCCTCATACAACGCCTCAGCGAGAAAACCATCCGGGTCATTGCTGAAATCGCGCAGCATGCGGAAGTGGTCCGTATCACGAAAGTCGGAGGGCTCGAGCCCGAAGCGGCTGATGCGGAACAGTTGTGCGCCGGGACAGGCCATCAGCAGCGGCGAATGGGTGGCCATGATCACCTGCGCGGTGCCCGATTGGTCCATGCGCCGCAGCATCTTCAGCAATTCGATCTGGCGCGAAGGTGACAGCGCGCTTTCGGGCTCGTCGAGAATGTAGATGCCTTGCCTGCGGCAGCGCTCCTCGAAGAAGCGGATGAAGCCTTCGCCGTGTGACCAGGACAGGAAATCGGGTGGCGCACCGCCAGAATCCAGCGCGGCCTGGTCGAGGTAGCGGGCCACCGAGTAGAAGGATTCGGCGCGAAAGAACCAGCCAGCAGTGACTTTTGGCAGCCAGTGGCCCCGGAATGTGTCCGCCAGGGCGGCGCCGCTCTTGTCGATGGCGCTGGAATGGTCGACCGGGCGGTAGCCCTTGCCGCCACCTGCCTCGTCATAGCCTGCCAGCGCGCCAATCGCCTCGAGCAGCGTGGATTTGCCGGTGCCGTTCTCACCGACGATGATGGTGATGGGCGTGGTGAATTGGAGCTCGAACTCGTGGCCGCGAAACAGCGGCAGGTTCCAGGGATATTTTTCCCAGTCAACCACGCGCCCGGGGTCGAGCAGAACGCGCTTGAGATACGGTGCCTTGAGTCGTGTCAGCTGCTTGCGATAAGCCATCAGCCAGGCAGCGAAATCGTGCCATCTTCCGCGATCGGAAAGGCAGGATTGTGCGCGACTTCCCAGACATGTCCATCGGCATCGGCGAAATAGCCGTACCAGCCGCCCCAGAAGGCGCGGCCGGCCGGCTTGACGATCTTGCCGCCGGCCTGTTCAGCCATGGCCAGGACTTCGTCGACCTCGGCGTCGGAACGGGTGTTGTAGGCGAGGTAGACCGCTGACGGCGCCTTGGCGAAGACAATGCCGGAATCCTCCTCGGCGCTGGCGCGCGGGAACAGGCCCAGAATGGCGCCGCCCATCTGGAAGAAGGCGACACCATCGGTGATCCCGGTATGACGTTTCAGGCCCATCGCCTGGTAGAAACGCACAGCGCGGTCGAGATCGTCGGTGGCAACGGTGATGATGGAGATGCGCGGTTCCATGCTCCCGTCCTATTCGTCCGTCCATTCCGGCTTACGCTTGCCGATGAAGGCGCCGATGCCCTCTTCCGCGTCCCTCGCCAGCATGTTCTCGACCATGACGCGCCCGGTATAGGCATAGGCATCCGACAGCCCCATTTCAGCCTGCGCGTAAAAGGCTTCCTTGCCGGTCTTGACCACCAAGGACGATTTGGACGCAATGGTTTGCGCGTATTTGGTGACGATCTGATTCAGATATTCACGCGGCACGACGCGGTTGACGAGGCCGAATTCCTTGGCCGTTGCCGCATCGATCGTCTCGCCAGTCAACAGCATCTCCATCGCCGGCTTGCGCGAGACGTTGCGCGACAGCGCCACCATCGGCGTCGAACAGAACAGGCCGATGTTGACGCCCGGCGTGCAGAAGGTCGCTTCGTGCGAGGCGATGGCCAGGTCGCAGCTTGCGACCAGTTGCAGGCCGGCGGCTGTCGCCAGGCCGTCCACCTCGGCGATGACAGGCAGGGGATGGCGCACGATCGTCTGCATCAACGTGGCGCAAGCGGCAAACGTCTGTTCGAAGAAGGCCTTGCCGCGATCGGCGTCGGCGCGCCGCGCGGTCATTTCCTTGAGGTCGTGGCCGGCGCAGAACACCTTGCCGGCTGCCGACAGCACGATGACGCGAACGGCCCTGTCGGCCTTGGCACGCTCGAGTTCCGCCGTCAGCGCCGCCATTACCGCCAGCGACAAGGCGTTGGCGGGTGGATTGGCAAGCGTCAGGCGCAGCACGCCCTTGTCCAGCCTCGTCGTGACCGGGCCCTCTTCGGCGGCAGCAGGCTTGATGGCAAGGATTTCGGCCATGGCTAAGGTCTCCGCGATTCCGGTCGTGCCGGCAGGGTATCTAATATCGCATCGGGTTTCGTCCAACACCCATCGCTTGCGCCAGGGCGATGTATATGTTGCCAGAAACGTCCGCCTGCGCCCATACAAGCATGCGCAGAATGAGAGACCGACATGCCCGCCCAGACCAACCTCAAGCCGGTGCTGACCGCAGTGCAGATCAACGTGTTGATGGAGAGCGTCTTTCCGCAACTCAATGAGAGTTCCGCCGCCTATGAGGCGATCGAGGTGTTTCCCGGCGGCTGTATCGTGCGGCTCAATGCCGGCGAGCGGCATTTGCGCCCCGGCGGCACGGTGTCCGGCCCTGCCCTGTTCACGCTGGCCGACATTGGCGGCTATGTCTGCGTACTCAGCCATGCAGGGCCGGATGCGCTCTCGGTCACCACCAACCTCAACATCAACTTCGTGCGCAAGGCCGAGGCCGGCCCGATCGACGGGCATTGCCGCATCCTGAAGCTCGGAAAGAGCCTGATGGTATTCGACATCGACATCGTCGCCGGCCCCGATGGACACACGATCGCGCATGCCACGGGTACCTACTCGATCCCGCCGAAGCGCACCAGCGATGTGGTAAAATAATACCTTTAGCCTAACATTTGTTTTTACATATTTTTTTCAGTTATATGACTTTCCCGTCGCCTTGACGCGATCGCCGCCCTCGCCTATAAGCCCTCACGAAGCAGCGGCCCGCAAAGGCCGCCGTTTTGTTATTGGCAGCGGATGAACGTCCTTGGCCAATCCAAGCAACAAGAAACGCCTTCCCCGTGAAGGTCAAAAAACGAGAGCAGAAAACATGACAACCTTTTCGCAGAAGCCTGCGGATGTGGTGAAGAAGTGGATCCTGATCGACGCCGAGGGTCTCGTCGTCGGCCGTCTTGCCACTGTCATCGCCAATCATCTTCGCGGCAAGCACAAGCCGACCTTCACCCCGCATGTCGACGACGGCGACAATGTCATCGTCATCAATGCCGACAAGGTGGTGTTCACCGGCAAGAAGTTCACCGACAAGGTCTATTACTGGCACACCGGCCACCCCGGTGGCATCAAGGAGCGCACCGCGCGCCAGCTGCTCGAGGGTCGTTTCCCCGAGCGTGTCGTCGAGAAGGCCGTTGAGCGCATGGTCCCGCGTGGTCCGCTCGGCCGTCGCCAGATGAAGAACCTGCGCGTCTACGCAGGCGCGGAGCATCCGCATGTCGCCCAGCAGCCAGAAGTCCTCGACGTGGCCAAGCTGAATTCCAAGAACAAGAAGGTCGCATAAGATGGCTGAGCTTTCCTCGCTCGCAGAACTGGGCGCCGCCACCGGGAACACGAACACCCAGGCCGCGGCCCCCGTCCATGTCCAGAAGCTCGACAAGTCGGGCCGCGCCTATGCCACCGGCAAGCGCAAGAACGCCATCGCGCGCGTCTGGGTGAAGCCGGGCTCCGGCAAGATCGTCGTCAACGACAAGGAATTCGCGACCTATTTCGCGCGTCCGGTCCTGCAGATGATCCTCAACCAGCCGATCATCGCGTCCAACCGTTCGGGCCAGTACGACATCGTCGCCACGGTCGTCGGCGGCGGCCTCTCGGGCCAGGCGGGTGCTGTTCGTCACGGCATCTCCAAGGCGCTGACCTACTACGAGCCGGCGCTGCGCGCCGTGCTCAAGAAGGGCGGCTTCCTGACCCGCGACAGCCGCGTCGTCGAGCGCAAGAAGTACGGCAAGGCCAAGGCCCGTCGCTCCTTCCAGTTCTCGAAGCGCTAAGCGTTTCGAATTTCCGGTATCGAAAAAGGCCGCCTCCGGGCGGCCTTTTGCTTTTGGGGCTGCAAATTTGAGTGATCGACAGGTTGTGGGACAGCGCCCTCCGACCTGCCGGGCAACTGTCACGAGAGGGAGATCGGCAGCTTCAGCCCTAATTGATGCTGGCCGTATGCGCCGGTTCGGCCGGCCGCTTCTCGTCGGCATAAGGCACACGATAACCGTTCGCCGCCAGCCAAGAGATCGCCGCCTTCGGCTCGTCGGTCTGGATGATGGTGGCGCCGCGATCGGCCCAGAAGCCCCAGGCCTCGCGCGGCAGGCTTGCCTGGACCGCCAGCTCGTCGCCGCGGCCGCCGGCCAGGAAGCCGCCCGGCTTGTTGACGATGGCATAGGTGTCGGCCCAGATATGCCAGTCACCCCTCACCGCCTCGGCGCGCATATGGGTGCTGAACAACGGCCCGCCGGTTTCGGTCAACGTCTCGGCGCCCGCCCGCCAGTTGATCAGCTCGATCGCGCCCGGCGCGAAAGCGTGGTCGACGGTCTCGGCGAAGCCGGCATCGTGCACGGCGTCATCGGCGATGATCGGCATGAACTGGAAGCCACCGCCTGCCGCGGCCATGGCGGCTTTCACCGTGGTGATCCTGTTCTGGTTCCAAAGGTTTTCCTTGACGATGACTTGCTCGGCCATGCCGAGATCGCGCGCCACCGCGATCATGCCCGGGAGGTCGCCCACTTCGAGCTTGTTGTCGAGGTTTATAAGAATCCTGTCCTTCGTAGCCATCAGCATCTCGCGCAATGTCGAGACGGTCTCGTTGGTGACGGCACGGGTGCCCTCGATCACCAGCCGGCATCTCTTCAGTTCGGCCAGCGTGTAGTTGATGACTTCGCCCTTGCAGGTCGTCGTGCGGTCGAGCCAGCTGTCATGCATGACGATGAGCTCGCCGTCCTTCGAGCGCCTGATGTCGACCTCGACGATTTCGGCGCCGATCGCGATCGAGCCTTCGACGGCCGCGAGCGAATTTTCCGCATAGAGCGTCTTGCCGGCCTGCATGCTGCCGGCCCTGTGCGCGGCCACCATGACATGGTCGCGCCACTGGTTGGCATGTTCGAAGCGGTCGAGGATCTGCCTGGCGCGTGCTTCGCCGGCCAAGGCCTGGCCGGAGACGGCCGCCAGCGCGGTGGAAAGCAGAAGGCTCAGCCAGATCGTCCGCATCGAGAATCGCTCCTTGCCGGATCGAGCCGGGGATAGGCGACCTCGGTGACATCCAGGTGAACGAAGCCGGCTAGCGTTTGGCCGGCGATGCGGGTCAGATGCGCTTCGACAGCCTGCGGAACCAGGCCATTGCAGGCATTTCGACCAGGCGCCACGTGATCCACGACATGGCGATGGTGGCGGCGAGCATGACGACGATCGCTACTGTCCCTGTCCAGCCGGGCCCAAAACCAGTCGCGGGACCGCCCCGCAGCACGATATCGCCGATCAAGCCGAGGCCGAGTTTGCGCTCGACGAGCCCGGCGACATTGATCAGGCGCGCCTGGACAAAGATGTGGACCATATAGATCGAATAGGACAGCGCGCCGAGCGTCAGCATGAACGGCGTCCTGAGCAACGCGCTGATCCAGCCGCCTTCATGGGCGAAGAGAAACAACGCCAGGGCGAACACCAGCGGCGCGGCGATGCCGGCGTCGTTGTCACCCGCCAACGAGACAAAGAGAACGATGACGGCCACCATGACGATTTCGGCAAGAGTCCAGCTCATCCGCGGGCCATTTGCGACCAGGACCTGTCGCGCCCCTGCAATGGAATCATGCTGAAACCAGGCCAGTAGCGCGCCGAGCGAGAAGCCGTAAAGGCAGCGGATGAAGCCGAAATCGTAGGACACGTCCATATGATGCGTGGAGAAGCCGAGCAGGAACAGCGGCGCGGTAACGGCGACGGCGACAAACCATATCCAGGCGCGTGCGCCTGCGATGAAGACCACGCCTGCAAACAGGAGATAGGCGAAAAACTCGGCCGAGATGCTCCAGCTTGGCGCATTCCACGTCAACCGATCCTCGAAGCCGACACCTTGCAGCAAAAGGAGATTGGCAGCCAGGCTCTTGAGGTCGAAGCCGCCGGTGAAGGGAGCAGCCCCCGTGCCATGCAGTTGCGGCAGCAACAACCGCAACAGCTCGAAGGCGGCAAAGGCGGCAAGCATGACCAGATGCAGCGGATAAATGCGGCCGAAACGGACCAGCGCAAAGCGGGCGACCTCTTCCGGCCGGCCCAGCCGATCGGCATAGCTGGAGGCAATGACGAAGCCGGAAAGGACGAAGAAGAAGTCGACGAAAAGATAGGACGAACCGATAAAGCTGCTCTGCGAGATCACTGATGCGGTCGGGAAATGAAACAGCGCCACCAGCAACGCGCAGATGCCGCGCCACGAATCGAGAACCTGGAAGCGATCGCCGGCGATCGTGCCGGCGTGGGTCGACACCACGGCATCCGACGGATTAAGAAACGCGGTCTGCGTCATGATGATACAAATCCTGTCTTGCCGTGGCGCCCGGGCGGCGCGGTTTCGTCTCCCCAAGCTGTGACTGGCATCTTCCATGCCGGTTCTGTAGTTGTTGCACCCCGATGAAAACGAGGACCCGTAATGGCGACCAAGAACATCGACCATGCCTTCACCGCCCGCTCCAAAACGGGTGGCGCCCTTGAGCCGACCTATTCCGGCGCGCTGTCTTTCATGCGGCGCAAATACACCAAGGACGTGAAGGGCGCGGATGCGGTGGTGTGGGGCATTCCCTTCGACGCCGCCGTCACCAACCGGCCGGGCGCCCGGTTCGGGCCGCAGGCGATCCGCCGCGCCTCGGCGATCCTCGACAACGACCCGCAATACCCGTTTTCGCGCGATCTGTTTGAGCACCTCGCCGTGGTCGATTATGGCGACTGCCTCCTCGATTCGGGCAACCATCAGAAGACCCCCGGCACGATCGAGCGCGAAGCGGCCAAGATCCTGAAATCGGGCGCCTTCCTGCTGACGCTCGGCGGTGACCATTTCGTCACCTGGCCGCTGCTCAAGGCGCATGCCGCCATCCACGGACCGCTGGCCTTGGTGCAGTTCGACGCCCACCAGGACACATGGCCCGATGACGGCAAGCGCATCGACCACGGGTCCTTCGTCGGCCGCGCGGTCAAGGAAGGCATCATCGATCCCGACCGCTCGATCCAGATCGGCATCCGCACCCATGCGCCCGACACGTTCGGCATCAAGGTCCTCTATGGCCATGAGATCGAGGAGATGCGCGCCTCCGACATCGCCTACGCCATCGTCGATCGCACCGGCGGCAAGAAGACCTACCTGACCTTCGATATCGACTGCCTCGATCCAGCCTATGCGCCGGGAACCGGCACGCCTGTTTCGGGCGGCCCGTCCTCGGCGAAGATCCTGTCGACGCTGCGCCAGCTCAATCAGGTCGATATTGTCGGTGCCGATGTCGTGGAGGTTGCGCCGGCCTATGATCACGCCGATATAACGGCAATCGCCGGCTCCATGGTGGCCATGCAGTATCTCGGCCTGCTGGCTGAACGAAAGGCCCGGCTCGAGGAGCTGAACAACGGCAACCACAACGGCGCCGCCGTCAATCACGGCAACGGCATATAGTCCTACGATATCAGGGAATTTGATCAGGCAATGAAACCGAAAATCTTCATCGACGGCGAGCACGGCACCACCGGCCTCCAGATCCGGGCGCTGCTTGCCGAGCGCGGCGACCTGGAGATCATTTCGATCCCGACCGAGCGCCGCAAGGAAACGTCGGCGCGCGCCGAATTCCTCAACGCCGCCGATGTCGCCATCCTCTGCTTGCCGGACGACGCCGCTAAGGAAAGCGTGTCGCTGATCGCCAACGACACCACCAAGGTCATCGATGCCTCGACGGCGCATCGCGTCGCCGCCGGCTGGGAATACGGCTTTGCCGAAATGGACAAGGAACAGGCGAAGAAGATCGCCTCGGCCAAGCGCGTCGCCAACCCCGGCTGCTGGCCGCAAGGGCCGATTGCGACGCTGCGGCCACTGGTCAACGCCGGCCTGCTGCCGGCGGATTTCCCGATCGCGGTCAACGGCATTTCGGGCTATTCGGGCGGCGGCCGCCCGATGATCGAGGACTATGTCGCCAAGGGCGAGGACGCCTCGGAATTCCTGCCCTATGGCCTTACCCTGAAGCACAAACACGTGCCGGAGCTCAAGGCCTATGCGAAACTGTCGCACGATCCGATCATGCAGCCGGCGGTCGGCAATTTCGCGCAAGGCATGATCACCGTGGTGCCGCTGCAGCTCGGCGGTCTCGACCGTGTGCCGACGGGCGCCGAGCTCCACGCCGCCATT
The DNA here is from genome assembly GCF_003952565.1 of Mesorhizobium sp. M8A.F.Ca.ET.057.01.1.1. NCBI lineage: Bacteria > Pseudomonadati > Pseudomonadota > Alphaproteobacteria > Hyphomicrobiales > Phyllobacteriaceae > Mesorhizobium > Mesorhizobium sp. M8A.F.Ca.ET.057.01.1.1. The sequence goes on from NZ_CP034454.1 coordinate 3,866,593, forward strand.
TCGGACCATTTCGCCGCGATCAAGGGCGGCGTGGTCGAGGTGGCGCCCTATGCGCATCTGGAGCGCCTACCGGACATCGATCCGGAGATCTACAACGGCACCAACCGCATGAAGGTCTATGTCTTCGCCAACGACAGCCGAGCTCAGGCGCTGCTGCTGGCGGTCTACGACAATCTCGGCAAGGGCGCCTCGGGCGCGGCTGTCCAGAACATGGACCTGATGCTCGGCCTGTGATGGACGCGCCGGCCTTTCCGGCGCGCTGGCAAGTCAGCGATCCCGAACTCATTGCCGAAACCTTTTCGAGCCGCATCTGGAAGGTGCGGCTCAAGGACGGCTCACCGGCGATCGTGAAGGCGCTGAAGCCGTTCGACGACGTTGCCGACGAGTTGCGCGGCGAGCATTTCCTTGCCTGGCGGCGCGGCGAAGGCGCGGTGCGGCTTCTCGGCCGTGACGGGCATTCCATGCTGCTCGAATATGGCGGGGACACACTTCTGTCGCAGGTTCTCGACGAACAAGGTGACAATGCAGCGACCGCCATCGCGGCGGATGTGATGGCGAAATTGCTTTCGCCATCTGATCACCCCTACCCGCCCGAACTTCAGCCGCTCAGGGAGCGGTTCGCCAGTCTTTTCAAGAAAGCCGCAACCGATCGCGGCATCGGCGATGACAGCCTCTATGTCGAGGCCGGCGCCATCGCGGACCAGTTGCTGGCCAATCCGCATGACATCAGGCCGCTGCATGGCGATCTGCATCACGAAAACATCCTGCGGGGACCGCGCGGCTGGCTGGTGATCGATCCGAAGGGCGTGCTCGGTGATCCCGGTTTCGATGCCGCCAACATGTTCTACAACCCGCTCGACCGCGATGCACTTTGCCTCGCCCCGGAGCGGATCGCAGATATGGCCGAGGTCTTTGCCCGGACGCTGGGACAATCACCGGCAGCGATACTGGATCATGCCATCGCCTATGGTTGCCTGTCCGCGGCCTGGCACCATGAGGACGACAATGCGGTCGAGGAGAACCGCGAACTGTCTATTGCCGCGGCGATCCGCGCGGTGCGGGCTCATTTTTGACCCAAGGACAGCTGTAGTAGCCGCGGACGCCGACAAGGCTGCCAAGGCCGGTCAGAGCCAGTCGACGCCATCCGCCGCCGCATTGCGTCAGGCGGATTTCGACGGCGAGAAGACGGCGCAGTCCAACGAATTCTGGATGTGATCGGCCGCGCTCAGCGTCCGAAGGCAATCTCGTTGGGCAAGGGATAGGCGCCCTTGGTGCCGCGCCAATGGGCGGCGGCAAAGCCCAGCACAACAAGCGCAAACGCCTGATGGGTCAGCGCCATATGCAGGGGCACCTGCATCAGCAGCGTGCCGATACCGATCGAAGCCTGCACCAGCACCAGGGCAAACAGCAGCGTCGCGCGCCGCGCATGCGTCGAGCCGGGCAGTCGACGACGCGTCGCGATCATGTGCCACAACGCCACTGCGAACACCGTATAGGCGCCGAGCCGATGCACGAACTGCACCGTCTTCGGGCTTTCGAAGAAATTGCGCCATGCCGGTTCGAGGATGAGCAGGTCGCCGGGGATGACCTTGCCGTCCATCAGCGGCCAGGTATTGTAGCTCAAGCCGGCATCGAGCCCGGCAACCAGGCCGCCAAGATAAATCTGGATCAGCGCCAGAAGCACGATGAAACCGGCCAATCTCTGCGTCGAGCGATCGGCCGCAGGCTCGGAGTGAGGAGCGAGACCCCGTGCGACAACCATGGTCGCGGTGAAGATCAGGGCCGCCAGCGTCAGGTGCGTGGCGAGCCTGTACTGGCTCACCGACACGCGGTCTACCAGGCCGGAGGCCACCATCCACCAGCCGATGGCCCCTGCAGCCCGCCGAGAAGCAGAATGCCGACCAGCTTCGGTCTAAGGCCGCGCTCGATGCGGCGCGTCGCCCAGAAGACCAGAAGCGGCAAGGCAAAGACCAGGCCGACACTGCGCGCGAGCAGGCGATGCGCCCATTCCCACCAGAAAATCGACTTGAACGCCTCGATGCTCATGCCCTTGTTGAGCTCTGTGTATTGCGGGATCTGCTGATAGCGCTGGAATTCCTCCTGCCACTCGGCGTCGTTGAGTGGCGGGATGACGCCATGGATCGGCTGCCATTCGGTGATCGACAGGCCGGATTCGGTCAACCGCGTGGCGCCGCCAACCAGCACCAGCGCGAACAGCACCACGAGCACGACGTACAGCCAGCCGCGCACGAGCGCCCGGTTATGCAGGTCGCGGGCGCGGGCCTGATAGGGCGCGGCGGCAATGATGGCGGCCATGGATATATCCCGGCAGGTTGAATGTCGCGGATTGGTGAACCATCGCACTCCTGCTGGCAAGGCCGCCCAGCGCGGCACGCCGTCGCGCCCGGTGTCGCGGGTTGCGTGCGTCCCGCGTTCGGCCTAAGCGGTAGCCATCAACGAGGCCAAGCCATGCCCATTCGACTGAAAAAACTGATCGGAATGTTCCTGTTGTTGGCGCTGGTCATCATCTACGCGCTGGTCGCGTCGATCTTCGCGGTCGCCCGCCTGTCGGAGTCGGGCGCGCTGGTGCAGTTCCTGTTCTTTCTCTTCAGCGGTCTGCTCTGGGTGCTGCCGGCGATGGGCATCATCAAGTGGCTGATGCTGGAGCCGAGGGCCAAGCGCTGAGCCCAACCCGGACCGGGCAGTCCGTCAGATCGTGACGAACATCTTGCCGGCGTTGGCGAGCGGCGTCGTCACGCCCGACAGCATGGTGCGGATATGGTGCAGGCTCTGGTAGCGGCCATTGACCGAAATGCGCGGCAAGGCATGCAGGAAACCGGCATGTTCGGCGCGCAGCACGCCGTGGCGGGTGGTCACGGCGGAAGCATAGCCGGCTTCGCGCGCAAAGCCGACTTCGCGGCAGCCGACGGCGCTGGCGTAGCCGTAGGGATAGGCGAAATGGCGCGGCTCCTCGCCAAGCCCAGTCCGCATCATATCCTTGACGGCGCCGATCTCGCGCCGCGCATCGGCCTCAGAAAGCCGCTTCAGATTGCTGTGGTTGATCGTATGGGCGCCTATCGTCACCAACGGATGCGCGGCGACGGTACGGATCTCATCCCAGTTCATCAGCGTGCGCAGGCGTGGGGCGTCCGCGTCGACCCCATTCGAAGCGGCCAGATCACGCAGCACGCTCCGCAGGTCCTCCTCGCCGACCTCGGTTGTGAAATAGGCATGCAGGCGGGCGATGGCCTGATGTTTCCTGACGGGGGTCGCGCAATCGATCACGGTCGGGCCGTTCGGTGTCGTCAGGGTCAGGCGATCGCAGGCATTGACGATGTCCTCGACCACATCCCACCAAAGGTGGGCCGTGCCATCGATCAGCCCGGGAGCGACATAGATGGTGAGTGGCGCGCCATGCTTCTCCAGCACCGGCAAGGCCTCGGTCATGTTGTCGCGATAGGCATCGTCGGCGGTGATGGTGGCGAACCGGCCGCCCTTGCCGCCTGCCTTGATGCGCTCCACGGCTTCGTCCATCGAGACGAAGGCATAGCCGTCCGCTCTCATGTCGGCGATCACGGCATCGAGGAAACTGGGCGCGATGTTGAGGTGCCGGTTGACGCTGTCGGGCTTTTCGGGTGTCGCCGTCACGCGGTGCAGCATCAGGATGGCGCCGATGCCGCCGACAAACGGCCTGGCCAGCGGTGCGAGGCCGGTATAGCGAGCGACGTTGAGCGCCAGTTTCCGGATTGCCTCCCCACCGTCGATCATTCATTCACCTTTTGCGCCTAGCCTATCCAAGCACGGAATACGCCCGAGCGCCCCCCAAATCGGGATCAGTACGCCTTAAGGATTGAGGTATGGTTGACGCAACCGCGTCATTTGATGGCAAGCGGCTCGCGGCGATCCAGGCTTCGTCACGCGCACTGCCCGGGCATCTCGCAGGGCTGTCGGTTTCCGTTGCCGCGGCCGAAGGGCTCGCGGCGTATGCGGCGTTCTGTCGTTCGGCGCTCTGTGCGCCGGCGCAAAGTGCGGCATGGGTCTTGAACTGGGCCGCCGAGGTCAAGCCCGATCTGCTCATCGCCACGCTCGAACTGGAGGGCAGGCCGGCTTTCGCATTGGCGCTGGAGGTGGTCAAGCGCGGCCCGTTGCGGGTTGCCCAGTTCATGGGCGGCCGCCACGCCAACGGCAATTTCGCCGCCGCCGAGCCGCAACTGCTGGCGAGCGGCGACCTCACGGCCATCCGGACGATGCTCGCGGCAATCGCCAGGTCCCGGCCCGATATCGATCTCGTTGCGCTGGAAAGATTGCTGCCCGATCTCGACGGTATCGCCAATCCGCTGGCATCGCTCGATCATTTCGCCAGCCCCAATCTGTCGCTGGCCGTAGACCTCAGCGGCGGGTTCGATGCGCTGCTGCTGCGTGCCAGCGGCAAGCGCAAACGCAAGAAGCATCGTTCGCAGACGCGCAAGTTCGAGGCCGTCGGCAGCTACCGGCGCATCGAGGCGCGCAGAGCCGACGAGGTGGAGAGGCTGCTCGATGCGTTCTTCGAGATGAAGGAACAGCGTTTCCGCAAGATGGGCATTGCCAACGTCTTCGGTGACGACCGGACACGCGCTTTCTTCCGGGGGCTGTTCACGCAAGCGCTTGTCGAGGACAAGCCTTGCTTCGTGCTGCACGGGCTAGAGGTCGCCGGCAAGCTGCGCGCCGTCACCGGATCGAGTCGCTCGGGCCGGCGCCTGATCTGCGAGTTCGGAGCGATCGCCGAGGATGAGCTCGCCAACACCAGCCCGGGCGACTTCCTGTTCTTCGACAACATCCAGAATGCCTGCCAGAGCGGGTTCGCGGTCTATGATTTCTCCGTCGGAGATGAGCCCTACAAGCGGCTGTGGTGCGATATCGAAACGCAGCATTTCGAGGTCCTGGTGCCGCTGACGTTCAAGGGCCGTGCGCTGGGACAAGCGTTTCGCCAGGGCGCGCGACTGAAGGCCTTTGTCAAGAACAGCCCGACGATCTGGAAGCTGGCCAAGATGCTGCGCCGCAAGGCAGCCGGACAGACGGCCCCCCTTCACACGGAAGACGAACACTAGACGTCAGAAATTGAGAGCCTCGCGAAGCGCTGGGCCTGCCCTGACGCGCAGATCGAGATCAGCCTCGATATGGTCGATGTGGTGCAGCATCAAGCGGCTCACCAGCCCGGAGTCGCGGCTTTCCAGCGCACCGACAATACCCGTGTGCTCCGTGTGGCCGCAGGCCGATACGCCAGACCGTCCGTAAAGCGCAATGACAAGCGACGAGCGCGCAACCAGTTCCTCCATGAAGCGCTGCAGGATGGCATTGCCGGCGACCGAGGCGAGCAACAGATGGAAATCGCCGGACGCCTTGATTTCGGAACGCCGCGCCGTCGGACCGCGCTCGGCGATGAAGCGGCCCTCCTCGTCGAGTTGCGCCCTGAAGGCGACAATGTCGGCTGATGTGACCCGCTCGCAGGCGGCAGTGGCAATGCCCGGCTCAATCAGCCGGCGCGAGGCGAACACCTGGCGCGCCTCCTCGGGCGATGGATTGGCAACGAAGGCGCCTCGATTGCGCTCGGTCCGCACCAGCCCTTCGAAAGACAGCATCTGCAGCGCCGCGCGAGCGACGGTGCGCGACACGTCGAACAGCGTGCCGACCTCGCCTTCCGACAGCTTGGTGCCCGGCGCCAGCCTCCGGTCGACGATGGCGTCGCGCAGACTGTCGCGAATCGCCTGGGCGCGATCCTGGTTGGCGCTGTCGGCGGCGGAATAGATCTGATTGGTGATGTTCATAGCGATGATGGTTCCCGCCCTCTCCTAACGCGAATCCTTGCTCGTGCACGAGAGGCAAAGTGAACACGAAGTCGAAAAAGATTGCATACGATTTTTGTGCAAATCGCGCGCGATAGCTCATAATTTGTGCAATGCACAAAGTAGCCTCGAAGATAGGCGGCAGGCAAGAGCCTGATTTCTTTAAACGATTCAAATACTTGGTCCCACATGCCCGGATTGGCACGCATGATGCTTTGGTTAATGCGCCAACGGGGAAGCCTGAATGTCCAAAGCCGCCGAGATCGACATCGTGTCCGTTTCGAAAATCTATGGAACGACGACCGCCGTCGAGGACATCAGCCTGAAGATACCGGCGGGCACCTATTGCTGCCTGCTCGGCCCCTCCGGCTGCGGCAAGACCTCGACGCTGCGCATGATCGCCGGTCACGAAAGCATCTCGTCAGGCGACGTCCGGCTCGGCAACATTGTTGTCACCGACCTGCCGCCAGCAAAACGCGGCACGGCAATGATGTTCCAATCCTATGCACTGTTCCCGCATCTGGATCTCGTCGACAATGTCGCTTTCAGCCTCAAGATGAAGGGCGTCGACAAGGAACAGCGCCGTGCCAAGGCGCTCGACATGCTGAAGCTGATGCAGATGGAGGCCTATGCGACGCGCCGGCCCGCGCAGCTTTCCGGCGGCCAGCAACAGCGCGTGGCGCTCGCCCGGGCTTTGATCACCAATCCGGAAGCGCTGCTGCTCGACGAGCCGCTGTCGGCGCTCGACCCGTTCCTGAAGATCCGCATGCGCGCCGAGCTGAAGAAACTGCAGACCTCGCTCGGCATCACCTTCGTACACGTCACCCACAGCCAGGAGGAGGCCATGGCCTTGGCGGACCTGATCGTGGTGATGAATGAGGGCCGTATCGAACAGGCTGCGCCACCGCGCGACGTGTTCGAACGGCCGGCCACAGCCTTCGTTGCGCGCTTCATGGGCGACCACAATGTCATCTCCGGCCGGGTCACCGGCGAGCATGACGGCATGGTCGTCTTCGACGTCAATGGCGGCGGCTCGCTCGCCGCCTGCGGTCACGGCCGAGAGCCGGGCGCGCCGATCGATATCGCCATCCGCACCGATCATGTGCGCATCGGCGACGCGCCTGCGCCCGGCCTCGGCTTCACCGGCATCGTCTCCAACATCGAATATCGCGGCCATTCGGTAAAGCTGTCGGTCAACGGCGCCGGCATCGACGACTTCACGGTGATCGTCGACGATTCCGATTTCTTCGCAAAGCCTGTCGCCGTCGGCGACGCCGTGCCGCTCGCCTGGGACCGGCAGGACGCGGTCGTTCTTGGCCGTCTCAATTGATGACCGCCTTCATTCAACACTCGATGACCAAACCAAAACAAGACAGGGGAATGAACATGACAAATTCGACTGAAACAAAAATGGGAATTTCGCGCCGCTCGCTGCTCAAGACGGGTGCCGCCGCGGTCGGCTTCGCCGCCGGTTCCGGCGCCATCACAGGCTTTCCGACCATCTGGGCGCAGTCCAACATCACGCTGCGCCAGTTCGGCACTGGCGTGTCGAACCTCAATGCCATCGCCGACAAGTGCAAGGCCGATCTCGGCATCACGCTGGAGATGACCGCGACCGATTCCGATGCCGCCGCCCAGCGCGCCGTGACCCAGCCCGACAGCTACGACATCGCCGACATCGAATACTGGATCTGCAAGAAGGTGTTCCCAAGTGGCGTGCTGCAGCCGATGGATGTCAGCAAGCTGAAATACTATGACGAACTGGTGCCGCTGTTCAAAACCGGCAAACTCACACCCGACAGCGTGATTGCCCAGGGTACCGCGCCGCACACCGTTGGTTACGTCGAGGCGCAGGATTCCAAGACCTTCGCCAAGGCACCGACCAACTGGTTCACCATGGTGCCGACCATCTACAACGCCGACACGCTGGGCATCCGCCCCGACCTCGTCGGCCGCGACATCACCACCTGGGCCGACATCATGGACCCGGCCTTCAAGGGTAAGACCGCGATCCTCAACATCCCGTCCATCGGCATCATGGACGCTGCGATGATCATGGAAGCTACCGGCAACATCAAATATGCCGACAAGGGCAACATGACCAAGGACGAAATCGACAAGACGATCGACTTCCTGATCAAGGCCAAGCAAGCCGGCCAGTTCCGCGCCTTCTGGAAATCCTTCGACGAGAGCGTCAACCTAATGGCATCGGGCGAGGTCGTGATCCAGTCCATGTGGTCGCCGGCGGTAGCCGCCGTGCGCTCCAAGGGCATTCCCTGTCGCTTCCAGCCGCTCAAGGAAGGCTACCGCTCATGGGGCGGCGGCCTTGGCCTCGCCGCCCACCTCAAGGGCGCCGAGCTCGACGCCGCCTATGAATACATCAACTGGTACACGTCCGGCTGGGTCGGCGGCTACCTCAACCGCCAGGGCTACTACTCAGCCAACATGGTCTCGGCCAAGAAGTTCATGTCCGAGGACGAGTGGGGCTACTGGATCGAAGGCAAGCCGGCCAAGGGCGAGATCAAGGCGCCCGACGGCACCGTCATGGAAAAGGCCGGCGCCGTGCGTGACGGCGGCTCCTTCGAAGAGCGCATGGGCAAGGTCGCCTGCTGGAACTCGGTGATGGACGAGGACCGCTACATGGTGAAGCGCTGGAACGAGTTCATCGCGGCGTAAGGGAAAAAGCGCCCTCCTCTACCCCTTCTCCCTGGCGGGAGAAGGGGAACACGGCCCGGCCGTATCGCCAAACCCGAGAGCATTGATGACAGTCGCGCTCGAACGCCCCGCAATCGCCGCCGCGAAACCAGCCCGACGACGACGGTTCTCCATCGGCGCCGTCGCGCCCTATCTGCAGTCGGCACCTCTGGCGCTGATCCTCGGCGCGTTCTTGCTGCTGCCCATCGTGATGATCGTCGTCGTGTCCTTCTGGGACTACGACTTCGCCACAATGTACCCGGACTTTCTCACCACCAACTATTCCGACGTTCTCGGCTCCTGGGTCACCTGGAAAACCTATCTCAACACCATCAAATTCGCATTCATCGTCTGGGCGCTGACCCTGTTCATCGGCTTCTGGGTCGCTTATTTCCTCGCCTTCCACATCCGCACGACCGCCATGCAGATGGTGCTGTTCCTGGTCTGCACCGTGCCGTTCCTGACCTCGAACATCATTCGCATGATCTCGTGGATACCAGTGCTCGGCCGCAACGGGCTGATCAACTCGACGCTTGTGCATCTCGGGCTGGTGCCGAAGCCCATCGAATGGCTGCTCTATTCCGAATTCGCGGTCGTGCTGGCCATGGTACACCTCTACACGCTGTTCATGGTGACGCCGATCTTCAACACGCTGATGCGCATCGACCGTTCGCTGGTCGAGGCCGCGCGTGATGCCGGCGCTTCGGGCTGGCAAGTGCTGTGGAACGTCATCATCCCGCTGGCCAAACCCGGCATGGCGATCGGCACCATCTTCGTCGTCACCCTGGTAATGGCCGATTTCTCCACCGTGCAGGTGATGTCGGGCGGCCAGAGCGCATCCGTCGCGCTGATGATGAAGAACCAGATGTCGCTGCTGCAATACCCGGCCGCCGCCGCCAATGCCGTGGTGCTGCTGGTGCTGGTGCTCTTGATGGTCGCCGGCATCCTGCGCATCGTCGACATCCGCAGGGAACTGTGACGTGAACCACGAAAAACGCACTCTTGAATTCTACGCGCTGGCGGTGTTCTTCGCGCTGTTCGTGCTGTTCCTCTATGGCCCGCTGTCGGCGATCCTGATCCTCTCCTTCCAAGGCGAGACCGGCGGCCTCACCTTTCCGCTCAACGGCGTATCACTGCACTGGTTCGCCAATCTGTTCGAGCGCCAGGCGGTCGGCGATTTCGGCGGCAGCTTCAAGCGCTCGCTGGTTCTCGGCCTTATGGTGATGATCGTCACTGTCGTCGTCTCGCTGCTGGCGGGGCTGGCCTTCCGCCAGAAATTTCGCGGCGCCACCGCTTTGTTCTACCTGGCGGTCGCCAGCCTTGTGGTACCCTCGATCATCATTTCCCTGGGCATCGGCGTCGTCTTTCAGCAGGTCGGCTTCCGACCAGCCTGGTATACGTCAGCCTTCGGCGCGCATTTGACCTGGACCTTGCCGTTCGGCGTGCTCATCATGTTCGCCGTCTTCAACCGCTTCTCGCCTGCCTATGAGGAAGCCGCACGCGACCTTGGCGCCTCATCCTGGCAGACCTTCGCCCATGTCGTGCTGCCGATGATCGCGCCAAGCCTGATCGGCGTCGGCCTGTTCGGCTTCACGCTGTCCTACGATGAGTTCGCCCGCACACTGATGACCTCGGGAACCTTCAACACACTGCCGCTCGAGATCTACGGCATGACCACCAATGTCACCACGCCGGTGCTCTACGCGCTGGGCACCGTGACCACCGTGTTTTCCTTCCTGGTGATCGTGGCGACGTTAGGCGCCATCCTCTATGTCGGCCGCCGCCGGACCAGGGCGTGACCGTGCGGATACTGGTGGTAAATCCCAACACGACGGAGAGCATGACCGAGACGATCGCGGCGGCCGCGCGCAGTGTCGCCGGCGCCTGGACCGAAATCGTCGCCGTTACTTCGTCCATGGGGCCGGCCTCGATCGAGGGTTATTATGACGAGGCGCTGGCGGTGCCCGGCCTGCTGATGGAAATCGCCGCTGGCGAACGTGCCGGGGCGCGGGCCGCGATCATTGCCTGCTTCGACGACACCGGGCTTGATGCCGCCAGGGCCATGGCCGCCATTCCCGTCATCGGCATCTGCGAGGCCGCGCTCAGCATGGCCAGCTTCATTGCCCAGCGTTTCACTGTCGTAACCACCACCGAACGCTCGCGTGTGCCTGTCGAGGGGTTGGTGCAGCGCTATGGCATGTCGGGTCGGGCACGCGTGCGAGCCGCCGATATTCCGGTGCTGGCACTCGAGGACCCTGCATCGGGAGCGATTGGCAAGCTGCGCGATGAGATCGCCCGGGCCGTGGAGGAGGATCGCGCCGAGGCCATCGTGCTTGGCTGCGCCGGCATGGCGGATCTTGCCCAGAGGTTGCAGAGCGAGTTCGGCCTGCCTGTCGTTGACGGCGTCGGAGCCGCTTTGAAGCAAGCCGAGGCCCTGGTGGCTCTTGGCCTCGCGACATCGAAGCGCGGTGCTTATGCGAACCCGCTCGCCAAGCCCTATCGTGGTATGCTGAAATCGTTCTCTCCAGGAGCAGTCGCTGCCGAGTAAGCACCATGAAACCGATCATCCGCACGCTGTCGTTGGGAGAATTGGCTAACCTCATCGACTGGGCGGCCGCGGAGGGCTGGAACCCCGGCGTTGACGATGCGGCGATGTTTCAGGCAGCGGATCCCACGAGTTTCATCGGCGCCTTTACCGGCAGCGAAATGGTCGCCGGGATCTCGGCCGTGGAATATGGGCCCGATTTTGGTTTCGTCGGTCTCTACATCTGCCGGCCGGATATGCGCGGCAAGGGTTACGGCAAAGCGGTGTGGACCGCGGGCATGAACAGGCTGGCCGGGCGCACTATCGGGCTCGATGGCGTTGAAGAGCAACGAGCCAACTACGAGAGCAAAGGGTTCAGGCCGCTCTACGAGACCATCCGTTACAGCGGGCGCCCTGCGGCCCTGACCATCGGCGCCAAACGGCCTCGCATGGTGACCGCGCGATTGGTGCCCGACATGATGAGATATGACGCGCTCTGCTTTCCCGCGTCCCGCCATTCTTTCCTACAGCGATGGCTGCTGCCGCCGCACCGCGCGGTGGCAGCAATCGGGCCACGGGGAGCGGCCGGTTACGCGGTAGCGCGATCGTGCCGCAGCGGCTTCAAGATCGGCCCGCTCTTCGCCGATGACATGCAGACCGCACTGGGATTGCTCGGAGACCTGGCAGGCGCCTGCGAAGGAGGCGACCTTCACATCGACGTTCCGGCCAGCAAGGTGGACTTCATCGCGGCGCTCGTGGCGGCAGGCTTGTCACCGACCTTCACCACCACGCGCATGTACAAAGGTCCGCCGCCGAGGCTTGACGCCAACAGGATATTCGGCGTGACGACGCTGGAACTGGGATAGGCCAGGCGTGCCTTTGAGCTGCGGCTCTTTCAGGCTGCTGAACGCCGCCCCGGCACCGGATTGCCTGGCGGCTCGTGGCCGAGCGGCGTCACCAGCGTGAGGTCGGGATAGCCGCTCTCGATCAGCTTGACCGCGGCCTGCGTCACCTCGTCGTCGGCCTCCAGCATGGACAGGAACACCTCGGTGGCCTCCCCGCCCAGACGGCTGATGCCTTGTGCATCGGCCGGCCCGCACTCGACCACCACCAGATCATAGGCTGTCGTCAGCGACTGCATGATGATCGGCAGCCGGTCGGCGGCACGCATGGCACGCACCGGATCGGCGGTGCCCACCGGGATGACATGGCAGTCGGAATAGAGGTCGGCATGGATCACGTCGCTGAACTGCGCCTGCGACGCCAGCAGATTGGTGATGCCGGGGAAAAGCCCGCTGTCCAGCATCGGGCGCGAGGCAGCCCCCGAGGCCGTGAGGTCGAGCAGCAGGACGCGTAGGCCGGCGTCGGAAACCTCGCGCGCCACCAGGATCGCCGACGCCGCCGCTTCGTCGCCCTCGGGGGAAACGAATATGGCGCGCGCCGCCCCGCTGGCGATCAGCTTCTCGGCAGCCTTCTCGACGTCGATCTCACCGAGCACGGATCGCGGTCGCCGAACCTCCACGACGGGGTCAGGCTCAGCCATGGGTTCAGGTTTGGCCAAGGATTCAGGCTCGGCGGCAGGCTCCGCTTTGGCGACAGGCTCGACCTCGACGGCAGGCTGCGGCTGCGCCGGTGTTTGCGTGACCGTTTCGGGCCATGATGCCTCGGAGGCGCGATTGGCGAATTCGTTGGCGATCGCCGGCTCCAGGCGGTTGGATGGCTCCTGATAAGCGGCCGGAGGCATTGCCACCTCGTCGATCGGTTCAAGCCGCGCCCCCCTTGCCGGGCGCATGGCGCGGCCCGAGAAAAGCTCCCGCAGCAGCGTGAACACCGCCGCCAGCAGAAGGGAAGCCGCCGCGGCAGCGCCGACGATCGGGCCGACCTTGGGGAAGTATGGTTCGGAGGGGACCGAGGCCGGCGAGGCGATGCGAGCGTCGACCGGAACATAGTTGCGATCCTGACGCGACGCCGCCTCGCGATAATTGGTCAGGTAAAGTTCGAGCTGCTGGCGCTTGGCGGCGGCATCGCGCTGCAGCGCGTCGAGACCGACCTGCTGCTCGCCGGCCTGTGCCGAAGCAGCCTTAAGCGTGTTGACGTCGGCGACGAGTTGGTTTTCGCGCGACTTGGCGGCATCGGCCTGCATCGCCAGGCCCTTCATGATCTTCTGGGCTTCGCTGCGGATCTGCGCATCGAGATCGGCCAGCTGTGATTTGGCCGCGCGAATACGCGGATGATTGTCGAGCAGCGTCGTCGACAGATCGGCGATGTTGGCACGCAGTTCGACCTGCCGCTCCCGCAAACGCTGGATCAGATCGGAAGACAGCACTTCCGGCAGTGAATCCAGCGATCCGCCATTTTGCAGTGCCTTGCGCACGCTCTCGGCTGTGCCCTCGGCCGCGGCGCGGTTGGCCCGCACCCGCGACAACTCGGTCGACAACTCGGCCAATTGTTGGGTGGCCAAGGTGGAATTGTTACCGCCCATCAGAAGGTCCGACTGGGCGCGGTAAGCCGCGACCTTGGCTTCGGCATCCCTGACCTGCTTGGACAGGTCGGCGATCTCGGGTGCCAGGAAGTCCGCGGCGGCGGTGTTCGATTCGCTCTTGGCCGCGCCCTGCCCCGCAATATAAGCCGCGGCAATAGCATCCGGGATGGCGGCGGCGAGCTTCGGATCCTCCGAAGAGAACTCGATGGCAATGATGCGAGTCTTTTCAACGCCGTAGACGTTGAGCTTCTCGCGCATCTTCTTCAGCACGCGTTCGTCGGCCGGAACATCCATCGGGTCGTTCTTCAGGCCAAGCAGGATCAGCGCGCGGCTCAGGGACGACAAGTTGATCGTCTCGTCGAACTCAGACAATCGCGACAGGCCGAGTTTCTGGGCGACCTGCTTGAGGATTTCGTTGGACGAAATTATCTGGACCTGGGTGGCAACGCCTTGCTCATCGAGGATCGGCTTGTCGCTGTCCGGGTTGCTGCTGGCGGGCCGTGTATAGACGGATTCTCGCGGGGCGATCTCCACCTGCGTCTGGGCCTTGTAGTGCCGGGTCGCGAACGACGCGGCCGCGAAGGCAAGTCCCGTCACCACGAGAACGAAGACCAGAATCCGCAGCCGGTTCCGCCCCAGGCCGGCGAAGAGCTGTCTGAGATCAACGTCGACGTCTGCGGCCGCGGATTGAACGGACATGCATCCCTACTCCGAAACTGGGTCGGGATGCACCGTAAACAACTATGGTAACTCAGGCGTTAAGATCACGGTAAGCTTCCATTAGGTTTTACTGGCGAGCGACAGAAAAAATCGATAAAATCGCGAAACCTGCCCGTGTGAACGGTTATCGGCGCGCTCCTTTACCGGCCATTAACCCTAACAGGATGATAACGGACCCGATCCCAGATGTTTGCTGCGACGCCGCAGCGGCCAGTCGAAGGTACCTGTCCGGTCATGAAAAGCACTGCTTCCCTCTTTCGCGCATTGCTTGCCGTATCGATGCTCGCGGGCTGCTCCAGCTATCGGCCGACGCCGGCCGCCTTTCACGAGGTCCTCGACCAGCCCTATCGTCTCGGTGCCGGCGACCGTGTCCGCGTCACCGTGTTCGAGCAGGAAGGCCTGACCAATAGCTACAGCGTCGACCAGTCCGGCTACATCTCCTTCCCGCTCGTCGGCGCCATACCGGCACGTGGCCACACCGCGCAGCAGATGGAAAAGGAGATCGCCGACAAACTGCGGCAGGGCTATCTGCGCGATCCCGATGTCTCGGTCGAGATCGATCGTTACCGGCCGATCTTCGTCATGGGCGAAGTGGGCGCCGCCGGCCAGTATTCCTATGTGCCCGGCCTGACTGTGCAGAAGGCCATCGCCATCGCCGGGGGCTTCACGCCACGCGCCAACCAGGAGAGCGTCGACATCACCCGCGACATCAACGGCAAGGTGATAACCGGCCGCGTGGTCACTTCCGATCCGCTGCTGCCGGGAGATACCGTCTACGTCCGCGAACGCCTGTTCTGAACAGACACCTCGTGGCGGGCAAGCTCAGGATCGTCCACTGCTTTCGCTCACCCGTCGGAGGAATTTTCCGGCACGTGCGCGACCTGACGGAAGCGCAGGTCGCCGCCGGCCACATGGTCGGCATCGTTTGCGACTCCACCACCGGTGGCGAACTCGAGGAGCACCTGTTCGAGCAGATGAAGGACACGCTGGCGCTCGGCATCCATCGCACGCCAATGCAGCGCCATGTCGGCCCGGGCGACATCGCCTCAGCCCGGCGCACCTACAGGATCATCAAGGAATTGCGGCCGGACGTGCTGCACGGGCACGGCGCCAAGGGTGGCGTCTATGCCCGTCTGTTCGGCTCATTGTTGCGGGTATCAAGGTCTCGCGTAGCCCGCCTCTATTCGCCGCATGGCGGCTCCCTCCACTATGACGAGAACACAGCCACCGGAAAGCTGTTCTTCGCGCTCGAGTATCTCATGGCGCGCTTCACCGACTGCCTGCTGTTCGTCTCCGACTACGAGCGGCGGACCTATCGCAGGAAGGTAGGCGAGCCGCCGATCCCGAACACGCTGGTCTATAATGGACTTCGCGCCACCGAATTCGAGACGGTGACCGCCGGGTCCGATGCGGCTGATTTGCTCTATATCGGCATGATGCGGGACCTCAAGGGCCCAGATATCTTCATCGATGCGCTGGCCGCCGTCGCTTCCCGGCTTGGCCGTGCACCGAGTGCGGTGATGGTCGGCGACGGCGACGACCTGCCACGCTACCACGAGCAGGTGAAGCGCCTGGGGCTTGAAGGCAATGTTCGCTTCCTGCCGCCTATGCCGGCCCGGGAGGCCTTTGTCCTGGCGGCGCTCGTCGTCGTTCCCTCGCGTGCCGAGGCCATGCCCTATACCGTGCTGGAGGCACTGGCCGCGGCAAGACCGATGATTGCGACCTCGGTTGGCGGCATACCGGAGATTTTCGGTTCAGACTCCCCTGCCCTGATCCGGCCGGATCCGGGCGAACTCGCCGACAAGATGAGCCAGGCGCTGGGCGACCTCGCCGCCTATCGCGAATTGATGCCCGATGAATCCACGCTCAGGGCGCGCTTCGGCGCGGACGTCATGGCCGCCGAAATCGAGAAGGCCTATTTCGCCGCGCTGGCAAGCTAGTCCCAAGCTCTTCCAAAGCCATGGGTTGTTTCAAGGCTTTCTTAGCTCTCTTTTGCTAATCACCCTGGGGAAGCTTGCGGACTATTCCATGAACGAGATCGACCCCGCGCACCGCTTTTCATCAGAAGCGGTGCGTAAATTCGACGGCCCTGCCGATGGCGACAAGCCCGGCGGCATGAACGACGTCGCCCGACAGGTCGCGTCGCAATACCGGCGCGATACGATGTCGCCGATCATGGTCAGCGGCGTGCTGCGCATGGTCGAATTCGCGGTGCTGCTGGTGTCGGGGCTCTGCGTCTATTTCTACTATGTCGGCTTCTTCAATTACCTGGCCTGGCAATATCCGCTGACGATCGCCGCCACGTCGTTCCTCGCCGTGGTGCTGCTCGATGTCACGGATTGCTACCAGGTCGTATCCCTGATGCGGCCGATCGCCAATTTCGGGCGCATCCTGCTGGTCTGGGCCGGGACCTTCGCCCTGATGGCGTTGACTGCATTCGCCATGAAGATGTCGCAAGACTATTCGCGCCTGCTGTTCGGCACCTGGTTCGTCGTTGCCTTCGTCTGCCTCTTCGGTCTCAGGCTGGTGATGTCGAAGCTGATCCGGCGCTGGGCGCGCGATGGCAGCATGGAACGGCGCGCAGTCATCGTCGGTGGCGGCAAGGCGGCGGAAGTGCTCATCCGCTCGGTGGAAAAGCAGCCTTACAACGACATCCGCATCTGCGGCATCTTCGATGATCGCAACGACAAGCGTTCGCCAGCCCTCGTCGCCGGCTATCCCAAGCTCGGCACCATTTCGGAACTGATCGAATTCGCCCGCATCGCCCGCATCGACATGCTGATCGTGTCGTTGCCGCTGACCGCCGAATCGCGCGTGCTGCAATTGCTGAAGAAACTGTGGGTGCTGCCGGTCGACATCCGTCTGTCGGCGCATTCCAATGCGCTGCAGTTCCGTCCGCGCGCCTATTCCTACATCGGTTCGGTGCCGATGCTCGATATCTTCGACAAGCCGATCAACGACTGGGATTCGGTCGCCAAGCGCGCCTTCGACATCATCTTCAGCCTCATCGGCATCATCGCGTTCTCGCCTGTGATGCTGGCGACCGCGATTGCCATCAAGCTCGACAGCAAGGGACCGGTGCTGTTCAAGCAGAAGCGGCACGGCTTCAACAACGAGGTGATCGAAGTCTACAAGTTCCGCTCGATGTACACCGACAGGTCGGACCCGACCGCCAAGCAGACGGTGACCAAGAACGATCCGCGCGTCACCCGTGTCGGCCGCTTCATCCGCAAGACCTCGATCGACGAACTGCCGCAATTCTTCAACTCGCTGCTCGGCTCGCTCTCGCTCATCGGTCCGCGTCCGCACGCCATTGCCGCGCAGTCACACAATTTGCTCTACAACGAAGTGGTCGACGGCTATTTCGCGCGCCACAAGGTCAAGCCCGGGGTCACCGGCTGGGCGCAGATCAATGGCTGGCGCGGCGAGATGGACACCAATGAAAAGATCCGCATGCGGACGGAATACGACCTCTATTACATCGAGAACTGGTCGCTGCTGTTCGATCTGCGGATCCTGTTCCTGACGCCGATCCGGCTGCTCAATACGGAAAACGCCTATTGAGCGCCATCAGCCATGATCTGCCGCGCGCGGCGGTCAACGCCAAGCTGGTCACGCTGATTTCCTCGAGCGCGGTCGTGCTCGGCATTCTTCTGTCGGGCTTCGTGATCAGCGAGCCGGCGCCTTACGAAATCTACATGGCCGCACTGATCGCCATCTGGGCCCTGTTCGGCCTGAGAATTTCGCGCGCGGCCATGCCGCTTCTGGTTCTGCTGGTGACGATGAACATCGGCGGCATGATTTCCATGACGCAGATGGCGGACCTCGCCTATACGCCGCTCTATCTCGCCGTGTCGCTGTTTCTCGCCTTCAGCGCGGTGTTCTTCGCATCGGTCACCGCAACGCAGCCGAACCTCTACCGGCTGATCTTCAATGCCTATGTGGTCTCGGCCGTGGCCACGTCGCTGCTTGGCATAGCAGGCTATTTCCACGCCTTCCCCGGCGCGGAAATGTTCACCAAATACGACCGCGCCGCCGGTGCCTTCCAGGACCCGAACGTGTTCGGGCCGTTCCTGGTGCTGCCCGGCATCTACCTGCTCTATCTCCTGTTGACCGGACCGGTCACGCGGATGCCGCTGCTGGCTGTGCCGCTGCTGATCATCAGCGCCGGCATTTTCTTCTCGTTCTCGCGCGGCGCCTGGGGCATGTTCGCGGTCTCGGCCATCCTGCTCACCGGCTGCCTGTTCCTGCAGAGCGCCAGCGGCATGTTCCGGCTGCGCGTGGTGATCATGACCATGGCCGCCCTGTCGCTGCTGGCCGTCGCCATCATCGTCATATTGCAATTGCCGGGGGTGGCGGAGATGTTCTCCAGCCGCGCCCATCTCGAACAGAGCTACGACACCGCCCGCCTCGGCCGCTTCGCCCGCTACTCGATCGGTTTCCAGATGGCCATGGAGCATCCGTTCGGCATCGGGCCGCTGGTCTTCGGCACGATCTACGGCGAGGACACACACGACATCTGGCTGAAAATGCTGATGGATTATGGCTGGCTTGGCTTCGTCTCGTTCCTGACCCTGGTCGTCTGGACGATTTCAGCCGGGTTCCGCATCCTGCTGCGCGACCGGCCGTGGCAGCCCTACCTGCTGTGCGCCTACGTCGCCTTCATCGGCAATATCGGGCTCGGCACCTTCATCGACATCGACCACTGGCGCCACATGTACCTGCTGCTCGGCTTGATCTGGGGCGCCATCGCGCTCGAATACCGCCACAAGCGACTGCTACAGCCGGTATTGCCCGCCTCGTTCAAACCAGCGATCGCGGCAAGATAATTATCGCGGAAACCGGTTGACCCGAGCGGGGTTATCACGATACATCGCGACCGGTCCGGAGTGTAGCGCAGCCCGGTAGCGCACTTGACTGGGGGTCAAGGGGTCGTCGGTTCGAATCCGGCCACTCCGACCATTTCGAAGCAGGACTTGCCCCCAAAAGTCCGCCCCTGCCGCATCACCTAATTCTCGAATTGCCCGTTTTGCGCAGCTCAGCTCCTGATTGGATCCGGCGCTAGGCCTGGCAGACATCCACCCATTGCGCACCGGTAAGCTCGACCATCCGACGCGGGGCGATCCGCACCGCGGCGTTGGTGGCACCGGCGGCGGGCACCACCTCTTCGAATTCGCGCAGCGAGACGTCGCAGTAGACCGGCAGCGGCGCCGGCAAGCCGAACGGGCAGACGCCGCCCACCGGATGGCTCGTTGCAGCGACAACCTCTTGCGCGTCCAGCATGCGCGGCTTGCCGCCGAACTGGTCCTTGAACTTGCGGTTGTCCAGCCTGGCGATGCCGCTGGTCACGACCAGCATGGTGCGCTCGCCGACGCGAAGGCAGATCGTCTTGGCGATCTGCGCCGGCAACACGCCATGCGCCTCCGCCGCCAGCGTCACCGTCGCCGAACTTGATTGCGTGACAATGACCTCGATATCAGGCGCGTGAACAGCGAAGAAGGCACCAACGGAATCCAGGCTCATATCGAAAACTCACGGTTCAGACCCGCTGCATGGCAGATGGGATCGGCGCGGATTTGGATGTCGCACCTATAGACACGTGCGATTTGCAGATCGGCAGGCCCGGCCTGCCGGAGAATGCCGACATCAACAAGAAACCCGCCAAGCGAGCCTTGGCGGGTTTCTTGGGCATGCCTGCCGCCGATCTATGCCTGGGGCCGGCCTTGTGCGGCCAATGTCGGTGCGGAAGCAACTGGAGCGTCCTGGGGCAGACGAAGCGCGGACGCAACACGACGCAGCTTCGCCGGGTCGGCCGCCCGGCCGCTCTCAATGTCCTCGATCTCGTCGACCGAGAGGCCGCAGGTCAGGGAAAGCGCTTCGAGGCTGTATCCGCGCGTTTCCCGCATTGCCCTGAGGGTGTTGTAATCTGGCCCGATCTCGTTGGCTAATGGTTCGGAGAGGGCGTGGCTTTTTGCATTGTTGGGCATTGGCAACTCCGTTGGCTGAAAGCGTTTGATCAAAATGGGATGTTGCCTGAGACGAGCAGGAAGATGCCCTCTCGCCGGCGATTTGCCAAGCGCCAAACTGGCCGTCACGGGATCGTGAACCGGATGTCCATGCGGCTGCCTCGCCCTGTCCCGATCAAGTTGTTTTGAACGCGTGAGCGGCTTTGCCCGGCAGTTTCGCCCCACCCGGTCGTTATCTCGATGTCGCTGGCGTGAAACCATCCCGTTCCAGCCAGCCTTTCCCAAAAGGACATCCCCAATGAACCTCACGACATCCCTCTTCGTGCTCGGCACGATTTCCATGCTTTCCGGCGTCGGCGTGGCCAGCGCGCAGGCGGCGGACGCATTGCGCGTGCGCGGCACGGTGGTCAGTTTCGAGCCGTCGCTGCTGACCGTGAAAACCCGTCAGGGCGACACTTCCGCGATCAAGCTGAAAGACGGCTGGAAGCTTTCAGGCGTTGCCAGCGCGTCTATAAAAGACATCAAGCAGGGCGATTTCGTCGGTATCGCCTCTGTCTCCAAGGCCGACGGCGGCAGCGGCGCGTTGGAGGTGGTGGTCTTTCCCGCGGCCTTGAAAGGCACTGGCGAGGGGGACCGCCCCTGGGACCTGGAGCCGAACAGCCGCATGACCAACGGCACAGTCGCCGACGTCACCGACATAAGCGGGCGGGTGGTGACGCTGACCTATGACAATGGTCAGACGAAGAAGATCTCGATACCCGACGGCACGCCCGTCGTCACGTTCGCGCCGGCCGCGCCGGCCGATCTCAAGCCAAGCGCGACGGTTTTCGTTACCGCTCAGCGCGAGGCTGACGGCATGCTGAGTGCCAGCCGAGTCGTCGTGGGAAACAATGGTGTGATCCCGCCTATGTAGGCCAACATGGACCACACGGCTTTCGGCCTGCACCCTGGCAACGGTGCAGGCCCTCCGGCTTGCCCGGAAACAGTTCAGAAACAAAATTCTACAATCGGGAAATACTGACGAAAAAAATCAGGAGCGTAATTCCATTCGCGGCGGTCGGGATATCGGCCCGATTGATGCCTGCCTGCGAAAGAAAGGAAACGACCCATGAAGAAGTCCCTCCTCTCGGCCCTCGGGCTTGCAACTGCAATCGCTTTCGCGGTGCCGGTGGTCGGCGCGACGAGCGCGGACGCGGCCCCGATGGCAAAGCATCATCACCATCACCACCATCACCACCATCACTACTACCACCACCACCACCACCACCATCATCATCATCATCACCACATGAAGAAGATGACAAAGAAGACCTACTAAGCATACCAGGGCTGCCAAGCAGAGGACCGGCCTTGGCTTCTTGTTCAAGGCTGGTCTTCTCCTGGTCATGCAAGCCAGGCCCGGACGACCCGGGCTGATCCGACTGTCACCGGATGGCAGCGCCGGTCCAGCTGTAGCGACAACAAGCAAGCGCTTTAACGCGACGCCAAATCGCGGTACGGCAAGGGTATTTCTGGCCGGCGCGCTGCGCCGGATCGCCAACAAGGCCAGGTATCCCCGATGACGGCAAAGGCCGATCTTTCCCGGACAGAACGCATTGTCCTGTCGGTCGCGCGATTGTGGCTGACGCTGCGCCATCCTGTCCTTGTCGTTCGATTTGTCATGAAACTGGGTTATCTGCCCAATCCGGCGGCGCCCGTGCGCTATAATGAGCTTTTACTCTGGCGAAAGATCCTCGATCGCAACCCGCTGTTCGTGACGCTGACCGATAAGCTCGCGGCCAAGGCCCATATCCGGGATGCCTGCCCCGAGATCGCCATGCCAGAGACGCTTTGGTCCGGGCGCGACCCTGCCGACATCCCTTCTGGCCTGCTGACCGGAGACGTCGTGGTCAAGGCAAACCATGGCTGCGCGATGAACATGTTCGTTTCCAACGGCGAACCAGATCACGCCGCCATCGTGCGCAAGGCGAAGCACTGGCTCAATAAACGCTACGGCCGGCGCAATGGCGAATGGGCCTATTGGCCTGTCGTGCCGGCTGTTTTCGTGGAGGAGCGGCTGGCGCTCAGCGGCGGGACGATCGCCACCGACATCAAGGTCCATCTCTGCAGCGGGGTGATATCCCATGTCTGGGTGGAGGATAAGCACGCCAGGCGTTCGCTGCTGTTCGACCGCGAAGCCAATCCGTTGCCCGGCCGCGATCCGGACTATCCCGGGGAGGACCAGGCCTTGCCTGTCAATGCGCGGCTCATCGCCTATGTCCGCCAGGCGATCTCGATCGCGCCCGGCATAGCCGGCGACCTCGATTATATCCGTATCGATTTCCTGGTCACCGACGATCGTCTCTATGCCGGCGAGGTCACCGTCTACTCGGCCGCCGGATATGGCACATGGACAAACCCGGCGATCGCCGCGGAAATCGAACGGCTGTGGCGGCTCGATCAATCCGCATTCTTTCGTCGGAAGCACAAGCGGGCCGCACGCCTCTATGCCGATGCGCTTCGTGCCAGATGCCGGAGCGGCACGACAAATCGCTGATATGAATGGAATGGCGGCCGGCCTGGAAAGGCGAGCCGCCATTTCTCCGGATTTCTTGTCCTGGGTGGCAGTCAGCGCCGGCTGAACAGCAGGCTGGCGACCAGACCGAGCACGACAAGGCCGACCGCGGCGGCGGCCGCCGGATGGTCGCGTGCCGATCTCTCGATCACCCTGCCCTGTTTGCGGATTGCCGGCATGGCATCTCGCAGGCGCTCCGCAAGATCCGAATACGTATCAAGTGCAGCATCACGGCTGTCTTCATAATAAGCGCCACCCCGCTTTGACACTGCCTTGCGCAACGCCGCGAGTTCCCTCGAGAGAGCCGCGACCTGCTTTTCGAGGTCGATGTCCGAAAGGGTCGAGAATGAAGCCATCATGCGTTTCCTTGTCTTGCAGAAGGAAACGTAACGCTTCACCCGACCGCCGGTTCCGGTTTTCGAGGCGTCAAAGCCACCTGGTGCTCGCGGTCAGCGCACCTGGTCAAGCAGACGCTTGCATTCCAGGAGGTCGAACAGCGCCTCCTGCAGCAGCGCGCGATTGTCACGCGAGAGTCTCGATGCGTCCGGCGCGACCGGCCCTTCCTCGTCGCTCTTGCCCAGGCCGAAAAAGCGGCGGCTGGGCTTGACCCTTGGCTGGCCAACCAGTTCGTCATCTCCGCCGCGCGGCTGGGCGGCCGGCGTCAGCGGCACCTGGTCGGCCTGCTTGCGTTGCGAGATCGCCTCGACGGCGGCCATGTCGCCATTGCCGATGGCGACCAGGAAATGATTGCCGTTTTCGCGCAGCAGCTTCTGCACGCCCTTGATGGTGTAGCCCTGGTCATAGAGCATGTGGCGGATGCCCTTGATCAGTTCGACATCCTGCGGCCGGTAGTAGCGGCGGCCGCCGCCGCGCTTCATCGGCTTGATCTGGTTGAAGCGCGTCTCCCAGAAACGCAGCACATGCTGCGGCAGGTCGAGATCTTCCGCGACCTCGCTGATGGTGCGGAAGGCGTCGGGGCTCTTGTCCATGGGCGAAATCCTCACGCTGGAGCGTGGCCCGGAACGGTCTTCAGACGAGATCGCGCCCAACGAAGAGAAGAGCTTGTTCCGCCAGCGCGGAACAGATCATACGCCAGAACACCAATCCGGCCATACCGCCGAATCGGGCCTTATTTCAGCGGTTTGTGAAGCAATATTCAAGCCCGCCGTCATCGCGGCGCCGGTTTTCAACCGTGCAATGAAGGCTATTTGCCGCCCTTGGCCTTGCTGTTCTGGTGAGAACGCAAGATGCGGTTCTTCAACACGTTGGACGATTTGAAGGTCATCACCCGGCGCGGCAGGATCGGTACTTCCTCGCCGGTCTTGGGATTGCGCCCGATGCGCTCATTCTTGGAGCGGACATGAAATGTCGCGAAGGACGACAGCTTCACTGTCTCTCCGCGCACGATCGCTTCACAAATTTCGTCCAGCACGGCCTCGACGAGTTCGGCGGACTCAGTACGCGACAGGCCGACCTTTCGGTAGACGGCCTCCGCCAGGTCGGCGCGAGTAAGTGTTTTTCCCCCCATGCGACCGTCCCATCAGTTCAAACGTAAAATCGGCACAACAACGGCAGAGCCTAAGTAATTGATCCGGCAAGGTCAAGGACCGAAACCGGACCGCTCTCCACTTACCAGCGAACCAGAACGGCGCCCCAGGTGAAGCCGCCGCCCATCGCCTCCAGGAGCACCAGGTCACCCTTCTTGATGCGGCCGTCGGCGACGGCCACCGACAGCGCCAGCGGTACGGAAGCAGCCGAGGTGTTACCGTGCAAATCGACGGTCACCACCACCTTTTGGTCTGCTATCCCGAGCTTTTTGGCTGAAGCGTCAATAATCCGTTTATTGGCCTGGTGGGGCACGAACCAGTCAAGGTCTTCGGGGTAATACCAGCGGCCGAGAAGGTCGCCTCGATGACATCGGTGATCATGCCGACCGCGTGCTTGAAGACCTCACGGCCTTCCATGCGCAAATGGCCGACCGTTCCCGTCGTCGACGGTCCGCCGTCGACGAAAAGCTTCTCCTTGTGCGCGCCGTCGGACCGCAGGCTGGCGGCCAGGACGCCCCGGTCGGCGATCGTGCCGGCCCCCTCGCCCGCTTCCAGAACCAGCGCACCGGCGCCGTCGCCAAACAGCACGCAGGTCGAGCGATCGCTCCAGTCGAGAATGCGCGAAAAGGTTTCCGAGCCGATGACCAGCACGCGCTTTGCCAGGCCGCCGCGGATATAGAGGTCGGCTGTCGCCACCGCATAGACGAAGCCGGAGCACACCGCCTGCATGTCGAAGGCAAAACCGTGATGCATACCGAGCCGGTTCTGGATTTCGACGGCAGTGGCGGGAAAAGTGTTGTTGGGCGTGGAAGTCGCCAGCACGATCAGATCGATGTCGTCCGGGGTCAATCCGGCATCGGCAAGGGCGGCGCGCGCCGCGGCCTCGCCCAGGGAAGCCGTCGTCTCGTCGTCAGCCGCGATATGGCGCTGGTGGATGCCGGTGCGCTGGGCGATCCACTCGTCGGAGGTCTCGACCATGCCTTCAAAATCGGCATTCTTCATGATGCGGCGGGGCAGCGCGGAGCCCGTGCCGCGCACAACTGATCTGATCAAAATTCTTTCCTATTCCTTTGCGTCGGTAACGACGTCGGATTTCCTAGATGTCAGGGCATGCGGGTTGCGCGCATGGAACAGATCGAGGTCGGCCTCGATGCGGTCGAGCAGATTGTTGCGCACCATGTCGTAGCCGAGTTCGATCGCCGCGGCGAAACCATCCGAATCGGCGCCGCCATGGCTTTTGACGACGATGCCGTTCAGCCCCAGGAACACGCCGCCATTGGAGCGGCCGACATCCATCTTTTCGCGCAGGCGGTCGAAGGCGCCCTTGGCGAAGACATAGCCGATCTTGGCCATCAGCGTGCGGCTCATCGCGGCCCGCAGATAGCCACCTATCTGGCGGGCGGTGCCTTCCGCCGTCTTCAGCGCGATGTTGCCGGCGAAACCTTCCGTCACCACGACGTCGACCGTCCCCTTGCCGATGTCGTCGCCTTCGACAAAGCCATGGTAGTTCATCGAGGCCATGTTGGCTTCGCGCAACATGCGTCCCGCTTCCTTGACCTCTTCCTGGCCCTTGATCTCTTCCACGCCGACATTGAGCAGGCCGACCGTGGGCCGGGCGATGCCGAATACGGAACGCGCCATGCCGGTGCCGAGGATGGCAAAATCAATGAGCTGGTGCGCATCGGCGCCAATGGTGGCGCCCACGTCCAGAACTACGCTTTCGCCACGCAATGTCGGCCACAATGCCGCAATCGCAGGGCGTTCGATGGTGGCCATGGTGCGCAGGCAGAACTTCGACATCGCCATCAGCGCGCCGGTGTTGCCGGCGGAGATGCATGCATCCGCGGCGCCCGATTTGACCGCCTCGACCGCCTTCCACATCGACGATTTCCAGCGGCCGTGGCGCAGCGCCTGGCTCGGTTTGTCGTCCATCCTGACCGCGATCTCGCAGTGGAAGAACTCGCTGACCTCGGCCAATTTGGGGAATTTGGCGAGTTCGGGGCGCACCAGTTCCTCACGTCCGTAGATGACGAAGCGGATGTCGGGACGGCGGGTCGCGACCGTCATGAGCGCTGGAATGACCACGGTTGGTCCGTGATCGCCGCCCATGGCATCGATGGAAATCCTGATCACGCGGTATTCATCTCACGGTTAGGCGGCAAGTCGTTTTAGCGATCGCAAAGGCTCGGCGAAAATAGCGGTTTTAGGCTGTCGCACAACCGACTTTTCCGTCGCGGGCGAGGTTTTCAGGATTTTCCCAGCAAGGATCGCAGTTTTTGCTGAAATTCATTCTCCGCGGATCCGGTGTCGTCACCGGCATCAAGCGACGCGCCGGGCTTGCGCGGATACGGGTCGATCGCCAATCCGAAGAACTGTTCGGCAAGCGCCCCGACATCGATGGTGTCGCCCGAAAATGTCTCGGGGCTATCGGGCCCATCCGCGTCGAGCAGAATTTCGCCGCCGCCATCGAATCCCTGCCGTCCGAGCTTGGAGTCCTCGGGCAGGAGCAGCGCCTCGACCGGCTCATCGATATGTGCCTGGACGGGGTCGAGCGTGACGATGCAGGCCTGGGTGATGTCTGCCTCGACACGGCCGCTGACCTTGACGCCATTGCGCTTCCACGACGTAACGAGCAGTTCGGCGCGATAGGCTTCGACCGACAGCAGCCCGTGCGCCTCGGCGAGTGCGGCGCGCTGTGCGGGGTCGGCCTCGACCACCACGGGCAGCCCCTTCTGCGGCAACCGGGCGACATTGGCGAAAAAGGATACCGGACTTTGCATATCGGCGTGTTTCATCGATCAGCCTCCGTTGGCTCCTGGAAATGCCACAGTGCCGGCAACGATCGATTCGGTCGGCTGCGCACTCAGTTTCCGGCTGGCGTCGGCGACATACCCGGCCAAACGCGATGCTTCCGGCCAGGCGCCGGCGTCGGGACGGACATTGCGGGCAAGTGCCGCGGTCAGACCATCATCATCGTCTCGTTCCAGCGCATCATCATAGGCGGCGGTGCGGCCATAGAACATCTTCGCCAGTTTCTTCATACGTTTTGGCACACCGACGTCGCCAATGCCCAGTTCCCGCAGCGAGTGATCGACATCGAGAAAGAACTCGTCGATCAGCACCTGGGAGATTTCCTGCGCCACGCCGTCCTCGCCGCGCAAGCGGTGCTGGACCAGGAACATATGCAGCGAAAGCATCTCGAAACGACCGAGCGGCGTGTCCGGCACATTCCAATGGGAATAAAAAACAGTCTGCCGCGCCGCCGCCACGATTTGTGCGTAAAGCGCGTCGGTGATGGCGCGGTTGGCGTGGCGTTCGCGGCCAAAAAGGCGCTGGAACATGGGGATGGTCTCCGGGGACCGTTTGTTGAATTGGCCTTGTTGCATCGGCAAGCAAGCTGGTTTACCGGTTTTGCGGCCCAGCGCAAGTTGCGGCGATATAATGGAGAATTGTTGTTGCGCGCGCTGAATTTCAAGTCGACCTTCTCGTCCAGGCCCGCCGGCGCGATCTCGCTGCTGGTTGTCGTATCGGCGCTCTCGGCATGCCACACCAACAAGATGATCGGCGACCTCAGTCCCAGCGAAACGTTCACGCAAGGGTATGTCTACGATCAGCAGGCCGTCGATTCGGTGCCCGTCGGTTCCAGCCGCGAACAGGTGCTTCTGGCGCTTGGCACGCCATCGACGACGGCGACGTTCGACAACGAGGCGTTTTATTACATTTCGCAAACCCGCAAACGCTATGTCGCCTTCGACAAGCCCAGGCTCGTCGACCAGAAAGTGCTCGCGGTCTATTTCGGTGCGGACGGCCGCGTCACCCAGATCGCCAATTACGGCTTGAAGGACGGCAAGATCTTCGACTTCATCTCGCGCACCACGCCGACCGGCGGCAAAGACCAGAACTTCCTCAGCCAGATCATCAACGGCGCCAGCAAGCTGGCACCCAGCATGCCCGGCGGCACCCCCTGATTTCTAGATTCCTGCTCACCTAGAATCCTGCTTCCCTGACTTTGGGGAACAGAAATGTCTCAGGCGACCGAAAACCCGTGAGAGCGATCTCACGGGTTTTTGTTTGGCCGATGAGGAGCCGGCTTGTCAGGAATGTGGCAAACCCATATCAACCGGCCAGGCTTGGGGCTTGGACATGAGCAGTGACGACCGTGCGGTGCCGGATGGCTGGATGACGATGGGGACACCCGACCGGCAGACAGTGACATCGGACTGGCTTGCTATCGATCCGCCGTCAATCGACGGCGTCAGGATCAAGGAAATCAGGCCGGTCGCAACGTCCAACGGCTATCTGACCGAGATTTTTCGGGACGAGTGGGGACTTGATCCATCACCTGTCGGCCAGGTGTTTCAACGCACGATGTATCCAGGCGCGGTAACCGGCTGGCATGCGCATAAGGCGACGCTGGACCGGCTTTTCTGCTGTGCCGGGAGCGTGCGCATATCGCTCTACGATGGCCGCAAGGCTTCGCCCAGTTTCGGCGCGGTCTGGCACAAGATACTCGGCGCGCTGCGGCCCGCGATCGTCGTCATCCCGCCCGGCGTGTGGCACGGTGTGACGGCGCTCGGTCCTGAGATCGCGCTGCTGCTCAATCTCGTCGACAAGGCCTATGCCTACGACGCGCCAGACCATTGGCGCCTGCCACCGGACACCGAACAAATCCCCTACAAGCTGGTGTAGCGTGGAAGGATCGCCCCTCTCCGATGCAACGGGGCAGCGCGCGCCGCTCGTCTCGGTGGTGATTGCCACCCACAATCGTCCCGCGGCCTTGCGACAGGCGCTGTTCAGCGTTTTGCGCCAGACCCTGCAGGATTTTGAAATTCTGGTGATCGGCGACGACTGTCGCCCTGAGACACCGGCGGTCATCGCCGAATTCGCCGATCCGCGCATCGCCTATATCGAGCTGCCTGTCAATTTCGGCGAACAATCTGGCCCCAACAATATCGGTTTTGCCAGGGCGCGCGGCCGGTTTGTCGCCTTGCTCAATCATGACGATCTCTGGTTTCCCGACCACCTCGCGGCAATGACCGGATGGATCGATGCGAACAGTGCCGATGTCGTCATCGCTCGAGGCGCTATCATCGAACCAGCGTCCAAAGGCGATCCTGTCAAGAATCTGATCTTCGGGGTCGGCAAGCACGGCTTCTACGATCCCGTCATCACGGCAGGCTATGGATCGGCGCAGATGGTCCGGCGGCCATCGCTGGGTTGGCTCGGCCTCTGGCGCCCTGCGAGCGAATGCTTTTGCGAAAGCTCGCAGGACTGGCTCTTCCGGGCATGGCGAAAGGGGGCTGCAATCGCGACCATGCCGCATCTGACCGTGCTCAGCCTGTTCTCCGGCACGCGCGCGGGCAGCTATGTCGAGGACACGGCGGTTGAACAGGAGGAACTGGTCAAAGCCATGCGAATGCCCGACCTCCTGCGTGTGAAAATTCTCGCCGCGGCCGAGTCCCCTCGCCCCTTGAAGAAATCCACCTATCTGAAACGCCGGTTTCTGGCCGCATGCGGCATCCATCCGAGAGCGAGGGAGTTTCGTCGCAAATACGCCCGTGGCGCCTTCGTCACCAGGGTGCGTCAGATACGCGGCTTGCCGGCGGCCCCCTCGCGCGAGCCGGAAGTGCACGAGATGCTGGCCCTCTACCGCAGGCGGGCCGAGAGCGATGGAGCCAAGCCGGACGGCAGCTGAAGCATGGTGCCTTCGGGCCAAATAAGAACCCGCGAGGATCGCTCCTCGCGGGTTCTTGATTTCAAGCGTTGAGCTATTTCAAGTTTCCGGCTTCCGCTCAGCCGTGCGCGAGCACCGCCAGCAACAGCAAGGCCACGATGTTGGTGATCTTGATTGCCGGATTGACCGCCGGGCCGGCGGTATCCTTGTAGGGATCGCCGACGGTGTCGCCGGTCACCGACGCCTTGTGCGCCTCGGAGCCCTTGAGGTGCTTGACGCCGTCCTTGTCGGTGAAACCGTCCTCGAACGATTTCTTGGCGTTGTCCCAGGCGCCACCGCCCGAGGTCATCGAGATGGCAACGAACAGGCCATTGACGATGACGCCGAGGAGCGAGGCGCCAAGGGCGGCGAAGGCGGACGCCTTCGAGCCCGAGATCAGCAGTACGCCGAAATAGACGACGAGCGGCGCCAGCACGGGCAGCAGCGACGGGATGATCATCTCGCGGATCGCCGCCTTGGTCAGGAGATCGACGGCGCGCGCATAGTTCGGCTTCGAGGTACCGGCCATAATGCCCGGATCCTCGCGGAACTGCTTGCGCACCTCCTCGACGATGGCGCCGGCCGCGCGGCCGACGGCCGTCATGGCGATGCCGCCGAACAGGTAGGGAATGAGGCCGCCGAAGATCAGGCCGGCGACGACGTAAGGGTTGGAGAGATCGAAGGAGATTTCGCCCATTCCCTGGAAGTAAGGATACTTGTCGCCATTGGCGGCAAAGAACTTCAGGTCGTTCGAATAGGCCGCGAACAGCACCAATGCGCCGAGGCCGGCCGAACCGATGGCGTAGCCCTTGGTTACCGCCTTGGTGGTGTTGCCGACCGCGTCGAGCGCGTCGGTGGAGTGACGCACTTCCTTGGGCAGGCCCGCCATTTCGGCGATGCCGCCGGCATTGTCGGTGACCGGGCCGAAGGCGTCGAGCGCCACGATCATGCCGGCAAGGCCGAGCATGGTGGTGACGGCGATCGCCGTGCCGTAGAGGCCGCCGAGCTGGTAGGTGGCGATGATGCCACCAACGATGACAATCGCCGGCAGCGCCGTCGATTCCAGCGAGACCGCGAGGCCCTGGATGACGTTGGTGCCATGGCCGGTCACCGATGCCTGGGCAATCGAGTTGACCGGACGCTTGTTGGTGCCGGTGTAGTATTCGGTGATCACCACGATAAGGCCGGTCACCACGAGGCCGATGAGGCCGCAGATGAACAGGTTCTTGCCGGTGATGACGATGCCGGCGACCGTGCCGACCTCGCCCCAGCCGAGGGTGGCCGAAGTGGCGACGCCGAGGCCGACGATCGACAGCAGGCCGGTCACGATCAGGCCCTTGTAGAGCGCGCCCATGATCGAGCCGTTGGAGCCGAGCTTGACGAAGAAGGTGCCGACGATCGAGGTCAGGATGCAGGCGCCGCAGATGGCGAGCGGATAGAGCATCGCCGCACCAAGGATTGCGGTGCCGCCAAAGAAGATGGCGCCCAGCACCATGGTGGCGACAACCGTCACGGCATAGGTCTCGAACAGGTCGGCGGCCATGCCGGCGCAGTCGCCGACATTGTCGCCGACATTGTCGGCGATGGTGGCCGGGTTACGCGGATCATCCTCCGGAATACCGGCTTCGACCTTGCCGACCAGATCGCCGCCGACATCGGCGCCCTTGGTGAAAATACCGCCGCCCAGGCGGGCGAAGATCGAGATCAGCGAGGCGCCGAAGCCGAGCGAGACCAGCGAGTCGATGACGATGCGGTCGTTGGGCTGGAGGCCGAGGAACTGGGTAAGGATGAGGTAGTAGATCGAAACGCCAAGCAGGGCCAGCCCAGCCACCAGCATGCCGGTGATGGCCCCCGACTTGAAGGCGATGTCGAGGCCGGCGGCAAGGCTGTTGGAAGCTGCTTGCGCGGTGCGCACATTGGCACGCACCGAAACATGCATGCCGATGAAGCCGGCGGCGCCCGACAGAACGGCACCGATCAGGAAGCCGATGGCGGCGGTGATCGACAGCAGCCACCAGGCGAGCACGAGCACGACCACGCCGACGATGGCGATGGTGGTGTACTGGCGTGCCAGGTAGGCCTGCGCGCCTTCGCGAATGGCGGCGGAGATTTCCTGCATGCGCGCGTTGCCCTGATCGGCCGCAAGGACCGAACGTGTCGCCCATATGGCGTAAAGGACAGACAGCAAGCCGCAGGCGATGACGGCGGAAATTATGGTCATTGCCGGGTTTTCCTCGATTGTTGGCCCAAAAGAACCCCTCCCTGGGCCGTTGAGACAAAGACGGAATCCCGTGCAGGGAATCCCCCTCTTCGCATCGGTGTATGCGAAACAGGGCTGCGAACGTCAAGATATTGTTCGATTTTTGCCCGGCTTTCGCCGCGTTGCTTTCTTGCAAACCGATTAAATTAAGCTCACCGGCCGTGCCCGACATAGAATGGCTCGCCGCCGCCCTGAAAGCGCTGACGCTCTGCAGCCAGCCACCGTGCCACCTCATCGTCCGTCGGCGCGGCCAAATCAGGCGGAGTGCCCCTGAACACCACCGTCTTGTCGAACTTCGACGTCTTGAACAGCTTGGGTGTGGAGTGTTCGCCGCGCATGCCGATATAGCGGGCGTGGCAGGGGAAGGTGGTGACACGAACCGCGCCACGTTCGGCGCAGGCTACCCAGCGGGCTGCATCCTGACTGGTGAACGTATTCTTCCAGCCGCGGCTGGAATAGAAAGCCTTGATCGTCTCGTGATCACGCTTCGAATAGTCGCAATCGCAGACCAGTTCCAGATACTGCTTGCGAAAAGGCCGCTCGGCCAGCCAGGCGGATCGCGTTAGCGCGGCTCCCCAGTTCTCGTGCATCGGGATTAGGTCGTGTGCCCGGCGCCGCTGACTGCGCCGGCCGGCCCAGAGATCACCGTAGGCCGCGACATAGGCGATGCGCTTGTCTTGCTCGGCGAAATCGAGGAGTTGCCCGACAAC
This sequence comes from Mesorhizobium sp. M8A.F.Ca.ET.057.01.1.1, assembly GCF_003952565.1. Lineage (NCBI taxonomy): Bacteria > Pseudomonadati > Pseudomonadota > Alphaproteobacteria > Hyphomicrobiales > Phyllobacteriaceae > Mesorhizobium > Mesorhizobium sp. M8A.F.Ca.ET.057.01.1.1. The sequence goes on from NZ_CP034454.1 coordinate 3,899,585, forward strand.
GCCGAGGTAGTTGGGCGAGAGAACGAGATCATCCTCGAGAAACAGTGCCTTTTCCGCCCGCAAGTCCTCGAACAGGTGACGCTCGGCGCGCTCGTAGTTCAGCGCGATGCCGAGGTTTTCCGGCGCCTCCGCCACCTCTCCCCACGGAATAATCCGACGAAAGACGGCAACGCACCGCGCAATCAGTTCGGTGCTGCCCTTCTGGCGCCCGCTCCAGCGGTTCCAGCCGCCGTCCTGAAACAGTATCACCCTGTCCGGCTCCGCGATCTGCGGGCGAAGGCTGTAGAGCACCTGGCGCAGATAGTCCGGCCTGTCGAACGACAGGACGGCTATCGGGAAGCCGACTGGCCGCGCCGGCCTTGCTTGACCGAAGCGCCAAAGTCCGCGACCGAGGCCTGCCAGCCAATCCATCTTCCTGCCTCACCTGGTGCTGTTGAGCCTGCGCCTTGCACTCACTTTCGTTGAACAAGCGTTGCAATTTTCAAGACAATGGCAAGGGCCTTGGGAAGACGGCGCCTCTGGCGGCAATTCTCGACCACTTTGCCCAGCCACCAACCGCGCTGACAGCTACTCCACTTCCCTGCCCATCTTGCGCGCCGCGTAGCGCTCGACCGCCGACAGCCCGTCATAGATCAGCACTGCTAGTGCCGCAACGATCACGCCGCCCTGCAGGATGAAGGCCAGATTGTTGGACAGCAGGCCGGCGATGATCACTTCGCCGAGCGTCCTGGCGGCCACCGTGGAGCCGATGGTCGCGGTGGCGAGGCTGATCACCACCGACAGTCTGATGCCGCCAAGGATGATCGGCGCGCTGAGCGGCAGTTCGACCTTGGTGAGCCTTTGCCAGCCGGTCATGCCGGCGCCACGCGCCGCCTCGACGACATTGGCCGGCAGCGTCGTCAGCCCGGTCAGCGCGTTCTCGAAGATCGGCAGCAGGCCATAAAGAAACAGTGCGATCAACGTCGGCTTCTCGCCGAACCCGACAGCCGGCACGGCGAGCGCCAGCACCGCCACCGGCGGAAAGGTCTGGCCGATGTTGACCAGGCTGCGCGACAGCGGCAGGAATTCAGCGCCGGCAGGTCGGGTCACCAGGATAGCAAGCGCCACAGCGACGATGGTGGCCGCGACGGTCGCGATCAGCACGGTGCGCAGATGCAGCAGCGTCAGCGTCAGCAGGCTGCCTTGATTGTAGATCGCGGGCGCATTGTTTTCGGTCAGCGGCTTCAGCAACGGCTCGAACCAACCCGGGCTGGTGATGAAGACCATGAGCAACACCACCAGCGCAAGCCTGAGCAGCAGAGGCAGCCCGGCTTTCATGCCGGCCTCGCCGCCCGCTTGACCAAGCCATCCACCGTGACGCGGCCGAGCGGCTTGCCGTCGGCGCCTTTCACCGGCAGCGCCGGCCTGCCGGACCAGAGAAGTTCCGCGAGCGCGTCACGCTGGCTGGCATCGCCCGGGATCGCCTCGCCTTCGGCCCCGCCCTGCTCCACGGCATCGCGCACCCGCCCGAGCGACAGCAACCTGAACGGCCTTTCGCTGGCGCCGACCAGCGTCTCGACAAAGGCGTTGGCCGGTCTCGCCAGGATCTCCGCCGGCCTTGCATATTGCACGAGCTTGCCGGCATCCATCACCGCGATCCTGTCGCCCATGTGCACGGCCTCCTCCATGTCATGGGTGACGAGGATGATGGTGGTGCCGAAGCGCTTCTGGATCGCCAGCAAATCCTCCTGCGCCTTGGTGCGGATGATTGGGTCGAGCGCGCCGAACGGCTCGTCCATCAACAGCACGTTGGGCTCGGCGGCGAGCGCGCGGGCCACGCCGACGCGCTGCTGCTGACCGCCGGACAGTTCGTGCGGATAGCGCGGCCCGAACTCCTGGGGGTCGAGCTGGTAGAGCGTCATCAGTTCATCCACGCGGGCCTTGATGCGCGCCTTGTCCCAGCCAAGCAGCACCGGCACGGTGGCGATATTCTGCGCCACGGTGCGATGCGGAAACAGGCCGTGGCCCTGGATGGCATAGCCGATGCTGCGGCGCAGTTCGTAACCGGGCACCGATCGATTGTCGGCACCGTCGAACTTGATGATGCCTGACGTCGGCTCGACCAGCCGGTTGATCATGCGCAGCAGCGTCGTCTTGCCGGAACCCGAGGTGCCGACGATGACGGCGATGGTGCGCGGCTCGATGACCATCGAAACGTTGTCGACGACCGTCGTCGCGTCATAGCGCTTGGTGATGCCTTCGATCTCGATCATGCCGTTTCTACCCTGCGCTTGGTGGCGGTCATTTCGATCACCGCGTCGAGGATGATGGCGGCGGCAAAGGCGAGCGCCACGGTCGGCACCGCGCCGAGCAGCACCAGGTCCATCGCCGTCTGGCCGACGCCCTGGAACACGAACACGCCAAAACCGCCGCCGCCGATCAGCGCGGCGATGGTCGCAAGGCCGATATTCTGCACCAGGACAATGCGGATACCGGTCAGGATCACCGGAAAGGCCAGCGGAAACTCGACACCGAACAGGCGCTGCCGGTCGGTCATACCCATGCCGCGCGCGGCATCGTTGGCCGCGCGGGGTACACCGGCAAGCCCGACCACGGTGTTGGCCACCACCGGCAGCAGCGAATAGAGAAACAGTGCCACGAAAGCAGGCGCGGTGCCGATGCCCCTGATACCGAGCGCGGCGGCGCCCGGCACATGGGTTGCGACCCAGCCGAGCGGCGCGATCAGCAGGCCGAACAGCGCGATCGAAGGGATGGTCTGGATGATGTTCAAGACGTTGAGCACGCCGGCCCGCAGGCTTTCGACGCGGTGGCACAGGATGCCGAGCGGCAGGCCGACGATCACCGCGGCAAGCAGCGAGCCGAGCGCCAGGGTCACATGTTTGGAGCCTTCGGCCCAGAAGCTGTCGGCGCGGTTGGAATATTCCTTGAGGATCGAGAGGCTGTCCCAGCGTCCCGAAATCAGCAGCAAGCCGATGGCTAGCGCCGCAACGACAAGCACGCCGACGCGCGCCCAGGGCGACAGATTGAGCCTGGTCAGCACATCGGCGAGCAAAAGCGTGAAGGCGAAGATGAGAATCCAGAAGCCGGAGGCCGGCGAAACCCGGGCAAAGGTATTGCCGGCCGGAGTGAGGAATGTGCCGGCGACGCCGATGAGCAGCGCCAGCGCGACAAGCGCCACGACGCTGGCTGCAAGGCGCAAGATGAGCGGCGTCCTGAACAAGGCGACAAGGGCAGCCAGAACGAGGATCGCCAAAAGCAGTGGACCGGTCGTTGCCGGCAGAGCTTCAAGAATCGAGCGCGCTTGGCCGGGTACGATGCGGTTGGCGCGGAAGGTGGCGAAGGGCGCGAGGAAAGCGGCATAGGCAGCGATAGCGGCGATGACCACGCCGAGCTTGTCGAAACGCAGGGTCATGACGCGTTTGCCTCGCACTGACGTCACTTTTCGACGCGCAGCTACTTCAAAAACCCGTTCTTCTTCAAAAAGTCTTCGGCGACGCCCTTGACCGGCTCGCCGCCAACCTGCACGCGCCCATTGAGCTCCTGCAGGGTGACAAGATCGAGCTTGGCGAAAACCGGCTTCAGCAGTGTCTCGATCTCCGGATGCTCCTTCAGCACGGCTTCGCGGATGATCGGCGCTGGCTGATAGACCGGCTGCACGCCCTTGTCGTCTGTCAACACGACGAGGCCCGATGGTGCGATGCCGCCATCGGTGCCGTAGACCATGGCGGCATTGGCGCCGCTGGTCTGGTTGGCGGCCGCCGCGATGGTCGCGGCCGTGTCGCCACCCGAGAGGGTGATCAGCTGATCAGGCTTCAGTGTGAAGCCATAGGTGGTCTGGAAGGCTGGAAGGGCTGCCGCCGAATTGACGAACTCGGCGGAGGCCGCCAGCACCACCTTGCCGCCGCCAGCGACATATTTGCCGAAGTCCGAGAGCGTGACGAGCTTGTTCTCGTCCGTCACCTCCTTGCGCAGGGCGATCGCCCAGGTGTTGTTGGCCGGCGCCGGCGACAGCCAGACGATCTTGTTGGCGTCGTAGTCGAGCTTCTTGGCCGTCTCATAGGCCTTGGCGGCATCCTTCCACGCGGGATCATCGGCCTTCTCGAAGAAGAAGGCGGCATTGCCGGTGTATTCGGGATAGATGTCGATCTCGCCGGCGGTGATCGCCTTGCGCACCACCGGCGTGCCTCCGAGCTGGATGCGATCCGTGGTCTTGATGTTGTTGGCGTTGAGAACGAGCTGGATAATGTTGCCGAGCACGCCACCCTCGGTGTCGATCTTCGAGGAGACAACGACCTGAGCGCTCGCGGAAGCCGCCGTGATGGCAAGCGCCATTGCCGCGCTGGCCAGAACCTTGACTGAAAACATTGTGAAAATCCCTTGCTATGAACCGGAATGCGGTGGCCGCATATGAGCATGGCTTCAACGGCCAGTCGGGGCACACGGTTTCATAAGAAGGGTGATCAGCGCAATATTTTTGTTCCGGACGCGCCGATGTCGGCCCGGCGGCAACAGCGGGCTGGCGATCGGCCGCCATCGGGTGGATAATGCCGCGAGGGTGCGGGCGGCGAACACGGAGAGCGTGTCATGGCCATACACAAGGTCGGTTATCTCATCGGCAGCCTTGCCCGGGAATCCATCAACCGCAAGCTCGCGAAGGCTCTCGTTCAACTTGCCCCTCCCGAGCTCGAAATGACGGAAATCGGTTTCAAGGATCTGCCGCTCTACAGTTACGACTACGACGCCAATTTCCCACCCGCCGCCCAGGCTTTCAAAAAGGCGATCGCCTCGGTCCAGGCCGTGCTGTTCGTCACCCCGGAGTACAACCGCTCGATCCCCGGCGGACTGAAGAACGCAATCGACTGGGCCAGTCGCCCCTACGGCAAGAATTCATTCGCGCGCAAACCGTCCGCCGTCATCGGAACATCGCCGGGCGCCATCGCGACCGCTATCGCCCAACAAAGCCTGCGCAGCGTTCTGAGTTTCTGCAACTCGCCGCAGATGAATGCGCCCGAAGCCTATATCCAGTTCACGCCGGGGCTGATCACGGATGAGGGCGAGGTGACGGTTGAATCCACCGAGGGCTTCCTGCGCAACTATATGGCTGAGTTCCATATGTTCATAGCGCGGGTGCTTCAGGTTTTGCCGCCGGACGCATAGCTGACGGATAGGCGTCAAGCCGGCCGCAAGCTTGTGATCTTCAGCGCGCCGAGGGCCACGAAGCAAAGCGCGGCGACCGGAAAGATCATCCAGTTGAGCATCGTCCAGCCCCAGGCGTTGTAGACCATGCCCGACATCAGCGACGCGCAGGCGACGGAGCCGAACAGGACAAAATCGTGGAAGCCCTGCACCTTGCCCTTTTCGGAAGGGTGGTAGCTGGCGGCCACCATGGCGGTAGCGCCGATGAAGGCGAAATTCCAGCCGAGACCGAGCAGGATCAGCGCTGTCCAGAATTGCCACAGCGCCAGGCCCGACAAGGCAACGACGGCACAGCCGATCAGCAACAGCAGGCCGGTGGCGACAATGCGCTCGGCGCCGAAGCGATGGATCAGCGAGCCGGTGAAGAAGCTTGGCCCGAACATCGCCATGACGTGCCAGGAGATGCCCAGCGTCGCATCGTCCTCGGACAGGCCGCAGCCAACCATGGCAAGCGGTGCGCCGGTCATGACGAAGCTCATCAGCGCGTAGCTGCCCACGGCGCAGAAGAGCGCCGCGACGAAACGCGGCTTGGTAACGATTTCGGAAAGAGGTCTGGCATCGCCGTCGGCAACGTCCACCTTGCTCGCGGTCTTCGCCGGCAAGCGCAGGAACGACAGGATGATGGCGCCGACAGCCGCCAGCGGCAGGATCGAAGCGAAGGAACCGGCAAACATGACAGGCGCGAACAATTCGCGGGTGAAGATGACGATCTGCGGCCCGAGAATGGCGGTGATGATGCCACCGGCGAGCACGAAGGAGATGGCGCGCGCCTTGAACGCCGGGGGCGCGTTGTCGGCCGCGGCAAAACGGAATTGCTGGACGAAGGCGCCGCCGACGCCGATGACGAGCAGCGCGAACGCGAACAGCCAGAAGCTGCCATGGAACAATGCCAGGGTGGCGACCAGCCCGCCGAGCGCGGTGACTACGGTTCCGGTCATGAAGCCGCCGCGCTGCCCCAGCCAACGGATGATGGCCGCAGCCGGCAAGGCGCCGAGCGCCACGCCGAGGTTGAAGCCGGTGATGGGCGCCGTCGCCAGGGATTTGTCGGCGCCGAGCAGATATTGCCCGGCCAATGCGCCCATGGAGATGGCGATGGGGGCCGCCGAGCCGATGATCGCCTGCGAGGCGGCGAGAATCAGCGCGGTGCGGCGCGCCTCCCTGCCCGCCTCGACGGCGATGGCGGTCACGAAGCGTCCTTGCCGCGACCCTCGCCACGCACGCGGCGTGACACACGGTCAAGCACGGCATTGACCAGCTTCGGCTCGTCTTCCTCGTAGAAGGCCTTGGCGATATCGACATATTCGGTGACGATGACCGCGACAGGCACGTCATCGCGCTTCATCAGTTCATAGACGCCCGCGCGCAGAATGGCACGCAGCGTGGAATCGAGACGCGACAGCGGCCAGTCGTCAGTCAGCGCCTGGCGGATGATTGGATCAATGGTCTTCTGGTTCTCGACGACGCCCGTCAGGATGGCGCGAAACCACTGCGCGTCCGCCTCGCGGTAGAGCGCACCGTCGACTTCCTTGCCGAGGCGGAACGCCTCGTACTCGGCGGTGATCTCGAACACGCCACTGCCGGCGACATCCATCTGGTAGAGCGCCTGCACGGCGGCCAGACGGGCAGCACCGCGCTTGTTGGCGTGGCGCACTGCGGGCTGTCCTGGCGAAGCGGGTTCGCTCACGATCGCGCTCCCAATCGTTCCTTCAGCGCGATCATGGTCAGCGCCGCGCGCGCGGCAAAGCCACCTTTGTCGCCTTCCGAGCGCTTGGCCCGCGTCCACGCCTGTGCGTCGTTCTCGGTGGTCAGGATGCCGTTGCCGATGCAGACCGATTCCTGCACGGACAGGTCCATGAGCGCACGGCTGGACTCATTGGCGACGATGTCGAAATGATAGGTATCGCCACGGATAATGGTGCCGAGCGCGACAAAACCGTCATAGCCCGTCCCGCCTTCGGCCATGCCGTCGAGCGCGAAGGTGATCACCGCGGGAATTTCCAGCGAACCAGGAACAGTGACGACGTCGTAAGTCGCGCCTGCCTCCTCGAGCGCGCTTGTCGCGCCGTCGAGCAGCGCGTCGGCAAGGTCGTCGTGAAAGCGCGCCTCGATGATGAGCAAATGCGCTTTCGCCTTCGGGCGAATGAAGGCTTTGCCGTGTTGGGATATGCCAGCCATAGAAGTCTCCGGGGGTTGCCGGTGACTTAGGCCGAAGCCGGATTGATCGCAAGCGGAAGATTGCCCGTGGGCTAGTCGTCCTATCGATCCTCTCGCGTGTGCCACAGGCGCAGCAACAGAATCGTGGTGTTCGCTATCTCATAGCGAATCTCGTAGTTGCCGACCAAAATGCGGCGGACTTCGCGCGGCTCGAACTCTTCCAGCTTCTCCCCGATACGCTAATACTCGATTAGCCTTGCTAGGGCGGCAACCAGCGACTGCACCGCACGGGCTGCCGCCTGATTGTTTACTGGTGCAAGAAAGCTGTGAAGCCTGACCAGATCGGACAAAGCCTTACTGGTCCACTTCAGCTCCATCAACGTGGTACCGGCAGTGGCTTTTCAGTACCAAGACTCTCGGCCCAGGCCTGAACGGCCTGGTGGTCTATAACCCGACCAGCGTCGACATCGGCCAGCGCTTCAAGCGTGAGCCGTCGACGTTCCTCCTCCAAATCAACCCAAGCGGAAAGGGCTTGTTTGACGATCCACCCGCGCGGACGCTCAAGTCGAGCAGCCAGTTGGTCCACTTTCTCCGCAAGCGCCAGCGGGACATGAGCGGTGATAACTTTTGTGTCCATTCGAGCCTCGCAATCAAGTTTAATCAGAGCGACTAAAGTTGATTAAGTCGGGGTGAGATTGAGGCTGTACCTACAGCCCCTCTTTCGCGGCCTCCGCCAAGCGCGCCGCGTACCGCGCCATGGTGTCGATCTCGAGATTGACGCGGTCGCCGGCCTTGCGCTCGCCCCAGGTGGTGACGGTCAGCGAGTGGTGGATCAACAGCACGTCGAAACGCGTTCCCTCGACCCTGTTGACGGTGAGCGAGGTGCCGTCAAGCGCGACGGAGCCTTTCGGCGCGATGAATTTCGCCAGATCGCGCGGCGCTTCCAGCGTGAAGCGCACCGCGTCGCCCTCATCCTTGCGCTCGATGATCTCGGCGGTACCGTCGACATGGCCGGAAACGATGTGGCCGCCGAGCTCGTCGCCGATCTTGAGCGCCCGCTCCAGATTGATCCTGGTGCCCGATTTCCAACCCGCCGCCGTCGTCAGCCTGAGCGCCTCCTCCCAGGCCTCGACCTCGAACCAGCGTGCGTTCGAGCCGCTGTCGGGCAAGGCGGTGACCGTCAGGCAAACGCCCCCGCAGGAAATCGACGCGCCGATGGCGATGGTCTCGGGATCATAGGCGGTGTCGATGCGCAGTCCCACCCCCTCCCGCAGCGGCTTGACGGCGGCCACGGTGCCGATATCGGTGACAATCCCGGTAAACATCGATCGCTATCCCTGAAAATCCCTGATCCATTCGGCGTAACCGTCTTCGCCGAACCGCATCTCGCGCAGCTTGCGAAAACCTGCCGGGATATGGTCGGCGTCGACAGGCGATGCAATGCCGTCACCGCCGATCGCTTCCGGTCCCTGGAACAGGACGATGCGGTCGACCAGCCCGTCGGCCAGGAAAGCGCTCGCCACCTTGGCGCCGCCCTCGACCAGCACGCTTGCCATACCGAGCGCCGCCAGATCCTCGAGCAGTTCCGGCAATGCCACGCCGCCCTCATGCGTCTCCGTGCCAATGAAGCGCACGCCGGCGCGCTCGAGCACCGCCCGGCGCTGCGGATCGGCCTCCAGGCAAGCCGCGACGTAAAGCGGTACGCGATCGACGCCCGACACCAGCTTCGAGCCCTCCGGCAGCCTGATCTGGCGGTCGAGCACGATGCGCGCCGGAGAACGATTCTCCAGCCCGGGCAAACGCACCGTCAGCGCCGGATCATCTTCCAGCGCCGTGCCGATGCCGACCAGAATGGCGTCCGCCTCGGCACGCATCAGGTAGACTTCGCGGCGCGCCATGTCGCCTGTTATCGCGACTTGGCCGGCGCCTTCCCTGCCGATCTTGCCGTCGCTGGAAAGCGCAAGCTTCAGAACCACTTCCGGGCGCTTTTTCAGAGAGCGAATCAAATAGCCCGCCATTTGTTCGGCCGCTTCGGCAGCCAGGACCTTTTCAACCACTTCGACGCCGGCGGCGCGCAGGATGGCATAGCCCTGGCCGGAGACCCGCGGATCGGGATCGCTGGCCGCTCCAACGACGCGCGCAATGCCGGCGTTGACCAGCGCATTGGCGCAAGGCGGCGTGCGGCCGTGATGGGCGCAAGGCTCCAGCGTGACATAGGCGGTGGCGCCGCACGCGAGTTCGCCGGCCTCCGCCAACGCCTCGGTCTCGGCGTGCGGCCTGCCACCAATCGCGGTCACGCCGGTACCGACGATCATCGGGCCTGAGCCGTCGTCACGCACGATGATCGTGCCGACGGATGGATTGGTCGAGGTGCGACCGGCGTGCTTGCGCGACAGCCGCAAGGCCGCGGCCATGAAACGGCGGTCAAGGGCCGCTTGTTCGGCCTCGCTGCGTTGCGGTGCTGCCATGCTCAGCCGGCGTCCTCTTCGCTCTTGTCTTCGTCCCCCTTCAACTCGCCAAGCAGTTCGTGGAAATCCTTGGCCTCACGGAAATTGCGATAGACCGAGGCGAAGCGCACATAGGCGACATCGTCGAGCGATTTCAGCGCATCCATGACCAGCCGGCCGACCTCACCCGAGGCCACTTCCGTTTCGCCGGAGCTTTCGAGCTGGCGCACGATGCCGGTCACGGCGCGATCGATGCGTTCGGGGTCGACGTTGCGCTTGCGCACCGCGATCTCGACCGAGCGCAACAGCTTGTCGCGGTCGAACGGCACTTTTCGCCCTGATTTCTTGACCACCACGAGATCGCGCAACTGCACGCGCTCGAACGTGGTGAAACGGCCGCCGCAATCGGGACAGACACGCCGCCGGCGGATCGCCGCGCCGTCCTCGGCGGGACGCGAATCCTTCACCTGCGTATCTTCGGACTGGCAATAGGGACAGCGCATGGAGAGCCTTGGGTTCGCGAATCTGGTGAGATGAAAGGCTTAGAGCCTTTCCGGTGCGGATTGAAGCAGTTCCGTTTCCTCGATGGCCTGCCGCGCCTCAGAGATAGCGAGGCGCGAGGAAGATTGCCAGCGCGGCAAGCAGCCAGACGGCAATGCCGCCGGCAACAGCCAGGCGATAGTCAACCTTGTCGATGAACAGCCAGCAGGCGCCGAGGAAGGCGAGATAGGCCGGAATCGACTTCATTCCGGCAAGGCAGGCATCGCGGAATCCGCCCGGATCACCCTTGGCGCCGACAGCGAGCAACGCGATGACGGCAAAGGTCGGCGCCAGCGGCAGGATGCCGGGCAGGACATTGCCCCGCTTGGAGGCCCAGACGATCAGGGCCGTCACCAGTCCGCCGACCACGCCTTTCCAGATAATGTCCATAGGCCCATGCTCCAGCCACCAAGCCGTTAAGGCGCAACGTCCTTGGTTGGGAAGCCGCAAGATGTGCCGAGATTGCGGTAGGCCTTGGTGAAGCCGTCCATCGGAATGCTTGCGACAGCCTGCTTGCCGAAGGTCACGTCGAGCGAGGTGGCTTGGCGCATGGCACGCAGCAGCGCGAGACTGGTCTTAGCCTGACTGTCGACCGTCCAGCTGGGGCGGCCGATGACGCCATCGTTGGAGTAGACCGTGGCCGAAACCTTGACGCCCGGATCGCCGAAAGTCGCCGCGATCTTCTTGTCGGTTGGCAGGGTCTTGTTGTCGATGGTGATCAAGATCGCCGGATAGGCATCGGGCGGCAGCGCATCGCCGGTCGAGATCGACAGTGTCAGCGTGCCCGAATTGCCGCTCCCATCGAAGAACGCCGTGGAAGCCGCGCAGGTCTTGTGCGCGTCCTGGCCGGTGTCGAGCGTATCGACCATGGTCGTCCAGCGGCCGAAAGTGCTGGTGGCGGGCATGTCCGGAGCGGGCTGCGTCTGCGCCAAGGCAGACCCGGAAACGGCCAGGCAGCCGACAGTGCCAAGAAAAGCAAGGCAAAAATTGCGCATCATCAATCTCCGATTCCATGCGTCACCCGATCAGGGGTGACGCACCGCCGGTGGATAAAAGATGACGCTTCGCGCCCGGTCAACCAAGATAAGGATGGTCAACCGAGATAGGGATAGAGCGGGAACCGATCGGTCAATGCAACGACCTTGGCCTTGACCGCCGCTTCGACCGCGGCATTGCCTTCGTCGGAATTGGCGACCTTGAGCCCATCCAGCACCTCGGCGATCAGCTTGCCGATCTCACGGAATTCGGCCTGGCCGAAGCCGCGCGTGGTGCCGGCCGGCGTACCCAGCCGCACGCCCGAAGTGACGAAGGGCTTTTCCGGGTCGAAGGGGATGCCGTTCTTGTTGCAGGTGATGTTGGCGCGGCCAAGGGCCGCCTCGGCGCGCTTGCCGGTGGCGTTCTTGGGCCTGAGGTCGACCAGCATCAGGTGGTTGTCGGTGCCGCCGGAGACGATGTCGAGACCCGTTTCCTTGAGGCTTGAAGCCAGCGCCTTGGCATTGGCGGCGACGCTTTCGGCATAGACCTTGAAGCTCGGCTTCAACGCTTCGCCGAAGGCCACCGCCTTGGCGGCGATGACATGCATCAGCGGGCCGCCCTGCAGGCCGGGGAACACCGCCGAGTTCATCTTCTTGGCGATATCCTCGTCATTGCACAGGATCATGCCGCCACGCGGACCACGCAACGATTTGTGCGTGGTGGTCGTCACCACATGAGCGTGCGGCAAGGGCGAGGGATGCACGCCGCCAGCGACGAGGCCGGCGATGTGCGCCATGTCGACCATGAGATAGGCGCCGACCGCGTCCGCGATCTCGCGAAAACGCTTCCAGTCCCAGATGCGCGAATAGGCGGTGCCGCCGGCCAGGATCAGCTTCGGCTTGGTCTCGTGCGCGGTCTTTTCGATCGCGTCCATGTCGAGCAGGTGGTCTTCCTTGCGCACGCCATAGGAGACGACCTTGAACCATTTGCCGCTCATGTTGACCGGCGAGCCGTGAGTGAGATGGCCACCGGAATTGAGGTCGAGACCCATGAAGGTGTCGCCGGGCTGCAGCAGCGCCAGGAACACCGCCTGGTTCATCTGGCTGCCGGAATTCGGCTGGACGTTGGCGAAGTTGCAGCCAAACAGCTTTTTGGCGCGTTCGATGGCCAGTTCCTCGGCCACGTCGACGAACTGGCAGCCGCCATAGTAGCGCTTGCCAGGATAGCCCTCGGCATATTTGTTGGTCATGATCGAGCCCTGCGCTTCGAGCACGGCGCGCGAGACGATGTTTTCCGAGGCGATCAGTTCGATCTCGTGCCGCTGGCGACCGAGCTCGTTGCGGATGGCGCCGAAGATCTCCGGATCGGCATCTTCCAAGGTGGTTTCGAAGAAGGATTCGAATTTATTCGACGCCGCCGCTGCAGTTGCCATGGCCTGAAAATCCTCCGGTTCGGGGTAACTATCCACACATATCGCTATCCCAAAAAGCGCTACTCGCTCTTGGGCGACATGCATTGGCGCGCCATTAACACAGTTGTTTTGACCTCGCCACGTTTGCGCCGCGAAATTTGCTGGCCGGATTGCGCCAACGGGTCGCGCCGGACCGCTATTTCCTGTCCCGTCGCTGCTTCAGCAAGGCCTCGGTCAAGGTGATTTCGGAAAACAGCGCGCGCATCGTGTAATCATTGATCTCTTGGCAGCGGAACATGCCGCGCAGCGCGGAGCGTTCGGCTTCGATGCCCGCCGCCCTGAGTTCCAGCTCCAGCCTGCCGGCCTCGCGGGCCTCGGCGCGGGCCTCGGCGGCTTCGGCGGAAGCCGCGATGCGTCTACGGTAGCCGGCCACGATGCTGTCGGCGACGGCGAGCCGGGCCGCGACCGCCTCGCCCTCGCCTGGCTCGTTGGCGATGCTCTCGATCCTGGCGATCGCCGCATTGGCGGCGCCGACGCGCGCCCGTCGCTCCTCCGCGGCGGCCGGATCCTCGCCCGGCTCGACCAGTCCCCGCGCGATCCTGGGCAACGCAAAGCTGGCAATGACAAGCGAGCAGATGATGACGCCGGCGGCGAGGAAGATCACCACGTCGCGTGCCGGAAAGGGCGAGCCGTCCTGCAAAGCCAGCGGCAATGACAGGATGCCCGCCAATGTGATGGCGCCGCGCACCCCGCTACCGAGCCGGCGAGCCGGACGCGAAATCCGAACGGTTCGGCCTCGCGCTTGCCGAGACGCGCCGCGATCGCCTGGGCGATGTCGCCGACCCAGATCCACAGGAAGCGCAGCCCGATAAGGCAGAGTGTCAGGATCAGCACCGTCGCCACGGGCTCGATCAACCAATGCCGGCTGGACAATTCCGGCGGAACCTTGCGGATGATGTCGGGAATCTGCAGGCCGAGCAGAATGAACAGAGCGCCATTGAAGACGAAAGTGAGAGTCGCCCACAGCGACAGGGTCTGCATGCGCGCCGATACGCCGAGGTGGCGATACATGCCGGAGACCCCGGTCAGCAGGCCGGCAGTCACCGCCGCCAGGATGCCCGAAGCTCCGACATGCTCGGCGCCGAGATAGGCGACGAAAGGCAGCAGGATCATGACGAGAACCTGCGCCTCGGCCGGCACGCCGCCGATGCGGTTGAGCAGTTGCAGCGCCTTGGCGGCGATGAACAGGGCCGCGACGCCGGCCAGGATGCCGGCGGCGACGGCATAGAGGAAGCCGAGCGAGGCTCCCGCGAGGGAGAAGTTGCCGGTCAATGCCGCAGCCACCGCAAAGCGGAACATGACCAGGCCCGACGCGTCGTTGAGCAGCGACTCGCCCTCCAATATGTGCATCAGCCGGGACGGAACCACATTCCTGTCGACGATCGAGGAGACCGCCACGGTGTCGGTCGGCGACAGCACGGCGGCCAGCGCGAAAGCGACGACGAGCGGAATGCTCGGCACCAGCCAGTGCAAGGCATAGCCAAAGCCGACGATGGTGAAGAAGACGAGCCCGATGGCGAGGTCGAGGATGGGTCCGCGCAAACCGATGAGCTCACGTTTGGGCGCGGCGAAGGCCTCACCGAACAGAAGCGGCGGGATGAACACCAGCAGGAAAAGTTCGGGATCGATCTCGACATGCAGGCCTTTGGCCGGCCAGGCAAGGGCCGCGCCGATGGCGATCTGCAGCACCGGCAGCGGCACCCGAACCAGCCGGACGAGCGCGCCGGACAGTGCCACGAAGACGAGCACGACGAGAATGAAGATGGCGACGTCCATGGCACGATTCCGGCTGTTTGCGACCATGGCCAATTGCCGGAACTTCGTCCAGCCGGTCGAAGGTCGGCTCTGACGGCGTCCGCAACAAAAAAAGCCGCTCTGAGAGCGGCTTTTTTCTTCAAAATATCAGCCTGTTAGAGCGAAGATGTGATCTGCAGCTCGCTGGCGCCGTCGAGTGCGTAGACGTCGTCGCGGAACTGGACCACGCCAGGTCCCGTCGACCATGCCGAGAGATAGAGGAAATGCACCGGCACCGGGTTGGTGACCTGGATCGGTGTGTTCTGGCCAGTCTTGATAGCCGCCTCGAAATGCTGGCGATCCCAGCCGGGCGTGTCGCGCAGGATCCAGGTGACGAGATCGCGCACGTTCTGGACGCGCACGCAGCCCGAGGAATCGAAGCGCATCATCTTGCCGAACAGGCTCTGCTGCGGCGTGTCATGCATGTAGACGCCGTCCGGGCTCGGGAAATTGATCTTGACCGAGGCCATGGCGTTTTCCGAACCGGGATCCTGGCGGAAACGGTACTTTTCGGCATCGTCCGTCGACCAGTCGACATTCATCGGATCGACTTCGCTGCCATCGGGCGCGAACAGGCGGATGTGGCTGTTCTTGAGATAATCGGGATTCTTCCGCATCAGCGGAATGATGTCCTTGCGCACGATCGAGACCGGTGCGTTCCAGTACGGATTGACGATGATCTCGTTGATCTTGGAATTGACGATCGGCGTCTGGCGATCGATCTTGCCGACGATCGCGGTGTGGCGAAGCACGACGCGGTCGTTCTCGACCGCTTCGATCTGCGCGGCCGGAATGTCGACCAGCACATAGCGGCTGCCCAGCGTACCGGCCTTCTCCTTCAGGCGCTGCAGATTGGTCTGCAACTGGCCAAGCCGGATCTGCGCCGACACGTTCATCGCGGCGTAGGTGTATTTGCCCATCGAGCCGTCAGCAGGCAGGCCATGGCGCAACTGGAAGCGCTTGACCGCCGAATCGACATAGGAATCGAAGGCCGTCGAAATGCCGGCACTCTGCGACAGGTCGCCAGCAACCATCAGGCGCTTGCGCAGCGGCACCACGTCCGGATCGTCGACGCCGAGCTGAAGCTTCTTGGTGGCGGGAACGTCTGTCCAGCCGCCCTGCGAGACGATGTTTTGGTACTGCGCGACCGCCTGCTCGGTGAAGGCGACGGTCTGCGGGCTGAAGATCGGCAGCGTCGAGGCCACCTTGCCGCCTTCGCTGGCGCGGGCATCGAACTGATCATCCCAGTTGCCGCGAGCCGAGGATTTCAGGATATCCCCGATCACATCCTGCGCATTCGCACGGCCGGCCACCATGGCGGCTGCGAGCGCGGAGGCTCCGGAAAGGAAAAAGCGGCGGCTGGTTCTCATGGACGTTCCAGACATTCTTGTAGCGTTCGATCACTTGCTGCGTCGATCATCGCGCGATCTCGCCCGCACTCTAAAATCGGCAATCTTAACAATAAGCCAACCATGGTCCGTATCACATTGGCGACAAAGGCGAAGGCGCGACACGGTTGCGGGTGGACGCATGGTCTTCACCACAGCATCACTGCCACTCTCGGTTCCACTGGAATATGGCGGCAACGTGGCCTTGGCCCGTAATTTGCTTCGGCCGGACGCAAGAAAGAAAAGACCGGTGCTTTTCGGCACCGGCCCTGGCTGGAGGTCGCTGTTTCGGCCACGCTTCTGCGGCGCGGCTCCGTTTCCTGGATGGTCTTACATCCGATAGGCAATCGTGTCGTTCCAGAAGCGGTCGAGGCGCTGCAGGGCGCGGTTCATCTGCTTGAACTCGTCGGTGTTGATGCCGCCGACCTGTTCGATCGAGCCGACATGACGCTCATAGAGACCGGCGACCACATCAGCCACTTCATTGCCCTTCGGCGTCAGCGAAACGCGGACCGAACGGCGGTCGATGCGTGAGCGCTGGTGGTTGATGAAGCCGAGATCGACCAGCTTCTTCAGATTGTAGGAGACGTTCGAGCCGAGATAGTAGCCACGCGAACGCAGCTCGCCGGCGGTCAGTTCGGAATTGCCGATGTTGAAGAGCAGCAGCGCCTGGATGGCGTTGATGTCGGAACGGCCGTTGCGGTCGAATTCGTCCTTGATCACATCAAGCAGACGGCGGTGCAGACGCTCGACCAGCTGCAGCGATTCCATGTACAGGGAACGGATAGCCTCGCGGCGATCGTCGGAAACGTTGGCGGTCTTCGCCGCCGGACGCGAATTGATCATTGTCTTTGCCTCTCGTTTGTCGCCTTGGTGATTTTTGTTTTTCACCTTGATCGCGACACTATCGAATACTCATAAAATTCGACTTAAACGCTAGGGCTAACAAGAGCTTACCGGTAAGAGGTTTCGGAAGAGGCTTAACGAACGGTCACCCGAGCAAGGATGATTAACCTAAAGATTTAGGCAATGACCGCGGGGCCGGATAGAGGCGGTCGCCGAGTCGTCAACGCGCACAAGGGCTTAGTGCCTTGCCGGCCGTTTTTGCAGGTAGATGACGACGCGAAAGACGATGTAGAGCAGCGCCACGCAGGCATGCGAGACGAGAATCAGGAGACGATGGCCGAAAAGCTCGGGAAAGCCGGCATACATGACGGTCTCGGTGACCGCGCATATGAACCAGATCACCGGCCCCCAGGACGCCAGCATCCACAAGCCGGCCGCGGCGAAGGGAAAGAACACGGCGAGCATCACCCCCGCCACCTGCCAATGCACCGGCATAAGGTCGAAGCGCCATAGCGAGCCCGGGTAGAATCCGATCAGCTTGATCCAGTACAGGACGCCGAACATCAGGCAGTAGCCCGCGATGACGCGCTGGAACCAGGCGAAGATCACCTCAACCGTCGACGGCTGCAGGACGACGCGTCTCGATGTCACCTCGCTCACAGCCCAAGCTCCCGATCGCCGAGCGGAGCGAAATAGGCCTCGACGTCCGCCTCGGCGACCGCATCGATCTTTGCCGGCCGCCATTGCGGCTTCGAGCCCTTGTCGATGATGGCGGCACGGATGCCTTCGTAGAAATCGTGGCCGGCCAGCATGCGGTTCAGGATGCGGAACTCCATCCTCATGCAGTCGTCCATCGACAATGTCTGCCCGGCGCTGATCTGCCGCCAGGCGACGCGAAGGCTGGTCGGCGAGCGCATGCGGATCGTCGCCAGAGTTTTGGCCGCGAACTCGTCCTTGCCGGCGCGATCCAGGCTGTCGATGAGATCCGGCAGCGACGGCTGGGCGAAATGACGGGCGATGGCCTCCAGGATCGGCCTGTCCGTCTCCCGCTTGGCGGGAACAAAGAAACCGCGCAGCACTGATCCCGGATCGCCCGTCAGCGCCAGCCGGTCGAGGAAGCTTGCCTGGTCTTCGGCCTTGATGGTGTGGGTGGCCAGCCCCGACCACAGGGCATCGCCATAGCGGATGCGGTTGCCGGTCAGCGCCAGGTACATGCCGAAGGAACCGCCAAGGTCGGGCAGCAGGTGACTGGCGCCGACATCAGGGAAAAAGCCGATGCCGACCTCCGGCATCGCGAACTGCGCATTTTCGGTCATCACCCGATGCGAACCGTGGAAGGAAATGCCGACCCCGCCGCCCATGACGATGCCGTCGATGAGCGCCACATAGGGTTTCTTGAAACGCGCGATATAGGCGTTGAGCCGATACTCGTCGGCGAAGAACTCGACCGGGGGCTTTCCGGCCCGGCCGGCTTCGTAGATGTGCAGGATGTCGCCTCCGGCCGAAAACGCCCTGCCCTCGGCCTTGACGACAACGACGTCCACACCGTCGTCGCGCTCCCAGGAACGCAGGGCCTTGTCCAGCGCCTTGACCATGCGATGGGTGACGGCATTGAGCGCCTGCGGCCGCGTCAGCGTGACGACGCCGGCCCTGCCCATCCTTTCGAAGCGAATTTCGTCGCCTCCACCAAAATCCATCGCCAGAGAATCCCTTCCCCGCGCCTGCGGGACTGAAGTGCTAAAGGCGGCGCATGGGTGCGTCAATGGCAGCAGCATGTCGGCCGCGGTCTTGGCGGCAAGCGGTGGCCGATGCTAGACGTTGGCGCCATTACGACAGGCCACGAGCCGGATAGCGAGCCATGCCGCAGTTTTTTCGCCTTGTCCTTGTTCTGAGTTGCCTGTCTGCGTTGTGGGCAACCAATGTCCCCGCCAGCGCAACCGACCTTGGCGAGCTTTACCAGTCGCAGACCATCGTCACCGGCCAGGGTGAAGAAAACCGCCAGCTCGGCTTCAGGATTTGCCTCGACAAGGTCCTCGTCCGTGTTTCGGGCGATCAGCGGCTGCTTGCCAGACGCGAAATGGACGCGCTGCGCGACAAGGCCGGCAGCTTTGTCGACTCGTTCCGGTACCGCGACCGGCTGGAAGGCATTCCCATCCATGACGAGCAAGGCACGCACGACCGGCCGCATGATCTCACCTGCCTCTACAAGCCTGAAGTGATCGACAAGGTGCTGACGTCGCTCGGCAGCAAACCCTGGCTTGGCGAGCGGCCGAGGCTCACCGTCTTTCTCACGACCGAACAGGGCGCTCGCCATTTCGCACTGACGGCCGAGGAAAAGCGTGGCCAGACGATGCGCGAATCCTTCGTCAATGCCACCGGTCCGACACTGATGCATGTCGTCTTTCCGAAGGCCGCGCAGCTTGGGGGCCTGAGCGAAGAAGTGTTGCGCGCGG
Organism: Mesorhizobium sp. M8A.F.Ca.ET.057.01.1.1; assembly: GCF_003952565.1. Lineage (NCBI taxonomy): Bacteria > Pseudomonadati > Pseudomonadota > Alphaproteobacteria > Hyphomicrobiales > Phyllobacteriaceae > Mesorhizobium > Mesorhizobium sp. M8A.F.Ca.ET.057.01.1.1. The sequence continues at coordinate 3,918,849 of NZ_CP034454.1, forward strand.
CCGACATGGCAAGGCTGGATCGGCTGGCCGAACAGGCCGGTGGCGCCAGAGCGCTCGCCGGCAGCATCTTATGGAGCGACAAGGAGTTCGGCTGGATCGCCGATTGGCGGCTGGCCGATCACGGCAAGACCTATCGTTGGCAGGTTCGTGGCGTCAGCTTCGACGAGGCGTTCCGTGTCGCCATTGGAGGCGCGGCGCAGATCCTTTCGGGTAATGGCCAGCCCTGACCCAATAGGCGTGGTGGGACAGCGCTGTGGCAGCTTTGACCCCTGGCACAAACGTGTCGCATTGGTCAGCACCAAGGGCTCGTGGTAAAAGCCGCCGATCCGGAGTTTTGGCCATGAACAAATTCACCCCAGCAAAACCTGCCGGCGCGCGCAGCGTCGACGAGGTCACCGGCAGCCGCCGCCTGCGCCGCATGCGCAAGGCCGACTGGTCGCGCAGGCTCGTGCAGGAGAGCCGGCTTTCGGTCGACGACCTGATCTGGCCGATCTTCGTCGTCGAGGGCAGGAATGTCCGCGAACCGATCGCCGCCATGCCCGGCGTCTTCCGCCTTTCGGTCGACCTTGCAGTCAAGGAAGCCGAACGCGCGGCCAAGCTCGGCATCCCGGCTCTGGCCGCTTTCCCCAACGTCGATCTCGGCCTGCGCGACCAGACCGGCTCGCACATCCTCGACCCGGAAAACATCATCAACCGCGCCACCCGCGCGATAAAGGACGCGGTGCCCGAGATCGGCATCATCACCGACGCGGCGCTCGACCCGTTCACCAGCCATGGCCATGACGGCATCCTGCGCGACGGCATCATCGTCAATGACGAAACCGTGGAACAGGTCGCGGCTGCGGCCGTCATCCAGGCTGCCGCGGGCGCCGACATCATCGCGCCTTCGGACATGATGGACGGCCGTATCGGCGCCATCCGCGACGCGCTCGACGCCAACGGCTTTCAGGAGGTGGCGATCATGTCCTACGCCACCAAATTCGCCTCGGCCTTCTACGGCCCCTATCGCGAGGCGGTCGGCACCGCCGGGCTGCTCAAGGGCGACAAGAAGACCTACTATATCGACCACGCCAATTCGGACGAGGCGGTGCGCGAGGCCGAACAGGACATCGCCGAGGGCGCCGACATGCTGATGGTCAAGCCCGGCCTGCCCTATCTCGACATCATCCGCCGGCTGAAGGACGAATTCCAGATGCCGACCTTCGCCTATCAGGTGTCGGGCGAATATTCGATGATCAAGGCGGCGGGTGCAAATGGCTGGATCGATGGCGAGAAGGCGATGCTGGAATCACTGCTCGCCTTCAAGCGTGCCGGCTGCGATGGCATCCTGACCTATTTTGCGCCCGAAGTGGCGGTGATGCTGAAGGGCTAGCACCGATTTCCCGAGCATGCCTTTCAGTAGGTGTCACCACTCTTTCGACCGGTCGGCGGTTCTTTCGAGTTCCCGCTGACAAAAACCGGCAGCCGCGGCTATGATAGCCGCACGGCCGGAGGCGGCCGGCAGCCCGCACCTCGGACCAAGAGGTATGGCGAACGCCTCCAGAGGATGCTTCCTGACCCGTTTCGCCGTCGGGCGAAGGCGTCGGCAATGCGGGCACTGACGAAGGCTTCGCCGTGACCCGAGGAAACGGACATGCTTGCCTATCGCGATGCCAAGACCATGGCGAAAGCCATGCGGGAGGCGCTTGCCACCCGCGACCTGACGATCAGCCACAGTGAGGCCTGGAGATCGTCGCGCGCCAGTTTGGACTGGCGAGCTGGAATATCCTGTCGGCGAAGATCGGAGCGCCGCCTGCCGGCCAAGACAAGATCGTCTTCGAGCGAACCGCGCCGATCGTGCGCATCTTCGACGTCGCCAAGGCGCATGAATTCTACCTAGGCTTCCTCGGCTTCAACGTGGACTGGGAGCACCGCTATGGGGGAAGTTCCCCTCTCTATACCCAGGTCTCGCGCGGCGACCTTGCACTGCACCTATCCGAACATGCGGGCGACGCAACGCCTGGCGGCAACATGGTCGTCTATATGACAGGCATCCGCGACTTCCAGAAAGAGCTTGCCGGCAAGGAGTACCGCTACATGAATCCCGGCCTGGAGCATGAAGACGGCCGGCTGACGGTCGAGGTCATCGACCCCTTCAACAACCACATCCGTTTCATGGAACTGACGGGCGAATGAGCTGATATCGCGGCGATCTGGACGGCCGTCACTGGCCGTCCGAGCCGATCGCTCCAAAACAGTCGCGACATCGCGTGGCGGCAAAGGTACGGATACATATCTTTCGGTCCGAAAATACCGCTTGCAATTAACAATCAGTTTGATAAAAGAAAACCACTTGCAAAATACAACTGGTTATCGAGTAGGTCTTCATGTCAAAACTTCGTGTCAACGCGTTTACCCTCTCGCTCGACGGCTACGGCGCCGGTCCTGATCAGGATCTGCAAAATCCGCTCGGCATCGGCGGAGAATCCTTGCACAAGTGGTTTGTCGACACCCGCACCTTCCGCAAGATGGTGCTCGGACAAGATGGCGGCACCACCGATACCAATGAAGCTTTCGCGGCGCGCAGCTTCGAGAATGTCGGCGCCTGGATCCTGGGCCGCAACATGTTCGGGCCGATCCGCGGAGAATGGCCCGACGACAAGTGGAAGGGATGGTGGGGCGACAACCCGCCCTACCATGTGCCGGTTTTCGTGCTGACGCACCACAAGCGGGCGTCTATCACGATGGAAGGCGGCACGATTTTCCATTTCGTCACCGACGGCATCCATTCGGCGCTCGAGCAGGCGAGATCGGCGGCTGGCGGCAAGGACGTGCGGGTCGGCGGCGGCGTCGATACGATCCGCCAGTATCTGCAGGAGAAGCTGATCGACGAGATGCACCTGGCGATTTCGCCGGTGCTGCTTGGCCGGGGCGAGAACCTTTTTGCCGGCCTCGACATGCCCAAGCTTGGCTACGCGTGCACCGAGCAGGTGGCAACGGCGCTGGCCACGCACGTGGTTATCAAGCGGGCTTAAGCGACGCCCCTTTATTCCCATCACTATATGGGGAGAAGGGGCCCCCTCAATATTTCTCCGGCACGTAAAGCTCGCGCGGCAGGACCTGGCGTTCGTATTCCGGGTTGAAAACGCGCTCCGGCAGCGTGATCTGCTCGTGCGGCACCTCTTCATACGGCATCTGCTTGAGCAGATGGTCGATGCAGTTCAGCCGCGCCCGCTTCTTGTCGTTGCCCTCGACGATGAACCAGGGCGCTTCGGGAATGTTGGTGCGGGCGAAGGTTTCTTCCTTGGCCTTGGTGTACTGCTCCCAGCGCACGCTCGACTGCAGATCCATCGGCGACAGCTTCCACTGCTTCATCGGATCGTGGATGCGCATCAGGAAGCGCATCTGCTGTTCCTCATCGGTGATCGAGAACCAGTATTTGACCACGGTGACGCCGGAGCGCACCAGCATGCGCTCGAACTCCGGCACGTCGTGGAAAAACTCCTCGACCTGATCGGGGCTGGCAAAACCCATCACCCGCTCGACGCCCGAGCGGTTATACCAGGAGCGGTCGAACAGCACGATCTCGCCGCCTGCCGGCAAATGCGGGACATACGTTGGAAATACCATTGCGACTTCTCGCGTTCGGTCGGCGCTGGAAGCGCCACGACGCGACAGATCCGCGGATTGAGCCGCTGGGTTATGCGCTTGATAACGCCACCCTTGCCGGCGGAATCGCGCCCCTCGAAAATCACCACGAGCTTCTTCTTGTGATAGGCGACCCAGGATTGCAGCTTGATCAATTCGGACTGCAGGGTGATCAGGTCGCGAAAATATTGCATGCGATCGATCGAAGGCGGATGCGAGTTTTTGTAGATCTTGGCGATCTCCATCGACAGCGCCGGCTCCGACAATTCGAGCTCATAATCTTCGTCGAGCGTGTCGGCGAGTTCGGCTTCAAGCCAGTCCTTGGCAGGGGAATTCTGTCTTAGCTCGGTCATATCAACTGCTCCGCTTGCAAGCCTGTCGGGTCCCTGGGGCGTCCCCAAATTACCTGCCAGCGGCCAAGAATGGAAACACCTGAGCCGACTTCAATATAGGCCGGCAATGACGGTTTTATTGCAGCCCGGGCGCGATTGCCGCCATTGCAAATTCCGCAACGCATGATCGATCGACGTCATCGCATGGCGACAAGCCGACCGAGTTGTCCTACAAATCCCCGGTCGCGTTCCAGGCCTGCCCTTGGCGGCGCGCCTCTTCAACGAAATCCTGAGGATATGACATGGAATACCGCACCCTTGGCCGCTCCGGCCTGAAGGTTTCGACACTGACGCTTGGCACAATGACCTTCGGCGGTGCCGGGCCTTTCGCTGCGGTCGGCAACAGCGATCTCGCCGAAGCAAAGCGGATGATCGACATGTGCATCGACGCCGGCATCAACCTCATCGACACCGCAAATGTCTATTCGAACGGCCTGTCGGAAGAGATCATAGGCGAAGCGCTCGGCGGCAAGCGCAAGAACGACGTGCTGATCGCGTCCAAGGCCCGGATGCGGATCGGCAAGGGTCCGAACGACGAAGGCCTGTCGCGCCATCATCTGATCCGCGAATGCGAGACAAGCCTGAAGCGATTGAAGACCGATGTCATCGACATCTATTTCGTCCACCAGTGGGACGGCCTTACGCCGCTCGAGGAAACCGTTGCCGCGCTCGACACTTTGGTGAGCCAGGGCAAGGTGCGCTACATCGGCTGCTCCAACTATTCGGGCTGGCAGGTGATGAAGGCGCTTTCCATCAGCGACAGCCGCCACCAGCAACGCTTCGTCACCCAGCAGATCCACTATACGCTGGAAGCGCGCGAGGCCGAGTACGAGCTGCTGCCGATCTCGGTCGACCAGGGGCTGGGCGTGCTGGTCTGGAGCCCGCTCGCCGGCGGCCTGCTATCGGGTAAATACCGCCGCGACAGCCCGACCGCCCGCCAGCTTGCCGGCTGGTCCGAGCCGCCGATCCGCGACGAGGACCGGCTGTGGCGGATCGTCGATGTGCTGGTCGAGATCGGCAGGGATCGTGGTGTGTCGGCGGCACAGGTGGCGCTTGCCTGGCTGCTCGGCCGCCCTGCCGTCTCCTCGCTGGTGATCGGCGCCCGCAATGACGTCCAGCTGAAGGACAATCTCGCTGCCGCCGCCCTGGACCTCGGCACCGAGGAACGCCAGCGTCTCGACGCCGTAAGCCGGCCGCCCCTGCTCTACCCCTACTGGCACCAGCAACTGACAGCGAACGATCGCTTCGGCCCCGCCGATTGGGTTCTCGACCGCAGTGAGATCTGATCAACGTCACGTCGAGAGAGCTAGCTCTCGATGAACCGCCAGAGTTCGGGATCGGGTTCGATCTGGCCGCCGAGCACGAAATATTTGTAGAGGACGAGCAGGGAGATTGCCTGCTCGTCCCGTTCATTGGAGAATTTGCGGCAATAGGCATTGGCCGTGGCGATGATGCGCTCCGCCGCGGCCGGATGCCGTTCGAAATAATCTACCTTTTCACGGAGATCGGAGAAGTCCGGGTCGAGCGGCGCATAGTGGACTCCAGCCTCGAGCTGGCTCTCGCCAAACCATGTCTCGTAGGTCGGCGGCGGCATCAGACAGAGCGAGTTGGAGTTCATGATCCATTTGAGGTTGGTCGCCACGTCATTGCCCTCCAACGAGACGATGTAGCGATAGCGCAGGTGCTGGCTGATGCTGAGGAAGGGCTTGCTGTACTCAGCCGGTGCATTGCGCTTGTGCGAACCGACGTCGCAGAACGGCAAGTCGCACGCGACATCCAGGAACCGTGTCCGGATCGGATTGTTGAGGTCGCCGCGCCAGACCATGACCGGGCGTTTGTCGGTGAAGGCGACGGCGTCGGCGGGCATGTGAAAGTGGCGGAACTTGTTGAACTTCATGATGACAGCGTTGCCGTTGTCGGCGCGGATCGGCCGGTCCTTGACGAGCGTCGGCAGCTCGGGCACGCCTTTGACGTCGCCGAACTTCAGGTCGATGAGCAATGACGGATCGAAATAGCGGGCAAATTCCTTGAGGTCGTAATAGTACATGCTCGGATCAAAAGGCAGCTGGTCGATGCGCACGGCATCCGGGCTTGGCGTAAAAGCGTCCTGCAGCTTGTTGTAGTGATTCAGCCGTCGGCGCACGGCCCCATCCGAGAGCCTGGCCTGTTCCAGGCGGCCCGCCAACCGTCGTCGGAAGACCGCCTGGGGTGCTATATCGCGCATGACGTTTCGCGCGTAGTAGAAGACCCTTGCCGTCGTTCGTTTTATGGTGGCCATCGCTCTCGTGATCAAAACAAGCGTCACTAAACAGACAACAGCCGGGATGGTTCCGGCGGCATGATCGCGCATCATTGGGTCACGCAATCCGGCGCTGCCCAAACACGTGGCGGCCGGCCGCGACGAGGCGGACCGGGGATGCACCGGCAGCTAAAGCGGTTCAGCGTTTGATAGAATCGCCGACCCGCTCTAACTCTTTGTTTTCACGCAATTCCGGACGGAAAACCGTTACACACTTTTCCTGGAATTGCTCTAGCCCGCTATGTAGCGCCACACCTCGGCATCAGGTTTGATCTGGCCCGAGAGCACGAAGTATTTGTAAAGGACCAGCAGAGAGATCGCCTGTTCGATCCGCTCGTCGTCGAATGTCCGGCAATAGGCGTTCGCGGCGGCGATGATGCGTTCCGCCTTGGCCGGATTCCGCTCGAAATAGGCCACATGGTCCGCTAGGTTCGAGAAATCCGCATCGAGCGGCACATAGTGCACATTGGCTTCGAGCTGCCGCTCCGCGAACCATGTCTCATAAGTCGGCGGCGGCATCAGGCAAAGCGACTTCGAGTTCATGATCCATTTGAGGTTGGTCGCTACATCATTGCCTTCGAGCGAGACGATGTAGCGGTAGCGCTGGTGCTGGCTGATGCTGAGAAAAGGCTTGGCGTATTCGGCCGGCGCGTTCGGCTTGTGCGAGCCGGCATCGCAGAACGGCAGGTCGCGCACGGCCTTGAGGAATCTTGTCCTGATCGGATTGTTGAGATCGCCGCGCCAGACCACGGTCGGCAGCTTGTCGGCGAACGCAATAGCGTCAGCCGGCATCTGGAAGTGACGAAACTTGTCGAGCTTCATGATGACGGCGTTCCGGTCGTCATCGCAGATTGGCCGATCCTTGACGATAGCGGGCACCTTAGGCACGTTCCTGACGTCGCCGAATTCGAGGTCGATGAACAAATCCGGATCGAAGTAGCGGGCGAATTCCTTCAGGTCGTAATAGTACATGGTCGGCGTGAAGGGCAGCTTGCTGATGCGCTTGGCACTGGCGCTTGGCGCGAAACCATCCTGCAGCTTGTTGTAATAGTTCAGCCTGCGGCGCGCCGCCTCACCGGAAAGCCCGGCCCTTTCGAGACGGCCGGCCAGCCTGGCGCGAAACAGCGCCTGCGGAGCGACATCGCGCACGACGTTTCTCGCATAATAGAAAACTCTTGCTGCGGTCCGCGAAATTGTGGCCATCGGTCACTTGATCAAAACAAACAGGCAGCTCTCAATTCATTGGCGCCCCGCATTTCCTACATCATTGTGGCGCCCATCTGGCAAGCCCCCGCATCTCTTCCAGCCAGCATCCAGGCATTGTCGCTTCAGCTGTTGTGTTTGACGGCTAATGCTCCTAGGCAGGTTCAGGGCCGCAAGGCAGGGATAAAAGGAGCCGATATGGCGCGAGCACCAAACTACGATCAGGAACGCAAGGAGCGCGACCGCCAGAAAGCGGCCAAGAAAGCTGAAAAGCTGGCAGCCAAGGTTGCCGCGCGCGAACGTTCGAAGCCTGAGACCGAGACTGAGACCGAAACCGAGGAGTAACGGCATGCAGCCCGCGAATGCGGGCCGTGCGTCAATCCGAATTGTCGGTATCAGCCTATGTCAGGCTGGCGCCTTGTCGCTGATGAAAACATCCACCTCCCGCGCCGCGGCGATGAAAGCGCGTCGGGCATTCATCGCCGGCTTGTCGCCGGCGAGTGCGTCGTGGCAGGCCTGCAGCGCCGCACGATGCTTGGCGCTGCGCTTGCCGGGCCAGCTGTTGAGCAGGTAATCGGAAGCTTCCCTTGCCGAACGCAAGAGCTGAGTGCTTCCCGCCGTGACGGACTTGACGGTCACGGATGTTTCAAACCGATTGTTTTCCATCGCCGCTCTTACGCCATCGGCTTGCTTGAAGCGAGGCCGAAAGTGCGCTTCGCGTCAGATGCCGCCTGTTTTCCGGCGAATGCTGCGCTGCATAGACCGCACTAGGCGGCGACGACGGCAAACCCCCTGGCGCGAAGGCCACGTCGGTCGTTGGCAAGCGACGTCACCAGCCGATCACGGCTGCCGACGATGTGGGCCGACAGCAGCCGCGCGGCTTCATCGGCCTGGCCAAGGCGTGTCGCGGCAAGGATGGCGCGATGTTCGAGCCAGGCACGGCCAAGGGCCGTTTCGTCACGCACTTCCAGCCAGCGGGCGCGCGACAGCCGCGTCATGGCGTCGCGAACCGCCCGGAACAGGAATTCGTTGCCGGAGAGCCGCGCCAGCTCGATGTGAAAATCCATGCCGACACGATGCCATTCCTCACGCGGGGTACTTTCGTCGCAGGAATCGAGCATCGCCTCGATGACATCGATGGCGCTCTTGTCTGCCTGCCCGCACGTCAGCCGCAGCGCCGCGACCTCGACCGCCTCGCGATAGACCGCGATCTGCTCGAGTTCGGCCAGGTTGATTGGCGAGACCGTCCAGCCGCGCCCGTCCCTGCCGACCAGCCCCTCAGTCTCCAGCCGCAGAAGTGCCGCCCTGACCGGCGTGCGCGAGGCGCCGAAACGGCCTTCGATCCAGCGTTCGGTCAGCCGCTCTCCCGGGCCGACCTCGAGCGCCAGAATCATCTCGCGAAGCTGCCGTTCGACATTCTGCATCTGCGACATCGCGCATCCTTTCCGAAGCCGCATTGACAGCTGCGGGCTTGAAGTTCATGACGGATACCAGGTTGGTATCCCAAAATGGTATCCGCAACAAGCGCCGATACCAGGCAGGCAGGACATGACACAGAAAGACACGCGGCAGAGCGGCTACAACATTCACTGGCGGCGCAATCTTGCCGTCTGTTTCGCGGGCTCGTTCAGCACGCTCATCGCCATGACCCTGCTTTTGCCCTTCCTGCCGCTCTATGTCGAACAGCTCGGCGCACAGGGTCATGCCGCGATCGTGCAGTGGTCCGGCATCGCCTATGGCGCCACCTTCTTCGCCGCGGCAATGGTCGCGCCGCTGTGGGGACGCCTGGGCGACCGCTACGGCCGCAAGGTGATGCTGGTCCGCGCCTCCTTCGGCATGGCGATCTGCATGTCGCTGACAGGTATGGTTGAGACGGTCTGGCAATTGGTTCTGCTGCGCCTGCTGATCGGCTTCGCCGGCGGCTATTCCTCGGGTTCAACCATATTGGTTGCCATGCAGACGCCGAAGGAGCGCTCCGGCTGGGCGCTTGGCGTCTTGTCGGCGGGCATCACTGCGGGCTCGCTGGTCGGCCCGTTGCTCGGCGGCGTGCTGCCGCCGGTGATCGGCATTCGCGCCACCTTCCTCTTGTCGGGCGGCGTGATCTTCCTCGCCTTCCTGGCGACGACCTTCCTCATCAAGGAAAGCCCGCGCCCAAGGCCGGCCGAGGCCGCGCCGGCGGCAAAGCCGAAAAGCGGCTGGTCGCAGATCCCGGACAAGCGCCCGGTCGCGGCCATGCTGACCACCGGCATGCTGCTCGCCTTCGCGACGATGTCGATCGAGCCGATCATCACCGTCTATGTGCAGCAACTCATCGAGGACCAGAGCCGGGTGACGCTCGTCGCCGGCGTTGTGATGTCGGCGGCCGCGCTCGGCACCATCCTGTCGGCGTCCTGGCTCGGCAAGCTCGCGGACCGGATCGGACACTGGAACGTTGTCGTGGGAGCCCTGGCCGTCTCGGCGCTGCTGCTCATCCCGCAGGCTTTTGTCACCAACAGCTGGCAGCTTATCGGCCTGCGTTTCCTGATGGGTCTGGCGTTGGGCGGCCTCCTGCCCTGCATCACCAGTGTCATCAGGCACAATACCCCGACGGCGTTGGCGGCAACGTGCTTGGCCTGGCGATCTCGGCGCAGTATGTCGGGCAGGTCGCGGGACCGCTGGCCGGCGGTTTTGTCGGCGGCCATTTCGGCATGCCGTCGGTGTTTCTCGGCACATCGGTGCTGATGACGCTCGGTGCCGTCTACAATTGGATTGTCCAGTCGCGCCGGACGCGGCATATGGCGCTGGAAGCGGGCAAGCCCTGACGCTTGCCCGACCTGCAAAAAGAAGGAGCACGCCGACCATGAACCTCGCCGATCCAAACGGCAGCCGCCTTCTCGTGCTTGCCGGCGGCCTCGTCGGCGCGGCGGGCGTGGCGCTGTCGGCAGCGGCGGCGCACCGTGGCGGCGCCTTCACCGGCACGGCCGCATCGTTCCTCCTGATGCATGCGCCGGCCTTTCTCGCTATTGGCCTTGTCGGCGCGAACCGCTGGCTGCGAATGGCCAGCCTGGCGTTGCTCGTCGGTCTCGTGCTTTTCACGGGCGATCTTCTCGCCCGCGATTTTCTGGGATCGAGACTGTTTCCGATGTCGGCGCCAATCGGCGGCACCTTGCTCATCTTCGGCTGGCTGGCGATTGCAATTTCTGCCCTGGCTCGCCCACGTTCCTGAGGTTCAAGCCAGCAGGATCAGCGCCGACGTTCGGGTCGGATCAGCAGATCACGATTGCGCGCGGCCGGCTTCCTCAGGCGTCTTGCCTCTGGCCGCTCGGTGGCGGGCGTGATGCCCCAGTAGTTGCGGTAAATGTCGTCGAACAGATGATGGATGGGGTGCATGTCTTTTCTCCTTCCAATTGAATCGATCCAATCGCGAGCACAAAAAAGCAATGCCGATCAGCTCCGCTTGCGCCCTACGAGGAAGCGCAAGTCGCGAATCCACGGACCGGTTCTGTCGCGGCGCTTCTGGCTATTGTTCGCCGACCCGATATTCCAGTCGTTGCGATAGACGTCTTCGAACAAACAGTTGATGGGATGCATCGCTCCCTCCGAGGTCATCAAACGGGCCAAATCCGTCATTTTGGATCGATTCAAATATAGATCAACCATCAGCGCCGGTCAAGCAAAATTTGAATCGATCCAACGAAAGTGCTAGATGCAGCCCGAGAACGTGCTAAATGCATGTCAGGAGACCCGCGCAAATGGCGTCACTCACCGCAGGCAATCGACGACCCGTCCGGCTGGCCGACATCGCCAAGGCAGCCGGTGTTTCGCACGGCACCGCGTCCAATGTTTTCAGCCGCCCCGAGATCGTGCGCGAGGAAGTTCGCGAACGGGTTCGCGCAGCCGCCGAGGCCATGGGGTATGGCGGCCCCGATCCAAAGGGCCGGCTGCTGCGGGCCGGCAAGGTCAACGCCATTGGCGTTGCCACCGCCGAGCCCCTCTCCTATTTCTTCGACGATCCGTTTGCGCGCGTCATGATGGCAGGCATCTCACAGGCTTGCGATGCGACCGGAGCCGGCATCTCACTGGTCTCGGCCGCCAACAACGAACAGCTTGCCTGGAACATCCAGAGCGCGCTGGTCGACGGCTTCATCGTCTTCTGCATCGAAGGCGGCTCGCGCCTGGTGGAACTGGCACGCGAGCGCAAGCTGCCCTTCGTCGCGCTCGACCTCGATTCCGAGGACGGATCGGTCGCCGCGATCGGTGTCGATAACATCGCCGGTGCCGGCATGGCGGCCCGCCACCTCACCGATCTTGGACATCGCCGCTTCGCCGTCCTGGCGCTGCCCTTCGCCGACGACAGGACCGGCATTGTTTCAGCCGAACAGGTCCGGGCCGCTACGTATGCAGGGACGCGCAATCGCCTCACGGGTTATCTCCGGGAGCTTTCGCGTGTTGGCGTCGACATATCCAAAGTGCCCGTCTACGAGACCGCCAACGACGTGGCGACCACGAAGGCGGGGCTCGAAACCATCTTCGCCTCCGACGCGCCGCCCACCGCCATCCTTGCCATGTCGGACAGAACGGCCCTGGTGGCGCTCGAATGGCTGAGCGCACGCGGGCTCAGCGTGCCCGACGATGTTTCCGTCGTCGGGTTCGACGATGTTCCGGAAGCAGCGGCGTCCAAGCCGCCATTGACCACGATCGCCCAACCGATTGCCGAGATAGGCCGCCTTGCCGTCAGGGCGATCCTGGAGAGCGATGGGCCGGTCAGCCGGCATCAACTGCCGGTCGAACTGATCGTGCGTGGCTCGTCGGGTCCGCCCCGCCGTTGAACCGCCGCCGAACCACCTATCGATTGGCTCTTGCCATGGCGGAGAGGCCCAAAGGCGCGCGAACCGGCGCGGGATCCTTTTGGGCCGTGCGGGCCTTGGTCGAGCCGCCGATGGTCGACAGCCATTCGAGATAGAAGGCGAGTGCGAACTGCATGGCGATGCCGGCCGATATCAGCAGGCAGTCATAGACGAATCCGCCCGGATTGATCAGCTTCATCACCTGAGCGACCATGGCGATTACCGTGCCGGCGATGAAGACCGGCAGCGATCGTTTGCCCAGTATCGCCAGCGGATGGTCGGGGCTGGTGCGGAACAGGCTGGAGAGCGCCGGCAGGGCGACGACGAGGTAGCTGACCGCCAGGATGTGCAGCAGCCGCGGCAGCGACAGGAAGGTCTTGTCAAAGCCGCCGATCACCACCGGCAGGTTGAACCACGTTATCTGCCCCCAGAGCGGGCTGTGCACCCAGACCAGCGCCGCCAGCACATAAGCCGCGGCCGCGCCGACCAGCCAGCGGTTGACCGGAATGACACCGCCGCGCCTGACATGCAGCATCGCGGCAAGGCCGATGTTGAACAGGAACTGCCAGGACAGCGGGTTGAGGAACCAGAAACCGGGCTCGGGATAATTCGGCGGCGCGATCTGCCAGATACCGGCAGCGAGCCACAGCGTGCCGGATACGACAAGGGCCGCAGCGGGCCTGTAGCTGACGAACAGGACGAAGGCCGGCGCCATCAATAGCAGTGCTGCATAGACCGGCAGGATGTTGTTGTAGCCGAGCTGGTGGCCGAGCGTGACAATCCCGACCAGCACTTGCGGCGGGTTCTTCATCAGCGGCTCGATGTTGATCAGCTTGACCAGTTCCGGCCGCCTGGCAAACACCGCCACGGCGCAGAACAGGGCCATCACCACCATCGTCGTGACGATATGGGCGACGTAAAGCACGCCCGCCCGCCGCCACATCTTCAAGGTCGCCAGAAGCCGGCCACCCGGCCGGAACTTCGTGCCGTAGGCGAGCGCGACCGAGATACCGGAAATCAGCACGAACGCCTCGGCCGCGTCCGAGAAGCCGAAATTCTTGTAGGTCAGGGCCTCGAAAGCCGTGCCCGGCACATGGTCGATGAAGATCGTGAGCAGGGCCAGCGCGCGCAGTACATCGATACGCGTGTCGCGTTCGGGGATACGCAAATTGCGATCCGGCAGAACAGGGGTAGTCATCGACAAAAGGCCTCAAAGCTGGTTGTTCATGTCCAGCAATGCGACCCCCGACGCACCGCTTCGATTCCTCCCACAGGGAGTGTATCGGCGCAGAAACGGGCTGGAATGCGCCTGGTTCAATCAACTTTCGCGGAGCATGAAAATATTGCGTTTTGAAGCCGGCAAATTGAGCGGAACCTCATATAATCAAAGGGATGCGAGATGACCGGCGATAATGTTGAAAGCGGCCCGCTAACACTGGATCTGGCCTTTCCGTATCGTCTCCTCCGCCCCGGCGACAAGAGCCATGAGTGCCTGTTCCTGCTGCATGGATCGGGCGTCGACGAGACAAGCATGGTGCCGCTGGCGAGACGCATGGCACCCCACGCCGTCCTGATCGCGGTGCGTGGCCGTGTCCCCCAGGAGGACGATTTTCGCTGGTTCGAGCGAATCACGCCGACCACTTTCGACCAGCAAAGCATCCATGTCGAAACGGCCGCCTTCGCGGCATTCGCAAGCGAAGCCGCAGCGCGCCATGGGCTTGATCTCGATCACGCGACATTCCTTGGCTATTCGAACGGCGCCAATCTGGTTTCAAGCCTGATGCTGCTCCATCCCGGCATCGTCCGCAGCGCTGCGCTGTTGAGGCCGATGCCGGTGCTCGACAAGGTCCCGGCGACGGACCTTGCGGGAACACGAACGTTGATCATTGCCGGCGCCGCCGACGAGACCTACGGCCCTTTCGCGCCGGCGCTGGTGACGCTGCTCAGCCGGCACGGCACCGAGATCGACGCCCGGATTGTTCCATCGGGCCACGAAATCGGTGAGCCGGACGCCGCGATCGTCGGGCGATGGCTGCCGGGATCGGCGGCGGCGCAGGCAGGCTGACCGTCTTTCCGGACTGCTCGCTGTCCGATCAGGATTGGGTCATCATCCGAACTTCTGCTCCGGCGATCAGCAGCGCAAGCCCGCTTTCAAACAACGCCTCGTGTCCGCCAGCGCGGTAGTGCGACAAGGCTTCACGCAAAAGCGGATGATCCCGCGCCGCCGCATCCAGCGCTTCGCCACGCCCCGGGCTCGACGGATAGTCGGCCTGCTCCTCCATGACGCAGCCAACCGTGTAGCGGCCGATCGTCATCAGCAATTCCATGGCTGGAATGGCGGCCATGCCCTCGCCCGCCAGAAATTCCAGCAACCGCTCGAAATGCCCGAGCTCTTGCGGATCCGCTTCCGTGCCAGCGTGGACGCGCGCGCCATCGCGATAGGCAATCAGGGCACCTCGGAAGCTGCGGGCATTCTTGCGCACGAAATCCTGCCAGGCCTCGCCGGGCTGTGGTGTTCGATGCCGATGACCGCGCCGCAGGATTTCCTCGTTCATCGCATCGAGCAAGGCGCGCTTGCTCCTGAAATGCCAGTAAAGCGCCGGCTGCTGGACCTTGAGCCGCTGCGCCAGGAGGCGGGTCGACAGCGCATCGATGCCGACCTCGTTGAGCAAGCCCAGCGCTTCGTCGACGATCAGTGTCCTGTCCAGCTTCACGCGAATCCCTCTGCCCCCTCCGCCTTGCAAAGCCAATTTATCAGTGATAAACGCTCCTTATCAACGATAAATTTTGAGTCCGATCATGAAAAGAGCTTATCTCGTCGTCCTGATGGCGATGGCGCTCGACGCCGTGGGCATCGGGCTGATCATGCCTGTGCTGCCGGGCCTGCTGCGCACGGTGGGCCATGTCGACGATATCGGCTGGATCTTCGGCGCCTTCCTGTCCGCCTATGCCGCCATACAGGTGTTTTTCTCGCCATTGCTCGGCGCCCTGTCCGACCGCTACGGGCGCCGGCCAATCCTGCTTCTCTCGCTCGCGGGATCTATGGCGGACTATCTGTTCATGGCCTTCGCGCCAACACTGCCGCTGCTGTTCCTCGGCCGGCTGATCGCGGGCATCACCGGTGCCAGCATGGCGGTGGCTTCCGCCTACATGGCCGACATCAGCAGCCAGGACCATCGCGCCCGGGCCTTCGGCCATCTCAGCGCCGCCTTTGGCGTCGGCTTCATAGCCGGCCCGGCGCTCGGTGGCGTGCTCGGTGATATCTGGCTGCGCGCCCCCTTCCTGATCGCCGCGGCGCTCACCGGGATCAACCTGGCGCTGGCTTTCTTCCTGCTGCCGGAGCCCAAACGCGCAGGCGGCACAGGCGAAATGCCGTCTTTCAACCCACTGGCGCCGCTGCGCTGGGCTCTGACCTTTCCAGCCCTTTTGCCGCTGCTTGGTGCTTTTGCCGTGCTCGCTTTGGTCGGTGAAGTCGGCGGCACCATCTGGGTGCTCTATGTCCAAGGCAAATTCGCCTGGGACCTGTTCACTGTCGGCATCTCGCTGGCGCTGTTCGGACTTTTCCATGCCGGAGCCCAGGGCTTTGTTGCCGGGCCGATCACCGAGCGCTGGGGCGAGAAAGTAGCGTTGGTCATCGCCATCCTCGCCGACAGCACGGCCTATCTATCGATCGCGCTGGCCTGGCGGGGCTGGATGGTCTTCCCGCTGCTGCCGCTGTTCTGTCTCGGCGGCATAGGGGCGCCGGCGCTGCAATCGCTGTTGACGTCACGCGTCGGCGCCGATCATCAGGGGCGGCTGCAGGGCGTGCTCACCAGCATGAGCAGCCTGGTCTCTGTGTTCGGGCCCTTCGTCATCGCCACGCTCTATTTCCGCACACGGACATTTTTCCCGGGAACGGTATGGATAGCAGGCGCGGCCCTCTACGTTCTGTGCCTGCCCCTGCTTCTCGCGGCCGGGCAACCGGCCCCGGAGGAAGAGCACGTCGAACGCACAGGTTGAAAAACGGCTCATCTACCGGCCATGCTTGCTGGAGGCGCTGACAAGCCCGAAGCTGCAGGAACTGGCCTGGTCCAAACACGGGTTCCGCGGACCGCTCGGCACCGTCACCGGCGGTGCCGATGCCGCCATCGCCGGCGTGCGGCCGGCGGAGATCGAGGCGGTGCTGCCGATGCCATCAGCCGAGGTGATGCTGGCGCTGCTCGCCCAGATGAAGGGGTAGCCTACCCCCGCCCCATCCTGTTCCAGGCGTCGAGGCCCGCGATCTTGTAGGCCTCGGCCAGCGTTGGGTAGTTGAAGGTGTTGTTGACGAAGAAGTCGACCGTGCCGCCGAGATTGATCACCGCCTGGCCGATGTGAATGAGTTCGGTGGCGCCCTCGCCGACGATGTGCGCGCCGAGCAGGCGCCGCGTCTCGATCGAGAACAACAGCTTCAGGAAGCCGGTGTCGACGCCCATAATGTGGCCGCGCGATGTCTCGCGGAAGCGTGCGACGCCAACCTCATAGGCGGCGCCGCTTTGGCGCACCTGTTCCTCGGACTGACCGACCGTCGAGATCTCCGGCACCGCATAGATGCCGTAGGGAAAGGTCTCCGGCGGCGCCGGCAGGGTCACGCCAAAGGCATGGCAGGCGGCCACCCTGCCCTGCTCCATCGAGGTGGAGGCGAGGCTCGGAAAGCCGATGACGTCGCCGGCGGCGTAGATATTGGGCACGCTGGTCTGAAACGTCTGCGGATCGACCTTGATGCGGCCCCTGGAGTCGGCTTCGATGCCGACCACGTCGAGGCCGAGGCTGCCGACATTGCCGGTGCGGCCGGCGGCGTAGAGCACGACCTCGGAGCGGATGGTGCGGCCATCGGCCAGTTCCACCTCGGCGGCTTCCGGCTTGGAGCGGATTTCCTTGACCGCGCTGCCCAGCCTTATCGTCATGCCACGGTCGCGCATCTGGTGGATGAAATCATCGACGATCTCGCGGTCGACAAAATCAAGGATGGAGTTGCGCGGCTCGACCAGCGTCACCGGTACGTCGAGCGCGGAAAAGATCGTGGCGTATTCGACGCCGATGACGCCAGCGCCGATCACCGTCAGCGTGCGCGGCAATCGGTCGAGTTCAAGCATCTCGTCGCTGTCGAAGACACGGGTCTTGTCGAAGGGCACGTCGCGCGGCCGATGCGGCCTGGTGCCGACGGCGATCAGCGCATTGGCGAAGCCGACTTCGCTATAGTCGCCATTGTCCGATGTCAGGCTGACCTTGTTGGGGCCTAGAAATTTCACCGCCGCGCGCGCGCTTTTGACCGTGTTGCGCATGAACTGATGTTGCAGCACCTCGACCTCGTGGTCGAGCGTCTTGTGCAGGCGCTCGATCAGGTCGCCGACCGAGATGTCCTGCTTGACCCGGTAGCCGCGTCCATAAAAGCCGCGCTCGCGCCAACCCGAGAGATTGAGCACAGTTTCGCGCAGCGTTTTCGAGGGAATGGTGCCGGTGTGCACCGAGACGCCGCCGAGACGCCGGCCGCGGTCGACCACCAGCACCGATTTGCCGAGTTTGGCCGATTGCACCGCCGCGCGGCGGCCCGAGGGGCCGCTGCCGATGACCAGCATGTCGTAATCCATATGTCCCCGTCCCTGCCCCCTCGGCGCCCATTTTGTTGCGCCGCAACAAGCTAACGCCATCCGTGCCGCGAATTCAACCTATTCGGACTGTCGGGCGTCTGGCTCCGCCGTGCGAGCCGACGAAAGGCCCGATCTTGATTCCGCGGCGAGCCCTTACCATTTCATCATCGAGCGGTCCGCACCCTATGTCGGACCCTGTTACGAGGAAATGACATGAACGCTCGCGTTCTCGACGGCGAAATCATCAACACCCGGCTCGACGATGTCAGGGCTTATGAAGGCGTGCGCACAAGGCGCATCCTGGCCTTCGTGCTCGACTATATCATCGTTGCCCTGCTCACCATTCCGTTCGCCATCCTGGTGTTCTTCCTCGGGCTTTTGACCCTCGGCCTTGGCTGGATGCTGTTCGGCGTCCTGGTGCCGGCAGTCGCCATCCTCTACATCTGGAACACGCTGGGCAGCGCCGACCAGGCCACTACGGGCATGAAGATGATGGGCATCCGCCTCGACCGTCTCGACGGCCGGCCGATCGACGGCCTCACCGCAGTCGTCCATTCCGTACTGTTCTGGGCCGGCAACGTCATCTTGTCGCCGCTGGTCCTGCTGGTGACCCTGTTCTCCGACCGCAAGCGCACGCTGCATGATCTTTTGCTCGGCACCGTGGTTAGCCGCAACGGCCGCTAAAAACCGGTCCTCAAGAGAAGTCGCAGCCCCTTGAGCGCAAATGTGAAGGTGTTCAGGCAACCACACCTTCACAATCCTGTTGAATTTTTCGCCGCCCGAGCCAAAGGTAGAGCGATTCGAAGGAGTGTTTCCAAGGCTCGATGACGCAGCATCCGACCCATTCGCCGCAGTTCTTCCTGACCGCGCCGTCGCCGTGCCCTTACCTCGACGGCCAGTTCGAGCGGAAGGTGTTCACGCATCTGGTCGGCGACAAGGCCTCGGAGATGAACGACCTGCTCACGCAAGGCGGCTTCCGGCGCTCGCAGAACATCGCCTACAGGCCAGCCTGCGAGACCTGCCGCGCCTGTGTGTCCGTGCGCATCCTGGCCCAGGAGTTTAACGCCAGCCGCAACATGAAGCGTGTGCTGCAGCATAATTCCGATCTCGTCGGCGCCATGCACAATGCCGAGCCCTCGACCGAACAATATTCGCTGTTTCGCGGCTATCTCGATGCCCGCCACCGCCGTGGCGGCATGTCCGACATGACGGTGCTCGACTACGCCATGATGGTCGAGGACACGCATGTCGACACCAAGGTCATCGAATACCGGCGGCGCGGGCCCGATACCTTCATCACCGGCAAGGGTCAGGGTGAACTCATCGCGGTGGCGCTCACCGACAAGATGGCCGACGGCCTGTCGATGGTCTATTCCTACTTCAATCCCGATTTCGAAAGCCGCTCGCTCGGCACGTTCATGATCCTCGACCATATCGCCCGTGCCAAGGCGATGGGGCTGCCCCATGTCTACCTTGGCTACTGGGTCAATGGTTCGCGCAAGATGAATTATAAGATGCGTTTCATGCCGCAGGAGCATCTCGGCCCGAAAGGCTGGGAGCGCTATACTAACGAAGCGGTCTGACGCTGAGTTTTCCCACGATCCACGCTTAAACTGTTTCAAGGCAGGGGATGCTGGTCTTTCAGCCGCTCGGCTGGAGAGAGTGCGCGCTTGCGCCGATCGGCCGCCGCCTGCAATTCGATTGCGAAAGTTCCTGCATGTCCTCTCACCACGATCACCAGAAGGGCCTTTTGATAACCGCCATCGGCGGACTGATACTGACCGTCGACATACCGTTGATCCGGCTTGCGGATGGCGGCGCGTGGACGATCCTTTTGCTGCGCACCGGAACCACTTTCATCGCCGCGATGATCATCTGGTCGGTCTGGCGCGCGCTGAGCCGCAACGCCCCGCCGCTCATCCCCGGTTGGGACGGGCTGATCGTGGCGATATGCTATGGGCTGACCTCGATCACCTTCGTCACCGCGGTCTTCCACACCTCGACCGCCGATCTGGTTTTCATCCTGGCCTTCAACACCGTGTTCGCGGCGCTTCTGTCGTGGATATTCCTGCGGGAACGACCGCGGACGGTGACCATCGTGGCGATGCTGGTCATGATCCTCGGCGTGCTGCTCATCGTCGGCGGTTCGGTCGGCACCGGCAAGCTGTTCGGCGATTTCATGGCGCTCTGCTCGGCCTTCTTCATCGCGGTCGCCATCACCATCTCGCGCGCAAGCGGCAAGGATATGGGGTTCACCTCGCTCATCGGCGTCCTTCTGCCGCTTGGGCTGGCCGCGTTCATGGTGACAGGCGAAGGCTTCCACGTGAACGCGCCAGGGTGGATCATCTTCAACGGCGCCGTCATCATGCCGATTTCGTTCTTCTGCCTCGCCGCCGGGCCGAAGTACATTTCAGGACCGGAAGTGGCGATGTTCTACCTGCTCGAAACGGTGCTCGCGCCGATCTGGGTGTGGATGATCTTTGCCGAGACGCCGACCCGCAACAGCCTGATCGGCGGCGGCATCCTGATCGTCACGCTGGTCGCCCATTCGCTCTGGCAGCTGCATGATGGACGCAAGCGTCGCGGCGACCTTGCGGTGCATCATCCAGCGTAAGGTTCGAGATCAGGCGCTGGCCTTCTTCGCGGCGCTTGGTTCGGGCAGGACCTCGATTCGCGGACCGGCCTCGATCTCGGCGGCCGATCCGGCCGCCGTCTCATCGGCCATCTCCACCTCGCGCAGCCACTCGCGCCAGATCGCGACCAGCAGCGCCATCAGCACCGGACCGATGAACAGGCCGAGAAAACCCATGGTCTTGACGCCGCCGATCAGGCCGAAAAAGGTCGGCAGGAAGGGCAGTTTTATCGGTCCGCCGACGAGCTTCGGCCGCAAGGTCTTGTCGACGATGAACAGCTCGACCGTCCCCCATATGAACAGCGCCAGGCCGGCCATCGGCGAGCCGCTGGCGGCGAGGTAGATCGACACCAGCGTGAAGGACAATGGCGCACCGCCGGGGATGAGCGCCATCACGCCGGTCAGCGCGCCCAGCGTCACAGGTGACGGCACCCCGGCCAGCCAGTAGGCGACGCCCAGCACCAGACCCTCGCCGATGGCAATCACGGTCATGCCGGTCACGGTCGAGGAAATGGTCGCCGGCACGACGCGCGAGATCCGCTCCCAGCGGGTCGGCAGGATGCGTTCGCCGAGGCGGTCGATCTGGCCGGCGAAATTCTCGCCGTCGCGATAGGCGAAAAACAGGGCGATCATCATGAACAGCAGCGTCAGAAAGAGGCTGAAAGCGCTGCCGCCGGCGGCGAGCGCGCCTCGGTAAATGCTGCCGATATTGGCGCCGCTGACCAGTTGGATCAGTTCGCCGATGCCGCCGGGATGGCCGAGATTGGTCGTCCACTGCTCGTTCAGCCACTCACCCACGACAGGCATGGTTGCGATCCAGTGCGGCGTCACCGCACCGTGGCGGTTGGTCTCTATCGCCCAGCCGACCCACTCGCGCACCTCGTTGATGGCATAGGTGCCGGCGAGCGCGATCGGTATGACCAGGAAGGCGAGGATGAACAGGATGGCAAATGTGGCGGCGATGGTGCGGTTGCCGCCAACGCCGACCAGCAGGCGACGGTAGAGCGGCCAGCTGGCGAAGGCGATGACCAGCGCGGCCAGCACAGGGAACAGGAAACCGTGGAAGAAATAGACGCCGGCGGCAACGATCAGCACCAACAACCAGCGCGCCGCCGACAGTGGCGGGATGACAGCCGAACGGAGCGGCGTCGACAGCCCGAACAGGCGCTGCTGCCGTTCCGGTTTCTGGATCTTTGCTTCCTTCAAACGCCCTGTTCTCCCTGACCCATCCGGTCAGTTATGCGCCGATATAGTGCAGCAATCGTGACGATAGTCCAAATGAATGGGAAGCGTGTTTTCCTTCTCCCCCTGTGGGAGAAGGTGGATCGGCGCGCAGCGCCGAGACGGTTGAGGGGTGTTCCAGCGGAGTGAGGCGTCGGTGTTCCCTGGAGCACCCCTCATCCGACCTCGCTTCGCGAGGCCACCTTCTCCCACAAGGGGAGAAGGAAAGGCGCTTGGCTACCCAAATTTGCCCGTCCTCGGGAAACCTTTCGGCACCATACGCCCTGCCGACGCCCTCGCGCCGATCCACTCGGCCAGTTCCTCGCGCGACCGGGTGAAAGTACGGTCGGCCGAATCCTGCCAGGAAAGACCGGTCTCCAGCGTGAACGGCTTGAGGTCGAGAAGGCCGCCGTCCTTGTATTTCTGCAGCCGCACACCCTTGCCGCGACCCATCTCCGGAATTTCCGAGAGCGCGAACACCAGCATCTTGCGGTTCTCACCGACGATGGCCAGATGATCGCCGATGACCGGCACGCAGCGCTTGGCTTCGTCGGGAGCCTTGACGTTCATCACCTGCTTGCCCTTGCGGGTGTTGGCGACCACCTCTTCCTCCGGAACGATGAAGCCGTTGGCGTCGAACGAGGCGAGCAGCAGCTTGCGCTTGGGATCGTGGACGAAGGCGGTGACGATGTCCTGGTCATTGTCCATGTCGACGATGATGCGGATCGGCTCGCCATGGCCACGGCCGCCCGGCAACCGGTCGGCGCCGATCGTGTAGAACTTGCCGCCGGTGGTGAAGACCAGCACCTTGTCGGTCGTCTGGGCATGGAAGGCGAGCTTGAGGCTATCGCCCTCCTTGAAGGTCAGCGTCGAGAGATCGGCCAGATGGCCCTTCATCGCCCGCAGCCAGCCCTTTTCCGAAACCACCACGGTGACCGGCTCGCGCTCGATCATGGCGTGGGCGATGTCGGTCAGGTCGTGCTCGGGCGCATCGGCGAACTGGGTGCGGCGCTTGCCGAGCTCGGTCTCCGGGCCGAACTTGTCGCGAACCTGGGTGACTTCCCACTTGATCGTCGACCACTGCTTGGCGTCGGACGCCAGCAGCGCCTCGATCTGCTTCTTCTCGGCGGTCAGGCCATCGAATTCCTTGCGGATCTCGAATTCCTCCAGCTTGCGCAAAGCGCGCAGCCGCATGTTGAGGATCGCTTCGGCCTGGGTGTCGGTGAGCGACCAGCGGGCCATCATGACCTGCTTAGGCTCATCCTCCTCGCGGATGATCTTGATCACCTCGTCGATGTTCAGATAGGCGATCAGGTAGCCGGCTAGGATTTCCAGCCGCCTCTCGATCTCGCCAAGGCGATGTTTCGAGCGACGGATGAGGACATCGCGGCGGTGATCAAGCCATTCCTGCAGCACGCCTTTCAGCGACAGCACATTGGGCACCTTGCCGCGCGACAGCACATTCATGTTGAGCGGAAAACGGCTTTCGAGCTCGGTCAGCTTGAACAGCGATTCCATCAGGATGCCTGGGTCGACGGAACGGCTCTTGGGCACCAGCACGACGCGGATGTCCTCGGCACTTTCGTCCCTGATATCCTCGAGCAGCGGCAGCTTGCGGGCCATCAACAGCTCGGCGATCTTCTCGATCAGCCGCGCCTTCTGCACGCCATAGGGGATTTCGGTGACAACGATGCTCCAGGTGCCCCTGCCCTGGTCTTCCTGGCTCCATTTCGAGCGCACGCGAAAGCCGCCGCGGCCGGTCTCGTAGGCTTCGAGGATGGAAGCGCGGCTGTCGACGATGATGCCGCCGGTCGGGAAATCCGGGCCCTGGACGAAATCCATCAGCTTCGCCACCGGCGCATCGCGATGCTCGATCAGGTGCAGCGCGGCGTCGCAAAGCTCGGCCGCGTTGTGCGGCGGGATCGACGTCGCCATGCCGACCGCGATGCCGGACGAGCCGTTGGCCAAGAGATTGGGGAAGGCACCGGGGAGCACGACCGGCTCCTCGTCCTCTTCATTGTAGGTCGGCCGATAGTCGACCGCGTCCTCGGTGATGCCGGCAAGCAATTCGGTCGCCACGTCGGTCATGCGCGCTTCGGTGTAGCGCATGGCGGCCGCGTTATCGCCGTCGATGTTGCCGAAATTGCCCTGGCCGTCGACCAGGGGGTAGCGCATCGAAAAATCCTGCGCCAGCCGCACCAGCGCATCATAGATCGACTGGTCGCCATGCGGGTGGAACTTGCCCATCACCTCGCCGACGATACGGGCGCATTTGGCAAAACCCTGGTCGGGATTGAGGCGCAGCAGGCGCATGGCGTGCATGATGCGGCGATGGACCGGTTTCAGCCCGTCACGCACGTCCGGCAGCGCCCGGTGCATGATGGTCGACAGCGCATAGGCCAGATAGCGCTCTTCCAGCGCCTTCTTCAGATCGACCGGTTCGATATGATCGCCACCGCCATTGTCAGGCGGCAAAAGCCTTTTTCCCATGGGCTGGACCTAGCCGAGCGGGTGATTCGCGGCAAGAGGCGCACGCCGGACCGGTCGATTTGCGCACGTTTCCGCAACAGGAACCCGCAAGGTCGAGCTTGCCGTCCAACATCATTCTGTTACATGCCGCATCTATTGCGAAGCACGCTGGCGGCCCGACCTTCATGCCAAATTCACCGCATTCTCCAATAGCGTTCGGATCGGGTTTGCCTTTCACCGCGATTTTCGACCATTGTGCCGGAACACGCCTTTTTCCCGTCCAGTTCGTCACGGAATGGTGATGGCGCAAAGAATTGAAAAACAATTTCAGGACACTCTCAGGGACCTTGCGATGACAATCAAACGCTCAACTCTCCGGAAATTCGCTCTTTCGACCTTCTTGCTCACACTGCCGCTGAATGCGGCCCTTGCCCAGGACGCTGCGGTCGCGGACCGGCTGAAGGCAGCGCTCTCCGCACAGGGTGTCGACATCTCCTGGACCGGCGTGACCGGCGACAACACCAGCATGGTGCTGCAGGGCGTGTCGGTGAAACCGGCCGCGGAAAAGGAAGCGCTGGCGATCGGCGACGTCAAGCTCGAGAACGTCACCGAAGCCAATGGCGGGTATGAGATCGGCACCGTGTCGACCTCGGCCTTCGAACACAGCAAGGACGGCGTCACCCTCGATCTCAGTCCCTTCGTCATCCACGACATGACGGTACCGGCCGACGGCTCCACCAGCCCGCTTGGTTCGCTGATGATGTACAAATCCGCCGAACTGTCGAACATGACGGTCAAGGTGGCCGACAAGACCGCCTTCTCGATGGACGGCCTTGCCATCGAGATCACGCCGCCCGCCGACGGCAAGGCGATGGAATTCACCGCCAATACCGAGAAGTTCACGGCCGACCTCTCGCTGGTCGACGACCCCAAGTCCAAGGAGGTCATCAACGCGCTCGGCTACCAGAACATCTCGGGCAATCTCGAGATGGCCGGCACCTGGCAGCCATCGGACGGCAAGATGGAACTGTCGAAATACGACATCTCCGTCGAGAACGCCGGCACACTCGGCATGACCTTCGACCTTGGCGGCTACACGATCGACTTCATCAAGTCGCTGCAGGAAATGCAAAAGAAGATGGCCGCGCAGCCGGAAGGCGCCGACAATTCGGCGCAAGGCATGGCGATGCTCGGCCTGTTGCAGCAGCTTTCGTTCAACAGCGCCTCGATCCGCTTCGACGACGATTCGCTGACCGGCAAGGTGCTGGACTATGTCGGCAAGCAGCAAGGCATGTCTGCCAAGGACATCGCCAACCAGGCCAAGGCAATCGTGCCGTTCGGCATGGCGCAGCTCAACAATCCGGAGTTGACCGCTCAGGTGACCGCTGCGGTCAGCAAATATCTCGACGATCCGAAGAGCCTCGAAATCTCGGCCGAGCCGCCGGCATCGGTGCCGTTCGCGCTGATCATGGCGGGCGCCATGTCCAACCCGCTCGACCTGCCGAAGACGCTCGGCGTCAGCGTCAAGGCGAACGAGGACTGATCGAAACGGCCTCAGGACAAAAAAAGCCCGGCAGCGATGCCGGGCTTTTTGTTGGATTGCCGAATCGAAAGAACCGGTTCGAGCAAGTTCCTGAAGTGAAAACCGAAGCGGTCAGGCGTCCTTCTTGGTCGGCGCGACGCGCAGCGCCAGTTCGCGAAGCTGCTGCGGCGAAGCTTCCGACGGCGCGTTCATCAACAAATCATAGGCCTGCTGGTTCATCGGGAACATGGTGATTTCGCGCAGGTTCTTGGCGCCGACCAGGAGCATGACGACGCGATCGACACCGGCGGCCATGCCGCCATGCGGCGGCGCGCCATACTGGAAGGCGCGATAGAGGCCGCCAAAGCGTTCCTCGACCGTGGCGCGGTCCAACCCGACCGTCTCGAACGCCTTGACCATGGTTTCGGGCAAATGGTTGCGGATACCGCCGCTGGCGATCTCGAAACCGTTGCAGACCATGTCGTACTGGAACGCCTTGATGCCGAGCAGGTCCTCCCCGTTCAGCGCATCGATGCCACCTTGCGGCATGGAGAACGGGTTGTGGGCGAAGTCGATCTTCTTCTCTTCTTCGTTCCATTCGAAGAACGGGAAGTCGACGATCCAGCACAGTTCGAAGCGTTCGCGATCGACAAGATTGAGTTCCTCGCCGGCACGGCTGCGCGCAGCGCCCGCGAAAGAGACGAACTTCTTCGGGTCGCCGGCGACGAAGAAAGCGGCGTCGCCGTCGGCAAGGCCGAGCTGCAGGCGGATCGCTTCGGTGCGTTCCTCGCCGATGTTCTTGGCGAGCGGCCCGGCGCCTTCGAGCTTGTCGCCCTCCTTGCGCCAGAAGATGTAGCCCAGCCCCGGCTGGCCCTCGCCTTGCGCCCAGCTATTCATGCGGTCGCAGAAGGCGCGGCTGCCGCCGGTCTTGGCGGGAATGCCCCAAACCTCTGCCCTCGGGTCGTTGGCCAGGATGTTGGCGAATACCTTGAAGCCGGAATCGCGGAAGTGATCCGAGACGGCCTGCATCTCGATCGGGTTGCGCAAATCGGGCTTGTCGGAACCGTATTTGCGCATGGCGACATCATAGGGGATGCGCTGGAACTTCTGCGTCACCGGCTTGCCGTTGGCGAAGGTCTCGAAGACGCCGCGCATCACGGGTTCCATGGTCGACAGCACGTCGTCCTGCTCGACGAAGCTCATTTCGAGGTCGAGCTGGTAGAATTCGCCGGGCAGACGGTCCGCGCGCGGATCCTCGTCGCGGAAGCAGGGCGCGATCTGGAAATAGCGGTCGAAGCCCGACACCATGATCAATTGCTTGTACTGCTGCGGCGCCTGCGGCAGCGCGTAGAAAGTGCCGGGATGGATGCGCGACGGCACCAGGAAGTCGCGCGCGCCTTCCGGCGACGACGCGGTGAGGATCGGCGTCGAGAATTCGGTGAAGCCGACCTCGCCCATGCGCTTGCGCATCTCTGCGATGATTTTCGTGCGCGCCACGATGTTCCGATGCAACGTCTCACGGCGCAGATCGAGGAAGCGGTATTTCAGGCGGATGTCCTCGGGATAGTCCGGTTCGCCGAACACCGGCAGCGGCAACTCCTTGGCGGCGGACAGCACCTCAATCTCGCGGGCGAAAATCTCGATCTCGCCGGTCGGCAAATTGGCGTTCGTGGTCTCCGGCAGGCGCGCCTTGACCTCGCCGTCGACGCGGATCACCCATTCGCCGCGCACGGTCTCGGCGACCTTGAAGGCAGGCGAATCGGGATCGGCGACGATCTGGGTCAGGCCGTAGTGGTCGCGCAGGTCGATGAAGAGCAGGCCGCCATGGTCGCGCACGCGATGCACCCAGCCCGACAGCCGGACGGATCTGCCGACGTCGCTCTTTCTCAACTGGGCACAGGTATGGCTGCGGTAACGATGCATTGTCATGGATAAAGTCCGGGGTGCTGGGTGGCAGGCCAAAGCATTACGGCCCGGCCTCAAAATTTGCGCGAAAAGCGCATGGGAGGCCGGATTTGTCAAGGCAAGCGGTCACACAGGCTCGCGGCTTCTACCGTTCACGCGAAGTGGATTTGGGCGCCCTGACGTTCAAAATCGACAAGGATGGCAGCGGGCGCGGTCTTCTCGACGACGAGGTGGCTGATCATCCCGGCAGTAGCGACGCGGTACGGCGCCGCGGTGGCCAGCTTGTCATTGGTGACGGCAATGAGGATGCCGGCGCTGTTCCCCGCCATGGCCCGCTTCACCTCGGCCTCGGCCGAATCGAAGGCAGTCACGCCTCGCGTGGCATCAAGGCCGCAGGATCCCAGGAAAAACAGGTCGGCGCCAAGCTGCGCCACGGCGGCCAGCGTATCGGCTCCGACACAGGTGCCAAGGTCGCGGACATACCTGCCGCCGAGCACGATCAGTTCGACCAGCGGATGATCCGACAGGACCGAGGCGACGCCAAGCGAATTGGTGGCTACGGTCAGCTCGATGTCGCGCGGGATGGCCCTGGCGATCGCCTCATTGGTCGTGCCGCCATCGATGAACAGGCTTTTTCCAGCGCAGAGCAACGCGACCGCCGCATTTGCCAGACGCGCCTTCTCCTCGATCGCATGACCGCCTCGCTGGCTGATCGTTGCCGCTGCAAAGGGCGCGGAAGCGACCGCGCCGCCGTAAACGCGACGGCACTCGCCGGCCTTCGCCAGTTCCCTCAGGTCGCGGCGTACGGTGTCTTCCGAAACACCGAAGCGGCTTGCCAGTTCGCCGGCCAGGACACTCCCCTCCGCAGCAAGGCGGTCACGGATAAGCTGGTGCCTTTGATCGGTGAGCATTGCCGAATCCTGTTTTCTTGTTCTGCACGTTCTTGCATGTTTTGCACGTTTATGCAAGAAGTCGACATGTCTGGCTGCTGGACAAAGTAGCCGCCTTTTTTTTGAAAGCACCGCGATGAGCTTCAGCCTCGACCTTGCCCCTCAACACCGGGTCTATGCCGGGTTTGCGACCTATTCGTTCGCCATGGGCAACATCTTCCCGCGACTGCCCGACATCAAGCATGCCATGGGCATCGCGGACGGCACGCTGGGGCTCAGCCTGATCGGGACACCGATCGGCACCCTCACCGCACTGACGCTGGCCACGCCCCTCCTGGAGCGCATCGGCTTTCGCCGCGCGCTGCTCACGCTGGTTCCGCTGCTGGCGCTTCTCTATGCCATCGCCGTGCATGCGCCGGATCCCGTCGCACTGTTCCTGATGCTGTTTCCCATCGGCCTGATGATCGGCAGCGTCGAAATCATCCTGAATGTCGAGGCCGACAGGACGGAATTCCAGCTCAAACGCCGGATCATGAACCGCGCCCATTCGTTCTGGAGCGCGGGCTTCTTCGGTGCCGGACTGTTCGGCGGCGCGATGGCGCATCTCGGCCTGTCGCCGCAACTCCATCTGACGCTGGTCGTCCCCATAGTGGCTGTCTCGATGGCGATCTTTCTCGGCGGCTACGAGCCGGCCCCTGCCCGTTTCGCCGCTACCGGCGACAAGGCGCCCATGCTCGCCCGGCCGACATTGCCTATACTCGTCCTCGTCGCGGTGACGCTTTCGGCGATGCTGCTGGAAGGCGCCAGCATCGACTGGTCGGCAATCTACATGCGCACCGTGTTCGAATCCGGCCCCTTTGTCGCCGGCTTCACAGTGGCGCTGTTTGCATTCTCGCAGGCGACGACGCGCTTCTTCGCCGACAGCTTCGTCGACCGCCATTCGCCAAGCGGCGTGGCGCGCGTCCTCCTGGCGACGATGGCCGCCGGCGTTTTCCTGGTCTTCTTCTCGCCCGCGCCATTTATCTCGATGCTCGGCTTGGCGCTTCTGGGCGTTGGCAGCAGCGCCATCTTCCCGCTGGCGATTTCGGCCGCCGCGCAGCGAAGCGATCGCCCCGCGGCGATCAACGTAGCGGCATTGTCACAAATCTCCTTCACTGCCTTCCTGCTCGGCCCGCCGCTGCTTGGCTTCGTCTCGGACCATTGGGGCATCCGCTCGGCCTTCGGCATCGGCATCCCATTCATCATACTCAGCCTGCTGACCGTCGGCTCGCTTGGCACCAGGCCATCTTCTTCCGCCACCTCCGCAAGGGCAGGCTCCAGCGGGACGCGGGAGGAGGCACTGGCGCGGGCCAACGAGGCATAGGCGGCTCGCCTACCCGTCCACCGGACGGCTGGCGCGGCCTGCCCAAGGCAGGTCGCCTCGCAAGAACTAAGGATTGTCCGCTGGCATTGACGGTCGCTTTGGTTCAAGAAGGGATCACCGATACCTGATCGCCGCTTCATGTCCTCCATCCGCCCGCTGATTCCGCTCCTTCTCGCCGCAGGCATCCTGCTCGGCGGCAATGGGCTGCAGAGCACGCTGATCGCGCTGCGCGGCGCGCAGGAAGGGTTTTCGGCGTCCGACATCGGGCTGATGGGCACCTTCTATTTCGCCGGCTTCCTGCTCGGCTGCCTGGCCATCACCCGCATCATGAAGGCGGTCGGCCATATCAGGGCGTTCTCGGCGCTGGCGGCGATCGCCTCGGTCGGCACCTTGCTCCTGGTACTGGTCCTCGACCCGGTGATGTGGTGCGCCGTGCGCTTTGCCGGCGGCTTCTGTTTCGCCGGGCTATTCACCATCGTCGAAAGCTGGCTGAATTCAGGCGTCACCAACCACGACCGCGCCCGCGTGCTGGCCATCTACCGGATGGTCGATACCGGATCGGTGACATCAGCCCAGTTCCTGATTCCGGTCTTCGGTGCCGGCGGCTTCAGCATCTTCGCCATCATGTCGATCATGATCACGCTGTCGCTGGTGCCCGTCTCACTTGGCGACCGTTCCAACCCGACGCCGCCGGAAGAGGTCAAGCTAGATCTGGCACGCGTCTGGCGGATTTCGCCGCTTGGCTGCTTCGGCTGCATTGCCGTTGGCGTCACCAACAGCGCGTTTCGCACCTTGTCGCCGGTCTATGCCGAGCAGATCGGCATGTCGGTCGCCGACGTCGTCACTTTCGTCAGCGTCGGCATTTTCGGCGGCGCGGTCATCCAGTATCCGCTCGGTTATCTCTCCGACCGCTGGGACCGGCGGCGGGTGCTGCTGATGACAACTTGCTGTGCGATGCTTTCGGCACTGGCGCTGGTGTTCATAGCCGGCAGCAATCCGCTGCCCAACTTCATCGCCATCTTCATCTTCGGCTGTTTCGCCATGCCGCTCTATTCGCTGTCGGCGGCGCATTCCAATGATCGCGCGGATGCCGGCGAGTTCGTGCTGATCAATGCAGCCCTGATGCTGTTCTATTCCTTCGGCGCTATTAGTGGCCCTTTCGCGGCCTCGACGGCGATGCAGTATTTCGGGCCAAGCGCGCTGTTTGTCTTCAGTGCCGCGGTCTACGCGGTGTTCATCGCCGTTATCCTCTACCGCATGCAGGCCCGGTCCGGCGTGCCGGCCGGCAAGCGCAGCCGCTTCACCGCGCTGTTGCGCACCTCGACCATTTTCGCGCGGCTGGCCAGGAGAAATAGTGATCCAGACAGTCCGGAAGGGCCGTGACGGTGGCAGCACAGCTTGACGAAAGCCTTCCCGGCTGAAATCTAGGAAGACCCTACTCCTGCCAAAAGCGATTTGATGCACGTCATCACCACCCAGAAAGAACTCGAGACCGTTCTCGCCGCTTTCGAAAAGTCGGATTTCGTCACCGTCGACACCGAATTCATCCGCGAAACGACCTTCTGGCCAATCCTGTGCCTGATCCAGATGGCCGCGCCCGGCGTGACAGCGCTGATCGATCCGCTGTCATCAGACATCGACCTGGCTCCGTTCTTCAAGTTGATGGCCAACGAGGCGGTGGTCAAAGTCTTCCACGCCGCCCGGCAAGACATCGAAATCATCGTCCATCTCGGCGATCTCGTTCCGCATCCGGTGTTCGACACCCAGGTGGCGGCAATGGTCTGCGGCTTCGGCGACAGCGTTTCCTATGATCAACTCGTGCAGCGCATCACCGGGGCGCGGCTCGACAAGTCGTCGCGCTTTACCGACTGGCGCCACCGGCCGCTGTCCGACAAGCAGCTCGACTACGCGCTGGCCGACGTTACCCATCTGATCGAGGTGTATCAGCACCTCAACGCCGAGCTGGCGCGGGAAAACCGTGCTCACTGGCTGAATGAGGAGATGGACGTCCTGACCTCGCGCGAGACCTACGATCCGCACCCCGAGGATGCCTGGAAGCGGCTGAAGATGCGACTTCGCAAACCGCAAGAGCTGGCGATCGTGCAGACCGTGGCGGCATGGCGCGAACGCGAGGCGCGCGAGCGCGACGTGCCGCGCGGCCGCGTGCTCAAGGACGACGCGATCTACGAGATCGCGCAACAAGGGCCGCGCGATGCGGCAGCCCTGGCCAAACTCCGTACCACGCCAAAAGGCTGGGAACGTTCCTCGACGGCGACCGCACTGCTCGGCGCGGTCAACACGGCGCTCGCCTTGCCCAAGGAGCAGATGCCGAAACTGCCGAAAAACTTCCAACCGCCCGAAGGCTCGAATGCGGCCGCGGAACTCTTGAAAGTGCTGCTCAGGATCGTCGCCGAAAAACAGGGCGTCGCCTCGAAGGTGCTGGCCTCCAGCGACGATATCGACCGTATCGCTGCCGAAGGCGAGGATGCCGATGTGCCGGCGCTGCAAGGCTGGCGCCGCGCCGTGTTCGGCGAACAGGCGCTGAAACTGGTGCGCGGCGAGATCGGCATCAAGTTCGACAAGCGCAAGATAGCCGTGTTCGATCTGTAGAAATCGGGCTCTCTTCCTCCGCCACGGGAGAAGAGAGCCAGCGCCGCTTCTGCTCAAACCACCTGGAGCAGGTGAAGAGCGAACCAGATCCAGCCCAACAGGATAATGATCGCGCCGAGAAAGAAAGACCGCCTGCGCAGGCGCAGATCGTTGCTGGTCAGGTGAACCCAGGCGTGGAAGTAGCGCGAGGCGACAAAGATCCACATCAGCGCCAGGGTCAGATAATTGACGCCGTTGGTGACGTGCAGCGCCAGGCACAGCACGTAGAAAAGCACCGGCAATTCGAACTGGTTGTTGAGATTGGCGGCGACCGTGACGCTGGACGCCGGCTCGGTCGAACGCACTTTGTATTGGCCTGTCTTGGCTTCGCCTGACTTGACCGCACCGTATCGGCGACGGCCGAGGACGCAGTAGACGATGTAGATCAGCAGCACATGCGCCAGGACCGGCCAGAAGATGGTGGTCTGGTTCATGAAGTGGCCCCTGCCCTTTTCGGCTTCAATTCTGACGTCTTTGGCCCGTCAGCCAGAAAGCGGCAATGACGATGACCGGGACGGCGAGAAGCGCGAATTTGGTGACGATCAGCGCCGAGGCGAAAGACAGCGAGTCCGGGTTGGCATAGAGGAAATCTGACAGAAGCCGCGCCACGGCGATATTCTGGACGTAGTCGGCGAGCGTGTAAGGCAGCACCAGGACCAAGGCGAAGATCGACTGCATCTGCGCCGGCAGCACACGGAAAACCTTCAGGCGCCGACCAGTTGCCAGGATCAGGCTGACCAGCGTCAGCGACAGCAGCGCCGGAAACAAAAGATCGAAGGTCAGGTAATGCCAGACCAGGATGATCTCGCTGCCGCGTCGGCCAAGCGCCGTCAGCCAGGCCATGCCTTCGTCGGGCGTGAATCCGAAATAGCGCATGTCGAGCGAGGCCAAGCCCCCGCTCAACTGGCGGAAATAGAAGAACTCCATCCCGGTCATGGCAATGAAAACCGCCGCCGAAAGAAAGCAGAGCGCCCCGACATGGCGCGACAAGCGCAGCACCATGGCGGTCAAGTTGCGCCAAAGCCCGGAAGAATCAGGCTCCGCCGGGATAGTTGGGGCTTTCGCGGGTAATCGTGACGTCATGGGCGTGGCTCTCACGAAGTCCGGCGTTGGATATGCGCACAAAGGTGGCGCGGTCGCGGAAATCGGCAAGGTCGCGGCCACCGACATAACCCATAGCGGCTTTCAGCCCGCCTGCAAGCTGGTGCAGCACGCCAGACACAGGTCCTTTGTAGGGAACCTGCCCTTCAATGCCTTCCGGCACCAGTTTCAGCGTGTCGCGCACCTCGGCCTGGAAGTAGCGATCGGCGGAGCCCCGCGCCATGGCGCCGACCGAGCCCATGCCGCGATAGGCCTTGAAGGAGCGGCCCTGGTGCAGATAGACCTCGCCCGGGCTTTCGTCGGTCCCGGCAAGCAGCGAGCCGATCATGGCGGCACTGGCGCCGGCGGCGAGTGCCTTGGCGAGATCGCCGGAATATTTGATGCCGCCGTCGGCGATCACCGAGGCGCCGGATTTATGCGCCGTCTCGACCGCCGACATGATGGCCGAAAGCTGGGGAACGCCGACCCCGGCCACGATGCGGGTGGTGCAGATCGAGCCCGGACCGATGCCGACCTTGACGGCGTCGGCGCCGGCGTCGATCAGCGCCTGCGTGCCTTCGGCGGTGGCGACGTTGCCGGCCAGGATGCGCACGGAATTGGAAAGCTTCTTGGCCCGCGTTACCGCGTCCAGCACGCGCTGCGAGTGGCCATGCGCGGTGTCGATCACCAAAAGGTCGACGCCGGCCTCGATAAGACGCTCGGCGCGTTCGAAGCCGTCATCGCCGACGCTGGTGGCGGCCGCGGCGCGCAGTCGCCCCTGCGCATCCTTGGTGGCATGCGGGTTGAGCTGCGACTTCTCGATGTCCTTGACGGTGATCAGCCCGACGCAATTGCCCGCCTTGTCGACCACGACCAGCTTCTCGATGCGGTGCTGATGCAAGAGCCGCTTGGCCTCGTCCTGGTCGACATTCTCCTTGACCGTGATCAGGTTCTCACGGGTCATCAATTCGTAGACTTTTTGCGCCGGATCGGAAGCGAAGCGCACATCGCGGTTGGTCAGGATGCCCACCAGCCGGCCGGTCTTGTGGCCGCCGGCGCCGCCATTCTCTACCACCGGAATGCCTGAAATCGAGTAGGTGCGCATCAGTGACAGCGCATCAGCAAGCGTGGCGTCGGGACCGATGGTGACCGGGTTCACCACCATGCCGGATTCGAATTTCTTGACCTGCCGCACCTGCTCGGCCTGCTCGGCGGGCGAGAAATTGCGATGGATGACGCCGATGCCGCCGGCCTGCGCCATGGCGATGGCAAGCCGTGCCTCGGTGACGGTGTCCATCGCCGCCGACAGGATCGGCACGTTGAGGTCGATGTCGCCGGCGATGCGGGTGCGGATGTCGGTCTGGCCGGGCATCACCTCGGAATGACCGGGCTGTAAAAGCACGTCGTCAAAGGTCAGCGCCAGTGCGCCGGTGGACGTTTCGATGATTTTTGCCATGGCCAGCCCTTTGAATGCGAAAAAGCGCTGGACCGGAATGGGCAGCGCCGACTCGTTATTCCCTTTCAGGATTGGCGGTGGCTGGTAACACGTCCCGGGACGGATGAAAAGCCGATCATTGCGTTGCACAACAGGATCACGACGAGCCTGGCAACGCCACCCCTGGTTGCGATCGCACAAAAGTGACAGCAAATTAATGCGACATCGGGGTCCAGCCGTGATACCCGCCCTGCGTGCCGGCAAGGTCGGCAACATCTGGAATCAAGCCCGGACGCGTTTTTGTGAACCGCACCATTCCGCTCATACTGGCGGTCGCTCTTTTCATGGAAAACATGGATTCGACCGTCATCGCGACATCGCTGCCGGCGATCGCCATCGACATCCATACCAGCCCGATCGCGCTCAAACTGGCGCTGACGGCCTATCTGGTGTCGCTGGCGATCTTCATTCCGATCAGCGGCTGGATGGCCGACCGCTTCGGCGCCAAGAACATCTTTCGTGCGGCGATCGCGGTATTCATTGCCGGTTCGGTCGCCTGCGCGCTGTCCGGTTCGCTCCCGGCCTTCGTGGTGTCGCGCTTCCTGCAAGGCATTGGCGGCGCCATGATGACCCCGGTCGGGCGCCTGGTGCTGGTGCGCGCCACGCCCAAGAGCGATTTGGTCGCCGCCATGTCCTGGCTGACCGTTCCAGCACTCGTCGGCCCGCTGGTCGGTCCGCCGATCGGCGGCTTCATCACCACCTATTTTACCTGGCACTGGATCTTCCTGATCAATGTGCCGATCGGCCTGATCGGCATCTGGCTCGCCACACGCTTCCTGCCGGAAACCGAAGCAACCGAGACGCCGCCGCTCGATGTCATCGGCTTCGTGTTGAGCGGGCTTGCCGCATCCGGCGTCGTGTTCGGCCTGTCGGTGGTCAGCCTGCCTTATCTGCCG
The DNA here is from genome assembly GCF_003952565.1 of Mesorhizobium sp. M8A.F.Ca.ET.057.01.1.1. Classification (NCBI taxonomy): domain Bacteria; kingdom Pseudomonadati; phylum Pseudomonadota; class Alphaproteobacteria; order Hyphomicrobiales; family Phyllobacteriaceae; genus Mesorhizobium; species Mesorhizobium sp. M8A.F.Ca.ET.057.01.1.1. The sequence continues at coordinate 3,954,927 of NZ_CP034454.1, forward strand.
CCGGCCACCGGCTTCATCACGATCGCGGTGGGGCTGCTGTCGGGCGCGCTCTACCTGACGCATGCGCGCCGCGCCAGGAATCCGCTGCTGGCGCTTGAGCTGTTCCGCAACCAGGTGTTCCGCTCGTCGGTGCTTGGCGGCAGCCTGTTTCGCATCGGCATTGGCGCCGTACCGTTCCTGTTGCCGCTGATGTTCCAGATCGGTTTCGGGCTGACCCCGTTCCAGTCCGGGATGATCACCTTCGTCTCGGCGGTCGGCGCCATCGGCATGAAATTCGTCACCGCGCTGATCTTCCGCGTCGTCGGCTTCCGCCGCGTGCTGATCGTCGGCTCGCTTGTCGCTGCCGCATCGATCGCCATCTACGGCCTCTTCACCCCCGAAACGCCTTACGCGCTGATGCTGGCCATTTTGCTGGTCGGCGGCTTTATCCGTTCGATGTTCTTCACCGGCGTCAACGCACTGTCCTATGCCGAGGTATCGGCAGAGGACACCAGCAAGGCGACGCCGATCACGGCGGTGTTTCAACAGCTCTCGATCGCGCTCGGCGTGGCACTCGCCGGTGGCGTTCTGGAAGTCTCGACCTCGATCCATGGCGGCCCGCTGACGCTGGGCGATTTCCATACCGCCTTCTTCATCGTGGCGGCAGTATCGGCGGCGGCGTCACTGTCGTTCATGCGGCTGGCACCCGACGCCGGCAACGCCGTGTCAGGCCATGGCCGGCTGACGACACCCAAGACGCTGGAACCGGTGAGATCGCCTGGAGAGTGAAGCGGCCAACTCAGCCGTCTGCGTCCCCCGGCCCTTCGCCATGGCTCCGGGCGCTCGAGCCCTTCGGAACGTCCACTGGGCGTTCCGATCCGCCTGACGGCGGACCAGCCTCTCGCCCCTTAAAATCCTTGGCCAAGAGATAAAGCTCCACCGACTCGTCGCGCGAGGCCGGTGGCTTGACGTGGTGGACGGAGCGGAAATTCTTCTTGAGCATCGAGAGAAGTTCGTTTTCGGCGCCGCCCTGAAAAGTCTTGGCCAGGAAATGGCCGCCGGGCTTCAGCACGGACACCGCGAAATCGGCGGCCACCTCGCACAGATGCATGGTGCGGATGTGGTCGGTTCTCCTGTGGCCGGTGGTCGGCGCCGCCATGTCGGAGAGCACGACATCCGGGTCTCCGCCCAGCGCCTCGGCCAGCTTTTGCGGAGCCTGCGGATCGAGAAAATCCATCAGCAGCACCGGCGCACCGGGCACGGCGTCCATTTCCAGATAATCGATGCCGACGACATGCGGATTTTCGGCCGTCGATTTCGTGCGCGCGGCCGCGACCTGGCACCAGCCGCCGGGGGCGGCACCCAGGTCGATCACCTTCATGCCGGGCTTCAAGAGATGGTGCTTGTCGTCGATCTCGATCAGCTTGTAGGCCGCGCGGGAACGATAGCCGTCAGCTTTCGACCGTTGGACATAGGGATCGTTGATGTGGCGCTGCAGCCAGCGGCGTGACGATTCCTTCAGGCCGCTTTTCTTCTTGATCCGCGTCTTCAGCACGCGAATGCTCGCCGAACCTGGTTTTTCCGGTTTCTTGGTCATCGCTTGATTTCTCGTTCGCCGAATTGTGGCCGCGTTCCGGCGGCTGCGCGTTTCGTGAACGGCTTCCCCACTCCGTCGCTGCTTCGCAGCGCCACCTCTCCCCCTCTGGAGGCTAGGAGATTCAGACATCTTCTGTGATTGGCGTGAATGATCGGCCGCGGGGCTTGATTGCCACGTGGTTCCCCCAATCCGTCGCTGCTTCGCAGCGCCACCTTTCCCCCTCCGGAGGGAAAGGAAGGGAGCTTTGCTGGACTAGCGTCGACGGCAAAAAGATTGGTGCCTTTCCTCTCCCCCGTCGATCGGGGGAGAGGTGGCTCGGCGAAGCCGAGACGGAGTGGCGGTCGACTGTTCGCCGACGCGGTCCCTCGGTTCGGGTTCATGCCCTGCCCCGCCCGTCATTGCGCCAGACGCCGTCATCGGCCATCAGTTCGCTCAATATGCCCTCGCGCAGGCCCCGGTCGGCGACGCGCAGCCGCTCCGAGGGCCAGACGGCTCGGATCGCTTCGAGGATAGCACAGCCGGCCAGCACGAGATCGGCGCGGTCGGCGCCGATGCAGGGGTTGGCGCAGCGCTGCTGGAAATCCCAGCCGACCAGTCTCTCCACCATGCGGTCGACGCTGTCGCGGTCCATCCATAGGCCGTCGACCCGGCGGCGGTCGTAGCGCTCGAGATCGAGATGGACGCCGGCCAGCGTCGTCACCGTGCCCGAAGTGCCGAGCAGATGGAAATTCGGGCTCGCCGTGAGATGGCTCAGCCGGTCGCGGCCATCGAAAGTGGCCAGCCTGCCGGCGACATCGTCGACCATGGCGGTGAAGATCTCGCGCGTCACGGTGCGGCCGCCAAAGCGTTCCGCCAACGACACGACGCCGACCGGCAGCGATGTCCAGGAGACGATATGGTTGGCCAGCCGCGGCGAGCGGCGGCCGCTGAGATCGATCAGGGCGATCTCGGAGGAGCCGCCGCCGATGTCGAACAGGACGACGCCTTGCGTGTCGCGCTCGACCAGCGAGCCGCAGCCGGAAACCGCAAGGCGGGCTTCGGTCTGGCGATCGATGATCTCGAGCTTCAGGCCGGCTTCGCGTTCGACACGATCGAGGAACTCAACGCCGTTTTCGGCGGTGCGGCAGGCTTCGGTGGCGATCAGCCTTGCCTTCCTGATCTTGCGGCCGCGCAATTTGTCACCGCAGACCTTCAGCGCCTCGACCGCGCGGTCCATCGCCGGCTGGCCGAGCCGGCCATTGGCGGTGAGCCCCTCGCCCAGCCTGACAATGCGCGAGAAGGCATCGATGACACGGAACTGGCCGTGACGGGTGGGAACGGCGACCAGGAGCCGGCAATTGTTGGTGCCGAGGTCCAGCGCCGCGAAAACCGGAAGCTCGTGAACCGGCGGCCTGCGGTTGCCTTGTTCGGGGCGTGGCATTGGAACGACGGGCGAGATCGTCTGAGCCGTCACCGGCTTCAGGTCGACTGTCGCGGCAGTGGCCTTGCCTTGTACCGGCGATCGATTGTCCTCGGGGCGCGCATCGTCGCGCGCAAAAACCTTGCGCCCACGCCTTCGCTTGCGCCGTTTCTTGGGCTTGCCCTTCTGAGGCGCGTCGCCCGCCTGCCCATTCGCGGAGCGAGGGTCCGTCGGGCGGCGTTGCTGCCAACCGGCTGTCCCCGGGCCTGATGATCCCGGAGAAGCGCTGGACGCGCCCACCTCCGGCGCGCCTGCGCCGGTGTCGCGGTCTTCCACTGTCGTTCCTTCCGGCGCCGCGCGAACCGGTGACGGACGCAGCAGGCGCTTTGGCATGTTTCAAGTTGCCGCCAGACTAACAGTGCCGCGCCCGATCACCAAGAGCCCATGCCGAATTTTGCCGGCTGGGCCCGCAACCCCGCCTTTCGCTGCGCCTCCGTAATGTACCCGCAAGGCTGGTTTGATAACGCAACGCCGGCGGAGACGCCCGTCGAAGCCGCTGCCCTCGCCGCTTGCAGGCGTTTTGCGCCGCGTCCGGTGCAGGCAGGCCTTGCCGGCATCAGGCGCGACAAGTGTTCGCGGTTGAATAGCCGGCTTCAATGAGGCATTTCTGAAATGAATGGGGAATTCGGGGCGCGGTCAGCCTCTCGACAGAAAGGAAGCGGATACGCAACGCATGACGGTCGGGCAATGAACTGGAAACGCTATTTCTGGCCGGTCGTCGGCATCGGCGCGGTGATCTTCTCGCTGCTGCTGCTCTGGCATGAATTGCGTGGCATCTCGCTCGACGACGTCTGGGACGGGCTGGCGGCCATTCCGGCTCGCGGCTGGACACTGGCGGGCTTGAGTTCGGTCGTCGCCTATGCCGCGCTCGCCGGCTACGACCACATCGCGCTGCTGCATATCGGCAGGCGAGTGTCGTGGCTGTTCGTGACGCTGTGCTCCTTCACCACCTATGCGCTGTCGCACAATATCGGCGGCTCGGTGTTTTCCGGCGCCGTCATCCGCTACCGGGCCTATGGCACCAGGGGCCTGACCGGCCAGGAGGTCGGCGTGCTGGTGGCGGTCTGCTGGATAACCTTCGTACTGTCGACGATTCTCGCGTCGGGCCTCGTGCTGGTGTTCGAGCCGCAGATTATCGACCGCTTTTCCGGCATCGCCCATCACGGCCTGTCGGAAGCGGCGGGCATCTCCATGCTGGTCTTCGTCGCGGCCTATATATTCGGCAGCTGGCTGCATCTGCGCCCGCTGAAGATCGGCAGCTTCCAATTGCACTATCCGGCGCTGCCGATCGTCGCCCGGCAGTTGCTGATCGGCCCGATCGAACTGCTCGCCGCCGCGGCGATCATCTTCTTCGCCCTGCCCGAGATGCACAATCCCGGCTATTTCGTCGTGCTGGGCGTCTTCCTCGTCTCCTTCTCGGTCGCCCAGATCTCGCACGCGCCGGGCGGCCTCGGCGTGTTCGAGGTGGTGTTCCTGGCCGGGCTTTCCGACATGGACCCAGTCGGCGTGCTGGCCGCCCTGCTGGTGTTCCGGCTGTTTTATCTGATCATCCCGCTGTTTCTGGGCCTGGGCATCGTGCTGTTCTTCGAACGCTCGCAATTCAGCCGCAAGGAGAGCTGAGGCCCGGAGTTCTCACGTCATTGGAGGGGCGGCGTTTGGAACCGATGACAAAAGCTGACGATTGAACCGCGGAGCAGGCTTGACTATTTTCCACTGGCGGCTACAAGGCAGCGCTCAAGCGGCTCAGCCGTTCGGCCCGCGCGGTCCATGACCGCGCCTGCTGGGGAATAGGTTAACGGTAGACCCACGGACTCTGACTCCGTTAGTCCTGGTTCGAATCCAGGTTCCCCAGCCACTAGGTTAAGCTAGCGCAAACAATCACTTAGCCGGAACGATAGCTTCATGTTCGTGTTGCATAGACTTTTGCAACACGCTCCACCTAACATCTTGTTTTTCCACGCATTACAAAACGCACCCACTAACTGCGTGGAACACCAATGGAACACGGAATCAATGGTTTGTTCTCCGCAAGTTCCTCCCCCGGAAGCCGAAGCTTCCGAGCCCTTGCCTGTGCCTTCCACATGAAGCCGGAACAGGGAAACATCCGAAACAGAAGGCCCCGAAGCGAAGCCGCCGTCAATTATAGCCAGTTCGAAAACCACGGACTGGTTTCATACCCTAAGCGCGGATTATAATGATCAAGGAAGTTTGCGGCCCGATTTGACGGTCGCGCAATAACAGTGCCCGTCGATTTGCAATCGCGTTTCGCGGTCGTCTTGTTGCCAGCCCTAAGATGCGCCGAAGAACACGAGGTCGCAGCTTGAGCGGTGGCCACCTTTTTCTTCTCTTTCGCAACAGCTGCTCCGGTGGCTGCCAATACCATTGCTACGCCAAAGACAACAAGTTTCATTGAAACGCCCTCACCCTGCACAATCCGAAATGATTGCGCCTAGCTAACGTGACGTCAACCACATTTTGTCCGCAACGACGGCGAATAGTGCCAGTAAAAAGAGCCCGCCACCGTCAGGCAGCGGCCAAGTTCACCCCCTTTGGTCGTTGCGCCTCCTGTCGGCTCCGCCATAGTCCGGAATGCAGGTGAATGGCACCGGCCTTGATCCCTGCCAGCGGATTTGCACCGCTCGCATGGCGCCGCGGTCGAGCCCAGGCGCTTGCCTAGCGCCTCCAGATCGATCTTACGCGTGTGCTGGCACATGGGATGCCCGCAGTTGACGTTGAGCGTCTCTCGCTTGCGAAGCGCGTCGGCGATTGTCTTTTCGGGCATGGCGCGGCCTCAAATGATGAAATCGCCGCGTATGGAATATGTTCACCGTCAGAAGGGAAGACACGGAAAGGCAGCCGATAAAGAGGGCGAAGTACAACTTCCATGCCCTGCGCCACGCCGCTGCGAATTTGTTCATTGAGCACAAGCTATCACCGAAATGTGTGCAGACCATCGAACAGCCTTGCATCCGTCGCAATTTATTAAGACTATTACTACAACAAATTCATAATGACGGCGAAACTGATTTTTTGGTAGAGAAGCTATTTATTATTTGTCGATTTTCGAATTCAATCTACGCAGCAATCCGCCTCGCATGCATGGGACTAATCCTCGACTCGATGGGTTGTCTGAAAACAGCATTCGAAGCGCTGCAATACAGTCGATTAATTTCGTTAAAACCGGATGAGGCGCCCACCTTCCTCGATCCAGAGAAGTCTTTGCGGCCGGTCGAAGTGCGTAAGCGTCTAGAGGCAGTAGGGCACGACGTGGAGGCGCAAACGCTATTCGATGCTGAGCACCTTTGCTCACGTTGGCGGAATGGGTGAAACACTGACACTTGAACAAATTGACGAGAACGTGTCTTTTCGAATCGGCGGCTACATCGATCCCGATCTTCAACGCGGAATCATTCGTGACTGCCATCGGGCCACAGCGAGCTAATCGCTTTCAGCGCCGGCCTCTCCAGAAGAGATAATGCGACGTATACCCGACAGGTGAAGGCTCATTCATAACTAACGGGAGCGAAAATAGGTGGCCGTTGGCGCGTGCGACTGGCTAAGCTTTCGTGAAAGATTCTTGGCACAAGGCCGCGTCATGCCCACTGACAGCCAGTACATTCTCGAAAGCATCAAGCAGGGCTGCGTGATGCTTTCCGAGGACGAGTTCTTCATCGACAGGCTGGTGAAGTATGTCGGCAACGGGCGGGTCCGGTGGCACGTCGAATTTCGGGGGCACCGCATCGAGTTGACGACCGGTCAGCTCAAGAAGCAGCCTACCTTCCGCAGGAAGATGCTTGAACAGGCCGGCGTGCTGCCGCCCCAGCGTGCCGGGGCCAACTACAGGCGATGGGCCATCGATCTGCGGAAGAACGCCATCGAGCTTCCCTGGCGGGACAGACCGGTCGATATCGGCTTCGCCATCGACAGGCTTGTCAGCCATGGGGGCGACCGCTGGACAGTCGAATACCAAGGCAAGGCAATCAAGTTCACGACGACAAAGCTGCGCAGGCAAACCAGTTTCCGCAAGAGGATGCTGCTCAAGGCCAAGGTGCTGCCGCCCCAGTTGGACCCGGTTGCCTATCGGAAGTGGGCGGACTGGTTGATTCAAAACGCCACGGAGGCCGCACCGCAGGCCGGCGATGCCGTGATGACCGAGAAAAGTTGGCTTGACGACCTGCCGGAGCTTGCCGGCTGGCAAAGCGACGCATCACCCGAAAGCGACTAATGAGCGCCGGGCGCCGGTCAGATCGCATCAACGCCAGAACAACGATGGCCCTCATCGCGTTTGCCATGCCTAAAGATTTTGGCACACATTCATGGCGAAGAATCTGGCCGGGGCTTGGCTCGCGGCCGACCAGCTTGAATGAGACCACATGGATCGCTTCAATCTCGGCGCCTACCGCCGCCCCATCTCTACCCGTGCCGCTGAGGCCCAGCGCTGGTTCGATATCGGGCGCAACTGGTGCTACGGCTTCAACCATGAGGAAGGCATCAAGTGCTTCGAGAAGGCGCTGGAGACCGATCCCGGCTGCGCCATGGTTCATTGGGGCATCGCCTATGCCGCCGGGCCTTTCTACAATTTGACCTGGAAGGAGCATGGCGAGGCCGAGGCTGACAGCGCGGCGAAGCGTTGTTTCGAGCACGTCCAGCTGGCACGTGCCGGTGCGGATGCCGCCAGCGACGTCGAAAGGCAACTGATCGAGGCGCTGGCCTGCCGCTTTCAGAAGCCGCACCGGGTGAGTCCCAGGAATTTGAGCTGTGGGACGACGCCTATGCCGCTGCGATGCGGCGGGTCCATGAAAACTTTCCCGACGATCATGACGTGATGGCACTGTTCGTCGAGGCGCTGATGATGCGCACGGTGCGGCGTCTGTGGAACCTCAAGACCGGTGACCCGGCGCCAAATTCGGGTGTGATCGAGGCGCTGGAGATTTGCGAGCGATCAATCCGGCTCGCGGACGAGGCCGGTATCGCGCAGCATCCGGCGATCGTCCATCTGCACATTCATCTCCTGGAAATGTCCACCATGCCGGAACGCGGCATGCGCTCGGCCGATCTGCTCGGCGAGATGTGCCCCGATGCCGGACACATGAACCACATGCCGGGGCATATTTATGTGCTGTGTGGCGAATATGAAAAAGCCAAGCTTGCCAGCGAGAAGGCGGTTCGGGCCAACGACCTCTATCTCGCCTATGCTGATGAGCCGACCTATTATCTGCTCGGCTGCTGTCACGATCTGCACCTGATGATGTTCACCTGCATGTTGTCAGGCCAGTACCAGCCGGCATTGTGGGCCGCCGACAAGGTGCGCAGCCTGGTGACGCATGACGTGGTTGCCATCCGGGACCGGCCAAAACTCACCCAGACCGTGGAAGGCTATCATGCGATGAAATCGCACGTGCTGGTGCGCTTCGGGCGCTGGCAGGACATCATCGATGAACCAATGGTCGCCGAGCCCGACCTCTATGTGCTGACGGCGGCTATGCAGCACTACGCCAGGGGCGTCGCGCATGCGAAGTTGAGGCAATTCGCCGAGGCCGAGCGCGAGCGCGAACTGTTTCACCAGCACCTCGAAGGCATTGCGCCCGAGCGGCGTTTCCTCAGCAACCCGACCCGCGCCTCGCTCGCTGTGGGTGCCGCCTTGCTCGACGGCGAGCTTGCCTACCATCAGGGCCGGCACGAGGAGACCTATGGCCATTTGCGCCAAGCGGTCGAGCTTGACGACAATCTCTCCTACACCGAGCCGTGGGCGTGGATGCACCCGCCGCGCCATGCGCTGGCCGCGCTGCTTCTCGACCAGGGGCATGCGGCGGAAGCCGAGCAGGTCTATCGCGACGATCTCGGCCTGAGCGGCAAGGTGCAGCGCTGTGCCCAGCATCCGGACAATGTCTGGGCGCTGCACGGGCTGGTGGAATGTTTGCGCCGGCGTGGCGAGACCGAAGAACTGCCGGCCCTGCAGGCAAGGCTTGCCACGGCGCTAGCTAGGGCCGATGTGCCGATCAGCTCGTCCTGCCTGTGCAGAACGAGCGTGCAATCTGGTGCAAGCTGCTGCCGTTAAGGGCGATGCCGTAACTAGCCCAGCCATTTGTCATAGTCGGCCACCAGCAGGTGCAGCGGCGGCGTGTCTTCCTCGATATCGGCGAAACGGCCGATCGGCTCGCGGAAGACGTTGTCAGTGCGATCGTCATTGACGGTTGATACCTCGCCGATCAGCACGTCCTTGCCCTCGGCCCAGAAGGCGTGCCAGACGCCCGGCAAAAGCGTCACGCTCTGGCCCGGGTCGAGTTTCAAGAGCCCGCCCGCCGGCAGCCTGTGGATGGTTCCGTCGACAGGCACCGACACCTCGGCCCTGGGGTCGATGCCGCCGTCGCGGTCATGCATGAACAGTTCCAGCACCAGCTTGCCGCCGCCGCGGTTGATGATGTCCTCGGCCTTGATGTTGTGGCGGTGCATCGGCGACATCTGCTCCTTGCGGGAGATCATAATCTTCTCGGCATAGAGCATGCCCATGCCCTTCTTCATGTCCTCGTAGCGGCCGTTGCGAACGGTGAACAGGAATAGACCGAGATCGTCGAACTTGCCCTGGCCGTAGTCGGTGATGTCCCAGCCGAGCCGTGAGGTGAAGATGGCCGAGGAATCGACCTGGCGCGCCTTCATCTCTTCCGGCGACCAGTAGGCGAAGGGCGGCATGATATAACCGAACGAGCGGATGAAGGCGTCGGCTTCGCGGATGATGTCGTTGATGGCGGAGCGTTTCATGATCATGACCCTTCGTGTCGATTTTTCCGGTAAATCGCATAGCCGAACGCCGGTGCGGTGTCGATCCATTCTGCCTGTTCGAGCCCTGCGCGTTCCCGCCCATGGCCCACCGATCGGGTTGGTGTGCGGCGTGACATCGCGTGCTTTCCGGCTCATAACCCCTGCGAATTTTCACAGAGACAACCGATGCCGACCATCCATGATCTCGATACGCCGTCGATCCTGATCGACGTCGCACGCGCCGAAGCCAACATCGCCCGCGCGCAGGCCCATGCCGACAAGAACGGATTGAAGCTCAGGCCGCACATCAAGACCCACAAGCTGCCCTACTGGGCGAAGAAGCAGGTGGCTGCCGGGGCCGTCGGCATCACTTGCCAGAAGATCGGCGAGGCCGAGGTGATGGCGGATGCCGGGCTGACGGATATCTTTCTCCCCTACAACATCCTTGGCCGCGCCAAGCTCGAACGGCTGAAGGCGCTGCACGGCCGCGTGACGCTGTCGGTGACGGCCGACAGCGCACACACGCTGGAAGGGCTCGCCGCGACGTTCACAGATGCCGGGCATCCGCTGTCGGTACTGGTCGAATGCGACACCGGCATGGGCCGTTGCGGCGTGCAGACAGCCAATGAAGCGGTTGCGCTGACGAGGGTGATCGACAAGGCGGGCGGCCTTGTCTTTGGCGGGCTGATGACCTATCCGGCCGCCGGCCGGGCAGTGGAGGCCGAGACCTGGCTTGCCGACGCCAAACGGGCGCTGGCCGCTTCAGGGCTCGCCTGCGAGCGCGTCTCCAGCGGCGGCACGCCCGATATGTGGCGTTCCGCCGATGCCTCCGTCATCACCGAATACCGGCCCGGCACCTATATCTATCTCGACCGCTACCAGGTCGCCAAAGGCGTCGGCGGCCTCAACGATTGCGCGCTGACGGTGCTCGCGACCGTGGTCAGCCATCCGACAGCTACGCGCGCCATCCTCGATAGCGGCAGCAAGGCCCTGTCCAGCGATACGCTGGGGCTAAAGGATTTCGGAGAGTTGATGGGCATCCCGGGGGCGCTGGTGACGGGACTGAGCGAGGAGCACGGCACGGTCACGCTTTCCGGCGACGGCAAGCTGCGCATCGGCGAGCGTGTGCGCGTGGTGCCGGACCATTGCTGCGTGGTGACGAACCTGTTCGACCAGGTGCATCTCATCGACGGCGACAAAGTGCTGGAAACGCTGCCGGTCGCGGCAAGGGGGCGGATGGGGTGAGCGGCCTTCCCTTTCCACCTGCCAAGCTAGACACAGATCTTGTGCGACTGGCGTGACTGATCGGCGCGATGCTTGATTGCCACGTGGTTCCCCCAATCCGTCGCTGCTTCGCAGCGCCACCTTTCCCCCCTCCGGAGGGAAAGGAAGGGAGCCTTGCTCGACGAGCGTTGACAAAAAAGGCTTGGCGCCTTTCCTCTACGCCGTCGATCGGGGGAGAGGTGTCGAGCGAAGCTCGACGGAGTGGGGGTCGACCAGCGCAGCATAGGAAAACGAATTCGCCAAGCTGCCACCGAAGACCCGCTGCTTGAAATGGCGTAGCTTCCCTTGTGGAGAAGGTTAAGTCCGCTCCGCCTGCCGCGCCGCCACCCGCCGCATGGCAATAACCCGCCGGCGCCGGATCTCGGTGCGCATGGCCATCAGATGCAGCGCGAAGAACAGCACGGTGAAGCCGACGGCCATCACCAACAGCGGCCAGAGCAGGCTGGGGTCGATCGTCGGGCCGCCGAGCCTGAACACCGAGGCCGGCTGGTGCAACGTGTTCCACCAGTCGACCGAGAACTTGATGATCGGAATGTTGATGAAGCCGACCAGCGTGATGATGGCGGCGGCCCAGGCAGCGCGACTGGCGTCATCGAGCGCGCGGGTCAGTGCGATGATGCCGAGATACATCAGGAACAGCACGAAGACGGAAGTCAGGCGGGCATCCCAGACCCACCAGGTGCCCCACATCGGCTTGCCCCAGATCGAACCGGTGATCAGCGCCAGCGCGGTGAAGACGGCGCCGATGGGGGCCGCTGACTTCAGTGCCACATCGGCCAGTGGATGCCGCCAGACCAGCGTGCCAAGGGCAGAGACGGCCATCAGCGTGTAGCACATCATGGCGAGCCAGGCGAAAGGCACGTGGATGTACATGATGCGCACCGTGATGCCTTGCTGGAAATCCTCGGGCGCGGTGAAGCTCATGTAAAGGCCAACCGCGAGGACGAGCGCGGCGAGCGTCGCCAGCCACGGCACAAGCTTGTCGGCCAGCCCGACGAACCGCGTCGGATTGGCAAGATCGGTCCAGCCGCTCAGGCGTGAGGTGGTGTCACTCATGCGGCTTTACATAGACCGCCGGCGCGTTTGGGGCAATCGAGCGGCGGTGTCGCAGGCCTTGCCTTCTCCCATTCGGGAGAAGGAAGAACCATTAAGTGCTCAAGCGGCCTCGCCCTGCACCGAGCGGCTGAGACGGCGGACTTCCTCGTCGTTGAGCAGGCCGCCGGCGCGCAGCAGGCTGGCGAAACGGCCGTTGCGTAGCGACAGTTCGGCAAAGCCACCCATCTCGACCACCTTACCCTTGTCCATGAACACGACCAGATCGGCGTCGCGGACGGTGGTAAGGCGGTGGGCGATGATGAAAGTGGTGCGGTCGCGGCGCAATTCGTCGATCGCTTCCTTGACGCGATCCTCGGTCTCGACGTCGAGCGCGCTGGTCGCCTCGTCGAGCACCAGGATCGGAGCATCCTTCAGCACGGCACGGGCAATGGCAATGCGCTGGCGCTCGCCGCCAGACAGCTGGCCGCCACGTTCGCCGACCACCGTGTCGTAGCCATTGCTCTTGGCCAGGATGAAATCCTGCGCCGCAGCCGCGGTGGCGGCGGCATGGATCTCGTCATTGGTCGCGTCGGCACGGCCGACCCGGATGTTGTCCTCGATCGAGCGGTTGAGAAGCCCGGCATCCTGGAACACGGTGGCGATCGAATGGCGCAGCGACTTGCGGGTCACGGTGCGGGTATCGATGCCGTCGATCAGGATACGGCCGCTGGACGGCGAGAAAACACGCTGCAGCAGGTTGATGAGCGTGGTCTTGCCCGCCCCGTCGGCCCGACGATGGCGACGGTCTGGCCAGCCTGGACCTCGAAGGATACGTCGCTGACGCCCTGCCCCGAATTGGCGAACTCGAAGCTGACATCCTCGAAACGGACATGGCCGGTAACGTTGGCAAGGTCGCGCAGGCCATCCGGCTCGGCGGTATCGGCGGCCGAGTCCTCGAGCTTGTAGAAATCCTCGAGCTTGGCGCGGGCCTCCGAAATCTGGTTCGCGAAAGCCGACATCTGGTCGAGCCGCGAGATCAGCAGCGTGGCGAAGCCGGTGAAGGCGATGACGTCACCGATGCGCAGCTGGCCGTGGGTGACCAGATAGGCGCCAATCAGAAGCACCACCATCATCGAGATTGTCGACGACAGGCGATTGAGCGCATTGGCGATCGCCCACCAGTCGAGCACCGGATTCTGCGCGTCGAGCAGGTTCTTGACATAGCTGCGCAGCGCGTCGGCTTCGTAGCCAAGACGATTGTAGCTCTGCAGCACGGCGACGTTGCTCACCGAGTCCGTCACGTGCGCGAAAACCTTGTGATAGTGGCGCTCGACGGCGGCCTGGCCTTCCTTCGTGCGCTTCATCACCAGGCGGCCAATGCCGACATAGAGAACGCCGAGGACCAGCAGGACCATCGACATGCGCACGTCCATGCTGAGTGCCGTCGGAACCAGCAGGACGAGTGCAACAGCGGTGGACAAATGCTGGCGCATGAATTCGAGCCAAAGGCTGAACAGCGTCTCGACGGCGCGCAGCAGCGTGTGGAGGGCGTTCGAGGTGCCGCGCTGATGATGCCAGGCGAGCGGCATGGTGATGACGCGCTCGAAGGACTGGCAGAGCACTTCGCTGCGCCGGGCGTGCGCGAACCGGTCGGCGCCGCGGGCCACCAGCACGAAAGCGAGAACGTTGAAGGCGCCAATTCCGGCCCACACGGCAAGCGTAGAGAAGACCGAGCCCTTGGTGGAAATCGCGTCGATGACCCGGCCGAACAGGATCGGCTCGAGGATCGCGATGGCTGCCAGAGCGACGTTGGCCGCACAGATCAGCGCGACGCGCTTCTTGTCGGCAGCCAGATATCCCAGCGCTCTCCAATAGATCTGCAGAAGTGACACTTCAGCTACTCCGCCAACTCTCTATTGTGCCCAACACCAATATTGTGCACTGCACCATTTCCTGACACGTAACGGTTGATGCGTCGCAAAACAATGCCCGTCTATCCCTTCCGTTCCCATTTAGCGAACAAAAGATGACGACGATACGAAATCTGACGTGATCACCTAACGGTTTGAGATAAAAGGTGAAATGTCAGCCTTGCGGCAAAATCATGGCAGTAGCCGAGCACTGCCACATTTTTAATCACGGCAGGATGAAGAGGCCCGGTTTCAAGGCGGCCAGCCGGCGCCGCCACGGATTGCGCGCAAGTAACGGGGGACGGCTTCGCGCGTCCCGCAGGACGCGCGACCTGTTGATCCAACCTGTTGATTTTACGCCGGTATCTTGACCACGACCTCGGTCTGGCCACCAGCTTTGGGTTCAAAGGACGCCGATTTTGTCTTCGAACCATTGACTTCAAGCGAGATCGTCTTGGTTTTTTTATCGCGAATGACCTGCACCTTGATCTCGGCGCCCAGCATCTTGAGTGAAGCTTGATAGCCGTCCCAATGACTGGGCAGCTTCGGCCGGAACGTGATCTGCTTGCCGCGCCGTTCGATGCCCAGAATGCCTTCGACCGCAGCCCGGTAAAGCCAGCCCGCCGAGCCGGTATACCACGTCCACCCGCCGCGCCCTCCCTTGTCGTCCCCGGCATAGATGTCAGCCGCCACCACATAGGGTTCGACGCGGTAGTGCTCGGTCGAGGCCTCGTCGAACGCGTGGTTGACCGGGTTCAGCATCGAGAAGCAGCGATAGGCTTCATCGGTCTGCCCCATCTCCGCCAGCGCAATGACGAACCAGGTGGCGGCGTGAGTGTACTGGCCGCCATTCTCGCGCACGCCAGGCGGGTAGCTCTTGATGTAGCCGGGATCCTTGTCCGTCTTCGAGAAGGGTGGCGTGAACAGCTTTACAATCTTGAGATGATCGTCGACGAGCAGCTTCGTCGCCTGCTGCATCGCCGTGGTCGACCGCGCCGGGTCGCCCTCTCCTGAAAGCACGCTCCAGGATTGGGCGATGGAGTCGATCTTGCACTCCTGCGATGTGCGTGACCCCAAAGGCGTGCCGTCGTCAAAGCTGCCGCGCCGGTACCATTCGCCGTCCCATGCCGTGCTTTCGAGCGCCCGCTTCAGCGCTTCGGCGTGCTTTGCCCAGGCCTGTGCGCGCTTGGTGTCGCCCTCGGTCTTGGCGACCGCGGCGAAGTCGCCCAGCGTCTTCAGCAGGAACCAGCCCAGCCACACGCTCTCGCCCTTGCCGTGCTCGCCGACACGATTCATGCCGTCGTTCCAGTCACCCCGAGGATCAACGGCAGGCCGGCTGGACTGCTGCGCTTGATGGCAAGGTCGAGCGCACGCGCGCAGTGATCGTAGAGGGACACGGTCTTCTTCGAGATTTCCGGAGTGAAGAAGGCGTCGTGCTCGCCTTCGCCCAGTGCCTGTCCGTCGAGGAAAGGCAGTTGCTCCTTCAGGATGGTGGCGTCGCCGGTCACCGTTAGATAGCGGGCCGTGGCGTGGGCGAGCCACACCACGTCGTCGGAGATCAGGGTGCGCACGCCAGCGCCGGTGCGCGGCAGCCACCAATGCTGCACGTCGCCTTCCGGGAACTGCCGCCGTGCGGCGTTGAGGATCTGGTCGCGCGCCAGCGTCGGATCATGCGCCAGCAGGGCGAGTGTGTCCTGCAACTGGTCGCGGAAGCCGAAGGCGCCGCTTGCCTGATAGAAGGCCGAGCGGGCGCGGATGCGGCAGGCAAGGCTCTGATAGGGCAGCCAGTGATTGACCATGGCATCGAGTGCCTTGTCGGGCGTCTCGACCTGGATGGTGTCGAGGAAGGCGCGCCATTCGCGCTCATTGTCGGCCAGGCGCTGGTCGAAATCCTTGCCCCGATGCTTCTGCACCAGGGCGCTCGCCTGTGCCGGGGACTCGGCATCGCCGAGCAGCCAGATCAGCGTGACGTCCCCGCCGGCGGGGATTTCAATGTCGCGGGCGATCGCCGCGCAAGGATCATCTCCGGCTTCGACGCGACCCGACAGCGCCGAACCGCTCAGCACCGCCTGCGGCAACTCGCTGGACCCGTGCCGGCCGAGGAACTCGGCCCGGTCAGTCGTCACCGAGTGGACGCCGGTGTCGGCGGCGAGGAAGGCCACCCGCTCGCTGAAATCGAGCCCGTAGGGATTTTGCGCCAGCAGCGCGCCGGTGGCACCGTCGCGGGATGGCACTATGGTTGCCGCAGTACGCGACCGATGCCCGCCAAGCACCCATTCGGCATAGGCATAGACGCGCAGCCGGGCCGGTACCGGGCCCGAATTCTGGATGCGCAGCCGCGTGATCTTCACCGGATCGATGGGATCGACGACATGGGTCAAGTCCATCGACAACGGTCCGCGCTTCGAGCGGAAGGTCGAGAAGCCCTGGCCGTGCCAGGCTTCGTAGGTCATCGAGGGATCGCGCACCACTGCGGCGATCGGCGAGAACGCCCTGCCGCTGGCCTGGTCGTAGATATAGATGCCCTCGCCCGGTCGGTTAGAGACCGGGTCGTTCGACCACGGCGTCAACTGGTAGTCACGGCTGTTGCGGCTCCAGGTGAAGGCCGCACCCTCGGCCGAGGTATGGAAGCCGAACGAGGCGTTAGAGACGACATTGATCCAGGGCTGCGGCGTGGTGCGCCGGCCAGCCAGGCGCACCACATAGTGCCGCCCGTCGCCATCGAAGCCGCCGAAACCATTCCACTGGCTGAGACCGGAGCCATCGGCGCTGACGTCGGCCCCCGCCTGCGACGCGAATGCATGCATCAGCGGTACGGGCGCAGGAATTTCGCGCGGGCCTGGAAATCCTGCCGGCGGCAGGCCATCGCGTGCCTGCAGTGCGGCCGCCTCGGCCCGTTCGATCTGGTCGAAGATGGTGCCGTTGCGCGTATGAAGCACAACCCGGGCGACGGCGAGCAGCGTCTTGTAGGTGGTCTCCTCCATCAGGTCGCGGCGCACCGCGAAAATGTGCTGGCGGGGTCCGAGTTCCTTGCCGCGCAAGCGGCTGTTTTCGCACAGCGTCTCGACCGCGCGCTGCAGATCCTGGACATAAGACGAGGCCTGCTCGTTGACGACGACGAAGTCGATCATCATGCCGCGGGTGCGCATATATTCCTGGAAGCGCAACGCCTGGGCAACGATCTCCAGATCGGCGACGTCGCCGATCCTGACCAGGAAGATCGGGTAATCGCCCGAAATGCTGGTCGGCCACAGGCTCGACTGCTTGCCCAATCCGGACGCGATGGACTCGGCCGGCAGCCGCAGGAACGGATCAGGATAGATCAGATAGCGCGCCAGTTTCTGCACATTGGCCGCATCGGTCAGGCTGAGGCCCATATGGCGGGTCTGCACCTGGCTGCGCGTCCAGGCAAGCATGGCCTGGCGGGCAAAGCTCTCCTGATGGTCGAGCCGGTTTATGGCCTCCTCCAGTTCGGCGCGGTTGGCCCCGACGACGGTCCAGAAGGTCAGCGATATCTTCTTGTTGGCGGGCACGCGCACCTGACGGCGCAGCGATGCGATGGGATCGAGCGTGAAGCCAGAATGGCCGCCCAACCTGGCACCCGGATCGAAGGCTGCGGCATCGACGATGGTGCGGCCACGGCCGATGAAGGCGCGCCTGTCGGTCTCGGCCTCGGCATCACGAGCCGGCCCCGACGGATCGGTGACGAAATGCACCAGGGCGACATCGGGCTCGCTGGTTTCGCGCTTGCGTCGCGTGGCGAAGATCGCGCCATTGTTGGCGGCGATTTCCGTTTCCACGAACATTTTCGAGAAGGCCGGATGCGCGTTGTCGGAAGCCTCCGACCCCAGCACCAGCTCGGCAAAGGACGTCACTTCGATGTGACGGTCGGACGTGCTCTCATTGTAGAGCGTGATGCGGCGGCCTTCGCCATTGCCCTCGGAGACGACGATGCATTCGACCTCCGAGCGTAACGTGCCGGCCGATTTGACGAAGCTCGCCTTGTCGTCGGAAAACAGGGTCTGCGTCTTTTCCTCGGGCGCGCGCCTTGGCTCCGCCGTTGCCGACCACCAGTCGCCGGTGCTGACGTCACGCAGGAAGATGTATGAGCCCAGACGGTCCTCGACCGGGTCGGGCTGCCAGCGGGTCACCGACAGATCGCCCCAGCGGCTGTAGCCGGAGCCGGTCGCGGTCACCATGACCGAATAGCGGCCGTTCGACATCACATTGGTCGAACGCAGCGCCCGCCCGGGATCGAGCACGATGCGGGTGTCGGGGCTCTCGGTTTCGGTCTCGTCCTTGGAGCGCTCGTCGGCCTCGGTGCGGACGGTGGCGGTCGGAATGTCGCGCGGCGCCCTCTCCTGCAGCAGCAGTTCAGCTGATTCAATGACTGGATCGCTGTGGAAGCGATCGCGCAGGCGACCTTCGAAGATGGCGTCGGCAACGGCGGCGATCGACATGCCCGAATGGTGGGCATAGTAATTCAGCACGACCGCGTGGTTGGTGCCTTCCGGCACGCGCTGCGGGGTGAAGTCGACCGCATCATAATAGCCATGACGGCCAAGCGCGCCGATCTCGCGCAGCCGTGCCAGATTCTGCACCGCTTCGCGCGGGTTGAACTGCGCCGCCATGATCGTCGCGTAAGGCGCGATCACCGTGTTCTGGCCAAGGCCGCGCTTCAGCCCCAGCCCCGGCACGCCGAAATTGGTGTACTGATAGGTCAGTTCGCGGTCGCGGGCATTGTAGGCTGCTTCCGAGATCCCCCACGGCACGTTCTTCTGGCGGCCGTACTGCATCTGACGCTTGATGATCAGCTTGCTGGTCTGGTTAAGGATCGAGCCTTGCGGTTCCTTCATCACCAGAGGCGGCATCAGGTACTCGAACATCGAGCCGGACCACGACATCAGCGCGCCCTGGAAGCCGATCTCGACGATGGGGCGGCCGAGCCTGAACCAGTGTTCGGTCGGCAGATCGCCCTTGGCGATGGCGAACAGGCTGGTCAGCCGTGCCTCGGAGGCGAGAAGGTCGTAGCAGCTTTCGTCGAGCTGATGTTCCTCGACCCGGTAGCCGATCGACAGAAGCTTGCGCTCCGGCCGCATCAGGAAGGCGAACTCCATCTCGAAGGCGAAACGACGGGTGCGCTCGCGCAAGGTGAGCAGCTTGGCACGCAGAGCCTCGACTGCGTTTTCGTCGCTGTGGGCGTCGTGGACGTGCGCCTCGCAGGTGGCTTCGAGCCTTGCAGCCCAGTCGACGATGACGTCACTCTGCGGCGATGCGGCCTCGGTGTGAATGGCGGTGGCGAGCTTGCGGATTTCGCCGGCCAGCACCGCCAGGTTGATGGTGCGGATCGAGGCCATTTCCGGCTGCGCCTTGATCGTATCGACGGCCCGCCGCATGCCGTCGAGGCGATCGACGAGGCGTTGGCGCAATGGGCGCAACTGACGGCGATCGTCAGGCAAGTCATCGAGGCTTTCACTCAGGATGGTCACGGTGTCGAGAATGCCTTCGAAATCACCCTGCAGGTGGACGGAAGGCGCTTCCGCCCATTCGGCGCAGGCCGCCGCCACCGCCACCAGGTGACCGGCGAGATTGCCGCTGTCGACAGCCGAGATGTAGAGCGGGTAGAGCGGCTTCAGGGTCGTTGTGTCGTACCAGTTGAACAGATGGCCGCGGCTGCGCGGCATGCTCTCGATGGTCGTCATGGTGGCATCGATGCGGGTGATGGCATCGGACAGGCTGATCCAGCCGAAATCGCGCGCCGAGACGACCGAGAGCAGGTAGACGCCGATATTGGTCGGCGAGGTGCGGGGCGCCACGACGGGCGCGGGGCTCTCCTGGAAATTGTCCGGCGGCAGATTGTGATGTTCGGCCGTCACGAAGCTCTCGAAATAGTGCCAGGTGCGCCGCGCCACGGTGCGCAGAGTGTGAATGTCGGCCTGCGATATACGCAGCCGGTCCTCGGTTTCGGCGGAGCGGCTGATCCAGCTGGCGATCGCCGGCGAGCCGATCCAGAACAAGGCAAAGAAGAAGGCCACAAAGGCACCGGTGGAATCGGCCAGCACCGGAATGGCGAGGCCGACAAAGCCGATGATCACGGCGCCATACATCATGCCGTAATAGGAGCCGACATCGTTGTCGCCCGCCTTGTGCGCCTGCGAGGCGGTGCGCCATTCCAGGAGGTTCTGCCGGCTGACGAACAGCCGGTAGAGCGTGCGCACGATGGCGTCGCCCATCATCCAGGCGTTGTGCGCCATCAGCACGATCTTCAGTGCCACCATGGCGGTGCCGAAGGCGACGTCGCGCGCCAGCGCCGAGAAATGGCCGCGCGGCGTCTGGTCGCCGCTCTTGGGCAGGATGGCGTTGACCACGTCGAAAGTCGGCGCCATGAACAAGCTGAGGATCAGCAAGGCCTGCCACTGCGCGGCCTGCGTGAAGGGCAGCAAGGTCCAGCCGGCGATCGCCGCCATAACCCAGAAGATCGGCGTCAGCGAGCGGCGCAGATTGTCGACCATCTTCCAGCGCGACAAGGCCGGAACGCCGGAACGGGGGTTGAAGATGTATCCCAAAAGCTGCCAGTCGCCGCGCGCCCAGCGATGGTGGCGCGAGGCGTCGACCGAGTAGCGGGTCGGGTAGTCCTCGACCAGTTCGACGTCGGTGACCAGTGCGGCGCGCGCCAGAGCGCCTTCGAGCAGATCGTGGCTGAGGATGGTGTTTTCCTCAATACGGCCCTGCAAGGCGGCCTCGAAGGCATCGACATGATAAAGGCCCTTGCCGGTGAAGGACCCATCGCTGAAGACGTCCTGATAGAGGTCCGAAACAGCAAAGACGTAGGGATCAAGGCCGCGATTGGCCGAGAACACGCGCTGGAAGAAGGAGGCTTCATCGCCGCTGGTGAGTGAAGCGGTGATGCGCGGCTGCAGGATGGTGTAACCGGCGGTTACGACGCGCCTGGTGGCGTCGAAATGCGGGCGGTTGAGCGGATGGCAAAGCTTGCCGACAAGGCTCGATACCGCATCGCGGGTGGTGCGGGTATCGGCGTCGAGCGTCATCACATGGATGACTTTTTCCGGCAGCGGCACTTCGAGCGGCAAGAAGGTGGTATCGCTGTCGCCGCGCAGCAACAGGTCAAGCTCGTGCAGCTTGCCGCGCTTGCGTTCCCAGCCCATCCAGCACCCTTGAGCGGCATTGTAGAGCCGGCGGCGGTGCAGAATGTAGAAGCGCGGCGCGCCGTCGGAGGGATAGCGCGCGTTGAGGCGAGCGATTTCGGCGCGGGCGAAGTCGAGGATCTCGGTGTCCGCCGCATCGATCTCGATCTTGCTGTCGGGCCAATCCGAAAGCAGCGCGAAATGGATTTCGTCCGCCAGGTTGGCAAGATAATGCACTTCGATGTTGCGGATGTTTTCCTCGACATCGTCACGCGAGCCGATCAGCGACGGCACGACCACCAGGGTGCGCGCCTCGGGCGGCACGCCGTGCCTGTAGTCGTAACCGATCAGGCGAGTAGGCTTGAGGAACAGCGAGACCACGGTGTTGAAGAAGGCAAGCGCGCCTTCGCTGGCCGGCACGGCAAACAGAGCCAGCATCAGCACGATCGACGGCACCGACAGACCGAGATTGGAAAGGGCGTTGCCGGACAGGACGAGCAGCAGGGCGGTCAGCGCGAAGACGGGCAGCACGATGCCCAGCCAGCCTGTCTTGGCGAAGGTCCGCTTGACCGTCTGGCTGACCGTAGGCCGGTACTCGATTGCCTTTTCCAGCTCCAGCCGGCGCGGGCCAACGAGATAGAAACCGACGTCGGTGTGAGAGGATGCGGCCTGGGCATCCACCCCTTCAACGCCCTCCGGGGCGGTTTCACCGGCGGCGTGGCCGGCCAGTTCGATGGCTTTTTCGGCGACACGGTACTCCGACAGGTTCGAGCGGCGTGCCAGTTCCTCGATCGCGGTGCGGTATTGATCGCGCGAGAAGAAGTCGAGCGCGGCGAAATCGGTGCGCTCGCGCAGCACGGTATCGATGCGGCTGACGCCTTCGAACCACACCGTCCAGTCGACGTCGTTGATGAGGCGCAGACCGCGCACGATGTTGCCGGTCGTCACATTGCCGCTGGACAGCGTCTGGTGCTCGGAAATGATGATTTCCTCGGCATCCGAGCCGGTCTTTTCGAGTTCGCCTTCCAGCCACTCCAGCGCCTTGCCGGCGTTCTGCGATCCGTCACGCAGGCGATAGAGAAGCTGAGTGGCGAAGGTGGTGTCCTGCGCATGCGCGCTGAACTTGGCGAGGATCGCCTGCCGATCCGGATTGTCGTCGGTCGCCAGCACCTTGTCGGCCACGTCATTGGCGATCTGGCGCATCTGGCGGGTGCGGTTGACCCTGACCGCCAGGCGGCGGAGGTTCTCGATCAGCACGAAGCGCAGCAGTGACGGCAAGGCCCAGAGTTCGCCGATCTTCAGCGGCTCGACCGACTGAAAACCCTGGACGATGGACTTGAACATGGTCGCCGAGACGGAACTGTCCGAATGCGCGACATAGGTCCAGGCCAGCGCCAATGCGCGCGGCACGGTGCCGCCGTCGGGCAGTTTCAACGTCGGCAATTGCCGGTAGAAGCGGCGCGGCAGGTCGCGTTTGACCTGGAAAATGGTTTCCTCGATCAGATAGTTGTTGTCGAGCAGCCATTGCGCGGCCGGCGTGATGGTTTCGCCCCTCGCCTGCGCGGCATTGGTCGACCGGTAGACTTCGAGGATCTTCTTGGCGCTGTCGCGGATGCGGGCCTGGAAGTCGAATGGTATCAGTCCGAACAGGTCCGCCAGGTCGCCATTGGCCAGGCTTTCGCCGAGCAGCCGGAGCCGTTCCTCCGGCAGGAATGTCGATCTTATCGGCTCTTCCGTGATGGCTGGAAAGCTCGCGCTTGTCTTCTCGATCTGGGCTGGATTCGTCTGAATATTCATTGAAAATTCCGTAAGCGGGCACTCAGCGGCATCACCGCCACGGCAATGGCCCTAAAACCGGTTCAAATGCAATCGGTTGCATCAACCCCTATGCCGAAAGTTTGTTTCCGCACCACGACAGGGCGTCATCTTTCGAGCAAACTCAAAGACGAGCGCCCCTCGCTCCCGTCAGGACCGATCGACGGGGAGGATTCGGGCTTTTTCGTGATGCCACCGCCAGCTTACGCTATATTTCGCCGGCGTCGCGATCATGTTTGGAAACAGGCGGTAACCGTTGGCGCCAAACGCGTCAGGCGGCAGCAATTATCCGGATCACGAAAAGGGTCGTATCCGGTGCGGGCTGAACCCGCAAGACAGAGGCATCAGGTCCGAGCAGCAGGGTGTCGAGCGGCCCGAGACGAATGGGCGCGGCGCCGGGGAAAATGGCATGGCCCCTGTGACAAAGGATGAGGGTGGAACCGGCCTCGGTCGGGATTTCCACGGGCGTCGAAATCGCCAGACGCTCGACCTGATGCAACATGCGGCCGCGGCGGGTCATGACGTTGAGATCGGTGATCGGGCCGTCGATCATCGCGGCACTTGTAGGCTGGTCGGCCGGAAAAGAAAATGGCTGGGAGGCCGCGGTCATCCGCTCCGGCGGAAGGCCGGCGACATCAAGCACGATCCCTCGCCTTCCAGCACCGACAGCGTGCGGTCGATGCCGGCAAAGCTGGAGAACGGCCCGCTGCTTTCGACCCGAGCCATCGAGACGCGCCAGTCGAAATCGTCGAGCCCGGCGCCATCGGGCGAGACGGCGATCTCGGTCGTCGTGCCGCCGCCGTTCTTCCACGGCATGACGCGGTAATCGGCGGCACGAAGGACGCGCATGATGTCAGCCGCTATCCGAGAATGCCGGGCAGGTTGAGCTGGCGCTCCTTGGCGCATTCGATGGCGATGTCATAGCCGGCATCGGCATGGCGCATGACGCCGGTCGCCGGGTCGTTCCACAACACCCGTTCCAGGCGCCTGGCGGCGTCGGGCGTGCCGTCGGCGACGATGACCATGCCGGCATGCTGGGAGAAGCCCATGCCGACGCCGCCGCCATGGTGCAGCGACACCCAGGTGGCGCCCGAAGCTGTATTGAGCAGCGCGTTGAGCAGCGGCCAGTCGGAGACCGCATCCGAACCGTCCTTCATCGCTTCCGTCTCCCGGTTCGGCGAGGCGACCGAACCCGAATCAAGGTGATCGCGGCCGATGACGACCGGCGCCTTGAGCTCGCCCTTGGCCACCATCTCGTTGAAGGCGAGGCCCAGCCTGTGCCGGTCGCCGAGACCGACCCAGCAGATGCGTGCCGGCAGGCCCTGGAACGAGATGCGCTCGCGCGCCATGTCGAGCCAATTGTGCAGATGGGTGTTGCCGGGGGTGAGTTCGCGCACCTTGGCGTCTGTCTTGTAGATATCCTCCGGATCGCCTGAGAGTGCCGCCCAGCGGAACGGGCCGATGCCACGGCAAAAGAGCGGACGGATGTAGGCCGGCACGAAACCGGGGAAGGCAAAGGCGTTCTCGAAACCTTCGTCCTTGGCGACCTGACGGATGTTGTTGCCATAGTCGAGGGTCGGCACGCCGGCGTTCCAGAACGCCACCATCGCCTCGACATGCTCGCGCATGGAGGCGCGGGCCGCCTTCTCGACCGCCTTGGGGTCGCTGACGCGCTTCTCACGCCACTCGGCCATCGTCCAGCCCTTCGGCAGATAGCCATTGATGGGGTCGTGCGCCGAGGTCTGGTCGGTGACCATATCGGGGCGGATGCCGCGCTTGAACATTTCGGGCACGATCTCGGCGGCGTTGCCAAGCAGGCCGACGGACTTCGCCTCGCCGGCCTTGGTCCAGCGCTCGATCATTTCCATGGCCTCGTCAAGCGTCTCGGCCTTCTCATCGACGTAGCGGGTGCGCAGGCGGAAATCGATCGAATCGGGATTGCATTCGATTGCCAGGCAGCAGGCGCCGGCCATGACGGCGGCCAATGGCTGGGCGCCGCCCATGCCACCGAGACCGCCGGTCAGGATCCATTTTCCCTTGAGATTGCCGCCATAGTGCTGGCGGCCGGCCTCGACGAAGGTCTCGTAAGTGCCCTGCACGATGCCTTGCGTGCCGATGTAGATCCAGGAGCCGGCCGTCATCTGGCCGTACATCATCAGGCCCTTGTTATCGAGCTCGTTGAATTTCTCCCAGGTCGCCCAGTGCGGTACCAGGTTGGAGTTGGCGATCAGCACGCGCGGCGCGTCCGGGTGGGTGCGGAACACGCCGACCGGCTTGCCGGACTGCACCAGCAGCGTCTCGTCCTGGCCAAGCGTCTTCAGCGACGCAACGATTTGGTCGAAATCGTTCCAGGTGCGCGCCGCCCGGCCGATGCCGCCGTAGACGACCAGCTCATTGGGGTTCTCGGCGACATCAGGGTCGAGATTGTTCATCAGCATGCGCAGCGGCGCTTCGGTCGTCCAATACCGGGCGTTGAGCTTGTCGCCGCGCGGGGCGCGCACTTCGCGGATGTTGTGGCGAGGGTTGTTCATCATTGTCCCTTTCGGATGAGGCGGCGCTTCAGCGCCCGGCCCAGTCAATGGCGGTTTGGAGAATCTGTGTCAGCGTGGCGCGGATCGGCGCGGCGAACGCGGCATCGTAGGGTACCGGCCAATTGTCCGGCGTGCCCTTCCCTTCGGGCTCGCGCATATAGCCCCGGTTGGAGAGTTCCATCTGCAGCGCGTGCACGCCGTGAAGCGGCTGACCGAAATGGCGCGTGATCCACCCGCCCTTGAAGCGGCCGTTGACGACAAAGGTTTCGCCGGTTTCGGCCATGATCTGATTGACCGTAGCCTGCAGCATCGGATCGGCGCTCTTGCCGTCATTCGTGCCGAGATTGTACACCGGCAGTCTGCCCTCGAACAGCCGTGGCAGCACCGAGCGGATCGAATGGCAGTCGTAGAGGACAATCTTGCCATGCAAGGCGCGCAACCTGTCGATCTCGGCCCGCAAGGCGGCGTGATAGGGTGCAAAGAACTTCTCGCGGCGCTCGTCGATCTCAGACGGGCCCGGCTCCTCGCCGTCACGGTAGAGCGGATCGCCGTCAAAGGTTTCGGTCGGGCATAGGCCTGTGGTTGCCTGCCCGGGATAGAGCGAGGCGCCGGAAGGATCGCGGTTGACGTCGATGACGGTGCGCGAGATCGCGGTGTGCACGACCGTGGCGCCGAGACCGGCGGCGAAATCATAGAGATTGTCGATCCACCAGTCGCAATCGCGACGACCGAGCCATGGCGACACCAGCCGGTTTTCGAGGCCGGCGAGGTCAATGCCGGTGTGCGGGATCGACACCAGCAGCGGCGCCGTGCCTTGTCTTATTGTCAACCAGGAAGGTCTCATGGCGCAATCCCCGGCAGCGCCACTGCGCCTGCCACCTTCACGGCCGCGCCGCTGCGCACCATAGCGATCGCCTTTTCCATATCGGGGTGGAAGTGCCGGTCATTGTCGAGATGCGGCACCTCGGCGCGAACCAGCTTGCGCACGGCTTCGAGTGCCGCGCTCGAGGCCAGCGGCTGATGGAAATCACAGCCTTGCGCGGCGGCCAGCAATTCGATGCCGATTACCGCCGTTGCATTCTCGACCATGCCGATCAGCCTGCGCGCGCCATGCGCGGCCATCGAGACGTGGTCTTCCTGATTGGCCGAGGTCGGGATGGAATCGACGCTGGCCGGGTAAGCTTTCTGCTTGTTTTCCGAAACGAGTGCCGCCGCCGTCACCTGAGGGATCATGAAGCCGGAGTTGAGGCCGGGCTTGGGCGTCAGGAAGGCGGGCATGCCTGAGAGCGCGGGGTCGACCAGCATGGCGATGCGGCGTTCCGACAGCGAGCCGATCTCGCAGACCGCAAGCGCGATCATGTCGGCGGCGAACGCCACCGGCTCGGCGTGGAAATTGCCGCCCGAAAGCGCGGTATCGTCCTCGGCGAAGATCAGCGGATTGTCGGTGACGCCATTGGCCTCGGTTTCGAGCGTATCTGCGGCCTTGCGCAGGACATCGATCGCGGCACCCATGACTTGCGGCTGGCAACGCAGGCAATAGGGATCCTGCACCCGCTCGTCGCCGATCCGGTGCGACTCGCGGATGGCGCTGCCGGCCATCAAATTGCGCAGCGCATCCGCGGTCTCGATCTGGCCGCGATGCTTTCTCAACAGATGAATGCGAGGATCGAAGGGCGCGTCCGATCCCTTGGCAGCGTCGGTCGAGAGCGCGCCGGCGACAAGCGCCGACTGGTAGAGCACTTCGGCCTCGAACAGAGCGGCCAGCGCATAGGCCGTCGAAAACTGCGTGCCATTGAGCAGCGCCAGACCTTCCTTGGCGCCCAATGTCACGGGCTCCAGCCCGTGCGAGACGAAGGCGACCTTGGCCGGAAAACGGCCATGCGGGGTAAAGCATTCGCCGACACCGATCATCACCGCCGTCATGTGCGACAGCGGGGCAAGGTCGCCGGAGGCGCCAACGGAACCTTGCGCCGGCACCACCGGGATGACGTCGTTGGCGAGCATCGCTTCCAGCAACTCGATGGTTTGCGAGCGCACGCCGGAGGCACCCTGAGCCAAGCTCGCAAGTTTCAGCGCCATCATCAGCCGGGCAACGGGGACAGGCATCGGCTCGCCGACGCCCGCGGCATGCGACAGAACGATGTTGCGCTGCAGGGTCTCGAGATCTTCGGCCGGGATGCGCACGCTGGCCAGTTTGCCGAAGCCGGTGTTGATGCCATAGACCGGCTCACCCTTGGCAACGATCCTGGCGACGGCCTCGGCGCTCGCCTTGATCTTTGGCCGGCAGGCGTCATCCAGTTTGGGCACGGCGCCACGGTAAATGGCGCGCCAGTCGGCCAGCGTGGCATTGCCGGGCTTCAAGGTCAGTTCGGTCATTGTCCTCTCCAAATGCGGGCATGCAGCGGATTGAAGCCCATGCGGTAGACGAGTTCGGCGGGGCGTTCGATGTCCCAGATCGCCAGGTCGGCGAATTTTCCGGCCTCCAGCGTGCCGGTCTGGTCGAGCAGTCCCAGCGCACGCGCGGCCTCGCGGGTGACGCCGGCAAGGCATTCGTCGACCGTCATGCCGAATAGGGTCGCTGCCATGTTCATGGTCAGAAGCAGCGAGGTCAGCGGCGAGGTGCCGGGATTGTTGTCGGTGGCGACAGCCATTTTCACGCCATGCTGGCGGAAGAGCCCGATCGGCGGCTTCTTGGTCTCGCGTATGAAATAGTAGGCGCCGGGCAGGATCGTCGCCACGGTCCCCGCCGTGGCCATCGCCACTGCGCCCGTCTCGTCGGTGTATTCGAGATGGTCGGCCGACAGCGCACCATAGCGGGCGGCAAGTTCAGCGCCGTGCAGATTGGACAACTGGTCGGCGTGGAGTTTGACGGGCAAGCCAGCCGCCTTGGCGACATCGAAGACGCGCGCTATCTGCTCGGGCGAAAAGGCGATGCCTTCGCAGAACCCGTCGACGGCATCGGCCAAGCCTTCGGCGGCGACGCCGGGAAGAATTGTTTCGGCGACGAGATCGACGAAAGCATCCTTGTCACCCTTGGCTTCGGGCGGCAGCGCGTGGGCCGCGAGACATGTGGTGCGGATCGTCACCGGACGTTCATTGCCCAGCTGTCGCGCGGCGCGCAGCGATTTCTTCTCGTTTTCGAGATCGAGCCCATAGCCCGACTTTACTTCTACCGTGGTGACGCCTTCCGCCATCAGCGCATCGAGGCGCGGCAGCGTCTGGGCGACCAGGTCGCTCTCGCTGGCGGCACGCAAGGATTTGACCGACGAGACGATGCCGCCGCCTGCCCTGGCAACCTCTTCATAAGTGGCGCCCGCCAGCCGCATCTCGAACTCATTGGCACGGTTGCCGGCATGGACGAGATGGGTGTGGCAGTCGATCAGGCCGGGCGTGATCCAGCGGCCTTCGCAATCGATGATCTCGCCTTGGGCAAGCCCCGAGGGCATCTCGGATTCCGGACCGGCATAGACAATGCGGCCATCACGCGCGGCCAGCGCACCATGCTCGACGATACCAAGATCGTCAGAATTCTCAGCCATGGTCGCCAGACGCGCATTGCGCCACAGGCGAAGCCCCCTGCCCGGCTTTTGCTCTCTACAGCCATCATCTTTTCCGTTTCAATCGGTGGCGATTATGTATATACATATTGAAACGCACTGCAAGTGCCATCATCGCATGCGAGACCGGGAAGTGGAGAGAAAAGTGACCGATATCTTTGCGGAACAGGCGCTTCTCCCAAATGGCTGGCACGACAATGTGCGCATCACTTTCGCCAACGGGCGCATTGCCGCCGTGGAGCCGGGGAGCACCGCGTCGGCTGGCGACGAGCGCCATGCCATTCTCCTGCCCGGCATGCCCAATCTGCACAGCCACGCGTTCCAGCGCGGCATGGCCGGGCTTGCCGAGTTGCGCGGCCCCTCCGCCGACAGTTTCTGGAGCTGGCGCGAGGTGATGTACCGCTTCGCGCTGTCGATGACTCCAGACCAGGTCGAGGCGGTGGCGGCGCAGCTCTATGTCGAAATGCTGGAGGCCGGCTTTTCCCGTGTCGGCGAGTTTCACTATCTCCATCATGACCGTGACGGAAAACCTTACGCCAACCCTGCCGAGATGGCCGAGCGCATCGCTGCGGCGGCCGGCGAAACAGGTATCAGCCTGACGCTGCTGCCGGTGTTTTACGCGCATTCCAGTTTCGGTGGCGCAGCTCCGAATGATGGCCAGCGCCGATTCATCAACGATGTGAATCGGTTCGCCCGGCTTGTTGAGAAGAGCCGCGAATCTGTTCGCTCTTTGAATCAAGCAATTGTCGGCGTCGCCCCGCACAGTCTGCGCGCCGCGACGCCGGAGGAACTCACGGCGATTGCAGCGATCACGCCGGACGGTCCGATCCACATCCACGTCGCCGAGCAGGTGAAAGAAGTGGACGATTGTCTTGCCTGGTCCGGCGCGCGCCCGGTCGAATTTCTGCTTGGGGCTGCCGATGTCGATCAGCGCTGGTGCCTGATCCACGCCACCCATATGACGGACGCCGAAACCATCGGCATGGTCAAAAGCGGCGCCGTTGCCGGCCTTTGCCCGATCACGGAGGCCAATCTCGGCGACGGCACCTTTGCCGCGCCATTGTTCAGGGAGCATGGCGGCCGCTTCGGCGTCGGCTCCGATTCCAACGTGCTGATCGGCCTGCCCGACGAATTGCGCCAGCTCGAATATTCGCAGCGCCTCGCGCACCGCGCCCGCAATGTGCTTGCGGTAGCCGGCGGCTCGACGGGCCGCGCGCTGTTCGACGCAGCGATCGAGGGCGGCAGCATCGCGCTTGGCGCCGGCGCCTCGCAAATCGCGCCTGGTTCATCCGCCGATCTCGTCTCGCTGAACGCCAAGAACCCTTCGCTGGCCGGCAAGACCGGAGACGCGATCCTCGACGCCTGGATTTTCGCCAATGGCAGCAAGGTCGACTGCGTCTGGGTGCATGGCAAGAAACAGGTCAGCGGCGGCAGGCATGCCAAGCGCGAGGCCATCGCCGAACGGTTTGGCAGCGTGATGACGGCGCTTTCCGAGGGATGACTAGATGACCATGGCCGAACCGACGGAGATAGACGACAGCGAGACCGTCTCGCTGCATCAGCGCATCCTTTCCGACATCCGCGAAAAAATCCTATCCGGCACCTGGGCGCCGGGCCACCGCATCCCGTTCGAACATGAGCTGACCGCCGAATACAAATGCTCGCGCATGACCGTCAACAAGGCTCTGTCACAATTAGCCAAAGCAGGTTTGATCGAGCGCCGTCGCCGGTCGGGCAGTTTTGTCAGCCAGCCACAATCGCAGGCAGCCGTGCTGGAACTTCACGATATCAGGATCGAGGTCGAGGCGCTCGGCCTGCCCTACCGCTACGAGCGGCTGGAACGCCTGAAGCGACGCGGCAATGCGGAGGACAGGGCGATGCTCGGACTGTCCGCCGCGGGTTCAGTGCTATGGCTCGAGGGCCTTCATTTTGCCGGCGAACGGCCATTCGCACTCGAGCGACGCCTGATCAATCTTTCAGCGGTTTCGGAAGCTGGGGACGAAGCGTTTCTGGAAACCGCCGCCGGGCCTTGGCTGATCGGCCGCGTGCCGTGGAGCGAAGCCGAGCATCGGATACGCGCCATGGCAGCCGACGAGACAGTCGCCGATGCGCTCGACATCGATCCCGGCGCGCCCTGCCTGGTGGTCGAGCGTCGCACCTGGAGCGCCGAGCACCCGGTTACCCATGTGCGCTTCATCTATCCAGCTGAAAGCCATACGCTGGTGGCAAGGTTCACGCCGTCGCAGGGGTAGCGCCACCTGCCCTTCTCCCCCTGTGGGAGAAGGTGGATCGGCGCGCAGCGCCGAGACGGACGAGGGGGTGTTCCAGCGAAGTGAGGCGCAAAAAGATTAAGGAATTTCAGGCGCTTATATTTCGTTGTAGCGATCCTTCGCCCACCCCTCATCCGACCGAGCTTCGCTCGGCCACCTTCTCCCACAGGGGGAGAAGGTGAGCCGGCGCAGCGCCTTTACAGCGCAGCCGTAATAATGATCTCGACCAGATATTCGGGGCCGGCAAGCTTTGCCTCGCCAGTGGCGCGGGCGGGCGTGTGGCCCTGCGGCACCCACTTGTCCCACTCGGAATTCATCTCGGCGAAGGTGCCCATGTCGGCCAGCCAGATGATCGCCTGGACGATCTTGGTCTTGTCGGTGCCGGCCTTGGCCAACAACCCATCGATGGTCGCAAGGATGTCGCGGGTCTGCGAGGCGACGTTGCCGCCGGGTTCGCCGACCTGGCCGGCCAGATAGACTGTGTTGCCGTGGATGACGATCTGGCTCATGCGCGGGCCAACATCGATGCGACGAATGCTCATTGCGAGGTTCCTTCCGTTGTGGTCGCGCCTCTTTAGAGTCGCCGTCCGCTTCGAGCAAGGCCGCCTGAACCGAAACCGTTTGAGCCAATCGCTCCATCCAGGGCCAGGCGCGTACACGGCGAGTTGACCACCGCGTTGCAATTCCGCCGGATTGGCTTGTTGACTAATGTAATAACATCACATATCCAAGCGGCCTGCCTTCAGCCGCGTTTGGCCTAGGGAACGATATGACCCAGACCTGCCTGACATTCCGTGACCTGACGCTGGGCTACAACAGCCATCCGGCGATCCACCATCTCGATGGGGCGATCCGTAAGGGCTCACTGACGGCCGTGGTCGGCGCCAATGGTTCCGGCAAGTCGACGCTGATGAAAGGTATCGTTGGCGTGTTGAAGCCGATGGCCGGCGAGGTTACCCGCGCGCCGGGCGTGCGAGCGGCCTACCTGCCGCAGCAATCGGAGCTTGATCGCTCCTTCCCCGCCCGCGTCGTCGATCTGGTCTCGCTCGGCCTGTGGCCGAAGCGCGGCATGCTTGGCCGCTACACCAAGGAGGATCGCGAGGCCGTCAGCCAGGCTTTGATGGCCGTCGGCCTTGGCGGCTTCGAGAAGCGGCCGATCGACACGCTGTCGGGGGGCCAGTTGCAGCGCACGCTGTTTGCCCGCGTGCTGTTGCAGGATGCCGACCTGATCCTGCTCGACGAGCCCTTCAACGCGGTCGACGCCAAGACGGTCGGTGACCTCATTGCCCTGATCAAGCGCTGGCATGGCGAAGAGCGCACCATCATGGTGGTGGTCCATGATCTGGATCTTGTGCGCCAGAATTTTCCCGAAACACTGCTGCTTGCCCGCCAGCCGGTGGCTTGGGGCGAGACCCGGGAGACGCTGAAGCCGGAGAACCTGTTGCGCGCACGCCGCTTCCACGAAGCCTGGGAAGAGAATGCGCCCTGGTGCGAGCCTGACGAGCACGCTCATGACCATGATCATCATGACGGCCAGGATCACGACCATCACCATGGCGCCGGTCCGAGGGCTGCCTGATGGACGCACTATACGGTCTCTTCATCGCGCCATTTGCCGATTTCGGCTTCATGCAGCGGGCGCTGTTCGGCTCGCTGATGCTGTCGCTCGGCGCCTGCCCGATCGGCGTCTTCCTGATGCTGCGGCGCATGAGCCTGTCGGGCGACGCCATGGCGCATGCCATCCTGCCGGGGGCGGCCGCCGGCTTCCTGTTCTACGGCCTCGAAATCCTGCCGATGACCATTGGCGGCCTGATCGCCGGCATCATCGTGGCGCTCGGCGCCGGTGCCGTCTCGCGCTTCACCATTCAGCGCGAGGACGCCTCGATGGCGGCCTTCTACCTGATTTCGCTCGCCATCGGCGTGCTGATGGTGTCGATCCGCGGCTCCAGCGTCGATCTCATGCATGTGCTGTTCGGCACGGTGCTGGCGCTCAACAACGAGGCTTTGACGCTGATCGGCGGCATCGTCGCGGTGACGCTGGTCAGTCTTGCCATCTTCTGGCGGGCGCTGGTCGCGGAATGCCTGGATCCGCTGTTCCTGCGTTCGGTCAGCCGCATCGGCAGCCCGGTGCATTTCATCTTCCTCGGTCTCGTCGTCCTCAATCTCGTCGGCGGCTTCCAGGCGCTCGGCACGCTCCTATCGGTCGGATTGATGATGTTGCCGGCGGCAGCCGCGCGCTTCTGGACGGCGCGCGTCGAGCCGATGTGCGTGCTGGCCGTGCTGATCGGCTTTGCCTCCTGCATTGCCGGGCTGCTCCTGTCCTATCATGCGTCGTTGCCGTCAGGCCCGGCCATCATCCTGTCGGCCGGCGTCGTCTATTTCGCCTCTATCCTGTTTGGCACGCGCGGCATTCTGCGTGCCCGTATCGTCCATCACCGTCACAGAACGGCCTGATCCCCCGACCCTGAAAGGAGACCCGCTTATGCTGAAATCGATCCGTGCCGCCCTGGCAATGAGCGTTATAACATTAACTGCCTTTGGGGCGTCGTCGGCCTTCGCGGCCCCGCTGAAAGTCGTCGCCAGCTTCACGGTCATCGCGGATTTCGCCAAGAATGTCGGCGGCGACCGCGTCGACATCACCACCATTGTCGGGCCGGATGGCGATGCCCATGTCTACGAGCCGAGCCCTGCCGACGCGGTGGCCATGGCCAAGGCCGACATCGTTCTGGTCAACGGCCTCCATTTCGAAGGTTTCCTGCAGCGGCTGGTCGATGCCAGCGCCACCAAGGCTTCGATCATCACCTTGACCAAGGGCGTGACGCCGATCGACTTCAAGCCTGAGTTCGCCGACGCCGACGCGGCGGAGGGTGCGGGCACCGGCAACGGCAAGACGGTCACCGATCCGCACGCCTTCCAGTCGATCGCCAATGCCAGGATCTATGTGAAGAGCATTGCCGAAGCCTTTTGCGCGGCCGATTCCGAAGGTTGCGTCTCTTACCAGACCAACGCCGCCGCCTACACCAAGAAGCTCGATGCGCTCGAAGGCGAAGTGAAGGCGGCAATCCAGTCGATCCCCGAGGCAAAGCGCGTCGTCATCACCTCGCATGACGCCTTCGGCTATTTCGAGCACGAATACGGCCTGACCTTCCTTGCCCCGCAAGGCATCTCGACCGATTCCGAACCGTCGGCCGCCGATGTCGCCAAGCTGGTCGAGCAGGTGAAGCAGGACAAGGCCGCGGCCATCTTCGTCGAGAACATCACCAACCAGCGCCTGATC
The DNA here is from genome assembly GCF_003952565.1 of Mesorhizobium sp. M8A.F.Ca.ET.057.01.1.1. Taxonomy (NCBI): domain Bacteria; kingdom Pseudomonadati; phylum Pseudomonadota; class Alphaproteobacteria; order Hyphomicrobiales; family Phyllobacteriaceae; genus Mesorhizobium; species Mesorhizobium sp. M8A.F.Ca.ET.057.01.1.1. The sequence continues at coordinate 3,989,545 of NZ_CP034454.1, forward strand.
GAACAGATCGCCAGCGAGACCGGCATCAAGATCGGCGGCACGCTCTACTCGGACGCGCTGTCGCAGCCCGACGGCCCCGGCTCGACCTATATCGACATGATGCACAACAACATCCGCCAGATCAAAGGCGCCATTCTCGGCAGCTGAATTTGACCTACATCCAGCCGGGCCGCATCGGCCCGGTTGGATTTTCTGGCGCGCAATGTCTATTTGGCAGAGAATTCCCTCGATGCGGATTGCCGCCCCCTTCTGGAGTGGCAAGACTGCCGCCAAACTAGATTGCGAGGACATGCGCCATGGAATACCGCCAGATCAGCGAAGACTATTCGGTCTCGGGCCAGATCCAGCCCGAAGACGTCGCAGCCATCAAGGAAGCCGGTTTCAAGAGCGTGATCTGCAACCGCCCGGATGACGAGCAGCCCGGCCAGCCTTCGGCGGACACGCTCAAAGCCACGGTTGAAGCCGCCGGTCTCGCCTTCCGCTACATCCCGGTGATCAGCGGCCAGATCACGCAAGAGAATGTCGAAGACCAGGCCGAGGCGCTGGATGAGCTCGAGGGCCCGGTGTTCGCCTATTGCCGCTCCGGCGCCCGATGCACCAATCTTTATGGGCTGATCCAGCAGTCGAAGGGTTAGATCGGCAGCGCGCCGGTCTCCTTCAGCGTCTCCAGCACGATCGCCGTCTTCACATGCTGCACGGATTCATGCGGCAGGAGCACGCCGTTGACGAACTCGGACAATGATTTGAGGTCGGGCGTCACCACCTTCAGGATATAATCCATCTCGCCGGTCAGCGCATGCGCCTCCTGCACTTCCGGCAGTCGCGCCACCAATTCGCCGAAGCGGCGCGCATTGTCGCGGTTGTGGGTGGCCAAGGTCACCGAGATGACGTTGACCAGTGAGAAGCCGAGTTTGTCGCGGTCGAGCACGGCGCGGTAGCCCTTGATATAGCCATCCTCCTCCAGCCGCTGGCGGCGGCGCGAGCATTGCGACGCCGACAGATTCACCCTTTCGGAAAGATCGTTATTGGTGAGCCGCGCATCGCCCTGCAAAAGAGCCATTATCTTGCGGTCAAACTGATCGATGCGCGTATCATTCATGGTTTTTCTTGCTCCATGCATGCTTCACGCATGACATCATCATTTCAAGCGTTTGAATGCAAGCACCATGCGCCGGCTCCGCGCTATCATGGTTTCAGATGGCCTTTTCCGGCCAAACGAGATTCTCGGAGGAATGCCATGGGTCCCTTCCCGCACGACGCCCCGCCTGCCACGATCGGCAAGGACAACCCCGCCGGCACCGATGGGTTCGAGTTCGTCGAGTTCGCGCATCCGGAGCCGCAGAAGCTGGCCGAGTTGTTCACCCGCATGGGCTATGTGGCGGTGGCCAGGCATCGCACCAAGGACATCACCGTCTGGCGCCAGGGCGACATCAACTATGTCGTCAATGCCGAGCCCGGCTCGCACGCGATGAAGTTCGCCGACAAGCATGGCCCTTGCGCAGCCTCGATGGCCTGGCGGGTGGTCGATGCCAAACATGCTTTCGAGCATGCCGTCTCGAAGGGCGCCACGCCTTATGAAGGCGACGACAAGGCGCTCGACGTGCCTGCCATTGTCGGCATCGGCGGCTCGCTGCTTTATTTCATCGACAGCTACGGCAAGAAAGGCTCGGCCTATGACGCCGAGTTCGAGTGGCTCGGCGCGCGCGACCCGCGGCCGCAAGGCGTCGGCTTCTATTTCCTCGATCACCTCACCCACAATGTCTTTCGCGGCCAGATGGACAAATGGTGGGACTTTTATCGCAATCTGTTCGGCTTCAAGCAGATCCATTTCTTCGACATCGACGGCAAGATCACCGGCCTGGTCAGCCGCGCCATCACCTCGCCATGCGGCAAGATCCGCATTCCGCTCAACGAATCCAAGGACGAGACCAGCCAGATCGCCGAATACCTGAAGAAGTACAATGGCGAAGGCATCCAGCATATCGCGGTCGGCACGGACGAGATTTATGCCGCCACCGACAGGCTCGCCGAGAACGGGCTGAAGTTCATGCCCGGTCCGCCCGAGACCTATTACGACATGTCGTATGACCGCGTGAACGGCCATGACGAGCCGATCGAGCGGATGAAGAAGCACGGCATCCTCATCGACGGCGAAGGCGTGGTCGATGGCGGCATGACCAAGATCCTGCTGCAGATCTTTTCCAAGACCGTGATCGGGCCCATCTTCTTCGAGTTCATCCAGAGGAAGGGCGACGAAGGCTTTGGCGAGGGCAATTTCCGCGCTTTGTTCGAGTCGATCGAGCAGGACCAGATCAAGCGCGGCGTGATCAAGGTACAGGCGGCGGAATAGGCCGGTCTAACACAGGAACTCTTGCGGCTCGGTCGATTATGACCTAAATTCTAGTCATAAAGGATCGAGCACATGAATGTTTCCATCGCCGAAGCCAAGGCCAAACTGTCGGAACTTGTCAGCCGCGCGGAAGCAGGTGAGGAAATCGTTCTTACGCGCCACGGCAAGGTGGCAGCACGCATTGTACCTCCGGCGGTGGCCGAACCTCTGCCGCGTATCGGCGCTTTGAAGGGCAAGATCTGGATTGCGGATGATTTTGACGAACTCGGTCCTGAATGGGACGAGTACGTAAAATGACGGTCGGCCCGTTCCTCGCCGACACCCATATCATCCTCTGGTCGATTTCGGACGATCGACGTCTCCGCGAGCACCACCGCACGATCCTGGCTTCGGAAGCGGTGGTGTTCGCGAGCGCGGCAAGCGTTTGGGAAATTGCCATCAAACGTTCGATCGGAAAACTCAACGCGCCGGACGATCTGCCGGCGCTGCTTCCAAGGATGCGATTTCAGCCGCTCGCCGTAACCTTACAACACGCGAACGCCGTTGGTGGCCTACCCCGCCACCATGGTGATCCGTTCGACAGACTGCTGATTGCGCAGGCGCAAGTGGAAAATCTGACCATCCTCACATCCGACCTGCATTTCGCCCATTATGATGTGCCTGTGACATGACTAGCGAAGGACCTGGTCTCACAACCGAAGCCTCTCAACCTCGTCCCGCCTAACCCTGACATCGTAATCGAGCAGGAACTCGTCGAGTTGCGGCGGCACGACGGAGGTGCCGGACAGCATGGCGTGGACCTGGCCGCGATGGTGGATGTCGTGCAGGAAGAGGTGCGCCAGGATATCGCCGATCTTTTCCGGGATCATGCCGTCCTCGCGCCGGTCGGTGATCACGCGGCGATCGAGATCGCTCTCCGACAAGCCATCGCAGAAGGCGATCAGCCGCCGGTCGGCCGCTACCTGCGCGGCAAAAAGCTCCTTTGGTTCGTCGAAAGGCACGAAATCATCATGGGCAGCGGCACCCACACCGCCCTCTTCGAGAAAATCCAGATAGAGATAATCGACCGCAAGGACATGGTTGAGCGTGGCCTTGATCGACGGGAAAAAGCTGGTGCGCTCAGCCTCGAACTCGCCGGGCTTCAGAGCAAGCACGGCGCGATAGAGCCGGTCGTTCGACCAGAGATTGTTGCCGGCCATGCGGCGCAGATGATCCAGAAGATTCATCGCTGAAAATCTGTCCCAGCCTCTATCTCTCGTATTTCTCGACCTTCTGCTCGATGGCGCCGAAGATCGAATGCCCGGCCTTGTCCTTCATCTCGATGCGTACCGTGTCGCCGAAGCGCAGGAACGGCGTCTTTGGTTCGCCGCTCGCGATCGTCTCGATCATGCGCAATTCGGCGATGCAGGAATAGCCGGCGCCGCCCGCCGAGACCGGCTTGCCCGGGCCGCCGTCGAGCTTGTTGGACACCGTACCCGAGCCGATGATGGTGCCTGATACCAGCGGCCTTGTGCGGGCGGCGTGAGCGATCAGTGCCGGGAAGTCAAAGGTCATTTCGACACCGGCATTGGCGCGGCCGAACGGCTTTCCGTTGATATCGGCGAGCAGCGGCAGGCTGACCTTGCCGCCATCCCAGGCGTCGCCCAGTTCGTCCGGCGTCACCGCGACCGGCGAAAAGGCCGAGGACGGTTTCGACTGGAAGAAGCCGAAGCCCTTGGCCAGTTCCGGTCCAGTCAGCGCGCGCAGCGTGACATCGTTGACAAGCATGACCAGTCGGATCGCGGCGCGCGCTTCATCGAGGCTGGCGCCCATCGGCACATCGTCAACGATGACGGCAATTTCGGCCTCCATGTCGATGCCGAAGGCTTCGTCGGCCATGCGTATGGGATCGCGCGGCGCAACAAAGGAGTCCGAACCGCCCTGGTAGATCAGCGGATCGGTCCAGAAGCTTGCCGGCATCTCGACGCCGCGTGCTTTGCGCACCAGTTCGACATGGTTCACATAGGCAGAGCCGTCGGCCCATTGAAAGGCGCGTGGCAGCGGCGAATGCGCGTCGTGCTCGTGGAAGCGAGCCGCCGGCATCGCATTGTTCTCCAGCGATTCGGCGATTGTCGCGAGATGCGGCGAGATCCTGCGCCAGTCGTCGAGCGCGGCTTGCAGCGTGCGCGCCAGGAACGAGGCGTCTGTGTACTGCGTCAGGTCGCGCGAAACGACGACGAGTTTCCCGTCGCGTGTCCCATCCTTCAGTGTGGCAAGCTTCATGCGGTTCCCTCTCCTCAGGCGGCCTTGGCGCCGCTTTGGCTTTTCTTACGCATGATCTTTTTCCGAAAACCGGTTTCCACTTTTCGGGATCATGCTAGCTCCACAACAAGGCCGTCGCGAGCGATCGTCAAGTCGCCGGCCCATGTTTTCCTGACGGCAGCAGTCCAGTCGGTCTCGCCAATCTCGGCATCGTCGGCCGGGATGAGGTGGTTGAGCACAAGCCTTTTCACACCGGCATCACTGGCGATGCGGCCGGCCTGTTCGGCAAAACTGTGGCTGGCGAGCAGATGTTCCCTGAGCCGCGCGCCATTGCCGGTCCTGGCAACCAGCCGCTCGATGCCTTTTTCCAGCATGGCTTCGTGGACGAGGGTATCAGCGCCTTCGGCGAAATCAGCCAGCGGTGGGAAGAAGGCTGTATCGGCCGAAAACACCACGCTCTTGCCGCCATGCTCGAAGCGCAGGGCAAAGCAGTCGGTCACCGGCGGATGGTCGACGCGCAGCGCCGTCACCTTCATGCCGCGCTGCTCGACCACATGGCCCTCGCCGAATTCTTCGACAGAAACCAGCTCGCGAATGTCGGGCCGGCCCTCATCGACGATGCGGATGTCGATGTCGAATTCCATCGCCTGGCAGAACCGGCGCCAGTAATGGCCGATGCCGGGCGGACCGAACACGCTGACCGGCGTTGCCAATCCGGCCGTCCAGGCGGTGTGGATGAGCGGACCCAGTTCCAGCACATGGTCGGAATGCAGATGCGTGATGAAGATCAGGTCGAGCACCTTCAGGCTGACACCGGCATCGACCAGACCGCGCGTCACGCCAAGTCCGCAATCGACGACGATGGTTCGTCCGCCGATCTCGAGCAGCGACGAACTCGGCCACGGCCCGCCCGGCCGTAGCGCAGGGCCGCCCTTGGAGCCCAACAGCACCAGCCGATCCGGCATTGAGTTGCCGCTCAAGACCAGTCGCCCTCGGGCGTGCCGTTGAAGCGTTTCTTCAGCTCGGCCCAGCAATCGATGTAATTGTCCTGCCGGGTTTCCAGTTCGGCGCCGTAGCGGGTCAACATCTGCGGATAGCGCGTCTCGAACATGAAGGCCATGGTGTTGTCGAGCTTGACCGGTTTCAGGTCCGCGCGCGAGGCCTTTTCGAAGCCAGGCGCATCCGGGCCGTGGGCCAGCATCAGATTATGCAGGCTGATGCCGCCGGGAACGAAGCCTTCTTCCTTGGCATCGTACTGGCCGTGGATCAGGCCCATGAACTCGCTCATGATGTTGCGGTGATACCAGGGCGGCCGAAACGTGTCCTCGGCAACCAGCCAGCGCGGCGGGAAGATGACGAAGTCGATATTGGCGGTCCCTTCCTCGCCGCTCGGCGCCGTCAGAACGGTGAAGATCGACGGGTCCGGATGGTCGAACAGCAGCGCGCCGACCGGGGAAAAGGTCGCCAGATCATATTTGTAGGGGGCGTAGTTGCCGTGCCACGCCACCACATCGAGCGGCGAATGGCCGATCTCGGTAACGTGGAAATTGCCGCACCATTTCACGATCAGCCGGCACGGCGTCTCCTTCTCCTCGAACCAGGCGCAGGGCGTCTTGAAGTCGCGTGGGTTGGCCAGGCAATTGGCGCCGATGGGGCCGCGGTCAGGCAAGGTCAGCTTGGCGCCGTAGTTCTCGCAGACATAGCCGCGCACTTCGGTGTCGACCAGTTCGACCTTGAAGACGAGGCCGCGTGGCAGCACGGCGATCTCGCCGGGACGCAGTTCAATGACGCCCATCTCGGTGACCAGGCGCAAGCTGCCCACCTGCGGGACGACCAGCAGTTCACCGTCGGCATTGAAGAAATGATCATCGACCATCGAGCGATTGGCGACATAGACATGGGCGGCCATGCCGGTCTGCCCGAGCACGTCACCGGCCGTGGTGATGGTGCGCATGCCCTGGATGAAATCGGTCGGCTCCTTCGGCATCGGCACCGGATTCCAGCGGTACTGGCCAAGCGCCAGTTCGTGGTCGCCGACATTGGGCGCGGTCTTCCACAGGGGTAGCTGGCCGCCTTGAAGCGGCCGGTGTGCTTGACACTTGGCCGGATGCGATAGAGCCAGGAACGCTCATTGGTGCCGCGCGGCGCGGTGAAGGGCGATCCGGAAAGCTGCTCGGCATAGAGGCCGTAGGCTGGCCGCTGCGGCGAATTGCGGCCCTGCGGCAGGGAGCCAGGCAGCGTCTCGGTCTCAAAATCGTTGCCGAAGCCCGGCATGTAGGAAAAGGCCATCGCTTCCTCCCGGATTGACCAAACTGGTTTCATTTGTAACCATTGAAAATGTAACTATCAATCTTCCGTTTTTCCGGATGCGGACAATGGACATTCTTGAACTCGAAAGCTTCCTGCCCTACCGGCTCTACCGGCTGGCCGACGCGGTCAGCCGCGAATTCTCGAAGGTCTATAAGGACCGCCATGGCCTGACCCGGCCCGAATGGCGAACGCTGTCCGGGCTTGGACAGCGCGGCACGATGACCGCGACGGCGCTCGGCGAGCAGTCCGCCATGCACAAGACCAAGGTTTCGCGGGCGGTGGCTGAGCTGGAACGAAGGCGATGGCTGCTGCGCAGGCCAGACGAGAACGACCGGCGTGTGGAGCATCTGGCGCTGACCAAGGCCGGGCTTGCGGCCTATCGCGAGATGGTGCCGCTGGCGAAGGCGTTTGAGAGAGAGTTGCTGGCTAAGCTGAATGCGGAGGATCGAGCAGCGGCCGTCAGTGGAGTGACGGCGCTGGAGGGGGCGTTGGAAGGAAAGTAGAGCTGATAGGCTGGCGCGAGGCGCCCCCTCTGTCCTGCCGGACATCTCCCCACAAGGGGGGAGATCAGATGTCACGCAGGCTTTCCTCAATCGCCAACGTTGCAGGACGAGCGGTGCGCTGGAACCGCCAATCTCCCCCTCGTGGGGGAGATGTCCGGCAGGACAGAGGGGGGCGCCTCGCGCCAGCCTCTCTTATCGGCAAACTACCAATCCATCACCACCTTGCCCGAACTGCCGCTGCGCATCGCGTCGAAACCCGACTGGAAATCGTCGATGCCGATGCGATGGGTGATCAGCCCGGTCACATCGAGCGGGCCTTGCACCAGCGCGATCATCTTGTACCAGGTCTCGAACATCTCGCGTCCATAGATGCCCTTCAAGTGCAGCATCTTGAAGATGACCTTGTTCCAGTCGATCTCGAAGCCGGTTGGCGCGATGCCCAGAATGGCGATCTTGCCGCCATTGTTCATGGTGTCGATCATGTCGCGGAAGGCGGGCGCGGCACCCGACATTTCCAGCCCGACGTCGAACCCCTCGGTCATGCCGAGCGCCGGCATGACGTCACGCAGCCTTTCCTTCGAGGCGTCGACGACATGCTGGACGCCGAGCTTCTTCGCCAGCGCCAGCCGCACCGGATTGATATCGGTGATGACGACCTTGCGCGCACCGACGCACTGCGCCACCAACGCACCCATGATGCCGATCGGCCCGGCGCCGGTGACCAGCACATCCTCGCCTACCAGGTCGAAGGACAATGCGGTGTGGACGGCATTGCCCAAGGGATCGAAGATGGCCGCGATCTCGTCCGGCACGTCGTCGGGGATCGGCACGACATTGTGCTGGGGAATGGCCAGATATTCGCCAAAAGCGCCAGGACGGTTGACGCCAACGCCGAGCGTGTTGCGGCATAGATGCCCTCGCCCGGCGCGGCAGTTGCGGCAATGGCCACAGACGATGTGGCCTTCGCCCGAGACGCGCTGGCCGACCTTGTATTCGGTCACCGCCGCGCCGAAATCGGCGACGGTGCCGACGAATTCATGGCCGGTCACCATCGGCACCGGCACCGTCTTCTGCGCCCACTGGTCCCAATTGTAGATGTGGACGTCGGTGCCGCAGATCGCGGTCTTCTTGACCTTGATCAGCACGTCGTTGGGGCCGATCTCCGGCACCGGCACCTCTTCCATCCAGATGCCCGGCTCGGCCTTGGCTTTCACCAGTGCCTTCATCATGTTCGACATTCTTTTGTCCCTTGAATCTCTTGATCCGGAATCGCTTTTCGGCGCTCAGGAAATCACGCCCAATTCCTTGCCAACCGCGCCGAATGCTTCCACCGCGCGGTCGATATCGGCGCTGGAATGCGCCGCCGACATCTGGGTGCGGATGCGCGCCTGGCCTTTCGGCACCACCGGGAAAGAAAAGCCGATGACATAGATGCCGCGCTTCAGCATCCGCGCCGCCATCTCCTGCGCCAGCGTCGCATCGCCCAGCATAACCGGTATGATCGGATGATCGGCCCCGGCCAGCGTGAAGCCGAGCTTGCCCATTTGAGACCGGAACCGCGCCGCATTGGCATATAGGCGCTCGCGTAAGGCATCGCCATTGCGGATCAGCTCGAACACCTTGATCGAGGCGCCGGCGATCGCCGGCATCAGCGTGTTGGAAAAGAGATAGGGCCGCGAGCGCTGGCGCAGCCAGTCGACCACCTGCCTCTTGCCCGAGGTATACCCACCGGAAGCACCGCCAAGCGCCTTGCCGAGAGTGCCAGTGATGATGTCCACCCTGCCCTCGACGCCGCAATGCTCGGCCGAGCCACGGCCATTCCTGCCAACGAAGCCGACCGCATGGCTGTCATCGACCATGACCATCGCATCGTACTTTTCGGCGAGATCGCAGACGCCCTTCAAATTAGCGATGATGCCGTCCATGGAAAACACCCCATCGGTGGCGATCAGCCGGAAGCGGCAATCCTTCGCTTCCTTCAATCGCGCTTCCAGATCGGCCATATCGTTGTTGGCGTAGCGGAAACGTTTGGCCTTCGACAGCCGGACACCATCGATGATCGAGGCGTGGTTGAGCGCGTCGGAAATGATCGCGTCCTCCTCGCCCAGCAGCGTTTCGAACAGGCCGCCATTCGCATCGAAGCAAGAGCCATAAAGGATCGTGTCGTCCAGGCCGAGAAAGGATGAAATGGTCGCCTCGAGCTGCTTGTGCTCCTCCTGCGTGCCGCAGATGAAGCGCACCGAGGCCATGCCGTAGCCGTAGCGGTCGAGCGCCTGCGTGGCCGCCGCGCGCAGGTCTGCGCTGTCGGCAAGGCCGAGATAGTTATTGGCGCAGAAATTCAGCACTTTCTCGCCGCCGACCTCGATTTCGGCCGACTGCATCGAGGAAATCACCCGCTCGGACTTGTAGAGGCCGGCAGATTTCAGCCCTGCAAGCTCGCTGTCGATATGGGAGAGAAATGCTGCGGTCATGATCAGGCCTCGTTTGACGTGGGCAGACTGTCGTCCGGCCCGCGCAAAAAATCCATCGCAAAAGCGACCGGATCAGGTGGCCGGGCAGCATCAGGGGGGCGCGATGACATTGCCCAGGTGACCGTCCGGCACGCATGGATTGACGAATGCTCAAATGCGGCCCGGCCGCGAAAGACCCCGATAACCATTTCGCGATCTTTCCGCTCCTCCCCCTTGCCGGCCGGCCGTCGACTTCCGGTCCTGTTAACGTTTGCTGTTCAATGGTGCTCATACAGAAATCCGTTGGCGAGAGGGCCGCCCCCGAACATGTCTCAGCAGCCAGTGCAAACCGTTTCAGGCAAGCTCATACTGCTGATCAAGGCTGGCTACTGGCTGGCGCTGCTCATCATTGCCGCCATGGTGGCGGCCTCCTTCGTCCTGCTGCAGCAGACGATGGCCACGCAGCAGCACAACAACACTTTGCTCGACATCGTCGGCACGCAGAAGACGTTGTCGCAGCGCATCGTCTTCCTTGCCAGCGCGACAGGCGTCGCCTCGCGCGACAAGCAGCCGGCGCTGGTCAGCGCGCTGAAGCAGGCCACGGCGGAGTTCGAGACGAACTACGATCTGCTGCTCAAGCAGACAGGCGCGGATCCGCAATCGCCTGCCAAGCTCGATCCGAAGTCGATCGAGAGCGTGCTTTTCGCCAAACCCTTCCATCTCGACTATTTCTCGGTTGGCCTGATCGCCAACGGCGATCGTCTGATCTCTGCACTGGAATCGCAGCTCAACCTTGGCGACAATGGCGGCTACAAGGGCGGCGCCGAACGCGTCAACCTCGATGCCTCCGTCGCCAATGCCACGCTCTCGGGCTATGCCGCGCTCGGCCAGCGCATCAGTGCCGACGCCGACAAGCGCTCCGAAAAGTTGCTCACTCTCCACCGCACGCTGTTCTACGCCACCCTCGGCGTCATCCTGCTGGTGGCGCTGTTCATCTTCCGGCCAATGTCCAACGCGATCCTGCGCAAAACGCGTGAATTGGTCGACGCTCGCAATTCGATGGCCTTCATCGCGGTGCATGACGGCCTGACCGGCCTGCACAACCGCACCTTCCTGACCGACCATTTCGAGACGCTGATCAAGGGCGCGCACCGCCGGCGCGAGCGCCTGGCCGTGGTCCAGCTCGACCTCGACCGCTTCAAGCAGATCAATGATACGCTGGGCCACGCCGCCGGCGACTATGTCCTGGTGGTGACGGCGCAGCGCATGCGCGATTCCTGCCGGGCGTCGGATCTGTGCGCGCGGCTTGGTGGCGACGAATTCGTGATGATCCTCAACGGCGCCGGCAGCACCGAGGACATCAACATGCTGGCACGGCGCATCCTGGTGCACATCAACGAGCCGATCGTGTTCCAGGGCACCACCATTCTTCCGGGCGCCAGCGGCGGCATCGCCGTCTATCCGATCGACGCCGACAATGCGCAAGACCTGCTGGTCCACGCCGATCTGGCGCTTTATTCCGCCAAGAAGATGGGTGGCGGCAACTTCTCCTTCTTCTCCGAGGAACTGCGGCGCGAGCTCGACTACCGCAAGCAGCTCGAACACGACATCAAGGTCGCCATTTCCGAAAAAGCGTTCCAGGTCTATTTCCAGCCTCAGGTTTCGCTAACCGACGGCACCATCAGCGGCATAGAGGCCCTCGTGCGCTGGAACCATCCCGAGCGCGGCATGATCTCGCCGGGCGAATTCATCCCGATCGCCGAGAAATGCGGCTTCATGCCGGAGATCGGCCGCATCGTGATCAGCAAGGCGATCAACGAAGCCGCCGAATGGAACCGTGCCGGCATTGCCTTCGGACGGCTTGCCGTCAATGTCTCGGGCACCGAGTTGCGTGAGCACGATTTCGATGCGTTTCTGTTCGAGACGCTGGAGAGAGCCGGACTGCCGCCGCAGAAACTGTCGCTGGAAATCGTCGAATCCGTCATCCTCGACGACGAGAAGACAGGCATCGCGGCCAAGCTGCGGCACATCAGGGCGGCCGGCGTCCATCTGGAACTCGACGATTTCGGTACCGGCTATGCATCGCTCAGCCACGTCAATCCCAACGAGATCGACCGGCTCAAGATCGACCGCCGCTTCGTCCAGAACATCCACGAGAATGGCGACAACTCCAAGATCGTGCGCGCCATCACCGAACTTGCACGGGGGTTGGGCATCTCCATCGTCGCCGAGGGCGCCGAAACCGAGGCGGAGCTCGACTCGCTGATGGCGATCGGCTGCGACCAGGTGCAAGGCTATTCCATCGCCTTCCCGATGCCGCATGACAAGGCGCTGGAATGGCTGACCGCCCGCATGCCGAAGAAGGCCAGGCTGACGGTATTGCAGGGAAGCCTGGCGTAGGTGGAGCCGGGCCTGGCTTGACAACCAGCCTATGAAACGGCGGCCTGTCCTGATCGCAAACGGGTAGTGGCCCCCATGACATTCTTTCGGCTTGCCCTGGCAGCCATGTTGATGTCGTCGTTGCCGGCCCATGGGGCGGATCGTACCATCTACCTCACCTTCGACGACGGTCCGCTGAACGGCACAAGCAACGTCCTCGACGTCCTGGAGGGAGCGCAGGTTCCCGCAACGCTGTTCATGGTCGGCATGCATGCCGAGGCCGGTGCGTCCAACAAGGCGTTGGTGCGGCGTGCCAAGGCGATGCCGCTGGTGACGATCGGCAATCACAGCTACAGTCACGCCTACAATCACTACCGACATTTCTATGGCGATACGGAAGGCGTGGTTGCCGATATGCTCATGGCCAATGCCGTTCTGGGCCTGAAGCCCGCGGTGCACGCCCGCCTGCCGGGCCGCGACGTGTTCCGGCTGCCTTCTATGTCGAAGAACGACAATTCGCTTGGACAGGCGCAAGCCGGGCGTGAAGATCCCGACTATGAGTTCGTCGCGGCGTCCGGCTTTTATCTCTATGGCTGGGACCACGAGTGGGTGCACAAGGACAGCGGTGAGCCGGTCCAGAGCGTCGATCATCTGGTCAGCGAGATCGATCATTTGTTCGGCTACGGCCACTTTGCCAAGCCCGGCAAGCTGATCCTTTTGATGCATGACCAGATGTTCCAGGACGGCTTTGACGGCAAGACGCAACTGACCAAGCTGATCACCGCACTGAAACTGCGCCACTATGCGTTTGGAACAATCCCGAGCTATGACGACTGAGCCATCAGGTCGGCACTCCTGGAGCCGTTCCGCATTTCACGGAATCGCCGAACGGCTCTAACTCTTTGTTTTTACGCAATTCCAAAGGGCAAGCGCTACGCGCTTGTCCCGGGAAAACCGTTTCACACTTTTCCTGGAATTGCTCTAGCTCCCACATTCTCCCGCAATGCGGCCAGCACCTGAGCAAACTCCGCCAGACGCTCGTCGGGCAGTCCTGTGCGAAGCCGCTTGTCGAAGACAAGTGCCGCTTGCCGCAACGTCTCGAACAGCGCTTCTCCCGCCTCCGTCAACTCGACCAGATGAACCCGGCGGTTGACGGGATCGCGTCGCCGCGTCAGCAGGCCCTGCGCCTCCATCGCATTGAGATGATGGGTCAGCGTCGCACCCTGGATGCCGATCATGCCGGCAAGTTCGCGTTGATTGGCAAGCTCGCTCGACTTGACCGACAGCAGCGTGAGCCAGACCGGCAATGTGCCGCCTGCTTCAACCAAGGCGGCGTCGAAAGCCTGGGCGACAAGCTTGGCGGTACGGCCGAGATTCATACCAACCGGCGGGCGTTCAAACGGTGTCATGATCTGACAGTAGAGCAAGCAGTGGGAACGTGAAACTCGGCTTCATGATTGACATCTAACCGTTAGATATCTAACTTTGTCTTATTGATGGCATCGCGGCATGGTTGCGGCGCGCAGGCGGCGGGCGAATGAGAGGAATGCGGTCATGCAATATGTTTATATCGTCGTCATCGGCTTGCACGTCATGGCTGGCGTATTCTGGGCTGGCACCACCATCGCGGTTGCCCGCGATCCGGACATCCGGGCAGAGCGGTTCTTCCGGCCGCAAATGGGTGCGGCCGGTTTGGCTTTTCTGACCGGCTTGCTGCTCTGGTATTTCTTTCATGAGGGTGCTTTCGGCTCGATGGAGAAGGTACTGGCGCTCGGCATTTTGACGGCGCTAATCGCCGCCGGTGTGCAAGGCGCGCTTGTGGGCTCCGCCAGCAGGCAGCTCGCCGGCGCCGATGCAGCGACCCAAACGGAGCTGCGCGCGAAAATGACCAGGGGCGAACGCATCGCCAGCGGGCTGCTGGTCATCACCGTACTTTGCATGGCGACCGCCAAGATGTTTTAGAATCGCACGGCCGGTGAAAGCCGATCATGCGCGGCGCGCAACGGACCAGAGCGGCAGGTGGCTCTCCTTGCAAAGGCCGTTGCGCGCCACCTGATCGTAGTCAAATCCTGATCCCGAACCTGATCCCATCATAGATAGCGGCGTGGATATTGCGGGAGGCAACCGCGTCGCCAACGCGCAACAACACGAAGTCTCCTTCGGGATTGCGCTGTGGAAAAACGTCGCCTCCATTGACCAGACGTTCGTAGTCGACCGCCCCAGCGTTCTTCGACAACGGCTTCAGCGACAGATACAGATCGTCGAGCGGCAGCGTGCCGTGTTCGACCACAACCTGGTCGACCCTACGCTCGCTGCGCCAGCCATCGGCAAAGTCCGAAGCGAGTTCCGCGACCAGTTGATTGCCCTCGCGCCGCACAGAGCGCAGGCGCGTGTTGATGGTGACGGTGACGCCCTTTTCCTGGAAGGCCCTGATATACGGAACGTGGTTCATGCCGCCCATTTCGGGGGCGAAGAACCGCTCCGGCGAAACCAGTTCCAGCTTCGAGCCGCTGTTGGCAATCAGTTCGGCCGCCCCCATGCCCTGATGGCCGCCATTGTCGTCAAAGAGAAGAACATTCTCGGCCGGCTTGACGCTGCCGGCCATGATGTCCCAGCTCGACGTGACGAGATTGTCACCGGAGGCCAGCGGCGGATTCTGCGGCAGGCCGCCGGTGGCGACGACCACCACGTCAGGCGCCAGGGCCAGGACGTCGTCCTTCTCGGCCCAGGTGTCGTAGCGGATCTCGACGCCGAGCCGGTCGAGTTCGGCCAGACGCCAGTCAATGATGCCGATCAACTCCCTGCGGCGCGGGTTCTGGGTCGCCAGACGGACCTGGCCACCCGCTTGTGATGATGCTTCCAGGATCGTGACTTCATGGCCGCGCTCGGCCGCGACCCGCGCCACCTCCAGTCCTCCGGCGCCGGCGCCGACGACCACGACTTTCCGCTTCGGCCCGTCCGTCTTGGCGATGACGTGCGGAATATCCGCCTCGCGGCCGGTCGCCGCATTATGGACGCACAGCGCCTCGCCGCCCTCGTAGATGCGGTCGAGACAATAGGTGGCACCGACGCAGGGACGGATCTCGTGCTCGCGGCCCTCCATCACCTTTTTGATGATGTGCGGATCGGCGATGTGCGCGCGCGTCATGCCGACCATGTCGAGCTTGCCGGTGGCGATCGCATGGCGCGCGGTGGCGACGTCGGAAATGCGCGCAGCATGGAAGGTCGGGAATTTCGTCGCCGCCCTCACCTCGCCGGCGAAATCGAGATGCGGCGAAGACCGCATACCGGTCACCGGGATGACCTTGGTCAGCGCCGCGTCGGTCTCGATCGAGCCACGGATGATGTTGAGGAAATCGACGTTGCCGGAGCCGGCCAGCCGCCTTGCGATCTCGACACCATCCTCCTTCGACAAGCCTTTCTCGAAATCCTCGTCGGCGACCATGCGGATGCCGACGACAAATTTCTCACCGACCGCCGCCCGCACGGCATCGAGCACCATGTTGGTGAAGCGCAACCGGTTGTCGAGCGAACCGCCATACTCGTCGTCGCGATGATTGGTGGCAGGCGACCAGAAGCCGTCCATCAGATGGCCGTAGGATTCGAACTCGATGCCGTCGAGACCGGCTGCCTGGCAGCGCTGGGCGGCCGATGCATAGTCGGCGACGATGCGCTCGATGTCCCACTCCTCTATGGTCTTGGGGAAAGCACGATGCGCCGGCTCGCGCACCGGCGAGGCCGAGAGCACCGGCAGCCAGTCGGCCTTGTTCCAACCGGTGCGGCGGCCGAGATGGGTGATCTGGATCATCACCTTGCAGTCGTGCTCGTGGCAGGCGTCGGTGAGTTCGGCCAGCCACGGCACGATGCGATCGTCATAGACGTGCAGATTGCCGAAGGCGGCCGGGCTGTCGCGCGAAACGATGGCCGAGCCGGCGGTCATGGTCAGCGCCATGCCGCCCTTGGCCTTTTCGGCATGATAGAGCCGATAGCGCTCCTTCGGCATGCCGTCCTCCGAATAGGCCGGCTCGTGGCTGGTCGACATCACCCGATTCTTCAGCGTCAAATGCTTGAGCTGGTAGGGTTGGAGAAGCGGGTCATTGCTCGTCATCGTCTTCCTGCCGTTTTAATTTGTGCTAATGAGCGGCAAATCCAAGGAAACCGCTCATGATCGATACCAAAAATCTCACCCAACTCGGCACGCACGTCGAGACGCCACAGAGTCCCGAAGCTGCGGTCCTGGAAACCGTGCCGTTTCAGCGCGGTGACGGACCGCCGGCGATCGTGCGTTTCACCGTCCCGGAATTCACCTCGCTCTGTCCGGTGACCGGACAGCCGGATTTCGCCCATATCGTCATCGACTACGCACCCGACGCGGCCCTGGTGGAATCGAAGTCGCTCAAGCTGTTCATGACCTCGTTTCGCAACCATGGCGCTTTCCATGAAGACTGCACGGTGATGATCGGCCGTCGCATCGTGGCCGCGACCAAGCCGTTGTGGTTGCGCATAGGCGGCTATTGGTATCCGCGCGGCGGCATTCCGATCGATGTCTTCTGGCAGACCGGCACTCCGCCCGAGGGCGCCTGGCTGCCGGACACCGGCGTCGCCCCCTATCGCGGGCGCGGCTGAGCTTATGTCAGCCATTGCCGGCACCGGTCCGGCAAAGGCTTGTTGCAAGGAAGGGGAGGACAGCATCGCGATAGCGCGGCTGGTCGTAGCGCAGCAGGTCAACGTGACCTGCCCCTTCGAACCAGACCAGTTGAGAGCCGTCGGCAGCATTCCGCAGCGCCAGTACCTGACCGCGATCGATGAAGGGATCGATGCTACCTGCGAGCAGCATCAGCGGCCTGCCGATCTTGCCGAGACGGTCGACCGGCCTGACGTCATCGGCGCTCAACCCGAGGCGAAGCGGCATCTGCGCCAGCAGGACGTCGGCCTGGAAACCGCGCCAGAAGTGGAAAGGCATTCGCCAAGCCGTTGTTTCGCGCAAGGTCGCGTAGAGCTGCTCCAGCACATAGGCATCGGCAGGCGCTTGCGGGGCGGCAAAGACGAGAGCGGCGGCACCAAGCGATGCGCCGACGGCGCCAAGCTTCTGGTCGGGAAACCTTTGCCTGGCGAAGGCCATGATGCGGATCGCATCCTGGCCTTCACTGTAGCCGAAACCTTGAACGGCGCCGCCGCTCTCGCCGTGCCCCGACAGATCGAACAGGATGACGGAATAACCGGCGTCGAGCAGCAATTTTGCCCTTTGCACCAAAGCGAGCCTGTTGGCGCCGCGGCCGTGCAGTAGAACGATCGTACCGCAACTGCCCTTTCGATCGGCCACCCAGCCAACCAGTTCGGGCGCGCCGGGCTGGTCGAGCACGACGCGCTCGACGGGCAAGTCGCCGGGCAGCGCCAAAGCTTGCCAGGGTTCGCGGGTGATCAGCATCGTGCCGATCCGCCAATCGACGACGCAAGCGGCAGCGCCGAGTCCGACTAGCGCTATCGCGAGCAAACCGCGAAGCTTCATTGCCGACCACCCGGAAGCTGACGACGGCTCATTCGCACTGGTACTGGCTGAGCGCCCATTCGCCGGTCACCGACAAAAGGTCCGATATCTTCCATTCGCCGCCAACCTTCTTGAATTTCCATTCGAGGCGGTGCGGGTTGCCGGCGACGACGAAGGCGACGATGACCTTGGCCTGATCGCCATTGATTGATTCGAGCGTCTTCAGGCTCTTGTCGATCTCGGCCTTGTCATAGTCCGCATTGTCGAACGCCATGTTGGGGTCCAGGCACTCGCCCTGCCCGGATTTGCGCAAGGCATCGCTCTTGTCGAGCACGGTTTTGGCCGGGTCGATGAAATAGCCGCGCTGAGCCGGATCGACCTCCAAGCCGACCTGATCGTAGAACGGCCGCACAACCGCTGTCGGCGATCCCGGCTGGATGGGGCCCGCAGGCCCGCTCGGCGGCCATGCGACAGGTGGCGTCGCCGGCTCCGCGGCGCCGCCAGGCGCGGTTGCCGGCGGCGTGCCGCTGTCATCAGGCGCGGTCCCGACCGGAGCATTTGCCGGCGGCGCGCCCAACAGGCCCTGAGCGGCCGCGCCGCTCAAGCCAGCCGCCAGTAGGCACATGGCCGGCAACAATAACAGGAGCGCGCGACCGGCCATTGCATCACTCCGGATCTTGGCCCGCCATGCATTCGAGCTGGCTCAGCGTCCAGGCGCTGGTCTTCGATGCAATGTCCGATATCTTCCACTTGCCGTCGACCTTCTTCAGCGACCAGTGCATTTCGCGCTGCGAATCGTCTCCTTCCGGCAAGAGACTGAAATTCGCCACCACTTGTGCCGCATCGCCATCCACCGTCTCGGACAGTTTCAAGGTCTTGGAGATGGTCTTCTGGTCGAAATCCTGCGCGTCGAGGCCCGGGTCGAAGTCGATGCAGGCGACCTGGTCGGGATTCTTCTTGGTCGCCTGGTCGTTGAGGTCGAACAGTTTCGTCACCGGCTCGGTGAAGCGATCGCGGTATTGCGCGTCGGCCTCGAACTTGACCTGCGGGACATAGAAGAACTTCACGGCGTCGGACGCCGGACCGGCCAATGCGGCGGCCGGTGCGGCAATCGACAAGACGGCAGCGAGCAGCAGTTTCATGGATTTCCCCGAATGTTTGGCTGCGGAAAGTATCAATACCACGCATCGTGCATATCGGCTTTTTTGCGGCTCATGAAGCCTTCGGGTGGCTCGTCTACCTGCATAGATCATATCCAACGACCCCTTAGTCTCCGAAAGTAGTGATAGGCGCGTTGAGTTGGGAGCGCTCAGGCCTGACACCGAGCCCTGGGATCTGCGGGACGCGTATATGCCCGTTCTCGATCACGATCGGGTTTACGGGATCGGTATGCCCTTCGATGTACTCCTGCGCGATCCAGGCTCCCTCAAAACGTCTCGGCTCGACGGTAGCGGCGAGGTGCACGCAAGCCGCGGCGATGACGTCTCCGCCCCAGGCGTCGTCGCAACTGTGCGGAAGAGATCGTATCGCACACAGGTCGCGGACCGTGGCCATCTTGGTGAGGCCGCCAAGGCGGGTGACCTTCAATCCGAATCCATCCGCGATACCTGACGAAACTGCCCGCAACACGGCATTCAAATCCTCGGTATTCTCATCGAGATAGATCGGATGTGTAACGCGTCCCTTGAGACCCGCCACTTCCTCCATGGTGTTGCAAGGCTGTTCGAACACGAATGGGATTGCCTGGCAAAGCCGATCGATGTGCAGCGCCGCGGCAGCGGTCAGGCCACGATTGGCGTCGACGGCTATCCGGGCCTTGAAGCCAACGGCCTCCCATACTTTGTGCACGGTGGCGACGTCCTGTTCGAGATCCCGCCCGCCGATCTTGATCTGAAGCCGGGGATATCCGGCGTTGACCTTGTCGGCGGCAATACGCGCGGTCTCATCCGGAGCACCGACGATCGTCGAGTAGTAAGACGGCACGCGATCGGTGAGCGCACCACCGAGAAGGGTTGAGACCGGGACGCCCAGCCGCTGGCCGGCGAGGTCGAGGAGAGCTATATCCAAGGCCGCCTTGGCATAGTTGTGCCCGTTCAGCCGCTCGTCCATTCTTTTGGCAAGGCGGCGCATGGACGCTGTGTCCTCGCCGACAAGTCCAGGCGCTATTTCGGCAATTGCCGCTCTCGCGCCCAGCGCATGTTGGGGCTGATAAACAGGGCCGATCGGGCACGTCTCACCCCAGCCTGAAAGTCCATCCTCGGTGGTCACTTCAACCAGCGTGCTGTCCAAATTCTGCACGGTATCGCTGGCCATCCGGTAGGCACCGCCTTTGACAGGCAAAAGCACCTGATAGACTTTGATTGACTGGATACGCATTCAGACATTAGCCCCGTTCACGCCTTGCCTGGTCTGGCGCCTTTCGCGATCGTCAAAGACCAAGCGCCACCTTGCGCCCATCATGAATGGCAAATGCCGCCTGTCTGGAGGCGGTACAGTCGCCGATGGAGGTATGCGCAATTCCGCGCCGTTCGAGCTCGATGGACAGGCTGTCCTGCGCCATGCTGGTGGTGGCGAAGACCAAAGCGTCGGCCTCGACCTCCTGCTCGGTCCCGTCGAGCAGCGAAGCAATCCTGGCCACCTTGCCATCCCAGTGCACGATGGCGCTCTCGGTCACGAACCGCACGCGCAGTTTGGCAAGCGCCCGGCGCAGCGGCGCGTCGACGGCCATTCGCTGAAGCTCTTTGCCGACCAGGGCGTCCGGAGTGACAAGCGTCACATTGTGCCCGTCCTCGGCGAGTTTCCAGGCGGTACCGCACCCTTTCCAATTGCCGCCATCGTCCAGCAACAGAACATTTCTTCCCGGCCTCGCCTCACGGGCCATCACCGCCTCGGCCGACAGCACCGGGCCACCCCCCGGAATGCTGTCCCACTGCGGCAAGGCCCGCTGGAAAGCGCCGTCTGGCGGCATCGAGCCGGTGGCGATGATGACGTGATCCGCGCCTTCGTGCTCGACATCATCGGCTTCGACATACTGCCCGTAGCGGATGTCGACCTGAAGCTGGCCGAGCTGACGTTCGTACCAACCGATCAGATCCAGAATCTGGGCACGGCGCGGCTGCAGTCCGGCAAGACGGAACTGTCCCCCAAGGCGGTCGGAAGCCTCGGCCAGTGTGACGCGATGACCGCGCTCGGCCGCGGCGCGCGCCGCTTCGAGGCCGGCCGGGCCGCCGCCGACGACCAGCACGCGCTTCGGCTGGGCGGCCGGAGCGAAGCGATCGCCGCCCCACTCCCATTCCCGCCCCGCCGAGGGATTGATGACGCAGCTGATCCAGTAGTCGCGGCTGCGCCGGCCCCAGCACATCTGGTTGCAGGACAGGCAGCCGCGAATGTCCTGCGGCCGTCCGGCGGCAGCCTTTGCGGCCAGATGCGGATCGGCGATCTGGCCGCGCACGATGGAAACGAGATCGGCGCGGCCTTCGCTCAGCACGCTCTCCGCGTTCTCGGGGGTGCGGATATGGCTTTCGGCTGTGATCAACGCGTGACGCACGGTGGATTTGAGCACCGCCGCAAGATCCGCGCCGAGCTTTTCGGGATAAACAAAGGTCGGCATGATCTTGTAGAAATCGAAGTAGGAACCGGTTCCACAAGTCACATAGTCCATCAAGGCATCGCGGTCGTGGAGGTCGATTATCTCGGCCAGGGCTTCGCGCTTCAGCGCCACTTCAACTTCGGGCTCATCATTGACCGCAAGACCGATGATGAAGTCATCGCCGCATTCTTTGCGAATGCGCGTCATCACCTCGCGGCTCATCCGGGTCCGATTTTGCAGGTTGCCGCCCCATCGGTCGTCCCGGCGGTTCGACCAGGGCGTCCAGAACTGGTCCAGCATCGAATGGTACGCCGCCCAGACCTCGACGCCGTCGAAGCCAGCCTCGCGGCAGCGGCGCGCCGCCTGTACGAAACCGTTGATCGTTTCTTCAATCTCGGCTTCGGACATCCGATGTGAACCGTCGGAGTCGTGATAGCTGGGCAGGCCGGAAGGCGACCAGCCCGCATGGAACGAGTTGTCCGCGTCCGCGTGCTGACCGACATGGTAGAGCTGCTGGATGGCGACGGCGCCGTTGCCGCGGATCGCCTCTGTCACCTTGCGAAAATGCGGGATGACTCGGTCATCGGACGGGCTGAAGTTACCGCGGGTCAGCACCGCAGCCCGATGCACGGGCATCGGCTCGACCACGATCATGCCGGCGCCGCCGATGGCGCGTTCTGCGTAATAGCCGACATGCCGCGCGGTCGGCAGCCCCTCCACCGCCATATTGGCGGTATGGGCGCCGAACACGATCCTGTTGCGTAACGTCTTGCCGCGCAGAGTAGCCGGCGTGAACAGCCGGTTGAAGACCCGCCCAGACATGCACTGCTCCTTCAAAGCCTTGGCGGCGGCACCCAGGCGCCAGCGCTCGCAACCCAAGTCGCCTTTTGCCGGAAAGCCGACACCTCGGGGGTGCCGGCTTTGCCACGATCCTTGAAGCTAGGCGTCCAGCCAGACGTTCTGGAGATCCATTTCGAAGGTCTGGTGGACACCGTAGTTCTTCACCTTCTTGTTCGTATGGCTGTAGAGCTTCTGCCAGAAAGGCTGGATGATGACGCCGGAGTCCTGCAGGATCTGCTCGACATCCTTCATGACTTCCTTGCGCTTGGCGACGTCGATCAGCGAGAGCGCCTGCTTGAGCTTGGCGTCGAAATCGGGATTGGAATAAGCAGATTCGTTCCACGCCTCGCCGGTGCGGTAGCCCAGCGCCAGCACCTGGACGCCCAGCGGGCGCATGTACCAGATGGTCATCGAATAGGGATATTTCGTCCAATCGTTCCAGAAGGTCGAGCCCGGCAGCACGGTGCGCTTGACCTTGATGCCGGCGTCACGCAACTGGCCGGCGATCGCATCGCCGGTGTTCTTCTGCCAGTCATCCTCGATGGTGATCAGTTCATGCTCGAAGTCGGCCTGACCCGCGTCCGCCATCAGCTTCTTGGCGCCGGCGGCATCGCGTTCCTTCTTGGGCAGCGGATAATATTCAGGATGGATCGGGCTGACATGGTGGTTCTCGCCGACCGTGCCGCGCCCGTTATAGCCGAGCTGCAGCACCGCATTGTTGTCGACCGCCATCTGCAGGGCATTGCGAACGCGCTGGTCGTCATAAGGCTTGTGGGTGATGTTGGTGCGGGCAACCAGCGTGGTGGCAGTCGCAACCTCGGATTTCTGCAGGCCCATCTTGTCGAGAATCTCGATGAAGTCGGCAGGCGACTCGAAGTTGAGGTCGATTTCGCCGGAATCGAATGCATTGACCGTGGCGTTGAAGTCGGTGCCGTAATCGATGAATTCGATCCCGTCGAGCGGTGCCTCGCCTCCCCACCATTTGCCGTTCTCGCGGCGCTTGACCACCGCCTTCTGGCCGACGTCGTAAGACACCAGCTCAAACGCTCCCGTGCCGATCGGCTTCTTGATCGGATCGGCGCCGTCGGCGTCGAAATTGCGGTGCACGACGAGTGCCGGATAATCGGTGAAATTGGGGATCAGCGAAATGTCGGGCTCGCTGAGCTTCAGCTTGACCGTGTTGTCATCGACCTTGGTGATGGCGCCATCCCTGGCCTTGCCGGTCTTGGCATCGATCAGCGCACCGACGCGCGCCGCCATCGAGTTGCCGGCGACGCCCTTCTCGCACCAGCGCGTCACATTGTGCACCACGTCATCGGCGTTGAAGGCATCGCCATTGTTCCAGGTGACGCCCTTGCGCACATGCAGCGTGTATTCGGTGGCGTCGTCGTTGATGTCCCAGCTTTCGAGCAGCACCGGCTCGAAGGTAAACTGTCTGGTGTAGCGCACCAACGGCTCCAGCCAGGTACGCGAGATGTTGGCCAGTTCCACCCAGTCGTAAGTGCGCGGGTCCTTCTGCGCCTTCACCGCCATCGAGACGTGCAGCGTCCCGCCCTTTTTCGGCTCCTCGGCCAAAGCTTGTGTCGGCGCGGCAAGGCCGATCATACCATAGGCAAACGCCGTCGATGCCCCAAGCGCGCTGGCCAGTGCCAGGAACTCGCGCCGGTCCATGCGACCCGCCCGCGCCTCCGTTGCCATCGCTTCGATAGCCTGCGGCACACGATCCCCGTTGCTTCTGAAAACCGTCATGTCTTTCCTCCCTTGTTGTTCCCGTCAGGTCTTCGCCCGTTTTTTCTCAACTAACGCTGTCGGGCAGTTTTTCCTCGCGCCGCGCGATCAAATCCTTGAGACCATCGGCGATGCCCTCATCGAGTTTCGGCTCCTCGTAGTCGGCGAGCATGTTGCGCGCTTTCTCGCGGCCGCGCGTGTCATGGTCCTTTGCTCCCTCAGCCTTCCACTGTTCGAAGGAATTGAAGTCCATGATATTGGGCATGAAGAACGCGGACTCGAAATGGTCGAGCGTATGTTGGGTGCCGAGGAAATGGCCCTGCGGCCCCACCTCACGGATCGCCGCCATAGCCTCCTTGAAATCGTCGAATGGCAGCCCGCCCGCATATTTGTACCAGCCGACAAGCTGTTCGCAGTCGGTGGCGAATTTTGAATAGCCGCAGGTGAGACCCGCTTCCAGCCACCCCGCCGAGTGCCAGATATAATTGGCGCCTGAGAGAATGGCGGCATGCATCAGCATGTTCGCTTCGTAGCCGGCCTGGGCGTCGTTGAGCTTCGAGCCGACATGGAAGCCGGACGTGCGCCACGGCAGTTTGTATTTCCGCGCCAGCGCACCCATCAGATACATCATCTGGGCGGCCTCTGGCGTCCCACCCATGGGAGCGCCGGTCTTCATGTCGACCGTGACCATGAACTGGCCGTAGATCTGGGGCGAGCCCGGACGGATGAGCTGGGTGAAGGCCACGCCGGCAAGCGCCTCGGCATTGACCTGCGCGACCGCGCCGACGGCGGATGCCGAGGTCGAGGCGCCGCAGAGCGCGAAGGGCGCCAGGATCAGCGGCTGGTTGTGTCGCGCATACACCCTCATGGCGTCCAGCATGGTGGCGTCCCAGACCAGCGGCGAGTTGCAGTTGGTGATGGCCACCAGCACCGGATTGTCGCGGACGAACGCCTCGCCGAAAACGATTGCAGCCATCGCCATCGTATCTTCCGCCCGCTCCTTGGACGTCACGATGCCCATGAACGGTTTGTCGGAATATTTCAGCGCCGAATGGATGATGTGCAGGTGCCGCTTGGGCACGGCAATTTCCATCGGCTCGCAGATGATCGAGCTCGACGAGTGCAGCGCCGGCGCCATGTAGGCGAGCTTGTGGAAATTGTTGAGGTCGGCGAGCGTGCCGTAGCGCCTGTTGTTGTCGAGGTCGCGCACATAAGGCGCGCCATACATCGGCACGAAGATCGAATTCTTGCCTCCGACGCGCACGGTGCGCTCGGGATTGCGCGCGTTCAGCGTGAACTCGGAGGGAACCTTGGCGACGAGTTCCATCAGCAGCGCGCGATCGATGCGGACCCTCGTTTCCCGGACGTCGGCACCGGCCGCCTTCCATAAGGCAATGGCCTCGTCGTCGCGGAATTCGCAGCCGACCTCTTCCAGGATCGACAGCGACTCGTCATGGATCAGTTCCACCGCCTCGTCCGGAACCATCTGATAAACGGGAATCTGCCGTACCAGGGTCGGAAAGGAGGCAATTGGTGCGCTGCGGAGCGCCTTGCGCCCGAGACGGCCGCCGCCACGGCGGTGGGTCTGTTCGGTCAATTCAGCGGCCGGTGCGTTCATGGAGCCTCCATCCCTTCGATCCGGGTCAACTTAGCGAGGCGAAATATAGCTGTGACGCTGGAAAATCCTGATCTCTTGTATAAGCTGTGCTTATGCGAAGCCTACGCCATCTGTTGCCCTCCGCCGGCAGCCTGATCGTCTTCGAGGCGGCAGGCCGGCTGTCGAGTTTCACCGCCGCCGGGCGCGAGCTCGGCATGACCCAGGCCGCCGTTTCCTATGCGGTGCGCGGGCTGGAGGAACAGCTCGGCGCCCAGCTCTTCCAGCGCCGCCATCGCCAGGTCAGCCTGACCGAGGCCGGCGAGCGCTTCCATGCCGACGTCTCGCTCGGCCTTTCGCACATCCGCAAGTCGGCTGAGGACCTGCGCCTGCAGGCGACGGGCGGCCATGTGACGCTCGCCGCCTCGACGGCCTTCGGTTCGTTCTGGATGATGCCGCGCCTGCAGCGGTTCCGCGACGAACTGCCGGGCATCGACCTTCGCATCCAGACCGGCGACCGCGATCTCGACATCATCGCCGAAGGCATTCCACTGGCCGTACGCGGAGGCGTGCCACGCGACTGGCCGGACTATCACTGGCTGTCGCTCTCCGACGAAGAGATTTTTCCGGTCGCGGGTCCCAGCTATCTGGCGAAATTCGGCAGGCCCGAGACCGTGGAACAACTAGCGACACACCGCCTCATTCATCTGGAGGAACCATATCGCGAGGCCCCGAACTGGGACGAATGGTTCCAGTCGGCGGGAGCCAGTCTCCGCAATGCGGAGCGTGGCTTGCGCATCAATGACTATGCGATTGTGATCCAGGCCGTCATGGAAGGGCAAGGCATCGCGCTCGGCTGGCGCCACCTTGTCGAGCGGCTGCTGGTGACGGGGCTGCTTGTCCCGGTCACCGACCACGTCATGAAGACAGGCACGGCATTCTACGTCATCTGGCCGAAGAACCGCGAGCTCAGCGACAATGCGCGCAAGGTAAGGGATTGGCTGCTGGCGCAGGCGTGAAGTCGTTGCACCGTTTCGGCCGCAGTTCGCCCTCGCCCGCACGACACGAATCCGCCTATACTATCATCATGCCCATTCGCCAGCTTTCCGAAACGATGATCAATCAGATCGCCGCCGGCGAAGTCATCGAGCGTCCGGCGAGCGTGGTCAAGGAACTGGTGGAGAACGCGCTCGATGCCGGTGCAAGCAAGGTAGAGGTCGTCACATCGGGCGGCGGGCTGAACCTGATCCGCGTCACCGATGACGGCTTCGGCATCCCCGAACAGGAGCTGGCGCTGGCGATCGCGCGTCACTGCACCTCCAAGCTCGCCGACGATATCCACGACATCCGTTCGCTCGGCTTTCGCGGCGAAGCACTGCCGTCGATCGGCTCGGTATCGCGGCTGTCGATCCGCTCGCGCACGGCTTCGGGCGACGGCGCCGCCGAGATCGGCATCGAGGGCGGCCGCATCCTGCCCGTCAAGCCGGCGGCCGCCAATCGCGGCACCACGGTCGAGGTGCGCGACCTGTTCTTCGCCACGCCGGCGCGGCTGAAATTCATGAAAGGCGAACGCGCCGAAAGCTCGGCCATCAGCGACATCGTCAAGCGTATCGCCATCGCCTTCCCCAGTGTGCGTTTCACGCTGGCCGGATCCGACCGCACGACGCTGGAACTGCCGGCGACCGAAGACAGTGCGGACGGCAGGCTGCGCCGTGTCGCGCAGGTGATGGGAGCCGACTTTCCCGACAATTCCATTGCCATCGACGCGATGCGCGAAGGCGTGCATCTGACCGGCCATGTGTCGATCCCGTCCTTCACCCGCGCCAACGCGCTGCAGCAATATGCCTATGTCAACGGCAGGCCGGTGCGCGACAAGCTGATCGCCGGCGCCATTCGCGGCGCCTTCGCCGATGTCCTGCCGCGCGACCGCCACGCCGTGACCGTGCTGTTTCTTTCGCTCGATCCGGCCATTGTCGACGTCAATGTCCATCCGGCCAAGGCCGATGTCCGCTTCCGTGATCCGGGCCTCGTGCGCGGGCTGATCGTGGGCGCGATCCGGCAGGCGTTGGCCGAGGCCGGCATCCGCTCCGCCACCACGGGTGCCGCCGGCATGATGGCTGCGTTCCGTCCGGGCGCCGCATCCTATGATCACGGGGGCCCGACAAATGGCCATCGCAGTTACGAGGCGGCTTTCCATGCGTCCGGCCCCACGGGCTTCGACCCTTCGCGCTCGCCGCAGCGGCCGCTCGACATGCAATTCGCAGGAGCCGGCTTTGAACGCGGCAACGCAAGAACCGGCTTCGGCGAGAGCGACCAGGCGGCTTTCGATGCTGGCCCGCTCGCCAGCGCCGATGCGCGTGCTGGGCAGAATGAGGCTGCCGAGACGCTGCTCGGCGCGGTGCTGGGGGCTGCGCGCGCACAGGTGCACGAGAACTATATCGTCGCTCAGACCAGGGATTCGCTCGTCATCGTCGACCAGCACGCGGCGCATGAGCGGTTGGTTTACGAGGCGCTGAAGAACGCCCTCCACTCGCGGCCGGTGCCCTCGCAGATCCTGCTTCTGCCCGAGATCATCGACCTGCCGGAAGAGGACGCAGAGCGGCTCGCCATGCATTCCGAAACGCTCGCCCGCTTCGGCCTCGGCATCGAGCGTTTCGGCCCGGGCGCGGTTGCCGTGCGCGAGACGCCGTCGATGCTGGGCGAGACCAATGTGCAGCAACTGGTGCGCGACCTCGCCGACGAAATCGCCGACAACGACACGGTCGACACGCTCAAGGAGCGGCTGGACAAGATCGCCGCCACCATGGCCTGCCACGGTTCGGTCCGCTCCGGCCGGCTGCTCAAGGCCGAGGAGATGAACGCGCTGCTGCGACAGATGGAGGCGACGCCCGGCTCCGGCACCTGCAACCACGGCCGGCCGACCTATATCGAGCTCAAGCTCGCCGATATCGAGCGGCTGTTCGGCAGGCGCTGAGCCGGTGCCTGATGCCCCCTGATCATTTCCTCTTGCGATATTTCTTGGCTTTGGGGCTGAAGACATAGTCTTCCGTATGGCCGGCGCCGCCGCCGCTGAAGTTCACCGAAATGACGTCCTTGCCGCCCTCGACCCACTTCTCGACGTTCCTATAGATTGATGTCATCAGCATGCCGGCACTGCATGCGTCGTCATCCTTGAAGGCGATCTCCTGCACGACTTTGCCGTTGCGCTTCTTGATCACGTGCATTTTCGTCATGCAGAAGCCGGCGCTGGTGTTGGCGTAGACGCCGGCAAACCTCTCACGAGCCGTCTGCGCCCAGAAGGGGATTTCGATGGCCCCGTCGATCTTCACCTCTCCGGTGTCATCGAACGCCGTCACTTTCTTGAGCTGGATCGGCAATGTATCCGCTCCCTTGCTCCAGCTTCCGGTCGCGCCGTCCACGCCGATGTCGAGAGAGAACGGGCACCCGGTGGTGTCGACCGGTGTCTTCGACCCGATCACCAGCACGCGTTCAAGTTCCTTGTCGTCCGCGATCTCGCAAAGCGTGATCCTGGCGCCATCGGCCTTGCCGTAGATTGCGATGGGGCTTTGCCCGGCATCGTGGAAATAGCTTCCCTCGACGGTAATGCCGCTGCCGAAGCTGTCATATCTCTGCAGGGAGAAATGGACCGGCTTCGTCCCGATCGATCCCTCGTAATTCTCGACATGATACCAGCCCGCTACGCTTTCCCGCTCAACAGCAGCATGCAGAAAACCGCTGGTACGAAGCCTCTTCCCATCCCGACCCCCTCTTTCAGGCAAGATCAGGATAGCTTGCCTCGCATCCACCTCACAGAGGCTGAGGTCGAAGAACACAACTTATCATCTTGAGTCGACAAACGGCCTCAACGCTCTGATTTACCTTTTCAAATTCACGACGATAACACCGCCGAGCGCCAGCGCGCCGCCGAGGATGCCGAGCAGGGTCGGCACTTCGCCGAGCCAGAAGAAGCCGATCAGGGCGGACATCGGCGAGACAAGGTAGAGAAAGTTGGAAGCACGCGCCGCCGGCAGGCGCGACAGGGCCGTTGCCCAGGCCGCATAGGCGATCAGGCTCGGCACGATGCCGAGATAGATGACGGCTCCGAGGCCAGCCGTATCGGCAACAGCGGCCTGCTGTAACGCGGCGGGCAGGAAGGGCGCCAGGCAGAGCGCGCCGAGCACCATGTTCGATGCCGCGATGGTCAGCGGGTGGTGGCGGGCAAACAGCGGCTTCTGGACGATGGTGTTGACGGCCGAGCAAAGTGCCGAGCCAAGCACCAGCAGCGCGCCGGCATTGAAATGCAGGCCATGCCCGTCGGCGATGGCAATGATGCCGATGCCGGCGAAGGAAATGACCGTACCGATCCAGGCTATTCCGGAGAAACGCTCGCCAAGCAGCGCCATCGCCATGATGGCGGTGAAGATGGGGCTGACATTGATGATGAAGCCGGCGGCTCCGGCCGAGACGGTCAGTTCGCCGAAATTGAGCATCGCCGTGTAGAGCGCGACGAAGATGGCGCCGCCGAAGGCGAAGCGCCACAAATCACCGATCCGGGGCAGCGCCGGGCGCTTAACGGCAAGGTACACCGCCGCCGGCACGGCGGCGATGGCAAAGCGCAGGGCGCCAAGCTCCAACGGCTGGAAGGCGGCGAGCCCGGCCCGGATCGCCGGGAAGGCGGAGGCCCAGCCGATCACCGTCAGCGCCACGGCGATGGCGGCCGTGGTGTCCATCCGCTGTGTCGAATTCAACGTGCCTGTCGTCGTGCTCATCTCAGTGCCCTCGGATTCTTCAGGTTTCGAGAGCAGAAAGCGCCTTTCCAGGTCAATTGACAAACGACCAAATCGAGGGTCACCTGTGAGCATGGATCACAGCTCGAACACTATGCTGCCGCTGGAGACATTGCGCGCCTTCGACGCCGCGGCGCGCACGGGAAGCTTTTCGGCCGCCGCTGAAAAGCTCAACCTTACCCATGGCGCCGTCAGCCGGCAGATCGCCAAGCTCGAGGACTGGCTTGGTCTGAAGGTGTTCGAACGTGGCGCGCGCGGCGTGACGCTGACCAACGAAGGCAATCGCCTGCATCTCAGGACCACCGAAGCTTTCGCCCTGATCTCGGTCGATTCGGACCGCTGGGTGGAGCCGCGCGGCACCGCGGTGGTGCGTCTAGCCTCCATTCCATCGGTGAGCGGCCTGTGGCTGATGCCGCGCATGGCAACACTGGAAAACGACCCTACCCGGCTGCGCATCGTGCTCGACGTCGACAACCGTCAGGCCGATCTCGCCGACGAAGGCATCGATCTTTCGGTCCGCTGCGGTCGCGGCCGCATCCCGGGCCGCGTCTCGGTGCAGCTGTTCGAGGAACATCTCTTCCCGATCGCCTCGCCAGACCTTGCACGGGAGATCGGCGGTGGCGACCCGGCCCGGCTGCTCAAATTCCCGCTGATCAACGATTCCGACGCGTCGGGCTGGCGCGCCTGGTTCGCCGCGCAGGACGTGGACTACCGGCCGCGCCCGCAGGACCGCCGCTTCGAGGACTACAATCTGGTGCTCGATGCAGCGGCCCATGGCCTCGGCATCGCGCTGGCGCGGCCGCCGCTCACCGAGCGCCAGATAGAATCGGGGCGCCTCGTCGCCGTCGACGATCGCACCACGCTCAATCCGGTTTCCTACTGGCTGGATCGTCCGGTCGGCCGGCCGCGCGCGGCCGCCGCCGATCTCGCCAGGCGCATTGCCGAACAGGCCGGGCTTGCGCCCGCAAGGCTGGAAGCTTTCCTGCAGGATGACGATTAGGCTCGAAGGCATTCGGCCATCGCCGGCCCGCTTTCAGGACATGCACTCCAGTGCAATTCCCAAGGGAAAATGCGTGGCGGCTCCCTGTCGGAAATCGCGTGAACCCTGCTTAACGGAACAGCAAAAGCACGATCATGGTGGTCACGGCCGAGACGATGGCCGTCACGATCGATATGGTCCACAGCGACAACGGAGCTGGCTCGGATCGTGGAGCATGGCCAGCCGGACGGATGGAGGCGCCGCGCGGTTGCGGCGCGTTGGCATTGGCCGCGACCAGGACCGCCGCGGAAGCGACGACCGGCGAAAATGTGGACGGGGCCGGCGCCAGTTTGGGTGTGCTGTCCGTCGTCTGCGGCGGGGTGAAGCCACGCGAAGCCTGATCGGTATCCGCCCCTACCCCGCCCGTCGAGGCTCGGGACGGCGCATGGTGGGCGGCGTCAGGTTCCATGACGGCCCGGTAAGCATCCTCGATCTCGGAGGACGACAGGCGTTGCGAGGTTTGAGCGGCCGGTCGCGGCAGCGAGCTTTGCAGCGCCTGGGTGGTGAACTGCGCCGATTGCACCACAGCGGGCGCCGGCGGCTGGACGAGCACCTTGACCAGCGCCGCGGTCGCCGGATCGGCCTTGGGCGAAGGCACCGGCTGGGGCGTGAGCGCTTCTTTCAGCAAAGACGGCATGCTTGCATTGGCGATGTCCATGGCGCTTCCTGACAACCATTGTGCCATAGGGCAATATTACATGAGCATTGCGCCAAGCTTGACCTTGCCCACGATTTATGGCGATTGAATCCCGATGAACTCAAGTGCCATTGCATGATGAACCGTTTCGAAGGCCCGGGCGGCAAGGAAGCCCGCATCCGCTACCTCGATGGCGATTTCCAGGTCACCAGCCCCGGCTCGTTCGTGCGCTGCGCGGTGACGGGCGAAAACATCCCATTGGACGAGCTGAAATACTGGAGCGTCGCCAGGCAGGAGCCTTACGTGAACGCCACGGCTTCGCTGCGCCGCGAAATCGAGATGCATCCGGAGTTGCGCAAACGGGGCTAGCCTTTCAGCTTGCGCTGCCGCCAGGCATCGAGCGTCTCTTCGATAATGCGTTCGGGCACGTGATCAAGCTCGAACACCGTGTCGATTTCCAGCACGTCGAGACGGTCAAGAAAGTCCCGCGGGGCGCCGTGGCGCAACCGGGCGGCGTCCTTGGCGGTGGTGATCAGCCCTAGGCCTTCGGCCCGCGCCGTCGCAGCCAGTTCGGCGAGTTCGTCCTCGGCGTAGAAATGATGATCCGGAAAAGCCCTGGACAGGACCACTTCGCCGCCGGCCTCGCGCACGGTGTCGAAGAACTTTTCAGGATGACCGATACCGGCAAAGGCCAGAAACCGCTTTCCGGCAAGCCCGGCCTTGCTGCACGGCTCGGTGTGGGCCTCGAAGATCGGCCGGCCGGCACGCGCTGCCCGGCGGACCACCGCGTCGGCGGCGGTGCCCTCGCCCATTTTCAACAGCCCGCTGGTGAAGACCAGCTGGTCGACGATCTTGGCCCTGAGCGGACCGCCCGGGATGACGCGGCCATTGCCGATCCCGTAGCGGGCATCCACAACGACAAGCGCATAATCGATATGGATGCGCGCGCTCTGGAAGCCGTCGTCCATGATGACGAAATCGCAGCCGTGTTTTTCCAGCAGCAGCCGGGCGCCGGCGGCACGATTGGGCGTCACCGCCACCGGAGCATGTTCGGCCAGCAGCAGCGGTTCGTCGCCGACATGCCTGGCGCTGTCGTGATCGGCATCCACGACATGCGGCTCGGCGAAAGAGCCGCCATGGCCGCGCGACAGGAAACCGGGCTTCAGCTGCATGCGCCTGGCCTGTTGGGCGAGCGCGATCGCCACCGGCGTCTTACCGGTGCCGCCAACGGTGAAATTGCCGACGCATAAAACCGGCGCGTCGATCTTCTCGCGCCGGGCCCTGCGCATGCCGCGGCCGGCGGCAAGCGCATAGACTGCCGACAACGGCGACAATGCGAAGACGCGCCAATCCGGCTCTTCCCACCAGAAAGGCGGTGCTTCGCTAGCCACGCTAACGCCCGTTCGCGCCCTTCAGGCGCGCCTTGACCACCAGCGGCTGGATATAGGGTTCGAGCGATTTGAGCGTACGTGCCAGCGCGCCGCGCATCTCGTCGACGGTGGCGATCCCCGCCGCCATCATCTCGTGGCGCGCCACTTCGTTGGTCAGCAGGAAATTGACGGCGCCAGCCAGCATGTCGCGGTCGCGCACCAGCTTGGCGCCGCCCCTGTCGAGCAGGCGCTGATAGGCCTCGCGAAAATTCTGCACGTTGCGCCCGGCCAAAACTGCGGTGTCGAGCATGGCCGGCTCGAGCGGGTTCTGGCCGCCTTCGGAGGTCAGCGAGCGGCCGACGAAAGCGATTTCGGTCAAGCGGAGGTATAAGCCCATTTCGCCGATCGTATCGCCAAGCAGGATATCGGTGTCGGGCCCGATACGGTCGCCCTTGCTGCGCCGCGCGACCTTCAGCCCCATGCCGGAAATCTGCGCGGCAAGGGCTTCGGCCCGATCGGGGTGACGCGGAACGACGATCGTCAAAAGGCCGTGGTGACGCTTGTGCAGCATCGCGTGGACTTCCGCCGCGACCACTTCCTCGCCATCATGGGTCGAGATCGCCGCCCAGGTCGGGCGATCGCCGATCTGCCGTTGCAAAGTGCCGAGCGCGCGATCGTCGACCGGCGGCGGGTTGGTGTCGACCTTGAGGTTGCCCGACACCGTGACGGGCCGGGCGCCGAGCGCGCGAAAACGCTCGCCGTCGACGTCGGACTGGGCAACGACATGGGCCAGATTCTCGAACAGCGCCTCGGCGATGTTGGCCCGCTTCTTCCACGACGTGAACGAGCGATCAGAGAGCCTGCCATTGACCAGCACCTGCGGCACGTGGCGGGCACCGAGTTCGAGGATGGTCATCGGCCAGATCTCGGATTCGGCGATGATGGCCAGATCAGGTTTCCAGTGATCGAGGAAGCGGCTGACCGCTGGCTTCAGATCGAGCGGCACATATTGGTGGATGATGCGGTCGCCGAGCCGCTCGTCGACGACCTGGGCCGAGGTCACCGTGCCGGTCGTCAGCACGATGTTGACGCCATAGTCGAGAATGCTTTCGACCAGCGGCACGACGGCCAAGGTCTCGCCGACACTCGCGGCATGGATCCAGATCACCGGCCCCTCGGGGCGCGGTCGGCCGGCGACGCCGTAGCGCTCGCGGCGGCGATTGCGGTCTTCCTTGCCGCGCGAGGTGCGCCAAGCGACATAGGGTCCGACCAGTGGATAAGCGGCCGCGCCGGCAAATCGATATGCCGACAGCATGGTGCGGGCCCAGCGGCCGCTCATCGCGGACCGTCCACGAGACGGTAGGCCTCGGCGGTCGCGGCGTTGAGGGCGGCCGTCACTTCCAGGCGCTTGCGTTCCATTTCGGCATCGTCGGCATCCGCCGCCACGAAGATCGGCGCGCCTATGGTCACGGCGGAGCGGCCGAAGGGCAGGTTGATGGTGGTCTTGTCCCAGCTCTTTTCCAGCACCTTGCGGCGGCTGGTGGCGATGGCGACGGGCAGGAGCGGCCGGCCGGAGAGGCGAGCCAGGAGAACGATACCGAGCCCTGCATCGCGCGGGGTACCGTGGGGAATGTCTGCGATCATGGCAACGTTCTTGCCTGCGGTGAGCGACTTTTTGAGGGCGATGAGCGCCTTGGCCCCACCCTTGTCCAGATGCCTGGCATTGTCACGTCCACCCGAACCGCGCACCGCCTCGATGCCGAACTTCTCCAGCATCAGCGCGTTGAGTTCTGCATCGGCGCTGCGCGACACCATGGCGACCAGCGGCTTGCGCTTTGGGTAATAGGCCGGTGTCAAAAGATGCTGCCCATGCCACAGAGCAATGATCCCCGGCTCGAACTCGGCGTAGGCGCCGCCCGAAAAGTGTGCCGATCCGGCGACCAGGGGGCTGGTCAGGCGAACCAGCCGCACGAACTGCGCGAGCAGGCTGGCAATGGCGTTCTTGACGAATCGGGACTGCGCGAGTGGCTCGCGAATCCGGCGCCAGAAGGCTTTGGTCGTGCGGCTGCCGCCCCTGCCCGTCGGCGCGGCTTCGCTGGCTGGCTGTTTCGCCAGATCATGCTCCATCGAGGTCAACCGGCAGCCTTGCTATCGGGATC
Source organism: Mesorhizobium sp. M8A.F.Ca.ET.057.01.1.1 (assembly GCF_003952565.1). Classification (NCBI taxonomy): domain Bacteria; kingdom Pseudomonadati; phylum Pseudomonadota; class Alphaproteobacteria; order Hyphomicrobiales; family Phyllobacteriaceae; genus Mesorhizobium; species Mesorhizobium sp. M8A.F.Ca.ET.057.01.1.1. The sequence goes on from NZ_CP034454.1 coordinate 4,025,009, forward strand.
CAGCAGGCGGTGCAGATGAACGACGAAATAACGCATATGAGCATTGTCCACGCTGGCTTGCGCCTTGGCTTTCCACGCAGTGTGCGCGGATTGATAGTCGGGATAGACGCCGACGATGTCGAGCGCGTCGAGATCCCGGAACTCGGTACCGCCAAGCTTCTTGAGTTCGCCGCCGAACACCAGATGCAAAAGCTGTTTCTTTCCGTCTTCCGCGGCCATGTCGGTCCTTCACATATCGTGAGTTTGTGACAGGTCTAGACCAAAGCCGCCGACTTTGGAACCTTCGAAAACGCTTTCAGGCATCCAGCCCGGCGATGACATCGACAAGCACCGCCAGCAGGTCCCCGCTGCCGGCAGCGAGCGCGCCGTGGCGGATCACCGAGCCGGCGTAGAGCGGCGCGCGCCCATTCGGGTCGAGCAGTTGGCCGCCCGCTTCGCGCAGGATGAGATCGGCGGCTGCGATGTCCCAGTCATGCGCGTTCGGCTTGACGAACGTTGCGTCGAGCGTCCCGTTGGCGATCATCGCCAGGCGGTAGGCGAGCGAGGGAATGTAGGGTGCCCGCTGCAGCCGCTTCTGCCAGCCGGCAGGCACCAGGTCGATCAACTGCTTCAATCCTGAAATTTCAGCCTTGTCCCCAGGCTTGCGCACCGCGATACGCTTGTCGTTGCGGAAGGCGCCCTGGCCGGGCAGCGCCCAGTAGGTCTCATCCATCGCCGGACATTCGAGCACCCCGGCGAGCGTTCGGCCGTGCTCGACGACGGCAACGCTGACGCACCATGTCCGCTGGCCTTCGAGGAAGCCGCGCGTGCCGTCGATCGGATCGACAACGAAGGTGCGGCGCGCCGAAAGCCGTGCCGGATCGTCGGCCGTCTCTTCCGACAGCCAGCCATAGTCCGGCCGTGCCGCAAGCAGCGTCTGGCGCAGATACGCATCGGCGGCATGATCGGCTTCGCTGACCGGCGAGGTGCCGCCCTTCATCCAGACCTGCGGATTGTTGCCGAAGTAACGCATGGCGATAAGACCGGCTTCGCGAGCGGCGTCGCGCAGCAGCGGCAGGTCCTGATCGGCACCGGCAGTGGTCAGGTCATGCTCCGGCAAGGGTCATGCCTTCGATCAGGAGCGTCGGGGCGGCGGTGCCGAAATTGCGGTCGAGGTCATTGGCCGGCACCATGTTGAGGAACATCGTCTTCAGGTTCGAGGCAATGGTGACTTCGGCGACCGGATAGGCGAGCGCGCCATTTTCGATCCAGAAGCCCGAGGCGCCGCGGCTGTATTCGCCGGTGAGCATGTCCACGCCTTGGCCGAACACTTCTGTGACGTAGAAGCCGGTCTTGAGCGAGCCGATCAAATCCTCCGGCGAGCGCTCGCCCGCCTCGATGGCAAGGTTCGTCGACGACGGCGAGACGGAGGAGCCGCCGCGCGCGCCGCGACCGTTGGTGACGAGGCCGAGCTCCCGCGCCGCCGACGTCGACAGGAACCAGTGATTGAGGACACCCTTTTCAATCATCAGGAGCTTCTCGCCCTCGACGCCTTCGCCATCGAATGGACGCGAAGCCTGGCCGCGGCGCCGCAACGGCTCGTCGGTGACGGTGATGGCGGCAGCGGCCACCTGCTTGCCCATCATGTCGCGCAGGAACGATGTTTTTCGCGCGACGGAAGCGCCGTTGATGGCGCCGGCGATATGGCCGGCAATGCCGCGCGCGACGCGCGGGTCGAACACCACGTCGACCGGTCCGGTCGCCGCCTTGCGCGCGCCAAGACGACGCACGGCCCGTTCGCCGGCCATGCGTCCGATATCCTCCGGCGCGTCGAGATCGGCAAAATGCTGGCGCGAGGAGAATTCATAGTCGCGCTCCATACCGGTGCCCTCGCCGGCAATCACGCTGGCCGAGCGCGAAAAGCGCGAGGCGACGTACTGGCCGAGAAAACCGTGTGAGGTGGCCAGAACCATCCCGCCCAGCCCGGCGCTGGCATTGCTGCCGGACGAATTGGTCACGCCCTTGACGGCGAGAGCCGCCGCTTCGGCCGCAAGGGCGGCTTCCTTCAACTGGTCGGCCGACACTTCGGTCGCGTCGAACAGGTCCAGATCGCGCGTCTGCCTGGCGAGCAGCGCAGGGTCGGCAAGACCCTGGTAGGGATCCTCTGGAGACACCTTGGCCATGGCGACGGCACGCTCGGCAAGCGCCTTCGGATCGGACGCGGCGGTGGCCGATACGCTGGCCACACGCTGGCCGACGAAGACCCGCAGCGAAACGTCGTCGCCCTCGGACGCCTCGGTGTTTTCGACCTTGCCAAGCCGCACCGAGACGCCGGTCGAGCGGCCACGCACCGCGACGGCGTCCGCGGCATCGGCGCCAGCGCGTTTCGCTGCCTCGACCAGGGCCGCGACGCGGTCCGTCAATTTCGCGGCGTCGAGCTTGTCGGTCATGCACTTGATCCTGTTTCTTCAGCCCTGTCCGGAAGGCAGGTGCTGCCGCACCATCTATTGTTCCAATGCCGCTTGTGCAATGGCAGAAGGGCAATCAGGATGGCGCGACCAAATCGCCATCGAAGCGCCCGCAAAGAGCGGACGTCGCAGTTTTTGCCTATCTGGAGCCTTCGCCATGACGCCTTTCCATCTTGCCTTTCCAGTCCGTGATCTCGATGAAACCCGAATTTTCTATGGCGAGGTGCTGGGCTGCGCGATCGGCCGCTCGTCGGCGACCTGGGTCGATTTCGACCTTTACGGCCACCAGATGTCGGCGCATCTGCGGCCCCAGGCCGCGCAAGCCGCCAGCGACGGCAAGGTCGACGGCGTTTTGGTGCCGATCCCGCATTTCGGCGCCGTGCTCTTGATGGATGACTGGCAGCGCCTGGCGACGCGGCTGGAAGCGCGCGACGACATAGACTGGCTGGAGCGGCCAATGGTCCGCTTCAGGGGCGAGCCCGGCGAACAGGCGACGCTGTTCATTCGCGACCCGTCGGGCAACGCCCTGGAATTCAAGGGTTTTCGTTCACTGGAGCAGGTTTTCGCGCATTGAAATGACGGTCTGGTAGCGGCCTCTCGTTCAAGATGCCGCGACGGGTGTCCAGATAACGTCCTCGATCTTCTGCGCGCCGGTCGCCAGCATCGCCAGGCGGTCGAAGCCGAGCGCGATGCCGCTGGCCTGCGGCATGACGGCAAGGGCCGCCAGGAAATCCTCGTCCAGCGGGTAGCGCTCGCCATAGATGCGCTCCTTCTCATCCATCTCGATGATGAAACGCCGACGCTGCTCGGCCGCGTCGGTCAACTCGCCAAAGCCGTTGGCGAGCTCGACACCGCAGCAATAGAGTTCGAACCGCTCGGCAACACGCGGATCCCCGGGACTCGGACGGGCCAGTGCCGCCTCGGCGACCGGATATTCGCACAGGATGGTCGCCCGCCCCTGCCCGAGGAACGGCTCGATCTTTTCCACCATCACGCGGCTGAACAAATCCGCCCAGTTGTCATCAGGCGCGGTGCGCAGGCCGGCTTGGACCACTGCGGCATGAAGCTTCTCCCGGTCCGTGTCGCCGTCGACGGCGACCGTGGCCAGCAGGTCGATGCCCGCATGGCGGCTGAAGGCGTCCGCCACGGTCAGCCGCTCCGGTTCGGCGAACGGATCGCAGTCGCGTCCACGGAAGGAAAAGCGCGTGGCCCCTGCCCGTGTCCCGGCCAACGCCAGCAGATCGGCGCAGTCGCGCATCAGGCTCTCATAGGTTTCGCCCACCCGGTACCATTCGAGCATGGTGAATTCGGGATGATGCAAAGGACCGTGCTCACGGTTGCGGTAGACCGGACCCAGGCTGAAAATGCGCTGCTCCCCCGCGGCGAGCAATTTCTTGCAGGCGAATTCCGGCGAGGTGTGGAGATAAAGCGGCGAGCGGACGCCATCCGGCCCGACCGCTTCCGTGACGAAAGCCGCCAGATGCGCCTCGTTGCCGGGTGAGACCTGCAGCGCCGCCGTCTCCACCTCGATGAAGTCGTTGCGGGCGAACCAGTCGCGCAAGGCCGCCGTCAGCCCGTTGCGCAGCATCAGGCGGGGGCGGCGATCGGCGTGGACATGCGGCGTCCACCAGGGCGACGCGGCGGTCATGAGCGGATTGAAGGCATGGCGGTGCGCCCCATGTCGGTTCGCCCCCATGTCGGTTCGCCCCCATGCCAGTTCGCATTGGGGGGCTGGCGGTTCGCGCCAAGATGCGCTAGGCCCCCATCCAGCGCCGCACAAGCCGGCAAACGCCCGTCAACTCTCGCAGGATTTAAAACCGTGGTGAAAGTCATCGCCAGTTCGCTCCGCAAAGGCAATGTCGTCGACAAGGACGGCAAGCTTTATGTGATCCTCTTTGCCGAAAACATCCACCCAGGCAAGGGCACGCCCGTGACCCAGCTCGACATGCGGCGCATCGGCGACGGGGTGAAGGTGTCGGAGCGCTACCGCACCACCGAGCAGGTGGAGCGTGCCTATGTCGAGGAGCGCGAGCACACCTTCCTCTACGCCGACGGCGAAGGCTATCACTTCATGAACCCGGAAACCTACGACCAGGTTGCGGTCAGCGAAGCCGTGGTTGGCGACGCAGCCCCCTATCTGCAGGAAGGCATGCCGGTGCAGGTGTCGCAGTTCAACGGCATCGCGATCGCCCTGGTGCTGCCGCAGCGCGCCACCTTCGAAGTGGTCGACACCGAGCCGACGACCAAGGGGCAGACGGCGTCGTCCTCCTACAAGCCGGCCGTTCTTTCCAACGGCGTGCGCACCACCGTGCCACCGCACATCGCGCCTGGCACACGCGTGGTGGTGATGACGGCCGATGGGTCGTATGTGGAGCGGGCGAAGGACTGAGGTAAGCCCATCGTTGTCCCTCGGCGCTGCTTCACCGCCGAGGCGGCACAAGCTACCCTCACGGTCTTGCAGACGCAGTCGCTGATAGCGATCACGTCTTGGCTGGTGTCTTTATTCTTTTCGCTTTGAGCTTGGCTGAACGCTGTTCAACTGCGGCCTCCACCTCCCGCTTCAGCCGATCCTTGATTTCAACCGTCTCGTTCATCAAGGCGTCGATCTTCAGGAAATCGAGCACCCGGTATTTGGACACCGCCGGGCGGACCAGTATGTCGGGCTGGCACTGTTTCAGTTTGTTGGCGATGATCGACTGCATCATCAGTTGCGTGGCGCCGAACATCAGGTCGACCGAGGTCGGCTGCTTGCGGTCGGCCTCTTCCGGCGCGCCGACCACGTCGACGCCGATGACGATGTCGGCATCCTTCTCGATCAGGTCGAACGGCACGGGATTGTAGATGCCGCCGTCGATCAGCAGCCTGCCGTCGCGCGTCACCGGGCGGAAGACGGCGGGAATGGCGGCCGAAGCGGCAAGGGCCGAGTGTAGGTCGCCGTCGTCGAAGACAGCGAGCTTGTGGCCGAAATAGTCCGTCGCTGTCACCTTCAGCGGGATTTTCAAATCAGCGAAGGTTTCGGGAATGGCCTCGGGCAGAAACGCCTTGAGGATGCGCTCGACATTGAACTGGCTGACGCGGATGCCGTTTTGCATGGCTTCTGCGATCGTGCCCGGCCGCGCCCGCCACATGCGGCTCGCCACCTCGGCGCGGCGGCCAAGGATCGAGCGGGCATAGTCGTGGATATCCTTGCCGGTCATGCCGGCAGCCATGCCGGCGCCCATGATGGCGCCGATCGACGAGCCGGCTATCGCCACCGGCTTGATGCCGAGCTCGTCCAGCGCCTCGATGACATGGATATGCGCCAGGCCGCGTGCGCCGCCGCCGCCGAAAGCTATGCCAAAGGTCGGGCTCATCCCTTGCCGGCTCCCGCCAGTGGAGGCCCGACCACCATGATGGTCGGCTCCGCCGTCAGCAGCTTCTTCGCCGCCGCCTTGACCTGATCCAGCGTCACCGCGTTGATGTAACCGCTGCGGCGCTGCATGTAGTCGATGCCGAGATCGTCGAGCTGCAGCTCGACCAGCGTCGCGGCGATGGAACTCGACGAATCCAGATTGTTGATCGCATAGGCGCCGATCAGATATTTTTTGGTCGCCGCCAGTTCGGCCTCGGTCGGGCCGTCCTCGGCCAGCCGCTTGACGACGTCGCGCACGATGCCGAGCGTCTCGGCGGCGCGGTCGGAACGCGTTCCGGTGGTGACGATCAGCGCGTCGGCGTGGTCCTGGTTTACCAGCGAGGAATTGACGCTGTAGGCCAGCCCGCGCTTTTCGCGCACCTCCTGGAACAGGCGCGAGGTGAAGGTGCCGCCGCCAAGGATTTCGTTCATCAGCGCGGCCGGGAAGAAATCCGGCGACGTGCGCTTCACGCCTGGCCAGGCGAGCTGCAGCGAGGTCTGAGGCAGGTCGTAATTGACCTCGATATGCTGCGCCAGCCTGGGCTCGATATCGGCGACAGGGGCGAGCGCCTGGTTCGGCGGCAGGTCGCCGAACACCATGTCGAGCTTCTTCTTCAGCGTCTCGGCGTCGATGGCGCCGACCACGGCGACATGCAGGCCGCCGCGCGCGAACACCGCCTTGTGCAGGGCCTTGAGATCGGCCTGCGTGATGGCGGCGACGCTCTGCCTGGTGCCCTGATCGGAGCGCGAATAGGGGTGGTCGCCATAGACGGCGCGAGCCCATCGGTTCTGCGCCACCGTGTCTGGGTCGTTCTCGTTGGCGATGATGCCGGACAGGACCTGGGCGCGGATGCGGTCGATCGGCGCCTGGTCGAAGCGCGGCTCGTTGACCGCCAGCCGCAACAGGTCGAAGGCTTCGTCGCGCTGTTCGGCCAGCATGCGCATGGAGCCGTAGATGCCATCGCGGGTCTCGTCGAAGCTCATCTCGGCGCCGGCATCGTCGAGCCTGATTTGGAAAGCTTCCGAATCGAGAGTGCCGGCGCCTTCGTCGAACAGGCCGGTCATCAGATTGGCCAGCCCTTCCTTGCCCGGCGGATCCTGCGTCGAGCCGCCGCCGAAGACGAGGCGGATGGCGACAACCGGCACGGAATAGTCCTCGACCAGCCAAGCCGTGACGCCCTTCGGCGAGGTGACGGACTGGATCTCCATGGCGCGGGCGGCAAGCGCCGGCAGAACCAGGAAGAGGATGGAGAGGAAGAGGGTCGCGAGGGCGTGCAGGGCCTTCCCTTCTCCCCTTGCGGGAGAAGGAAAAGCGCGGAGATGCTCGTTCATCATCATCAATTCCCCGCCTGTTGCTGCGGCAAGAGGTAGCCTGACGTCGAGTGGGCAGGCACAAGATAGCGCGTGGCAACGGCCTTGACCTCGTCGGCCGTGACCTTGCGGATGCGATCCGGCCATTGCTGCACGTCCTGGACATTGCCGCCGGTGGCAAGCATCGAGCCATAGATGTTGGCCATGGAATCCTGCTTGTCACGGGCAAAGATCATCGACCTGACATAGCGATCCTTGGCTTTTTCGAGCTCATCTGATGTGACGCCGTCGCTCGCGATGCGCGCCACCTCCGCATCGACCGCGGCTTCGACGTCGGCCAGCTTGGCGTCGCCGCGCGGCGCGCCATAGACAGTGAAATTGGTGTCATCGAGCATAGTGCCCTGGAAGTACGCACCGGCGCTGGAAGCGATGCCCTGCTTGACGACAAGCGCCTGGTAAAGCCGGCTGCGGTTGCCGCCGCCGAGAATCTCGGCGAGCAGATCGAGCGCTTCAGCCTCGCCCGGCTTGGCCGTGTGATAGGAGGGCACCACCCATTGCGTCGAGAAACTCGGCACGCTGACGCGGGCGTCGGAGAGCGTGACGGTGCGTCTGGTGTTCTGCTCCGGTTCGACCGGGCGCACCCGCGGCGGCAGATCCGGCCCGCGGGCCACCTTGCCGTAGGTCTTCTCGGCCAGCGCCTTCACCGCTTCCGGTTCGACGTCGCCGGCCACGATCAGCACGACGTTGTTGGGCCGGTAGTATTTGTTGTAGAAGGCGACGGCGTCGGTGCGGTTCAACTGCTCCATCTCCTGCATCCAGCCGATGACCGGAATGCGATAGGGCTGGTTCTGCCACAGTGTGGCATCGACCTCCTCGTCGAGCACGGCCTGCGGATTGTTGTCGATGCGCGAGCGGCGCTCCTCCAGGATCACGTCGCGCTCGGTCTTGATGACGTCGTCGGTGAGGATGAGGTTGCGCATGCGGTCGGCTTCGAAGCTCATCATCAGCTCGAGATCCGCCGGCGCCACTGTCTCGTGGAAAGCGGTGTAGTCATAGGAGGTGAAGGCGTTGTTGGAGCCGCCAATGTCGGAGACGGCGCGATCGAACTCGCCGGCCGCGTGATGGGCTGTCGCCTTGAACATCAGATGCTCGAAGAAATGAGCGATGCCGGATTTGCCCGGCGGCTCGTCGGCGCTGCCGATCTTGTACCAGACCATATGGGTGACGATCGGCGCGCGGTGATCGGGAATGACGACCACTTCCATGCCGTTGTCGAGCAGGAAATCCGTGACCTTGAACTCGGCCGGCAGAGTCTTGGGCGACGCAGAACTGTCGGCCAGCACAGGGCCGGCGATGAACAAGGCCAGCGAGGTCGCCAGCAGCGCCGGCCGCAGCCATTCAGTCCTGGATGTCATCGATGGCTCCGGTTTTCATGCAGCGACGATAGGCAAGGCGCTGGCGACAAGCAAAGTGAATTGTTGGTCATCTTGCCGTCAAAGGCGGCGGCAAAGAGGCCACTGCTGAAGGCGGGCCTATTCAGGCAGCCTCGATGAAGCGGATGATGGTCTCGCCATAGTTGCGCTCGTCAAGCACGGAAAAGCCCGGGCCTGGCTCGAAGGGAACCGTCGCCGTCTCCTCGACCACGCAGAGCGCGCCTGGGCGCAGCCAACCGCCATCCTTGGCCGACCGCAGGGCGCGCTCGCCAAGGCCCTTGCCGTAGGGCGGATCGGCAAAGACGAGGCCGAACGGCGCCAGCGTGCCCGCCTCGCCAAGGCCCGTTGCATCGCGGCGGAAGATCTTGGTGCGTCCGGTTAGGCCGAAGGCCTCGACATTGTCGCGGATCAGACCCCGGCCTTCGGCCGATTCCTCGATGAACACGCCATAGGATGCCCCGCGCGACAGCGCTTCCAGACCAAGCGCGCCGGTGCCGGCGAACAGGTCGAGCACGCGCGCGCCCTCCAATTGCCCGGCAAAGCGATGCGCCAGAACGTTGAAGACGGCCTCGCGGGTGCGGTCGGTCGTCGGGCGGATAGCGCTGCTGCGGGGCGTCGCCAGCGGACGCCCGCGAAACTCACCGCCGACGATTCTCATCTTGTCCGGGGACCCTTGGGGCCACCGCGCGGCCGCTCACCGCCACCGGCGCCTCCTGGACGCTCGCCACGCGGCTTGCCGAACGGCTTTGCGCCACCTGGTTTGCCGGCGGGCTTGCCATAAGACGGCTTGAACGAGGCCTTGCGCGCTCTGTTCTCGGCCGCCTTGGCCGCATCGGCCTCCGCCCTGCCCTTGCCGATCGGCCGGGCTCCCGGCGCCATCCAGACATTGGCCTTGCGCTGGCCGGGCGGCTCGATCGGCCGTTGCTCGCGTTTGGATTTCTTGCCGCCGCCACGGGGTTTGTCACCGAATCCGCCGCGCGGCTTGTCGCCGAAACTTCCACGCGGCTTATCGCCAAAGCCGCCACGCTCCGGTCGCGGACCGCGATCGCCGAAGCTCTTTTCTGGTCTCTCGCCTCTGTCGGGACTCGTCGACAGTTTGCCGAGCGCCTCGTCGCGGCTGCCTTCCCGGCGTTTGCGGTTCTTGATCAGCCCGCCCTCGCCGATCGGCCGCCGCTCGCCGTCTCGCGTAAACTTCGGCCGTTCGGGTTCGGCCTCACGGACTTCGGTGCGCCCCACCGGCTGGTTGGAAAACGGTTTTGTTATCTCGGCGTCGAAATTGGCGCCGGATTCCTCGACCAGGCGCTCGCCAAGCTGGTCGCGCAGCACCCGGCCCTTGATCTCCAGCACATGACCTTCGGCGAGATCCTCGAGCTGGAATGGGCCGTAGGAGATGCGGATCAGCCGCGTGACGTCGAGGCCGAGCGCGCCGAGGATGTTCTTGACCTCACGGTTCTTGCCCTCGCGCAAGCCGATCGTCAGCCAGGCGTTGGAGCCCTGCTCGCGATCGAGGCTGGCTTCGATGGCGCCGTAGAAGACGCCGTCGACGGCAATGCCTTCGCGCAGGCCGGCAAGCGCGCTTTCCTCGACCTTGCCGTGGACGCGCACGCGGTAACGGCGCAGCCAGCCGGTGGCCGGCAGTTCGAGCACGCGCGACAGGCCGCCATCATTGGTCAGCAGCAGCAGGCCTTCCGTGTTGATATCGAGCCGGCCGATGGTCATCAGCCGCGGCAGCTCGGCCGGCAGCACGTCGAAGACGGTCTTGCGGCCTTCGGGGTCGCGGTTGGTGGTGACGACGCCGGCCGGCTTGTGGAACAGGAACAGGCGCGTGCGTTCGATCGGCGGGATTTCCATGCCGTCGAGATGGATGATGTCATTGGGCATGACGTTGAACGCCGGCGAAGCCAGCACCCGGCCATTGACCTTGACGCGGCCGGCAGCGATCAGTTCCTCGGCATCGCGGCGCGAGGCGAGCCCGGCGCGCGCCAGCCGCTTGGCGATGCGCTCGCCGGCTTCTTCCGTTGCTTCGGCCGGTCGCGGACGTGGCTTGAAACCGCCGCCCGACGCACCCTGGGGCCGATCACCGAAATCACGCTTGGGTCTGTCGCCTCCGAAGTCGCGCTTTGGACGGTCAGCAAAATCCCGCTTCGGACGATCTGCGAAATCACGCTTGGGACGGTCAAAGCGCTTTTCGCCGCCCTCCGCCGAAGCAGAAATCGGACGGTCGCCGCGCGGCGCGGAGGGTTTGCGCGGCCCTTCACGCTTCTCATAAGGTTTGCGCTCGCCTTCGGCCGCCATTGGACGGTCGCCACGCGGGGCATAGGGCTTGCGCGGGCCTTCGCGTTTTTCATACGGCTTGCGCTCGCCTTCGGCGACCATCGGACGCCCGCCGCGCGGGGCGTAAGGCTTGCGCGGCCCTTCGCGCTTTTCATAAGGCTTGCCTTCGGGGCGCGGTCCCTTGCTGAACGGCCTGTCGCCGCCCTTGAAGTCCCGCTTCGGCCGGTCGCCATCGGCGGCCATCGGCCGATCGCCACGTGGGGCATAAGGCTTTTTCGCACCAAAGGACGGCTTCCCGCCCTTGCTGGCGTCGCGGCCAGGTGCACCTGCCGATTTCGGGCCGCTCCTGCCCGGGCCGCCTTTGCGCGGAGATTTCTTATCGTTGTCGTCCATGTGGCCTTTGTCCGTTTGCGCTGCTACAGCGTGGCGCATCCGTTCGGCGCGCAACGAACGCTGTAGCATTTTTGATTTGGCGCATGATCATTCCCGAAAATCGAGTCCGATTTTCGGGTTGATGCGCTCCATAACAGGATCACCGCCGGGTGGCGAGGATATAATGGGAAGACAAACCGCTTGAAGAGGCCGGATTTCATGGCGCTGGCGCTGCAGGAGGCCGAAGCGGCGGCCTTGCGCGGCGAAGTGCCGGTCGGCGCCGTGATCGCCAATGGCGGCACGGTCATTGCCAGTGCCGGGAACCGCACGCGCGAGCTTGCCGACCCGACGGCGCACGCCGAAATGCTGGTTATCCGTGAAGCCTGCGGCAAACTCTCGAGCGAGCGGCTCACCGGCCACGATCTCTATGTGACACTGGAACCTTGCGCCATGTGCGCCGGGGCAATCTCCTTCGCCAGGCTGCGCCGTCTCTATTTCGGTGCCGCCGACGAAAAGGGCGGCGCCGTGGTCAACGGCGTGCGCTTCTTCACTTCTTCGACCTGCCATCACACGCCCGATATCTATCCGGGCATGGCGGAAACCGAAGCGGGCCTGCTGCTGAAGGATTTTTCAGGGGGCGTCGAGACTGAGCCAAGGCCGCCGCAGACAAGGCGGCGCGGCTGTTCTTACAGCGACGGTAACCAATCGAACCAGCCGCCCTTCTTGCCCTCGGCCTTTGCCTTGAGGCGGCGTTCCTTCTTGTACTCGTCCTCGCCGAGCTCGTTCTGCGGAGCCGCATCGGAGGCGACACGGTAGGCCAATGGCGGCTCGCTGAGATATTTACGCGTGTTGGGGTCGCCCTGCTTGCTTTCGGCGAGGCGGCGCTGGATCTCGGCAGCGCGGCCCTTGTCGGAATCGGCGGGGTTCCACGCCGGTGGGTGGCTTGAGCCGGAGTCTGCCATTGCCTTCTTCACCGAAGCGGGATCCGTCTGCACATCATCGACGATCTCCGACTGGTAGGCCGGATCATTCTGGTGCGCGGTGGCGTCGGCGCGCAGGCGCGCGCGGCGCTGCTCGGGCGATTCGGGCCAGCCGGCGTTCGCCGTCTGAATGCTTTCCTGCGGGGCAGGCAGCGCTTCCTTCTGCCCGGGTGCCGGCTTCACCAGAGTGGGACGCGGCTTGTAGTCGATCGGGTCCTTGTGCTTCGGCGCGAAGGAAACGGCCCCTGTCAGATCGCCGGCCAGCTGTTCGGCAGCGGTCTTGTCGGTGCCATAGGTCGGAGAGCCCATGCAGCCGGACAAAGCGAGGCCCGATACGACAAGCGGCGCCAACAGCGCAAGGCGCGCGTTATATCTCTCGGTCATGCCAAAAAGTCCCACTCTAGACGGCCTCTCGATCGCACCGGCTTTGTATCCGGTCCCCATCGTGCAAGCACTTGCGACGGAAATCCGGCGACAATTTGTCTTCCGGAGTTTCGCGTGTTTACCTCAACCACTCGTTAAGGGCAACGCACCGGCGGTTCCGCGCCGCCCGGCGTGGCGTTTGTGCACCGATATGCCGCCCATTCCGACCACGCGTGCCGTGATCCCAAACCGCATGGCGACATGCATCAAAGCCGGCCGAGCGCCTGCAGCTCATGCAGCACGGCGGCGTCGCGCGCCGAGACATCGGGAAATGCAGCATCCTGCCCGACATCGGCCGTGTAGCGCCAGGAACGCGCGCATTTGACCAGGCCGCGATCCTCCGCTTTCTCGACCACCACGGCGACGCCCTTGACATCGTCGAGGGCAAAGGCGGTTTGCGGCGCCTGGCCATGGGCAATGACGAGGTCGCTGGTGATCGCCATTTCAGCCATGTCGACATCCGATATCGCCGCCTCGAGCGCCGCGTCGTTGATCGTGACCACCGGTACAGCCTCCAGCGAGGAGCCGATCACCTTCTGGGCACGCGCAATCTCGAGCGCGCCGGTGACGACGCGGCGCACCTGCCTGACCTTGCGCCATTTCTCCGCCAGCGCCTCGTTCTTCCAATTCGCCGGGATTTGCGGGAACTGGTCGAGATGCACCGAGACCGCATCGGGATGACGGTCGAGCCAGGCCTCTTCCATGGTAAAGGGCAGCATCGGCGCCAGCCATCTCACCAGGCAGTCGAAGAGATGGCGCACCACCTGGACCGAGGCCTTGCGCTTCACGCTCGACGGGCCGTCGCAGTACAGCGCGTCCTTGCGAATATCGAAATAGAAGGCCGACAGCTCGACCACCATGAAATCGAGCAGTGCGCGCGTGATGCGCTTGAACTCGAAGGCGTCGTAGCCCTGGCGCACCACCTCGTCGAGCTCCGCCAACCGGTGCAGCATCAGCCGCTCCAGCTCCGGCATCGTCTCCAGGGCAACGTCCTCACCATCGTCATGGGCAAGCGTGCCCAGCATCCAGCGGATGGTGTTGCGCAGCTTGCGATAGGCGTCGATGTTGGTCTGCAGCACGTTCTTGCCGAGCCGCTGGTCTTCCCAATAGTCCGTCGTCACCACCCAGAGCCGCAGGATATCGGCGCCGGACTGCTTGATCACATCCTGCGGCACGACCGTGTTGCCGAGCGATTTCGACATTTTGCGGCCATCCTCGTCCATGGTGAAGCCATGGGTGACGACGGTGTCGTAGGGCGCCCGCCCCCGGGTGCCGCAGCTTTCGAGCAGCGAGGAGTGAAACCAGCCGCGATGCTGGTCGGAGCCTTCGAGATAGACATCGGCCGGCCACTTCAGGTCGGGCCGGTCTTCCAGGGTGAAGACATGTGTCGAGCCCGAATCGAACCAGACGTCGAGAATGTCCATCACCTGCCGCCATTTGGAAGCATCGTGATTGCCGAGGAAGCGCTCCTTGGCACCGGGCGCGAACCAGGCGTCGGCGCCCTCCGCTTCGAAGGCTTCCATGATGCGCTGGTTGACCGCCTCGTCCTTCAGCACGTTGCCATCCTCGTCGGCGAAAACGGCGATCGGCACGCCCCAGGCGCGCTGGCGCGACAGCACCCAGTCCGGGCGCTCCTCGATCATGGCGCGGATGCGGTTCTGGCCGGCGGCCGGGACAAAGCGCGTCTCGTCGATCGCCTTCAGCGCGCGGCTGCGCAGCGTGGTGCCATCACCGAGGTCCTTGTCCATGTAGACGAACCATTGCGGCGTGTTGCGGAAGATGACCGGCTTCTTCGAACGCCATGAATGCGGGTAGCTGTGCTTCAGCCGGCCGCGCGCGAACAGCGCGTTGCGCTTGATCAGCTCGTCGATGACCGCCTGGTTGGCGTTGCCCTTCTTGCCGTTGTCGTCGATGACGCGCGCAGCTCCGCCTTCGCGGTCCGGGCCGAAGCCTGGCGCGTCCTTGGTGAAGAAGCCGGCATCGTCGACGGTGAACGGGATCTCGGTGTCGATGCCGCGTTGGCGCAGCGCGGGCGCGGCATCCATCCAGGCATCAAAGTCCTCGCGGCCATGGCCGGGAGCCGTGTGCACGAAGCCCGTGCCGGCGTCATCGGTGACATGCTCGCCGGCAATCATCGCAACCGGGAACTCGTAGCCGCCACCGAGACCCTTGAAGGGATGCGAAAGCACAAGATTTCCAAGCTGTTCTGCGCTGATGCCGTGAAGGCGCTTCAAGGTGACCTTGGCCTTGGCCTGGCTTTCCTCGGCCAGGGCATCGGCAAAGATCAGCTTCTCGCCCGGCTGCGGGCCAAACGCGTTCTCGGCCGCCGTCACCTCGTAGAGGCCATAGGCGACGCGCGGCGAATAGCTGACGGCGCGGTTGCCCGGAATGGTCCATGGCGTCGTCGTCCAGATGACGACATGGGCATCCAGCAGGTCAAGCGAGCGCCCACTCAGGTCCGGATCGAGCTCCGCCGGCTGCCCGTCCACGACACTGGCGAGGACGAGATTGGCCACCGGAAACTTCGCCCAGATCGTGTCGGACTCGTAATCCTGGTACTCGATCTCGGCCTCGGCGAGCGCCGTGCGCTCGACGACGCTCCACATCACCGGCTTCGAACCGCGGTAGAGCTGGCCAGACATGGCGAATTTCAGCAATTCGCCGGCGATGCGCGACTCGGCGTGGAAGGCCATGGTCGTGTAAGGGTTATCGAAGTCGCCGATGACGCCAAGCCGCTGGAACTCGCCACCCTGCACCGAGATCCAGTGTGCGGCGAATTCACGGCATTCCTTGCGGAATTCGTTGACCGGCACCTCGTCCTTGTTCTTGCCCTTGGCGCGGTACTGTTCCTCGATCTTCCATTCGATCGGCAGGCCGTGACAATCCCAGCCGGGCACATAGTTGGAGTCATGGCCGCGCATCTGAAACGAGCGGGTGATGACATCCTTGAGGATCTTGTTCAGCGCGTGGCCGATATGGATGTTGCCGTTGGCGTAGGGCGGGCCGTCATGCAGCACGTATTTCGTGCGCCCCGCCGCGCTCTCGCGCAGCTTGCGGTAGAGGTCCATGTCCTGCCAGCGCTTGACCAGCACCGGCTCCTTCTCGGGCAAGCCGGCGCGCATCGGAAACTCCGTCTGCGGCAGGTAAAGGGTCTTGGAATAGTCGATCGTTGATTGGTTTTGGTCGGTCATTGGTCTGCCATGTGCATGCCGGGCCACGTGGCTTGCGGCTTGGAATTCTACTTTATACGCATGCCGTTTTCCCAAACCGGGCCACTTCTGGGCGACATGCCTTGATGATCTGGAAAAGCGCGAGAGGCCGCGCGCGATAGTCCCGGCTGCTCCAACAGCCTTCAGGCTGCCGGGAACACCGGGCTGGTAATTCGTATCGTCGGCGCGCGAAGGCGCGAAAAGCTCGTCATTGCTGGGCTTTTAGCCGAGAAGAGCGCAGGAATAAAGCGTCTCGTTCGATTCACTTACATCTTGAAGTCGAAGCGATAGGTGGTCGACACGCCGACCATGAACTGGTTGCGGTCGCCGCGCTCCTTGACCAGGCTGGAATCGGCCGCCGGACCCTCGAGGCGGGAATACTCGCCAAACAGGCTGGCGGTCATCGGATCGGTCACCTTCCAGGTCACGGCGCCGCCGAGGCCGACGGATTTGAGGCCGCCGCCGGGATTGTACTGACTTAGCCCCGAGGCCACGGCCTCCTGCGCGTTGACGCCGTAATAGGCATCAAAATACTTCGCCGAGGCAAAAGACACGCGTGGGCCACCCGAAATCCTGACCGTTGGCGTGACGTCGTAGAAAGCATCGGCGGCGATGTCGGCGACAAAGCCATTGTGGGCACGGATGCCGTGCCGCAATTCGGCACGCGCGCGCATCCAGTCCGTCGGATAGAATTCGAAGAAGCCGCCGACCTCGCCGCCCCATCGCACCGGGTCCAGCCCCTTGAGTTCGTCGGCATCGCCGTCGTCACGCGAGAACAAGAACCTGCCGGTCAGGCCCGCGCGGACGCCGCCATCGTCGACAAGCGCCAGCGAAATATTGTCGTTGCGGGAGGTGAAGCGCGCCTGGGGACCGGCCTTGCCCAGCGAAATGATGGGCTGGGCGCTCAGCATGTACTTCTTGCCGCCCTCGAAATTGGGCGCCACCAGGCCGGTCGCGCCGACCGTCAGATACCAGTCGCCGGACAGCCAGCCGAAAGCGCCATCGCCGGCCTGTGCCACGCCCGACGTAGCCAGCATGACGGTAGCCAAGGCTATAGAAATCTTCCCGACCGGACTCATGGTCACTCCACTAACACGATAAAACTGCCCTGCGGCGACAGCTTTGACGAGGCTTTGGTAAAATTTGATTTAAGGACGAGACATCCGGCTCGCATTGCCCGCACCATCGCGTCCGCGGTCGGCTGGACGCGGGTTGGCGCCGAGGGTAACCTCCTTGCATGCTGGCGGCCCTCGATGGAGGAGTGGACATGACCTTGCACGGCGATACCCTGAAGAGCGCGATCGGCCAGACGCGCGACAAATGGGGATGGTTCGTCGGCCTGGGCGTGGTGCTGCTGATCCTCGGCGGCATCGCCTTCGGCAATCTGTTCATCGCCACGGTGGCTTCCGTCTATGTCGTGGGATGGCTGATGCTGGTGGCCGGCATCATCGAGATCATGCATGCTTTCGGGGTCAAGACCTGGGGACGCTTTTTCTACTGGCTGCTCAGCGGACTGCTTTATGCGGTCGCCGGATTCTTCGCTTTCGACAATCCGCTGCTGGCCTCGGCGGTGCTGACCTTCCTGCTGGCCGTCGCCCTCGTCGCTTCCGGCGCTCTGCGGGTCTGGGTCGGCTACAGCCACCGCCCGGAGCGCGGCTGGGGCTGGATTGTCGCGGCGGGTCTCATCAGCGTGCTCGCAGGCCTGATCATCGCCATGGGCTGGCCGGTCAACAGCCTTTGGGTGCTCGGATTGTTCCTGGCGATCGACCTGATCTTCCAGGGCTGGACATTCATCGCTGTCGGTCTTGCATTGAAGAGGTAGGAACTCGCCTCCCCCTTTTCGGGGTCATGCTTCAGAACGCCACCGCGGCGTCCAGGCTGGACAGCGGCTTGACGCCGCCAAGCAGCGCGCGTGCCTCGGCTTCATCGCGCTTCATCTGCACCACCAGCGCATCGAGCCCGTCGAACTTGATCTCGCTGCGCAGGAAGCCGAAGAACGACACTTCGCAAGTCTCGCCATAGAGATCGCCGGAAAAGTCGAAGACGAAGGTTTCCAGGAGCGGCGCGCCATTGTCGTCGACGGTCGGGCGGCGGCCAAAGCTGGCGACGCCGTCGTACAGCGTGCCGTCGGCGCGCCGGAAGCGGACGGCGTAAATACCTTCCTTGAGCGTGGCCGCCGCCGGAAGCCTCATGTTGGCTGTGGGAAAGCCGAGCGTTCGCCCAAGTTGCTGGCCGCCGACAACCTCGCTTTCCACGGTGAAGCGATAGCCGAGCAGCCCGGCGGCCCCGGCCACCTCGCCCTCGCAAAGCAAGGCCCGGATGCGGCTCGACGAAACCACCTCGGCGCCTTCGTCGCGAAAGGCGTCGACGAGTGTGACACCGAAGCCATGGCGCTCGCCGGCAGCCATCAGATAGGCCGGCCCGCCCTGGCGGTCCTTGCCGAAATGGAAATCGAAACCGGTCACGGCGTGGGTGATGCCCAGCGTCCTCTCCAGCACATCGGTGACGAAGGCTTCCGCCGACAGCGAGGCGAAGTCGCGCGTGAAAGGTTGCTCGACGAGCGCGGCAAAGCCCAGCAGCGACAGGAGCCGCGCCTTCATCGGCGGCGGCGTCAGCACGAAAAGGGGCAAATCAGGCTTGAAAAGCGTTCGCGGGTGCGGTTCGAAGGTCAGCACCAGGGCCGGCACGCCACGCCGCGCTGCCTCCGCCAATGCCCGTTCGAGAACGGCCTGGTGGCCGCGGTGTACGCCATCGAAATTGCCGATCGCCACGACGCCGCCTCGCAGATCGGCGGGCAGCGGCGCGGTTGTCGTAAGATGCTGGAACGCGACCATTGCCACCTACTGCAGTCTTGCGATGACGGCCACCGGACCATAGCCGTGACGCTCCAGGAAGAGCCCGAGCCTTGCCGGATCCGGCCGCAATGGGTCGCCATAGTCGCGGGCATGAATGCCGCCGGAGACATAGAGGACGTCGAAACCGTTGTCGGCCGCGCCCTTGACGTCGGTCATCATGCCATCGCCGATCGCCAGTATTTGCGAACGCTCAACCGGCCGGCCGAGGATCTCGGCCACCTCCTTCATCGCGACCTCGTAGATCGGCGCATGGGGTTTTCCGGCGATCAGCGTGCGACCGCCGAGCTGCGCGTAGTCGCGCGCGAGCGCACCGGCGCACCAGATGATCCGTTCGCCGCGTTCGACCATGATATCGGGATTGGCGCAGATGAATGGCAGGTTCCTGGCGCGCAACCGGCGCAGCAGATCGGTATAATCCTCGGGTTTTTCGACCTCGTCGTCGAACAGGCCGGTGCACACGACGCCGGCGGCTTCGAACTCCTCGACGAGTTCGACATCGAGGCCATCATAAAGGGTCAAATCGCGGTCGGCGCCGATGTGGAAGACTTTGCGTGGACCCTCCGCGATCAGATCGCGGGTCACGTCGCCCGAGGTCACCACGCGGTCATAGGCCGACGGCGGAACGCCGATCACGCTCATCTGTGCCACGACATCGGCGCTGCGGCGTGGCGAATTGGTGATCAGAACGACAGGAGTGCCGGCCGCCCTTGCCGCCGCCAGCGCGGCCGCGGCCGCCGGAAAATGCCATTCGCCATTGTGCACCACGCCCCAGACGTCGCAGAGAATTGCCGAATAGGCTTTCGACACGTCTTCGAGCGAGCCGACGATTTCGGGCGAATCCGCCATGCCGTTTCCTTCAGTATGATCGTTGCGGGTGCGGCGGCCGACGGTTCGCCGCAGCCGGTTCGAATTATCCGAACCGGCCCATGCTGTCACCAGCTTTCGCCCGCATCTGCACGAATTGCGGCGCAAGCCGCGGCCTTTGATTGGTTAGCGGTTGGTGAAGCGCCAACCAAGCAATAGAGCGGTTTCCCAAACCCGTCCTTCAGCGTTCTGTGGGAAGCTCGCGCCGACCGAGAATCCGTCGGCGGGGGCAGCTTCAAGACATGCATGAAATCTGGCGTCAGTTCCGCCGCGACAGGCGCGGCAACTATGCTCTTATGACGGTTGTGGCGATGGTGCCGCTGATGGGCGGTCTGGCTATCGCTGTCGACTTCACGGAAATGAACCGTGAAAAGCAGATGGTGATGAACGCGCTCGACGCCGCCAATTTCGCCACGGCCCGCCGGCTGACGGAAGGTGCGACCGACGACCAGTTGAGAGCCTATGCACTCGACTTCTTCAACGCCAATTTGAACGATATCGATCCCGCCAGCGCGACGCTCAACGTCACCTTGCCTAGCAACACCAGCGGCGGCGGCCTGCTCACCATGACCGCCCAGCTCAATTACAAACCCTATTTCTACCCCGCCTTCGCCCAATTCGTCGGCAAATCGGCGACCGATGCGAACCAGAGGCTCAGCTTCAACGTCACCTCACAGGTACGGCTGAAGAACACGCTGGAAGTTGCCCTGGTGCTCGACAACTCCGGATCGATGACCACGCTCGGCACGGGCTCGGGGCAAAAGCGCATCGATCTTCTCAAGACTGCTTCCAAGCAGCTGGTCGACACGCTGGCCCAGCAGGCGATCATGATCAAGCAGGTCGACAAGCCGGTGCAATTCGGCCTCGTGCCTTTCGCCGCCTCGGTCAATGTCGGCCCTGGGAATGGCAACGCGTCGTGGATGGACACCGAAGGGTTGTCGCCGGTGTCGAACGAGAATTTCGACTGGTCGACGCTGAACGCCGCCAACAAATACGCTCAGCAAACCAACGGCATCTGGTACAAGCGCGGGACCGGCTGGGGAACCGAGGAAGGCCAGATGCTGACCCGGTTCTCGCTCTACCGCGACATGCAGGTCGTCACCAACCACGAGCGTGTCGTCAACAGCAAACGGGTCGTGTGCGACCAATACAATTCGAACAACACCTGCAAAAGCAGCCACGACGAATATGACTATATCGATTCCTATGGTCCGTTCGCCAGTTGGCAAGGCTGCGTCGAGGCCAGGCCCTACCCCTACAATATCAACGACGCCACGCCATCCGGCGGCTCAGCCAACACCGGCATCGGCGTCGGCGATCCGGCAACGATGTTCGTGCCCATGTTCGCCCCCGACGAACCGGGCAATCATTGGAAACTCACACAGGATCCCGACGAGGCCGCGCCGGCAACCTATGGCGCCGTCAACAGCTGGTGGAACGACGATCCATCGAGCAGCAGCGGCCAATCGCGGCTGCGCAACATGGCCAAGTATTTCCAGCCGCGGCCGATCGATGCGCCGGCGCTGCCCTCCGGGAACGGGCCGAATTACAGCTGCACCACCAACCCGATCACGCCGCTGACCGATGTCAGCGTCGCCGACGGGCTCACCTCGATCAAGGCGGCGATCGACCTGATGCAGCCGAATGGCGGCACCAATGTCCCGAGGGCATGGCCTGGGGCTGGCGGGTGGTTTCGAGCGGAGAGCCGTTCACGCAAGGGCGCCCGGAAACCGAAAGAGGCAACGACAAGGTCGTGATCGTGCTGACCGACGGTGCCAACACCTATTACACCCCTTCCTCGCTGGGCTATTCCGACCCCGCCAATTCGAAATCAACCTATGCGTCCTATGGCTATCTCAACCCCGGTTACAACGGCACTTCGGCCGGCCGCCTGTTCATGGGCACGTCGAGCGCCATCGGTCAGTTGGACTATTCGAACGGCAACTACACCAACGCGCTCAACGAGCAGATGGCCACGCTTTGCAACAACGCCAAGGCAGCCAACATCATGGTGATGACGGTGGCGCTCGACCTGTCGACGACCAAGGCCAGCGACAAGCTGGCGATCGATGCGCTGAAATCCTGCTCGTCGAATTCGCGCTTCCGCAAGGATGCGACGGATCCGAGTAAGCCGGCGAAGCTGTTTTGGAATGCGACCGGCGCCAGCCTGGCAAACGATTTCAAGGAAATCGGCAACGAACTGTCGAACCTGCGCGTGGTCGGCTAACCAGAATCGTTACTGGCGCAACGCCTGGCGGCGTCAAGCCCTTGCAGACGCCCCCGTGACAGGCACAGATTGGCCGCTCGCGCGGTCCCTCATCCATCGCGGCACGCTGGGGAACGAACAATGCCCGACACCGCCAACCATCTCGCCTTCGCGCTGGTCTGCCTCGGCATGGTGCTGACGCCAGGCCCCAACATGATCTACCTGATCTCACGCTCGCTGTCGCAAGGGCCGAAGGCCGGCCTGATCTCGCTTGGCGGCGTTGCGTTCGGCTTCCTGTTCTACGTGCTGTCGGCCGCGTTCGGCATCACGGCGCTGCTGATCGCGGTGCCCTATGCCTATGACGTGTTGCGCTTTGCCGGTGTGCTCTATCTCCTGTGGCTGGCCTGGCAGGCGGTGAAACCCGGCGGGCGCTCGCCGTTCCAGGTGCGCGACCTGCCGAAGGACCGGCCGCGCAAGCTGTTCGCCATGGGATTGATGACCAATCTGCTCAATCCCAAGGTGGCCGTTCTCTATCTGTCGCTGCTGCCGCAGTTCATCAGCCCCGGCAAGGGCCATGTCCTGTCACAGCTCCTGGTGCTGGGCGCCACCCAGATCTCGATCAGCCTCAGCGTCAATGCCGTCATCGCGCTGACCGCCGGCTCGATCGCCACCTTCCTCGCCGGACGACCGCTATGGCTGGTGATCCAGCGCTGGATGATGGGAACCGTGCTGACGGCGCTGGCGCTGAAGATGGCGACCGACGCGCAGCGCTGAGGCTTCACATCGGACGGCGCGGGGGCCGGATCTGTGCGGGCTCGACCACCTTGCGGTAGAGGTGCCAGGTCGCGTGGCCGAGGATCGGCATGACGACAGCGAGACCGGCAAACAGCGGGATAGAGCCGATCACCAGCAGCACCGCGACGATCAGACCCCAGAGCGCCATCTGCAGCGGATTTGCCATGACGGCGCGGGCCGAGGTCTCAATCGCCGAAACGGCGCCGACGTCACGATCAAGCAAGAGCGGGAAGGCAACGACTGTGGTCGCCAGCACGACCACCGCGAAGACCAGGCCGGCCGCGTTGCCGAGAAGGATCAGCGTCCAGCCCTTGCTGGTCGTCAGCACATCGCGCAGGAAGGCCCCGACCGAAGCCGGCGGCTCGCTGCCAAAAAGGCTGGTGTAGATCGACTGCGCCGTGAACAGCCACAGCAGGAACAGCGCGAACAGCATGATGCCGATTGCCGCTATCGAGGGCAGCGCCGGTGAGCGGCGCACATCGAGAGCGTGCCGCCAGTTGGTGTTCATGCCGAGTTCGCGCCGACGGCTGATCTCATAGAGTCCGATCGCGGCGAACGGGCCGACAAGGGCAAAGCCCGACATCAAGGGATAGACGAGTTGGATCGCGTTGGAGCCGGACGTCCACCGCGTCAGGATCAGGCCGACAACCGGATAGATCAGGCACAGGAACACGTAATGCGACGGCTTGGCCCAGAAGTCCTCGGCGCCTAGCCTCAACGCGTCCCAGAGGTCTGGCGTGGAAATGCGGCGGACCGCGGGTTGTACATGCATCCCGTGGGCGTCCGCCATGACATGAAAGCCGGCCATAACCTACCTCCGTTTTTCTCGGGGGCGGTCACCGCCTAGGGTGGCCGCCCGTGGCTGCCACTTCAAGATCGCCGGCATCATATCCGATCTTCCCGGGATTGTCGCCGCGTCTCGTTATGCTTGCTGAGCGGCCTTGGTTTGGCGAACCACCGAGTTCATTTTAAAATCCATGCATTTTAGCTATTGCTTAAATTACTCATAGAGACCCCTGGGCGTATCACCTGAGCTTTACAAACCTTGGCGAGGGGCGATGTTCACATTGAAGGGCTTCTGGTCTTCGGAGCGCGGCAATTTTGCCATGGCGACCGCCATAGCGATGCTGCCGATAATGGCTGTCGTCGCCGGCACCCTTGATCTGACAGGCACGAGCGATGACGCCGCGCAATTGCAGAACTCGCTGGACGCGGCGGGGCTTGCCGTCGGCACGAAGTACCTGCCCAGCATGAGCGCGAGTGATGTCCAAGGGCTTGGGCTGACATTCTTTGCGGCCAATATGAGCGTCGCCGATCAACAGGAATATTCAGACAGCATCTCCGCTTTTTCGGCCACAGCCAGCGGCGACCCGAGCGCCTATTACATCTCGCTTTCGTCAGGCATCAACCGTCCGAGCTTCATCAATGGCGCGGCCCCCTGGCCAGCTCACCGGTCGGCGACGGTCAAGATGCACCCGGGCGCACAGGCCTGCGTGCTGGCGCTCGATCCGCATGCGTCGGCCGCGGCAAGCCTGCAAGGCTCGACCGATGTCGCCATGAGCAATTGCGTGATCGCGGCAAACTCGGACGCGTCCGATGCCGTCAGCAGAGGCGGTTCCGCGCAGGTTTCGGCGGGTTGCGTCTCGACCGTCGGCGGCACTTCCGGGCTTTTCCCGCCCAGTGCCGATCTCGCCTGCGGCGCGCCGCTCGAACATCAATATGCGTCCTTCGATCCCCTGGCCGACATCGTGCCTCCCCCCTACACATTCTGCCTCCCGGTCCCGAACGGCAAAACCTACACGCTGTCTCCCGGCACCTATTGCGACAAGACATTGTCGGGAAATATCACGCTCAACCCAGGCGTCTACATTTTGCGCGGTGTGACCCTGAAGCCGGGCGGCAACGGCAGCCTGACCGGCCAGGGCGTCACCATATTCCTGATGGAGGGCGCACAGATCTACATAAATGCCAATGAAAAGGTGGACCTTTCCCCGCCGACCAGTGGCCCCTACGCAGGCATCACCATTTTCGAGAACCATGGCAACACATCAGCCTTGACGCTGAATGGCGGCGCGAATTCCGTGATCAGCGGGTTCGTCTATGCGCCTGACGCGGCCATTTCCTTTGCCGGCAACTCGGACATGAGCGGTCAGGGCGACTGTCTGAGGCTTGTTGGCCTGACCGTGCAGATGACAGGCAACTCGTCCATCAAAACCGACTGCACGGCCGTGTTCGGAAATCGCGAGATGTATGCCGGTCGCCTCATCACGCTTGTGAAATAAAGCGGCTATCCGCCATTCGATTTCAGATTTTCATCACCCTGCCCGGCAAAAGCCATGATCGCGACTATCTCAGGCAGGCATGACCACTTCAAGACTCGAAAGCGATCGGATCGCGAAGCTGAATAGGCGCACCTGGCTCAAGACGGCCGGCCTCGCGGCCTTGCTCGGGCTGGCCGCCTGCGGCACCGTTTCGCTGCCGACCGGGCAAGGCGCCGGGGTCTCCTCCTCGGCAACCGGCACGCTGGCCAGCCTGCGCGCGACCGCCGGGCTGGGGCCGCTTGTTTCCGACGCACAGCTTGAGCAAGCAGCACTCCAGCAGGCAGGCTATATGGCGCAGCGTGAAAACATGAGCCACACCACCGGCTGGGGCAAGGATTTCGCCTCGCGCATGAAGGACAACGGCGTACACGGCGCCGCCGCCGAGAACATCGCGGCCGGCCGCTTCGACCAACAGAAGCTGTTCGATATCTGGATGCATTCGCAGGGACACCGGCGCAACATACTCGATCCGGACTTCAGCCGCTTCGGGCTTGCCTATGTCCGTGACGGCCGCGACCCCAACCTGCGCTACTGGTCGCTGGTGCTCGGCAGGTAGCAAAGGTATCGCCGGCGGACATCCCCTGGCGAGCGGCCGCTCCATCAGTCCATATGGGCGGCAGGCGCGCCGCCGCCGGCCGGTGCCGTCTTCGGCTTGCGCAACAGAAGCACGAACGGGATGGCGGCCAGCGTCATCATCATCAATATTTTGAAGTCGTTGACGTAGGAGATCATCATCGCCTGGAGATTGACCATGCGATCGACCTGCGACAGCGCCGTCGGGTCGCCGCCGGCGGCCGCCGGCGAGACAGCCCAGAGATTGGGATTGAACGGGTTGATGAAGGCGGAAAGCTCGGCGTGGTTTATCTGCGTGTTGCGCACCAGCAGCACAGTCACGACCGACACGCCGATCGACGAGCCAAGATTACGCACCAGGCTGAACAACGAGGTTGCATCGGTACGGTAGCGGGCGTCGAGCGTGGCGAAGGCAACCGTCGACAGCGGCACGAACACCATTCCCATGCCCAGGCCCTGGATCACGCCGGAGCTGAGGATCAGCCAGTTGTCCATCTGCGGGGTGAAGCTGGCCATGGTGTAGAGCGACTGCGCGGTCAGGAGGAAGCCGATGACGACCAGAATTCGGGCATCGATCTTGCCCATGATGCGCCCGACGACGAGCATGGAAATCATCGTGCCGACGCCACGCGGCCCGATGACGATGCCGATGGTGACGGTCGGATAGCCGAAGATGGTCGACAGCATTGGCGGCAGCAACGACATAGAGGCCAGGATCAGCACGCCCATGACGAAGATGAATGCCAGCCCGGTGACGAAATTGCGGTCGAGGAAAATCTTCGGATCGATGAAGGGATGTTCCGATGTCCCCGTGTGAATGATGAACACCCAGAAACCGGTGATCGAAAGACCAAGCTCGATCCAGATCTCGACCGAGGAAAACCAGTCGACCTCGCCACCGCGATCGAGCATCAGCTGCAACGCGCCAACGCCGAGCGATATCATGGCAAAGCCGAAGAAGTCGAAGCTGCGCACCCGCCGGGCAACAGCCGGCAGATAGGCGGCCATGCCAAGGAAGGCGAGGATGCCGACCGGCAGGTTGATGAAGAACACCCAGCGCCAGTTGAAATTCTCGGTCAGCCAGCCGCCAAGGGTGGGGCCGAGGATCGGTCCCAACATGATGCCGGCGCCCCATATGGCCATCGCCTGGCCATGGCGTTCCTTGGGGTTGATGTCGAGCAGGAAGGTCTGCGACAGCGGCACGATCGCGGCGCCGAACACACCTTGCATCAGCCGGAAAAGCACGATGGTTTCCAGGCTCCACGCCAGTCCGCACAACATCGAGAAGATGGTGAAGCCGACCACCGCCGCCAGGAACAGTTCCTTGCGGCCAAAGCGATCGGCGAGCCAGCCGGTGACCGGCGTCATGATCGCGGCGGCGACGATGTAGGAGGTCAGCACCCAGTTGATGTTGTCGGGCGAAGCGCCGAGATCGCCGGTCATGGTCGGCAGCGCGACGTTGGCGATCGTGGTGTCGAGCGCCTGCATGACCGTCGCCAGCATGAGCGCCACCGTGATCAGGCCACGATGCGGCACTTCTTTGAACGGTTCAGGCGTGCTCATGGCGTAGAACTTCCAGACGGTAACAGAAACGTGTACAACGGGTTTCCGGGCGGCGAAGCCTTCCGTTGAGAGACCTTCATCGCGGTGGGACGCGATTATCGATGTGGGGGTTACATCGACCGAATGTCTCCAGCTGAGCGGATGCTGCCGCCCGGAAACTTTAGGACCGAGGGGTCCGTGTCGAGGATTCAGACCTTTGGACAGCTGCCATGCGGCTCGGCCCAAACACTGATCCTTCCCACCCCTCCCATCAGACCAATCCTGCAACTCGCTTCCACCCGCCTGGTCCCAGCGGGCTTCCGCTGTCTTACCGCGCGGGCTCGCCGGCCGTGGCGTGACCGAAGATCGACGGCCAGCCGCGTGCCACGCCGGTGTCGACGGTGACCGAAGCACTCATGCCAGTGCGCAGCGCCATCCTGGCGTCGGGATCGGTCAGTTCCAGGCGCACCGGAATGCGCTGGGTGACCTTGACCCAGTTGCCCGTGGCGTTCTGGGCCGGCAGCAGCGAGAAGTCCGCGCCGGTGCCGGCACCGATGGCCTTGACGGTCGCCTCGAAGGTCCTGCCCGGATAGGTATCGACCACGATCTCGGCCTTCTGGCCCGGCTTCATGTTGGTGAGCTGGGTTTCCTTGAAATTGGCGTCGATCCAGGTGTCACCGGTCTCGACCAGCGCAAACAACGGTGTGCCGGAGCCGACATACTGGCCGACCTTGAAGGATGCGGCTTGATAGACAAGACCATCGGCCGGTGCCCTCACCGTGGTCTGCGCCAGGTCATAGGCAGCCTTGTCGCGCGCGGCGAGTGCCGACATCACGGTCGGATGCTTGTCCGTCTCGATATCGGGATTGCCGCCAAGTGCCGCCTTGGCGCTGACGATGCCCTGTTCGGCAACGGCAAGCTGCTGCTTGGCCTTGTCGAGATCATTCCTGGCTTCATCCAGCGAAGACTTGGCATTGATCCCTTTCTGGGCAAGATCGGCGGCACGGTCATATTGCGACTGCGCGTAGGCAACTTCGCTGCTGGCGGATTTCTCCTGCGCCATCGCCTGGCTGTAGGCGGCGCGCAGCTGCTCAACATTGAGGCGCGCGGCGGCCACCGCTGCGTCGGCCTGGGCAAGCGCGATCCGGTAGGGCTCGGGGTCGATGGCGAACAGGAGATCGCCCTTCTTGACCGTCTGATTGTCCGATATGGCGACCTGGACGATACGACCGGCCGTGTCGGAGGCGATCGACACCTTGGCCTGCTGCAGATTGGCGTTTTCCGTTTCCTGGTAGCGCCCGCCCGTCACCCAGACATAGCCGCCGCCGGTGATCAATGCCGCCGGCAAGGCGAACATCAAGAAGAAGCGGCCGATGCGGCGCTTCTTCTTCGGCGCCGGGGCCGGCTGCACGGGAGGAGCGACCGCGGCCGGGGCGGCGGCCGGCTGGGCCGGAGCTTCCATCTCCACCTTGGGAGCGTTTTCTTCCACCTTGGCTACCGCGTTCATGCTGCCGCGCCTTCCGAACTCTTGATCTTTTCAAGCGACGAAGCTTCGCCGTCGGTCAGATTCTGTACGATTACATCCAGCGCCCGGATAAGGACGCGTCGGTCTTCCGGCGAAACGCCGCTGAGCGATTCCTCATAGACCTCGCCAGCAAGGCTCTTGACGTCCGCATAGGCTGCGTTCGCCTTCTCGGTCGGGAAGATCATGCGCACGCGCCGGTCGGTCGCGTCGGAGCGACGTTCGATCCAGCCGCCCTCCTCCATCCGGTCGACCAGGCGTGAGACGCTGATCGGCTCGATTTCGAGCAGTTCGGCGAGCCGCGCCTGTGCAACGCCCGCCTCCTTGGCAACGCGGACCAGAAGCCGCCATTGCGCCGAAGAGAGACCGAGCCCGCTGGCGCGCGCCTCAAAGCGCTTGCGCATCAGGCGCTGCACGTCGTGGATCAAAAATCCCAATCTGTCGATGCCATCTGAAACCATGAGCGATAGATATAATAAGCGTGCTTACTATTCAAGATGCCACAGCGATGAAAGCCGGTAAAATGCGCATGGCAGGCCTGCAATCCGATCCTGGTTAGCGGCGGATGAACGTGTACCCGGGCGCAACAACGCTGGGAGGACACGTCTTCACAGGCGGTTTCTGACAACCATGGTAACGACGAAGAACGCGCCGAGCGAGGTGGTGATGATGCCGATCGGCGGTTCCTGCGGCGGCAGCAAGGTCCGGGCCAGGAGATCGCTTGCCAGAGCAGCACCGCCCCGAACAGCGCGCAACTTGCGATGGAGGCGGCGAGGATGCCGCCGGTGAACGCAGCCACGGGCAAGGTCCAGATGCCGAAATTGTCGCCGAACACGGTAATGACGGAAACCGCGCCGGCGGCGGCCCCCGACGACAGGCCGAACAGGAAGGGGTCGGCAAGATCGTTACGGGTCACCGTCTGCAAAAGCAAGGCGATTGCTTGAACTCACACGAGAGCAAGCCTGCCGTCGGCATGGGCGTGCACGGACTTTTCGTCCACGCCTGACAGCGTGGCCGTTTCGATTTTGCGCCATGCGCAATTTCGATCAAACTGGGCTGGCAACGAGGCGCCAGAGTGAAGACGCCACATGCGAGGAGCACATGAACCCGACCGAGAAAGCGCTATGGTTTGTCGAAAGCCACCTGCCGGAGGCTGTTACGCTCGACGACGTCGCCCAAAGCAGCGGCGTGTCGCGCTTTCATGTGACGCGCGCCTTCGGCGCCGCCACCGGCCGTTCCGTCATGGGTTACATGCGCTCGCGCCGGCTGACCGAGGCGGCGCGCAGGCTCGCCGGTGGCGCGCCCGACATACTGTGCGTCGCGCTCGACGCCGGCTACAATTCGCATGAGGCTTTCACCCGTGCCTTCCGCGACCAGTTCGGCACCACGCCGGAACTGGTGCGCGCGCAAGGTTCGACCAAGACACTCGATCTCGTGGAGCCTATCTTGATGGACCATTCCCTGCTCACCAGCCTCGAACCACCGCGCTTCGAGACCAGCCGACCTTTCCTCATCGCCGGCTTCGGCGAGCGCTACAGCTGCGAATCGAGCGCCGGCATTCCGATGCAGTGGCAGCGTTTCAGCCCTTATATCGGCAACATACCCGGCGAAGTCCCAGGCGTTTTCTACGGTGTCTGCCTCAATGGCGACGATGCCGGCAATTTCGACTATGTCGTCGGCGTCGAGGTGTCGGACTTCTCCGACTTGCCAAAAGAATTCTACCGGGTGCGCGTGCCAGCGCAGAAATACGCCGTTTTCACGCATCGCGAGCACATCTCGACCATCCGGCGCACGGTCAACACGATCTGGAACAGCTGGCTCCCGGCCTCCGGCCATGAAATCGCCGACGCGCCGGAATTCGAGCGCTATGGGCCCGAATTCGATGCCCGCACAGGCAATGGCGGGCTGGAAATCTGGGTGCCGGTCAAGGCATGACGCGCCGTTACAGCTCCAGATCCCAGTTCTGGCCAACCAGATCCTTGCCGAAGGAATGATGAGGCTCTTCCTCGGTCAACTTGAAACCGGCCGCCTGATAGATGTGCCGGGCCGCGGTCAGGATGTCGTTGGTCCACAAGGTCAGCGTCTTGTATCCCCTGGCGCGGGCAAAGCCGATGCATTCCTCGACCAGCCGTTTGCCGATGCCGAGGCCTCGCGCCGACGGTTCGACATAAAGCAGCCGCAGCTTGGCCACCTGATCCGACTTGCGCACGACGAAGACCGAGCCGACGACCTCGCCTTCCCGCTCGGCGATCCAGCCGCGCTCCCATTTCGGGTCGTAGGATTTTACGAACGCCGCGAGGATTTCGGCGACCAGCGCCTCATAGGTTTCGTCCCAGCCATAATCCTGCGCATAGAGCATCCCTTGCCGGCGGGTGATCCAGCCGATGTCGCCGACCTGCAGCGGCCGCAGCAGATAAGGGATTTTCGGCTCGGCACTGTCATCCAGCAGACGCTGCACCGTGCGCATGGACTTGACCAGCCGGTCCTGCTCCGACGCGGGCAGCCGCTCGAGCAGCGCCGCAACCTGGTCGTGCGAATCCTTGTTCAGCGGCGCGAAGGCGTTCCTGCCCGCCGGCGTCAGCGCGATCGACGATTGCCGCGCGTCCGAAACCAGGGTGGCCCTGGAGATGAGATCAAGGCGCTCGAACTTCTTCAGCAAACGGCTGACATAGCCCGCGTCGAGGCCGAGATCGCGCCCGAGGTCGGTCGCGGTCAGTCCGTCACGATGCGCCAACTCGTAGAGCACGCGCGCCTCGGTCAGCGAGAAGGCGCTCTTCAGCAGCCCTTCGTCGAGCAGTCCGATCTGGCGGGTATAGAAGCGGTTGAAGGCCCGTACCGCGTCGATCAGGTCCTTGTTGGGCGCAGCCTTGTCGGGCTGATGATGGATTGTCATTCGAGTCATCTCCTGCTGGCACAGGATCGACCATTTACTTGACTAAGTCAACTATTTGGAGATGACCGGGACGCTCATCCTATCGGCAGCACCGGCCAGCGGTCGACGATCCTGCCGCCGGAAAGCACCGCGATCGGTCCGAGCTGCTGCAGCACGGCTTCGCTCTGCGTCGGCCGCAGGAAGGCATGGTCGCCGGGCCTGACAACGGCCTTGGCGGGCAGGCCCATGAATTGCTGGTTGGAGGACAGGCCAAGCAGGCCGTTCGTCGTCATGCCTTCGGGGAACACCGGCTCGGCCATCCATTTGCCGCCATAGAGATAGCAGCCCTTGCGCGGAAACCGGCCGAGCGCCTGGAGTAGGCGCGAAACCGCCGGCGGGCCGGGCAGCATCGGCTCGACCACCTTCAGGATCGGCGTCGCGATGAAGACCGCCGGCTGGAAGCCATCAAGGCCCGGCGTGTCGAAATCGCCGGGCAGGACGAAGGCCGAGCCCATCGACACTTCATTGGCAGCGCCGCCATGATGAAGCAGCGCGGTCTTGCTGCCGCCAATGTTGAGAATGCTTCGCTGATCGGCGTCGAGGCGCGCCACGAAAGCGGCGGCCCGTTCGGAGGCTTGCGCCAACGCCTTGGCCGGCCCGCCGAACAGGCCTGGAATGTGCGGCGCATGCGCTTCATAGGCCATGACACCTTCGCAGCGCAGGCGTTTGTGGGCCGGCAGCGCCCTCAACGCCTCCGAGAGGGCTTCCGGTTCGGCGAAGCCGCCACGATGCAGTCCGACATCGATTTCGAAAGCAATGCGCAGCTCGACGCCGAGTTCGTCGGCGAGCGCGCCATATTGCCCCAACCTCTCCTGTGTATCGATCAGCCAGCATACCCGCGACCCGGCTGCGTTCCCCTCGGAAAGCGCCGCCCTTGCCGCGCCCACCGGCATCGGTTTGCCGTAGAGGAGATCCGCATCCGGAAACGCGCTCAGCACCGCCTCGCTGATCGGTGGGTGGAAGGTCATGAAGCGGTGGGTTCCAAGCGCCTTGCCGATATGGGCAAGCAACGGCAGGCAAGCGAGCGACTTGTCGACCAGCCGAACGGCGAGGCTGGGATCGAGCCTTTGCTTCACCAGGGCGATGTTGCTGTCCAGCCGGTCGCGGTCGAGCAGCAGGCTGGGTTGGCAGATGCCCGCCTGCTTCAGCGCATCCGAAAGCGTGGCGAAATAGGCTTTCATTGTTCGATGCCGAAGAGATCAGCGATATAGGGCGAGACGAAACGGTTGTGCGGGTCGATGTCACGGCGCACCGCCATCGCATCGTCCCAGCGCGGATAGAGCTTTTTCAGGTCGGCCGCTTTCAGGCTGTGCATCTTGCCCCAGTGCGGCCTGCCGCCATATCTGCGGAAGATCGGCTCGGCCGCGCGCATGAACGGCAACGGATCGTTCGCCGCGTCGTGGTGGATGGCGATGGAACAGGTGAGCCTTTTGTGAAAGGGCGAGAGCCAGAATTCGTCCGATGCCACTGACCGCACTTCCATCGGGAAATAGACTTCCGGAAAATGCTTCTCGGTCAGTTCGATGATCTCGGCCAGCGCCTTTGGCCCGTCCTCGAAGGGAAGATGATATTCCATTTCGTTGAACCTGGTCTGCCGGTCGCTGGCATAGACGTTGAGCCAGTCCTGTACATAATCCTCGGCCGGCACCTTGGCGACCGCGCCCAGGATCAGCCGGCGGCGCAGCGACGGCAGCCAGGCAAGCCCGGTGCGCAAGCGGCGCAGCGTGCGCAACGAGCCCTCATCATCGTCGGTCGGGCGCGCCGTCGTGGCTTCAGTGCTAAAGTCGCTGGCGATGAACTGGGCGTAGCCGGAAAATGGAATGTAGTAGAATTCGGCCGAGCGATGCGCGGCCATCATCGTTTCGAAATCGCGCAGCATGTCGCCGATCGGGAGCACCCATTTGCGGCGGCGCAGCCGGTAGGTCGCGATGTTGTTCAGCGTCACTTCGCTGAGCACACCGAAGGCACCGAGCGCGACGCCGATGGCATGGATCGTCTCCTGATCCCCTTCCCGCTTGAACTCGCGGACCTTGCCAAGCCCGTCGACGATCTGAACCGTTTCCAGCTGTGTGTGATAGGCACCGAGCGTCGGCCCCGAGCCGTGGGTAGCCGTGCCCAACGCCCCGCCTATCGCCTGGCGGTCGATGTCGCCCATGTTGGGCAGGCCCTGGCCGATGCCTTGCAAAATGTGCATGAGCGGACCAAGCCGCGTCCCGGCCCGCACGCGCGCCAGATGTTTTTTCGCGTCATGCGAGACCAGCCCTTCCAGCTTCTCCAGCGACAGGATGGTGCCTTGCGACTTCACCAATGGCGTGAAGGAGTGACCGGCGCCGACGACGCGGACCGGACCTGGCGCGGAGCAAATGAGATCGCAGAGTTCGCCGGCATCGGCCGGGCTGGCAAGCAGCCGCGGCTCGGCGGTGACAAAGCCCGACCAGTTGCTCCAGCTGTTCGACATGCCGCTCACGCAATAGCCCGGCGACGCCGCGCCACGAGGACAAACAGGCCGAGCAGCGCCACGCTGGCAACTGCGCTCGCGGCGGCAAATTCCGGAACCGGACGAAAATCCTTGCCGTCTATGAGCAGCGACGCCGCGACCGGCCCGATCGCCAGGCCGAAAAGCTGGGCGGCCGGCACCAGCAGCACGGCGGTGCGCGTCTCGTCGGCGGTGATCGCCAGCCGGATCTGATAGGGCACGATGAACAGCAGGATAAAACCCATGACCAGGGCGGCGACCCCGAATGTCGTGAGGCCAGGTCCGCTGGCAAGCACGAGCGAGGCGGCAAGCGCGACGATGCCGATCGCGGCGATGGCAAGGCGATAGTCGATGCGCGCCTCGAACACGGTCGCCGTCATCGCGCCCAGCACCTGCGCCGCGAGGCTTGCCGAGACGATCAGCCCGACGGTGCGCCCGTCGATGCCGAATTGGGCGCCGAGCGGTTCCAAAAACGCCCAGACCGCGCCGAAGAACATGAAGTAGCAGAAGACCGACAACAGCGCGGTGATCGAGGGACCCGTCAGCACATTGGCGAGGTTCTCGTCCTTCGGCAGGTCGGCATAGTCGGCAGGGACCGCGATGGCGATTACCAGCGACAGGACGCAGACGACCGCGAGAACGAGGAAGCCGCCCGCCGATCCGGTGGCGGGGATGACATAGAGCGCCAGCAGCAAGGCAAGAGCGCATTGCGCCAGCGTCTGCATGGTGACGAAAAAACCGCCGATGCGTTCGGCGCGCCGCGAACGGGCAATCAGTTCCGTGGCGACCGCGACAAGGCCACCTTCGGCAAGGCCGGCCAGCGCGCGAGCCGCCATCAGCGTGTTGGCGCCGGCGGCATAGGCCGTCCAGACATTGGCCAGCGCCAAGAGCAGCAGCAGGACCGCACTCTTCCAGCGCATCTTGTGGGCGGAAAGCAGCATCGCGACGATCGCCGAGCCGATCGCGATGGCGATCATCTCGGCGGTGGCGACCAGTGCCAGCTCGTCGCCGCTGACATGGCCCTCGGTATAGAGGGCGCCAAGCAGGACGGGCTGCAGGCCGAGGATGAGCAGGCCGACCGACCCGATCCACAAGGCCGAGGCAAGCTGGCCGCCGGTCGGATTGCCGACCAGCCAGTCGCCATCGCCTTGAAGACCGGTGCTTGTCGAAGTCAAAGGCGCCTCCCAACGTCCTTGCCGCGCGGCAGAAAAGCTGACAATCTATCAGCATTTAAGAAACTGATACTTGATCATATTTTTTGTCAACCGGAATTCGGGACCCCGTGCGAAAGATCGGTGCATGACGGAAGCAAGTCGAACGGCCACCGAGCCCAGGCGCCGGCCCAAGCAGGAGCGCAGCCGCGAACGCATCGACGCCATCCTGTCGACCACCATGCGGCTGATCGGCGAGAAGGGCATCGACGCCGTCACCATGAAGGAGGTCGGCATGCTGGCTGGCGGGCCGATCGCCACCGTCTACCATTACTTTCCCAACAAATCGGCGATCCTGGCGATGCTTTATGAGCGGTTCTCGGAGGTCAGCCGGGCGCGCTTCGGCGCGATCATCGCCGAAATCCAGGGGCTGGGCGACGTGACCGGTGCCGCGGACCGCCTGCTCAACGACTACTACAGCCGTGTCGCGGCTGACCCGGCCATTCAGGACCTGCAGAATGCCATCCAGGCCGACAAGGCGCTGCAGCATCTCGACATCGCCGAGACGAGACATCAGTCGAAGATATTCTGCGACCATGTCGGTCCGATGCTTCAGGCGGAGCAGCGCGAGGCGTTCGCACGACTGGTCTTTCTCATCTTCCAGCTTGCCGGCGGCGTCGTGCGCCTGGCCCTGACGCAAGATGAGGAAGAAGGCCGGCGCACGATCGAAGACTACCGGTCGATCATCCACACCCAGTTGCGGGTGTTCCTTTAGCGACCGGCCATTGGAGACCTATCTCGCCTGACGGATGAGGCCTTCGAAACCGTCGGCCAGGTCGGAAGCGCCTGCCGCGAACATCTTCACGAGGTTTTGGGGGCGGCCGGGCGTCTTGTTGGCATCGAGGAGGATGGCCCTGCCCTCATGCACGACGAAATCGAATTTCCCGTAGTCGAAGCCGAGTTCTCGCCGCCGCTCGCGCAGTTCGTCGGGAACAGCGGCGGGCTCCCGCCGGATTGTTTCCGATGCCTTGACCAGGCTGTTTGGCGAGACGTAGCGGGTGCAGCGCTCGCGCTCTCCGCAAAACACCCAGAAACGAACTGCAAAGCCGTCAGGTTCTTTTTCCGGAATGAACTTTTCCACGACCAGATCATGTTGCTCGGAGACGCCATCTGGAATGTCGTCCCGGGATTGATAGACCTCATAGGCCGACAAGGCCGGCACGTGGGCAAAAGGTGCCGGTTGGCCGGCACGCCTCGATCGCCGGTTGAGGCGTGTCTCCGGAATGCCTTGATTGTTGAGATTGCTCTTGACGATAACCGGGCCCAGCCAGCCGTCCCCCTCGGCCAGAAGGGCTCCACTGATCCGCCGTTTCGATATGTCGGCGGCTCCGACATTGAGGCAGAAGGGGAAACTCCGCGCATAGTCGAGATAGTCTGCCGGCGTCATTGTCGCATCGACGTGCAGAACCGCGACATCGGCGCTGATTTGTCCGGTGAGGCCAGGTTGAATCCGGACCGAATGGCCACGCCTTTTCAGGTCTTCCAGAATATCGAAAAGCAGGTAGCGGCTCTTCCGGCGCAGCAGGAGGCTGCGGTTGCCCATGAACCGGTCATGCTCATGCGTTATGACAATGATGCGCGCC
Source organism: Mesorhizobium sp. M8A.F.Ca.ET.057.01.1.1 (assembly GCF_003952565.1). NCBI lineage: Bacteria > Pseudomonadati > Pseudomonadota > Alphaproteobacteria > Hyphomicrobiales > Phyllobacteriaceae > Mesorhizobium > Mesorhizobium sp. M8A.F.Ca.ET.057.01.1.1. The sequence continues at coordinate 4,061,729 of NZ_CP034454.1, forward strand.
ACCAGCCAGCCCCTTGGCTTCCACCCCTACTTCCATTAAGCGGCTCTGATCAACCATTGCCAGACTTTCCTGGGCTCCAACGGGTCTGAATGACGAATCATTGGGATAACTATCATCGGCACTGGAGACTGCTGGACGCCCCGCTCCGGCCGACCGCGGAGACCGTCGGTATATTCGAGCGCGAACTTGATCTCGGAAATGCCGACGTCCTGCTCCTTGGCGTGACTCCTGAACTAGCCGTTCTAGGCAAGTCGATGTTGGCGATCGATCAATCGGCAACCATGATTTCCGGCGTATGGGCCGGCGACAACGTCTCGCGAAGGGCGATGGCCGGCAACTGGCTTGACCTGCCCGTCGCGCGGGCAAGTTTCGACGCGATCATCGGCGACGGCTGCCTGTCGGCGGTCGATTCCAAGGCTGCGCGCGGTTTGCTGTTCGGCGAAATCGCAAGGGTGCTGCAGCCCGGCAGATGGGCGGCGATCCGCGTTTTCGCACGCCCGGAAACGGCGGATGATCTGTGCGGCATCGAAGCTCTTACCTTGGCCGGCGGCGTCGAAAATTTCCACGCGCTCAAATGGCGGATCGCCATGGCGTGCACGGCCGACGACTGCGACAGCAGCGTCGATGTGCAGGCAATCCGCGCAACATTCGACAGACTGTTTCAGGATCGGGAGGTTCTTGCCGCACGGACGGGATGGAGCATGGCATCCATCAACACGATCGACGTCTATGCGGGTTCCGAAACGAGGTATAGTTTCGCGACGCTGGCCATGCTGGTGGATGAGGCAAATGCCTGGTTCGACCAGGTGCGTGTCGTGCCAAGCGGCAGCTACCCGCTGGCGGAACGGTGCCCGCTTCTGGTGTTCGGTTCCGCCAAGCTTTGATAAGTTCGTCATCATCGTGCCAAGAGGCGTTCCGCGCGCCTTGACTCTCGAAGGTCGGCGGCCTATTTCAGCGCCACGTTAGCACTCGCCATTGGTGAGTGCTAACCACGTGTCCGGCACCGCCGGACGGAGGAACTGTTCTCACCGTTCTCATTCGAGGAAGAAAAAATGGCAAAGTCGAAGTTCCGCCCGCTTCATGACCGCGTGGTCGTTCGCCGGGTCGAATCCGAATCCAAGACCGCCGGCGGGATCATCATCCCGGATACGGCGAAGGAAAAGCCGCAGGAAGGCGAGATCATCGCCGTCGGCTCCGGCGCCCGTGACGAAGCCGGCAAGCTGGTCCCGCTGGACGTCAAGGCCGGCGACCGCATCCTGTTCGGCAAGTGGTCGGGCACCGAAGTCAAGCTCAATGGCGAAGACCTTCTGATCATGAAGGAATCCGACATCATGGGCATCATCGGCTGATCATCGGCCTCACCCTCAACTTGAATTTTTCGGGCTCTATCCGAGCCCCTGCCAGGAGCTAAAACATGGCTGCCAAAGACGTAAAATTCTCCCGCGACGCCCGTGAGCGCATGCTGCGCGGCGTCAACATCCTCGCCGACGCGGTGAAGGTCACGCTCGGCCCCAAGGGCCGCAACGTCGTCATCGACAAGTCGTTCGGCGCCCCGCGCATCACCAAGGACGGCGTCACCGTCGCCAAGGAAATCGAGCTTGAAGACAAGTTCGAGAACATGGGCGCGCAGATGGTCCGCGAAGTTGCTTCGAAGACCAACGACATCGCCGGCGACGGCACCACGACCGCGACCGTTCTGGCGCAGTCGATCGTCCAGGAAGGCCACAAGTCGGTTGCCGCCGGCATGAACCCGATGGACCTGAAGCGCGGCATCGATCTCGCCGTCACCGAAGTGGTCGCCGCTCTCGGCAAGGCCGCCAAGAAGATCAAGACCTCCGAGGAAGTCGCCCAGGTCGGCACGATCTCGGCCAATGGCGACGAGTCGGTCGGCAAGATGATCGCGGAAGCGATGCAGAAGGTCGGCAACGAAGGCGTCATCACGGTCGAGGAAGCCAAGACCGCCGAGACCGAACTGGAAGTCGTCGAAGGCATGCAGTTCGACCGCGGCTACCTCTCGCCCTACTTCGTGACCAACGCCGACAAGATGGTTGCCGAGCTCGAGGACGTCTACATCCTCCTGCACGAGAAGAAGCTCTCCAACCTGCAGGCCATGCTGCCGGTCCTCGAGGCCGTCGTGCAGACCTCGAAGCCGCTGCTCATCATCTCGGAAGACGTCGAAGGCGAGGCCCTGGCCACGCTGGTCGTCAACAAGCTGCGTGGCGGCCTGAAGATCGCCGCCGTCAAGGCGCCGGGCTTCGGTGATCGCCGCAAGGCCATGCTGGAAGACATCGCCATCCTCACCGGTGGTCAGGTCATCTCGGAAGACCTCGGCATCAAGCTCGAGAACGTCGGCCTCAACATGCTCGGCCGCGCCAAGAAGGTGTCGATCTCCAAGGAGAACACCACCATCGTCGACGGCGCCGGCAAGAAGGCCGAGATCCAGGGCCGCGTTGCCCAGATCAAGCAGCAGATCGAAGAGACCACCTCGGACTACGACAAGGAGAAGCTGCAGGAACGTCTGGCGAAGCTCGCCGGCGGCGTTGCCGTGATCCGCGTTGGCGGTGCGACGGAAGTCGAAGTCAAGGAAAAGAAGGACCGCGTCGATGACGCCCTCAACGCGACCCGCGCGGCCGTGGAAGAAGGCATCGTTGCTGGCGGTGGCGTTGCCCTGCTGCGCGCTTCGGCCAACATCAAGTCGGCCGGCGCCAACGCCGATCAGGCCGCTGGCATCAACATCGTGCGCCGTGCGCTGCAGGCTCCGGCCCGCCAGATCGCGTCGAACGCTGGTGCGGAAGCTTCGATCGTTGCCGGCAAGATCCTCGAGAACAAGGGCGCGACCTTCGGCTACAATGCCCAGACCGGCGAATATGGTGACATGATCACCATGGGTATCGTCGATCCGGTCAAGGTCGTGCGTACGGCCCTCCAGGACGCGGCCTCGGTCGCCGGCCTGCTCGTCACCACCGAAGCCATGATCGCCGAAGCTCCGAAGAAGGACTCGGCTGGCGGCGGCATGCCTGGCGGCATGGGCGGCGGCGGCATGGGCGGTATGGGCGGCATGGACTTCTAAGAAGTCCATAAAGCACGCCCATGAATCCAAGTTGCTCAAGCCCGCTAGCGGGCTTGAGTGGCGGCATGGACTTCTAATCCAGCCACTTTGCTAAGCTTACGGAAAGGGCGGCAGCGATGCCGCCCTTTTTCGTTTGGCAGTTAACTCGGCCGGCACCTGCCTTCTTAAGCAGCGCTCTCGGCCTGCTGCGCAACCTTGCCGGCGAGCACGGCCTGCTCGATGAGTGCAGCCACCTCATCGGCCACGGCGTTGAGCGACGAGCGGTCGCGGGTGGCGCGGGCAATCACCATCAAGCCTTCCAGCGAAGACTCGACCAGCAGCGCCAGCGCCTGCGCGCGCCGCTCGACCACCCCTGCCCTGACGAATGCCTGCCGCAGCAGGCCGATCCACTGCTCGAAAGCGGAGCGGCAGATCTCTTCGAGGTCGGGCACATCGTTCGGCGCATCGAGCACGACCGGCGCGATCGGACAGCCGAGCGAAAACTCGTTGTCCTCCAGCATGCGGGCGACAGACTGGTAAATGTGGTGGACAGCAACCGCCGGATCGCTTTCCGCCGTCAGCTGTGCGCCCAGCCGCTCGGTCACGTCCGCCACGCTGGCGCGAGTCACCTCGATGACTAGTTGGTCCTTGCCGCCCGGGAAATGGAAATAGAGCGAGCCGCGCGGTGCGCCGCTGGCAGTCAAAATGTCGTTGAGCGAAGTGCCGTGATAGCCGCGCCGCCGCAAAAGCAGTGCCGTCGCCTCGATCATCCGCGTGCGTGTGTCTGTCGCCATGTCAACCTCTGTCAGGAGCGCGCATTATAGGGCTTGCCCCGAATATGACAATCGGTCTACATAATATGTAAATCGGTCTACATATTGGGAGCCAAGGATGATGAAGGGCTATCGGCTGGAAGGACAGGACGGCAGCCTCGACAGGCTGACGATGCGCGAGGAAGCGGTCCCCCAGCCGGGTCCGCGTCAGATCCTGATGCGGGTACGCGCCACCTCGCTCAATCGCCGCGACACGATGATCCTCAACGGCACCTATCCGCTGACGCCGCGAGCCGGCATCGCGCCGCTGAGCGATGGCGCCGGCGAAGTGGTGGCCATCGGCGATGCCGTCACCCGCTTTGCCGTCGGCGACCGCGTAACCGGCAGCTATTTCGCCCGCTGGATCGACGGCCGCATAAACGCCGGGCTGATCGACCAGCTCGGCTGCACGCTGGACGGCATGCTCGGTGAATACGCCTTGCTCGACGAGCAATGGGCGGTGCGGCTGCCTGAGCATCTCGACTGGCATGAAGCCGCGACATTCACCTGCGCGGGACTGACGGCCTGGAGCGCGCTGACGGCCGCGGAAGCCCCAAAGCCCGGGCAATGGGTGCTAGTTATAGGCTCGGGTGGCGTCGCGCTGTTTGCGCTGCAGTTTGCCAAGCTGATGGGCTGCCGCGTCGCGGCCGTCACCTCCCGCGCCGAAAAGTCCGACCGGTTGCGCGCGCTCGGCGCCGATCTCGTCATCGCAACGGCCGAGACGCCGGATTGGGGCATGAAGCTGCGCGAGGCGACAGGCGGCATCGATTTGACTGTCGAGACCGGCGGGCCTGCGACCTTTATGCAATCGCTGATCGCAAGCTCCCTCTACGGACGCATCGTGCTGCTGACGGTCCAGGACCAGAAGGGCAGATCGGTCGAGATCCCAGCCGCCGTCTACCAGCGCAGTCTTGTCACCATCGGCCGCGTCTTTGTCGGCAGCCGCAGCGGCCTGGAGGCGATGCTTGCCGCCGTCGCGGTGCATCGCTTGAAGCCCGTCATCGACAAGGTCTTCCCGTTCGCCGAAGCGCGCGAGGCGTATCGGCATTTCATGCAGGGCGATGTGTTCGGCAAGGTCGTCATCGACGGCGCGTGAGCCCCCATTCACCAACCAGAGGAGAGAAAGCAATGACAATTCGCGACGCATCGGCCGAATGGCACGGCACACTCAAGGAGGGATCCGGCCGGCTCAGGCTGGGCAGCGGCGCCTTCGAGGGCGCTTACTCGTTCCCGTCCCGCTTCGAAAACGGTCCCGGCACCAATCCGGAGGAACTGATCGCGGCTGCCCACGCCGGCTGCTTCTCGATGGCGCTCACCGCCATCCTCGGCCGTGAAGGTCATATCGCAAGCGATATCCACACGATCGCAAAGGTGCATCTGGGCGCCACCGCGGCCGGGCCGACGATTACCCGCATCGAGCTTGAGACAGAGGCGCATGTCGCCGGGCTTGCCGCCGCCGACTTCGAGCGGCTGGCGCAGTCGGCCAAGGCTGGATGCCTCGTCTCGCGGGCTCTGGCCGGCGTCGCCACGATCACGCTGAAGGCGAACCTCATAACTCACTAAGGACGGAAGGAAAAATCCAGTGACCCAGGAATTGATCATCGACATCGCCACGGCCAACCGCTCCGGCGAAACGGCTGAAATCATGCGGCGCTATAATGACGTCTTCCAGCGCCACGACCCCTCGGCGCTCGACGAATTGGTGGCGCAGGACTGCGTGATCGAGAACACCACGCCGGCGCCGGACGGCGCACGCCGTTCCGGCAGGGCGGCCTGCGTCGAGCTGTGGTCGGCGATCGCCACCGCACCCGGCACGCGCTTCGACCTCGAGGAGACTTTCGTGGCCGGCGACCGCGCCACGATCCGCTGGCGCTACTTGATGGCCAACGGCAGTTCGCTGCGCGGCGTCAACCTGATGCGCGTCGCGAACGGGCGCATCATCGAGGCGATGGGTTACGTCAAGGGCTAGCCTAGTCGATCACCTGTCCGCCAGCGCCAGCTTGGCGCCGAGCATGACGAAGGCGCCGGCAAAAGTCCGGCGCATCCAGGTCAGCACCATCGGGCGCGACACGACGTGGCTTCGGATCGAGGCCGCGAAGATGCCGTAGCCGACGAAGACCACGAAGGTCAAAAGCATGAAGACCGAGCTGAGCTCCAGCATCTTCGACAGTGCATTGGGCTCGGTGGTGCTGACGAATTGCGGCAGGAAGGCGAAGAAGAAGATCGACAGTTTCGGATTGAGCACGTTGACGAGGATGCCGGTGGCGATCACCTTGCCGGCCGAACGCGGCGCGATATTGTCCTCGACGCTCAGGCCGCCCTTCTCCTTCAGCGTGTTCCAGGCCATGTAGAGCAGATAGGCGACGCCGAGATATTTCAGCGTCTCGAAGGCGACAGCACTGGTGTGCAGCAGCGCCGCCAGGCCGGTGATGGCCGCCGCCATATGCGGAATGATGCCGAGCGTGCAGCCGAAGGCGGCAATGATCGAGGCCCGGGCGCCGCGCGAAAGCCCGGCGCTCAGCGTGTAGAGAACGCCGGTGCCGGGCGAAGCCACGACGATCAGCGACGTCAACAGAAATTCGATGCTCACGATGATCTCCTCCGGCGCCCTGCCCTGACGCAGCCTAGCCAGCAAGCAAGGCGTGCACAAGCGACAGTCGTTCGCCGCTAAGAGGTAGAAAATCCGAGCGCCCGGCGCGCCGTCAGGCACTCGTCATCGCCAGGCATGCAGGCGCGGCAGACATCCGGGCGCAGTTCATAGATGGTGCAAGCGGTCAACTTGCCGACTTCGCCGGACAGGGCCGAACAGCGCACGCCGTCACAGCGCATGCCCGACAGGTCGGCCGCCACATGTTTTTCCGGGATCCGGTCGAGCTGCGCATCGTCCTCGGTCGAAAAGCGCGGCCATTCGGCCGAATAGGAGCAGCAGGCGCCGCAGCTCTGGCAATCGAAGACAGGAGCTATGCCTGACGAAGGCAGGCTGCTCGCGGCTACCACGGCAAACGGCCCCGAAGCGGCAAGGTTGTGATCGGCGTCCCGAGGCAAGGCGCTACTTCTTCTTGCCTGTCTTGCCCTTCGGTGCATCGACCGGCGACTTGAACAGATCGGTCGCTGCCTCGTCGGCCTTGGCCGCCTTCGGCGCCGCAACCGGTTTGGCCGGCTTTGCGGCGGAAGCCGGCGCTGCCGGCTGGTCCTTGGCGGAGAATTTTATGGCCATGTCAGTCCTCGTCGGCGAAGCGCGATGACGGTGCGCGCGGATTGCGCAAGCGGCCGATCAGGGCCGACACCGCCGTGATGTTCATCTCCTCGGGCGACCAGTTCCTCGCTTCCGCGATGTGATGCGGCGCCAGCTCACGATGCGTGCTGCCGCTGTAGGCGGCATCCTGGTAGGTCACCCGCTCCTGGGTCTTTTTGTCCTCGCGGACATATTCGATCAGGTAGTTCGGCGCTTCGGCGCGGCCGCGCACGCCAATGCGCACCTGGGCATCGCCATGGGCGCGCTTGCAGCGCTCGAGTTTCTCCAGCACGCGCCGGACATATTCGACCGGCTTGTCGAGGGTTTCGACCATGTCGGCAATGGTCGCATCGGCCGCGATCGGCGTTGGCGGTACGCGCTTGGTGGCCATCACCGTTTTCCGGCTCGTTTCGGCAGTGCCGCCAGCGCGGCGGCGGCCGCCATCTCGTCGGCCTCCTTCTCCAGCCGCAGTTCGCGCAGGCGCGCGGTCTTGGCTTCCCGTGCTTCGCTGACGGCATCCCGTTCGGACATGATGCGGTTGAGCGACATCGACTGGGTTTGCGTCTTGCTGAAAAGCGACACGGCCGGGTCGACGGCTGGCTTCGAATGGGCGGTCAAGATCTTTCTCCTGTCAGGAGCCTGGTACCGATAGGGCGAGACCGGGTCTTCGGTCGGGACCAGTACAAAGCGATGCGGCAGCGGATTCAGAATGCTGCAGCGTCCCTTAGCACGTTCAGCCCAATGCGCAGCGCATTTTCGGCGGCAACAAGCGTAAAATGAAAAAGGCCAGGCACCGCCTGACCTTCCCTGGGAGCCGCCGCGCATCCAACTGGATGCACAAGCTAGCTCCTGATGGGCAGCACAAACCTTGGAAACTCAGGTTCCCGTGGCCATGCGCCCGAATTCGCCGTTCACCAGTGCCAGTACATCCGTGGTCACCGGGACGGCTGAATTCTTACTTCACGCCGCCTTCAACTGGTCGGCGGACATCTTGCCCGACTTGTTGTCGCGGACCATCTCGTAGCCGAGCTTCTGGCCCTCGACGATGTCGCGCATGCCGGCGCGTTCCACGGCCGAGATGTGGACAAAAACGTCGGCGGAGCCGTCGTCAGCCTGAATAAAACCAAAACCTTTGGTGGCGTTGAACCACTTAACTGTGCCGGTGCTCATGACGAACCCTTTCCATGGCAAATATTCGTTAGCCGTCATGCGGATGCACAACGTCGTTCGTCTCGATTTTTGATGTGGGAAGTTCGTCAAAGGCGCGCTCGAAAGCGCGGATAACAAAAGTCAGTCAAGCAAATATCGACGGTTTTCTTCTACGCGTGTTTCAGACGCCTGTCAAATGTTGCGCCATCGAGCCGAAAATCCGCCAGGTGAAAACGCCTCAAGTGGTCGATCCCGATCCCTGCGGAAGATCGTTTCGCACAGGCCCTATTCATCGGGACCCGGCTCCGGCCATGTCTCCCTGGCTGCTTCGGCATACCATTGGCGCATGGCCGGCGTCGCCAGAACCGCGTCGACATAAGCCCTGGTGTCGGGCGCCATATCGCCGCCATAGGTGTCGAAACGGGTGACTACGGGCGCGTACATGGCATCGGCCGCGGTGAAGTGGCCGAACAGAAACGGGCCGTCCTTGCCGTGTTTCTCACGGCACTCGCGCCACAGCGCCTCGATGCGGGCACGTTGGATCTCGCCCTCGGCGTCGAGTGGCTTGTGTCCCTTGGGCCGGCGCAAGTTCATCGGCCAGCCATAGCGGACTTCGCGAAACCCGGAATGCATCTCGGTCGCCGCCGAACGCGCCAGCGCCCGGGCGCCGATATCGGCCGGCCAGAGTTTTTTCTCCGGAAAGAGGTCAGCGAGATATTCAAGGATGGCAAGGGTTTCCCAGACGATCCTTCCCTTGTGATTCAGGACGGGCACCTGACCGGTCGGCGACACTTTCGCCAGGTTGGCCGCGGTTTCCGGCGTGCGCAGCCGCACGAACCCCTCTTCGAATGGTATCTCCAGGTGCCGCATTGCCACCCAGGGCCTGAGCGACCACGACGAAAAGCACTTGTTGCCGATATAGAGCGTGAATTCCGACATCTGTCCCCCTTGGCGGTTGCTCCTTGCGGAGTGCACTGGCCGGCACCCTAGCCTGTCGGCCCGGCCGCCGAAAGGCACCTGTTTTGCCGACACAGGCAGCGGCTGCTGGAACCGAAACCATGCCCGCTCGTTTGCCCAGGCGAACCAAACCCGGGAGATGCGAAAATGGTGAACAAGGATCAGGTGGCAGGCGCGGCCAAGCAGGTGAAAGGCTCGATCAAGCAGGCTGCCGGCAAAGCCACCGGCAACAGACAGACACAGGCCGAAGGCATGACCGACAAAGCCACCGGCAAGGTGCAGAAAGCCTATGGCGACGTGAAGGACAAGGTCAAGAAATCGCTTTGATCGCTGTGAAGGGCCGCGTCGAGCGGCCCTTTTCACGTCTTCAGCGATTTGCTGAAGACGCGGCGTGCCGATGCGGCCGGCCGAAGGCCGGTGGCGACGCCGTTGATCTCGGCTGGCCACTCGTTGTCACCGATGGCGTTCAAGCCCGCGACGTTCCCCAGCAGCGCCGCGTCCGCCTTGCCTTCCAGCCGGCAATTGGGGCTCAAGCCGCTCGCCATGAGGCAGGCATGGACATCGGCGACGAACAGGAAGGTGGCGTCGACAGGCTGGATGCGCTGCCCCGACCGAGCGCCGGGCGTGAAAGCGCGCCGGCAGCGGCAAGACCGGCGGCCTGCTCGTCGCGGCATCGGCCGCAAAGCTGGGCTATAGCCTGCCTCAAATGCCGCCGTACCGCCGCAGCACTCTGCGACGTCGCCTAGCACCCGGACCGCCCTGCGATGATGCCGCTTGCGCGGCGCTCCCCTCGAACGCCGCAAGGCAATCGCGCAACGGGCCGGCGTCCTGCGCCGTCTTGGCCATCGACATGGCGCCGGAATAGGCGGCCACCGCGAACACGGCAAAATGCCGGGGATCCGTGCCTTGCTCCCTGCCCTCCTGCTGGTCGGCGCTGACCTTGTCGGCGATCGCCTGGCGCCATGCCGAAAAGATGCCGGCAAGGGCAATCCGGAATTCGGGATCGGCGAGCGAGAGTTCGTGCGCCAGATTGTTGAGTGGGCAGCCGCGCACGAAACCCTGACTTTCCAGTTCTGCCGCCACGGCTTCGAACACCTGACGCACGCCCTCGCGCGCCGAAGCCGCCGCCTGCACCGGGGCGATCCACGTCGCCTCGACCGCCGCCGCCACGCGCTCGTCGATGACCGCCAACGCTAATGCCTTCTTGGTCGGGAAATGATGATGCAGCGCGCCACCGCTCACGCCTGCCGCCGCCATCAGGTCGCCGAGGCTGGAAGCATGATAGCCGCGTGCCTGAAACGCGTCTTCCGCGACATCGAGCACTTTCCTGCGCATGCCTTCAGGGTCGTTGATGCGTTTGCCTCGGGCTCGCCTTGGCCGGATGTTTATCTCTGCTGACATTCTCGAAGGATAGCATGTTGACAAAACAGGGCAACCGGTCTGTTTATAAACAGGATGATCAACCTGTTTTGGAGAACGCCGGATGAGCCCGACCCCGAATGCCACGCCGAAGCCGGTGGCACTCGCCTCGCCGATCGTCGAATTGCGCCAGTACACGTTGAAACCCGGCCGACGCGAAACGCTGATCGAGCTCTTCGACACGGAGTTCATCGAAAGCCAGGAAGACGCGGGGATGACCATCATCGGCCAATTCCGCGATCTGGACCGCCCCGACATGTTCGTCTGGATGCGCGGCTTTGACAGCATGGATGCCCGCAAGGACGCTCTGAGTGCGTTCTATGACGGCGCGGTATGGGCGGCGCACCGCAATGCCGCCAACGCGACGATGATCGCTTCCGACGATGTGTTGCTGCTGCGGCCGGCGTGGCCGGATGCCGGCTTCGATCTGTCGGGGCTGCGCCGGCCATCGGCGGCCAAAAGCACAAGCGATCGGAATCGGTTGCCCGGCCTGGTTGAGATTTCGATTCATCATTTGCGGCCAGGCGCAGAGGCTGACGTCGCCGGGTGCTTCCGAGCGGAGATTGTCGCGTGGCTTGCCCAAAACGGCGCGCGTCCGCTCGGCGCCTTCCTGACCGAGCCGGCCGCAAACACCTTCCCGCGACTTCCCGTGCGCGCCGCCGAAAACGTCTTCATCGCCGTTACCGGTTTCGACGACGCCGATGCCCATGCCAACCATCGCCTCGCCGCTTCACCGGCGTGGCGGGCGCTCGGCCAGAGCATGCAAGCCGTCAGCACAAAGCCGGCCGAGACGTTGCGGCTGGTCCCAACGGCCCGATCACTGTTGAGGTGATCATCGGCCTGACAGCAGTCCCGCGATCGCCGAGGCGATGAAGCAGGATCGCCCGGGCCTGCACGGCCCGCGCCTCGACTGTCAGGTCGTTGACGCGGACTTGCTCGAGAATGGTACGCCAGCGGGCCGCCAGCATGGCGAAGCTTCCTTCGCCAGGCCGTCGAGAAACGGAGGCCGACGACATCGCGCTTGCGCCGGTCGGCAACCGCGAAGTTCATACCCTGCGATCGCCCGATGGCTTGACCCGGGCGCGGACATGCGGTGCGATCCTTCTGTTTGACGCCAACGCGTGGACCAGACGAGGTGTGAATGATGAGGCTTCGCGGCAAGCGGACGTTGATCACCGGTGGATCGGACGGCATCGGCCTGGCGATCGCCGAGGCATTTCTGCGCGAGGGCGCCGAGGTCCTGATCGTCGGCCGCGACGCGGGCAAACTCGAAGCCGCTCGCCAGAAGCTGACGGCTTCCGATCCAGTCGGCACCGTGCAGACATTGTCGGCCGATCTCGCCACCAGCCCCGGCATAGCAGCGGTGGTCGAGCACGCGAAAGCTTCCGGCCGGCCGCTCGACGTTCTCGTCAACAATGCCGGTGTCGCCTATCTCGTGCCGTTCAGGACTGTCAGCGAGGCGCAGTTCCAGCACTCCTTCGCGCTCAATGTGTCGGCGGCCTTCTTCCTCACACAGGGGCTGCTGCAGCATTTCGGCACCGGCGCATCCGTCATCAACATCTCGTCCTATTTCGCCAACAAGATGATCCCGAAGCGTCCGTCCAGCCTCTACTCCCTGTCCAAGGGCGCGCTGAATTCGCTGACCAAATCGCTCGCCTTCGAACTTGGCCCGCGCGGCATCCGCGTCAATGCCATCGCGCCCGGCACGGTCGACACCGCCATGCGGCGCAAGACCGTCGATAACCTGCCTGTCGAGGCACAAGCGGAACTGAATGCCTATGTCGAGCGCAGCTATCCGCTGGGCCGCATCGGCCGTCCTGACGACCTCGCCGGGATGGCGGTCTATCTTGCCAGCGACGAGGCCGCCTGGACCAGCGGCGCGATCTTTGCCATCGACGGCGGGTACACGGCGGGGTGAGGACAGCTAATCTCCCCCTTGTGGGGGAGATGGCCGGCAGGCCAGAGGGGGGCGCTGTCCCGCCAGCCTTCCGCTCCTGTTCGAAGGTCGATTGTCGGTGCGCAATTCCGGGCCGCCGGTCCGTTATCTCATCTTCCAGACGCCGCGATCCTTCGCGCCCCCCTCTGCCCTTCCGGGCATCTCCCCCACGAGGGGGGAGATTGACCTTTCCTTCAACCGATTTGCATCTCCGTCGCCCGCATTCTCCGCTTGAAGCCACTTGTGCAACGCGATACGCCCTTGCGCAAATCGACAGACCGGAGATTTCCCGTGAGCGCTGAGAAAACCAGAACCGAAACCGATACGTTCGGCCCCATCGAGGTTGCCGCCGACCGTTATTGGGGCGCGCAGGCGCAGCGTTCCCTGGGAAACTTCAAGATCGGTTGGGAAAAGCAGCCTGCTTCGATCGTGCGCGCACTGGGTATCGTCAAGAGGGCGGCGGCGGAAGCCAACATGGAACTCAAGCGGCTCGATCCGGGCATCGGCAAGGCGATCATCGAGGCCGCGCAAGAGGTCATCGACGGCAAGCTCAACGATCATTTCCCGCTGGTGGTCTGGCAGACCGGCTCTGGCACGCAGTCCAACATGAACGCCAACGAGGTGATCTCGAACCGCGCGATCGAAATGCTGGGCGGCGTCATGGGCTCGAAGAAGCCGGTGCATCCCAACGACCACGTCAATATGAGCCAGTCGTCGAACGACACCTACCCGACGGCCATGCACATCGCCTGCGCCGAGCGCATCGTGCACGACCTCTTGCCGGCGCTGAAGCACCTGCACAAGGCGCTCGCCGCCAAGAGCCGGGACTTCAATCACATCATCAAGATCGGCCGCACCCACACGCAGGATGCCACCCCCTTACCCTCGGCCAGGAATTCTCCGGCTACGCGGCGCAGGTCGCCTCGTCGATCAAACGCATCGAATTGACGCTGCCCGGCCTGCAGGAACTGGCGCAAGGCGGCACCGCCGTCGGCACCGGCCTCAACGCGCCGGTCGGTTTCGCCGAGCGGGTGGCCGATCGTATCGCCGCCATATCGGGCATCGCCTTCGTCACCGCGCCAAACAAGTTCGAGGCGCTCGCCGCCCACGATTCCATGGTGTTTTCGCACGGCGCCATCAACGCGGCGGCCGCGGCACTGTTCAAGATCGCCAACGACATCCGTTTCCTTGGCTCCGGTCCGCGCTCAGGCCTCGGCGAATTGTCGCTGCCGGAAAACGAGCCCGGCTCCTCGATCATGCCGGGCAAGGTCAACCCGACGCAGTGCGAGGCGATGACGCAGGTCTGCGTGCAGGTGTTCGGCAACAATGCGGCGCTGACCTTCGCCGGCAGCCAGGGCCATTTCGAGCTCAACGTCTACAATCCGCTGATGGCCTACAACTTCCTCCAGTCGGTGCAGTTGCTGGCCGACGCTTCGGTCTCGTTCACCGACAATTGCGTCGTCGGCATCGAGGCGCGAGAGGACAACATCAAGGCGGCCCTCGACCGTTCGCTGATGCTGGTGACGGCGCTTGCGCCCACCATCGGCTACGACAACGCCGCCAAGATCGCCAAGACCGCGCACAAGAAAGGCACGACGCTGCGCGAGGAAGCGCTGGCAACCGGACTGGTCAGCGAGGCCGACTATGACCGTCTGGTGCGGCCGGAGGACATGACCCACCCGGGGTAGTCCCGTCGAGGCGGAGCGAGGCTGTTGCAGCGTGCTGTAGCCTCGCGATGTCGTCATTCCAGGGCGAAGCAGCCGCGAAGCGGCGTCGCGAAGACCCTGGAATCCATGCCGTTACTTCAGTCGAAGGACACAGCGGCGCAGATCCTCCACCGCTTGCGACTGTTTTGCGGTCGCGGCATGGATCCTCGGGTCTGCGCGCGTCGCTTCGCTCCTTGCTTCGCCCGTGGATGACGACGTCACGTGCGTCTCGGTGAATCTTCGAAGCAAGCGCTCGCAAACTTCGGACCGAGGGCCCCCATTTTGTGGCAGCAGAATTTACTGGAATAGCCCAATCCGCCGACACGAATTTCGCGCGTCCTGCCTGATCACGGAAATGTATATTCTGTGAACAATGTGTCGCCGCACAGCTGTCTTTGGTGAACAGTCGGCATCGTCTATCTCTGGGTCATTCAACCCATTCGGAGAGTCACCATGTCCATCAACACTTCCGCCGCCGGCGCCGGCACCGCGTCCAACAGTTCTGTCACCATCCTGCTCGGCCGTATCCTGCTCGCAGTCATTTTCCTGCTTTCCGGATTCGGCAAGCTCACAGCCATTTCCGGCACCGCCGCCTATTTCGGCGGCCTCGGACTGCCGGCACCGACGGCGACGGCCGTCGCCGTCGGCCTGATCGAACTGCTTGGCGGCTTGGCCGTCCTCGTCGGTTTCCAGACTAGGATCGCCGCCTGGGTGCTCGCGATCTTCACGATCGCAACCGGGCTGGTCGCCCACACCGGCTGGGCCGACCAGATGCAAATGATCCAGTTCCTCAAGAACCTCGCCATCACCGGCGGCTTCCTGCTGCTGGCCTCCTCGGGTGCCGGCGCCTATTCGATCGACGCCAAGCGCGGCTGACGCTTCCCCCTCCCAAGGACCCGAAACAAGCGGCGCGGAATTTTCCGCGCCGCTTTTTCGTTGTGTGAACACAGGCGTAGACTGCAATGGTCGCCGGTGACTGTGCCGGCAAGGGAGGGTGCCATGGGTCGCAATGCATTGCTTATGGTTTCGCGGCTTCTGTTTGCCGTGCTGTTCGTGCCGTCCGGCTTCCAGGCGCTCGCCAATATTGCCGGGACCACCAGCTATTTCTCCGGTCTTGGCCTGCCGCTGCCGTCGCTCGCCGCCTGGGGCACCGGGCTTTTCGAGCTGATAGCGGGGCTGCTGATCCTCGTCGGGTTCCAGACGCGGATCGTGGCGCTGCTGCTGGCCGCCTTCTGCATTGCGGCCGGCTATATCGGCCACTATGGCCAAGGCGCCGGTGATGCGACGCTCGCTTTTCTGCACCAGCAGATGCTGATGAAGGATATCGCGATATCGGGCGGTTTCCTCGCGCTTGCCATGGCCGGCGCCGGCGCATGGTCGGCCGACGGGCGGGGCTTCGCATAGGCGCCGACGCGACCTGACTATTTGACCGACACGCTCTGGCCACCCTCGACCGCCAGCACCAGACGGCGATTGGTGATGCGGGCCAGTTGCGCCAGCCGGCCGGCCGGCCGCTCGCCATAGAGATCGGAAAGCGAAGCCGGCAGCACCAGCGCAAGCACGCCGTTCGCGCGGCTTTCCCATTTAAGCCTCGGCATGATGCCGGGCATCGCGGCCGTCAGCAGATAGACGACGCGCATCATCGCCGCCAGCACGCGCGCACGCTCCAACAGGCGCGGCGGCGCCAGCGCCTTGATTTCGGGCGCCACCAATTCATTGAAGATGCCGTCATGACGGTAGGCGTTGGTCAGCGCCAGATAGGCGCGGCCGGGATGATCGACGCCGATGAACGACGCATGCGCGATGATGTTGAGCGACTGCTTGCCGCGATATTCCGGATGAGCGCGCCAGCCGATATCGGCGAGCAGGCAGGCGGCATGGCGATAGCGCGCTTCGTCTTCCGTCTCATCGATGCCGAAAGCCTTGAAGGCCTTGCCGGTCCATTCGACCAGATCATGCGAGTGGTGGACCGAACGCGAGCGCAAAAGCGCAAGCTCCTCGGCGGCCGAGATCAGCGGATCGGCCTTCTGCTCGGCAACGTCGAGCAGCGAATAGAGAAAGCCTTCGCGCACGCCTTGCGCCGAAACGACGATCCTGGACGGCTGCATCGCCGTCATGATTTCCTGCAGCACGAGCGCGCCGTATGGCAGCAGCGAGCGGCGGTTCTTGGAGACGCCCTCGATACCCCTCACCTTTTCGACCTCGCCCCTGGCCACCTGCTTGAGGAAGGTTTGAGCACTTTCGGCCGATATCTCGTAGTGATGCATGACGCCGAGCGGGTAGTTGTTCATCTCCATGTGCAGCCTGGCGAGGTTTCGCCAGGTGCCGCCGACGGCGTAGAAAGTCCTGCCCTGCCCGCCCTTCAAGAGCTTGGCTCGGGCCAATTCCTGGCGCGCGATCTTCTGCGCCTGGACGAGCGAGTTCTTCGCCATGTCCTGCAGGCGCAGGCCGCCGAGCGGCAGCGTGATGCCGTCGCCGATCGCCTCGCCATCGATGTCGATCAGTTCCAGGCTGCCGCCGCCAAGGTCGCCGGCAATGCCGTCGGCCGGATGAAAACCGGAGATGACGCCAAGCGCGGAATAATGCGCTTCCTGGCGACCGGAGAGCACGCGGATCTCGGTCTTGAGCACATCCTCGGCGCGATGGATGAAATCGGGACCGTTGATCGCCTCGCGGGCCGCGGCGGTTGCCAGCACGTACATGTGTTCGGCGCCGGCCTGATCGGATAGCGCGCGGAAACGCCGAAACTCCTCCATCGAGCGCGCCACCCCTTCGGGGTCGAGCTTCCCTGTCGACACGATGCCCCGGCCGATGCCGGCCAGCATCTTTTCGTTGAACAGCACGGTCGGCGAACGCGCCAGCCCCTCATAGACGACAAGACGGATCGAATTGGATCCGATGTCGATGATGGACAGCGGTCGGCGGTCCTGCAGCCGGCCCTGGGAATTGGACAGCATCAGGTGGTGGCGTTCTTCTTGCGGCGCTTGAACTGCGCGATTCGCTTGGGCGCATGCGATTTCAGCGCGTCACCCCGTCCCGACAGGCTCGGATTGGTCATGAAATATTCCTGCGCGTTGAACGGTTCCTCGCCCTCCTCCAGCACCACGCGCCGGGAGGTTCCATCAGCCAATACGTCGAAACTTTGCTGATTGTCCATGATGTTGCCCAGCATGATCTGGCCCAGAATCTGTTCATGCACAGTTGGATTGGTGATCGGCACCATGGTCTCGACGCGGCGGTCGAGATTGCGCGGCATCAGGTCGGCCGAGGAGATGTAGACAATCGCCTCGTCCGAGGGAAGGCCATGGCCGTTGCCGAAGCAATAGATACGGCTGTGCTCGAGGAACCGGCCAACGATCGACTTGACCCTGATGTTCTCCGACAGGCCCGGCACCTGCGGCCGCAGACAGCATATGCCGCGCACGACGAGGTCGATTTCCACACCGGCACGGCTGGCATCGTAGAGCGCATCGATGATGATGGGGTCGACGAGCGCGTTCATCTTCATCCAGATGCGCGCCGGCCGTCCCTCCAACGCATGGGCAATCTCGGCTGAAATGTGCTGGAGGATGCGGTTCCTCAGCGTGAACGGCGAGATCGCCAGTCGCATTTCGGCGGTCGGCTCGGCATAGCCGGTGATGAAATTGAACAGCTGGGCGACGTCGCGGGCAATCGTCGGATCGGTGGTGAAGAAGGACAGGTCGGTGTAGATGCGCGCCGTCACCGGATGGTAGTTGCCGGTGCCGAGATGGACGTAGTTGCGCAGCTTGCCGTCCTCGCGCCGCACCACCAGCGACATCTTGGCATGGGTCTTGAGTTCGAGGAACCCGAACACGACCTGCACGCCGGCGCGTTCAAGATCGCGAGCCCAGCGAATGTTGGCTTCCTCGTCGAAACGCGCCTTGAGCTCGACCAGCGCCGTCACCGACTTGCCAGCCTCGGCAGCGTCGACCAGCGCACGCACGATCGGGCTGTCGTTGGAGGTGCGATAGAGCGTCTGCTTGATCGCCACCACTTCGGGGTCGGCCATTGCCTGGCGAAGGAACTGCACCACCACGTCGAACGACTCGTAGGGGTGATGAACGACGATGTCCTTCTCGCGGATGGCGGCAAAACAGTCGCCGCCATGCTCGCGGATGCGTTCGGGAAAGCGTGGGTTGTAGGGCGTGAACTTCAGGTCGTCGCGGGGAACGGAGACGATCTCCGAGATCTGGCTGAGCGCCAGCGGCCCGGTGAGCACGCTGATGCGGCTCGACGAGACGCCAAGCTCGCCGGCGACGAAATCGCGCAATTCCCCGGGCATCAGCATGTCGAACTCGATGCGGATAACCGAACCGCGGCGACGACGCTTCAGCGCCGTTTCGAACAGCCGCACGAGATCTTCCGATTCTTCCTCGACCTCGATATCGCTGTCGCGGATGATGCGGAACGTGCCCGAGCCCTTGACCTCATAGCCGGGGAACAGATTGCCGATGTAAAGGCCGACCGCCTCCTCCAGCGGAATGAAGCGGACATGGTTCCTGCGATCCGGAAGGCGGATAAAGCGCTTCAGCGCCACCGGCAGGCGCAGCAATGCGCTCATCTCCTCGCCATTCTTGCGGTGGCGAAGCTGCAACGCCATGGAGAAGCCGAGATTGGGAATGAACGGGAACGGATGCGCCGGGTCGATCGACAGCGGGGTGAGCACCGGAAACACCTGGTCTTGGAAATGCTCTTCCAGCCAGGCCTTTTCGTCCTTGGTCAGCGCATCGCGGGTGATGCTCTCGATGCCTTCCTTGTTGAGCAGAACCGTGAGTGCCGAAAGGCTCTTCTGCTGGTCCTCCTGCAGCCGCTCGACTTCACGCAGCAATTGTTCGAGCTGCTGTTCGGGGGTGCGTCCGTCCGGGCTCTTCAGCACGATGCCCTCGCGCACCTGGCCTGCAAGGCCGGCGACGCGCACCATGAAGAACTCGTCGAGATTGGCGGCCGAGATCGACAGGAAGCGGACGCGCTCCAGCAGCGGGTGATGGGTGTTCAGCGATTCCTCGAGAACGCGGCGATTGAACTGCAGCCAGGAGAACTCGCGGTTGACGAAACGGTCCGGATTGCCTTCCGGGCTCGCTGCCGCGACGTTGTTGAATTCGCTCTGTACCGGCTTCAATTCGTTCATGATTCCTGCTCTTCCGCCCGCCTTGGCCGGTTAACCGGCTTAACTTATCCTGTGGCAGGCTTTTGCGACAGTTCTCTGACAGGCTTTTGCGACAGTTTGATTTCATCGAACTTGCAAAGAGGCTTGATATGATCCAGATGCAGAAGAGACTGCGTTAAGGAGACGACGATGGCAGGCGGTTCCATTCCCCATTTCCAGAACGATGCGGGTCATCCGGCGATCGACATCGGGGTCAAGGAATTCATGTGCACGGGCGCCAACCCGCCTTTCGATCATCCGCATGTGTTTCTCGACATGGGCGACGACAATGAGAAAGTCTGCCCCTACTGCTCGACCCTCTACCGCTATTCGCCGAAGCTGAAGGCGACGGAAACCCTGCCGGCGGGCTGCCTCTACATCGACCAGGCCGCCTGACTCTCTCGCGACAGACCCGATGGACGACGCGCGCTCCCGGCAGATCGTCATCGCCGGGGCCGGCATTGCCGGGCTGACCGCGGCACTTGCGTTCGCCGAACGCGGCTACCCCGTGCAAGTGTTCGAACAGGCGCGGCGCCTGGAAGCGGCGGGCGCCGGCCTCCAGCTTTCTCCCAACGCGACACGCATCCTGCGCCCACTCGGCGTGCTCGACCGGCTGCTGCCGGCAGCGGTGAGGCCCGAGGCGGTGGTGCTGAAGGACGCCGCGACGCTGCGCGAACTGGCGCGCGTGCCGCTCGGACAAGCCGCCGAAGCCCGCTGGCAGGCGCCCTATCTCGTCGCCCACAGGGCTGACCTGCAGAACGCGCTGACGGCGCGCGTCGCCGAGATGCCGAACATTCTCGTGACCACCGGTGCGCGCATCGGCAGCGTTGTCAAAGGCGGTCGTGGCATTACCGCGACTGCCGAGATGGAAGGCAAGACAATCGAGACCGAGGGCTCCCTGCTGGTCGGCGCCGATGGCGTCTGGTCATCCGTGCGCGCGCTTGTCGACACAACCAAGGGGGTGGCATCGCCGAGAAGTCGCTTTTCGGGCGAGCTGGCCTGGCGTGCCACTGTTCCTGCCGACAGCGCTGCCGGACAAGCCTTTGCCGCGATCGGCGCAACCAATTGCGTCACCACCTTCCTGCATCCCGGCTTCCATATGGTCGCCTATCCCGTCAGCAAAGGTGCGGCCTTCAATCTTGTCGCCTTCACCAAGGGCGAACGCATTGCCGAGGGCTGGTCCGGGAACGCCGACACTAGGATCTTGACCGGTGCCATGCGCGGTACAGCGGCAGCACTCGCCCGTCTGATCGAGGAAGCCGGCCCGTGGACGGCGTGGCCGATCCATACGGTCGAGAGCAAACAGCCTTGGACGACCGGT
The DNA here is from genome assembly GCF_003952565.1 of Mesorhizobium sp. M8A.F.Ca.ET.057.01.1.1. Lineage (NCBI taxonomy): Bacteria > Pseudomonadati > Pseudomonadota > Alphaproteobacteria > Hyphomicrobiales > Phyllobacteriaceae > Mesorhizobium > Mesorhizobium sp. M8A.F.Ca.ET.057.01.1.1. The sequence continues at coordinate 4,082,480 of NZ_CP034454.1, forward strand.
GGCATAGCGCTGATCGGCGATGCTGCGCATGCGATGACGCCGTTCGCGGCGCAAGGTGCCGCCATGGCGGTCGAGGATGCGGCGATGCTCGCGGATGCCGTTGCCGACTTCCCCGCCGACCCCTTGGCCGCCCTTGCAGTTTGGGAGCAGTCGCGGCGACCGCGTGTCGTGCAGGTCGCCCGACGCGGCGCTGTCAACCGGCTCGCCTGGCATGCCTCAGGTCCAGTGGCGATTGCCCGCAACCTATTCCTGAAGATGCGCTCGTCTGACAGGCTCGCCGCCGATCTCGACTGGCTTTATGGCTGGCATGCCGCGCCAGGACGGTAGGCTTGCAGGCATCCCCAGCCGACCACGCGACGTACCCTAGAGGCACGTGACAGCCGTAGTCGCAAAGGGACTTGCGCAGGCTTATGAAAACAAAGTGCCCACGACCGGCTTCAAATACAGGCTGTGATACAGCAGAAAGAAAACCAGAGCCGCGACCGCAGCGCAGGAGATGGCCGCAGCCACGGCGGTAGCGATTGCCATGTAAATGTTACTCTTCAGAGCATATTTTGACACGATAACGAGCTGGACAAGAACCGCCACGGACGAAAATTTCCAAATTCCATAAGGGCTTAGCGCTCTATCCAAATTCCTTACCAATTCATTCGCCTGAAACATTGCTCCAAGGACCGTCCATGCGACCACCTCCCCCATTTTACTCGGCAATATGTAGATAAACCCGATAAATAAATACTTCAATATAGATATGAAAGCGATCATCGCCAATATTATCGGTAATTTCAAAGTAACTCCCTGAAGAACATTTTTGAAATTCGACTTTTCTGCCTTCATGCCGGACAGAGCAGCGATGACACAAGAGGCGACAAAAATAACCATAATTGTCGTAGCCAATTGATATGAAATAAAAAATTTCGATATCTGAAATATCCGAACAGGGCCGGATACGCTAAAATAGCCGACGTAAATCTGTGCCAGCGCCAACACCAATATGACGCCGGAAATTTGAGGCCACGAGAGGTCGCGATCCATTGTGTCGCGAACAGTGATGCGCGGCTTGATATAGAATACCACTCCACTGAAGAAGTATCGTATTAGCTCAACGAAAAATGACATACACCCTCTTGTGGCAGCGGCAGTCCTGCACAATTCAGGATAATATTTAACACCGCATGAAGATGAACGTCATTCATATTTTAGAAAAATCGCATATGACACCAACAACTGTGACGTTGTCATCGTGAAGTATAGTTTGCAGATTCATGATTTCCTGCCTAGGAATTTTGGGCGGCCAGCCATCAATCATACAACCGTATCGACAGGCCGAGCGAAGCCGGCAGCGGGTTCCACCAGCCGGTGCGTAGGCCGGCGGTACGCAGGGCGGCCGCGGTCCAGGTGTTGCAGCCGACCAGCGCGTTGAAATGGCCGTTGGCTTCATAGAAGCGGTCGAAGCTGGAATAGGCAGCGTCCGGAACAAGAAGCGGGCCTTTCGGCCCCCGCTGGAAACTCGCATCGATGAAATCGAGCAGCGCCGCGAAACGCTCCTCGCCGATGTCGAAGCCGACAACATCCGGATGCGGTTCGACGATGGCGCCGGCGACATCGACATGCATGACCGACGCGTCGAGGGTCAGGGCCTTCATCACCGGCACCAGCTTCAACTCGGACCATGTCGGCGTCTCCAGGTAGAAGGCGCGGCCGCCCCAGCCAAAGACAATGTAGCGGACCTCGCGACTATCGGCCGGCATGCCGCCATCGGCGAGGAAATGGAAACGCTGGCGCACCCTGTCGTCGATAGGGATGGCGATGTCGGTGTGGATCGGATTGCTCAGCACCAGGATATGATGCGCGGCGGCGGGATTGGCGGCAGCCGACGGCCACAGCGGCCGCGGCACGAGAGCGCCCAGCGTCACGGCGAGCGCGACAAGGATCAACAGCAGGCCAAGAAAACGTCCGAGCTTTTTCATCAATGGCGGCCTTGCAGACGCACCCGGCGCGGCGCAAACCGCCAGCCTCCTGCCCGTCCATACACAAAAAAGCCCGGCACTGTTTCAGCCGGGCTGTTTGGTCTTTGTCAAAGGCCTAATGCAGGATCTGCGACAGGAACAGCTTCGTGCGCTCATGGCGGGGGTGGTCGAAGAACTCGGCCGGCGTGTTCTGCTCGACGATCTGGCCCTGGTCCATGAAGATGACCCGGTTGGCGACCTTGCGGGCAAAGCCCATTTCATGCGTGACGCACAGCATGGTCATGCCCTCTTCGGCCAGCCCCACCATGGTCTCCAGCACTTCCTTGATCATTTCAGGGTCGAGCGCCGAGGTCGGCTCGTCGAACAGCATGATGCGCGGGTTCATGCACAGCGAGCGTGCGATCGCCACGCGCTGCTGCTGGCCGCCGGAAAGCTGGCCCGGATATTTATTGGCCTGCTCGGGAATCTTCACACGCTTGAGGAAATGCATGGCGATCTCCTCGGCCTGCTTCTTCGGCGTCTTGCGCACCCAGATCGGCGCCAGCGTGCAGTTCTCCAGGATGGTCAGATGCGGAAACAGGTTGAAGTGCTGGAACACCATGCCGACCTCGCGGCGCACCTCGTCGATCTTCTTGAGATCATTGGTGAGTTCCTTGCCGTCGACGATGATCTTGCCTTTCTGGTGCTCCTCCAGCCGGTTGATGCAGCGGATCATGGTCGACTTGCCGGAGCCGGACGGTCCGCAAATGACGATGCGCTCGCCGCGCATCACCTTCAGATTGATGTCCTTCAGCACATGGAACTCGCCATACCATTTGTGCATGGCAATGATGTCGATGGCGACATCGGTGGTCGAGATATGCATCTTGGCGGCGTTGACCTTGATCTCTTCCGCGCTGACGGCGTTTTCGGTGGCCATGGCAGGTTCCCCTTTTTATCGTTTGTAGCCGGTATCGAGTCGGCGTTCCGTGTACATTGAATAGCGCGACATGCCGAAGCAGAACAGCCAGAACACGAACGCGGCGAACACGAGACCGGATTTCGCGGTCTGCGGTGTCGCCCAATTGGCGTCGGAGAAGTTCTGCTTGACCACGCCGAGCAGGTCGAACATCGAGATGATCAGGACCAGGCTGGTGTCCTTGAACATGCCGATGAAGGTGTTGACGATGCCGGGAATAACCAGCTTCAGCGCCTGCGGCAGCACGATCAGGCCCATCTTCTGCCAGTAGCCGAGGCCGAGCGAATCGGCGCCTTCATACTGTCCCTTCGGGATCGCCTGCAGGCCGCCGCGCACGACTTCGGCCATGTAGGCGGCGGCAAACAGCGACACGCCGATCAGTGCCCTCAGGAACTTGTCGAAGGTGACGCCTTCCGGCAGGAACAACGGCAGCATGACGCTGACGAAGAACAGCACCGTGATCAGCGGAATGCCGCGCACCGTCTCGATGAAGACAACGGACAGCATCTTGATGATCGGCATCTTGGAGCGGCGTCCGAGCGCCAGCACCGTGCCGAGCGGCAATGACACGGCGATGCCGACGAAAGACAGCGAAAGCGTCACCAGCAGCCCGCCCCAACGCGCGGTCTCGACACGTGGCAAGCCGAACACCCCGCCGATCAGCAAGAAGAAGGCAATGATCGGCAGCACCAGGAACAGGAGGATGGCGTTCAGTCCCTTGCGCGGCACGCGCGGAATCAGCATCGGCACCAGCAGCGCCACGAACAGGATGGCGACCAGGATCGGCCGCCAACGCTCCTCGATCGGGTAGGTGCCGAACATGAACTGGCCGAACTTGGCGTTGACGAAGGCCCAGCAGGCACCGCTCCAGCCGTCCGGCTGGATGCCGCCTTGCGCCACGGTGGCGCAGACGGTGCGGTCCGGCCCGGTCCACTGGGCGTGGATGAAGGCCCAGTTGAGAACCTGCGGCAGGATCCAGGCGACGATGAGGATGCCAAGGATGGTGAGAATGGTGTCGCCCACCGAACCGACCAGGTTCTTACGCACCCATGCGTATAGGCCGCGCTCGCTGGGCGGAGCCGGCTGAGCCAGCGCCATTTCGGTGCGCACCCAGGACATATCGTGTTCCTGCATGGCCTTACCTCTCCACCAGCGCCATCCTGGCGTTGACCACATTCATGACCGCCGAGGTCACCAGGCTCAGTATGAGATAGGCAATCATCATGATCAGCACGCCCTCGACCGCCTGACCCGTCTGATTGAGAACCGTACCGGCGGTAGCCGTCAGGTCCGGATAGCCGATCGCGATCGCAAGCGACGAATTCTTGGTCAGGTTGAGATACTGGCTGGTCAACGGCGGGATGACGATACGCATCGCTTGCGGCACCACGACCAGCCGCAGAATCGGGCCGGAACGCAACCCAAGGGCTCCGGCCGCCTCGGTCTGTCCCTTGTTGACCCCCTGATACCAGCGCGCACGATCTCGGCGATGAAAGCCGCTGTGTAGCAGGACAGCGCCAGATAGAGCGAGAGGAACTCCGGCTTGACCTGGAAGCCGCCAGTCAGGTTGAAGGTCGACTGCTTCGGCAAATCGAAGCTCAGCGGAAAGCCGCTCAGCGCATAGGCGAGCAGCGGCAGGCCGACGATAAGCGCCACCGCGGTCCAAAACACGGGAAATTGCTGGCCGGTCGTCATCTGCCGCTGGCGCGCCGTACGGGCCACGAACCACGACATCGCGATGCCCACGACAAGGGCGACCAGGATCAGCCAGGAGCCGTCGCCCCAGACGGGGCGCGGGAAATAGAAGCCGCGCTGGTTGAGAAAAGAGCCGAACGGAAGATGGTAGGAGTCGCGCGGCGCCGGCAGCACCGCGAGCACGCCGGAATACCAGAAGAAAATGACCAGCAATGGCGGGATGTTGCGGAAGATCTCCACATAGACCGTGCAGATCTTGCGGATGAGCCAATTGTGAGACAGCCGGCCGATACCGACGACGAAGCCGAGGATGGTGGCGGTGACGATGCCGGCGACGGCAACGATGATGGTGTTGATGAGGCCGACGACGATGGCGCGTCCATAGGTCGAGTCCGACGTGTAGGCGATCGGCGTGTCCGATATGTCGAAGCCGGCGCGCCCCTTGAGGAAGCCGAAGCCCGAGGCGATATGCAGGCGCTGCAGATTGTCGATGACGTTCTGCACGATCCACCAGATGGAGCCGAACAACAAGACGACGACCAGCGTCTGGAAGAAGAGGCTGCGTATTCTCGGGTCATTGACGAAGGAGCCGCGGCTCGGCTCCTCGCGTAGGATTTCCTGCGATGCCATGTCACGTCCCCTGTGAAAGAGAAACCGGAAGGCAGGTGCCTGCCTTCCGGATCACATTTCGATCAGCGGATCGGTGGAGCGTATTGCAGGCCGCCCTTGGTCCACAGCGCATTGATGCCGCGGGCGATCTTCAGCGGGCTGCCCGAACCGACATTGCGGTCGAACATTTCGCCGTAATTGCCGGTCGCCTTGACGATGTTGACGACCCAGTCGTTTGAGACGCCGAGATCGGTGCCGATCTTGGTGTCGGCCTCCTGGCCGAGCACGCGCTTGATCTCCGGGCTGGCGGAGTTCTTCATCTCGTCGACATTGGCCTTGGTGATGCCGAGCTCCTCGGCGTCGAGCAGCGCGAAATAGGTCCATTTGACGATGTGGTACCACTGATCGTCGCCCTGGCGAACTGCAGGTCCGAGCGGCTCCTTCGAGATGATCTCTGGCAGGACGACGTGATCGGCCGGCGCGCCCAGCGTCAGGCGGATGCCGTAAAGGCCCGACTGGTCGGTGGTGTAGACGTCGCAGCGGCCGGCATCATAGGCGGCGTTGACCTCTTCCAGCTTCTCGAAGACGACCGGATTGTACTCCATCTTGTTCGCCTTGAAGTAGTCGGCGAGGTTGAGCTCGGTGGTGGTGCCGCTCTGCACGCAGACGGCGGCGCCCGAAAGCTGCAGCGCCGAATTGACGCCCGGCAGCTTCTTGGCGTTGATCATGAAGCCCTGGCCGTCATAGTAGGTCGTGCCGACGAAATTCAGGCCAAGCGCGGTGTCGCGGTTGATCGTCCAGGTGGTGTTGCGCGACAGGATGTCGACCTCGCCGGACTGCAGCGCGGTGAAACGCTCCTTGGCACTGAGCGGCGTGAACTTGACCTTGGTGCCATCACCGAAGACGGCGGCGGCAACCGCGCGGCAGAAATCGGCGTCGATGCCCTGCCAGTCGCCCTTGTCGTCCGGCGCGGAGAAGCCGGCCAGACCGGTCGAGACGCCGCACTGGATGAAGCCCTTCGCCTTGACGGTGTCGAGCGTGCCGGCCGACGCGGCCGACGCCATCAGTCCGAGCGTGGCGGCGCCAAGAATGCCGATAGCAATATGTTTCATGACCCACAGACCCTTTTCTCTGTTTTTCAGGCAAACCCTGATCTTTTTTCCCGCGTGAACGCAGCTCCCATCCCGGCCCATTCCCGGAACCCCGCGTCGCAAATCGACGCGCCGCCTCCCATTCACGGACAGCATCGAAGGCGATAATTCTCGTGAGGTCAAGGAAAATGACCGAATTGCAACGGGTTTGAAAATCGATTGTCCGAAATGCCTGAATTGCGGCCAAACGCGCCCGCGATTTAGTCACAAGCGCGAATTGAATCGGCAAAGCTCATTTGCCGCAGATGTGAGCCGATTCCGTAAATTCCATTCCGGGCAATACCTCAGTGTTACTGCCTCCAGCACGAAATGCATTGACGTTGCGGAATACTCCCGGCCGACGATTACCGTCATTGCCGGTCAAATATTGCTTGTCGACAAAGCCGGTGCGCAGTCTCAAAGCGCGGGAAAGACGAGCCAGACGCCGATCGCAACCATCAATGCGCCGGAGATGCGCGGGATCAATTGCCCGGCCGGGACCATCTTCTCCAGCAGAACAAGGATGGCGATGCCGGCGATCCACAGGACGTTCATGACACCGCCGACGAACAGCAGGGCCATCAGCGCCCAGCAGCAGCCGAGACAATAGGCGCCGTGACCTATGCCGAGCCGAAGCGCGCCGGGCGCGGTGGTGCGGAACCCGCCATGGCTGGCCAGGAACGCGATCGGCGCCTGGCATTGGCGCAGGCAGACGCCCTTGACCGGCGTCCATTGATAGAGGCCGGCGGCGATCAGGACGAGGCCACCGAGGATCGTACTGTTGGTAGCCATTGCCGGATCAAGCAAGGCGAAACGGGCGAGCAGCCATTGCGCACCGGTGGCCGCGATGCTGAACACCACCCAGACGATGAGATAGCCGGCAAAAAACCATGCCGTCGAAGCGATAGGCTGGCCGTCGACCAGTGCCTTGCGGCCGACGCCTGCATAGAGCAGCAACATCGGCGCGACCGAAGGCGTCATCATGCCGACCATCATCACAGCCCACATGGTGAAGATGAAGACGAAATCGACCGATGCCCAGGCCCTGAAACCCGGCGCTACGGCGGCGCCCATATCCATGCCACCCATATCCATGCCGCCCATATCCGTGGTCGACATGTCCATCCCGGCCATGCCGCCTGCCGTGCCGTCCGAGACGGGGACACCAGGCATGGCCATGTCGCTGGCGAGCCAAAGAACATAGGTCCAGGCGAGCACGGCAATCACGGCGAGCGCGGTCATCACGACCGCGCGGTCGCGCCGCAGCACAGCCTCGAGAGCCGTGTCGCCCATTGGATCAGGTCAAATGCACGACGCCACTCTGCGTGAGATGCAGATTGGCGAAATGGCTGTGCGTGTCGGCCACCTCGAACTTGATCGGGCCCGTCGCCTTGGTCCAGCCACGGCCGATCTCGGCCATCGCGTATTCGAAGCCGTGCGGCAGGTCGATGCGCGCCCTGTGCTCGGCACCGGTGACCGGGTTCTTGATCGGCTCGCCATGGCCGTCGGTGACGCCCTTGACATGCAGCCGGCCGGTTCGCGCGTCGACGTCGACCTTGAAATCGATCGCGGCGAAGATCGGATCGTGGAATTTCTCCAGCGTGGTCGAAAAGACCTGGAATATCGTTGCGCCCGGCTCGGTGTCCTGGCCGCCCAGTATGCGAAGCAGAGCTTCACGCTGGGCTTCGCTGGCCCTCTCGTCGATAACCACCGCGGCCTCGCCCCTGCCCTGGTGAATCGCGCCTGGCCAGCTGAAAATGCCGACGAACCGCAACCCGTCCAGCTTGGTGTCGCCGTGATGGCCGGTCTCGATCTCCATGCCGGCGACCGCCTGGCAGAATCCGTATGTCGGCATGGCGTTGAACTGGCACGGGCAGCCATAGGCACAATTGCAGTTGATGAATTCGCGCGCCTTCATCGTCCATTTGACGTCAGGCATGGCATTCCTCCCTTTGCCGCGCTCGGTGGGCGCGATACCCGGATCGGGGACCAGGAGAGGTAGCCGGCAAAACCATCCGGCAGCATCTGATCGAAGCAATCCGGCGATTAATATTAGAACTTGACTATATATCTTTCACAGCCGGCTACAATAGGTCGACCGGCCGACGACCGAGCTTCCGGCAAGGCACGTTCGCACCTGGTTGGTCCGATTCAGGATCAACCCCCCCGGCTGTTTTCCGGACCCAGGAATTGGCATATTCGAAGTCCATTCCTGGCGGACAGTGGGCTGTTGCACGGCCCACGACGCCGCACTATGGCTAGCGCCTCATCAGACAGGGCGACCAAGAATGGCGAAAGACGGCAGCGAGCAGGGTTCCGGCAAGATGGGCATCAACACCCGGCTTGCCCATTCAGGCAACAACCCGCACGACTATTTCGGCTTCGTCAACCCGCCGGTGGTGCACGCCTCGACCGTGCTGTTCCCCAATGCCGCCGCGATGGCCGCACGCAACCAGAAATACACTTACGGCACCCGCGGCACACCGACGACCGATGCCCTTGCACAGGCGATCGATGCGCTCGAAGGGTCCGCCGGCACGATCGTGGTGCCATCGGGCCTGGCGGCGGTGACCATCCCGCTGCTCGCCTTCGTATCGGCGGGCGACCATCTGCTGATCATCGATTCCATCTATCACCCCACGAGAAACTTCGCCGACACGATGCTGAAGCGGTTGGGCGTCGAGGTCGAGTATTATGCTCCCCATATCGGCGCCGGCATCGCGGCGTTGATCAAGCCGAATACCAAAGTGGTGTTCACCGAATCGCCGGCCTCCAACACATTTGAGGTGCAGGATATCCCGGCGATCGCCAAGGCGGCGCATGCGGCCGGCGCCATCGTCATGATGGACAACACCTGGGCGACACCACTCTATTTCCGGCCGCTCGACCACGGTGTCGACATCTCGATCCACGCGGCGACGAAGTATCCGGCCGGCCATTCCGACGTGCTGCTCGGCACGGTCTCGGCCAATGAGGCCTGCTGGAAGCAGCTCTACGAGAGCTTTTGCACGCTTGGCTGCTGTGCGGGACCCGACGATGTTTATCAGGTGCTGCGCGGCCTGCGCACGATGGGCGTGCGGCTCGACCATCATCAGCGCAGCGCGCTTGCCATCGCGTCCTGGCTCGAAGGCCAGGCGGGCGTGGCGCGGGTGCTCCATCCTGCCCTTCCCAGCCATCCGGACCACGATCTGTGGAAGCGCGACTTCTGCGGTTCGAGCGGCATCTTTTCCATCGTGCTGGCCGGCGGTGGCCAACAGGAGCAGTACGCTTTCCTCGACGCGCTGCGCATCTTCGGGCTCGGCTATTCCTGGGGCGGCTATGAGAGCCTGGCGGTGCCGGTCTTGCTTGGTGACCGGGTCGTTGCGAAAGGCCCTTATGAAGGTCCGTTGATCCGCCTGCAGATCGGCCTCGAGGATGTCGACGACCTGAAAGCCGATCTCATGCGCGGGCTCGCAGCGGCCGCCGCCTGATTCTGTCTGGCCGCCCGGAAGAGTTGGCAGACGGCCCCAACACACTGACGCTGATGGCAAAGCGCGAGCCGCTCGCAGCATCCCGGCGAGCGGCGTCGCGCAATATTATTCTCCCACGCTGCGGCTTTGCGGATTTTTTTGACTTTCAAATCCGCGAGTTCGGCTTCATTGCGTGGGACACGGCGCCCGCGCCAAATCCATTTCGTTATAAAGCTTGCCATGGCCTTTCGTCTTTTTGTTCCCATCCTCGCCGGCGCGACGCTGCGCGAACGCATCCTGGCGTGCATCGGCGCCACGATCGGCATCGCGCTGACGGGCGTGATCAGCGGGCTGGCGATGGGCGGCGGCCCGCACGTGGCCCTGCTGGTGGCGCCGATGGGCGCATCCGCCGTGCTTCTGTTCGCCGTGCCGGCGAGCCCGCTGGCGCAGCCCTGGTCGATCATCGGCGGCAATTCCATATCGGCGCTGGTCGGCGTGACCGTGGCGCATTTCATCCATGATCCGGTGATGGCCTCGGGTCTCGCGGTGGCCTTGGCCATCGCCGCGATGTCGTTCACGCGCTGCCTGCATCCGCCAGGTGGTGCCGCCGCGCTGACGGCGGTGCTCGGTGGGCCGGCCGTCATCAGCGCGGGCTTCCTGTTCCCGTTCGTGCCTGTGGCCTTGAATTCGACCATCCTGGTGGCGCTGGGCTTCCTTTTCCACAAGCTGGCGCGGCGCAACTATCCGCATGTCGCCGCACCGGCCGCAAACAGCCACGGTACCGCCGATCCGCCGGCTCAGCAGCGCGCCGGTTTCCGACCCGAAGACATCGACGCGGCGCTGACGGCGCTCGACGAGACCTTCGATATCGACCGCGACGACCTCGAACGACTGCTGCGACAGGTCGAATTGCAGGCCATGGTTCGGTCGCACCGGACGCTGCTGTGCGAGGACATCATGTCGCGCGACGTGATTTCGGTGCCCGAACAAGCCACCACCGACGAGGCACGCCAGCAACTGCTCGATCACAATATCCGTACGTTGCCGGTGGTCGATGCGAATGCCCGGCTGGTTGGCGCCGTCGGCCTGCGCGAACTGACGAAAGCCGTCGATACGGTGAAGGGCGTGATGGCAAAAGCCGGCACCGCCTCGCCCGAGACGCCGGCGATGAACCTGCTTCCCGTGCTGACCGACGGCCGCAGCCATGCCGTGGTCATCGTCGACGGCGAGCGGCGCATTCTCGGCCTGATCACGCAGACCGACCTGCTGGCGGCGGCCGCCCGCGTGCAGACGGCAGACAAGGGATTGGCCGCGGCCTAGAATAACGAGCCTGGATCCTGCCGATCCGGGAACCTTTTGCCGGCAGGCGCATCCAACGTGCAGTCAAGCGTCTAGTCGAAGGAGGCGTCTATTCGAAGGAGGCGTCTGTTCGAAGAGGCGTCTGTTCGGGGAGATCCGGTCGCTATGAGCAAGCTCGCAATGCCCGCCACGGCACGCATGGTTGCCGAAAGCTCTTCCAGCGACATGCTGCTCGTCCACCAGGCGTTGGCGCGCGAGCCGGATGCCTTTCGCGCCATCATGAAGATACACAACCAGCGGCTCTACCGCATAGCGCGCGGCATTCTGCGCAACGATGCCGAAGCCGAGGATGTCGTCCAGGAGGCCTATGTCAGCGCCTTCGCCAGCCTGGCGGCGTTTCGCGGCGAATCCACGCTTGCCACCTGGCTGTCGCGCATCGTCATCAACGAAGCTCTCGGCCGCGTGCGCAAGAAGCGTCGCACAGTGGAGATGCCTGACAACCCGGAAGCACAGATCATCCGGTTTCCCCTCAATTCCAACGACGATCCGGAGCGGGCGATGGCGCAGCGGCAGATTCTCGCACTTGTCGAACGGGCGACCGACAGTCTGCCCGACATCTACCGCATGGTCTTCGTCGCCCGCGTCATCGAGGGCCTGAGCATGGAGGAAACCGCCGATTTGCTTGGCGTGCGGCCGGAGACCATCAAGACGAGGCTGCACCGGGCCCGTGTCCTGCTGCGCAAGGCTCTGGACGATGAAATCGGTCCAGTGCTGCTCGATGCCTTCCCGTTCGCCGGGCGGCGCTGCGAGCGACTGACCCAGGCGGTGATGGGACGGCTGGGTTTCGAATGATGCCGTCCTGATTTTCCGGGAACGTTTCCCCCCGCCGCGCATCCAATGAGCGTCAACTGAAATTCGAGCCCGGCGCCTCCGCGCGGTCGGGCCAAGGAGGATGCCATGTTCACCCGATATACCGTTGCCCTTGCCGCCCTGCTTCTCGTCGGCGCTGCCCCGGTCTCGCACGCCGCCGACAAGCCGACCGACCCGCAGATCGCCCATATTGCCTATACGGCCGGCGTCCTCGACATCGAGGCGGCCAAGCAGGCGATCAAGAAATCAAAGAGCAAGGAGGTGATCGATTTCGCCAAGGACATGGAGCGCGACCACGAAGCGGTGAACAAGCAGGCGCTCGATCTCGTCAAGAAGCTCAAGGTGAAGCCCGAGGACAACGCCACCAGCCAGGCGCTGACCAAGGCTGCGACTGAGGAACGCGCCAAGCTCGCCAAGCTGAAAGGCGCGGCTTTCGACAAGGCCTATATTGAAAACGAGGTCGCCTACCACAAGCAGGTCAACGGCGCGCTCGAAACGCTGCTCATTCCCTCGGCCAGCAATGCCGAACTGAAGAGCCTGCTCGAGACCGGCCTCAAGATCTTCCAGGGCCATGAGCAGCATGCCGAACACGTCGCCGGCATGCTGAAATGAAAGCGGGCGCCTTGGGCCATCTGGCGGGGCTGGCCATGCTGGGGCTGGTACCTACGCTGACAGCGGCGCCGGCAGCGGCGGCAACCATCCAGGTCACCATCGAGAAGCTCGTCTTTTTGCCGGCCAGCGTCGATGCGAAGGTCGGCGACACGATCGAGTGGGTGAACAAGGACGTGATCGCCCATACAGCCACCGTGAAGGGCGGCTGGGAGGTGATGATCCCGCCTAAATCCAAGGGACAAGTGACCCTCAAGACAGCGGGAGCGGTCGACTATTTCTGCCGCTTCCACCCCAACATGAGGGGCCATCTCGATGTAGCGCCCTGAATCGGTCCAGCCGCAGGACTGATCAGGCAATCGCCGCCAGCCAGGCAGTGCCGAACGCGAGCGTGATCAGTGTCAGTGGCAGACCGACCTTGAAGAAAGCGCCGAAAGACAAGGGTGTGCCAGCGGCCTTGGATTGTTCGGCGACGATCAGGTTGGCAACCGAGCCGAGCAAGGTGAAGTTGCCGGCCAGCGTCGAACTCATGGCCACCACCAGCCAGGCGCGCTCGGGGTCCGCCAGGCCGGGTATGAATGGCCTGAGCGCCAGCACGGCAGGAACATTGCTCATGATGTTGGACAACACGGCAGTGAACCCCGACAGCCTCCAGACATCGTCGAGCCCGATGTTCTTGGCAGAGGCGATCATGTCAGGCGTCAGCAGCGTCTTTTCCGCGCCGGCAACCACCACGAACAGACCCGCGAACATGAACAGCAGCGGTCCGTCGATCTCATGGTAAATGCGCGATGGCTTGATGGCGCGGGTGAGCAGCAGGATGGCGCCGCCGATGAGCGCTGCCTTGGCTACGGGAACACCGGCGAAGAAGGCGATCGCCAGCCCGATGCAGACGACCACCGCCTTCAGCACCTGGCCACGATGCATGCGGCCGCGCGAGATGTGTGGCGCCAGTTCGCCGTTGCGGGTGAATTCGGCGCGATAGACGATCCGCACAATGACGATGACCGCGACAAGGCCGAACAAGGCGACCGGCGCGAGCGCCGCCGAAAAGGCCGGATAGGAAATCCCCGACAGCGCGCCGATGACCATGTTCTGCGGGTTGCCCGTGATGGTGGCGACGCTGCCGCAGTTCGAAGCGGTTGCGGTGGCGATCAGATAGGGGATCGGATTGCGGTTGATGACGCGGGTGACGTGGACGACGATCGGCGCCATGACCAGGCAGATGGCGTCGTTGACCAGGAAGGCTGACAGCACGCCGGTCAGGAACGTCACCATTACCAGGAGCATGAACGGCGCATGCGCATGCTCGATGGCAATGGCGCCGAGACCGCGAAAGGCACCCGATACCTTCAGATGCGCCACCACGATCATCATGCCGAGCAGAAGCGTAATGGTGTCGAAATTGATGGCGCGATAGGCGTCCTCCATGCTGAGCGCGCCGATGGCGATCATCGCCGCGCCGCCAAGCAGCGCAATACCCGCCCGGTCGAGCCGCAGGCCAGGTATGCGGCCGATGGCGACGCCGGCATAGGTCAGGACCAGGATCAGCAGTGCCGCTGCGCCCATCAATGTCATCGGTAGAAGCCCTGCTCGATCTGTCTGCGCACCGATGCCGGCCGCCCACGATTCACGTGATGCCAGCTTTAGCGCGATGTCGGGATTGATGCCAAACGGCTACGTGGATTGTTGGCGGAGAATATCTGAAGGCAGATGGCGCCGTGCCGCTAACGCCGGTAGAAATCCAAGCGTTCTTGCAACGCCTGCGATGAAAACAGCTGTTCGACGGTCAGCCGCGCCTTGCGGCCGACCGTCGCCCGCAGGCCCGGGTCGGCTTTGAGATCCGCCAGGATCCGCGCCGCCTGTTGTGTCGTTTCGAACAGGAAGCCGTTTTCGCCATGTCTGATGTGGTCGACGTAGCCACCATTCGAATGGCAGACCACGGGCAGGCCGCAGGCCATCGCCTCGAACACCACCCGGCCGAACGTCTCCACATGCGAGCCGGTGCGATAGTAGAAAACGTCGAGCGTCGGCAGGAACTTTTCTGCTGGAAGTTGCCCCACAGGTAGCAGGTCGAGTAGCGGATGCGCGGGGAGCTTGTCTCCAAGCTGCATGCCACCTTGAACCCGCACCGCGACGCCATCCGCCAGCAGAGCCTCGTAGAGCGCGATATCGTCGGCATGGTGCTTGTCCGGCGTGTCGCGGCTCATCCGGCCTATCGTGAACGCACCATCAGGCCTTGCCGGCCGTGATGGGAACCGCCCTATGTCGATCGGTGATGGGTGCACGACGCCGTCGGCCCGCAACATGCGTTTCTGAAAATCGGAAACCAGCACCAACTCGGCTGCTGGCCAACCCAGCATGGTGGGCATGCGCGTCGTCAACGCCATGACTTTGGGGTGAAAGGTGCTGAAGTCGTAGATTAGCCGTCGTGGGCGCGGGATCAGGTAAGGCCACATCTTGTTTCGCCAATGCGCGCCTATGAAGACGTAAGTGCCGCCGTCCGGAACCTGCCGCGTCAGCGGCGAGATGCGGCGGATCGGAAATTGGCGCGTCCATTCGTCAGACGCCCTGGACGATGCCGCCCAAAGACGCACCTCGTTCTCGGCGCCCAGCAGCCGATACAATTCGAGCGTCTTGCGTTCACTGCCACCAAATGAATCCTGAAAGCCATTGAACAGGTGGATCATGCGCTTTCGCGCTCGCCCGGCTTGGCCATTGTTTGCCCCTAGAACCCAGTCCCGTGGCCGCAAGCCGGCACAGGTCACCCCAACAGATCAATGAGATAAGAGAATCCTTGGAAATGGCCATAGCGTTGGGTGGGAATAAATTAGAAATCACTCATATTTTATGGCTGCCGATTGGCGCGCCATCTGGGAGCGCCGTCGCACTGACGCCGAATCGACAATCGGGACGATCAGAAGCTGCTACCGCCGGTAGAAACTCAGCCGCTCTCGCTGTGTCTCCGGCGAAAACAGTTGCTCGACGGTTTGCCGCGCTTTCTGGCCTACGGCCAGCCGCAGCGCCGGATCGGCTTTAAGCTCGGCCAGAATCCGCGCCGCCTGTTGCGTCGTTTCGAACAGGAAACCGTTTTCACCATGCCTGATATGGTCGGCATAGCCGCCATGAGAATGGCACACGACGGGCAAACCGCAGGCCATCGCCTCGAACACCACACGGCCGAACGTCTCCACATGGGAGCCGGTGCGATAATAGAAGACGTCGAGCGTCGGCAGAAACTGTTCGGCGGCAAATTCACCCTGCGGCAGGAGTTCGAGTTGCGGATGCGGCACGAGCCTGTCCTTGAGCGGCATGCCGCCCTGAATCCGGACCGCGATGCCATCGCCAAGCAATGCCTCGTAGAGCGCCACATCGTCGGCGTGATGCTTGTCCGCCGTGTCGCGGCTCAGCCGCCCCACCGTGAACGGACCGTTTGGCCTTGCCGGCCGCGGCGAGAAGCGCCCGATGTCGATCGGCGAGGCATGGACGACGCCTTCGACCTGCAGCATGCGCCTCTGAAATTCGGAGATCAGCACCAGTTCGGTAGCCGGCCAACGCAGCAGGCGCGGCCTGCGTGTCGTCAGAGCGATAATCTTGGGATGAAAGGTGTTGAAGACATAGATCAGCCGGCGCGGACGCGGGATCAGGTAGGGCCACATTTTGTTGCGCCAATGCGCGCCAAGAAAGACATAGGTGCCGCCATCCGGCACATTGTGTGTTGCCGCCGAGACGCGGCGTATCGGAAATTCCTGCATCAGGCCTTCGGATACGCGAGACGAGGTTGCCCACAGGCACACCCGTGAGTCGGCGCCCAACAGCCGGTACAACTCCAGGGTTTCGCGCTCACTGCCGCCAAACGGGTTCTGAAAGCCGTTGAATAAATGGATCATGGTCGCGGTGCTTACTGGGCTCTACCCGGGCGTTTCGCCATTCAATTGCCTGCGCCCAAGGGCCGTGCTGTACCCGCGAATGACACGATCGAGGGACTAAGAAGCGGGCCTATTTTCTGGCGATACTTAGTACATTACTTGCCGGAGGAAGCACACGGACAAGCAAGCGTCAAGCAAGCGGTGCGTTTTCAGCCTACCGCGAGGCCGCCGTCAGTGCACGGTGGCGGCGCTGGGCGGCGACGCCAGGGAGGCTTCCGTCGGGTCGAAGCTGACCTGATCGCGTCCATTCGATTTCGCGGCATAAAGCCGTCTGTCGGCGGCCGAGAATATTGCCTCGTAGGTGGTCGGCCCGCTGAAGCTGGTACCGCCGATGCTGACGGAAAGCGGACAGGAGCGGCCGCCCGGGGAAAAGTCCATTTCGCGTATCCGTCGGCGGATGCTTTCGGCAACCAGCCAGGATTGCGAGGGGTCGACACCGGGAAGGAATACGCCGAACTCCTCGCCACCGATCCGTCCGACGATATCGCCACCGCGGAGTTGGCCCTTGATCGCCTGCGCGATCAGCTTGAGCGCCTGGTCGCCGCAATCATGGCCGAGGCGGTCGTTGATCGACTTGAAGTGGTCGGCATCGATGATCAACAGCGCGCCTGAACGGGTCTCTTCCTGCTTGCGGGTCTGCTCGAGATAGGCCTCGACCAGCATCGAGAAGGCGCCGCGGTTCAGCACCGCCGTCAGGCTGTCCGTCGCGGCGACGACGCTGAGCTCGCGCTGGGCTATCGCCAGCTGGCGGATCTTCCACATCAGGAAAAACAGAAACGAACCGCCCAGCCCCAGGGGCAGCAGAAGGTCGGTCAGCTCAGCGCGCCAGACAGACTCGGGCGAAAGATAGGGGAAGTTGAACGAATCGACGAAAAACGCCACGGCAATGAAGAATGCCGTGCCGGCGGCGGTGACGGCGATCACCCTGCCCCAGCTGGTCGGCGACAGGTCCAGCTTCATCCCTTTCACTCCGTTAGCCGTCCCTACTATGACGCGCCAACGCAAACAAAATGATAAGACTTTCCTTTCAATTCGAGATCGGATGGCGGAGAGACGAGATCAGACGGCCGGGAGCGGGGCATGATCGCCAACAGGCGGCCGTGCCCCGGTGGGTTGAAACTCATCGGATCTCGGACGGGAGAATTCCGAAGTCAGTGGCTGGACGCCGGCCCAGCCGCCTCGACAACGAAGGATGCCGCGATCATGTCGTCGGCATCCAGCCGCAAGGAACCGTCACCGGCCCCCATGATGGCGGCGACCTTGTGAAAGGTTTTCATCTCATGGCCGGAAATTTCGGCATCCTGCATTCGGGCCCTGAGTTCGGCGATGCGCCGCACCAACGCAGGGGACGTTCCAATCTCACGTTTCGACATGGCCTGGCTTCTCCTCCCCAACCCATTCTGTTGTGCGCCCCACCCCATTCGCCGGACCGCACATTGCCTTTCATGAGGCTCCACGAATACAAGGCCCCGAACGCGCGGTATTGGCCGAGGTTCCAACCGGACAGATCACGAAATAATTCCAGGGACCCCCGCGCGGGTGGGCCCGGGACTCCCGCTCCAGGCTTCCGTTGCACGGCGTCGCGGCACCGGCAGGCGAGGGTGAGGATTGGTTGACCTCGTCAGGTCATGCGGCGTAAGCAATTGAAATTATTGGCGATCCCGACAGGATTCGAACCTGTGACCATCGGCTTAGAAGGCCGGTGCTCTATCCAGCTGAGCTACGGGACCGCTGGCCGGCTCGGGGCCGGTAGATGTTCGCGCTGGGCTAGCCGGTCAATGCGTCCAGGGCGTTCTGCGGTCATAGCGGAAATTCTCCGCATAGGAAATCTGGCGGCGCTTGGGCTCTTTCGGCTCTTCGACGCGGAAGGCAAGCCCTTCCTTTTCGGCGTAGGCCACGGCCTCTTCCTTGGTGCCGAAGGTGAGCCTGATCTGGCTTCTCATGTCTCCCGACGTGGTGTAGCCCATCAGGGGGTCGATCTTCTTGCGCATCTCGGGATCGAATTCCAACACCCAGTGGCCGGTCTTGGCCTTGCCGGACTGCATCGCGGTTTTGGCTGGGCTGAAAATGCGCGCGGACATGGCCACCTCATTGTTGTGCAAGGCGGCATCGCCGCCCCTAGGGCCGTCATTACTGCGCATTGGCAGCGGCGGCAAGGTTTTTGCACTTGCCATGTAACACCGAAATGAATAGGCAACAGACCGTTCGGAGTGTAGCGCAGGCTGGTAGCGCATCTGGTTTGGGACCAGAGGGTCGGGAGTTCGAATCTCTCCACTCCGACCATCCCTTCTTATCCCATGCGATCTACGCGCCCTCGTGTGCAGTCGCACCTGGATTGGCCGACTCACCTGACCGCATGCTTTCCCAGCCGGGTTTCACCATTTCAGGCTCGCTTCCCTCGCCATTGCCGGCTTAAACTCCGGCAAAACGGGGGATTTGCGGTGCTTGGGATCGATGCTTG
This sequence comes from Mesorhizobium sp. M8A.F.Ca.ET.057.01.1.1, assembly GCF_003952565.1. Taxonomy (NCBI): domain Bacteria; kingdom Pseudomonadati; phylum Pseudomonadota; class Alphaproteobacteria; order Hyphomicrobiales; family Phyllobacteriaceae; genus Mesorhizobium; species Mesorhizobium sp. M8A.F.Ca.ET.057.01.1.1. Next base: position 4,101,459 of record NZ_CP034454.1, read on the forward strand.
GGTGTCGCTGTTCGGGCCGGCCTATTTTGCCTATGCGGGCGTGACGGTTCCCTTCATGGTGGCGTGGGCGATCGCCTGCGCGGCCTTGGCGATGTGGAACAATCGCGAGAGCCGCAGGCACGCCAGGCTCGCCCCGGGCATAGCCGCTTCCCGTTCCTGGCCTGCCAGCATCGGGATTTTTGTGCTGGTCGCGGCCTGCTATGTTGCCGCGCACTCAGCCGTCTATCTGTTGGTCCGTCATTTCGTCAGACTTTGGCTGTGATTGGCAAGCTCGCCGGGCGAGAACCCCAAGCACCTCATTCCCGGCGAGCCTACAACCTGATTTGGAACGCAATCAGGACCGGGGTCAGCCGGCAAGCTCACGCTGCAAGATGAGTGCCAGCTGTTATTTCCCGAAATGGGACGGCGGTTGCGGAGCCGCCGTTTGTAGGCCAGCTGAACATCGAGGCATTCTAAATCTCGAATTCGCCCTGCCCCTCGTCCATGGCGTTGACGGTTTCGGCCGCCAATGCCCTTGTGATCGGCATCTTGCGCTCCAGCGCGGTGCGATCCAGGCGCTCCACCACGCGCATCGCGGTTGCTAGCGACCGCTCGATGCGGCGCACCAGATACTGCACGACATGCGGCTCGACCTCGACCTGCCGGTCGGCGAACAGCTTGGTGATGACGCCGGCGAGCAGGAGATCGTCGGGCTCGTGGATCTCGACGGTCGCCGCCGCCTTCAAACGCGAGGCAAGATCTGGCAGCTTGACGCCCCAGGCCGACGGAAAGCGCCGCGCCGTCAGAAGCAGCGTCGAGCCGGCACCGCGCACGGAATTGATCAAATGGAACAGGCCCTCCTCATCGACGGCGCCGATGTCGACATCGTCGATCAGTGCCGGCCGCGCACCGAGATTGGCGATGCTGTCGCCCATGCGCCTGGCGTCGACGGCAAGCGCGTTGGCGCGGGCACGCCAGATCGAGGCCAGATGCGTTTTGCCCGAACCAGCGGGGCCTGCCAGCACCACGACCGGTGCTGGCCAATCCGGCCAGCGATCGACCAGCGCGGCCGCCTGGTTGTTGGTGCCGGAGACGACCAGCTCGTCGCGTGAATAACCTGTGCCGTGGCCGAGATCGAGCGGCAGCTGGCGCGGCGGGTCGGTTCGCTGGGCCGTCACTTCAGCGACGCGGTTGCGTGCGGTGGCCGCCGCCGCGATCGGCCGGCAACGGCGGCGCGAGCTCTGTCGCATGGCCCTTGTAGAGCGGTGATTCCAGATAGCGAGCGATGGCGAAGCGTACCAGAACGGCCACCGCCGCGGATGCTGGAACGGCAATCAAAAGCCCCACAAAACCGAACAGCGCGCCGAAGGCGAACAGCGCAAACATCAGCCATACCGGATGCAGGCCGACGCTTTTGCCGACCAGTCTGGGCTGCAAGATGTTGCCTTCGATGAACTGGCCGATGAAGAAGACCACGGCAACGGCGACGATCATCGTCCAGTCCGGCCAGAACTGAACGAAGGCCACGCCAACGGCTAGCACCAGCCCGGTCAATGAGCCGACATAGGGGATGAAGGAGATCAGCCCGGCGAACAGGCCGATGAGGATGGCGAAGTTCAGCCCCGTCAGCGTCAGGCCGGTGGCATACATGGCGCCGAGCACCAGGCAGAGCGTGCCCTGCCCGCGCACGAAGCCGGCGGTGGCGGTGTTGATGTCGCGCGCGATGGCGCGCACCGTCGCCACGTTGTCGCGCGGCACCCAGCTGTCGATGACCGCCACCATGCGGTCCCAGTCGAGCAGCATGTAGAAGGCCACGACCGGCGTCACCACGAACAGGCTGACCACCGAGACCAGCGCCATGCCCGAACTCCACAGCGAGGTAAATACGGTGGTGATCAGGCCAAAGCCGGAGTTCAGCAGTGAATTCAGTCCGTCGCGCAAGCCATTGGCGTTGACGCCGAATCTCTGTTCCAGCCATTTCGGGTCAAACGACGTGATCAGGCTCTGCAACCGGGTCAGGTACTCCGGCAGCTTGCCGGCGAAATCGGTCATCTGCGTCGCCAGCACCGGAATGAGGATGACGAAGGCCAGCACTAGCACGATGAGGAAGGTAATGAGGATGACCACCGTCGCCATGAAGCGGCTGAGACCGAGCCGCTGTAGCCGGTCGGCGACCGGATCGAGGAAATAGGCAAGCACCATGCCGGCGACGAAGGGCAGCAGGACGCCGCTGAAGACATAAAGGAAAAGCGCCAGGATCGCGGCACCCGCCAGCCAGAAGAAGATCTGCCGGCGGAACGCCGAGGACGCCTCTGCCTCTGCCGCCGTCTCGCCGGCCGGCACGACGACGACCATCTGGTCGTCGACGGTCTTGCCCCGCGCCACCGCTTTGCGGGCAGCCGGCTTGCGGGCAGCCTTGCCGTCGATGGGCTTGTCAGCCCGATTTACCGCCTTCGCCATAGCCGTTCATATGCCTCAGCCAAGCCACGAGATAGGCCGCGGCCGAAGCCACGGTCAAGACCCCGGACAGCAATATGAGGGCGGGCCGCAGAGGGTCGAGGTGCATGGCAAAGGCGAGTTCACCCAGCACAACCGCCGCCAGCGCGATCTGTATGGCGGTATTGGCCTTCGACACCAGAAACGGTTTTATCTCGACCGGATGGGCCATCACCGTGGACAACAGAACCGCGCAGACGATCAGCGCGTCGCGGGACACCATCGTGACGACCAGCCAGAGCGGCAATTGCCCGATGAAACCCATGACGACGAACACCGAAACCAAAAGCAGCTTGTCGGCCATCGGATCGAGATAGGCGCCGAGCGTCGACTGCTGGTTGAAGCGGCGGGCGACGAAGCCGTCGACGCCATCGGAAACGCCGGCGACAACGAAGCCGGCAAAAGCCCAATCCCAACGCGCCTGCAGCATGGCCAGCACCACGGCAGGCACCAGGACAAGACGCAGGATGGTGATCAGGTTGGGGATGGTCAACGCATTGTCCCGCCGTATTATGCCTGGAGATAGATGAGGGAGATGAAGGGTCGAGGCAAGGGAGCAGGCTGGGCCGGAGCAAACGCCGTGTGCGATGCGCCCCGGCTATCCACGCTTTTGTCGGGCCAAACGGCGCCCGGTTCGGCCGTTATCCTTGCGGACCGAAACCGTTCATGCGAAGAGCCCGCAAACGAGCAGGAACATTGCGATGAGCAAGCGCGAAACCGGCCAGCATAAAACGGGCCAGAACAAAACGGCCAAGCGCAGAAACGGGCTCACCTATGCCGAGGCCGGCGTCGACATCGATGCCGGCAATCTCATGGTGGAGAAGATCAAGCCGCTGGTGCGCGCGACGCGCCGGCCAGGCGCGGATGGCGAGATCGGCGGCTTCGGCGGTCTGTTCGATCTCAAGGCGGCCGGTTTCACCGATCCGGTGCTGGTCGCCGCCAATGACGGCGTCGGCACCAAGCTCAAGATAGCCATCGACGCCGGCAAGCACGACACGATCGGCATCGACCTCGTCGCCATGTGCGTCAACGACATTGTCGTGCAGGGCGCGGAGCCGCTGTTCTTCCTCGACTATTTCGCCACCGGCAAACTCGATCCCGACCAGGGTGCCGCGATCGTCGGCGGCATCGCGCAGGGCTGCCGCCAGGCCGGCTGCGCGCTGATCGGCGGCGAGACCGCGGAAATGCCCGGCATGTATCACGGCAAGGACTATGATCTCGCCGGCTTTGCCGTTGGGGCCGCTGAACGCGGCCAGCTTTTGCCCACCGACGACATCGTCGAAGGCGACGTGCTGCTCGGCCTCGCCTCCTCGGGGGTGCACTCCAACGGCTTTTCCCTGGTGCGCCGCATCGTGACCGCAAGCGGCCTTGCCTGGAGCGATCCGGCACCGTTCAACGATGAGGCGACGCTCGCCGAGGCGCTGCTCGAGCCGACCCGCATCTATGTGAAATCGATCCTCAAGGCGATCCGCAACACGCATGGCATCAAGGCGCTCGCCCACATCACCGGCGGCGGCTTCCCGGAAAACATTCCGCGCGTGCTGCCCAAGGATTTCTCGGCCGAGCTTGATCTCGAGGCGATCGACGTGCCGCCGGTGTTCTCGTGGCTGGCAAAGACCGGCGGCGTAGCGCCGGAAGAGATGATGCGCACCTTCAATTGCGGCATCGGCATGATTTTGGCTGTCGCTTCGGGTCAGGCGGCGCAGGTCGCGGCCGTGCTGCAGGAAGCCGGCGAGACGGTGACGCCGATCGGCCGCATCGTGCCGCGCCGCGACGCCGGCGTCATCTATCGGGGCTCGATCGGCCTATGAGCACGCAGCGAAAGCGCACCGTCGTCCTGATATCGGGGCGCGGCTCCAACATGACCGCGCTGATAGCGGCGGCCAGCGACCCGGCCTTCCCGGCCGAGATCGTCGGCGTCATCTCCGACAAGGCGGACGCCGCCGGCCTCGGCGTCGCCAAGGCGCGCGGCATCGCCACCCAGGTCATTTCCCGCGCCGACCATGGCGGCAAGCAGGCACATGACGCGGCGATCGACGCGGCACTCGCGGCCTTCCATGCCGACATCGTGGCGCTGGCCGGCTATATGCGCATCCTGACCCCCGGCTTTGTCCAGAAATGGCAGGGCCGGATGATCAACATCCACCCTGCCCTGCTGCCGGCCTTCAAGGGGCTCGATACCCATGCGCGCGCGCTGGCCGCCGGCATCCGCATCCATGGCTGCACGGTGCATTTCGTGACGCCCGAGATGGATGACGGCCCCATCATCGCCCAGGCGGCGGTGCCGGTGATGGTCGGCGACAACGCCGATACGCTGGCTGCCCGGGTGCTGAAGGCCGAGCATCGGCTCTATCCGCTGGCGCTGGGACTGGTGGCCGAAGGCAAGGCGCGCATGGAGGCGGGCCGCGCCGTGCTTGCCCACTTCGCCGACGATGCCGAGAACGGTACCTCGGTGGTGATGGCGCCCGACCCGCTGCGCGAGGAAGCCGACCTGGAGCAGCTGGCGCGGATCACGCCTTAAGCCGAGAACACGGCCATGAAACAGCTTCTCCTGCTTCGCCACGCCAAATCGAGCTGGGACGACCGCGATCTCGATGATTTCGACCGGCCGCTCGCCGAACGTGGGTTGAAGGCGGCCCGATTGATCGGCCGCGAGCTTGCCGCGCGCGACTGGCTGCCGGACCTGGCATTGGTGTCGCCGGCGCTACGCACCCGCGATACGTGGCGGCTGGTGGCCGCGGAACTGCCCGTGCATCCTCGGGTCGCGTTCGCCGAGGCACTCTACGATGCGTCAGCGGCGGATATTCTGAGGCAGGTACGCAAAGCAGACCCGTCGAGCGGCTGCCTGGTGGTTCTCGGCCACAATCCAGGCCTAGAGGATCTGGCAAAACAGCTTGCCGGACCGCGATCCGAGGCGAAGGCGCGCAGGAGGCTCGATGAAAAATTTCCAACAGCAGCCCTCGCGCGCTTCGTCCTTGAAGACGACTGGTCTGGCCTGTCGTCGGCGCGGCTGACACATTGCCTGCGGCCGAAGGATCTGAGCTAGAAATCCGATATCTCGCGGGTACGCAGACTTGTCGCGCCCGAGACCTCAGTTGCCCCAGATACCCTGGCCGGGCTCCGGCCAGTCGATGGCGGGCTCCATCTTGGTGTCGGCAGCCTTGTGGCCGGTCGTATTCGTTTTGCTGTTGAAGGCGCCGGTGGTGGCGTGATCCACGCCGGCGACCGAAGCAACCGGCTGGTTGGCATTGTCGGAGCCAAAGTGGTCGCTGCCGGCGAACGCACCTCCGGTTGCGATAAGGATAGCGGCGGTAGCGAAAGCAAGCCTGTTCATTTCAATCTCCTGGTTCATCCGTTGGGCGGCGTCTTGGGAGGACGGTTCCGCTGAGGAGAAGACCAGAAGCAGCCTGCTTTTATTCCTGAACGTGAAATGTTTTTTGCCGACTGCGAAGATCGGCTGATGAAGCCAATGCCTTGGGCTCATTCAAAAAAACAAGAGTGGCGTGTCTTGGGAGGATTTTCGCGTCGCTCGGACAGTCTGGAGGTTTCGCCGGCCGCGGCCCAAGCCGCATTTGCCTTGCGTTGCGATCGATACTATCGATCATTTCGGGCCCGATTGGCGAATGGGATCGACGATCGAGCCCGAGGCGGCCAGTGAGACCGAAAGCGGGCGGATGCTGGAACGGCAATAGACATGCGATTGCTGCTTGTGGAGGACAATCGCGAACTGGCGGACTGGCTGGGCAAGACCCTGCGCCAGGCGAACTATGTCGTCGACATCGTCCATGACGGCGAGGATGTGGAGCACGCGCTTGCCGCGGGCGACCACGCGCTTGTCATTCTCGATCTTGCGCTGCCTCGCATGGGCGGACTGGAAGTGCTGCGCATGCTGCGAGCCCGCGGCAACCGGGTGCCGGTGATCGTACTGACCGCCAATGCCAGCCTCGATGGCCGGGTCAAGGGCCTCAACGAAGGCGCCGACGATTATCTGGCGAAGCCCTTCCAGATCGAGGAGCTTGAAGCACGCATCCGCGTGCAACTGCGCCGCGTCAATGACCGGACGGCACCGGTCGTTGCCTGCGGCGACCTCGTCTTCGACACCAACACCAGGCTGTTTTCGCTCGGCGGGGAGGCGCTGGCCCTGACGCCGCGCGAACATGCCGTGCTCGAGCAATTGATGATCAAGGCAGGACGCACCGTGAGCAAGGCCGCACTGTCCGCGGCGATCTATGATTTCGAGACCGACGCCGATCCCAGCGCCATCGAGATCTATGTGCACCGCGTGCGCAAGAAGCTTGAAGGGTCGCGCGTCCAGATCGCCACTTTGCGTGGCCTCGGCTATCTGTTGCGCCACGATGATCTGGCGCCATGAGGATTAACAGTCTTCGCCTGCAACTTCTGGCCTGGGTGGTGCTGCCCCTCGCCGGGCTCGCCACCGTCAATCTGTGGACCAGCCATGGCAATGCACTGGCGACCGCCGATCTGATCACTGACCGCATGCTGGTCGGATCGGCACGGATGATTGCCGAGCAGGTCGCAATGACCGACGGAGTGATTAACGCCACGGTACCGCCGGCAGCGCTCGAGATGTTCGACACCGGGGACCGCGACAGGGTCTACTACGGTGTCGAGGCAGCCGGGGGGCGGCTGTTGACAGGCTATCCCGGGCTGCCCAAGACACCCGGACGCCCCAGCATCGAAGCGACCTATCGCGACCAGACGCTGCGGCTGCTGACATTTACGCACGCGGTGGTCGGGGCCGGCGACGACTCGCCGATATCGGTCACGGTCGGCGTCACGCTTTTCGGCCACGACGCGATGGTACGGCATCTCTGGTTCAGCGCCTTCACCCAGCAACTGGCGCCGGTGGCGATTGCGGGCGTCTTCGTGCTGCTCGGCCTGCGGCGAGGGTTGACGCCGCTCATCCGGCTGCGCGACGCAGTGCGCTCACCGAAACGCAGCGAACTCGACCCCATCGAAGTCGCCGGTGCGCAGAGCGAAATCCGGCCGCTGGTCGATGCGCTCAACGCCTATATGGAACGGGTGCGGGCGCAGATGGCGGCGCAGCGCCGTTTCATCGCCAATGCCGCGCATCAGTTGCGCACGCCGCTGGCGCTGTTGTCGACGCAAGCGAGCTACGCGCTGCGAGAAAACGCTGTCGATGCGCGCCGGGAAGCACTCGTCGCCCTGCAGGCAAGCTCCGCCCGGTTGGCGAGGCTGGCCGAACAGCTCTTGACCTTGTCGCGCGCGGAACCGGGCAGCCGGCGGCCGCGCGCCGATCGCATCGACCTGACGCAAGCCGCGCGCCAAGTGCTGGAAACGCACGCGCCGAGGGCCATTGATCGCAACGTCGATCTTGGCCTCGATGAGACTGGCGCCGTACCGGTCATCGGGGACGGCACGATGCTGCGGGAGATGATCGTCAATCTCGTCGACAACGCCCTGCGCTACACACCGGCAGGCGGCACCGTCACCGTCAAGCTTGCCACCGCCGGTGGCGAGGCCGTGCTGACGGTTACCGACGACGGACCAGGCATACCCGCCGAGGAGCGCGACCATGTCTTCGAGCGCTTCTACCGGCTGACCGGCGCGACCGACGAAGGCAGCGGCCTCGGGCTCGCCATCGTGCGCGAGGTGGTCGAAAATGCCAGCGGTCGCATCACCCTTGCGGATGGCGCGACCGGCGGCCTGGTCGTCGAGGTGCGCCTGCCGTTAGCCGGCGGCTAGAGCAATTCCAGGAAAAGTGCGTAGCGGTTTTCCATCCGGAATTGCGTAAAAACAAGAAGTTAGAGCGGGCCAGAGATTCTATCAAACTCTGAACCGCTCTAAGGGCCTTGCCCCGCTGGGATCTGCTTACTTCGTCTCGTGCAGCGGCTGCGGACGCCATTTCGCCAGCCGGTTCTCGACCATCGTCATCAGATATTCCGCGCCCAGCGCCACGACCATGATGATGACGATCGCGGCATACATGCCGGCGGCGTCGAAGGAGCCCTTGGCGATGTTGATCAGGAGCCCGATACCATAACGTGAGCCGACGAACTCGCCGACGATGGCGCCGATGATGGCGAAGCCGAAGCTGACGTGCAGGCTGGCGAAGATCCAGCTCATCGCCGACGGCACGATCACCGAGCGGGTCAGCTGCCAGTCGGAGGCGCCGAGGATACGGGCATTGGCGATCATCGCCCGGTCGGCCTCGCGCACGCCCTGGAAGGCGTTGTGGAAGACGACGAAGAACACCATGATGAAGGCCAGCGCCACTTTCGAAGCAAGGCCAAGGCCGAGGATCATGATGAAGATCGGCGCCAGCACCACGCGAGGAATGGAGTTGATGACCTTGATGTAGATGGAAAAGATGTCGGCGGCCATGCGGTTGCGGCCAAGCGCGACGCCGATGATGATGCCGGCAACCGAGCCTGTGACGAAGCCGAGGACGGATTCCTCCATCGTGACATAGAGATGGTACCAGAGCGGCCCTTCGGACGTGCCTTCCGTCATCCACTCATAGAGCCTCTGCGCGATTGCGCTTGGCGTGGCGTAGAAGAACGGATCGATCCAGGCCTTGCGCCCGGCGATTTCCCAGGCGGCGAGGAAGACGATGAGGATGGCGTACCGCCAGAAGATCACGGTGCGGCGGCGATGCTGCGCGGCCTTGGCGGCGGCGGCTTCTATTTCGGCGTCCGAAGTTCCTGGCCTGAAGCTTCCTGCCCTGATGTCGATGGTGGCATCGGTCATTGTGTCCTCCCTCACGCGGCAGCGCGGGCATAGCTGGTCTCGACCTCTTCCTTGAGATCGGCCCAGATGGTGCGCGAATAGTCGATGAAGCTTTGCTCGTAACGGATGTCGGCGACGACGCGCGGGCGCGGCAGGTCGATGGTGTAGACCGACTTCACCGTCGCCGGCCCGGCGGTCAGCACATAGACTTTGTCGGCCAGCGCTATTGCTTCCTCCAGGTCATGGGTGACGAAAACTACCGAAGCCCTGGCTTCGGACCACAGACGCAGCAGTTCCTCGTGCATGAGAACACGCGTCTGCACGTCGAGCGCGGAGAACGGCTCGTCCATCAGCAGAATCTCGGGGCCATTGATGAAGGTCTGCGCCAACGCGACGCGCTTGCGCATGCCGCCGGAGAGCTGGTGCGGATAGTGATGCTCGAAGCGCGCCAAGCCGACGCGCGCCAGCCAGTCGCGCGCCGAGGCCGCCGCTTCTGCCTTGGCCCTGCCACGGAAGAGCGGCCCGGCCATGACGTTCTCGATCACCGTGCGCCATGGAAACAGCGCGTCACTTTGAAAGACGAAGCCGATGCGGGAATCGATGCCCTTGACGGGTGCACCCATGACCCGGACCTCGCCCGCGCTTGGGCTCGCCAATCCGGTGACGAGGTTGAGGGTGGTGGACTTCCCGCAGCCGGTCGGGCCGACGACGGCGACGAATTCACCCCGCTCGACGGTCATGGTGAAATCACGGATCGCCGTCAGCGACTTGCCGGTGGGTGACAGGAAGCGGCGGCTGACATTGATCAGCTCAATTGCCGGTGCGCTTTTTTCTTGTGCCATGCTGGGCTAACTCCTCGAACGAAGACCGCCGTCGGCCAGGGCCTCCGGACGTGAAAAACCAGACGATTGCCGGCACGAGGCGGTGCATCGCGCCGGCAGACGGGTTTACTTCGCGTTCTTGACGAATTCCGTCGTGTAGGTCTTCGACAGGTCGATCTGCTTGCCTTGCAGTTCCTTCTTGAAGGCCGACAGCACGGTCAGCACCGTCTGGGGGCCGCCCTCGGGCATTATGCCGTCGGCGGTGAACATCGCCTTGCCGGCATCGAGCGCCTTCACATAGCCCTCCTTGTCGCCGACATAGTAGTCCTTCGGCATCTTGTCGGCGATTTCGGCGCCGCTATGGGTATTGATGAATTTCTGCGTCTTGACGAAAGCATTGGCCAGCTTCTGCACTACATCCTTGTGGGCCTCGACCCAGTCTGTCTGCATGTAGAGTGACGCGGCCGGGTATGTGCCGCCGAGCGCGGCCTTGGTGCCTTCCATCGTACGCATGTCGATAAGGACTTTGGCTTCACCCGTCTTGAGTAGCCGGGTGATGGTCGGCTCGGTCGTCATACCCGCCTGGATCTTGTCCTGTTGCATGGCGGCGATGAACGTATCACCGGCGCCGACGGGGATTGAGGTGAATTCACCCAGCTTCAGGCCGTTCTTCACGGCAAGGTATTCCGTCAGGAAATTTGTCGAGGAGCCGAGGCCGGTGACACCAAGGTTCATGCCCTTGAAATCGGCCGGCGACTTGATTTCGGGATGCTTCGTCGAAACCAGTTCCACCTCGCCGGGCGCCTGGCTGAACTGGACAACGGACTCGACGAATTTACCTTTGGCCTGGAGGTCGATGCAATGGTCGTAGAAGCCGACAACGCCTTGCACGGCGCCGGCCAGCATCTCGTTTTCGGCATCGACGCCGGCCGGTTCGTTCAGCAACTCGACGTCGAGACCCTCGTCCTTGAAGTAGCCCAGGGCTTCGGTGAGCTTGGCGGGCAGATAGATCTGCTTTTCGTAGCCACCCACCATGATGGAAATCTTTTCGTCGGCCGCCGATGCCGCCGTGGCGCCCGAGGCGGTGATGGCAAGCGTCAGGGCAACGGTGCGCAAGGCACACTTCGAGATGAAACCGGTCACAAAACTTCCTCCATTTGGGCGACGCGCTGTGAAGCCGCGCCGCATTCCTCCCTCGCCGACCGTCGCAGGCCGGACATGCGGTGACACCGCAAAACCGTCATGACATGCCCAAGCTTTCAGCTGGCTTTCAGCCAAGAGGCAAAAAAATCGTTCGCGGCGTCACGCCCGAGCGCTCTGCCCCAGGACGTCGCGCATGCCGTATTCGCCGGGGGTGCGGCCCGCCACCCAGAGAGCGGCGGCGATAGCGCCACGCGCGAACATGACGCGGTCGCCGGCCGCATGCGACACGGTGACGGTCTCGCCCTCGGCGCAGAAGGAGACGCTGTGCTCACCGACGATGCTGCCGCCCCGCGCTACCGCGAAGCCGATCTCGCCCACCGGCCGCGCGCCGGTGACGCCGTCGCGCACGCGCCTTGCCACCATGTCCAGTTCGACGCCGCGCCCGCCGGCAACGGCTTGCCCCAGAATCAGCGCCGTGCCCGACGGCGCATCGATCTTGTGGCGATGATGCGCCTCGAAAATCTCGGCATCCCAGTCTTGCGGGGCGAGTGCCCTCGCCGCCTGCTCCACCAATCCGACCAGCATGTTTAGGCCGAGCGAAAAGCTGCCGGAGCGAACTATCGCGATGTTTTTGGCGGCATCGGCAATAATGGCCGCTTCCGCCACATCGAAACCGGTCGAGCCAATCACCAGGGCTGGCCCGCCCCGATCCGCACAGACACTCGCCAGGTCGGCAGAGGCTGCCGCAGTAGTGAAGTCGATGACCACATCGGCCGCGGCAAGCGCTTCCTCGCGGCTCACCAGCCCGTCACCGACACTGCCTGGGCGGTGAAAGCGGGCGGCAAGCGCCAGACGCGCATCGGCCCGCACCGCATCCGCCATCTGGCGTCCCATGCGGCCGAGAGCGCCCGATATGGCGATCCTGATCGGCGGCTGCGACATCGGCTCCTGCTATTTCCACATGCCCCGCATGCGCGCGCCGATGTCGACGCGCACCTCCGGCCGGGCTGCCCTGCCCTGCGCCGCTTGCGCGGCCGGCCACGAAAGCTGCTGAAACGCGGCAAGGATGGAGGATGGGATGAAACGGGTGCGCGAGGCATAGAGATGCCGGTCGCCCCGCGCCGCCTGGCCGTGGGGAAAGAAGCGCTGCGGCATGACCAGGTTGAGGCTGTCCTTGGCTCGTGTCATCGCCACGTAGAGCAGCCGGCGCTCTTCCTCGATGTCCTCCTTGGTACCGACGCCGAGATCGGCCGGAATGCAGCCATCGACCGTGTTCAGAACGAAGACGTTCTTCCACTCCTGGCCCTTGGCCGAGTGGATCGTGGACAGGATCAGATAGTCCTCGTCGCGATGCGGCGGCCCGGCCTGGTCGCTGGTCGCGTCCGGCGGATCGAGGGTCAGCTCCGTCAGGAAGCGTTCGCGCGAAGCATAGCCCGACCCGATTTGCTCCAGTTGCAGCAGATCTGCCCGGCGCGTTGTCGCATCCTCGTGGATGCGCTCCAGATGCGGTTCGTACCACAGTCTGATCTGTTCGAGATCGGCTGGCCATTTGGCGCCGGCACGCAAGCCGGAATAGAGCGATACAAAAGACGGCCAGTCGTCGGCGGCGCGCTGTGGTGGACGCCAGCCGGCCAGGCCCATCGCCTCGTCCAGCGCCGACGTCATGGCCTCGACGATCTGCGCGGCGGCGGAAGGGCCGATGCCTGGCAAGAGCTGCAGCACGCGAAAGCCGGCAACACGGTCGCGTGGGTTTTCGGCAAAGCGTAGCACCGCCAGCACGTCCTTGACGTGGGCGGCATCGAGGAATTTCAGGCCACCGAACTTGACGAAAGGAATGTTGCGCCGCGTCAGTTCGATCTCCAGCGGTCCGCTGTGGTGCGAAGCGCGAAACAGCACCGCCTGTGACTTCAGCGCGGTGCCGGCCTCGCGCTCCGCCAGGATGGTGTCGCAGACGAAGTTCGCCTGCTCGACCTCGTCGCGCACGGTCACAAGTCTTGGCTTGTCGGCGGATTTACGTTCCGACCACAGGTTCTTGGTGAAGCGCTCCGAAGCTTCGCCGATGACCGCATTGGCGGCGGCCAGAATGGTCTCGGTCGAGCGGTAATTGCGCTCCAGCATCACCACGTCGGCGGTCTGGGCGAACTGCCGGGGAAAGTCGAGGATGTTGCGCACCTCGGCGGCGCGGAACGAATAGATCGACTGCGCATCGTCACCGACCACCGTCAGCCCGGCGCCGTCGGGTTTCAGCGCAAGCAGGATCGACGCCTGCAGCCGATTGGTGTCCTGGTATTCGTCGACCAGCACATGATCGAAACGCCCGCCCAGATGCGTGGCGATCTCAGGCTCGGCCGTCATCTGCGCCCAATAGAGCAGCAGATCATCGTAATCGAGCACGTTCTGCGCCTGCTTGGCCTCGACGTAACCGGCAAACAGTTGTTTGAGCTGCTCTGCCCAGCCCGCGCACCAGGGGAAGGCAGACCCCAGCACCTCACCGAGCGGGGCCTGCGCGTTGACGGCGCGCGAATAGATGGCAAGGCAAGTGCCTTTGGTCGGAAAGCGCGCTTCCGTCCTGGAGAAACCGAGTTCGTGGCGCACGAGATTCATCAGATCGGCGGAATCCTCGCGATCATGGATGGTGAAGGCCGGATCGAGGCCGATCTCCAATGCATAATCGCGCAACAGCCGCGCACCGATGCCATGAAAAGTGCCGGCCCAGGTGAGCGCATCCGTGATCACCGCGGCGTCGCGACCGAGCACTTCGCCGGCGATGCGCTCGACGCGCCTGGCCATTTCGGACGCGGCACGCCGCGAAAACGTCATCAGCAGGATGCGGCGCGGGTCGGCCCCCTTGACGATCAGATGGGCGACGCGGTGCGCCAGCGTGTTGGTCTTGCCGGAGCCGGCCCCGGCAATGACCAGCAGCGGGCCGGCAATCTTGCCGTCGCCATGTTCGACGGCCTGACGCTGGGCGTCATTCAGCTGGGCTAGATAGGCCGGCTGGACGGTCGAGTCCAAAAAGGTCGAATCATGGGCGGCGAGGTTCATCGCCCATCAAGCATCGTTTCCGCTTTGTTCGCAACAGAGAAGCAGCTCCGCCTATTCGGCGAGCAATACGATCAGCGTTTTGGGTCAACGCCCATCGCCGCTGACTGCCGGCGCAGCGCTTCGCGGTCGTTTGCAGGCGCCGGCAGCAAGAGCGGATCGACAGTGTCGGGGACCTCGTCGATCATCTTGCGGGCGAAACGGTAAGTGACAAAGGCCAGCGTGCCGACCAGAAGCAAACGGATCATGTGGGCGGTCCTCCTTCGCTGGATCAACCGGAGGCGACGCATTTTGTTCCCTCGGCGCAATCGCCGCAACCAAACCGGCACCCGCCTCGTTCTGACTTGGAGGAGGTCGCGATGAAAAATCTAGGACTGATCCTCGCGCTCGTCGCTTTGGCGCTCACGGCCTGCGACAACAAACTGCCGCCGACAAAGGCTATTGGAGCGGACCAAGGCCTCGCAGCTCCTGTCGCGAACAATGGCATTGCCAGGCAGTGATGGTGCCCTGAACCCGACGATTGCGGGGCGTGTTCAACGCATTGCCGCGATGCATTCCTCTAGGCGGTCGAGGCGGAACTTGGCATTGCGCAGCTCGTGGCCTGCGTCCTGGCGCAATTGTCGTGTCTGGGCCGAGGCGGCGGTCAAGTTTTGTTCGAGTTCAGCGATGCGCGCGCGCACTCGCCGCGCTTCGTCCTGACGCAACGCCTTTATCCAGCTCCGCCCCCGCATCCATGGCTCCCGCCGCACCCAAAAGCCTGCCTGCCACAGTCATGGCAGCAAAACCCTAACTTCCGCCAAGCGCGGGCATTCTAAATTTAATGAAAGCTAATTTAGCGGGCAGGGAGAAGGCCGGCGCCGCTTGGGAGGTAATCTGATAGCGCCGGCCAGGCGGATATCAGGTCCGCCGCGTAAAGGAGGCTAGCTGAGTCTTGCCGCAGCGTCATGCGAGATCAAGGACTTCGGCCTTTTCCGGGCGTTTTCCCCCGGTAAAATACGGCGAAAAGCCCCTCGTGGGTTCAAGTCCCAAGCCGCTGCCTGGCGATGGCGACATGGAAATCGACGCCGAACAACAGCCCGTCATCGTTGAAGTCGTAGCTGGAATTGTGAAGCGGCGCCGAGACCTCGCCGTTGCCGAGGAAGACGAAGCAGCCCGGCACGTGGTCGAGGAAGCGGGCGAAATCCTCCGACGCCGTCATCGGTTCGCGGGCGACCGCGATATTGCCAGGCTCGAAAACCGTCATGGCGGCGGCGAAGGCCGCGTCGACCAGTTCGGCATCGTTGCGCAAGGGCACGAATTCTCTGGTGTAGTTGACCTCGGCGGCAACATTGTAGGCGGCAGCGATGCCTTCGGCGATGATGCGCATCTGGCGCTCGATCTCGGCGCTGACCTCGGGACGGAAGCTGCGCGCGTCGCCAAGGATACGAGCAAGGCCCGGCAGTGCGTTGCGGGTGCCGTCGGTGATCAGTTCGGTCACCGAAACCACGGCGATGTCGGCGGGGCTCAGCCGGCGCGAAACGATGGTCTGCAGGTTGGTGACCAGCGCACAGGCGGCGACCAGCGTTTCCTGACCCGAATGCGGCCGGGCCGCGTGGCCGCCCAACCCCCTGAGCACGATCTCGAAGATATCCTCGGCCGACATGACCGGACCGGCGCGGGTTTCGAAATGTCCGACGGAAGGCCAGGCATGTTGTGCAGGCCAAAGACCTCGTCGAAGGGAAAGCGCTGCATCAGGCCATCGTCGAGCATCGCCAACGCGCCCTTTCCCCATTCCTCCGCCGGCTGGAAGATGAAGCGCACGGTGCCGTCGAAACCGCCCTCCCCGGCCAGAAGCTTGGCCGCACCAAGCAGCATCGCCGTGTGGCCGTCATGGCCGCAGGCATGCATGAGACCGGGATTGCCGGAGCGGTATGGCGCGGTCGATTGCTCTGATATGCGCAGCGCATCCATATCGGCCCTGAGCGCGATGGCACGGTTGCCGCTGCCGCGCTTCAACGTGCCGACGACGCCTGTGCCGCCGACACCCTCGGCGACATCGTCCAGTCCGAATTCGCGCAGCTTGGCCGCGACGAAGGCCGAGGTCCGCTTCTCCTCGAAGCCGAATTCGGGGTGCGCGTGCAGATCGCGCCGCCACCCTGTCATCTCCAGCTTCAGCGCGTCACGGTCGATTTCAGCCATTGCCTGATATCTCCTGATCCGCAAGGCGGGCGACGACATCAAGCAGGATGTTGGCGCCGGCAACAAGCTCGCTATCTTCGGTACGTTCGCGGGGATTGTGGCTGATGCCGCCGGCGCTCGGCACGAAAATCATCGCCGCGGGCGCAAGGCGCGCCATCATTTGCGCGTCATGGCCGGCGCCTGACGTCATGCGCTTCGACACCATTCCGCGGTTCCTGGCGGCAGCCTCGATCAGTTCGACGATGCGGCTGTCGAAAATCACCGGCTCGAAGCGGGCCAGCCGCTCGACCGAGACCGTGACGCCATCGGCGGCCGCGAGGTCCTCGAGAAATGCGGCAAGTGCCGCCTCCTCCGCCTGCAGGCGATGCTCGAAAGGGTCGCGCAGGTCGACGGTGAAGACGGCGCGCGAGGGAATGACATTGATGGCGTTTGGCTCGAAGCGCATCGTGCCGACGGTTGCAACGGTCGGCGTGTTCGAAGCTTTGGCGCGATCGTGCAGGAACGCGACGACACGCGCAGCCGCATGGCCGGCATCATTGCGCATCGACATCGGCGTGGTGCCGGCATGGTTGGCGATGCCATCTATGGTGATGCGCTGCCAGGAGATGCCTTGCAGGTTTTCCACGGCGCCGATCGGCACGCCTTCGCGTTCCAGCACCGGGCCCTGCTCTATATGCAGTTCGAGATAGACATGCGGTTTGAGGAAGCCGGGCTCCTCGTCGCCGGCATAGCCGATGCGGGCCAGCTCCTCCCCCAGCACGCTGCCGTCGGTGCCGAGGGCGGCCAGCGCCTCTTCGATACCGACGCCGCCGGCATGGACCAGTGAACCCATCATGTCAGGGAATAGCGAACCCCTTCCTCGTTGGTGAAGGCGGCGACCGCGAGCGGACGCGACGGGACATAGCCTGATCCCTTCAGCGTCTCCATGACCTCCAGCCCGGCCAGCACGCCGTAGCAGCCGTCATAAATGCCGGCGTCGATGACGGTGTCGATATGCGAGCCGATGAGGATCGGTGCATTCCCGGCATTCTCAGGCACCTGCCAGATGCCGAAGATGTTGCCCATGCGATCGATGGCGATTTCGAGACCGGTCTCGCGCAGCCAGCCGACCAAGCGGTCGCGACCCAGCTTGTCGGCCTCGGAGGCGGCCAGCCGCACCAGCCTGCCCTCGCCATCACGACCGATGCCGCCGAGTTCACGGATGCGGCCAACTAGTCTTTGTCCGTCGATCGAGATCATGGCGTTGCTCCTGAAAGCACCTTGCCGGCAAGCACATCCGCCGGGTCCAACCCGACGAGTTCGGCATAGCGGCGGGGGTCGGTCGCGCCTTCGGTGTTGATGACCAGCACGCGCGAATTGGCGTCGAGGCCAAGCTCGGCCCCGTCATCGGCCATCGCCCGGATCAGTCCGGCAAGACCGACCCCGCCGCTTTCACCGGCGACGATAGCCGGATCGTTGCCTGCCGGGCGTGCCAGCCGCCGCATCACGGCGACGGCGTCGTCCTCGTCGACTGTCATGAAGGCATCGGCGACGCGTGCCAGAACGCGCCAGGCGACAGGCGAGGCCTCGTAGCATTCGAGCATCGCCATGACCGTCGCCTCGCCATGCGCGATCTTGACCGGGTGCCCGGCTTTGGCGGCACCGAAAACGCAGGCGGCGCGCGCAGGTTCCACCACCGTGAAAACAGGCCTGGCTTCACCGAGCACGATGGCGAGATGGCCGGCGATCGCCGCCGCGATACCGCCGACGCCAGCCTGCACGAAGACATGCGTCGGCGGTTCGGAGAGCTGGCGCAGCGCCTCGCGCACGATCGCCGTGTAGCCCTGCATGACAAGGCCCGGAATGCGTTCGTAGCCCGGCCATGAGGTATCGGAAACCACCGTCCAGCCTTTCTCGGCGGCGATACGCGCCGCCTGCCTGACCGAATCGTCGTAATTGCCGTCGACACGGATCATCTCGGCCCCATAGCGTGCGATGGCGGCGACACGTTCGTCGCTGACGCCGGCGTGGACGAAGATCGCCGCTTTGGCACCGACGAGCTCGGCGCCTTGCGCGACGGAGCGGCCGTGATTGCCGTCGGTGGCGCAAGCAACCGTCATGGTCGCCGCGACCGACCGGACTTCGGGCCGATCGAGATCGCCGACATCGACGGAGCGGCCGAGACGCTTGCTGGCTTCCTCCAGGACCAGGCGGAAGACGGCATAGGCGCCGCCCAGCGCCTTGAAGCTGCCGAGGCCGAGCCGAAAGCCCTCATCCTTGACGTGCAAGGCCGCGAGACCGAGCTCGCCCGCCAGCGCCGGCAACGCGTGCAGCGGCGTTGCCAGATGATTGTCACGGCGGGCAAGGAAACGCTCGACCGTGTCCGCTCCGGCGATGCCGAGGGTTTCGGCATCAGCCGCGCCCAGTGGCTGGCGATGCAGGGCATTGCGATTGGGCAGGAACATCGAGGGTCTCTCCTTGGCGTCGTCCGAGAGAAGATATTGCAGGACATGCGCAAAAGGCGCTGTAATTCGGCTCTCAAAATGCAAGTTTGTTTCGTCAGGATACGCCAATGCCTCAGGCACCAACCGCCCTCGACAGCTTCGATCTCGCCATCCTGGCCGTCCTGCAGCGGGATAACACGACGCCGCAACGGCTGATCGGCGAGGCGGTGAACCTGTCGGCGCCGGCCGTGCAGCGCCGCATCAAGCGCATGGAACAGACAGGCGTCATTGCCGGCAACGTTGCCGTGGTGGAGCCGGCGGCCGTCGGCCAGCCCATCACCATCTTCGTCGAGGTCGAGCTGGAAAGCGAGCGCACCGAGCTGATCGATGCGGCCAAGCGGCAATTCTCGGCGGAGCCGCAAGTGCAGCAATGCTATTATGTCACCGGCGAAGCCGACTTCATCCTCGTCATCACCGTAGCCGACATGGGCGCTTATGAGGCGCTGACGCGAAAACTGTTCTTCGGCAGCAACAATGTGCGGAAGTTCCGTACCTTCGTCGCCATGGACCGCGTCAAGGTCGGGTTGATGGTGCCCTTGCCTGGATGAGCCCGTGGCACCCTTGCCACGTTTCTGACATTCTCAGGATCGCGAATGGCGGTGGAGGCGCGCATGGACGAAACCACGAAAGTCGCCATCATCGGTGCCGGGCCAGCGGGCCTGGCGGTTGCCGCGTGCCTGCGGCAAGCCGGGGTGGATTTTGTCATGCTCGAAAAGGAGCAGCAGGCCGCGCCGGCTTGGCGGCGCCACTATGATCGCGTGCATCTGCATACGACCAAACGCTACTCGTCGCTGCCCTTCGTCCCCTTCCCCAGGGATTATCCGCGCTATGTGCCGCGCCATCTCGTGGTCGAGTATCTCGACGCCTATGCGGAGCGTTTCGACCTGGAGCCCCGCTTCGGCGAAACCGTGCGGGCGATCACCCGGGAGGGCCACGGCTGGCGGGTGGAATCGACGTCCGGCGCCTTACGCGCCTGGCATGTGGTGATCGCGTCCGGCTACAATGCCGAGCCCTTACTGCCCAAATTCGCCGGCATCGACGCCTTCAAGGGCAAGACGCTGCACAGCGCCGACTACCGCAACTCTACGCCTTTTGCCGGCCAGTCGGTGCTGGTCGTCGGCATGGGCAACACCGGTGCGGAAATTGCGCTCGATCTGGCCGAAGGCGGTGCCCGACCGACGATCTCGGTGCGCGGCGGCGTTCACATCGTGCCGCGCGAACTGTTCGGCGTGCCGATCCAGATGGTCGGCATGGCGACGCGGCTCGGGCCGCGGCGCGTCAATGACGCGCTGTTTCCCTTCATCCTCGACCTGGTGCTGGGCAGGCTGGAGAAGTTTGGGCTCAGACGGCCGAAGCAGGGATTGCTGCAACAGATCGCCCTTGCATCGCGCATTCCGGTGATCGATGTCGGTACCATCGGCAAGATCCGCGAAGGCGCGATCAAAGTAGCGCCCGACATCGCAGAAATCTCGGAACGCGGTGCCCGTTTTGTGGATGGCGGGCACAGCGAATTCGACGCCATCCTCTTCGCCACCGGCTACCGGCCGGGCTATGCCAGGTTGCTCGAACCCGGCATCGAGCCAGGTGCCAGCGGCGTCAATTCTCGCGCTTCGGATCTCGGCCTCTATCTGGTCGGCTTCCACAACGCAGTCACCGGGCTGCTGCGCGAGATCGGCATCGAAGCCCAGGCGGTCGCCGACGACATCCGCCAGCTGCAAAACAGGAGAGAGGCGACCGAGACCCTGCCGGTATGAAACCGCGCCGCGTTCTCAGTCCGCAGGCGATGTCCTGAGCATCATGCCGGCGATCTCCTTCGTCAGTTTGGCGGCGACAAGCGCCGTCATGTTGGAGAGGTCCTGGCTTGGATTGTATTCAACGATATCAGCGGCAACGATCGGCTGATTGATGCCTTGAATCAGGTTGATGACCTGTCGTGTCGACAGGCCGCCCGGCTCGCGGTGCGAGACGCCGGGCGCAAAGGCCGGATCGAGCCCGTCGAGATCCATGGAGATATAGACCGGCGTATCGAGATCGAGCGACAGGCTTTCGCTGAAATGCGCGGCCTCCACCACCTCGACGCCAAAGCGCTTGAACTGATCGCGGTGATGGCCGTTCACGGTGCGCAGGCCGATCTGGATCAGCCGGTCGGCAAGCCGTTCCTCCATGATGCGTGCGAAGGGCGACGTGTGCGAACGCGGATTGTCATCGTAGGCATGATAGATGTCGGGGTGGGCATCGATATGCACGATCGTCAGGCTTGGATGGCGACGGCGCACAGCGCGCAGCACCGGCCAGGAGATCGCGTGATCGCCGCCCAGGATGATCAGCGGATGGCCCGCGTCCAGTGCGCGGTCGACTTCGCTTTCGATCCGCTGCCAGGGATCGCCCGGTTGGGTGAAGTCGATGTCGCCATGATCGACGAAGCGGTCGGTCAGGTCGAAGCCGGTCTCGCTCCATGAGGAGTAAGCATCGCTGGTAAGTTCGCGCCTGATCAGAGGTGGCGCCTTGGCCGCACCCTGGAGGTAGGACGAATTCCCGTCATGCGGTATTCCCAGAAGCGAAATCGCGCCTGCCATCGACACTCTCCCATTGCGACGGACGAATGCCTCTATAGAGACGGAAGCTGGCATTCGCGACCGCTGGTGCTTGGGCCAGAGGTGGAATCGGGATCAGGCGGAACCTAAAATCGCGGGCGCTACGCACTCAACTGTTCAGCCTTGCGCAGCCACACCTTGTTGTCGTGAAAGGCCGCGCCGCCATAGGGCGCGGGGGCATCGGCGCCGGTCAGCACGTTGATGCCCTCGCCGCGCTCATGCGCGCTGTTCGGCCAGATGCCTTCGGCGATCACGACGCCACGCTTGATGCCGCCGAACAATCTGGCGTGCAGCACCACCTCGCCGCGCATGTTGCCGATCTCGACCCGGTCGCCGTCGGCAAGTTCGAGAGCAGCCGCATCGTCGGGATGCAGCAGGAGTTCCGGGCGACCCTCCTTGGCTTTCGACACTGGTGTCTCGGAAAAGGTCGAGTTGAGGAAGTTGCGCGCCGGCGAGGTCGTCAGGCGGAACGGATGCGCTTCGTCGGCCACCTCGATCAGGTCGACATGATCGGGAAATTCCGGCAACCGCGCCACCGGGCCGAACAGGCCCATGCTCTTCGGCGGCCGGTTGGGCGCGGCCTGGCCGGTCCAGTCGGCGCGGAAGCGGAATTTCTTGTCGGCATGGCCGAAGCCTTCGATGAAATGCGCGGCCGCGAAATCCGGCTGCATGTCGACCCACTTCTGTTCCTTCAAGCTGTCGAAGCTGCCAAGCCCGCGCTTGCCCAGGATGATGTCGATATGCTGCTGTTCGGTGAGGCCGAAACCTGGCCGGTCGGATACGCCCAGGCGTTTGCCGAGCTCTTCGATGACAAAATGGTTGGTGCGCGGCCCTTCCGGCGGATCGATCAGCTTGGGGCCGAGCGTGATGTGCTGGTTGCCGCCGCCCTTGTAGATGTCGTCATGCTCGACGAACATCGTCGCCGGCAGCACGACATCGCCCAGCTTGGCCGTGTCGGTCATGAACTGCTCGTGCACGCAGGTGAACAAATCGTCGCGCAAGAAACCCTGCTTCACCAGCCGCTGCTCGGGCGCGACATTCACCGGATTGGTGTTCTGGATCAGCATGGCCGTCACCGGCGGTCCGCCGTAAAGCGCGTCGCTGGCGCCGGTCAGCACCGGGCCGATGCGCGAATGGTCGAGATAGCGGATCGAGGGATCGCGCATCCTCGAACCTTCCAGCACATCCTGATTGAGCTTGAAGATGCCGGAATTGGAATGGAAGGCGCCGCCGCCCTCATACTGCCAGGCGCCGGTAACCGCCGCGATGCATGACGCCGCATGCATGTTGACGGCGCCGTTGCGCTGGCGCGCAAAGCCGTAGCCAAGCCGAAAATAGGTCTTTTTCGTCGTGCCGACGAGCCGGGCGAAGGCCTCGATCTCGGCGACCGTCAAAGCAGTGATATCAGCCGCCCACTCCGGCGTGCGGGTGTGCAGATGCGCTTCAAGGCCCAGAGGGTCGTCGGTGTATTTTTCGAGATAGGCGCGGTCGGCCAGGCCTTCTCTGAACAGGACATGCATGACAGCACAAGCCAGCGCACCGTCGGTGCCGGGCTTCAGCACCAGGCCCATATCGGCCTGTTTCATGGTGGCGTTTTCATAGACGTCGATGACGACGATCTTCGCGCCGCGTTCCTTGCGCGCCTTGATGGCGTGGGTCATGACATTGACTTGCGTGACCACCGCATTGGTGCCCCAGATCACGACGCAATCGGATTTGGCCATTTCACGCGGATCGGGACCGCGCAAGGCGCCCGCCCCATCATCCAGCCGGTCCAGGCGAGATTGGTGCAGATCGAGCCGAAGAAGCCCGAGTACTTCTTCGCATGCCGCAGCCGGTCGATGCCGTCGCGCTGCACCAGCCCCATCGTGCCGGCGTAATAGTAAGGCCAGACCGTCTCCGATCCGTACTTCTCCTCGGCCGCGATGAAATTCTCGGCAACGAGGTCGAGTGCGGCTTCCCAGCTTGCTTCCTGCCAGACGCCCTCGCCCTTGGCGCCCTTGCGCACCAGCGGCTTCAGCAAACGGTCGGGATGATGGACGCGGTCGGCATAGCGCGCGACCTTGGCGCAGACGACCCCGGCCGTATAGGTATTGGCCTTGGCGCCATGGACGCGGCCGATGCGGTTGCCGTCGAGCAATTCGACCTCGAGCGGGCAGGTTGACGGGCAATCATGCGGACAGGCCGAATGGCCGATGCGAAGCTTGGCGTGCTGGTTCATGGTATTTGTCTAGCGGGTTTTGAGGGTGGCGTGTAGGGCCAGATAAGCGGCTCGCCCTCTGGCAATGTGCATTCCGCCAGCCGCCGATTACGGGTCACGTTTCTTGAGAAGCGCATTGTAAGCACCGCATTTCGAGCAGCGCATGTGTCGTTCGATATGCTCTTCGTCCGCCTCGGTCTCGACCACGCTCAGGTCGGCCTCGCCACAATCAGGACATTCGACATTTGCCTTCGGATCGAGCGCCAAAACCTTTCCAGCTTCGATCCAGGCGTCTGTCGACGTCATGCTACTCCGCCGTCCCTTCCTCATATTCGGCCGACATGGTCAGCCATTTTTCCTCATGGCCGGCCAGCGTCTGGGCAAGCTGCGAGCGTTCCTTGGCCAGCCTGGTCGCCGTCGACGGATCCTTCTCATAGACCGCCGGGTTGGACAGTTCGTCCTCGATGCCGTCGATGCGCTTGCGGATACGGTCCATCAGCGCCTCGGTGGCCCGGATTTCCTTGGCCAACGGCTCGAAGGCGGCGCGGCGCGCTGCGGCGTCGCGGCGGCGGTCGGCTTTTGACGCCTTGTCTGCCTCGCGCTTGCCGCGGCGGTCGCCGGAGACGCCGGTCACCAGCGTCTTGTAGTCCTCGAGGTCGCCGTCATAGGGATTGACCGCACCGTCCTTGACCAGCCACAGCCGGTCGGCCGTCGCCTCGAGCAGATGGCGGTCGTGCGATATCAAAATGACGGCGCCGGGAAATTCGTTCAGCGCATGGATCAGCGATTCGCGGCTGTCGATGTCGAGATGGTTGGTCGGCTCGTCGAGGATGAACAGGTTCGGACCCTCGAAGGCCGACAGGCCCATCAGAAGGCGCGCCTTCTCGCCACCGGACAGATCCTTGGCGGGCGTGTTCATCTTCTCGGTCGTGAGACCGAACTGGGCGACGCGGCCGCGCACCTTGGATTCCGGCGCCTCCGGCATCAGCCGGCGGACATGCTCATAGGCATTCTCCTCGGGGCGCAGATCGTCGAGCTGGTGCTGGGCGAAGATCGCCACCTTCAGCCCGGGCGCCACCGTCATGGTGCCGGTTTCCTGCTTCAGGCGACCCGACAGCAATTTGGCGAAGGTCGACTTGCCGTTGCCATTGGCGCCGAGCAGCGCGATGCGGTCGTCGGCGTCGATGCGCAGCGTCATCTTCTTCAGGATCGGCTGGCCCTCGGTATAGCCGACATTGACGTTGTTTAGCGCAACGATCGGCGAGGCCACCGTCTTCACAGGTTCGGGGAAAGAGAACGGCCGTACCGTGTCGTTGACGATGGCCGAGATCGGCTTCATCTTTTCCAACGCCTTGATGCGCGATTGTGCCTGTCTTGCCTTTGAGGCCTTTGCGCGAAACCGCTCGACGAAGGATTCCATATGCTTGCGGGCGGCTTCCTGCTTGACCCGGCCCTTTTCCTGCAACTCCTTCTGCTCGGTGTACTGGCGCTCGAACTGGTCGTAACCGCCGCGCCAGAAGGTCAGCTTCTTCTGGTCGAGATGAACGATCGAGTTGACGGCGCGGTTGAGCAGATCGCGATCGTGCGAGATCAGGAGCACGGTGTGCGGATACTTTGAGACGTAGTTTTCCAGCCAAAGCGTGCCTTCGAGGTCGAGATAATTGGTCGGCTCGTCGAGCAGCAGGAGATCCGGCTCGGAAAACAGCACGGCGGCCAACGCCACGCGCATCCGCCAGCCGCCGGAGAAGGACGAGGCGGGACGCCGCTGCGCGGCGTCGTCAAAGCCGAGGCCGGCCAGGATGGTGGCCGCGCGCGACTCGGCCGAATGAGCGTCGATGTCGGCCAGCCGCATGTGGATGTCGGCGATGCGGTGCGGATCGGTCGCCGTCTTCTCCTCTTCGAGCAGCGCCGTGCGCTCGAGATCGGCCTTGAGCACGATCTCGATCAGCGGGTCCTCGGTTCCAGGCGCTTCCTGGGCCACCTGGCCGATGCGCGTATTCTTCGGCAGGCTGATCGAGCCTGTCTCGGAGGGAAAATCGCCTGTTATGGCCTTGAACAGCGTCGTCTTGCCGGTGCCGTTGCGGCCGACGAGACCGGCCTTGGTGCCGGCCGGCAAGGTGAGCGAGGCGTGGTCGAGGAGCAAGCGCCCCGCCATGCGGAGTGAAAGGTCATTGATGATAAGCATGGCCGCGCTTTTGCACTGGACATCAACGCTTCGCAAGACCTTGCGGGCCAGTTGGCCGCACAAGGCCTGGGAACGGCGCGCACAATGCGCCGCCAGAGCAGCCGATCAGTGGCCTGCCATACCGGCCAGCAAGGCCTCAGGCAGTGGCCTTGCCACGCTTTGTCGCCTTGGCCACGACTGCCGGCGCAGCGACCGGCTTGCGGCCAAGTCCCGTCGATTTCGCCAGCGCCGACCGGGTCGCCGAGTAATTCGGCGCGACCATCGGATAGTCCGGCGGCAAGCCCCATTTAGCCCGATAGTCATCCGGGCTCAAACCGTAGTCCGTCCTGAGGTGTCGTTTGAGCGACTTGAACTTCTTTCCGTCCTCCAGGCAGATGATGTAGTCGGGAAACACCGACTTTTTCGGATTTACGGCCGGAACCAGGCTCGGGCTTTCCACGACGGCCGCACCAGCCAGCTTTCGGACCGAGGCGCTGACGCTGGCAATCAGGTCAGGCAGGCCGGAAGCCGGAAGCGGATTGTTGCCTACATAGGCCGAGACAATATCGGCGGTCAGCTCGATAACGGTCTTATCCTCGATATTTGACAATTCTTTCACCCTATTTGCGACAAAGTCATCTACCCCAGTGAAGACTTTTGTCGATGTATCTCTTTAACCGCGTCCCCCAACGGGCCGCCAAGTCACAAAGCGAATCAAGACTTGGTATCAACTACTTTTATGGGAAATCGACGTCGTGCAAATTAGAAAATCTAATACTTGGAGGTGGCAGACTTGGTTGGGCGGCTGTCAGCCAATATCTCAAGAATACGCTTCCAGCGGGCACAACGCCCGAAATCCTTCTGTTCAATCGCCTTTTCGGCCTTCATCGCGGCGTAAAGTGCTGCCTCGGCGCCAAATTCCTTGATGAGCCAATGCGCTTCCTGCCTGGCGAGCCGTTCATTGTCATCAAACATAGTCTTGCGCCTCCGAATGCTCCAGACCGACCGCGACACAACTGCCGATCACGAGAATGGCTCCGGCAATGGCGGTGGTCGTCAGCCGTTCGCCGGACAACGTCAGCAGCAGCGTCGAAGCAATCGGCGTGAGATAGGCGACGACGGCCACCTTGCCACTGCCTCCGAGTTTCAAGGCGCGTGACCAGAGGTAATAACCCAGCCCCATCGGGCCAGCGCCGAGATAAAGCCCGAGGGCCAGATCCACCCCGGTCGGCCAGGCGACGGCTTCGCGAGCGGACCATATGAGCGTCAAGGCGACGCCAACCAGCGACGAGGGCAGCAACAGGCGGTCCGGCGACGTGGCGAGCCGCCCCACCATCACCGAATAGAAAGCCATGCACAGCGCGGATCCGAATGCGGCCAAATAGCCGGCGAGATCACCCTGGAACCAGGTGCGGTCACGCCCTCCCGAAATCACCAGCGCGACGCCGACGAACCCAAGGGCTGCGGCAATGCCCAGCAAGGCCGGGCGCCGGGGATTATCGAAAGCGATCACTGCCGCGGCAACCATCAAGGGCCAGGTGTAGGCCACGAGATTGGCTTCGATCACGGGCATCGAGGCAAAGGCGATATATTGCAGCACCATGGTGCCGACCAGACCGATAAAGCCGACCGCGAGCGGCATCAGCGCGGTGCTTGCCGTGGCCGTCGCGGCTTTCTCGCTGCTTATCAAACGGATGACCGCGAAGACCAGGGCGGCCCCTACAAATTGCAGGAACTGCACCTGCGACACCGGATGACTGGCCAGCAGGGACTTGCCGACCAGCGCATTTGTCGACCACAACGCCACCGCGCCGGTAGCGAAGACCAGCGCGGATATCGAGCCCGATCCGTGCAGAAGGAATCGGCATAGGCCCCTATCTCTGCGTTCGACCATGATCCCGTCCGAAAACCGGTCTCCACTTTTCGGGATCATGGGCCGCTACCATGATTCCCTGGCTCCGCCCGGAACCGGCGCTTCGGCGGGGGCCGGCGTCGGATGTTCGGCCTCGAACCGGCGATAGGCCGGCAGCTGGTTGGTCCAGACATCTTCGGCCAGCTCGTTGACCCACTCGCGGTCGTGATCGTTGTCGGCGGCAAGATAGAACATCCTGTTGTCGTCGACATAGGGCTTGGCCACGGAGCGCTGGTTGAGCACCAGCGTGACGCGCTCGCCGAACTGGATCGGCGCCGTGCGATGCAGGACGCCGAGGAACTGCCCGAGCGTCGCATAGTTCATCTTGTGATCGATGCGCATGATGCGGTTGCGCGGAATCTCGCGGCCGGATTCGAGGATGGCGCGGCCGGTCTCGGAATCGTCGCAATAGATTTCGAGATGGCCGCCGACCAGCGGATCGCTGATCGACAGCGGAATGAGCTCAGTGACCGGAACGCCATCGCAATGCCATTCGACGGCGCCATCCCTGGGATTCATGAAGGTAACGGTCGAACCGACGATCGACAGCGGATAGGGCTCCAGCTTCGTGCCCATCATGTCGGACAGCCGCTCCAGACGCAACTTGTCGTGCAGCAACTCCTTGATTTCGGGAATGAAACGGTCGGCGCCGGTGATGAAGGTCAGATCGAGGTGCTTGTGCACGGCATGGCTGGCCTTGAGCTTCAGGGCGGCCTCCTCGATCGCGGCAAGCAGTGCTGGATCATAGCCATGCCGATACTGCGCAACGCCGAAGCTCGAGACTTTCCAGGCGGTTTCGTGGCCGATAATGGCCTCGCGGCTCATCGCGTAGCGCAGTTCGGGTATGGTATGTGCGTTCATTGTACTTCTCCAAGTGGCGGGCAAACACTTGGTTAACAGTCAATTAAATTAGCCCCCCTGTAAAATTAGGAATGCTAGTGCTACCGTAAGCCCAGCTTAAGGTCGAAGCCCGTGCGTCTGCTCAGTCAGGTCAACCTCAATTCGCTGAAAATCGTGGAGAGTGCTGCGAGGCACGGGAATTTCACGCGTGCCGGCGAAGAGCAGTTCATCACCGCTTCGGCGGTCAGCCAGCGCGTCAAGAGCCTGGAGGACCAGCTACGCTTCAAGATTTTCCAGCGCGGCGGCAATGCGGTGTCGCTGACACCGGAGGGCGAGACCTATGTCTCGCGCGTTCGTGAGGCGCTGGAGCGGATTGTCGCCGCCAGCATGGAAGCGACCGGGCAATCACAGGAACATGTGC
The DNA here is from genome assembly GCF_003952565.1 of Mesorhizobium sp. M8A.F.Ca.ET.057.01.1.1. Taxonomy (NCBI): domain Bacteria; kingdom Pseudomonadati; phylum Pseudomonadota; class Alphaproteobacteria; order Hyphomicrobiales; family Phyllobacteriaceae; genus Mesorhizobium; species Mesorhizobium sp. M8A.F.Ca.ET.057.01.1.1. The sequence continues at coordinate 4,130,443 of NZ_CP034454.1, forward strand.
TGAAGATTTCCGTGCTGCCGACATTTGCCGCGCGCTGGCTGTTTCCGCGCCTGCCGCTGTTCCAGCAGCAACATCCCGATATCGTGATGCGGGTTTCGACCTCATACGCGACGCATGAGTTCACGACTTCCGAATTCGATCTCGAAATCCGCTATGGCGACGGCCACTTCAACGGGCTGCCATCCGACCTGCTGTTTCAGGAAGACCTGACACCGGTGTGCAGCCGCAAATTGTTCCACGAGGTTCTCGGCGACAAGCCGGTGTCAAAGGTGACACCGGACGACCTCAAGCACTTCACGCTGCTGCATTCCGACACCTGCACGCAGAACTGGCAATCCTGGCTTGGTTTCGCCGGTGCCAGTTTTGTGCTCAGCGAGACCAAGAGCATCTATTTCGACTCGTGCATGATGTCCTACGAGGCGGCCAACGCCGGAATGGGTTTTGCCGTTGCCAACCGCGCCTATATGGCCAGCGATATCCGCGCCGAGAGGCTGGTCGCTCCCTTTGCCGTACATCATCCGAACACGGCCGGTTGGTACTTTGTCTCGCCGCACAAGGGCCTTGCCGCACGCAAGATGCTGCTGTTCAAGCAATGGGTGATGGCGGAAGCGGCCATGACGCAACGCCAGTTGGACAACGAAATTGCGGACTTGGCTTCAGAGGCTGTCTGAAATTCGCATTGGTCCTCATTTGTCGCGCCCAGGGCAAAAAATGCGCGATCATCCGTCGTCCAATTCGAATTGAAGCCCCGTGGATTAAGCGAAAGCCCTTCCCTCCTCGGTGCGCTGGAAATGCGCCAGATCGAGCGGCACGGAGGGGCGGCCCAGAACCGTCAGGATCATATGCGCCTGGCCGCGGTGATGGGTCTGGTGGTTGAAGACATGAGCCAGCGCGGGCGCCAGGCGCTGCGAGACGGTGCGCATATCCGAAACGGTCATATAGGTGAAGCGACCCGACAGCGCCTTGTCGCCCAGGCCGCCGAGCCAGTCGATGATCCGCCGGTCCTCAGCCTCGCGCGCGGTCCTCAAGACGGGCAAGGCCCGGTACAATATGGCGTCCAATGTCGTCGGCGCGACGCCTTCGCCGGTGAAGCGTTTCATCCAGATGCGATCGGCAGCGAGCAGGTGGTTGAGCGTGCCCATCAGTGAACCGAAGAACGCGCCGACGTCGCGATTGAATTCCTCATCGTTAAGATCGTCGGCGGCATCATAGATGCGGCTATTGGCCCATTGATTGTAGGCCGCAAACATCATGAAGTGCTGTTTCATCTTTTCTCCCGCCCGCGCCCGTTTCGGGTATCGGGAGCGATACCTAGACCGCGAAGGGCCCGACGCCAATGACCATTCTGCTTTACGATCTGGTCGGACATGACGAGAGCCGCCCGTTCAGTCCGCATTGCTGGAAAGCAACGATGGCGCTGGCCCACAAGCGACTCGATATCTCGACCGCGCCGACGCGTTTTCTCGAAGTGCCGGCCATTGAAGGCGGTGTCTCAAAAACCGTTCCGGTCATCCGCGATGGCGACAAGGTCATCATCGATTCCTTCGCCATCGCGCTCTATCTCGATGAGGCCTATCCGGACCGCCCGACGCTGTTTGGCGGCGAAGGCGGCAAGGCGATGGCGCGCTTCATCGAGCGCTGGTCGCAATTGACCATCCATCCCTATGTCACCACCGCGGCGCTCGTTGACCTTCATGCCATGCAAGACGAAGAGAACGCCTCGTATTTCCGCCTGAGCCGGGAGCAGCGCTTCGGCAAGCGGCTGGAGGACGTCGCCGCCGCACGCGACGCCGGCCTGGCAACCTTCCGGGCAGCGCTGGAGCCGCTGCGCTCCATGTTGAGCTACCAGCCTTTCATAGGCGGCGCCTCGCCGCTGTTTGCCGACTATATCGTTTTCGGCGCGCTGCAATGGGCACGCATCGCCACGCCGTACAAATTGCTCGACGACAGCGACGTGGTGGCGCAATGGTTCACCCGCTGCCTCGATCTGCATGGCGGGCTGGGACGAAAGGTTGCGGCGGCGGCGTGACGGCGACAAGCACCCGCCCTGCCAGCAAGGCAGTTTGAGCGCCGTCAACTGTCGCGAAGATCAGCGGCGGAACAGCTGGCCTTACTTGGCCGCCTTCTTTGGCTTGCTGGCTTTCGCGGCGGCCTTTTCCTTTGGAGCGGCTTTCGCCTTGCCGGCGCCAGATGCCTTCCTGGCTGGCTTCTTGTCCGCCGACCCCGCGTCCTCCCGATCGATGTCGGCGGCCGCCTGTTGCCAATGGCGTTCGTGGTGACCGGCCGGTTGCCCTTCTTCCTGCCAGATCTGATGGGCGCGGTTGCGAATGCGCTCCTGACGATCGTCTGTCATGGTCATATTGTCTCCATTCGGGCCGACTTCAGCGCGGCGCCGACCGGGCGACTATAGCAAGCAAACCGTTGCTTTACAGCCGTCTGATCCCGCCTGCCCGCAGCGACCAGCCGCGGAAGCGCTGGCCGTTCGACGCCTGCTGTCGCTCCGGGCGTTCGTCGCTCGGAAAGCCAGGCAATTGGCTTTCCGCTCGCTGCGCGGACCCGCTCCTCACCCTCTTGGCAATAAGCCGGGCGGCTTGTATAGAGCCCGCCACTCTCAATTCAAATTCAGACAAGGACGACCCATGGCGCTCGAACGCACCTTCTCCATGATCAAGCCCGACGCAACGCGGCGCAACCTCACCGGCGCCATCACCAAGATGCTCGAAGACGCCGGTCTGCGCGTCATCGCCTCGCGCCGTGTTTGGATGAGCCGCCGCGAGGCGGAAGGTTTCTACGCCGTCCACAAGGAGCGGCCGTTCTTCGGCGAACTGGTGGAATCCATGTCCTCGGGTCCGACCATCGTGCAGGTCCTTGAAGGCGAGAGCGCCATTACCAAGAACCGCGACGTGATGGGCGCCACCAACCCGGCCAACGCCGCCGAAGGTACCATCCGCAAGGTGCATGCGCTGTCGATCGGCGAGAACTCGGTGCACGGCTCCGACGCGCCGGAAACCGCTGCGCAGGAAATCAAATACTGGTTCTCGGACACCGAAATCGTCGGCTGAGCCGACGGCATCAAATCCGATCTGGAAGGCCGGCGTTCAGCCGGCCTTTTTTCTGGAGTGCAATCAGCTCGCGGCGCTGAAGCGCAGGATTTCGCGGCCGTCCTTGTCTGAGATGGTGAGCTTGCCGGCATCGACCTTGTATGATGCCGCCTTGGCCAACGCATCGAACAGGGCTTTTTCCTCGGCCATCACATCGGGCGCGCAAGCTTTGTAAGTCGAACCGATATCGCCGATCGCGATCGCCTGGCCCTCGACCTTCGCCGTGGCAAAATAGGCGTTGCAGGGCCCGCTGCCACCGGCCTTGCCGGCCTCGCTGACCCTGAAGGTCGCCTGCGGCGCGGTGATGGCGCCAATGCTATCGACATAATCGACCACCCAGAGCTGATCAAAGACGGAAGCCGCTGGTTCCTTGCTGGGCGTAACCATCTTCAGCATGATGGTCTGCGGCACGTCGGTCAGCGGATTGACCTGATGGCGCACATCGGAGATGAACATCAGCCTTCCGTCCACAGTGATCCGGGCCTGTAGCGCGTAGGTCATTTGCGGCCGGATGACGGAGGGGTCGAATTTTATCTCGAAGCTGATCGGCACCTGGCCGGCGGGCTTGAACTGCTGTTGCCCGATGATCTTGGCCGGCGCGTCGGCCAACGAGACGTCGGCGAGCTCGACCGAAAGCACGGCGCTGGGCGACAACGCGATGCGCTCGCGATAGATCACCTCGCCCCTCACCGCCTTTTCCGCGGCAACGGACAGCTCCGGCACCGCCAGGATACCGACGACCAGCGGCACCAAGCCGAAGACGAAGAATTCGGCGATCCTGTCCAGCATGACCGTCTCCCTTGCCCAATCAGTCACGTGACCAGTTGGCAGAAGGATTGCGGTCGTTCCGTGACGCCTGCACGGTATTATTCGGACGGCGGTCGCTTCCAGCGCCGGGCCGCCTGGGCGTCGGTTTCCTTGGCCTCGACCCAGCCACCCTCGGAGCCTTCGGTGCGATGTTCCTTCTTCCAGAAGGGGGCACGCGACTTGAGGTAGTCCATGAGGAAGTCCGCCGCCTCGAATGCCGCCTGGCGGTGCGCCGAAGCGGCCACCACCAGCACGATGTTGTCGCCCGGCGCGATCTTGCCATGGCGATGTATGACGGTGAGGCCTTGCAGCGGCCAGCGCTCGGTGGCTTCGGCAGCGATACGCCCGATCTCGGCTTCAGCCATGCCGGGATAGTGCTCGAGTTCGAGTGCCGAGAGCGCGCCCTGCTCGTCGCGGCACAGGCCGGAGAAGGTGACCACCGCGCCAATATCGGCGCGGCCTTGCGTCAGCCCGGCTATCTCGGCGGCAACGTCGAAATCCTGGCGCTGGATGCGCACGGTCGGCACCAGGACGGCCGACATGATGTCAGCCCCCGGTCATCGGTGGGAACAGCGCGATCTCGCGTGCGCCTGATATCTTCTCGCGGTGATCGACATGTTCCTGGTTGATGGCGACGCGGATCACGTCGGGATATTGCAGCGCGTGTTGGTAACCTTCGCCGCGCGATTGCAGCCAGCGCAAGAGGTCGGCGACCGTCTCTATGCCGGCGGGCAATTCGACATCTTCTTCCGATGTGCCGATGCGTTCGCGAACCCAGGCGAAATAGATGAGACGGGTCGTCATCTCACTCGTCCATGATGTGCTTGAGGCCGGCGCGGAAATAGTCGTAGCCGGTGTAGAGCGTCACGAGGGCCGCGATCCACAGCAGCACGAGGCCGGTCTGCGTGGTCAGCGGAAAGATCTTGTCACCGGCCGGTCCTGCCAGCAGGAAGGCGATGGCGACCATCTGGATGGTGGTCTTCCACTTGGCAAGCTGCGTCACCGGAACCGAGACCTTGAGTGCCGCCAGATATTCGCGCAGGCCCGAAACCAGGATTTCGCGACACAGGATGATGATCGCCGCCCACAGCGACCAGCCGGCGATCCCGGCATGGCGGTCGGTGTCGGCCGCAAGCAGCAAGAGGCACGTGGCGACCAGCAGCTTGTCGGCGATCGGATCGAGCATCTTGCCGATGTTGGAGGTCTGCTGCCAGGCACGCGCAAAATAGCCGTCGAAATAATCGGTGACGGACGCCAGCAGGAAAATGACAAGCGCCGACCAGCGAGCGAAGTCGCTCGATTTCAGATGGCCCTCCAGAAAAAAGCACAGCACGACCAGCGGCACCGCGATGATGCGGGCATAGGTCAGCATGTTAGGCAGGTTAAACGCGCGCTGGGCCATGTCTGGTGGACTCTTTCTGCCTGCGTACTCAAATCAGAAGCGGATGTAGGGGGTCAACAGGCCAGATTCGACTGGCCAGCTGAAAGTGGCGATTTTTTCAGCTCTCGTGGAAGTGATTGTAGACCAGTTTCGCCACCTGTTCGGAAATGCCGTCGACCCTCCTCAGATCCTCCACCGCGGCACGGCTGACCGCCTTGGCGGTGCCGAAATGCAAGAGAAGCGCGCGCTTGCGGCCGGGACCGATGCCGGCGATTTCGTCGAGCGGGCTCTTGACCATTTCCTTCTTGCGGCGGGCCCGGTGCGAACCGATGGCGAAGCGGTGGACCTCGTCGCGCAGGCGCTGGACGAAATAGAGCACGGGATCGCGCACGGGCAGCGAAAACGAGTCCCTGCCCTTGACGAAGAAGCGCTCGCGGCCTGCATCGCGGTCCTGCCCCTTGGCGATGCCGATGGCGACGACGCGGTCCTCGATGCCGAGATCGGAAAGGATCTTGCGCACCGCCGTCATCTGGCCCTGGCCGCCGTCGATCAGGATGACATCGGGCCAGGCAGGAAAGCTCCCGGAGATATCGTCTTCGATATCGTCGCCCGCCTCGGCTGCCATGGCCTCGCCCGCCGCCGCATCGTCGGCTAGGACAACATCGCCATGCTCCTTGAGCAATCGCGAAAAACGCCGCTCCATCACTTCGCGCATCATGCCGAAATCGTCGCCCGGCGTGATCTCCGTCGAGCGTATGTTGAATTTCCGGTACTGGTTCTTCACAAAGCCTTCCGGCCCCGCGACGACCATGGCGCCGACGGCGTTGGTGCCCATGATGTGCGAGTTGTCGTAGACCTCGATGCGCACCGGCGGCTTTGCCAGGCCGAAGGTCTCGGCGAAACCGGCAAGCAGCCGCGCTTGCGTCGAGGTCTCGGCCAACCGGCGGCCAAGCGCTTCACGCGCATTCTGCACGGCGTTGTCGGTCAGGTCCTTCTTCTCGCCGCGTTGCGGCACCGTGATCGTCACCTTGCGGCCGGCGCGGGTCGAGAGCGCCTCGGCCAGCAGTTCCTGGTCCTCGACGGTCTGCGACAAGAGGATGGCACGCGGTGTCGGCTTGTCGTCATAGAACTGCGCCAGGAACGAGCCCAGCACTTCCGATCCCTCCAGCGCCGGATCGGCTTTCGGGAAATAGGCGCGGTTGCCCCAGTTCTGGCCGGTGCGGAAGAAGAACACTTGGATGCAGACCTGGCCGCCTTCCTGGTGGATGGCGAACACATCGGCCTCGTCGACGGTCGCCGGGTTGATGCCCTGATGGCTCTGCACGTGCGACAAGGCCGCCAGCCGGTCGCGATAGATGGCGGCGCGCTCGAAATCGAGGTCTTGCGAAGCCTGCTGCATGGCAGCCGAAATCTCGGTCTTCACCTTCTGGCTGCGGCCGGACAAAAAATCCTTCGCTTCGTCGACCAGCTCGGCATAACCCTCATGCGATATTTCGCCGGTGCAGGGACCGGCGCAGCGCTTGATCTGGTAGAGCAGGCATGGCCGCGTGCGGTTCTCGTAGAAGGAATTGGTGCAGCTTCTGAGCAGGAAGGCGCGCTGCAGCGAATTGATGGTGCGGCCGACGGCGCCGGCCGAGGCAAAGGGGCCGAAATAGTCGCCCTTGCGCGACCGCGCGCCGCGATGCTTGTAGATGCCGGGCGAGACATGGTCGCCGGTCAAAAGGATATACGGAAACGACTTGTCGTCCCGCATCAGCACATTGAATCGCGGCCGCAAACGCTTGATGAGATTGGCTTCGAGCAGCAGCGCCTCGATCTCGGTGCGGGTGACGACGAACTCCATTGTCGACGTCTCGCGCACCATGCGGCCGATGCGGTTGGTGTGGAATCTGCCTTGTGCGTAGTTGGTGACACGCTTCTTCAGGCTGCGCGCCTTGCCGACATAAAGCACGTCGCCGGCGGCGTTCATCATCCGGTAGACGCCGGGCGCATTGGGCAGCCGCTTGACCAGTGTCTGGATCACCTCGGCGCCGACCATGCCTTCGGCGTCGCCGGCATGCGGCGTCCAGTCGATGGCCGTGAAGGCGACATCCGGGCCAACCGGTTCGACGATCTCCTCCAGCGCCTCATCCTCGATGTCGATTTCGGGAGGAAGATCATCGGCGCCGCCGCGCGCCTTGTTCTTGTGATCCAAAGGACTCATTCCGCCATGCCTGTCACATCGGGCGTCTGCCATGCAAGATGCTGGCCGCCATCGAGCGCGATCATCTGGCCGGTGACCGAGCGCGTCTCCCAGAGATAGCGGATGGTGGCGCCGAATTCCGGCAATTCCGGGCCGCGCCTCAGAATCAGGCCGGCGACCTGCGCGTCAAAATCCGAATCGTCCTGGCGCGCGTTCTTCAGCGTCGGGCCCGGCCCGATCGCATTGACGCGGATGCGGGGCCCGAGCGCCTGTGCCAACATCTGCGTCTGGGTCCACAATGCCGATTTCGACAGCGCATAGGAAAAATAGCGCGGCGTCGGCCGCCAGACGCGCTGGTCGATGATGTTGACGATCAGCCCCTCCCGCCCCTCCGGCAAGGAACGGGCGAAGTTCTGCGCCAACACCGCCGGCGTCTTCACATGAATGGCGAAGTGGCGGTCCCAGGCGTGCCAGTCGAAATCTTCCACTGAATCATCGACGAAGAGGGAAGCATTGTTGACCAGCAGCGAGATCGGGCCCAGCACGGCTTCCGCCTGGCCGACGAGCTCGCTGACGGCGTCCATGTCGGTCAGATCAGCCGCAACCACGGCGGCGCGTCCGCCCGACCGGTTAATCCCCGCGGCCAGCGCATCCGCCTCATCGTGCGAGCGGTTGGAGTGGATGGCGACCGCGAAACCATGGCTGGCGAGGTCCTCGACGATCGCCTTGCCGATCCGTTTCGCTCCACCGGTCACCAGCGCCACGGCAGTGGCTTTGCTCATCTGTTGTCAATCCTCAATTTCGGCCCGAAAACGCGACGCCGGCGAAATATGGCCCGGCATGCGTTAAATGGTGTTCGCACCTGGGGCAGCATTGTGGCGAAGTGCCCAGTTCGGTATGCCGAGCCCTCTTCGGCTCGGAACCGCCGGACAGCAATATAGGACGCTGGACTCCTTGCACCAAGCGGTGTGCAGCGCAGCATGAACTCGCTGCTGACATTTCGCTGTTGCGAAGATGCAACGTCAAGGTTCCGCCTCATTCGTGCCGGGGAATGACCCAAGTTCAGGTTCGGTTCAGCCGCATTTTGACACGACATTTGGAACCGACGAACGCCAGATCCGTTTCACCCCCCGGACGGGTTGATGGCGATCGTGAGAAACAAGCCTGTGTCCTGTGGCTTAAGGAGTAAAGAACAATGCAAGCCAATCTCAAATTCGCACGGCCGCTGGCTGTCGCAATCGGGCTCTTCGCCCTCGGTGGTACCGCTTATGCAGCGGACGTCGTTCAGGAAGAGCCGCCGGCACCCGCTCCGGTTGCCGAACTTCCGGTCGCTTCCTGGGCCGGCCCTTATGCCGGTATCAACCTCGGCTACGGCTTCAGCGGCAAGACCAAGGAAAAGGATCTCGGATTCTCGACCGATACCAAGGGCTTTGTCGGCAGTGTCTTCGGCGGCTATCAGTGGCAGCAGGAGAACTTCGTGTACGGCGGTGAAGCCGAACTCGGCTACAACGGCGTCAAGGGTGACGACAATGGCGTCCACTCCAAGGGCGGCATCGAAGGCTCGCTGCGTGCCCGTCTCGGCTACGCCGTGACCCCGGAAATCCTGCTCTACGGCACCGGCGGTCTCGCCGGCAGAAGCCTGAAGGTGGAAGATTCGGTCATTCCCGCCAGCGACACCGCCACCATGCTCGGCTGGACCGCCGGCGTCGGTACCGACATCAAGCTGACCGACAACGTGTTCGGCCGCGTCGAGTATCGCTACACCGACTTCGGCTCGAAGAGCTTCGACGGTATCGGCAAAGTCAAGGCCACCGACAACCGCGTGACCTTCGGCCTCGGTATGAAGTTCTAAGTCGTCCAAGCCACGACACGAAAAAGCCGGGCCTCGCGCCCGGCTTTTTTTCTTTCCGATCGCTTAGGCCGGCACCGCGGACTTGAGTGCAGGGAATTTTTCATCGAAGCGTGCAGCCCAGCGGGTCAACCGGCCGCGGCCCTTTTCCCACTTCCCGGCGAAGCGCAAAGAGAGATAGCCAAGGCAGGCACGCAACGCCATCTGACCGGCCGTGATCTTCTTCGGCAGTTTGGGCGGATTGTCGTTGAGCAGATCGAGTGCCGCGGTGATCTTCGCCCACTGGCGATCGAGCCAGGGCTGATAGACCACCTCTTCAGGCCTGGTGCGGCGCTCATAGACCATCGACAGCGCGCAATCGCAGATACCGTCGGCCAGCGCCTCCAGCACTTCCGCTTCCAGACGCTTGTCGGGATTGCGTGGAAACAAGGCGTTCTTCGAAATCCGGTTGAGGTGCTGGGTGATGGCGCGACTGTCGTGAACCGAACGGCCATCATCGAGCACCAGCACCGGGATCTTGCCGAGCGGATTGGCGCTGATCAGTTCGGCCGGCTTGTCCTCGGTCTTGACCGGCACCTCATCGATGGCGATCCCGGCATAGGCCGCGGCCATCCTTACCTTGGAGCTGTAGGGAGAGGTGGACGCGTAGAGCAGCTTCGGCATGATCGGTTTCCTGTTTGCGGACATCCAGTGTCGACCGCAGGGCTGTTGCGATCAATTGCCAGGGTGCAAAAAAACAGCAGCCAGAAACCGGCCGCGGTTTGCGTCCTGGCATCACCACAAGCCTGAAAGCAGCAGACTGGAAAGCACTAGCAGGCCACGACGGCAAGCCGCCGGGATTCGAACCTGCATTCACCCTTCACAGGCGCCCATACTTCAGAGGCGCCAAAAGTCGTGCCGTGACCTTCGCCAACCACGGCAGGAGCGAAAAAGTGGGGCGAGCGAGGCAGCCAGCCGGCGCCTCGCTTTGCTGCCCCTCGGCCCCTTCTCGACGTTCAGCCCCGAAGGCTGAACCCGCTGCCGACTATGCTCCGACCCAGAACGTCAGAGCGTCCTTGCCGTGTCCCGAAGGACACGTGACGCCCCAACGATCCGTCTACTTCTTGGCCGGAGCCTTCGCCTTCGCAGGCGCTGCCTTTGCCTTCGGGGCCGCGGCTTTCTTCACCGCCGGCTTGGTTGCGGCTGCTGCTGCTTTCATGGCAGGCTTTGCCGCAGCCTTCGCGGCGGGCTTTGCCGCAGCCTTGGCGGGTGCTGCCTTCTTGGCCGCGGGCTTTGCCGCCGCCTTCGCTGCGGGCTTTGCCGCCGCCTTGGCCGCTGGCTTCTTCGCCGGTGCCGCCTTCGCTGCCGGCTTTGCCGCTGCCTTGGCAGGCGCTGCCTTCTTCACTGCCGGCTTCGCAGCAGCCTTGGCGGGCGCCGGCTTCTTGGCCGGTGCTGCTTTCGCTGCGGGCTTTGCCGCCGCCTTCGCAGGCGCCGCTTTCTTCACTGCCGTTGCGGCCTTCGCCGCGACTGCTTTTGCGGGTGCTTTCTTTGCCGGTGTCTTGGATGCCGGCGCTTTAGATGACTGCTTAGCCATGTCATGCCCCTTCACGTTATGCCGATGGCCGTGAATGACCCCGGCGCGCAATGCATATCTGACTCGCGTCTCGCTAGCCAGCGAAGCAATGGTATGATTTTCTCACCTTAAATTTTGGTTGCGATTGCCACACAATCACACTCATCACCGGAAAAATCCGCGGTTGATCTTCCGACATCGCCAGCAATTTGACACCGGCATTCGCGATGCGGGCTCGCCATCAAGCTCGCAAGATTAGCGAGCAACTTCACGCATGATCTTCGGCCGTGAATATCATGACTTGCCGTCTCAACGAGGCGATCATCTTTTGCAAGCGAGGGGTCAGCGCGGATCACGGATGCGATGCGACGCCCGATCTGAAGATCACCTTGTCAAGCATGTTTCGAGCATCAGCTTTCTGCTTGACAGAATACTCTGTAATGCAGAGTATTCTGTCAAGCAGTGCGATCGCGCCTTCGATTTCGGCCGTACAAAGGCAAGTGACACCCCGGCGGCAGGGATTGCCGAGTCACACGGCGACAGGCCAAAGGCTTTGCCGCATTGGAGCCATTTGGTGAGTTCCGACGACATTATCCACCAGAGTACACGTCTCAGGATCATGGCTGTCCTGAACACGCTGGAAAGGCGTGAGGCCTTGGAGTTCACCCAGTTGAAAGCCATGATCGAAGCCACCGACGGCAATCTCGGGGCACATCTCGATACGCTGGCCAGAGCTGGCTATGTCGACATCGAAAAGCTTTTCGTCGGACGTCGGCCGCAGACACGGGTCAGCGCCACGACGGCAGGGCGGCGGGCCTTTCGCGGGCACATCGCCTTTCTTCGCAAGATCATCGATCAGGCAGAGACACAACGCAGGAAATAACCCTGCGGCGCGCGAACATCAGCGCGTGGCGACGACCGCGACGCCGGCACCGATCATCACACCGCCCGCCGCGCGATTGACCCGGCGCACGATCCTGGGTGTTCGCAGCAGACTACGAGCGCGGCCGGCGAGAACGACGTGCCCGCCGATCACCACAATTTCGACAGCCAGGATCACCGCGATCAGGATGCCGAGATGCGCTGATGTCAGTGAGGTTCCGACGACGTTCGGCAGCAGCGCCACGTAGAACAACGGCATTTTCGGATTGCCGAGATTGAGTGCGACACCCGTGGCGAAGATCGACAGCAGCCCGCGCCGCCCGGAGACAGGTTTCAGCTCCGGCAGCACCGGCGCGGCGGTCCAGAGCCTGATGCCCATCCAGATCAAATAGGCAGCGCCGCCATATCGAAAGACGGTCATGACGAACGCCATCTTGGTGGCGATGATCGATAGACCGAAGGCGGCGAGCACCAGGGAGATGAGGATGCCGACAACGGTGCCCGCACCATAGGCGATGCCCGATGCGGCGCCGCTGGAGATCGTGCGGGCCACGATCGTCATGTTGTCGGGGCCGGGGCTGGCGGCGAACACGAAAAACGCGGCCGCGAAGGCAAGAATGGTGGCAAGATCCATGGAGGCTCCCGAAAGAGACTAATTGCTCTCGGGCTTCCAGCCTAGCCGAACCGGCCCTTGCCGGCATCAGAAAAATCAGGATCGTCTCGACAATCGTCGATGGCAGCGGCATCGCCGCGCTTGTCGGTAAGCGTGAGCGTCGTCATCACGGTTGGTAGCCGAGACAGATGGCGCCGAGCGCGACGACGGCGCAGGCGCCGACCCGCCGGGGCGTCAGCGTCTCGCCGAGAAACAGCCTGCCGATGAAGGCCGCGAAGACGACGCTGGTCTCGCGGATCGCGGTGATCGGACCGGCAGGCCCGAGTGCGAAGGCCGCCACCACGACGCCATAGGCCAAAAGCGCGAACAGGCCGCCGCCCAGCGCCTTCCAGGTTTCCGGTACCCGCGCATCGACGGCGAGCCTGCCGCGAATGGCTACGAAGGTCGCCGGCAGCAATAGGCCATAGGCCAGCAAGACCCAGGCGGTGTAGGCGCCGACATCGCCCGCCGCACGAACGCCAATCGCGTCGACCATCGCATAGGCGGCGATGATCGCCCCCGTCGCCAGCGCATAGAGGATCGATGTGGTGCTGCCTCTTCCTCGTCCGAGCGAAAGGGCCATGATGCCGCCACCGACCAGGGCAACGCCTGCGGTCTCTGGAGCGGTGAGATGCTGGCCGGCCAGCAGGAAGCCGCCGAGCGTGACGAGCAGGGGCACGCTGCCGCGAACGATCGGGTAGACCTGCCCCAATTCGCCATATCTGTAGGCGGCCACCAGAAACACGCTGTAGCCGACCTGCAGGCAGGCCGACAGCCCGATATAAGGCCAGGCGGACGTCGCAGGAAAACCGTTGAAGATTGCAAGGGGAATGGCGAGCGCCGTGCTGGAGAAACTCATGACGGTGACGGTCCACAACCTGTCGGCACCCGTCCGCAGGAAAGCGTTCCAGCTTGCGTGCAGGACCGCCGCGAACAGCGCGAGCCCTATGACCAGGGGGCTCATTGCGGCCTGCGCGAGGCGGCGATTATGTCCAAGGCGGCCTTGCGGGCGTCGCGGATGGAGGCCTCCCCCTGCCCCATCTGCGCCATCAGGGTCGCGCCTTCGATCAGCATCAACAGGATCGCCGCCGCGCTCTCGGCTCGCCCGCGCGGCATCACCGGCGCCAGGATCGACTGCATGCGCCGCCTGAGGCCGTCCTTCTGCCTGGCGACGGCCTTGAACACCGGATGCCGGGGATCGCCAAACTCGGCCAAGGCATGGGCAAACAGGCAGCCATGAAAATCCGGCCTGCGGAACCAGCGGCCATGCCAGTCGAAAATCTTCGCGATCTTCTGCTCCGGCGTGATGTCCTCCTGGGCGAGCTGGTCGAGCTGGTCGTCAAAACGCCTGGCGCGATAGTCGAGCACTTCGACGATCAGCTCGTCCTTGCTGGGGAAATGGCGATACATCGTCATCTTGGCTACGTCGGCCTCGGCGATGATCCGGTCGATGCCGGTGGCATGGAAGCCAGCGCGCTTGAATAGCGCATAGGCCGTTTCGACGACATGCTGGCGTTTGTCGGAGAGAGGTGACGGTGTCATGGCGGCCATCAAGTGATGAGACAGGTCTGTCTCATCGCAATGCAACGGAACGCATCATCTGTCAACACAGGACACCAAAGCGCCTGCGACCGGTTCAAGCCGCAGGCGCGAAAAAGGATCGGAAAGGAAGAGACGCGTTCAGCGCAAGACGCGGCAACGGCCGTTATAGACCATCCAGCGATCGAAGCCCGAGACGCAGAACTCGACATTGTCGCCGATCGAGGCAAAGCCCTGGCCTTCCTCGATCAGATAAAAGATCGATCGATCCCGGCCATCCGACAGGCTGACGGTTGCCCGGCAGTAGTGACGGCCGATCGGCCATTCCTCGCTCGCCTGCTCATAGCGGTGCTGGCGAATATCGCGAAAATCGGTGATAGCGACGTCGGGCAGATGCGGCACGTGATGCACCTGATAAGAGAACCGATGCGTGATCTTACTCAGCACCCATGATTCGCCGCAGACGCTGCCGTCGTCCCCGGAATAGACGGCGAGGTCAGCCGCCTGGACCGCCTGGGTGATCCCGAGAGGCGCGGCAAGCGGCGTGCAGAGCGAAATCAGGGCAGCAAGTGCGGATTTGGCGAAGCGAGTCATGGCAGCCTCTCAAAGTCGATTGCGCGCACTGTGCGGATTCGCTTGGCGGCGGTCAAGCGGTTGCCGAAACAATGGTTTCCAGAAACCACGCTAGACAGTTGCTGCAAGCAGTAATCCGCCAACAAGAGCGAAATTGACCAGGGAAGGCGGACCGCAGCGCCTGTTGTTCCGGGCCCTTACAGGCCTAGAACCGGAGCAGGAGCATGTTTGCCGCCAGCGCAAAGACGACCAGCGCGACAGCCGCGAAAGGCATCACGATGCCCAATGGCAAGCAGGGAGCCGGCAACGATTTCCAGCGCCGAGCCGGCGGCGAGCATGACGGCAGGAGCCGGAAGTCGCCGGGCGGCCAGATGCTCGGTCATGGTCCTGAACTTCACGAAATGTTCGATCCCGGCCCATATGAACACGCCGCCGATCAGTAGCGCACCCAGCGCCCGAACCGTTTGAGCAAGCATGCCAACCTCCTGCCAGATGTCCGCCGGGTTCAGTCCTCGGGCAGAAAGGCGGGGTTGAAGACGACCTCCCAGAGATGGTCGTCCGGGTCCTGGAAATAGCCGGCGTAGCCACCCCAGAACGTATTCTGGGCCGGCTTGACGAGACGCGCGCCCGCTCTGATGGCTTGCGCCATCACGGCATCAACCTCGGCCTCGCTCGTAACATTGTGACCGATGGTGAACTCGGTCGGGCTGCGGCCGGTCTGGCCGATGCCGGCGTCACGGGCGATGTTGGGTCGTTCGAAGATCGCGAATTTCAAGCCACTCTGCAGATCGAAGAAGGCGACGGCGCCATGCTCGAACTCCCTGCCGATGATGCCCTCGGTCGGAAGCCCAAGTCCGTTTCGATAGAATTCGAGCGACGCTTCCAGACTATCGACACCAAGCGTGATGACACTGATACGAGCTTTCATTTTGATTTCTCCTTTCTATATTCAGAAACTGCGCGATGACGTCAGCGCGGATGTGGTCGCAGATGCCAGTGGAAGGCTTCGTGTGATTGCCATGGCTGGAGCGGCGCGCATTGAAGATTTCGGCCAAAATGGCGGAGAGCACGGACCAAACCGCGAGCCCACGACCAAGATTGCGGGCCAAGCAGACGGATGATGGCTGAAGGGATGGAAGCGGTACTGGCGCAGACCACCGGCCTTTTCCAGGAACGGCCCCCAGACAGCAAACTGGGTGCCGTCTTCGCGTCCGTCTGGGTCCACCGCATGCAGGACCAGGGCGCTCCCCCTGTCGTGATAACGCCGGATGCGACGATCGACCTGCAGTGGATCGACGGCAGGTTCCGGGTCGCGGGGCCGGACCGGAAGCCGCAGATCGAGATATTGTCGTCAGGAGCGGCGATTGTCGGGTTCAGATTCCGGCCAGGGGCGGCCGCCGCCTGGCTGGGCGTGCCGGCCAACCGGATTGTCGGAGAACGCCTGGGCCTCGGTGACCTCTGGGGCACAAGGGCGCGCCATCTGGCATGCAGTATCCGGGCCACGCCCGATCTTGCCAAGTTGGTGCGACAATTGGAGAAGGCAATCGGGGAACACACGCAAGACCACCGTGCGCCCGATGCGGTCATGGGCAATGCATTCGACGTCATCGACCGAGGACTGCCGGCCGGCAAGCCGCTGGTCCCGTTCCTGCTGCGCACCTTGCATATGAGCGAGCGGATGCTGCGTCGCCGCTTCGAGGAAAGTTTCGGCTACGGCCCCAAGACGCTCGACCGCATCCTTCGCTTTCATCGTTTCCGGCGTCTGCGGCAGGCATCCGGCAATGCCTCGACCGCTGTATTGGCGGTCGAGGCCGGCTATGCGGATCAGGCCCATTTGATACGCGAAAGCAGCCGGCTGTCCGGCATCACGCCGTCGGCACTGGCCGCCACCGGAGCATAGCAGCGCCCCGACCGACGGTGTTCAAGCCGCGCCCGCCTGCTCGCCGGCCAGCCATTCCATCGACCAGTGCGCCGGTTTTGCCAGCGCAAGCAATCTGTGCAACGCCGGCAACACGGTTCTCAACTCACCTTCCAGCGTGAAGGGCGGATTGACCACCACCATACCGGTGCCATCGAGGCTGGGTTCCGACGAGGCCGGCCTGATCTCGAATTCTATGTCGAGGATTTTCGGGATGCCGGATTGCTTCAGCGCTTTCCTGAAGGCGATGACCGCCCTGCGGTCCTTGATCGGATACCAGAGCGCGTAGATGCCGCGGGGCCAGCGCCTGTGCGCCTTCACCAGTCCGTCGACGAGGCGGCCGAACTCACCCTCTTCCTCGAAGGGCGGATCGATGAGCACCAGGCCGCGCTTTTCCTTCGGCGGCAGGTGCGCTCCGAGTGCAAGCCAGCCGTCAAGTTCCATCACCCTTGTCTGGAAATCGCCGGCGAACTCCGTCTTCAGCTTCGCGGCGTCTTTCGGGTGCAGTTCGATCGCCGACAACCGGTCCTGCTTGCGCAGGAGATTGCGCGCTAGCAACGGCGAGCCTGGATATTTCTTGACGCCGCCCTCGGGATTGAGTGAGCGCACCGCCGCCAGATAGGGCGCCAGCAGTGCCGCCGCCTTCGCGTCGAACGATACATCGATCAGCCTGCCGATGCCGCCCTGCCACTCACCGGTCTTTTGCGCTTCGAGTGACGACAGGTCGTAGCGGCCAATGCCGGCATGGGTGTCCACGACACGAAACGCCTTGTCTTTCTGCTTCAGATATTCGAGCAGGCGCGTCAGCACGACATGCTTGACGACATCGGCAAAATTGCCGGCGTGGTAGGCGTGGCGGTAGTTCACGTGGGACCCCTGCCCCAGCGTGGCGGCGGCTGCGAGTTCGGATTTTCCGGTCGCCCGCCTCCGGAACGCAAGGACAGCAGGAAGCCGATCAAGCCGACCGCCATCAGCGAGAAGCCTATCGGCCGCGCGCGGCCGTCGATTTCCCCGACGCCGGAGCGCAAGACAAGGTCGACCGCTCGCATCGGTATGTCGTCGGCGTCGCCCAGGCCGACGGTGAAGACGTAAGCGCCAGGGCTGACGGTGGCAATCAGGCCGGCTTCGTCGCGAAAGATCTTGTCGGGCAGTTGCGGGCTGGCCTGGCGCGGATTGTCCACGTGGTTGAACTGCAGCGTCGAGGCAAGCACCGTGCGGCCATTGGTGGCAGCGGTCAGCGTCAACACCGTACGCTGCTGCGAAACGATGCGTTCGGCCCTCGCGGTCAGGTCCACCAGCACCCGCACCGGCGCATCTCGACCTTTGAGCGATACGGTCAACGGCCTGAACCGGCCTTGCTCATAGACCCGCCAGGTGCCGATTTCGCGGCCGGAAAAATTCGTCATAGTCCAGGGATAGATGAGACCGATGCCGGTGCCGGCCAACAGGATCAGGACAAACAGAAAGCGCATTCAGGCGGTCACCTTGCAATCAAACCTTACCGGACGACTGACTTGCATCGACACCGTCGCGCAGACGTTCCATCTCGTCCAATAGCATGTCGAGACCGAGCTCGAATGTCTTGTCGAAACCGGCGGCGCCGAAATAGGCTCCAGCTCTCATGACGCTGGGAAAATCCTTCGCCAGTCGATCGTCGCTGACGGTGGTCGCGGCCGAAGGCCCTTTGGCATAGCCCGCGGTTTCGTCGAGGATCGCGCCCGACAGGTAATAGCCGGCGGTGCGGAACAGTCTGGCACTGAGTTCCGGGCCGAAGCCGCCAGCCTCGAACAGGCCAATGACGCTGTTCAACATGGCAAGACAAGGCGGCGAATTCATCCGGTAGACGACAAGGAACGGCGCGAAGGCCGGGTGCTCTGTCGCGATACGGCGGAACTCCTGCATCGCGACACGGATTCTCTCTCTCCAAGGCATGCTGTCGTCAGGGATCACCATCGCGCTGACCTGACGATCGACCAGCGCCTCGTAGAGATGCGCTTGCGAGGGAAAGTGATGGTAAATGCTCATCGCCTCGCAGCCGAGCGCGGCGGCGAGCTTGCGCATCGAAAAGCCGGAAAGGCCCTCCCTCTCGATCACCTGGAAAGCCGCGTCCTCGATCATTTCGCGGGACAGACGCCCGCGTGCTCTCGTTTTCTTGATTGATTGATCCATTAGCGCTGGCTTGACAACTTACAGTGTAAGGTTCATTTTCACGGTCACCTTACATCGTAAGGCTAACAAAGACCAGAGGAGAAACCATGTCGTACCATCGCATCGTCAAATCCATACAGTCTTCGTCCCATCGTGCTTTCCTGTTCGCCGCCGCAGCCTGCGTGCTGTCGCTCGGCACTGGGCTGGCCCGTGCCGACGACTATGATGCAACCCTCAAGGACATACAGTCGACCATGGGCGGTGTACCGAGCTTTGTGAAACAGTTTCCCAAAACCGGTCTGCCCGGTGCCTGGGCCGAGGTCAAGGCCATCGAACTCAGCGACAAGACGGCGCTGCCGCCCAAGGTCAAGTCGCTGATCTCCCTGGCCGTGGCGGCACAGATCCCTTGCACCTACTGCATCTGGTCGGGCACGCAGGACGCCAAGCGCGCCGGCGCAACCGACGAGGAGATCCAGGAGGCCGTGGCGATGGCGGCGCTGACCCGCCACTGGAGCACAATCTTCAACGGCATGCAGGTCGACTTCGATACATTCAAGAAGGAAATGGGCGGGCAGTAAGCCCGCTGGCAAGCCTGGCCTGTTTCAAGAGAGATCCATCACACT
This sequence comes from Mesorhizobium sp. M8A.F.Ca.ET.057.01.1.1, assembly GCF_003952565.1. Taxonomy (NCBI): domain Bacteria; kingdom Pseudomonadati; phylum Pseudomonadota; class Alphaproteobacteria; order Hyphomicrobiales; family Phyllobacteriaceae; genus Mesorhizobium; species Mesorhizobium sp. M8A.F.Ca.ET.057.01.1.1. The sequence continues at coordinate 4,149,650 of NZ_CP034454.1, forward strand.
CGACAAAGGGCTGGGATGGCTCGCAGAGAAGCGGGCCATCCCAGCCTCGGCCATTTTACGGCTCGCCCGCCCCGTTCAACCCGAATGCGTGATCGCGCAATAGACAGCAACCTGCCTGTGCCCTCAAATGCCATTGCCGAGATAGCCGGCATTTCACTATAAATTCGACGCCTGTGCTTCAGGCGAAAGGGGAATGTTGCCTCGCATCTTTGCGGATGAGGGACCTCGAATGCACAGAGATCACGGGCGGTGCGACGAAAAGAAATCGGGATTGAACCTTATTCCCGAGGGCCGATTTTGCCTTCTAATTTTGACTCTTGGCCTGCTCTGCGCCACTGCCAGCTGCGATGCGGATTCCATTCACAAAGCGATACTGGCAAGGTTTTCACAACCGAATGTTTATGTCTGCAGCCCGAGCGGATTTGGGCAACAATCGCATTGCAACCTGAAGATTTGAATCGTTCTGAACCTTGTTCATTCGGGCAGGTCTCTGGGACCGCGCATCCCGTGCCTCAATAAGGTCACTTCCCAGCATTCCTCGATATTGAGCTTTTGATGGCGCGCCCGAGAACAACTCGCCGCGGCATGTGGAATCTCTTCGCGGTCGAGCCAATATGCTGATTCAAAATGAGGAACCGCGTCTACGGCCACCAGGCACGCGACCAGCTTACGAGCCGGCCTATGATTAACCATTGGCAAACACAAATAGTTAAGAAATCGCTAATTTAGTTGACTGGAATTTCCACAGGTATATTTTCAAGGTGTTGGGATGTGCAATTTGGGCGAGCAATCGGCGATGATGGCACCAAGCGCGTGATCGCGATGTCGGGGCGCATGGACTGCTGGACGGCAGCATAGAAGCCGCGCGGCAGTGGCCCCGTAAACTCAGAAAATGACAAGCGCACATCAGTGATGGCGATCCGCGGATGCGGAGGATTGCCGCGTTTCAAGAACGTGGCCGGGAAGCGCTTTGCCCCGGCCTTGGGGCAGCGTTGCGGTGCGCAGGAGGAATGAATGAGTAAGGTCGTAAAGGTTCTGAAACTTGGTTCCAGGAACGACCAAAAGGGCAACGGCAAGAGCCACAACCGAAGCCGCGCTCTGGTCGCCGGGGGCGCCGGCTTCCTGGGATCGCACCTGTGCGAACGTCTTTTGCAGGAGGGATACGACGTCGTCGCGGTGGACAATTTCCATACCGGCAAAAGATACAATCTCAATGCGCTGCTGCACGATCCGAGGTTCAGCTGCATCGAGCACGACATCGTCGATCCATTGACCTTGGACCTCCGGTTCGACGAGATCTACAATCTCGCCTGCCCCGCTTCTCCGCCACATTACCAAGCAGATCCGATCCACACCTTCAAGACGAGCGTGCTTGGCGCGCTGAACCTGTTGGAACTGGCGCGTCGCAACAATGCCAAGATATTCCAAGCCTCGACGTCCGAGGTTTACGGCGATCCCTTCGTGCACCCGCAGCCTGAAAGCTATTTTGGCAATGTGAACACGCACGGACCGCGCTCTTGCTACGATGAAGGCAAACGTTCGGCCGAAACCCTGTTCTTCGACTATTCGAGGACATATGGCCTCGATATTCGCGTTGCCCGCATCTTCAATACCTACGGGGGCCGCATGCAGCCCGACGATGGGCGCGTCGTCTCGAATTTCATCGTCCAGGCGTTGCGCGGCGAAGACCTGACCGTCTATGGCAGCGGCTTGCAGACCCGTTCCTTCTGCTATGCCGACGACTTAATCGAGGGCTTCATGCGGCTGATGAACGCGCCGAGTGCCCCTGCCCACCCGGTCAACCTCGGCAATCCAGACGAATTCACCATCATGGAACTCGCGACGCTGGTCGTCGACTACACCAATTCCAGATCGAAGATCGTGCATCGACCACTCCCGATCGACGATCCCAGACAACGCAGACCGGACATTTCCTTTGCCAGGAACAATCTCGGTTGGGAGCCGAGAATCAATCTGGCCCAGGGGCTCGCGCATACCGTCCACTATTTCGATACCCTGCTCTACGGAAGCCGGCTGGCCAAGGGCGCCGCGGCGGCTTCATGACCGGGAAGGCAATCCTGGTAACAGGTGGGGCCGGTTTCATCGGCAGCCACACCTGCAAACTTCTTGCCGCCGCCGGTTACCTGCCCGTGGCCTTCGACAATCTATCCCGCGGCAACGAGAAGTCCGTCGCCTGGGGGCCGCTTGTCGTCGGCGATATCCGGGACCGTGCCGCAGTGCAGGCGGCGATCGCCACGTACGGGCCGACCGCTGTCATCCACTTCGCGGCGCTGGCCTATGTCGGGGAGTCCGTCCAGCAGCCGGCCGAATACTATTCGACCAATGTGACGGGCACCATCGCCGTGCTCGATGCCGCACGCGCGCACGCCATTGAAAACATCATTTTCTCCAGCAGTTGCGCAACCTACGGCGTGCCGGAAGCATTGCCCGTTCGCGAGAATTCGTCGCAAAATCCGATCAGCCCTTATGGACGTACCAAGCTGATGGGCGAACAGATCATCGGCGACTATGCGTCCGCATACGGAATGAAGTTTGCCATCCTGCGCTACTTCAACGCCTGTGGGGCCGATCCCGACGGGGAAATCGGTGAGTGGCATTCGCCGGAGACGCATCTGGTTCCCAGGGTGCTGATGGCGGCGTCAGGCATCATCGATGAAATCGAGGTCTTCGGCACCGATTATGAGACGCCGGACGGGACTTGCGTGCGCGACTATATCCATGTCAGCGACCTGGCTCGCGCCCACCTGAAAGCCCTCCAACACCTGGAGGGCGGAGGACAAAGCCTGGCGGTCAACCTCGGCACCGGACGAGGCGTATCCATCAGGGAGATTGTCCAGGCGGTCAGCCGGGTGACGTCAAGACCGGTCCCGGCCGTCTTCAGGGACCGGCGCCCGGGGGACCCGGCCGAACTCTATGCCGATCCGAGCAAGGCGCGCGCGCATCTTGGCTTTGTGCCTGAACTTTCCGACATCGACACCATCGTCAGCACGGCCGCCCCATTCTTCGGGCTGCGGACGAAATTGGAGACACTGCCGCCAAGCAAGGCGGCAGCACCTGTCGCTGCCCGATAGATCAGAGAGAGCGCGCGCGGCAACTGGCGCGCTGGCCAAATCCGCTGGGACTGCAGATATAGGGCGAACTGCCCGAGAACGTAGCATCATCGACGGGATTGAAAGCGACCTTCACAGGTCCCAACGTGCGGGTTGTAATCGGCGGCGGTGCAAAAGCGTAAGTTCTTTCAGTGGTCCGTATGGTGCTTGTCATCAGGACCTGAGGCTCGGCTCTGAGCGACCGCACAACATATCCAGCTTGGAATGACTGGACTGGAGGCCTGCTCTGGACCGGGTGCACGGCCGGCGCGATGATGACGGAACCGGTATTGGTCGCATCCATGACCTGACACCCTGCAACCAGGGAGGTCATCGCCACCACGATAATAGAGAGGGCTTTCTTGCTTGGGGGAAATACGCCCGCTGGGGAATTGTTCACCATGTGTCCCTTGCCTTTGAGTATAAGCCAGGACGCGTTGCGACGCCTGCGCCGCTTCACGTCGTTTCAGTGACCCCTCGCACATCACACACGAATATTAGACATCACTAATTATTAAATTTCATGAAAGCCGTATGGTGGTGTACCCATCGTCTCTTCGTTCTGTCAGAGAGGAATTGAATGCGACCATTTGGCGGTCGGTTCGACGGCAATTCCTGCCGGACTGCTCCGCGCTTTTATAAGCGATTCGCAAGCTTCTTCACAGGCCCGGCAAAGCAGCCTGCCTGTATCCGACACGCCGGACACGCCGTCACCGATGCCATGGGAGGGCGCCAACGAAGGCAGGAACGGCGCTTCCGTCACGCCGTGGGCCCAGTCTGGCAGCCTTAATTCTTGGAATCGGCCAACTTACGGGTTTCTTCGAACTGCGCGGCCTTCGTGTCGCCCACTTCAAATTTCCGATATTCGTCGGAAGGATTCTCGGGAGACCCCTTGAAGCCGTACCATTCCCCGTCCGGATCCTTGCGCTGCTCAATGTTGCCGTCCTTGACCCGGTGGCTATAGCAGGTGCGGTTCTGTTGGCCGGTATAGCCCTTGGACCGCCAGGCCAGATCCATGCACATCTTTCCGTCCTTGGTCGCTATCCACTTGCCTTCCCCGACAGAGACAGACCCCTGCCGCGACGTCCAGGCCCGTAGCGAACGGCCACTCTTTCCAAAATAGGCCGCTCCATCTTTCCATATCCATGTGCGGTCGGCGTAGAGGATCGACACCTCGTACGCCGTTGGAGCGCTGGCGACAGCTGCTTGCGCGGGTTCACTGTTCTTGGCGGCGGCCGCCTGTGCCATGCCCGGGAGGACCATTTCACCGCAGAGGGCCAGGAGAACCACAAACGCCGCGCAACTCGCGGACCGACGAAGGTTCTTGCGATGCCGGCGGTCGAAACCAGGCTGCGGCAATCGGCTCAGAGTTGTCGGCAAAATTGGCGTTCGCATGTTTGTTCGGCCCGAGGCAAAGTCATCAGCGCTTTTAAAGCCACACCGACTATTTAACAGTCGCGAGAACGGCGGTGTCAACCTTGGCGAAGCAGACGGAATACAACAATTCGAGAGACTTGCGCTTGGACCGCAGTCGCCAAAATTAAGGATTGCGCTGTATACTCCCGCAGCTCTGACAATTGCGTGCGAAAGCAAGATCGGCAGACGTCGGCGAGGACGCGGTTCAAATGACGGGATCCCGAGACTCGAGTGAGGCAGAAGGTCAACGCTACCTGGGGCGGCGGTTCGACTGGAACACGGCTGCTCGCGACTACATAGGCCCCGATACCGCGATTTTGCTGGGGATACTTTTCATCGCGGCAGTGTTCAGATTCCACGGCATAACCTTGCCGCTGGTCGATGCCTTCAGCTGGCGCGAAACAAGCACGGCGATGATGGCCGACAACTTCCAGCAGCGCAGCTGGAACATCTTTTTCCCCGAAGTCAGCTGGACCGGACCGGGTCCAAGCTATCAGGGCCGTGAGTTCCAGATCGTCAGCTATCTGACCGCCCTGCTCTACCAACTCTTCGGCTGGCACGACTGGTTTGGCCGCATGGTTGCGGCCTTCTTCGGCCTGGTCACGGTGTTTTCGCTGCACAGGTTGACGGCGCTCTGCTGGGACGAGACGCACGCCCACGCCGTGGCTCTCGGCTACGCGCTGATGCCGGCGGCGATCATGATCGACAGCTCGTTTCTTCCAGATCCGTCGATGTTGGCCCTGGTGACAACAGGCGTCTGGCTTTTCGCGAAGTACTGGGCCGGCGGCAGCAGCTGGCTCTTGCCGGTTGCCACCGTCAGTTTCTCGCTCGGCGTGCTGGCGAAACCGCCGGGGCTCGCCGCGGGCGCCGTCATTTTCTACCTGATGGTCTGCTGGATGGTCGAGAAGAAGCGAAAGCAGGCGACCAGGGTGTTCCTGTCAGGACTTTTGAGCCTGGCCATCATCGCCGCATATTTCAGTTGGGCGATCTATCTCGGCCGGAGCTATCCGCCGTTTCATGTCGCGGGCAGCGGTTATATCTGGGATTCCGGTTTCTGGACATTCTTCAAGGAGAGCTTCTATTTCAAATCGGTATGGAACACCTCGGTTTGGTGGTTCTACGGCTATCCGTTCATGGCGCTGATCGCGGTGGGCTTCTGGATGCCGCCCCGCCCCGCCGAAAACCAGAAACGACGCACCCTTTCGGCCATTCCGTATGTTTGGCTGGTGGCGGCCATGGCCGTCTATCTGGCCGCGGCGCGCGAAATCACCAGCAATCCCTGGAATTACCACATCTTCCATGTCCCGTTGGCAATGTTCTGTGGACGAGGCGCACTCGTCCTGGCAACGCTTGCGTGGGGCAACGTTCTGTCGCCGGCCGTGGTCCTGCGCTCGATCTGTATCGTGGCCGCCACACTCGTGTGGTCGACCTTTCCCCTCGTCAAGACAATGAAGAAGCCGGTTGCCATCAATGGCAAGCTGCTCGGCGAGGAACTGGCGAGGTTGGCACAACCGGGCGACCTCGTCGTCGCCATAGCGCCCGAGGTCGGCGATCCGGTGGCTGTCTATTACAGCAGGACGCGCGGCTGGGTGTTCCCGCCCGGGGGCGGCGACGTCGAATGGTCGAAATTCGTCGCCGACGACGCCACTGCGATCGCGCAGCTCGAGGAGTTGCGCGCGCAAGGCGCGGATCTGTTCGGCGCGGCCAAGAACGCCGCCGACAAGCAGGATCTGCTGTTCGTCGAACATCATGACGGGGTCATCGACTATCTGGACAAGACCGGAACCAAGCTTGTGGATTCCGATGATCTGCTGGTCTATAGGATCACCCGCCCTTGAGAGCCGCGACGGTCGGGGGTCGTGGGTTCTGGACCTGGTCCCAGCAGTCGACGGCTCCGCATTTCGTCCGCGACAGTTCGGCAAGGCGGCGGGCAAGGCGCCGATCCCGATCGACGCCATGGGCATCCGGGCACCACGCATTGCCGCCGCCGGAACGAGGCGGGGAAAACCAGCGGAGAATTGGTTGAAAAGAGCAATCTCGATAGTCGCGACGCTGGCCCTGCTCGCCTGGCTCGCCAGCGACTCGCGCTGGCGGACGGTCGGCGACGCCTTCGACCGCCTCACGCCCGGGACGCTCGCGGTGGCGACGATCGCGTTTTTCGTCACCTATGTCTTGCGTACGCTGCGCGTCTGCGACGAATTCCGCGACGAGGTGCGTGGCCGGTTCGGCGCCTGCCTGCGCGTTATCCTGATCCACAACGCTATGATCAACGTCGTCCCATTCCGCGGCGGCGAGACGGCTTTTCCCCTGCTCCTGCGCCAGGTCTTCGGCGTACCGGTCATGCGCGCCAGCGCCTCGCTGCTGTGGTTCAGGCTGCAGGATGCCTTCGTCGTCGGCGTGCTGGCGTTGGCGGTGTGGCCGGGCCTGCATCCGGCGATCAGGATCGCGGGCGTGGCCGCCCTGGTCGCAGTGGCATGGTACCTGCCGCGCTGGGCGCGCGCGCCGCATGACTGGGCCGGGCGCGGCAAGATCGTGGCCAAACTCGGCCTGCTCCGCGACATCTTCACCGAGGCGACGGGGCGCTCGCGCTACGGCTGGTGGTGGACGATCGCCAACTGGTCGCTGAAGCTCGCCGTGCAGGGATGGCTGCTGGCGCTGATACTTGGGACATCGTTCACCACCGCCTTTCCAGGCGTCGTCGGTGCCGAAGGCGCTGCGATATTGCCAGTGCAAGGCGTCGCCGGTTTCGGCACCTACGAAGCGGCGGCGGCGGCGGCGCTGCTCACTTCCGGAATCACGATGAAGAGCGGCTTGCAGGCGGCGCTGGCCCTGCACCTCTTCATCCTGTGCTCGGCTGTCGTCACGGGCGCGATCGCCTGGCTGTTTCCCTCGAAATCGACGCTGCCGGGGAACCCGGCCGTCGGACCTGCAAGGAAGTCATCCCTATGACCGTATTACCTATCCCTGTTTCGGGACTGCCCGACGGCGCGGTGATGCCGGACCATACGCTGTCCATCGTCGTGCCCATGTATAACGAGGCCGAAAACGTCGAGCCGTTGCTGGCGCGGATTCACCAGGCCATGGAACAGTATGGCCAGCCATGGGAGGTCGTGCTGGTCGATGACGGCAGCACCGACGCGACCGTGAGCGAGATCAGGCGTCTGGCGGCGCAATACGGCCCGCATGTGCATTCGGTCGAGCTGGTGCGCAACTACAAGCAGACCGCCGCCATGCAGGCCGGCATAGACGCGGCGCGCGGCGACGTCATCGCCACGATCGACGGCGACCTGCAGAACGATCCCTACGACATTCCGCGCATGGTCTACCGCCTGCTGAGCGAGGATCTCGACCTGGTGGTCGGCTGGCGCAAGGATCGCCAGGAAGGGTTTTTTATGCGCCGGCTCCCCTCGCGCATCGCCAACGCCTTGATCGCCCGCGTCACCGGCGTGCGCCTCAAGGATTATGGCTGCAGCCTCAAGGTCTATCGCGGCAACGTCATCCGCAGCGTCAAGCTCTATGGCGAGATGCACCGCTTCATCCCGGCATGGCTGGCCACGGTGACGACCCCAAGACGCATCGCCCAAGAGGTGGTGACGCATCATGCCCGCATTCACGGCCAGTCCAAATACGGGATTTCGCGCACCTTCAGGGTCGTGCTCGATCTGGTGTTCATGTATTTTTTCATGCGCTATCGCACCCGGCCCGGTCACTTCTTCGGCGGTATCGGCATCGTGCTCGGCGCGCTGGGTTCGCTGATCCTTGCCTATCTGCTTTGTCTGAAGGTGTTTTTCGAGGAAGCCATCGGAACACGACCGATGCTGTTCACCGGCTTCTTCCTGCTGATCGCCGGGGTGCAGATGGTGACGTCGGGCGTGCTGGCCGAAATGCTGGCACGCGTCTATCACGAAGCGAACGGATCATCGGCCTATGTCGCCCGGCCGCGGCCAGCGCCCGGAGACAACGATGGCGATGGCTGGAACCGCCCCAAGCGTTTGTCGTGATCGGAATTCCGGCAAGGGATTTCGGTTTCAGGCCGAAGCTGTCGCTCGAACAGGAATGACAGGGATCGTCGACCGCTGTCGCATGGAATGGCGGCCGCAGGGCAAGAGGCGCAACCCCTTCGCCAACCTCTTGCCCTCGGCTCGCGCCCCCCGGCAAAGTCCGGAGCGGCGGCTCCTTCGGTCAAATCATGCCGCCACTTCCGGGTCGAACGTTCTGGAACGGCTCTTTGTCCGCCGATTGCTTTAATAACGCGACCGGCAGCTGGCGCGTTGACCGAAGCCACTTGGGCCGCAAATCCAAGGGGAATGACCGAGGAGCGGTCCGGCATTACCCAGGCTGTAGGAAACCTTGACAGCTGCCGGCCTGCCGATCCGCTGCGGCCGGACGAAAGCCGCATAGGCCTCCTCCCTCATGCGTGTCACACTGGTGATCCGCGTGAGCGATTTGCGATCGATCCGATGCAAGTGTTTCTTCTGGACGTAGTGCACCTTCTTGCCCAGCATATGAGCCTCGGGCCTGGTGCTGATCGAGCCGGTCCTGGTCGCATCCATGCTCTGGCAACCGGACACCATCGAGATCAATGCAACAGCTGCGAATGCACAGGCATACTTCCCGCCGATCCTTGGCCAATTTCCAATATATGTTTTCATCGACGTCCCCTGTAAAAACATAAGCCACTGGAGCGCGGGAATATATTGTCGGTTATTTTGTGTTCCGCGCCCTGCTAGCAGCCTCACGCCGCTCGCATCATGACATTATATTAGAGGATACTTATTAAGAATCGTGCAAGCGACATGATGAGCGCGGTGTGTCCGCACTCGGTCGGATATTATTAAAATTGAATCTTTTGAGACTGCGCCGCGGTTGCGCGGACGCAGGCCGGCTCACGAGGAAGATGTTCAGGGAAGCGTTGTCGCGCCTCTTCAACGTCAGCGCGGCGTTTCCCAACCCGGATCGAAGTAGAAATTGCGGGCACCGATGTTGCCCTGGCCGGCGCCGGAAACCACATAGGCTATGCGCACGATGCGCAAGCCGCCGGCGCCCTGCTGCAACCCATAGACGCCTTCCATGCCGCGATCGTAGAAGCCCACGGCCGGCACGGCGAGCGCCAGCACGGCGAGCGAGGCCTGCAAGGTCATCTTCGCGGCATTGGCGCGCAACGGGATCTTGTTCTCGATGACGTGTCTTGAAACGATCACCACCACCAGAAGCCCATAGAGGAAGGCATTGAACGCCGCGAACCAGAAAAAGCCGGTCGCGTCGAAAGGGTGCTCAATCATCAACACAGGCAGCGCCGCGCCGATGGCCAGCGCCACATAGGGAACGAAGGCGCGAACCGGCAACAGGCTTTTGGGACCGCTGCCCTTGGGGGTGACACGGAAATCGACGAAGGACTTGGTCAGATAATCGCGCAGCGACGATAACGTGCCGGCCAGTACCCAAGGCCAGCGCGCGAAGAAAAGAAACAGCGTGCCTTCCCAGCTTATCGTCTTGGCCGAAAGCGGCCGAGAGAGGCCGAATGCCTTCAGCATCATGACCAGGCCCACCAAGGCAACGGCGTTGGGCAGATAGTGAAGAAGGAAGTCGGCATACATGACATTGGCGAAGTTGCGCCCGGTGAAGAGCGCGTACATCGGCATGACGTACATCAGCAGTGCGAAGATGGCGAACAGCGGATACCAGAGCTGGCAGAACAGGAACTGGAACTTCAGCCTCCAGGGCAACTTGGGAAAATATGTGGGCGAGTATTCGAGCAGGATCGTCATCAGGCTGCGCGACCACTGGAATTCCTGTGTGACGAGATCGGCGAAGGTCTGCGGGCCGTCGCCATGGGCGATGGCGTCGAGCGCATGCACGCCGCGCCATCCGGCGGCGTTGATCAGCATCGAGGTGGAGTGATCCTCGGCCAACTCCGGACCGAGACCGCCCGCCTGCCTCAGCGCCTTGGTTCGAACGGCATAGTGCGAGCCGATGCAAAGCGGCGCGCCGCCACCGGTATGCCCGGACTGCAAGGGTCCGTGAAACATCCCTTCCGGAAACAGCCGGCCACGCGCCGCCCAGCTTTCGGCGGCATTGTTGTCGCAGATGCTCGGTGCCGAGACATAGCCGACCGCCGGATCGGCGAAGGGATAGAGGATTTCCCTGAGATAGGTTGGCGTCGGCCGGTGATCGGCATCCATCTGGGCGACGAAATCGTAGCGCTCATAACCGTAGTGGTCATAGAAGAACGCCAGGTTGCCCTCCTTGCAGCGGGTGCGGCGCGGCCAAGTCTTGCGATGGTAGTCTTCCCTTCCGCGCCGCGTCGAAATGAACACGCCGTGGGCACCGCACCAGCGAACCGTCTCCTCGGACGGGTCCTCGTCGGCCAGCCAGGTGTCATGCGGATAATCCTGCGCAAGCATTGCTTCCAAGGTGCACGCAACCACGGCGAACGGTTCGGACGGCGCCTTGGTCACCACCATGGCGACCCGCGAGCGCTTGGGGATGCTGGCAAGCTTGGATGGCTTCCTCGACGCGTGCACGTTGAGCAGGAAGTACATCGGCATCAAGGTCAGCCAGGCCAGCACCAGCGTCGCAAAGGTGTATGACCCCAAGTATCCGATATGGTCCGGCTTCAGCCACCAGATCCAGAAAAAGCCGAGAGTGACGAACCAGGAAGCCAGGCCGACCCGCAGGATCCATTGCCGGACCGGAGACAATATGGGCACCAGGAAAGGAACCTGCGCCACGGCGTTGGCGTGCACGCTCCCACGCGGCCGCGACGGCCTGGTCTTGGGACTGATGATCCCTGCGTCCGCGGAAACACTCATACAACTACCGCCGCCACTTTGAGCATCAGCCGAACGACGGCCGACACGCTTTCAGGTCGGCTTCAGAATCCCTCCATGACCTATTAGAGTCAACTAAATTAATACATCCTTAACTAACTCTCTTGAGAACTGGTTAACCTAACGCCTTTGAATCGCAGCACGAATTCCGGGGGCCGACCACGCTCTGAAAGGCAAGCCGGAAATTTTTTCGTTGAGGAATTCACCGATAGGACTCGGTCCCGCCGCTTGGGATGGGAAAAGGCAGCGTTAACCATGTTGCGAGCGCCAAGGTTAACCGATCGTTAATTGTTCTTGACTCTTGGTCCGGTCCGGCTCTTAAATTAGCCAGGGATGATATATCGGAATTTTGACGCGAATTTGTGAGTATCGCGGCGAACTTTCTCTCTGAAGCTCCTCAGTGTCGGCGCCTTGAGAGATAATTTGGGTAGGCCTCTTACAAAGGTTGGCACACCCGCCAATGGTCGCTCCGAAATCCCGCAGATTCCGCCAATAGACCCGATAGGTGTTGGGTAGTCGTGTCGATCAGGCATCGATGCGCCGGGCGAAGCCTTGGCTTCCATAGGAAGTTGAGGACATAGGAGATCAACGATGAAACACTCCGCTGCAAATGTACTTGTAGTCGCGCTGGCTTTGGGCGGAAGTGCCGCGTTCCCTACTGCGGGAGGCGCCGGTTCCGCCCCCGCGACGGACCCCGTCCAGACGAGCAGCGCCGCTTCGGCATTCGGCTCGTACGATCCTTATGGCGATTTCACCAATGACAAGACCGCCAGCATCGAGGAACTGTTCCTGCCCTGGGAAGACGTCGATCTATCGACGCTGCCTCTGGCCGATGCCTATGCCCAGCAGCGCGGTCGCTCGCTGTTGATCACGATCGAGCCGTGGACCTGGTCGAAGGACTGGCGCATCACCCCGCCCGAACTGCGTGACGGCATATTGGGCGGCAGGTATGATGCCAATATGCAGGCGATCTGCGGCTTGGTGGGACAGATGAAAAGCCCGGTAACCATTCGCTGGGCGCAGGAAATGGAAGACACGAACGGCCGCTTCACCTGGGCCAACTGGGCTCCCAAGGACTGGATTTCAGCCTACAAGCGCGAAGTCGATATCTGCCGCAAGGCTGCCCCCGCGGCCAAATACATGTGGTCGCCCAAAGGCGAAGAAGGCCTGGAAAAATACTACCCGGGTGACGACTATGTCGACGTGATCGGCCTGTCGGTGTTCGGCCTGCAGAAAAAGGACAATGACGAAGCCGGTCGCGACCGTACGTTCGCCGAGATGCTGAAACCCGGCTATGACCGCGTGGCGGGTTTCAACAAGCCGATCGTGGTGGCGGAACTCGGCTATGTCGGCAAGCAGGACTATGTTTCGAAGTGGCAGGACGATTCCCGCAAGTCCTATGCGGAGTTCCCGGCGCTCACGTCCGTTGTCTACTTCAACCAGAAGGAAGTGTGGCCGTGGCTGGGGGGCTATGGTCTGCCCGATTGGAGGGTGACCCAGCACGTCCTGCCGTAGACGCATCGTTGCGATGCGTCCCGACACGATCGGGATGGATCTCCATGTTTCTTGTTTGATTGGCACCATGCCGGACCAGTGTTTCGGCATGGTTGAGGCGTGGCGTGAATCAGTCTGTGGAGTAGTTCCGTGAAACGAGTGCTGGGTAATTGTCTCGGAGCGGCATTCGCCTGCTCCGTTCTTGTTCTTGCCTTACAGGTCCCTGCGACAGCCAAGACAGTGGCCAAAATCGCCGAGCAGGCGCAAAAGGGCACCGCGGTGCCCGACGAAGGCGTCTACCAAATCTATCAGAACCATTCGTGGATGTGGGGCAATCACGGGGCCGCGTACTTTGCCGTCAGGCAGCGGCAATTCAACGCCTGGTCGACTGAAAAGGGCCAGCCGGGCTATGGCGACGGGATATGGTTCATCCCCGGCGGCGGCAAGTTGTGCTACCGCGCGCAATGGCACGGCGCCTGGGGCGTGAAGGGCTCAATGACCTGCTTCGAGCATCGCCAGACCGGCAAGGCGATCTACAAGCGCAAATCGCCTGATGGCGAATGGTACGTTTTCAGGAGCGCACATCGAAACCGCTCGGACGAGTTCGTGAAATTGAAATACGGCGACTACGTCACCAGGAAACAGAACCGAATCAAGGCAAGGCTCTAGAACTGTCTTCCGCGACAACCGCTGGGCTGGAGATGTTCATCGTTTCGGGGAAACGCCGAACGGCTCCAGTTCTTGGTTCTTACGCACCTCCCCACGGAGTGCGCTAGGCGCTTTCCCGGGATAGGTGCACGGTTTTCCTGGAATTGCTCTAAGCCTTGCGTTCCCAGCGGCGGTCTGACGTCTGCTGCCAGTAGGTCACGGCGTGGCCCGCGTCCTTCATCGTCTTCCAATGCGCCCGGGCCATCTCGACCTGGGCCGCGTCGTGGCCATCGAACAGGAAAACCGCACGCTCGTAACCGCCAAGGTCGGGCGGCGCGGCGCCGTCGACCAAAAACCTGATTTTGGCCTCGTTGGGATTGCCGTCGCCGGTGGTCAGCAGGATTGGCTGTTCAGCTGGGTAGGCTTCGCGATCGGTCGCGTGCGCCAGGAAGGAATCATCGCGGAAAGTCCACAGATGCTGGTCGAGCGCGTCGCGCCGTTCCTCGGTGCCGGTCTGCACCACGGCTCGCCAGCCGCGATCGACGCTGCGCTCGAGCAGCCCCGGAAGCGCGTCCTCCAGCGTCGATTCGGTCAGATGGTAGAACAGCACATCGGCCATGGATCGACGTCAGCTTTCGTAGTGATCACGCACCAGCCGGTCCAGCAGCCGTACGCCGAAACCCGAACCCCACGACTGGTTGATCTCGTTCAATGGCGAGCCCATCGCGGTACCGGCAATGTCGAGATGCGCCCAGGGCGTGTCCTTGACGAAGCGCTGCAGGAACTGCGCGGCGATGATCGCGCCGCCGTAGCGGCCACCGATGTTCTTCATGTCGGCATTCTTGGAATCGATCAGCTTGTCGTATTCGGCGCCGAGCGGCATGCGCCAGAGCCGTTCCTGCGTTGACTGTCCGGCCGCGGTCAGCCTTTGCGCCAGTTCGTCGTTGTTGGAGAACAGGCCCGCATAATGCAGGCCGAGCGCAACCATGATGGCGCCGGTCAGCGTCGCCAGGTTGACCATGAATTTCGGCTGGAAGCGGTCGTTGCAGTACCACAGCGCGTCGGCCAGGACGAGGCGCCCCTCCGCGTCGGTGTTGAGCACCTCGATGGTCTGTCCCGACATCGAGGTGACGATGTCGCCCGGACGCTGGGCATGACCGTCGACCGCGTTTTCGACAAGACCGATGATGCCGACGACATTGGCCTTGGCCTTGCGCGCGGCGAGCGCGTGCATCAGCCCGGTCACGGCGGCAGCGCCACCCATGTCGCCCTTCATGTCCTCCATGCCGGACGCCGGCTTGATCGAATTGCCGCCGGTGTCGAACGTAACGCCCTTGCCGACGAAGGCGACCGGGCTGTCCTTGGGCTTGCCGCCGTTCCATTGCATGACCGCCATACGGGCGCCCCGGGGCGAGCCTTGCGCGACACCGAGCAGCGAGCCCATGCCGAGCTTCTTCATCTCCTTTTCAGTCAGGATCTCGACCTTGACGCCAAGCGCCTCGAGTTCCTTCGCGCGGGCGGCGAATTCGACCGGTCCCAGCACGTTTGCCGGTTCGTTGACCAGATCGCGTGCCAGAAGCACACCGTCGATCACCGCCTCGGCATCGGTGAAAGCTTTCTTGGCGCCTACCGGGTCGGCGGTATGGATGGTGACCTTGACCGGCTTTTTCGGATCGGCCTTGCCGCCGTCGTCCTTATCCTTCCTGGTCTTGTACTTGTCGAAGGAATAGCCGCGCAAAAGAATGCCGGCCGCGAGGTTCGCGGCGTCCCTGCCATCGGGCGAGGCACCGGCCAGGCCGAGCACCACGGCTACGTCGGTTGCCTTGCGCAGCGATGCCGCAATGGTGCCGCCGAGCTTCAGCCAGGCATACTCATCGAGCCCCGACACCCTGCCTGCGCCGACCGCGACCAACCTGTCGAGCGATGTTGCTTCCGGCGCCAGGATTTCGACAGTGCCGGCGAACTTGCCGGTAAACTCGGCGACCGGGAAAGCCCGATCCAGCGTCTTGCCCGGATCGTAAGCCCTGGCCGTATCGCTCAAGCCACCGTCATCCGCCGACAGCACGAAGACCGTGCCCTTTCTGTTCGCCGCCGTCTGGGGCGCGGCGAATTTTGCAAAGGCGATCGACGGTCTCGGGTTCATCATGTCCTGCTTTCGGGGATTGCGCGATGATGCGCGAAGCGGTTTGAAGCGATCCGCGACATTTGGTCGTTTTCCGGCATTTGGCAAGACTTTGCCAAAATGGCTACCCATATGAGACATGGAATCGATGGCGATTCGTCGCGGAACGGCCCCGCTTCATGCCGCAACCTGTTGTTAACCATCGATGTTCGTCCTTTCTTATCCATTGCCGCCGACACTCCGGCCTGCTGCGGCACGCGACGTGGAACGGGAACCGGCTCGCCTGCCTGATGCAGCCCAACGGAGCCAGTTGTGCGGGCGTCGCCGGACAGCTACCCTTAGCGTGGTGGCATGATGCCGTTCGAGAAAATCGAGTAAAGCCTTCATGAAGGTCGTTGAACGCTACATCATGCGCCGCACTTTCGTGGTCTTCCTGGCAGCACTGGTCTGGACGCTGGCCATCGTGTGGACGACGCAGGTGCTGGCCAAGATCAACCTGGTCACGGACAGCGGTCAGTCAGCTTTGACCTTCTTCGAGGTCGCCTCTCTTATTCTCCCCTCCATCATTCCGATCGTCGTGCCGTTCGCGCTCGTGGTGGCGGTCGCCCAGACGCTCAGTGTGATGAATTCGGATTCGGAACTCGCGGTGGTCAATGCATCGGGAGCCTCACGCTGGACCATCGTGCGGCCGATCATCCTGGTGGCGCTGGCCGCCAGCGTCTTTTCGTTCGCTGTGGACAACGGCATCGACCCCTATGCACGACAGAAGAACCGCGCCCTGGTGGCGGAGTCGCGCGCCGACCTTTTGTCGCTGATCATCCAGGAAGGCACGTTCCGCAAGATCGAGGACGGACTGTTCCTGCAGATTGGCGAGCGGCTTCCCGACAACCGGCTGGGTGGCATCTTCGTCGCCGATTCGCGCGAGGAAGGCGTCAATCTCGTCTATTATGCCAAGACCGGCAGCATCATCGAACGTGGCGGCGAAAAGGTGCTGATGATGAATGACGGCGTCATCCATCGCAAAACGCTAACGGGCGACCTCAGTGTCATCCGGTTCACGTCCTATGCCTTCGACATGTCGGCCTTCATGTCGGCGGCCAACCAGGTGACGCTCCTGCCAAAGGACCAGACCACCCAATACCTGCTCAATCCAAGTCCTAACGACAAGAATTACCAGCAAAGTCCCCAGGAGTACCGGGCCGAGGTCGACCAGCGGTTTTCGGAATGGACGTACTCCATGGTGTTCGCGCTGATCGCGCTCGCGGTGGCGGGAGACGCGCGTTCGCACCGCGAGGCGCGCGTCAATCCGCTGATCACCGCCATCGCGATATCGCTGTTCGTGCGCTGGCTGGGTTTCTTCGCCGCCAGCAAGGCCGATGAGGTCCCGCAATATGCCTACATGGTCTATGGCGTGCCGATCGTGGCTTCCGCGGTGGCGATCTGGTTCATCGTGTCGAACCGGACCATGGAACTGCCGGTTGCCTGGGCAGACTGGATGACAAACCTGGCCAGCCGAATCGGCGATGGCTGGAATGCCCTCAAATTGCGTCTGTCCAGGCGCGACACCTCAGGCCAGGGGGTCGGCTGATGGGCTGGACGCTGGGTCGATATTTTTTCTTCCGCTACGTGGCGATCACGATCTGGTTCTTCCTCGGCCTTCTGGCGCTGGTATTCCTTATCGATTTCACCGAACTGTCCGGCCGCACCACCGGCCTGCCAGGGTTCACCTATGGCACGGCGATGGCCATTTCAGGCCTTCGAATGCCCATGATCATGCTGCAGACGGTGCCGTTTGTCGGCTTGTTCTCGGCGATGGCGACGCTGGTTTCGCTCAACCGGCGGTACGAACTTGTCATCGCGCGGTCCGCGGGCGTTTCCGCCTGGCAGTTCCTTTTGCCGTGCTGCATCGGCGCACTGCTGTTCGGCGCCGTCTCTGTCGGGATCATCAACCCGCTCGCCGCGCACGCTTTCTCCTTGTCCGAACAGATCGAGACGCAGCTGCGCTCCGGCAAATCGAACACGGTTTCGGCCGACGCCGCTCCCTGGATTCGCCAGAAAACCAGTTCCGGCGACACGATCATCGGCGCGCGGGCCATCCTCGACCAGGGTCTGGAGATGGCCGACGCGGTTTTTTTCATCCTCGACCAGCAAGCCAATATCGTCGAGCGCAAGGATGCGGCGCGTGCTTACCTGCGGGACGGCTATTGGGAATTGCAGGATGTGAAGACCTTCAGGAACGGCACCATCCAGCCCGTCGCGAACGATCGTGTGCAGACCAATCTGAAGCCGGAATTCGTGCAGGAGCGGCTAGCGCGTCCGGAGACAATTCCCTTCTATGACCTCCCCGGAAAAATCGAGGTTGCCCGTTCCTTCGGCCTCAAGGCAAATGCCTTTGCCATGCAGTTTGATTCGCTGGTGGCGTTGCCGTTTCTCCTCGTCGCCATGACGCTGATTGCGGCAACAGTTTCAATGCGATTTGCGCGAATGGGGCAGTCGGCAACGATGATTCTGGGTGGCGTCGTTGCCGGGTTTCTGCTTTATGTCGTTTCGGTGCTGGTAAAAGCGTTCGGCGTGGCGGGGTTCGTGCCGACTGCCATAGCCGCCTGGGTGCCGGTCGTGGTAGCTATGTTCTTCGGGGTGACTTTCCTGCTATACAAGGAAGACGGCTAGTGAGGGAGGCGTTTTTGCCCAGCGACAGGCAGGCCCGTTTGGCGCGCCTTTATGCGGCGAGCGCTTTGGCGTGCCTGGTCGCCTGCGGCGTCCCGCTACCGGCGTTCGCGCAGGATGTCGGCAACATGGCGACCACGGTTCCGGCCGGCTCGCAGATGCTGCTGGCCGCCGACACGCTGGAATATAACAACGACAACCAGACGGTGACCGCCATCGGCGGCGTGCAGATCGACTATGGCGGCAACCGCCTCGTCGCCCAGAAGGTCGTGTACAACCGCAATACCAAGCGAATGGTTGCCAGCGGCAATGTCGAGATCGTCAACAGCGACGGCACCAAGATCAATTCGCAGCACATCGACATCACCGACGATTTCGCAGACGGCTTCGTCAACGCGCTGCGCGTTGAAACCGTCGACAAGGCCTATTTCGCCGCCGAAAGCGCCGAACGCATGGGCGGCGTGCTGACCACCTTCCACAATGGTGTCTACACCGCCTGCGAACCGTGCGAAGACAAGCCGGACAAGGCGCCGACATGGCGCGTCAAAGCCAGGAAGATCATCTGGAACGGCGAGAAGAAGACGGTTCGCTTCGAGAGCGCGAATTTCGAGTTCTTCGGTTTCCCGCTGGCCTACCTGCCGGCGTTCGAGATCGCCGACCCGACGGTGAAGCGCAAGAGCGGCTTCCTGATTCCCAGCATTGGCTACAACAGCCACCTGGGGTACAGCGTCAAGATCCCTACTATTTCGCCCTTTCGCCGACATATGACCTGACGGTGACCGGGAGCGGCTACACCAAGCAGGGCTTCCTCGGCGAAGCCGAATGGCGCCAGCGCTTCAACAATGGCGAATACACTTTCAAGGTCGCCGGCATTCAGCAGCAGGATCCGGATGCTTTTCTCGATGCCGCCGGTTTCCCCCCTCCGGAAACAACGTGAATTCAGGCGCGGCCGGCGATCCGAACAGGTTCCGCGGCATGATGGGCACGCAGGGGCAGTTCGCCATCAACGAACGCTGGAATTTCGGTTGGGACGTGCTGCTGCAGACCGACAAGAATTTCTCGAATACCTACAACATCGCCAAGTACAATTCATACGTCCACCAGTCGTCGGTCTATTTGACCGGTCTCAACGACCGCAACTATTTCGACGTGCGCGCCATGCATTTCGAAGTTCAGGAAAACACGCCGAACGACAATGCCGCGGCGAGAAGCGGCCAGCAGCCCTGGGTGCTGCCCTCGCTTGATTATGCCTATATCCCCGACACATCGGTCGCCGGTGGCCAATTGTCGCTGAACGTCAATACGCGCGTCATCCGCCGCGAAGATCTCGACGAGACATTTTTCACGCCTTACTTCCCCCGTCAGGCACGCAGCGCGTGCGCGGTATCGAAGGCGAGTCCAGCCGTCTTACCGCCGAGGCCGAGTGGAAACGGAGCTTTGTCACCGATGATGGGCTGGTGCTGACACCGTTGCTGGCGCTGCAAGGCGACGTCGACTATGTCAGAGCGTCATCGGCCTCGCTCACCGCGATCAACCAGATGGCGGCGAATCTGGGCCAACAGGACGACATGCGCTCGTCCTTCGCACGCTACATGGCGACCGCCGGGCTCGAGATGAGCTGGCCGCTGTTGTTCTCGCTGGCCAGCGGGTCGAGCCACGTTGTCGAGCCGATGGCTCAGGTGTTCCTGCGTCCGAACGAACAGTATGTCGGCGGCCTCTCCATTCCGAACGAAGACGCTCAAAGCATGGTCTTCGATGCAACCACGCTGTTCGAACGCGACAAGTTCTCCGGTTACGACCGCATCGAGGGCGGCTCGCGTGCCAATGTCGGCCTGCGCTATTCCGGCTCCTACATCAACGGCTGGGGCACCAATGCGATCTTCGGCCAGTCCTATCAGATTGGTGGCGAGAACTCCTTCGCGGCACCCGATCTGGTCAATGTCGGCGCAAATTCAGGGCTTGAGACCACCAAGTCCGACTATGTCGGCCTGTTTGGCATAACCAGCCCCAATGGCTTCGCGGCCTCGGTGAGCGGCCGTTTCGACGAACAGAGCTTCGAGATACGCCGCGCCGAACTGAAAGCTGCTTATTCCGGCCTGCCGGTGTCGTTGAGCGCCAAGTATGCCTTCATTCAGGCCCAGCCGCTCTATGGTTTCACGACCGACCGTCACGAGGTCACGCTCGGCGCATCGACGCATCTTGCCGAGAACTGGCGCGTGTTCGGCACAGGAACCTACGATTTGCAAGAAGGCCTGCTGGTCAAGGACGGGGTGGGCTTCGCCTACAACGATTCCTGCTTCACCTATCTGATGACGTACGCGCAGTCGCGTGACCTGAACACCAGGGAAGTGACGCAGAGCATCGGATTCAACCTGTCGTTCCGCACCCTCGGCGACTTCGGCTCGTCGACCAACGCAGTCGACACCATCCAATAAGCGGCGACATCGTTTCGCCGCATAGGGCTGGCACGGATTCGCGTATCCGGAAGGGGACGGAATTGGGCGGAGCCGGAATAGAATTGGGAAGCCAACGATGAGGAAATACCTCTTTTCAGCAGGGTTCGCGTTGCTTGTGGCGGCGACATCCCTGTCGATGACCGTGATGACGCCGCCGGCTTTCGCCAGCGAGATCAAATACGTCGTCAACGACATAGCAATCACCAGTGGTGATATCGCCCATCGTGCCGCCTTCCTCAAGCTGCAGCACAAGAAGGGCGACGCTGCCCAGGAAATGATCGACCAGACGCTGCGCCTCGCCGAGGCCAGACGGCTTGGCATCCGTATCAGCGATGCCCAGGTCGAGGCCGCCTATCAGCGCTTTGCCACCAACAACAAGATGCAGCTCGGCCAGCTCGACGGCGTCATGGAAAAATCCGGCGTCGGCAAGGATCATTTCAAGGAGTTCATTCGCGCCCAGATGGCATGGAACCAGGCCCTGAGCGCGCGTTATCGTTCCGGCGAAGGTGGCAGCGTGACCGAGCAGGACGCGGTGCGGCGCATGCTTGACAAGGGCGGCGCCAAGCCGAGCGCCATGGAATACATGCTGCAGCAGGTCATCTTCGTCGTGCCAGCGGCCGAACGCAGCGCGACGCTGGCCAAGCGCAAGCGCGAGGCCGACGCCATGCGTGCCCGCTTCAACGGCTGCAACACGACGCGCGAGTTCGCCAAGGGCCTGATCGACGTCACCGTTCGCGACCTCGGCCGGATTCTGGCGCCGCAACTGCCGCCGGACTGGGCCGAGCAGATCAAAGCGACCAAGGTCGGTGGCGCCACCGTCACGCGCGAGACCGAACGCGGCGTCGAATTCATCGGCATCTGCTCGTCGCGCGAAGTGTCCGACGACAAGACGGCCCAGATGGTATTCCAGAGCGAAGGCTCCAACGACAAGGCCGCCGACGATCTCAGCAAGAAATATGTCGACGAGCTGAAGGCGAAAGCCCGCATCGTCAAGCGCTGACGTGAGCCGCGCGATGACCGCGCTGGCGTTGAGCGTCGGCGATCCGTCCGGTATCGGCCCTGAAATCGCCATCGCCGCCTTCCTTGCGCGGGACGCCGTCGGCTTGCCCCCCTTCTACCTTCTGGCCGATCCGGCCGTGGTCGCGGCGCGCGCGCGCCACCTTGGCGTTTCGCTGCCTGTCCAGGAAGTCACGCCGGTGCGGGCGATCGAGGTCTTTGGCCGCGCCTTGCCGATCGTTCCCCTGACGGAGCGCTTCATCGACGGCCCCGGCCGGCCCGACCCGGCCAATGCAGCCGGCACCATCGAAGCGATCGACCGCGCGGTCGCCGCCTGCCTTGCCGGCGAGGCCGCTGCCGTGGTGACCTGCCCGATCGCCAAGAAGCCACTCTATGATGCGGGCTTCCGTTTTCCCGGCCACACCGAATATCTGGCGCATCTGGCGGCTCGGCACAGCGGCGTCGAGGCGATGCCGGTGATGATGCTGGCAGGCCCGGACTTGCGCACGGTTCCCGTCACCATCCACATCGCTCTGGCCGACGTGCCGAAGGCCCTCAGCACCGAATTGATCGTGGCGACCGCGCGCATCACCGCGGCCGACCTTGCCAGCCGCTTCGGCATCGCCAGGCCTCGGCTCGCCATTGCCGGCCTCAATCCGCATGCCGGCGAAGGCGGCTCCATGGGCCTGGAAGACGAGCATATCGTGCGGCCAGCGGTCGACATCCTGCGCGCTGACGGCATCGATGCTTTCGGGCCATTGCCCGCCGACACGCTGTTCCATGCCCGGGCGCGGGCAGGCTATGACGTCGCACTGTGCATGTATCACGACCAGGCATTGATCCCGGCCAAGGCGCTGGCCTTCGACGAGGCCGTCAACGTCACGCTGGGCCTGCCCTTCATCCGCACCTCGCCCGACCACGGCACCGCCTTCGACATCGCCGGCAAGGGCGTGGCGCGACCGGACAGCCTGATCGCGGCGCTGAAGCTTGCCAGAAAGCTCGCCGACATCGACGCGAAGGCCGTCGCCACATGAGCGCTTCCGCTTCCGGTCTTCGCGCATGAGCATCGATGGGCTGCCACCACTGCGCGACGTCATCGAGCGCCATGGGCTGCAGGCGAAAAAGGCGCTCGGCCAGAACTTCCTGCTCGACCTCAATTTGACCGGCAAGATCGCACGCAGCGCCGGCGACCTGGCAAATGCCACGGTGATCGAGGTCGGGCCCGGGCCTGGAGGGCTGACAAGGGCGCTCCTGTCGAACGGCGCCCGCCGGGTCGTTGCCATCGAGCGCGACGAACGCTGCCTGGCTGCGCTTGCCGAAGTCTCCGCTCATTACCCCGGTCGGCTCGAGGTGATTTCGGGCGACGCACTGAAGACCGACTTCGCCGCCCTCGCATCGGGGGCCGACCACGGCCCGGTCCGGATCGTGGCCAATCTGCCTTACAATATCGGCACGGAACTGCTGGTCCGATGGCTGACGGTCCCAAACTGGCCGCCCTTCTACGCCTCGATGACGCTGATGTTCCAGCGTGAGGTCGCCCAGCGCATCGTGGCAGCACCCGACAGCGATGCCTATGGCAGGCTGGGTGTGCTCGCCGGCTGGCGCACGCAGGCAAGGATCGCCTTCGACGTCCCGCCTCAGGCCTTCACGCCGCCACCCAAGGTCACCTCTTCGGTGGTTCACCTGGAGCCGCGCACGACACCCCTGCCCGCCGATGTGAAGAAACTCGGCCGGGTGACGGAAGCCGCCTTCGGCCAACGCCGGAAGATGCTGCGGCAGAGCGTGAAAAGTCTCGGCGGCGAGGCCTTGCTCGAACGAGCGGGGATCGACCCGACGCGCAGGGCGGAAACACTCAGCGTCGAGGAGTTCGTGCGGCTGACCAACGCGGTGTAACTCGCCTCTCTCCGCTCAAGGGGAGACGACGCTGGAGCAGATAGGGGTAGTGCGAACTTGCGAGTATGGCGCTGCCCTCATCCGGCCCTTCAGGCCACCTTCTCCCCGTAAACGGGAAGAAGGAAAGGGCGATCACACCGTTTTCTCGTCCAGCAATCCCGACACGAAATCGAAGAGACCCGGCCGGCGGTCGCGCCGCAGCCGCTCGGCCACGACGATGCCGCGCACTTCGGCGAAGGCACGGTCGAGATCGTCGTTGACGATGACGAAGTCATATTCCTTCCAGTGCTCGATCTCGTTGCGGGCGTTCTTCAGCCGCGTCTCGATCACCGCTTCCTGGTCCTCGGCGCGGCGCTTCAGCCGAGCCTTCAATTCCTTCATCGATGGAGGCAGGATGAATATCGAGACGATGTCGGCGCGCATCTTCTCCTTGAGCTGCTGAGCGCCCTGCCAGTCGATGTCGAACAGCATGTCGCGGCCCTGCGCCAGCGCCAGTTCGGCCGGCTCGCGCGGTGTCGCATAGCAGTTGCCGTGCACCTCCGCCCATTCGAGAAGCGCGTCGGAATCGCGCAGCCGCTCGAACTCGCGCATCGTGCGGAAGTGGTAGTGAACGCCCTCGATTTCCGAGCCGCGGCGCGGCCTTGTGGTGACCGAGACCGACAGTTCAAGGCTTGAATCGCTCTCCAGAAGGTTGCGCGCGATCGTCGACTTGCCGGCACCCGAAGGTGACGACAGGACGAGCATCAACCCTCGGCGGCGGATGCGGGATCCCAAATCCCTGGGAACCATCGGTTCCTTGGCAACCATCGGCTACTCCAGATTCTGGACCTGTTCACGAAACTGGTCGACCACCGCCTTCAGTTCCAGCCCGATCGCGGTGACGGCGGCAGCATTCGACTTGGAGCACAGCGTATTCGATTCGCGGTTAAATTCCTGTGCCAGAAAATCGAGCTTGCGGCCGACCGCGCCGCCGCCCTCGAGCAAGGCCCGGCCAGACGCGACATGCGTTTTCAGCCGGTCGATCTCTTCGCGAATGTCGGCCTTGGTGGCAAGGAACGCCGCCTCCATGTGCAGCCGGCTTGCATCCAGATTGGCGGATGCGTCCATCAGCAGCTGGACCTGCTCGGCGATACGTTCGCGGATCACCGCTGTATCGCGTGACGGGTCGGCTTCCGCGCGCAGGGTGAGCGTCTCGATAGTATCGACATGGCCGGACAAAAGCACGGCGAGTGCTGCGCCTTCACCGTGCCTGGCCTGTTCCAGGCCGTTCAGCGCCACGTCGAGCGCGGCCAGGATGGCGGTGTCGAGCGCGGTCCGCGCCTCTTCGGTCTCGATGGTTTCAGGTATGTCGAGCACACCACGCAGCGACAGCAATCCGTCAGCCGTCGCGGGCGCGACGCCGAACTGCTCCTGCAGCCGCTTGGCCAGGCCGGCAATATCCTTCAGAAACGCCTCGTTGACGATAGGTTGCGCCTGCGTGCCGGCAGCGCGGCCGATGGTCAGCGTTGCCTGGAAATTGCCGCGGGCGAAACGCTTCTGCAGCGTTTGCCTGACCACAGGCTCCAGCCGCTCGAATCCTTGAGGCAGCCGCAGTCGCACCTCGATGCTCTTGCCATTGACGGATTTGACTTCCCAGGCAATCGAGGTGCCGTCATGCTCGGCGACGGCCCGCGCGAAACCGGTCATGCTCTGCAAATTCATGTCGCCTGCACATCCCTGGCGCCTCACCCCGAAACCGGTTTTCCGGAGGGGCTAGCGCGGCTTAAAATGACCACGCCACGAGTGCGTCGAAATCGGACGCCTGGCGTTCCTTCAAATGTCAGGCCGCCGCCTTCCAGGCAACGCCTTTCTTCACCTTACTGGGCCGCGTCCGCATCACCGTCGGCATCGCCATTGTCGCCACCGGTGGCATCACTGGCGTCGGCAGGCTTGTCTGCGGCAGGCTTGTCGGCACTGCCGCTGGTACCGGCGGCAGCGGCGGCCTTGGCTGCGTCATCGGCCTGCTTCTTCTGCAGCGCGCGATAGCGGGCGACGTTTTCATTGTGCTCGTCCAGGGTCGCGGCAAAGACGTGGCCGCCCGTGCCATCGGCGACGAAATAGAGATCGTCGGTCTTCGACGGATTGGCCACGGCTTCGAGGGCCGCGCGGCCGGGATTGGCGATGGGCGTCGGCGGCAGGCCGCTGATCACATAGGTGTTGTAAGGCGTCTGCTTCTGGATGTCGGACTGGTAGATCGGACGGTCCGCCGGCTTGCCCTTGCCGCCAAACAGACCGTAGATGATGGTCGGATCGGACTGCAGGCGCATGCCCTTGGCCAACCGGTTCAGAAAGACGGCGGCCACGCGGGAACGTTCATCGCCCTTGCCTGTTTCCTTCTCGACGATCGAGGCCAGGGTGACAAAGTCCTCGACGCTGGCCAGGGGCAGATCCGGCGCGCGCCGCTGCCACACCTCATCGACCAGCTTCTTCTGATCGGCGAGCAGCTTGTCGACCATCTGCTGGCGCGTTGCGCCACGCGTGAAGCGCAGCGTGTCGGTGGCAAGGCTGCCCTCGGGGGCGTCTTAGCCGGCATATCGCCGCTCAGGGCGGGTTCGTCAGCGATGCGCTGCAAAGCCTGCTCGACCGTCAGCCCTTCGGGAATAGTCAGCGAGTACATCACCGACTTGCCGCTCTTCAGGAGTTCCATGATGTCGCGCATGGATGCCCGGGGCTTGATCTCGTATTCGCCGGCCTTGAGCGCGGAATCGTTGCCGAAGGCACGCACGCCGAGGCGGAATACGCGGGCGTCGCTGATCAGTCCGCGGCGCTCAAGCTGGTCGGCGATGTCCTGAACGCCAGTGTTGGGCTTGACGAGGAACGTGTCGCCATTGGCGGAAGGGCCGGGTTCGGTAAACTCCTGCTTGCCGAAATAGAGGGCCACACCCGCCGCCAGAACCATCAGCATCACCGAGGAGATGACGAAGTTCATGAACACGACGATCTGGCTGCGCGAAGCGCGCGACCGTTTCGGCGGCGGCGTTCCAGCCTCCGGCCGCAGCGCCTCGCT
The DNA here is from genome assembly GCF_003952565.1 of Mesorhizobium sp. M8A.F.Ca.ET.057.01.1.1. Lineage (NCBI taxonomy): Bacteria > Pseudomonadati > Pseudomonadota > Alphaproteobacteria > Hyphomicrobiales > Phyllobacteriaceae > Mesorhizobium > Mesorhizobium sp. M8A.F.Ca.ET.057.01.1.1. Next base: position 4,176,328 of record NZ_CP034454.1, read on the forward strand.
GGCCGTCTTCGGCACGATCGGCCCGGTATTCGCCGGCCTTTGCCCGAATTCTCCGTTGCCTGACGGATTTGTGTTCATTTCGCCCTACCGTTCGATCTCTCAACGAATCCCCTGCGGCAGAGTAGGGGCGAATATGGCAAAATTGACGGCACGCCAAAGCACCGCCCGGCAGCTCGGTCAGCCATTATAACGCTGGAAGACGAGCGAGGCGTTGGTGCCGCCGAAGCCGAAGGAATTGGACAGTGCCACGTCGATCTGGCGCGGGCGTGGCTTGTTCGGCACCAGGTCGATCGCGGTTTCGCGTTCGGGATTGTCGAGGTTGATGGTCGCCGGTGCGATATTGTCACGGATGGCGAGGATCGAAAAGATCGCTTCGGCGGCGCCGGCCGCGCCCAGCAAATGGCCGATCGACGACTTGGTCGACGACATCGAAATCTTGGACGCCGCATTGCCGACCAGCCGCTCGACAGCGCCGAGTTCGATCGTATCGGCCATGGTCGAGGTGCCGTGCGCATTGATGTAATCGACATCGGCCGGCGTAAGCTTTGCCCGGTTCAGCGCCGCCGTCATGCAACGGAAGGCTCCGTCGCCATCTTCGGCCGGTGCGGTGATGTGATAGGCGTCGCCGGTCAGACCGTAGCCGGTCACTTCGGCATAGATCTTGGCGCCGCGCGCCTTGGCATGCTCGAGCTCTTCCAGCACGACGACACCGGCGCCTTCGCCCATGACGAAGCCGTCGCGGTCGCGGTCGTAGGGCCGCGAGGCGGTTTGCGGGGTGTCGTTGCGCTCGGTCGAGAGTGCCCGGCAGGCCGCGAAGCCGGCGAGCGACAGTCGGGTCACCGGCGATTCGGCGCCGCCGGCCAGCATGATGTCGGCATCGCCGAAGATGATCAGCCGGGCCGCGTCGCCAATGGCGTGCGCACCGGTCGAACAGGCGGTGACGACAGCGTGGTTGGGGCCTTTCAATCCGTGCCGGATCGAAACCTGGCCCGACACGAGATTGATGATGTTTCCGGGAATGAAGAACGGGCTGATGCGGCGCGGGCCGCGTTCCTTCAGGATGATCGCGTTCTCGGCGATGCCCTCGAGGCCGCCGATGCCGGAGCCGATCAGCACACCGGTGGCGCAACGCTCTTCTTCGGTTGAAGGCTGCCAGCCGGAATCCTTCAGCGCTTCATCGGCGGCCGCGATCCCGTACAGGATGAAGTCGCCGATCTTGCGAAGTTCCTTCGGCTCAAGAATGGCTTCAGGATTGAGCGTACCGTTGGAGCCGTCGCCACGCGGAATGACGTGGGCGATCTTGCAGGCAAGATCGTCCACCTCGAACTCGGTGACGCGCTTGGCAGCGCTGCGGCCGGTCAGCAGTTGCTTCCAGCCGTGCTCGAAGCCCATACCGAACGGCGAAACCAGGCCAAGGCCCGTGACGACGACACGCCTCATCGCAGGTCCTCCCCGGTGACGACTGCGGAAAGCGTCAGGCCGAAGCCTTGTCGATGTACTTCACCGCATCGCCAACGGTCAGAATGGTCTCGGCTGCGTCGTCGGGGATCTCGACGCCGAATTCTTCTTCGAACGCCATGACGAGTTCAACCGTGTCGAGGCTGTCAGCGCCCAGATCATCGATGAAGCTCGCCTGCTCCGTCACTTTGTCGGCATCGACGCCAAGGTGCTCGATGACGATCTTTTTGACGCGCTCTGCGGTGTCACTCATTTGGGGCATCCTCGTCTTTTGTTTGTCTGTCTTCGTTAGCGGGCGGAATGCCGCTAATCAAGCTGAAAGATGGTCCTGCCGGAAACGCAACGGCCACGGACCGGTTTTTGCCCGAACCGCCGGGTTGCGGGCCGCATTACACGAAAAATAGCCGAGGTCCAAGCCGAAATGGTGGGTTTTCACAGCGCGGCGGTGTTGCTGCCGGAGCTCGCTCAGATCATCGCCATGCCGCCATTCACGTGAATGGTCTGCCCGGTTACGTAGGCGGCCTCGTTCGAAGCCAGATAAGCAACGGCGGACGCCACTTCGGCACTGGTACCCATGCGCTTGGTGGGGATCGCCGCCATGATCGCCTCTTTCTGCTTGTCGTTGAGCTTGTCGGTCATCGCCGATTCGATGAAGCCCGGAGCGACGCAGTTGACGGTGATGTTGCGGGTGGCGATTTCCTGCGCCAGCGATTTGGACAAGCCGATCATGCCGGCCTTGGAGGCGCAGTAGTTCGCCTGGCCGGGATTGCCGGTCACGCCGACCACCGAAGTGATGTTGATGATGCGGCCATGGCGGCGCCGCATCATCGGGTGGGTCAGTTCACGGGTCAGCCGGAAAACGGCGGTGAGATTGACCTCCAGCACCGTATCCCAGTCGGCGTCCGACATGCGCACGAACAGGCCGTCCTTGGTGATGCCGGCATTGTTGACCAGGATGTCGACGCCCTCGAGATCGGCCTCCGCCTTCTGGCCGAGTGCCTTGACCTCGTCACGATTCGACAGGTTGGCCGGGAACAGCTTGACCCGATCGCCCAGTTCGGAGGCCAGCGCCTCCAGTTTCTCGACGCGCGTGCCGTGCAGGCCGACGATCGCGCCCTGCGCATGCAGCACCTTGGCGATCGCCTCGCCGATGCCCCCCGATGCGCCGGTGACAAGCGCCTTGCGGCCGGTCAATTCGAACATTTTTGTCTCCAGGTTGAGAAGAGGGCACCCCTAATAGGGATGGTCTCAAATGGCGCTTTATGCAAGCGCCGCCAGTGCCGCCTCGACCTCGGCCGAGGAACCGACGGACGCGGTGGCGATGTCGCGGTTGATCCGGCGAGCCAGTCCCGAAAGCACCTTGCCGGCGCCGATCTCGTAAAGCGTGGTGACGCCGTTGGCGCCGAACCATTCCACCGTTTCGCGCCAGCGCACGCGACCGGTCACCTGCTCGACCAGGCGCCCGGCGATCTCGTCGGGATCGGTCGACGGCTGCACCGACACGTTGGACACGACGGGAACGACTGGCGCGGTCTTTGCCACGCCGGCAAGCGCCTCGCGCATGACGTTGGCCGCCGGCGCCATCAGCGCCGAATGGAAGGGCGCCGACACCTGCAGCATCAGCGCACGCTTGGCGCCCTTTTCGGTGCACAGTTTCGCTGCCAGCTCAACCGCGGCCTTCGCACCTGAGATGACAAGCTGGCCGCCGCCATTGTCGTTGGCGATCTGGCAAATCGAGACCTTGGCGGCCTCGGCGCAGGCATTTTCGACATCGGCCTGATCCAACCCGATGATCGCAGCCATGGCGCCCTCGCCGGCCGGCACCGCCGCCTGCATGGCGTTGCCGCGAATGCGCAGCAGCCGAGCGGCATCGGCAACGGAAACGAAGCCGGCGGCGGCGAGTGCCGAATATTCGCCCAGCGAATGGCCGGCGACATAGGCGACCTTGTCCTTCAGCGAGAAACCGCGCGCTTCCAGCGCGCTGATTGCCGCCAGCGATACCGCCATGAGGGCCGGCTGCGCGTTGGCCGTCAGCGTCAAGGTCTCTTCGGGACCTTCCCAGATCAGCTTCGACAGGTTTTCGCCGAGCGCATCATCGACTTCCTGGAAGATCCTGCGCGCTTCGGGAAAGGCATCGGCGAGATCCTTGCCCATGCCGACAGCCTGGCTGCCTTGTCCTGGAAAGGTAAATGCGACGGCCATGCGAGGGCTCCCCAGACTGGTTCTGCTTGCCTGATACTACGAATTTTCCCTGCCTGTGACGCAAGGCAGACCGCCAAGTCAAGCCACTTCAGCCCACGCCGAAAGCCGTATCCTCGCGCGAGTGCCTGTTCCGAAAGGGCTTTTTGGCGATCACACCTGATGAAAACCGCTCACGAATCGTTTGCTGGCTCTTCTTATTTCCGTCACAGGCGCTAGCTTTGCGTGACAATTATATGACAATCGAATGACGTGGGTTGTCTTTGGGTGGGAAGTTAAAGTGGCAAAGAGTTCCAAACGTGCCGGCAACGCCGCGCCGCAGTTCCTTGAAGACGATCCGTCCACCGGCTATCTGCCCGGCCGGAGATGGCCGGTCGTCCGTTACGGGCTGATCAGCCTGGCGATCTCGGCCGTCCTGGTGTTTGCCATCGAACTGATCGTGCGCGGTGATGTTGCCGGCACCGTTTCCTTCTTCCTGCAACCGTTCAAGCCGGGCTGGACCACCATCGTCGTGTTCGCGCTGGTCCTGATCGGCCTCGATGCCGTGCTCGGCCGCAGTCATCAGAGCCTGATGATCGTCGCGCCGCTGACCCTATCGCTGGCCTTTGTCGGCCACCAGAAGTCGCATTATCTCGGCGACCCGCTCTATCCGACGGACTTCCTGTACGCCCGGCAGATCTTCGCGCTGTTGCCGCTGCTGGTGCGCGAGCGGCCAATGACCGCGCTCGCCATGGTCGCGGGGATCGTGGCCGGCCTGTCCGTGCTCGTCTACGGCTGGCGGCTTTGGCGCCGTAAGGTTCCAGCCCTCAGCCACAAGGGCCGCCTTGCCCGGCTGACGCTGGCGGTGCCGCTGCTCGCCTTCTTCGTCTCGATCATGGACTACGCCACCTTCTCGTGGACCAGGGACCGGCTGCAGATCATCCCGATCATGTGGGACCAGAAGGAAAACTACGCCTCCAACGGCTTTGCGCTCGCCTTCGCGCTCAACGTGCCGATGGCACATGTCTCTGCCCCGCCGGGCTATTCCGACAAGGCAATCGCGGCGATCGACAGGCCCGATGTGACCGCCTCGGTGCCGGCCCAGAAGCCGGACATCATCATCGTCATGAGCGAATCCTTCTGGGATTCGACCAAGCTGCCCGGCGTCACCATCACCCCCGATCCGATCCCCAATGTGCGGTCGCTCCGCTCGGGCTCGATGTTTTCACCCGAATTCGGCGGCATGACCGCCAATATCGAATTCGAAGCGCTGACCGGCTTCTCGAACGCCTTCCTGCCGGCCGGCAGCATCCCCTACCAGCAATATGTACGCACCCCGACGCCGTCGATGGCGACCTTCCTGAAGAGCGAAGGCTATAGGGCACGCGCCATCCATCCAGGCACCAACTGGTTCTGGAATCGCGGCGCCGTCTATGCCGATTTCGGCTTCAACGACTTCAAATCGGAAGAAACGCTGCCGCCCATGGAAAAGCGCGGACCGCTGGCATCCGACGCCGCGATGACCGACGAGATCATCCGCGAAGCCGACGCCAGCGACGACCCGGTCTTCTTCTTCGCCGTCAGCCTGCAGAACCATGGCCCGTATGAGCCGAACCGTTATTCGAACCCGACCCACTCGGTGCAAGCACCGATCAGCCAGTGGGCGCGCGACTCGCTGCTCTCCTACGCCGAGGGTTCAGCCGACGCGGACCGAGGCCTCGAGCGGCTGATCGAATGGGCCAAGACGCGCGAACGGCCAACGATTGTCGCCTTTTTCGGTGACCATCTGCCGCCGCTCGGACCGGTCTATGTCGAGACCGGCTTCCTGAAGGACAACGTCGCGCCCCGCAAGGAACCGACGCCGGAGGCCGCTCTCGAACATCACGCGACTCCGTTGATCATCTGGTCGAACCGTTCGGGCCCAGTCGAGAATCTGGGGACGGTGAGCCCTGCGTTCCTGCCCTATCATATCCTCACCGCCGCGGGCATCACCCACCCCTACTACACCGGCTTCCTGGGCGAGATGCGGGAGCGCTATCGCGTTGTCGACCGCAACCTGCTGCTCACGCCGGCCGGCGTGGCCACAGCCGACTGGTCGCGCCAGAAAGAGATCGATCCGGCGATCCGCGACTTCCGGCTGATCCAGTACGACATGATGTTCGGCAAGCGCCATGCCGCGCCCGACTTCTTCCCCGAGACGGTCGACAAGGTTGTCGCCCATACGAGTTGAAGGTCTGGATCCCTCGGTTGTACCGCGCGCTCTCGGTATCGGGCGCTCAATTCGTCAGTTGCAGCTTCGAGAACTTGTTGGCGATCTGCTGAAACACTTTCGGCAGCTTGGCCGGATCGTTGACGGCATAATAATCGCTCGGATCGGAAGCGCAGGCGCTGTAAAGCGTGCGGTTGGCGGCGGTGTCGGACTGCAGCACCATCGTGTAAATCTGCACGCCCTGGTTCTTCAACTGCGTGCAGACGCTCTTCGTCCAGCCGTCGACATTGCGAGCCGCCGTCGTCTGATTGTCCGACCCGAAGCGGCCACCCGCCAGATAACCGTAGGACGTGTAGTCGGACTTCGTCGATTGCTGGCTGGCGCCGTAGACGACGTTCTCACCGTCGGTGAGCAAGAGCACGATCTTGCTGACGCCAGGCGTCTTGAATGGCGCGCCGTCGGTATAGGGCGCGCCGGGCGAGAGCACCCGCATGCCCCAGGACAGCCCCTCCGAGACGTTGGTGCCGGAGCCGTTCCATTCCGTCATCTGGCTCGCCGCCTTGCGCAATTTGTCGAAATCGTCGGTCAGGGGAACGACGGGGGTCGGGCAGGAACGGTTGGGACCAACAGTGACGGGAGTTCCTGTCTCGGTGATAAGTTCGTTGGCCGGTGCCACATATTTAGCGACCTTTTCCTTGGTGGGTTTGTCGGGATCGCTGTCGAGGCCGCTGAAGTCGATGGCGAGCCGGTTGCCGCCTTTCTGTTTGTCTAGCTTGACCGTGTCGCTGGTGTCGCTGAGATAGGAATTGTTGTAGTATTTTGCCTCATTGCCATAGGAACTGGACGGCACCTGCGCCTCTCCCGGATCATCCGGCGCAAAATAGGGAACGAACAGCGTGTCGGGCTTAGCCGGGTCGGGCGGCGTGTCGGAAATGTTGTAGGCGCCGGCCCGTGCCTCCACGCAGCCCTTCCATCCCGTGTCGTTCCATCCGGGCTCGGCCCAACCGGTGTCCTTGAGCTGCCTGAACAGCGCCATGTGGTTCGGGCGCTTGCCGTCGATGACGGGGAAATTGATGCCGTTGGTCGAGGATTTGCCGTCCATGTCGATCCAGGACGGGTCGAACCCGTCGCCATTGACGTTCACGGCCGTGACGAAGGGAACCAGTGAAGCACGGACCTGGCGCGTCGGCGATTTTGTCGATTCGAGCGTATCCAGCAACGACTTCGTCGCCGTCCTCAGAGCCGTCATGCGGGCGCCGGCCATCGAGCCGGTATTGTCGAGAACCAGCACGACTTCGAGCTGGTTATTGGACTCGGCCGCCGAGGCATCGACCACGATGTGCTTGCTCTGGCCAAACAGGAAAGCGAAGTTCAGATTGACGTCGGCCGAGGCGACCGCCTTGGTCTTGATGAAATTGACGCCCCTGTCGACGGTCAGGGTCGCCTGCGCGTTGACGAGTTCGCCATGGCCAACGATGTTGGCCTGGAAATAGCGGTCGAAAGCATCGGTACGGGTCATGTCGAGGTCGCCAAGATGCGACGAGGCAAGGTTTGCCGCATCGAGCGCGTTCTGCAGGTTGCTCTTCGCCCGCATCATGGTCGAGACATCGGTCGCGAAGGCCACGGCCGACAGAATGGCCGGTAGCCCCAACCCCATCAGAAGCGCGAAATTGCCGCTCTTCGAGCGCCAGAACCTGTTGAGAAGCATCCTTACCCCCGAAAATGCTTGCCGCGTGTCATGCACGGTTGTCCGGGCTTTTGCGCCTTCCATGATGAATCGACCGTTGACGGCGGAGGGCAACCCTGCGCAACCTGACATTGTGGTTAAGGTCCGGTTGCCGGGGAAATCGCCAGGCCTTGCCGACGCCGCGGCTTGATTTTCCGGTGGTTGCGACATCGGGGACGCCGCTTGCCCTTGCCTTATCGGCGGATTGCTGTATAGACGCCGCCAATCTGCCGGTCCCAGCTGGGGGCTGAACGGAGGGCCGGAGGTTTTTTCGAGAACCTTCGTGTGAAGCCAGAAGCGCTTCCGCCTCCCGTGTCTCCGCTCTCGACCGTCTCGTCATGCTCCTTTCTTCCCCGCGCCTTTCGAGGCACATGCGGGTCAGAGAAGTTGCAGAGGCTTTTGCCGCCGGGAACCGGGAGAGAAACGAAGAAAGGCACTGAACCATAATGGCTCTTTACGAACATGTGTTTCTTGCCCGGCAGGACCTCTCGCAGCAGCAGGTCGATGCGCTTGTAGAACAGTACAAGGGCGTCATCGCAGCGAATGGCGGGTCCGTCGGCCGGGTGGAGAACTGGGGACTGAAGTCCCTCACCTACCGGGTCAACAAGAACCGGAAGGCATACTACACGCTGATGGACCTCACCTGCCCGCCGGCAGCGCTCAACGAGATGGAGCGCCAGATGGGTTTGTCCGAGGACGTGCTGCGTTTCCTAACCATCAAGGTCGAGGCGCATGAGGAAGGTCCCTCGGCCATGATGCAGAAGCGCGAAGAGCGCTCCGAGCGCGGCGGCTTCGGCGATCGCGACCGTGGCGATCGTCCGGCGCGCAGCTTCGGCGACCGCGGCGATCGTGGCCCGCGTTCGTTCGGCGATCGCGAAGGCGGCGACCGTGGTCCGCGCCGTCCGCGCGAAGGTTTTGAAGGGGGTGCAGAATAATGGTCGACATCAATCAGATCCCGACCCGGCGCCCTTTCCATCGCCGCCGCAAGACCTGCCCGTTTTCAGGCGCCAACGCACCGAAGATCGACTACAAGGACGTGCGTCTGCTGCAGCGCTACATTTCCGAGCGCGGCAAGATCGTGCCGTCGCGCATCACCGCCGTCAGCCAGAAGAAGCAGCGCGAGCTCGCCAAGGCGATCAAGCGTGCCCGTTTCCTCGGCCTGCTGCCCTACGTGGTTCGCTAATTCTTCCGAACGGGCGGTTCGCCGCCCGTTCCTATCGCCGGCCATGACGGGCATGACCGGCTAGCCATCAAATCCCGAGTTGAGGTCAAAAACCTCTAACTGCCGCGACAGGCAGGACAGCGACACCGGCGGCAACGCCCTTTTGCTTCCTGACCTGTTCCAGAGAATTCGGCGTCGGCCTCGTGGACGGACGCCCAACCAAAAGGAACATAGCCATGGACGTCATTCTTCTCGAACGCGTTTCCCGCCTCGGCCAGATGGGCGATACCGTCAAGGTCAAGGACGGTTTTGCCCGCAATTTCCTGCTGCCGCAGGGCAAGGCGCTGCGCGCCAACGAAGCCAACAAGAAGAAGTTCGAGGGCCAGCGCGCCCAACTCGAAGCCCGCAACCTCGAACGCAAGTCGGAAGCGGCCCAGGTCGCCGAAAAGCTTGACGGCAAGAGCTTCATCGCGGTGCGTTCGGCCGGCGAGACCGGCCAGCTCTACGGTTCGGTGTCGACCCGCGACATCGCCGACCTGCTGACCGCGGAAGGCTTCACGGTCAACCGCAACCAGATCCAGCTCAACCAGCCGATCAAGACCATCGGTCTCACCAATGTGGCGATCGCGCTGCATCCGGAAGTCGAAGTCACCATCACGCTCAACATCGCCCGCACGGCCGACGAGGCCGAACGCCAGGCCAAGGGCGAGACGCTGACCACCGCCGAAGCCATTTACGGCGACGACATCAACGACAATGCGCGGCCGGAAAACTTCTTCGATCCGAATGCCGAGTTCGAAGGCGGCGAAGACAACGCCTGATCGCACAGGTCCTCGGACCACCGCTCTCCAGCCATTCTGGACCAATGCCCGGGCCTCTCGCCCGGGCATTTTTGTGCCAAAAGGAACTTTTCGAAACCCCATATATTGATGCAGAGTAGGACAGCCCGTCTGACCGTGAGGGGACATTGGACATGAATATTCTGTTGAAGCGCGTTCTCGACCGCCTGGTGCGCACGGGCAATCTCAAGGTAACCGGGCCGAAGGGTTCGACATTCATCTTCGGCGACGGCAGCGGCGAGCCGGTGCATATGCACATCAAGACCCGGCATGCAGAGCGCGCCATCTCCTTCGATCCGATGCTGGCGGTGCCTGAATCCTATATGGACGGCGAGCTGGACATTCTTGAAGGCGGCGTGCTTGGGCTGATGCGCATTGCCTTCCAGAACATGGGCAGCGGCGGCATCGACGCGACCTGGTCGAAAGCCATCGAGGGCCTACGCCACGCCTTCCGCCGCCTTCAGCAGATCAACACCGCCTCGCGCTCGCGCCGCAACGTGCAGCGGCACTACGATCTGTCGGGCGAGCTCTACCGGCTCTTCCTCGATGAGGACATGCAGTATTCCTGCGCCTATTTCGAGCAACCGGACATGACGCTGGAAGAGGCGCAGGCAGCCAAGAAGCGCCATATAGCCGCCAAGCTCCGGCTGAAGGCGGGTCATACGGTGCTCGACATCGGCTCAGGCTGGGGCGGGCTCGGCCTCTACCTCGCCAAGGCTTTCGACGTCGACGTGCAGGGCGTGACGCTGTCGACCGAACAGCATGGCGTCGCCACGGACCGGGCGCATGCGCAAGGGCTGGAAAACCACGTCCATTTCGAACTGAAGGATTATCGCGAGCTCAACGAACGCTTCGACCGCATCGTCTCGGTCGGCATGTTCGAGCATGTCGGCGTCAACCATTACCGAACCTTCTTCGACAAGGCGGCAACATTGCTGAAGCCTGATGGTGTCATGCTTCTGCACACGATCGGCCGCTCCGGCGTGCCGTGGGCGACCAGCGCCTTCATCCGAAAGTATATTTTCCCGGGCGGCTACATTCCGGCGATGTCCGAGGTGCTGCCGGCGATCGAAAAGTCCGGCCTCGTGGTTACCGACGTCGAAATCCTGAGGCTCCACTATGCCGACACGCTGAAGCACTGGGGCCAGCGCTTCGCCGCCAACCGCGACAAGGCCAAGGCGATCTATGACGAACGCTTCTGCCGCATGTGGGAGTTCTATCTGGCCGCCTCGGAGGCTGCCTTCCGTTGGCAGGACCTGGTGATTTTCCAGTTCCAGATCACCAAGAAAAACGACACGCTGCCGATGACGCGCGACTATATGGCCAAATGCGAAAAAGCGCTGGAAATGCGCGACATGGGTCACCGCGAGGCGGCTCCAGTCGAGAAGCCGGTCAAGCCGGCCCGGCGCCGCAAGGTGGCTGAATAGAAACGGCGCTAGAACGCATTATTGGCGCTTGCCATTGCAGGCTCCTGCCCCGAAAAAGGCCTCGTGATCGTCGCGAGGCCTTTTTCATGACCTATCTCCTCTATGCCGCTGCAGCGTTGGCCGAGATCGCCGGCTGTTTTTCGGTATGGGCCTGGTGGCGGCTGGAAAAATCGCCTTGGTGGCTGGCGCCGGGCTTTGTCTCGCTGCTCCTGTTCGCCTGGCTCCTGGCACTGGTCGACACCAATGCAGCAGGGCGAGCCTATGCCGCTTACGGCGGCATCTACATCGTTGCCTCGCTGGCCTGGCTCTGGCTGGTGGAAGGCGTGCGGCCCGACCGCTGGGATCTTGGCGGTGCGGCGCTCTGCATGGCAGGTGCTTCGATCATCCTGCTTGCGCCGAGAGGGGCATAGGCCGTGGAACTGCCGGTCCCTCTTCGACAGGCTGTCGATCGCATCCTGGAAAAAGTACCGTTGCCGGACCTGAAGCAGGCGGCAAAGACGCTCTCCGACCGCTACCGCGCCGAACTGCGCGACGGCCGCCTGCACATGGCGCAGGACATGGCGGTCAGGGCCTATCTGGCGACGCGGCTGCCGGCGACCTATGCCGCGGTCCGCGCCAGCCTCGATGCGCTCGCCGAAGCCCGGCCGGATTTCACACCGAAAACCCTGCTCGATGTCGGCGCCGGTCCTGGTACGGTGCTTTGGGCCACCAGCGACCTCTGGCCTGAACTGGAACGGGCCACACTGCTGGAGGCGAGTGCCGCCGTGCGCAAGATCGGCGAGACGCTTGCGACCGACGCGATCGCGGCCCGGACCGTCTGGCAGGCCGGCGATGTCACGACGGAGTTGGCCGACCTCCAACCCGCCGAACTCGTCACATGCGCCTATGTGCTGGACGAGATCGTACCGGCATCCCTGGCCAAAATGGTCGACCGGCTATGGCACCTAACGACGGACACGCTGCTGATCGTCGAGCCGGGCACGCCGGCGGGCTGGCAGCGAATTCTGTCGGTGCGCCGGCAATTGATCGCCGCCGGCGCGCATGTGCTGGCGCCTTGTCCGCACGAAGTGCCCTGCCCGCTCAACCCGCCAGACTGGTGCCACTTTTCCCGCCGCGTCGCCCGCTCGCGCCTGCACCGGCTGGCAAAGGACGCCGATGTGCCGTGGGAAGACGAGAAATTCATCTACATCGCCGCTTCGCGCCAGCCGGCTGCCTCCCGCGCCGCACGGGTGATCGCGCCGCCGAAGTCAGGGTCCGGCAAGGTTACGCTGAAACTCTGCGAAGCAGACGGCAGCGCCAGCGAAAAGCTCTTCACCAAACGCGACGGCGACGCCTTCAAGGTGGCGCGGCGGCTGGACTGGGGCGATGCGCTGGCACGAGGATGAAACGAACGGGACGGCTCCGCAATCCCGCGCCAATCGCTCCAGTTTCCTGTTTTGTTCTCCTTCGAGAAACGCTAAACTCGCAACTCTCGATTCGAGTCAATTGCGATTCTTTCCACGGAAAAATTTTGGCTGTGAATCGCGAGTATCAAAGCCGCTTCGACACGAGCTGTTGCAGATAAGTCAGCACCGACTTGTCCAGTTCTGATATCGAAAGGGCGGGATCGAAATTGGGGACATCATGGCAGAGGCAGCGCGAAAATTCGGCGTGGCGGAGCAACCGCTCTATCGCGAATCGCCCAACAATATCGAGGCCGAGCAGGCGTTGCTTGGCGCCATCCTCGTCAACAACGATGCCTTCTACCGGGTGTCCGACTTCCTGAAGTCCGGTCATTTTCATGAACCCCTGCACCGCAAGATCTTCGATGTCGCTGCCGAGTTGATCCGCATGGGCAAGGCGGCGACGCCGATCACGCTGAAGACCTTCCTGCCGGCCGACGAAAAGGTCGGCGACATGACGGTGGCGCAATATGTCGTACGGCTGGCGGTGGAAGCCGTCACCGTCGTCAACGCCACCGATTACGGCCGCGCCATCTATGATCTGGCGACGCGCCGGGCGCTGATCACGGTCGGCGAGGACATGGTCAACATCGCCTATGACGCACCTGTCGACATGTCGCCTTCCGAACAGATCGAGGACGCCGAGCGCCGCCTGTTCGAACTGGCTGAAACCGGGCGCTATGACGGCGGCTTCGAGAGCTTCACCGACGCGGTCAAGACCGCGGTCGACATGGCCAACGCCGCCTACATGCGCGACGGCGGTCTGTCGGGCCTCGCCACCGGCATGCGCGATCTCGACCGCCGCATGGGCGGCCTGCAGCCCTCCGACCTGATCGTGCTTGCCGGCCGCCCGGGCATGGGCAAGACATCGCTCGCCACCAACATCGCCTTCAACGTCGCCGAGGCCTATGTGCCGGCACAACAAGCCGACGGCTCGTTCAAGGCGGCCAATGGCGGTGTCGTCGGGTTTTTCTCGCTCGAAATGTCGTCCGAACAGCTCGCGACCCGTATCATTTCCGAACAGACGGAAATCTCGTCCTCGAAGATCCGCCGCGGCGAAATCAGCGAAATGGATTTCGAAAAGCTGGTCGCCTGTTCGCAGACCATGCAGAAGATCCCGCTGTTCATCGACCAGACCGGTGGTATTTCCATTGCTCAGCTGTCTGCCCGCGCGCGTCGCCTGAAGCGCCAGCGTGGCCTCGACCTGATCGTCATCGACTATATCCAGCTGATGCAGGGCTCATCCGCCAAGTCCTCGCAGAACCGCGTGCAGGAAATCACCGAGATCACCACGGGCCTGAAGGCGCTGGCCAAGGAACTGACCGTGCCGATCATCGCGCTGTCGCAGCTGTCGCGTCAGGTCGAAAGCCGCGACGACAAGCGCCCGCAGCTCTCCGATCTGCGCGAATCCGGTTCGATCGAACAGGACGCCGACGTCGTCATCTTCGTCTACCGCGAGGAGTATTACCTCAAGAACCGCGAGCCGAAGCTCGGCACCGAGGAATACGTCAAGTGGGAAAACGAGATGAACGAGATGCGCGGCAAGGCCGAGGTGATCGTGGCCAAGCAGCGCCACGGGCCGACCGGCACGGTCACGCTCGCCTTCCACGGCGAATTCACCCGCTTCTCGGATCTGGCCGAAGAGCACCACATCGCGGAGCGGTTTGAGTAGCCTCTTGCCAGCGGTCGCAACAGAAATGCGGAAGCGAGGCGTTCTACGGCGCCCCCTCTGTCCTGCCGGACACAGGGGCGCGCGAAGGATCGCGGCGCCCGCAATCGGGCGGGAAGGTAGAAGCGTGGCCAAATCCCGCGTCCAGTTCATCTGCCAGAATTGCGGTTCAGTGCATCAGCGCTGGGCGGGCAAATGCGATGCCTGCGGCGAGTGGAACACGCTGGTCGAGGAAGGCACGTCAGGCGGCATCGGCTCGGGGCCCGCCAATACGCGCAATGCCCGCAAGGGCCGCGCGGTGGTGCTGACCACGCTTTCCGGTGACATCGAGGACGCGCCGCGCATCATATCAGGCATCGGCGAACTCGACCGCGCCACCGGCGGCGGCTTCGTGCGCGGCTCGGCGCTGCTGGTCGGCGGCGATCCCGGTATCGGCAAATCGACGCTGCTCACCCAGGCTGCAGCCGCACTTGCCTCGAAGGGCCACCGCATCGTCTATGTCTCGGGCGAAGAGGCGGTTGCCCAGATCAGGCTGCGCGCGCAGAGGCTCGGCGTCGCGTCGGCGCCCGTGGAACTGGCGGCCGAGACCAATGTCGAGGATATCCTCGCCACGATCGCCGACGGCAAGCGGCCGGATCTGGTCATCCTCGATTCGATCCAGACGCTGTGGACCGACCTTGCCGATTCCGCGCCGGGCACGGTCACCCAGGTACGCGCCGCCGCTCAGGCAATGATCCGCTACGCCAAATCCACGGGTGCCGCGATCGTGCTGGTCGGCCATGTCACCAAGGAAGGCCAGATCGCGGGTCCACGCGTGGTCGAGCACATGGTCGACGGCGTGCTTTATTTCGAGGGCGAAGGCGGCCACCACTTCCGCATCCTGCGCACGGTGAAGAACCGCTTCGGACCAACCGACGAGATCGGCGTTTTCGAAATGTCGGACAAGGGGCTGCGCGAGGTCTCCAACCCGTCCGAACTTTTCCTTGGCGAACGGCACGCGAAATCGCCGGGAGCAGCGGTTTTCGCCGGCATGGAAGGCACCAGGCCCGTTCTGGTCGAGATCCAGGCGCTGGTCGCGCCCTCCTCGCTCGGCACGCCGCGCCGGGCGGTGGTCGGCTGGGACGGGGCTCGGCTGTCGATGGTGCTGGCGGTGCTGGAGGCGCATTGCGGTGTCCGTTTCGGGCAGCATGACGTCTATCTCAACGTCGCCGGCGGCTACCGCATCAGCGAGCCGGCTGCCGATCTCGCGGTCGCCGCCGCACTGGTTTCCTCGCTCACCGGTCTTGCCCTTCCCGCCGATTGCGTCTATTTCGGCGAAATCAGCCTTTCGGGCGCGGTGAGGCCGGTTGCGCATGCGCAGCAGCGCCTCAAGGAAGCCGAAAAGCTGGGTTTTGGTAGCGCGGTTCTGCCCTTGGGCAGCGAGGAACTTGCTGGAGGGATCGGGGCCGGCGCTTTCCAACCCACCGAGCTTGCCGACCTCGTGGCGCGCATAGCCGGCTCACGGCGAAGCCGCGCCGACGATGAAGAGTGACGCGGCTCATCCGGTGGTGAGCAAGACAGAGTGGGGCGAAAGACATGCCGATTACGCTGCTTGACGGAATTCTCGTCGGCTTCACCCTGGTCTCGGCGATGCTCGCCATGGTTCGCGGTTTTTCGCGCGAAGTGCTTTCAGTGGTGTCCTGGGCGGCGGCGGCCGCGGCGGCCTTCTTCTTCTACAAGCCGGTCCTGCCCTACCTGAAGCCCTATATCGACAATGAGAAGATCGCCATGGCGGCGGCTGCCGGCGTGGTCTTCATCATCGCGCTGATCGTCGTCTCGGTCATCACCATGAAGCTTGCCGACTGGATCATCGATTCGCGCATCGGCGCACTCGACCGCACGCTCGGCTTCCTCTACGGCGCCGCGCGCGGCGTCCTGGTCGTCGCGGTGGCGCTGCTGTTCTTCAACTGGCTGGCCGGCGCCAAGGCCCCGGCCTGGGTCACGGAAGCCAAGTCGCGGCCGCTGCTGGAACAGATCGGCGCCAAGCTGGAAAGCCTGCTGCCGGAGGATCCGGAAAACGCCATCCTCAAGAAGCTCAATCCGAATCAGCCGGCCGCCGAGACGCCAGCCGCGCCCGACGCACCGGCGGCGGATGCTCCAGCCGGCGGCGACGACGCCAATGCGCCAGCGCCCGACGACAACGACGCCGGCCCCGCCGACAACACGGCCAAGCCGGCGCCAGCGCCGGCGAACTGAGGTCCGAACGGAACGTCTGGCGATCGATCCATGTGAACGATCGCATGCAGTGCGTTGCTTTCGACGCGCGACCGCCTTATATGGCGATTTTAGCGGAGCTTAAGATGGCAGACGCAGACGACGTGCTTTCCGCCGAGGCCGACGACCATTTCCACGACGAATGCGGTGTGTTCGGCATTTTCGGCCGACAGGACGCAGCGGCCATCGTCACTCTCGGGCTGCATGCGCTGCAGCATCGCGGCCAGGAAGCGGCCGGCATCGTTTCCTATGATGGCAGCCAGTTCCACGTCGAACGCCATGTCGGCCTGATCGGTGACACTTTCACCAAGCAGCGCGTCATCGACAGCCTGCAAGGCAACCGCGCCATCGGCCATACGCGCTACGCCACGACAGGCGGCGCCGGCATGCGCAACATCCAGCCCTTTTTTGCCGAGTTGGCCGATGGCGGCTTTGCCGTCGCCCACAATGGCAATTTGACCAACGCCATGACTGTGCAGCGCGCGCTGCAGAAGCAGGGCGCGATCTTCTCGTCCACATCCGACACCGAGACGCTCCTGCATCTGGTTGCGACCAGCAAGGAGCGCGACCTCAACTCGCGTTTCATCGACGCCGTGCGTCAGGTCGAAGGCGCCTTCTCGCTGGTGGCGATGACGGCCAAGAAGATGATCGGCTGCCGCGATCCGCTCGGCATCCGCCCGCTGGTGCTGGGCGATCTCGACGGCGCCTGGATCCTGGCCTCGGAGACCTGCGCGCTTGACATCATCGGCGCCCGTTTCGTGCGTGACCTGAAGCCCGGCGAGATGGTCGTCGTCACTTCCAAGGGCATCGAGAGCCTGTTCCCGTTCGAACCGCAGAAGACCCGCTTCTGCATCTTCGAATATGTCTATTTCGCCCGGCCAGACTCTTCGGTCGAGGGCCGCAATGTCTATGAAGTGCGCAAGCGCATCGGCGCGGAACTGGCGCAGGAAAATCCGGTCGAGGCCGACATCGTCGTGCCGGTGCCGGACTCGGGCACGCCGGCGGCGATCGGCTTCAGCCAGGCGGCAGGCATTCCCTTCGAACTCGGCATCATCCGCAACCATTATGTCGGCCGTACCTTCATCCAGCCCGGCGATTCGATCCGTCACATGGGCGTCAAGCTCAAGCACAACGCCAACCGCCGCATGATCGAGGGCAAGCGTGTGGTGCTGGTCGACGATTCCATCGTGCGCGGCACCACCAGCCAGAAGATCGTGCAGATGGTGCGCGACGCCGGCGCCAGGGAAGTGCACATGCGCATCGCCTCGCCGCCAACCAGCGCGTCGTGCTTCTACGGTGTCGACACGCCGGAGAAGTCGAAGCTGCTCGCTTCGCGCATGTCGGTGGAAGAGATGGCCGAGTTCATCCGCGTCGATTCACTCGGCTTCCTCTCGATCAACGGGCTCTACCGCGCCGTTGGCGAGGCCAGCCGCAACGACGAACAGCCGCAGTTCTGCGATGCGTGCTTCACCGGCCAGTACCCGACCCGCCTGCTCGACTTCGAAGGCCACGACAATGTGCGCACGCTGTCGCTGCTGGCGACAAGCGGGGCGTAGGATTGCCGGACCGTCACCAGCTTAGCCAGAGTTCCGGAAGCGATCGCATGACCCTCGACCTTACCGGCCGCGTCGCGGTCGTCACCGGCGCCTCGCGCGGCATCGGCTATTTCATCGCCAGGGAATTGGCCGCCGCCGGCGCGCATGTGATCGCTGTTGCGCGCACTGTCGGTGGTCTCGAGGAACTCGACGACCAGATCAAGGCGGCCGGTGGCCAGGCGACGCTGGTCCCGCTCGATCTCGCCGACATGGCCGGCATCGACCGGCTGGGGGCGCCATCAACGAGCGCTGGGGCAAGCTCGACATTCTCGTCGCCAATGCCGGCGTGCTCGGCGTCATCTCGCCGATCGGCCATGTCGAGGCCAAGACCTTCGAAAAGGTGATGACCATCAACGTCACCTCGACCTGGCGGCTGATCCGCTCCGTCGACCCGCTGCTGCGGCTTTCGGATGCCGGCCGGGCGATTATCCTGTCTTCCAATGCCGCGCATTCGGCGCGCGCGTTCTGGGCGCCTTACGCGGCATCCAAGGCGGCGGTCGAAACCATGATGCGCTCGTGGGCGCACGAGACGCAAAGCCTGCCGCTGCGCGTCAACGCCGTCGACCCCGGCGCCACCCGAACCGCGATGCGCGCGCAAGCCGTGCCCGGTGAGGATCCCGAGACGCTGCCGCATCCCTCCGAGATCGCCAAACGCATCGTGCCGCTGGCCAGCCCGGACCTCAAAGAGACCGGCCTGATCTTCCAGGCCAAGCACAACCGCTTCGTCGCCTACCGGCAGCCGGAATGAACTCCAGCCTTTGAGGGTGCCGAAGAAGCGGCCATGTTGTGTCATCACGACCGCCCGTTCTCGATGCCTCGGCGGCTGTTCTATTGCTTTGCGACCGATTGAATTGTGGCGGCTGCAACACGCCCAGCCCGAAAACCTGCCGGATCATGATGCAGCTGTAATCCAAGGCGGCGGTCATGCTTTCGTCATTTCCGAGGAGTTGTTAGGATCGGACGACTCCCACACCAAGCGCCCTGCTGGGCAGAACAAGGAAAACTCCATGGCTACAACCGCAGCATTGGTCTGGTATCTGGTAATCGCCGGCCCACAGGGCGGCATGGTCGTGCTGCCCAGCACCTTCGACAAGCGCGAACAGTGCACCGCCGCCATCACCGAGTATCAGAAGCAGCCGACACCCGCGGGCTGGTCCGTGCAGTGCGTGCCGAGCGCCTCGCCCTTCACCGACGAGGGTGACGCCGAGCAACCATCAGCGCAGTAAGCATCGGGGTACAACAAGGCCCGCAGCCGCTTGCCGTGGGCCTTGTGATTCAGCGCCGCGCACTCACCGTAAGTTCCGGCTTCTGGTTGATGGTCTGGAACACCACGCAATAGCGCTCGGTCAGCTTCAGCAGCGAATCGATGCGCTCCCGCGGCTCATCCGTGTCGAGATCGAAATTGAGCCGGATGGCGCGAAAACCGACCGGCGCATCCTTGGCGACCCCGAGCGTGCCGCGAAAATCAAGGTCGCCTTCGGCTTCAACGGTCGCGGCGCCGAGCTTGAACTCGAGCGCCGTCGCCACCGCCTTCAGCGTCACCCCGGCGCAGGCCACCAGCGCCTCGAGCAGCATGTCGCCGGAGCACAGTTCGAGCCCCGAGCCGCCTGTTGCCGGATGAAGACCGGCGATTGCCAACGCCCTGCCCGTCTCGACCTTGCAGGCGATCGACTGGTCGTCGATCGCGCCCTTGGCTCGCAGCGTGATCAGCGCGCGAGAGGCATCGCCGCGATAAGCTTCCTTCAGCGGCGCCTGCATGGCCTTCAATCCCGTCGCGTCCATTGAAGTCTCCCTTTCAGGCGGGCGCTTGCTCGGCCGGCCCCCAGGGAGATTCCCCCAGATCACTTCCGGTGGCAATGGCGTTCTGTCCGTCCACCGCAAGCTCCAGCGGCCGAAGCCGTACTCAACCTATCCCAAATGGGACATTGACGAATGTGGCCCCAAAACCGTCTGATCCGGGAAAGTTTCGTCGTTCCATTTTTCCGGCAGCCCCACAATGTCACATACGCTCCCGACCACACCGAGACAGGATGGGTTTCGCGCTCCTGGCGAATTCGAACCCAAATCAGGCTGCTGGCTGATCTGGCCGGAGCGGCCGGACACCTGGCGCCAGGGCGCCAAGCCCGCCCAGAAGCTGTTCGCCGACGTCGCTGCCGCGATCGCTCAAAGCGAACCCGTGACCGTGGCGGCATCCAGCCGCCAGTGGCGGAACGCCAGAGCGCGCTTGCCCGCCGATGTACGCGTCGTGGAGATGTCCACCAACGATTCCTGGCTGCGCGACAGCGGCCCCAATTTCGTCGTCAACGACCAAGGCGGCGTGCGGGGCGTCGATTGGACCTTCAACGCCTATGGCGGGTTCGACGGCGGCCTCTACTCGCCTTGGGATCTCGATGACCTGGCTGCACAAAAAGTGCTCGAGATCGAGAGGATGGACCGCTATCGCGCGCCGCTGATCGCCGAGGGCGGCGGCCTGCAATGCGATGGCCAGGGAACGCTGATGACGACCGAGCAATGCCTGCTCAATCGAAATCGCAACGCCTATCTCGGCAAGGCCGAGGTGGAGAGCCGGCTTGGCGACTATCTCGGCGTCGACGACATCATCTGGCTACCGCGCGGCTTTGCTTTCGACGAGACGGATGGCCATGTCGACGACCTCTGTTGCTTCGTTCGTCCGGGCGTGGTGGCGCTGAGCTGGACCGACGAGCGGGACGACCCGCAATATGAGATCGTGCGCGAAGCCGAAGAGGTGCTGCGTTCGGCCCGTGACGCGCGTGGCCGTAGCCTGCAGGTTCATCGGCTGCACCATCCCCTGCCGATCGAAATGACGGCCGAGGAAAGCGAGAGCGTGGACCGGGTCGATTCGACCTGGGCGCGGCCAACCGGCAACCGGATCGCGGCGAGTTACATCAACTATTATCCGGGCAACAGCGTCGTGGTGGTGCCCGAGTTCGGCTGCGATCTCGACCGGAAGGCAAAGCAACAGTTGGCCACGCTGTTCCCCGACCACAAGATCGTCGGCATCGAGAACTCCCGCGAAATTCTGCTCGGCGGCGGCAATGTCGCCTGTATCACCTTACCCGTTTATGCACCGCAGCGGCGTTGAGCGGCAAGCGTGCCGAAAGTGAAATTGGAACGGTGCGCCGCATCGGCCGCACCCGCGAAAGGAGGACACCCATGCGCTCTCTGCTCTTCCCAATCCTGAGCGCCGCGCTTGCCTGCGGCACCTGCTTCGGCGTCGCCCGGGCGGACGACGAGAAGGTCGTCAACGTCTACAACTGGTCCGACTATATCGCGCCGGATACGGCTGAGAAGTTCGAGAAGGAGACAGGTATCAAGGTCCGTTACGATGTCTATGACGGCAACGAGGTCCTTGAGACGAAGCTGCTCACCGGCGGCTCGGGATATGACGTGGTCTATCCCTCGGCTTTTCCGTTTCTGAAGAACCAAGTGAAGGCGGGCGCTTTCCTGCCGCTCGACGGATCGAAGCTGTCAAACCACTCGAAAATCGATCCGCAAGCCTTGTCGCTGATCGCGGGCGCGGACCCGCAGAACCTGCACGCCGTGCCCTACATGGCCGTCACGGACGGCATCGGCTACAATGTCGCTGCCATCAAGCAACGCATGCCGGACGCTCCGACAGATTCGTTCGCCATGGTCTTCGACGTCGACGTCGTCAAGAAGTTCTCCGATTGCGGCGTCGCCATGATCGATGCCCCGGCGGAGATCATTCCGATGGCTATGAACTATCTCCACATCGACCCGAGGTCGACCAGTCCTGACGACCTCGCCAAGGTCGAAGACCTGATGGGCAAGGTGCGGCCTTATATCCGTTACTTCCACTCGTCGAAATACATCAACGACCTGGCGAATGGCGACATCTGTGTCGTGCTGGGTTGGTCGGGCGACATATTGCAGGCGAAGACCCGTGCGGCGGAATCCGCGAAGAAGCTGGAGATTGCCTATTCCATTCCCAGGGAAGGCACGCTGATAAACTTCGATACGATGGCGGTGCCGAAGGATGCGCCGCATCCGGAGAACGCCCAGGCCTGGATCGATTTCAACTTGCGGCCCGACATAGCCGCAGCCAATTCCAATTATGTCTCCTATGCCAATGCGATCCCGGAATCCCTGCCGCTGATGGATCAGGCCGTCGCCAAGGATCCCGGCGTTTTCCCGCCCGATGACGTAAAGGCCAAGCTGTTCGTGGTCGAGAACAACGACGCAAAGCTGCTGCGACTGCAGAACCGCATGTGGACACGCGTCGTGACGGGACAGTGAAGCTGGCGAAACGACACCGTCAGGCGCGCGGAGCCTCCCAGCCGGCGGCCAGCAACTCGACCTGGGAGTGCACACCGAGCTTGCGGTAGACCTGCTTGATGTGGTTGCGCACGGTGCCGGGTGAAATCGACAGGCTTCGCGAAATCGTCTTGGCGCTGCCGCCCTCGATCAGGAGCCGCGCGATCTGCCTTTCCCGGGCGCTGAGGCGCGAACCCCCGGCTTCGATTGCGGACCCCTTGTCCCGAAGGCGGCACAAATGACGCAGCCTTTGCAGAATGAGCTTTGTCGCGCCGCTCGCCGCGCCGGCCACGGCCAGATCATGCTCGGCAAAACGCGGCGCGCCGTTGCGGCGCAGAAAGGTCACATAGCCGGCGGTCAGCCCGTCGAGGTTGAAGACGCCCGTTATTTCATCGAAGCTGCCGGAGGGCCCGTAGAACTCGCGATAATAGGGCGTGCGCTGGAAATCGCCGTGGCTGAGTGCCGACAAGGGCAGCAGGAAATCCTGTCTGGTGCTGGCGAACCTCTGAAAGAAGGGATCCTGGCGATAGATGCGCGCATCATAATCGCGGTTCCAGCGATCGGGTCCGGCATCGTCGATGGTCAAGGACGTTATATCGCGACGATAGAAGCCAACATACACACGATCCGAGCCAAGTAGCACGCTTGCCGCCGCGCTGAAGCGGGCCGACAAGTCTTCGGGCGTCGCCGCCAAGGCCGCGGCGGCCACGCCACCGCTCCAGCGTCCAAACCGGTCGAGAGAAAAATCCGACTGCATCCGCGCCCAGACTAACGCAAGCCCCGCCAACTTCAAGCTGGCGGGGAACCGTGGCGCAAGCGGTGAATCAGTCCCGTGGCTGCTTCCGCAGCTCATCGCCCGATCAACAGGTTGGAATCACGCCTTGGCCTGCGACCTCACATGGGCGATGTAGCCGCGCACGTCGCTGGCTGGGCCGGCATAGGCCTTGCCGAGCTTCTTCTCCATCGCTGCCATGTATTCCTTCGCCCATTTGGGCAGGGCGTAGTCGATGACGGCGAGGAATTCGAGGGTCGCCGCCAGGCGGATGTCGGCGATCGACGGGCTCTTGCCGCCGATGAAGGGCTTGCCGTCGCGGAAAAAGGAGTGGAAGACCTCGAGCGGTTCGGCAATGGCAGCGACCGCCGCCTTCTGTGCCTCCGATTTCCTGTCCGGGTGGGCGTCGCTGTGGCCGACCTCGCCGGCATATTGCGGGAAGCCGAGCGCGGGATAGGTGGCGCGCGCCACATAGGGATAGAGAGTGCCGATCAGATAGAACATGGCGCTGTCTATCATTGCCCGCTTGGCTGGCGCCTTGGGGTAGAATTTCTCCAACCCATGCTTGTTGGAAAGATATTGCATGATGGCGCAGCTCTCCCAAAGTACGCCGCGCGGCAGGCCCTTGTCCTCGATCATCGGCGTCAGATGGGCCGGATTGCGGGCCATGTACTCCGGCGAGCGCGTCAGCCCCCACGCATCGGTCTCCGCATGGTCGAGCCCGGCAGCGCGGGCGAAGACGCGAACGGTCATGTTGTTGACGCTCGGCTTCAGCATGCTGATGGTCAGCGCCGGTTTCTTTGCCGGTTTCGCCTTGGCCTTGGCCGCGGTCTTGCCGGCGGCTGCCTTTGACGCCGTTTTGACCGCTGTTTTGGCGGCGGCATTTGCCGCCGGTTTCGCGGCTTTTGCTGCCGGTTTTGACGCTGGTTTGCCCACCGGCTTGCTTGCGCTCTTCGTCACTGCCTTTGCCACCTATTCCTCCCTTGCCTGTTCAGCCTTCAATATGGATTTTTGGGTGCCCGGTCGGCCGACAATGTCGCCCGCGCGCGTTCCACAAGAGCCTGGATGGCGTCAGCCAGATGCACTTCGGCGATGTTGTAGTCGCCACGCGCGACGCGAAGCTTATGCGCCTCCATCAGCACGTCGGCATGGGTGAAGCCTGCAGGCGGCTCGAAACGATAGGAGGCAAGCTCGATCAGCAGGCCGAGCGGGTCCTCGAAATAGATCGAATCCATGAAGCCGCGATCCTTGACGCCGCTGTGCTTGATGGCGCGCTCATCGAGCCGGGCGACCGCCTGCAGGAAGGTGACCCGCGATACCGAAAAGGCGATGTGATGGACGCAGCCCGGGTCAGTTGGGGTGCGGCGCTTCACGGCCGTGCGGGTCTCGTCAGTGAAGATGGTGATCAGCCGGCCGTCGCCCGGATCGAAATACAGATGGCTTTCGGTCGGCTTGTCGAGGTTGGGCTGCTCGAAGATGAAAGGCATGCCCAGCACACCTTCCCAGAAATCGATCGAGGTCTGACGGCCGGCACCGACCAGCGTGATGTGATGGACGCCTTGCGACTGCAGTTTCCGCATCGGCCTTCTCCCCCGAAATATCCGCTCTGACAGAGGCGGCCCGTCAGGCCGCGCCTGCGCATGCTACATCTGGCATGAGCTGAGCGCCAATTCGCTGTCCGTTCCCCGGCGTTCCGCGCGCCCGCCCTTCTCAGGCTTTATGAGACGATGCTAAACCAATCAGCCGGGCCGCGCCAGAAGCCGCATCCGGGACAGGCTGTATTTCGCGCCGCCGCCCCTGCCCCAAAGGCAAGCACGGTCTGGAGCAGCGTCGTGCGGGATTTCGCCCGTATAGCTGGCATGAGCGGAGCCGACAGGGGCTGGAGCCGCCCCCACACAAGCAGGCGCATGCCTTATGGCCGATATCGCCATTCTCGATACACGCGAAAGAGTTCTCGCCGGCATCTTTTTGACCGGCGCCGCCTACTTGCTGTTTTCGACGCAGGATGCCTCGATCAAGCTGCTGGTTACGGGCATGAGCGTCTGGCAGATCATGTTTTTCCGCAGCATCACCATTCTTGGTGCCTGCGCGGCCATCGGCGGGCGGCGGCTATTTACCGACACGGTGCGCTCGCCGATCGTGCGGCCGATGCTGGTGCGCAGCGCCTTCACGCTCGCCGCATGGCTTTGCTATTACAATGCCGCCCGCAGCCTGCAGCTCGCCGAACTGACCACCGTCTATTACGCGGCCCCGATCATCGTCACAGTGCTTTCGGTGGTCCTGCTCGGCGAAAAGGTGCCTGTTTTGCGCTGGCTGGCGGTTCTGATCGGCTTTGCCGGTGTCTTTGTCGCCTGCGACCCCGCCCATCTCGGCCTTTCGGTACCCGTGTTGCTGGTGCTGACGGCGGCCTTCCTGTGGGGCATCGCCATCGTGCTCCTGCGCAAGACGGCCCTTACCGAGCGCTCGATGATCCAGCTCCTCCTCAACAACTTCTACTTCCTGGTGCCGGCTTTGTTGTGGTGGCATACGCCGGACCCGACACAATTGCTGCTTCTTGCCAGCGTCGGCGCACTCGGCGGCCTGGCGCAATATCTTCTCTTCGAAGGCATGAAGCGCACGCCGGCATCGATCCTGGCGCCCCTCGAATACAGCTCCCTGTTGTGGTCGTTCGCGCTCGGCTTCGCGATCTGGGGCGACGTGCCACGCCGCGAGGTTTTTCTGGGTGCTGCCCTTATCGTCGCCGCCGGCCTGCTGATCGTCGGCGGCGAGCATTTTCGCAAGCGGCTTTGATGGTCAATGTTGCTGACGCTACGATGTCAGGATGGAGTGACGTAGTCTCGCGGCATGACTGATGTGACAGCCACCACCGACACTGTCGCCGAGCGCACGCTGGGGATCATCCTCGTGTCGTCCTCGGCGGCTGTATTCGGGCTGACCGGTGTGCTGACCAAGTCGATCCATGCCGATCCGCTGACGATCACCTGCTGGCGCGGCTTTGTCGGCGCGATCCTGATCAGCCTCTACGTGCTGTGGCGCCGCCACCGTGCCGGCAACCGTGAGCCGCTGCGGCTTGGCTGGCGCGGCTGGCTGCTGGCGGTGGAAGGCGCGCTGGCCAGCATCGCCTTCATTTCGGCGTTCAAGTTCACTTTCGTCGCCAATGTCGCGGTCATCTACGCGACCTCGCCCTTCATTGCCGCCGTACTGGCCTGGATGCTGGTGCGCGAGCCGTTCCGCCTGCAGACCATGGTGGCGGCGGCCGTGTCGCTGTGCGGGGTTGCCATCATGGTCTGGTCGGGTTTCGGTACCGGCAATCTGTTCGGCGACGGGCTGGCGCTGCTGATGACGGCCGGCAGCGCGCTCTACATGATCATGGTGCGCGCGTTCCGCGACACGCCGGCGGTGTGGGCCGGCGCGGTTTCGGCCTTCCTGTTGTTCATACTCGGCTGGTTCGTCACCGATCCCCTGACGGTCTCGGCAAGGGACGCGGTTCTGCTTGCCACGTTCGGCGCGTCCTTCGCGCTGGCTTCGATCCTTTGGACGGAAGGCTCGCGGCTTATCCCGGCGCCTGAATCCGGCCTGCTCGGCTCGGCGGAAGTGCCATTCGCGATCCTGTTTGCATTTCTGTTCCTGGCCGAAATACCCCCGGTGGCCAGCCTGGTCGGCGGCGCCATCGTGCTCTGTGCCGTCTTTGCCCACGCCGGCCGCGACTGGCTGATGGCACGCTCGCAACGTCCGGCATCAAATATTTCCTAAAAAAGTTGGGAACTCACGGAACCATCGCCTTGCTCAGACATTATTGGTGCGACGGGCCACCCCCCAAGTCCCCCCAAACCCCTCGGCCCGTCCTACTCCCAAGCCGACCGCAAGGTCGGCTTTTTCTTTGCCAAAAGGCTGATGACGGAATGCGGCCTTTGGAAATCAACCAGGCCATCCAGAGAGAGCCAGGTTGGCACCCAGCAGTGCCGCCAGATCGCCCGCGGCCGCATCGGCGCCGGCGCGCAGCCGGACCGCGAACTCAGCCATCGGCACCTGCGGCAGGCCAAGCTCGCGCGGTGCTTCGACAATGCCGGAATGGGCAAAGCGCGGGGTTCGCAAGGTCAGCGCCACGCCGGCATTCACCGCGGTGCGCAGGCCTGCAAGGCTGGCGCTGCCGGCGGCGATGCGATAGCGGCGGCCGGCGGCATCGAGCGCGGCGAGTGCCGCCTCGCGGAACCCGCAATAGGGATCAAGCAGCGCCAGCGGCAATTCTTCCTGCCGCGAGGCCAGCCCCTTGCTCGAACACAGCCATATCATCGGCTCGCGCAGCACGCCGACCTCGTCCGGCACCGCGGTCTGGCGCATGACGATCGCCAGGTCGAGGCTGCCGGCCTGCAGCGCCTGCGCCAGTTCGGCGGAGCGGCCGACACGCAGTTCGATCCTGACGCGCGGATGGCTGGAAGCGAAGGCTCGCAGGAGGTCCGGCAGGCCGCTATCGGCGAAATCCTGTGTCGTGCCGATGGCGACGCGCCCGGCAGCGCGTGCGCCTTTCAGCGCCAGCCACGCCTCGCGATGCACCGCAAGGATGCGCCTGGCATGGCCGACGAGGTCCTCGCCTGCCGGCGTCAGGCCACGACCCCTGCCCTGTGGCGCCAGAAGCGGTTCGCCGACGATCTCTTCCAGACGCTGCATCTGGGCCGTCACCGCCGACGGTGAGCGGCCGACACCTGAAGCCGCCTGCGCCAGCGAACCGCTGTCGACGAAAGCAAGGAAGGTTCTGAGCAGATCGGGATCAAGCGTTTCCACAATTCGATATTATCGAATCTTCAATTGAAAACAATTCGATTTTTTTGATTCTAAGGTGAGGGCATGGTCTCTCCAACGGCGACCGACGCCACGAGAAACCAAGGAGAAGAAAATGCCCATCATCAATGTCAGCGTCACCGGCAAGCCAGACGCCGCCCTGTCCGCCAGCATCGCTAGGGAAATAACCGATGTTACCGCAACGCATCTGCGCAAGGACCCGACGATCACCGCGGTTGCCGTGTCCTATCTCGATCCGCAGCACTGGTTCGCCGGCGGCAAGTCGCTTGCCGAGCACGGCACCAACACGTTCTGGCTCGACATCAAGGTGGTCGACGGCACCAACACCAAGCTCGAACTGGAGGCCTATCTCAAGGCGGTCTTCGAAGCCTTTGGCCGCCTGCTGGGCGGCGTGCACCAGGAAAGCTATGCTTTCGTGCACGAGGTCCCGGCAGCCGCCTATGGCTATGGAGGCAAGACGCAAGAGTTCCGTTTCATCAGCGGGCGGCTGAAGGCTGCGTGAGGGCGCCCCCTTCCGCATTGACCTTGCCTCGACTTCCGCTAGGCTCTGCCCTCGAAGCGGCCGCACAAGAGCCGCGATGACAGAACCGTTGGGAGAGACGCGGCATGATCCTGACACTGGCGCTGCTTGCGGGCCTGGTCGTGGCCTGGCTGCTGATCGGGGCGGTGGAGAAATTCCGCCTCGGCCTGCGTTTCACCCAGGCGCTGCTCTACGTGCCGTTCAAGCTCGCCTACCGGATCAGCGACAATCGCATCACGGTCGTCCGCAAGGCGCAGGTGCCGGTCATCTATGTCATCTCTCACCAGTCGCGCTTCGAGCCGGCGCTGATGCTTTCGCTGCTGCCGGACGACACCCTGCATATACTCGACGAGGTCTCGGCGCGCTCGCCATGGCTCGAGCCCTGGCGCGAACTCGGCCGCACCATTGCCTTCAACGCCGAACATGTCTTTGTCAGCCGCCGGCTGGTGCGCGTGCTGAAGGGCAAGGGCCGGCTGGCCGTCTATCTGCCCGATGCGGTCGAGCCCGACGTCAAGACGTTTCGGCTGTTTCGCGCCGTCACCCGCATCGCCATGCAGGCCGATGCCCGCATCGTGCCGATCTTCGTCACCGGTGCACGCAGCCTGCCGGTCTCGCTGACGCCGGCAGACAAGGCACCGCGTCACTGGTTTCCACGGCTGTCGATCAGTGTCCTGGAGCCAATGACGATCGCCGAACTGGTGGCGCGCAACCCGGACCAGGCCTCGAACACCAATGCGCTGTTCGACCGTGTCGCCGAGGCCCGGCTTTTCGGCACCGACCTCGACCGCGGCCTGTTCCTGGCCATGCGCGACGCCGCCGACCGCGTCGGCGCCTCGCACACCATCATCGAAGATGTCATCTCGGGGGCCTTGAGCTACCGCAAGATGTTCATCGGCGCACGGGTGCTGGGCAGGCGCTTCGAGGCGGTGACGGCGTCGGGGGAAGCGGTGGGGGTGATGCTGCCCAACGCCAATGGCGTCGTGCTGTCGCTCGTCGGCCTTTTCTCGGCGGGCCGGGTGGCGGCGATGATCAACTATACGGCCGGGCCAGCAAGCGTCACCGCGGCGATCCGCACGGCCGTCATACGCACCGTTGTCTCTTCGCGTGCCTTTGTCGAGAAGGCCGATCTCGCCGATATCGTCGCCGCGGCCGAAACGGGCGGCGCCCGGCTGCTGTGGCTGGAAGATTTGCGGACCAGCGTCACCACGCTGGACAAGCTTGCCGCCGCTTTGCTGTGGCGCCTGCCGCTGCAGCGGCAAGACGCGGCCAAGCCGGGCGTGATCCTCTTCACCTCGGGTTCGGAGGGCACGCCGAAGGCGGTCGTCCTGTCGCAAAAGAACCTTCTCGCCAATGCCATGCAGGCCGAGGCGCGGATCACCATTTCGCCGGCGGACATCCTGCTCAACGTGCTGCCGGTGTTCCATTCCTTCGGCCTGACGGGTGGCACCATCCTGCCGCTGGTCACCGGGGTCAAACTGTTCCTCTATCCCTCGCCCCTCCACTACAAGATCATCCCCGAAATCGCGCGCAAGGTGAAACCGACCATCATGTTCGGCACCGACACGTTTCTCGCCAACTATGCGCGCACTGCCAAGGACGGCGATTTCTCCAGCCTGCGCTTCGTCGTCGCCGGCGCCGAAGCGGTGAAGCCGGAAACCCGCCGCACCTATCGCGAACGCTTCCAGGCCGAGATCATTGAAGGGTTTGGCCTGACCGAAGCCGCGCCCGTGGTTGCCGTCAACACAGCCATCCACGGTCGCGACGGCACGGTCGGGCGGCTGCTGCCGGCCATCCGCATGAAGCTGGAGCCGGTCGAAGGCATCAATGATGCCGGCCAGTTGTGGCTCGACGGGCCGAACATGATGATGGGCTACATGACCGCGGACCGCCCCGGCGAACTGCAGCCGCTGACCGGCTGGCACGACACGGGCGACATCGTCGCCGTTGACCGCGAAGGCTTCATCACCATTCGTGGCCGCGCCAAGCGCTTCGCCAAGATTGCGGGCGAGATGGTGTCGCTGGGCGCTGTGGAGATGCTGGTGCAGTCGCTTTGGCCGGAAGAACACCATGCGGCGGTGGCGGTGCCGGACAAGAGGCGGGGCGAGCGCATCGTGCTGGTCACCACCGCAGACGAAGCAAGCGCCGAGGAACTGCGACAGTTCGGCAAAAAGGCCGGCGCGGCCGAACTGATGGTGCCCAACGACATCGTCAAGGTCGAGGAAATCCCGGTGCTCGGTTCGGGCAAGACCGATTATGTATCGACCAGGAAACTGGCGATCGACCGGCTGGGGCTTGGCGTGGCGGCTTAGTGCCACCTACGCCCCTTTCGAGGCCCGCTGTCGTCTTCGCATGACCAAGGACCGCGCCATCCTGCCGCAGCGATTCAGATGGACAAATGTAAAGTGAGAGAGTATTCACTCACTGATTAAGGCAGAGTGAGCATGCATATTTCTGCCAGCGCGACATGACACCTCCTTTGCACGGCAAGGAGATCAAGCATGGCAAAGATCCTCGTCACCGGCGGCACCGGGCATCTCGGACACGATCTCGTACCGGCACTGACCGCGGCCGGACACACTGTCAGGTTGCTGGCCAGGGAAGCGAGGCTGGACCGCGCCGTCGAATGGGCGCTTGGCGACCTCGCAACGGGCGAAGGCATTGATGAAGCCCTTGGCGGCGTCGATACGGTCATCCATGCCGCAACGTTGTCGCCGATCGCCAGGCGCGGTATGCGGCCGATCGATTTCTTCTCCAGTCCGTCGGATGTCGACGTCGAAGGCACGCGGCGGCTGCTTGCTGCATCGCAGCGCGCCGATGTCTCGCATTTCATCTTCGTCTCGATCGTCGGCCTCGACTTCAGCACCCTGCCCTATAGCCGCGTGAAGCTGGCGGGCGAGCAGCTTGTGCGAGAGTCGCCAGTTTCCTGGTCGGTCATCCGCGCGACGCCATTCTTTTACCTTCTGGCGCAGATGCTGGCCGGGCTGAGATGGCTGCCGGTCTGGCTGCTGCCGACTTCGCCCTCAAATCCTGTCGATACACGTGATGTCGCCAGTTATCTGGCCCAGGCTGTCAGCGACGGGGAACGCGGTGTCCGCCCGCAGATCGGCGGACCCGAGGTGATGCCGTTCTCGACATTCGCTCGACAATACCGGGATGCGCTCGGGCTCCGGCGCCTCATTCTGCCGTTTCCGGTGAGTCGAAAGATAAGCCTTGCCTTGGGTTTGGTCGAAACCAGCGAACGGCTGGGAGAAAGAACATGGAAGGCATGGCTTTCCGAGCAGGGTGGAAGCGCGCCGTGAGCGATCCTAGCGCAAGAATGGTACTGTCGGGCGCCGAATCTCCATCACCAGGATCGAGTGAACAGGAATAGCCATGAAGCCGCCATCCGCCGGACGCGAGCGCATTTTACGCGAAGCCATTCGCCTGTTCGCCGAGCGCGGATATGACCGGACCAGCGTTCCCGAAATTCAGGAAGCCGCCGGCCTGTCGCGTGGCTCGGGTGCGCTCTACAAGCACTTTCCCTCGAAGGAGGCGCTGCTTGCCGCGGCGATCGACCGGTTTGTTGGAACGGCGCGGGAAGGACGGGCCGAGCTTGGCGAACAGGTGCTTCCTGTCGATCAGGGGGCGCGGCGGATCGTGGAGAGCATGCTGGAAAAACTCGGCGCGAATCGCGACGTGCTCAGAATCCTGTGGCGCGATCTTGAGCCCTTTCCGGAATTGAAAGCCTCGGCACGTGGCGAGATCATGCAGAGCACTTACCACGCAGTCGCCGAATGGTTGCGGGAGCGCCAGCGCCAAGGCGAACTGCGCCCCCATGACAGCGACGCGGTCTCCGCCGTCATCGTCGGCAGCGTCGCCATGTTCCGCGTCTTCGAAGCGATCTGGGCCGAGCGCTCGATCGAGGTCAGCGACGAACGCTTCGCGTCCGCCTGGACCGATTTGTTGGTCCGTGGTCTGCGACCCTAACCTATATCCGAAGGCGGCACCTTCTCGCCTTCCAGCCTGGCGCGCTTGGAGTAGGCACGCACCGAAAACGGCAGGAAGATCAGGTAGCCCGCGACCGATGCCGTCAGCGTGTACCAGGGATAGGTCATCAGCAGCAGGATATAGAGCACGACGGCGAGGATGACCGGCAGCACCCTGTCGCCAGGGATCTTGACGCTCTTGCCGGAATAGACCGGCAACCGGCTGACCAAGAGGAAGGCGACCAGGATGGTGAAGCCGGTGGCGACGAAGGCGGCCGGCCGGCTAGGCTCCACCCCAAGGCGCAGGAAATAGAGATAGAGCGGCAGCATCACCAGCACGGCGCCAGCAGGCGCCGGCACACCGACGAAATATTCGCTCTGCCATACCGGGCGCTCGGCCTTCTCGTCGTCGAGCACGTTGAAGCGCGCCAGCCGCAAACCACAGGCGATCGCGAACAAAAGTGCCGCGATCCAGCCCGGCGAGCCTGCACGGTCGAGCAGGAAGGCATAAAGCACGAGTGCTGGCGCGACACCAAAATTGACGATGTCGGCCAGCGAATCCATCTGCGCGCCGAATTTGGAGGTGGCTTTCAGCATTCGTGCCAGGCGACCGTCGATGCCGTCGAGGAAGGCGGCAAGCAGCACCATGACAACAGCGGTTTCAAAGCGGTTTTCGAAGGCAAAGCGGATGCCGGACAGGCCGGCGCAGATGGCAAGCACGGTGACGAGGTTGGGCAACACCATGCGCATCGGAATCTCGCGGATGCGGGGACCGCCGCTGGCATGGGCCTCGAATTTTTTATACTGCGTGCCCACCGTCAGGAAATCCGTACGAGGGGCGTGCCGGCGATGCCGCCGAATTCAGCCAGCACGGTTTCGCCGCCGACCGCCGTTTGGCCGACGGCAACGCGCGGCGTGGCGGTCAAAGGCAGGAACACGTCGACGCGCGAGCCGAAGCGGATCAGGCCGAAACGCTCGCCGGTGCCGATCGAAGCGCCGGCCTCGGTCCAGCAGACAATGCGACGCGCCACCAGCCCGGCGATCTGGACTGCCGCCACCGTACCGTTGGGGCTCTCGATGACCAGCCCATTGCGCTCATTTTCGGTGCTCGCCTTATCCAGTTCGGCATTGAGGAACTTTCCGGGGCGATGCTCGATCTTGGCGATGCGGCCGCGCACCGGAGAGCGGTTCACGTGGCAGGAAAAGACGTTCATGAACACGGAGATGCGGGTCATCTCGACATTGCCGAGGCCAAGCTCGCGCGGTGGCACGGCAGGTCCCACCGCCGAAATGATGCCATCGGCGGGGCTTACCACCAGGCGATCGTCGACAGGCGTGACGCGCTCGGGATCGCGGAAGAAATAGACGCACCAGGCGGTCAGGATCAGGCCGACCCAGAACAGGATCGAGGAGAAATAGCCGAGGAACAGCGTCGCCGCGCCAAAGGCCGCGATAAAGGGATAGCCTTCGCGATGGATCGGTACGAACGCGTTCTTGACCGTGTCGACAAGGCTCATGGGCTGGGGGCGGTCCCTGTTTCAGGTCCGGCCTCAATAGCGGAAACACCCCCTGCCCGCAACGCGACAATCGCCGACGTCGATGAATGGGCAAGGGGTTGCCAGTGACCGGGGATAGCAGGACGCTCCGAGTTTCGTGAAGTCGAGACCGGGTTGCATGCTTGTGCCATTGCCACCGAAGCCATCCTTTGACTGCGCGAGGGCCGCCAGCGTGGCCGACAAGGCTAACTGCGCCGACGCCGCCCTTGCAAACCAATACCCGTGGCGTCAACGTCACCGGGATGAAGCGTTCTTCCTGAGCGAAAAGCACTAGCCTGCTGTCGGGAGACTTCCATCTCGCCCGTCCTTGTTGAGAAGCGCCTCATCGCAAGGGCCGATGACGCGTGCAAATGGAGGCTCCCGATCATGCAGATATCATTCGGCAACAAAGCGCATATCGTTTTGGAAGGCCTCGCTTTCGGCGAGTCGCCACGCTGGCATGACGGGCGCCTGTGGCTCTGCAATTGGGGTACGGGCGAGATCGTCGCCGTGGACGAAGGCGGCAAGAGCGAGGTCATGCTCAAGATTCCGGCTGTCCTGCCCTACTCCATCGACTGGCTGCCGGATGGCCGGCTGCTGGTGATCGCGGGCCGCGAAGGCTTGCTGTTGCGGCAGGAGCCTGACGGAAGTCTCGTCACCCATGCCGATCTGCGCGGCCTGTCGAAAAGCCCGTGGAACGAGATCGTCGTCGATGGGCGCGGCAACATCTATGTCAATGGCGGCGGGCCGGCGCCAGCTCCAGGTGCGCATTTCGGCCCGGGTACTATCGTGCTGATCACGCCGGACGGCACGGTCGGCCAAGTGGCGGACAGCATCGCCTTCGCCAATGGCATGGCGGTGACTCCGGACAACAAGACGCTGATCATTGCCGAATCCCATGCCAACCGGCTGACCGCTTTCGACATCGCCGCCGACGGCGCCCTGTCCAATCGCCGCGTCTGGGCCGATCTCGACGGATATCCCGACGGCATCTGCCTCGATGCCGAAGGGGCGGTCTGGTATGCCGATGTTCCCAACAAGCACTGCGTGCGGGTGCGCGAAGGCGGCGACGTCTTGCAGACCATCACCGCCGATCGCGGCTGCTTTGCCTGCATGCTGGGCGGTGCCGACAGGAAAACGCTGTTCATCACCGCCGCCGAGTGGCGCGGCTTCGAGCACATGGTCAGCGATGCCCGCACCGGCCAGGTGCTCGGCATTGAAGCGCCGGCACCTGGTGTCGGCTGGCCTGGCTAGAGCCCAGGAACCCGCTGATAGTTTGCGATGTCGGCCCTGACGCCGAGCCGAGCGAGCGTCTCCTGCGGGTTGAAGGCAACGCGTTCTTGCGCCGCCTTGACGATCGGCACGACCTTGTCGACGGCCGCCTGGCTTTCCCATTCGACGATCGTCACCAGATTGAATTCACCTGGCCCCGAAAATTGCTCGAGCAGGAAATCCTGCACGAAACCCTGCTGTTGACGCAGCAATTCGTGTGTCGTCCTGACCTTGGCGAGGATCTCCTCGCGGGCGGCGGCGGGTACGACGAACTTGTCGACCCTGAACACGCTGCTGCCGATAACGTTCTGATTCGTAACGCTCATATCCATTTGTCTCGTCCTCGAGGATGCTGTTTCGCGGCTCTCGAGCGACGGTCTACAATCTCAACTTAAGTTGAGGTCAAGCAGGATTCTCGATTGATTTGTGGAAAGGCTCAGATAGCGGCGCTTGCTCCGAAAGAAACCGGAGATGCCCGCGGGACAGCCCCCCCTCTGCCCTGCCGGGCATCTCCCCCACAAGGGGGGAGATTGGCACTCCACCGACTACGACAACTCCGACGTGCGCCTGCGCACAACGACACCCAGTTCGTCGCTTTCGCGGGCAATGCGCAGCCGCTCCTCGGCTTCGGCCGCCTCGCGCTGGCGGTCCCACATCGAAGCGTATAGGCCGTGTTTTCGCATCAGCTCGACATGGGTGCCGCGCTCGGCGATCTGGCCATCCTTGAGCACGATGATTTCGTCGGCCGAGATCACCG
Organism: Mesorhizobium sp. M8A.F.Ca.ET.057.01.1.1; assembly: GCF_003952565.1. NCBI lineage: Bacteria > Pseudomonadati > Pseudomonadota > Alphaproteobacteria > Hyphomicrobiales > Phyllobacteriaceae > Mesorhizobium > Mesorhizobium sp. M8A.F.Ca.ET.057.01.1.1. The sequence continues at coordinate 4,212,203 of NZ_CP034454.1, forward strand.
TCGACAGGCGGTGGGCGATGACGATGGTGGTGCGGCCCTTGCTGACCAGATCGAGCGCGGCCTGGATCTCCTGCTCGGTGTGGCTGTCGAGCGCCGAAGTGGCTTCGTCGAGCATCAGGATGGGCGGCGCCTTCAGGATGGTGCGGGCGATCGCCACGCGTTGTTTCTCGCCACCGGAAAGTTTCAGCCCGCGCTCGCCGACCATCGACTTGTAGCCGTCGGGCAGCTTCTCAATGAACGGTCCGATCTGGGCGAGTTCGGCGGCCTTGCGCACCTCCTCCTCGCCGGCGCTGACACGGCCATAGCGGATATTGTAGGCGATGGTGTCGTTGAACAGCACCGTGTCCTGCGGCACCATGCCGAGCACCGCGCGCAGGCTGTCCTGCGTCACATCCCGCACATCCTGGCCATCGATCAGCACCTGGCCACCCTGCACGTCGTAGAAGCGGAACAGCAGCCGCGAGATGGTCGACTTGCCCGCCCCCGACGGCCCGACAATGGCAACGGTCTTGCCGGCCGGCACGTCGAAGGAGACGCCCTTCAGGATCTTGCGGTTCGGATCGTAGGAGAAGTGGACGTCGCGGAACTCGACCTTGCCGGCCCTCACGGCCAGCGGCTTGGCGTTGGGCTTGTCGACGATCTCCTGCGGCACGTCGAGCAGGTCGAACATGTGCTCGATGTCGGTCAACCCTTGCCGGATCTCCCGATAGATGAAGCCGATGAAGTTGAGCGGCACGGAAAGCTGCACCAGCATGGCATTGATGAAAACGAAATCGCCGACGCTCTGGGTGCCGGCCTGCACTTCCAGCGCCGACATGCACATGACGACGACCGTGCCGACGCCGAAGATGAAGCCCTGGCCGAAGTTCAGCCAGCCGAGCGAGGTCCAGGTCTTGGTGGCGGCGATCTCGTAACGCGCCATCGAGCGGTCGAAGCGCTCGGCCTCCATGCGCTCATTGGTGAAATACTTGACCGTCTCGAAATTGAGCAGCGAGTCGATCGCCTTGGTGTTGGCGTCGGTGTCGCTGTCGTTCATGTCGCGGCGGATCGAGATGCGCCAGTCGCTCGCCTTGACCGTGAACCAGACATAGAGGCAGACGGTGATCGCCACCACGGCAACGTATTTCCAACCATAGGTGAAACCGAATATGCTGGCGGTCAGCGCGAATTCGAGGATCGTCGGCGCGGTGTTGAGCATGATGAAGCGCACGATCGTCTCGATGCCCTTGGTGCCGCGCTCGATGATGCGCGACAGGCCGCCGGTGCGGCGTTCCAGGTGGAAGCGCAGCGACAGCTGATGCATGTGCACGAAGGTGCGGAAGGCAAGCTGACGCACCGCATTCTGGCCGACCCGGGCAAACAGAGCGTCGCGCAGCTGGTTGAAGCCGAGCTGGACAAGCCTCAGCACATTATAGGCAATGACCAGCATCACCGGGGCGAGCATGAACGACGGCAGCGGCGGGGGCGATTTGAAGCCTCCCGCCAGCGCATCGGTTGCCCATTTGAAGAAATAGGGACCGGCGACCAGCGTCACCTTGGCCACGACCAGCAGCAGCGTCGCCCAGGTCACCCGCGCCCTTAGGTCGGCGCGATCGGCCGGCCACATATAAGGCCAGAGGTTACGCAATGTCGTGAGTGTCGAAGTGTCGGCGGAGACGGTTTTTCGGCCACTTTTCTTGCCTTTTGGGTGAGAGGATCAGCGGCCGGAGCAGCAGGAATTGACGAGCGCGCCCAGCGACGCCGATACATCGGCAAGGGCCGCGCGATCGACAGCATAGCGCGATCGCTGACGATCGGGCTCGAAGCGGACAAGGCCGGCCTCGACCAATATTTTCAGATGCTGGGAGATGGTCGACTGCGCCAGATCGAAATGGTCGACGACCTCACGGCAGCAGCAGGAATTGCTGGCGGACAGATGCCTCAGTATCTCGATCCGGGCCGGATGCGAAAGCGCTGCGAACCGCGCCGCGACAACGCGGCTGTCCGGCGTGCAGCCAGGCGCCGCCGAGGCGGCGTGGTCTGATACGGGGGGTATTCTGTCATCGTTCATCGGCGATAGACGATGAGCGATGACAGGGCAAGCTAGGCCGATGGGTAGATCGCCGGAATTGCCGATCTCTCGCTATTGCGTCTTCGTCGGTGCAGTGGTCGCCTGCTCGCCCATCGCCTTGAGGTCGGCGGCTTCGCCTTCCTTCGACTTTTGCGGGACTTTGAACACCTGCCCCGGCCAGATGCGGTTCGGATTCCTGATCTGGTCCTGGTTGGCGAGGTATATGGTGGAGTAGCGCACGCCGTGACCATAGACGCGCCGTGAAATCCGCCACAGCGTATCGTTGCGCCGAATGACGACCGCGCCGTCGGCATGTTCAAGCTTGGGCGACACGACTTCGGGCACGTCGCTTGGCGGCGTGGCTGCCGCGACAACGGCCGGAGCCGGGGCCTCTGCGGCTGGTGCCTCCGCGGCAGCAGCAGCGGCAACAGCAGGCGCTGGAGCGGCTGGTGCCTCCGCGGCAGCAGGCGCAGCGGGCTTGGTCTCTGCCGGCTTGGTCTCGGCCGGCTTGGTCCCGGCTGGGGCAACGGCGGCGACCGCCTCGCCCGGCTCGCGCTCGAAGGGTACGGCGGCGCGAGCCACCACCTTCACGCCGTCGGCATCGAGGCCGTCGACATGGATGGTATAGCTGCCGACCGGAATGTCGCGCGTCGCCTCGACCAGAAAATGGCCGTCCGGCGACGTCTGTGCGTCGCCGAGCAGAATGTCATTGGCATAGGCGCGCACCTTGCGGCCCGGATCGGCGAGGCCGGCGACAAAGATCTTGTTGCCGTCGATCTCGACCGCCTCGACGACGATCTTGGGTTCGGCCGCCGGTGCGGCGGGCGGCGTTGCCGGTGCCGCCGGGGCGGGTTGTGCCTCAACCACGGCTGGCGCGGTCGGCGCCGGCGCGGCGGGCGCTGGAGCGACCGACGCGGGCGCTTCAGCAGCCGGAGCAGCAGCCTGGTCGCCGGTTGCCGGCGCCGGCTTTGTCTCGGGTGCCGGAACGGTCAACAGTTCGGCCGGCTTGCCCGGCTCCTCGACCATGGCCAGCACCTGGCCAGCCGCATTCGCGGGCACCGAGACCACGGCAGTCTGCGCCGAGGCGGTCACGACCGTGCCGACGGTCGAACGCAGCGCGATCGTATAGTCGCCGGGCTTCAGCGGATCGTCGAGCACGATGACAAAGGCGCCATCGGGACCAGCCACCGTGGAGCCGATCACCGTTGAGCCGTTGAGGATTTCGACCTTGGAGTTGGGCGCCGCCTTGCCGGCAACGACGATCGAGCCGTTGCTCTCGACGCGCACGACGTCGAAAGTCGGCGCGATCGGACCCGCCGTCGCGGGCGCTGCAGGCGCCGCCGCATCGGTTGCGGGTGCTGCCGGGGCTGTCGCCTGAGGTGCCGCGGCCGGAGCGGCCGGCACCGCCGGAGCCGGCAGCCGCCCTTCCGTGCCGGGGTCGGCGGGTTTCGGCGCCGCGGGCGGCGTCAAGGCCGCCACTTGCGCCGGCGGCGTGGGATGAAGATACGGGTCGAGCGCGCCCGATACATAGGCGGTTCCCGCCGCCGCGACGGTCCCACCCGCCGCGAACAGGAACGCCTTCAATGGATTAATTGCCATATTTCCCTACCCCTTAGCCACCTAACGCCGGTCTAGCGTGTTTTGCCAAAGCCGACAAGAAAAAGCCCGCCCTTGTCAGCCTTTGGGCTTGACCAGGCTTCCAGACCCAATCACCAATCATCCGTATGAACACGATTCGATCCGTCTGCGTCTATTGCGGCTCGTCTCCGGGCCGCGATGAAATCTATGTCAAGGCCGGCCATCTGCTTGGACGCTCGATTGCCAAGGCAGGGCTGCGGCTGGTCTATGGCGGCGGCACCAAAGGCATCATGGGCGCTGTCGCCGAAGGCGCACTCAAGGCCGGCGGCAAGGTAACTGGCATCATTCCGCGCTTCCTCATCAACAGGGAAGCCACCGAAACGGCGCTTGACCGGCTCGACGAATTGTTGATCACCGACAACATGCACGAGCGCAAACATAAGATGTTCGAGAAATCCGACGCCTTTGTGGCGCTGCCCGGCGGCATCGGGACAGTCGAGGAAATCGTCGAGATCATGACCTGGGCGCAACTCGGCCATCACCGCAAGCCGATCGTCTTCGGCAATGTCAACGGATTCTGGGACCCGATGACGGCGTTGCTTGATCACATGGCTGGGGAAGGCTTCATTCATACCGCACAGCGTGTGAAGCCGCTGGTCGTCAACGACCCCGAGGCCATCGTCGCCGCTATCATGGTGGCCGGGTCCTCGGTCGACGCGCCGACGGAAGGCGTTCAGTCGGTGATCGACAAGATGTAGAGCTAAAGGACAGCAGGTTTGCAGTCTTCCGAGGCACACTTTTCCCCTACTCCCCTACTCCCCTACTCCCCTACTCCCCTACTCCCCTACTCCCCTACTCCCCTACTCCCCTCCCTCCGAGCAGCCTCCCGCAGATCTGCGATCACCGCACGCCGGTCCTGCCGCCGCCAGGCGAGATGGATGGAAACCATGCGCCCGAACCATGGCATGTCGCGGAACAGGATCGAGGGCGGCGCGGCAATGCGCAGGCTTGCCTGCACGGTAGCGAGACCAAGGCCGGCGCTGACAAGGCCGAGCGAGGTCAGCGGGTCGGCCGTTTCATAAGCGATATCGGGCACGAAGCCAGCCTCGGCGCAAGCGGCGAGGAACTGGCCACGGTTGGTATCGTCGGGCTGGCGCACCACTGTGATCCAGACGCGGCCATCGAGATGATGCGGCTGGATATCAGCCACATCGGCCAGCGGATCGTCTTCGGGAATGGCCAGCACCAGCGGCTCGTGGCGCAGCGGCGTGCTGTCGATATCGGGATCACCGGCGGCCGCGGGAGCATACACCAGACCAAGATCGAGCGAGCGCTGCCGAAGCCCCTCCATCTGCGCCGCCGAGCGCAGGCTTCTCAGCTGAAGGTGGAAATCCGGCCGGTCGCGGCGGAACTGGCGCAGCATGCCGGCGACAAGCCCGGCATGAACCGCACCCTCGACATAGCCGATGGCAAGGCGCCCGGCGGAACCACTGGCCAGATTGCGGCCAAGCTCCTCCAACCGGCACGCATTCGACAACAAGGCACGGGCCTCGGTCAGGAAGGCGCGGCCCTCGGCATTGAGATGAACGCGCTGCTTTGCCCGCTCGAACAGCGCGAAGCCAAGCTGTTGCTCCAGCTGCATGATCTGCCGGCTGAGCGGCGATTGCGAGATATGCAGCAGTTCGGCCGCTCGACCGACATTGCCGGTTTCGGCGACGGTGACGAAATATCGGATCTGGCGCAGGTCGAACATTTTTTGCTCCTCGACATCAAGTCCCTTCAGGTCTCAACTTTAGCCTAATCAGTCTTGGACAGTCTGACCATGCGGCGCGATATCTCCTGCCATCAACCACCAACAACAGGAGATCGAAATGCAGTTCCTTGCCCTTCTCACCCGCAACACGGAAAAGTTCGCCGACGCCGATTTCGCACCCCTTTTGCCTGGCGAGGCCGAACAGCGCCGCACCCTCTATGCGGAAGGCTCCGTGCGCCAGATCTGGAATCGCGGCGACATTCCCGGCAGCGGCATGATGTTCGAAGCCAGCAGCGACGCCGATGTGCGCGGCCATCTCGCCACTCTGCCGCTGGTCAAGGCCGGCATGATGGATATTGCCGCGATCGTGCCGCTCAACCCCTATCCCGGGTTTGGGCCGAAGCGCTGAGGCTGACGGCCGCGACAACCGAGGCCGCCAGCCAGGCGCCAAGGCGACAAAGCGCCTTGCATGTCATCAAGCCACGCGGCACGCTGGTGCCGCCGCTTGCCGAGGCCAGACGGGCCTTCGCGCTGGCGGGCGACAGATCGCGACCGATGAAGGTGGACATTGCATTCGACTAACTATCTGGGCCGCCTGTTCGGCCTCGAAGGCAAGCATGCCTTCATCACCGGCGCCAGCCGCGGCCTGGGCCTGGCCTTCGCGGAAGCGCTTGCGAGCGCCGGCGCGCGCGTCACGATCGGCGGCCGCAAGGCCGACGATCTGAAGGCGGCCGCAGACAGGCTGCGCGCCGCGGGCCATTCGATCGCGGAAGCGGTCATTGACGTGACCGACACACAGTCGGTCGACAAGGCGATCGCGGCCGCGGAAACCGACACCGGACCAATCGACATCTTGGTCAACAATGCGGGCATCCAGCGACGGGCGCCGCTGGAAACCTTTAGCGATGCCGACTGGGACGCGCTGATGGCCACCAACCTGGACGGCGTGTTCAAGGTGAGCCGGGCCGTCGTAAGGGGCATGATCGCTCGCCAAAGGGGAGCGATCATCAACGTCTCCTCGGTGCAGAGCGTGCTCGCGCGCCCTTCGATAGCGCCTTACGCGGCGAGCAAGGGCGCCATCACCATGCTGACCAAGTCGATGGCCGGCGAATGGGGCCAGCACGGCGTGCGCGTCAATGCCATCGCGCCGGGCTATTTCAGGACCGAGCTCAACGCCGCACTGGTCGCCGACGAGAAATTCTCCGGCTGGCTGACCGGCCGCACGCCGATGCGGCGCTGGGGCGAGGTGGGGGAACTCGCAGGGGCCGCCGTGTTCCTGGCTTCCGACGCCGCCAGTTTCGTGAGCGGACAGACGCTGCTGGTGGATGGCGGGATCACCAGCGTCCTGTAGGAAGGCACGCCGTCACGAAACAGTCACACTAAATCGGGGATGCCATGCTAGAAATCGGACTTGGCCGCCCCGCGACCCCGACCGCATCAGAGACCGGCGAAGCCGCCATGAACATCGCCCTCCCCGCCGAAGGCACCGACCTGTCGCCTTACCTGCCCGATGAGCACGGGCTGTTCTTCATCTACCACTTCACCGCCGAGGGCGCGCGCACCAGGAATGCCGCCGCCGCGCACTGGACATGGCGCAGCTACCAGCTTTCGGACATGCGCGCCCGTCACGAGATCGGCGCCGATAAGGCCTTGCCGGCGCCAGTACGCGAAGCCTTCCTGGGCGCCAGCCACGGCTGCCATATCGACCTCGAGGATGACTGGCTCTATGGCGATCTGCCGGACCTGCGCCATGACTATTCGGCGGAAGCCGGCGGGCTTGGTCATTTCCGCTTCGCCCTCAACAACACGATGCTGGTCGGCGCCCGCAAGCAGCCGCTGCAATCGGTCGACAACATCCGCAAGACGATCGAGAGCGGATCGCGCAAGTTCCGCTCGCCGGCCGAGCTGATCGAAGCTGTCGTCGGCCAGTCGTTCGACGGAATGGCGGCGGAACTGGCGTCACTCAGCGACAGTCTGGACGGCATCGAGGACCGTATCGTCTGCGACGCATGGCACAATGAGCGGCAGGCCCTGGTCGATGCGCGCCGGCACCTGGTGGTCATCCATCGGCAGATGGCGACGCTGACCAATCTGTTTCGCCATCTCGACCATTCGCACCGCAACGACCTGCCGGATTCGATCAACGACATGGCGGCGCGGCTTTCGCACCGCGCCCAGACGCTGCACTATGACGGCGAGCAGTTGCAGGCGCGCACGCGCCTGCTGCAGGACGAGCTGATGGCCAAGCTGACGACGCAGTCGAACCGGCTGCTCTATGTGCTGTCGGTGATGACGGCGGTGCTGTTGCCGATGACCATCATCTCGGGCCTGTTCGGCATGAATGTCGGCGGCTTGCCGCTGGTCAACACCCCATTGGGCTTCTGGGTGGTCACGGCCGTATCGCTGCTGATCGCGGGAGCGACCTATCTTTTCGTCAGGCGGCTCGGACAGATGTAGCCGCCCGGCACCCTCACGCCGAAGCCCTGAGATCCTCGATGACGGTGCCGGCGGCGCGGATTTCCGCTTCGTGCTCGGGTTCGCGCGAGGTCTCGGCCAGACCGGCGGCATACCATTCCTGCATCGCGGGCAAGGCAAGCAGTTGCTGGGGATAGGCGGCGGCCGCACCCTCGAAGGTGAGCCCATAAGACTGCGCCCGGAACGCTACAGGGGCAAAAAAGGCGTCGACGGCGGTGAAGCTGGCGCCGGCGAGGAAAGGTCCGCCGAAGCGGGCAAGCCCATCGTTCCAGATATCGCCGAGCCGGAAGAGATCGTGCTTCAGCGCATCCGGCATCGGAAACGGCTCGACCCGCAGACCGCAGCTCATCGGGCACAGATTGCGCAGCGCGGTGAAACTCGAATGCATTTCGGCGGCGGCCGAGCGGGCCCAGGCGCGTGCCTTGGCCTCGACCGGCCAGACGCCGTGATGGCGCTCGGCCAGATATTCGGCGATGGCGAGCGAATCCCAGACCGCCCAGCCATCGTCGATCAGGCACGGCACCCGGCCGCTCGGCGAGAATGGCCGGTATAGCGTCCAGCTCGATCCGGTCGGGAATGGCGTCAGCCGTTCCTCGAACGGAATGTCCAGCTCCCGCATCAGGATCCACGGCCGCAGCGACCACGAGGAATAGTTCTTGTTGGCGATATGCAGCAGGTACACGCGGTATCCCTATCTTGCGGGTTGAGGTGCGGCCCGGCGCGCCGTCGTCAGCATCGACCAGGAATAGATCGCGAGAGCCGCCCAGATCAGGGCAAAGGCGATCGCCTGCGTGGTGCCGAACGGCTCGTCGAAGATCAGCACGGCAATCAGGAACACCATGGTCGGCGCTATGTACTGCATGATGCCGATGGTCGAGAGGCGCAGCAGCTTGGCGCCGAAGGCAAACAGCAGCAGCGGCACGGCCGTCACCGGCCCGCAGCCGATGAGCAGCGCGGTGTCGGTGCCGTTGCCGGAGACGAAATGGTCCTGTCCGGTAGCGATCAGGAAGACGATGTAGCCCAGCGCCGGCACCGACAGCAAAAGCACTTCGAGCAGGAAACCCTGGCTGGGGCCGATCGGCAGCGTCTTGCGGAAGAAGCCGTAGGCGGCGAAGGAAAACGCCAACGCCAGCGACACCCAGGGCAGCTTGCCGCCGTCGATCGTCAGCACGGCGACGGCAACCGCGGCAAGCGCCACCGCCGCGATCTGCAGCCGGTCCAGCCGCTCGCCAAGCAGCAGCGCGCCGACCACGACGTTGACCAGCGGGTTGATGTAATAGCCGAGGGCTGTCTCGACGGTGCGGTCGACGGCGATCGCCCAGACATAGATGCCCCAGTTCACCGAAATCAACGCCGCCGTCAGCGCCGCCATGGCGATGGTGCGCGGCGAGCGGATCGCCGCCTTGAAGTCGGCCGTGCGGCCGGCCCAGACCAGGACCGCCGCGGCGATCGGCACCGACCAGACGATGCGATGCGCAATCACCTCGGCAAGCGGCAGATGCGCCACCGCCTTCATGTAGAAGGGCAGCAACCCCCACAAGAGATAAGCACCCAGCGCCAGCAAGAAGCCGCGGCGGGCTTTTGAATCCGCATCCTGGGTAATTGCTTCTGTGGCCATGGCCCAACGCTATGGCCCAGTAATCTTGGCAAAACCATCGCAAAGTTCTGATGGATCAATGGACTTTCGCTGATGGTTCAAACTTACTCCGCCGCCACAAGCCCCGCCATCTCGCGGTTCTTCATCAGCTTGTAGATGATCGAATCCATCAACGCCTGGAAGGAAGCGTCGATGATGTTCTCGGAGACGCCGACCGTCCACCAGCGGGCGCCGGTGCCGTCATGCGATTCGATGAGCACGCGGGTGATGGCCTCGGTGCCGCCATTGAGGATACGCACCTTGAAGTCGGCGAGTTCGAGATCGGCAATCTCGTTCTGGTATTTGCCGAGATCCTTGCGCAACGCGATGTCGAGCGCGTTGACCGGGCCATGGCCCTCGGCCACCGACATCTTCTCCTCCCCTTCGACCAGCACCTTGACCACCGCTTCCGACACCGTCTTCAACTGGCCATTGGCATCGAAGCGGCGCTCGATCATGCAGCGGAAGGAGGTGACGTGGAAGAATTCGGGCAGACCGTGCAGCATCTTGCGGGCCAGGAGCTCGAAGGAAGCGTCGGCGCCTTCATAGGCATAGCCCGAGGCCTCACGCTCTTTGACCACCGAGATCAGGGCGTCGAGCCGGTGGTCGTCCTTCGGCACGTCGATGCCGCGTCGCTTCAACTCGGCGAGGAAATTGGCCTTGCCGCCCTGGTCGGAGACCATGACGCGGCGACGGTTACCTACCGATTCCGGCGGCACGTGCTCATAAGTCGCCGGCTCCTTGGCAAGCGCGGAAGCATGGATGCCGGCCTTGGTGGCAAAGGCGGACGAGCCGACATAGGGGGCCTGCGCTTCCGGGGCGCGGTTCAACAATTCGTCGAAGGCGCGGGACAGCCTAGAGATGCCGGTCAACGATTCGGCTGAAATTCCAGTCTCGAAGCGGCCGGCGAAAGCCGGCTTCAGCGCCAGCGTCGGCACGATCGAGATCAGATTGGCGTTGCCGCAACGTTCGCCGATGCCGTTCAGCGTGCCCTGGATCTGACGCACGCCGGCATCGACGGCGGCAAGGGAATTGGCCACCGCCTGGCCGGTGTCGTCATGGGCGTGGATGCCGAGATGCTCGCCCGGGATGCCCGCGGCGATGACCTTTTCAACGATTGCCCTGACTTCGGAGGGCTGCGTGCCGCCATTCGTGTCGCAAAGCACCACCCAGCGCGCGCCGGCATCATAGGCTGTCTTTGCGCAGGCAAGCGCATAGTCCGGGTTGGCCTTGAAGCCGTCGAAGAAATGCTCGCAATCGACCATTGCTTCCTTGTCCGAAGCGACTGATGCCTCGACGGACGCCTTTATGGACTCGAGGTTCTCCTCGTTGGTGCAACCGAGCGCCACGCGAACATGGTAATCCCAGCTCTTGGCGACGAAGCAAATGGCGTCCGATTTCGACTGGACGAGTGCCGCCAGTCCCGGATCGTTGGAGGCAGAGACCCCAGCCCGCTTGGTCATGCCGAAAGCGACGAATTTGGCGCGTGCCGTGCGCTTTTGCTGAAAGAAGGCGGTATCGGTCGGGTTGGCGCCGGGATAACCACCTTCGACATAGTCGAAGCCGAACTCGTCGAGCAGTTTGGCAATCGCGATCTTGTCCTCGACCGAGAAGTCGATGCCCGGCGTCTGCTGGCCATCGCGCAGTGTGGTGTCGAAGAGATAGAGGCGTTGTTTTGTCATGGCCATAGCTCGAAAGGTCGTCGCACAGCGCAGTCAGGCACCGTTATTTTCCCGCAAACTTGTCCGTCGCCCGGATCAGTTGATCGAGGATGCCAGGCTCGGAATAGGCGTGGCCGGCGCCTTCGATCAGATGAAAGTCCGCCTTCGGCCACGCCTTGTGCAGCGCCCAGGCGTAGCGCGCCGGGCACGGCATGTCGTAGCGGCCGTGGACGATGGTGCCGGGAATGTCCTTGAGCTTCCCGGCATCGCGCAGCAACTGCCCCTCCTCCAGCCAGCCGGCGTGGACGAAATAGTGGTTCTCGATGCGGGCGAAGGCGACGGCGTAGTCGTCCTCGCCAAACGGACCGCTGGTTTCAGGCTCCGGTAGCAGGGTGATCGTCTCGCCTTCCCACAGGCTCCAGGCGCGGGCGGCCTCGATCCGCGCCTTGCGGTCGGAGCCGACCAGCCGCTTGCGGTAGGCGCCCATCATGTCGCCGCGCTCGGCCTCGGGAATCGGTGCCAGGAAACGTTCCCATTTGTCGGGGAACATCTCTGAGACGCCGAACTGATAATACCATTCAAGCTCCGCGCGGGTCAGCGTGTAGACGCCGCGCACCACCAGTTCGCTGACGCGATGAGGGTGTGTCTCGGCGTAGGCGAGCGCCAGTGTCGAGCCCCAGGAGCCGCCGAACACGAGCCATTTATCGAAGCCGGCCATTTCGCGCAGGCGTTCGATGTCGGCAACGAGATGCCAGGTCGTGTTGGCTTCCAGCGAGGCATTCGGCGTCGACTTGCCGCAGCCGCGCTGGTCGAACAGGATGACATCGTAAAGCTTGGGGTCGAACAGCCGCCGGTGTTTTGGCGAGATGGTGCCGCCCGGCCCGCCATGCAGGAACACCGCCGGCTTGGCGCCCCTGGTGCCCGACCGCTCCCAATAGACCTGATGGCCATCACCGACGTCGAGCATGCCCGAGTCGAACGGTTCGATTTCCGGATAGAGGGTGCGCAAGCTCATAGTTTCAGGCCCTGTTGCGGCCAATTGGCCGTTTCGTGATCGGGATGTTGGAAGGAGATGATCTGCTCCTGCCGCGCGTAATAGTCGGGATCCTGGTGGACGGGTTGGTCGAAGATCGTCTCTACCCAGGGCAGCCGGGCCGCATAGTTGACCTGGATCCGCGGCGCCAGATCCGAGCGGTCGTCGAAGGCGCCGATGGCGATCTCGAGCCCGCCGGGCTGGCGGTAGGTCAGCGGCGTGCCGCACCGGGCGCAGAAGCCGCGATCGATGTTGACCGACGACTGGAAATAGCTTGGCTCCTCATGGGTCCATTCGACACCATCCTTGGGCACCGTCACCAGCGCGCCGAAGAAGGAACCGAACTGTTTCTGGCACATTCGGCAATGGCAGATGGATGGGCGGCCCAGCGCGCCCTTGATGCGGAAGCGCACGGCGCCGCATTGGCAGCCGCCGGTTCGGACTGTCTCGGTCATCGTCTTTCCTCCGGCGGCCATTGGTCGGTGTCGTGGTCGGGATGCTGATAGGAGACGAGTTCGGCGAGATAGGGGGCCGAGCCCATATCCGCCATCGTGTCCTCGCCTGGCAATCGCGGAATGGAATCCACATAGGGCAGTTTCGCCTCCGTACCCCATTGGATGGTCGGCGCGATACCAGCCGGATCGTCGAAGGCGGCGATCGCCAGCGCCATGCCGTCGGGCGCTTCGAAGGTCAGCGGCGTCCCGCATTCGGCGCAGAAGCCACGCCAGGCCGCATTGGAGGACCGGAACCGCTTGGGCTCGCCGCGCGTCCAGTCCACCTTGGCGCCGCGCACCGAGACCAGCGGCAGGTAGAAATTGCCGCTCGCCTTCTGGCACATGCGGCAGTGGCAGACCGAGGCGTCGCCAAGCGCGCCTTCGACGCGGAAGCGCACCGCGCCGCACTGGCAGCCGCCCGTGTAGACCGGCCGGTTGTCGAGGCTCATCGGCTTTCACTCCGATCCATGGGCTCACTCAGGATCATGGCAGACCGCCTCGACATTGTTGCCGTCGGGATCGAGGACGAAGGCGCCGTAGTAGTTGGGGTGATAGTGCGGACGCAGGCCCGGCCCGCCATTATCCTTGCCGCCGGCCGCAAGGGCGGCGGCATGGAAGGCGTCGACCTCGGCGCGGCTGCGCGCCGTGAAGGCGACGTGCTGGTGATCGCGGGGCTTTTCGCTGGCCGCGCTCAGCCAGAACACCGGCCTGTCGCGGCCATAACCGCCCACCTTGGCGCCACCGGTGTATTCCTGCGGCACCATGTAAAGCAGCGAAGCACCGAGCGGCGCCATCGCCTTGTCGTAGAAGGCCTTGGACGCATCGAAATCGGAAACGGTAATGCCCAGATGATCGATCATGAGGCGAACTCCTCCGTGGCTAACTCCGGCACTTCGGCGCCGACCAGACCGGCCACGATCACGATGTGCTGGCAGACATTGTCGATATCGCGGATCACGTCATCGTTCCAGAAGCGCAGGATGGTCCAGCCAAGCGCTTCGAGCTTCGCGGTTCGCGCCACATCCACCCTCACCGCTTGATCTCCCACGTCGTCATGCGCTCGCCGGTGACCGGGTCCTTACCGTCCTTCAGTTGCACTCCCTTGGTCAGCAGTTCATCACGGATGCGGTCGGCCTCGGCCCAGTTTTTTGCCGCGATAAGCGTCAGGCGCTCGGCAATCGCTTTGGCGACCACGGTTTCGTCCACCTTGGTCGCGCCAACATCGAAGCCGAGGAAGGCGAGCGCGGTTTTCAATGCTGCCGCGGCGGCGTTGTCGCCGCTGCCGGCAAAGTCGGTCGCCTCGCCTGCAAGCTGGGTCAGTTGCTGGAAGGCCGCGTAGGTCGCGAGGTCATCCGACAGCGCCTCCACCACCTCCACCGCCAACCGGCTTCCCGCGGCCGGCGCCAGATCCGCCGCGCGTTTCCATTTGCGCAGCGTGTTTTCCGCCTCCTCCAGCTTGCGCACGGAAAAGTCGATCGGTTCGCGGTAATGCGTCATCAGCATCGCCAGCCGCAGCACGTCGCCCGGCCATTTGCGGCCACCAAAAGTGTCGGTCTCCAGCAATTCGTGGATCGAGTAGAAATTGCCGAGGCTCTTCGACATCTTCTGGCCCTCGACCTGCAGGAAGCCGTTGTGCATCCACACATTGGCCATGACCGAGGTGCCGTGGGCGCAGCGCGACTGGGCGATCTCGTTCTCATGGTGCGGGAAGATCAGATCGAGGCCGCCGCCATGGATGTCGAAGACCTCGCCGAGATAGGCAGCCGACATGGCCGAGCACTCGATATGCCAGCCGGGCCGGCCCCTGCCCCACGGACTTTGCCAGCCCGGCTCTTCGGCCGAAGACAGTTTCCACAGCACGAAATCGCCAGGGTTTTTCTTGTGGGCGTCGACGGCGATGCGGGCGCCGGCCTGCTGCTCGTCGAGATTGCGTTTCGACAATTGCCCATAGTCCGGCATCGACGCCGTATCGAACAGAACTTCGCCTGCCGCGACATAGGCATGGCCGCGTCCGATCAGGCTTTGAATCAAGGTGATCATGTCCGCCTTGCCGTCGGCGCGGGGCTCGACGAATTCGGTGGCGCGCGGCTCGACCGTCGGCTCCAGGCAGCCAAGCGTGGCGACGTCCCTGTGGAACTGGTCGGCGGTTTTTTCGGTAACCCGCCGGATCGCTTCGTTGAGCGACAGTGTGCCGGCTGATATCTCGCCGCCGAAATCGCGCAGCGCGCGTGCGTTGATCTTGTCGTCGACGTCGGTGATGTTGCGCACATAGGTGACGTGGGCCTCGCCATGGAGATGGCGCAGCAGACGGAACAGCACGTCGAAGACGATCACCGGCCTGGCGTTGCCGATATGGGCGAAGTCGTAGACGGTCGGGCCGCAGACATACATGCGCACATTTCGCGGATCGATCGGCACGAAGTCCTCTTTCGTGCGCGTAAGCGTGTTGTAGAGGCGCAGGCCCTGCGATGCGTCAGACATTCCATGCCTTCCCGGTTTCAGAACTTCTTGTCTGGATGGAGCCAGCCCCGCGCCGAGGCGCAAATCAGGCTCCAGCCTGCTGGCCGGGGCGTTTGTCCAATCTGGGGGAGATGAGGCGAAAACGTCCGGACCAGCGCGAGGCTAGCCAATAATGCAAATGCCACAAATGGCGAAAGACGTTTTCATGGGCGGCTTTATCGCCCTGACCAGTGTTGCCGTCAAGTCGCTGATCCCGGGAAAAACATCGCCAGGGCTGGCAAACGCATCGCCCGATCACACGGAATCAGCCAATGAAACATTTTATTAAACATGTCGGCACAGTCATGAAACATTCGCCGGCTAGATCGCCAAGCGTCACGATTTGGTCGGATTCGGCGACCAAGTCGCATACACGAAAACGTTATCTGGGAAGAGAAACATGCCTCGAAGCAAGCAGGAAGCCAATCGCGCCAAGCAACCGGCACTGGCCAACCACTATCGTGCGATCGGCCCGGCAGCCATCGTCGCCGCCCTTCTTCACACCGCCAAGAAGAAGAAGCCGGCGCAGAAGATCGTATCGCCCCGCGCCGCCTGAAGCGGCGCCCCGGCCGACGCAATCGCCGGCACCGAGGGCGCGAACAAGCGCCCTGGACATAAAGACCCGACTGGCTTCGCTAGAACAGCGTCATCTGACTGTCGTCCGCGCCGGGTTTCTGGCGCCTGACTTTCTCGGGCTCCGGCCCGACCTCACCCCTCTCCTGAATCTCCGGTCCGGTGTTGGCGACCTTGTTGACGAGGCCGGGGACAGGGATCGCCTCGAAGAAATCGGGCTGCGCCGGCCGCAGCAGATGGGCGACATCGCGCGGTTCGAGCGTGCGGCAATCCAGCCAGCGGGCAAAGTCGGAGACATCGATCACCACCGGCATGCGGTCATGGATATGGGCGATGTCGGCGTTGGCGTTGACGGTCAGGATGGCGCCGGTGTCCATCTCCGAGCCGCCCGGCTCGGCATAGGTTTCGATCAGGCCGGCAAAGGCGACCAATCCGCCATGCCGCGGCCGGATCCAATAGGGTTGCCCTTTCCTGCCTCCGGTCTGCCGCCACTCGTAAAAGCCGGATGCTGGCACCAGCGCGCGGCGATGGCGCATGGCGGCCTTGAACGACGCCTTCTCGATTGCACCTTCCGAGCGCGCGTTGAACAGCAGCGGAAACTCCCTGGTGTCCTTGACCCAGGCAGGAAGGAGCCCCCAGCGCACCAGCATCGGCTGCCGGTCCGGCAGGTTGGAGCCTGCAGCCCGCGGCGCGCCAGCGATCACCATCAGGACCGGCTGTGTCGGCGCGATGTTGTAGCGGGCCGGGAAATCCTCGAGCTCGGCAAGGCCCAGGAAGGCGGCGGTCCGGTCCGGCGTGGCGGTCAAGGCAAAACGTCCGCACATGGTGGAGCCTTTCGAATGGTTCGGCTATGAAAGTGGCTATGGAACCGGTGCTGCGCAACCGATAATGCTTCCTCTTACCAGGCGGTCCACAACAGACCGGGCCGCGAATGAGCCTGATTATGGACGAAGCACGCAAGACACTTCCCGCCGTCTCGGTCGCCGTCGTGCGGGGGGACAGCGTACTCCTCGTGAAACGGGCAAGGCCGCCTTCGCAAGGGCTCTACGCCTTTCCCGGCGGCAAGGTCGAAGGCGACGAGACGCTGGAGGATGCGGCACGGCGTGAACTGATGGAAGAGACCGGCTTGCGCGCCACCGGCTTGCGGCCGCTTCGGGAAATCCACATCGACGGCAAGGACGACAGCCACTCAGTCGATTATCTCCTCACGGTCTTCGGCGCCGCCTATGCCGGTGGCGAGGCCGTGGCCAGCGACGACGCCGAGACAGCCGCCTTCTATACACTCAAAGAGATGACCCTGTTGCCACTTGTCGGCTCGGTATTCGCGGTCGCAGAGGAACTCCTCGGTCACGTTCAAGCCAGCTGACGCGGCACTGAAAATCGCCTTGCAGGCGACAAATTGTTTCGTCACAAGGCTTATATTGTATCGCCAGCCACGACGGCTTAAGCCGTCGGGCAGAGAAGATTTATGAACCGTCCGTCAACACTCCTCGCCATTTGCCTTGCCGTCAGCGCGGCCGTCCCGGCGCTGCCTGCCTTTAGTGCCGAGTCGCCGTTCGAGCCGGGGCTGATGCGGCTGGCGGAGGTTCTGGGATCGCTGCATTTCCTGCGCAATCTGTGCGGGGAGAAAGGCGACCAGTGGCGGGGCGAGATGGAAAAACTGCTCGATTCGGAAAATCCTGACCCGGAACGCCGCGCCCGCTTCATTGCCAGCTTCAACCGCGGCTATCGTTCCTTCGGCGGCACCTACACCCAGTGCACCGCTTCGGCCACTGAAGCCATCAGCCGTTATATGAAGGAAGGTGAGACGCTGTCGCGCGACATCGCCTCGCGTTATGGCAACTGAGCATCCATCAACAGATATCAGGCCGTCGCGACCGATGATCGCCATATCCGGCTTGTGCCTGGCTATGTCTTGGTGCAATCCTGTTGTTGCACTTCTGCAACAGCGTTAATCAAACGTTACCACGCGAATGCGGAATTAACTCAAACTGAAGGTTTTCACCCCGCAGGCCGGCCTAATCGGCTAAGTTTGATCCGGGCTGAAACGCAGCTTCGCCAAACACAGTTGGCCCCTGTAAAAGACGATCAAAAAAATGTCGTATTTACAGATACTTACTTGGAGCTGCCTATGAATGGAACAGATCAAGCCTGATCCACATTGATGGGTTGCCGCTTGAAAGGGTGGACATCGCTTATGGAACATGCTGCCAACGACATCGACGCGCTGGTCAGGGAAGAGAAGCGCCTGACGGCGGTTGAGAGCCACAGCGAAGCCTGGGCGGAGGGGCTTTCGGCCGGCATCGAGCCCGAGATCATTGCCGAGGCTGCACTCGAAACTGCATTCGGCGAAATGCTGCGCGCCAATGGCGAGACCTCGGCCCTTGCCCTGCTGGACCGTATGCGTGAAAAAGTGATTGCTGGCGCCTTCGAACCCGAGCGGCTGCGGCATTGAACCGATATCAGGTTCTTTGACGATTGGATGCCGATCGGGCACCATGCCCGGAGCAGGGAGATACGGGCAGTGAATTTTCCGATGTCAGGCAGGCCGAAGGGCTTTGTCCTCTACATCCGCCTCGCTGCTTGCTGTGGCGCGATTGCCTTGGTGACGTGCCTGGCCAGCAGCCCTGCCTATGCGCTGAGCGAGATAAAAAACGAAGAACTCCCCTCGCCGGTCACACCGTCGACGGATGGCGATAGTTCAGCGCCCGGAAGCACAGTTCCCATGCCTGATCCGGTGGGAACATCGCCTTCGAGCAGCCAACCGGCCGCTCCCGACGCCGCGGAGCCCGATACTCCATCGGATGGCGGCAGCAACCGGCCGCGTGTCGATCCCGAGGCGCCCCTGCCGGAAGTCGTCTACGACCTCCGCAAGCTGCCCGAGCCGGTGCGGCGCATGCATGACCTGATCATCGAAGCCTGCAAGAGCGGCGACATCGAGAAGCTCAGGCCCTTGATCGGCAAGGGCGACAGCATGACCCAACTGTCGCTGGCCGATATCGATGGCGACGCCATCGCCTTCCTCAAGGGGCTGTCGGGCGACCCTGACGGCCAGGAGATCCTGGCCATTCTGGAGGAGGTGCTCTCCGCCGGCTACGTCCATGTCGATGCAGGCACGCCACAGGAACTCTATGTCTGGCCGTATTTTTTCGCCCTGCCGCTCGACAAACTCGACGCCAAGCAGCGGGTCGAACTGTTCAAGATCGTCACCGCCGGCGATTTCGACGACATGAAACAGTTCGGCGCCTACATCTTCTATCGCGTCGGCATCACACCCGCCGGACAATGGACCTTCTTCGTCGCCGGCGATTGAGTGGCCCGACGGACGCGAGCCCCGGCTCCCTGTTTATTTACAAGTGTATTCCCAGGTGAAGTACTGAGGGTGCTCGGCGGCCGGATCCTCATCCTGCTCCGGGTCCTTGCTTATTGTTATGCGCCCCAGAGCACTAACGCCATTCTGGCAGTTACCCTTGATCAATCCTGCCACCATTCTAAAAACTTGCAAATGGCGATCCCGGAATGACATCGCCGCTAACGGTCCATCATACTTTTTTCTGTCATGAATGACTTCTATGCGCCTTTCGTTCGAACCCAGATCGACGACGGAGTAGCTGAATTGCGATCCACTCAACTCAGACACACCTTGGGTTAGCGTATCCAGTGCGTTTGCCGAAATTGTCGTCATACCCATAATGATTAGGGTAGCGAATGTATATCTGAGCATGATTCCCCCCAATACGAGAACTAGGACCTGTCTCGGTCATTTACTTCCAAAGCAATTCAAACAAAACCGTGAAACGACTTTCCGTCCGAATTGCGTCCGAGCAAAGGCAGCACTCGATTTCACGAAACGATGAGCCACATTGGAGGGCCGTACAACGACGGCGCAATGATGGAGTGGGGCTTTTGCCCCCATCCGGTCAGGACTACTGTCGATCCACGCGGACGCGGAAAGCGCGGTTGGTTATTGCGCCGCCAATGCCGGCAGCGCCTCGGAGAATTCCACCGCCCTGCCCTCGCCCGGCGTGGCGATTTCGCCTTCCCACATGACGCGCTGACCGCGGATGACGGTGCCGACCGGCCAGCCGGTCACTTGCTTGCCGTCATAGGGTGTCCAACCGGCTTTCGAGCCGGCCTGGGCGTTGGTGATGGTCTCGCGCCGCTTCATGTCGACAATGGTGAAGTCGGCGTCATAGCCGGCAGCGATGCGGCCTTTCCGGGCCATGCCGAAGATGCGCTGCGGGCCATGACTGGAGAGATCGACAAAGCGCTGCAGGGTCAGCCGGCCGGCATTGATGTGGTCGAGCATGATCGGCACCAGCGTCTGCACGCCGGTCATGCCCGAGGGCGAAGTCGGATAGGATTTTGCCTTCTCGGCCAATGTGTGCGGCGCGTGGTCGGAGCCGAGCACGTCGACAATGCCCTGCGCAATGCCGTGCCAGACGCCGTCGCGATGGCGCTTGTCGCGCACAGGCGGGTTCATCTGGATCAGCGTGCCGAGGCGCGCATAGTCGTCGGCGCTCAGCGTCAGATGGTGCGGTGTCGCCTCGCAGGTCGCGACATCCTTGTGCTGTTCGAGGAACAGTATTTCCTCGGCGGTCGAGATGTGCAGAACGTGGATGCGGGCGCGGACGTCGCGCGCGATGCGGACCAGCCTTTCGGTGCAGCGCAAGGCGGCAATCTCGTCACGCCAGACCGGATGCGATGACGGGTCGCCCTCGATGCGCTCGCCCAGGCGCTCGCGCAGCCGGAACTCGTCCTCCGAATGAAAAGCGGCGCGGCGGCGGGTGTTTCGCAGGATCGAGGCGACGCCTTCATCGTCCTCGACCAGCAGGTCGCCGGTAGACGAGCCCATGAAGACCTTTATTCCAGCGGCTCCCGGCAAACGTTCGAGGTCGCCGACGTCCCTGGCGTTGTCGCGGGTACCGCCAACCCAGAAAGCAAAATCGCAATGCATGCGGCCGCTGCCGCGCCGGACCTTGTCGGCAAGCGTTGCCTCGCTGGTGGTCAGCGGGTTGGTGTTGGGCATTTCGAACACGGCGGTGACACCGCCCAGCACCGCCGCCCTCGAACCCGTTTCCAGGTCTTCCTTGTGTTCCAGGCCCGGCTCGCGGAAATGCACCTGACTGTCGACGACGCCCGGCAGGATATGCAGGCCCCGGCAGTCGATCGTCTCGCCAGCCGAGGCCCGGCGCAGATCGCCGATCGCGGCGATGCGCCCGCCCTCCACGCCGACGTCGCGCAGCCCCTCGCCGTCATGATTGACCACTGTGCCGCCTGTCAGGATGAGGTCGTAGGTCATGGTGATGCTCTCTTGCGGGGGGAGTGTCAGCGGCTTACGTAATGGCCAACCGTTTTGCAAGATCAGGCTTTTATCCGCCCCATGCCCTTTGCCCTGCTGAAAGACCGCGCGCTCATCATCGTCTCCGGCCCGGATGCCGAACACTTTCTGCAAAACATCCTGACCACCGATCTCGATGCGCTTGGCAATGGTGAGGCCAAGCCCGGCGCGCTGTTGACGCCGCAAGGCAAGATCCTGTTCGACTTCCTGATCTCGCGTGCCGGCGAAAACGCCTTCCGCATCGAATGCCGTGCCGACGTTTCGGACGATTTCATTCGCCGGCTGATGCTCTACAAGCTTCGCGCCAAGGTCGAGATTGCCAAGTCGGAACAAAGGCTTGTCACCGTCGCGTGGGGAAACGAGTCAATCGCCTCAGAAAGTGATTCAACCGCGGTTGCCGACAGGCGCTTTGGCGACGAAGGCGTCACGCGCTTTTATGCCGGCACCGCGGATACCGGCGACATCGCCGCGTGGCAGGCCTTTCGCATCGCCCACGGCATTGCCGAGAGCGGACCCGACTATGCACTCGGCGATGCGTTCCCGCATGACGTGCTGCTCGACGAGATGGGCGGCGTCGGCTTCAAGAAGGGCTGCTACGTCGGCCAGGAGGTGGTCTCGCGCATGCAGCATCGGGGCACGGCCCGGCGGCGCGTGCTGATTGTCGAGGCCGGGCTTCCCCTACCCCCCGTCGGCACCGAACTGACTGTCGAGGGGCGGTCGGTCGGCACGCTCGGCTCGAGCGCCGGCACATCAGGGCTCGCCATTGCCCGCATCGACAGGGTCAAGGCGGCGTTGGACGTCGGCCAACCGATCCTGGCGGGCGATGCGCCAGTGATGCTCACCATTCCTGCCTGGGCCAAATTCAGTTTCCCGCAGGAAGCCGCCGGCGCGGAGGAAACCTGATGGCGGCGGATCGCGCCGGCGCGCCACCACGCGCCTGGCAGCGTATGCTGTCAGGCCGCAGGCTCGACCTGCTCGACCCCTCGCCGCTCGACATCGAGATCTCGGACATTGCGCACGGGCTTGCCCGCGTTGCCCGCTGGAACGGCCAGACCAGCGGCGAGCACGCCTTTTCGGTCGCCCAGCATTCACTGCTGGTCGAGGCGCTGTTCAACGAGCTGGTGCCCCAGGCTTCGGCCGACGACCAGTTGGCGGCGCTGCTGCACGACGCGCCCGAATATGTCATCGGCGACATGATCTCGCCATTCAAGTCGGTGATGGGCGGCAGCTACAAGGATTGCGAATTGCGCCTGCAACGCGCCATCCATCTGCGTTTCTCGCTGCCTCCCGAACCGGCCGCGGTGCTGCGCAAGGAGATCAAGCGCGCCGACCAGATCGCCGCCTATTTCGAGGCAACGCTGCTCGCCGGCTTTTCGAGCGCCGAGGCGACCGAATTCTTCGGCCGCCCGCGCGGTTTCTCCGCGGAGCGCTTCGACTTCGCGCCACGCTCGGTGACCTCGGCGCAAAATGCGTTCCTGAAGCGGTTTTCAGCGATCGAGACGTCAAGACGTCACGTTGCGACATCCGCGCTAGGGTAGACAACGCTAAATTAACCGGAAGCGGCAACAGTGTGGTGTTCGATCACGCACCGCAGGCGCGCCTCATGCCCGTCGTGGATGTCAAGGATGGTTCGGTCGTCCCGGAACGGGCGGCCGGAGGCTTGGAACACTCTCGCCGCATGCAAGATGAGCTGCGCGAGCAGAACGAACGCTTTTCAGCCGCCGTCGAAAACATGTCGCATGGCCTGTGCATGTTCGACGCCGATGAACGCATGATCATCTGCAACCGCAAATACATCGACATCTTCCACCTCGACGCCAAGGTGATGCGGCCAGGCATCCTCTTCATCGACATCCTGCGGCATAGCGTCGACCTCGGCGTCGCCTCGCAAAGCGCCGACGAGCTCTACGCCATCCGCAAGCCCTATATCGACCAAGCGAAACCTTCGACCTACGAAGAAATCCTGTCGGACGGCCGCATCATCCTTATCTCGCACCGACCGCTGGCTTTGGGCGGCTGGGTCTCGATCTACGAGGACATCACCGAACAGCGGCGCGCCGAACAGGATCTCAAGGAGCAGCATCGCCGCTTCGACGCAGCGCTCGCCAACATGTCGCAAGGCCTGCTGATGTACGACGCCGACGGCAAGATGATCGTGCGCAACGGGCGTTTTCTGGAACTGTACAATGTCACGGCCGCCGACTTCCCGCTTGGAACGACGCACCGCGACGCCCTCGAACGATTGCTGGAACTCGGCATCTACACGAAGATCGACGTCGACAGCGAAGTCGCAAAGACCGAAGCCTGCCGGCGGGCGGGAAAAATGCATTCGACGTATCGCCATCTCGCCGACGGCAGGACGATTCTGGTCGTGCGCCAGCCGATGAGTGGCGGCGGTTGGGTGGCGACATTCGACGACGTCACGGAACGCCGTCGGGCCGAAGAGCGCATGACCCACCTTGCGCATCACGACACGCTGACCGGGCTGCCCAACAGATCGATGTTTCGCGAACGGCTCGACCTTGCGCTGGAGGATGTGGCCGCCACGCCGCTCGCGATCTTCTCGCTCGACCTCGACCGTTTCAAGGCGGTCAACGACACCTGGGGACACCCTGCCGGTGACTGGCTGTTGAAGAGCGTGGCCGAAAGACTGCAGCGTTGCCTTCGCAACGATGCGGACATGATCGCCCGTTTCGGCGGCGATGAGTTCGTCGTCATCCAATCCAACTCCGTGGGCATTGCCGATGCCGAGAAACTGGCGAAGCGCATAGTCGAGGCAATCGCGAAACCATTTCGCGACAAGAGCCGCGAGATGCATGTCGGCGTCAGCCTGGGCATCGCCGTTTTCCCCGCCGATGGCCGTGACGCCGACACGCTGCTGAAGAACGCCGACACGGCGCTCTACCGGGCGAAGAGCGAAGGGCGAAACCTCTATCGCTTCTTCGAACCTGGAATGGACGCCGTCGTGCAGGCCCGGCGGGCGCTTGAAGTCGACCTGGAGACCGCGCTGCCGCGCCAGGAGTTCGATCTCGATTTCCAGCCCATCATGAACATCGCCTCGGGCGAGATCATCGGCGCGGAAGCCTTGATGCGCTGGCATTCGCCGGCGCGCGGCCGGGTGGCGCCGGACGACTTCATTCCCGTCGCCGAAGAGATAGGCCTGATCGTGCCGCTTGGCGAGTGGGCGCTGAGGAAAGCCTGCGCGACGGCGGCTGGCTGGCCGCCGGGTTTGCGCATCGCGGTCAACGTCTCGGCGGTGCAGCTCAAGAGCAGCGGGTTTGCCCGCGCCGTGATCTCGGCGCTGGCTTTTTCCGGGGTGCCGGCCGGACAGCTGGAATTGGAAATCACCGAAACCGTACTGATGGACGAGAGCAAGGCCGTGCTGAAAACGCTGCGCCAGTTGCGTGAGCTCGGCATCCGCATCGCGCTGGACGATTTCGGTACCGGCTATTCCTCGCTCGGCTACCTCAGGCGCTTTCCGGTCGACAAGATCAAGATCGACCGATCATTCATTCGCGACATGGGCAATCGCGACACGGCGGCGATCGTTCGCTCCATCATCGGTCTCGGCACCGAGCTTGGCATCGTCGTCACCGCCGAGGGCGTCGAAACGGAGAGTCAACTCGACATGCTGCGCGACAATGGTTGTGTCGAGGCGCAAGGCTATCTGATCGGCGTGCCGTCGAAGCCGGCTGACATCCAGCGTCTGTTGAAAGCGCGTGCGCCGCGCAGCCAGATCGGCTGAAGGCATCGGCGCAGGGTCAGCGCAGCGTCTCCAGGTATTTCTCGTGGAAGCTGACGTAGCCGGGCTCGACCACCTTCAGGTGCCGCTCGATCAGCGCGTGAAATCGCGGCAATTGGTGAAACGGCACGCCGGGATAGGCATGATGCTCGGCATGGAACGGCATGTTCCAGGCCAGCTTGCGCACCGCCCAGTTGGTCAGCGTCGTCCTGGTGTTTTCCAGCATGTTGGCGACGAACGGACAGCGGCCGTGCTCGGCCAGCAGATAAAGGCGCAGGAATGGCTGTCCGAGCAGAGCCGGCAAGATCCAGACATAGAGCAGCACCGTAGCCTTGAACCAGAGGGCAAGCGCAAGGATCACGACATAGAACCCGATCATCGCACGTGCCTCGGCGCGCACTTTGGGCAGGCCCTTTGGCGGCACATAGCTATCGTGGCAGTCCCCACGCGCGTTGGTGTACAGCGTCTTGAAATGCCCCCACCACACCGGCAGGCCCAAGACGTGGATAATGTATTGCCGCAAGGTCTCAGGCTTGGGGAAGGCAAGCTCGGGATCGTTTTCCGGATCCTGCGTGTAGCGGTGGTGAGCGAAGTGGAAGTAGCGGAACCAGTCGGCGGGCAGCCCGATGGCCAGGCTGCACAGCCGCGCCACGCCGTCGTTCAGCCGCTGCGTATTGAAAGCCGTGCGGTGAACCGTCTCGTGCAGCAGCGTGAACAGGAACACGATCAGGATGCCTTGCGGCAGCATCAGCAATGGCCAGAACGGCACCTTGGCCGCGATCAACGATCCAATGATGACAATCGCACCCAAGTGAGCGCCGAGTTGGAACAGGCCCGCGACATCGGATTTGGCCGTCAGGCGATTGCGCTCTTCTGTCGTCAGCGACGCGATGATGTCGCGATGGTCCATCGGCTTCGATCCAGGCTGGAGATTGATGAAAGCCACTCTAGTCCACGAAAAAGCTTTCCCAAAACGACGATTCCTGCGATTTGGATAAGCTAAGCTTATCTATCTGGCGATCATGGTCACATCCCCATCCCTGAAAGGGCTCCAGGCTTTCGAAGCCGCCGCACGTACGGGCAGCTTTGCCGCGGCGGCGGAAGAGCTTTCGGTCTCGGCTTCCGCCGTCAGCCAGCTTATCCGCACCTTGGAGGAGCAGATGGGCCGCAAGCTGTTTCAGCGGGTCAACCGGCGCGTTGTCCTCACCGAGGCCGGCGTGGAAATGTTGCCGCGGCTGACCGTGGCTTTCCAGGAAATCGGCAGCGTTTCGCGCGAGCTGGGCGGCGATGCATTCCGCCCGCGTCTGGTCGTATCAGTGCCGCCATCCATGGCCATGGGCTGGCTTTCGCAGCGTCTGGCTGGCTTCGTCGCAAGCCATGGCGCCGCCGACATATCGCTCCGGGGCGATGACGACCCGGTGCCGTTCGACCGCGAACTGATCGACATCAGGCTCTCCTACGGTCCGCACTATCGCGAACATCCGACGGAGGACATTGCCAGGGACGCCGTCTATCCGGTCTGCGCGCCGAAGCTTGCCGGCATGATCAAGGCAGGCGGCGAGCCGCTCGCCGGACTGCCGCTGATCCACACGGATTGGGGACCGACCGGTGCTTCGTTTCCGTCCTGGCGCAACTGGTTCGAGGCGACGAATGCCCAATCTGGCCGGGCAGTGCGGCGCGGCCTGTCGGCCAATTCGTCGCGCGCGGCCCTCGACCTCGCCATTTCGGGGTTGGGCGTGGCGCTGGCGCAAGGGATCTACTGTGCCGAGGCGGTGGAGGACGGCAGGCTGGTGCGGCCCGCCGCGAGCGCTATCGCCCTGCGACAGCCCTACTGCCTGACTGTCCCGGAGCGAAGCGCAAGGCGCGATGTCGTGGCCGCGTTCCGCGATTGGCTGATCGATGAATGCCAGCGCGCCGTGGACTCCCCAGCGCTGCGCTGACCCAGGAGGGCGATGGTCAGAGGTGCCCGCTCAAGGCCGCCACCATGTCCCTGTTGGCCGCGACGGGCACGATCTCGAACTCGACCAGATCAGCCCATTCGATGACCCATCGCTGCAGGAGCGTGACGTCATCGGCCTCCACCAGCAGGAAACAGCGGCTCATATCGGCCGCGATCCAGCTATGATGCACGACAAGCTCGTCCGGCTTCAGACGGCCCCGGTCGCGGAACCGGCGATAGATTTCCTTGCGGTCGCTGCCGGTGAAATCCTCGATGACGATGAACAGCATCTCTTCCCTCGGTTGACTACCGCCCCGGCCTGTCGAGCCGCTCCAGGAACCACTGCGTCAGCCGCACCCAGACCTCGTCCTTCTCGCCGGAATCCTCCCAGCCATGGTCGAGGTTGGGGTTGTCATTGACCTCGATGACGAAGACGCCGTCCTTGGTCTCCTTGAGGTCGACACCGTAAAGGCCGTCGCCGATACAGCGCGCCGCCTTCACTGCCGTCTCGACGACATGAGACGGCGTCTCCTTCAGCGTGAAGGTCTTGATGCCGCCCTGGTCGGGCTTGCCATTGGCCTTGTGGTTGACGATCTGCCAATGCTTCTTGGCCATCAGATAGTGCACGGCAAACAGCGGCTGGCCACCGAGGACGCCGACACGCCAGTCATATTCGGTCGGGATGAATTTCTGCGCGATCAGAAGATCGGAATCCTCGAGCCATTCGGTGGCAAGCGTCTTCAACTCCTCGAAATTGGCGCATTTCTTGACGCCGCGCGAGAACGACGAATCCGGGATCTTCAACACCAGGGGAAAACCCAGGGTCTGCGCCGCGAGTTCGAGATCAGAGGCGCCGGCGATCATCACCGTGGGCGGCACCGGCACCTTGTTGTAGGCCATCAGTTCGTTGAGATAGACCTTGTTGGTGCAGCGGATCATCGACAGCGGGTCGTCGATGACAGGCATGCCTTCCTGCTGGGCGCGGCGGGCGAAACGATAGGTGTGATTGGAGATCGAGGTGGTCTCGCGGATGAACAGCGCGTCGTAATTTGCGAGCTTGGCGAGATCCTTCCTGGTGATGGGCTCGATTTCGACCCCCATCTTTTCGGCGATCTTGGCCCAGTACCGCAGCGAGGAGATTTCCGAGGGCGGCAATTCCTCATGCGGATCGACCAGCGTGGCGAAGGTGTAGCGCGCCGGCGTGCGGCCCTTGGTGTCGCG
The DNA here is from genome assembly GCF_003952565.1 of Mesorhizobium sp. M8A.F.Ca.ET.057.01.1.1. Taxonomy (NCBI): domain Bacteria; kingdom Pseudomonadati; phylum Pseudomonadota; class Alphaproteobacteria; order Hyphomicrobiales; family Phyllobacteriaceae; genus Mesorhizobium; species Mesorhizobium sp. M8A.F.Ca.ET.057.01.1.1. Next base: position 4,240,198 of record NZ_CP034454.1, read on the forward strand.
CCACTCACGGTTGGTGTAGGTCTCCAGGCACTGGATGAAGCTTTTTTCCTCGTCCTCGGTCATCCGCGCCAGCGGGTGGAAGCCGATCTTGCGGATCGAGGCCCATTCGGCGCTGTCCTTGATGTGGACTTCGAGCGCCGGCGCCCGGAACCAGTCGAACAACAGCTTGGCAAAACGGTCCCAGACCTTGGACGGGCCGATGCCGAAGAAGATGCAAACCTTCGCCGGAAATACGCCGCCGAGGTCCTTGCGGCATTTGTTGAGCGCCAGTTCCAATTCCGGCAAGGCATGCTCGTAGAGCTTGCGCTCCGACAGGTCGATCATCGTCTCGACGGTCGGGATGACCTTGTGGCCGCGCGAACTCGCCAGCAGCGACGCATAATAGCCGCGGCTCTGGTAGCCGTAATTGTTCGACAGGTTGATGACCTTCGGCCGCTGGCCGCGGAACAGCGAGGGATGCGCGAGATAGTCGCGATTGGTGATGATCTTATGCGGTGTCGCCACCTGGTCGAGATCGCTTTGCCTGCCGGTAAGAATGACCCAGGTCATTATCTCTTTCCCAAAGTGATGGCGGCACGCAGTCCGTCGCGGCCGAACTGCGCCATGTTCATGAAGATGCCGTAAGGCACGGGAATATTGGCGGCATCAAGGATGGTTTCCTGCCTTTCATCCTCGACCCACGGATCGTGGATCAGAATATGGTCGCCATCATCGCCGATGGCCAGCACCCAGTGCGGCACCTTCTTGCCGAACATCAGGAAGCCGCTGATCAGCACCAGCACCAGTTTGCCCCCGGCCAGCGCCGCCCTGATATCGTCGATGGTGAACGGACGGTAATTCACCGGGATGCCGTAAAGTTCCGCGCGGCGGCGAAAGTCGACCTGGGCCAATTCCATGATCCGGCGCTTGTCCTCGCTGCGCACCGATTGCAGGAACAGCGCGCCGTAGAAGGAAACAAAGATTTCCGCCGCGAGCCCGCTTTCATACCCCGAGACAGCCAGACCGAATGGTTCGCAGCCGCCCGGCCCGGACATCATGAAAACGGTCGTCGCCTCGCGCCAGAGTCGGATTTCCATCACCGGGTCGGGTACGAACCCACCATCGAAATTGGCCATGGCCATCATCAGGCAGCATGGGCCGCAGGTGAACTCGCAGGTCTGCTGATAGAATGGCACCCTGGTGGCGACTGGAAGGTCGCCGCGCAGGGTCTTTTCATAGCGCAGCGCCGTCGCGCCATCCTCGTAGTAATCCGGCTCACGGCCAATCTTGCGGTATCCGGCCTGCTCGTAGATACGGATGGCACGGCCATTGTCCTCGCGCACTTCGAGACGCAGCATCATGCGGTCGTGTTCGAAGGCTGCCTCTTCGGCCGCGGACAGCAATTGGCGGCCTATGCCGAGCCCGCCGAAAAACGGTCCGACGGCTATGGAATAGAGCCGTGCCACCCCACTGCCCTTGCGAAACAGCACGATCGCGTAACCGCCGACGCGGCCATCGATTTCGGCGACCAGCGTCTCGGCGGTCTCGCGCTCGATGAACTGGCGGAAGGAGCGGCGGGAAATGCGGTCGCTCGAGAACACAGCTTTCTCGATGGCGGCGAGGTCATCGACGTCAGACGCGCGGGCCGTGCGGATCTCGGCAGGCATGCGGCTTGAGAAAACCTCGATTGCGTTGCGGAAACGGCCCCGGTCAAAAGCGTCCCAAACACCGGCCGAAGCGCCGGTATTCATCAAGCGCTATCGCTCCTTGATTAGGGCCGAATTGTGACAGTTTCCGCGGCGGCAGGGAAGCTGACAAGCTTTGAACGGAATCGCTGTTTCAAGCCGAGACCGCAGCCGGCTCAACTGGCGAGACCGGCCAGAAGCTGCCCATACGCACTCTTGGCCACGGCCGCCAATTGCTCGCGTGGCAGCGATCCGACGACGGCACAGCCATAGCCCTTGTCCAGCCAATAGACGGCCTGCGGACCGTCCTGCGCCGAAGCGTAGGTGCCCTTGGCATTCTCCGTCGATTCCGCCGTCACGAAGAGGGATATGCGCTCGCCCTTGTCGTCTTCGTAGAGCAGCATTGCCGCCTTGCTTTCACCGGCCGGCAGCAACCGCCCACCAACCAGTCGGAACCCGTTCGCGCTCAGATCCGGCGCCACCAGCTTCAGGCCGACCCGGTTGGAGAGCCAGGTCTGCAGATGATCCTTGTCGCTGGCCGGCACTTCCACCGCATGCAGCTTCTCGGCGGCATAGATGACATGGGCCGCGATCGCCTGTTCGGCGAGCCGATCCTCCGCCGGATCCTCCTGCCCGAGGCCACCGATGCCGGCAAAATAGCCGCCAAATCCGCCCGTGGTCAGAAGCACCGCCGCGGCGACGGCAAGCCACCAGCGCGAGCGTGGCACCGCTGCCTTAACAGGCGCTTCGCCGAGCACCACCTTGCGCAAGCGCGCGGGAACAGGCTCATCCAGCACGCCGGCAAAGGCGGCACGCAATGCCTCGCGGTCGGCGGTGAAGCGGACGCTCCTCGCCTTCATCTCCGGATTGGCATCGAGCCAGGCATCATAGGCGGCACGCTCATCAGCCGGCAGTTCGCCGTCGAGCGCCATGTGGATGTCCCGTTCGGAAAAATCGCGGCGGATCATTTCTCGACGATCCTTATGGCGCGGCGGCGCGCTGTGTCGTCCAGCAACCCGCGCAGTTCCTCACGCCCACGCGCGATGCGCGACATCAGCGTGCCCGCGGGCACACCTAGAATGTTGGCGGCTTCGGCATAGGAAAAGCCCTCGATGGCGACCATGACCAGGGCCGCGCGGCGATCGGGGCTGATCGCCTGCAATGCGTTGATGATCTCGCGCGAAGCAATGCCCTCCAACTGTTCGGGCGGCTGGGCAACCGCCTCGCCCGCCTCCAGCGGCAGCATCGCCGCTTCGCCGCGGCGGTTCACCTTGCGCATCTGGTCGATGAACAAATGATGCATGATCGTAAACAGCCACCTCCTGGGGCTTTCTCCTGTCTGCCAGTTGTCGAGCCGCAACAGTGCACGCTCGAGGCAGTCCTGAACGAGGTCGTCGGCAGAATCACGGTCGCGCAGAAGCGAGCGTGCGTAGCGGCGCAGGCGCGGTATTTCGCCAAGGATTGCTGCCTTCTTTTCGTCCATGACCGCTGGTTCTGAGATCGCCCTTGTTGATTCCGATTGAACGCGCCTTCCCGGCACGGCGCAAGCGGCCAGCGCGAAGCGGTCCGCCGCTCCGGTCACCCAAGCAACGAGATAACGCTGGCTGCTGCCGGTTTATTCCCGACCAGCAAGAAAACCCAATGATTCGCAGGCGATTATCCTTTTTCTTTCGCCGCCCGCGTCAAAAGCCGCTGATAGAATAGCCCGATGCCGATCAGCACCGCGCCCAGGCCGATGAAGGACAGCGCCCTGAGCACGCCTTCCAGTTCGGACATGTCGAAGAGAAAGACCTTCAGCACGGCAACCGCGATCAGCCCGGCCGAAGCAATGCGCAGCACCTGCGATTTCAGCCAGACGCCAGCCGTGAGCAGCGCCACGCCGATCACCAGCCAGAGTGCCGAATAGGTATAGGTCTCCAATTGGCCAAGGCCGCTCCACAAGCCAATGAACTCGCCCTTGAACAGGCGCCTCACCGAGAGCGTGGCATAGGCGAAGGCAAGCAGCGCCGCCACCAGCGCCAGCATGGCCGAATACCATTTCGGCCGCTTGCCCCTGCTATAGAGCGCCAGGCCGCCAGCGGCGACGGCCGGAAGGAGATAGGCCAGGAACACAAGATTGAAAACCGGAATCCGACCGGTCGATTCGTCGGTGAACAACGGATTGAGCACCAGGAAATGCTGGATGACGACGAAGGCGACTGAGACCACGCCCACCGCCATCGAACCATAGCGCAGCACCGAGCTTGGCGAGCGCCTGTCGACGGCGATTAGGATGGCACCAGCGCCGATGGCGATCAGCGTGTAGATCGCCTGTTCGGCAAGCGTTGGCGCATCGCTGTTGATGACGCCGCCATGCATGGCGTGGCGCACCAGCATGGCGAGCGTCAGCAGCGCAAACAGTGCCGCCGCGGCCTCCATGGCGAGGCGCGGTCGGCCATTGGTGGTGTGGGCGAGCTGCCAGGCCGCGAAGCCGAAGGCGAGCGCCGGCACGCCATAGCCCGGCAGCAACCAGTTGAAGACCGGTGTCGTTGACAGGAACCCGGAGCCGACAATCGTCGGGTCGAAGGCGACGCGGCCAAGCACCGCGATGACAGCGGCGACTGAAATCCAGCCGAGCACAGGATAAGAGCGCCAGCGCGTGGCGAGCGCCGGCACGATCGCCGCGGCACCGAGCAGGATGGTGGTCCAGCCGGAATCAAAAGCCATATGCAGCATCAGGAGGCCGGCGACTGCCGCGCCGGCCAAGGCAAACGACACTGCGACACCGCCCTCGAGCGGCGGTTCCTCAGCCCGCGCGATCCACTCGCCGCCGGCAGCGAGGATCACGACCAGCAGGGCCGCGACCGCGGCGTATGCAAAATCACGGTCGAGATTGCCGAAGGTGAGCCAGAGCGCCAGCAGGATGACCAGAGGCGCGATGACGCCCCATGCAGCCCACGAGGCTGCTCGGATCCGCGCCGAGGCGGCAAAGCGGCGCGCGGCCCACAAGCCGGCGGCAACGAAGACAAGGCCGAGGCCAATACCGATACGCAGCGTCAAGGCATTTCCGGCCGCCACCGGCAGGCCGTCAAAGCCCAGATTGCCCTGGGAGAAATCGGAGCCAATGGTGGTGGGCGGAATGATGCCGAGATGGATCATCACCGTCACCAGCCCGGCTGCGTGCAGCAGCGGCACCGCGCGCGGCCGGAAGAATGCGGTGGCGACAAGGGCGACGAGAACCAAGGCGCCCGGCAAGGCATAGCCTGCCGCGACAAATGTCGCGTCGACCGACAGGCCGAGCGCCGAAAACGCGACGAAAGCTCCCGGCACGATCGATGGCCAGTCGAAGCCGCTTTCAGCAATTTCCGCTTCGCCGCCGCGACCGCTCAGCCAGACAAGAGCCAGCACGGCCAGCGTGACGGCGTCGATGAACAGGATGGCCGAGAGGTCCACGCCCGACGCGTCGGTCATGTAGAGGATGGTCCAGATGCCGGTGCCGAAAAAGGCGGCCGCCATTAGCGCTTTCCAGTCGCGTATGCGGGCGATGACGCCGGTGGCGGCGAGCACGATGGCGAGATAGCCGAACAACGCCCAGGGATTGGGCGCCTGCGAAGCGATCAGCACCGGGGTCACCATGGCGCCGACGAGACCGATGCCAGCCAGCGCCTGGCCATGGACGAGAGCGGCGGCGATGGTCGCAATGCCGATCGCACCGAGCAGCGTGAAGGCAAGCGCGGCGCCGATGAAGCCGTAAACGCCATGGGCGGCATAGACGGTGCCGAACAGGATGAAGGCACCGGCCGCCGTCAGGATCGCCGGAATATAGGCGCCGGCAAAACCTTGCACCGGCACCTTGAAGCCGGTGCGGCGAATGAACTCGCCGCCGGCGACCAGCACCAACCCGAGCACGGCCGCCATGGTGAGCCGCACGCCGGGGCCGAAAATGCCGGCCTCAATGGTGTAGCGGATCAGGAACAAGCCGCCCAGAGCAAGCGCGATGCCGCCGACCCAGACCGCCCAACGCGTGCCGAGCGCGGTTTCGACATCGGACTGGCGGGCGGCTTGGGCGGCCGCGGCCGGCGCGACCTCTGGCATTTTCAGTGTCGCCTCGGGCGCGCTCCAGGGACCGGGCACACTCTCGCCGGCCGGGATTTCCGCCTCCATGGCCTGTACCAGCGCGGGTGCCGGCTCGCTGATTGCTGCCGGGACGATATCGGCCGCGGGCGCTGCCACCGGTGACGTGTCGGCCTTGCCCTCGACCGCTTCCTGTTCCGACAGCCTGACCACGGGCGGCGCCACGCCCGAAAGCACGAGACTGCGCAGCGCGCCAAGCTCGCGCTCGATCAGACCGATCCGGCTCTGCTGACGCGAAATGATGACGAACAAGGCGATGATGGCGACAAGGCCGATCAGGCTTTCAAACATGGCGGTTCCCCCAAACCAGGCCAGTTTTCACTGACATTTCGTCTCACTGACATTCAAATGCGGCGGCCAAACGGCTGAAAACTCAACGTGCCGCCAGATTGGCGGCCGGGAATATCGAACATGTCTCGGTACCGAAAGCCAGCAGCTTGCCGCCGGCATCCTTCAGCGTCGCTTCCGAGACGGCAAGCGTGCGGCCCTTGTGGACCACCTTGCCTTCACAGACGACCTCGCCGGTCCTGGGCGTGATCGGCCGCGTCAGGTTCACCTTGAACTCCGCCGTCGTGTAGGCCTCGCCCTTTTCGAGCAGCGTCTGCACGGCGCAGCCCAGTGCCGAATCGAGCAGTGTCGCCGCCCATCCTCCATGCACGCTGCCCAGCGGGTTGAGGTGGCGTTCGTTCGGCACGCCGCGAAATACGGCGCGACCTTCCGATACTTCGGTCAAGGCGAAGCTGAGCTGGAAGGAGATCGGCGGTGCCGGATATTTGCCGTCGATGATTCGCTGAAGCAATTCCAGGCCGGTGTATTTCAGGATGTCGGCATGAGGAATGGTGCCGAGGCCGAGTGGCGAGACCCGGCCCGGATAGAGTTCGACTTCGCTCATCTGATGATTTCCCCGGCCGCATTCTCTCCGCCGATGGGCTTGTGCGTCGCGTGGTGCTTGCGCAGCGCTGCAAGAAAGCCGGCGCGCGCGTCGGGCTGATCGATGCCGCGCGGCTCGTAGACATGGCGGGTGAAGAAGAAACCGGTCAAGCGGAAGGCGTCCGCGATCGCCGCATGGTTCGCGCGCATGCCGGAGCCGCGCTGCAGAAATGGAGGCAGCACCAGCATCTTGTCGTGCCACGGCGCGCCGGCTTCACGCGACACCGCGCGTCCCGACTTTGGCGAGACATAGGCAAGATCCTGCCTTGTGCCGGTGGCGGCGCATTGGCTGAGGTCGAGGCCGAAGCCGAGTTCATCAAGGATCAGAAGTTCAAAACGCGCCACCAGTTCGCCGGCGGCATCGGCATCGTCCAGGTGGACGATCATCACCGAAAGCGCCTCGTAGAGGCCGCCATGGGCATCACGCTCGGGCAGCAGGCGCAGATGCGCCGCCATCGTCTGAAGGCCGTAGACGGCGATGGCACTGTCCATCAGCCGGGCGGCATTCATTTCGATCGCTTCGGCCTGGAAGGTGCCCAGATGCTCGTCGAGGCGCGCGCGCCACAAGAGATCGACGCGATTGCCGGGCTGGAGAACAGGCTGCTGCTTGCGCGAGCGGCCGCCGCGCACGAGGCCGAGATGGCGGCCATGGGCACGCGTCATCACCTCGAGAATGGCGCTGGTTTCGCCATGCTTGCGGGTGCCGAGAATGATTCCCTCGTCGCGCCATTCCATGCCTGAGCTTTTCACCCGTTGGATGGCGAAATCAAGATGAGGCGCTGGTGCTCGGGCGGGCCGGCACCGGGACAGCGCGCAAAAAACCGCCCACAGCGATACGCTGCGGGCGGCCTGGTGAGGTCAGTCGATTTGTTAGAACGAGCGCTGGAAGCGGAGAATGCCGCCGACGCTGCTCTTCTTGTTGGCCTTGGTCCAGTTGCTGAAGTCTGCGTCGTCGAACTTTCCAGCATTGAGGTAATCGACTTCAGCCGTGACCGTAAAGCCGGGCACAACGGTATAGGCAACGTTCGCGGCGATGCCGAGATTCTTCCAGTCGTCATAGGAGATCTGGGCGTTAAACGAGGTTTTGTCGCTGAACTTGTAGGTGCCGCCACCCCAGATTGCCCATTTGCCGCCCCACTGCTTGTAGAAGCCGCGACCGTGTGCATCGATGGCGTTGTTCGCATCGTCGGTGAGATTGTCGTCGGTGCCGTAGCCACCCATGATGAACAGCGACAATTCGTTGGTTGCCTTGACGTCGAGGCGAACCTTGCCAGCGACTTCTTCATAGTTGCTGTCATAGGCCACGACGCCGGTGATGGAACCCCAGTCGCCCTTGTACTTCAAACCGCCGACGACATGGGGGACATAGCTGTCGATGGTGCCGATTTTACCAGCGCCTTCTTCGAGCGAGACCAGCCCCGAGAAGCCGTTGCCCGCGTCGAAGTAGTACTGAACGACGTTGCTCTCCTGCCCGCCATACGGAACCAGCGTGTCCTGGATGACGTTGCCGGCATAGCCGATGAACGTATCGAAAGCCGTATCGTCCTTACCGACGCGCAGGCCACCAAGCTGGATCCAGGCGAAACGCAGCGATAGAGATTTGTTGCGGCCTTGCCAGTCGTCGGCATTGGAAGCTGCTTGATTGAGATAATCACCGGAGCTGTTGCCGTAGTTGAAGCGGGTCTCGGTGTAGGTCTTCAGGGTACCGAGTTCGGTTTCTTGACCGGTCCAGGTCTTCAGCGTGAAGCGGGTGTTCTTGTAGTAGGTCGAATGAGTGCTGCCATCCTGAGTGTCCGGGACGTGGTTGACGCCATCGAGTGAGCCGGCATCGCCGACGCCGATGTCGTAACGGACATAGCCGCCGATGCGCAGGCAGGTCTCGGTGCCCGGGATGTAGAAGTAGCCAGCGCCGTAGACGTCGCAGATCTTGACGTATTCGGCCGGTTCCGGTTCGGCGACGACGACCGCGTCCGCGGCGCGAGCGCCGGACACCGCGATCAGGGCCGCGGCTGAGCCGAGAAGAAGGCTCTTGATGTTCATTTTCTGACCTCTCCAGTCATAGTTAAATGGCTTCGGATTTGTGGCTGGCGGATATGTTTTCCCGCCTCACCCCACAACGAAAAGGCGCGCACCGCGTCCCCTTTTCGCGGCGAACATACCCATCAATCTTCCGCCTTCAATGACAATTCCACAAATATGCCGGATTCAGACGACAGATTAAATCTGTGTTGCACAAATAACACTAACCATTCCTAGTCAGTTTTCAAAACGGCACAAATGGCACATTGTCATTTTTATTTAGTAATTGCAAATTTTTTGCTTAATGACTCTATTTTGGTGATTTATTCTATTGCTTTCAAATCAATTGAATACGCCGTCTTACAAAACCTCGAATAATTGTTTTTTCTACGTCAGATTCCTGAATCAAATCTGACCAACTGCCCGGACACTCCACTGACGCCAGAAGGGCCATGTGAAGTTGCCCGCCGCGGTGGCTTTTTTGATCCATTGGAAACTCAACGCCGTCCGATGTCGGCGCGTCACGCGCTTCGCCTCACGCCTGACGCTCGCGATCGATCAGCACCGCATCGATCACCCGCCAAGATTCTTCGATCTCGGCCGGGGCGACGTCTATGTGGCCGGCGGCAATGATCAGTGCCTTCCACAGCGCCCAGCCACGCCCGCGCGCCCAGGTCGCCTCATCTGCCGCGAGGCAGGCGCGAAACGTGTCTCGGCTTTCGCCCTCGAAAAACGTCCAGGCAATTGCCAGGTCGCAGGAGGGATCACCGATACCGGAGGTGCCAAAATCGATCACGGCGCCCAACCTGCCCTTTTCGACCAGGAGGTTGCCCTGGCTGACGTCGCCATGGAACCAGACGGACGGACCTTCCCAGGCCGCGGCAAGGGCTCTCTCCCAGACAGCGGTCGCGGCGCCGGCATCGATGCGGTTGCCGAGTGCCGAGATCGCTTGCCTTGTCTCGCCGTCATAGACGGTCAGCGGTCCGCCGCGAAAGAAATTGTGCTGCCCAGGCGCTGGCCGTCGGCCGCGTCCACGTGTTTCAACGCGACCAGGAACCGAGCCAGGTCCGCCGCGAATTCCGACAGATCCGCGATACGTTCCCGTTTCGCGGTCGCGCCCTCGATCCAGCCATAGACGGACCAGTGCCAGGGATAGCCCTCGGCTGGAACGCCCATCGCCAGCGGCACGGGGATGGGCAGTGGCAACAGCGGCGCCAACCTCGGCAGCCAGCGATGTTCCTTTTCCACTTGCAGGGAATAAGCGGCGGCGCTCGGCAACCGCACGGTCATCTCGTCGCCGAGATGAAAGGTCCTGTTGTCCCAGCCGCCAAAATCAACCGGCCTGACCGCAAGATTCTTCCAATGCGGGAATTGCGCGGCAATCAGCCGGCGCACCAAGGCGACATCGATCGCGATCTCAAGCATGATCTTTCCCGAAAATAGACCCTCTTGTTCGGGATCATGCCCTAATGAGGAAACTCCAACCCCATCTCGCGATAGCGCTCGGGATCATCGCCCCAGTTCTCGCGCACCTTCACGAACAGGAACAGGTGCACCTTCTGCTCCAATATGCCTGATATTTCCATCCGCGCGGCCTGCCCGATGGCACGGATGGTCTCGCCCTTGTGGCCGAGCACGATCTTTTTCTGGCTGTCGCGCTCGACAAAGATAGTCTGGTCGATGCGCACCGAGCCGTCCTTCTTCTCTTCCCATTTCTCGGTCTCGATATGCGAGGAATAGGGGAGTTCCTGATGCAGCCTGAGATAGAGCTTTTCGCGGGTGATCTCGGCCGCGAGCTGGCGCATCGGCAGGTCGGAAATCTGGTCTTCCGGATAGTACCACGGACCGGCCGGCAGCGCCTGGGCCAGATAGTCGAGCAGGTCCTTGCAGCCGGAGCCGGTCAACGCCGAGACCATGAAGGTGCGCTGGAACGGCACTTTCTCGTTCGCTGCCGCCGAGAGGGCCAGAAGTGCCTCCGGCTTGACGCGATCGACCTTGTTGAGGATCAGCGCCATCGGCTGGCGCACGTCCTTCAGCCGTTCGAGAATGGCGTCGGCGTCGCCCCTGATGCCGCGTTCGGCGTCGATCAGCAGCAGCACGATATCGGCGTCCTTGGCACCGCCCCAGGCGGTGGTCACCATTGCCGTATCCAGCCGCCGCTTGGGCTTGAAGATGCCGGGCGTGTCGACAAAGACGATCTGCGCGTTGTCGTGCGTGGCGATACCGCGCACGATGGCGCGTGTCGTCTGCACCTTATGGGTCACGATCGAGACCTTGGCGCCGACAAGTTGGTTGACCAGCGTCGACTTGCCGGCATTGGGCGCGCCGATCAGCGCGACGAAGCCGGAATGCGTGACAGGAGCGGCTGCAGTGTCTTCGGCGGTCATGCCGCACTCCCTTCATGAACCCAGACGCCCTCGCGAACCAGAAGGGCGGTGGCGGCGGCCTGTTCAGCCTCGCGCTTGGAGCGGCCGCTGCCGGTTGCCGGCTGAAACGCGCCGACCTTGACGCTGACGGTAAACAGCGGATCGTGATCGGGCCTTCCCGGCCATCGATCTGATAGGCGGGAACAGCACCCGCCGCCTGATGCGCCCATTCCTGCAATTCGGTCTTGGCGTCGCGGCGTGCCGCGCCCGAGGCTTGCGAACGCGGCTGCCAGTATTTGTGAATGAACACGCGGGCCGCTTCCAGACCGCCGTCGAGATAAAGCACGGCGATCAGTGATTCCAACGCGTCGGCGCGCAGGTTGACGCGCTTGCGTCCCTCGAGCCCGCGCACGTCCGATCCGGCACGGATCAGGTCCGGCAACCCGATATGCTCGGCGATATCAGACAGCGCCTCGGCATTGACCAACGCATTGAGCCGCAGCGACAGCTCCCCTTCCGCGGCATCGGGAAAGGCAGCCAACAGCATATCGGCGACTACAAGGCCAAGAACCCGGTCGCCGAGAAATTCGAACCGCTCATAATCGGCGCCCGCATTGGCACTGCGCGCACTGGCGTGGGTAAGCGCGCGCTGCAGGCGCTGGCGGTCGGCAAAGGCATGGCCCGTGCGTTCCGCAAGCGCTTCGGCGAGCGCATCGGCGGTCAGCCGTTTTGGTGCCGCCATGGCCCTAGTTGACGAAATGGAACAGGCGCGAAGCGCGCATCAGCGACGGCCATTTCCAGATTTCGAGTGGGCTTGCCTTGCCGGCGATCGAGAAGAAGACAAGGTTGGCGCGGCCGACCAGGTTCTCGGCCGGAACGTAGCCGACGGTGAAGCGGCTGTCGGCGGAATTGTCCCTGTTGTCGCCCATCATGAAATAGTGGCCGGGCGGCACGTCGAATTCGCGGGTGTTGTCGCCGATCGAATTCGGCGACAGGTCCAGCGTGTCGTAGCTGACGCCATCGGGCAGCGTCTCGCGGTAGACATCGATGGGATAATCCTTTTCCGTGATGTCGGGATTGTCGATCTGGCCGGTCTTGACGCGCGGCACGGCGACGCCGTTGATGAAGACTTGGCCATCCTTCATCTGGATCTTGTCGCCGGGCAGGCCAATGACGCGCTTGATATAGTCGACGGACGGATCCGGCGGGAACTTGAACACCACCACGTCGCCACGCTTGGGCTCGGAGCCCCAGATGCGGCCCGAGAAAATGTCCGGTCCGAAAGGCAGCGAATAGCGTGAATAGCCGTAGGACCATTTGGTGACGAACAGATAGTCGCCTTCCAGAAGCGTCGGCCGCATCGAGCCCGACGGGATCGAGAACGGCTGGAACAGCAGCGTGCGAATGACCAGGGCGAGCAAAAGCGCCTGGACGATGACGCTGACGGTTTCGCCAAGCCCGCCGGATTTCTTCTGGGATTTTTCAGCCACGCTCATGTCGTCCTCGATTGTGCGTTGGATGGTATAGAGTCTCGGCGCGCGCTGGGCAACGTCAATGCCGGTCGTCAGATGCAATCAATGTGGCGCTTCTTCGACGGGCACCGCCTCGATGATCACAAAGGCTTGAGCGAGCGGGAAATCATCCGTGATGGTGAGGTGGATCGCTGCCCGATGGCCCTGGGGCAGGATCTTTTCCAGCCGCGCCAGCGCCCCGCCGGTGAGCGCCATGGTCGGCGCACCGCTGGGCAGGTTGACGACACCCATGTCGCGCCAGAAGACCCCTTGTGCCAGACCGGTGCCCAGGGCCTTGGCGCAAGCCTCCTTGGCGGCAAAGCGCTTGGCGTAGGAAGCCGCGCGGGCGCGCCGGTTCTCCGAACGTGCCTGCTCCACCTCGGTGTAGATCCTCTGGATGAAGCGCTGGCCGTGACGCTCAAGCGACTTCTCGATGCGTCTGATGTCGATCAGGTCGCTGCCGATGCCGATGATCATTGGGTAGCGGAACCGACGCTTCCGCCGGGATGATGCGAATGCTCACGGCGTCTCGCGCGCTCGGCCAGCCGCTTGCGCCTCTGTTCGCGGAAGACATTCATGCCCCAGCGCGTGATGCCATAGAACACCAGGCCGAACACCAGCCCGAGCGGCACCGCCCCGATTAGCATCGGCTCCAGGACGGGATGCCATAGTTTGGCGAACGAAAGCGTGTGCATCATCTCGCCCAGATGCGCAGGCGGGCCATGCGCCGGCAGGCGATCGTGCAGGATGAGCTTGCCGGTTTCCCAGGATGCGCCCCACAAGAGGGGAAAGGTCAGCGGATTGCCGAAGAAAACAGCTCCGAGAGCAGCTGCCACCAGATTGCCGGCGATCACCCAACACAGAACGGCGGCAATGATGAAGTGAAAACCGACGGGGAAGAACGAAGCAAAGACACCTGCGGCGACGCCCGCCGCCACCGCATGCGGGGTGGCCTTCAGCCGCAGAATGCGCTTGGAGAAATATTGAAGCGAGCGCGAAAACGAACGGCGCGGCCACAGATAGGTGCGCACCCGCTCGAAAAGGCCATCAGGCTTACGGCGACGAAAAAGCACTCTCTTCCTATTCCCGACAACTCACAGCCTACACGCCGGCTGTTCCTGCCGGGCTTCGACCATCATATCCTGCGCTTTACGGTCGCCAGAAGGCAATCGCGACTTTGATATAGCCATCCGCAACCCCGACAACAACCGGAGGCCGTCTGCACAGTGGCCGCACCGCCAAGTTTTGGTAAGGTCCGTCTTCTCCAACATCGGACAATCGCGGCGAATTTGAGAAGCCGTTTCGGCTAATTGTCGCAGCCAAATGATCGATATGCTACCGCGGATACTGGCTGACTTCGACAAGGTTGCCATCCGGGTCGCGGAAATAGACCGACATCATCGGCCCCTGCGCGCCGATGCGTTCCACGGGCCCGAGCTCAACCATCACCTGATTGGCTTCGAGGACGGCAAGGAATTCATCGAGCGGCCGCTTGGTGATCAGGCAGAAGTCCCCGGATCCTGGCGTCGGCGACTTGGCTTTCGGCTCGAAGGTGCGGCTGATCTCGTGGACATTGATCTTTTGGCTGCCGAAGACAAGTGCCGTCGGCCGGCCCGGCGTATCGACACGATCGAAGCCCAGCACGCGTTGATAAAAGGCGCAGGTTGCGTCGAGCGACGCCACCGTCAGCACGAAATGATCGATGCCAGCGATCAATGCGGCCTCCTCGTCAGATGTTGCGGCTGCCGGGCTTGATGGCCGGGATGGCGGCAAGCTCCGGCGGCAACCTGTCCGGCGGATAGGCTGGGACCTCGTATTCGGCGAGCGCGATCAGCGGCACGCCGACATGGGTCTTGCCGGCGGAACGGTCGATGATGCAGGCGGCCGCGACCACCTCTGCGCCAAGTTCGCGCAGGCAATCGATGGTTTCGCGGATCGACAATCCGGTCGTGACGATGTCCTCGACGATGACGACGCGGGCGCCCCCGCCGATCTCGAAGCGCCGCAGGCGAAATTCGCCCCCTTCCCGCTCCACCCAGATCGCCGGCACGCCAAGGTGGCGCGAGGTTTCGTAAGCCGGGATCAGCCCGCCGATCGCCGGCCCGACAACATAGTCGATCTTGCCCGGCACCGCGGCGCGGATCTTCTCGGCCAGCGCCTTGCACAGCCGCTCGGTCTTGTCAGCATGCATGAACACCCGTGCCTTCTGCAGGAAGACCGGACTGCGCAGACCCGACGTCAGAATGAAATGACCCTCCAAAACAGCGCCAGCCTCGCGGAATATGCCCAGCACTTCGTCGGTATTCATCTCGTCCCCCATGATCGGCTTTCGCTAGCCGTTGACGCGCCGCGCATCGCTGACGCTCGAATTGTCCTTGAGCTGCGACAGCAGCCGGTTGAGATGCTTCAGGTCCCAGACTTCGAGATCGATCAGCATTTCGGTGAAATCGGGCGCGGTGCGCACCATCGACAGCGTATGGATGTTGGCGTCGTTGGAGGCAACGACCTGGGCGATGTCGGCGAGTGAGCCCGGCGCGTTGATGGCGGTGACAGAGACGCGCGCGGGAAACCGTTCCTTGGTGCGTTCGTCGATGTCCCAACGCACGTCGATCCAGCGCTCCGGCTGGTCGTCGAAAGCCTGCAGCGCCGGCGACTGGATCGGGTAGATGGTGATGCCGGTGCCCGGCTGGACGATGCCGACGATACGGTCGCCAGGGACCGCGCCTTCCGGCGCGAAGCGCACCGGCAGGTCGCCGCGCACGCCGCGGATCGGCACGGCGCCGGCGCCTGGCTGGTCCTTGTCCTTGCGCGCGGCCCGGCCAGGTATCTGGAACAGCATGCCGGCGGCGTTGCGGATCTTCGACCAGCCCTCCTCGCGCTGCTTGGGAGCCGCGGAGGTGACGCGCTCGTCCTTGTAGTCAGGGAAGACCGCCTTCATGACATCGGTGGAAGCCAGTTCTCCGCGACCGACGGACGCCAGCACATCCTCGATGTCCTTGCGCGCCAACCGGTGCAGGACGGGCTTCAGGCTTTCCTTGGTGAAGGTCTTGCCGGCTCGTTCGAAGGCACGCTCCAGGATACGCGCGCCGAGACCCGAATATTGCTTGCGGATGGCATTCTTGGTGGCGCGGCGGATGGCGGCGCGCGCCTTGCCGGTGACGACGACCGATTCCCACGCGGCTGGCGGCACCTGCGCCTTGGAGCGGATGATCTCGACCTCGTCGCCATTCTTCAGTTCCGTCATCAGCGGCATGATGCGGCCATTGACCTTGGCGCCGACGCAGGTGTCGCCGACATCGGTGTGGACGGCATAGGCGAAATCGATCGGCGTGGCGCCACGCGGCAAGGCAATCAGCATGCCCTTCGGCGTGAAGCAGAACACCTGGTCCTGGAACAGCTCCAGCTTGGTGTTTTCGAGAAAATCTTCCGGATTGTCGCCTTCGGCCAGTTGCTCGATGGTGCGCCGCAGCCAGGCATAGGCATTGGTCTCCTTCGAGATCGCATGGCCGGCGCCGTTCGCCTTGCCACCGGTGTCCTTGTAGATGGAATGGGCGGCGACGCCGTATTCGGCGATCTTGTTCATCTCGCGGGTGCGGATCTGCAGTTCGACGCGCTGGCGCGAAGGGCCGACGATGGTGGTGTGGATCGAACGGTAGTCGTTCTGCTTCGGCGTCGAGATGTAGTCCTTGAAACGGCCGGGCACCATCGACCAGGTGGTGTGGATGGCACCCAGCGCGCGATAGCAGTCCTCGACGGTGTCGACGACGACGCGGAAACCGAAAATGTCGGACAGTTGCTCGAAGGACAGCGCCTTGGCCTCCATCTTGCGAAACACCGACCATGGCTTCTTCTGCCGGCTCTTCACGCCGGCGTTGATGGCATGCTTCTCAAACAGTGCCGACAGCGCCTTTTCAATGTCGGTCAATACGCCCTTGTTGCGCTCGAAGATCTCGGCGAGGCGGGCGGTGACGGCGCGGTAGGCTTCCGGATTAATGAAGCGGAAGGCGATCTCTTCCAACTCCTCGCGCATGCCTTGCATGCCCATGCGCCCGGCCAGCGGCGCGTAGATGTCCATCGTCTCCTCGGCAATGCGCAGGCGCTTGGCCTCGGGCATGTGATCAAGGGTGCGCATGTTGTGCAAACGGTCGGCGAGCTTGACCAGCAGCACGCGCACATCTTCCGAAATCGCCAGCAGAAGCTTGCGCAGGTTCTCCGCCTGCTCGGCCTTCTTGGAGACAAGATCGAGCTTCTTAAGCTTGGTCAGGCCCTCGACCAGCTTGCCCATTTCGGGGCCGAACAGATCGTCGATCTCGGCCCGCGTCGCCGTGGTGTCCTCGATGGTGTCGTGCAGCAGTGCGACGGCGATGGTCGCCTCGTCCATGTGCATCTCGGTGAGGATGGCCGCGACCTCGAGCGGGTGCGAGAAATAGGGATCGCCGGAAGCGCGCTTCTGGTGGCCATGCTTCTGCATGGCGTAGACATACGCCTTGTTGAGCAACGCCTCGTTGACGTCAGGCTTGTAGCGCTGGACGCGCTCGACAAGCTCATACTGACGCATCATGGGCTAAATCTCTCGGCGATGAAATGAATCATGCGCCGCACTGTCGTACGGCGCATGTCCGGTACCAACTGTCGCAAATACCAGATTCATGCATTATGCCAAGTGCGGGCAAAACTGCATCTGGTATTTGCGACAGTTGGCACTCGATAGCCACGAAACTGCCGGGACGGAAGGGCCGGAGATTGTTCCAGGCGCTTCCGGAGAGCTGTCTTAGTAGTCGTCGCTCTTTTCCGGCGGGACCAGACCTTCGATGCCGGCCAGCAGGTCTTCCTCGGTCATGCGATCGAAGGTGATGTTGTCCTCGGCGTCGTCGGTGTCGGCGGCGGCAACGGCACCGCCAGTCTGGTCGGCGATCACTTCGCCATCGGCTTCGGGCTCGTCGACCTCGACATGCTTCTGCAGCGAATGGATCAGATCTTCCTTGAGGTCGTCGGGCGACAGCGTCTCGTCGGCAATCTCGCGCAGCGCAATGACCGGGTTCTTGTCGTTGTCGCGTGGGACGGTGATCTGCGCGCCCTGGCTGATCTGACGGGCGCGGTGGCCGGCCAGAAGCACCAGCTCGAAGCGGTTGTCGACCTTGTCGATGCAATCTTCAACGGTTACGCGGGCCATGGATTGCCCCTTTCATGCCTGGATGTGACGGAAAACAGGCGCGGTCCATAACCCGAACAGCGCCAAAATACAAGCATCATGGCAATGCAGGCCCACAGGGCACCGATCTCTCCACTCGGGATTTGGCAAAACCGGCCGCGTCCACGGTTCGGCGCTACGATCACAATTGCTTGCAGTGCGCCAGACGCCCTTGGATTGCCACCAAACTGGCGTTATCTCGGTTTGTCCAAGGTCGGCTGGTTCATTATGAGCCTGACCAATAGTCGCTACCGCATTTCGTTTAGACGGCGCTTATTTCGAAAAGGACTATTTCCATGTTCGACCCTCGTGAAAAAATCGCCCTGTTCATCGACGGCGCCAATCTCTACGCAACCTCGCGCGCGCTCGGGTTCGACATCGACTATCGCAAGCTTTTGGCGAGCTTCCACAAGCGTGGTTACCTGCTGCGTGCCTATTATTATACCGCGCTGGTGGAGGACCAGGAGTATTCCTCGATCCGGCCGCTGATCGATTGGCTCGACTATAACGGCTTCAAGGTGGTGACCAAGCCGGCCAAGGAATTCACCGACTCGACCGGCCGCCGCAAGATCAAGGGCAACATGGACATCGAGCTCACCGTCGATGCGCTGGAACTCGCCGACGTCGTCGACCACTATGTCATATTCTCCGGAGACGGCGATTTCCGCACGCTGGTCGAGGCGCTGCAACGGCGTGGCCGCAAGGTGTCGATCGTCTCGACCATGGCCTCGCAGCCGCCGATGATCTCGGATGACCTGCGCCGCCAGGCCGACCATTTCATCGACCTGGCGACGCTGAAGAACGAAGTCGGCCGCGATCCCTCCGAGCGGCCCGTAAGGCGGCCCGAACCGGCTGAAGTCGACGAGGACGACTACTGAGGCCGGTCGACTTGACCGTCCTCTCCGCTTCCGAACCCAGCCGCGACTGCCCACTTTGCCCGCGGTTGCATGACTTCATCGCCGAATGGCGGCAGCGCGAGCCGTCCTGGTTCAACGCGCCAGTGCCGACCTTCCTGCCACCGGGCGGCGAAGACACCGTCCGGCTTCTGATCGTCGGCCTGGCGCCTGGTTTGCGCGGCGCCAACCGCACCGGACGCCCGTTCACCGGCGACTATGCCGGCGACCTGCTCTATTCGACACTGATCGCCCACGGTTTTGCACGCGGCGAGTTCAAGGCGCGGCCCGATGACGGGCTGGAACTCGTCGGCACGGCCATCACCAACGCGGTGCGCTGCGTGCCGCCGGAGAATAAGCCGGTGGGCGCCGAGATCACCACCTGCCGGACATTTTTGGTGCCGACGATCGCTCGCTTTCCCAATTTGCGCGCCGTGCTGGCGCTGGGATCGATCGCGCACCAGTCGACCGTGCGGGCACTGGGTGGGCGCGTCGCCGCCTATCCGTTCAAACATGGCGGGCAATTGCCCGCCGGCGGCATTACGCTCTTTTCGAGCTATCATTGCTCGCGCTACAACACCAATACCGGCGTGTTGACCGAAGACATGTTCGTCAGGGTGTTTGGCGAGATCGCGGCGTTCCTGGAGACCTGAGACATCGACGTCGTACGGTTTCCGGTGCCTGCCTACACCGGCAACAGGGCATCCGGTTTCACGTCGCCGATAGACGCATAGGTATGTGTTTCCTTCACGCCCGGCAGCGGCAGGATGACGCGTTTGAGAAAGTCCTGATAGTCGGCCATCTCTGCAATGCGCGCCTTCACCAGGTAGTCGAAGCCACCGACGACCATGTGGCATTCCAGAACCTCGGGCGCCTTTGCGACCGCCTCGGCGAAACGATCAAAAATATGCGGGGCCGTGTGATCGAGCCGCACCTCGATGAAGACAAGCATGCCTCGGCCAATCTTTGCCGGATTGAGCACCGCCCTGACGGCGGTAATGAACCCGTCACGAAACAGGCGCTTCACGCGCTGGCTGGTGCCGGTCGGCGACAGGCCGACGCGCGCTGCCAGATCAAGCGTGGTGCGGCGTCCGTCTTCCTGCAGCAGCCGCAAAAGACTGCGATCGACGGCGTCGAGGTCGCCCGATTCAGGATTCACGTTCAAGCCACCTCATTTGCGTGAATTACACGTCAAGCTGCGAAAAGCAGCGTATTTCGTCGCATCCATTTCGACAATAGGTTGCGCTTCATCGCAAGGTCGGGGCTGTCTCTCCTGGCGGCATGACTATGATGGCGGAACTGACATGGCGGACGTCCGAGACACGGGAAACACAAGGCTGGCGGTGATCGCCGGCCTCGCCATGATCGCCATCTATGCCGCGCAATTCGTGGCCGCCCGCTTCAGCCTCAGGGAGCATCTGACGGCCACCGACATGGCCGGCTTGCGCTTTGCCGGTGCCGGCGCGGTGTTCCTGCCGATCGTCTGGAGGCGCGGCCTGGCGGCCATGACGGCGCTGGGCTGGCGGCGTGGATTGACATTGGCGGTGCTGGCCGGGTTGCCCTATCCGCTGATCATCAACTGGGGCCTGACTTATGCGCCCGCCGCCCATGCCGCGGCGCTCTGCCCCGCCTCGATCGTCTTCTTCTCGTTCCTGTTATCACTGTTCAGGGAAAGCGCGTCGCGCCGGCGGATCGTTGGCGTCGCCACGATCATCGCCGGCTTGCTGCTGTTTATATCGCCGGCGCGCAACGGCGCCCGTGATGTCCTGTTCGGGGACCTGCTGTTTGTCGGATCGGGCGCGATGTTTTCCACGTATGCCGTCCTTGTGCAGCGATGGCGTGTCGAGCCGGTGACGGCGACCGCGAGCGTCGTGCTTTTGTCCTGCCTGCCGCTGCCAGTTCTCTATGTCTTTGCGCCAAGTGGCCTGCATGCCGCAGCAGGTGCCGAAATCGCCAGCCAGATCGTCATTCAAGGTCTTCTCGCCGGCGCTGCCGCAATGTTCCTCTACACTTACATTGTCGACCAATTGGGCTCGCAGGCTGCATCGCTGTTCCTGCCGGGTGTGCCGATCGCCACCGTGATGGTCGGCATGGTCGTGCTTGGCGAGACCCCGCAGGCGATCCAATGCGTGGCCATCGCCATCATGGCCGCCGGGATGGGTTATTCGGCGATGGGCCGACGCAGCGCCAGGGAAAATCTGGCTGTCCCGACACCAGCCGGATCGTGAATGGGTTCAGTGGCATCAAGGTGTGGGGGCAAGCAGCGCCGCCAAGTTCCGCGGCCCGCCCTGCAAAACGTTCAGGTCGACGTCCCCTCAATGCCGTCCACGCGCCCCCGGTTGTGGTACTGCCAGTAGATCCAGTCACGGCGGTCCGGCTCCATGAGCAGAGAGCGCAGCCAGAGTTGGCGGGCGCTGATTTGCCCGGCATAGGCAGCCTCGGCTTCATCCGTCAGATAGACGATCGCTGGCTTGCCGAACGCGGCCTCGACGGGTCCAAGGAAAGCCTCCAGTTCGGCGTTGAGTTGCTCGGGCGACGGGCGCTGCGGACAGTTGCCGCCGAACTCGATGTCGACGACCGGCGGCAGCAACGGCTGATCGCGTGGCACCACCGAGATGAAATTCCTGGCCTGGTCGGCGCCCGGCCGGCAGAAGGTGAAGAAATGATAGGCGCCGACGGCGAGTCCGGCGGCGCGGGCTTCGCGCAGATTGCCGGCGAAGGCATCGTCGACATGGTCACCGCCTTCAGTCGCCTTGATGACGGCGAAAGCCACATCATCGGCGGCAACGCGCCGCCAGTCGATCTTGCCCTGATGATGGGAGACGTCGATGCCCCGGACCGGATATCTGCCGCGGTCGGGAGAGTAGGTGTGAAAATAGACCACGGCGCCCGCCGCAACGACACATGCCAGGGCAAGACTGGCGAGGCCCCAGAGAACAATCCGCTTCTTCAAGGCCATCCCCTGCTGGGCTGCCGATTGTTAGACCTTGAAGCCCCGACTGTTGGCTTTTCAGGCGGTCACCTGATCACCCACGTTCCTTGAGCAGCCGGCCCTTTTCGCGCGACCAGTCGCGTTGCTTCTCGGTCTCGCGCTTGTCATGCAGCTTCTTGCCGCGGCCAACAGCAAGCAGCAGCTTGGCGCGCCCCTGATCGTTGAAATAGATTTTTAGCGGCACCAGCGTCATCCCTTCACGGTCGACGCTCTGCGACAGTTTTGCCATCTCGCGCTTGTTGAGCAGCAGCTTGCGGCGCCGGCGCGGTTCGTGGTTAAATCGATTGGCCTGCAGATATTCCGGCAGATAGGAATTGATCAGCCAGATCTCGCCCCCTTCTACCGAGGCATAACTGTCCTGGATGTTGGCCTGCCCCTGGCGCAACGATTTGACCTCGGTGCCGGTCAGCACCAAGCCGGTCTCGATCGTGTCGAGCACCTCATAGGAAAACCGCGCCTTGCGGTTTTCCGCAACGGTCTTGTTGTTGGGATCGGCTTTTCTGACTTGATTCATGATGTGGAGAGGTGGCGCCTCATCCTCAATTAATCAAGCCGGCGTGCTTCATGGCCGCATCGATCTTTTCGGCCGTCGACTGCTCGATGGTGACCAGCGGCGAACGCAGCACGTTCTCGACCTTGCCTAGCTTCGACAGCGCGTATTTGGCGCCGGAGACGCCGGGCTCTACGAAGATTGCCTTGTGCAGCGGCAAGAGGCGGTCCTGCAGCTCGAGCGCCTTGGCGCTGTCGCCGGACAACGTTGCCTCCTGGAATTCGGCGCACAGCCTCGGTGCGACATTCGAGGTCACCGAAATACAGCCGACGCCGCCATGCGCGTTGAAGCCGAGTGCCGAGGCATCCTCGCCGGAAAGCTGGATGAAATCCTTGCCGCAGGTCATGCGCTGCTCGGACACCCGTTCGACCTTGCCGGTCGCGTCCTTGACGCCGACGATGTTCTTGAAGTCGTGCACCAGCCGGCCCATCGTCTCCGGCGTCATGTCGATCACCGAGCGCGGCGGGATATTGTAGATGATGATCGGCAGCTTGGTCGCCCTGGCGACGGCGGCGAAATGCTCGTAGAGGCCGCGCTGTGTCGGCTTGTTGTAGTAGGGCGTGACGACCAGGGCGGCATCGGCACCGGCCTTTTCGGCATACTGCACAAGCCCAACAGCTTCCTCGGTGTTGTTGGAACCGGCGCCGGCAACCACAGGGGCGCGCCCCTTGGCAACCTCGATGCAAACCTTGACGACGTGGCGGTGCTCGTCATGCGACAGCGTCGGCGACTCGCCGGTGGTGCCTACGGGGACGAGGCCAGTGGTGCCTTCGCCAAGCTGCCATTCGACGAACGCGCGAAAGGCTTTCTCGTCGAAACGCCCGCTCTTTTCGAACGGTGTCACGAGCGCAGTAAGCGAGCCTCTCAGCATGTCGTCCAACTCCTTGGGACTTCTAGGTTCATGCATGTCGTCGTCCCAAAAGCGGTTACCGGTTTTGGGACGACGTGCATCGGGTTTTATCGTGCGCGCCTTCTAACCGAAAGCGAAGCCGCGCACCATAGTCTCGACATTGTTGCGCGGCAAGCATTGCCATGGTGCCAGCAAACGCTATTCGAACGGCCTCGATAACCCTTTGTTTACGAGCCCTTCACGACCTAAGTCTAGGCTTCGAGGCTTCTTCGCCTGCTGGTAAAATGCTGGATTAAGGAAAGACACGAGGATCATGCCGACCGGTCGGCCCCACCTGTTCGCGCTTCTTGGCGCCATCACCGCGCTGATGCCCGGCGTGGCGATCGGCGGCAGCGTCGATGTGCGGGTCACCTCGGCCATTCCGATGCCTGGTGTACAGGACAAGGCGCAACAGGCCCCACCCCGGCGTCACGCTCTTGAAAAGCGGATTGGATGCGCTGGCGGCGGGCGATATTCCCGGCGCACGCGGTGTGCGAGATGCACTCCCCGCACAATCGCTCGACCAGCACATATTGGCCTGGGCGATCGCGCTCTACGGGGGCGACAAGGTTCCGAGTGGCGATATCGCGGCAGCCGCGAAGATGCTGCCCAATTGGCCGGGAACCATTGCGTTGCGCAAGAACAGCGAGCGCGCGCTCTATCGCGAGAACCCGGCGGCGGACATCGTCATCAAGGCTTTCGGCGGCAGCCAGCCGCAGACATTCGAAGGCGTGATGGTTCTCGCGCGCGCCTATGCGTCGTCCGGCAACGCCAAGGCGGCGCGATCGGTGCTGTCGCCGTTCTGGCGCACCGCGATCCTGGACGCCAACGACGAGGCGGCTCTGGTCAAGGAGTTCGGCGGCCTTATTCCCGCCGCAGATCACCGTTTTCGCATGGAGCGCATGTTCTATGCCGACCGGGTGAATTCCGCCT
Source organism: Mesorhizobium sp. M8A.F.Ca.ET.057.01.1.1 (assembly GCF_003952565.1). Taxonomy (NCBI): domain Bacteria; kingdom Pseudomonadati; phylum Pseudomonadota; class Alphaproteobacteria; order Hyphomicrobiales; family Phyllobacteriaceae; genus Mesorhizobium; species Mesorhizobium sp. M8A.F.Ca.ET.057.01.1.1. The sequence goes on from NZ_CP034454.1 coordinate 4,264,249, forward strand.
TGCGTGTCGCCGGCCTCGCCGGCGCCCAGCAGCTTGCCGATGCCTGGGTGGCGGCCGACAGAGGCGACAAGAATGCGGCCAAACTGCTCAAGGCCGTGCCGGTGGCGCAGCGTTCGGCCGGCTATTTCTTCGCGCAGGCCGAATATCTGCGCAAGCAGGAGGATTTTGCGGGCGCCGCGGCGGTTGTCATGAAGGCACCGGCGGACCGTGAATCCCTGGTCGATCCGGACGCCTGGTGGGTCGAACGCCGGGTGCTGTCGCGCGAACTGGTCGACCAGGGCGACATAAAGACCGCATACAAGATAGTCGCCATGCATGCAGCCGAAAGCGCGGCCAATGCGGCGGAAGCCGAGTTCCATGCCGGCTGGTATGCGCTGCGCGGCCTGAGCGATCCCAAGCTCGCGGCGACGCACTTCGCGCGCATCGCCGAGCTAGCCCAGGGGCCGATGACCCTGTCGCGCGCCTATTACTGGCTCGGCCGCGCGGCGGAAGTCGGCGGCCCCGGCAATGCCAAGGATTATTTTGGACGTGCGGCGACCTACGGCACGACGTTCTACGGCCAGTTGGCCGCCGAACGCGTCGGTCGGCAGGCGCTCAACATCGTCTATCCCCAGCCAAGTGCCGCCGACCGGCAGAACTTTGCCGGCCGCGAGGCCGTCTCCGCCATCAAGCGCCTGCAGGAGGCAAGCTACGACCGTTATGCCGAAACGCTTTACCGCGACCTTGCCGGGCAGTTGACCAGCCCGGGTGAACTGGCGCTGCTGGCTGTCCTTGCGGAAAAGCAGGATAACCATTTCATGGCGCTGAAAGTCGGCAAGATCGCCGGGGCGCGCGGCATCGATGTCGGCGCGCTGTCGCATCCGCTCGGTGTCATCCCCGATTCGGCCAATATTTCCGGTTCGGGCAAGGCGCTGGCCTATGCGATCGCCCGCCAGGAAAGCGAATTCAACGTCGGTGCCGTATCCAGTGCCGGCGCGCGCGGGCTGCTGCAGCTAATGCCGGGAACCGCCAAGCAATTGGCGAAGAAGGCCGGATTGCAGTTTTCCCAGACCAGGCTGACAACCGACGCCGGCTACAATGCAACGCTTGGTTCGGCGTTTCTCGGCGAACAGCTCGATCGCTTCAACGGCTCGTACGTATTGACCTTCGCGGGCTACAATGCCGGCCCGGCCCGGGCCAGCCAGTGGGTGTCTAAATACGGCGACCCGCGCGGCAAGGACATCGATGCGGTGGTGGACTGGGTCGAGCGGATTCCCTACACGGAAACAAGAAGTTACGTGCAGCGCGTGATGGAGAATTACGAGGTCTACAAGATGCGTATTTCCGGCAAGTACGACATTGTTGGCGATCTCGTGAACGGGCGCAGTTGAGGCTCCTGCTCTCCCCGTGCGAGGAGAAGGAGGAGCCTTTCCAGTTTGACCCTCCGGCGCTCCGTCTATAGCAGTCGTGGACGATCCTGCGGCTAAGGCGTCCGTTCCATGTCGAGCAATCCAGATTTCTCCGACTTCTTCTATGCCGCGCCAGATGGGCTGAGGCTTCACGCGCGTGTCTATGGCGAAGCGAGTTCCGCCCATTGGCCGGTCGTCTGTCTGCCTGGCTTGACGCGCAACGCTCGGGATTTTCACGAGCTTGCGCTCTATCTTTCAACGCGATCCGCCCTTGCGCGCAAGGTTGTCGCTTTCGACTACCGCGGACGCGGGCAGTCGGCCTACGATCCCGATGTCAGTCACTACAATGTCGGCATCGAAGCCAGCGACGTCCTTGCCGGGCTGGCCGCACTTGGCATCGAACAGGCGGCCTTCATCGGCACCTCGCGCGGCGGGCTGATCATCCATGTCCTTGGCGCGATGCAGCCGGCGGTGCTGAAAGCCATCGTGCTCAACGACATCGGGCCAGTGATCGAACCGGCCGGCCTCGCTCACATTCAGTCCTATCTCGAACGCGCGCCAAAGCCGAAAACCTTCACCGAGGCAGTGGGCGCCCAGCGCAATGTTCATAGCCAGGACTTTCCAGCGCTTGCTGAGGGCGACTGGGAGCGAATGGTGCGCGCGCTCTATCGCGAGACGAATCAAGAGCTGCTGCCCGATTTCGATTCGAAGCTGGTCGACACGGTTGCCAATCTCGACCTGTCACAGCCATTGCCGCCCCTTTGGCAGCAATTCGATGCGTTGGCGGCCGTTCCAATGCTCGCCATACGCGGCGCCAATTCGAGGCTATTGTCCCAGGAAACGCTGGAGGAGATGCGAAAACGTCATCCCGGCACTAGGACAATTACCGTTCCGGATCAGGGCCACGCACCTTTCCTGGAGACCGGCAACCTGCCCAATGAGATCGCGCTCTTTCTAGATCGAGCAGAGGCGCAGAAAAATCCGAGGTAAGCCCAAGAGCAACCAAGGTCTTGGGGTCATGGCGGAGAGGATGGGATTCGAACCCACGAGAAGCTTTTGACCTCTACTCCCTTAGCAGGGGAGCGCCTTCGACCACTCGGCCACCTCTCCGTTGCGCCGCTGGATAAAGAAAAGCGGCGGCACAATCAACAAGCCCGCGTCATTAATATGGAAAAATAAGAGCGTACCGGACCGCGGCTTTGCGCGATGCGGGGATTCTGCGGCAATTCCTGGCGGGTGACTCGGCTCCGCTGCGGCCCTGATCGCAGTTTCCGGTGCGCGCGCCGCCGACGCCGTCGTCGAGCCGGAACCCGCTGAATACGTCAAGATTTGCGACGTCTACGGCGCTGGCTACTTCTACATCCCCGGTACCGAAACCTGCCTGCGCGTCGGCGGCTATGTCCGCTCTGACATCGGCGTGGGCGACGATGGCCCGTTCGATGGCGCCAACCACGTCGCGGACCACCAGCACATTGCCTGGACCAGGCGGGGCAATCGTGTGTTCATCCTGCCTCGCTGGCAAATACCGCCGTCAGAATCCAGTAAGGCCGCCGGGTCGACCGATCCTGACCTTGCACCGTCCCAACCGGCACGCTAGCAAGAAGACCCCTTCCAAGCGAGCTTTAGACATGCGTCAGCGTCCTGCCCTCTCACCCCTCATCGCCGCGCTTCCGTCGACCGTGCCGTTTGTCGGCCCCGAAGCGCAGGAGCGTGAGCGCGGGCGCTCTTTCCGTGCCCGCATCGGCGCCAATGAGAGCAGCTTTGGCCCCTCGCCGCGCGTGATCGCCCGCATGGAGAGTGTCGCGCGCGACCAGTGGATGTATTGCGACCCGGACAATTTCGACCTGAAGGTCGCGGCTGCCGCGCATCACGACGTGGCTGTCGAGAACATCGTTGTCGGCGAGGGCATAGACGGCCTGCTCAGCCTGGTGGCGCGCATGTATGTGGCGCCCGGCGATGCGGTGGTCACCTCGCTCGGCGCCTATCCTACCTTCAACTTCCACATTGCCGGTGTCGGCGGCCGGCTGGTGACCGTCCCTTACGAGAACGATCGCGAAAGTCTGGACGGTCTGCTCGCGGCGGTCGTCAGGGAGAAGGCGCCGCTGGTCTATCTGTCCAACCCGGACAATCCGATGGGCAGTTGGTGGGAAGCCGACGAGGTCATCGGCTTCATACAAGCCCTGCCGGAAACCACCATGCTGGTGCTCGACGAGGCCTATGGCGAGCTGGGACCAGCCTCGGCCCTGCCGCCGATCGATATTTCGCGGCCAAACGTCATCCGCATGCGAACCTTCTCGAAGGCCTACGGACTTGCCGGCATACGGTGCGGCTATGCGTTGGCCGAGAGGCTGGTGATCAGCGACTTCGAGAAGATCCGCAACCACTATGGCGTCAGCCGCATGGCGCAGATCGCCGGCGTCGAGGCGCTCGCCGATCAGGCCTATCTCGAGACGGTGGTGGCCCGGGTGGCCGCCGGACGGCGGCGCATCGCTGATATCGCCGAACAGAACGGGTTGAAGCCGCTCGCCTCGGCGACCAATTTCGTCACCATCGACTGTGGCCATGACGGTGCTTTCGCCCTGAAAGTGCTGCAGGGACTGTTGTCGCGCGACGTCTTCATCCGCAAGCCGATGGCGCCAGGACTAGACCGCTGCATCCGCGTCAGTGTCGGTCTCGACCACGAATTGGATATCTTCGCCGAGGAATTGCCGGGCGCATTGGCGGCGGCGCGGGGAAACTAGGGCACTTCCGGGCGCTCAGGAGCCATCGCCGCGCCGAGCAGATGCCTGGCACGCGTCAACACATCCGACAGTTCCGCGGCTTCCCAGTCATTCAGGCCCGCGGTCAGGCGGGCGAGATCACGATCCGTGGCCGCATGAAGCGCGGCAAGCGAGGCCTGGCCGCGCGCGGAGAGCGAAAGAACGCGCGGTCGTAGCGGCGCGGGACCGGTGCACATCTCGGTCAGGCCGGCGGCAGAGAATTTGCGAATGATTCTAGAGACATAGGCAGGATCCACCTGAAGGTCCCGGGCGATTGCGGAGGCGACCGGTTCGACATCGAGCCGAAGCGCTCGGGCCAGAAACCCTGTCTTGCCGCCAGGATTGGTGGGGCAATCGCGGGGGCCATGACCGAGCTCGAACAGCACCCGCGCCTCGGTCAGCGTATAGGCACTGTGCATCAACGTCTCGTCGAGCAACCCGATCAGCCCGGTATAGAACCGGTTGAAGCGGCGGATGTCGCCGACCAAGGCATTCCGATCGCTCATGCCAAAAGCCTCCGCGAAAATTTCCAGGCCATAGGGATGATCACCAGAAAATTGACCCAGTCAACTATTTACTGGATCCAGTCACCCATTCTCCGTAAAAATTCCGAATTCTTCGATTGGATTAGTACTTCAAGCCAGTTGCCTTTGTTCGGTGCCGCGCCAAACTCTATGCACGGGAGTGAGCCATGAAAGACCGGAAAAGGGCGGTTCAGGCGCGCATATACGGCAAGGTCCAAGGTGTCGGCTACAGGATCTGGGCGCGAGGCGAAGCAACGAGTTTCGGTCTGTTGGGCTGGGTACGTAACGAAAGAGATGGCTCGGTGACGGCATGGCTTGCCGGCGCCGACGCGGCGGTTGCGGACATGATCGAGCGACTTCGGCAGGGCCCGCCGGGAGCGGCGGTCTCGCGGATCGATGTGAAAGAGCTGGAGACTTGGACCACGCCTGGAGATTTCAGGATCATTGCATAGCACATTTCGCTCTCTTGAATTAATTGAACGTTCGTTTTATTATACCGCCGTCGGCAGGCGAGGCGATGATGGCACGCACCACAGGATCAGACGGCGGGCGAACCGAGGCGGCAATCCGCGAAGCGGCGGTCAGCCTGATAGCGCGCTACGGCTATCAGGCGATGTCGATGCGCCAGTTGGCCGCCGAGGTCGGCGTCCAGGCAGCCGCGCTCTATCGCTATTTCCCGACCAAGGAAGAGCTGCTGTTCACGCTGATGCGCGAGCATATGCAAGGACTTCGCGAAGCCTGGGAGCATTCCAGGCCGGCCCGCGCGGATCCGGCGCGGCAGCTTGCCGCCTATGTGCGCAACCACATCGCCTTTCATATCGAACGCCGCCATGCCACGCATGTGTCGAACATGGAATTGCGCAGCCTGTCGCCCGACAGGCTGACACAGATCCTGCGCATGCGCACGGCCTACGAAAAGGAACTGCGTTCGATCCTGCGCGATGGCGCCGAGGCGGGTATATTCAGCGTCGAGGACACCGGCCTGACGGCAATGGCGCTGATCCAGATGATGACCGGCGTCATCGTCTGGTTCCGGCCGGGCGAGCGATTGTCGATCGCTGAAGTCACGGCAACATATCTTTCGATGACAATGCGCCTGGTCGGCGCGAAGATCGATGGCAACACTACAGCGCCGCGCGTCCCCGCGGACGCGCAAAGGACGCTGTAGCACTAGAATTTCGCTCATGATCCTTCCCGAAAATCGAAGTCGATTTTCGGGGTCATGCGGCAGGAGGAACGGCATGTACACGAACACGCTCAGCTTCGGGCATGACGAGGACGTCGAGGCGCTGCGCGACCTGGTCCGGCGCTTCGCGCAGGATAGGATCGCTCCGCTCGCAGCCGACATCGACCGGGAGAACGAATTCCCCGCGCATCTGTGGCGCGATCTCGGCGCGCTCGGCCTGCTCGGCATTACCGCCGATCCCGATTTCGGCGGCAGCGGCATGGGCTATCTCGCCCACGTGATCGCGGTCGAGGAGATTTCGCGCGCCTCGGCATCGGTCGGCCTCTCCTATGGTGCCCACTCCAATCTCTGCGTCAACCAGATCAACCGTTGGGCAACACCGGCACAGAAGGAAAAATACCTGCCGCCGCTGTGTTCGGGCGAGCATGTCGGGGCGCTCGCCATGTCGGAACCCGGCGCCGGCTCCGACGTGGTGTCGCTCAAGCTGCGCGCCGACAAGCGCAATGACCGTTATGTGCTCAACGGCACCAAGATGTGGATCACCAACGGTCCGGACGCCGAAACGCTGGTCGTCTACGCCAAGACCGACCCGGAACGGCAATCGCGCGGCATCACTGCCTTCATCGTCGAAAAGGCGATGCCGGGGTTTTCGGTGGCGCAGAAACTCGACAAGCTCGGCATGCGAGGCTCCAACACCGGCGAACTGGTCTTTTCGGATGTCGAGGTGCCGTTCGACAATGTGCTGCACGAGGAAGGACGCGGCGTCGAGGTGCTGATGTCTGGCCTCGACTATGAGCGCACCGTGCTTGCCGGCGGGCCGATCGGCCTGATGGCGGCGTGTCTCGACGTGGCGATTCCCTATGTTCACGAGCGCAAGCAGTTCGGCCAGCCGATCGGGGAATTCCAGCTGGTGCAAGGCAAGCTTGCCGACATGTATACGGCGATGAACGCAGCGCGCGCCTATGTCTACGCCGTCGCCGCCGCCTGCGACCGCGGCCAGACCAGCCGCAAGGACGCCGCCGGCTGCGTGCTGTTTGCCGCCGAAAAAGCGACGCAGATGGCGCTCGACGCCATCCAACTGCTTGGCGGCAATGGCTATATCAACGACTATCCGACCGGCCGGCTCCTGCGCGACGCCAAGCTCTACGAGATCGGCGCCGGCACCAGCGAAATCCGCCGCTGGCTGATTGGGCGTGAGATCATGGCGGAGGGGGTGTAGCATGGCCACGCTGCAAACCCAGATTTCTCCCTCCTCCGAAACCTTCCGTGCCAATGCCGAGCGCATGCGGGCTCTGGTTGCCGACATCGCCGAAAAGGCCACGGCCGTCGAGCGCGGCGGCTCGGACGAGGCACGCGAGCGCCATGTCGGCCGTGGCAAGCTGTTGCCGCGCGAACGCCTGGCGCAATTGCTGGACACCGGTTCGCCTTTCCTTGAGATCGGCCAGTTCGCGGCATGGTCGATGTATGGCGAGGAGATTTCGTCGGCCGGCCTGATCGCCGGCATCGGCCGTGTCGAGGGCACCGAGGTGATGGTCGTCGTCAACGACGCCACGGTGAAGGGCGGCACCTATTATCCGCTGACGGTGAAGAAGCATCTGCGGGCACAGGAGATCGCGCTGCAGAACAACCTGCCTTGCGTCTATCTGGTCGACAGCGGCGGCGCCAATCTGCCCAACCAGGACGAGGTCTTCCCCGACCGCGAGCATTTTGGCCGCATCTTCTACAACCAGGCCAACATGTCGGCGGCCGGCATCCCGCAGATCGCCTGCGTCATGGGTTCCTGCACCGCCGGCGGCGCCTATGTGCCGGCGATGTCGGACGAGACGATCATGGTGCGCAACCAGGCGACCATCTTCCTCGGCGGACCGCCGCTGGTGAAGGCGGCCACCGGCGAGGATGTCAGCGCCGAGGATCTGGGCGGCGCTGATGTGCACACCCGGCTTTCCGGTGTCGCCGATCACTATGCACTGGACGACGAACACGCGCTCGCCATTTGCCGGCGCATCATCAAGAACCTGAATCGGAACAAGGCTGTAAGCCTGAAGTTACAGAAAGCGATTCCGCCGCTTCATCCGGCGGATGAACTTTACGGCATCGTCCCGACCGATCTGCGCCAGCCCTATGACGTGCGCGAGGTGATCGCGCGCGTCGTCGACTGCTCCGAATTCGATGAGTTCAAGCAGAACTACGGCACGACGCTGATCACCGGCTTTGCCCATCTCCACGGCATGCCGGTGGGCATCATCGCCAACAATGGCGTGCTGTTTTCCGAGAGCGCGTTGAAGGGCGCGCATTTCATCGAGCTGTGCTGCCAGCGCGGGATCCCGCTGGTCTTTCTGCAGAACATCACCGGCTTCATGGTCGGCCGAAAATACGAAGCAGGCGGCATCGCCAAGGACGGCGCCAAGCTGGTGATGGCGGTTGCCACCGCCAAGGTGCCGAAGGTCACCGTCATCATCGGCGGTTCGTTCGGTGCCGGCAATTACGGCATGTGCGGCCGCGCCTATTCCCCGCGCTTCCTGTGGATGTGGCCGAACGCCCGCATCTCGGTGATGGGCGGCGAACAGGCGGCAACCGTGCTCGCCATGGTCAAGCGCGAGGGCATCGAGCGCAAGGGCGGGGAATGGACCGCCGAGGAGGAGGCGAAATTCAAGAAGCCGATCCTGATGAAGTACGAGCATGAAGGCCACCCGCTCTATTCCTCGGCAAGGCTCTGGGATGACGGCATCATCGATCCGGCCCGGACACGCGAGGTGCTGGCGCTCAGCCTGTCGGCCGCGCTCAATGCCGAGATCGAGGAGACACGCTTCGGTGTGTTCAGGATGTGATGATGAGCGCCACGGGCGACCGGATCAGCGTTCACACCGGCGACATCACCAAGCTGGCGGTCGATGCCATCGTCAACGCCGCCAACTCCTCGCTGCTCGGTGGCGGCGGGGTCGACGGAGCCATTCACCGCGCCGCTGGGCCGGAACTCGAATTCGAATGTCGCATGCTCAATGGCTGCAAAACCGGCGATGCAAAGCTGACCAAGGGTTATCGGCTGCCGGCCCGCCATATCATCCATACGGTCGGGCCGGTTTGGCAGGGTGGCGGCAAGGGTGAGGCAGAACTGCTCGCCTCCTGCTACCGGCGCTCGCTCGAAATTGCTTTCGCCAATGACTGCCGGACAATTGCCTTTCCAGCAATCTCGACTGGTGTCTACCGGTATCCGAAGGCTGAAGCGACTGCGATCGCGGTCCGAACGGTCGGCAGCTTCCTTGCACGGAACACATCGCCGGATACCGTTACTTTCTGCTGCTTCGATGAGCCGACTTCAGAACTATACCGAAGAGCCATTGCTGCCCTGGGGGAAAGCTGAACTGCATGGACCAATCGATTCATCAGCATAGCCAAATGAAATTTTCCACCAGCGAACTGGCGGGGGCACCGAATATTCGCTATTGCTCACACCGGGTTGGGCAATTGGGCTGGGGTGAAAATGGTTCGGAAATATTGTCGCAAGTCGGCTGCGTCGATACTTGCAGGATTACTAATGCTCTCGGCGACCGGCATGAGCATGGCCAAATCGCTTGCAAGCAGCAAAGGCCACGTTCGTTTCCCGGTGCTGACCGGACTGCTTGTCGTAACGACAGTCGCCGCCGCGACGGCGGGTTCACTGGCGGGAAGCAAGGGAGACGTGCATTTTCCACCGACCATGGGCTCGGATCCGAAGAGCGAATGCAACGTGGCGTACAAAGCCTATATCGCGGCGGGCGGTCATTCGGCCTACGCCACGACCTTTTATTCGCGCGTTGTCGACCTCTACATCATCTGCGGGACGAAGCTCAACGCCCCGTCCCAGAAGGCCGCGGAAGAGATAGCGCTGCGCAGTTGTCAGGCCGGCCTGGCGCGATGGAAGGTCAAGACCGCGAGTGGCGGCTGCGCCATCTCGGCGTCGAAGTAGGCGACACGTCGAGATATTCTCGTGATTGGGGGGATCAAAATGAAATCCATGATCTGCAAACGGGTAGCCGGATCGATGCTGGCTTGGTTGCTGATAGCGGCCGCCCCAGGCGTTGGCATGGCCGGATCGCTGGCGGGAAGCGAGGGAGACAAACGTTTCCCGCCGACTTTGAATGGCGATCCGAAGTCGCCATGCACCAAGGCCTACAAGGCCTATGTCGCGGCCAGCGGCCATTCCGCCTATGCCACCACGCCGTACTCCAGGGTGGTTTCTCTCTACATCCTCTGCGGCGCGCGACTGAATGCGCCGTCGCAAAAGGCAGCGGAGGAGCTGGCCATGAAATCCTGCCTGGCCACGCGCGCTCACTACAAGGTGACAAACGGCGGCGCCTGCGAGATCGCCGCGTCCAAATAGCAGGTGTCTGCCGAACTGGTATCGCTTGCCGCAAATCCGGGAGGCTCCATGTTTAGCAAGATCCTGATCGCCAATCGGGGCGAGATTGCTTGCCGTGTCATCCGTACCGCCCGCAGGCTGGATGTGCGCACCGTCGCCGTTTATTCAGACGCCGACGCCAAGGCTCTGCATGTCGAAATGGCCGACGAGGCGGTGCATATCGGCCCCTCGCCCGTCGGCGAGAGCTATCTGCGCGGCGACAGGATTGTCGCGGCGGCCCTGGCGACAGGGGCGCAGGCCATTCATCCCGGTTACGGGTTCCTCTCGGAAAACCCGGATTTCGTCGACCAGGTGGTCGCGGCTGGCCTCATTTTCATTGGCCCATCGGCCGCTTCGATCCGCGCCATGGGGTTGAAGGACGCCGCCAAGCGGTTGATGGAGAAAGCTGGCGTTCCGGTCGTGCCGGGCTATCATGGCGAGGCGCAGGAGATCGTGCTGCTTGCCTCGAAAGCCCGCGAGATCGGCTATCCCGTGCTGATCAAGGCGCGTGCCGGCGGCGGCGGCAAGGGCATGCGGCGCGTCGAGCATCCCGATGATTTTTCCGAGGCGCTGTCCAGCGCCCGGCGCGAAGCCAAGGCCGCCTTCGGCGACGACCGCGTGCTGGTCGAAAAATACGTCGACAAGCCACGGCATATCGAAGTGCAGGTGTTCGGCGACAATTTCGGCAATGCCGTGCATCTCTACGAACGCGACTGCTCGGCGCAACGCCGCCACCAGAAAGTGATCGAGGAGGCCCCCGCCCCCGGCATGACGCCGGCTTTGCGCAAGGCGATGACGGAGGCGGCGGTGAAGGCGGCCAAGGCGATCAACTATTCCGGCGCCGGCACCATCGAGTTCATCGTCGACGCCTCGCAAGGCCTCAAGGCCGACCGCTTCTGGTTCATGGAAATGAACACCCGCCTGCAAGTCGAGCATCCGGTCACCGAGATGGTCACCGGCACCGATCTGGTCGAGTGGCAGTTACGCGTCGCCAGCGGCGAAAAACTGCCAAAGACACAAAGCGAGATCGCGCTTTGCGGCCATGCCTTCGAGGCGCGCATCTACGCCGAAGACGCGGCCAAGGGGTTTCTGCCGGCGACAGGCACGCTGCACCACCTGAAATTTCCGGGCGTTGCCCCCGAAGGCGCCGCGATGCGCATCGAGACCGGCGTGCGGGCTGGCGATGCCATCTCGCCCTACTACGATCCGATGATCGCGAAGCTGGTCATCCATTCCGGGGACAGGCGGGCGGCGCTGGAAGCGCTCCGCACCGCGCTCGCGCGAACCGAGATTGCCGGCTCCACCGTCAACACCGCTTTTCTTGCCGCTCTTGCCGCCGACCCGGATTTTGCGGCGGGAGACGTCGATACCGGCCTGATCGGCAGACACCAGGAGATGCTGACGGCGGTCGCGCCGCCGACCGGCGAAATCATCTCGGCTGCCGCGCTGGCGGCCTCGGGTGCCGGAGCATTGCCATCGTCGGACGACCCCTGGTCGTCGCTTGCCGGCTATGCGCATTTCCACGGCGTGGCGCGGCGCATGCGGCTGAAGTTCGGCGACGAGGCCATCCTGGCCAAGGTTTCAATGCGGCCGGACGGACGCTTTCAGGTGGCTCTCGATGCGCCGTATGACAGCACCAATTCGCATGACCTTCGGGCCGTTCCCCGCCTCGCCCGCTGGCCTGGCCACATCACCGTGTTCGAAGGCGCTGTCGGCTATACTTTCACCGTGCCGGATCCGCTGGCCAGGAGCGATGAAGCCGCTGCCGCCTCCGCCAGCCTGCGCGCGCCGATGCCGGGTCTCGTCAAGCTTGTGCGCGTGGCGAAAGGGGACGCCGTGACCAAGGGGCAAATTCTGCTGATCCTCGAAGCGATGAAGATGGAGCACACCATCGCCGCCCCGCATGACGGTGTGATCGCCGAGATCGCCGGGGAAGGGTCACAGGTCACCGACGGGGCGGTGCTGGTGCGGTTCATCGAGGACCAGAGCGCGTCGACCGCCACCACCGGCCGATAGACGGAGCGCATCGCGGACCGCAAACAGAAATGGCCGGGACGAACCCGGCCATTTCCTTGGACTATCCGATCGTCGGAGCGATTACTGCGCGATCGGGGCGTACTTGCCGTCATGCCACTGGTTGATGTCGTAGCTGGCATTCTTGAGGTCGCCCTTCTCGTCGAAGGTGACGTCGCCGACAACGGTGCTGATCGGCGTGCCGTTCTTCAACGCTTCGGCAACCTTGGCCGGATCGTCGCTGCCGGCACGCTTGATGCCTTCGGCGAAAGCCTGGACCACGGCGTAGGAAAACAGCGTGAAACCTTCCGGCACGAAGCCGCCGGCCTTGATCTTCTCGACGGCCGCCTTGGCTTCCGGCTTTGCCTGCGGATCCGACGGGAACACGAACATGGTGCCTTCGCCGGCCGGGCCGGCAACCTGCCAGAACTCCGGCGAGGCGATCGAGTCCGGCATGATCAGCTGGAACTTCAGGTTCTGTTCGGCCGACTGACGCAGGATCAGGCCAGCCTCAGGATGGTAGCCGCCGAAATAGACGACATCGGCCTTGAGATCCTTCAGCTTGGTGACAAGCGCCGAATAGTCCTTCTCGCCGGGGTTGATGGCGTCATAGTAGACTTCCTTGAGGCCACCGGTATTCATGGTTGCCCTGACGGCGTCAGCCACGCCCTGACCGTAGGCGCTCTTGTCGTGCAGGATGACCACATTCTTGCCGGCATACTTCTTGGCAATCCACGGGCCGATGAAGGCGCCCTGTGCGTCGTCACGCGTATAGAGGCGCATGATCGTCGGCCAGCCGGACTTGGCCGCAGCGTCGGTCAGCACCGGGTTCGAAGACGCCGGGCTCATCATCAGCGCACCGGCTTCGGCATAGACGGCCGAGGCCGGAATGCTCGAACCCGAGCAGGCATGACCGTCGATGAACTTGACGCCGTTGGCAATGATGCGGTTGGCGACCGAAACGGCCTGCTTGGGGTCGCACTGGTCGTCCTCGATGTCGAGCTTGATCATCGAGCCGTTGACGCCGCCCGCGGCATTGATGGCATCGGCCGCGGCCTTTGCGCCCTGTTTGAACTGATCGCCGATGGTCGCGAGCTGTCCGGTCATCGGGCCAACCACCGAGACGGTGATGTCGTCGGCGAACGCGACGGGCGCGCTCATCATCAGGCCGAAAATGGCCGCGCTCAAAATACCCATTTTTTTCATGACAATAGAACTCCTCCACTCACGCGCGGCCGCCCCGGCCGCGCTTCTTCCAGAGAGGCGGGACAATTTCATCCTTCACCGGGCCTGTCTAGGCGCATTGGCGCCGCTCGATTGGGCCTGCGCGGTCTCATCCACGCAAAAAGCCACGCCAGCCTTGTTCCGGCTGGTCGTGGCTTTTTGCCTGTCAGGCTGTTTCCCCGGCGCCCCCGCGCTGTGACCCAACCCACCTTCCCTGTCTTCCTGTTGGCCATGATGTTGCCGAAGCCCCGATTCAACTTCGGGATCATGGTCGCGCGGCTTGGACCTGTCGGCCTGCCGCATTCTTTTGTTGTTGGCCGGTGGCCTGGCTGTCTGCGCAGCCTTGTCCCTGTTGGCGCGACCGTCTTTTAGCGGTCTTGGCCGGAGCGTCCCCGTCTGGCGGAACTCAGTGCATGGTCATCCATTCGCGGGCTTCGCGCAGCGCCTTGGCGATCTCGACCTTCGACATGGCCGCCGAGAGTTCCGAGCGCAGTTCCGCGGCGCGGGCCGAACCCTTGATGGCGGCGATGTTGAACCATTTGTGGGCGGCAACGACATCGGTCTCGCAATCGCGGCCGGTCGCATACATCATGCCCAGTTCGAAAAGAATGTCGGCCTGGGCAGTTGCCCCCATGGCGCCGAAGCCTGCTTCAAGCATTTCAAAACGTGCCATTTTAGTCCCCTGTCTGGCTCCCGAGAGCTGCCTCCGTTTGTCTTGTCCGGGGCGCTCTTTCGATGCTTTCGAGAATGCCGCGCAGGCTTGAATCCGTCGTTAAATGGCGTGCTTAATTTGAGGAAAACAAAGCTAAAACAAGAGGTAAACACAGAAATTCGTTAAGGATACGAACCCAGCAATTCGGCTGGTTTTCGCCAAATTTGACGAAAATTTTCGGGGCCGCGATCAACACTCCGCTAACCACGGGAAACAAACACGACGGGGCGATCGTTTTCATTTCCGTCCCGGCAGGGTGAATTCAGGCGCTTTCAAAATGCCGAAGTCTTCCGTTGCGGCACCGCTTTTGTTTTGACGGAAGCTGGACTAGCTTACGTTTGCGTAAGCGGCAGTCCGGCGAGGCGGAGCATCCGGCCGGCCATCCAAACGGAGGAAGACATGTTTCGAAAAGTGAGCCTGGCCCTGGCGGCCACTTTGATGCTGAGCGGCGCGGCATGGGCCGATCCGATCGAGGGCAACTGGAAAACGCAGGCAGGCGACACCGCGGCCATTTCAGGCGGCGGTTCATTCTCCATCACGCTCAAGTCCGGTAAATATGCCGGCAAGACCATCGGCTCGCTCAAGGCGGCCGGCGACAACAAATATACCGGCAACATCACCGATCCGGCAAACGACAAGACCTATTCCGGCAAGGCGACATTGTCGGGTACCTCGCTCAAGATGAGCGGTTGCGTGCTCGGCGGACTGATCTGCAAGAGCCAGACCTGGCACAAGCTCTAAGCGTCCATCTCCTTGTGATCTCAAAACGGGGCCCGGCGGGTCCCGTTTTCGTTTTATCGACGCGCAGACCGTGGCCCTCGATGGCCGTACAGGCCGGCGACAGCCTGATCAGAGCCCGTCAATCAATTTGAACCGCAGATGAACGCCGGCATCAGAGCCGGTTCAGAGGCGTCAGGGCATTCTCCTGCGTGTTGAAGGAGACACGGACCCAATGCTTGCTCGCCGCTTCACCATCGTCTGCCTGCTGATGAGCCTGTTTGGGATGTTCTTCGCCATCCTTGTCGCCGAAGCGGCCCGTTCCCCCCGCTCCTGGGACGAAGCCGCCAGAATGTGCCACCTCGCTTGCCCGACCAGCCTTCGCCACTGAAACAGAGAACCAGACCTCGAAAAGAAAAGCACAGACATCATGAACCGCATCGCCGCCAATCTCGCCAAGACCCTCCGGCTCCTGCCGCGGGCGGCGCTTATTCTGGTGCTCCTGGCTGCTCCGGTCCTGGCGGTGCCGATGATGCGCGCCGATGCCGGCTCGACCATCGAGGCGCCGGCGCTCCGAAAGTCCGGCGTCGGGTTCGTGCTGCTGGTCAGCCTGCAGCGGGGTTGAAGAAAAATGGCGCTTTGAGCGCCTTCGGCGGCGAGCCCCCTCCCAACCGCCCGTCCAAGTCTCTATATTGAGCCATGGAAAAGCGAATCTACCCCCAAGCCATCGAATCAGTCGTCATGCCCGAGCCTTTTGGCCGGCAAAGCTTCGACAATGCCGAAAAGGCCGTTGCCGCACTGCAGGTGCTTTACAACCGCAACACCAAGTTCCTTCGCGATTCCTTCGCAGCCCTTGCCGCCGGCGGCGACAGCAGCAAGCGCTACCGGGCCTTCTACCCCGAGATCGGCGTCACCACGAGTTCGTTCACCCAGGTCGACTCGCGCCAGGCCTATGGCCACATGCCGACGCCCGGCCATTTCGCCACCACGGTGACCCAGCCGGACCTGTTCGAGACCTACCTCATCGAGCAGCTTCGGCTGATCATGCGCAATCACGGCGTGTCGGTGACCGTCTCGGAATCGACCACGCCGATCCCCCTGCATTTCGCTTTCCTGGAAGGCACCTATGTCGACGGCGCCGCTGCCGAGCGCATCAAGCGGCCGATCCGCGACCTGTTCGACGTGCCGGATCTCGACGGCACCGACGATCAGATCGCCAACGGCACGTTCGAGGTCGCCTTCGGCGAGCCCCGGCCGCTGGCGCCGTTCACGGCGCAGCGCATCGACTATTCACTGCACCGCATGACGCACTACACCGCAACCAGCCCGCAGCATTTCCAGAACTTCGTGCTGTTCACCAACTATCAGTTCTACATCGACGAGTTTGTCGCCCGCGCCCGCGACCTGATGGAAAAGGGGGGTGACGACTACACAGAATTTGTCGAACCTGGCAACGTCATCACCCGGGCCGGTCAGGGTGCGCCCAGCGAAGGCGTGGCGCCACAGCGCCTGCCACAGATGCCGGCCTACCATCTGAAGAAGCCGAATCATGGCGGCATCACCATGGTCAATATCGGCGTGGGTCCTTCCAACGCCAAGACCATCACCGACCATATCGCGGTGCTTCGGCCGCATGCCTGGGTGATGCTTGGTCACTGCGCCGGGCTGCGCAACACCCAGGCGCTGGGTGACTATGTGCTGGCGCATGCCTATGTGCGCGAGGATCACGTGCTGGACGACGATCTGCCGGTCTGGGTGCCGATCCCGCCATTGGCCGAGATCCAGGTTGCGCTGCAGGAAGCAGTCGCCGAGGTCACCGGCCTGTCGGGCTATGATCTGAAGCGCATCATGCGCACCGGCACCGTCGCCACCATCGACAACCGCAACTGGGAACTGCGCGACCAGCGCGGACCGGTGCAGCGCCTGTCGCAGTCGCGCGCGATCGCGCTCGATATGGAGTCGGCGACGATCGCCGCCAATGGTTTCCGCTTCCGAGTCCCCTATGGCACGCTGCTGTGCGTTTCCGACAAGCCGCTGCATGGCGAGTTGAAATTGCCTGGGATGGCGACCGAGTTCTACAAACGCCAGGTGGCGCAGCACCTGACCATCGGCATCAGGGCGATGGAGAAGCTGGCCGAGATGCCGATGGAGCGGCTGCATTCGCGCAAGCTCCGGAGCTTTTCGGAGACAGCGTTCCAATAGGCGATCGCGCGAAGCCACGGCGAGGCAATTCGTCGTCTTGCTCAGGCCGTAATTTGGCGGATAAGCAAAAATCGAACGGATCGTCAGGCGGCATTCGGCAGACACGACCTCGATGACAACAGGCGCGCGCTTGAACATGACGGCTGGGCTGGCATTCCTGGCGATGACGGCATTGTCGGCCGCTTTGTTGGCCGGGTTCTTCGGCGCGCTGCACCCCGCTTTCGATTCCTTCTCGCATTTCCGCGTTCACCTCAGCGTGCTGATGGCGCTTCTGGCGCTGCCGCTGCTTGCGAGTTCCTACCGGCTGCAGGCGGCTGCGGCACTGCTCTTCGCCATCACTTGCCTGGCCACGACGGCAAGCGCATTGCCGAGGCTGTGGCCGCAGCCAGCGATTGCCCAGCCCGCCGACCAGATCGTCTACAGCCTGCTGCAGATGAACCTGCGCTTCAACAACCCGACGCCGAAGAAAGTGCTCTCCCTGATCGGCCGCATCAATCCGGATGTGATCACCCTCGACGAAGTGTCTGACATGTGGACGACCGAGCTTGGCTACATCGCCAGTGCCTACCCCTACCGTATCCTCTGCCCCTACCCGAACGGCATGTTCGGCGTGGCGCTGCTGTCGCGCCGGCCGTTTGCCGCCGACACCGCGCCGCGTTGCGAGCCGCGCGGCGCGATGGCGACCGCCACCATCGACTTTGGCGGGAGCGATGTCGATGTCGCCGCGATTCATTTGAGCTGGCCCTGGCCGAAGGAGCAATACTGGCAGATCGGCGAATTGGCAGAGCCACTGGCCGCGCTCGGCGAGACCGCGATCCTGGCCGGCGATTGCAACGCCGTGCCGTGGAGTGCGGCGGTGCGGCGGGTCGCGGCGCTCGGCGGGCTGACACTCATGCCTTCAGCCGGCCCGACCTGGATCCACCGGACACTGCCCGACTTCCTGCGCCGCTATGCGGGCCTGCCGATCGACCAGGTGTTCAGCAAGGGCGGGCTGAAGATCCTGTCATCGACGCGGCTGGAGGACACCGGCTCCGATCATCTGCCGGTGCTGGTCGAATTTACGGTTCGATCGGATCAGAAGCAGCCTGAGGATGGGCACGCCACAGCGCTCGCGGCGAACGGCTTGTCAGCCAAGCCGCAGGGCTGACCTACAAGCGCCGCACAGTGCCCAAGCGTCGAGATGGCGGATGGATTGCGCGTTCAAGGTTTCCCGATCAAGGCAGCGATCAGATGTTCGACATGGCCGCCATCGCTATGCTCGCGCCGGTCGAAAGCGTTTTGCCTGGCCTCATATTCCGCATAGACGGTCTTGATGCGAAGCCGAGCCTCGCGGCGCGTCTTGTCGCACGAGGGGTCGTCGGCGACCCGCAGGCCGGCTATCGACCTTTCGGTAGCGCGCATCATCTCCCTGGCGATGCGCCCATGCGTTTCCTCATGGGCGCGAACACCGGCGAAGAACCTGTTCCAGCGCCTCTTCAGTGCCGGCGTCATGGGCGAACCAACGCGAGGAAAGGTGTAGAACAGATTGAGCGTGCCGTTGACCCGCCGCAGCCGGCAGAAGCCGTTGTCCTGACCCCCGCCGAGATCCCAGTCGACGGTATAGGCAGTTGTGGCGATGGCATGCGTCATGAAGCCATGCTTGGGACCCTTGCTGTCCATCGCCTCGATGAAGGCCGTCCCCGAGCTTCCCGTGATGTCGTAGGTCCGCGTCTGGACAATTGCCCTGGTGCCGGCCAAGGCCTCTGGCGCGCACAGTGTCCCGATGACGATGAGGCATGTCAGAAATGTCCGGCGCATCGGCCTTCTCCTTGTCCCCGGAGAAGGGAACCACAAGCCGGTGCTCGTTTCAACGGTTCTGCTGTGCTGCATGCCCTCGCAGCTAGCACTCCGCTGCATTTTTTGCCGCCGCGCCCTAGCGGCGCAGGGGTCACATGCCCTGGTAGACTGGTCCTTCACCGCCTTGCGGCGGCACCCAGTTGATGTTCTGGTTCGGGTCCTTGATGTCGCAGGTCTTGCAGTGGACGCAGTTCTGCGCGTTGATGACGAAGCGCACGTCCTTGGCCTGCGGATCGGCGGCGGCGTTGCCGTCCTTGTCCACCCACTCATAGACGCCCGCCGGGCAATAGCGCGTGGAAGGTCCGGCGAACACATCGTGCTCCGACCGCTGCTGCAGCGCCATGTCCCGACGACGAGGTGCACCGGCTCGTTTTCCTCGTGATTGGTGTTGGACAGAAATACCGAGGAGAGACGGTCGAAGGTGAGCACGCCATCCGGCTTCGGATAGGCGATCTTCTTGTGCTGGGCGGCAGGCTCGAGCGTCGCATAGTCGGCCTTGCCATGCTTCAGCGTGCCGAAGGGCGAGAGGCCGAACAGCGTGTTCAGCCACATGTCGAGGCCGCCGAGGCCGACGCCGATGATGGTGCCGAAACGCGACCATAGCGGCTTGACGTTGCGCACCTTCTTCAGATCCTTGCCGATGTCGGTCGCCCGCCAGGCTTTCTCGTAGGCGGAAAGCTCGTCATTGGCACGGCCGGCGCCGATCGCCTCGGCGACATGATCGGCGGCCAGCATCCCAGACAGCACCGCATTGTGGGAGCCCTTGATGCGCGGCACGTTGACGAAGCCCGCCGCGCACCCCATCAGCGCGCCGCCCGGGAACGACAATTTCGGCACCGACTGCCAGCCACCCTCGGTTATGGCGCGCGCGCCGTAGCCCAGTCGCTTGGCGCCCTCGAACGTGCCTGCGATCGCCGGATGGGTCTTGAAGCGCTGGAATTCCTCGAAGGGCGACAGATAGGGGTTCTTGTAGTTGAGGTGGAGGACGAAGCCGACAGCCACCTGGTTGTCCTCCAGATGATAGAGGAACGAACCGCCGCCGGTCTTCATGTCGAGCGGCCAGCCGAAGGAATGCTGCACCAGACCCGGCCGATGATTCTCCGGCTTGACCTGCCAGAGTTCCTTGAGGCCGATGCCGTATTTGCCCGGCTCGCGGCCATCCGAGAGGCTGTATTTGGCGATCAGCTGCTTGGCGAGCGAACCGCGCGCGCCCTCGCCGATCAGCACATACTTGCCCATCAGCGCCATGCCCGGCGCGAAACCCGAACCGTGCGTGCCGTCCTTCTCGACACCCATGTCGCCGGTAACGACGCCGGTGACGGCGCCTTCTTCATTGTAGAGCAGGCCGGCAGCGGCAAAGCCTGGATAGATCTCGACGCCAAGCGCCTCGGCCTTGCCAGCCAGCCAGCGGCAGACGTTACCCAGCGAGACGATGTAGTTGCCGTGGTTGTTCATCAGCGGCGGCATCAGGATGTTGGGCAGGCGGAACGAACCGGCGGGGCCAAGCACCAGGAAATGGTCCGCCGTGACCGGTGTCTTGAAGGGATGACCATCCTCCTCGCGCCAGCCGGGCAGAAGCCGGTCGATGCCGATCGGGTCGACTACGGCCCCGGACAGGATGTGAGCGCCAACCTCGCCGCCCTTTTCCAGCACGACGACGGAGAGCTCGGGATTGACCTGCTTAAGACGGATGGCCGCGGCAAGGCCGGCCGGCCCGGCACCGACGATGACCACGTCGAATTCCATGCTTTCGCGTTCGATATCGCTCATCAACCCCTCCGCACTGGCTTGCCGCCGTTGGCGTATCTTGCTGGCTCCTGCGCTGCATAGCGCATCAATTGGCGACAGGAAACCGGCGCATACGTGACAATGCGGATTTGGCCAAAAAGTCGCGCATTCTGCGGCAGGCAAGCCGTTTCCGCGCTGCGCGGCCCTTCAAGCCTGCGTTTTCTATTGTTCGACGGCTTGCTTATCGGCCATACTTCCCGCCATGCGCATTCCCGGGCCAGGCGGCTTCTCTTCGACGCGCTTTCCATCAACGCCCGGCCGGGCCTGCCGGGCGGTTATTTTGGCCCTTCTGGCGTTGGCGCCGGGCCGTGCCGTCGCGGATGAAGTGAAGGTCTGGGCGACAGGCGCGTACTCATTCTCCGACGAGCTTGGCGGTTTCCGCATCACCGGGGCTTCCGGCATCGGAACCAAGGACGATCCGCTGGTCATCACCGAAGAACTGAATTCGGCGACACCCGTGACGCTGACCATCCGCACCACAAAGCCGATCCAGACATTCGGCAAGGCGGGTGAGTTCGCCAACGGCATCATGTATATGCGCCTCGAGGTGCTCAACAACAGCGGCCAGGCCTGGATCGAGTTCCAGTTCGAGCTGCAGGAAATACTGGATCAGCCAAGCGTGTTCGGGGATGGGCTTTCGTTCGATCAGCGCAACAAGACGCCAGACAATATCTGGTCGAGCAATTTCGCCGATTTCGACCGCGACTTCGAACCCTATGACCGGCTGCTGTTCAAAAACGGCAAGGTCGATCCGCTCAAGACCGCCAGCTTCGAGTTCCTGATGACCGACTACACGCCGCGATGGACCTTCTATCTCGTGCAGGATCCGCGCATACCCACCGGCTAGACCGCGACCTCGCCTCGGCAAGAGGGAGGCTGTCGCGAACCGTCTTCGCCGAGGTTGCAAATTGACGCGGCCCGGACGATGGTGCGGCCATGACTGCCGCCTCTCCCAACAATCCGGTCGATTTCGCCGATCTGCTCGCCTTCTATGCCAGCGTGGGTGTCGACGAGGCTCTGGAGGATGCGCCGGTAAACCGGTTCGCGGAGGCCGCGCCGAAGCCGGCGGAGCGGATGCCGACGACGACGCCAGGCGAAAGCAGCGCACCGGAACCGCCCGTTGCTCCGCCGGGCCTCGATGGGCGCGCGGTGCCGGATGCGCCGGCCCCGCGCCCGCCGACCTCGGCCGTGCCCGACGAGGCGCAGGCTGCTTTGGCGCGCCAACTGGCCACCGCGGCAGTGTCCCTGGACGAGCTGCGCCAGCACATGGCCGCTTTCGAGGGCTGCAATCTCAAGGCCACCGCCAAGAACCTCGTATTCGCCGACGGCAACCCGCAAGCCACTGTCATGCTGGTCGGCGAAGCTCCTGGCCGTGACGAGGACATTGAAGGCCTGCCCTTCGTCGGCCGCTCGGGCCGGCTGCTCGACCGCATGCTGGCGGCGATCGGCCTTGACCGCAACTCGGTCTACATCGCCAATGTCATTCCCTGGCGGCCGCCCGGCAACCGCCCGCCGACGCCGCACGAGACCGAGATCTGCAGGCCGTTCATCGAGCGTCAGATCGAGCTGGTCAATCCCAAGGTGCTGATCAATCTCGGCGGTCCATCGGCCAAGACCTTGCTCAACACCTCGGAAGGTATCCTGCGGCTGCGCGGCAACTGGCGCGTCCACACCACCGCGTCCGGCATTGCCATTCCGGCCATGCCGACGCTGCATCCGGCCTATCTCTTGCGGACGCCCGCGCACAAGAAGCTGGCGTGGCGGGATTTTCTCGAGGTGAAGGCGAAGCTGCGGGCGCTCGGCTAGCGATGACCTCGCAGGTAATTGAAATGCCTTCAGCGTCGGCCTAGTCAGCGGCCATGACAAGCTCGCAGACCTCCGCCGGCAGTCTCATCCGTGAATGGCGCACGCGCCGCCGCTTGAGCCAGCTCGACCTCGCCATGGACGCCGAAATTTCGCAGCGGCATCTCTCCTTCGTCGAAAGCGGTCGCGCCGCACCCTCGCGCGACATGGTGCTGCATCTGGCCGAGCAACTGGCGATCCCGCTCAGGCAGCGCAACCAGTTACTGTTGGCCGCGGGCTTTGCTCCCAGCTTCGGCGAACGGCCGCTCACCGATACGACGCTGGCGCCGGCGATGGCGGCGGTCGAGACCGTGCTCAAGGGGCATGAGCCATTTCCGGCGCTGGCCGTGGACAGGCACTGGAACCTGGTT
Source organism: Mesorhizobium sp. M8A.F.Ca.ET.057.01.1.1 (assembly GCF_003952565.1). Taxonomy (NCBI): domain Bacteria; kingdom Pseudomonadati; phylum Pseudomonadota; class Alphaproteobacteria; order Hyphomicrobiales; family Phyllobacteriaceae; genus Mesorhizobium; species Mesorhizobium sp. M8A.F.Ca.ET.057.01.1.1. The sequence continues at coordinate 4,287,189 of NZ_CP034454.1, forward strand.
TCGGCGAATGCCGCGATCGCTCCTTTCCTTGCCGATGTTGGCGAGGCTTCGCTGCTGACGCCACCGGTCAACGTGCTTCGCCTCAGCCTGCACCCCGGCGGCATCGCGCCACGCATCGTCAACCTGCAGGAATGGCGCACGCACCTGATCGAGCGTCTCAAGCGCCAGAACGATGCCACCGGCGATCCGGTGCTGGTCGAACTGGAGCGCGAACTGCGCGGCTATCCCTCAGGCCTCAAGGGCAGCCGGCCGGCGCCGGTCGAACCGAATGCGATCGTCCATCCACTGAGGCTTGCCCATGGCGGTCAGGTTCTGTCGTTCATCAGCACCATCACGGTCTTCGGCACACCGCTGGATGTGACCTTGTCGGAACTGGCGATCGAATCCTTTTTCCCGGCCGATGAGCAGACACGGGCGGCGCTGGTGCGCCTGGCAAAGGAGCGGTCGTAACGGTCCTGATCACCCTTGCGGCAGGGCCGCCTTGCGGGTGCGGGTGCGTTCCAGACCCAGTTGCCGTTCGCGCCAGATGATGAAGATGCCGGCGGCCACCACGATCGCACCACCGACCAGCGTGCCGGACGAGGTCACGTCACCGAAAACGAGATAGCCAACCACGATCCCAAGGATCATGGAGGTGTATTCGAAAGGCGCCACGACCGAGGCTTCGGCATGGCGATAGGCCGCGGTCATCAAGATCTGGCCGAGGCCGCCACAAAAGCCAGCCATAATGAGCAGCGCGGCTTGCGTTGGCGTCAGCAATTGCCAGCCGAAGGGCAGCGTCAGCAGCGAGAGCACGCTCGCCGTCGACGAGAACCATAGCACGATGGTGGCCGTTTTCTCCGTCTGCACGAGATTGCGCACCAGCAGCATGGCGACGGCCGAGATTGCAGCGGCCATCAGCGCCGCCATGACTCCCAGGACCTCCTGGTCGTCGAGCCCTTCGTCCGAATTGAGCAACGTCAACTCCGGCCAGGAAATGATGAGCACGCCAATGAGGCCGACGGCGACGGCGCTCCAGCGATAGACGCGGATCGTCTCGCCAAGGAAGACCGAGGAGAACACCACGACCAGCAGCGGTTGTGCATAGTTCAGGGTGATCGCCTCGGGCAACGGCAGCCTGGTAAGCGCGAAAAAGCCGAGCCCCATGGCACCGACGCCGACGACGCCACGCGCGATGTGGTTGAAGGGACGTTTCGTGGCGAAAGCGGTGGCCAGATGTCCTTTCAATGCCAGGAAGGCGATGATCGGGAAGATGGCGAAGAAGGAACGGAAGAAGACGATCTGCCCGGCTGGCACGTCGCCTGCCGCCTTGATGCAGGTTTGCATGCCGACAAAGACCGTCACGGAGACGATCTTCAGCACGATGCCTCTCAGCGTGCCGTGGCCGCCCGTCGTCTCTGGTTGCGCCCCGGCCTCTGATGTCACTTTGGCAATGCGTCCGTGCCCGCCGTCGAGGGCACGTTGCGGATCTCGAAATGGCAGAACGGGAGATTGTCGGCGTGCCGAACGAAAGCGCCCATCCCGAGTTTCGGTGTGACGGCGGTCATGACTGCCTCGCGACGATGAAAGGATGGCCTGAATTAGGCTCTGCCGCAGTTTTGTCGAGGGTGTGTTTCGTGTAAAGAGCGCGGACTTTGAATTTTTTGGACCAGTCAAACCATGTCCGGTCCCCGGAAAAGACAGGAAAAGCCAGGGAATGCGCACTGATACAGGCCAGGTCTTCAAACTCGAGGACTATCGCCCCAGCGACTACCTCATTCCGGAAACCAACCTTGACTTCCGTCTTTCGCCGCAGGCCACGGTCGTCACCGCGATACTGACCGTCGAGCGCCGCGAGGGCATATCGAAATCGGCTCCGCTGGTGCTCGATGGCGACGGGTTGACGCTCAAGCGCGTCGAGATCGACGGCAAGACGGTGAAACCGGCGGATCTGCTGGCGAGCCCCGACCAGCTGACGCTGCTCAAGCCGCCGGCCCCACACCGTTTCCAGCTGCTGATCGAAACCGAGCTGGCGCCGGCCGGCAATGAGGCTCTTATGGGCCTTTACCGCTCGAACAACGTTTACTGCACGCAGTGCGAGGCGGAGGGTTTTCGCCGCATCACCTACTTCCTCGACCGCCCCGATATCCTGTCCGTCTACACAGTGCGGATCGAGGCGCGGCGCGACGAGGCGCCGCTGCTCCTGTCCAACGGCAATCCGGTCGAGAGCGGCGATCTCGCCGACGGCTGGCATTACACCAGCTGGCGCGACCCCTTCCCCAAGCCGTCCTACCTGTTCGCGCTGGTGGCCGGCAATCTCGGCCAGGTCGCCGACAGTTTCGTGACCGTGTCCGGTCGCAAGGTCGAGCTCGGCATCTATGTCGAGCCCGGCAAGGAGGCGCTCGCCGGCTACGCGATGGACGCGCTGAAGCGGTCGATGCAATGGGACGAGGAGGCGTTTGGCCGCGAGTACGACCTCGACGTCTTCAACATCGTCGCCGTATCGGACTTCAACATGGGCGCGATGGAGAACAAGGGCCTCAACATCTTCAACGACAAATACGTCCTGGCTGACCAGGAGACGGCGACGGACGCCGATTTCGCCAATATCGAGGCGATCATCGCGCATGAGTATTTCCACAATTGGACAGGCAACAGAATCACTTGCCGCGACTGGTTCCAGCTTTGCCTGAAGGAAGGACTGACGGTCTTCCGCGATCATGAGTTCTCCGCAGACCAGCGCTCGCGCGCGGTCAAGCGCATCGCTGAAGTGCGCACGCTGCGCGCCCACCAGTTTCCCGAGGACCAGGGACCGCTGGCGCATCCGGTGCGGCCGCGCCGCTACCGCGAGATCAACAATTTCTATACGGCGACGGTCTACGAAAAAGGCTCCGAAGTGGTGCGCATGATCCGAACCATTCTCGGGGCTGAGGCCTTCCGCGCCGGTATGGACCTCTATTTCGAACGCCACGACGGTGAAGCCGCGACCATCGAGGACTTCATGAAGGTGTTCGAGGAGGCGTCCGGCCGCGATCTTTCACAATTCGCGCTCTGGTATCACCAGGCGGGCACGCCCAACCTGACCGTGAGTTCGACGCACAATCCTGCCGCTCGGGAATTCACGCTCGAGATCGAGCAGTCGGTGCCGCCGACACCGTCGGAAAGCCGCAAGCGGCTGATGCATATACCACTCGCCTTTGGGCTGATCGGCGCCGGCGGCAAACCTGTCGAGTACAGCGGCGTCGAGGGCGCGAGCGTCGAGGACGGTGTCATCCATGTCCGCAAGCGCCGTCACATAGTGCGCTTTTCCGGCGTTGCCGAACGACCGGCGGTGTCACTCAACCGCGGCTTTTCGGCACCGGTGACGCTGTCAGTCGAGCAGAAGTCGGCTGACCAGTTCTTCCTCGCTCGCCATGACAACGACGCCTTCTCGCGCTGGCAGGCCTTCAACACGCTGCTCACCGATGCGCTGATCGCTGCCTTCCGCCAGATCCTTGGCGGCAAACAGCCGGACTTCGCCTCACAGCTGACCGAGCTTGCCGGCAACATCGCCGGCGACGAGAAGCTGGAACCAGCCTATCGGGCCCTGGCCCTGGCGCTGCCTGGCGACGCCGACATCGCGCGTGACATCGGCAGGAACATCGATCCGGATGCCATCCATTCATCTCGCCAGGCGCTTGCGCGGGCGATCGCCACGGCCAATGGCGAGGCATTTTCCGGCCTCTACGACAGCCTTGCCGACAAGACCGCTTTCAGCCCCGACGCGGCGAGCGCGGGACGACGCGCCTTGCGCAACATTCTGCTGGATTATCTCTCGCTGCTGCCTGGCGGGGTGGCATTGGCGGCCGGGCATTTCCAGTCCGCGACCAACATGACCGACCGCGCGGCCGCATTGGCAGTGCTCGCGCATCGTCACCACGGATCGCCGGAAGCGAAAAAGGCGCTGGCGGGGTTCGAAAAGACATATGCGTCCGACCCGCTGGTCATGGACAAATGGTTCCAGATTCAAGCCGGCGTGCCGGGGCCACAAGCTGTCGACACGGTCCGCTCCCTGACCGCTCATCCGGGCTTCTCGATGGGCAACCCGAACCGGGTGCGCTCGCTGATCGGCACATTCTCCAGCGCCAACCAGACCGGCTTTCACCGCGCCGACGGGGAAGGCTACCGTTTCTTCACGTGGACGGTGCTCGAGGTCGAAAAGCGCAACCCGCAAGTGGCGGCAAGGCTGGCGACGGCGCTCAGGTCCTGGCGTTCGCTCGAACCGGGCCGGCAAGCCAAGGCCAGAGAAGCGCTGGTTTCGATCGCCAATGCCGAAAACCTCTCCGCGGATCTGCGCGATATCGTCGAGCGCACGTTGGCGTGAATGCAGACTCTGCTGCCTATGGGAGAATTCTCCTGTGCCCGGCGCCTATCAAACCGACTGATGGGGCTGTGCCTTTGCGGTCAACTCGATTCCAAGGGCCTTCATCACTGCAATCGTGGTTTTTAGTGTCGGATTGCCGTTCTCACTGAACGAGCGATAAAGCTGTTCACGCGAAAGTCCCGTCTGGCTCGCTATTTGGGCCATGCCCTTAGCGCGCGCAACGACACCCAGCGCATGTGCGATATAGCCAGAATCTTCGGAAGCAAACGCTTCCGCCATGAATGCCGCAATCGCCTCATCGGAGGTCAGGCCTTCAGCCGGATCAAAGGTCGTCAGTTTCTCAGCCATCTCATTCGCTCCATTCTTGTGCCAGACGTTTCGCCGTCTTGATGTCCTGGATACGCAACTCCCGGATGCCCATAAGCAAGACGGTCAAGCCGGGCAAAGATCGCGCCACGAGCGCGCTCATCCTTTAGCCGCATCCACCATTTTCGGAACGTTTCGGTCTGCTTCAGATCGATCATAGGGAATTGTAGTTTATAAACTACATCCCGTCAAGGAAGCTCAAGGATCGGTCCGCTCTTATCCGACTCGCCTTCTGTCACATAGCTCTCGTCAATATGATCGCGCTCAAAAAGGGCCTGGGTCGATCCAGCACTATTTTAGTCGATTTTTAATCTTTTTTCGCCGAACCACTGGACAAGGCGAATCACCTTTGATTCTTTAATGGCGATTCGGATGTGCGGTGTTGCCGGATCACCAGCACATAGAAATGCGGCATACTGGAAATCGGGGAGTGCCATTTATGGCAAAGGCGGACGCGTGGGGCGCGCCCGGTGGGATGGCTTTTGCACGTCGCGAGACGCGCAGCGACGGCCTTGCCGGGAATACGCGGCTCATCGCCGAACCGGCCTACAAGCGGCTTCTTGCGGCTGAACCGCTGCTGCGCCGGTCGATACCGGCCCTCATCGTCATCTTCCTGCTCGTCATCGCGGCCCTGCGTGTGCTCTCGCTGATGAACGAGCGCGACGATGTCGAGCGCGATGCCAAGGCGATCCTGACGCTGGCCGCCGCGCAGCTCGCCAGTTCGCTCGCCACCACGTCGGACACGCTGCCGGGCGCCACCCAGGACCTGCTGGAGACCACCAGCCGACAGGGCGCGATGGGCCGCAGCCATGTGCTGGTCGTCACCGACAGTGCCTTCAGGATCACCGCGGTGACACCACGTTCGGTGCCCTGGCAAGGCCATTCGCTCGACGGCCTCGTCCAGGGCGGCCAGCCTTTGTTCATGTTCGGCGATCGCGCCGGTGTCATGGAGGTCAACATCGGCGGTCAGGACTGGTACGCGGCGGTCAGCCTGTCCAAGGACAGGAAGGGAGCCGCCGCGGCGCTTGTGCCGCAAGAGGCGGTCTTCGACACCTGGCGCAAGACGGTCTCGCTCAACGTCACCCTGTTCGTGCTGACGGCAGGCGTGCTGATCATCATCCTCTACGCCTATTTCGGACAGGCGGCGCGCGCGCAGGCAGCCGACCGCATCTATCTCGAGGCACATCAGCGTATCGACATGGCGCTGGTGCGCGGCCGCTGCGGCCTTTGGGACTGGGACATGGTGCGCGGCAAGATGTACTGGTCACGCTCGATGTATGACATGCTCGGCTACGAGCCCTGCGAGACGATGCTGTCCTTCGGCGAGGTCGACGAGATCATCCATCCCGAGGACGGCGACCTGTTCGAACTCGCCAACAGGATCGTCGCGCGCGATATCGATCACATCGACCAGGTGTTCCGGATGCGGCATGCCGATGGCCAATGGGTGTGGATGCGCGCCCGGGCACAGGTCATGGATCCGGAAGCGCCGGAGATCCAGCTGATCGGCATCGCGGTCGACGTTACCGAGCAACGGCATCTGGCGCTGCGCTCCGAAGCGGCCGATCTTCGTCTCAGGACCGCGATCGAGAACATCAATGAATCCTTCGTGCTGTGGGATTCGGCTCAGCACCTGATCATGTGCAATTCCAAATACCAGCAGGACAACGGGCTTTCGGATCGCGACGTAATGCCGGGTGTGACGCGCGCGTCCCTGGAAGAGCGGATGCTGGCCTTTGCTTCGGAACGCCGGCTTGCCAACACCAATGGTCCGCAGGGCGGCGCCACGTTCGAGCGGCAGCTGTCCGACGGCCGCTGGCTGCAGGTCAACGAACTCAGGACCAGGGACGGCGGCATCGTCTCGGTCGGGTCCGACATCACCCAGATCAAGTTGCACCAGGAAAAGCTGGTCGACAGCGAGCGCCGGCTGATGGCGACGATCCATGATCTCAGCCTTGCCCGCCGGGCCGAAGAGGAACGGGCGCGCGAGCTGGTCGACCTCAACCGCAAATACATGAAGGAAACCGAGCGCGCCGAAGCGGCGAACCGGGCCAAATCCGAATTCCTGGCCAACATGTCGCATGAATTGCGCACACCGCTCAATGCCATCATCGGCTTCTCCGAACTGATGGAACAGGGGCTGTTCGGCCCGCTGGGCTCGGAGCGTTACGAGGAGTACGCCACCGACATCAACAGCAGCGGCAAATACCTGCTTGGCGTCATCAACGACATTCTAGACATGTCCAAGATCGAGGCGGGCCAGTTCTCGCTGGACCAGGAGCAGATCGACCTCGGTCCGCTGATCAGCGAGACGGTGCGTGTCGTGTCGCTGCAGGCGGCGCAGAAGGCGATCACCGTGGAAACGCGGATCTCCGACGCGCTGACGTTGTTCGCCGATCGCCGGGCGATCAAGCAGATCGTCATCAACCTCCTGTCCAATGCGGTGAAGTTCACCGGCCAGGGCGGCCACATATCGGTCAGGGCCCGCAACACGTCAGGCGCGCTGGTGTTGACGATTGAGGACAATGGCTGCGGTATCCCGAAGGAAGCGCTCGGCAAGCTGGGGCGTCCCTTCGAGCAGGTGCAGAACCAGTTTTCCAAGAACCATGCCGGGTCAGGGCTCGGGCTCGCCATTTCGCGGTCGCTGGCCGAGTTGCAGGGCGGTGCACTGAAGATCCGTTCCACCGAGAGTGTCGGCACGATCGTCTCGGTGCGCATTCCCGTGAAGAAGGCGCCAACGGCGGTCAAGGCGGCGGCCTGAGCGACGGGCTCCGGCCAACGATGTCGGAGTCCGTATCAACCAATCCTACTGCAGGCCGCCGTCGTTGCCTTCGTTATCCCATTGACGGTGATGGCCAAAGCGGCCGCCCTTTGGCAGTTCGCCCTTCTCGATCTTGCCGTCATTGTTCTTGTCGAGAATCGCGAAAAGCTTCTTCTCGCGGCCGCTGATGTCATCAGCGGTCAGCGTGCCGTCGCCCTTGCTGTCGTAACGGGCGATGATGCGCCTGGCCATGCGTTCGAAGCGTGCCTTCTCCAGCGCGTCGGCGAGTTGAGCGACAGTCAGTTTGCCGCCATTGTCGGCGACAAGCTTCTTGAGCCGTGCGTCCATGACATTGGAGAACTGATCGAAGGTGATGGTGCCATCATTGTCCTTCATCGCCTTGTCGAGCCGCATCATGGTGCGCCGACGCATATTTGCGCTGTCGACATTCTCGGCATAGGCCGCGCCGCCGACGGCTCCGGCCAGGGCGATGAAGGCAAGTGCGAGCTTGGTTGTCTTTCTCATGACTTTCTCCTGTTGCATAGTCACCCCCGATGCGGCCGGACGGTCGTTGATTACGAACCCTCGGCACGAAGCAAAAGGTCGAAATCCTTCCTGACCTTTTGCGACGTCTCCTTGAGATGTGCTTCCAGCACACCGAAATCCGGCAGGTCGGTGACTGCCAGGAGCAGATCCGACAAGCCCGGCGGTACGTCATCGCGCTCGAACTGGCCGGTCAGGCAAAGCCTGATCATCTGGGTCAGCGCCAGATAGAGCCGGTAGGCCTCGCCAAGCTCCTGTCTGACATCGGCGGCGGCGAATTGCGGCGCAAGGCGCGACAGCACCTCCGCAGTCGCCGTTGCCCTGCTGCCCGGCTCGACATTTTCGGTGATGACCGCCACCTGCGCAATGAACTCGAGATCGATCAGGCCGCCCGGGATCAGCTTGATGTCCCAGAGATCGTGCGGCGGCTTCTCCTGCTCGATCATGGCGCGCATCTCGGAGGCTTCAGCCCTCACCTTCGCCGGGTCGCGCGGCTGGCCGAGCACTGCGGCAACCTCGGCCTCGACTTCGGCGCAAAGACTGGCGTCGCCGCCGATGGCACGCGCCCGCGACAGCGCCATATGCTCCCAGGTCCAGGCCTCCTGACGCTGGTATTTCTTGAACGCATCGATATGGGTGGCGACCGGGCCCTTGTTGCCGGACGGCCGCAAACGCAGGTCGAGCTCGTAGAGCACACCTTCCGCCGTCGGCGCCGATACGGCCGATATCAGCCGCTGGGTCATGCGGGTGTAGTAATGCGACGGCGCCAGCGGTTTGTCGCCATCGGAGTCCTCTGCCTCCGGATCATGATCGTAGAGCAGGATGAGGTCGACATCCGACCCGGCGGTCAACTCGCGACTGCCGAGCTTGCCCATGCCGAGCAGCGAAACCACGCCACCGGCAATCGTGCCGTGGCGCACCGCGAATTCTGCCGTCACCGCCTGCAACGCCGCCGCGATGGTCAGGTCCGCCAGATCGGAGAAAGCGCGGCCGGCGCGGACCGGATCGATCGATCCCGCCAGCAGCCGCACACCGATCAGGAATTTCTGCTCGGAAGCAAATATGCGCAGCCGGTCGAGCACACCCTCATAGGCCCTGTCGCCTTCGAGGAAGGCGGAAAGCCGCGCCGAGAGATAGGCGCGGTCGGGAAGCTCGGTCAGCAATGCCGGGTCGAGCAAGCCGTCGAACACATGCGGCCTGCGGGTGATGATCGCGGCTAGCCGGGGTGCGGCGCCCATGATCGTCGCCATCAGCTTGAGCAGTGCGGGGTTCGACTGCAGCAGCGAGAACAACTGGATGCCGGCCGGCAGGCCAGCAAGGAACTCGTCGAAACGAACCAGCGCCTCATCGGCCCGGCGCGTCTGGCCAAAGGCCTTGAGCAATGCCGGCGTCAGTTCCGTCAACCGCTCGCGCGCCTCCGCCGACTGGGTGACGCGGTAGCGCCCGAAATGCCAGCCGCGGATGACACGGCAAATGTCGCTTGGCCGCTGAAAGCCGAGACCGTACAGGGTCTGCAGCGTGTTCGGGTCGTCGACGTCACCGGTGAAGACAAGATTGCCGATGCCGGCCGAAAGCTCGGGCGCGGTTTCGAAAAGCGCCGCATAGTGGCGCTCGACCTGCTGCAGCGAGGCACGGAACGCCCCGGCAAACGCGGCCACGTCGGCAAAGCCCAGCATGCGGGCGATGCGCTCCAGCCCTTCATCGTCTTCCGGCAGCGTGTGCGTCTGCTCGTCGGCCACCATCTGGATGGCATGTTCGACCCGGCGCAGGAACCAGTACTGGCGGGCGAGCGCGTCACGCGCATCCGACGTGATCCAGCCCCGAGCCGCGAGCTGACCGAGCATGGGCACGGTTTCGCGGCCGCGCAGCTCCGGGAAGCGGCCGCCGGCGATGAGCTGCTGGGTCTGGACGAAGAACTCGATCTCGCGGATGCCGCCGCGCCCAAGCTTGACGTTATGCCCCTTAACGGCGATCTCGCCGTGGCCCTTATGGGCATGAATCTGGCGCTTGATCGAATGGACGTCGGCAATTGCGGCGTAGTCCATGTACTTGCGCCAGATATAGGGCTGGAGTTCCTTGAGAAAGGCATCGCCCGCCGCCAGATCGCCTGCCACCGGGCGCGCCTTGATCATCGCTGCACGCTCCCAGTTCTGGCCGCGCGCTTCGTAGTAGCGCAGCGCGGCTTCGACCGGAATTGCCAGCGGGGTCGAGCCGGGATCGGGACGCAATCTCAGATCGGTGCGGAAGACATAGCCGTGCTCGGTGCGGTCCTGCAGGATGCGCACCAGCCGGCGCGTCAGGCGCGAGAACAGGTCGGTGGCGTCGAGAGGATCGACCACGGCGGGCGCTTCCGGATCGAAGAACACGACGAGATCGATGTCGGAGGAGAAATTCAGTTCATGCGCGCCGAGCTTGCCCATGCCGAGCAGGATCCAGCCCGATTGATGCGACGGGTTGTCGAGGTCGGGCAGCTTGAGTTTGCCCTGGCCATGCGCGTCGCGCAGCAGGAAATCGACAGCCGCGCGGGTACAGGCGTCGGCGAGATCGCTCAAGCGCCTTACCGTCAGCGACGTTTCGGCCTCGCCCGAAAGATCGGCGAGCGCTATCAGGAAATGCGCCTCGGCCTTATGCTGGCGCAGCTCCATCATCAGGCCGGATTCCGAGACCGTTTCGGCCAGCGTCGCCTGGTCGATCGCGGCGGTGATCGCTTTCAGGCGAGCCTCGACCGGCAGGTCGAAGAGGCCGTCCAGGATTTGCGGCCGGCGCCGCGCCGTATCGCGCAGGAACGGCGAAAGGTCGAAGACAGCGGCCAGGAAATCCTGCGCCGTCCCCTTGCCGGCCAGGAAATTGGCCGCCCGTGTCAGCCCTTCTTCGCGCGCTTCGTCCGCGATTTCGGCCAGTTCCCGCCGTGCCCGGCCCTCGTCGAGCGGGACAAGCGGGGTTTCCAGGCTCAGCAACCAGTCTGTCTTGCTCCGCTTGGCAACGGCCGCCATTAGTGGTCCTCGCGTGTGGGGAAACTCATGACCACGGATAGTCCCGGATTGCCGGGCAACAGGTCAAGCCGGCCGTAATGGAATGTCATAACCGCCTTGGCGAGACTGAGGCCAAGGCCGGAACCAGGCTGCGAACGGCTTTTCTCCAGCCGCACGAAGCGCTCCGTCGCCCGGGCGCGATCGGCATCGTCGGGAATGCCTTGGCCGTTGTCGGCGACGGAAAGCCTGATCTCGCCATGCGTGCGTTCGAGCGCCACACGGACCGCCGGCTTGGACGTGGAATCGGTCGAGTACTTGATCGCATTGTCGACGATGTTGGAGAGGGCCTGGCCGATCAGCTCGCGGTTGCCGTCAACGGCAAAAGCTCCGTTCACCTCGGCGTCCAGCGAAACGCCAGCCTCCTCGGCCACCGGCTCGTAGAGTTCGACCACATCACGCACGGCAGCCGCCAGATCGACGCGGTTGGTGTGCTCGGAAGAATATCCAGCCTCCAGGCGGGAGATCATCAGGATGGCGTTGAAAGTCTTTATCAGCTGGTCGGACTCGGCGATGGTGCCTTCCAGCGCCTGCCGATAGTCCGACGTCTTCTGCTTGCGGGAAAGCGCCGCCTCGGCCCGGTTGCGCAGCCGGGTCAGAGGCGTCTTCAAATCATGCGCGATGTTGTCGGAAACCTGCTTGAGGCCTTCATTGAGCGTGGAGATCCTGGCCAGCATGACATTGAGGTTTTCGGACAACCGATCGAATTCGTCGCCAGTGCCCGTAACCGGCAATCGGCCGCTGAGATCGCCGCCCATGATGCGACGGCTGGCCTCCGACACGCCGTCGATGCGCTTCAGCGCGGCGCGGCCGACAAAGAACCAGATTAGCAGCCCGCCGAGCCCCATCATGCCGAGCGCCAGCATCAGCGAGCGGCGGATAACGGCGCGAAAACGCTCCGGTTCGCCAAGATCGCGGCCAACCAGCAGGATCATCTGATTGGGCAGCCGCAGCACCAGCGCGATGGCATTGTGGCCCTTCTCGCCTTCAGTCTGCACCGCGTTGTCGCCAGTTGAAGGAGACGTCGTCTGGTCGGACGTTCCGCTGCGCAAACGATCAAGCTCACCTTCGCCGAAACGCTTGTAGGAGAACGGCTCGGTCGTCCAGCCCTCGGTATCGATCACACCCGGTTCCAGGGCCTGCACATTGCCGGTCAGGATCTGGCCATTGGTGTCGGCGATCAGATAGAGGTTGGCGCCAGGCTGGCGGGAGCGGTTTTCGACCACACGCACCAGCAATGGCAAGCCGCCCTTTTTGTAGGCGCTGGCCAAGCCTATTATCTCATCATTGATCGTGTCCTGTGTCTGCCCGGTCAGCATGCTCGCTGACAGCGACGTCATATAGAAGACCAGCAGGACGGCGCACAGCGCGAAAAGCAGGAAATAAAGCGCCGAAAGCCGCGCTGCCGTCGTCTTCATGATGGCGGGCACGGAAAGAGCCATGCTGTCGCCTAGCCGCCCTTCAGCATGTAGCCGGCGCCTCGAACCGTATGCAGGATCGGCTTGTCGAAGCCCTTTTCTATCTTGCCGCGCAGCCGCGAGACGTGGACATCGATGACGTTGGTCTGCGGATCGAAATGATAATCCCAGACATTTTCGAGCAGCATGGTGCGCGTCACCACCTGGCCGGCATGGCGCATGAGATATTCGAGCAGGCGGAATTCGCGCGGCTGCAGCGTGATCTCACGCGCGGCCCGGCGGACAGAATGCGACAGCCTGTCGAGTTCAAGGTCGCCAACCCGGTAGACGGTCTCGGCCTCCTTGGCGCTGGCGCGTCGGTTCAGCACCTCGACGCGTGCCAGAAGTTCGGAAAAGGCATAGGGCTTGGTCAGATAGTCGTCGCCGCCGGCCCGCAGGCCGGTGACCCGGTCATCGACCTCGCCCAGCGCCGACAGGATGAGCACTGGTGTCGTGTTGCCCCTGGAGCGGAGAGCGGCAATGACCGACAGGCCATCGCGGCGCGGCATCATCCGGTCGATGACCATCACGTCGTAATCACCCGCATCGGCAAGCGCAAAGCCGGTCTCGCCGTCACCCGCGACATGTGCCGTATGACCGGCTTCCGTGAAGGCTTTCTGCAGATAATCCGCAGCCTCGCGATCGTCTTCTATGACGAGAATCTTCATAGGACCGTTATACGCGATTTCGCTGGAAGATTGAGTAGCCGGCATCTGCATTCTAGCCTTTGCCAAAGCGCATCGCGATCAAGATGATCGAGAGCTTGCGCGATGAAATCCTTGTTCCGTGGCGTCGTTACGCCGGACATGCCACTTCCCGGTCATGTCGTGACCCTGCGACCACCGAACCGACCGGCTTCGGGCACGAGAGCGTGATGGGGGCACCCATATGCGGGGCGCGGCAGCGGGCGATGGGAAGCCCGCTGCCGCTGAAGAAGAGCGCGATGACTGACTAACGGGCTCTCCTACTTGCTTTCCCATGCGGCGACTCGGGGGTATTGAAACCGCCGCATTGGAAAGTCGTCTCAGCCCTTGGCCACCGGCAGCGCCACGAAGCGGTTGTTGTCGTCGCGGGTGATCTGCATCAACACCGCCTTGCGTCCGGATTTGACCGCATCGGCCATGGCTTTGGTGACGTCGTCGGTGCCGTTGACCTCCGCCGAGTTGACCGCGGTGATGACGTCGCCCGGCTGGATGCCGCGATCGGCGGCAGCGCTGTCGGGGTCGACGTCGGTCACCACCAGACCCTTGCCGTTTTCGGACTTGGTGACAGTGAGGCCGAGATCGGCGAGCGTGTCCGGCTTTGCCGGAGCGGCGGGTTGCTGCTGCTGGTCGCCCGATGCCTGCTTGTCGCTGATCGGCAGTTTGCCGAGATCGACCTTGACCGTCTGGCTCTTGCCGTCACGCCACACGGTGACGTCAACCGATTTGCCCGGCGAATAGGCGCCGATCAGGCGGGCGAGTTCCTTCGGCGAGGCAACGTCCTTGCCATCGACCTGGGTGATGACATCACCCGCGGTGATGCCGGCCTTCTTGCCGGGACCGTCGTCCTGGGCGCTCGAAACCAGGGCGCCGTTGTTGGACTTCAGACCGAGCGATTCGGCGATGTCGGAGGTGACCGGCTGGATTTCGACGCCGAGCCAGCCGCGCTGGACCGCACCGCTCTTCATCAGGTCTCCGACGACCTGCTTGGCGGTCGAGGCCGGAATGTCGAAGGCAATGCCGACGCTGCCGCCCGAAGGCGAGAAGATGGCGGTGTTGATGCCGACCACCTGGCCGTTGAGATTGAAGGTCGGGCCACCCGAATTGCCGCGGTTGACCGAGGCGTCGATCTGGAGGAAATCGTCATAGGGGCCAGCGCCGATATCGCGGCCGCGCGCCGATACGATGCCGGCGGTGACGGTGCCACCGAGGCCGAACGGGTTCCCGACAGCCACGACCCAGTCGCCGACGCGAACCTTGGAATCGTCGGCGAAGTCGACATAGGTGAACTTGCCGCCACCATCGACCTTGAGCACGGCGAGATCGGTGCGCGGATCGGTGCCGACCAGCTTGGCGTCGAGTTCCTTGCCGTCATTGGTCACCACGGTGAAGGCGGTGCCTTCTTCGACGACATGGTTGTTGGTGACGAGATAACCGTCTTCGGAGATGAAGAAGCCGGAGCCCTGCGCCACCGGACGCGGCTGGTCATTGTTGCGATCGCGATGACCGAAGCGGCGCTGACCTTCATCGTTCTGGCCACCCTGGTCACCAAAGCCGCGGAATTCCTTGAAGAAGCGGCGCAGCTGCGGATTGTTGGGAAGATTGTCAAAACCGCCCTGATCGTCGGAACCGTCATCGGCGGTCGGTTGCAGCTTGGCCTTGACCTTGACGCTGACCACGGCTGGCGAAACGCGCTCCACGACATCGGCGAAGCTTGGAACCTGGGGAGCCTCGACACGCACGGCGTCAGCCAGAACGGGGCTGGTTCCACTGGTCAGCGCGCCAACGCCGATCGCGCCGGCGACAGCGACGGACGCGGCGGCAGCCAGAAGACGCTTACGGGTGCGGGAATATGAACTGGGGGCAATATTCATGGATCTCTATCCTCTTTCAAGCGGACGCGCCTTGATCGGCATCCTCAAGAAACGAGAATTAGAGCGGCGCACATTACGACGCCATTTCCGGCACATGAATCTTTGGTAATGTTGGCGCGCGGCGCAGCCGTCAGTCGCGGTCCAGGATCGTGTCCAATGCCGCCTGTTCATCGGCCGACAGGGATTTCGTCGCCAGCGTCCGGCGCGCCCGCGCGGTCAACACAATGAACACGCCTCCCACCAGCAGCAACAGCACGGGCGTGCCCCACAGCAACGCGTTGCGCAGGTCGAAACGCGGCTTCAACAGGACGAACTCGCCGTAGCGGGAGACCACATAGTCCATCACCTGCTGGTCGGTATCACCGGCAACAAGGCGCTGGCGCACCAGGATACGCAGGTCGCGAGCAAGGTCGGCGTCGGATTCGTCGATCGACTGGTTCTGGCAGACCATGCAGCGCAAGCCTTCCGACAGCGCCCGCGCCCGTGCCTCCAGAGCGGGGTCGGCCAGCATCTCGTCAGGCTTCACCGCCATTGCCGTGCCGGCGAAGAATAATGCCAGCAGGAGGACAATCGAGGTCAGCGAAAACCTTGCCTTCATGGCAGGACCACCGGCGCCACCGGGCTCGCCTGCTTGCGGCGGCGCGAAGGCGCGCCGACCCGCAGGCGCCTGTCCATCAGCGACATGGCGGCACCCGCCATCATCATAAGGCCGCCGCCCCAGATCAGCGTCACCAGCGGCTTCCACCACAGGCGCACCACGACCGAGCCGTCCTTGCCCTCGTCGCCGAGCGAGATGTAGAGCTGGGAGAGGCCGATGGTCTTGATGCCGGACTCCGTCGTCGTCATCTGCCGCACCGGGTAGAAACGCTTGGCCGAGCTGATTTCGCCGACAGGGCTGCCGCTGACGCCGATCAGCTCGAAACGGCCGCGATCCTCGCTGTAGTTCGGTCCCTGGGCCGGATAGAGGCCGACGAAACGCACCGTGCGGCCGGAGATTTCGACGGTTTCACCGGCATGCATGGACAGGATCTTCTCCGTGCCGAAGCAGAGCGTGCCGACAATGCCGAGCACCGTCAGACCAAGGCCAAGATGCGCGAAAGCGGTCCCGAAGACCGAGCGTGGCAAACCAACCAGGCGCCTGGCCATGACCGGCACGGCGACATTGCCCAACCCTGCCTTGACGGCAAGGTCAGTCAGCGCGCCAAGGATCAGCCAGACGGCCAGGCCGGCGCCAACCGCGGCGAGCACCGAAGCCCCGTCGATGAACAAGGCAGTGACCAGCGTCGCCAGAAGGGCGGCGGCAAACGCCAACATCAGACGCTGCGCGACGCCAAGGACATCACCCCGCTTCCAGGCCAGCAGCGGCCCAAAGGGAACCATCACCAGCAGCGGCACCATGAGAGGGGCGAAGGTGAGGTTGAAGAACGGCGCGCCGACCGAAATCTTGTCGGCCGAAAAAGCCTCGACCGCCAGCGGATAGAGCGTACCGACCAGCACGGTGGCGGTCGCTGTGGTCAGGAACAGATTGTTGAGGACGAGCGCGCCTTCGCGCGAGATCGGATGGAACAGGCCGCCAGCCGTCAGCCTCGAGGCGCGCAGCGCAAACAGCGCCAGCGAGCCGCCGATGAACAGCGTCAGGATGCACAGGATGAAGACGCCGCGCGTCGGATCGGTGGCAAAGGCGTGCACGGAAGTCAGGACGCCCGAACGCACCAGGAAGGTGCCGAGCAGCGACAGCGAGAAGGTCAAAATAGCGAGCAGCAGCGTCCAGATCTTCAACGCCGAGCGCTTTTCCATGACGATGGCAGAATGCAGCAGCGCGGTGCCCGCCAGCCACGGCATGAAGGAAGCGTTCTCGACCGGATCCCAGAACCAGAAACCGCCCCAGCCGAGCTCGTAATAGGCCCAGTACGATCCCATGGCGATGCCGCCGGTCAGAAACATCCAGGCGACCAGCGTCCATGGCCGCACCCAGCGCGCCCAGGAAGCATCGATGCGACCCTCGATAAGGGCCGCGACCGAGAAGGAAAAGCAGATCGAGAAGCCGACATAGCCGAGATAGAGCAGCGGCGGATGAATGGCGAGGCCAAGGTCCTGCAGGATCGGGTTGAGATCGCGGCCTTCGATGGGCGCCGGATTGAGCCGGACGAAGGGATTGGACGTCACCAGGATGAACAGGAAGAAGGCAGCGCCAATGGCGCCCTGCACGGCAAGCACGTTGGCGCGCAGCGTCGCCGGCAGGTTGGAGCCGAAAGCGGCGACAAGTGCGCCGAAGAAGGTCAGGATCAGCACCCAGAGCAGCATCGAGCCTTCGTGATTGCCCCAAGTTCCGGTGATCTTGTAGATC
The DNA here is from genome assembly GCF_003952565.1 of Mesorhizobium sp. M8A.F.Ca.ET.057.01.1.1. Lineage (NCBI taxonomy): Bacteria > Pseudomonadati > Pseudomonadota > Alphaproteobacteria > Hyphomicrobiales > Phyllobacteriaceae > Mesorhizobium > Mesorhizobium sp. M8A.F.Ca.ET.057.01.1.1. Next base: position 4,304,609 of record NZ_CP034454.1, read on the forward strand.
AGCGGCTGCAGCGAATGCGAGTTCTCCCAGACGTTCGCCAGCGAAAAATCGGAACTTGCATAGGCGCTCGCAAGTGCCGCGAAAGACAGCGCCGTCAAGGCAAAACCGGTCACCGCGACCGGACCGCCGACCGCCATCAGGCGCTGGTTGTTCAGCCGCGCGCCAAACAGCGGCACCATGGTCTGCACCAGCGAAAGCGCGAACGCCAGAACCAGGGCGAAATGTCCGGTCTCAACCATTCCCGCTTGCTCTCCCGTCGGGATTACTCACTCTTGCTCTCCTGCCAGACACCCTTGGCCTTCAGACCGTCGGCAACTTCCTTGGGCATGTAACGCTCGTCGTGCTTGGCCAGCACGCTGTCGGCGACAAAGACGCCGTCGGGGCCAAAGGTGCCCTCGGTGATGACGCCCTGCTCTTCGCGGAAAAGGTCGGGCAAGATGCCGGTATAGGTAACCTTGACCGATTTGTGGGTGTCGGTGACCGAAAAGGCGACCGTCGCGCCCTGGCCGCGCTGGATGGTGCCTTTTTCAACCAAACCGCCGAGCCTGATGCGCTGGCCGGGCTGCACACTGGAAGTGGTCAGATCGGCCGGCATGTAGAAATAGGACGCTTTCTGGCCAAGCGCGTAGAAGGTCAGGCCGGTGGCGGCGGCGAGGAAAGCCAAGCCGCCCACAATCACCGACAATCGTTTCTGCTTGCGCGTCATGTCCAATTCTACTCCGTCGCCGTCAGGCCGAGCGAGGCGGCAAAGGCGGTGAATTTCTTGGCTTCGTCACTGTCGGCCCCAAAGACCGCAATGGCACGGCCCAGCGCATCGCGCGCCTGGTCCGTCTTGCCCAGCACGACATAGGAACGAACAAGCCGCATCCATCCTTCCGGGTCGCGCGGATTTTGACGAAGTTTGTCGTCGAGACCGGCGACCATGGTGTTGATCATGGCTTCCCTGTCCTGCGGCGACATGGAGGACGCCGCGTCGACATCGCCGGCATCGGGGCCTTTCGTGGCCGCGCCGGAAGCGACTTCGGGGCCGCCGGATTTGGCCAGGGCCTGTTCGACGGCGCCGCGCCATGGCGAGTCCGGCGGCAGCGTGCCAAGCATCGCCTGCCAGGCCGCGGCCGCTTCCTTGCCGCGGCCCTCCTGCGCCAATGCCATGGCCAGATAGAAGCTGGCTTTCGCATTGGCCGGGTCAAGCTTCAAGGCCGCCTCGAAGGCATCCTGGGCATCGGCCGAAACAATGCCGCCCGCGGCACCGGCGATCGCCTCGCCGAGACCGGCCTGGCGTACGGCGCTGTCGCCGTCGAGGCGTATGGCGTTGCGATAGGCCGCCGCGGCGTCGGCAAAGCGCTGCATGCGCAGATAAACCGGCGCCAGCACATCCCAGCCCCGCCAATCGGAAGGATTGGCCGCGAGGTGGGCTTCGGCGCGCGCCACCAGCTCATCGACCGAACTGTCGGCCGGGTTCTTGGCCAGTCGCTCGCTGAGCGGCTGCGACGGCAAGTCAGGCGAGCCGATCTGGCTGTAGAGCCCCCAACTGACCAACGGGACCGCCAGCACGGCCACGGTCGCGACAAGCCGTGCCGTGACCGACGCCGCCCTGCCGGACGTCTTGCTGGTCATATCCGCATTGCCCAGGCGAAGGATGCGGCGGGCGATCTCGGCGCGCGCCTCGGCTGCTTCAGCGGGCCGGATCAAGCCGCGCCCGGCATCGCGGTCGAGTTCGGCCAATTGATCGCGATAGACTTCCAGGTCGTGATCGCCGCTCAATGATGCGACCTTGGAAGCCCCAGCCAGCGGCAAAAGCACCGCCAGGCTGGCGCCCAGCGTGAGAATTGCGGCTATGACCCAGAACAGCATGGTTCTTCCAATAAAGGCAGAGCCCTGCCCTGCCAACACAGGCATCCTGCGACGCTTTGACGGCAGGCGCACCGAATGTCCTTGATCGACATCAACTGGCCGGGTCGCAACCGGACCCGGCCGGCTAGGTCAATGGGGTCCAACTGCCGTCGGCATTGCGGCAGGCTGTTCCGTGCGCCGTGACACTGGCGCTGCCGGTGAACACCGTCTGCGTGTACTGGCGGCAATCCTGCGAACCAACGCGGTAAGGTTGGGCTGGAACGACCTCGCCATGGCGCGAGGCCTGATCGCCCTTCCACGCCACCTTCTGCCCGCTCGTCGTATATTCAAGCGCCTTGTATTCGGCCTCGAGCGCGCTGCGCTTTTCCGTGTCGCTCAGGCCATTGCCGACAGACCCGCCAATGAGGCCGCCGCCCATGGCGGAAATGATCGACTTGGTGACGACCTTGCCGCCCGCCGGAGGCGTCGAGGCCGGGGTCGCGGCCACGGTCGGGCCTTTGCCGCTCAAGGTGGTGCAGCCCGACACGGCTAGCAATGCGGAAACAAGCGCGACGCGAATCTTCATGCCAACAACCGGTATTCCTGAGTTGGAGCCTGCCATGGATGCGCGTGGCATCATCTGAGAAGTGGGCATGGCCATAGTATTGATATTTGTCGGAAATTTGGCCGCCGCAGGCCAGCATGAGGTCAATCGATATGCCGCCATAGCATGTGCCACCCATTGGTGTCGATTGGCCTGGGGAAACGTCACTGAAGGCTCCGCAATCGCACCACTGCCTTGAGACCACCCATGCCGGAACGCCCCAGATCCAGGCCGCCTCCGTACTCGTTGACGAGGTCGGCGACGATGGCGAGGCCCAGGCCCGTTCCTGGCTTTGTCTCGTCCAGGCGCCGTCCGCGCTTCGTGGCTTCGCGCGCCTTGTCCTCGGGAATGCCAGGGCCGTCATCCTCGATGCTGATCTCGAACAGGCTCTCATCCTTGATGGCCAAGGGCACGACCGAGACCGCGACAGCACTCCTTGCCCATTTCATTGCATTCTCGAGAAGATTGCCGAGCAGTTCCTCGAGGTCCTCGCGTTCGCCGGCAAAGACGATCTCCATGGCCGGCAGCGACAGCGACAGGCTGGTCCGCGGGTTGAGCTTCTGCAAAACGCGCACCATGCGCTGCACCAGCGGCGCCACGGGCGTGCGGTAGACGACGCTGTCGCGCTGCGCCGCGACGCGGGCACGCTGCAAATAGTGATCAATCTGCTTTTGCATGGAGGCGGCCTGCTCGGCGATCAGCTGCCCCTTGGCGCCGCCAAGCGCCCGGCCCTCGTTGAGCAGCACGGCGAGTGGCGTCTTCAGCGAATGGGCGAGGTTGCCAACCTGGGTCCGCGAACGCTCGACAATGCGTTTGTTGTTTTCGATCAGCGCGTTGGTTTCGTTGGCTAACGGTTCGATCTCGGCTGGGAAGCGGCCGTCGAGCTTCTGCGCGGTGCCCTCGCGCACCATGGCAAGTGCGTTCCTGACCCTGCGCAGCGGCTGCAGTCCGAGCAGGATGGCGATGGCGTTGATGGCGATCATGCCGATGCCGAACAGGCTGAGATAGGTCAGCAAACGACGCTGGAAGGTCCCTATTTCCTGCTCCAGCTCGGTCTTGTTTCCCATGACGCGGAAGCGCGCGGCGCGGTTCTTGGCATCGAGAACGAATTCGCTCTCGAACACGACCAGTTCTTCGCCGTTGATGCCTTGTGCGGCATAGCTGCGCTGGAAATTGGCGTTGAAGGGAACATCGGCCACATCGGGCGACGGGATGGTCCGGGTCATGGACGAAGAATGAAGATCGCCGTGCACGCCTTCCGAGGCGGGCTCGACGGACCAGTACCAGCCCGAATTCGGTTCGGAGAAACGGAGGTCGCCAAGATCGGGCGAGCCGGTCAGCGCGCCGCTGTCGGAAATGCCGATCGAGCCGATCAGGTTGAACAGATGCGCCGACAGCAAACTGTCGAAGCCCCGCTCGCTGGCCTGGCGGTAGAGCGTGGTGATCAGGGTGAAGATGACGACCAGGGTCAGGATCGCCCATACCGTGGAGAAGGCGATGACGCGGAACGTCAGCGAGCGCGGCCAAGCGCGTAGCGAAAGCCGTCTGCCCACGGTTGGGTTGGTAGGAAGCGGTTCCGCCTTACGCCTCCGGCTCACGCATGCGGTAGCCCATGCCGCGCACGGTTTCGATCATGTCGATGCCCATCTTCTTGCGCAGCCGACCGACAAAGACCTCGATCGTGTTGGAATCACGGTCGAAATCCTGGTCGTAGAGATGCTCGACCAGTTCGGTGCGCGAAACGACCTCGCCCATGTGGTGCATCAGATAGGCAAGCAGCCGGAATTCGTGCGAGGTCAATTTCAGCGGCACGCCATTGACATCGGCCTTCGAAGCCTTGGTGTCGAGACGCAGCGGCCCACAGGTCAGTTCCGACGAGGCGTGGCCGGCGGCGCGGCGGATCAGGGCCCTGACCCGTGCCAGTACCTCTTCGATGTGGAACGGCTTGGTGACGTAGTCGTCGGCCCCGGCGTCGATGCCCGAGACCTTGTCGCTCCAGCGGTCACGCGCGGTCAGGATCAGCACCGGCATCTTGCGGCCGCCGCGACGCCAACGCTCGACCACGCTGATGCCGTCCATCTGCGGCAGGCCGATGTCCAGCACGACGGCATCGTAAGGCTCCGTGTCGCCGAGGAAATGACCCTCCTCGCCGTCGAAGGCACGGTCGACGACATAGCCGGCATCGCCCAGCGCATCCGAAATCTGCCGGTTGAGATCCTTGTCATCCTCGACGACGAGTACGCGCATGCGGGGACCAATGCCTGTTGATTGAGGTTTCAGATATAGGCCGATTCCGCCGGCCTGGGAAACGAAGCCCTGTAGGAAGAGAAGACTGCGTCAGTTCTGCGGAACGACGATTTCGGAGCGGCGCGGACGCTGCCCGTCCTTGCCCGGCACGAGCACGACGATAACGCAGACCGGCTGGCCGCCACGCGTCGACGCCGAGGCCTTGGCAAGTGTTCCGCCATTCTGCTGGGCGACCTGCTGACCGATCGCATAGCAGTCGGACGCGGCCAGGACGATCGGGCTGGGCTGGTAGGGCGCGACCACCGGCATCGCCATTGCCTGCGACGCAAACAGCCCGGCGGCACTAAGCGCCAGGGTCGCGGTTCGGAAATGGGAGCGAAGCGTTTTCATGACCGGCGTTGTAACGCATCGGTGCTGAACGTGAAATGAACAGTGAACGGCCCTGAAACCATGCTCACCACACCCCTGCAACGCGAGACAGACAATCTGGATTTCACCGCCCCACCGGTGAACGCCGCGAAAGCCCAGTCTAGACTCCGTTTCGATGATATTGAAAGCGCGTCAGGCGTTTTCCTGCGTCAGCGCTCGGAATCGCAGCAGACCATGATGGACAAGCAGTTCCTCATCATAACGCGCCTCGGTGAATTCCAGCGACAGCCGCGTCTGTCCACGCGGGCCGATCACCAGCACCGCGTCGGCAAGGCGCGCCTTGATGGCGGCCATGATGGCAAGCGTTTCGGCTTCACCGTGGGCCTTCGACCAGACATGCAGCGTGATCAGCTGGTCGTCGTTGTTCTCGGCGCCAGTATCCCAGTCAAAGGCCGAGGTCTGGCCTGAAGTCACATAGGGAAAGGCGGCGGTGTCGGTTGCCCGCTCGAGCAGTCCGGCGCCGCCCAGCAGCGCCGACAGCGACGCATCGCTTTTCAACCTGAGGAACAGGGCCTGCTGCAAATCACCGGGCGCGGTCATCGTTCTTCCCCTCGCCTGTTGCGCCGCCGGCCCCTGCCTGCCAGAAGCTCTTCCGCGTGCTAGACGCTCTGCCATATATAACCATTTGCCGCACGGACAGGTTTGCCGATTCGTCGTCTCGATGATGAATGCCGATGATCTCGAAAATGCGACTTGCCGACAATCTCCTCACCGGACGCGGCATAGCGATACCGGTTGCGCACCGCAAGCATCATCATCGCCCGGCAGCGGGCCATTTTCCCAGATTCGGGAGCTGACATGCTCGATCCACAAAAGGCCAGAGCCGCGTCGCGTCTGCTGACAAGCCATTGGGACCAAGGCACCCATCTCGGCGCCATACCCGAGGCGCTGCGGCCGAAGACACGGACCGAAGGCTATGCCATCCAGGCCCATGTCATGGATCGTTCGGCGGCCCCGCTTTTCGGCTGGAAGATCGCGGCAACCAGTCTTGCCGGTCAAAGGCATATCAATGTCGACGGCCCGATGGCCGGGCGCCTGCTGGCAGAGAAAGCGGTCGAGGTTGGCGGGACCGTCTCGCTCGCGACGAGCAAGATGCGGGTCGCCGAGATCGAATTCGCTTTCCGTTTCGGCCGCCAGCTCCCGCCGCGCCCGGCGCCTTATGAAATCGCCGAGGTGATGGATGCCGTGGCGACCTTGCATCCGGCGATAGAAATACCGGACTCGCGCTACGACGATTTCTGCGCCGTCGGTGCGCCACAGCTGATAGCGGACAATGCCTGTGCCAATCTGTTCGTCATCGGCCAGCCCACGCAAGAGGAATGGCGTCACGTGAACCTCGCGGAACACCCGGTGACTGGTCTTGTTTCGGGCAAGTCGCGGCACGACGGAACCGGCGAGGCGGTGTTAGGCGACCCGCGTATCGCGCTCACATGGATCGTCAATGAATTGTCGAGCCTGGGCATAGCGCTCCAGCCGGGACAGGTCGTGATCACAGGCACATGCGTGACGCCGATACGCGTCGAGGCTGGTGATGAAGTGATCGGCGATTTGGGCAAATTTGGCCGCGTCTCGGTTCGGTTTGTCTAGACGGGCTTGCTCTCCCGGTTCAGCCTGACCACGAAGCTCCTCACCGCCAGAACCAGCACGGTGATGATAATCAGGATCACGGAAAGCGCCGCGATCGCCGGGTCGATGTTGTCGCGCAGGCCCATCCACATCAGGCGCGGCAGCGTGATGGCGTTGACCGAGGTGATGAACAGGGTGACGCCGATCTCTTCCCAGGAGAGCACGAAGGAGAGCAGTGCCGCGGTGACGATGCCGAACTTGATGTTGGGCATGATGACGCGCGTGGCGCGTTCCCACACGCTGGCGCCAAGGCCGCGCGCGGCGAGGTCGATGCGCCGATCGAGCTGGCTGAGCGAGACCAGGATCAGCACCGTCGCGAATGGCACCGTCATCACCGAATGCGCCATGGCAACGCCGAGCCAGGTGTCATAGCCGAAGAAGGAACTGACGCCTGAGATCGAGGTGAGCAGGAAGTAGAGCGTCACCGCCGAGACCACCGGCGGCACAACCATCGGCAGCAGCACAAAGCCGACCAGGGCTGCCGTAAAGCGCGGCTGGAACATCCAGACGCCGAGGCTGAAGCAGAGCGCCAGCACCGTGGAAATAGCGCTGCTGACAATGCCGATCCGGATCGAAAGCAGGATCGACTGGAGCCAGCGCGGATCCTCGATCAGCGAGCGATAGTGGCGCAGCGACAATTCACCCGTCGGCATTGCCAGCATGCGGCTCGGCGTCAGCGAGACCGGAATGACGGCCAGCAGCGGCAACAGCAGGAACAGCGCCACCAGCACGGCGAGGATCAGCGAAACGGGTCCGGGGCGATAGGTCGGCATCGCGCTACACCAGTTGCTTCGGTTTGACGTATCGGAAGAGCAGCGCCATCAGGGCTCCGACGAAGACCACCAGCACGACGCTGATCGCGGCCCCCAGCCCCCAGTCCGGGCTCTGGAATATCCGGAGATAGATCAATTCGGCGATCATCACGCTGCGGCCGCCGCCGAGAATCGCCGGCGTGACGAAGAAGCCAAGCGAGAAGACGAAGACGATCATCGCCGAGCCGATGATGCCGGAGCGCGTCATCGGCACGAACACCGTCCAGAAGGTGCGCATGCGGCTGGAGCCCAGGCCGCGCGCGGCGAGCAGCACGCGCTCGTCCAGGCTGCGCATGGCTGACGCCAGCGGAAAGACGGCGAAAGGAATGAGGAAATGCGTCATGCCGACGATGACGCCGAATTCGTTGCGCACCAAGGTCAGCGGTTCGGAGATGAAACCGATGGACTGCAGCCAGGTGTTGATCAGGCCGCGGTTGGACAAAAGCGCCACCCAGCCGAAGGCGCGCGTCAGCACCGAGATCCAGAACGGCACCAGGATGCAGAATTCGGCGATGAGGCGCTGCGCCGGGCTGCCGCGCACCCAGACGACCGTGATGGCATAGGCGGCGGCGACCGACACAACAGTGACGATAGCCGCGATGCGCAGCGTGCGGATGAACACCGACTGCACCAGATCGTCGGTGAGCAACGCCTGGTACTGGCCAAGCCCGGGCGTCGGCAAGGTGAAGCTCCACTTCACCACGCCGAGAAACGGCCAGGCATAGGCCAGGACGAGGAACAGGAGCAGCGGCGCCATCAACAGCGCCGCGCCCATCCTGTCGGAGAGAACACCTCTCATGTCAGCTCAGCAACGCCAGTGATCAGGCGGAGATGATCTTGGTGTATTCGTCGAGGGCCGCGCCGTAGTTCTTGGCGTACCAATCCATGTCGAGCGGAATCTGCTTCTTCATGTTCTCCGGATCGACGGGGTTGATGCGTTTCTTGTCGGCAGGGATCAGCGCATCGGCCGCCGGATTGGCCGGACCTTGGCCGAGCTTGTCGAACATCACCAACTGCTTTTGCGGATCCTGCGCGCTGGCGATGAACTTCATCGCCGCATCCTTGCCGCCCGGGTTGTTCTTGAGCACGGCCAGCGCACCGGGCGAGATCAGGCCCTGGTCCCAGATGAACTTGATCTTGCCACCGGAATCCTGCTCGATCAGCGAAGCGCGCGTCGACCAGACGATCGCCATCGACGCTTCGCCATTGAGCAGTACGCTCTGGCTTTCGGCGCCGCCGCCCCAATAGGCGACGACGTTTTCCTTGAAAGCTGATATCTTGTCATGCGCACGCTTCAAGTCGAGCGGGTAGAGCGACGCCGGCGCGATGCCGTCGGCCAAAAGGGCCGCTTCCCAGCTCGACACGCCCCATTTGTAGAGGGAACGCTTGCCGGGGAATTTCTTCACATCGAAGAAATCGGCCATGCCAGTCGGTGCATCCTTGCCGTATTTCTCGGAATCGTAGGCGATGACATAGGAGAAGAAATAGGTCGAGGCTGCATAGTCCCAGCCGAAACCCGGACGCATCTTCTTCTTGTCGACGATATTGTAGTCGATCGGCTCGAGCATGCCTTGCGCACCGAGTGTGATGGCCGAGAACGGGTCGACGTCGACGAGATCCCAGGTCGGGGCGCCGCTCTTGAACTGTGCGGCGATCGCGCCTTCGGTCGGACCCGAGCCGTCCATCTTGACAGTGATGCCGGTGTCCTTGGTGAAGGCCTGGCCATAGGCCGCGTCATAGGCCGTGATGGCGTCGCCGCCCCAGTTCACCAGCACAAGTTCCTTCGCCGCCGCGAGGGCTCCGGTCGAGCGCAGCAGCATCGGCGTGCCGGCAAGCACGAGTGCCGCGAGCTGCGTGAACTGACGGCGCGAGATCTCGCCTCGTCTCGTCCTTTCGGACAGCGTTTCGATGGCCTGTTTCTTGGTGTCGTTCATGTCTGTTCCCCTTTGTTTTCGTTGATGTCAATCCGGAAACCGGTGCGGCGGATCAGGCCGCACCGGCGCTCATTGTCCTCCATCCGGAAGGAGGAAACCTTTTTCCGCCGGCCACGTCAGCCAGACGGAATTGCCCTTGCTGAGAGCAGCCGCCGCGACCTCGTTGGGCACCGAGACGGTTACCTTGGCACCATGGCGCGTGGTGAGGTCGAGCTTTGTCGCCGCGCCCAGATAGGTCGAAGCGATTGCGGTCGCGGCAATGCCGTTCTCTCCAGCAGCCGCCTCGCGCGCGATCGACATGTGTTCGGGCCGGATCGCCAGGATGGCGTCACCGCGAACTTTCTCGGCCTTGCAGTGCATGCTGACCGCGCGGTCTTCGCAAAGGCCGGTCGAGCCATGGTCGGCGGGCTTGACCCCCTTCAGCGGCAGCATGTTGATCTCGCCGAGGAACTCGGCGACGAAGCGATTGTCCGGCCGGTCGTAGACCTCGTCCGGCGCCCCGACCTGCAGCAGTTTGCCGTGGTTGAAGATGGCGACGCGCGACGACAGCGCCAGCGCCTCGCTCTGGTCGTGCGTGACGAAGACGAAGGTGGTGCCGGTCTCCTGATGCAGGCGCTTCATCTCAGCCTGCATCTGGCCGCGCAGGCTCTTGTCCAACGCCGAAAACGGCTCGTCGAGCAGGAGCACGCCCGGCTCGAACACCAGCGCGCGGGCAAGTGCGACGCGCTGCTGCTGGCCGCCGGACAGCTGCGACGGCAGTTTCTTCTCGTGGCCGACCAGACCGACGCGCTCGACCATCTCGCCGACGCGCTTCCTGATCTCGGTGGCCGATTTCTTGCGGACCCTGAGCGGGAAAGCGATGTTGGCTTCGACGCTCATATGCGGAAACAGCGCATAACCCTGGAACACCATGCCGGCGGCACGTTGCTCGGCCGGGCGGTCGGTGATGTCGGCGCCGTCGCTGAAAAGCTTGCCCTCGCTCGGCTGCACGAAGCCGGCCAGGATCATCAGGAAGGTGGTCTTGCCGGAGCCGGAGGGGCCAAGCAGTGTCAGGAACTCGCCGCGCCCTATGTCGAGCGTCAGATTGTCCAGCGCACGGAACGAGCCGAAGCTCTTGCCGATCCCGATTGCCTTGATCTCTGCGGCCCGGCCGGGTTGCTGCATCCTGCCTTTATCCTTACCGTTGAGCCAAATGGTAGGCAGGGCCGAAGCTCACCGCAACCGAATAGTTTTCGCCTGATCGGCAAATTTGATTCACGGGTGGATGGAAGATGGTGGCTGGAACCGCCAATCGCCCCCTCCTGGGAGACCAGCTAATCTTAAGACGCCTAGAGCCTGTTCTCCGATAGCTTCGCCCTCAACCAATCGCTGAAGGCATTGAGTACCGGATGCCCCGCCTTGGCATGCTCGAAGACCAGGAAATATGATCGTGGCGAGGGGACCGACGCCTCGAACGGCTTGACCAGGCGGCCTTCGCTCAGCGCCCGGCGGCCGGTCAGTTCGTCGCCCATGGCAATCCCCTGCCCGGCGACCGCCGCCGAAAAGACGAGGTTCATGTCGGAAAAGAAGATGCCGCCCTCGGTGTCGGGATTTTCCACCTTCGACAATGCCAGCCAGCGGGCCCAGTCCTCGGTATCGCCGAGATGGAGCAAATTGGCGCGCAGCACGTCGGCGGGCTTGGAAAACCCGCCGACCTTGTTGAGCAGCGTCGGGCTGCAGAGCGGCGTGAACGAGACCTCGCAGAGCAGTTCCACCGCGCGGTTCGGCCAGTTGCCGACGCCAAAGGCGATGAAAGCGTCGGCCTCCGGATTGCTGACGTCATCGAGGCGACGAGGCGTCAAGATCGAGAGTGCCACGTCCCGATACATTTGCTGGAACTCGCCGATATGGGAGCAAAGGAACATCGAGGCGAAGCCCGGAGGGCAGGAAATGGCAAACGAACCACCAACGCCCGCACCGCTGTTATGCGCTCCCGCGTCGCCGAGCACGGTCAGCGCCTTCCGGACATCGGCCGCGTAACGCTGGCCGCGCGGCGTCAGCGCCACGCCCTTGCCGATGCGTTGCAGGAGATCGAAGCCAAGGTCGCGCTCGAGCAACCGCAGTTGATGCGAGACGGCGCTGCGGGTCAGGTGCAGTTCGTCGGCGGCACGCCAGACGCTGCCATGCCTGGCGAAACTGTCGAGGGCGCGCAGCGCCTGTGTCGAAGGAATTCTCAAGAGGTGAACCGAATTTGCACGAACCGGGAAAACATATCACTTTTTGGCGAGCCGCTTCACTGCTTTCTTCTGGAGCATGGACAAACCGGTGACGACATCGGCGCAAGAGACCGCGCTTGCCTGCCTCGACGGCATCCAGCCCCTGCTGTCGGCCTGGACACGCACCATCTTCGATTTCGGCGAGACCGCGTGGCGCGAATACCAATCGGCCGCCTGGTATGTCGATCGGCTCAAACGCGAGGGATTTTCTGTCGAGGAAGGCTCGGGCGGCATGCCGACCGCCTTCTGCGCTCACTGGACGAACGGCGTCGGACCGACGGTCGGCATGTATGCCGAATATGATGCCGTGCCCGGCAATTGCCAGGACGCCGTGACGGTGAGGCAGCCACGGTCCGGCCTTGGTGTCGAGGCCGGCGGCCATACCGACCCGCATTCGGGACTCGGCATAGCAAGCCTCGGCGGGCTGCTGGCGACCAAGGCCGCCATGCAGCGCCACGACGTTCCAGGCACGCTGCGCTTTACCGGCGAGCCGGCCGAAAAGGTGCGCGGTTCGAAGCCGATCCACGCGGCAAAAGGCTATTATGACGGCCTTGCCGGCATGATTTCCTTCCATCCATTTTACATGCTGCCGCTCTGCAACACCGCTCGCTGGGATACGCATTGCGGCGCGGCCTACGCGATGATCTATCGTTTCGTCTGCGACGAACCCGAAAACTGGATTCGCGCAGGCGACGGCGTGCCGATCCCGCAGGCGCATTCGGCGGTCAGGGCACCGGGCGCCAACGATGCGCTGATGACTATGTACATGGCCTCCAAAGCGTTGCGCGATTCCATGCTGCCGCATCAGGGCGGCTGGTCGATCAGCGAGGCGATCCTGACAGCTGGCCAGGCCACGGCCGACAATCTGCCGGCGGGCCTGGCTGAGATCCAGTACATGATCCGCGTGCCGACCATCGGCATGGCCGAGCAGGTGACTGCGGTGCTCGACCGCAACGCCGCGGCCGCGGCCGCGATCAGCGGCTGCCGCTACGAGCGGCACTGGGTGGCGAAGTCGCGGCCGGGGCTGGCCAACCACGCCATGGCCGAAATTACCTACGAAGCCCTTTCGACCGTCGGGGCGCCACGCTGGGACGAGGCCGCCAGAACGATCGCGCGGGAAATCCAGGTCAATGCCGGCCGCACCGCGACCGAAAACCCCTTTATCGACGAGCTGGAGCGGCTGATTTCGCCACAAGAGGCCGAGGCGATCTTGCGCCGCGACTTGCCGCCATCCCAGGTGAATTCGACCTCCGACGACTACACCGACATGAGCTGGCACGCGCCGACCGCGCGCTTCTATGTCGCGCGCCCAGCGCTGCGCTCGGCAAACGGCCACGCTTTTCCGGCATGGGTGATGAATGCACTGGGCGGCATTCCGGCGACGATCGATCCGATGGTCATCTGCGCGGCCAAGACGGTCGCACTGGCGGCGCTGCGCCTGCTCGAGGACAAGACCGCCCGTGTCGAGGCGATGAACGAGTTCACCACCCGTACTGGCGGCGGCGTTGGCGGCTCCAACTGGATCGCGCCGCTCTGCGACTACGCGCCGCCGATCAACTTCCGCTGGCCGGAATATGTCACCACGCCGCGCGGGCGCGACTGGTGGATACCAAACAATGCGCCACCGACCAATTCTTGAGAACAAGCCACGAGGAGAACCGCATGACTGTTCATGACCGCATCGTCGCCGAACCGTTTTCGCTTCAACGCCGCAACCCGGCCGGCGGCACCAAGCCGCTAACATCATGGGGCTTCGCCAACGAGACCGACGTCTTGACCGACGTGCTGCTCGGATCGCCGAATTTTCTGCGTCACCTCTCGACCAGTTCGCTGTCCAGGAAGCATCTGCGCGAGGCGCCCTGCAACGTCCAGATCGCGCAGGCCCAGCACAAGGATCTGGTCGCGGCCTACGAGCATTTCGGCGTCAACATCCATTGGCACGAGCCGACGCCGGAGCTGCCGATGCAGGTCTATTCCCGTGATTCCAGCGTCATGACGCCTTATGGCGCTATTATCACCGCAATGGCCAATTGGTGGCGGCGCGGCGAGAACTATGCCGCCATACGCACCTATGAAAAGCTCGGCATCCCGATCTACGACATGGTGACGGCCGGCACCTTCGAGGGCGGCGACTTCAACGTCATCGAGGACGGCGTGGTGCTGATCGGCTGCGGCGGCGCCCGCACGCAGGAGGAAGGCGCCCGCCAGGTGCAGGCCTGGTTCGAGAAGGAAGGCTGGGAGACGCGCATCGCCTTCATCGACGAATATTACGTCCACATCGACCTGATGGTTGTGCCGATCGCCGAAAAGCTCACCGCCGTCTGCCTCGCCTGCACCGAACCCGGCATCGTCGACTGGCTGAAGGGCAAGGGCCACGAGATCATCGACGTTCCCTTCCAGGACACGATGGCACTCGGCTGCAACTTCATGTCGCTCGGCAAGGACCGGGTGATCGCGCCGACCTCCAGCCAGACGTTGATCGGCCAACTCAAGGCGCGCGGCTTCGAGGTCGCGGCCGTCGACATGAGCGAAATCTCCAAGACCGGCGGCGGCATCCATTGCATGGCGCAGGCACTGAAGCGCGAGGCGGCCTGATAGCCCTGAAGAGGCAAATCCCCCTCGCTCGCCGGATCGGGAATCTGGCTGGCGAGGAGCCGGGCCGCCGGCTAGCCGGCTCTTCCATCGACAAACCTTGCAGCTGTGTCCTCGCCGCCCTTGTGGGTGTCGGCAAAATGGATGAATAGTCGGAACAGGGCACCGCCCTGAAATTGCCCGCTTGCGGTTTTCAGGTCGTGCCAGAGCCGAGCCGGGTTTTAGAATGGTCAACCCTGAACCGCGCAAGAGAAGAGGTCCGATCGCCTCCCGCCTTCTGGCGCTGGACGCGTGGCTCGATTCCTCGCTCTATGAGATCGGGTTCAAGGCGCGCGAGTTCTGGGAGGCCGCGACGATCTTCTCGCGGCGCTTCCGTCTCAAGGGCTGGCGCCGTGGCTTCATCGAACTTTTGAGCGAAGGTTTTACACTCGGCGCCGGCGGTATGGTGGTGATGCTGGCGCTGGCGATACCCGCGTTCCAGGACACCACCGGCGACTGGCGTGCCCAGGGCGACTTCGCGGTCACCTTCCTGGATCGTTACGGAAACGAGATCGGCCAGCGCGGCATCATCCAGCGCGATTCCGTGCCGGTCGACGAGATGCCGGACCACGTCATCAAGGCGGTGCTCGCCACCGAGGATCGACGCTTTTTCGACCACTACGGCATCGACGTGCTCGGCCTTTCCAGGGCTATCTTCGAGAATGTGCGGGCAAACTCGGTCGTCCAGGGCGGCTCCAGCATCACCCAGCAGCTGGCCAAGAACCTGTTCCTGACCAATGAGCGCACCTTCGAGCGCAAGATCAAGGAAGCCTTCCTGTCGCTGTGGCTGGAGGCCAATCTGTCGAAGAAGGAAATCCTGCAGCTCTATCTCGACCGCGCCTATATGGGCGGCGGCACGTTCGGCATCGAGGCGGCGGCGGATTTCTATTTCGGCAAGAGCGTCAAGGACCTGAACCTTGCCGAAGCGGCGATGCTCGCCGGCCTGTTCAAGGCGCCGACCAAATACGCGCCGCACATCAACCTTCCGGCGGCACGCGCGCGCGCCAATGTGGTGCTGTCCAACCTCGTCGATTCCGGCTTCATGACCGAAGGCCAGGTGCTGCAGGCCAGGCTGCATCCGGCCGACGTCGTCGACCGCGGCGAACAGAAGAGTCCCGACTACTACCTCGACTGGGCCTTCGACGAGGTCAAGAAGATCGCCAAGCCCGGCCAGCACTCGCTGGTCGCCCATACCACCTTTGACGCCAACATCCAGAAGGCGGCGGAGGAGTCCGTCGAGTTCCATCTGCGCCAGTTCGGCAAGGAGTACAATGTCACCGAAGGCGCGGTGGTGGTCATCGAGACCAATGGCGCGGTGCGGGCGATCGTTGGCGGCCGCGATTACGGCGCTAGCCAGTTCAACCGTGCCACCAAGGCACTGCGGCAGACCGGGTCGTCTTTCAAGCCCTATGTCTACGCCACGGCGATGGAACACGGTTTCACGCCGAACTCGATCATCTCGGGCGGGCCGATCAGCTGGGGCAACTGGTCACCGCACAATTACAGCGGCGAGTCGGCGGGTAACATCACGCTGATCATGGCGATGGCCAAGTCGATCAACACCGTCCCGGTGCGACTGGCCAAGGACCATCTCGGAATCGCGCCGATCAAGGCATTGGCGGAATCGTTTGGCGTGGAATCGCCGCTAGAAGGGCACAAGACGATGGTGCTCGGCACCTCGGGCATGACCGTGATGGACCAGGCGACGGGTTACAGCGTCTTTGCCCAGAACGGTTTCGTCGGCTCCAGGCACGGCATCACCCAGCTCGTCACCCGCACCGGCGACGTGGTCTATGACTGGACCAAGGACGCGCCGCCGCCGCATCGCGTGCTGTCCGAGCAGGCGCTGAAATCCATGAACACCATGCTGGCGGCCGTGCCGGTGATGGGCACGGCGCGGCGGGCGCAAATTCCCAACATCGTCGTTGCCGGCAAGACCGGCACGACACAATCCTACCGCGATGCCTGGTTCGTCGGCTTCACCGGCAACTACACGGCGGCGGTGTGGCTGGGCAATGACGATTTCACCGCGACCAAGAACATGACCGGCGGTTCGCTGCCGGCGATGGTGTGGCAGCGGCTGATGGTCTATGCGCACCAAAACATCGACCTGAAGCCGATCCCCGGTATCGACAAACCCTTCGTCGACGAGGAGATCGCGGCCAAGGCCGCCGAGGCGCAGAAGAAGAGCGAGGAGCAGGCAGCGGCCGACGCCGCCGCCGAGCGGCCGCCGGTGCTGTCCAGCCGAACCACGCAGACGCTGCGGGACATGAGCCAGTTGTTCCAGATGGCGCCCAAACTCGAAGCCCCCACTCCACCCGAGACGCTTTCGGCCCTATGACACCCGCCCGGTAAGACAAGACCGGCAGGCAAAACCATCACGCCGGCTTGCCACAGGGCCCTGCGCCGCGATATCCCCGAACGGCAATCCTTCGCGCACCCGGCCCTTCATGCTCAAGAATGCCTTTCTGATGCTGATTTCGCTTGCCATAGCCGTTGGCGGAGGCGGTGCCAGCGTCTGGTATGCGCTGAAGATCCAGGACGGCGTCGGCGCGATCAGGATCGGCCAGTGGACCGCCTTCCCCGACATCGGCACACCGGCCGCAGATCCCTATTCCAAGGCGCGCGTGGCGCGCGAGGGCGTGCTGGCGCTCGGCCGCGCCGAAGGCCTGTCCTTCGTGGCGGAAAATGATGCCGCCGGCGACCAGCTCAAGCGGGAATGCACCTACAGGATCGAGGGGGATTTCCAACAGCCCGGTTCTGGACGCTTTATGCCGCCGATCAATCGCTCGGCGTCGTCGAGACCGGAAAATCGCGGCTTGCGGCACTTCAGTCCTACGAGGTGCTGCGCCAACCGGACAATTCCGTGATCATTTCCGTCGGCCATCACCCGATGCCGGGCAACTGGCTCCTGACCGACGGTTCTGGAAGGATGTATTTCGTGCTGACCTTCTATGACACGCCAATCGCCAGCAGCACCGGCCTTTCGGACGTTTCGCTGCCCAGGATCGTCAAGGCAGGCTGCGATGCGTAGTTTGCGTGCCGCACTGCGCGGGCTTCTGCATGCCATCCTCCTCGGCCTCGTCGGCGCCGGCATCGTCCACATTATCGTCCTGCTTTTGGTGCCGGAATTTTCGGAACGTGACGCCTGGTCGCGTCTCTCCATGGCGTCGGATCTCTACAGGATGAACCGGCTCGACGCCGAAGCGGGCGGCGCGCCGGTGGTGAAATCGGTCGACCCGCTGTTCTACGCCACGGCCTGCCGCTTCGACCTCGAGGAAGGAATGGTCCGGATCAAGGCACCGGGGAACGTCCCCTTCTGGTCGGTGTCGGTCTATGACCGCAGCGGTCACAATGTCTATTCCTTCAACGACCATACGGCGACGGAGGGCAAGCTGGATGCAGTCGTGCTGACGCCGGCGCAGATGATCGACGTGCGCAAGGACCTGCCCGAAGACTTGCAGGGAGCGATTTTTGTCGAGGCGCCCATCGACGAAGGCATCTTCGTCATTCGCAGCTTCGTGCCCGACGAGAGCTGGAAGCCGATCGTGTCGCGCTTTCTCGATCAAAGTTCCTGCGAGCTGCAGGATTTCTAGGTCGCCGACCAGAGGTCCAGAGCTGAAAGGCTGACGAACCAGGCCACGGCTTCAAGGTTTAGTGATGCGGCACCGGCGTCCGTGGCGATCCCGGCTTGTCAGGGCCTGCGGGCCGCGCTTCGCTGGTGTTGGGCCGCTCATAGCGGATGCCGGGAAATATGATCACGGCCGCCGGTAGCTCGGTGGTTTGCTTGGCTCGATTGGTCGGTGCCGCACGCGGCACGAAAGACAGTACCATGCCCATGGTTCGCGCATTCCTCTCGGTTTCCCCGGAGCACAACGCAACGCCTCCAAATATCATTAAGGCCGGCAGAGGGTTAACGGACCGCTAACGGATCGCCGCTAACTTGATCTTTGTTCCCAGGTCGGCAAGTACCGACCGAGGGCAATCGCTCGACCGGCACAGTCCCGGCTGAGCATGTGCAAGTTCGTGTATCTGTTGTCAGGCCTATCCTTCGTGTCATCCTCGGATTTCAGGCAAATCGCGATCAGGACGGAATCGGGAAAAGCCGAAAGGTTGTTCCGCGCCGCCGTGTCGGCGTTCTGCTCACTGACGCGCCCGTCGCGCCGCGAGATCGGCCAACTCGAGGACCTGACCCTACCGCTGTTCGACGATGTGTCCGTCGAATCGCGACGCTATGTGGCAGCCGCCCTTTCCGAATGCGAATATGCACCCGCGGCTCTGGTGCGGCGCCTCTGCGAGGAGCCGGTCGATATTGCCGCGCCTTTGCTCATTCGTTCCCGCGCGGTCAGCGATATCGACCTGATCGCGCTGATTGGCCGGCATGGGCTGCCGCATGCGCGCGCAATAGCGCGGCGCAAGGAGCTGAACCCGACCATCGCCGATCTGATCAGGGCGCTTGAAAGACCGACCCTGGTGCGGGTGCGGGACCGGGAAGCAGCCCCGGCGCAAGGCCTTGCCGGGAAGACGCAAGCGATGGCGGACAGCGCCGAAACCCAGCAGACGCCCGGCGTTGCCGCCGAGAACGCGCGGCGCAGGCTGCGCTCCATGATGCACACCGGCGACGAAGCCGTGGCCGCGAAGGTCGATGCGTTCCCAGGTGCGGATACCTATGTCAAACTGCGCGAGACGGCCCTGACGGGAAACGCCGCCTTCTTCCAGACCGCGCTGGCGGACGCCCTCGACATTGATTTCTCGATCGCGCAATCGCTGACCGCCAACCAGAACTATGCGCCGCTGCTTGCGGCGCTGCGTTCGCTCGACTTCAGCGAGGACCGGGCATTCCTGATCACGGTTGCCGTCTATCCCGGCCTGTTCCCGCATCCACAGGCCATCCGCACCTATCTCGACCGCTACCGACTGCTGCATCGCGATGCGGCCCTGGAGACGGTGCGGGGATGGAAAGCCGAAACCCTGTCGAAGGCGGCTCGCAACGTTTCGCCGACGAACGGCGACAGCCGCAAGGCCTCGAACGGCGACGAATCCGAAGCCCCCGGTCTCAGGGCGTCTTCACGGAAATAAGCTCCTCGACGGGAACACTCCCGGCCTCGATCTCGACCACCCAGATGTCGGGATCGAATTTTTTCTCGCGCTCAAGTCTCGCATCCAGTACGGCGGCATCATCGCCGGTGGCGAGAAGGCTGAAAAAACGGTCCTCGGGCTTGGCCGAATCGTAGCTTGTCTGCGGTGCCGGCCCGTAGAGAGCCGTTTCACCCATCCTGCCCCGCGCCAGGATGAACACAGCCCCGGCCTCGGTCGCACCGCGATTGACCACGGCGGCAAATCCGCCAGCGCCAAAAACCCGGCGCAACAGGGCCGACACCCACAGATCAGCGGTTACACGCATGGAAGACTCCCGACGACATGCGGGCTCTCTATCGAAATTTCCCAGGCAGGGCGAGCCGTCGTTTCGGCCGTCAGTTGGTCAGGCCGATCTCGCGCATCTTGACGTAGACGATCTCGTCGGGCTCGCCGGTCTGCGGCAGTCCGAACAGCGACTGGAATTCCTTGATCGCCGCCTTGGTGCGTGCACCGACGACGCCATCCAGTTGCATGTCATCATTGCCGAAGGCCTTCAGCCCGGCCTGGATCTTGACGATGCGGGGATCGGGTCCTTCGGTGGAGGCCGGGGCGGAACTCGCCTGCCCGGAATTCGTCTGCCCAGAATTCGTCTGTAATGACACGGGAACGGCGGCCGACGGCGTGGCGGGACGAGGCTGCGGTTTGGGCACGGCGGCGGTCTTCGGCGTTGCCCCCAGCTGGTCCAGCAGCAGCGCGTCGATCTCGCCCGAGGCGTTCAGCCCGACCTTCTGCTGATAGGCCTGTATGGCCTTGCGCGTGTTGGGGCCGGAAATGCCGTCGACGGTGCCGGAATAGAAATCGAGGTCCTTCAAAATTCCCTGCACCTGCTCGACCACCGGATCGCCCTTGATCGGGGCGGGCGCAGCATTGGGCCGCACGATGTTGATCGTCGTCTCCGGTTCGTCGGCTGCGTGCGGAAAGCCCTGGAAATTGCGTGTGGCGAAAAATGCTCCGGCGTGCGGGAAAGGCTGATACCATAGTGCATTCGCCGAGACGTAGAACAGCGTCACCAGGAATGCGGTCGATCCTCCCACCAGGACGGGATTGCGCGAAATCATGCCGCCGACGGCGATGGCGCCGTCCTGAAAGGCATTGCTGCGGCGTTTGACCGCCTTAGGCTGTTTTGCGGAGCGAGCCATTTCCGTCCCCTTTCGCCCTCGTCACCGGCATCGTCAGCACTCCGGTTTGGTTGGCGGGGCGTCCCTTCGGCCCGCTGACCGGCAGGCTGATGGTCACCGTGGTGCCCTCGCCCGGCATGCTTTCGATCGACATGGTCCCTTCATGCAAGGCGACCAGCCCCTTCACCAGGGAAAGGCCAAGACCCGTCCCCTCGAAACGGCGGGTATAATCGTTCTGGATCTGCATGAAGGGTTTGCCGAGATTGGCGAAATCCTCCTCGGCAATGCCGATGCCGGTGTCCCTGACCCAGAAATGCAGACGTGAGCCGATCCGCTTGGCGCCGACGACGACGTCGCCGCCGTCGGGCGTGAACTTGATAGCGTTGGAAACGAGGTTGATGAGCATCTGCTGTACGGCGCGGCGATCGGCATTGATATCGCCAGCGTCAGGGGCGATCTGCGTCTGCAGGTCGATATTCTTAGCCTGCGCCTGGAGCCGCATCATAGACTGGCACATGTCCACGGCTTCCACGAACCGGAACGGCTCCGGTTCGGTGGCGTAGACGCCCGATTCGATCCTCGATACGTCGAGTATGGATGTCACGACTGCGAGCAAATGCTGGCCCGAATCCCGCACGAGGCCGATATATTCCTTCTGGCGCGGGTCCTTGAAGGGGCCGAACATCTCGTGCAGCAGCATGTCGGAGAAGCCGATGATGGCGTTCAACGGCGTGCGCAGTTCATGGCTCACCACTGCCAGGAACCTACCCTTGGCCACTTCGGCGGCCGCCGCCGTCTCATTGGCTTGCGCCAGTTCTTCGCGCAGCCGCGCTGTCTCGTCATTCTCGCGCAGGACAAGCGTGAAGACGTCGCTTTGTTCCTCGCCGCGCACCAGTTCCAGCGCGAATGGCTGATAGTTGTCGGCCACAAAGCCATTTCCGTTCTGGGTGCCGTTGCCACTCTGGGGCAGCCTGATGCGCAATTCGAGACGACGCGACAGTGCGCCCTCTCGCATGTCGGCCAGGGCGCTGAGATAGGAGACACGGTCCGACAGGTGCACGCGATCGAAAAGGCCAGTTCCGGACAACAGTTCCGGCGGCAATTTCAGAATGGTACGCGCCTTGGCGGATGCATCCACGACTTCGCCGTGGCGAGCGACCCGCAAGACCACCGCGTCGATGATGTCTTCCAATCGGTCACCTGCATCGACCGTATCGGCCGCGCCCGAGGTGCCACGAAAAGCCGATATGCGTGGAGTGAGGGTCAGCGCCCAGGCCAATGGCACCAGCCAGTGCCATGCGGCGATGTGCGCGTCCGCGAATGGAAGGAAGGCGACCGACAGCGACTGAATGGCGATGGCGATGACGGCCGAGGCGCCCCCCCACAATGCCGCACGCCGCGACGCGCCGATCCACCAGGCTTCGAATGCCAGCGCCAGGGCAAGCATGGCGACAGGTGAACTCAACCCGCCTGCGGCACCGATGAGACCGCCAAGGGCAATCGCCGCCATCGCCAGCGCGATCGGTCCCGCGGCGGCCATCTTGCCGGTCGCGGCCACCAGCAGAGCGACGAACCAGCACAGACCGAAGGCGGCGAAAATGGCGGCCATGGTCACGGCGGCCCCCATGCCCGATGTAACCAGCGTGACCGCGGCACCCGCTGCAAAGAACGGCGCGGCCAGCATCACGCCGATGAAACGGCGCTGGCGCTCGCGGTCGCCGCGCCCGAGAACGCTGGGATGAACCATGCGTTCACAACCGGCCGCCATTGCGCCAGGCAATTCAGCGTATCTGGCCTCGATCGGCATCAACTCAACGCACTCGCACTCGTCGGGAACAGCTCTGCTTTTGCAGATTGTCTTGGTTGGCTTTGAAACTCGCATCCAGCGTTTAAGGAATGGATAAGGCAGGGCCGACCAAGGCCAGCCCTGCGGCAAATATCGGGATGACGGCGGCCGAAAACCCGGACAAATGCAGCCATAGTAAACGGAGGGTTATTCGCGAACGCCCGCCATCAGCGGCCCAGCGGCAGGAACGGCATCGCCTTCATTTGCAAAAAACATCAAACAAACAGATAGATAGATGGTTATCGGATGGTAACGAGAATCCTCCCGATATGAAACAAATCGACAGCAAAACGCTTCGTTTCGAATTTGCCTAAAATTTGAGGAAAATTCTCGGCGATCATGCAAGCCGTCCTTCGTGCCTGTGTGCCAACATCCTGCCCATAAAAGAGGTCATGCCATATGATGCATGATCCGGTCACGGCGAGAGGCAAGGCATGTTCTTCCTGATAAGAATGGCTTTCTGGTTTTCACTGGTGCTGCTGGCGTTGCCGCTGGGTGTCGGGTCCGATGAAACGGGCCAGCAAAGCGTCGGGCCGATCCAGGCCCTGTTCGCGGCGCGCGATGCCGTCGGCGACATCGCCGGGATCTGCGAACGCAAGCCCGATGTCTGCGAAACCGGCAAGTCGGCGATGCACACCATCACCGCACGCGCCAAGGAGACCGCCAAGATCGCGGCCGCCATGCTGGACGACAAGTCCGCCGGCCCCGACACCTCGACAATGACGGGCAGCGTGCCGGACGAAATCGTCCTGCCCCAAACGGTCAACCTGCCGATAAAGAATTAAGCCGTCTCGACGGCGCACCGCGGACCGTCTGCCCTCTCGACGCCCGCGGTGTCCTTGTTTTTTCCGTGACGCGGCGCCGCCGCGTGACTATATCCGGGTCATGACGACCACGATCCAGACGATCCGCGACGATTTCTCGTTCCTCGAGGAATGGGAGGACCGCTATCGTTACGTCATCGAGCTTGGCGAAGCGCTGCCTCCCTTTCCCGATGCGGAGCGCAACGCCGCCAACAAGGTGCCGGGTTGCGTCAGCCAGGTCTGGCTGACCACGGAGCGGGGTTCGGGCGCCGATCCCGTCATCACCTTCACGGGCGATTCGGACGCCCATATCGTGCGCGGTCTGGTCGCGATCATGCTCGCGCTGTTTTCCGGAAAGACGGCCAGCGAAATCCAGAAAACCGACGCTGAAGCGACGTTGAAGGCGCTCGGCCTCGACGAGCACCTGTCACCCCAGCGCGCCAACGGCCTTCGCTCAATGGTCAAGCGCATCAAACGCGACGCCGAGATGGCGCTCGCGCAGACTGCCTGACAGGCTTCTTCACACTTTTCTGGAATTGCTCTGTCCCTCAAAATCAAACGGCGCCCGAGGGCGCCGTCCGATTTCAGGTCCAATCTGGCAAGTATCGGCTACCGCGCCTTGCGCTTGCGGCCGAGGCCCATCTTCTTGGCAAGCTGCGAGCGGGCGGCCGCGTAGTTGGGGGCAACCATCGGATAGCTTGGGTCCAGGTTCCACTTTTCGCGATACTGATCGGGCGTCAGATCGTAATGGGTCATCAGGTGCCGCTTGAGAGACTTGAACTTCTTGCCGTCTTCAAGACAGACAATGTAGTCGTCATGAACCGAGCGCTTCGGGTTGACCGCCGGCTTCTGCTTGTCCGCAGGCGGCTGTTCGACGGTACCGCCCACACGCCCGAGAGCGGCGTGGACATCGGATATCAGGTTCGGCAGTTCGCCGACCGGCACGGGATTGTTGCTGACATAGGCAGCCACCACGTCGGCGGTGAGCTCGATCAGCGCATCATTGTTTCTGGAAGGTGTTTCGACAATATCCATGGTCTTCAGGCCCCAACAAGAGTTACGTCGGTCTGCGCCCTTTTTTACAAGCAGGGCATTGCACGAATTTTTTGCAGATAGAGCATCCGCGATTCGTGTCACGGGGACATCAATGCGACCACACGTCAAGTAAGTCAATTCGTTCTTTGCATTATATTTATGAATGTTGATCAACTATTCCGGGATCAGCTTCAATCTTTCGTGCACCATGTAATTTTTCGATATTTCGGTCGCCAAACGGACAAAGGCTGACGTTAGGTCAGCTAATCGTTACATTCGCGATAACTCACAAAACAAGTTTCAATGCTCCGGTTTGCTTGACGAGCACACCGGCAAGCTTGGTTGTTCACACCTGTCCACAAAACCACAGGTTGCCAAACCATTCCGCGATCAAGCAGGCCACTCCGGGGTCAAAACGGCATGATGTATCCGCCATAGGCCCAGCCGGTGACGAAGACGTCGTTCTTGGCTGGGTCATGCCCGACTTCGCACCAGCGATAGCGAACCGCCTGTTGCTGTTTCCGTGCCGCCTGGCCGCCAATATCAAGCAGATCCATGCCGCCGGCGCATCGTCCGGTCATCTGCAGGACGGTCCCGTTCGGGTATGCGGCCTGCTCTGGGAGATGCCCGACGGATGTTTGCGCACATTGAGCGTGTCGCCGAACGGCACATTGGCCACTTGCCAAGCCGCGAATACGGTCGCATGAGACTGGCCGGCAAAGACCAGAGTCAACGAAGCAACGGCGAAGGCCGCAGCAATACGAGACCGAACAGTCATCTTCTCTCCCCCGGCCATCTCATGGCCGACACCACCTCTAGGCAACAGCTCTTGAACCCGTCCTGATCGGCGTGTTCATACATGGTTCAAGATATTTCCAGAGCGAGACGCAATGACCAGGACTTCCCGATTTCCAGCCGTCAACCCGCCTGCCCCCGAAAAAAGGCCGGTTTCGGATACGCATCACGGCATCACGCGAACCGACGAATATGCCTGGCTGCGGGCGGATAACTGGCAGGAGATGTTCAGGGACCCTTCCTTGCTCGATCCCGGGATCCGCGCCGAACTCGAAGCCGAGAATGCCTACCAGTCGGCGCTGATGGCCGACACGTCGGATCTGCAAAAGCAGCTTTTCAAGGAAATGAAGGGCCGCATCAAGGAAGACGATTCTTCCGTTCCCATGAAGGACGGGCCTTATGCCTATGGGTCTTCCTTCAAGCTTGGCGGCGAGCAGCCGCGCTATTTCCGCATGCCGCGCGACGGCGGACCCGAGCAGATCCTGCTCGACGGCGACGCCGAGGCCGAGGGCAAGGCCTATTTCCGGCTTGGCGGCGTCGATCATTCGGCCGATCATCGCAAGCTGCTGTGGGCCTTCGACGACAAGGGGTCCGAATTCTACACGCTGCGTGTGCGCGATCTTGCCGATGGCAGGGAACTCGCGGACCAGATTCCCGCCACCGGCGGTTCGGGCGTGTGGGACGCGGGCAATGACGGGTTCTTCTATACGCGTCTCGATCCAAACCACCGGCCGTCGAAGGTGCTGTTCCACGCCCTGGGCCAAAGCCCTGAAAACGACCGCCTGATCTATGAGGAAACCGACCCTGGCTTTTTCATGAACGTCGATGGGACCCGCAACAATCAATGGATCATGATCGGCATCAACGATCACGAGACTTCGGAATATCGCCTGTTGCGTGCCAGCGATCCGTTTGCCGAGCCGAAGCTGGTGTCGGCGCGCGAGACCGGCCTTCAGTATGAGCTGGAGGAAGGCGGCGACATATTCTTCATCCTGACCAATGCGGACGGTGCCAAGGACTTCAAGATCATGACGGCGCCAGCGAGCGATCCTGTCCGCGCCAACTGGCAGGAACTGGTGCCGCATGAACCGGGCCGGCTGATCCTGTCGGTGATCGGCTTCAAGGACCACATGGTCCGGCTCGAGCGCAAGGAAGGCCTGCCGCGTATCGTCGTGCGTGACCGCGCCAGCGGCGAAGAGCATCTGATCTTCTTCGACGAGGAAGCCTTCTCGCTCGGCCTTTCAGGGTCCCTGGAATACGACACCGAGATGATGCGCTTTTCCTACTCGTCGATGACGACGCCGTCGCAGATGTTCGACTACAACATGCGCACCCGTGAGCGTGTGCTGCTCAAGACCCAGGAGGTGCCGTCCGGCCACGACCCGCATCAATACGTCACGAGGCGGCTGATGGCGCCCGCGGCCGATGGCGAACTGGTGCCGATCTCGCTTCTGCATCACCGCGACACGCCGCTGGACGGCTCCGCGCCTTGCCTGCTCTACGGTTATGGCTCCTACGGCATTGCCGTGCCGGCCGCCTTCAATACCAACTGGTTCTCACTCGTCGACCGCGGCCTGGTCTTTGCCATTGCCCATGTCCGCGGTGGCAAGGACAAGGGTTATGGCTGGTACGATGACGGCAAGCGGGGACAGAAGATGAACACCTTCACCGATTTCATCGCCTGCGCCCGTCACCTCGTTGCCGAGCGCTATACCGCGCATGACCGCATCGTCGCGCAGGGCGGCTCGGCCGGCGGCATGCTGATGGGCGCCATCGCCAACATGGCGCCGGATTGCTTCGGCGGCATCGTGGCCGAGGTTCCGTTCGTCGACGTGCTTACCACCATGCTCGACGCGACGCTGCCGCTGACCCCGCCGGAATGGCCGGAATGGGGCAATCCGATTGCGTCGGCCGACGATTACCGGACGATCGCCGCCTATTCGCCCTACGACAATGTCGCCGCGCTCGACTACCCGCCGATCCTGGCGCTCGCCGGTCTTACCGATCCGCGCGTCACCTATTGGGAGCCGGCCAAATGGGCGGCGCGGCTGCGTGACCGCAAGAGCGGCGACAATCCGGTGCTGTTCAAGATCAACATGGATTCCGGCCATGCCGGCGCGTCCGGCCGGTTTTCACGCCTGGAGGAGATCGCCTATACCTATGCCTTCGCCCTGAAGGTGACGGACAAGGCATAGCTAACGGAGGAACGCCGCGGTGATCGATTTGTCGACATTGATAGCCTATATCGCGGTTGTGTTCGGCTTTGTCTTCATTCCGGGTCCGGCCACATTGTTGACGATCGCGCGCGCGACGAGTTCGGGAACCAGGGTCGGGATCGCCACGGGCGCCGGGATCGCGGCCGGCGATGTGTTTCATACCGTCATGGCGATGGTCGGCATCTCGGCGATCATCGCCACATCGGCGACGCTGTTCAGCATCGTGAAGTATATCGGCGCGGCCTACCTCGGTTACCTCGGCATTCGCGCCATCATCGAGAAAGCGCCGACCGATCCGACCGCCGGCGCGCTTGCAATCTCCGCCGGCAAGGCGTTTCGACAGGCTGTCCTGACCGAGGTGCTCAATCCCAAGACGGCGCTTTTCTTCCTCGCGTTCCTGCCTCAGTTCGTGCGGCCCGAAAACGGATCGGCGATGGTCCAGTTGGCCGTATTGGGGATCATCTTCGTCGTGCTGGGCCTGTTCAGCACGGTTGTGTTTGCGGTGAGCGCGGGGAGGCTCGGCAGTTTCCTGCGCCGAAACCCGACAGTGCTGAAATGGCAGGGCAAGGTTGTCGGCGGCATCTATTGCGCGCTCGGCGTCCGCCTGGCCCTGCAACAGCGCTGAGGTCAGGCAGCCGCGCGTCTGCCGGCAGGCATGACGATCATGACTTTTTGAATTGCGCGCGGCTCATTTCCGCTCGCAATTGCGACGCTCGCGCGTTACCCAAAGCACGACTTTTCCGGGCTACGAAGCCCACACTCGCACAAGGGTCCATTATGCTGCTCGTCGACGTCTATCTCGACAAATCTCCGATCCAGGGCATCGGTGTGTTTGCCAAGCACCACATTGCCAAGGGCACGCTGGTCTGGAAGCTCGACCCCCGGTTCGACCGGATCATCGACGTCGAGACCTATGAGGGCGAGACCGGGCCGGTGAAGAACTATCTCGACCGCTATTCCTACCCCGACCGGCGCGATCCGGCCTACATCGTCTTCGAAGCCGACGACGCCCGCTACATGAACCATGACGACGAGCCGAATTGCGATGTCTCGTCGCCCGAGGAAACCTACGCCTTGCGCGACATCGCGCCCGGCGAGGAGATGACCTGCAACTACAACCATTTCTTCGAAACGGGCTTCGATTTCCTCGGCGATCGACACCTGCAGTCCGAAGACTAGTTCGTGCTTTTCTTGCGCGGCGGATAGCCGTTGGGATGCGGAGGTATCGCCTTGAGATAGGCGGCGATCGCCGCACGGTCGTCCGCCGTCAGCTCGGCCATGTTGCGCTGCACATCGACCATCGCGCCGCCAACGGAATCGAAATCCGGCGTGAACCCGGTTTCGAGGTAGTTGGCAATGTCGGCTTCCGACCAGTTGGCCATGCCACTCCCACCCGAAGTGATGTTCGGCACGACGCCCGAGCCTTCGGCTGCCACGGCACCGGCCAGCCATTCGCCTTTCCTGGTGCCGCCAGCCAAGTCGCGCGGCGTATGGCATTCGCCGCAATGACCTGGCCCTTCGACCAGGTAGCGGCCTGCCGTCACGGGTTCCGGAGTGCCGTCAGGCAGGGGAATGACAGGCTGGTCGCTGAGATAGAGGCGCTTCCACAGGCCAATGCCACGCCGGATGTTGAACGGGAACGCCAGCGAATTGCCCGGCGTCTTGCCGGCGACGGCGGGAAGCGTCTTCAGGAAGGCATAGAGGTCGGCAACGTCGGAAGGCTTCATGCGCGCGTAGGACGCGTAGGGAAACGCCGGATACAAATGATGACCCGAGGGCGATACGCCTTTCAGCATGGCGTTGGCGAGATCCTCGACCGACCATGCACCGATGCCGTCCTTGGGGTCCTGCGAAATATTGGGTGGAACGAAGGTGCCGAACGGCGTCTTGAGTTCAAGGCCACCCACGAGCTGAAGCCGTGCATCGCCCTGCGACCCAGGTTTCGCATGGCAGGAGGTGCAGCCGCCTGCATAAAAAATCCGCTTGCCCCGGGCAGCATCGCCGGGGCCGAGTTGCGCCAGCGCCGCCGCATCAAGCCTGACCGGCGCCGCCAGCAGCCAACCGGCGGCCGCGCCGGCGACGCCCAGAACGAGGGCCGCGCCGACGAGTTTCCTCAGCCAAGCCATGGCTGGTGATCAGCCCTTCTTGACCCTGTAGCCCTGGTGGCACGTGCCGCAATCCGAGCCGATGGTGCCGATCTGTGTCTTCAACGCATCGACATCGCCAGGAGCCGCCGCGATCGCGGCCTTGACGTCGGCGAGATACTTGTCCTCGGCGGCCTTGAAGCCGGCCATGTCTTCCCAGATCTTTGGTGCCGCCGTGGTGTCGCCGGCATCGCTGCCCTTCGG
The DNA here is from genome assembly GCF_003952565.1 of Mesorhizobium sp. M8A.F.Ca.ET.057.01.1.1. NCBI lineage: Bacteria > Pseudomonadati > Pseudomonadota > Alphaproteobacteria > Hyphomicrobiales > Phyllobacteriaceae > Mesorhizobium > Mesorhizobium sp. M8A.F.Ca.ET.057.01.1.1. The sequence continues at coordinate 4,334,280 of NZ_CP034454.1, forward strand.
GAACAAGGCCTCTACGTCGAATTTCTCGGCATTTGCCTGCAGCGCCTGCAGTTGCGTCAAAACCGCGGCGGCATCAAAGGGCTCCTCGCCCTTGACCACTTTCGCCAGGCCGCCAACGATCTTTCCGCGTTCCTTCATCAGAGCCTGCCGGTCGAGGATCGGATCGGCAAAGGCCGCCGACGCGGCGAGTGCGAGCATGGAGATGGCGATGACAAGCTTTCTCATTCATTTTGCTCCGTGATGAAGGCATTCAGGACAGGACGTTAACGGACGTGGCGGGAGGAATATTCCCTTCTCCCAGCATGAATTTTGTATGACCTTCGCTTCCTCGGCACCTCGTCACAAAAGAAAAGCCCCGGATGCCGGGGCTTTTCTGGAGGCCTGTCAGGCTTTTTCGTAAAGTTCGAGAACGTGATCCCAGTTGATCAGGCTGTCGACGAAGGCCTCGAGATATTTCGGCCGGGCGTTGCGATAGTCGATGTAGTAGGAGTGCTCCCAGACGTCGACACCGAGGATCGGCGATGCGCCATGAACCAGCGGATTTTCGCCGTTCGGCGTCTTCGAGATCGCCAGCTTGCCGTCCTTGACCGAAACCCAAGCCCAGCCCGAACCGAACTGCGTCGTGCCGGCGGCGATGAAATCAGCCTTGAACTTGTCATAGCCGCCGAGATCGCTGTCGAAAGCCTTCTGCAGCGCGCCAGGGAGCTTGTTGCCGCCGCCGCCCTTCTTCATCCACTTCCAGAAATGGATGTGGTTGTAGTGCTGTGCGGCATTGTTGAAGAGACCGGCATTCTTGCCGAACGACTGCTTGACCACCTCTTCGACGGAAAGATCGCCGAGGCCGGCTTCGGCGGCGAGCTTGTTGCCATTATCGACATAGGCCTTGTGGTGCTTGTCGTGGTGATACTCCAGCGTCTCTTTCGACATATAGGGCTGCAGAGCCTCATAGTCGTAGGGCAGAGCGGGCAATTCGAAAGCCATGGGTAGTACTCCCTCGTGGAAAAATCCGGTGTGGATACCGGAGTAAGATAGGTCGGGATTGAGCTGGAACAACTCCGGAAGTGAAGCGTCGGCTCTCTTTCTAAGCGGGTTCCCGAGAACTGTCACACGCTTTTCCTGCGGCCAACCGCGCAGCGACAAAAAGGTCAAACCGGCATCTCAGCCAACCGAGGCCGAATGCGCCCAATCCCAATAGAGTTCGCGTGCCTTCTTGGCCACCGGGCCGGGTTGTAGGTCGCGGTCCTCGATGCGGGTGATCGGCACCACCTTGGAGTGGTTGCCGGTCGAGAAGATTTCGTCGGCTTCGAGGAAATCCCGCACCGAAAGCGTCTTTTCGGTCGTCCTGAATCCATAGTCGCCGAGCAGCGTCATCGTGCGCGAGCGGGTAATGCCGGACAGGAAGGTTCCGTTGGGCGCCGGCGTCAGCACGTGGCCGTCCTTGACCAGGAAGATGTTCGAGCTTCCGGTCTCCGCGACATTGCCCAGCATGTCGAGCACAAGCGCATTGTCGAAGCCCCGCGCCTTGGCCTCGAGGATGGCGCGGCCGTTGTTGGGATAGAGGCAGCCGGCCTTGGCATTGGTCGGCATGGTTTCGATGGTCGGCCGCCGGAACGGCGACACGCTCACGGAAAAGCCGGTCGGCGAGATCATCGGCGATTCATAGAGACACAGGCAGAAACGGGTCGAGGCGGGATCGGCCGGCACGCCCATGTAGCCGCCATGCTCGGCCCAGTACATCGGCCTGATGTAGACCGCCGTCTTGCCGTCGAATTTCTTCAATCCGTCCCAGGTCAGCCCGACGATCTGCTCCGGTGTCATGTTCGGCGCGAGGCCGAGCGCGACCGCCGAGGCATTGACGCGTGCGGCATGAAGTTCGAGGTCGGGCGCAACGCCCTCGAACCAGCGGGCCCCGTCGAACACGCTGGTGCCGAGCCACATGGCATGGCTGCGCGGCCCCAGAATGGCGACATTGCCTTCGTACCAATCGCCATCGACGAAAGTCCATGTCGCGGATTGCGCCGCTGCCGCCAGTGTCATCGCGTTTTCCCGTTCCGGTCAATCTTGTGTGACAGCCATTGGAAGATGCTTTGACGGGCCTCGTCAACCATCATCAGGGAGTTTTGTTGAGGCCAGCGACGGGGGCGATGCAATCAAGGCTTGCACCTTGTCCCGCCTCGCCTCAAAACTGCTGCCATGCAATACGCCGCCTATGTTTTCGACGCCTATGGCACACTGTTCGACGTGCACGCCGCCGTGCGCCGCCATGCGGACGCGATCGGCCCGGACGGCCAGCTCCTGTCCGAAATCTGGCGCGCCAAGCAGCTCGAATACTCCTGGGTGCGCACGCTGATGGGCGCCTATGCCGACTTCTGGCAGTTGACGGAACAGGCGCTGGACTTCGCCTTGCGCAAGGTCCCTTCGGCCGATCCCAGTCTCAAGGCAAAGTTGCTGGAGGCCTATTGGAGGCTGGACTGTTACCCCGAAGTGCCGGCCGTACTGAAGGCGCTGAAGGCTTCGGGCGCCAGACTGGCGATCCTCTCCAACGGCTCGCCCGAAATGCTGGACGCGGCGGTCAAGTCCGCGGCGCTCGACCAGGTCCTGGACGACGTCTATTCGGTCGATGCGGTGCGTCGCTTCAAGACCGACCCAGCGGTCTACGACATGGTCGCCACCGGCTGGCGCCTCTATCCCGGCGCGGTCTCCTTCCAGTCTTCCAATCGCTGGGACATTGCGGGCGCCACCAAATTCGGTTTCCGCACGGTTTGGATCAACCGCTCCAACCAGCCGGAGGAATACCGGGACTTGCCGCCGGCCCTGATCCTGCCATCGCTAGAGGCTCTCGTATCCGGCGCCTAACGGACCTGTGGCTCCAACGCCACAGTGGCAGCGCAGTCACAGCTTCGCCTTTGTTTGTCCACGTTCGGGCCAGAATCGGAACCGCCTATCGCCTCAGGTGTTGTCAGGCACCCGCGGCGTCGTCGGCGTGTTGACGCTTTGTTGCGATTTGAGTCTTAAAGAAGGCAGCCATGTCCATAACCGAAATCGAATCCTATCGCCTGAGCCGTCGCGGCTTTCTCAACGCCGCAGCCCTGGGCGCCGCCTCGATCGCGGTTTCGGCATGCGCAACCACCGGACCGGGGCCAGCCGAGCCGCCGCCACCAACCTATGTCGAGCCGCCGCTCGCCGACTATGCGTCGATGTACGCGGCGGTCAACGATGGCGGCTTCGATCTGCCGGCCATCCCTGTCGACAGGATCGACCCGCAGTTCCTGCGCCAGATCGTGCCCGACCCGACCGGACAGAAGCCGGGAACCATCGTCGTCGATACGACAGGCCACTTCCTCTATCTGGTTCGCCCGGGCGGCCAGGCCATTCGCTATGGTGTCGGGCTCGGCCGCGCCGGCTTCGAATGGTCGGGCGACGCCGTCGTACAGTGGAAGCAGAAATGGCCGAAATGGACGCCGCCGGATGAGATGATCGCCCGCCAGCCGGAATTGAAGCAGTACAGCGCCGACAATGGCGGCATGCCCGGCGGCTTGAAGAACCCGCTTGGCGCGCGCGCGCTCTATCTCTTCCAGGGCAATGTGGACACGCTCTATCGCCTGCACGGCTCGCCGGAATGGCGTTCGATCGGCAAATCGGTGTCGTCTGGCTGCGTGCGTCTGATGAACCAGGACATCATCGATCTGTATGACCGCGTGCCGTCGAAGAGCCCGGTCATCGTGACCAGCAACGCCAGCCAGCCCATGGTGGCGACGGCGAACCACAAGGCCATCCCGATCGACGCCGGCGTGCCGGATGGATCGGTGCTGCTCGGCCCGGTCAAAGCGGTCACGGACGCGATCTTCTGAGCTCACAGGGCAGCGGCAACGCCGCTGCCCGACCCTACCGCCCCCGCGACAGGCTGCCCAATATTCCGCGCACGATCGCACGTCCGACCGACGAGCCGACCGAGCGCACCACCGACTTGATTGCGGCTTCCGCCACCGTCTGGCGATTGGAGGGGCGCGGCGCCGGCGCCCGCCTGCCGCCGGACTGCGGCGCCGGATCGTCATTGCCGAAGCCTGGAATGGTCCAGCGCGAGCCGCCGGTGTCTGCCTGCTGAGCCTCGGCGTCCTGCGCCTCCTTGGCCTTCTTCTGCAGCATCTCGAACGCCGATTCGCGGTCGATGACCTGGTCATATTGGCCGGTGACCGGGCTTTCCCCAATCAGCTTCTGCCGCTCGGCTGGGGTTATGGGTCCAAGCCGCGACGACGGCGGACGGATCAGCGTGCGCTGGACCATCGACGGAATGCCCTTGGCCTCCAGCGTCGAGACCAGCGCTTCGCCGGTGGCGAGCTGGGTGATGGCGGTGGCGCAGTCGAAATCGGGATTGGGCCGGAAGGTCTCTGCCGCCGTCCTCACCGCCTGCTGCTCGCGCGGCGTGTAGGCGCGCAGCGCGTGTTGCACGCGGTTGCCGAGCTGGGCGAGGACCTTTTCGGGGATATCCAAAGGGTTCTGCGTGACGAAATAGACGCCGACGCCCTTGGAGCGGATCAGGCGGACCACTTGCTCGACCCGGTCGATCAGCACCTTCGGCGCCTCGTCGAACAAGAGGTGCGCCTCGTCGAAGAAGAACACCAGCTTCGGCTTGTCGGGGTCGCCGACTTCGGGCAGTTCCTCGAACAGCTCCGACATCAGCCAGAGAAGGAACGTCGCGTAGAGGCGCGGATTCATCATCAGCTTGTCGGCGGCCAGCACGCTGATGGCGCCGCGGCCGTCGCGGGTCGTGCGCATGATGTCGGCGATGCGCAATGCCGGCTCGCCAAAGAAGTTTGCCGCGCCCTGCTGCTCCAGCACCAGCAGCGTGCGCTGAATGGCCCCCACCGATGGCTTGGTGACGTTGCCGTAACGGGCGCTGATCTCTTCTGCACGCTCGGCAATGTTGGCGAGCAGCGCCTGCAGGTCTTTCATGTCGAGCAGCAGCAGCCCTTCCTCATCGGCGATGCGGAAGGCGATGTTCATGATGCCTTCCTGTGCGTCGGTCAGGTTCATCAGCCGCGACAGCAGCAGCGGTCCCATTTCCGAAATGGTCGCGCGGATAGGGTGGCCCTGCTCGCCGAACAGATCCCAGAAGATGACCGGGAATTCCTGGAAGTCGTAAGGGTCGAGCTTCACCTGTTCCGCCCGCTTGACCAGGAAATCCTGCGCGGTGCCCATCATGGCGATGCCGGAAAGGTCGCCCTTGATGTCGGCGCAGAAGACCGGCACGCCGGCGCTGGAAAATCCCTCCGCCAGGATCTGCAAGCTGACGGTCTTGCCGGTACCGGTGGCGCCGGTCACCAGGCCATGGCGGTTGCCGTATTGCAGCAGCAGATTTTCGGCACGCTGATAGCTGTCGTCGGGCTTGCGGCTGGCGCCGATGAAAATACTGGTGTCGTCAGCCATATGTCGGTCTCCGCAAACTGATGTGCCTAAAGCCGGCCTTTGCCCGAAGGTATAGTGAGGCTGTTGCACAGCGACAATGACAATTGTCCAAAGCGGGGCCGATCATCCAATCAGGCCAATCGTCCAAATCGGACCAATCGCCAGGATCGGATTTTGGAACTTGCGAATTTCGATGGTGTTTGGCAATCGACCATGGTCCGTCCACGCAAGCCGACCTATATCAGGTGGATCGAATATCAGGTGGGTAGGATTCGGGCCTTGCACGCGCATTGCGGTAACCGACCGGGGACCGTAGACTGCGCTGGCCGGGCTGGTGCGGCCACATAGAACGAGGACGATGAATGGGCGCCGGAGCCTTGACCAGGGATGTTGAGCCAACGGATGCGGAGCGTCAGCGATGGCTGGCCTTGGCGGAAAAGGCGTTGGCCGGCGCGCCCTTCGAGGAAAAGCTGATCTCGCGCACCGACGACAACATCCGCGTCGAGCCGCTCTATGACCGCGCGACCGGAGCCGAACCGATCGTGCGCGCCAATCCTCAATCGCCGTGGATCGTCAGCCAGCGCGTCGACGACCCCGATGTCGATCGCGCCAAGAGCCAGGCCCTGGAAGACATTGCACAAGGCGCGACGGGACTGTCGCTCGTCTTCGAAGGTGCCCCGAACGCGTTCGGCTACGGTCTGCCGAGGACGGCGCAGGCATTGGAGACGGTGCTGGAGGGCGTGCCCCTCAACAGGGTCCAGATCCGCATCGATACCCACCCGTGGAGCCGGCCCATGGCCGACTGGCTGGTGGCGTTCCTGAGCAAGCGCCGCTCCGATCCGGCAAAGCTCAACCTTTCCTTCGGCATTGATCCGGCGGCCGTCCTCGCCGGCACAGGCCGACTGCGCATGTCGATCGAGGCGCTGCAGGAATCGATGCCGCAATCGCTGGCGCATTTCTTCTCGATGGGCGTTCCGGGTGTGCTCCTGGAGGCGGACGGTCGCGTCTTTCACAATGCCGGCGCCACGGAAGCGCAGGAACTCGGCATCATGCTGGCCTCGGCGGTCTCGTATCTGAGAATGTTCGAGAAGGCGCGGCAGCCGCTCGTCTATGCCGCGCCTCATATCGGTTTCGCGCTCAGCGTCGACCAGGACCAGTTCCTGTCCATGGCCAAGGTGCGGGCCTTGCGCAGGCTGTGGGCACGGGTGCAGGAGGCCTGCTCGATCCCAAATTCCACGGCCAACATCCATGCCGAGACATCATTTCGCATGATGACGGCATTGGACCCCGAAACCAACATCCTGCGCACGACGATCGGCTGCTTCGCCGCGGCGGCGGGAGGCGCCGATTCGATCTCAATCCTGCCGCATACGATCGCGCACGGCCTGCCGGCGGCTTTTGCCCGCCGCGTCGCGCGCAACGCACAGCTGATCATGGCCAATGAAAGCCATGTCGACCATGTCGCCGATCCTGCCTATGGCTCCGGTGCCGTCGAAGCGCTGACGTCGGATCTTTGCGAAGCAGCGTGGGCGGAATTGCAGGCGATCGAGGCAGAAGGTGGCGTGCTCTCCAGCCTCCGGGACGGACATATCCAGCAACGCGTCCGCACTGCCGCCGCCCAGCGCGGCATTGCCTTCAAGTCAGGCGAGCGGGCCATTGTCGGCGCCACGCTTTATCCGTTGAAAAGCGAGCGTCCGGTCGAGACGCTGGACGCAGAACGGCGACCTGCCTTCACCGAGGGTGTCGTCCTATGCGATCCGCTGTCTCCAGTCCGCATCGATCAATCCATTGGGGCCGCTTCTTGATTCCGGATTTCAGTCAGATCGGCTGGGTGCCACCGCGCCGCGCGCCTGTCGAGGTCAAGGGGCAGCGGACGACGCCGGAAGGCCTCGTCGTCAAGCATCTCTACAATCAGGGCGACCTCAAGGGCTTGCAGCATCTCGACACCTATCCCGGCCTGCCCCCCTTCGTGCGTGGCCCCTACCCGACCATGTATGTCCAGCAGCCCTGGACGATCCGGCAATATGCCGGCTTTTCGACCGCCGAAGAGTCCAACGCCTTTTACCGGCGCAACCTTGCCGCCGGCCAGAAAGGTCTCTCGGTTGCCTTCGATCTCGCCACGCATCGCGGCTATGACTCAGACCATCCGCGTGTCGCCGGCGATGTCGGCATGGCGGGCGTGGCCATCGATTCCATCCTCGACATGCGGCAGTTGTTCGACGGCATTCCGCTCGGCGACATGACCGTGTCGATGACGATGAACGGAGCGGTGCTGCCGATCATGGCGCTCTACATCGTGGCGGCGGAAGAGCAAGGCGTCGCACAGGAGGATTTGGCGGGGACCATTCAGAACGACATTCTGAAGGAGTTCATGGTCCGCAACACCTACATCTATCCGCCGAAGCCCTCAATGCGAATCGTCTCGGACATCTTCTCCTACACCTCGAAGAACATGCCGAAGTTCAACTCGATATCGATCTCCGGCTACCATATGCAAGAGGCCGGCGCGACCGCCGACCTGGAGCTCGCCTATACGATCGCCGACGGTATCGAATATGCCCGCGCCGGCGTCGCAGCAGGGCTCGACATCGACCGTTTCGCGCCGCGTCTGTCCTTCTTCTGGGCGATCGGCATGAACTTCTTCATGGAAGTGGCCAAGCTCAGGGCCGCTCGCCTGTTGTGGGCGACGCTGATGAAAAAGAATTTCGCGCCGAAAGACGAGCGATCGCTGTCGCTGCGTACTCATTGCCAGACTTCCGGCTGGTCGCTGACCGCGCAGGATCCTTACAACAACATCATCCGCACCATGATCGAGGCGATGGCGGCGACCCAAGGGCATACCCAGTCGCTGCACACCAACTCCTTCGACGAAGCAATGGCGCTGCCCACCGACCATTCGGCGCGCATCGCCCGCAACACGCAACTTGTCCTGCAGAAGGAATCCGGCACCACGCGCATCATCGATCCGTGGGGCGGTTCGGCCTATCTGGAGCGATTGACACACGATCTGGCGGCGCGTGCGCTTGCCCATATCGAGGAGGTCGAGGCTCTCGGCGGCATGGCGGCGGCGATCGAAAAGGGCATACCTAAGCTGCGCATCGAGGAAGCCGCGGCCCGCACGCAGGCGCGTATCGATTCCGGCGAGCAGATGCTGGTCGGCGTCAATGCGCATCGCCCGGAGAACGACATCGAGGTCGACGTGCTGAAGATCGACAATGCCGAGGTCAGGGCCCGTCAACTCTCGAAGCTGCAACGGCTGAAAGGTACACGCGACGTCGCCGCCGTCGAAAGCGCGCTCGATGCGCTCACACGTGCCGCACAAGGCGAGGACAATCTTCTTGAATTCGCCATCCGCGCCGCGCGCGCCAACGCCACTGTCGGCGAAATCTCGTTCGCCTTGGAACGAGCCTATGGCCGCCATGTGGCCACGGTGCAGACCATTTCCGGCGTCTACCGCAAGGCGCTCGGCGACAGTCCGGTGGTCGACCGGCTGCGGGACAAGCTTGATGCCTTCGAAAAGAAAACCGGCGGCAAGCCGCGCATTCTCGTGGCCAAGATGGGACAGGACGGCCACGACCGTGGACAGAAGGTGATTGCCACGGCCTTCGCCGATCTCGGCTTCGACGTCACCGTCGGCGCCATGTTCCAGACGCCCGAAGAGATCGCAAAACTGGCCGTCGGGCACGATGTCCACGTCATCGGCGCCTCATCGCTGGCAGCAGGCCACCTGACGCTGATCCCCGAGTTGCGCGACGCGCTGAAGAAGCTCGGCCGAGGCGACATGTTGCTCGTGGCTGGCGGCGTTATCCCGCCGCAGGACTATGATGCAGTGCTGAAGGCTGGAGCAGCGGAAATCTTCCCGCCAGGCACGGTCATTCCGGAAGCGGCCGAGAGGCTGCTGGATCGGCTGCTGGCGCGATGAGCGAAACATTGTAGCGCCGGATGGGTTGTGCCACAGTGGCGAACGCAACCAAGGGTAACGGCCCGTGAAGACTATTGTCCGCAAGCTCGACGACGGATCAGGTGTCGTGATCTTGCCGCAGGAAATGCTGGACAACCTGAACATGCGAGTAGCGATCAATTCCAGATCATCGAAACCGATGACGGCGTCATTCTAAGACCGGTAAAAAGTGACGACGTCGAACGGCAGATGCGCGCTGCTCGTGATGTCATGGACCAGTATGAGGCCGCATTGCAAAAGATGGCCAAGTAGGCGGGCCTTGCGTCAACTCTCCGAGAGCTTGACGATCTCCCACTCCTTGCCGTTGACGCTGGCGACGTCGCCGACCTTCTTGCCGAACAGCGCGACCGCCATCGGCGAGACATGCGAGATGCTGCCCTTGGCCGGATCGGCTTCGTCCTCGCCGACGATCTTCCAGTGCACCTTCTTGCCGTCATCACTTTCCAGCGTGACACCCATGCCGAAGCGGACGACATCGCTGCCGGGCTCCGGCACGGAAAGCTCGGCGCTCTCGCGCCGCGCGGTCCAGTAGCGCAGGTCGCGCGACACGACCGCGATGCGCTCGCGGTCGGCTTTCCGCTCCGCCTTCGCCATGATATCGCGCAAATCGGCCAGATTGTCCTCGATCTGCGCCAGGCCGTGCTCGGTCACCAGGTTGCGGTGCGTGCTGATCGGCCGCTCGCCAACGCCGGCGATGGCGTTTTCGCTGTCTTCTTCGCGGGTAAAAGCTCTGCTCATTCCCTGAACTTAGGCGCCGAGTGGCTGCTCGGCAAGACATAGCCGCTGTGAAGAGGCGCGCCGAATGACTGGCATGATTCCTGCGGTGTCGAGGCTGAACACTGGGATTCTGTGCCGATGTTGAACAGACGAACGCTGCTGACGCAGTCCGCCGGCTTTGCCGTAATGGGTCTCGCGCTCGGCAAGGCGGCGGCCGCCACCCTGACCGGCATCGAGAAGGCCTCGATGCGCGGCTCGATCAATGCCGCTGAACTCGGCGTGCAGCCCGGTACGTTTGACGACCAGAGCAAGGCCTTCGCCAAGCTGCTGCGCGACGCGAATGGCCGCGATATGCCGATCTTCCTGCCGCCCGGCACCTATGTGGTGTCCAATCTCTCGCTGCCCGGCCGCGTGCGTCTTTCCGGCGTGCCGGGTGCGACGCGGATCGTCTATGGCGGCGACGGCCATCTGTTCATGGCAGAGCAGGCCGACCATATCGAGCTCAGCGGGCTGGTTTTCGATGGCGCGAACCGCTCGATGGGCGACTACGCACAAGGGCTGCTCGACCTGCGCCGGGTCGCGCATCTTGTCGTCGACAATTGCCAGATAACCGGCAGCGGCAAGAATGGGCTGGCGCTGGAACATGCGGTAGGCCGGATCGAGCGTTCGGACATATCGGGCGCTGCCGATGCCGGCATCTATTCCGTCGAAGCCGGAGGACTGGCAATCACCGGCAACACCGTTTCCGATTGCGCCAATGGCGGCATCCTGGTGCACCGCTGGCAAGCAGCGGAAGACGGCACCATGGTCACCGGGAATCGCATCGAACGCATTGGCGCGCGCAGCGGCGGTACAGGCCAGAACGGCAACGGCATCAATGCCTTCCGCGCCGGAAATGTCGTCGTCTCGGGCAATGTGGTTTCGGACTGCGCGTTCTCCGCGATCCGGGCCAATAGTTCCAGCAATCTGCAGATATCTGCTAACACCTGCTCACGCTCGGGCGAGACCGCCGTCTATTCCGAGTTCTCGTTCGAGGGCGCCGTCATCTCCAACAACATCGTCGACGGCGCGGCCAACGGCATCTCGATCGTCAACTTCAACGAAGGCGGCCGCATGGGTGTCTGCTCCGGCAACATCGTGCGCAATTTGTCGACATCGGGCCCCTACACCGCCGACCCGCCCGGTTTCGGCGTCGGTATCGCCGTCGAAGCCGACACCATTGCTTCCAACAACGTCATCGAGAACGCGCCGCTCTACGGCATGTCGATCGGCTGGGGGCCGTATTTGCGCAATGTCGTGGCCACGGGAAACATCATCCGCAAGGCAGGCACCGGCATCGTCGTCAGCGTGGTCGAGGGTGCCGGCACCGCCGTCATCTCCGACAATGTCATCGACGGTGCGTCGAACGGGGCGGTTGTCGGCCAGCGCTGGGCCGAACCGGTGACGTCAGATCTCACCCAGACCAGCAGCAGCGGCTATGCGCATCTAACCGTCGAGCGCAACCGCGTGAGCTGACCGCTGCTTTCAACTCAAGGCCGGCGTCGGCCTCAGCGCCCCGACCAGGGCGCCAATCCGGCTTTCGATGGGCGCGTTCGCCAGTTCGAGCAGCTTCGCCGCCAAGGCTTCGTCCGCCTGCAGGAGCCTTGCGAGGATGGCGGCAGCGATTGCGTCGCCGGCGCGACCGGCACCATCATCGCATTTGACCGCGATGCCAAGGCCGAGTTCCGGAATTGCGGCACAATGGACGCCCTCAGCTCCGCCTTTGCCAAAAATCCGCCCGGGAGCGGCTTCCATCAGCAACAGGTCCGCACGGCCGGTGCCCGCGACGAAGAAGGGCTCCGCCATGCAGGCCGAAAGCAGCCGCTTCGCAGCTTTCGCCCGCTCGGGGCCAAAGCCGTGTCCCGTCGCCATGCGGGCAAAACCGAGCGCGAAACTCCTCAGCGGCACCGCATAGGTCGGGATCGAGCAGCCATCGGTCGCACGTTCGTCGGCGCCGTGGATAGCGCCGGTGACTGACTGCATGGCGTCGCGCACCATTTCCTGCAAAGCGTGCCCTGCCTTGACGTAGCCGCGATGCTCAATGCCGGAATGGACGCAGGTGCAAAGAAAGCCGGAATGCTTGCCGGAACAGTTGTTGTGAAGCGCATTTGGTGAACCGCCGGCGCGTGCGAGCGCAATCTCGGCGTCATGGTCCGAGGGCCAGTGGGTGCCGCATTCGAGCGCCGACCTTTCCAGCCCGGCCCGGGCCAGCATGGACCGCGCCAGGTCGACATGTGCCGGCTCGCCGGAATGGGAGGCACACGCCAGCGCCAGTTCGCGGTTGCCGAAGCCGTAGGCATCGGCGGCACCCGTTTCGACAAGCGGCAGGGCCTGGATCGCCTTGACGGCGGAGCGGGGAAAGACCGGCTTCGATGTGTCGCCGATCTCCAGGACCGGCTTGCCGTCGGCATCGAAGACGGCGACGGCGCCGCGATGTGCGCTCTCGACAATGGCGCCGCGCAAGACTTCGATCAGAACCGGATTGGCCATGTCACCTCACGTGAATGCCGGGGCGGTTTACCTGATCCGATCAAGAATGGAAACGTAGTTGGCGACAGCCGCGCCGCCCATGTTGAAAATGCCGCCGAGTTTTGCGCCCGGCACCTGGATGCCGCCGGCTTCACCAACAAGCTGCATGGCGGTCAAGACATGCATGGAGACGCCGGTGGCGCCGATCGGATGGCCCTTGGCCTTCAGGCCGCCGGAGGGATTGACCGGCAGGCGGCCGTCCTTCGCCGTCGTGCCGTCGAGCGCCAGCTTGGCGCCTTCACCGGGCTTGGCCAGCCCCATCGCCTCATACTCGATCAATTCGGCGATGGTGAAACAGTCATGCGTCTCGACGAAGGAGAGGTCGTCGAGCGTCACGCCGGCATTCTTCAAAGCGCGGGTCCAGGCCTGCTCGCAGCCTTCGAAGGCCAGGATGTCGCGCTTCGACATCGGCAGGAAATCCTGCACGTGTTCGTTGGCGCGGAAGGCGACCGCGCGGCGCATCTTCAGCGCCGTCGCCGTGTCGGCAAGAACAAGGGCGGCGGCGCCATCGGAGACCAGCGAGCAGTCGGTGCGCTTCAAGGGTCCCGCGACGAACGGGTTTTTCTCGCTCTCCTGCCGGCAGAAATCATAGCCGAAATCCTTGCGCATCTGGGCATAGGGATTGTCGACGCCGTTCTTGTGGTTCTTGGCGGCGATCATGGCGAGCGCATCCGACTGGTCGCCATAACGCTGGAAATAGGCCTGCGCGATCTTGCCGAAGACGCCGGCAAAGCCGGCCGGCGTGTCACCGTCCTCGGGCAGATAGGACGCCTTGAGCAGGTTCTTGCCGATTTCCGGCCCCGGCGTGGTCGTCATCTGCTCGGCGCCGACCACCAGAACGACCCGGGCAGCGTTTGCATCGATGGCGCGGATGCCTTGCCGGACGGCGGCCGAACCGGTGGCGCAAGCATTCTCGACGCGGGTGGCCGGCTTGAAGCGCAGCCGGTCATCGGCCTGGAGAACCAGGCTTGCCGTGAAATCCTGCGCCGAAAAACCGGCGTTGAAATGGCCAAGCACGATCTCGTCGACCTCGTCCGGGCCGATGCCGGCATGATCGAGCGCGTCCGTCGCGACCTTGACGATCAGGGTTTCGAGCGTCTCGCCCTCGAGCTTGCCGAAGCGCGAATGTGCCCAGCCAACGATACATGCGGTCATGGCGGTCTCCATCATTGGCGCCAGCCTAGCATTTGGGCTCATGGCGCACTTCGCCTTTATTGTTCAAATATAAACATTCTTGCTCGAACCGTGAAGAGCCGCCACGCAACAATCGCTTGGTGCAGGTCGCGTCAGCATCGATTTTTTGTTGATTGACGCGTCAATAAAAATAATCTCCCGAAAAATCGGGAATAGCATGCCAAAAGTCGGAATGGAGCCATTGCGCCGCAAGGCGCTCATCGACGCGACGATCTCGGCGATCGGCGAGCGCGGCTCGCTTGACGTGACAATGTCCGAGATTGCCGGACGCGCCGGCGTCTCCTCTGCGCTTGCCCATCACTATTTCGGCGCCAAGGACGAGCTGCTGTTCGCGACGATGCGGCACATCCTGGCCGAACTGACCATCGACATGCGCCGCGCGCTTCAATCCACCACGTCTCCGCGCGAGCGCGTCTCGGCCGTGGTCGCTGTCAATTTTTCCGACATGCAGTTCCAGGCGGAGACCATCGCCGCATGGCTCGCCTTCTATGTCGAGGCGCAGCAATCGTCCTCGCTGCGCCGGTTGCTCAGAATCTACGCAAGGCGGCTGCATTCGAATCTGATGAGCGGTTTGATCGGTATCCTGCCCAGGACCGAAGCCGACCGCGCCGCGGAAGCGACGGCGGCAATGATCGACGGGCTCTACATCAGGCGCGCGCTGAAGGATGGCGTGCCCGACGCCGCGACCGCGATCGCCCTGGTAGAGGATTATCTCGAAATCAAACTTGGCGGACAGCACAAACAGTGACAGCGAAGCGACCCAATTTCATGATCGTCATGGTCGACCAGCTCAACGGGACCTTTTTCCCGGATGGGCCGGCGGAATTTCTGCACACGCCGCATCTGAAAGCGCTGGCCGCGCGTTCGGCGCGCTTCGCCAACAACTACACCGCCTCGCCGCTCTGCGCACCGGGCCGCGCCTCGTTCATGAGCGGCCAGTTGCCGTCGCGCACCGGTGTCTACGACAATGCCGCTGAATTTGCCTCGTCGATCCCGACCTTCGCCCATCATTTGCGTGCCGCCGGCTACTACACATGCCTGTCGGGCAAGATGCATTTCGTCGGACCGGATCAGTTGCACGGTTTCGAGGAGCGGCTGACCACCGACATCTATCCGGCGGATTTCGGCTGGACGCCGGACTATCGCAAACCCGGAGAGCGCATCGACTGGTGGTATCACAATCTGGGTTCGGTAACAGGCGCCGGTATCGCCGAGACCACCAACCAGATGGAGTATGACGACGAGGTCGTGTTCCTTGCGTCTCAGAAACTCTATCAGCTTTCACGCGAACAGGACGATGTCAGCCATCGGCCCTGGTGCCTTACCGTCTCGCTTTCGCACCCGCATGATCCCTATGTCGCGCGCAGGCAGTATTGGGATCTCTATGAGCATTGCCAGGCGCTGGATCCGGAAACCGGGTTCATCGCGCATGACGATCAGGATACGCATTCCCAGCGGCTGTACCATGCCAGCGACTATCCCTCTTTCGAGATCACGCCCGAGCAGGTGCGTCGTTCGCGGCGCGGCTATTTCGCCAACATCTCCTATGTCGACGACAAGCTCGGCGAGCTCCTCGACGTTCTCACGCGAACGCGCATGCTCGACGACACGATCATCCTGTTCTGCTCGGATCACGGCGACATGCTGGGCGAGCGAGGCCTGTGGTTCAAGATGAGCTTTTTCGAAGGCTCGGCGCGGGTGCCGTTGATGATCGCCGGCAAGGGCATTCGTGCCGGGCTGGTCGAGGCGCCGGTTTCCAATCTCGACGTGGCGCCAACGCTTTGCGACCTCGCCGGCATCGACATCGGGTCGATCGCGCCATGGACCGACGGCCAGTCGCTGCTGCCGCTCACCAAGGGCGGTCAGCGCACGGCACCGGTGTTGATCGAGTACGCCGCGGAGGGCTCCCATGCGCCCTTGGTGGCAATCCGCGAGGGCCGCTACAAATTCATCCATTGCGAACTCGATCCGCCGCAATTGTTCGATCTCGAAGCCGATCCGCTGGAGCGGGACAATCTCGCCGATGATCCCGCCAATGCGGCGTTGGTAGCCGAGTTCATGGGTAAGGTCAGGGCGCGTTGGGACATGGCCGGCTTCGACGCCGCCGTGCGCGAGAGCCAGGCACGCCGCTGGGTCGTCTATCCGGCGCTGCGCAACGGCGCCTATTACCCTTGGGATTTCCAGCCGCTGCAGAGGGCGTCAGAGCGGTACATGCGCAATCACATGAACCTCGACAATCTCGAAGAGAGCAAAAGGTACCCGCGAGGCGAATGATGGCAGATCTTCTCGTTCCCACCCTCGATCACCTCATGCAGGCCTATGCCGTGACATCACGGGCGACGCAGATCACGCCGCTGCTGGAATCGACGGCGCTCGCCAGGGAAACCGGCGCGGCCCGGGTCTTCATCAAGCCGGAATCGCTGCAATGGGCCGGATCCTTCAAGGTTCGCGGCGCCTATTGGCGGCTGAAGCGGCTTTCGCCCGACGAGGCGAGGAAGGGCGTCGTCGCCTATTCCTCAGGCAATTTCGCGCAAGGGCTGGCCGCGGCCGGCCAGGCGCTCGGCATCCCGGTGACCATCGTCATGCCGATCGACGCACCGGCCGCCAAGCGTGACGCGACATCCGGCTATGGCGCCCGCGTCATGCTGACCGATCATGGCGATCGGGCCCGCGAGGAAGTCGCGGCCGCAAAGGCGCGCGAGATCGCGGAGACCGAAGGCCTGGCCCTTTTGCATCCATTCGACGATCCGGAGATCGTCGCCGGTCAGGCGGGCGCCGGCCTCGAGGCGCTCGACCAACTGTCGGCCAAGGACGCCAGCGCCGATCTTTTGTTCTGCTCGGTCGGCGGCGGTGGGCTGATCGGCGGCGTTTCGCTCGCCTTCCACTATTTGTCGCCGGCGACCGAGATCATCGGCGTCGAGCCCGAAGGGTTCAACGGCATGGGCTCGTCACTGGCGCACGGCTCGATCGAGACTATGCCGATCGGCCCGAAGTCGATCTGCGACGGGCTGATGTCGCGCCGGCCGGGCGACGCCCCCTTCGCAGCGGTCAAGGCAGCGGGTGTTCGCGGCATCACCGTCGACGACCAGTCGGTGCGGCGGGCAATGAAGATCGCCTTCGAGCGGATGAAGCTGGTGCTGGAGCCTTCGGGCGCGGCGTCGCTGGCGGCGCTGCTCGGCGGCAAGGTGGATGTGGCGGGAAAGACCGTCCTTGTGGTGGCAACCGGCGGCAATGTCTCGCTCGCCGATTTTATGGCGCATATGAACCATGCTTGAAGCGGATTTCGTCATCATCGGCTCCGGCTCCGCCGGCTCGGCCATGGCCTATCGCCTGTCTGAAGACGGCAAGCATTCGGTCATCGTCATCGAATTCGGCGGCACCGATCTCGGGCCTCTGATCCAGATGCCGTCGGCGCTGTCGATCCCGCTCAACATGAACCTCTACGACTGGGGGTTCGCCAGTGAGCCGGAGCCGCATCTGGGCGGCCGCGTGCTGGCGACGCCGCGCGGCAAGGTGATCGGCGGCTCGTCCTCGATCAACGGCATGGTCTATGTGCGCGGCCACGCCCGTGACTTCGACCATTGGGCCGAACAGGGAGCAGCCGGCTGGGGTTTCGCCGACGTGCTCCCCTATTTCAAGCGAATGGAAGATTCCGACGGTGGCGAGGATGGCTGGCGCGGGCACGGCGGCCCGCTGCATGTACAGCGCGGCTCGCGGCGCAATCCGCTCTATGGCGCCTTCGTCGAAGCGGGCCGGCAGGCAGGGTTTGAACTGACCGACGACTACAATGGCGCCAAGCAGGAAGGCTTCGGCCCGATGGAGCAGACCATTCTGGGCGGCCGCCGCTGGTCGGCGGCATCAGCCTATCTGAAGCCGGCGCTCAGGCGCAAAAACGTGAGTCTGGTCAAAGGCTTTGCGCGCCGGGTGATCATCGAGAATCAACGCGCCATCGGCGTCGAGATCGAAGCTCACAAACAGATTCAGGTCGTTAAGGCGCGACGCGAAGTGATCGTCGCGGCGTCGTCGATCAACTCGCCAAAAATCCTGATGCTGTCCGGTATCGGCCCGGCCGGGCATTTGCGCGAGAACGGCATTGCCGTCGTGGCCGACCGGCCCGGTGTCGGCGGCAACCTGCAGGACCATCTGGAGCTCTACATCCAGCAGGAATCGACCAAACCGATCACCCTGAATTCAGTGCTGAACCCGTTCTCCAAGTCGATGATCGGGGCGCAGTGGCTGTTCTTCAAATCGGGCCTGGGTGCCACCAATCATTTCGAGGCCGCCGCCTTTGTGCGCTCGCAGGCAGGTGTCGACTATCCCGACATCCAGTATCACTTCATCCCGGCGGCGGTGCGTTATGACGGCAAGGCGGCGGCGAAGTCGCATGGCTTCCAGGCGCATGTCGGGCCGATGCGCTCGAAGTCGCGCGGCTCGGTGACGTTGCGCTCGCCGGATCCGAAAGCAAAGCCGGTCATCCGCTTCAACTACATGTCGCATCCGGACGATTGGGCGGAGTTCCGCCATTGCATCCGCCTGACCCGCGAAATCTTCGGCCAGTCGGCCTTCGATGCCTATCGCGGACAGGAACTCTCGCCGGGCAGCCATGTCCAGTCGGATGACGATCTCGATATGTTCATTCGCGACCACGCCGAAAGCGCCTACCACCCCTGCGGCACCTGCCGAATGGGCCACATCGATGATCAATCGAGCGTCGTCGATCCGGAATGCCGGGTCATTGGCGTCGACGGACTGCGGGTCGCCGACTCCTCGATCTTCCCGCGCGTGACCAACGGCAACCTCAACGCACCATCGATCATGACCGGCGAGAAGGCGTCCGATCACATCCTTGGCCGTACACCGCTCGCGCCTTCCAACCAGGAGCCATGGATCAATCCGCGCTGGCAGGCATCTGACAGATAGGCCATGATCCGCCGATAGAGTGAGCCGCCCGACAGCCGCGCGCCCAATAGCCGACGCGCGGGGGCGAAATGATTTGGAGACTTCCGATGCGCGCTCAGCCCACGGCTTCGCACTATGTCAACGGACGCTATATCGAGGACGAAGGCGGCGCGCCGCTGCCGGTGATCTACCCTGCCACGGGCGAGACCATCGCCATGCTGCGTTCGGCGACGCCGAACGTGCTGGAACTCGCCATCGAGGCCGCACGCGCCGCCCAGCCGGCCTGGGCGCGGCTCAAGCCGGTCGAGCGCGGCCGCATTCTGCGCCGTGCCGCAGACATTTTGCGCGCCCGCAACGCCGGCCTTGCCCGCATCGAGACGCTGGACACCGGCAAGGCGATCCAGGAGACGCTGGTGGCGGACGCGCCTTCGGCAGCCGATTGCCTCGAATATTTTGCCGGCGCGGTCGCCGTCTTCAATGGCGAAGCGGTCGACCTCGGCGGACCTTTCGCCTACACGCGCCGCGAGGCGCTTGGCGTCTGCGTCGGCATCGGCGCATGGAACTATCCGATCCAGATCGCCGGCTGGAAATCGGCGCCGGCGCTCGCCATGGGCAACGCCATGGTGTTCAAGCCATCGGAAAACACGCCGCTTTCGGCACTGGCGATGGCCGAGATCTACTCGGAAGCCGGCCTGCCCGATGGGCTGTTCAACGTCGTGCAAGGCTATGGCGATGTCGGCGCCGGGCTTGTCGGACACGAGGTCGTCGCCAAGGTCTCGGTGACCGGCTCTGTGCCGACCGGGCGCAAGGTCCTGTCGCTGGCCGGCTCCAAGATGAAGCACGCGACGATGGAACTCGGCGGCAAGTCGCCGCTGATCGTCTTCGACGATGCCGATCTCGAAAACGCCATTGGCGGCGCCATGCTCGGCAATTTCTATTCGAGCGGCCAGATCTGTTCCAACGGCACACGCGTCTTCGTGCAGAGCGGCATTCACGACCGCTTTGTCGAGCGGCTGGTCGAGCGAACCAAGAAAATCCGCATCGGCGATCCGCTCGATCCCGAGACGCAGATGGGCCCGTTGGTCAACAAGGCGCAGCAAGACAAGGTCGTCGGCTATATCGAGGCCGGCAAGCAGGAAGGGGCCACGCTGGCCTGTGGCGGCAACGTGCCGTCGCTGCAAGGCTTCCAAGGCGGCTTCTTTGTCGAGCCGACGGTCTTCACAGGCGTCACCGACACCATGCGCATCGCCCGCGAAGAGATTTTCGGCCCGGTCATGAGCGTGCTGAAATTCGACGGCGAGGACGAGGTTATAGACCGCGCCAACGACACCGAGTTCGGCCTTGCCGCGGGCGTCTTCACACGCGATCTGCCGCGCGCCCACCGCGTCATTGCCGAGTTGCAGGCCGGAACCTGCTGGATCAACGCCTACAATCTGACCCCTGTGGAAATCCCCTTCGGCGGCGTCAAGCAATCGGGCATCGGCCGCGAGAATTCGCTGGCGGCACTGGCGCTCTATTCGCAGCTGAAATCGGTCTATGTCGAGACCGGGGACGTGGCGAGCCCGTACTGATCCCGCCTACTTCTGCACCGTGCTATCCAGATACTGGGTCAGCGCACAGACGAGATGATAGAAGATGCTCGCCGGCACGTCCGATGCCAGCGAGCGGCCGCGTTCGTCGATGCGGTCGATCCAGAGGCCCAGCGGCGCCGGGTCGATGTGCCAGCGGAACAGCCGGCCGACGCGCGCCTCGATTTCCGGCTTGAGATCAGGGCCGCCCGAGCCATCCAGCGCGATCGCCGCCTTGAGCGCTTCGGCCTGCGGCCAGCTGCGCGATATCAGGTCGAGCGGCAGGCCCTGCCGCGAGACTGCCCCATAGGCAAGGCCGGTGGCACGGTTGAGGCCGTTGGCGATCGCCGAGGCATAGAGTTTTCTGGCATAGACGCTCAGTTCGGCCTGGCCGCTGCGACCGGCAAAATCGACCAGCAGCGATGCCCATTCGAAGTGATGGCCAGGTTCGGTCCAGGTTCCCTTCTCTCCCAGGACCGGTTTCCATTCGGAATCGAAATACTCGCCGAGCGTCCAGCTCTCGAGGTCGAAGAAATGGCTGCGGAAGAGGTCGATGATGCGGGCCGCGCGACGCAGATGCGCGCGCTCGCCGGTCGCCTGGTGCCAGGCCAGGAAGGCTTCGAGCAGATGCATGTGCGGATTGGAGCGCCGCTCGCCGGCCCCGTCCGACGTCTCGAGGAACCCCGTCATGCGGCTGTCCTCCAGATGCGCGTCGAGGAAGGCGAAGGTCTCCTCGCCGAGCCGCAAGGCATGGGGATTGCCGGACATATGTGCATGCGCCAGTGCCAGCAGAATGCAGGAATGATCGTAGGCGTCCTCGACCGGGTCGGCGACGGAGCCATCGACGTTCAGCGTGCGCACCCAACCGCCCCGTTCGGTGCGGCCCTGCCCTGCCATGAAGTCGATGCCATGGGCGATCAGCCGGTCGGCCTGGCCGGTCCAGCCGCGCGCCTTGGCAACCGCGAAAGCATAGACCTGCCTGGCCTGGGTGCGCATGCGCTTGGGCTTGATGAGCGGCCTGGTGTCGAAACCCAGCGCCTCGTGGAAGCCGCCATGGCGCTCGTCGACGCCTGATGTCGACCATAGCGGCAAGGTCTCCTGGAACAGCCAGTGATGCACGCGCCGCCGCCAGGCGCCGCTTTCGATGACGCGGTCGTGCGCCGGCGTGAATCTGGTTTCCAGCCGTCCCGATTTTTCGAGTTGTTCGACGATCTTCTTGACGTGCTGGCTGTGGCCCACCGGGGCGACGAAAGTCGCATCCGCGGTCGAGACGATGGCAACGTCCTTCATGCCGATCGCCGACAGCAGGCGGCCGTCGCTGCGGATATAGGAATTTTCGCAATCGATGGCCACGACATCACCGACGACGACGTTGCCCCGCTCGTCGGCGGGACCGACGTCGAGGAGCGATTGCCAGGAGCCGAGATCGTTCCAGCGGAAACCGGCCGGCACCATGGCGATGTCTTTTGCCCGCTCCATGATGGCATAGTCGATCGAGTTCGACGGAATGGCCGCGTAGAGCGCCAGCGGCATATAAAGG
Source organism: Mesorhizobium sp. M8A.F.Ca.ET.057.01.1.1 (assembly GCF_003952565.1). NCBI lineage: Bacteria > Pseudomonadati > Pseudomonadota > Alphaproteobacteria > Hyphomicrobiales > Phyllobacteriaceae > Mesorhizobium > Mesorhizobium sp. M8A.F.Ca.ET.057.01.1.1. Next base: position 4,356,133 of record NZ_CP034454.1, read on the forward strand.
CCGGACAGGTCCGATGTCGCCGCCTTGTAGGCCGCCTCGGTAGTGCGCCAGATATCGGGCTGGAGCGCCTCGAAGGCGTCACGCATGGCACCCGCCCGAAACAGGAAGATGCCGGTGTTCCAGTAGAAATTTCCCGCCTTGAGATAATCATTGGCCGTCGCGAGGTCGGGCTTCTCGACGAAGCGCGAAACGTCGAACACCCCGCCCTTCTCGGCCGATACCTCGATATAGCCGTAACCGGTTTCCGGCTGGGTCGGCTTGATGCCGAACACCACCAGGCGGCTGGCGCGCGCCGCCTGCGCTCCCGCTTCGATACTTTGCCAGAATTGCCCCGCCGTCGCTATTTCATGGTCGGAAGGCACCACCAGCACCAGGCTGTCGCCGAACTCCGACAGAGTGCGCAGGGTCGCCAGTGCGACGGCGGCGGCGGTGTTGCGTCCCGTCGGCTCGAACAGGGGGCCGCCGCCTGCAAGATCGAGACCGGCCAAGTCGGCATGGACACGATCGGCGTGACGTTCCGAGGCGATGAGGAAGATCGGCGTCTCGCCAGCCGGTCTCGCCGTCAGGCGGCGCAAGGTCTTGGCCAGCATGGAGCCATCGCCCGACAGATCGTGGAATTGCTTGGGATTGTCCTCGCGTGACAGCGGCCATAGCCGAGAGCCAACGCCGCCGCTCATGACAAAACTGACGATCCGCTCGGTCATTCAGGTCTCGCGCACGGGAATTGGAGGTCGATTGGGTAGCACACACGCCCTTTAAGCGGTATTTGCCCGATTGGAAATCCGCTCCGCCGCCAGTTCGATAAAGGCCTTCACCAGGGGCGAAAGGTGACGGCTGCTCGGATAGAGCACATGCAGTCCGCCGGCCGGTGTCGTGTAATCCTCGAGGACGCGCTGCAGGCGCCCCTGATCGATCAGCCCTTCGGCCATCGCCTGGGGCAATTGGGCGACGCCGAAGCCGGCGAGCGCGGCCGCAACCACCGCCTGCATTTCATTGGCGGCGAAGCGCCCGGCGACCACGACCGTCTCCTGGCCTTGTGGTCCATCCAGCACCCAATGAGCGCCCGAGGCCGATGGACCCGCGATGACGCATCGATGGCGCGCGAGATCCGCCGGGCTTTCCGGCATTCCATATCGTGCGAGATAGTCGGGGCTGGCGCAGAGCAGCCTGCGCGCGGCACCGAGCTTGCGGGCGATCAGCGTCGAATCCTGGAGGGTGCCGGTGCGAAAGGCGAGGTCGATGCCGTCCTCGACCAGGTTGAGCTTGTCGTCGGTGAGCCGAAGCTCGACATTGGTCTTCGGATACAGCGCCAGAAAGTCGACCACGGCGCGGATGAGGAAATAGCCGCCAAAACCCACCGGGGCCGAAATGCGGATGGTGCCCGACGGTTCCGCCCTCGCCTCCGCCAGACGCAGATTCGCCTCCTCGATCGTGCGCAGCCCCTGGCTGCTTTGCTCATAATACAGACGCCCGGCATCCGTCAGGTTGAGGCTGCGTGTCGTGCGCTGCAACAGGCGCACGCCGACCTCGCGTTCGAGCGCGGCCACACGGCGGCTGACCGTCGTCTTGGGCATGGCAAGCAGACGCGCGGCGGCGGTGAAGCTGCCGGCTTCGACGACGCGAGCAAACACGATGACATCGTTGAGATCGATCATTGTACTCACTGGCGAGACAAAGTTTTCCAATTATAGGCAGTTATGCATCAATCCGACAGCGCCTAATTTTGGTCCAGGCAAACAAGCCGGACAGAGAAAAAGGAGCAGATGAAATGACCAGCAAACGAAACATTCTTGTGACCGGCGCCACGGGCCAGCAAGGCGGCGCGGTAGCGCGTGCGCTGTTGTCCAGGGGCCATCACGTCAAGGGACTGACGCGCAAGCCGGGCAGCGAGGGCGCGCGGCAACTGGCGTCGGCGGGCGCCGAGGTGGTGGCCGGCGATCTCGCCGATGCGGACTCGGTCGCGAGCGCCGCAAAAGGCGTCGACACCATGTTCCTGATGGGCAACAGCTATGAGGCCGGTCTCGAGGAAGAGACCCGTCTGGGGATCCTAGCCGCCGATGCGGCGAAGACCGCCGGCGTCGGACACCTGATCTATTCCTCCGTTGCCGACGCCGACAAGAAGACCGGCATCCCGCATTTCGAAAGCAAATATCTGGTCGAGAGACATATCGAGCAACTCGGCATTCCCCATACGATCAGCGCGCCGGTGGCCTTCATGGAGAATGCCGTTGCGCCATGGTCGATCGGTGCGCTCAACCAAGGCATCCATGCCTTCGCGATGCCGCCCAAGCGCGTCCTCCAACTCGTCTCCCTGGTGGATATCGGCGCCTTCGTGGCCGCTCTGGTCGAGCGGCGGGAACGGGTATTCGGCAAGCGCTTCGATTTCGCCGGCGACGAATTGTCCGGCGAAGAGCGGGCTAAAATCCTGTCCGACGCCATCGGCCACCCGATCCGCTATCAGGAGATCCCGATCGCAGCCGCCCGCCAGCAGAGCGAGGACGCGGCGCTGATGTTCGAATGGTTCGACCGCGTCGGCTACGACGTCGATATCGCCACCTTGCACCGGGAATTCCCGGAGGTGGGCTGGCATGGCTTTGCCGACTGGGCGCGCGATTTTGACTGGAGCGTGCTGACGGCCGCAGCGCCTGCAGCAGGGCGCTGACCTAGAGCGGTTCACCGTTTCACGGAAACGCCGAACCGCTCTATCTCTTTGTTTTTGAGCAATTCCGGACGGAAACCGCTCACACTTTCCTGGAATTGCTCTAGAAAGTCTGGTTGTAAGCGCCGACTTCCGGACTGCGGCGCAGCACGGCGTCGACGGCATCGAACATCTGCCGGCGACGCTCGGACGAGACCGGGCTTTCGACGACCACGACCAGTTCCGGCTTGTTCGACGAGGCGCGCACCAGACCCCAGGTGCCGTCCTCGGCGACGACGCGGACGCCATTGACGGTGACGAGGTCCACGATCTTCTGGCCCGCGAAACTGACACCGTCCCGCTTCATCGCCTGAAAATCGGAGACCACCCGTTCGACGACGCCGTATTTCACATCGTCCGCGCAGTGAGGCGACATGGTGGGGGTTCCGAAGGTCAGGGGCAGCGCACGGTAGAGATCGGCCATCGAACTGGCCGGGTTGCGGTCCAGCATCTGACAGATGGCGATTGCCGTGACCAACCCGTCGTCATAGCCGCGCCCGATTGGCGGGTTGAAGAAGAAATGACCTGACTTTTCGAAGCCGGCGACCGCGCCGAGTTCGGCAACGCGGCGTTTGATGTAGGAATGGCCGGTTTTCCAGTAGTCGGTGACGGCGCCATTGGCGCGCAGCACCGCGTCGGTGTCGAACAGTCCGGTCGACTTGACGTCGACGACGAAGGTCGAACCTGGATGGAGCCGCGAAATATCCCGCGCGAGCATGACGCCGACCTTGTCGGCGAAGATCTCGTTGCCTTCATTGTCGACGACACCGCAGCGGTCGCCGTCGCCATCGAAGCCCAGGCCGACATCGGCCCCCGTCTCCAGCACCTTGTCACTGATGGCATGCAGCATCAGCATGTCCTCCGGGTTGGGATTGTAGCGCGGGAAGGTATGGTCGAGTTCGGCATCGAGCGGGATCACCTCGCAACCGATGCGCCGCAAGGCTTCCGGGGCAAAGGCGCCAGCAGTGCCGTTGCCGCAAGCGGCAACCACTTTGAGCTTGCGCGTGATGCGCTTGTCCCCGGTCAGGTCGTCGAGATAGGTGGCGCGAAAATCGCGGACGAAATCATAAGAGCCACCGCCTGTAACGTCGAAATCGCCGGCCAGCACGATCGTCTTCAGCGCGGTCATCTCCTCAGGGCCAAAAGTCAGCGGCCGCGCGGCTCCCATCTTGACGCCGGTCCAGCCGTTCTCGTTGTGCGAGGCGGTGACCATGGCGACGGACTGCGTCTCCAGCGCGAACTGCGCGAAATAGGCCATCGGCGAAAGTGCCAGGCCGATGTCCTTCACCCTTGCGCCGGCCGCCATCAGCCCGGAAACCAACGCCAGCTTGATGCCAAGCGAATAGGAACGGAAATCGTGCCCGGTGACGATGTCGGGTCCGGCGCCGAGACGCCGGATCAGCGTGCCGAGCCCCATGCCAAGCGCCTGGACGCCGATCAGATTGAGTTCCGGCGGCACCGTGGAACCGGGATGGCCGAACCACCAGCGCGCATCATATTCACGAAAACCGGATGCCTTGATCAGCGCCGCAGTTTCGAATTCGAAGCTGTTGGGCCAGGCTTCGCCAACAATTTTTGGGGGCAAGACAGCAGGGCTCCAGGAGACAGAAACACGATCTATCGAGGCAGCGGCTTAGCACACAAGGCTTTAAGCCGCGTTTATCCCGGATGGAAATCCGGGCTTTCCGGCAATGCCCGACGAAAGCGCAAGAAATGCGACAGAAGTGCTGCCATTGCCGCTTGCAGGAACGAAGTGTGGCGGCTATAAGCCCGCGGTCTGGTCACGGAGTGTAGCGCAGCCTGGTAGCGCACCTCGTTCGGGACGAGGGGGTCGCAGGTTCAAATCCTGCCACTCCGACCAGAAAAAACAATGGGTTAGGCAGTCTGTAAGATGCCTACCCCACAGATATCCCCACAGAAACAGATGAGCATTTAGGCGCCTCGGTACATCCGGCATACGCACAAAGGGTTTTTGAATCCCCTCGACCATGCTGCGTGACTCCGGACCGATCACTTGGACCTTCATCACGCTGAGTTCGCGAAGCATAAGTGCGAAGGGCTTCTGCTTGATCCAGTTGGCCGGGGATCAGCCATCGCAACAAACTATTGTTTTTGCAGGTCTCTTCGAGCAGCCAACGCCGCAGCCCATCCTGAAGAAATCCGTCGGCCATGCCCTGCTCGACCAGGAACTCGCCAAAGCGACGACCGTCCTCGATCAGCAGTGTGACGTCGTATGCGCGCCAGCTCTTCTAGTCCTGTCCGAGATATTTTTCGAAGGCTGGCCGCGACCAGCTGGCCGTCGACGGCTGCACTATCGGCGCGAAGGCCGAACATTCGGTAGCGCTCAGGATACTTCAGCGCGATCATCAGCGCGCCGTGCCCGCCCATCGAATGGCCGAAGATCGCCTGGCGTGACATGTCGACCGGGAAATTCGCGGCGACCAGCGCCGGCGATTCCTCGGTGATGTAGGAGTTTATGCGGTAGTTCTTCGCATAAGGCTGCTCTGTCGCGTCGAGATAGAAGCCGGCGCCGCAGCCGAACTGCCAATTGTCCTTTTCATCCGAAACGTCGGGACCGTGGGCTGGTGTCGGGACAGACGACGACGAGCCCGAGTTCGGATGCCAGGCGCCGGTATTCGCCCTTGTCCATGACATTGGCGTGGGTGCAGGTGAGGCCGCTGTCGACTGGAACTCGTTGCTGACCGTGCGGAGCGGATTTTATGAAAGCGGGGCGTTCGACGTTCGGGGCGGCATCGCCCGGCCAATCGCCCTTGCGCAGACAATTGCACAACTGGCCGCGCGGGGATCCGTTGACCATCCCGTCCTTGATCGGCGAGGCTGGTGGAGGGATGAGGACGCATCCGGGCCGTGTGCGGCACGGCCCCTCCTCCTCGTGGGTTTCGGCCGTATAATCTCGACCATTGAGGAATGCTGCGCTTTGCGCAGACTTGCGGTGGCCGCGGCTGCCGCAGCCCGGGTTAAGTCATCCATAGCGGATCAGCGCGCCTGGGCGGCGATCCGCGTGGAAGGGCAAGGCTCCCGCAAGGACGCCGTCTCGACAATCAGGCTCGTATGCCACTATCCCGACAGCACCGAGCTCCTGCTTCAGGTCAATTCGACCGCGCCGACCACCGACATGTGCCATGCTTTTCTCGATCTGATTATCGATGGCGAACGCGGTTCGCTCGAGATGCTGCACTCTGAACCAGGCAATCAATATAGTTTCGGCAGGCTGACCATAGGGATCGAGCGCTCGGCCAAGGCTGAAAGCTTCGTTGCTTAATCCCTTTCAGGCATCAACCCCGAAGGGCCACCTGAGACAATGCCGGCGATTTGCATGCATGCAGGTCGACTAAAGCTATAACGTCCGACAAGACTATCGCCCCACCTTAGAGTTAGGCCTGTTGGTAAAAGCGTAGGTCTTTGTGCCGCTCCCGTGACTCGGCGCGGCTGGTACTTCTAGGGAATGGATGGAGCTCTCCCCAGCGTAAGGCACGCGGAAGCAACGCCTACAGCAGGAACTTGGGCCGCCGTGCTGAGTTCAGTCAATGGCGGCCAGTCAGGCATGACGCCGATCTGCGCCGGCGCATGCGCTCATGTCTGACTGTTTGGAATTGTAGCGGTGAGCGATCTGTCCGTTCAGCTATCGGCACCGGATATCTTGCATCGGCACCAATGCCGGAAATGGAGACCCCAATGATGAAAGTACGCCAGCATTTCCCCGCTCCGGGAATGGTGGACTTCGGAGATCTGGACTCAGTCGAGCCACTGAGCCGCGCATTTGGTGGCGATCGTGGCAGGCCGCTCGATCGATATTACATTGAAAGCTTTCTGGAACGGCACGCCGCCGACATCAAGGGCCGCGTCGCCGAGATAGGGGATAACGTCTACACGAGACGTTTCGGCGGCGAGCGTGTGGTACGTTCCGACATCATCGATTCTCCACAAAGCGCAAATCCAAGTGCCACGATCAAGTTCGATCTCCAGCGTGAGGAAGACATCGAGGCAGCATGCTTCGACTGCATGATCGTAACCCAGACCCTCCATATGATCTATGACGTGCGTGGGGCCTTGGCGACCGTTCATCGAGCGCTAGCGCCCGGTGGGGTCGTGCTGGCGACCATACCTGGCATTACACCAATCGACGCGCATGATGGTCCTGAAAAGTGGTTCTGGACAATGACGCAGAGCGCCGCCCGGCGCCTGTTCGAGGAACGGTTCGGGCGTGCCGATGTCGTGGCCGAACAGTTTGGCAATGTCCTGGCAGCGACGGCCTTTCTGCAAGGCTTGGCATTTGAGGAAATTGATCGCGCCGACCTCGACGTCATTGACCCGCTATATCCGGTGATAACGGGGATCAGGGCATCCAAACCCATGCCCACCCGCGTCGTGTAGGTCCAGCGTCAACACTTCCGACTGCCTTCGATGCACGTGAGCGTCTTCGGCCCTTGAGGGTTCACGTGAGACGGAACTTCCTCCGATCTGCGAAATTGCGTTCGATGGGCACTTCTGCACGGACAATCCGGTACCAAATCGACGAGATGATGGGCGATGAACTCGTCGCCAGCCACGCGGTGTACGGCCATCACCCTGTCGATGCTTTGCAGCAGATCGTCGCGGGTCCATTTATCGAGCGCGGCCAGCATTTGCGCTGGTGCCGGGTCGTCGACGAGGCGAGTGCCACCGTCTTCGAATACAGTGTCCCATCGTGAACAGCCTGCCCTCACCCGCATCAAGCCCTTGGCTCCAGTTGCTATGTGCGCGTCGCAGCCACCACCCTCAGCGGAAGCCGCGCCTCAATAGAATGTCGGCGTACAATTTCCGGGAACGCGGCACGATCATGCTCGTTGTCGAACAGGGAGACCACTCATGATCATAGACGCGCATCTCCACACGACGGGCCAGGAGACAACGGCGGGCGTGCTGCACACGCTGGATCAAGCCGGCGTGGACGTGGCGTTCCTGCTCGCCCCGTTTCTGACACCCCCCTATTCGCTCGCCGACGCCGGCTCGTTGAGGGCGGGCAATCGATATCTGTCGGAACTGCTCAAGGGACACGCGGATCGGCTCATGGGCTTTGCTGTCGTCAATCCGCTCCACGATGATGCGGCAGAAGATCTTGAGCGCGCCGCCGAGCTTCCCGGCATCCGTGCTTTGAAGATGGTGCCTACGGGGTGGTATCCTTACGATGATTGTGCGCATCGCGTCTACGAAGTCGCGGCCCGGCTCGATCTGCCGATCCTGTTCCACAGTGGCATCTTCATTGACGGACGGTCCGGACGGTTTTGCCGGCCCAGCTTCTACGAAGCCGTCAGGGATCACCCTGGACTACGGGTAACGCTGGCACATCTCGGCTGGCCCTGGTGCGATGAGGCTAACGCCGTCGGGGTGATCGATCGAATCAATGGGACCGACCCAGCTGACAGCCAGTTTCGCTTCGATATCTCCTTTGGGCCACCACCGATCTATCGCGAGGATGTCTTCCGCAAGGCAATCGACGTCATTGGTCCGCGGTCCATCCAGTTCGGCAGCGACCGTTTCCTTCCGTGCGAGGGAAGTCACATACGGGCGGCAATCGACGAGGTGACGGATATCTTCGATCGTCTCGAAGTGAGCGTATCAGATCGCAAAACGATCATGAGCGGCACGGCCTCGGAATGGCTGCGCCTCGACCCCGCCGCTGGAGAAAGTCCCATTTGATGACACGCGCTCCGCACATAGTGGCCAAACCCGGCGAACAGATCCACGTTCTGCAAGTCTTGGGAAATGCGATCGTCGGTGGCATGGAAAACTACGTCCGCAATCTCATCGCCTGCCTGCCGGCCGAAGAATACAAGGTGTCGCTGTTGTGTCCCTTCGAAAGCGCGTTCACCAACGCGCAGCGCGTCGAGGGCCGCGACGTCTTCATCGCGGCTCTGCGCGACGACCCGCCATGGCGGACAATCGAGTTGATCTGCACGCTCGTGCGACAGCATGGCGTCCATCTGCTTCACGCGCACCTGATGAACGCGCACACGGCGACCGCGATTGCAGGTAAGCTGACCGGCACACCAACCGTGGCGACGCTGCATGGCATGAGCCTGCAGCCGCAGGAAATCAGCGTCGTGCGCAACACCGGCAGCCACACGATCGTCGTGTGTCGGGAGGCATGGTCGCAGGCCATGGCCGTCGGGCTTGCGCCCGATGCCGTCAGCCTGGTGCCCAATGGCATCGATCTCTCGACATACAATCCCCAGTCGGCGGATCGCGCCGACTTTCGTCGGGCCATCAAGATTGGTGCTGACGATTTCCTGATCGGTTTTGTCGGTCGCCTCGCCTGGGAGAAAGGTCCCGACAAATTCCTCAAGGCGGCCGAGTATATTTTGCAGCGCCGGCCCGACATCCACTTCGCCATGATCGGTACCGGTGTGATGGAACCCGAGCTGGCCGAGGCGGCAGGCCGTGCGGGCATAAGCGCGCATTTTCACATGGCGGGCCTTTGGCCGCAACCAAATCAGGCCTATCCGTCGCTCGACATGATGCTGCACACATCGCGCGCCGACGCCATGCCCCTGGCCATCCTGGAGGCCATGGCCTCCGGCGTGCCGGTTGTCGCAATCGGGGTCGGAGGCGTCCCGGAAATCATCGAAACCGGAGAGACGGGAATTCTTATAGGAACAAGCGAATGGCCAGGGATCGTGTCGGAATACGCGGGCGATTGGGAAGGTGTCGCGCAGGCAGCGCTAGCCTTAATCGGACAGCCGAATCGTCTGAAAGACATGTCGGCAAAGAGCGTCGTCAGGGCTCAGGCGTATTACGACATTCGTCGCTCGGCCTCAGCGACCAGCCAGCTCTTTCGCCAGATGCTCCGGCCCGCTCTCGAACAGGCCCGGCTTCATTCCGTGACGTGACCTTCCTTCGGATTGATCGTGACGGCGATATAGAGCGGCCACCCCCTCACCGGAGGCAGAAGCATGTACGTCGGAAGCATCCTGACAAAACTAGGCACGCTCTCTGCGCGGCCATGGGCGTTTTTGATCTTGCTGGGCAATGGCGCCGACTGTGAACCATGGCCCCCGCAACGTCAGAATAATCGAAAAGTTCCAGCGCTTTGCCCGGGAGAATGATTGAGCCAATGGCCTCATCACCTATGCCTGTCGGGCTCGCCCTCGCCGCCATCAACTTGGTCGCCTCTCCCGATAAACCTGGGGTGATACTCAGCGTGGTTTCGTCGGCGTGGCAGCCACCGTACCCTCGTCGTTCTTCGAGGGGCTTCTCGATGATTGTGTCATATGCGGAACGGCAGGACCTAGTCCGCGTTGTCACTGCGATGAACTTCCTAATCCGCAAAGGGACCCCGGCCGACGATCCCACGTTGATCCGTCATTACACAGACTTGTGGGAGAGCTATGGGGTCGATCCGGTCAACATCAAACTGGACGCCGAGGCCGTCACCTCCAAGTTCATTTTGTCTGGCCGACGGCATTTCGAACTGGGGAGCTTCCTTGCAGAAGTTGATGGCGTGGCCGTCGGGTCACTGGCCTGTCAGGTCGAACGTCTGCCCTACCCCGACGTAGCAGTCCCGTCGTTTCGGAAGCATGGTTATATCTGGAGCGTTTTCGTTGAGCCCGCGGCCCGGCGAAATGGGGTGGCCCTGGCGCTGGTAAGGGCCGGGGTCGACTATTTGAGATCCATCGGCTGCACAAAAGCGGTCCTCCATTCGTCGGATGTCGGCGAAGGCGTTTACCGCGCCGCCGGATTTGAGATCGCCAAGGAGATGCGGCTGGATCTGACCCATTCATTGTGCACAACATAAGCGGTGTGCTTTTGGTCACTCGCGGGTTGGGAACAAAGGTGAATGATCAACATTCCTTTATTGAAGGGACGCCGTTTTCAGCAGACAGGACTATAAACATGAAGGCTTTGATCTTGAGCGCCTTGGCGCTTTCTCTTGGCATCCCGGCTGTTGCCACGGCCGCCGAGGCTGACGTGGTGATCACGGCGCATCACCGCCACCACCATCGCGCCGCCGTCGTCTATAATGACGAGGGAGGTCGGCTCCACCATCGTCATCACCGGCATGTCGCATTCTACGACAATGGCGAGCGTGCGTGGCGCCACCGCCATCACCGCCGGGATACGGTCATCGTGACGATGGGTCACCGTCGCCATCACCATCGCCACGTCGTTATCGATCAGGGCAACGACGACTAGGCTGCGGGCTTGCCCAGCTCCGCTATTTCAAAGGCCGGAGCCCGGTGCAACCGGGGGGATGCGGAGCTTCGACCACCTTCGCAAGGTCGAAGCTCCCTCAACTCAGTGCGGTGCACCGCGTGGCTATCCGGCTTGTCGCAGAGTTTGATCGAACTGCGATTTTCAGCACCGTTTCGTCGGCGACGCCGGTTTGAAAAAGCGCCACAAGCTCAGCCGCAATATCGGGGAGATGTCCCCTTCCCGGCAAAGCTCATCAAAGACGCGCTTGAGCGCACTCAGGTCGTCGGGGTAGATGGCTTGGTTGTGCGAGCCACGGTCAAGCATCAGACAAACTCCAGACAGGGCCAGTGAGCGTGTGGGGGAATATGGCTCCCGGGCGATGACCTGTCGTGTAAAAATGATTGCGCCCGCCTGATGTTGGATTTGACGACAAGGCTTGGGCGGCGGAACGTTTGCACGGCCGGTGATAGACAGGCGTGGGTTGGCTGCTTGCGAAAGCCACAGGTTTTCGAAACCATTTGTCAACCATGGCGACACATGGCGGGGGCCGTGGCGCATGCGACGGGCCGCCCGTGGGCTTTCGCTCTCTGCCTGGGCGCGGTGGTGATCTGGGCCGCTTGCGGCCCGCTCTTCGGCTATTCCGAGACTTGGCAGCTTGTGATCAACACAGGCACGACGATCGTAACGTTTCTGATGGTCTTCCTTATTCAGAATACTCAGAATCGTGACGGCGCGGCCATTCAGGCAAAGCTCGATGAGCTGATCCGCTCGGGCGCTGGCAAGAACGATTTTATCGGTATCGAGCATTTGACCGAGAGTGAGGTCGAACAGTTTCGGTCCCTTTGTCTGCAGGCAAAGACCAATGTGGGTCTGCAGTCGGCTAACGAAAACTAGTGTCACCTCTGCGGCGGGATTCCATCCGACGGAACGAAGGTCAGCGACGGAGCTTCCTGGAAGAGACGAGCTCCATCACGAAATCAGCGGAGAATGAAATGGGTTTCCTTGGCAAACTTTTCTCAAGCTGGACAGGCAGGAAGTCGCCAAACATCAAGCCGTCCGGAGATATGCGCAAGGCGACGGGTGCCGGTCCCGCGATCGCTGCTCATTCAAAAGATGCCAAGAGCGGCAGTGCCACGGGGCAGAATCCGCGCGCCGCGAAGAAGAAGGCATAGACCGGGTCAGCCGCGTCATTGGTTTGGTCGATCATTTAATCCCACACCCGATCTGTACTGCCCAAACTACGGTTGGATGCGGCTCGAACGAAACCGTCCCGTGACGGCGCTCTGAGACCCCCATGCCGGATTGGGCTGCCCTTGAGGCGCTGCTTCGGCATTTATCGGCTTACGGCCGTCGCCGCCAAAAGTTCTCCATGGAGAGATAGGTGAACGATGCGGTCCAGCTGAGCAGCACCAATCCGGTCAAGGCTTCGGACGACGCTATGAGGCGGATCGATCCTTCCGCACGGATATCACCCACGCCCAGTGTCGTGTAGTTCGTAATCGAGAAATATAGGAAATCGATCCACCCGCCGGACACCTCGCCGACGATCCGTCCCAGCAAACCGTACCCGTGAAGCTCCCAGAATACGAAACTGTAAATTGTAATTTCAAACGCGTGCGCTGCAAGCGCGCCGAAAATCACGACCAGGAGCCGGCCTCGACTTGGAAATCCGGCTTCCTCGACACTCTTTGCGGAATTCGCGACGGCTTTGAAGGCTTCGTAGTGCACCAGAACGCATAAGACGGCGAGCATGAGCGAAAGCGCGCTTGCAGCGACAATGCCGGTGTCCATACTGTATCGCCTTTTCAATACACTTGACGGAACGCCGCACTTGATAACGCCAGTCCCCTCGGCGCCTCTTCGTCAAATCTGAATCCGCGGCATCTCTTCGTGGCCCATCCGCCAGCCCGGTGACCGATGCCGAATCAGTCGAGGGACGAAGGCAACCTTGTCGTCTACCCTTGCGAAGGATCGCGAACATGCTTGCTCGCGCCAGATTAATGGCGTTTGGATGTTTAGGTTCCCTCCCTGAGTAGGCGGCGGACGAGTATTCTTAAGGAATCTAACCGCTTGTATGGACTTAGCCCATCGGCGTTAAACAGAAAGCCCGCCAACGGAGGACACCGACTGGCGGGCTCGCCGGGTTTTGCCGCCCGACACAGCGAACCTCGACAATTCGCTGCTGTTGGCGAACTTGCGACTTTTAGAAGCGTTCCAAATGGGTGAGGCATCATTGTTAGCGCGGACACCTGGCGTTGGTGTGTTTCCTAGCCGCCGTCCGAGCCTGTTGCCGAGGAACAATTTCAATGGAAACCCGTTGGCCCTTACCAAAACAGGATCAATGCAGATGGTAGCGCCACGTGCTGTATGGAAGGGCTTCCTGAAGGTCGGGTCGGGACTTGCGGGGTCAAGGTTGTCGGCGCTACGAGCGAGAGTTCAAAGATCCACTTCAAGATCTTGAACCGTAAAGACGGCCTTCCGGTTAAAAGTGTCTATGTGGATGAGCAGACAGGAGAGCCGGTCGACCCGGACGATCAGGTGAAGGGGTTTGAGATCTCCAAGGATGAGTATGTCATCGTGGAGCCCGACGACATCAAGGCGCTAAAGCTGACCACAGACCACACGCTCGAGGTCGGCGAGTTCGTCTCGGTGGACAAGATCGACACCCGATATCTGGAAAAGCCCTACTACCTCATCCCGGCCGACGGAGCAGCGCTCGAGGCGTATGGGGTCATCCGCGACGCGATGAAGAACAAAGGTGTGGCGGCGCGATCCTGTATTGTCCTGTATCAGCGCGGCCGTGAGGTTTTGATCGAGCCTTACGACAAAGGCATGGTCATGAGCGAGTTGCGAAACCACGATGAGATGGTTTCCGAAAACAGCGTCTTCCATGACCTGTCGAAGGCCAAATACGATCCTGAATTGCTAGAATCGCGGGCATGCTGATCGACAAGAAGGTGACGACATTCGACCCCTCGAAATTCGAAGACACCTACGAGGACGCGCTGATCGCCATGATCGACGCCAAACGCAAGGGTAAGACCCCCCAAAGGCGGCCCCGCGGCCAAAAGAGAATGTCATCAATCTTGCCGACGTTCTGAAGAAGAGCCTCAAACAGGAAGGCTTAGCGCCCAAAAAAAAGGCCAGCTCCACCAACCGCAAGACAGCTTGATTTCGTGGATTATGGTCCGATTGACGCGGAGCAATTCGTGCGGCAAATATCTATTGGCATGCCTGAAGGCCGAGCCGGCATAAAGAAAGGCCCCGTGGTAATTCGATCAACATCTCTGGTGGTCACGATCCAATCGACGCCTGGACCGCAGCGAGGAGATGGGCAGGGTCGGAGGGCTTTTGAATCGCCGCGCCATGGGCGAATATCTCGTCGCGGTCGGGTCCAAGATAGCCAGTGTGGACGACAAAAGGGATCCCGCGCCCCACCAACTTCTTGGCCACCGCGATGCACGGCCCATCTTTCAGATAGAGATCGAGCACAGCGGCATCCGGAGAGACATCTTCCAAAATCGACTCTGCCTCGGCGCAACTGGCAGTTACGGCAACGTTAAAGCCCGCCTCGACCAAGGTGGCTTCCACGTCCAAGGCGATTAATGGCTCGTCCTCCAAGACGAGGATTGTTAATCGTTCTCCAGCCAAGATTGACCCCACCCCAACGGCGATGCCGACCGCTGCTCATGCCAACCGCGCTACCAATGATGAATAGCGAGTAGGAAGCTCTCCCCGCTTTTTTGCCGCGCAGCAAACCAAGGGTCAAGAGGATCTGACGAAGACTATCAATTGGACTGTCGCAGCGATCGGGCCTCTCTGAGTATGGAGGCGCGGTCGAACCCAACAAGCGAAACAATCTCGCGAATTTGGCTTTCGGTGCAGCCAGTTTCGCGCGCCAGCGCTTCGATCTCGCGGGGGCTCATTTGTGGTTGTTTCTGTGCGTCGGCCATTGCTTTTCTCCTTGGCCGCACAACTTCCAAGACGCTGCCCGGTTCCCGCACAGGTTGCTCCCGCACGACCCGCCGTGCCGCCAAAAATCGAGTGATATGCAACCAATCTTGCCCTCTAAAGTTTGCCAAACCTTCTTGCTAGCAAAGAGGGTTGAAGTTGACTGCTTTCCTTCCTGTGCAGATAAAGTTTTTGAACTTCCAAACGCAGACGATCTGTTCGGTGGCCGATGCCAGACGTGCAATGAATGGTGCATGGAAAAACAAGGAAACGCTTTCCTATCGACAGGCATTGCGTTTGCTGACTGAGGCTCAGGCCGGGACCTGCCGGCACAGTGTCGCGTTCGACGCCTTTCTCAAAGCCGCAAGGGACCAGGACATGATAGTCTCATCTCAGCCAAGCAGAAGCTTGATACGCCTGGATGCGCTGGCAAGCTCGATCAACGGCCAAGATCGCCGGTCTCCCTATTCTGTTTGAGCAGCAAATACGCAACCCAACGACTGCGCGGCGGCCTGGCTATGCCCCAAGGGGGCATGGTCTGAGGCGTTGCCCCAGCTATCCGATTTAACAGAATTCGACAAAAACCCGCCACACAGGACGTGACGCCATGGCGGGACGGGGGACACCCTTCTATCAACTCAGTTTCGGCCCGAGACGACGGCCGGACTTCGCCTTTGGTGGAACCCTTTATCCGCCGCGCATTGAATGCGCTTCACGGTGGGGGACGCAATGGGGGCTACCGCACATCAATCAGGGCGGCTGCGCCTGGAACTTCTCGCAGCGTTGGGCGATCGCATCCGGGAAATTGAAGATCCCGGAGAGTTGGCTTATTCCGCCGCCGAGTTACTTGGACGCCACCTTGAAGTTAGCCGTGCCGGCTATAGAACGATCGACCCCGAAGAAGACACCATCTCGATCGATCGGGACTGGAACGCCCCTGGAATCAAGAGCCTGGCAGGCACACTGAAGTTTCGCGACTACGGCTCTTACATCGACGACCTGAAACGTGGTGAGATCGTCATCTTCGAGGACGCCGAGACCGATCCCCGGACCCGTGATCGCGCTGAAGCCCTTAAAGCCCTCAGCGCGCGCTCCCTCATCAACATGCCAGTTTCCGAGCACGGCAAGGTGGTCGCACTGCTTTACCTGAATAATGCCGCTCCCAGGCGCTGGAGTGACGACGAGAGTACTGTGATTTTTGAGGTTGCAGAGCGCACACGGACCGCAATCGAACGGCTTAGGGCAGAGCGGGCGCTGCAAGAGACCACGGACGTCTCGCATTCCTGGATAGGCTGGGTAAGGAGATCGCTCTTACTAAAGATGCCGATGCTGTCATGGCAACCACGACAAAAAGGCTTGGGGAACACCTTGGGGTTTCCATTTGTGCCTATGCCGATGTGGCGGCCGACCAGGACCATTTCACGATCCGGGGCGACTGGAGCGCGCCGGGATCGCCGAGCATCGTGGGCTATTACAGCCTTGCGGATTTCGGCAAGCTTGCAGTCAGCAACCTAGTGCGAACCGACCGCTTATCATCAATAACAACCTGACTGAGATTGACGCCTCAGAAGCTAAGACGTTCCAGGATATCGGGATAACGGCCACAATTTGCATGCCGCTGGTCAAGCAGGGGCGGCTCGCGGCGTTGATGGCCATTCATGACAAGGAACCTCGTGTCTGGTCCGAACGCGAACTAGCTTTGCTGACAGAGGTGACTGAGCGCTCGTGGGCCCATATCGAACGTGTTCGTTCCGAAGAAGCTGCCAGGACCTCAGAGGAACGGTTGCGGCTAGCGACAGACGCTGCTGCGATCGGGATCTGGGATTATGACCCCGCTACTGACACTTTAGTTGGGACGACCGATGCAAGGCGCTTTTCGGGTTGCCGCCGGAGGCAAGTGTTTCTTACGAGCACACCTTCCTGCCAGGCCTGCATCCCGACGACCGCTCGCGCGCTGACAACGCCGTGCGGCAGGCGCTCAAGTCAGGAGGCTCGTCCCGTTATGATATCGAATATCGCACCATCGGACTTCAAGACGGAAAGGAGCGATGGATTGCTGCGAACGGAGATGCGCTCTTTGAAAATGGACGCGCCGTTCGCTTTGTCGGCACGGTAATCGACATAACGTCCCGAAAGCGGGTGGAGCGCCAGCTCCAGGTCATAAATGTCACAGCTGCGACCGTCGCAGCCGAATTGGACGTCGAGATTATTGACAGTAACCGACGTTGGGGTCGAACTCACAGGAGCGCAGCTCGGCGCATTTTTCTACAATCTCGTGGACAAAAACGGCGACAGCTACACGCTTTACACGCTATCTGGCGCTCCGCGATCAGCGTTCGAGAACTTTCCAATGCCCCGCAACACTGCAGTCTTCGAGCCCACGTTCCGCGGTTCAGGCGTGGTTCGTTCCGACGACATCCTGCAGGATCCGCGGTATGGCAGGAATTCGCCAAGGAAGGGGATGCCCGAAGGTCACCTGCCGGTGCGGTCCTATCTGGCGTTACCGGTCACCTCCCGATCGGGCGAGGTGTTGGGCGGGCTCTTTTTTGGCATTCCGACGTCGGCGTGTTCGGTGCGGAGCATGAGGCCGCAATGCTGGGCCTCGCGGGCCATGCGGCTACGGCGATCGATAACCCCGCCTCTTCACGGCATTGCAGACACTCAATTCAACGCTTGAGCAGCGTGTCGTAGAAGCCGTCGCCGAGCGCGCAAGGGCAGAAGAGCACCTGCGTCAGTCCCAGAAGATGGAAGCGGTTGGGCAGCTTACGGGTGGCATCGCCCATGACTTCAACAATATGCTTGCCGTCATCATCGGCGGCCTGAATCTGGTGCAGCGCAAGCTTAGGAATGGCGACACAAACGTCAACATGTTCGTCGAAGGAGCCGTCGAGGGGACGCAACGCGCAGCCGAACTCACCAAACGCCTCCTTGCCTTCTCTCGCCGGCAGCTCCTCGCCCCTAAGGTCATGAATCCGAACCGGCTTGTGTCAGGGATGAGTGAATTGCTCGGTCGAACGCTAGGCGAGCCGATACAGATTGAGACTGTTCTTGCCGCTGGCCTGTGGCAGATGGACGTTGACGCCGGACAGTTGGAAAGCACGCTGCTCAACCTTTGCGTCAACGCCCGTGACGCCATGCCGGCCGGGGGCAAACTGACGATCGAGACCTCAAACGCTCATGTCGACGAGAGATTTGCCAAGGAAAATGGCATCGCGGTCGGTCAATATGTCCTCTTGTCGGTGACCGACAAGGGTGTCGGCATGACCGCCGATGTCATGGAAAGAGCTTTCGATCCGTTCTTCACCACCAAGTCAGTCGGCAAGGGGACCGGCCTTGGGTTGAGCCAGGTCTACGGCTTCGTTCGGCAGTCTGGAGGCAGCGTCAGGATCTATTCCGAGCATGGCGTCGGCACCACGCTGAAAATCTATTTGCCCCGTTCGTATAAAAGCGTCCCAGAACTCCGGGCGACACCACCGGCTCCTGAAAACACAGGCAGCGCTGCCGAAGTCATCATGGTCGTTGAGGACGAGGATCGTGTCAGGTCAATGGCAGCCGAGGCGCTGCGAGACCTCGGCTATTCCGTTCTTGAAATGCGAGGTCCGCGGGAAGCCCTCGCGGCACTGGAAGGCGGCACAATGCCATCCCCCCTCTTCACCGACGTCGTCATGCCGAAATGTCGGGGCGCGAACTGGCCGACAAGGTGAAGGTCGTCCAACCATCGTTGAAAGTTCTCTACACCACGGGCTACACGCGCAACGCGATCGTCCACAATGGTAGTCTCGATTTCGGAACGGAACTTCTGACCAAGCCCTATACCATCGACGAACTCGCCGAAAAAATCCGCAAGGTTATAGAAAAAATCGGAATACTTTGAGGGCGAGGCTGAACCCCGTTCGTCGATGACAAAGGCCACAGCCGATGCCAAGATGAGTGCCGGAGGCATGACGATCTGGCCCCCTTCGTCCTTCAGCGCGATGGGAATGGACTATCGCTTCGGATCGGGCTGACTTATACGTCGATGGAGGGCGTGCAAAGCAGCGCGATCTCGGTAGTACGCAAGCGTGATTAACAACCAACTGCCCTTAGCGATCTTACCATGCGAACTACAATCGGGTCATAGGGGACCTTTTCGTCGCGGTTATATTTGACGGTAAAAAGAGCCGCGCGGTCGTCGCGGACTTTGATGGCGCGAACATACAGGATTTGGCCGTCCTTGAGGCCCGAATAGCTGGCCCATTGCGACCTCACGCGCTTGTAGGTCAACCTCCAGCCGTCCATTTCGTTTACTGCCATGCGATGCTCGATCTCGGCGCGAAAACTCGCCTCGCCGAGCTGCGCCCCCCAAACGGCAAGAAATGCGTTGTTTTTCCCCTCAAAGGCCGCCCCTTGATCGGAACGCTGAGTTAACGCGAACCCGGGAGGGACATCGAACACGAAGCCAAAGTGCTTGATTCCGAAGGCCTGCCATCCCTCGGCCCCGAGAAGCGACGTGGGCGTCATCGTGACAACTAAACTCAGCAAAATATGGGGGACATGCCACATGGCGGGGGCCTATTGTTTTGGCGCCCCGCGCCAAGTCTGCGTCACCTGGTCGAGCAACGTCGGTTCGTCGGGGGCATTCGTTTTCGTTCGCTGATCTGCCGGCAGATTGCCGTTTGGGGTCAACTGGTTGATCGCATCCGGCAGATCCCTTGCGATCCTCGCAATCAACTCTTCGCGCGACAGGCCGGTCTGCTTGGCAAGAGCTTCCAGCGTCTGCGCATCTATCGCCGATTCCACCTCTTCAGGCTCGATCGGCTCGTTCGGCCCCGTGCCAACCCAGGAGTCGACCTTGGTGCGAGCACCCGCGTTTCTGAAACGATCGAGAATATCCCCAAGCGCCGTGCCCGAAACGCCTTTAGACACTTGGTCCAAAATCCCACCTTGAGGGTTGTTTAAATCGTGATTTCCTGCTCGACGGATCAACTCCGTAATTTTGTCGCGGTTTTGATAAGCTAAAACGCCCAGCATAGCGATCGCAAGTCTTCCAAGGTTTGCCACTCGTTCCTCCTGTGGTCTGGAACACGGAGAAGATCACTGAGAGCCAAAAGTTCCGCAATTGGCGAGCAAATATCAGGCATAGCTTGGAAACCCGCAACGTTCCCATCGGGCCTCTCACAAGGCTTGGCCGCATAGGCATCTGTAGCGACTAGATGCAGCGCTCGCGCCAGTGCCTAGAGTTCGCGGCTTTCCTTTCAATGGGTCGATGAAGTGCCTGGCGCTCTGGACACCCTCTTGCTACGCAATCTGAAAAGCACGTTAAAATCCTTGTGGTCGGGGATTCGCATGTTGACACTACACGCGCGTACTCGAGGAACTTGGGGAAAGGAGTTTCACTTCCTGCTAGCGCAGGCTGGCAGCTGTTATTTCGGGGCGGACCTTCAGAGCAGATCCAGAGGCCCGGCCACCCAGCACTGCCGAGTCGCAGTCGATCAAGCTGGCCGTTGGCTGAAAGGCGGCGGTGGCTGTTATCCAAAGTGCTGGCCTGGCTGGGTCGGTCTGTGACATCAAGGCGGCTCCAAACCTTCCCCCACGGAATACTGCAACCGAAAGCCATATGCCCCCCACGGCGCTGCTTCACGTCTCACAGCAGGATTGGGCCCGTCCCACACCTCCCGACTGGCAAAATCTCGAACGTGGACTAGCTGGTGAAACTATTCTATGCCCCTCGCGTTCTTGCCGTCTCAGGTAGGTCGGCAGGTGGTACTTGGCAGGATTTAGGAAGTTCCAGTGTCGGCAATGTCTCGGTGCCGGCAAGGTTTTTCAATGCATAAAGTGGCTGAGCTCAAGCGGCACGTGTTGCCCGCAGGGGGTGCATCGAGCCGAATGCAAAGTGTCTACGATCAGATGCCCTGTGTGTCGTGGCAGCGGACTGCAAGGCTCGGCATACATACCTGAAGCAGATCAGTAAGCCACGACCGATCTCGTCGATGATGTCGGGAGTGTTGTTCCTCGGCGAGCCTGCCAATCGGCCACACCACCATCAGGTCGAAGGGAAACGGCTTCATCAGGTCGCGCGGGGCCGGCTCCGGTCCATGCCATAGTCCGCTCGCGCCAATACGCCTGAGCATCCGATCATGGATCGTCGCTGTCAACGCATTCAGTTCGCATGTGGCAATGCCAAAGGGTGGGATCAATTCGCTCGTATACCTCCTCGGCATGGTTTTCCGTGCGACCTCAGTCGCATTCGAATTGATTCGGCGCTGAGGAATTTGAGACGTTTCAACCGCAAGTCGTCCGCACCCAATCGAGGCAAACGGACGCTTGAAAGTCAACTTAGGCTTTCGCCCGAATGAGGGAGGAGAGCACTTTCCCAAAATTCATGAGTATGCACACGTCTGAAGACCTCAGCCTTCCCCAGAAGGTATTTGACCGGCTATGCCAAGAGCACCGTCTGGCGCTTAAGGACCGCGGGCGGAGGGAACAACTTGCCCGCGAGGTCAGGAAAGCCTTCGAGGATGGCTTCACCGACGAAACCGAATTGCGGCGACTCTCGAAGCGCCGCACGGCAAGCGTTAGCACATAGGTCTGAACACACGACTGACAAACAAATAGCCCGCCGCCGGTGAGTAGCGGGCCAGAAAGAGGCAAGGATTAGGAAGACGCTCCAGAAGTGGATTATCGGCTCTCGTAGCAGCAGCGCGTGCGGCGAGGCTGTGATGCTCACCTGGCAGGGCGACCACTCCCACGCTTTCGTCGACCGCTGCAATGGCCTTGTGGGGATCAGCCGCGGTATCTCGGATCAAAGCTCAAGGGGTTTCCCTGCCACGCCACCGGCTTTATTGACCGCGCCGACCGCTGAAGACCTGCAAGCAGATGTCTGAACGAGCGAGCCGATCTGAGGGTCGATGCGGGGTTGCGCTCAAGAGCCCGGCCGAAACGATGGCATGGGACGAAATTCTCCGGGACTGCGCGGCATCACAAGTCCGCAGATAGAGTGCACTGTTTACCAGACAGAGACAGTCAGAATGGGCTTCTACAATCAGTCCGATCAGATGAACGATACAGTGATCAGTGTCGTCTCAGACCAAGGGGGCTGCGAGTGCCAGCGTTAAGGTTGGAAGTCGCTAAGTTATTTGCGATGTGCCAGGCGATGTCGAGCCGCCTTGGCCCGATTTCCGCAACCATCCATCGAGCACCAGCGCCGCGGTTTTGAGCGGCTCTCGTTGATGAAGAAGCCGCCGCAATGGTCGGCCTCGCAACGCCGGATGTCGTTCCCCGAGGGAAACAACAACAGCATGGCGGCTGCCGCAGCCGATCTGCGCAGCGGCAGATTAATGGCCTCGGTTGCCGAGGCGGAAGAGAGATTCAGGATCTCGCCAAGGCCAGCCGAGCCGCCCGCCCGCGCTATCGCTGCCCGCAAGTCGCGCAGGCTTGCGCTTTTTGCTGCCGGGCTGCTGTTGAGATTTCTCGCCGAGCGCGTGAGCCATGATTTGAGGCTGGCGCGCAGCGTCAACACCCCGCTATGCACGTCGCAGACGAGGCTCCCATGATTGCGCGCCAACCGCTTGAGGGAGCGCGATTCTACTTCCGATAGCAGCCGGGCGGGAATGCAAAAGGCTAGCAGGTCCCCATAACTCGCAATGAAGTCGACCTCGTGCCCATCACGCCGGTGCAAAGTGTTGGCAAGGTCGAGGGCGGGCGCACCGCCAAGCATGCGCATGGAGCCGAGCGACGAGACGTAGGTCTGGACTAATTCGGTTGATTTCATCCCGGCAGTATGTAACCCCTTAAGAGGTTACTCAAGAGCATAGGGGAGGGTTAATGGAGAAGGCTCTGGTGGCGCTGCTGGCTTGGCTTGCGTTTCCGGTACTGGCGCACGCAGATGACGATGTGCTTTACCGCTCTAGCGTGATTGTCACCGGCGATCGCGAGGAGACGCGAATTCCCGCCATTCCGCAGGGCTTCGAACTTGCGGCGCAAAAGCTGACGGGCAATCCCGACATCGCGCAAAACCCTGCCTTCGCTTCGCTGGCGGTCGGGTCGCGCGCAATGGTCTGGTCCTACACCTATCACGATCGCATGTTCGGCATTCCAATTCATGACGAGCAAGGCACGCGTGATCGCCCTTTCGATCTCACCTTCCAGTTTGACCGGAAGCGGATGAACGATGCGATCGCGGCAATGGGTGAAAAGCCATGGCTGGGAGCGCGCCCGAAGCTGGCGGTCGTCGTCGAAGTCACCGATATGGCGCGCGGCTATCTGCTCGCCGCCGACGGCGCCCATGGCTCGGACCTGCGCGCAAGCTTTGAAGATGCTTCGGTGCGCTTCGCGATGCCTATCGTCTTCGCTAGGGAGACCGACCTGTCGGCGATCGCGCCGGAAAAGATCGATCCGATATCTCAAGAGGCGTTGGCCGGCCTGAAATCCAAACTGGGGGCTGACGCGATCCTGGTCGGTCATCTCGACTGGGAGACCAGCGAGCCCGGCTGGCATGCGATTTGGCGCCTGCCATTGAGCGCTCATAACCCGAGCTGGGAAATAGCGGGCGTAAACTTCGATGCTGCCTTCCGCAACGCCGTCGGCGGCGCGGCTAAGCGTTTGCGATCGACAAAATAGGTCATTGCCGCAATTTGCGGGCTGAATATGTAACCCACCACATCTGGGGAGACCACTACGCTTGCGCGATGTGCCGCTGTCGCGTGGTCGAAATAGGATTGGGCGCGCTCTCCCAGCCAGAAACTCCGATTTCAGGACGGCACGCCACAACTAGTGGTGCGCAAGGTGGCCGTGTGCACTGAGCGCCGAGTGCCGTCGGCTACTTCGGAGTTTTCCCCGCAAGCATCCAGGCATGAGCAGCCCGTGGTATCGGTCGTTAAAGCCAGCCGGCGTCAAGAGAACGCAAATGCCGCTGAGCGAGCGATCGAAAAATTGCGATGCCATGTCGGATTTGCAAGCGGTCATTCGTCTTCAAGAAAACGCCACTGGCTCGACCTGCATCTCAACAACGAAAGGAACGATCTATGACCAGGAAGATTTTTGTGAGCTTACCGGTGACCGACGTGAGGGCGTCCAGGGCTTTCTATGAATCTCTCGGGTTTAAGAACAATCCCCAATTTACCGGCGAGACAACTGCCGGGATGGTATGGAGCGATGAAATCAACTTCATGCTGCTTAGCCGTGACACATGGCAAACGATGACCACCCGTCCGATCCCGCCATCAACGTCCAGCGAGGTGATGCTGGCGTTGTGCCTGGACACTCGCGAAGCCGTCGATGCGATGGCCGCCGCGGCTGCGGCAAACGGCGGCACAATCGACATCAATCCAGTCGAAGATCATGGGTTTATGTACACCCGCGATCTGGCTGATCCGGATGGTCATGCCTTAGGCGCGATGTGGATGGACGCCTCTGCAACGCCTTCGGAGGTGGCCGACCAAGCGGCGGCCTTGCCAAAAAGGTAGCGTTGGCGGCCTAGGCCCCATCCTTACCCCCTGGCGCGACGCTAGGGCTCTATGAACGCGAATATACTGTAAGGGGGCCCTTGGATATGGCGCACACGCGAAGACGGCGCCTAGAACCGACATCGCGGCACTGCGGGGCCTTCGCGCATCCTCGAGCGCCGTCAGCAACCGTCACCCCGTTTGGTTCGGGTGAGATCAATTTGGCTTGTTGATCGAAGTGACAGCGAGGTTCGTGAGTTTGTTGTTGGTGGCCTTCTCTTGGTCAAGGATCTCGCTGAGCAGGTTGTGCGCCTCGTCATGCCCGAGGTCCTTTGCCCACTCTCGTAGCGAGCCATACCGGGAAATTTCATAGTGTTCGACCGCCTGGCAGGCAGCTAGCAATCCAGCGTCGAGTGCCGTCCCTGAAGCTTCCTCCAGCCGAACGGTGCCGGCCGGCGTCGAAGCCAAGTTTTCAGCATGTCAGTGGCAGTGATATACGCCGGTCTTGTGGTTCATATGGCACCCGTTGGCGTCCGTTCCGCCACTGTGAGCCGAAGCGTTGTTGGCAAATGCAAAAATCAGAGCTGCCATGACCGTAGCAATTGTTGTCTTCATGTAATCCCCCTTAGTATTTTTCGTACAAAGCACGAGCCCAACGTGCGCACAAGCGGAGAGCTGCAAATCTTCTTGGTCCAAGGGTGCCATCGCCGGCCTGCTGGCCTTGGCAGAACTAGTTTCGTGGCAGTTTGTGGATCTCCAACCGAACCGGTCCGCCTCGGTCGCAACTCGTGCAGAGAAGTGCTCGCTCGACGGTGCTGAACAGCGCGTCCTTCCCGTATCGGCGGATCAGTGCGGTCGCCTTTACCGGGGCATGGTGGGAGCAATTCTTGCACCAGGCCCGCAGCGCGTGCCATTCGCGCAAATCCCGAAGACAAACGTCCAGACCGGCATGAACGCTTCCGTCGATGATCGTCTGAGGCGGGATCTTCACCTCGCCAGCCGCTTCGATCACTTCCGCGCCAGCTCGTTCCAGTTCGGACACGTCTCCACCGGCATGACGCCGGCGCCGCGAGAGCGCGCCGGAGCGCTGGGCCGCATGTGTGAGCACGCAGGCTGTGTGAAGCACGGAGGCTTCGGCTTTGCCCGGCCTCGCCAAGAGCCGCATTGGTTCTGTTTCGAGCACCGGGACGACGGCGAGCGTTATCTCTGAAGGGAGACGCACCTCACGGCCAGCAATATCTCAGACGTGGTTTGGCCGGTGAAACTATTTTCTGCCCCTCGCGTTTTTGCCGTCTCAAGTAGGTGGGCAGGTGGTACTTGGCAGAATTTAGGAAGTTCCGATGCCGGCAATGTCTCGGTGCCGGCAAGGTTTTTCATTGCATAAAATGGATGAGTTCAAACGGCACGTGTTGCCCTCAGGGAGTTCACCGACCCGGGTGCAAAGGTTCGACGATCAGATGCCCGATGTGTGGCGGCAGCGGTCTGCAAAGCCCTGAGATTATACGTCAAACAGATCAGTAGGCCCCAAGCCAATCTCGTCGATGATGTCGGGCGTGTTGTTCCGCGGCGAACCGACCTTGCTGTTGATCGGCCACATCTTCATCAGGTCGGACGGAAATGGCTTCATCAGGTCGCGCGGATCAGGTTCCGGTCCGAGCCAGCGCATATAATCCGCCGGCGCCAGGATCACCGGCATGCGGTCATGGATCGTGGCCATGAGGTCGTTCGGCTCACAAGTGGCAATCGCGAAGGTCCGGATCAACTCGCCGGTGGCCTTGTCGGCATACTCTTCCCAGATGCCGGCCATGGCAAAGGGTTCGTCCGTCTTCATCGCGATGGCATATGGCTGCTTCTTCTTTCCCGACGCATCGAGCTTCTGCCATTCGAAATAGCCATCGACCGGTACCAAGCAACGCCGCGCGGCATAGGCTTTGCGAAACAGGCCATTGCTGGCGATCGTCTCGCAGCGGGCGTTCACGGGCGGCGGGCGGCCGCCACCATCCCGAGCCCAACCGGGAACAAGGCCCCAGCGTGCCGAAACAAAGCCGGCCATGCTGGTCGACAGCTCCTCACGGATGATGATGGGATAGGTCAGGCTCGGCGCGCCGTTCCAAAGTGGGAAGCTGTTGCCCAGTCGATCGACCTCGCCCGGATGGGCGAATTCGAACCGACGAACCATGTCGGGAATGGCGGTCTTTACGAAAACGCGTCCGCACATTAGGGCGTGCTCAATCGTTGCCGTTAGGGAAGGCCAAAATGGGAACGGAGTACGAACGAGTCAAGGTGCCCCGGTTGGGTCAGTCTTGCCGATCGCGCCGCGCATTTGAAACGCGGGATGCGCAGTCGTCATTGCCAGGTACTCGCGACCTTTGTCCGATAGCGAGACCTCGTCCGTCACGCCCGCTTGATACAGTTGGATGAGCGCTGCCGCTAACAGTTCCCCCAAAATTGAGTCTCGGTGGATGTTTGCTGCGGTGCAACGCCGATCGAATACCCGTTGCAGGAGGTCGATTTCTTCAGGTTGATATGCGTCAGGAT
This sequence comes from Mesorhizobium sp. M8A.F.Ca.ET.057.01.1.1, assembly GCF_003952565.1. Lineage (NCBI taxonomy): Bacteria > Pseudomonadati > Pseudomonadota > Alphaproteobacteria > Hyphomicrobiales > Phyllobacteriaceae > Mesorhizobium > Mesorhizobium sp. M8A.F.Ca.ET.057.01.1.1. The sequence goes on from NZ_CP034454.1 coordinate 4,382,935, forward strand.
TGGTAGCGCGAAACATCGCAGCTCCTCCGGCTTGGGGCGGAAGCGCGATAGTCGCTCACAGTCGGCGGAGCCCGTGGCAATTTCCGCCGATCTTCCAGCTTTATGCCTTGAGACTCATTGTGTCGTTATCAAATGACGCACTGCCCGCGCTTATCGAAGCGGCCGCGCACTCATTCCGGCACTCCGGGATCGTGGAAGTGCGCTATCCAGTCCACCAAGGTCCGATACAGGCTTTCCACCTCATCGTCGATCTCGTCGCGCCGGATGCCGATGGCCTTCGCGTCGGCAAATAGCTTGTGAGTTAGGTCGTGTATCGAGACTGCGTCCGCCCTCGCGGTTTCCGGAACGTTGTTCTGGATCCATCGATGCAGGAAGTTGATGCCGCGCGTGCTCATGCAGCCATAATTTCACGACTGCTCTTCGGTTCCGCCCTACCGGCCGAGGGGCCGCCTCGAAAGCGATAGCAATTCCGCCTCGTCCCTGATGCCCGCCATGTAATTGCCGATGATTCGGGAGGCAATCGCGTCACGGGCCTCGGTAGATTGGTTGTCGAGCCGCAATTGTTCGAAGACCCTGGCTAGCAACGCCAATTCCGATGGATCGAAAATGCCAGCCTCATTCGCCCTTGTCCGTATTGGCATGATGCTCCTCCCGGAAATCTTGCAGAGAGGCGTGCCGCAAATCCTCTTCGCCGCGCAAGTGCTTCACACGGCCAATGATACCCGCCTTGACCCATTGTGTCGCGGGGCGCTTCATGCCCCTGGGCGCCTCGCCCGCGTGCTCCTGAACGCGCTTCCATAGGCGCTCGCGGATTGCCCGGCTGGAGTTGATGAAGGCCGAACCGACATACTGCCCCGTCTTGCGATCGGCCATAAGAGCGAATGCTGGCTTGCCGGGCTCCCGTTCGACGCCAAGCAACTCATATTCCTCTACCGTGTAGCATTTGGCCTTGAGCCAGTTTGTCGATGGGCCTGAGCGATACTTGCTGTCCTTGCGCTTCGAAACCATGCCCTCAAGGCCGGCTTGGTCGACAAGGTGGAAAATGGCGGTAGCATCGCCCGGCAAGGGCTGAGAGAATTGAATCCTGATGTCCGGCGGGATTAGCTCCGCAAGGATCTCTCGCCGTTCCTCCAGGGGCATGTCGCGAATATCGTGGCCGTTGATGTGCAGCAGGTCGAAAGCGACGAAATAGAGGTCGTGCTGCCGCCTGGTGATGGCCTTGCGCAGGGCGCCGAAGTCGGAAAGCCCAGCATCGTTCAAGACAATGATTTCCCCGTCGATGATAGCGCTGTCGACATCAAGGTCGCCGGCCGCCTTGGCGAGGTCACGGTATTTGGCCGTCCAGTCCAGCCCGCGACGCGTGAAGATCCGCACGCCGTCCTCGTCCTTAAGGATCTGCGATCGGTACCCGTCGAACTTGACCTCGTGAATCCATCCGTCGCCCTCGGGAGGCTTCTCAACCAAGGTCGGCATTAACGGCTCGACGAACTTCAAACGCATACACAGCACTCGCGGAACCGCGATTCAATTAGTATGCCCTTAATTAGTTCCGGAAGATTTTAACGGTTCGTGCGCGTGCTCATCCAAACGATCCGAAGGTCAGGAACACCATCACCACCGCCAGCAGGGTTGAGAGGGGAACTGCGGCGACCAGGACCGCTTCTAAAACTCGGGTTTCTTTATCCCTGAACATCACGCCTCTGTGCAAGATTCGTCGAGTGCTGCTTATTATCGGCTATTCAATTAGCTCGGACTGAAATGGTTCCGAGAACTCCGCCCGTCAGCGATGCAACAAAAGCGGCGCTATCCACGTTGCCTGCATCTGCGGAGGGGCGTCCGATGACGAAGTACGTGGTGGAAGAAATTTACGGCGGCGCGGTGGTGTCAGCTGGCGTGGTCTTGGAGGAGGATCCGATGAAGGCCGCCGAGGTGCTGGCTGGTCAACCATTGTCGCCAAGGGCACTACAGGATCATTGGTTCCGCGTGGTCGATGAGGATCGGGCCGCCGTATACGAGTACAGCCTGGTCGGCCCTGACCAGCGTCCAGACCTTTCTGGATCGACGAGGCTGTCCGACCTTGGCTCGCCGATTCCAGGCAAGGTGCACAGCGCCGCCTTCATTCGCGAAGAGGATCATTTCTACAACTGTCCGACATGCGGTCAGTCGGTCGATCAGCGCGACTTGCGCCAGATCATGTGGCACGAGGAGCCCGGCCACGAGCCTCTGGAGCCGGAGCTTTCGGCCAAGGTGATTGAATTCCCAAAAACAGGACCAGACCGCCGGTCGGGAGGCTAACGGGCCTGGCATGCACCGTCGGCCTACGGGTGTGGACGGTCCTCCGCGATAACGTTGTAGAGCACACAGCACGCCAACAACGAGACGACGCCACCTAAGAGATCATTCGCCGTCAAACCAGAGAAATAAACGAATTCAAATGCTGACACGGTCGTCGCCCTACCTTGGAAATCCACCAAGATAGAACCGTTAGAAAGCCCTAATGTTCCGCGCCCGATGAGCACTTCTGGACTCTTCGTCGGCGCGGCCGCATTCTCCCGGCGGGGAGATGGCTCGAGCAGCATTCTTCATATAGATGCCGACTAGACTGATCGGTGGCGCAAGAAACGCAAGCAAGCGGCGTTGCTGCTGGCTGGCGCAAGGCCAAGCGGTGAAGCTACCCTCCCCGACGACGGACCCGCTACCCGCTCTCTGGCGGGCAGCGGGCCGTTTTGATTTCGGCGGTGGAGGCCGACCGGCGGCAAATGTGCCGTTCGCCGCCGGTGGTGATATTAGCTGGCTCCGAGTGGGTTGAGGGATTGCGGATTCGTAAGGAGCGACTGCGCATGGCGAAGACGCCGCTGGTTGACGAGGCAACCTAAAAGGTCGCTACACCCGGGTCATGCGGTCCAATCGCAGGCGTATCCGCTGACCTTCCTCATAGGACAGCGCGAATGATTCGGGTGAGTTCTTGGTCGTCTTCGATGACGCGGATCAGCCATTCGCCACAAGCTTCCACGACCTCGATCCTGATCGCCACCTTACGGAACGGAACGACGTATCCATCGCAATTGCTCCCAAAAAAGGAAATGGGGGACGTCGATATTTAGCTCCGCGTTATGTGCCGCCGTTGCCCAACCCAGCCGACGGAGGTCGTACCGGTCCCGTCGTGTTCCATTGGATGAATTCCACTTCCTTGCCGGTCACTTCCCGCACGGTTTTCAACAGCACCTCATGCAGGATCCGCGTTGAGCGGTAGTGCTCGCAATGCGGCGATATAAACGGCTTGATGATGCTCCTGTGCAGAGCCTCTGCAGCGGTCACGAAGCGTTCAATCTCTTCCGTCGAGAGCTGCTTAGATGGTTTGGACCTGGCCACTGGCGAACTCCGTTTCGTGAAAGGTCGCCGCAACGGGAGGAATATAATCCTCGTCGCCTTACCCCAGCAAGGCCATCTAGCTCATTCTTCCCTGAAATCTTGGAGCGAGGCGTGCCGCAAATCCTCCTCGCCGCGCAAGTGTTTCACGCGCCCGATGATTCCCGGCTTCACCCACTGCGTTGCCGGCCGCATCATTCCCTTGGGCGCCGGCCCGGCGTGCTCTTGGACGCGCTTCCACAGCCGCTCACGGATGGCATGGCTGGAATTAATGAAGGCCGAACCGACATAACGCCCCGTCGTCCGATCCGCCATCAAGGCAAAGGCCGGCTTGCCTGGCTCCCGTTCGACGCCTAGCAGCCGTATTCCTCAACCGTATAGCATTTCGCCTTTAGCCAGTTCGTCGAGGGACCGGAGCGATAACTGCTGTCGCGCCTTTTCGACACCATGCCCTCCATGCCGGCCTGGTCGATCAGGTGGAAAATGGCGGTAGCATCGCCCGGCAATGGCTGAGAGAATTGAATCCTGATGTCCGGCGGGATTAGCTCCGCAAGGATCTCTCGCCGTTCCTCCAGGGGCATGTCGCGAATATCGTGGCCGTTGATGTGCAGCAGGTCGAAAGCGACGAAATAGAGGTCGTGCTGCCGCCTGGTGATGGCCTTGCGCAGGGCGCCGAAGTCGGAAAGCCCGGCATCGTTCAGCACGATGATCTCGCCGTCGATGATGGCGCTGTCGACATCAAGGTCGCCGGCCGCCTTGGCGAGGTCTCGGTATTTGGCCGTCCAGTCCAGCCCGCGACGCGTGAAGATCCGCACGCCGTCCTCGTCCTTGATGATCTGGGAGCGGTACCCGTCGAACTTGACTTCGTGAATCCAGCCTTCGGCCTCGGGAGGCTTCTCAACCAAGGTCGGCAGCAACGGCTCGATGAACTTCAAAGGCATGCACAGGACCCGCGGAACCGCGATTCAATTAGCATACCCTTAATTAGTTGCGGGAAATTTTAACGGTTCGTTGACCGCGCTGTCCTATTTTGGAACAGCGCGGTCTTACCCCAACCCGGACTGCGCGGGCGGCTCCGACACGCACATGCCATCGCACTGTCGGAGCCGTCACCCTACCCTCTGAATACCAGCAATGGTTGAATCAACAGTTACCAAACGTGCCTACCGGTGCGTCTTCCCAGTCGTTAGATTTGTTGAAATCAATCCGCCAAGCCCGCTTCGTGGTGCACGATCGCATTAAGGATCGCTTCGTACGCGCTTTCGGTGTCTTCCTCTTCCTCGATCTACGCGCTGCTGATTCCGACAGCCTTGGCGTCGGCGAACAGTTGCTGGGGCAGTTCCGCAATCGAGATGACGTCGATCACGGCCGTCTTGGGAACGTTGTTGCTTATCCACCAGTCTAAGAAGTTTGTGCCGCGATCTCAAATTGCCAGGCCTCCGAATGCGATGGCCCGCGCCTTGCCCAACCACCGACGCGGGCCGACCGAGGTCTCGGGGACGTTGGTCAGCAGTCGACGCCGACTGCCGGTGATTAAATTAGCATGTCCTAAAATGGTTCCGGGAACTTTTATCACTGAGGGATGTTCGACAGCGATGACGAAGCTATCCGACCTTGGCCCTCCCATCCCCGGCGTACTCAACCGAGACGACCTCATTCGGTCAGACGGCCACTTCTACAACTGCCCGACCTGCGGACAGCGGGTCCGACCGGCGCGATCTGCGTCAGGTTTTCTATCACGAGGAGCCGGGGCACGAGCCGCTGGAGCCTGAGCCGGAGCCGGAGCCGGAGCGGCAAGCGACGATCCTGAAATTCAGACGGTCTAGCAAATAGAGCCGGCCACCGAGCCGGACCGTCGCTCCGACCAAGCGACACGCCGAAGCTAAGTCCTTAACTGTCGTGTTCTGGAGCGGTTCATGTCGTCTGTACGGTTTGTCCTGGCATACCTTGCTGTTTTTGCCCTGATCGCATCCGCGATATGGTTCTTGGTCCGCCATTGGCCAACCAACATAATTGTGTGATGTGACAGTCGAAGCGCACAGAGTTCCAATTCAAGACCTAAGTACCGACGTGAAACGCCCGTCGCGGGAGGCCACGTGAGGAGCCTTCCTTATAGGAGTGGTTAGTCCCGGGCGCTTAAGCTTTGTGCGGCCCGAAGGAACCTTCCACTCCGAAGGTGGTTGCTGAAAAAAGGGGAGCGTCCATCAATGCCGAAATACCAAGTCGAAGAAATGCACGGTGACGAGGTCGTTGGCTCGCACGTTGTGGCCGCTGAAGACGCCGCGAGTGCGGTCAAATTGATCACGGCGATTTCTCTTTCCGCCAAGGATGCCGTGCGAGAACATTGGTTGCGTGTTGTGGACGAGACAGAAGGCACCGTGCATAAGTTCGGCCTGGATGAGCCTCAGCCTCCCGCAGACTTTTCAAAATAGCGATCTGGGCCAGCGAAGCCAATGCCGCAGCAGTAATGCCCGCAGTTCTGATGTCATAATAGACCCGCGCGCGTCCTGTCCCATTTCAGCACTATGGTGTTGGCATTGCTCTTGCTCCGGACTTCGTGCCGGTAATCCCGGCCCTGATCGCGTAGCTGATCAGGTGGTAGGCTCGCCGGGCTTGAGGTGGTTGGGGTCCTTCGCCCGGCGAGTTTCGGGCGATAGGTAGCGCACCTTCTTTCGGATGACTTCGTTCATATGACGCCGGCGCCGCTCGAGGTGCCAGAGTGCTGGGCCATATCTGCGAGCACCCAGGCTGCGCGAAGTACCGAGGCTTCGGTTTTGCCCGGCCTCGCCAGGAGCCGCATTGGGTGTGTTTCGAGCACCGGGACGACGGCGAGCGTTATCTCTGAAGGAGTCGTGTTCATCGAGTGTTGCGCAACTGCAACGTGCAGCGCCTTTTGCCCGCTTTGTGGGAATTGCGGTTGGCTAGAGCTCGATGAGATCCTACAGCGTTTACAATATTCATTCGATTGAAGGGGCTTGCTATGAAATCTACCCTCGTTGTGACCACCATTTTGGTGGGCCTGTCCAGCGGTGCTTATGCTGCCGATGCGGTAGTCACAGAGCCCGTGCCGGTAGCTTCCTCGTTTGACTGGACTGGCGCTTACATCGGCGTGAACGCCGGTGGTGGTTTTGGCACCACTACCCTTTCTCCTTCCGGCGGCGGCCCTGGCTCTATCGACCTCGATGCGAGCGGCTTCCTGGGAGGCGTTCAGGCCGGTTACAACTGGCAGGTTGGCCAATTCGTTTACGGCGTTGAAGCCGACTTTCAGGGTGCCGACATTAAGGGCGACCTGTCGATCTTTGGCCCCTCTCTCGAAACAAAGATTGACTGGTTCGGCACGCTGCGTGCTCGCATTGGTTATACGCCCATCGATCGCTTCATGATCTATGGCACCGGCGGCTTGGCCTACGGTCACGAAAAAATCTCTGCCCCCGGGCTCGACTTGTCCAAGACCAAGGCCGGCTGGACCGTTGGCGCGGGCGCCGAATACGCCATCAACACGAATTGGACGTTCAAGTCTGAGTATCTTTACACGGACCTGGGTAAAGCGACGTTCACACCCGGAGGTGGTTTTGGTGTTGACGTCAAAGCTCCCTTTCACACCGTTCGCGTCGGTCTGAACTACAAGTTCTAATCGATAAGCAGACCGCAACTATCGGCCCCGGCATTGTCCGGGGCTTTTTCGTTTCTGCGAACCATACACGAGGTTCGTCGCGATATGGCACATGCGATGCTTGCTCCCCTGTGCGCAGGCGCGATGCTTCTTAGCGCTCTTCAAGGCCCGGGACCTACACGTCGAACAGGTCCCTCGGCCCGCGGCCGATCTCGTCAATGATATCGGGCGTGTTGTTGCGCGGGGAACCGACCTTGCTATCGATGGGCCATCTTCATCAATTCCGACGGGAACGGCTTCAGCAGGTCGCGCGGATCCGGCTCTGGTCCAAGCCAGCGCATATAGTCGGCTGGCGCCAGGATCACTGGCATCCGATCATGGATTGTCGCCATCAATGCATTCGGTTCGCACGTGGCAACGGCGAATGTCCGGATCAGTTCGCCGGTCACCTTGTCCACATACTCTTCCCAGATACCGGCCATCGCAAAGGGTTCGTCTGACTTCATGGCGATGGCGTAAGGCTGCTCCTTTGTCCCCGACGCGTCGAGCTTCTGCCATTCGAAATAGCCATCGACAGGCACCAGGCAGCGGCGGAAGGCATAGGCCTTGCGGAACAAGCCGTTGCTGGGGATGGTCTCGCAGCGGGCGTTGACCGGTGGCGGACGGCCCCCACCGTCCCGAGCCAACGGGGAACCAGGCCCCAGCGCGCCGAGACAAAGGCGGCCATGCTGGTCGAAAGCTCCTCGCGGATGATGATGGATAGGTCACGCTCGGCGCGCCGTTCCACAGCGGGAAGCTGTTTCCCAGCCGCTCGACCTCGCCAGGATGAGCGAACTCAAACCGCCGGACTATGTCGGGTTTAAAAAACGCGTCCGCACATTTTGGAGCCGGTCAATTACGTCAGGGAGATCCAAATGGGAATGGGCTGCGAACGTGTCAACCGCGACGGCGATGCGTAATCGCTTCGAAGATCACTTCGAAGACGCTGCCTACTTCTTCATTCACCTCACTGGCGGCGATTCCAACCTCGCCGGCAGCTTTCATCATTTGGTCAGCCAGGTCGCTAGCAGCGATCGGACTTCCAACCGTTACGTCCGGCAAGGTATTTGCTAACCAGTCGTCAAGGAACTTGCGGCCGCGCACACTCACTCCGGCGGACCCGGCTCATAATGCACGATGGCATCAAGGATCGTCCGATAAAGACTGTCGACATCCTCGTCGATCTCAATCCTCTTGATGCCGACGGCGTTGGCGTCGGCAATGAGGTTGTGCCTGAGTTCATCCACAGATATCTCGTCCGCCTTGGCTTTCTCGGGCACGTTGTTCGCGATCCTCTCCGGGGGGAAGGAATCAAGGGGCGCCGTGAGCGAACTTGAGACTATAGAATCGGTTCCCCGCCGGAAGCAAAAGCCCGCCAGATGCGCGTCATGGCGCCCATCTGGGACCGGGCAACACCTCCTCCTGTCCTGTCCCATTTCAGCACAATGGTGCGGGCATTGCTCTTGCTTCGGACTTCTTGCCGGCAATCCCGGCCCTGATCGCGTACCTGATCAGGTAGTAGGCCCGCCGGGCTTGAGTCGGTTGGGGTCCTGCGCCGGCGAGTTTCGGGCGATTGATGAGGTAGCGCACCTTCTTTCGGATGACTTCGCTCATCTCGGAGGGCGGCGCATAGTCGGGCTAGCCGCCGGGATGCTGTCATCCCAACCCTGTGTCCCGCCGGTTAGGCTCGGCGCCACCCGCCTCTCCATGCCCTGGCGCCGAGCCGCCCCGGAGAAGCTTCCGCGATCACACCATGTCCTTTTGAGGTAGATTCCCCGATTTGCATCGAACAGCCGAGGGATATGAGCGATTGAAGCCCGGAGTCGTTAAACGCTGAAACGCAAAAAAGCCCGCCGGCCGGAGCGGACGGATCTGGCTAATTCATTCGACGCAACCCTGCTAAGTGACCGGCCCCGACACGACGACCACAACTTGGGCAGTGACCGTGTTCAGGCGCTCGCGCTTTACCAGCGTAGGCTTTTCGTAGGTCTTCTTCATTGGTATTCCCCCGGTTGATTTCTCAAGACGCGAAATGACCCGCACCTCTCGGGGAGGCGCGGGCCGACCAGAGATTGGGTCTTTGGTCAGCGACAGGCCTGTGCACCCTGTCGCCGAATGGCTCAATCTGCGGCGATCGACAAGGTTCCGCCATACGAAAAAAGCCCGCCACCGGAGCGGTCTTGGTAGCGGGCACCGGCGCCTTCCTGAGCAACTCGTCAATCTCTCGATTCATGTCCTAGATCACACCCCGCGCGCCAAAGACGGCGTCGAGGTCGTTGACACCCGCCCTATGAAAGGCGTACGTCGCGGCTCGCACCCCGCGTCCAGGGCGCGCTTTAACCCATTGAGGTGCCAAAATGGACGACAATTTTGCCAATGCCCGTGAACACTTCTTCGTTGCGATACGGGCGCTCGCAGCCTCTACAGATAGCATTCAAGCGAGGCTGATTGAGGCGAATAAAAACATTCTGAACATCACGATCGATGAGTTCGACGGCGACCGCGAACTCAAGATAAAATTTGCAAAATTGCTGGACCTTCTGGCGATCGATCAAGATGATTTGGAAACGGTCGCCGTCGAGAACGTCGCCCACATGACTGATTTCGAAGCCGTGCAAGTCGCCGATCTGATCTGCGACTTCTATTATGAGATCACCTAGTTTCGTGTGTGACTAGCCACCTCGTACAGCGCGCCAGATATCAGCCCAGTAGGCTGTCACTAGGGACGCCTCCGCAGCCGCGGCCATGCCGGTAACACCCAAGGCACCAAGCCCCATCAGCTTCCAGCGCGTCACCTCGGCGGTCACTTCCTTAACAGTGGTCATATCCGCATTGAGCTTGCCGACTGCGCTCTCGGTGGCGCTCACGCGATCTACGAGCTCATCGGTCTTCTGATACATCTTGGCCCGACCGGCGGCGGCGCGCTGCTCCGACTGCTCGTAGCTCAAGGCCGCTCGGGCATCGCTGTCCTTGATGTCGCGGCGGATCTCAGTGATGTCGCGCTGCATGTCCTGTGTGGCTTGCAACAACCCGCCGATCATCATTTCGAGGCTTTTGGTTACGGATGTCGGCATCGCCCTGCCCTGCTATTTCAGTTCGGTGCGCCCCGCGGCGCTGGCCATGGCGTGCAGATCGCATTCGGCCCGAGTGTAGAGTTTCACCGCGCACCCGGCGCCATGGGCCGGTCGATCTTGTTCTGGTCGGGAACATTGGTTGCGTGTTGTGACGAATCAGAACGCACGGTACATAAGTTCGGCTGGATGAGCCGCAGCCTCCCAAAACTTTTCAAAATAGCCATAACAAAACTTTCGACCTCAGCCCGCCGATCCCAGGCAAACGGCACGGTGGCGAAGTAATCCGCGAGGACGGCCATTTCTACAATTGCCCGATCTGCGGCCGGCAGGTTGATTGACGCGATTTGGGCCAGGTTATGTGCCATGAAGTGCCTAGCTATCAGCTGCTTGAGCCTTAACCATCGGCGAGCGTTCTCTAATTTCCCCTCCGGAAATAAAAACTGTAGTATTGGTCTGTTCCGGAAAGCCGGCTGCCAAGCGCGTTGCCCGCCCGACCTCCTACGCCACCGATACACCGGCCGCGTTGCAAGGCCGAACGGCAATTCAATCTGCGGCGTCTAATCTCGCTGCGGAACATTTTAGCTAAATTGAATGTTACTATTTATTACGATGATTAAGCTGTCCGATCTCGGCCCATTTGAACCTCACCTCAACGGCAAGAATGCCGACCACGAGAGCGAGTATTTCTACCGCTGCCCCCACGATGAGCGGGACGCGCGCCAAGTTGTGTGGCACTCTTTCACGGAGCACGAGCGGCTGATGGTCGATGGTGACGCACCTCACCTGCCATAAACCGCAGACAGTTCGCGACGCCCGGAACTTCGGCGCTACTGGCATGCGTCATGTCACGTCGATGATGGCACCCTTCGTAGACGTTGCCGGTCTCGTTCCCAATTTCGGGCTACTGACCTCAATCGCCTCTTATTATGAGGAGCTTACGTCGCGCTTCTAAACTCTCACTACGACCGCTAACATTCTTCCGATTGCGAGTGTCAGCGATGCGCTGAGACTGCAAGATTGCCAATCTTAACAAAGCGGCAAGGCGTGGTTTATCTCCGGACGTAATGGTGCTGAACCATGTAAACAATCATTTCTCGGTTCATCCGACATGAGCGTGGCGCTACCGTAATCGAATATGCTCTCATCGCTGCGCTGACGGCGCTTGCGATTATCACCGGCGCAGGTGCGCAGGGCAATTCGATCAACGCTAAGTTCAAGGCTATCGGCAGCACAGTCAACCAGCGGGTGGTGATGCCTATCCATTGCGTTGCAGCCGGATAAGGGTCGTCACAAAAAAGCACGCGGGCCGAGCAGGGGACTGTTGCGATCATGCCGTGCGGGGACAGGACGTGGCTCACCCTGCTCTCTTGCAGCTTTGAGAAAGCGTCGAAGGCGATCGTGTGCCGGCAACATCCTGCATGTGCCTCATTAAGCAGACAAAGCGCCTCTCGATAGGAGTAGGTTTCCTGTTCTTCTGTGCTCCGACCATCGCCTCGCTGGCCTCCGCACCGACGATATGACTCTACTGTCACCGGTCACGAATCGCACTTTCGCTGGCAGGTCAAGACCAGCCTTGGTTGTTGCAGCCCAACCCAGCAAGGGGCTTGGGCGCCTGGACGCGCTCGCCAAGATGATTGCCGAGGATCGCCGCTGAGCGAACCCGTCTGTGCGCGCCACGCTATGGCCCGCACCGCTTTGGCGGAGCGGCGCGGGCCAGCCAAAGGGACAACCCCTCGGCCGCAGCGGTGGGATTCTGCGAAAGCTCTAAGCTACCGATGACTCTCAGGTTCCACTATGCATCTAGAACCCCATCCCCCGGAGGAAGGGACCGTTGGTGCATTCCGTGCCGGAGCCTGCCAGACTCGGGCCTACGTGATGGGACTTGACGGAACTAAAAATGCCGTCCCCCGTTCATGGCGCCAGGGGGATGTATTCATGATGATGAATGGCCTGGTTCTCGTCGTTGAAGACGAACCAATGATATTGCTCGATATCGAAGGGGGACTCGTTGAAGCGGGCTTCGATGTTGTCGGTGTGAATAGCGCTGGCCAAGCGTTGTCTGCCTTTGATGCCGCCCCTGGATCGTTCAACGCTTTGATATCCGATATCCGCCTAGGTGACGGCCGATCTGGCTGGGAAGTTGCTCGCCATGTGAGGCAAACCAATGCGATGATGCCGGTGATCTATATCAGCGGGGACAGCGCCCCTAACTGGGGTGCCGAAGGTGTTCCAGAAAGCGTGATGATCACCAAGCCTTTCGCGCTACCTCAGATCATTACAGCCCTGTCAATGCTGCTAAATCAGCGACATCCCTCACCACCGAACGAACCAAGTGCTGGGTAATCTCCCTAAGCAGATCCCTCTTGCGTAGCCAAGCCGGCAGCGAGCAATCAACTCATTTGGTGGGCCGCCCGGAAGATGATTCTTTCCCGTCCATTACGGAAAGCCCGCTATGACAGCCGGCCTTGCAACCGGCCGGAGACCAGGAGAGTGCGTGTTCATGGTCTCACTCGTTCCGAAGCCACCTTCAGCCAAAGTTGCAATTGCCCGCCGCCCCATTCACGGCAGCGGCGGGCGCCCCAGGGATGAATCAGGGGCATAACCCGAGGCGTTGGAACCCCGGGCTATTTAGATATGAATTAAGCAAGGCCCGCCACTGAAGAAGCAGTGACGGGCCTTTGTCTATCTGCTCGGTTGAGGGGACTTCCAAGCTTATAAAGAACTTCGCCGTGGCGGTTCAGTTCCAACAAAAAAGGCCAACGTATGGAACTGCGTGCGGGCCGGCACTGGTTCCGCTGGCCTGCAGGCTTATGGCGTCGCTGGATCAAACGGCCCGCGGCTCGTTGAAGAGAACAGCAGGCAAGTTGGAGTGACCTGCCGAACAGGCCTGCATCCTCAACTGCCAAGTCGTTTTGGCTCATCCAATCGCCAGCAACCTGGCTGATCGCAGAATCGCGAGCACCATCACTTCGCGCTTCCTCGCGCGAAGCCACTCGGCGAACTATGGAGTTGAATGGCCTGTGTCGCGCGATCTCGTCCGCCATCACAAATCGGACAAAGGCCGGTCGCGATTTGGAACAGTTGCAGATTCTGATGACCGTGGCACATTCGGCTGCGTTCGCGGAAGGAATTGGACCTGACCATCGATGAAGCCGCAGTGTGCGGTGATGGGCGTATGCGCTCGACGGTTCGCCAGAGGCGATAGACAAATCACTTGTCAGGTTGAATAAGTCGAGCGCAGCGGCGGGCATGGTTGCTTGTATAGGGGTAGCGGACACAGACGACTTTCGAATGCGAACACTCTTACTGCGGAGGTTCTCCGTTGCATTGATGATCAATTAGGTATTCTTGGACGGAGACGTGGATCGTAATCACCGGTTCGGCGTTGAGGGGCGCAGCCTAGCCTACGGAAAGTCCAAAATGACTCGCATCGCAACCTTCAACGTGAACGGCGTCAACGGCCGCCTGCCCGTGCTGCTCAAGTGGCTGGGTGAAACCGAGTACGACATCGTCTGCCTTCAGGAGCTCAAGACGTCTGACGAGAAGTTTCCTGCCGACGCGATCAAGGGAGCCGGTTATGGCGCGATCTGGCACGGCCAGAAATCTTACAACGGGGTAGCTATTCTCGCTCGGGGGGCGGAACCGCTAGAACGTCGACGCGGGCTGCCGGGGGACCTGGACGACACGCACAGCCGCTACATCGAGGCCGAGGTTAATGGGCTTGTTGTGGGTTGCCTCTACCTGCCCAACGGCAACCCGGCGCCAGGCCCGAAATTCGACTACAAGCTCCGGTGGTTCGATCGGCTGATCAGCTACGGCCAGCAGTTGCTCGGAGACGGCGCCATGAGCATTCTCTGCGGCGACTATAACGTCGTTCCGACCGAAATTGACGCCGTCGTGCCCCGACGATGGCTAGGAGACGCAGTGTACTTCCCGGAAAGCCGGCGGGCCTACGCCGAAATGCTTGCGAATGGTTGGACAGACGCCGTCCGACGTATCCATCCGGACAAGGGCATCTACACCTACTGGAACTTCTCATACAGGGGCGGCTACGATCGAAGCTCCGGCCTCCGAATGGACCATCTGCTGGTGTGCCCTTCTCTTTCGGACAAACTCCGTAATGCCGGCGTGGACGTCGAGTTGCGCGGGTGGGAGAAGCCTAGCGACCATGCGCCAGCTTGGATCGAAGTCGATTGACCGCGGCTAAGTCAATCACGCAGCTCCGGAACCGAGCCAATCTCTCCACCAGCGATGGGGCCGTCGCTGGCGCCAAATTCGGGCGTATTAATTCAATCACCCTCTGGGCAGCCAACTTGTAAGGAGGCGTGGCACCGGGGCGACCGGATGCTCATGCGACTTCAGCCGGCTTCAGCTTGGCAAAGGTCGCGTCAGTGCTTCAAAATCTGGCTCAGAAACATGTTGGTCCTGGCATGCTGGGGCCCGAAGAAGCTGTCCGGCAAGCTCCGGCCCTGGTGCACTGGTGTCGTTCAGTCTCGCCGCCTGTTGGAGACCACGCCTATCTCAGCGCATCCCGGCTGAGTGCGGAGGATAGTTGGAAGCCGTCCTCCAGCACAACGCTGCAGGACGGCTTTACATCAGTAGTTGCCGTTGTAGTAGCGGTCGTCACAAGGCGCGGTGTAGATGCGGCCGTAGCGGTCCTGGTAGCGGCAGAGCTGTTCCCCGCGGCGCTGCGGGGTGGTGGCAGAGCCGACGACGGCACCGAGCAGCGCGCCGCTAGCCGCGCCGATGACCGTGCTCTTGGTGTTGCCGCCGATCGCCTGGCCGACGAGCGCGCCGCCGGCGCCGCCGAGGAGCGCACCGGTGGTGGCCCGCTGTTGGCCCTCAGTCTGCGACTGGCAGCCAGCGAGCGCGGCGGCCAGAAGCACGGCGGCAATGGCTTTTTGACAGGTCATGTGAAGTCTCCCTTAACGTCTGAAATCCCTATCGATCGTCACGTGCGGTTCCATTGCGGCGGAACGGCGGCACGCACGCTCACGATATGAGACATGGTTTCTCGGTGGTTGAACCAATCGCTCGGCACTGATGAGTAACTGCGCAGAAGCGGCCCATTCGACACAAACTGTTTGGGAAACCATAACGAAACGACAGGCCCATGTCGGTATGCTTTCGCTTCCGCAACGTAGTGCACAACCAAGCGATGGTCACGAACCCCGGCATTTCAAAGGCATCGGCATCGAGGCCAAGGATCCGGGCTGCGCAATATCTGCGAATGTCGACCGACACTCAGACCTATTCCATCCACAACCAGCGAGACGCCATCGGCGAATATGCCGACATCATGGGTTACGACATCGTCGCGACGTACGAGGACCCTGGTCGCAGCGGACTCAACATCGAAGGGCGACCCGGTCTGCAACGGCTGTTGATGGATGTGGAAAGCGGGCAAGCCGATTTCGAGACCGTGGTGGTCTATGATGTAAGCCGCTGGGGGCGCTTTCAGAATATTGATGAGAGCGCTTCGTACGAATATCGATGCCAGCGGGCCGGCGTACGGATAGAATTTTGCGCTGAGCAGTTCGCGAACGATGGCACCATCGGTTCAGACGTGCTGAAGGCCATCAAGCGCAGCATGGCGGCCGAGTTGAGCCGCATGCTTTCGATAAAGGTCTTTCTCGGCCAAAGGCGCGTGGTGAAAATGGGTTTCTGCGGGGGCGGCCTCGCGGGGTACGGTCTCAGGCGCCTCCTGGTGGATGAGGCAGGCGAGCCTAAATTCATCCTCAAACGCAGACAGTACAAAGGCCTGGCATCCGACCGGGTTGTGCTGGTGCCAGGTCCACCGGAAGAGATTGCCGTCGTGCGCTGGATATTCAGCCAGTTTGTGAAGGGCAAATCCCGGATCGAAATCGTGCGCGCGCTCAACAAGCGGGGTGTTCTTACGGAGATGGGCCGGACATGGACGAGCAATACGGTGCATACGGTCCTGAACAACGAACGCTACATCGGCAACATCGTATGGAACAGAAAATCCGAGAAGCTTCATGGCAAGAGGGCGAGAAATCCCGCGTCTGCATGGGTGCGCGCGGAAAAGTCTTGCGAGCCCATCCTCGACCGCAAGGTGTTTCTGCGCGCGAGGGCCGTCGCGGATGCCCGCGCGCCCCTCAGCAACGAGCGGATGTTGGCAGATCTTTCCAAGCTGCTGGCTGAGCGAGGAAGGTTGTCGGAACATATTATCAATGCGGCACCAGGTTGTGTGAGCGTCAGCACCTACCAGGTGCGTTTCGGAAGCCTCTACGCGGTTTACAAACTGGTCGGATTTGAACCCCCGAACAATGGGTGGTTCGACATCAACGACCAGCTTCATCGACGCCGTCGGAAAATCATTGAAGACCTTGTGGCATCGATTGGCCTGGCCGGCGGACTGGCGCGCTATGACCCAGAGACCAAACTCGTCAGCGTCAATGACGAATTCACCGTTGCGGTCTGGATCGCGCGCTGTCATCCCGAGCGTTTCGGCTGTCCTCATTGGGCATACTCGCAGGAGCGCCTTCCCGAGGCCGACATTTCTGTGCTGATCAGAATGAACCCGGACAATGTTTCGGTCCGAGACTACCTGATCGGTCCGACGTATCAGGTGCAACGCCGCACAACTATGCTGACGGCAAACAACCACGCCGGCATTGACGCGTTTCTGTTCCAGTCGATGGACCCCTTGGTCGAGCTGGCGCGGCGGGTTCGTCTGGAGGGACCAGCATTGTCATGACTCAGACCGTGAAGATCAGCCGTCACACCGTCGATCTGATCAGTGATTTGCAGGGGCCGCAGAAGCTCTATTCATACCAGTTGCGTGCCACCTACGACTGTCAATGCGAAAGAATGCGGCTCTTCATCCGAGAGGCAAACGCGTCGCAGGCAGGGCTGGAGACGATAGCCGCGCACTTTGGAAAACTGACGACTGTAAATGCGTTTCGGGCGCTGATGGAAGCGGAACGCCTTGGATCCCTTCCAATGCGGCTTGCGGAAAGAATCCGAGGCAATCGCGCTCCCATTGGTGACGAGAAACCGACCTCGGTTATCAACCGACAGCAGGTTGCGGGGATTTGCCTTGAGGCTCTCGAATTGTTGGAAGACGGCCCCGTGCCAGCGGGCATTTTTTGCCTGCTACGGAAAGTCGTGCCAAGCCGGCAGATAGAAATTACACGACTGATGATCGGGCTGGACAGAGTGAGGCTCCACTGGGCAAGAGTGTTGGTCGCTCTGACGCCGCAAACGCAGCTCGCCGCGCCTTCGGTCTCGCGAATGCAGTTCGCCGGTATCGATGCCAGCGACATTGCAGCGATGGAAATCGAATTGGCCGCCCTAAGCCTGGATTTCTTGAACGCCGCGGAGCACCTTGGTCCGTGGGGCCTCGAACTTGTAGCAGCGCGCGGCTATCTCAACCGCCTGATGGATAACGCGCCCGTTGTTCGGTATCTTGCGCGGAATTTTCCCGCGACCCTGTCTGAATTCCAGAAGATGATAGACCCCGCCAGCCCGAGCTTAGCCACGACGTTGACGCGGTGGCGTTGACAGCGTTCCGGGCCGACGCCGATCTGGCCACTTTCCCAGCATGGGTGTTACGTCGTTTTCGCCAATTGCCGAGGTACCCATGATTGGGATCAGTGACGGCTCTGCCGTCTTGCCCTTGCGTGTTTTCAGCGCCGCGATTTCATCATCTCGTCGCGCAATACGGCTCTCAAGATTGGCTATGCGTTCGGTAAGGAAATAGCGGCCGACGATGAATCCTCCGCCTCCAAAAAGGACAGCGAAAGTAAGGAAGGGCAGAGGATTGGCGATCACCAGAGCCCCATTGGTCTGGAAGAAGTCGATCAAGTCGTGCATTGCCAGCTCCCTTCAATTTCTTGGAAGTTTGTGGATTTCCAGCCGAACTGGGCCACCCCTCTCGCAACTCGTGCAAAACAGCGCCCATTCGACGGTGCTGAATAGCGCACCCTTTCCATACCGCCGGATCACCCGGCCGGCATGATGCGAGCATTCTGTGTCGACGCCGCATTGCCGCATGGCAGGCAGCCATGCTGACGGTGAAATCCGTGACCGGCTGATGGTTTCGAGAAGCGTCTTTTCCCCGTCGGAACTCATAACGGCGGCGCCCCGGGCCAGCCGCGGGAAAAGCCGTTCGACACAGCCGCACGCGAAAGAGCGGCTCGTGCTCGAGTTCGGCGTCTCTTGCGAGGGCCTTCAACAAGGCAACCACAGCGTCGCCGCCGGCCGCCTCTATTGCCTGCTGAGCAGCTTCTTCCAACTTGGAGATAGCTTCGCCGCTCGGCGCGTTATGGCGTTTTCCCATTGCCCTTCCTGCTCACATGCACGTCAGAAATAAGGAACATATTCCTCTGTCGTCAAGCGCGGACTTGACTCAGTGTTCTCTTTTCGTTCACTATTGCTGAAATAGGCACAGGAGAATGTCATGGATCTGATCTTGTGAGTTCCGGGCGCTTCGCCCGACGAAATAGCACGCGGGATTGCCGCAGCAGAGGGGGGCCTTGGAGCGCGCCGGTTTCACAGCCGAGGAAGCGGCAGATGGCGCCTTTGCACTCGAAGGCTGGGACAATCAACGGTTTTCCTGAGGGTGGGTTGGATGATCAAGCCGGCGCCGCCGCACAAGCGTGGGGCGAGGCCCATACCGCTGCCCCGGAGGCATGCTGTGTTGGCTGGCCGAAGAACGCAAGCCTGTCGACGTAGACCTGGAGCTGCTGGTCGATCCGGAGACGCAGCTTGTCGACCGGGTCACGGCGTTGGCGACGCTTCGAGAGGATCTTGAGCAAGACGGCAAAGATACGCATAGAGGAAGGGATCCCATCTTGGCGTGGCGCGTCGCAGCCGATGTCGAAGATCGGTTCAGAATGCGAGACCTCATCGGCGTCCTGACTGTCGCCTTCATCACACTTTCGCTCTCTCATTTCCGCCCTGATGAACCAATCGAGCCTAAGCGCCAAGCTGTGAGAAACGCGATAGACGCACTTGAGGCGGCAACGGAGAAACCGACGTCGCATTAATGGTTAAGCGTGGCCGCAGCATCGATGTGGCCGCGATCGGATGCAGGGCCAGACCAGCGCGAGCGCCAAACGCCCGTCTGCCACGAACGAGGGTCCAGCAGAATTCTAGGTATGATGCGGAAGCTATTGCCCCGCCCTTCGAAAAAACGTTCGATCTATCTGCGTGCTGACGATCGCACTTTCGGCTCCTGCCTTTGCCTTTGACAGATAATTCCTCTAAAATATGGATCAAAAGATAAGGGGTGCTAAGAGGTAAGGCTTGTGACGGAGGCTGACGCTGAGCTCAAAGCAATCGCCGATACGTGGCGTAATCTTGGTGCCTCTGACTATGAGTACTTTGAACGGTACGAGAAGCCTGAGTTGCTGGCTTGGTTTTGGGCGCCGGACAGCCGTTTTCGCAAAGTGTTTGAGCAATATCTGGATCTAGACGACGTGCTAGACGTAGCAAGCGGTGCCGGCCGCCATTCGGCGCAGATCGTGGGCCGCTGCAGGCGGCTGACATTGATCGACACTTCAGTCGACGCCACTGAATTAGCTAGGAAACGATTTTCAAGCGCATCTCATGTGACCGTGATCCTTTCGCCGGACGGAAAGAGCCTTCCTTTTGAAAAGGACCGTTTTTCCTCCGTTTTCAGCTACGACTCGATGGTTCATTTCGAACCGCTGACGGTAGCGTCCTATATCTTGGAAGTCGCCTCGGTCTTGAAGCCTGGAGGGCGAGCTATCCTTCATCATTCGAACTACTCGGAAAACCCGACCGGAACGTTCAAGGAAAATCCAGATTGGCGGAACTTTATGCCAAGGGGATTTGTCGAGCATGTTTGCGCACGTGCCGGGCTGACCATCATCGAACAGCAGGCGTTCCCATGGAACGGGAATAGCAAAACCGACGCCCTCACCGTGATGGAAAAGGTTAAAACGCGAGGATGATGCTTGCGAACCAGGGGCAGCGTCAGCGTTGACGGCGAAAGCTCTGCGCCTTCTACATAGCCGCCATCGGCTTCTGATGATCATCGGAGCACAGGCGCACCTCGAGTGGGCCGGAGCGTTTGCCTAACCCGCCAAATCTGACGCGCGCTCCTCGAGCGTATACATGATCGCTTCATAAACGCTTGCGATCTCTTGATCGATCTCTTGGTCCGTCATGCCTTGGCCCTCGGCAGCCCGTACGGCGTCGGCCGCTATGGTGGTCACGACAAGGGCGGGGTCTTCAATTCGCGGCGGCAGATGGTCGAGAATCCATCTGCGTAGAAAGTCGGCGGCGCGCTTGCTCATATTGTGTCCTGCTTCAACCCGGGGCAAAATCCGCGAGCTCCTCGACTGCTTCCTGGATCCCGTGGGCTGCTGCGCGCTCAAGCCAAAGGCGGCCGGCCATTGGGTTGCGCTCTCCGGCAAGACCTCTGGAGAGATACCGGCCCAGAATGAATTGGGCCTGTCCGTGCCCACGTTCGGCGGCGGCGGCAAACCATTTCTGCGCCGCCACCTGATCGATGTGCAGGCCCTCCCCGGAACTGTGCAGCACTCCCAAGGCAAACATTGCCCCAGCATGACCGTCGGCGGCGGCCCGTTCGAACAGCTTCACGGCGGTCTCCGGCAAGCACTTGCCGCCGCCCCCGTTGAGCAGCATCTCTGCAAGTGCCACTTGGGCGTCCAGCACGCCACCTTCGGCTGCCTCGGCAAACCAAGCGCGAGCGTGATGCGCGTCAGCCACCACGCCACGCCCATCCCGGAGCATGCGCGCATACATGTATTGAGCCTCGGCCACGCCTTCGGCCGCCCGTCTTAGCCACCGCGCAGCCTGACCGTCGTCCTGGCATACACCGAGTCCCTTGGTGAAACAGAGCCCTAGATTGAACGCAGCGGTCAGGTCGCCCGACAATGCAGCTGCCTCGAACCATCGGGCTACACTTGCGGTATCTGCCGGCTCGCCAGCCCCTCGAAGCACGAGGTTGGCCAGGTCTACTTGTGCTGCCTGGTTCCCGCTGGCCGCTGCAGTGCGCAGCCAGCGTGTCCCCTCTTTCTCATCCCTAACAACACCGTTTCCCGTCAAATACAGGGATGCCAGTGCGCGCGCGGCGGCCTGGTGGCCCGCCTCGGCGGCCCGTCGATACCATGTTGCGGCTTCCGCAAAATCCGGTGGCCGGCTCTTGGCGTTCCGATCACCCAGGAAGTGGGCTGCCTCGACGTTGCCGGCCAGCGCGGCGCGCCGCATCCACGCCTCCCCGGCCACGGGATCCGCGTCGACGAGGCTCCCGTCGATCAGCGCCAGCCCTAACCGGAATTGGGCCGAGGCAAGGCCTTTCTCCGCGGCTTGCTGATAAAGCCGCGCGGCCGCTGCAAGATCACTCGTAACTCCGAACCCATGTTCGGTGAGGACCGCGAGAAGATAGGTTGCGGTCGGCAGGTCGGCATCTGCCGCGCGCCGTACCTCGTCGGCAATCCTGCTCCGTTGTTCCAGGCTGCCGCGGCGGGCCAGCGAGAGGGCAAGGCCGAGACTTCCTTCGGCGCAGCCAGCTGCGGCCGACCTTTCATACCAGCGCTGCGCAGCATCCGCATCCCGCATCGGCTCGGGGCCGCTGGCCAGAATGTAACCGAGGATCGCCTGTCCCGTTGCCGAGCCTGCCTCGGCCGCCTTCGTGGCAAAACCGAGCGCAGCAGCGAAGTCAGGTTCGCCAGAGTAATCTTGTTCGAAAAGACTCACGCTGGCATCGCGACTGTCAGCATCCGCGGCCACCAGCCCGGCCAGATAGAGGGCAGCCAGAAGCGCCTGCGCGTCAGCACTCCCGTGGTTCGCTGCCCGCAGCAGCCAACGCCTACCTTCCGCCCGGCTCGCCGGCACGCCTGAGCCCTCTAGATAGCAACGGGCGACCCGATACTCGGCATCGACGAGACCCGCGCGTGCCGCGACCGCCAAGTGCTGAAAGGCTTCTGCCGGCTTGTCGCTGAGCTGGATTGCCCGGCGCAACGCAACTGCGGGGAAGGCGCGATCAGTCAGCCGATTCAGGATTGCCATCGATGCGACCCCTCCGTGGTCCAACCAACCGCCCTACGGTTCCCGCATGGCTTCCTGGCCGATCGGGAGCATCACGCCAAGAATGTATTTGAGCACAGTGCGCCGACCGACTTTCACATCTGCCGTGACCGGCATGCCGGGGCTGACCACGAACCCGGTGGGCACGTCGTGCAACGCGACCTGATCGATGGAAATCCGCGTACGATAGAACGGCTCAGCATCAGAAGGCAGCATGGCCCGAGAGCTGTTCTGATCGCGCACTTGGTCTCGTGCCGAGAAGGAATCAGGGCTGAGCGCACGTACGGAGCCGTGGGCGAGGCCGTATTGCGAATAGGGAAAGGTGTCGAACTTGATGACCACTGGGTCGCCGACATGAACGAAGCCGCTGCTCCGGCCGATGATGTTTGTCTCGATCTCGAGAGGCGCGTTGACCGGCACCAGAGTGATCAAGCGCTCACCAGACTGCAGAACCGCCCCAACCGAAACCTTCGCCACCGACTGGACGATAGCGTCGGCTTCGCTCCGCAGTTCGACCAACTGCTTGCGCAGCTTCGCCTTGTTGAGGAGTTCGCGGGCGTCGGACAATCGCGAGTTCGCCTCCGACAGGCTCTGTGAGACTTCCGCTCGCCAACTCTGAATGTATCCGTTGCGGTCGGCGGCCGTCCCCCCCTGCTGGCGTTTGGCGGCTTCTGTTGTCTGCTCGGCATTGCTGAGTGAGCGGGACATTTCAGCCCAGTTGTCCTCGGCGAGGAGCGTATTGAGGCGACTACCCACCTGTCTTGCTTCCAGCTGTTTTCGCATCTGTTCGATCGAGGCCGCGACCTTGAGCCGCTGGCGGTAGCCTTCCGCATCAGATTGTGATCGCGAGATCACGGAACTGAGTTCGTCAAGCTGTCGGTCAAAACTATCGAGCTTGGAGTCATAGACTGCCTTACGGCGCTCGAAGATGGACGCCTGCAGGGTCCAGCTTGGATCGAGACCGTCATAGTTGAAGGCTTGCCCGTCGGCCTCTGCCTTCAACCTAGCCACTTCGGCCTCAAGCGTCGAGACTTGGATTGCCAACGACTGGAGGTCGGCTGAGGCAAACGTAGCGTCGAGGCGGGCAAGCAATTGACCGGCTCGCACATGCTGTCCTTCGCGCACGTCGATCGAGCGCACGATCGCCGTCTCCAGTGGCTGCACAATGATGTTCGGCGATTGTGAGACCACTAGCCCTCTGGTCGTCACCACCTGGTCGACGGGAATCAACCCTGCCAAGCCAATCAAGGCGATTACCAAACTCGAAATAACCCAGACGATGCCCCGCGCCATCCTCGGAATTGGCGCATTGGCGATCGCCGTGGAAGGCCACTGGAATTCGAGGATGGCCGGTGTGGTCGGATCGTTCGTTTTGGTCCGCTGCCGGCGGGGGGGCGGATGGCGACCGAGGTGCTGCTGCTCATGGCTTGCTATCCCATTCCACCTTTTCGCGCGCCGCCAAGCGCGTTGGCGCCGCTATGGATCGCCAATTTGCCGGCGATCCTCACGCTCAATCGATCGCAGCGTGACATCGTCAATCCAGCCGCGACGGTACGGCCACCGGGCGGCCGGCGCGGCCGTCGAGGTGCCGGTTCTGCTGCAACCACAGTTGCCTGTAGAGGGGGCATCGCTCGAGCAGGGTCGCGTGCGGTGCCACGTCGAGCACCTCACCTTGCTCCATTACCAGGATCTGGTCACACTCTGTGAGAGAGGAGAGCCGGTGCGAAACGATGATCATCGTGCGCCCGCTGGCGATGCGCATCAGGTTGTTACTGACGACCGCTTCGCTCTCCGGGTCGAGTGCGCTGGTCGCTTCGTCGAGGATGAGGATGGTCGGATTGTGGATGAGGGCGCGCGCGATCGCCAGCCGCTGCTTTTGACCGCCCGACAGATTGGGCGATCCTTCCTCGATGTAGGTGTCGTAGCCATTGGGCATTCGTTCGATAAATTCTTCGGCGCCGGCCAGATGTGCGGCACGCATGGCGTCGGAAAGCGTCAGGCCTGCGCGCCCGGCAATGATGTTGTCGCGAATCGATCCGCGGAACAGGAAATTGTCCTGGAGCACCACACCGAGCCCCTGGCGCAGATGGCGCAGGTTGAATTCCTTGAGGTCGACACCATCCAGCTTGAGGAATCCGCTATAGTCTCGGTTGATCCCCTGTAGGAGGCGCGCGATCGTGGATTTTCCCGACCCGCTGCGCCCGACGATGCCGAACATGGACCCTGCCGGAATGTTGAAGCTGACCCGGTCGAGTGCGGGCGTCTTCGTACCGATATAGCTGAAGGTCAGATCGCTGAACGTGATCTCGCCGACGAGCCTTGGTCTCAGGCCGAGGGAATTCGAACTGCTCTCCAGCGGCCGGTTCAGAACAGACGCCGCCTCGCCGATCGCTGCCCCGACCTCCTCGTAGTCTTCGATCAGTCGTGCCAGCCCCACGAGGGGTTGTGCGACGCGCTGGGAGATCATCATGAAGGCGAACAGGCCACCTACCATATATCCCGAACTGTCGTTCATCGCGAGATAGGCGCCGATCAGCATAGTGCCAAGCACCATGGCACGTTCGATCGGCGTAACCAGGGTCTGCGGCCAGCTGGCGAACTGGCCGAAGGCCAGGCGCGCCCTTCCCGACTCCGCCACCTGCTCGTCCCAAAGCGCCTTGCGTTGCGGCTCAAGACCAAGTGCCTTCACGGTCTTTATCCCGACAACAGTTTCGCCGAGAGCCGCCGCTTTCCATGTCTCGGCTTCGATCACCCGCTGGTACCTCCGGCGCAGCGGCTTGAGGAAGGCGAGAATGATCACCACGATCGCGCCGGCGCAGGCGATCACGATCCAGGCGAGCTTGGCGTTGATGTAGAACATCACCGGTATCAGCACGCACAGCGTAATCAGGTCGAGCAATGTGCTGAGCAGTTTGCCGGTCAGGAACTCGCGGATGCGATAGACCTGGGCGAGACGGTACATCGTCTCGCCGGCTGGATGACGCTCGAAATAGTCCAGCGGCAGGCGCAGGAGCCGACTGAAAACGTGCAGCTGCAGTTTGGTGTCCAAACGCGCGCCGACGACGTTGATGATCAATCGCCGCGCGTGACCTAGGAGTGTCTCGTAGGCGAAGACGACGGCGATTATGGCCGATAAGAGCAACAGCGTGGAGACACTGTTGAACTGCAGCACCTTGTTGAC
This sequence comes from Mesorhizobium sp. M8A.F.Ca.ET.057.01.1.1, assembly GCF_003952565.1. Classification (NCBI taxonomy): domain Bacteria; kingdom Pseudomonadati; phylum Pseudomonadota; class Alphaproteobacteria; order Hyphomicrobiales; family Phyllobacteriaceae; genus Mesorhizobium; species Mesorhizobium sp. M8A.F.Ca.ET.057.01.1.1. The sequence goes on from NZ_CP034454.1 coordinate 4,408,256, forward strand.
GACCGTCATGACGATGAGCGGCGGCAGGATGGTAAGCACGCTGAGCGTGAACGAGGCGATAGCGACGTCCCGGAGGGGTCGGCTTTCAAGCCGCACCAGTTCGACGAGCCAGCCGAGAGCGAAAGGCGCATCCGCCGCAACATAGGATCGCGCCTGTCGCAGCAGCACCGCCTCGCCCGTCCACACCTGCGACAGGCGCAACTCGTCGATCGCGGTGGGTTGACCATCATCAGACGCGTCCGCGCTTTTGAGGAAGACTAGGTCGCGCTCCGCACTCGCCCCGATCAGGAGCCCCGCGCCACCATCGTTGAACAACAGAACGACGGGTCCCGTGTCCTGAAAGCGCAAGAGGTGAGACCAGCGAACGCGGACGGCGCGAGACCACATACCACCGTTGCGCGCCCATTCGGACAGATCAGTGGAGGTTGGAAACGGGCTTGCAGTTGCCGCCCTGAATTCCTTCGGGTCGAGTTCGACACCATGATAGCGGGCGACCGCGAGCATCGCCTTGAGGCGCGGCCCGACCTGGTCAAACGCGGCGGGGCCACCCGGAGTCCGTCCTACTACGCTCTCGCCGGCCTTGCCGGTCGCGTCAGCTTCGGTGTCGGTGCGGATCTGGACCGGCCGGGTTTCGGCGTTCAAAGGGATGCTTACCATGGACTTCCCTTCCGGCACGCAGGCCAAAGTTCAGTCGTGCCCAGGGCAGACCGTACCTTGCCCATTCGGAAACGGTGAACGCGCAGGCTTTGCTCTCTCGCAAAGCCCGCGCGACCATTTCTTACCCTTGGACCGGTCTCTTTTGTGGTCTGTCCGGTCACCATTCCTGCTCACTCATGCGGCTTCAGAATATCCTTCAGAGCCTTCTTCACTGTGTCGTCGGTGTTGGCGTAGCCGGCACCTTGCTTGGTCTTGTCCGAAATCAGGTCGTTACTCGCACCCAACGGCTTGTTCTGGTTCTGACCAAATCCCCTGATCGTGTTGAGGACATTCAGGAGGTCGGTCGTCACGGAGCTGGCTGCCAGGCCGACAAGCTGGCGGAACGACGCATGGCTGACGGCACTACTGTCGGTAGAGTTGGATTGCAGGAACTGCGTCGAGTCCTTCAGTCCGAGCGTATTGGCCGAGATGGTGGCTTTGTGGCCAGGGCCGTTTTCGGCATTGTTATGGTTCCCGGAATTACCAGGTGCATCCTGATCGCCATTGCCAAAGCCGTTATTGCCATGGTGGTGGTCACCAGTCTCACCGCCCGGGCCGGTCGCTCCGGTCGCACCCGTCGAACCGGCTGAGCCAGTCGCTCCGGTTGCTCCAGTCGAGCCGGTTGCACCAGTCGAACCTGTCGAGCCGGTTGCACCAGTCGAACCTGTCGAGCCAGTCGCACCAGTCGAGCCGGTGGCTCCAGTCGAGCCCGTCGCGCCAGTTGCTCCGGTCGAGCCCGTTGCACCAGTCGAGCCGGTTGCACCAGTCGAACCGGTCGAGCCAGTTGCTCCGGTCGAGCCGGTTGCACCAGTCGAACCTGTCGAGCCAGTCGCACCTGTCGAGCCCGTTGCACCAGTCGAGCCGGTTGCACCGGTCGAACCAGTCGCGCCGGTCGAGCCTGTTGCCCCGGTCGAGCCTGTGGCTCCCGTCGAGCCGGTCGCACCGGTTGCTCCGGTCGAGCCCGTTGCACCGGTCGAGCCAGTCGCGCCAGTCGAGCCGGTTGCACCGGTCGAACCAGTCGCGCCGGTCGAGCCTGTTGCCCCGGTCGAGCCTGTGGCTCCCGTCGAGCCGGTCGCACCGGTTGCTCCGGTCGAGCCCGTTGCACCGGTCGAGCCAGTCGCGCCAGTCGAGCCGGTTGCACCGGTCGAACCAGTCGCGCCGGTCGAGCCTGTTGCCCCGGTCGAGCCTGTGGCTCCCGTCGAGCCGGTCGCACCGGTTGCTCCGGTCGAGCCCGTTGCTCCAGTCGAGCCGGTGGCTCCGGTCGCACCTGTCGAGCCAGTTGCTCCGGTCGAGCCGGTTGCACCAGTCGAACCTGTCGCTCCAGTCGAGCCGGTTGCACCAGTCGAACCGGTTGCACCAGTCGAACCAGTCGCTCCAGTCGAGCCGGTTGCTCCGGTCGAGCCGGTTGCTCCGGTCGAGCCGGTTGCACCAGTCGAACCGGTCGAGCCAGTTGCTCCGGTCGAGCCCGTTGCACCGGTCGAGCCAGTCGCGCCGGTCGAGCCCGTTGCTCCGGTCGAGCCCGTTGCACCAGTCGAACCGGTCGAGCCAGTTGCTCCGGTCGAGCCCGTTGCACCGGTCGAGCCAGTCGCGCCGGTCGAGCCCGTTGCTCCGGTCGAGCCCGTTGCACCAGTCGAGCCGGTTGCACCAGTCGAACCGGTCGAGCCAGTTGCACCTGTCGAGCCAGTCGAGCCGGTGGCTCCGGTCGAGCCGGTCGCACCGGTTGCTCCAGTCGAGCCGGTTGCACCGGTCGAGCCAGTCGCGCCGGTCGAGCCGGTGGCTCCGGTCGAGCCTGTCGCACCGGTTGCTCCGGTCGCTCCGGTCGAACCAGTCGCGCCGTTGCCCGGTCGAGCCTGTGGATCCGGTCGAGCCGGTCGCACCGGTGCACCAGTCGCACCGGTTGCTCCGGTCGAGCCCGTTGCACCGGTCGAGCCAGTCGCGCCTGTTGCCCGGTCGAGCCGGTGGCTCCGGTCGAGCCCAGTGCTCCGGTCGAGCCGTCGCACCGTCTCCGGTCGAGCCAGTCGCCGTTGTCCCGGTCGAGCCGGTGCTCCGGTCGAGCCAGTCGCACCAGTGCTCCGGTCGAGCCGTCGCACCGGTTGCTCCGGTCGAGCCGTTGCACCAGTTGCTCCGGTCGAGCCGGTGGCTCCGGTCGAGCCTGTCGCACCGGTTGGCCGTGCCCGGTCGAGCCGTGCAGCCGTCGTCGAGCCGTTGCCCGTCGAGCCTGTTGCCCGGTCGAGCCGGCCGTCGAGTCCGGTCACCTGTTCCGGCTCCAGTCGAGCCTGTTGCGCCGGTCGAGCCGGTGGCACCTGTCGAGCCAGTCGCACCTGTCGAGCCAGTTGCTCCGGTCGAGCCAGTTGCACCGGTATCACCTGTTGCTCCAGTCGAGCCTGTTGCTCCAGTCGAGCCAGTTGCTCCTGTGGAGCCGGTCGCTCCGGTCGAGCCGGTTGCTCCAGTCGAGCCCGTTGCACCAGTCGAACCTGTCGCTCCAGTCGAACCGGTCGAGCCAGTTGCACCTGTCGAGCCAGTCGAGCCGGTATCACCCGTTGCTCCGGTCGAGCCGGTTGCACCAGTCGAACCTGTCGCTCCGGTCGAACCGGTCGAGCCAGTTGCACCTGTCGAGCCAGTCGAGCCGGTATCACCCGTTGCTCCGGTCGAGCCGGTTGCACCAGTCGAACCTGTCGCTCCGGTAGAGCCTGTCGTTCCGGTCGAGCCGGTGGCACCGGTCGAGCCGGTCGCACCAGTTGCGCCGGTAGAGCCGGTCGCACCAGTCGAACCTGTCGCTCCGGTCGAGCCGGTCGAGCCTGTCGCACCGGTCGAACCTGTCGCTCCGGTCGAGCCAGTCGAGCCTGTCGCACCGGTCGAGCCGGTGGCACCGGTCGAGCCAGTCGCACCAGTCGCGCCCGTCCCACCTGAAGCTCCCGTGGCACCCGTGGCGCCCGTTGCACCGGTCCCGCCAGAAGCACCTGTCGAGCCAGTCGCACCCGAAGCGCCTGTCGCACCAGTAGCGCCCGTCGCACCTGTGGCTCCTGTCGCGCCCGTTGCTCCTGTCGCGCCGGTCGCGCCGGTCGCGCCTGTTGGGCCTGTCGGGCCTGGAGTGCCGGCACTTGCTACGTTTATGTTGCCCCCATCAAAATGATCGCCATTGTTGCTGGATCCGCCAACGGCATTGATGGGCGTGGTCGTGAAACTGAAACCAGGTTGGTCGCCTGCCATCACGGGGTCAATGTCTGCGACAGCAGTTAGCGTACCGTACAAGCGAAAGCCTGAATCGTAGACAAGATAAGTATGAGTTATATCTGGAACAGTAACAGTTATGGAAAAATGTGATGCAACGTCCGGAGTAGCCGGAAGAACAAAACTTCCTACTATGAGATCGTCAGATGCCGCAGGAGTGTTCTTCGTATCTACTAGGTAAAACGTGTTTATGCTTTTTCCCGAGCCATCTATTAATCCAGTCAGCGTCAAATCACCTGCGGTAAAAACTCCTCCATAATACACCATCCCATCCTGGGTCAGGGGCGGCAGGGGTTTGTTCGCGTGTTCCGACATCTCCCAAGAGCCACCTAGCTCGGCTGCTCCAACCAGCGATCTCGATGCGCGGACGTCCGCGCCGACGGCTTGTTCCAGCGCCGTAACGAAGGTCTCGCCAGCATTCCCTAAAGCCGTCTCGCAGCTCCACAGTCGCAGTTCGCCGTCCGCGGCAAGCGCCCTGCCGATTGCGGCAAGATCCTCAGCATCTTCCTTCAGTGTGCTGGCCGACCATTCTCCGCTTGTGAAGCAAACGCGGCCAGGCGCGCCATGCGCCATAACATGGATCGCATCGAGCCCTTCGTGCTCTGCGAGCGCCGCAGCGATCTGCTGCGCCGCCGGCGAGCGGTCGTCGAGCACAATCGCTTGAACTTCGGGGCGCACGTTGCCGACCACCGTCTGCAGGTCGGAGACCGAGGTATCGACAAAAAGAATTTCAGAGGCACGGGCCATGACTGGCTCCCTTGGCTTCGAACTCAGTTCAAACGGAAACCGCCCACCGGCCTCGCCGGCGACGGCTCGGGATAAGCGACTTGAGGGGCCTCATCTTCCGGACGGCCCGATGGCGCCGTCGGGATGTTCGACAGCGGGGCTCTCTACCCGGAGGAAGCTGCAGGCCTGGAAATTCCCGCCATCATCAAACGTGCCAATCGCAAATGAACCGGCCGCGGCCGGAACCTTGACGGTGACAGCGACGGCGAGGCTTCGCTTGACGGCCTTGGGAAGAATGACCTGACCGACGACGGCGCTCTTGGCCGTGTCAAGGATAAAATAAGCCACATTTTCGGGCGTGTCGCCGATGGGCAAAACGCCTCTAACAGCAACTTCCATGACGGCAAACCCTGCTATGTAGCTCATCATTTCCTCCTCGGTCGGCGGCGGCAACGCCGCTGTGTGTCTTGTTTCGTGCCTAGGCTTCTATCGCTGCCGAGCGCCCGCGCTCGCTAAGGGCGGTCGCAGCTTCTGCCGCTGCTCGAGCTGCGTGCCAGATCCGTAAACCGACGGGCGCCGCACGAGCGACCAGACGCGCGCACAAGGCTTGACGACCTCTTCGTGCCGTCCGATCGAACGCCGTCCACTTGTCTTCACTGAGGTGGGTGTGGAACTCGCTGCGCGCCGCGGTCCAAAGGGCGCCAAGCAACACTCATCAAGCGCCACGCAATCTTTGCTGGCGGCCAGGTGCAGATAGTTGAGGGATTGATTGAAGCAGAAACCTGCGTCGCGTACGCATAGTTTCGCACTTGGTATCACACCAACCACAGCCAACTCCCAACACACGAGGGAATCGACTACTTGCGAGGGACCATCCGGTTGGGAAAACGCGGGCCTAATTCAAGTCCCTACGACGTCTTCCTTGCACGCCAAACACTTTCTGCGCCCTCACGCACGAAGTGGGATTGCTCCAGATACTCTCCTGGCTTCGCAGACAGCGCGAACCGACAGGCCTACTGCCGGTCCACGGAGACCCTCCCATACATAAGATATTAGTAAAATATAAAATTAGCAGTTTGTAAATAACCTGTTTGCAATTTATTAAACGCCCAACCATGACTTACTACCTTTGGCAAACATCGAGATGGCGGGCATTACGCCGAAATCCACCGAAAAATCCGGGACTTAAGATACGCCACCTTCGGCAGCGACGAACCCTTGATATCGCGGCGGGGGTGTCTGCGTAGCGATCGAGCCTACAGGGCAATTCGCAAAGCCGCGATCAAGGTGACCGCGAGACGCTTGCTGCGGCGGGAGGTGCTGGCTAACAATGGACCACGCTGAGGTAGCATCCAGATGGCCGAGGCAGGGATGATGTGTATCGGATCGCTGTCCCCGATGGCACCATGGCACAAATGTAACCGCTTCAGCCCGCAGCCATGGGGGTCGATAGTCAGCATATGAGCGGTAAGCGCCTCTGCCTCAACATGATCGTCAAGAACGAGATGGCGAACCTTCAACGCTGTCTCGGGGCGGTTGTCGACCACATCGACTGTTGGGTCATCGGCGACACCGGCTCGAACGACGGAACCCAGGATTTCATCAAGGCGTTCTTTGCCGTCCACAACCTGCCTGGCGAATTGCATGAGTTCCCGTTCCACAATTTCGAGCAGGCGCGCAACGCCGCGCTCGATCACGCCTATGCCTCGCCGCTCGCCTATGACTATCTGCTGTTCGACGATGCCGACATGGAGCTGATGGTCGAGGATACAGGCTTCCTAGATGGGCTCGACGGCCCGGGTTACCGGCTGCTCCAGCGCTCGGATTCCGGCCTCGCCTATTGGAATACACGTCTTGCCAGGCGCGACGCCGGTGCACGCTATCATGGCGTGACCCACGAATATCTCGACGTGCCTGGTGGCGTGCGGGAACTGTGGGGCGCCTGGTACAAGGACCACGCCAGCGGGTCGAACCGAGCGGACAAGTTCGAGCGTGATGCCAGGCTTCTGCTGGAGGCCCTTGATAAGAATCCGGAAAATCAGCGCTACTGGTTCTACCTGGCACAGTCCTACCGCGACGCTGGGCGAACGGCGGAGGCGGCGGTGGCCTACGCCAAGCGTGCCGCGATGGGCGGTTGGGACGAGGAGGCGTGGAACGCCCGCCTGCAGGAGGCGCGCTGCTTGCGCAAACTCGGCGATGAGGCCGGTTTTGTTCAACAGGCGCTTGCCGCCTTCAATCAACGGCCGCAACGCGCCGAGCCACTTTATGACCTGGCCCGGTTTTACCGAGAGAAGGGGATGAACGACGCCAGCGTGTTGTTCTCCGAAGCGGGGCTGGCGATCAAGCGGCCGGAGGAAGACATCCTGTTCCTTGAGGATTTCGTCTACACGACAGGCTTGCGCGAAGAGTATGCGATCGCGGCGAATTATGCGCGCGACCCGGTGCGCAAGGATCGCGGTTTCGCGACGTGCAACTGGTTAGCGCTGGACCGTAGCGTCGGCGATGGACCCAGGGAGTTGGCGCGATCCAACCTGCTCTTTTATCTGCAGCCCGCCAAGACAACGATGCCGTCGTTCAGCGCGCGCCCTATCGGCTTCACCCCCCCGACGGCCACCGGCCAAGCAGTCCGTCAGTAACGCGATTGGGTGCCCGGATCGTCCTGGTTCAGCCGACCATTAACTGCACGCTGAAGGAAGATGGCCGGCCTGACACGCCCGAAGAGGCGCCGAGCCAAACGCGCAATTTCCTCGTTCACCTGGATGCCGATCTCGTCGTTCAGTCAGCCACGGAGATACTGGCGCCCGCCGACCTGGCAGAAGCCGCCGACAGAGCAGAACCAGGCTTCGACGCCATTCGCGTGTTTGCTTGGCGCGAACAACTGTGGACTGTCGCATGCTCGCGCGCGTTGACGGCAGATAGCTGGTGCGAACCCGTTATTGCGCGTATCGACGATCGCCGACCTGGGCCATACCAAATGACCGATTGGCGTGTGCTCCACCCCCTGGGTACGAAGCTGCTCGACACCAGCTGGATGCCCCTCGTCAAGCCGGCTGGCATCGATGCCGATAGTGAGCAGCTGCAGTTCTTTTGTGCGGGCGACCCCGTCCGCATTGTCGACGATCAAGGGCAAACGGTCTCGGAGGCCGCGTCTGCTCTGTGTAGCGAACAATTCAGGGGGCCACGCAGGCGATTGTATTCGACGGCGGGTGGCTGGCACTCGTTCATGAGGTGCGCACGCGGCCGAACGAAGTTCGGCCAATCTACCAGCATCGCTTCGTCTGGTTCGACGACGCAGCTCGCCTGGGGAAGGTCAGCCGACCCTTCTTCTTTAACGACAAGGGGAGCGAATTTGCAGCCGGCCTCACATGGCACCCGAATGAGGAACAGCTGCTGATTTCCTATGGCGTCGGAGACAGCGAGTCGTGGATTGGCCTTGTTGATGCATCGGAGGTACGCCTACTGCTACAGGCCACAGGCAACTTGTTACCGGGCGAGGCTTACTGGAACTCACTGGCCATGCATTCGGCGGCCGGCGCCAACGAACGACCCGCTGTGCGGAAGAAGCTGGAAACGGACCATCAGCCTGTGAGGCGCGAGAATGGCAATCCAGGCCCGCCTGACGGCGGCCTTTCTCAACCGGCAAGCAGCGGTGCCTCGAGCGAAGCGAAAGGAACTGAAGAAATTCTTCTCGAGCTGGCGCCGTTCCTTCGTTTGGCGGATTCGCCGCAAGAGCGATGCGCGCTATCGCGAGCCTTCGATGCCCGCATCGCGTCTCACTTGCGCACAGGGGATGCCGCGTTGCCGCAGATCCACTGCTTCTACGAGGTGCTGTCCGACAATGCAGAGCATCGAACGTTGATTGCCGCCACCACATCGATGCGCGCGGCCGGCCATCCCGTGAGGGTCTGGACCTATTCGCCGAACAAGCTTGAATTCCTGGTCCCGCTCGGCGTGGAGGTCCGAACTGCGGACGACGTGATGCCGCGCGCCTTGTTCGATCGAATTGTTGCCGGCTCCGAGATCAGGTATTTCAGCGACGCCTTTAGGTACGCTGTGCTTTACGAGCATGGCGGATTGTGGATGGACTGCGACGTGGTCATGCTGAGACCATTCCCGTTCCGTGGCAGTTATTTTTTCAATCTGCAATGGCGCGGCGGGCACCAAGGTCACTTCATCTGTGGCAACGTGATCTATGCTGAAGCTTATAGCCACCACCTAAGAGTGCTCTACGAAATGTCGATCGAGCGGTTCTTCGGTGACACCGGAAAGGGATTCGGCGAGATCGGTCCGAGGTTGCTGTCCGATTACGTTGCGTCGGATGCAGGCGCCGAATTGCGCGAATGGGTGTTTGGGCCGATGCTCTTTAATCCGATTGATTGGACCGAGATAAGCGAGTTCGACAAGCCGCTTTCCCAGTTGGCCGACTATCTTAATGATGAGCGCGTCTTTGGAATCCATCTTTGGACGGCACGCAACGAAGCTCGCTCGGACGGTGAAGGAGCCCCGCTTAACGCACTGCTGATCGACCCCCTGCACAGTTTCCCCTCGCTCACGAACCTCGCTGACCGTTTCAATACCGACAAGAACCGGCATACCGGCAATCGTCATGCCTATGCCAGGGTCTACGATCGCCTGCTGTCAGGCCGGCGGTTTTCCTTGCGGAGGCTTATGGAGATCGGTCTGTGTCGCGTGTTGGCGGACGACCAAACCGAGACCCCATCAGTCTCGCTTTGGCAGAGCTTTTTTCCCTTCTGCCAAGTGTTCGGCGTCGACTCGACGGATTTTTCCGAGTTCAACAACGAAAGGTTCAAATCGTTCATCTGCGACCAGTCCAAGCTGGACGATCTACACAGGGTCGCCACGAAACTCGAACCAGGCTCGCTCGACGTGATCATCGACGACGGCAGCCATGCTTCGTTCGACGAACAACTCACGCTTCGCGAGTTCTTCCCGCTGCTCGCCGAGGGCGGCTGGTATTTCATCGAAGACCTCGACTGGCAGCCGCCGGACGAGGAGACCGGCAAGATTGCACTCACGAAGAACCTGCTGCGCGAGATTCAGCGGCACGGCAGTGCCCGCTCGGCCGATCCGTTGGGAGTGAGTGCGCTTGCCGGTCAAATCGCCGAGATCCTGTTCTTCGACAGCCACTATGAGCTGAACCGGGCAAATCTGCTCGGCGGCTTGGTCGCGATCCGCAAGCGCGGAGGGATTGGCCTTGTGCGTTGAGCCCCACAGGTCATTCCGGGCGGGCTCGGTCCGCGTTGATGCGCGCAGAATAGACGCCCGATATGCCTGATCGCGGAGCGCTTCGTTGAAAGTTGCGGTCTACACCATCGCATTGAATGAGGCCGGGAACGCCGAACGTTGGGCCAACTCGGCCGTCGATGCGGACTACCGGATAGTGGCCGATACGGGCAGCACCGATGACACGGTAGGACGGCTGACCGCGGCCGGCGTCACTGTGCACCCGATAGCGATCCGTCCGTGGCGCTTTGACGACGCCCGCAACGCCGCCATGGCTCTTATCCCTGCCGACGTCGATGTGTGTTGCACCATGGACATGGACCGGTTTCTCGAACCGGGCTGGCGCCCGAAGTTGGAGGCGGCCTGGAACGCCGAAACGACAGCCCTCTACTGCCAGACGATCTATAGATCCAGTGTTGATGATCCGGCACCGTTGCGAAGTTGGCCGGCGAAGAATTTTCACCATCGCTGGGGCTATCGATTCAAGCGACCAGTCCATGAGGCCCTCGTCTTCACCGGAGAAAGGGAAGTGACGGCGACCAGCACCGACATCGTCATGTTCGAGGTGCAAGACCTCACCAAGCCAACAAGGAGCACTTACCTGCCGCTGATGGAGATTGCACATAAGGAAGATCCAGCGGACGCACAGATCTGCTTCTGGCTCGGGCGGGACCTGATGTGGGCCAACCAGCACGATCGAGCCGTCCAGTTGCTTGAGAACTACCTTGCCTTACCGACAAGCACGTGGGGCGAAGAACGGGCTGAGGCCATGCGTTATATCGCGCGCATGCGCCCGAAACAGAGCTTGTCCTGGCTGGACAAGGCGCGGATGGAAGCGCCGCACCGCCGTGAGATCTGGGCCGATCTGGCAGAAGAGTTCCACGGCAAAGCGGACTGGTTGAATCTGTTTTGGGCTTGCACCAACGGCATCGAGAAGACGCACCGCACCGGAAGCTATCTGGACGATCCGAACTGCTGGGGATTTCGGCTGTTTGACCTGGGCGCCATCGCATCATGGCACCTGAATGCGATGGACCATGCCGTCGAGTGGGGCAGGAAAGCGCTTGAGCTTGATCCAACCAATGAGCGTCTTTCGAACAATCTGAATTTCTTCATTCGGCTGCGGGAAGAGGACCGGGCATGAGACGTCAAATCACCGCTCGGCGAAGACGCCGCGGCTAGGCTGAGCGCAAGCTCCTCACGTGTTTATCCGCACCGATTCTTCGGGCCGTTCGTCACTTATCGCGAGCGGCGGCAAGCACACATACGCCTTGAGTGACGGCATCACCCCGTTCATCAGACAATCAATTCCTGCATTGTTTAGCCTCAGTCCAAAACCGGCAAAATCTACGATCATTGGTCGTATCGGAAGACACCAATCCAACAGTGCACGCGCGCCGCGAGGCGAGATGGAATAGCAGACTGTCCCCAGCAGATAATGCGCGCGGAGCAGAGCGGGTTCGATTTTCGCCTCTTGGAAATCCGCAACATGCGTCATGACGTCGCCAGAAAAAAACTCCAACCTAGCACCAGTTCCGCCCGGAAGGGCATTCAACCAGGCGTAGCATCGCAGGCTTGCGCTCCACAGGATAAAATCCCAATCGGCTCCGACCTTTGACAAGAGCGCCTTGGTATGTCGTTCGAATTGATGCGAGATGATCGCGTCGTCTTCGGCAACCGTTATCACTTTATGGCGTGCGACTGCTTCTCTCCACAGCGTCACGTGCGAAATAGCGCAGCCCAAACTGCCGGCTGCATAATCTAGATTCGGAGCGATGACCTTGTCCCTGACCAGCCGATCGCGATCAACTGACTTACCGTCAATCCCGGAGAACCTCCGAGTGTTGCAAAGATGCGAGTTTAACTTACGAAATATATCTAGGCGCCCGATACTGCGATCGAGATTGATGACATGAATTTCATCTATCATGCTTTTGGACCTGTTTTGAAATCGACGGTTCGCTCAGTCGTACCCTTCCATCGCCTGAGGCAGTTCGCAGCAAGGCCGCCATTTGAAGACAGTTTCAAGTCTAGCCGGTTTGGTGATAGCTGACGAGATGTCCCGGATGACAGGCGCTAGCCTGGATGATTTGTTCTGCCAACAGGAGAGTTTATGACGCGGCGAGAGTTGGCGGTTGGCGTCGTCGTTGTGGCAGGATCGGCGGCTGCAACAGGAGGGCTTTGGCCCAGATTGGAGATCAACTCAGCCATGCCGCCCCTCCCAACTGAGCCCTCTGTCACCCTTCTTTCGGCCCCCATCGAACTCGCAGGCGACTGGGGCCGCATGCTTCCAGGTGCGGCAGATCAGGTCGTCGAGCGTATGCGGCACGCCTGCCTGGATGGCCTACGACTGCTCTCCGATCGCCAGCCTACGCGACTTCGTGTCGACGAGCACACTTCCGGGCAACCGGCCGTGTGGCTGCATCCAGACGGCACCAGCATGGCGTGGATCATCGTCGACATCGGCGAGCGCGATTGGTCGAAGCTTGCCTATCAGTTCGGGCACGAGCTCGGACACGTCATGGCCAACAGCTGGCAGGCGGACGCCAAGCCGGCGCCACCATGCCAGTGGCTCGAGGAAGCGACGGTTGAAGCGTTTTCGCTGCGTGGCCTGGGAAGCCTGGCGAAAGACTGGAAGGAGAATCCTCCGTTCCCTGGCGACAACGCTTTCGGTGATGCCATTGCCGAGTATCGCGACAACATCGTCCGAGGTTACACCGCGCTCGCCGATGGCCAGGGGCTCACTCGCGACGCGGCGGCCTGGTTCGCCGATCATCGCAGCGAAATCGAAATCCCAGGCCTCAATCCATTCGCCCAAGCAATGTCAGCGACTATCCTCACCGAATACGACCGCGCGCCCGGCTGCATCGAAGCGCTCGGCGCACTAAACCGCTGGCCCGGTCGAACCGGTATTCCCATCGCCGAATATCTTCAACGATGGGAACAGAGCTGTAGAGAACTGCAAGCCTCGCCGCAACTACCCCTCCGCTTGCAGGATTTGTTCGTGCAACGGGTCAAGTGAGAGTGGGTGCAAGAGCATCCGGCCCGAGACTGCTCCATCGGTGCGGATTGCAACCGCCAAAGCTCGCCGGCGCCTTTCCAGTATATCTAGCTCGGCGTAGTCCAAGCCAAATTTACTTAGGGTGGACCGCGAACGTATGCGGCGCTTTTCTGGACGCGGTTTCGCTGTGGGCGCCAAGCGACAACCGACGCACTGAGTTTCATCTCTAAAATCCAGCAGCGATTCATGGCGCATACTGGCTTGTGTTTCCCTGGTCGCGCGGGACGAGAACGCGCCCGAAACCCGCCGAGAGTGGCTGTCGCGCGAAAAGGGTCGAACGGGGCGATCGAGCTTCGGTTAGATCAGAACGGCGAACTGCTAGCCCGCCGTTTAGCCATCCAGCAGTTGTATTGCCAGAGCCGGCCAGGCAAAGACCGATCCGAGGCAGCCTTCAAAGCAGCATTTGTCTCAGCTTATACGCTGCCTCGGTGCGGTTCGTAGCCTTGAGCTTTTTCATGATATTTCGGATGTGGACTTTGACGGTGCTCTCGCACAGGTTGAGCTCGTAGGCAATTATCTTGTTCGCCTTGCCTGTCCTGAGCGCCTCCACAACCGCAGCTTCGCGTGCGGTGAACATGCCGGAGAGCGGACGGACACCGTTTGCGGTCGAGTGGATGATCTCTCGCAGCGCCAGCACGCAGCTGGCGGGCACAAAAATCCCTCCGGCACGAGCAAGACCAATGGCCTCGGCAGCGACCTTCACCGTCACGCTTGTGGGAATATAGCCTCGGGCGCCGCATTCGAGAGCCGCGAGAACCTCCCCCGGCTCATCGGAATCCACCACGACGATTACGGGTACGGTGCCAAACTCGGAAATTAAGTGCGCAAGTTCCGCCCGAACATTCTGGTCCGTGACCTTCCTGGCGCCAAGAATTACGAGGAAAGCGGATGGCTCCTCGTCCCCGGCAATGTGCTGGATTTCGTCAAGCGATCCTACCGCGCTAACGCGCAAGGTGGGATTGTGTTCGATAAGGCCGCGCGCAAGGCATTCACGCTCAAGCGCTCGCTTGTCGACAATCATGACCAAGCCTTCGCTTGGACGTCCTTCGTCGAGATCGGACCTGCCAAGACCATTCGCGTCCGGCAGATGTCCATTGTGTAACGGTCTTGTTGCATCGTTCCAAAAATCGGAAGTTTGTCCCATCGCCTTACTTACTCCTCTCCGCCGTCGACTTTGCTTTCTCCCTTCTTGTCATGGCTACCTCGCAAAGCTTGTCGAAGGCATGAACAATACGCTCGTTCACCGTGTGTCAGACTGCCTGCACACCAACGCGGAACAGACTCAAGGAGTAGGCCATGCGCCGTCCTAAGGCACCGACGTATGGCTTCCCTGTCCTTTAGAGGTAACCCAACCTGAGAGGCATAGTACGATGCTGTGGAAAAGGCGCATTAATCCTGGTTAATAATTTGGTAATTATATCTTAGCTAGCTAATATACCAGGCCCCAATGGCTTTGCGCAGGTCTGATTCCCCATCCAGGCCGCGAGGGCGCCTGTCTGATAGTCGGGGGCGGTCCGGCCGGCTTGGCTGCCGCGACATATCTCGGGCGTTTTCGCCGCCGGGTCATCGTCGTCAACGCCGGCGAAAGCCGCGCGAGGTGCATACCCGTAAGCCATAACTGCCCTGGTTTTCCGGACGGCATTTCAGGCGTAGATTTGCTTGAACGACTGCGACAACAGGCCCTGACGGGCACCGTTGACCTTATGAACGGTACAGTTACCGCTCTCCGGCGCGATGGCCCCGATTTTGTCGCCACGGCGTCGTTCGCCGCCCGGGCTCGCGCGGTGCTGTTCGCTACGGGCATCGTCGACACGCTCCCGAACACTCCGAATGCGGCCAGCATGATCGCAATAGGATCGATGCGGCTGTGTCCGGTCTGTGACGCTTACGAGGTCATCGACAAACGTGTCGCCGTGATCGGTCCGGCAGACCAGGCGACAAAAAAGGCCCTGTTCATGCAGACCTATTCAAGCGACGTCACTATACTGGCGACCGACGCGATATCAGGCCTTGACCCCGCCACGGGCGAACTCCTCAAAGCGGCTGGCGTCAGGGTAGAAGAATGCCTGCCGGATTCCGTACGGGCTGCCGGTCCGGGGGCTCGGGTAAGCCTGCGTGACGGCAGATCGCTTTCATTCGACACGATTTATCCTGCCATGGGTTGCACCATACGCTCAAAGCTCGCCATCGATCTCGGCGCGGAATGCGACGGCGCCGGCAATCTCGTGGTGGACTCGCACCAGCGCACCGGCATAGCCGGCCTTTATGCCGCAGGGGACGTGGTCGATGAAATCAACCAGATTGCGGTCGCGTTTGGGCACGCGGCAATCGCCGCCACCGACATGCACAACTATCTTGCAACGACGGACTAACGCGGCGCGCTTGTACGGAAGCGGTCGGCGCGATGTCGGCCTCCGCGTCGCCGCCAAGCTTGTTCAGAACCTTTGATCGCTGCGCGCTGCACAGGATGCGCTTCGGCTGAGCGAAGTCGACCTTATATACAATGGAACGCCGTCGACTTGGTAAGCGTTGACTGCCATTCAGCGAGTCGCCCCATGCACCTCATCCAGCTCCTGCTTCCCGATCCGACAACGCGGGCCGGCCCTTCCCGCGGGAAGATTTCGATCGGGTCAAGGAGGAGCTTGGCGAGCCGATTTAACGGCGTTACGGCCTACCTTCAGGCGCCTACTGAGCGCCTGGGGCGGCAAGGGACGAACTCCGACAGCGACAACATCGTTATCCTCGAGGTGATGACGGAGGAAATCGATGTCGCGGGCTGGCGCGACCGCCGTAGGGAACTCGAACGAAGATTTCGGCAAGACAAGGTTATCATTCGCTGCATGCCCATGGCGCTCGTATAGTCGACGCCATGCCCTCGACGTCGATCCGCCAGAGCGAATACGATCCCGACAGCCAGATTCTCTCCGTATGGTTCGTTGCGAGCGGCAAGCGCTATGACTACGAGGGGGTCCCTGTGGAGGTCTACACCGCCTTCCGAAACGCTTTCGCGAAAGGCCGCTTCTTCAATGACCACATCCGGGGCCAGTTTCGCTACCGGCTGATCTCGGACGATTAGCGGACCTTCCGGGGAGGCGGCGCTCATGCCCGTCCCGGCGTGGCGCGCCAGCAGGCTATCAGCACTGAACTCGCCATGCATCCCGTTCCGACGTGAGGCTGGCTGTGATGCAACTCACGCGGCTGCATCAATGTTTCGATGTGAGCTTGCCTTTGATACGGTTTCGCTCAGCGCTTGAACGCGGGCCGATCAGGTTACGCCACGGAGGTCTGGCCCGCCGCTACTTCTCATCCATGGACATCCTCGGTCGCATATGACTTGGGGGCGGGTTGCGGAGTTGCTACTTTCGCGTCGTATGCCCCGACCTTCCGGGATTCGGACGCTCCTACCAACCGGTAGACGATCCCAGCAGCAGGTTTTCATCGAAGCGGGAGAAATCTGTTGCGCTCGTAGACCTAATGGAACGGTTGGGCCACCACGCCTTTTTTGTCGCCGGACATGATCGTGGCAGTCTCGTCGCCTTCAGAATGGCAATGGATCATCCCGCAGTGGTGCGAAAGTTGATTGTCGTGGACGGGCTGCCCGTTATTGAGCATCTGGAACGTACTGACTGGCAATTCGCCTACGACTGGTTCCACTGGTTCTTCTTCGCGCAGCCCGAGAAGCCAGAACGGGCCATAATGGCCATGGCTTGGTACAACACCCTGCGGCCAGAGCTCATGGGACGCGAGGCGTATGACGAGCTGGTGTCGCTCATTCATGATCCCCATGTGATCCATGGCATGGTCGAGGACTATCGTGCTGGCATCAGGATTGACCATCATCATGACCGCGAAGATCGAGGCGCTGGGCGAAAGGTGCCTTGTCCAATGCTCTGCCTCTGGTCGCTCGTCGATGACCTCGAGCAGATCTATGGGGACCCTGTAGAGACATGGAGGCGCCGGGCGGCGGACGTACACGGCAACGGAATCAAAAGCGGGCGCCACGTCGCCGAAGAGAATCCCGCTGCTCTCGCAGCGTCCTTCAGAGCTTTCTATAATCAGCCCTGAGTCTTATCGGATCCACTCTGGTGGAACGAATTTTCGCGTACTCCGTTTGCAGGGGTTAAGCTGAAAAGGAATTGGGATGAGCGAACGACAACTGGGCAACGTTGTCGCCTTAGGTGACTTTGGACCTTCCCGACCCGGCGGGGATTTTGACTATCACGATTTCTTTGAGAACGGTGGCGTTGCACTCCATTTGGTCAGTGCAGATGGCGTCATTCTACATGCGAACAACGCTGAACTGGACCTGATTGGGTACCCTGCAGAGGAATATGTCGGTCGCCATATTGCCGAGTTTCATTCAGACCCGGAGGTGATCGAAGATATTCTGGATCGCCTGCTCCGTGGCGAAAAGATTGCGAGGTATCCGGCGCGGCTGAGAGCTTTTGACGGCTCGATCAAGCACGTCGAAATCACGTCAAGTGGCAATTTCCGCGACGGCAAGCTGGTCAACACAAGATGCTTCACCGTTGATGTGACCGACCTGGAGCGGGCCCGCAGCGAGTTGAGACAAAAGGACAGTACCTATCACCAGATTTTGGATGCGCTTCCCGTCGCCATTTACACTACTGACGCGCATGGCACGATCACCTATTACAACCGCGCCGCATCGGACCTTGCAGGCCGGGAGCCCGAAATCGGTAAGGACAAATGGTGTGTCACCTTTAAGCTGTTCACGCTCGACGGCAAGGAACTGCCGCACGACGAATGCCCGATGGCAATTGCGCTCAAGGAGAACCGGCCCGTTTACGGCCAGCAGGCCGTAGCGCAACGTCCGGACGGGTCATTCTTCCCGTTTCAGCCCTATCCAACTCCGATACAAGACGAGACCGGCAATTTGACTGGCGCAGTCAACATGCTGCTCGACGTTACTGACCGCCAACGGGCCGAGGAGGTGCGTCATCATCTCTCAGCGATTGTGGAATCCTCGTTCGATGCAATCGTCAGCAAAGATCTGAACACGATCATTACGAGTTGGAATCACGGTGCCGAACGGCTGTTCGGCTACACCGCCGAAGAGGCCATCGGGCGATCCGTGACGATGCTTATCCCCGATGACCATCAGGACGAGGAACCCCGTATCATTGAACGCATCCGCCGCGGTGAAAGGGTTGAGAGCTTCGAAACGGTCCGGAAGCGAAAGGATGCAAGTCTCTTCCCCGTCTCGCTGACGATATCGCCTGTGCGCAACGCAGCCGGGCAGATCATCGGCGCGTCGAAGATCGCCCGGGATATCACGTCAGCGAAAGAGAGTGAGCATCGCATCCAAATGCTGATGCGCGAGGTCAACCATCGGGTAAAAAACCAGTATTCCGTGATTCTATCGATGATCAGGGAAACCAACAAGCGAGCCGAAAATCCGACGGACTTCGAACGGCAGGTTCGCGAGCGGATCATGGCTCTATCGCGGTCGCACGATCTGCTTGTTACGGGCGACTGGAAGGGCGTTAGCGTTTTGGAACTCCTGTTGTCGCAGACCAAACCATTCGGCAATGAGGGCCGGATTTCCGTGTCTGGACCCTCCGTTATTCTGGACGCTAATGCGGTACAGTATCTCGGAATCGCGTTTCACGAACTGGCTACCAATTCGGCCAAATACGGGGTGCTATCGGGCGATCGTGGAGCAATTTCGGTCACATGGGACGTTTCGGGTTTGGGCGCTGAGCGGCTATTCCAGCTTACATGGAATGAAACAGATGGCCCAGGAGTTCAGACCATTGGACAGGGCGGATTTGGGACTGTGGTGCTAAAGCGGGTTGCTCCCGAGGCGGTTGGGGGAAAGGGCAATCTCGATTACGACGAGCATGGAATTGTCTGGACGTTGGAAGCCCCGCTCACTGCGGTGGAGGCATCAATTAACGCTGAGGCTTAAATCATTGGGCGCTCCCCAGGGCAAATCCGGGCCGTCACTGCTTTGGCTCGTCTCGGCGTATCAGCAGCCTAGCGACGGAAGGGCTCATCGGGCGATATTGCACGGACCGGCGATCGGGGCGGGCCGGTTAGGCTCGAGGTCCACCGCACGCCGCGAAACTGAGAAAATGCAAGACTTGATCGACGTCTTCCCAATGCCGCCCTGGTGTTTGCCAAGCCCGCAGCCTCGTGACTCAGCTCTGCCGCTACCAGGATAGCGACGGCCGCATCTACACCGCTCCCTGCGACGACCGTTATTATTGATGTAACGCCGTACTGCCATCTCGTGCCGGAGGACGGCTTCCCGTCGCTCCGCACCAAGCCGGGATGCGCTTGGATAGGCGTTGTCTCAAAGGCGGCGAGACTGAGCGACGCTATTAAAAGGCCTGGGGCTTGCCCGTCCAGCGCCAGGACTTATGCTCCCTTCGACCTCGATACTTGCCAGCATGCGCCCGTAGCGGTCGTCCATCCGCGGCTGGCGGCGCGTCGATGTTGGATCCCGGCCGGATGTGTGTTCGGTAGAGAATGATCGTGTCGCCGTCGATGCAACGCGGCTCGCCCAAGGCAAACGCTTCCAACGTGCTCCTCATCAAACGTAATGTCGTTACTTCCGCGGTTGGGCATTAGGGAACAAAATGGGCACGCGAACGTAGAGGTCTGGATTCAGCGAGAGGTTTCGATGCGCACTCACTTGGTTGGCAAGCATGACATTCGTGGCGGGAGTGTGCGGGGGCCCACAATCGAAGGTCCGAGCGATGCCCGGTTCGTCGAATAGCTAGTGCGAGAGTCCACTTCCCCAGACCGTAACCTGCCAGGGGGCGTTGTTTCTACGGCGCCCGGTCGCCTACATCTCCAAGAGGACGACGAGCTGAGCCAAGGCCGGGCGTGCGACTGTCTGATAATCGGGGGCGGTCCGGCCGGCTTGGCTGCCGCGACATATCTGGGGCGTTTTCGCCGCCGGGTCATCGTCGTCGACGCCCGCGAAAGCCGCGCGAGGTGCATACCCGTAAGCCATAACTGCCCTGGTTTTCCGGACGGCATTTCAGGCGTAGATTTGCTTGAACGACTGCGACAACAGGCCCTGACGGGCACCGTTGACCTTATGGACGGTACAGTTACCGCTCTCCGGCGCGATGGCCCCGATTTTGTCGCCACGGCGTCGTTCGCCGTCCGGGCTCGCGCGGTGCTGTTCGCTACGGGCATCGTCGACACGCTCCCGAACACTCCGAATGCGGCCAGCATGATCGCAATAGGATCGATGCGGCTGTGTCCGGTCTGTGACGCTTACGAGGTCATCGACAAACGTGTCGCCGTGATCGGTCCGGCAGACCAGGCGACAAAAAAGGCCCTGTTCATGCAGACCTATTCAAGCGACGTCACTATACTGGCGACCGACGCGATATCAGGCCTTGACCCCGCCACGGGCGAACTCCTCAAAGCGGCTGGCGTCAGGGTGGAAGAATGCCTGCCGGATTCCGTACGGGCTGCCGGTCCGGGGGCTCGGGTAAGCCTGCGTGACGGCAGATCGCTTTCATTCGACACGATTTATCCTGCCATGGGTTGCACCATACGCTCAAAGCTCGCCATCGATCTCGGCGCGGAATGCGACGGCGCCGGCAATCTCGTGGTGGACTCGCACCAGCGCACCGGTATAGCCGGCCTTTATGCCGCAGGGGACGTGGTCGATGAAATCAACCAGATTGCGGTCGCGTTCGGGCACGCGGCAATCGCCGCCACCGACATGCACAACTATCTTGCAACGACGGACTAACGCGGCGCGCTTGTACGGAAGCGGTCGGCGCGATGTCGGCCCGAGGGTGACCGCTGGGCTTATTCAATCTCCGCAATTTTGTGCGTTGCAGCAACGATATTGCCGCGAGCGCGTTGCACTCACGCCCTTCAACCCGGAGGTTCAAATAGAAGGACGGGCCAATTGCGAAAAGTCTCCGATACGATTGCGCGCCTCAGGACACTGCGCGCGCAACAAAATAGGCACCCCATCTCATTCACATCCGTCGATCGCCTCTCCACCCTCGAAAATTTCGGCTCCAATCCGGGCGGATTACGGGCAAGATACTATCGACCAGATGACCTCGCCGAAGGCGCGCCGCTCGTCGTCATACTGCACGGTTGCACCCAGAACGCCGTCGGCTACGACTACCACTCGGGATGGTCCCAACTCGCCCAGCAGGTCGGTTTCGGGCTTCTCTATCCCGAGCAACAACGCGCCAACAATCCCAACCTCTGCTTCAACTGGTTCTTGCCTGGGGACACTGCGCGCGATCGCGGCGAAGTCCATTCGATCCGGCAGATGATCGAGACGATGGTCATTACGTACGGCCTTGACCGACAGCAGATATTCGTTACCGGGCTTTCGGCGGGCGGGGCCATGGCGGCGGCGATGCTCGCCACCTACCCTGAAGTGTTTGCCGGCGGCGGCATCATTGCCGGTCTGCCCTTCGGTTGCGCCACAACCATTCCTGAGGCGTTCGACCGCATGCGCGGCCACGGCGGCCCGTCCGAGCAAGAATTGCAGCGGCTTGTGCGGAAAGCCTCCATGAACAATGAACAGTGGCCCAGGATTTCGATCTGGCAGGGTTCCGCCGATCGCACTGTGGCGTCCGTTAACGCGGAGTCCATCGCTGCCCAGTGGCGCGGCGTGCACAAACTCGCCAAGGCGCCGACCCATTCGACGAGCGAGCGCGGACGAAGCAGGCAAGTTTGGGCTGACGAAGCCGGAGAAGTGAAGATCGAGATAAATATGATTGACGGCATGGGTCACGGCACGCCCGTCGGGCAGGGCCTCGGCACGGCCGGACCTTACATGCTCGACGTAGGAATCTCTTCAACCCAGGAGATAGTGCGGTTCTGGGGTCTCGGCGATGTCGACGACGCGCGAGCGTCAGCCATGGCGAGGCCCGCTTCGCCAAGGTTAGCTACGCCAAGGACCGACATGACGCCATCAGCATTTCATCTTCGGGCAGCGTCGAAGGGACAGGCGAAGGCCAGGCCTGCGGAACCGGTTCTGGATGACTTGCACGGATCGAGGGCTCAACCCCTACAGAAAGTCATCCAGGATGCTCTGCGCTTGGCGGGCCTGATGGAGTAGGCATAACAGTCTTGCTCTCAGTGAATAGCTGAGCGGAGCCTAGCTCTTGCACAATGGAACGCGGTCGACTTCGTACGCGTTGACTGCCATTCAGCGAGTGGCGGTATGCACCTTATCCAAATCCTGCTTCCCCGAGCCGACAACGATGGCCGGCCTTTCGCGCGGGAAGATTTCGATCGGGTCAAGGAGGAATTGGCGAACCGATTTAAAGGCGTTACGGCTTATCTTCAGGCCCCTGCAGAGGGCCTGTGGCTGCAAGGCGCGGAATCTACCCGAGACGACATCATTATCTTCGAGGTGATGGCCGAGGAACTCGAGCTGGCGGACTGGCACGACCGGCGCGCGGAACTCGAACGAAGATTTCGGCAGGACGAGGTTATGATCCGCTACATGCCTATCGGGCTCGTCTAGACAGCTCCGTGTGTTCATCGCGACCTGCAAGCGTTACTGGTGCATGAGGCATTGTGGTTTGGTCCCGAAGCCCGGGCAGCGTCCTTGGCCTCTAGGCCACGAACTAAAATGGTTCGTGGCGCCCAAGGCTAATCGTGACACGGTGCTGCCTAGCCGTGCCTGGCAACGAAATTGTCGATCGGCCCGGTTAAGGAGTGGGCCTCTTGCCGGATCATCTCATCATCCCAGTCCCACCAGCGGATTACCAGCATCTTGGAGATGATTTGGCCGGGAAACGGAGGCGAAT
Source organism: Mesorhizobium sp. M8A.F.Ca.ET.057.01.1.1 (assembly GCF_003952565.1). Lineage (NCBI taxonomy): Bacteria > Pseudomonadati > Pseudomonadota > Alphaproteobacteria > Hyphomicrobiales > Phyllobacteriaceae > Mesorhizobium > Mesorhizobium sp. M8A.F.Ca.ET.057.01.1.1. The sequence continues at coordinate 4,430,990 of NZ_CP034454.1, forward strand.
GGTTTTGGCGGGATTCCCCCCGACAATCGTATAGGGCGGCACATCTTTCGTCACCGTGGCCTGAGCTCCGACAACGCCGCCGTCCCCGATCTTCACTCCAGGCAGAATTATTGCCCGTCTGCCAATCCAAACGTCATTTCCGATCGTTATTCCTCGCCGTCCGCTGTGGTCTTTAAACGGGGGCTTCCCCAGCATCTTCGAAGGGGCGAAGGAAGTAGTCGCGCATGTCGTTGGATGGTTCCCACTGCAAAGAAACATCACTTCGTCGGCGATGGAGCAAAACGACCCGATCTCAAGTGGCGCCTCAGGACTGCACCCGAAGATCTTAAGGCCGTTGTCGATGCCAAAAGTATGGCGCCCCAGCTTGGTATCTTTCGGTACTGGGTGGCGTCTATTGCGCAGCCAAATGGTCAGCTTCGACATGATTGCTCCGCCATGAACACTTGGACGCGAATAGCACGCTGGCAATCAGCCAGTCCACATCCTGCCAACTCAGAGGGTCGTTTCGGCAAGCAGTCTGCCCGCCACTTGCGCCGAGATGCTTCAGTCGATCAGTCATCCCTGGAACCTCTCGGTGCCAAGCGATCTTGTCGCCGACCTTCATCCCTCGGAATCGACTTCGATGAGCGTGATCTTGACCTGCGGCTAGCACCGACTGCAGTCGAATTCCGCCTTCAACCTGAGCACTCGCGACCGCGTCTTTCGCATTGGCAACCGGCGTGGCGCATGCAACCGAGATCTCGTTCTGGACTTGGCGCCAGGAAGACAAGGCCGCCTACAACGAATTTTTTGCCGATTTCACCAAGGAGAACCCGGACATCCATGTGAAGTTTGAGTCGTTCCCGGATGAGATCTACCCAACCATCGTCTCGACGGCGCTGGCCGCCGGCAAGGCGACGTCATCCACACCCATGCCTATGGCTGGGATCAACCCGATAATCAATGCGTTGTTTCCATCATGTTTTTTACGTTTATGAGTTCAATTTGTATCACGGATCATCGCCCGATCAGTCGAGATCAAACCGCATGGCGAGCGCCTTCGAGCACAACGGTCTCAAGACGGCTTTGGCCCTCTAGGGGCGGTTGGTGCGCCCTGGTCTTTGAGCGGCTCCCGCCATGTTCTTGGCGAGCCCGACCAGACGCAGCACAGCCCGCTTTGGATTGGAACCGAGCCACAGGCCCCTGATCGAACTGACGCTGTTTTTCCCGCGAAGCGGCTTCCACAGGGCAGAATCGGTAGCGACTGTCCTGGCATAGCTCGCCTCGGCCAAGGTGACGCCTTGCCCCAGTCCCACCTGGAAGATGACCGTCGCTTGGTTCGCGTGACACGCATGAACGGTCGGACCGCCACCGGCCGCAATGCGTTCGAGCAGGCACAGGTCCGACGGCGGCCCTTCCAGCCCGATCGGGACGAGCAGAGGCATGTCCGCGAGGTCGGACCATCTGAGCACCGGCCTCTCGACAAGAGAATGACAGGACGGCAGTAGCACGAAGAGGCGTTCTTGCCAGAAGACTTCGCTGCTGCAGAATTTGGCGGTGCCAATGTGATGTGTGAACACGAGGTCGAAGCACCTGCGGCGTATTGCAGAAAGGCACTGGCCCGATGGGATATCCTCAATGGTCAAGGTTATGTCCGGGTACAGCTTGCCGAAACGCTCGATGAGGCATTTGAGGAATTCTCCGCCTGTCACCCAGCACAGCCCAATCCGGAGTGTCTTGGCATCCTTGTTATCGCGCACACGCTCGGCGAAAGCATCGAGCAGGCCGTCGTAGTGAACGCGCACGATTTCGATCCAGGCGCGGCCTGTCTTCGTCAACCGAACGCCGCGCACATCGCGCTCGAACAGTTGCATGCCGAGTAGCTGTTCGAGTTTGACGACGTTACGGCTGACCGAGGATTCCTGGACCCTCAGGGCTATTGCGGCCTGACGCATGCTGCCGTGATCCATGGCCGCAAAAGCGTAGGTCAGCAACTGAATAGCATTCCCGTTCCGCGTCATCTCGCTAGAGCTTCGTGACCGCCGCGGGAGGTGCCTGTCTCGCGGGTATGCGATCGGATCCGTTTTGCGGACGGGCGGCACTCAGGCGGATCAACAGTGTTGCCGGCCGCCTGGAGCTTCGGCGCAGCTGCCACCCATGGCTGCGTCATGTCGGATTGTCCGTCACGGCGATCGTCGCTGCGTCAGAGAGGCTGATCTCGTAGACATATTCATGCGGGATGGCCGGCGTCGACATCTGTGAGGCGTAGAGATCGAGATTTTCCTTGCTGTTGCTTGCCGCAAGACTGCAGAAATTGCCGCTGTTCCACGTCATCGTGCAGTATCTGAAATGCTCACCTACGGAGCGCGCCATCTCCGCCAGGGTCACCTCATTGTTGAACATGGTCCCCAGGACGTCCGTCTTCTTTTTTGCAATTTCGTCCGGGGGAAGTACCTCGCCTTGAAGCCGTAATCCTTCTGGTACTCTCGGCGCTGATAGTCGCTTTCATCGGCGGCCCTGAATTTTTCGACGAAGACGAAAATTCCGCCGTCCTTGAGGTGCTGGGTTACGAACTCGATCTGCTTGGGCCTGTTAGGCGAATACATCTGAAAGGTTGTGTCCTCGAGGATGACGTCGAAGCCTTGCGTGAACTTGGTCAGCCGCCGATCCGATCCGAGCGCATCCTTGGTCAACCAGTGGAACGGGCCGATGAAGAATTCGGCGTGGGCCGGTTCGCCATAGGCCACGAAGGACTTGTAGTTTTCGGGGTTCGGGCTGCAGGACAGCGAAAGAATCTGCCCGTCCGAAAATTCAGACAGGGTTCTGGCCATCGTGCCTTCGGCTGTTCCAAGGCTGTACAGCGACAGCGCGGATCCACGGCGCCGGGCATAGGTCAGCACCGCGTAGGCCATCCGGCACTCCTCCTCCAATCTGTAAGGAATGCTGCCGTGATAATGCTGGTCGAAAAAGCCTTGCCGGGCGGCGTGCAGGCGAACGAGATCGCGAAGGAGTTCATCGCTGGGCAGAAGGCGTGTATCGGCCTGAGGCTTGCGAACTGGCATCCCGCTTTTGCCCGCTGCGGTTGCAGCGAAAAAACCTGCCAGCTGGTTAATCCGTGGCCCCTGGTCGCACTCGGCCAGGAAGTCGTTGAGTCCTCGCATCGCACTATGCCTCCCGCACCGTTGCTTTGGTGAGATGCCACGAGCTCGACGGGAAACTTCACTCAATTAAGAGAGATCTAATGTTTGAAAATGCTTCGAGTCTTGGCCAGGGCACTGGTAGGCCTGCAGAAAATGAGAGGCTTTCCTACGATTGCCATTTTTTTACTAAAGTCACATCTTCTACCAATCCTAAGTTAGTTGTGATTTGTCCAGCAACCTCTGGTTAGGCAAAACACGGGAGGGTGGGCTACTCTCAGTATGAAGGCTGCTCCCATCCGTGGACACTCCTTGCCTCGATCCCAACAAGATCCGCCGTTCACAGCACCACACGCTCACACACCAACATGAGAACTGGGGCCACATACAGGCAGACTTGATCAGGAGAACTGGCCTGGAGCGCCAGGAAACAGCAATTTCGTTCCCGGGCCATATATTTCTGATGAACCTGAAAGGGGCGGCAAGCCGCGGAGAGGATTTCGTCGACGGGCGTCGGATCTCGTTTTCGCCGCGTCGGGCTGGCTCGGTAATCCATATGCCTGCCGGCAGTGATTGGACGGGGTGGGACGAAGGAGAGCCGACGGCCGCCTACCTGCTCATCTCGATTGAAAAAGGGTTCACCGACGAAGCGTTCGGCGGGATGGTGCGCCATCGCTCGGGTGACATGCCGGCTGCGATCGGATTTCGGGACAGCACGGTGGAAATGGCCCTGCAACGGATCGCCATCGAGCTCAGGCAGCCCGATCCGATCAGCGTGACGATGGTCGAGAGCCAGGCCATGCAATTGCTCGTTCAGATGGTCAGGCGCAACGGTCACTATCATGAGCCGGCAAAAGGCGGGTTGTCGGCCTTCGATCTCAAACGTGCGATCGCAATGATCGAATCGTCGTCGGACGAGACTCCCACTCTCGCCGATCTGGCAAAGGAGGTCGGTGTCAGCCGTTTCCATTTCAGTAGGGCTTTCAAGCAATCGACCGGGATGACGCCACATGCGTTCATCGCACGGCGTCGACTGGATCACTCCGCCGACATGCTGCGATCGACCAATTTGTCGGCGACGGAGATCGCGCTGGAATGCGGGTTCGGCAGCTCAAGCCATTTCACGATCGCCTTTAAGCGAGCGTTCGGCGTCAGTCCGACGGAATACCGCCGCCGGTCCACGATCTGATTCAATACTTCCGGTGATTTCAGCAAGGAACTGAAAAATCAGGCGTGATTGTTAAGCATCAATCTGGGCAGTGGGTATGACAAGCGTCGATTGGATGCGCCCTTGTCAAATGCACTTCAAATTCACGCTAACCTGAGATCAGGCCTCCAGTCCCGGCTATGGCTTGGATTCCTGGCCAGCACGCTATCAGCGGCAGTCGGTCGAAACGGCTATTACATCGCATCCGCCTGGACTGTTGTCACAGCAGGCTACGGAGGCCCCGGCGTGCCGGCACTGCTTGCGACCGTCAGCGTTGTCGAACTCGTCGCAAGCCCTCTGGCCGGCCTGGCAGCGGACCGGTTTGACCGACGGCGATTGAACATCGCGACCGACCTCGGTCGCTTTGCCATCTTGCTCACTACGGCTTGTTCGGTGCTGTATCTGGAACCCTTTTTGACACTCTGCGTGTCAGCGGCGCTCTTTTCGATTTGCTATCGTGTCGCGCTGACCGCCTCGCAAGCGATGATCCCGCTCATGACGAGAGGCGCCGAACTTGCGACTACGAATTCCACCGTGTTTTTCACCATGCAGTTTGGCAGCCTCGGCGCGGCGTTGCTAGCCGGGTCGTTGCTAGGTGGGCGCTCCCCTGCCCTGACGTTCTTGGTGCTCGCCCTGTTGTTCCTCGTTTCAGCCGGTTCACTCTGCTGGATGCGGCCAGGCCTCCCCCGCAAGGTGTCAGAACGGCCACAGGCCTGGCACCGAACATGGACAGGCATCTCCTTCGTCTGTTTGCCGCCTATGCCCTTCTCTATGGAGGCGCGGTGCTGGTCACGGTGATCGGATCAAGCTTCGTCTTCGAAGAGCAGCAAGGCACCGCCGCCGATTTCGGCTACCTTGAGGCCGCGTGGTCGGCTGGTTCGGTTATTGGGGCGGCTGCTCTCGTCAGGCTGACACGAGCGATTAGTGGTCCTATACTGCACCTCATGCTGTTGGCCTCAACCGCGCTCGCGTGGATGTCGTTGATCACTTTACGGGCGCCCTGGACATTGATCGTCTTCGCCACTCTCGGGTTTCTCTACAATCTGGGCCGGGTGAGTATCGAGGTCACACTGCAGTCGCGTATGCATGGCAATGTATTGGGCAGGGCCAAGGGCGTCATGCACAGTCTCGCTGTCGCGCTCGGACTGGTGATTTTCAGCATCGCTGGCGTTATAGGCGAGAGTGTATTTCCTTCGACGATCTTCTTCGGATTCGGAGTGGTGCTCCTTATCAGCATTCCTGCATTGAGCATCGGCATCGCGCAGCGAAAGGATGAACCGTGAGGTGGACGAGCTAGCGACCGACACAGGCGCCAAGCACGCGGTGCTGGACTCTCTGGCGACGCTCTATCCTTGGACGCGCTCCTATCATTGCCGCCCGCTTCGCGATTATGCGTCCCGCTTGTTCGACGCGCCTGCCCAGAAACCGGAACCCGAAATTCGCAGCCGCGCGTTTGCCAGGCTGCTCGACACGATCAGGAACGCGGGAACGCGAAACGGATTGCCGATCAACGCCGTCTCCCAAATATGCAAAGATCTAGAACAACGCCGCGTGTTGCAGACCGGCCCGCATTTGTTTCTCCTCATGGAGCCAGAGGCTTATTACACACACATTTTCAGCCTGCTTGGCCTCTCGGCGCATGGCTGCTCGACCTACGTTTCCTATGCCGTTTCAACGGTGAGTCTCGTTGAAAAGCCCCGCAAGGGGCCAGGCTGGATCATGCTTGACGGGAAGCCGGTGAACGTGTTCGGTCTCAGCCGAAGCCAGATGATCGGCTACAGCCTTCTGACCGGGCCTGGATCATACCGGTTCGAGCTGGTGCCAACGGAGCCAAATGCCGAGGGAGACGCCCTCGCCCTGCTTCGCAGCCTTCTGCCGAAGACGCAGTTCGAGCGGCCTGCGCATGCCATCAAGGCAGCAAATCGTATCCTCTGGCCAAATCTGTTCGGAGAGAGCTTTGCCTTCCTGCAAATCGACGATGAGGATGTTGCCGACCTGGTGGCGGACCACCTATCAGACCAGGATTCCTGGCTGCGTACAAGGTTGCTGGAAAGCCCAAAGCTGGCATTGAATATCCTTGACGAGATCGACAGGCTGGGGGCTGGCCCCTGGGGTGGCTGGTTCGCACGCGGTACGGATTTCTTTTGGTACTATGAAAACGGAAAGCGCCTGCCGCTGCGCATGGTGGGTGGAGAACTCGTCAATCTGGCGACCAGAACGAAGGTAGCTCGCTTCGCGGCTCCCGATATCATTGAGCGGCTAGCGAACCGCAGCCTTGTTCCGAATCTGCTCCTCATGTTTCTGGTCCTGTCGATCCTGCCCGGCGTGCGCGCGCTTGGAGGCAGCCACCAGCCAGTCTACTATCCCCTGATGCGCTACGTCATTTGTCGGGCTCTAGAGACCGCAGACATGGATGCGGACCTTCGACGCGCTATCGCGAGCGATGATGTGCCAGGAGCTTGGGGGCATCGCGTCATTGAATGCGATGAGAATCCATTCGAGTCGATCCGAAAGGGCAGCATAGGCGAAACCAGCGAGGTCATCGACCGCTTCGGCGATATGCCTTTCGCTGATGCCTGTGGAGGTCTGAGCAGTTTCGTTTCTGATCCCTCGTGGACTGAACTTGGCTCACTGCTGCGGGAGCGAGCGATTGCCCCAAGCAATCCAGAATGGGCCTTTTCCTAAGACCGGGCAACTGCCCGGAGCTAAATGTCAGCCGAATCCTCGGCAAGGGTCCCGACCGCCGGGCTATACTTGGCATAATCTTGCCTTTCGCAAGTGCCGGAGTGATATCGAACCTCGAATTGCCGTTAGCCTCATAGCAGCAACTAATACGTGTTTGTGGCAAAAACATCACACACTTTTAGGACGGTCCCGGCTATTACTATACGTGAGGGATTGTCTTGGGTGGGGAGAAAATCGTGAATAGATTCTTAGCAGTTGTCGCCTTTGCAGCCTTGTCGGCAAGCACAGCCTCAGCAGCCGACATGGTGGCGCCGATCGCTGGGTCGGCCTACGACTGGAGTGGTTTCTATGTCGGCGGCCACCTCGGCGTTGCCAATGGTGACATCACGGCGACGGACGTAACAGAGCCGAACGGTGGGTTTTTCACGGACGCGGTTCCGGCCGGCACGGAAGGCTTTGACTTCAACAAAGCCGGCGTCGCCGGAGGTATTCATGCAGGCGCGCAGTGGCAGTGGGGGCAATTCGTGCTGGGAGGCGAGGCGACCTGGACTGCAACGGGCACCCGCAAAACCATCACCAGTCCCTATTTCCCGGACAGTGACACCGAGACCGCCAAAATCTCGAATTACGCAACGGTCGTTGGCCGCGTCGGCTATGCCTTCGATCGCGTGCTCATTTACGCGAAGGCGGGTTATGCCGGCGGCAAGGTCGATTTCCGAGCCCGAGACAACGACGCTCTCGTGACCTACGAGAAAAATGAGTGGCAGAATGGCTATGCGCTTGGCGCCGGCATCGACTACGCCGTTACGAACAACCTCTCGCTCGGCGTCGACTACACCCACATTGACCTCGGTCATAAGACGAGCACGGGCAACAACGTGTTCGATGACGGCAGCCTCGGTGCTAATCCTGAGACCTATCGCACAGTGGCAAAGGTTGATGCCGTGATGGCTAGGCTGACCTACAAGTTCGGGATGGGTCAGTAGTTTTTAGCCACAAAGTCATCGAGAAGAAAGCCCGCCCGATTGAGCTGACCCCGTAAAGTTGGACGGTTCATTGAGCTGGTAGATTTAAGGGCTGGGTCCTGTATTGCGCAGGGGCCAGCCCTTTGAGTTGTGCTCCTCCTGCAATGACCTGCTTGGGCACCAGCTATCCTTCATTTCCCGGAATCGGAGTTCCATATGTCACGGTAGAGCTTCCAGCCGCCGTCCTGTCCTTTCTTCCAGACCACCACGTACTTCCCGGCTTGATCCACCAACTTAGAATCCTTACCCGGTGCCTTGAGGAAGAAAGTCCCGGGCTCATATGCAAAATCGCCGCTTTCCTGGACCTCACGCGTGGTGAGCTTGAGCTCCGATATGCCCATGTCGACCGCGCCCTGCCATAGTTTCTGGATATTCTGGCGGCCGTCGACTCGCGCCATATCTGGCGGGAATGCGGCCGCATCCTCCGCGTACTTCGACGCGACCCCGGCCGCATTCTTACTGTTATATGCCTTCACGAACTCTGCATTAGCGGCTTCGATGGCCTCTTTCTTTAGCAGAGGCAGCGTCGGCCCGAATTGCGCGTAGTACGTGTCGATGATCGACGGGTCTTGTTGTACATCCTCAAGCGAGTGAGGAACGAAGACACCATAGTCGGGATCGAGAATGCTGCCATTTGACTCAACGACTGTGTGCTCGGGCGCACTGTAGATCGTCGCTTCGATGCCCTGATCGGCGAGGACAGAGTAGACGACCTATAGTCGGCGTCGAGCACGTCGCCGCGTTCGACGATCCAGTTCGTCGGCTCACCCGCCAATTGGCGCAACTTGCCGGTTGTGCTCACCGAGAGCGGGTCAAAGTCGAAGGACTGTATCCCATCCGCTTTTGCATCGAAGGCGGCAAGCGAGTGCAGTCCGCTGCCGCTGCCGATATCGAGGAGTGGAACCCTTCGAGGGTCTGCTTGCCGAGGAAGGACAAGAGCTTCTCCGCCGCCATGCGGCGGCGTTCCGCCGAGTAGTGCTTGTCGATGAACGACGCCCAATTGGCTCCGAACTCATATCGGTTCGACGATGGATTTCCTGCAAACGTCATTCTTTGGCTCGGTGCCGGGCTTCGATGATTTCCATCATATGAGCGGTAACTTTCCGAATATCATAGCGCTCTTCCGCGATCGAAGTCGGGCACTTCCAGACCTTGGCGCACCTTGGGTATCAGGGCCTGCTCAGCTCGTGGGGGCCATCTAGTAAAAGCGTTGCCCTCCGCAAGAACTAGCGTCCGCCCTCTCCGTGCTATAAATTGACTATTGACGCCGTCGACGCCCTAAGGCCGACCGCCATTTCAGCATGCCCAAGGACGTATGTGCCGCACATAGGCTCAAGCCACCCGCCCGGACATCCGTGGTGGATTGACCTGCGAGGAGGGATCAGCATGTCAGAACGTCTCAACATAGGCCCCCTGCAACTTGGCGAAACGGCCCCCAATGTCGTGCTCGACGCGATTACCCGCGAGGGCAAGATCGCCATCGACGATTTCCGAGGCGAGAAACCAGTGCTGGTTGGGCTGTATCGAGGTCTCCATTGTCCTTTTTGCAGGCGCCAAATCGCCATGCTTTCGCAACTCGCCCCAGCCCTCAACGAGAAGGGCATCGAAAGCCTGACAGTGGTCAACACGCCCATCGAGCGGGCGCGCCTCTATCTGCGGTACCACCCGATGCTCGGCCTCGCGGCATCGGATCCTGAGCGGACTTCACACCGCGCCTTTGGATTGCCGAATATGCAGATCACCGAAGAAGAGAGCGCATGGCCGCAAAAGGTTTCAATGAGCGATGTGAAGTCGATGCGGGTCGATTTGCCGGGCGCAATGCCGGAACCGATGGACCCGTTTGCGGCGCTCGAATATCTGAACAAGAAGGACAGCTACGATATCACGGAAGCGGATCAACATATGATGGCCACCGGCGTCGGGCAGCTCGTCGGCCAGTTCTTGCTGGACCGCGATGGCGTCGTTCGCTGGACTTCCAACGAGGTACTCGATGGCGGCCTATTCGGCGCCCCGAACACTCAGGAGCTGATGTCGGCAGCGTCACGAATCGGAAGGTAAGGCGCAGCTTCGGTAGTGGGCTAGGCGCAGGATTACGCGAAGTTGCCGGCCGTCGCCTGATCGAGGAAGAAGCGGACGGCCAAAACCTGACGTGGCTTCAAAGCTCGTTTGGCAGGCGCCGCCGGTACTTCAATGGGTTCTTGCTTGCGGCGCCCTTGAAGGGTCTGCTTTGGGCAGCGCTAACGCACCAGCGAACGGCCGAAATTGGGCGCATTGCTGCACGGCCGGTTAGGGGCCGCAAGCAGACAGTCTGTTCTCAGCATATGCAATCAAGAAGCGGCCATTGCGTCGCGAAACGCGGATGAGCTTCTCGATTTTCCAGCGCGTCCGGGCTTCACAATGCAATTTAATACCGGCCCATGACGCCTTTCCTTTGCCTAATACCGTGCTCTTGTGCAGAAATCGAAAATCTCGGATCATCTTCAGCGCATTGAAAGACACCGAAACCCAAGGCCTTGCAGTTCACCTGATCCTTGGCGATGGCGACTCTAAGAGGCGCAGCTGTGGCTCTGGCCAGTCGCTCCGTCAATCGCTGCGCGGCTCCTGGTCTGATGATTTATTGCTGTCTCGTCACAAGTTGACGAACAAAGGCCAACGCTTGGCGTTTGCAACCGCTGCTCACCATCCATCCAAGGACTTCCAGCCGATTTTCGAGAGCGGCGTTCTGTGGAAACACCTTGATTTCGATCAACGCCGACGTCTTCGTGGTCTCGACGACAAATGATTTTGCTCCCGCAGGAATGGGGTTCGGAAGCGAGTAAGTGGGCTTGCCGGCGCTCCAGACGAGGCCGTTCAACGACGGCCCACCACGGAATTGGACCGAGAACACCGCGCTCTCACCGATCCCGCGGCGGGCGAGAATCACCTCGCCATTGCGTATGCAGCCGGGAGCGGATTCTTCGATGGAAATCGCCCAGGGATCGTCAAGTCCACTCGGTGTGGACTGGTCGGCGGTGGTGCGTGCGCTCCCGATGGACTCGGTCCTCCGGCGCTCGTTCGTCAGAAGGCTAGCTATTAGGGCCAGGCTCGAAGGTCCTGCCTGACCGTCGCTGGCCCTCTGCGGACTGTCGGATGTCAGGGCATCCTCGGTGACCACCAAAGCTGCGGGACCTGAAATGGGATTCACGCTGCCGTCCTCACCGAGCAAGGTGACGACCGCACCAGCTGGCACGTTGATGACGTCACTTGGCACAAAGATCTTGCCTGGCGGCAGTTCGTCCACCAGCGGCTCAGTTGACAGGATCACATACTGGCTGCCGGCCACCGCGCCTTGCGCCGTGATAAGAACGGCCGCGGCAAGGGCCAGACAGGCGATTTGGGCGATCGGACGCATGAGGCTCATGTCATGATGGCCCTATTTGTCGGCAAGATGAATGTCTGCCCGGAAGTGTCCGCTTGCAAGGCGGCCATGGTGAAAAGCGATCAGGGCGTCTTGCGGATAGTTTGTGACCAACAGCTCGAATGCCGCTGTCGCGAGCTTATCGTCGATGGCAAGCAAGGCGTACGCCTTTCCATACTCCTCGCAAAGTATAATATTTTCCGACGTACGGCTCATTGCCTCGAAAGCCTCGATGCCTTGGCTTTTGCCCTTGAGGTGCAAAACTCCTACAGGGCGCAGTAAGAACCGCGCTGTTTGTTTCGCGACTTCGGCGCTTATGCAATTTTTCGTGCCGATGTACTTGTTTGCGCCCTCCAGTCTGGCGGCAGTGTTTACCGTGTCTCCTATAGCTGTGTAGTTGAAGAACCGATTTCCCCCGAAGTTGCCGACGATTGCCGGACCGCCATGAACACCGATGCGGGTCGCGCCGAATGAATGGCCTCGTCTCGCCAATCTTTCTCGCAACCGCTGCTCCAGGTCCTGTACAGCCAGCGCCAGGGATACCGCCCGCTCTGACTGATCATTTTGCGCTACCGGGGCCCCGAAGAAGCCGACCACTGCATCGCCGATGACCTTGTCGATGGTTGCACCATGCTCAATGAACAACTCGCAGAGCCCGTGCAGATATTCGTTCAATACCTCGGCGATGACCTCTGGCGCGAGCTTCTCGCTGAGAGACGTAAATCCCTCGACATCCGTGAATACACAGGTGACCTCTCGCCTCTCGCCGCCGAGATGGAGAGCGTTAGGTTCCTTCACGATCGCTGCAACGACGGCCGGACTGACGTATTTCGAGAAGGCGTTCTGCAGGAAGTGGCGAGCGTTCGCGTCCCGTCTCCAAGCCAGGAAGCCAACGAATGCTGACAGACCGAGCACCAGCAAGGCAGGGGCGATCATCGGCACCAGTATTGCGAACCTCGCGAAGGCCCACGCCTCACCTATCCACACCAGCAGCACTGCACCGGCGACCGCGAAAGGTTTGAAGACCACCGGGATCGGCCGCGAAACGATCCACAAGCAGAACAGCCCGACAACAAGCATCGGCGCGTAACCCACCGCGGGCCAAGGAACCGTTATTCTGTTCCCGGACAAGAGTCGGGCTAACGAGTGGGCGTGGATTGCGACGCCAGGGAGAACACCGGTTTCCGCGCCGCTCAACAATGCGAACGGTGTCGGATGACGGTCTATTTGCTGTAGGTCCACGCCGATAAGAACATATTTCCCTTCGAACCAACTGAGCGGTGCCAGCGGAACGGCCTGTGCCGGATAGGTTGAAAAATTGAAGGGCAGGCTGTTGACCGTTCGGTAATAGACCATTTCCTCGGCCTTGTGGCCGCTACTAACGCCGGTTGCTGCTGCTATTGCCGCAGCGAAGCTTGGCGCCCATCCCCCTCAACCTCTCGACCGGGAAAAACTCCTCGGACCACGCCGTCGAGATTGTCATGTGACAATGCCGCAAGGCCCCGCTTTGCCGACGGAGCGAACGCGTTGAGATAGTCGGACTGCCTCTGGGTGAGGCCATCAGCGCGCGACGCCGAGGCGATCACCACGGGCACACTGGCGGCTTCGATAACAGTTTCGAGCCGGGCGTCCTTTTGCGGCTCTGTTGCCTGGTCGAACAAAAGGTCGATACCGATAACAAGAGGGTGGGCCGACTCGATCCGGGTCACGATGTCTGCCAAGAAGCCACGGTCCGGGGGTGAGCGGTATCGAAAATTCGCCAGGGTCTGTTCCGTTATCGAGACCACAACAATGTTGCGTGGAGCATGGGTGAACGGCGAGATCGAGACCATCATCATGTCGCGCAGGATATTCTCCAGCGGCGGTGACACGAGAGCAGTCGAGACCCCCAGCAGAACCAAATAGGCGAGCGATGCGGCGATGCCACGTCGCTGCACACTGACGATCCGGCCAACTGTTCGCACGCCGAATTGCACCCCAAGCCACTGGAAGCTCTACTCGCTGCCAGCATATCCGTTCAGGTGCATCAAGCAAATTGCGCCCCTTGCATGCCGACCCATGACCCAGCACCGAATCGGTGTCTTGCCAACAATCATCTCGGAGCCGCAGGCGACGCAGCCTTGGGCTAAAGCTCTTTTCGGTTGTATTAGCCTCTGCTACAGTTCCTTTCGGGGAGCCGTTTCTGCCATGCGCAGCGCTTTCATTCTTTTAGTTTTATTGTTCGTTGCCATTTCGGGACAGGCAACCGCCGAGAAACGCGTAGCGTTGGTAATTGGCAATTCGGCCTACCAGCATACCGTCCAACTCGCCAATCCGAAGAACGATTCTTCCGACATGAATGCCAAGCTTCAAAGCCTTGGCTTCGAGGTTGTCAGCGGCCAGGACCTCGACCTCGCGGGAATGCGTCGCACGGTGCGCGAGTTCTTGGAAAAGCTCGACGGCGCCGATATGGCGCTGTTCTTCTATGCCGGGCACGGCCTGCAGGTGAATGGCAACAATTACATGGTGCCGGTCGATGCCGAATTGTCCGGCTACAATGACCTCGACTTCGAGGCCCTTCCGATGGACCTTGTACTTTCAGCGATGGAGCGCACCGCCAAGGTCAACCTCATATTCCTCGATGCCTGCCGGGACAATCCTTTCGCGGAGAAGCTTTCCCGCTCGATGGGAACGCGCTCCGGTTCCGTGAGTCGAGGTCTGGCTAGGCTTGGCAGCGGAGTCGGCACGCTCATAGCATTCGCAACGCAGCCAGGTAATGTCGCCATGGACGGAGCAGGGCGGAATTCTCCATTCACGGCTGCACTCGTCGCTCACCTCGGGACGACGGGGCAGGATATCACGCGTGAACTTATCGATGTGCGTCGCGATGTGCTGGCTGCGACGGAGGGCAAGCAAGTGCCGTGGGAGAACTCTTCTCTCACGGGCGAGGTTGTGTTGAAGCCTCTCGCCACGGAACCGAAGGCGGTATCTGCACCCACTTCACAGTCTGCGCCGCCGGACAATGCCGTCGAGCTTGCTTATTGGGCGACGATCAAGGACTCGACCGACAAAGGCTTCTTCGAAGCATATCTGCAGCAATTTCCGGACGGCGTTTTTGCCGCCCTTGCGAGGTTGAAGATCGACGCAATCGTCAAGCGCACCGAAACGGAACGGCAGGTGGCGAAGCTGCCGGAGGCGGAGCGCGCCACCCAGGCGACCGGCGATGCCAAGGCAACGGAAGTCGCAAGCCTTAAACGCCCCGATCCCTCGGCGCAGTCATCGGCACCTACCCCGGACCCCAGCGAACTTCCGCGCTTCATTCAAACGGAACTCTCTCGCATAGGATGTCTTGAAGGCCAGGCTGACGGAAAATGGGGAGCCGGCAGCCGCAAAGCGCTTCAGGACTATGCTGATCGGCAAGGTGTCAAGCTTGCATCGTTGGAACCGACAGCGGGGCTTCTGGAAAGACTTAGGGCGGTCGGGGCTCGTATCTGCCCGCTTGCTTGTAAGGACGGAATGAGGGTGCAGGGCGATCGTTGTGTGCCTCAGACCAGCGGACTAAGCGCCTTTGATGGCACATGGAAATTAGTCAGACGGGCTCTAACGGACTGCGGAGATTGGCGAGAACTCTCATCATTGGTCGTCATAAGTGACGGCAAAGTATCGTCTGACTCCGGGTTGACAGGAAGCATTTCTGGGAGCGGCGCCGTCAATATGAAACTGACCTTTGTTCATAAAGGAAGAACAGGCGGAAACACCCTGACTGGCATCATAAAAGGTGACACTGGAACCGGCAAATTTATCGGGACCGGAGTTGGCAGCGGTTGTTCAGGAAAAATTATCATGGAGAGAATGTAGAACTGCCGAGGCGTCGGTCATCCGCACCTATGAAAGCCCGATGCTATAGGCCAGCAGCTGAAGAGCTACACATTCGCCACAGCGGCCCCCACGCCACGCGGCGATGAAATCACGTGGGGTTGTGCCGAAAGTGACAGTGGTACGGGCTCGCCAGAAGGTGCCGCTCCGCGCCGATCTCAACTGGGATATGGATGCATTGTCCGCTCCCGCGAAAAATCAGATACCTATCTCAGGACTCGGGACGTATACGAATCGCTCGGTTTTCGCGCATTTAGCGAGAGCCACCTTGGATTCGCAGTTTCGAATTCTTCAGGGTCTTTGTAAGTGCATGGTATACCGGTTTCGGCGTCCAGTCGTAGTTGAATATGCCTGGTCGAGCCATACTGTAGGGTTCAATGCCCAGCGAGCCGGATTCCACGATGTTGCGGCCGTCGACGGCGGCAAAGAATGTAATCTCGCGCAGTCGCTTCAAATCGCATAGAAACTGGAATGCCCGAGTGTACCGATCCGCAACGATGCGGTCGTTTTCCTTAACGCTCTTTGGCCAGAACCCGTCACTCTTCGGCTCGCCGCGCATGCCGTAGATTTGTGTCAGCTCCGTTATATGAATGTCGTATTCGAGTTGCTCGATGTGCTGGAAGAACTGCCTTCTCAACACAAGGTCGGGATGCATAAAGCCGCCGAGAGCAGCTCCGGTGATCGGCAGGTTGCGCTTGCGCAGTCGCTCCAGCAGCGCAATGTAATCCTTAGTCTTGCGCTTGAACCAATCCTGAGGACGAATTTCGGGACCATACTCCTGGTAGATCAGCAGGGCATCGGGTGCCGCCTCGTGCGCGGCATGAAACAGGATATCAACGTACTCCTCCCCTAGAGCGTTGCTGAAAGGGTCTTGCCGCAGGCCACCCTCATGATCGGCCAGGATTTCATCGATTACCTGGATGATCGCGTTGCGGCCTTTCAGTGGTCGGCAGGCCTGCTGTGCTCGCCTAACCAGTGTCTGCTCCAGTTCCGTCCGGTTTTTAGGGCTACCGTCAGCGCGTAGATGCGCGTTCCACGGTAATGCCTCCTTCGAATAGATCTGCCGTGCCCGTGAACGCAAGCCGAGGTCGTGGCATCGGTCTAGAAATGTCGTCAAGCCGTTGAATCCGGGATCGTCGACGTTGAAGCCTGGGTTGGCGTCCCATTCCATTTCCTCAAGCAGATTCGCCGAAAGCGTGAAATGCTGGCCGATTGTGTTGCCGAACTCATTGTCCTGGATCTGCGATAGCGAGGTAAAGGCCCCGATCTCTACGCCACGAGCCTGAGCAGCTTGCCTGAGCGTTGAAAACTCTGCGGCACTCCCGGACTGCGGCCAACTTCCTGTCAGAACAACAGACACTGCACCAAGCAATACGCTACGGCGATCGAACTCGGCCATTTTTGGCCCTCCGACAAAGAGGCTGGAGTTCAAAAGATTGCCTCGTTTCCAGCAACGCGCTCAGGGCTTCTTGAATATTAGCAGCTTCTTCAGTGACGAACCAGTTCGCAGGTCATTATTCCAGGCCTGCACGTCGTAGGCCTTCGATATATCTGGCACGGTCCTCTGACCGTATCAGTGGGTGGTATTTTTCGACCCAGTCGATGCTGAGATTCGGCTGTAGCCGTTTGCATTCGACGAGTCCTTGGCGTGCGATTTCCGGATCACCGGCCAGTCCTGCGGCTGCTGTGAGTGTGCGCCAAGCGGTCCCAAAGTTTGGTCTCATCAGTACGGCGCGACGTTCAGCTCTTACCGCTTCGGCGTAGCGGCCGGCGACCAGATGGCAAAGACCTTCTACCGAAAGATTCGCTGCTTGGGTTTGATCAAGGGGACTCAGTCGTCGTGCGATTTCGAGCTGGCGGAGGCCATCTTCAGCAAGCCCCGCATAGCCGTAGGCTACCCCAAGATTATGTGGACGAATGCAAAGTTCGGGTTGCGCTGCAGTGCCTCGTTCAGTTCCTCCACAGCCGGCCCAAATCGTCTCGAAAACGCTGATATGTAACCTGCCGCGAAATGGGCCCATGGGTCGTCGGGATCGAGGTCTATCGCGCCCTGGGCAAGCGCGAGGGCACTTGATATGCCTGACTCAAACTCCAAATTGCCGGAAATTACACGGGTGGCGAAGGCCCACGCGAGCAGGCTGCGAGCGCGTGCATAGTGGGGATCGAGCTCAATCGCTCGCTTCAAGAGGCTGATACCAGTGTCCTCGTCTTGGATAACCCATGTCCAGATATAAGGCATCGCTCGGACAACGCAGCCCCACGCGTCGAGACTCTCTGGCGCCTTACTTTGAAGGCGAAGGCGTTCGGCTGCGTAAATCTGCGGCTCTATCGCGGCGACAACGCTGTGAGTGATCTCGTCCTGCACTTCGAAAATGTCAGAGGCGGGGCGGTCGTAGCGCTCTGCCCAGATGTGATTGCCGCTGGCCGCGTCAATAAGCTGGCCAGTTACTCGCAATCGCTCACCCGCCTTGCGAATGCTGCCTTCCAGTACATAGCGAACATTCAGCTCGCGCGCGACCTGACGGATATCTAGCGCCTTGCCTTTGTACGCGAAGGACGAATTGCGCGCGATAACGAAGAAGCCCCGCAGCTTGGATAAGGTGGTAATGATGTCCTCCGCGATCCCGTCGCCGAAGTATTCCTGTTCGGTATCGCCGCTCATGTTCTGGAACGGGAGGACGGCAATCGACGGCTTGTCGGGCAGCGCCAGTTTTCCGCCGGAAGGGTCGGGCACTGTCGACACGCTTGCGATGTGACGGTCTAAGTTCACGCGATAGACTCGCACCGCCCGTGCAATGTTTTTGAGTTCTTTGTCGCCGATATCCTCGAAATCAACCTTGAGCTTGTCCCGCACTTGTTCGTATGCCGCACCCGACAGGCAAATACCGTTAGGTTCGCCGATACCTTGCAGACGGGCAGCAATGTTGACACCGTCGCCCATCAGGTCGCCGTCGCCCTCCTCGACTACATCGCCAACATGGATTCCCATGCGAAACTCGATACGTCGCTCAGACGGCACCCCGGCGTTGCGTTCGAGCATGGCGTTCTGCACTTCGATAGCGCATCGGACGGCATCGACCACGCTACGGAACTCGACGAGGGCCCCGTCACCGGTGCGTTTCACCACGCGTCCGATGTGTACCGCGATGGTAGGATCAACCAGATCGCTGCGGAGCGCCCTGAGGCGCGCGAGAGTCCGATCTTCGTCCACGCCAGCCAGCCGGCTGTATCCGACGACATCGGCGGCCAGGATCGCCGCAAGCTTGCGGGTCTCGCTCATTTGCCCTCCTTCCCTATCCGACATAGCACAGACTCAGGAGGGCTGCTTCATTTAGATCGGCTCGACCTGGAGCCGCCTCGGGTCCGCGGTATCACAAAACCGGTGATGTGTGGGTGCTACCAGGAGGGCCCAGGCCGGGCTGCCGACCTCTAGCGAGGTCGCCCGTTATCGGCGCCGGCACTGCACGCTCGCATTGGAGGTAGGACTGGAATACGCTCACCGCCCGGAGCTTAGACCTACGGAACAGGCAGGACACCAGCTATGGAGCGACGCCTCACCGCAATCCTTGCTGCCGACGTCGTCGGCTACAGCCGCCTCATGGGAGCCGACGAGGTTGGCACGCTTGGGCACCTGAAGAGGCTTCGCGCCGAAGTGATCGAGCCCAAGATCACAGAGTTGCACGGACGTATCGTCGGTTCCGCTGGCGACAGCCTTCTTGTCGAATTCGCCAGCGCGGTCCACGCGGTGCGGTGTGCGGTCGAAGCCCAGGAGGGATTGGCCGCTCACAATGCAAGTTTGCCCGAAGATAGGCGCATGACTTTCCGCATGGGCGTGAATCTGGGCGACGTGATTGCACAGGACGATACGATTTACGGTGATGGCGTGAACATCGCCGCGCGGCTCGAGAAGCTTGCAGACCCTGGCGGTGTCTGCGTCGCGAGCAGCGTTTACGAGCAGGTCAAAGGCAAACTGGACTATGCCTACACCGACCTCGGTAGCCATCAGGTCCACAACATTGTGGAGGCGGTGCGCGCCTATCGGGTCAGTCGAGCGAAACCCGCTTCGGTATTCTCCGCAAGGGATACGCTGACGCTTCCCGAAAAGCCGTCCATCGCGGTCTTGCCATTCGACAATATGAGTGGCGACCCCGAGCAGGGCTACTTCGCTGACGGCATGGTTGAGGAGATCATCACCGCGCTGTCCCGGACGCGCTGGCTGTTCGTCATCGCACGCAACTCCAGCTTTACCTACAAGGGCCGGGCAGTCGACATCAAGCAGGTCGGACGCGAGCTTGGTGTGCGCTACGTGCTCGAAGGGAGCGTGCGCAAGGCTGCGAGCAGGGTGCGCATCACCGGACAGCTTATCGACGCGACAACGGGAGCACATCTATGGGCCGACCGTTTCGACGGCGGTCTGGAGGACATTTTTGAGCTGCAGGAGGAGGTGACCCGAAACGTCGTCGGAGCGATCGCTCCAAAGCTGGAACAGGCAGAGATCGAGCGGGCCAAGCGCAAGCCGACCGAGCATCTTGACGCTTACGACTACTATCTGCGCGGGATAGCAAGCCTCCACCAGTTGAGCAGGGAATCCAACGCAGACGCCCTTAAGTTTTTTTATAAAGCCATCGAACTCGACCCTGAATTTGCCTCGGCATACGGCATGGCCGCCTGGTGTGCCGTCATGCGCAAGGCGAATGGCTGGATGACGGATCGCAAGCAAGAAACCGCCGAGACGGAACGCCTGGCTCGCAAGGCAGTGGATTTGGGCAGGGACGACGCGATTGCGCTTTCCCGCGGCGGAAACGCGCTCGCCTTCGTCGTGGGCGACAACAATAGCGGGGCAGCCTTCATTGATCGCGCGCTTGCGCTCAATCCGAACCTGGCTAGCGCGTGGCTGTTCAGCGGCTGGGTCAGAGCCGACCTCGGCGATACAGAAACCTCACTCCGGCACCTGGCGACCGCGATACGCATGAGCCCAGTCGACCCGCTCATGTTCGATATGCAGAATGCGGTTGCAGTGGCTCATCTCTTCGGTGGTCGATTTGAGGAAGCATCATCTTGGGCCGAAAGGTCGTTACGGGAAAAGCCGGACTATTTGGGGTCGTTGCGCTATGCGGCTGCAAGCTATGCTCACGCCGGCCGCACCGAGGATGCGCAAAAAGTGGTGAGCCGAATGCTCGACCTCGATCCCGGCCAAAGAATTTCCAATCTCGCCGATGTCATGCCAACTAGCCGTCCGGCCGATATGGCTCGGCTTGTAGAAGGTTTGCGAAAGGCGGGGCTGCCGGAATAGCGCTGCCGGGCTGGCGCATGACAGCGAGTTGGGAACGCAGCGGGATCGCGAAAGACAGCCCTGCGGGTTGCATTGGCCCGGTACAAATCGCCGCAGGACGCCGTGCAAAGCGATCCGCGTCATGTGAGGGGGTGAGAGGTCCTGATCTCAACTCGTCGCCTGGGCCGGCCATTGGGGCGCCACCTGGTCGATATCAAGCCAGTCGGCGATCCTTAGGACATAGGCAACGGCTGCTTCGCAAGGCAACGGCTGATCGTCCGTTTTCGTCGCTACCACGACCTCCTAGTCACTCGGCAATGTCCGCTTGAGGAAGCTGCGAAGCCGGCCTCTATGGCCGAGATGGGGCGCAAATTCGTCACGGCTCCACTCGTGAAGTGGAGCCGTGCCTAATCAAACCTCAGTTGCCTCGGAAAGTTCGAGAGCATCCTCTACATCGACACCCAGATAGCGGACCGTGTTCTCGATCTTGGTATGACCGAGCAAAATCTGGATGGCTCGCAGATTTCCCGTCGCTTTGTAGATGATCGAAGCCTTGGTGCGACGCAGGGAATGGGTCCGTATTCCTCTGGTCGAAGTCCGACCGCCTCGACCCATTCGTCGACGAGGCGGGCATACTGCCTTGTGCTCATGTGAACCGTTGGATCGATCCTACTCGGAAAGGCGTAATCAGCCACTGTGCCGCCGCGTCGTTCCAACCATGTGAGAAGGCTGGAGCGTGCGTCGCTCATCAACTCGAACTGAACAGGTCGGCCGGTCTTCTGTCGGATGACCACCGCGCGCGTTCGGATTTCAGGTCCTACAACAAGATGGCCGATTTTGATCTTGACGAGATCGCAGCCGCGCAACGTGCTGTCGATCGCCAAATCGAAGAGCGCTCTGTCTCGCAGACGCCTTTCCCGATCGAGAAAGAAGCGTGTTGCCCATATCTGTCGAGGTTTCAGAGGGCGTTTCGTTCCAACCTTCTTGCCTGCATTCCTGCGCGGCGATCGGAGGTGGCAAGGTCGTAGCACGAGTGTCCCATTTCGTTTCTCTTTCGGCCATGATTGGCTACCGGAGAAAACGCAGGTAGACCGTTGAGGAGCCGGAACCGGTCGGTCTATTTCCGGGTCCGAGAAGCAACAGCAGACCGAGACCTAATGTCTTGGTTGGCTCGACCTGACGTTCGCGGACCGAAAGTTGTGACCCGAGCGCGCGACGAGGCGGATCGATCGAAGCTGTCGGGACAGGCTTCGGTCAGCCAACGTTGCGGAAGGCCGACAGGTGCAAGTGCAAGTTCGGAAGTGCTCCGCTTCAGATTGTGAACTGGCCTCAGATCTCCGCAAAGATTAAGTTGCGGAAAGGGAGTGCCCGGCCATGACACGTCGGCCTTACGGACTGATTTGCCCGATCTCGCTCGCCTGCGAGATTCTGGAGCCGCGCTGGACGATCCAAATCCTGACCGAGCTCTGGAACGGCTCAACCCGCTTCAATGACATTCGCAAGGGGTTGGGCAACATCTCGTCCGCCATCCTGTCGAGGCGGCTCAAAGAAATGGAGGCGTCGGGCCTGGTCGAGCGCGTCGAGGAAAAGGCGGCGGGCACCGTTGAGTATTTCCGCACCGAGAAGGCGATCAAACTAGAGCCGGCGATGAACGCGCTGGCGCAGTGGGCCCTATGCAACATCGAGGCGGAGATTGCGCTCAGCGGTGCGGATGCTTCGACCATCATGTGGGTCGTGCGGCGAATGATCGACCTCACCGAACTGCCGCAGCGGCGCGCCGTCATCCGCTTCCATTTTCGCGACGATCCCTCACCGAAGTGTCCCAACTGCTGGATGGTGGTCGAGCCAGGCGCGGACTTCCCCGCGGTATGCTGGCTCGACCCCGGCCGGGAGGTCGACCTTTACGTCGAGACCGGCGTTGTTTCGCTGGGGGCCATCATCGAGGGCCATTCCAGCATCGAGCGCGAGAAGGAAAGGGGCCGCCTTTTCCTGAGCGGCGACCCCGTGCTCGCCCGCAGCATGGACCGTTGGCTGCGGACCTCGGTCTGGGCAAGACTCAATGGAATCGTCCAGCTTTCTTGAAAATCATACTGAGGCTGCAGCATCACGCCTGGAGGATCACTCGTAGCCATGCAACGCCAATTAGAGAGAATAAGGGAGGAAAGGCATGTCAGCTAAAATTTTGCAAATCAACTACAAGCTAAACGGGCCGAGGGCCGAGTATGAGCAAGAAAACCTGCCATATGCTCAACCAATCGCGGACCTACCTGGCCTGCGCTGGAAGGTCTGGATCATAAACGAGGCCCAAAACGATGCCGGCGGGATCTACCTATTCGACGATGACGCAGCAGTGAAAACGTTCATGGATGGGCCAATCGTTGCGGAGATGAAGGGTGATCCAACGTTGAGTATCAAGGCGTTTGACGTGATCGCGGACCTCACAACCATTACACGTGGCCCGGTGAAGTAGTATTCTTGGAGGCTACGATGGCGCAGCGTCGACTCTCCAGTTTGGCCACGGGAATGTCTCCCTTCAGGAGGCACCAAACCTGACCTCAATGGCTGGCATGAGGCGCACAGCTGTCGGCAACGGGGCCGATTCCAGTCAGGCGGCTTTCAGGAACTGTCCTGCGAAAGCAGGCGCTGACTGGTGGAGCGCCTCGTTCCGGCAGGTGGGCCTTTTTGGCTTGCGATTGCCGTCAGGTCGGGTCGGGCATCTTCTGAAGGCCTCCGTCGTCCCTTGCCAGGTGGGCGGCATGGCGAATGGCGCGAACCGCGTTAGGGTTGGTCACGGGATAGCTGGTGATGAAGCGTTCGACGGAAAAGTCCGGGAATTCAGCTTTCAAGCGGGCTTCGATCCTGGCGCCTCCCCGGCCTCTCCCACGGCCGAATGCGCCAGCGTGATAAACATCAGCAAATTCGGTGAGTTTAGCGTACTTCTGCGCAGTGCCGCGATGGCTTCCCTGTGCCTGCCGGCCGCAAACAGGGTGCGGCCCAGCAGGCCGAAATACCAAGGTGGGGCCAGCGGATTGAGGCGCATAGCGCGTTCGATCAGGGGCATCGCCTCAGCTGGATCGCCAGCGACCAGCGCCTTCCTGCCGGCCAGCGCCAGCGTATCGGCATGGTTGGAGCCGTACTCGAACGCGCGGCGATACGCGCGCTCCGCTCCTGCGACGTCGCCGAGACAACCCCTGAGGTCGCCAAGGCAATTGCAGGCAACGCTGTCCATCGGATCGAGCAGAATCGCGTTTTCAACGGCGGTCCGCCAGTTCTCGATCGAGACCTGCGCATCGTCGCCGAAGCCGTGAGCGCAAAATCGTCAGCATGCGCCTCTATGCCGATATCCTGGCCAATGCTGCCCACAACGGCTGGAACTATTCACCCGAGTTGATCGTCAGCGGCCCTAAGCGGCATTTCGACGAGCTGAAACTCCGATTAACCGACGTCGGCTACGAAATCGTACCGGTCGGCCGCCGAATTCAATGCGACATCTCAGGCTGATCCCCAAGTCGTGTCGATGCTCGGTCAAGAATTGATGACATTTTATCGGCCTCGCTGGCTAGCCGGCATCTGGAGATCGTTCGAACCTGTGGCAGTTTAGATAAGAGGATGACAGCCTCCCACCGTCGGCGTGCGCAAATTTAGTTCAAGCCAATCGAAAGTAGCAGCGAGTGCGCGGCCACAAGCCCGTCACACCCGTAGGGGCGACGAAGGATGATCCGGCCGGCCATTCCTGGTTCTGCCGGTTCTGTGGTATTTTGAAAGCGTGTCGTAGCCCATGCATCAAGAGGGTAGACCGTATGGCTGCCAATCGGGCAATCGCGTCCGCGATCGAGAATTGCTACGACGCCGCGTTCGAATTTGGGCGCTGGCCGGCCGCGCTTCAAAAGCTCGCAAATGCCCTGGGCGCTACGAGTTGTGTCATCCGCGCCTGTGATGACACACACCCGTTCCGGAGCGACCAGCGCAAGCGGACCACACCAACGCCGGACTCGACGGAGCATGCCGAATTTTCGGCTCTCTGGCTCGAGAAGATCGAAGGGGCTCCTGATCCGCGTTGCGAAAGGTTGAGGCTGCTGGCAAAGCCGGCAACCTGCTTCACCATCGAGGATGAACTCACCACCCCGAGGAGAGAAGGTTCCTTCCCTACTATCAGGAGATAGCTCGCCCGGGCACCGTGAGTGGTGGGCAGCCGTCTACTTTATGGTGAAGAAGCACAAGTGGTTCCTGTCGATGTTCCGCGATGCCCGCAGCGGGGCCTTTGATCTGTCCGAGGCCGACCATTTCCTCCGTGTCGTGCCGGAACTGACCCAGATCATCAGCCTCGCCGAGAAGATCTGGGAGATTTCGCTGGACCCGACTTTGGCCATCCTTGACCAATTCAATTTTGGCGCGACCCTGCTTGATCATCGTGGCTGTCTGAAGCGTTGCAACGAGCATGCGGATGCTTTGTTCGGCTCCGGCCTTCTGGTCCGTCACGGCCGCGTCCACGCAGCAGATCGGGAGAGCGATACCCGTCTGCAGCGGATGATCGGTGCTGCCGTCTCAAGCGCACTCAACGGCGCGATTCCAGTCGAGCCTGAAGTTATCGCCCGCGACGGATCGTTCTGGCTCCTTGCCGAGGTCGTACCGATGACTTCGTTCGTGCGCGACCTGTTCAGTGGCGGCGACCTTCTGCTTTACTTCACCGTCCTTGTTGGGGACCGGCCCCTATCTGCACAGTTGCTTGGTCAAGCATTCCAACTCACAGCGGCCGAAGCGCGGCTGGCCGTTAGCCTAACAGCCGGCGACGGCGTCGACGCCGCGAGCGCCCGATTGGCAATTGGCCGCGAAACCGCGCGCACTCAACTCCGGGCGATCCTCGCCAAAACCGGAACGCATCGCCAAGCCGAACTCACGGCACTCCTATCGCGCCTGCCTTCACGACACTGAGTAGGGCCCTCACCCAATCGGGTGAAGCGCGCGGCCCTTTGTCAATTCAAACTTCCCCTTCGGAACGCTGAGAGGCGCTAATGGCGCCGAGGCCCTGCGGTATGGCAAAATCTGGCCCGAAAATTCGAACCGGCCCACCCAAGATGAGGCGGCTGGCAAGATCGTGCCTCATAGCATTGGCACTCTTCACCAGCAGTCCCTGCACACCATCGTCGAGGACCGAGCCAGGTACGCTTGGCGTCGATCTCAAACTAGTCCTCGCCGTCGACGTCTCATCCTCGATGAGCCCTTACGAGCAGAGGGTTCAGCGCGACGGTTACGTCAACGCTTTCAGGAACCCTAGCCTGGCGAGGGCCATAGGATCGGGTGCACGCGGTAGGGTCGCGGTTTTGTATCTCGAATGGGCCGGCCCAAACTACCAGCACGTGGTAGTGCCCTGGACGATTATTGGTAGCTACGCCGACGCAAGTCGGTTCGCCGATGCCCTTGCGATACAGCCTATTTGCGCGCAGCCAGGCACTTCCATTTCGGGCGCTCTTCTGTCGGCCGACGCCCTGTTTGCGAAGAGCCGTACCACGGCCGCGCGCCACGTGATTGATATATCGGGCGATGGCCCCAACAATGCCGGCCTGCCGGTCGCTTCGATACGAGACCGGCTGACGATTTCCGGAGTTACCATAAATGGCCTACCGCTGTCCTTGCCGCATGGTCGTTCCAACGGCTTTCAGTCCTTTGGTGCAGACTATCTCAATCTCTATTACGAGCATTGCGTCATTGGCGGACCGGAAGCATTCGTGATCGGCGTTGATGATCTTGCTTTGTTCGAAGCAGCTATCCGCCGAAAGCTGCTTCTGGAGATCGCGGGCATGCCCCCGCTAGCTAAGCCGGTGTCCTATAATCCTGTGGGCGGCCCGATGTTCGACTGCTCCATGATCGGAACTACGGCGCGATAGCGCGACCGCCATCTGTTCCTGATCGTCAAGGATGTCGGAATTCTCGGCGGACCGCCAACTGCCGAGCCTCCAGTTGATATGGCCACACCTTATGTCCGCACGAATTGGGCGTGTCAAACTGCAAAATCCCGCGGGCAGCCTTTGCTAACATTGTGGTGGCATCGTGGAGACATGGATCCGATACCGAAACATGGAAGCAGGCGACGCAATAAAGTGTAACGTTGTCGGTGCGACAATTGAGGCAGAAGGGGTTGGGCATTCACGCAGCCTCCGAAATCACACCTCGCTGAGCGAGGCGAGGCCGAAGTCCTACGCTGCTTGGCTTGCGGGTTGACGATATCGGCTTGTCCTTCGCCGCTCATCATGGCCCACAGGTTCTTGGCCGCATGCCATCCGACGGCCTGAGTTCGTTCAGTCGTCCACGCCGGGACATGCGGCGTGCACAAGACGTTAGGCAGCGAAAACAGCGGATCGTCGGTCTTCGGCGGCTCCTGGTCGAACACGTCGAGCGCCGCACCCGCGATTTGTCCATGGACCAGCGCTGCTCGCAGAGGAGCGAGGCCGGCAGATACCTTTTGGGCGTCTGTGTCTCAAATCAGCCTGTCAGCCGGGCCATCAGCTAGCATGTGCCAGTCTCCAGAATGTGTTCGTAGTGGTCGAACTTCACCCCTGCTCTGTCATACGTTCTCTGCCGCATCCATCTCGGCTTTGGTGAAAAATCCCACTCTTCGGTATCGAACGAGCCGATGGAGCAAAGGCGCCTTTTGATCTTGGCTTGTCCCTGATGCGCTACCCCTCTGGTCGAGAAACTGAGATTGGTATGCGACCTGTCGACCCCAGTGATCCTTTGACGAAAACGGCCCGACGATGGGGAAATGGTTCTGGGCCCTGTGGCAGCTGATTGTCATGAGGAGTTGGTCCACCTTCTGAAAAATCAGATGGTGCCAATCAGTGATCTCGGACACCAGAATCAGCCGTTTGTAGAAGTTCGTGTTCCCCAGCTACATTGCACAGCATCGCTGAAGAGGAGGCCTACATTTCCGAGTTCGCGACATCGTCCTCGATGGCCTTATTTCACAGCTTCGGTTGTCTGCCGATGCAAGCCACAGCCCAGGCGCGCGCCGTCAAAGCGAAGGTCCGTCCGCACGCGTTCAGGGCTTCCGGGCCTTTGCCTGTCTTGGCTTCCTGAGGGCGGATCGATCTGGGATGACCGATATGCAACACCATCATGCAAGGCGGCAAGCATTTTTGCCGGCGGACAGCCAGGGCTGTGCGCGGCAAGAATGCCCCGCGCTACGTCGCCGCGATCCGTTGAATAAAATCCAGAAAAGCCCGCACTTTTGCCGGCGGGATGTGGCGTGGCGGATGATAGGCGTAAAGCGGAAACTGCTCGTTGGACCATTCCGCCAGGATCGTCGTGAGCGCCCCGCTCTCAAGCCACTCGTCGAGGCCGATGGCAAGGCTCTGGAATATGCCTTGCCCTGCGAGACCGGCCTCGACGGCAGCGGAGGGATCGTCCATGACCAACCGCGCCGCCGCCTTGATCTCGATGCCCCCGTTATCCCCTTGGAACTCCCAGGTGAACGGCCGCCCGGTCTGCGGGTCGAAGAACCTACGTTACGTGGACCCGCCTTTTGCTCCAAACTGGGAGGCTGCAACGTCCTGAAACGCAGGTTCGTTAATCCACGGGCTAAGCTCAAAGGACACCCCTTGATTAACCGTGCGATGTCCGCTTTTTGGAGCCACGGCTAATTGGAGGGAATGACCGATTTTGGGCGCCTTGCAGCCCGACCGAATCGGGCCGATTGTCGACAGTCCGGTTTCAGCGAGAACCTTCGAATAGCTGTCGTTCAGCCCCCGACCTCAATGTCAACAGCCGCAAGGTCAACTCACTACCGGAGCGGTTATGTATTACTGACATTTTTGATGGCCTGCATGGGCCTTCTCTTCTAGTCTTTTTGGGCGAAAGGGAATCATGGCCATTTCACTGTCAGAGGCCACAAACAAACTGCTCTCGGGAGAACTCCTAGCTGGAAGAGCTTCGGGGCAATCAACGCCGGGCAGATTCAATTGTCCTCCCCTGCCGCAAGGCGCATGTTTCATTTCCTGCTGTCCTCCGACAAAACCAAAGTTTCGACGGCCAGCGAGGAATTGTTCGAAGACCTTATTGCGGCCTGGAACAACGCATCATTCGATCCTGCTTCGCAGCAGACCACCACCAAAGCAGCCGCGGACGGCGCACGCTGGCGGCTTGCGAGGATGGAGGCGGGAGGCTTTGGGGGGCCTGAACCTGCTAGATGGTCCTCCGTTCATGCTGGTCGCTAACCTCCTCGATGGTCTCCCACCGCCGCGACCGGGCGGACCGCAGCACCGCGTCCACCACGGCGTCGGCCGCAAGGCCATCTCGAAAGTTGGGCACAACCTTCTCTCCAGTACGAAGGCCGCTAAGGAAGTCGGCGACCTGATGTACGAATGTGTGTTCGTAACCGATCTGGAGGCCCGGCACCCACCAGGCCTTCATGTATGGATGGTCGCTGTCGGACACGTGAATCGTGCGCCAGCCGCGAAGGGCGGCTTCGTCATGGTGGCTGAAGTACTGAAGCCGGTGCAGGTCGTGCAAATCCCATGCGATCGAGCCGTGTTCGCCGTTCACTTCCAGCGTAAAAAGCGCCTTGTGGCCGCGCGCGAAGCGGGTCGCCTCGAAACTTGCGATCGAGCCGTTGGCAAACCGGGCAAGGAAAAGGCCGGCGTCCTCCGCCGTGACGGCTTCGCGCTTGCCGCTCAGCGCATGCATGCGTTCACGGATGAAAACCTCGGTCATGCCGCACACCTCGGCAAACGGCCCGACGAGCCAAAGTGCCGCATCGATACAGTGGGCAAGCAGATCGCCCGTGACGCCGCTCCCTGAGCGGCTGGCGTCGAGCCGCCACGTACCCGGTCCGCCTTGTGGCAGATCCGCCGACATGGTCCAGTCCTGCAGGAACTTGAAGCGGCTGTGGAAGATCTGGCCGAGTCGCCCTTCCTCGACCATCTGTTTGGCCAGCGCCAGCGCGGGCACCCGCCGGTAATTATACCAGACCATATTGGCGACGCCCGCACGCTCCACCACCTCGACCATGCGACGCGCCTCGGCGAGCGTGGTTCCGAGCGGTTTTTCGCACGCGACCATCTTACCGGCTTTAGCGGCGGCCATCGCTATCTCGGCATGGGTGTCATTCGGACTGGCGATGTCGATAAGATCGATGTCGTCGCGCTCGACCAGTTTGCGCCAATCGGTCACATGCGAGCCGAAACCCCATTGGGCGGCAAAATCCCGGGCCTTGGCCTCGTCGCGTGAGCAGACCGCCACCAATTCCGCGCCCGCTTCCTCGGGAAAAAAGCGCCGCACCTGATGATAGGCATTAGAATGGGTACGGCCCATGAAGCCGGTGCCAACTAGCCCAACCCTCAAGCCCCGGTTTGATGGCACGTCATTCTCCCAAAACTCCCCTAGCAACTATCTTGACGCCTGGCCAAAAAGTTTCAACCGCGATTGGTATATTAGTGTACAATACACTAACGGGCCCATCGCGGGTCTGAGCGTTCCAGAGGCCGGCACTAGAAAATGTCCGGGCAGGCTGTTGGCGGGAAAGAATTTGAACTTCTGTTTGAGAAGCAGTTTTCGCTTTTATTGATCGCCAGCCAATGTAGCCTGCAATCGGAAGAGCCAAATTGCGGCTCATGGACCACCACGACCTCCAGCGCGTTCTCGTGCGACAGTCAGCTTTCAGGAAACGGCGATGCTGATAAGCTGCCGCTGCGTCAACTGCGCTCGAAAGCTTGCGTCGAAGGATAGCCGACAAGGTATCGCCGCGGGCAGGTCGGCGTCCCTGCATCACTTCAAGAACGGTGTAGTCCTTGGTGATCAGTTGGCAGCTATCGATAGTGGGCATCGCGTGTCTCCAGCCGGCCCTGTGCAGGGATCCGGCGTCAAGCGTTGATCGGGGAGAGCTACCCCTGCGCCGGGCCAGGATTGGCCCAGCGCAGGGGTCACGTCCGCGATGAGGCTGCCCGCATGGTTGAGGAGACGGATGGAAACGCTCGTGGCTAGACGCGCGTCGCAATTGTCGAAGACGATGGCACGCGCCGATCGGCTGTATCGCCTTCACGAGCGGGCTGGCTCACTTCAAGCACCAGCAATTGGCGCTGGCGTCCATCCCTGGCGGTCCACATGATCGACTGCCCGGTCGAGAGGCCCATCAAAGCCGTGCCAATCGGCGTAAGGATCGAAACCTTGCCTTCGGAGATGTCCGCATCGCCAGGGAAAACCAGCGTGACGGTTTTGCGATCACCGGTGTCGGGCTTGAACGTCACAGTCGAGCCCATCCGGACGGTGTCGGCGGGAACCGAGCCATCGGCGACAATGCGCGCGCGCTCGAGCTCGGCAAGCAGTTCATCTGCCGTCTCAGGATTTCGGGCAGCAACGGCGTTCGCTAGCGCCGACAAACGTGCGTGCTCCGACTGTGTGATGCGGATAATCGGCTTGCGCCGGGTTTTCTTGTTGTCTTGCATTTGAATACTCGCTTCTGCCCCGCACCCGGGACCCGCAGAAGGGTCGTCAACGGTTGTCGGTGCGACGAAAGTTTATTGCTGAATGCGCCGATGCTGCAGGGGACTGATGCGACCCTGCGCCAATTCACATGTCGATGTTAGATGTTACCCCTCGGCCCCAGGCGCGCATGGCCACCGAGCCGGGGGTTACGATCCCGCTATGGGGCAAACCCGGAAAAGAAAATCGCTAAGGATTTTGGCGGCGGTGCACATACAGCAATAGTTGGGGACGCGATTTGCGAAGTCAAGGCGCGGCACTGCAGTGCGCCGCCCTCGATGCGCTTATCCCGGAGATCGAGTGGACATTGAAATGACTAACCGATTGGGCTCACTTGTTCGGGCCGGTCAGGCCGGTCCTGGTCATCTCGCCCCCAGCTCTATTCGGCGCGCAGGAATTGCCACCGCAGGGTGAGGGCCGACGTCCACGTTGTCAGGCCCACTCTTAATGGGTCAGAAGCGACGCTCGCGACTGACCGGCACCGCCGCACCACCTACAGCCATTGTTCTGCGATGTCTGCTTCCGGAGAGGGGCGAAGCATGTGTCTATGGCCGACATGAGGCGCGAATTGGTCACGGCTCCACTCCTGAAGCGGAGCCGTGCCTGATCAAACCTCAGTTGCCTCGGAAAGTTCGAGAGCATCCTCTACATCGACACCCAGATAGCGGACCGTGTTCTCGATCTTGGTATGACCGAGCAAAATCTGGATGGCTCGCAGATTTCCCGTCGCTTTGTAGATAATCGAGGCCTTGGTGCGACGCAGGGAATGGGTTCCGTATTCCTGGGCCATAAGCCCAATCGCCTGGACCCACTCATCGACGAGACGGGCATACTGTCTTGTGCTTAGGTGAGCAGCATGGTTGATCCTGCTAGGGAATGCATAATCATCAACACCACCGCCGCGTCGTTGTAGCCAGGCAAGAAGACTTGCGCGTGCGTCGCTCATCAGTTCGAACTGCACTGGCCGGCTAGTCTTCTGCTGCACGACCATCGAGCGTGTCCGAATTTCTGGGCCGACCACGAGGGTACCGATCTTAATCTTGACGAGGTCACACCCGCGCAGCTTGCTGTCGATCGCGAGATCGAAAAGCGCGCGATCGCGCAAACGCTGCTCCCGATCCAGGAAGAAGCGGATAGCCCATATCTGTCGAGGTTTCAGAGGTCGTTTCGCGCCAACCTTCTTGCCTGCATTCCAAGCGCGGCGACCGTGGGCGGCCGGGTCATATTGTGAATGTGTCATTTCGTTCTCCTGCGGCCGTGATTGGCCGGCATAGAAACGAAGAGGCAATGGCAACGTCGGGGCCGATTTCTGACTGTCGGCTTCCGGGCGTCGAGGCTTGAATAGCTGCCGTTAGGCGCGCGCTAATTTCAACGACGACTTTCGCCAGGATCGCACCCATCGAATGGGGAGGCGCTCAACGGTTCGTTGTGCTAACCTCGATAGCCGCGGAGGGCGCTATGGGTGAGAATCGCAAGCTAGCCGCAATTCTAGCCGCAGACGTGGTCGGATATAGTCGGCTCGCCAGCGAAGACGAAGATCGCACCTTGGCAAGGTTGCGGGCACTACGCAGCGATCTGATCGATCCGACCATCGCCGTGCACAACGGGCGCGTGATCAAGCGCACCGGGGATGGAGCGCTGGTCGAGTTCCGCAGCGTGGTGGATGCCGTGCGCTGCGCTATCGAGGTGCAGAACGGAATGGTGGAGCGCAACGCCGGTGTACAGCAGGACCGTCGCATCGAGTTCCGGATCGGCATTCATCTGGGAGACGTTGTCGAGGAAAGCGACGGCGACCTGATGGGCGATGGTGTCAACATCGCTTCGCGTCTGGAGGGCGTTGCGGCGCCCGGGGCCATCTGCCTATCCGAAGATGCCTATCGCCAGGTCAAAGCGAGGCTCAACCTCTCGGTCGCCGATCTCGGCAGCACGCAGCTCAAGAACATCGCCGAGCCGATCCGAGTTTATTCGCTGGCGGTCGGTGCCGCCGGCGCGAAGGCGATCGCGACGTCGGAACCCTCGACGAGCCGGCCGGCAGGATCAAAGTCGGCAAAGCTGTCGATCGCCGTCCTGCCGTTCGCCAATATGAGCGGCGACACCGAGCAGGACTACTTCGCCGACGGCATCAGCGAAGACATCATAACCGACCTGTCGAAGGTCGCCGGCCTCTCGGTCATCGCCCGCAACTCCAGCTTCACCTACAAAGGCAAGAACATCGATGTCCGGACGGTCGGGCGCGAGCTCGGCGTGACTGCGGTGCTCGAGGGCTCGATCCGCCGCGCCGGCAACCGCGTCAGGATCAATGCCCAGTTGATCGATGCGCAGACCGGGACCCATGTCTGGGCGGACCGCTACGACCGGGACATGACCGATATCTTCGCGCTGCAGGATGACGTGACGCACCGCATCGTCGAAGCCCTCAGGGTTGCCCTGACCCCGGCCGAGTCGGCGCGCATCGCCCATACACCAACGAGAAACATCCAGGCGCATGATCTTTTCCTGCGCGGGCGCGAGGTCTTGTCCGGTCCTGATAAGACAAACGAGACATTCGAGCGCGCGGTCGCCTTGTTCACCCAGGCGATTGAGCTCGACCCCGACTATGCCGAACCGTATGCCGGCCTGGCTCACGCTTACAACCACGACTTTCAGAACCACTGGAGCGGGCGCACCGACAGCAAGGAACTCTCTGCCCATTATAGTCGGCTGGCGCTCGAGAAGGACCCTAACCTGCCCTATGGGCATTACATGGCCGCGCTGGTGAAGTTTTGGGAGAAGGATCCGGCCGGACATCGCGAAGAGGTGGAGAAGGCGCTTGCTCTCAACCCCAACTTCGCACTGGCCTTCGGCCTGCGCGGGGTGGGCAACATCTACAACGGCGCGCCGCTGGAGGCGATTCCGGATCTGGAGCACGCGCTGCGCCTCGATCCGCTGCAGGGCCATTTGACCTGGCACTTCATCGGCTCGGCTTACCTCCTGGCCGGGCAGTACCAGAAAGCGGTCGAGGCATTTCGCGAGCGTATCCGCGTATCGCCCAAGACCGACCTGTCGCGGGGGCTCCTTATTGCCGCGCTTGGCCACCTCGGCGACGTCGATGAAGCACGGCGCGTGAGCGCCGAGCTAAAAGAGATAAACCCGAGCTATCGCTTTTCAGAGCACGTGGGGCGGCTACCCTTCAGCAATCCGGCCGACGCCGAACGCATCCGGCAGGGCTACGCCAAGGCGGCGATACCCGAATACGCGGACGAAAGCCCTGCGCCTGCACTAGAGGTTTCGAGGGGCCGCTAGGTCGGCGGCGCGATGAAGGCCGGCACCATTGTTAAGTGGGTTTCCCCCGTCTCGGTGTTGGTATTTTTGATGGTATCCAACCACCTGATGTATTTTGGCGATTGGCAGGATGAAGGACCAAAAATCCTGGCTTAGTGCCGTTTTCACCAGTTTGGTTGCACCCATAGAATCCGGCAACCGGGATTGAACCGCCGCCAACCAGCCGTCTCATCCGACATCCGCTCATCGAGGACGATGTCCAGTAAGCCCAACTCCAGGACGAAATAATGCAGAGCGGACCAAGGTCCCTTTCCATCGCTACGTTAAGGCGCGAGGTCGCAGGCGGGTCAGCTTGGGGGCCGAGAGCGGACTGTTCGCTTTCGGAAGAAATCTGGCTGAAGCATCGTTCCCGCGTGCTCAACTAGAGCCTATATCTGGTTCGTAATCCGAATAGTCTGTAAAGCAGCACCGACCAGCGGGAATGACCAGGAAGCGCCGCTAAGTCTTGATTGGCCGCGACATTGACGAAACAGGCCGGACCTCAAGTCGCGCTGGCGGGCACCTTTGTCGATCCCCGATGTCTTATCGACAGGAGAAACAGGGGCCACAAATGTGCATCATGTCCCGGAAACTCCGTAGACCGGAACTCGCTGCCCTGCCCGCGGTGGCGCTGCCTTGCGGCCAGCGGTGATTTGTAAGAATGTTGCTTGTGGAATAGCCGACTTTTTTTGAGATACTGACCGGATTGGTCCATGCCGCTTGACATCCAGACCCGGTTTCTCAGCTTGGCGGATTTTGAACCGGCTGCGCGCGAGGTGTTGCCGCACGCGGTTTACGAGTTCATTGCCGGGGGTGCTGGTGACGAAATCACCAAGCGTGACAATGAAGCCGCATTCGACCGCATCAGGTTGAGGCAGCGTGTGCTGCGCGATGTCACAAGACTTGATACTGGGATCACACTCTTCGGGCAAAGGCTGCCGCATCCAATCATTCTGGCCCCAATAGCATATCAGCGGCTGGCGCATCTCGAAGGCGAGGTGGCCGCGGCGCGCGGCGCCGGAGTGGCGGAAGCGGTGTTTACTCTGGGAACAACGGCGACGGCGGCGATCGAAGATTGCGTGGCGGCGAGCCAGTCTCCAGTCTGGTTCCTGCTCTATTGGCAAAGCGATCGCGATTTCAATGGCGAACTCGTATCGCGCATGACGGCCCTGGGCGCAAAGGCGATCAGCGTGACGGTCGACATGCCAACGCCAGGCGATCGCGGCAGGCAGTTCCGGGCAGGATTCAAAATTCCCGACAACCTCGCAACGCCATACTTCAAGGACCGGAACACCGGCGTACTCAAAGTTGGCACGGCGCAGCGGCGGGCCATGCCGACCTGGGCGGATATTGCCTGGCTACGTTCTCTGACAACCCTGCCGCTTATTCTTAAGGGCATCCTCGATCCTGACGATGCCGAGCAGGCGATCGGAACCGGTGCCGATGCCATCGTCGTCTCGAACCACGGTTCGCGCAACCTCGACACCCTGCCGGCGACCATCGACGCCCTGCCCGCCATCGCGGAACGGGTGGCCGGGCGGATTCCCATCATCCTCGACGGCGGCGTGAGGCGTGGCACCGACGTTTTGAAGGCGATTGCCCTCGGGGCAAGCGCAGTCATGATTGGCCGCCCATATGTCTACGCCCTCGCAACGGGCGGTGCCGAGTGCGTAGCCCATTGTGTCAACCTGCTTCGCCGTGACTTCGAGATGGCAATGGCGCTAACCGGCCGGGCGCGCATCGGCGAAATCGACCGGTCGGTAATCTGGTGAAGCCCGGACCTTC
This sequence comes from Mesorhizobium sp. M8A.F.Ca.ET.057.01.1.1, assembly GCF_003952565.1. Classification (NCBI taxonomy): domain Bacteria; kingdom Pseudomonadati; phylum Pseudomonadota; class Alphaproteobacteria; order Hyphomicrobiales; family Phyllobacteriaceae; genus Mesorhizobium; species Mesorhizobium sp. M8A.F.Ca.ET.057.01.1.1. Next base: position 4,467,105 of record NZ_CP034454.1, read on the forward strand.
CCCGGCAAAGTTCAGGATCCACATTGATGGCCTTGCAGGTCCACAATCGAGGCAGAAGGGGTTGGGCCTTCCCGCAACCCCCTGGAATTAAACGTCGCCGAGCAAGGTCGCACTCCTGCGATGTTTGGCTTGCGGGTTGACGATGTCGGCATGTCCTTCGCCGCTCATCATCGCCCACAGGTTCTTGGCCGCATGCCAGCCGATGGCCTGAGTTCCTTCAGTCGTCCAGGCCGCGACATGCGGCGTGCACAAGACGTTGGAAAGCGAAAACAGCGGATCGTCGGTCTTCGGCGGCTCTTGGTCGAACACGTCAAGCGCCGCACCCGCGATTTGGCCATTGGCCAGCGCTGCTCGCAGGGCCGTGTAGTCGATCAGCGATCCGCGCCCCGTGTTGACGACGATGGCCGACGGTTTCATCTTAGCGAACGCGGCTGCGTTCAGGATGTGATAGTTATCCGGGCTCGGCGTTGCGTGCAGCGTCAGGAAGTCGGATTGCTCCACCAGGGTGGAGAAATCGACGAGTTCGATGCCTGCAGGCGCTTCCTTCAGAAAGGGATCATAAGCCACGATGCGGGCTTCCCATCCCGACAGCCGTTGCGCCACGCCGCGACCGATACGACCGAGGCCGAGGATACCGATGGTGGCGCCGCGCAGCGTCGCGCCATGTGTCAGGCCGCGCCATCCGCCACGCCGCATGAAGTCAGGCGTCCACGTACCAAGTTGTTTGGCAACTGCCAGCATCAGGGCGACCGCGTGCTCGCTGACCGTGAAGATCTGAAAAACGTTCGGCGTGCTGGAAACCAGAATGCCGTGCTCGGTGGCGGCGTCGATGTCGATGCTGTCGACGCCAATGCCATATTTGGAGATGTAGCGCAGATCCGGAAGCGCCTGCATGACGCGCCTTGTAATGCGGGTGCCGCTCGCCCCCATCAAGGCGACACAGCCATGGGCCCTGGCAATCAGTTCATCCTCGGTGAAGCGCTTGAACGGCATTTCCCAGAGCGCATTGCCGAAAATAACGTTCATCCCACGCTCGCGAAGCCAGTCCAGCGAGGCGTCGGTCGGGTCGTAGCGCTCGAATGCGAGAACGCTCGGCAGGCCTTGATCACCCATGGTACTGATCTCCTCCGAACGCGTTCGAATTGCCCGAGTGAAGCGGCTTTGCTCTGTAATTTCCCTAATTCGCTAGGAGCTTGAGCGGCACCCCTTCCCCGACTACCCATCGCATATTAGCGGACACTGTTACATGGCAAGCGCACGATTGACAGTACCTGGCCGGCGTCTTTGCGCAGCCACTACCTCGAGCGATGGCTGCTTCTGCCGCAAACCGTTCTTGAAAAATTGTGTACAGCAAACACCGCTTTCGCAGGCCGTCAAGCTGTGGCGAAATGACCGAGATTGGGGGCGTTGGTGACCGGCATTTTTGGGCCGCAAGCCGAATGACAGCTTCGCGACTTCGGGATGGCGAGAGCGGACGGGGTCGCAGGCTGAAAAATGTAAAGCCCACCGTGGAATTGGCATGTCGGTGAGAACAATCCCGATCCCTTGGGTCAGGCCGGGACTTCCAATCCTCCCATGCCAAACGCAGCAGGCAGCAAAGCGCTTGTCTATTTGGTATACTGGTATAATATGTACCTGACATGGCGTGATGCTCAGCAGATGCGCTGCGTCCTATGGTCTTTCTGGGAGGAGATACAATGAAACGTTCAATCGTGGCGGCGCTGGCCAGCGCCGCGCTGATCAGTGTTGTGACGCTGCCAGCAATAGCATCGTCGGACAAGCCGGTCATCGCACTGACCAACGCCTATTACGGCAACACCTGGCGCCACCAGATGGTCGAGGCCTTCGAAGCCTCGGCCAAGGAAGCCAAGGCGGCAGGACAGATCGCCGATTACATCGTCATGAATGGTGATGGCTCGGTGGCGCAGCAGAACAGCCAGATCGCCGAACTGATCCTCAAGAAGGTCGACGTGCTCGCGGTCGACGCCGCCTCGGAAACCGCCGTCAACGGCATCATCGAAAAAGCCTGCAAGGCCGGCATCATCGTCGTCTCCTTCGATTCGGTTGCGTCGGCGCCCTGCAACTACCAGCTCAATTTCGACTTCGAGGGCTACAAGGCGACCCAGGCGGAGGCCGTGTTCAAGATGCTCGGCGGCAAGGGCAACGTCATCCAGGTGCGCGGCGTCAAGGGTTCGGCTCCGGACAACGACATGTTCAACGCGCAGCAATCGGTGCTGGCGAAATATCCCGACATCAAGGTTGTCGCCACCGTCTATGGCCAGGCGACGGCCTCAGTCGCGCAGGCGGCCATCGCCAATGTCCTGCCCTCGCTGCCGCATGTCGATGCGGTGCTCGGCCAGGGCGGCAGTGACGATGTCGGCATTGCCCAGGCCTTCGTCCAATATGGTGGCGACTATGCCGGCAAGATGCCGATCATCGAAGGCGGCGGCGGCACCGACTTCGTCAAATGGTGGGCCGACGAGAATGCCAAGAACGGCTACCAGACCGTCTCGATGAACACGACTCCTGGCATTGGCGGCGCCGCCTTCTGGCTCGGCCTGTCCTTGCTCAAGGGCGCCAAGGCGCCCAAGATGATGATCATGCCTGTCGCGACCGTCGATGCCAGCAACCTGAAGGAATACGCCAAGCTGCCGGGCGGCCAGATCATCAGCCCCAGCTATTCGCTCGACTGGGTCAAGCAGAACCTGCTGAGCAAGTAACGCGACCAGCACAAATGGATCGGACGCCGGACGGCGCCCGATCCTTGGCCGTGAAGAAACGGAGGACGAATGTCCTATCTCGCCGTTGCCGATCTGAAGGGTGCAGCAGCCATGGCACCTGCCCCTTCGATCCGGCAGGAAATCGTCTCGCTTTCACAGATCACCAAGAGTTTCGGGCCGACGCTGGCGAATGCCGAGATCGATCTTGCCGTTTCGGCCGGCGAGATCATCGGTCTCGTCGGCGGCAACGGTGCCGGCAAGTCGACGCTGATGCGCATTCTCTGCGGCACGATGTGGCCGACCCTGGGCTCGATCTCTTTCGCTGGCCAGGCGCTTGACTTCACCGACTACAACACGGCCGAGGCGCAACGGCGCGGCATCCGCATGGTGCATCAGGAACTGTCGCTGTGCGCCAACTTGTCCGTTGCCGAGAACTTCTTTCTGGAAACGCCGCAGGACGCGGCGAGCCGGCCGGGCTGGCGGAGGCTTTACATAACCCGCGCGCGCTCGGCGCTCGATGCCGTCTTTCCCGGCAACACAATCGATGTGAACGCGGAAGTCGGCCGGCTCTCCATCGCCGAACGGCAGATGGTTGAGATCGCGCGTGCCGCCGCGACGCCCGGCGTCAGGCTCATCGTCCTCGATGAGCCGACCTCCTCGCTCGATCTCGATCGCTCCAAGCAGTTGCGGGCTTTCATCCGGGAGCGGGCCAGGGCCGGCCTCGCTTTCATCTTCATCAGCCACAAGCTCAAGGAAATCATCGACATCGCCACACAGGTGGTGGTGCTGCGCAATGGACGCATCGCCTGGCGAGGCGACAGCGCGGATACGTCGATCAACCGGCTGGTGCAACTCATGGGCGGCGACGCCAATCCGGTCCACCAGCATGGCGTCACCGCCGCCAGCACCGGAGGCGCATTGGTGCGGCTGCACGGGGCGCTGACATCCGAACTTGGCCGCGACATCGAGATCGCGCGCGGTGAGATTGTCGGGCTGGCGGGGCTCGAGGGCAGCGGCCAGAAGGATTTGCTGCATGCCATCTTCAAGCCCAATCCGGCAAAGGATGCCGCCGTCACCCGGGCTGGCGAAGCCGGCTTCATTGCCGGCGACCGCCAGAAGGAAGGCGTGTTCCCGCTGTGGAGCGTGCTGGGCAACATCTCCATCGGCAGCCTGGCGCGCCGCCCGTCGCTGGCCCTGGTCTCGGACCGGCTCAACCGTGAGGCCGCGGCGGACGCCGCCGGCCGGCTGCGGCTCGACGAAAACCGCTTCGTGTCCAACATTCTGGAACTGAGCGGCGGCAACCAGCAGAAGGCGCTGGTTGCCAGGGCGCTCGTCGCCGATACGCCGATCATCCTGCTCGACGATCCGACGCGCGGCGTCGACATCGCCACCAAGCAGGATTTCTACCGGCTCTGCAACGACATCGCACGCAGCGGGCGGACACTTGTCTGGCACACGACCGAAGACGCCGAATTGCTGGCCTGCGACCGCGTGCTGGTCTTTGCCGGCGGGCGGATCGTCAAGGAACTGACCGGCGAGGCGATCACGGAAGCGGCGATCGTCGGGGCATCCTTCGTCCAGCAGGCGGACAAGCGCACTGATGCCACGCAAGGCAAGGCCGGTGCGGCAGGGCTTGTCCGCAGGCTGGTGAACGCAGCCCCCTTCATCGGCCTCGCCGCCGTGCTGGCGGTGATGATCTCGGCCAATCCGGCGGTCGCTTCGATCTTCGGTCTCGACCTTTTGCTCATGCCGGCGCTGTCGCTGGTGCTGGTGACAGCGGCGCAGATGTTCATCGTCGGCGGCAGCGAAATCGATCTCGGCGTCGGCGCCTTCGCCGGCCTCGTCAGCGTGCTCAGCGCCACGCTGCTCTACGATCAGCCGTGGCTCGGCGCGCTTGCCCTCGCAGCGGCGGTGGCCGCCTATGCCGGCCTCGGCGGGCTGATCCAGGCCCGCAAGATTCCGGCCATCGTCGTCACGCTCGGCGCCTCCTTCATCTGGGTGGGGCTGGGCTATGCGCTGCAGCCAACGCCGGGCGGCGCCAGCCCCGACTGGCTGACGGCATTGTTCGGCTGGTCGCTCGACTTCCTGCCGACATCCATCATCCTCATCGTGGCGGTCGCCCTGGTGGTGCTGGCGATCGACCGGCTGCCGCTCGGCGTGGTCCTGCGCGGCTTCGGCAACAATCCCACCGCAATGATCCGCTCGGGCTGGTCGCCGACACGCTATGCGCTGGTGCGCTATCTCATCGCCGGGCTGTTCGCGGCGGCGGCTGGCCTGTCGCTGACGGCGATCAACACGGCAAGCGACATCAACTCCGGCAATTCGTTCACGCTGCTCAGCGTCGCCGCCGTGGTGATGGGCGGCTGCTCGCTGCTCGGCGGCATTGTTTCGCCGGTCGGCGCCATCGCCGGCGCGGTGACGCTGTCGCTGATCGGCGCGCTGCTCGGTACGCTCAATGTCAGCAGCGACTACAACGCCGCGACGCAAGGGCTGATCCTCATTGCCCTGCTGACGCTGCGCGGCCTGACCGCGGACCGCGGGAGCGAACAATGAACGCGCTGTCCGCCTTCACACCGTGGGCCCAGAAAAACCGCTGGATCTGGGCAGCGATTGGCGTGCTCCTGCTCTGGCTGGTGCTCTCCGTGGTCACCAACCGGTTCAGCCTGTCCAGCCTTTCGGGCATCATATTGTCGGCGTCCTTCCTGACGGTCGTCGGCATCGGCCAGATGTTCGTCGTCACCACCGGACGCGGCAATATCGACCTTTCCGTCGCCTCGGTGATCACGCTCAGCGCCTTCGTCGCGCTGCTCACCATCAAGGGCCAGGATGCCAACCTCGCCATTGGCGTCGCCGCTGCCGTCCTGCTCGGCCTCGCGGTCGGGCTGCTCAATTCGCTGCTCGTCGTCGGCCTCGGCATTCCGGCGATCATCGCGACGCTCGCCACCGGCTATGTGCTGGCGACCGCGACGCTGCTGTCGAACAAGGCAATCCCCGGCTTTGCCGTCAGCCCGGCGCTCAAGGATCTGGCGACGGGCCGCATCTCCGGCGTTCCGATCATGGCCATCATCGCCATCCTCGGCGTGGCGGCGGCGTCCTTCGTGTTGCGCTACACCGTGTTCGGCCAGCTGCTGTCGGCGGTCGGCCAGAACCGTGCTGCCGCCCGCCTCGCCGCCATCAACAATGGCCGGGTGATCGCGGCGGCGTTCATCATCTCGTCGGTGCTGGCCTCGCTCGACGGCCTGCTGCTCGGCGCCTATATTGGCGGCGCCTTCCTCGAAATGGGCCAGCCCTACCTCTTGCAGTCGATCGCCGCCGTGGTGCTCGGCGGCACGCTGATCTTCGGCGGCTCGGCGACCGCGCTCGGCACGCTGTTCGCCAGCATCCTGCTCATCCTGATCGTCACCACCATGCAGATCATCGGGCTGCCGCCCGGCGCCCAGGACATCGTCCAGGGCATCGTCGTCATCTTCGTCCTGGCGCTGGCCGGCCGACAGGCCTTGGCACGGCGCGCCACGACGGAACCTGCCGACGCAGCGACGTCGAAGACGCAGGCAAAGGCGATCGCATCTCCGCCTGAGTGATGGGCCACGCCTTACGATTCCACTTGCCAAAACATGGTAGAGTGATCATACCAGTATATAAGTTGACGATCGCGCTGAGATCGCCCAGGGTTTAAGGAGCAAGGCCAGATGACAACGATTGCGCTGTTTGGTGCGGGCGGGAAAATGGGCTACCGCCTGTCGACCAATTTTCGCGGATCGGACTACACGATCCGCTATGTCGAGATCAGCGAGGCTGGCAAGGAGCGGCTGAAAACCGGTCTGGGCTTCGATGCGGTCGGCGTCGATGAGGCGCTTGAAGGCGCCGAGGTCGTGATCCTGGCGGTGCCGGACACGCATATCGGCAAGGTCGCCGCCAGCATCGAAAGCAAGCTTGCGTCAGGCACGATGGTGATCGTGCTCGATGCGGCGGCCCCTTTCGCCGGCCATTTGCCCGATCGTCCCGACCTTACCTATTTCGTGACCCATCCTTGCCATCCGCCGATCTTCAACGACGAGACCGACATGGCCGCCAAGAAGGACTTCTTCGGCGGCGTCAAGGCCAGGCAGCATTTCGTCAGCGCCCTGATGCAAGGGCCCGAAGAAGACTACGCCAAGGGCGAGAAGATCGCCCAGATCATCTGGGCGCCGGTGATGCGCTCACACCGCGTCACGGTCGAACACATGGCGCTGCTCGAACCGGGGCTGTCTGAGACGGTCTGTGCGTCGCTGCTCGTCGTCATGAAGGAAGCCCTCGACGAGGTCGTGGCGCGCGGCGTTGACCGGCAGGCCGCGCTCGACTTCCTGCTCGGCCACATGAATGTGCTCGGCGCCGTCATCTTCGGCGAGACCAAGGGCGTGTTCTCCGATGCCTGCAACAAGGCCATCGAATTCGGCAAGCCGGTGCTGATGCGCGACGACTGGAAGCGCGTCTTCGAGCCGGAAGAAATCGCCGCCAGCATCCAGCGGATTACCTGAGGCGCGCTTTCCCTTCTCCCCTGCCGGGAGAAGGGAGGACATCAACCACTTACATACAGATCATCTGAAATAGTGGTTGACTCATCATACCAGTTGGCTAAGCTGCTCGCGAACTCGGATCAACAAGGTTTGCTGGGAAACCTGGACGAGTGGAGGACGGCTGGGGAGCGACGATCCGTTTTGGAGGAGCCGGCACGCGGCTTTGAATCCGGCGCGATCCGCAGCCTGACCAAATCAATGCATCAGCCTTGCCCGATCAAGGCACGAGCTTTTTAACGGGAGGACTTCATGAAACTTACTCGCAGAATGACGCTTGCGGCTTTCGCCGGCGTGCTGGCACTTGGCACGGCGGCACCGGCCTTCGCGGCCGACCTGATCGCCATCATCACCCCCTCGCACGACAATCCGTTCTTCAAGGCGGAGGCCGTCGGCGCCGAGGCAAAGGCCAAGGAGCTCGGCTATGAGGCGCTGGTGCTGGTGCATGACGACGACGCCAACAAGCAGTCGCAGTTGATCGACACCGCGATCGGCCGCGGCGCCAAGGCGATCATCCTCGACAATGCCGGCGCCGATGCCACCGTCGCCGCCGTGCAGAAGGCCAAGGACGCCGGCATCCCCTCCTTCCTGATCGACCGCGAGATCAATGCAACCGGCGTCGCCGTGGCGCAGATCGTCTCCAACAACTACCAGGGTGCACAGCTCGGCGCGCAGGAGTTCGTCAAGCTGATGGGCGAGAAGGGCAACTTCTTCGAACTGGTTGGCAAGGAATCCGACACCAATGCCGGCATCCGCTCCAAGGGCTATCACGACGTCATCAACGACTATCCGGACCTGAAGATGGTGGCGCAGCAATCGGCCAATTGGAGCCAGACCGAGGCTTACTCCAAGATGGAATCGATCCTGCAGGCCAATCCCGACATCAAGGGCGTGATCTCCGGCAACGACACGATGGCGATGGGTGCCTATGCGGCGCTCGCCGCGGCGAACCGCAAGGATGTCATCGTCGTCGGCTTCGACGGCTCCAACGACGTGCGCGACTCCATCACCTCAGGCGGCATCAAGGCGACGGTGCTGCAGCCGGCCTATGCCCAGGCCCAGATGGCGGTCGAGCAGGCCAACGACTTCATCAAGAACAAGAAGTCGCCCGAGAAGGAAAAGCAGTTGATGGACTGCGTGCTCATCAATGGCGACAATGCAGCCAAGCTGGAAACCTTCGCGCTGAAGAACTGAGCCGGCGCAACGCAAACAGCGAGGGACGAACCTTGGGTTCGCCCCTCGCCTCCATTTCACCGGGATGCATTGACCGCCATGCTCAACAAGCCGATCTGGCCGATCCTTGCGCTGGCCGCCGGCATCGGCCTCAGCGCCTGCAAGATCTTGCCGACGCCATCGGCGCAAGGCGGCGCAGGCGACGCGTCCGGCTTCAACCCGGACAAGATGGTCGAGGACATCTGGGCCTCGAAAGTTATCCCGTATCTGCAGCAGAAGGCTGGGCCGTTTGCCGAGGTCCATGCGCTGGCGAAGACCGACCAGGCGGCGGCCGGCGCCAAATACGGGAACCCCAAGAAGCAGGCGAATTCGCCTTGGACTTTCGCGGTCCGCGTCGAAGGCAAGATCGTCGCCGCCAACACACAGTCACGCGCGGCAACGATTGATATTGACGTCGACGGCGACGGCAAGGCGGATGCGCGCGTGCAGATCGGGCCGGCGGTGCGCGGCACGGCGCTGCGCGACAGCCTCGATTTCGTCCAGTTCAACGATTTCACCAACCAGATCGACTTTGCCCAGTTCGGCAAGGCGTTCAACGCCTATGCCGACAAGACCGTTCTGTCCAAGCTGCCGCGCGACGCGCTGGAAGGCCGTACCGCCAAGGTGCTTGGCGCCTATACGATCGAGGCCGGCCAGGACCTGCCCTTGGTGACCCCGGCGGAGGCCGAGATCGGGCCGAAGCCATGACCACGGCAGTTGGGCACGATGTCATCCTGAAACTGGAAGACGTCTCGAAAGTCTATGCCGGCACCGTCGCGGTCAAGCAGGCCAATTTCGAGGTGCGCAAGGGCGCGGTCAATGTGCTCGTCGGCGAGAACGGCGCCGGCAAATCGACGCTGATGAAGATCATCGCCGGCGTCGAGCAGCCGACGGCCGGGCGCATCCTGCTGGACGGCAACGAGGTTTCCTTCACCTCCTCAGGTGACGCGGTGAGCCGCGGCATCGGCATGGTTTTCCAGGAGCTGAACCTGTTCGGCAACATGACGGTTGCCGAGAACATTTTCGCCACACGCGAGATCACCAACCGGTTCCGCAAGATCGACCGCAAGGCGCAGGAGCGGCGGGCCGGAGAATTCCTCGATCGCCTCGAAGCCGGCATCCGGCCGGATATGCTGGTCGAAGATCTGCGCATCGGCCAACAGCAGCTGGTCGAGATCGCCAAGGCTGTCTCGCTCGACGCGCGCATCCTGATCATGGACGAGCCGACCTCGGCGCTGAGCGCGGCGGAAGTCGAGATCCTGTTCAAGGTGATTGCCGACCTCAAGGCGCGCGGCGTGGCGATCGTCTACATCTCGCACCGTCTGGAGGAGTTGATCCGCATCGGCGACTACATCACCGTGCTGCGCGATGGCCGCATCACCGGCCAGGAGCAAGTGAAGAACGTCGACACCCAGTGGATCGTGCGGCAGATGATTGGCTCGGACGCCAAGGATTTCGCCAAAGCCGACGGCCATGTTCCCGGCGAGGAGGTGTTCCGCGCCGAGGACATCTGCCTGCCGCGCGTCACCGGCGGACTGGCGGTCGACCATGTCTCGCTGTCTCTGCGCGCCGGCGAGATTTTAGGCATCTACGGGCTGATGGGCGCCGGGCGCAGCGAACTGTTCGACTGCATCATGGGCCGTCACGGCCATGCCAGCGGCAAGATCTTCATCGACGGAAAACAGGTCAGGGAACGCGACACGACGCGGCGCATCCGGCGCGGCCTGGCGCTGATCCCCGAAGACCGCCAGCGCGAGGGCCTTGTGTCGATCCTCTCGGTCGCCAGCAATCTGACGCTGGCCAGCCTGTCGCGCTTCGTCAGCCTGTTCCATATCCGTGGCGGCGCCGAGCGGCAGGCTGTCACGCAGATGGTGCGGGAGCTCGCGATCAAGGTCGCCGATCCGGCGCAGGAAGTCTCGTCGCTGTCCGGCGGCAACCAGCAGAAGGTGGTGATCGGCAAGGCGCTGCTCACCGGACCAAAAGTGCTTCTGATGGACGAGCCGAGCCGCGGCATCGATGTCGGCGCCAAGGCCGACGTCTTCCGCACCATGCGCAAGCTGTCGCGCGACGGGCTCGGCATCCTCTTCGCCACCTCCGACCTCGACGAGGTGATGGCGCTGTCCGACCGGATCGCGGTGATGAGCAATGGCAGGCTGACCGGCATGTTCGACCGCGCCGAGGCGAGTGAGGCCGCGATCGTCGCGGCATCGGCGCTCGGCCATGGCCCCGCACATCTTGCCCCCACGTATGGAGAGCAACGCTGATGACTGATACTCCGGCCAGGGCGGCTCCCTCTTCGGCCTCCAGCGGCTCGGCGTTGCTGACGCTGATGAAGCTCAGGACCTTCATCGCGCTGATTGCCGTTCTGGTGTTCTTCTCCATCGCCGCGCCGAACTTCCTGTCGGCGGCCAACCTGATCCTGATGGCCAAGCACGTTGCGCTCAACGCCTTCCTCGCCATGGGCATGACCTTCGTCATCATCACCGGCGGCATCGACCTGTCGGTCGGCTCGATCGTTGGCCTGTGCGGCATGGTGGCCGGCTATCTCGTGCTCAACGGCATCGACCTGCAGATCGGCTACACCATCTATTTCAACGTGGTGGAGATCGCGTTGATCACGCTTGCGGTCGGTATCCTGATCGGCGCCGTCAACGGATTGCTGATCACCCGGCTCAACGTGGCGCCCTTCATCGCCACGCTCGGCGTGCTCTATGTGGCGCGCGGCTTGGCGCTGCTGTCATCCGACGGCCGCACCTTCCCCAATCTGGTCGGCAAGCCGGAACTCGGAACCACCGGCTTCGGCTTCCTTGGCGCCGGCCGGTTGCTCGGCCTGCCGGTATCGATCTGGATCCTGATCGTTGTCGCGCTGGGGGCCGCCTATCTCGCGCGGTACACGCCGCTCGGCCGCCATATCTTCGCTGTCGGCGGCAACGAGCGCGCCGCGCGAATTTCGGGCGTCAGGGTGAACATGGTCAAGATGTTCGTCTACATGTTTTCCGGCTTCTGCGCGGCAATCGTCGGGCTGATCATCTCGTCGGAGCTGATGGCTTCGCATCCGGCGACGGGCGAAAGCTTTGAACTGAACGCCATCGCCGCGGCGGTGCTTGGCGGCACTTCGATGTCTGGCGGCCGCGGCACGATCGGCGGCACCATCGTCGGCGCCTTCGTCATCGGCATCCTGTCGGACGGGCTGGTGATGATGGGCGTAAGCTCGTTCTGGCAGATGGTGATCAAGGGGCTCGTCATCATCGTCGCCGTCGTCGTCGACCAGGCGCAGCGCCGGCTTCAGCAGCGCGTCACCCTGATGCAGATGGCAAAGGCGGGTTGATCATGGCGACTTTGAACGGAGCGCTGATCGGCTGCGGCTTCTTCGCCGTCAACCAGATGCATGCCTGGCGCGACATCGACGGCGCCTCGATCGTCGCCATCTGCGACCGCGATCCGGAGCGGCTCAGGATCGTCGGCGACCAGTTCGGCGTGGCGCGGCGCTACACCGATGCCGAGGCACTGTTTTCGGCCGAGACGCTCGACTTCGTCGATATCGCCACCACCGTCGGCAGCCATCGGCCACTGGTCGAGATGGCCGCCACCCACCGCGTTCCGGTGATATGCCAGAAGCCCTTCGCGCCGACGCTCGCCGACGCCAAGGCGATGGTCGCGGCCTGCACCAAGGCCGGAGTGCCGCTGATGGTGCATGAGAATTTCCGCTGGCAGTCGCCGATCCAGGCGGTGCGGGCCGTGCTCGACAGCGGCGAAATCGGCACGCCCTTCTTCGGGCGTATTTCCTTCCGCTCCGCCTATGACGTGTTTTCCGGCCAGCCCTATCTGGCGACGGGCAAGCGCTTCATCATCGAGGATCTCGGCATCCACATCCTCGACATTGCGCGTTTTCTGCTCGGTGACGTCTCGAGCCTTACCGCTCGCACCGCGCGCATCAATCCGGCCATCGCCGGCGAGGATGTCGCCACGATGCTGATGGACCATGTCGACGGCGCCACCTCTGTCGTCGATTGCAGCTATGCGACGAAGCTTGTGGTGGAGCCGTTTCCCGAAACGCTGATCGAGATCGACGGCAGCGACGGCACGCTGCGGCTGGCGCAGGGCTACCAGCTCACCGTCACCGGCAAGAGCGGCACGACGGTCAGCGATATCTCGCCGCCGCTGCTGCCCTGGGCCTCGCGGCCATGGCACAACATCCAGGAAAGCGTGCTGGCGATCCAGCGGCACTGGGTCGAGAGCCTGGCTGCAGGCAAGGAGCCGGCAACCTCGGGTGCCGACAACCTGAAGACATTCGCGCTGGTCGAGGCCGCCTATGCCGGCGCCGCAAGCCGGGAACCCGTGCGGATAGACGACCTGCTGAAATGACCTGGGATCGCTTCCTCCTCTGCGGCACGCACGCGGCGGAAGCCGAACCGGTGCGGCTCAGCGCCGGCCCGCTCACCGCCGATTTCGTCAACGGCAATCTGCGCACGATCCGCCATGGCGGCACGGAGGTGCTGCGCGCCATCGCCTATATCGTGCGCGACCGCGATTGGGGCACCTATGAGCCCGCGCTGACCGACCTTGTCATCGACCAGGACGCGGACACCTTTTCTGTCAGCTATTCGGCAAGCTGCACCGGGCCGGGCGGAAGCCGGCTCGCCTTCCGCGCCGCCATCAAAGGCATCGCTGATGGCCGGCTGGTCTTCGATGTCACCGCCCTGCCCGAAAGCGATTTCGAGACCAACCGCTGCGGCTTCTGCATCCTGCATCCGGTCGCCGGCCTCGCCGGCAGCCCGGTGACGGTGGAGCACACCGACGGCAGCGTGGTGGCGACGAAACTGCCCGACCTGATCGACCCCTGCCAGCCTTTCAAGGATTTGCGCGCCATCACACACGAGGTGCGGCCGGGCGTAAGCGTCGAATGCCGGATGGAAGGCGACGTTTTCGAAATGGAAGACCAGCGCAACTGGTCCGATGCCTCCTACAAAACCTATGTGCGGCCGCTGGCGCTGCCATGGCCCTATGTGTTGCCTGCCGGCGAAACCAACCGCCAGACGATCAGCCTGCGCATTGCCGGCGACGGCACGATGCCGGCTGTCGCTGCAGGATCCGGCCCAGTCCGGGTGACGCTTGGCGAGCCAGGTCCGGCGCTGCCGGATGTCGGCGTGATCATCTATCCCGGCGATGTCGAAACAGCGCAGGCGAACCTCTCCACCTTGTCGGCGCTCGGCCCGCAGCAATTGCTGTTTCACTACGATCCGACGCGCGGCCACGGGGTCGACGCCTTGCGCGCTTTCGCCCGGCTCGCCGCCGCCTATCCCGCCCGCACAGCGCTCGAATGCGTGGTCGCCTGCAGCGGCGATCTCGATGCCGAACTCTCCGAAGTCGCCAGCCTCGTGCGCCGGGCAGGCCTGCGGCTCGATGCCATCGCCGTCTCGCCTTCGGTCGACCGGCAATCCACGCCGCCGGGCAGCGCCTGGCCAGCATGCCCGCCGCTGGAGGACGTCTACGCCGCCGCGCGCCGGGCCTTTCCCGACATCCGTCTCGGCGGCGGCATGTTCAGCTATTTCACCGAACTCAACCGCAAGCGCGTTCCAGCCGGACTCCTCGATTTCGTCACCCATTGCACCTGCCCGATCGTGCATGCGGCCGACGACCTCAGCGTCATGCAGTCGCTCGAGGCGTTGCCGTTCATCACCCGCTCAGTGCGGGCGATCTTCGGCGACAAGCCCTACCGCATCGGCCCCTCGACCATTGCCATGCGGCAGAACCCCTATGGCGGCGCGACCAAGGGCAATCCGCAGGGACAGCGCATCGCCATGGCGAACCGCGACCCGCGCCACAACGGCCAGTTCGCCGCCGCCTGGACCATCGGCTATGCCGCTCGCGTCGCGCCGGCCGGGCTGGAGATGCTGACGCTGTCCGGCTTCGCCGGACCGTTCGGTGTGCTGGCGGCATCCGGTGAACCTGCTGCAGAGGGATCGCAACGGCCGATCTTCCAAGCCATCAAGGGGCTTTGCGATCTGGCTGGCCTTTCCCAAGTGTCCGCCAAGACAAGCGACGAGGCGCGGCTTGCGGCGCTGGCCGGCCGCTCCGCCTCCGGCGAGACCATTGTGTGCCTGACGAACCTGACGGCGGACGATGTCGCGGTCGACGCTTCAGCGCTTGGCCAGGGCCATCTCGTCCTGTCGCCCTACGCCATTATCCGGATCGGTTAAGCCTTACTTCTCGGAATTCATCACATAGAGCGCGCGCGAGCGTTCGAGATGCTTAATCATTGCCTTTTCGGCGCCGTCGGCGTCCCGCTGCTCGATGCGGTCGACGATCTCCTCGTGCTCGGTCAGCGTGTACTTTTCCTTGCCGGTCCAGATCAGCATCTCGGTGTGATATTCCTTCAGCCAGCCGAGCATTGCCTCGCTGACGGCGACATAGATGGGGTTGCCGGATATCATCGCGATCTGGGTGTGGAATCTCATGTCGGCGGAAATGAAAGCTTCGGAATCGCCCCGCGCGGCACGCTGCTCGGCGACGGTTGCCTTGAGCCGCTGCACGTCCTCGACGGTGGCCTTCTCGGCGGCTTCCCTGACCATGCCGCGCTCGAAGAAGATGCGCGCGGTCTTGAGGTGCTCGAGCGTGTCCTTCGACGACGACAGGATGATCTTGGCCGCGCCGTCGACCTGTTTGATGATCGACTTGGCGGTGAGCTGCAGAACCTTGGCCCGCTCGCCATGCGAAATGGCGACAAGGCCCATATTGCTCAGCGCCTGCATGGCCTCGCGGATCGCCGGACGGCCAACCTCGAAGCGCTCCATCAATTCGCGTTCCGACGGCATATCATCGCCCGGCTGCAGCTCGCCGCTGGTGATCAGCCGCTTCAGCCTTGCAAAGACTTCGTCGGAAAGCTTGCGCCGGACGATCGGCTCCGAACGGTTCATCGTGACGAATCACTCCCTGGCCCGGTTCCTGTTTAGCATTCCCGGCACGATTCCCGGAATGCCTGCGCCTTGCCAGCTCCCCGTTGCGTGAATTGGGGATATTTGCTTGCAATACTTATGTACTCATTATACCAGATTTGGGACGCAACAAAACTCTTTTCGGACGCTTTCGAACGGCCATGATCACCCTCACCTATCGCATCGAAACGCCTGACAGCATCGAAGCGCTGGCGGCCAAGATCGCCAGCGACCAGTCGACCGGCACCTTCGTCGCCCTGCCCGGCGAGACCGAAGAGCTGAAGGCGCGCGTGGCGGCGCGGGTGCTGGCGATCCGGCATCTGCCCGATGCGCAGCTTCCGTCGATTCCAGAAGCCGGCAGCGGGCCTTTCAAGCGCGCCGATGTCGACATCGCCTTCCCGTTCGACGCGATCGGCACCGATCTTTCGGCACTGATGACCATCGCCATCGGCGGTACCTACTCGATCAAAGGGCTGTCGGGCATCCGCGTCGTCGACATGAAGCTGCCGGACGAATTCAAGGGCGCGCATCCCGGCCCGCAGTTCGGCGTCGCCGGCAGCCGCAGGCTGACCGGCGTCGAAGGCCGGCCGATCATCGGCACCATCGTCAAGCCGGCGCTGGGCTTGCGGCCGCCCGAGACGGCGGCGATGGTGGGCGAGTTGATCGAGGCCGGCGTCGACTTCATCAAGGACGATGAGAAGCTGATGAGCCCGGCCTACTCGCCGCTCTCGGAGCGGGTGAAGGCGATCATGCCTGGAATTCTCGACCACGAGCAGAAGACCGGCAAGAAGGTGATGTATGCCTTCGGCATCTCACATGCCGATCCCGACGTGATGATGCGCAACCACGATCTGGTGCTCGAGGCCGGCGGCAATTGCGCCGTGGTCAACATCAACTCGATCGGCTTCGGCGGCATGGCCTACTTGAGAAAGCGCTCCGGCCTGGTGCTGCACGCGCATCGCAATGGCTGGGATATCCTCACCCGCCATCCCGGCCTCGGCATGGATTTCAAGGTCTGGCAGCAGTTCTGGCGGCTGCTTGGCGTCGACCAGTTCCAGATCAACGGCATCGCCTCGAAATACTGGGAGCCGGACGAGTCCTTCGTCCGCTCCTTCGAGGCGGTGACGACGCCGCTGTTTTCGCCTGACGATTGCGCCTTGCCGGTCGCCGGTTCCGGGCAATGGGGCGCCCAGGCGCCCGAAACCTATGAGCGTACCGGGCGGACGGTCGATCTTCTCTATCTCTGCGGCGGCGGCATCGTCAGCCATCCGGACGGACCGGGCGCCGGCGTGCGCGCCGTGCAGCAGGCCTGGCAGGCCGCGGTCGCGGGCATTCCGCTGGCGGACTATGCAAGCAGCCATGTCGAGCTGGCGCGCTCGATCGAAAAGTTCGGCGACGGCAAGGCGGCGTGAGCGAGGCCATGCAGAAGCTGCTGCTCAGCTATTATGGCGACGACCTCACCGGTTCGACCGACGTCATGGAGGCGCTCGAGCTTGGCGGCGTGCCGACCGTGCTGTTCATGAAGCAGCCGGACGAGGCCTTGCTTGCCCAATTCAAGCATTGCCAGGCGGTCGGGTTGGCCGGCACGAGCCGCAGCGAGACGCCGCACTGGATGGATACGCATCTGCGCGACGCCTTCACCTGGCTGAAGACGCTGAAAGCCGAAATCTGCCACTACAAGGTCTGTTCGACCTTCGATTCCAGCCCGACGATCGGCAGCATCGGCCGGGCGATCGAGATTGGCCGCGAGGTCTTCAAACAGGATAGCGTGCCGCTGCTGGTCGGCGCGCCGCAGCTCAAGCGATACACCGCCTTTGGCCATCTGTTCGCGGCCTATCGCGACCAATATTTCCGCATTGACCGCCATCCGGTGATGAGCCGCCACCCGACGACGCCGATGGATGAATCGGACCTGCTGATCCATCTGTCGCGGCAGACGGATCTCACGTCGGGGTTGATCGACCTTGCGACACTTCAGTCGGAGCAGCGGTCGCAGGCATTCAATCGCTTCGCGGACAATGGCACGGCCATCGTGCTTGTCGACGTCGGCAGTCGCGAGACCCAGGCCCTTGCAGGCAAAGAGATCTGGCGCATGCGCAGGCCGGGCGGCTCTTTTGTCGCTGGCTCGTCCGGCATCGAGTATGCACTGCTGGCCGAATGGGCGTCGAATGACGTCGTCGGCGCCAGCCCCGGCTTCACGCCGCCGGGCGCCGCCGACCGGATCGCCGTCGTGTCGGGCAGTTGCTCACCGACCACCGAACGACAAATCCGCCATGCCCTGAGCGACGGCTTCGACGGCATCGAGGTCGATCCTGTCGAACTGGTTTCGGAGGGTTCGGAGCCGGCGATCACGCGTGCGGCGGCAAGCGGCCGCGCCAGCCTGCAAGCTGGACGAAGCGTCATCCTCTACACCGCGCTTGGCCCCGCAGCCGATAGGGGCGCCGAAATCGACAGGCAGGAAGGCGCCCGCCACAAGCTTGGCCGCGGCCTTGGTGCGGTGCTGCGCCAATTGACTGACGAGCAGAGCTTGCGGCGCGTGGTCATTGCCGGCGGTGACACGTCAAGCCATGCGCTGGGACAAATGGGCGTCGACGCGCTGACCGTCCGGATGCCTCTGCCCGCCTCGCCTGGTTCCCCACTTTGCGTTGCTCATTCGCACGTCAAAGCGATTGACGGGCTGGAGGTTGCGCTGAAGGGCGGGCAGGTAGGAACCGACCGCTATTTCTCGTCCATCCGTGACGGTCTTCGCAGTTGACTGTGGCGTTGGGTTGGTAAACCGCGAACCTGAGAACAACATGCACCGGTCCATCAATGCTTCAACCTGCACCCGAAGCACCGAGCGAAAACATGTCGCTTGAAAGTGGACCAGCAGAAACCCTCCAACCAGGCCTTTGGGGATAGGTTTTGAGCGATGACCGCTTTCGGGAAGGCTGCGAATCGCTAGGAATGGCTGACATGAGGCGCACAGCTGTCCGGCAACGGGGCCGAGAACAGACCGACAGCTTCGGTCTGCGAATGTTCGAGAGCGGACGTTCAGATCGGGCGTGGGTAATCGTCGTCAGGTGACCCTACTCTTCCATTCAAGTCCCCGTCTCGGAAGAGCACGGCAGTTGAGCCGCGCCAAGCTTCATTCCCTCACCACCCCCGCGCGGCTGCCATTAGTGATTTCACTGATCGTCATGCTCATTCGCGCGGGCAAAATAGTCGCTGGCTGCGGACAGTATGGCCAGGAACGCAGCAGCGTATCTGGCAAACCCGAAGGCCTGGGCGGCGGCCAATTTCGCGCCGCGTGCATGCTCGGCCATAAACGCATCCGTCGCGTGCTGAACGTCCGCTCCAGCCTTGCCGAACAGGGTGCGCTCCTTCGCTGTTGGCTCAAACGCCTTGCCAATTACATGGCCAAACAGCAGGCCACCCGCAGATACAGCGAGCACCTTAGCCCGAGACAGGTTTGTGATCGCCTTGCGCGTATGGGCTTCATAACGAATTGGCGCGGCGTCCGAATGCATAGCGGCGGCAACCTGATCTTGATCTATCGCGTCATGGTCGGCACTTGCCGGCCCATGAGCGCTGCGCCTGCCGGCGTCAAACACCGCAACTGCACCCAGTGCGAGCGCGGCAGCAGTGCCGCCATTATCTTTCACAGCGTCGGACACGCCGCCAAGGGCCTTCGCAACCTTCTGCTTCGCGTACTGGGTGGACGCGCCGACCAGATGTCGGGGCTGCAGCCGACGGCTTATTTCGCTGACAGGCTCAAACAAACCCTGCCGTTCTATACGGCTTTGCAGCATGATCTCCCGCATCTCTTCATTGGGTTGAGCCAAAACGGATCCCCTGTTTCAATGCTGCGATATCGGTGCGCACCTGGTTGACGGTCTCGACCGGTGTGATGGTCCATCCCACAAGCGCTCGTTTGGCAAGATAGAGCAACACCACGCCGCCCGCCCCCAAAAATACGCCAACGATCAGGCAAGCAACCATCGGACCGACACCGAAGTGGATCAGCGCGAGGATCAGAAATTGGACCATCGCGAAAGCTGCCAGGACAAGAAGCGCAAACGCGCCGATACCGCACGCGCCTGACGAGACGATCGGCGACATCTTGACCTTCATCTCAGCCTGGAGAAGACGAAGATCGAGGCGCATCAGCGACGCGAAATGGCTCAACCCTTCGCTGACTAAAGTTGCTAAGGGCCGGCGATCGAAACCGTCATCCATATGGAATGCTTTCCTCTCAGGACCGATCAGAGCTTCGCATGATCCGGGTCAGCACGACGCCGGCCAGAATGCCTACGCCGAAAAAGGCCGCCGGTTGGCGCTGGGCGAATTTCGTGACCGAGTCGAGCAGTTCACCGACGTTGCGGTCCCTGATATCCGACGAAATCCGCTCCACACCTTCCGCCGCGCTGCGAACCATGCCTGCAACCTGCGGAGATTGCTTCTCGATTCCGTCAGCCGCTTCCTTCACCGAATGGGCAATGTTGGCAATCGCGTCGGCGCCGGCGGTCTTGTTCGACTCGACCGCTTCCTTGAAGGCGCCTGCAGCGTCCGATGCAACCGAGCCGGCATAATTCTTCGCGTCAGTCGAAACCGACGCGGCTGCGGTTTTCAGGTGCGCTGCTGTCTCAGCTGCGCTCGACTTCAATTTGCCGATGGCTTCGGCGCTTTTGCCGGCGCGCTCGGCATCCGTCTGCATATCATCGTTTCCAGAGAAATTGGATCCACCAAAATTATTGGTGTTCAGCGTGTTCATGCGTCTTCCTCCTGTTGTTGGAGTGGAACTCCGCGAGCACCTTGCGGTTCCTAAGGGCCGACGATTTTCTTGCTGCGGGGCTGACACCGGATGGTTGCCAGTGACCAGCGATGCTCGCACAGCGAAGGAAGCGCTCGACGCGCTCGCTGCCCGCTGACGGAACCTTCAAGAAATATGGCCGTCAGTAGCAGGGCTAGTCCGTCGTTTTATGACTCCTCTTGTGGATGCAATGTCCGTTCTGGGGCAATTTTGAAGCGCCGCTTAGCGCTCGCAATGTCGGCTGCTGGGGTACGCCGAAATGGGCCTAAACGGCCGAGGTTGGGCGCATTTTAGACAGGCAGCAATGGGGCCAGAAGCGGTAGGTCAGCTTGCGGGGCGTTTCGCATAAGAGCACCGTTCCTAAGCGCTTCATCGAAACGTGGTCGCAACGCTTCTGCTGGATCGCATCTTCTTTGAGCTTCGTTGCGGCGACCACTTGGAGCCCGAAGTCGTCCGCTAGTTATCGCAGTCATTAGAGCCGGCTACGTCGAGACGGCGGACTTGAGGCATCCAATGATGATCTGGGGCGTTGAGCCTGGTGCCACATGCCATCTATAGGACGGCACAAAACTGGCGCAATTTCGGAGACTGATCTCAATAGCTAGCCGGTGCGCCCGGAGCCTCATCTTGACGTCAGGTCCATGCAGCCGGTCGGCATACCGCATGGACCGGGGCGTGGACCGCATTGATGATTGGGGAACCCGGTTCATGCGAAGCCGTTGTGGACTATAGATCGAGGTCCTGCGCTTGAACGAACCAGTCCCAGATACCGAGCGCGGGCGCCTAGGGAGTTACCGGCCTAGCCCGCTGTGCCGAATTAGCGGTGCGTTCGCGCAAGGCAAAAACAGGCTTGTTGCGGGGATGCTTGTAGCATGCCTCATTTTCGGCTTCGGGGTGCTCGCCGAGGAAGTCCTGGAAGGCGACACGACCAAATTTGACCTGGCCATCATGTCGGCTCTTCGCGCAGCCGATCCGGCCTACCCGATCGGTCCGCCATGGCTTCAGGAAGCGGCCAGGGATGTGACCTCAGTCGGCAGCGTGGTGTTTCTTGGCTTCGTGTTGCTGGCAGGGGTTGTCTATCTTCTTTTGATCCACAAGCGGGCTCTCGCCATCTGGATGGCGGTGGCGGTGGTTGGCGGCGAACTGCTTGGCACGATCCTCAAGCTGAGCTTCAACCGGCCCAGGCCGGAGATTCCTCACGTCACGCGAGTATTCACGGCAAGCTTCCCGAGTGGCCATGCGATGCTTTCAGCTATCGCGTTCCTGACCGTGGGCGCACTCCTTTCACACGCGAATCAGGAGTTGCGTCTCAAAGCCTATTTCATGTCGATCGCCGTGTTTCTGACGGTGGCCGTTGGGATAAGCCGGGTCTATCTCGCGGTCCACTATCCCACAGATGTCTTGGCCGGATGGTGCATTGGTTCTGGCTGGGCGATCCTGTGTTGGACAGTCGCGTTATGGTTTCAGGAAAGGCCGAAACGGAGGCTGGAAACTTGAAGGTTCTGGCCCTCATCAACAGAAATGCCGGCACTGCGGCGCGCAAGGCCGACATAGAGAGAGCCATACGGGATGGGTTCGCCGAACGTGGCGTTGACGCGGATGTGCGATTGGTGGACGGGCGAGAGGTTGGAGAGCTCGCTCGGCGCTTCGTTGACGAAAACAAGTCGAGGTCAGGCCATGGATCAATATTGGTCGTGGGCGGTGGCGACGGCACCCTCAGCAGCGCGGCCTCGGCGCTGGCGGGGACTGATCTGGTGCTCGGTGTCCTTCCGCTCGGCACATTGAACCACTTTGCCAAGGATTTGGGTGTGCCGCTCGACCTCGAAGCGGCGATCGATACAATCGTGACAGGCAAGCCTGTGGCAGTCGATGTCGCCGAGGTCAACGACCGCGTCTTTCTCAACAACTCATCGATTGGGGTCTATCCCTTCTTTGTTGCAAAGCGTTCAGCCGAGCAGCGACGCCGCGGGTTCGGCAAGCTTGCCGCTATCGGACCCGCTCTCACGAGAACGTTGAGATCCGCCTCGTGGCAGGCTGTCCACGTCGCTGCTCAGGGCACCCGCGAGCGACTACGAACGCCCTGTGTGTTTGTTGGCAACAATTTCTACGACATCGCCCATCTTGGCCGCCGCCGCAGCCTGTCGTCAAAGGAGCTGTGCGTTTACGTCGTCAAGCAGCAGTCCTGGTTTGGACTGGCATTGCTTCCGTTCAAAATCGCGTTCGGCACGATCGACTCCACCCGAGATCTTGAAATCTATCGGGCTAAATCACTCCAAATCACATCGCATCGCCACGCCGTGCTGGTTTCTCTGGACGGCGAAGCCGTCAGCATGGACATGCCCCTCAATTTTCAGATTCGACCAGCGGCCTTGCAGGTCCTTGCACCTGCCAAAATGACCAGAACCGGTGGCCGTGGCTGAAAGCGGAGAACTTCAGTGAAAACCCTCGTCCACCTTTCGGATTTGCACTTCGGAAGAACAGAGAGCCAGCTTGTGGAAACGATCGCGGCCGAGGTTCGCGCCATCGACTCTGATTTGCTCGTCGTATCGGGGGATCTGACACAGCGCGCCCGGAAAGGCGAATTCCTGCAGGCGCGGGCCTTCCTTGATTCCCTTCCTGGTCCCCGCATCGTAGTGCCCGGCAATCACGATGTGCCGCTCTGGAATGTCCTCGCGCGCGCATGGACGCCTCTGTCGCGTTACAGGCGCTACATCGAGGCGGACACCGAGCCGTTCTATGCCGACAGCGAAGTCGCTGTCGTCGGGATCAACACGGCACGATCCCTGACAATCAAGGATGGCAGGATCAATGTCCGCCAGCTCGAGGCGGCGACAGAGAAATTCTCACATATGTCCGATGACATTACCCGGGTAGTGGTCACTCATCATCCTTTTGAAGGGCTGGATTTGGAAAGCGACGAAGGCATCGTTGGCCGCGCGGGTCTGGCAATGGATGCCTTCTCGCGCAGCGGCGTAGACATCATATTGTCTGGCCATCAGCATCTTCACCGCACCGGTTCGAGCGCAAGGCGTTACCTTATCGACGGCTATGCGGCGCTGCTCATTCAAGCGGGAACGGCGGTTTCATCGCGGCTTCGCCACGCTGCAAATTCGTTTAACATCATTCGCATCGAGCACCCAAGGATCTCCGTCGAATGTCGAGCCTGGCAGCCTTCGCGGCCCGGGTTCGAAATCTCAGCCAGTTATGCCTTTCGGCACGGTCCAGGCGGGTGGGAAGCTGCTTGAAGGGCGATCAGGAACAGCGTCTTACTCGTCCGCAAGGGAGACACCGCGTTAAGTCGCTGCCCCAGCCCTGAGAAGGCTCGCGTACAATTTCCGACCGACTTGCGAGATGTCATGTTGCTGGCAATCTTTGCGCCGTCCTTGTGACGCTCAAGACGACTTCGACTGCGGCTGGACGTGCATGGCGTCCGCGATGCGAGATGGCTAATCGGTTCAGTTTTCGCGCTCCCAATTAGTACGGCGGGGATAGGACTTGCAGTCGGTTAGACCCTCTCGGATTACGTGTCGCGAGTTCAAGTCGCGACAGAACGGCCGGCGACGGAGGAGAGGCTCATAGAGTCGATCCGTGGGGCGCGGAAGGAACTCCGCGATGTCGTGACCGGACGGCATGTCTCCGCCACTGTCTGGCTGTGCCCAGAAGACCAATGTGTCTCCATCCGACACATGGCTTCCCGGGCCACCAGAAATGCGCGACGGATGCGGCATCATCACTCGTATTCCCTCCCACTGCGCTGCCTCGACTGGTCGAGGAACCGCGCCGCCAAGATGAAGTTCACAATTCAGTTTAAGAAGGAATGTGGTCACGAATGCCTGCCTGAAACATGAGGTTGGCGGGTTTACCGCCCGATTGATTCTACTTGAGCTACCCCAGAGCAGTATAGGCAAGCAATGCTTGATTACAGGATTTTGACAAGTAAATCATGAGGCGCTAGGGCCTTTGCGTAGCCGCAAAGAATATCTGGTTGATGCGTGCAGGGCTTGAATACAGTCAAGATTTGGCAAGCGCGATCGGCCGACAACGAGTCTCGATCGGGGCCGGAACCAGACTGTCCGGTGATGGCACGGACCTTCAGGAAGCAGTTGTTGCCGCATTTCAGACCTAGCCGGACCACCGCGACAAAGCGCCTGCCTCGACACACCATTCGTTCCATGCAATTGGCGCCGTCCCCTTACGTGCGGCAGCGCGCCTGAGCTGCGGTGGCGCGGACGCTGATCGGTTGGGGCGGCCTGACAGCGAGCGACGATTGACACCGGTTCCGGCAGTCGCGACTAGATACTCGGATCTGGTTAGCGTATGTCGATCAACTTCCAGCACCTAACTGCGAAGCCGCACATGCAAACCTGACTCGCGTAGTCATCGGTGCGCTTGTCGACAAGGCGCAATGCGACACTGGCCCGTCCAATATGTTGGGTCTTGATCTTCCGCTTCACTGTCGCCCCCTCCGATCGCCAACCCACTGGAATATCGCCCGCCAGCAGCTTCTCCTTCGACAGCTACTGGCTCACTTCGTCCCCGGGCCGCGAATTGGGTCCGGGTCCAGCCCGACGTTGCGCGGTCTGCCGGACGAGGGGCCTTGCTAGCAGCTAGGTCACCTCGGTGTGCACCCACGGTATTCTGCAGGTTTGCGTGTCGGATTCTGCGACATGGCCCATTCGATACCCAACCCAAGCTTCATTTCACCGGCAGCACCACTACCGCGATGCCGCCAATGATCAGCGCCGGGTCGTCGGGTTTTTCCTTCTCGGTGGGCATGCGGCGCTGCAGTACCTGCAGCACGCCGAAGGTGTTGGGCTTGAGCTCGCTGTGCAGCATGAAATTGAGAAACAGCGGGCGAATCTCCTGCTCCTTTAGAGAGACGACCAGCGCGTTTTTGCCGGTCAGTTCCTTGGGAAACTCGCCCAGCGAAACCTCGGCGTCTAGATCGACATAGCTGCCGCGGTCTAGCCGCCGGATCAGCCGCTCAATGACGCCATCGTCGGGCGGCGACGCCTTTATCTCGAAATCCAGGTACTCGGGGATCGGATTGCCGGCATCGAAGCCGATCGACTGGATCTCATTGGCTGGGGTCGGCTGGTAGCTGAGATTTTCCTGAGCCCAGTGACGGTAGACGCCCGGCTGCGCCTGTTCGAGGAACAGCGGTTCGTCGAGTTCGCTGCGCACGCGGACAATCAGGCACTGATGCCGGTCCGCCAGCGGATCGACCGCAATGTAGTCCAGCCTGGTCAGCTTGGCACGGGCCTTGATGGTCTTGGGCGTGTTGGGGTCCCCGGGCGGGCCGATGTCGACTGTCAGGTCGGCGAGGTCGGGCGTGCGGCCGGCCATGCTGAGGCCGGTGCTCGGGCGGATCAGCCAGACATCGACGAGCGCCCGTCCGAACTCGGCGAAGTTTGCCACCCGGACCCTGACCTCGAGATCCTCGCCCGGAACGTAGTCACTGTGCTCGATCCCGTCGCATATGTAGCTGATCGCCGGCGGCCGGATCGGGCGGCGTCCCTCGTCGGCGACGTCGGCATCGGAATACGGAATGAAGAACTGTGGACCGGATTTGCCGTTGTCAAACATGTGTCATCCTCCCTTGGATCAGCGATCAGACGAATGCATTGCTGTTGATCTGGTGCCAGTTGGGCAGCGGACTGCCGGCATGCTGCGGGTCCACCGCCTTGACGGAGCCGACGATGACGTTGCCGGCGATACTAACGACACAGACCGGCGCCTCCACCTCGAGCATGTAGTAGAGCGCCAGCCGCCCCGCAGCCACGCCCGCCTGGCGATTGATGATGGTGTTGCCGGTGACGGTACCGAATACCCCCCTTTGACCCATACGAGAAACTGCCGCCGCTGCCCTCTGATGTTGTTGCCGGCCACCATCACGGTGGGCTCGGTGGCCTCATCGAGGTAAACTAGCAGATTGCTGCTGGTGTTGACCTGACCTTCCTCGCTTGCCGGCAAGGTGACGATGTCGTTGCCGGCGATGCGCACGGTCGCCGAAGCAGGGAACTTCTCGTTGGACACCCGGAAGGGCGATACGGCCAGCGCGTCGAACGCGGCGGCCAGTGGATCCGGCGCTGCCACCGCCGCAACATCGCGGCGCAGGCGCTCCCGCGCTTCGCGACTGAGCTCGGGGTCAGCGTTGAACTGCTCCAGGAGCGTCGCGTTGAGCGCCTTGGCCTGTGCCAGCTTCGCCTCGGCGGCGCGCCGCGCCACCCGTGGTTCGCCGAACGTCCCGACAGTGCTGGGTCTGAGGTCGGCCGGCAGCGGTGAGGCCGCCAGCGCCTCCTGTACGCTCTGCATGAGCGCCGGGTGCGCCCCCTGCAAGGCCGCCAGGATCAATCTGCCGTCGGCCACGTCCACCCCGCGCCCAAGCGCGTCGAATAGCACCCGGCGGTCGGTCACGGTCGCCGCCACGACGAAGATGCCGTTATCGCACCCCTCGACGCGGTTGTCCTCGCAGCGGACGGTACCGAACAGCGCTCTGAGATAGACAGCTGCGGTCAGGTTCTGTAGCTCGTTGCGACTGATCTCGAGGCCAGTGAGCAACGCAGCCTCGGCCTTTTCGCTGCCGCTGCGCGGATCGATCCCGGCCACGATGCCCAGGCGCGGGCCGCGTTCCGGCTCGAGCGGCGTGTCCCCACCGATGCGATTGCCGAGGATCTTGAGGTTGGGACACTCGCTGCTGATCCGCAGCGCCAGGAGGCTCGAGCGCACGCCGCGGGGTGGCAGGAAGAACACGCAATCCTCGATCCGAATATCGCCGGCTTTCGAGACCCAGACCCCTAGGTTAAGCTCATCGCTCTTGCTCGGTAGGATCAGTCCCAGCCGGCGCAGCGTGAGGTTGGTGGCCCGCTCGATCAGCACCAGCCCGCGCTCGAAGGCACGGGGGGTCCCCTCATCCGGCTTGAGCCAGACACCATCGCGGCACCCGGCCAGCACCAGGTTGTCAAAACCGCTGAGATCGAGTGTTTCGTGCAGCACGTAGCTGCCGGGCAGCAGTAAGATGCTGATCCGCCGCGACCGGTCAGCCGTCACCAGCTTGCCGATGAATTCAGCAAGCGTCGTGCCAGCCGCCTCGAGTCCATCCGGCCCGACGGTGACGCTGCAGCTCGGCCCGCTCGCGCCATCGGCTTTGACGAACTGCGCCCCGAACACCAGCGGTGCTGGGTTGGGCGCCGGCGTCCCTACGACGGTCGCGGTGATTTCGACAAGCCCGCCATTCGAGGTCGTGTCGCTGCCGGCGACGATGAAACTCTCGGCGATGCCCTCGGCATTGGTGAGCGGGCTCGGCGCACTCATCGTCGCATCGCCGCTGGCCACGGCGAAATCCACCCGCACGCCCGCCAGCGGCTGCTTGCCCCAGTAGACCCCGACGCGCAACGGTCGCAGCGACTGCTGCTGGCCAGTGAGCAGCTGGCTGTCGCCGCCGACCATCCGCAGCTCGACCCGCGGGCAGAGCCGGTCGATCGCCTCCTGCACGGTGCGCGCGGGGGCCGGCGCGATCCGGTCGCTTGCCTGATAGGCGCAATTGGCGGGGTCGAACGCCACCGCCGCGCCAACCGACGCGCTGGCGGTGAATTCGATCGGCAGGTGCGAGACCGAGGCCCCGGCCACCACGGTGGAATCGAGCAGTTCGGCGACGACGTGATATTGCCCGGCGAGGCCGGGAATGCTGAGCCCCGTCTCGGCCACGCCATCCGCATCGGTGCGCAGCACCAGCGTGGTCATGGCGGCGCCGGTCACCACATGTTCGATCTCCGAGCCGCCCGGCGGCACCACCAGGCTGGCGCCCGAATTGGCCTCGGCGAGGCTGAAGCGCACCGCCCGCCCGGCAACCGGATGGCGAGCACGGGTCACCCCGACCCGGAGCGGCGAGTTGAGCGGCACCAGGGTGGCCGGCGCAGTGAGATCGGGCGTGGCCTCCTGCCCGTCGCCGCCCAGATAGGCGAAGGTCTCGAGCTCGGTGAGCGGCTCGAAGATCGGCCGGCAATCGCTGACGACGCTGAGGCCGGCGCCGTTGTCGATCAGCCCGAGTACGCAATAGGCGTGCCGGATGCCGTGCGGCGGCAGCGCCAGCGGTGCTCCCGATGCGGCGTCGGCCGGCCATTCGAGCGCCGCGGTCAGCGTCCGCGCCGGGATCAGCCAGTACATGCCGGTGGCGGCGCGGCCGGCGCTGAGCGTCACCTCGATGCCGGCTTCCAACGTCAGCTTGCCATCGGCCGGGATGCCGACCGGCGGTCCGCCCTCCCAGCGGCGCACCACGCCGCGCCTGGGCAGGATGTCGGCATTGGGGGCGCCGTTCTGCACCAGCGGCTGCAGCGTCACCGGATCGAGGATGGCGCGGATGCCGAGCCGCGTCCCCACTACCTCGTCGACCTCGATGAAATAGCCCGGCTCGCCGCCCAGCACCCGCTCCTCGTCGAGCAGCTCCAGCCAATCGTCGGCGGCGATGCTGGTGGGGCTGTCCGGGCCGATCTCTTCCAGCACCAGGCTGGAATTGGCGACGTCGAGCAGCCGGTGGCGGTGGATGGCGTTGTCGCGTGACCACTTGAGCGTGATGCCGGCGGCTCCGGCCGCCCCGCCATTGTGGATTTCGACGCGATACAGCTGGTTGTCGAGGCTGCGATAGCCGCCCTCGACCGGCAGCTCGCAGGGGCTCTGCTCGGCCGCGGCCTCGCGCGCGGCGGCGCTGAGCCGCAGCGGCTCGCCGACCTCGGGCGTCCAGCCCGGCGGGAACGAGCTGCAGCTGACCGGCGCCGCGACGGCGCCGGCATCGAGCAGTTGCTTGACCGGCACCGTCTTCACCTGCCAGACGACCTGGCTGCGTACCGCGGTATCGGGGCCGTTGAGCGCCGTCTCGGCGATCAGCGGATCATCGAGCACGGTGATCTCGCGCTCCCACACATCGAGATAGGCGAGATAGCTGACCGGGTCGACCGGCAGCACCGCGCCGGGCAGGTGCGGCTGCACCAGCAGCGAGGCAAGGCCGCGGATTTCCACCGTGTCGGCGGCGCCGACGGCACCCGAGAGGGTCAGGCGCTGGTGCCCGCCATCGCCCTCCTCCGGGTCCTTGATCTCGGTGACGCTGGCCCGCGTCGCGGCGCCCGCCGCCGTCGTCTCGACCCATTGCCCGACCCGCAGCGCCGGCCCGCCGACCACCTCCCACAGCGTCGCCGCATCGGCGCCCGAGACCCGATGCAGCACGCTGGCCGGGCTCGCTTCGTGCTCCACAAGGATGCCACCGACATGGGCCCGCCCGGTGCCGATCAGCAGGTCGGCGCCGGGAGCCGCCGGCACCGCCGCAAGCGCGAAGCCCGCCGCCGATCCCGGCATGCCGGTCTGCCCGATGACATCGACGCTGGTCGTACGCTCGACATGTCTGCCGATATCGAACGCCTCGTTCCAGTCGGCATCGAGGTGCACCCGGCCCTGCTGCTGCCGGACACCGGAGAAATGGCGGGAGGGCCGGAAGGTATCGCGCGTGTAGTCAGCCATGACGGATCCTCAACTCTCAAAAATGACGTCGGCGGCGAGGCCGAACGGCAGGTATTCCCTGAGCGCGTCTCCCAGATTGGCGAGCCGCTGCGGATAGCGGAGCCGGTTGAGGGCTCCCATCTCGGTACGTCCCTCGCCGCCCTCGGCGATTTCACCCGGGCAACGCTGTGCCAGTTGGCCGAAAGCCGGCTCCTCGGCGAGCGTCGCGCTGAACACCGGACGAATACTGCGGCGGATGGCGGTCTCCATCTCTTCGGTGAAGGCCACACCCAGCCGTTCCCTGGCCTCGCTCACCTGCAGCTCCGGCGCGCAATGGAAGCGCCGCGGCACGCGCGAGCCTGGCGGCACATAGCTGAACCGCACATAGCCGGCTTGGCGCCGCGCGATCTTGAGCGGCGCGGTGAAGAGGCTGTCCGAAGCCTCGAGGCTGCGGCCGATGCTGCGTCCGAACAGCGTCGAGCGCTCGACCGCGAGGTCGGCCGCCGGCGCATCGATGACCACCGGCGCGGCCGAAGGATCGCCATCGGCCACCCGGTCTTCGCCCACCACGCTGTCGACGATCGCGATGGCGCCGGCCGCCGCGGCGAGGCCGAGGCGCCCACAGATGCTGCGCTCGATCCTGAGCCCGAGCCCGGCATTGCCGGCAGTCACCGTCACCGCGTCGCCCAGCGCCTCGGCGCCGGCGCCGAACGTGCCGCAGCGCAGCTCGAGCCGCCCCAGCTGGCCGGCCATTACCCGCACGCGGCCCTCGAGCAGCAGCCCATCGAGGATCAGCGTGCCCCCGGCTTCGTCGGCTTTCGCCGTGCCGCGCACCTTGAGGTCGCTTGCGAGATGCGGCCGCCGGCCGGCCGGAATCAGGTCGCCCGCCTTGCGGTGCCCTGCCCCCGCCGCGGCATCGCGCAGCGGCCAGCCGGCTGCGACGATCGCCAGCATGGCGCTCTGCGGGATGCTGATGGTTTGCGCCGCGCTACTGAGGTCCTCGTCATAGCTGGCGCTGTCGAGCACCGCGATGATGCCGCGCCGGCCGGGCGCCGCTTCCGCATTCCACAGCGCGATGGCTTCGGCGAGGCTCGCGACGATCGTCTGGCCGGGCGCCGCGCTCAGCGCCTCGGTGCGGCGGGTCACCCCGACCTGCCACAATGGCGGCTGCGCTTCGGGGTCGGCGAACGGTCCGATCCAATCGGCCACCAAGGCGCGGCGATCGCCCGGCCCGGCCCCGAACTCTCCGGCGCTGCCGAACGCATAGCTCACCTCGACGGCCTTGCCCTCGTCATCGGCATGCAGCGACAGCCGCCCCAGCTCGGGATCGAAATTGATCGTCCCGGCGACCGCCGGCCGGATCCAGCTCACGCCGCCCCCCAGCTGGCGATCGCCGAGGTTGCAGCAATGGAGCTGCTCGGGCCTGAGGCTGACGCCACCCAGCCGCGCCGCGAACACCGGGCGTGTGCGGAAGAACAACCCTCCGCCCGGCTTGCCGTCGCGCAGCGCCTCGAGATCGGCGGCGATGCGGCGGCGGCGCAGCGGCCCCGGCACCGACGCCTCGGTGCTCGACTGATCGACGCTCTGTTCGGTGCGCGGCCGGTTGAACAGCCGCAGCGGCCGGCCCACCGGATCGAGCAGGCGGTAGCCGGCGCCCAGCGCGGCGGCGCGCGGCACCACGCCGCCGAGATAGCCGCCCTCCCTCTCGTCGGTGAGGAACGGCAGGTCGTTATTGTGGAGTCGCCAGACGAACAGCCCCAGATTGGGGATATTGTAGCGGCCTGAGGTACGGCCGATGGCCCGCACATCGACCGAGTGCGCCGCGCTTTCGAACGGCCCGCCGGTCAGCGTCGCGGCATCGGCATCGCGCAGCGACATGGTAGCGGGCACCCCACCCTTCTGCCGGTTGACGTAGCGGGTCTGCTGCAGCAGGCTGAAAAACTCCACCGCCACTGCTGGCCAGCCCGACACGTCGCGAGCCAATTGCTCGACAATGACCCTGGTGCCCTTGGCCTGCCGATAGGCCAGCGTATTGGCGACATAGGCCCTGAGGCTGCCCTCGCCGAACTCTCGCAGCGCGCGGGCCCCCACCAGGTCGCCGATATAGGACACGGCCCAGTTCTCACAGGTCTCGATGAACCAGTTGTCGTAGAGCTGATCGGTGTCGCGCTCGACCAGCTCGAGCTCCCGCGTCAGGATCTGCATCAGCGCCAGCAGCGGGCGGCCCTCGTCGGCGTCCCTGGCGGTGATGTAACCCGGCAGCAGTTGATACAGCCGGTCGATGGCACTGTTACGCATCGGCAACCTCCAGCGTCAGGGCGATGCCGGTGGGAAGGGCGACCAGCAGCTCGGCGGGATCGATCGTCGGGGCCTCGGCATCGACTACCCGTGCGGCGCCCGCCGGCATCACCGAGGTGAGCGTCGCCGGCCCCGCCTGGCTCGCGCCATAGGGGCTGAGCTGATCGAGATCGCTGTAGACCACCCCTGGCACGCCCTGCATTGCCGCGGTGATCTCAGCCGCGCTGAGCGCGCTGGCCAGCGCCCGCTCGTCATAGCCGAAGCGGCGCAGCAGCTCGGCCTCCACCGCCGCCCGCACGTCCTCGGGGCGATAGCGCCGGTCGTAGGCCAGCTTGGCGGCAATTTGGAAATAGCGCTGCCGATGCGGCGCCACGAACAGCCGATGGCCCGGGTCGCGGCGGCGCTCGATCGCCTCGGCGAGGCTCCGCAACGTGCTGTCGGCTGGATCGAACACCCCTTCGAGGCGCGGCGCCACGCTGAGATGTACCACCTGCCGGCGGCCCAGCCGCAGCGCCGCCACCTTCGCCTTGCCGATGCCGGCAAAGCCGAGGGCGAAATCCTCGTAATCGGTGAGCGAGACGATGCGGCCGAGCACCCGGACGCTCTGCGGCGCGCTGATCCGCGCATCGGCGAGTGTTTCGGCCGGCGCCGCACCGCGCGCCGGGCTGCGGTTGATCACCGCCCGGATGCCGAGCGGGCGCGATTTCAGCAGCGTCAGGCTCTGTTCGGCCACCTGCCCCGCAACGCCCATGCCGCTGCGATAGCTGGCGGTGACGTTGAGGCTGCCGGTCGGCAGGCGCCTGCCATGCTGGCCATCGCCGAACACCACCCTGGTGGTGCCGTCATCGTCGATCCGCACGGCATAGACCTGGTCGTCCGGCCCGGCATCGTAGAGTGCCTCGACTTCCGACCAGGCGACGCCATCGACCCGCACCACCAGCGTCGTCGCCGTGCCGCGATCGGTGGCGGCGGGAACGAAGGTCAGTTGCGGGCGCGACAGCTTGAACGCCTGGTGCGCCAGCAGCGCGTCGCCGCTGCCCAGCGCCTCCTCGCCGAACTCGCCATGCGTCGCCGGCGCCACATTGGCGTTGGCCTTGAGGCTGGTGCGCACATAGCTGCGCGACAGCCCTTCGGCCAACCCCAGCGTGGTGAAGCCGCCGACATGCGTCACGTCGGCGATCACCAGCGTCTCGCCATCGATGAGGCCCGGCGCATCGCCGCGCTCGCCGACGATCGAGATGGCGCTGCCCACGATGACGTCTAGATAGAGCCCGTCGAGCGTCAGGCTCCTGGTGCCGGCCGCGAGCGGATCGACGATCGGCAGCCCTCCCAGCGGCAGCAACTGGCTCGCCACGCGGGCGATCGCGGTGCGGAAGTTGAGGTCGAGCGCCGCCTTGTCATCCTGGGTGAAGTCGCCGTTCTCGGTCGCGAGCAGCAGGCCAGTGGCCTTGCCGCCGAGCGCGAAATCGGCGCGCGACTGTGTCCCCACCGCCGCGACCCGCAATGGCTTGACCTGCGATGCATTGGGGTTCTCGAACAGCACCCAATCGCCGGGGACGATTTCCGGGATCTCGCGCTCGAGGAACACATCGACTGGTTCTCGCTCTTCGTCTTTGACCTCGCCGGTCAGCGACACGCCCTGCGAGTCGGTCCAGATCTGGACCGGCTTGCCGCCTTCCCCCCCAAATCCCAATCCTTCGGGTAAGCCTCGCCTTGGGCGTACCGCGACTTTCCCAGCGACTTCCATTTGGGCGCCGCGTTGCCGAAAAAGCCGGTGCTCTGGCGCAGCACCACGAGGCCGGGGCTGACCTGCTCCAGCGGCGGCGCTTCGATTTCCTTGGGGAAGCGGAACAGCAGCATCAGCTTCACCCGCGGCCAGGCCTGCAGCTTGATGAAGCTCGACAGCGTATTGCCGCGCCAGGTGGCGCGCTTGATCGCCCGGCTGGCGGAATTGACGTTGAAGGCGATCGGCCGGATGTCGAGCTTCGCCTCCGGCAGCAGCGCCGTCATGAACTTGAGCTTGAGCGGCTTGGGCGGCAGCGGCTTGGTGACCAGCGGCGCGAGCACCACCTCGGTCAGTTGGTGGCCGATATCCTCGCTGACCTCGACGATGCGGAAGGCGCGCGTCTGCGCCAGGGTGCCGACGCCCACCGCCAGCATCCGCATGCCGCGCCGCAGCGAAAGGCCGAGCCCGCGCAACTGGATGCGATCGACGAACACGCCGCGGATGATCGGCGCGATCTCGGGGTTCAGCTTGGCATCTTCGATCAGGTCGTCGAGCGCTGCGCCGATATCGAGCCCCGGCACCACCGCCAGGTATTTGTAGAGATCGGGCTTGGTGATCTCGATCAGGTCGGCGGCATCCACCGCGCTGAAATCGAAGGACGAGTCGAGATCGAGCAGGCAGAGCTCGCCATGGTGCGGCTTGCCTTCGTCCCAGAACATGGCGAGGTGCTGCGGCCGCTCGGTGCGCAGCGCGATGTCGTTCCACTCGGCCCGCGCCGTGATCGGCACCACCGTCTCGAAGGTCTGCGGCCGTTCGTCGGGGTGTTGCGGCACGCTCAGCACCTGCGTGCCGGTGGGGACCGTGATCACCCGGAACGGATCGTCGCGATCCTCGACCGTGAAGGCGAGGCTTGCCGAGGCGGCGACGCCGGGCCGCAGCTCATAGCCGATCTCCCGCGCCAGCTCGACCATCGAGTCCCGTTCGAGCGCCGTCCTCAGGTAGCCCTCGTTGGCGATCCGCTCCTGGTAGAAGCTCAGCACGTCCAGCGTCACCGAGAACGCGTCGGCCAGCGCAATTGTCGGGTCATCCGCGGCACGGCTGGTGAGGCCGGCCAGAGGCCGCTTTTCCGCCAGCGTCGCCGGATCGACCACCCGCTCGCGCGGCAGGTTGTGCAGCACGCGCGCGAGGAAATCGCCGTGCCGCCCGACCCGATAGTCGATGGCGGCGAGCCCCGCCCGGTTGCCTGGCCGGCGCGGCGCAAAAGCCGCCGGCAGGTCGTCGTCGCTGTCGCCGCTCATCGCCCGCCCTCCACGTAAAAGCGCAGCCGGCCATGCTCGGGCGCGTCGGGGTCGTTATCGAGCCGCGCCACTTCGCGGCGCCCGATGGCGATGACGCCATCTTCGGCATAATCGACGCCCTGATCGTAGAAGCGGCGGAAGCGGCCGCTGGCGCTGGAGCCTGGCAGTTGCATGCCCACCCAGCGCACCCCCGGCACCGCCATGGCTTCGGCGATGATGCTGCTCAGCAGCACATCCTCGCCGAAGCTGAAGGCGTCGGGATGGAAAAAGCCACGCGTGCGGTCGGGCCGCACGCCGGAGCTGAACCGGCTCAGCAGCGCCGCCTCGACATGCTCGGCATAGTGGCCATCGGCGGCGCACACCACCAGCGCCACATCGAGCGGTACGAACACCGGCGGCTCGATCTCCAGATCGTGGCCGGCCAGCCGGAACGGCTCGAGAAAGCCGATCAGCTCGGCTTCGAACGCCGCATCGACCGGCCGTCCGCCACGCCGGTCCACCGCGATGAAGATGGTCTGCCAGCTGCCGGTCCAGCGCCGCTCGGCAATGGCGCGCTGCACATCGCGGTGCCGCTCGGCGAACCCCGCATAGTCGTCGGCGGTGACGGCGCGGCGCTGCTGGTGGAAGGCGCGTGGCGCGGCGAGCTTGATCGCCGTCAGCGTTTCCGGCTCGGCTCCGCCCACCGCCGGCAGCGGGTTCCTGATGTCGTCGACGAACCCCGCGTCATCGAGCACGATATGCCCCAGGGCGTCGGCCCCCAGCCGGCCGGCCGCGCCGCTGCCGACCCGCAGTCGCGCCCGGTAGCGGACGCCCGGCTGCGGGGTGGCGCCGAAGCGATTGTCGCCGAACCGCAGCTCGGCGCTGCTGTCATTGCCGGTCTCGACCACGAACTCGGCGGCGAAACGATCGGAATTGAGCAGGTCGGTGCTGGCGAGCCACGTCTCGCCGGCGCTGAGTTCGATCGCCGGCAGCGCCGCGGCGGCATTCTGCTGCAGCGCTTCGGCGGCGGGCCGGCGCCGCGCCGCCACCGCATCGAACGGTACGGCGCGGGTGAGCGGGCCGACGGTGACCCGCGGCCGGTAGGGCGGCGCGCCATAACCCCGGCTGTCGGGCTCGGGCGGCATCTCGGGGTCGAGCGCGCTGCGCCCCACCAGCCCGGCATGCAGCGATTGCCGCGCCTCGGCCTCGGGCGCGAGGTTGGCATAGGCATAATCGAGCGTGTGCCCGTCATCGGCCAGCACGATATTCCCGCGCGCCACCGCCCCGGCTGCGCCCCATCGCGCCCGAGATTAAGCGCGAATGGCAGGGCGTCGGCCAGCGCCCAGTGGATCTCGAGCACCGGCTTGCCCTCGAGCGGATCGCTGAGCTCGCGCGGGCTGCGGTCGAGCCGCACCGCATGCCGGTGCGTCGGATCGGCCGGGTCACTCGCCGTGCCGCCGATCGGGAAGCGCTCCTCGAACACCAGCACGTCGCCGGCCTCGAGATGGGTGCTCGCCAGCGTGCCGACGAGGTGCGCCATCGTCGCGCCGGCAGGCAGCCGGCCGGCGCTGGCGCTCCAGCTGTGCAGGGTGAGTTCGTTCTGCGCCTGATAGAGCGCCGTCACATCCACCATGGTCTCGAACACCCGCGCCCCTGCATTGAGCGCCTCGGCGAGCCGCTCGGGATCGCGCGGCAAC
Source organism: Mesorhizobium sp. M8A.F.Ca.ET.057.01.1.1 (assembly GCF_003952565.1). Lineage (NCBI taxonomy): Bacteria > Pseudomonadati > Pseudomonadota > Alphaproteobacteria > Hyphomicrobiales > Phyllobacteriaceae > Mesorhizobium > Mesorhizobium sp. M8A.F.Ca.ET.057.01.1.1. The sequence continues at coordinate 4,503,804 of NZ_CP034454.1, forward strand.
GCCTTGGGCAGGCCGCCGCCACTCGCCCCGTCGGGGCGGGTCAGCAGCATGGTGCCGGCCGGCACCAGCGGTGGGTCGGGCTGGGTGCGGTCCGCATTGACCGTGATGCACACGAAGGTGCGGGCGTTGCAGCTCTCGCCGGCCCGATAACCGAGCAGCCGCGCATGCCGCCGAGCCGAGGCGCGCAGCCGGGCCCGCGACAGATAGGCCTCGGTGCCCACCGCGTCCTGGTAGTAGCTCGCGAGGTCGGCCCCGAAGGCCAGCGTTTCGACCAGGGTGACGCCGAGATCCGCGGCGCTGCGTTCAGTCCAGCCCGGCATGGTCACCGCCATGCGATCGATCATCAGCCGCCGGAAGCTCTCGTAATCCTTGGCGAGGTAGTCGATCGGGGGCGCCGGCGGCGGCTCAGGCAGCGGCGGCGGCGGCGGCAAGGCGTCGAAATCGGTCGGGCAATCGGCCTTGAACGAGAACTCGATCAGCGTCAGCGCCGGATCGAAACTGGCGGGCGGCGCGTCGAGGTTGCTGCCGCGCAGCACCAACCGGTAGCGCGAGAAATCGCCGGCCCGGTCGAGGCTCAGCCGCACCGTCTGGGCATTGGCGCCCGGAGCGGCGGCGATGACCTCGATGCCGATGATCCTGACACCGCCCTTGATGGCGAAGTTCTCCCCGCTCAGATCGGCCACGCCGTCGGGCCTGAGGAACACCACGTCGAGCAGCCGCTGCCGCAGCGCCGGGCTGGGCGCATCGTCATCGAGCACTTCGAGGTAATCGAGCCCGTTGAGGCGCAGCCCGCCGACCTTCACCTGGGAGCCCAGCAGCTTCTTTCGTCTCTCGCTGTTGGCTGAGAACTGCCGCCGATCCATTTCAGGCCTGCCTCACCACTTGCACCGACCGCTCCTGGTCGCTGTCTAGCGGCCGAAAGCGCACTTCCACCGACACCGTCGCGTCATGCGCCTCCACTTCGACGCCACGCACCTCGATGGCTTCCGACAGCCAGCGCTGCAGGCTCGACAGCACCAGGTGCTGCAGCGCCATGGCCAGTTCGGGGGCGTTCTGCGAATGCACCAGCTGCCGCGCGCCCGAGCCGAAATCCGGGCGGTTGACCCGCTCGCCTTGGCCGGTGAACAGCACCAGCGCGATGATGTCGCGCACATGCTGGTCGGGGCTGGCCGTTGCCGTGCCGCCCGTTGCCGCCACCCGGTAGGGAAACCCGAACTCGGTCATGAGGCGATCACCTTGGCCTGCACCAGCGCGTAGATCAGCGGCCCGCCCGGGATCTGCTCGGCCGATATGCCCAGGTCCGCGACGCCCTGCAGCACCGCTGGCTTGCCCTCGATGAACACCTTGCCCGACAGCGTCGCGAACTTGGAGGTGGTGCAGGGCTGCGGCTTGCCCGGCGGCACGGTGAACGGGCAGCCGGCAATGCTCGCGAGGTCTCCCGCCAGCATTGGCAGGCCATTGTCGATCAGCACCTTGGTGGCGCTCGGCTGCATCATGGCGGGAATGCCGTGCGGGCATTGCAGTTGCGTCAGTTGCGTCAGGATCGGAAAGACCATCATCGCCTCACTGCATGATCTTGAGACTGGTGCCGTTGATCGTCACGAACCCGGGCTGCAGCTCGATCTTGTTGCTGGCGGCGCTGAGCGTCATGCCCATCTGGTCAACGCTGATCGCCGCCTTGCCGACCGCCCCGCCAGCCTGGATCTCGATCGTGAGGGTAGGCAGTGCCGGGTTGTTGTCGATTTCGAGCGTGAACTTGTCGGTCTTGAGCATGGTGATGCCGCTGGCCAGCGGACCGGGCGGCACCGGTGCATCGAGCGGCTGCGCCCAAAAGAAGCCCGAATAGATGGCGTGGCTGGGGTCGCCCTGCTCGAACTCCACCCACACCCCCGCCCCCTTGGGCGGCATGGCGAAAAACCCCACGCCCGGTCCGGCATAGGGCACGCAGGGCCAGGCCCAGCCATTGTCGCCGACGGTAATGCCTGGCACGCTCACCTTGATCCGGCCGCGCCCGGTCTGATCGACATTGTCTTCGACCGTGCCCCGGAATTTGCCGTAGTGCCGCTGGGTCATCTCAGGCCACCCGGACCAGCGGCAGCTTGGCGCCGAGTTCGGCGCGCGACAGCGTGAAATCCTGAGTGTAGCCGCCGCGCGCGATCTTGTGGGTGACACTGCGCACCAGGTAGGTGCCGTCATGCGTCGCCCCAGCCCCGCGCAGGTCGACCAGTTCGCGCGCCTGCAGCACGTCGTTGTAGCGCGTGCTGTCGAGCGTACCGCTAACCGTCAGGACATTGTCCGACGAGCTGTCGAGCTTGGCCTGGGCCCGGGCGAGCGCCTCGAGGCTGTTGAGGCCGGTGGTTTCCATGCCCACCTCGCGCAGGCTGGGAACCCCGGCGAAGAAGGCCGGTACCAGCCCCAGTGGCGGCCGACTCGGCACCACCGAGAAAACCGGCATAGTCTGCCCGGTAAGCGCATCCTTGACGCTGGACTTGACCATCATGATGGCCAGCCCATCCTGGGTGAAGCTGAGGCCCGACACGTTGGTCATTGGCCCCATATTGGCGCTGAGCGCCGGCTGCGGCAGCTCGGGCGCGATCGGTGGCCCCCAGTAGAGCGAATTCTGCAGCGGCACCGGGCCCGACTTAACATAGGTGACGAAGCCGAAGCGCGCCGCCATCTCCTCGAGATAATCCCAATCGGTCGCCGTCTGCTGCGGCACGTGCTCGATATTGAGCGGCGGCGTGCTGAGCGGCGGCTGCCGGACATTGGGCAGCATGGCATATTGCGGGTAGCTCGCCGCGATCTTGCCCGCGATCATCGCTTCGGGCTGGTTGATGTGCTCGGTGGGGTTGTACTTGCGGTCGAGTGCGATGGAGAGGTCGTGCCCGCTCAGCACCAGCCGCCCCTCCCCCGGCCGATCGCCCGGCACCAGGTCGCGCCGCGTCACCAGCCCATCCATGATGACGCGCGGCCGGATATCGAAGATCGCCGTCAGCACCACCCGGCTATGCACCTGCAGCAAGGGGTTGAGGATGAGCTCGTAATCGATCAGGTCGGTCGGCCCAGAACGCCCGACGGTGAAGGTGAGCCGGAAGCCGGAGCGCTCGCGGTCGGAGTGGCTGACCTCGACCTCGGCCAGCGCCTCGAGCATGCGGATCGGGGCCGGCAGCGCAACCGGATCGGACCCGATCAGCAGGTTGAGCCGCACCCCGAGGATATTCATGACTTGGCCCCCGGGTGGCGCGGCAGCGGGATGACCAGCCGCCGGCCCGGCTCTCCCGTCAGCTCCATCGGATGCATCGCCTCGTTGGCGTCAGCCACCTGGTAGAGCCCCAGCGGATCGCCCAGATAGCGGTGCGCGATATTGTCGAGCCGGTCGGAATCGCTGGTGGTGACGCCGCCCGCCGCGACATAGGCCGCGGCCGGCGGCACGTTGCGACGTGCCACATAGGTGATGAGCCGCCCCTCGGGCGTGGTGATCGTGCGGGTGGCAAGACCGGCATAGCGACTGGTTTGTTCGAACATCGGCGCGAGCTCTCACCGGGTGAAAAGATTGGCGTCGTGCCCCAGCACGGCGCCCAGGTTGTTGACTGTCCCGATGGTCGCCATTGTCTCCTTGACCAGTTGGTGGGCGAGGAAGGTGGCGTAGCCGGGATGGGCGAGCGGAAAATCGTTGTAGGTGAGCACCTGCAGCGACAGGTCGGCCGTCGCCCGCATCGGGTTGAGGCCCGGATCGTGCATCACCTCGCTGACCGACAGATGCGTGAGCTTGACCGGCACCACGCGCTGCCAGCCATAGATGAACAGCGTCAGCGGCCCCATCGGCGGCACGATCTCGATGGTCCCGGTGGCGAGCAGCACGGTATTGGCGATCACCAGCGCGCTCTTGGGATAGGCCAGCATTTCGAGCGCCGCCAACTGCGGGTTGATCCCCAGTTTCTTGGTCTTGGCGTCGTCGCTTTCGAGCTGGTCGATGGCGTCGATATTGATGGTAGCCGAGATCGTCTCGCGCGGCGGCCCGTTGAGCCGCAGCGCCTCGGCCCGCGCCCCGCCGGCATCGCCATATTGCGGCTCGAGCGAGCGCGACAATTGCTCGGGGTTGTATTGAAACACCACCACCGAGGCGAGTGGGTTGAAGATGTCGATACCGACAATCGCCCCTTTGAGGATTTTTGGTGAGTGCGGGAAATCATTCATTTGATTACCTCCGATCCTCTTCATCGAGGAGTTCACGAAGATCAATAGAGTCGCGCTCGGACTCGGGTGGCTTGAGCTCCTTTTGCACTTCCCCCTCGGCGAGGCCTTTCGGGGATGCAGCATCACCTAGTGCGGCTTTCCGATCGGCAACGGCCTTAGTCACTTTCTCCCGGGTCGCTGCCGCCTGAGCGTCATTCACCAGAGCCTCGGTCCGCCGCTGCGCCGCCAGCTGGGCTTCCAGCGCTTGTCGTTCCACTAGCGGCAGAGGTGGGGTTTTCACGTACGGGAGCGGCAGCTTGTCGGACGGGCTAAGACCATGCTTTTGGTACACTTCTTCCAAAAACAGATCGAATAGGGCGCCCTTCTGGCCATTGGTGAGGGGCGCCTTTTCGATTGCGTCAACCATAGCGTGCTGCAACTCCTCGACGCTGATTTCCACCCGGCCCAGTCGCCGCTGGTTTCGGAACCAGCCGAGGATGTTCTTGTCGAAAGCCCGGTGCTTCAACGTATCGATAAGCATCGTTGGCGCGTCACGACGGAGATAGTCTTCAAGGGATCGCAGGATCGAAGACGGAGTGACGTGCGCCGACTGGACAACTTTGCCCGACACGCCCTGTGCCTTACGGGTTGCAGACGCGTCCTTGTGGATACCCACTTCCGCCGAGACCTGACCAGGTTGGTCGCCAAAGACAAACTTCTCCTTGGCCTCCGCGATATTTTTTGCGACGTCGGATACTTCGGCTGCCTGGCCGACGGGAGCCTGCATGCGACGAGATCGTCCAGCCGGCGGAGGCCTTGGCCCCGCCCGCACTTCGACGTGAGCCGGCGGTGGGGCGAGATTTGGCGATTGGGGTCGACGCCCCCTGGCAGCAGATCCTTGTACGCGTACGCCTCCTTCGCCCCCGACGAGTGCGGGAACGCCGCCAGGTTTGTGCGGTCCGGCGATGACGGGGCCGGCAGTACCAGTGGGGGCCAGGTACTGCTCCGGCATGGCTTCCTGCGCCGCTTCCCGATCGAGCTTTTTCTGCCGCGCCTCATCGAGCGAGCTGACCTTGGGGTCCTTTTCCGGCCGCACATTGTTGGCCGCCTCGCCCTGCAGCCCCTCAGGCAGCGGTTCGGCGTGTTCCAGCGGATCGACTTTCACATCGTTGACCGGTTCGCCCTTCAGCCCCTCGGGCAGGGGTTCGGCATGCTCCAGCGGATCGACCTTGGCCTTGCTGGGAGGCTCGGCCTTGATCCCCTCGGCTGCCGGCTCGACCGGCTTCGGCGCCTCTGCGGTCGGCTTCGGCGCTTCCACTGCCGGTGGGTGCACTTCGGCAGCCTTGGTGGCGTCGGCGACTTCACCGGCCTTGGCGCCGTCACCGGCACTCGCGACCTCGGTGACCTCGCCCACGGCGCCGCCCTTGCCCACGTCGACCACTTCGGTGGACTTGGCCATCTCGGCGGTCTTGGCTGCCTCAGTGCCCTTGGCGACATCTGCAAGCTTGCCACCTGCATTGGCGAGTTCCTCGGCCTTGCCCAGCGACCCCGCGACTTCGCCGGTCTTGGCGAGCTCGCCGATCTTGCTCGTGGCCGAAGCCGCCTCGGCGACCTTGCCGCCCTTGCCGGCAGCGCTCGCCGCGCCGCCGCCGATAAAGAAGCTACCGATATCGACCAGCGCCATCCCGGGCAGTTCGGCATAGCGCTTCGCTTCCCAAGCCTCGATGTAGTTTTCGCCCAGCGCCTTGACGAGGCCGACGGTCTGTTTGCGATCGCGCTCCTGGTCCGGCAGCATGGCGCCGCCGAACTTGCGCAGCGCTGCGCCATACGACATGCGCTCTGGCGGCTTGCCGGGAGGCTGGCCTTCGCTGGCCTGCTTGCGGGCCTCCTCGGCGTAGGCGGCCTGTTGGCGGGCCTCCTCCTCGAGGTCGGGGAAGGTCGCGTCGTACAGATCCTCTTCGAGCTGGGCGTAGGTGCCGATGAACTTGAGCGGATTGGTCAGGCTGGAGCCCGGCAACTGCCCCAGGCCCTTCACCGTGTCGAAGGGATGGATCGCCATCTTGCCGACGCCTTCGACCATGCTGAAGAGCGCCTTGCCCATGCCGCCAACGAACTGGCTCGAGTATTTCGATGTGGCGTTGGAAACCGCGAGGCTGCCCTGCTCGAGAGCCGCCAGCGTCGGATGCGCCTTCTCGTCGACCGTCGGCTTGGCCGGCTCGAGATCTTCGAAATCGTCGATCGCCTTGAAGGTCGCGGCGTGCACGCCCTTGAAGCCGGCATCGGCGCTGGCCTTCCAGGCCTTGGTGGCGTCGAGCGGATGGACGTGCCAGCCATCCTTGTCCTTGCTGACCAGTTTCTCGCCGAACGCCTTTGCCGGTTTGGTCACCAGGTTCGAGTTTGCCTTGGCGAGGCTGGCGATGTTTCTCGTCAACCCTTCCAGCACCGGCTTGCCCTTGGCTTTGTCGGCCAGCTTCTGTGTCGCATCGGCCAGCAGCACCGCCGGCTGCAGCTTTTCGGCGTGGTCGATCAGCACCTTGGGGTCCTTGGCCACCTCCTGGACGAAGCTCGTGGCCTTGTCCTTGACGCTCGACCCCACATCCTTGGCCTTGCTGATGGCGCGCTTGTACCAGGGCTCCTCCTCGGGCTCGGCGGCCGGCCCGGTGGCCGAGCCGAGCCGGACCATCGCCCTGCCCCCGCCGATTGCCTGATCGGCGGCGCGCCCGGCCTCGCGTTCGAGCCCGCCGCTGCCGTCGATGCGCGGCGCCGTGGCCCCGCCGCGCCGCTGCTGCACCACATGGGCCAGTTCATGCGCGATGAGCCGCCGGCCCTCGCCGCTCTGCGGCGCGTACCGGCCGCCGCCGAAATAGACATTGTCGCCGACCGTCACCGCCTTGGCGGCGTACTGCCCGGCGGTACGCGCCGCACCGGCATCGCTGTGCAGGCGCACCGCGGAGAAATCGGCCCCGAACGAGCGCTCCATATTGCCCCTGAGGACCGGCTCGAGCCCGCCGCTGCCCCCGGCCGGCGGCGTCGCCGGCAGCCCGGCGAGCGAGCCGCCGAACTTCGGCACCGGCGGCGCCGTCTCGTCGGCCAATTGGCTCGCCGGCTTGCGTGCGGCGCGTACGCCCTGCGCCAGGTCCGGGCTCTGCGCCTTGCTGCGCAACGGGGCGTGGCTCATTTGCCGCCTCCCTTGGCCAGCGGCTGCAGCGCCTGGGTGATGGATTTGCCGAGCGCCTCGGATGAAGCCGTCGGCGCCGCGGTGACGGCGGCCGCCACGGCGCGACGGATTTCGGCGAGCGCCGTCACCCGCTCGGCCGGCGACAGCCCTTCGAGCCGGATGCTCTGGATCTGGACTCGGCGCGCCTCAACCATGCGGCGCCTCCTGGCTCCAGCCGCGCAGTTCGCCTTCGGTCAGCGGCTTGCTGAGCTTGTCATACTCGGCCCGCGCGGCGCGCCGCAGATGCCCCATGCGGATCGGCGAGCCCTCGTCGGCGGCGATGAAGGCGGCATTCAGCGCGATGTTCTTGATGCTCCCGCCGGCCACCGTCAGCTGGGCCAGCCGCTCCACCTCGATACCGTCGAGTGGCGCCCCGGAGGGGAAGGCAAGCCGCCAGATCCGCTGCCGTTCGACCGCCTCCGGCAACGGAAAATCGACGAGGAAGCGGATGCGCCGCAGGAACGCATTGTCGATATTGGAGCGGAGGTTGGTGGTGAGGATGGCGAGGCCGCGATAGCTCTCCATCCGCTGCAGCAGGTAGCTCACCTCGAGATTGGCGTAGCGATCGTGGCTGTCCTTAACCTCGGTGCGCTTGGCGAACAGCTGGTCGGCCTCGTCGAACAGCAGGATGGCGCAGCTGTCTTCGGCCGCGTCGAACAGCCGGCGGAGGTTCTTTTCGGTCTCGCCGATCCACTTGCTGACCGCCGCCGACAGGTCGACCCGGTAGACATCGAGCTCCAGCGCCCCGCCGACCACTTCGGCAGCGAGCGTCTTGCCGGTGCCGCTCGGGCCCGAGAACAGCGCCGTGATGCCGAGCCCGCGGCCATTGCTGCCGCCAAAGCCCCAGTTGTGGTGCACCTGCCGGCGCTGGCGCACCTGCGCCGCGATGGCCTTGAGCATCTCGAACTGCCGATGCGGCAGGATCAGATCGCTCCACTGGCTGCGCACGTCGATCCGCTGCGCCAGCTCGTCGAGCCGGGGCCGCAGCCGCACCCGGGTTTCCGCCCAGAGCCGGTCGGCCAGCGGCACCGCCGGCCCGCTGCCTGCCACCGGCGCGAGGTCGGCGCCGATATTGGCCGTGACATCGGCGATGATTTCCGGCGAGGCCGTGAAGGTGCCCAGCAGCCGATCGACATCCGACGCATTGGCGCCCGCCGCCGCCCACAGCGCCCGCTGGTCGGCCATGGTCGGGCGCGGCACGACCAGTCGCAGGCTGTCGCGGCCCGGCACCGCCAGCGGCTCGGCCGCGACCAGCGCCAGCGGCCCCGCAATCGCAGCCGCAAAGCGCAGCGCGCTCCGCACCTCGCCCGGCCCCGTCACATCGGAGAGGTCGAGCACCGGCAGCGTCCCTGCCAGTATGCTCTCACGCGACCACAGCTGGGCCAGCCGCGCCCGCTCGCCGGCGGCAGCCGGCAGCGCTTCGGCAACCATCTGGTAGGCGCGCCGGCCAGCCGCCCGCGCGCCGGCCGCGGCAATCGCCAGCGCCGCGTTCCGATCCGCACCCACCAGTTCAAAGACCGGCGCCAACCCTTTGCTGTCGGACGACAATTTCGCCCCGAACTGGCGCATCAGCTCGCCATGCGAACCGCCAAGCTCGAAGCGCGGTTCGAGCGGCGTCGAAACCGCCAGCAGTTCGGCGTCGATGCCATCGAGCGCCATCAGGTGGTGCAGCACGCGCTCGGGCAGCGCGATGCCGGCGAGGCTGGCAACGCTCTCGTCGGTGAGGCCGATCAGCGCCAGCCGCCGCAGCGGCGCCTCGGGCGCGAAAGCCTGCCAGTTCGCCTCGGCGAGGCTCGACAGCGCGAAGGCGACACTGGGCAACCGCAACCGGGCGTCGCCCTGCGCCGCGGCGAGCACGGCGGCGCCATCGGGTTCCAGCGCCGGCAGGGCAGCGAGCAACAGCACCTCGCACTCGAAGCGGCCAAGCCCGGCTGCGGCGGCGAGCCGCGCCAGCCGCTCAGGCAATGCCGTCGGGCCGGCAGCAGGCGTTGCCCCGGCGATCTGTGCCTTGAGCTGGGCGAGGACTTCGCTGAGGGCCGGAGCGCTCATTTCACCTCCAGCATCGGGCCCACGATCTGGCCGAAGGCCGGGCTCGTCCGATCGGTCTCGACCTGAGGCGTGCTGGCGGTACCCTCGACCAGCAATTGCGCGTAGTAGCTGCCCTTGGGCACACCCTTGAGCGGGAACTTCAGGCTGGCGACCGGAAAGCCTGAATCAAAGGGTTCGGCGTTGAGTTGAACGCTGGCGGCTGTAGCGCTCTGTCCGTTGAGCACCAGCCGTGGCGTCTGACCACGCCCGACACCAGGCGAGACGACGACCGTCAGCTTGCTGCCGGCAGTGGCGCTGGCGGCAAGCTTGATCTGGGGCCTGAGCAGGAACGTCGCCCGGTCGCTGATCCGCTCGAGATGGCTGGGCGCCCCGGCCGGCGCCGGGAGCACCGTTTCAAGCACCAAGGGCCCCGCGGCGAGTTCCTCGCCACCGAAACTCGCGGCGACCAGTTCGAGCTCGATGCGATCGGAGCTGATCCGCGCCGCGCCCAGATCCGTATCGCGTCCGCCGATCCTGAGCGTCATGCCATGTCGATCGAGCGAATGGCCGCGCACCACCAGCGTGCCGCCCCACAGCACCGGCGCCGTGGCGCCCGCCGCCGCCTCGACCCCCAGCACCACCGGCCCGCCGAGCACGAACACCGCATTGTTGACGCTGGTCACCGGCGGCCCCGAGCTCAGTGGCGTGCTGGTCTCGATCAGCACCGGCGAGCAGGTATAGGCCAGCGACAGGATATAGGGCGTCTGGAACAGCACCGACCAGAGCTTGGACATTTCCTCAAAGCTCATCGGGGCCGGATGAATGCGCACCGGCTCGGGCTCGTTCTCGAGGTCGACATCGACCAGCCCGGGGTTATCCTGTTTCACCTTGTCGATGGTGCGCCGCGCAATGGCGCTGCGATGCTCGAGCCCCCGTGACACCGCGCCGAGCAGCAGTTCCGGCTGGTAGAGCTCAGGCCGGCCGATGAACGAAATGAGGTAATGCAGGTCGAACGCCACCAGCGAGTTGGCCACCTGCTGGCCATTGCTGCTGCGGGTCGGGTTGTGCGCGTTGCGCCGGGCGGCATTGGGCGTGGCCTGAAACAGGAATACGTTCACCACCGGCCCGACATCGGCATCGTTCTCGTTGCCCGGCCGGCCAACCTTGACGGTCGCACCTCCAGCCGCCTCCTGGATCATCAACTGGAGCGAGGCCGTGACGGCGGCAACTGACAGCTTGTTGCCCATCTGCCGCCTCAGCGCTTCGTTGCGAGATAGGCAGCAAGGCTCGGGATGCGCTGCAGCCCGGCCGAAACGCTGGGGGTCGCCGGGGCCCTAGGGGCCGGCGCCCGTACATCGATGCGTCCGATGATGATTTCGAGCGGCTCGGTCGCGGGCACAGCAGCGACAGGCTCGGGCACCACCGGCGCCGGCTGCACCGGGGCGGCCGGGCGGGCGCGTGGCGGCTCCTGCGCCGGCGCGGCGGGCGCGGCGATCGGCGCGTGGCGGCGTGGTCGCTGCAGCTCCGGCAGCACCGCGATGCCGGGCGGCGGTGCCGGAGTCGGGCGCGGCAGGGCGGCGCGCGCGCCGGCAACAGCGGCGGGCGACTGCGGGGGTTGAGCGGGGACCGGCTGCGAGCCGGCCAGCGGCGCCGCGGCGCGGGGCGCAGCGGCCTCACGAGGGGCGGCTGCCGGCTGCGGGACCGATGGCAGCGCGTCATGCTCCACCACCTGCCGTGGCGCCGGCCCCGGCGGCGCCGCCATCCGCGGCTTATCCTGTGGCGCAACTGTCCGCCGCGGCTCGCCAGCGTCGGGGCGCCGCACCGGTTGGGCCGGCGGCGTCCAGCGCTCGACCACCTGGCTGACCCCGGGCTGAGGCGGCCGGGCGGCCGGTGCCTCGGCGGTGATCTCGGCCGGCCCGGCGCTGCCTGCGAAGGCGGCGCCCGACACCTCGAACCGGGCCGGCAGCCGCACCCGTGCCACCGGCGCGAGGCCGAAAATGCGGTTGGTGAGCCGGGAGACCACGCCGCTCATGCCTGCACCGCGTCGAGATAGAAGCGCCGCCGCTCGGCTGGCAGCGCCAGGATATCGCGCTCCGACCAGTGAAAGGCCCGCGCCAGCACCGCCACATCGGCGAGCACGCCGCGCGAGCGCACGGTGATTTCCCCTGCCAGCAGCGCCGCCACGTCGACAGCCTCCGACCAGCGCGCCGCGCAGGCCGGGCACGACCAGTCGAGCCCGGTATCGAGCCCGGGATCCATCGCCTCCACCGCCGCTTCCACCGCGGCCAGCACCGCTTCCTCTTCCGGCGCATCGGGCGCCGCGGCCTTCAGCAGCAGCCGCCGGGCGCTGTCGGGATCAGCAAGCTGTTCGGCCGCGGCAAGCGCTCCCGCCGTCAGCGGCGCCACCGCGATCACCGCATCGCCGGCGCGGATCTGCCGTGTCTGCGGCGCCGGCTGCGCCGCGAGGCCGAGCCCGATCTCTTCGGCCCTGAGCGTCATTTCGAGCACCGTGCCGCAGGCCGGACATGCCGAAACGAAATCGAGGCGCGGGCCGCTCAGCTGCGCCCGCACCGCCAGCAGCATGGCATCGCGCTGCCCCAGCGTCAGCGCCGCCGCGTCGATGCTGGGGTCGGCCCGGCCGAGAATGCCGAGCGCCAGGAACGATGGTCCGCGCCCCTGCCCTGCCTCGGCCAGTTCGACGATGTCCGCGGCGGCCAGCGCACGCATCAGATCGGCTCGACGTAACTCGGCTCGGTTGGCTCGGCCACGTCGTAATCGCGCTCCCAACCCTCGTTTTCGAGCTTGAGCATCTGGATGGCGACGGCGTTGGCACTCGCATCGAGCTCGGGCAGCGATTGGTACTCGGAGGGCCAGCAGCGGTAGAGCTTGTAGGCCAGCACGATCTGCCCCGCCTCGTTGTAGAGCTCGAGGATGAGGTTGCGCCGGAAATCCTTGAGCGAGGACTCCCCGCCCAGCCCCGAGCCGTAGTTCCACACCTTGTTGGCCCACTGCTCGAACTCGATATCGTGCGTCACCCCGCGCTCGAGCGTGATCGCCTCATACTCGGTCTGGCCGGGCGATTTGCGCGACGAGGACGGATCGCCGCCTTCGCGGTGGCTCACCACCTGGGTGGTGCGCTTAAGCGCGCTTACCTTGCTGATCCCGGCCAGGTAGTTGCCGTCTTCGTTGCGGATGCGGAACTTGAAGTTCTTGTACGGGTCGAACCGTTCGGGATTGGTCGAGAACTGCGCCATCGCCTAGGCCTCCCGGATCTGCTGGATATTGATGACGACGAATTCGGCCGGCAGCAGCGGCGCAAAGCCCACCGCGATGTTGACGATGCCGCGGTTGATATCGTCCTGCGTCGTGGTCTCGCGGTCGCATTTGATGAAATAGGCCTGCCTGGGGCTGGCGCCCTGGAACGCCCCCTGCCGGAACAGCCGCTGCATGAAGGCTCCGACATTGAGCCGGATCTGCGACCACAGCGGCTCGTCATTGGGCGAGAACACCACCCACTTGGTGCCGCGGAACAGACTCTCTTCGATGAACAGCGCCAGCCGCCGCACCGGGATATACTTGTAATCGTCGGCCAGTTGGTCGGAACCGCGCATGGTGCGGGCGCCCCACACCACTCGGCCGACATTGGGAAAGCTCCTGAGGCAGTTCACTCCCAGCGGATTGAGCTTGCCGTTCTCGTCGTCGGTCATCTTGAAGGTCAGCCCGTCGGCGCCCGAGATCGTCGCCTCGATGCCGGCGGGCGCCTTCCACACCCCGCGGTTTGCATCAGTACGCGCCATGATGCCGGCAATCGCCCCGCACGGCACGAAATAGTCGATCTGCCCGCCGCGCAGCGGATCGCGCCGTTGCAGCCGCGGAAAGAACAGCCCGGCATTGCCGCCATTGGTCAGGCTCAAGGGCGGCGTGTTGCTGGCTGCATCCACCGTCACCTGAATGGCGTTGTCCGGGTTGGCGTCCCACTTGGCGGGGGATCGACGATCAGGAAGGCGCGGCGCTCGCTGCAGAACCTCGCCGCCTCCTCCCAGACGTCGGGGTCGATATCGCCATCCCGCGTATCGGGCGGGATCACCAGCAGGTTGAAGATATCGGCCTTGAGCAGCGCATAGATGCCGGTCTTGTTGACCTTGTTGCCCTTGTACTCGGCCAGCGCCAGCGGCACCCCGTCGTTGCCGCCTTGAAAATCGGTGATCGCCCCTTCGGCCGGTCGCGCCCCTGGGACGTCAGGCGTACCATCGCCCTTGAGGTCGACCCGCACCAGGTTCGACTCCGCCTTCAGCACCCGATCGACGCGGCGCGAGCCCGCATCCTTGACCGTCAGGTTGCGGAACTGTTCGCGCGCCTTGGTGCCCTGGTCGACCACCGCGAGGTCGAACAGGTCACCGACCGCGAGACCGAGCTCGGGGTGGAGATCGACATAGGCCTTGGCCGCCGCCGCATTGGGATAGGTGACCTGCGCCTGCAGCTTGCCGCCCCACATGCCCGGGCTCGCGGCGACCAGTTTCAGCCCGCTCAGCACCAGGCGGGCCATGCCGTCGTCGGCACCCGCCTTGAACAGCCGGACAACAAGTGCCTCCGAGCCGCCGTTGGCGTAGAAATCGTCGACCGCATAGGCCGCCGGCGTGTTCAGCGCCAGCCCGCCGAAGCGTCGGGAAAACTCCCCGAAGCTGAAGCAACTGACCGGCTCGTTTACCGGTCCGCGCACGAACCGCCCAACGATGCCGGTCACGGAGGTCGACACCCCCGCCACCGTGCGAACGCCGCTCGGCACTTCATTCACATATACGCCGGGATAGCTCGTCTGCACTGCCATGACCGCTGCTCCGTGCCGAGAAACCAGAGTTTTACGAGAGTTGGCCGCCGATCATGATCTCGACATTGGCCGGCTCGGCCCCGCCATTGGTCACGCTGAGCGTCGCAAACGACGGACCCAACAGCCCGATGGCGGCGCCGAACAGAATGACCGGCCCTCAAGCCCGATCTCGTCGGCCGCACCAGCCTTGATCTTGATCTTGCCGCTATAGCTGTCGGCAGCAATGTAGACGAACTTCAACTTGTCGATGTGCTCGAGCTGCAAGGCTAGACTAACCTTTGCGCCCTTGGCGACAGCAATTGATGCGCCTGTCACCGCTTCAACATCGAGGGTCCCAGTAGAACCCACACTCGCCGCTGACGAGCCAGCATTGAATGACCATGCAATAGGCTTGGGCACGACGATGCCTCCCCTTATACACATTTATCAACGCAATTAAGCTATCAAGTGAGTTATCAAGGAAACTGAGCCGACACGCTAGCGCCGATTTCGACAAGCGTCTAGCATGAATCCAGCTGCGTGAGAATTTGCGCCGACTTAAAGTCAAATTCAATATATCGGCCCCTTTTCGTTTGCCAGTTAATCACGACAACGGAAATTGAATGATATCATAGACTTAGGTTTGAAGAATGAACACTTGACTTGACAATCGTTCGACGGCCGCTGCACTTAATTTGAGGTGGTCCTCCTCGTCGTGCATCCCGCTGGTTAGTCACGTCTGGTTTGAGGATTACGCCAAACCCGACCGAGCGGCGGCTTCGAGGCGCGAAGCCGCCGTTCACCTCTCCTTCGAGTCAGCGCTCCGGCCGGCAAAAAACGTCGGACATGCGACGAGCGGGAGGCGAGGCGCTTCCACGCGGCCAGGATAGTGCCGGCGGGGCCTGGATCGTCGCCGGGCTGGCGCAGATACCAAGCATCGCGCAGCGCCGCCTCGTCTTCCGTCCGGCCAGCGAGGCGCACGGCAGCGGCGGCGCATTTGAGCGCCAGCCGCTGGCGCCAGGCGCCGGCCCAGGCAGACTGCGCGCGGGCGAGCTGTCGAGAGAAGCCAGCGCGGCGCCGGCCCTGAAGGCAGCGTCTGCGTCATGCGGAGCGCCACCGGCCTCGAGCGCCCAGCCCGGAACGGTCGGGGGCGCGGCGGCGGATCTTGCGGTCGCGGGATCGAGGCGAATCATGTGTTTGGAGGGTAAAGCGGCCGTGCGCTTTGTGCCATCATTTTCGCATCAAAACGCACAGCTTGTCGGCGCGACAAAACGAATGATAATGTTGCCTTATCAGCTATTTAGTTGCGCTGGCGTGACATCGTATCGGTGAGAGTTCTCTGTTGGCGCTAACAGACGAAGTGTCTGTTTTATGGGGCCTCCGAAGCGACTATTTGGCCGAATTGGAGGCGCAAAACGCACGGTCGGCGTAATCGAACCGTACCCCAACCGGCGGTCAAGCCATCTTGCGTTTGGCAGGCACCAGTTCGCCCTCAGTCTGCCTGCTCTTCATCGTATTGAGGGACGGTCCATTCTTCCCCGATTGCGGCGACAAGGGCGGACACGCGGGTACGCACCCGCGGAGGAAGTCGAACAAGACGCTCGATCAGGCGTCGACCTTCTGCGCTGGCAATGAAACCAATGCGCTCATCCGTTCGTAGGCGTGAAGCCTCATGGCCGCTCTCACCGTTCGCCGGGAGGCCTTCGAAAAAACGGCTGACGGGGACGCCCAGCGACTTGCCAATCTCGTAGATCATGGACGCGCTCACCCGGTTCCTAGCGTTCTCGTATTTTTGGAGCTGTTGAAACGTGATGCCTATCGATCGGGCAAGCTGAACCTGGGATACGTCCGACTGCACGCGAACCGTTGCGATCTGCCTGCCGACGTGCACATCAGCGGGGTGAGGGTCACGCCCGATCTTTGGTTTTTGCGCGGTCCGGGACGGGCTAGTGCGCTTCGGCTTCAACAACGCGTCCGATGCTCCAACAGGTCATTGGGTAGAAAATCCGTCGGGGTCGGTTCTGGGTCGTTGTGTCGATGTCAGCCGAATTTTCGTGCAGGCGGCACTGCTATCCTGCCTGAGTATTCCGATATTTCGACCCCGGTACCGAACGCACGTGAACGGCTTGCGAACCCCTCGAGAATATCTCGCGCCACGCGTCCGCCGGCGGGGACAGGAACCAATTTTCCCGTTTCGGATGCTGGGCGCTCATTTATCTCGCCGATCACGACGGGCAGAAGGTCGATGCCTTCAAGGTTTCCATTCGCCTCATAGCGGCAAGCAGCGACAATGCTTTGCCAGACTTCCGGAGGATCCCACTCGCCCTCGTCAGGATGGACATGAAAGAGGAAATTTCCGAGACCGTAGAAAACTGGCGAGCCATTGTAGATTTCGATCGCCTGCAGGACGGGGGCGCCGTGACTGACAAAAAGGTTTGCACCGGCGTCAATGCATGTGCGAGCAAAGGCCTGCACCCAGCGCGGTACATCCTGCCAACCCGGTTCCCAATGATGATGGTGCAGGTAGGCGATAACGAAATCGCCTTGCGCTGCCGCCTGACGGATGGCGGACAAATGGATGCTCGCGCTTGCCTGATCGACTTCGACCATGCGGCCGAAGTTGGCAGCTTGGGTAAATACGGTGCCGTAGAAATTGAGCTCTCTGTCGCTGGCCACCTCCGGCGGATCCTCCGGCTGCGCATAATTGGTCAGTTCGAAGGGAGAGCTTTGCAAATGGCCCCCAAGCCGTGCCAATCGCCTGAAATGCACGTCAGGCACCCCGATTTTCCGAACGGTCTTGAGCCGGTTGACGCCAGGGCGAGCCGGACGAAAGGCCGTGTGGTTCTCGGCATACATGCTGGACGGACCGGGACCGGCATCGATCGCAAGAAGGGCGACGTCGCGTTTACCTAGCCGGCGGCGGCCCGGTTTGCGGGCATCGGTCGCATCGACCCCGATGCCCGCATGCAGGTAGCCTCGCGCTTGCACTTCCTCTAGCGTCGAGAGAACACCGCCAGCACCGAGATCGAACGCGTGGTTGTTCGCCAAGGCAAGCGCGTTGAAACCGATATCCTGCAATGCATCCAGCACCTCAGCCCTGGAATAGCCGAAATACCTGCCCTTGGTCGGCCAACCACCATGTTTGCCGAGGATCGTCGACTCGAAATTGGTGAAGACGACGTCACCCTGCTCCAAGAAGCGTACAACCTCCGCGAACCGCTCGTCTTGAACATGACGGATGTCATGGGTAATCAATGATTGGCCGGTTACGACCGCGCAAAATGGGTCTTTCATGGAACTCGCCTCATGGTCGTGAACGTCTGGCGCCAACACTCGGCCAGCACCACATCGAAGTCGGCCGCGGGGCCGGGCTATTTTGGCAGGGCCGGAGAAATATCCGTCTTGAACCACTTGAGGCTCAACGCCTTGATGGTGCCATCCTTGGTGGCGGCGTCGAGCGCCGCATTGAACTTGGTCAGCAGTTTGCTATCGTCTTTGCGCATACCGGCGCCCACACCCGGACCCCAGAGACCACCATTCAGCTGCGGTCCGAAAAATACCGCAACCGACCCTCCAGGCGCCTCCAGGAAATCGCGCCATGTGAAATAGTCGGCGAGGCCACCGTCGACGCGCCCCGCGGTAAGGTCGAGCTTCAAATTGTCGAGACTGTCATAGCTGCGAATGGTCACGACATCGCCGAGGAGTTGTTTCACAACAGCCTCGGAGTTCGATGAACGAAGGACACCAATGGCTTTGCCACTAAGGGTCGACCTGAGCCGCTCGATGGTTGCCTTCTCCTTGTCTCCGACTGAGGAGAGGTTGACCTTCTCTTTGGTGTCGCCGGCATCGAGCCCAAGCTCTTTGCGGACAACGAACTGGTTGTAGCCGCTGGCGTACGGGCTGGAGAATGCGATCTGCTGCTTGCGCTTCTCGGTAATCGCCATCCCTGACATGATGACGTCGTATTTCCCGACCAGCAGCGCGGGAATGATCCCGTCCCAATCCTGCGCCACGAAGCTGCATTTGATCTTGATGCGATTACACAGTTCGAGACCGACGTCGACATCGTAGCCGTAAAGCTTGCCATTCGCGTCTGTCCCGTCCCAGGGCGGCGACGCCCCTTCGGTGGCGATAGATATCGATCGCTCGCTTTCGGCGCGTGTCGGCAAGGCTGAGAGTAAGGACGCGACAGAAATGGCAATAGCCAGGGGCATGCGCACGGGACACCTCTTTGTTTGGGTTTGGATGGGAAGGCAGCCTTAATGCTGCGGCGTCACGGCACGAGTGTCGTGATCTCGTGGTGAGGCGAGGTCGGACGGAGCCGCGCCTTACGTCTTTGCTTTGGAGTGCCTTCGTTCGAAAGCCGCCGTTCCAGAAACTGGGTGGCTTTCACGGCGAGCGTTGTGAGCGCGAGATAGATCCCTCCTGCGACGATGAAGATCTCGTAGGGCGCGAAGGTGGCCGACACCATCTGTCGCGCCATGCCGGTGATCTCGAGCAGCGTTACCGTGCTTGCCAGCGACGAGCCCTTGATCATCCCCACGACCTCGTTTCCGTAAGCCGGAAGCGAAATCCGGAAAGCGATCGGAAAGGTTACAAGCCGGGCGATCTGCAAACGTTTCAGGCCAAGCGCCTTGGCGGCCTCAATAACGCCGTTCGGCACGGATTGGAGACCGCGGCACAGGATCTCGGTGGTGTGCGCCGCGCTGTTCAGCGAAAAGGTAAAAAGGGCGCACCAGAGAGGATCTTTAAGGATTACCCAGAAGACGCTGGCGCGCACAGCCTCGATCTGGCTCAAACCATAATAGAGCAAGAAGAGCTGAACCAGCATGGGCGTACCGCGGATGACATAGGTATAGGCCAGAACAGCGAAAGAGAGGCTCGGGCGTCCAAACGCGCGGGCGAACGCCAGCGGCACCGACAGAAGAAATCCTGCCGTCAGTGAAAGGACTGTCAGGATCAAGGTGAGACCGATGCCTGAGGGCAGAACCAGGACGGCGTCGAACATCAAATCGAAGTTCATAGCGTTGCCCTTCTATCGACCGAATGCAGGATAGCGCCGCTCCGCGAAGCGGATCGACAGCAGTGTGATCGTCGTCAGGGAGAGATAGAAAGCGGATGCCGCAAGGTAGAACGTCAACGGCGCGCGCAAGGATCCGGCGCCGACATAGGCAACGCGCATGATGTCGGTCAGGCCCACGACAGAGACCAGCGCCGTGTCCTTGAAGAGCGATATCCAAAGATTGCCATAGGCGGGCAGCGCCAGCCTCAGCATCTGCGGCCCAACGATGAACAACCACCGCTGCCAGATATTCAGGCCAAGCGACTTCGCCGCTTCGGTCTGCCCCGTTGGCACCGCCGCAATCGCACCGCGGAAAACTTCGGTCGCATAGCCGCTGAAGACAACAGTAAGCGCGATGACCCCTGCGGTGAAAGAGTTAACCTCCACATACCTGCCAGCGAGCTGGCTGGCGAACGTGGTTCCCCCGAAATAGATAAGAAGGATGATGAGGAGTTCTGGAACGCCCCGAACCACAGTCGTGTAAGCCGTCACGACACTTCTGAAACGGGCCGTAGACGTGCCTTTCGAGATGGCCAACAGCAGGCCGAATACGGTGCCGAGGAAGCCGCTAACAAGAGCAAGGCCTACGGTAACCATGAAGGCGGCAGCAAATTGAGCAGCAAAACCGCCCATGAGACTCTTCCATCAATGCGCAATTTCGCAATGTGTGCAGCGCCTGCCCACGCGGCAGATCTAAGGCTGATGGCCAAAGATTGCGAAATCTACTAAGGGATATCTTGCAACAATTTTGCAGGATTTCGCCTAGATTACTGACAAGGCCTATTCA
The DNA here is from genome assembly GCF_003952565.1 of Mesorhizobium sp. M8A.F.Ca.ET.057.01.1.1. Lineage (NCBI taxonomy): Bacteria > Pseudomonadati > Pseudomonadota > Alphaproteobacteria > Hyphomicrobiales > Phyllobacteriaceae > Mesorhizobium > Mesorhizobium sp. M8A.F.Ca.ET.057.01.1.1. The sequence continues at coordinate 4,523,881 of NZ_CP034454.1, forward strand.
TTCAATCTATAATTTTCATAATTTGAGCTATAACGGTTGGTTATATACGCAATCAGCACTCTGACGGGCCATCCGATTTGACCGCCGCAGCGTCGCACTGAGGCTCGAGCAACCTCGCCTCCCAGCTTCAAATGGAATTATCAGCTAGAATTCGGAGATCGAATGAGCTCGACGTCGGGCGATGCCCTTAGATGGCGCCGCGCAGATTCCCAGCCTGACGATCACTTGGGAGCTGTCGTCGCCATTTGATCTGGCCGAGTATGGTATCCGGCTATTTTGACGTCGGAGACCGGCAAAGCAATGTGACCGGATCGCTGCCCAGCACCTTCGCGATCTTCTCCACCACGTTGAGAGAAGGGTTCTTTTGTCCTCGTTCGATGCCGCCCATGTAGCTGTACGCAAGGCCAGCCTCGGTTGCCAGAGATTCCAGGGTCATGCCGCGCTCCTGCCGGACCCTTCGAACGTTTGCTCCAAAAATCTCCGCAAGGCGCATGCGCGCATAGCGACAAGCAAACCTCCCCTTTACCAGTCACTATAGTGACTATAGAGTGATGGATTCGGAGTTTGCTTGGCGACTTAGCTTTAGGGCGCTCGGCGCAATCCAATTCTGAGCTCGGTTAGCCGAGCCAATTCACATGTGGCTTGGGCGTTCTCGAGAAAGGGCGCAAAATGGAGTTGCTGCAAAGCGGCCTGAAGCTCCGACAGTTGCAGGTCTTTCGTCAGGTGTTGCGCACCGGATCGACGAGGCAGGCAGCTGCTGCGCTCGGGATAAGCCAACCGGCGGTTAGCCAGCACGTAAAGCAGATCGAGGCCGCCCTCGGCATCGCTCTTTTTGAACGGTCGACCAACCGGATCATTCCGTCGAGGAAGGCCTGGGAACTCCTGCGCAACGTGGAAATAGCCCTGACTTCAATGGATCGCCTGGAAGCGTCGATTTTCGCGATAAAGAACGATGAGAAGCAGCGGATCGCAATTGCCGCACCGGCCGTCTTCGGTTTCGTGACATTGCCGAAGGTCGTGGCGACTATCCGTTCGAAGACGGCTTCGAGTGTGCGATCAATTTCGGGAAACTACGAACAGGTGGGTGAACATATCCTGTCGGGGCGGGCAGATCTCGGAATCTCGAGGCTGCCCCTGGACCCCCGGCTGTTTGAGTGGGCACCGATCGGCTCGGCGCGCAATGTGTGCATCTTCCACCCCAAGCACCGTTTCTCAACAAAGTCACGTGTCGAAGCGCACGACCTCGAGGGGGAAAAGATTGTCGACATCGACCCTCAGTTTGCGTCGCATCAGATGAACTTCAACGCGCTGCGCTTCGCAGGGGTCGAGCCGGACATACTGGTGGAATACGATTGCAATGGTTACGAGGTCGGCTTCGTCTCGGCCGGTCTCGGCGTTTCCATCACCAACGAAATCATCGCCCGCGAATATGCGGCGTTCGAACTGGAAGCAAAGCCGGTGGAGCCTTCGGCGCTCTATCACTACGTTGCGGTCTGGCAGAAAGGCAGGGTCTTTTCCAACGTGTTGGAAGTCTCCCTTGGGGCGATCCTCTCCGCCTTTCATCCGGTGGCGAAAAGCGCACCGACCGTTCTCCCGATACACGCCGCGGCCCGCGGCTCCGATCGTCCCTCTTAGCGGCTCCGGACTAATCCTTCCGCTCGTGCTTCGCCTTCGCGAAACCGCGATCCGTCGCGATGAAGCGCTCAAGCATGGGCACGATCAAGCGTAATGGATCTCTGGAAGATTGCCCCGCTTCGTGTCCAAGGATCTCGGCATATCTGGTCAGGTCGCGATGCAGCGGAGCCGGGAGCTCGATCGTAACCTTAACAGGTTTGTCGTCGGCAATGGGGCCGAGTTTCAGCTTAGCCATTTCAGCCTCCATACGGTTCGAGCACGAGATCGCGGGTAACGAGAACGCGCACGGGGAAACCCGGACGAATGTTGAGCGTCGGCGCTATCTGGAGCTGACGCTGGACGATCTCCTGGCCGACCTGGCTGACGCTATCGGAAGCGCCGCTGCGCAAGGCATGCAGGATATCGCTTTCCTGGCCCGACGAGCCCGCCTCCGCTCCTACGCTGAGGATGGTGGAAAGCGCAGCCGCCTTGAACAACTCGGCCCAGTGATAGTCGACGCCATCCTCGAGGCCGGCATAACCCTGCGCGTTCGCGCCGGGCTGGCGCTCCAAAACGATCGAGCGGCCATTGGGGAAGATCAGCCTGCTCCAGACAAGCAATACGCGGCGCTGCCCGAACCCAACACCGTTGTCATATTCGCCGATGACACGTGTCCCTTGGGGGATAAGCAGCGCCCTTCCCGTCGGACTGTCGTAGATGTTTTCGGTCACCTGAGCGGTAATCTGACCGGGCAGGTCGGAACGGATGCCGGTGATGAGAGCTGCCGGGATGACCGCCCCGGCCTGAAGCACATAGGGCGATGCCGGTGCCATGACATGGTCGGGCGCCACGGTGCGGCGGTCGGCGGCCACATTCAGGAAGGCAAGTTGGCGATCCTGCGCCGTCTGTCCGGCAGGTTCCAGACCGGCAAGGTTCGGTGCCGCGATATTGCCAGGCGGTTCCGCTGTGGCTCCGGCTCCCGCCGCTGTCTGGAAGAATACCTGCGATGTTCGAGCTGCCTCCTCTTCGGCTCGCCGGCGTTGTTCGGCCTCGTCGACGCTAGGTGCCGCGATCATTGGCGGCACGACGGACTGCCCCTTGTTCTGCGCCTCGAGAATCGGGCGGCCGAGATCTCCGGGCAGCGGCGGTCCAAGGATCGGGCCGGTATAGTCGCGTGGCAGGCCAGCCAGGCCATCTGCCGGCTGGCGGTTGGAGGTCGAATAGAGCTCCTCACCCTGCGTGCCTCTATCGTGACTCTGAAGCGCGTATATCAGCGCGCCGCCGATGCCAAGCGACGCGACGAAGCCGATGCCGGCAAGCACCTTGCGCGACAGGCGGGCCACGCGCGGTGGCTCGGCGCGAAGTCGCATCGGCGCGGTGGCGTGCTCGTTGTCGCTCATGACTGCTCCCCTCCCCTTTGCCTCGGTGCGACCTTGCGTTTCGGCGCGGCACTTAAGCCCGGGATCCACGATAGACGGCTTGTCCTCGTCGCATCGATGCGGACGATCCTGACAGTCTGTTGCCGCTTGCCGCTGCCAAGACGCAATTCGGCCGCGCCGAACAAGCGGTCGACGATCAGGATGTTTTGATAGACCCGGCCGTTGGTGATCTCAGCCTCGCCGTCCGGGCCGATGACGAAGATCGGCGGCATCTCGCCCTGCACGATGCCGCGCGGAAACTCGACGTAGACGCGTCGGCCATCGTCATAGACGGCGACGGGCTTCCAGGGCGGTGTGTCACCAGTGAGACCATAGCGGTAATTGCGCGCGGCGACGTCCGGGATGATCGGTGTCTCGGGAGCGGCCTGTCGCCGGCTGCCGGGCTGGTTCGGATATGCCCATGCCACGGCAGGCATGTAGAGTTTCTCGTCCGCTCGCAGTTCGATCATGTAGCTGCGACGGTCGGTGGTGATGACGAGATTGGTGGTGATGTCGGGACGCGAAGGCTTGACCAGCACATGGACGCGCCGGGTCACGCCCGACCCGCTTTCGGTGTCGCCGATGATCCAGCGCGCGGTGTCGCCCGCCGCGATTGGGCCTGTGCCAGTCAGGCTCTCTCCCGGCTCCAGTGAGATGTCCGCTAGCTTCCCGGGTGCCGCATAGACCTGGTAAAGCGCCCCTTCGCTCCATGGATAGACCTGTATGGCATTGTAATAGCCCTCGCGCCGCGGCTGGACGCGTGCGGCAGCGTTTGCGTTCTCGACACGGGCAGCCGGTGTGTCTCCTGCTGCGCCGCCGCGCGAAGCCGCCCAGCCTGGTGGAACGTGCAGTGGTTTCGGACTCTGATCGATCGTGACAGCCGGAATGGACGGCAACGGCGGCACGTTGGTGTCATAGGCGATCTGCTGCGGCTTATGCGGTGTGGCGCAGCCCGTGAGCAAGGCCCCCGAAATCAAAACCGCGGCGAGCGGGCACCCGCGGTGAGCCGGGATGGCGGTGATAGGCACAACGCGGCTCATTGACTCATCTCCCGCGACCAGTTGATGGCATTGACGTAGATACCAAGCGGATTGGCCCGAAGCCGTTCGGCGTCACTTGGCGGCTGGACGACGATCGTCAGGATCGCGGTCCAGTGCTCGGCGATGGAGAGCTTGCCGTTTTCGTAGCGGCGCTCGGTCCAGGCGACGCGAAAAGAATCCGGTGAGGCGCGAATGACGGAGGAGACCTCGACAGCGACCTGCTGCTTGCCCACCTTGGAGAAGCGTTCACTGCCGCGAGCATAGTCGTTGAGCACCATAGCGCCCTGGTCAGTGGTCCACTCATAGGCGCGTAGCCAGTTTTGTCGCACGATAATCGGATCGGCCGGGATTGAGCGGACCTGCTCGATGAAGCGGGCGAGATGCCACGCGACTTGCGGATCGGTCGGCTTGTAATCGGCGTTCGCGGGCGCGACCGTCTGCGCCTGTCCGAGCGCATCGACCTGGACCACCCACGGCACCACCGTGCCTCGGCCTGACTGCCAGACAAGGGAGCCCGCGAGGCCCGCCGAGAGGATCAGCGATCCGAAGGCCATGGTGCGCCAATTCCTGGCCTGCACGCGGGCGGAGCCAATGCGCTCGTCCCAGACCTGCGCTGCCCTTTGATAGGGCGTCTCCGGTTGCGGTGTCTTGCCGTAGTGAACGGCGGGCCGTCGAAAGATGTTCATTGGTCACTTGCCTTCCGAGAGAGAAATGGAGGTTCCGCTGCCATGGGCATCGCCGGCGCGCACGGCGTGGGCAGCCGTCTGGACGCCATGGGAGAGTTGCTGAGATCGCTGCATGCGTTTGGCCCAGTCAGGAGGGGTTCTTGCCGCAGCGGCGACTTCGCTGCCGCCGCCGAAAGACGGACCGCCGGTAGACCCGGCATCGCCTCCAACCGTTCCGAGGTTCGATGATCCACCGGTGGCCTCGAAGGCAGAATTGGCGCCGGAAGCGAAGCTTGAATTCAGGGACTGGATGGCGCGCGCGGCCGCGCGCTTAAGCGGCGAAGCGGCGGCCGAAACGCCGGCGCTTGCAACGCCGCTCAGCCCTGAGGCGACACCCACGGCGCCCGCCTGGCCGGCGGAGCCGAGCGTATAGGCAGTTGATCCACTGCCTGCGAGGAACGAGCCGCCTCGCGCTGTGGAAGCCGCTCCGGAGAACGCGGCCGCTCCGCCCCGCATTGTAAGGGCGGTAGCACCACCGGCGACGAGCGCCGTGCCGCCGGCGGCGAGACTGGTGCCGACGGCAGCGCCCGCACCAAGCTGCGGTCCGCCAGAGACGAGACCGTTGGCAATGCCCGGACCGAAGATGCCGAGGCCAAGCAGTGACAGGGCCGCCAGCACGATCGCCATGGCTTGATCGATGGTTGGGTTCTCGCCGCCGAAGCCTTGGGTAAACTCGCTGAAGAGCGTCGAGCCGATGCCGATGATCACCGCCAGCACAAGCACCTTAATGCCGGATGAGATGACGTTGCCGAGCACGCGTTCGGCCATGAAAGCTGTCTTGCCGAAAAGACCAAAGGGGATGAGGACGAAGCCGGCCAGCGTCGACAGCTTGAATTCGATGAGCGTGACGAAGAGCTGCACGGCCAGGATGAAGAAGGCAAGGAGCACAAGCGCCCAGGCAAAGAGCAGGCAGGCGATCTGAATGAAATTCTCGAAGAAGGACACATAGCCCATCAGCCCCGAGATCGCCTCAAGCAGCGGTCGTCCCGCATCGAGGCCGGTCTGCGCCACTTTGCCGGGGCGAAGCAGGTCCTGGACGGTGAAGCCGGTACCGCTCGCCTTCAGGCCGAGCCCGGAAAAGCTTTCGAAGACGATCCGGGCAAGGCTGTTCCAATTGGAAATCAGGTAGGCGAAGACGCCAACGAACAGCGTCTTCTTGACCAGCCGCGCCAGGATGTCGTCGTCCGCGCCCCAGCTCCAGAAAAGAGCGGCAAGCGTCACATCAATGACAATCAGTGTGGTGGCGACGAAGGCGACTTCGCCGCCGAGCAGCCCAAAGCCGCTGTCGATGTAGCGGGTGAAGGTGCCCAGGAATTGATCGATGACGCCGGTATCGCCCATGCTTATCGCGCCCCCTGCGACGCCGCATCTGGCAATTGCGGTGCTGCGGTCTCTGGCGTTGGACGCGCAAATGGCGACTTGAGACCGAGGAACCGGTCGCGCTGCTGCGCCCACAAGCGCAAGCAGTCGCCGTCGCGCAAAGCAGCCCCACCGAGGATTTGGCAGCGGCGAAGACCTTCGCGGAGCGGGTTTGGCGACAAAGTTGCCGGCGCCTCGGGAGCGGCCCTAACCGACTTTTCCTCCCTTCGGGCCAACTCGACCGCGGCCGCCGTGACGGCGATCGCGGCGAAGATGACAGCGGCGAGGCGAGCGAGTGACTTGGCATCCATGGCGGTGGGCCTCACTGGTTGAACATCGCGGCATTGCCGGCCTGGTACCCGGAGCCCGGGTTCAGGAACCGACGGCGCTGCTCGTGCCCCTGTTCGGCGGCGGCGGCACGTTCGGCTTCGGTCATTGCCTGGGCGCGACCGTTCGCGGCGACAACCGCCGTGAGGTCGGCAAGCTGCTGCGCCTGGAGCGCGAGAAGCTGGTTACCGGCTTGTGTCGCCTGCAGCGCGCCGGTGGCTGATTGGCTGGCGCCGACAAGCGCCGACATTTGCGTGCGATTAGTGTCGATGTTTCCAACGACGCCCGCCTGTATGCGCATGGCGTCCTGCAGGCCGCCGACCGTATTCTGCCAGCGCGAGCGCGCATCCGTGACGAGTTGCTGATCGGACGCGGATAGCGAGATGCTGCGGTATTGCTGCTGGAAGATCCTGTCGACCTGCTGGACATCGAAGGCGATGTTCTGCGCCTGGCCGAGCAGCAGCTGCGTCCGCTGCACCGATTGCTGCAGCTGCTGCAGCGAGGAGAAAGGCAGGCTCGCGAGATTGCGGGCCTGATTGATCAGCATCTGTGCTTCGTTCTGAAGTGAGGTGATCTGATTGGTCACCTGCTGAAGCGATCGCGCGGCCGTCAGGACATTCTGCGCATAGTTCGACGGATCAAACACGATCAACGCGTATGCTGGCGTGACAGCGACGGGCAACACCGCGAGCGGCACGGTGAACATGGCCGCGGCCAGGGCAAGCGCGCGCGAGCGAAAGCGATGGGTATTCATGTTTGATGCTCCTGTTCGGGTTGGGACGTGAATGTCGAAACGTTGGGAACGAGGTCAGCCGCCCAACTGGCGTTTCGCGCGCGCAGCCAGGCAGGGAGGAAGCCGGCGCGGCCATGTCCGGCGACGATACTGGCGATCAGAGCCTGATCGGCCTTCGAGGATGCAGCGCAGAGCGCCAGGGCGATCTCGGACAGGCCGAGCTCAAAGAGGCGGTTGCCGCGTCGAGACTGGCAGTAGTAGTCGCGCTTCGGTGTCGCCCTCGCCAAGATTTCTATCTGGCGGTCGTTGAGGCCGAAGCGACGATAGATCGCGGTGATCTGTGGTTCGGTCGCGCGTTCGTTCGGCAACAGCAGCCGGGTTGGACAGCTCTCGATGATCGCTGGTGCGATGCCCGAATTGTCAATGTCGGACAGCGACTGCGTGGCAAAGACGACGCTGGCATTCTTCTTGCGCAGGGTCTTCAGCCATTCGCGCAATTGCCCGGCAAAACTCTCATCATCAAGCGCAAGCCAGCCCTCGTCGATAATGAGCAGCGTCGGTCGTCCATCGAGCCGGTCACCGATGCGATGGAACAGGTAGGAGAGAACCGCCGGTGCGGCTCCAGTCCCAACAAGACCCTCGATTTCGAACACCTGCGCGGACGCCGCGCCAAGGTGCTCGGCCTCGGCATCAAGCAACCGCCCGTAGGGGCCGCCGATGCAGTAGGGCCGGAGAGCCTGCTTCAGATCGTTGGCCTGCAGCAAGACGCTCAGGCCGGTGATGGTGCGCTCCTCCACCGGCGCCGAGGCGAGCGACGTCAGAGCGGTCCAGATATGCTCCTTGGCGTCCGGGTTGATCGGGGTGCCTTCGCGCGCCAAGATTGCCACGACCCAGTCGGCGGCCCAGGCGCGCTCGTAAGTGTCGTGTATGCGGGCGAGTGGCTGGAGCGAGACGGAGGTTTCGGTGCCTTCGGTGAGGCTTCCGCCAAGATCGTGCCAGTCGCCTCCCATTGCCAGTGCGGCGGCGCGGATCGAGCCGCCGAAGTCGAAGGCAAAGACTTGACTGCGCGCGTAGCGTCGGAACTGCAGGGCCATCAGCGCGAGCAGCACGGACTTGCCAGCGCCGGTAGGTCCGACAACAAGCGTGTGGCCGACGTCGCCGACATGCAAGGACAACCGGAACGGGGTCGAGCCCTCGGTCTTGCCGTAAAGCAAGGGGGGACTACCGAGGTGCTCGTCCCGTTCCGGCCCCGCCCACACGGCAGAGAGGGGGATCATGTGGGCGAGATTGAGTGTCGAGATGGGTGGCTGGCGGACGTTGGCGTAGGCATGTCCGGGCAACGAACCGAGCCAGGCGTCGACGGCATTTACGGTCTCGACCATCGCGGTGAAATCGCGTCCCTGGATGACCTTTTCGACAAGACGCAGTTTTTCATCGGCAAGACGCGGATCGGCATCCCAGACCGCGATGGTCGCGGTGACATAAGCCATGCCCGTCATATCCGCGCCGAGCTCCTGCAAAGCCATGTCGGCGTCGGCCGCCTTGTTGGCGGCGTCCGTGTCCACGAGCACGGACGCCTCGTTCGTCATGACCTCCTTCAGGATGGCCGCGACCGACTTACGCTTGGCGAACCATTGCCGACGGATCTTCGTCAGCAGCTTGGCAGCGTCGACCTTGTCGAGAAGGATCGCACGCGTCGACCAGCGGTAGCCAAATGCGAGCCGGTTGAGGTCATCGAGAAGGCCGGGCGTGGTTGCTGTTGGAAAGCCAACAATGGTGAGCACGCGAAGATGCTGATCCCCAAGACGCGGCGCCAGCCCACCGGTCAGCGGCTGATCGGCCAGCAGCGCATCGAGATAGATCGGCGTCTCGGGGACGCGCACACGATGGCGCTTCGTCGAGACAGCCGAATACAGGTAGGTCAGGGTCTCGCTATCGTCGAGCCACCGGCATTCCGGCATGAAACCGTCGAGCAGGGAAAGCACGCGATCCGTGCGGTCGACAAAGGCGCGCTGAATCTCATTGGGATCAACGCCCGACTGTTCGCGCCCCTCGTAAAGCCATGTCTCGGCGCGCGCGACATCCTCGACCGGCGGCAGATAGAGGAAGGTGAGGAAGTAGCTCGAGATGAAGTGAACGCCTTCCTCTTCGAACTCGGCCTTGCGCTCGGCGTCGACGAGGGCTGAGGCCGGGTCAGGAAACTGGCTTTCGGGATAAGTCGCCGCCTGATGCCGCTGCGCCTCGACGAAGATGCTCCATCCCGAGCCAAGGCGACGAAAGGCGTTGTTGATACGCGAGGCCACCGCGACCAACTCGGCCGCGACCGCGGAATCGAGATCGGGCCCGCGAAACGTTGCGGAGCGCTGAAAGCTTCCATCCTTGTTGAGCACCACGCCGGGCGCGACAAGCGCGGCCCAGGGCAGGTAGTCGGCAAGACGGTTGGCGGTGCGACGATATTCGGAAAGGTTCATCATGACAGGACCTCACACCGGCAGATGAGCGGGAAGGCGCAGATGCCTTCGACCCACTTCGAAAAAGAGCGGATCGCGCCTTGCGGCCCATACAGCGGTGAAGTGTCCAACTGCCCAGATGATGAGACCGACCAGCCAGAGGCGAAGGCCCAGGCCAACCGCGCCTGCCAGTGTGCCGTTCAGGATTGCGATCGAGCGGGGTGCGCCGCCGAGCAGAATATGCTCGGTCAGTGCCCTGTGAACGTGGACCGTAAACCCTGGCACAGCGCCGACCTGTTCGAAAGCGGCCGCCATCAGATCAGCGCCCCGCCGCCGAAGGAAAAAACGACAGGAAGAAGCTGGATGCCGCAAAGGCGATCGACAGGCCAAAGACGATCTGGATCAGCCGCCTGAATCCACCCGAGGTGTCGCCGAAGGCAAGCGTTAGCCCCGTTACGATGATGATGATGACGGCAATGATCTTGGAGACCGGACCCTCAATCGACTGAAGGATCTTCTCAAGCGGTTGCTCCCACGGCATCGACGAGCCGGCGGCATGAGCGACCTGGGCGAGCATGAGGGTGGTGGCAAGGGTCGTGGCGCCAGCGGCCAAGCGCCTGTAGCCACGCGAAAGGATGCGGATCATCAGCTGTCTCCTGGACTGTTCTGGTTGGTTTGGGAGGTGCGGTAGTCGCCGTCAGGCCCAAGCCCGTCGACGCGCATAAGTTCTGTCAGCCGCCGCGCGGGTCCGCGCCCGGACAGAACGGCGATGAGATCAATGGTTTCCGCGATGAGGGCGCGCGGGACAGTGACGACGGCTTCCTGGATGAGTTGCTCGAGACGGAGCAATGCCCCGATGCCCGAGCCGGCGTGGATGGTGCCAATGCCGCCAGGATGTCCGGTGCCCCAGGCCTTCAGGAGGTCGAGGGCCTCTGCGCCGCGCACTTCGCCGATGGGAATGCGGTCCGGCCGCAAACGCAGCGAGGAGCGAACCAGGTCCGCGAGCGTGGCGACACCATCCTTGGTCCGCATGGCGACCAGATTCTGCGCCGCGCACTGCAACTCGCGTGTGTCCTCGATGATGACGACGCGATCGGCTCCCTTCGCGACCTCGGCGAGCAGGGCATTGGTGAGGGTCGTCTTGCCGGTGGATGTGCCGCCGGCGACAAGGATGTTTGCGCGAGCACTGACGGCGCTGCGAAGCGCGTCGGCCTGCTCGGCGGTCATGATGTCTGCAGTGACGTAATCTTCGAGCGTAAAGACCGCGACGGCGGGTTTGCGTATTGCGAAGGCCGGCGCGGCAACGACCGGCGGAAGAAGCCCTTCGAAGCGTTCGCCGGTATCCGGCAACTCGGCCGAAACGCGCGGCGAGCGCGCATGCACCTCCGCGCCGACATGATGGGCGACAAGGCGGACGATGCGCTCGCCATCGGCGGCCGACAGCACCTCTCCCGTATCGGCAAGACCTTCGGAGAGCCGGTCCACCCAGATGCGGCCATCCGGGTTCAGCATCACTTCGACGATGACGGCATCGTCCAGCAACCGGGTGATGGCGGTTCCGAGCGCTGTCCGCAGCATACGCGAGGTGCGCGCGCGTCCTTCCATATTGTGATGCGATGCCGCCATCGGTGTCCCCGGTTTTTCGGCAGGGACAACTCAGACGCCCCTGTCGGGGATGATTAAAAGAGCCGGATTCTGGATCGCTTCAACAAGTATGTTGAGCCGTAGTGGCGTGGCGTACAAATACAGGAGAACGGCGGCGCCGCTGGCGCCTGGCTTCGATGCGAGGACGCTCCGCGATCGGTGCGCGAACTCGGAAGGCTGTTGGAATGGGCCGACCTGGCTTGGCTGTGAACATCGTTGCCGGGGCGTTCATACGCGATTGCGTATATCATTGTTTTATACGCGACCGCGTATATCCTAAAAATATACGTGACCGCGTATATTGACCGAATATACGCGAGCCCGTATAATAACGCCAGGAGGCCGCCATGACCGATCAGATCGCCCGCAACGAAAAACAACTCGGAGCCATCCTGCGTCGCGCCCGCAAGCAGGCCGGCCTCACGCAAGGGGCGCTCGGCGATCAGATCCACTTGCGCCAGGGCACGGTATCGCGCCTTGAAGCCGGAGAGCCGGCTGTGCAGCTTCGTACAGTGATGGCGGCACTCTCTGCCCTCGGCCTTGAGCTCGTCATTCGCACGCGCAGCAAAGGCAGCTCCGCTGACGTCGAGGACCTGTTCTGATGGCGCGGCGGCCGGCCCACACGCCACTGAATGTCTTGCTGAACGGGCGCTTGGTGGGCGTTTTGCGCAGAGCATCGACGGGCGCGATAGACTTCCAATACGCCCGCGAATGGCTGGACTGGCGCGGCACCTTCCCGGTCTCACTCTCGCTTCCTTTGCGGGAAGATCGCTATATCGGCGCGCCTGTGATCAACGTTTTCGACAACCTCCTTCCCGACAATGACGCCATCCGCAAGCGTGTTGCCGAACGCGTCGGCGCTGATGGCACGGACGCCTACAGCATGCTCGCCGCGGTCGGGCATGATTGCGTCGGCGCGCTACAGTTCCTGCCTGAGGGCATCGATCCCGGCATTCCAGGCAGCATCGACGGCAAGCCAGTCTCCAACGAGGACATCGCCGGGATAATTGAAAACCTTGCCACTGCTCCTCTCGGTCTCGGCGAGGACGAGGATTTCCGCATCTCGATTGCGGGCGCCCAGGAAAAAACCGCGCTGCTGCGCAAGGATGGGGGCTGGTTCAAGCCGATCGGAACGGCTGCGACCACCCATATTCTGAAACCACAGATCGGCCAGTTGCCGAACGCTATCGACCTCTCCCATAGTGTTGAGAACGAGTATCTGTGCCTCAAGCTGCTCCAGGCCTTCGGCGTTCCCGCCGCTCAGGCAGAGATCGCTGATTTCGGGGGGCGCCCCACCCTGATCGTCGAGCGTTTCGACCGGCTGTGGGCTCGCGATGGCCGCCTTTTGCGCCTGCCGCAAGAGGACATCTGTCAGGCGCTGTCGGTGCCGCCCACACGCAAGTATCAATCCGAAGGCGGCCCCGGCATCCCTGAGATTGTCGCGCTTTTGAGGGGCAGTGACACGCCCGAGGAAGACATCACCGTCTTCATGCGCGCCGGCGTTTTGTTCTGGCTGATTGGCGCTACCGATGGCCACGCCAAGAATTTCAGTATCTTTCTGAGCCCTGGCGGGCGGTTCCGTATGACGCCCCTCTATGACGTACTGACGGCACAGCCCAGCTTTGATGCCGGACAGATCCCTCGAAGAAAATTCAAGTTGGCGATGTCGGTCGGCACGAGCCGGCATTATTCGGTCCATGAGATCATGCCCCGCCACTTCATGCAGACCGCCGACATTGCCGGCGTGGGTACACCTGTCATACGCGGAATTTTCGAGGACATTGCTGGAAACGTGGAGAAGCAGGCCGAGATCGTGATCTCCTCATTGCAGCCTGGCTTTCCCGAGCAGGTTGTCGAGTCAGTCAGATTGGCTATAGGCAAGCGCGCAAGTCTTCTCGCCGACGCAAATTGACCATGGTCTGCTGATCATCATCGTCATCGGCCCGCATCGCTATCGTCCCACTGCCAATCATCGCCATCACCATGGCGAAGATCGCCATCGGCCTTATCGTATTGCGCCCTCGTCAATCGGATTGATATCCTCCGAAATTTCCTGCCGTAGCTTCGGCCCCTTCGCCAGCCGCCGGCCCAGGGCGGTGACGAAGGCTTCGTAGCGTTCAGCCGCCTTGGCACGCGCCGCCTGTGCCGCTGGCTCCGGCAAGGCCGGTGTGGTCGCCAACCAGAAGCGGACGAACACGGCCAAGGTCTCAACCGCGATGCCTATATCGCGTTCCTGCCTGGCCAGACGCCGATCGACCTGATCCAGGCGCTTGGCGATCGCGGCCTCGCGACGCTCATCCGCATCGGGCGAGAGGAACGAAGCGATCGCGGCTTCGGCTATCATGGACTGGGATTGATCGCGTCGCGCCGCATAGTCCTGAAGCATCGTCATGACGGGCGGATCGAGATAGACGGAGATCTGCACTTTCTTCTTGCGGCCGGTCATGGCGGCTACAACTCCATGCCATCGTCGGGGTCCAGGGAAACCTGCCGCGCCACACCCTCTACAAGGCGGGCAAGGCGTCGATTGCCGACAGCGTCATCGTCGCCATCATCGATCTCGATCTCGATCTCGAACTCGTTCTCGATCGAGGCCGTCTTCTCGACTGGCGGCGCGCGATTGAGTTCGGGTTGTTGGCGCTGCTCTGATCCAGTCGGATCTTCATCGTCCTGTCGCGGCGAGCCTGGGGGAGCGGCGGCCTCGTGGCCGGCCAGGACCGGCAGCAGGCTCCAATCATCAAGTTGCCCCCCTTCTTGACGGACCAGTTCAGGTGGCGGCAGGACGCGCTCCTGGAAGCGAACATCCTCATAGTAGCGCGCCTTCTTCGCCCGGATCGGCGGCACACCCGCTACCATCACGATCTCGTCGCTTGGTGGAAGCTGCATGACCTCGCCAGGGGTGAGCAACTGACGAGCTGTCTCTTGCCGCGACACCATGAGATGTCCGAGCCAGGGCGACAGCCGGTGGCCGGCATAGTTCTTCATTGCCCGCATCTCGGTTGCCGTACCGAGCGCGTCGGACACACGTTTGGCAGTCCTTTCATCGTTTGTGGCAAAGCTCACGCGCACATGACAATTGTCGAGGATCGAATTATTTGGCCCGTAAGCCTTTTCGATCTGGTTCAGCGACTGCGCGATCAGGAAGCTCTTTAGCCGATAGCCAGCCATGAAGGCCAAGGCGGACTCGAAGAAGTCGAGACGGCCGAGCGCTGGAAACTCATCCAGCATAAGCAGCAATCGGTGGCGGCTGGTCTTTGTGTGCAGGTCCTCGGTTAGCCGGCGCCCGATCTGATTGAGGATAAGGCGAATGAGTGGTTTGGTCCGATTGATGTCGGACGGTGGCACGACCAGGTAGAGCGTCGCCGGCCGTTTGCCGCCGACGATGTCGGCGATCCGCCAGTCGCAGCGCCGCGTCACCTCGGCGACGACGGGATCGCGATAGAGACCGAGGAAGGACATTGCGGTGGACAGCACGCCCGAGCGTTCGTTATCGGATTTGTTGAGCAGTTCGCGCGCAGCACTGGCGATGACCGGGTGCGGGCCGGTTTCGCTGAGATGCGCGGTTTTCATCATTGCTGAAAGCGTCGACTCGATCGGCCGCCTTGGATCGGAGAGGAAGGCGGCAACGCCGGCCAGCGTCTTCTCCTTCTCGGCATAGAGGACGTGGAGGATCGCACCCACCAGCAGCGCGTGACTGGTCTTTTCCCAGTGATTGCGCTTTTCCAGGCTTCCTTCCGGGTCGACGAGAATGTCGGCGATGTTCTGGACGTCGCGAACCTCCCATTCGCCGCGACGGACTTCCAGCAGTGGATTGTACGCCGACGATCTTGAATTGGTCGGATCAAAGAGCAGCACGCGACCATGCAGAGCGCGAAAGCCGGCGGTGAGCTGCCAGTTCTCACCCTTGATGTCGTGGACGATCGCCGAGCCTGGCCAGGTTAGCAGCGAAGGCACCACCAGGCCGACCCCCTTGCCAGACCGGGTCGGAGCGAAGCACAGCACATGCTCGGGCCCGTCATGGCGCAGGTAGTGGCGATCGTGGCGCCCGAGCACGACACCTTCGGCGCCGAGCAACCCGGCAGCCTCCACCTCCCTCCTTTCGGCCCATCGCGCCGACCCATAGGTCTGGACGTTCTTGGCTTCGCGTGCACGCCACACAGACATGCCGATCGCAACAATGATCGACAGGAAGCCGCCGGACACCGCGATCAATCCGCCTTCCACGAAGATGTTCGGGGCGTAGGCGTCGTAAAAATACCACCACCAGAACAGCGCTGGCGGATAGTAGACGGGCAAGCCGGCGAGCTCGAACCAAGGCGGGCCTAACTGCGCCTGGAAGCCAAGGCGCCATGCCGTCCATTGCGTCGCCATCCAGATCGTCACCAGGACGATCAGGAAGATACTGAGTATCTGGCCCCAGAGTATCTTCGTCGCGGACATGGAGGTCCTCTCTCGTGTTGTCAGAGACCGAGCCCGCGTTTGCGAGCAAAGCTCCAGTCAATGCCGCCGTCACCGCGGGCGACACCGGAGACATGCCGGCCAAGATGGTTTTCGAGCGAGGGTGACCAAGGCACCAGCTGGAAGCCGAGGCCGTCGTCGAGCATGGCAAAGCGACCAGAGGCGAGCGCGAAGCGCTGGCGGTATATTCCGGCGACATGGTCGCCGCTGGCGGCACGGTTGAAGGGCCGCCCAGCCTCGGACGCGAGCCTCTCACCAACCCGTTCGAGTTCGGTGAAAACAACCCGCCCACCTATACGCTGCGCAAGGCCTTCGCTGATCAGATGATCGGCCCGCTGTTCCATAGCTTGACGAACCTCGGCACCGAAGCCACCGATGCTCAAGGCGGCAGGCGCGCGCGCGATGGCCTGCCGGTCGAGCCAGGTCGCTCCCGCTGCCGTGATCTGCTCATGCACACCAAGATCGGAGCGAACGGCGAGCGAGACACGACGCCGGCCGCCCGCATCTTCGAAGCGGCGCAATTCGACGATCGACCCTGGCGGGCCGTCGCCAGTTGCCTCGAGACCGCCAAGTCTGATGTGATGCGTGCGTCCGTCGACAGCGTCGACTACGGCATAGGCAGTGCCGGTCAATTCGTCGTCGAGACCGCGATCAAGCAACCGCCCGACAATGGGCGTATCGAGGCTTTCGGCGGCCAAGACATAACTGCTCGAACCGCGCTCGATCCCTTGTTCGGTCAACGCGCGATGCATTCGCTTTATGATGTCGCCACGCTCGCCGAGCTCCCGCAGGGTCGGCTCGGCCCTATTGTCGATCACCCATTGGCCTGGAGCAACCTGATCGGCAAGACCAAGGGCTTCGAGCTTGCGCAGGCGACCGACCTTATGCACGTGATACTCGTCGGGCCGCCTATGGGCACTTGCGGCAAGATCGATGACGCCGGTGCGCGACATGTCACGGACCAGCTGACGGTCAAGCTGGGTCCAGCGTTCTGCTTCGATCTGCCGCTGCAGATTGCGGCGGACGTCGAGATCGGCGCGGGGCCCGAGTTCCTGGGTAACAAGATCGGCGGCTCGGGCTCGCATCCCTTCCTTGATGTAGTCGCGTGAGATGACGAGATCCTGCGCGTCATCTGTGCGTCCACGCAGGATGACGTGGATATGGGGGTTGTCGGTGTTCCAGTGGTCCGCCGCGACCCAATCGAGCTTCGTGCCGATATCTTTCTCCATCTGCCCCATGAGGTCGCGCGTGAAGGATCTGAGATCCGACATCTCCGGAGCGTCCTCTGGCGAGACGATGAAGCGGAAATGGTGTCGATCGCTCCCGCAGCGCTCGGCGAACACCTTGACGTCCGCATCGTCCGTTCCCGGGCCGAACATGCGGGCCTTTTGCCCTTCACGGGTGACACCCTCACGTTGCAGGTAGGAGAGGTGTGCGGTCAGCGGCACAGCACCCGCGGAGTGACGAACGACACGGGTTTTGATGACAGTGACGCGAGAGCGGCTGGTCAGCAGGCGGTTGGCCCGGATGTTGGCGACCTGGCCCCGGCCGAAGCGCGATCGGTTACCGGGGCTGATTTGACCGGTGCGGGAGATGCTTCCGCCGGCTTTTTTCGCCGCCGCTAGTGCCTGTGCGATGAACGGCCGCAAAGCCTGATCGCGGTTGGAACGAATGCGCCCGGGTCGAATGCGAAGCTCGTGCTCATCGGCCATGTTCCTATCCCGCAACGTGGAAAAGAAGATGCCGATACAATGTCTTGGGCGTGCGACGCACATTGCGCGGAATTGCTGCAATGTGCGCATGGCGCCTGAAAATCCCCAAAAACCAACCGACCGGCCGGCACACAATGTGCGGGGTTTTATCTAGCCATCCCTCGGTCGTGTTGCCTGCATCTCCCCCCTCCGCACGCCATGGCCCGCTGGAGCACGAAATGGTGCGAAGCGCGTTGATGACGCTCATGGCGCGGACCTTCCCCTCACTTGCGGTGCGAACAGACCGGTCGATGGCACCGTAGCGTCGCCCAATCCTTCCGTGGGCATGGCCTTTGAAGGATCATTGCGGGAACTCCTCAACTGCATCGAACCGTCCTCCGGCTTGCTTATTGGCTGCGCGGCGAAGAGCGAAGCGTACCTCCAGCCGTGCTGTGCTGGGGATGCCGGACTGAGAGCTTTCGGTGCACCGTCGTTGAGTATGGCGGATGCGACGACGGCGACGTAAGCGCTGGTCTCCCGAGGCAGCCGCCTGCCCTGCAGCGACGCCTCGTAGCGTCCCGGTCCGGCATTATAGGCAGCAATCCAGCCGGGCGATCCGTAGCGATCAACCAGCTCGCGGATATAGGCCGAGCCCGCGATGATATTGTCGTGCGGATCATAGGGATCGGGGCCAAGTCGATAACGCGCGCGCAGGGCGGACCAGGTATCGGGCACAATCTGCATCAGACCCATGGCACCCTTGGGCGATGTGGCCCGTTGATCGCCGGCGCTCTCGGCGCCAAGGACGGCGCGGATCCAGCCCGGCGGAAGGCGGAAGCGGCGCGCCGCCTCCGCTATGTGGGTGTCGTAGCGACCGCGCGCCGTCGGCGTGCCTAATGGCGGGCTCTGCGCCGGTGCAGTCGCGGGAACGACGCATGTGAAGCAGAGCCCGGCAAGTACAAACACAGCTAAACGTCGGGTAGCGCGAGGCAACGCAGGCGTTCCCAACTGGCTCGTCGGCCGGCGGCGCGCCAACATCGCCTAATCCTTCTCCACGCGGTCACGCAGACGCGACCACTGCAAAGACCAGGACTTTTTGTCGGCGCCGTTTTTGAACAGATAGGCGCGGATCGGCTGCGCGAAAGTCGGGTCGTCTATCTGCAGTGATACGAACTCTCCCGCCTTTTCGCTGGAGTGTTTCCAACCGGCGCCGATCGCGATGCCGTCTTCGCCGCCAGCGTGCACACGGTAGTCGGGCGCATTGTCTGTCTCGTTCGCTTCGGCCGCGACGACCGCAATCTCGAGGTTGAGACTGAGCGTGCGGATTCGTCCCGAATACCCGGTCTGATGGCTTATGAACTCGCCGATCTGTGGCATTTCCTGTCTCCTGTCTTTGATGTCTGCGGTGACGATCAGACGGCACGGAGGACGCCGCCGGTGGCGCGCTCACCGCGCTGTCGCACGCCATTGGAAGTGGCCGCCGCCCTGCTCGTCCGTCCACAGCGGAACGGCGCGGCCGATGAGATGATCGGTGGGAAGGAGGCCGAAGTAGCGTCCGTCGAAGCTGTCGCGGACTTGCCTGTTCATCAGGAAAACGTTGCCGGAGGGAATGCGCCAGCAGCCCTGCCAATTCGGCAGGTCGCGACCGTTGCGGTCGTGTTTGAGCGCCATACCGACGTCAGTGCCATCAATTGAAATGACCAGCTCTTTGCGGCACACGGTTTGGCCTGAAACCGCAAGGATGTGCTTGATGAGCGGCACGCGCTTTGGCAGATAGCCGCGGTCGGCAAGCAATGTTGCGAGCGGTTCGGGCGGCTCGACGGCAACGAGATCGTTCGCCGAAAACGGCACGCCGCCGTCGATCAGGTACAGGCCAATTGGCGTGCTGGCTGAAGCATTCCAGATGAACCTCGGCGACACCTCGGTGAACGCGGGACAGAGCATGGCCGTGATCGCCAGTGCCGTCGCGAGGACGATCGCGTGCCGCGTCATGGCTGGACCCGCCGCCGGAGCAAGTGGGCGCGGTGAATATCCAACGTATAGGCGCGTGGCTCCTGTCCCGCCGTCAATCGGTTGTGGACATGCCGCCAATGATCAGCCGAGACCGCTTCCGGATCGATGCCGAGTTGCTCGATCCGGTCGATCATCTGCAACACCCGCTCCACCTTGGGCCAGCCGTCAGACCTGAGCAGGATGTCGCCGCCGGGTCGCACGAAAGGCAGCGTCTGGTGTGCTTCGCCCTCAGCGACAACGCGCACGATATCGACGCGGGAAATGATCGTGCCGAAGTCGTTCGCGGCCCAGCGAACGAAGGCAAAGACAGTGCGTGGGCGAAACGAGACAACGCGACGGTGGCGGTCGAGAATCTTCTCCTGGGCGACCGAACCGAAGCGGATCCAGTACTCGATCTTCTTTTCGACCCACGTCAATTCGACGTGGGTCAAGCCGTCATCGCCCATCGCGCCGATCACCGATCGGCCTGAACGGAAGTCAACGACAGTGCCCATTGGTTGTCTCCTGATTTCGCGGGGAAGCAACCGCGGTGATGGAGTTGCTGAAGTGATGCCGGCGCGGTGGACCGGCTGCGCCTTCGCGCGGGGTTCAGTTCAACGCCCATACCGTCCGGCCGGCGTTGGAGCCGCTGCTGGATGGCGCTTGGCCGGAAGGACTGAGCCGCGCGGGTCCGAAGTCGAGGTTACGGCGCCACGCTCAGCCCAAGCCTGGAGATCGTCCACGGCGTAGACGACACGGCCGCCGAGTTTGCGATAGCCAGGACCAGTGCCGTAGGTACGGTGTTTCTCGAGCGTGCGGGACGACAGGCTGAGGAACTCGGCAGCTTCCTTGGTGCGTAGAAAGCGCGGCGGCAAAACGGCTAGATCTGGTCGCATGTATCAAGCCTCCCAGGGGGTTTTGAGAACCGCTGATGCTCAGCGGCGGGCAGCGACCACTGTGGCGGAAAGGCGGCTTCGCAGGGGATGAGAAAGATGGGGGGGTGCAATATTGCCACCCCGCAGCTAGGAGCGCTTCCGATGGCGCAGCAATTGCAGATAGCCGCCGGCGATCATCGCTGTTCCGCCCTTGGCGAGACCGATCACGGTGTTGCGAAGCGACGAGGTTTTCCAGGGATTGGAGACCACACGCCCCGCCCCATAGAAAGCGGTCGCGATTTCACGATAGCTGGCGCCGTTCGTGCGACCGTCGGCGGCCCGCATCATCAAGCGCAGGCGGCGCCTCTGCTGAACAGTCATTCGGGTATCGGGCGGCACGGGCCGACTGTTATGGCCGCGCCAGAAACGGACCAGAGCCTCGACCCGGCCTAAGGTCTCGGAATCCAGCGGTATCAAGGCCGCGCGGGAACAACTCGCGGCGCTACCCGGAAAGAGGAGGAGTTGCGTTGCGATCCCGCAGTCATGGATGGCGTGCGACCCCTGGGGACTGTCGTGGCGAGCACTGATCCCGGCGAGCGTCGTGGAAGGGTCGCATGACAGGAAATCGGGGGACGGCACGAGGGCCAGCACCGCGGGGTCGGCAAGAGGCGACCACAGAACGTCCTGCGTCAACGCGGACAGGTCGGGACGGGCGGCGAAATCGCAACCCCCAACGTTTCTGCGCTTCCGTCGGAAAAGGTTGCGTCTCCGCTCCCGAACGGGCGAGCGCGGCGTAGAGGCGCTGATATGAATTCCAACGGCGCAGGCATTCCCAGGCCAATCCTTCGACTGGTAAGCTGTCGAAGAAGTCGTAGCTGGTGTTATCCCGCCAACGTGACGTATCCGGCTTCATCGTGCGTTCTCATCAGGCTGCAAGTGTGCCCGAATCGATTCCGGGTGATTGCGATTGGCGGAAGACCACGGATGGGCATCGGGTGATGCTTCTTCGGCATCACCGGGCGACAATGTTCGCTAGGTGTCGGTCTTGCGCAGGAGCTGACGGTAGCCAGTTCGTGTCATCCAGCGCGCCCGCCCCAGATGGCTGTCATGAACCTGTCGGGCCCGCCGCGGCTCCTCTTTCGGATCGATCCCGAAGAGGATCTTGACTACCTCCCGCCAATCGGCGCCGTCGGCGTCGGCGTCAAACAAGCGCATGTAGAGCTTGATGTGGCGGCGATCATAGTCGGTGAGTTCTTCCCCCGTTGGCGCGGTGTCGTCAAAGGGCTCAATCATATTGTGTTCCCCACGGCGAGGCGAAAAAACAACTCTTGCAGATGTCACGGTGGCCACGGAGGCCGCTTTGCGAGCATCACACGATGCTATCTCGGCATCGCTGCCTTGGGCCTCAGCAGCTTTCGTCAGGTGAGGTTCCGCCCGGATGGTCCGGGCGGAACTTCTGATCGGCGTCCCTATTCTGCGTTGCGGCGGCTCGGGCGGGACCAGATCAGGCTGTAGCCCTCACCGTCCTCGTCATTGAAGAGGTTGGCGAAGATCGGGGCGGTGAAGCTTGGATCGTCGAGCTTGAGCCCCAGATAGTCGCGGCCTTCGTTGGACTGCTTGGACCAGGCGGCGCCGATATCGGCGCGGCCGACAAAGACGCGGTGGCTGGGGGCGTTTTCGCCGTTGGCGCGGGTTTCGGGGACGATGCGGACGCCGCGGGCCTGGACGCTGAGGGTGACGATTTCTCCAGTGAACTCGTTGTTGCCGGACTTCTTGAAGGTGCCGATGGTAGCCATGGTAGTTCTCCTTGATCCTGTCTGCTTCGAGCCGCACCATTGCGGTCTCGATGGTGGTCGCAAGGCGGAAGGCGATCGCCGGCGCACCAGGGCCGAAGCGAAGCGGAGGACGGTACGGAAGCGACTTTGTTGTTGCGCGAGGAATGACGGCGCAGCCGGCAGGGGAAGAAAGTCGCGACGTGCCGTTGCGTCACAGGCGACCGAGGCGAAGCCGTTCTTCGGACCAGAAACACCAGTCGAAGAGACCGCTATCGGTGTGCTCGCCGCGACAGGACTTTATCCAGGAGAGTTGGCGGTCCTGGGCACCTACCCTATCCGGCCACAGACGTCACAGGTGGTCGAGGTCGTTTTGCCACGGCTTGAGCGTGTGCAGCACCAAACCTGTTCAACATGGCAAAGTCACGGGAGCGATTGATTTCGGCGGCCTCCCAGACGTCGCGGGGCGGTCGCGGCTCTAACGACGATGCTAACTGGTGCCCGGCTTAGACATGCCGCTCGACGCCAACGCTCGTCTGCACTGAAACCGAGGCTTGGAGTTGATTGCCATCGCCCGAAAAACCGCGGCGAAATTGGAATGCCTCGCACGATGTTGCAGATGTGAGCACTCAAATCTAACGTTCTCACGCGAGTGCCTATTCATCTCGCCAGACCACGCGGCGCACGAATTTGATTCCAACCAAGCGCCGAAAGCGAACTTTGACCGCCTCCTCA
Source organism: Mesorhizobium sp. M8A.F.Ca.ET.057.01.1.1 (assembly GCF_003952565.1). Taxonomy (NCBI): domain Bacteria; kingdom Pseudomonadati; phylum Pseudomonadota; class Alphaproteobacteria; order Hyphomicrobiales; family Phyllobacteriaceae; genus Mesorhizobium; species Mesorhizobium sp. M8A.F.Ca.ET.057.01.1.1. The sequence continues at coordinate 4,546,714 of NZ_CP034454.1, forward strand.
CCGACGAGGTGGAGCAATTCTGCGTCAATGCTTTCGCTCATGCGGCACTTCTGGCATGTCATCTTCCCTCGCAGCGCTTCGACCGGCACGTTGCCATAGATCTCTCTCAGCTCGGCGGGCTTGAAGTACCGCTTGATATTGCAGTGCCGACAGCGAATAAGCACAACCTGACCGGCGTTGTGAGCATGCATGAGGGTCCACGGCGCGCCTTTGTGCCATCGTTCGGGTTGCTCGGGCATATCGGGAAATGAGGAACATATTCCTCGCCAGTCAAGGGGCTCTTGACTCTTTGTTCTCATTTTGTTCACTGTTGGCCGAATAGGCACAGGAGGCGAGCTATGAAGCTCCGCTTGGAAATAAAAGGCGCCTCGCCGGCAGAACAGCAGCGCGGCATCAGCGCTGCGGACGCTTTTTTTGTCGTGACGGGAATTTCTGCCCAGCGGGCTGCCGATGGTATGTTTGCGCTGGAGGGTTGGGATGACGCCAGTTCCTGGAAGGCAGCGAGCCAACACCGCGGACGAGGACCGCGCAGCGAGCGTTTGGATGCAAACAAAGCCGAAATCGCCGCGTGCTGTGCCGACTGGCCAGCCGACGCCGTGCCGGAAAACTAGCTGTTCCTTGAATTGGTAGATTGATGAGGGACGAACCAATCAGGCTTGCCGAAGGCGTGACGGTAGCGCCGCGGGATCGCGGGCATATCGAAAACCATGTTTGTGAGCACGCCGGCCAGGCAATGGCGCACCATTCGGGTTCGCCGGCCGCGACAAACATCGCACTGGTTCTGCCTGGCCCACCGCGGCGATGGCGACCGGTACCTTTGAAGGAGAAAGACCATGCCAGATAAACCGCCGTACATGCCGACAGGTATTGGGATGGGCATATTGGTCGACGATGAAGCCAAGGTCGGTGTTCTGATATTTCATACGGCGCAAGGTACGTTCGACTTCGTCATCAATCTCCAGGCGGCGGACGTCCTAACCAAAGCGCTCAACAAGATCGAAATGCATCTCCATTCGGACAAGGCGCACTGAACGTCCGACCCCTCGCAGAAGAAGCCAAAGCTCATCGTTGTCGTCGCGTTCGACCGCGCCGAGGACGGAGAATTATTCACGGCCTATGGCCCGACTGACCAGCAGAGCGAGGATCGCGCTGTGAGAACGGCCAAGGCGCTAGCAGGGCAACATGTAGGAGTCATCGCATGGAGCCGCGATGCAGACCCGGCGCTTGGCGATTAAGGTCCACCTACGACACTATTCGTGAGCGGCGATGTTCCAGACATGGAGTAGACGCCACCACCGGACCGAGCATCACGAGCTTTCTGGACGCACGGTTTCCGCCGAGAGTGATCCCGCCGGAAGCGGCCGCAAAAGCTCCGCCTCGGGCTTCGTCAAATTAATCCAGGCCGCCCAATTCTCAGGCCGAAGCACCACGACCTGGCGATTGTGGTAAGGCGCGATATCCGGTCCGGGGTCGGTCGTCAGCATCGTGAACGTGGGCGGCTTATTGCCCGTCCCTTCGCGCCACAGCCCGGCAATGGCCATAAATCGCGAGCCGTTGAGCGTGAACCTATGCTTCGCCTTCGGATATTTCGTGCCTGTGAATTCGAAGAACGCTGACGCCGGAATCAGGCAGCGTTTGCTATTGCCGAATTGCCGCCCTTCAGAACGGAAATTGAACACAGGCCCGCCCTTTGGACCGCTCGGCGGAAATCCGAACGTCATCGAGGCCAATTCCATAGTGTCGCCTGCGGCGCGCACTACGGGTGCGGGATCATTGATGCGGATATCATCGGCCTGTGGCAAATCGAGTTCGGATTGACGTGTCGAGATTTTAAGCGCCAACGACGCCATCATCCGGCAATATTCAGCCCAAGCGACGTGTTGTTCATAATCATTGCACATGAAAGGCTCCGGACTGACGATCCTCACTCTAGGGCAAGCAGACCCGGGATGAAAAGTGCCGGCTCTCAACCGAAGGGGCCCGTTCAACCAGGATGTCTGCGTCCCTTCCGGCGCTCTGGCCTTCTGAGCACTGCGGCCAGTCGAATTCTACCCGGTGGGCTGTCGAGGCTCGCCGCCGCTGTCCTACCCTTCGTCTGTGCGAACTGCACCGGCCCTTCCGAGCAGTCGGTTCCTCGACAAGGTTGGCCGACCGACCGCTCACTTCAGACTCTGCCTCGTCGTTGTCCTCTGCCTCACCTGCCCTCGCCCTTCCGGCGCGCGCAAGCTGCCAGCGTCCTCTGTTCAAACCAAACAAGGGCGTACAAAGCGGAAGCATCGAAATGCCCGCCAGCGGGACCGAGCCATTTCGGTGCTGAAGAAAGTTCGTGGCCCTGAGACCGGTTCAACAGGGCGGCCGTAGGAGCATCAGCATAGCGCCGCCGCCAGGCGGGATGCGGGACCGACAGCCCCCGGCGAAGGGCGCCATATCGAGACTTATGTCACCCTGGCGAACTCTAACATCGTTCTTTGCGGTTGGCGGTGAGCCGCCATGGAGCGAGGCGGCATTGCTGCGAACAGCGATCCTGCAATATCAAAGTTGTTGAAAATATCGGCATGCTGGACATGAGCAGAGAGCCGCAACCGCCACCTTCCTAGCAAGTGGCATGACTTCATCCCGCGTACGGGTCGATTTCACGGATGATCTCCAAGTCATCACCGTCGTATTCGGCAACGGGCATGACCGCGAGCGTGCCGTCGCCGGCGCGGAAGATGACGATGCTGACCATGAGGCTGGTGGCAAGGCTGAAGGCAAAGGCGTTGGCTTGTGCGAGAGACATCTTGCGGCTCCTGTTAGGAAGCGGGGATCGCTCCCCCCGTGACAGGCGCCCGATGTGTCCGGCCGAGGGCCGCAATCACCGTGGAGGCAAAGTCGGAACGGCGGCACGCTTTGCGTAGTCCGACCCTTTACGGGTTGATGGCTTCAGGCCCCAGTTCCAAACAGGAATCTGCGAGACGAAATCCAAGCTCAAGACCTTGCATTCAGGGGCAGCCATACCGGGAAGGACCATCGCCGGACGTTGTCTAGGGCGACCGGTCGGAAAGGGACCGCTCCTGTGCCGTTGGCAGGAGGCGACGCCTCATGGGGCGCCGAATTTCATGACCGGGATGCCGAGCCCGCGCGCCTTGTCGACGAGGTTGTCCTGGATGCCCGTGCCTGGAAAATGGACGACACCGATTGGCATCGTGTCGAGGATGGCGTCATTGCGTCTGAAGGGGCGGCCTTGGCGTGCCTTGTCCAGTCGGGTTTGAAGGCGATTTGTGGCACCTTGCGATTGTATGCCCATTTGGATGCGATCAACTCCGCACCGCGGGGCGATCCGCCATGGAGCAGAACCATATCCGGATGTTTGGCATGCACCTGGTCGAGTTTCGTCCAGATGAGGCGGTGGTCATTGAAATCGAGCCCGCCAGTAAGGGCGACCTTCGGCCCGGGAGGCAAGAGCGCCTGGCTGTTTGCGTGCTTCTTCGCGGCAAGAAAGTCACGACTGTCGATCATTGCCGCAGTGAGGTTCCGATGATTGACCCTGGAGCCCGAACGAGGCCGCCATATCGAAAGGGTATGGCGCTCGAAGTGTTCGGCGGCTTGGTCACGCATCAGTTCAAAGGCGCTACGGCGTTCGAGCAGCGTCTGACCCTGCGCGATCAGCCTTTCGAGTTCGACGGACTTGACCTCGGATCCATCTTGTTCCCGCTGCAGGCGCTGCTGAGCGAGTTCGTTGTCGTCGAGCTCGCGTTCAATCCGATGCGTTGCGCGGTGGAACAGGTTGACCGCGCCCCACAGGAGTTCCTCAAGGTCGGGTTCAAGCCGTGTGTCGGCCAGCGCTACCACCAGGGCGTCGAAGATGTCGGATATGCTGGCCGCGATAGCGTGGCCTTCGGGAAGCGGGCGCGGATCGGGTTCGTCGTCGAAGTGACGGTAACCGTAGAGCTGGAGTTCCTGGAGGACGTGGTCAGTCGGAGATGACGTATGCGATGGTTCGAAGGCGGTGTCATCGTGGTCGTCCATGGTGGTTTTCCTTCTCCGTAACGGCCGCGCCATCGCGGCCTTCATGGCGACGAAGGCGGCGGGCGGCCTGGACTTGCACCCGCAGCGCCAGCGCAGGGCCGCAACGGCAGTGGAGGATGGCGACAGCCTGGTTATTTTGTTTCGCGCTGGAAAGGGCCCGCTTCCTCACGCGGCTACCGCGTGAGGTGGAACGGGCCGCCGGAAAATAGCCGGAGCGCAGCCATTGTCGGTCCGGGCCGGTCGCGGCCCGATCGCCCTCTGGAAGGCCTTGGGGCGGTTCTTTGCGGGGGAGGATCACCATGCACACATGGATCGCCCGACAGCGACCTGCCGGTCTCCTCTTCTTTCCGGTCACCCCGTCAGGGCCATGAAGCGGGCGACATCATGGGGGGCGATTTGAGCGCGCAAGATCGCTCTTAGGGCACCGAGACCAAGCAGCCGCAGGTCCTCGTTGAAGTCACCAAATCGCGGCGTCAGCACCTTCGCCTCGATCCCCGCCGAGTTGGCGCGTATGACAAGGGTCGCCACTGCCCCATCTCCCGCCGGATCTTTGTCGCGGGCGATATAAAGTCGCCGCAGGGCGCAGGGGAACTGTATTGCTGACAGATGGGCCGCCGATAAGGCTGCGATCGCCGGCATTGCCGGCAGTGCCGAGCGTTGCGAGAGCATTGTCTCGATGCCCTCACCGGCCACCACTACATCGCAGCCGACACCGAAGCGGACCGCGTGCCCAAGTAGTTCGCCCATGGCCCGCCTGGGAGTATCTACCGGAGCGCGGCCGAGATGGGCCTCGCTGAAACCCTGGGGATCAAGCCAGGTACGGTGTGCGCCAGTAAGCTTGCCAGTGAGGTCGGTGACGGCTGCAATCATCGCCGGCCAGGTCTCGGTCGGGCCGTTATCGTCGGGACGGTAATAACAATGCGGATGAAACCGCAGACATCCGGTCTTGTGCAGAGCTGTTATGCCGCGTGCACGCAAATACGTCTCCACGAGCGTCCTTGAAATCGGTTGCGACATGGAAATCAGTCGCCGCGCGGCGTCCGCGGAACCGGAAGGTGCGAGCGTCTTGGTCCACATCGGTGCTGTCGGCTGCTGTTCGGAACGCGGCAAGCTTAGGAAGGTGCGGGCTTCCGCAGCGACATCGCGAAAGTCGATTAGACCGCAGCTCTCCCGGATAACATCCAGCAAGTCGCCGTGCTCTCCCGTGGCAGCGTCGGTCCATTTGCCGGCCGGGCCTTTGGGAGAGTCGTTCAGCCGCACGTACATCGAACGCCCTGGCGTGTTTTGGGCGTCGCCGATCTGCCAATAGTTGCCCTGGCGTCGGCCGTTTGAGAGATAGTGGCGACATACCGCCTCGGCCTGCTGCCCGAGACGGCGCGCAAGATCATGCTGGTTTTGCGGCACGGTGCGCCTCCAGGGGAAAGGCCCGCCGTCGCCGGCGGGCCAGATGAGGACTTTCCGCCGCTCATTCAGCCGCGATCGTGTGAAGTGCTTTGTCGGCTTCGTCATTTTGGGCGAAGCGGTCGGCTTCGCCCATGGACGTTTCGCCGTCGTTCTCCGCCGTCGGTTCGACCCCGGGTTCCGACGCTTGCGTTTCCTCGACTTCTGCTTCCCGGTGCCCCGGCGTGCGCAGAGGTTCGGGGAGCCAGCCGGCGTCGGCGATCAGCATTTCCGCCTCACTTGCCATGTCGCCCTTCTTCAGATGCACCAACCGGTCAGCAGCCTGCTGTCCTTTCGCTTCGGTGACCGCCTGGAGAATGCGGGCCTTCGTGACGCGGCCAAGGAAGTTGTCCACAGCCGGCCGCCAGCCGGCCGCCGCCATGTCGAGCTCGAGGGCCTGCGCCAGCCGGTCGGCATGGGCGAGCGCACGTGGCCGCCGGTTCCACGCTTCATGCACGGCGTTCACCGACAGACTGACGATGTGAGCGAACAGCGCGGTCTGGCGATCGCGATCCCAGTCCCGAAGCGCGTCCCACAGGTCCGCCGCTTCCTTCGGCAATGCCTTGGCCCAGTCGTCGTGTCGGACGCGGATCGCCTGACCACAGATGCTGTCGTTCAACCCTTGAGCTTGGGCGCCGAAGCTAATGCTCTTCAGATCCAGTTCCAGGCAGCTTTCTGATCCGTATTGGTAGAAGATCTTCAGCGCGAGCGCGTGCAACGCTGCGAGGAAGGCGATGTGAGGCCGTTCGCCGAGCGCCTGGCGCAAGCCAAGCGTGCGATGTGCCGTCAGCTCCGTCATGAGCCGGTCCGAGATACGCGAAAGCCCTTCATTGTCCTCGGGCTCGGCCAGCGGCTCGCTATCTATCCTGACGCTGTCGTCATCATGAATCGCCCCAGCCGTGAGAGGCTCGTTTCCGCCTTCGGCCGTCTGTGTATCGACCGGTAGTTCGTCTTCAGGACGCACATGGCCGCGCTCGACGCGCAGACAACCGTCAGGAGCGATGCTGATAAAGGCGCCGGCGCGGGCAATATCGGCTGGGTCGAAGGCGATTGGCCGGGCCTCGAAGGATTCGAGGCCAGTCTCCAATTCAGCGAGACGTTGATCGATCTCGTCCGGAAGGTCCTCCACGCTGTCATATTGCTCGGACAGACGATCGAACTCGGCCTGCAAGGCCTCGCGCGTCGTCACCTCCTCAGCCGAAAGCGGCATCGGCTCGTCGCGAAGTTGGCGGAGCCCGAAGGTGTGGCCGTAGGCGAAGTCGGGCGCGACCTCGATCCACTTCCAGCCTTCGCCGAGAACCGCCTCCGCCTCACGTTCCAGCTTATCGGCGACCAGCCGATCTACCAGCAGGACGTCCTGCAGCCAGCCGCCATCATCCCCCTGGAACAGGTCGCGCATGACTATGCCTCCGGCATCGCGGTACGCTTCTATGCCGATGAACTGCACCCGCTTGTCAGACGCACGCACCGCGCCCTCGGTCAGCATACGGCGGATGGCATAGGGCTGCTTGTCATGGGAGGCCTTCATGCGCTCGAACACCTGCTGCTGGCGTTCGTGGTCGCCGGAGACGGTGAACGCCATCAGTTGATCGAGTGTCAGGCCGTCCTCCGCGTAGGTTTCAAGCAGCGACGGCGACACCGAGGCCAGCTTCAAGCGCTGCTTGACGACACTGACCGAGACGAAGAAGGTAGCAGCGATTTCCTCCTTCGACTGGCCCTTCTCTCGCAGGGCGAGAAAGGCGCGGAACTGATCGAGGGGGTGCAAGGGTGCTCGCTGGACGTTTTCCGCCAGAGAGTCCTCTTCGGCAATGCCTTCCTCGCGCACGACGCAGGGGACCGGCGCTGTCTTGGCGAGCCGCTTTTGGCTCACTAGCAGCTCCAATGCACGATAACGCCGGCCGCCGGCCGGAATCTCGAACATGCCGGTTTCGACACCGGCTTCGTCTTTGACCGGTCGCACGCTGAGGCCTTGCAGCAGTCCACGGCGGACAATGTCCTCGGCGAGTTCCTCGATCGATATGCCGGCCTTCACGCGCCGGACATTCGCCTGGCTGAGCAAGAGCTTGTTGAAAGGAATGTCGCGCGAGGGCGATAGGGTGATCTTCTTGGCATTGGAAGCCATCAGGATGTACTCCGCGACGGGCGGCCGAAAGCCACTCTCTCGGCCTCCAACCCGTCACGAAGCGCAGCGCCGCCCTCTGACTCTTGAGGCGGCGCCGCGGAACCACGAAGAAGAAGGACGCAAAGCCACGAAGCTGGAGACTGCATTGGCATCTCCGGCACCCGAAACTCACGCCGCTCGGTCGAGCAGTTTCTTCGCCCGCGCCTCCAGATCGAGCCGAGCATCCTGATGAGCCTTGTCGCGCGCTACCGCCGTGATGCCCTGCACGAAGTCGAACACGCTTTCAGGCTTACGCCCTTCCTCGGCCAGCACCGTCTCAATGATCTTCGCCGCCTCGGCTTTGGAGAAGCCGCGCTTGCGCAGGAAGTCGCTGCGGTCCTCATCGGTGCGGGCGACGATCCGCTCCCGCGCCGCCTTGATGCCGTTGACGAAGGGCACTGACGAGGAGTTGGCGAAACGTGCAAGCGCCGGTGCGGCCTCGTGCGCGAAACGCGATGCAGCGTATTTCGAATGGCGGATGGTAATCTCCTCGAAATCTTCAACACCCCAGAGATTGCGGTTCTGGCAGATGGCGCGGAGGTAGAAGCTCGCTATGCCGAGCGTCTTGGCGCCGACCTCCGAGTTCCAACAGTAGAAGCCGCGGAAATAGACATCGGGCGAGCCATCCGGGAGCCGCCCAGCCTCGATCGGGTTGAGGTCGTCGACCAGAAAAAGGAAGACGTCTCGGTCGGAGGCATAGAGCGTCGTAGTGTCCTTCGTGACGTCGACGTGAGGATGGTAGACGCGGGTGGACCATTCAAGTACGCCGGGCACTTTCCACCGGGTGTCGCCGGTGCCGTTGCCGGCGATACGCTGCACGGCGGCGACGAGTTCATGGTCGAAGATGCGGCCGTAGTCCGGGCCGGTGACCGCGCGCAGCTCGATGCGACCATCCTCGGTCTCGAGCGTCTTCACCTGCTCGGCGCGGTGGGACGCCAGGCCGTACTGCAAATTAATCCCGGCGAGCGGTGCTGGAAGCTGGCGCAGATAGGCCGTCGGGGCGCCAACGAGGCTCGCGAGTTGGCCGAAGCTCCAATGGGTCGGGATAATGGGCGTGTCCTTGCCTGGCAGCACCAGCGATAAGCGTTCGGCATCGTCTCGGCTTGCCTCCACCCGAATAGCAGCGCTCTCCACCGTCCTCGTCCGGCTGCGCTCCGTCCGGATTTGCACCGCGGCGAATAGCTCCGACAAAGACAGGTAGCGCTCATCGGCCGGCCGGGAAAACCATTCCGAGGATACGCGGCCAATCCGCTCGCCGCGGCTCACATCCACCTTATATCCGCCCGAACGATCCCGGGTGGCGTCCAGAACTTGTGTCATGGGTCGTCTCCATGACGGGCGCCGGGAGCCACTCTCCCAGCTATCAGCCCGTCACGGAAGCTCATCCAAACTCTCACTCTCTTGTCTCAGGATGTCGGGCCGCAATATTCGCGCTCCTTCGAGAGTCCCTTGTCGCCGACTCAACTTTTTTGCTGCGACGCAGCCGAGATATTCACATTCGAGCGAATACTCATCCGATCTGAGATTGACGATGGTTAGTGTGTGAACCGCCGATTTCTACGCCAGAGTGTCCCAATCACCGCAGAATAGACTTGATGTCATTCACACATCGCCCTTGGATCCGTACATTCCAACCGGATGATCGCCTAAGTAAGCCTTATGCGATGACGATCAGCTTGTTCTCCAATGTCTCCCGAAAGGCAAGCAATGAGCATTTCAGAGCAGTTGGACGACCGTACGCCCTTACGAATTAACATAGCTGCCGAAATCGCCTTTCCGGACGGCTCTATGGGTGCGGCAGGTCTACGAAAAGAACGAGATGCTGGCCGTCTTCAGACAGAGTTGATTGCTGGCAAGGAATACGTCACTTTGGCAGCGATCGCAGAAATGAGAGAACTATGCCGCGGACGTCGAAAGGGGCGCGCCTTGTGTGGCGCGCCGAAAGCAGAAGGGTGGACGGAAAGCTCCGCAACGCAGCCGGCTGGTTCATCCGCGACGGCGCAACCTTCCTCAGCGCTTGCGGCGGCACTGGCGACCGCGAACGCGCTGAAAAGCGGCTCGCCAGTCACATTACCGAAAAATACCGACCGGCCCGCGAGCGCGGTCGTGATCCCGCCACGGTCTCGATAGCAGACGCCGTAAGCGTATACCTTACCGACGTCGCGCCCTCGCACGCCAAGCCGAAGGAAACCGCCGAACGGCTGATCGTTGTTCTAACGTGGTTCGGCGACAAAAAAATCGGCGACATCGATGGCAAGATGTGTCGCGATTACGCCAAGGCACACGGCAAGGGCGCTGCCGCCAGGCGTCAGTTGGAGGATTTGAGAGCGGCGCTGAACCATTATCATCGCGAAGGCTATATAACTTCTGCGCCGGCAATTGTGCTGCCCGCGAAGGCAGCACCGCGCGACCGCTGGCTGACCCGCGATGAGGCAGCCGCCCTGCTTCGCGCCGCGTGGCACATGCGCCAGTCATGGAAGGGTAGGCCGAGCGATCGTCGCACCGCACGCCACGTCGCGCGCTTCATCCTGGTCGCTCTCTACACCGGCACGCGCTCGGCCGCGATCTGCGGCGCGGCCGTCCGGCGGACGGAAGGTGCGGGACATGTCGACACCGAACGCGGCGTTTTCTACCGCCGTGCCAGCGGTCGCCGCGAGACCAAGAAGCGTCAACCGCCCGTCAGGCTGCCTGATCGCCTCCTGGCACATGTGCGCCGATGGGCGAGCACACCGCTGGAGATCAAGACCAAGGGCCGCGGAAAAAGCGCCAGCATTGGCCGAATGATCGCCCATGACTACGTGGTCGAGTGGAACGGCAAACCGGTGCAGTCGATAAAGAAGGCCTTCCGCTCGGTGGTCGAGGCAGCCGGACTTGGCTGGTATGAGGAGGTTGCGACACCGCACGGCAGCGCCCGGCGCGTCTTCCGCACAGACATCACCCCGCACGTTTTCCGCCACACGGCCGCGACCTGGCTGATGCAGCGCGGTTCCGATCCCTGGGCAGCGGCCGGATACCTCGGTATGAGCGTTCAAGTGCTCATTCAGACTTATGGCCATCATCACCCCGATTTTCAGGCCCAGGCCGCTGAGGCAATCGTCTCGAAGTCACGGGTGCGAAACCTGCCCAAAACGACAGTCAGCACGCTCGCGGCACAGAAGGAGAACATTTCCAGCTACCCCACAGTTACCCCACAGATATACCGGAAATAAACGTGAACATTGGCCTTCAGACGACACCAGAAATGGCGGAAATCCGGGCTTTTGCTGCCTAACCCGCCCGTTCGGGACGAGGGGGTCGCAGGTTCAAATCCTGCCACTCCGACCAGAAAAACAATGTGTTAGCGCATCCCGACTTTGGCGCCATCCGATATTCACCTGATAGGGCCTGGTCCAGGCTGATGCCTTTTCCCCCAGCAGGGGAACGGACACGACTCCATTCCCTCTCACGACGCATGAGCAACGAGGTTCCTGCATCGTAGCGGTCAATCAACGGGGCGTTCGCGGCGTCGCTGCCACGGATCACACTCCGACAGGGGCACGGCGCACGTCGCCTAGCGGAGGCCGAAAAAGCTCAATATCGCTATGACGATGACCACCGCTCCGACGAGCCAAATGATGTTGTTCATGATGTCTCTCCTGTTGCCTGATGAGCCCGCGCCTCTGGCGGAGGACGCGGGCCGATCAGCCTTTGCCGACTGATCTTCAGCAGACCTCAATTGTGATGCCTGCCGCGGAGATAGAACTGTTAGGCCTTCCTAATGTTCCGCAACCCGAGTGCAACCGTGGAGAACGCGATGCCGCCATTATCCGTGGCATGAGGATAGCAGAGGCAGTGGCAGGTTTTTTCCATCCCCGGGCCAAGTGACGCCCTAGCCGCCCTTCGATTTGCCGCACGTCCCGGCTGTCCGCGAAAGCCCGGAACCAAAGGGATCAGCAGCAGTTGTATCCAACGAAGGGCTAATCAAGGCAATGGAGAAACTGCAGTGAAAACAATGATCATGTGCGCTTTGGCGCTTTCAGTGGGATTGCCCGCTTTGGCTTCGGCCGCCGAGGCTGACGTTGTCATCACGACCCATCATCGACATCACAACCACGTCAGGATCATCAACGAGGAAGGCCAGCGGCTCCATCACCGTCACCACGGAACGATTGCGTTCTACGACCATGGCCGCCGGCATCATTATTGGCATCATCGGGATGCCGTTGTCGTCACCGGCTCCATCTCCACCCACCGTCACCACCACCCGGTCGTGATCGAAAACGGCGGTTACTGATCGCCGACTGGTGGCCCGGCCCTCGATCAAGCCTGGCCACCAGATGACTTTCCCGGCACGCTACGCGCGGTCGAAATCCAGGCGGCGCAGGGGGAGCGCCCCAATCCTGAATACCTCATCACCATTGGATAGCAAATCATGGAAGCTCGGCTCGGATCAGGGAACTTTTCCCGACGTTGGCCAGTCTAGCCTGGGTTGGTGCCAAATCCAGGGTTCGCTCGCCACTTGGAAGCGGCGAGCGAACCCTGTCAGCGCAGGAAGGGACTGGACTGCGCCGATGTGCGAGGGGTTAGCCGAGGACTACTCCAGCCACCATGAAAGTGATGGCCATCGCGAAGATCGGTGCGAGCAACCAGCGCGCCTGGTCAACACTCTTCTCCATCGGCTTCCTCCCCACAATCTGCTAGCGGACAATCGGTGGCAAACAGCGGCCGTTCCGGGCTCCGCGACCGGCAAGACCATTGCGTCCTGGTGCAAGACTTAAGTCCCGTGCCTTGCCAGACCGAAGCCCGACCCGGGAACGTTTGCCCGCGCCCCAAGTTCGGTTGATTGGGCGCGAGGACCATCAAAAGACGAAACGGAAATAGATGACCAGCACAATCTCGAATCGTGACAATGCAAGATCCGATGCCTTGCAGCTGCGCGTGGCAGACCTCAGGAGCAGGATGCGCGACGCGCGGATCACCGAGGGCGAAATCAAGACCTTCCAAAAGGTCGCGGCAGTAATGGAGGACGGTCAAGGCCGGATCGATGGCGACGACTTGATCGCCGCCTCCTTCGTTACCGACGCGCTGACGGACACGACACGCCCCGAATGACCATGCCAACAATCAGCAGGCTTTTTGAATCCCATCCCGAAGCAGCCCGGATCGCCGGCAACCTTTTGGCGGCCGGGGTTCCGCGCGTACAGATCGCCATTATCGGGCCCTATCACGACGAAATCGGTGTCCTGAAGTCTCCGGCCGTCATGCTTGGCGCCGCCGCCGGGCTGTTGGCGAGCCTGGGCGCTTTTGCTGTTTACGGCATCAATCCTTTCGCAACCGGCCTGTCGGCGATGGCCCTGACAGGCACGTTCTGCGGCTGCGCCCTCGGGGGCTTGCTCGGAGCCTTGGTCGAGGCCGCCAGAAGGCCCGAGCGCCGCAGCGTCGGTGAAGGGATTGTGCTGGTGACGGCGCATGTCGATGACAACGCGGCCGACATTGCCCAAATGGTGCTCGGCGGCGGTTGTGCCCCATGCCCGGATTGACCGCCGAAGCAGCGTAAGAATTTTCGACGACATTGAGACGGGCCGGTAACCAGTGCAGAGCTGGCCGGCCGGTCAAATTTTGACGAAAAGGGCATCCGCGCTAGTTTGACCTATGAATATGAAGGGGGCCGGCAACACGGCGAACTGGACGCGGACATGAATTTGATCTCAACAACAGGGTCGGCACCGGTTCTTCTGGCTGCCATGCTTCTTGTTGCCGGATGCGCATCGATCGGCAGGACGGCCGATCCGGCCAAATACGAGAGCATGAGCTGCACGGAGCTTAACAGCGCCGTGGGAAGCAGCGCGAGCGACATCTCCCAAACCGCGATCACCCGCGGCAAGGTCGCCAACACCAGCGTGCCGCGCTGGCTGCTTGGCGGATCGCGCGTGAAGACGGCGGTCGCCAACCGTGAAACGGCCAGGATCAACCGGTTGAAGCAACAGCAGGATGCCGCTGTCGCCGTGCGCGCACGAAAGTGCGGGAGTTCGGCCGGCTGAGCGAAGAGGCGTCACCTGCAGCGGCTTATCACGCGCTCAACCGGAACCGCGTGACGTCGATCGCGGCATTCATCAGCGTCTGCGTATAAGGCGCTTGCGGGTTGCTGAAGATGGCGTCGGTCGGCCCCTCCTCGACGATCTTGCCCTGCTTCATGACGATGATGTAGTCGGCCATGGCGCGCACCACCGCGAGATCGTGGCTGATGAACAGGTAAGACAGTTCGTGGTCGGCCTGGAGTTTGCGCAGGAGTTCCACGATCTGTTTCTGCACCGAGCGGTCGAGCGCCGAGGTCGGCTCGTCCAGCACGACCATCTTCGGCTTCAGGATCATGGCGCGGGCAATGGCGATGCGTTGCCGTTGTCCGCCGGAAAATTCGTGCGGATAGCGGTTGCGGGCGTTGGGGTCGAGGCCGACTTCGCGCAGCGCCTCGACCGCGCGCTGGTCGCGCTGCTTTCCCGAAAGGTTCGGCTCATGCACCAGCAGCCCTTCGGTGATGACCTGGCCGACGGTCATGCGTGGCGACAGCGAACCGAAAGGATCCTGGAAGACGAGCTGCATCTGGCGCCGCAGCGGCCGCATCTGCTGCCGGTCGGCCGTGGAAATGTCGCGATCGCCGAACCGAATGAGCCCATCGCTCGGCAACAGCCGCAGCAAGGCGCGGCCGAGCGTCGATTTGCCCGATCCGGATTCGCCGACGATGCCGATGGTCTGGTTGCGTTGCAAGCGGATCGAGATGTGATCGACAGCCCGCAGCATTAGCGGTTCGCCGGCCAGGAACCCGCCGCCGATCCTGAACGTGACTTCGACATTCCTGCCTTCGAGCACCACGGGCGCCTTGGCGGGCGGAGGTGCCTTGGTCCCCGTCGGCTCGGCCGCCAGCAGCATCTTGGTATAGGCATGCTGCGGGTTGGCGAAGATCGCTTCCGCCGCGCCTTCCTCGACGACCTCCCCCTGGCGCATGACATAGACCCGGTCGGCGAAGCGCCGCACGATGCCGAGGTCGTGGGTGATGAAGACGATCGCCATGCCGAGCTTGCGCTGCAGCTCGGCGAGCAGCATCAGGATCTGTGCCTGGATGGTCACGTCGAGCGCCGTTGTCGGCTCGTCGGCGATCAGGATGTCGGGGTCGTTGGCGAGCGCCATGGCGATCATCACGCGCTGGCGCTGGCCGCCGGACATCTCGTGCGGATAGGATTTCATCCGCCGTTCCGGATCGGGAATATGCACCAGCCGCAACAGCTTGAGCGCCTCTTCACGCGCTTCGGCGGCGCTCAAGCCGCGATGCCTGCGGATCGGCTCGATCAGTTGGTTGCCGATCGAATAAAGCGGATCGAGCGAGGTCATCGGTTCCTGGAAGATCATGCTGATCTTGCGGCCGCGGACCTTGTTCAGCTCGGACTTGCTCAATGTGAGCAAGTTGCGGCCGCGATAGTCGACATGGCCCGACGCTTCGCCGTTGGAGGCCAACAGGCTCATCGCGGCCATCATCGTCTGGCTCTTGCCGGAGCCGGACTCGCCAACGACTGCGACGGTTTCGCCCGCATTGACGTGGATGTTGATGCCCTTGACCGCTTCGACGGCACCGTCGAGCGTGCGGAAGCGCACGCGCAGGTCCTTGACGCTGAGGATCGTTTCGGGAGTGGCCATGTCAGCGATCCCCATTTTTATCGATCCCCATTTTATCGATCCCTTGGGTCGAGCGCGTCGCGCAGGCCGTCGCCGACGAAGTTCAGGGCGAACAGCGTGGAGACGAGGAAGAAGGCGGGAAACAGGAGCAGCCAGTTGGCGGTGCCGATGTTTTTGGCGCCGACCGAGATCAGCACGCCCCAACTGGTCATCGGCTCCTGGATGCCGAGGCCGAGGAACGACAGGAAGCTCTCCAGGATGATGACCTGCGGCACCAGCAGCGTCATGTAGATCACAACGGGGCCAAGCAGGTTGGGGATGACGTGGCGCAGCAGGATGCCGCGCTGGCCGATGCCCATGGCTTCCGCCGCCTGGACATATTCCTGCCGGCGGATCGACAGCGCCTGCCCGCGCACGATGCGCGCCATGTCGAGCCACAGCACGGCACCGACCGCCAGGAACATCAGCACGAAGTTGCGGCCGAAGAACACCACCAGCATGATGACGAAGAAGATGAACGGCAAGGAATAGAGCACGTCGACGATGCGCATCATCACCTCGTCGACCTTGCCGCCGGAAAAGCCGGCGGCGGCGCCATAGATCACACCAATCACCACCGCAACGATGCCGGCGAGCAGGCCGATGGCAAGCGAGATGCGCCCGGCCATCAGCGTGCGCGACAACAGATCACGGCCAGTGTTGTCGGTTCCGAACAGGAAATACTGCTGCTTGACCGATGCGCTCATCGTCACTTCGAGGCCGTCGGGCGACTTGCTCTCGATCTTGGTGTCGTCGAAGGCATCGGAACGGTCGAGGTAGCGGATGTTGCGGTCGTCGATCGGCTTGGTCGACTTGACCGTGACGAAGACCTGGCTCCCCTCCTGGTGCCACTCCTTGATGTCGACCCGCATGCGTTTGATCGCTTCGGTAAGCGCCGTCTCGATCATTTCGGGTTTCGGGTAGGCCGACAAACTTGGCGGCATGCGCACATAGTCGGCGTAGATGGTCGTGTATTGATGCGGCACGAACCAGGGGCCAAAGACGCTGACGACACCGATCAGAACGAGGTAATAGAGGCTGAACATGGCGGCGCGGTTAGCCTTGAGGCGCGCCCAGGCATCGCCCCAAAGCGAGCGACCAACGATGGCGGGAGCCGTGGCTGTGATGTCAGTCATAGCGCACCCTCGGGTCGACGACCGCGTACATGACGTCGACGATCAGGTTGAAGACGATGGTGAAAATGGCGATCACCACCACCGTTCCCATCACCAGCGTGTAATCGCGGTTGAGCGCGGCATCGACGAAATAGCGGCCGACTCCGGGAATGGAGAAGATCGTCTCGACGATGACCGAGCCGGTCAGCAGTGCCGCCGCAGCCGGGCCGGTGAAGGAGACGATCGGCAGGATGGCGCCGCGCAGCGCGTGCTTGACCACCACCGACCAGTCGGAGAGGCCGAGCGCGCGCGCCGTTCGGATATGATGGGATCGCAGCGATTCGATCATCGAGCCGCGCATCAGGCGGGCAACGATGGCGATCTGCGGCAAGGCAAGCGTCAGCACCGGGCCGACCTTGTTTATGAAGGCGCCGTCGCCCCAGCCGCCGATCGGCAACAGCCTCCAGGTCAGCCCGAACAGGAGCTGGATCACCGGCGCGATGACGAAGGTCGGGATGGTGCTGCCGGCGGTCGCCAGAGCGATCACCATATAGTCGCCAAGCTTGTTCTGGTTAAGCGCGGCAATGGTGCCGAGCACGCTGCCGAGCAACAGCGCCAGGATCAGCGCCGAGGCACCGAGCTGGACGGAAATGGGCAGGCCCTTGGCAAACAGTTCGGTGACGGTGAAATCCGGCATGTTGTAGCTCGGGCCGAAATTGCCGCGCAGCAGATTGCCGAGATAGTGGACATATTGCAGCCAGAGCGGATCGTTGAGGCCGAACTGGGCTTCAAGATTGGCCTTGATCTCGGGGCTCAGACCCCGCTCCTGGTTGAATGGACCGCCTGGCGCGACGCGCATCAGGAAGAACGCCATCGTCACGATGACGAACAGCGTCGGGATGGCGGTCAAAAGCCGCCGGAATACGTATCGCAGCATCGGTGCCCCGCTTGATCCAAAGCACGCCCGTCCCCTTGGACGATTGCGCTCCAGCTTTCAAATCTTCGCACCGAACTTTCCGAAAATCGATTCCGCTTCCGGGGCCGATGCGATGGCAAACCAGCGCCGCCGCGCATTCGGTTGCGCGGCGGCTTGGCCAGGGATCAGTCCTTGCTGACGAAGCGCGACGGATGCACATCCATCACATTGTCGACGAAGCCATGCAGCTTCGAGGAAACGATATCGTGGTAGCTGTAGTAGAGAAGCGGGATCTGGCCGACATCGTCGATGAGGATGCGCTCGGCCGCGGAGAGGTCTTTCATGCGCTCTTCGGGCTTGCCGCCGGCGGCCGCGGCCTTGTCCATCGCCGCTTCGTATTGCGGGCTGTTGTAGTTCGAATAGTTGTTGCCGCTGGCCTTGCGCGTGATGCCGAGGAAGGTTTCCGGATCCTTGTAGTCGGCAATCCAGGCGGCACGCGCCACGTCATAGTCGCCCTTCTGCTCGAGGAAGGAGTAGTGGGTCTTGGTGTCGGTGTTGAGCAACGTGACGTCGACGCCAAGCGGCTTCAACTGTTCCTGGATCGCCACAGCGGTGTTCTTGTGGTTTTCCGAGGTGTTGTAGCGGATCTCCATCTTCAGCGGATGCTCGGGCGTGTAGCCAAGCTTCTCGAGGATCTTCTTGGCGGCGTCCTCGCGGTCGATCTGCGGCATGTCGGCGTATTTGGCCATTGCGGGCGTGTAGCCCTCGATGCCGGGAGGCACCATCGAATAGCCGGGCAGCATCGAGTTCTGCCAGACCTTTTCAGCGATGAAGTCACGGTCGATCGCCATCGAGATGGCGTTGCGCAGCTCTGGATTGTTCCACGGGGCCTTGTCGGTCTTGATCGCATAGTAGTAGGTGCCGAGATACGGTCCGACGTGAATCTGGTCGCCGAACTTGGTCTTGAGGTCGGCCAGCTGTTCGGTCGGCAGATCGTCATAGCTGTCGAGTTCGCCGGCCTCGAAGCGCTTCATCGCCGACGAACGATCCTCGGTCGGGATGTAGTTGACGACGTCGAATTTGACGGTCGCGGCGTCCCAGAATTTCGGATTCTTGACCAGTTTCATGTGGTCGTTGGGAACCCACTCAGCCAGCGTATAGGCGCCGTTCGAAACCAGTTTGCCGGGCTTGATCCAGTCGGCGCCGAGCTTTTCAATCGAGGCCTTGCTGACCGGATAGGTCGCCTGATGGGTCAGCATCTCCAGGAAGTACGGCGTCGGCGCCTTCAGGGACACTTCCAGGGTGTTGGCGTCGATCGCCTTGACGCCCATGTCCTCCGGCTTGCCCTTCTTGGTGTTGACGTCCTCCGCGCCCTTCACCGGATACAGCATCGAGGCGTATTCCGCGCCGGTCGCCGGATCCTCCAGCCTATGGAAGGCATAGACGAAGTCGTCCGCCGTCACCGGGCTGCCATCCGACCACATGCCGTCCTTGCGCAGCTTGAAGGTATAGACCGTGCCGTCATCCGATACCGTCCAGCTTTCGGCGGCGCCCGGAATGAGGTTGGCCTTCTCATCCTGCATGACCAGTCCCTGGAACAGGTCACGCAGCACGTTGGCTTCATAGACCGTCGAGGTCTTGTGTGGGTCGACCGATTCGGATTCAGCGGCGGTGCCCCTGTTATAGACGGTCTCGGCGAAGGCTGGCGTCAAGAACGTACCGGCAGCCAAGGTCATGGTCGTGGCGAACACCGTCGCCTTCAGCATATTTTTCAGCATGAAGTTCTCCCTGTCGGCGCTGCCATCGGCGCGCCTTTACGTGTTGACGCCCCGGAACCGATGTCTGGCTCCTTTGAGCGCGCCGCCGGTTCCCTCCGGCGGCTGGTGGCAGGAGACTAGACAGGAGGTCAGCTCTTTTCAACCGAGTACTGATTGACCTTAAGTCAAGCCTCATTATTGCAGAAGCAACGACTAAATTAGAGAGTCTTTTTCAATCGAGCACATCCTTTGGTTGCGCCTAGAGTTTTCGCTTTCTGCATGCGAACTTGGGCATGCTGGAGCCATGGTTCACAACCTCATTTCCAAGGCCCGAAGGCGCCGGTTCCGAACAGACAGTTCGGGAACTTCAGCGGTCGAGTTC
This sequence comes from Mesorhizobium sp. M8A.F.Ca.ET.057.01.1.1, assembly GCF_003952565.1. NCBI lineage: Bacteria > Pseudomonadati > Pseudomonadota > Alphaproteobacteria > Hyphomicrobiales > Phyllobacteriaceae > Mesorhizobium > Mesorhizobium sp. M8A.F.Ca.ET.057.01.1.1. Next base: position 4,566,179 of record NZ_CP034454.1, read on the forward strand.
GCCCTGCTGTCGCCGCTCTTCATGCTTCTTTTGCTCGGGATGGTTGCGTATGGCATCTATTTTGGCGCCGCCAATTCGATCCAGCAAATTGCCGCCGACGCCGCCCGGACGGCTATCGCCGGGGTGAACCAGACCGAGCGCCAGACGCTCGTGGCCAGCTACCTCGCCAACAACGCCGGCGGCTACCCCTTCGTGGACGCCAGCAAACTGACCTACGAGGCCAATGACAGCGTGGCCGACGGAAGCCAGTTCGTGGTGTCCATCTCGTACGACGCCCGCAACCTGCCGATCTGGAATCTGTTCCCGGGCATAGCCATGCCAGGGACGACCATCAGGCGTCAGTCAACGATCAGGGTCGGGGGTATCTGAATGCGACTGCGGGCGGGCAAGGGCATCGGCCGGCTTGCGTGGTCGATGATGGGGGACAGGAAGGCGAACTTCGCCGTCATGACCGCATTGAGTGCGCCGGTCGCGTTGGCCCTGGCCGCGGTGGCGATAGACGAGGCCTCCATCTACACCGAGCGCCGGGAAGCCCAGGCGATGGTCGACCTGGCAGCGATCACCGCCGCCTCGAACATCAGCAACGTCAACACAGCAGTCGTCACCACGCTCACCGACAACGGCATGCCGGGTGTCGTCGTTCAAGGCTCGGGACAGACCATCCCGGCGGCCGCCGGGAAGACGGTGGTGACGGTTACGCAAGGCCGGTATGCCTCATCGACCGCAAATGTCAGCCAGCGCTTCCAGGCGGGCGTGACGCCTTACAATGCCGTCCGGGTCACTTTGGCGAAGATCCCCAAGCGCTATTTCGCAAGTTCGCTGATCCCCACTCCCGTCATCGGCACCCAAGCCACCGCCAGCATGACGCCGCAGGCGACATTCTCGGTCGGGTCGAGATTGCTCAGCGTCAACGGCGGCATCCTCAACGCACTTTTGAGCGGACTTCTCGGCGGCAACATCTCGCTCAGCGTCATGGATTACAACGGACTGATCTCGGCCGACGTAAGCGTGCTTTCCTTCGTCAGTGCGCTCGGCACACAACTGAACATCACGGCCGGCACCTATTCCGACGTTTTGGCCTCGAAGGCGACCGTCGGCCAGATCGCTACTGCCATGGCCAATGTTCCTGGCCTCGGCAATACCGCCAAGGTCGCCTTGCAGACCATCGCCTCCAAGTCGACCAGCACCGTCAAGATCCCACTCAGCAATCTTGTCGACCTTGGTTCCGTCGGCAGCCTGGGCCTTGGGCAGCAGCCGTCCGGCCTTGGCGTAGACGCAAGCGCCATGGGGATGCTGACGGCCGCCGCCGTACTCGCCAACGGCACCAACCAGGCCGCGATCGATCTCGGCGCCACCATCCCGGGGCTGCTCTCCACCAAGCTCAGCATCGCCATTGGGGAGCCGATGCAATCCTCGCCCTGGCTGGCCATCGATGGCATCGGCACTGTCGTGCGGACCGCCCAGACGCGCATCAAGCTGACGGCCTCCGTCGGTATCGGCACGCCGGGCCTGGCCGGAGGCATCAGCCTGCTTGCCGTCAATCTGCCGCTCAATGTGGAAGTCGCCTATGCCGAGGCCAAGCTGACAGACATAAGCTGTCCGACAGGGCCGTCCAGCATCAATGTCTCCATCGCCGCGCACCCCGGCATTGCGCAATTGAACCTGGCCAACAGCAACAACCCGTCCGGTTTCGCCGATTTCAGCCAGCCGCAGACCTTCACCGACGCCGAGATCGCGGATGTGAGTCTGAAGCTCCTGCTGATCAACATCCCGCTGATCCAGGTGATGGGTTCGGCCGCGACCGCGATCACCAACAACAGCCCGCAGACCTTGACCTTCAACGCGAACGACATCGCCAACAAGACGATCAAGACCGTTTCGACGCGAAACATCTCGCAGTCGCTCACCACGTCGCTGGTCAACAACCTGTCGCTTTCGGTCAATGCGCTTGGTTTGGGCATCGATCTGACCGCCCTGCTTGGAACGGTCAAACCAGCAGTGGTGGCCCTGCTCAACACCGTAACGGCGCCCGTCGACGACTTGCTCTACAATGTGCTGTCAGCCCTGGGGGTCGGTGTCGGCCAGGCCGACGTGCGCGTCACCGGTGCGACCTGCGGACGCGCGGTGCTGGTTCAGTAGGACCGCTTGGCCACAACCGAAGCGCCGATCAGTCGAGCCGACCGAGGAAGCAACCGAGAGCCGGCAGCGAGAGCGCGTTTTCCTCCACAGCCGCGGTGCCGCCCAGGACAGCCGTGACAGTTCCGACATCAGGCAGCAAGGGCCAAGTCGCCGGTTCCCCGGCGAAATTGAAGACACAGAGCAGCCTCTCCCCTCTACCTCGCGGATGAAGGCGAGCATGTCTGCCTCAGCGTCGAGAAAACGGATCGAACCACCGACCATTGCCGGGTGCTGTCTGCGTAAGGCAAGCGTGGAGCGGTAGACCGACAGCACCGATTGCTCCTCGCCATTCTGCACATCCGCCGCACGGGCCCGATGGCTTGCCGGCACAGGCAGCCATGGTTTTGCAGTGGAAAAGCCCGCATTGTCGGCCTCGACCTCCCAGGCCATCGGCGTGCGGCAGCCGTCCCTGCCCTTCACGCCGGGCCAGAAACGGATGCCGACGGGATCGCGCAAATCCTCATAGGCAAGCTCCGCTTCCTCAAGGCCGAGTTCTTCACCCTGATAGAGGCAGATCGAGCCGCGCAGGCAGGCGAGCAGCATGATCGAGAATTTGGCCACCCGATCGGGATCGCCATCCGGCCGCGTCCAGCGGCTGACATGGCGCACCACGTCATGGTTGGAGAAGGCCCAGCAGACCCAGCCGTCGGCAACCGCATTCTCAAAGGCCTCGACGCAGCCACGCACATGCGCCGCCGAAAATTGCGAACCGAGCAGGTCGAACGTGTAGCTCATCTGAAGCTTGTCGCGGCCTGAGGTGTAGGCGGCGAGCGTCTGCAGAGAGCGGCCTTCATCGCCGATCTCGCCCACGGCGGCGCGGTCGCCATATTCGTCGAGCAGCGCACGGAACTGCCTGAGGAACGCCAGGTTTTCGGGCTGCGTCTTGTCGAACAGATGCTCCTGAAAGAGGTAGGTGTTGGTTTCCGTGTTGGTGCCGGCAACGCTCGAAGCCAAGGGCGGATTGCTGCGCAGCCAGCGGTCGTGGACGTAGTAATTGACCGTGTCGAGCCGGAAGCCGTCGACACCGCGCTCCAGCCAGAACCGCACCGTGTCCAGCAACGCCTCCTGAACTTCCGGGTTGTGGAAATTGAGGTCCGGCTGCGAGGCGAGGAAATTGTGCATGTAATATTGCCTACGGGTCGCGTCCCACTCCCAGGATGGTCCCCCGAAGACCGACAGCCAATTGTTGGGCGCGCCGCCGTCGGGCCTGGCGTCGGCCCAGACGTACCAGTTGGCCTTGGCGTTGTCGCGGCTGGCGCGGCTTTCGATGAACCATTCATGCTTGTCGGATGAATGCGACAGCACCTGGTCGATGATGATTTTCAGGCCGAGCCGATGCGCTTCGGCGACCAGCGCGTCGAAATCCGCCAATGTGCCGAACATCGGGTCGACGTCGCGGTAGTCCGATACGTCATAGCCCATGTCGGCCATCGGCGACTTGAAAAAGGGCGACAGCCAGACGGCGTCGACGCCGAGCGAGGCGATATGGGCGAGCCTCGCCGTAATACCTCTGAGATCGCCGCTGCCATCGCCGGTGGTGTCCTGGAAAGAGCGCGGATAGACCTGATAGATGACGCAGCCTCGCCACCACTCGGCTTCCTGCCTAGCATTGTCGTCGGCCATTACGAACCCTTCCCGGCGCCACCGTTTCCGGTCCGGCCCTCGATCATTAAATTGACGCTGCGGCCCGGCAGCGGGCGCAAGAGGTCGGTCGCCTGTGTCTCGATTGCCGGGCGCCACTGGAAGCCATCTCGCGCCGGCAAGGTGAAGACGCATTGGCGGCGGTCACCATTGATCATGACGGCAAGCCTGCCATCCTCGCCGCCAAGCAGTATGACAAGGCGATGCCGGCTGGAGTCGTTCCAGTCGGTCTCTGCAAGCGGCTCACCCGTCTCGGTCAGCCAGGCGACGTCGGGAACGCTTGAAGCCTCGACAGGTTCTCCAGCAAGGAAACGTGTGTCCGACAGTGCCGGCACCGCCTGGCGAAGTGCTGCAAGCCCCGACGCGTAACGCTCCAGCGCCTGATCGCGGCCTGCCCAGTCAAGCCAGGTTGTCGCATTGTCCTGCGCATAGGCATTGTTGTTGCCTTTCTGCGTTCTGCCGAACTCGTCGCCTGCCGTCAGCATGATGGTGCCGCGCGAGGCGAACAGCGTGGCAAGCAGTGCGCGTTGGTCGTCGAAGCGCGCCTTCATGATCGCCGCATCGTCCACATCGCCCTCGGCGCCATTGTTCCAGGACAGGTTGTCGTTGTGGCCGTCACGGTTCTGCTCGCCATTGGCTGCGTTGTGTTTGCTCTCGTAGGCGACGATGTCGGCCAGCGTCATGCCGTCATGGGCGGCGATGAAGTTTACGCTGCGGCTTGCCGGCTCCCCTGCCCTGTTGAACACGTCCGACGAACCGGCAAGGCGCGTGGCGAGAGTGCCGACCATGCCGGCATCGCCGCGCCAGAAGCGTCTGACATCGTCGCGGTAGCGATCGTTCCACTCGAGGAACGGCGGCCGGAAATTGCCCAGTTGATAGCCGTTTGCCCCGATATCCCAAGGCTCGGCGATCAGCACGCGGTCGCAGAGCACCGGATCATGGGCAATGGCCCGGAGCAGTGGCGCTTCCGGATCGAACAGACCATCGACCCGGCCCAACACCGGACCCAGATCGAACCGGAAACCGTCGACGCCAGCCCGGCGCACGAAATGACGGAGCGTGTCGAGCACCATTTCGCGCACCACCGGATGGTCGCAAGCGATCGTGTTGCCGGTGCCGGTGTCATTGACCAGCCCGCCATCCGGCCGGTGCCGATAGTAGGCCTGGTTGTCGAGGCCGCGCAGCGAGAGCGTCGGCCCCAGCCTGTCGCTTTCGCCGGTATGATTGAAGACGAGGTCGAGAACGGTGCCGATGCCAACCCGGCGCAGCGCAGCGACCGTGTCCTGTAATTCCGTCAGGCCGCCGGGTGCGAGGCGAGGGTCGAGCGCCATGAAGGTGACGGGATTGTAGCCCCAGGCGTTGCTCAAGCCCAGCGGCGGCAGATGCCGCTCGTCGATCGACGCCGTCACCGGCATCAATTCGACGGCGGCGACGCCGAGGCTTTGCAGATGCTCGATGACGGCCGGATGGGCAAGTGCGGCGATCGTGCCGCGCTGTTCTTGCGGCACATCCGGGTGGAGCTTGGTGAAGGCGCGGACATTCAGTTCGTAGATCAGGCCGCCCGGACGAAACAGCGGCGGCAGGATCGGCGGAGCCGCGGGCAAGGCCTTGGCCACGGTCTTGGGCATCAGCGACGCGGTGTCGGCGCCCTCATTGCGCCGCGCGGCGAGCCGCCAGTGATAGGCATAGGGCCGGTCGATTTCGACGGCATAAGGATCGGTCAGCAGCTTGTCGGGGTCGAACCACAGCCCACGCTCGGGTGCATAGTCGCCATCGGCCCGAAAGCCGTAGCGGGTGCCGGCGGCGAGACCCGCGACGAACAGGGCGTAAACACCCTCGCCTTCCGGCTGGAGTTCAAGCCGCTCGATTTCGTGGTCGCCGGTTTCATCGAAGATCGACACCCAGAGCCGCCGCGCCGACGACGACCAGGCGGCGAAGCGGATGCCTTCGGAAGTGATGGCGGCGCCGAAATTGTTCACGAGAGCGCCTTCCCTTCTCCCCTTGTGGGAGAAGGTGGATCGGCGCGCAGCGCCGAGACGGATGAGGGGTGTTGGAAGGAATGAGGCATCGGTGTCCCGGGCGCCGGTTTGCGCCAAGCTGGAGCACCCCTCATCCGTCGCCTTCGGCGATACCTTCTCCCACAAGGGGAGAAGGGGGATTCGCGCCTTCCCGCCCTCAAGTAATCACGCTGGGTTTGTCGCGGCCGGTGTGGCTCTTGATCCCGGCAATGTCATCGGCGGCGGCGATGAGATCGGCGAGCGCCTCCTGCGTGTCGAGATCGTGCCTCGACTTGTCCGGCTCGTAGCGCTCGATATAGACGCGCAGAGTCGCGCCCGAGGTGCCGGTGCCGGAGAGTCGGAAGACGACGCGCGAGCCGCCTTCGAACAGCACCCTTATGCCCTGGTGCTCGCTGGTCGAGCCGTCGACCGGGTCGTGATAGGCAAAATCGTCGGCATTGGCGATCTTCAGGCCGCGCACGCTGGTGCCGGGCAGCGAGCCGAGCTTGGCCCTGAGTTCGTCGACCAGCGCATTGGCGCGGTCGCTCTCGACCTCCTCATAGTCATGCCGCGAATAGTAATTGCGCCCATAGGCCGCCCAGTGCTCGGTGACGATCTGCTTGCAGCTTTCGCCGCGCGCGGCGAGGATGTTGAGCCATAGGAGTACCGCCCACAGACCGTCCTTTTCGCGGACATGGTTGGAGCCGGTGCCGGCACTTTCCTCACCGCAGATCGTCGCCATGCCGGCGTCGAGCAGATTGCCGAAGAACTTCCAGCCGGTCGGCGTTTCGTAGATGCCGATGCCGAGCTTGTGGGCGACGCGGTCGGCGGCACCGCTGGTCGGCATGGAGCGGGCGATGCCCTTCAGCCCGTCCTTGTAGCCGGGCGCCAGGCGGGCATTGGCGGCGAGCATGGCGACCGAATCCGACGGGGTGACAAAAATGCCCTTGCCGATGATCAAATTGCGGTCGCCGTCGCCATCGGAGGCGGCGCCGAAATCCGGCGCGTCCGGTCCCATCATCTCATCATACAGGTGCTTGGCATGGACAAGGTTGGGATCGGGGTGATGGCCGCCGAAATCGGGCAGCGGCTTGAAATTGCGACAGGTGCCGTTCGGTGCGCCTAGCCGGTGTTCGAGGATTTCCTTGGCGTAGGGTCCGGTCACCGCATGCATGGCGTCGAAGCGCATGCGAAAGCCCGACTTGAACAGTTTGCGCAACGCGTCGAAATCGAACAGGCTCTCCATCAGCTCGGCATAGTCGCTGACCGGATCGATGATCTCGACGGTCATGCCGCCGGCCTTTACGGTCCCGACCGTATCGATGTCGATTGGATCGATGTCGGCGATCTTGAAGCTCGAAATCGCCTTGGTCTTGGCAAAGATGGCGTCGGTCAGCTTTTCCGGCGCCGGGCCGCCATTGCCGGCATTGTACTTGATGCCAAAATCCTCATGCGGGCCGCCGGGATTGTGGCTGGCCGACAGGATGATGCCACCGAAGGTCTTGTATTTGCGGATGACATGCGAGGCCGCCGGCGTCGACAATATGCCGCCCTGCCCGACCATCACCTTGCCGAAGCCGTTGGCGGCGGCCATGGCAATGGCCTTCTGGATGACCTCGCGGTTGTAAAAGCGGCCATCGCCGCCGATCACCAGGGTCTTGCCGGCAAATCCGTCGAGCGCATCGAAGATCGACTGGATGAAATTCTCGGCATAGTGCTCCTGCTGGAACACTTGCACCTTCTTGCGCAGTCCCGACGTGCCGGGCTTCTGGTCGGAATAGGGCTTGGTGGGGACGGTGCGTATCATGCTTCAGGCAACCCTTTTCGAAAGCAGCAGGCGATAGAGTTCGACGTATTTTTCGGCGCTTCGATCCCACGACACATCGGTCTTCATGCCCTGGCGCTGGATGGTCTCGAAGATTGCGGAACTGGCGTGGGCGTCGGCCAGGCGGCGGATGGCGTGCAGCAGCGCGCCGCCATTGTTGGGGGCAAACTGGAAGCCGGTCGCCACGCCGGCTGCAATCGCCGCTTCATTGGCATCAATGATGGTGTCGGCGAGGCCGCCGGTGCGCGCGACGACCGGCACGCAGCCATAGCGCAGGCCGTAAAGCTGCGTCAGCCCGCAAGGCTCGAAACGCGAAGGGATGACGATGGCGTCGCAGCCGCCCTGCATGATGTGCGACAGCCCCTCGTCATAGCCGACGACCACGCCGATGCGGCCACGGTGGCGTGCGGCAGCGGCCAGCAGCGCGCCTTCGAGGCCGGCGTCGCCCGAGCCCAGGATGGCCAGCCTGGCGCCTGTCGCAACGATGCCATCGATCACCGTCGCCAATATGTCCATGCCCTTCTGCCAGGTCAGCCGGCTGACGACACAGACAATCGGGCTGCCGTCGCGGTCGAGACCGAAACGGTCCTCGACGGCGGCCCTGTTGGGCGCGCGGGCCTTCAACGTCTCGGCCGTATAGGTCGATACCAGATGCTTGTCGGTTGCCGGATCCCAGATGGCGGTGTCGATGCCGTTGACGATGCCATGGAGATCGCTTGAACGCATGTTGATGAGACCGTCGAGGCCCATGCCGAATTCCGGCGAACGGATCTCCTGCGCATAGGTCGGGCTCACCGTGGTGATCGCCCAGGCGGCCTGCAGGCCAGCCTTGAGGAAGCCGACGCCGCCATAATATTCGACGCCGTCAAGCGCCATCGCCGCGGCCGGCAGGCCGAGCTCGCCGAAGATGCCGGCGCCGAACTGACCCTGGAAGGCGAGATTGTGGACGGTCATCATCGACGGTGTGCCGACGGCCTTGCCGTAGCGCATATAAGCCAGCGTCATCGCCGACTGCCAGTCATGGGCATGGACGATGTCAGGCAGGTAGCCCGAAATGGCGCCGCCGGCGATATCGGCGCCGGCCTGGCTCAGCGCCGCGAAGCGCCGCCAATTGTCCGGCCAATCCGCGCCCGAGGCGTTGCCATAGGGGCCGCCGGGGCGGTCGAACAGGTGCGGCGCGTCGAGCACGAACAAATCGAGCCCGGCGACCTCGACGGCATGGATGGCGGCCTTGCCGCCCTGCAGCAAGGGGTATTGATAGACGGCCTTCTTTTTCTTGAAGGCGTCCATCACCACCGGAAAGCCCGGAATGAGCGTGCGCATGGTCACGCCCTTGGCCGCGAGCGCGATGGGCAGCGCCCCGGTCACATCGGCAAGCCCGCCGGTCTTGATCAGCGGGAAGATTTCGGGCGTGACCGACAGAACATGCATGCGCTTAACGATCCGCTTCTGGTCCATGTCGTCCAGAACCGTGTAGCGGTTCTGGACTACGACATGCACAAAACACCCTAAAGTGACAGCTTGTTGATCATGTCCTGTGTGATCAGGCAGATACCCTTTTCCGAAACGCGGAAGCGCTTGGCGTCGAGCGCGGGATCCTCGCCGACCACCAGCCCTTCCGGTATCCTTACACCGTGGTCGATGACGACGCGCTTCAACTTTGCGTTCCGGCCGACATGAACGTCGGGCAGCATGACGACTTCTTCGAGTGCCGAATAGGAATTGATGCGCGCACCGGTGAAGATCAGGCTCTTCTTCAGCGAAGCGCCCGAGACGATGCAATCGCCCGACACCAGTGATGACACGGCAGAACCGCGCCTGCCATCCTCGTCATGGACGAATTTTGCCGGCGGCTTCAGCTCGGCATAAGTCCAGATCGGCCAGTCGCGGTCGTAGAGGTCGAGCTCCGGGGTCACGTCGGTCAAGTCGATGTTGGCTTCCCAATAGGCATCGACCGTGCCGACATCGCGCCAGTAGGCCTCGTTCTCGGCGGTCGAACGCACGCAGGACTTGGTGAAGCGGTGCGCGATCGCCTTACCGTGCGTGACGATATAGGGGATGATGTCCTTGCCGAAGTCGCGGCTGGAGCCGGGATCGGCGGCATCGCGGCGCAGCTGTTCCATCAGGAACTTGGTCTTGAAGACGTAGATGCCCATCGAGGCCAAGGCGAATTCCGGATTACCCGGAATGCCGGGCGGATCAGCGGGCTTTTCGACGAAGGCGATGATGTTGTCCTTGGCATCGACATGCATGACGCCGAAGCCTGTCGCTTCCATGCGCGGCACTTCCAGGCAGCCGACCGTGACATCGGCGCCGGCATCGACATGCTGGCGCAGCATCAGCTCGTAATCCATCTTGTAGATGTGGTCGCCGGCCAGGATGACCATGTATTCCGGGCCATAGGCCTCGATGATGTCGATGTTCTGGTAGACGGCATCAGCCGTGCCTTCATACCATTGCGTCTCCGACACGCGCTGGCTCGCCGGCAGGATGTCAAAGCTCTCGTTTCGTTCAGGCCGCAGGAAGTTCCAGCCGCGTTGCAGGTGGCGGATCAGCGAATGCGCCTTGTACTGGGTGGCGACGCCGAGGCGGCGGATGCCGGAGTTCAATGCATTGGAGAGCGCGAAGTCGATGATGCGCGTCTTGCCGCCGAAATAGACCGCCGGCTTGGCGCGCCGGTCGGTCAGTTCCTTGAGGCGGCTGCCGCGTCCGCCGGCCAGCACATAGGCCATGGCGTCGCGGGCCAGCGGCTGGGTTCTTTTCAGGTCTGCCATTTATACCCTCCCAAGTTACTCGTCTTTATGCGTTGACCAGCCTTAACGAGTTCAGTCGTCGGCGAGTTCAAGCATGATCGTCGACAGCGGCGGCAGAAGCATCGTTGCCGAGATGCTCTTGCCCTCCGCCCTCGCCTCGACCACGCCGCCATTGCCCATGCCGGAGCCGCCATATTCGGAAGCATCGGTGTTGATGATCTCGCGCCACTTGCCGGCCTTCGGCAGAGGCACGCGATAATTGTCGCGCGGCACCGGCGTGAAATTGGAGATGACGGCGACCGGATTGCCGCCAGGAGCGTTGCGCACCCAGGCGAAAACCGAATTCTGGCTGTCGTCGACGATCAGCCAGGAAAACCCATCCGGCTCGCAGTCGCGGCCATGCAGGGCCGGGCGTGAACGGTAGAGATAATTGAGATCGCGCACCGTCTGCCAGACGCCGCGATGCGGCCGGAAATCGAGCAGGTTCCAATCAAGCGCGCGCGCCTCGCTCCATTCGCGGCGCTGCGCGAATTCCTGGCCCATGAACAGCAGCTTCTTGCCGGGATAACCCACATGAAGCCGTAATAGGCACGCAAGGTCGCGAATTTCTGCCAGTCGTCACCGGCCATCTTGCCCAGCAGCGTGCCTTTGCCGTGCACGACCTCGTCATGCGAGAGCGGCAGCACGAAATTCTCCGAGAAGGCGTAGGTCAGGCCGAAGGTCAGCTCGTTGTGGTGGTGCTTGCGGAAAATCGGCTCCTTGGAAAAATACTCCAGCGTGTCGTGCATGAAGCCCATGTTCCACTTAAAGCCGAAGCCCAGCCCGCCTTCATGGACGGGCGCCGAGACCTTTGGCCATGAAGTCGATTCCTCGGCGATGGTCATGACGCCGGGATGGTGCCCGTAGAGCTCCTTGTTCATCTTCTGCAGGAAGCTGACCGCCTCGAGGTTTTCGCGCCCCCCCTTTTCGTTGGGGATCCATTCGCCCTGCTTGCGCGAATAGTCGAGGTAGAGCATCGAGGCCACCGCGTCGACGCGAAGGCCGTCGACATGGTATTTTTCGGCCCAGAACAAGGCGTTGTTGACGAGGAACGACACCACCTCGCGGCGGCCGAAATTGTAGATCGCGGTGTTCCAGTCCGGGTGGAAGCCCTTGCGCGGGTCGGCATGCTCGTAGAGCGCGGTGCCGTCGAAATGGACCAGACCGTGCTCGTCGACAGGAAAATGCGCCGGCACCCAGTCTAGGATGACGCCGATGCCGGCACGATGGGCGCCATCGACAAAGCGGGCAAAGCCGTCCGGGTCGCCGAAGCGGGCCGATGGCGCATAGAGGCCGGTGGTCTGATAACCCAGGACGGGTCATAGGGATGCTCGGAGATCGGCAGGAATTCGATGTGGGTGAACCCGGCTTCCGCCACATAGGGGATCAGCCGGTCGGCCAGCTCATCCCAGGACAGGAAGGTGCCGTCGTCGCGAAGCTGCCAGGAACCGGCATGGACTTCGTAGATCGAAATGGCTTCGCGCCGGGGGTCGGCGTTGCGCCAGAATTTGCGATGCGCCTCGTCGCCCCATGAGTGCGCAGGCGGCACCGCGGTCACCGAGGCCGTTGCCGGGCGCAGCTCCGACTTGAAGGCGAACGGATCGGCCTTCAGCGGCAACCTTACGCCATCGGGGCCTATGATTTCGTATTTATAGGGCCGGCCTGGGCCGATATCGGGAATGAACAGCTCCCAGATGCCGGTGTCGCGACGGTCGCGCATCGTATGCCGGCGGCCGTCCCAGTCATTGAAATCGCCGACCACCGAGACGCGCCTGGCGTTTGGGGCCCATACCGCGAAATGCACGCCGGTGGCGCCTTCGTGCTCGATGACATGGGCGCCGAGCTTGTCGAACAGCCTGAGATGCGAACCCTCGGCGATATAGTAATCGTCCATCGGCCCGAGCACCGGACCGAACGAATAGGGATCGGTCAGCCACCAGTCGCCGCCCGCATTGCGCGCGTGGTAGCGGAGCGGCTGGCGCTTCTTGATCGACAGCTTGCCCTCGAAGAAACCGGCTTCGTCGCGCCTGGTCAATTCGCCTGCTTCGATGCCGGTCAGCGTGTAGGCGATGACGGACCGCGCGTGCGGAACGAAGCAGCGCGCGAACAGGCTCTTGCCGGCCTCCTGGACACCGAGAACCGCGAAAGGATCACCGTGCGTACCGGCGACAATCGCCTCGACATCGCTGGCTGACGCCAGTCCGTCCGGCCCGCTTGTCGCAGCGGTCGCGCGCGGCTTCCTCATCAGGCGGTCGCCCTCCCCGGGCACCAAGTGTTTGTTTTTGCGGCCATCGTTCGTGGCCTCATGCAATCATATCAGACGGGTACGTTCCAGATTTCTTTCGCGTATTGGCGAATCGTGCGATCGGAGGAGAACCAGCCGACGCGCGCGACGTTGCGGATGGCGCGGGCGTACCAGTCAGGGCTGTTGCGCCAGACGGCATCGACGTCGCGCTGGCAGGCGGCATACGCGTCGAAATCCGCCGCGACCATGAACCAGTCGCTGTCGTAGAGGCCGTTGATCAGGTCGCGATAGCGATTGGGATCATCTGGGGAGAAGACGCCCGACGAAACGGCCGCGACCGCCTGCGCCAGTTCGGGGGATGCCTCGATGACGCCGCGCGGATTGTAGCCATTGTTGCGCCGATCGGCGACTTCTTGGGTGGTAAGGCCGAAGATGAAGATGTTGTCGTCGCCGACATGCTCCTTGATCTCGACATTGGCGCCGTCGAGCGTGCCGATGGTCAGCGCGCCGTTCAGCGCGAACTTCATGTTGCCGGTGCCGGAGGCTTCCATGCCGGCGGTCGAGATCTGCTCTGAGAGATCGGCGGCCGGCATCAGCACCTCGGCCAGACTGACATTATAGTTCGGTACGAACACGACCTTCAGCAGGCCGCGCACCGAAGGGTCACTGTTGATCACCCTGGCGACGTCGTTGGCCAGTTTGATGATCAGCTTGGCGTTGTGGTAGCTGGGCGCGGCCTTGCCGCCGAAGAATTTCACACGTGGCATCCAGTCGCGCTCGGGATGCGAGCGGATCTGGTCATAGAGCGCGATCGCCTCGAGGATGTTGAGGAGCTGGCGCTTGTATTCGTGGATACGCTTGACCTGAATGTCGAAGAGCGCCGAAGGGTCGAGCCTGATGCCGAGGCGGTCGGCGACCAGGTTGGCAAGCCTCACCTTGTTCTGGCGCTTCACGGCGGCGAATTTTTCGCGGAAGGCGGTGTCGTCGGCGAGAGGATCGAGCCCCTTGATCGCCTCGATGTCATCCATGAAGCGATCGCCGATCGCCTCGCGGGCGAGCGCGGTGAGGCCCGGATTGCACTGGATGAGCCAGCGCCGCGGCGTGATGCCGTTGGTCTTGTTGTTGATGCGGTCGGGGTAGAGCCGGTGCAGGTCGGCGAACACCGTCTCCTTCATCAGCTCGGTATGCAGCGCCGACACGCCGTTGATCGAATGCGAACCGACAAAGGCCAGATTGCCCATGCGCACCCGGCGGTCGCCATTCTCCTGGATCAGCGAGATACGGCTGATCTGCTCGTCCGAGAACTGATCGGTGGCGCGCGCCTCCAGCAGCACCTGCGCGTTGATGGCGTAGACGATCTGCATATGACGCGGCAAAAGCCGTTCGAACAGCGGCACCGGCCAGCTTTCCAGCGCCTCGGGTAAAAGCGTGTGGTTGGTGTAGCCGAAGGTGCGCTTGGTGATATCCCAGGCGAGATCGAAATCCATGCCATGGACGTCCATCAGAAGGCGCATCAGCTCCGGCACGGCAATCGCCGGATGGGTGTCGTTGAGGTGGATCGCCGCCTTGTCGGGCAGCGACTTCAGGTCGCCATATTGGCTCAGGTGCCGCTGGACGATGTCCTGCAGCGAGGCGGTGGAAAAGAAATATTCCTGCCTGAGCCTGAGTTCCTGTCCAGCCATGTGGGAATCGGCGGGATAGAGCACGCGCGACAGCGCATCGGCCTTGTTGCTTTCGGCCAGCGCCCCGATGTGGTCGCCGGCGTTGAACTTATCGAGCAGGATCGGATCGATCGGCATGCCGGACCAAAGGCGCAACGTGTTGACGCGCTTGGCGCGCCAGCCGGCCACGGGCGTGTCATAGGCGACCGCCAGAACATGCTCCCTCGGTTTCCAGACATGGCGTTCGAGCCGGCCGTCCCTGGAGGTGATCGATTCGACCGAACCGCCGAAGCCGACTTCGAAAGAGCGTTCGCGCCGCTCGAACTCCCAGGGGTTGCCGTGGTCCAGCCAGGTCTCGGGCAGTTCGACCTGCCAACCGTCATGGATTTCCTGGCGGAACATGCCGTTGGCATAGCGGATGCCGTAGCCATGCGCGGGAATGTCGACGGTCGCCATGCTTTCCATGAAGCAGGCTGCGAGCCGGCCAAGGCCGCCATTGCCAAGCGCCGCGTCCGGCTCGAGCGCGGCGATCAGGTCGAGATCGACGCCGAGCGACGACAGCGCCTCACGCATATTCTCCATCAGACCGAGATTGGAAAAGGCGTCGCGCATCAGACGCCCGATCAGGAACTCGAGCGACAGGTAGTAAACGCGCTTTTCCTGCTGGTCGTAGGCTTCCTTGGTCGCCTGCATCCAGTGGTCGACGACGCGGTCGCGCACGACCTTGATCGAGGCAGTCAGCCAGTCGTACTGGGTCGCGACGGTGGTGTCCTTGCCGACCCGGTATTTGAGCGACATCAAGACTTCTTCGGCGAGCGTCTTGGGGTCGGGATTGTCGAGAGCTGGGGCTTCGATCGTCATGGCGGATGTCATATCGCCTCTCGTTCGGTTTGGCCTGATCATACCGGCTTTCACCGTTTCTCCCAGCCCATCCTAGTGCATTGCAGCATGTTTTCAATCGATTTAGAGAATACCCCCGCCTACTTGCCCTGCGGCAATCAGGCAGTTCAGGCCGCCAATGCCGTTTCCGGGGGTGCTTTTGCCCCGGTCATGAAAGCAACGGCATCAGACATCGTGTATTGCTTGGGGTCGATGACGCACAGGCGACGGCCAAGACGGTGGATGTGGATGCGGTCGGCCACTTCGAAGACATGGGGCATGTTGTGCGAGATGAGCACGATCGGCAGGCCGCGCTTCTTCACATCGAGGATCAATTCGAGCACGCGGCGGCTCTCCTTGACGCCGAGTGCCGCCGTCGGCTCGTCCATGATGACCATCTTCGAGCCGAAGGCGGCGGCGCGGGCCACAGCCACGCCCTGGCGTTGGCCGCCCGACAGCGTCTCCACCGCCTGGCTGATGTTCTGGATGGTCATCAGGCCGAGTTCGGTGAGTTTGTCACGGGCGCGCTTTTCCATCGCCGGGCGGTCGAGCATCCGCAACCAGTTGCCGAGCGGACCCGGCTTGCGGATCTCGCGGCCGAGAAACATGTTGTCGGCGATCGACAGCGCCGGCGACAGCGCCAAGTTCTGATAGACCGTCTCGATGCCGGCTTCCCGGGCTTCCATCGGCGACCTGAAGGCCACGGGCCTGCCTTCGAGTTTGATTTCCCCTTCATCGGGAACGACGGCGCCGGAAATTGCCTTGATCAGCGACGACTTGCCGGCGCCGTTGTCGCCAATCACGGCGAGGATTTCGCCGGGGTATAGGTCGAAATCGGCATTGTCGAGAGCGGTGACGCGGCCGTAGCGCTTGACCAGACCGCGAGCGGTGAGGATGGGTTCCTGGGTCATGATTATGCCGAAACCTTTCTGATCCATTGATCAACCGCGACGGCGCCGATGATCAGCACGCCGGTGAGCAGCACTTTCCACTGCGGATCGGCGCCGAGCATGTTGAGGCCCATCGAGACGACGCCGACGATCATGGCGCCGAACAGCGTACCGAGAATTGAGCCGCGGCCGCCAAAGAGCGAGATACCGCCGATCACCGTCGCGGTGATGGCCTGCAGATTGTAGTCGGTGACGGCGGCGGACGGCGAAATCGAGCCGTTGCGGCCGATGGAAACCCAGGCCGCGAAAGCGGCGATCAGCCCCGCGAGGGTGTAAACCGTCATAAGCACCTTCTTGGTCTGAATGCCCGACAGTTTCGCCGCTTCCTGATCGTCGCCGACGGCATAGACATGGCGGCCCCAGGCAGTGTGATTGAGTATGTACCACAGGAGCATCACGAGCAGGACCATGGCGATGACGCCGGCGGTCAGCACCGCCGAACCCACCTTGAAGCTCAGGGCAAACAGATGCAGCAGCGGCGCCTGGGTGTCGACGTCGGTGTCGCGGATCGTCTCATTGGCCGAATAGATGAAATTCGTCGCCATGACGATGTTCCAGGTGCCAAGCGTCACGATGAACGGCGGCAGCTTCATATAGGCGACCAGCAGTCCGTTCAGCAGCCCGCAAGCCGCACCGGCGGCAAGGCCGATCGCCACGGCGAGCACGCTCGGCATGCCGTAGCTGACCGCGCAATTGCCCATGATCACGGCCGAAATCACCATGATCACCCCGATCGAGAGATCAATGCCGGCGGTCAGGATGACGAGCGTCTGCGCGGCCCCCAAAATACCGACAATGGCGATCTGCTGCAGGATCAGCGTCAGCGTGTAGGACGAGAAGAAACGCCCGCCGATGGCGATGCCAAAAATGATGATGGACAGAACCAGCACGATCAGCGGCACCGCGGCGGGTGTCGAATGCAGGAAATGCTGGGCGCGCTTGACGGCCGATTTGTGCTCGTCGAAAGCGGCAACGCTTGTGTCGCTGCTTGAGAGAACCTTCTCGAATTCCTGAGCTTGAGCCATGTCTCCTCCCCGCGGGATTCAGCCAACCGCTGACACCCGTCCACGCTTTATCCGGTCTACTGCCGGGATTGTTCGAGGTCACGCGACCCATCGTCCACCCGAAGCGACCGGGGATCAAGCCCCCAGCCGCTCCGATTGCTTTTTGCCGGTCAGACTGGCATCAGCCCCAGCACTTGGCGAGGCCTTCCTTGGTGTCGATGGACTTGACGCCCTTGGCCGGCTTGTCGGTAACAAGGTTGACGCCGGTGTCGAAGAAGTTTTTGCCTTCGGTCGGCTTCGGCTTGGTGCCATCCTTGGCGAAAGCAGCGATCGCCTCGATGCCGAGCGCGGCCATCTGCAGCGGATATTGCTGCGAGGTGGCGCCGATCACGCCTTCGGTGACTGACTTCACGCCGGGGCAGCCTCCGTCGACGGATACGATCAGCACCTGCTTTTCAAGGCCGACGGCCTTGAGCGCCTGGTAGGCGCCGACAGCGGCCGGCTCGTTGATGGTGTGGATGACGGTGATCCCGGAATCCTTCTGGAGAAGGTTTTCCATCGCCTTGCGGCCGCCTTCCTCGTTGCCGTTGGTGACGTCGTGGCCGACGATGCGCGGATCGGTCTCGTCGCCGATCTTGTTGGGATCCTTCACGTCGATGCCGTAGCCCATCATGAAGCCCTGATCGCGCAGAACGTCCACGGTCGGCTGCGAGGGGGTCAGGTCGAGGAAGCCGATCTTGGCGTCCTTGGCCTTGTCGCCCAGCGTCGCTGCGGCCCAGGCACCAATCAGCTTGCCGGCCTCCAGATTGTCGGTGGCGAAGGTCGCGTCGGCGGCGTCAATAGGATCGAGCGGCGTGTCGAGCGCGATCACCAGTAGGCCCGCATCGCGCGCCTTCTTCACCGTCGGCACGATGCCCTTGGTGTCGGACGCTGTAATCAAAATGCCCTTGGCGCCGTCGGCGATGCAGCTTTCGATCGCCGCCACCTGGCTCTCGCTGTCACCGTCGATCTTGCCGGCATAGGTCTTGAGATCGACGCCGAGTTCCTTGGCCTTGGCGGTCGCGCCCTCCTTCATCTTGACGAAGAACGGATTGGTGTCGGTCTTGGTGATTAGGCAGGCGCCGACGCCGGCGGCGGATGCGGACGAAGCGAACGCCATCAGACCCAGCGCGGCCGCCGCAAAAACGGTGGACTTCAACAATTTGGTATTGGTCACGATTTCCTCCCAGTGGAACATTTTCGAATGCCGGCCAACCGGCACCCGCACGGCATCCAGGCGACTTCTCCCAGCGCGGATGCCAGATCAAAAAACACCAGACCAAGGCGTCTGTCAATAATTAAATCACTCTTATTTATTATTGACAGCCTTGCGTCCTTCACTCATTCTGACCCAAAAGCATTGCCGGGGAAACGACGGGAGGAACAGGGTGGAGACCGCCACTGCGAGGCATGGTTCGCCCGAAGCGAATGAGAGCCTTATTCACCGCGGCACCAACCAGAGCGGCATGCGCGATCACAACGAGCGCCTGGTGCTTTCGCTGGTGCGCCAGCACGGCAGTCTGGCGAAGTCCGACATTGCCCGCATGACCGGACTTTCGGCGCAGACGGTTTCGGTCATCATGCGCGAACTGGAGGAAGAAAGCCTGCTCGTGCGCCAGGCACCGCTGCGCGGCAAGATCGGCCAGCCCTCGATCCCCATGGCGCTCAACCCCGAAGGCGCCTTCTTCATCGGCCTCAAGATCGGCCGCCGCAGCGCTGAACTCGTACTGATTGATTTCCTCGGCAACGTGCGCGCAATGCTGCAGCACTCCTACCGCTACCCTGCCCCACGCGAAACGGTCGAGTTCGTCACGTCAGGCATGAAGACGATGCGCGGCGCGCTGACACCGGCGCAGGACAAGCGCATTGCCGGACTCGGCATCGCCATGCCGTTCGAGCTGTGGAACTGGGCCGACACCGCCGGCGCGCCACGCGAGGTCATGGACGAATGGCGCCATCGCGACATCAGGGCCGACATCCAGACGCAGTGCGATTTTCCGGTCTATCTGCAGAACGATGCCACCTCGGCCTGCGGCGCCGAACTGGTCTTCGGCCAGACGGGCGCGGCGCGGGACTTCGTCTATTTCTATATCGGCGCCTTTGCCGGTGGCGGCATCGTGCTCAACGGCCGGCTGTTCGGCGGACCGACCGGCAATGCCGGCGCGCTCGGCTCCATGCCCGTGCCCGGGCCGGATGGAAAACCGACCCAGCTGATCGACGTGGCCTCGATCGCCATGCTCGAAAAAACACTCAATGCGCGTGGCGTCGAGGCCTCGTATCTGTGGACTTCACCCGAGGATTGGGGGGAGATCGGCGCCGAACTCGACGAGTGGATCGCCAGCGCCTCGCAGGCACTCGCTTACGCCATCGTCGCAGCGTCCTCGGTCATCGATTTCGAGGCCGCGGTGATCGACGGCTGGATGCCGAAGGCCGTGCGCCAGAGGCTGGTCGAGGCGGTCGTGGCGGCAATCGGCGCCATCGACGGCGAAGGGCTGAAACTTCCGGCCGTCCGCGAGGGAAGCGTGGGCATCCATGCCCGGGCGCTCGGCGGCGCCAGCCTGCCGCTTTCCGAACGCTTCCTGATCGGTTCGACGACGATCGCCAGGAGCGCCTGAATGCTGATCGGGATTCCGGCGCTGCTTGGTCCGGAGCTTCTGGCAACATTGCGCGCCATGGGGCATGGTGACGAGATTGCCCTGGTCGACGGGAACTATCCGGCGCTGGAGCAGGCAAGACGCCTCATCCGGGCCGACGGCCATGCCCTCATTCCGGTACTCGACGCGATGCTGACGCTGCTTCCGGTCGACGATGCGGTTCCGGAGGCGCTGTTTCGAGCCTCGGTGAAAGGCGATCCGTCGCTTGCCGACCCTGTCCATCGTGAAATGGAGGCGATCTGCGCCAAACGCGCACCAGGCCGCAAGGTGGTTGCGCTGGCCGGCGCCGACTTCTATGCACGGGTCAAATCGGCGCATGCCATCGTCGCGACAAGCGAGCCGCGGCTTTACGCCAACATCATCATCCGCAAGGGCGTGATCTATCCGCCGGAGACCAGGAAGCCATGATCCTCTGCTGTGGCGAAGCCCTCATCGACATGCTGCCGCGCACCACCACGCAGGGTGAGCCGGCATTCGCTCCCTATGTCGGCGGCGCTGTTTTCAACACGGCGATCGCACTCGGTCGGCTCGGCGCGCCGGCCGGCTTCTTCTCCGGCCTGTCGTCGGACCTGTTTGGCGGGCAATTCAGGGAGGCGCTCGGAGCGAGCAAGGTCAGTTCGACCTACGCGCACACCTCGCCCCGGCCGACGACACTGGCCTTCGTGCGGCTGAACAACGGCCAGGCGACCTACACCTTCTATGACGAGAACACGGCTGGGCGCATGCTGACCATCGAGGACCTGCCGCAACTCGGCGGCGAGATCGAGGCGATGCTGTTCGGCGCCATCAGCCTGATCTCAGAGCCGGCTGGCTCGGCCTATGAGGAATTCATGCGGCGCGAGCATGAGGCCCGCGTGATGATGCTCGATCCCAACATCCGGCCGAACTTCATCCCCGACAAGGCCAAGCACCTCAGGCGCATCCGGGAGATGATGGCGATGGCCGACATCGTCAAACTTTCAGACGAAGACCTCAACTGGTTCGGGGAAGCCGGTTCGCACGAGGATGTCGTGCGCAATTGGCTTGACCGCGGCCCGAAATTGATCGTCGTCACGCATGGCAGCGAAGGCGCTGTTGGCTACAGCAAGCAGCACCGTGTCACCGTCATGCCGGAGACAGTGAAGGTGGTGGACACCGTCGGCGCCGGAGACACGTTCAACGCCGGTATCCTTGCCTCCCTGTATGAGCAAGGCCTGCTGACGAAGGCAGCGATTTCCAGCCTGTCCGAAGGCGCTATCCGCGAAGCACTGGCGCTCGGCGCCAAGGCGGCGGCGGTGACGGTATCACGGGCCGGCGCCAATCCCCCATGGCGGCACGAGATCGGCTGACCGGCTCTCCAGCGCGATCACTTTATGTTTCCATGCGCTGGAAAACCGCGATAGACATGGCCTGAATTGCACCGCCAAGGCCGGATTCCCGGCTTTTTAGGGCAATGCACCGGCGAAACACGGTAACGGGCTGCGACACTTGCATCCTATCCCGGAACCGCAGCCGGCTTTTTCAGCCGCGCCAAGTCTGGTACCAGCGGGCCGGTTATTGGCAGGTATTGAGGCCGACATGCAGTTCATCGATCTTGGCGCGCAGCGCGAACGAATCCGCGACCGGCTGAAAGCCGCTATCGACCACGTCGTCGAAGATGGCCGCTACATCCTTGGCCCCCAGGTCGCCGAATTCGAGAAGAAGCTCGCTGCCTATGTCGGCGTCAAGCATGTGGTTGCCTGCGCCAACGGCACCGACGCACTGCTTTTGCCGCTGTTTGCCGCCGGCATCGGCCCAGGTGACGCGGTGTTCGTGCCGAGCTTTACCTTCGCCGCCACGGCGGAAGTGGTGGCGCTGGCCAAGGCCGAGCCGGTTTTCGTCGATGTCGATCCGAAGACCTACAACATCGACATCGCCAGCCTCGAGGCGGCGATCGCGGCCATCAAGAAGGAAGGCCGACTGAAGCCGAAGGCGATCATCCCCGTCGACCTGTTCGGTCTTGCCGCCGACTATGAGGCGATCATGGCCATCGCCAATCGCGAAGGCTTGTTGGTGATCGAGGATGCCGCCCAGTCGATGGGTGGCTCGCTCGAAGGCAGGATGTGCGGCGGATTCGGCAATGTCGGCTCGACCAGCTTCTATCCGGCCAAGCCGCTCGGCTGCTATGGCGACGGCGGCGCGATGTTCACCAATGATGACGCTCTGGCCGACGCGCTGCGTTCCTTCGCCTTCCACGGCAAGGGCGAGACGCAGTACGACAACATCCGCGTCGGCATCAATTCACGGCTCGACACGCTTCAGGCGGCGATCCTGATCGAGAAGCTCGCCATCCTTGAGGAAGAAATGGTGGCGCGGCAAGTGGTAGCCCAGCGTTACGCGGAAGGCCTCGGCGACATCGTCACCGCCGCCCGCAACCTGGATGGCAGCCGCTCGGCCTGGGCGCAATACGCGATCGAGACGCCGAAACGCGATGGCCTTAAGGCGCATCTGAGCGAAAAGGGCATCCCGTCCGTCGTCTACTATGTCAAGCCGCTGCATGAGCAGATCGCCTATCGGGACTACCCGCGCACGCCGACCGGTCTTGCGGTTTCGGAGGACCTGCCGAAACGCATCCTGTGCCTGCCGATGCACCCCTATCTCAGCGAGGCCGACCAGAACCGGATCATCGAAACGATCCGCAACTATATCGGCTCGAACTCGGCGCAGGCCGCAGCCGAATAGGCGCCGGATACCAGAGGCGACACCTCGCCGGCGTAGGCGGTCGCGCACTTCGCGCCCTTATTTTGAGAAGGTCGCCGCGCGTCTTGTGATCCGGTCATCCATTCCCGGGGGACCACGGAACGGCACTGCAATATGCAGATGCCCGCTGCGAAGACCAAGGTGCCCAGCACCCATGACAACCAGATCCGATGGTCGACCGACAGTTCGACAACAGCTATGATCAGGTAGCTGCTGGGCACGAAATGGCAGGAGCCGCTCAAACGGCCGATCATTCTTATGATCGCGCCCAGGAGCACCCCATACACAATGATGCCCAGCGCTCCCAACTCGTACCACAAATCGAATACGATATTGTGTGCGCTTGGGAGATCCGCCTGCGCGTAATATGTGGGATTCACCACGACCCCGACCGCGTTTCTCATCGTATCGGCGCCATGGCCGAGAACCGGCTGCTCCGCAATGTGGGGCGAGATCATCTGCCAAAGATCAAGTCGCGCGGCGAACGTTCCCGGATAGAAAACCAGCCAGCCCGTTGTTTTGAGGTAGGCAAACAGCGGCGAAACGACGAAAGGGGCAATCAGGGCAAGAGACAAATAGGCGGCGAAGAATCCGACCAAGGCGTGTTGGCGGTATTTGGCGGGCATGGCGAACATAGCCGCCACGAACACAATCGCCAGATTGATGCCGGTCGATTGGCCGTAGAGCAATGTCAGCACGGCAAAGAGAGCCGCAACCCCCTTCCAGACCAGCCTCGG
Organism: Mesorhizobium sp. M8A.F.Ca.ET.057.01.1.1; assembly: GCF_003952565.1. Classification (NCBI taxonomy): domain Bacteria; kingdom Pseudomonadati; phylum Pseudomonadota; class Alphaproteobacteria; order Hyphomicrobiales; family Phyllobacteriaceae; genus Mesorhizobium; species Mesorhizobium sp. M8A.F.Ca.ET.057.01.1.1. The sequence continues at coordinate 4,589,499 of NZ_CP034454.1, forward strand.
CTGCACAAGAAATATGACGGCAAAAAAGCTCCGTAGACCGTGATCTTGTGGAGGGTGAAAACATTTTCCACAAATCTTGGATCTTCGGTCAAAAACGCAAAATACAGTTCCCAACCCATGACCGACACCAGGCCAATCAACATGCCGAATAGCGAGACCCGTGCCAGCCGGTCGCATTGAGCGTTCGGAAGCGCCAGAATGCACTCAAACAGCAGGATGGCGGCGGCCGAGTAGCCAAACACGTCCTTCGCCGCCATGACAGAGCGGCTCGCGTCGACCGACCACAGGGCGCTCGACAGGACAAAGCCGGACAAGAGAGCCAGGGCGACGGCCAGGCCTATCGTTGCCCTGCCAAAGCGTGCCCCCTTCGTCAAAAGGGTAAGAGCGCCCATGAGTGCCGCGACAAATGCCAGGGCCGTCGGAGACATTTCGATGAAGACGAAAAGGGCGGGAGAGAGGGCATAGAGGCCCAGCAACATCCTGAGGCCTAGTTCATCGCGACTGCTGGTCCATACCGGAAATCCGCCCAAAATGACGGCATGGCATTTCTGAAAAAAGGACATTCAACTACCGACTCAGGGAACGCCCCTACAGGATAGGCCATCTACGGGAGGTTTCCACCTCCACGTAAGATACGCCCTCCGGTTGCAGCGTTGCCGCTGGCAATGAAATGCGGATTGGCGAAGTCCTCGTCATCGGCCTGGTTGCGCTTGCCATAGGCCAAGGGCTTGCCGTCCAGCGTGCGCGTCGTGCCGCCGGCGGCGCGCAGCACCGCGTCACCCGCCGCGGTGTCCCATTCCATGGTGCGGCCAAAGCGCGGATAGACATCCGCCTCGCCATTGGCGAGGAGGCAGAATTTCAGCGACGAACCGACCGAGACGATCTCGGCGGCGCCAAGGTCGCGAATATAGGCTTCGGTTTCCGGCGTGTTGTGCGAGCGGCTGGCAACCACTGCCAGCGGCGACGCGGCCGTTCTCACCGAAATCGGCCGACGGGCGATGATCCGGTAATCGCCATCGATTTCGAGGACTTCCGCCCTGCCCGGCAGACCGGAAAAGAAGCGGCCGCCGCAGGGGGCGAAGACGACGCCAACTTCCGGCACGCCATGGCGGACAAGCGCGATATTGACGGTGAAGTCGGTGCGCCGGCTGACGAATTCTTTGGTGCCATCAAGCGGGTCAACAAGGAAGAAAGCCTCGCCAAGTTCGCCCGGCATGACACCGGCGGCCGCTTCCTCCTCGGCCACGCAGGGAATGTCGGGGAATTCCGTACGCAGGCCGGCAAGAATGATCTTCTCGCTCTCGCGGTCCGCCTCGGTCACCGGCGAGGAGTCCGATTTGCGGTCGACCGCGCAGCCGGCATGGAACACACGCATGACTTCGCGCCCGGCCGCCAGCGCCAGCCGCTCGAAGATTTCAAGCATCGACTTGTCGTCAGATGCCGCCGCCATTGTCATATTGGTCTTCGGCAATGTCACGCTCGTCCAGCCAGTGTTCCAGGGTGTCTACCATCTCTTCGGCCGACTTGCCGAGCGTCCTCAGATGGATCTCCGGTTTCTCCGGTGCTTCGTAAGGAGAATCGACACCGGTGAAATTCTTGATCTCGCCATTCAGCGCGCGAGCGTAAAGACCCTTCGGGTCACGCCTGGCGCATTCCTCGAAAGGCGTGTCGACAAACACCTCGATGAACTCGCCATCGGCCATCAATTCCCTGGCCATGCGCCGCTCGGCGCTGAATGGCGAAATGAAGGAGACGATGACGATCAGCCCGGCATCGGCCATCAGCTTGGCCACTTCGGCGACGCGGCGAATGTTCTCGACGCGATCGGCATCGGTGAATCCGAGGTCGCGGTTGAGACCGTGACGGACATTGTCGCCGTCGAGAATATAGGTATGGCGGCCTGTAGCGAACAGCTTCTTCTCCAACAGGTTGGCGATGGTGGACTTACCGGAGCCCGAAAGCCCCGTGAACCAGAACACGGCGGGCCGCTGGTTCTTCATGTCGGCGCGCACGCGCTTGCCGACATCGAGCGATTGCCAATGGATGTTTTCGGCGCGGCGCAGCGAGTGCACGATCATGCCTGCGCCAACCGTGGCGTTGCTGATGCGATCGATCAGGATAAAGGCGCCAGTGGTACGGTTCTCGCCAAACGGGTCGAAGGCAATCGGCGCCCGCGTCGAAATGTTGCAGATACCGACTTCATTCATCTCAAGCGACTTGGCCGCCTCATGGGCAAAGTCGTTGACGTTGATGCGGTATTTCAAGTCGGTGACGGTGGCGCTGGTCTGATCGGTCTCGGTGCGCAGGATATAGGAGCGGCCCGGCAGCAGCGCATGCTCGTCGAACCAGACGATGTTGGCGGCGAACTGGTCGGCGACCTGCGGCCGCGCGGCCGGCGAAACCAGCATGTTGCCCCTGGAAACCTCGACCTCGTCGTCAAGGACGAGCGTTATGGCCTGGCCGGCCACCGCCTGTTTGAGATCGCCGCCATAGGCGACGATGCGTTTGACATGCGAGGACTTGCCCGATTTGGCGACGACGACCTCGTCGCCTTGCGCAATGGTACCGGACGCGATGGTGCCGGCGAAGCCGCGAAAATCGAGATTGGGGCGATTGACGTACTGAACCGGAAAGCGGAACGGCAGCTCGACCGCGACTTCGTCGACCGAGACGGTTTCGAGATGCTCGATCAGTGTCGGGCCGGAATACCACTTCATGCTATCCGAGCGGCGGCTGACATTGTCGCCATAACGGGCCGACATCGGGATCGGCGCGATGGTCTGGAAACCGAGATCGCGTGAGAACTGCCGGTAATCCTCGACGATGCTGTCGAAAACCGCCTGGTCGAAATCGACGAGATCGATCTTGTTGACCGCCAGCACGATATGGCGAATGCCGAGCAGCGAGGCGATGATCGAATGGCGCCGGGTCTGGCGCAGCATCCCTTGCCGGGCATCGATCAGCACGATCGCCAGATCGGCGGTCGAGGCACCGGTCGCCATGTTGCGGGTATATTGTTCGTGGCCGGGCGTGTCGGCGACGATGAACTTGCGCTTCGGCGTGGCGAAGAAGCGGTAGGCGACGTCGATTGTGATGCCTTGCTCGCGCTCGGCCTCGAGGCCATCAACCAGCAGCGCGAAGTCGATGTCGTCGCCCGTCGTGCCATGCTTTCGCGAATCGCGTTCGAGCGCGGCGAGCTGGTCCTCGAAAATCTGCTTGGTGTCGGACAAAAGCCGACCGATCAACGTCGACTTGCCGTCGTCCACCGAACCGCAGGTCAGGAAGCGCAGCAGCGACTTCTTCTCTTGCGCCGCCAGATAGTCGCGGACGCCGTCCGTGGGAGCGAGGCTCTTTGCCATGATGTGGCGCATGGTCAGAAATACCCCTCGCGCTTCTTCTTCTCCATCGAACCGGCTTCATCGCGGTCGATCAGCCGACCCTGCCGTTCGGATGTGCGTGCCGTCAGCATCTCGCCAACGATGGCTTCGAGTGTGTCGGCGTCGGATTCGATGGCGCCGGTCAGCGGATAGCAGCCAAGCGTGCGGAACCGCACCAACCGGTCCTCCACGACCTCGCCCGGGAGCAGCTTCATGCGATCATCGTCCTTGAGGATCAACATGCCATTGCGTTCGACGACCGGCCGCCGCTTGGCGAAATAGAGCGGCACGATCGGAATGTTTTCCTGCAGAATGTACTGCCAGATGTCGAGCTCGGTCCAGTTTGACAAGGGGAAAACGCGGATCGATTCACTCTGCGCGATACGCGTGTTGAAAATCTTCCACATTTCGGGCCGCTGGTTCTTCGGATCCCACACATGCTGGGCATTGCGGAAAGAGAAGATGCGCTCCTTGGCGCGCGACTTTTCCTCGTCGCGACGGGCGCCTCCAAAGGCGGCATCGAAGCCGTATTTGTCGAGCGCTTGGCGCAACGCCACGGTCTTCATCACATGGGTGTGGGTGTTCGAACCGTGATCGAACGGATTGATGTTGTCGCGCACGCCGTCTTCGTTGACATGAACCAGAAGGTCGAAACCCAGTTTCTGCGCCATCTGATCGCGAAATGCGATCATCTCGCGAAATTTCCAGGTCGTATCGACGTGAAGGAAGGGGAATGGCGGCTTGGCCGGATAGAACGCCTTCATCGCCAGATGCATCAGCACCGACGAATCCTTGCCCACGGAATAGAGCATGACCGGCTTGGAGAAGGCAGCCGCGACCTCGCGGAATATGTGGATGGACTCGGCTTCAAGCCGCTGCAGATGCGTAAGCGCTGATGTCATGGACCGTGAGCGTTCTCTTGTGCCTTGCAACAGAAGATCCTGCGTCAAATCATCGAGCCTTGTGCGCCCGGTTCAAGCTTCGCTTCTGGACAAAGTGTTTCGTGCGGGCGTTCTAGCAGATCGTCACGGCCCAGAACAATGCAAGAGGCGCCCGGCAGCGGTCCGTTCGGGAATGAATTTTCCATGCTTGTGGCAAAACCCGGAAATTTCTGCTTGAACGGCCTCCGGCCGGGAAAAGGCAGGAAAAATATTGCCTGTGACCGCGCTGCGGGGGCGCTGCAGGGCTCAATGGCCCCCAACTGCCGGATTTCGGCGGCGATCGATCCGGCCGCACTATCGAAACAGCGACCCAGCCGCTATACGTTTTTCGAGAGTGGGCAAGTGCGTGATGGAGCATGGGCAATTTCGAGGCGAGCACATTCGGTTTCAGCAAACATGATGAGCGCGCATAAAATTTCTCGAGAATAGCAGGTCCGAAAATTGAACCGGCTTTCATCCATAAGGCAGCAGTTCACGCCTTCGCGGATCAATATCTACTTCTCCATTCTCTGCTTCTTTTCTCCCCCGGTCCTGGGATCCGTGGTCAGCTTCGTGTTCAATGGCGGTGGCCTGTGGTCCGTCCTGTTGATCGCCTTGAAGAGAAGACGCCTCAATGTCGACCGGGCGATGATGGCGCTGACGATCGCGATCTATGCCTATTGCGCAAGCAATGTCCTGGCGTCCCTGGTCAACCACGCGATCGTCACGGACGCGCGGCATCTTATTCCGCTGATCACCTTTCTGTTTTTTCCCATCTCCTATTCGACCTGGAGCATTACGCAAAAGACGACGCTCGTCCGCATCATTGTGCTGGCCAGCATGGCTGCCTGTTTTGGAGCGCTGCTGCTGGCGGTCTATCAGCAATATCGGCTTGGTATACGCGCCGAGGGCGGGGCCGGGAATGCGATCGTGTTCGCTGAGGTCCTCTGCCTTGCAGTGGTGACCTGCGTGGCCGCTGCCCTGTCTGGCATAGAGAGATACAGGATCGCCCCTATCTGCGCCGCGCTCGGCGGCACGATCGCCATCATCTACTCCGGTACCCGCATCGTCTGGCTGGCACTGTTGATTGCCGGCATCGCCGTTCTGCTGATCAACCAGCAGAAACTGAGAGGGAGAAGTGCCGTTCGCGTGCTTTTGCTGCTGGCCGCCATCGCAGCCACGATCGCGGTTTTCGGGTCCCACACGATAGCGGGGCGGGTCGCATTTCTGCACTCAGACTGGGATGCGCTGACCCATGGTGACCACACGACAGCTTTAGGATCGCGCGTCGCCCTTTGGGATATCGGGCTGAAAGCATTTCGGGAGATGCCATTTTTCGGACATGGCGTGGGTGCCACCCGGCTCTTGATCAAGCAGGGTTTTCAGGATCAGTTCGGGATGGATGAAGGTTTCAATCATTTCCACAACGGCTTCCTGACCGCCTTGGTGCAAGCGGGAATCCTGGGTGCGGTGACGCTGGCGGCGATCTTCGTGGTTGCCGCCAGAAATGCCGCCCGGGTCCTTCGCGACAGCACCGATCCGATCGAGCGGTTCGGCGCCACCATGATCGTCGCCCTCGTGATCACCTATCTGACCGCCGGAATGACGGGCATCCTGATCGGCCATGACATTCTGGACTCGGTCTTTATGATCTTCCTGGTGTCGGGAACATATCTTGCCTGTGGGCGCCGGGCTGCGTTGGTGGAAAGGCAAGCCCTTCCACCAGTGGTGGAAAGCCTGGCACCCCCGCCAGTCGTCCAGTAACCGGTCCGGGCAAGACAATGAAAGTCCTGGTTACGGGCGCGACGGGCTTCATCGGCCGCCAGATGGTCCATCGGCTTCGTCAGGCTGGTGTCGAGCTTCGCCTCGCCTCCCGCCAGCCGGAGAGACTTGATGCGGGGTCCGACGCCATGCTGATGCCGGCGTTCGATGCACCTGCCCCGGCTTTCCTGGCGCTGACCAGGGATGTTACGGATATCGTCCATTGCGCGGGTCTGAACAATGACCAGGGCAATGCCACCGAAGCCGACTTTCTGGCAGCCAATGCGCAATTGAGCGCACGGCTGGCGCATGCCGCCGCCACGCAGGCAAGCGGACGGTTCATCCATCTTTCCTCGATCCGGGCCGTGATCGGCGCGCGTGCCAGCGCAACGATCGACGAAGACACAGTCCCCGAACCGCAGGACGCCTATGGGCGCTCGAAACGCAAAGCAGAAATTGCCGTATTGGGCGCCTATGCCTCGCACGGCCGTGCCGACGCCGCCCTATTGCGGCTGCCTCCGGTCTACGGGATCGGCATGAAAGGAAACCTGGCGACACTGATGCGGCTCGCCGATACGGCTCTGCCGATGCCGACAGGCGCCCTGACGGCAAACCGCTCGCTGCTGTCATTGCAATCGGCGGCAGGGGCGGTGTGGCATCTGCTTTGCCATTCGCAGCCGCTTCGTCCGATCTATACCGCCAGCGACGTGCCGCCGGTTTCCGTCGCTGCCATCATCGGTGCCTTTCGCCGCGGTTTCGGGAGACCGACACGCCTGATGACAATGCCGGCCGGACCGATGCGGGCGGCCGCCATACTGCTCGGCAAGCGGACGTCCTGGGACAGCCTGACCGCGACCCAGATATGCGACCCTTCGCTCCTTGCCTCGGAAGGCTGGGCGCCTGAAACCGAGACATTGTCGCGGCTGACCGAGATGGCACGGCTCCGAGAGCCCCGGCTTCCTGTCTGACCCTGATCCAAGGACCGGTTTCTGCTTCCGGAGCATGGCCCGCTCAGCCTCGATAGAGTGTCCCAAACAGGATGCGAAGGTCGAGCCAGAACGATGCGGTCCTGAGATAGATGGCGTCGGTGTCGGCCAGAAGTCGCGGGTTCGACATGTCGATGCCCCTGATCTGCGCCAAGCCTGTCATTCCGGGCAGAGCCTGCAAAACCCCCAGCCGCCTGCGGCATTCGATCAGTTCCGTCTGGGTCGGCAGGCAGGGACGCGGCCCGACCAGGCTCATTTCGCCGCGCAGGACATTCCAGAGTTGCGGCAACTCGTCGAGCTTGAATTTCCGCAAGCGCTTTCCAACCGATGTCACGGCGCTCTCGGGGTTTCGTGCGAGGGCAACGATGGCGTTCCCTGGTACATCGTCCTTAATTTGTGGCAGCGAAAAAGCGCGCCTTCGCGGCCAATCCGCGTTTGGGAAAAAAACACCGGACCGGGCGATGATGCGCGGACGGCAAGAATGGCAAGCAACAGGATGGGAGAGGTTGCCACCAGCAGCACAGCCGCACCGGCGAGATCGAAGATTTTCTTGGCTGTCGTCATGAGTGGCCGATAGGGCTCCCTGCCAGGGCTTCACGCGGCAACCACGAGCGAAGCCGATCAATCCGGTCGGCGTAGCATGAGGTCGCCTTGCTGACCAAGCGCGCCAAGTGGTCTTACGACATTCAGATACGACCCAGCACAAAGGCGAGATAGAGCCCAAGGGTCCCGGCAAAAGTCTGTCGATAGACGCCGCTTTTGCGCAGCGCGCCCAGGCGTTGTAAAAGGCTGCCTTGCCGACCGTTCGCGAACAGGTCGAGGCGTGCCAGCGCGTCCTTCGTAAGGAGATCGCGATTGACGGCGAGGCCGGCAAGATTGAGATCGGTCCAGTCCGCGAACTGGCCCTTGAACAGGCGGCCGAGCCGCGAGATCCGTGCCTGCCACGATGCATTGGCGCCGACCAGATTTGCCGCATGCTGGCGGTAGCGTACCAATGGCCGCGGGTCGTAGCGGACGACACCGCCCGCACCGGTGACAATCAGATAGGCCCACCAATCGTGGCTGACGAAGCCGGTTCGGGTGGAGGCCCTGGCCAACAGATCGCGTGCGGCGCGGTTGAGCAGGATGGTGTTGCCGCCGGCAATGCTCTGCACGAGCGCGTTGCGGAAGGACGGCGGACGGCTGAACAGCGGCGAATGGCCGACCAGGCTTCCGGTCTCGGTCATGGTTGCGGTTCGCGAGCAGGACATCAGCGGTTGCGCCGCGTCAAATGCCTGCATCCAGCCAAGGGCGCTTTCCAGCCTGTCGGGCTCCCAGATATCGTCCTGATCGCTGAAGGCGTAGCAATCCGCATCGATGCGCGGGTCGAGGATCATCGACCGGAAATTGGCGGCAAAGCCCTGCCGCGGCCCTTCCACGAGATTTATCCGGCCCTTTGTCCAACGGGGCTTCCAGGCTTCGATGATGGCAACCGTGCCATCGACGGAGCCGTCGTCGGATATCCAAAGGTCGATCAGAGGATGCGACTGCGCGAGCAGCGACCGCAGCTGCTCGTCGATAAAGGCGGCGCCATCCTTCGTGCCCATCAGGACGGCAATGCGCAGATCTATCTTATCCACTGATGTCAAACGCCTTGCCGCGAGGAAACCGCTGCCCACTTTTGCTGGAATTGCTCATCTTTGCCTTCACGCAATTCCGGGCGGAAAACCGCTGCGCACTTTTCCTGGAATTGCTCGTCTCTTGTTTTCACGCAATTCCGGACGGAAAACCGCTGCGCACTTTTCCTGGAATTGCTTTAGCTCGCCTGCCCGGCCGTCTTCGGGACCGCGTCGTGCTGCGCGTTCGCCCTTGTCTTCGTCGTGCGGTCGAGATCGGCCAGGATGGTGAGCGAGGCTGCCTTGTCCTGGCTCTTTATGGATTGCTGCAGCGCTGCAAGCGCTGCCTGGACATCCGACCACTGCGCGACTTCGGTGCTCAGGCCAAAAATCTTGGCAATGCTGAGCTCGACCAATTCCTCGTCTTCGCCGTGAAGGGTCTCGTGAAGCTTTTCACCCGGCCGGATGCCCGTGAAGCGGATCGGGATGTCCGTATAGGGGCTTTTTCCCGACATGCGGATCATCGTTTCAGCCACTTCGAGGATCGGCACGGGCTTGCCCATGTCGAGCATGTAGACGGCGTAGTCCTGGCCGGCCGGGCGCGAGGCGGCATCGGCCGCCGACATGATGACGAGATCGACGGCTTCGGCGACCGTCATGAAATAGCGCGTCATGCGCCGGTCGGTAATGGTGACCGGCCCGCCGGCCTCGATCTGGGCCTGGAATATGGTCGCCACCGAGCCATTGCTGCCGAAGACGTTGCCGAAGCGCACCGCGATGAACTTGGTGGCGGGGCGGCGCCCGCCCGGTTCGCCGGCCGGTGTTCCATGCAAGGCGCTGACGATCTGTTCGGCGGCCCGCTTGGTCATGCCAAGCACGGACGTCGGATCGACGGCCTTGTCGCTCGAGACCATAACGAATTGCGCCACGCCGCAGCTGGCGGCGACCTCGGCGCAGACAAGCGTGCCGAAGACGTTGGTCTGGATGGCCGATTCCCAGTTCTCCTCCAGCAGCGGAACATGCTTCAACGCCGCGGCATGGAAGAGGATGTCGGGTTTGAACTCGGTGACGACGCGCGTCATCTGGCGCCTGTCGGCGACATCGACGATGCGGACCTTGAGGCGGTCATGGTGCTTCTCGTCGACATACTGGCTCAACTGGAAGATGCCGAATTCGGAATTGTCGGCGACCAGCACCGCGTCGGCGCCAAGCTCCAGCGACCGCTTGACCAGCGTTCGGCCGATGGAGCCGGCGCCTCCCGTGACCAGGACGCGCTTGCCGCCGACGAAGGCGCCGATGCGCTCGATGTCGGACGGCACCGTCGGGCGGCGCAGGATCGTCTCCATCTCGACGGCATCGAGAACGAGCTTTCCCTCCTGGCCCAGCCGCGAAAGTCCCGCGAATTGCACGACCCCGATGTCGCCGTGACGCGCGACGCGGACAAGCTCTGAATATTCCTCGATCTCATGCTCGGCGCCGCTGCCGAAGATCAGGAGATCGAGGCTCTTGGTGCCGGTCGCGTAGTCCTCCAGCACATCGATCAGGCGCGGCCGGGTCGCCACCACGGGGACCCCTTGGATGCGCGTGCCGAGCGGTGCGCCATGCTCGGTCGCCATGATGCCGACGATGGAATGGTCGGCGGGCTGCGCCGTGCGCGTGAAACGAATGATCAGGTCGGCCTCGCTCAGCCGCCCGACGAACAGGGCCTGTTTGGCGCGCGCCGTGTCGGCCTTGCCGCTCAGAACACCCCAGCTCGCGCCGTCGCGCAGGAAGCGGTAGAACAGCCGGGGCGCCGAGATGATGGTGAAGGAGACAAGCAGAAAGACGATGAACTGGCGCTCGTTGAGGCCCGCGACAGGCTGGAAGAAACGCACGACCAGCGAGACGGCGTAGAGCACGAATGTCAGGATCGCGCAGCTCTTCAGGATGTTGAAGAAATCAGGCGTCGAGGCGAAACGCCAGACCGTGGTGTAGAGGCCGCAATATCTGAACAGAAGATGGCTGATGAGAACGATGGCGACCCAAGTGACAAGGCCCTCCGCGGAGAGCGCGCCGAACGAAAGATCCGACCGCGACAGGACAAGGCTGAGCGCCACGGCGACCAGGACCATGACCACATCCTGGACCATGATGAAGGCGCGCCGCACCTGTGGCCTGAGCCCGAACACAGCTTCCAGGGAAGTATTCATTAGGCAGTACTAAACTCCAGGCTGTCGGCATGACCACCAGCAAAGTGTGAGCACGAGAATCATTCGTGACCGTCACACTTACAAGTAGCATTTCCGGCCCCCGCCTGCTGTATCGCATACTGCGGGCCGCGGGGCATAGCCAGATGTTTTTTTGGGATGGCATTCCCACGCAAGTCATTGTCTGTGTATTTGCCTACCGGATCGCAGAGAATGAGGAACGTGCACTGCGCGGGGTCGGGGTTGAGCACTAGGATGCACGCTGCTAAGGCAAGCCAAAGCCGCGTGTCGCAAACGGGATGAACGATGCCACCTAAAATTATCTGGATGCTGTGGCTGCAAGGCATCGAAACAGCGCCACAGATCGTGAAAGCATGTGTGAACTCTTGGCAGAGAATGAATCCCGGCTGGACGATCCAAATCCTGGCCAAAGGGAATTTGGCCGACTTTTTGCCCGATCTTAGCGATCCAAATTCGATCCTCTCCAGACCGCTTTCAGATGCGGCATATAGTGATATCGTGCGTATCGAGCTTCTATGCAGATATGGCGGAGTGTGGGTCGACGCTACCTGCTATTGTCTGCAGCCTCTCGATGAGTGGCTTGATAGCGTCATGTCAGAAGGTTTCTTTGCCTTCGAGCGGCCCGCCCCTTCCCGAATGCTATCTTCATGGTTTTTGGCTGCCAGCCAGTCCTCCTACCTTATTTATGAATGGCGCCGGTTGGTCCATCAACACTGGCAGAACCGAGCAGATGACCCGGACTATTTCTGGTTCCATCACCTATTCGGCCAAGCTTATCAAAATAGCAGAAAATTTCGCGTGTTGTGGGACCAAGTGCCGAAAATATCAGCGGGCGGCCCACATATATTCGCACCTTATGAGACGCGATTGCTTGGCGCGATGTCAGAAGAAGACAGAGAGATCGTATCTCTTGCCAAGATTCCGATCTTGAAGCTTACGCACAAAGTTGACCACAGTGCCGTTCGCGAAGGAAGCATCTACCAATTTCTTTGCAACTTCGGTCGGCACCCATCCGGCCGTTACATGCCACATCCGAGCGGCCGATATGCCACAGTCGCTGACACGGCGGCCAAAGTGCCGCCTATCCTTTTGTGCTGGTATGGATCGCTGAAAGACAATGGAACTATCGGCGACCTATTCGCAGTGCAGAGTGTTGCTGCCCGTATGAAGGCGTTGGGGTTGAATTTCAGGCATCTAACAGCGAGTACCGCGATTGAAATTTCCGGCGAAAGGGTGGCGCTAGACGAAATCGCCGAGGGCGACTACGCCACGTTGGTTTTTGTTTGCGGCCCGGTCATCAGAAATCATCCGATTGTGGAGACGATAATTCGTCGATTTCCGTCGATCAGAAAAATCGGGATCAGCATAAGCCTCTTTGACCGAGACCATATCAACTACGTGCAGCCGTTTGACGTCGTGTTGGCTAGGGAAGGAGGCGGTCGGCGCTTTGAGGACGTCGCCATTCTCGCGCCTTCGCGGGTCGCTCCAAAACGAGCGCGTGAACCAAATGAACCGCTTGTTGTCGGATTGGTGCTCCGCGGCGAGCAAGGTGAGTATGGACCCCAGAGCTCACTTCACGATCGCACTAGCGCTCTTACGGCTCGGGTGCTCGATAGCTTGGCCACAAAATATCAAGTGAGAACGCTTGAGATAGAACACCACTTGACCCGCTCTGGTCGCGCACCTTTCGAAATTGAGGCTCTATACTCGTCTTGCGATCTCGTGCTCACATCTCGTTTTCATGGCGCAGTTCTGGCGATGCGCAATGAGGTTCCCTTCATCGCGATCGATCAAATTCGTGGAGGTGGGAAGCTGACAAACCTCCTTTCCACCTCTGGATGGCCATTTGTCTATCGGATTGAGCACGCGAAGGAGGATGAAGTCACGGGCGCCGCCTTGAACCTCATTGAGGGGGGCAAACGTGACCTGCTTCTAGATGTTATCGAACACACCAAATCCAGAGCTGTCGAGACACTCAACGCTCTGGAAGTTCTGCTGACGACACCGCCACCTGCGGCGTTACGTCCAAGTTGGCGTAGCCGATTGCAGCAAGGTCTGGCTCGTTGGCGACACGGATGAGAATACCTTCGATAATTTTGTGAAGCATACGCAACTCGTCGTTGACCAAACCTCGCACACCGGCACTTGCAAGATATACTCCCGGCAACATGACACAGTTAAAGGTAAAACTTATTGTCATTTCAAAACCAGATCTGACGAATCTGGTTCTTTCTCCTTTTACTCTGTGCGTATCCGAGCCCGCCAACACTAAGCCTGTCACATTTTTGAACAGAAACTCAAAGCCGACCTCGCTTGCATCGGAAGAAAAATCCACGGTATATTCCAAGACATACCGCTTTCCCATCTGCAATACATTCACGCCCTCACCGCTGAGAGTCAGAACGCGAAGGTCTCGAATTCGGGCACCCCGTTCTTCGAGATAAACTGCGGACTTCGACTTGAGGTTGGGATCATGATAATCTGCATACTGGCTGACGGTGTCGGTCGGTTGGGCCTCGATCGGTAAAGCGACGATTGCATCGGAGGCTTCTGCGGCAGGCGGCTCTATAGCGGCGGCCCGTTTAAGATCAGGGGTGGTCGGCTTGTTCTCAAAATTGTCAGTAACTGCTGCCCTGGTGGCTGGCGAAACGGCACGGAGCGCCTTAATCCCGGTGCGAATTTCTGTCGCCACCTCCGTGCTGGCGCTGACCAACCGCTGATATTGCGCCACCACTGCTTTTGGCCGACCTTCAAGGATAAGTTCGCCTCCATCCATAAGCATCGCCCGCGTGCACAGCTGAACGATGGTCGACGCACCGTGACTGACAAAAAGAATGGTGCCGCCCTTGTCCTTGATTTGCTCGATGCGGGCGAAACATTTGCGCTGGAATGCCTCGTCGCCCACAGCGAGCGCCTCATCCACCACCAAGATGTCGGGATCAACATTGATTGCGGTGGCGAAGGCCAACCGTACATACATACCCGATGAATAAGTCTTCACCGGCTGATCGAGGAACGGACCGATGTCAGCGAAACGGGCTATGTCGTCGAAACGCCACTCCATTTCCTTGCGCGGTACGCCGAGGATCGAGGCGTTTAGGAAGACATTTTCGCGGCCGGTGAATTCGGGATTGAACCCAGCGCCAAGCTCCAGCAGGGCGGCGATGCGGCCATTGACCTCTACCGACCCGCTGGTTGCCTGCAGCGTGCCACAGATGATCTGCAGCAGCGTCGATTTGCCGGAGCCATTACGGCCGATGATACCGATAGTTTCGCCGCGTCCTATCTCAAAGGAGACTCCGGATAGGGCGGCGAAATCCCGGAAATAACGGCGTGGCGGACGCCCGATCAGGCGCTCCAGCCGCGGCACGAGCATCTGCTTGAAGCGATCCTCGGGGCGGTTGAACATAACGTAGTGTTTAGACACATCGCGCACGCGAATAGCGACGTCCGACGCACCGATCTTGTCAGAGGACATCTGCAAATCCCCGGCGTGTCTTTTGGAAAAACTGATAGCCGAGAAACGCGACCGCAATCGCCACGAGCAAATAGCTGCCAAGCGCCAACCAATCCGGCTCTATATCAAAAAGCACTACGTCGCGGAAACTCTCGACGGGAATCGCTAGCGGATTCAGTGAGAGCCATGGCTGTAGCCATATGGGCAGCGAGGTCCTCTGGAAGAATACCGGCGAGAGGAACATGGTTGCGGTCACAAGAGGCGCTACGATCTGGCTCATATCACGGAAATAGACGCCAATCGACGCCAATATCCAGGCGATGCCGAGAACCATGACGATCAGTGGCGCGAAAACCAATGGCGCCAAAACGACTGTAGCCGGAATATAGCCAAAAACGATAAACGCGAAGACCAGCAGCACCAGCAGACTGACTGCTGCATGAAACAACGCCGCGCCCGCAGAAACCAAAGGCAGGATCTGAATCGGAAACACGATCTTTTTGACGTAGTTGGCGTTAGCAACGATCAACCCGGGTGCCAGCGTGACCACTTCGGCAAAAAACTGGAAGACGATCAACCCGCAGAACAAGACGACCGCAAACTCACCCGTCGAATCCATTGCGCTCTGGTGATCGGGGTTATCCAGCGTGATTTCATCACCACGCCGAATACGAACGTGTATACAGCCAGCATAAACAGCGGATTGAGGAGCGACCACAGTAAACCGAGCGCAGAGCCACGATAGCGGCCGGCTATTTCGCGGCGAGTGAGTGTCAAGATCAGTGTCATGAGCCCACGTCATCTCTTCCTAGCAATTAGAAAAGTTCCCGAGGCCAGCTCAAATTGTTTATTCTCACTTAACTCTCGAACAAATGGTTCCTCCATGTCATTAACGTTGAAACTCATAAGTTCTTTTACGGTCATTCTTTCAAAAATCTCTTTTGTTTTAGGCGACAGACCGTTCGACCATGAATTAAAGAACCAACTCGCAACCCAGACAGGGTGAAAATAAAATGGCACCGTATGGCTTAAAACCTCCATGCCTGGATCAAAAAGGCTTTGAAGCCCGTCCTTCGTCATATTGTAGTAATGATGCGGATATCCGTGATATGGTTGCAGGAAAGGGACGTGAACGAACATTTCACCGCCGGGTTTAAGGACGCGCGTCATTTCACGTGCAGCCGCGAATGGATCCCGCACGTGCTCCAATACTGCGTTAGAGATCACGTAGTCGAAAGACTCGTCCTGGAAGGGTATCTTTTCCAATACAGCTAGAACATCAGTTGTTGCGTAGGGAACAATCTCAAGATTTACCACGTTCCCATAATATGCAGGCCTAAAACCTGCTCCGGCATCGAGAAATAACTTGTCACCATTTTTTTCGATTTTTTCCTTTATCAGATCGATATAGTCGTGCTGGGATATCGAATCCGTCGGCACAACTCCGGCCATCTTTGCGAGATCATCCGGCAAACAATTGAAGCCGCCGTTGGAGAGCCTTGGAGGCGGCTCGTCCCACTTAAGCAAGTTTATGATACGAGAAAGCTTCGATTTTCTCGCTTCAACAATTGCAACTGTCTGAACAATCCGACGACTTTCTGTGTGGCCAATAATCTTGAAATGGTATCGCCCACTCGTCAGGCGCCCCGCTTTAACTGCAACCGCAACATCCGGATTGGCCTGTAGATATCCATCCTCGTCAAAATTCTCAAATGTAGCCGGAATAGAGGTTTCGAACATTCTGTGGTGCCTCAACAAATGTGTTATAATACCGGTACGTCGTTATCGATCGACGAATATCCTCGGATATCCATCCCCCGCAGAAGAACACTGGAAGCTGCGAAACCTTGACTTCGTACCACTGAGCAAAACACTCTTTCGATCGCATGGGCGAGCGTCCCGTCCTGCTGACCATTTTCTGCCTCGAAAGCGAGACTCGTCTCCGGTATGCTCTTGAAAGCCGAGAGCGCTCGTGGCGCGAACCAGAACATCGACCCGGCAAAAAAGCCTAGTTCCATATTCGCCTGCGGGTCGAGACCAATCATCTCTTTGAGCAACTGATATACCGCGTCGCGGTTCGCACCCCAAAACTGGTCATTTGTCAGATAGTATCGGTGCGGGCCGACTATGCCGACTTCGCCCGACTTGATCAGATCCACGGATCTCAACGCTGTTAGCGAGTCGCCCGCAACGGATCGATATAAGCGATCCCTCCAAAGAGAGCCGTTGGTGCTGTAGGTACTTTTCTTGGAGTGGATCTTTAGAACAGCGTCATATCGATCAAGTGCGCCGCTTCGGTAAACCGAAATGAATGGACCGATATCCCGCCCCCGGTTCTCCGAACAATAAACCGTTACGCTCTCTGCCAAACTAGCAAAAACAGAAATAATCTCCCCGGTATCGCCTTCAAACGCAGTCGTAACATGCAGATCGAATGGCAATACAATATTCTGCAACAAGCGATAGATATCGGAAATCATATCGACGTAATGCAGATGTAAGATCACTGCAACGTTGACCTCCCCAGCCTTTGTCTGGCGCCACTTCGCTTGCTTGAACGACGGAATGGGCCCGCCATTCGACTTAAGGGCGGAAAGACTATCAGCTCCGCGGGCATAACTAAGGCGACTGCGATCAACCATTTCCTGGATGGCGCTAAGGCGCAGTGGCTCGCAAAGCTCGTCAATAAAGGAGAGATCGATTTGATGTGGATTGTCTCTCAATACTTCCAACTTCACGTAACCCAATTTGCGCGCCACACCCTCCGCCAGGTGGTGAACGGGATTGAATTTCTGCTCCAGAGAGCCGGCGTTGGAAGTAACAGCCGGTGCGGCCCCATAATCGTCCCCGCCGTCCGAGTTCCAATAGGCACCGACGTTCTCGGGCTGCTCCGCCCGAAGCAGAGTCGTGACGTCAGCGTTGTTTTGTTTCAGTCCGATGGATAGACCAAGCTCGAACCTCGCGATCGTATCAAATTTCGAGTTCGTTGGCTCTACACTGTTTAGAAATGCCCGGAACCAGGGCTGCCCTAGGATGCTTGACGCCAAAAGCACCAAATATGATTGCACATGCCAGGAGAATTGAAACGACTCGGTCGCACCAACGACGTCATGACTACCGCTCAGATCCAACATTCTGCTTAGGGTATTGCGGAAAGTATCGAGCGAGAGGATCGCAAAGCTGGAATTTACCAGCAAGGCACTTCCAATCTCCCATTTTTCCAACGCGAACGTCAGCCCGACTCGATAGCTGTAGAAATCATATCCAAAATTTGGACGAGCTATTATCGTAAGATTGGGAATCCCCTTCACCAACTCGGGATCGATTGTGCTGGTGGTAACCAAGACGGTACGATCGAAAGCTTCCGAAAGACAAACCAGCAGGTCTATGAAATTGGCTTCTACAGAAGCATTTGGATCGAAATGAGCTACAATAGCCACTTTATCCATGGTAGCTGCGCGCCTTCTGGTGCCAACGCCTGTAAACGTATCCAGCAGCGGAATGCAAGATAGGCCAGCGACGCAGGACGAGCGACGTTTTTACTGCCATTTGACTTGGAGGAGCGATAGCTGCGAGTGCCTCCTTCGGGACCGCCCCCTTCGAAGGTTCTTCATGCTCCGATTGCGCAACGATCTGATCAAACAAAAACGAGCGAGCGGCATCAATCCCGGCCGGCTCACTGCTGGCATTGAAATACTTCCCGCGAAGCGTCTCCTCCAGATACGAGAGCCCCCATCGCTGGTCAGGTTCCAGGTAGCAACCCTCGCCCCACTCATTCCACGCATTTATGAAGATAAAGCGGCTATCCGGATCAGAATGATCTTTCTTGGCTTGAAAACGAAGGAAACGAAGCCACTCGCCATAAAGCTTTGGAGTGGAATTAATAACTACAGTCGGATTGTTTTGTCGGCGAGCCGTATTATCCCAGCTTGGAATAATACCCCTAAACATAGAGAAGGAGGTTTTTGGACGATTTGCACTTTGAGCAATCATCTTACGGTAATCAACTATGCCGCCGGAGAAATTCGGATTGGTGATGGAAGGAAATTCGGAGGGGTGATTCTGGGGTCCGTTGAACTTATGGGGCGGAAATTCCACTAGAGAGTCAGCCCCGACTTCATTGGGTGTAGATATGTCGTAAAAATCTACCACGCTGATGTGGATGCCGGGAAACCCGTGGGCAACGGCGCGATCTCGCCATATCGAAAACCAACGCCGAGGATCTGGTATATCTTTCGCTCGATAGACTACTAACAGCGGCGATCCGTTTATCTTGATGTACCTGTGGTCGCTGAAATAGGTCAGCATTCCTTCGATGAACGATTCAGCGTCTCCCTCTGCATATTTCTGTTGGAGCAAGATGTCCTTTGTGTCGCCATCCCAAGCGCGCGTCCAATTCTCGTTCGCCCAGCACAGGCAAAATTTAAAATCGACATCACTCTTCAGGAACATATCGACGGGCTTTTCCAAAATCCTTCTTCCGCTAAACCAGTAATGATAAAACAAAACCCGTGCAGTCCATACAATTTTGCTATTTCTACCTGCTCCCCCATGGTCTCAGGATGGGTCAGGTCGTAGTACCCAAGCTCGCGGGGAATCTTTGGCTGATTGTGGCCGATAAAATTTGGGGTCGCGCGAGCAACATTTGCCCATTCGGTAAAACCAGGCCCCCACCATTCCGAATTCTCGTTTACCCGGTGGAACTGAGGAAGGTAGAACGCTATCAGCTTAGCTTCGTCATCAACGATGTTTACCACTTCCTGCTCTTCTGGATTCCTTGAAAAGGCCTGAAAAGACGGTGAATTGGAACTGGCGTCCGGCGCGAAACTAGACAATCTGTTAGACTGAGTTTCGAGCACCCATCCCCCTGCCTGGAAAGTCTCTATTTGGCCATTCTGATCATCAATGACGTTTTGAGCCGCCTGAAGCTTTTGCGATGTTTCCCTGACCAGTTCTTTCAATTGTTGCAATTCAGCCCGTTCAGACATCAACTGCTCGTCCTTTGCTCGAACTTCCGATGTCAGCTTGGCGATCTCGCCAACACACTGTTCAGCAAGTTGTTGTTGAGCAATTTTTCCTGATGTGACAGTCGAAGGCGCGCATCCATCTCAGGGAAGAACGCCTCGCCAAAAATTGGAGAGACGGCGTCGAATTCTATTTTGATCCGGTTGAGATTCTCGATCGCCTTCACCGCCATGCCATCAAATCTCAAGGCCGTTAGAGCGACATATGCCTCCTTCACCCAATCGACAACTCGCGGATCGGCTTCCAGCAAATCGGCGCTTGCCATGAAATGCTGATGATCTGTCGAAAATGCTCCGACAATAGCGTTTGCCAACGTGTCATTGGCCGTGGCCAGTCAATCTTGAAGGAATTGGTGATCCTTTCGATACCCTCGCGCCAATCTTCAAGCATGCTTTCGTAGGATAAAAAAATACGTGGCTGGCCCCGCGTTGCGTACTCAGCCTCGAGTTCATGACGCAACCAGAGAAGAGAACTAAACCCGGTCGTAAAGCCGTTCCGGTTGGCCAGCGAGGCTATTACGGCTAATGGATTGCGCTCGATCAGCACGTACCGCGCGTCGATGCGCATGCGCTTCAGGATTTCCGCGTAAAGCGGTACGAAACGCGAGATACGGGGCTCCTTGAGGACGAACAGCGGCGCACTGCCATATTCCTCGTCAATCAATCGGGCTATTTCGGCTTTGTAAAAACGCAGGCGCGCCGCGCCCAAATCGCTTGGATCAAAGGCGCGCCAATCATCCCAGCTACTTCCTGCCGCGGCCAACATCTGATCGTGCAGTTCGATAAGGCGCTCCGGCTCCCAATGCCCAGCCGGGTTCGAGGGATTGGCGCCAAGCATGTTTTTCGGCAGTTCGGCGCCGAGCAGGCTGATCGCCCTCGTCAGTGCGCTGGTGCCCGAACGGTGCATGCCGAGCACCATGATGCATGTGCGCTTCGTCGCGGGGTCTTTTGCAGCCGCCGGCTTCGCCTTGGCGCGGGCTTTTGCCGGCCGGCCTTCGGCCGGCTGCGGGCCCGGCGTCGCGCCTTGCAGATTTTCGGGTGATGGATGCTTGTTCATGCGCTCAATACTTGTCTCGTCTCGCCCGCCACCAGCCGGCGCACCACCTCTTCCGTCGACTCCCGCCAGTCCGGCGCCGTCCATGCGAACACGCCCGCGAATTTCGCGCTCGATAGCCGGGAATTGGCGGGGCGGCGCGCCTTGGTCGGGTAGTCCATCGTTGTGATATCCCGTACCCGCGCCCAGGGACCACCAGACTTCAAGCTTGTGTCGAGGATATGACGGGCAAAGCCGCTCCAGTTGGTCTCGCCCGTGCCGGCCAAATGATAGGTGCCGAACGCGGCGAGGTCCTTGTCGCGGTGCAGCATGGCGGCCGCATGCAGGATCGCGTCGGCGATATCGAGCGCCGACGTGGGATTTCCCCATTGATCTGATACCACCGAAATCTCGTCGCGGTCGGCGGCGAGCCTCAGCATGGTTTTCACGAAATTCTTTCCGAACGGGCTGTAGACCCAGGCGGTGCGCAGGATCACGTGGCGCGGATTGGCGGCCGCTACCGCTTGTTCGCCGGCGAGCTTGGAGGCACCGTAGACGCCGAGCGGCGCCGTCGAGTCGGTCTCGACATAGGCGTCGGCCTTGGTGCCGTCGAAGACATAGTCGGTCGAAAGATGGATGATTGGAACAGCGAGCCGCGCCGCGGCCTCGGCCACCTTGCCCGCACCCGTCGCGTTCACCGCGAAGGCCAGATCGGGCTCGTCCTCGGCCTGATCGACGGCCGTGTAAGCGGCGGCCGACACGACGATGTCAGGCTTGGCGGCGGTGATGGCGGTGATTACGGTATCGGGCCTTGTCAGGTCGAGTTCCGGGCGACCTATGGCGACGACCTCGATGCCCGCGCGCGCCTGGCCGGCCTCGAGCAGGCTTGCCGCGACCTGGCCGTCGCGTCCGGTGACGAGGAGCCTCACGCGCCCACCCTGCGCGCTTCGCCCAGTCTTTCGCCGGCATAGCGCTGTTCGCGGATCGGCCCCCACCACCATTTGTTGTCGAGGAACCAGTCCACGGTTCTGGCAAGGCCGCTGTCGAAATTCTCCCTGGGCGTCCAGCCAAGTTCGCGGCTTATCTTGGTGGCGTCGATGGCATAGCGGCGGTCGTGGCCGGGACGGTCGGTGACGAAGGAGATCAGCTCGCGATAGCGCTTGCCGCCGGCGCGCGGACGCCTGGTGTCGAGCAGGTCGCAGATCGTCTCGACGACGGCGAGGTTGGTGCGTTCCGAATTGCCGCCGACATTGTAGCTCTCGCCAGGATGCCCCTTGGTGGCGACGAGTTCCAGGGCACGCGCGTGATCCTCGACGAACAGCCAGTCGCGCACATTGGCGCCGGCGCCGTAGACCGGCAGCGGCTTTTCATCGAGCGCGTTGAGGATGACGAGCGGGATCAGCTTTTCGGGGAAATGATAGGGGCCGTAATTGTTGGAGCAGTTGGAAAGCACGACCGGCAGGCCGTAGGTCTCGTGCCAGGCGCGCACCAGATGGTCTGAAGCCGCTTTGGAAGCGGAATAGGGCGAGGACGGCGCGTAGGGCGTCTCCTCGACGAACATGCCGCCGTCGAAAGGCAGGTCGCCGAACACCTCGTCGGTGGAGACGTGATGGAAGCGGAAGCGGTTTTTCCTGTCGTCGGACAGGCCGCGCCAGTATTCGAGCGAGGCATTGAGGATCTTGTAGGTGCCGACGATGTTGGTTTCGATGAAGGCGCCCGGTCCATCGATCGAGCGGTCGACATGGCTTTCGGCGGCAAGGTTCATGACAATGTCGATATCGTCGCGGCGCAGTATGTCGAGCACCGCCCTTTCGTCACAGATATCGGCCTGGGCGAAGCTGTAATTGTGGGCATTCTCGATCGGCCGCAGCGAGGCCAGGTTGCCGGCATAGGTCAGCTTGTCGAGATTGGTGACCCGGTAGGCCGGATTGGCGCACAGATGCCGGCATACCGCCGAACCGATGAAGCCGGCACCGCCCGTCACCAGAAAATTCATCCCGCCGTCCTTATGCACCACATGCTCCATCAGGCGAACACCTCGGCCGCGGCCAGCGTCGGCGCCTTGAGGTCCTTGTCCGAAAGCTGGAACCCGCCGGCCAGCGACGGCCATTCTATGCCGATGGCGGGATCGTCGAAACGGATCGAGCGGTCATGCTCGGGCGAATAGGTGTCGGTCACCTTGTACAGCACCTCGGTGTCGGGCACGAGCGTGACGAAGCCGTGCGCGAAACCCTTTGGCACCAGAATCTGGTTGCCTTTTTCGGCCGACACTTCGAGGGCGACCCATTTTCCGAAGGTTTTCGAGGCGCGGCGGATATCGACCGCGATGTCGAAGATGCTGCCTCTGATAACGCGCAGCAGCTTGTCCTGGGCACGCGGCGCAAGCTGGTAGTGAAGCCCGCGCAGGACGCCCGGGGCGGCGGAATAGGAATGGTTGTCCTGGACGAAAGTCAGGTCGATGCCGGCCTGAGAAAAGCGCTCGGCATTGTAGGTTTCCATGAAGAAACCGCGCGCGTCGCCATGGCGCTTCGGAATGATTTCCAGCACCCCGTCGATGCCCAGGGATTTCACCTCCAGCATCTAACCCTCCGAAAGATCGACGACACGCCGGCGCAGATAGGCGGCGTATTCGTTCTTTCCCAGGCGGGTTGCGCGCTCCAGCACCATGTCCGCCGTCAGCCATCCCTGTTCGAAGGCGATTTCCTCCGGGCAGGCGACCTTGATGCCCTGGCGATGCTCGATCGTGCGCACGAAGGACGAGGCTTCGTGCAGGCTGTCATGCGTCCCGGTGTCGAGCCAGGCATAGCCGCGTCCGAGCCGGTGAACGTGGAGCTGGCCGCGCTCGAGATAGACATTGTTGACCGCCGTGATCTCGATCTCGCCACGCGCCGAAGGACGGATGGTCGGGGCGATGTCGACGACGTCATTGTCGTAGAAATAGAGACCGGTGACGGCCCAGTTGGACTTCGGCTTTTGCGGCTTTTCCTCGATCGTCAGCGCGGTTCCGGTCGCCTTGTCGAAAGACACCACGCCATAGCGTTCGGGATCCTCGACATGATAGGCGAACACCGAGGCACCCCTCTGGCGCGATGCCGCGACGCGGCAAAGCTGCGACAGCCCGTCGCCAAAATAGATATTGTCGCCTAGGATCATCGACACGCTGTCCTTGCCGATGAAATCGCGGCCAATGATGAAGGCTTCCGCGAGGCCATTGGGCTGCGGTTGCTCGGCGTAAGACAGCGCCAGCCCGAACTCCGACCCGTCGCCGAGCAAACCACGAAAAGCCGGCAGATCACGGGGCGTCGAAATGATCAGAATCTCTCGTATTCCCGCGAGCATCAGCACGCTCAGCGGATAATAGATCATCGGCTTGTCGTAGATGGGAAGAATTTGCTTAGAGACTGCTAACGTTAGTGGATAAAGACGCGTTCCACTGCCTCCAGCAAGGATAATTCCTTTCAAGAAGCTCTCCTCGACATGCCAAAGCCCCCCGGCCCTGAGTGCCTGTGCTTAGGTTTCATGCATTGGCTTGTCAATGCGGCACACGACAAACGCGTTGGCCATGGTGGATACCCGGCCTTCGAGGCCGAGGCCTGACCGCTGATCGCACTTTCTGTCTTGTCGAGGACGGGGCGCCGGCCATTGCGCAGGGTGGACGTTCCAACATTCAGGCCGCAGCCATTATTACATGTGCCTGGATTTTGGCGGCAACTTCGCCATTGCCATGTCTGTCGGCAATGGCGGATGCCGCGTAGTCGGTCGCGGCGCCCAGTTTTCCAGCGTCCCTGGCCACGATTTCGGTGCGAAGGACGGTGCCCTGACAATAAGCGACGGCCGGAAGCCGTGGCGAGGATGCGCGACTTTGTTCGGCTCTGGTCTCGATCGCGACATCGGAGAAACCCGCGTCCTCCAGATCGCGGCGGATCAGCGCCTTGTCGTGATAGCCATGCGGCGTGCGTGCCAGGAAGCGCGGCGGATCGTCGGGAAAAATCCGCGCTAGGGCATTTGTCACGTCATCGGCGAACACATTCTCCTCGATGCGATCCCAGACGTTGAACAGGAACCGGCCTCCCGGCTTCAGGACCCGCCTGGCTTCGCGGTAGGCGGAGGCGCGGTTTGGAAAGAACATCGCACCGAACTGACAACAGACGAGATCGAAGGCCGCATCCTCGAACGGCAGCGCCATCGCATCCGCCTGGCGCCATGTGATGCGGCTGTCGGGTGTCTGTCGCGAGGCGGCGTGGTCGAGCATCGGCTGATTCAGGTCGGTCACGACATAGCTTGCGCCAGGGGACAGTCTTGGCGCCAATGCGCGGGTGACGACCCCGGTGCCCGCGGCGATTTCCAGGACCGCGCCGGGCGACAGGGCCGCGGCTCGGCGCGCGATATCGGCGGCGAACGGCTCGAAAATCAAAGGCACCATGTAACGGTCGTAGTTTTCAGGAATCGAGCCGGCGAACAGTTTGTCCGTTTCCAACATGGCAATCCCCACCGTCTGATGACTTGGGAGACTAGCACATATTTTTGTTCCTGGTCTTTTTCGACCTAGAGCCGGTCTCTACGTGGCCAAGAGCGCGTCCATCACGCTCAACGCTGCCCAAAATAACCCAGGTACCACTCGACGAACCGCCCTACCCCTCCGTGACGGAGGTCCGGGGGCGGTAGCCGACCGCCGCTTGCAGCGCCGAAGTGTCGGCGAAGGTGTCGGGCACGTCGCCTGCCTGCAGCGGCAGGAACTCGATCACGGCCTTGCGGCCAAGCGCGGTTTCCAGCGCCTCGACATATGCGGTCAGCTTCACCGGATTGTTGTTGCCGATGTTGAAGATGCGCCAGGGCGCGCTGCTGGTCGCCGAATCCGGATGGCTGGAATCCCAGGCCGGGTTGGCCGCGGCGGGGCTGTCGCTGGCGCGGATCACACCTTCGGCGATGTCCTCGACATAGGTGAAGTCGCGCGTATGGTTGCCGTTGTTGAACAGCTTGATCGGCTCGCCGGCCAGGATGCTCCTGGTGAACAGGAACAGAGCCATGTCCGGGCGCCCCAGGGACCGTACACGGTGAAGAAACGCAGCCCCGTGGTGGGCAGGCCGAACAGATGGCTGTAGCTGTGCGCCATCAGTTCGTTGGCGCGCTTGGTGGCGGCGTAGAACTGCAGGGGATGGTCTGCCGGGCGATGCTCGGAAAACGGCATGTCGGTGTTGGCGCCATAGACACTGGAGGTGCTGGCATAGGTCAGGTGCCCGACACCGCTGCTGCGGCAGGCCTCGAGCATGTTGGTGAAGGCAACGATGTTGCTCTCGACATAGGCGCGCGGGTTTTCCAGGCTGTAGCGGACGCCTGCCTGAGCGGCGAGATGGATCACCCGGTCGAAGGCGTGGTCGGCAAAGCAGCCGTCGACCACGCTGCGGTCGGCGAGATTGCCATGGATGAAATGATAGCCGGCATTGGTGCCGTGGCTCGCCTTGGCCAGCAGCCGCAGCCGCGCCTGTTTGATCTGAGGGTCGTAGTAATCGTTGATGCTGTCGATGCCGACAACCTCGTCACCGCGCTCCAGGAGCCGCGTGGTGACATGATAGCCTATGAAGCCGGCAGCGCCGGTGACCAGAACCTTCATCAGAAACGCCCGTCCGTGACATGGCTGGGAAACAGGCCCGAACTCATCGCAGTCAAGCTCCGGCCCGAAGTGATCCGGGCCGATGCTCTCAAATCAGGAGCGCTTCAGCAATGACCAGACGGCCGGCACGAGACTGGCCGCGAGAGCTACCTTGATCAGGTCGCCGACGATGAATGGCACGACGCCGAATTGCCAGGATTTTTCCGGGCCGATGAGCAGCGCCAGCCAGGCAAAACCCATCGCCATCATCACCACTTCTGCAACCAGCATGGCGTTGAAAAGCTTGATCGGATGACGGTCCCAGCCGCGGTCGGCGGCCCAGCCGACAATCGCCGCCATGACCACGAAGCCGGCGAGATAGCCGCCGGTCGAACCGAGCATATAAGCGATGCCGACGCCTTTTTCCGGCGTGCCCTGGAAGACTGGGAAGCCCATCGCGCCTTCCGCCATGTAGAGCAGCAGAGTGGCTACGCCAAGCCGCATGCCGAAGGCGGCGGCGATCAGGAAGACGGCGAGCGTCTGCATTGAGATATCGACAGGCCCGAGCACTACCCTGGTCTTGGCCGAAAGTGTCAACAGCAGTGTCCCGGCAATCGCCAGGAAAAACTGCGTCGCCAGCCGCGCGGCACCGTCTTGCGGCAAGGCCAGAAAAACAAGCGGGCGCGTCGTCGTTGCGGTTGTCATGGTCTTCCCCAATTCAATCTTGCCGCGAACAACAATCACGGTCTTGCGTTTTCCTATATTGGCTTGCGTGCTATGCGGCAATCGGTTTTGCCGTTCTGGGAACAATGTGCCGACATGGCTCTCAAATTCGATACCAGTTTCGACCCCGCTTATGGCCAAGCCGTAAACGTGGCCCCCGACGTGCAACGTGTCACGGCCCGCAACCCCAGTCCCTTCACCTTTCATGGCACCAACAGCTATGTCGTGGGGCGCGACACGCTGGCGGTGATCGATCCGGGGCCGGATGACGAGGCGCATCTGCGGACCTTGCTCGATGTGATCGCCGGACGGCCGGTCAGCCACATTTTCGTCAGCCACACGCATCGCGACCATTCCCCGCTGGCGGCCCGGTTGAAGGAGCGCACCGGCGCCCAGGTGCTGGCGGAGGGACCGCACCGGCCGGCGAGGCCCTTGCATATCGGCGAAACCAATGCGCTCGACGCCAGCGCCGACACCGCTTTCATCCCCGACATCGCGTTGCCGGACGGCGAACTGGTCAGCGGCGACGGCTGGGCGATCCGAACGGTGCTGACGCCCGGCCACACCGCCAATCACGCGGCATTCGCGCTGGAAGGCACCGGAATCCTGTTTTCAGCCGATCATGTCATGGGCTGGGCAACCTCCATCGTCGCGCCGCCGGACGGGGCAATGGCCGATTACATGGCATCGCTCGATCGGCTGATCGAGCGGGGAGATCGCCTGCTGCTGCCTGGCCATGGCGGACCGGTGACAGCGCCGCGCGCTTTCATGCGCGGGCTGAAGACGCATCGCAAGATGCGCGAACGGGCCATACTGGAGCGGATCAGAGCCGGCGACAGGACAATTCCAGACATGGTCAGGGCGATCTACAGGGACACCGATCCCCGGCTGCACGGCGCCGCCGGCCTGTCGGTGCTTGCCCATCTGGAGGATTTGGTGGCGCGCGGCGTGGTGGCGACAAACGCCGCCCCAGCCATGAATGGCATTTTCACGCCGGGCCGATAGGCCTGCCCCACACCCAAGCGTTCACCCTACCGTCGTCGCAGGCGCGAATTCGCCCGGAAATGGCTACTCGGCCGGGGCCGCGCCGACCTGGCCGGCGACTTCCTGATCCAGTTCCGCCAGGAAATCGGTGATGCGCGCGGCATTGTCGCCAAGGTCATGGCGGCCGTAACGCGAGGCCGAGCGCATGTCGACGATGACCGTGTCGCCGTCATCCGTGACGCGAATGGCGACGTCGGCGGGAAGGCCGAGAACGAAGCTCGTGGCAGTGGCGGTGATGGTCACCTCTGTCTGTCCGGCGAGCTCGGGATAAGGCTCCGAAAGGTCCCAGCCGCGCCGGTCAAGCACGGTTTCAACGGCGTTGACGATGGTCTCGAATGGCAGGTCGTAGCTGCGTGCGGTGACCAATGGATAGCTGTCGGTCTGCAACGTCTGCTCACCCGGCGTCGGCGGGGACAGCACGTTCATGTCCTTGGTCCGGTCACCGACATCGAGCGCGGGCGGTTCATCGAAATCGGTCGAGATGTCCCGCAGCGGCGGATAGATCGTCGCCCAGTAGGCGGCAACGCCATAGGGGGTGAGCACCAGCAGCGCCAGCAAGGCGCCGACGGTGAGATCGCGGCCACCACGGTCACCAAAATTCCACAGCCTCGCAAAGGCCAGACCAGCAAACAACAGCGCCAGCGCCGCCAGCAGGGCGACAATGCCCAACACCCACAGGAACACCGGCGTTTGAACGAGGCCGAAGCGATGGCCGACGAAGTTCGTCAGCAAAAGTACCGCCGAAAAGGCGGCCGTGCGCCGCGACCAGCCGGCAGCCTTCGACGTTTGCCGTTCGGGAATGCTAACCATTATTCTCTGCTGCCCCAACCCGGACGGAGGTTTAGTGCCTTTTTGCGGCGGCTTGAAGCCGAAACACGCAACATCCCCTCAATCCGTCGGCAAGCGATAGTCTCTGAACTGCTGACGCAAGGTGATCTTCTGGATCTTGCCGGTGGCGGTGTGCGGTATCTCACCGACGAAGGCGACGTCGTCCGGCATCCACCATTTGGCCACCTTGCCATCCATGAAATCGAGAATCTCGGCCTTGGTCGGTTCCCTGCCCGGCTTGGCGACGACGACCAGCAAGGGCCGCTCGCCCCATTTCGAATGCTGGACGCCGATGGCCGCCGCTTCCGCTACATCGGGATGACCAACGGCCAGATTCTCCAGGTCGATGGTCGAAATCCATTCGCCGCCGGACTTGATGACGTCCTTGGCGCGGTCGGTGATCTGCATATAGCCCCCGGTATCGATATGAGCGACGTCTCCGGTATCGAACCAGCCATCCTCATCGAACTGCTCCGCGCCCACACCGCCATAATAGACGCGGGCGACTGCCGGACCGCGTACCTTGAGCCGGCCAAACGTCTTGCCGTCCCAGGGCTGCGCGTTGTCGTCGTCGTCGGTCACCTTCATTTCGACGCCGAAGGGCGGGTAACCCTGCTTGCTCTGGACGTCGAGCCGAGCCTCGCCGTCAAGGCCCGCATAGTCCGGCTTCAAGGTGCACAGCGTGCCGAGCGGCGACATTTCGGTCATGCCCCAGGCGTGGATGACCTGGACACCATAATTGTTCTGGAATTTCGTCATGATCGCGCGCGGGCACGACGAGCCGCCGATCACGACCTTGTTGAGATGGGGAAGTGTCTTGCCGGTCTCCTCCAGATATTGGAGCAACATCATCCACACGGTCGGCACGGCGGCGCTGAATGTCACCTTCTCCTGGTCAAGCAACTCATAGATCGAGGCACCGTCCATCTTGCAGCCAGGCATGACCAGCTTGGAGCCCATCATCGGGCCGCTCTGGGCAAGGCCCCAGGCATTGGCGTGGAACATTGGCACCACCGGCAGGATCGTGTCGCGCGCCGACAGTCCCATGGCATCGGGCATGGCCGCGATCATGGCATGAAGCACGTTCGAGCGATGGCTGTAGACGACGCCCTTCGGGTCACCCGTCGTGCCGGACGTATAGCACATGCCGGCGGCGGTGCCTTCGTCGAAGCTCTTCCAGGCGAAGTCGCCATCGACCTCATCGAGCCAGTCCTCGTAGGCTACGACACCGGGCAAGGTCGTTTGCGGCATGTGCGCCTTGTCGGTGAGCACGATCACCTTCTTCAGCGATTTGACGGCACCAGCGATCTTCTCGAGCAACGAGATGAAAGTGAGGTCGACGAAGACGGCCTTGTCCTCGGCGTGGTTCATGATCCAGGCGATCTGTTCGGGAAACAGGCGCGGATTGAGGGTGTGGTAGATAGCGCCGATGCCCATGATGCCATACCAGGCCTCGATGTGGCGGGCGGTGTTCCAGGCCAGCGTCGCGATGCGGTCGCCCAAGGCAAAACCGTCGCGCTCCAAGCGCTGGGCGACCTTGAGGGAACGACGATGGATGTCGGCGTAGGTGGTGCGCACGATCGGCCCCTCGATCGAACGCGACACGATCTCGCGCACACCATGTTGCCGTTCAGCGTTGTCGATCAGCTTGTGGCACAGCAGCGGCCATTCCTGCATCAATCCCAGCATGCCGTTCCCTCCCTCACGCTTTTCCCTCGAGCTTTTCGCTTCGCACTTTTGATCGCATTGTGAAGCGAACCGGCGAATTGTCCAGCCACCCAGGAGCGCAGCGGACGAAAGTCGGAGTTCGACCTGTATTGGCAAACGATTGAATCGGGACGCTTTTTTGATTCCTTTTGGCTGGTCCTGCCGCCATTCGAATGGCAGGGGCTTCAAATACGTTACATCGGCGCAAACTCTCGTGATCGGACCGACCGCAAAAATCGCCACAATCCGGCCATCGTCGGCGTTAAGTTCCGTTAACGGGCAAAGGGGTGCGATTGGCGACTGAAAGAGGTTCGCATGGACGCGCTCGACGATAAGGTTCTCGAGAGTACGCTTGCCGAAGGTCTGGCCGATCTGGTGCCGGACGAAAACACTGTTTCCGAAGACGAGTTCGTCGAAGTTGTCGGCGGCGCGCTCGAAGCGGTCGGCGGCACACTGCTGTTCAAGATGTGCGTCCAGAACGAAGGGGAAGGCCAGCACGTCGCGGCGGCATCCGTCGGCGATGGCGGCAATCGCCAGTTCCTGCTGCTCACCTTGCCAACCGGCGGCGGGGCGCTGAAAGTCGAGACCATTTCGAGAAGCAGCAACCCGGTGGCGGGCATCGCGGCCGCCTATGCCGGGCTGATGGACGCCTTCAAAACCGCCGCCTGAACTTCCGCGGTCACGCGAAGGCTAGCTTGCGCCACGCACGAGCGCATGGCGTTTATTTTGTTTGTGACTGCGGGCTTGCGCAATCCGGCCGTCGACCACACTTAAGGTCGGGGCAAGAAGGAACCAGCATGGACAAGATCGCCAACCCGGCACCCGGCTTCCAGCGCAATCCCGACAAGATCATCACGATAGAGCCCTATTCCGGCACCGTCACGGTCCGCGCTGGGGATACGGTCATCGCTTCGTCCGCGAAGGCGAAGGTGCTGACGGAGGCCCCCTACCCCGCCGCCTTCTACATTCCGTTCGCCGACATCGATTTTGACAAGCTCAGCCGAACGAACCACTCGACCCACTGCCCCTACAAGGGTGACGCCAGCTATTGGAGCGTGCTGCCGGCGGGCGAAGCGGGCAAGGATGCGATGTGGGCCTACCGCCAGCCGTTCGACGAGATGACCGACATCCGCGACCACGGCGCGTTCTACGCCAGCAAGGTCACCATCGAAGCCACGCCGGACTAAAAGCGTCAGCCCGAAGGCACTTGATAGTGCATTGAGGTTCAGGTCACGCCCGAGTCGTTAGATCGGTTTTGAACCGCTCTACTCGGTGGTGCCGTGATTGCCCGTCCCGTCGGCGTCGTCGAGCCGCACGAAGGTCATGCCCTTGTCCTTGAGCGCCAGCAGGCCCTGGACAACGCCCTCGCCTGCGGCATGGGTCGGCTGGTTGATATGAGCGATGATGACGTCGCCATCCTTGGCTGCGGCGATACGCTTGGCCGTCTCCTTGGCGCCGAGTAGCGAGCCGCCATCGCCATTGATCGAGAAGCCGGCGATCTTGAAGCCGAGCTTGCGGATCATTGCGATGGCCGAGGGGCTGTATTCGGCGGTTGCGCCGCGGAACCATTTCGGCGCCGGCTCGCCGGTCCTGGCGAGTGCGGCGGCGCCCGACTCGACCTCGGCCGCTACCGCTTCGGGACTGCCGGCGCTGCGTATGCCATAGATTTTTTGTGGCGTGTCGACCGCCGGAACATGGCGGCCGCCGTGATTTTCCAATTCGAACAGGTCCGGATGCGCCCGCATGATCGCTACGGCCTCGGTGTTGCGCTTCAGCCAGATGCCGGTGACGAAAATGGTGGCCGGTATCCTGTTGTCCACCAGCGCCGAGAGAATGCGCGAGTCGGTCTTGCCGCCGCAGGCATCGAGCGTTAGCGCGACACGACCGGTTCCGCTTGCAGCCGGCTTGATGTGCAGCGTGGGTTCGACCAGCGGCGCGGCATGGGCGCTGGATAGCACCGCCATCGACATGGCGATCATGCAGAGATTTTTTTGTAGCAGACGCATCAAACCCGAATTCCCGACCGGCGATTTCAAGCCGGTAACCCAAAACCCGCTTGAAGGCGGAAATCGGGACGATGGATAGCAGAAAAACGCCTGGCGCGGCAATTTGACCGACCGAGAACGAGTTGTTGGACGGAAGCCTTGCCGATCGATCGCCGCTCAGACAGCGCGTTCCTGTTTCATCTCGGTGCGCGCGAGAACCTCGCGCGCCGCTTCGACGACCGGCTTCACCTCCAGGCGCCAGACGCAGCACGCCTTGCTGGGGTCGGTCCGGCGGCACAGGTCCTTGGCGACGCAATCACATGGCGTTGACGGCCGAAGCGCGATGCTGGGCACGCCGACAGGTCCCCAGCGCAACGGATTGGTCAGGCCGAAAAGGCCGACAACCGGGGTACCCGCGGCAGCGGCCATGTGCATCGGGCCACTTTCGTTGCCCAGAAACAGCCGGGCCTGTTCCAGGACCGCCAGCAGGCTCTCGAGCGACAGCGCTCCAACCAGGTCGACCACCGGCGTCGCCGTCCCGGCAACGATCCGCGCGGCGGTTTCACGTTCGTCTGGCCCTCCGACCAGGACGACGCCCAGTCCGGTTTCGGCCGCGATCTCGTCAATCGCCTCGGCGAACCGTTCCGGCTGCCATTGCCGGCCCTTGAAACTCGCGCCTGCATGCACGGCGATGAAGGCGTTCGGGCGGATATCGTGCCTGCCCAGGAGCGCCAAGGCTTTCTCGGCCTCGAACGGCAGCGGCTGGATGCTCGGTACCGTGGCGCGTAGATCGATGCCGAGCGCTTCGAGAGGGGAGAGATAGCGATAGACAAAATGCTGGCCACCAAACCCGTATGGCTTGGCAAACACATTGGCGGGCTGCCGCTCCAACAGCTTCAGCGGCCTCTCGGAAGGATTGTAGCCGACGCGCGTCCTAGCGTTGACGAACCCGCTGATAAGCCGAGAGGTCTTGGAATCGGTCAGGTCGATCGTCAGGTCGAAGCGAAAGCCACGCAGCGCCCGCACCACGGCATAGAGCTCTTTTGCGCGTTGCAGTAGGGTACCCCGCATGCTGGCCCGCCTGAACGCAACCACCTCGGAAGCGATGCCATGCGAAACCACGAAGCTCTCGAAATGCGCTTCGCAGAGGAACACGATCCTGGCGCCGGGGAATTCGAGCTGCAGGTTCCTGGCGAGTGTCGAGGCGAGGATGATATCGCCTACGAACTTCGTTTGAATGATCAGGATCGAGCGGAACGGAGCTGGTGATATCTGCAACATCGGTTTCCGGAAGCAATTGGCGGTCATCCGTAAATTGGTCGAGAACAGTGCCGAGATTACGCGATGTCGCCAGCACGTTCACGTGCTTTTTCCTACAAAACCGTAAGCTTCATACCAGTCTATCCACGCCCCGTCTTCGCTGCCTGCACCGCGGCCTGCGCAGCCGCCAGTCTGGCGATCGGCACGCGGTAGGGTGAGCAGGAGACGTAGTCGAGCCCGACCTCCTCGCAGAAGCGGATCGACGAGGGATCACCGCCATGCTCGCCGCAAATGCCAAGCTTGATGCCGGGCCGCGTCGCCCTGCCCTTTTGCGCCGCCATGCGTACCAGTTCACCGACACCGTCAATGTCGAGCGAGACGAACGGATCCTGCTCGATAATGCCCTTCTGGCGGTAGGTTTCCAGGAAGGAAGCCGCATCGTCGCGCGAGATGCCGAAGGTGGTCTGGGTGAGGTCGTTGGTGCCGAAGGAGAAGAACTCGGCCGACTCGGCGATGACATGGGCGCGGATCGCCGCGCGGGGGAGCTCGATCATGGTTCCAGTGAGGTAATCGATCTTGACGCCGCTTTCGTCCATGACGCTCTTGGCGACCGCATCGATGCGCGCCTTCACATAGTCGAGTTCCTTCACCAGGCCGACCAGAGGCACCATGATCTCGGGCACCACCAGCGCGCCGGCTTTCTTGCCGGCCTCGACGGCCGCCTCGAAAATGGCGCGCGCCTGCATCTCGGCGATCTCCGGGTAAGAGACGGCGAGCCGGCAGCCGCGATGGCCGAGCATCGGGTTGAATTCGTGCAGCGCCTCGGTGCGCTGCCTGAGCTTGTCGGGCGACACGTTCATGGCGGCCGCAACCTCGGCGAGTTCGGCCTCGGTCTTGGGCAGGAATTCGTGCAGCGGCGGATCGAGCAGGCGGATCGTCACCGGCAGGCCGGCCATGATTTCGAACAGTTCCAGAAAATCCGAGCGCTGCATGGGCAGAAGCTTGGCCAGCGCGGCGCGCCGGTCCTTCTCGGTGTCGGCCAGGATCATCTCGCGCATGGCGACGATGCGCGCGCCATCGAAGAACATGTGTTCGGTCCGGCAAAGCCCGATGCCTTCGGCGCCGAAGGAGCGCGCCATGCGGGCATCGAGCGGCGTTTCGGCATTGGTGCGCACCTTCATGCGGCGAACCGCGTCCGCCCACTCCATGATGGCCGCGAAATCGCCTGACAATTCCGGCTGCAGCATCGCCACGGCGCCCTTGAGCACCTGGCCGTTACCGCCGTCGATAGTGATGATGTCGCCCTTGCGGAAGGTCTGGCCCATCGAGAGCAGCGTGCCGGCCCTGTAGTCGACGCGCAGCGAGCCGGCGCCGGATACGCAAGGCTTTCCCATCCCGCGCGCGACCACCGCCGCGTGGCTGGTCATGCCGCCGCGCGTGGTCAGGATGCCTTCGGCCGCGTGCATGCCATGGATATCTTCCGGACTGGTCTCTACGCGCACCAGGATCGCCTTGCGCCCTTGCGTCTTCAGGTCCTCGGCATCGCCGGAGGAAAAGACGATCTCACCGGTGGCGGCCCCGGGAGACGCCGGCAGGCCGACGCCAATGACGTCGCGCGCGGCTTTTGGGTCGATGGTCGGGTGCAGTAACTGATCAAGCGAAGCCGGATCGATGCGCGCGACCGCTTCCTCCTTGGTGATCAGTCTGTCCCTGGCCATCTCGACGGCGATCCTGAGCGCCGCCTTGGCGGTACGCTTGCCGGAACGGGTCTGCAACATCCACAACTTGCCGCGCTCGATGGTGAATTCGAGATCCTGCATGTCGCGATAGTGCTTTTCCAGGCTGTCGGAAATGGTGACGAACGACTGGAAGGCGTCCGGCATCAGCTTCTGCAGTGACGGCTTGTCGGACCCCGCCGCGATGCGCGCCGCCTCGGTGATGTTCTGCGGCGTGCGGATGCCGGCAACGACATCCTCGCCCTGCGCGTTGACCAGGAACTCGCCATAGAGCTGCTTTTCGCCGGTCGACGGGTTGCGGGTGAAGGCAACGCCGGTGGCCGAGGTTTCGCCCATATTGCCGAACACCATGGCCTGAACATTGACCGCCGTGCCCCAGCTTTCGGGAATATCGTGCAGGCGCCGGTAGGTGATGGCGCGGTTGTTCATCCAGCTCGAAAACACAGCGCCGATCGCGCCCCAGAGCTGCTCGTGCGGATCCTGCGGGAACGGCTTGCCCAGCTCTTCCTCGACCTTGGCCTTGTAGAGCGCGATGACGCCTTGCCATTCGATGGCCGTCAGCTCTGTGTCGAGCTCATGGCCGAGGCTGGCTTTCTGGTC
This sequence comes from Mesorhizobium sp. M8A.F.Ca.ET.057.01.1.1, assembly GCF_003952565.1. Taxonomy (NCBI): domain Bacteria; kingdom Pseudomonadati; phylum Pseudomonadota; class Alphaproteobacteria; order Hyphomicrobiales; family Phyllobacteriaceae; genus Mesorhizobium; species Mesorhizobium sp. M8A.F.Ca.ET.057.01.1.1. Next base: position 4,625,332 of record NZ_CP034454.1, read on the forward strand.
TTCCAGGATTTCCTCGAACACCTCGTGATCGAGGCCCATGACGACATCGGAATACATCTGGATGAAACGGCGGTAGCTGTCATAGGCAAAGCGCGCATCGCCGGAATCGGAGGCCAGTGCCTCGACCGTCTCGTCGTTCAATCCGAGATTGAGCACGGTGTCCATCATGCCGGGCATCGACGCCCGGGCGCCGGAACGCACCGAAACCAGGAGCAGCTTCGAAGGGTCGCCGAACCGCCGGCCGGTCAGCCGGCCGATATGGTCTAGCGCGACAGCGACGTCGGCTTCCAATCCTGCCGGGTAGGTACGGCCATTGGCATAGTAGGCATTGCAGACCTCGGTGGTGATCGTAAAGCCCGGCGGCACCGGCAGGCCCAGGCTGCACATCTCGGCCAGATTGGCGCCCTTGCCGCCCAGCAGATTCTTGTCGCCGGCACGGCCTTCCGCCGCACCATCGCCAAAGGTGAAAACCCATTTGGTCATGCTTTGCTCTCCGGTTGCAGGAGATTGGAAAGATTGGCGAAACGGAAAGCTCCGCCCGTGTCCGATTTTGGAGCGATATGATGCTGCAGTGCGAAAGGCAAGCGCCGGGCAAAGCCGTCGGGTCGCTACAATCGATTAAGAAAAAGCCATCCCCCCGGATGCGTCAAAAAGACTTGCCACCTCACGGTTCGACGCCTAGAACATAAAGGGAACAAAGAGGTGTCCCATGAAACAGCCTGGAAAACTGGACTATCTGGAAATGCCGGCGACCGGCGGCACGCTGGACCGGCTGAAAGGCTTCTACAGTGCTGCCTTTGGCTGGTCGTTCACTGACTATGGACCAACCTATTCGGTCTTTGCCGAGGGGCTGGAAGGAGGTTTTCAGGCTGATGCAAGGGAAGCGCCGGCCAAGCCGCTGCCTGTGCTTTATAGTGAAAATCTGGAAGAAACCCTTCGCGCGGTCGAAAGCGCCGGCGGAACGATCGTCAAGCCTATATTCCCGTTCCCTGGCGGCCGACGCTTCCACTTCGTCGACCCAGCCGGCAACGAGTTGGCCGCGTGGTCCTTATAGTCCGTTTGTGGATCGTCTGGAGGCAATCGCACTGCTGGTCAGGCGAGTGCCTTCGCGGTCGCTCATAAGCATTGTGCTTTTCGGCTGCTCTGCTAATAACGCGCCGCACAGCGACTCTGACGGCTATTGGGGCGTCGCCAAGTGGTAAGGCATCGGTTTTTGGTACCGACATTCCCAGGTTCGAATCCTGGCGCCCCAGCCAAGCACAGCACGCGCCGAATCGGCCCTTCTCAAAAACGCTGCGCCAAGCCCACTTTATTTGCAGGCATGCGTACTCATCAGGATGTCTTCAGAACAAGCGTGCTGTGCCCTCTCCATATCTTGTCTCGGTGCTTCAAGTTTCGATACCAGCACTTGGTCCCCAGCAGCGTCTCAAATGTGTGCCATTTTTGCTACATTTTTTGGCCGTCTGTCTGGATTCTGTGATTTAGTCACAGCTTAATAATGAAACGGTCACGGTAATTTGCAAGATAGTGAGCAAGGTCAGGGCGCCAGCCCGGCTGGGGCGCTCTTACAAAGCGCGGGGAAACGTGGGTGGGAAAATGAAGACGACAGGTCTGTCGACCAAGGTCATGAGCGTTGGTCTCTTGATGACGGCTACCATGCTGAGTTGCTGGAGCGCGCATGCGCTGACACTCAAGGAGGCCATGGCGGTTGCGGTGGAATCCAATCCGGAAATCGGCCAGGCCATCGAAAACCGTGAGGCAATCGAGTTCGAACTGAGGCAGGCAAAAGGGCTTTATCTCCCAAGCGTCGATGTCGAAGCATCCGCTGGTGCTCGCCGCCTTGACAACTCCTCCCGCCGCGCGCTCTCCATCGAGCACGACGCGCTTTATCCCGCGGAGACCGACCTGACGGTTTCGCAAACGCTTTATGATAGTGGCGCAAGGCGAGCCGAACTCAACCGTCAGGCCTCGCGGGTCGATGGCGCCTCGTTCCGCGTGCTGGAGCGATCCGAGTTCATCGGGCTGTCGGTTGTCCAGGATTACCTGGAATACATGCTTCAGGCCTCGATCGTGGCAGAGGCAAAGAAGAATCTGGGCTTTCACCAAGCGATTCTCCACGACATCAGGGAAGGCATAGCAGGCGGCGGGTTGAACGAAGCCGACCGGCAACAGGCGGAGGAGCGCTTGTTCGCGGCCAAGGCCCGCATGCAGGAAGCCGCCGAGGAACTCGAGGCCTCAAGGATCCGCTTCTTCAAGACCGTCGGGAAACCGCTGACCAATGCATCGCGGCCAGGCGATGTTTCCTCTGCGCTGCCAAGATCCCTGGACGAAGCGCTGGGCATTGCGCGGGAGAACAATCCGCGCGTCCACATGGCCAATAGCGATATTGCCGCCGCCGCCTCGCAGGTTGACGCCGCTCGGGCGAAATACGGCCCTTCCGTCGTCGCCGAAGGCGTTGCCCGGGCCGGATACGACATTGACGGCGACAATGGAGACACATCCGATCTGCAAGCACGGGTGGTGCTGCGGTGGAACCTGTACCGGGGCGGCATCGACAAGGCGAATGAGCAGGAGCAGATCCGCCGCGCCAGCGAGCAGCGGCTTGGGCTGCATCAGGTCCTGCGGGAGATCGAAGAAGCCGTTCGCACGTCGTGGGATCGCCGCTTCCGGCAAGCCGATCTGGCAAAGACCCTGAAGCTGCAAGCTGCTTCCAACGAGAAGCTGGTTGCCTCTTATCGCGAGCAGTTCAAGGTCGGACAGCGCTCGCTGCTCGATGTGCTGGATGCGCAGAATACGCGGTTCAACACAGCGACGCTGGCGGACACCGCGTCCTACGCATCGCTATTTGCCCAGTATCGGCTTCTGGCAGCGACCGGGCAGTTGCTCAAAACGATGAACATCCAACCGCCAAAGCAGGCCACGGCCTATGCCCAGGGCGAGTTTGGAGCTCCGGAGACCGCGGACACCGAAACCTATGCGCGGACGCCGTCGGAACAGAAGAACGACCTGCCCTTCGACATCCTCGCCCCGGTCAGGAAGAAGTGAGCCGGATTAAGGGGTGTTGAGGGTCCTGGCGGGCGGGTCGTGAATCAGCAGCCACATATTCTGTCTCCCAAGGAGGCGTTCAAGGCCTGCTTTTCGGCGGTTGCCGCCTATCTCGGCAGGCCGAGCGCGGAGACCGTGCTGTTTGCCGGGGTGCCGATTTCGGACACGCGCATCGAGGTCACCGAGATCCGGCATCTTGCCGAACGCATCGGTCTCGAGACCCACGAATTCAACCATCGCGACTTCCTGCGCGGTCGCGTCGATCTTCCGGCAATTATCTTCCGTGTCAGCCAGTTGCCGATCGCCCTGCTGGCCGAAATCGATGGCGACGGGTATCTCACGGCGCCGCAGGAAGACGGGCGCACGACTATCGGCAAATCCGAGCTGGCCGCAAGTTACATCAGTGGCGGCGCATCGTTCTCGATCACCTATGCCAACGCCACCGAAGGCATGAAGGTCGGGTCGGCGCAGCAGATCGAACGGCGCCATTGGCTGACGGGAACGATGGGCGCTTTCTGGCGCACCTATTCGAAGGTCGTGCTGTCGGCGATTTTCATCAACCTGCTGGCCATCGCCTCGCCGATCTTCACCATGAACGTCTATGACCGCATATTGCCGAACAAGGCGATATCGACGCTCTGGGTGCTGGCGATCGGAATCGGTGCCGTCATTCTCTTCGACCTGCTTCTAAAGACCGCCCGGGCCTCGCTCATCGACTATGCCGGGCGCAAGGCGGACCTGCGGATATCGTATCTGCTGTTCGAGAAGGTGCTGAATTCATCCTTGTCCGCGCGCCCGGGCTCGACCGGCGAATATGCCAACCGTGTCACTCAATATGAGTTCGTCAGGGAGTTTTTCACCTCCAACACCATCAGCCTCTTCATCGACACGGCCTTTGTCTTCATCTTCCTGCTGGTCATCTACGCGATCGGCGATTGGTTGGTCATCATACCGGCCCTGGCATTTGTGGCGTCGGTAATCGTCGGCCTGGTCACGCAACGCCGCATCGGCAAACGGGTCGCCGCCTCGATGAACGAAGCATCCCAGCGCCAGGCCTTGCTGGTCGAGTCCATCTCCACGCTGGAAACAATCAAGTCGCTGCGCGCCGAAGCCTATTTGCTGAGGAAGTGGGGCGAGCATTCGAAGAATGCGGCCAACACCTCCGAGAAGATCAAGCAGCTCTCTGCGGCGGCCGGCAACATCACCCAGGCCATCCAGCAGCTTGTGACGGTCGCCCTTGTCGTGGCCGGAGCCTATGCCTTTTCGGAAGGGCATGTTTCGACAGGAGCCATTATCGGCACGGTGATGCTGGCGAGCCGGGCCGTGGCTCCGCTCGGCCAGATCGCGATCACCCTGTCGAGATTTCGCCAGGCCATGCTCTCCTTGAGAATGGTGAATTCCATCATGGCCCAGCCGGAGGACCGGCCGGACACGGTGGGCTTTGTCAATCGCCCGATCCGCAATGGAGCGATGACGTTTAAGAATGTCGGCTTCGTCTACCCCGGATCGGAAAACGAGGTTCTGTCCGGCCTGAACTTCTCGGTGAAACCGGGCGAGCGCATCGGCATCATCGGCCGCATCGGGTCAGGCAAGACGACGATGGGACGCCTGATCGGCAGGCTTTTCCTGCCGAGCTCAGGCGAACTGCTGCTGGATGGTATCGACATCCGCCAGTATCACCCGTCGGAGGTACGCGCCGCCGTCGGCATCGTCGCGCAAGCTGGCGATCTGTTTTCGGGCACCGTGAAGGAGAACCTGCTCATGGCATCTCCGGAGGCGACCGACGAGCAGATCATCGAAGCCGCAAAAGCCGCCGGCGTCGACGAGTTCGTCTCTCGCCATCCACGCGGCTACGACATGAATGTCGGCGAGCGCGGCACCAATCTTTCCGGCGGGCAGAGACAGACGGTGGCGATTGCCCGGCTGCTTTTGACCAAGCCGAAGATCGTCTTTCTGGATGAACCGTCCGGCTCGATGGACCTGGCTTCGGAACGACAGCTGATCAAGCAACTCAAGACCGCTTTTGACCGCGACACGACGCTGATCGTCTCGACGCATCGCTTCAGCATGCTCGAACTGGCTGATCGCCTTATTGTTGTCGAACAAGGAAGGATAGTTGCTGACGGGCCAAAAGAACAAGTCATTCAGGCGCTGCAGAGAACCAATTCCTGAATGAACAAATTATATCGGGTTAAACCCGATATAATAACGGGGTGTAGGAAATGCTTGCCAGAGAAGACCGCCCGCCGCTTTTCGCGACGGCGTCCATATTCATCATAGCGGCGCTCTTCGTCGCCTTTGTCGCCTGGTCATCATTCGCCGAGGTCGACGAGATCGCGCGTGGCGATGGCAAGGTCATACCGGCCTCCAAGACTCAGGTCATCCAGGCCAGCGAGCCGGGCGTCGTTCAGGAAATCGCCGTGAAGGTGGGGCAGGTCGTCAGGAAGAACGACCTTATCATTCGTCTCGACAATACCTTGAACACGTCCAGCCTCGGCGAACAGCAAGCCAAGGCGCGGGCGCTGCAAACACGCATCGCCAGGCTCAAATACGAACAGAGCGGCGGCATCACCGGATCGTTTCCGTGTCCGCAGGACATTCAGGCGGTGGCGCCGGAAATCTGCGACAACGAGCAAAATCTCCTCGTTGCCCGACGCGAAAATTTCGACAACAAGCTGTCGGTGCTCAAGTCGCGCCTCGACCAGCGCGAAAAGGAACTCGACGAGGCGAACGCCAATTTCGACCGATTGACAAAAAACCTGGCCGTGAGCGACCAGCAGGCGACGCTGGTCGAGGCGATGGTCAAGAAAGGTCTGATGGCAAGGACCGAGCAGCTCAAGGTCGAGCAGGAACAAACCGAACTCAACGGCCAATTGAACCTGGCCAGCGAGACGATAAAGAAAGCCAAGTCGGCGATCACCGAGGCGCAGCTTCAGGTCGAGGAACTTGGGCTGCAACTGAAGCAGGAAGCGCTCGATGACCTGACGCAGGCCTTGGCCGATCTTTCAGTGGTGGACGAAACCATTCGCGGCGCGACCGACAAGGTCGCGCGAACGGATATCCGCTCGCCGGTGGACGGTATCGTCAACACGATGGAACTGAACACCGTCGGCGCCTTCGTCCAGCCAGGTACTGTCGTAGCCGGCATCGTGCCCACTTCCGAGACATTGCTGGTAGAAGCACGTGTTTCGCCCCGCGATGTCGCCTTTATTCGCCCCGATCAGGATGCCTTGATAAAAGTCACGGCTTACGACTTCTCGATCTTTGGCGGCATCGAAGGCAAGGTTTCCAACATAACCGCGGACAGCCTGGTCGATCAGAAGACGGGCGAGCCCTATTATCAGGTGCGTGTTGCGACCGAGAAATCGACACTGGTGCGAGACGGAAAGGCATATTCGATCATGCCCGGCATGATCTGTTCCGTGGATATCAAGACCGGGCGCAAGACGATCCTGAGCTACCTGCTGAAGCCGATCAACAAGGCACGTCAGGAGGCAATGAGTGAGCGATAACGCCATCTCTCCCCTGACCTTGAAAGACCATTTGCTTCCGCCGCTCCCGACAGAAGATTTCGAGCTTGAGTTCCGCGTCGTGGCGCGCGGCGGCGTAAGGCGCGGCATTCGTCTGGAACGGGCTTTCTGGGTTTCGCTGAAGCAGATGGCCGAGAGCCGCAAATGCACGATCGGCATGCTGGTCGACGAGATCGCCGAAAGTCACGCGGAAAAAGGAAACCTGACTTCGGCAATTCGGGTCGCCTGCATACGTGAATTGGGGCACGAGAACCTGAACCTGCGCAAGCTTGCGTCGATCAGGATGGTAAACGCCATCCTGCTTGCCTGTCCGTCGCCGGCTTTCGCCTTGGCATCTACGAAGAAGATCGTCACGTTCAATGCGCCGTTCCAGCAACTGGTCAAACGGCAGTTGCCGACGGCATTCGACCAGGACACGCGGCAGGACCTGAAGCTGGCGCTGGATCTCAACGTGGCCGATATATTCGCGCGCCTTGACACCAATGGCGACGTTGCCGTTGCGAGCGGATTTGTGATCGGTGCCGGCGAGCGCCGCTACCGGGGCCAGCTGAACGTGGTGCGCGCGCCGGTGCTGGATCTGGAATTGCTGATGGCTTTCGTCTTCAACGGATAGCCAGTCAACAGGGCAAAACCGACCACCCTTGCGTTTACTTGACGTCCGCCTGCACACCTTCGCCAGGCGCGACGGTCTCGAAACCGCCCTTGACGTCGGCCATCTGCGCGCCCCCCGTTTTGGACCCGTGGATCCATGCCCGGTCGGTGCTGAACGAGTACAGTGGCTGATAGTCCGGAAGCGCGCTGTCCTTGAGCACCGTATTGTTGAGACTGTCCAGAATGTAAGCGCCGCCGGCAGTGCTCACCGAAAGCACGGCGTGGAAGAAACCTCGCTTGCGGTCCTGGAGAACGACGAGCGACATGCTGCGTGCCGGAATGCCGGCCCTCAGCAACGCCGTCATCTTGAGGATGGCGAAGTCCTCGCAGTCACCGGCGCGATTGGCGAGGATTTCCGAAGGCTTCGCCCAGTAGTCGAGCTTGCCGTAAACGACGCTGTCCTTCTTGTAGGCGATCAGGTGGTTGATGCCGCTGTTGATGAATGACAGTTTTTCGACAAAGCCCTTGCCTTGGGCGGCCGAGACCATGGCCGAGAAGGCCGGGCTTTTGTGGTCACAGGGACTGCCCTCGGTGCAACCTGTTATGGCCTGGTAGACCGGTGCCCAGCGCGCCGAAACGGGAAAATTGCGCATCGACAGCGCAACCGACCCGAACACGCCGGGGATAATCGACGCAGTCTGCATCGGGTCGACCCCCCTGCCTTCTTGCGCGATCGAGGCGCTGGACCCGTCTTGCGCCGGAAGGGGACTGTAGCCGTTCAGGACAAGGCTGATCTGGTAGGGGGCGGCCGGCTGCCAGGGCTGGTACCTTTGCAGCGAAATACCGCCGAGACCATGCGGCGCCTGGACCGTCCCAAGCAGTGCTGTTTCGGGCAGGAAATCCCTGACGACAGGCCCGGCAAGGGCTGGTTGCGCCGACCCGACCATCCCCACTGCCAGCAGAAGCAGCTTGAGCTTGCTCTTCCCCGGAGCATTCTTTTGTTTTTTCATGACGCCCACCTTTGACCGTGGACGCTACCAATCTTGTCTCAAATTACTGGAAAGGAAGGTGGATAACTTTACTGCAAAATCGTTTTGCTAATTTGAGTAAAATTTTACACGTATTTATACTTGTATTTACCGGATTTTTCGCATCGCTCGCGGCGAAGCGCCATGCATCCCAGACAAGATATAACTGATTATATGTTCACAGTTTACCAAGCGTAAAAAAAATCATCGCAGGCATATCCAAATATATAGAATGGGTTGATGGACCGTTGCAAAGTCGAGGCGCCACCTGTCTCTTTCCGGGAAATGCCGGAGGGGTTTAAGCTATGGCGACCAGTATTGAATTGGACAACGTTTCGAGCTCGTGGGACGAGCATTCCGTCTCCAACGATCACCACGACCTGACAGCGCCGATCCAGTTGGTGGCGCAGGCCGCGCCGGCCGAGCAGGCGGCGGCACCGGCCCAAACGGCGCCGGCCTCGGCCGAACCCGTGCCGGTCGACGTCGGCGGCGGCGCGCCAGCGGCTGCTCCGCCAGCGGCAAATGCCCCACACGAATATGTCGCCGACGCAAGCAACGTCGTCAGACTTCCGGCCAATGTCTCGATCGACAACATCAAGGTCGACGGGCACAACCTCGTGCTCGAGCAGGCGGACGGCTCGGTCATCGTCATCAAGGACGGTGCCCTGAATGTGCCGACCTTCATCATCGGCGAAGTCGAAGTGCCGCGCGTGGCCTTGATCGCCGCGCTGGAAGCGAGCCATGTCGATGTCGCGTTTGGCGCGGATGGTTCCATCTCGGCAGGCCCCGGAGGTTCGACCTCGAGCGCCGGCGGCAATTTCGAACAGCCTGCTGGCGGGATCGGCGACGGCTTCGGCCTTTCGGCATTGCTGCCGCCGACTGACCTGCATTTTGGGCAGCTGGATCATCGCGAGTTGTTCCCTTCCTTGGTCGACAGGGGCGTCTCCGTAGTGGCCATGTCCCTGACCGACCCTGGCCAGGCGGCCAGCGAAACCGGCCTCGATGGCGGCCCGCAACAATCGCCGGGCAGCGACGCACCAAGCAACTCCGAAACCTCCGGCGTCGGGACGATCAGCATCGACGCACCCGATGGCATCGGCTCGATCGTCATCAACGGCACCACCGTGACCGGCGTCGGGCAGCAGATTTTAGGGCAGTTCGGCTACATCACGATCCTGTCGTTCGATCCCGGCACGGGTGCCATCCAGTATGACTACACGGTCACCGAGTCGGTTACCCATCCCGTCAGCACGACCGGATACGACGCCAACGACACGGTTCCGGACACTTTCAGCATCACCGTCACGGATGTCGACGGCGACACTGCGAGCACGACCTTTGCCGTTGCCATCATCGACGACGTGCCGACGGCGGTTGCCGACACGGACAGCGTCACGGAAGGCGGCACGGCGAACGGCAACGTGATTACCGGCGTCGGCAGCGACGGCAATGCGGCCGGCGCCGATACCAAGGGTGCCGACGGCGCCGCGGTGAGTGGGGTGACGGGTTCTGGGGCAACGACGGTGGTGGGCGGCGACTTCCATGTCGTCGGCCAGTACGGCACGCTGACACTGAGCCCTGACGGCACCTATAGCTACGTGGCCAATTCCAACATCAGCAACGCCTCTCCGGTGACCGATACCTTCACCTATACGCTGAATGACGGCGACGGCGACACCTCGCAGACGACGCTCAATATCACCATCGGCGATGGGGAAGGCCCGTCGGTGGTGTCGAACGCGATCATCTCGGTGGACGAGGAAGGGCTGGGCACCGCCAATGCGACCGGCAGCGCGCCCGCGACCAATGTCGAGGACGGCAGCGGAACAGTGACGTTCCATGCCGGTTCCGACAACATCACCGGGGTGGCCTTCACATCGGTCGCCGGGATCACGGCGGACGTCAACGGAGTTGCCGGCGCCGACATCGTCTGGACGCTGGCCGGGCCGACTCAGATTGTCGGTTCGATCAACGGCATCGACGCCATCCGGATCGACCTTGTCGCGCCGTCGCTGCCGATCCTGGCTGGCGGCAACGGCTCGGCGACAGTCAATGTGACGCTGCTCGACAATTTCCCGCATCCCGACGCGGGTGGACAGAATGTCATCAACCTGACCGGCATCAACGTGGTCGCCACCGATACCGACGGAGATCAGGCGAGCGCGACGGTTCAGGTCAATGTCACAGACGACGTGCCGGTTGCGGTCAACGACGGTCAGTCCGCGACGGAAGGCGGCGCGGCGATCGTGGCGAACGCGGCCAATGGCGTCCTGGCCAACGACCATGTCGGCGCGGACCAGCCCGGCACGGTCACGGCGGTGACGGGCGGCACGGTCGGCAATCCGATCGCGACGGCCTATGGCACGCTGACGCTGAACGGCGACGGCTCCTACAGCTATACCCCGAAGGCTTCGGTGCCGGCGGGAACGGTGGACAGCTTCACCTACACCGTGAAGGACGCGGACGGCGACACCTCGCAGGCGGTTCTGTCGTTCACCTTCTCGGGCGACAACAACCATGCGACGGCGGGTGTGTCGGCAACGCTGGTCGACGAGGACGACCTCGCGACGGGCAACCACGACGCGGCTTCAGGCGACAACGTGCCGAGCGCGCAGCCCGGCACGCTGACGCACAATTATGGTGCGGACGGCGCGGGCCACATCGCCCTGGTGTCCGGCTCCGAGACGGTGAACGGCACCACCTACACCTACACGGCCAATGGGGCGGGCACGCAGATCATCGCCTCGGCCGGCGGCATCAATGTGTTCCAGGTCGACCTGACGGACGCGGTTGCCGGCACCTATACGGTGACGCTGCTGGCGCCGGTCCAGCATCCGACGGCGGGCACCGAGGACAATCTCGACTTCAGCCTGAGCTACAAGGTCTACGACGCCGACGACACGGCCGCCACGGCCTCAACCGGCACGCTCACCGTGACGGTCGATGACGACGTGCCGGTTGCGGTCAACGACGGTCAATCCGCGACGGAAGGCGGCGCGGCGATCGTGGCGAACGCGGCCAATGGCGTCCTGGCCAACGACCATGTCGGCGCGGACCAGCCCGGCACGGTCACGGCGGTGACGGGCGGCACGGTCGGCAATCCGATCGCGACGGCCTATGGCACGCTGACGCTGAACGGCGACGGCTCCTACAGCTATACCCGAAGGCTTCGGTGCCGGCGGGAACGGTGGACAGCTTCACCTACACCGTGAAGGACGCGGACGGCGACACCTCGCAGGCGGTTCTGTCGTTCACCTTCTCGGGCGACAACAACCATGCGACGGCGGGTGTGTCGGCAACGCTGGTCGACGAGGACGACCTCGCGACGGGCAACCACGACGCGGCTTCAGGCGACAACGTGCCGAGCGCGCAGCCCGGCACGCTGACGCACAATTATGGTGCGGACGGCGCGGGCCACATCGCCCTGGTGTCCGGCTCCGAGACGGTGAACGGCACCACCTACACCTACACGGCCAATGGGGCGGGCACGCAGATCATCGCCTCGGCCGGCGGCATCAATGTGTTCCAGGTCGACCTGACGGACGCGGTTGCCGGCACCTATACGGTGACGCTGCTGGCGCCGGTCCAGCATCCGACGGCGGGCACCGAGGACAATCTCGACTTCAGCCTGAGCTACAAGGTCTACGACGCCGACGACACGGCCGCCACGGCCTCAACCGGCACGCTCACCGTGACGGTCGATGACGACGTGCCGGTCTTCACCCTCATCAATGACGGTAACGGCGATGGCATCGTCAGCCTGTCAGCGCTCAATCCGGCAACGGCAACCACCTACACTGGGCAATTTGCAGAGTGGCAGTATGGCGCGGACGGATTTGGTAGCATTTCGGCGACGGGGCAGAATGTACAAGTTGCCTCCAGCTCGGCATCCCAGATCGTGTTGAACCTGATGGAAGGAGCTGACGTCGTTGCCAAGCTGACGCTGAACGCCAATGGCACCGACTCGCTGGAAGTGCTGCACCGGACAGGCGATATCGTCTTCAATCCAATCGCCGCAACCTCAGCGACAGCCGGAGGGCCGACAGGTTCACTGCTCGTGGATTTGGGCGCGGCCACCAACTTCAACATTATTGTGACCGGTGACGACGGCAATGGCACCCCGGCCAAAGCACGGATGAAGTGAATACCAGTTCGCAGGGTTGGGCCGTCAAGGGCGGCTCCGGCCAGTCAAACGATCCCGGCGAGTCCATAAAATTCACATTCGTCGATGATAGTAACAATACGACTGGTCATGGTGTTGATGATTTCAAATTCACAACCCAGGGCTACACGGGCGGCATGGCGACGGCCAAAATTACCGTCCTGGTTTACCTCAATGCCAGCATGACGACTTATGACCAGGTGACGCTTAACGTGACATCCGGCAATGTTATCCAGATCAGCAGCCTTGACTGGTCGGCTGTCGCGGGCACGGGCAACTATATAGCTGGCGATGCTATCTACGGTGTGAAAGTCATCAGCGACGGCACCAATAGCGGCGGGTTCCGTTTGAATGGTGTTGAAGTCGGCGCCGCGTCTCAAAACCCGCCGGCGGACCTCGACTTCAACGGCATCAAAGTAACGGTTACGGATCACGATGGCGATACCGCTTCGCAAACCTTCAATGTCCATATTGATGGCACAACGGGCAATCAGCTGACGGTTGAGGCTATCGCCGGGACTTCCGGAAACGACAATTTGGTTGGCACTTCCGGCAGCGACAGTCTGGTTGGCGGGTTGGGCAACGACACCCTCACTGGCGGAGCGGGTGCGGACACAATGACAGGAGGAGCCGGCGCCGACACGTTCGTGATCGGGTCGAGTGAATCGACACCCGTCATAGGCGGATCGGGCAACAACGGCACGATCACCGGATATGACATCATCACCGATTTCATCGCCGGCACCGACAAGTTGTCACTGCCCGGCAGTCTGGTGGCCGCCACCGCCGGCAACGTCAATGGCGGGGATTCCACGTTGACGATCGGCGGCGACACGGTTCAGTCCCATTCGGTCACCAACGGCATCGCCAGCTTCTTTGGAACCGACACCTTTACCGCGCCATTGGCGGTCACGTCCGCCGCAAGCCTGGCGGCGGTTGTCCAGTATCTTAACGCCACAGATATCGGCAACCCCGGGGCGACGCTCGCATTCACCGCAACCATCTCAGGGGTAAACCACACCTACGTCTATACTCAGACAACCACAAATGCCGGAGTCGGGGCGCTGGTCGACCTGCAGAACGTCACGATTGCAAACCTGAACACCCTCATCGGAGGATCGGTCGACCCCATCATTCTCGACCTGAATCACAATGGCTTTGCCTTCTCCGACGTCAGCCACGGTGTCCAGTTCGACATGAACGGCGATGGCACCAAGGAACAGCTCGCCTGGAACACATCCCATGACGGCATGCTGGCGGTCGACCTCAACCATGACGGCAAGATCGACGATGGCACGGAGCTGTTCACGCCGAACTTCAATGGCGGCCACTTCGCCAGCGGCGCGGCAGCACTGGCGTCGCTCGACAGCAACCATGACGGCGTCATCGACCACAACGATGCGGCGTTCAGCAGCCTGCTGATCTGGCAGGACGCCAATGCCAACGGCATCAGCGACACCGGGGAATTGTCGCACCTCGCCGACAACGGTATTGTCTCCATCAGCACGGCAGCGAACGCGGCTGTCGGCGAAATCGACGGGCAGACCGTGACCGGCAACGGCACTTTCCAGATGGCCGACGGTACGAGCGGCAACTATGTCGAGGTGGAACTCGATACATCGCTGGTTGCCTCGACGCAGCCGTCGGTGGCCATGGACGGTACTTCGGGAGCCGACACGTTCAAGATCGACAATCTCAACATCAAGGATCTGATCGTCGACTACCACGGCGACGAAGGGGATAAGATCGACCTGACGGCGCTTTTCGATAAGGCACCGGCTGGCAACATCGCCGACTATGTGCATTACAACAGCGCGACCAGCACAGTAAGCGTCGATACCAGCGGCTCGGGCAACGCGGCAAACTTCGTGGATGTGGCCGTACTGCAGAACGCGCCCGCAGCCGGCACGATCAACATCCTCTACGACGACGCAACACACGCGCAGCAGCATGTCACGATTTAACACTTCTGCGCGCTTGTGCTCCCATGCTATGCATTAGCGGAACGTGAAATGGGAATTTGGAGAGGGGCTTACATGAAAATTCGTTCAAGATTGCTGGTTTCGGCCACGGCGCTGCTCTTGGCGGGATCGGCCGGCTTTGCTGCCGACATCATCGAAGGCCCGACGGCCGACTATTGCCGCACCGTCGGAACGTCCAATCTCGTGCTGACCGAAAACACGGTCGACCTCACGAAACAGGTCGTGAAGCTGATGGATGAGTCGATCGCCGTCGCCAAGAGCCCTGAATGGATCAACTCGTCGCGGCCGGTCTTCGTCTGGGCATCGGAAGCCAAGGTCGCCTGCGGCATGGCTTACGGCTACCTGAAGATCAACTACAAGGACGAAGACACGCTCAACAAGTGCGAGTGTTTTCACGACCGCATGGTCGAGTACATGAACTGATCGCAAGGCGAGAGCGCGCCGGCAGGCCCGATGATTGGCGATCGCGCACCGCTCGCCGTGATCGCTGGAGCGGTTGCGCTGACCGGTTGGCTGGTGCCGGCGGCGCCAGCCAGGGAATTCGAACAGTCTTCCGTCGAACAGGCACCATCAGCCATCGCGACGCGGCAGATGCCCTGCAGCGCCGCATCAGCGTGGTCGCGCGAGACCTACAAGGCGTTCGCGACCTGTCAGGCGTCGATCTACGGCCTTGAACCGATATTGGCGCATGCCGTGATCGAGATCGAAAGCGGCTTCGATCCTGATGCGCGCGGAGGCGCCGGAGAAGTCGGACTGATGCAAGTCATGCCGGCGACGGCGCGCATGTTTGGCTTTCGCGGTTCGCTAGAGGATCTCAGCGCGCCCGCGACCAATATCGCGCTTGGCGTCGAGTACCTGGCGCTCGCTAACAAGCTTGCCGGCGGTGATCTGTGCACGACGGTGATGAAATATCGCGCGGGGCACAACGAGACCCGGTTCTCGGCACTTTCCGTTCGCTACTGCCAGCGTGCGAGAGCCATACTGGCAAGGGATGGCCTGGAGTTGGCCGGGCCTTTGCCCGTGGCGACATTCGGGTTTTCCGCCCTTTCACAGGAAAGCAACCCGACAGGGGCAAAGCGTGTCTGCGTGCGCAGGTTTTTCGTGCCCGGCCCACGCTACATGAAATGTGCCGACTATCGAACCGTGGAGCAGGCCAGACGGATCAAAGCGCTCAGGGCCGAGCTGTTTCGTGACTGAGCACGTCGGTCGAATGGGGCATAGAGCGGCCGTGATCCGTGGTGCGGACGAGTCGGGAAAGACATGTCCTCGCCATACGCGGCAGACAGGGTGGGAGCAGAAAAATGGAATTTGACCGGCAGGTCCACGGCCTTCGGACATGGGTGGTCGCTTCCGTGCTGGCAATGTCGTTGCTCGGCTGCCAATCGAAAGGCGCGGTGTCCGACGCGCTCGACCCCGCTGCCATCCATGCCCCCAATCAGCCGGCTGCTGTTGCTGTCGCCAACGCAAGCATGGCAACGCAGTCTCTCGGCACCGGCCCCACAAAAGTCGCCATGCTGCTGCCCCTCTCCGCCTCCGGATCCGCAGGCGAAAACGGCAGAAAGATGCTCGACGCCGCAAAGCTCGCGATGACGGACCTCGGCAACCCGCTGCTGACGCTTACCGTCGAGGACACGAAGGGAGACGCGACCTACTCGCAGCAACTGGCGGTAAAGGCCATAACTTCGGGAGCGAAAGTGGTCATCGGTCCGACCGAACTGCCCGCGGCGCAGCATGTCGCGAAACTGTCGGGCGCAAACCGGCCAGTGGTTCTGGCTCTTGCGGACAATTTTGCCGGCGGCCCAGGCGTCTATGCGGTATGCCTCAGCGAGGCAGACAGCGCCGCTGCAGGCGCCGGCGCGATTGCGGCCAAGGGCGGGAAGAAGTTCGTCCTGCTGGTACCAGCGGGCCCGAGTGCCGATATCGTCGAAAAGCGGGTTGCCAACAGCCTCAGCGTGTACGGAGCCGCACTTGCGATCACCATACCCTATACGAGCGCCGACAGCGCGGCAAAGGCGGTGACGGACATGGGCTCGCTGGTGGACGCCCCCGATGCCGTGGTCGTTGCCAGCGGCGACAGCAATCCGTCGCCAATCCTGATCGCCCTGAAGGCAAAAGGCATTCCTGGAAAATCGACCTCCGTGGTCGGCACGAACCGCTGGCTGGAGTATCCGACCAGTCCACTATTCGAAGGTGCCTATATCGCCACGCTCGACCAACACGAAACAGGTCCCATTTCGGATCGTTTCAAGACAACCTTCAACTACCAGGCCGACGTCAATGTCGCTTATGCCTATGACATGGTTGCCCTGACCGCGGGAATCGCGAGCGCTGCCGGACCGAACGGCTTCAACAGGCAGGTTTTCGAGAATCCGAACGGATTTCGCGGATCGACCGGCTTGTTCAAGTTCCGCGCGGATGGTTCCAGCGAACGCTCGATGCCGTTTTACCGGATTGAAAAAGGTGCGCTCAAACTGGTTGCCAAATCGACGTCCAGCTTCTAGCGAACTGGGCGCGTGCGGTCCGGCGGGACAAGCGGGGCGCCTTCGCGTGATGATCGCGGTCGCAAGCCTCGAGCTTCTCGTCGGCATCCTGCTGCTGGTCAAGGCGGCGACCCTATTCCCTGTCGAGCGGACCGTCACCGACCCGGCCCCGGACGTCAGCGATGACGTCGCGCAGCACCCGGTTCGATCGATCGTCAATTCAGCCCGCAAGATTGCCGAGGATCTCATCGCGCCGCCGCAAATCGAGGGCTCTGGCGTGGAGCGGGTGGAACCTCGCTTGCCCCTTGGCGACCTCGGCCTCGCCTCACAACCCAAGCCATCGATGCCCAAGGATTGGCGGGAAACACCGCTGTATCGTCCGGTGGCCACATCGTCGGCTGGTTTCGAGTCCATGGGGCGGAAACTGTTCATCAGCGGAACCCAGAGCGTCGAAGCCGACAGGATCTGCCTGTTTCACGAGCGTGCTTGGCCTTGTGGACAGCGGGCGCGTGCGGCTTTCAACAACTGGATGCGCGGGCGGGCGCTGAACTGTTTCGTGCCTCCGGTGGTCGACCGCTTCCCTGTCGCGGCGACATGCAGGCTGGGCAAACAGGATGTCGGCGCCTGGCTCGTGTCGAATGGCTGGGCGCTGGCCTTGCCGAGCGGTATCTATGGCAAGGCCGAAGCAACAGCCAGGACGGCGGAGATGGGAATCTTCGGCCCCCATAGGCGGCAGCAACCGGATTCGCCGCAAAGGCCGGCATCGCCTCCAGAAAGCTGAGCGATCTATCCCGACGCCTCAAATTGTATTGTTCTTTGAAACCGAAATCCTAACTTGCCGGTCTTATGCTTGGCGATCCAACGGAGATCGATCATGTCCAACGCAGCAGCTGATGTCCCGGCCCATCGTGAATGGAGGAACGTCGGCTGGTTGGCTTTCCTTGGAACCATCGGCAGCCTGTGCGTCTCCCTGATCCTGAACTATCTGCTGTTGTTCAGCGAGACGCTGACGCCTTTCGGGCGCGGCATGATCACCGCAACGCTTTTGCCTTTGGTGATCTGCCTGCCGCTTTTTGTGTTCATAGGCCTGAAACTGGCCGAGATCCGTCGCTACCGGCGGGAACTCAACAGGGCCGCCACCTTCGATACGCTGACCGGTTGCCTGAACGGCAGGGTCTTCACGTCGCTGATCGAGAGACGGGCAATCAGGCCTTCCGTTCCAGGCGAGCGATCGGGCGCCTTCCTGGTCATTCATCCTGAACATCTGAACGCCATCAACTTGCGCTTCGGCCTGAGCTGGGGCGACGAAGCCTTGCGTCTCATAGCCTCAACCATCCGGTCTTGCGTACGCTCGCAAGACGTCATCGGCCGCATAGGCGCGTCCATGTTCGGCGTCTTCCTTCCCGGAACGAGCGAGGCTGAAGCCAGGATGGTTGGCGAGCGTATCCGCGCCAGTGTCTCGCAGGTCTATTTTTCCCCTCAGGGCGCCGAGGAGATCCTGGCCGTGACCGTCGGAGGCGTGATTTTCGAGGAGGACCTCGACTTCGAGGACATGTTCCGGCCGGCGGAAGAGAGCTTGTCGGGCAAAGGCGGTTTTGAACTGTCGCGCATTCAACGCGCTTCAGCCTGACGCCCCGCAAGACCTGTTCGGTTTGCCGCGACTTTTGCGATAATCGGGAAAGTCGATGCCAGAATCCGCGGCTTATCGCCCGCGATCCCTTCGCTACGATCCTTGACTGACAACGAAACGCGCGGTTCCTACGGGTCGCGACGCTGTCAGCGTCAGCTTGCCTCGCGCATCGCCTCCGCGGCCTGCAAGTCGACGGAGACCAACTGGCTGACGCCCTGCTCGGCCATGGTCACGCCAAACAGCCGGTCCATGCGCGCCATGGTGATGGGATTGTGGGTGATGATGACGAACCGTGTCTCGGTGGTCTTGGCCATCTCGTCCATGAGATTGCAGAAGCGCTCGACATTGTGATCGTCGAGCGGCGCGTCGACTTCGTCGAGCACGCAGATCGGCGCCGGATTGGTCAGGAACACGGCAAAGATCAGCGACATCGCCGTCAGCGCCTGCTCGCCGCCCGACAGCAGCGTCATGGTCTGCGGCTTCTTGCCGGGTGGGCGGGCAAGAATCTCCAGTCCCGCCTCCAGCGGGTCGTCGGATTCGATCAGTTGCAATTCCGCCGTGCCGCCACCGAACAGGTGCGAGAACAGTCGCTGGAAATGGCTGTTGACCACATCGAAGGCGGCCAGCAGCCGCTCGCGGCCTTCACGGTTGAGGCTCTGGATTGCTTGCCTCAGCTTGCGGATCGCTTCGATGATGTCCTCGCGCTCCGACACGATGGTCTCGAGGCGCTCGGAAAGCTCCTTCTGCTCTTCCTCGGCGCGCAAATTGACGGCGCCGAGCCGTTCGCGCTCGATTTTCAGCCGATCCAACTGGCGTTCGATCTCGGGCATCTCGGGCATCGGATCGTCGGCTTCCAGGCCGGTGTGGCGGATGACCAGATGCGGCGGCGTGTTCAGCGTTTCCTGGATGCGCGCCTCGACTTCCAGCCGGCGCTCGTCCGCCGCCGTCAGCCGTTCCTCGGCGCGGGCGCGGGTTTCGCGCGCCTCGGCCAGCGACTGGATGGCTGATGTGGCCGCCTTGTCCAGTTCGGCCTGCCTGTTCTCCGCTTCCTGCAGACGGTCGGCGGCCGCCTTGCGCAAAGTCTCGGCCTCGGTGAGTTGCGAGAGCAATGCACGGCGCTTGGCGTCGATCTCGTCGGGTGCATCGGCCAGCCGTTCGCGCTCGGCCTCGGCCTCCGCCTTGCGTTCGCCGAGCGAGGCGATCTGCGTCGAGGCGTTTTCAGCACGTGCCAGCCAGTTGCCGCGCTCAGCGCCGATGGCATCCAGACGCCGCGTACGTGCCTCGGCTTCGCGCCGCAAGCCTTCATGGACGGCGCGGGCGTCGGCCAGTGCGGCGCGGTCGCGAGAGACATTGGCCGAGGATTGTTCGAGCTGCAATTGCAGATCGCCGAGATCCGGCCCGTCCTGCAACAACATCTCGGCCTCGACGAAAGCCGCCGACGTCTCCTCGTGGCTGTCGACTATGCGGGCACGCGCCTCGTCCAGCGCGGCACGCCGGCTCGACAGTTCACCGCCGGCCTTTTCCGCCTCGGCCAGCGCATTGCGGGCAGCATCCAGCCGATGCTGGGCATCGCGTCCGGCCTGGCGCGTGGTCCGCTCCGCTTCGCTTGCCTGGCGGAGGGCCTGCTCGGCCTGTGCCAGCGCCTCCTCGGCCTGGCGCAGGACGAGCGTCGCCTGCACCGCTTCGGCATCGAGTTCGGCAAGCCGGTTCTTCTGCGCCAGCCTTTGTGCCGCGGCGGTCGGCGCATCGGCGCTGGCGGTCAGGCCGTCCCAGCGCCACAGCGCGCCCTCACGACTGACCAGGCGCTGGCCGGGAGCCAGAAGCCCCTGCAACCGGCGGCCGTCAGTGGCCTCGACGATGCCGATCTGCGCCAGCCGGCGGGCAAGCTGTGCCGGCGCGCGAACCACGCTGGCAAGGCTCTTGACCCCTTCCGGAAGCGTGGCGTCGCCGGGCTGGATTTCGCTTTCTCCCCAATGCGCCGGCGCGCGGCGGTCGAGCGGCACATCGAGATCTTCGCCCAGGGCCGCGCCCAGAGCCGTCTCGAAGCCGCGCTCGACGCTGATCTGCTCCAGCACGGAAGGGAAGAGATCGCCGCTGGCCGCATTCAGAATCTTGGCCAGCGTACGCGCTTCGGTCTCGATCCGCGCCAGTTCCGCCCTGGCGTCCTGAAGCGGCGGACGCGCGGCACTTTCGGCGCCACGAGCGTCGATGACCGACTGCTCGGCCTGCTCAGCCGCGGCCTCCGACTCTTCCAGCAACGCCAGTGCCTGTTCGACCAGGATCTGTTTCTCGGCCGGGTCCGGCAGGCCGGCCACCTTCACGAGGATGTCCGACAATTCGCGGTCGACATCGGCGAGCTGGCGGGCGAAGCGATCGCGCCGCTCGGCGGCTTCGCGCAAAGTCCGTTCGATCTGATGGCGCGAGGCGGCAGCCTCCGCGCGCTCGGCGGTCAGCGCGGCGAGCTTGGCTTCGCTTTGCGCAAGCGTCGAGGCGGCCTGTTCGAATGCCGCGCGGGTGGTGGCCTCGCGCTCCGCGGCACCGGCGTTTTCGGAGTTCAGCGCGGCCTCTTCCGCGCGCAGGCGCTCGAGAACGTCGGCGTTGTCGCGTACCATCCGCTCTTCGCGGGCGATGTCGCCGTCGAGCTGCTGCAACCGGCGCTCGAGTTCGGCCTGACGGGCGCGGATGCGGCCGGCTTCTTCCTCGATCTGCGACCTGGCGATCGACAGCCGCTGGAAAGCGGCCGCAGCCGCTGCTTCCGCGTCGCGCAGGTCAGGCAAACGATGGGCGGCGATGCCCTGCTCCTTGGCCGCGTTCATCTGCGTGGCGGCGCGGTCGCCGACGAGCGCCGTGGCCGTAGCCAGCGCCGAACGCGCCTCGCCTTCCTGCGTCTTGGCCAGCGTCCAGCGCAGATGCAAGAGCGTTGCTTCGGCCTTGCGGATGTCGGCGGACAGGTTCTTGAAGCGCGAAGCCTGGCGCGCCTGGCGCTTCAGGCTTTCGATCTGGCTTTCCAGTTCGCCAACGACGTCGTCCAGGCGTTCGAGATTCTGTTCTGCCGCCTTCAGCCTCAGTTCCGCCTCGTGGCGGCGGGTGTGCAGGCCGGAAATACCGGCCGCCTCTTCGAGCAGGGCGCGACGGGCCTGCGGCTTGGCCTGGATCAGTTCGCCGATACGCCCCTGCCCGACCATCGAAGGCGAGCGTGCCCCGGTCGACTGATCTGCGAACAGAAGCTGTACGTCCTTGGCGCGCGCCTCCTTGCCGTTGATGCGGTAGAGGGAGCCCGCCTCGCGCTCGATGCGGCGCGACACCTGCAGTTCGTCGGCATCATTGAAGGCGGATGGAGCCGAGCGGTCGCTGTTGTCGAGGAAAAGCGTGACTTCGGCGGTGTTGCGGGCGGGACGCGTGCCCGAGCCGGAAAAGATCACGTCGTCCATGCCGGACGCGCGCATGTTCTTGTAGGAGCTTTCGCCCATCACCCAGCGCAGCGCCTCGACGAGGTTCGACTTGCCGCACCCGTTCGGCCCGACAATGCCGGTCAGGCCGCGTTCGATGACGAACTCGCCGGGTTCCACGAAGGACTTGAAACCAAGAAGGCGGAGGCGCGAAAACTTCATTCACGCGCCTCATACACCGGTTCCGCAAAAGTGTACCGAAGTTTTGCGATAGGGCGCATGGCGCGCGAACAGATAGAAAGGCAAGCAGCGCCGGAGCGCTGCCGCTTCAGCGCTGAGCCGATGTCAGAGCAGAGGGTCGATGATGGCCGACATTTCCTCAATCGACATCGCCCCTTTGTAGGTCTTACCGTTGATGAAGAAGGTCGGCGTCGAGTCGACCTTGAATTCATTGGCGCCGCGCTTCTGGACCGATCTCACATCGTCCAGAAGTTTCTGGTCCGTCAAGCAGGCCTCGAAGGACTCCTGTGTAAAACCGGCAAGCTTGGAGATTTGCAGCAGCGCATCCTTGGTGTTGGACACGCCGACCCAGTTCGCCTGCTGCCGGAACAGGACATCGACCATCGGGAAATAGTTATCCTTGGCGCAGCGCGCCAGCATGAAACCGGCCTCGGCGCTGGGATCGAACGGGAATTCGCGCAGGATGTAACGGGCCTTGCCGGTATCGATGTACTTGGTCTTCAAATCCGGGAAGGTGGTCTCGGCGAAGTGCGCGCAGTGCGGGCAGGTCATCGAAGCGTATTCGACGATGGTGACCTTGGCGTCGTCCTTGCCGAGCTGCTTGTCGGGCAGCGCACCCGGCTTCAGCAATTCGGCCATATCCACCGTGCCTTGCGCCTCCGGCACCTGGACCGCGGCGGGCGTGGCCGGCTTCGCGGGCGTTGCCGGGTCGGCGGGCTTGACATCCGCCGCCTTGGCCTGTTCGCCGGAATCACTGCAGGCCGCGAGCAGGGCCACCGCCGGAATGGCGGCCAGCGAAGTCAGGACGTTTCTGCGAGAGAAGCTTTGGCCAAACGGGGTACGGCTCATACGAATCACCTGATAAGGGTTGGATTTTGCAATGCAAAGGTACGAAAAAGCGAGAGTTGGCGCGAATTAAGGCATCCCTGTCCCCAATCCAATCGCGAAACCTGACAAGGGTGATCACGAATGCGCGAGATTAACGACAAACCTATGACTGTTTCCAGTCCGAACTAGGCTTTCCTTCCGCCCAAAATGGTCGCACCCAGCCTTTCCAGCGAGGCGCGCAGTCCGTCATCCTCGATCAACCCGACCGTATCGGCCAATTTCGCCTTTTCCGCCGCGCTTAGTGGCCTGAGGGCAGGTTTGGGCCGGGCTTTTCCCGAAGTCACCGGCTTTTGCACGATCCTGATGCGGCCTATCGCGGTAAAGCCAAGGAAGGCGTTGACCCGGTTGATGATCTCGCCGGTCTCGTGCTGCAGATGAAGCGCGGCCATGCCTTCGCAGGCAATGACCAGCACGGCCGGCTCGAATGGATCGTCCTCGTGCAAGCGACGCGGCCACTGGATCTTTTCGGGTCGCGAGTGCATGGCCAGGCGCGGGCCGGCAATCTCTTCCCAGGACTGGACGAGACCGATCGAGATGCCTGCCCGCTTGCGCAATACCGGGTCGAGGATCTCGGTGGCGAGGTCGCTCACCGGAACGGGATTGCCGAAGGGCCTTTTCCCTGCCATGTGCGTTCTCCAGCCACGACCCAGCAGACACCGGCCAAGCCAACGCAAGATCAATGGCACCAGCAGACCAGACCCGCAAGGCCCAGACCAGCAGAGCCAAGGCCGACGATACGGCGTCACGGCTGCTCGCATGGTACGACGCGCATCATCGCGAACTGCCGTGGCGCGTGACGCCGCGCGAGCATGCGCGCGGCGTGCGGCCCGACCCCTACCCTATCTGGCTGTCCGAGGTGATGCTGCAGCAGACCACCGTCGAAGCGGTGAAATCCTATTTCCGCGCCTTTGTCGAGAAATGGCCCGATGTCGAAGCCTTGGCCGCGGCGCGGACCGAGGATGTGATGAAAGCTTGGGCCGGGCTCGGCTACTATTCCCGCGCCCGCAACCTCAAGGCCTGCGCCGATCTGGTGGCGGCGCGTGGCGGCCGGTTTCCCGACACCGAGGCCGGACTTCGAGAATTGCCGGGCATCGGCGCCTATACGTCGGCGGCAATAACGGCGATCGCCTTCGACCGCCCGGCGGCCGTTGTCGACGGCAATGTCGAACGCGTCATCTCAAGGCTGTTTTCGATCACGACGCCGCTCAGCGAAGCCAAGGCCGAGATACGGGCCCATGTCGAGCGCATGGTGCCGGCGACAAGGCCCGGCGACTTCGCCCAGGCGATGATGGATCTCGGCGCCACGATCTGCACGCCACGCCGGCCGCGCTGCATGCTGTGCCCGCTGCGTCAGGACTGCAGCGCCGTCATTGCAGGCGACCCCGAGAATTTCCCGGTGCGGCTGCCAAAAGCCGATAAACCGCTGCGGCGCGGCGCGGCTTTCGTGGCCGCGCGTGAGGACGGCGCCATTCTTTTGCGCAAGCGGCCGGAAAAGGGACTGCTCGGTGGCATGACGGAAGTGCCGACCACCGCCTGGACAGCACGGGTGGACGGAGCCACCACGCAAGCGGCGGCGCCCTTTCCAGGCGCCTGGCGGCACGCTGGGTCAATCACGCATGTCTTCACCCATTTCGCGCTCGAACTCGAAGTCTTTCACGCCCACATCAAAGGTGAAGTGCTGGAAGGGCATTTCTGGTCGCCCGCTGGCGAGATTTCCGGAGAGGCACTGCCGACTGTCATGAAAAAGGCAATCGAAGCGGCGATACCGGGCGCGACGAAAAAGCCGTCGCCATCAGTTGCAAAGAGACCCCATGACTGAAATCCGCCACATCGTTTTCGACATCGGCAAGGTGCTGATCCACTACGATCCAAACATTCCATTCAGCCGCCTCATTCCCGATGCCGAAGAGCGAAAGTGGTTCTTCGACAATGTCTGCACGCATGACTGGAACCTCGAGCAGGACCGTGGCCGGACGTGGCAAGAGGCCGAGGCGCTGCTGATCGCTGAGCATCCCGGACACGCGGAGAACATCCGCAATTTCCGCCGGCACTGGCACGAGATGGTGCCGCATGCCTATGACGACAGCGTCGCCATCATGCTGAGCCTGATCGAAAGCGGCCACGACGTGACCATGCTGACCAACTTCGCCTCCGACACGCTGGCCGAAGCCCGGCAGCGCTTCGATTTTCTCAACCGTCCGCGCGGCGTGACAGTGTCCGGCGATATCGGCAAGATCAAGCCCGACCGCGACATCTACGACCATCACGTGGCCGCGTTCGGCCTAGAGCCATCCGTCACATTGTTCATCGACGACAGCCAGAAGAATGTCGATGGCGCCCGGGCGGCGGGCTGGCAATCGGTGCTGTTCACCGATGCCAAGACGCTTCAAGCGGACCTTGAACGGTTGGGAATAAAGGCGTGATCTCTATCGCTTGCGGCGATCCGTTGAGACTTTGAATCAACGAATATGCGGCTAGCGGCAGGAGTCACCCCCTGCCCGTTCCATGCCGAGGCGGGCGATGCGACGCAGTTCGTCGATGGGGGTCAGGCCGCCGCTGCGCTCATAATGCCAGAAGGTCCAGCCATTGCAGGCGTCCAGCCCCTGCACCTCGGCGCCGATCTTGTGGATCGAGCCGGCGCTGTCGCCGATCGCCACCGTGCCATCGGCGCGAACCTTGGCGGCCCAGCGCTTCTTGGCGTCATAGAGCGTGGCACCGGGCGTCACCAGCCCGGTGTCGATCAGGCTGACGAAGGCGACGCGCGGCTCGGCGCGCTTGCCGGTAAGCACGGTGAGATCCGCTTCGTCGAGTGGCCGCACGGCATCGATGCGCTCATTGGCGGCGTCGATATAGGCCTGCTCGCGCTCGATGCCGACGAAGTGGCGGCCGAGGCGCTTGGCCACGGCACCCGTCGTGCCGGAGCCGAAGAACGGGTCGAGCACGACGTCCCCCGGCTTGGTCGAGGCCATCATGATACGGGCAAGCAGCGCCTCGGGCTTCTGCGTCGGATGCAGCTTGTCGCCATTGTCGTTCTTCAAGCGCTCGCCGCCAGTGCAGATCGGGAACAGCCAGTCGGAGCGCATCTGGATATCGTCGTTAGACGCCTTCAGCGCTTCATAGTTGAAGGTATAGCCCTTGCCCTTCTGATCGCGCGAGGCCCAGATCATCGTCTCATGCGCGTTCTGGAAGCGGCGGCCGCGGAAATTCGGCATCGGATTGGTCTTGCGCCAGACCACGTCGTTGAGGATCCAGAAGCCGAGATCCTGCATCTTGGCGCCGACCCGGAAGATGTTGTGGTAGGAGCCGATGACCCAGATCGTGCCGTTGGGCTTCAGCACGCGGCGCGCCGCCAGCAGCCAGGCGCGGGTGAAGGCGTCATAGGCTTCGAAGCTCTCGAACTGGTCCCAGTCGTCGTCGACCGCATCGACCTTGGACTGGTCGGGACGGTGCAGATCGCCGTCGAGCTGCAGATTGTAGGGGGATCGGCAAAGATGACGTCGATCGACTTTTCCGGCAGGCGGTCGAGCGCCGCGACACAGTCGCCTTTCAGGATCGTGTCCAGCCATTCGGATTGCTGGGGAGCGTGGGAGAGCTCGTCGAGAAGACGCACGGCTGACATTTTTACACCCAAGGCACGCGTTACTGTTTACTCCCCGTTATGGTTACCGATCAGCGTAAATATTCAGTGAAGCTTTATCGATCCGGTGCAGGAGTTTGCGAAGGCGTGCCCATTGGTGTATGCCCCGCCGCTTGAGCCCTGAGCGGCCATTTCTCCCTCCTCCATCGTCCGGATCACCATGCCCCAGCCAGAACTTGTCATCTTCGATTGCGACGGCGTGCTCGTCGATTCCGAAATCATCGCCGCACGGGTGGAGGCCGAATTGATCACCCTGGCCGGATATGAAATCTCGGCGGAGGAGATTGCCGAGACCTATGCGGGCCTGACCTTCAAGGACATACTGATGCGGATCGAGGAGAAGTCCAAGACCCCGTTCCAGGTCTTGTTGATCGATCGCGCCGAGGAATTGGTCGACCGCAAACTGCGCAGCGACGTTCGTGCCATCGAGGGTGTGCGCGAAGCGGTCGCCTCGGTCACGACGCAACGCTGTATCTGCTCCAACTCACGTTCGGAACGGATCGAGTTCATGCTGGAGAAGGTCCATCTGCTGCCATTCTTCGCCGGACGCATCTTCTCGGCGCTGGAGACGCCGACCGGAAAGACCAAGCCGGCCCCAGACGTGTTCCTGCATGCCGCCGAAAAGCTCGGCGCCAACCCGGCGAACACCTTCGTCATCGAGGATTCCGTGCACGGCGTCACCGGCGCTACGGCCGCCGGTATGCGCGTGATCGGTTTTACGGGCGCCAGCCACAGCTATCCCGGCCATGCCGACGCCCTGACGGAGGCCGGCGCCGAAACGGTCATCCGGCGGTGGGCGGAGTTGAAAAGCGTTATCGCGGCGCTGTCGGAGTGGTCTGCGAATGCTTGAGCTGCGTGCGCCCGACCGGATGCACGCCACGCTGAGGGCCGCTCAGTTCGTTGCGGCAGCCTTCTTCTTCTTGCGCTTCGGCTTGTCGGTTGTAGCCTTGGGCGCGGTTTCATCATAGCCGGCATAGGCCTGATAGTCCGCAGCCGTTGGCGCCGGTACGACCACATTGGAATCGGTAAAGACGAACTGGGTGGCGACCGAGGGATCGGTGACTTGGACCTGATACTGGTGGATCTGCGAGTAGAGCACGTCGGTGCCGTGCATGACCGCGGTGCGGATCGGCATGGTGATGGTGCCGGGCGAGAACTTCGGCCCTGGTACGATCTTGCCGGCAACCGCGATCTTCATCGTCAGTTGGCCGTCGGCACGGCTGCAGTCGCGGGTCACATCGCTGATCGATGCCTGATAAATGATCTTCGCCGAATCGTCGGGCGGCGTAGCGGCGGCGGCGTCAGCCGCGGCCTGCGCGGCGGCATCCGCAGCGGCGTCGCCGGTCTTCTTGAGCTTCGGCTTGGGCTTCTGGGCCTCGTTGACATAGGTGTTGAAGAACGCCGTGCCATCGCGCACCGTCACCCTTGGGCAATAGGCGTTCAGCTGGCTGGCCAGCACCTTGGGGTCCTGCGGCGGCGGTGGCGCCGTCGGGTCCTTCTTGCCGAAACCGAGGTTCAGGATGCCATTGTCGCCGGATTGGCAGCCGGCGGCGGCAAGCATAAAGCCCGTGAGCGCAAGACCCGCCAAAAAGCGACCACTTGATATACGAAACGCCATGAAACTGCACTTCCCTCTCGCAAAGCTGGTGACGTATATCAACCGCGCGGCAAAAATGCGACTAGAGCCGGCGCAGAAATTAACCACCTTGTGGTGAACGGAAAAACAAGCGGCAAACGGATCTGTGGCATGGACTATGTGAGTACCCGCGGGGAAGCGCCCGCGCTTGGATTTTCCGACGCCGTCCTGGCCGGCCTGGCGCGCGATGGCGGGCTTTATGTGCCGCGCGAATGGCCGCACTTCTCGCCATCCGAGATCCGCGCCATGCGTGGCCTTGCCTATCCTGACCTCGCAATCCGCCTGCTGACGCCGTTCCTCGGCGGCGAGATCGCCGCGCCGGTCTTCGAGCGCCTGGTCCGCGAAGCCTATGCCACCTTCCGCCATGAGGCTGTCTGTCCGCTGGTGCAGACCGGCGCCAACACTTTTGTCCTCGAACTCTTCCATGGGCCGACGCTGGCGTTCAAGGACGTGGCGATGCAATTGCTTGCCCGGCTGATGGACCATGTGCTTGCCGAACGCGGCCGGCATGCCACCATCGTCGGCGCCACGTCGGGCGATACCGGCGGCGCGGCCATCGACGCCTTTGCCGGGCGCAGCCGCACCGACATCTTCATCCTGTTCCCGCATGGCCGCGTCTCGCCGGTGCAGCAGCGGCAGATGACGACGTCGAAGGCTGAAAATGTCCATGCACTGGCGATCGAAGGCAATTTCGACGACTGTCAGGGCCTGCTGAAGGATATGTTCAACGATCACGGCTTTCGCGACCGGGTGTCGCTGTCGGGGGTCAATTCGATCAATTGGGCGCGCATCATGGCCCAGATCGTCTATTATTTCTCCTCGGCGCTGTCGCTCGGCGCACCGGACAGGCCGGTCTCCTTCACCGTGCCGACCGGCAATTTCGGCGATATCTTCGCCGGCTACGCCGCCAAGAAGATGGGCCTGCCGATCGACCGGCTGGTTATCGCCACCAACGACAACGACATATTGGCTCGCACCTTCGCGACCGGCGAATACCGGACAAAAGGGGTCTTTACGACCACCTCGCCGTCGATGGACATCCAGGTTTCCTCGAACTTCGAACGCTTGCTTTTCGAGGCGTCAAACCGCGATGCGGCGACTGTGCGGCGCTACATGGCCGGCTTGAAGCAATCGGGCGCTTTCACCGTCGAAGCCGGGGAAATCGCCGGGATGCGGTCCGAATTCGATGCCGGCCGCGCCACCATGGACGAGGTCGCCGCCACCATCCGCTCGACGCTCGCGGGCAGCAATTATCTTCTAGATCCGCACACCGCCGCGGCCATGTATGTCGCGGCCGGCAAAGCATCGGGCGCCGTGCCGATGGTGGTGCTGGGCACCGCACATCCGGCGAAATTCCCGGCCGCCGTCGAGGCCGCCAGCGGTGTCTCGCCCGCCCTGCCCGCATGGCTAGGGGGATTGATGACATTTGAGGAAAAATACACGGTACTTCCATCCGACCTGAAAATGGTGGAAGATTACGTCGGCCGCCGCGCGCGGGCGGCGCGTTAGGGAGTACGAGCCATATGGGTGTTGAGGTAAGCCGTCTGTCGAACGGCCTGACAGTCGCCACCGAAACCCTTCCAAGTATCGAATCGGTTGCCTTGGGTGCCTGGGTCAAGTCGGGTGCCCGCAATGAACGCGAAGAAGAGCATGGCATGGCCCATCTGCTCGAACACATGGCGTTCAAGGGGACGAAGCGGCGAAGCGCCTTCGAGATCGCCTCGGAGATCGAGGACGTCGGCGGCGAGATCAATGCCGCCACCAGCGTCGAGACCACCTCCTACTACGCCAGGGTGCTCTCCGACGATGTGCCGCTGGCGGTCGACATCCTGTCCGACATCCTGCAGGAGTCAGAATTCGACCCGCAGGAACTCGAGCGCGAGCAGCACGTCATCCTGCAGGAGATCGGCGCCGCGCACGACACGCCCGACGACATCGTTTTCGACCGTTTCACCGAGACGGCCTTCCGCCACCAGACCATCGGCCGCTCGATCCTGGGCACGCCCGAAACGGTAAAATCCTTCACCTCCAAGCAGTTGCGCGATTTCATCGAACGCCAGTATGGCGCCGAGCGGATGGTGATCGTGGCCGCCGGCGACATCAAGCACGACAAGTTCGTGCGCGAGGTCGAAAACCGGCTCGGCGGCTTCCGCAGCAAGGCCGACAGCACCATTCCGCAATACGCGCAATATGTCGGCGGCGATTTCCGTGAGGACCGCGACCTGATGGACGCGCAGATCGTGCTGGGCTTCGAGGGCCGCGCCTATCATGTGCGCGATTTCTACGCCTCGCAGGTGCTGTCGATGATTCTCGGTGGCGGCATGTCGTCGCGTCTGTTCCAGGAAGTCCGCGAGAAACGCGGCCTCTGCTACTCGGTCTATGCCTTCCACTGGGGTTTTTCCGATACGGGCATATTCGGCGTCCATGCCGCCACGGGGCAGAGCGACATCGCCAAACTGGTGCCTGTCATCATTGACGAGTTGCAGAAGGCGGGCGAGAGCATCCTGCAGGAAGAACTCGACCGTGCGCGCGCTCAGTATCGCGCCGGGCTGATCATGTCCGCCGAAAGTCCGGCCAGCCGCGCCTCGCAAATCGCGCGGCAACTGCTCCTTTTCGGTCGTCCGATCGCAAAGGAAGAGTTGATGGAGCGGCTGGCGGCGCTGACGATCGAGCGCCTGACCGACCTGTCGTCGCGGATGTTCTCGACCAAGCCGACGCTAACCGCTGTCGGGCCCGTGGGTACGCTGGCACCATACGAGGCGATCCTCGATTCGCTTCCGGGTACGCAGACCACGGCCCGCAGGCTCGCCGTCTAAGTCCCAAGCGCCGTGTTCGCGCTCCCTTTCTTTCGCCGTGACCTGCCGGCACTGAAGGGCAGCCTCGTCACGTTGCGCGTGCCGTTCACCAACGATTATCGCGAGTGGTCGGCGGTGCGCGGCGAAAGCCGGGCGTTCCTGGAGCCGTGGGAACCGCGCTGGACCCCCGACGAACTCGACCGCACGGCATGGCGCCTACGCATCAGCCGCTACCGTGAGGACTACGCACAGGGAACGGCGATCGCCTTCTTCATCTTCGAGAAGTCGAGCGGCAAGCTCGCGGGCGGTATCACGCTCGGCAACATACGTCACGGCGTCTCGCAAAGCGGCCATGTCGGCTACTGGATCGGCGAACGCTTCGGCGGTCGTGGCCTGATGACCGACGCGGTCAAGGTGGTGGCCCGCTTCGCCTTCGATACGCTGAGGTTGCACCGGATCGAAGCCGCCTGTATTCCCGACAATATCAGGTCGATCCGCGTGCTTGAAAAAGCCGGATTCCGGCGCGAAGGACTTCTGCGATCCTATCTCAGGATCAACGGCATCTGGCAGGACCACTACCTCTACGCCCGGATCGCCGACGATCCGCCGGGCGCTGGAACGAAGGACTGATTTTTGACGAATTTCCTGCGAAACGGGCCGCTGTTCGCCATTCTGCTGGCGACGATGCTGACGCTGTGCGCGGCTTCGTCGGCCTTTGCCGTAGAGCCCATCAAGATTGCCCGCGACGATGTCGCGCTCGACCTTTCGCGCGCCGTCGAGATCTACCGCAACCAGGGTGAGAACTTCCAGGTGTCGACCGCGCCCGGGCCGGACGGCATCGTGCGGCGCATCGAGGTCGAAGCCAACGACGCCCGCTCGACCGGCGACTGGGCGGTGTTCGCGCTCGCCAACACCACCGACCAGCAGCTCGACAGGCTGATCGTCGCGCCGCATTTCCGGCTGGTCAATTCCGGTATCTTCTGGCCCGATCTGGGCTCGACGCGCATCGCCGCCATCACGCCCAGCGAAGGCTTCGCGCTCGACCGCCAGGCCAGCCCCGACGCCGACGTGTTCCTGGTGACGCTGAACCCCGGCACGGTGATCACCTTCATCGCCGAGCTTGCCTCGCCGAAGCTGCCGCAGGTCTATCTCTGGGATCCGGAATCCTACAAGGACTCGGTCAATTCCTACACGCTGTTTCGCGGCATCGTCATCGGTATCGCCGGCCTTCTGGCGCTGTTCCTGACCATCCTGTTCGTCGTCAAGGGTACGTCGATGTTCCCGGCGACGGCAGCCCTTGCCTGGGCGGTGCTTGCCTATATCTGCGTCGATTTCGGCTTCCTCAACAAGGTCATCGAGATCTCGCCCGGCAACGAGCAAATGTGGCGAGCCGGAACCGAGGTGGCGCTGGCGGCGACCTTCGTGGTGTTCCTGTTCGCCTATCTCAACCTCAATCGGTGGCACGGCCATTTCAGCTATGGTGCCCTGGTCTGGATTCTGGGCCTGCTGCTGATCGCCGGCGTCGCCATCGTCGATCCGGCGGTCGCCGCCGGCATCGCCCGCATCTCGTTTGCCGCCACGGCGCTGACCGGGCTTGGCCTGATCATCTTCCTCGGTATTCGTGGTTATGACCGCGCCATCATGCTGGTGCCCAGTTGGGTCATGGTGCTGTTATGGCTATGCGGGTCATGGATGGCGATCACCGGCATGCTCGACAACGACATTGCCCAGCCAGCACTTGGCGGCGGGCTGATCCTGATCATCCTCTTGATCGGCTTCACCGTCATGCAGCACGCCTTTGCAGGCGGTGCGCTGCATCAGGGGCTATTCTCCGACCTCGAGCGACAGGCGCTGGCCGTCGCGGGGTCGGGCGATACAGTGTGGGACTGGGACGTGCTGCGCGACCGCGTGGTGACCAAACCCGATGTCAGCATCCAGCTCGGCCTTGCCCCAACAGCCTGGGCGGTGCCGCGCGCAACTGGCTGCCGGTGCTGCATGCCGATGACCGCGACACGTTCCGCACGACGCTCGACGTCGTTCTGGAGCATCGCCGCGGCAAGGTGGCGCAGAATTTCCGCCTGCGCGGCGCCGACGGGCACTATCACTGGTTTGCCCTGCGCGCGCGCCCGGTGATCGGGTCGGACGGCGAGGTGATCCGCTGCGTCGGCACCATGGTCGACGTCACCGAACAGAAGAAATCCGAGGAAAGGCTGCTGCACGACGCCGTGCATGACAACCTGACCGGCCTGCCGAACCGCGAATTGTTCATGAACCGGCTGGAGGCGATCATCTCGATCGCCCGTACCGAAGAGAAGGTGCGTCCGACCGTCTTCGTCATCGACATCGACCGCTTCAAGCAGGTCAATGACGGGCTCGGCATCTCGGCCGGCGACACCATCCTGCTCACCATCGCGCGCCGCCTGCACCGGCTGTTGAAGCCGAAGGATTCGCTGTCGCGCTTCGCCGGCGACCAGTTCGCGCTGATGCTGCTGTCGGAGCAGGATCCCGCCCGCATTGCTGGCGTGGCCGATGCCATCAAGCATGCGATCAACAACCCGATCACCTTTGCCAAGCGCGAGATCGTGCTGACCGCCTCGATCGGGCTGATCACCTGGACCTCGGCGCAGACCTCGGCCGAGGACATGGTCAAGGACGCCGAGCTCGCCATGCATCAGGCCAAGCGTTTTGGCGGCGACAGGATCGAGCCGTTCCGCCCGGCTTTCCGCACCGTCGGCACAGATCGGCTGCAATTCGAATCCGACCTGCGGCGCGCCATCGAGCGGCGCGAATTCACGCTTGCCTACCAGCCGATCGTGCGGCTCGAGGACGGCAGCGTCGCCGGCTTCGAAGCGTTGCTGCGCTGGGACCATCCGCGCCGCGGCATGATCCCGCCGGCCGATTTCATCCCGGTCGCCGAAAGCTGTGGGCTGATCGTGCAGCTTGGCCTATTCGCCATGCAGCAGGCGGCCGAGGATCTCGCGGGATGGCAAAAGCAGATTGGCGACGCACCGCTGTCGGTCTCGGTCAACCTGTCCAGCCGTCAGCTCATCCGCCGCGACCTGGTCAGCGATGTGCGTTCCGTGATCGCACGCGCCAATTTGAAGCCGCGCTGCTTCCGGCTCGAACTCACCGAGTCCCTGGTCATGGACAATCCCGAACAGACGGCCCATGTGCTGACCAAGCTGAAACAGCTCGGCATTGGCCTGTCGCTGGACGATTTCGGCACCGGCTATTCATCGCTCGCCTACCTGACGCGGTTCCCGTTCGACACCATCAAGATCGACAAGAGCTTCGTTGACGACAGCACGCCCAAGCGCGCCGTGCTGCTCAAATCCATGGTCAACATGGCGCATGAGCTCGGCCTGTCTGTCGTCGCCGAGGGCATCTCCGACGAGCGCGATGCGCTGGAGCTGCGCCAGATGGGCTGCGAATATGTGCAGAGCTTCATGTTCGGCGCGCCGATGCCGGGCGACCAGGTGCTGAAGACGCTGAAGGAGCAGTATCCGCTGACGCAAGCCTGATGGGGTTCAGGCGCGTTGCCCAAACGCGATAGCCTAGCGAGAAAAGGCCTCGGCGATTGGCCGAGACATTACTCGTTTCGTCATCCACGGGCGAAGCAAGGAGCGAAGCGACGCGGCGCAGACCCGAGGATCCATGCCGTGAGGTTAAGGCGTTGCAACGGTTCAGAATTCTGCGCCGCTGCATCCTTCGATGGAGGTCCCGGAATGGATCCTAGGGTCTCGCGACGGAGCTGCGCTCCTGCTTCGCCCCAGGATGACGAAGATGGGCTTCAGGCGTGGCCGGCGGCCAGGCTGAGATGCGCGAGATCGATGCCGATCGAGGCGAGAATCCGGTCGTATTTGCGTTCGATATCGGCGTCGAACAGCAATTCCGGCGTCGCCGGGCAGGTCAGCCAGCCATTCTCGGCGATCTCGGTTTCCAGTTGGCCGGCGCCCCAGCCGGAATAGCCGAGCGCCATCAGCGCGCGACGCGGCCCGCGCCCTGACGATATCGCCCGCAATATGTCGACCGTCGCGGTCAGGCAGATGTCGTCGGAAACGGTGAGCGAGGA
Organism: Mesorhizobium sp. M8A.F.Ca.ET.057.01.1.1; assembly: GCF_003952565.1. Taxonomy (NCBI): domain Bacteria; kingdom Pseudomonadati; phylum Pseudomonadota; class Alphaproteobacteria; order Hyphomicrobiales; family Phyllobacteriaceae; genus Mesorhizobium; species Mesorhizobium sp. M8A.F.Ca.ET.057.01.1.1. The sequence continues at coordinate 4,660,437 of NZ_CP034454.1, forward strand.
TTCCACGCGATAGTCGCCCGAATGCAGGACGAAGCCCCGGCTGCGGTCGACAGGCCCGCCATTGCGCACGACGAAATCGCGCGCCTGCGCCGGCAGGCGGATCGCCTCCTGCTCGTTCATGATGCCGAGCTGCACCAGAAGGTCCGGAAACAGCATCTGCTGCGTCTGGTTGATGATCAGGCCCATCGCGCCTTCATCGCTGTGCGCGCAGATGTAGATGACCGAGCGCGTGAAACGGTCGTCCTTCATGCCGGGCATAGCAATCAGGAACTGATCGTCGAGAAAGCCACGGCGGGCGGCTGTCTTCTTGTGGCGCAACAAATCCATGTCAGGGAGGGTAACGCGTTTCCCGGGCGCCGAAAAGATGCGCCGTACCGGATTCGACCAAAGCCCATATTGCGGGGATCGGTCTTGGCTTGCCCGCGAAGTCACGCAAATATGATATCAGCACGGCCATGAAATCATTGCGCGGCCACGAACGGACGATCAAATCACCGCCATGCAAAGCTTGAAAATCCTGTTGCTCGGCGCCGCCATCGGATTGGCGACCGCCCTTCCCGCCACCGCCTCCTCATCCGCCTGGTACAGCAGCGAAGGCGGCAAGGTGCGGCTGGTGACATCAGGCAAGCCGGACGACGCCGGCCGCATCCAAGGTGTCCTCGATATCGCGCTCAAACCCGGCTGGAAGACCTATTGGCGCGACCCGGGTGCCGCCGGTGTGCCGCCGCAGCTCGACATTTCGGCCAGCACCAATATTGCCGATGCGACGCTGTCGTTTCCCGCGCCGCAGCGCCACGACGATGGCTATGGCAAATGGGCCGGCTACAACTATCCGGTTTCGCTGCCGGTGACGTTCACGCTGGCGACGCCGAACCAGCCGGTCGTGATCGATGCCGACGTCTTTCTCGGCATTTGCGAAACCATCTGCATCCCCGTGCAGACACGGCTGAGCGTCGACCCCGCTTCCGATCCGGACAACGCCGACGACACGGCACTGGTAAAGGCGAGTTTCACGGCATTGCCGGCGGCTGCAAAACCCGACTTCGGCATCAAGGTGCTGCCGGGCGATCACGAGACGCTGATTGTCGAGGCGAGTTTTCCTGGCGATCCGCAGGCAGCGGATTTCTTCGTCGCCGGCGAGCGCGACTATATGTTCGGCACCCCTTCCCGCACCGAAAAAGATGGCAAGCTGATCTTCACCGTGCCGATCCTCGATCGCCCCTCTACAACGCCCACGAATGGCGGACTTCACTACACGCTGACGAGTTCAGCGGGGGCCGTCGAAGGGCTGCTGCCTTTCCCTTGATCCAGCTTGCCCGAACGGTTGCAGGAAGCCGCCGAGTTCGCTACCCAAGCACCGTCCTTCCCCAATCCCCAAGCGAGGAACTCATGACCATCTCCGTTGGCGACAAGCTGCCCGAGGCGACCTTCAAGACCATGACCGCCGACGGCGCCAAGGCGATCACGTCGGCCGAGATTTTCCCGGGCAAGAAAGTGGTTCTGTTCGGCGTTCCCGGCGCCTTCACGCCGACCTGCAGCAACAACCATCTGCCCGGCTATCTCGAGAACCATGACGCGATCCTGGCGCGCGGCGTCGACACCATCGCAGTCGTTTCGGTCAACGACGTCCATGTCATGGGCGCCTGGGCGCGCTTCACCGGCGGCGAAGGCAAGATCCTCTATCTGGCGGACGGCAGCGGCGATTTCGCCAAGTCCGTTGGTCTCGACAACGATCTGTCGGCCGCCGGCATGGGGCTGCGCTCGAAGCGTTTCTCGATGATAGTCGAGGACGGCAAGGTCACCGCGCTCAATGTCGAGACGAAGCCCGGCGTCGACGAGTCCGGAGCCGCTCACATCCTGGGACAGCTTTAGGCCGATGTTCGATATCGTCTGGCAGGCCATAGCGATCGGCATCGGCGCCACCGTGCTGATGGATCTCTGGGCCTTTCTGCTCCACATGGCGTTCGGCCAGCCACGGCCGAACTGGGGCCGGTCGGGCGCTGGGTCTGGCATCTGCGGGAAAAAGTTTTCCACGACGATATCGGCACAGCCGCGCCTTACGCGCATGAGCACGCTCTTGGCTGGGCCTTCCATTATTTCGTCGGCATCGTCTACGGCATCATCCTGGTGGTGCTGGCGGGCGCGGGCTGGTTGGCCTCGCCGACCTTCCTGCCGGCCTTCATCCTCGGCATCGTCACCATCGGCGCCGGCTGGTTCCTGCTGGCGCCAGGCATGGGCGCTGGCTGGGCGGCGTCAAAGCGGCCTAATCCGATGCTGATCCGGGCGCTCAACCTGGTCTCGCACACGGTGTTCGCTCTTGGGCTTTGGGGCACGGCGCTGCTGATCCGCTAAGGATTCAGGGACTGTTCCGGCCTGTCGATCGGCCGCCATCCATGGATGAGGCGGTTCGCGCCGAAGTCATATGCAAAATAGTTGCCGCCGCCTGCTGGTTGATCCGCGTCGCGGCTGATCCGGCTGCCGCTCAGCGACAGCAGCAGGAGCGTACCGACACCGCCATGTCCGACAAAGGCGATATTTCCAGCGCCGCCGGCATCAAGCACGGCCTCGACCTCGCTCACAATGCGCTGCTGCGCGTCGATGGCTCGCTCCCAGCCACGAATGCTTTCATGCGGATTTGAAAACACGGTCGGCGACCGCCTCGAACTCCGGAGGCGGCAGGAAACCGGTCGACGACCGGTCGTTCTCATGCATACGCTCCCTCACCTGCACCGCAAGGTCGAGATGCCGCGCGAGCACCTCGGCGGTTTCAACAGCCTTGCGTTCGCCCGATGACACCACACGCGCGATCGATGCGATCCACGGCTGCTCCAGCATTGCGTGCGCCCTGGCGCGGCCAACATCTGAAAGGCCCCAATCCGGTACCGGAATGGTGGGGTCGATCTGAACCTGAGGATGGGTGATGTAATAGGCGATCGGCATGACAGAAACCCTCCGGCCGGTCAGCTCCCTCGAACAGAAGCTCAATAGCTCTGGGTAGAACGACGCGCCTTCGAAGCTAGCGGCTGCTTTGCCTGGCCATCAGGCTTTGGCGCCGATGCTGCCGGCCTGAAAGGCCCCTTCTTGAACGGCGCCATCCCTTCCCTTGCCAGTTCGTCGGCACGCTCGTTCTCGGTGTGGCCGGCATGGCCCCTGACCCAGTTCCAGGTGACCTTGTGGCGCCGGTTGGCCTCGTCCAGCGCCTGCCAGAGCTCGCCGTTCTTGACCGGCTTCTTGTCAGCGGTCTTCCAGCCGTTCTTCTTCCAGCCATGGATCCATTTGGAAATGCCGTCCATGACGTATTTGCTGTCGGTATGAAGCTCAACCGTGCAAGGCTCCTTCAACGCATTCAGCGCCGAAATGGCCGCCAGCAATTCCATGCGGTTGTTGGTCGTCTCGGCCTCGCCGCCGGAGAGTTCCTTGGTGGCGCCGTTGAAGCGCAGGATGGCGCCCCAGCCGCCGGGGCCGGGATTGCCGGAACAGGCGCCATCGGTAAAGATTTCAACCTGCTTGCTCATGATGCCCCATATTCGGCCAATCCATATTCCGAAGGAGATCTGATCGCCCGATGGAACCGCATCCTTCTGACGTATTCGGTCGGGTCGCGTTTCATGACGAGCCCGCCGTCGGGGACGGTCAGCCAGTCGTAAAGCCGGGTCAGCATGAAGCGCAGCGCCGAGCCGCGCGCCAGCATCGGTAGCGCCGCCTTCTCCTCCGCGCTCAAGGGGCGCACGCTCTGATAACCGGCAAGCAATGCCTTGCCCTTGGTAAGATTGAAGGAAAAATCCTTCTCGAAGCACCAGGCGTTGAGACAGGTGGCGACATCGTAGGCGTAGAGATCGTCACAAGCGAAATAAAAATCGATCAGGCCCGAAAGCTTTTCGCCGAGGAAAAAGACATTGTCTGGGAAAAGATCTGCGTGGATTATGCCTTCGGGGAGGCCCTTGGGCCAGTTCTGTTCGAAATCGGCGAAGTCGGCATCGACCTCGGCCGCCAGTCCCGGCTCGACTTCGTCGGCGCGGGCGCGGGCCGCGTCCCAAAGCTTGCGCCAGCCGTCGATGGCGAGCGCGTTCGGGCGCCTCATCGAAAAATCGGCACCGGCCAGATGCAGCGCGGCGAGCGCCTTGCCAACCTCGGCGCAATGGGTCGCGGCCGGTCGCCGCAGCGAAAGCCCTTCGAGGAAGGTGATGATGACCGCCGGCCGGCCGGCCAGCGTGCCGATGACGCTGCCGTCATGCGCGGTCACCGGCAGCGGGCAGGACACCCCTTGTTGGCGAGGTGGCCCATCAACCCAAGGAAAAACGGCAGATCCGCCTTCTCGACCCGCTTTTCATAGAGCGTCAGGATGTAGGAGCCGCTTGAGGTGTGCAGCAGGAAGTTCGAATTCTCTGTGCCTTCGGCGATGCCCTTGTAGGACAAGAGATCGCCGACCGGATAGTGCTTCAAGAAAGCGCCGAGTTCGCCTTCTGCAACGTCGGTGTACACCGCCATGGCTGTTCACGCGGCCCCGTTGACGAAGGCCATGTCGGCCGGCGTCAGTTCGACATCGCGCAATACCCGCATGACCGGAAAATCCTCTGTTTCGGTGGCCGTGATGGCCAGGTCGATGGTCACATCGAAACGCTGACGGAACGCGTCGATGATCTCGTCGACGATGATCTCCGGCGCCGATGCCCCCGCCGACAGGCCAAGCGTCGAAATGCTGCCGATGTCATTCCACGGAATTTCGGCGGCGCGCTGCACGAGAAGCGACATGGCGGCGCCGGCGCGTTCCGCAACTTCGACAAGGCGGCGCGAATTCGAGGAATTGGGAGCGCCGACGATCAGATAGAGGTCAGCACCTGGAGCGGTGTCCTTGACCGCTTCCTGGCGGTTGGTGGTGGCGTAGCAGATCGATTCCGCCGCCGGCGCCTGCAGGTCCGGAAAGCGTTCCTGCAGCGCGCGGATGATACCGGCGGTATCCTCGACCGAGAGCGTCGTCTGGGTGACGAAACCGAGTGCCTTGGGATCGGCCGGCACAAGCCGGGCGGCATCGGCTTCGGTCTCGATCAGTGTTACCGCGCCTTCCGGCAGTTGCCCCATGGTGCCGATCACCTCGGGATGCCCGGCATGGCCGATCAGCAGAACGTGGCGGCCAAGCCGCTGATGCCGCATCGCCTGTTTGTGGACCTTGGAGACCAGCGGACAGGTTGCATCGAGATAGAACAGGTTGCGCGCCTGCGCGTCCGCCGGCACCGACTTGGGCACGCCGTGCGCCGAAAAGACGACGGGCGACTGCCGGTGTTTGGCAGGGATTTCGGAAAGTTCCTCGATGAACACGGCGCCAAGGCTTTGCAGCCCCTCGACGACATAGCGGTTGTGCACGATCTCGTGGCGGACATAGACCGGCGCGCCATATTTCTTCAGTGCCAGCACGACAATCTGGATGGCACGGTCAACGCCCGCGCAAAAACCGCGCGGCTGGCAGAGCCGGATCGTCAGAGGAGGCTTGGCGGTTGTGTGAAGCATTAAATCCTGCCGGTTCGTCAGCGCCGAAATGAGGTGCGCACCCCCGCCCTGTCAAGGGTCTGTGCAGAAAGGGGGGTGTCGCTCGTGTTCAGTCCTCTTTCGCGGGCCGGCGAAGCCGCAGGACGAGTATGGCGGCAAGCGCGGCGGCGAGCCCGTACCAGGTGACAGCATATTGCAGATGGCTGTTCGGCAGGTCGATGATGGTGACGCCCCCGACCGGCAGGCCGCCGGGATTGGGCGTCTTGTCGGCATCGATGAAGATCGGTACCAGCGTGAATCCAGTCGGCAGGCCGGCGCTTGCGGCCATGACGTCGCGATCCTTCCAGTAGAAGATGTTCTTGGCCACGTCATTGTCAGGAAGCATCATCGAGGGCTTTGCCGGCAGCGGGTTGCGGGCGAGCCCGGTGACCGTGACCTTGCCCGTTACCTGTCCCTTGGCACGTTTGGCGGCATCCTTGAGGTCGTAGGGCACAAAGCCACGGTTGATCAGGACGAAACGGCCATCGTCGAGAGCCAGCGGTGTATAGACATTGAAGCCGGCATCCCCTTCCCAGGTCGCGTAAAAATGCCGTTCGCCAGAATGCAGGAAAGTGCCGGCGACCGTGACCGGCGTGTAGTCGACGTCGCCGGTCGCGGCGAATTCCTTCTCGACCTCTGCCAGCGGCAACGGCGCCGAATGGGTGCGCTGGTCGATGGTCTGCAGCAGGCCTTCCTTCCAATGCAGGCGCTGGACCTGCCAGGTGCCGAGCGCCAGCAGGATCAAGAACAGCACAAGGCCAAGGGCGATCAACAGCGCCGATCTCGGCCGCGAACGGCCGCCGGCCGTGACGGAAGCTTCGCTCATTCGCCGCGATCCAGCCGACCCTCGGCCGCTTTGTTGCGGTATTGCAGGGTGAGCAGCACTCCCTTGATCAAGCGGAGCGCCGTCAGGCACAGCACCAGGGCGAGCGGGATCCATATCAGCAGATGCAGCCAGAGCGGCGGGCTCAACGTCACTTCGACCCAGAGCGCCAGCCCGACGATGATGAAGCCGATGATCAGGATGACGAATACCGCCGGCCCGTCGCCGGCATCGGCGTAGGAATAGTCTAGGCCGCAATTGACGCAGCGCTTGCCGACGGTGAGGAAGCCGGAAAACAGCCGCCCCTCGCCGCAGCGCGGGCAACGGCCGTGCAGGCCGGCCGAAATCGGATCGATCGGAGGCCAGATCGCCCTATCTTCACTCATGATTGTCTTCATTCATGGTCATTGCCCGATATCGATCGGTGTCCCATCGGCCACCATTGCCCAGATTTCGTCCATGTCGGAATCCGTAACCGCAATGCAGCCATCGGTCCAGTCGACCAATTGAAGCAGCCAACCCCACCAGCCGAAGCCGTTCGGCTGGCCGTGGATCATGATCATGCCGCCGGGATCGACATTGCGCGCCTTCGCGGCCGCCATATCCTCGGCATCGGGATAGGAGACATGGATCGATTTGTGCGCGATGCTGTTGGGGTTGCGCCAGTCGAGGATATAGCGCCCTTCGGGTGTGCGCTGATCGCCCTCCTGGTGCTTGTGGCCGATGGGATCCCCACCGAGCGCGATGCCGTAGCTGCGCACGACCTTGCCGTCGCCGATCAGTTCGAGCCGCCGTCCCGCCTTGTGGACACGCACCAGATCGACCCTCTCGCCGGCAAAGGCCTGGAAGGTCGCGATCAGGAATGCGCAAATCGCCGAGAAAATTGTCCACCGCATCTTCCATCGATCGACAATCATTGCGCCGAAAAGAAGAAGGCGGCCACGTTGCCGCGGCCGCCTTTCTCCAAATCAAAAATCCGCAGGTGGGATCAGTGGCCCTCGATCACCGCGCCTACCGATCCCCAGACGTAGATCGAGGCGAACAGGAACAGCCAGACCACGTCGACGAAGTGCCAGTACCAGGCGGCCGCCTCGAACCCGAAATGCTGCTTGGGGGTGAAGTCGCCCTTTATCGCTCGGATCAGGCAGACCAGCAGGAAGATGGTGCCGATGATGACATGGAAGCCATGGAAGCCGGTCGCCATGAAGAAGGTGGCGCCGTAGATGGAATCCTTGAAGCCGAACGGCGCGTGCATGTATTCGTAGGCTTGCACCATGGTGAACAGCATGCCGAGGCCGACGGTCAGCACCAGGCCGTTGATCAGCCCCTTGCGGTCGCCATGGATGAGCGAGTGATGCGCCCAGGTGACCGTGGTGCCCGACAGCAGCAGGATGACGGTGTTGTAAAGCGGCAGGTGGAAGGGATCGAGAACCTCCATGCCTTTCGGCGGCCAGACACCGCCGGTAAACGTATGGCGCGCGTAGTTCTGCACCTCGCCGGCAAAAAGACTGGCATCGAAATAGGCCCAGAACCAGGCGACGAAGAACATCACCTCCGAGGCGATGAACATGATCATGCCGTAGCGCAGGTGCAGCGACACGACGCGCGTGTGGTGGCCCTCATGCGCTTCCTTGATCGTGTCCGACCACCAGGCGAACATGGTGTACAGCACGATCACGATGCCGATGAAGAACAGCCACGGATTGGCTATGTTGAAGCCGAAGATCGGGAAGGAACCGCCCTTCAGGTATTCCATGAGGCAGACACCGCCAAAAGCGGTGACAAGCGCCCCGACCGATCCCAGGAAAGGCCACGGGCTCGGGTCGACGAGATGGTAGTCATGGTGTGGTTTTGCGTGCGCGTCTGCCATATCAACCCCCGAGATTTCCTTCGGTATCTGAAACTGTCTTGCTATTGCCCTTGGCCGGCTCCGAGGAGGCGACCGGCTTGTTCTTCTCGACCGGGAACATCGTATAGGACAGCGTGATCGTCTTGATGTCCTTCAGTTCCGGCACATTCACGATGTCGGGATCCACATAGAACAGGACCGGCATGTCCAGCGTCTCACCGGGCTTCAGCGTCGTATCGGTGAAGCAGAAGCATTCGACCTTGTTGAAGTAAGGACCCGCCAGTTCCGGCTGCACGTTGAAAGTGGCGCGGCCGGTGACGGGGCGATCGAACTTGTTGGTCGCCTGATAATGTGCCTGGACCGTTTCGCCGATCTTCATGGTCATCGAGCGCTGCACCGGCTGGAACTCCCACGGCACGCCGGCAATGTTGGCGTCGAAGCGGACGGTGATCTCGCGGTCAAGCACGCGGCCGGCATACTGCTTCTCGACACGCTGCGTCGTGCCGCCATAACCGGTCGCCTGGCAGAACATCTTGTAGAGCGGCACGGCTGCATAGGCCATGCCGATCATGCCGGTGAAGAAGGCGAGGCAGACAGCCGCGACAACGCGGTTGCTGGTTTTGCCCGCCGTCTTTCTGGGCGTCTCGATGCTCATCACATCTTGCCCGACAAATTGTGGCCGAACTTCACGATCGTCGCGATGTAGAAAATCACGACCAGCAGAGCCAGCGCCACGCCGATCGCGATGGAACGGCTGCGCTGGGCCTTCTTCTGGCGATCGGTCAGGGTGACCGTCTCGAGTTCTTTCTCGACCATGGTCATGCCCCACCCATGGCAAGCGCGCGTTCGACGACACTGTCGGCCAGATAGGCGGCGAAGATAGCGAAGAGATAGAGCAGCGAATACGCGAACAGGGCCTTGGCCGGCTTCATGGCGCGGTCATCGTCGGCCATGCCAAGTACTTTCCAGCCATACCAGAGGAAACCGGCGCCCAGCAGCAGAGCGGCCACGCCGTAGAATGGCGTCGTGTAGCCGAGCAGCCAGGGCAGCACGCCAACCGGGGCCAGCACCAATGCATAGGCGAAAATCTGACGACGGGTCGATGCATGACCAGCGACGTTCGGCATCATCGGGATGCCAGCGCGGCCATAGTCCTCGGACTTGAACAGCGCAAGCGCCCAGAAATGCGGCGGCGTCCACAGGAAAATGATCAGGAACAGGATGATGCTTTCGAGGCTGACCGACCCGGTCACCGCAGCCCAGCCGATCACCGGAGGAATGGCGCCCGCAGCACCGCCGATGACGATGTTCTGCGGCGTCGAGCGTTTCAGCCACATCGTGTAGACGACGGCATAGAAGAAGATGGTTAAGGCCAGCAGCGTGGCGGCCAGCCAGTTGACCAGCACGCCGAGCGTCATCACCGACAGGACCGAAAGCACCAGGCCGAAGCTGAGCGCCTCGTGCGGCTGGATACGGCCGGACGGGACCGGGCGGCTGGCGGTCCTGGTCATCACCGCGTCGATGTCGGCGTCGTACCACATGTTGAGGGCACCGGAGGCGCCAGCCCCGATCGCAATGGCCAGGATGGCTATCACCGCCAGCAGCGGATTGATGGTCACCGGTGCGGCGACCAGCCCGACAAAGGCGGTGAACACCACCAGCGACATGACGCGCGGCTTCAGGAGGGCGAAGAAATCGCCCGCCGTCGCTTCCGACATGCGGAAGCCCGCTTCGTCAATGCTGGTTTCGTCGACTAGGGCCATGCGTACTGAAGTCCATTATTCCGTTGGCCAAAACCGCCGGCGGACCGGCGGTTTCGCATTCGAGGGGGAGCCGCCTTACTTGATCTTCGGCAGCTGCTCCCACTGGTGGAAGGGCGGCGGCGAAGGCAGCTGCCATTCAAGCGTCGTAGCACCCTCGCCCCACGGATTGGCGCCGGCCACCCGCTTCTTCTGGAAGGCTTCGAACACGCAGTAGAGGAAGATCAGGACGCCGACGGCCGAGATGTAAGAGCCGATGGACGACACATAGTTCCAGCCCGCAAAGGCATCGGGATAGTCGATGGTGCGGCGCGGCATGCCGGCGAGGCCGAGGAAATGCTGCGGGAAGAAGATCAGGTTGACGCCGACGAAGGTGACCCAGAAGTGGGTGTTGGCGATGACGGGGGAGTACATGTAGCCGGTCATCTTCGGGAACCAGTAGTACCAGCCGGCGAAGATGGCGAACACCGCGCCCAGCGACAGCACGTAGTGGAAGTGGGCAATGACGAAATAGGTGTCATGCAGCGACCGGTCGAGGCCGGCATTGGCCAGCTGGACACCGGTGACGCCGCCAATGGTGAACAGGAAGATGAAGCCCAGCGCCCACAGCATCGGCGTCTTGAACGAGATCGACCCGCCCCACATCGTTGCGATCCAGGAGAAGATCTTCACGCCCGTCGGCACCGCGATGACCATGGTGGCGAAGACGAAATAGCGCTGCGTGTCGAGCGACAGGCCAGTCGTGTACATGTGGTGCGCCCAGACGATGAAGCCAACGGCGCCGATCGCGACCATGGCGTAAGCCATGCCGAGATAACCGAACACCGGCTTCCTCGAAAAGGTCGAGACGATATGGCTGATGATGCCGAATCCCGGCAGGATCAGGATGTAGACTTCCGGATGGCCGAAGAACCAGAACAGGTGCTGGAACAGCAGCGGATCGCCGCCGCCATCGGGAGCGAAGAAGGTGGTGCCGAAATTGCGGTCGGTAAGCAGCATGGTGATGCCGCCGGCCAGAACCGGCAAGGACAGAAGCAACAGGAACGCAGTGATCAGCACTGACCAGGCAAACAGCGGCATCTTGTGCAGCGTCATACCAGGGGCGCGCATGTTGAAGATCGTGGTGATGAAGTTGATGGCACCGAGGATCGAGGAGGCGCCGGCGATGTGGATCGACAGGATCGCCAGATCCATGGCCGGACCGGGCTGACCCGAGGTCGAGAGGGGTGGGTAGAGCGTCCAGCCGCCGCCGACGCCGTAGGCGCCCGGCGCACTCGGCACGAACATCGAGGTGAGCAGCAGGATGAAGGCCGGCGGCAGCAGCCAGAACGAGATGTTGTTCATGCGCGGGAACGCCATGTCCGGCGCACCAATCATGATCGGCACCATCCAGTTGGCAAAACCGCCGATCAGCGCCGGCATGACCATGAAGAAGATCATGATCAGGGCGTGCGCGGTGGCGAAGGCATTGTACATGCTCTTGCCGCCGTCGACCGCGGCGTCACCGTTCATGCCGTAGACCATCTGCGCCAGGCCGCTGAAGATCTGGATGCCAGGCTCCTGCAGCTCCATACGGATGGCGACCGACAGCGCGCCGCCGATGATACCGGCCATGATCGCGAAGATCAGGTAGAGCGTACCGATGTCCTTGTGGTTGGTCGAATAAACCCACCGCACCCAGCCATGATACGGCTTGTGGTCGTGCCCGTCGTGAGCTGCAGCGTCTGCCATGTTCCGCTCCGTTCCCTAAATCTTGCTAAACCGCGGCATCAATTGCCGGCGGCCGCTACCTTGTTCTGGCCATCGACCTCGGCCATGAGCGTCTTGTTGGCGCCCGGCAGATCGGTCTTGGCTGCCGCCAGCCAGGTCTTGAACTGCGCATCCGAGACAACACGGATGGCGATCGGCATGAAGGCATGGTCCTTGCCGCAGAGCTGCGAGCACTGACCATAATACAGGCCTTCCTTCTCCGCCTTGAACCAGGTCTCGTTGGTACGGCCTGGAATGGCGTCGATCTTGATGCCGAAGGACGGCATGGCGAAGGAGTGGATCACATCTGTAGCGGTGACGAGCACGCGGGTCATGGTGTTGACCGGTACCACCAGCTCGTTGTCGACGGCGAGCAGGCGCGGATAGACCTTGCGGTCTTCCTTGCCGGCCTTGGCGCGGTCGCCGTCCTGGAGGATCGCGGAGTTGAAGGCGAGCGTGTTGTCGGTTTGGTATTCGTAATCCCAGTTCCACTGGTTGCCGGTCGCCTTGACTGTCAGCTTGGCTTCTTCAGGCGGCGTATATTGCGCGGTCAAGAGCTGGAACGAGGGAATGGCGAGGCAAAGAAGGATGACCACCGGACCGACGGTCCAGATCACCTCGATCAGCGTGTTGTGGCTGGTCTTGGAGGGAACCGGGTTGGCGCTCGCGCGAAACCTCACGATGCAGTAGGCGAGGAGAAGGAGAACCAGGATGGTGATCGGAACGATGAACCACATCGTGTAGTTTCCGAACCACTCGATCTGCCGCATCATGTCGGTCGCCGGCGCCTGGAAGGTGGTCTCCCACTCCACGGGCTGATCGGCATGGGCGGATGTGCCGGCAAAAACCGTGGCAGCGGCACAAGCACTCAGAAACTTGGCACTTGCTAGAAACCTGGCGCCAGCTAGGAAATTTCTCATCGCCCTCTTCGTCTCCCAGTTCCTCGCGGCGGTGCCAACGAGAATAACGAACAATGCCGGGACGGGAATCCCGACAGTCTCAAGGTGGTTCAAACCATACTCTTTTTCCCTCCGCAAGAAAGGAGCGGTCGAAACCGTGCGGCATTTTTGCGCGCAAGCTGACACGGCTCTTCGGAGGCAATGGCGATGGTGGCGAATCGCGTATGTTCGGCGGGCTGTCCACCCTATGTTGGCGGCACCCGCAAAGCGTCGTAATTCAGGCGAATTTGACAGGGAAAAGCGCCGTATTGCCTATTTCGGGACAGTCCGGCCGCGGTCTCGTCCTTTACTTGGCATTGGCGCAGCTTAAAGTGCCGTGATTCGCAATGGAGCCGTCATGAACTCTTGGCTTTCGAGACTGAGGCATACGCGACTGAGACTTTCGAGACCCCTGGCAAACGCCATGTTTCTCGCCGTCCTGTCCGCGGCCGGTCTGTTCGTCGCCGGGCAGGCCAATGCGGCCCAGCCGAGCGGCACGGTCAAGTCGACACATGGCGCATGGTCGATCATCTGCGACACACCGGCCGGCGCCACCTCGGAACAATGCGTAATGATGCAGAACGTCGTCGCCGAGGACCGTCCGGAGATGGGGCTTTCGGTCGTCGTGCTGCGCACCGCCGACAACAAGGCCGAGATCCTGCGCGTGCTGGCGCCGCTCGGCGTGCTGTTGCCGAACGGCCTCGGTCTCAACGTCGACGGCAAGGACATCGGCCGCGCCTATTTCGTGCGCTGCTTCCAGGACGGATGTTATGCCGAGGTCATTCTCGAAAAGCCGCTGCTCGACACGCTGAAGACCGGCACGTCGGCAACGTTCATCGTCTTCCAGACGCCTGAGGAAGGCATCGGCATCCCGGTCGACCTCAAGGGTTTCGCCGAAGGCTTCGCCGCCCTGCCCTGATCGCGGCTCCGCGCTGAGCCAGAACTGGACGCGGCTTTTGCCGACGGACGCATGCCTTGCATCGAGCGGACGATGTCATTCGTCGGCGCTGATCTTCATTGCCGATTGTGCGGGCGCGGCTTCACGCCTACATCGGGGGAAAGCAATCATCCCACGGACGGACGCGCCATGAACAGCCTGATCGGCCAATTCGACATTTCAGACGACCGCATCAAGCAGATCGTCGCCGACACCATCAAGGGCGCCGACGACGGCGAGCTTTTCCTCGAATACAGCGAAAGTGAAGCGCTGATGTTCGACAACGGCAGGCTAAAGACCGCCAATTTCAACACCGACCAGGGCTTTGGCCTGCGTGCGGTCGCCGGCGAAGCCAGCGGCTACGCTCATTCAAGCGACCTGTCCGAGGCGTCGCTGCTACGCGCGGCCGATGCCGTGTCGACCGTCAAGGGCGGGTATTCCGGCACGCTTGCCGCGGCCCCCGCCCGCACCAACCGCCACCTCTACGGCGACGAGAACCCGATCCCCTCGCCTTCCTTCGAGGCCAAGGGGAAGCTGCTCCAGGAAATCGACGCCTGGCTGCGCGCCGAGGATCCACGCGTGCGCCAGGTAACGGCCTCGATCGCCGCATCCTGGCAGCATATCGAGATCGTGCGCGCCGACGGCCAGGTGGTGCGCGATATCAGGCCGCTGGTCCGCGTCAACGTCTCGGTCGTCGTTGGCGATGGCGACCGCCAGGAGAGCGGCTCCTATGGCATGGGCGGGCGCAAGGCGTTCGGCGACTTCCTGGTCGAGGACAGCTGGAAGCACGCCGCCAGGGAGGCGCTCAGGCAGGCGCTGGTCAACCTCGAGGCGATCCCGGCCCCGGCCGGCACTTTCGACATCGTGCTGTCCAGCGGCTGGCCGGGCGTGATGCTGCACGAAGCCGTCGGGCACGGGCTGGAAGGCGACTTCAATCGCAAGAAGACGTCGGCCTTCGCCGGCCTGATGGGGCAGCAGGTGGCCGCCAAGGGCGTCACCGTCGTCGACGACGGCACCATCGCCGAGCGGCGCGGGTCGCTCACGGTCGACGATGAAGGCACGCCTTCGGCCCGCAACGTTTTGATCGAGGACGGCAAACTGGTCGGCTACATGCAGGACCGGCAGAACGCGCGGCTGATGGGAATGAAAGCCACTGGCAATGGCCGGCGCGAAGGCTATGCGCACCAACCGATGCCACGCATGACCAACACCTACATGACCTCGGGCGACATGGAGCCGGACGAGATCATCGCCTCGGTCAAGAACGGCATCTATGCCGTCTCCTTCGGCGGCGGCCAGGTCGACATCACGTCTGGCAAATTCGTGTTCGGCTGCACCGAAGCCTACATGATCGAGAACGGCAAGGTGACGCAGCCGATCAAGGGCGCCATGCTGATCGGCAATGGGCCTGACGCCATGCACCGCGTCTCGATGGTCGGCAACGACATGAAGCTCGACAATGGCATCGGCATGTGCGGCAAGGCCGGCCAGGGCGTGCCGGTCGGCGTCGGCCAACCGCATCTCAGGATGAACCAGATGACGGTCGGTGGCACCCGGGTTTGAGGCTCGGTGCCGTTCCGCGTGGAAGAGATCGGCGAAGCGCTGACGCATTGCGACCCGCTCGTGGCGATAGAACTTCGACGAACAGATGGAGCGGGCGGCGACACAAATGGTGCCTGCCTTCGTCGAGCGTATTCTCCCAGCGACAGGCTGATGCCGGCGTCTGAATCCCGGCCGCGACCTTGAAGCGAACACAATCCACGTTAAGACATTATTAGGTCTTTGACTGCTCGGGCTGCCTTTTGCGCACGAACGCAGCACCAGTTCCTCGTTGCGGTGGTGGTTTTGGCAATGCGGCCCGTCCTGACTTCGTCTTTCCTGCTTGGCTTCGTTTCGTTGATTGGCGCGACAGCGCTGCAAGCCAGTCCGGCGGCAGCACAGTCGACGTGGTTCAAGGCGAAATCGACGCAATCTTCTGCCGCCGCCGTGGGTGGAAGCACCAGCGTCCCCTACGGTTGGATCGATTTCTGTCATCGCCGACCCAAAGAGTGCAAGGTGCCCGCCCTGCCGGCCGCGAATGTCAAGCTGACAGCGCGGAACCTCCGCATCCTCAAGCGGATAAATCAGAAGGCCAACAGCGCCATCAAACCCGTCAGCAATTTCGATCACTGGGGCACGATGGCGGACCATTGGGATTACCCGGTTGACGGCAAGGGCGATTGCAAGATCTACGCACTCTACAAACGCAAGCTCCTTCAGGAGGCTGGATTTCCCCGGCAGGCGCTGCTGATGACGGTCGTGCGCGACCTCAAGAATGAAGGCCACACCATCCTGACGGTGAAAACCGACAAAGGCGATCTCATCCTCGACAATATGGTCGACGAAATCAGGCCCTGGAACGCGACCGGCTACTACTTTCTGAAACGGCAGTCGCAGCAGAATCCGAATGTCTGGCAGTCGGTCAACCAGCGAGGCGGCACGCCGAAAACCTGACGGATGCCGCCAAGCTCGTAGTTTGAGCGGCCGCAGCGATCGCCTTTGACGGGCTGACGCGCCACAAACCAGAGGTCCCCTGTCTCGCAAGGTCACGGGCAAGAATGTGCGCCTCGCGAACGGCAAGGGTGACTCCCGGCCAAAGGGCAGCCTACTGGTTGCAGGCCGGTTCGCCCTGCTTTCCGCAAGACGGCTTTTTCTTGAGCTGCTGTTGCGGCTGCTCCTGCGGGAGACGCCGCTCTTGCATCTGCTGTCTCGGCTGCGCCCGGAATTCCGGCTTCGGCTCCGATCTCTGCGGCCGGAGCACCTGCTCGTTAGGCCTTTCCTGTCCCAATTGACGCTGCGCATTCTCGTTCGGCGTCATCTTGAGGTTGCGCTGGACGTTAACCTCCGGGCCGACGGCCCCCTGTTCGCTGTTCTGCAGCCGGCGCAACGTCCTGCCCCTGTCGTTCCTGCTGGCGGAGCCCTGATTCTCATCGGAGGACGCGGCCGGATTGTTCCTCCTGAACCGTTTCTGCACGCCCGGTCCGTTGTCGGTTGACTCACCGTTGACGGTCGGCAGTCTGCGGAGCTTCCCGCTCTTGTCGTTTCCGCTGGCCGGGCCTTGACCCTGGTTGGAGAACACCTCCGGATTGTTCTTCCTGAGCCGCTCCTGCACGCCAGGCCGATTTTCGGCACCGTTGAGGGTCGGCAGCTTGCGCAACTTCCTGCCCTTGTCCTTTCCGCTCGCCAGGCCCTGATCGTTCGGTTCGGCAGTGGACTGGCCGGCGGACAAATCCCTGCGCGTCAGCTTTTTCGGTTTGCCGGTGTTCTGGTCGGAGAAGGCGTTCGGATTGTTTTTCCTGAACCTCTCCTCGGCACTCAGTCCGTTCTCAGCCGGAGCACCGTTGACGGTCGGCAGCTTGCGGAACTTCTTGCCCTTCCGCCGAGCTGTGCCCTGCTCTCCGGTAACAGCTGCACCGGCATTTCCAGTCGCCTCTTGGTTGCCGCCTACGATGCCTTGCTTGCCAAGCTGCTTCCTGGACTTGTTGCTGGGCAAATTCTCGTCGTTCAGCGCCGGCTTACCGTTGATGAGCGGCAGCTTTCTACCGTTGGCTCCTGGCAGGGCGTGATCAGTTTCAAGCTTACCGGTCGACAAGTTCTTCGACAGCGCAGTCGAGGCATCAGGTTGCTGGCCCTGTATCACACGTTGGCCAGGCTTCGCCGGCAAGCCGCCCTGTTGCCGATTGGACGGGGCCTGACCGGACATGGCCGCTCTCTTTTTCAGCAGCGGCGGCAGTGCGACCCTGGCCGCCAGTGCAGCCGAGCCGGCCCCAACCGTGCCTCCGGCCGTGTTCTGGCCTGTCGTGAGGCCACCCCGAGCATTGTGATTGATGGTCTCGTTTTTGATCGTCGTGTTGATGTTGTTGATGACGGTCGTGTTGTGGATGTTGTTGAAGATGATGTCGTTCGGCGGCGGCACGATGTGACGCGGCGGGTTGATGAAGACAGGTATCGGCACGAATACCGGTGTCGGCAGGACGAAGACGTCAACCGGCGGCGGAGGTGCTTCCAACACGATAAAATCCGGCGGCGGCGGCGGCAGGAAGATCACCGCTATCGGCGGTGGCGGCTCGAAGTCGAAATCGGGATCGTCGAAATAGAGCACCGGCCTGTCGACGTAGACGATTTCCTCCTCCGGCGGCGGCGGCAGATCATAGTCATAGACGGTGAACTCCTCCGGGGGCTCCAGGGCAGCGTCGAAATGTTCGAGCCGCCGGCGCGCATCCCAGGCATGTGGACCATGCCGATAGCGTCGCAGATAAGACCAATAGGCTTCCGGGGTGTCCTGCAGCCAGGTCTCGCGCCACGTGATCGCCTCGCGCCGCGCGGCGATGATGGCGCGCACGCGCTTGGCCATCGGATCGTGTGGATAAGTGGCGAGGAAATCCTCGTAGCCGCGCATCGTGTCGCGGTCGAGAGCCGCGACATAGGCGTCATGAGCGTTGAAATCGCTGATCGCCCTGGTCCGATTGGACCGGGATTCGGGCTCCGAGACCTTGGGCGCGGGCGCATCCGCAGCACGGTCGAAGAAGACGAAAGGCGTGACGATTTTCGAGGCGTTCCACGGCACTTCCGCACCTTGCGTCACCTCGTTGACACGCAGTCGTGTGCGGTCGAACACGTCGTCAAGCGACAATCCGCCTTGGCGTATCATCTCGGCCAGCGCCTGGGCATAGGCGCCGTAGGGGCCTTTGCCTTCGGGCGCGACCGTTCCGGGAGCGGCGTTGAAGGCAATCAGCATGTTCGGATCGGGATCGACCAACGCAAGGCCGCCGGCCAGCGGCTCTTTCCACTTCGGGAAGGGATTTGGCCGCGCCGCATCAAGCACGACGATGTTGACCTTCGTCGGCAATCCGGCCAGCGATTTGGTGACATCGGAGAGCCGCATCGCCTGAAGCGGCACGTCGGCTGGACTGGCAATCTGGGCATCGATCGGCAAGTAGTAATTCTCGCCTTCGAACTGCACGCCGTGGCCGGCGAGATAGACGAAGACAATCGCGTCGGGACCGGCGGCGGTGACCTTGCCGAGGAAATCGCGCAGTGCGCCACGCAGCGATTCCTGATCGACATCGCGCGCCCCGACCACATCGAACCCGGCCGCCTGCAAGGTCTGCGCGATCAGGCCCGCATCATTGGCGGCGGTCGCGAGCTCGCCGGACTGATACGCGCCATTGCCGATGACGAACGCCAAGCGCTTTTCACCTTGCGCGAGAGCCCCGGTCGAGGAGCTGACCGCGAAAAAGATAAGAACGATGATGAGGCCGGTGAATTTCTGCAGGGTCTGCATGTCCGTTATCGCCATCGGTTCATATTAGTAACGACGAATGGGCCGAAATGTTTCCCAAAGATGCGAAATTAGGAACCCGCACAAAGGCGGCTTTAGGGCATAATTTGGTCGAAAGAACAAAGGCTTCAGAAATTTCCTGCGAACCGGCGGTCGAGAACTATCGCCGCCTCTTCGGCTTTTCCAGCACGGCGACCGCTTCGACGTGAGGGGACCACAGGAACTGGTCGATCGGCGTCACGCTTTTCACGCTGTAGCCGCCATCGATCAGGATGCGCAGGTCGCGAGCCAGCGTTACCGGATTGCAGGACACCGCTGCAACGAAAGGGACATCCGAGCGGGCGATCTGCTTCGACTGATCTTCGGCGCCGGCGCGCGGCGGATCGAAGACAAGGCCGTCGAAGGCGTTCAACTCCTTGAAGGTCAGTGGCCGGCGAAACAGATCGCGGCGTTCGCCCGTCACCCGCTTGATGCCGGTCGCGAAGCGGGAACCGCGGTCGAGCGCCGAAAGTGCGGCCGCATCCCCTTCGACCGCAAGCACCTCCGACTTCGCGGCCAACCGCAAGGCGAAGCTGCCACAACCGGCAAAAAGGTCGGCGACCTTTTTCGCACGCTTGAGATGTCCGCCGACGATCTCGGCCATGGTCCGTTCGGCTGCCTCGGTCGCCTGCAGGAAGGCGCCCGGCGGCACGGCGACCGCGACGCTGCCGAACATGACGACGGGCTTCCTTGGCTCGATGACGATCTCGTCATCGATGGACAGTCTGGCAAAGCCTTGCGCAATGACAAAATTGGCAGCGATACGGCGCTGGTGTTCGCCAAGCTTGCCGGAGTCGTGCGCCGCGACGTCGAGGCCCGAACCCGTCACGGTGACCGCCATCCGGAACGATTTGGTGGTGGCACATATCAATTCGGCCAACGCCTTCAACGGGCCGAGCGCGGCGACGATCTCCGGCAGCGAGATCGGACATTCGGATATCGAGATGATTTCCGGCGACAGATGGCGATTGAAACCGAGCAACATGCCTGTTTCGGTGCGCCGGGCGGCAAGCACGACACGGCGGCGCGACCGCGGCGCGCAGGCGACCAGTTCGCCAATCCCGCAATCGATGCCCTTCAATGCGTGCACCACCTTTTCGCGCTTCCACTGGCGATAGGCTTCGGCCTCGAAATGCTGAAGGGCACAGCCGCCGCATTCGGTGAAATGGCGGCAGGCGGGTTCAACGCGCAGCGGCGAGACCTCCAGCACCGCCATCAGCGTGGCGCGATCCCTTTCGCGGGCGGCGGTGACGGTCTCGCCCGGCAGCGTGAAGGGAATGAACAGATCGCCGCTTTCGGTTTCGGCGATGCCGTCGCCCTGCGATCCGAGCTTTCGTATTGTGAAGCGTGCGCTCATCGGTCCTTGACCCCACCGAGCAGGAATTCGCGATTGCCGTCGCTACCTTCGATCGGCGACAGATGCAGGCCGAGCGAGCGCCAGCCGGGAACGGCTTCCAGCCAATCCTGCAGCAGGCCTGCGACACGGGCGGCATCGAAGGGGTCCTTCAACAGACCGCCCTTGCCGATCGCCTCGCGACCCGCCTCGAATTGCGGTTTGACCAGAAAGACCGCGCCGGCGCCGGGCCTCGCAAGAGCAAGCGCCGGCGGCAGCGCAAGTTTCAGCGAGATGAAACTGACGTCGGAAACGATGAAATCCGGACTACGGCCGGCAAGATCGGCGGCGGTGAGATCGCGTGCGTTCAGGCCTTCGATCACGGTTACGCGCGGATCACCGCCGACATCAGGATGCATCTGGCCGTGGCCGACATCGATGGCCGTGACATGGGACGCGCCGCGTTCGAGCAACACCTGGGTGAACCCGCCTGTCGAGGCGCCGATGTCGAGGGCTTCGCGGCCGGCGGGGTCGAGCCCGAAATGGTCTAGCCCGCCGATCAGTTTGAGCGCCGCGCGCGAAACATAGCCTTGCGCCGGATCGTCGATGACAACGAGGCATTGCGGCGAAACGTTCTGGCCGGGCTTGCGGGCAATCGCGCCGTCAACCGTCACTGTGCCGCGCTCGACCGCGTCGCGGGCGCGCGAACGGCTGGCAAACAGCCCACGCTGGACGAGCAGGTCGTCGAGCCGCTGGCGTGTGCTGGCTGGCAGAGGCGAATTCATCGGCCTTCTCTGGCGAAAGCCCGCGGTGAAGGCAAGGACATTACACGGAACAGGGTGACGTCGTGCGTGAACGGCTGGAGCAGCGAGCCAAGCCGCGGCTTGCGCGCATCGCGTCGGGTCCGGCAAAATGGCCGTCGGGGAAAGCCTCCATCGTCGGAACCCGGGGAGAACGAATGCTGACGGGAACCTGCCACTGCGGCGCGACCCACTGGACCCTGGAGGGCGATCCCGGCGCGGTGACGGCCTGCAACTGCACGCTTTGCCGCCGCTATGGCGCGCTCTGGGCTTATGGCTATGTTGACGAGCGCATTCGCGTTTCGGGGCCGACGGCCAGCTATACCCGCGCCGGAAAGGACACGCCGTCGCTTGTTATCCTGTTCTGCCCGACCTGCGCCTGTGTGCTGGCCTGGCGCGGCTTGCGCGTCAGCGATTCTGGCCGAATACGAATCGCCGTCAATGTGCGGCTGGCGCCGCCCGATGCCGTTGCCGACTTGCCGATCGACCATTTCGATGGCCTCGACTCTTTCGACGATTTGCCACGCGATGGTCGCTGCGTGCGCGATATGTGGTTTTAGAAGATGGTTCGCGGAACCTGGCGCTCGATAGCCGGAGACAGACCATCGTTCCGGTTGCCCGACGCCTGTTCACGTGGATGCTCGGTCGTAACAGCGGGCTGAGGTGCGGCGTCAGGCACGACCACAAGCTGCGGCATCTGCTTGTAGGAAAAGCCGCCGCGGATACCGCCCATCTTGCCGGCGACAATCCCTATCGCCGCCTTTTCAAGGTTGCGGTCGTAGGGCGTTTCGGCGGCAGCCGGTACGACCATCACGGCCAAGAGGGCCGCGCCGCACAGAAGCGTCTTCATTTTGTTGTCTCCCTGCCTGGCTGCTGTCTAGCAGGGCGCCGTTGAAAAACGGCCAAGGGACACGGTAAGCGAAACACCAAACGGCAGCGTTAACAACGCGTTATGAAATCAAGCCGGCAAACTGATTCAGACTGTTCAGGTTTTGATTCAGGCGCGCTGGGCGCGGACCGTGTGGCCGAGGGCGGTGAAAACGGTGCGCACGATCCCGGCGGCGTCGAGACCGGCGTCGGCATACATCTTTTCCGGCTTGGCGTGATCGGCGAACACGTCTGGCAGAACCAGCGGGCGTACCTTCAGGCCGCTCTCCAGCAATCCTTCTTGGGCAAGGAACTGCAGCACATGGCTGGCGAAGCCACCAATGGCGCCCTCCTCCACGGTCACGAGAACCTCGTGCGAGCGAGCCAGCCTCCGGATCAGATCCTGGTCGAGCGGCTTGGCGAAGCGGGCATCGGCAACCGTGGTGGAAAGCCCGGCCGCGCCGAGTTCCTCGGCGGCGGCAAGGCAATCCTGCAGCCTTGTGCCGAAGGACAGCAGGGCGACCTTGCTGCCTTCCCGGACAATGCGGCCCTTGCCGATGTCGAGAACCGAGCCGCGCTCCGGCATGTCGACGCCGACGCCGTTGCCGCGCGGATAGCGGAAGGCGATCGGCCCGTCGTCATAGCTGGCGGCGGTGCGCACCATGTGGCGCAGTTCCGCCTCATCGGCCGCCGCCATCACCACAAAGCCCGGCAGGCTTGCCAGGAAGGTGGTGTCGAAAGCGCCACAATGGGTGGCGCCGTCGGCGCCGACAAAGCCGGCGCGATCGATGGGGAAACGCACGGGCAGTTTCTGGATCGCGACGTCATGGACGACCTGATCGTAGGCGCGCTGCAGGAAAGTCGAATAGATCGCCGCGAACGGCTTGTAGCCCTCCGTTGCCAGCCCGGCAGCGAAGGTCACCGCATGCTGCTCGGCGATGCCGACATCGAAGGTTCTTGACGGGAACACCTCGCCGAACAGGTCAAGGCCGGTGCCGCTCGGCATTGCGGCGGTGACGGCGACGATGCGGTCGTCCTCGCGGCCCTCCTGGATCAGGCTTTCGGCGAACACCTTGGTGTAGGCCGGCGCATTGGCCGGCGCCTTGGCCTGCGCGCCGGTGATGACGTCGAATTTGTTGACGCCGTGATACTTGTCCGCGGCGGCTTCCGCCGGTGCGTAGCCCTTGCCCTTCTGGGTGACGACATGGATCAGCACCGGACCCTTGCCGTTGTCGCGGACATTTTTCAGGACCGGAATCAGATGTTCCAGATTGTGACCGTCGATGGGGCCGATGTGATAGAAGCCGAGTTCCTCGAACAAAGTACCGCCGGTGACGTAGCCGCGCGCATGCTCGACCGCCCGCGTGATGGCGCGATCAGCCCGCTTGCCGAGATAGGAGGTCAGCTTCTTGCCGAAGTCGCGCAGGCCGACATAGGTCTTGCCAGAAGCCAGTCGCGCCAGATAGGCGCTCATGGCGCCGGTCGGCGGCGCGATCGACATGTCGTTGTCATTGAGGATGACGATCAGCCGCGCATCGAGCGCGCCGGCATTGTTCATCGCCTCATAAGCCATGCCGGCCGACATTGCGCCGTCGCCGATGACGGAAATGACATTGTTGCGGCCGCCTGAGAGGTCGCGGGCGGCGGCCATGCCCAAGCCGGCCGATATCGACGTCGAGGAATGGGCGGCGCCGAACGGGTCGTATTCGCTCTCGGCCCGGCGGGTGAAGCCCGACAAGCCGCCTTCCTGGCGCAAGGTGCGGATGCGGTCCCGGCGTCCGGTCAAGATCTTGTGCGGATAGGCCTGGTGGCCGACATCCCAGATCAGCCGGTCATCGGGTGTGTTGAAAACATAGTGCAACGCCACTGTCAGTTCGACCACGCCCAGGCCGGCGCCAAGATGGCCGCCGGTGCGGGACACGGCATCGACCAGTTCGGCGCGCAGCTCGGATGCCAATTGCGGCAATTCGCTCTCGGCCAGCGTGCGCAGGTCGGCCGGGATGCGAATCCTGTCGAGGAGCGGCGTATGCGGCGTTGCGTTCACGTTGGGCCCAGACTTTCTGTTCATCGGCGGGATAGGCCGCCGGCCGGCGAAAGTAAATGCGTGTCGGTGACGCGGACGGTCAGCCTCTCGATCCGCTCAGCCTTCCGGCAGCGGAATGAATTCCTTCTCGTCGCCAGGAACGATATCGAAGCGGCCGGTCTTCCATTCCTGCTTGGCCTGCTCGATGCGCTCCTTGGACGAGGAGACGAAATTCCACCAGATGTAGCGCTTCGAACCGAGCGAGGCGCCGCCGAACAGCATGAAATGCGCCCCGGTCGGCGATGATATGACGATCTCGTCGCCGGGGCGGAACACCAGCAGCCGTTCCGCCGGAAAGACGTCGCCCGAAATCGAGACCTCGCCCTCCAGCGTGTAGATGGCGCGCTCTTCCGCATCGGCCGGGATTTTGACACTGGCGCCGGGCGCCAGCCGCAAATCAGCGTAGAGCGTTTCGGAATCCGCCCGCACCGGAGACCGCAATCCCTGGAAATCACCGATGACGACGCGCCCGCTGACGCCTTCGGCATCGATTTCCGGAAGCCGAAGCGCCGCTGTGTTCTCAAAGACGGGCGCAACCTCTTCCTTGCCGTCGGGCAATGCCAGCCAAGTCTGCAGGCCGGAGATGGACATCGGCGCGCCGCGCAATTCCTGCGGCGTGCGCTCGGAGTGGACGATGCCGCGGCCTGCGGTCATCAGGTTCACGTCGCCGGGCTCGATGACCATTTCGGTGCCGAGCGAATCGCGGTGCCTGATCTTGCCGTCGAACAGATAGGTCACGGTCGACAGGCCGATATGCGGATGCGGACGGACATCGAGCGCCTCGCCGGCGCGCAGGATCGCCGGACCCATGCGGTCGAAAAAGATGAACGGCCCGACCAGCCTTCTCTTGGCGGTCGGCAAGGCGCGGCGCACCTCGAAGCCGCCAATATCCTTGGCGTTGGGGATGACCATCAGTTCGATCTGGTCGCTGGCGAAGGCATCGCCGGCCTCAGGGTCTTTCCCCGGGAAGAAGCTCATGAACTCTCCTGGTCAGCGCTCGGTGGCTGCCTCAGCCGCATCAGGCAAAGCGGATCGCGGCCTTTCCTCTTAGTTTGGCCGCCACCTCTTGGCGATTGCGCGGATGTTGGTGGGTCTCGAGGGAATCAAGCAATTCGCGGGCGGATGCCGCAATGGCTTCGACCGCATGATCGAACGCATGCTGGTTCTGTTTCGACGGTCGCGTCGTTCCACTCAGCTTGCGGACAAACTGGAGTGCCGCGTCGCGGACTTCGTCGTTGGTTGCCGGCGGATCAAAATTGAACAGGGTCTTGATGTTTCTGCACATCGTTTCCAAACCTCCTCTTGTCCGTTTCAATCGGGACGAACTGTATCCTCAATCATGATCGTGTCCAAAAATCGGTAAGACTGCGAGGGGCCTTAGTCCGCGTCGAGCGGCTCGGTTCCAACCGGCTTGCCATCGCGCGACAGCCTGATCTTCTCGACCTTGTCCTCGGCTGCCTTCAGCAAGCGGTCGCAATGCGCCTTCAGCGCCTCGCCACGCTCGTAGATCCGGATCGACTGGTCGAGAGGCACGTCGCCACGCTCCAGATCATCGACGATCTTCTCCAACGCGTCGAGTGCCTGTTCGAAGCTCATCGCCTTGACGTCTTCGTTGATCTCACCGCTCATCATTCATCCTTTCATCAGTCGCCCTACATGGGCGGCGACCGAAAATGCCAATCCCTGCAGATCGTAGCCACCCTCGAGCAGGCTGACGAGCCGGTTGCCGCTGTGGCGTGTGGCGCGCTGCATCAGTTGGCCGGTCGCCCAGTCGAAATCGTCCTCGGTCAGATTGATTTCCGCCAGCGGGTCGCGGTGGTGCGCGTCGAAGCCGGCCGAAATGATGATCAGGTCGGGGGCGAAATTGTCGAGCGATGGCAGCACGCGCGACAGGAACGCATCGCGAAACACCTCGCTGCCGGTCCGTGGCGCCAGCGGCGCGTTGACGATGTTGCCGGCACCGGTCTCGTTCTTCGCGCCCGTGCCTGGATACAGCGGCATCTGGTGCGTCGAGCAATAGAGCACCGACGGATCATCCCAGAAAATATCCTGCGTGCCGTTGCCGTGATGCACGTCCCAGTCGACGACGGCGACACGCTCGGCGCCGTGCCTCTTCTGCGCATAGCGGGCAGCGATCGCCGCCGTGTTGAAGAAGCAGAAGCCCATGGCGGTGGTCTTTTCTGCGTGGTGGCCAGGCGGACGGGCGGCGACGAAGACATTGTCGGCGCGGCCTGCAAAGACGTCGTCGACGGCGGCATTGGCGGCGCCGATCGCCGTGATCGCGGCCTGCCAGCTCTTCGGGCTGGCGGTGGTGTCGGCGTCGATGTGGGCAATGCCTTCGTCGGGGATGGCGGCGCGGACACGCGCGACGAAATCGGCGGGATGCGCGTAGAGGATCGTCGCCTCGTCGCCTTGCGATGCCTCGACGCGGTCGAGCGCGGCAAAAGCTTCGTCGTCGAGCACGCGCTCGATGGCGCGCAGGCGGTCGGGCCGCTCGGGGTGACCCGGCGGGGTGATGTGTTCGAGAAAGATGGGGTGCGTGTAGAGACGGGTAGCCATCTCCCCTATCTAGTGCCCCGGCGCCGTAATGGCCATGCGTTGCGGCTTGATCGCTGGGGAAAATCACGCCTGCGTCCATTGGCGTCGCTGCGGGGATTGGCGGCGCCGGGGCTTCGGCGTAAGGTTGGAGCCACTGCCTGGTGCCTGCCGGTCTGTTTGTTTTAGCGGCATTCTGCGACGCCAAGTGATTTCACTTGGCAGCAAATGCTCCGGCGGGAGAATCGGGAACACGGTTAAATTCCGTGGCGTGCCCAACGCTGTAAGGGGGACCGCGCCGGTAAATGCCACTGTCGATGACGGGAAGGCACCGGACGCGGGTTGATCCCGAGCCAGAAGACCGGCCTGGCAGGCATCGTCATCCGCATGGTCAGGCGGATGACATCAGAGCGACGTGCGTCCTCTTGGACGCACAAAGTACGCTCTGAGAATTTGAACTGCTGCAATCGCAAGGGGACAAGCGATGCCGGAAGCCACGACCGCTCCAATGGGCGATGGATTTGATCAGATAGCGCGTGACGCGGTTTATCGCGCCATGTTCACGCGGCGCGACGTCCGCAGCCATTTTACATCGGAGGCGATCGACGATGCAGTGCTGGCGCGGCTGCTGCTTGCCGCCCACCACGCGCCATCGGTCGGCTTCATGCAACCCTGGAACTTCATCGTCATCCGCGATGCCAAGCGACGGACGGAGGTGCGCGACCTGTTCCTTGCCGCGCGTGAGCAGGAACTGCCGACAATCGAGGCAGACCGGCAGGCGCTCTACCGCAAGCTCAAGCTTGAAGGCATCTGTGAAAGCGCGCTCAACATCTGCATCACCTGCGACCGCGAGCGCTCGAAAGGCTCGCCACTGGGACGCTGGCACAACCCGGAAATGGATCTCTACAGCACGGTCTGCGCGGTGCAGAATTTCTGGCTGGCCGCGCGCATCGAGGGTGTTGGCGTCGGCTGGGTCAGCATCATCGAGGCGCAAGCGCTGAAAAGCCTGCTGTCTGTCCCCGACCACGTGACGCCGGTCGCCTATCTCTGCGTCGGCCGTGTCTCGGAGTTCGCGCCGAAACCCGACCTCGAAACACATGGCTGGGGCCGACGCCTGCCGCTGCCCGACCTGATCATGAGCGAGACGTTTTGCGGCCAGGGTGAGGCACCGCTCAAATCGGCGGTGGCGCGCCTCGACACCGTCGCAGGTGCGCCCGCCAGCCCCGCCGATCAGAGCGTCGCGCCGGCCGTGCCCCAGCGCGAGCCGCCGAAGGTGGACAGCGCCTTGTCCTTGAGTTCCCGGAACTTCGATGAGGCTTCGGCCAGCCGGGTGTCCCAGGCCGGATCAGGCACCTGGCCCTCGATGGTCCTGAAATAGACCTGCATCAGGCAGGCAATGGCGAATGGCTCGATGAAGGCTGCCTTGAAAGCCCAGGCAAAGACGATGGCGAGCACGAAAGCCCAGCCGGCGAGTTGCCCGGGCATGACGTAAAGAATGGCGGCTGCCGGAGCCAGCATCAGCAGGAAAATCACGAAAGACACGCCCCACATGATGACCGCCAGCCAGACGGCGTTCTTGACCATGGTCTTGCCGTTCTGGGCGTAGAGCACCACGCCTTGGCGCGCCGTCTCGAACGGCGAGGACGAATTGATGCGGATGTTGTAGCCGAGAATGATCTCGTCGACATAGGTCAGCGATAGCCGGATCACCGTGTTGAGGAACGAGACCAGGCCGCTCAGGCCTGGGATGGGCAGGAAGGCCGCGATGCCA
Organism: Mesorhizobium sp. M8A.F.Ca.ET.057.01.1.1; assembly: GCF_003952565.1. Lineage (NCBI taxonomy): Bacteria > Pseudomonadati > Pseudomonadota > Alphaproteobacteria > Hyphomicrobiales > Phyllobacteriaceae > Mesorhizobium > Mesorhizobium sp. M8A.F.Ca.ET.057.01.1.1. Next base: position 4,688,764 of record NZ_CP034454.1, read on the forward strand.
CCCAGCAGGCCGGTGATGGCGCGGATGGCGCCCTTGACCAGCTGGTCGACGACGAAAAGGATGTTCGCCTCGGCAAAGCGCTCGGTCACAACCTCTTTCGCGTAGGCGATCTGGTTCTGGCCGTCGGGAACGTCATGTCCGTCGATCAGATGCACCATGACGGCGATATGGCCGGCCTTGACGACGTAGAGGATGTATTCGCGCAGCCAGTAGACAGCGATCGAGACGACGCCGAAACCGACCACGCCGCCCCAAAGGGCAAAGGACAACGGTCCGTCGGGATCGGTGGAGATATGGCCGACGCCGTAGCCGACCGAGGCACCGGTGCCGGTGGCCATGATGTAGGCCAGCGTGATGCCGAAATAGACGATCATGCGAAAGACAATGAAAGGCCAGGTCCGCATCATGATGGACACCGACCTGCCGATATCGAAATCCCACATGCCCGATTCTCCCCTCAGAGATGGCTGGGGAGGATGCGCCCAAACCGGCTATTGTCAATTGCAGGCGGTGGCGGAAGCGCCACGGCGGCTCAGTTTGGCCGCGCTTCCGGTTTCTCGAGCAGGCCTTCGAGCAGTTGCTTGAATGCGGCCACCACCTTCCTCGACGTCGCTTCGGGATCGTTCGAGTTGGCGATCCGCTGTGCGGCCTGACTGCTCGCACCGTTGATCAATCGCGCCGCCGTTTCGGGATCGACGCCCGGCACCACCACCCCCTCCTGCTGCAGCGCGGTCAGATGATCGGTCATTGAACCGACGCAAGCATTGGCATTCGACCATTGCGCCGGGTCTCCCAGCACGGCCGGACCGTCCCGGAACATGATGCGCTGGATTTCCGGCTCCAGCGCCATTTCGATGTAGGTCGTGCATTCGTCGACGAAATGCTGCCAGCGGGTCGGCGCCCTCGACGCGACCTCATTCACCCGGGCGGCCATTTCCGCGTCGATTTCGGCGATAACCGCCTGCAGCAGTCCCTTCTTGTCGCCGAAATGATGATAGAGGGCGCCCCGCGTCAGCCCGGCCGATGCGGTGAAATCGTCCATCGACGCTTCGGCGTAGCCAATGGTGCCGAAAGCCTGGCGGGCCGCCGCGATCAGCTTGGCTCGCGTCTCGGCAATCATCTCCTTGCGGGGTCTGTGCATGGTTCTGGACCTATCTACATACGTCTCGTATGCCAAATGACATACGCAACGTATGAACTATCTGACATTCATACGCATCGTATGTAATTGTCGCATCATCCTTTGTCGAGGAACCAGCCATGCAAAATCCCTATTCGGAAATCTTTCGAGCCCCCGGAACCAAAGGCTTTGCGGCCGCCGGCTTCCTGGCGCGCCTGCCGATCGCCATGGCACCGATCGGCATCGTCGCGATGCTGTCTCAGACGCGTGGCGAATACTGGCTGGCCGGCGCGGTCTCGGCGACTTTCGCGCTGGGCAACGCTTTCGTGGCGCCGCAAATATCAAGGCTGGTGGACCGTCTGGGCCAGACACGCATCGTGGTCCCCACCACCATCATCACCGTGATTGCCTTCGCGGTTCTCATCGCGGCAGCCAATCAGGATTGGCCGGTCTGGACGCTGTTCGTCTCGGCACTGGCGGCCGCAGCCATGCCCAGCATGCCGGCAATGGTGCGCGCCCGCTGGACCGAGATTTTCCGAGGACGGCCGCAGATGAACACCGCTTTCGCCTTCGAATCGGCTGCGGACGAGCTGGTCTATATCGCCGGCGCGTCGCTGTCGGTGGGGCTCAGTGCGGGTCTCTTTCCCGAAGCCGGCGTGCTGGTCAGCACCGTGCTCCTCGCCATCGGTTCGACGGCCTTCATCCTGCAGCGCTCGACCGAACCGCAGGTGCGGCCGGTGGACCGTGCCACGAGCGGCTCGGCAATAAGGCTGCGGCCGGTGCAGATCATCACCCTTGCCCTGATTTTCATCGGCGCGACCTTCGCGACGACGGAGGTGAGCACCGTGGCCATCACTGGGGAATTCGGCCAGCCGGGCGCCGCCAGCCTTGTCATCGGCGTCTATGCGCTAGGATCGTTCGTGCTCGGCATCATCGTCGGCGCCCTCAACCTGCAAGCACCGCTGCAACGCCAATTGGCAATCGCCGTCGCCCTGGTCGCGCTTGGCACGCTTTTGCCGCTCACCGCCGGTTCGGTGCCGCTGCTGGCGCTGACCGTGTTCATCAGCGGCGTGGCGATCTCGCCGACCTTCATCACCGCCTTCGGCCTGATCGAACGGCACGTGCCGGAAGCGATGCTGACCGAAGGCATCACCTGGGTGATGACCGGCATCGGCATCGGCATGGCGCTCGGTTCCTTCGCCGCCGGCGCGGTGGTGGATGCGTTCGGCGCCCAGAACGGGTTCTGGGTTTCGGTTGCATCAGGCGTTATCGCACTGGTCACGGTGCTGCTCGGCCAGCGCAGCCTCGCCACCCACGAATGCGAGCTGGAAGGATGCGAGGCGGCAATCCCTGCCGAATGACCGCCAGGGTTTGTTGAGCTCAGATAATCTCGGTCTTGGCGATGTGGATGCCAAAGCCTTCCAGACCGACATAGTGGCGCTCGCGCGAAGCGATCAGGTTGATCGAGGAAATGCCGAGATCCTTGAGAATCTGGGCGCCGAGCCCAATCTCGCGCCATTCGCTCTCACGTCGGCGCGCCTCTTCATGGTCCTCGCGGTCACCCGACACCGGCCGATTGCGCTCCTGGTGGGCGACGCCGACCGAGCCCTCTCTGAGATAGACGATGACGCCGCGCTTGCGCTCGCCCATCGTCTTCATGATGCCGTCGAGCCGGTGGCTGGTGCCGAACACATCGGTCACCACATCCTCCGAATGCAGCCGCACCGGTACGTCCTCGCCGTCGCGAATGTCGCCGAAGACGATGGCGACGTGATGCATCGTGTCCCAGGGCAGCGTGTAGGTGAAGACCTGCGCCTTGCCACCCAGCGTCTCGATGTCGGAGCAGGCGACGCGCTCGACCAGCGTTTCCTTGCGTTGCCGGTAAGCGATCAGGTCGGCGACCGAAACCTGCTTCAGGCCGTGTTCCTCGGCGAAAGCCTGCACCTGTGGGCCGCGCTTGACGGTGCCGTCATCATTGACCAGTTCGGAAATGACGCCGATCGGCGGCAGGCCAGCGAGCCTGCACAAATCCACGGCCGCCTCGGTATGGCCCGAGCGCATCAAGACGCCGCCTTCGCGCGCGATGAGCGGGAAAATGTGGCCGGGGCGGACGAAATCGGAGGCGCCGACATTGCCGTTGGCAAGATTGCGCACGGTCAGCGTGCGGTCGTCGGCCGAAATGCCTGTCGTCGTGCCGTGCTTGAAGTCGACGCTGACGGTGAAGGCGGTGGTGTGGGCCGAATCATTGTCGGCGACCATCGGCGCGAGGTTCAGCCGCTTGGCTTCCTCGCGCGGCATCGGCGTGCAGACGATGCCCGACGTGTTGCGCACGATGAAGGCCATCTTCTCCGGCGTGCAGTGGACGGCGGCGACGATCAGGTCGCCCTCATTCTCACGCCCGTCATCGTCCATGACGACGACGATCTCGCCGCGTTCGAAAGCCCGAATGGCTTCAACGATCTTCTTCTGGTCGTAAGGCATGGAAATGCTCGCTTCGCTCGCAGGGAAATAAGGGAGTAGGGCAGTAAGGGAGTAGGGAAAAGCAAAAAGATTTGGCTGACCGGGCTAGGAGCGCAACATATTTCCTTACTCCCCTACTCCCTCCCTATCTGTCCTCGGTGCCGCAGATAGTGGTCGGCAATGGCGCAGGCTACCATGGCTTCGCCGATCGGCACGGCACGGATGCCGACGCAAGGGTCGTGGCGACCCTTGGTCATCACTTCGACATCCCTGCCGTCCTTGTCGATCGACTTTCGCGGCGTCAGGATCGACGAGGTCGGCTTGACGGCGAAGCGCGCGACGATCGCCTGGCCCGTAGAAATGCCGCCGAGGATGCCGCCGGCATTGTTGGAGAGGAAGACCGGCTTGCCGTCATTGCCCATGCGCATCTCGTCGGCATTCTGTTCACCGGTGATGCGGGCGGCCTCGAAACCATTGCCGATCTCGACGCCCTTGACGGCGTTGATCGACATCAGGCCGGAGGCAATGTCCTGGTCGAGCTTGGCGTAGATCGGCGCGCCGAGGCCGGGAGGCACACCGTCGGCGACGATCTCGATCACCGCGCCGACCGAGGAGCCGGCCTTGCGGATGCCGTCGAGGTACTGCGTGAAGACGGGCACGGAAGCCGGATCCGGGGTGAAGAACGGGTTCTCGGCATCGCCGATGAAATTCCAGTTCCAGTTGGCGCGATCGATCGACTTTTCGCCCATCGACACCAACGCACCGCGCACCACCATGCCCGGCACCACCTTGCGGGCGAGCGCGCCGGCGGCGACCCTGGCCGCCGTCTCGCGCGCCGAGGAGCGGCCGCCGCCGCGATAGTCGCGTATGCCGTATTTGACTTCGTAGGTGTAGTCGGCATGGCCCGGCCGGAACTGGCGGGCGATCTCGCCATAGTCCTTCGAGCGCTGGTCGACATTCTCGATCAGCATCGACACCGGCGTGCCGGTGGTGATCATCGTCGTGCCGTCCTCGTCGAGGACGAAGCCCGAGAGGATCTTCACTTCGTCCGGTTCGCGGCGCTGCGTGACGAAGCGCGACTGGCCCGGCCGGCGCTTGTCGAGCTCGGCCTGGATTTCATCGCGCGTGAAACGGATACCCGGCGGACAGCCGTCGACCACGCAGCCGAGCGCCGCGCCATGGCTCTCGCCCCAGGTGGTGACGCGGAAAAGATGGCCAAACGTGTTGTGAGACATGGAAATGCGCCCTGCCCGGCATCAAAACCGGCTGAAGCCAGCCTTCTATTGGCGTTTTCCACAGTGGTCAAACTGTCATCCCCGCCGTTTAAGTTTTGACACATTCGGCTGGTTTCTGCTTTCTTCCATTCGCCGTTGAGGACCCGCCGCCACCCAGGCCGGCGCAATGACCAAAGAGGACGATAATGCGTACCCTGATTGGCGCTGTTGCCGCCACGCTGTTGCTTTCCACCGCCGCCTTTGCCGGCCAGACCGAAGGCCTGATCAAGAAGGTCGACAAGGATGCGCTGACCCTGACGCTGGACGACGGCAAATCCTACAAGCTGAATGCCGAGACCGATCTCGACGCGCTGAAGCCGGGCATGGACATCGTCATCGCCTATGATGTGACCGATGGCGAAAACGTCGTCACGGACATGCAGTTGCCGGGAGACGGCGACACGAACTAGCAATAGATCCTAAAGCCATTCCAGGCTCCTGCCTTCAAGTTTGAGCACGCGATCCTGCGGTATCTCCAGGTTCGCGGCCTGGTCCTCGGGCATATCAAGCACGAAGCGAAACAGGGTGCGCATGACGCCGCCGTGAGTCACGCAGATCGTCCGGCTTCGAAGCCCATCGAACCATGGCTTCACCCGCTCGAGCAGCATCTGGTAGCTCTCCGCCCCTTCGCCCGGCGGCTGAAAATTCCATTTGTCGCGAGCACGCGTCATGCTTGCCCCGGGAGACCGCGTCTCGAGCTCGGCAAAGGTAAAACTCTGCCAATCGCCGAAATTGACTTCAACGAGCCTGACATCGGTTCGGTAGGCGAGCGGATCGAGCTTCATCGCGGCGCGGATCCGCTCCATCGTTTCGCGCGTGCGTCTCATCGGACTGGCGACGAAGTCGAACTCATGGGAATCACCGACGAGTTCGGCCAGCCGATGCCCGTTTCCGGTCGCCTGCTCGCGACCGAGAGCATTGAGATCGGTGTCGGCCTGGCCCTGAAGCCGGAACTCGGCGTTCCACGCGGTCTGGCCGTGGCGCACGATATAAACCAGCGGGTACATCAGCTCTTCCGGAGATCGGGCCAGGGCCTGGACGCAGGACAGGCGGAGAGAACTAGTCCTTGACCGTGGAAATATCCGGCGCGTCGACCGCCTTCATGCCGACGACGTGATAGCCGGAATCGACATGGTGCACCTCGCCGGTGACGCCACGCGATAGATCGGACAGGAAATAGACGCCGGAATCGCCGACTTCTTCCTGCGTCACGGTCTGTTTCAGCGGCGAATTGTATTCGTTCCACTTTAGGATGTAGCGGAAATCGCCGATGCCGGAGGCGGCAAGCGTCTTGATCGGGCCGGCGGAAATCGCGTTGACGCGGATCTTCTTGGCGCCAAGATCAACGGCGAGGTAACGCACGCTGGCCTCGAGTGCCGCCTTGGCGACGCCCATGACGTTATAGTGCGGCATCACCTTTTCGGCGCCGTAATAGGTCAGCGTCAGCAGCGAACCGCCCTCGGTCATCAGCGCTTCGGCGCGCTTGGCGATGGTGGTGAAGGAATAGACCGAAATGTCCATGGTGCGCAGGAAATTGTCCCGCGTCGTCTCGACATAGCGGCCGGTCAGTTCGTCCTTGTCGGAAAAAGCGATGGCGTGGACGAGGAAGTCGAGCTTGCCCCAATGCTTGGCGACGCTGGCGAAAACCTCGTCCAAACTCGCGGGATCGGTGACGTCGCAATGGCCGGCGACAAAGGCGCCCAGCTCCGCCGCCAGTGGCTCGACTCGTTTCTTGAAGGCTTCGCCCTGATAGGTCAGTGCGATCTCTGCGCCGTGATCGACGCAGGCCTTGGCAATGCCATAGGCGATCGACCTGTTGTTGGCGACGCCAAGAATAAGGCCGCGCTTGCCGGCCATTAGGCCCTGTCCACCCGCCATGTCAGCGCTCTCCGCAAGGTTTCTGCTTTGTGGAGTGCCTATCGCACAGGCACACAGCCCCTTCAAGCGTTCAAACCGGACAGTTCGGGGGACAAAAGCTCTCGATCAGCCTTTTTGGCCGCGCAACAGCGATTCGAGCGCGCTGTCGCCACCTTCCGGCAGCATGATGCGCACGTGCGCGTAGAGATCGCCATGGCCGCCGGCTTTCTCGGGCAAGCCCCTGCCCTTGAGCCGCAGGACCTTGTCCGAGCTCGACCAGGCGGGAACATTGACCGCGAGTCTGCCGGTCGGCGTCTCGACCGGCACCTTGGCGCCCAGCACCGCGTCCGCCAGCGTCACCGGCAGGTCGGCATGAAGGTCGCGGCCCTCGATGCGGTAGCGCGGATGGCGACGGATGTGAATCTTGACCAGTGCGTCGCCGGGCTGGCCCGGCCCCTGCTCACCCTGGCCTTTCAAACGGATGGTTTGGCCATCCTCGACATAGGCCGGCAGCTTGACCGCCACCTTGCGACCGTCCGGGAACATCGCCGTCACCTTTTCGGCGTTCGCGGCTTCCTCGATGGTAACGTCGAGCGTGACGTTCAAATCGGCCGATGCCGCCGGCTGGCGCCGGTCGCCAGCGCCTGGCCCGCGCGCGCCAGAAAAGGCATCGCCGAAAATCTGGCTGAAGATGTCGCTGTTGCCGTCGAACGGATCGCCCCCCGGACGGCCCGAGCGGAACTCGAATCGCGAGCCGCCAGCGCCCTGTTGCTGGCGGCGAAACCCGGCAAAGGGATCGCCGCCGCCGGCCGCGCCTTCAAAACCCTGGAACCGCGGCTTGCCGTCGGCGTCGATCTCGCCACGATCGAAAGCCGCACGGTTCTTCTCGTCGCCGATGACCTCATAGGCTTGATTGGCCGCGGCAAAACGGTCCTTCGCCTTGGGATCATTCGGATTCTGGTCCGGATGATGCTTTTTGGCGAGTTTCCGGTACGCCGATTTTATGTCCTTGGCCGATGCGTTCTTTGCAACGCCCAGGACCTCATAGGGGTCGCGCATGCTTCCTGCCCTGGAATGAGTCCATACTTGCCCCCTATATGCGCTCGCATAGGAAGAAATTCCAGTAGCGGTGCGTCATATCAAAGGTGGAAAATCAGAGCGCCTTGAAGCCCTGCATGCGCCAGCCGCCGGCACTGGCAAGACAGAGTTCGCCCTCGAACATGGCAACACCGTCAAAGCTCTCGCGCGAAGTCTTGAAGCGGCGGCACGTCTGGCCGCTGTCCTTCAATTCCGCCAGCTCCGTGATGGAGCCGCGCGAGCCGGTGCCGGCATTCGCCCAGGGCACGGCCTGGCCACCGAGTTGCTCGATGTCGGCGGACGATACCGCATTGCCGATCGTCGTCTGGTCGGAGTCGCGATCCGAATCGGCCGGCTTGGCCGAAGCCGATGTGCTTGAAGTCAGGATCGAGCGGTCGACTTCGGCTTTCTCCAGGCTGAAGCCCCCCGCGCCGCAGCCAGCAAGCGGCAGGACGATTGACACGATCGCAACTTTCGCGCTGGCCGAAGCGATAACGCCCCATTGCCTGCTGTCAAAAGCTTGCGCGATACGCGACAATCGGCAACCTCCCTGATTTCGTGACAATTTGAGAAAAACTATGAGTGATGCAGAGTTAACAAGCGGTGACTTTACCGAGGCCGCCGAGCCGTTTCGCCTTTTTGCCGCATGGCTGGACGACGCCACGAAGAGCGAAATCAACGACGCCAACGGCGTGGCGCTGGCGACCGTCGATGCCGAGGGCATGCCGGATGTACGGATGGTGCTGCTCAAGGGGTTCGATGAAAGCGGCTTTGTGTTCTACACGAATTTCGAGAGTGCCAAGGGCCAGGAGATTCTAGGCAGCATGAAGGCGGCGATGTGTTTCCATTGGAAATCGCTGCGCCGGCAAGTGCGCGTGCGCGGTCCGGTCGAGATCGTAAACAATGCCGAGGCCGACGCCTACTATGCGACGCGCCCGCGCGGCAGCCGCATCGGCGCCTGGGCCTCGAAGCAATCGCGACCGCTGGAAAGCCGTTTCGCGCTGGAAAAGGCGGTCGCCGAATACACAGCCCGTTATGCCATCGGTGAGATTCCGCGGCCAAAGCATTGGTCAGGCTTCCGCATTGTGCCGAAGACGATCGAATTCTGGCACGACAGGCCGTTCCGGCTGCATGACCGAGTGGTGTTCTCGCGTGACGCCGATGGTGGCTGGAGCAAGACGAGGCTGTATCCCTGAAAGGGTAAGGTTCAGCCCTTTTTCCTGGTCATGAATGCCGTGAGGGCCGCGCGCGCCTCGTCGGATTTCAGCCGCTCACGGAAATGCTCGCTCTCCACTCCGATGCGGGCGACGAGGTCGTCGCGTGAGCCACGCATCAGGTCGCGCGCGATCTTGAGCGCCTGCGGCGGCTTGGCCGCGATCTGGCCAGCCGCCGCCAGCACCGAAGCTTCCAGCGCGCCTTCCTCGACCACCTCGTAGATCAGCCCGGCAGCCTTCGCGCGCTCGGCCGAAAAACCCTCGCCTAGGCCGAGCAGGGCGAAAGCGCCCTGCTGCCCCAGGATGCGCGGCGCCAAAAGGCTCGATCCAGCCTCCGGCACGAGGCCGAGATCGACGAACGGCGTGCGGAACACGGTGCGCGGCGTGGCGAAGGTGAGGTCGCAATGCAGGTTGATCGTGGTGCCGATGCCGACCGCGATACCGTCGACGCCAGAGACGATTGGTTTTTCGACCCGGGCCAACGCCATCAGGAAATCCCAGACCTCGGTGCCACCATCGCCGCCAGTGGCCACAACCATGAAGTCGGCAAGGTCGTTGCCGGAGGAAAAGGCGCCGGGCACGCCGAGAAAGACATGGACGCGGACCGCCGGATCGGCGTCGCCTTCGGCAAGGGCCGCCGACATCCTGGCATACATGGCGCGCGTCAGCGCGTTCTTCTTGTCGGGGCGGTTCATGCGGATGATCTGGATCGCGCCCTGGCGCTCGACGAGAATGTGGTCTGTCACGATTGTTTCCTCAGTGAATGTCAGGCGGAAATCAGCGCCTTGCCGGCAGCGGCAAGGCTATCGCCGCCGTCGATGACGCGGTCTTTCAACGCGCCGGCCTCGCCGAGAAGATTCTCGGCGAAGAAGCGGCAAAGCGCGATACGGCCCTGGTCGGCAAGGGCGCCGCGCGCCAGATAGGCGCCGCCGGCGGCGAGCGAGATCAGCCGCAGATACGGCGTGGCGCCGGCCAGCGCCTTGTCCGCCTGACCATCGGCGGCCGCCAGTTCTTGCAGGAAGCGGGTCGCTTGCGTCAGATCGCCAAGGGCTGCATCCAGAAGATCGGCGGTTCGGCCGAAGCCTTGCAGGTTGGAGGTGCGCACTGCATTTGCGATACCAGCCAGTTCGTCGATATAGCGATGCACGTGCTCGCCGCCGCCGAGCGCTAGCTTGCGCATCACCAGATCGATCGCCTGGATGCCGTTGGTGCCCTCATAGATCGGCGCGATGCGGGCGTCGCGGTAGAGGGCCGCCGCACCCGTTTCCTCGATGAAGCCCATACCGCCATGCACCTGGACGCCGAGCGAGGCGACCTCGACGCCGACATCAGTGGAAAAAGCCTTGGCCAGCGGCGTCAAGAGATTGGCACGGTCGCGCCAATGCGCAGCCTCATCACCGGACGACACGCGCGCGAGATCGATGGCGTGAGCGCAATTGTAGCTGATGGCGCGGGCGATCTGCGTCAGCGCCTTCATGGTGAGGAGATTGCGCTGTACGTCCGGGTGGTGAACGATCGGCGCCATGCCGGCACCAGTGTAATCCGCCGCCTTGCCCTGACGCCGGTCATTGGCGTAGGCGATCGCTTTCTGGGTCGCGGCTTCCGCGACCGCGACACCCTGCATGCCGACGGCCAGACGGGCATTGTTCATCATGGTGAACATGCAGGCGAGGCCCTTGTTCTCCTCGCCGATCAGCCAGCCGATGGCGCCTCGCTTGGCGCCTTGAAAGCCGTCGCCATAGATCATGGTGCAGGTCGGCGAGGCGTGGATGCCGAGCTTGTGCTCGAGGCCGGAACAGAAGACGTCGTTGCGCGTTCCGATCGATCCATCGTCGCCGACCAGGAATTTCGGCACCAGGAACAGCGAGATGCCGCGCGTGCCGGCTGGCGCATCGGGAAGCCGCGCCAGCACCAGATGGACGATGTTGTCGGTGAAATCGTGCTCGCCATAGGTGATGAATATCTTCTGGCCGAAGATGCGGTAGGTGCCATCGCCGGCCGGCTCGGCGCGGGAGCGCAGGGCAGCGAGGTCCGATCCGGCCTGCGGCTCGGTCAGGTTCATCGTGCCCATCCACTCGCCGGACACGAGCTTTGCGAGATATGTCGCCTTGAGGTCCTCGGAAGCGTGCTTGTCCAGCGCTTCGACCGCGCCCATGGTCAGCGTCGGGCCGATGCCGAACGCCATGGCGGCCGAGTTCCACATTTCGAGCGCGGCGACGCCGAGCATGGTCGGCAACGCTTGGCCGCCATACGCTTCCGGCCCGGAGAGCGCGTTCCAGCCGCCGTCGATCCAGCGGCGATAGAGTTCTTTCCAGCCCGTCGGGGTGGTGACGATCGCGTCCTTCAGCACCGCACCTTGGTCGTCGCCGATCTTGTAAAGCGGGGCCACCTCCTCGGTGGCGAAACGGCCGGCTTCGCCAAGGACGGCATCGACCAACTCCTCGCCGAGATCGCCGAACGTTCCGGCATCGAGGGCGGATTTCATGCCGGCCACATGCTTCAGGGTGAACGCGATATCCTCGACCGGTGCCCGATACATGCCGCTCTATCCTCCCTGATGCATCGGCCTCGCCGACCCTAGAGCCAGTGCCGCCGCAAAACCATCCGCTTTTGGGCGGCCTCCCATCTTCTTTTTACGTAAACGTCAAATTTTGTCACGCGGATTTTGCAATCGGACCGGCCTGTACTAAATTCTATCGATCCCGGATCAAATCGACCGGCGAAAAAACCAGCCGACCGGAACATTCCATGCTTGCAAGACCTGACGCCTATCGCTGTATCGAATGCGGCCTGCCCTAGCGGGCAACCGGGTTTTCCTACTATCACGGCGAGCTGGCAAACGGCGCCGCCTACTGGTCGGATCGCGGCATATTGTGCTCGCCGCGATGCTCGCTTGCCCACCACCGCAAGCGCGCTGCAGAGGGCACATTGCGACAACAGCCCGCGCCCGGCCCGTTTGAATTTCAGCCCCTTATCCGACGGTGACCACAGCTTGGTAGCGACGGCGTTGAAGCTGTTCGTCTGACGCACCGCATCGTCTCGAGAAGCATTTCCTTAACCATAGCGGTTCAGCATTCGCCCTTGATCAACGGGGATTCCCTGTTTTGAAAAGGACGGCGCGCTTCCTTCGCCGCACGGCGCTTCTCGCTTTCGCGGCGGCAATGGCGCTGTCGCCCGCGGCAAAGGCTTCGGATTTCTCTGAGCCGTGGAAGAACGCCGACCGCGCCCTGGTCATCGACGCCTACGAATATAATTCCATCGACTGGGCCCAGCTTGCCACCGACAAGCGCATCGTCGCCTTCATCAACAAGGCGTCCGACGGTATGCCGCCGCCCTATTTCTGTTCCGGCGGCGACACCGAGGTAAAGCTCTGCAAGACGCTGTGGAAGCGCCACGCGGTGACGCGCGAGCTGTTCCAGACACGCAGGGTCGTGGCCAAGGCGCTCGGCATGAAATGGGGCGCCTATCACCTCGCCCGCCCCGGCAATCCAGTCGAGCAAGCCAACAATTTCCTCGATTTCGCCGACCCCGCACCAGACGACCTCATGGCCCTCGACATCGAGGGCATCGATCCCACGCAATGGATGTCGCTCGACGACGCCGAGGAGTTCGTGCGCCAGGTGCACCGGCGCATCGGCCGCTTCCCTGTGCTCTACACCAACGGCAAGACCGCCCAGTACATCGCTGACAACCGCTACAAATACCGGCTCCTGTCGCGGCTGCCGCTTTGGTACGCGCGCTACAAACCTGACATCGAAGTGCATTTTCCGATGGGCAACTGGCAGGGCTATGCGCTCTGGCAGTTCTCGGCGCAGGCCAATTGCGGCCGCTTCCGCTGCCCTTATCGGGTCGCCGGCACGCCGAACGATATCGACGTCAACGTGGTGCCGACGGACGCCGCCACGCTGCGCCAGCAATGGCCGTTCGGCGGGCTGATCGACGTGCCTTCCGATTATCTTGCCAGCGTGCCGGTGCCACTCTCGCGGGAAGCCGCCCTGACCGGCAAGGCCACTATCATCTACGCCGATGTGGCGACGCCGCCGACTGTCGAGGAAATGGTCGCGGTGCTCGATTCGCGCTGGTCGAAATTCCGCGACGGGTTTCGCATGCCTGTCGTGAAGACGGTGCCGCCACGGCCGGGCTTCGGCATCGTCCAGTATGTCGCCTGGAAGCGGACCGGGCAGCGCTCGCCCGCACAACTTGACGCCGCCTTCGCTGCGGCCGACCCGCTCAGCACGGCCTCCACCGAACTCGACCGCAGCCAGCGGTAGCCGACGCCCACCGGTCGGAGCTTTAGCCCGCCTTCTCGCGCGCCACGGCCTGCCAGCCGATGTCGCGGCGACAGAACCCGTCCGGCCAATCGATGCGGTCGAGCGCGGCATAGGCCCGCGCCTGCGCCTCGCCAACCGTGGCGCCGGTCGCCGTGACGTTGAGCACGCGGCCGCCATTGGCAACCAGGGCGCCGCCATTGATGGCGGTACCGGCATGGAAAATCTGGACGCCCTCGCCCGCGGCGTCCTCGACGCCGCGAATGACAGAGCCTTTTTCCGGCGTGCCGGGGTAACCCCTCGCCGCCATCACAACGGTCAGCGCCGCCTCGTCGCGCCAGCGCACGGAGGTATGCGCGAGCTGGCCGTCGACGGCGGCATTGAGCAGGACCAGCAGGTCATCCCTGAGCCGCATCATCAGCACCTGGCATTCCGGATCGCCGAAGCGGGTGTTGTATTCGATCAGCTTCGGCCCGTTTTCCGTGATCATCAGCCCGGCGAACAGAATGCCGGCAAAGGGCGCGCCAAGTTCGGCCATGCCGCGCATGGTCGGCTCGATGATTTCGCGCATGGTGCGCCCGATCATGTCAGGCGTCATCACCGGGGCCGGCGAATAGGCGCCCATGCCGCCGGTGTTGGGCCCGACATCGCCGTCACCGACGCGCTTGTGGTCCTGTGCCGTGCCGAAGGGAAGTGCCGTCGTGCCGTCACAGAGACAGAAGAAACTCGCCTCCTCGCCGGTCATGAATTCCTCGATCACCACCTCCGCGCCGGCGGCGCCGAAGGAACCGTCGAAGCACGAAGCGAGTGCCGCCTGCGCCTCATCCATTGTCATGGCGACGGTGACGCCTTTGCCGGCGGCGAGCCCATCAGCCTTGATAACGATCGGCGCGCCTGTCTTTTCGACATAGGCCTTGGCTGAGGCCAGATCGCCGAAGCGGCCATAGGCTGCGGTCGGGATGTTGTACCGGGCGCAAAGGTCCTTGGTGAAGCCCTTCGAGCCTTCCAGCCGCGCGGCGGCCTTCGAGGGCCCGAAGACGCGGATGTTTTCGGCGCGCAGATCATCGGCGATGCCGGCTACAAGCGGCCCTTCCGGGCCGACCACGACGAGATCGATTTTTTTCTCCCGGCAGAAGGCGGCGACGGCGGCGTGGTCGGCAATATCCAACTTCACCAGCTCGGCCTCGGCGCCGATGCCCGGATTGCCGGGAGCCGCATAGAGCTTGGTCAGCAGCGGTGAAGCGACGATCTTCCAGGCCAGCGCATGTTCGCGGCCGCCGGAGCCGAGAAGAAGAACGTTCATGGCCACCTCTTGATGCCAACTATCCCATAGAGAGAACAACCCGCTATTGCTCTCTGGACGACGGGTCAAGGCATCAGGGTGGATTGATCGGAATTGCGCACGGGAACATTATCCCGGCCGAATAGAGGCGCCGGTTGCCGGCGTCTCTGTTATGGCCACTCGCTCAGCTCTGAAAAATGACCGGGAACCAGTCCTCGCGCAGTCGCTGCCCTGGCTGCATGCCATGGCCGGGATAGGGCGGCGAGGTGCGGCCGGGGCGCTCGACGTAGTGGGCGTCGTCGCCGACCCAGCGCAGCGACAGCGCCCGGCGCCGCGCCGCGGTCATATTGCCGCGCGCGCCGTGCGCGGTGCGGAAGTCGAACAGGATGGCGTCGCCCGGTTCCATCTCCCATTCGATAACTTTCATCGATGGATCCTGGTCGGGATCCGGCACCGGACGATAGTCGCCCTCGGCGGCGTAGAAATTGCCGTCGTCCAGCCAGCGTACCGGCAGGATCATCTTGTCCCATTTGTGCGAACCGGCGATCAGGCGCAGCGTCGCCTCCTTCACCGGATCGATGGGGATCCAGAAGCTCACCGTCTGCTGGCCGTCGATAAAATAATAAGGAATGTCCTGGTGCCACGGCGTCGGCTTCTGCGTGCCCGGCTCCTTGACCAGGACGTGGTCATGGAAGAACTGCGCGCTGCGCGACTGCATCACCGCCGCTGCCAGTCGCGCCGCGGGCGATTCGCGCACCACCTTGACGAATTCGGGGATGCGTTCCCAGTTGCAGTAATCGTCGAAGAAACTGCCGCGGCCATTGGCGATGTCGGACGCGGTAGCGCTGCGGTTCTGCATGTTGCGCTCGATGCCGGCGGCGATCGTGTCGACCCAGCCCTTGAAGGCGCCGCGGATGCAGACCGCGCCATCACGCTGGTAGTCGGCGATTGTCCGGGCATCGATGATTTCGGTGTCCGTTGCCCGCGTAGCGGTTTGGGAAGCCATAATGTCCTCCTTTCAGGATCGAGGCCACTATCGCAACGGCCGTTCATTCAGTAAAATAATAACTTCCCATCTGACACATAGGTTGTGGCTATGAGTTTTACTCTCACCCAACTCCGCTATCTCGTCGCAGTCGCCCGCCATGGCAGCGTCACCGGCGCGGCCCGGGCGCTCAACATTTCGCAGCCGTCGATTTCAGTGGCGATCGACGCCATCGAAAAGGATTTCGGCCAGAAGCTGTTCGTGCGCCAGCGGGGAAGCGGTGTTTCTCTGACCTCCTTCGGCCGTGTCGCCGTGGCCAAGGCCAGACAGGTTCTTGCCGAGACGGACGAACTCCTGGGCCTGGGCAAGGCCAACTCGGCGGTCGGCGGCGAACTGGTGCTCGGCTGTTTCGAGGATCTGGCGCCCTATTTCGCGCCGGGCCTCATCCGCGCCTTCTCCGAACGCCATCCGGCGGTCGCGATCATCGTCCGCGACGAGACGTTCGAGACGCTCGGGCGACGCCTGGCGGACGCCGCCGTCGACCTCGGTCTCAGCTACGATCTTGGCCTGCCGTCGCATTTCGCGCGGATCCTGCTTCACGAGTTGCGGCCGCATGCGCTGTTACCGGCGGGCCATGCGCTGGCCGAACGTTCCGAAGTCAGCCTGGCGGATCTGGCCGCCTACCCGCTGATCACGACCGACCAGCCGCATAGCTGGCAGCATATGCTCGACCTGTTCCGCAGCCGTGGCCTGTCGCCCGTCGCCGACATGCGCGCAAGCTCGTTCGAACTCCAGCGCAGCATGGTGGCCAACGGCTTCGGCGTCGCGGTCAGCTATACCCGTCCGCATGGCGACCGCAGCTATGACGGCCTGCCGCTCGTCCGCAAGCCGCTGTCGGATCCGCTGCCCATGCAGCGCATCATCCTCACCCATGACACGCATCAGCGCGTGTCGAATGCGGCGCTGGCTTTCATCGAGGTGGCGAAGGTCTGGTTTTCCACGCGCGACATCTTCACCTCCTGACGGATTGATGGACGCTCCTCGCCTGCTTGCCGCTTGACGGGTTCCACCGCTGCTGCCACTCCATGCCAATGGAACCTGTCCAGTCGAAAGCGTCCCAGGGCCGCGTCGCAGATGCGCCGAACGGCCATTGGGTCTACCGCGCGCTGCCGCGCGCGATCTGGCCTTATGCGCAGCTTGCGCGATGGGACAGGCCGATCGGCTGGCAGTTGCTTTTGTGGCCCTGCTGGTGGTCGGCCGCGCTGGCGGCGAGCGCCTATCCCCGGCCTGGCGACCCGCTGCTGTCGCTGCTGCCGGCGCCCTTGTACCTCGTGCTGTTCCTGATTGGCGCCATCGCCATGCGCGGCGCCGGCTGCACCTATAACGACATTGTCGACGAAGACATCGACAACCAGGTCGAACGCACCCGCTCGCGCCCGCTGCCGTCCGGCCAGACCACGCGCCGGCGAGCCTGGCTGTTTCTTGTGCTGCAGGCCCTGGTCGGCCTGGCGGTGCTCCTGCAGTTCAACAGCTTCGCCGTTCTGCTCGGCGTCTGCTCACTGGTGATCGTCGCCGTCTATCCATTCATGAAGCGGATAACCAACTGGCCGCAACTGTTTCTCGGCTTTGCCTTTTCCTGGGGCGC
This sequence comes from Mesorhizobium sp. M8A.F.Ca.ET.057.01.1.1, assembly GCF_003952565.1. Classification (NCBI taxonomy): domain Bacteria; kingdom Pseudomonadati; phylum Pseudomonadota; class Alphaproteobacteria; order Hyphomicrobiales; family Phyllobacteriaceae; genus Mesorhizobium; species Mesorhizobium sp. M8A.F.Ca.ET.057.01.1.1. The sequence continues at coordinate 4,705,946 of NZ_CP034454.1, forward strand.
GCTGATGGGATGGGCGGTCGAGTTCGGTGATCTCGATGGCCCCGCCATCATGCTCTATATCGGTTCGATCCTGTGGGTGATCGGCTACGACACGATCTATGCGCATCAGGACAAGGAAGACGATGCCATTGTCGGCGTGCGTTCGACGGCGCGGCTGTTCGGCGACAACACCAAGGCGTGGCTCGCGGGGCTATATGGCGGCATGCTGATCTGCTTCGCCATCGCCTTCGCCTCGGCGCAGGCCCCGGTGGTGGCGCTGGCGGGACTGATCGCAGCCGGTGCGCATCTGGCCCGACAGATCGCGGTGCTGGATATCGACGATCCGGACCAGTGCCTGCGGCTGTTCCGGTCGAACAACCAGGTCGGCTGGCTGATCTTCCTCGGCCTGATCGGTGGCGCGCTATGGGTGGCACTGAAGCCGCTGGTTTAGCAGCTTCAGTGTCTACAATCCCAGAACAGGAATGATGCTTAATCGCGGGAAATGATTTCCTGGCCGTCGATGACCAGCCTGAGGCCGAGGTCCCCGGTTCTGCGGCGGGCAAGGAAGCGCGGGCGGCGCGTGTTGGAGGCGCGGCCCTTGCGACGGTCCTGCGGCGGCAGCGTCTTGATGGCGGCGCCGAGCGACTCTTCCAGCGTACGGGCGACGCCGTCCGATTCGATCAGCAGCATCGGCAGACGGTAGGCATCGGCCCAGGCGCGCCAGTCGGCGGCGACGTCTTCGAGATCGTCGGCCACCAGCAGCGGCACCGACAGCATCGGATCGTTGTGCAGGAGTTCCAGGGTCACAGTGACATTGCCGTCCGGATCCTCCATCGCACGGGCGGCGACGCCGCGAAATGCATTGGCGGGCAGCACAATGATCGCCGGCAGGCCGCTCATCTCGAGCAGGCGGCGGATCACGGCGCCCCGCTGGTCGATGGTGAAGGTTACGTCGCCATAATCGTCGCGCGTCGCGTAGCTCACCACCTGCGGCAGGCGGAATGGGTCGAGACGCATGTTGCGTCCCGCCCAGACTGGCTTAAGTCCGGTGTTCACGTTCATAGAGCGCCTTCCTGTCTGTCTCCTGAGAGCCGGTGTCCGGTTCTCTCCGGGCCAGTTTTCCCGGCCTCGTTATGGGGAAACAGTAGCGCCGGCTCCTTACCGCCGCGCTTAAGAAAGTCGGTTAAATTTTGCTGATCTCAGGGATGGTTATCGGAATGCCACCAGCCACGAGATGTTGAAAGGATCAGATAACCTTACCGGGATTCATGATGCCGGCTGGGTCGAAGGCGGTCTTCACCCTGCGCATCAGATCGATGGCCATCGGCGGCGCGGTGGCGATCAGTTCGTCGCGCTTCAACTGACCGATGCCGTGCTCTGCCGAGATCGAACCGTGCAGGCTGCGCACCACGTCATGCACGGCCTTGTTCATGGCATGGTAGAGCGCCAGAAACGCCTCGTCGTCGCCGTCGACGGGCCGTGAAATGTTATAATGAAGATTGCCATCGCCCATATGGCCGAAGCAGACCACCCGGGCGCCGGCACTGACCGAGGCCACCGCGCCGGCGGCCTCCGCGATGAAGCGCGGTATTGATGCGATCGGCACCGATATGTCGTGCTTGATCGAAGCGCCTTCCGGCTTCTGCGCCTCGGGCAACAGCTCGCGGAAGTTCCAGAAGGCATCGCCCTGCCCGAGGCTGGCGGCGATGACGGCATCGCCGACGAATTCCTGCTCGAGACCCGCCGAAAGCACGTCTTCGATCAGCGCCCGCGAATCCTCCGACGAACGGCCGGATGAAATCTGCATCAGCACATACCAGGGCCAATCCTCGATCAGCGGCCGTGTCACGCCCGGGGCATGCGCCAGCGTGAAGTCGTACGGCCGCTTGCCGATCAGCTCGAAGGCGGTGAGCGCTGCCCCGGCCCGGTCCATGGCCAGGCTGAACAGGGAAAGGGCGGCCTCCGGCGACGACAGGCCGACGAAGGCGACGTCCCTCCCCTTGGGTTTCGGAAACAGTTTGAGCACGGCGGCGGTGATCACGCCTAGCGTGCCTTCGGCGCCGACAAACAGATTCTTCAGGTCGTAGCCGGTGTTGTCCTTCTTCAGCTTGCGCAAATCGTCGAAGACCTCGCCCGTCGGCAGCACCACCTCAACGCCGAGGCAGAGCTCGCGCGCATTGCCATAGGCAAGCACGCCGGTGCCGCCGGCATTGGACGACAGGTTGCCGCCTATCTGGCAGGAGCCTTGCGCGGCGAGCGACAGCGGGAACAGCCGGTCGGCGGCGTCGGCCGCCTCCTGCAAGGTCTGCAGAATGACTCCGGCCTCGACCGTGACCGTATTGGACAGGACGTCGATCTCGCGGATGCGGTTCAGCCGCGACAGCGACAGGACGATCTCATGGCCGGATTTGTCAGGCACCTGCGCGCCGACCAGCCCGGTGTTGCCGCTTTGCGGCACGATTGGCGTTCCAGTCTCTGTCGCCAGCCGCATGATCCGGCTGACCTCTTCGACGCTGCCCGGCCGCAGCACCAGGGACGTCGCGCCATGCCAGAGGCCGCGTCGCTCGATGAGATAAGGCGCGATATCCTGCTGGTCGCGCAGCGCATATTTGTCGCCGACGATCGCCGCGAAACGATCGATGAGAGCGGGATCGAGTGTCTTGGCGGTTTCGGTCATCTGGGAAAACTACGTTGTGGGCTGGGCGTTGTCACGGGGAGCGGCAGCACGGGAGAGCCGGTCGTTGATCGCCTCGCCGAGCCCGTCTAAGGGAATCTTCTCGACCGCGATGGTGCGCGCGCCGCTGCGGTCGAGATCCTGCATGTAGGCGAAGAGGTTGCTTGCCGCCTCACGCAGGTCACCTGTTTCGGACAGGTTCAAGAATGCGGCCGCATGATGCCAGCCTTCAGCGCGCTGGTCGCCGAAGGCAAGCAACGCTTCGTCTTCGCCAACCGTGCCGGCATTGAGCCTCACAGCCGCGCCCGGCGCGTAGTGCGAGGCAAGCATGCCCGGCGCCTCTACCCCGGCAGCGCCGCCGCGCAGCAACTCCATGCCGATGGCCGCCTCGATGTCCGCGGCGGCGATGCCGCCCGGCCGAAGCAGGCGCAATCTTTCGCCTTCGGCCTTGACGATGGTCGATTCCAGCCCGACCGGTGTGGCACCGCCGTCAACTACCAGCTTGATGCGGGCGCCGAGGTCCGCCGCAACGGCTTGGGCCGTGGTGGCGCTGATCTTGCCGGATGAATTGGCGCTGGGCGCGGCAAGCGGTCGGCCAAGCCTGGCGATCAGGTCGCCGCCAAACCCTCTCGGCATACGCAAGGCGATCGTGTCGAGCCCGGCGGTGACCAGCGGATGAATGCCGTTGCCGGGGCGCTGCGGCAGCACCAGCGTCAGCGGGCCCGGCCAGAAGGCAAGCGCGAGTTTCTTCGACAGCGGATCGAACAGCGCGATGCGCTCGGCCATCGCCATGTCGGCGACATGGGCAATCAGCGGATTGAAACGCGGCCGGCCCTTGGCTTCGAAAATGCGCGCCACGCCGATGCCGTTGGTGGCGTCGCCGGCCAGTCCATAGACGGTCTCGGTCGGAATGGCGACGACATCGCCGCCCTCAAGCAGCGCCAACGCCGGTTCCATCGCTTCGCCGACGGCAAGTATTTCAGCCACTCTCGTCACCTCGCGGATGCCGGCTGCGTAGTACGACAGCGCCGCCGGGGCAAGCGGGCATAGGCAATTCATCAATTCCTAAAATGCTATCTTTCCATGAAAGCCGGCATCAATCGCCGAGCCCTATCGTGCAGCTTCTGGGCAATGAGGAGCTATATCAGGTGTCTGTGCGTATCTGGGGAACGCTTGTCATCACTCTGGCTGCCATGGTTGGCGGGGCTCAGGCCTCGTCGCTGGTCTTTCCCGGCGCGCCGGCCTCGACGCCCTCCGTCGTTGTGCTGAAGGCAACCGACGGCAGGGCGAGCGACGTGGTGTCGGTCGTTGCGCTCGGCGAGCCCGACGTCACCGATGAAAAGGTGGCGGCAATCCCGGACAAGGCCGAGGCGAGGCATGCCTTCCCGCACAGCCCGATGATCATTCGTGGCGGCGTGGTCGGCGGCGCCTTCTCGACGCCCGTGCAAGCCAAGGCGCCTGTCGCGGCAACCGCCCCGGCTGCGGCAACCGCCCCCGCCACGGCGACCGCCTCGGCAGCCCCCGCGCCCGCGGCTCACGGAAAAGCAGCAGCACCGGCGGCAGCCGCGCCACCGCCAGCCAAACAGCCTGCTTCAGGAGCCGGCAAGGTCAAATAGCGACTTGCCAACTGGCCGATCAGAATGCTCAACGGCTTGACGGCAGTCTGGCGCCCCGTGCACCATTGTCAGGCGAATTTCTTCTAGACGTATCTCGCTGGCGGCCCTGCGACCTGACTTTCGCCAAGCGGCTCCGGCAGATGGGATTGCATCGTTCAAGGCAAGGGGGTTGCTCATGAAAAAATCGAAGACCGTTACAGTGGCTGGGCTTTTGCTGGCGTCATTGCTTGGCGGCGTGGCCCATGCGGACGACATGCTGGGATCCTATGTCGCGCGCATTTCGGATCGCGATCACCATGCGAGCGACGGCTATGCGCTGGACGGCGCCGCGCAGATGGTGCGGCAGGACCGCGCCAACTGGCACAAATTCCATCGCCGCGACAGCGACGACGAGGGTGACGCCTGGTTCAGGACCAACGATCAGCGCGCCGACCTGCAGCGCATGCTGGAGCGCCCCGGCGCGATGAGTTCCTCAACCAAGCGCGCCATCGTCAATGGCGAGCCTCTGATCCAGGTCGACGTCTACGAAAACAGCGTGCGCGTCAGCATTCTGGAAAACTGAAAAGTCGGGGTTCGGGAAAACTGATCAAGTCAGTATTTGGAAAGACCGACGAAAAAGGGCGACGCGAAAGCGCCACCCTTTCTTCGAGAAAATCCGCCTGAAAAATCAGGCCGCTTCTTCCTTGTCGTCGTCTTCTTCGGCCTCGCCGTCTTCGGATTCTTCCTCGCCCTCGGCGTCGTCGCCTTCGGCTTTCACGGCGTCATCGGCGTCGTCTTCGTCGGACTCTTCGCCGTCTTCGTCGTCGCCTTCTTCGTCATCGCCATCCTCGTCTTCGTCAGACAGATCGGCGGCTTCGACTGCGGTAGCGGCATGATCGAGAACGGTTTCGGAAGCGGATTCAATCGCCTCGGCGGCGGCCGAGGTTTCTTCAGTCACTTCGATTTCGTGATCGGAATTCATGGAGCCTCCGTGGGGTTGGGGAACATGTCCCTTTTGCCACGGAGAGATCATCGTCATATGACTGTAAGCCGGCTCGAACGGCCGGCTGGAAGATTTTTCAAGGCACCGAAGCCCGATTTTACGATGCCGTCGAAGCAACCGAATCTAGCCGGCGATTTTCGAGAAATCCGCAACCTGACCGGTAGCCGTGCGAATGCGCGTGAGCAGCGCAAGGCGGTTGGCGCGCACGGACAGGTCCTCATCATTCACGAGAACATGCTCAAAGAATGAATCAACGGGTTCGCGCAACACGCTAAGCGCCAGCATGGCAGCGGAAAAGTCTTCGTTTTGAATCGCTTCGCCGGCTTGCTTCTCGGCCTGATTCACCGCCGCAAACAGCGACTTCTCCGCATCCTGCCGGAACAACGCCGGCGCAACGGTTTCGGCGACCGCCGTTTTCTTCTTCTCCTCGGCAGCCAGGATGTTGGCGGCGCGCTTGGTGCCGGCGAGCAGGTTCTTGCCATCCTCGGTGTCGAGGAACGAGCCCAGCGCCTCGACTCGACGCACGATCTGCAGGAGGTCGTCGGACCGCGGCGTGATGACGGCGTCGATGAGGTCGTGCCGGGCGCCCTGGTCGCGGAGATAGACTTTGAGGCGGTCGTGGAAGAACGACAAAAGATCCGGGACGATGACGCCCATATGCAGATCAAGATCTTGCTCGATTGAATTCTTATCGAACATCTGGGCGGCAATGGTTGTGATTACAGATTTTTCGTCCTGCGGATCACCGACGTCGAACCCAGCCTTTTTGGCGGATGCGATGGTTTCCAGTGGACGTGCAAACTCTGCCGCAGAGCGCGTGTGCGACCAATTCATCCATTGTTCTTGCAGTATTTTCGTTAATCGCAACGAACTGCCGTTCTCGATCAAAACCCTTATCACTCCCAGCGCGGCCCTTCTCAGTGCGTAGGGATCCTTTGATCCCGTGGGCTTCTCGTCGATAGACCAGAACCCAACCAGCATATCCAGCTTGTCGGCGAGCGCGATCGCAATAGAAATCGGATCATTCGGCACTCGGTCGGACGGGCCTTGCGGCTTGTAATGCTCTTCGATGGCCCTCGCCACGGACTTATGATCGCCCTGAAGCAGCGCGTATTTGCGGCCCATGGCGCCTTGCAATTCGGGAAACTCGCCGACCACTTCAGTGGTGAGATCGGCCTTGGCCAGGACAGCGGCACGGCGCGCCAGCGCTGGATCCACACCGACGATCGGCGCCAGTTCTTCAGCCAGCCGGGCGATCCGCTCCACCCGCTCGCCCTGCGTGCCTAGCTTGGCATGAAACGTGACATTGAGATGGTCGAGCCGGGCCATGCGCTGGTCGAGCGGCTTCTTCAGGTCGAGCCCAAATTTTTTCGCCGACGCTTCCAGCTCAACGAGATCGGGCAGATCGCCCTGATCGGTCGTCCAGAAATAGAGCGCGTCGGACAGGCGGGCGCGCACCACCTTGCCGTTGCCATGGGCGATCTCCTTGCCGCCGTCCTTGGCTTCGATGTTGGCGGTGAGGATGAAGCGGTTGGAGAGCGCCTCGCTTTCCCCCTGCGACCGCGTGACGAAGCACTTCTGATTGGCGCGGATGGTCAGCCGGATCACCTCGGCCGGAATGGCGAGGAAAGCCTCTTCGAACTCGCCCATCAGCACGACAGGCCACTCGACCAGCCCGGACACTTCTTCGAGCAAGCCCTCGTCCTCGACAAGGTCGAGCCCGTTGGCGAAGGCGAGGTTGCGGGCATCGGCAAGGATGATCTCCTTGCGCCGGTCTGCATCAAGCACGACCTTCGCCGCCTCCAGCTTCGACACATAGTCGTCGAAGCGGCGTACCGTGATTTCGCCTGGCGCGAGGAAACGGTGGCCGTAGGTGATGTTGCCGGAACGGATGCCGTCGATCTCGAAATCGACCACGACCGGCTCCTCGGTCTCGGGGCCGAAGGTGCACAGGATCGATTGCAGCGGCCGAACCCAGCGCAGCGCGCCCGGTTTTGCCGAGGCCGGTCCCCAGCGCATCGACTTCGGCCAGGGGAAATTGCGGATAATATCAGGCATCAGTCCGGCGATGATCTCTTCAGCCGCCCTGCCCGGCTTCGAAATATGCGCGACGTAGAAGTCGCCCTTCTTTGGGTCGGAATGGACATGCGCTTCGGCGATCGATGACAGCCCGGCCTTGCGCAGGAAGCCCTGGACGGCCTGTTCAGGCGCTGATGTCGACGGCCCCTTGATATCCTCGTGAATATCCTTCGAGCGAGCGTTGAGGCCACGGATATCGAGGGTCAGGCGCCGTGGCGTCCAGTACTCGCGCGCCGCCTCATAGGTCAGACCCGCCTCGACCAGACCGTCGGTCAGCATCTTCCTCAGATCGCCCGCCGCCTTGCGTTGCATGCGGGCAGGATTTCCTCGGAGCGAAGTTCTAGTAGCAGGTCTGGCATCGGGGTCAGCTCGTGCGGGAGAGTGGTCGGGCGGGGCATAGCAACTCGGCTGGCCGCTGTCACCCTTTCAACACGGCTATCGCCGACTTCGGCTGATTTCCAGAAATTTTGGCCGTTCTGTCGGGACGCGGCGACCCTGTCCGTCCTTGGATCAAAGATTTCCATGAACCTAACGCAGCGCTGAAGCGACCCACGCTCAGGCAGAGAACTATTGGCTGAACGACGATGAAAACGGCATCCAGACTTCTTCAAATCCTCGCGCTCAGCGCCTGCTTCACCGCGCAGGCCCACGGCGCCTTCTCCATGCCGGGCGTGCGGCAGGCGCTGCGGACGATGTCTGGTTCGAGCGGCCAGATCCTGCCGCCGATCAGCGCTTCCCTCGAAATGATCAACGGCGCTTGAGACTCAGGCCGCCGCCAATCCACCGGCCTGCGTTTTCAGGAACGCCTCGCCGCAGGCTTTCGCCAGATTACGCACCCGCAGGATATAACTCTGCCGCTCGGTGACCGAGATCGCGCCACGCGCATCGAGCAGGTTGAAGACGTGGCTCGCCTTGATGCACTGGTCGTAGGCTGGAAAGACCATTTTGTGCATCGGCAGATTGTCGTTCGATGCCGGCGCGCCGGCCTCGAGCAGCGCCTTGCACTCGGCTTCGGCGTCCTCGAAATGCCGCAGCAGCATCGCCGTGTTGGCGTATTCGAAATTGTGGCGCGAATATTCCTGCTCGGCCTGCAGGAACACGTCGCCATAGGTGACCTTGTCGGCGCCTTCGCGGCCGTTGAAGTTGAGGTCGTAGACATTGTCGACGCCCTGCACATACATGGCCAGGCGCTCCAAGCCGTAAGTGAGTTCGCCCGCCACCGGCGCGCATTCGATGCCGCAGACCTGCTGGAAATAGGTGAACTGCGACACTTCCATGCCGTCGCACCAGCATTCCCAGCCGAGGCCCCAGGCGCCCAGCGTCGGGCTTTCCCAGTCGTCCTCGACGAAGCGTATGTCGTGCAGCAGAGGGTCGACGCCGATCGCGGCCAGCGAGCCGAGATAGAGCTCCTGCAGGTTCGGCGGATTGGGCTTCAGGATCACCTGGTACTGATAGTAATGCTGCAGCCGGTTGGGGTTCTCGCCATAGCGGCCGTCCTTGGGACGGCGCGAAGGCTGGACGTAGGCTGCGTTCCAGCGCCTTGGTCCGAGTGCGCGCAGCGTCGTTGCCGGATGAAACGTGCCGGCGCCAACCTCCATGTCATAGGGCTGCAGGATGATGCAGCCATAGGCGGCCCAATAATTGTGCAAGGTCAGGATCAGCCCCTGGAATGAGCGGCTGGGGTGCATATGGGCTGGGATTTCAATCGTCACGACGGCCTCGGCGACACAGGCTAGCTTGCGGCCACGTCCTAGAGACACGGCGGCGAAGCGTCAAGCAAGGCGCGTCCGATGCGGGCCGCCTTGAGCAAGCCGGACGATGTTGAAACTTTGCCAGCGACTGGCCCATTGCCCGCCGCCACGGTCCGCGATCCAATCCGACAAAGCATCCGCGTCAAGCACAGCAAGTCGAGCCATGTCCAACCCGATCACCATCCGCCCCGTCATGCGCCAGGATTTCGAGCAATGGCTGCCGCTGTGGGACGGCTACAACGCGTTCTATGGCCGTTCGGGCGAGACGGCGCTGGCAAGCGACATCACCGCGATGACGTGGTCGCGTTTCTTCGACGCCTATGAGCCGGTCCATGCGCTGGTCGCCGAAAGCGGGAGCCAGTTGCTTGGCCTCGTCCACTACCTGTTCCACCGCAGCACGACGGCGATCGCACCGAACTGCTATCTGCAGGACCTTTTCACCAACGAGGCCTCGCGCGGCAAAGGCATCGGCCGGGCGCTGTTCGAAGGCGTCTATGACCGCGCCCGGGCGGCCGGTTCCGGCCGAGTGTACTGGCTGACGCATGAAACCAATCACACGGCAATGAAGCTCTATGACAAGGTCGGCGAACGCTCGGGCTTCGTCGTCTATCGAAAGATGCTCTGAGGACGCTCCCATGCGCCTTTCCAACGAATGCCAACGAAAACGGGGCTCCGAAGAGCCCCGTTCGCATTTCAAAAAGGCGATTTTCACCCCTTCGGGGCGGGAACCGGCTCCGGCTTGACCTTCGGGGTTTCCTGCGCCGTGTTGGACTCGATCGGCGGCAGGCCCTTCATCAGCTTCTGCTGCAAGGTGGCCAGCACATCGGGATCGGGCTTCAGGTCACGGGCCTGGTTCCACTGGAAAGTCGCTTCCAGCTTGCGGCCGACGCGCCAATAGGCGTCGCCGAGATGGTCGTTCAGAACCGGATCTTCCGGCTTCAGCGAGACCGCGCGCTCCATCTCGCGCACCGCGTCATCGAAGCGGCCGAGGCGGAAATAGGCCCAACCCAAGGAATCGACGATGTAGCCGTCGCTCGGCCTGAGATCGACGGCCTTCTGGATCATCTCCAGGCCTTCCTTCAGGTTGGTGTTCATGTCGACCCAGGAATAGCCGAGATAGTTCAGCACCTGCGGCTGGTCTGGCTGCAACTCCAGCGCCTTGCGGAAATTCGGCTCGGCCTTCGGCCATTCCTTCAGCCGCTCATAGGCGATGCCGCGCTGGTAGAAGATGTTCCAGTTGGCAGCGGTCGGCGTCTTCAGCACCTCGACGGCCTTGTCGTAGAGATTGGCGGCGGAACGGAAATCATCCTTCGAGGAGTAGACACCGCCGAGCGCCAGATAGGCGCGCATGTCGTCGGGATGGGCTTCGACGAAGGCCTTCAGATGCGTGATCGCCTCGTCGTGGCGGTCGAGATCGGCAAGGTTGAGGCCAAGCTGCAGGTCCGAAATCTCCTTCAGCGGCGAAGAGTCGGGGATGCGCCGATAGAGCGCGATCGCGCCTTCACCGTCCTTCAGCTGTTCGGCGACGGCGGCGAGCTGCACGAGGGCCGCGTCGCTGTCCGGCTTCAGGGCCAAGGCATATTGCAAATAGAGGCGCACGAACGGCTCGCCGCCGCCACGGTTGAGCGCGGTGGCAAGATCGAGCAGGATTTCGGAAGCACCGTCGGACGGACCGGACACGAGGGGCGCGATCTTGTCGCCCTTGCTGATCCTGGCGCGCAAGGCGACGATTTCCAGCTTGCCTGGCGAAAACGCCTCGGCCTGGTCGAGCACCGAGATCGCCTTGGCCTTGTCGCCCTTGCGGGCCAGGAACGAGGCATAGGCCTGCGCGTTGCGCATCCAGGTTTCAGGCGCCGCACCGCCGGCGGCGGTATCCTGCATCGTCGCGGCGTAGATCGCCTCCGCCTTTTCGGGCATGTTGGCGGCATCGGCGATCAGGGCGCGGTGGAAGGATTTGAACAGGCCGAACCAGTCCGGCCCCTGCAACTTGTCGATCGAAGCCATCGCTTCGCTGGCCTGGCCGGCACCTTGTTCGGCCCAGCCGGACATGACGCCGGAGATCAGCCGGTCGAGATCGGATTCCAGCGACAGCTTGAGCCAGTACTGCGCCTTGGTGAAATCCTTCTTGTGGAAGGAATCGACCGCCAGCGCCAGGCGCGAGAAGCGCTCGACATCGGGCACTTCCTTGAGCTTGTCGGCATAGACCAGCGATTCGTCGAAGCGGCCTTGCGCGATCAGCGACAGCATCAGGCTCTGCTGCAGGGCGGTATCGCTCGGATTGAAAGCCAAGGCCTGCTTGTAGTACGCGATGGCGCTGTCGAGGTCGTTGTCGCCTTCGGCGATCCGGGCAGCCAGGTAAGCGCCCGAAAACGACGAGATCTTGACCGGTTCGGTTGATTGCTTGGCATAGGCCGGCAAAGCCGAGATCGCCATGCCCGTCACAATTGCCAGCCTTGTCAGCCAGCGCGCACGTCCTTGCTGCATCATATCCCTTTCAGCCAGGCGCCATCTCCGCGTCAGCGGGATCGACCCAGACTCGATCTTTCCGGGCAAAGCATGGCCTTTTTGGGGTCGCGCTTCAATCCGCCCGAAATTCACAATCGGGTCACCCGATTAACAAACCATGGCTAAATGGGACAGTTTTGCGCGTCAACAGGCCGTTGCAGCCGCGTATCGCGATAGCCGCCGCTTGCCACCGCGCCGCACAGCCCGTTCCATTCGCAGCCCACGCAAGCCTTGCGCACGTGGCCGGCCGAAAACGCCTGCCGTAGCCGCATCAGGATCGCGGCATCGAGATCGAGGCGGACGCCGTCACGGATCGGCCGAGCCAGCAGCGCTTGCACGTCATCCTTTGCCTGCCGGTCTCGCCCGGCCGCGCTGTCGCGCAAGCAGTGCGGATCCGGCCCGCCAAGCAACGGGGCGCAGATGTCGTCCGGTCCGGAAACGAGGAGGATGTCCTCGCCCCGGCTCAGGCGCTCCGCGATCCCGTCATAATTGGCGGTGAAAGCGGGACTGTATCCCTTGCCCACATAGGTGAGCAGGCAAAGGAGATGATGGGCGCGAAGCCTGATCGTCACGGCGTCGGCAAGTTCGTCTTGCCGCGCGGAAGCGCCATCAGCGTCGCGGCGCCAAGCGCCGACTTCAGCAATCCGCCGACGATGAATGGCACGAAGCCAAAGGTGATGGCCTTCTCGGCGCCGATCATGACGGCAAGCCAGGCCGTTCCGAGCACCAGGCAGGCAAGGTTGCCGAGCAGCATGGCGATAAAGGCGAGCACGACCCTGTTGCCGTTCCAGCCGCGTTCAGCCAGCCAGCCGACAAGGGCGCCGACAACCGGGAAGGCGAAGAGATAGCCGCCCGTAGGGCCAACGAAGTGCTGCATGCCGGCAGCACCACCGGCCAGGACCGGAAAGCCGACAGCGCCCTCGACCAGCCAAGCGGCGATCGTCATCGCGCCAAGCCGCCAGCCACAGAGCGCACCGATCAGCGTCACCGCAAAGGTCTGCATGGTCACGGGAACAGGCACCATCGGCACCTCGATGTAGGAGGATAGCGCCAGGAAGAGCGTGCCGAGCACGACGGCGCCGGCCTGCCAGCCGAGCGATCGCTGCTGGAGGCGCAGCGGGCTGAAGGACGGTCTTGCGGACGAGAATGCGAGGTTGGTCATAGGCTTCCCTTCAATCAATCGAAAATTATAGATAATTTCTGCATTCGATCTATTATCGAATCCACATTTTGGACCGATAGCAAGCCCGGGCTTGGAAAAGGTCGCTTAACCTACGATCGCGAAGGCTTCGCGCGTGGCGCCGGACGCTGTCCTGACCGGCTTGCGGCCAATCCATTGGACATGCCGTCCCAGTGTTGCCGCGGCCGATTCGGTATTTCCCTGCCGCAAGGCGGTGAGGATCGCCCGGTGGTCTTGATCGGTGCGCGTCTCCCATTCCGAGCGCCATGCCGCAAACAGGAAGCGCGCGCTTGCCGCGTGGAGGTCGTCGATGGTGGCAAGCAGGCGCGGCATGCCGCACGGTGCCAGGATCAGCCGGTGAAAGGCGCGATTGGCCTCCTCCCACGACCTGACGTCGCGTGATTTGTCGCCGGCCTTGGTCGCCTCCTCGGCCTGGTCGAGAATGGCCGAAGTCAGGTGCGGCCCGGCGTGGCGCAGTGCCAGCACTTCGAGGGCGGCCCGCATTTCGGCCACTTCCTTGACCTCGCCCAGATCGAAGGCAGCGACGCGCACGCCCCGGCGCGGCTCACTGGCGGCCAGGCCCTGCGCCTCGAGTCGGCGGAACGCCTCGCGCACTGGGACATGGCTGGTGTTGAATTCCTCGGCGACATGATCCTGCCGCAGCCTGGCCCCTGGCTCGATCGCGCCGGAGATGATGCGGTCCGCCAGTACCTTGCTGATGCGCACCGCTATGGTGTCGTCCGTGCCCTTTGCCATGATTTATAGATAATTTGCGGCAAGGCCGCTTGTCGAGACGGCAGGGGCGAATTCACAGGCGTCTTTCCACTGGCACAGCCGGTGGGAGCCCGTGAAAGCCGGTCTCCTCAGTTCACCCGGCTGATGCAGAAATCGATGACGTCGATCAGCGCCGATTTCTGCGGCGTCTCTTCCAGCGGCGCCAGCGCGTCGCGGGCGATCTCGCCGAAATGGCTGGCGCGTCCGATGGTGTCGGCAATGGCGCCGTGGCGGGTCATCAGGCCGATCGCCTTTTCCAGCCCGGCGTCGTCGGTGACATTGTCCTCGATGGCGCGCTTCCAGAAGGTGCGTTCGGCCTTGCTGCCGCGCCGGTAGGCGAGGATGACCGGCAAGGTCACCTTGCCTTCGCGGAAATCGTCGCCGACATTCTTGCCGAGATCCTTGCTGGTGCCGCCATAGTCCAGCGCGTCGTCGATGAGCTGGAAAGCAAGACCGAGATTCATGCCGTAGGAGCGCAGCGCCGCGCGATCGTTGCGGGTCGCCTGGGCGATGACCGGGCCAACCTCGGCGGCGGCCGAAAACAGCGCGGCGGTCTTGGCCTTGATGACGGCGAAGTGCTCGTCCTCCGTGGTTTCGAGGTTCTTGGCAGCGGCAAGCTGCATCACCTCGCCCTCGGCGATGATCGAAGCGGCGCTCGACAGGATGTCGAGCGCTTCGAGCGAGCCGACATCGACCATCATGCGGAAGGCCTGGCCGAGCAGGAAGTCACCGACCAGCACGCTGGCCTGATTGCCCCAGATCATGCGGGCGGTCTTCTTGCCGCGTCGCATGCCGCTTTCATCGACGACGTCGTCATGCAGGAGCGTGGCCGTATGCATGAACTCGACCGAAGTGGCGAGCTTGACGTGGCCCTCGCCGGCATAGCCGAACATCTGCGCGGCGGCCAGCGTCAGCATTGGTCTCAGCCGCTTGCCGCCGGACGAGATCAGGTGGTTGGCAACCTCGGGAATCATCTCGACGTCGGAGCCGGCCTTGGACAGGATCAGCTCGTTGACGCGCCCCATATCGGTCGCCGTCAGATCGATCAGATCCTTGATGGAGGCGGGCTCCCGCTTCCCGTTTTCGATGTTGAGAACGACACCCACGACAATCACTCCCGTCTTGGTATAACGCGTGCGACGGCACCCTTAGTCCCGGCATGGACTCTAGGGCGGCGGACACGGGCACGGCAAGTGGCGAATTGGCGCGGCGGCGGCGACAGCGTGTCAACGCCGGGAAATGCGGGAATGCGGCCGGACGTTTACATGCACGCTGCAACCTGCGAGTTTCTTGCGATGATAGAGCTCATCCGCACCAACGACGCCGTCATTATATCCTTTGTCGAATCGCTGATGCGCGATGCCGGCATCGGCTGCTTCGTCGCCGACCAGAACATGAGCGTGCTCGACGGCTCACTCGGTATCCTGCCCCGGCGCGTCATGGTCGATGCCGACCAGGCCGACGCCGCGCGCCGCATCCTGACCGATGCCGGCATCGCAAACGAGATCCGGGGGAAATAATGTCGGCCGCGCCAGCCGCCCTTGCCACGGATACGCCGGCCCATACGGTCGACGCCTTCCACCGCGGGCGGTTCTGGCTGGTGCAGCCCAAGCATGGCGGCCATCGCGCCGGGATGGATGCGATGATGCTGGCCGCGTCCGTGCCATCCTCCTTTGGCGGACGGCTCGCCGATTTCGGAGCCGGCGCCGGTGCTGCCGGTCTGGCGGTGCTGTCGCGCTGTCCAGGCGCCCAGGCTGTGCTGGTCGAACGCGCGCCCGAGATGGCGGCCTTCGCGGCGGCCACACTTGCCCATCCCGGCAATGCACATCTCAGCGATCGCGCGGCCGTGCTTGTCGCCGATGTCACCGTGTCGGGCCGGGCCCGGGCCGCCGCCGGCCTTGCCGACAATGATTTCGACTTCGTCATCATGAACCCGCCTTTCAACGCCGCACGGGACCGCGCCACTCCCGAGCAGCTAAGAAAGGAAGCCCATGTCATGGAGGACGGGCTGTTCGAAAGCTGGATCCGCAGCGCGGCGGCGGTTGTCAGGCCGCGCGGCGGGCTTGCCGTCATCGCCCGCCCCGAACAGCTCGGCTCAATTCTCGACGCGGTTTCAGGCCGCTTCGGCGAAGCCGAGATGCTCGCCGTGCACCCTCGCCCGGACGCTGCGGCAATCCGCATTATCGTGCGGGCAGCACTTGGGGCACGGGGAAAGCTCGCCATCCGTCCGCCGCTGATGCTTCACGCGCGATCGGGCAACGGCCCCGACGAGCGCAGCGAAATGATCACCAACGGGCTCGCTTCGCTGTTCGGAGACTGAGCTGTTCGCGGCCTGCACATTGCCGTTGGCCGGGAAATCCCTACATGCCTGCAACCACCGCCGGAGACCACGCCATCGTGAAACGTCTTTTCAACCGTCTGCTGCCGAAGTCCTGGCGCTCCACCGTCGTCACCGTTCCGGTCATCCGGCTGCACGGCACCATCATGGCCGGCGGCGGCCAGTTCCGGCCGAGCCTGTCGCTTGCGTCCACCGCCGGACTGATCGAAAAGGCGTTTTCCTTCGACGCGCCGGCGGTCGCGATCTCGATCAACTCCCCCGGCGGCTCGCCGGTGCAGTCGCGGCTGATCTTCAAGCGCATTCATGACCTTGCGGTCGAGAAGAATAAAAAGGTGCTCGTCTTCGTAGAGGATGTCGCGGCCTCGGGCGGCTACATGATCGCTGTCGCCGGCGACGAGATCTTCGCCGACCCATCGTCCATCGTGGGTTCGATCGGCGTGGTGTCGGCCTCGTTCGGTTTTCCGGAGCTGATGAAGAAGATCGGCATCGAGCGGCGCGTTCACACCGCCGGCCAGAACAAGGCGGTGCTCGACCCGTTCAAGCCGGAGAAGAAGGAAGACGTCGAGCGGCTGAAAGCGCTGCAGCTCGAAGTGCACGAGACCTTCATCGATCTGGTCAAGGAGCGGCGCGGCACGAAGCTCAAGGACGATCCGGATCTGTTCACTGGGCTGTTCTGGACCGGCAAGCGAGGCCTGGAGCTCGGCCTCGTCGACGCACTCGGCGACATGCGCACTGTGCTGAAGACCCGGTTCGGGCCGAAGACCCAGCTCAGGCTGGTCTCGGCGCCGCGCGGTTTCCTCGGCCGCTTCGGCCTGTTCGGCTCGAACAAGGGCTTTTCAGCGCCCGATATCGCCGCGGCTGCCGCCAGCGGCGTCATCGATGCGGCGGAAGAGCGCGCATTGTGGGCGCGCTTCGGGCTTTGAAAAAGCCATGAAAGCGTCTAGTATGGTTGCCCGAAAGACCCGACGGGCCGCCCTTACCGGCCCAGCGTGGTAGGAGTTTTGACATGCCGCAGCTCATTTTCTTCGCCGTCGTCGGCGCAGCCGCCTATTTTGGCTACCGCACCTTCCTGCGCGAGGCCGAGCGCGTGACTGCCAAGGTGCGGCGGACCGAAAAACAGGCGGCCAACGGCGCGATGGGAACGCTGGTCAAGGATCCGAAGACCGGCGAATACCGGCTGGCCAAGGACTGACCCTCATTTCACTCGCAATCGAGACTGTGGAATCCGGTCCGCGTGTCCGGACATGGACGGCACCCGCCAAGATAAATCTTGCTTTGCACGTCACCGGCAGGCGCCCCGACGGTTACCATCTCATCGAAAGCCTGGCTGTGTTCACGCGCTTTGGCGACAGGATCGAGATCGCGCCGGCTGAAGCCGACGATTTCATCGCGTCCGGCCGCTATGCCGCGGACGTCCCGCTCGATGGCGGCAATCTGGTGCTGAAGGCACGCGATGCGTTGCGGCAGGCCGCCGTTCTTCGGAGCACGCCGCCCGTGACCATCAGGCTCGAAAAGAACCTTCCAGTCGCGTCCGGCGTGGGCGGAGGGTCTAGCGACGCGGCGGCCGTGCTTCGCGGGTTGGCGGAGAGTTGGGGGCTGGATATCGATAGCGCCGAGTTGGCGCGGATCGGTCTTTCGCTAGGCGCCGACGTGCCGATGTGCCTGGCGGCAAAGCCGCTGGTGGCGCGCGGTATTGGTGACGATCTCTCCATGGTGCCGGATTTTTCGGCGCTGGGTCTGGTGCTGGTCAATCCGGGAACGCCCGTCTCGACGGCGGAAATCTTCGCCGCACTGTCCCGTCGCGACAATGAGCCATTGCCGCCGCTGCCGCGTAGCATCGATTTTCACAGCCTGCGCAACTGGCTGGAGGTGACCCGCAACGACCTCGAGAAGCCAGCCCTTGCGATGCAGCCCGCCATAGGCAGGGCGCTTTCATGGCTTGATAAGGCTGGATCGGGTTTTTCACGAATGTCCGGATCGGGCGCGACGTGCTTCGGCCTGTTCGAGACCAGCAATGTCGCCAAGCGCGCGGCCGCCGAAATCCGCGGTCGCCAGCCCGACTGGTTCGTCGCGGCAACGCGCAGCATGGCATCGGAGGCTGAGTGAGATGGCCAGGATTGACGAGAGCCGTGCCTTCATTCCGGTGCGCATCGCGGTGCTGACGGTTTCCGACACACGCAGCCTCGCCGACGACAAATCCGGCCAGACGCTGGCCGATCGCATCACTGCGGCCGGCCACACTCTGGCCGCCCGCGACATCGTCACCGACGACCGCGAAAAAATCCGCGACACCGTTCTGGCGTGGTCGCGGGATAAGGCCATCGACGTCGTGATCACCACCGGCGGAACCGGCTTCACCGGCCGCGATGTGACGCCCGAGGCGCTGGAGCCGATTTTCGAAAAGCGCATGGACGGCTTTTCGGAAGTGTTCCACCGCATCTCCTACGACAAGATCGGCACCTCGACGATCCAGAGCCGGGCGACCGGCGGCGTCGTCAACGCCACCTTCGTCTTCGTGCTGCCGGGCTCGCCCGGCGCCTGCAAGGACGCCTGGGATGGCATCATCGAGGCACAGCTCGACTACCGGCACATGCCTTGCAACTTCGTCGAGATCATGCCGCGCCTGGACGAACATCTGCGGCGCGGCAAATCGGTCCCGTAAAACTCAGGCAAAGTGCCGGCTTCACGCCGTGTTCGCCAGGCAGAACAGCGCCGGCGCCTTCGAACGGCCATTCCAAACCCGGTGCCGGAGACAGTATCATCGTGGGCGATCCCTACCGTTCACGAGAAGGCAGATATGATGGCCGTGCAAACTGGGACCATCCACACGGGCGGGTGGCATTGCGGCAACGTACGCCTGCGATTTTCGACAGAGCTGGATCCATCGCAAATCGAAATCCGCGCCTGCCAAAGAGCAGTCGCAAAAATCACCTCTGCCTCGGCGGTGCCGCCCAGATCTCGGCGTCGAGCTTCTTTGTCGCCAGACCGCGCGCCAACGCCTCGGCGCTGCCGGCATTCTTGGATAGAGATGCCGCCTGTCGCTTGCTGATCACCAGTCCGTCGGCGAGCGCACGGTTTGCCGAAAAGACCCGGGCCATGAACGGCGAACGGCTACCCCGCGCCCGCGAGAACCGGGCGGCCATGGTCTGCCTGGCGGTATGGGCGACAACCGCGTCGATCCAACCCTCCACCAGCCTCGCACCCGGTTCGAGAAGCAGCAGCCAGTCACCCTTGGCCTGGCGAATGCCGGCGGCGATGCCACCGCTCCCCACATAGTGGCAGCCGGCATGCTCGGCCACGCGATGCGTATGGTCGGTGGAGCCGGTGTCGCAGACGACGACCTCACGCACCACGCCCTCGACCGCGCCGCCGATCAGCGTCGCCAGCGTGCGGGCGAGACCCTCCTCGTCATTATGCGTTTCGATGAGAACACTGAGCATCATGAGCCGAATAGCGGAAAGCGCTGGCCGACGCCAGTTTTTGCGCCGCACCATAAAAAGTTCTTGCTTTGTTCTCATCAACAAAATAGGAACAATTTCATGAGCAGAGCGATTCGACAGAACATGGACAGTCCCTGGGAGCGGGCGAAGATGGAACCGATCATGCGCGCCGACATTGCAGCCTTCGGAGCAGGACGAGCCGAAATGGCCAACGCGATGATCGAGCAGAGCGGCATGCGGGTCCGTCCGGACCGCAACCGTGGCCGGTCGGCAGGCATCAATCCATCCGGCCGGTTCGAACCTGTCAGCCGACATGTCTTCGACGACGGCTGGAGTTCGCTGGAGGAACTGCCCCCGTTCAAGACCGAGGTGCAGGTAGAGAGGCCGCGCACCATCATCACCCGCAACGAATCGCCCGACATCTCCTTCGACCGGTCGATCAATCCCTATCGCGGCTGCGAG
The DNA here is from genome assembly GCF_003952565.1 of Mesorhizobium sp. M8A.F.Ca.ET.057.01.1.1. NCBI lineage: Bacteria > Pseudomonadati > Pseudomonadota > Alphaproteobacteria > Hyphomicrobiales > Phyllobacteriaceae > Mesorhizobium > Mesorhizobium sp. M8A.F.Ca.ET.057.01.1.1. The sequence continues at coordinate 4,725,726 of NZ_CP034454.1, forward strand.
CACGGCTGCGTATATTGCTTCGCGCGGCCGACGCACTCGTTCATGGGCCTGTCGCCGGGCCTGGATTTCGAATCCAAGCTGTTCGCCAAGCCGGACGCGGCACGCCTGCTCGACAAGGAGTTGTCGAAGGACGGCTACCAGCCGCGCACCATCGCCATCGGCACCAACACCGATCCCTACCAGCCGATCGAGAAGCAATACCGGATCATGCGCGAGATCCTCGAAGTGCTGGAGGCACGCGGTCATCCGGTCGGCATCGTCACCAAATCGGCCCTGGTGGTGCGCGACATCGACATTCTGTCGCGCATGGCCGAGCGCGGGCTCGCCAAGGTGGCGCTGTCGGTGACAACGCTCGACCGCATGCTGGCCAGGACGATGGAACCCCGCGCCTCGACGCCGACCAAGCGGCTGGAGGCGATCAGGCAGCTTTCAGATGCCGGCATTCCGGCTTCGGTGATGGTGGCGCCGATCATTCCGGGCCTGACCGACCAGGAGATGGAACGCATCCTCGACTCGGCACACCATGCCGGGGCGCGCGAGGCTGGCTATGTGGTGCTGCGCCTGCCGCTGGAGGTCAGCCCGATCTTCAAGGACTGGCTGCTGCGCCACTATCCCGACCGCTATCGCCACGTCATGTCGTTGATCCGTTCGATGCGCGACGGCAAGGACTACGATTCGGAATGGGGCAAGCGCATGAAGGGCGCCGGCCCCTATGCCTGGCAGATCGGCCGGCGCTTCGAAATCACCGCCAAGCGGCTCGGCCTCAATGCGGAGCGGCGCACGCTTCGGACTGACCAGTTCGTCGCCGCCGGCAAGGACCAGGAGCAGTTGATGCTGCTCTGAAAATTGAAAATCGCCGCGGCTGTTCATGACCGCTGCGGCCAAGAATCCCGTCCGGCCTGCCCCGGCCTGCAGACGGTGCCCTCCCGGTCCGGCGCCCCACCCGACCCGGAGGGACTTGCGGAGAATCGGAGCCGATGCGAACCTCGCCGCAACATGGCTCGCGCGCGTTCTGATTCTCCGCTTCTCTTCGAAATCGTCGAGAAACCCGATTTCTCCTTCGAGACGAAGGCGATGGCCGATGGGTTGTGGCCGGTCGCGGGGATGGACGAAGCCGGTCGTGGCCCGCTGGCGGGTCCGGTCGTCGCGGCGGCAGTGGTGCTCGACCCCGCCAACATTCCCGAAGGGCTCGACGATTCCAAGCGGCTTAGCCACTTGCAGCGCGAAGCGCTGTTCCTGCGCATCCTCGGTTCCGCGCTCGGCGTCTCGATGGCGTCGATCAGCGCGGAGGGTATCGATGGCAGCAACATCCTAAAGGCGAGCCTCGAGGCGATGCGCCGCGCGCTGGTCGGGCTGCCGGTTCAGGCAAAGCTCGCGCTCGCCGACGGGCGCGACGTGCCGCCGGGACTGCCCTGCGAAGGGCGCGCGCTGATCAAGGGCGACCAGCGCTCGCAATCGATCGCCGCCGCCTCGATCGTGGCCAAGGTCATGCGTGACCGCATGATGTGTGGCTGCGGCAATCATCACGACCGCTACGGCTTCGAAGTCCATATGGGTTACGCCACGGCCCGGCATCGCACGGCGATCGAGGCGCACGGGCCGGTGGCGCGGCTGCACCGCACCTCGTTTGCGCCGTTCAGGCTTGGGGGTGTCGAGGTGGCGGAAGAAGACAGCCTCGCCGGGCTGGATTGAGTCGAGCGGCGGTTCTTCGTCATCCTCGGGCTTGACCCGAGGATCCATGCCGTAACGCCTGTCCTGGATGCGGCGGACCAGAGTTCTGCACTGTTGCGGCGCTCGTAAGTCACGGCATGGATCCTAGGGTCTGCGCGCGTCGCTTCGCTCCTTGCTCCGCTCTAGGATGACGAATTCAATAGGCCTGACAACAAAAAAGCCGCCAGGTTTCCCGGGCGGCTTTTGATTTGCTTGACGTTGCCAGCTCAGTTCAGCTTGGCCTTCACGTCCTGCAGCGCGGACTTGAACAGGTCGGCTCCGGCCTTGGCGTCAACCTTGGCGGCGAGCAATGCGCGTGCCGCCTCGACAGCGATGTCGACGGCGCTGGCGCGCACTTCGCCGATCGCTTCGCGCTCGGCCTGGCCGATCTTCTGTTCGGCAAGCGCGGTGCGCCGGGCGACATAGTCCTCGGTCTTCTTGTGGGCCTCGGCGGCCAGCAGTTCGGCCTCGCGCTTGGCGGCCGCGACAATATCAGCGGCCTCCTGCTCGGCTTCCTTGCGCTTCTTCTTGTACTGGCCAAGCAGTTGCTGGGCTTCGTCGCGCAGCTTGCGTGCCTCGTCGAGTTCACTGCTGATCCTGGCGGCGCGGGCGTCGAGCGCCTTGGCGATCATGCCGGGCACCTTGATATAGACGGCGATGGCCAGGAAGATGATCAGGGCGATCGTGGCCCAGAGCGTTGCGAGAGATGTAGCGTCCATGATGCGCTCCTCACCGGGCCACGGATTTGACCGCAGCCGCGATCTCGGCCTTGCTGGCCTTGCCGCCAACGAGTGCCTCGACGATCGCCGAAGCGGTATCCTCGGCAATGCTGCCGACTTCCTTCATGGCATTGGCCTTGATGGAAGCGATGCGTGCCTCGGCCTCGCCAAGCTTCTCCTCGAGCGCGGCCTCGATCTTTTTGCGCGCGGTGTCGGCTTCCGCCTTGGCCGCATCGTTGGCCTGCTGGGCGATCGAGTTCGCGTTCTTCTTGGCTTCCGCCAGTTCCTGCTCGTAAGCGGCAACGGCGGCGTCTGCCTCACCCTTCAACTTGGCTGCCTGGTCGAGATCCTGGCTGATGCGGTCGTTGCGGACATCGATGATGCCGCCGACACGCGGCATCACGACCCGCTTCAGGAAGAGGTAGAACAGCCCGAACGTGATCGCCAGCCACAGAAGCTGCGACGGAAACGTCTCCGGATTGAATGGCGGAAACGTGCCGTGCGCTTCGGCAGGCACGCTGGTGCCGGAATGCGTGTCGCCTCCGGTCGCAGCGTGGCTGGTGTCGGCTGATGGCGCGGACTCTTGCGCGAAGGCAGATGTCACGAACATGGACTATCCCCAGATATCAGGCCCGCCGCTTGCGCGGCCGGCCTGTCCAATCTTCTCAGTACTCAGCCGAACAGGGCCAACAGCGCGATGAGAAGCGAGAAGATGCCCAGAGCTTCGGTCACGGCGAAGCCAAAAATCAGGCGACCGAACTGGCCGTCGGCAGCCGACGGGTTGCGCAGCGCGCCCGAGAGGTAGCTGCCGAAGATGTTGCCCAGGCCAATGCCCGCGCCACCCATGCCTAGGCAAGCGATGCCGGCGCCGATGTACTTTGCTGCTTCTGCGTCCATTTGTTCAACTCCTTTGATCTGAAAATTCCGTTGCGATTTCATCCGGCACCAATGTTGGAAACACTTGGGCCGGAACTCTTGCCTCAGTGCCCGGGATGCAGGGCGTCGTTGAGATACATGCAGGTCAACACGGCAAAGACGTAGGCCTGCAGGAAGGCGACCAGCAGTTCAAGCGCCGTCAGCGCCACTGCCATCGCCAACGGCAGGATCGAACCCGCCACCCCGACCGCGCCCAGTGCGGAGAGGCTGACGACGAACCCGGAGAAAACCTTGAGCGTGATGTGGCCGGCAAGCATGTTGGCGAACAGACGAACCGAGAGGCTGACCGGGCGGGACACGAAGGAAATGACCTCGATCAGCACCACCAGCGGCAGCAGGAACACCGGCACGCCATGCGGAACGAACAGCTTGAGGAAACCAAGACCATGCTTCATGAAGCCGTAGACCACCACGGTTCCGATCACCAGGGCCGCGAGGCCGAAGGTGACGATGATGTGGCTGGTGACCGTGAAGAAATAGGGAAACAGGCCGAGCAGATTGGCGACCAGCACGAACATGAACAGCGAGAACACGAAGGGGAAGAACTTCATGCCCTGCGTGCCGGCGGCGTCGCGCAACATGTTGCCGACGAATTCATAGGCCATTTCGGAGACCGACTGCAGCCGGCCTGGAACCAGGCTGCGGCTCGACGTCGTCAGGAACAGGAACGCCGCGGCAACAACCACGGTGGCGACCATGAACAGGGCGGAATTGGTGAAAGACAGGTCATAGCCGCCGATCTCGATCGGTATCAGCTTGTTGATATGGAACTGGTGGATCGGATCGACCTTGTCAGCTGCCACGTTCAAACCCCGTCAATGCCGCGTACGGCCAAATTACCATTGCCGCACGGAAGCGGCTACTTACTGTCGTCCCGGTCACGGCGCGGCTTCGCGCCTTGTCCGAATTCCGCCACAACGCCAGCCGAACGCATGACATTGAGCACGCCGGCGCCAAACCCGAGCAGCAGGAAAACGATCAGACCCCACGGCGATGTCCCCGCCACACGGTCGATGATCCAGCCGATGCCGGCGCCCACCACCACCCCGGCGATAAACTCGCTGGATAGTTTGATCGCCTGACCGTATCCGGTCACTGGTTTCGCGTCGTCTTTCCCCTCGAGCCGGTTCGGCAGCCTTGTCGCAAGGGATGCTCCAAGTTCACGCCGACGTCGCTCAAGATCGTCGTCGCGGATTTCGGCGCCATGCTCTTTGCCGCGGCCGGTTTCTCCGGTTCCGTCTGGCCCTTTTTTCTCGGCCATCGCAACCCCCCTGCCCGGGCAGACCGTCACCGTCCGTCCGCTTCTAAAGTCGCCGGCAACATAGTTAGAGGGTTTGCGCCCGTCAAGCCACGGAGGGAAGTTCCGCGCTGTGTATTTTAGACAGCAAAATCAATGGATTAGAAAGGTGCGACATCGTGCCCGCGGCGATCGGGGGATGCGTTGCGCGAATCCCCCAGGCAATGGCTCTCCGATCGACCGTGCGACCGCGCGAAAAGAGCGGCGCCCGGCGCCCCGCTCAGCTCCAGCCGCCACCATAGGTCCGGTAGAAGATATGCAGGCCGATCTTGGTCATCTTCTGCATCGTGCGCGCCCAGCCGGGATGAACATAGTTGGCGTAGTAATGTGTTGACGATCCCACTTCCGGAATGAAGATCTTGCCGGCGGTGACGGCCATGCCGATGTCTTGCGCGGTCTTGTAGGCGACAGGGTTGTCGATACGCTTCTTTCTGCCGTCGCAAGCGAATGAAAACTGACAGCGGTTGAACCAGCTGTCGTTCTGGTAGACGACGCCGCAGATCGAATTGGGATAGGCGGGATTGCGGACCCGGTTGAGGATAACCTGGGCGACAGCGGCCTGACCGCGCACGGTTTCGCCGCGTGCCTCGAAATAGATGCCGTTGGCCAGGCATTTCTGCTCCGGCTTGGAGAAGACGCTGGCCGGAAGCGGATTCTGGATCCAGGCATGGTCGCCCTTTGCCATCGGCGGAATGAAGCGGCCGCTATTGGGCTGCTCGTCCTGAAGCAGGGCTTCAAAGGGTGAAGCCTTGGCGTAGTCCGGCTCGGATTGTGCGTAGGCGGTCGCCAGCACATCGGGGTGGTCGTTGTTGACGAGGGCGGCGAGCATGGCCGGCACGCCGGGATCCGGCTTCTTGTCTTCACGCGCATGGAATGCGGCGGCGATCTGGATTTCCTTGCCTTTGATCTGAGGCTTGGCGAAGGCCATCTTCAGGCCGCTGTCCATGCTCGGCCGCATCAGCGAGGAGGTCCGCTGGAAGATCGAGCCGGCATTGAAGTTCTTCGGCGGTGCCACCGGAGAAACCTGGACGATGCGGCCCTTCTTGTCGGCGCGCACGACGCGATCCTCGTCGGGCGACCCGCTGACCTTGCCGCCCTTGCCGCGGAACGAGACGGAGCCGATACCGGGAAGGCGAACGCCGGAACCCGAAATCGAGCCGGTGACTTCGGAATCGACGAACGGCATCTCGGCGGCGTGGACCGAGCCGGCGACGGATTTCTCGACATAGGAGTTCCAGCGGGCGGTCGGCGCTTCGAGGCCGGATACAAGGCTTGTCATGTCCTGGTAGGCGGCGACGGTCGGAAAGCCGATCCAGATGCCGAGACCGATGATGAACGGAGACACAAGGCTGCGTTTCTTCTCACCGGCGGCGGCGGCCAGCCGCGTCAAGACACGTCGATGCACGGAACTCTCTCCAGGAACGCTACTGACCCCACTGGAGAGCAAAATGATGCATTAACCTTGATGGGACGTTAACGGGATCGGTCGGGTTTTCCCGGTCGGCTAGCGGTCGTGGCTTCGAAGTCCGGCGTTTTGCGCGGGACCGCTCAGGCCCGCTTCAGGAAGATCGGCCAGGCGACCAGGGCGCAGGCGGCGGCCGACAGCCAGACGCCAGCCCACGACCAGAGGTGCAGCAGCCCTGGAATGGCCACAGGCACCATGAAGAAGCCGACGAAGACAAAGCTGTTAGCAAGGCTGAGTGCCGTTCCGACATGGCCGGCACCGGCCAGCGTGGCAAGCTCGGTATAGGCAACGCCGTGCCAGGCGGAGACCGAGATGCCGGCGACGACAAGCACCAAGGGCAGGACAGCGATTAGCAAGGATTGGCTGGCAGGGAGTGCGGGAACGGCCAGAACCAGCACCCAGAGCGCCACGAAGGCCAGCGCGCTGAGCGCACTGCACAAGCGAAGAAATTGACGGCGGTTGCCGTGGCGATCGGTATAGCGGCCGCTCCAGATGCGCATGACCATGGCGCCGACCTGTACAGCGGCGAGGCTCGCGCTGATCGCCGTCGTGCCAAGCCCGGCGAAGTCGTGCAGGAACACCGACGCGAAAGTGAGGACCGCCACTTGCGGAAAGCAGAGCAGGCCGATCGCGGTCGAGATGCGCCAGACCTCGATGTTGCGCAACGGCGCCGGTCCATCCGATAAGATAGCGTGGGCTTCACCCGCTGTCGGCGGTTCGTGCAGCCAACGCCAGGCAAAAAACCCGGAGAGAGCGGATGCCGCCGCCAGAAGCCCGAACACCGCGGCAAACCCGAAAGCCAGGGCAAGCGAAGGCAGGACGAGCGCGCCGAGGCCACCGCCGAGCGGCACTGCCGTCTGCCTGATGCTCATGGCAAAACCGCGCTCATTCTCGCGGAACCAGGCCATGATGGCGCGGCCGCTCGACCCATTGACACTGCCGCCGAGCAGTCCCGTGACGAGCAGGCTCGCCGCCAGCAGCATGACATCGGGAATGCCTGATCTTGTCGGCACGACCAGCATCGCCATCGCAAGCAGCCAGGCCGCCGTCGCGCCAAGCCCGATCAGAAGCACGCGGCGATCCCCCCAGCGGTCGGTGAGCAGACCCCATGGCAATTCGCTGAGCGCAACCCCCAGCCCAAGGAGGCCAAGCGCCAGGCCGAGTTCGGCATTGCTCAGGTGATAGCTCTGGCGAAGCAAGACCGCCGTTGCCGGGATGCCCGAGAAAGTGGCCGAAAAACCGGCATTCGCCGCAACCCCTATGCCCAGGACCTTCCAGCGGTGGTTGGGGCCGAACACCCTGCCGGCAGGGCTGGCAGCGCTGCCTTGCAGGATTTGTGGTGGCTGTTGATCGGCACAGTCGACTATGGCGGACATGATTTCTTCCCGTTGCAGGCCGGTGTTTCAGCCTTGACGGCATCTCTCTATCGCCATAAATCCATCCTTAAAATAAGGAAGTTTTTGACGATCAATCCTGAAAAACAGGACATTACGATGCAGCGGGTGACATTCGACCTCGACGTTCTCAGAAGTTTCGTCACCGGCATGGAGCTGGGCAGCTTCGCCAAGGCCGCCGACCGACTTGGCCGGTCGACCTCGGCGGTCAGCGCGCAATTGAAGAAACTGGAAGAACAGGCAGCGACGCCGATCTTCCGCAAGGCGGGGCGCGGCCTGGCGTTGACGGAGGCCGGCGAGACCATGCTAGGCTATGCGCGCCGGCTGCTTGATTTGAACGACGAAGCGGCGGCGGCCATCCATGACGTCGAACTGGAAGGCTGGGTGCGGCTCGGTCTGCAGGAGGATTTCGGCGAGGCCGTGCTGCCGGACGTGCTGGGCCGGTTTGCCCGAGCCCATCCCAAGGTCAAGATCGAGGCCAGGATCGCGCGCAGCCACGACCTTGCCGAAAGGGTGATGTCAGGCAGCCTCGACATCGCGCTTGCCTGGCACTGTGGCCAGACGCTGCCCTATAGCGAGCATGTCGCCGATGTTCCGATGCGCTGGATCGGCCCAGCCAAGCGCATCGAGACCAGCCTGCGCGACGGCGAGCCACTGCCGCTGGTGGCGCTGGAAGCGCCATGTCTGCTGCGCACGGTCGCGACTGAAACGCTCGACCGCGCCGGGCTGCCCTGGCGCATGGCCTTCTCGAGCCCCAGTCTGGGTGGCATCTGGGCGGCTGTCGCCGCGGGATTGGGGCTGACGATCCGCACCGACATCGGCTTGCCGGCCAGCGTCAGTGCGATGACGCCCGAGATCGCCGGCCTGCCGGCGCTGCCCAAGATGACGCTGTTCCTGCATCGGCGGGATGCCGAAGCCGAGCCCGTGGCGGCCCGCCTTGCCGACATATTGCTGGAGGCCGCGCGGCAGGCCCTGCCGGAAAATACGCGGACCGCCGGCTTGCGCGCGGTGGCCTGATCAGCACGAACGCCGAAGCTCAGCCGCGCTTCTTGGCCCGGCCGGCGAACGGATTGTCCGACGTGCGCAGCGCGATGCGGATCGGCACGCCCGGCATGTCGAAGGCCTCGCGCAGGCTGTTGGAGAGATAGCGAACATAAGATTGCGGCATCGCGTCCGGCCGCGAGCACTGGACCACGAAACCCGGCGGCCGCGTCTTGGCCTGGGTGACGTATTTGACCTTCAGCCGGCGCCCGGCAACGGCGGGCGGCGGGTGATGCGCCAGTATGGCCTCGAGCCAGCGGTTGAGCTTGCCGGTGGAAACACGGCTGTTCCAGACCTTGTGCGTCCTCAGCACCGCATCCATCAGCTTGTCGAGGCCGCGTCCGGTCTCGGCCGAGACCGGCACGGCCTGGATGCCGCGCACCTGCGGCAACAGCCGCTCGGTCTTCTCCCGCAGTTCGGCCAACAGCTCCTGCGGGTTATCGATCAGGTCCCATTTGTTGAAGGCGATCACCGGTGCCCTGCCCTCGCGGATGATCAGGTCGGCGATCTGCAGATCCTGCTTCTCGAAGGGAATGGTGGCGTCGAGCACGATGATGACGATCTCCGCGAAACGGATGGCGCGCAAGCCATCCTGCACCGACATCACTTCCAGCTTTTCGTGGATCCTGGCCTTGCGGCGCATGCCGGCCGTGTCGAACAGTTTTATGCGGCGGCCGCGCCAGTCCCAGTCGACGGAGATGGAATCGCGGGTGATGCCCGCCTCCGGTCCGGTCAGCAGCCGTTCCTCGCCGATCAGCGCATTGATCAGCGTCGACTTGCCGGCGTTGGGACGGCCGACGACGGCGATACGCATCGGCTTGGTATCGTCATAGGCCGGCTCGGCATCCGGATCGGCGATGTCCTCGCCGATCAGCACTTCGGTGGCGGCGATCTCTTCGTCATCGCCGTTCTCGTCTTCACCGAAGGCGCGCGCCTCTCCAAGCGCTTCGATCACGGCGTCGCGCAGGTCGGGCATGCCCTGGCCGTGCTCGGCCGAAACCGGGATCGGCTCGCCAAGCCCGAGCTCCCAGGCCTCCAGCATGCCGCCTTGGGCGCCCTTCGCCTCGGCCTTGTTGGCAACGAGGACGACCGGTTTGCCGGATTTGCGCACGATCTCGGCAAAGGTCCTGTCATCCGGCAGCAGGCCGGACTTGGCGTCGATGGTGAAGAAGATCAGATCCGCCTCGCGGATGGCGATTTCGGTCTGCGCGCGCATGCGGCCCGGCAAGGTCGAAGCGCCGGCATCCTCGAAGCCCGCTGTGTCGATGACGTCGAAATGCAGATCGTAAAGCTTGGCGGCATGGACACGGCGGTCACGGGTGACGCCCGGCGTGTCGTCGACAAGCGCCAGCTTCCTTCCCACCAGCCGATTGAAAAGGGTTGATTTGCCGACGTTAGGTCTGCCTATGATGGCGACTTTGAAGGTCACGATGCACTGCCCGACCCGCGGATCAGTTCGGACATCAAGGTCGCCCGCTCGCGCGTGTTGCGCGGGGCGCCGTCATCGGAAGCGATCTGGTCGAACAGTTTCAGCGCGTCCTGCGCCTTGCCTTCCTTCCAGGCCGCAAGCCCGAGCGCCTCGCGCGCGCTGTGGCGCAGCGTGTTGGTGTCCGAGGTCAGCGCCTCGACACGGCTGGACACGTCGGCGAAGGAGCCATGATCGACGAGCAGGAGGGCGGCCCTCAGCCGCGCGATGTCGCGCAGGCCGTGGGGAATGGCGGTGTCGGCGGCGACATCGTCGAAATCCTTGACGGCTGCGTCGACGTCGCCCTTGTTGGCCTTGACGGTCGCGGCACGCATGCGAGCGAGCAGCGGATAGGCGCCGTAGCCATCCTTCTCCAGCTGATCGAGCGCGGCCAGCGCATCGTCGTTCTTGCCATCATTGGCAAGCTTCAGCGCCTGCGAGAAAGCATCGCCGGAGCGGTTGGCGCGCGTCTCGTCCCAATAGCGATAGCCGACGAAGGCGGCGGTGCCGAGCACCACCAGGATGGCAATCACAAGCAAGGCTGGACCAAAACGGTCCCACAGCTTCTGCGCCTGCTCGCGGCGCATCTCGTCATTGACTTCACGGATAAAACTGTCGTCGGACATCGATCAAAACCATTCTTGGCCCCGGGTCGGGGCCTTTCGTGAGCCCGCGTTTTAGCGAAATTTTGTCGGCATGGAAGGGGTTCGACCGGAAAATCGCCCATTCCCGGGGGCAAACGGATGTTTGCCCCCGGGGCAACCACACGAAAACCCCAATCGCACCGGCGCCACATTTCGGGGATAGCCGGCTTGCCGACCACCCGGAGCCTGTAAATTTGCCGATGCCCAGTCTGTCCCGCGTTGTTGCGTTTTCACTTGCTTCGCTCGCCACCGCCGGCGCGGCCCTGGCCGACCCGCCCGCGCCACCAGAGCCGGCCAGGCCGAAGCAGGTCGTCATCATCTCGTTCGACAGTGCCCGCGACATCTCGCAGTGGAAGCGCAGCAGGGCCCTGGCCCAGCGCACCGGGGCGCATTTCACCTATTTTCTGTCCTGTGTCTTCCTGCTGTCGCCCGAGACACGCGGCCAATACACGGCGCCTGGCAAGACCGCGGGCAAGTCCAACATCGGCTTTGCCGCCTCCAGGCAGGACGTCGCCGAGCGGCTGGAACAGATCGGTCTCGCCGCCCATGAGGGCCACGACATCGCCAGCCACGCCTGCGGCCATTTCGACGGCAAGGACTGGAGCAAGGCCGACTGGCTGACGGAATTCGCCTCGTTCGAGCACATTCTAGAAAACGCCTATGCCATCAACGGCATTGCACCCGAACCCGAGGGCTGGCGCGATTTCGCGCATGCGGTGGCGGGTTTCCGGGCGCCCTACCTGTCGGCAAGCAAGGCGCTTTACGAGGCGCTGCCGGCAGCCGGCTATCAGTTCGACGCCAGCGGCGTCTCAAAGGGCCCTGCCCTGCCGCCGACCATAAGCGGCATCACCCGCTTTTCCCTGCCGCTGATTCCGGAAGGGCCGAAATCGCGGCCGGTGATCGCCATGGACTACAATCTCTATGTCCGGCATTCCGGCGGCTTCGAGCGGCCGAGCAAGGCGGGCGAATTCGCCGACCGCACCTACCAGGCGTTCCGCGCCGCCTTCGAAACGCAATATCAGGGCAAGCGCATTCCGCTGGAACTCGGCTTCCACTTCACACTGATGAATGACGGCGCCTACTGGAACGCGCTGGAACGCTTTGCCGGCGAGGTCTGCGTCAAATCAGATGTCGAGTGCATCAGTTTTCGCGATTATGTTTCGCGGCGGGATGGCAGCCAGACGCAGGCGACGGTTGGCGGCTGAGCCGCCAACCGTCTTCGCATCACAAGCCTGATTTAAGCCGGATCCTCGGCACCTTGTCTTGCCAGATAGCGCTGGTCGATATCGGGCAGCGGCTCACCTTCCAACGTCGCTTCGAAGGCGCGCAGGCGTTTATGGACCGACTGCAATTCGACGATGGTCGACCAGGAGGTGAGCAGGAATTGCAGCGAACCCGTCACCTTGCCGAAGGCGTTGGAGATCTGGTTCAGCGCACCGAACGTTATCTTGTGCGCGACCAGCGACGGACCCAGGATCAACAGCGAGAAAATGTTATCGGCCTGCAGGTAGGTGTACCGGACGACATTGAAATAGATGTAGTGGAAATAGAGCCGGAAATAATTGTGCCGGACATTGGCAAACAGCTCGGCGGTGGTGGCGGGTTGCGCCCTGTCCGCATGATCCTCGCCATAGACGAGTTCCTTGCGGTAAGCGGCTTCGACGCGCTGGTTGCGGAACTGCAGCCCCGGAAGCTTCAGTCCGGCGATCATCACCGAGATCGTGCCGAACAGGCACCAGGCAAGTGCCGCGACCACCAATGGCTGCGGGATCGCGCCGATGATCGGCAGTTCGCTGATATGGGCCTGCAACTGGATCATCACCGGCAGGAAGGCGATCAAGGTCATGATCGACTGGACGAAACTGGAACCGAGATCCTCCATGATCTGCGAGAACCGCATCGTGTCCTCCTGGATACGCTGCGAGGCGCCCTCGATATGGCGCAGCCGGCTCCAGTTCTCGATGAAGTAGTTGTTCATCGCCGTGCGCCAGCGGAAGATCCAGTGACTGACGATGAAGGCATTGACCACCTGCACGTTCATGCCGACCAGCGCGAGCCACGAAAAGTCGGCCAGCCCGGTATAGAATTCGCCGTTGGTCGATTTTCCGGTCCCCGACATCAACCCTTGCACATAGTCGAAGAAGGGGCCGTACCAGGCGTTGACGGCGACGCTGACCTGCACGTTGAAATAGATGAAGAACAGGATGACCGCCGTCATCAAGATCGACCAACGCTGCCAAGGATGCGGCGAATACCAGCTCCAGAATGCGTAGAAGATGGCCACGCAAAGCGCGAAATAGATGTAAAACCAGAGGAACGGTTTCGACACCAGCACGGCGATGCCGATGATCGGCGCCGCATCCGCGGCTGCCGGCGGAAGGCCCACGAGGCCCCCAATTGCTCCCCGCCGAAAAACCAGAACAGGATCGCCGCAAGGCTCCAGATGGCGGCCGAAGAGAAGAAAAGCTTCGGCTGCGGGAAGAAGGATACGAACACTGTGGCGAATTCCTCGATCTATGCGCAAATCAGGTGGGTTCGGCGGGCATAAGGTCACACATTAGGGGGAAAGAAAATGCCCTGCCCTACGCCGGGTGCAGAGCAAGACCACAAATCATGGCGATTTTGGCGCGGCCGACCATGTGAGTGCGCCGGAGACGACCAGGACGGCCGCGGCGACGATGGAGGCGAGGAAGAAGTCGCCCGACGCCTGGGCCAGAAGCCCGGCCGCGATCGGGCCGATGATCTGGCCAAGACCGAAGGAGGCGGTCATCAGGGCAAAGATGCGCCGGGGTGACTTCGGCGCCTGCTGCCGTGCGGCCTGCAGGCCAAGTGCCGTGATGGCAATGAAGGTGCCGCCGAGCAGCACGCCGCCAAGCAGCGGCCCCGTGCGCCCGCCGGCGGCGACGCTCGCGGTAACGCCGACAACTTCGACGAAGCATCCCAAGGCATAGGCGGCATAGAGCCCGATCCGCGCCGATATCTTCTGCCAAAGCCAGACCGAAGGGAAACCGGCAAGGCCGGCAACCATCCACACTTCGGCCTCGAAGACGCGGCTGCCGCCGCCTTGGCGGACGATGGCGACGAGGAAGGTCGCCGTCACCACATAGCCGAAACCGAACAGGCCATAGGCGACGATCGCCTTCATCAGCGACAGGTCTTTCGGCAGCGCCGGCTCGTGGACGGCTTCGCCATTGGTGAGCGGACCCTGGTTCGCCAGCAGCGCCACGGCAACGAAGCCGCAAGCCGAAATCGCGCCCGACCACAGCCAGCCCTGCGCCCAGCCAGCGTGCTCGGCGACCAGCACGGCCATCATCGCCGCCGATATCGCGATGCCGAGGCCAACGCCGCCGAAATGCCAGGCCTGGAGGTCGCCGCGCCCGGCCGCCGTGATATGGCTGAAAACGATGCTGGCCATGAACACCATGACGAAGGCGCTGGCCAGACCGGCCAGAAAACGGATGGCGAGAAAGGCGGCCATGGCGTCGGTCAGCCCCATCAGGGCGGCCAGCACGGCGCTGGCACCGAGGGCTGCCAGCATCAGCCAACGCTCGCGTCCGTGCGCCCAGTTGCCCGCCGCCACCAACGCGCCGACGAGGTATCCGAGATAGTTGGCCGAGGCGATCCAGCCGGCATCGGCCGGCGACAGATGCAGTTCCTCCATCATGCCGGGCAGGATCGGCGTGTAGACGAAGCGGCCGATGCCCATGGCGACGGCCATGGCGATCATGCCGGCGAAGGCGTAGCGAAGCGCTGTCGATGGAGCGGATGTCATTGCAGTGCACAATAAATCTGCGCACGGGTGAAACAATCCGCCTTGTGTTGGGCCAGTGCCGGACCGCGCGCTCAGCAGCGCCCGCCGAAACCAGCGTTCAGCGAAACGGTCTCATGCACGGTCCGGCGCGCCGTCAAGCGGAACGGCACATCACCAAGTTCGCGCTCCGACATCGCGTCAAGCGCGGGATGCGCAAGCGGATCGGTCAGCCAGCTCAGCGTATCGACGTCGCAGCGCGTGTCATCCCACGAAGCGGCGGCGAACAGGACCTTCAGCGACGACAACATCCTCAGCATTTCCGGCTCCGTAGGGCTGTCTCCATCCATAAGTCAGCCGTTTCGATATCTCTTTCAATTGAGATTTCGGCCGGATCGGTTTAGAAAATCTCAAATGGCCATGCTCAACCGCGTTCATCTCAACGGCCTTCGCGCCGTGGAAACCGTCGCCCGTCTCGGCTCGCTCGCGACCGCCGCCAGCGAACTCAACGTTTCCGTCAGCGCCGTCAGCCAGCAGATCAGCCGCACCGAAAAGCAGCTTGGCCAGGCCCTATTCGAGCGCACGACCAGCGGTCTCGTCCTGACCGAATTCGGCGCCGTCTTCGCGGCCCGCCTGGGCGCTGGATTTCGCGAGCTTGCGCAGGCCGTGGCACTGGCCGATGAGGCAACGCAATGCACATTGGTTGTTTCGGCGGCACCGGCCTTTGCCTCCAAATGGCTGCTGCCACGGCTGTCGCGGCACTTCGACCGGCATCCCAACGTGCTGTTGCGTATCGACGCCTCGGTGCGGCTGGCCAATCTCGATCATTCCGACATCGACATTGCCATCCGGCTTGGCGACGGCAAATGGCCGGGCGGGAAGGCGGAGCTCATTTTGGCGCAGGAAGTCTTCCCGGTCTGCGCGCCTGGCATTGCACGAAAACTGAAGTCGATCGGCGACCTTGCACGGACCTGCGCCATCACTGACGAGCGGGCGATGATCAACTGGGAAAGCTGGTTCGCCGCGGCCGGCGTTGCACCCGTCACCTTCCAGAAAGGCGCGCGCTTCACCGACCCGATGCTGTGCCTGGAATCGGCGATCGCCGGCCATGGCGTGATGCTGGGCTGGCAATTGCTGACGGCCGACGCGCTGGCCGATGGGCGGCTGGTGGCGCCGTTCGGAATTCGCGCCCAGAGCGGACTTGGCTACTGGTTGGTGACCTCCGCCACCACCACCGAAAGCCGCAAGGTCCGGGACTTCAAAATCTGGATCAAGGAAGAGATCGCGGCGACGATGGCGCAGTTCGGATCGTCGGTCGCGGAGCCCAGCGGCGCGATCGCGGTGGAAAGCACCGCGGCACCGGTCTATGTTCAATCATAAATCCCACGACGACAGGCAGAATCATGACCACACATTCGCGCGGCGTTTCCGCAACGATCGACCCGGTGAAGCTCGACAGGCTGGCGGAAGTCGCCATCAAGGTCGGGCTGCAGTTGCAGCCTGGACAGGACCTGGTGCTGACATCGTCGATCGCGGCGCTGCCGCTGACCAGGCGCATCGTCGAGCACGCCTACAAGGCCGGCGCCGGGCTGGTGACGCCGATCTTCAACGATGACGAGATGACGCTGGCGCGCTACCGGTTCGGCGCCGATGCCGGCTTCGATCGTGCCGCCGGCTGGCTCTATGAAGGCATGGCGAAGGCCTTTTCCAACAATGCCGCCCGGCTCGCCGTGCGCGGCGAGGATCCGTCGCTGTTGTCGGCGCAGGATCCGGCGAAGGTGGCGCGCGCCAATAAGGCCAATTCGATGGCCTACCAGCCGGCGCTGGAGAAGATCACCGGCTTCGACATCAACTGGAACATCGTCGCCTATCCGGATCTGGCCTGGGCCAGGCAGGTTTTCCCCGGCGACGCCGACGACGTGGCGGTGGCGAAGCTCGCCGACGCCATCTTCGCCGCCTCACGGGTCGATGTGGAGGACCCGATCGGCAACTGGAAGGCGCACAATGCGGCGCTGCGCGGCCGCACCGAATGGCTGAACGGCCACGATTTCCATGCGCTGCACTTCACCGGACCAGGCACCGACCTGACAGTCGGGCTGGCGGACGGCCATGAGTGGATGGGCGGCGCCTCGACCGCCAAGAACGGCATCACCTGCAATCCCAACATCCCGACCGAGGAAGTCTTCACCACGCCCCACGCACGGCGCGTCGAGGGCCATGTTTCCTCGACCAAGCCATTGTCCTACCAGGGCACTCTGATAGACGACATCTCGGTGCGCTTCGAGGGCGGGAGGATCGTCGAGGCCAAGGCCTCGAAGGGCGAGGACGTGCTGAAGAAAGTGCTCGACACCGACGAAGGTGCGCGCCGCCTCGGCGAAGTGGCGCTGGTGCCGCATTCCTCGCCGATCTCGGCCAGCGGCCTCCTGTTCTTCAACACGCTGTTTGATGAAAACGCCGCCTGCCATATCGCGCTCGGCCAGTGCTATTCGAAGTGCTTCGTCGACGGCGCCTCGCTCAGCCAGGACGAAATCGCGGCGCGCGGCGGCAACAAGAGCTTCATCCACATCGACTGGATGATCGGGTCGGACAAGATCGACATTGACGGCATCGCAAAGGATGGCAGCCGCGTGCCGGTGATGCGCAAGGGCGAGTGGGCCCAGGGGCTCTAGCCGGCGGAGGTGTGATGGCCTTCGATATCGCGGTCAAGCGCGTCTACGAAGCGCCCGGGAAGGCCGATGGCCAGCGGGTGCTGGTGGATCGGATATGGCCGCGCGGCATCGTTAAGAAGGATGCCGCGTTGACGCTGTGGCTGAAGGAGATCGCGCCGAGCAACGAACTGCGCAAATGGTTCGGGCATGAGCCGGAGCGCTGGGCGGAATTTCAGAAGCGGTATGGTGGCGAACTGGACCGCAACGAAGAGGCGTTGGCGACTTTGCGCGCCCTGCTCCGCGACGGCAAGGTAACGCTGCTCTACGGCGCCCATGACGAGGCGCACAACAATGCCGTGGCGCTGGCGGGGTATTTGCGAGCCCACGCGTAACATCGAGACGCCGTTGGGACGGCGGGGGCGCGAAGGATCGCGGCGGGTGAGAGCCGGCTCTACTTCCCGCCCACCGCCTCTACATAAACATCCGGCTTGAACCCGACGAAGATGCTGTCGCCGACTTCCAGCACCGGTCGCTTGATCATCGTCGGCTTGGCCAGCATCAGCGATTTCGCCTTCTTCTCGTCGAGGCCCTGCTTGTCCGCGTCCGGCAGTTCGCGAAACGTCGTGCTGCCTTTGTTGAGCAGCTTTTCCCAGCCGACCTTGCCGACCCAGCCATTCAGCTTGCCGGCCTCGATTCCTTCGGCCCGATAGTCATGGAAATGATAGGGAACGTCATGGCTCTCTAGCCAGACGCGCGCCTTCTTGATCGTGTCGCAATTGGTGATGCCGTACATGGTGATCGTCAAGACGTGCTTCCTTTGGGGTGACCATCGAATCCGTTTCGCAACCTAAAACCGCCCTTCCCGCTTTGCCAGCAGCTAGGCCGGCATCCGCCGAAATTTGCCGCTTGCCAACACTAAGGAATTCACCTAAGTATTTCTGACCACCTTTGACCACGACCCAGGACCATTCGATGACCAGCCTCCAGAGCGCAAATCCGAGCCCCCCGCCGATCGACGGCATTTTTCGCGCGCTTGCCGACCCGACACGGCGACGCGTGGTCGAGCGGCTCAACAGGAGCCCCGCTTCGGTCAGCGAACTGGCACAGCCTTTCGAGATGGCCCTGCCTTCCTTCATCGACCATCTCAAGATTCTCGAAGGCTGCGGGCTGGTTCGCTCGCAAAAGACCGGCCGGGTCAGGACTTACGAGCTAGCACCCGAGCCGCTGAAGCTCGCCGAAAGCTGGCTGGCTGAGCAGCGCACGCTTTGGGAGCGCCGCCTCGACCAGTTCGACGCCTATGTGATGACACTCAAGGAGCAGGAAAAATGAGCTATCCCTTCAAGCCGGATCCCAGGCTGGACCTCGTGCTGGAGCGCGTGCTCGACGCGCCGCACCAACTGTTGTGGCGCGCCATGACGACGCCGGAGCATGTCAGGCAATGGTTCACACCAAAACCATGGGTGATCACCGACTGCGAGATCGACCTCAGGCCAGGCGGGTTGTTCCGGACACGCATGCAGTCGCCCGACGACAAGGAGGTCAGCGACCGCCATTGCTGCTATCTGGAGATCGTGCCGAACGAGCGGCTGGTGTGGACGGATGCGCTGCTGCCGGGTTACCGGCCGTCAGGTGAGCCGTTCATCACTGCTGTGATTTCGCTGCAGCCGGATGGCCGCGGCACGCGCTACACGGCCACCGCCATCCACCGCGACGAGGCCACCCGCGACAATCATGAAGAGATGGGTTTCTTCGACGGCTGGGGCACGGTAGCCGATCAGCTTGCGCAGTATGTGAAGACGATTTGAGCCTCTTACATGGCGGCCGGGAGTCTCGCCCGGCCGCCATGCCTTGTTCTCCAACCCGGGAGCGCAAGCGCAGGCTCCTGACCGGCGTATCGCCTGCGTCAGTAGTAGAAGCGTTCTTCGGTGATCTTGCCGTTCTTGACGGTGTAAAGGCCAACCTCATCCATGGTGACTCGCTCCCCCGTAGCCTTGGGCGTTATGTCGAACGTGAAGCGCACCGCGAACTGATCGCCGTTGACATAGGGCCCCTCGACCGAGCCGCCATGCACTTCGTGGTTCTCTTGCCACCACTGGCTCTTTTGCTTGAGGGCCTCCTTGCCGCGGCTGACGGCCATGGGCCCCTCCATGGCTTCGTAGCTGGCGATGTCATCGGCATTGTACTTTTCAGCAGCGCCGTCGTGGTCTCCCTGCTTGAGGAGCTCGGTGAAATCCTTGGCAATATCCGTGATGGTCATTTGGGTTCCTCCTGTTCAGACGCATTGCAAGTAGGGAACAGCCCGCTGACATGCCATCATCTGACGGGTCGATAGCTGACATGACCCTGTCAGGATAAGCGCCTGACCAGCCTATCGCGGACCGACTTTGGTTGCAGACACAAGCCAATTCCGCAATGCTGTGTGAATGTGCAACCTCTACAACATCACAACGACGCAAGAGGCGGTCCGACAATGGACACGGGCCATGCGCGACGTCATCGGCAATCTCGAGCCTTCAGTCGACATCTATCCCAATCAGCTAGGCCCGGTTGTTCGCAACACGTCAGATGGGAATCGCGAGCTGGCGAAACTGCTTTGGGGTTTGCCGACACCGCTGGAGCGGATGAAAGGAAAGGCCGACTACGGCACTACGAACGTTCGCAATCCACAATATTCGCACTGGCAACAGTATGTGGGCATCGAACACAGATGTGTCGTACCGGTGACCAGCTTTGCCGAGCCCAGCCCTGCCTCGAACGACAAGGACCCAGAAACAGGAATCCAGCGAAATTACTGGTTTGCCCGTGACGAGAGCCGGCCGCTATTCTTCTTCGCCGGTTTCTGGACCCGGTGGCAGGGCGTGCGAAAGGTCAAGGACGGACCTAGCGACTTCGAGCTGTTTGCCTTCATGACAACCAAGCCTAACGCCCTCATCGCGCCGATCCATGAGAAGGCCATGCCCGTGATCCTGACAACACCGGAAGAGACGGAGACCTGGCTTACTGCGCCGTGGACGGAAGCGCGGCATTTGCAGCGGACAGCGCCCGACGACGCGTTGGTGATCGTTGAGAAGCCACCCACACAGATTAAGTTTCCCCAGCAGGTGCCAGCCCAAGGATCTCTGTTCTAGGCTAAGGGATAGCCGCGTTCCTCATTCCTCGTCTCGCCATATTACACGGCGAACCATGCGGATTTCGACAAGGCGTCTGACACGAATTTTCAAGCGCTCGGCAGCACTCGGCAAAATTATGTCGGCATCAAGCTCGCGAAGCTTGCAGCGCTCGCACCGCATATGCCGTTCGACATCCCAAAAGGGAATGTCACCGACAAGCTTCGCGAGATCGCCGGGCAGATAATGCCGGATGATGTTGCAGTGCCGGCATCGGACACGAATGAGTTGCCCCACTTCGTGCGCGAGGCATAGGGTCTGCACATTTCGGCGCGGTCGGGTGCTCAATTCGGGCATCAACTAATTTAGGAATGCCTTCCTATCTTAGTCAATTCCTACTTCGTTCCGTGGTCGTTCGTTCACATGTCGATCGGACCAGCCCCACGGTCGTGCGGGCGACCTTGCGCAGTTGGATGAGGCTAGCTTGGCAGCATGGGGCAGTTGGCGCCACGGCGCAGGCTGCTATGCGCCACGTCGCCGGCCGCCATGGTGGCGCTGGAATTCCGAAATCGAACTCGCCTTGATACATGCGCATACGCTCGGCAAGGAACGTTCCTGTTTCGCCCTAGCATATGGAACAAAATATGAACAAATCTTTGAGTCAAGGATGATCCGAAGCCCAAGCTCCGTAGCTGATGGTAACCCTTGACCTCCAGGAAGCCATGGATCGCACAACCTGCACATTCACCCCGAACGATGCGAACGTGTCCCGGTGCGATAGCCAATCGAGACCCGTGGGCCACACCATTTCCGCGGCGGGATTCCGCTTGACAGTTTCATGCATATGAAAAATCATTAGTCAATTTCAAAAATTCTGGGACGGGCAGGTCGATGTCGACCCTAGTTGCAGCACATGTGCCAGAGACCCGGGCTTCATCGGGCTTCCGGTTCGCCATGTTGCTGCCCGGCGCGCTGGTCACTTTCCTGCTGATCCTGTTTGCGCTTGGCCTCGTGCTTTTCCTCGCCTTCCGCGGCAATGACGGTTCGCTGCTCGGCGTTGGACTGACCGTCGAAAACTTCACCACCGTGGCAACCGATCCGCTCTACTGGACGGTCACGCTGCGCTCGCTGATCATCGCCACGATGGTCACGCTGGCCACAGTCGTCACCGCTTACCCCGTCGCCTACTATCTTGCCTTTCACGCCGGCCGGCGGCGCGGCCTGCTGCTGTTCCTGGTGACACTGCCATTCTGGACCAGCTATCTGCTGCGTGTCTTCGCCTGGAAGATCGTGCTGGCCTACAATGGGGTGTTGAACTCGGCGCTGATCGAAAGCGGCATCTGGTCCGAGCCGACACTGGCCTTCCTCAACACGCCGGCCGCTGTCGTCGTCACGCTCGCGCATGCCTACGCGCCGTTCGCCATCCTGCCGATCTATGTGGCGCTGGACACGATCCCGAAATCGTTGATCGAGGCCGCTTCCGATCTGGGCGCGAGGCCGTTCACTTCCTTCCGTCGGGTCGTGTTGCCCAATTCGATGCCGGGCGTGCTGGCCGCCGCACTTGTCGTCTTCGTGCCGACGGTCGGCGACTATGTCACGCCGGCCATGGTGGGCGGTCCGGCCAGCACCATGATCGGCTCGCTGATCCAGTCGCAGTTTGGCAAGGCCAATGACTGGCCGTTCGGCGCCGCCCTTTCGGTCTGCGTCATGCTGGTCATCCTGCTCGTGGTGTTGGTCGCGCGCGGCGCGGACCGCCGGTTTGGCAGCCGCACATGAAAACAGGGCGCGCCAGCTTGAAAAGGGATGGCCGCTGGCTCGGCCTCTATGTGCTTGCCTATCTGATCTTCCTTTATCTGCCCGTCCTGCTGATCCCGCTGTTTTCCTTCAACGATTCGATCCAGGCCGCGTTTCCGCTGCAGGGCTTCACGCTGCAATGGTATGCCACGCTCTACGGCAATCCCGCGCTGTCGGGCGCGCTCGTCAACAGTCTCGTCATCGGCGCCATCGCGGCCTCGGGCGCCACGCTGTGCGGCATCACCGTATCCTATATGGATCTCTATGGCCGCTCGCCGCTGGCCGCCACGATCAGCGCCATCGCGCGGCTGCCGATCCTCATCCCTGGCGTCATCGTCGGCATATCGCTGCTGATCCTGGTCAACCTCGTCGGCCTCGGACCGTCGCGTGTCGCTATCGTGCTCGGCCATATCCTGGTCGCGTTGCCGACCACCGTGGTCATTATGCGCAGCCGTTTCGCCGCCATCCCCAGGACCGTTCGCGAGGCGGCGCTCGACCTTGGCGCTTCCGACTGGACGACCTTCCGGCGCGTCATGCTGCCGCTCAGCTTGCCGGCCGTCCTGTCGGCCTTCATGCTTGCTTTCCTGATCTCCTTCGACGAGTTCATCGTCGTCTTCTTCCTCGCCGGCACCGAGCCGACACTGCCGCTCTACATCTGGAGCCAACTGCGCTTTCCCCGCTCGCTGCCGACCGTCATGGCGCTCGGGACGGTGATCCTGGCCGTGTCCTTCATCATCGCTGGCACCGCCGAAATCCTGCGCCATCGCGGGCTTGGCGCCATACGCCGCAATCCAGCCTGAAACACAACAACGAGAGAGGAGAACGAAAATGACATTCCACCTGAAATCGGTGTCGGGACACAAGGCCCGAGCCGGCCTCGCGGCACTTGCGCTCGCACTGTCGTCGACCGTGGCGCTCGCCGCCGAGAAGCTGCAGTACTTCACCTGGTCGGGCTATGAGTTGCCCGATTTCAACAAGAGCTTCCTCGCCGCGCACCCCGATGGCGTCGAGGCCTCGATCTTCGGCGACGACGACGACGCCTTCACCAAGGTCAAGGCCGGCTTCCGGCCTGACATCGCGCACCCCTGCTATGACAAGGTGGCGCGCTGGAACAAGGAAGGCCTGCTGCAGCCGATCGACACCAAGCGCATCAAGAACTGGGATTCGATCTTCCCGGTGTTCAAGAACCTGCCCGACCTGCAGGCCGGCGACGGCAAGGTCTGGATGGTGCCATGGGACTGGGGCAACACCTCGATCCTCTACCGCACCGATCTGGTGAAGAACCCCGAGGCGAGCTGGAACCTTCTATGGGACAAGCAATATGCAGGCCGTATGGCGACCATCGACGCCGTGCATGACACCCCGATCGTCGCCGCACTTCTGGCCGGCGTAAACCCCTTCGACATGACTGCCGAGCAGATGGACAAGGTCGCGGCAAAATTGCGCGAACAGCGCCCGCTGCTGTCGAGCTACACCACCGACATGACCTCGGTCGAGCAGGCGCTGGCCAGCGGCCAACTGGTCGCCGCCATGACCTGGAACGCATCGGCAACCTCACTCAAGAAACAGGGCGTGCCGGTCGAGTTCATGAAGCCGAAGGAGGGTATGCTGACCTGGGCCTGCGGCTTCGTCATGCTGAAGGACGCCAAGAACGTCGATCTCGCCTATGACTTCATCAACAGCCGGCTCGACGCTGACTCCGGCAAATTCCTGATCCAGTCCTACGGCTATGGCAGCTCGCTCAGCACCGCTTTCGCCGGAGTGTCGAAGGACGAGTTGGAGAAGCTGCAACTGCCGTCCGACCCGGAGGTGATGCTGAAAAGCACGATCTTCACCGGCCCGATGAAACAGAATGACGATATGGCGAAGATGTTCGAGAAGGTGAAGGCTGGCGGGTGAGCTACGGCCTTCCCTTCTCCCCTTGTGGGAGAAGGTGTCGCCGAAGGCGACGGATGAGGGGTGCTCCAGCTTGGCGCCGGCGGCGATCTGTCACTCACCCCTCAACCGTCTCGGCGCTACGCGCCGATCCACCTTCTCCCACAAGGGGAGAAGGAAGAAGCAAACGAGGACCAACGCATGGACATGCTTGACGAGGCCGCCGAAAAACCGAAAGACGATGCCGACGTTCGCGTCGGCCGGCGCGTGCGGGCGCTGCGGCTCGAGCGCCGCCTATCACTGGCCGAACTGGCGGCAAAAGCCGGCGTGTCGATCGGCGCGCTGAGCCAGATCGAGCGCGGCATGTCCTCGCTGCGCGTCAAGGTGATCTGGCCGCTCGCCGCCGCGCTCGACATCGAGCCGTCGGCGCTGATCGCCGACGGCAACGATGCGGTCAATGATCTCTATTGCGTGCGCGCCGACAAAAGGCGGCAGATCCCGGTGAAATCCGAAGGCATCGCCAAGGCGCTGCTGTCGCCGCCCGGCGCGACGCTGACCGGCATGCTGGTGACGGTGGAAGCCGGCGGCGGCACGGCGGAAGCCTACGCCCATGCCGGCCATGAATTCGGCTTCGTGCTTTCGGGCGAGGTCGAACTGGTGGTGGATTCGACAAAATACGGGCTGAAGACCGGCGACAGTTTTGCCTTCAAGAGCACGCTTTTGCACGCCTTCCGCAATCCCGGCGCGGAGCAGTGCCAGATCCTCTGGGTCAACACCACGAAGCCGTCCGAGGTTCGCGATGGCGCCTGATCCACTCGTCCGGCTTCAGGCGGTTTCCAAGGTTTTTCCAGGTGGCATCGTCGGACTCGATACCGTCGATCTCGACATTGTCAGCGGCGAATTCATCACGCTGCTCGGGCCGTCCGGCTGTGGTAAGACCACCAGCCTGCGTGTCATTGCCGGCTTTGAAAGCCCGTCGAGCGGCAAGGTCTTGCTCGACGGCCATGACATCACGGCCCTTCGGCCCTTCGACCGGCCGGTCAACACCGTGTTTCAGGACTACGCGCTGTTTCCGCACATGAACGTCGCCGAAAATGTCGGCTTCGGCCTGTCCCTGCGAAAACTGTCCGGCGCCGAACAGGCAAAGCGCGTCGGCGAAGCCCTGGAGATGGTCGGTCTCGCCGACAAGCTTCGCGCTCGCGTCCTGGAACTGTCGGGCGGCCAGCGCCAGCGCGTCGCACTTGCCCGCGCCATCGTCTGCGAGCCGCGCGTGCTCTTGCTCGACGAGCCGCTGTCGGCGCTGGACGCGCATCTGCGCGAACAAATGCAAGTCGAGTTGAAGCGGCTGCAGTCTCGGCTTGGCACCACCTTCGTGATGGTCACTCACGACCAGACCGAGGCGCTGTCGATCTCCGACCGTATCGTCGTCATGAACAAGGGCCGCATCGAGCAGATCGCGCCGCCGGCGACGCTTTACGACCGGCCCGCCACGAAGTTCGTGGCAAGTTTCATCGGCACCATGAATCTCCTGCAATCACGTTTTGTGGGCCGGGATGGCGACCGCCTGCGTTTCACCGCCGGCACCTTGCCGCTGGAGGCCATTTCCGAAACCGGCCAGTCACCCGGCGAAGGCGAGGTCCGCACCATCGGCGTGCGTCCGGAGGATCTGCTGGCGACGACCGAGGCCTCGCCCGGCACGGCGCCGGCGCGGGTCAACAGCATCGTCTTCCATGGCCGCACGTTGCGCCTTCACGCGGAACTGGGGCAAGGCGTGCCCGTTGTCATCGACGCGCCGCGCCAGGCCGAGGGCTTTCAATTCAGCGCCGGCGACGTGGCGCATATCAGGCTGCGCCGTGGCGCCAACTGCCCTATGCTGCCGATCTAGCCTGATCACCTTCGCAAGGTCGCCGCACAGTTGCGGGCGAGGCAATGTCAGCGACAAGCTTTGCTAGGTCGCCGGGCAGATAGTGCCGAGTGATGTTGCAGTGCCGGCATCGGACACGAATGCGCTGCCCGACCTCGTGTTCAACTTATCCAAACCTGTTGGCTGCAGCACCCTGAACACCCGGACGGACCGCGAACAGCCCGCCTTCTTGCGGGTTCGCCTGAAGATGCTCCGTGCTCATGGTAAATCGGGCTGAAGTTACAAACAGCGTGTCAAAATTCTCGCCACCGAAAGTGCAGCTCGTTGGCCAGCTGCAAGGCAGCTCCGCGATACGGTCCAGCCTGCCGTCGGGCGCAATGCGGGCAAGGCAGCCTCCTCCCACCACCCGGCAGTTCCAGACATAGCCCTCGGCGTCCAGACAGGAACCGTCCGGCAAGCCGCGCTCGAAATCGGTGAAGAAGGGCCGTGGTTTGCCAAGCCGCGACGCACTCTTGTCCCACGCATAGCTGTAAAGTGCGTTCTTCGTCGTATCGGCGGTAATGAAGCGGCCGTCCGTTGCCCACACCATGGTGTTGGTGATGCCGAACCGGTCCTCGCTCAGGCTCGTCACCTCGCCGTCCGGACCGATGCGATAGAGCCGGCCTTCATCCCGCGCAATCGCGACCGGCGCGTCGTCGGGTCCAATATTGTTGGCCATTGTGCCGACCCAGAATGAACCATCCGGCGCCACCGCGCCTTCGTTCAGTCGCGTCCCTGGCCGATCCGGCTCGATAGCCGCGATCGTTCGGAACGCTCCACCAAAATTCCACAAGGCGACCTCCTTGCGCAGGCCGACGATCGCACCGCCGTCCCGGCATAGGCCGATGGAGGTGACCAGATCCGGCGTCGACCAACTTTCATGGTCTCCGGTCAACGGATCGAGCCTATGAATCCGGCGACCAATGATGTCGACCCAAACCAGCCTGCCGTGGCGATCGTCCCAGACGAGGCTTTCGCCGACCACGTCGCGCGCATTGAAGACCAGGCCAGCTTCCATTTCTTTCATGACGTCCTCCAGTCAAGTCACCCACAAATCGACTTGACATATACCTTCTGGCTGAAATATGAGCAATTTAATGACAACCTGTCATACAGGTTTTGAGGAGAGAGATGCAGGATCCGACGGACACAGCAGGTGAGCCGAGCCCCGGCCTGGTGAGCACGGCGATCCAGGCGATTGCCCGGCATATCCGCTCGGAAGGTCTCGCGCCGGGCGATCCGCTGCCCAGCGAAGCCGCCATGACGCGCCAGCTCAACGTCTCCCGCACCGTCGTGCGCGAGGCCTTCCGCTCGCTTTCGGCGATGCGCCTGATCGACATGAGCGCCGGGCGCCGCGCCACGGTTGCCAAGCTGGACACCGGCGCGATGTCGATGGTCATCGAGCACGGCATCACCACTCAGCAGATCAGCGTCCACCAGGTTTATGACGTCAGGCGCACGATCGAGATGCGCACAGTGGCGCTTGCCGCGCTGCGCCGCACCGATGCGGAAGCCGCCGCGATTGCGCAATCCGCCCGGTCAATGCGCGAGAATTTCCTGAACCCCGAAATTGTCATGGAACACGACATCGCTTTCCACGAGGCGATCGCGGCTGCTTCGCATAACCCGGTCTTCTCCCTGATCGTCACTGCCTTCAGCGGAGTGACGCGCAGCACCTGGGTGATCGGCTGGCGAACCCGCTCGTCGAACGAGGACCAGCTCAAGATGATCAAGGGGCACGAGGACATAGCCGAAGCCATCCTCAAGGGTGATCCGCGGCTCGCCGCCGAGCACATGGCGCAACATTTCGACAAGAGCGTCAAGGCGCTCCTCGACGCGGGAATTGCCTGACATGAAGATCATTGCAGTCGAAACCATCCGTATCGAGGAACGGCCCAACCTGCTCTGGGTCGAGGTCCATACCGACGAAGGCATCACCGGACTCGGCGAGACCTTCTTCCTGTCGCGCACCGTCGAGGAATACCTGCACGAATATGTCGCGCCACGCGTCATCGGCCGCGATCCGCTGCAGATCGATCTCCTGGCCGCCGACCTGGTCGGCTATCTCGGCTTCCGCTCCAGCGGCGCCGAAGTGCGCGGCAACTCGGCCTTCGACATCGCGCTGTGGGACATTTTCGGCAAGGCCACCGGCCAGCCGGTCGCGCAGTTGCTCGGCGGCTTCAGCCGCCAGTCAATCCGTACCTACAACACCTGCGCCGGCACCGAATACATCAAGGACGCGAAGGGCCAGACAACCGCCAATTACGGGATCGGCGCCGGGCGGGACTATGACGACCTCAACGGTTTCCTCACTCGCGCCGACGAACTGGCGCAAGAACTGCTCGAAGACGGCATCACCGCCATGAAGATCTGGCCGTTCGACCACGCGGCCGAAAAGACGCGCGGCAACGACATTTCGGCGGCTGATCTGAAAGCCGCACTCGAACCTTTTGAAAAGATACGCAAGGCGGTCGGCGACAAGATCGACATCATGGTCGAGTTCCATTCGATGTGGCAGCTCCTGCCCGCCATGAAAATAGCTCGTGCGCTGGCGCCTTTCGGCACCTACTGGCATGAGGACCCCATCCGCATGGACAGCCTCGGCGACCTCAAGCGCTATGAGGCCGCCAGTCCCGCGCCGATCTCGGCATCCGAGACGCTTGGCAGCCGCTGGGCCTTCCGCGACCTCCTGGAAACTGGCGCGGCCGGCATCGTCATGCTCGACATTTCCTGGTGCGGCGGCCTGTCGGAGGCCCGCAAGATCGCCTCGATGGCCGAAGCCTGGCGGCTGCCGGTGGCGCCGCATGACTGCACCGGTCCGGTCGTGCTCGCCGCTTCGACCCACCTGTCGCTCAATGCCCCTAACGCGCTCGTCCAGGAAAGCGTGCGCGCCTTCTATCGCACCTGGTACCGCGACCTGGTGACCGCGCTGCCGGAAGTGAAGAACGGCATGATCACCGTACCGCCGGGACCGGGACTGGGGCTGGCGCTCAACCCGGATCTGGGCCGCGCCTACACCGTCCATCGCCGCGCCACCGACAAGGCGGACATCTGAAAAATCCAAAGGGAGGAATTACGATGAAAAAACTGACTGCAATGCTTCTGCTTGGCGCCGCTCTTGTCGGCGCGCAATCCGCCCGCGCCGACGGGCTCAACATCGTCTTCACGCATCATTCGTCCGCATCCAACACCTTCTGGCAGGCGGTCAAGAAAGGCTATGACGACGCTTGCGCCAAGGTCGAGGCGACCTGCAACATGGTCTTCACCCAGACCGAGGGCTCGGTCGAGCAGCAGGTCGCCAACATGCGCGCCGCGCTTGCCGCCAAGCCCGACGCGCTCTTGACCTCCATCGTTGACGACCATGCGTTCGACGACGTCATCAAGGAGGCCCGCGACGCCGGCGTGCTGGTGATCGCCGTCAATGTCGACGACACCGAAGGCGCCAAGGGCAATGCCCGGCAGGCCTTTGTCGGCCAAGGCTTCAAGCCCGCCGGCTATTCGCTCGCCAAGGCCATTTCCGAGAGCTTTCCGAAGGACGGCCCGATCAAGGTGCTGGTCGGCATTTCCGCTCCCGGCCAGAACTGGTCGGAAAGCCGGGGCGCCGGCGTGATGCAATTCCTCGAGGAATACAAGGCCGCCCATTCAGACCGCCAGGTGTCATGGGAGCGCATCGACAGCGGGACCGACCTCGCCATCACCTCCGACCGTGTCGGCGCCTATCTCAACGCGCATCCCGATACGACGGCCTATTTCGATACCGGCTTCTGGTGCGCAGGCGTCGCGCGCGCGCTGGCAGATCGCGGCGTGGCGCCGGGCAAGGTGCTGCTCGGCGGCTTCGACCTGGTGCCCGAGGTGCTGCAGCAGATGCAGAAGGGCTATGTTCAGGCGCTGGTCGACCAGCAGCCCTACATGCAGGGCTTCATGCCGGTAATGGAGGCCTATCTCAACAAGAAGATCGGCCTTGCTCCCTCCGACATCGACACCGGCCAAGGCATCGTGCGGCCGAAGCAGGCCGACGGGATCATGGCGCTCTCCGCTCAGGGTCTGCGCTGAGCCAGCTTCGAACCGTTGGATCGGCGGCGCCCAGCGCCGCCGATCGGCCTGAAATCTCAAAAATGCCGGAGCCTGAGTTGAAGCGCCTGATCAAGACCTATCTCGAAAAACCGGAACTGGCAGGCCTCATCCTGCTGGTGCTGCTCGTCGTCCTGTTCCAGGTCCGATCGCACGGCGTGTTCCTCAACCAGGACAATCTGCGCGGCATTCTCGGCATCCTGCCCGAGGCCGGCCTCGTCGCCATCGGCGTCACCATCCTGATGATCAGCGGCGAGTTCGACCTGTCCGTCGGCTCGGTCTTCGCCTTGATGCCGATGACCATGGCGGTCCTGATGGTGCATGGCTGGCCGTTTCCGCTTGCGCTGCTGGCCGGGCTCATGGTCTGCGCGGCGGTCGGCTTCATCAACGGCTACGTCACAATACGCTTCGCGATACCGAGCTTCATCACCACGCTCGGCATGCTGTTCATGGCGCGCTCGCTCACCGTCGTCGTCTCGGGCGGCTTCCCGCCGCTGCTTCCCGCCGACCTGCCGACATGGCTGTTCACCTCCTTTGTCGGGCCGGGCAACATGTTCCGCATGTCGTTCGTATGGTTTGCCGGTATTGCCGTGCTGACCTCGCTGATGCTGTCGCGCACCAATTTTGGCAACTGGATCAAGGCCACTGGCGGCTTCCTGCCCGCCGCCGCTTCGATGGGTATCCCGACTGCCAGGGTCAAGCTCGCCTGTTTCATGCTGTGCTCGATGCTCGCCGGCTTTGCCGGCATGCTGCAGGTGCTGAGGCTGGGCTCGCCCTTGCCCTCGATCGGCGAGGGGATGGAGCTTCAGGCGGTGGCATCCGCCGTCATCGGCGGCGCTTCGCTCGCCGGCGGCATCGGCACCGTCATGGGCGGCATCATCGGCACCACGCTGATCCGGGTCATCGACAATGGCCTCGTGCTTAGCCATGTCGATGCCAACTGGTTCAAATTCGCCATCGGCTTCCTGACCATATTCGCCGTCGTGGCCAACGCCTGGATGCGCAAGCGCGCCAAGGCCATCAAGATGGAGGGCTGAGCAAATGACCGACGCGATCATCTCGGTCCGCAACCTCCACAAATGGTATTCCGGCGTCCATGCGCTGAAGGGCGTGACGCTCGACTTCACACGCGGCGAGGCACTTGGACTGGTCGGCGACAACGGCGCCGGCAAATCCACCCTCATCAACATCCTCTCCGGGGTCCACACAGCGGATCAGGGCGAGATCCAGGTCGAAGGCAGGCCAGTCAGCATCACCAAGCCGCGCGATGCGATGGATCTCGGTATCGAGACGATATACCAGTACAATTCCATGGTTCCGACCATGTCGATCGCCAGGAACCTGTTCATCGGTCGCGAACCGACCCGGTTCTCGGTCCTTGGCGTTGGCCTGCTCGACCAGAAGAAGATGGCAAGTGAAAGCATTCGCGCCATCGCCAATGTCGACTTGCACCTGCGCTCGCCCGACGCGCTTGTCGGCGAACTTTCCGGCGGACAGCGGCAAGGCGTCGCCATCGCGCGTGCCATGCATTTCAAGTCGAAGGTGATGATCCTCGACGAGCCGACCAACCATCTCTCGGTCAAGGAGACGAAGAAAGTGATCGGTTTCGTTCGCAGCCTGAAGGAACAGGGCGTCACCGGCGTCTTCATCAGCCACAACATGCATCATGTGTTCGAATGCTGCGACCGCGTGGTGGCGATGGCGCGCGGCGAAGTCGTGCTGGACAAAAGGATCGAGGATACCTCGATCGATGAAGTCCACGGCGTTTTGTAAGGAGCGGCGGCAATGAAGGTTCTCGCCGATCGGGTCGTGCTTTTGACCGGCGGCCTCGGCTCGCTCGGCCGGGCCCAGGCCATCACGCTGGCGCGGGCCGGTGCCCGCGTGCTTGTGCTCGACCGACCCGATATCGAAGACGGGCCAGAGACCGCCGCGACGCTCGCCAGGGAGGCCGAAGGCGACGTTGCCTTCGTTGGCTGCGATCTCAACAAGCTTGCCGGAGCGGAAGAGCTTGTCGCGGCCTTGGCGACAAAGGAAGGCGGGATCGATATCCTGATCAACAACGCGGCTCTGATCATCAACCGGCCGTTCGAGCAATTCTCGCTGTCCGAATACGAGGATCAGATCAGGGTCAATTCCTCGGCCGCCTTTGCGCTGGTGCGCGCTTGCGCGCCGGGCATGAAGGCGAAGGCGTATGGCAAGATCGTGAACTTCTGCTCGATCACACTCAATGGCCGGTGGGATGGCTACGTACCCTATGTCGCATCGAAAGGCGCGATGCTAGGCCTTACGAAATCGCTGGCACGGGAACTGGGGCCGCATGGTATCACCGTCAATGCGGTGTCGCCGGGCGCCGTCGTTTCCGAAGCAGAGGAGCGTGTGTTCGGAGAGCGGCTCAAGGAATACAGTGATTGGATCATGGCAAACCAGAGCCTGAAGCGCCGCATAGAGCCGCATCACGTCGCCGATCTCGTGCTGTTTCTTGTTTCGCCTGCGTCGGACATGATCAGCGGTCAGGACATCCACGTCGATGGTGGCTGGTAGCGTTCAGTCGATGATGGACATCGACGCGATCGAACTGGCCGACGAACGTGCCAAGGTGGTTGTGAGCCCTCGCCAGGGCGCGGCGATCCTGCGCTACGACGCGCTTCGCTCCGACGGCATGTTCACACCTGTGATAAAGCCGTCGGAAGGACTGCTGAAATTCGGTTCCCAGTTGCTGGCGCCATGGTCTAACCGGATTTCCGGCGGCGGCTTCGAGTTCGAGAAACGTTTCCATGCGATCGAACCCAACGTCGAAGGCGAGCCGTTCCCGCTTCATGGCGACGCTTTTCAAAAGCCTTGGCGTCTGGCGCGGCGAACCGGGAGCGAGGCGGAGTTTGTTCTGAGCGATGGGGCGATCGGACCCTATCGCTACCATGCGAGCGTGCTCTACGCACTGGAGGATGGCGCGTTGAGCGCTACTTTGACCGTTGAGAACCGGGCCGCGATCCGGCTGCCTTATGGGCTTGGCTTCCATCCATGGTTTCGGCGGAACGCGCGCACATCGCTCCAGGCTTCGGCCAACGGCGTCTGGCTCGAGGATGAACGCCACCTGCCGACCAGGATGGCGCCCCTCACCGACCACCCAGACTGGGATTTCTCGAAACGTGCGCCGCTTCCCGATACCTGGGTAAACAACGCGTTTGAGGGCTGGGATGGACGAGCCTCGATCGTCCAACCCGATGATGCCATGGTCATCTCGATCGAGGCATCGCCGTCGCTCAGCGTCTTCGTTCTCTACTCGCCTGCGCGAGACGCCGATTTCTTCTGTTTCGAACCTGTCTCGCATAGGGTGGACGCCCATCACATCGGCGGCCTGCGGACACTCGAGCCGAGGGAATCGATAACCTCGCGGATGCGACTGCGCTGGCATGAGCTTTGATGCCGGAGAAGCGTGTGGCGTTCGGCACGATTTGACTTGAAGAGAGGCCGCCGGAATTTCACAATCTGAATTGTCCCGCCCAACAACGAGAGAACGATGACGAACACGATTAACCTCCCTGGCGACGGTGTCTTTCTCGGCCGCGCTCGATCGTCGGCCGCCTCGCATCCCATGGTGGTCACGGTGCGTGACGGCACCGTCTTCGACGTCACGTCGAGCGCGGCGCCTACCGTCCGTGACGTCTGCGAATTGGCCGATCCGGCCGGCCATGTGCGCTCGGCCAAGGGCACTCCCATCGGTTTCGTCAACGACATCGCGGCCAACAGTTTCGAAGCCACGCGCGATCCGGCAAAACCCTTTCTGCTGTCCCCGGTCGACCTGCAGGCAATCAAGGCATCCGGCGTCACTTTCGTGGTCAGCCTGCTCGAACGGGTGATCGAGGAACAGGCGCGCGGCTCGGCGGAAAAGGCCGACGCCATCCGCGCCGACATTGCCGGCCTGATCGGCCATGACCTGTCCAAGCTCAAGCCTGGTTCGCCCGAGGCGATGGAAATCAAGGCCAAGCTGATCTCGCGCGGCGCCTGGTCGCAATATCTGGAAGTGGGCATCGGCCCCGATGCCGAGATCTTCACCAAGTGCCAGCCCATGGCCTCGGTCGGCTTCGGCGCCGATGTCGGCCTCCACCCGGTGTCGACCTGGAACAATCCGGAGCCAGAGATCGCCATGATCGCCGCCTCGAGCGGCAGGATCGTCGGCGCCACGATCGGCAACGACGTCAATCTGCGCGACGTCGAAGGGCGCTCGGCGCTGCTGCTCGGCAAGGCCAAGGACAACAACGCCTCGGCCTCGCTTGGCCCCTTCATCCGGCTGTTCGACGAGACGTTCTCCATCGCCGATGTGAAGCAAGCCGTCGTGCGCCTGAAGGTCGAGGGCGAGGACGGGTTTTCGCTGGAGGGGGCGAGCTCGATGGCCGAGATCAGCCGCTCGCCGGAGGAGCTGGTTGCCGCGGCCATGGGGCCGCACCACCAGTATCCGGACGGGCTGGCGCTCTATCTCGGCACGATGTTCGTGCCATCGAAGGATCGCGGCGAAAAGGGCAAGGGTTTCACGCACAAGGTCGGCGACATCGTCACCATCTCGTCGGAAAAATTCGGCGCGCTGGTCAACCGCGTGCGGCTGTCGCCCGATTGCCCGCACTGGACCTATGGCGCCAGCCATTTGATGCGCGACCTCAGCAAGGCCGGCCTGCTCTAAGCGGCTCTTCAGGGGCTTTCGCCCCAAGTGACCGCCCAACATGATCGGGACAGTCCGCCGGGCTAGCCTCGGCGACAATCATCCGACTGCCTGGAAAAAATCATCCCAACTGATGCGATCTGATGGGGTCGTTGATGGCGCCGTGTCAGGCGCCAACTACATCTGCAGATGGAGGCTTGCCATCCGTCGAAAAAGGGGATGCTCTTAGGCATCCGAGCGGCGCTGGCAAAAGACGCAATCCGGCCGAGGCCGGGACAAGGGACGGATCATCTTCAACCGGGAGGAAATCACATGCTGACGAGACTAAGACTTGTGCTCTACGGCCTGCTGGTCGCGCTGACGGTCATTCCGGCAGCCGCGCAGGCCAAGACGTTCTACTGGATTTCACATGGCGGGCCGGCCGACCCGGTCTGGACCTACTTCCTCGCCGGCGCCAAGCAATGGGCCAAGGACACCGGCAACACCGTCAACACCTCTTTCCACAATGGCGACGTCGCCTCCCAGCAGGAGGCGGTCCGCGCCGCCCTCTCCGCCAAGGCCGACGGCATCGTCACCACCAGCCCCGATCCGGGCAGCCTGGTCGAGATCGTCAAGGAAGCGCGCGCGGCCAACGTCCCGATCATCAACTTCAACACGCCCGATCCCAAGGCCAATTTCAACGCCTATGTCGGCGGCGACAACGTCACCTTCGGCAAGCACTGGGCGCAGTATCTGGTCGACAAGGGCCTGGTGAAGAAAGGCGACTTCGTCTGGATGCCCGTCGAGGTCCCCGGCGCCACCTACGGCGTGCAGGAAGAGGAAGGCATCAAGAGCGTCTTCGGCCCGCTCGGCATCACCTATGAAGTGACCGAGGCGACGCTCGACCAGGCCGAAGTGATCAACCGCATGGTCGACTACCTCACCGCCCACAAGGGCAAGGTCAACGCCATCATCGGTCTGGGCGACCTCGTCACCGGCTCGATCAAGCGCGTGTTCGACCAGGTCGGCGTCAAGCCGGGCGAAATCCCGGTCGTCGGCTGGGGCAACTCGCTCGACACCACCCAGGAAGTGCTGAACGGCTACGTCAATGCCGGCCAGTGGCAGGACCCGCAGGCGACCAGCTACGTCGCGCTGTCGCTCGCCAACATGGCGGCGTCAGGCATTCCTCCGGGCTTCAACGTCATCACCGGCGCGCTGTACGAAAAGGACACCGCGGCGGTCTATGACAAGATCCTGTCCGGCAAATAACCCGCGATCCCTGGCGCCGCGCATCTCGCGGCGCCAGCTATCTTCCTGCGCCGCGGCATGTCCACCCGATGCGGTGGAGGTCGCGGCCCGTTCCAACCATGTCGCGGGTTCCCAGTGGAAAATCATTCGCTCGTCCAACGCCTGATCGCGCGGCCGGAATTCGGACCCTTCGTTCTGCTCATCGCCGAGATCGCCGTTTTCTGGGGTTTCAACCACGACTTCCTGTCGCCGCAGAACATCTCTAACACGCTGGCCTTCACCGTCGAACTCGGCCTGATCGCGCTGGCGATGACGCTGTTGATGACGTCGGGCGAATTCGACCTTTCCGTGGGGTCCCTGTTCGGCTTCTCGCCGGTACTAATGTGGACGCTGTTCAATGCCGGCGTCACCTCGCTGGAGATAGGCTTCGTCGTCGCGCTGGTGGTTGCCGCCTTGATCGGCCTGGTCAATGGCTGGTTCGTCACGCAGCTCAAGATCCCATCCTTCCTGGTGACGCTCGGCATGCTGCTCGTGGTGCGCGGCAGCGCGCTTTTCATTACCGACGGGTTTCCGCAGCGCACCTGGAGTGCCGAGGGCAGCTGGCTGGCGGAGGCGCTGGTCGGCGATTTCTTCATCGGACCGTTCCGCATCTACATGTCGCTGTTCTGGTTCATCGCCGCCGCGATCGCGCTCGGCTACGTCTTGACGCAAAGCCGGACCGGCAACTGGATCCAGGCGGCCGGCGGCAATCCCAACGCGGCGCGCGCCCGCGGCGTCAACGTCAACCGCGTCAAGGTCGGCCTGTTCGTGCTGTCGTCGCTCATGGCCTCGCTTGCCGGCGTCATTTCCTCGCTGCGCACATCCGCCGCCAACCCAAACAGCGGTACCGGCTACGAACTCGAGGTGATCGCCATGGTGGTGATCGGCGGCACGGCGCTGACCGGCGGGCGCGGCACCATCATCGGCACCGTGCTCGGCATCCTGATCCTGCGCGTCATGCGCAACGGCATCGTGCTGATCGGCGTGCCCGGGCTTGCCTACAACATCTTCATCGGCGCGATCATCCTTGGCATGATGGCGTTGCATTCATGGCTGGAACGCCGGCACCAGGCGGGGACTTGAACCATGGCCGAGCCATTGATCCGCATGCAGAACATCCGCAAATCCTATGGCCGGGTGCAGGCGCTGGTGGACGCCAATTTCCATGTCAACGAGCGTGAGATCGTCGGCCTGCTGGGCGACAATGGCGCCGGCAAATCGACGCTGATCAAGGTTCTCTCGGGCGCGGTGCCGCTGACCAGCGGCGACATCTTCATCCGCGGCAAGAAGGTCACCTTGCGCAGCACGAGCGATGCCATCGCCCACGGCATCGAGACCATTTACCAGGACTCCGCCCTGGTCACGCAATTGTCGATCGCGCGCAACCTGTTCCTGGGACGTGAGCCGATCAAGCCGCCGCGCTTCCTCAACCGCATGGACCAAGAGGCGATGAACACGGTCGCTCGCGATCTGCTCAAACAGGTCGGCATCTCCAAGAATATCCCGCCGACGACGCCGATCGGCTCGCTCTCCGGCGGCGAACGCCAAGCGGTCGCGATCGCGCGCGCCATGCATTTCGACAGCGACCTGATCATCCTCGACGAGCCGACCAACAATCTCGGCGTCGCCGAAACACAAGGTGTGCTGAGCTTCGTGCGCAACGCGCGTGATTCCGGCCACTCCTGCATCTTCATCGCGCACAACATCCACCATGTCTTCCAGGTGGTCGACCGCATAGTCGTCATGCGCAGGGGCAAGGTGGTCGCCGACGACATCGATCCGAAGACGACAACCGTGACGGAAGTCGAACGCATCATCACCGGCATGTCGGACAAGGACATCCGCGACGCCCTCGCCGATGGCAAGCCGGGGCACTGAGGGAGCATCGACGCATAGGGTCGCGGCATGAAGGCCACCGTCTCCGACATCGCCAGGAACTGCGGACTATCGACCGCCACGGTCGACAGGGTGCTCAACAATCGGCCCGGAGCGAGTGCCGCCAACCGGCAACGCGTGATGGAGGCCGCCAAGCAACTCGGCTATCTGCCGGTCGCCGACCAGGTGACGCTTCCCTCGAAGCCCGCAAACCTCGAATTCTTCCTGCCGATCGGCAGCAACGCCTTCATGCAGGACCTGGCAAAGCATATCGAGGACTACGCCTCACGCCTGCCGCTGGTGGCGTCCTGCCGGATCCACAATCTCGCCGGCATCTCGCCCAATGCCCTGCAGACATCGGTCGAAAAGTTGTCGCTGCGGGCCAATGGCGTCGGTGTCATCGCGGTCGATCATCCCAGGACACGCAACATCCTGCGCGACATCGTCGAGGCCGGCATCCGCCTGGTGACGCTGGTGTCCGATATTCCGGCCGCACCGCGCTCGGCCTATGTCGGGATCGACAACCGCGTGGCGGGGCGGACGGCAGCCCTTTTGATGGGGCGCTTCCTCGGCGGCCGAGAGGGGCGGCTGGCGATGGTCGTCGGCTCGCGCTCCTATCGCGGCCATGAGGAGCGCGAGATGGGCTTCCGCTCCGTGCTCGGCGAGGAATTTCCCAATCTCACCGTCAGCAGCGCCGTCGAGATCAATGACGAGCCCGATGCCAGCTATGCGGAGACCATGAAGGCGTTGCGCAACGAACCGGAACTGCTCGGCATCTATTGCGTCGGTGCCGGGCGCTCCGGCATTGCCAAGGCGATCCGGGAAGCCAGGCCCAACCGCAAGCCGGTGTTCATCTGCCACGACCTGACGAGGGAGACCCGCGGCTATCTCGTCGACGACCTCGCCGACGTCGTCATCGACCAGAACGCCAGGTTGATCGCGGAGCAGTCGGTGATCCAACTGCTCGGCTCGATCGCATCATCGGCGCCCTATCTCACGCGCAAATTCATCGAGCCGCGACTGATTTTCCGGGAAAACGTGCCGGTGCAGTGAGGGCCACTTTCCCGAATTCACGCAGCGCCACGGCGAATCTGCACAGCAGCTATGCACAATTCATTGTTGCCGAATCATTGGGCAACTCGTAGTTTCTGCTTGTCGGCCATCTACTCCTCCCAGATGC
Organism: Mesorhizobium sp. M8A.F.Ca.ET.057.01.1.1; assembly: GCF_003952565.1. Classification (NCBI taxonomy): domain Bacteria; kingdom Pseudomonadati; phylum Pseudomonadota; class Alphaproteobacteria; order Hyphomicrobiales; family Phyllobacteriaceae; genus Mesorhizobium; species Mesorhizobium sp. M8A.F.Ca.ET.057.01.1.1. Next base: position 4,764,518 of record NZ_CP034454.1, read on the forward strand.
GATGCCGACGCTGAATGGGGTGCACCTCCTCCCGCGCCACATTCGAAATCGAGCCCGCTGCCACCTCCTCCCGGCAGCGGGCTTTTTTCGTTCTGATCGGCAGCAACCGCGACGCCGACACGCCAAAAGGGTGAAGGCCGGTCCTTCCCAGTCACGGAATCGCATGGATCGTTGGCAGTCCGGCAGGTGTCAGTTTGCTGCAGTGCCCCTAAAGGAAACGATCAGCCCTTCCGCCATGCGCACGAACTGCGTGCTGGGGCCCTCGGCGCCGACGGTCTGCACGCTGACGCGCGCGCCTTCAAACAGCAGCGACAGCGTATCGGCGAGAAGTTCGGCCTGGCCGATACCGGCATCCCGGCAGAGCCCGACCAGGCGTTCGCGCTGGGCTTCCTTGAGTTCCTTGATCACGCGCCTTGCCGGATGATCAGGTTCGGTCAGTTCGGCGGCGGCATTGGCCATGTCGCAGCCGCGGCCATCGGTGTTGAGCATGGCAGCGGCCTTGCGAACCCAGGCATGAAGCTGTGCGAGTTTGTCGCCCGGATACTCGGCCTCGAACGTTTCCCACATCGCGCCCGCCTTCAACGCGTTGGCGCGCAGGCATTCGACGATCAGTTCGTCCTTGGATTCGAAGTGACGATAGAGCGTCATCTTGTTCGTGCCGGCAGCCTCGGTGATGGCGTCGACGCCGACGCCCTTGATGCCGTGCTTGTGGAACATGTCACGCGCCGTCTCCAGAATCCGATCCCGGGGACGAGAGCGCTCCACGACGCCGTCTGTCATCATGATCTCCTTTCGTTTCCTAAAACCCACGGCCACCTCTTGACTAGGGTGTTACCGGTCTGTAACTATGCAGAATGTTACTTACTGGTAACACCTATGTCGCCCGTCGTCAATAACAAGGTCGTGACCTGGTCCTACCAGATCGAGATGGACGAAAAGACTGCCAATCACGCGGCCTCGGCCGGTGAAGAGATGAAAAACGGTTCGTGAGCATGGGCTGCGAATCGACAGACAAGGAGCCGGCCAATGCCACAGCGCCGCGATCTTACCATAGATGAGGCCGTCCGGGATCCGATGATCCGGCTGGTCATGAAAGCAGATGGGGTCGACCCCCGCGCCTTCGAGAACATGTTGCGCTCGCTTGCCGATGGGCAGCGTCGCGAGGTGCCGTTGCTGCGTTCACGGGAAGGGTCCCGTGACGGGCATGGCCAGTTGTCCAGGGTCGCCAACGCCTTCGGGCGGGTAAGAGCGGCAGGAGAGGCGTGCGTGTCGTGGTAAACTTCTTCATCCATCGTCCGATCTTCGCCTCGGCGATCGCCATCATCATGGTGCTCGCCGGGACGATTTGTTATTTCCTGCTGCCCGTCTCGCAGTTTCCCGACATCACGCCGCCGCAGGTCGTGGTCAGCGCCCACTATCCGGGCGCCAGCGCGCAAGTGGTGGCAGACACGGTGACGACGCCGCTGGAGCAGCAGATCAACGGCGTGCAAGGCATGACCTACATGTCGTCGACGAGCTCCAATGACGGCTCGTCGACCATCACCATCACCTTCGATGTCGGCTATTCCTTGAGCACCGCCGCCGTCGACGTGCAGAACCGCGTCTCGCAGGCGGCGTCGTCGCTGCCGGCGATCGTCAACCAGGGCGGCGTGACGATCAAGAAGCAGAACCCGAACTTCGTGCTGATCGTCAACCTGACCTCGCCCGACCATTCCGTCGACCCGGTGGCGCTCTCCAACCTGGCCTATCTGCAGGTGGTGGATCCGCTGAAGCGGCTGCCGGGTGTCGGCGACGTGCAGATCTTCGGCGAACGGCGCTATTCGATGCGCGTCTGGCTCGACCCGGACAAGCTCGCCAATCTCGGCATCACCGCGGTCGACGTCCAGAACGCCATCGCCGAACAAAACGTCCAGGTGGCGGCCGGCAAGATCGGCCAATCGCCGGCGCCCGCCGGCACCGCCTTCGAGATGCAGGTCAACGCCGTCGGCCGGTTGAGCGATCCGAAGGAATTCGGCGACATCGTCGTGCGTGCCAACACGGATACGGGTTCGCTGGTGCGGCTGCGCGACGTCGCCCGTATCGAGCTCGGCGCCCTGCAATATTCATCCTCGGCCTTCTTCGGCAAGGACCCGACCGTGGTGCTCGCCGTCTATCAGATGCCGGGCTCCAACGCGCTCGATCTGCAGCAGCGCGTCAAGGACAAGATGCAGGAACTGTCGGCGCGTTTTCCGAAGGGCGTCGACTATGCCATGCATTACGATACGACGCGCTTCGTCTCGGCCTCGATGCATGACGTGCTGATCACGCTCGGCGAAGCCCTGGTGCTCGTCGTGGCGGTGGTGTTCATCTTCCTGCAGAGCTGGCGTACGACCATCATTCCGACCATCGCCATTCCGGTGTCGCTGGTGGCGACGCTCGTCATCATGGAGATGATGGGTTTCTCGCTCAACATGCTCTCGCTGCTCGGCATGGTGCTGGCGATCGGTCTGGTCGTCGACGACGCCATCGTCGTGGTCGAGAATGTCGAGCGACAGTTGGAGGCCGGGCTGAAACCACTGGCGGCGACAAAAGCCGCCATGGCCGAGGTCACCGGTCCAATCATTGCCACCACTGCGGTGCTGATGGCGGTCTTCGTGCCAGTCGCCTTCATTCCCGGCGTCTCCGGAAAGCTCTACAACCAGTTCGCGCTGACGGTGGCGATCTCCGTCGGTATCTCCGCATTCAACTCGCTGACGCTCAGTCCCGCGCTCAGCGCGGCCTTCCTGCGCCATCGCGGGGAGACGCAATTCTTCCTGTTCCGCTGGTTCAACACGGGCTTCGACAGGTTGTCGCATGCCTATGCCCATGGCGTGCGCATCCTTATCCGGCTGCGCTGGATCATGCTTGGCCTGTTCGCGGCCGGCCTGGTCGCCACCTATTTCGTCTGGCAGAAGCTGCCCTCGACCTTCCTTCCTATCGAGGACCAGGGCTATTTCTTCGTCGTCATCCAGTTGCCCGACGGCGCTTCGCTGGAGCGCACCGATGCGGTGGCACAGAAGGCGCGCGACATCCTGCAGGCGACTCCCGGCGTCGACATCGTCGGCTCGATCAGCGGCCTGAACTTCCTGACCAGCGCGGCGCAGTCGAATTCTGCCGTCGAGTTCGCCATCCTGAAGCCGTGGGAACAGCGTGGTCCCGACCAGAGCGCCTCCAAGTTGGTTGCCGACGTGCGCATGAAGCTGCTGCAGATCCCGGAGGCCTTCGCGCTCTCCTTCGATCCTCCGTCCATCCCCGGCATCGGTACGACAGGCGGCTTCGAATTCGTCGTCGAGGACCTCACCGGCCGCGGCAGCACGGCCCTCAACGATGCCACGCAAGCGGTGATCGCCGAGGCGCGCAAGCAACCGGAAATCAATCCGCAGCAGCTGTTCTCGCCGTTCTCGACCTCGACGCCGCAGTTCAACTACAATCTCGACCGCGCCAAGGCGAAACTGCTCGGCCTCAACCTGCCCGACGTCTTCAACACGCTGCAGATTTACCTCGGCTCGCTCTACGTGAATGACTTCAACCTGTTCGGCCGCACCTTCCGGGTGACCATCCAGGCCGACAAGGATTCTCGTGCGGGTGCCGCCGATATTTCACGGCTCTATGTGCGCAATGCCTCCGGCGGCATGGTGCCGCTCAGCACGCTGGGCAAGCTCGTGCCGTTCGTCGGCCCGGAAACCGTGCCGCACTACAACAACAATGCCTCGGCCACCATCAATGGCGGCGCCGCGCCCGGTTATTCGTCGGGCCAGGCGGTCGCCGCCATGGAGCGGGCCGCGGCGACCGCGCTGCCCAGGGATTTCGGTTTCGAATGGACCGGCATCACCTTCCAGGAGCTCAAGGCTGGATCGATCGCGTCGGTTGTGTTTGCCCTCGCCATCGTCTTCGTCTTCCTGATCCTGGCGGCGCAGTACGAGAGCTGGGCGATGCCGTTCATGGTTCTGCTGGCGGTGCCGCTCGCCCTGTTCGGCGCGTTCGCCGCACTTTGGGTGCGTGGCATGCAGATCGACGTCTATTCGCAGATCGGCTTCGTCATGCTGATCGGCCTGGCGGCCAAGAACGCCATTCTGATCGTCGAGTTCGCAAGACGGCGGCGCGAGGAAGGCCTCACCATCGTCGAGGCATCGATGGAGGCCGCCCGGCTGAGACTGCGGCCGATCCTGATGACCGCGTTTGCCTTCATCCTCGGCGTGGTGCCGCTGATGATCGCCACCGGCGCAGGTGCCGCAAGCCGTCAGTCGATCGGCACCACCGTGTTTGGCGGCATGGTCGCGGCGACCGTGCTGTCGCTGGTGTTCGTGCCTGTCTTCTACGCGGTCATCGAACAGCTGCGCGAACGGCGCGGCGGCGACGAGCCCGCCTCTCAACACACTGAACCAACGGCCAAACCCGCCTTCCCTCCCCTGGCGGAAGCGGCCGAATAAGATTGGAGAATCATTATGCGTAAATGGAAAATCGCGTTGGGAACGGCTGTCGCGCTGGGTGCGATCTCGGTGGCCAGCGTCCACTTGCTGGACATGGGCAATCTCAGCCTGAATGCCGGCACGGCCGGGGCCGCGCCCGCTCCAGCCGCGTTCGTCATGCCGGTGCCGGTGGCGAGCGTCGTCAAGAAGACGATCCCGATCTACCTCGACTATGCCGCGCGGACCGAGCCGATCCGCAGCATCACGCTGCAGGCGCGCGTCCCCGGCTACCTGCAGGAACAGACGGCGCAAGACGGCGCCGATGTGCGGCAGGGCGACACGCTCTACAAGATCTCGCCTGACGACTTCCAGGCCGCCCTCGACCAGGCCAAGGCCCAGGTGCAGCGCGATACGGCGACGCTCGACTATGCGCGTTCCAATCTCGGTCGCGGTACCGAGCTCGCCAAGAGCGGTTACCTGGACAAGGACAGCTTCGACCAGCGCACCAGCACCTTGCGCGAGGCGCAGGCGTCGCTGGCGCTCAATCAGGCTGCCCTGCGCACGGCCGAGCTTAATTTGAGCTACGCTGAAATCCACGCGCCTTTCCCCGGACGCCTGGGCCGCAACCAGGCCTCTGTGGGAACGCTGGTCAGCGTTGCCGGCACCGTGCTCAACACGCTGGTGCAGCTCGATCCGATCTACGTCACCTTCAATCCAAGCGAGACGGATCTGGCGCAGATCGAGGAAGCGCGTGCTGCCGGCCCGATCGAGGTCGAGGTCCTGCTTCCGGGTGAGACCGAAGCCCACCAGAAGGGCGAGCTCACCTTCATCGACAACACGATCGATCACTCGACCGGCACGATCACCACACGCGCCACCATCGGCAACGCCAAGTTCACGCTCTTGCCGGGCCAGTATGTTCGCGTGCGGCTGCACGTCAAACAACAGCCCGATGCGCTAATGGTGCCGCAGGTCGCGCTGGGATCAAGTCAGCTCGGCAAATATCTCTACGTCGTCGGCAAGGGCAATACGGTCGACCAGCGGCTGGTTTCGCTTGGGCCAACCAGCGGCGACATGGTCGCCATCCTCAGCGGCGTCGCCGAAGGCGATCAGGTGATCACAGGCAATCTGCAGAAGATCGGCCCCGGAATGCCGATTTCGCCTCTCCCACAGAAACCGGCTACCTGACTCCCCCGCAGGCCCGGTTTCCGCGCGGCGCCCTCGACCCTTTCTCAGGTCGCGGGCGCCGTTTTCACAAGCAGACCGACCAGAGTGGCGACGTCGGCGCGAGCAAGCAAAGCTCAGAAATTTGAGCACCACCTCTTGTTAGATTGTCGACAATCTGATTGTCTTGCCTTCTGTTCTCGCTGGAGTGGGCCGGATGGTGAAGACGGAGTTCAGCCCAATTGCTGACACGACGCGCCGTGCCGAAATCGTGGCACTGCTGCGGCGCGCGATCCTGACCGGTCAGCTCGAACCAGGACAGAAGCTCAACGAGCTCCGCATTTCCGAACAGATGCGGGTCAGCCGCGCGCCGCTGCGCGAGGCGATGCGCGAGCTGGTACAGGAAGGCATCCTGACCAGCATCCCCTATGCCGGGACCTTCGTCATCAATGTCACCGCCAAGGACATCGATGACGCCTACTCGCTCAACAAGGTGCTGGACGAGTTCGCCATCGAGCGGATGTGGAAGCAGCGCGACCAGCGTTTCCTGGACGAGCTTGACCGGCGCCATGAGGCGGTGAAGCAGGCGACCCGCGAGCGCGACACCACAAGGCAGATCGAAACCGCGCTGCAGCTGCATGGTCTGATCCATGAATGGGCCGACAATTCGGTGCTCGTGGAAACCTGGCAAAGGCTGACCAGCCGCCTGCAGATGTACTTCGCCCTGCATCAGCAGGCGCGCAAGGAAGCCGTGCCGGCCGAAGATGTCCACGAGACCTATGTGGCGCTGCTCAAGGGCGACGACATGCGTGCCGCCCAGCGCCATGCCCGTGAGCATATCGACCTCGATTTCGAAGAGCTTCTTGCCTATGCGCGCGGCCTCGAACGGCGGCCGTCGAAGGGCGCCTGATCCTCCCATCATCGCGGACAATGGATACCCACGTGCAGATCGAAACCATCAGAGCCTATCACGTCGTGCAGCCCTTCGTGGACGGCCCCTACCGCATGTCCAAGGGACGTGTGGCCGACTGCTTCGACGCCGTGATCCTGTCCATCACCTCCGACAGCGGGTTGACCGGCTGGGGCGAGATGGCGCCGCTCGGCAATTTCTACTCGGCCGCCTTCCCGGCCGGCACAAGGGCCGGCGTGCCGGAGATCGCACCGCACCTCATCGGCCAGGACCCGTGCGGGCTGGCCAGCATCGGCCGGTTGATGGACACCGTCTTCAAGGGCCATCCCTACATCAAATCGGCGTTCGACATGGCCTGCTGGGATCTGGCGGCGCGCGCGGCCGGCGTGCCGCTGGTGACGCTGCTCGGCGGCAAGGAAAGCGACACGGCGGAACTCTACAAGGTCGTCACCCATGGCACGGTCGATCAAATGGCCGCACTTGCCAAGCGCATCGTCAAGGACGGTTTCCACCGGCTGCAGGTCAAGGTCGGCGGCAACGTCCATGACGACATCGAACGCGTCACGGCGGTCGCCGCCTCGGTACCGAAAGGCACGGTCATTTTCTGCGACGCCAATGCCGGCTGGACGCCCTACCAGGCGCGGCAATTCGCTGATGCCACGCGGGAGATCGACTACACGTTCGAGCAGCCCTGTACGACGATCGACGAGAACATGTCGGTGCGCCGCATGCTCGACAAGCCGATGGTGCTCGACGAATCCGTCACCTCGCTCGAGGCGATGCTGGAAATCCATCGCCTCGGCGCGGCCGATGGCCTGACGCTGAAGATTTCGCGGCTCGGCGGCATCACCAAGACCCGGCTGATCCGCGACGTCGCCGTCGATCTCGGCTTCATGATCACGGTCGAGGACACTGGCGGCGCCGAGATCGACACATCGGCCATGGCGCATCTGTCGCTGTCGACGCCGGAGGAACGCCGGCTGCATGCGATCGCCTTCCATGAATGGGTGACGGTGCGCACCGCGTCGAACGCGCCGCCGGTTACCGGCAGCCGCATGGGCATTCCCGACGGGCCGGGCCTCGGCATCGACGTCGTTCCCGACCTACTCGGCAAGCCGTTCTTCGAGGTCGGCCGGTGAAGATCCGCAGCATCAAGGCCACACCGATCAATCTTCGCCTCGAAGCGCCCTATGCCTGGGTGTTCGGCGAACTCGACGGTTTTTCGCCGACCATCGTCGAAGTCGAGACCGAGGACGGTCTTGTCGGGCTGGGCGAAGCGCCGACGCCGGCGGCCGCCGCCATCATCAATGATGTTCTCGCCCAACGGCTGGTCGGCCGCGACGCCTTCGACATTGCCGGTGCCGAGCATGTCAGCCTGCCCTTCTGGACCGGCGTGCAGTCGATCAACGACCGCACCCGCATCATGGCCTTCGGCGCCATCGAGATGGCGCTTTGGGACCTGCGCGGCAAGGCATGGAACCAGCCGCTCTACCAATTGCTTGGCGGCGCCGTGCGCAAGGACATCCCGTTCACCGATTACTTCTCGCTGCGCGGCGATGGGGCTGGTGTAAAGGGCGAAACGACGCCGGAAGCAGTCGCTGACTATTGCGTCGAACTGCACGAGACGCATGGAACGACCTTCTTCGAAGGCAAGTTCTCGACCGACGACCCGAAAGTCTCGCTGAGAATGGTCGAGCTTATCCGCAAGAAGCTCGGCGACGATGCGATGATCCGCATCGATTCCAACCAGGCCTATTCGCTGGCCACCGCCCGGCGGCTGGCGCGACCGCTGGAAGATCTCGGCGTGCGCAACTGGGAGGATCCGGTGGCGACGATCGAGGAGATGCGCGAGCTTCGCCGCCATTGTTCGATCCCGTTCTCGACCCACAATATCGACATTGCGCGCGCCATGGACCTCAAGGTGCCGGATGCTTTCGTCGGCAACCCGACGGCGCATGGCGGCATCGGCCGAATGCTGCGGTTCGTCGGCGCCTGCGAGCACGCGGGCATCGATTTCTGGTGCTATAGCGGCGACAGCGGCATTGGCAGCGCGGCCTACCTGCACCTGTGCGCGGCGCTCGGCTGGATCCGGGAGCCGAACCAGTCGCTGTTTCGCATGCAGCCCATGGACATCACCGAGGAAGGGCCGTTTTCGCCTGCGAACAATACGGTGCGTGTCCCGGAAGGCCCGGGTCTCGGTGTTACATTGTCGCGGAAAAACCTCGCGGCCTGCCATCGCGACTTCGCCGAGAACGGCCCGTGCAACAAATATCACGACCCCGCCAAGCCCGGGACATATCGCCGTTTGCCGCTGAACTAGGAGAACGAGACGGGAAAGGAGACGTATCTCAGGAATAAGAGTCCGCCGCCGCGAACGGATGGCGACGGCGGGACCGAACGGATGGAAGCATTGCCTCAAGAAAATCTGACCCGCGCGCCGCAAGGATCGGATGGACCCGGAAAAACCGCATGTTAAGGTCCCGGTCGACTGACATCGTTGATGGCCGGGACAGGAGAACTCCACGGACTTTCGTCAACTGAAAACGCATTCATCAACCATAAGAAACAGGGGAAAGGGTTAAACCCATGATCAAGAACTATCGCATTCTCGACCTGATCCGGCGCAATCGCTCGCCGCTCGAGAATCACCTGATCGACGGTCTCGTCGACGGCCGCGTCAGCCGCCGCGACTTCATCCGCCATGGCAGCTTGCTCGGCCTGTCGCTGCCGCTCCTTGGAGGCATCACCACGGCCGCCGGCTTTGGCGGCATGCCGTCGCTGGCCCGCGCCCAGGGCGCACCCGGCGCCACCATCCGTGTCGCCAGCAGCGTGCCCGCAGCAGCCATCGATCCGGTCACGATCGCCGACGCCGGCGGCCTCCTGGTCATGCAGCAGGTAGCCGAATTCCTCTGCGTTGACGGCCCCGACCTCGTGCTCAAGCCGGCACTGGCCGAAAGCTGGAAGCCGAACGACAACGGCTCGGTGTGGACCTTCAAACTGCGCAAGGGCGTGAAGTTCCACAGCGGCGGCGAGATGAAGGCCGAGGACGTGGTGGCGAGCATCGACCGCCTCGCCGATCCGGCAAACTCGTCCAACGCGCTGTCGGTGTTCACCGGCATCCTGTCGAAGGGCGCCAGCAAGAAGGTCGACGACTACACAGTGGAATTCCACCTCGACGCGCCGAACGGCAATTTTCCCTACATGCTGTCGTCGGACAATTACAACGCCGTCATCGTCCCGGCGAGCTACAAGGGCGACTACGAAAAAAGCTTCGACGGCACCGGGCCGTTCAAGATCGAGAAATACACGCCGAAGGTCGGCGCCTCCTTCGTCCGCAACGAGGACTATTGGGGCGAGAAGGCGCTGCCGGAACGCACCGAATTCACCTTCTTCACCGATGTGCAGCCGATGATCCTGGCACTGCAGGGCGGGCAGGTCGACATCATCAACCAGATGCCGGTGCTGGCCGGCGTGGCCCTGCTCAATGATCCGAGCGTCGACATCATCAGCCTGAAGTCTTCAGCGCATCAGCAACTGCATCTGCGCTGCGACGACGGCCCGCTGAAGGACGCACGCGTGCGCCGCGCCATCGCGCTCAGCATGGATCGCGACAAATTGGTCGCCGGCCTGATGAAGGGGCGTGCCGTGGCTGGCAACGACAGCCCGTTCGCCGCAGTCTACCCCTCGACCGATACGAGCATACCGCAGCGCAAGCAGGACATCGCGCAGGCCAAGCAGCTCATGGAAGCAGCCGGTGCCGGCAAGGGCTTCAAAGTCACGCTGACCACCGAGCGCTATCTCGAAATCCCCGAATACGCCCAGCTCATCCAGAACTGGGTCAAGGAGATCGGCATCGAGCTCGAACTCAACATCCTCGACCAGGGGCCTATTACGGCGATGCGGTGTTCGGCAAATCGAACTGGCTGGATTCGGTGATGGGCATCACCGACTATGGCCATCGCGGCGTGCCGAATGTCTATCTTGCCGCTCCCCTGAAGAGCGACGGCACCTGGAATGCAGCGCACTTCAAGAACAAGGACTACGACGCGCTGGCGACCAGCTATATCGCGGCACTCGATCTCGAAGCCCAGAAGGCCGACGCCGGCAAGATCCAGAAGCTTCTGCTTGAGGAAACGCCTGTCATCTTCGGCTATTTCTACGACTACCTGACGGCGACGGCGAAGGGCGTGGCCGGCGTGCAGCCGACAGCCATGTCGCAGCTGTTCCTCGATAAGGCGTCGAAGGCGTAAGCGGAAAGGGAAAGCCAGTCCGCTAACAGCCAGCTCCCCCGGGGGAGCTGGCTTTGCAAGGAGTCTTAGCCATTCCCTCCTTCTTTGCGCGGCGTGTGTCGCTGTCGCTGATCACGCTGTTCCTGCTCAGCATCATGGTGTTCCTGGGTGGCCAGGTTCTGCCAGGTAATGTCGGGCGCGCGATCCTCGGCCCGTTCGCCGACCAGCGCGCGGTGGACGCGCTCAATCACACGCTCGGCGTCGATCGCCCGCTGCTTACCCAGTACTGGAACTGGATCTCCAACTTCGTTCAGGGCGACATGGGCACCTCCTACATCTTCCGCTCGCCTGTGGCGCCTTTCGTCATCGATGCGCTCGGCAATTCGATGAAGCTGGCGGCGGTCGCCTTCGTGCTGGTGGTGCCGATCGGCATTCTCGGCGGCGTCATTGCCGCGCTTAACCTCAACCGTCCGCTCGACCGCATCATCAGCCTCGGCGGCCTGTCGGTGACGGTGCTGCCCGAGTTCGTCACCGGCATCATCCTGATCCTGATCTTCGGTGTATGGCTGCGCTGGCTGCCGATCTCGGCCGCGTGGCCCAGGAATGCCGGCTTCTTCATCCAGCTCTATTACCTGATCCTGCCATCGCTGCCGCTATTCCTGGTGCTGTTCGGCTATATCGCGCGCATGGCGCGGTCGGGCATGATCGAGGCGCTCGATTCCGACTATACGCGGACGGCCGTGCTCAAAGGCCTGCCGTGGCGCACGGTGATCTGGCGCCATGTGCTGCGCAATGCGCTGCTGCCGACCATCACCGTCATCGCCACCCAGACCGGTTACCTCATCGGCGGGTTGGTCGTAATCGAAACGCTGTTCCGCTACCAGGGCATCGGCTCGCTGATCTTCACCGCGGCGCGCGGCAAGGATTTTCCGATGCTGGAATCCGGCATCCTTACCATCGGCATCGTCTATGCGGTGGCGACATTGGTCGCCGACTTCCTCTATTCCGTGCTCAATCCGCGCATCCGCCTGGGGTTAGACCAATGAGCGCCGTCCAGACCACCTCCCACGACGACACGCGCAAGCGCGGCCCGCTGGCCGAAGTCCTTTTCTCCCTGCTGCGCTCGCGAACCTTCCTTGTCGGTCTCGCCATCGTGCTGTTCTGGGTTGCCTGCGCACTGTTTGGCGAACGCTTCGCGCCCTACGACCCGCTCGCCGACGACATCATCAACGCGCTGGCGCCGCCTTCGCGCGAACACTGGTTCGGCACCGACCAGATCGGCCGCGATGTGTTCTCGCGCGTCATCGTCGGCTCGCGCGATATCCTGACGGTCGCGCCGCTGGCGACCTTGCTGGCGACGGTCGCGGGTACCGCGCTCGGCCTGCTCACCGGCTATTTCCGAGGCATCGTCGACGATGTCGTCAGCCGCATCCTGGAAGCCTTCATGGCGATCCCCGTGGTGATCGTGGCACTGCTGGCCATCGTCGCGCTCGGCACCTCCAAGACCACCGTCATCGTCGTCATCGGCCTGAGCTTCGCGCCGATCATCGCACGCACCGTGCGCTCGGCGGTGCTGGCCGAGCGCGAACTCGACTATGTCGCGGCAGCACAGCTCAGGCATGAGAGCGCGCTGCATACGATGTTCGTCGAGATCCTGCCCAACGTCATCCCGCCGATCCTGGTCGAGACCACGGTACGACTGGGCTATGCCATCTTCGCCGTCGCCACACTCTCCTTCATGGGCTTTGGCATCCAGCCGCCGTCACCCGACTGGGGCCTCTCGATCTCCAGCAATTACGGCATGATCGGCGGCGGCTTCTGGTGGACGGTGCTGTTCGACGCGCTGGCCATCGCCTCGCTGGTGATCGGCGTCAACCTGGCTGCCGACGGTGTCCATGGGGCCTTCAATGACTGAACCCGCCGTGGCAAAAAACGCGCTCGAACTCAGAGACCTGTCGGTTGCCTACCGGGTCGCCGGCCGCAATCGCGCGGTGCTGCGCAATCTCAGCCTCACCATCGGCCAGGGCGAGGCCTATGGGCTGGTCGGAGAATCCGGCTGCGGCAAGTCGACGGTGGCGCTCACCGTAGTGCGCTACCTCCCGCGCAACGGCTCGATATCGGGCGGCGCCATCTCGCTCGACGGCCAGGATGTCATGAAGCTCGACGCCGAGGCGCTGCGGCGCGCACGGGCCGAAAGCGTCTCCATGGTCTATCAGGATCCGGGCAAGGCGCTGAACCCGTCGATCCGCATCGGCCGGCAACTGACCGAGATTTTCGAGCTTGGCGGCATAACCGGCCAGGCGGCCAGCGATCGCGCCATCGCCATGCTGAATCGGGTGCGCATCTCCGATCCGCCAAGCGTCATGCAGCGCTATCCGCACCAGCTGTCGGGTGGCATGCAGCAGCGCGTGGCGATCGCCATGGCGCTGGCCAACGATCCCTCGATGCTGATCCTCGACGAGCCGACCACCGGGCTGGATGCAACTGTCGAAGCGGAAGTGCTCGACCTCATCGCGCAGCTCAGGCAGGAGCTGTCGGCCTCGATCCTGTTCATCAGCCACAACCTCGCCGTCGTCTCCAACATGTGCGACCGGGTCGGCGTGCTCTACGCCGGCATGCTGGTGGAGGAAGGGCCGACGGAGGTCGTCTTCAACGACCCGCGCCACCCCTATACGGTTGCGCTGCTGCGCTGCCTGCCGCGCGGCGGCCAGCGTAAGGACCAGGGCCGGCTCGACACCATCCCCGGTTTCCTGCCCGGCATCGGCGCCGTCATCAAGGGTTGCGCCTTCGCCGACCGCTGCGCGCTCGCCGACGACCGCTGCCGCAGCGAACTGCCGCCGCTCTATGAGTTGAGCGACGAGCGCGGAACCCGGCTGTCGCGCTGCTTCCATCACGACAAGGCGCAGGCCCTGCCCCGCGCGACGCCCGCCGACGTGGCGACGGCACCGAAGCCGGCGGCGGCGCCAGTGCTGCGGGTCGCCGGGCTGAACAAGACCTATGCCAGCCATGGCTATCCGCTGCGCGCGGTCAAGGACGTGTCGCTCGATCTCAGGCCCGGCGAGACGCTCGGCCTGGTCGGCGAATCCGGCTCGGGCAAGACCACCTTCGCCAGGCTGCTGCTCGGGCTCGTGCCGCCAGACGCCGGCGGCACGATCGAGCTCGAGGGCAAGGCGCTGGCGCCGAAGCTGGAGAACCGCGACGACGACCAGGTCAAGGCCATGCAGATCGTCTTCCAGAACCCGGATTCGGCGCTCAACCGCTCGCATTCGATCCGCCATCTCATTGGCCGGGCGCTGAAGCGGCTGGCGGGGCTCAGGGGTGCCGCCCTCGAGGCGCGCCTCAACGATCTCGTCCGCTCGGTGCGGCTCACCGACCGGCATCTGGCCGTCAAGCCGCGCCAGCTCTCCGGCGGGCTGAAGCAGCGCGTCGCCATTGCGCGTGCCTTCGCCGGCGATCCGCGCATCGTCGTCTGCGACGAGCCGACTTCGGCACTCGATGTCTCCGTCCAGGCGGCGATCCTCAATCTGCTGGCCGATCTGCAATCCAAGGAGGACGTCAGCTACATCTTCATTTCGCACGACCTTGGCGTGGTGCGTTACCTCTCCGACAAGATCGCCGTGCTCTATCTCGGACGCATCATGGAACTCGGCCCATCCGAGGACGTCTTCTCCGGGCCGCATCATCCCTATACCGAGGCGCTGCTCTCGGCGGTTCCCAAGCTCGACCAGACCGAGACGGCGCGCATTCGTCTCGACGGTGAAATCCCCAGTGCCACCAACCCGCCCTCGGGCTGCGTCTTCCACACGCGCTGTCCGCGCAAGATCGGCCCCATCTGTGAACAGCAGGAGCCGCCATTGGCCGAGGCGCAACCAGGACACTCGATCCGCTGCCACATCCCCTATGCGGAACTGAGGCGGCTGCAAAAGGCAGCGGTGGCCGAACCGGCATAGCGAGACATCGCATGGGGCATTTGCCTGGCCGGTCACACCTGGCTGGCGATGCCCAGGGAACGGTCACCTTCCGAAAACCCCTGACCTTCCGTCCAATCCCTGGCCAGCGTGCGCAACCCGGTCAACGCGACGTCGACCGTGTCGGACGAGGCGGGATTGCTGGGATAGGCGAGATAGATCGGCCGTTGAAATATCGGCGTGTTGTCGATGCGTCGCATTTCGCCGCGCTCGATATAGCCGCTGACGGCGCTGAGTGGCAGATAGGCAGCGGCGTGCTGCGACAGGACATGCTGGAGCCCGATGAAGACCAGCCCTGCCGAGATAGCCGGTTTGACCATGCCGGCGAACGCCCGGTCATGCTCGATGCGGAATTCGAGACCCCAGTCCATCAGGATGTAGTTCTCCGTCCACGGCTGCGTCTGGGCGGCATGCTGGACGAGCACCACCTGGTCCACAACGAGCGTCTCGTAGACGATGCCGGGATGCGGTCGCGGCAGATAGAGGACGCAGATGTCGAGCAGGCCTTCGGCCAACTGGTCGATTGCCTGGTCGGGAAAGCTTCCTTCCAGCCGTAGCGCCACATTCGGCCTTCTGGCGCGCATCCACTCGACCCATGGCGAGGTGATGCGCTCCCAGAGATAGGCTGGCGCGGTGAAGCGCAACAGCGTCTCGTAGCCATCGGGAACGGCGATATCCTGCCTGGATTGCTCCCAGGTGCGAGTGATGGACGAGGCATGCGGCAGGAACTGCCGGCCGGCTGGCGTCAACGTGACGCCGTCGCGGTCACGGACAAAGAGCCGGCGCCCCAACTGCTCCTCAAGCCCCTTATCCGCGCACTGACGGTGGATTGCGCGAGATTGAGCCGGTTGGCGGCGACAGTGAAGCTGCCATGTTCGGCGACTTCGAGGAAGCTGCGCAGGTTTTCGGTATCCATGCCATCACTCCTCCATCGAAAATTTCGATGGACCCTATCAAAAAATATCGCTTTCCGGTCGCGGTCAACAATGCCCTAAATGGCCGATCTCCCAAGGGCAAGCGAGGAATGCAGCCATGCCAAGGCATTTCATGACGATTGACGCCGCCCGCAAAACCCTGACCGCAATCGAAAATTCCGCTGTCGACGAATTGCTGGCCGGCAGGCTCGACCGGCGCGATTTCCTGCGCCATGGCAGCGTGCTTGGCCTGTCGCTGCCGTTGCTTGGCGGCATTCTGGGAGCGGCAGGTTTTGGCACGCAAAAGGCCCGCGCCGAGGGCAAGCCGGGCGGCACGGTCCGCGCCGGTGTGGCGACGCCGGGCGGCGCCATCGATCCCGTAACCTTCTATGACAGCGGCAGCTACCAGCTGGTTTTCCAGACCGCCGAATTCCTCTGCATCACCCAGCCTGATCTAACCCTGAAACCGGTTCTGGCGGAAAGCTGGTCGCCCAACGAAGACGGCAGCGTGTGGACCTTCAAGCTGCGCGAGGGCGTGAAATTCCACAATGGCGAGGACTTCAATGCCGAGGACGTGGTGGCGACGTTCGATCGGCTAGCCGATCCCAATGGCGCCTCCAACGCGCTGTCGGTGTTCAAGGGCCTGCTGTCGAAGGGCGGAACCCAGAAGGTCGACGACCACACCGTCGCCTTCCATCTCGACGCGCCGAACGGCAGTTTTCCCTACTCGGTGTCGATCGACAACTACAACGCCGTCATCCTGCCAGCGAGCTACAAGGGCGATTACGAAAAGACCTTTGAAGGCACCGGGCCGTTCCGGATGGAGAGCTACACACCCAAGGTCGGCGCGACCTTCGTGCGCAACCCCGACTATTGGGGCGAGAAGGCGCTGCCCGACCGGCTGGAATTCAAGTTCTATGGCGACGTGCAGCCGCGCATCCTGGCGCTGCAGGCCGGCGAGGTCGATATTCTCGACGCCGTGCCGCTCGATGTCAGCCAGGTGGTGCTGAACAGTCCCGACATCACGGTGCTGCGCGTCGCCTCGACCGCGCACCGCCAGCTCCACATGCGCTGCGACACCGGCCCTTTCACCGACAAGCGCGTGCGCCAGGCGCTTGCGCTCAGCATCGATCGGTCCAAGCTGGTCGACGGCTTGTGCCGCGGCATGGCGGCCACTGGCAATGACAGCCCGTTCGCGCCAGCCTTCCCCGCCACCGACAAGTCGGTGCCGCAGCGCGTGCAGGACATCGCCAAGGCCAAGCAGCTCATGGAAGCGGCGGGCCTTGCCGGCGGCTTCGACATCACGCTGACGACGCTGCGCTATTCCGACATTCCAGCCTATGCGCAACTGTTCCAGAATTTCGCCAAGGAGATCGGCGCCCGCATTTCGCTCAACATCGAAGATCAGGACAAATATTACGGCAAGGCGGTGTTTGGCCAGTCGGACTGGCTGGACAGCCCGTTGGGGATCACCGACTACGCGCACCGCAGCGTGCCGAATGTCTTTTTGAAGAGCCCGCTGGTCAGCGACGGCCCGTGGAACGCCGCGCATTTCAAGAGCCCTGCCTATGACGGCATGGTCGCCAGCTATCTCAAGGCGCTCGACATCGGCACGCAGCGCGCGGCGGCATCCGATATCCAGAAACTGCTGCTCGACGAGACGCCTGTGATCTTCAGCTACTTCCCGGACCTTCTGGTGCCGGTGCGCAAGAATGTCAGCGGCCTGCCGCCGATCGCCGCCGGGCTGCTGCTCGATCGTGTGTCGCTGGGGTAGAGGCCGCTGGGATCATGCGCGAACAGGCAGAGCCAGATCGGACCACTCCGTGTTTCGGGCGGTGAGGCTATCCGGCAGCAGGGCCGCGACGAACGATGGGAGGCCATCGTTCCAGCGGTTCGACACCGGCAACGCCCGCCGCCCGGAAGCCCTCGCCGGCCATCGGCCCGGCCTCATATAGCACTAGCCATGCGCCCTCGTCCGGCGACGACAGACAAGAAACGGGAGACTACCATTCGCAAGCCTCATCTGCGCGGTCGCGGACCGCATTTCCCCGTGCTCGACACTATCGTGCAGTACGATTTCGAGCCCGGCTATGTCGCCTTCACCATGCCGTCGCTGAAGCGGCTGCGGGTCCAGGTCGGTTCGATGACCGTTGCCGACACCACCAGGGCACTGGTTTTGTACGAATCCGACCATCTGCCGGTCTACTATTTCCCGATCGAGGACGTGCGCGAGGAATTCCTGCTGCCCTCGAAGACGACGACGGAAGACCCATACAAGGGCGTCGCCACGCACTATTCGCTCAATACAGGCATCACCCTGGTCGAGGATGGCGCATGGCGCTATCTCGATCCCGTCAAGGGTTGCCCGCCGATTTCAGGCTACATGTCGTTCGTGTGGAGCAAGATGGGCCACTGGTTCGAGGAGGACGAGGAGATCTTCGTCCACGCCCGCGATCCGTTCCGCCGCGTCGACTGCCTGCCCTCTTCGCGGCGTGTACAGGTCATCCTCGATGGCGAGCAGGTCGCCGATTCACGGCGCGGCGTGTTCCTGTTCGAGACCGGGCATCCAGTGCGCCATTATCTGCCGATCTCCGACACGCGGCTCGATATGTTCGCGCCCAGCCGCTACATTTCGCGCTGCCCCTACAAGGGCATCTCCAACTACTATCACGTGACGACAGCCAAGAAGCGCCACGAGAACCTGGTCTGGTATTATCCAGACCCGGTCCATGAAGCAGAACGCATCAAGGGGCTGGTGTGCTTCCACCACGAGCTGGTCGACAAGATCCTGGTCGACGGCGTCGAAATCCCGAAAGAGGCCACGGCCGCGTCCGACGGATATTTCTAGGTACGCCCGCGCAGCGCGCTGAAGACTTGATCGAAACATGGGTCAGCGCATACCCTCCCTGATCAGGGAGGCTGTCGATGGATCTCTTCAAACTGGACGGCGATGTCGCACTGGTCACCGGTGCCGGCAGCGGCATCGGCCAGGCAATCGCGATTGGGCTGGCTGAAGCCGGCGCCGATGTCGCCTGTTTTGGCCATGCATCAAAGGGCGGGCTGGACGAAACCGCCCACCGGATCACCGCACTCGGGCGCAAGGCGCTGGTGCTGACCGGCACGGTGACGTCGGAGAGCGACCTGGCCAAGGCCATCGATCGCATCGAAGCCGACCTCGGTACGTTGACCGTCGCTGTCAACAATGCCGGCATTGCCGGATCGGAACCGGCCGAGACGCTGCCGCTGGACAAATGGCGGAAGGTGCACGAAGTCAATGTCGCCGGCGTGTTCCTGTCCTGCCAGGCCGAAGCGCGCAAGATGCTGCCGCGCGGCAAGGGCTCGATCATCAACATCGCCTCGATGTCGGGCACCATCGTCAACCGGGGGCTGACGCAGGCGCACTACAATTCCTCGAAGGCCGCCGTCATCCATATGTCGAAGAGCCTCGCCATGGAATGGGCCGATCGCGGGTTGCGCGTCAATGTCGTCAGCCCGGGCTACACGCTGACGCCGATGAACAAGCGGCCGGAGGTTGCGGAAGAGGTGAAGATCTTCAAACGCGACACACCGCTGGGGCGCATGGCGGCACCGGAGGAAATGGTCGGACCGACAGTGTTCCTGGCCAGCCGTGCCTCAAGCTTCGTCACCGGCCTCGACCTGATCGTCGATGGCGGCTACGTCTGCTGGTAGGCGGACATCCGGCCGCGATTGCGGCACTTCGCCTCCAGTCTGAAATTCGCAGCCGGCCCGGCGTTAGTCGTTGCGCCGCATGAACGTTGGTATATATAATTTCATGCTATGAAACAGCACCGGCGGGATGGCGCTTGCCGGCCAACAGCCGAGATCATGACCTTGATGGCTCGCACCTTGCAGGGCGCCGCAGGACTGGCAATTGATCCGCGGATCGCTATCGCGGCGATCTATCGGCCATGAGACTGGCCGCCCCGGCAGCATCCGTCATCATCGAAATCGAGCATCGCCGTGCCGGCCTTTGCCCCGCTGGCGACAACAGCCTTGCGCAACAGCCAGCCTTTCCAACACAATCAAGAAAAGGCGCAAGAAGGGAACGACCAATAAACGTCACAGCTTGAAGGAGAACCAAGCAATGCCAATTCGCAGTGTGATTTCGAAATTCTCAATGGGAGCTTTTGCACTTGCCGCGGCAAGTGTCATGACGCCGGCTGCGCAGGCAGCGGCACCGGAGTCCAACGACCCGATCAAGATTGCCTTGTTCGACTGGACCAGCGTCAACCTCAACGCCAAGATCCTCGGTGGCATCCTGGAAAAGCTCGGCTATACCGTCGAATATCCGACCGCCGACTATCTCTCCAGCCTGACCACCGGCCTCACCAATGGCGACATCGATGTCGGCCTGGAGTTCTGGGACACCACCGCCGGAGAAGCCATGAAGGCCTCGGACGCCACTGGCCAGACCGAACGGCTCGGCAAGCTCGGCCCGAAAGCCAAGGAAGAGTGGTGGTTTCCCGAATACATGAAGGAGAAGTGCCCGACCTTGCCGGACTGGCACGCACTGCTCGACGCCACCTGCGCGGCATCGTTCTCGACCGCCGAGACGGCGCCGAAAGGGCGCTATCTTGGTGGCCCGGTAACCTGGGAAGGTTTTGACGACGAACGTGTCGCGGCGCTGAAACTGCCCTTCACCGTGATCCATGCCGGCACCGATGCGGCGATGTTCGCCGAACTCGATTCCGCCTATCAGCGCAAGGCGCCGATCATGCTGTGGATCTACTCGCCACATTGGGCGCCTGCAAAATACAAGGGCGAATGGGTGCAATTCCCCGAATACACGCCCGAGTGCTACAACGACCCGAAATGGGGCGTGAACCCGGACGCCAAATACGACTGCGGCAAGCCGCATGGCGAGATCTGGAAATACTCCTGGAACGGCATGAAGGACAAATGGCCGGTCGCCTACAAGGTGGCCAAAGCCTACACGATCGACACCGACGAGTTGAACAAGATGAGCGGCGAGATCGATCTCGACGGCAAAACGCCGGAGGATGTCGCCGCCGCCTGGATCGCCGCCCACGAAGCCGACTGGAAAGCCTGGGCGCAGTGATCGCTCCGACTGGAAAAGGGAGACCCGGCTGGTGCCAGCCGGGTCTCAATTCCTGGTGTTCCAGAAGGACGGCTGAATGACGAAAGCTATCGAACAGGCATCGAGCGCGACGGGGAAAGATCTCCGGCCGATAAAACTTGCCTGCCGCAATGTCTGGAAACTGTTTGGGACGAACGCCGCCAATTTCATCCGCGAGCGCCACGGCAAGGCCAGCGCAGCCGATATAGCCGGAGCGGGGCTGGTCGGCGCGGTGCGCGCCGTCGACCTCGAAATCCGCCAGGGCGAGATCTTCATCATCATGGGCCTGTCAGGGTCCGGCAAGTCGACGCTGGTGCGCTGCATGTCGCGGCTGGTCGAACCGACACATGGCAAGGTCGAATTCGAAGGCAAGGACTTGCTCAAGATTTCCGATGCCGCGCTGATCGAACTCCGGCGCCACCGCATGGGCATGGTGTTCCAGAATTTTGCGCTGCTGCCGCATCTCAATGTGCTCGACAACATCGCCTTCCCGCTCAGCATCCAGGGACAGGATCGTTCGACACGCGAGGCGCGCGCCCGGGAAGTCATCGAACTCGTCGGCCTGCGCGGGCGCGAGCATTTCTATCCGCGCGAATTGTCGGGCGGCCAGCAGCAGCGTGTCGGCATCGCCCGCAGTCTCGCCACCAAGCCGGAAATCTGGTTTCTCGACGAGCCGTTCTCGGCGCTCGATCCATTGATCCGCCGCGAGATGCAGGATGAGCTGATGCGGCTGCAGACCATGCTGCACAAGACCATCGTCTTCATCACCCATGATTTCGACGAGGCGATAAGGCTCGCCGACCGCATCGCCATCATGAAGGACGGCGAAGTCATACAGATCGGCACGCCGGAGCAACTGGTGGTCAATCCGGCGACCGACTACGTCGCCGAGTTCACCCGCGACGTCGACCGCGCCAAGGTGATTTCGGCACGCAGCCTGATGCGTCCTTGCGATGGCGCCGAACATGGCGGCATGGTGGCGCCGGAGGCCAAGATCGCCAGCTTCTCGGCCAGCATCGTTGCCGCCGGCAAACCGTTCACTGTGGTCAATGGCACCGGCAAGCCGATTGGCGAAGTGACGCCGCAAGCGGTGATCGATCTTCTGGCCGGCATCGAGCGAGCCGGCGCATGACGGTAACGGCAAGCACCAGCCAGGCGAGGCCGCCGATTCAACGGTGGCTGGTTATCTGGGTGCTCGCGCTTGCCGCCGTGCTGGTGGTGTTCCTGCTGCGGGACAGGCTGCCATGGGCTGTCGACTATCCGGCGAGCGCCGTCGTGCCCGTCGCCGACTGGGTCAGCGCGCTGATGGCATGGGTCAAGTCGAACCTGTCCTGGCTGACCCGCTCGGTCACCGCCGTGCTCGGCGTGCCTCTCGACTTCGCGCTCAATCTCTTGGCCAAGAATTTCAAGATCGGCCACGGCGCCGAAGCTTTCGTGCTGCCGCGTCTGTCCTGGGTTGGCGTCTGTGGAGCAGCGTTCCTTGCCGGCTATGCGGCCGGCGGCAGAAAACTTGGCATGCTGGTTGGCGGCTGTTTCCTCTACATCGCGCTGTTCGGCCAATGGACCAGCGCCATGCTGACGCTGGCGCTGATTTCGATCGCGGTGCCGTTCTGCATACTCACCGGGCTATTCGCCGGCATCTGGGCGTGGCGCAAGCCGTGGGCGGAGAGGCTTATCGTCTCCCCTGCCCTCGACCTCATGCAGACGATCCCGACCTTTGCCTACCTGATCCCGATGCTGCTCCTGTTCGGCAACAGCCCGGTCTCGGCGATGATCGCCACCGCCATCTTCGCTACGCCGCCGATGGTGCGGGCAACCATGCTCGGCCTCACGCGGGTGCCCTTGGAGATCGGCGAGTTCAGCGACATGGCTGGCTGCACGGCGCGGCAGAAATTGTGGCGCGTGCTGCTGCCCTCGGCGCGGCCGACGCTGATGATCGGCGTCAACCAAGTGATCATGCTGGCGCTCAACATGGTGATCATCGCCTCGATGATCGGCGCCGGCGGGCTAGGCTACGACGTGCTGCTCGCCCTGCGCGCGCTGAAGGTCGGCGAGGCCATGGAAGCCGGGCTCGCCATCGTCGCGCTCGCCATCGCGCTCGACCGGCTGAGCCAGTCCATCGCCCACAAGCAGGCAACAGGCAATGTCCACCGATCCGCGAGCCCGCGTTTCTGGCGGCGCTACCCCAATCTGACGCTGGCCATTGCGATTCTTGCCGTCACCACGCTGCTCGGCCTGTTCGTGCCGGCTTTCGCGGCCGTGCCGAAGGCGATCACCTTCACCACCGCGCCATTGTGGAAAGCGGCGGTGAACTGGGTGACGATCAACTTCTTCGACTATATCGAGGCCTTCCGCGTCGCGCTGATCCTTAACGTGCTCAACCCGCTGCGCGCCTTTTGCGAAGGCTTTCCGTGGCTCGGCGCGGTGTTGCTGCTCGGCCTTGCCGGCTACCAGCTCTCGGGCATGCGGCTGGCCGCACTTGTCGCGGCACTCACCGCCTTCTGCGCCATCACAGGCCTTTGGGAAAAGACCATGGCGACGGTCTATCTCTGCGGCATCTCGGCCTTCATAGCCTGCCTGATCGGCATTCCGATCGGGCTTGCGGCGGCGCGAAGCGACCGCTTCGAGAGGATCGTCACGCCCGTCATCGACACGTTGCAGGTGTTGCCGTCGTTCTGCTTCATCATTCCGGTGGTGATGCTGTTCCGTGTCGGCGATGTCACCGCGATGATTGCCACGGTCGCCTTCGCCGTGGTGCCGGCAATCCGCTACACCAATCACGGCATCAGGCAGGTGCCGCCGGCGCTGATCGAGGCGGCGAAGGTTTCGGGCTGCACGCCACGCCAGACCTTCTTTCGGGTGCAACTGCCGCTGGCGCTTCCGGAGATCATGCTGGGTGTGAACCAGACCATCCTGATGGCGCTGGCTATGATCATCATCTGCGCCATGGTCGGCACGCGCGACCTCGGCCAGGAAGTGTTCATCGCGCTGTCGAAGGCCGATTCTGGCCGCGGCATCGTCGCGGGCCTGGCCATCGCCTTCATCGGCATCGTCGCCGACCGGCTGTTCAATGCCTGGACGGCGAAGGCGCGGGCAAGATTGGGATAGTCCGGAAGGTGCGCCGCGACTACTCCGCCGCGACGCCTTTCACTTCGAGATAGCTCTCCATCGAATCGTCCAGCGCCTGCAGCCAGGGCGTGTGGTGCAGCGGCGCCATGGTGCCCGTCATCAGCGAGCGATAGGAATGGTCGCGGAAGCTCATAATGTCTTCCGCCTTGTGATGCTCCCACTCCATGAAGGTCTGGTTGACCGCCTCGACGTCGAAGCCGGGATAGTCGGTCTGGTCCATCAATTCCTTGGTGTAGTCGCCCTGGAACCAGATCATCTGCTCGGCGTCCTCAAGCGTCTCCTCGCGGGCGCGCCATTTGGCGCCATGCGCCGCCATCGCCTCGGCCGAGGGCAGCTTGATGCGGCCCATGATGACGTCGCGGGCGAACCAGGCCTGCGCGTCGAACATGTTGAAGGTGTAGAACTGGTCCTGCATGCCTATATAGGAAAGCTTCGGGTTCTTCTCCCAGACGACACCTTCATAGAGGTCGAGCGGCCACATGCGGTTGGCGGTCTTGAGCTTGAGGTCGTCGGTGAGGAACGGGAAGGAATGCAAATAGCCGGTGCACAGAATGATGGCGTCGACGTCCTTGGTGGTGCCGTCCTTGAAGTGGGCTGTCTTGCCGACGACCTTCTGGAGCAGCGGAACCTCCTTCCAATTCTCAGGCCATTTGAAGCCCATCGGCTTGGAGCGATAGCTGGAGGTGATGGATTTGGCGCCGTATTTGTAGCATTGGGAGCCGATATCCTCGGCCGAATAGGAACGGCCGATGATCAATATGTCCTTGCCCTTGAACTCCATCGCGTCGCGGAAATCGTGGCTGTGCAGGATGCGGCCGTTGAAGGTCGAGAAGCCCTCGAAATAGGGCACGTTGGGCACGGAGAAGTGCCCTGAGGCGACGACGACATTGTCGAACTCCTCTGAGTAAGTCACGTCGTAGGTGCGGTCATGCGCGGTGACGGTGAATTTCTTCGTCTCGTCGGAAAAGGTCACCATGCGCACCGGGCTGTTGAAGCGCACCCATTTGCGCAGGCCCGACTTCTCGACGCGGCCCTTGATGTAGTCCCACAGCACGGCGCGTGGCGGGTAGGAGCCGATCGGCCGGCCGAAATGCTCCTCGAACGTGTAGTCGGCGAATTCCAGGCATTCCTTCGGCCCGTTCGACCAGAGGTAGCGGTACATCGAGCCGTGCACGGGATCGCCATGTTCGTCGAGCCCGGTGCGCCAGGTGTAGTTCCACAGGCCGCCCCAGTCGGACTGCTTTTCGAAGCAGACGATCTCGGGAATCTCGGCGCCCTTGTCGGCAGCCGACTTGAAGGCCCTGAGCTGAGCCAGACCGGACGGTCCGGCCCCGATGACGGCAACGCGAGTTTTCATTCCAGGGCCTCCTCTTTTTTGATTTCCCCAGCGAAACAAATTTCACTGACAGGACAGTAATTGGCCCTTCCGTGCTGTCAACACCGATCTGCGGAAACGGCATTTGCGCACAACGGATTCCTGCCGAAAAACCCGCGACGGCCGCACTCAAAGGACCGGCGCATGCGCCACAAGACGGCTTGCCGTTGCGGTTGCGCTGCTGTATCGCCACCTGACATGTTCACCTTGAGTGAAATAAATCCGCGAAGTCCGGGGGGCGACATGGCGAAAGACAGTTCCAAGGCTGGGCCGGCAGGCACCAAACCAAAGCCGCAGCCAAAGGTCTCGGCGGACGGCAAGACCATCCGCGCGCCGCTGACGCAGAATCCGCACGCCATCCGCGATACCCGCGAAAAGGTGCTGGAGGTCGCGATTGGCCGCGAGGTGCGGGCCTTCCGCAAGAAACTCGGCATCACCGTCGCCGATCTCGCTGTCGCCACCGACATTTCGCTGGGCATGCTGTCCAAGATCGAGAATGGCATCACCTCGCCGTCGCTGACCACGCTGCAGGCGCTGTCGCGGGCGCTCGGCGTTCCCGTCACTGCCTTCTTCCGCCGTTTCGAGGAAGAACGCAGCGCTGTCTTCGTCAAGGCCGGCCAAGGCCTTGACGTCGAACGCCGCGGCACGCGTGCCGGCCACCAGTACAATCTCCTTGGCCATATCGGTTCCAACACCAGCGGTGTCGTGGTCGAACCCTATCTGATCACGCTGACCGAGGATTCCGACGTGTTCCCGACCTTCCAGCACGAGGGAATGGAGTTCCTCTACATGCTCGAGGGCGAGGTCGTTTACCGGCACGGCAGCAACCTCTATCCGATGAAGCCCGGCGACAGCCTGTTCTTCGACGCCGACGCGCCGCATGGACCCGAAGAACTCACGCGCCTGCCGATGCGGTATCTCTCGATCATCTGCTATCCGCAAAATAGTGCTGGTTGAGGTGTGGCCAATCTCCCCCACGAGGGGGAGATTGGCAGCTTCGCCAGCAGCCTCAATCCGGCCCAAATCCCGCTGATGTCGGGCTGCCGTCGTCGAGCTTCGACAGCCACTCGACCAGCGTCGACCGATAGCGGGTCAGGCCCTTGTAGGTGGCGAGTTCCTCCGGCAGGTCGCGGATGACACGATGCAGGCGCCGCGCCCATTTCGGCTGCGTCACCAGTTCGTCCATCTTGATCAGGTAGCAGCGGATCGGGAAGACGATGCCGTTGGAGCGCGGCAGCCGCCAGAAGCTCTGCAATTCGACCCGCAGATGCACCTTGTCCCCTACATTTTCGGGCGTCACCGTTGCCCGGTCCGGGCCCCATTTGTGGTAGTTTTCGGGGCTGGTATCGAGGCGCGGATTGATGGTCATCGTCCAGTTCAGGCGCCTGGCCGGCTTGCCCTGCTGGATGTTGGTGAGGAATTTCAGCGCCCTGACGAAAATCCCCTTCTCATGCGCGAGCGGCACCGGCGCGTGCCACTCGAAGAAATTCATGCCGATGTCGAAATCGAGCGACCAGTCGGCCTGGGTGGTGACCATGCCGGCATCCATCCACAGATTGCCGTCGCGCTGGTCGAGGATGCAGAAATCGCCCTGGCTCTGGCGGGTGATGTATTCCATCGGCCCGTAAGGCAACGTCGAGGTGTCGCCGAAAGTGAAGGTGTCATCGATGCCGAGCGGCCGGTTGATCCAGCGCCAGCGATCGCCGTCGCGCTTCAGCGTAAAATGCTCGGGGTAACCCAGCGCCTGCTGTTCCATCAGAAGCTCGAGCAGGTCCCAGCCGGCGAGCGTCATGTGCGGCAGCGACTGGCAGCGCAGCGGATCCTCGGCCAGCACCAGCGCACGGTCCTGCATCTCGGCGACATAGTGCTCGTCGACGTCGATCAGGTTTTCCAGCACCGAGCCCTTCGGGCCGACGACATGCGGCTCGATATTGACCGCATACATGTAGCTGTCTTCGTGGAACGGGAACGGAAACCGTCTGATGTGCTCAGGGCTGTTCCTGAAGGTGAAGTCGTCGCGGAACGTTTCCTTGCGAAAGGTGATGCCCAAGCTCGCCTCCTATCTTTCCAAGACCAGCGACCTGCCTTCGAAGCGCGACACGCACGGCATGATCTTCCTGCCGGAACGGTGCTCTTCCTCGCTTAGCCAATGGTCGTTGTGGATGAACTTGCCGTCGCACGAGATGACGTTGGTCTCGCATTGGCCGCAGACGCCGCCACGGCAGAGATAGGGTGGATCGACGCCGGCCGCCTCGATGGCTTCGAGCAGGCTCTGTTGCGAGCCGACGCGGATGGTCTTGCCGCTGACGGCGAGCGTCACGTCGAATGGCAGGCCGGGCTGGGGCGCCGCGAAATGCTCGTAGTGCACGGTCTCCGGCGGCCAGCCGAGCGCGGCGGCGCGGTCGCGCACCCAGTTGATCATGCCGGCAGGGCCGCAGACATAGAGATGCGTGCCGAGCGGTTGCGAGGACAACAGCCGATCGAGATCGATACGCTCCTCAAGGTCATCGTGATAGAGCCGGACCCGACGGCCGTAGCGTTCCCTGAGCACGTCCGCATAGGTACCAAGCGAGGCGGTGCGGCAGGTGTAGTGCAGTTCGAAATTGCCGCCTTCGCCAGCCAGTTGCGCGGTTTGCGCCATGAACGGCGTGATGCCGATTCCGCCGGCCAGCATCAGGTGTTTTTTCGCCCTGAGATCAAGCGAGAACAGGTTGACCGGATAGCTCACCACCATCTCCAGTCCAGGCTTGACTGACCGGTGCATGAACAGCGAGCCGCCGCGCCCGACATCGTCGCGACGCACCGAGATGGTGTATTCGCTGGTGTCGAGCGGCGAGCCCATCAGCGAATAGGGATTGAGCCTTGTGCGCTCGCCGTCGCGCATCTCGACCACGACATGGGCGCCGCCGGAAAAGGTCGGCAACAACCCGCCGTCACGCCGGCGGAAATGGAAGCGGGTGACCAGGTCATTGACCGGGACAACGTCGCTGACCACGACATCGAGCTTGGTGGTGCCGGTGCTCATCGGAAGATCTCCTCCATCGGAGGAATTTCACTGCGGTCTTCGGCATTGATGCAGACGCCCTGGAACGCCGCCAGGCGCCGGGAATAGTGATCGCGTACCAGGAGAAGCAGGCCACAATGCGAGCAGGTCGCCGGCTGCGTCGTCACGTTTTCGGTGATGCCCTTGCAGTGGACGCACTGCATGCGCCGCGCCAGCGAGCCGCGATGCTCGGTCTGCATGGAGGTGTGGTCGATGCCGGCTTCGAGCGCCACCTGCATGGCCTGGCCGATCAGCCCTTCGGTGCCGGCGAGATAGAGGCGCAGACCCATATGCGCGTTGGTCAAGGTCTGCTTCAGACGCGGCAGCAGGCTGGCGAAGGACGGAGCGATATGCAGTTGCGCCGGCTTCAAGGCTTCGAGAGCGGCAACGTTTTTGCCGTCAGGACCGGCAATGAACACGATTTCGGCGCCGTCGAAGAATCCGGCCTGAGCCCTGGCGGCCATGTCTGTTATCGCGAGCGCGCCTTCCGCATCCGCCACGAAAAGGTGATGCTTGCCGGGCTGCGGGGACAGGATCCCGTAAATGGGCCGGCTGATGATGGTTTTGGCTGCCATTCTGTCTTTGTGCCTCGAAACCCCTCGCTGTCGATTATGCCTCAGCCTTTCGCCGTGCGCTTGGTCTTCTTGGGATCGTCGAATGGCAAGGGCTGCGCAGTCGACTTGATCGATCCGCTCTTGTTGCGGATTTCAAGCTTGGTGTCCTTGACCGCGCAGTCGACGTCGAGCCGGGCGATGCCCATCGATTTCTCGACCAGCGGCGAATACATCGCGCAGGTCACCACTCCGACCTTTTTACCGTCGCGATAGACCGGCGCGCCTTCATCGGCTGGCTCCTTGCCGTCGAGCAGGACGCCGTAGATCTTGAAGCGCTCCTTGCCTTTCAGGCGATAGTGCTCCTCGGCACCACGGAAACCGGTCTTGCCGGGGCTGACGGTGAAGTCGAGGCCCAGTTCCCACAGCGTGTCGCCGGGGCCTTCGTTCTCGAACGGGTATTTCTGCGAATTGTCGTAGGGGTAGAACAGCAGGTAGCTCTCGACACGCAGCATGTCGAGCGTGGTGAATCGGCATGGAATGATGCCGGCCCCCTTGCCCTCTTCGAGGATCCTGTCCCAGATCGTGCCGGCATCCTGGCCGCGGCAGAAGATCTCGTAGCCGCGTTCGCCGGTGTAACCTGTGCGCGAGATCATGACAGGAAAGCCGAAGAGCTGCGTCTGCATGTGATGGAAGTAGTTGAGGTCGCGAATGCCCGGCACGTGCTTGGCCAGATAGTCGACCGCCGTCGGCCCCTGCAGCGACAGATCGTGCAGATTGTCGTCAAAGCGCAGCGACACGTCCCGGCCCATCGCCGCCCGCTGCAGTTCCTCGTGGCCGGTGCCCGAGCCGTGCACCACCATCCAGGAATTCGGCCCCGTACGGTACAGGATACAGTCGTCGGTGAATTTTCCCGCTTCGTTCAGCATGCAGGCGTAAGCCGACTTGCCGGGATAGATTTTTTCCACGTCACGCGTTGTGGCGAGGTCGATCAGGTGCGAGGCGTGCGGCCCTGTGATGTGAACCTTCTTCAGGCCGGATACATCCATAAGTCCGGCCTTGGTGCGGATGGCGACATATTCCTCATCGGCATCCTTGTCGTAGGTCCAGGCGGTGCCCATTCCGCTCCAGTCTTCGAGCTTCGACCCCAGAGCGCGATGGCGATCCGCCAGGGTTGAAAATCTCCAGGATGCCGTCATCCGCTCGTCCTCCGTTCGAAAATCCTGCTGTTCCCTGCTCCTTTGCCCGAGGCCGGAGCTTTGGATGGAATATTGACCGCAAACGCGGGGAGCCTGCAATCCCCTTGAAGCAAATAATTTCATTGTCAGGCAAAATTGTTCACTCGAAGCGAGCGGTTAACTCCGCGTAAATTCGTCTTGACAAGTCAGGGATTCGAGCGGAACTTATGAAAAAAATTTCACTCTCTTGAAAGAGAGCGGCGGGCGGTGGATTCGGAACCGGGCGTCGGCAAAGAAGGGGAAAACCGATGTCAGACCTGCAGCAGCGCATCGAGGCGCTGTATCGCTCCGACTTGCGCGGATCCGCGCTTCTGATCCTCTGCCTATGGGCGACGATCCTCTTCGTCCTCTTCATGACATGGCCCTACATCCCGCACGGCGGCATCAAGGCCGTGGTGGCGATTGCCGCCGCCGCGGTGCTGATCTTCAACACCGCGGCCATCCTGGCGATGGTCAAACACTACAAGGAAGACAAGGAGTTCATCTACGGGCTCGACATCAAGAACGCCGACGCGTTCCGCAACCGCAAATCCTGAGGGGAAAAGCATGTCCCGTTACACGCCTCCGGAGCAGAGCAAAGCCGGGCAGGTCTTCGATATCGCCGTTGTCGTGGTCGCCATTTTCGTGGCGCTGTGGCTGCCGTTGAAACTCGGCCTTGCCGGGGCGGCGAAATCCATCGACGCGCTCGACGCCAAGACCTGGGAAGCACTTGGCCAGAATCCGACCATGGCCTCGATCTGGGAAAAGCTCGGCTACACGCCGGAAACCGCGCATGACATCATCCAGAACCGGTTCCACTACATCATCGACTGGCCGACCCTGATTATCATGGCGGTCGTGCTGATCGGCTATTTCGTCTTCCTGTTCCGGGCATCCGACCGCGAATATCGCGATGTCATCAACGAAAAGTTCGACGACAAATAAAGTTTGGCGACGAAGAATTTGGGGACACTATCATGTGGGTGGCACTCTCTTATGCATGCTGGGGCATCTCGATCGTTCTGGCGCTCTGGATGCTTTACGACTGGTTCCAGGTCGACACGACCTATGGTGAAGACGTGCTTACGTCCTCACGCGAAGGCGAACTTGAAGCCGTTTCCGAAAAACACCGGATCTGAGTGGGGATTGAGCTATGACGGTCGCGGTTGAATCGGCAGCAACAGCAGCAACGGCAGGGGGCGACAGGGTTTCGCTGCTGAGGGTTCTTGGACCCGCCCATGTCTGGGCGCTCGGCGTTGGCATCGTTCTGGTCGGCGAATTCACGGGCTGGAATTTCGCGGCGGACAAGGGCGGGGCGCTCGCCGCGCTGATCGTCTGCTGGATCGTCGGCCTACTCTATACATCGGTCGCCATGATCGATTCCGAGGTCACATCGACAGTCGCCGCCGCCGGCGGCCAGTACGCCCAGGCCAAGCACATTGTCGGGCCGCTGATGGCCTTCAATGTCGCGCTGTTCCTGGTGTTTGCCTACACGATGCTGGAAGTGTCCGACGCCATCCTGCTCGGCGACACGATCGTCGCCAAGGCCGGAGTCGAAGGGCTAACCCACAACTCCTTCATCGCCGCGACCATCGTGGTGCTGGCCTGGCTCAACTATCGCGGCGTGCTGATGACGCTCAACGTCAACTTCGTCATCACGGCAATCGCCTATGTCTCGATCGTCGTCCTGTTCTTCTCGGTCAGCCCGTGGACGCAAGGCGCGGTGCTGAAGCTCAACGAACTGGTCACTCCAGGCAACGCGCTGCCCTATGGCTGGATCGGCGTCATTGCCGCCTTCCAGTTCGGCATCTGGTACTATCTCGGCATCGAAGGCACCACGCAGGCGGCCGAAGAGGTGCGCTCGCCTGCACGCTCGCTGCCCTACGGCACGATGGCCGGCATGATCACGCTTCTGATCGCCGCCGCCATGACCTGGTATGTCTGCGCCTCGCTGATGCCCTGGGAATATCTCGGCATCACCTATTATCCGCTGTGGGATGCTGGCAAGCTGACCGGAAGCCCGCTGCTCGAGAACCTTCTGTTCATAGCGACGCTGCTCGCCGCGCTTGCCTCCGCCAATGGCTGTATCAACGACGCGGCACGCGCCTGGTTCTCGCTCGGCCGCGACCGCTATCTGCCGAGCTGGTTCTCGGCGGTGCATCCGAAATACCGCACGCCCTACCGCTCGATCCTGTTCCTGCTGCCGATCGCGCTGGCCTTCGCCTTCATCGCCGATCTCAACCAGGCGATTACCTTCTCGATCCTGTCGGGCGTCCTGCAGTACACTTTCATGAGCATCAACATCATGATGTTCCGCAAGAAGTGGCCGCTGGGGTCGATCCGCCGCGGCTACACGCACCCCTTCCATCCGCTGCCGGCAATCGTGCTGTTCTGCCTGTGCGTGGTGACCTTCTTCGCCATCTTCCTCGGCTTCGGCTCGCAGCTGATCGCCATGGTCGCCTTCTATTTCCTGATTTCGCTGTGGTTCCATTTCTACCGCTACAAATTCGTGCGGCGTGGCGACCAGTTCACCATGCCGTGGCCGAAACCGCAGGGCTATTGATGGGAGTAGGCCCGTCCAGGATCTGGACGGGCCTTGCACGATAATATGTCCGAGGTGACTTCAGCACTGCTTGCCGGGGCAATTGTCCTGGCTCTCGTCCTTCACTTTGCGTGGCTGGCACGCCGCAGCCGCGACAGGGCCTCGGCCGCGCTCGCCGCCGACGAGGCAAGCATTCGCACCGTCGTCGCGGACGTGGCCAATGTCTCGGAGGGCACCGCCGGCGTCATCACCTGGGAAGGATCGTGGAACGGCCAACATGTCCAGTTGCGCACCATCGTCGATACGCTGGCGACACGAAAGCTCCCCGCGCGCTGGCTGTCGGTGTCCATTACCGAAAAGGTCGCGGTGCCAGCCGTTTTCGACATGATGATGCGGCCGGGCTCGCCGACGACATTCTCCAATTTCGATCATCTGGATCATACGCTGCCGAAAGCTCCGGGATTTCCAGCCGAAGCGGTGCTGCGGACGGACCGCAGAGGCACGCGTTTCCCGCAAGGCATCATCGCCAGTCATCTCGAACCCTTTGCGGATGGCCGCGCCAAGGAGCTGCTGATCACGCCAAACGGAGTGCGCATCGTGTGGCTGCTGGCCGAGGCCGAGCGGGCACGCTACGGGGTCTTCCGGCAGGCCGCGTTCGGTGACACGCGTATCGATGCGACGCTGATCGAAGGACTGCTCGTATCTCTCTCGAAGCTGCGCGACGCCATCAACCGAAGCGAACGGCAGGCCGCATGAGCACTTCAAACGCTTCGCCGGCACCAGTGAGCCCTTATCTCGTCCTGGGCGCCGCAATCGTGCTGCCGGCAAGCGGTCATGTCATTCTTGGCGTACCCGTGCGCGGCCTGCAGTTCCTTTTCTTCATGGTCATCCTGGCCTGGGTGACCGCCAAGATTTCGCCGCCGGATGCCAGCTTCGTTGGCCGTCACGCCGGCGGCGTCCTGATCTATGCGCTCTCCATCCTCGACGCCTACAAGATCGCCCGTATCCGTACCGCCAAATGGGCTCATAATGCCCGACCGGAGGGCGATGTTACGCAGAATGGCATTGAGCTGCATACGTAACCAGAGGAAAATTTTTTCATCCCATTGAATTCAAGGATTTCATTCGGTACATCATCTCTAGTCACAAACGTCGGGAGGCTGACATGTGCGGAATCGTTGGACTTTTCCTGAAGGACAAGGCGCTGGAACCGAAGCTCGGCGCGATGCTGTCGGAGATGCTGGTATCGCTCAGCGATCGCGGCCCCGACAGCGCCGGCATCGCCATCTATGGCGCGACATCGGGCAACGAGGCCAAGATCACCATCCAGTCACCGAAGCCTGACCGCGATTTCCGCGGGCTGGACGCCGAACTCGCCAAGGCTCTCGGAGCGCCGGTGAGCATTGCGGTGAAATCGACACATGCGGTGGTCAGGACCACGCCCGACAAGGTCGACGCGGCGCGTGAAGCCCTTCAGTCGCTCAGGCCCGATGTCCGCATCATGGGCGCCGGCGAGGCGGTTGAAATCTACAAGGAAGTCGGCCTGCCGGAAGCCGTCGTCGATCGCTTCGATGTCCGCAAGATGACCGGCACGCATGGCATCGGCCACACCCGCATGGCGACGGAATCGGCGGTGACGACGATGGGCGCGCATCCCTTCTCGACCGGCGCCGACCAGTGCCTGGTGCACAATGGTTCGCTGTCCAACCACAACAATGTCCGCCGCGAACTGGTGCGCGAAGGCATGAAATTCGAGACCGAGAACGATACCGAGGTGGCGGCGGCCTACCTTTCCTCGCAAATGGCGCATGGCAAGAACCTCGGCGAGGCACTGGAAGGCACGCTCTCCGACCTCGACGGCTTCTTCACCTTCGTCGTCGGCACCAAGAATGGTTTTGGCGTGGTGCGCGATCCGATCGCCTGCAAGCCCGCCGTCATGGCCGAGACCGGCCAATATGTCGCCTTCGGCTCGGAATATCGCGCGCTGACCAAACTGCCCGGCATAGACAATGCGAGGGTCTGGGAACCGGAGCCCGCAACCGTTTATTTCTGGGAGCATTGAGTTCATGCCGGCAACCTCCAAGGCTACGCGCGAAAGCCATGCGCGCGTCTTCGACCTCGACGTCCTGTCGCTGCGCGAACTCAACCAGGCGCTCCACAAGCTGGCTCCCGGTTCGAACGAGACGGCGTGGGAAGTGCTCAACCCGAAAGGCAACCACTCGGTCGCCGTCGGCGTCGACCAGCCCGTCAGCATCGATGTGCGCGGCAGCGTCGGCTATTACTGCGGCGGCATGAATTCGGGCAGCGCCATCACCGTGCACGGCTCGGCCGGCCCGGGCGTCGGCGAGAACATGATGGCGGGTTCGATAACTGTCAAAGGCGACGCCAGCCAGTATGCCGGCGCCACCGGCAAGGGCGGGCTGCTGGTCATCGAAGGCAATGCCTCCTCGCGCTGCGGCATCTCGATGAAGGGCATCGACATCGTCGTGCACGGCAATATCGGCCACATGTCGGCCTTCATGGCGCAGTCCGGCAATCTCGTGGTTTTGGGCGATGCCGGCGACGCGCTGGGCGATTCCATCTACGAGGCGCGGCTTTTCGTGCGCGGCAAGGTCGATAGTCTGGGCGCCGACTGCATCGCCAAGGAGATGCGGCCCGAGCATCTGGAATTGCTGCAGGGTCTGCTCGACCGCGCCGGCGTGACCGGTGTCAAGCCGTCGGAGTTCAAGCGCTACGGCTCGGCGCGCACGCTCTACAATTTCAATATCGACAACGCCGACGCGTATTGAGGCAAGATGACGTACCGCAACCCGCCGACGACACCGCGCAAATCCGCGACCTTCGACGACTACACGCTTTCCGAAATCCGCCGCGCCGCGGCGACCGGCATCTACGATATCAGAGGTGCCGGCGCCAAACGCAAGCTGCCGCATTTCGATGACCTCCTGTTCCTCGGCGCCTCGATCTCGCGCTATCCGCTGGAAGGCTATCGCGAGCGCTGCGACACATCCGTGGTGCTGGGGTCGCGCCATGCGAAGAAGCCGATCGAACTGAAGATTCCGATCACCATCGCCGGCATGAGCTTCGGCTCGCTGTCCGGCCCGGCGAAGGAAGCACTCGGGCGCGGCGCGACGCTGTCCGGCACCTCGACTACGACCGGCGATGGCGGCATGACCGAGGAAGAGCGCGGCCATTCCAAGCAACTGGTCTATCAGTACCTGCCGTCGCGCTACGGCATGAACCTGCGCGACCTGCGCCGCGCCGACGCCATCGAGGTGGTCGTTGGCCAGGGCGCCAAGCCCGGCGGCGGCGGCATGCTGCTCGGCCAGAAGATTTCCGACCGTGTCGCCGAAATGCGCACGCTGCCGAAAGGCATCGACCAGCGCTCTGCCTCGCGCCACCCCGACTGGACCGGCCCGGACGATCTCGAGATCAAGATTCTCGAACTGCGCGAAATCACCGACTGGGAAAAACCGATCTACGTCAAGGTCGGCGGCGCCCGCCCCTATTATGACACAGCGCTCGCGGTGAAGGCCGGCGCCGATGTCGTCGTGGTCGACGGCATGCAGGGCGGCACGGCGGCGACGCAGGAAGTGTTCATCGAAAATGTCGGCCAGCCGACGCTCGCTTGCATCAGGCCGGCGGTGCAGGCGCTGCAGGACCTCGGCATGCACCGCAAGGTGCAGCTGATCGTCTCCGGCGGCATCCGCAACGGCGCCGATGTCGCCAAGGCGCTGGCGCTCGGCGTCGACGCGGTGTCGATCGGCACCGCGGCGCTCGTCGCGCTCGGCGACAATGATCCCCGCTGGGAGGCGGAGTACAACGAACTCGGCACCACGTCAGGCGCCTATGACGACTGGCATGAGGGCAAGGACCCTGCCGGCATCACCACGCAGGACCCGGAACTGATGAAGCGGGTGGACCCCGTAGCCGCCGGCCGCCGGCTGGCGAACTATCTCAAGGTGATGACGCTGGAGGCTCAAACCATCGCCCGCGCCTGCGGCAAGAACAGCCTGCACAATCTCGAACCCGAGGACCTCGTCGCATTGACGATCGAGGCAGCCGCCATGGCCGGCGTGCCGCTGGCCGGCACCAACTGGATACCGGGGAAGAACGGCTTCTAAAACACACCCGAAATACCATAAGCGAGGAACTATAATGGGGAACGATCTCGCCGCTTTCGCCAAAAAGAACGGCGTCAAATATTTCATGATTTCCTACACTGACCTGTTCAGTGGCCAGCGTGCCAAACTGGTGCCGGCGCAGGCGATCGCCGATATGCAGAAGGATGGTGCCGGCTTTGCCGGGTTCGCCACCTGGCTCGATCTGACGCCGGCGCATCCCGACATGCTGGCAGTGCCGGATCCGGACTCGGTCATCCAATTGCCGTGGAAACCGGAAGTCGCCTGGGTCGCCGCCAACTGCATCATGGACGACAAGGAGGTCGACCAGGCGCCGCGCAACACGCTGAAGCGGCTGATCGCCGAGGCAGCCGCCGACGGCATGCATGTCAAGACCGGCGTCGAAGCCGAGTTTTTCCTGATCTCGCCTGACGGCAAGGCGATCTCCGACGAATACGACACGGCATCGAAGCCTTGCTACGACCAGCAAGCCGTCATGCGCCGTTACGATGTCATCGCCGAGATCTGCGACCACATGCTGGCGCTCGGCTGGGGCGCCTACCAGAACGATCACGAGGACGCCAACGGCCAGTTCGAGATGAACTGGGCCTTCGACGACGCGCTGCCGACCGCCGACAAGCATTCCTTCTTCAAGTTCATGGTCAAGTCGATCGCGGAAAAGCATGGTCTGCGCGCCACCTTCATGCCCAAGCCCTTCCTGGGCCTGACCGGCAATGGCTGCCATGCCCACATCTCTGTCTGGGACAAATCAGGCAAGACCAATGTCTTCGCCGACAATTCGATGGAGCTTGGCCTGTCGGCCAAGGGCAAGAACTTCCTCGGCGGCATCATGAAGCACGCCTCCGCACTCGCCGCGATCACCAACCCGACGGTTAATTCCTATAAGCGCATCAACGCCCCGCGCACCATTTCGGGTGCGACCTGGGCGCCGAACACGGTGACCTGGACCGGCAACAACCGCACCCACATGGTGCGCGTGCCCGGCCCTGGACGTTTCGAATTGCGCCTGCCGGATGGCGCGGCCAACCCCTATCTCCTGCAGGCGGTCATCATCGCCGCCGGCCTCGACGGCATCCGTTCGAAGGCCGATCCGGGCAAGCGCTACGACATCGACATGTACCAGCATGGCCACACGGTGAAGGGCGCGCCGAAACTGCCGCTCAACCTGCTCGACGCCTTGCGCGAGTTCGACAGGGACAAATCGCTCAAGGCGGCGCTGGGTGAGGAATTCTCGTCGGCATATCTAAAGCTGAAGCACCAGGAATGGAATTCCTATGCTTCGCACTTCACGCAATGGGAGCGCGACCACACGCTGGACATTTGATCGTCCTGGCGGTGCGAGCGACCTCGGAATGAACGTATGAAATACTCGATCTTCTCGCTCGCGCGCGCCGCTCTTTCCGGCCACAAAAACTGGCAACGCACCTGGCGCGACGCCGCGCCGAAGGACCGCTACGACGTGGTGATCATCGGCGGCGGCGGCCATGGGCTCGCCACCGCCTGGTTCCTGGCCAGCGAGTTCGGCATCAAGAATGTCGCGGTGCTGGAAAAGGGCTGGATCGGCTCCGGCAATGCCGGCCGCAACACCACCATCATCCGCTCCAATTACGGCCTGCCCGGCAACACCGGCTTCTACGAATTGTCGATGAAGCTGTGGGAGCGGATGGAGCAGGACCTCAACTACAACGCCATGGTCAGCCAGCGCGGCGTTCTCAATCTCTATCATTCCGACGCGCAGCGCGATGCCTATGCGCGGCGCGGCAACACCATGCGCATCAACGGCATCGATGCCGAACTGCTCGACCAGCCGGCGCTGAAGAAGATGCTGCCGTTCCTGAACTTCGACCATGCGCGCTTCCCGGTGCAAGGCGGGCTGCTACAACGGCGCGGCGGTACGGCGCGCCACGATGCGGTGGCCTGGGGCTACGCCCACGCTGCCAGCGAACTTGGCGTCGACATCATCCAGAATTGCGAAGTCACCGGCTTTGTCAGGGACGCGAACGGCAAGGTGACCGGCGTCGAGACCTCGCGCGGCAGGATCGGCGCCGGCAAGGTCGGCATGGCGGTTGCCGGCTCTTCCTCGCGCGTCGCTGATATGGCGGGCCTGCGGCTGCCGATCGAAAGCCATGTGCTGCAGGCCTTCGTCTCCGAGGCCATCAAGCCGCTCATCCCCGGCGTCATGACGTTTGGCGCCGGACATTTCTATGTCAGCCAGTCCGACAAGGGCGGCCTCGTCTTCGGCGGCGACATCGACGGCTACAATTCCTACGCCCAGCGCGGCAATCTGCCTGTGATGGAGGATGTCTGCGAGGGCGGCATGGCGATCATCCCGATGATCGGCCGCGTGCGGCTGTTGCGCCAGTGGGGCGGCATCATGGACATGTCGATGGACGGCTCGCCGATCATCGACAAGACACCGGTCGAAGGGCTCTATCTCAATGCCGGCTGGTGCTATGGCGGCTTCAAGGCGACACCCGGCTCGGGCCTTGTCTTCGCCCATCTGATCGCGCGCGATGAATCGCACAAGGAGGCCGCGCGCTTCCGCCTCGACCGGTTCCAGCGCGGCGCCATGATCGACGAAAAGGGCCAGGGCGCCCAACCGAACCTGCACTGAAGGCGGCTGGAACCATGCGCATTACCTGTCCCTTCTGCGGCGAACGCGAACTTGGCGAATTCACCTATCTCGGCGACGCCAAGCCGGTGCGACCGGCGGCCGACGCCGGCGAGGGCGCCGTCTATGACTATGTCTATCTGCGCGACAATATCGCCGGCGTGATGGACGAGAACTGGTATCACGGCGGCGGCTGCCGGGCCTGGCTGAAGGTCACCCGCAACACGCTGACGCACGAGATTTCGGCCGTTGAGCCGGCGGCGGGCGCAGGCGCCGCCAAGGTTGGTGCATGATGGCCAGTAATCAGTCAAACCGGCTCGCCAATGGCGGTCTCGTCGACCGTTCGGCGCCGCTGAATTTCACTTTCGACGGCAAGAGCTACTGCGGCTTCAAAGGCGACACGCTTGCCTCGGCACTGGTTGCCAACGGCGTCAAGCTGGTCGGCCGCTCGTTCAAGTATCACCGCCCGCGCGGCATCCTGACGGCGGGGTCGGAAGAGCCCAACGCGTTGGTCGAACTGCGCAGCGGCGCGCGGCGCGAGCCGAACACCAAGGCGACGACGGCCGAACTTTATGAAGGTCTTGAGGCCGCCAGCCAGAACCGCTGGCCGTCGCTCAATTTCGACGTCATGTCGGTCAACCAGCTGTTCGCGCCGATCTTCGTCGCCGGCTTCTACTACAAGACCTTCATGTGGCCGGCGAAGTTCTGGGAAGCGATCTACGAGCCGGCAATCCGACGTGCCGCCGGCCTCGGCCGCGCCGCCGGCATCGCCGATCCCGACCACTACGACAAGGCGTGGGCGCATTGCGATGTGCTGATCGCCGGCTCGGGCCCGACCGGCCTCGCGGCCGCACTGGCCGCGGGCCGCACGGGTGCGCGCGTCATCCTGTGCGAGGAGGATTTTACCCC
Source organism: Mesorhizobium sp. M8A.F.Ca.ET.057.01.1.1 (assembly GCF_003952565.1). Taxonomy (NCBI): domain Bacteria; kingdom Pseudomonadati; phylum Pseudomonadota; class Alphaproteobacteria; order Hyphomicrobiales; family Phyllobacteriaceae; genus Mesorhizobium; species Mesorhizobium sp. M8A.F.Ca.ET.057.01.1.1. The sequence goes on from NZ_CP034454.1 coordinate 4,804,747, forward strand.
GGGCGGCCGCCTGCTTGCCGATGGCGGTACGATCGACGGCATGCCGGCGGCCGAATGGCTTTCACAGACGCTGGCTGAACTTGGCTCCCTGCCCGACGTGCGCATCATGACCCGCACGACGCTGTTCGGTGTCTATGATGGCGGCACCTATGGCGCGATCGAGCGCGTCAACGACCACGTGCCCTCGCCGCCCGAGCATCAGGTGCGGCAGCGTCTGTGGCGGATCGTGGCCAAGCGCTGCGTCGTCGCGGCAGGCGCGCTCGAACGGCCGATCGTCTTTGCCGGCAACGACACGCCGGGCGTGATGATGGCATCCGCCATGCGCAGCTATATCGGGCGCTATGCCGCGACGCCGGCGAAGCGCATCGCGCTCTTCACCAACAACGAGGATGGCTGGCGCACGGTTGAGACCGCACTTGGTGCCGGCTTGCAAGTGGCGGCCGTGATCGACGCGCGCGCGGAGATTTCGCCGGCGCATCGTTCGCTTGCCAGCAAGGGCGGCTTTCCCGTTCTGCATGGCTCGGTCAGAGGCATCGATGGCGGCAAGAGTGGCGTGCGCAAGATTTCGGTCTCGCTCCCCGGCGGCGCGCGTGCCGAAGTGGAAGCCGAAGGGCTTGCCGTTTCCGGCGGCTGGAACCCGACCGTTGGGCTCACCTCCTACCATCGCGGCCGGCCGAAATGGCGCGACGACATCGCCGCCTTCGTGCCGGATGGCGCACCGCCCGGCATGGTCGCAGCGGGCGCCGCCAACGGCGCCTTCGGACTCGGCGCCTGCCTGCGCGAAGGGTTCGAGGCAGGTGCCGCCGCCGCGCGCGATGCAGGGCGAAGCGGCAGTGCGGGTTCGATGCTGGTGGCCGATGACGAGGCCTTTTCGCTGACGCCGCTGTGGCATGTCGCAGGCAAAGGCAAAGCCTTCGTCGACCAGCAGCATGACGTCACCGCATCCGACATCGAGCTGGCGCAGCGTGAGGGTTTTGAATCGGTCGAGCACCTGAAGCGCTACACCACGCTTGGCATGGCGACCGACCAGGGCAAGACCTCGAATGTCGCCGGCCTCGCCATCATGGCGGCGGTCACGGGCAAGTCCATTCCCGAGACGGGCACCACGATCTATCGCCCGCCTTACGTGCCTGTCGCCATCGGCGCCTTTGCCGGCCACCACCGCGACGAGAATTTTCATGCGACACGGCTGACGCCGTCGCATCACTGGGCGGCCGAGCAAGGTGCGATCTTTGTCGACACCGGTTTATGGAAACGGGCACAGTGGTACCCCCGCGCCGGCGAGAAGGACTGGCTGGAATCGGTGACCCGCGAGGTCAAGGCTGTGCGCGGCGGCGTCGGCTTCTGCGATGTCTCGACACTGGGCAAGATCGACGTGCACGGCGCGGATGCCGGCGCCTTCCTCGACCGCGTCTACATCAACACCTTCTCCAATCTTGCCGTCGGCAAGGCGCGCTATGGGCTGATGCTGCGCGAGGACGGCATCGTCTATGATGACGGCACCACGTCGCGGCTGGCCGAGGACCACTATTTCCTGACCACCACGACGGCCAAGGCCGGGCTGGTGATGCAGCATCTCGAGTTCTGCCGGCAGGTGCTGTTTCCGGAACTCGATGTCCAGCTGACTTCGGTCTCCGACCAGTGGGCGCAGTTCTCCATTGCCGGACCCAAGACCCGCGATCTGTTGAAAGAGATCGTCGATCCTTCGGAAGATCTCTCCAACGAAGGTTTCCCCTTCATGGGCGCGCGCGAAGTCGCGTTGCGCGGCGGCGTCAAAGCGCGGCTGTTCCGCATCTCCTTCTCCGGTGAAATGGCGTTCGAGATTTCGGTGCCGGCGCGCTACGGCGAGGCGATGGCCCGCAATCTGATGGTTGCGGGCAAGCCGTTCGGCGTGACGCCTTACGGCACCGAGGCGCTCGGCGTCATGCGCATCGAAAAGGGCCATGTCGCGGGCCCGGAACTCAGTGGCACGACAACCGCGGCCGATCTCGGCCTCGGCAAGATGATGTCGACCAAGAAGGATTTCATCGGCCGCGTCATGGCCGGACGCGAGGCGCTGATTGCAGCGGACCGGCAGGTGGTCGTCGGCATCAAGCCGACCGATAAGGCGCGACGGCTACGCTCCGGCGCACACATCATCCCGAAGGGACAGACACCCGGGCCTGATAACGACCAGGGCTATATCACCTCGGTCTGCTTCTCGCCGATATCAGACCAATGGATCGGGCTTGCCCTTGTCGAGCGCGGCCGTGAGCGAATCGGCGAGATCGTGCGTGCGCACGATCCGCTGCGCGGCGAGGACTATGACGTCGAGATTTGCAATCCCGTCTTCTACGATCCGGATGGAGGGCGCCAGCGTGGCTGAGTTTTCGTGGGAGACCCGCAGCCCGCTTGATCGCGCACTCGTTGCCGGGCCTCATGGCGCGAGCGGCGATGCCGGCGTGTCGCTGACCGAGATCCGCAATTTCGACCTCGTCCAGGTAATGGCGCGGCGTGGCAAGGCGGCTGAGATGGCCGAGGCGGCCAAGGCTCGCTTTGGCGTTGCTGCTCCGGAAACGCCGAACGCGGTTGGCGCGCCGGATGCCACGTTGATCTGGTCGGGGCCTGATCAGTTTTTCGTACTGTCTAAGGGCGGCAAGCATGCAGCGGGTGCACTTGCCCAAGCGTTTGCGACCTCTGCTTCGCTGTCCGACCAATCGCATGCGCGGGTGCTGATCGGCATCTCCGGCGCCAAGGCGCGCGCGATGCTCGCCAAGCTCGCGTCGATCGATCTGCACGCCGAAGCATTCGCGATTGGCGAGGCTGCCGCAACCTCGATGGATCACACCAGCGTCACGCTCTGGCGTGGGAACGATCGAGACGGACTGGCCGTGTTCAACGTTCTGGTATTCGCGACTTTTGCCGAAAGCCTGTGGCACACGATGCTGGACTCGGGTGCCGAGTATGGAATCGAGATCGGGCATTCGGAGGAAATGGCGTAGCGCCTGCATACGCTTCTTCCTTCTCCCCTTGTGGGAGAAGGTGGATCGGCGCGCAGCGCCGAGACGGATGAGGGGTGGTCCAGCGGAGTGAGACGTTGGCGTTCCCTGGAGCACCCCTCATCCGACCTCGCTTCGCGAGGCCCACAAGGGGAGAAGGGAAGATCAGGCGGCGCCTTGCCAAAAGCGACCACCCTGCTATTCTCTCAGCGAAAATAATTTCACACACAGGCAAACTTGTTTCTCGAACCGCAAGGCTGAGATGAGCCAGTCGCCCTACCCCGCCGTGACAGCCGGACCGCCCAGGCCAAGTCTCATCCTGAGGCCTGGCCAGATCGCGCTGCCGGCCGGCATGGAGCGCTATACCGTACAGGGCAATGGCGCGGTACTGATCGAGGTCGAGGCCGGCGATACGATCACGGTGCGCAATACCGAGGGCGGCCAGGCCTGCGAGTTGCTGGCCTGGGACACGTCGGGCGTCACCGACGCCGGCATTCTCGGTGAAAAATCCAATAGTAATGCCGCCGGCATCAAGGCGCTGCTCACCGAGGGGGATGACAGCATCGCATCGCTGCGCCGCGCCCTCGAGCGCCGGCAGGTACAACTCGATCAGCCCAAGGCGGTGCGCGTGTTCGGCGCCGCCACGCCGGCTGGTACGGAACAGGCTTTCGCGATCGCGCGCGATGGCTCGATGGTCATTGCCGCGCCCGGCGGGCCGATGCTGGTCGACGGCCATGACGCGGCGACGCCGCTCAGCGTCATCGTGTGGCGCAACACGATCCGCCTGAAAACAAAATCTCGGCTTGCCGATCCACTGGCCGATCCGGTGCTTGATCTGCGCGTCCATTCGGCGACGGCCGAATCCTATTTCGTCAAGGCGGGCGATTATCTGCAGATCATCGATGTCGACGGGCGCCAGTGCACCGACTTCCAGTGTTTTTCGGCGCGCAAGCTCGACAAGGGCCTCGACCATCCGCTCGACGTCACGACGACGCGCACACTGATGGGCGCGAGCTACCCGATGCCCGGCCTGCATTCGAAATACTACGACCAGGACATGGAGCCGCTGGTCGAGGTGGTGCAGGACACGTGCGGCCGGCACGACGCCTTCGCGCTCGCCTGTGCGGCGAAATATTACGACGACATCGGCTATCCCGGCCACACCAACTGCTCGGAGAACTTCAACCGCGCGCTGGACAGCAAGGGCGTCAACCCCCGCGCCGGCTGGATGGCGATCAACTTCTTCTTCAACACGGCGATCGACGCCCATGGCGTCATGGTGTCGGACGAGCCATGGTCGCGGGCCGGCGACTATGTTCTGCTCAAGGCGCTGACCGACATCGTCTGTGTCTCCTCCGCCTGCCCCGACGACACGACGCCTGCCAATGGCTGGGATCTGACCGACATCCACGTGCGGACCTATTCCGGCCAGCACAAATTCTCGCGAGCGATCGCCAGACGCATGACGCCCGATTCGGAACCGAAAATGACCCGCGAGACAGCCTTTCACCAGAGCTTTGCCAAACACACGCGCGACTTCGTCGAGTACAGGGGCTATTGGCTGGCCAATTCCTTCGCCAAAGAAGGGCTATCGCCGAATACTGGGCCTGCCGCCAGGACGCGGTGATCATGGACCTGTCGCCGCTGCGCAAATTCGAGGTCACCGGCCCGGATGCCGAAGCGCTGCTGCAATACACGCTGACGCGCGACGTCAAGAAACTCGGCGTCGGCCAGGTCGTCTACTCCGCCATGTGCTACGAGCATGGCGGCATGATCGACGACGGCACGCTGCTCAGGCTCGGCAAGGACAATTTCCGCTGGGTCGGTGGCGACGATCTGTCCGGCGAATGGCTGCGCGAGACGGCGACAAAGCTCGGCCTCAACGTGCTGGTGCGCTCGTCCACCGACCAGATGCACAACATCGCCGTGCAAGGGCCAAAGAGCCGCGACATCCTGAAACAGGTGATCTGGACCTCGCCGCTGCAGCCCTCGATCGAGGAACTCGAATGGTTCCGCTTTGCCGTCGCCAGGATCGGTGGCGGCAATGGCATCCCCATCGTCGTCTCGCGCACCGGCTATACCGGTGAACTCGGCTACGAGATCTGGTGCCATCCGCGCGACGCCGAAAAGGTGTTCGACGCCATCTGGGAAGCCGGCCAGCCGCATGGGCTGAAGCCGATGGGCCTGCAGGCGCTCGACATGGTGCGCATCGAGGCCGGGCTGATCTTCGCCGGTTACGAATTTTCCGACCAGACCGATCCGTTCGAGGCCGGTATCGGCTTTACCGTGCCGCTGAAGAGCAAGACCGACGATTTCATCGGCCGTGAGGCGCTGATCCGGCGCAAGGACCATCCGCAGACGAAGCTGGTCGGGCTCGACATAGACAGCAATGTCGCCGTCGGCCATGGCGACTGCGTCCATGTCGGCCGCGCCCAGATCGGCGTCGTCACGTCGGGCGTGCGCTCGCCGGTGCTGAACAAGAACATCGCGCTGGCGCGCCTCGACGTTACCCATGCCGCCATCGGCACAGAGGTCGAGATCGGCAAGCTCGACGGCCATGCCAAGCGGCTGCCGGCCCGGGTCGTCGCCTTTGCCCACTACGATCCGCAAAAGAGCAAACCACGCTCCTGACCTGCCCTTTTTGGGTTCGCAAAGCGCTCGCCGGCCATCCCGCCGGACGCTTTGTAATCCGCGCGCGCAAGCGTGATGTGCACGGTTTCACAAATCGCTTGACGTGACGGCGCGCCGGATCAATCTTCACTCTTAAGAAAAAAATACGACTGAGTGGAAACACTGCGGCCGGAACGGTCATTAGCCGGGGAGCAAGCTTCGCGTAGCCGAGGCATCGCTGGCGGGGAACATCGAAAAAGGGGAACTCATCGACATGAGCACGATAAGTACGGTCCTGGACCAGCCTGCCGAAAGCAAGCTGCTCAGGCATATCGACTGGCGCGGCGCCTTCTGGGTGGCGAGCGGCGTTCCGGCGCTGGTCCTGTTCTCGATCGGCGGCATTGCCGGCACGACGGGAAAGCTGGCCTTCCTGATCTGGACGGTGTCCATGATCATGGGCTTCCTGCAGTCCTTCACCTATGCCGAAATCGCCGGCCTGTTTCCGAACAAGTCCGGCGGCGCCTCGATCTACGGCGCCACGGCGTGGCTGCGCTACTCCAAGTTCATCGCGCCGCTGTCGGTGTGGTGCAACTGGTTCGCCTGGTCGCCGGTGCTGTCGCTCGGCTGCTCGATCGCGGCCGCCTATATCCTCAACGCGCTGGCGCCGGTGCCGCTGTTCACCGACTCCTCGCCCGAGGTGGTGGCCTACATCGCCGCGCATGCCGGAACGGTTCCCGCCGATGCCATCACCGCGGTGACCGCCGCCGCGACGCCGGCCATCCGTAACTGGACGCTGTGGAGCCACACGCTGGGCCCGGTGTCGTTCACGCTCAACGCCACTTTCTTCATCGGCGCGGTGCTGATGCTGATCATCTTCGCGATCCAGCATCGCGGCATCCTGGGCACCGCCAGCGTGCAGAAATATATCGGCCTGCTGGTCATCATCCCGATGCTGATTGTCGGCGTCGTGCCGATCTTCACCGGCCAGATCGACTGGGCGAACTTCTCGCCCCTGGTGCCGCTCGCCGCCGCCTACGCACCCGAGCCCGGCTCCTGGAATATCGCCGGCTGGACGCTCGCGCTCGGCGGAATGTTCATCGCAGCCTGGTCGACCTATGGGTTCGAGACCGCCGTCTGCTACACGTCGGAGTTCAAGAACCCCGGCACCGATACGTTCAAGGCCATCTTCTATTCCGGCCTGCTCTGCATGCTCTTATTCATCCTGGTGCCCTTCACCTTCCAGGGCGTACTGGGCCTGAACGGCATGCTGGCAACGCCGATCGTCGACGGCTCCGGCGTGGCCGACGCGCTGGCCGGCATGGTCGGCGGCGGCAAGATCATCCACAGCCTGCTTGTCATGCTGATGATCCTGGCGCTGGTGCTGTGCATCATGACGGCGATGGCCGGCTCCTCGCGCACGCTCTACCAGGGCTCGGTCGACGGCTGGCTGCCGCGCTATCTCAGCCACGTCAACGAACACGGCGCGCCGACGCGGGCCATGTGGACTGACCTCTGCTTCAACCTGGCGGTTCTGGCGATCGCCTCGGCCGACGCGACGAGCTTCTTCTTCATCCTCGCCGTGTCGAACTGCGGCTACATCATCTTCAACTTCCTCAACCTCAATGCCGGCTGGATCCACCGCATAGACAACGGCCATATCGTACGGCCGTGGAAAGCGCCTAGCTGGCTGTTGGGGATCGGGGCGATCTTCGCCTATGTCAACGCCATCTTCATGGGCGCAGGTGCCAAGGTGTGGAACCCGATGGCCCTGTGGGCCGGCCTGATCACCGCGGCGCTGATCATCCCAGTGTTCTGCTTCCGGCACTACATCCAGGACAAGGGCAAATTCCCGGACCACATGCTGGCCGACCTCGGCATGGCGGGAGCCGACCTCTCGGTCAAGAAGGCGGGCATGCTGCCCTATCTGACGCTGGTCGCCGGCGTGGCGGTCATGCTCATCGCCAATTGGGTATTCGTCATCTGACGGTCTGACCGCCAAGGCGGCCCAAGCCACTGCATCAGAAGAATCGGCCGGTCGCAAATCGACCGGCCGGTTTTTTCTTATTCCGCCGCCAAAGCCAATTGCGGCCGTTCGATGCCTTCGATCTCTGCTGGCTCCGGGGCCTGCTCGTCGGCCTTCGCCTTCTTCGGCTCGCGGCCGAAGAAGAGCGCATATCCCGCCGGCAGCACCAGGATGGTCAATACGGTGGCAACCAGGATGCCGCCCATCATGGCGTAGGCGAGCGGCCCCCAGAACACGGCGCGCGAGATCGGAATCAGTGCCAGCACCGCGGTCATCGCCGTCAGCACGATCGGCCTGAAGCGGCGCACCGCCGAGCCGATGATCGCTTCGGAACGGTCCATGCCCCTGGCGATGTCCTGGTCGATCTGGTCGACCAGGATGATCGAGTTGCGCATGATGATGCCGAGCAGCGCGATGACGCCGAGGATGGCGACGAAGCCGAATGGCGCGCCGCTGATCAGCAGAGCGGCGGCAGCACCGATGATGCCGAGCGGGCCGGTCGCCAGCACCAGCATCGCCTTGCCGAAGTTCTGCAGCTGGATCATCAGCAGCACGACGATGATGGCCAGCATGATCGGCGCCTTGGCGGCAATCGAAGCCTGGCTTTCGGCCGAATCCTCGGCCCCGCCCTGGATCTCGATCTTGTAACCGGGCGCCAGGCCGTCACGCAGACCCTGCATGTCCTTGTACATCTTGGTGACGACGTCGTTGGACTGCACGCCGTCGGGCAAAGTGGCGCGTACCGAGATGGTCGGCAGGCGGTCGCGGCGCCACTCTATGCCTTGCTCCAGCACAGGCACCACCTTGGCGACCTGCGACAGCGGCACGAAGCCGCCGAAATCGGTCGGGATGTAGACCGAGTCGACCGAGGACAGCAGGCTGCGGCTTGCATCCGGCTCGCGGGCGACGATGGACACCGTCTCCTCGCCGTCACGGAAATCGTCGAGCGGCGCGCCGGACATCGCGGCCTGCAGCATCTGGCGGATGCGCTGCGAGGTGACGCCGAGCGCACGGGCGCGATCCTGATCGATGACCAGCTTCATCGCCGGCACTGGCTCCAGCCAGTCGTCATGGACGGCGCCGAGAAGCGGATCCTGCCGGAATTTTGCCTTCACCTGGTCGGCGATGCGGCGCACCTCCTGACGATCCGGACCCATGACGCGCATCTGCACGGGCCAGCCCGTCGGCGGTCCGAGGAACAGGCGGTCGACCTTGGCACGAATCGACGGGAAATCCTGCGCCAGAACCGTGCGCAGCTTGACGATCAGCCGCTCACGGGCCGGCTCGTCATTGGCCATGACAAGCATCTGGGCGAAATTCGGGTTGCGCAGTTGCTGGTCGAGCGGCAGAAAGAAGCGCGGGGCGCCCTCGCCGATATAGGTGGCGATGAAACGCTTGTCCTTGTCGTCCATCATCTTGGCTTCCAGGGCCTTGGCCTGCGTCTCGACTTCCTTGATCGAGGTGCCTTCCGGCAGCCAGAGGTCGACGAGGATTTCGGGCCGAGACGATTGCGGGAAGAAGTTCTGCGGGATGAACTGGAAGGCCCACAGGCTGGTGCCGAAAGTCACCAGCGTCATGACCAGCACGATGATGCGGTGGCGCACCGCCCAGCCGACGGTCGAGCGAAGCCGGCGATAGAAACGCGTGTCGAAGGCATCGTGATGGGTGCCGGCATGCTTGCGCTGCTTGAGGATCATATGCCCCAGCCACGGCGTGAAATAGACCGCCACGAACCAGGACACGATCAGCGCGATGCCGACGACATAGAATAGGGTGCGCACATATTCGCCGGCCGTCGAGGCGGCGAAGCCGACCGGGATGAAGCCGGCGGTGGTGATTAGCGTGCCGGTCAGCATCGGGAAAGCGGTCGAGGAATAGGCGAAGCTCGCCGCCTCGATCTTGACCAACCCCTCCTCGAGCTTCCGCTCCATCATCTCGACGACGATCATGGCGTCGTCGACGAGCAAGCCGAGCGCGATGATCAGCGCGCCCAGCGAAATGCGCTGCAGGTCGATGCCGATTTCGTACATGATGGCGAATGTGGCGGCGAGCACCAGCGGTATGGCTATGGCGATCACCAGGCCCGAGCGCCAGCCGATCGACAGGAACGAGACGACGAGCACGATCAGCAGCGCCTCGCCGAGCGCATGCATGAATTCGGCGACCGCGTCGGTGACGACGCCCGGCTGGTCGGAAATCTGGTCGACCGAAACGCCATAGGGAAGCGCTTCCTCGAAGTGCTTGTAGGTCGCCTCGACATCCTTGCCGACATCGGTGACTTTAAAACCCTTGGCCATGACGACGCCAAGCTGCACGCTGTCGTGGCCATTGAAGCGGTATTTGCGCTGGAAGGGATCTTCCAGCCCCGAAGTGACGGTGGCGATGTCGCCCAGCCGGGTAACCTGGCCGCCGGCGCGCAGGCGCAATTCCCTGATGTCGGCGGCCTTGGCGACGTCGCCTTCGACCGAGATGCGCACCGAATTGACGCCTGTGTCGACAGAGCCGGCCGGATCGACGTTGTTCTGGCCCTTGATCGCGTTCTGCAGGTCGGTCAGCGTCAGGCCGCGTTCGGCCAGCGCCTTGGACGAGACGTCGATATAGAGTTTTTCCGGCTGGTCGCCGATGATGACGGCCTTCTCGACGCCTGATGTCGTCAACAGCATGTCGCGCGCCTGGATGGCGAACTTCTTCAGCTCCGGATAGGAGAAGCCCTCGCCACTTATCGAATGCAGCGTGATGAAGGTGTCACCGAACTCGTCGTTGAAATAGGGGCCGAGCAGGCCCTGCGGCAGGTCTCCCTGGATATCGCCGACCTTCTTGCGCACCTGATAGAAAGCATCCGTCACTTCGGCGGCGTTGGTGTCGCCCTTGATCTGGACGGTGATGATGGCGCTGCCGGCGCGGGTGAAGGAGCGTACGAAGTCGAGATGTGGCGTCTCCTGCAATTTGCGCTCGATCTTGTTGACGACCTGGTCTTCCATCTCCTGGATCGAGGAGCCCGGCCAGATCGCCTGCACGACCATGACGCGGAAGGTGAAATCGGGATCCTCCTTCTGGCCCATGCGCATCAGGCCGAGCCCGCCGGCGATGATGATCAGCCCGAACAGGAAGCGCGCAATGGACGGATGGCCAATTGCCCAACGAGAGAGATTGAAGGGCCGCTTTTCTTCAGTGGAGGTCGTCATCGGTGCTGGTCCACTTTGCTTGGTTGCCGGCGCCCTTGTGCTTCGAGGAAGGTGCTTCGAAGAAGCGCGGCGCGCGAAACGAAATCATCTGCGTTCGATACTGGTTTCCGGGCGGCGTCGCTCTTCGAGCGGAGAGACACTCATCGCGGTGGGACGCGAGGATCGATGCGGGGGTACATCGGCCTTGACGTCTCGACCTTCGGGCACGCCGCCCGGAAACCTGCGGCCGCGGGAACGCGCGGCCGATCTGTCTGTCGTCAGCGCAGCTGGCTGGCGTCCTCGCCTTCGGCCGAGGCGGACTGCTGTGCGATGCCGCCGGCGAGTTTCACCTTCAGGTCCTCGGTCATGAACTGCGTACCGGCGGCGACCACGATATCGCCCGGCTTCAATCCCTCCGCGACACGCACGCCATTGGCGGCGAACTCGGCGACCTTGACCGGACGGGCATGAACCGTGTCGGCGCCGCGATCGACCGTCCAGACGATCGACTGGCTGTCTTTCTCGGCGAGCGCGCTCAGTGGGATAGAGACGAGCTGCTTTTCGTTGGCTGCCGACGCCTCGATATTGGCGGTCATGCCGAGCAGCACGCGCGGGTCGTTGGGCAGGCTGACGCGGACGGCAAAGGTGCGCGACTGCGGATCGGCGCTGCCGGCGACCTCGCGGACCTTGCCGTCGAGCGCCAGAGCGGCATCGGACCAGAAGCCCGCCTTGACGTCCTTGCCCGGCTTGAACTGCGCGATCTCCATTTCCGGAACCGCGATCAGCACCTCCTTTTCGCCATCGACCGCGACAGTGATCACTGGCGTGCCCGAGCCAACCACCTGGCCGACATCGGCGTTGACCGCCGTGACGATGCCGTCCCTGTCGGCCTTCAGGTCGGTATAGCCGACCTGGTTCCTGGCTTGGGCAAGCGTCGAGCGGGCGGAGTCCCGCGTGGCGACGGCCTGGTCATAGGTCAGCGTCGCCTGTTCGAGCTGCGATTTCGGCGCGAAATTCTTGGCGAAAAGCTGTTCGGCGCGCTTGCGGGCGAGTTCGACGGTCTCGACCTGACGTTCTGAGGCATCCAGCGCGGCCTGCGCGCTCTTGACCGACAGGTCATAGTCTGAGGGATCGATGCGGGCGAGCACATCGCCGGGCGCGACGTGCTGGCCGATATCGACGAGACGCTCGGTGATCTTGCCGTTGACCCGGAACCCCAGTGTGCTCTCGGTGCGGGCGCGCACCGATCCGGAATAGGACAGCGTGCGGGTGTCATGCGCCTTCGCGATCTCGACGACCTTGACCGGGCGGATGATGTCCTTCACCTCCGCTTTTTCCTGCGAGCAGCCGGCAAGCCCAAGCGATGCGATGATCAGGCCGGCGGCTGGCAGCTTGCGAAGGATGGAACTGGGCAAAAACATCTTGATACTCCCGACTGGAGGCGGACTGTCGACACCGGCACCGGCTGGCGGCGGCTATTTCAAGGCTCTGATGGCGTAATCGATGAGCTCGTCGGGCATCGCCCGATTGGTCTTGGCGAGGCACTGCGCCACCATCTGCGGATGGCACAGGATGACGGTGGCGGCACCGAAACAGCGCGATGCGGTCACCGGGTCCTGTTTCCTGAACTCGCCAGCCTCGATGCCCTCGCGGATCACCTCGGCGAAGAGATCGTGGATGCTGTCGACATGCTTGTCGATGACGCCCCAGTCGCGCTCGAGGGCAACGATGACCATCTCGTGGACCTTCTGGTCGTCGAGCATAACCTCCATCGTCATCTTGTACTGGGCATGCACGTAGCGCCGCAGCCGCTCCTCGGCGCTGATCGGCAGGTGCATGATCTCGTAGGCCATCTTGTAGCTGGCGCCGAGCATCCGGCCACAGACGGCCTGGTGGATTTCGACCTTGGAGGCAAAGAAACGATAGATATTGGCCGGCGACATGCCGAGTTCACGGGCAATGTCGGCGACATTGGTCTTGCCGTAGCCATAGTGCCGGAACAGGCGCTCGGCGCAATCGAGAATGCGCGTCACATTTTCCTGTCGGGCGACGTCGGCGACGATGTTGGCGGCTTCGGACATAGCTCTCCGTCAAATAACGAGTGACGAATTTCGATTTTCATCACTCGTAAATCGAAAAGAGCACTATGTCAACGCGGATTCGACGTACGCGTACGATAGGTGACAGATGGTGACATCCAATAGACGTCACAAGACGCCCCCAGGATGCGGGCCTCTGAAAGTAATGCTCTCGGAAGGCCCACGGAGGGCTTCAGGCGACCTTGGCCATTTCCCGCAGCCGGAATTTCTGGATCTTGCCGGTCGAGGTCTTCGGTATTTCGGCGAAGATCACCGCCTTTGGCACCTTGAAGCGGGCGAGCAACATCCTGCAGTGCTCGATCATCTCGGCCTCGCTCGCCTCCTTGCCCGGCTTCAGCTCGACATAGGCGACAGGCACCTCGCCCCATTTGTCGTCATGGCGTGCGACGACGCCGCAGGAGGCGACGGCGGGATGCTTGTAGAGCGCGTCCTCGACCTCGATCGAGGAAATGTTCTCGCCACCGGAGATGATGATGTCCTTGGAGCGGTCCTTGAGCTGGATGTAGCCGTCTGGGTGCATGACCCCGAGATCGCCCGAGTGGAACCAGCCGCCGGCGAAAGCCTCGTCGGTCGCCTTGCGGTTCTTCAGGTAGCCCTTCATGACGATGTTGCCGCGGAACATGACCTCGCCGATGGTTTCGCCGTCGGCGGGCGTTTCGGCCATGGTTTCGGGATCCATCACCGTCAGGCCCTCGAGCGCGGCATAGCGCACGCCCTGCCGTGCCTTCTTGCCCGCCCTCGCCCCTTGTCGAGTGCGTCCCAGCCATTATGCCATTCGTTGACGACAGCCGGACCGTAGGTCTCGGTCAACCCGTAGAGATGGGTGACGGCGAAGCCGGCGTCGGCCATGCCCGACAGGACGGCTTCGGGCGGCGGCGCGGCAGCCGTGTTGAAGGTGACCGTCTGCGCAAACGCGCGCTTGTCCTCCTCCCTGGCGTTGATCAGCACCGACATGACGACCGGCGCGCCGCACAGATGCGTGACGCCATGATCGGCAATGGCGTCGTAGATCGGCTTCGGCCGCACCCAGCGCAGGCAGACATGCGTGCCGGCCTGGACGGCCAGCGTCCAGGGAAAGCACCAGCCATTGCAGTGGAACATCGGCAAGGTCCAGAGATAGACCGCATGCTTGGCCATGCCGGCATGGATGGTGTTGGTGTAGGCCATCAAGGCAGCGCCACGGTGGTGATAGACGACGCCCTTGGGATTGCCTGTGGTGCCCGAGGTGTAGTTGAGCGAGATGGCGTCCCATTCGTCGTCGGGCATCGACCAGGCGAACTCCTCGTCGCCATTGGTGACAAAGGCCTCGTAGTCCACCGTGCCGACCCGCTCGCCTTTCGGGTAGGGCGCATCAGCGGCGTAGTCGGGATCGTCGTAATCGATGACCAGCGGCTTGACCTTGGCCAGACCGAGCGCCTCTCCCACGACTGCGGAAAACTCACGATCGACGATCAGCACCTTGGTCTCGGCATGGTCGAGTTGGAAGGCGATGACCGCGGCATCGAGGCGCGTGTTGAGCGAATGCAGCACGGCCTTGGTCATCGGCACGCCGAAATGCGCCTCCAGCATTGGCGGCGTGTTCGACAGCATGACCGTCACCGTATCGCCCTTGCCGATGCCGTGCCTGTGCAACGCCGAGGCGAGCTTCAGGGAGCGGCGCCAGAAATCGCGGTAGCTGATGCGCTGCCTGCCGTGAATGATGGCAATATGGTCGGGATAGGTTTTGGCCGCGCGCTCCAGATAGGTGAGCGGCGTCAGCGGCTGGTGGTTGGCGGCGTTCCTGTCGAGATCCTGTTCGTAGGGATTGGCCATCCCATCCTCCCCAAAGTCTTTTCGAGCTTTCTAACCCCAGGTTCGTCGTCACGCTATCCCCTTGGACGGCTGAAAATGCTATGCTGCGCCAACTTGCTGGAATGGTGATCTCCATCGAGCCGTACCGGCAGAAGATCGCTTCCTGCCCATCCAAATTTGACTTTTGTCGAGAGCCGTGACTATTGTCAGCCAAGGAGGTGGCATGGCGATCCGACCGGCAGAACAGCTCATTCACAAGGCGGCCTGGCTTTACTATGCCCATGGGCTTCGCCAGGACGAAGTGGCCAATCAGCTCAACATTTCGCGCGCCTCGGTCGCCATGTATCTGCGCAAGGCGCGCGAGACAGGCATCGTCAACATCTCGACCTCGACGCAGCTCTTCACTGACGACGTCATGGCGCGCAGGCTGGAAGACGCCCTGAAACTCGACGCCGTCTGGATCGCGCCGGAAAACGCCTATCTCGCCGACCCTTCGACCGATATCGCGGTGCTGGCGGCAAGCGTGTTCCTGGAACTCGTCAGGAAGGGCGACCGCATCGGCGTTGCCTGGGGCCGCACCGTCTACACCATCGCCGACATCATGTCCTATGCCGACCTGCAGGACGTCACCGTGGTGCAGCTCTGCGGCAATCTCGGCGCGCCCTACTCCTACCGGCCCGACCAGTGCACCATGGAAATCGCGCGCCGGCTCAACGCCAAGGGCCTCAACTTCTACGCGCCTCTGGTGCTGTCGACCGAGGACCTCGCGCAAGGCCTGCGCGCCGAGCCGGTGATCCGCGACCAGCTTGCCGGGATCAGCGACTGCGATCTTGCGCTCTACTCCATCGGCGCGGTCGATGCCGACAGCCATCTGGTGAAGTGCGGCGCGCTGACGGCGGCCGAGATGGCGGCACTGCGCAAGGAAGGTGCCGCCGGCGTCATCGCCGGGCAGATCATCGACGCCGGTGGCGAATTGCTCGACTGCAGCTACAACCGGCGGGTCATCTCCGCCGGGCTCGCTTCGCTGCGCGTCATCGGGAAACGGCTGATGGTCGTGCAGGAAGACAGCAAATTCGAGCCGCTGCTCGCGGCCATCGCCGGCGGCCTCTGCACGCATCTGGTGGTCGGCGCGCATATGGCGCAGCGGCTGCTCGATCATGCCGGAGCGTCAGCAGGAAAGGCATCCTGAAAATCAACCCTTTGCCGACGCATTGTCATCAAGGCGTCGCGGCATTCCTGTTTCACCACCTAAAGACAGCAACTGGACGAAGCGAACATGAAAAATCTGTGGAACGACGACGCGGCCGAGAAACTCGTTGCCGACTATGCGAAGAAGGGCGTCGGCCGCGACCTCGCCGTGCGTGTCTACACGACGCGGCTTCTGGGCGGCGTGCCACAGCTGGTCCTGCATGGCGGCGGCAACACCTCCTGCAAGATCAAGGCGACCGACCTCGTCGGCGACGAGTGGGACGTGCTGTGCGTCAAGGGCAGCGGCTGGGACATGGCCGTCATCGAGCCGCAGGGCCTGCCCGCCGTCAAGATGGGCGCCCTACTCAAGGCGCGCAGGCTGGACAGGCTTTCCGATGAGGACATGGTCGCGCTGCAGCGGGCAAACCTGATCGACCCTGCCTCGCCCAACCCATCGGTCGAGACGCTGCTGCATGCCTTCCTGCCGCACAAATTCGTCGACCACACCCACTCGACCGCCATCCTGGCCATTGTCGACCAGGAAGACAGCAAGCCGCTGGTGGAAAAAGTGTTCGGAGCAAAAATGGGCTACGTGCCCTACATCATGCCGGGCTTCGATCTCGCCAAGGCGGCGGCCGATGTGTTCGACGCCGACCCAACGGTAGAAGGCCTGATCCTCGATAAGCACGGCATCTTCACCTTCGGCGACGATGCCAGGCAGGCCTATGACCGGATGATCCACTATGTGAACGTCGCCGAAGACTATGTGGCCAAGCATGCCAAGCCCAAGGCGGCCAAGGCAGCATTGCCGGCAAGGCTGGCGACGCCGGCTTCCATCGCGCCCATGTTGCGCGGCGCTGTCGCGGCGCCACGCGGCGAAGGCCGCTTCGACCGCATGATCAGCGACTTCCGCACCTCCGACGCAATCGTCGATTTCATCAATTCGGCCGACATTGCCGACTATGCCGGGCGTGGCGTGTCGACGCCGGATCTGTCGATCCGCATCAAGACCGGACCGATGGCCGTGCCGGCGCCCGATGCAGACAAGGCCGGCGACTACAAGGCCGTCATCAAGAGCCATGTCGACGCCTTCGTCAGCGATTACCGCGCCTATTTCGAGACCAATGACTCGCTTGACGACGTCAAGCGCACCATGCTCGATCCCATGCCGCGGCTGACGCTGGTGCCGGGACTCGGCATGTTCGGTCATGGCCGCACGCTGAAGGATGCCAGGATCGCATCGGACGTCGGCGAGATGTGGATCGAGGCTGTGCGCGGCGCCGAGGCGGTCGGGCGCTTCCACCCGTTGTCCAAGGCGGACCTGTTCCCACTCGAATACTGGTCGCTGGAGCAGGCCAAGCTCGCCTCCAACAAGCCGAAGCCACTGACCGGACAGGTGGTGCTGATCACCGGCGGCGCCGGCGCGATCGGTGCGGCGACCGCAAAACTGTTCGCCGACAATGGCGCTCATGCCGTCGTTGTCGATCTCGACGCCGAAAAGGCCGCCGATGCCGCCAAAAAAGCCGGCAACAATTCGATCGGCGTTGGCGCCGACATCACCGACCCGGCCCAGATGCGTGCCGCCTTCGACAAGGCGGTCGCCGTCTTCGGCGGCGTCGACATATTGGTGTCCAATGCCGGCGCTGCCTGGGAAGGCCGCATCGGCGAGCTTGACGATGCGCTGCTGCGCAAGAGCTTCGAGCTCAATTTCTTCGCCCACCAGTCGGCGGCGCAGAACGCCGTGCGCATCATGCTGGAACAGGGCACCGGCGGCGCGCTGTTGTTCAACACCTCCAAGCAGGCGGTCAATCCGGGCCCGAAATTCGGCGCCTATGGCGTGCCGAAAGCAGCGACGCTGTTCCTGTCCAGGCAATACGCGCTCGACTATGGCGCCCATGGCATCCGTTCCAACGCGGTGAATGCGGACCGTATCCGCTCCGGCCTTTTGACCGACGCGATGATCGCCAGCCGTTCGGGCGCGCGCGGCGTGTCGGAGAAGGAATACATGTCAGGCAATCTGCTCGGCCAGGAGGTGACGGCGCAGGATGTGGCACAGGCCTTCCTGCATCACGCACTGGCCGATCGCACCACCGCCGACGTGACGACGGTCGACGGCGGCAACATCGCCGCGGCGCTGCGTTAGAGCCGTTCCGCATTTCACGGAATCGCCGACGGCTCTAACTCTTTGTTTTTGCGCAATTCCGAACGGAAAACCGCTTCACACTTTTCCTGGAATTGCTCTAGGCATCTCCCGACCGGCAACAAAAAGGGCGGCTCACGGGCCGCCCTTTTCCGTCCTGTACTGGCGAGCCTTACTTAGCGTTCGGGTTCGGCATCCAGGCGGGCATGGCGACATCGGCATGCGCGAACTGCGGCAGCTTGGCCGACAGGTCTTCCATGTTCTTGATATCCTTGTCGATCAGCTCCTTCTGGGTGATCAGCGTCGGCGGCACGATGACGTTGTGGCCGGGATCTTCGCCGGCGAGCAGCTGCGCCAGCGCGCGCACCGAGACCTGGCCGACGACGGCCGGGTTGGTCGCCGCGGTCGCGGCCCAGGCGCTGTCGGGCTCGCGCATCGCAGCGATGTCGGACGTCGAAATGTCGGCCGAATAGATCTTGATCTTCTTGTTCAGGCCGGCTTCGTCGACGGCGATCTTCACGCCCTTGGCGAATTCGTCATAGGGGGCAAACATCACGTTAATGTCGGGGTGCGCCGACAGCACCGAGCGCGCCTGGTTGGCGACGGAATTGGCGATCGGATTGTCGAGCGTGCCGAACATCGCGGCTTCCTTGATGCCGGCATATTTCTTCTTCACGTCGACCCAGGTTTCGTTACGGCGGTCGAGCGGCGCGATGCCGGCGACATAGACATAGCCGGCATTCCAGCTTTCACCATTGTCCTTGACCGCCTGCTCGAGCGCCAGCCGCGCCAGGTCCTTATCCGACTGTTCGACTTGCGGGATCTTGGGATTTTCGACATTGACGTCGAAAGCCACCACCTTGATGCCGGCGTCGACGGCACGCTGGGCGGCGTCCTTCATCGATTCCGTCAGGCCGTGCTGGATGATGATGCCCTGCACGCCGAGCGCGATGGCCTGGTCGACCATGTCGGACTGAAGCGCGGCGTCCTGGCGGCTGTCGAGCACGCGCAAGTCGATGCCGAGCGCCTTCGACTGCGCTTCGACGCCCGAGAGATAGGCCTGGAAGAAGTCGCCGGTCGAGAGATAACGGACCAGCGCGATCTTGACGCCCGGCTTGTCGAACGGCGCCGGCTTGTCCGCGGCAAATGCCCCTGGATCAGCATGGTTGCGCCGGCCAGCCCGAGCGCCACCTTCCCCAGAACTCTTCTTGTGATGTTCACCTTGTTTTCCTCCACTTTTGTTGAACCCAAAATCCTGTCCGGCCGAATGCTAGCCCCTGCCCCTGCCCGAAAGGGCAAAGGTGAAGACAAGGGCGACGACCAGAACCACGCCCTTGACGAAATCTTGCGTGTAGTAAGGCGCGTTCATCATCGTCAGGCCTTGCAGCAAGATGCCGACGAACAGCGCGCCGACGGCGGTGCCGAAGGCGTTCGGCTTGGCGGCGCCGAGCACCGCGTAGCCGATCAGCGCCGCGGCAACCGCATCGAGCAGCAGATTATTACCCGAGGCGATGTCGCCGCGTCCAAGCCGGGCGGCGAGCAAAATGCCGCCAATGGAGGCAAAAACGCCTGAAATAACGTAGGCCCAGATCTTGTATGCCTTGACAGGCGCGCCGGCGAGTTCGGCGGCGCGCTCATTGGAGCCGACCGCATACATCATGCGGCCGAAGCGGGTGTATTCGAGGAAGAACCAGATCAGCACCGCCAGCACCAGAAGCACGACGACCGACACCGGAATGAGGTTCGGGATGAAGAAATCGAAGCGGTGGCGGCCGAGCGCCAGGAAGGCATCGGAGAATTTGCCGTTGGCGACCGAGCCGTCGGGCATGGTCATGCCGGTGGCAATCGAGCGGCCCTCGGTCGGAATGCGCTGCAGGCCGACCAGCAGGAACATCATGCCGAGCGTCGCCAAGAGGTCCGGCACGCGCATGTAGACGATCAGCCAGCCATTGATCAGGCCGACAAGAGCGCCGATCAACAGGCAGACGACGACCGCCACGACCGCGTTCTGTTCCAGCACCACCATAACATAGGCCGCCGCCATCATGGCCGAGGTCGCGACCGAGCCGATCGACAGGTCGAAGCCGCCGACCACCAGGGTGGCGGTGACGCCGAGCGCCAGCACGCCGGTGATGGCGACCGACTGGAAGATGAAGACGGCGCTTTGCGGCGAGACGAACCCATCGGCGGCGATCGCGAAATAGGCGACCAATCCGAACAGCAGCACGATGAACCCATAGCGGATGGCATAGTCGCGCAGCGTCATTCGGCGCACCCCGGCGCCGCTGCCGTTTTTACCCAACTCCAACCCATGGTCTCTCCATTCTAATTCCATTCACCGCCACCCTCAGGCAGCGCTGTGCAGCGGTCCGCCGGCGACCTCGGCCAAAAGGCGGTCGAGGTCGACATCGGCATTGCGGTGTTCGCCGACGATCGTATGCTCCGACATCACCAGGATGCGGTCCGCCGTCTCCAGCGCTTCGTCGAGTTCGGTGACGAACAAGAGCGTGGCACGGCCATTGGCGCTTGCCCTCAGCTTGGCGGCGATGTCGCGCCTTGCCGAAATGTCGACGCCCTGGAACGGCTCGTCGAGGATGAACAGCGCGGCATTCTGGGCCATCCAGCGGGCGACCATCACCTTCTGCTGGTTGCCGCCGGACAGCGCCGACATCTCGTCCTTCTCCGAGCGGCAGACGATGCCGAGTTGCTCGATCTGCCGGCGCGCGGTAGCGCGTTCGAGGCGGCGTTTGAGCACGCTGAAATTCGACATACGCTTCAGGAAAGGCAGGCTGACATTGCGCTCGATGTTGAAGCCGCCGATGATGCCGCTGCTGGCGCGATCCTTGGCGACGAGAAACACGCCGGCGGCGATCGCGTCGCCCGCCGAGCGCGGCGCGTAAGGCTTGCCGTTCATCGTCATGGTGCCGGCGAGCGGCCGGCGCACGCCGAACAACGTTTCGGCAAGAGCGGTCTTGCCGACGCCAACGAGGCCGGTGACGGCGACGACCTCGCTATCGCCAAGCGTCAGCGAGATCGGCCGGGCACCCTGCGCGATGCGCAGCCCCTCAATGGTCAGGACCGCTCTGGCCGAACTCCTGGCGACGATCTGGTCGAGATGGATCTTGCGGCCGAGCATGGCGTTGACTGCGCCTTCATAGTCGAGCGGCTTGGTGTCGAAGGCGCCCGAGACGACGCCATCGCGCATCGAGACGATGCGGTCGGCGAGCCGCCTGATATCCGACATGCGGTGCGAGATATAGAGGATCGCCACGCCTTGCTCGCGCAGCCGGTCGACCAGCGCGAACAGCCTGTCGGCTTCGGCACTGGAGAGCGACGAGGTCGGCTCATCGAGGATCAACACTTTCGGCTGGTGCGCCAGCGCTCGGGCAATCGCCACCATCTGGCGGTCGGCCAGCGACAGATCGCTGACGCGCGCCTTCAAATCGATGGCCAGCCCCATGCGGTCGGCGACCGCCTTGGCTTCGCGGCGCACGCGGGCGGGGTTGAACAGGGTCGGTACGCCCCGGCCGCTCAGCCTGTCGAGCGTGAGATTAGTGGCGACATCGAGGTCGGCGACAACACCGTCATTGATGTTCTGGTGGACGGTGACGACGCCGGCGCGGATCGCTTCCGCCGGCGTGTTCGGTGCGAAGTCCTGGCCGGCGAGCATCATGGTGCCGCCGCCACGCTCGTAGACGCCGCTGACGATCTTGACGAGGGTGGATTTGCCGGCGCCGTTGGCGCCCATCAGCACGGTCACTTCACCGGCATGGAGGTCCAGCGCGATGCCGCCAAGCACCTCGTTGCGACCAAAGGATTTCCTCAGTCCCTCTACGCGGAACACGGCATTGCCGACCATGCGTTCCTCCCTGACGACGACGCTATGGTCAATATCGGCAATTGTCAACACGATTGACAATTGCCAGACAGCTTCCTAGCTTGGCCCCGCCGCCAAGGCTCCCTTATGATCGGAGCACACAGGCGGGAGGGACGAGGATGACTGGGAAATTGCCGTTTGAAGCATTGTCGGTGGAGACGCTCGCAACACGTCTCGGCACGAACGAAGCGCTGTGCGCGAAGATCGGCAGGGACGCGAGCGCCTGGAAAGTCCGCGAAGTCGGCGACGGCAATCTGAACCTGGTGTTCATCGTCGAAGGCGCCGGTGGCGGAGCCATCGTCAAGCAGGCCCTGCCCTATGTCCGCCTCGTCGGCGACAGCTGGCCGCTGCCGTTGAAGCGCTCCTTCTTCGAGTATCACGCGTTGACCCGGCAAGAGGCGCGTGCGCCGGGCTCGGTGCCGGCGATCTATTACTTCGACGAGACCCAGGCGCTGATCATCATGGAATATCTGGCACCGCCGCACATCATCCTGCGGCGGGCGCTGATCGAGGGCCGGCAACTGCCCAACATCGCCAGGGATATCGGCCTGTTCATGGCCCGCACCCTGTTCCGCGGCTCAGACCTGTCGATGGTGACCAAAGAGCGCAAGGCGGACCTGGCGTTGTTCGCGGACAATGTCGAGCTCTGCGACATCACCGAGAACCTCGTGTTCTCAGACCCCTACTTCGACGCCAAGATGAACCGCCACACCAGCCCGCAGCTCGACGCGTTGGTTGCCGAGTTGCGGGCCGATCGCGACCTCAAGGTCGAGGCGCAGCGGCTGAAGCATATCTTCGCCGCCAATGCCGAGACGCTGCTGCATGGCGACCTGCACTCCGGCTCGATCATGGTCACCGACCAGGAGACGCGGATGATCGATCCGGAGTTCGCCTTCTACGGTCCGATGGCGTTCGACGTCGGCATGCTGCTCGCCAACTTCTGGATGTCGTTCTTCTCGCAACGCGGACATGAGCAGAACGGCAAGCGCGATGCCATGCGCGCCTATCTGCTCGGTGTGACCAACGAGACATGGGCCGTGTTCCGCGCCGAGTTCTCTGTGTTGTGGCGCAGCGAGCGCACCGGCATGCTCTACCAGAGAAGCCTGTTCGAGGATCAGGGCGACATACTCGCCGCCGAGCAGGCGCTCGACCATGTGCTGCACCAGATCTGGACCGATCTGCTCGGTTTTGCCGGCATCGAGGTGCACAGACGCATCCTCGGCCTCGCTCACAATGCCGACTTCGAGACCATTGCCGATGAAGATGTACGCGCCAGTTGTGAGGCGAAGGCGCTGAAATTCGGCCGCCACATCGCCGTCAACCGGCGCCAGATTCACAGCATCGACGAGGTCAACAATCTGGCCGCGCTGATCGAACAGGAGAACAGTATTTGAACGTCGGCGACCGCCACTATCGGACCATCTGGCTCAGCGACGACGGCCGCTCGGTGGAGATCATCGACCAGCGCTGGCTGCCGCATGAATTCCGCATCGAGAAGCTCGGCACGGTCGCGGGCGTCGCCACCGCGATCCGCGACATGTGGGTGCGCGGCGCACCGCTGATCGGAGTCACTGCGGCCTATGGCGTCGCCATGCAGATGACGGGTGACGCATCCGACGAAGCGCTCGATGCCGTCTGGGAAACACTGCACGAGACACGACCGACGGCGATCAACCTGCGCTGGGCACTGGACGAGATGCGGCGTTTCCTGCGGCCGTTGCCGCCGGAACAACGCGCCGCGGCCGCCTATCGGCGCGCCAGTGAAATCGCCGACGAGGACGTTGAGCTGAACCGCGCCATTGGCAAGAACGGCCTTGAAATCATCAAGGCGATCGCGGCGCGCAAACAGCCGGGCGAGACGGTCAATATCCTCACCCACTGCAATGCCGGCTGGCTGGCGACCGTCGACTACGGCACAGCCACTTCACCGATCTATCTCGCCGTCGAGGCCGGCATTCCCGTGCATGTCTATGTCGATGAAACACGCCCGCGCAACCAGGGTGCCCAACTGACCGCCTGGGAGATGGCCGGCCACGGCGTGCCGCACACGCTGATCGTCGACAATGCCGGCGGCCATCTGATGCAGCGCGGCGCGATCGACATGGTCATCGTCGGCACCGACCGCACGACTGCCGATGGCGATGTCTGCAACAAGATCGGCACCTATCTGAAGGCGCTCGCCGCCGCCGACAATGACGTGCCGTTCTACGTCGCGCTGCCCTCGCCCACCATCGACTGGACAGTGGGCGACGGGCTTGCCGAAATTCCGATCGAGGAGCGCTCGGGCGACGAGGTGTCGCTGGTCTGGGGCAAGACCGCCAAGGGCGAGATCGCCCAGGTGCGTGTGTCGCCCGAAGCGACGCCGGCAAGGAACCCCGCCTTCGATGTGACGCCGGCACGGCTGGTGACCGGACTGATCACCGAGCGCGGCATCGCCAAGGCCTCGCGCGAGGGCTTGAAGGCGATGTTCCCCGAGCGGGCATAGCGTCGGACCGAGCAGCGTCATCCGCTTCTGGAGCGGTTCAGCGTTTGATAAAATCGCCGACCGCTCTAACCCTTTGCTCTAATACAGCGGCTTGCTCATGTGCTTTGGCGTCGGCCACTGCGCGGTGATGCCGGGTTGCACCGGCCGTTCGAGGTAAGTCGCCAGAACCACGTAGCTGCGTGTCGAAGTGACTCCGGGTGTCTCGTAGAGGCGCAACAGCAGGCCTTCGAGTGCCTTGGTGTCCTCGGTACGCACCTTCAGCAATACGCAGGTATCGCCGGCGACGGTGTGGATCTCCTCGACCTCGGGATATTCCGAGATCGCCATCAGTTCCGGGGTCTTGCCCCAGCCACTGGTGTCGATGTGGACGAAGGTCAGCAGCGGCTTCCTCACCGCGTTGGGGTCGATGATGGCTGATGTGTTGCGGATGGCGCCGCTGCGCCGGAGCCGCTTGACCCGCTCATGCGTGGCCGGCGGCGACAGGCCGACGCGATCGCCGAGTTCGGCGTAGCTGACGGTCGCGTCGTCGACCAGAACGCCTAATATTTTTCGGTCGGTCGCGTCGACGTCCCGGGCCGCCGGCCTGTTCCGCGGAACGCCATCTGTTTCTTGATCCATGTCGATATTCCCGATTGTCACGGAATTTAATGCGGCCATTATGATGATATGTCGAACAATGATCAAGCTGCAGCCTTGGGCGCGGACACCAGGCCGCCCATCCCGGGCCTCGCCTATCTGCTGACCGGATGCATCGCCGTGATCGGCTCGAATTCGCTGGTGCTGGGTCCGATCGCTCCGGCGGTGGCCGTATCGTTCTCGACCAGTGTTCCCATGGTGATGATGGCAGCGGCTGCCTTCGGCCTCGGCACATCGGCGAGCGCCCTGTTCCTGGCACGCCATATCGACCGGGTCGGCGCGCGCCGGATGCTGCAGGCGGCCTTGCTGCTGCTGGCATTGGCCCTGGCCGCCAGTGCGGCCGCGCCGACGGTGATCGCGCTGGTTGGCGCGCAGCTTGTCGCCGGCATTGCAGCCGGCGTCGCCATGCCGGCGATCTATGCCAGTGCCGCGGCCATCGCGCCGCCCGGCCGCGAAAGCGGCACGATCGGCGTGGTGCTGACCGGATGGACGCTCAGCATGGTGGCCGGCGTTTCCCTGTCGGCGGTGCTTGCCGATCTCGTGCACTGGCGCGCCGTCTTCGCCGCCGTGGCGCTGCTGGCCGCCCTGGCGCTCGGCGGCCTCACCGCGTCGTCACTCCCGGATGTCAGGAAGGCGGGCCCGGCGCCCGCTCCGCTCGCCGCACTGAATACCCCGGCATCGTGCCCCTCCTGGTCGCCTGCGGCGCCTTCATGACCGCCTTTTACGGCGTCTATGGCTATCTTGGCGACCATCTCCACAACGGGTTGGGACAGCCGGTCAGCGCCAATGGGCTCGCCGCCCTCGCCTATGGCGCGGGCTTCGGCACGGCGGCGCTCTTCGACGGCATCATCGATCGCCTGGGCGCCCGGCGCGTCATGCCTTTCGCCTATCTTCTGGTCGCCATGGTCTATGTGGCGATCGCGGCGACCAGCGACAGCTACGGCCTGACGCTCGCCATGGTGGCGGCCTGGGGGCTTGCCAATCATTTCGGGCTGAACGTGCTGGTGATGCGCCTGTCGGCGCTCGATCCGTCACGGCGGGGCACGATCATGGGCCTGAACAGCGCGGTGACCTACCTCGCGGTGTTTGTCGGCACCACCGGCTTCGGGCCGCTCTATTCCGACTTCGGCTTTGCCGCCTGCGCGATGGTCGCGGCGGTGCTCATGCTGATTGCCGCCTCGGCCGCAGCGTGGCGCAGCCGGTAGAGCCAGCGTCTCATCGCATTGCTCCAGTCGACAGAACGTGATTGGCCACCAGCCCTTGGCGCGTTGACAGCGGCACCCCTGCCCTTCCATACAAAGCCGTTAATGTTCTCAGGGCGGGGTGAAAGTCCCACCGGCGGTAAGGACTCTCAGATTGCGCATGAGGCCTTTCCGAAAACCGTTTCCGGTTTTCGGGGTCATGCGCGGGACCCAAGCCCGCGAGCGCCTTCCAGCAGTTGGAAGGGTCAGCAGATCCGGTGTGATTCCGGAGCCGACGGTTAAAGTCCGGATGGAAGAGAACGAAACGGAAAACGAACCGCCCCGGCGGGTCGGATTTCGTATCGTGCGTCCTGATTCTGGTTCGAAACGGAAGGATGGACCCATGAATCAGCATTCCCACAAAGACTATGAAACAATCCGCATCGCCGTCATCAGGGCGCGCTGGCACGCCGACATTGTCGACCAGTGCGTGCAGGCGTTCGAGGCCGAACTGGCCGAGATCGGCAGCGGGCGCTTTGCCGTCGACATCTTCGACGTGCCCGGCGCCTATGAAATCCCGCTGCATGCCAAGACGCTCGCCGGCACCGGCCGCTACGCCGCGATCCTCGGCACGGCGTTCGTCGTCAATGGCGGCATCTACCGGCACGACTTCGTCGCCAGCGCCGTCATAGACGGCATGATGAACGTGCAACTTTCGACCGGGGTGCCGGTGCTTTCGGCGGTGCTCACGCCGCACAATTTTCACGACAGCGCCGAGCATCACCGCTTCTTCTTCGAGCACTTCTCGGTCAAGGGCAAGGAAGCGGCCAACGCCTGCGTGCAGATTCTCGCGGCGCGGGAAAAGATCGCGGCATGAAATCTTCCCGGCCGGGTGGAAATCGCGATAACACCCGGTAGTATTTGCGAAAATACCGAGTTCGGGAGGATGCCGGTGCAGACCAAGAAGATCATCAATGACGGCAACCGCGCCGTCGACGAAATGCTCGAAGGGATCCTGGCCGCGCATCCTCGCCATCTCGCAAGCGTGGACGGCAGCCCGCGCTCGATCATCGCCCGCGACGGGCCACGGCCCGGCAAGGTCGGGCTGGTGATCGGCGGCGGTTCCGGCCACGAGCCGACCTTTCTCGGTTTTGTCGGCAAGGGGCTGGCGGACGCGGCGGCAATCGGCAACGTCTTTGCCTCGCCACCACCGGATCCGATCCTGGAATGCGCCAAGGCGGTCAGCGGCGGCGCCGGCGTGCTGTTCATGTACGGCAACTATGCCGGCGACGTGATGAATTTCGACATGGCGGCCGAGATGGCCGGCATGGACGACATCGAGGTGCGCACGGTGCTCACCACCGACGACGTCGCCTCGGCGCCGCGCGACCAGCGGCAGAAGCGCCGTGGTGTCGCCGGCAATTTCTTCATCTTCAAGGCGGCCGGCGCGGCCTGCGACCTCCTGCTCCCGCTCGACGAATGCGAACGCATCGCGCGCAAAGCCAACGACCACACCTTCACCATGGGCGTGGCGCTGTCGCCCTGCTCGCTGCCGCAGACAAGGCGGCCGAATTTCGAGATCGGCGCGGACGAAATGGAGATCGGCATGGGCATCCATGGCGAACCCGGCATCGCGCGCGGCAAGCTCGGGACCGCCGACGAAATTACCGACGAGATGCTAGACAAGATTTTCGACGAGATGGCGCCGAAGAGCGGCGACAAGGTCGCGGTGCTGGTCAATTCACTGGGCTCGACGCCGCTGATGGAACTCTACATCATGAACCGACGGGTCAAGCAGAGATTGGACGCAATCGGGGTCTCCATCCATGCGACCTGGGTCGGCAATTACTGCACGTCGCTGGAAATGGCCGGTGCTTCGGTGACGCTTTTCCATCTCGACGAAGAATTGCAGGCGATGCTCGACCACCCCTGCGATTGCGCCATGTTCCGTGCCGGCTGAGGAGCGCCCCATGACCATCGGTGCCTCCGACCTGAAAAGAATGTTCGACGCGATCGCGGTGGCGATCGAGGCCGACAGGGACCGGCTTTGCCAGCTCGACGGCGTCATCGGCGACGCCGACCACGGTATTGCCATGGCGCTCGGGTTCGACGCCGTGCGCGATGCGCTGGCATCGCTCGACCTTGCGGCGACCGAGCCGACCGCGCTCCTCAACACGGCGGCGAAATCGTTCCTCAATGCCGTCGGCGCGTCCTGCGGCCCGCTCTATGCCACGGCCTTCATGCGTGCAGCCGCCGCAGTCAAGGGCAAGGCGACGCTGGCGGATGCCGAATTCATCGCCCTGCTGCAGGCCATGGCGCAAGGCATCAAGGATCGCGGCAAGGCCGAGATCGGCGAAAAGACCATGGTCGATGCCTGGCAACCGGCGGCGGAAGCGGCTGGCGCCAGCAATGCAGGGGGAAAGAGCCTTGCCGACAGTCTGCAGGCAGCCCTTGCCGCTGCCGAGCGCGGTGCTGAATCGACCAAGGACATGATCGCCGCCAAGGGCCGCTCGTCGCGGCTCGGCGAACGGTCGCTCGGGCACATGGACCCGGGCGCGGCCTCAGCCGTCACCGTCATCGGCGCGATGACGCGGAGCCTGGCTTAGGCCTTCGCCGCGTCGAGCTTGTTGATCGCCTGGACGTTGCCGGCCGACGGCCCCTTCTCGTCGAACTCCGAGGCCAGCCACGTATCGACAATGGCCTTGGCCAGTTCCGGACCGATGACGCGGGCGCCCATGGTGATGATCTGGGCATTGTTGGATTTCGCCGCGCGCTCGGCCGAGTAGGTGTCGTGGGTAAGCGCGGCGCGGATGCCCGGCACCTTGTTGGCCGAGATCGAGACGCCGATGCCGGTGCCGCAGAACAGGATGCCACGGTCGTTCTCGCCTTCGACGATCGTCTGGGCGAGTTTCTGCGACAGGTCGGCATAGAAGCCCGCCTGGCTGAGGTCGCTGACGGTGAGGCCGGGCTTGGTCGCCAGATGCGCGGCGATGACGTCGAGCAGCGGCTTGCCGGCGCTGTCGGCTCCGATGGCTATTTTCATTTTTGTCCTTTCCAGTTCGATTGATTCAGATCGCCGCGGAAGCGCGGCGCAGGATGTCGATGTAGCCTTCCGCCTGCCAGGCGGAGCGGCCGATGAACAGGCCGTCAATGTTGGGCTGGCCGATCAGCTCGGCGGCATTGCCGGGATTGACGCTGCCGCCATAGAGCACCGGCGGCACGGACGGCAGCACGCCGGCGGCGACCTGCTTGATCAGCGCCTGCTGCTTGTCGGCATAGTCGGAACTGGCCGGGATGCCCTTGTCGCCGATCGCCCAGACCGGCTCGTAGGCGAACAGGATTTCTGCTCCCCTCGCCTCGTCGTCGAGGAATTGCAATGCACCCTCGACCTGAGCGGTCAGCACCGCATCGGCCTTGCCGCTTTCGCGCTCGGCCAGCGTTTCGCCGACACAGATCAGCGGTATCAGTCCATGCCTGACCGCCGCCGCTGTCTTCAGCCCGACCGTTCGGTCGGTCTCGCCGAAATGTTCGCGCCGCTCGCTGTGGCCGAGTTCGACCAGGTCGAGGCCGCAATCGTTCAGCATCACCGGCGAGATCTCGCCGGTCCAGGCGCCGGCATCGGCCCAATGCATGTTCTGCGCGCCGACCTTGATGCGCGTTTCAGACAGCGCCCGCTTGACCTCGCGCACCGCCGTGAAGGGCGGGATGACGAAAGGCTGGATGCGATCGTCGAACCCGGGAACGAAGCCGGCCAGCACCTCGGCGAAGGCCAGCGCCTCGGCCAGCGCCTTGTTCATCTTCCAGCTTGTACCGACCCAGTAAACCACGCGTACTCTCCTTGACCCTCAATCCTTATCGGCGACGACCGTCAGCGAAACCCCCGCCGCATCCAGCGTCGAGCGCATCCCGGGCTCTGGCTCGCGCCCGGTGAAGACGGCGTCGAATGCCTTGAGATCGGTCAAAAAATGCAGCGCGCTGCGGCCAAACTTGCCGTGATCGACCAGAAGGTATTTGCGGGTCGCCGCGGCCATCATCAGCCGCTTGGCCTGCACCACTTCCTGGTCTTGATGGAATGCGGAGGCGCCGTGGATGGCGGATGAGGACAGGAAGGCGACGTCGGCGCGCAGCGACCGCAGCGACGCCTCTGCGAGCAGGCCGAAGAAGCCATGGAATTTCTTCGAGTACTGGCCGCCGAGCGCGATCAGGTTGATGCCTCCGGCGCCGGCCAGATCCTGGATGACGGCGAGGTTGTTGGTGATCACGGTCAGCGGCCTGAGATCGGCGAGATGCCGCGCGATGCCGCCCGCCGTCGAGCCGTCGTCGATGATGACCGTCTGGCCGGGTTCGATCATGGTCACGGCGGCCGCCGCAAGGCGCTGCTTTTCCCCGATCGCCTGCTTCTGCCGATAGCGGAAATCGCTTTCAAAAAGGCTGCTCGGCTGGATCGAGGCGCCGCCGCGCACCTTGCGCAGGAAGCCGCTCTCCTCGAGTTCGTCCAGGTCGCGATGCACGGTCATCCTGGAGACGCCGAAACGCGAAGCGAGGTCGTCGACGCTCGCCGCCCCGGCGTCCACCAGGAAATCCATGATGCCTTGCCGTCTGTTGTCGCTCTTCATTATCGCCGACCCGCCAACGCAGAACTCTGGCTGCTTGATCGAGCCCAGATATAGCAGGTATCATCGCACATGTATCACTATTTTTGTGATAATGTGATATTTTCATGGGATATTTCGCCGCCTTTTATCGCGACGCTGTAACAAGAATTGCGGCCGGGACGGTCTGTCACGGTTGCGGTTGCGCGGAATTCCGGCCAGAAGCATCGGTGGGCTGAACGATGCGCGGACAGCCCGCAACCACGGGTTTGAAACCAGATACGGGAGACTAATCGTTGGCTCGCATCACATTGAGACAATTGCTCGATCACGCCGCCGAATACGGCTATGGCGTGCCGGCCTTCAACATGAACAACATGGAACAAGGCCTCGCCATCATGGAGGCCGCGGAGGAGACCAAGTCGCCGGTCATCCTGCAGGCAAGCCGCGGCGCTCGCGCCTACGCCAATGACGTCGTGCTGGCCAAGCTGATCGACGCACTGGTGGAAATCCACCCGGACATCCCGGTCTGCATGCATCTCGACCATGGCAACAACGAAGCCACCTGCGTCACCGCCATCCAATACGGCTTCACCTCGGTGATGATGGACGGTTCGCTCAAGGAGGACGGCAAGTCGCCGGCCGACTATGCGTATAATTCTGGCATCACCAAGCGCGTCGTCGACATGGCGCATTGGGGCGGCGTCTCCGTGGAAGGCGAGATCGGCGTTCTGGGTTCGCTGGAGAGCGGCGGCGGCGAGGAGGAAGACGGCCACGGCGTCGAAGGCGCGATCAGCCATGACCAGCTCTTGACCGATCCGGTGCAGGCCGAACAGTTCGTGCGCGACACCCATGTCGATGCGCTGGCGGTGGCTATGGGCACCAGCCACGGCGCCTATAAATTCTCGCGCAAGCCCGACGGCGCGGTGCTGGCGATGAACGTCATCGAGGAGATCCACCGCCGGCTGCCGAACATGCATCTGGTCATGCACGGATCGTCCTCCGTGCCGGAGGACCTGCAGGAGATCATCAACAAATATGGCGGCAAGATGAAGCCGACCTGGGGCGTGCCGGTGGAAGAGATCCAGCGCGGCATCAAGCATGGCGTGCGCAAGATCAACATCGACACCGACAACCGCATGGCGCTGACCGGCGCGATCCGCAAGGTGCTGACCGAAAACCCGAGCGAGTTCGATCCGCGCAAATACCTGACGCCGGCGATGGCGGCGATGAGGAAGCTCTGCAAGGAGCGCTTCGAGCAGTTCGGCACGGCCGGCAATGCGCCGAAGATCAAGCCGCTGCCGGTCTCGGAAATGGCCAAGCGCTACAAGTCGGGCAGCCTCGACCCGAAGTTCGGCTAAGTTCGATCCATCTGCATTTTACGGGCAGGAGCCCTACCGGCTCCTGTCCATTTCTATCCAGCGTTCGGCAGCAGGTCAGCCCTGCCGGTCTCGATGAAGGGCGCCCAATAGTCGACCGACTCGCGGATCATGGCGACCACCTGGTGGTCGACCGGCTCGCGCTCGCGGAACGACAGTTCGAGACAGATTTCGTTGTCGGTGCCGCCGCCGCGCCGCACCGTCTCCAGCAGCTTTTCAGGCGTGATGCGGCCGTCCTTGTTGTGGGCTGCGGTGAACGGCCAGTGGCCGCCCTTGTTCATCGACGATTGCTTGATGTGAATGATCGGCGACTTCAGGGGAAGGCTTCGGCCCAGGCATAGGGATCGATGTCGGCCGGGTTGGAGGAGGTCACGTCGCCATGGTCGATGTCGACCATCATCTCAAGCGGAATGGCCATTCCGGCCGCATCGATCGCATCCTGCAGCCTCAGGCAGTTTTCGATGGTGTGGCCGAATTCGCGGGCGACCGACATCGGCTCCCAGAACAGGTAGGTCAGGCCTGCCGCCCGGGCGTGTTCGGCGACCTCCCTCCAGCAGTCCAGCGCGATATCGAACAGACGCGCGCGGCGGTCAGGATCGTCGAAGTCGCGATGCGTGAAGATGGCGAACTGCGTGCCCATGCCGCCGGCGCCAAGCTCAGCCGAGATATCGGCGAAGGTCTTGAACCAGTCGACATAGTAGCGACGCACGTCGGCGTCGGGATGGCCGAAATGGTTGAGCCGGCCGTAGGGGCCGGTCATGCCGGAAGTGACGCGCACGCCGGTGCGGTTCAAGGCGTTGCGGAACAGGCGGACGAATTTGACGATCGTCGCCGCCGGCCAACCCGGATTGACGAATTCATGTGTGAGCTGAATGTCCCTGATGCCGATGCCGTAGGCGATGGTGTCGATCAGATCGTCCGGCTCGGCGAAGCGGTTGACCAGCGGATTGGTGTTGAGGGAGAGCGTGAAGGCCAAGGTCGCGATCCCTTCAACGCCGTCGCCGAACAGGGGCCATGAGCGCCATCAGCCTGCCCTCGCCTGCCGGCTCGCGCACCAATGCTCGAAGGCCGACTTCTCCTCGGCGGACAGATGCAGGCCATGCTTGGTGCGCCGTTCGAGAATATCGGCCGCGTCTTCCGCCCACTCCTGTTCGAAGAGATAGTTCGCCTCGCGCTCGAAGAAATCCTTGCCGAAGCACCGCCCCAGCGCGGCGAGCGATCGGGCGCCGCCAACCACGGACCGCGTCCTGGTGCCGTAGAGGCGGCCGTAATGCTTGAGCAGCGATGCCGGCATCCATGGATACTCATTTGCGAGGTCGCCGAGAAACTGTTCGAAGTCGGCATTGGCGATGTCCCCGCCGGGCAAATGCGCCTTCCCTGTCCAGGGCTTGCCCATCTTCGGAAAGAACGGTGCGATCCTGTCCAGCGCATGCTCGGCCAGTTTGCGGAAGGTGGTGATCTTGCCGCCGAAGACGGAGAGCAGCGGGGCCTGCGTCTCCGGCGCATCGAGTTCGAAAATATAGTCGCGGGTCACCGCACTCGGATTGTCGGCGTTGTCGTCATAGAGCGGCCTGACGCCAGAGAAGGAATAGATCACGTCGTTGCGCGCAAGGCCGCGCTTGAAATAGCGGTTGACCACTCTGATGAGGTAGTCGATCTCGCTCTCATCCGCGCTCACGTCCTCGGGCCGGCCTTCGTAGGGAATGTCGGTGGTTCCGATCAAAGCGAGATCGTTCTGGTACGGATTGATGAAGATGACGCGCCTGTCGCTGTTCTGGACGAGATAGGCCTGCCGGCCCTCCCAGAATTTGGGCACGACGATATGGCTGCCCTTGACCAGGCGGACATTGCGCCTGGAATTCTGGCCGGCAACGCGGTTGACGATGTCGTTGACCCATGGACCGGCGGCATTGATCAGCGCGCGTGCCCGCACACTGGTCTTGATGCCGCTCCTGACGTCGCGCATCTCGACGACCCAGACGCCGCCCTCGCGGCGGGCGGCGATGCAGGCGGTGCGGGTGAAGACCTTCGCGCCCCGTTCGGCGGCATCGAGCGCGTTGATGACGACGAGGCGGGCATCGTCGACCCAGCAGTCGGAATATT
The DNA here is from genome assembly GCF_003952565.1 of Mesorhizobium sp. M8A.F.Ca.ET.057.01.1.1. NCBI lineage: Bacteria > Pseudomonadati > Pseudomonadota > Alphaproteobacteria > Hyphomicrobiales > Phyllobacteriaceae > Mesorhizobium > Mesorhizobium sp. M8A.F.Ca.ET.057.01.1.1. The sequence continues at coordinate 4,838,993 of NZ_CP034454.1, forward strand.
CGAAGCCGCGCTTGAAACTGTCCCTGATCGGCGCGCCCTCGGGCGCGGTGCGCAGGTCGAGCGTGCGGGTGGCGGGCAGCCGCTTGCGGCCGCCGAGATGGTCGTAGAGGAACAGGCCGAGCCGCACCAGCCATGCCGGCCGGTCGTCCGGGCTGTGCGGTAGCACGAAGCGCATCGGCCAGATGATGTGCGGCGCCGATTCCAGTAGCACCTCGCGCTCGATCAGTGCCTCGCGCACCAGGCGGAACTCGTAATATTCGAGATAGCGCAGCCCGCCATGGACGAGCTTGCCCGAGCGCGAGCTGGTGCCTTGGGCGAGATCGTCCTTCTCGCACAGGATGACCGAAAGGCCACGGCCGGCGGCGTCGCGCGCGATGCCGGCGCCGTTGACGCCGCCGCCGATGACGAAGAGGTCGACGATGTCAGGGCCGTCGCTCATCTCGTGTCCATGCCGGGTTTGCGCTCCATGGCCGTGGCTCAGCACGGATTGACCGGAGGCAGGCCGGCCAGGTAGCGGCGCACCTCGTCGGCGGCCTGCTCGGCGGCATAGGTCACGGTGCGTACCGAAGCGCCGGCGATATGCGGCGTCAGCGTCACGTTGGGCAGCTGCAGCAACGGCCAGTCCGATGGCACCGGCTCGACCGCGAAGGTTTCCAGCATGGCGCTGGCGATCTGCCCCGAAACCAGCGCCTCGTAGAGCGCGTTATAGTCGACCAGCGGTCCGCGCGCCGTATTGACGAAAATTACCCCAGGCTTCATCCGCCCGATTGTGTCCTTGCCGATCAGGCCGCGTGTCTCCTGCGTCACCCGCGAATGCAGCGTCACCACGTCGGAGCGCGACAGGAGATCGTCGAGCGCAACCAGTTCGACGCCGGCGTTGCGGTCCTCGGCGCTCAACTGCACATAGGGATCGCTGACCAGGACATGGCAGCCGAAGGCGCGCAGCAGGCGCACCACTTTCGTGCCGATATTGCCGTAGCCGACGACGCCGACCGTCATTTCGCCGAGTTCGCGGCCGGTGCGGTCGGCACGGTAGAGATCGCCGCGCCATTCCCCCTTGCGCAGGGCTTCGTGGCCGACCCGGATCAGCCGCGTTTCGGCCAGGATGGCGCCGATGGTGAACTCAGCCACGGCGGTGGCGTTGCGGCCGGGCACGTTGACTACGGTGATTCCGTGCGCTCTGGCCGCTTCCATGTCGATATTGATCGGTCCGCCGCGCGACACCGCCACCAGCTTGAGATCAGGCAGGCGCCGCATCATGCTTTCCGACAAGGGCGCGAGCTGGGTGACGAGGATTTCGGCATCGCCGATGAAATCGACGACCTCGTCGGGATCGCCGAAGTACTCCTTGACCTTGTCGAGGCCGAGTGCCGGATTGCCGAACTCCATGGGCTCGTCGGGCCAAGCCGTCTGCAATGTCCTGATATCGAAGTCGCCGCCGGCGACCTTCTCGATTTTGGCGCGAAATACCTCCGGCAGCATGAAGTTGTCGCCAATGATTGCTATCTTTTTACGCATACTCGACTTCTCAATTTTCCTGCGATGTGGCCATGGCACGCCAGACCGGCCGCAAGGCCTGGTGCGCCAGCATGTAGGACGGGGTCATTCTGTCGTAGATCGCGGCAAGGTCCGGGTCGCTCCGCTCGGCCTCGCCGAGCAACGGCGTCACCCATTCGCCGACGCATTCGTCCATGGAGGCGTATTGGCCGACGCAGACCGCGGCAATCATCGCCGCACCGGCCGCACCGGCCTCCTCACGCGCGCTGGTGCGCGTGTCGGCGCCAATGGCCGCGCCCAGGATCTTGCGCAGCGCCGGGCTTCTGGCGGCACCGCCGGTCAGGCGAATTTCGCGTGGCAGCGGCCCCATGGCGGCATAGCAGTCGCGCGCCGCGAAGGCCAAGCCTTCGAAGACGGCGCGCACCAGATCGGCGTAGCCGTGCCGCGAGGAAATGCCGACGAAGCCGGCCCTGGCATTGGCATCGACGAACGGTCCCCGCTCGCCGGCTTCCGACACGTAGGGCTGGTAGAGCAGCGAAGCCGGCCGCGATGCCGCGATCCAGGCATCGACCAGCGCGATCATCTCGCCATTGCTGCGGGTTATGCCTTGCGAGGCGAGAATGCCCGAGGCAAGCCCTAGCACCCAGTCGATGTTGAGCGTCGCCGCCATGTTGGACTGCATCTGTGCGAACACGCCTGGTGCAGGCATCGCCATGGTGTAGCCGGTCGCCGCCTCGTTGAGCTGCACATCGTCAGGCGTCTCGGCCAGCCGCATATGCATGCCGGTGGAACCGATGATCGAGCAGCCGGGCTTGCGCTCGCGGTCGAGAAGGCCGGCGCCGAGCGCGGTGCAGACGACGTCGACATAACCGAGCACGACGGGGGTCCCGGCAAGCATGCCGGTGACGGCCGCGGCGGCCGCCGACAGTCCGGTGCTGTGCCTCGTGCCGTCGACGATCGGCGGCAGCAGGTGCCTGAGATCGGTGACGCCGAGGACGTCGAGCACCTCGTCGCTATAATCGCGGGTGCGGAAGTCGCCGAAGGTGAAAGTCCCTTCCGACGGATCGGTGGCGCGCTCGCCGGTCAGCTTGAAATAGAGCCAGTCCTTGCAGTGAAAGGCGGTGGCTGCCTTGCCGAGCATTTCGGGCATGGTGCGCTTCATGAAGACGAACTGCGAGCCCTGCTGGCAGGCGGCGAGCCCGCTGCCGGTCTTTTCGAAACGGAGCCGGTCATCGGGCCGCGCGCGGATTTCCTCGACGACGCCGGCGGCGCGCGCGTCGAGCCAGAGCCAGCCCTTCGCCACCGGCTCGCCCTTGCCGTCGATCAACCAGGTGCCGTCGCCCTGCCCGGTGACCGCGATGGCGACGGTCCGGCTGGCGAGATCCGGCACCTTGTCGGCGAGCTGGAGCAGGGTCGTGGCGGCATCGGCCCAGGTGCGCGCCAGATCCTGTTCGGCGCCGCCGCCCGGCAGCGTCTCATAATGGTTCGGAGTCGCCGCCGCCGCGATCTGGCGGCCCTTGGTGTCGAAAGCGATGGACTTGATGACGGAGGTGCCTGCGTCGATGCCGATGAATATGTCGCGCATCACGCGAGCTCCATGCCGTGCGAGATGGCCTTGCCGCTCGCCTGGTCGAAGACGTGCAGGTTTTTCGGATCGATGCTGACATTGATGGGCGCGCCGAGGTCGAGCCGGGTGCGGTCATGCTCGACCAGGACCAGCGAGCCGCCGGCGAAATCGGCTGCGATGTGGGTCTGGTCGCCGAGCCACTGGTTGGCCGAGACCGTGGCCGGGACACCCTCCTTCGAGCGCCGGACCGCGTAGGGCCTGATGCCGATGACCACCCGTTCGCGGCTGAGCAACTGGTCGCGCACCGGAGCGCTGAAGGCGTCCTTGTCATAATCGAGCGACAGCCCGTCGGGCAGCCGCAGATTGATGCGGCCGGCGGCGGTCCCGACAAAGGCCTCGAAGACATTCATCGGCGGCTCGCCGACGAAGGTGCCGGTGAACAGGTTGGCCGGGCGCTCCTTGATCCGGTCCGGCGTGTCGAACTGCTGCAGCACGCCGCCTTCCATCACCGCGATGCGGTCGGCAAGCGCATTGGCCTCGGTCTGGTCGTGGGTGACCAGGATCGCGGTCAGGCCGCGCTCCTTGATGAAGTGCTTGATACGGCCGCGCAGCACGGCGCGAAGCTGCGGCTCAAGCTGCCCCATCGGCTCGTCGAGCAGATGCAGGTCGGCTTCCCGGATCAACGCCCGCCCAAGACTGGCGCGCTGCTGCTGGCCGCCCGAGATGGAACTGGGATAGCGCTCCAGTATGTCCTCGATCTCCAGCAGCTTGGCGATGCTGGCGACCTTGGCATCGACCTCGCTCCTGGGCAGCCTTGCGGCCTTGAGCGCGAAGGCCATGTTCTCGCGCACGGTCAGCGGCGGATAGAGCGAGTAGCCCTCGAAGGCCATCGCCACATTGCGCCTGACAGGCGGCAAAGTGTGGACCTGGCGGCTGGCAACCGCGATCGCGCCGCGCGAGACCTCTTCGAAGCCGGCGATCATGCGCAAGGTCGAGGTCTTGCCGCAGCCCGACGAGCCGAGCAGCGCCACGATCTCGCCCTTGCCGATCTCCATGGTCAGGTTCTTGACGGCGTGAACGCCCCTGTCGATCGGGCCATAGAATTTGTCGACGCCTGAAATGGTGAGTGCGCTGGCGCTCATGCCGCTTCTCCGCTGCGCAGATTGACGATGTTCTTGGCGCCGATGCGCTCGCCACTGGCGTGATCGAACAGCAAGGCGCTCTTGCCGTCGACGGCGATATGGGCCTTGCCTTCGCTGCGGCCCGGCGTTCCGGCCGGACGCGAGACCAGGATTTCACGGCCGCGAACGGTGCGCACCAAGGTAACGATCTTCTCGTTGAGTGGCGTCTCGGCCTCGACCGTCACCGGAATGGCGCCGGGCTCGTTGTCGCCAACGAAATGCAGTGCCTCGGGCCGCAGCCCGATGATGCAGTCGCGGCCGATGGCGGTTTCGGGAGCATCGGTGAGATGGACCTGGACATTGGACAGGCCGACATAGATACCCCTGGCGTCCCGCGCGGGCTTGACGTCGAGCAGGTTGATGGTCGGATCGCCGAACAGCCGCGCGATCTCGATATTGGCCGGCTCGCGATAGATCTGCTCGGGCGTGCCGAGCTGCCGGATGACGCCTTGCGACATCACCGCGATGCGGTCGCCGAGCGCCATGGCTTCCTTGTAGTCCTGGGTGACGTAGACGACGGTGGCGCCGCGATCGGCGAGCAGCCGCGGCAGTTCGAGCCGCATCTCGAAACGTAGCTTGGCATCGACATTGCGCAAGGGATCGTCGAGCAGCAGCAGCGGCGGCGAGCCGACCAGTGCGCGGGCAAGGGCCGTGCGTTGCTTCTGGCCGTTGGAGAGCGCGCGCGGCTTGTGGGAGAGCACATGGCTGATCTTCAACAGCTTGGCGACGCTCTCGACGCCGGCCTTGATGGCGCCTTGCGAGGAACGCTTGGCCTCCAGCGGCGTGGCGATGTTGTCGAAGGCGCTCATATGCGGAAACAGCGCGAAATTCTGGAACGCCATGCCGACGCCACGGAATTCCGCGTCGACATCGGTCATGTCCTCGCCGCCGATGAATATTTTGCCTTCCTCGGGGTCGATGACGCCGGCGACGAGGCGCAGCAGCACCGTCTTGCCCGCGCCCGAAGGGCCGAACAGCACCAGCGTCTCGCCATCGGCGACGGTCAGCGACAGATTGTCGAGGACGGTCTGGCTCTTGTAGCGCTTGACGATATTTCTGAGTTCGAGGTTGGCCATGTCTATCCTTTCACCGCGCCGAGCGACAGGCCTTCGACCAGATAGCGCTGTGCGTAGAGAGCGAGCGCCAGCGTCGGCGTGATCGAGAGCACGATGGCCGCCGAGATCTGGCCGTACTGGATGCCTGACGAGGTGATGAAGGCGAGCGCACCGACCGTCACCGGCTGCTTGTCGGCCGAAGCCAGCACCAGCGCGAAAACGAAATTGTTCCAGGCGAAGATGAAGGCGAGCAGGCCGGCCGCCGCGATGCCCGGACCGGCGAGTGGCAGCGCGATCTTGCGGAAGGTGGCGAACCAGGAATGGCCCCCGATGCGATAGGCATATTCGATGTCGGCCGGAATGTCCTCGAAATAGCCGCGCACGATCCACAGGATCAGCGGCAGGCAGATCAGCTGGTAGACCCAGATCAGCCCGATATAGGTGTTGGCGAGGCCAAGCTTCTGGAAATAGAGGGTGAGCGGCAACAGCACCAAGAGCGCCGGCGCGAACTTGAACGACAGCAGCGTAAAGGCGATGTCCTCCGAGCCCCGGAACTTGTGGCGCGCGAAGGCATAGGCGGCCGGCACACCGAGCAGCAGCGACACCGCAACCGAGGTCACCGACAGGAACACGGAGTTCCAGAGATTGCGCATGAAGGCGATGTCGAGCGTGCCGGCGGCGGTCATCAGCTTGCCGGTAATCAGCGCCGTGTAATTGGCGAGCGTCGGCTCGAAGATGAGCTGGGGCGGGATGCGCAGGATGGTCTCGTTGGTCTGGAACGACATCATGAAGATCCAGACGATCGGGAACATGAAGAAAATCACGACCAGCGTCAGCGCCGCGCCGCGCAGGATGCGTTCGAGCAAGGAGGTGTGTTCCATGGCCGCCTCCTATGCCTGGCCACGGGCGCGTTCGCGCAGCCGGAGCCAGTTCTTGATGAAGATGTTGGAGAGGAAATAGGTGATCGCCCACAGGATGATCATCAGCGCCGCCGAGCGGCCGACATTGGTCGACTGGAAGAAGTTGAGATAGGCCTCGACCTGGAAGACGGTCAACGTGTCGCCCGGCCCGCCCTGGGTCATCGCATAGATGATGTCGAACTGCTGGATGGAATCGAGCAGGCGGAACAAAGTCGCCGTCAGGATATAGGGCGTCAGCATCGGCAGCGTGATGCGGAAGAAGACGAAGCTCCTCGGCACGCCATCGAGAGCCGCCGCCTCGAAGGGCTGCGTCGGCAGGCTGCGCAGGCCGGCAAGCAGCAGGATCATGATGAAGGGCGTGTAGACCCATATGTCGACCAGCACCACGGTGAACAGCGCCGTTGACGGCGACGAGGCCCAGCGGAAATCCTGCAGCCCAATGAGGCTGGCGAGATAGCTCAGCACGCCGAAGCCGGGATTGGTCATCAGCTTCCACATCAGCGCCGCCAGTGCGGGCGCCGTCATCAGCGGCATCAACAGCATGATCGAGATGAAGTTGTTGAGCGTCGAGCGCTTCTGCAGCAACAGCGCGATAGCAAGACCCAAAAGCAGTTCCAGCACGACCGTGGTGCCGGCATAGAGCAGTGAGATCTTCAACGTGTTCCAGAACTTCGGATCGGTGAAGAAGGAGATGTAGTTGTCGCCCCAGTTGAACTGCCGCGCCCAGGGCTGGCTCAGCCGATAACGTTGGAACGAGTAAACGACCGAGGTCAGGAACGGGATCAGGATGCCGATGCAGACCAGCAGAGCCGGCAGGCTGAGCACATAGGGCAGCACCCGCTTGCTGATCCTGAAGCCGGATGGCTTGAGCCTTTGCGATACCACCGCAGTCATCGAGCTGCTCCGTTGTTGCTGTCGCTTCGCCCTGCCGGCCGCCCAAGGGAGCAAGGCGGCCGGTCGGGCGAAATGGCGGTCACCTTTCGGCACCGCATCGCAAACATGAAAAGGTTAGACGAGGGCCGCCCCGCCAAACAGGCCGGCCCTCATTGCGACTTAACCGAGACCGGCTTCCTTGAGCTGGCCGTTGATGCTTTCGGCGAGCTTGTCGAGGCCCTCGTCGACCGGCACTTCCTTGGCCACCATCTTCTGCAGCGTCGCCGCCCATTCGGTGGTGAGGTCGAAGAACAGCGGCTGCGCGGTGAACTTGATCGAGGCGCCCGGCGCCGAGGCGTCGAACATCTCGACATAGCCGGGGTAGCTCTTGTTCAGCTTTTCCCGGAACATCTCGTCCTTCCACACCGATTGGCGGACCGGATTGACGAAGTCCATCTTGGTGGCGCCGAACAGCCCATGCTCCGGCCCCGAGGCCCATTGCATGAAGTACCAGGTGGCGTCCTTGTCCTTCGAGAAATTGGACATCGCCAGCGACCAGATCCAGATGTTCGGTGTCGCCGCCTTGGCTGCCGGGTTGGCCTTGAAGCTAGCAAAAGCGAGCTTGCCGGCCATCTTGTTGTCGCCGCCATTCATGAAGTAGCCGAGGATGTCGGCGTCGAAGATCATGGCCGAGGCGCCGGCGCCGAGATCGGTGCCGACCTGATACCATGTATAGGTCGACCAGTCCTTGGGGCCGCTCTCCTGGATCATCTGAACCCATTGCTTGTGGAAAGCCTTGGACTGGGCGGTGTTCATCGCGGCCGACAATTTGCCATCGGCCGAGACATTCAGGTCCTTCTGATCGAAATTGGCGTAAGCCGACAGGAAGCCGGGATGGATGGTCGCCCAGGAGCGCGAACCGCGCACGCCGATACCATAGACGCCACCACCGACATCCTTGGTGAGCTTGGCGGCCGCGGCCACCATCTCGTCCATATTGCCGGGGATCTTGACGCCCGCCTTGTCGAACATGGCCTTGTTGTAGGTGATGTTGTTCTGCTCGAACCCCCACGGAATGCACCACTGCTTGGCATCATCCGAACCCAGCGCGCCGCCCGGCTTGCCATTCCAGGCGCAGGAATTCTTGACGCCGGGCAGGAAGTCGTCCCAGGCATAATTCGGGTTGGTCTTGGCCGGATCCTTGATCCATTCATTGAGGTCGGTGATCCAGCCGGCCGGGCCGTAGGTCCAGGTCATGTAGGCGCCGGTCATGAAGGCGTCGTATTCGGGCGAACTCGCCGACAGTGCCGCCGTCACCTTGTCGAAATAAACGTCTTCGGGGAAGACGTCATAGACGACGTTCATGCCGGTCAGCTTCTTGAAGTTCTCGAGGTCGGCGATCATGGCGTCGGCATAGGGATGCTTGTTGAGCAGGAGCTTGATGGTCTTGCCCTTATGCGCCTGCCAATCGAAGTCCGCGGCGAGAGCGCGGGTCTGCCCAAGATTGAGCAGCGTGCCGGCGGTGCCGGCTGCAAGGCCCATCGCACCCAGGCCCTTGATCAATCCGCGACGGTCGACTTGTCCGCGCAGGAAGGCGTCTATGAGGTCTTTCTCTTTCTCATGCATTTCGTCTTCTCCTCCACAGGGTAGTTTCAACTGAACTGTTGCCGGCTACCCGACCGGCGTCTCTTCCACGAGCGATCGCGCCGTCCGCTCGTCCGTTATCAGGCCCTTGAGATAGCGCCCCTCCAGCACCGACTTGATGGCGCGAACCTTGATCCTGCCGCCGGCGACGGCGACGATCCGGCGGCTGGCGATATCCTCGCGCGCCAGCGCCAGTGCCCGGTTGGAAACGGTCGTCGCCACTGCCTTGCCGGCTTCGTCGAAGAAATGGCCAAGCAATTCGCCGACACCGCCATTGCGGCGGATCTCCTCCATCTCGCCCTTTTCGATCATGCCGGTGGCGACCAGCGACGCCTCGCGTTCGGCGGTACCGATGCCGGCGAACAACAAGTCGGCGGACCGCGCGAGATCGAAGACCTCGCTGACGCCCTTCTGTCCCAGCAGCACGATGCGGTCCTCCGCCGTGTTGGCGAACATCGGAACCGGCATCACATAGGCTTCGGCGCCGGTGCGTTCGGCGAGACGATGGATGACGTCATGCGGATTGGCCGAGAATTTCCGCGTCAGGCCGCCGAGCAGAGAAACGAAACGGATCCGGTCGGTGGTGGTGCGCGGCAGATATTCGACGCAGGCGGCGAGCGTGCGGCCGTGGCCGACGCCGATCAGCGCCTGCTCGCCGCGCTCGATCTCGCGCTTGAGGAACTGCGCACCCGCAATACCGAGCGCCTTGAGCGGCAGTTCCTCGGAATCGAAATCCGGAACCACCTCGCAATAATCGAGGCCGTAGCGGCGGGACAATTCGTCCTCGAGCTCGACACATTCCGACACTTCAGCGTCGATATAGACCTTCACCAGCCCTTCCTGGTTGGCCTTGGTGATGAGGCGGTGGGCCTTGAGGCTGGTCAGCCCCAGCCGCTTGGCAACCTCTGACTGGGTCAGGCCGCCGGCGTAGTGAAGCCATGCGGCGCGCGCCGCCATGCTGGCGTCATCGTCGCGCAAAAGGCCGTTTCCAAAACCAACCACGTTTCCGTCCCAGTGATATTTTTATCAGTTGCTGCAAAATTTTTCACATGGCTCGATCAGAGTCAAGCGACTGCTGCGCGCAATTCACGACATGACGGCAAAGGCCGGCGTCGGCCGGCCTTCTGGCGATGTCAGCACATGGGGATGCAAAGCGGCTCCTCCGCGGTGCCTGTCAGCACCGCGGGTCCTTCGAAGTTGTTTCTGAATTGTCGCTCTGGCGACGCCAAGCGGTTCCAGGCAGCGCGAAGATAATCGCGCCCTACGTGCCAGCCATGGAACTGTCGGCCTCGGCGCGTACCAGCTTGATATCGACCCCGGCCGCCCAGGCGCCGATATCCTCGCGGCGCAGTGCCGTGGCCATCATGTCGGGAAACAGATCCGGCGTGCAGGCAAAGACGGGAATGCCGAGTGCCGCCACCGACCCGGCCATTTTGGGGTCATAACCCGGCCTGCCCTGATCGGTCAGCGCCAGAAGCACCACGACATTGACGCCCGAGCGAACGAGTGCCGCCATCCGCTGCAGCAATTCCTGGCCGTTGCCGCCTTCATAGAGGTCGGTGATCAGCACCATATGCGACTTGGTCGGCCGTTCGATGCGGTCGGCACAATAGGCGACCGCCTGGTTGATGTCGGTGCCGCCGCCAAGCTGCACGCCGAACAGCACCTCGATCGGATCGCTGAGCTCTTCGGTCAGGTCGACGATCGCGGTGTCGAAGCAGACCAGCTTGGTCCGCACCACCGGCAAGGAGGCCATCACGGCGGCGAATATCGAGGCATAGATCACGGAACTGGCCATCGACCCGGACTGGTCGACGCACAGCACGACCTCGTCCAGATCGACCAGCCGACGCTGCTGGCGCATGAAGCCGATCAATCTTTCCGGCACGATGGTCTTGTGCTCGGGCTGATAGTGGCGAAGGTTGGCCGAAATGGTGCGCGGCCAATCTATGTCGCGCTGGCGTGGGCGGTTGGTGCGGCGCGAGCGGTCGAGCGCACCGCGTATCGCCTCGGCGGTCTTCTGCTCCAGCCGTTGCATCAGCTTGGCGACGATGTCGGCGATGATCGTGCGGGCGACGTCCTTGGTCTTGGCCGGCATGACCGAACGCAGCGAGATCAGATCGGCGACCAGATTGACATCCGCCTCGATCGCCTTGAGGAATTCCGGCTCCATCAGCATCTGCTTCAAATTGAGCCGTTCGAAGGCATCCTTCTGGACGATCTGCACCACCTGTGCTGGAAAGAACGACCTGATATCGCCCATCCATTGCGCGACTTTCGGCGCCGAACGCCCCAGCCCGCCGCGACGCTTGCGCGGATCGGCACCCGCGTCGCCGGCGCCGTCGCCATAGAGCGCATCGAGTGCGGCCGACAGCCGCTTGTCGGTCTCGGAAAGCGCTGCCGATGACGGATCATCGGCGCCGATCGCCAGGCGCCAGCGGCGCTCGCGCTCGTCGCCTGGCTGGCCGGATTCGCTCATTTCGATCCCGTCATCATCCATGGCCATTCTCGCCCCTGAGCAATGGCGCGAGCCGATCGAGATGCCGACGCCACGTCTCGCCGCCGTCAGGTGTTGGGATCAGCCCGGCCGGCAGGCCTCTGGCGCGGCCAAGCACCGCTTCGATCAGCCGCCGCCGCTCCATCGAGTCGAGGTGCGAAAAGACCCGGCGCAACAGCGGCAAATGCGCGACGAATGCCTCCTCGTCGAGCGATTTGAGCCAAGCGTCCACCGCGACGCGCAAACCTTCATCGTAAATGAGCCGCTGGCCGGCGGTGCTGAAGAAGCCCTCGAAGAACCCCGCTGCCTCGGTGACCGCCGTGCCGGGCGACAGGCGCCGCGCGATCAGGCTCGCCGCTGCTTCAGCCGATAGATGGCCGGCCTCGTAGAGCAGATGCGCGGCACATCCGGCAACCAGCGCCGTCGAGCGCGATCCATCCAGCACGGCCGCCAGTCCGTTGCGCCAGCCATCCAGAACGTCCTGTTCCGATTCGACCAGCTTGATTGCCTCGTCGGCCTTGCGCATGACGCCGACCAGGGCGGAGGAAGCCTGCGCATCGAGATCACGGGCGGCATAAGGGAGTGCGATCCCGCCTTCGACAATCAGTCGCGCCAGAAGACCGGACAGGCGGGCGGTTTCGGTCTTGCGGGCTTCGCCATAGCGGATGATGTCGGCGAGCGGCGGAACCGATGCCAGGATTTCCAGGCATTCGCTGCTGTGCGCCGCGCGTTCCTCCAGCGTCGCGAGACCGACGGTCGAGGCTTCCGACAGGTTTGCCGTGATGGCGCCTTGTACGAGTGCCGCCAGCGCATCGAGGGATGACGCCGCTGAAATCATCTGGATCAGCCGTCCGTTGGCGGCCTTTTCGATGGTTGGGCCATGGACCAGGTTCTCGACCAGGCGAACGGCAAATTCCGGCTCCCACGACAGCGTCCAGCGCTCGCGGAAGGTGCCGCGGCTGCGGCCTGCGTCGGTCAGCTTGCCCCAATGCACGCCAAGCACATTCAGCCGGTGCAGCAAGGTCGACCGAAACAGCCCGCTTTCGCTGCGCAGGTCGACCGACAATTCGCGCTCCAGCGCCTCGGGCTTCAGCCGCGCCGCCTTCTGGTTGCGCTGCAGGTCCTCGATCAGCGGCGCCAACGGGGTGTCGGGCGGAATTTCGCCGACATCCGCACCCAACAACAATTCGGCCTCGACCAGCGCCCACAGGATGGCTTCGCCGTTGAACAGGGCGGCGATCGCCGCGTCGCGCAATTCCTCGAAGCCGGGCTTTGGCCGTTCGCGGATCACAGCCAGCGCGCGGGCCAGCCTTTCGGCTTCGATCAGCGAGGCGGTCGACACCATATGCCCCTTCGCCCTCAGCACCGCGGCGATCATGGCGAGCCACAAGGTCGCCGCGTCATGTCGGCCGCGGGTGCGCCACAGATGCTTGCACCAGCCCGGGGCGACGACGCCGGCGCCGTAGCCGAAGCCAAGCGCCAGACGCGGTCCGGTCCAAGGCGCCCAGGTCATCGTGCTCCTGCGCCGGGCCAGTCCTTTCAGCAGGGCCTGATCCTCTTTTTGCGGACGTGTCGCCTTCAATGCCGGCACATGGAAGGCGCCGCAGACGACGGCGATCGGCCCATCGAATTCCTTGCGCGCGGCGGCGATCTCAAGCCGCATATGCGCTTCGCGTTTGGCCTCGAATTCGGCAAGCGGACCTTCGCCTTCGCGCAGTGTCGTCATCGCATCGGCTATGGCCGCGAAGATCGGCCCCGGCTCCGGGTTCTGCTCGATGATGTCGGCCCACCAGCTTTCGCCATCCTCGTAGCCGGCGGCTTGTGCCAGCGCGCCGATCGGGTCACGCAGATGCGGCGCCGTTTCAGTCTCGACCTTGGCTCCCGTTTCCTCGGCGGCAGCGTCCTGCGCATCGTCAGCCGGTGCTACCCGGGCCGATGACGGCAGATCGATGAACCGCAATGCAGCGCCGTTGCCAACGGCCCACAGGGTCGCCTGATATTCCGGCGAGAACTCGGCGAACGGCCAGAAGCTGGTCGAAGCCGGATCGTCTTCGGGATAGCACAGCAGCGCCACCGGAGGCTGCATTTCGGGGCGGGCGAGCAACGGCAGCAGCGCGGAAGCATCCGCAGGCCCCTCGATCAGCACGGCGACCGGTTTCAAGTCCCGCAATGCCTGCACTAGGCTGTCGGCGGAGCCGGGCCCGTGATGGCGTATGCCGAAATAGGAAACCTCGCCCTGCGCCATGGCGTCAGATCGCTGCGTTCAAGGCCGCGTAGTAGCCGGCATAGTCGGGCCGCTTCTTGAGCACCGTCTCCAAATATTCCTCGAGCACGAGCTTGTCCTGCACCGGGTCTTTCACGATCGCGCCGACGAGGCTGGCGGCCAGGCCTTCGGCGCCGAGCTTGCCGCCGTCGAACCATGCCGCCTGGCTGAGCCCGCCGACCATGGTGGCGATCGCCTCGGCCGTGGACAGCGACCCGGATGGCGTCTTCAACGTCACCTTGCCGTCCGATGTCGTGCCCGAGCGAAGCTCGCGGAAAATGGTCAGCACGCGAGCGATCTCGTCGCCGACATTCTTCGGCACCGGCAGGTCGAGACCGCCGGCCATCTCACCGACGCGCTTGGAGACGATCGCCACCTCCTCCGCCATATCTTCTGGCAAGGGCAGCACGACGACGTTGAAGCGGCGCTTCAGCGCCGAGGACAATTCGTTGACGCCCTTGTCGCGGTTGTTGGCGGTGGCGATGATGTTGAAGCCGCGTTGCGCGTAGATCGAGGTGTTGAGCTCGGGGATCGGCATCATCTTTTCGGACAGCACGGTGATCAGCGTATCCTGCACGTCCGAACCCATGCGCGTCAGTTCCTCGAGGCGGCAGAGCTTGCCGCCTTGCATGGCGCGATAGAGCGGTGTCGGCACCAACGCCTCCTCGCTCGGGCCCTTGGCCAAAAGCTGTGCGTAGTTCCAGCCATAGCGGATCTGGTTTTCGTCGGTGCCGGCGGTGCACTGCACGATCAGCGTCGAGTCGCCCATGATGGCGGCGGCGAGATGCTCCGACACCCAGGATTTGGCGGTACCGGGAACACCAAGCAGCAGCAGGGCGCGGTCGGTTGCGAGCGTCGCCACCGCAGTTTCCATCAATCGGCGACGGCCGACATATTTCGGCGTAATCGGCGTGCCGTCGTCGGCCTTTCCGCCGAGGAGATAGGTCAGGACCGCCTTTGGCGACAGACTCCAGCCGGCGGGCTTTTGCCGATCGTCGTTGCGCGCCAGCGCCTGCAACTCGCCGGCATAGGCCTGCTCGACCGGAAGACGGATGACTGCGTTCATTTGCTGTTCTCCGGATTGATCATTTTCGAGATTCGAACTGATATTCGGCCAGCGCCGCGTTGAGGCGCAGCAAGCCGAGCGAAGGGGCGGCAGGCGGCATGCCGGCTGTTACCATCTCGTCGATCAGCCGCGTTGCCGTGGCTGACGTGGCAAGAAAGCCAAGCGTTTCCAGGACGTTGTCGGCGGTCCGCCTGGCGCCGTCATCGCTTCCGCCTACGGCCGAACGCAGCGCCTGCAGGACCTGCCCAAGGTCGCTCCACTCCACCCAGCCCGCCTCGGCGGCTTCGAGCAGGCTGAGCGAGGCGAGAGATGCCGCGTCTTTCAAGATCAGCCGGATGAGGGCCTGTTTTCTTCTGGTATCCAGGCGCGGCATCAGTTGGAGCACGAAAAGCGCCGGCTTGCCGCCTTCCGCGACAAGCGTGTCGGCCATATGCGCCACCGCGCCATCGCTGCCCGAGGCGGCCACCATTCGCGCGAAAAAAATATCGGCATTGTTGTCCGCGCCGAACTGCCAACCGGCTATGAATTCGGTTTCGCCAACGCCAAAGCGTGCGGCGAGATCGACGAGATTGCAGGTGCCGAACAATTCGGCGCGGCGCTGGTCCTGCGCCGCGGATTTTGGTTTCACCGGCGTGTAGGTCGCGCGACGGCGGATGAACCCGGATTTGCCCGCGCTGACGAAGGCCGCAAGTTCGGTGACCGGATCTTCGCCTCCCCCCTCACCTGGAAGGCCGTGCTGACCCAACCTTGCCAGCAGCCGGCCAGCGAGTTCGCGCACTTTGCCCGAGCGATCGGCGGAGAGGCCCTTCAGGAAGGGCACATCATCCGGCCCCAGGCCAAAATGCATGAGTTGGATAAGGGCAAGCCTGATCTCCGCCGGCTCGCCCGATCCCTTGGTCTCGATCAGCAGCCGGGCCAAAGCCGGTTCGCGGCGCCGCATCTCGGCGAGTGCCGTACGCCGCGCCGCGGGGTAGAAATCATCCCAGTTTTGCGCCGTCAGTGTGTCCTGGCCGATATGTCTTTCCCCTTCGACGCCCGCCTGCCAGTCGACCCAGGGAGCATAGACATCAGGGCTGTCCTGATCCGTCGCGGCCGGCATCCAGTCCATTGGATGCAGCACCAGGCCATGGCTGGCGACAAGCGTCACGACCCGTGCCTTGCCCCTTGTGTCGGCCGTCTGTTTGAGTGCGGCCCTGACAAGCGGCCGCAGCCGGTCGGGCAACATCGGCAAAGCGAGTTCTGGTAACGGGGGGCGGCGTTTCAGCGTCGATGGCGCGGCGGGCCGCAAGGCGATTTCAAGCGCCTGCGCGGCGATCGCCAGCAGCCGGCGCTCCTTCTCGTCGGCGTCCGTACCGCCGGCGATTTGCTGCCACGCCACCGGGGCCAGATCGAAGCTCGCTCCGCCGGTGATCCAGCAGTCACGCATCGCCGCTAGGCCGATCTGTTCAAGCTCGTTCAAGACAGGTCGAGCCTCCCGAAACTGCTCCGCGCCGCCAGCAGGTCGAGCCGGCTGCCATTCCAAAGCGCGACCGTGGCCGTGAGATCGATACCGAGCAGCGTTGGACTGACAGCCTCGTTGATCGGCAAGGCGATGCCGTTCAGGTCGCCAGCCGCCTGCCACCAGGGCGCGCCGCGGTCGTCGAGCAGGATCGCGCCTGGCGGCAGCATGACAGGACAATCGGTGAGCCACGGCGCCGCGTCCTGACAGGCCAGATGCGTGGCGAGCGGATCCGTTTCGCTCGATGCAACAGCAGGCCATTCGCCCGACGAAACCTCCCCCTTGCGGTCCATCACCAGGGCACGCAGCGGTTGCCGTGACGGATAGAAGATCAGCCGCGCGTCGAAGCGGTCGCCTGGTGTGAAGGCGTTGGACCGGCGGCCGGCCGAAGCCGGAAAATAATCGAGCAGAACCGCGAATTGCGGAGCGGCACTCCTGAGATCGAGCAGCCAGGTCGAATGGCTGACCAAGCCATCGCGGCGGGTCTCGATCTTCTCGCCGAGAACCTCCCATGCACTTTCGACCTGGACCGCATGGGGGCTGGCCAGAACCTGCTCGCGCGTTTCGGAAGTCGACACCAACCGCTTCAGCTCTGGATCGTCTGGTGCGGCACGCCAGGCCTTGGCCAGCAGCACCAGCTTGCCAAGTTCGCGGATCGCCGCATCGGGCCGTTCTTCGCTGCGCAGCGACATCAACCGCGACGGAATCTCATCAATACGGCCAGCGAGGGCCGTCGCCTTCATGTCGACCAGCCGCGCGGCAATCCGGCGGCAACGGTCGCTGCTGTTGTCGACAAATCCGGCAAGACCAAGCCGCAACTGATCCGATATCCAGTGGTCCATCTCGTCCAGGGCCGCCGAGACCGAAGATCGTGTCTCCTGGGCCCGCTTGCGCTGTGCCGTTTCGCGGCGTTCCACCGCCGCCGCGTCTTCCACCTCGGCGCTTTCGTCGGTCCGCGCGGCCTCACCGATGCTCTTGCCGCCGGCACCCGAGGCCTGTTGCGTGGGCGGCGGCGTGGTCTTCCTGCGGCGACCGAGCCAATCATTCACCCACTCCGGCGTCGAATCGGCCGGGGTAAAACTGGTCGGCACCGTGGCGGCGATCCACATCAAGGCCAGGCTGTGCTTACAGGGGAATTTCCGCGACGGGCACGTGCATTTATAGCCATGATCGCCGGTGTCGACGACCACACGATAGGGATTGGAACCAGACCCCTGACACTCGCCCCACATAAGGGCCAGCGATTCATTCTTTTCGAGGCGTGGCCAGTTCGATCGTTTGGTCAGCTTGGAAGCGGCGCTCAGCGATGCCTGGTCAGGGGCAAGCGCCTCGATCGTTTTCAAGTCAAATTCCAAGCCGCGCCTCTGGTCGCCAGAACGAATGCCAGTTGCCAGTATAGATGGCCGTCTGTGACGGATTCTTGTAGCAGCGGCGGACTGGAGATCAATACAGGCGCTGCGTGCCGATTGTCCGTACCAGCCCGCTGCGCACGCAAAAAGGCGATATTGGCGAGGCCGCCAATAAATCCTATTGGAGGATTCGTGTCGGCGCGTGGCCTGGATGGTCCCGCGTCATATCGGCATGGACCTCCCCCTCGGCTAGCGAACGATCGAGCCCCGTCGCCACCACCGAGACCCTGAACCGGCCTTCCATGCTCTTGTCGAAGATGGCGCCGACGATGATGTCGGCATCCTCGTAGACTTCCTCGCGAATGCGGGTGGCCGCCTCGTCGACCTCGAACAGCGTCATATCCCTGCCGCCCGATATCGACACCAGGACGCCCTTGGCGCCCTTCATGGACATTTCGTCGAGCAGCGGGTTGGCGATCGCGGCTTCCGCCGCCTTCATCGCCCGGCCATCGCCGGAGGCTTCGCCGGTTCCCATCATGGCGCGGCCCATGCCACGCATCACCGATTTGACGTCGGCGAAATCGAGGTTGATCAGGCCTTCCTTGACGATGAGGTCGGTGATGCAGCTGACGCCGGAATAAAGCACCCGGTCGGCGATCACGAAAGCGTCGGCGAAGGTGGTCTTGGCATCGGCGATGCGGAACAGGTTCTGGTTGGGGATCACGATCACTGTGTCGGCGGCCTCGCGCAGCCGCTCGATGCCCTCTTCGGCCATCTGCATGCGGCGCCTGCCCTCGAAGGTGAACGGCTTGGTGACGACGCCGACCGTCAGGATGCCGGCCTTGCGCGCCGCTTGGGCGATGATCGGAGCCGCACCCGTTCCGGTGCCGCCGCCCATGCCGGCGGTGACGAAACACATATGGGTGCCGGCCAGATGATCCATGATCTCATCGAGCGATTCCTCGGCCGCGGCACGCCCAATCTCGGGCAACGAGCCGGCGCCAAGGCCTTCCGTGACGTGCGCGCCAAGCTGGATCAGCCGCGTCGCCTTCGACATGGTCAGCGCCTGGGCATCGGTGTTGGCGGCAATGAACTCGGTTCCCTGAAGCTGTTCCACGATCATGTTGTTGATAGCGTTGCCGCCGCCGCCGCCGACACCGATAACGGTGATCTTGGGTCTCATCTCGGAGATTTCCGGCTTCTTGAACTCGGCCATGCCTGCTTCTCCTTCGCCAATTGCGTGCGCTTCACGACCCACAAGCAGACTGCCCGTAAGACATTGCAATCGAGCGGCATGACGCGAATCAGTCCGTTCGGATGGGTACCCCAAAAAGCCAGAGAGCGGCCGCACGTGCAAGTGCGCGAAGGTCAAGTTTTGTGATGAAGAGGCCGACCTGCGAGAACGATTGTCCGGTCCCGGGTGATCGCGATACTGTCGACGCAGCTCAGGCGCCGATCGTCTCAATGGCCGGGCGAGATCTCTGCGGAGTTCGACATCAATCAAAGCTAGAGGGGTATATGTCCCCTCCAGAACCCAAAAAGGCATGAAAGAGTTGTCCAGTTTGCCACCCATGAGATTGCGTCAGCCGGTATCGCGGCGCGGACTTTCGCGGCGATGAAACGCCCCGTCGATCACGGCGCCATGGCAGTCTCAGGCTACACCGTTCCCTGGCATATAGCGGCCGGAACACCGGTCGCCCTTCATGTCTCGTCGTCGCGGCAGCTACGCGCCGTGCACGTCGTGCGGCTCGACACGCCCGCGGCCGAGCCGATGGACTGGAGCGTCGAGCCGACGGGAAGTGCCGTGTCCCACCGCGATTTCGATCATGGATCCTTCCTGAAGATCGCTGCGGCGGAACTGGCCAAGGCCACCGAGATCGAAGGCGTCACCTTCGAAGTGTACTTGACCCGCAACGATGGCGCCCGCGTGCTGTTCGAGAGCGGAAACCTGCGCCTCGGCTTGCAGGACGGGCGGCTGACGTCAGGCCATGACGGCAAGCCGCTCGAAACCGACGTGGCCTTGCCGGCAAACACCTGGCTCAAGGTCGAGATTTCGGCAAACGACGGCGTGACCGTGCTGCGCATCGAATCGGACGATCTCCTGTCGCCGTTCCACCTGCATCGTCAATTCGACCTGCCTTGGCGGCCCCTGTCCGGAGACATGGTCTTCGGGACCAGCGCGGCAAACGATATCAGGTCTCTCAACGCCAAGTTCTCGGCAATCGCCCTGCGAACCGCGGCCGGTCGTATCGCTTGGACGTTTCCTAATCTGCTGCCTAGCGGCCCGCTCGCTCCGACAGGCGCCGATCGTGTCCTCTTGCTGGAAACGATCAACCAGCCCGCTTTCTGCATGACCTCACGCCGCTGGGACGGGTCGAGTTTTGACCCCCGCCAAGTGCCGTCGCATTACGACGCCGTGCATTGCCACGACGACGACATGGGCGCGTTGCAGTGGCCCGCCTCCTACCAGCTACAGGTTCCCGCCGAGGCGCCGGCCGGGGTCTATGCCTTCGAGGTCGGTCACGATGAAGGATCGGAGCGCGTCGTCTTCTTCGTCACTTCGTCGGTGCGCCGGGCGCCGCTGTTGTTCCTGGTGCCGACGGCCACCTATCTCGCCTATGCGGATGAATTCCTACCGGCGCATCTCTACGAATGGATGTGCGAGGATCGCGGCCATCGCTTCGCGATCGACAACAATCTGAAGTCGCTCTACGACTACCACAGCGATCTCAGCGGCGTGTCTATCTGTTCCACCAGGAAGCCGAAGGCGACGCTGCGCGACGACTACAATTATCCGCTATGCGGCTGTCCGCACAATCTGCCGGTCGACCTGCACTTTCTGCGCTTCTGCCACAGCAACGGCATTGCCTTCGATCTCATCACCGACCGCGACCTGCATGAGCGGGGCCTCGCCGGCTTGCAGGGCTATCGGGCGGTCATCACCGGCAGCCATCCCGAATACATGTCAGTCGAGATGGAGCATGCGCTGCGCCAGTTCGCGGCGGTGGGTGGCAGCATCGCCTATCTCGGCGGCAATGGCTTTGCCGGCAAGGTCGCATTCCAGGACGATCTGATGGAACTGCGCCGCTCGCCGCTCGAGGCGGGCCGCACCTGGGACGGCCCCATCGCCGAACAGTCACTGTCGATCACCAACCAGCCGGGCGGCTATCTGCGCGCCAGTGGGCGCGGTGAATTCTCGCTGACGGGCGTCGCCATCTCGCTGATGGGTTTTGACGGCGCGCGGCCCTTCACACGCACACCGGAAAGCCATCAAGCCTCGGCCGCGTGGTTGTTCGACGGCGTCACCAGCGAGACCTTCGGTGACGAGGGCATCGTGCTTGGCGGCGCGGCCGGCTACGAAGTCGATGCCACCGATGCGCATCTGGGCACGTCCCCCGACACCATGGTCATTGCCCGCGCGACCGGCTTCCCGGACAGCTTCGTCCATGATGCCACCCGTTGGTACGAGGGAGGTAGCAGCGAGCGCGACGGACGCCGCTGCGCGGAGATGACGCTGCGTCATCTGTCTTCGGGCGGCCTGATCTTCTGCGCGAGTTCGGTCGCCTGGTGCGGCGCCTTGCCGGCGGGCGATGCCATGAACGACGTCGGCCGGATCACCAAGAATTTGCTGACGCATCTGGCGGCGGAAAAGAGCCGGTAGGCCGCGGATCGATAGCCCGGAAAGGAAGGCAACCCACCGCACCGCGCCGGTTCTGGCAGTTGGCTTGCCGCGCAACGACCGAAGCGTCTATCATGCCTGATCAATCGGCGGCTTGGGTGTTCCCGCCGTGCCCGGCTCAAGGTTTGTCCGCGGCGCGTGTCGTCAGGTCAATTTCAGAACGTATGAAGCAACGCCCCCGCCAATGGCCGACAGAACACATTTCGGTTTGACCGCCGTCGACACCGTGCCCCTGCACGAGAAGGTCTATCTGGAGCTTGTGCGGGCTTTGATGTCAGGCCAATTCCTGCCTGGCCAGAAGCTGACCTCGCGCAAACTCGCCAGGGAACTGGGCACCAGCGACATGCCGGTGCGCAGTGCCTTTATGCGGTTGCAGGCGTTGCGGGCGCTGAGCCCACTGCCGAACGGCAGCGTCGAGGTGCCGGTGATCTCGGCCGAGCGGTTCTCGCAATTGACCGCCGTGCGCACGATCGTCGAAGGCCCGGCGACCGAGCTTGCGACGAAACTGATCAACGGCAACAATCTGCGGGCGATCCGACGCCATTGCGCGGAATTGACCCTGGCCGCCCGCAAGGGCGACATCGGCGACTATCTCAGGAAGAACCACGATTTCAAATTCTCGATCTATCGCCATTGCGGCAACGAGCAGATGATCTTCCTGATCGAAACGGTGTGGATGCAGGTCGGCCCGTTTCTCAGAAACCTCGCCATGGGGTTCGAGGACGACCTCTCTTCCATTCTGGACATCGACTATCACGAGGAAGTCGTCGCGGCGATCGAGGCGCAGGACGGCGCGCGGGCGCGCGCGGCCATCGTTCGCGACATCGACGAAGGCGCCGCGCATATCCTGCGGCAGGCCAAGTTTCCGGAAGCGAGGAGCTAGATGGGTGCCTGCTGGACCCGTCACAGATGCCCCTTGGCTTTCCCTTGCCTTGCCGCTATGTTGCGATCGCAAATCGCGCAATTGGTTCCTGAAATGCCTCCCGACATCCCGGCTAATGATCTGAAAAAATGAAGGAAATTCTTCCGACTGATGTCGGAGATGCCTTCGTGAACTCATCAGCTGTTTTGTCGTGAAATAGGGTGGCCGCCTCAGGCGCGACACCGCAGGGAACCAGAGGTAACGGAAATTGAGCGATGCAATTGCGGACGTTCTGAACTGGCTCGAGAGCCGAAACGACATCCAGAGCCTGCGGGCCGCGGTGTGCGATCTCAACGGCATCATGCGGGGAAAGCGCATCCCAGTCGAGCAGGCCCGCAAGGCGCTGGAGGGCAAGCTGCGCATGCCCTATTCGCTGATCGGGCTCGATGTCTGGGGCGAGGACATCGAAGGCAACAGCCTGGTCTTCTCGACCGGCGATGCCGATGGCCTTTGCCAATGGACGGGACGCGGCATTCTGCCGGTGGAATGGACGGCGCATCCGACCGCGCTTGTTCCGCTCTGGCTCGCCGACGAGAGCGGCGCACCCTATCTCGGTGATCCCCGGCGGGCACTGGCCCGTATCCTCGATCGCTACAAGGCGCTCGGCCTCACTCCGGTCGCGGCGACCGAACTCGAATTCTACCTGGTCGATCCGCAATCGCAGCGGCCTGTCGGGCCCGTCTCGCCGGTCACCGGGCGGCGTCTCGATTCCGACGCGGCGCTGTCGATCGACGAGATCGACGATTTCGAAGCCTTCATCCACGACATCTACGAAGCCTGCCGCGCGCAGGGCATTCCCGTCGATACGGCAATCGCCGAGAACGGCGTCGGCCAGTTCGAGATCAACCTGAACCATGTTGCGGACGCCTTGCGGGCAGCCGACGATGCCGTGTTGTTCAAGCGCACGGTGAAGGGGATTGCCCGCAAGCACGGCTTTGCCGCCTGCTTCATGGCTAAGCCCTATGGCGACCGCGCCGGCAACGGTTTTCACGTCCATTTCAGCCTGGTCGACGGCGAAGGACGCAACGTGTTCGACGACGGCACCGACCAGGGCTCCGACACCATGCGTCACGCGGTCGGCGGGCTGCTGGCGGCGATGGCCGAAAGCACGCTGGTGTTCGCGCCGCACTTCAATTCCTACCGCAGGCTTCGCCCGCGATCCTATGCGCCGACCGCAGTCGCCTGGGGTTATGAGAACCGAATGGTCGCGATCCGCATTCCCGGCGGCCCGACCGGCGCGCGCCGCATCGAACATCGCGTCTCGGGCGCCGACGCCAACCCCTATCTCGTGCTTGCCGCCATACTGGGCGCCGCCCTCATCGGCATCGAGAAGCAGATGTCGCCGGGCGATCCGACAGGGAATGACGGGCAAGGCATTGCCCCGGCCAAGCTGCCGCCGGACTGGGCGTCGGCGATCGCTGCCTTTGAAGGCGGGACGCATGTGGCGGAGATCTTCCCGGCGATCCTGCGCGACTCCTTCATCGCCTGCAAACGCCAGGAATTGAACACCTTTGCCCTCAACGTCAGCGACTTCGAGATCGAGACCTATCTCGAAAGCGTCTGAGGCATTTACGACGATCGCTCGGCCTTCAGCACCGTGACCGCCGCGTCGCTGTTGTGGACATAGTCGTTGGCGTCCGGCTGCTTCTGCACCAGCAGGATGAACAGAAGGTCGGTCAGCGTCAGCTGCGCGTCGCGCGCGGTGATGGACGAGGAGCGCGCACGTTCCTCATCGGCGATGGTGTAGAGGCGGATGTCGGCGACGCGGCTCAGCGGATTGTCGTGCAGGCCGGTGACGGCGATCACCGTCGTGCCGCGCTTGGCTGCAAGCTCGGCGATGCGCAAGGTTTCGATACTGGCGCCGGAATAGGACAGCGCGAACAGCACATCGTCGGGTCCCAACGTCGAGGCGTTGGCCATCTGGATGTGGCTGTCGCTGTCATGCAGCACATTGCGGCCGAGCTTCATCAGCTTGTAGGAGAAATCGCGCGCCACCAGCGAGGAGGCGCCGACGCCGACCAGATGGATGCGCCGCGCGCCATCCAGCAGATCGAGCGTCCTGGAGATGATGCGCTCGCTGTTGGCGGCGACGGTCTGCTGCATCGACAGCAGCTTGCTGCCGATCAGCTTCTTCAGGATGACCGCAAAGCCATCGCCGACCTCGATCGAACCATGGATGACGCCGGCCGGCACCTGCCAATCCTGCGCCTTGGCCTCGCTGACGGCGAGCTTGAGTTCCTGATAGCTGGCATAACCGAGCTTCTGGCTGAACTTGACGACGCTCGACTGGCTGCGGCCGATCTCGGCCGCGAGCGCCGCGGTCGACAGGCGCAGCATCTGGTCGGGATTGTCGACGATGTACCGGCCGATCTCGCGATCTCCGGGCGCCATCCCATCGAGCTTCGCATTGATCCTGCTTAGGACGGACACGGGAATTCCTCGCTGTTCAGACTTGCAAGATGAGGAATAAATTATTCCAATTTCGATTGACAGCCAAGAACGCAGAATTAATTCTCAGCTCGACCCGGATTAACATTCGGGATGCGGAGCACGCTTTCCCAGGCAAATCCCCGGGCGTGGCCCTCATCGTCAAGGTTTCAGTCATGGACAGATTGCGGATCGTCGGCGGACAGAGACTGCAAGGCGCGGTCACCATATCGGGCGCCAAGAATGCTGCCTTGCCGCAGATCGCGGCTTCGCTGCTCAGCCCCTACCCGCTCGAACTGACCAACCTGCCTGATGTGACCGACGTCGAAAACATGCTCGGCGTGGTGCGACTTCACGGCGCCGACGTGACGCGGTCCGCCCATGCCGCGACGATCGACACCAGTGCCGCCGTCTCCAAGGAGACGTCCTACGACACGGTTCGGAAAATGCGGGCGACGGTGCTTGTCCTGGCACCGTTGCTGGCGCGCTTCGGCCATGCCCGGGTTTCGCTGCCGGGCGGCTGCGCGATCGGTGCGCGGCCGGTCGACATGCATGTCGCCGCACTCGCCGCACTCGGCGCCAGGATCGCCATCGAGAACGGCCTGATCGTCGCCTCGGCGCCGAACGGATTGACCGGCACCCGCATCGTGCTCCCCTCGCCATCGGTCGGAGCGACGGAAACCGCCATGATGGCGGCGACCACGGCCAAGGGCGAAACCGAAATCCTCAACGCCGCGCGCGAACCCGAAGTGGCCGATCTCGCGGCTTGCCTCAACGCCATGGGTGCGCGCATCGAGGGCGCCGGCACGCACCGCATCCTGATTGCGGGCGACACCAGCTGGCACGCCGCCAGGCACGACATCATCCCCGACCGCATCGAGGCCGGCACCTATGCGATCGCCGCCGCCATCACCGGCGGCCAGCTCGAACTCACCCATGCCCGGCTCGAGCACATGGCCTCGGTGGTGCAGTTGCTGGAGGCGACGGGGGTGAGCGTCTGGCCGGGCGATCGCGGTCTGATCGTGTCGCGCGACCGTCCACTCAAGGCCGCCGACCTGACGACCGAACCCTATCCCGGTTTTCCGACCGACCTGCAGGCGCAGTTCATGGCGCTGATGTGCTGCGCGCAGGGCGCGTCGCTGCTTCGCGAGACCATCTTCGAGAACCGCTTCATGCATGTGCCCGAACTGATGCGGCTCGGCGCCAACATCAAGCTGCAAGGCACCATGGCGCTGGTGCGCGGCGGCGAGAAACTGCACGGCGCGCAAGTGATGGCCACCGACCTGCGCGCTTCGGTGTCGCTGGTGCTGGCAGCGCTGGTCGGCGAAGGCGAAACAACAATCAACCGCGTCTACCACCTCGACCGCGGCTATGAGCAACTGGACCGCAAGCTGCGCCTTTGCGGCGCCGACATCGAGCGGCTGGACGCATGAATGCCGAGGCGCATTATTTCCTCGGCGTCGATGGCGGCGGCACCGGTTGCCGCGCCCGCATCGAGGACGCGCAAGGCATGGTGCTGGGACAGGGCCTGTCCGGCCCGGCGACGACGCGGCTCGGCATCGAGGCAGCCTGGACCTCGATCGCGAAAGCCTTTGGCGCGGCGATCGAGGAAGCAGGTTTCGCGCCAGCCGAGACCGCCCGGATCCATGCCGGCATCGGCCTTGCCGGTATCAGCCGCAAGGGCGCGCTGGAGGCGCTGCGGGCAATCGCGCACCCCTTTGCCAGCATCGATTTCGTCAGCGACGGCGTCGGCGCCTGCCTTGGGGCGCATTCGGGTCAGGACGGAGCCATCGTCATTGCCGGGACAGGCTCGATCGGCCTTGGCTTCGTCGAGGGCCGCGACCTGCGCGCCGGCGGCTATGGATTTCCGATCTCCGACGAGGGCAGCGGCGCCGACCTCGGACTGAAAGCCGTGCAACTGGCATTGCGCGCCCATGACGGCCGGCACGAACGGACCGCGTTGCTAGCAGAGGTCATGCAGCGCTTCGCCAGCGACCCGATGGAGGCCGTCGCCTGGATGGACCGCGCCAGCGCCACGGACTATGCAGCGCTTGCACCCATGGTGATGCGTCATGCCGACCAGGGCGACCCTGTCGGACGCCGCATCGTGCAAAGTGCTGCCGAACAGATCGATACGCTGGTGCGGGTGCTGTTCGAAAAAGGCGCACCGCGCGTGACCTTGCTCGGCGGCCTCGCCAGCCCGCTCGAACCCTGGCTCTCCCCTGACGTGCGCCGCCGCCTGAAGCCCGCTGACGGCGATGCCGTGTCCGGCGCGATCATTCTTGCCAAGCGGTCGGCTGGCGGAGGATAGGTCGGCAAGATAGGAATAAAATATTCCGAAACTCGGTTGACGATGGGAATATTGAATTCTAAAAAGTTAACAAATAAAACTGCGATGACGGACCCTGGGTCCTGACGCGCTCCGTCCATCGAACGATGCCGGACGCCGTGCAGCATGATTTTGAAAGCGCTGGAATGACCGAGCAAGGGTTGATGTCGGAGCTGGACCGGCTGGTTTCCGAAGGCCGGAACCCAAGGACAGTCGACATCGACCTGTTGCCGACCATCGACGTCCTGCGCAGAATCAATGACGAGGACAGGCTTGTCCCGGCGGCCGTCGAAAAGGCCATGCCGGAAATCGCCGCCGCGGTGGATCGCATCGTGCTCGCCTTCCAGAAAGGCGCGCGCCTGATCTATATCGGCGCCGGCACCAGCGGCCGGCTTGGCGTGCTCGACGCTTCGGAATGCCCGCCGACCTTCGGCGTGCCCGAAGGCATGGTCGTCGGCCTGATCGCCGGTGGGTCCGACGCGCTGGTGCGCTCGACGGAAGGCGCCGAGGATGATCCGAAGATGGGCGCCAAGGCCTTGCGGGAGATCGGGCTCACACCCAATGACGTGGTGGTCGGCATCGCGGTCAGCGGGCGCACGCCCTATGTGATCGGCGGCTTGACCTATGCCAGGCAGATCGGCGCGACGACGGTCGCGCTGTCCTGCAATCCGGCCTCGACCATTACCGGCATCGCCGACATCGCCATCTCGCCCGTCGTCGGCCCGGAAGTTCTCACCGGCTCGACGCGGCTGAAATCGGGAACCGCGCAGAAGCTGGTGCTCAACATGCTGACCACAGCTTCGATGATCCGCATCGGCAAAAGCTACCAGAATCTGATGGTCGACCTTAACCCGTCGAACCGTAAGCTGGTCGCCCGGGCGATCAGGATCGTCATGCAGACGACGGGCTGCACCGCGCCGCAGGCGCGACAGGCGCTTGAGCGGACCGGCAATGACGTCAAGCTGGCGATCCTGGTGACCATTACCGGCCTCGATGTCGAAGCGGCGCGGGCCGCGCTGTCCAAGGCCGGAGGGTTCCTGCGAAAGGCGATCAGCGACGAAGCGGCCTGAGGCCGGACAAAACGGTTGAAGCCGCTTTAGACAAGACGGCGTCAAGCCGCATAGACTGGGCCGATATTCCAAAGCATGTGTGCCATGGAAGCGGCCGACGGAAACTGCAAGGCATCGAGTTCAATAATGGGAGACGAGAATGGTTCATCTTACAGGAAGGCTGCTTTCAGGCATTACCCTTGCCGCGATGCTCGGCATCGCGACGGTTTCAACGCAGGCGGCGACACTGCACATGGCCTGGTCGCAGGACGCCACCGGGCTTGATCCGCACAAGCAGACCGCGTTCTCGTCGCTGCGGCTTTTGGAGCTGATCTATGAGCCGCTGGTGCGGGTCGATGCCAGCCTGCAGATCATCCCCGCCATCGCCACCTCCTGGGAGTTCTCCAAGGATGGCAAGGAGCTGACCTTCAAGCTCGATCCCAAGGCGAAGTTCCAGGACGGAACGGCCGTGACCTCCACCGACGTCAAGGCCTCGTTCGAGCGCATCCTCGACGAGAAGACGGGAGCAGCGGCCCGCGCCAACTTCCTGTCTATCGCGAGCATCGACACGCCGGATGCGGCGACCGTCGTGTTCCACCTCTCGCAGCCCGACGCACCGATCCTGACGGCGATGAGCGACGTCAACGCGGCCATCGTTCCGGCGGCCGAGATCAAGGCCGGATCGATCGGCACCAAGGCGGTCGGTTCGGGCCCGTTCAAGCTCGACAAATGGGACCCCAACGCCAAGGAAGTCTTGAGCGCCAACAAGGACTGGGCCGGGGGTGCTACCGGCGTCGACGGCATCGAGATCAGCGTGCTGCCGGACGAGGCGGCGATCCTCGCCGCCATGCGCACCAAGCAGATCGATTTCGCCTTGCTCAACGACCCGCTCGTCGCCACGCTGGTGCCGAAAGAACCCACCCTGCAGCTCAACCGCGTGCCGGTGCTGGCCTATCACGTTCTGCAGCTCAATCCGTCGCGCAAGCCGATGACGGAGCTCAAGGTGCGCCAGGCGATCTCATGCGCCATCGACCGGCAGGAGGTGCTGGACACCGCTTCGCTCGGCGAAGGCAAGATCACCGGGCCGCTGACCATCCCGGCGCTGGCGACCGATCCGAGCCAGTTGTTCTGCTACAAGCGCGATGTCGAGAAGGCCAAGAAGCTGATGGCCGAGGCCGGCTTTGCCGACGGCTTTTCGGCGACCGTGATCGGCGCCACCGGCGAGCCGCCGACCGCGGCGGCGGAAGCCCAGGTCATCCAATCGCAACTCGCTGAAATCGGCGTCAAGCTCGACATCAAGATGATGGAGCTCAACGTCTATGTCGACGCTTGGCTAAAGGGCGATTTCGACATGGCGATCGCGCTCAATGGCGGCCGTGCCGACCCTTACACCATGTACAACCGCTACTGGACCAAGGCAGGCAATCTTCAGAAAGTGGCGAACTATATCGACGACACGCTGGACAGCCAGATGCAGCAGGGCCGCGCCGAGACCGACCCGGCCAAACGCAAGGCGATCTTCGCCGCGTTCGAGAAGCACCTCGCCGAGATGTCGCCCTGGATCTGGCTCTACACGTCCTACAGTTACACGGCGCAGCAGAAGAACATCGCCGGATTCGTGCCGACGCCGACGGGCACGCTGTTCAGCCTTAGCAAGGTTACCATCCAGCAGTAGCCGCCTTAGGCATTGGACGAGAGGACTTCTTCGCGTGGACTATCTCTTGCGACGGCTGGCGACGTTTCCTCTCGTCCTGCTTGGCGTGTCCATCCTGGTCTTCGTCGCGATCCGGATGGTGCCCGGCGATTCGATCACGGCGATGCTGGGCACCGAAGCCGGCCTGCTGACGCCGGCACAGCGGGATTCGCTCGCCGCCTATTTCGGCATCGACCAGCCCTGGTTCATCCAATACTGGCGCTGGGTCGGCGGCATCCTGCACGGTAATTTCGGCATCTCCGTCACCTATGGCAGGCCGGTTCTCGACGTTATCCTCGAGCGCTTCCCGCTGACGCTCGAACTGGCTCTGCTGTCGATGGTCATCGCGCTCACCGTCGGCATGCCCGCGGGCATCTACGCGGCCACCCACAATGAGAAGCCGTCCGACCTCGGCGTGCGCATCGTCGCCATGATCGGCCAGTCGACGCCGAGCTTCGTGCTTGGCCTGCTGATCATCTACACGCTGTCGGCCGGCTTCGGCGTGCTGCCGGCGATGGGCGAATTCGCACCGCTCTGGCGGGATCCGTTGCGCAATCTCAGCCAGCTGATCCTGCCCGCGATCACGCTCGGCTTCGCCTTCGCGGCGTCCGTCACCCGCATCGCGCGCTCGGCGATGCTCGACGTGTTGAGCGACGACTATGTACGCACGGCCCGCAGCAAGGGCGCTTCGGCAAGCAGCGTCATCTGGCGGCACGCTTTGCCCAATGCGCTGATCCCGGTGGTGACGCTGAGCGGCATAGAATTCGGCTACCTCCTGGGCGGCGCCGTCATCGTCGAGCAGATCTATGCCCTGCCCGGCCTCGGACGCATGGTGCTCGACGCCATCCTGCAGCGCGACTACGCGCTGGTGCAGGGCAGCGTGCTGTTCATCGCCTTCAACTTCATGATCGTCAATCTCCTGGTCGACCTCGCCTATGTCGCGCTCGATCCACGCATTCGGCTGGGGGAACAGTGATGCGCATCCCGCGCGCAATCTTCGGGCACGGCAGCGGCCGCATCGGCGGCGTCATCGTGTGCGTCTATCTGCTGCTCGCCATTCTTGGCCTGCTCGGCCTGACGCCGCACAATCCGATCACGCAATACCGCATCGACCGGCTGCATGCGCCGAGCGCCGCCTACTGGATGGGCACCGACCTGTTCGGCCGCGACGTGGCCAGCCGGCTCATGGCGGGCATCGGCCAGTCCTTCACGGTCGCCTTCTTCTCGGTGGCCTTCGCCACCCTTGCCGGAACGGTTCTGGGGCTTGCCGCCGCCTGGCTCGGGCGCCGCTGGGACGGGTTGGTGATGCGGGTCATGGATGTGCTGCTGGCCTTCCCGGCCATCCTCCTGGCGCTGCTCATCGTCACCGTTGCCGGGCCGGGCACCTGGACAAGCGTGGTGGCCATCGGCATCGTCTACACGCCGATCTTCACCCGCGTCGTGCGCGGCCCCGCGCTGTCTCTCAAGACACGCGAGTTCGTCGATGCGGCGCGCACCTTCGGCAGCAGTTCGAGCTATATCGTCACGCGCCATCTGCTGCTCAACCTTGTGGCGCCGCTGACGGTGCAGGTGACGCTGGCGCTCGCCTGGGCGCTGCTGACCGAAGCCGGCTTGAGCTTCCTCGGGCTGGGCACCCAGCCGCCCGCCGCCTCGCTCGGCCTGATGCTGAGCGACAGCCGCAATTTGATGGAAACCGCGCCCTGGCTGATGATCTTCCCGGGCCTGGCGATCATGATCAGCATCCTCGGCTTCAACCTGCTGGGCGACGCCTTGCGCGACATTCTCGACCCGAAGATGCGAAGGGCGTTGGCATGAGCCCGCTCCTCTCAGTCTCGGACCTGCGCGTCAGCTTCGGCCGCAATCCGAAGGCCAGTGAGGTCGTGCGCGGCGTCAGTTTCGATGTCGCCGACGGCGAGACGCTGGCCATTGTCGGCGAAAGCGGCTCGGGCAAGTCGGTGACGGCGCTGTCGATCAACCGTCTCGTCGATTTCGGTGGTGGCCGCATCACCGGTGGCTCGATCAAGCTCAAGCGGGCGGATGGAACCATCTTCGAGTTGGCGACCGCGACAGAGCCACAACTGACCGGCATTCGCGGCGCCGAAATCGGCATGATCTTCCAGGAGCCGATGACGTCGCTCAACCCGGTGCTGACCATCGGCACGCAGATCGAGGAATCGTTCCGTCTGCATCGCGGCCTGACCGGCCGGCAAGCCACGGCGGCAGCCAGGGATGCGCTCGACCGCGTGCGCATTCCCGATGCGGCAAGGCGGCTGAAATACACGCCCAACCAGCTGTCCGGCGGCATGCTGCAGCGGGTGATGATCGCCATTGCGCTCGCCTGCAATCCGCGCCTGCTGATCGCCGACGAGCCGACGACCGCGCTCGACGTGACGGTGCAGGCGCAGATCATGGCGCTGCTGGCCGAGCTGAAGCGCGAAAGCGGCATGTCTGTCATCTTCATCACCCACGACATCGGCCTGGTCGCCGGCATCGCCGACAAGGTGATGGTGATGCAGAACGGCCAGGCTGTCGAACAGGGCGAACTGAACCAGATCCTCGACAGCCCCCAGCATCCCTACACGCAACATCTGCTGCAGGACGTGCCGCATTTCGCCAGCGGTCGGGCCACGCGCGCGGACGGGCTGCGCGACAAGGGCGCAAACACGCAACCGGCCTTGAAGGTCGATGGGCTGGCGGTGCGGTTTCCGCTCAAGAGCAGTTTCGTCAGCCGTGCAACGGGGGCAGTGCATGCCGTCGACGGCGTCGACTTCGACCTGATGCAAGGCGAGACGCTGGCCATCGTCGGCGAGAGCGGCTCGGGCAAATCCACCACAGCCAAGGCGGTGCTGGGGCTGGTGCGATCGACGCGTGGCAGTTTCTCCGTCGCCAGCCGAAAGGCGTCGGCGGAGCGCAGCGCCAAGCCCGTGCAGATGGTGTTCCAGAACCCGTATGCTTCGCTCAACCCGAGGCTCACCATCGAGAGCATCCTGGCCGAGCCGGTGATCGCTACCAGTGGGCGGGTGGATGCCCAAATACGGGCCAGGATGGCGCGCCTGCTTGAACGCGTCGGCCTGCCCAAGAACAGCCTCGAGCGCTATCCGCATGAATTCTCCGGCGGCCAGCGGCAAAGGCTGTGCATCGCCCGCGCATTGATGCTCAACCCGTCCGTGGTCGTTCTCGATGAAGCGGTGTCGGCGCTCGATGTCTCGGTGCAGGCGAAAGTGCTGGAGCTGCTGGTCGACCTGCAGCGCGAGTTTGGGCTGGCTTATCTGTTCATCTCGCACGACATGGCGGTGGTCGAACGGATCGCCCACCGCATCGCCGTCATTTATGCCGGCCAGATCGTCGAGATCGGCGACGCGCAGTCCGTGCTGTCGAAACCGAGGCATTCGTATACGAAGAAGCTGATCGCCGCCGTTCCGGCCATCGATCGTCGGCACGAGCATTTCGAGATTGACACGCGTCAGGTGCCTTCTCTGGTCAGGCCGCAGGGGTTTGAGCCGGCGCCGGCGAGATGGGAGCAGTTTGGGGCGGATCATAAAGCAAGGATGGAAACCTAGACATGTCAGCGGGACAGCGCCCCCCTCTGCCCTGCCGGGCATCTCCCCCTCTAGGGAGGAGATCGGATGTCGTCACGGCTTTCGCCAATCTCCAACGTCTGAGGGCTGGCGCTGCCTCCGAACTGTCAATCTCACCCCTTGAGGGGGAGATGTCCGGCAGGACAGAGGGGGGCGCCGTAGAGCGCTACTTCTCCGAAGGAGGCGGGCATTGACCGACCTCACCCAACTCTTCGATCGCGCGTTCCAGCCCCTCACAACCGCAGTGGCGGCCAAGCGTATCCCCGGCGGCTTGCTCGGCATTGTCGACAAAAGTGGCCACCGCATCGTCCGCGCAATCGGCTCGGCGCAGCTGGTGCCCAGGCAGCGGCCGATGCGGGAAAACACCTGGTTCGACCTGGCGTCGCTGACCAAGGTGATCTTCACCACGCCACGCATCCTGGCGCTGGCGCAGGACGGCACCATCGATCTCGACGCGCCGCTGATCACCCTGCTTCCCGACCTTCGCCAGTATGACGCGAACGCCTGGGAGCGGAAGGTGACGTTCCGCCAGTGCCTCGGCCACCAGACGCCTTTCCCGGCGGTCGAGCCGATCTACACCTATGGACGCGACCCCGAATTGCTGCGCGCCTTCATCCTGCAGCGTGAATGGCGCGCCCGTGATCCCGTCTATTCCGACATCAACTTCATCCTGCTCGGCTTTGCGTTGGAGCGGCTGTCGGGCGAGAGCATTCGCGATCTGGAGCCCGGCCCAGGCTTTGCCTGGACGACAGGGTCGGATGCCGCCGCCGCGACCGAGGACTGCACCTGGCGTCATCGCGTGCTGTCGGGCGAAGTGCACGACGACAATTGCTCGGCGCTGCAAGGTGCCGGCCATGCCGGCCTGTTCGGCACGGCCGCTTCGGTGCTCGATTTCGCGCAAGCGCTACTGGACGGCACCGGCGCATCTGAGCCCTCGATCGCGTTGATGCGTACGCCCTTGTCCACCACCCGCACTCATGGCTGGGAACGCCCTCATGAAGGGTGGTCCGGCGGCGCGCTGTGCGGTCCCGGAACGATCGGCCATACCGGCTTTACCGGCACCGGGCTGTGGATCGACTTCGACAGAGGCAAGGCATGGACCTTACTCACCAACCGCATTCATCCGACACGTCATTTCGACAGCGGCATCGTTTCGCTGCGGCAGGCGGTCGGCGATCTCATCAACAGGGACTAGGAAGCGACCATGGAACCAATCTGGGCCGTCGGCCTGATGACCGGCACCGTGCTTGACGGCAACATCGACGTGGCGCTGATCAAGACCGACGGCGAGCGGATCGACGATTTCGGCACCTACCGGCTGATGCCTTATCCCTCATCCATCCGTTCCTTGCTGGAAGAGACGCTGACGGCGGCCCGGGCCTGGAATTTTGTCGGGCCAGAACCGGTGATCTTCCGCAAGGCGGAGGAAGCGCTCACACGCGCCCAGTCGGCGGCGGTCAAGGAACTGGTCGAGGGCCACGGCATGACGATGGCCGAGATTGGCGTGGTCGGCTTCCACGGCCAGACCGTGCTGCATCGCGCGCCGCAGGTCGGACGACTCGGCCAGACCCGGCAGCTCGGCGATGGTGAACTGATGCATGAGATATTGGGCACCAAGGTCGCCTACGACTTCCGCTCGGCCGACATGCGTGCCGGCGGACAGGGCGCGCCCTTGGCCGCCGCCTATCACACCGCGCTGATGCGCAGCGCCGGCGCCAATGGCGAAGTGGCCGTGCTCAATCTCGGCGGCGTCGCCAACATCACCTGGTGGGACGGCGCCGACAATGTCATCGCCTTCGACACCGGCCCCGCCAACGCGCCGCTCAACGATTTCATCAAGTCGAAAGGGCTCGGCGAAATGGACCGCGACGGCGCGCTTGGCGCCGCCGGCAAGGTGGACGAAGCCCGGCTCGCCAAGCTGTTGCAGCATCCCTATCTGAGCAAGCCCTATCCGAAATCGCTGGATCGTTTCGACTTCGGCGCCGCCATGGCTGATGGCCTCGATGCCGAGGATGGCGCGGCCCTGCTCACAGCGTTTACCGCCGCCGCCATCGGCAAGGCGCTCGACCTCCTGCCCAGCCGGCCGAAGAAGCTGGTGGTCAGTGGCGGCGGCCGCCACAACCCGACAATGATGGCCATGCTCGCCAGCCGCGCTGGCGTCGAGGTGGTGCTGGCCGAAAGCCTCGGCTGGAGTGGCGACGCAGTGGAGGCGGAGTGTTTCGCCTTCCTCGCGGTCCGCGTCCTACGTGGCCTGCCGATCAGTTTCCCGAGCACGACGGGTGCGCCGCAGCCGATGCGCGGCGGCAAACTGGCAGGCTGATCAGGCAACCAGCCTTTTCTGCAGGAAGATACGGCTGCGGCCGACGGGGAAATCGGCAAGCGTGCCGAAAGGCTGGTAGCCTTGCCGCTGGTAGACCTTATCGGCGTTCGGGTTGAAGGTGTCGATCAACGCACCGTGGCAGCCGCGCGCCACGGCCTCCTGTTCAGCGGCGTCGAGCATCTGGCCAGCCATGTGCTGGCCGCGCAGCCTCTCATCGACCCACAGCCACTGCACGTAGAGCCAGCCCCAGGCGGTATAGCCGGAGATGCCGGCGACGATCGCGCCGGCCTCGTCGCGGACAAAAACGGCCAGTGCCTTCCTCTGGGAAGCGCCGACATCGCTATCGTTGAACGCCGTCAGCCGTTCACCGAGAAAGGCGAGGTCTTCCGGCAAGGGATTGGCGGTCGTTTCGAGTGTGGTGTTCATGGCTTTTCCGGATTGCGGGGTTGGAAGCATCAAGAGGGGCGGAAGTAGGATGCGGCGATGCCATAGCGCTTGAGCTTGTCGTAGAACGTCTTGCGCGGCACGCCGAGCGCGTCGATGGCGCCGCGCACGTCGCCGCCATGGTCGCGCAGCGCGTCGCGGATGAGCTGCGCCTCGTACTGCCCAACCCTTTCGGGAAGCGCCGCGGCAGGCTCCGGCCGCGCGGGCCTCGCGCCGGCCTCGTCATCGGGCCCAAGGCCGAGCGCGACGCGATCGGCGAAATGCGCGAGTTCACGCACATTGCCCGGCCAGTCATGCGACTGGAGATGATGGCTCACGGCTGCATTCACCTTGGCGACGGGCCGGCCGAAGCGTTCCGCGGCCTTGCCAAGGAAATGGCCGAACAGCATCGGGATATCGCCGCGCCGCTCGCGCAGGGGCGGGATGCGCAGCGTCACCACGTTGAGGCGGAAATAGAGGTCCTCGCGGAAATCGCCGCGTTGATCCGGCCGGCCGAGATCGACCTTGGTCGCAGCGACGACCCTGAGATCGAGGCGCCGTGTCTCGTTCGAGCCGAGCGGGGTGAGGCTGCGCGTTTCCAGCACCCGCAAGAGCTTGACCTGCAGGGCCGGCGGCATGGATTCGATCTCGTCGAGAAACAGCGTGCCGCCGCTGGAGTGCTCGACGCGGCCGATCCGCCGCCGCTGCGCGCCGGTGAACGCGCCGGCCTCGTGACCGAACAGTTCGCTTTCGATGACGGTCTCCGGCAGGGCGCCGCAGTTCAGCGCCACGAAGGGCTTTGCACGGCGCCTGCCCCATCTGTGCAGGAGGTCCGCCACCACCTCCTTGCCGGTTCCCGTCTCGCCTTCCACCAGCACATCGACATCCATGTCGGCGATCTGGCGCAAGGTTTCACGCAATCGCCTTATGGCGGGCGCTTCGCCGATCAATGGCATGCCGTCGGCGGCAAGTGCCGCGGCTTCGCGCAGCCGCCTGTTTTCCATCACCAGCCGCCGCTTCTCCGATGCCCGTTTCAGCGCCTCGACCAGGCGCTCCCCCGCATAGGGTTTCGGAATGAAATCGTAGACGCCGTCCTTGAGCGCGGCGACCGCAAGATCGACATCGCCATGCCCGGTAACCAGGATCACCGGCAAGTCGGCATCAACTGCCTTGACGCGATCGAAGAGCTGCAGACCGTTCATGCCGGGCATGCGGATATCGCTGACCACCACGCCTTCGAAACTCTCGTGGACAACGACGAGCGCCGCTTCGGCGGCCTTCAGCGCAATTACCGTGAAACCGGCAAGTTCGAGCAGTTGCGTAGTGGCATGCAGCAGGTCGGCATCGTCGTCGACGAGCGCCACCAGCCCTGATCCCTCGGTCATTCGATCCGCCTCAAGTCGATAGTGAAGGATGCGCCGCCGGCGGTGTCGGGGTCGAGCCGAAGCGTGCCGCCCAATTCCTGGGCGATCTCCTGCGAGATCACCAGGCCGAGGCCAAGCCCCTTCTCCTTGGTTGTCTGGAACGGCATGAACAGATTGCCGGCCGCTTCCGGCCCGAGGCCGGGACCATTGTCCCGCACCGAAATCAGCACCCGGTCGTCACGTTCGGCGAGGTCGATCTCGATCCGGGGATCGGGCCGGTCCTTCATGGCGTCCAGCGCGTTCTGCAAGAGGTTGACGAGGATCTGTTCCAGCCGGATGCGGCTCGCCATCACCAATGGCGATGCGGTGCCGCGCGGCTTGACGATGGTGACGCCGGAATCGCGGATGCGGCCGGACAGGAGCGACAGTGCACCTTCGATCGCCTCGCGCACCGGGAGTGGCGATGCCGCAACGCCGGGCCGGCGGGCGAAACTGCGCAAGGTGCTGGTGATGGCGCCGATGCGTTCGGTCATCGAGACGATCGACGTCAGATTGACGCTCGCCCGTTCTGTCTTGCCGGCGTCGAGAAAGCGGCCGGCATTCTCGGCATAGGTTCGGATGGCGGCGACTGGCTGGTTGATCTCATGCGCGACGCCGGCGGCGATCTGGCCTAGGATGGAAAGCCGGTTGGCCTGGGCGAGATCGTCGCGCAGCCGGCGAACCTTGGCCTCGGCGTTTTCGCGCTCGGCGATTTCGCCGGCGAGGGCCGTGTTCGATCGTGTCAATTCGGCGGTCCTTGTGCTGACCCGGCTCTCGAGCTCGATGTTCATGCGGGCCAGCGCCTCCTGCCGCAGCCGGCGTGTGCGGCGGCGGCGGGTGAGCACATAGGCAAGCAAGCCCGTCAGTAGCAGTCCGAGCAGCGTCGTCAGGCGGGCCGTGTTGGCGGCGGCGGTCAGGGCTGCATCGGCGGGCGTCAGCAGCCACAGGCGCCAACCGGGGACGGCACCGGGCAAGTCCTGCACCACCTCGACGAACCGGCGCGATTTTCCGGCCTCCTCGATTGTCGCCAGGCCATCACCGGCGCCACGCCGTATCGGCAGCGGTTCGAAGGCGGCGTCCAATTGAAGCTGGGCATGCGCGGCGGCTGCATCCGCGGCGGAGAGCGGCGCCAGCGCATGAAACCGCCAGTCGGGCTGGCTGGTGGCCAGAACGACGCCGCGCTCGTCGGTGACGAAAACGCGAAAGCCGCTTGCGCGCCAATTGGCTTCGACACCGCCGAGCTCGACCTTCAGGACCGCGACGCCAAGCGATTTGCCGGCATCGTCGACACGGCTGGCAAGGTAGAGTCCCGGCTTGCCGCTGATTGTACCGAGGCCGTACTGGCTGGCGGCGCCCTTGGCCATCGCATCGGTGAAATAGTGGCGAAAATTATAGTCGATGCCGACAAAGCTGTCCGGTTGACCGGCATTGCTGGCCGATATCGCAATGCCCGCCGTGTCGATGACATAGATGGCCGAGGCCGAGGCATCGCCGGCTATGGCCTTCAGCTTGGCGTCGAGAGCTGTTTCCTCGACCTTCCCGGCGCGGCGCAGCGCATCGCGCACCGCATCGTCGCGCGCCAGCACCAGCGGCACGAGTCGTTGTTTTTCTATTTCGCCGGTCAAGGTTCCCGCCGCCAGCGGCAAGGCGGCCAATGCCCCATCGCGCAGCTCACCGGCCGCCTGGCCCTCGGCGATGCGGCCGGCTATGGCAACCGCGCCGGCCAGCACCGCGAGCGCGATTGCCGCAAGCAGCCAACGGCCGTCACGCAGGCGCGCTACCGCTTCTCGCAGCAGGTCGCTGCCGGCAAACCCTGGGGATTCGCTATCGATGCGCTGTCGCGGCGTCGGCCCTCTCCCTTTCATGCACGGCTTTGGCCCCCAGTCTAATGCGAAATTCCGCCACGGCAAACAAGAGCTGTGCGGAAATCCGCACAAATCTTCGTTTAAAGCAGGGCAGGAACGGCTGAAACCTGGGATTCCCGGCCTTCCTCCGATCTGGCACGGCGCTTGCAAAAGTCCTTGCAGCGGCGAGCAACCGGAGCGCCGCGATGGGAGAAGTCACGCAGGACGGCGCATGTCCGTCCCTTCCGGCCAGGGAGAGTTCGATGCATATCGCAGACCAATCACGCGCGCCCGCCGCGCAGCGCAAGCCCCTCTATGCCCAGCTTTACGTCCAGGTGCTGGTGGCGATCACCGTCGGCATCCTGCTCGGCCATTACTATCCGTCGATCGGCGAAAGCATGAAGCCGCTCGGCGACGCCTTCATCAAGCTAGTCAAGATGATCATCGCGCCGGTCATCTTCCTGACGGTCGCAACCGGCATCGCCGGCATGAGCGACCTGCAGAAGGTCGGCCGCGTCGCCGGCAAGGCGATGCTTTACTTCCTCACCTTCTCGACGCTGGCGCTGATCCTCGGCCTTGTCGTGGCCAATGTCGTGCAGCCGGGCGCCGGCTTCAACATCGACCCGGCGACGCTCGACGCCTCGACCGTCAACACCTACGCCGCCAAGGCGCATGACCAGTCTGTCACCGGCTTCCTGATGAACATCATCCCCGGCACGATCGTCGGCGCCTTCGCCGATGGCGACATCCTGCAGGTGCTGTTCTTCTCGGTTCTGTTCGGCATCGCGCTGGCGCTGGTCGGCGACAGGGGCGCGCCGGTGCTCAATTTCCTGCAGGCGCTGATGGCGCCGATGTTCAAGCTGGTCAGCGTGCTGATGAAGGCAGCCCCGATCGGCGCGTTCGGCGCCATGGCCTTCACCATCGGCAAATACGGCATCGGCTCGGTCATCAACCTCGCCATGCTGGTCGGCACTTTCTACGTGACCTCGTTCCTGTTCGTCTTCGTCGTGCTGGGTGCGGTCTGCCGCTACAACGGCTTCTCGATCCTGTCGCTGCTGCGTTACATCAAGGAAGAGCTGCTGCTGGTGCTGGGCACCTCGTCGTCGGAAGCCGCCCTGCCCTCGCTGATGGAGAAGATGGAGAAGGCCGGCGCCAAGCGCTCGGTGGTCGGGCTGGTCATACCGACCGGCTATTCCTTCAACCTCGACGGCACCAACATCTACATGACGCTGGCCGCCCTGTTCATCGCCCAGGCGACGAACATCCATCTGTCGATATCAGACCAGATCCTGCTGCTGCTGGTCGCAATGCTGTCTTCGAAGGGTGCCGCCGGCATCACCGGGGCCGGCTTCATTACCCTTGCCGCGACGCTTTCGGTGGTTCCCTCCGTGCCGGTCGCCGGAATGGCGCTGATCCTCGGCGTCGACCGCTTCATGTCGGAATGCCGGGCGCTGACCAACTTCATCGGCAATGCGGTGGCGACGCTAGTCGTGGCGCGCTGGGAAGGCGAACTCGACGAGGCCAAGCTGGCCCGAGCCCTGGCCGGCACGGCCGACGACAGCCTGCCGGCGGACATCGTTCCCGCCGAGTGATCCACGGCTTCACGCCAAGGAGCATGGCCGCAAGCACGCCGCCTGCGGCCATTTTCTTTTGTCATCGTATCAGACGCTTTGCGCGGGGGTGGCAGGGTCTTGCCATCGGCCGCGAAGAGATGGCAGCGCTATGGATCGGCTTGCCGCGAGACAGGGCCGCGCAGCTTGAGCTCAGCCATTGAAGTCCCTCCTCCTCTCCGGATATGTGCTTGGGCCGGCAGGCATGCGGGCCGTCAACGTGCCGCCATCGTCGAACAGGACGAGGCTCGCCGCGCCGACCAGTCCGGCGTGGCGGCCGAGCTGGGCCTGGACGACCGGCACGTCGCGATAGGCGCGCATGGCGCGCTGGCGGATCGTCGCCCCGATGACGGGCGCCATCAGGTCGAGGCCATTGGCGATGCCGCCGCCGACGACCAGCACATCGGGCGAATAGAGATGCAAGAGATTGGTGAAGCCGACGCCCAGCCAGCGGGCCTCCTCCTCGAGCAGGGCCACAGCAAGGTCGTCCTGCAGCCGTGCCGCCTCGACCACATGGCGACCGGTGACCTCGGCGTTGGCCGAGAGGCGGCGCAACGTCGAGCCGTCCAGGGGCGACGTCGCGGCGTTGGCGCGGCGGCCGAGCGCGGTTCCCGAGGCGATGGCCTCGAAGCAGCCGACGACGCCGCACACGCAGCGCTCGCCCTCGTTGGTAATGGTCATGTGGCCGATCTCGGCGGCTAGGCCGCGGCGGCCGTGCAGGATGTGTCCATCGGCGACGACACCGCCGCCGATCCCGGTCGAGACGGTGACGAAGACCAGCGAGCGAGCGCCGTGGCCGGCGCCGAAACGCCACTCGCCGAGCGCTGCCGCATTGGCGTCGTTCTCCAGCCGCACCGGCAGGCCGAGCCGCCGCTCGAGTATGTCGGCCAGCGGCACGTCCTGCCAGCCGGCCAGCGTCGGCGGTCCGACGGCGATGCCGGCCAGCGGATCGAGCGGCCCCGGCGCGCCGACGCCGACGCCGAGGATCGACAGTGCCGGCGCCTCGGCATGGACGGTCGCGGCCAGCGCCTCGATCTGGCCGATCACCACGTCGGGGCCGGCCTGCGCCTGTGTCGGCACCGCCGCGAAGGCCAGTATCTTGCCGTCACGGTCGACCAAAGCGGCACGAAGCTCCGTGCCGCCAAGATCGATCGCGAGGGCGGCTTCAATGCTCATGCCGCGACCTTCAGCCCATGCAGCCAGCCGATGCGGCTGGCGAGATCCTTGTCGCCGAAAGCGAGCGAACCAAGCACCACCGTCTCGGCGCCGGCGGCGCGCAGCAGCGGGACGGTTTCGTGGCGGATGCCGCCATCGGCGGCGAGCACCACCGCCGCCTCGCGCCCGGCCTTTCGCAGGATGGCGCGGGCCTCACCCAGCCTGTCACAGGCCTTCTCCGACAGGCCCTGGCCCTTGACGCCGATCGCGGTGCCGAGAAGCGTGACGAAGGCGACCTCGGATACGAAGGGCGTCACCGCTTCGACCGGGGTCTCCAGCCTCAGCACGACGCCGGCTTCGGCGCCGAGTCCACGCGCCAGCCGCACCGCGCGCAGACCCGCCTCGCTATTCTCGGCATGGACGCTGATCATGTCGGCGCCGGCCTCGATGAACTGACGCGTCTGTTCTTCGACGATTGCCCCATCGACCATCAGATGGACGTGGATGGGCTTAGCCGTCAGCTTGGCAATGCGGGCGACGAGATCGGGGAAAAACAGGAAGGATGGAGCGAAATGGCCGTCCGCCACGTCGATGTGGTGCAGATCGACATAGGGCTCGATGCGCTTCAAGTCGCTCTCGAAATTGGCCAGATTGGCCGACCACGACGAGAATTCGGCGATCAGACGGTCGCGCGGCAATGCGGCGATGGCGGCCGGGCCTGACAAAGGTTTCGAGATCATGACTGGTCCTGGTTGTTGAAATTGCTGTCGAGAAAGCCGCCGATGGCGGCGCGGATTTCGGCGAAATGGCGATCCTTGTCGATGGCCTTCGGTGTCACCTCGGTGAAGATCGGGTTGGGGATGGTCTCAGCGAGTTCGCGGGCGGTCGCCAGGGGATGGACGAGATCGATGCCGCTGCCAATGACCAGCGTGGGCATTGCAAGGCCGGCAGCTTCGGCTCGCGTCACGCCAGGCCCATCATTTGCGATCGCCTGCATCACCTCGGCAAAAACGGTCGCGTTGTCACGCTCGAAGAAGCCGAGCAGCGAAGCGAGATTGTCGGGCGCCTCGTCATGAAAGTGGGCAGCGGTCGCGGAGGAAGTGAAGGCCGCGCGCGCCTCAGCCAACGGAAGCCGTCGGATGAGTTCCGCCACTTCGACGTAAGGCTGCATGTTCTGGGGCGCCGCGTCGAAAGTCCAGGCGGGGCGCACCAGCACGAGGCCAGAGACGCGATCGGGATACCGGGCCGCCAGGTGCAACGCGATCGCCGCTCCCATCGAGATGCCGCCGGCGACGAAACGCTCCATTGCGGCTGCGTCGGCGGCGGCCAGCACATCATCGGCGAACATCGCGATCGAGAACGGACGCTTGCTGCCGGCACTGGCGCCGCCTTGCGCACGGCATTCGACGGTCAGCCGGCGGCGCGACGGGCTGTCCGGAAAGTTCAAAGCCACCTGGGCGGCATCGCCGCCGAGCCCGTGCTGGAAGACGATGGGAAGGCCCTGCCCCGTATCGAAGACACGGAGCGCTGCATCGTCGCGCAGCATGATCGTCGGTGCCGCGCCCATCAGAGCAACCCTCGCAGGAAGGCGGCGACGCCGGCAGCCTCGTCGGCGGACAAGCCGTGCGTGACGAGCGCGCCATCGAAACCCACGCCCTTCAGCCGCGCGACGAAATCCGGGAAGTCGACAACGCCTTGCCCTGCGGTGGCAAAGCGGCCGTTGGCAAAGCGGTCCTTGGCATGCGCCATGGCGATGTGGCCGGCGGCTTGGTCGATCGCGGCGGCGACGATGGCGCGGGCCTCGTCGGGTGTCGCGTGCTCGAACAGGTTCGCCGGATCGAGCACGATCTTAAGGTGCTTCGAACCCATCTCGGCGATCAGGCGCGTCGCATCGCTCGCCGAAGTGACGATGTTGGCCTGCTCGGGCTCGATGCCGAGATCGACGCCTGCGGTTTCGGCCAGCGCCAGCGCCTTCGCCATCTCGGCGGCCATGTCGGACCAGGCGGCCGGTGTGGCGTTGTCGGGATGATACGCCCACTGGTCGGCTACATTGCGCGAGCCGGTGCAGAGCGTGACCAACGGGATATCCAAAGCAGCGGCCGTTTCGATGACGATAGCGAGGCGGCGAAGTCCGTCGTCGCGCAGGGATTTCTCGGGATGCGCCATGTTGTAGGTGCCCGATAGCGCGGCGAGCGAAACGCCTGACGACCGCACGGCGGCGCGGATGGCAGCGACGTCATCCGCCGGCACCGCATCCGGCATCGACGGCAGGCCGGCGCAGGCGAGATTGAACTGCGTCGTCTCATATCCGGCCTGCTTGACCACGGCCAGCACGGCGGCCGGGTCGCTGCCGGGAAAAGTCTTGGCGAAGATGC
Organism: Mesorhizobium sp. M8A.F.Ca.ET.057.01.1.1; assembly: GCF_003952565.1. NCBI lineage: Bacteria > Pseudomonadati > Pseudomonadota > Alphaproteobacteria > Hyphomicrobiales > Phyllobacteriaceae > Mesorhizobium > Mesorhizobium sp. M8A.F.Ca.ET.057.01.1.1. The sequence goes on from NZ_CP034454.1 coordinate 4,883,210, forward strand.
CGAGGCGCATCAGACGGCACCCGAAACCGAGGCGAGCTCAACCCGTTCGCCTGATACAACAGAGCGGGCAATGGCCACCATGGCGCGGATCGAGGCGATGCCGTCCTCGACATTGGCGCCGCGCATCGGAGCGCCGGTGAGCACGGTGTCAGCAAGGCCTTCGAGCTGGCGGCGGAAGAAATGGCCGTCGGCGCCGAGCGGCTTTCGCGAGGTCGCGTCCTTCTCATGGAAGATGTCGACCTCGCTCGACCGGAAGTACCAAGGGTTGAACGTTTTGGCGATCACCGAGCCGTTCTCGCCATAGAGCTGGAAGCCTTCATGCCAGTCCATGCGCACGGCGACGGTGAGATCGAGATGGCCGAGCGCGCCGCTGGCGAATTCGGTCTCGACAAACCAGCAATAGGCGCCGAAGCGCTCGTTGAGGCGCGCGCGCACGGCGACGATGTCGCCGCAGAGGAAGCGGGCCGTGTCGACCAGATGCGATCCGTGCGCCAGCATGAAATATTGCCTGAGATCGGCCTTCGGATTTCCGCCCGGCTTTTTCGCCAGCTTGCTGGTGACGGGCAGCGGCTGCACGGCGTCGGTGTTGGTGTAGCGGTGGGTGGAATCGCAATACCAGGCCTTCAGCGCCAGCACCTCGCCCATCTCGTCGCGGACGAAGTCGCGCGCGGCCTCCAGCGCCGGGTCGAAGCGCTTCATGTGCCCGACCTGCAGCACCTTGCCGGAGCGCTTGACCGCTGCCGCCAGCGCCTCGCCTTCCTCGATCGAGGTGCCGATCGGCTTTTCGCAGAGAACATGCTTGCCGGCATCGAGCGCCTTGATCGACATCGGCACGTGATAGGTATCCGAGGTGGCGACGATCACCGCTTCAAGCTCCGGGTCCGCGAGCATGGCGTCATAGTCGGCATACATCTTCTGCGGTTCGTAGGTGGCGCCCATGCGGGCGAGCAGATCGGGGGCCGCGTCGCAGATGGCGTAGAGGTCGGCGTTGCCGGCCTTGACGCAGGATTCCAGATGCGCGAACTGCGCGATCGGTCCGCAGCCAAGCACGCCAACCCTGAGGCGTCTGTCCTGTTTCTTGATCATCGCTCAGGCCCCGTAGCCGCGCATTGTCTGGCGGTTGGTCTTGACCGCCGCGGCCGGATCGGCGGCGGCCGTGTCGGATTCTTCTTCCAGCACCAGCCAGCCGTTGAAATGCGGCGCGGTATCGGCGATTTCAATGACTTGAGATGTGTCGCAGACACCTTCGCCCAGCATCGCCCAGGTTCCGTTGGCGTCGACGTCCTTGAGGTGGATGTAGCGGATGCGGTCGCGGTAGGTGGTGAGCGTGTCGGCCATGTCCTTGTGGCCGCGCAGGATGTGACCGGTATCCGGCACCCAGCCGACCAGGTCGGGATCGAGCAAGGCAAAAATCGCGTCGTAGTCGGCGCGGTCGAACAGCAGCGTGTTGTGGTGCGAACTCGGATGGACGGCCACCTGGACCCCAGCCTCGCGGCCGAACTCGCCGGCCTTGTTGTACACCTCGGCGGCAATAGCGAATTTGCCGTCGCGCGGCCCGTCGGAGACGACGGTCGCCGAGCCCATCGACACCAGCGCGCCGGGAAAGTTTGCCACGAAATCGATCCAGCGCCTGGCGGTTTCGAGGTCGGTGCCGATCTCATCCTTGAGCGTGAAGCCGCTCTTGGAGCCGAAAGCGAAGGAAACCAGCGTCAGCCCGGACGACTTCAGCGCGGCAGCGAACTCGGCCGGCTTGCCGGCATAGCGGCCGATCATCGTGTCGGTGATCTCGATGCCGGCATAGCCGCCATCGGCGATCGCCTTCAACAGATCGTCGGGGCCGCCGGTGAAACGGTCTCCGAGCATTTCCCAGGTGAAGGTCTGGCAGCCGACTTTGAGGTCTTTCACGTTCATCCTTTCATTCCTTGATACCGCCTGTTTCTCAAGGCTGTCCCGCGGCGATATCGCCTGCCAGCTGACAGGGTCCAATCATCGATTGCAATACGCGGGTCAGTTCTCCTGGGGATGGACATCCTACTTGACCGAGCCCGCGGTCATGCCGGCGAGGAAGTACCTCTGGGCAACGAGGTAGATGAGCAAGAGCGGCAGTGAGCCGAGCACGCTCATTGCCATCATCTGGTTCCATTCGAAGGCGTGCTGCCCCATCAACAGCTGGATGCCGATCGGGACGGTGCGCATGGACGTCGACTTCGTCAGCGTCAGGGCAAAGAGAAATTCGTTCCAGCACAACAGGAAGGTGTAGACCGACGTCGCGACGATACCGGGCAGCGAGATCGGGACGATTACGCGCCAGAGCGCCGTCCAGCTGGTGCCGCCGTCGACGGCCACAGCTTCATCGAGATCGCGGGGCAAGGTGTTCAGATATCCCGTCATCAGCAAGATCGCGTAGGGCAGCGTAAACACCAGGTAAGTCAGGATCAGCGCGACATAGGTGTCGAAGATGCCGTACGAGACGACAAGCCCGAAGAAGGGGATCAAAAGCGTGATCGGCGGGATCGTCTGCGTGCTGATGATGATTGTGTTCAGGCTGCCCTTGCCGCGGAAGTTGAAGCGGCTGAACCCATAGGCCGCCAGCAAGGCGATCAGCACCGTCAGCACGGTCACCGCTCCCGCCACGAAGTAGCTGTTGAAGAAGAAGCGCAGCTTTACCGGGTCGCCAAGGATGGCGGCATACGCTTCCAGCGTGAAAGCCTTCGGCAGGATGGTTGGCGGCAGGGCAAAGATTTCGGTGTTCGACTTGAACGAGCTGCTCAGCATCCAGTAGATCGGGAAGGCCGCGAAGAACAGTCCTGCCGCAAGAGCGACATGCAGCGCGACGGTGATCAGCTTGTCCTTGCCAGAGTTTCGTTTCCTCATGGTGACTACCGAGCCTTCTGATAACGGATGTAGAACAGCGTCAGGCCAAGCGAAATCAGCAGGATGACCACGGCGCTTGCCGACGCCTGTGACAGGTTGTAGCTCGAAAACGCCAGCTTGTAGGTGTAGGTGCTGAGGACCTCGGTCGCGTAGATTGGCCCGCCGCCCGTGGTTATCCAGATCAACGGGAAAACCTGCATGGTCCAGATGAAATCGAGCAGCGAGATGCTGATGATGATCGGCATCAGTTGCGGGATGGTGATGAAGATCAGCTTCTGGTAGGCCTTCGCCCCGTCGATATCGGCGGCCTCGTAGAAATCCTTGGGAATGCCTTGCAGGCCCGCGAGCAGGCTGACCATGAACAGCGGATAGCCCGCCCAGATGTTGGCGAAGGTGACGGCGTGCAGCGCGGTCTGCGGCGAGGAAAACCACTCGACCTTGGAACCGATGATGCCGATTTCCATCAGAATGCTATTCACGACGCCATTCGGCTCGAGCAGCAGGCGCCAGATCACGGCGATGATCACCGCGGTAAACAGCCAGGGCAAGATATAGAGCACGCGCAGAATGTTGCGCAGCGTCGGATTGATGCGGTCGCTGTTCAGCATGAGCGCGAAGACCATGCCGATGGTCATGTGGAAAATGACGCTCATGCAAGTGAAGTAGAGCGTATGCCACAGCGACGACCAGAACACCGGATCGTCGTAGATCGCCTGGTAGTGCTTCAGTCCGGCAAAGGATAGGTCACGGCGCAGCACCGCGCTGTTCTGGAACGAGTAGCCAATCACCGTCACCATCGGCAGCAGCATCAGAAGGCCGATGATGATGAGCGAGGGCGACAGATAGAGGTAGGGTGCGACCGCTCGTTTCAGCTTGTGGTGGGAGCGCTTTTGCCGGGTCATGTGCCAACCTTGGGATACGCCTTCAAGAGAAGGTGAGCTTCAAAAACAGGTCCATCTCAAATTGCCGATCCGTTGTTGCCGGGTGGCCTGCCCGAAGTCAGGCCACCCGGCCGAAGATAGCAAACGGGAACAGGCCGATCAGAATTTCGCCATCCAACCCTTCTGAGCGGCGGCTGCGGCTTGTTCCGGCGTTTGCTCGCCGGCAAGCATCTTCTGGGCTTGCACGTCGAACTGGGTCATCAGGTCTTCAGCCACCGGCAAGCCCGTGAACTCGTTGGCGAGATAACCGGTCTTGAAGATTTCGAAAGCCTTGCCGAAAGCCTTGTCCGAGGTCACGAAATCGGGCTTGGCGTTGACGTTGCCGGGGAAGGCGTTGGCAAGCGACACGAGCTTGGCGTTGACCTTTTCACTCATCAGATACTGGACGAGTTTCCAGGCCTCTTCCTGATGTTTCGAGGAAGCGGAGATGCCGATGCCCCAGGAGGCATAGGGAAGACCGCGCTTGCCGGTATAGTTTTCCACGACCGGGACCGGGATCAGGTCGAAGTTCAGCTTCGGATTGCGCTTGCGTATGAGGTTCACATGCGCGAGCGAGTCGATCATCATCCCGACGCGGTCGTTGACGAATTCCTCGACCTTTTCCTGCTCGGTCTTGGTGGCGATGCCGGGCGAGATGGTGCCGGCGTCATTGAGCGATTTGACGAAGGAGAGCATATCGACCACCGGCTTGCCCTCGAGGGCGGGCTTGCCGTCCGCCATCATAGATTGGCCCGAAGCCCAGACCCACGACATCAGATCGTTCTGGACCCCGCCGGGAGACTGCAGCGACAGCGGCAGCACCCAGCCATACTGGTTCTTGTCGGCATGGGTCATCTTCTTGGCGGCGTCGAGAAACTCCGCGCGGGTCGAGGGCAGCTTGGTCACGCCGGCCTGGGCGGCGAGATCCAGATTGACGAAGACCGGATAGACGAAGGAGGCGACCGGAAACATCACCGCCTTGCCGTCCACCTTGATGATATCGGCGACCTGGCCTTTGTCGAACTTGCTCGCATCCATCATCGGGTTCATGTCGGCGAGTGCGTTCTGGGCATTCAGATTGTTCACCCAGGCGCCATCGAGACCGACGACGTCGCTGAGCGTTCCGGTAGCGGCACCAACCGAGATCTGGTCTCGCGTGGTCGCGTAAGGGCCGCTGACCAGCGTCACCTTTATGCCGGGGTTCGCGGCCTCGAAGTCATCCATGATTGACCTGAGCGAACCGGCCGGCAATTCGGGCTCCCACCATTGGGTGAATTCCAGCGTCGTGTCCGCCATGGCTCCGGTTGCGCCAAGCAACCATGCGGCCGCGGCTATTTTCAGCATCGCGGGTTTAATACGAAACGTCATTTTCTCCTCCTTCTTTGGGGATCGACCGCACAATGCGGACGATCGTCTGGTTACTCAGAAGCCTTCTTACGCAGGCGCCTCACCCTCGCCTGCGGGCCTTGCCGCGCTCTCAGATCGCCAAGTGCTTCTCGGGATCGAAGAAATGAAGCTTGGTATCATCCAGGGCCAAGCGGATTTCCGAGCCGGAGCGGACCGTGCTGGCCGGTTCGAATCTCGCCACCGCGTTCGACGCCAGACCGAAATCCTGCACCGCGTCCGGGTCGCCGGAGTCCACGCGGATCGCATCGATGTTGAGATGGACGATATGTTCCGACCCGAGTTCTTCGATCGAGGTCACCTTTGCCGGTATCGTCTGATATTTGCGGCCGGATTCGAGGCTGCTGTCATAGAGATGCTCCGGCCGAATCCCGAACACCACCTTGCGCCCCGCGTACGACCTCAAGCCCGGCCGGCGGACAAAGGCCGAATCCTGCAGCCGGATGGAAAAGGCGCCGGACATCAGTTCGTCGCCCGTCAGGGTTGCCTCGAAAAGGTTCATCGAAGGAGACCCGATGAAGCCGGCGACGAAGGCGTTCACCGGCGATTCATAGAGCCTCTTGGGTGTGTCGACCTGCTGCAGCACGCCGCCTTTCAACACCGCGACCCTGTCCCCCATCGTCATTGCTTCGGTCTGGTCGTGGGTCACGTATATGGTCGTGACGCCGAGCTGCTTTTGCAGGCTGGTGATTTCGGCGCGCATTTGCACGCGCAGTTTCGCGTCCAGATTGGAAAGGGGTTCGTCCATGAGAAAGGCGGCCGGCTCGCGCACCATGGCGCGGCCCATGGCAACCCGTTGACGCTGTCCGCCGGAAAGGTTCGCGGGTTTGCTGTCCAGCAGAGACGTCAGTTGAAGGGTTTTGGCAATCTCGTCCACGCGCTTCTTGCGCTCGGCCTTCGGCTTGCCGGCCAGCCGCATCGAAAAGGCGATGTTTTCGAACACCGTCATATGCGGGTAGAGCGCGTAACTCTGGAAGACCATCGCGATGTCGCGGTCCTTGGGTGGCATGTCGACGACGTCGATACCGCCGATCCGAAGGCTGCCGCTGGTGACGTCCTCCAATCCCGCGATCATCCGCAACGCGGTGGATTTGCCGCAACCGGACGGCCCGACGAGAATCAAGAACTCGCCGTCCTCGACCGACAGATTCAACTGGTCGATTGCGTGAAAATTGTTCCCGTAGGTTTTGCAGATATTCTCAAGAACGACTTCTGCCATCTTCCTCCCTCCACAAGTCTAAGCCACTGATTTTTATAATTATCCTCGGCTTGAGTTCACCTGCGAGATGTTTCCTCGGATAGTTCGGGCTCTGTTGCGGTATCGAGCCGCCCATGCTTCAGTTCGACTGCCGACGGCGCGTTCGTCGATGCCAGGAGTTCCGTGACCTGGTTGTCCGTCGGAAGCGCCTCGCGCCCGCCCCGCCCCGTTATCGAAAGAGCCGCAGCAGCGGCCGCGAATGCGACTCGGCCCGCGGTGTCGGCGCCGCGCGTCAATGCAAGGGCGTAGGCGCCATGAAAGCAGTCGCCGGCGCCGGTCGAGTCGACGACTTCAACCCGGTGCGGAGGCAGGTGCCAGTGCCCGACCTCGCCGCGTCCACGATAGTAGACGCCCCTGCCGCCATCCGTCAGAACCACGGCGGACCGCGACGGCAACCACAATGCATCGAGTATCTCGGCCGGCGATCGGCGGCCCGTGGCCGTCCGCGCAAAGCCGAGGGGAAGAATGAGATGATCGCAGAGCGCGATCAGTCTTTCGGTGGCTGGGCCGCTGCTCCATTCGACGTCGCCGAGGATCGCAAGGCCGAGACCCTGAGCCCTCGCCACGACATCCAGCGACCCGATCGCGTAGCTATCGACGATCAGGACGGTCGCGCGGCTGAGGACCTCGTCCGGAAAGTCCGGCGCGGTGCCCAGCATCGCTTGGTCGTCATACGCGATGAACCGATCGCCGTCCGAACCGACGGTGATCCGCGAGCGCACCGGGCGCGCATCGGAATGGCGCGGCGCGAACGCGGTTTCAACGCCGCTCGCAACGAGATCGCACAGCACGGCGTCGGCGGCGGCACTGCCCAGCCATCCGATGAACCCGGCGCTTCCGCCGAGCCGGGCGACGGCGACAAGGGCCGTCGCGACATTTCCCCGAAGGCTCGGGCGCTTTGCAGAACCTTCCCCTTGCCCGCCGACAACGGCTGATCGACATAGACGATGTCGTCGATCGCAATAGCTCCGAAGCCGAGGATTGCAGGGACGGTGGGCATCGGTCAGGCACCCGCCTTCGCCAGGGCGTCCTGCGCCGAAAGGCCGTCATGGATGACGCCCCGGAAGGCAATCGCCGCCTTCTGCGGATCGCCATGCCCCCAGAGATTGCGGCCCACCACGGCACCGCGCGCGCCGGCACGGATGGCGTCCGTCGTCTGCTGAAGGGCGCCGAGCAGCGTATCGGTCTTCGGGCCACCGGCGATGACAACCGGCACCGGGCAGGTCCGAACGGTCTCTCGAAACGACTCGAAATCGCCGGTGTAACCGATCTTGATCACGTCGACGCCGGACTCGTAGCCGATGCGCGCCGCATAGGCGATCTCTTCGGGGGTGAAGACGATCTTTGCCCCGTCGGTGAAATCGCGAGGGTAGATATGAGCCACAACAGGCATGCCGTAACGGGCCGCCGCATTCACCGAGTCGGTCAGCCAGCGTATGTATTTGCCCTCGGTCGCGCCGCGCACCGGAATGGCCACGGCCAGCGCATCGGCGCCAGCGCGCACCGCATCCTCGGGCGTTGCAATCAGTTCACTGATGCGATCGTCCGGGGTGAAGCAGCCAGCCTGGATCACCAGGGAAGCCTTGCCTGCATATAGCGGCCACAGATGGCGCGCGGTGCCGGGCTGGATGCTGACGTAATCGGGCTTACCTTCCATGACGCGAGCGAGCGCGCCCGGCAGGTCGGCGAGACCGCCTTTGCGCACGTCGCCATAGCCGACGAAGTGGTCGACCGCGCCGCCAAAAAGGTTCCCCGAAGGATGCGAGAAGAGGCGTGCGAGGCGCACCTTGGTTCCGAGACTCATGACTGCAAAATTCTCCAATCCGTTGATTTCAAAATCCCAAACGCAGTTTTTGCGAAAGAAATCACAAAATCAATCTTTCGAAAGCTTTCGAATTTGCGTATTTTGGGTATGACGAACCGAGGCCATGGCGATCGCCTGGCGCACGGAGGCAAGGACGGGGCAATGTTGTCAGAGCAGAGACGCCAAGCGATCCTGGGCGAGGTGCAACGCAGCGGACAGGTTCGCATCAAGGACCTGTCCGACGATTTCGGGGTGTCGGAAGTCACGGTGCGCTCCGACCTCGAAATACTGGACCGCAAGGGATTGCTGACCAAGACCCGTGGCGGTGCGGTGACCCGGACCACCGATTCGACCTCGGCGGCGTTCGCGCGGCGCATGCAAACCAACATCGAGGCAAAGAAACGCATCGCCCGGGCGGCGGTAGAACTGTTCGAGGACAACCAATCGGTCATCTTCGACGGCGGCTCGACGTTGATGCAGCTTGCCATGCAGTTACCGCCGCTCAGCAATGTCGTGGTCGCTGCCACGGCGATGAATATCGTGCAGCATCTGATGCATCGGCCCGGGCTCGACGTTCACATGATCGGCGGCCGGGTCTATCCAGACACGGTGAGCACGCTGATCACCGATGCCGACACGGCTCTCGGCGGCTTGGTGGCGCATCAAGTCTTTGTCGGAGCGCATGCGATCGACTCCTCATTGGATGTGGTCGACGTGAATGAAGACATGGCGCGAACGAAGCGAAACCTCGTGCGCATGGGCCGGCGCGTTGTCCTCCTTGCGGATTCGAGCAAATGGGGCGTCAGCGGAACCTCCAAGGCATTTTCGCTGTCGAGCGTCGATGTGGTGATCACCGACGATGGCCTGTCCGGACCGATACGCAACCAGCTCGATAGGACCGTGGCCAAGGTGATCTATGCCTGAAGCCGTCGCGATCCACGGCCGCGTGGCCGGGATTCAATGCGCGTCTGGACCACGAGATTCGGGTCGGCGCCCGGCCGATTTTTGCCTGTCATCTTCTCCTCCCAAGCGCCGGCAGCCTCCCGAGCCCGCCAGCATTTCCGCATGTTCTATAAAAATTTTACGCGCGTCAATATTTAAAATGTTATATAGCGATTTTGGACGCGATCCGCCACCGTGGCGACGGATCGCGCCGGCGTGAACGCATTGGGAGGTACGACAAAAAATGCAGGCAAAATCAGAAGCCAAACTCGGCATCGGCGTCATCGGATGCGGCAACATCTCGATGACCTATCTGCGCAACGCCTCGCTTTTCGGCGGCATCGAATTGCGCGCCTGCGCCGATATTTCCGCCGAGATGGCGGCGTTGCGGGCCAAGGAATACGGCATCCGGGCGCTGAGCGCCGATGCCCTTTTGGCCGATCCCGAGATCGACCTCGTCCTCAACCTGACCATTCCGGCGGCGCATTTCGACATTTCGTTTTCCGCTCTTTCCGCCGGCAAGCACGTTTTCACCGAAAAGCCCCTGGCGACGTCGGCCAATGACGGGCGCCGCCTGGTGGCGGAGGCGGCGAAGCGCGGCGTGCTGCTCGGCTCGGCTCCCGATACCTTCCTTGGTGCGGCCGGACGCAGAGCGCGCCGCCTGATGGATGAGGGCGCGATCGGCCGCCCGGTCAGCGGCACCGCCTTCATGATGGGACGCGGCATGGAACACTGGCATCCCAACCCGCAATTCTACTACCAGCCTGGCGGCGGCCCGGTGTTCGACATGGGGCCCTACTACCTGACCACGCTGGTCAACCTGCTCGGTCCGGTCGCGCGCGTCATGGCGATGGCGACGAAGGGTCAGGAGGAACGGTTGGTATCGGCCGAAGGGCCGTTCCAGAACACTACGTTCAAGGTCGGCACCCCGACCAATGTGCTGTCGCTGCTCGAATTCCGCTCCGGCGCCACCGTCACCTTCGGCGCATCGTGGGACGTCTTCAGGCATTCCAACCATCCGATCGAACTGCACGGCACGGAAGGCTCGCTGCGCCTGCCCGACCCGGACACGTTCGGCGGCACCGTCTCACTGTCCGAGCGCGGCGCGGAGTGGAAGGATTTCGCCAGCGAAGGCGAACTCTACGGCGCCCGCAACTGGCCCTACGCAGCGCCCGACCGCGCCAATTACCGCATGCTCGGCGTCGCCGATCTCGCACGTTCGCTGCAGACAGGCGCGGCGCCGCGCGCATCCGGCAATCTGGCGCTGCATGTGCTGGAGATCATGGAAGCGATCCTGCGGTCGGGCGAGACGAAAAGCTCGGTCGCCATTGCCGGTGACGTAGTCCAGCCGGCCCTGGTCAGCGAAGACGAGGCGCGTGCCCTGCTCGCCTGACCCGCGGCGGAGATGACGATGACACTCGATCCGGATGCACAGCGCGCCCTCGAAATCGGCCGGGCCGCCGGCGGCGAACCGTTCGAGAATGGCAGCGTGGCGGCGGCGCGGGCCGCCTATATCGCTTCGTTCCCGACCCAGCAGGGCGACCGCGAGCCGGTCGCGGCAACCGAGCAACGGCAGGTCGACGGACCGAACGGCCCGGTCACGATCCGCATTCATCGCGGTATCGGCGCGCCGCGGACCGGGGCGCGCGCCGTGCTCTATCTGCATGGCGGCGGCTGGGTCGTCGGCAATCTCGATTCACATGACGAGATCTGCCGCTGGCTGGCCAATCTCGGCAACGCCGTCGTCATCTGTTCCGACTACCGGCTGGCGCCGGAGCACAAGTTTCCCGCCGGGCTCGAGGACTGCGCGGCAGCGCTGCGCTCCATGGCCGGGAATGCCGGAGACCTCGGCATCGACCCTACCCGCATTGCCGTCGCCGGCGATAGTGCCGGCGGCAACCTTGCCGCCGTGCTGGCGCTGCTTGCCCGCGACGGGCTGGCGCCGCCGCTTGCCGCCCAGATTCTGATCTATCCCAACACCGATGCCCGCCAGACGGCGGACAGCTACCGGCGTTTCGGCGACGGCTTCGGGCTCACCGCCGCCACCATGGCCTGGTTCCGCGACCACTATGTGCGAACGCCTGACGACATTGCGGACTGGCGTGTTTCGCCGCTGCTGGCCTCCAGCCTTGCCGGCGCCGCGCCGGCCTTTGTCGTGATCGCCGGCCACGACATCCTTGCCGACGAAGGCACGGCCTATGCCGAGCGCCTGCGCGCCGACGGAGTGCCGCTGGTGTTGCGACACTGGCCGGGTCAGATCCATGGCTTCGTCTCCATGGGCCGCCACATCCAGGCCGCGCGGCAAGCGGTGAGCGAGGCGGCGGCCTGGCTTCAGCCGCAGACGCGTGCTCAGGCCGACTGACGCATCACCAGGGTCGCGCCGAGCTTGACGTTGCGCGCCATGTCGTGACCGGGCGGATCGGCCTCGTCGAGCAACGCCAGCAGGATCTCGACGCTGCGGCCGGCCATGGCGGCGAAGTCCTGCGCCATGGTGGTCAGCGCGGGACAGGTGTAGCGGCTCAGCGGATGATCGTCGTGAGCGGCGACGCGAAAATCGCAATCGGCGCGGCGGCCGATCTTCAGCCCGCGCGAAAAGGCGGCCGACATCACGCCGAAGGCGAGACGGTCATTGGCGCAGAGCAGCGTGCGGGCCGGCAGGCCGCCTTTCTCAAGCGTCCTGTCCATCCATTCGTGGCCGATGCGCTCGAAGTCCCAGCTGTAGTCGCCCGCCGCCTTGAGAACGGTGGGCTCCAGACCGGCGGCCTGCATCGTGTCGACATAGCTCTGCAGGCGTTCGCCCGAATTGTGGTTGACGTGCGGAATGTCGACATAGACCGGCGGTTCGCCGGACCGGCAGAGATAGTCGACGATGGTCGATGTGCTCTGCTGGTTGTCGTTGCCGACGAACGGCGTGTCGCCTTCGATGTAGGTGTCGAAATAGACGATCGGGATGTCCTCGCTCATCCGCTCGAACACGCCGGGTTCGGAGACCCGTCCTAAAGGAGCGACGATGGCGCCGGCGACCTTCAGCGACATCAGCGTCCTGACCGATTCCGCCTCCAGCTTCGGCGAACCATGCGAGGAAATGACGATCGGCCAAAACCCTTCGTCGCGGCAGCGCAGTTCGATGCGGCTGACCATCTCGGCGTAGAACGGATCGGTGATCGTCGGCACGACGATGCCGACATTGCGGGTGCGCTTGCGGTTGAGATTGCGGGCAAACACATTCGGCTGATAGTCGGAGGAACGAAGTGCCGCCTCGATGCGCGCCCGTGTCGCCGGCTTCACGCTGGCCGGATCGTCGAAATACTTCGACAGGGTCGGCCGCGACACGCCAGACGCCCTGGCGAAATCATCCATCGTCCGGTGGGTCTTCTCCGCCATCTATGTTTAGCCCTTTACCCTCAATGCCGGCCTTCGCGCTCTTGACCAGAATCAGCCTTGCGACCGTCGCGATGAGGCAGCATTGCTTGACCGAACTTGTTCAGTCAAATTTCCACGTTTCCACTACAATGCAAAAGCATTGCGCACGTCAAATTATTTATTGACGCTCTAAAAACGACAACTTAGGTTTTGTACCCGCACGGACAGGGGGAGCGGTACGGCAACCAGAGTCCGGCAGATGGTGAGGACATGAAGAAACTGGTTTGCGCCGGCGAGATCCTGGTCGAGATCATGGCCGAACGGATCGGCCAGAGTTTTCGCGCTCCCGGGCCGCTGGTCGGCCCGTTTCCGTCAGGCGCTCCCGCCATCTTCATCGACCAGGCGGCGCGGCTTGGCCAGCCGGCTGGGCTGATCGCGGCAGTGGGCGACGACGATTTCGGCCATTTGAACATCGAGCGCCTGCGCGCCGACGGCGCCGACATCTCGGCCATCACAGTCCATCGGGGTGCCGCGACCGGAACCGCTTTCGTCACCTATGAGACCGATGGCAGCCGGCACTTCGTCTACAACATCAGGCAAAGCGCCGCCGGGCTGATCGAGATCGGTGCGGAAGCGCGCGCACTGCTCTCCGGCGCCGACCATTTTCACGTCATGGGCACATCGCTGTTCTCGCCCGAGGTGATCGAGGTTGTCCGCAGCGGGATCCAAGCCGTCAAGACGCGCGGCGGCACGGTCTCCTTCGACCCCAACATCCGCAAGGAGATGCTCGATCTGACTGGCATGCGCGACGCCTTGCATTTCGTGCTGTCCAAGACCGATGTGTTCCTGCCGAGCGGGCCGGAACTCTTCACCTTCGCCGAGGCAACCGACGAGGAGAGCGCGGCGCGCGAAATGCTGGACCGCGGCATCTCCGCCGTGGTCGTCAAGAAGGGCGCGCAGGGCGCCGTTTACTACGACCGGTCGGGGCGCATCGCTTCACCCGGCTTCGTCGTCGAGGAAATCGACCCGACCGGCGCCGGAGATTGTTTTGCGGCGGCCTTCGTCTCCTTCTGGCTGCGTGGAGAAGCACCTGGGAGAGCGCTCGAGATCGCCAATGGCTGCGGCGCGCTGGCGGTGACGAAGAAGGGACCGATGGAGGGCATTGCCTCGCTCGCCACTGTCGAGGCGTTCGTCGCGACCGCCAGGACCGGAGCACCAGCATGAGCCAGGCGACGGACAGGCTGGCCGCCATAGCAAGGCGTCGTGCGGCCGGCGAACGCGCCGGCATCGCCTCGATCTGCTCGGCCCATCCGCTGGTCATCGAGGCGGCGCTGCGCCATGGCAAGGCGCGCGGCGCCGACGTGCTGATCGAGGCCACCTGCAACCAGGTCAACCACGAGGGCGGCTACACCGGCATGACGCCGGCCGATTTCCGCCGCTTCGTCGAGACCATCGCCGGCAAGGTCGGGTTTCCCCTGGACAGGCTGGTGCTCGGCGGCGACCACCTCGGCCCCAATCCCTGGAAGCACCTGCCGGCGCCCGAGGCGATGGAAAAGGCATCGCGCATGGTGGACGCCTATGCCGGGGCCGGCTTCACCAAGATCCATCTGGATGCCAGCATGGGCTGTGCCGGCGAAGGCGCCGCACCACCCGACGCGACGATCGCCGCGCGCGCCGCCGAATTGGCCAAGGCGGCGGAGACCGCGGTTGAACGAACGGGAGGCGCCAAGCCTGTCTATGTCATCGGCACGGAAGTGCCGGTGCCGGGCGGCGCCCTGGAAGCGATGGACCATCTGGCGGTGACGACGCCGGAGGCTGCCGGCGAGACGGCGCGCATCCACCAACAGGCCTTCCACCAGCGTGGTCTCGACGCAGCGTTCTCGCGGGCGATCGGCGTCGTGGTGCAGCCCGGCGTCGAATTCGGCAATGCCGAGGTGATCACCTATCGGCCGCAAGCGGCCCGGGCGCTGGCTGGCACGTTGCGGGGCCTGCCGCAATTCGTCTTCGAGGCGCATTCGACCGACTACCAGCCGGTCGCGGCGCTGACGGCGCTTGTCGACGATGGCTTCGCCATCCTGAAAGTCGGACCTTGGCTGACCTTCGCACTGCGCGAAGCGCTCTACGGTTTGAGCCACATCGCCGACATTCTTGCTCCCGACCCGGCTCGGGAAAGCTTGCCGGCGGCGATGGAGCGCGTCATGCTGGCGGCGCCCGGCAACTGGAAGAATTACTATCACGGCAGCGAGGCCGAGCAGCGGATCGAGCGGCATTTCTCCTACAGCGACCGCATCCGCTATTATTGGCCGGTGCCGGCGGCGCGGCAGGCCGTGAACGCGCTGATGCAAGTGCTGGGCGAACGCGACATTCCCTCCCCGCTGATCAGCCAGTATCTCGGCCGCCTCGACGGCGCCGTGGCAAGCGGATCCGTCGCCCCAAAGGCCAGGGAGCTCCTGATCGCAGCCGTGACGGATGTTCTCGACATCTACGCCATAGCAACCGGCTGATCCGCCGACAGTTATGCCTCTGGCACCAGAACCAGCGCACCCGTCGTGCGACGATCCTCCAGATCGCGATGCGCACGAGCGGCATCGGCAAGATCGTAGTGCGTCGGTGCCTCGACCCTGATCACACCCTGGCGCAGCGCCTGAAAAAACCTGGTGACGTGGGTGCCGAGCTTTTCCGGCGTGTCGGTGTAGTGGGCATAGTTGGGGCGTGAAACGGTGATCGATTTCGAGGCGAAGCGGCCGATGTCCCAATTGCCGACCGGCCCCGAAGCCTGCCCGAAACTGACGAGATGGCCGCGCACGGCAAGCGCCGCCAGCGAGCCGGCGAACGTGTCGTTGCCGACCGCGTCATAGGCGACATCCGCGCCCCTGCCACCAGTCAGCTGCATGACCGCCTCGGCGAACTTGTCGCGGGAATAGACGATTACATGGTGGGCGCCGAGCCGCTCGACGATGCGCGCCTTGTCGTCGCTCGAGACGGTGGCGATGACGGTCGCGCCGAGATGGCGCGCCCACTGCACCAGCAACTGGCCGATGCCGCCTGCCGCGGCATGGATGAGCACGATGTCCCCGTCTTCACGGCATGAACATCGTGCAACAGGAAACTCGCGGCGACGCCCTTGAGCAGGCCGGCAGCCGCGGTCTCATCCGAAATATCGTCGGAAAGACGAACCAGCAGTTCGGGCGCCATGTTGCGCCGCTCGCTGTAAGCGCCGACCGGCGGACAAGCATAGGCGACGCGGTCGCCGATTGAGAAACCCGATACCGCCAGACCAACCGCCTCGATGACGCCGGCGGCTTCCATGCCCGGGACGCCGGGTGGTTGCAGCAGGTCGAAGAACCCGGTGCGGCAGTAGACGTCGATGAAATTGACACCAATCACCGTGTGACGGATCCGCACCTCGTCCGGCGCGGGCGGAGGCAAGGCGATGTCCCTGAGCTGCAACTCCTCCGGTCCGCCATAGCGCTCGACGACGATCGCGCGGGTCGTTTCGGCTTGGCTCGCGGCAGCCCTTGAAGCAACGAGCGGCGCGCTTGCGGATGAGGTCGGCGCGACGATCGCTGGCGATGATCGCGCCTCCACCGGCGCGCCGGCGTTTCGCCGCCGCAGAAGAGCGCGCACGGCGGCGAAGCCGGCCTGATAAATGCCTTCGGTGACCAGCTTGACCAGCTCGTCGCGGCGATGCGCCGGCGGGTGGAATTCAGAGCGCCATTCCCAGAAGGTGGCGTCGGCGTCGGTCACCGGCTTCAGCCGCAGCGAGGCGATATAGCCCATCAACGGCAGTGGCGCTTCGAGCAGGCAATAGCTCAGCCGCCGGTCCTTGTCGGACAGCGCTAGCAATTGCTCGCGCAATTCGCCACCATCGTTCAGCCGGAAATGGCGCACCGAGCCGACGGCATCGCCCGGCTCGCCGTCCTCGATCTCGCTGAAGGCGATCGCCGGGTGCCAGCGATCATGGCCGTTGAAATCGCGCAGGATCGCCCAGACCTCGTCGATAGGCGCATCGATGATCGTGCTCTGGCAAACCCTGACCATCGGCCGGCGTCAGCGCCCGAACCGGTGTTTTAACGCGGTGAACGCGGTCTGGAACACGCCATTGCCGATCTGTTGCATGAGTGCCGCCTCGCGATCGGCGGCGCAGTCGAACTCCGCCTGCCATTCGGCGAGCGTCAGATTGCTGTCGGTGATCGGCGTCAGCGATAGCGTGGCGACATAGTTCTCCACCGCCATCGGGCTTTCCAGAATCGCATAGCTGCAGGACAGGTCGTAATCCGACAGCGCCAGCAGCCTTTCACGGATGCGCCCGCCGTCCTTCAGCGTGAAATTCCTGATGCAGCCAATCTGGTCAGCCGGCGCATTCTGTTCGATGCGGCTTTCGGCGACGAACGGCGCCCAGCCTGCCAGACCGTTGAAATTGCGCACGATCTTCCAGACCTCCGCCGCCGGTGCGGGAATGACCGAAGAGACATAGACCTTGGTCATGGTTGCATGCCGGCTATCGGCATGGCGGTCCGCGCATGCATAGTCTCGCGCCGCGCCAGTTCGACCCCCACTCCGTCGCGCTTCGCTCGACACCTCTCCCCCGATCGACGGGGGAGAGGAAAGGCGAGAACCCTCCGCGACCGGCGCCCTTCCTCTCCCTCCGGAGGGGGAGAGGTGTCGCTGCGAAGCAGCGACGGAGTGGGGGAACCACTTGGCAATCATCGCGAACCGACATAGCCTGGCAATCGGGCGCAAGACATCGTCTCGCACGGCCCGACGTGGCATAAGGAAACGCCGCCCTCACCTCAATGATCGCGGTCGTCATCGTCGTCCTTGGCTGCCTTGCCCTTGCCCTTCTTGTCGCGGGTCAGGCTGGAAATATCCTTGGCGTCGCGCAGCACGTCGGTCATGCGGCCGAGCGAGCCGCCCTCGATGCCGATCTCCTTCATCAGATTGTCGATCATCGGCGCCTGCACGCGATAGCGCAGCGCCGAGTCGATGACCTCGTCGGTGACGTTACGGTTGCCGCCCTGCCCGCCATTGATGCCATCGACATGTAGGATCTTGATGCCGTCGATCTTCTCCATCGGCTTGACGCTTTCGCGGATGATGCCTTCCATGTGGTCGAGCAGCTTGCCGCGCAGGCGGCCGGCGCGGGCCTCGCTGGACAACAAGTTCTCGGCCTCGTTGAGCTGGCGGTTGCCGGCGGCGTCGACCTCGTAGCGCTGAGCCGCGGCAAGGGCATGGATCTTCTCCGCTTCGGCCGATGCCAGCGCCGCGATCTTCTGCGCTTCCGCCAGACTCTTGGCCGCCTTCATCTCGGCGTCGGCAGCGGACGTGACGCGCAGCGCCTCGCGCTCGGCCTCGCGCTGCGCGCCGATCAGGTCGGTCAGCTTGCGGCGCTCGGCGATTTCGCGTTCGCGGGCAGTGAAGGCCTGTTCCTCGGCCTGGATCGCCTTGGCGCGCACGGCTTCGGAAGCCGCGATCGCGGAAGAACGCTCCTGCGTCTTCTTGGCGATGTCGATCGCCTTCTGGATTTCGGCGATTTCGATCTTCTGGTCGCGGTCGACCCCAAGTTGGCGGATGTCGCGTTCCTTGATCAGCCGCGCTTCCTCGATGCCGCGCTCGGTGGTGATGCGAGCCCGTTCGACCTCCTCGCCGGCCGAAATCTCGGCCTCCTCGAAGGCCTGCCGCTTGGCGATCTGAAGCGCTTCGAGATGCCGCTCCCTGGCGATCCGCACCTCATCGACGGCACGCTCCTGCGCGATGCGCGCGGTCTCGGTCGCCTGGTTCTCGGAAATTTCGGCGCGGCGCTTCTCAGCTTCCGCCTTCGTCACCTCGAGCGCCTTTTCGGCGAGTGCGATCTGGCGCTCCAACTCGGCGACCTCGAGCAGTTTCTTACGTTCGACCTCGAGCTCCCGCTGCGTGCCTTCGCGTTCGATGCGAGCCTTTTCCAGCGACAGTTCGAGCGCGATCTGCTCGCGCTCGGTCAGTTCGCGCATCTTCATCTGGGTCTCGTCGAGCGAACGGCGGCGGGCGATCTCACGGCGCTGCGTCTCTTCCTCGCTGTTGATGCGCTCCTGCGTGATGTTGCGCTCCTGATTGAGGCGCGATTTCTCGACCGCTTCGCGCGAGGAAAGCTGCGCCTGTTCGGACTCCTGGTCTCGCAGGGCGCGCTCGATGGCGAGTTCGGAACGCTGCGCGGCGCGGCGGATCTCGACCTCACGCTCCTGTTCGAGGCGCGCATATTCGGTGTCGCGGTCAATCTCCAGCACCTTGCGCTGGGTATCGAGGTTCTGGTTGCGAATATCGACCAGCGTGCGCTGCTCGATCTCGTTGCGCATGCGGCGCCGGGTCTCGATCGATTCCGTCAGCTGCGTCAGGCCCTCGGCGTCGAAGGCATTGGACGGGTCGAAATATTCGAGACTGGTCTGGTCGAGATCGACGATGGCGACGCTTTCGAGCTCGAGCCCATTGGCGGCGAGCGACTCCTCCGCCAACCGGCGCACCTTAGCGGCGTAGTCGCCGCGCAATTCGTGCATTTCTTCCAGCGTCATCTGGGCGGCGACCGTGCGCAACGCGCCGGCGAATTTGCCCTCCAGCAATTCGCGCAGGCTGTCGGGCTGCAGAGTGCGGCGGCCGAGCGTCTGCGCGGCGGCGGCCACCAGTTCGCGGTGCGCGCCGACGCGGACGAAGAACTCGGCGATCAGGTCGACGCGCATGCGGTTGCGGGTGATCAGCGCCAGCGCGTCCTCGCGGCGCACCTCGATGCGCAGCACGTTCATGTTGACCGGGGTGATCTCATGCAGCACCGGAATGACGAAAGCGCCGCCATTCACCACCACCTTCTCGCCCATGAAGCCGGTGCGCACGAACGCCGTCTCCTTCGTCGAGCGGCGATAGAGCCAGCGCAAGATGTAGACGGCGATCACGACGACGATCGCCGCAATGATCAGCCACAACAGGAAAGCGCCAAAGGTCTGCGCGTCCATGATCTATCCTCCCCAAGACAATGCGGTCGGCGCGAGGCGACCGGCAGTATTTTCGAACATCCACCTGTATGGTGGCGAAGTCCAATTCTTCATGCCCGCCTCTGCAGCTTCGGCGTGATGGCGTGGAACGCTGAGATCACCGCGTCGACAAAGGCTGGGTCATTGATGTTGGCCCGCACCCGCTCGACGTTACGCTGCGGCGTCTGGCGAACGGTCCTCTCGATCGCTTCGAACAAGGCGTTGTCAGCCTCGGGATCATGAAAGGGCTGGCTGGGCGCATCGAGCATGGAAACGCCGCCCTCGGGCAGCAGGAACCGCACCGGACCGTTCATGGCGTTGAGCCGCGCGCC
Organism: Mesorhizobium sp. M8A.F.Ca.ET.057.01.1.1; assembly: GCF_003952565.1. NCBI lineage: Bacteria > Pseudomonadati > Pseudomonadota > Alphaproteobacteria > Hyphomicrobiales > Phyllobacteriaceae > Mesorhizobium > Mesorhizobium sp. M8A.F.Ca.ET.057.01.1.1. The sequence goes on from NZ_CP034454.1 coordinate 4,903,105, forward strand.
GATCCATTCGCCGAAGGCACGGTTCTCGTCGCGCGTGGTGCGCATCAGTGTGACGTTGGGATTGTGGATGACGAATTTGCGGCTGCGGAATTTCTCCGGCACGCTGTCGCGCGGGCCGAAATTGACCATGTCGAGCGCGCCGGCCGAGCCGACATAGGGCAGTCCGGTGCGGATCGCCGCGCCAAAGCGATCCTGCGTCGCCGGGAAGACGCCTCCGACAATCATGTCGGCCACTTCGGTCGTGGTGAGATCGAGGAAGGCTGACAGCAGCCGGGACTCGCCGAGGTTTTCCATCGCCCGCCCGCCTATGCCGGTGGCGTGGAAGACGAGGCAGTCATAGTCGGCTTCGAGTCGTCTGGTCACCGCCTGCACGGCAGGCGTGGTGACGCCGAACATGGTGATGCCGACCGCCGGCCGCGCCAGCTTGCGCTTGGCTTCCCAGGCCTCGGCATTGGGCAGTTGCGCGACCATGCCGGCCATGGCGTGCGCGGCATTGGAGAGCACCTGTTCGGTAATCGAGTTCAGCCCCTGCACATCGGCCACGGAATGGAACATCATGATGTCGGCGCCGCCGACATATTTGGCGACATCGCCGGCCGCGACGGTCGAAACCATCAGCTTGGGGATGCCTACCGGCAGCGCCCGCATGCCCGCCGTCGCCAGCGTTGTGCCGCCGGAGCCGCCGGCGGAAATCACGCCACCGATGCGCGGCTCGCGCTCGATCCAGCGCGCGAAGGCTTCCGCCATGGCGCTCACAGAACCGCCGCGGTCATTGGTGAAGACGGCGGAGGATCCGCGCGCATGCATGCCGGCGACCTGCATGGCAGGGACATCGGCGCTGGTCGGCTTTCCCGATGTCGACAGGTCGACCGTACGCGCCGGCAGACCCAGCGCCTTCAGCCGGCGGGCGACGAAGCGCAATTCCTTGCCCTTGGTGTCGAAGGTGCCGACGACCAGCACGGTCCTGCCGATGCGCTCGGCAAAGGGGATGGCGAAGATTTTTTTCGGATCATCCTGCGGGGCGGTCTTGTCGACCGCCGCCTGGCGCAATTCGGTGACCGGGACGTTCCAGCGGTTGGGCAGTTCGGTGACGGGGCGGTAGAAGCCGTCTTGAGGCATCGACTCGCCCGATGCGGCGCCGGTGCGGTCGACTCGATAGACTTCCGCCAGTTGCTCCCTGGCCTGCGCGGCTTCGGTCGGCGTTACGGGCGCTTCCTCGGCGTGGCGGCCGACGCCAAGCAGCCGCTGCTGCAAATCGCGGTCGGCGGCAAGCGCCTTGGCGTCCATCAGCCGGTTGATGCGGCCGTTGACCATGATGGCGACCTGGTCGGACACCGAGGTCGCCACGCCGATGTTCTGCTCGATGACCAGCACCGCCATCTCGCCCTCGGCGGCGAGATCGACCAGCATTTTTTCGACCTGGTCGACGATAACCGGCGCCAGCCCTTCGGTAGGCTCGTCCATCACCAACAGCTTGGGATCGCTGAGCAGCGCACGCGAAATCGCCAGCATCTGCTGCTCGCCGCCCGAAAGCTGCGAGCCGCCATTTGTCCGGCGTTCGGCAAGGCGCGGAAAGGTCTGGTAGACACGTTCGACCGTCCAGGAGGCGTCGCGCCTGTTGCCGGCCGCGAGGCGCAGATGCTCGTCGACCGTCAGGCTCGGCCAGACGCGGCGCCCTTGCGGCACATAGCCGACGCCGAGACGGTGAATCTCGTGCGGCTCAAGCGAGGTGATTTCGCGGCCGTCGAGGCGGATCGAGCCGGACTTCGCGCGCTTCAGCCCGACAATGGTGTTGCAGAGCGTCGACTTGCCCATGCCGTTGCGGCCGACCACCGACAGCACACCGCTTTCCAGCGTCAGCGAAACGCCCTGCAGCGCATGGCTTTCGCCATAAAAGACCTGGAGGTCTTCTATGCGCAGCATTGCCTTGGCGGTCTTCCCGGCACGCTCAGCCATGCTTGCCCCCGAGATAGATCTCCTGGACTTCCGGGTCGGCTTCGATCTCCTGCGGCGTGCCTTCCTTGAACAGGCGGCCATTGTGCATCATCGAGACATATTCCGAGACGCGCAGCGCGACGTCGAGATCGTGCTCGATGATGATGTAGCCGATATGCCTGGGCAGTGCGTTGAGGATGGCGACGAGGTCGCGGCGCTCGGTCGGCGACAGGCCAGCCGCCGGCTCGTCGAAGAGGATGAAGCGCGGCGCACCGGCCAGCGCCAGGGCGATCTCCAGTTGGCGCTGCTGGCCATGGCTCAGCGTCGCCACCAGCGTGTCGCGATAGGTTTCCAGATGCACGGCGTTGAGGATCGATTCCGCCTGCACCATGTTGACGTCCGCTGCGGCCGGCCGCAGCAGCGAGAAGCGCCGCCGCGAGACGCCGCGACAGGCGAGGAAGATGGAATCGAGGACCGACAGGCCCTTGAACAATTGCGATATCTGATAGGTGCGGCGCAGGCCGCGCCGGATGCGCTCATGCGGCGGCAGGTCGGTGATGTCCTCGCCGAAGAAGCGTATGCGCCCTGACGTCGGCATGAAGTCGCCGGTCACGGCGTTGAACAGCGTGGTCTTGCCGGCGCCGTTGGAGCCGAGGACCGCGCGCCGTTCTCCGGCCGCGATCCTCATGGTGATGCCCGAGAGCGCCACCAGCGCCCCGAAATGCCGCGCCACGCCATCGAGTTCCAGCGCATAGGCGCCGGTGCTCTGGAGGCGGTTTGCTGCGAGGCTTTCGGTCACTGGCGGCTGCATTCGATTTCGGCCGTTACGGGCAGCTTGGATTGTCGCGGTTGACCGCGCCGAGCTTCATGAACTCGTCTTCGGGAATGCCGAGCGTCTGGTTGACTTGCGGCACGACCTTGACCAGCTTGTTGAGGAGATTGCCGTCGGCACCTTCGGTGACCTCGGTCAGGAAGATGTCGGCGATGGCGTTGCGGTTCTTGTCGAGCGACACCTTGCCGGTCGGCGTGTCGAAGGAGAGCTTCGACAGCGCGTCACGCAGCTTCTTGCCGCCGTCGGAGACATCGCCGCCGACCTGGTCGAGGCCGAGCAATGTCGCCTTCATGTCGACATAGTAGCCATGGGCGAAGAGCGAGGGCGACGGAAAGGCGCCAGGCTGCTTCTTGTAGGCCTCGACGAATGTCTTCCACGCCGGCGCGTCATTGGTGTCTGCGGTCGGTCCGGCCGAAGGCGTGCCCTTGAGCACGTCCTTCAGCTTGCCCTTCGAGGTCAGCACCGTCTGGTCGACGGTGATCGAACCGCCGATCAGTGGCGCGGTGCCGCCGCCCTGCTGGTACTGGGTCAGGAAGTTGACGGCGTCGGCGCCGCCGAGCGCGACATAGATCGCATCGACGTCCTCGGGAATGGCTGCGATGACCGACGAAAAATCCTTGTTGCCGATCGGCACCCACGACTTCGACGGCACATGGCCGCCGGCCTTGCAGAACTCGGCCATGAAGCCGAACACCTGCGTGTAGGGGAAGGAATAGTCCTCGGCGACGGTGGCGACCTTCTTGTAGCCCTTGTCCTTGAAGGCATAGGTGCCAAGGCCAGCCATCCACTGCGCGCCGTCGGTGGAGAAACGGAAGAAGTTTTCCGCCGGATTGCGCAAAGTGGTGTCCTGCGCGGCCGACGTACCGTTGATGAAGGTCACGTTCGGCTGCGTCTTGGCATAGTCCTTGACGGCAATGCCTTCGTCGCCCGACAGCGGGCCGACCAGCACCTTGACGCCGTCCTGTTCGACCAGCTTGCGCGCCGCGCGCACCGCGCTGTCGGGCGAGGCGTCGGATGAGCCCTTGACGATCTCGATCTTCTTGCCGGCGACCATGCCCTTCATCTCTTCGACCGCGGTCATGGCGCCGCGTTCGCCGTCCTCGCCGAGCACCGTGAACGGACCCTCGAAGGTGGCGAGCAGGCCGATCTTGACGGTGTCGTCGGCAGCTAGCGCCATCGACGGCGCGGTCAGCCCGGTGAACACCGCGAGCGCCAGTAAGGTACGTCTATGCATCCTCATGTTTTTTCCTCCCGTTGATTTCGTTTTGCAGTGGTTCATTCCATCCCGGTCGCTAGGGGCCGGGACGCAAGGACTCTTGGGCAAGATGTGGCTTGATCCTCCCCCACAACCCAAGAATTCCGTCCGGTGAGACGAAGACGATCACCAGGAACACCAGGCCGATCAGCGTGTTGAACCGCTCGGCGCCGACGATGTCGATGGCGAAGGTCTGCATCAGGACGACGACGAGCGCGCCGAGGAATGGCCCGATCGGGTGGCGCAGGCCGCCGATGACGGCAATGATCAGCACGTCGATCGCGGCGTCGACGCCGATGGTGCCGGGCGAGACGCGGCCGTTGAACCAGACCAGCAGCACACCGGCCAGACCGGCGATGACGCCGGAGAGCAGCCAGGCGAACACCTTGTGCGCGGTGACATGGTAGCCGAGCGCGCGCATGCGGCGCGGATTGTCGCGGATGGCCTGCAGCGTCATGCCGAAGGTCGAGCGGGAGCCGTAGAGCACCGCCGCGTAGGACAGCGCCGCCAAGGCGAGGCAAAGATAGTAGAAGGGCTTCGCGTCGCGCCAGCCGATGCCCCAGAAGGCCGGCGCGCGGATGCCGGCATAGCCGGAATGGCCGTTGAAAATGGTGTAGTTCTGCTGCGCGAAATAGTAGGTCGCGGTGGCGATCGCCAGCGTGATCATGATGGTGTAGATGCCCTCGGTGCGCACCGAGATCCAGCCGATCAGCGCCGACGCCAGCGCCGCCGCGAGCACGGCGAATGGCACCGCCAGCCACCAAGGCCAGCCGAAACCGAGGATATTGGAATTGTTGTTGCCGAGGATGGCGATGGCATAGGCCGATATGCCGGCAACAGTGATCTGCGCCAGGCTGACCATGCCGCCATAACCGGCGAGCAGCATAAGCGAGAGGCCCAGCATGCCGAAGATCAGCGAATAGCCGCCGATCTGGGTCAGGAAGAAGTCCGACGCCACGAGCGGGTACAGCACCAGCGCGACGCCAAGAATGATGTGGCCGGCGCCGATCTTCTCCAGCCAGTTCCGCTGCGTCGTGCCGTCCGTGGCGATGGCGAGGCTCATCTAGCCTTCCCCATGATGCCTTGCGGCCGGACCGCCAGCGTCACCACCATAATGACGAAGGTGAGCACGATGCCGTAGGTAGGGAAATAGACGAGGCCGATCTGCTCGGCGAGGCCGATGAGCAGCGCGCCGATGGCCGCTCCCGTGATCGAGCCCATGCCGCCGACGATGACCACGACCAGCGACGCCAGGAGGTAGCGCACGTCCTCGCCAGGCGCGACCGAAAGTGCCGACCCTCCGACGACGCCGGCAAAACCGGCGAGGCCCGCGCCAACCGCGAAGACGATGGCGAACACCGCATGCACGTTGACGCCGGAGGCCTGCAGCATGGCGCGGTCGTCGACACCGGCGCGGATCATCATGCCGACGCGGGTCTTGTGCAGCATCAGCCAGAGGCCGACACCGATGACGATCGCCGCCGCCAGCACGATGACGCGGTAAAGCGGATAGGTGAGGAAGACCGAGGCGCCGTTGGAACGCACCGCCGTGATGACAGGCAAGGTCAAGGCGCCGTCGAGCCATTCCGGGGTGGTGATCTGGTAAGTGCCGCCGGCCCACACCGCCAGCATCAGGTCGGCGGCGACAATCGAGATGCCGATCGAGACCAGGGTCTGGCGCAGGTCGTCGCCTTCGAGGCGACGGAACACGAAGACCTGCATGACGACGCCAACGATGGCCAGCACCGCGAAGCCGGCAGCGACGCCGAGCAGCCAGTAGCCGGTGCGGTTGGTGACCTCGTAGCCGATATAGGCGCCGAGCAGATAGAGCGAGCCATGCGCGAGATTGACGTTGCGCATCAGGCCGAAGATCAGCGTGAAGCCCGAGGCGACGAGGAAATAGAGGCCGGCGAGCGTAATGCCGTTGAGGATGGCGCTGACGAAGGCCTTCTTCGAAATCAGGATCGCATTTAGCCAATCGGGCCAGACGGCGAAGACCAGCCATGCGATGACAGCGGCGACGAGCAGGCCAACGAGGCCCCACGCTTGCCCCGGCGTCATGCCATCGCCCGAAGACAGCCCGGACGACGAGGATGGCTGGTCGAGCAGGCTCATGCCGTCAGCCGCCGGCGCTGTTCGTTCATGCGCGGCGCCTTGTGGAACTTGCCGTCCTTCATGATGGCGAGGATGCGGTTCTTGTCCTGCAGGATGCGCACGTCGGAGATCGGGTCGCCGTCGATGAGAAGGATGTCGGCGAGGTAACCTTCCTTGATCAGGCCGAGCTCGTCGCCCATGTTCATGATCTGGCCGCCATATTTGGTGCCGGCCTGGATCGCTTCCATCGGCGAGAAGCCGAGCATTTCTACGAAAGTCTGGATATCCTTGGCGTTGGTGCCTTGCGGCGTCCAGGCAAAGCCGTAGTCGCCGCCGATGCACACACGAATGCCGCGCCTATGCATCTTCTTCATCGTCTCGACGCACATTTCGAGTTCGCGCTCATATTCGAGCGAAAGTGGCGAGCCGGGCTTGATGCCCCATTGCTCGGCATGGCGAGCGGTGTTGATCAGCCAGGCGATGCCGGGCGCAACAAAATGCTTGTCCTTGACCGCCTCGAGCATGTCGAGCGCTTCCTCGTCGGCGAAGGAGGCGTGATAGATGTTCTGGATGCCGTGGCGCACGCACTGCTTGACCGAGCCGGACGAGCGCGCATGCGCCGACAGCACCTTGTTGCGGCAGCGGGCTTCCGAGGCGGCCATGGCAACCTCCTCCTCCGACATCGGCGTCTCCTCGGCGCCCATGCCGGTGATGCTCTCGCCGGACAGGTTGAGCTTGATGGAATCGACACCGTATTTGATCAGCTGGCGGACGGTGCGGCGGATTTCCTCGGGGCCGGAGACGACGAGGCCGAGGTTCAGCCCCTCATGCGGAATGTGCGAGGGCGCTGAATCGCCGAGACCGCCGACCGTGGTGATCTCGGGACCCGCCGCGAGATAGCGCGGTCCGGGGAAGCGGCCCTGGTTGATGAATTTCTTCGCCACGACATCGAGGCGCGGCTTGGCGGCGGCAGCGCCCCGGCCGGCGGTGAAGCCGGCGTCGAGCACAAGCTTGGCCATCTCCATGGTGACCAGCATGTGCTCCTCGACCTCCATCATCTGGATGGGATCGATACCGGGCGCGTTGTTCCAGGACAGGTGCAGGTGCGCGTCGATCATGCCGGGCATCAGCGTCGCGCCCATGCCGTCGATGATAGTTGCTCCCCCCGCGGCACCACCGCTGTAGGAGGACGACGAGGACGAGCCGAAGCGCGACGAACCCTTGGTGATCTGCTTGATGCGATTGCCCTGCACCAGCACCTCGCCGGTGTAGGGATATTCACCTGACGCGTCGAGCACGCGCACATTGGTGAACAGCGTGCTGCCCGAGCCGTTGCCGTTCCAGCTGTCGTCTGCCATCACAAGCCTCCCAACTTGCCGAGCGCATAAGTTTACGCCCGATCAGAATTCCTCACCTATCAACCCGTCTCAAAAAATCAGCGAGCTTTTGGTTGCTTTCGCGCGGGCTCTCGACCGTTGCCCAATGTCCGCACCGATCCAGCGAAGAGAATACGGCGCCCTTGATTTTATCGGCAAGCGCCTGGGCAACGCCGGGCGGATTGACCGTGTCGGCATCGCCGGTGACCAGCAGTGTCGGCGCCGAGATCCGGCGCGCATCGACGGCGGTCGCCTTGGCCAGCGCCTCGCAGGTGCGGGCATAGGATTCCGGATCCTGCCTCGTGATCGATTCCCGCACGAAGGCGGCTGCCGCCGGCGAGGTTTCCCTGCTGTGTGCCGAGATCGCGTTGGCGACGATCTGGTCGGCTATGTCTGATATACCGCCCGAGCGCGCCAGCTGCGCCCGCTTTCCGAGCCCTTGCCGTGTCGCTTCGGTCGGCTCGGCCAAGGCCCCAAACAGGGCGAGCGACTTAACCAGCGAAGGCTGCGCCGCCGCGATCTGCTGACAGACGATGGTGCCCATCGAATGGCCGACGAAATGCGCTGACGTGACTCCCATGCCGGCCAAGGCGCGGATCACCGCCTCGCTCATGCCTTCGATGGTCAGGGGCTCGATCGGACGCGGCGAACGGCCGGAGCCTGGCAAATCGAGCCGGATGACGCGATAGCCGGACAATGCCGCCATCTGCGGCTGGAACATGTTGGAGGTGCCGCCGAGGCCGTGGATCATCGCCACGGCAGCCCCCTCGCCGACAGTTTCGGCAATGACCTGGCCAACCGTCACCGTCGTCATCGTGCATGCTCCGCGAAGCGGTTTTCCAGCGTGCCGATGCCGTCGATCTCGATGCGCACGACGTCGCCAGCCTTCAGGTATTTCGGCGGATCGAAGCCGATGCCGACACCGACCGGCGTGCCGGTGGCGATGATGTCGCCGGGCTTCAGCGTGATGCCCTGCGACAGCGTGGCGATGATGGTGGGAATATCGAAGATCAGCAGCGAGATGCGGGAATCCTGGCGCAGGTCCTCATTGACGAAACACCTGATTCCGGCGGTCGCCAGGTCGAGTTCGTCCCTGGTCACCGCCCAGGGGCCCATCGGGCAGAACGTGTCCTGCGACTTGCCGATCAGCCACTGGCTGTATTTGCCCTGCAGATCGCGCGCCGTGACGTCGTTGACGATGGTGTAGCCCCAGACATGGTCGAGCGCGTCTTCCCTCGAAATGGCGCGCCCGCCCTTGCCGATGATGACGGCCAGCTCCGCCTCATAGTCGATGGCCGTCGACACCGAGGGGTCGATCAACACGCTCGCATGGTTGGCGACCACTGATTCCGGGACTTTGGAAAAGATGATCGGATGTTTCGGGATCGCGCCGGCGCCGGCGCTGGAATCGAAGCCCGAGCGGGCGAACTCATGCGCGTGCTCGTGATAGTTCTTGCCGACACAGAAAATGTTGCGGCGCGGCTGGGGGATCGGCGCCTCGATCTCGACCTGCGCAATCGGGATCGGCGACAAGGTACGCGGGATGCCGGCGCCATTGCGCTCGACCAGCGCAAGGATGCCGGACCTAGCTTGGTCGACCGAAAAATCGAAAGGCGCGATGGTCTGGGCATCGAGGTCGACAAGACCGACGCGACGTTCGCCTGATATCGAAAAAGTCGCGACCCGCATCCAGTTCCTCCCTGAACCAATATTGAGCCAATTTTTGCTCTTTCGCTACACGCTATCGCCGATTGGTTTAGGCCGCAAGTGGAATCTCGGTTGATCTCACCAAAAGTATCCGGCCAGGATATGCCAATTTCAGTGGAACCGCTCCGATGCTACGCAATGGACGGCGGCGCAAGAAGCTGATATGCGTGGTTCAGTATCGGATCAGATAAAAGTTGCCAGACATGCCAAAGCTCGTCGCCAACGATATCGCCACCGTCCTGAAAAAACGCATCTCCTCGGGCGAGTGGATCGAGAATGGCCGCATGCCGCCGGAGCGCGATCTGGCGAGTGAGTTCGGTGTCGCGCGCAACACGGTGCGGCGCGCCGTTTCCTTCCTCGAGGAGGACGGCACGGTGGTGCGCCATGTCGGGCGCGGAACTTTCCTGACCGCCACCAATCCAGCCTCGATGGCCGCGGTTGTCGGCCGGATGGAAGGCACCAGCCCGGCCGATATGATGGAGATCCGGCAGTTGCTGGAACCGGCGGCGGCATCGTTCGCCGCCACCAATGCCAGCGCCATGGAACTCAACGCGGTGCGCGAGGCGCACAAGATCGCCTGCGAAGCGCAGGACATGCCGACCTTCGAGCACTGGGACGCGGAGTTCCACCACCGCATCTTCGCCTGCTCGCGCAACGAATTCCTCAAGGAGATCCACAATTTGATGCGCATCCTGCGCAATCAGGCACCGTGGTTCGAAATGAAGAAGCGCTCCTTTTCCGAGGAGCGCCGCGGCATCTATTGCAGTGAACACCAGACGGTTCTCGACGCGCTGCTGCGCCGCGATCCGGAGAGCGCCAGCCAGGCCATGCTGGCGCATCTGAAAACCGTCGAGCGCAATCTTTTGGGGCGGTGATCGCGCCGGGGAGGCGCGGCAGCGCCTCCCCCGCCCCCAATATTACTCGCCGCGCATCGTTGCCTGGAAGGTCGGCAGGTGCTTCTTCTGTGCTTCCAGCATGCGTTCGCGATAGACACCGTAGATGACGTCGGTGTCGTGCAGCGTCACGCCCGCGATCGTCGGCGAGGCGAAGACCGGCAATTCGATGCCGCGCTTGGCGAGCTGATCGGCGGTGCGGGCAATCAGTTCATGCGCCAGGATCATGGCGAGCACCGTCGACGAACCGGACACCGGACGACTCCAGCCCTCGACCGGCACGATGGCGTCCTCGATCGGCGAGCAGGTATCGATGACGAGATCGGCCGCATCCGCGAGCCGCTTGCCGGAGGAATGCGTGGCAGGCTTGTCGAGATTGTTCTTGCTGGTTACCGCGACGACGAAGATGCCGCGTTTTTTCGCGTAGAGCGCGGTGTCGATGCCCGACGAATTGCGGCCGCTATGGCCGAAGATGATGATGGAATCGCCCTTGTTGAGCGGCTGGTGATCGAGGAATTTCTCGGCGTATTTTTCAGTCCGCTCCAGCCACAGAAGCTCGCGCACGCCGCCGGCGCCGAGCACGTTGTGCCACATCACGCGCGGGTCGGTCAGCGGGTTGAAGCCGACATAGCTGCCGTAGCGCGGAAACACTTCCTGCACTGGCAGCACCGAATGGCCCGAACCGTAGAGATGGACCAGACCGCCGCCTTCCAGCGAGTCGGCGAAGCGGGTGGCGGCCTGGCCGAAGGCCTCTTCGTTGGTTTTCGCTGCCTTGTCGATGAGAGCGGCGAGACGGTGGATGTAGAGATCGGACACGTGGGTACTCCTGTTTAAGTGTCTGCTTGGGAGGGTGGATCAGCTTCGCGGGTTCGACGGGACACGCCCGGCGCGCAGCGTCGAGCGGATTTCGTAGCGGTCGCCGCGCATGATGGAGACGGTGAATTCGAACGGGCCGCGCTCATCCGTGGTGATGCGTTCGACGATGAAGGCGGGGCTGCCGGCGGGCAGGTCGAGCAGGTCGGCGTCCGGCGCGCCCACGGCACCGACACGGTAGTTTTCCCGCGCGGCCACCGGCACGATGCCGTAGTGACGCTCCAGCGCTTCGTAGAGCGAACCCTGCAGCAGGCCGGCGTCGAGGAACCCCGGCACGCGCACCGCCGAAAGCTGCGCCGTCTGGATGCCGATCGGCTCGTTGTTGCCCAACCTGAGACGCCGGATGCGCACCACCGGATCGCCTTCCTCGATCTCCAGCGCGCCGGCCGCTGCCGCATTGGCAGTCGTCAGGCTGCAGTCGAGCAGGCGCGAGCCGGCGACCACGCCCATATTGCCCATCTCCTGGGTGAAGCTGGTCAGTTCGCGCGTGCCGGCGACCAGCGTGGTGGAGCGCACGAAGGTGCCGCGGCCATGCTCGCGCCGCAGCAGCCCGCCTTCCTCCAGATTGCGCAGAGCGTGGCGCAGCGTGATACGGCTGACACCGAACAGGGCGCATAGCCGGTCTTCCGCCGGGATCTGGTCGCCGGTCGCCCATTCGCCGCTCTTGACGATGGCGCGGATCGCCTCCTCGACCTGATACCAGAGCGGCTCCGGGCGTCTGCGGTCCGGCTGCTGGAAGCTCGCTTCGCTCATCGCACCTGTCTCCACTCTTTCCCCGCGCGACCCGCCAGTGCCGCGCCGACAAGACCGGCGCCCGGACCGAACCGGCCAGACCGGACCTCGATGCCGCGCAGATGCGCCGGCAGCTGGCGCCGCAGCGCGGCGAGCAGCGGCGGGCGCATCATATCCAGCGCCTCGGCCAGTCCCCCCGAAATCAGAACCGCCTGCGGATCGAGAAGTGCCACGGCCCCGGCAAGCGCTGTGCCGAGCCGCCGCGCCGGCACTTCCAGCAAGGTCTGCGCGGCGAGTTCGCCTGCCTGAGCAGCGGCGATCAGTTGGCGGCCATCGGTGAGGCCGATCTGGCCGGCAAGCGCATCGAGCGCCCGGCCCGAGGCGACGCGCTCCAGCCAGCCGCTGCGCTCCTTGCCATGATCCTTGATGTCGGCGCAGGCCCAGCCGAACGAGCAGGCGCCGCCATGCGCGCCGGCAACGATGCGGCCGTTGGCCAGCACCGCGGAGCCGATGCCGGTGCCGATAGCCAGCAGGATCGCATCCGACATGCCTTTGGCCGCGCCCTCGACGGCTTCCGCCAGCAGCGCGATCTGCGCGTCATTGCCAAGCGCGACGGGCAGGCCTGGAAACAGGGCCTGGACGTCGACGCCATCGAGAAACGGCAGGTTCGGGATCCAGCGGCAGACGGCACCTTCGACGAGCCCGGGCACCGCGATGCCGAGCGCCTCGACCTCCCCGGCCCCAGCGCGCAGCGTCTGGATGCGGGCGACGAACGCATCAAGGCTAGCCGGCGCCGGCTCGCGGCTCGGCATGTCCAGCGCGCCGATGTCGCCGGTGAAGACGGCGGCGCGCAGATTGGTGCCGCCGAGATCGATGGCCAGAACCCGCGTCATCGGCCAGGCCCCTTGCCGAACGGCGGCGCGAACAGGCCGCTGCCGGCATTCCACGAATGCGACGCCGCCGCGAAGGCTTGTGCGTAACGCGTACCGCGCAGGCAGCCGCGCAGCCGGTAGAGCGCGCTGTAGTAGTCGACATAGGGAAAGCTGCTCAGGCCCCGCGCCAGTTCGTATTCCTTGACCGCCTCGCTCCAGGCCTCGAAGCCGTCGCTGACATCGACGAGATGTTCTGGGCGAAAACCGTCATCATCCTCCCAGTTCTCGCCGAACAGGAGCAGTTGCGGCGTGTGTGCCGCGTGGTCGCTGACAACGGTCGGCAGGGCGGCGTAGAAGATGCCGGTCTGCGTCAGATGCGCGGCGGCGCGATGGTCCTTGTGCCAGCTGCCGCGCCAATGGGTGATGACGATCTCGGGTTTGAGTTCACGAATGACGTCGCATACATCGAGCGCCGTCTCGTCGTCCGACGGCAGGAAGGCGTCGCGCAGCCCGAGGCTGCGCACCTTGACACCAAGCCGTTCAGCCGCCCTGCCCGCTTCCTTTTCCTTCTGCACGCAGTAATGCGCGGGATGAGGCAGGGATGCCCCTGCTCGCCCATGGTCAGGTGCAGGAAGTTCACCGAAGCGCCGCGCTTGACGGCCGCCGCCGCCAGCGGCCCAGCGATCACCTCGGCATCGAAGGCATGCGCGCCGACAACCAGGATGGACTTGGCGGCGTAGATCCTGTCCTCGATCATTTCATGCCTCCCCCGGCGCCGACGCCTTCGCGAATCTGGCGGGCGAGCAGACAATACATGATCAGGATGGGTGCCATGGAGATCGCCAGCGAGGCGAAGACCAGGCCCCAGTCGGTGCGGAACTGGCCGACGAAAACGCTGATCGCCAGCGGCACCGTCTTGTAGCGGTCGTCGAAGATGAAGATCAGCGGGAAGAAGAAGTCGTTCCACACGGCAATCGCCGTGAAGATGGCGACGATCGACACCGCCGGCTTTACCATCGGCAGGATGATCTGGAACAGGATGCGGACCTCGCCGGCGCCGTCCATGCGCGCCGCCTCGTCGAGTTCGGAGGGCAGCACGCGCATGAAGTTGGCGAAGATGAAGACGGCGAAGGGAATGCGGATCGCCGAATAGACGAGGATCAGCCCGGTCAGCGAATCGAGCAGGCCGAGATTGCGCATCAAGGTGAACAGTTCGACCGAAGCCAGCCTGATCGGCAGCATGATGCCCGACAGGAACAGGCCGAGCATGATGGCGTTCCAGCCGAGCCTGTAGCGGCTGAGCGGATAGGCGGCCATGGCCGAGACGACGATGGTGAGGATGACCGCACCGCCGGTCACGATCAGGCTGTTGATGAAATTGTGGCCGAGATCGGCGCGCGTCCACGCCCGGACGAAATTGTCGAATGCCCAGTTTTGCGGCAGCCCGAGTCGGTTGTCGTAGATTTCCCCAGTGGTCTTGAAGCAGGAGACGACGAGGATGTAGAGCGGCAGCAGAACCGCCGCCGTCCAGACCGCCAGCACAGCCCAGCCGGGCAGCCGCGCCAGTCTTGGCGAAAAGGTCCCGTGCGGGATCGTCGGCGCGCTCATAACTGCACCGTGCGGCGATCGAAGAAGCGCAGCATCAGAAGCGTGCCGATGCCGAGGATCAGGAACAGCACGGTACCCAAGGCCAGGGCCAGCCCGATATCCGTGATACCGACAGCGCCCTCGGCGCCGAAGGCCAGCCGGTAGAAATAGGTCACCAGCGTGTCGGTCGCGTAGCTCGGATTGCCCTGCACGCCCTGCATGACATAGACGATGTCGAACTGGTTGAAGGTGTTGATGAACGACAGCGTCGTCAGCGTGCCCAGCGCCGGCATCAAAAGCGGCAGCGCGATCGAAAACAGCATGCGCGCATTGCCGGCGCCGTCGAGCTTCGCCGCCTCGAATATCTGGCCTGAAATCTGCCGCAGGCCGGCCGTGTAGATCAGCACCGGCAAGCCCATCCAGTTCCAGGCGTCGACGGCGATCAGCATTCCGAGCGCGGTGTGGCTGTTGCCGAGCACGGTGAGGCTGCCCTGGTGCAGGCCGAGCCCGTTCAGCGCCCATTCGACGACGCCGCCGGGCGCCAGGAGCAGGCGCCACAGCGCACCGACGATGACCGGGCTCAGCACCGCCGGAAAGAAAAACACCGACTGGAAGAAGGCCGCGCCCCTGTCGCGCAGGAACAGCAGCCACGCGAACAACAGGCCGAGGCCGTTCTGGAAGACCATGATGCCGAAGAACCATGCGGTGTTGTGCCAAAGCGCGCCGTAGAGCCGCGCGCCACTGGGGAAGACGAACAGCCGCGAGAAATTCGACAGACCGGCAAACTCGACCATGCGCAGCCCCTTCCAGATGAAGAAGCTGCCCCACAGCGACATCGCCAGGGGATAGAGGACGAAGAGCGCATAGACGGCCAGCGCCGGCAGGATGAAAAGCACGGCCATGCGCTGCTGCGTGCGTTTCAGGCTGCTTGTGCGGTGAAGGTTGGCCATGCGTTCTGTCCGGAGAGAGGCCGGCCGCGATGCGGCCGGCCCGGCTCCTCACTGCTTCGGCTTGAACCAGGTGGCGACGGCGGCCTGCATATCGGCGGCCAGCTTCTCCGGCGCGATGTTGCCTTCGACCATGTCGATGATCTCCGACTGCAAGACCGAGGAGGCCGTCGGCGACTGCCAGCGGAAGCCGACCAGCGTCAGATAGGGTGTCGAGTTCTTCGACATCGCCATCATCTGCGCCAGCACAGGATCCTTCACGGTGACATCCGTGCGGGCCGGCGGCCAGCCGAGCTCGTCGGCGAACAGCTGGGCGAATTCGGCCGAGGCCATGAAGCCCAGCACCTTGGTGGCAGCCTCCTTGTTTTGACTCTCGGAGACGAGACCATAAGAGCCGTCCGAGAAGGCCGAGGTATAGAGCTTTGCCCCGGCATCGTCGGCAGGGAATGGGAAGATGGAGAATTTCAGCTTCGGGTTCTGCGCCTTGAAACTGCCGTTCTCAAAGGACCCGCCGAGGAACATCGCCGCCTTGCCGCCGATGAACTGCTGCGTGGCAGTGGTGTAGTCGATGCCGGCGAAGCCATCGGGGAAATAGGGCTTCAGCTCGGCGAAGCGCTTCAGTGCCGCGACATAGCGAGGATCCTCGAATGTCGCCTTGCCGGTCATCATCTCGTCGTAGAAACCGGGTCCGTAGACGGTCGGACCAATAACGCCGACGCCGATCTCCAGCTCCCAGGCGGAGCCATTGGCGCCGCCGGTTGCGATCGGAGTGATGCCGGCCGCCTTTAGCTTCTCGCAGGCGGCGACGAAATCCTTGTAGGTCTTGGGGATCTCGATGCCTTGCGCGGCAAAGATATCCTGGTTGTAGAACACGCCCATCATCGGCACCGAATAGGGCACGCCGTAGACCTTGCCGTCGGTGCGGCCGCGCGCGCCGCCAAGGGCGGCGTCCGGCATGTTCTTCAATTCCGGCACGCTGTCGTCGAGCACGTCGAGATAGCCGGCATCGACGAAAGG
Source organism: Mesorhizobium sp. M8A.F.Ca.ET.057.01.1.1 (assembly GCF_003952565.1). Classification (NCBI taxonomy): domain Bacteria; kingdom Pseudomonadati; phylum Pseudomonadota; class Alphaproteobacteria; order Hyphomicrobiales; family Phyllobacteriaceae; genus Mesorhizobium; species Mesorhizobium sp. M8A.F.Ca.ET.057.01.1.1. The sequence continues at coordinate 4,919,225 of NZ_CP034454.1, forward strand.
CTGCAACTCGCCATAGGCCTTGAGCTGTGCGATGTCGGGTCCGCGGCCGCCGCGTAGCGCCGTGCTCAACCGGTTCTGATAATCGGCATCCGGGGTGAACTGGATGTTGACCTTGATGCCGGGATTCTTGATCTCGAAGGCGTCGAAGATGCGGCGCATGGCGACCTCGTCCTCGGTGCGCCAGCTCCACAGCGTCACCGTGCTGTCGGCCCGTGCCGGCAGGGTCGTGACGATGCCCGCGCAAGCGGCGGCAAGGCCGCCGATCAGCCCAAGCGCGGCGCGCCGGTGAAATGAAAGCATGCTCATTGCCAGTTCTCCCGTTTTTCTCTGTCCTTGGCGTCCCGCGACACTTCGATGCCGCGAGAGAGCATTCGCTCGGCCAAAGTCATTATAACGACATAGCGTTGTTCGCAAGAGGTGTCATTTTCCCTTCAGAGCGGCATCGTCGGGTGATGGATTCAATGACCTCCTCCAATATCTTGTTTTAATTGGCTAAATCGCTCACTCTGGAGACGAAGGAAAAATCCGTGCCAGTCCTGCATGCAGCTTTTTTCGCAAACAGGCCTTGCGCCGTCGCTTCCTGTTGTCATAACGTCATCGTGATCGCTATGCTCAAGTGGAGGATGAGGATGTCGTTTGCCTGGACGTCGAAACTGGCACTGGCCGCGGGTCTTGCCATCCTGCCCGCCAGCGGCTGGGCGCAGTCGGTCAACATCTCCTATCTGACGCACTGGTCGCCCGAGACGGTGGCGCTGCTGGAAGCGGCGGCCAAGGATTACGCCAAGACCAATCCGGACGTCAGCGTCACCGTGCGCGCCGTGCCCTTCGGCGATCTCCTGACCACGCTTCGCTCCCAAGGCGGCGGCGCGGACGGCCCGACGATCGGCGGCATTTACGATCTCTGGTTGCCGGAACTAGCCCGTGACAAACTCGTCGCGCCTGCCCCCGATGCGGTTGCGAGTGAGGTCAAGAGCGCCTGGCCGGCGGGCGTCGTCAGCGCCGCATCGGTCGGCGGCAAGCTCTACGGCATCCCTAACGAGATCGACGTCTACGCGCTCAACTACAACAAGGCGCTGTTCAAGCAGGCAGGCATCACCACTCCGCCAAAGACCTGGGACGAGTTCAAGGACGCGGCGCGGAAATTGACCAACAAGGATGCCGGCCAACAGGGCTTCGGCATGATCAATTCATGGGCCGCGGGCGTCGTCCATCCCTTCGCGTCACTGCTGGTTTCCAATGGCGGCGAGTTGGTCAAGGACGGCAAGCCCGCACTTGACAGCAAGCAGGCCGGCGAGACGTTCCAGCTTTATGAAGACCTCATCAAGTCCGGCGCCAGCGTGCCGGCCATGGCGACCGCCGACGCCAACACCACCGGCCCGTTCCTCGACAATTTCGTCTCCGGCAAGACCGGCATGATCATCATGGCCAACTGGTGGGAGAGCGCGCTGAAGACCGGCATGGGCGACAAGTTCACCGACATCGCCACGGCCCCCATCCCGGTCGGCCCGAGCGGCGACAAGCCGCATTCGATCTCCTACTCCTGGATGACCGTGGTCAACGCCAATGCGGGCCAGGCCGAGCAGAAGGCGGCATGGGATTTCCTGGCCTGGCTCAACAATCCGAAGTCGGGCAAGAACGGCGCTTCGGCCATGTCCGACATCCTGATGTCGATGGGCATCCTGCCGTCGCGCACCTCCGACATCGACGCGCACAAGGACAAGCTCGGCTCGGAATTCCTGTCCGGCTATGTCAGCGTGCTCGCCGACGCAAAGCCCTTCCCGGTGGTGCCCGGCGGACAGGAATTCTCGGAATCCCTGCAGCAGACGATCGAGGCGTTGCAGTATGGCCAGGTCTCGGCCAAGGATGCGCAGGCGACAGCGCAGGCTGACGCCACCTCGATCCTGGAACGCGCCGCCAAATAATGATCAGACCGTAATGATCCAGAGGTACCGTGCCTCGGCGGGCATCATGCTTATGCCCGCCGTGACGCTTATCGGCATCTTCATCCTGCTGCCGATGCTGCTCACCGTCTGGCTGTCCTTCCAGGACTGGTCGACGCAGACATCGTTTTCCAGCGCCAGCTTCATCGGTCTGGACAATTTCCGCGAGATCTTCGGGCCGACCTCGGTCGGGCGCGACTTCAAGAGCGCGCTGACCAACACCGCGATCTATACCGCACTGTCCGTCATCCTGATCCTGCCGCTGTCGGTGGCCTTCGGCCTGATGGTTTACCAGCACGATGTCGCCGGCGGCACGGCGCTGAGGACGGTGCTGTTCTCCACCTATATGGTGCCGATGATCGCTGTGGCCCTGGTCTGGTCGAAACTCTATTCGCCGAACGAGGGGCCGCTCAACCAGATGCTCGGCCTGATCGGCGTCGGACCGCAGCCCTTCTTGTCGTCGCCGCGCTCGGCGCTGATCTCGATCGTCTTCCTCAACGTCTGGCAGCAGGTCGGCTATTTCACCGTGCTGGCGATTGCCGGCCTGACGCAGATCCCCGGCAGCCTCTACGAGGCGGCGAAGCTCGACGGCGCCAACCGCTTCGAGCAGTTCCGCTTCATCACCTTGCCGCTGATGCGGCGCACGCTTTTGTTCAGCGCCGTCATCGCCATCATCAACGCGGTACAAGTGTTCGAGCCGGTGGCACTGATCACGCAGGGCGGGCCGGTCGGCTCGACCAACGTCTTGACCTATCACATTCGCCGCGTCGGCATCGAACGCGCGCAGGGCGGGCTGGGCTCGGCCATGGCTGTCATGCTGATGCTGTCGCTGATCATCGTTGTCTGCGCGCTCTTCGCACTCGCCAACCGAAAGGACCAGGAATGAGCGCGGGATCGTCGAGCTGGCTTCCGCGCAGGCGCGCCTCCGGCCGCAAGGCGCTGCTGGCGACGCTGATGCTGCTGGCCGCCGTCGCATCCGCCTTCCCGCTGGTGTGGATGGTGCTGTCGAGTTTGAAGACGCCGGCCGAGAGCATGCAGGTGCCACCGGTCTGGATACCGCATACCCCGAGCCTCGAGGCCTATGAAAAGTTTCGGGTGTCGTCAATGTCGGCCGCTCGATGTGGAACTCCCTTGTGATCGCCTCGATCACCACGGCCGGCGTCCTGGTCACCAGCATGATGGCCGGCTACGCCTTCGCCAAATACCACTTCCCGGGTCGCTCGCTTTTGTTTTCGGTGCTGATCGCGACCATGTTCCTGCCGCCGATCGTGACGCTGATCCCGCTCTACCGCCTGGTCGGCTCGATCGGCCTCGACGCCAGCCTCGCCGGCATCATCGTGCCCAACTTCGCCAATGCGTTCGGCATCTTCCTGATGCGCCAGTTCATCGCCGGGGTGCCCGACGACCTGATCGACGCCGCGCGCATGGACGGCGCCTCGGAGCTGCTGATCCTGTTCAAGATCGTGGCGCCGAGCGTCGCGCCTGCGATCGCCGCACTGGCGCTGTTCGCCTTCGTCTATCACTGGAACAGCTATTTGTGGCCGCTCACCGTGCTGCAGGGCAACGCCGACGCCTATCCGATCGTCATCAGCCTCAGCCGGCTGTTGAGCTACAACAGGGGCGCGGTCAACACCGGACTGGTGATGGCGGGCGCGACGCTGGCCGTGCTGCCGCCGCTCGTCCTGTTCGTCTTCCTACAGCGCTTCTTCGTCGATTCCATCGTCGGCTCGGCGATCAAGGGTTAGCCAAAGCATGATCCCGAAAAGTGGATACCGGTTTTCGGATAAGATCATGCTCAAACAGAGATAGAGCCCCATGCCGATCCAACGGGATGGAACAGGCTCTAATAAGGCAGGCCGACATAGTTCTCCGCCAACGCGGTCGATGCAGCGCGCGAGTGCACGAGATAGTCGAGCTCGGCCTCCTGGATGCGCTGGCCGAAATCGCCGGTATCGGGAAAGCGATGCAGCATCGTCGTCATCCACCAGGAAAAGCGGACCGCCTTCCACACCCGCGCCAATGCCTTTTGCGAATAGGCGTCGATGCCGGCCATGGATTTTTCGCGGTAGAAGTCGCACAAACCGGCAAAGAGATAGCGCACGTCGCTGGCGGCGAGGTTGAGACCCTTGGCGCCGGTCGGCGGCACGATGTGGGCGGCATCGCCGACCAGGAACAGCCGGCCAAAGCGCATCGGTTCGGCGACGAACGAGCGCAGCGGCGCGATCGACTTCTCGAAGGACGGCCCGGTGGTGACCCCTGCTGCCGTCCGCTCCGGCAAGCGGCGGCGCAACTCGTCCCAGAAGCGGTCGTCGGACCATGCCTCGACCCGGTCGTCCTGCGGGCACTGCACATAGTAGCGGCTGCGGTGCGTCGAACGCATCGAGCACAGCGCGAAGCCTCGCTCATGGTTGGCGTAGACCAGTTCATGATCGGCCGGCGGCACTTCGGCCAGCACGCCCAGCCAGCCGAACGGATATTGCCGCTCGAAGGTTTTCAGCGCGCGCTCCGGCGCTGATTTGCGGGACATACCGTGATAGCCGTCACAGCCGGCGATGAAGTCGCAGTCGATACGGTGAGTAATGCCGTCCTTCTCGTAGGTGGCGAAAGGCGCGGCGCCGTCGAAATCGTGCAGCGCGACATCGGCTGCCTCATAGACGGTGAGCAGTCCCGCCGCTTCGCGCTTGTCCATCAAATCATGCGTCACCTCGGTCTGACCATAGACGGTGACATGCTTGCCGCCGGTGAGTGCCGTGAGATCGATGCGGTGCAGCCGTCCGTCGAAAGCAAGCGAGATGCCGGAATGCGGAAGGCCTTCGGCATGCAGGCGGTCCGCGGCGCCCGCTTCGTCGAGCAGGTCGACCGTGCCCTGTTCGAGCACGCCGGCGCGCACGCGGCCAAGCACATGCTCGCGGCTCGACCGCTCGAGGATGACGGTCTCGACGCCGATGGTGGCGAGCAACTGGCCGAGCAGCAGGCCGGACGGTCCCGAGCCGACGATGACGATTTGGGTGCGCATCAGTGGCCGAGACTTTCGACCTGCGCGGCCAGTTCGGCGGCAAGGCGCAAGGATGCGGCGGTGGCGACCACCATCTGCGGCAGCAGCAGCCATTCCAGGGTCCAGGCGGAACCCGAACGCTCCTGCTCATGCACCAGCGCCTGATGCATGCCGGAAAGCTGCGTGGCGTTGAAACGAGCAAGCGCCACCAACGCTTCGGCCTTCACCGGGTTCTGCTTGTGCGGCATCGCCGACGAGCCGCCACCGCCCGATAGCTCGATGTCGGTTCCAATCAGCGCCAGGAGTGCTATGTCCTGGCCAAATTTGCCGAGGCTGCCTGTCACCAGCGATAGCCAACTGGCGAAGTCGGCGAGCGCGTCGCGCTGGCTCTGCCATTGCGGCGTATCGGCAAGACAGAGCTGGCCCGCAAGCGCGGCGCGCACCGCCGGCCCCTTGTCCCCAAGCTTTTCCAGCGTGCCGGCGGCACCACCGAACTGCAGGACGAGCAGGCGCCCCGACTGTTGCGACAGCCTCTCCTGGTGCCGCTGCAGCGGCGCCCGCCACGCTGTCAGGCGATCCGCCACTTTGATCGGAATCGCAGGCTGCATGCGGGTCACCCCGGTCAGCGCCCTTTTCCCGAAGCGTTCCTCCAGAGAGGCGAGCCTTATGATGGTCTCGGTCAGCAGCAGGCCGAGATGCTCGACGATGGATTTCAGCCGGAGCACAAGGCTGGTGTCGATGACGTCCTGGCTGGTCGCGCCGAAATGGACCGAACCGCCATGCGGTTCGCCGACGGCCAGTTTGATCTGGCGCACCAGCTCCGGCACCACGACCCCATCCTTGGTGACCCCAGCACGCAGCTTGCCGGTGTCCGGCCGGAACGAGGCAATCGCCTTGACGATCGCTGCCGCGGCCTCCCTGGGGATGATGCCGCAGTCGGCCTCGGCCTCGGCCAGCCCACGCTCGAAGGCGAGCATCGCGGCAATGTCGGCTTCCACCGAAAAATGCCACGCCGCCTCCTCGTCGCCGAGCAGGCCCGAAAGCAGCGGATGGTCGAAGGGCGATACGGTCATGTTCTGCTCGTTGCGTCCATCAGCTGTCGAAGAAGACGGTTTCCTTCTCCCCCTGGAGATGGATATCGAAGACATAGGCGTCGCCCTCGCGCTCGGCGATCAGCGTCGGCACCCGAACGCGGTGCTCGATACGCGCCAGGATCGGGTCCTCGACGTTGGCCTCTTCCTCGTCGGAAAAATAGAGCCGTGTGTGCAGACCGAGGTTGATGCCGCGCGCGACGATCCAGAGCGTGATGTGCGGCGCCATCAGGCGGCCGTCGCGGAACGGCACGCGGCCGGGCTTGATCGTCCCGAACGTGCAGAGGCCGGTTTCCATGTCGGTTGGGCAGCGGCCCCAGCCGTGGAAATTCGGATCGGCGGCACCGCGCATCTCGGCCGGCGAATTGTAGAGCCCGTCGGCATCCGCCTGCCAGATCTCGATCAGCGCGTCCTTGAGCGGCGTGCCGGTGCCGTCGAGCACGCGAATGCGCAACTCGATGCGCTCGCCCCTGGTCCGCTCATTGACCATGGCCGAGCCAAGGTCGCTCACATAGACGCCGCCGACGCCGCAGAAATTCGGCGTCAGCCCGATATGGACATAAGGTCCGGCGGTCTGCGAAGGACTCTCCTTCGGCCGGTCGAGCGACTGCGCCATCAATTGCCCTCCGGTCTGTTTTCGAACAGCGTCGAGCGGCGCCCGCGCAGCACGACGTCGAATTTGTAGGCAAGCGCGTCCATCGGGATTGTCGATTGCATGTCGAGCGCCGCAATCAGCGCTTCAACGGCTGCTTTGTCGCGAATGCCGCCGACGATCGGGCAGCGCCAGATCAGAGGATCGCCCTCGAAATACATCTGCGTGATCAGCCGCTGCGCGAAGCCGTGGCCGAAAACCGAGAAATGGATGTGCGCCGGCCGCCAATCGTTCGGGCCATTCGGCCAGGGATAAGGACCGGGCCTGACAGTGCGAAAGGCATAGGCGCCGTCCTCGCCGGTGAGGGTGCGGCCGCATCCGCCGAAATTCGGATCGAGCGGCGCCAGATAGCCGTCCTTCTTGTGGCGGTAGCGGCCACCGGCATTGGCCTGCCAGAATTCGAGCAGCGCACCGGGGACGCCAACGCCGCGCTCGTCGAGCACCCGTCCATGGACGATGATGCGCTCGCCGATGGCGCTCTCGCCCGGCCTGGCGAAATTGTGGATCAGGTCGTTGTCGCGTTCACCGATCATGGCATGGCCAAACACAGGGCCGGTCAGTTCCGACAGCGTGTTGTCGAATGACAGCAATGCCTTCTGTGGAGAACGCAACACAGAACTCTTGTAACTCGGCGTGAACGCCGGCGGGTGCCATTGGCGGTCGCGCTGGAAGAAGGCGCCGGTTTCCGGCGTCCGGTTGGAGCCGGGCTCAGCCATGGGCAGCCTTGTCCGCGTCCATTTCCGCAAACACCTCCTTGGCAATCCTGAAGGCGCGGTTGGCCGCCGGCACGCCGGCATAGATCGCGACATGCAGGAAGGCCTCGCAGATATCCTCGCGCGTCGCACCAGTGTTGGCGGTGGCGCGCACATGCAAAGCGACCTCTTCATCATGGCCGAGTGCCGCCAGCAGCGCCAGCGTGACGATCGAGCGTTCGCGCTTGCTGAAGCCTGGTCTGGCCCACACCGTTCCCCAGGCGGCCTCGGTGATCAGTTCCTGGAAGGGCTGGTCGAAATCGGTGGCAGCGACCTCGGCCCGATCGACATGCGGATCGCCGAGCACGGCGCGCCGCACCGCAAGGCCGATGCGATATCTGGCCGCGTTGCCGGGGACTTCATCCATGGGTTTGTGCTCCAGGGGCAAGCGATGCGATGAAACCGCGGATCAGGGCGGTGAGCGCCTTGGGTTGTTCGACGCAGGGAATGTGCCCGGCGTCGCGGATGATCTCGAAACGCGAACCGGGGATCAGAGCGGCCAGCGAGCGGACGAGATCGGGAGGTGTCGAGCCATCCTGGTCGCCGGCGATGCAGAGCGTCGGCACCGCGATGCGGCGTGCCACCTCGGTGAAATCCGCGTCGCGAACCGCCGCGCAAGTTCCGATATAGCCGGCGGTCGATTGCCGGGTCATCATGTTCCAGTAGCCGTCAAGCTCGGCCTCCCGCACCACGTGGAAGGCGGGGGTGAACCACATTTCGAGCACGCCATCGGCAACGGCCTGAATGCCCTTGCTTTCGACCGTCGCAATGCGTGTGTTCCAGCTGTCGTTGGTACCGATCTTCTGGGCCGTGTCACACAGGATCATGGCCTCGACGATCTGCGGCCGCCTGGCATAGAGCCCTTGCGCGATCATGCCGCCGACTGACAAGCCGCACAGCACGACCTTCTCCAACCCGAAATGATCGATGAGCGCCGAGAGATCGTCGACATGATCGTCGATCGACCTGATGTCGCCGATGTCGGACAGTCCGTGGCCGCGCTTGTCATAGACCAGCAAGGGCATTTCCCCATCGAGCGCCGAGACAGTTTCGTCCCAGATGCGGAAGTCGGTGCCCAGCGAATTGATGAACACCAACGGTGGCGTCCTGCCGTTCGCCTCGACGTATCGGTGATGCAGCGTGATGCCGCCAAGGGTGACGAATGGCACGATTTCGATCCTCCATCTCCACATTGCACAAGGCATTTGGTTCGGTAAAATGATATTTTGCGCCGTTTCCTTAACTCAGAGGTTATCAAATTCATGTCAGAGAGCCGCATCCGGTTCCGTCACCTGCAGGCATTCCTGGAAGTCGCGCGACAGGGCAGCGTGGCCCGCGCCGCCGATTTTCTGCATGTCAGCGCGCCAGCGGTGACCAAGACGCTGCGTGAACTGGAAGACGCGCTCGGTGTCGCCGTCGTCGAGCGTGACGGGCGCGGCATCCGCGTCACGCGGCTTGGCGAGATTTTCCTCGGCCATGCCGGGTCGGCGATAACGGCTCTCAAGCGCGGTGTCGATTCCGTGCGCCAGGACGGCGCCGTCAATCGCCATCCGATCCGCATCGGCGCTCTGCCGACCGTGTCGGCGAAGGTCATGCCGCGAGCCATGAGCCTGTTCCTGCGGGAAAATACCGGCGCCGCGCTCAAAATCGTCACCGGCGAAAACGCCGTTCTGCTTGAACAGTTGCGCATCGGCGCGCTCGACCTCGTCGTCGGACGGCTGGCGGCGCCCGAGAACATGACCGGCTTCTTCTTCGAACATCTCTACTCCGAACAGGTGCTGTTCGTGGTGCGGGCCGGACATCCGCTGCTGCAGCCGGGGGCCGACATCTTCGCCAGCCTCGACGAATTTCCGGTGCTGATGCCGACCCGGGAATCCGTCATCCGGCCCTTTGTCGATCGCCTGTTCATAACCAACGGCATGACCGCGCCGGCCACCGAGATCGAGACGGTCTCGGATTCGTTCGGCCGCGCCTTCATGCGGCAGAGCAATGCGGTGTGGATCATTTCGGCCGGCGTGGTGGCCAACGAGATCGCGAGCGGCGCGTTCGTCGCCTTGCCCGTCGACACCGAGGAAACCAAGGGGCCGGTTGGGCTCACGATGCGCACCGATACCGCCCCCTCGCCCGCCTTTTCCATCCTGTTGCAGACCATTCGCGAGGCGGCAAGGCCGGGCAACTGAGACAGTGAACGGTCGGCAGTCCTTCGTCTCAGCGATAATCTGCTAACCCAGAGGTTAATGAAACGCCGCAAAATATCATTTTACCGAACCAAAACGCTGGTGCACTGTGGCGATGGAGGAGCCACAGAGGGAGGAACACATGACCCATTCTATCGGTAGCATTCCCGGCATTTCGCGACGCCAGTTCATCGCCACCTCAATGGCCGGTGGGGCCGCGCTCGCGCTTGGTGGCGGCAAGGCCTTCGCCCAGGCGGCCGACACGCTGAAGGTCGGCTTCGTCAGCCCGCGCACCGGACCGCTCGGCGGCTTCGGCGAGACCGACGGCTATGTGCTCGACCTCGCCCGCAAGGCGCTGGCCGGCGGCATCGAGCTCGGCGGCAAGAAATACAGTGTGGAAATCCTCGACCAGGACACGCAATCGGACCCCTCCCGAGCGGGCCAGCTCGCCAAGGACCTGATCAACAACCAAGCCATCGACCTGATGCTCGCGGTGTCGACGCCCGAGGTCATCAACCCGGTGGCCGATGCCTGCGAAGCCGCCGGCGTGCCGTGCCTGTCAACGGTCATGCCGTGGGAAGCCTGGTATTTCGGCCGCGGCGCCAAGCCCGGCGCGCCCTCGCCGTTCAAATGGACCTATCATTTCGGCTTCGGGGTCGACGAATTCTTCAGGGCCTACGTGTCGCAGTGGAACCTGATCGAGACCAACAAGAAAGTCGGCGTCATGTATCCGAACGACGCCGACGGCAACGCTATCCGCGCTCATCTCGCGCCGTTGCTGGCCAAGCAGGGTTTCACCATCGTCGACCCGGGCGCCTACGAGACCGGCACCACCGATTATTCCTCGCAGATCGCGCTGTTCAAGCAGGAGGGCGTCGAGATCTTCAACTCCTTCCCGATCCCGCCTGACTTTGCCGCCTTCTGGCGTCAGGCGGCCCAGCAAGGCCTGATCAAGCAGATCAAGATCTGCCAAGTCGCCAAGACCGGCCTGTTCCCATCCGACATCGAGGCGCTTGGCGACCTCGGCGTGAAGATTTCCAGCGCCGCCTACTGGCACAAGGCCTTTCCCTACAAGTCGCCGCTGACCGGTGTTTCGGGGACCGAGCTTGCCGACGGCTACGAGGCGGCGAGCGGCAAGCAGTGGACGCAGCAGCTCGGCGCCTCGATGTCGCTGCTCGATGCCGGCTTCGAGGCGCTGAAAGCGAGCTCCAATGCCAAGGACAAGGCGGCGGTGGCCAAGGCGCTGAGCACGCTCAAGACCGAGACCATGATCGGCAAGGTCGACTTCACCGGCGGCCCGGTGGCCAATGTATCGCCCGGCCCGATCATCGGCACGCAATGGATTGCAGCCAAGGAAGGCAGCAAATTCCCGCTCGACTATGTGGTGACCGAAAACGCCACCGATCCGAAAGTGCCTGTCGAAGCCAAGCTTCTGCCTTACAACGGCTGATGGACCGCTGACGAGGACCGCCTGGTGACCCATCCGCAACAACAGGCTGTTCTCGCCGCCGCCGGCATCCACAAGCGCTTCGGCGCGCTAGTGGTGCTGGATGCCGTCGATTTCACCATGGCAGCCGACGAGGCGGTCGGCATTGTCGGCCCGAACGGCGCCGGCAAGACCACGCTGCTCAGCGTGCTTTCAGGCGCCTTTCCGCCAAGCACCGGCACGGTCAGCTTCAAGGGTGCGGACGTGACGTCCGTGCCGGCGACGCAGCGCTGCCGGCTGGGCCTGGTGCGCACGCATCAGGTGCCAAAACCCTTCAGCGGCATGACCACTTTCGAGAATGTTTTTGTTGCCGCGTCACATGGCGCGGGGCTCGGCCGAGACGAGGCCTATGAGGAGGCGCTCGGCTCGCTGAAGCTGTGCGGCATGCTTGGGGTCGCCAACCGGCGCGCCGAGACGCTAGGGCTGCTCGATCGCAAGAGGCTGGAATTGGCACGCGCATTGGCGGCCAGACCGACGCTGCTGCTGCTGGACGAGATCGGCGGCGGTTTGACCGATGGCGAAGCCGGCGAGCTTGTCGACACGATCAAGGAATTGCGCCGGCGCAAGATCGGCATCGTCTGGATCGAGCACATCGTGCACATCCTGCTGCAGGTGGCCGAGCGGCTGATCTGCATGGATGCGGGCAAGATCATCGCCGATGGCGACCCGCAAATGGTGATGGCCGATCCGGAGGTCGTGCGCGCCTATCTCGGCGGTGGTCCGAAATGAGCCTGCTGTCGGTCGAGAACCTGGTTGTCCGGCACGGCCTGCTGCAGGCGGTGCGTGGCGTCAGCTTCGGCGTCGAGCGCGGCGAGACGCTGGCGCTGGTCGGCGCCAATGGCGCCGGCAAGACGACGCTGCTCAGGGCCATCGCCGGCGCGCATCAGCCGGCGGCCGGCCGCGTGCTTCTGGATGGTGCCGATCTCACCAGCGTGTCGTCGCACCGACGCGTCGGCATGGGCATAGCGCTGGTGCCGGAAGGGCGAAAGCTGTTCGTGCGGATGACCGTCGAGGAGAACCTGCTGCTGGGCAAGACCACCGGGCGGCCAGGCGACTGGAGCGTCGACAGAGTGCTGGACATGTTTCCCAATCTGAAACCGCGCCGCCATGCCAAGACGGGCCATCTGTCGGGCGGCGAGCAGCAGGCGACGGCGATCGGCCGGGCACTGATGAGCAATCCGGATGTGCTGCTGCTGGACGAGGTCTCGCTTGGTCTTTCGCCGCTGATCGTCGACCGTGTCTATGCGGCACTTCAGGGGCTGATCGCTTCGGGCACGACGATCATCCTCGTCGAACAGGACCTCAACCGGGCGCTGTCGGTTTCGGACAAGGTCATCTGTATGCTGGAGGGACGCATCGCGCTCGAAGGCGAGAGCAAGAGCGTGTCGCGTGAGAATGTGACGAAAGCCTATTTCGGCCTGCACCGGAAGGGCACCGGGAGCGTTCCCGCATGAGCAACCAGATCATCCAGGGCATCCTGCTCGGCGGCTATTACGCGCTGATCGCCTGCGGCCTGTCCTTCATGTTTTCGGTGATGCGCATCATCAACCTCGCCCATGGCAGCCTTGCCGTGTTCGCCGCCTATGCGCTATGGTTTTTGGCCTCGCGGTTCCACATCCCGCCGTTTCTCGGCCTGCTCATCGTCTTGCCAGTGATGGCCGTGATCGGCTGGGCGTTGCAGCGCTTTCTGCTCGAGCGCAGCGCGCGCGGCGGGGCGCTGCTGCCGATCCTGACCACGTTTGGGCTGGCCATCGTCATCGACAACATGCTGTTCGAACAGTTCGGCGCCGACACCCGTTCGCTGGCACCCTTCATCGGCAGCCTGTCCTATGATTCCTGGGAATGGCCGGGCAGCATCTATGTCGGCAAGCTCGCGGTGATCATGTTCGCTACCGCCGTGGCCCTGCTTGGCGGGCTGCAGCTGTTCCTGACTCGCACCCGGCTTGGCCGCTCGATCCGCGCGACCTCGGAAGACCCAGACACTGCCGGCCTGGTCGGCGTCGATGCACGGCGTGCCAACGCAGTTGCTGCCGCCATCGCCATGGTCACCGTCGGCCTTGCCGGCGCATTCCTTGGCATGCGCGCCACATTCGATCCCTATGCCGGCGCGCCGCAATTGCTGTTCGCCTTCGAGGCGGCGGTGATCGGCGGCGCCGGGTCGCTATGGGGAACGCTGATCGGCGGCGTCGTGCTGGCGCTGGCCCAGACGCTCGGCGCACAAGTGCATCCGCAGGGGTTTCTGATCGGCGGTCATGCCGTGTTCCTTGTCGTGCTGTTCGTGCGGCTTTCGGCGTCGGGACTTGGCTTGCGCGGGCTGCGGCACCTGCCTACCCGGAGCGCGTCATGAGCGTCGTTCCGACCTCGCCCATGATCGAGCGCGGCACAGCGACGTCGCGGATCGCCGCGATTGCGGTCGCGCTCATCATCGCGCTGCTGGCGATCGCGCCGCAATTCCTGTCGGCCGGCGCGGTCGACCGCATGACGGCGCTGTTCATCTATGTGATCCTGGCGGCGATGTGGAACGCGCTGGCCGGTTTCGGAGGGCTGGTCTCGGTCGGCCAGCAGGTGTTCTTCGGGCTCGGCGCGTATTTTGCCATCCGCCTCGCCGATGCCGGCCTCAACCCCTTTCTGGCGCTCTTTGCATCGGGAATTATCGTCGGCGCGGTTTCCTGGCCGCTGTCGCTGTTCATGCTGCGGCTGAGGAATGGCGAGTTCGCCATCGGCATGTGGGTGATCGCGGCGCTCACTCATCTGCTGGTCAATCTCGACCGGCTGGTGCAAGGCGAAACCGGCACCTCGCTGATCTCGCTCAACGTCTACGATGCCTCGATAAGGCGGGTGACCATCTACTGGCTGGCTCTGGCCTCGATGACGGCCCTGCTCGCTATCCTCTTCGGCCTGCTGCGCGGCAGCACGGGCGCCGCCATCCGCGCCATTCGCGACAATGAGGACGCCGCCGCTTCGGTCGGCGTGCGCGTCACCGGCACCAAGCGGCTGCTGTTCGTGCTTGCCGCCTTCGGCATCGGCATTGCCGGCGCATTGTGGCTGGCGACCTCGATCACCTTCCAGCCGAAAACCTACTTCAACGTCCAGTGGACAGCCTACATGATCTTCATGGTGCTGGTCGGTGGCATCGGCACCTTCGAGGGCGCCATTCTCGGCGCGCTGGTCTTCTTCCTCATCGAGACCTGGTTCGGCGGCGCCGGCGTCTGGTACCTGGTCGGCCTCGGCGCCACCGCCGTGCTGTTTTCGCTGTTCCTGCCCCGCGGCCTGTGGGGAACGGTCGACGAGCGCTTTGGCCTGCGCCTGCTGCCGGTCGGCTACCGCGTCAGGCTACCGCTGAACGTCGCCGATGGCGGCACGATCCCGTCGCAGCAAGCCACAACATATCAGGAGAAGGCATAAGCATGCTTTTCGGCAAGGCCATCCTCATCACCGGCGTTGCCTCAGGCATCGGCGCACGCTCGGCGGAACTTGCCGGCCAGCTCGGCGCAGACGTGATCGGCGTCGATGTGCGCGAGCCGGCCGCAGCGGTTGGCAGTTTCGTCAAGGCCGACATCTCGTCGAAGGCGGGCGTCGATGAGCTCATCGCGCGCCTGCCGCCGCGCATCGACGCGCTCTGTAACGTAGCCGGCCTCTCCGGCAACACCGGTGCGGCCTCGACGCTGGCCGTCAACTTCTTCGGTCTCCGGGCGCTCTCGGAAGGGCTTGCGCCGAGACTTCGCGAAGGTGGCGCCATCGTCAACGTCGCCTCGATCGCCGGCTATGGCTGGCGCGCCAATCTCAACCGCGCCGCCTCGATGGTCGGCATCGAAGGTTTCCCCGATGTCGCCAAAGTGGTCGCCGACCACGCGGTGAAGAACGAGGAAGGCTACCCCGTGTCCAAGGAACTGCTGCTCCTGTGGACGATGCGCGCGGCACATCAGGAGCTGTTCAGGAGGCGCGGCATTCGCGTCAATGCGGTGAGCCCCGGCCCAGTCGAAACACCGATCCTGAAACAGTTTCGCAGCGTGCTTGGCGATGCCCGCGTCGACAGCGACATAGCCCGGGTCGGACGTGCCGGCACTTCGGGTGACATCGCCCCTGTCGTGCTGTTCCTGTGCTCGGATGGCGCGCGCTGGGTCAACGGCGCCAATGTGCCGGTTGACGGTGGCCTCGAAGCATCGATCAATGCCGAAGTGCTCGGCTTCTAATCTGTGAAGCTCCATCGAGAGCGAGGGAAAGAACAATGGACATCGGACTTCTGATCGACGGCGACGAAAAGGCGGCAACAGGCAAGGCTTCCTACGAGCGCATGGACCCGTTCACCGGCAAATTGGCGACGCGCGCGGCAGCGGCAAGCGTGGCCGACGCCAACAGCGCCGTCGACGCAGCCGCCGCTGCCCTTCCCGCCTGGTCGAAGACCGGGCCCGGCGAGCGCCGCGCCTTGCTCTCCAGAGGGGCCGATGTGATGGCCTCCAAGGTCGGCGAATTCACCAGGCTGATGATGGAAGAGACCGGCGCCACCGGCCCCTGGGCCGGTTTCAACGTCATGCTGGCAGCCAACATGCTGCGCGAGGCGGCGGCCATGACGACGCAGATTTCGGGTGAGATCATCCCGTCCGACAAGCCGGGCACGCTCGCCATGGCGATCCGCCAACCGGCAGGTGTATGCCTCGGCATCGCACCATGGAATGCACCGGTCATTCTCGGCACACGCGCCGTGGCCATGCCGATCGCCTGCGGCAATACCGTGGTGCTGAAAGCCTCCGAAATGTGCCCCGGCACGCACCGGCTGATCGGCCAGGTGCTGGTCGAGGCGGGGCTGCCCAAAGGCGTCATCAATGTCGTCACCAACGATCCCAGCGATGCCGCTGCAATCGTTGAAGCGCTGGTCGCGCATCCCGCAGTCAAACGCGTCAATTTCACCGGCTCGACCAAGATCGGCCGGATCATCGCCGAGCTCGCCGGCCGGCATCTGAAGCCGGCGCTGCTTGAACTCGGCGGCAAGGCGCCGGTGCTGGTGCTGGACGATGCCGACATCGACGCGGCGGTGAACGCGGCCACCTTCGGCGCCTTCATGCATCAGGGCCAGATCTGCATGTCGACGGAGCGGCTGATCGTCGATGAAAAGATCGCCGATGAATTCGTGACAAAGCTCGCGGCCCGTGCCTCGCAACTGCCGGCGGGAGACCCGCGCGGCCATGTCGTGCTGGGCTCGCTGATCAGCAGCCAGGCGGCCGACAAGATGGAGGAACTCGTAGCCGATGCGGTGGCCAAGGGCGCAACGCTTGTCGCCGGCGGCAAGCGCAGCGGTACCGTGGTCGAGGCAACGCTGCTCGATCACGTGACGCCGACGATGCGCGTCTATTCGGAAGAATCCTTCGGGCCGGTCAAGCCGGTGATCCGCGTCAAGGGCGAGGACGAGGCCGTGCGGGTCGCCAACGACACCGAATATGGCCTGTCGTCAGCCGTCTTCAGCCGCGACATCCGTCGCGCCATGGCGGTCGCCGCCCGCATCCAGGCTGGCATCTGCCATATCAACGGACCGACGGTCGGAGATGAAGCGCAGATGCCGTTCGGCGGCGTCAAGGGCTCCGGCTATGGCCGTTTCGGCGGCAAGGCCTCGATCGCCGAATTCACCGATTTGCGCTGGGTGACGATCGAGGATCCCGGCCAGCACTATCCGTTCTGACTCGGCTTCGCTTCGGGACGGCTGACAGTCAAACGGCCAATGACGGGGTGAAGCGAACACTGGCTGTTTGCTTCTGGCCAGGCGCCAGTACGATGCAGCCGGTATGGTCCTCGTCGTCCGTCCGGTTGAAAGCGTCGGTGATGTTGCTGACCGGCTCGGCGCAAAAGAACGGCTCGCCCGGTGGCGTGTAGAGGACGAGGAAATCGAGCGGCGCCTCGGCCTCGATGCCCAACTGCCGTCCGTGCTCCGGCCAGGTGATACGGGCGCGGCGCGCCCATCCGGTGAAGACCGTGTCGAAGTCCACTTCCGACACGTCAAAGCCGATGGATGGATCGGCGCCCGCCGGCGGCGGGACATGCCGGATGGGCAGGACCTCCTGATCGGTTTCCCACATGCCTGATACCCGGGCCTGGACATGGGTCCACGGTGTCGACGGAAAATAGGGATGGAGGCCGAAGCCGACCGGCATCGGCGCGTCCGACAGGTTGCGCACCGCAATGGTCATGCACAGCCTTCCGTCGGCCAAAGAGATCGCTTGCTCGGCTTCATAGCTCCATGGCCAGGTATCAGCGGTGTGCCGGTAGCGCAGGACGATCGTGCTCGCTTGGTGACTGACGACCGTCCACGGGCGACGCCAGCCATGGCCATGCTCGTAGTGCGGATCGTCAGGCTGGCTGGGCAATTGGATCGAACGCCCCGCGAATTCGAAGCGGCCATCCCTGATCCGGTTGGAATAGGGGACAAGCGGAAAGCAGGCCATGGCGCCGGCATCGCGACGGCTGACCGCCACTGGATCGGCCGGGCGCAGCCAATCCACGGCCGAACCATCCCGCCACCACCGATACGACGCCAGCGCTCCGCCGGCGGCCGGAGCAATCTCGACCGTCGCGATGCCGTCACTGATCGAGACCAGTTCCATATGCTGCGCGACGGCCTCAGCGGAATTCTTTGTCATTGGCACTCCCCAATCCCTTGACTCCAATCGCCATGACTATAAGACATATCATATGAATAGTATGAAGAATAGAAAATCGTTCAGCACCGCACGCACGTCACGGGTTGCCGTGGCGGTTTCCAGCGGCTCCACCGCGCTGCACGCCACCGTTGTCGAGCAAATCGGCTTGCGCATCGTTCAGGGCGATTTCCTGCCCGGCGAGGCCCTGCCCAATGCCGACGATTCCAGCGAGATGCTGGGGGTCAGCCGCACGGTGCTGCGCGAGGCGATCAAGGTCTTGGCCGGCAAGGGGTTGGTCGAATCGCGACCGAAGACCGGCACGCGGGTGCGGCCACGTTCCGACTGGAATTTTCTCGACCCCGACGTCCTGTCCTGGCGCTATGCCGGCGGTGTCAGCGCCGAGGATGTGCGGGCGCTGTTCGAATTGCGCCGCGCCATCGAGCCGATGTCGGCGGCCCTCGCCGCGCGGCGTGCAACGCCGGCGCAGATCGCCGAGATCCATGCGGCGCTGGCCGAAATGGAGGCAGTCAGCGACGATGGCGACCGCTTCGCCAAGCCCGATTTGGTGTTCCACCAGACAATCCTGCGCATGACCGGCAACGAGTTGATCGGCTCGCTGGCAGCGCTGGTCGAGACCGCATTGGTAATGAGCTTTCGTCTTTCCAACGACAATCCGGAAGGCCAGCGCCATTCCTTGCCGCTGCACCGGGAAGTGGCCGAGAAGATTGCCGCCGGCGACGCCGCCGGCGCGCAAAAGGCGCTGCTGGTGCTCATCGACAATGCGGAGGACGACGTGCGCCGCAGCGTCGAGAACCGCAACAAACGCCGCAACGACCGGGGCCAGCGATCGTGACCGAGACCAAACGCAAACTGCGGTCCGAAGCATGGTTCGGCGGTGAAGGCAAGAACGCCTTCATGCACCGCAGCTGGATGAAGAATCAGGGCATTCCCGCAGACGCTTTCGACGGCCGCCCGGTGATCGGCATCTGCAACACCTGGTCGGAACTGACCCCGTGCAATGCGCATCTGCGGGCGCTGGCAGACCACGTCAAACGTGGCGTCTATGAAGCCGGCGGCCTGCCGGTGGAATTCCCTGTCATGTCGCTGGGCGAAAGCAACATGCGCCCGACCGCCATGCTGTTTCGCAACCTGGCCAGCATGGATGTCGAGGAATCCATCCGCGGCAATCCGATCGATGGCGTCATCTTGCTGGTCGGCTGTGACAAGACCACGCCGGCGCTCTTGATGGGCGCTGCCTCGTGCAACCTGCCAACCATCGCCGTGTCCGGCGGACCGATGCTCAACGGCAAGTTCCGCGGGCAGGATATCGGCTCTGGCACGCATGTCTGGAAATTCGCCGAGGAGGTCAAGGCCGGCCGCATGCCGGTCGCCGACTTCCTCGCCGCAGAGCAGGGCCAGAGCCGGTCGGCGGGCAGTTGCATGACGATGGGCACCGCTTCGACGATGGCCAGCATGGTGGAAGCGCTCGGCATCGGCATGCCGGACAACGCCGCGATCCCGGCGGTCGATTCGCGCCGGGGCGTGCTCGCCCAGCTGGCCGGACGGCAGATCGTCGATCTCGTCCGCCGCGACGTGACGATTTCGCAGATCCTCACCAAGCAGGCCTTCGAGAACGCCATCCGCGTCAATGGCGCGATCGGCGGCTCGACCAATGCGGTGCTGCATCTGATCGCCATCGCCAACCGGGTTGATGTCGATCTCAGCCTCGATGACTGGGACCGCCTTGGCCGCGACGTTCCGACCATTGTCGACCTGATGCCGTCGGGCCGGTTCCTGATGGAAGATTTCTACTATGCCGGGGGGCTAGCTGCGGTCATGGCGTCGCTTGATGAAGTGGGGCTTCTTCATCGCGACGCCATGACCGTCAGCGCCAAGACCATCGGTGAACTGATCGACGGAGCGCCCAACTACAACCGTGAGGTCATTCGGCCGCTGAGCGAGCCGCTGACCAAGGAGGGGGGCATTTCGATCCTGCGCGGCAATCTGGCGCCCAACGGAGCGGTCATCAAGCCGTCCGCGGCAACGCCCGAGCTGATGCAGCATCGCGGCAAGGCCGTCGTCTTCGAGAATATCGAGCACTACTACGCCCGCATCGACGATCCGGAACTGGATATCGATGCCTCCTCGGTGATGGTGCTGAAGAATTGCGGGCCGCGCGGCTATCCCGGGATGGCCGAGGTCGGCAACATGCCGCTGCCGGCCAAGCTGCTTAGAGAAGGCGTCTCCGACATGGTGCGCATTTCGGACGCGCGCATGAGCGGCACGGCCTACGGCACGGTGGTGCTGCATGTGGCGCCCGAGGCGGCGGCAGGTGGCACGCTCGCCCTGGTGCGTGACGGCGATCTCATCGAACTCGACGTTGCCGGCCGTCGTCTCGAGCTTTTGGTTTCGGATGAAGAACTGGCCATCCGCCGCCGTGACTGGAAGCCCCCGACGCCACCGCAGGGCGGCTACCAGAGCCTCTATGTCGAGCGCGTGCTGCAGGCCGACAAGGGCTGCGACTTCGACTTTCTCGTCGGCCGGCGCGATGCCGGCGTCCCCCGGCATTCCCATTAGAGAGGCGCGCGATGACGGATCAGATCGGCAGCTACGCGACCTACCCCAGCCTCAAGGGCCGCAGCGTGTTCATTACCGGTGGCGGCAGCGGCATCGGCGAAAGCCTGGTGCGCCATTTCTGCGCGCAAGGCAGCCGCGTCGCCTTCGTCGATCTGGCCGAGGAGCCTTCGCGGCGCCTGGTCGATGCGATCGTGACCGAGGGGCATGCCGCGCCGCTGTTCATTCCCTGCGACCTGCGCAATGTCGAGCAGTTGCAGGCGGCGACCGCGGAGGCGATGCAACACAACGGCCCGATCCAGGTGCTTTGCAACAATGCCGGCAACGACGACCGCCACCAGACCAAGGACGTGACGGTGGCGTATTGGGACGATCGCATGGCGGTCAATCTGCGCCACCAGTTCTTCGCGGCCCAGGCAGTGCGCCCGCAGATGAGCGCGCAGGGCGGTGGCTCGATCATCAATTTCGGCTCCATCACCTGGATGGTCGGCGATCCCGACTGCCCCGCTTATGTGACCGCCAAGGCGGCGGTGTACGGCATGACGCGGGCGCTGGCCCGCGAACTCGGCCCCGAGCGCATCCGCGTCAACTGCATGGTGCCGGGCTGGGTGATGACCGAGCGCCAGATGAGCCTGTGGCTGAACCCGGCCGGCGAACGCCAGATCGACGAGAGGCAGTGCCTGCCCGATCGGCTGCAGCCTTCCGACATCGCGCGCATGGCGCTGTTCCTCGCCGCCGACGACAGCCGCATGTGCACGAGCCAGCAGTTCATCGTCGATGCTGGCTGGGTGTGACCGGTACAGCCTCAAAGGAAGAAGGTATTTCATGCGTCTGGTACAGTACACAACGCCCGATGGCAGCAGGCGGGTCGGCCGGGTTTCCGATGACGGCAACCGCCTGCATCCGCTCGACAAGACCAGCACCGTGCTGGAACTCGCCGAAGCGGCGATTGCCCAGGGTGCATCGATCACGGCGCTGGTCGAGAAGCGGACGGGTGCGGCCACGGTCGACTATGGCGAACTGCTGCGCGATGGCCGCGTGCTCGCTCCCGTCGACCACCCGGAGCCGGCACGCTTCCTGGTCACCGGCACCGGCCTGACCCACACCGGAAGTGCCGCCGCGCGCGACAAGATGCATGTGCTGACCCATGGCGAGGACGCCGAGGAATCGGATTCGCTGAAGATCTTCCGCATGGGCCTGGAAGGCGGCAAGCCCGGCGCCGGCAAGATCGGAATCCAGCCCGAATGGTTCTTCAAGGGTGTCGGCACCTGTGTCGTGCCGCCCGGCGCCGATCTGCCTATGCCGGCTTTCGCACGCGCCGGTGCCGAGGAGGCCGAGATCGTCGGGCTCTACCTCAATGGGCCGGATGGCCGCCCCTATCGCATCGGCTATGCTCTGGGGAACGAATATTCCGACCATGTGACGGAAGCCGAGAACTACCTCTATCTCGCCCACTCCAAACTCCGCTCCTGCTCGATCGGCCCGGAGCTTTTGATCGGCGACCTGCCCGAAGAAGTGCGCGGCCATTCCCGCATTCTGCGCGACGGCGCGGTCATCTGGGAACAGGAGTTCCTGTCGGGCGAAGCGCACATGTCGCACTCGATCGCCAATCTCGAACATTTCCATTTCCGCTACCCGATGCACCGCAGGGCGGGCGACCTGCACGCCTATTTCTTCGGGGCGGCGGTGATGAGCTACGCCTCCGGTATCAAGACGGCTTCCGGCGACGAGTATGAAATCCAGGCACAGGCATTCGGCAAGCCGCTGCGCAACCGGATGGTGTCGGTGCCGGACGAGGGACTGGTCGCCGTCACCCAGCTGTGACGGCAAAAGCCCCGGAAATTACGGTCCACCAGAACGACAATGGGAGATTAAAAATGGGACTGAAGAAAGCATTTCTGAGATTAGCGACGATCGGGCTCGGCATCGGCCTGATGACATCGGCGGCGCTGGCCGCGAACCTTCGCGTGCTGGCCTGGGACGGCTATGCCGACCCGGACTGGGTGAAGGACTTCACTGCCGCCACCGGCATCGGCGTCGACGTCGTCTTCATCGGTAGCGATGACGAGATCTGGGCCAAGATCAAGGGCAGCGAAGGGCAGGACTTCGATGTCTTCGCCGTCAACACCGCCCAATTGCAGCGCTACATCAAGGCCGATCTGGTATCGCCAATCGACATCACGAAACTGCCGAACCAGAAGGACGTGCTGCCGCGCTTCCGCGATCTGTCGCAGGTCAGCGGCGACACCAAGGACGGCAAGGTCTACGGCATTCCGTTCTGCTTCGATTCCATCGGGCTGATCTACGACACCGACAAGGTCAAGCCGGCGCCGACCTCGATGTCGGTGCTGTGGGATCCGGCCTACAAGGGCAAGATCCTCGCCTATGACAATGGCGAGCACAATTTCTCGTTCACCGCGCTGACGCTCGGCTACAAGGATCCGTTCAACCTCAATGCGGAGCAGATGGCGGCGGTCAAGGCCAAGCTGGTCGAACTCAAGCGCAATGTGCTGAGCTTCTACACCACCGCCGACGAGGCGCAGCAGATCTACCAGAACAATGACGTCGCGCTGATCTGGGCCAATTACGGCCAGCAGCAGGTCAAGGCGTTGCAGAAGATCGGCGCCCATGTCGCCTACGTCAACCCGAGCGAAGGCGCGCTTGCCTGGCTCGACAACTGGGTGATCTCCAAGGGCGTCCGCGACAATGCGGCGGCCGAAAAGTGGATCGACTTCATGC
The DNA here is from genome assembly GCF_003952565.1 of Mesorhizobium sp. M8A.F.Ca.ET.057.01.1.1. NCBI lineage: Bacteria > Pseudomonadati > Pseudomonadota > Alphaproteobacteria > Hyphomicrobiales > Phyllobacteriaceae > Mesorhizobium > Mesorhizobium sp. M8A.F.Ca.ET.057.01.1.1. Next base: position 4,942,260 of record NZ_CP034454.1, read on the forward strand.
TGAGCAAGAAGATCGGCGGCGAGCTTTCCGAGCGTACCGGCTTCGGCAACACCGTGGTCGAGTCGAGCAGCGCCGGCGGCAACGACAAGCTGGTCTGGCTCAACAATGTCGAGGATCCGCTCAAGCGTTCGGACATGTGGAATGAGGTCAAGGCGACGCCCTGATCTTTTCCGCGCCTGACCTCGAAGGACCCGGCGGTCCGGACGTTCCGGACCGCCGAAGCGTATGCGAGAATATTCCATGAACCAGAACACCGACCTCTTGACGCTGCGGTCCGTCTCGAAATCCTACGGCACGGTTCCTGTGCTGCACGACATCGACCTGTCGATCCGGGACGGTGAGTTCCTCACCGTTCTTGGACCGTCGGGTTCGGGCAAGACCACGGTCCTGCGGCTGATCGGCGGGCTGGAGCCGCTGACCGCGGGCGAAATCCGGCTGGACGGCCAGGAGATCAGTCGCATGCCGATCAACAAGCGGCCGTTCAACACCGTGTTCCAGGACTATGCGCTGTTCCCGCATATGACGGTTTCCGGTAATGTCGGCTATGGCCTTTCGGTGCGCCATATCAAGCGCAAGGAGATCGCAAGCCGTGTGTCGCAAGCCCTCGAACTGGTGCAACTCGGACGTTTCGCCGACCGCTTTCCAGCGCAGCTTTCCGGCGGCCAGCGCCAGCGTGTCGCGCTCGCCCGGGCGCTGATCTGCCAGCCGCGCCTGATCCTGCTCGACGAGCCGTTGGCGGCGCTCGATCTCGAACTGCGCCGGCAGATGCAGGAATTCCTGAAATCCATCCAGCGCGAGATCAAGACCACCTTCCTGTTCGTCACTCACGACCAGGAAGAAGCGATCGGCATGGCCGATCGGATCTGCGTCATGCAGGCCGGCCATATCCGCCAGCTCGGCACGCCGCATGAGCTGTACTACAAGCCGAATTGCGAGTTCGTGGCGCGCTTCTTCGGCGAGAACAATCTGGTGGCCGGAAAGCTCGGTCCCGTGCAGGGCGAGCAGCGGCCAATCGAGACCGCGCTTGGCCGCCTGGTCTGCTCGATCAGCGGCCAGCCGCATCTCAAGGCCGCCGCCGACGGCGCCAGCGCCTTCGCGGCGTTCCGTCCCGAAGCCTTGCGCCTCGCCGATGCAAAAGACGGCGACAACCGTTTCTCAGGTGCGATCGCCGATCTGGCCTTTGCCGGTTCATCGACCGTTGCCACGATCATGGCGGGCGGGGACAATGCCGCGCAACGGCTGAGGCTGCGTATGCCGAGCCGGATCGACGGCAGCGCGCTGAAATGAGGCCAGACGGTCTCGCTTTGCTTTGCGCCGCATGAAGGCCATCTGGTGCTGGCATGAGCGGAGCCGGGTCGACACAGGCGGCGGAACGGCGATTGTCGCAGCTGGTGACGGTGCTGGCCTTCGCCTTGCCGGTGATCTTCGTCCTCGTGCCGTTGGCGATCTTCCTGGTCTACAGTTTCTTCAGCGTCGACCAGGGCACGATCGTCCAGGCGCCGACGCTCGGCAACTATGTCAGGTTCTTCACCGATCCGATCTTTCTGCCGGTGTTCTGGAACACCATCGTACTGTGCGTGTCGGTAGCGGTGATCTGCATCCTTCTCGCCTATCCCGCCGCCTATTTCCTGACGACGCTGAAAGGGCGGTGGCGTTACGCCTTGCTGATGCTGCTGCTGGTGCCGCTGCTGATGAGCTACGTCATCAAGATCTATGCGATCCGCAGCATCCTCGGCCTCAACGGCTTCCTCAACAAGGCGCTGGTGGCGCTCGGCATCCTGGATCAGCCGTCGACGCTGTTTGTCTTCAACATGAACGCCATCCTTTTGACGCTGAGCCTGCTCTTGATCCCCTTCGCCATCCTGCCGATCTTCCTCTCGCTGGAGCGGATCCCGCAGACCTTGCTGCGTGCCTCGGATGATCTGGGCGCCAGCAGCCTGCAGACGTTCCTGCGCATCACCTTGCCGCTCAGCCTGCCCGGCGTCGCCTCGGCGGCGAGTTTCGTCTTCGTGCTGGCGATCGGCGATTTCCTGACGCCGCAGATGGTCGGCGGGATCAGCGGCTTCACCTTCGGCCGCATCCTCTACAGCCAGTTCGGCACCGCCTATAACTGGCCGTTCGGCGCGGCGCTGTCGGTGGCGCTTGCGATCGTGGTGATCGCCGCCATCCTCATCGGCGAACGGTTCGGACGCAGCCGGGGGACGTCGGTATGAGTGCGTTGCCCCGGCCGTCCACCATCTTCCTTGCCGCGATCACGTCACTGGTCGCGGTGCTGCTCTACAGCCCGCTGTTCGTGCCGATCGTGTCGTCGTTCTTCATCGTTTCACATGGCAATGTCGACTGGTCGTCGCCGACCCTTTCGACCTATGTGGCGCTGGCGGGGAACCACGACATCCTGGCCGCCCTGCGCACCACGCTGGTCGTCGGCGTCTGCACCGTAATCCTGTCGGTGGTCAGCGGGACGCTGCTGGCGCTCTACTACCACGGCCGCCGCTCAGGCCGTTCGGTTCTGCAGTTCATCATCTTCCTGCCGTTCTTGATGCCGCCGATCATCAGCGGCCTGGCGTTGCTGATCTTCTTCCGCGAGATCGGCCTCGAACGGTCGCTGCTGACCGTCGTCATCGGCCACACGGTCTTCGTGCTGGCGATCGTCTATCGCACCGTGCTGATGCGGCTGCAGTCGATGAGCCGCACGCTCGTCGAGGCATCCTACGATCTCGGCGCCAGCGGCTGGCAGACCTTCTGGCGCGTCATCCTGCCGAACCTGTCGAGCGCCATGGTCGGCGGCGCCATCCTGGCCTTCGCGCTGTCGTTCGACGAGACGATGATCACCATCCTGGTCACCGGCACGCAAAGCACGCTGCCGGTCAGGCTGTGGGCGATGATGCGGCTTGGCTTCTCGCCCGACATCAACGCCCTGGTGGCGCTGATCCTGATGTTCACAGTGCTGCTCTGCGTGCTCGCCGCCCGTTTTCTGATCCCCAGGCAGATGGCGACGGAACGGAATTGAGTTTCAAGCCAATGGGCGGAGGTCGAAGACTCGTCCTGGATTGAGGATGTTGTTCGGATCGAGCGCCGACTTCAGCCGCCGCATCGCAGTGATTTCGGCGTCGCTGCGCACCAGATGCAGCCACTGCTTCTTGTCGAGGCCGATGCCATGCTCGGCCGACACGCCGCCTCCGGCCGCCGCCACGCCGCGATAGATGATGCCATAGGCCGCCGCCGGATCCTTGGTCAGGACCTGATAGTGCAGGTTGCCGTCGCCGAGATGGCCGAAGACATAGATATCGGCGCCGGGATCGACGGCATGGATGGCGGCATCCGCTTCCTGCAGGAAGGCTCCCATACGCGCCAGCGGGATGCTGATGTCGGCGCCGATAAGGCCCTTGATCGAAAACAGGACGCGATTGGCGTCTTCGCGCACATCCCACAGCGTGCGGAATTCGCGCGGCGATTGCGAGACGACCACATCGTCGACAACGTCGTCCTCGACCGCCTGCATCAGAACCTCGGCGAAGCGCTCGCTGTCGCGGTCCGGCTCGCCGCCCTGGATCTCGGCCAACACATAGACGGGTGAGCCAGCAGGCAACGGCGCCGGCATGGCCATGCTGGCGACCATGACGTCGTAGAGCGGCGCGAAGTTGACCTCATAGGCGGACAAAAGCGGGCCGAGTTTTTGCCGCAGCAGCCCAAGCAGGGCGATCGCCGCATCGAGCGAAGGGAGCGCGCAGAAGGCATTCACCTCGGAGGCAGGCTTCGGATGTAGCCTGAGCGCGGCGCGGGTGACGACGCCAAGCGTCCCTTCCGCGCCGATGAAGAGCTGGCTTAGATCATAGCCGGAATTGTCCTTGGGCAGGCCCTTCAGCGAAGACAGCACACTGCCATCGGCCAGCACCGCTTCCAGCCCCAGCACCTGCGCCCGGTACATGCCGTAACGCAGCACGCGGATGCCGCCGGCATTGGTGGCGATGTTGCCGCCGACCGTGGCCGAACCGCGCGCGCCGATATCGACGCCGAACATCAGCCCGGCGCCGTCGGCCGCCTCCTGCACCGCCTGCAGCGTGGCGCCGCCTTCGGCGATAATGCTGGCGGCTTGGATGTCCGGCGCGGCGAGGCCGTTCATCCGCTCCAGCGACAGCACGATCTCGCCCGACTGGACGCGTGTGCCGCCGGCCAGCCCGGTGCGCCCGCCCTGGATGACGACCGGCTGACCGAGAGCGTTGCAGCCAGCGAGTGCTGCGGCCACACCAACGGTATCGCGCGGACGCAGCACCACTTCCGGCAACAAGCCAAGCCTGCCGTCGGGATCGTCGCGGTAGCGCTGATCGACATCAGAGCCGGCGAGCACGCCGCCCGCGCCCAGCCGATCGCCAAGCGCGGACAGAAGTCGTTGTGTTTCAGGCGACATCGGGCTCAGGCGCCCGTGTGGCAAAACGCGTCATCCGCATACACCGACCGGACGGCCCGATGGGTATCCTTGTCCAACACGCTCGCATCCTTCAATCGCAGCCGGCTGATCCTATTCGTGATGGCGTGCCGTGCAAGCGATATCGGCATCAATCGCGAGAGCCGAGATTGATGCCCGAAGGATAGCGCAGTTTACTTAAGCTTGGCCTGCAGGGCGTTGACGTCGTCGGTGGTCATTTCACCGTCGGTGGTCACCTTGCCGTCGACGATCTTCCACAGCCGGAACGGGCCGGTGATGTCGCCGAACTTGTCGAAGGCGACAGGGCCGATGACGCCTTCGTAACGGATCGGCTTGCCATCCTTGATCAGGCCGAGCGCCTTGGCGAACTCCTCCTTGCCGGCATAGATCGGCGTGCCGGCAGGGTCGACCGCCTTGTACATGGCATCCTTGATCTTGGCCGGATCCTCGGAGCCGGCAATGGCGATGGCCAGGCCGACGATGGCGCCGGCATCATAGGAACGGTCGGCCGCCGGGTTCGACGGTTCGATGCCGGAGAATGCCTTGTAGTTCTTTGTGAAATACTCGGTCGAGGCGGTCGGGCTCGTGCCGGAGGACGTGCCGTAGGCGTCCTTCAGATAATCGGCGCCGACGGAGTCGATGAAGTCAGGGCTGTTCATGCCGTCATTGAGCAGGAACTTCTGCACGCCGCCCTGGGAAATCCAGGTGCGGGCAACGGTGGCGCCATCGACCGGCGTGCTGACGAGATAAAGACCGTCCGGCTCGCCTCCCATCGCCGCGGTGACCTCGGAGGCATAGCTCGATTGCTTCTCATTGTAGGGCGTGTCGGAAACGATGGTGCCGCCGAGCGCTTTGTAGGCACGCGAGAATTCGGCCACCATGTTGACGCCGAAGTCGTTGTTGACATGGATGATCGCCAGCTTCTTGAAGCCCTTGTCGACGGCGTATTTGGCGGCGGCCACGCCCTGGAGCGCGTCCGAGGTGATGGTGCGGAAGAAGATGCCGTTGGTCTTGCCGTCGCGGCCGAGTGTCGTCAGCGTTGGCGAGGATGACGCCGGCGAGACCTGGACGATCTTGGCCGGAGCGGTGACCGAGGTCAGGATCGGGATCGACACCGAGGAAATGATGCCGCCGATGATGACTGGCACCTTCTTGACTTGAACCAACTGGGTCGCGGCGTCGACCGCGATGTTGCCCTGGCTCTGGCTGTCACGGGTATCGGTGACGAGATCGCAGCCGCGCACCCCGCCGGCGTCGTTGATGTCGCGGAAGGCCATTTCGACCGACTTGGCGCCGGCCTGGCCGTATTCGCCTGCCGGACCGGTCAGTTCCATGACGAGGCCGACGGTGATCTTGCAGTCGGCGGCCTGGGCAGCACCGGCAATCGTGACCAGAGCAAGCGCGGTGGTGAGTTGGAGTATCGTCTTTCTCATTGTTGTTCCCCTTGAGTTACACGAACTGGTTTGACGTCTGGAAAGTCTCAGTGTTCCGGCACCTGCAGCCAGGTTTCATGCAGGTGCCGCCATTGGACGCCATTGGGCGCCGATGAACTGGTGGTGAAAACGGCACTCGACTGGCGGCGGCTATGCTTGCCGCCACGCAACTGCGCCTCGACGTAGAGGACTACGATGGCATCGCCGTCCTGCCAGCCGGGCCTAATGTCCTCGATCGAGATGGCGAAGCCGTCGTCGCACGTGGCGCGGCTGGAGCGGACATGGTCGATCACGGCATCGCGGTCGAGGATCTGGCCGCCCGGTGCGATCATGGTCAAGCCTTCTCCCATGACGGCTTCGAAGCGGCCGAAATCCACTTTGTCGGCCCGCGCGGCGACGAACCAGTCGACGAAGAAGCGATGCAGATCGACGACTTCGGCACAGGCTTGCGAAAACAGCTTGTCGTCCATGGGCGTCACACCCGGCCCGCGTTCAGATTGTAGTGCATGATCGAGCCGTGGCGGCCATGGCGGTCGCGCTCCAGCGTGTAGACGTCACCCTCGAGGCCGTTGCCCTGCGCTATGACGGCGGCAATCCGCGCACGGTCGTCGGCGTCGAGCACGATGTTCATGATCTCCGCATTGGCCAGCGCATGGGCCTGGTTGCGGGCACCGACGATGACGGCGGCGACTTGCGGCTGCTCCAGCACCCAGGCGCTGGCGATGGTGGCGATGTCGGCACCGTGGCGATCGCCGATCGCCTTCAGGGTCCCGAGCAGCTGCTGGAACAGGTCCCAGCCGCCGTAATCATCGATGATCAGCTTGTATTTGACCAGCGAGCGGTTTTCGAGCGGCGTGACAGGTTCGGCCACGCCGAGCCATCTGTCGCTGAGGAAGCCGCCGGCCACAGAGCCGTAGCAAAGGAAACTGACGCCGTTTTTCTCGGCAAGTGCCGCGAGCCTGTTCGCCGGACGCTGGTCGAGCACCGAATATTGCAGCTGCTGGCTGACCAGCGGGATACCGGCGGCCAGGATTTCGGCGAGTCGTGGCGTGTCGAAATTGGTGGTGCCGAGATTGCGCACCTTGCCCTCGCGCCGAAGCTCCTCGAGCCAGCCCATCGCCTCGACGTAGCCGGCCGTCGCATAATCCCACCAGTGGAACTGGACGAGATCGAGCCGCTCGGTCTTCAGCCGCCGCAGCGACTGGTCGACGATGCCCCTGATATAATCGCGACTGATGTTGGCCAGCCGTTCCAGATCGGGCACCAGCTTGGTGTGCACCTTCATTTTGGCCGCCGCATCGAGGCCGCGTTCATTGGCCAGCCGCAACCGCGCGGCGCCGATCAACTCCTCGACGCCTGTGTAGATATCGGCGCAGTCATAGGTCCAAATCCCCGCATCGAAGGTGGCGATCAGGTCGGTCACCGCTTGGCTGCGATCAATGGCGCCATGGCCTCCGGCCAGTTGCCAGCCACCTCGTATGACGCGCGAGATGGTGTAGCCCGGGCCGAGGTCGAAGGTCTTGGCGGTCATGTCCGGTCATTCTCCTTCGGCAGTGGCACGGCCGTCGTCTCGGCATGGCTGAACCGCCGCTTGGCCAGCCTGACGATCCGGAGCCGGCTGGCGCAGTTGGGGTCGGGACAGGCGATCTCGGCGTCCGAGGTCATCCAGTCGTTCGGGTGCGTCGGGCGCTGTTTTGCCGCGAGCAGCGGCAACACGGCGGCAAGCGAGTAGATCGAGAAACCCTGCCCCGCCGGCATCAACAGCATCTCGCCCTTGAGCTCGAAATAATCGCCGGCCTTGGCGCCGCAGTAGATCGGTTTGCCCTGCGGGATGACCGCCTCGACGCGAAGATCGAAGAGCTCGAAACTGTCGTCAGCCATTTGAAGCCTCCACCAGGCTGAAGGTGATGTCGCAGGCGCCGTTGCGCCGGATCACCCCACAGGCGGCGGCGAATTGATCGCGCTCCTCGGCAAGCACCTGTGCCACCACGCTGCCGGCCAGCCAACCGATCGGGAACAGAAGCCGCGCACCCTGCCCGTAGAACAGGCCGATGTCGAAGATGGCATTGGGATTGCCGCCCCACATGCGCGGCGGCACGTAGGACAACACGATGTCGCCCGGCTGCGGCGTCAGCGTCGCGTTCTCCGCCGGCAAGGGTCTGGCATAGGTTTGGCCTTCAAGATCGGCGGCGGGAACCGGACAGGAAATCTCGGGTCCCGTCCACATCGCGTGGATGCCGGGGACGACGCGTGGCGTGGCAAGATAGGCCGTGAGGAAGGCGGCGTTTTCCGGCGCCTTCCCAGGCAACAAGAGTGCCGTGACGGAGAGCTTCGAACGCGGCTCGCTGATCCTGATGGCGGTCATATCTGGGCTTTCGCGGCGGCGGATTGCAGCTTGTTCCGCAGGAAGGTGAAGGGCCGGCTGATGTCGGCGGCCAGCGCCTCGCGCGCCGCATGCGCGTCCTGCGTGGTAAGCGCCTCGACGATACGGCGGTGATACTGGGCGGTGTCGACCTCGCCGGCTTCCGAGAAGGCGTAGATGGCGACGCGGATGCATGGCCCCGATTGCAGCCACAGGCTCTCGATCATCGGGATCAGCACGGCCGAGCCGCAGGATCGGTAGATCTCGAAGTGAAAGCTCTGGTTGAGCGTCACTTCGCGGTCGACATCCTTCTTGTGTTTCAGCGCCCGCATCTCGTCCCATTCGGCCAGAATGGTTTCGATGGCAGCTATCTGGCGCGGCCCCATGCGCGCCGCGGCAAGCGCGATCGCCTCGCCTTCGATCAGGACGCGGGCACGTAGGAGATCGTCGAGACGTTCCAGCGTGATTGGCGGCACGCGCACCGAACGGTTGGGTAGCGCCTCCAGCGCCTTTTCCGTGATCAGTCGGCCGAGCGCCTCGCGCACCGGCATGGTCGAGGTGACCAGCGCATCGGCCAGACCGCGGATCGTCAGCACCTGGCTTGGCTCGAACAGACCGCCGATCAGCGCGCGCCGCAACTCGGAATAGACGCGATCCTGTACGGTTTCGCGGCCGACCGGCGCGAGCTGGGCCGCGATCGCCTCGTTGTTCTTTCCGATAGCAGCCTTTTGCATGGAATTCCGTTCTCGGCGGGTTTTCGGCTTGCGGATGAAATTAAAGCCGAATAGCGTGATCAAAGCAAGTGTGATCACAAATCATAATCAGGAGGCGGCAACGATCGTCTTCGGCCAGAGGGTTCGATGAGCGAGGTAGCGGAACGCCAAGGGTGGGAGACCCGTGTGCCGGTTCTGACGGCAAGCCAGGTCGTCAGGCGGTTCGGCGGCCTTGTCGCCGTCAACGATGTCTCGTTCGACGTCAAAGCGGGCGAAATCCTTGGCTTGATCGGACCCAATGGCGCTGGCAAGACGACCATGTTCGACTTGTTGGCCGGCAGTATCCTGCCCACCAGTGGCGATATCCTGCTCAATGGCGCGCGCGTCTCGGGCGAAGCCGCTCACCTGCGCATCGGCCGAGGTCTCGGCCGCACCTTCCAGATCCCGCGCCCGCTGCCCAATCTGACGCTGATCGAAAACATCATGCTGGCCGCGCAGGGTCAGGCGGGCGAAAGGCTGCTCGCCAACTTCGTTACGCCGTGGCGGGTGGCGGCTCAGGAAAGAGCCGCCCGGGCAAAGGCGCTCGAACTGCTGGAACTGGTCACCCTCAGCCATCTCGCGCATGAGCCGGCGCGCGTGCTTTCCGGTGGCCAGCGCAAGCTGCTCGAACTTGCCCGGGTGATGATGGCCGATCCGGCGATCATCCTGCTCGACGAACCGGCGGCCGGCGTCAACGCGACGCTGCTTGAAGTCATCATCGACCGCATCCGCGACATCAATGCGCGCGGCATCACTTTCCTGCTGATCGAGCACAACATCGACATGGTGACGCGGCTCTGCCACCGCGTCCTCGTGATGGCGAGCGGTCAGTTGCTCAGCGAAGGCACGGCGGAAGAAGTCGCTCGCGACCCGCGTGTCATCGAGGCCTATCTCGGAGGCAGCACATGAGCGAGACCGTCCTCGATGTCCACAATCTCGAAGCCGGCTACGAACCCGGCGTGCCCATCGTGCGCGGGGCTTCGATCACCGTCGGCAAGGGCGAGATCGTCGTCGTCCTCGGTCCCAACGGCGCCGGCAAGTCAAGCTTCATCAAGGCGATCGCCGGCCTCGTGCCGATCACCGGCGGTTCAGTGTTCCTGGACGGCAAGGACATCACCGCCGCGCCGGCCCACACCATGGTGCGGCTTGGCCTCGCCTTCGTGCCGCAGACCGAGAATATCTTTCCGCTGATGTCGGTCGAGGACAATCTCAGGGTTGCCTGCGGCATCCTCGAGCGGCGCGACATCCCGGCCCGCATCGAGGAGATGTATGCCGCTTTCCCCGACCTCGTCCGCCAGCGCGGCACCGCGGCCGGCAATCTGTCCGGAGGACAGCGGCAGATGCTCGCCGTCGCACGTGCGCTGATCGTCCACCCCAAGGTGCTGGTGCTGGACGAACCGTCGGCTGGCCTGTCGCCAAAGTTCGTCTCGACGGTGTTCGAGATGCTTGCCGGCATCCGCAAGTCCGGAGTCACCATCCTTTTGGTCGAGCAGAACGCCAAGGCAGCGCTTGCCATCGGCGACCGCGCCTATGTTCTGGTCGAAGGCAAGGACCGGCATGAGGGCGTCGCCTCCGAATTGTGGAACGACCCGGTCGTCGCCGAACTCTATCTCGGCCAGCGTCCCCAGCATCGGCAGGGAGGCGCGGCATGAGCCTGCAATTCATCGTCGACGGATTGCTGACCGGTTCGATGATCGGCCTCGGGGCCATCGGCGTGACGCTCACCTATTCGATCCTGCGTTTCTCCAACTTCGCCCATGGCGACTTCATGGCCTGGGGCACCTATGCGACACTGGCCGTGGTCAGCGCCATCGGTGCGACGTCCGGCAAGGTGGCGCCGCTCGGGCCGCTGTCCTTCGGATGGCCGCTCCTTGTTGCCCTGGTCGTCGGCATGGCGTTCACCGCACTGCTGGCGCTGCTGCTCGACAAGGTGTTGTTCTCGCGGCTGCGCTCGCAAGGCCAGGCGATCATTGTCGTGATGGCGAGCTTCGGCGCCTCGATGGCGCTGCGGAGCCTGCTGGAGTTCACCTTCACCTCACGGCCAACCTATTTCAGCCGCGCGATCCAGATCGCCATGCCGGTCGGCTTCGGCATCCGCATCACGCCCGACCAGATCGCCTTGCTGCTGCTGACCGCCGTGCTGGTGCTCGGCGTGCATCTGTTGATGACGCGCACACAGACCGGGCGTTCCATGCAGGCGCTGAGCCAGAACGTGGCGCTGGCCCGCATCGTCGGCATCGACGTCGCCAAGGTGGTGCGCGTCACCTGGATCGTCGGCGGCGCGCTTGCCTGCGTTGCCGGCGTGATGATCGGCATTCTGGTGCAGATCCGCCCCTTCATGGGCTTCGATATGCTGCTGCCGATGTTCGCCGCCGCCATCCTCGGTGGCATCGGCAGCATCCCGGGCGCGGTGCTCGGCGGCCTGATCATCGGGCTCGCCGAAGCTGGTGCGGTGCAATTGATCGGCGCCGAATGGCGCGCCGCCGTCTCCTTCATCATCCTGATGGCGGTGCTGTTCGTGCGGCCGATCGGCCTTTTCGGAGTTCGGGAAAGATGATCGATCTCGTCGGCTACGGCGCCTTCTTCCTGACCACGGCGCTGATCTTCTCGCTGGTCACGCTGGGGCTCAATCTGCAGTGGGGGCTGACCGGCCTGTTCAATGTCGGCCTTGCCGGCTTCGTCGCCATCGGCGCCTACACATCGGCGCTGCTGACGACACCGGACGACGCCGCGAGGCTGGGCGGTTTCGGCCTGCCGATCCTTGTCGGCTGGGCAGGCGCCATGGTGGTTGGCGGTATTGCCGCGGCACTTACCGGCATGGCCACATTGCGTCTGCGGTCCGACTATCTGGCGATCACCACATTCGGGGTCGCCGTGGTCGTGCAGCTGGTCGCGCTCAACGCGCAGAAGCTGACCGGTGGCCCATTCGGCATCGGGTTCATCCCGCGCCCCCTCGGCGGCCTGGCGGAGACGCCGCTGCTGTTCAACCTGTCCAACCTCGCCGTCGTCTCGGTGGTGACGCTGATCGCCTATCTCGCCTTGGAGCATCTGTCACGCAGCCCCTGGGGCCGCGTGCTGAAGGCGCTGCGGGAGGACGAGCGGGCGGCGATCTCGCTCGGCAAGAGCGCGCGTTTCTACCGCGTCCAGGCCTTCGCCGTCGGTGGCGCCGTCATGGCACTGGCCGGCGCGATGCAAGCGCATTTCACCGGCTTCATCGCACCCGACAATTACCTGCCGATCCTGACTTTCCAGGTCTGGGTCATGCTGATCGTCGGCGGCTCCGGCAGCAATCTCGGCGCCGTCGTCGGCAGTGTCCTTGTCTGGGGGATATGGGCCGGATCGGGCACGGCGACCAGCGTGTTCTTCCAGCCCGAGCAGCAGGCGCGCGCCGCCTCGCTGCAGATCGTGGCCACCGGCGTCATGCTCTGCGTCATCCTTCTGGTCAGGCCGAACGGCCTGTTTGGCGACAGGCCGCGGCGTGCACGCTTCGGCAAGCGGGCGAAACTGGCCACGGCCAAAAGCAGTTCCAACGGATGAATGCCGTGGTCAGGCAGGAGGCGCATGGCGCATCGCTCTGGCACGCCGGCAGCAGCAATCGTCGCGAGCGGCCGGCGCTGAATGGCGACCTCGATGTTGACCTCGCTATTGTCGGCGGCGGTTTTTCCGGGCTTTCAACCGCACTGCACGCGACCGGCAAAGGACTTTCCGTCGCCGTTCTCGAAGCCGAAATCATCGCCTGGGGCGCGACCGGCCGGAATGCCGGTTTCGTCGTGCCGAACTTCGCCAAGATGGACCCCGACAGCATCCTTGCCCATCTCGGCCCCGAACGCGGTGAAAGGCTGATCGATTTTGCCGCTGGCAGCGCCGACCTCGTCTTCGGCTTGATCCGGCAACACGGCATCCACTGTGACGCGGTGCAGAACGGATGGATCCAGCCGGCGCACTCGCCGGCAGCTCTGGAGAAGGTCAAATCACGCGCGGGACAATGGGCGCGGCGTGGCCGGCCCGTCGTCACCCTGGATCGGCAGGATGTCGAAACGCTGACCGGCGCGCGCGGCTATCTCGGCGGCTGGATGGACCGTTCGGGCGGCGTACTCAATCCCGTCGCCTATGCACGCGGATTGGCCGATGCGGCGGAAAGGGCCGGCGCGCGGATCTTCGAACAGACACGTGTCACATCGGTTGATCGCGTGGCCGACGGCTGGGCGCTGAAAACGCCATCGGGCTCGGTGCGCGCTGCCAGGGTGCTGATCGCCACCAACGCCTATGGCGGGCCACTCAATCCGTTGCTCAAGCGAACCTATTTTCCGCTCAAGGTTTTCCAGATCGCGACCGCGCCCCTGCCGCTCGAAATCCGCACGCGCCTGCTTCCCGGGGGGCAAGGCGTCGGTGACACCAGGCGCAATCTCTTCACCTTCCGCTTCGATGCCGACAACCGGCTGATCAGCGGCGGCATGCATATCCTAGGCGCTGGTGCCGACAGACGCGTACCGCAAACAATCTGGCGCCGGCTTGCCGCCGGTCTCGACCTACCCGACCTGCCCCCGCTTGCCTATGGCTGGTCAGGAATGGCCGCTGTCGAGCCTGATTTCCTGCCGCACCTCCTTGACCTCGGCCCGGGCCTGATCGCCGGCCGCGCCTGCAATGGACGCGGCATCGCCATGACGACCGCGATGGGCAAGGTACTGGCCGACTGGGCCGCTGGAACCGACGCCCGCGAGTTGCCACTGCCTTTCGCGCCACCGACGCCGATCCCGTTCCACGCCCTGCTGCGACACGCACCCAACATGTTGCTCGGCTGGAGCATGCTGCGCGACCGGATGGATGAAACAGCATAGGCCGACCGGGCCTGCCGTCCGATCAGTCCGTCGTGCGAAGATTTTCGGAAAGAACCGCGGCCGCCGCGGCAATGTCCTGTTCAAGGGATACACGAACGGCCGGACCGTTGCGCCGTTCCAGCGCGGCGACGATCCTGTGGTGTGCGTCATTGGACTGCGGAATGTAGCGATCGGCCCGCATCAGGAGCTTGAAATAAGGTCCGACGCGCCCCCAGAGATCGCGGATCATGTTCAAGAGGATGGGCGCGCCGGCGTGCTCATAAATAGCAAAATGGAAGGCCTCGTTCAGGGATAGATAGGTCGTGGCGTCCTGCGCCTCGATGGCGCGCTGCATGCCGGCGAGCACGGCTGGTATGTCGGCCAGCGCGCTCTCGCTCATGCGCGTGGCGGCCATCTCGCCCGCCAATCCCTCGACGGCGATGCGGATGCGCGTCAGTTCCGCGAAAGCGGGCTCGGACAACAAGGGCACGATGATCGAGCGGTTGTTCTGCATTTCCAGAAGCCGCTCGGCGACCAGCCTTTGCAACGCCTCGCGGATCGGGGTGGTCGAAATGCCAAAGGTTTCGGCGAGCTTGCGGATGACCAGTGTCTGGCCCGGGCTGAAACCGCCCGAAATCAATTCCTGCTTGAGTGCGCCATAGGCGCGGTCGTTGAGGGTTTGATGCTCGAGCTTCAGCATGCGCGGGCCGCTCAGCTCACCATTTCGACAGCGCGCGATCGAGCGTCTCGGCCAGTTGCTCGGCATTGTCCCTGGCAAAGGGCAGCGGCGGCCTGATCTTCAGCACATTGCCACGTGGACCGCAGGACGAGATCAGCACGCCATCCTCGCGCATGGCTTCGACGACGGATGAGGTCTTGGCAGCGGCAGTGGCCTCATCCTCCGCCGTCAGCTCGATGCCGAAATAGAGGCCGTTGTGCCTGACATCGGCGACCATGCCGTGGCGGCTTTTCAAGGCGTCCAACAGTTCCCCGGTATAGGCGCCGACCGTCCGCGCGTTCTCGATCAGCCCTTCGCCCTCGATCACCTCGAGAACGGCGATGCCGACGGCGGCCGCGACCGGATTGCCGCCGAAGGTGTTGAAGTAGCCGGTATTCGAACCGAAGGAGGCAACGAGCCGTGGCCGGACGATCACCGCGCCCATCGGATGACCGTCGCCGATCGGCTTGCCCATGGTGACAATGTCAGGTTCGAGGCCATAATTGGCGAAGCCCCACATGCCCTGGCCGAGCCGGCCGAAACCGGACTGGACCTCGTCGGCAATGACGATGCCGCCCGCCTTCCTGACATGATCGGCCGCCTCGCGCATGACAGAAGCAGCGGGAAAGAAGATGCCGTCGCTGGAAAAGGCGGAATCAAGAAGCAGCGCCGCCGGACGGATGTTTTGCGCGCGCATATCCTCGATGGCGGCGACGACATTTCTGGCGAAATCATGCGCGGCGCGGCCGCCGTCGCGGAATGTATCCGGCGCCGCCACGGTCCGGTGTTGCGCGGGCACGCCCTTGGCCCCGACCGCCGCCGGCGACAGCTGCGCGGTAGCGATGGTGGCGCCGTGATAGGCGAATTCGGTGATGATCACACCGGTGTTGCCGCTGGAGTGCTGTGCGATGCGGATGGCGAGATCGTTGGCCTCGCTGCCGGTGCAGGTAAACATGGCATGGCCGAGATGGGGCGGCAGCGTGCCAAGCAGCTTTTCGGCGTAATCGAGGATGATCTCGCTGAGGTAGCGCGTGTGCGTGTTGAGCGTGGCGGCCTGTCCCGACAATGCCTCGACAACGCGCGGATGGCAGTGCCCGACCGAGGCGACGTTGTTATAGGCGTCGAGGTATTTTCGGCCCTGGGCATCGTAGAGCCAGACACCGCTGCCGCGCACCAGATGGATCGGGTTGCGGTAGAAGGCGCGATAGGTCGGCCCGAGCAATCTGGCGCGGCGTTCCAGCAGCGCGTGCTCTTGTGCGGAAACTCCGGTATCGGCGGAGGCACTTGCGGGCGAGGACTGGGACACGGGCATCTACTCCGGCTTGGAATGGTCGAGAAAATAGCGGCGGGCGTCAGCGGACGATAGACCGTCCAGCCGTTCAAGCGAGGTCCAGACCTCGGTGATGAGCCGAAGCACATAATCGCGTTTGGCCGGAAACCGTTCGGCCTGCCAGCTGGCAATGTTGGCGATGAGCGCAAGCCGCGCACGAATGAGGTGGAAGAGGATGCCAAGCTCTTCGATTTCGAGCGGCTGCACGGACTGATAGCCGGCGACGAAGCGAGCCGCGGGCGCCAGAGGGTGACCTTCAGCCGGCCAGCGGTAGACGGCACCGATGGCGAGGTCGCAGATCAGCGGCGAATGAATCATGTCGCCGAAATCGAGAATGCCGTTGACCACTTCCGGCCGCGCGGCATCCATCACCACATTGTAGGAGTTCATGTCGTTGTGGACGATCTGGGCGCGCAGGCCGGGGATGACCGGCGCCGCGTGCTCCTCGAAGGCGTCGATGACACGCTCGACCATGGCGCGATGGCCGGCATCGGCGATATGCACCAGCATCGGCCGCGTCTTGGCGACCTTGCGGATGTCCCACAGAAGGTCGCTGCCGGCAGCCGGATGGAAAAAGCCGCGCAGTGCCCGGCCAAGCCGGGCGAGGAAGATGCCGAGATTGCGGTCCTGCGCCGCTGACGTGGGCGAGCGCGAAAGCAACTGGCCGGGCAGATAGCTGACCAGCCGGACGATGCGCGGCAGCGATCCGCCGACGCCGACCATGAACTGTGCTTCGCCTTCGAGGCTCTTGTGCACGGAAGGAACAGGCAGGGTCCGGTCGACCGTCAGAATGTGGTCGAGCGCCTTGTTCTGGAAATCAGTGAAGCCGGCCTCTTCCGCCGGATGCGAGACCTTCAGGACGAACTCGCCCTCGCCTTCGGTCTGGATGTGAAAATTATGGTCGCGTTCGCCCGGCAGCGGGCGCGCGCTGCCGGTGAGCCCATAGTGCCGGCGCAACAGGGCAAGCGCCTCGGCGATCGAGACATCAGGCGCATCCTCCGCAAGCGTCTCGCCGAAGGCATCCGATACGGCCGCGTTCATGGCCTGATCTCGGCATTTATGGGCTCGAGACCGCACCAGTCGGCGATGAAGAGCGCAATGGTCTGCGTGACCTTGCGCACGGAGTCGAGATCGACGGCCTCGTCATAGCCATGCGGCATGCGGCAGATCGGGCCGTAGACGATTGCCGGCGTGTCGGCATAGAGGCCGAAGAAGCGCGCATCGGTGGTGGCCGAGGTGACGTGTTCCGTCAGCGGCTCACCCCACACCGCGGTATGGCTGCGACGCAGCACGGCTTCCATCTCGTCGGCACCTTCAAGCACGTAGCCCTCGGCCATGAAGCCGTTATAGGTCATCCTCGGCGGACGATTGGCGAGGAACGGATCGGCGCGCGCCGCATCCGCGATACAAGCTTCCAACTCCGCCCTGGCGTCTTCGAGCTTCTGGCCGGGATAGGTCGCGACACGCATCTCGAAGACGCAACGCGCCGGAACGCTGGACGTCCATTCGCCGCCTTCGATCTTGCCGAGATTGAAGCGGATCGGGTGCGGGTGATCGCAGAAACGCCTGTCGTCGACCTTCCTCGCATTCCAGACGATTTCGAGTTGCTTCAGCGCCTGGACGATGAGGAAGGCCTTTTCGATGGCATTGGCGCCGGCCGAGAAGGCGCCAGACGCGTGCTGCGGATCGCCATCGACTTCGACCCTGAACCAGATCGGCCCGACCTGCGCCCGCATCAACCTTGGCTCCAGCGGTTCGGGAATGAAGGCCGCGTCGGCACGGTAGCCGCGCTGGAGGCAAGCGAGCGCGCCATTGCCGGTGCACTCCTCCTCGACCACCGACTGCAGGAACACTTTCGCGGCCGGCTGATAGCCAAGGCCGCGCAAGGCGGCCAGCGCATAGCGGCAGGCCGACAGGCCCGCCTTCATGTCGCCGGCGCCGCGGCCATGCATCCAGCCATCCTCGATCACCGGATCGTAGGGGTCGCGGACCCAGCGGTCGAGCGGTCCCGTCGGCACCACGTCGATATGACCGTTGAGGATCAGTGAGCGGCCGGTGGCGTTTTTCGGCGTGTGAGTGGCGACGACGTTGAATGCGTTATCATAGGAAACCGCCACGGGGGAAAATCCGGGCAGGTCGCGGATCGCGTCGACATCGACACGCCACATGTCGATCGCATAACCATCGGCTTCATAGGCCGCCGCCATGAAGGATTGCGCGGCATGTTCCTCGCCGCGTTGGGAGGGAAAGCGCACGAGATCGGCCATAAAGGCGAGCTGACGGTCGAAACCATCGTCGACCGCCCGCAAAATGGCCTCATCCGCAATTCGCTCAGGCATGATATTCCGCTTTCCTGTGAATGGTGTATCATATCTCATATGCCATTCCCCGAAAAGGCAAGAAGACAGGCCGGCCAAAATTATGGCCCACCCCTGCAGCCTCTTGGCAGGCGGCCGCAGAATTGGCATCAGCTGCTTGACATGCCGGCAGGCTGCGCGACGGAAGATCGAGGACAGATGCAAGTCACCGAAGGCACATTGCCGGATGAAATCACCGATCTCGCGTCCGGCTACCGGCGTATCCCGGCCGGCAAGATCGTCAATGCGGTGACGTGGATGGAAGCGCGCGCGCCATTGCAGGGTCTCGCGCATCCGCTGGCGATGGTCCGCGTCACCAACCCCGAGCCCGCCTTCTACCGTTCGGTCTTTCTCGAGATCGGCGCTCCCTGGCTGTGGGACCGCGCCGCCGAAATGTCGGACGCCGACATCGCGGCGCATTTCGCCGACCCGCGCCAGCATCTCTATTACGGTCACGATGAAAGCGGCAGCCATATCGGCATGGCCGAGTTCACTGTCACCGACGGCAACGAGATCGAGATCACCTATTTCGGTCTCTTTCCTTCCTTGACCGGCCGTGGCCTTGGCAAGCGGCTGATGGCGGGCGCGCTCGATCAGGCATGGCGCCTAAAGCCGGAGCGTATCTGGCTGCACACCAGCAGCATCGATCATCACAGCGTCATCGGCTTCTATCGGGCTTGCGGGTTTGAACCCTTCGCCGCCGGCTTCGAGATCACCGACGATCCGCGGATCAAGGGAACCTTGCCGCGCGATTGCGCGCCGCAAATTCCGCTGATCGACACGGAATGGGTGCCCGGCGCCAGATGAGACCGTCTTCGCAACCCGCGGGCCAGGCATCGCCCCACCACCGACGGTGGGTACGGCGCGAGCGCATCCTGTCGAGGTTGGAGCGGCATGTCGACACGCGCATCGTGCTGTTCGCCGCGCCCGCCGGCTTCGGCAAGTCGACGACGATGGCGCAATGGGCAGCCGAGGTCGCGCGCCACGGCCGGCTGACGGCATGGCTGTCCTGCGAAGCGACGGACAATGACGAAGGCGCCTTCCTGTCGCATCTGGTTGGGGCGCTGCGCCATCTCGTGCAGAACCCGGCCGAGCTCGACCTTGCCTTCCAGTCGAGCCCGATCCCGCAGCTTGACGTGGTGCTGGCGGCCCTTGTGGCGGGTCTTGCGGCACGCCATGCCGACATCACTCTGTTCTTCGACGACTATCACGCTGTCGAAGCACCGGCAGTGAAGCGGTTCATGGAGCGCCTGACGCGGCAGGCTCCCGCCAACGTCACCTTCGTCATCGGTTCGCGCAACCTGCCCGACCTGCAGCTCGGCAAGCTCAGGGTGCTCGGCGATGTCTTTGAAATCGGCCCGGACGATCTGCGTTTCGCCTCGTCCGAAGCCGAAGCCTTCTTCAACGACAAGCTTGGCCTCTCCATCGGCAGTGGCACGGTGGAAACTTTGTGCTCGCGCACCGAAGGCTGGGCCGCAGGCCTGCAGCTCGCCTCGCTGTCGCTCAGCGCTGCCCAGGCGCCCGAAACCGTCATCGGCAATTTCACCGGTGCCAACCGCAATGTCGCCGACTTCCTGATGGGGGAAGTGTTCCTGGAACTGCCGCCGGCACTGGCGAAGTTCCTGCTCTACTCCTCGATCTTCGAGCGTTTCAGCGCCGAGGCCTGCCGGGCGGTGATACGCGCGGCGGACGCCGAGGCTGCTATCACCGAGATCGAGACCCGCAACCTGTTCCTCGTGCCGCTCGACGAGGAGCGGCGCTGGTTCCGCTATCATCATTTGTTCCATGACTTTCTCAGCCGCGAGATGGAACGGCGCGAACCGGAGATGATCGCGCCGCTGCATCTGGCGGCTTCGGAATGGTTCGGCGAACGCAAGATGCTGACCGAGGCCATCGGCCATGCGCTCGCCGCCGGCGACCAGGCCCGCGCGGCGGTGTTCGTCGAGAACAATGCGCTCGAACTCATCGCCCAGTGCCAGCTGCTCTATGTGCGCCAGTTGCTGGCGCTGCTGCCAAGGAAACTGATCGACCAGCGCATCCGTCTGCAGCTTGTCGTGCTGTGGCTGGCGGTGCACTCGAGCCAGCCCGAGATTGCCCAGCAGACACTGGCCAATGCGCGCAAGCTGGTCGAGACCGGGCCCGCCGACGACCAGGATCCCGGCACATTGACCGGCACGACGATCGAGGCCGAAATCGTGGTCCTCGAAGCCGCCGTGCACAGCACGCTGGAGCAGTTTGAGGCCGCACGCGACACCGCGCTGGCCGCGCTGCGCATCATCGCGCCCGATGCCTGGTTCATGGAAGGCGCCACCGCCAACGTCATCGGCTACAATCTCTACGCGCTGGGCGACCTCGAAGGGGCGCGCGCGGCAGCGGACGCGGCGCGCAAGGCGCATGAGCGAAGCGGCAGCCTGCTCGGCGTCACCATCGCCAATTGCTACATGGCGGTCATCGAGCGCTCGGCCGGCCGCCTGCCGGCCGCCGAACGGCTGCTGCGTAACGCGATCATCGAGGCGAGGACGCGGATCGGCGCGAACTCCTATGCCGAGGCGCTTGCCGGCACGCTGCTTGCTGAACTCGCCTACGAGACCAACGCGTCCGGCGAAGCACTGGCACTGGTCGAGAATCTCGGGCCGCTGATCGAGGGGGCCGCCGTCATTGTCTATCCCCTGGC
The DNA here is from genome assembly GCF_003952565.1 of Mesorhizobium sp. M8A.F.Ca.ET.057.01.1.1. Taxonomy (NCBI): domain Bacteria; kingdom Pseudomonadati; phylum Pseudomonadota; class Alphaproteobacteria; order Hyphomicrobiales; family Phyllobacteriaceae; genus Mesorhizobium; species Mesorhizobium sp. M8A.F.Ca.ET.057.01.1.1. The sequence goes on from NZ_CP034454.1 coordinate 4,963,129, forward strand.
CAGCGTGCCGACCTATGCCCGCGTGCTGCAGCTGACCGGCCGGGGCGACGCTGCCCTGGACATGCTGGAGCGCGTCTACCAGCGCGTGCGCGGCTCCGTCTACCGCCGCCTCGCTTCGGTGCTGGTGCATGATCGCATTCGGCTGCTGATCGATCAGAACCGCGTCGCCGAGGCACGCGCATTGCTGAGCCAGCATCGCGGCGAAAGCGCCGAGACCGTCCCAACTGTCGCCAACGAATTCGAGTTCTTCGCCGAAGGCCGGCTGCTGACGGCGGAGAAATCCTACGCGGGGGCGGCCGCGATTTTCGACACGCTGCTGGAGCGAACGAAAAGCAGCGGGCGCATGCGCCGGCACATACTGGCGCTGATCCTACGCGCCAAGAGCGCCGGCCATGACCAGCGCGAGGCCGACCGGCATCTCCTCGAAGCACTGCGCCTTGCCCAACCCTCGGGCTTCATCCGCTCCTTCGTCGATGAGGGCAGGCCCGTCGTCGAGGGTTTGATGCGGCTGCGCGCGGCACAGGCAAAGACCGACCCCGCATTGTCGGCCTATGCAACGCGTATCATCGACGCCGCGCAGACACTGCCGGTGGCGACGCGCAAGCCGGCCATGCCGGTTGCCGAGAAGGAACAGCTCACCCAGCGCGAGTCGGAGTTAGTGCACTGCTTGTCGGAAGGCATGTCCAACCGTGATATCGCCCTTGCGCTGTCGGTGAGCGAAACGACGGTGAAGTGGCATCTGAAGAACATTTTCGGAAAGCTCTCGGTATCGAACCGCGTCCAGGCCGTGCGCGCGACGCAGGCGGCAGCAAACCTCCGCACCCCTCCGAAAGGAGGGGCATAGATTACAGACATGGCCCCTCTTTAGGGTCGGGCCAGGCGATTGTTAGCCTGCTAGCGTCATCTGGTTTTCAGAGGATGCCGCGGATGGCGACAGGCTACGTCTTTCACGAACAGTTGATGTGGCATGACACCGGCTCCAGCGCCGACATGATGCCGCCCGGCCGTTTCGTGGAGCCTGGCCGGCATCTGGAATCGCCTGGGTCGAAGCGCCGGCTCAACAACCTCATCCAGGTGAGCGGCCTGTCACGTCATCTGGTGCCGATCATTGCCGAGGCAGTGACGGTCGAGGACCTGCTGCGCGTGCACACGCAGCGCCATATCGACGATATCCGCATGCTCAGCGAACGCGGATCCGGTTTCGCCGGGCCGCAGGCGCCGATCGGCCCCAACAGCTTCGATATTGCCTTGCTGTCCGCCGGTACCACCTATGCGGCGATGCGCGCGGTGCTGACCGGCCGCGTCGACAATTCCTATGCGCTGGCGCGCCCGCCCGGGCACCATGCCGAACCCGATCAGGCGATGGGCAACTGCCTGTTCTCCAACATCGGCGTGTCGGTGCGCCGGCTGCAGCATGAAGGCCTGCTCGGCCGCGCCGCGGTGGTCGACTGGGACGTGCATCATGGCAACGGCACCGAGACGGTGTTTTATTCCGACCCGTCGGTGCTGACGATTTCGCTGCACCAGGACAATCTCTATCCGACCGGGCGCGGCTCGCTGGCCGACAATGGCAAGGGCGAAGGCGAAGGCTACAACATCAACATCCCGCTGCCGGCCGGCAGCGGCACAGGCGCCTATGAAGCGAGCTTCGACCGGGTCGTCGCCCCGGCGCTGCGCGCCTACAAGCCCGACCTCGTCATTGTCGCTTCCGGCTTCGATGCGTCGGGCTTCGACCCGCTCGGCCGCATGATGCTCAACAGCGAGTGCTTCCGCCGTCTTGCCGCGCGCATGGTGGCGCTGGCCGCTGAAGTCTCGAACGGCCGCCTGATGATGACGCATGAGGGCGGCTACTCCGAAGGCTACGTACCGTTCTGCGGCCACGCCGTCATCGAAACCTTGGCCAACCATCGCACCGAAGTGGTCGATCCCCTATCGGACCATATCGACGAATGGGCCGGCCAGAATTTGCAGCCACACCAAGCCCAGGTAATCGAAGCCGCCGAGGGCCTGATCGCGGGCCTGCGCCAACGCCTCGCCAGCGCGGCCTGACGCGATGGACTTTGTCGTCACCACGCTCCTCAACGCGCTGACGCTGATCAGCATCCTGATGCTGGTCGGGCTCGGGCTGGCGATCAGCTTCGGCCTGATGAACGTGACCAATCTGGCGCATGGCGAGTTCGTCACCGTCGGCGCCTTCGCGGTCTATTTCGTCCAGAGCATCGGCGGCTCCTTCTGGGTGGGGCTGCTTGCCGCCCCGATCGCTGGCGCGATGGTCGGCTGCATCCTGGAATTCGCCATCATCCGCCATCTCTATTCGCGGCCGGTCTCGACCGTGCTCGCCACCTGGGGCGTCAGCCTGATCCTGCAGCAAGGGCTGGAGCTGACCTTCGGCCTCGGCGCCAAGCCGGTGACGCCACCGATCGAGGGCACGTTCGACCTGTTCTTCACCGTCTATCCGGCCTACCGGCTGATCCTGATCGCCATCGCCATGCTGACCTTGCTCGGGGTGGTCCTGTTGATCAGCCGCACATACTTCGGGCTCGACATCCGCACCGTCATCCAGAACCGGGAAATGGCCGAGGGCGTCGGCATCAACACGCGCCGCACCTATGCCATCGCCTTTACCTTCGGCGCGGCAATCGCCGGCCTGGCCGGCGGGTTGGTCGCGCCGCTGGCGATCGTACTGCCGCAGATGGGGGTAAACTATCTCGCCAACGCCTTCTTCGTCGTCATCGTCGGCGGTGTCGGCTCGATCGGCGGCCTCGTCGCCGGCAGCGTCTTCGTCGGCGGGCTGACCAGCATCCTCAATTACCAGATCTCGCCATCGCTGGCGCAGGCGATCGTGCTGCTGGCGGCCATCGTTGCCGTGCGGCTGCGGCCAAACGGCCTGTTCAACGGAGCGTCGCGATGATCGCCCGCGACCGCAACTGGCTGCTGATCTTCGCCGTCTGCGTGGCGCTCGCGGTTCTCTATCCCTTCATCGGCGACGGCTATCAGTTGACGGTGATCCGCGACGCGCTGATCTTCGGGCTGTTCGCGGCGAGCCTCGATTTCTTCTGGGGTCGCACCGGCATATTGTGCTTCGGCCACGCCGCCTTCTTCGGCATTGGCGGCTACCTCATGGCGCTGGTCACGCTCAACGACGCCATTCCTTTCGCCAGCCTGTTCGGCATCATGGGCGCGGTCACGGGTGCGGCCTTCGTCGCCGCCATCATCGGCTACTTCCTGTTCTTCGGCGGCATACGCGGCAGCTACTTCACCATCGTCACCCTTGCCATGGGCGTCATCTGCCAGCAGGCCGCGGTCTCCTGGAGTTCGGTCACCGGCGGCGACAGCGGCCTGATCGGCATCCCGCCGATCGCATTCGATATTGGTGGCCTGCATATCGACCTCAGCCAGGACCTGCCGAGCTACATCTTCGTCGCGGCCATCGTCGCTGTGGCCGTGCTGGCGCTGTGGTCGATAAGCCGTGGCCGCTGGGGCACGGTGCTGACCGCAATCCAGGACAATGAGGTCCGGGCGGCAGCACTTGGTCACAATGCACCCTTGCGGCTGCTTGTCACTTTTGTGCTTTCAGCAGCCATCGCCGGGCTTGCTGGCGCGCTCTATGTCTGCATGGCGGGGCTTGTGGCGCCAGATCTCTCCGGCCTGCTGCTGTCGACGGAAGTCATCGTCTGGGTGGCGGTCGGCGGGCGCGGCACGCTGCTTGGCCCGGTGCTGGGCGCCATCGCCATCCAGCGCGCGCAGCAGACCATCAGCAGCTTCAATCCGAGCCTGTGGCCCCTGCTGCTCGGTTGCGTCTTCGTCGTCATCGTCTTTGTGCTGCCGGACGGCATCCTGTCGATCTACGCGCGGCTGAAGAGCCTGTTCAAAGGCCGGAGGCACGCGCGATGAGCGACGTCCTGCTCCAGGCCGAAAATGTCGGCATCCGCTTTGGCGGGCTGCAGGCGCTGGAAGGGTTGAACCTGACGGTGCGCGACAAGGAGCTGTGCTGCATCATCGGGCCGAACGGTGCCGGCAAGAGCACATTCCTCAACCTGCTGACCGGCACGCTTCGCCCGACCAGCGGCAGCGTCCGTTTCCTCGGCCACGACATTGCCGGCCTGCCGCTGCACCGCATCGCCCGGCTCGGCATCGCCCGCAAGTTCCAGATTCCGTCGGTTTTCCCCAGCCTCTCGGTTGAGGACAATCTCAAGGTCGCACGGTGGGGCGCCCCCTCGCCGGCTCGCCCGATCGGCGAGTTGATGGAACTGGTCGCGCTGACCAATCGTGCCGCCACGCTGGCCGGCGAACTCGCGCATGGCCAAAAGCAATGGCTGGAAATCGGCATGGCGCTGGCGATCGAGCCACGGCTGCTGCTGCTCGACGAGCCGACGGCCGGCATGACGCCGCAGGAGACGCTTGCCACAGCCGAAATGCTGCTGCACCTGAAGGGTGAGTTTTCTATCGTCGCCGTCGAGCACGACATCCGCTTCGTGCGGGCGCTGAACTGCCAGACGCTGGTGCTGCATCAGGGGCGCCGGCTGCGAAGCGGTCCCTTCCACGACATCGAGGCCGACGAAATGGTCCGCGACGTGTATCTGGGGAGGCGCTGACCATGCTGCGCACGCTTGCCGTCTCTGCCGGCTACGGCCTGCTCCCGGTGCTGAACGGCATCGATATCGGCGTGGCATCCGGCGAAGTCGTCGGCCTGCTTGGCCGCAACGGCGCCGGCAAGACGACGCTGCTGCGCGTCATCGCCGGCGCCTTGAAGGCGAGCGGCGGTGCTGTGGTTCTCGGCGACCAGGATCTCACCAATGCTCCGGCCTTCCGCCGCGCGCGGGCGGGCATCGCGCATGTGCCGCAGGGCCGCGGCATCTTCAACCAGCTGACCGTGCGGCAGAACCTGGAGGTCGGCACCCGTGCTGCCCGGGACCGCGGCGACGGCAACATTCCAACGGACATTTTTGGCTATTTTCCCATCCTGCGCGAACGCGAGACGCAGGTTGCCGGCACGCTCTCGGGCGGCCAGCAGCAGATGCTGGCGATCGGCCGCGCGCTGTGCGGCCTGCCGTCGGTGCTGCTGCTCGACGAGCCCTCGGAAGGCATCCAGCCGAACATCGTGCAGTCGATCGCCGAGCTGGTGCCGCGCATCGCGCGCGAGCGCGGCATCGCCATCGTTCTGGTCGAACAAAATCTCGATCTCGTTCTCAAGGCCGCCGATCGCTGCCTGGTGATGGAGAAAGGCAGGATCGTGCACGAGGGCACGCCGGAAGCATTCGCCGACGAGACCCTGCTGAAGGACCTCTTGGCTTTGTAAGGCGTGCATGGGGCGCGCCTGGGATTGGAAGGGAACACAACAATGATAAGCAGAAGAACTATTCTGAAATCCGGCGGCGCCGCGGCCGCCTTCGCCATGGTCGGCGCGCCGTCGATCCTGCGCGCCGCCGACACCGTCAAGGTCGGCCTGTCGATCCCGATCACCGGGCTGCAGGCTATCCTCGGCGAGACGCTGCTCAATTGCTACAAGCTCGCCGCCGCCGAACTCAACGCCGCCAACGGTATTGGCGGCCGCCAGGTCGAGCTGTTCATCGAGGACAACCAGACCACGACCAAGGGCTCGATCGACAAGGCGCGCAAGCTTCTCAACGAGGACAAGGTCGACGTCATCATGGGCACGATCATTTCGCCCGAGCGCAGCGCCACGCTGTCGGTGACCTCGAAGGCCAAGAAGCTGTTCTTCTATCCCACCAATTTCGAGGGCGGCGAGTGCAACCGCTACTTCGTCGCCACCGGGCCGATCCCGATGCAGCAGGTCGACCCGATGATGCCGTGGGTGGCCGAAAACCTCGGCAAGACCATCTACATCATGGCGTCCGACTATGCCTGGCCGCAGAAGATGACCGAGGCGATCACCGCGGCTTACGAAAAGGCCGGCGGCAAGATCATCGGCGCCGACTACTATCCGTTCGGCACCACGGATTTCGGCCCGGCCTTCCAGAAGATCAAGTCGCTTAAGCCCGATGTCGTCTGGTCGATGGTGGTCGGCAACGACGCCGTCACGCAGCTCAAGCAGTACCGCAGCTTCGACATCAAGCAGCCGCTGATCGCGCCGCTCGACGAGGTCTTCAACAAGGACGCGCTGCCGCCTGGCGTCGCCGCCGGCACCTACGCGCCGCAGCCCTACTGGATGGCGCTCGACAATCCGGTCAACAAGAAGTTCATCGCGAGCTTCCGCGAAAAGTTCGGCCAGGAGAAGATGGTCAACGGCATCGGCGAGGCCGGCTATAACGGCCTGCATCTCTATGCGCTGGCCGCCGAAAAGGCCGGATCGCTGAAGGACGACGATGTGCTCAAGGCGCTGCCGACGATCGAGTTCGACGCGCCGCAAGGCAAGATCCGCGTCGATGCCTCGAACAACCACACGCTCTGCCATTCCTATGTCGGCAAGGCGGCGGCGGACGGCATCGGCTACGAGATCGCCAAGGATTTCGGCACCATCGCGCCGGTAACCCCTTACTGCAAATTGTAGGCATCAACCGATCCTGACGGCAGTGTTGCCGCTGCCGTCAGGTCGCCTTTGGCGCCGGCAGCCGCTCGCGCAATTCGTCTACAAGCACCCTGGTGTTTTCGGAATAGTCGATCGGCACGACGACGAGGTGGACCCCGCCGCCGGTGAAGGCCTGTTCCAGCGTCGGTTGCAGGTCGGCGATCGCGCCGACCCTGGTCCCCGTGGCGCCATAGGCTTCGGCGTATTTGACGAAGTCGGGATTGCCGAAAGTCATGCCGAAATCCGGGAACTCGTCGACCGCCTGCTTCCAGCGGATCATGCCATAGGCGTGGTCTTCCAGCAGCAGGACGACCAGGTTGAGCTTGAGCCTGACGGCGGTCTCCAATTCCTGGCTGTTCATCATGAAGCCGCCGTCGCCGCAAATGGCCATGACACGGCGCTGGGGATAGAGCAAAGCCGCCATCATCGCCGACGGCAGGCCAGCGCCCATGGTGGCGAGCGCATTGTCGAGCAGCAGCGTGTTGGCCATGCGCGTGCGGTAGTTGCGCGCGAACCAGATCTTGTACATGCCGTTGTCGAGCGCGAGGATCCCGTCGGCCGGCATCACCGCGCGCACGTCGTGCACGATGCGCTGCGGCGTGAAGCGGTCTTCGGTGGCGCGCGCGGCGATGCGGCTCAGAATGCCTTCGCGCAGCGGCAACAGCGCTTGCGCATTGTGGATCTTGCCTTCGACGCGATCGGCCAGCAACGCCAGCGACGGACCGAGGTCGCCGACGATCTCGGCCTGCGGGAAATAGACCTGCTCGACATCAGCTGAATGGTAACCGACATGGATGACCTTCGGCCCGTTGGCGCCCATGATGAAGGGCGGCTTCTCCACCGTGTCGTGGCCGATGGTGATGATCAGATCGGCCTGCTCGATGGCTTCGTGCACATAGTCGCGTTCCGAAAGCGCCGCCGTTCCCATGTAGAGTTCGGTGCCGCCGGGCACGGTGCCTTTGCCCATCTGCGTGGTGAAGTAGGGGATCTGCGTGCGCAGCACGAATTGCGCGATGTCAGGGGTGACGCGGGGTCGTGACGCCGCCGCGCCGAACATCAGCAGCGGACGCTTGGCCTCGATGATCATGCGGGCGGCGCGATCGAGCGCGTCCGCGCTGGCTATGGGCAGGTCGACCGGGTGTGTCGGCACCAGCGCGATCGGCTCGCACTGCGCCGCCGCGATGTCTTCCGGCAGCTCCAGATGCACGGGGCCGGGGCGCTCCTCCTGCGCGACGCGAAAGGCTTCACGCACCAGCGACGGGATCATCCTGGGCGAGACGATCTGGCGCGACAGCTTGGTCAGCGGCTTCATCGCCGCGACGATGTCGACGATCTGGAAGCGCGCCTGCCGCGACGACAGGATGCCCTTCTGGCCGGTGAGCATGATCATCGGCATCGCGCCGAGCAGCGCATAGGCAGCACCTGTCGTCAGATTGAGCGCGCCCGGACCAAGCGTGGTGATGCACACACCCGGCTTGCCGGTGAGCCTGCCATAGGTGGCGGCCATGAAAGCGGCCGCCTGCTCGTGGCGGGTCAGGATCAGCTGGATCGAGGAGCGGCGGATGGACTCGACGATGTCGAGATTCTCTTCGCCTGGAATGCCGAAAATCCGATCGACCCCTTCGTTCTCGAGGGCCGCCACGAACAGATCCGAACCCTTGGTCATCAACCGTCTCTCCTGCGATGCGCGCATTCCGCCAGCCACCTTCATATGGCAGGGAAGGCGATGCCGCAAAGAGGGCTAGTCACCTGCTGGCGATCACGCCATCATTTTAGGCAGTGCGGCCGCCAACGCGTCGACGGCCAGCCGCACCTTGAGCGGCAGATGCGGCGTCTGCAACCAGAGCGCATGACAGTCGTAGGGATAGCGCGGCTGGTCCGGCAACAGCTCGACCAGCGTGCCGGCCTGGATTCGTTCGCGAACCAGCCAATGAGGCAGCCACGCCAACCCCATGCCGCCGACGGCGGCATCGGCGATGGCATCGAGATCGTCGAGCCGCAGCCGGCCGTTTGGCATGAGTTCGAGCGCGGCTTGTCCCTCGCGCGGAAACAGCCAGGGCTGAGTGATCATGCCGAGCCGTCGGTAGACAATCGTCTGATGACCGGCGAGGTCCTCGATCCGCCGTGGCTCGCCATGAATTTCCAGATAGGAAGGCGCGGCACAGACGACCATGTCCTGGCGTGCAACGCGGCGCGCAATCACGCCGGCTTTGTCGTCCAGTTCACCGGTCCGGATGGCGAGGTCGTAGCCATCCTCGGCGAGATCGGCGAAGCGGTCGGTCAGCGACAGGTCGAGCTCCAGCATCGGATACCGCCGCGCCAATTGCAGCAATAGTGGGGTCACGCAGTGGCGGCCGAAATGCGCCGGCATGGTGACGCGCAATCTTCCCCGCGGTTCCGAGAGTTGATCGGCAGCAAGCGCATCGGCGGCTTCGGCCTCGGCCAGCACCAGCCGGCACCGCTCATAATAGGCGCGGCCGAAATCGGTCAGGCTCTGGCGCCGCGTGGTCCGGTTGATGAGACGCACGCCAAGCCTGTCCTCAAGAAACCGGACATGCTTGCCGACCATCGGTCCGGATAGATCGAGCACGGTAGCCGCCGCCGCGAACGAGCCGAGATCAACGGCCCTGACGAACACGGCCATGCTTTCAAGCCTATCCATTTTCGAAACTCCTGGTTTCTACTGCACAATCCAAACAGCCATTTATCGCAAACAGGCTTCGCCTCATAACTCATTCGGTTCAAATAATTTGGAGTGAGCTGAATGACCCGTATCGTCCGCTTCCACCAGCATGGTGGTCCCGAGGTCCTGCGCATTGAGGAAGTCGACCTTCCCCCGCCGGGCCAGGGCGAGGTTCAAATCCGCGTCAAGGCGCTTGGCCTCAACCGCGCCGAGGCGCTGCTGCGCGCGGGCAGCTATATCGAGACACCCGCGCTGCCCTCAGGGCTCGGGCTGGAAGCGGCAGGCGTCATCGAGACAATTGGCGAAGGCGTGACCGGGCTGAGCCCCGGCGACGCCGTCAGTGTCATCCCGCCGCAATCGATGGTTCGCTGGCCGGCTTACGGCGAGCTTGTCACCTTTCCCGCCGGGCTCATCGTCAAATACCCGCCGTCCCTCGACTGGCGGACGGCGGCGGCGATCTGGATGCCATACCTCACCGCCTATGGTGCGTTGATCGACATCGCCGGGCTGGGTGGACAAGACTTCGTCGTCATCACCGCCGCCTCCAGCAGCGTCGGGCTTGCCGCGATCCAGATCGCCAACAGGGTTGGTGCGACAGCGATCGCGGTGACGCGGACGTCAGCGAAGAGGAAAGCACTGCTCGACGCCGGCGCAGCGTATGTGGTGGTGCTCGAGGAAGAGGAACTGGCGGAAAGACTGAGCCAGATCGCAGGGCCGCAAGGCGTACGCATCGTGTTCGATCCGATCGCCGGGCCAATCTTCGAGCCGCTGACAGCGGCCATGTCGTCGGGCGGCATTCTGATCGAATATGGTGGCCTCAGCCGGGAGCCGACGCCATTCCCGTTGCCTGCGGTACTAGGCAAGACACTGACGTTGCGCGGCTATCTCGTCCACGAGATCACCGGAAATCCGGAGAAGTTGGAGGCTGCCAAGGCATTCATCCTCCAAGGGCTCGAGGACGGCACGCTGAGGCCGATCATCGACAGAACGTTTCCCTTCGACCAGATCGTCGAGGCGCATCGCTATCTCGAATCGAACGAGCAGTTCGGCAAGATCGTCATGACGGTTTGACCAGTAATCATTCTCACCGGCAATATTACCCCTTGAAGGCGCCGCCCCGCATTCCTAAATCCCGAATGCGGGCCGGGCCCCTCTGACTGTCGCTTTCGGCGACCGTGATGTCGGACCGCTATAACGGGCCCCTTTCCATTCTTTTCGGTCGAGCGGGCTCATTCCTTCATTGGTTCGGAGCCCCTGATGACATCATCTCTGCTTGGTATGGTTTGCCCCTCCTGCCGCGTCGCGCTCGTGATGAGCGAACGCCAGGGGATCGAGATCGACTACTGTCCGCAGTGCCGCGGCGTCTGGCTCGATCGTGGCGAACTCGACAAGATCATCGAGCGCTCCGGCAGGGATGCGCCGCCCGCGCCGCAGCCACAGCCGGCAGCATTCTCCCAGCCGCACCATGGCCGGGACCGCGATGACGACTATTCCCGCTCGCATGGCCAACGCTATCCGAAGCGAAAGAAGTCGTTCTTCGAAGAATTGTTCGATTGACCGCATGACGCCCGCCACCCGGCCGACGTTTTGCTGAAATTTCCGAAACCACATCGACAAAGGTCACCCCGATGACTTCCCGCACAAGCCGATTTGCCGCCCTCTTCGCTGGACTGTTCCTTGCCTTCTCCATGGTCGCGATCGATCATGCCGAGGCGCGGCGCGGCGGCAGCTTCGGCAGTCGCGGCACGCGCACCTTCCAGTCTGCACCGCCGACCAGGACCGCGCCGGCGCCGACCGCGCCGGTCGAGCGTTCGATGACACCCAACACCGGCGTGAACAATACTGCCCGGCAGCCGCAGGCCGGCCCGCAGCGGCCTGGCTTCATGAGCGGCTTCGGCGGAACGATGATGCGCGGCCTGCTGCTCGGCGGCTTGATCGGACTGCTCGTGGGCCAAGGCTTCGGCGGCCTCGCCGGCATGTTCGGATTCCTGCTCCAGGCCCTGCTCATCGGTGGCGCCATCATGCTGGCCATCCGGTTCTTCCGGTCGCAATCCGCGCGTGGTCCCGCGCCGGCGCTCGCCGGCATGGGCAATGCCCAGGCTTCGCGGTTCGAGAACCGCGCAACGGCACAGAAGGAGACCGGAACCGGGGGTTCCTTCACGATTCCCGGCTTTGGCGGCGGCTCGGGCGGAGGCCATGAGGCCGCTCGCTCCGAGGAGATCACGCTGGCCCAGACGGACCTCGACGCCTTCCAACAGTTGTTGACCGAGGTCCAGGAAGCATTCGGCCGCGAAGACCATGCCGCATTGCGCCGGTCGGTTACGCCCGAGATGGTGTCCTATCTGTCGGAAGAACTGGCCGACAATGCCCAGAAAGGTCTCAGAAACGAAGTGTCCGATGTCACCCTGCTGCAGGCCGACATCGCGGAAAGCTGGCGCGAGGATGACCGCGACTACGCCACGGCCGCATTGCGCTACGAGTCTCGCGACGTGACGCGCGAACGGGCGAGCGGCAAGGTCGTCGACGGTGACGAGGATCATCCGACAGAGACGACCGAGTTGTGGACGTTCACGCGCCAGAATGGCTCGACCTGGAAGCTCTCGGCGATACAAGAGGCTTGAGTCCCGGCGCGCTTGCCGGCGATCAAGCCACGATCTTGACGCACATCGGCGTGCCGATCTCGATGGCGCGTCCGGTGTCGGTCAGCATGCCGGTGCTGGCATCGCGGACAAAGATCGATATGCGGTCGGCATTCTGGTTGGCCGAGAAGAGATGACCGCCCGACGGTGTCAGCGCCAGGTTGCGTGGCGTGGCACCCCCGCAAGGAACATAGCCGACAAGGCTCAAGCCGCCGGTCTCCTGATCGACCACCATGATGACGATGCTGTCGTGGCCGCGGTTGCCGCCATAGACAAAACGGCCATCCGGCGAGATCTGGATATCGGCGCAGTGGTTGGTCTCACGCGCCTCGTCCGGCACCGCCGGCTTGGTGTCGATGATCGACAACCTGCCGGTCGCATTGTCGAGTGTCATCGAGACAACTGTCGAATCCAGCTCGTTCATGACAAAGACGAAGCGGCCGTTCGGGTGCAGGGCGATGTGACGCGGACCGGCACCCGGTGGCAGTGCGGATTCTGCGAGCTTCACCAGACTTCCGTCCTGACCGATCCGGTAGGACACCAGCCGGTCGATGCCGAGGTCGGCTACGATTGCCGTTCCACCGGCAAGGGTTTCGTTGACGCTGTGGGCATGCGACCGCTCCTGCCGTGCCGCATTTGGTCCGGTTCCCTTGTGCGAAACGCTGGCCAGCGGCGCGGACAGTGCACCGTCCTTGTCAAAAGCATAGACCGCCACCGCCCGATCCGGGCCACCCTCCCCGGCGCCATAGTTGGCAACCAGGAGTTTCGTCCCGTCACGGGTGACGGTGTTGTGGGCGGTGATGCTGCCAAGGGCGGGCTGCTTGTTCAGATAGCTCAGCCTGTTCGAGGCCCGATCGAAGCTGTAGGCGGAGACAGTTCCCTCACGCCAGGTGGACACTTCCGAGTTGGCATAGAGGCGCGAACCATCGGGGGTGACCGACAGGAAGGTCGGGTTGTCGATGTCGTTGGTCTCGGCCAGCTTTTGAACGGCCAGCGTCCTTTCATCAAAACTGTAGACACCAAGACCAACACCGCGGGCGCCCTGAAAATACGGCGCCTCGCGGTTCAGACTGCCGACAAACACCAGACAGGCATTCCAGACACCGCGCATGATTTCCTCCTGCCTGCCCGCGCTGCCGCGCGCCAAACCCGGTCAAAATTTTGCCTGTCCTCGCTTGCAACGCAACCCCATATGTGAAAATAGTATTTACAAAAGAAGATTGACGGGAGGAGACGTCGTGCAGTCAGGCGCCTTGATGCGTGCTCGAATGATAGACCGGGCGTTCTCGCGAGACCGGTGGATTGCGCCATGAACGATTTCGCGCCAACCGTCGGCGTTGCCTCGACGCACCCTACGAACATGCCTGCCGATCATGCCGCCCTGCCGGTGTGGAACGCCGAGAACTGGTTTTACGAGGACTGGCCGGTTGGCCAGAAAATCCGTTCGTTGCGGCGCACCATGGCCGAAGGCGACAGCCACCTCTTCAACACGCTGGTGCTCGACATCCACCCCTATGTGCAGGACCAGATGTTTGCCGAGAGCGAGGGCATTTTCGGCAAACGGCTGATTGCCGGCGCGTTCGTCTTCTCGGCGGGCCTCGGGCTGGTCGCCACCAACTGTGTCAACGCCTTCTCCTACGGCTACGACAAGCTCCGCTTCATAAAGCCCGTCTTCATCGGTGACACGATCTATTCGATCCGCTCCAACCTCGACAAAAAGCCCCGCTACAAGGAGATGGGGCTGATCCGCGCCAGCTACGAGGTGTTCAAGGGTGAAGGCGAGCTGGTGCTCTATTGCGAACACCTGCAGACGGTGAAATACCGCAACCCTGCCGATTTCGCCGGCAAGACGGAGAAATGAAGATGCCGGCAGCAGCCGAATTGCCGCTTGCCGGCCTCGTCGTCGTCGACATGAGCCAATTCCTGTCCGGGCCGTACTGCTCGCTCAGGCTGCTCGATCTCGGCGCCCGCGTCATCAAGATCGAACGTCCTGACGGGGGCGACCTGTCGCGCCGGCTCTATCTCAGCGACACCGAGATCGGCGGCGATTCCACCATCTTCCATGCCATCAACCGGGCCAAGGAAAGCCTGGCCATCGATTTGAAGAACGAGGCGGACCTCAAGGCATTGCGCGGCCTGCTGGCCAAGGCCGATGTGCTGATCCAGAATTTCCGGCCGGGTGTCATAGAACGGCTCGGCCTCGATTACGAAGCCGTCCGCCAGATCAACCCGCGTCTGGTCTATGCCTCTATCAGCGGCTATGGCGAGGAAGGTCCCTGGGTCAAGCGGCCCGGCCAGGATCTGCTGGCGCAGTCGCGCTCCGGCGTGATGTGGCTGAACGGCGACGAGGACCAGGGGCCGGTGCCGTTCGGCCTCGCCATTGGCGACATGCTGGCGGGCGCGGCCTGCGCGCAAGGCATATTGGCCGCGTTGGTTCGGCGCGGCATCACCGGCCAGGGAAGCCATATCGAAACCAGCTTGTTGGAAGCGCTGGTCGACTTCCAGTTCGAGGTGCTGACCACGCATCTCAATGACGGCCGCCGCCTGCCCAGACGCTCAAGTTTCCGCAGCGCGCATGCCTATCTGTCGGCGCCTTACGGCGTCTATCCGGCCAAGGATGGCTACCTCGCCATCGCCATGACGCCGATCCCCAAGCTGGCCGACCTTTTGTCGCTCGGAGAACTGGCCCCCTATCGCGACAGACCGGCATCGTGGTTCACCGCGCGCGACGACATCAAGGCAATCATCGCGCGGAGAATTGCCACCAAGACCATCGACGAATGGCTTGATATCCTCGAACCAGCCGACATCTGGTGCGCCAAGGTGCTGACCTGGCCCGAGATGCTGGCAAGCGAAGGCTTCCAGTCGCTCGACATGCTGCAGACGGTGACGCGCGAGGATGATGTTTCCATCCTCACCACCAGTTCGCCGCTCAGGGTCGATGGGATCAGAGCCAAGGTCGACCGCGCGGCACCGCGCATCGGCGAACACAGTGCGAAAATCCGCGCGGAGTTCGGCCTGTGAGCGTGCATAAACTCAGGGGCATGACCTGGAGCCACCCGCGCGGCTACGACCCGATGGTCGCGTGTTCATCCTGGTGGGAGCAAAAAACCGGCGTTGCCGTCGAATGGGACAAGCGCTCGCTGCAGGATTTCGAATCTTTCCCGGTCGAGGAATTGGCGCGCGCCTATGATCTGATCGTCATCGACCATCCGCATGTCGGCCAGATCACGGCGGAGCGCTGCCTTGAACCGCTCGATGTCGCCGGCCGCGAGGCGGAGCGCGCGGCGCTCGCGTCGGGCAGCGTCGGCCAGTCCTATCCGAGCTACAACTGGCAAGGCCGGCAATGGGCGTTTCCGATCGACGCGGCGGCGCAGATGCAGGCCTGGCGGCCGGATGCGCTCGATGCGCCGGCAGCGACGTGGGGCGAGGTGCTCGATCTCGCCCGCCAGGGCCGTGTGCTGCTGCCGCTGCGGCCACCGCATTGCCTGATGACCTTCTACACGCTGGCCGGCAACCTCGGACGTCCTTGCGGGACCGACCCGTCCTACGATCTCATCGCTATCGAGACAGGCAGCGAAGTCTTCGAGAGGATGCGCGAGATCGCGGCGCTGCTCGACCCGGCCTGTTTCGACATGGACCCGATCGCCGTTTCGGAGCGCATGGCGGAGGCCGGCTCCCGCATTGTCTGCGCACCGCTGATCTATGGCTATGTCTCTTATGCGGCGTCGGGTTTTCGCGCGAACAGGCTGGCCTTTGCCGACATCCCGGTCATTGGTTCCGATGGTCCGATCGGCTCGGCACTCGGCGGCACGGGCATAGCCGTTTCAGCTTTCTCTGAGGCTAAAGAGGCGGCGATCGATTTCGCCTATTGGGTCGCCAGCTGCGATGTCCAGCGCGGCATCTATGCCGCCGCCGGCGGCCAGCCGGGCCACGCGGCTGCCTGGGAGGACCAGGCTGTCAATGAAGCGACCGGCAGCTTCTATCGGGACACGCGCGCAACGCTGGAGGGCGCCTGGGTGCGGCCGCGCCATGACGGCTACATGGCGTTCCAGCAAGCGGCGTCCGACCGCATCAATTCCGGGCTGACCTCCGGCCATCCGGCCGGCCAGGTCGTCGCCGAACTCATCAGCCTGTTCCGGGCCAGTACCCAGGCGCCCACCTGAGGGACCTGAACTGCATCGTTACTTCAACCGCCATAGCCTGCGGGCATTGCCCGACAGCAGCCCGTCGCGCTCCGCGACACTGCAGCCCGAAAGCAGCGCATGGGTCGCCGCCACCCAGGTCGACAGACCGCCGCCAAGCGTGCAAACGGGCCAGTCGCTGCCCCAGACGACACGGTCCCAGCCAAACGCACCGATCGTGTGTTCGACATAAGGCCGCAGCGTCTCGACGGTCCAACTGGCGGGATCGGCATAGGCGACCACGCCTGAAATCTTGGCCATGACGTTCGGACGCCGCGCGATCTCGCTCATATGCTCGCGCCAGGGATGCTCGGCGTTGCCCTTGATGTCGGGGACGCCGCAATGGTCGAGCACGAACTGGACATCGGGAGCCAGATCGGCGAGCGCGATCGCCCTGGGGATCTGGTGCGGCAGCACGACGAGGTCGAAGGTCAGGCCGGTGCCGCCAAGCCGCTTGATGTTGTCGCGGAACAATGCCCCTTCCGAAAGCTCATCCGGCACGACGTGAAGGACGCGGCGGAAACCCTTGACGAAGGGGTTTGCACGCTGGCGTTCGAGATAGGCAGGAAAGTCAACCTGTTCCGGTCGGCAGGATGCGATCACCCCGGCCAACATGCTGCCGGACTGCCGCGACAGGCCTTCGACACGGGCGGTTTCCGCCTCGATGTCGGCCGGATCGACATCGACCTCCATATGCAGCACGCGCCCGACACCGACACGCTGGGCCTCCACCGCATATTCCTCATAGGAGAAATCGCGGTTCAGCGCCGGCACGCCGGCAAGCCAGGGATAGTGCAGGGCCGAGCGATCGATGAGATGCAGATGGGTGTCGATGATCATGGCGAGGCTCCTCCGATAGCTTTTTTCAGATCATCTCACGGAGGAATTCTTCATTCAAATAAGAATTTACGCCGCTGAGCCGACAGCCGACCCGGCCAGATGCGACAGCTTTTCGCAGGTTGCCAGCAACAGCTCGATGGTCCGTGTGATATCGGGCGCGGACGGCGCATTGACCACCGTGATGTAGGGGATGGATAGCGCCGCGATGGCCTTGCCGTCGGAACCGCGCACCGGGGCCGAGAGGTTGAAGACGCCTGCCGTCTGCATGGAAGCCATCATCTCGTAGCCGCGGTCGCGGATCTGGTCGAGACGGGCGAAGAACTCGGCCGGCTGCGCCGTCTTGTCAGTGCTGCGGACGTGCTCCGAAATCATCATCTGGCGCTCTTCCGGCGAACGGAAGGCGAGCAGGACGTGGCCCGAACCGGTGTCGAACAGGCTGATGTGGGAACCGACGCGGATCGAGATTCCCCAGTAATTCGGCGCTTCCTGCTGGCCGATCACCACGGCGGAACCGCGATCAAAAACAACGAGTTGGTTGGCCTGTTGCGAGGTCTCGGCAAGCTCGCGCATCAGCGGCGTCGCATAGGAAACCAACCGCCGCACCGGCGCGTGCAGCTGGGCCAGGCCAAACAGCTTCAGCGTCAGCGAATAGCGGTCGCCATCGAGCCGCGTGACGTAGCCGCGCCGCACCAGCCGGTCCAGCATGCGGTAGAATTCATTGGGGCTGCGGTCGAGCTTCTTGGCGATTTCGGCCTGGGTCAGGCCCCCGTCGACGCCGGCCAGCAGTTCGAGGATGTCGAGCCCCTTGTCGAGCGCCGGCGCGCGGTAGCGCTCGTCTTCGCTGTCGTCCATGGCTCATCCCTCCAGTGAATTCAGCTCTTCATATACGCAGGAACGCAGCCGGCGGAAACAAATTTCGCCTTGACGTACGTATGAATGTTTTGTTTGTATATGAATGTAGCATCTTTTGTCACGTGACGAGTTGCGGGCGCCATCGAGGCGCACCCAGGGAGGATATCGATGAACAGACTGCTTTCCGGCGTGTGCGCCGGCGCATTGGTGCTTGCGTCAGGCGCAGGCGCAGCCCTTGCCGGCGACTTGCCCGGCAAGTTCGAAGGCGTGACCGTCGACGTGAAGCTGATCGGCGGCCAGCAATATGAAAAGCTCTACGAGCGCATACCCGAATGGGAGAAGGCGACGGGCGCCAAGGTCAATATCCTGACCAAGAAGAACGGCTTCGACATCGACAAGGAATTGAAGTCCGACATCGCCTCGGGCAGCACCAATTGGTGCGTCGGCTGGAACCACTCCTCGTTCGCACCGCAATATACGGGCCTCTACACCGACCTCAGCAAACTGCTGCCGAAGTCGGAGATCGACGCCTTTGTGCCGTCGACGATCAAGGCTGCAACCATCGACGGCAAGCTGGAGATGCTGCCGCGCGCGCAGTTCGACGTCTCTGCCCTTTACTACCAGAAGAACCTGTACGAAAACGCCGACAACAAGACCAAGTTCAAGGCGAAATACGGCTATGACCTGATGCCGCCGGACACCTGGAAGGAAGTCACCGACCAGGCCGAATTCTTCGCCAATCCGCCCAATTTCTACGGCACGCAATTCGCCGGCAAGGAAGAGGCGATCAACGGCCGCTTCTATGAAATGGTCGTCGCCGAGGGCGGCGAATATCTCGACAAGGACGGCAAGCCCGTCTTCAACTCCGAGGCCGGCATCCGGGCGCTCGACTGGTTCGTCAACCTCTACAAGGCCAAGGCCGTTCCGGCCGGCACCACCAACTATCTCTGGGACGATCTCGGCCAGGGCTTTGCCTCCGGCACCGTCGCCATCAACCTCGATTGGCCAGGCTGGGCAGGCTTCTTCAACGATCCGAAGTCGTCGAAGGTCGCCGGCAATGTCGGCGTCAAGGTCGCGCCGAAAGGCTCCGCGGGAGTGCGCACCGGCTGGTCGGGCTTCCATGGCTTCTCGGTGACCGAGAACTGCCCGAACAAGGAGGCTGCCGCATCGCTGGTGTGGTGGCTGACCAACGAGGACAGCCAGAAGCTCGAGGCCGCCGCCGGCCCGCTGCCGACCCGCAGCGCGGTCTGGGACTGGGACCTGCAGCAGGCGGCCAACGATCCCTACAAGAAGGAGGTTCTGTCGGCTTTCCAGGAAGAAGCCAAGCACGCCTTTGCCGTGCCGCAGACGCCCGAGTGGATCGAGATTTCGAACGCCGTCTATCCCGAGCTGCAGGCCGCGATCCTCGGCGACAAGACCTCCAAGCAGGCACTGGATGAAGCCGCCGCCAAGGCGACGCAGATCCTGCAGGACGCCGGCAAACTCTAACCAATGCTCCAAAGGCCGCCTCTCCCATCGTGAATGGGGGAGGCGATCGCGTCTTGCCGGTGCTGTTCACCGGGTCGGCCCTCGGCCCAACATTGCATGCCAGACACCAAAGGACCCCGATGAAGGGCTTCAAGCCATCCGCGCCATTCCTGCTGCTGCTTCCGGCTATCATCGTGCTGGCGGCGGTCGTCGTGGTGCCGTTGCTGCTCTCGCTCTATTCCAGCTTCACGCCGTTCCGGCTGACCAAGCCCGAGACGTTTTTCGTCATCGTCGGTTTCCGCAACTATCTTTCGATCCTGGCCAACACCGATTTCTGGTGGGCGTTCGGGCGCACGGTTCTGTTGCTGACGATCGCGCTCAATCTCGAAATGCTGCTTGGCCTCGGCCTGGCGATGCTGGTCGAGAAGGCGACGCGCGGGCAACGCATCCTGCGCACGCTGATGATGTTCCCGATGATGTTCTCGCCGATCCTCGTCGGCTTCCAGTTCAAGTTCATGTTCAACGACAATATCGGCCTGGTGAACAACGCCCTGCAGTCGCTTGGCATCACCAGGGATGCCATCCCCTGGCTGATCGAAGGCCATCTCGCCTTCATCGCCATCTCGATTGCCGAGATCTGGTCCTCGACGGCGATCTTCGCCATCCTGATCCTCGCCGGGCTGCTCGCCATGCCCAAGGAGCCGATCGAGGCGGCGCGCGTCGATGGCTGCACCCCGTGGCAGACATTCCGCTATGTGACGTGGCCTTTCGTCATGCCATTCGCCTACATCGCCATGACCATCCGCTCGCTCGATGTCGCGCGCGCCTATGACATCGTCAAGATCATGACCGACGGCGGGCCAGCGGGGCGCACCGAGCTGTTGTGGACTTTGGTGGCCCGCACCGCCTACAGCGACGGACGCATGGGCATGGCCAACGCCATGGCCTATTTCTCGATCCTGCTGTCGATCGCCTTCACCGTCTATTTCTTCAACAAGCTCGCCGCGGCGCGCACGCAGATCGGCGCTGAGTGGTGAAGGGCGGAGTGGTGAAAATGGACGAGAATTCTTCCGCCCGCCTGAAGCGCCGGCTCTTTGGTATCGTCTATCGCATCGGCCTGTTCCTGGCGATGCTGACCATCTGCCTGCCCGGCCTCTGGATCGTGCTGTCGTCGCTGCGGCCGACGGTCGAGATCATGGCCAAGCCGCCGGTGTGGATCCCGCAGGATATCTCGTTCGACGCCTATGTCGCGATGTTCTCAGGCATCGGCAAGGGCGGCATCCCGGTCATCGAATATTTCCGCAACTCGCTGATCATCTCCGTGACCTCGACGGTGATCGCGGTCGCCATCGGCATGGCCGGCGGCTATGCCTTCGCGCGTCACCGCTTCCGCGGCAAATCCAGCGTCTTCCTCGGACTGATGCTGACGCGCACGGTGCCGGGCATCGCGCTGTCGCTGCCGCTGTTCTTCCTCTATGTGCGGCTCGGCATCATCGACACGCATTTCGGCCTGATCCTCGCCTATGTCGCGCTCAACGTGCCTTTCACCATCTGGCTGATCGACGGCTTCTTCCGCCAGGTGCCGAAGGACCTTGCGGAAGCGGCGCAAATCGACGGCTGCACGCGCTGGCAGGCCTTCTGGCAAGTCGAGTTTCCGCTTGCCGGCCCGGGCATTGCGTCGGCGGCAATCTTTGCCTTCCTGACCTGCTGGAACGAGTTCGCATTGGCCTCGCAACTGACCCGCTCGGTCAGCGCCAAGACGCTGCCGGTCGGCCTGCTCGACTACACGGCCGAGTTCACCATCGACTGGCGTGGCATGTGCGCGCTCGCCGTGGTGATGATCATTCCGGCGCTCACCCTCACTTACATTGTCCAGAAACACCTTGTCGGCGGCCTGACCTCCGGCGCGGTGAAAGGCTGACCCCATGGCAACGGTTTCCCTCAAAAAACTGACCAAGCGCTACGGCAATATCGGGATCGTGCATGGCATCGATCTCGATATTACCGACCGCGAATTCATCGCGCTGGTCGGCCCGTCCGGCTGCGGCAAGTCGACGACGCTGCGCATGATCGCCGGGCTGGAAGAGATCAGCGCCGGCTCGATCGAGATCGGCGGGCGCGTCGTCAACGATTTGCCGCCGCGCTCGCGCAACATCTCCATGGTGTTCCAGTCCTACGCGCTCTACCCGCATATGACGGTGCGCGAGAATCTAGGCTTTTCACTCAAGATCGCCGGGGCCGCCAAGGAAGACATGGACCGCCGCGTTGCCGAGGCTTCGGCCATCCTCGGCCTCGACACACTGCTCGACCGCCGCCCGTCGCAACTCTCCGGCGGGCAACGGCAGCGCGTCGCGATGGGCCGCGCCATCGTGCGCGATCCCGATGTCTTCCTGTTCGACGAGCCGCTCTCCAACCTCGACGCCAAACTGCGCACGCAGATGCGCACCGAGATCAAGAAGCTGCACGCCAAGGTGCAATCGACGGTGATCTACGTCACCCACGACCAGGTCGAGGCGATGACGCTTGCCGACCGCATCGTCATCATGCGCGACGGCCACATCGAACAGGTCGGCACGCCCGACGAAGTATTCCGGCGGCCGGCGACACGCTTCGTCGCCGGCTTCATCGGCTCGCCGCCGATGAACCTGCACGAGGCGACGGTCGACAATGGCCAACTGGTTTTCGCCAGCGGCGAAAAGCTGCCTTTGCCCGCCCAGTTCAAGGCCAACGTCGCCACCGGCGACAAGGTCGTGTTCGGGCTGCGGCCCGACGACATCTATCCGACCGGCCATGGCATCAGCTCCGGTGGTGCCGCCGACGTGCATCAGATCGAACTGCCGATCACCGTCACCGAACCGCTCGGCAACGAGACGCTGGTGTTCGTCGAGTTCAACGGCAGCGACTGGGTCTCGCGCATGTTGAACCCGCGCCCGCTGAAGTCCGGCGAGCGGGTGACGATGAGCCTCGACCTGTCACAAGCGCATCTGTTTGCCGTCGACACCGGCAAGACATTGCGGAGCTGACCGACATGGCCAAGATCGAAAAGATAGAGTTGCGGATGGTGGACCTTGTGCCCAAGGTCAAGCGCACCGACGCTATCCAAAGTTTCGTCAGCCAGGAAACGCCAATCGTGACGATCACCGATTCCGACGGCGCGGTCGGCACCGGCTACAGCTACACGATCGGCACTGGCGGTTCCTCGGTGATGCGGCTCTTGTGCGACCATCTGGCGCCGCGCCTGATCGGGCGCGACCCCGACATGATCGAGGCGATCTGGCACGATCTGGAATTCGCCACGCATGCGACCACGATCGGCGCGATCACGGCGATCGCCATCGCGGCGATCGACACGGCGCTCTGGGATCTCAGGGCGAAGAAGCAGAACCTGCCGCTGTGGAAACTGGCCGGTGGCGCCAAGGACCGCTGCCCGCTCTACACGACCGAGGGCGGCTGGCTGCACATCGAAACGCAGGCGCTGGTCGATGATGCGCTCGCTGCCAAGGCCAAGGGATTTCGCGGCTCGAAGGTAAAGATCGGCAGGCCGCATGGGTCCGAGGATCTTGCGCGCCTGTCGGCGGTGCGCAAGGCGGTGGGCGACGGCTACGAGATCATGACCGACGCCAATCAGGGATTTTCGGTCGACGAGGCGATCCGGCGTGCGGCAAGGTTGCGCGAACTCGACCTCGCCTGGATCGAGGAGCCGCTGCCGGCCGACGACATAGACGGGCATATCAGGCTGTCGAACTCGACGCCGACGCCGATCGCGATCGGCGAGTCGCTCTATTCCATCCGCCATTTCCGGGAATACATGCAGAAGGGCGCCTGCTCGATCGTGCAGGTTGATGTCGGCCGCATCGGCGGCATCACGCCCTGGCTCAAGATCGCCCATGCGGCGGAGGCCTTCGACATTCCGGTCTGCCCGCATTTTCTTATGGAATTGCATGTCAGCCTGACCTGCGCTGTTCAGAACGGCAGGTATGTCGAGTACATTCCGCAACTCGATGAGTTGACCGGCAGGCACATGCGCATCGAGGATGGGCACGCGCTGGCGCCCGACGAACCGGGTATCGGCATCGACTGGGACTGGGACGCGGTGAAGAGCATGAGCATCGCCGAATTCACCACGACGATCACGGCATAAGGAGCTGATATGCAGCGGATGGGATTTGTACTGGGGCTAAAACCGGAAAAGGTCGATGAATATGTCCGCCTGCACGCCGCCGTCTGGCCTGACGTGCTGACAATGATTTCGGCCTGCAACATCAAGAACTACTCGATCTACCTGAAACGGCCGGAGAACCTGCTGTTTTCCAATTTCGAATACCATGGCACCGATTATGCCGCCGACATGGCCAAGATGGCCGCTGATCCCAGGACGCAGGAGTGGTGGGCGGTCTGCATACCTTGCCAGGAGCCGCTGGCGACACGCAAGGGGGGCGAGTGGTGGGCCGAGATGGACGAGGTTTTTCACCATGACTGAAGGGACTGAGGGCGGTTTCGACCCTGCCTCGCTCGTCCAGTCCTGGCCCAAACCCTCAAAGTCCCGGCCGATCGTCACCTTCGGCGCCGGCTCCATCGTCGGCGATGCGCATTTTCCGGCTTACCGGAAGGCGGGATTTCCGATCGCCGGCCTCTATGATCCGGACCAGGCCAAGGCGCGGGTCCTGGCCGACACATGGGGTGTGACGGCGTTCCGCTCGGCGGGAGAAGCCGCTGCAGTGAAGGACGCGATCTTCGATCTGGCAACGCCACCGGGGCGGCATGCCGAGATCCTGAAGGCTCTGCCCGACGGTGCGTTCGCACTGATCCAGAAGCCGATGGGCAACTATCTCGGCGAAGCAACCGAAATCATCGAAATCTGCCGCGCCAAGAAGCTCAAGGCGGCGGTGAATTTCCAGCTGCGCTTCGCGCCGATGATGCTGGCGCTGAAGGACGCAATCGCCAAGGGTTGGCTCGGCGAGGTCGTCGACTTCGACGCCTGGCTGGCGCTGGCGACGCCGTGGCAGTTGTGGGAATTCCTGCTCAAGGCGCCGCGCGTCGAGATCGCCATGCACTCGATCCACTATCTCGACCTGATCCGGCAATTGCTCGGCGATCCCAAGGGCGTGCATGCCAAGACGCTTGGCCACCCCAACCATAAGGTGGCGCAGACGCGCACCAGTGCCATTCTCGACTATGGCGACACGGTGCGCTGCGCGCTGTCGATCAACCACGACCACAAGTTCGGGCGCCGGCACCAGGCCTGCGAGTTCCGCATCAGCGGCACCGAGGGTGCGGCCTATCTGAAGCTCGGCCTCAACCTCGACTATCCCAAGGGCGAGCCGGATATTCTGGAGATCTATCCGAAAGGCGGGAGCGATTGGATATCAGTGCCTTTGGCCGGCGAATGGTTTCCCGACGCCTTCGTCGGCCGCATGGCCAATGTCCAGCGCTTTGCATCAGGCGAAGACGATGAGTTGATCAGCTCGGTCGACGACGCCTGGAACACAATGGCGCTGGTGGAAGCGGCCTATCGTTCGAGCGCGGCGCCTGCGACGCCGATCGCGGAAAGGCCCTGATGGAACAGATCACCTATTTCGAGGACTACGAGATCGGCTCGTCACGCCTCACCAGCGGCCGCACCATCACCGAGACCGACTTCATCGTTCATGCCGGCCACACCGGCGATTTCTTCCCGCACCACATGGACGCCGAATTCATGAAGACGACGCCGTTCGGCCAGCGCATCGCGCATGGCACGCTGGTGTTCTCGGTCGGCATCGGGCTGACGGCGAAGGTGATCAACTCTGTCGCCTTTTCCTATGGCTATGACCGGCTGCGCTTCATCAAGCCGGTGTTCATCGGCGACACGATCCGTACGCGCACCACCATCGCGGCCAAGGAGGACGATCCGAAGCGGCCTGGGTCGGGACGCGTGATCGAGCGATGCGAGGTCATCAACCAGCGCGGCGAGGTGGTGCTGGCGGCCGACCATATCTACATCGTCGAACGGCAGCCGGCGCAGAGCTGAGCTTCAGCGCCTACGAACCGGTGGCGCGCGCGGTGATGCGCTCCAGCCCAAGCAGCAGGACCAGCGTCGCCGCTACCAGGATCATCGTCAGTGCGGCACCGGCAAAGATGTCGCCGCGATCGGTGAGGCTGAAGATCGACACCGGCAGCGTCACCCAGCCCGGCGGATAGACCATCACGGTGGCGCCAAGCTCGCCCATGGAGAGCGCGAAGCTCAGCCCGAAGGCCGCAACCAGGTAAGGCGCGAGTAAGGGCAGCGTGACATGCCATAGCCGGTAGGCAGGCCTGGCGCCAAGGCTTGACGCGACTTGCTCGAAGTCGGGCGACAGCCGCGCCAGCCCGGCCGAGACGTTGCCGAAGGTGAAAGCCGAGATCAGCACGAAATGCGCGATCATGACGATGGCGATCGTGCCGTTGAGCAACAGCGGTGGATGGCTGAACGCAACCAGCAGGCGAAGGCCGACGGACACCGATGGCACGGCGCTCGGGATGAAGAACAGAAGGCCAAGCAGCCGCTTCAATGCGGGCCCTTGAAGGCGAAGCGACAATGCCGCCCAGGTGCCGCTGACCAGCGCCAATGCGCTGGCGAGAAAGCCTGTGACGAGGCTCGCCTTGACCGCGTTCCAGGCCGCGCCCCTGGCGACATCGGCATAGTGCTGCGTGGTCAGGCCATTGGGAAGCACGCCGTTCCATTGGTCGGCGAGGCTGGACAAGAGGATGACCGCCAGCGGCGCCAGGAACAGCACGCCGAAGATCAGCGCGAAGATCACCCAGGTGATCAAGCGGCCGGAGCGCGACCAAACCAGCATGGCTAGACTCCCAACCGGCCGGCGGCAAACCGGTAGAGACCGAACAGGCCGAGCGACAGCGCGATGTTGACCACGGCGATGCAATATGTGGCAGCGAATCGCCTCGCTGGCAACCGCGCGCCACGGTATCGATCGCGGACGGCCCTGCCCCTCGGGCTCAGGATTTTCGCGACAGTCCGCCACCCTCTATCGCATTGACGAGTGTGTCGCTGCCTTCGCGAAGATGCTGCCTCAGAACGCTCACGGCCTTCTTCTCGTCACGCCGCCGGCAAGCGGCCAGCAGATCGCGATGCTCGCTCTGCGAGCGGGCGCGGTAGTCGAGGTTCGACAGCAGGATGCGAACATAACGGTCGGCCGCGTTGTGATGCGCCTCGATCAGGTCAAGCAAACGACGGTTGCCGCAGGCATCGTAGAGCGAGAGGTGAAAGGCCCTGTTCAGGGCGCCCCAGCGGCCCGCATTGCGCTCCGCGTCGATCTGATGGAGCACCTGCTCGGCTTCTTCAAGCTTGGTGCCGGGCAGGACCGGCACGGACAGCCGGAGCGCCTCGCATTCCAGCAATTCGCGCACCGCATAGATTTCGGCGATCTCGGCACCGTCCATCCCGGCGACATGCGCGCCCTTCGTGGGATGAATGGAAACAATGCCTTCCGCCTCCAATTGGCGAAGCGCGTCCCGTATAGGCATGCGGCTGAAGCCGAACTGGTCGGCCAGTTCATCCTGGCGCAGCGTAGTGTCTGCCTTCAGCGATCCGCTGGCTATAGCCTCGCGCAGGACATTGGCGACCTGTTCCGCCACCGTCTGCGGCCTCTCGATCAGGCCCTCCATAAATCCGCGCAATCGATGCTCCCATGCCACGCGATCGCGAGCCTAGTGGAAAACATCCGGCGATATAAGTATCCCCGTGTACGAGAGTGGTTTGATTTCTGGCCGCAGAGCGACACGAGAAGCTGTCGATGGCTGGGTCCGCCCGGTTTGGTCCGGGCGGAGAAATCACGTCAATCAATCGACCTTCACGGCGACCACCGCGGCGCAGTCGCCGGCCTTGACTAGGCCAGGGAAATGCCGTGCCGCCAGCATGCCCGACATTTTCGCCCGGATTTCCCGCGGAACAACGCCGGTGCGGCCGGTGGAATGAATGCGGGCCAATACCGCGCCTTCTTTGACGGGCTCACCAAGATCGATCATGGTTTCGATCATGCCGTCGTCCTCGGCGAAGCAGAAGCAATCTCCCGAGGGCATATCCAGCCATTGGGTTTTGCCCGTCTCGACCGCCCCGGTGACGATACCGGCATGACGCAGCACGTTGAGGATGCCGCGCCGGGCGATCCGCACCGTCTCGGCTCGCGATGTGCCGCCGCCGCCGAGCTCGGTGGTGACGAAGACCTTGCCCATCTCTTCGGCCGCCGTATCGTACATGCCGATCGCATCGATCTCGGTCATGCGCATCGAGAACGGTGCCGAGAATGCCGCCACCGCGGCAAAGGCTTTCTGCTCCTGCGCCTTGTCGGGCAAAGTGTGAGCGGCGCAGAACGGCACGAAATCCAGCGTTTTGCCACCGGAGTGGAAGTCGAAGACGATGTCGGCGCGGGGAAGCAACTCGCGTTGGAAATAGTCTGCGATCTTCTGCGTCACCGTGCCGTCCGGCCGGCCGGGAAAGCTGCGGTTCATGTTGCCCTTGTCGATCGGCGAGGTGCGCGTGCCGGCCCGGAAAGCCGGATAGTTCATCGCCGGCACGATGATCACCGTGCCGCTGACCTGGCTGGGATCGAGCGTTCGGGCGAGTTCGTAGAGCGCCAGCGGCCCCTCATACTCGTCACCATGGTTGCCGCCGGTCAGCAGCGCCGCCGGCCCCTTGCCGTTGCGGATGACGCAGATCGGGATCATCACCGAGCCCCAGGCCGAGTCGTCGCGGCTATAGGGCAAGCGCAGGAAACCATGCTGGACGCCGTCGCGATCGAAATCGACGGTCGGCGCGATCGGCGACGGGCGATGACTGGACATCGGGTTCAATCCTTCACCACCAGCTTGCGCGGCACATTGGCCAGGCACTCCACACCGGTTTCGGTGATCAGGATGGACTCGGTAATCTCCAGTCCCATTGTCTCCAGCCAAAGGCCGGTCATGAAATGGAAGGTCATGCCGGGCTTGAGCTCGGTGCGGTCGCCGGGACGCAGGCTCATGGTGCGTTCGCCCCAGTCCGGCGGATAGGAAATACCGATCGGATAGCCGGTGCGATTGTCCTTGACGATGCCGTATTTCTTCAGGACGGCGAAGAAGGCGTTGGCGATGTCCTCGCATGTGTTGCCGGGCCTGGCGGCGGCAAGGCCGGCTTCCATGCCTTCCAGCGTCGCCTTCTCGGCATCGAGGAATTCCTGCGTCGGCTTGCCGAGGAAGACGGTGCGCGACAGCGGGCAATGGTACCTGTTGTAGCAGCCGGCGATCTCGAAGAACGTCCCCTCGCCCCGCTTCAGCGGTTTGTCGTCCCAGGTCAGGTGCGGCGCCGAGGCGTCCGCGCCTGACGGCAGCAGCGGCACGATCGCGGGGTAATCGCCGCCGATGCCGTCGACGCCGCGCGTGCCGGCATCATAGATCTCAGCGACCAGATCGCATTTGCGCATGCCGACCTCGATCTTGTCGAAGATGCGCTGGTGCATCGCCTCGACGATGCGGGCGGCCTTGCGCATATAGTCGATCTCGGTCGGGCTCTTCACGGCGCGCTGCCAGTTGACCAGTGCGGTGGCATCGACGAAGCGGGCGTTGGGCAGATGCTTCTGCAAGGAGGCGAAGGCGGCGGCGGAGAACCAGTAATTGTCCATCTCGACACCGACGACAAGCTTGCCCCAGCCGCGATCGCTCAGCACGCTGGACAGGAAGTCCATCGGGTGGCGTTCTGTCGACTGCACATAGTGGTCGGCATAGCCGACGATGTTGTCATGCGCGAGATAAGCAGTGCGCTTGGCGCCGTTGGCGTCCTGGCCACGGCCGTACCAGACCGGCTCGCCCGACGGCGGCACGATGACCGCCTGATGCACATAGAAGGACCAGCCGTCATATCCAGTCAGCCAGGCCATGTTGGATGGATCGCTGATAACAAGGAGATCGACGCCTTTGGCTTCCATCGCCTTGCGCGTCTTGGCGAGGCGATCCGCGTATTCGCTTCGCGAGAATTTCAGGTTCGGCTGCATTTTGTTGGTCCTCGTTTGTTGGGCCTGGAACCCGCTTCAACTTCGTTGAATCTGTCTCCAGGTATTCTTTTGTCGGAGCACGATCTGGTCGGAAAGCCGGTTGCCACTTTTCCGGATCATGCTCCCGCGGCCAGGATCAGCTTTCGAAAATGGTTCCGGCATTGGCCGCCAGCGCGCGGTCGCGGGCGAGCGTGGCGATCGCAGTGTCCTGCACGCCGGTGCCGGTCAGGTCAGCGATGGTGATGTCGCTGGCCGAGCGCCTACCGTGTTTTTCGCCGGCGATGATCTGGCCAAGTTCGGTGACCTCGGCATCGGCTGCCATCACGCCGGCGGCGATGGCATGGTGCAGTTCGCCCAGCCGCCGCGTCTGCTTCGCGCTGTCGGCGACGTAGAGATCGGCCATGCGCAGGATCGCCGGCGCGATCTCGTTCTTGTGCTCGGCGTCGGACCCCATGGCGGTGATGTGCTGGCCGGCCGAGACAAACCCGGCCTTGATCAGCGGCTCGGTCGACGGCGTGGTGGTGACGATGATGTCGGCGCCGGCGACAGCGTTGGCTGCGTCTGATACAGCGCCCACGTCGATGCCGAGCCTTTCGCGCAAGGCGGCCGCGGCCGTCTCCGCCTTGGCGGCATCGCGTGCCCAGATGCGGGCCCGCGTGATCGGCCGCACCAGCATCAGGGCTTGGAGCTGTAGCCCGGCCTGGACGCCGGCGCCGAAGATCGCGGCGACGGACGAGTCCTCTCGCGACAGGTGTTTGGCCGCGACGGCGCCGGCGGCGGCGGTGCGGACGTCGGTGAGATAGCCATTGTCGAGCAGCAAGGCTTCGACCACACCGGTCTTTGCCGAAAGCAGCACCATCATGCCGCCACCGCTTGGCAGACCGAGCTTTGGATTGTCGAAGAAGCCGGAACTGATCTTGACGGCGAAGCCGTCGATACCGGGCACATAGGCGGTCTTCACATCGACCTCGCCGCGATGCTCGGCGATGTCGAGGCGCAGGATCGGCGGCATGGCCACCGGCAATGTTGCCAGCGCGCGGAAGGCATTCTCGACACAGGCGACGGCGTCGAGATCGAGCGTCACGATCGTGCGCAGTTCAGCTTCGGTGAGGATGGTCATCCTGCTCATGCGGCGCGCTCCGAAATCGATGGCATTTCCCCCAGACGATCTTCCTGTGCAGTTCCATGTCGATGTTGCGGCCGGAAAGCAGAGCCACCACCGGCCCCTCCGCCTTGGCCTTGCCGGCGAGCAGTGCTGCGATGCCTACCGCACCTGCTCCTTCGACGATCTCGCGTTCCAGTTCATAGGCATGGCGAATGCCGGCGGCGATTTCGTCCTCACTGAGCAGGACGACATCGTCGAGCAGGTCGCGGCACATGGCGAAGGTCAGCCGGTTGTCGAGGCCGATGCCGCCGCCGAGCGAATCCGCCAGCGTCGGCAGCTCCTCGACCAGCACGGGGTGGCCGGCATCGAGGCTCGCCTTCATTGCCGCGCCGCGCGCCATCGACACGCCGATTATTTTTGTGCCGGGGCTAACGCCTTTGATTGCGGCCGCTATACCCGATGCTAACCCACCTCCGGAGAGTTGCACCAGCACCAGAGCGGCATCCGGGACCTGCTCGATCATCTCCAGCCCGAGCGTGCCTTGCCCGGCGATGATCGCGGGATGGTCGAAGGGTGGCAGCATGACAAGCCCTTCCTCCGCCGCCAGCCGCTCGACCTCCTTCTGGGCATCGTCCTGGCTGTTGCCGACAATACGGACTTCCGCGCCGAGGCGGCGGATTTCGTCCAGCTTGTTCTTGGGTACCAGTCGAGACATGCAGATCACCGCACGCATGCCTTCGAGCTTCGCCGCGTGGGCGAGCGCACGGCCATGATTGCCGGTCGATGCCGCGACGACGCCGCGCGCCTTCTCCTCGGCATCAAGCGACGCAACGGCGTTGGAAGCGCCGCGCAATTTGAAGCTGCCGGTGGTCTGGCGATGCTCGAGCTTGAGATGAACCGGCACGCCCAGCCGTTCGGAAAGACTCGCCGAAAGCACGATCGATGTGCGCTCGACCTTGCCGGCAATTCGCTCGCGCGCGCCACGGATATCGCCAAGGGTCACTGTCGCCATGGTCGTCAGCCGCGTGGCAAGGGCAGCGTCATCAGACTGCCGAATTCGGGATGGGCCGTCTCATCGCTGCAAAGGCGCAGACAGTTCCATGCGGTTGCCTGGTTGCTGGTCACCACCGGGCGGCCGATCGCCTGTTCCATGCCGGTGACCGCGAGCGCACCGCGCAGCGCCGTGCAGGACACGAACAGCGCATCGGCCTGCGGATGCATTGCCTGGCGTGCGAGGTCGACAAGCGCTGCCGGGGCAATGCGCGCCATCTCGCGGTCGTCCTCGAAGCCGAGACAGGTAAAGCCTAGGATTTCGAAGCCGCGTTCGGCGAAATAGGTCGCCATCGGCCTGGCGGTTTCCATTGTGTAGGGCGTGAGGATGCTGATCCGGCGCACGCCGAACGCGTTCAGTCCGCGCACACCGGCCATTGTTGGTGTGACGACGGGCACGCCTGGCTTGGCGGCCTGGATCGCCGTCTCGATCTCGGCATCGCCAATCACCACCGAGGCCGACGTGCAGGAATAGCAGATAGCGTCGAGCGGCTCGTCAGGCAGGATCAAGGCCGCGCCCGCCGTCAGCGCCGGCTGCATCTTGCGCAAGTTCTCAGGCGTCGTCGGATTGGCATAGGGGATGCGCGCGACATAGACGCCGATCCGTTCGCTCGCCACCATGCGGCGAAAATCCGGCTCGGTCGTGTGGTCGGTGGCAAGGATGATGAGGCCGACGCGCCGCTCCAGCGGACGGTCATCGAGCGCTGGCCGGTTGGGCACAAGCTTGATCTGGGGCAAGGGTTTCATCTTTTATCTTTCGATCTTGCCGTAGCGGCGTTCCAGCCAGCGCAGCAGCACGACCGAAATCAGGCTGATGGCGAGGAAGAAGGCGCCGACCAGCGTGATCGGCTCGAGGTAGCGATAATAGGTGTTGGCGACGCTTTTTGCCTGGTTCATCAGTTCCAGCACGGTGATCGCCGAGAGCAGCGGCGTCTCCTTGAACATGGCGATGAAGTAGTTGGCCAATGCCGGGATCATCGGCGGAATGGCCTGTGGGATGATGATGTGGGACCAGGTCTGCCGGGCGCTAAGATTGCACGCCTTAGCGGCCTCCCACTGGCCACGCGGCACATTGTCGATGCCGGCGCGGTAGACCTCCGCCGTGTAGGTGCCGTAGTGCAGCCCGAGCCCGATGACGCCGGCGACCAGCGGCGGCAGCAGGATGCCGATGTCGGGCAGCACGTAGAAGATGAAGTAGAGCTGCACCAGGAGCGGTGTGCCGCGGATGAATTCGGCCACCCAGCCGACAGTTCGCGACACCGCCTTGTTGGGCGAGCGGCGCGCTAACGCGATGCCCAACCCGACGATCGCCGCCAGCACCGAACCGAGCAACGTCGCCAGGATGGTGATCTTCACTCCCTGGATCAACGTCGGCAGGATCTGCCGGACAAAATCCCAATCCCAATCCATCAGCGGACCCAATTCATCAGGAATGCGCTGGCCATCAGACGCGCACTCCGTCGAGGCCGCGCGCCATGCGGCGTTCCAGTGAGCGCACACCCCACGAGATGAGCAGCGCCAGGATGAAATAGATGACGAGAATCGTGGTGAACGGCACCATGGTGTTGCCGGTCTGCGCGCGCACCACCTGCGCCTGGAAGGTCAGGTCGGCGAGCGAGATCAGCGAGACGACCGATGTCGCCTTGAGCAGCTCGATCGCATTGTTGCCGAAGGTCGGCAGCATCACCAGAAACGCTTGCGGCAGGATGACATGGCGCATGCCTTGCCAGCGGCCCAGATTGAGCGCGATGCAGGCCTCATGCTGTTCGCGGCCGATCGATTGCACGGCGCCGCGCACCACCTCCGCGGCATAGGCCCCGACATTCAAGCCCAGCGCCAAGACGCCAGCCTGCAGCGGGGTCAGTTCGAAACCCACTAAGGGCAACACGAAATAGGCGAAGAACAGCTGCACGAAGATTGAGGTGCCACGGAAGAATTCGATATAGGCCGTTGCCAAGGCCCGCAGCACGAAGAAGCGCGACAGGCGCCCCAAGCCGGCGAGAAAGGCCATGATCAGGGCAAGCACCGACCCCATCAGCGTCAGCTCGATGGTGACAAGCGCTCCCTGCAATATCAGACCGAAATAGCCGGACCACTGGGTCATCTGGGTTCCAACGTTGGCGGTTAGCTTCCTTCTCCCCGTTCAACGGGGAGAAGATGCCGGCAGGCAGATGAGAGGCAGTGCCAGCGTAAGCAAAGCTTGTGCTGCCCCTCATCCGGCCCTTCGGGCCACCTTCTTCCCGTTCACGGGGAGAAGGAAAAAAGAAGCGCTACTTCGCGGCGCAGAGCTTGTCGCGCGTGGTCGACATCGCCGCCGCCGCCGAGAAGCCGTAGGGCTCGATGATCTTGGCGAACTCCCCCGACTTCTTCATCTTGGCGAGTTCGACGTCGAAGGCATCGCGCATCGCCTCGTCGCCCTTCTTGAAGGCGGCGCCGTCGCAATAGACCGGGGCACCCTGTACCGGAGCGATGACTTCGAGGTTCGGATCGGCGGCCTTCTTCATCAGATCATTGATCGAGAGCACAGGCAGCGAATAGGCGTCGATACGGCCGTCCTGCACCATCTTCAGGCCGCTCTGGCCATCCGGCACGACGATGACACGTTCGCGTGGCACGCCGGCGTTGAGCGCCAGCTTCTCCTCGGTGCCGCCGCCCGGAGCGCCGATCGTGGCGGACGTGTCCTTGGCGACATCCTCGTAGCTCTTGAAGCCCTTCGGATTGCCTTTCTTGACCAGCATCGCCTCGGCGTCGCACAGAACCGGCTCCGAATAGGCAACCGCAGCGCAGCGCTCAGGCTTCATGAACAGGCCAGCGGTGACGACATCGAAGCGGCCGGCCTGCAGGCCGGGGATCATGGCGCCATATTCCGAGATCGAGGCGACGACGTCGGCGACGCCAAGCCGCTTGAAGATCTCGCGCGCCACGTCGGGCGCGGCACCCGAAACCTTGCCGTCGGCGGCGACCGCCGTATAGGGCGGCTCATTGGCGATGGCCAGGCGAGCGAAGCCCTGCGACTTCAGCTGCTCGAGCTTGCTGTCGTCGGCCGAACCCGGGATCGAGGCGGCCAGCATGGCCGAAAGTGCGAGACCGGCGACGCCGGCCAGAATGCCAAGTTTCTTCATTGTTCCCAACTCCTTTGTTCTTGTCTTGGTTTGCGTGATTTCAGGACGGCATTGCCGCCTTCGGCATGCGGTCAGACACGGTGTCCGGCCGCGATGATCTTCTTCAGGAACCCTTGCGTGCGTTCCTGCTTGGGATTGCGGAAAATCTCGTCGGGCTTGCCTTCCTCGACTATTCGGCCGCGATCGAAGAACAGCACCCGGTCGGCGAAGTCGTGGGCGAAACCCATCTCGTGCGTGACCAGCAGCATGGTCATGTCGGTCTCGGCGCAGAGCCGCCACAAGACGTTGAGCACTTCTTCGACCAGTTCCGGGTCGAGCGCCGATGTCACCTCGTCGAACAGCATGATCTTCGGCTGCAGGGCGAGCGCGCGGGCGATCGCCACGCGCTGTTTCTGGCCGCCGGACAATTGGGCCGGCATGGCCTTCGCCTTGTCGGCCATGCCGACCATCTCGAGAAGTTCCATCGCCCGCTTCTCGGCAACGGCGCGCGGCGTGCCCTTGGTCAGCATCGGCGCCAGCGTCACATTGTCGATGACGCTCTTGTGCGGAAACAGGTTGAACAGCTGGAAGACCATGCCGGTCTTCTGGCGCATTTTTGCCAGATGCCGCTCGTCGGCCGGCAGCAGCTGGCCGTTGCGCTCCATGTGGTAGAGCTGCTCGCCGTCGATCTGGATGTGACCGCCGTCGATGCGCTCCAGCGTCATCAGGATGCGCAGGATCGTCGTCTTGCCGGAACCTGAAGGTCCGATCAGCGCCAGCTTCTCGCGCGGCATGACCTGCATCGACAGCCCATCCAGCACCTTGAAGGCGCCGAAGCTCTTCGAGATGGCATCGACCTTGATGATGGGCGTGGTTGCGGACAAATGAATTTCCCCGTGCTGGAGAAGCCTGTGCCCTTAACGATGGGGAACACGCCAAATCATGTCAATTGGTAAAATAATATCATGACAATTATTCTGATTGCGCACATTTTCCGGTCAATCGCAGCTGGCTTTTTGGGCATGCCGTTGCCCCAGAACCACTTGGCGAGAGGGTGGCGTGCTCAGATTGCGAGTAGCAGATGCTCCGGATCGCCAAGCAGGAGCTTGGTGACAACGCCGAGACCGGCGCGCAGTTCCCCCTCGGTGGTCGAACCCAGCGAGATGCGCACCGCCGGATGCCACGGCGCATCCGAAATGCGGAAGGAGGCGCCGGGAGCGATGGCTACCCCCTGCAATCGGGCCTGGGCGACAAAGCTCTCTTCGGAACGGTCGGCCGGCAGTTGCAGCCAGATATGCAATCCGTCGCGGCGGGCACGGTAGTCGACGCCGGTCAGTACCTCGCCAGCGATATCCTGCCGGCGACGCAACGCCGCGCGCTGCCAGCGCACCAACTCCATCGCGGTGCCGTCGGTCACCCATTTGGTGGCGATCTCGGCCACCATTGGTGTCGCCATCCAGTTCGAGACGAGATGCCGGTTGGCGACGGCCGCAACGTAACGGTCGGGCGCGGCGAGATAGCCTATGCGCAGGCCGGGCACGGTGATCTTGGTGAAGGAGGTGACGTAAAGCGTCCGCTCCGGCGCGAAAGCAGCGACCGGTGGCGGTCGATCCTCGACCAGGGGCCGAGCACATCGTTCTCGATGATGGCGATGTCATGCTTGCGCGCCACCGCCGCGATCTGCTCACGGCGCGCCGCATCCATGAGCGTTGCCGTGGGATTTATGACGGAAGGCTGGACGAACACCGCGCGGATGTCGGACAGCCGGCAGGCCTCGTCCAGCGCTTCCGGAATCAGGCCGTTGCCGTCGATCGGAAGGCCTTCGAGGTTGAAGCCGAGATAGCGGGCGAGCGGCACCAGCGTGTGGTGGCCGATCGCCTCGGTGGCAACGGTGGAGCCCGGCGGCGCGACGCTCATCAGCGCCACCGTCATGCCGGCGGTGGCGCCATTGGTCAGGCTGATGTTCTGCGCGGAGGCATCGAGGCCGCACAGTTTCAGCCATTCGACCGCCACGGCGCGGTGACGTGGGAATACCATGTTTGGCCGGAACGACAGTGCCGAACTCGACGGCAGGTTTTCGGCGAGCCAGCCCAGCGCCTGCTTCATTCGCTCCAAGTGCATCGGCTCGCAGACCGGTTTCAGGATCGAGAGGTCGATGACCTCACCGAGGCGCTCGGGCAGATAGGGCGGGTCCGGCTCGCGGCGCTGCGTCTGGACGAAGCTGCCGCGGCCGATCTCGCCCGAAATCAGACCGCGCCGGATCAATTCCTCATAGGCCCGGCTGACCGTTTGCACCGAGAGCTTGAGATCGTCCGCCAGCCTGCGATGCGTCGGCAGCCTCGCGCCATTGGCCAGGCGCCCGTCATGGATGGCGCGGGCGAACTGGTCGGCCAATGATTGATAGGCCGGCCGCCGGATGAGCGCGGGATCGGGTTGCCACAATGTCATGACTTATTAGAGATCGAAATCAGTGCAATTGACAATCGAAATAATGCCCTCATGGTACGATGGACGAAAAAGTGGGCGCTGATGACTGCTGCGAAACTCGACCCGATCGATCTCAAAATCCTCGACGCCATCCAGCGTGACGGACGCATCACCAAGTTGGCGCTGGCCGAGCAGGTCGGGCTGTCGCCGACACCGTGCTGGATGCGGCTGCGCAAGCTAGAAAAAGCCGGGATCGTCTCGGGCTATCACGCCCGGATCGCCATGCGCGTCGTGGCGCCTGTCGCCACAGTGCTGATGGAGGTGACGTTGGCCAGCCACCGCCAGGCCGATTTCGACCGCTTCGAGCGCGTCATTCGCGACATCCCCGAGATCGTCGCCTGCTGGTCGGTGGGTGGCGGCGTCGACTATGTGCTGAAGGTGATGGCGCGCGACATCGACGCCTATCAGCGGCTGGTCGACAGCTTGCTCGATCGCGAGATCGGCATCGACCGCTATTTCACCTACATCGTCATCAAGACAGTGAAGGAAGATATTGCGCTGCCCATAGCCGACCTGCTGCCGGCTTCGGCATAGCGCCGGAGAAACGGGCTGCCCTCACGGCGCAATAGAGAGACTCTCTCTACGATGAGGCGCCCAAACAGCCTCTCTGTCTGCCTGTGAAGGATAGTCTCCCCGCATCAAAACCGAACCGGGAGGCTTCGACCATGTCCGCGCATTTCGCCCGCTCGCATCGCCACGAAGCGCTCGACCGGCTCGCCGACCGCCGGCTGCTGCGCGAACTCGCTTACGTCGACGGCCATTGGACGGCGAGTGACGCAGCCGAGAGTTTCGAGGTCACCGATCCGGCGACCGGCACCACCGTCGCCTTCGTCGCAGCACTCGACAGCCGTCAGGCGACAAAAGCCATCGACGCCGCGGCGCGCGCCTTTCCGACGTGGCGGGCGCTGTTGCCGCAGGAGCGCTCGAAAATCCTGCGAAAATGGTTCGAGCTGATCATCGCCGCGAAAGACGACCTCGCGCTGCTGATGACATTGGAACAGGGCAAGCCGTTAAAGGAGTCGCTCGGCGAGATCGACTACGCTGCCTCCTTCGTCGAATGGTATGCGGAGGAAGCGAAGCGTCTCAACGCAGAGGGCGTCACCAGCCATCTGCCGAACGCGGAAATGATGGTGCGACGCGAACCGCTCGGCGTCGTCGGCGTGGTCACGCCGTGGAATTTTCCGTCGGCCATGCTGACCCGCAAGGCGGCTGCCGCGCTTGCCGCCGGCTGCACCATCGTTGCCCATCCCTCCTCGGAAACGCCGCTGTCGGCGCTGGCGCTGGCCGAACTCGGCGAGCGCGCCGGGTTGCCGGCCGGCGTCTTCAACATCGTCACAGGCAAGGCCGCGACGATCGTTGGACGCATGTGCGAAGATCCGCGCGTGCGCGCCATGAGTTTTACGGGCTCGACCGAGATCGGCCGGCTGATCGCCGCGCAAAGTGCGCCGACGATGAAACGGCTGGTCATGGAACTCGGCGGCCACGCGCCGCTGATCGTCTTTGCCGATGCCGATATCGAAAAGGCGGTGACCATTGCCGTCGACGCCAAATTCGCCACATCAGGCCAAGATTGCCTCGCCGCCAACCGCATCTATGTCCAGCGTCCGCTCTACGACCGCTTCAGCGCCGCATTTGCCAAGCGCATAGACGCGTTGCGGGCCGGCAATGGCCTCGCCGAGGACATCGACATCGGGCCGCTGATGCATGAGCGCGCCGTCAAGAAAGTCGAAGAGCAGGTCGCTGACGCCGTGGCTCTTGGCGCGCGCTGCCTTGCCGGCGGCAAGCGGCATCAGGCCGGGCCGCTGTTCTACCAGCCGACACTGCTCGCCGGTGTCGCCGACGAAGCGCTGATCATGCGCGAGGAGACCTTTGGTCCGGTCGCCGCCGTCACCTCCTTCGACGACGAGGACGAGGTGATCGCCCGCGCCAATGCGACTGAATATGGTCTGGTCGC
The DNA here is from genome assembly GCF_003952565.1 of Mesorhizobium sp. M8A.F.Ca.ET.057.01.1.1. Classification (NCBI taxonomy): domain Bacteria; kingdom Pseudomonadati; phylum Pseudomonadota; class Alphaproteobacteria; order Hyphomicrobiales; family Phyllobacteriaceae; genus Mesorhizobium; species Mesorhizobium sp. M8A.F.Ca.ET.057.01.1.1. The sequence continues at coordinate 5,002,024 of NZ_CP034454.1, forward strand.
CTATGTCGTGACCGAGAATGGCGCGCGTCAGCAGCGCATGGGTCGCGCGCTCGACTATGGCATGGTCGCCATCAACCGTGTGAAGATCACCGGCGCTCCGATCCCCTTCGGCGGCGTCAAGCAGTCCGGCATCGGCCGCGAAGGCTCGCGCCACGGCTTGGAGGCCTTCACTGATCTCAAATATCTATGCCTCGACGTGGCTTAGGCCACACTGGAATTTTCAAGGAGTCAAAAAATGCTCGACCAGTCCAACGAACTCGCCGCCTGGGATCGCGACCATTTCTTCCATCCCTCGACCCACATGGGCACGCACGCTCGCGGTGAATCGCCGACAAGGATCATGGCTGGAGGCGAAGGCGTCACCGTCTGGGACAACAATGGCAGGAAGAGCATCGATGCCTTCGCCGGCCTCTATTGCGTCAATGTCGGCTATGGCCGCCAGAAAATCGCTGACGCCATCGCGACGCAGGCGAAGAACCTCGCCTATTACCACGCCTATGTCGGGCACGGCACCGAGGCCTCGATCACATTGGCGAAGATGATCATCGATCGCGCGCCGAAGGGCATGTCGAGGGTCTATTTCGGCCTCTCCGGTTCGGATGCCAACGAAACCAACATCAAGCTGATCTGGTACTACAACAATGTGCTGGGCCGGCCGGAGAAGAAGAAGATCATCTCGCGCTGGCGCGGCTATCACGGCTCGGGCGTGATGACGGGATCGCTGACCGGGCTGGACCTCTTCCACAATGCCTTCGACCTGCCGCGCGCGCCGATCCTGCACACCGAGGCGCCCTATTATTTCCGCCGCGCCGACCGCTCGATGAGCGAAGAGCAATTCTCGCAGCATTGCGCCGACAAGCTGGAGGAGATGATCCTCGCCGAAGGGCCTGAAACCGTCGCCGCCTTCATCGGCGAGCCAATCCTCGGCACTGGCGGCATCGTGCCGCCGCCCACCGGCTATTGGGAGAAAATCCAGGCGGTGCTGAAGAAGTACGACGTGCTGCTGGTAGCCGACGAGGTGGTGACGGGCTTCGGTCGGCTGGGCACGATGTTCGGCTCCGACCACTACGGCATCAAACCCGACCTGATCACCATCGCCAAAGGCCTGACCTCGGCCTATGCGCCGCTGTCGGGCGTCATCGTCGCCGACAAGGTGTGGCAGGTGCTGGTGCAGGGCTCCGACAAGCTCGGCTCGCTTGGCCATGGCTGGACCTATTCGGCGCATCCGATCTGCGTCGCAGCCGGCGTCGCCAATCTCGAACTGATCGACGAGATGGACCTGGTGCGGAATGCCGGCGAGACCGGCGCTTATTTCCGTGCCGAACTGGCCAAGGCCGTCGGCGGTCACAAACACGTCGGCGAGGTGCGCGGCGACGGCATGCTGGCGGCGGTGGAATTCGTCAGGGATCGCGACGACCGTGTCTTCTTCGATCCTTCGCTCAAGATCGGACCGCAGGTCGCCGCGGCCCTTGCCGCAAGCGGCGTCATCGGCCGCGCCATGCCGCAGGGCGACATACTCGGCTTCGCGCCGCCGCTGTGCCTGACCCGTGAGGAGGCCGACATCGTGGTGGCCAAGACCGCCGATGCCGTGAACAGCGTATTCGCCAATCTCTGAGACCGACCCATGAATGCCATGACCAAAACCCTCCCCGCCACCATGGCCGCCGTGCTGCTCACCGGCCACGGCGGACCTGAAAAACTCGTCTACCGCACCGATGTCAAGGTGCCTGCTCCTGCTTCAGGTGAAGTGCTCATAAGGGTCAGCGCTTGCGGGATGAACAACACCGATGTCTGGGTGCGCCAGGGCGCCTATGGTACCGAGGAGGATGCGGGCGCGGTGTCGACCTGGCGAAGGCAGGGCAATACGCTGACCTTCCCGCGCATCCAGGGCACCGACACTGTCGGCACCATCGCCGCCGTCGGCGAAGGTGTATCGCCGGACCGTATCGGCGAACGGGTAATGGTCGATTTCTCCATCTACAACCGCGACGACGATTCACTCGCCGACATCGACTATATGGGCCACGGCCGCGATGGCGGTTATGCCGAGTATCAGGCTGTGCCAGCCGACAACGCCCATGTCGTCAATACCACCTTGAGCGACGTCGAACTCGCCACCTTCTGCTGCGCCTACCTTACCGGCGAACAGATGCTGGAACGCGCTGGCCTGAAGGCTGGCGAGCGCGTGCTGGTCACCGGCGCCTCGGGCGGCGTCGGTTCCGGCATCGTGCAGCTGGCGCGGGCGCGTGGCGCCATTCCCTATGCGGTCGCGGGCAAGGGCAAGGAACAGGCCGTACTCGACATCGGCGCCGAGGCGGTCATCACCCGTGGCGTTGCAGACCTGCCGCAAGCCGTGACCGAAGCGACCGGCGGCCAGCCGATCGACGTGGTCGCTGATCTCGTCGGCGGCGCGATCTTCAACGACCTGCTGCGCATCCTGCGACCCGAGGGCCGCTATACCACGGCCGGCGCGATTGCAGGCCCGGTCGTCCAGCTCGACCTCAGGACCATGTATCTCAAGCAGTTGCAACTGCATGGCTCGAGCCAGGGCACGCGCGCCGATTTCCGCCGCATCGTTCGCTACATCGAGGAGGCAAAGATCAGACCGTTGGTCGGTGGCGTCTACAAGCTCTCCGATTTCCACCACGCGCAGGCCGATTTCGTCGCAAAGGATTTTGTCGGCAAGCTGGTGGTGGTGCCGGACGCTGTCGCGGAGCGATCGGCGTAATCGCAAAATCCTGGCTCCTCCGCCTGCCTTCTCATCGCTGCCATAATGGGAATGGCTTGCAGTCCAGCCAGCATGCCGCCACAAATGGCAACGCCCGGCGCGCCGCTGGTCCGGGCCTCTGGTCACGGGATACAGGCGAGACATGACAGCCCGAATGATACTGCTCGACGCCAAGCCGCTTAGCGCGGCTGACGTCGCCGAGATCGCGCGGCGCAATGCGCGGCTGATGCTGGGCGAGGAGGCGATGCGGCGCATCCGGGCGAGCCGCGCGCTCATCGAGCACCTCACCGGGCTCGGCAAGCCGATGTACGGCGTCACCACGGGCCTCGGCGCCTGTGTCGACACGCCGCTCGCCCAGGCCGATCTCATCGCCTTCCAGCTCAGTGTGCCGCTCAGCCACAGCATGGGCATCGGCCCTGCCCTTTCGACCGAGGCGGTGCGCGCGCTGATGACCGCGCGCATTTCGGGCATGGCCGCCGGCGGCACCGGCACGTCCGAACGCGTGGTGATGGGCCTTGTGGCGGCGCTCAACGCCGGCGTCCATCCGGTGATCCCCACCTGGGGATCGATCGGCGCGGCGGACCTCGCCCATCTCGGCCACATGGCGCGCGCGCTGCGCGGCGACGGCGAGACGGAATACCAGGGCAGGATAATGCCGTCGGCCGAGGCACTCGCATTGGCCGGGCTCGAACCGCTCGACCTGCGCGAGAAGGACGGCCACGCGATCGTCGTCGCCAACAGCCTGTCGACCGGCACCGCGTGCGCATCGGCCGACTTCGGCCCCGCTGCGCGGCGCGGCGGACGGACCGTCCGGCAGGTTGGCCGCGACCTGCACTCGCATGGCCGGCGCTCGAACCCGGCTCGGACACTGCCGCCGAGGCAAGGACGGCCATGTCTCGAGGACGTCGCCCATCTCATCGACTGGGCGCTGGCCGCGGTAGCGCTCAACTATGAGGCGTTCCGCTCGTCCCTGACCGCGATCGACGAGGATGCCCTCGCCGCCCGACCGGCCTTCGGCCAGCGCGAGATCGGCGCGCGGCTGCGTACGGAACTGGCGGGAAGCGGCCTGTGGAAGGACAGAGCGGCACGGCGGCTGCAGGATCCGCTCAGCTATCGCTGTGTGCCGCAGGTCTGGGGCGGCCTGCTCAATGCATTCGAACAGGCGAAGCTCGCGACGGAGATCGAACTGACCTATTCCGGCGACAATCCGGTAATCCTGCCCGGCGACGAACGCGTCGTCTCGAACGGCAATTTCGACCTTACTGCCATGACGCTGGCCTGGGAACAGCTCGGCCAAGCGCTCGCGCATTGCGCGGTGGGCACCGCCAACCGCTGCATGAAGCTGATGTCGCCGACAATTGCCGAGCTGCCGCGCTTCCTGTCGGCCAGGGGCGGCAGCCGCCAGGGCTACGCGGAACTGCAGAAGCCGCTGGCCGCGCTGGAAGCCGAGATTCGGCACCTGGCCAATCCGATGTCGCTCAGCCCGCTGGCCGTTTCGGACGGGATCGAGGACCAGTCGTCGATGGCGCCGCGCGTGGTGGCCAAGACCGCCGAGATCGTCGAACGCCTGCGCTATCTCGTTGCGATGGAACTGATCTTCGCGGCGACGGGCGTTGAATTGCGCGGCGTCGTCGACAGCATGGGCGAAGGACCCCAGCGCACCTTTGCTGCGGTGCGTGCGCTCGTCAGTCCGCTCGACGACGATCGTGAGATGAGCGCCGACATGACGCGGGTCGCCCGTATGGTGGCCGGTCCCCGGGACTGAGACCTCCGGCCTATTTCTGGAAAGGTCCCCGGAGATTGAGGTTCTCGGCCAGAAGGCAGAAGCGGTCGATCAACCGGACAAGCTCGTCGCCCTGTTCGACGACAATCGCGCCTCGCTCGGCAGGCGGGGTATCCGAAAGAGCCTTCCACAGACGGCCTTGCCGATCGCAGAGATCCGCCAGTTCGGCGCAGTCGCTGGAGGTCAGTTTCAAAAGGTGGTCCGCCGTCACAGGTCCGATGCCCGGAGGCGTGGTCGCGCCGAGGGAAAGATAGCCTGGCGGCACGGTGCCTTTCGCATTGGTTACCGATTTGCGGCAAATGACAGCGAATATCTGGTCGACGGCCTGCTTGGCGCCGGCGACGCGCGACGGGTGGTCCGTATCGGCGGCAGCGTGCGGCAGGAGCTCAAGCCTGGCGCCATGCTTCTCGACGAGGCCGAGATAAGGCAGCATCGGCCCGGACAGGCGGCCGGTCGAGGCATCCCTGAACAGATCGGCATCGATCGCCGCATGACGCAGCCGGCCTGTATTCAGAGCTTCATCAAGAGCCTCGATGTCGACAAGTTCACCGCGGTCGTAGTTGACCAGCACCGCGCCCTTGTTCATGCGGGACAAGGCGTCCGCGCCAATGAGCCCGGCATTGGCATAGCGCCCGCTCTGCGTATCCTGCTTGCCCAGGCCGACATGAACGCTGAGCACATCGGCGCCTTCGGCCGCCTCGACAAGGTCCGGGGCAAAGGCAAAGCCCTCGGCTTCTATCCAATCCCGATGCCGAGGCCGCGCGTGGATCACCACGCGCATGCCGAAGGCGCGGGCAAGCTTGGCCACCTCGCGGCCAATATTGCCGTAGCCGATGATCGCGATGGTCTTGCCTTCGAGCTTTTCGGTGGGGAAATTGCGCAGCTCCCTGCCGGTGTCGAAAGCGCCACGCGCCACACGCCCGTGAAGCGTGTCGACCGGAAGAGCGGGCAGCACTTTCAGGATCGCCTTCATCACCATCTGCGCCGTGGCGCGGCTGTTGATGCCGGGCGTGTTCATCAGCACCGCGGTGCCGCCCTCGCCACTGCCGCCACCCCAGGAGCGCGAGCCCATATTGCCGGTGCCGGCGCCGATGCGCACGCCGGCCAGCGGAAAGAAGGTTTCGGCGGGCAGGAAGGTCGCGGCGGTAATGACGGCGTCATAGCGTCCGTCGCCGGCGGCTTCGATCAGCTCCTCCCGGGTGCTGAGATCCGGCTGGTAGAAAAAATGAACGCGCCCGCGTTCCAGAGCGGCCTTGTCGCCGAGTCCGGTCGCATGAAAGCGCCCGCCCTTGGCTTCGATATGGGCCCGCACCTCCGAAGGGTCTGGCTTTCCGTCAGCGTCGAAGCGCAGGCCGATCAGATCGCAGACCAGGACTGCGTAAGCGCGTTGCGGATCGATCGACTCAACGGCGTGTGTGTCTGTGGTCGCGGTCACGTCGTTCCCCTCATGCAGGACGGAAGGCCTACTGGCAGAGCAGGCCCTGAACACTCAGACCCTATCCGCCCGCAACGGCATGAGATCGATCACCGGCGGCAGACCAGCAGCGAGTTGCGACACGATCTTGCCGGTGACCGCGTCGCCGATCAGGCCCCGATGGCCATGGCCGAGATGGCACGCGGCACCCTTCTTCAGGTACAGTGCGATCTCGCCATTGGCCCCTTGAACGGGCAAGCCGGACGCGCGTAAAATCAGGCTATCCAATTGAGTCTGCTACATTCGTTCGGGCTAATGTCCGGATCGGTCTGGGTATTTTCCTTGCACACGGATGCAACCAGCGCGGCCAGGCGCGGCAAATCATTTGCCCATGTGGCGGAAGCCTCCTGGGGCAAGGGCCTCAGCACCTTGCTGCGCATCGTGCGCATGACGCTGCGCCATCCCTGGCAGGTTGCGATCACCCTCATCTCGACCTTTATCGCGGCGACGCTGCAGCTCTTCATTCCGCGCCTCCTGGGACGCGCCATCGATCAGGCGCAAGGCGTGATGGCCGCGGGGGCTGGCACCGCCGCCGAGCAGGCACTCTGGAGTACCGCGCTGACACTGCTGGCCGTCAGCATCCTGCGCGGTCTCTTCACCATGGCGCAGAACTACTATGGCGAGGCCGTCGGCCATCAGACCGGCTATGAGCTGCGGCTCGCCTTCTACGAGAAGATCCAGCGGCTGAGCTTTTCCTTCCACGACAAGGTCCACACCGGCGATCTCATCACGCTCGGGCTGCTCGACCTCGACGGCGTGCGCATGTTCTTTTCCACCGGCATCCTGCGCGTGGTGCTGCTTGGCGTGCTGATCGGCGTCGGCGCCTATCTGTTGATCAGCACCGATCTCGTGCTCGGGTTGTTGAGCCTCAGCTTCGTGCCGTTCGTCGCCTGGCGCTCCTCGGTGACGCAACTCCGGCTGCGCAGCACTTGGCTAACTCTGCAGGAGCGGCTGTCGGTGCTGAGCCGGGTGATGGACGAAAATCTCGGCGGCATCCGTGTCGTGCGCGCCTTCGCGGCGCAGCGGCATGAGCTGGCCAAATTCGACCGCGCCAAGCAGGATGCGCTGGAGCTCGCCAATGAGCGCGTCGACATCCGCGTCTCGAACACCAGCGCGATGAACTTTTCCTTCCTGGCCGCCATGGGCCTGGTCCTCTGGTTCGGCGGCCAGAAAGTGATCTCGGGCCAGATCAGCGTCGGCACGCTGGCCCAGTTTCTCACCTTCATGACCATATTGCAGATGCCGGTGCGCCAGCTCGGCCTGATGGTCAACTCCTTCGCGCGCGCCTCGACCTGTGGCACGCGGCTGTTCGAACTGCTCGACGCCGAACTCGACATCAAGGACGCGCCCGACGCCAGGGAGCTCGTCATCACCGAAGGCGTGCTGCGCTTCGAGAATGTCGGTTTCCGCTATGAGGGCGCGAACGAGCGTCCGACGCTTTCGGGCGTTTCCTTCGAAGCCAGGCCGGGCGAGACCGTCGGTATCGTCGGCCCGCCGGGCAGCGGCAAGTCGACCATCGCGCATCTGATCCCGCGCTTCTACGACGTGACCTCGGGCGCGATCACCATAGACGGACAGGACATCCGCAAGGTCACGCTGCAGTCGCTGCGCAAGGCGGTCGGCGTCGTCCAGCAGGACGCGTTCCTGTTCACCACCTCGATCGAGAACAACATCGCCTATGGCAATCCCTGGGCGCGCGAGACCCGCATCGGCCAGGCCGCCGAGTATGCCCAGCTGCACAACTATATCATTGGCCTTCCGGCCGGCTACACCACGGTCGTCGGTGAACGCGGCGCGTCGCTGTCCGGTGGCCAGCGGCAGCGCCTGACCATCGCGCGCAGCCTGATGCTGCGGCCATCGGTGCTGGTCTTCGACGATTCCACGGCCGCCGTCGACGCCGGCACCGAGCAGCGGATACGAGCGGCGATGAAGCGCTTCGCCCGCGATCGTGTGACGCTCATCATCTCGCACCGGCTGAGTTCGCTGATGCATGCCGACCAGATCCTGTTCGTCGAGGGTGGCCGGATCGTGGAACGTGGCACGCATGAGGAATTGCTGGCGCTCGGCGGACGCTACCGCGCGCTTTACGACCTGCAGCTACGGCCGGACGACGATCGGCTAGAGGGAGCCGCCTGATGTCGACGCAGGACGACGACGAGAAGGAAGACACAAGCCGACGCCCGACCAAGGCGGTCGTCGGCTCGCACCGCGATGAGGAAGAGGTCTTCGGCAAGGCCTACGATCCGCGCATCGTCAGGCGCATCTGGAGCTTCGTCAGACCATATCAGGGCCGGATTTTCATCTCGGTCGCGGCCGTGCTGGTGTTCACGCTGACACAGCTGGCGATCCCGCTGGTCATCCGCTACGCCATCGATCACGGCATGGCGCCGGGCAGGCTCGACCGCTCGGTGATGATCTCCGCGATCGTCGCTTTCACCATGATCATCCTCATCAACTACGCCGCCAGCCATGTGCAGGAAAGCGTCGTCGGCAAGGTGGCCGAGAACGTGCTGTCCGACCTGCGCCGCGCCATGTTCAGCCACCTGCAGCGCGTCTCGCTGAGCTTCATGGACAAGACCGAGGTCGGCCGGCTGATGTCGCGCCTGCAGGGCGATGTCAATTCCATGCAGGAGTTCCTCGAAACGTCCGTCATGTCGGTAGGCGATATCGTGCTTCTTTTCGGCATCGTCACCGTCCTGCTCTGGCTCGATTTCCGGCTCGGACTGCTGACGCTGTCGACCATGCCGATGCTGTTCATCGTGCGCCTGTTCTGGCTGCCGCGGGCCAAGGTCGCCTTCATGGCCGCGCACGAAACCAACTCCATCGCCAACGGAGCGCTGGCCGAAGGTATCCACGGCGTGCGCACGGTGCAGAGCCTGGAGCGTCAGCATGTCAATTTCGACCTTTACGACGAGAAGGTTCTGGCCAATCTCAACGCCCATCTGCGCTCGGCGAAGTATGCGCAGGTGATGGTGCCGATCGTCGACACGCTGACCGGCATCGCCATGGCGACCGTCATCGTCGTTGGTGGTTCGATGGTGCTGTCGCACAGTCTCGATATCGGCGTGATGGTGGCGTTCCTGTTCTACATCCAGCGCTTCTTCGACCCTATCCGCTCGCTCACCATGCAGTACAGTGTCATGCAGCGGGCCATGGCTTCGGGCCAGCGCATCTCCGAAGTGCTCGACGTGCCCGTCGACGTCAGCGACAAGGACGGCGCCATCGCGCTGTCGCGCGACATGGATGGTTCGGTCGAGTTCAGGAACGTCACCTTCGGTTACCGTCAGAATCAGCCGGTGCTGAAGAACATCTCCTTCCGCGTCAGTCCGGGCGAGACGGTCGCGCTTGTCGGCCCGACTGGATCGGGCAAGTCGAGCTCGATGGCGCTGGTGCACCGCTTCTACGATGTCTGGTCGGGCGAGGTCCTGGTCGGCGGCCATGACGTGCGCGACCTGACGCAGGATTCGCTGGGCGACCAGGTGGCCATGGTGCTGCAGGAGCCGTTCCTGTTCTCCGGCACGGTGCTGGAGAACATCCGCTACCACAAGACATCGGCCAGCCGCGAAGAGGTGGTGCGCGCCGCGCAAGCCGTCGGCGCGCACGACTTCATCGAGCAACTGCCCGACGGCTACGACACCGAACTTGAGCAGCGCGGCGGCAATCTCTCGCTCGGCCAGCGCCAGCTGATTAGTTTTGCGCGCGCGCTGGTGGCCGATGCCAAAATCCTGGTGCTCGACGAGGCCACCGCCAGCATCGATTCCTACACCGAGATGCTGATCCAGAAGGCGCTGATCAAACTGCTCGAAGGGCGCACCGGGCTGGTCATCGCGCATCGCCTGGCCACCATCCGCGGCGCCGACCGCATCATCGTCCTGCAGAATGGCGAGATCGTCGAAAGCGGCAACCACGAACAACTGATGCAGAAGAAGGGTCTCTACGCCCGCCTTTACAACATGAACTACGCTTCCTTCGACGACATTTCCGAGGAAGAGATGGGTATGGATGCGGCGGCCGGAAAAGCGACGTGAGCTGGTGCTGGCATGGCGTGAACCGGACGGATTGCTCCATATCCTTGCGGAGAAGACCTTATTTGCGAGATCCCCTGATGTGGCCGCTGACTGCACCCCGTCCTTGGGACCGTGAAAGCCCGATTTCGTGAAGGAACATGTGCAGCGAGGCGCGCGTTCTTTTCCATATGTCTCGAATGAAAAGGAGACATGCTTATGAAAAAGCCAAGCGTATTCCTCTGTTCCATCGTGTTGACGTTGGCGACGAACGTTGTCCCGTTTGCTACAGGCGCCGATGCCGCCGTTGTCAGGCACCACTATGTCCGCGTCACCACCGCCCATAATGGCAACACGCACGCCGCGAACCGCGGACATAGACACCATTACGGTTGGATCGGTAGCGGTTGGACCGGCGAGAATTCGACCGACAACAGCAACTGGATGGACAGCTATTACAATGGCTACGGCAGTTACCGTGGGTATGCCGGCGACTTTTGCGGAACCATCGCATGGACGCTCGAGATATGCAGTCCCCACGGCCCGTAATTCCTCACCGCCGGCGAGACCAACGAAGCTTCACGCCATTTCGGGACGTCTTGAGGCCTCGCGGATCGCCTTGTGCACGCCGCGCTGCAAATCCATGAAGGCCGGCGTTTCCATCACCTCTTCGCGGCGTGGGCGCTCGATGTCGACGTTGAAGGTCTGCATGATGCGTCCCGGGCCGATCCCCATGACGACGATGCGGTCCGACAGATAGACGGCCTCCTCGACGTCATGCGTGACGAACAGCACGGTGAGACGATGCTCTTCCCAGATCTGGGTCAGGAGTTCCTGCATCTGGTGCCGCGTCAAGGCATCGAGCGCGCCGAAGGGCTCATCCATCAGCAGCATTTTGGGGCGATAGGAGAGCGCGCGGGCGATGGCGACGCGCTGCTTCATGCCGCCCGAAAGTTCGGACGGGAAGCGATCGGCGCTTTGGGACAGCTTGACGAGGTCGAGATGCTCGAGCGCGATCTCGCGGCAGGCGGAGCGATCATAGCCGGCGGCCTTGAGGGCAAACTCGATGTTCTGCCGCGCCGTCAGCCAGGGAAGCAGCGTGTAGGACTGGAAGACGACACCACGGTCGAGACCCGGTTGCACGATCGGCGCGCCATCGATGCTGAGATCGCCGGCGTCAAAATCCTGCAGTCCGGCGACGATCGACAGCAACGTGCTCTTGCCGCATCCCGACGTGCCGACGAGGGAGACGAACTCGTTGTCGGCAAGGTCTAGATTGATGTCCCGCAACACTTCCGTGCGCCGCTCGCCCGTGCCGAAGCTCTTGTCGAGACCCGCAATGCGCAATTTGGGAACAGTCATCGGCGGTTCCTCATTGCGAGTGGCCATCCTGCCGGAACAGCACCTTCTCCAACGCCTTCATGACCTGGTCTGTGATGAGGCCAAGCACGCCCAAGAGCAGGATGTAGCCGATGATGGTGTTTGTCTGGAAATAGCGCTGCGATACGGTAATGCGATAGCCCAGACCGGACGTCGCCGCGACCAGTTCGGCCAGCACTAGCCAGGTCCATGCCCAGCCGAGGCTGATGCGCAACGTGTCCCAGATGCCCGGCAAGGCACTGGGCACGACGATGCGCGTCAGGATCTTGCGATCCGGCAGGCCGAGCGTGCGCCCAAGGCCGATGAAATCGGCGGGAACCCGTTTCACATTGTCCATGATCATCAGCACCTGCTGGAAGAAGGTGCCGATGAAGATGATCAGGAATTTCTGGGTATCGCCGGTGCCGGCCCACAGGATGGAGAGCGGTACGAAAGCGACAACCGGCATATAGCGGATGAAATCCACCAGCGGCTCGATCGCAGCCTCCCAGGAGCGGAAACTCCCGATCAGCACGCCGATCGGGATGGACAGTACCGAGGCCAGAAGAAAGCCGATGGAAATGCGGTACATCGAGGCCCTGAGGTCCAGCCACAGCGTGCCGTCGGCCGCGAGCTTGGCGATCTGTGTCGCGACGCTGCCCGGCGACGGCAGGAAGATTGGTTTTACCCATTCCAGCCCGGTCGCCGCCCACCAGGCGAGGCCAAGACCGACAAAGACGGCCACCGCTATCGCCAGAAAACGTGACCGGGCGATCGGCACGCCGATCCCGGAGGATCGGCGGCGCGTGGCCTTCTTCGTGACTGGCTTCGCTGCGGGACGGGCCAGATCGGTTTTCGCGGTGGGCTCTCCGGACATCTCCGTTACCACCGCGATCCGGCCTTCGTCATTCCGCCGCCTTGACGAAGGACGGGTCGATCATCTGCTCCGGCGTCACATCGGCCTGAAGCAGCTTGGCGTTCTTCGCCGCCGCTTCGACATCGGCGAATGTCTTGGTGGTAAAATCGCCAGTGAGCGCCGTCTTGTTTTCGGCCAGGGAATAGTAGCGCACGCCGTCGAAGGCGGTGTTGAGATCCTTGACGTCGGAACCGACCGCCTTGGCGATGATGGCGCGGCCGCCAGGCGTGTCGGCGTTGTAATCCTTCAGCGCGGCGTCCCAGCTCTTGATCATGGCCAGCACCTGGCCGGGCCGCGATTTGATGACCTCGTCGCGCACCACAAGCACGTCGCTGATCAGGCCGGGATCCTCGCCGGCGGTGAACAGCAGCTTGACGTCCTTGTTCTGCGCCATGGCGACGGTGAGATAGGGTTCATAGGTGACCGCGACCGGCACCTGACCCGCGATCAGCGCGCCGCCGGCATCGGACGCCGGCATCGGAACGGCCTTCACGTCGTCGATCGACATGCCGTTCTTGGCGAGCGCGTATTTGAGCAGGATGTCGCTCGTCGTGCCTTCCTCGAAGGCGACCTGCTTGCCCTTGAGGTCCTTGATCGACGTGACGTCCTTGCCGGCGACGATGGCATCGGCCGTCATGGAGACATCGAGCAGCAGCACGATCTTCACCGGCAGGCCGGCCGCAACCATGCCCATCGCCGTGTGGGTGGCGATATTGGCGGCGTCAAGCTGGCCGCTGGCGAGTGCGGCGTTGATATCCTTGTCCTCGGCGAAATTGACGATCTGGACGTCCGAGAGGCCGTTTGTCTTGAACAGGCCCTTGGCATCGGCGACGTGCCACTGGCCATAGCCAAGCCAGGGTTCGATGCCGATCTTGAACGATCCGGCCTCGGGCGTCGTGGGAATGGCCGCATCGGCCGCATAGGCTGTCGGGGCGGCGGTGAGCCCGACGGCAACGGCCATCACCAACGCGCGAAATTGTCCTGCTAGGTTAAGCGTCATCTTCGTTCCCCTTGATGATCAGACCGCTTTTTTACCAGGCATCCGGTCTGGTGAGACTACGGGGTTCTGCTCTTGCGGCACTGTGCCTCGGCGTCTTGCCCGCCACTTCATGGTTGAAGTGCTGACATATTTCAGCGTCAGCGGTAGCGGATGTCAAGGCTAAAATACATACATGCATATACAAGTTGAAGTGACTCAAATTTTGCATTGATTTGGCGCGTCCCCAGCCTGACTAGTCCTGCTTTTCAGGATCGATCCGATCGAGAAAACCGGTCACCCGGTCGGTTCCTCCATCGGGTTCGCTGCCGACCATCACCGCGACTGAAAACCCAATGAGAGACGAGACTGGCGTGTGACTGCGCGCGCCGGCCCGCAGGTTCATCACCAGGGTCGGCGACAGGAACAGCCCCGAGCGCAGCACCGTTCGCCAATCCGCCGGCAGCATGCCGCGACGCCTGAGTTCCAGCAGCAAGGGCCGCCACAGCTCCATCGCCTTCACCTCCAGAAGGTCGCGGCGGATCGGGCTCAAATCCCAGTCCGTGTCGACATGCAGAAAATCGCCATCCAGCCGCGCCCGCGCTTGAAAAGCCTGGGTCGCCATGGCCGGATCGTAGAGCCAGAAGGGATGGGCGAAGATGTTGTGGAACGTCGCCTTCACCTCGGCCAGCAATGTCGGGATGTGCGAGCCGGCAAAGGCTGGATCGAAGAAGGACAGTTCCGCCCTACCTGATTTCTCCACGTACCAGACATTGGCATTGTGGGCGTCGCCATGCGCGACCACGCCGCCGGCATCGGCAAGCCGGTCCGGCCGCAGGCGCTCCGCGGCGGTGCCGAAAAGCGCGCCGATGCTGCTGATGTAGCGCTGCCCATTGATGACGAATTTCAGCCGGGAAAAGCGATCCCAACCGAGCTCCGCACCGGGAAAGACAAACGACTTGCCGACGTAGAAGTCGGCCAGGCGGCCGCCTGGCAACAAACGCGTATCGGCGTCGATCAGCCGCTCATAAAACAGCCGGTGGATCGGCTCCGCCGACACCTGCGCGACGGTCACCGGATGCAGCGTCCCGAGATAGACATCCAGCAGCCTGGCCGACAGGTCACGCTCGGCAAGAACCGCCTCGCGCCGCTTGCCTGCATCGTCCTGCGTATCCAGCGCGAACAGCACATCCGAAAATCTCGGATCCACGCGGCGGCGATAGACAAGGATCTGCTCGCCGGGCTGGGCGGACATGTGGACGGGCTGATCGACCGGCAGGCCGGCGCGCGACAGGATTTCGGCCCGATAATACTCGCCGGCCATCGCCTCTTCCCGTTCCTCCTGATGGAATTTGAAGAAATAGGCTTGGCCATCGCTGTCGAAGACAGCCGTTCAGCGAATTGAGGCTGTATTTGTCGACATTGATGCGGACGTTGCCGGGATTCATCCCGAACAGGTCCCCCAGCAAGGCCGATAGCGCGCGCTGCGCCTCGACGACATCATGCTGCGCGAGAGCCCTGATCCGCGCCGTGCGGCTCATTGCCGGCCTCAACGCCGGGCTCCGCAAACCCGTGCGTCCACCAGCCGAGGCACTCTTATCAAGACATGTATATACATTTTGAACGAAACCTCGGCTTCCATTGGTCGTCGACGTCAGCTTGCCCTGGAAGGCGAGTAGCGGCTGCCTAGCGAGTAGCGGCTGCCGGCATAGGTCAGCTTGCTGATCGTGGCCACGACCGCCCCCGTCCATGTCCGGCGATGCAGGAGAAGGCAGCAACTGCCGACATCGATGCCGAGATGCTGTGCCGTCTCCTTATCGGCCGGGATGGCGGATATGATATGCTCGACCTCGGTGACCGGGGTCTTCTGCATCAGATAGTCATAGGTCGCCGTCCTGGTGAAATCCTGCTTGTCATAATCGGGGATCAGGCCCGGATTGACGAAGCGCTCTTCCAGTTGCACCGGCAGGTCGTTCTCGAAATTGACGACGACGGAGTGATAGATCGAGGTGCGCTTCGCAAACTCGAACGACAGCGCGAGTTCCTTCGTCGGCATGATGGTTTCGAGGACGAGGACTTTGGAGCGATGCCTGTTGCCGCGCTCGACGATCTCGGCGGCGATGTTGTTGATCTCGATCAGCGTCGATTGTGGCCGGGGTGGCGCGATGAATGTTCCGACGCCTTGCAGCCGGATCAGGAATCCCGCGGCGGTCAGTTCCCGCAAGGCCCGGTGAACCGTCATCCGCGACACACCCAGCGAAACCACCAGCTCGTTCTCGGACGGCAGCTTGCGGTCCTTGCCCCATTTGCCCGTTCCGATGTTGGTCAGGATGTAGTCCTTGACCTTCTCGTAAAGGGGGCTCGCCGTATCGGGCAAATCGATCATTTCAAAAATCCTTTCCGGCAGGTTGCCGCGTGCGGATGATTGTTTTCAAGCCATCGCTCTTGCCTGCCAACAGCCGCTCATAGGCGGCCGGAATATCGTCCAGGCCGATCTCGCGGTCGACCAGGGCCAGAAGCGGCTCGCTGAGTTCACCCAGCATGCGGACAGCGTCGGGCAATTCGTCGGCGAAGGCATGGCATCCCAGCAATGCAATCTCGCGCTCGACCAGAAGATTGGGGTCGATGTCGAGCCGGCCATGAAAGATCCCGACCATCGCCACCGCGCTGCCGGGATCGAGAACGCCGAGCAACTGGTTGAACGCAGCGATGCTGCCCGTCGCCTCGACGGCCGCCAGCAGCGGGACCTTGGCGGTGGCTGCCGCAATGGCATCGCGGTCGAGATCGACGATCGTGGCGCCCGTTACCCGCGCCACGCGGGCACAACGTGCCTGGTTTCGGTCGGCGACAAGCACGGTTCCGACGAAGGTTCGGGAGAGCAGCAGCGCGGCAAGACCACCGATCGGCCCACAGCCGACGACAAGCACCGAACCGACCGTTTTCGGCAGACGCCGCACCGCGTGCAGCGCGACCGCGAGGGGTTCGGCCATGGCGGCGACCCGTTCGTCAAGGCCGGCGTCGATGACATGCAGCAAACGTGCGGGCAACACCGCTTGTTCGGCAAAGCCGCCATCGCAGATTTCGCCAACGAAGCCCAGCGCAGCGCAGAGATGCCGTTTGCCGGCTCGGCATTGCGCGCAATCCCCGCACCAGAAGCGGGAATCGGCGACCACTCTGTCGCCGACAGCGATTGTGTCGACGCCCTCGCCCAGCGCGATCACCGTACCGGTCAGCTCATGGCCAGCCGTCGAAGGCGAACGGCTTATCCATTGGCCGGTGCGGAAATTGTGCAGGTCCGAACCGCAGATCCCGGCGGCATCGATCCTGAGCTTTGCCCAGCCGGCATCCGGGACGCCTGGCGCGGCGACATCCTCGATGCGCAGATCCCCCGGTCCATAAAGTCGCGCCGCCTTCATCGCGATGGTCCCCCTCAGCCGGCGAGATAGCGGTCGCGGATCTCCGAAACCGCGTTTTCATGCGAGCTGAAGCCCTCGTAGCGGGCGAGCCGGCGGGCATGCAGCGCCAGTTCCGGATAGGCGGCCGAGGTCACATAGCCAACCGAAGAGCGCTTGACGAAATCCGTCACCGAGAGCGGCCCGTAGGTGCGCGCCCAGCGGCTGGTCGGCAGCACGGCATTCGGCCCGAGAACGAAATTGGCAAGGGTCACCGGCGTGTGCGGACCCATCAGGATTTCCGCCGCCTCGGTGATGTGGCCGAGATGGGCGAACGGCTCCTTCGAGAGGATCTCGAGATGTTCGGGCGCATAGTCGTTGATGAAGCGGTAAGACTCTTCCAGCGACCCGGTCAGCACGATGCCGCCGCGCTTTCCCGTCAGCACCGCGCGCGAGAATTCCACACGCTGTTCGGTCATGCGCGACCAGTGCTGCGGGATAGCGGCCAGGGCGGCCTCGGCAACCTTGCGGCTGTGCGTCACCAGATAGGCAGAGGAATCCGGCCCGTGCTCGGCCTCGATCAGCAAATCGAGCGCGGCAAGGCCTCCATCGACACTGTCGTCGGCAAAGATGATGGCTTCGGACGGTCCGGCCGGCAGACCCGTGTTGATGATCGAGGACAGAACGCTCTTGGCCGCCACCACCCAAGGGCTGCCCGGGCCGACGATCTTGAGTGCCGGCTTCACCGTCTCGGTGCCGTAGGCGACCGCGGCGACGGCCTGGGCGCCGCCGCATTTGTACACGGTCTGGACGCCGGCAAGACGAGCGGCGACCAGTGTGGCCGCGTCCACCGAACCATCCGGGGTTGGTGGCGTCACGATGGCAATCCGCGGCACACCGGCAATGACGGCTGGTACCGACGTCATCATCGTCACCGACGGAAAGGCGCCCTTGCCGCGCGGCACGTAAAGCGCGACCGATGCGATTGGCGTATATCTGTCGCCGGCATACGCGCCCGGGCGGACTTCCTTCAGCCACATGGCTTCCGGCTTCTGCTCCTCGTGAAATTGCCGGATGTTTTCGATGCCGAACCTGATGCTCTCGACGACTTCCTTCTCGACCTTATCGAATGCCGCATCGAATTCCGCTTCCGACACTTTCAGTCCGCCTTCGGCCACGTTGGCCTTGTCGAGGTCCCTGGCGAAGCGGATCAGGGCGGCGTCACCCTCGTCCCTGACCGCCTGGATGATCGGGCGTACCTTTTCGACGAAGACCGACAGATCGCCCTCTGCGCGTTTCAGCAGACCGGCCCGCTGTGCGGCGTCGAGGGATGACAGATCGTGGAAGCTGATGTCGGACATGGATTTTTCCTTCAGTTCAGAGCGCAATGTGCCGACCGGTCACATCTGCGGAAGACGACATTCAAGTCGAAACATCGACGATCTACGTCAGACCGAGGCAAGGAACCCGCCGTCCACCGGAATGGACTGGCCGGTTATGTAGGCGGCGGCATCCGAGGCAAGGAACACGGCGATGCCGTGCAGATCGCGCAGATCGCCGAAACGGTGCTGCGGAATCTTGGCAAGCATGGATTGCTGCCATGCCTCATTGCCGTAGAACACCTCCGTCATCGCCGTCCTGAAATAGCCCGGCGCAATGGCGTTGACCCGGATGCCAAGTTCCGCCCACTCCACTGCCAGCGCCCGTGTCATGCCGAGCAGGCCCGACTTGGAAGAGCCGTACGGCACCGCCGTTGGAATGCCGACTTCTGACGTCAGAGAACAGAGATTGATGATGGCGCCGGGCCGGCCAGCATCCCGCATCTGCCGCGCTGCCGCCTGGGCACAGAAGAACGCCCCCTTGAGATTGGTGTCGACGATCCGGTCCCACAGCGCCTCGTCGACATCGAGCGATGGCCGGACCTCTTCCACCCCGGCATTGTTGACGAGAATGTCAAGGCCGCCAAGCAGGCGGGCTGCCTCGGCAACAGCCGCGCGGCACTGGCCGACATCGGTCACGTCAAGGGCAATGGCGTGCGCAACCCCGCCGCCCGCGCGAATGGCCGCCGCCGTCTCATCAAGCGAGTCCAGACTGCGCGCCGTGACCGCGACGTCGGCGCCGGCAGCACTCAGCGCCTCGGCGATGCTGCGGCCAATGCCGCGGCTGGCGCCGGTGACAAGCGCCTTCCTGCCGGAGAGGTCGAAAAGACCAGCGTTGCGCATGTGATCCTCCTTGGCCGCTCCGGTTGCGTGGCACAGACACTATCAGATCGACTTACATATACAAGCATATACAAACAGCCTGGAGTGCGATAGTGGTGACGTCGCCCGCCCCACGCGCGACCACAAGGTTGGCTCTTTAATACGAGATGCCAAGGGCGGCGATTGTTCGAGGTTTGTCTGGCGACAATAATCGGCCGGCGATGGAGGAGATCAGACATGTCCAACGCCTCAGACATGGTCCGCACCGAAGTCACCCGCCTGTCGCCTTACAATTCCGGGCTGACCATTGCCGAGGTCATGCTGCGATACGCCCCAGCCAGGATCGCCAAACTGGGCTCGAATGAAAACCCGATCGGCCCGAGCCCGACCCTGGCCAAGATGATGCAGGGTGGCTCCGAAATGTTCCGGCTCTATCCGGATCCGGCCGGACGTGAACTGCGACAGGCCATCGCCGCCAGACATGCGGCGGGCGAGGATCAGGTCATCCTCGGCAACGGCTCGGAAGACCTCCTCTCCGTCATCAGCCGTGCCGTCCTGCGGCCCGGCGACGTCGTCGTCACGCTCTATCCATCGTTCCCGCTGCATGAGGACTATGCGACGCTGATGGGTGCAAGCGTCAACCGTGTAACCGTCAACGGCGATCTTAGCATCAATCTCGACGCGCTGATCGAGGCAGTGCGCGAACGGCCGCGTATGCTGCTGTTCTCCAATCCGATGAACCCGGTCGGCAGTTGGCTCTCCGGCGGCGATCTGTCGAGGCTCCTGGACGCTGTCAGCGACGAGACGCTGATCGTCGTGGATGAAGCCTATGCCGAATATGCCGAGGGAGACGACTGTGTTTCGTCCCTGCCCTATCTGCGCAAACGCGATCAACCCTGGATCGTGCTGCGGACATTTTCCAAGGCGTTCGGACTGGCAGGGCTGCGGATCGGCTTCGGCATCGTCGGCGACCCGCAATTGCGCGCGCTGCTCGACAGGGTGCGCACGCCCTTCAACGCCAATGGCGTCGCGCAGGCGGCGGCGCTGGCGGCGCTCGCCGATGAGGAGCACCTTGCCGAGGTCGTCGCGCTGGCCAGGACGGAGCGGGCACGCGTCGAGCGTTTCCTGGCGGGCAAGGGCCTCGAAGTCGCTTCGTCCAGAGGCAACTTCCTGTTCTTCGACTGCCGGCAAGATGCCACCACCTTCGTCGAAGGGCTGCTTCGGAACGGCGTCATCGTCAAACCATGGAAGCAGGAGGGCTTCGACACCTATGTGCGCGTCAGTATCGGCTCACCGTCTGAGAACGACCACTTCATGGCCGCCCTGTCGCAATTGTTGTGATTTCCCGAAAGCCATGCTGAATTGGCTGGCGTAGCCAACGCGAAAGTCTGGGTCTGCCGCGCGTGCAAGATATCGGGCAATTGAAAGCCAGGTATCTAAAGCCAGCCGCCTTGTCGTAAGAGCCTCGTCCATGCCCGCAAGCAGCCCGCCCCAGAGCCTCTATCGCGATACGGTCGGCGGCTCGGGCAATTACCCCGCCCTTTCCGGCGCGCACAGGGCAAGGGTCGCCATCGTCGGCGGTGGCTTCACGGGCCTTTCAACCGCCTTCCACCTGGCGGAAGCCGGTGACGACGTCTATGTGCTCGAGGCCCATCAGCCGGGCTGGGGGGCGTCGGGCAGAAATGGCGGCCAGGTCAATCCCGGTCTCAAATACGATCCCGACACGATCGAGGCGATGTTCGGCCCCGATCTCGGGTCGCGAATGATCGACTTCTCCTACGGTGCGCCGGAATTCACCTTCGGCCTCATCAAGCGCCTGTCAATCGATTGCGAGGCCCGGCAGAACGGCACCATACGCGCGGCCATCCGGCCGAAGCCGGCAGCCGCGGTGCGGGCCACGACGACGCAATGCGAGCGGCGGGGGATGCCGGTCGGCTTGCTCGACGCAAAGGCGATGGCGGCACGAACCGGCACGGACAGATACATATCCGGCATGTTCGATGCCCGCGGCGGCGATCTTCATCCCTTGAAATACGCGCTCGGCCTGGCAGCCGCCGCGCGGAAGGCCGGCGCGCGGATATTCGGCGGCAGCGAAGTCCTCTCGCTGAGCAGGCAGGCCGGACGCTGGGTCCTCAAGACGGCAGACGGCTCCGTCAGCGCCGAGAAGGTCCTTGTCGCGACCAATGGCTATACCGGAAACCTGTGGCCGGGCCTGGAGCAGTCGCTCGTGCCGGTGTTCAGCGCCATCGCGGCGACTGAACCGCTGGCGCCTGCGGTCGCGGCCGCGATCCTGCCGGAAAGACCCGTTCTCTACGAAGCCGGCAACATCACCGTCTATTACCGCATCGATGCGCAAAACCGGCTTCTCATGGGCGGCCGGGGACCGATGAGACCCATCGGCGATGCTTCCGCCATCCGCTACCTTACCGACTATGCGCTACGGCTCTGGCCGGTGCTTGCCGGAACCGGGTGGACACATGGCTGGAACGGCCGGGTCGCGATCACCAAGGACCATCTCCTGCATGTTCATGAGCCGGAAGACGGCATCCTGATTTGCCTTGGCTACAACGGCCGCGGTGTTGCCATGGCCTCGGCAATGGGCAATGCGCTGGCAAATCGTCTTCGCGGCGACGAGACCATGCCCTTCCCGATGCCGATATCGGGGCTGAAGCCAATCCGGTTCCATCGCTTCTGGCCGCTTGGCGTCAAGGCGGCGATCCTTTCGGGCCGGGTGAAGGACCGGTTCGGCCTCTGAGGAGAAGAGCCCGCCCGGTCTCTCCTAGCGAACCTTTGGAAACGCGTCGCCGGCCGGCGCGTTGGCCCAACTCTGCAAGGTCTGGCCGCCGTCGATCAGCCAGTCGACGCCGGTGACGTGCCTTGCCTCGTCCGAGGCGAGGAAAGCCACCGCCGCAGCGACATCGTCCGGCTGGCCGATGCGGCGCAACGGAATCCGGTCGGCGAAATGCTGGACGCTGCTCTTGAAATCGCCCTCGCCGGAAGCAGGCACGCCGAGCGTCGTCTCGATGACACCCGGACAGATGGCGTTGACGCGGATGCCGTAGGGCGCGGCATCGAGCGCCGCGACCCGCGTCAGTCCGACGACGCCGTGTTTCGACGCGACATAGCCGGCGCCGCCTGACAGGACGTCCCACCCGGCCATCGACGACCCCATATTGACGATCGAGCCGCCGGTTCCGGCCTTGATCATGGCCCGGAGCGATGCCTGCAGGACGAGGAAGATACCGCGCAAATTGATGCGGATGATGGCGTCCCAATCCTCCACCGGCAGCTCGTGCACGGGAGCAATGACACCGGAAATCCCGGCATTGTTGAACACCACATTCAGTCCGCCGAAGGCCTCGACGGCCGTTTCAACGGCGCCGCGCACGCTGTTCTCGTCGGTGACGTCGGCCTCGATGGCGATGATTTTTTTGCCAAGCGAGCTGGCCAGTTGCCGCGCCGCGGCGCCGTTGCGATCGACGATCGCGACCCGCGCCCCTTCGTCGAGGAAACGCCGGACCGCGGCGCTGCCAATGGCGCCGGCGCCGCCGGTGACGAGGACCTTCTTCTGGTCGAACCGCTTCATCCCTGGATCTCCGGCTTTGGATAGGAACGCCATGAGTGCTGCGGCTCGAAGCCGATCGTTTCGCGCGCATGGCCCGTATCGAGCACCGAACCGAAGCCGGAAATCGGCCGCGACAGGGCGACGCCTGGATAAACGCGGCGCACGAGCGATTCGGTTTCTTCCTCCATGAAGGTGTCGGCGGCGCTGAACAGGACCCGTAGATGGCCACTGCCTTGCCACTCGAGCGCCCGCAGAAAGCCTTGACCGGCATCGCGCGCGTCGAGATAGCTCCACAGGTCGCGGGCACTGTCGGCGGTGGCGCGGCGCGGACCGACGCCGGCGAAGAAGGACTGCGGGGTCTGGATCCACGGCATGCGGATGCTGACGGCTGAAAACGCGCCGCGGCGCACCGCGGCGTCGACGATCTCCTCACCCAGCCATTTCGACAGGCCGTAGGGATCCTGCGCACTGACCGGATGGTTCATATCGACCGGCAGATAAGGCGGAATGACCGTCTTCTCGAAGAAGGGATAGCCGAAGACGCTGAAGGACGAGGCATAGACGAGGCGCCTGGCGCCGGCCACGGCAGCGGCCTCGACGACATTGTAGGCGGTCGCGATGTTGGTCTTGAACACCTCGCCGCCGGCCCGCCCGGTTGGCCGCGGGATCGCCGCCACGTGCACCACGGCATCGCAATCGCGCACCAGCTGCAGGGTCGATCCCAGATCCGTCAGATCGGCGGTGGCGTGCCGCCATGCGGCGCCGGCGGGCGCCACCGCGTCAATGCCCAGCACATCGTGGCCGGCCGCAACCAGGGCCTCGGCCACATGGCGGCCAAGCAGACCACTGGCCCCGGTGACGATTGTCTTCATATCACGGCCCCCGGCCCGGCTAACTTGGCGATTTGAATATCATTGATGGTCTTACAAATCGCGCACATGATTGCCACCCCTTGTCAAGGCCATGTCGCGCCGGACAAATAGCGCATACGCTTGTGCGAGCAGCGTACGCAAGGCCGGCGGTCACGGCTTTGCGTCGAACGGGATTGACTTGGCATCCGCCAGGGTTTTTTGTATGAGCATCAACGATCGACCCAAGGAGATCGCCATGGCCGTGGACGTCTTTTCCTCACACCGGCACGACGACGCGATGCGCCTCGATCCTCACCGTGCGGCGATCGTGGTCATCGATATGGTCAATGAATTCTGCAAGCCCGGCGGGGCCATGGTCCTGCCTGGCTATGAGACGCTGGTCCCACCACAACTGGCTGTCATCGAGGCCGCGCGCGCCGCCGGCGTCCCGGTGATCTGGGTTCACGACGCGCACCGGCCGGGCATGCGCCGCGAGCGCGAATGGGTGAAGCGCACGCCGCATTGCGTGGAAGGAAGCTGGGGACCTGAAATCATCGAGGACCTGGGTGCCCGCGATGATGAGATCCACGTGATCAAGCGCCGCTACTCGGCCTTCTTTCAGACCGACCTCGACCTGACGCTCAAGGACATGCAGGTCGACCAGTTGGTCATCTTCGGCGTGGTCACCAACATCTGCGTGCGCTCGACCGTCCACGACGCTTTTTTCCAGGGCTATGAAGTGGTGGTGCCGAGCGATTGCTGCGCGGCGACGGGACCGCGCGAGCAGGAAAGCTCGCTCTACGATATAGCGACCCATTTCGGCGTGGTCAGCAGTTCTGCTGATATCGTCGCGGCCCTTCGCGACGGGGCTTCACTGCAGCCGGCTGAAGTTGCGGCTTGAGCCCTGGAGTGAGCAACGTCCAAGACAGGCAACAGGAGTCCGGTTTGACGACCGAAAAGAAATCCGAGAAAGACGCGACACCGAAGCGGCAGCGCGGCAAGGCGGCGCCGCTGAGCCGCGAGCAGGTGCTGCAGCAATACGCGCAGACAGGATACGCGTTGGACCTCCATCCGGCTCACGTCATCCGCAAGGCGCATCAGCGCGCGACGCTGCGGTTCCAGCAGGTGATGGCGGGCGAAGACCTTTCGCCGACCCAGTTCGCCGCGCTTGCCACGATCCTCAAACATGGCGAGGTCTCGCAGAACCACCTCGGCCGGCTGACGGCGATGGACCCCTCGACCATCAGCATCGTGATGCGCAAGCTGCTCAAGCACGGACTGATCACGCGCAGCGCCTCCGACACCGACCAGCGCCTGTCGATGATCGCTCTGACCGAGAAGGGGACCGAGTATACGCTCGAACGGCTTGAACGCAGCGTCGAAGTCGGGCGCCGCTTCCTGTCGCCGCTTTCACCCGCCGAGCAGGCGACGTTGCTCCGCCTGCTCACGCGCATCAATGACGACGATCCATCGAATGGCGACAGCGGCAAATAGGCCGCGTCGGGACCTTCCATACCAGCAGAAGTGAGAACCGATGTCGTCCGACCCCAAGTCGTCTGCCAACACGCTCGTCGTCCGCAATATCGGCCTGATGCTGAGCGGTGACCTCGGCCGACCGATCCTCGAGGCCGACACCATTGTCGTTGCCGACGGGCGCATTTCCGCCATCGGCAAGGCAAGCGAGGTCGACAGCGGCAATGCGGCGACGATCATCGACGCGATGGGCTGCGCCGTGGCGCCGGGGCTCATCGACAACCATGTCCATCCGGTCGCGGGCGATTGGACGCCGCGGCAAAACCAGATCGGCTGGATGGACTCGACCGTTCATGGCGGCGTCGCCACGATCATTTCGGCGGGAGAGGTCCACACACCGGGCCGCCCGCGCGACCTGGTCGGGCTGAAGGCGCTGGCGATCGCGGCGCAGAGGACCTTCTCCAACTTCCGGCCCAACGGCATGAAGATCCTGGCCGGCGCTCCCATACTGGAACCAGGCCTGGTCGAGGAGGATTTCCGCGCCCTCGCCGAGGCCGGCGTGACGCTCGTCGGCGAGGTCGGGCTCGGCGGCGTCAAGGATGGTCCGACCGGCCGCCAGATGATCGGCTGGGCGCGCAAATACGGCATGACTTCGATGACCCATACGGGCGGCCCATCCCTGCCCGGATCCGGCCGCATCGGCGCCGATGTCGTGCTGGAGGTCGATGCGGACATCGTGGCTCACGTCAATGGCGGACCGACGGCACTGCCGGAAGCCGAGATCCGGCAGATCTGCGAGAACGGCTCGCGCGCGCTGGAAATCGTCCACAACGGCAATCTGCGCACCGGCCTGTTCGTGCTCGAGCTGGCAAGGCAGCGCGGCGAACTTTCGCGCGTCATCCTCGGCACCGACAGCCCGGCCGGATCGGGCGTGCAACCACTCGGCATCCTGAGGACGCTGACGATGCTGGCTTCGCTGGGCGGTATCGCCCCGGAAGTGGCGTTCTGCCTTGCCAGCGGCAACACGGCGCGCGTGCGCGGACTGGCTGACCGCGGCATCATCGAGGTCGGCCGCGCCGCCGATCTCATATTCATCGACCAGGCGATCGGCGGCGCCGGTGACGGACTGCTCGACAGCGTGGCGCTCGGCAATTTGCCGGGCATCGGCATGGTGATCATCGACGGCGAGGTGCGAACCGGCCGCAGCCGCAACACCCCGCCGGCGATGCGGGTGCCGGAAGTCAGGGCGGCGTAGCGGCAGCCACCTGCGAACGCATCAACTTACGCCGTCCTTGCCGACGATCTTGTCCTTGGTCAGCCCGCCGACACGGGGATGCGGCCTGCCGGAATCGGTGACGGCGATGGCGACGACGATCTCGTCGGCACGCGGTGCATCGGGAACGCGAACCTCCATGCCGTCGAAATGGCTGCGCACCCGCGCCGCGTCCTTGTGGCCGAGCGGAATGTCGAGCGGCACGCCGAGACCGCCACGCTTCTTCGATGAGGGGATGAGCGCGGCGCCCTTGCCGAGCACATCGCGGAACGGGGCGCCGAGCGTTGGATGAAGGATGGCGGCGGCGTGTTCAAGCTCGCCATCGGCGCCGACGGCGGCGGCTTTGCCGAAGCTCTCGACCTGGTCGCCGCCAATGCCTAGGGCCGCGACGGCCCGTCTGGGCAAGATGTCGCCCAACGCCTCGCCAACGACACTCAGCGCAGACAAATCCTCGACAAAAGTGCCGGCATAGGGGTTACGGATCACCGCGATCGCCGCGGCGCGACGCGTTGGCGGATCGACGGGGCGGCCACCTTCGATCCGGGTTTCCTCGACGATGGTGATAATGCGGCGGATTTCCGGGCTCATCGCAATCCGTCCTCGCCCTTGATATCGGCCGCAGCCAGGCCACCGACCCGTGCGTGAACACGCGCCCCGGTCGTCATCGCCAGGATGACAGCCATCTCGTCGCTGCGCGGCGCATCGCCGACGCCGATCTCGATGGCGTCGAAATGGCTACGCACATAGGAGGCGTTTATGTGCGTTATCGGAATGTCGATGCGCGTTCCCGGGCCACCGACCTTCTTGGTCGACGGTACGATAGCCCTGGCGTTGCCGAGAAGTTCGCGCATCGCGTAGCCGCCCGGATTGTGCCAGAGCGCACCGTGTTCGAGCTCGCCGGCGGCGCCGACGACGGCACCCTTGCCATAGCCTTCGATGGCTGAAACCCCCTCGCCCATGGCGTCGATCAGGCGCCGGGCCATGTCGAGGCCGAGCGGCTTCAGATCCTCCATGAATCCGGTGATCTCTTCCACGTAGCGTCCGGCAAACGGGTTGGCGATGACGGCCACGATCGCGCCGCGCTTGGGCGGGCGCGCCGCGAGGGGGCCGCCCTCATGGAAGATCTCTTCGACCTGAACCAGAAATTTCCTGACCGCAACAGCCGGCATGGCGCGTTTCCTTCGTCCCGTCGTTCTGATGAAACTCGTTAGAGTATCAACAATTATGCATCGCCGATATTTGTCAAGCGTCGACGGGGACCATGCGGACAAAGCGGTGAGAAAACTGCACCGGAGGACGATTGACAGCCTGTTTGGCCGCTCATAAACTCATATGACCATCAACGAACTCGCCAGTGCTCGGCGATATATGGGGATGGTCAAGGCGTGGCTTCAAAAGCTGAAAAAAGCTGAAGGGGAATGACATGACAAGGGCGCTCAAGAGTTTGTTTCTGGCCGGCACGATGCTTGCCGTTTCGTTGGGATCGGCCGCCGCACAGTCCAAGGTTTCCGTGGCCGCCATCTCGGGATATTTCGCACAGGGCTTCGGCGTTTCGATCGTCAACGGCCTCAACAAGGCCAAGACCGATTTCGGCATAGACCTCAAGCTGGTCGACACCGGCAATCGTGCCCTCGACTATGAGGAGCAGTTCGAAAACCTCGCTAAGGGCAAGCAGTACGACCTCATCTTCGTGATGGGCTGGGAGCTGGTGGACTCGTTGCAGAAGGTCAGCAAGGAATATCCCGACCAGCGCTTCGTGTTCATCGACGGCGTGCTCGACAATCCCAACATGATCTACGCCAACTTCGCCGAGGAGCAGGGTTCGTTCGTCGCCGGCGCGCTGGCCGGCATGATCGAAGCCAAGGGCAGTGAATTTCCCAAGATCGGCGACGGCAAGGCAATCGGTTTCGTCGGCGGCCGCGATATCCCGGTGATCCGCAACTTCCTCGGCGGCTACGAGCAGGGCGCAAAATATGCCGCGCCCGATGTGAAGGTGAATTCCGTGTTCGCCGGAACCTTCGACGACCCGGCCAAGGGCAGCGAACTTGCCCAGGCGCTTTACGGCCAGGGTTCCGACATCGTCTACAACGTTGCCGGCCCGACAGGTGAAGGCGTGATGCAGGCAAGCGCCGCAGCCGACAAATATTCGATCGGCGTCGATATCGACATGTGCGGCACGGCTCCCGGGAATGTGCTCGGCAGCATGTTGAAGCGGGGCGACATCGCGGTCTACACGCTGATCAAGGACGAGGTCGGGGGCCACAAGGTGACCGCCGGCACCCGCACGTTCGATCTCGCTTCGGGCGGTGTCGAGTTCAAGGTGTGCGACGATATCGCCCCCAAGATCCCGGCGGACGTGACCGCCAAGCTGGAAGACATCAAAAAGGGCATCGTCGACGGCAAGATCGCGATCACCAAGGCGAAATAGGCCAGCAACAGCGCATCACTCCCAAGAAAGCGCTACGCTGATCCGTCGCGGCTTGCCGCGACGGATCAGCGTCCAGTTTATGAGAGCCCCCAATCTGGGAGAGCATCGTGTCGAACGCGCCGGGGTCACCGCCCCTCCACAGCACCTCCGCGATGGCCGTCGAGCTGGCTGCCATCACCAAGCGTTTCGGCGCCTTCATCGCCAATGACGGCATCGACCTGGCCGTGCGCCGTGGCGAAATTCACGCCATCATCGGCGAGAACGGCGCCGGCAAGACGACGCTGATGAACATCCTGTTCGGCCTGCTCCAGCCGGACGAGGGCTCGATCCAGTTGAATGGCGAGACGACCGTGGTCGCCGATCCGGCCGCCGCCATCAAAGCCGGGCTCGGCATGGTGCACCAGCATTTCAAGCTGGTGCCTTCGCTCTCTGTCGCCGACAACGTCTTTCTCGGCATGGAAATCCGCCGTCATGGATTGATCGACCATGCCGCCCAGATCGAACGCACACGCGATCTGTCGAAGCGTTTCGGGCTGCATGTCGACCCGACCGAGCGCGTCGGACTGCTCTCGGTCGGCATCGAGCAGCGCATCGAAATCCTCAAGGTTCTGGTGCGCGGCGCCCGCACCATCATCCTCGACGAGCCGACCGCCGTGCTGACGCCGCAGGAGAGCCGTGAGCTGTTCCAGACACTGCGCAGTTTCGTGGCCGAAGGCATGACGGTGATCTTCATCTCGCACCATCTGGAAGAGGTGATGGAGGTGTCCGACACGGTGACGGTGCTGCGCAACGGCAGGAAGGTGGCAACCCGTCCGACATCGGAACTCAGCAAGGACGAGCTGGTGCGCATGATGGTCGGCCGCGAGGTCAGTTTCGACCGCCGGCCGCGCGCGGCGCTTGACGGCGACATCGTGCTGGACGTCAAGGATCTGTGGGCGCGTGACGACCGCCGGCTGCCGGCTGTTCGCGGCGCCAGTTTCACCGTTTGCGCCGGCGAAGTGGTGGGAATCGCCGGCGTGGCCGGCAATGGGCAGACGGAGCTGGCGGAGGTGCTTTCCGGCCTGCGGCCGGCAAGCCATGGCGCGGCCTGGCTGAAAGGCCAGGACCTCACCATGCTCTCCCCCGCCGCGATCCGCGAGGCCGGCCTTGCTCATGTTCCGGGCGACCGCATGGTGCGCGGGGTCGACCGCAATGCGTCGATCGCGGCAAACACGCTAATGGGCCGCCAGCATCGTGCACCGTGGAGCCGCGGCGGCGTGCTGGACTGGAAGGCGATCGCCGGGAATGCCGGAGGGCTGATCAAGAGCTTCGATATTCGCGCGCAAGGGTCGGGCGATCCCGTCAAGCGGCTGTCGGGCGGCAATATCCAGAAGGTCGTGCTGGCGCGCGAATTCACCAATGGTGCCGACTTCCTGCTGATCGATCAGCCGACGCGCGGCGTCGACATCGGCGCCCAGGAGGCCATCCATGACGAGATCATGCGCCAGCGCGCGGCCGGCCGTGCGATCCTTCTGATTTCCGTGCAGCTTGATGAGCTGGCGGCGCTTGCCGATCGCATCCTGGTGATGTTCAACGGGCGGATCATGGGCGAAGTCGCCGGTGATGATGCCGACGAGGACCGTATCGGCATGATGATGGCGGGCGTATCGCCTGAGCTGGAGCCCGCATGATGAGCGACCGCTTGCGCGCCTTTTCCGGTCAGATCATCGCCATCGGCGTTGCCTTGCTGCTGGGAGCCATCATCATCCTCATGGTCGGCGAAAGCCCGATCCGTGTCTTGATGACGCTGCTGCGCGGCGCTTTCGGCGACCAGGAGAAAATTGCCGGTACCTTGCTGCAGACGACACCGATCCTGATCTGTGGCGTCGCCGCCTGCATCGGGCTGCGCGGCGGCATGTTCAATGTCGGCATCGAGGGCCAGCTTTTCCTGGGCGGATTTGCCGCCGCCTGGGTCGGCTTCAGCTTTTCCCTGCCGGCGGGCATCCATACACTGGCTGCGTTGGCGCTCGCGATCGTCGCGGGTGCCGCCTGGGTCGCCATCCCCGCCTATTTCCGCGCCCGCTACAACACCAACGAAGTGGTCTCGACAATCCTGTCGAACTACATCGCCGTTCTGCTCACCTCCTATTTCACCATCTTCCTGTTCAAGCGGCCCGGCGGCTGGTCGGAGACACCGCCGATCCTGGCGACGGCCTATCTGCCGGAGATTTTTTCATTCTCGCGGCTGAACTGGGGACTTGCGATCGGCCTGCTGCTGGCGGTCGGCGTCGCGCTGGTCTTCCGCTACACCAGTTGGGGCTACGGCGTGACCATGGTCGGTTCGGCGCCGAAATTCGCCGAATATGGCGGCGTCAACGTGAAACGCCAGGGCTTCGTGGTCCTGCTGCTTTCGGGCGCCGTCGGCGGACTGGCCGGTGGTGTCGAGACTCTCGGCGTGCATCACCGGTTCATGGAAGGCTTTGCTCCTGGCTTCGGCTTCGACGGGCTGATCGCCGCCCTGCTCGCCAACGGCTCGCCGGTTGCCACCATCGTCACGGCGCTGTTCTTTGGCGCGCTGCGCAGCGGGTCGCTGCTGCTCGAGGTCGATACCAGCGCGTCACGCGAAATCATCACCGTGATCCAGGCTCTGATCATCCTCAGCGTATCGGCGCAGGTTCTGATCAAGCGCCGCGGCGACAGCCAGGCGGGGGAGCGGCGATGGAAATTCTAGATAAGCTCATCAACGTCGCGCTGATCGCGGCGACGCTGCGCACCACCGCGCCCATTCTCCTGGTCGCTCTCGGCGGGTCGTTCACCACCAAGGCCGGCATCTTCAACATCGGTCTAGAGGGACAGATGCTGGCCGGCGCCTTCTTCGCCGTCATCGGCTCGATCTGGACGGGTTCGGCCTTCGCGGGTGTCGCCTGCGGTGTCGCCGCGGCACTTGCCTTCGCGCTCGCCTTTGCCGTTTTGGTGGTGACCTTCCGGGCCAATGAAGTGGTCGTCGGGCTGGCGCTCAACATCCTTGCCGGCGGCATGACGATCTCGCTGATGAAAGCGATTTTCGGCACGCGCGGATCGATCGTCGGTCACGGCATTGTCGGCCTGCCCAAGGTGCAGATACCCGGCGCGCAGGCACTGCTCGGCTCATGGGCGCCGCTGATCTCGGGGTTCACGCCGATCGTCTATGTCGCGTTCATCGCGGTGCCGCTGCTGGTGCTGTTCTACAACCGCACCCGGCTCGGGCTCTATATCCGCGTCGTCGGCGAAAAGCCCGAGGCGGCCGAGGCGCTCGGCATCTCGATCACCCGCGTCCGCTACATCGCCTCGCTGCTGTGCGGATTGCTGGCGGGACTGGCCGGCGCGCATCTGTCGCTCGGCTACATCACCATGTTCACCGAGAACATGTCGTCGGGTCGCGGCTTCATGGCGGTGGCGATCCTGATCTTCTCCAACGGCGATCCGCTCAAGGTGCTGGCCGGCTGCCTGCTGTTCGGCTTCGCCGACGCCTTCTCGCTGCGCCTGCAGACCTTCGGATTTCCGTCGTATCTGGTGCTGACCGTGCCTTATGTCGTGGCACTGACCGCGCTGTTCGCGCTGTCCTACCGGGCACGGCCAAAGATCATCAAGGAGACGCTGGCGTCGATGCAGAAACTCTTGTCGGCGGACAGGAACAGCGCCGCGGTCGACAAAAATCCGCAATGAAGGAACTCTCATGGAACGCATAATCCTCGACGTGGATTCCGCCGGCGACGACATTCTGGCCGTGCTGTTTGCCGCGGCGAACCCGAATGTCCGGCTCGAAGGCGTGACCACCGTGACCGGCGCGGCAGGCCCGATCGAGCAGGTCACCAATGTCGTGCTCAACACGCTGACGCTTGCCGGGCGCGACGACATCCCGGTCCATGCCGGCGCCTGGCGGCCGATCGTCGGCAATGCCAAGGCCGACATGGAGGCGCCGGTCCATTTCGAGAAGCGGCTCGTTGCCCGCTTCGGCGACCGGCTGAAGAAGTTCAACCCGCCGGCGCCGACCCCGTCGCGCCAGGCGACGCCGGGACATGCCGTCGATTTCATCATCGATACGGTAATGGCCAATCCGGGCGAGATCACGCTGGTGACCACAGGCCCATTGACCAATGCGGCGATGGCGCTGCTGCAGGAGCCGCGCCTGACCGGCGCGCTGAAGCGGCTCATGGTGCTGGGCGGCAACTTCCAGACGCCCGGCAACATCACGCCGCTGTCGGAATACAACATATGGGCAGATCCTGAGGCCTCGCGCATCGTGCTCAACGCCGACGTCGACAAGATCCTGGTGCCGCTCGATATCTGCGAGGACAACCGCGTCGCCGCCTCGATGCTGACGCGCGACGACATCGCCGACATGCAGGCCGTGGCGCGGAAGAATGCCGTCCTGGACATGATCACCGACAGCTTTCCGATCTACATCGACATCTGGCGCGAGTTCTTCGACCTCGTCGGCTTCCCGATGGATGACGTCATCACCGTGGCGCTGGCCTTCGATCCGGCCCTGGCCACGATGACCGAACCGCTCTTCGTCGACGTCGTACTGGACGGGCGCCTCGCGCGCGGACAGACGGTTGCCCATCGCGGCCGGCAGCTGCTGCCCGGCGGCGGACCGAAGACCACGCGCATCTGCACCGATCTCGACGGCCGCCGCTTCCTGAACATCTTCAAGCAAACCATCGCGCGCTACGAACAAGCGGCGTGAGGACCGATAGAATGACCATTGCAACTCCCATCCTGTTCGACTGCGATCCCGGCCATGACGACGCCATTGCGCTGGTCATGGCGCATCGCTCGCCGGCTATCGAACTCGTCGGCGTCACCACGACATGCGGCAATGCCGAGGTCGAGAAAACGACCGCCAACGCCTTGCGCATCCTGGAGTACATCGGCGCCGGCGACGTGCCGGTCGCGCGGGGGTGTCACCGTCCGCTGGCGCGGCCGCTGGTCCTCGGCACCGCCGACGGCCCGAGCGGCCTCGAGGGCTCGCCCTATCTGCCGCAGGCCACGATCAAGCCGGTCGACCGGCACGCCGTCGATTTCCTGGCCGACAAGCTCCGCGCCGCGCCCGAGCCGATCCTGGTCGTCGCCACGGGACCGCTGACCAATATCGGCCTGATGATCCTCAAGCATCGCGATGTGCTGTCTAAGATCAAGGAACTGATCTGGATGGGCGGTGTGTTCTACCGCAAGAGCGAGATCATCACGCCGACGGAATTCAATGCCTTCTGCGACCCGGAGGCTCTGAAGATCGTGCTGGACAGCGGCGTGCCGATCCTGATGGTCGGCCTCGACGTCACCATGCAGGTGCTGATCGAGCCGCCGCAATATGCCGAGCTTGCCACGATCGACACGCCGCTCGGCAAGCTCGTCAACGACTGGCTGCTGTTCTACGAGAAGCTGCACCGCAACTCGATGGGCGTCGGCGGCGCCATGCACGACC
The DNA here is from genome assembly GCF_003952565.1 of Mesorhizobium sp. M8A.F.Ca.ET.057.01.1.1. Lineage (NCBI taxonomy): Bacteria > Pseudomonadati > Pseudomonadota > Alphaproteobacteria > Hyphomicrobiales > Phyllobacteriaceae > Mesorhizobium > Mesorhizobium sp. M8A.F.Ca.ET.057.01.1.1. The sequence goes on from NZ_CP034454.1 coordinate 5,035,893, forward strand.
CGTTGGCTCTGGCGCTGGCCATCGACCCGACACTGGTGCGCACGCGCCCGGCTCATATCGGCGTCGATCTGTCGGGCACCTATGCGTTCGGCGCGACGGTTGCCGATTTCTGGGGCGAGCGCGGTGAAAAGGACAATGCGCGTATCGCCTGTGAGGTCGACGCGGACCGTTTCTTCAAGCTGATGTTCGACCTGCTGCGGGGTTAGACTTCAGACTTCAGCATCCAACAATCTGCGGGCGTGCCATCTCAGATGGTCGTCCATGAATGTCGAAATGAAGAAATACGAGTGATCGTAGCCGTCCTGCATGCGCAGCGTCAGCGCAATGCCGGCCTTGGCGCAGGCCGCTTCCAGGAGCCAGGGCCTCAGTCCGTCGTCGAGAAATCCATCCGATGTCCCTTGGTCGACGAAAAACTCGGCGAAGCGGTGGCCATCCTCGATGAGCAAGGTGGCATCGTAGCGCCGCCATGATTTCTCGTCGGAACCGAGATATTTTTCGAAGGCCGGCTTCGACCAGCCGGCGGTGCTGGGCTGTACGATCGCCGCGAAGGCCGAGCAGCTCTTGAAGCGTTCGGGATTCTTCAGCGCGATGGTCAATGCGCCATGTCCACCCATCGAGTGGCCGAAGATCGCCTGACGCGTCATGTCGGCCGGAAATTCCGCCGCGATCAGCGCCGGCAATTCCTGGGTGACATAGGAATACATGCGATAATTACTGGCATAGGGTTCCTGCGTGGCATCGAGATAGAAGCCGGCGCCGCTGCCAAATTGCCAATTGTCCTTCTCGTCGGGAATATCGGCGCCGCGCGGACTGGTGTCGGGACAGACGACGATCAGGCCGAGCTCGGCGGCCATGCGCCTGTACTCTCCCTTGTCCATGACATTGGCGTGGGTGCAGGTGAGACCGGAGAGGTACCATACGACAGGGCAAGGTCTTTCACGGGCCTGCGGCGGCACGAAGACGGCAAACGTCATGTCGCAGGCGCAGACTTCCGAAGGGTGGGAATAGACGCCCTGCACGCCGCCATGCGACCTAGCAGCGGAGATGATCTTCATCCGATCCGACATGTGTTCTTCTCCGCCAACGGAAACCGTGATTCACCGCCGCTTGTCTACGGCATCGGCTGGGACCACGGCAACCTTGACGGATTGGACATTTGGATTGCTGGCTACGTCCGATTTCTACCCGGACGGCCAAGAGGTTCAGGTAGCCCCTGGAAGTCGCCCCACCGCGCGCCTGACGAGGTTGGCGCGCGGGATATATATTCCGGAGCACGCTACTCGGCGGCGATCCTGGCGCGCTGCCTGCCGAAGAGCGCCAGGCCGACATCGTCAACCGCAAGGCCGACGCGGCTCCGGATCGCTTCGGATGCCAGCACGCCGTCGACGAAATCCTTCTCCGAGGCGTAGACGGCCGTCGGCAGCGCAAAGGCTTCAAAGAAGCCGAACAGCGGCCGCAGCTGATGCTCGACGATCAGCGCATGGCGGTCGCCGCCGCCGGTCGCCGCCAATAGCACCGGCTTGCCCCTCAGGGCCGCCGGATCGACGAGATCGAAGAAATGCTTGAACAGACCGGTATAGCTGCCCTTGTAGGTGGGCGAGCCGACCACCAGGACATCGGCGGCCAGGATCCGCTCGAGAATGGCGCGGGCCTGTCCATCCAGGTCGCGCGTCCCCTTGGCGCTGCCAAGACTGGGACCGAGATCGACGATGTCATGAGTGCTGGCGGAGAGTCCGTATCGCCCGGCAATCTCCGTCACGATATGGTCCACGAAGCCGCGGGTCTTGGAGGGCCGCGTGAAATTGCCGGAGAAGCCGACAATGGCCGGATTGGTCATGATGGACGCCTTGTTGTATGTTCGAACCGGTGTGCCAGAATGTCCATAGTTTTTATAGACATTGATGTCGAACGAAAGGAATTGACGATCACTGTAGGACGAAACCGGAGAAGATTTTTCTTCCCGGGACGCGCTGAAGAAGAAGCATGGCGGTGTCTGGCAGCACGCGCATCAATCGGCTCGACGGGATTGCCTGCGAGGGCGAGCCCGGCCATGAAGCGGCCCGGCAGGCACGGAAGTGTATGGCCATGCTCTCATTCCTAAAAGACTGCCTCCCGAATTGGCCGCCCGGGAGATGACTATCCCGCGACCCGCACAATGAGCTTGCCGAAATTCTTTCCCTCGAGAAGCCCCAGAAAAGCTTGCGGCGCATTCCCTATACCGTCCACGATATCTTCCCGGTACCGCACACGCCCGGACGCTATCCATTCGGCCATCTCGCGATAGAAGGCTGGACGTTGATCGACAAATTTGCGCTGGATGAAGCCCCTTATCGTCAGGCTGCGATGCAGCACCTGCTGCATCAGCGCCGGAAGCCGGTCGGCGCCGGAATCCGCAGGGATGTTGTACTGCGCGATCAACCCGCAGACCGGAACGCGCGCGAACTCGTTGAGCAGCGGAAACACCACATCCCAGACCGGACCGCCGACATTCTCGAAATAGACGTCGATGCCTCCGGGACAGGCAACCTTCAGTTGCTCGGCAAAATTTTCGGCATGGTGGTCCACGACCGCGTCGAAGCCGAGCTCCTGCCGCACGAAAGCACATTTTTCGGGGCCGCCGGCAATGCCGACCGCACGAGCCCCCTTGATGCGCGCGATCTGGCCGACGGCCGATCCGACCGCGCCGCTGGCGGCCGCCACGACCACGGTCTCGCCGGCTTTTGGCCGTCCTATGGTGAGCAGGCCGGCATAGGCGGTGAAGCCTGGCATGCCGAGCACTCCGAGGGCGGTGGTGACGGGCGCCGCCGCTGGTTCGAGCTTGCGCAGCCCGACGCCGTCGGAAACGGCAAAGCTCTGCCATCCCGAGTGAGACAGCACGATATCGACCTCGGCGAAGCCGGCATGGCGGGATTTGACGACACGCGCCACCGTGCCGCCCTCCATCACGCCGTCGATCTCGACCGGCTTGGCGTAGGACCTGGCGGCGTTCATGCGGCCGCGCATATACGGATCAAGCGACAGATAGAGGATCTGCAACAGCAGTTCGCCCTCGCCCGGCTCGCCGATGGCGACGGACTCGACGCGGAAATCGCTCTGCTTGGGCCGCCCTTGCGGCCGCGCCGCGAGCACGATGCGGGTGTTCGTCAGCGTCGACATTGCATAGCTCTCCCCGGATGACGTTCTACGCAAAGAACCTGTTGGGAGGCCGCCTCAGGCCGAGATTCTCCCGCAGCGTCGATCCTTCATACTGCGTCCTGAATATGCCCCGCCGCTGCAGTTCAGGCACGACCTTGCCGACAAAATCGTCAAGTCCGGCTGGCAGATAGGGAAACATGACGTTGAACCCGTCGGAACCCTCGGCGATGAGCCATTCCTCCATGTCGTCGGCGATGGTCCCTGGCGTGCCGACGAAGGCAAGGCCGGAATAGCCGCCCAGCCTTTGCGCGAGCTGCCTGACGGTGAGCTTCTCCTGGCGCGCCAGTTCGATGACGCGCTCGCGGCCGCTCCTGCTGGCGTTGGTTTCGGGAATGTCCGGCAGGTGCGCGTCCGGGTCGAAGCCGGATGCGTCATGTCCGAGCGCGATCGACAGCGAGGCGATGCCGCTTTCGTAATAGACGAGGCTGTCGAGCCTGGCCCGCTTGGCCTGTGCTTCCTCGGCGCTGTCGCCGACGATGACGAAGGCGCCGGGCAGGATCTTGATGTCGTCGCGCGAGCGGCCGAGTTTCTGCGCCCGGCCCTTGACGTCGGCAAAGAAACGCTGCCCGGCGGCGAGGTCGGCATGGGCGGCGAAGATGACCTCCGCCGTCTCGGCCGCCAGTTGCCGTCCGGCTTCCGACGCGCCGGCCTGGACAATGACCGGCCAGCCCTGCACCGGGCGGGCGATGTTGAGGGGGCCCCGCACCGAAAGATGCTCGCCCTTGTGATCCAGCACATGCAGCCGGGCCGGGTCGAAATAGAGCCCGCTCTCAGGATCGCGGATGAAGGCGTCGTCGGCAAAGCTGTCCCACAGCCCGGTCACGACATCGTGGAACTCCCGCGCCCGCCGGTAACGCTCGTCATGCTCGACATGTTCGTCGAGACCGAAGTTCAGCGCCGCGTCGGGATTGGACGTGGTGACGATGTTCCAGCCGGCGCGGCCGCCACTGATATGATCGAGCGAGGCGAAGCGGCGCGCGACATGATAGGGCGCGTCGAAGGTCGTGGATGCCGTGGCGACCAGCCCGATATGATCGGTGACGGCGGCCAGCGCCGACAGCAGCGTGAATGGCTCGAACGACGTTGCCGTATGGCTGCGCCGGAGCGCTTCGATCGGCATGTTGAGCACTGCCAGATGATCGGCCATGAAGAAGGCATCGAACTTCGCCGCCTCAAGCGTCTGGGCGAAGCGCTTCAGATGGGCAAAATTGAAATTGGCGTCCGGATAGGCACCAGGATAGCGCCAGGCGCCTGTGTGCAAACTGACCGGGCGCATGAACGCACCGAGCCGCAGCTGCTTTTTATGTGTCATGGGCTGGGCACCCCGAGTGGCATTGAGTAATCGGCCGAAGTTCCGGCATGGCGGGATTGACCGCGATCCGCCGGAACTTCAGTTCAGTCGGCGACCTGCTATGCCGCCGTCGGATAGTCCGTGTATCCCTTCGAACTGCCCCGTAGAACGTATTGCTGTCTGGTGCGTTGAGCGCGATGCCTTGCTGTAATCTGCCTACGAGATCGGGATTGGCGATGAACAATTTTCCGAAAGCGACCAGATCGGCACGCCCCTCCCCGACCGCAGCTTCCGCGAGTTCCCTGTCATAGCCATTGTTGACCAGCCAGGCGCCGGCGCCGCCCGCATCGCGATAGGCCGCCTTGAAAGCGGCATAGTTGAACGGCCGCTCGCCTTGCTGGAAATCGCGGGCCCCACCGGTCGCGCCTTCAATGACGTGAATATAGGCCAATCCATGGCGGCCGAGTCTCCTGGCCACGTATTCGAACAACGGCTGAGGTTCGGGATCGGAGGAGTCATTGGCCGGCGTCACCGGCGAGAGCCTAATGCCGGTCCGCCCGGCGCCGACTTCCCCGACGACCGCCTCCACCACCTCGAACAGGAAGCGGGCACGGTTCTCGATCGGACCGCCATACGCATCGGTCCGATTATTGCTGCCCGAACGCAGGAACTGGTCGAGAAGATAGCCATTGGCCGCGTGGATCTCGACGCCGTCGAAACCGGCGACCTCGATTGCCGCTTTCGCCGCGCGCCGGAAGTCTTGCACGATACCCTGGATCTCGCCTTCCTCCAGCGCCCGCGGCTCGGACGTCTCGGCAAAGCTGCCGCTGCCGTCGGCTCCGACCAGGAAGGTCTTGGATTTCGCGCGGATCGCCGACGGCGCGACGGGCTTGCCGCCACCCGGCTGCAGCGATGTGTGCGAAATCCGACCGACGTGCCAGAGCTGAACGACGATCTTGCCGCCTTCGGCGTGCACTGCGTCGGTGACCTTCTTCCACCCGGCGAGTTGTTCTGGCGCGTAAAGACCCGGCACATTCGCATAGCCCTGGCCCTGATGAGTGATCGCGGTCGCTTCGGTCACGATCAGGCCCGCGGTGGCACGCTGGCGGTAATAGGTGACGGACAGATCCCCTGGAACCGCATTCGGTGAACGATTGCGCGTCAACGGCGCCATGACGATACGGTTGGCGAGGGCGAGGTCGCCAGCCGCTATCGGGTCGAAAAGTGTGGTCATCGGAAGGCCTTTCATACTCAAGCAAATGCAGGTTCAGATATCGGAGAGCGAAGCGCGGAAAGCGGCGATCGTTTCGTCGTTCCGCTTGTAGAAGACCCATTGACCAAGGCGGCGCGTCGTCACCAGATCCGCCGATGAAAGCGTGGCGAGATGGGCCGACACGGTTGATTGCGACAGACCGCAACGTTCGAACTGCCCCGCGCAAACGCCCATGGCCAGCGGATGTTCCTGGCTCGCGAAATGCCTTTCCGGCTCTTTCAACCAGTTCAGCATTTCGCGCCGAACCGGATGGGCCAACGCCTTCAGGATGGCATCGTGATCCATGAGTTCCCTATATATCGCCAGTAGCCGATATTTATATCGCACCTATGCGATCCGTAAGGAACGACATTCTGTTTTTGCCGGCCGATGCGAAACACTTGCCCTGCCGGCACAGCCTGAATGGCAGTTCAAAGGCGTTTGTTCGGAACCTGATCGGCTCGCGGCTGTTTTGCGTTCAGGCAAACACGGAGGCAGCCATGGCACGCGACAGGACCGAATATGAAACCGGCGCACGGAAATATCCCGCCAGGACCGCCCCGGATCCGAGCGACGATTTCTCGCCCGACGCGGCGGGCAACAAGCCGCCGGCAAGCGGAATGGGGCTCACGCGACCGGCGGATCAAACAAATGAGGAAACACATCAGTCCGAAGGGCAGAACCCGTCCGGCAAGGCGACACCCAGCCCTGCAACCGAAAAGACATCCGGTGCAGGCCCGGCGATCTCCGAACACTCGAAGGACGCGAAGTCTCCAAGATCGGGCCGCCAACCCGGCGCCTATGTCAAGGACTGACGCGGGCGGGGCGGCGATACCTTCGACAAGCTTATGCGTCGCGCTGAATTTTCGGTTTGCCGCGCGTTGAACTTTCTTCAGCGAGGAGACAACCATGCAGACGAAATCCCGGACCGCCGGTGAAGCCGCCAAACAGCGCCATATCCAGCGCGGCGTCGATGCCAGGGACAAATCGAAGCGCAACGGCAAGGCGGCGCACGCCATGCAGGCAGGCGCGCGCACCTATCCCGAGCCGCCCTTCCCCAAGCAACATCAGGCCAAACCCGGGCATGAAGCGGCGATCGAACCTGCCCCGCTCTACGATGCTCCCTATTATCTCGGATCAAGGAAACTCGAGGAGAAGGTGGCTCTCATCACCGGCGGCGATTCCGGCATCGGTCGTGCGGTGGCGGTATTGTTCGCCCGTGAAGGCGCCGATATCGCGATCGTCTACCTAGCCGAGGACAGGGACGCCGAAGAGACGAAATCCGCCGTCGAAAAAGAAGGTCGACGCTGCATCCTGATCAAGGCCGACGTCAGCGAACGGCAGGACTGCCACGATGCCGTGGCGGCCACGGTCAAAACATTCGGCCGCATCGACGTGCTGGTCAACAACGCCGCCTTCCAGATCCATTCCAGCGACTTCAGCGACCTGACCGAAGAACATTTCGACACGACGCTGAAGACCAATCTCTATGGCTATTTCCATATGGCACAGGAAGCGGTGCCGCACATGAAGCCGGGCTCGGCGATCGTCAACACCGGTTCGGTTACCGGCATAGACGGCTCGAAGCAACTGGTCGACTATTCGATGACCAAGGGCGGCATCCATGCCTTCACGCGCGCGCTTTCGGGCAATCTCATCGCCAAGGGCATCAGAGTGAACGCGGTCGCGCCTGGCCCGGTGTGGACGCCGCTCAATCCGTCCGACAAGCAAGCCGACGACGTCTCGAAATTCGGCGCGGACACGCCGATGAAACGGCCGGCACAGCCGGAGGAACTGGCTCCGGCCTATGTGTTCCTGGCCTCTCCGCAATGCTCGAGTTACATCACCGGCGAGATCCTGCCGATCGTCGGCGGCTACTGAGGTCATCGCAATGTATTTCATTGCCTTGGCGACCGATTATGACGGGACGCTCGCGCATGACGGGGCTGTCTCCAAGAAGACGCTCGCCGCATTGGAGCGGTTCAAGAAAAGTGGCCGCAAACTGCTTCTGGTCACCGGACGCGAGCTGCCCGACCTCAAGCGCGTGTTTCCCGATGTCGGCCTGTTCGACAAGGTCGTCGCCGAGAACGGTGCCCTGATCTACACCCCGGCGAGCGAGGAGGAGCGGGTGATCTCGCCATCGCCGGAGCCCAAATTCGTCACCAGGTTGAAAAAGCAGGGGGTGAAGCCACTTTCGGTGGGACGGTCGATCGTCGCCACCTGGGAGCCACATCAGGCGACCGTGCTCGAAGTCATCAAGAAGATGGGGCTCGAGCTCGAAATCATCTTCAACAAGGGCGCGGTGATGATCCTGCCGAGCGGCGTCAACAAAGCCACCGGGCTGGCGGCTGCGCTCGAGGATCTTCGCCTGTCGCCGCACAATGTGGTGGGTATCGGCGACGCCGAGAACGATCATGCCTTCCTGCAGGCCTGCGGCTGCAGCGTTGCGGTCGACAATGCCATTCCCGCGGTCAAGAGCACCGCAAACCTGGTCACGCGCGGCGTACGCGGCAAAGGCGTCGAGGAACTGATCGCCAAGCTGATCGAGCGCGACCACGGGATCGTACCGAGGCGTCATGACGGCATTGTTCTGGGATCGTCCGGTGGCGACGACATCTATCTGTCGCCGACCGAAAGCGTGCTCATCGCCGGCAGTTCGGGCATCGGCAAATCGACCCTGGCCACCGCGCTGACGGAACGCTTCGTCGAGAACCGGTTTCAGTTTTGCGTCTTCGACCCCGAGGGCGATTATGATGGCCTCGAGGGTGCGGTTCGGCTGGGGGACGGATCGAGCGCGCCGACAAAGGCGCAGGTGCTGGATCTGATCGCCAAGGCCGACAGCAATGTCGTCGTCAACGGGCTCGCGCTGCGTGTCAACGAACGGCCTGACTTCTTTGCCGACCTGCTGCCTGGCCTTGGCAGCTTCCGCCGCCGCACCGCCAGACCGCATTGGCTGGTCATCGACGAAGCGCACCATCTTCTTCCGAAGCGGCGCGACGATACGCGCTCCGTGCTCTCCCTGGAACTGCCGGGAACAATCCTGATCACCGTCCATCCCGAAGCGATTTCGACCGACGCCCTGCGCCTGGTTACGGCCGTTATCGCCCTTGGCCCGAAGGCGAAGGACGTGGTGAAGGCCTTCTGCCGCGAGACCGGCATCGAGCCACCGAAGGAGATCCCCACACCCAAGGGCGACCGGGTTCTTTTCTGGCGGCCGCAGGTGCGCAAAAAGCTCACTACGGTCAAGGTGATCGAACCTCGCCAGTCTCTCAAGCGCCACAGCCGCAAATATGCCGAGGGCCAACTCGATGAAACCGGCAGCTTCTATTTCCGCGGTCCCGACGATGCAATGAACCTCAGGGCCCACAATCTGATGATCTTTGCGCAGATGGCCGAAGGCATAGACGACAAGACCTGGGAGTTCCATCTGCGCGCGGGCGACTATTCGAAATGGTTCCGCCACCAGATCAGGGACAAGGACCTTGCCCGCGAAACCGCCGAGGCGGAAAAGGACAGGAAGCTTTCGGCGGAAGAGAGCCGCAAACGGGTGCTCGATGCCGTTCGACGGCGCTACACGGCACCCGCGACGGCGCCTGAGGGGTAGCAGCCAAGCCGCGGTGATGGCGATGTCGGGAACGGCCGGTTCGCCGACCGCGTTGGAACCAGGGCGCCGACCTGACGTTCAACCTCCAGCGAGAAGGAGTAACGATCATGCCACGAGGCGAGAAATCCAAATACACCGACAAGCAGGAACGCAAGGCCGACCATATCGCCGAAGGCTATGAGAAGCGTGGCGTTTCCGACAAGGAAGCCGAGCGACGCGCATGGGCAACGGTCAACAAGGACGATGGTGGCGGCAAGAAGGAAGGTGGCTCCGGGCGTGGCAAGCACACCGGCCATTCAGCTGCGCACAAGGGCGGCAAGAGCGGCGGAAAGGCGTCCGCTTCCCGATCGGCCGCGAGCCGGTCCGAATCGGCAAAGAAGGCGGCGGCGACGCGCAAGAGGAATGCCGAACACCACGCCCATTGATGGGCCACAAGGATCGGAACAGCCGTGAAATCGCGACTGGTCAGCGAAGCCGACAGGCAACGGACATTCGTCGTCGTGCTTGACGCTGGCGAGGAAGCATTCACGGCGCTGACCAGCTTCGCGGCCAAGCACAACATCGGTGGGGCGTCCCTGACGGCGATCGGCGCGTTCCAACGGGCCACGGTCGGCTGGTTCGACCCGGAGACGAAGAGCTATAGAAAGATCCCGATCGACCAACAATGCGAGGTACTGAGCGCGATCGGTGACATCGCGACGGGCGATGACGGCAAGCCCAGTCTTCATGTCCACGCGGTGCTTGGCCTGAGCGACGGCACGACCAAAGGCGGCCATCTGATCGAAGGCACCGTTCGCCCGACACTGGAAGTCACCGTGGTGGAAGTGCCGGGCCATCTGCGGCGCCGCAAGCGCGCCGAGTTCGGTGTGGCTTTGATCGACCTCGGTGCCTGAAGCCGCCGCGAGCTGTCTTGTGGGTGGGGGTTCGCGACGCGACGGCGGCGGCCCGGAGGGCGATGGTGAAGCCAATGACGGACAGGTTTGCCCTCCCCCTGAACACGCCTCCCATGGAGGCCAAGGCTGCTGATGCCCTGCCGGAAGGGGAAGGCCTTTGGCAATACGAGCCCAAATGGGACGGGTTTCGCTGCCTCGCCTTCAAAGGCCACACGGATGTCGACCTGCGCGCGAAATCCGGCAAACCTCTCGGCCGTTACTTCCCGGAGCTCGTCGCCATGCTGCAGCAGGTCGAGGCCGGTAACTTCGTTGTCGATGGCGAAATCGTCGTCGAATTTGAAGGCCGGCTTTCCTTCGACGCCCTGCAGATGCGGCTTCACCCGGCCGAAAGCCGCATCCGCAAGCTGAGCGCGCAAACGCCGGCGCGGCTGATCCTGTTTGACATGCCGGTTGCGCCGGGCGGGACGATCCTGCTTGACGAGCCGTTGTCGAGACGCCGCCGGGCGGTCGAGGGCTTCGTTCAGGAGTGCGCCAAACCCGGCTTGCGGCTCTCGCCAAGCGCGACTGATCCGGCGGCCGCCAGGCGCTGGCTGGAGGGGCCGGCCACGGCCCCACCGATGGCGTGGTCGCCAAATTGCTGGCCGGCCCCTACCGGCCTGGCGAACGCACGATGGTCAAGGTCAAACGGTTGCGTACGGCCGACTGCGTGGTTGGCGGATTTCGCTATCTGGCCGGCAGCAAGGAGGTCGGCTCGCTCCTGCTCGGCCTCTACGATGAAAGCGGCAAACTCGACCATGTCGGCTTTACCTCGACCATCGGCAGGGACGACCGGGCCGGCATCACCCGAAAGCTGGAAAAGCTGCGTGGCGGACCTGGCTTCACCGGCAAGGCGCCAGGAGGACCGAGCCGCTGGAGCACGCAGCGCAGCGGCGAATGGGAGCCCCTGCGGCCTGAACTGGTGGTTGAGGTCCGCTTCGATCACGTTACCGGCGACAGGTTCCGGCATGGCACCAAATTGTTGCGCTGGCGGCCGGACAAGGCGCCGCGTCAGTGCACCATGCGGCAGATCCAGTGACGGAGTTGGCCCCACGGTGGCGCGCGCGCCGAGCCGGAGGCAGCCTCTTTGCGAGACGGCTGGAACAACCGTCCTGATAGCAAGTTGTGCCCCAGCTACACCGCTGGTGGGCTTCACGACAATTGGAGATGACAATCATGGCGACTGCGAAGAAAGCGGCAACGAAGGGCCTTGAAGCCCTGTTCCTCGACGGGCTGAAGGACATTTACTATGCCGAGAAGAAAATCCTGAAGGCGCTGCCGAAGATGGCAAAGGGCGCCGAATCCGAAGACGTTGCGGCGGCGTTCGAGAAACATCTGGCGGAGACCGAGGGCCAGGTCGATCGCCTCGAACAGGTCTTCGAGCTTCTCGACAAGCCGGCACGGGGCAAGACCTGCCCCGCCATCGACGGCATCCTCGAAGAGGGGTCGGAAATCCTCGAGGAATACAAGGGCGCCCCGGCGCTGGACGCCGGGTTGGTTGGCGCGGCGCAGGCCGTCGAACACTACGAGATCGCGCGCTACGGCACGCTGATTGCCTGGGCCGAACAGGTCGGCAAGAGCGATGTGGTCAAGCTCCTCAACGCAACCCTCGAGGAGGAGATGGCGACCGACGAGGCACTTTCCAGCCTTGGCGAGGGCGGCGTCAACGAGCGTGCCCTGGAACAGGCCGCCTAGGTGGCAAGTTTGTGCCCCGGGCGCCAGGCGACCGGGGCAAACTCCTCAGGATTTCGGAGAACGACGATGGACCCCGCAAAACAGAGCAACCCGCGGTGCAGGCCGAAGACACCAGCGAAACCGAACGCCCCGCCATGGAGCAGCAGGACTGGGACGCGCTCGAAGGGGCGAAAATCCTTCCCGACAACGCGGCGGTGGAAGACGAGGCTGAGGGCGACTTGCCCGAGGAAGACGACGACAACCCCTACCAGGAAAGCGACGAGGCATTGCCCGACGATGTCGAGGAGGCGGTCATTTCACGCGATCCTTCGCGGGAAGGCGGCCGCTTCGACGAAGAGTGATCCAAGGACGTGCGCAATCCGGTCAGCCCGCAGCATGCATCGGGGCTCTTCATTCTCATCAGGATTGGGTAACGGCGCCTCGTCGGGCAATCCGTCCGGCTCCGGTTCGCCGATCGGCTCGGGCTTCCAATTGGGAGCTGGCATGGGCACGTCACGGTTGGGATCCGGTTCTCTAGGATGGGACATCAAAATCCTTTTCTCTCGGTTTGCTGGCCGGCAGTGAACCGGGCGGCTTTCGATGAGTGGTGTGACATGCAGAACCCATCCCGATTGCTCGGGACGGGCTCGGTGCCATCAGCTCTGGCTAGCGATTCTTGTGGCTTTGCTGGCCAGCCTTCACATGCTGTTCATGGGTCCCGCCGCGCGTGCCCGAGCCATCACCTTGCTGGCGTTGGCTGCCGCCCGCCGCCTGCTGCTGACGGTTCTTGTCGTCCATGTTCTTATGGCTCTGCTGGCCTGCTTTCACATGCTCCTCATGGCTTCCACCTTGATTGGGCATCCTTGATCTCCTTTGGAGTTTTGAACGAGGCGACATCCGCCTCGATTGTCAAAGCTACCGGCGGCCCGGGCGTTCCCTCACGTAATATTTCGTGACTGGTGCCGCCGATCATGGAGAGTCGTCGGGAACGAGATTTCGGTCCCGAAGCTGGGCAGCTTCTGTCGAAGCAATCAGTCAATCCCGCAATGCCACGCCAGTTGGATGGCGGCCGGTCTTCAACTGGGGATCATACCGCTGGAGGAATTTGCGCAGCGGCAATTCGAATCGAATGTACATTCGCCAAGCGAAAAGAACTGATGTGGCTGTGCCGATCACGATGATGAGGTCGGCAGGAATCGGAAAAACGGTCCACACCATCAGAAGCAGCGTTATCGGCAGAGTGTGGATCAGATAAAGCATGTAGGAGGCATCGCCGAGAACCGTCCATGCGCTCGGCTGTGCGTCGATCTGCATCGTGCCGAAGACGATCATCGCCGCCGGGAGACCGTAGACCAGCACGCGCTGGAACCCGTTATCGCCGGCGAGAAACTCCATCGTCCCCCCTTGCGGCGCCATCCCGATGAATCCCACGGCGATCATCGCCGCGGCGCCGATCGGCAGGCACCACACCGCCGGTTTCCACCTGGGTGTATAGGCGAGAGCGATGCCAAAGCCGAACTCGATGATCAGCGGGTTGCCAAGAAACTGCAGCACCGGACCCGCCGAGCGAAACATCATTGCGAGGCCGAAGATACCGAGGAGGCCCCACAGCAGCCGCCGGTCGACGAGAACGATGGTTGCGGCGGCGTAGAACAGCATTTCGAAGCACAGCGTCCAGGCTGCGGGCAGCGCTGGCGCGGTCATTTGATCCGTGGCGGGCCACAGCAGGAGTGTCGCCACCGCGTCCCGCCAGCCGAAGCCGGTTTTGTAGGCGACGATCGCATAGGGGATGCTGATCAGCAGGTAGAGCGGAACAATGCGCCGGAACCGTCTCCAAGCGAAGGATCGCCAGGTCAGGCCAGGTGCCGTCCTGGCAATGATCACCCCTGATATGACAAAGAAGATGTCAACGCCGGCGAAGCCGGCCACCTGCAAATCGTGAGGTAACAGGCCATTGGATCCGGTGGCCGTAACGGCGGTCTGGGCCGCGTGGACATATACGACCATCAGCGCGGCAACGAAGCGAAGTACTTGCAAGGACCAGATCAAGGGCTAGTCCTGACTATCGGCCGCCAGAATCTGGTATGGCCCCACCAAGGAACCTTGGCAAGATCATTGGGACGCGCCTAGCGTAATCGTCGTACTCTGGGAAGGTTTTCCGAAGAATAGACTCTTCATTTTTCGCGCGTCTATACTGCAAAAGAAACTGAAACGCGCCAAGTGCCACCATCAGCATTGAAAAATGCGAAAGGATCATCCCGAGAACGAATACCCCTTCACAGATGTAAAGCGGATGCCGGACAATCGAATACGGGCCAGTGGTAACAAGGCGACGAGCTGTCGCCATGAGAGAGAAGGAACGGCCCAGCCAATAAAGACAGAAAATCGAACTTGCCGTACCGATGAGGACCAAGCAAAGAGCTGTCACTTGAGCGGCCTCATTTTGCAATGCCGGCGTCAGGCTCAATGCGAGCAGCATCATAAATGTACCAGCTACCGAGATTACTCTCGGTTCAATTCCCTGCGCAGTTCCCTTTGGCGGAAGGCGGGCGATCGTCATCACAAGCTGCAACAACAGAAAAACCGTTGAAGCCAGTTGAGTAACGATTGCGAGCGAAATTACTGAAGCATCCTGACGAAAATAGAGGAACAGAGGTATCGCGCTGGACGTTGCCAAAACCGTCATGGCAAAGATAATGGCAATTCGGCCAAGAAAATCCTCGTTCAACATTTTCATCCTCCCTAAGCAGTCATTGAAACATCACTTCCGCGCTCCGACAAGAAGATGGTTTCCAAAGAGTTAACGGCTATGCCGTCTCAGCTTTTGATGCCCGTGAATGCGGCTGGATGGCCGGCGCTTCGCACAGCAGAGCGAACTGCCGCCGTTCAGTTAAGCTGATTCAGGATTCCAGAACTGCTCGCCAACACCACACTTTCATAGATCACGAGGGCTGTCGTGCAGATCGCCGCGACCGAGATTGGCACGCCGAACGGCACAACGCCTTTGCGATCGAGATGCTGGACGTAGAGGCGGAAGGCGCCCGCGGGCAGCAGGAATGGATTCTTCATTGCCCCTGCGGTGACGAGGGCGAAAACCAGGAGCAGCACGGAAAAGACGACGAGGTCTTCGCCGCCGGTCAGAAAAGGGACGACCGCCATCAGCTTGACGTCGCCGGCGCCGATCTTGCGCAAGACCCAGAACGGGAACAAGGCTACAAACAGCACGAGGCCGGCAGCCGCGCTCAAGCCCATGTCCCACCATGATCCGGATCGGAGCACCAGCAGCAACAGCGACCCCACTCCCAGGCAGAGCAGCAGCAGCACGTCGCGATTGGCAATCCTCTGCGTCGTGAAGTCGAGCCACGCAATCCTGGCGAGCAGCGGGATGGCCAGGGCCTTCAACAGCAGCGCTTCGACGAGCAGCATGCTAGCGCTCGATGTTCTGCACGCTCGACGACAGCAGCTTCAGATTGTTGGCCACGGTCGGATCGTTGGGTGCCAGCTCATAAGCCTTGAGGAAATTGCCGCGCGCGTCCTGCAGCTTGCCGCGCAGCAGATCGGAATAGCCGACATTGTTGTAGTATTCGGGCGACGGCCCCATCAGCTTGAACGCGCGGCCATAGGCACGGTCGGCGAGGTCGAAGCGGTGGATCCGGTCGCAGGAAGCGGCCAGTCCCATCCAGGCGCCGCCGTCATTGGGGGCCAGTTGCGTCGCCTTGAAGAACAGCGCGCCGGCGTTGCCATAGTTTTCCGCGCGGAACTGGTTCTTGGCTTCGGCCACGGCCTGGTCCGATGCGTAATATTCGACGTCGCTGACCGTCTTCAATCCGTCGAACGCATCGCCAAAGGACGTCACATCGCCTTTCGAGGGTTCATTGGTGCGCACGACACCGCCAGTGGAGTCGGTGCCGTTTGTCTGACAGCCGGCAAGGGCCGCCATCAACAGACTGGCAGCGACGACGGTTGCGAGGCGCATTGGCCCTGTCATTTTATCCCCCAGAGTCCGGCGACTCTATTTTAGAATCAAAGCATAGAACGATTTAGAAGAAAATGCCCTTCATGCGGATGATCACCGGCAACATGATCACCATCATGACCACCGGGAAGATGCATAATCCCAACGGGATCATCATTTTGACAGGCAGGGCGTTGGCCTTCTCCTCAGCGCTCAGAATTCTTTGTCCGCGCATCTCGTCGCTATAGACGCGCAGTGCATCCGTCAGACTGGTGCCGAGCTCTTCCGACTGCCGGAACAGCACGGCGAGCGAGCGCGCCTCTTCCAGCCCGATGCGGTCCGCGAGTTCACGCAGCGCGTCCCGCAACGGTTTGCCGGCCCGTAACTGCAGGTTCATGATCGCAAGCTGGATACCCAGCCATTTGTGGGTGCCGGCCAGTTCGGCGCCGACACGCTCGACCGCCGCCTCCAGGCTCATGCCGGCGTCGGCACACGTGATCATCATGTCCATAAAATCGGGAAACCCGCGACGATAGATTTTTTTTTGGGCATTCTCGAAGCGATCGAGCAGGATAGCTGGAATCACGATGCAGGCGAGTCCGAACAACGCGGAACCGGCAAAGGCTATGAAAGCTGGGAGTTGAGGCGGGAGTACCCGTACAAGGAGCGCATAGGCAGCCAAAAAACCGATACAGACCGCGGCCAGTCGCGACAAGGTGTAGATGAGCGGAGCAATGGGTTGATAAAACCCGGCGCGAAAAAGCTTAGCCTCGAGCGCATTCGGCTCATTGCGTTCCTTCTCCATCGATCGAAAGTAGGCATCAACCGGACGCTGTGCCGAGATTTTGACCAACTGTTCCTGCCCCGCGAGCGAGCGGCGGTCGACGATGCCTTCCGACGTCAGGCTCTGGGCAACCAGCTTGCGTGTCTGCAACGCCGGCAAGAAGACAAGCGCGCCGAACAGAAACAGCGACGCAGCCGCCACGAACACCGCGGTGGAAACCAGGAAACTCAGTCCCTGAATATTCGATAGCAGGTTTATGGCTCGCTCCTGTCAGAAATCGAAATTGACCATGCGATACATGATGAAGTCACCCAGCAGCGCCCATGTTCCGAAGATCAGGAACACCGGCGTGATCAGAGAGTCGTGCCATATCTCGCCGTAATATGCCGGCGCTGCGAGCTGGAGAATCAGAAACATTACGAGGGGAAAGAGCGAGATGATCCACGCGGACACCCGGCCCTCGGACGAAAGCGCCCTGATCTTCATCCTGAGTTTCTGACGTTCGCGCAGAACCGACGACAGATTGGCCAGGATCTCGGTCAGGTTACCGCCCGTTTTCGATTGGATCGACAGTGACACCGACAGCAGATGGAGGCCTTCGAAGCCTACGCGCTGGGAAAGCTTCCGCACCGCCTGTTCGATACTCAGTCCGAAGGTGATTTCGTCGGAGACGATGCCGAATTCGGTGCCGATCGGATCGGGCATTTCGCGCGCGACCAGACCTATGGCCACCGTTGCCGGGTGCCCCGCCCGCAGCGAACGCACGATCATGTCGAGTGCATTGGGGAGCTGCTTCGCGAATTTCTGGATCCGTTTGCTGCGCGCACGACGCAAAAGGAGAAGTGGCAAGACAAATCCGGTCACCAGAAAAATCAGGATGCAAGGCAATACGGAAAAACGCAGAAGGAACGAGAACAGCAGCGCAATTACAAGGGCCGAGAGCAGGAACATCGCGGCGAAAACCAGCGGGTTTCCGGTAATGCCGGATTGGGTATAGAGCCTGTTCAGGCCGACCATGCCGAAAAGGAAGTCACCCGTATCCGTCAGGCCGCGTTCGCGCAGCAATCCTTGCAAGGTCTTTTCGGCCGGAGCCTCGTCGGACAATCGCTTCAGCCGCCGGTTGATCATGCCGGCACGGGAACGGCGATCGGCGAAGGACAGATAGAGCGCCTCGCTGGCGAGAATGACTGCCGCGGCCGCGAGCGTGTAAATAAAGTAGAGCAAGGTCTGGCCGGTGGGCATCAGAGCGCAACCTGGGGATTGAAGGCGTCCTTGGCGAAATGGTGCCCGAGTGTCGCCGCTTCCGGGGCGAATCGTGGGCGAACACCGGTGGCGCGAAATTCCCCGACGATCTGACCGTCAGCCGTCACCTCGCGACGCACGAAGGTGTAGATCTCCTGCATCTGGACGACGTTTCCTTCCATGCCGGTAATCTCCGATATCGATGTCACGCGCCGGCCGCCGTCGGACAGGCGCTGTGTCTGCACGATGACGTCGATGGCGGATGCAATCTGCGCTCTGATGGACTCATGCGTCATCGGCATTCCCGCCATGCCGACCATCTGCTCCAGCCGCGATATCGCATCGCGCGGCGTGTTGGCATGGATGGTGGTCATCGAGCCCTCGTGGCCGGTGTTCATGGCCTGCAGCATGTCGAAGGCCTCTTCGCCGCGGACTTCGCCGACAATGATACGGTCGGGACGCATGCGCAACGCGTTCTTGACCAGTTCGCGCTGGCGAACCTCGCCTTTCCCTTCGACACTGGGCGGGCGTGTCTCCAGCCGGCCGACATGAGGCTGCTGCAATTGCAGTTCCGCCGCATCCTCGATGGTGATCAGGCGCTCCCTGGACGGGATGTAGCTCGACAGCGCGTTGAGCAGCGTCGTCTTGCCGCTGCCCGTCCCTCCCGAAACGAGGATCGACTTGCGCGCCTGCACGGCTATCCGCATCAAATCGACCATTGGCGGACGGATCGAGTTGAGCGCCACCAGGCGTTCGAGCGAATAGGGATTCTTGGAGAACTTCCGGATCGACACCAACGGGCCGTCGACCGAGATCGGCCGCACCGCGATGTTGACGCGGGATCCATCTTCCAATCGGGCATCGACCATCGGCGAGGATTCATCGACGCGCCGGCCGATGGCTGAAACGATCTTGTTGATGACCCGCAGCAGATGCGCCTCGTCACGGAACCGGATGGCCGTCTCTTCAACCAGGCCACGCCGCTCGATAAAGACGCGTTTGTGGGTGTTGATCAGGATATCGGTGATCGTGTCATCCTTGAGCAACGGTTCGATCGGGCCGAGCCCCAGCATCTCGTCGGCGGTCTCGCTGGTAATTTGATCAAGCTCGCGTGCGTTCAGCGGCACGCTGTGGCTGCGCACGAACTCGCGCACGATCGGGCGGATCTCGTTCAGGATCTCGTCCTTGGACGCGGTTTCGAGCGCGGATAAATTGAACCGGTCAATCAAATGGCGATGCAGTTCGACTTTCAGCGTCAGGAAGTCGTCGCCATGAGGTTCTATATCAACAACCGGAGAAACCGCCGGAACGATGGGCAGTACAGTCAGCGGCTCGGCCTTTGTCGCGGCCTGCTGCTCGCTTGGTCCCTTGATAAACCGCCCCAGCATAATCCCTTATACCCCTCCAACGCATATTAGCGGAAACTAAACGTTAACCAAGCGACGCACAAGCGCCGGGGCGCCTCACATGCCGGCAATACTTTCAACATAGTTAAGGAGCGCCTCCAAAAAATATCGTTTTTATTTATGGTACCCGCGTTGCCAAACATGAGTGAGCGACTAAGCTTTAGAGCCGCCTGAGCCCCTGCGTGGTCCGACATCGGAATCCACTCCATATCTGGCTATAACCCCTTAGATATAAAGGGATATGCCATATGGCTAAAGTAGCGATCACTTTATTAGGGCCTACGCATAATTGTGAACGAATGGTTAAGGGCGCTTGAAAAATTAGACGAATCAAGCTCTTGCTCAAATCCAAAGCCGCGTTCAACTCGCAAGTTCATGTATTGGGAAGTTAAGGAACCGTTAATCCCGTTTGACTCTGCAATTTCTCGGGACCTAGGATCGAGATGACGGGGGATGCTTGGGTATGGAGTTCATCCTTGGCTCTGTCTCGTCGGGTTCAAACCTCCAATGGGAGAAATTGACATGAAGAAGCTCATGACGATGACCCGGCAGTTCCGCGATGACGAAAACGGCGCTGCCATGGTCGAATATTCTATCCTGATCGGCATCATCGCCGCGGCATCGATTGTTGCGGTCATCGCTATCGGCGGATGGGTCGGCAGCCAGTTCACCGGCCTTTGCGCGAAGCTGAGCGGCAAGGGTCTCGACGCCGCTGGTACTGGCACTGGCACTTGCGCCACGTCCAGCTGATCGGGCGAAAGTAATAAGTCATGAAGTGGCTTATCGAATCGGCCAGGCAGTTTCGCGATGATGATAACGGCGCTGCCATGGTGGAATACTCGATCCTGATCGGCATCGTTGCAGCGGCATCGATCGTTGCGATTATTGCCATCGGCGGATGGGTCGGCAGTCAATTCACCGGCCTTTGCACGAACCTGAACGGCAAGGGTGTATCCAGCACCGGCGGTGCCGGTGGCACCTGCTAAAACATTCTGGGCCGGAATCGTTCGATTTCGGCCCAGAGCATAGTGCTTCGAAGGGGCTGACATTCGCCCGGCGGGCGATGGTGGGGTGGGAAGATGCGCGCTAATACGCTTATCATGATTGTTCTCGCCGGCGTGTTCGGCGTACTGGCGGTGGTGCTCGCCAATATCTGGCTTGCCAGCCAGCGCAATGCCATGGCGCGGACGGATGACGTCCCGCATGATACGGTGGTGGTGGCGGCCATACCTTTGAAATTCGGTGACACGCTGACCGAGGACAAGTTGCGCGAAATCGCGTGGCCGGCCGGCGCTGTTCCGGCCGGCGCTTTCAAGACAACGAAAGAAATGCTGACTGGCGAAGGCGTAAAGCAGGCGCTGCAGGCGATCGGCACCAATGAGCCTGTTCTCGCCACCAAGATCACCGGCCCCGGCCAGCGCGCCACGCTCTCTGCAGTGCTTGGCGAAGGCATGAAAGCCGTTTCCATCAGGGTCAACGATGTGCTTGGGGTGGCTGGATTCGTTTTCCCCGGCGACCGCGTCGATATTCTGCTGACGCGCACGGTGCGTGGCGACGACGGTGCGGACAAGAGTTTTGTCGACGTGCTGCTGCAGAGCATGAAGGTGCTCGCCATCGACCAGGTTGCCGATGTGAGCAAGGACAGCCCGACCGTCGTCAAGTCAGTGACGCTCGAGGTCAGCACCAAGGATGCGCAGAAGCTGACCCTGGCAGCCGGCGCCGGCCAATTGTCCCTGGCGCTGCGCCAGGCGGCGGCCAGCAAGGGCGAGGCCACCGAGCGGGTGACGCTTTCCGACCTGACCGGCGAAATGCCCGAAGACGTCGCCAAACGACAGGCCGAACTCGAGAAGAAAGCGGCCGCGGACGCATTGGCGGAAGCTGAGCGCAAGCGTGCCGAGGAAAAGATTGCCGGGCTCACCCAGGCTGTGGAGCGCGTTGGAAGCCGGCTTGACGAGCTGGGCAAGGCTAAGCCCGCTCCCGCGGCCGCTGAAGTGCGGGAAGTCGTCAAGGAAGTGGTCAAGTATGTGCAGCCCGAGCCGCCGAAGAATGTGTCAGTAGGCGTGTTTCGGGGCGTGAAGCTCGAGACATATGACGTGCCGCGACAACCATGATAATATAGCGCCATAATACCGCGCGACACGGTGGCTGCCTTAAGCAGCATTTGGGAGACGGGGATGCAGGGGACTTGGTTGAGGATGGCGGCGGGCGCGTTGGCCTGTCTGGTGGCGTTTTTGCTGTCGAGCCTCGTGGCCGAGGCGGCTGACCGCTTCATCGACGTGTCCAACCCCAGCGTCCATCGTGTTTTCCTGCCGATGTCGCAATCGGTGACAATCCAGGTAAATGCCAATCTCGGCGACATCGTCGTCGGCGACGAGAAGATCGCTGATGCCCAGCCAATGACCGACCGCACGCTCTATGTCATCGGCAAGGGCGCCGGCACCACCACGGTCAACCTGTTCTCGCCGGACAAGCGCTCGCTCGGCGTCATCCAGATCGAGGTCGGCGTCGATGTCAGCGACATGGCGGCGGCGATCCGCCAGGTTTCGCCGAGGTCGCGCATCGAAATCGGCTCGGTGAATGGCAGGGTGCGGCTTGGCGGCCATGTCAAGGACGGCGCCACGCTGGCGGCCATCATGGAAGTGGCGCAGCAATATGGGCCCGACGCCATCATCAATGCCGTCACGGTCGACGACAGCCAGCAGGTCAACCTCGAAGTGCGTGTGCTGGAAGCAAAACGCAATGCCGGCCGCGACCTTGGCGTGTCGATCAGGAGCAGGAACAGCAGCGGCACGACCCGGCTGGGCACAGGCAGCGCTGCCGTTGACGAGGATAATGTGGTGGCAGGGCCCGGAAATGTCATCACGGGGCTGTTGTCGAACTCCAACCCATTTGCAGCACTGATTGCCCGCGTCATCGACAGCAACATCAAAGTTGACTTGCTCATCGAGGCGCTGGAAGCCAAGGGGGTGGTGCGCACGCTTGCCGAGCCGAACCTCACCACGCTTTCCGGCGAACCCGCCAGTTTCAACGCCGGCGGCCAGGTTCCCATCCGCAGTGTCAACAAAGATGGCGAGGTCCAGATCGAGTACAAGCAGTTCGGCGTCAATCTCCTGTTCACGCCGGTGGTGCTCGCCGACGACAAGATCCACATCCAGCTGGCGCCGGAGGTCAGCGACCTGACCGGCTTCACGACAGCCGGCGATCCGATCTTCACCAACCGCAAGCTGGAAACCGTCGTCGAACTGCGCGACGGCCAGAGCTTCGCGGTCGGTGGGCTCCTGTCGAGCAAGACCACCAAGCTTCAGAACCAGGTGCCGTGGCTCGGCCAGGTGCCGGTCATCGGCACGCTGTTTCGCAATTCAAGCAGCCAGAAGGAAGAGACGGAATTGGTCGTTGTCGTCACGCCGCATATCGTGCGGCCTGTGAAGCCCGGCGAACAGCTGGCGACGCCTTTCGACAAGACCCGGCCCGCGAACGATCCGGAGTTCTTCGTGCTTGGCCAGCTCGAAGTGAACAAGGACATGATCCGCAAATATGAAACAGGCGACGGCGTCACCGGCCCCTATGGCCACATGCTGGACTTCAAATCGAAGGACAAGATGCTCTATGTCAAGAAATAGCGCCTTGATCCTCATTCTGTGTGCCGGGTCGCTTTCGGGCTGTGCCGCGGACTATCTGAACCACTACGACACGGTGACCTTGGCCGCCGGCGACACGCAGAAGTTCAACTCGATGCTTCAGACGGTCGACCCGCTCAATCCGGCCTCCAGGAACACGCATATCGAGGGCGACGGTACGCGCGCCGCCGCTGTTGCGCACAGCTACAAATTTCCGCCGCCACCCCCGCCACCGCCGGCCATCACGGTCAATGTCGGCGGGTCGGGTGTGACGACGCAGTCGAATTGAACGGAAGGATGCGGAGGGCGCTGGGCATGCGAGGAGCCCTTGCGCGACAAAGCAGAGAGTAAGGTCATGTTGGGGACCATTCGTGCCTTCTGGAACGATCAACGCGGCATAGCGATGATCCTCGTGGCGATTATGATACCCGTGCTCATCGGCTTCTCGGTGCTGGCCTTCGATCTGAGCCGGGCCAACAGCCTCCACAACGATC
The DNA here is from genome assembly GCF_003952565.1 of Mesorhizobium sp. M8A.F.Ca.ET.057.01.1.1. NCBI lineage: Bacteria > Pseudomonadati > Pseudomonadota > Alphaproteobacteria > Hyphomicrobiales > Phyllobacteriaceae > Mesorhizobium > Mesorhizobium sp. M8A.F.Ca.ET.057.01.1.1. Next base: position 5,059,336 of record NZ_CP034454.1, read on the forward strand.
TGCAAAAGGGTATTGATGGCCTAGCGCTGGCGGCGGCCGGCGAACTGGACGGCAGAACAGACAGCATCACCAGGGCCAACAACGCCGTTGCCAGCCTTGTCTCGAACGGTACTTTGTTTTCGACGTCTGGCTCTCATGCGATCGTCTTGGCCGATGTGACCGTGACCTATCTGACCGGGATACCAGCCAGCGACGACACGACTCTCAGTGCAGCAGGCGTCGATGCCAATGGCGTCAACTGGGCAAGCACCGACCCCAAAGCAGTGTCCTTCGCGGAAGTCACTGTCAACGCGGCCGGCGCAGGTTCCTTCGCGACGGTCTTCCCCGCAAGTCTCGTCGGCAGCACGGATACCATGGACATTCGACCACAAGCGGTGGCCGGGTTTGTTCAATCTATCTGCGAAACGGTTCCACTTTTCATGTGCAACCCGTTCGAGACAACGGACCCGTTGACCAGCAAGACGATCCAGCAGGCATTTGCATCGGGAGATACCTACGGACGAGAGTTCCGTGTTTTGAAAGTGGATTCCAACCCTGGCCCCGGCAATTTCGGCCTGATCGACAACAATCTCAGTTCGCTGCGGGATGCCATTGCGATCGGGACTTCGGGAACCTGTTACAATCGCAACGCACTGACCACGAAGACCGGCGTCACCCTTGGCCAGGTCAACACTGGCCTCAACACCCGATTCGATCTCTACAGCGGCTCGTTGAACAACGACAGCAAGGACTTCAATTACAGGCCGGCGACCAACGTTCGCAAGGGCCAGAAGACCGGCTGCAGCAAGTACGATCCCGTGACGGACAACACCGCGTTGCCTTTGCCTCCGGGCTCCAATTATGACGATGCGAAAGGCATGTCCGACCCGATCGGATCGCAGAGCTTCTGGACAAGCTACTGGCAGGTCAACCACGGGACGGCGTATCCGAACGTCCCCAGCACCACCAACCCGACCGGCTCCACGAGCGCTCCCGCATCAAGATATGACGTCTACAAGTACGAGATCGCCAAAAGCCTTGTCGGTGACAAGTCGCTGAATCCGACCAAGGAAAGCGGCGATCCATCCTGCTACAAGGGTCCTAACCCGACACTCGATCCAGATCGCCGGCTGCTCAACATGGCGATCGTCAACTGCCTCGCCAACGAGGACAAGCTAAACGGTCACGTCTCGATCAAGCCGGACGGCTATGTCAGCGTATTTATTAACACGCCGGTTCAGAAGCAGGACAACACGAAGGATCCAGACGATCCTTCCTCAGGCGAGAAACCCATCAGTCTGGAGATCGTCGACGTGGATGGCGCCTTTGCCAATAATACCCTTGTCGACAAGGCATTCCGCAACGAAGCCCAGTTGTACCGGTAGCGCCATGTTCATCGCACTCAGACAATTCCTCCGGCGGTTCCACCACGACGAACAAGGCTCTGCCCTGGTCGAGGTGGCGATCGTTACGCCATTCGTGTTGCTGCTGTCGGCCGGTGTCTTCGAGTTCTCGAACATCTTCAACACGCGTCTGCTTCTCGAAGCCGGCGTCGAGGATGCTGCTCGCTACATGGCGCGCTGCAGCAGCGACTGGAATACATGTTCGGGGTTGGCGACAAAACTGGCCGTGAACGGGGCCGTCACGGGCGGTAGCGCGAGGGTCACAGGGTGGACCACGGGTCAAGTCACCATCACCAAGGCACAATCGATCCAGGCGGTCGATGCCACCGGCAACGAACTCTATCTCAGCAGCACCGGTACAGTCATTGTCGTGCAGGTCAGCACTGCGTATCCATATCCCACTCTGGGCCTCTGGTCTTATCTTGGCTTTGGTAACGTCAACCTCACCGTGTTCCATCAGGAGCGTGTCTTCGGATGGTGATCTCGCGCGGGACGTTCTGGAGAGACCACTCCGGCGCGACAATGGTCGAGATGGCCATCGCGATGCCCATGCTGCTCACTCTGCTGCTCGGATTCGTCGACTTCGGCTACGCTTTCTATCAATGGAATGCCGGCAACAAAGCGGTGCAGGCCGGCGCCAGGCTGGCACAGATTTCCGCTCCGATCGCCAGTGGACTTCTGCTGGAGGCGAATACACCCAGCAACTCGCTGGATGTGGGAAAGGCGGTTCCAGCCAACACTTACAGCTACATCTGTACGGCCAGTGCCGCCGGAGCTGTATCTTGCACATGTGGAACAGGCGCCACGTGCCAGAACCTCAATGTGAGCCAAGCCGCTTTCGACTTTATTTTAGCGGCAGCAGCAACCGGCCGGGAATGCTGACATTCCTGCCAACCCTTCTGAAATCCGAGGTCCAGATCCAATATCAGGCTTCAGGCCTCGGTTACTGGACACGCCCCAGTGGGCCGGTGCCAACGATCACCGTCAGCATTGTCAATCATCCCTTCCAGTTCTTCTTTCTGGCCGGTTTTCTTCGATTCGGAACCATCACCATGCCCTCCATGCTGAGCACGGTCACGGGCGAAGACATGAAGAGCACATATCCATGAACGCCATCAACACCAAGGTCCTGCCCACCAAGCGAAAGCAGGTTGCGCTGTTTTCCTCCGATCCGAATTTCAAGCGCGATGTGGCGACACGGCTCGACGCCCTGGCGATCTATGATGTGCGGGTTGCCGAGACGGGCGACTTCCTCAAAGGCCCGCCGGCCGACACGCGCCCGGGCATCGTCATCCTCGATCTCGGCAATGGCGAATTGCTTGGCAATCCAGGCATCGTCGAGGCGCGTGCGCGGTGGGCAGCCGTGCCGCTGATCGCCGTTTCGGACGAGCTGACGTCGGAGCAGACGCGCGTCCTGGTGCGCATGAATGCCTCCGACTGGCTGCACAAGCCGCTCGACGGCAAGGAGCTGCTCAACGCCGTCACCTTCCACGACAGCGGCAACCAGGGCACCAAAAGCCGCATCATCACCTTCATCAGCGCCAGCGGCGGCGCCGGCGCCACGACGCTGGCGTTGTCGGCAGCTGAATTCCTGGCCTCGAAATCGACTGAGCGCGCGGCCTCGACCTGCCTGGTCGACCTCGACTTCCAGAGCGCCAATTGCGGCGCCTATCTCAACCTGTTCAACCAGTTCGACCTTGCCGGCATCATCGGCCAGCCGGAACGGCTCGATGTCGAACTGATGGATGTCATCAAGCTGTCGCGGCCTTCCGGCCTGACACTCTATGCCTTCGAACGGCCGCAGCTGCCATTCGAGCGGCAGGGCGCCGATTTCGTCTTCCGGCTGCTCGACCTTGTCGCCTACCGTTTCGACGACATCGTCATCGACCTGCCGAACATCGAAACGCCCTGGCAAAATTCCGTGCTGTCGACGAGCGACGAGATCTTCATCGTCTTCGAGCTCAATGTCGCTTCGCTCCGGCAAGGCAAACGGCTCTACAAGAAGATCCGCGAGCTGCGCGGCAATAACGTCAGCATCACGCTGGTGGCCAACAAGCACAAGCGCAAATGGTTCGGCAACCACTTCTCGCGCGGCGAGCTGGAGAAGATCTTCAAGGCGCCGAACATCAAATCGGTCAGCCTCGACAACGCCCTGCTGGCCGACGCCCTGAACCGCGCGATGCTTCCGTCCGAAGTGGATGGCCGGGCGCGCTTCAATAAGGATCTGAAGAAGATGTTCCGCGAGCGGCTCGACGATGCGGCCCGCTAGCTGCCATCGCTTTCGACTGACGGCCGCCTGCCTCCTCGGCCTGGCGCTGACGCTTCCAGCCGGACAGAGCGCGTCGGCGGACAGCCGCCCGCCCCTGCCGGCCATGGGTCCCAGCCTGCGCAAGACGGTGGCTTTTCCCACGGCCGAGAAGATTGGAACCATAATCATCCGCAAGCAGGAAAAAGCGCTCTACCTGGTGACCGGCAAGGGCGAGGCCCTGCGCTACCGGATCAGTGTCGGACGCGATGGCTTCGGCTGGACGGGTACGGTCGAGGTGGGGTCAAAGACGGAGTGGCCGGCGTGGCGCCCGCCCAAGGAAATGCGCGCCCGCCGGCCGGAGTTGCCTGAGATGGTTCCCTCGGGCCATACAATCCGCTCGGCGCAAGGGCGCTCTATCTGCTTCGGGACGGTCGCGATACGCTCTATCGCATCCATGGCACCAACGACCCTTCGGGCGTGGGTTTCGACGGCACGTCGGGCTGTTTTCGCTTGACCAATACCGATGTCATCGATCTTTTCAGGCGCGTGCCTGTCGGCACCAAGGTGGTGGTCCAATGACAACGATCAGCGATCCCGACGAACTGCTGGCGGCGATCGAACCGCCATTGCTCGACAAGGAGAAGAGCCGGTTCAGAGTGGCCGTTGCTGTCTGCGTCGGCCTGGCGCTGTTTGCCCTTCTGAACGCCACTGCGGCCGTCTATCTCTACCGTGGCATCAACGACCTGCGCGCGATCGAGGCGCGGCTGGAAGACCTCGGCCAGTTCGAGCAGCGAATGAGTGCGCGGCTGGACACCGTCAACAACGGATTTCAAAGCCGGTTCGAGGCGCTGGACGACCGGTTGCGGGCGAGCTTCGGCGAGGTCAACGCCAACGTGGCCAAACAGGCACCGGAAATGTCGGGAAATCACGGTGCCGACGAGCCGCGCGTCGTGGAACTCCCCCGCCCGCCGAAGATACGGCGGCGGTTGCCAGTGCCACCGAGGCGGAACCGGCCACCGAGGATATGCCGCGCACAACGCGAAGGAGGCCGGCTCCGGCAGCGCCTCCCCCGCCAAGTTCCAACTACCAGCGGATCGTATCCCCGGAAGGCAAGGTCACCTATCACAAGATAAACTAACTTCGGCCTCGGCCGCGCTGCGCTAGAAATCTCTCTGCAACGCCATGAGCCTGACACGCATCGGTTCAACGCGCATGCCGAGTTCGCGTATATAGGCAAAATGGCAATAGGCGCATGCCGTCACTCCGATGACCGCCAGCAGGCAGTTCAGCCAGGTGAAGTCCATCGTCAGTGAGAACTGAAAGCCGCTCGGCGCCGTGAACCCGGCAATGGTGCTGGCGGTCTGCGAGCGGCCGCCGATCAAAATCATCGACGCCGCGAGGATCAAGCTGCCATGGTTGGCAAGAAAGAAAGCGGCCGACCTTCTGGCCTGACTTGCCATCCAGAAGATCCCCAGCGCCGCGCCCAGCAGGGCGAAATCCAGGACCATCGACCCTCCCAGATAGACATCGACCTGCTGCCAGACCATTCCGGACGAAGGGTGCAAGGCGAGCCAGACCTTCCATATATCGGGGCTTGCGGGATAGGTTCCGAGCAGGATCGTGGCCATTCGCTCCGCCGCCAGGATCAGCAGGACAAAGGCCGGGAACGCGAAAAGCAATAATGGTTTGCGCTTCATGGTGCCTCGCAATCTGGCGGGCAGTTTATGCCGCATAGATTGCATGAAGCTTAACGGCGCGTTTTGCTTTGTATCGGCAACAGTTGGCAAATGCGGATGGAGATCCCTCCGCAGCTGCCGTGAGGACCGATCAGGGTGGTCCGACTCGGACGACTTGGTGAAGCCAGTCGCCTGCGATTGTGCCGCGCAGCCCTAGATCCCGTACGCTATCCATGTGGTTGCGCGCCGTGAGCACGCCCCTCGATACACTCAGGCCCTGCCTTGTCAGACGATCAGCAAACAATCTGGCTTGCAGGTGAAACGGCTGTGTTTCCCGCTCGCCGACCAACATCGTGACTTTTGTCCACGAAGAGTGGGATTTGCTCATCGGCGAAAATGCCGCAACTTCCGTGTCGGTCAGGCCTATCAAAGGCTCGAGGAAGGAATGCTGAAGGGGCTTCAAATCATACAGCCCGCCGAGCAGAAGCGCGGCCGAGGGGGGATGTGGCGAATCCTCGTTGAACAGAAAGGTCGCCAGATGCGCCCCGGCGGAATGGCCACTGACGCTTAGCCGACCGGGATCGCCGCCATGGCTGGCGATATTATCCTGCACCCATTGCCTCGCGCGCCGGATCTGGTCGACGATCGCCGCCATCCTGACGGCAGGCATCAGCGCATAGTCGATCACGACCGCGATTGCCCCCGCGCTCGTGACCGTTTCGGCAACGTAGGAATAATCGCTTTTGGTGAACATGCGCCAATAACCGCCATGGATGAAGATGTGCACCGGGCGGTCCTTGCGCGATCCCTCCGGAAAGAAAAGGTCAAGGCGTTCGGCCTGGTGCGGACCGTAGGCGACATCCGCCAGCATGGGCAGCGAAGCCCGCGTCGCGGCGCTGCGGGCGACGATATCGGCCACGATGCCATCGAAATCAGCAACGTGGTCGCGGGTGCGAAAAGGATCCTTCGACATGGTGTCCGCTCAGAAGGTTACAGCGATGTATTTGGCCTCCATGAACTCGGAGATGCCGTGGTGCTGACCCCCTTCCCGCCCAAGGCCGCTCTGCTTGACCCCGCCAAAGGGCGCGGCGGGATCCGACATCAAGCCGCGGTTGAGGCCGATCATGCCGGCCTCGATCTCCGAGGCCACCCGCATGCCGCGCGCCACGTCGCGGGTGTAGAGATAAGCGGCGAGGCCGTATTCGGTGTTGTTGGCGTGGAGGATGGCTTGTGCCTCGCCCTCGAAGCGGGTGATGGGCGCCACCGGGCCGAATATCTCCTCATGCGCCATGTCAGCGTCCGGCGAGACTTCGGACAGGACCGTCGGAGGATAGAAAAACCCATCTCCTTCAAGCACCGAGCCGCCGCAGAGCACCTTGGCCCCCGGCTGACCGCGTCCTTGACCAGCCGGTCGATCTTGTCGACCGCCTTCTTGGTGATCATGGGTCCACATTCGGTGTCCGCCCTGGTGCCGGCACCGATCTTGAGCGCGGCCATGCGCCGGGACAGGCCGTCGGCGAACGCATCATGGATGCCGGACTGGACGTAGATGCGGTTGGCGGCCGTACAGGCTTCGCCGGCATTGCGCATTTTGGCGATCATGGCGCCGTCGAGGGCGGCATCGAGATCAGCGTCGTCGAAGACAATGAAGGGTGCATTGCCGCCGAGTTCCATCGAACAGGAGATCACATGTTTGGCGGCTTCGGCGAGCAAGGCTCGGCCGACCCCGGTCGAACCGGTGAAGGAGAGCTTCCTGACGCGCGGATCGGCCAGCATGGCCGACGTCAGGGGGCCGGGCGCCGACGTCGTCAGCACGTTCACGACACCGTCCGGTACGCCGGCTTCGCTGTAGAGCGCGGCGAGTGCATAGGCGGTCAGCGGCGTCTCGCTGGCCGGTTTCAGAATGACCGTGCAGCCTGCCGCGAGGGCCGGTGCGATCTTGCGTGTCGCCATCGCGGCAGGGAAATTCCACGGCGTGATGAGGACGCAGATGCCGATCGGCTGGTAGTCGACCACGATCCGGTTGGTTCCGGACGGAGCGGTGCCAAATTCACCAGTGATGCGAACCGCTTCCTCGGCGTTCCAGCGGAAGAATTCGGCCGCGTAAGCCACTTCGCCGCGCGCGTCGCGCAGGGCCTTGCCGTTCTCCAGCGAAATCAGCATGGCAAGCGTCTCCGACCGCTCGACCATCAGTTCGAAACAGCGCCTGAGAATCTCGGAACGCTTGCGCGGCGCTGTCTCACGCCACCCCTTGGCGGCTTTGGCGGCTGCCTCGACCGCGTCGGTGGCGTCCTCAAGGGTCGCATCGGGGACCGCCGCGATCACGGCGCCCGAGGACGGATCGGTGACCTCGATGACCCCGCCGTCTGAAGACGGCAGCCATTGTCCGCCAATGTAGAGCCGGTGCGGGAAACGCCGCACATCGTAGGGATCCTGATCGAGCTGGAAGGCATTGTAGGGAAGGTTCATCGTCTTGTTCCTGACGTTCACATGGCGCAGGCGCTGAGATCGCCGTCATAGGCCGCCTGGACAAGGCGGCGCATGGCGGTAAGGTCGAAGGGGCGCGGGTTGTTCTTGATCAGACGCTCGATGCCGAGCGCCTGCTCGGCGGTCCAGTCGAGCCTGTCAGCGGGAAGCCCCAGGCCGGCCAGCGTCGGAGTGATACCGATCGCCGCAAACAGGCGCCTGATCTCCTCGATGGTCGCTTCCGCCATTTCGTCGGCGCCATGACCGCTCGGCTCAAGCCCGAGAGCAATCCCTACCTCGGCGATTTCCGCCGCGGCCACACGGCTGTTATAGCTCATGACATAAGGCATCATTGTCGCCACCCCCAGCCCATGCGGCGTGTGCGTGAGCGCGCCGGCCGGGTATTGCACCGCGTGCGCCGCCGCCGTGCCGGCAGTGCCGAAGGCGCAACCCGCAGCCAGCGCCCCCATCATCACGTCGGCGCGCGCCTCGGCGTCGCCGCCGTCGGTGCACGCCTTCTCCAGACTGCGGCCGAGCAGTTTGACGGCCAGCAGCGCGAAATGATCGGTCAACGGCGTCTTGCCGATGAAAACGTGGCGCTGCGGCAGGCTGAAGTCACCGTCACGACGCATGGCCGTGAAGGCCTCGATCGCATGGGTGAGCGCGTCGGCGCCAGCGATCGCGGTCAGGCCCGGCGGACAGGTCATTGTCAGTTCGGGGTCGCAGATCGCAACCGCGGCAATGAGATGGGGGCTCGATATGCCTACTTTGAGTGTCCGGTCCGGATCCGATATCACCGCGACGGGCGTAACCTCCGATCCTGTGCCGGCTGTGGTCGGTACTGCGATGAGCGGCAGCGTCGGCCCCGGGACTTTGAACTCGCCATAGTAGTCCTGCAGCTTGCCGCCGTGGCTGATCAGCAAGGCGGCGCATTTGGCGAAATCGAGACAGCTGCCGCCGCCGATGCCGATCACCATGTCGGGCCGGAAGCCCATCGCTTCCTCGACGCAGACCGCCACCGAGTCGCGCGGCACGTCAGGGAGGACACCATCGTGAACCAGCACGTCGATCGACGATGACTGCAAGGATTCCATGATTTCGGCAAACACCGCCGTGGCGGCGAAACGCTCGTCGGTGCAGACCAGGGCGCGTCGGCCATGGCGACCGGCCACGGCCGGCAGTGCATGACGTTGCCCCCTTCCGAATAGAATTTCGCGTGGGAGCCGGAGGGCTGTGAGAAGGCTCATGACAGGCTGATCCTTGGGGGAATCTGAGAACTCGCATTGCAAAATCCGCGCCGAACGGGTCCTGAACTGAACGGCGCCGATAAAATCGTATAGGATATAGTATTGCATCGGTCAAACCCTCGTGGTAGCAGTCTCCGCTGTCGAGAGGCGGAAGATGCAACCTGTCAGTTTGAGCAATAATGAGACGGGAGCGGGTCGCATCCAGCGCGCGAGCAGTCTGGCCGAGGACGTTTACGAGGCCATCTTCGCGCAGCTGATGTCGCTGAAGATCGCGCCCGGATCGCGCATCACCGTCGACAATCTGGTCAAGGAGTTCGACGTTTCCCATACGCCGATCCGCGAGGCGCTCGGGCGTCTGGAAGGCGAAGGCCTGGTTCTGAAAACGCATCTGATCGGATACCGCGCCGCACCGCAGATCACCCGGCGCCGTTTCGACGAATTGTACGAAATGCGTCTCCTGCTCGAACCGCACGGCGCGGCGAAGGCCGCCGCCGCGATGGACGAGGCCAAACTCGGCACACTGCTTGAGGCGGCAGGCGTGATGTCGCGCCGCGAAGGCAAGGACGAGCGCTTGCGCTATTCGAACTTCGCCCGACAGGACGCGATTTTCCACGACAAGATAATGGAATACGCCGAAAACGAGCTCATTCGCGAGACGCTGGGTCATCAACACACCCACTTTCACATATTCCGCCTGATGTACCACTCCCGTGTGACCGCGGAGGCGCTGGACGAGCATGAGGCGATCCTCGCCGCGTTCGGCTCAGCCGATCCCGATGCCGCCGCGAAAGCAATGCGCGCCCACATCGAGCACTCGCGCGATCGCCTGCTGCCGGCCTTCGATTGAGGCGAAACCGATGTCCGCGCCGCTGACCACCAAACACAACACTGAGGAATACCACGTCCCCAACTCTCCATTCTGAGGACGGACAAGCCAATGCGGGGCGCAGCATGGCTCGCCCGCTCTTTTCACACGACGGAGGAACCGACTATGTCAGGCAAGAAAATATTGATGCTCACCGGCGAGTTCACCGAGGAGTACGAGATCTTCGTATACCAGCAGGCGATGGAGGCCGTTGGCCACACCGTCCACGTTGTCTGCCCGGACAAGAAGGCCGGAGACCTCATCAAGACCTCCCTGCACGACTTCGAGGGCGACCAGACCTACACCGAAAAGCTCGGCCATTTTCAGGTGATCAACAAGACGTTCGCGGAGGCGGAAAAACAGCTCGATCAATACCACGCCGTATATTGCGCCGGCGGCCGTGGCCCGGAATACATCCGCACCGACAAACGGGTGCAAGCCATGGTTCGCCACTTCCACGATACCCAGAAGCCGATTTTCACGATCTGCCATGGGGTTCAGATTCTGATTGCCGTGGACGGCGTCGTGCGGGGCAAGAAGGTTGGCGCGCTCGCCGCCTGCGAGCCGGAAGTGACATTGGCAGGCGGCACTTACATCGACCTCTCGCCGACGGAGGCCTATGTCGACGGAACCATGGTGTCGGCCAAGGGTTGGACAGCCTTGGCCGCTTTCATTCGCGAGTGCCTGAAGGTTCTGGGGACCGAGATCCGCCACCACTAGACTCGATCAGCGCATTTCAACAATACGCCGATTTCCGCTGTGGCAAGGTGTGCATCCCCGCTTCTTTGAACCAAGCCCTCGGTCGATGGATCGAGGGCCACCGTGCCAATCAGTCGAAGAAGCCGGCATCCTCGGCCAGCAGATACTTCCTGGCCCCTTCGGCGTCGATATCGAGGCCCAGCCCCGGTGTTTCCAGCAGATCGACCATGCTGTCCTTCACGATCTGTTTGGGCAGGCCGGTGACGATGTCGTTCCACCAGGGGTCCGAGGCGCTGGGATATTCGAACGCCACATAGTTGGCGGGCAAGGTGGCACAGACATTGATCAGCGCGCCAAGGCCCAGCAGGCCGTTCGCGGTGCCGTGCGGGGCCATCAGGATCGAGTGCATATAGGCGTGCTCGGCGACCCATTTGAGCTCGGCAATGCCGCCAATGTCGGCAGGATCGGGGCCGATGACGCGCACGGCCTGGGTCTCGATCAGCTCCTTGAAATTGTGCCTGAGGTAAATCTGCTCGCCGGTATGAATCGGCGTCGAGGTGGAGGTCGTCAGTTCCCGGTAGGCCTGCGGATTGACCCACGGCACATAATCGCCGGTCAGCATGTCCTCGAGCCACATCAAATTGTACTTCTCGACCGCGCGGGCGAACCTGATCGCGTCGGGCAGCATCCAGCCCGGGCCGCAGTCGAGTGCCAGGCTGACCTTGTCCCCCAGCACTTCTTTCATCGCTATCACGCAGTCGAGCATGTGGTTGAAACCGCGCTCACTGATCATGCCCTGATCCATGGCACCGTGATAGCCGGCCTTCTTTTGCGTCACGCCGTAGTGGAAGTCCTCGACGGTGTCCTTCATGTTGGAATGGAACGAGATTCCCTGCTTGACCATGAAGAAGTTCTGCGGCTGCTCCATCATCCATTTGACGTCGGCGGCGTAGTCTTCCGGCCGGTCGCCCGTGCGTTTCTGGCGGATCGAACCGTTATAGACGCGCACCTTGTCGCGCACCTTGCCGCCGAGCAGTTTGTATGCCGGCACGCCCGCGGCCTTGCCGGCAATGTCCCAAAGCGCATGCTCGATAGCACTGACCGCCGCGCCATAAGGCTTGAACGAGCCGCGCTGGCGGATCTTCAACATGACCCGCTCGACGTCGGTCGGATCCTCGCCGATCAGCGCCTCGCGGAAATGCAGCACGAAGGGTTTTAGATAGGTCTTTGTGTATTCGACCTCGCCCAGACCATAGAGGCCCTCGTCGGTGACGACGCGAACGATCGGGTGCTTGCCGATGACAGCGCAGCGAAGGTCGGTGATCTTCATGGCGCAGTCCTATTTCACAGACGAGAAAGCTGTCGGCGTGAGCATCTGGCTGCTGATATTGGCAACGATCTGCCCGTCGCGCTCAGACTCGTCCCGGGCCCTGTGCCATGCCGGATCGGTGACGAAAGCCGCCCATTTCGCCTCACGCTCGGCCAGCGATTCCCAGGCGAGAAAATAGGTGAGGCGATTGCTGTTTTCGCCGATCGCCGTGGTGAAAAACCCGGCTTGGCGGATGCCATGCCTGTCCCAGATGGCCAGCGTTTGGTCGGAAAAGCGCTTGAGCAAAGCCGGCAGCCTGCCCGGCAGGCAGTCATAGATACGCAGTTCGTAGATCATGGTTTCGTTTCTTTCTTTCTTCCCCTCTCCCTTGGGAGTGGGGGAATGAGGGCAAGGGGTCTGGGCTAACTCCAGGTCCGGTCCCAGCTATATTCATTGTCCCAATGCTCGGTCGATTGCCATATCCCCGTGACACCGGGCTGCAGATGCTGGCTGATCACCTCGTCGACCACATCGTCTATGCCCAGCCCCGGCTTGTCGGGCACGATGATGAAGCCGTCCTTGACGAGTGGCTTGGGCAGGCCGGTGACGATATCGTCCCACCAGTCGACATCGGCAGAGTGGTATTCGAGCGCCATGAAGTTCTCGGTCGCGGTGGCGACATGCGCGGCGGCCATGGCGGCGATCGGACTTTCGGCCATATGGATCGCCATGGCGACACCGTGATCCTGCGCCATATCGCCGATCTTCTTGGTCTCAAGAATGCCCCCGCTGGTGAGCAGATCCGGATGGATGACCGAGAGGCCGCCGCTCTTGAGCAGCGGCTCGAAGCCTTCCTTGAGGTAGATGTCCTCGCCGGTGCAGATCGGCACCGTGGTAGCCTGCTGCAATTGCCGATACTGCTCGGTGTATTGCCAGGGGATCACGTCCTCCAGCCAGGCCGGAACGTATTTCTCGATACGGCGCGACAGGCGTATGCCATCCTGCAGCGAAATGTGGCCGACATGGTCGATCGCAAGCGGGATCTCGTATCCGATGACCTCGCGAACCTCGTGGATATACTGCTCGAGCAGGTCTATCCCCTTTTCGGTGAAATGCAGGCCCGTGAACGGGTGCTGCACGTTCTGCGCGTCATAAGCGAGATTGCGGGCCTTGCGCTCCTCGAACGAGCCACCGCGGCCGCGCGGGTTGCCCTGAAATCCTTCGAGCGCGCCGGCAGGCGCGGCCACGGCGCCCGGGACATGGACGATCTGCATTAAGCCCAGGTCCATCTTGAGGAAGGTGAAACCCCGGTCCATGCGCTGCTTGAGGCGCTTTCCGGTTTCGGTGCCGCTCGGTTTCTCGGCGTCGGTATCGCAATAGACACGCACCTTGTCGCGGAACCGTCCCCCGAGCATCTGGTAGATGGGGACGCCATAGGCCTTGCCGGCGAGGTCCCAGAGGGCGATCTCGACTGCCGAAACGCCGCCCCCCTGCCGGCCGTGCCCACCGAACTGCTTGATCCGGCGAAACAGGCGGTCGATGTCGCAGGGGTTCTCGCCAAGCAGCCGGCTCTTCAGCATCAGCGCGTAGGTGGCGCTGGCGCCGTCGCGCACCTCGCCAAGCCCGACGATGCCCTGGTTGGTGTAGATCTTGAGCAGCGCCGAGGTGAACGGCGCGCCGACGATTTCGGCCACCCGCATGTCGGTGATGCGAAGCTCGGACGGCTTCGAGTTGCTGTTGACCCGGTTGAGGGCCTCGTCGGCTCCATCCGTCTTTGGCATGACTTATCCTCGTTCTGGTCGGCGGGGCCTGTCGCCCCGCATGCTGCCGATGACGTTGCTAGCCCAGTTGGATCTCATGGGCTTGCAGGTAATCGCGGTTCATCTCGACGCCGAGACCCGGCCTCAACGAAAGCTTGAGGCTGCCGTTCGAAACGTCGAGCGGCCTGTCGATAAGATGATCGTACTTGCCCAAATTCCACTCCGACGTTTCGAGCTTGTAGAAATTGGGAACGGTCATCATCACCTGCGCTCCCGCAACCACGTTGATCGGTCCCGCGGCGTCATGGGGTGAGACCGGGATGTAGTAGGCTTCGCACAGAGCGGAAATCTTCTTGAGTTCGGTAATGCCTCCGGTCCAGGTGACGTCGGGCATGATGTAGTCGGCGAGCTTGTTCTCCAGTACCGGCACGAAATCCCACTTCGTGTGGCCACGCTCGCCCCACGAGATAGCGGCGCTGACCTTGTCGCGCACCTGCTTGAGAGCGTTAAGGCTCTCGGGCGGGCAAGGTTCCTCGAACCAGTCGATCTGGCCGGCTTCCTCGAGGCTGCGACAGAGGCGAATGGCGGTCGGGACGTCGAAGCGGCCATGCGCATCGATAAGGATGTCGACATCGGGGCCTGCCGTTTCGCGGATCAGAGCCGTGAGTTCAGCCGCCTCTCGCTCGTCCTTACGGGTCATGCGGCCATCGAGGTAGCCGTCCCGCTGCTCGCGGGACACGCCGCCGGCACCGCTACCCTGGTGGGGAAAAGGATCGAACTTGAGAGCGGTGTGCCCGGACTCGACAATGTCCAGGATCTCGCGGACCACAGCATCCCTGCTGGTGAATTTGGCCTGGTTGGGATGGGTATAGAGCGCGATTTCATCACGGACCGGCCCGCCCAGCAGCTCGTAGATCGGCTTGCCGAGGACTTTTCCCCTGAGATCCCAGAGGGCTATGTCGATCGCGCTCACGCATTCGACCGCGGCGCCACGGCTGCCCATATAGGTGAAGCTGCGGAAGATCTTGTGCCAGAGGTATTCGATGCGCGCCGGGTCCTCTCCTGTCACTGCGGCCCCGATCTGTCGAAGGATCGTGCAGAGCGCGCGGTTGGCGAGCTTGGTGGTGGTGGTGATCTCTCCCCAGCCGCTCACCCCCTCGTCTGTCGTCACCTCGACGAACAGGAATTCCCCCCAATAAGAAGCACCAGACTTGATCAGCCACGGCCGAACGCTCGTGATTTTCATTTCAATACCTTTGTCAGCAATGGTCAGCCACGATGTTCCAGACTTGACCCCTGGTCCTATCCGGCCCGAGCGGCGTTGCGCGCACGCATCTGTTCGAGAACATGCCGGCCGGAACCCTCGACATGGCGAGAAATGAGTTCGGCTGCCTTGTCTGCCTCTCCCGCCTTGATGAGCGCGATGAGTTCGCGGTGCTCGCGAAGGATCGCCGCACGCCGCGCCAGCGTGAAATTGAAACGCCGGCTCACCGCCCGCAGCACTTCGCGGTGCTTCCACCAGAGCTCGGCGGCGTGGCGGTTATAGTGCCGCTGGTACATCACGGTGTGGAAGGCAGTGTCGAGTTCACTGTGCCTGAAGGTGTCGACGAAATTGTTCTCTTCAATCAGCGCCTGGATACGTTCGAGTTCGGCGATGTCCTCGCCCGTAGCCATATTTACAAACCATCGCGTCAGGGCCGGCTCGATCAGCACACCGATCTCGTAGATATCGCGGACGAAGTCCTGATCGATGGGCCTTACACGCGCCCCGCGATTGGGTGAGAAGATGACGAATCCCTCGCCCCGCAACAGCTGCAGGGCCTCGCGCACGGGATTGGTCGAAGTGCCGTGGCGGCGGGCGAGATCGGTGACAACAAGCCGTTCGTTTGCGGCGAGCCGTCCCTCGATGATGTCTTCCCTTATCAGCTCGTAAAGGGAAGCGCCCTCGCTGGAGGCTCCGATAGCGTCGATCCCCGGAGGTGGTTTTGCTTTAAAGTCGTTTGTTTCGGCCAAGGCCGGCTCCCCCAAATTAATACACAGTCGATCCGATATCATGCACGGTTTCCATAAACAATGTACGATCTGACGCGTTGACAGGCAATCCACGATCTGAAAACGTACTAAGTGATCGAGAGGGTACACCGTACTGAAAAAACCATCCTCGCGATCGCAGGGCGGAGAACCAGGGAGGATACCTATGACGAGGATCATGCTCGGCAGTGCGGTCCTGCGCGGCACTGTCGTCGGTGTTTTGGCGGCATCGCTTACGTCCACATCGGCGCTGGGTGCGCCGCCGGTCGACTTGAGCAAATGGTCGCCCGAATATGTGCGCTCGATCGCCGGAACACAGGACTTCGACACGGCCGGCGATTGCGCCAAGGTCACCCCGCTCGATTACAAGGGGCGACTGACTTTCTGGTATCAGGGCGTGTTCGAGGGCGATCCCGACCTCCTGCGCCAGTACTACAAGGATTTCTTCGAGACTTTCCGCAAGACCTATCCGAACATCCAGCTTGAGGAACAGGCCCTCACCTATAACGACCTTCTCGACAAATTCCGCACGGCACTCCTGGGCAATGCCGCGCCGATGGCGGTCCGTCTGCAAATCCTGGGCGGTACCGAGTTCGCCTCGAAGGGCTATCTGCAGCCGCTCAAGCCGGAGGATGTTGGCTATTCGACCGAGGATTTCTGGCCGGGCGCCATGAAAGCGGTGACCTGGGATGGGGTGACCTACGGCATTCCAACGAACAACGAGACGATGGCGTTCATCTGGAACGCCGACATCTTCAAGCGTGCGGGCCTCGATCCGGACAAGGCTCCGGCAACCTGGGACGACGTCGTCAAATATTCCAAGCAGATCCACGACAAGCTCGGCATTGCCGGCTACGGCCTCGTGGCTCGCAAGAATGCCGGCAACACGCCCTATCGCTTCATGCCGCAGCTGTGGGCCTATGGCGGCGGCGTCTTCGACGAAGCCACCGCGAACCCGACCTACAAGCAGGTGGAGCTCGACAGCCCGCAGAGCAAGGCGGCGCTGCAAGCCTCATACGACATGTACGTCCGCGACAAGTCGGTTCCGGTGTCGGCACTTACCAACCAGCAGGCCGACAACCAGCCTCTGTTCGTCGCCGGCCAGTTGGGCATGATGATCTCGCACCCGTCCGACTACAACGTCATGCTCGACCTCAAGGCAAAGGCGACCGGGACCGACAAGGACAAGGCGCAGACCGTCATCGACAACATGCGCTACGGCCTGATCCCAACGGGCCCCGACGGCAAGCGCGCCGTCGTGTTCGGCGGCTCGAACATTCACATCCTGAAGCCGGAATATGTAGAGGGCGGCAAGGTGGACGAGGCGGCCGCGAAGGCGATCATCTGCATGTGGACGAGCCCTGAATGGTCGCTGAAGATGGCCTATGCCGGCTCCAACCCGGGCAACCTCAACGGCTTCAAGACCAAATGGATGAAGGAACGCTTGGACCATATCAAGTTCCTCGATGTCACGACATCGATGCTGCCGTATGGCATCCCGTTCCCAGCGCTGCCGGAGTCCCCCGAGATCATGAACATCATCGTCCCGGACATGCTGCAGAATGCCCTGACCGGAGCTATGACCGTCGATCAGGCAGCGGACGACGCGGCCAAGAAGGTCAAAGACCTGATGGGCGGACTCTAGTCCGGACCTGACCTCCGATCTGGCCGGCTGCGCCGAGAGCGCAGCCGGTTCGTTCCGAAGAACAAGGGCACGCCACAGTGACGATCGTGACCGGCAAGGCCGAGGCTCGCCGAAAATTGCAACCCGGCAGGTCCGGCGCGCTGCGGAACATCTGGGCTCATCGCGCCGACTACGCATACGTGCTCCCGGCGATCGCGGTGATGCTCGTCGTCATCGCCTATCCGATCTACTACACGATCGAGCTGTCGTTCTATAAGACGCCGCCCGGCCTGCAGCTCCGCGACAAGACCTTCATCGGCTTCGACAACTACACCACCATCCTCACCAGTCAGGTGTTCTGGAAAGTCACCTGGAACACCCTGGTCTGGACATTCGGGTCGACTTTCATCTCCTTTGTCCTGGGGTTTGCGACAGCGCTGGCGCTGCACCGCGACTTTGTCGGCCGTGGCGTCCTGCGTGCCATCCTGATCATTCCCTGGGTGATCAGCGCGGTCGCCGCCTCCTATATCTGGAAGTGGATCTACCATTCGGACTTCGGCATCATCGGCGCGGTACTGGTCGGCCTCGGATTGACCGACCGGCCGCCCAATTTCATCGACAACGTCAGCACGGTGCTGCCCTCCCTGATCGTCGTCAATATCTGGCGCGAGTTCCCCTTTGCCATGATCATGATGATGGCCGGACTGCAGACAGTTCCCGACCAGTTGTTGCGCGCCGCCAAGGTCGATGGGGCCAATGCATGGCAGCGCTTCTGGCACGTCACCTTTCCGCACTTGCGCAACGTCTCGGTGGTGACGATCCTGCTGCTGGCGGTGGCCAACTTCAATTCCTTCATCATCCCCTGGATCATGACCGCAGGCGGACCGTCGAACGCATCGCATATCTGGATAACCCACATTTACGAGCTCGCCTTCGGCCGGCAGCGCTGGGGCGTGGCATCGGCCTATTCGGTGCTCCTGTTCCTCATCCTGATGACCCTGGGCTATTTCTACGTCCGCGCGCTGAGCGGTAACGAGCGGAAAGAGGGTGGCGCATGAGCACGATCGCCGAGACAGCCTCTCGACGTCAGCCCCGTCGCCACATGCGCATCGATGGATGGCGGTGGGCCGGGCGCATCTTTCTTCTGTTCATGCTGCTCTACACCGCGCTGCCGATGATCTGGATGCTGATCACCTCGATCAAGTCAGGCTTCGCGGCGACCCAATTCCCGCCGCAGTGGTGGCCGGACGAGCCTACGCTTGCCAGCTACCAGAAGCTGCTCGATCCGCAGAATAGTGTCGGCCAGGATTTCCTGCGCTTCTTCTGGAACAGCCTGTTCGTGTCGACCGTCACGACCATCCTCTCGGTGATCGTGGCTGTCCCCGCGGCCTACGCGTTTTCGCGCTTCACTTTCCCGGGCCGGAACTTCCTGTTCTTCGCCGTGCTGCTGCGCAACATGTTCCCGGCGGTGATCTTTCTCGTGCCGCTCTTCATCCTGATGCGCGCGATCGGGCTGGTGAACACGCATGGTTCGCTGATACTGACCTATCTCACCTTCGGCCTGCCCCTCGCGATCTGGCTGCTCAAGGGGTTTTACGACAACATCCCAGTGCAGTTGGAGCAGGCGGCGCGCATCGACGGCGCAACGCGGTTCCAGGCCTTCATCATGATCGTGATGCCGCTTTCGACGCCGGGGATCATCGCCACCGCGATCTACTCCTTCATCGGCGCGTGGAACGAGTACATCTACGCCTACACCTTCCTCTCCAAGAATGACCAGTTGACCCTGCCCGTCGGCATCCAGCGCTTCTTCTCGGAAAATACGACGGACTTTCCGGGCCTGATGGCAGCGAGCTTCATGATGAGCGTGCCGGTCGTGGTGCTGTTCCTCGTCCTGCAACGATACTTCGTACGCGCCCTGACAGAAGGCGCGGTCAAGCATTAGGGAGTTGCCGATGGCCCACGTGGTCCTCAAAGATCTCGTCAAGACCTACGGCAACTTCAAGGCCGTCAACGACGTTTCGCTGACGGTCAACGACGGCGAGTTCGTTGCGCTCGTCGGCCCTTCAGGCTGCGGCAAGACAACCACTCTCAATCTCGTCGCGGGGCTGACCCCGATCACCTCGGGCGACATCGTCATCGGCGACCGGGTGGTCAACGACCTCGACCCCAAGGACCGGGACATCGCAATGGTGTTCCAGAACTATGCGCTCTACCCGCAAAAGTCGGTTTACATGAACCTGGCGTTCCCGCTGCAGATGCGCAAACTGCCAAGGGACGAGATCGACAAGAAGGTCAAGGAAGCGGCGCGGGTGCTCGACATGACGCACCTGCTCGAGCGCAAACCACGCGAACTTTCGGGAGGCCAGCAGCAGCGTGTGGCCCTGGGCCGTGCCCTTGTGCGCGACCCTGCCGTGTTCCTCATGGACGAGCCGCTCTCCAACCTCGACGCCAAACTGCGCGTACAGATGCGGTCGGAGATCAAGCGCTTCCACCAGGACCTCAAGGCGACGATCATCTATGTGACGCACGACCAGCTCGAAGCCGTGACGATGGCCGACAAGATGGCGGTGATGAACGGTGGCTTCCTGCAGCAATACGATTCGCCGGCGCAGGTCTTTGCCCATCCGGTGAACATGTTCGTCGCCAGCTTCATCGGCAGCCCGGCGATGAGCCTCATTCCGCTGGAGATATCGACAGCAAACGGCGGCACCGTGTTGACCAGCGCGGAGGGCTGGAGCCTCGGGCTCTCGCAGCGCAACGTCCAGAAAGTCACGAAGGCAACGGCCAAAAAGTCGTGCTCGGCGCACGCCACTCGACGATCAAGCTGCACAAGAGTGCCGTGCCAGGCAGCATCCCGGCCAAGGTCTACACGGTGGAGCCAACCGGAGACGTGACCTTCGTGCAGGCGTTCCTCTCCGGTGCCATCGTCAACGTCAGCGTGCCACCGAACATTGCCGTGACGCCCGACGAGCGGATCTGGCTCGAGTTCGACCAGGAGCGGATGCATCTGTTCGACGGCGAAACCGAAATGGCCCTCGAGGCCAGCTGAGCAGGCGAATGCGTGTGGAACGTGGGCGTGGATGACTACGAAGCTTAAGGTTACCGCGATCAAGCCCTATCCGGTGTGGGTGGGAACGCGCAACCAGATGCTGGTCAAGGTCGAGACCGACCACGGCATCTTCGGCTGGGGCGAGAGCGGCCTGAGCGGCCGCGAGAAGGCCGTGGCCGGCGCGGTCGAGCACTATCGCGAGTTTCTGATCGGCCGCGACCCCATGCAGACCGGGCGGATCTGGCAAGAGCTTTATCGCAGCCAGTATTTCGAAGGCGGGCGCGTTCTGCAGGCGGCGATATCCGCCATCGACATCGCCCTTCACGACATCAAGGGCAAGGCGCTGGGGGTACCGGTCTACGAGCTGCTGGGCGGCAAGCAGCGCGACCGGATCCCCACTTTCGCCTCGACCGGAGACGAGGCCGAGGGTGACGTGGCCATCGATCGAGCCCGCGAACTGCGGGCGCAGGGCTGGCAGGCAATCCGCTTCTTTCCGGTCGGGCAAAACAGCAAGGATGTCTTCGAGCCGCGCGAGTCGATCGGCGCTACGGCGACAATGCTGAACAAGGCGCGCCGGGCGCTGGGCGACGACGTCGTCCTCGGCATCGACTATCATCATCGCCTGTCGGCGGCGGAGGCGGCGAGCTTCTGCAACAAGCTCGACCGCGGCGTGCTCGATTTCCTCGAGGAGCCGATACGCGACGAGACGCCGGAAGCCTACGAATCCCTGCGCAAGATGACCGAGATCCCCTTTGCCATCGGCGAGGAATTTGCCAGCAAGTGGCAGTTCCTGCCCTATATCGAGCGCGGCATCCACCAGTTCAACCGGGTCGATATCTGCAATGTCGGCGGCTTCACCGAAGCGATGAAAGTCGCCGGTTGGAGCGAGGCGCACTATGTGGACCTGATGCCACACAATCCGCTTGGTCCAGTGTGCACGGCGGCGACCGTGCATCTCGCCGCCGCGGTACCCAACTTCTCGTGGCTCGAGACCAGGGCGCCCGAAGCAAAGCTTGGCTTCGACAATTCCGACTTCTTTCCGGTGCAACCACGGCTCGATGGCCCCGATTATCCCGTCACCGATCTTCCGGGGCTCGGCGTCGAGGTCAACGAAGAGGCGGTCCAGGCGCAAAGCTTCCGTTTCTGGGAAGCGCCCCACCTCAAGCGCCGCGATGGTTCTGTCACGAACTGGTAGTTCTCTCTCAATCGGAGTCCACAATGACGCATACTTCCGACATCACGCGGCCGCCCAGGGATCTGATCGACGCGCTAAAGGAGATCGGCGCCGCGACGGTTGCCGGCACGCTTGGCCATATGGGTTTCCGCAATCCGCATATGGTCGGCCCGATGGCGCAGAACCACGGCAAGTCGATCGTCGGGCCGGCGCTGACGCTGCAGTTCCTGCCGCAGCGGCCCGATCTTTTCAACGAGGGAGAATATGCCGATCCGGAGACACAACTGCACCGGCATGTGCTGTACCACGCACAAGAAGGGGATGTGGTCGTGGTCGACGCGCGCGGCGACATGAGCTCGGGCGTCTTCGGCGATATGATGTCGACATACTTCAAAGGCAGAGGCGGCGCGGGTATCGTTATCGATGGATGCATGCGCGACCGGCCCAATGTCGAGAAACTCGACCTGGCCCTATGGCTGCGCGGCTGGACACCCAACTACCATGTGCAAACCAGCATCTATCCCAATGCCGTCAACGTTCCGATTGCCTGCGGCGGTGTCACGGTGATCCCCGGCGACATCATCGTCGCCGATGATGACGGGGTGGTCGTGCTGCCCGTCGCAATGGCCGCGAAGGTGATCGAGGAATCACAGAAGCATCACGATTGGGAGGAGTTCTCGCGAGAGAAACTCATGCAGGGCGGGTCGTTGCAACGCTATTATCCGCTGCACCCAAGCGCAAATGATGAGTATGAGGCTTGGCGGAAAGCCAACCCGAAATCTTGATGGACGGACGAGGTCACGGGTGACTCTCCAGGCGTTCATCGCCTTGGCCGGCACGGGCTCTTTTGCCGCGCCGTCGGCTCTCGCACCAAGCTGATGGTGTCACCGATACCGTGCTTGATTCCATTTGTGGCCAAGCAGCGAAAGGATGATGATCAGCCCGTTGAAGAACTGGACGTAGAAGCCGCTCAGGCCAGCCGCCACGACGCCGGTTTGGATAAACGACACCGTGACGGCGCCGATCGCACCGCCGGCCACCGTGCCGATGCCGCCCCAGGTCGGCGTGCCGCCGACGAACACCGAGGCAAGCACCGGCAAGAGATAACCGTCGCCGGCCGTTGGCCACCAGGTGAAGTTGATCATTACGGAGAACGTGCCGGCGATCGCGGCCCCGATGCCGACGAAGACGAACACTTTCACCCGCACGCGCTTGACGTCGATGCCCATCTGCTGGGCACTGTCGGGATTGTCACCGACTACCCTCACCTGCGCGCCGAAGCGGTGGCGGTTGTAGAGCATCGCGGAAAAGACGACGAAGGCGATCGCCCAGAAAATCTGCACCGGAATGCCCCAGAGCTGGCTGGAGAAGATCCTGTAGGCCCAGCTGTCGGCAAGGCTGGTCAGCGAAGTCGATCTGCCCTCATTGATGATCTGGATCAGGCCGCGCAGTAGGAAATTCATACCGAGCGTGGCGATCAACGACGACAGCCCGCCATAGACCACCAGCGACCCGACGAGGAATCCGAGCAGCGTGCCGGTGACCAGCGCTGCCGCAATGCCGAGGAACGGATCATAGCCGGCCTGCACCACCAGCGCGAAGACCCAGGAGGCGAAACCCATCGTCGCGGGAAACGACAGGTCGATCTCGCCGCAGGTGACGACGAAGACCAGCGGCACGACCACGAACAGCGCCACCGGAAGCGTGGTAAGCACGGCGCTGTAGAGATACCAGGTTGTGAAGACCGTCGGGTTGGCGATCATGAAGACCACCATCATGACGATGAACACGGCGAGCGTCCCAAGCGACGCCCGATTGTCGAGGACGAAGCCGCGCAGCCAGTGGTCGGACGGGTGCTTCCACTCGTTCCGGGAACTGCCTTGGCGGGAAATGCCGGCCGACGGCTCGTGCAGATCGGGCTCCATGGTCTTGCTCATTGTGCTCTCTGCTCCGCATCGCCGGTGTCGTGCAGTCCGGCCAACCCGCCCGGATGCGCGACGTCTTCCATGAAGTTGATGAGGTCTTCGGCCGACTTGACCTCGCTCCGGTCGGCGGTGAGCGCGACCTTGCCGCGGTCCAGCACCACGAAGCGGTCGGCGATGTCGAAGACATGATGGATGTTATGGCCAATGAACAGGATCGAGCGGCCGCTCGCCCGCACCTGGCGCACGAAATGGAAGACCTTGGCGGTCTCGGTCAGAGACAGCGCCGTCGTCGGTTCGTCGAGGACGATCAGTTCCGCCTGCTTGTAGATGGCGCGCGCGATCGCCACGCCCTGGCGTTCGCCGCCCGACAGCTGGCCGACGATCGAGTGCGGCGTGAATACCTTCGATGTGAAGCCGATCTCGCGCATCAGCCGACTCGCCTCCTCGATTTCCTTGCTGACCTTAAGCCAGCCGAGAAAACCGGTGAGTTCGCGGCCCATGAAGATGTTGCGCACGATCGTCTGCTGCACGGCCAGCGCCCGATCCTGGAACACCGTTTCGATGCCGGCCTCGCGCGAACGTGCCGCATTCCACCCGGTCACCGGCTTGCCGCGGATGAGTATCTCGCCGCTGGTCGGCCTGACCACGCCGGAGAGGATTTTGATCAGCGTCGACTTGCCGGCGCCGTTGTCGCCGATGAGGCCGACCACCTCGCCGCGGTCGACGCTGAGATTGACCCCGCCAAGTGCGTAGACGTGGCCGTAGGACTTGGCGATATCGCGCAGTTCTATGAGACGTTCGGCCATCGGATCCTCGCTTGATTGTCTCGCACCGGCCTTCTCGCCAGCGGTCCCGCCGGCCGGGGCCTGATCCCGGCCGACGGCTTGGGAGGTCAGCGCAGCGCCTGCTTGGCGAGTTCTGCGACGATCGCGTAATTTTCGGGCGTCACGAAACCGGCGCCGGTGTCGACATTCATCGGCGCCAGACCCAACACCACCTGCTGGCAAAGGCTGAGGATCGGCAGATAGCCCTGCAGGAATGGCTGCTGGTCGGCCGTCAGTTGCACCCAGCCGCCCTTGAAGCCCTCGACGATCTGCGGGCTGGTGTCGAAGCCGAAGTTGAAGATATCGCCGGGCTTGCGCCCCGCCGCCTGCATGTAGGTGGAAACATTGCCGAGCATCTGTCCGCCGGGATAGCCGACCGCCTTGATGTCGGGGTGATTGAGGAGCGCCGCCGTGATCACCGGGATGGCAAGGTTGGGGTCGGACGCCCATTCGCCGCTCGGCGGCGAGGACAGTTGAATGACCTCGACCCCCGCTTCCTTCAGCGCCGCCACCGTGCCGCGCTCGCGCGCGCCTCGGTTCTCGTTCTCGAACGGGCCGATCATGATTGCCTTGTCGCCGGCCTTGAGCTTGCCGAGCTTGAACGCTTCGGCGCCGAGCGCGCGGCCCTGCTGTTCCTGCTGCGCGCCGACATAGCCGCCACCGAACGCCGCCGTCACCTTCGGCACCGGGACGTTCTGGTACATCATCTTGATGCCGTCCTTATGCGCCTCTTCGGCGAGCGGCATGATCGCGGCATCGCCCGGATGGCCCATCATGGCGATGCCCTGGGGCTTGACCGCGACCGCTTCGCGCAATTGCTGCACCATCTTCTCCGCGTCCCACTGGGAGAAGATGTAGTCGACCTTCGGCCCGAGATCGGACGCCGCCTGCTTGGCGCCATTGTAGACGATTGTGCCGAAGGCGTCGCCCTCGGCCCCGCCGACGAAGAAGCGGATGTGGACGTCCTTGCACCATTGGGCGTCGAGCGCCTGCGCCGGCAAGGTGGAGATTGCCGCGGCAAGCGCCGTGGCCGCCGCCACGACGGTCGTGCGCAGAAGTGTCGTTCTGGTCGCGATGCTCATGCACGTTCCTCCCATTGTTTCCCTCGTCAGCCGAGGGGTTTTTCGAACGATTGCCTTGCCAGTACCACTTACAGCCGGCTCCTCCCGCCGACCGGTCCTCACGCCGGATTTGGCAGGTAGCTCGCACCTCCCCGGCATAGCTTGAGATACTCCAGGGCGCGTGCCTGTCCCGTGATCTCGAGGTCGCCGCGATAGACCGGGTCGTGCCAGCCTTCGATGTCGATGGCGCCCCTGTATCCGGCCAGCCGCAATTCGCTGATCACCCGCGTCCAGTCGCTGTCGCCGAAGCCCGGCGTGCGCATCTGCACGAACGGCAGGCGGCCGAACACGCCGTGCTCGCGAATGACGTCCCAGCGCACCGTCGCGTCCTTGCCATGGACGTGGAAGATGCGCGGCGCCCATTTGCGGATCTGTGGTATCGGATCGATCAGATAGACGAGTTGGTGGCAAGGCTCCCATTCGAGGCCGAGATTGTCGTCAGGCAACTCGTTGAACATCAGCTCCCAGGCGTCCGGATTGTGGGCGATGTTCCAGTCTCCGGCAGCCCAGTTGCCGTCCATCGCACAGTTCTCGAAGGCGATGCGAACGCCCTTGTCGGCGGCTCGCCTGGCCAGCGGCCCCCACACCTCGCGAAAGCGCGGCAGGCTGTCTGTCAGCGGCTTGCCGCGGAGCCGGCCGGTAAAGCCGCAGACCATCGAAGCGCCGAACAAATGGGCATTGTCGATGACCTTCTCCCAGGCCTGGAGGACGCCACGGTCGACATCGCCGCCCTCCAGCGGATTGCCGAAAACGCCGATCGAGGACACCGTGACATTGGCATCGCCGATCGCCTCGCGGATCTGGCCGGCCAGCCGGGGCAGCTCCTTGCCACCAAGCGTCTGCCAGAAGAAGGGTTGAATGCTCTCGAAGCCGAGCGGCAGGATTGCCTTGATGTAGGCGGCCGGGTCGTCGAGGTTGGCCCGCACCATGGTGCCGATCCTGATGTCGAGAAGCGGGTTTGGCATCATTGTGCTTCCTTTGCGATCATCACGCGACGTCCGGTTTCGGCGCTTTCGATGGCGCCAAAGACCATGGCCAGGCTCTTGATGTTGTCGGCGCCGCGCGTTTCCGGTTCTGTGCCGGCCTCGATGGCGCGCATGAAATCCCTGATGATGCCGAGATGGCCGTCGACGCGATCGGCGGGATCGAGCGCCGGCACATCGATTGGCTGGATCTTGTCGAACATGCCGTCGCGGCCCGGCACCACCGCTTCCGCCTTCAACCCGTCATGGCCGTCCCAGATCAGGCTGCCGCGCTCGGCGACGATGCGCCAGCTACCCTCCCAACTGGTGCGGAAGCCGGCCGCGCACCAGCTGCCCGCATAGGTGAAGACCTTGCCGCCGCCGAGATCGAAGACCGCACTGGCCGATGACCCCTGTCGGTACCAGGAATTGGCCGGTTCCCATTCCTGGCAATGGACCGCGGCCGGCTCGCCATTGACCATGTAGCGGGCGGCGTCGAATGTGTGGATCGCCATGTCAAGCAGCAGCACGTGCGCCATCTCTTCGCGAAAACCGCCGAAATGCGGTGCGACGAAAAAGTCGGCGTGGATGCTGGTCGCGGCACCGATGGCGCCGGAGTCCAGAAACCTCCGGATCCGCCTGACATTGGCGACATAGCGGCGGTTTTGGACCACGGCATGGATGCGCCCGGCCTGACCGGCGGCCTCGACAATGGCGCGGGCATTCTCCGGGCTATCGGCGAGCGGCTTTTCGGTCAGCAGATGGCAATGGTGAGCAAAAGCGGAAAGCGCAACGTCGCGCCGGGCGGCGGGAACCACCACATCGAACACCGCTTGCGGTCGAGTCTGGTCGAGCACGGCGTCGAGACTACTGCCGATGACGGCACCACCGAGATCGTATTCGCGCACCCTCGCCTTCGCCCTGTCGGCGTCGAGGTCGACAAGGCCGACAATGGCGAGCCCATCGATCTGCCGCGCGGCATCGAGCCAGGCCTTGCTCATCGCTCCGCAGCCGACAAGAACGGCGTCGATCATCCAGCGCTCCTCCTCTCGGCCCTCCAGGCCGATCGTTCCGGCGTTCACGGCATGACCGTAAACGTTTTTCCGTAAACGTTTACGAGAACACACCCGAAGGCGTAGAATGTCAATCGGCCGCCAGCGAAAATCGTCGTTGCGCCTTGGCCCGGGCGGCCACCGGTGCTAGCCAAGCAAGGGGAGAACAGTCATTTGGCGTCCAGCATTCACGACCTTGCCCGTCACCTGAACATTTCGATTGGCACGGTGTCGCGCGCGCTCAACGGCCGCGCCGACGTCAATGCCGACACGCGCCAGCGCGTTCTCGAGGCGGCCAGGGCTCTCAACTATTCGCCGAACCAGTCCGGCCGCAGTCTCAGGCAAGGCGCTACCCACTCGATCGCCTTCATGCTGCAGCCGCATCCGGGCGACCAGGAATATGGCGAGCCGTTCTTCATTCCGTTCCTGACTGGGTTGCAGGGCCGGCTCGCCGAAAGCGGACTGGATCTGATCGTGGTGATGGGCGCGCCGGGCGACTATCAGCAGGAGCGCCTGCGGCGTGTCGTCGAGACGCGCCGTGCCGACGCGGTGGTGCTGGCCTGGACGCGGCGCGAGGACGAGCGCATCGACTATCTCACCCAGGCCGGCTTCCCCTTCGCCACGCTCGGCCGTAGCCGCTCCGGCGATAAGGCCTACCCCTCGCTCGATCTCGATTTCGAAAAAGCAGGCGCCGACGCGGTCGACCGGCTGGTGGCGCGCGGCCATCGCCGCATCGCTGCCATCCGCCCATCGCTCGATCTGAATTTCGGCTATCTGTTCCTCGACGGCTACCGCAAGGCCTTGCGCCGGCATGGCATCGCGGTCGATCCCCACCTGATTGCCGACGGCTTCATCAACGAGGCCGGTGGCTACGAAGTGACCCGCGGGTGATGCGCCGCAAGGACCCGCCGACC
Organism: Mesorhizobium sp. M8A.F.Ca.ET.057.01.1.1; assembly: GCF_003952565.1. NCBI lineage: Bacteria > Pseudomonadati > Pseudomonadota > Alphaproteobacteria > Hyphomicrobiales > Phyllobacteriaceae > Mesorhizobium > Mesorhizobium sp. M8A.F.Ca.ET.057.01.1.1. The sequence goes on from NZ_CP034454.1 coordinate 5,087,667, forward strand.
GCCATCATCTTCAACAATGACGCAATGGCGCTTGGGGGATGCAAGGCGCTGGCCGAGATGGGGATCAAGCCGGGTCACGACATGGCGGTGACCGTCATCGTCGATACGCCGCTCTGCCGCTATTTTTCGCCGGCGCTGACTGCTTTCCGCCCGGCGCTGCAGCCGATGGGACGGCGGCTCGCCGAAATGCTGCTGGCGTCGCTTCCTGCCTTCGCCGGCCCGGACGGTCCGCGTATCATGCGCGAGGTCTGGCCGCTGGAGCTAATTGCGCGCGATAGCGATTGATCATGCCAGATCCCGGTGCAGATCGAGGCCGCGGGTCGCCTCCATGCCCGGAAACGCATGCACGGATCGTGCCGATAGCTCACCTGTTGCGCGGCGCTGGCGACTGCGATTTACGTGCCGATAGTCACCAAATGACTTGAACGACGCCGCTTCAGGCGCTCGGTTTCCGATCGGATTACGGCAAGCGTCGCCGGCGACCTGCCGGGCGTCAGTCGCGCGATCTGGACAGCCCCGTGAGAAGCGGAGCGTACGCGGCGAGCCTGCGGGATACGAACTCCGTGAAGAGCCGCACGCGCTTCGTCTTGCGTGTCTCCCCCTGTGTGAGAAGCCAGAGCGTTCCGTACATGTGCAGGTCGGTGCCCGGCACCCTCACCAGTAGGGGGTCGGCATCTCCGACGAAGCACGGCAGCGTCGTGATCCCGAGCCCTTGCCGAACGGCAACGATCTGCGCCTCGCCGTCCGTGGTCCTGAACGGAACTCCCGTTGTGCGAACCTCACCCTCGCTGGCCCAGTCTGGTATTCCATGAATGCTTATGACGATCCACCGGATGGGATCCGGCGCGCCCGCACGCCACGCGGCCAGTCGATCGCGGGAGATGTAGACGCCGCCGAACAGCTCCGGTCCCTTCAGTCCGTGAAGATTGAGCGGCAGGGTTTTGCGGTCGTAGACGACGCGGATCGCCACGTCGGCCTCTCGGTTGGTCAGATTTGCCAGCTCGCCGACCGACAAGATTTCCATCTCGATGTCGGGATGCAGACGCGCGAAATCGGCGAAGTCCGGCATGAGCAGATGAGTCGCGAGGGGCGGTGCCAGCGTCACCCGAAGAAGCCCGCGCACACTCTGGTCGCGACCGAAGACGCGGGTCTCCAGCTGGTGCGACGACGCTTCCATCTGGTTCGCGAGCTCGAGGACCTCTTCGCCCGCAGCCGTCAGGCGGTAGCCCGAAGGCAGCTTTTCGAACATCTGCGCCCCGAGGCCTTCCTCGAGCTGTGCGATGCGTCGCAGCACGGTCGAGTGATACACACCGAGGCCCTCGGCGGCTGCCCGCACCGAGCCTCCGCGCGCGACGGCAAGAAAGTAGCGAACGTCATCCCAGTCGATCATGGTGCAATTCGGCACCGCGCGGTGCGCCTTCCAAAGCCCGTATCTAATGCCATCGTACAGCAGTACGGCCGTCATCATAGTCTATGTCGACGAGCGCGCGGCCCAATTCCGAACGGAAGACACCGATCGCTGCGGCTGGCATCAGTCATTCAGCCGGATCGATTTTGCACCACCGATGTGCGCGTTTCCGCACTCAATGCCTGGCTGCAGCGGACCCATCTTCAGGTTCTCGGGGGCCTCCCCGAACGACCAAAGTTGGAGTCAGAAAGGAAAAATCATGGGAAAGCTTGAAGGTAAGGTTGCAGTCATCACGGGTGGATCGAGCGGCATGGCGCTGGCGACCGCCAAACGGTTCGTTGAAGAAGGCGCCTATGTTTTCATCACGGGTCGGAGGCAGGAGACGCTCGACGAGGCCATCAGGCTGGTTGGCCGGAACGTGACCGGCGTGCGCGGCGATGCGGCCAATCTCGACGACCTCGACCGCCTGTTCGATACAGTCAAGCGGGAAAAGGGCAAGATCGACGTCCTGTATGCGAGCGCCGGCACGGGCGAAGCCGTCCCACTGGGCGAGATTACCGAGCAGCATTTCGATACGACCTTCGGCCTGAATACGCGCGGCACACTGTTCACAGTGCAAAAGGCGTTGCCGCTGTTCAACGATGGCGGATCGATCTTCATGACCGGATCAGTTGCTTCGGTGAAAGGTTTTCCTGGTTACAGCGTGTATGCGGCGAGCAAGGCGGCGTTGCACGCATTCGCACGCGGGTGGCTCAACGAGCTGAAGGGCAGGAATATCCGGGTGAACGTGCTGCACCCCGGGCCGATCGCCACACCGATGCAGGACCAAGTTCTCGACGAAGAGGGGAAGCGGATGTTCGAATCCCTGATCCCGCGGGGAAAGATGGGGCGTCCTGAGGAAATTGCGACGGCCGCGCTGTTTCTTGCTTCAGACGATTCGAGCTTCGTGAACGGGCTGGAATTGTCCGTCGACGGAGGCTTCTCGGCCATCTGAAATCGCGTCGCCATGCAGCGAAACGGATAACCCAGCGCCGTTGAGGCCGGGGAATCAATATCAACACGGATCGGAGAAGCACCATGAGCTATGCGATTATAGGATTCGGTAAGATAGGCCAGGCCCTCGCCCACGCCTTCGCCCGTAATAACATCGATGTGACCGTCGCGAGCCGCCGGCCGCCCGAGGCGTTGGCGCCGCAAGCTCGGGCAATTGGACCCACGGTCCTCGCCAAGTCGCTACGGGATGCACTCGAGGCCGACACAATCATCCTGGCGGTCCCGTTCGGGGAGCACCGCGAGGTTGCGAAGGCCCTGCCGAGCTGGAAAGGCAAGACGGTCATCGACGCGATGAACGCGTTTCCAGTCCCTGAAGAGTTGGACGGTCTCCCGTCCTCCGCCTTCGTCGCGAAGGCGTTCAGCGGCGCCAAGTTCGTGAAAGGTTTCAATCACCTGATTGCGGCCACGCTGGCTGCCGATCCGATCGTCGAGGGCGGGCACCGGGTCGTCTTTCTGTCAAGCGACGATGAGGACGCGATCGCTCCCGTGGCGGCCTTGGCCAAACAACTCGGGTTCGCACCCGTCAAGCTGGGAAAACTCAACGAGGGTGGCGCGCTGGTGCACGCACGCGGCCACATTTGGGGCCAACTCATCTTCCAGGATTTGTTCAAGAAGGAGCAGTAATCGATCTACGATCCGTATGATCGATGCTGAGAACCGGTCGCGTGCCAATTTCTTCGAGCAGCGCGCGACCGACATCCTTCCCACCGGCGTTCTCGGCCGGCAAGTTCGCCAACAACTGTTGCGCCAAGCCGGTTACGCGAAGTCTATCCAGGACCGCTCTTTCGCCCGCTTTGAGGTCGCGTTGCCCGCGAGGTAGACTGCTCGCATGACCTTCAGGCTCATCTTCCTCGGGACCTCTGCCAGCGTGCCCTCGGCCGAGCGCAATCACCCCGCGCTGCTCGTTGAAGCCGGCAGTCAACGGGTGCTGGTCGATTGTGGGGAAGGCACCCAGCGTCAGCTTCTGCGCAGCGGTGCCGGATTCAGGCGACTTGATCGCCTGCTCCTCACACACGCGCATTTCGACCACGTGCTCGGAATTCCGGGCTTGTTCTCGACGCTTCGGCTCCGGCAGAGCGAGGACCTTGTGACCATTCATGGCAGCGCCGACACTCTCGACGTCGTCGCCCGCATGCTCGCTGGCCTTTGGGGTGAGGGACGCGCGCCGATCCCGCTGCAACTCGTGCCGCTTGTCCCGGACGCGTGTTCGAGGTGGATGAATTCACGGTCGACTGCTTTCAAGTTCGCCATCGCGACACCGACAGCTACGGCTTCGTCTTCGAGGCCCCGGCGCGTCGTCACCTCCGTTCGGACCGCTTGGCAGCTCTCGGTGTGCCAGACGGTCCGATCCGGAAGGGCTTGGCCAAAGGCCGCTCAATTTCTCTCCCCGACGGCAGGACGATTGCTCCCGAAGCAGTTCTCGGACCACCCGAAGCTGGCAAGAAGCTAGCCATTGTAGGCGACACCGAAACCACTGATGGATTGGCCGACAAGGTGAGCGGCGCCGACCTGCTTGTCATCGAAGCGACATTCCTGGAACGAGATGCAACGATGGCGCGCGACTACGGACATCTGACAGCCGCGGAGGCAGCATCGCTGGCTGCTACCAGCGATGTAAAGCAACTCGTTCTTACGCACATCTCCGGCCGCTATCCCGACGAAGAAATTCTCGCGGAAGCCGTCCGGACGTTTACGAACAGCCTTATCGCAACGGATTTGACCACCCTCACCGTCTGATGGCAGAGCTATGACATTCAGAATTGGCATCATCTCGGACACGCACGGCTTGCTGAGGCCGCAGGCGCTGCGCTGCCTGGCCGGGGTCGAACACATCATTCACGGAGGAGACATCGGTCGCCCTGAGATCATCGCAGCGCTTCGCGGTATCGCACCGGTCACTGCGATCAGAGGAAACGTGGACACCGGTGGGTGGGCAGCGGAATACGCGGAAACCGAGCTCGTCCGCCTCGCCGGGCGAGCACTCTACGTGCTTCATGATCTCAAGACGCTGCGGATCGACCCGGTTGTCCAGGGCATCGATTTGATCGTGTCCGGTCACTCGCATGTGCCAAGGATGGAGACAGTGGATGGCGTGCTCTATTTGAATCCGGGCAGCGCTGGCCCACGGCGGTTTAAACTGCCTGTCACCCTTGCGACCGTCGACATCACTCGGGACAGCATGCAGCCCTCGACGTGGAGCTTGGTAAGTGGCTGAACCGCGCACGCTTACACACGTCCACGCCCATATCCGACAGTGTCCTGATTTTTCACCTGACGGCCAGGCGCGCCGCAACGCGGAAAGAAGCCTTTTCCACGACAGGTCAGCGGGGGTCTCGCCGCGTCGGGAGTTCTCGCCGCGTGCGGCGTTGGACTGAACCGTCATTTCTGGCGAAACGCTGAGTGGAACGACACAACCAGCGGGCCTAAAATGTAGTCGAGTGCCGTGCGTTGCTCGGTAACGATCATGACTGACGCCGGCATGCCTGGATAAAGCGCGATCTGTGGGGCCGCGGCCAATTCCACCGGATCGACCGCCACGTCCGCGAGATAATAGGGAAAGCCGGTTTTGGTGTCGGTGATGCGATCCGCCGAAATGCGGGTGACGCGTCCATGAATTATGGGTATCGAACGCTGCTTGTATGATGTGAAACGAACTTCGGCGGCCATGTCGGGATGCAGGTTCGATATATCCTCGACGCGGACCTGTGCCTGGACGATCAGCGAATTCTCGGTCGGCACGATGTCGAGGATGGTCTGGCCCGGCGCCACGATCGCACCGATCGAGAAAACGCTGAGATCCATGACTTGGCCATCATAGGGCGCGCGCACTTCGGCCCGGTCCATGGCAGCCTGGGCGGCGAACATCTTGGGTATGAGGTCGGACAGGTTCGATTGCGTATCGATCAGCATGGCCGACAACTTGGTCCGGCGCTCATTGGTCAATTGTGCGATCTGGCTCTCGAGTTCGGCTTTGCTCTGTTGGCTGCCGCCGATGGCGCCGAGATTATCGTCGATCAAGCCCTGCAAATCCGAGGCCGACCTTTCCAGTTCCAGGATGCGTGGGCGGGTCGTCAAACCGGCCTTGAGCAGCTTCGACAGGCTGGCCTTCTCGTCGATCGTCGATTTGAGCTGGGCCTGGTAGGATTCGACCCGAGACTGCTTGCCCCGTATCTGCTCCTCGAGCTCGGCAATGCGCCGCTGAAGGATCTGTTTGGCGCCGGCCATCGAGGCGCGTTGGCTTTCCAGGTCGGCGATCTGGTTTGCCATTGCGTCCTTGAGGTAGTCCTCGTGCTCTTTGAGGATGTCCTTGGGAAAGGCAACAGCCTCGCTGCCGTCCAGTTCGGCACGGATCCTGGCATCGGTTGCGCGCAACAGCGCATATTGCTGGGCATAGAGATTGAACTCGGACCGAATCCTGGTGTCGTCCAGCTTCAGCATTATGTCGCCCTTCCTGACGACGTCGCCATCCTTGACGCGGATCTCCTTAACCGTGCCGCCGTCGAAGTGCTGGACGCTCTTGCGATTGCCTTCCACCTTGACCATGGCATCGGCGAGCACGGCACCGTTCAGAGGGGCAAAGGCTGCCCAGCCGCCGAAAATGCCGAAAAAGGCGATTATGATCAGCAGGCCGATATAGGCCGGCACCCGGATGGAATCCGGAGCCAGGATGCCGGCCTCGCCGGGCAGACTGTGGTAAGTGAGTGCGCTGTCGCTCATCGATCTCTCCGACCACGGCTCATTGGGTCGCCACCGCCATTGGAGCCGCGCGCTGGTTGAGCAACGCCACGATCTCGTTTCTCATGCCGAACGCCTCGACGGCGCCATCGCGCAACAGAAGGATCTTGTCGACATTCGCCAAGGTCGAGGGACGGTGCGAGACGATGATAACCGTGCTGCCGCGGCGCTTGAGCTCGATCGCGCAGTCGCTCAGCGCGCGGTCGCCATCGGCGTCGAGATTGGAACTCGGCTCGTCGAGAATGATCAGTTTCGGCGTTCCAAACACCGCCCGGGCAAGAGCAATCCGTTGCCGGTATCCTCCTGACAGCACGGCGCCGCCCTCGCCGATCTGCGTCTCGTAGCCCTGCGGCAGGCGGATGATCATCTCGTGTACGCCGGCGAGCCGCGCGGCCTCGATCACCTCCTGGTCGACATTGGTCTTGAAGCGCCCAATGTTGGCGGCGACGGTATCGGAGAAGAGTTCGATATCCTGCGGCAGGTAGCCGATGTGATCGCCTAATGCGTCGTGCCCCCATTGCGACAGGTCGGCGCCATCCAGCCTGACCATGCCCCGGCTGGGTTGCATGACGCCGGCAAGGTGGCGCGCCAAGGTCGACTTGCCGGCGCCTGAAGGGCCGACGATTCCCAAAGCCTCGCCTGCCTCCAGCCGAAACGACACGTCGCGCAGAAGCACCTTCTGCTGGCTGAGAATTGCAAAGCTGACCTGTTCGACGGAGATGGTGCCGCTGGGCTTGGGCAGGTTGAACGCCCTTTCGTTGCGCGCGCCGCCGTCAACCAGTTTCTCGACCCTTGCCAAAGCCGCCCGCGCCAGGATCAGGCTGCGCCAGAGGCCGACGATCTGCTCGACAGGCTGCAACCCCCTGCCCAGCAGGAGACTCGCCGCGAACATGGTGCCGCCGGTAATCTGCCGTTCGATCACCAAATAGGCGCCGAGACCGAGTATCAGCGATTGCATGGTCAGCCGCAGGAACCGGATAAGGCCCGACATCAGGGCGGCGCGGTCGCTTGCCTCCGCCTGGCGCCGCAGCGCCAGGTTGCGGTCGCGCCCCCAGCGGCGGATGAGACCGTCGATCATCCCCATGGCGCGAACGACTTCCGAGTTCCTGAGGCTCATCTCGGTGAAGTTATAGTTGTTCGTCGCCAACTCGTTGGCCTGCTTCAGCGGCGAGCGCACGAGATATTCGTTGAGCACGGCCATACCGATCAAGAGCAGCGAGCAGCCCAATGCGAAGAAGCCGAGCCAAGGATGCAGCAGGAAGATGATGCCGATGTAGATGGGCGACCATGGCAGGTCAAACAGGGCGTGGATGCCGCTGCCGGTGATGACCTGCCTGAACGTATCGAAGTCGCGGATCGGCTGGCTCGGCGAGGAGCCGGGCGATGGGGCCTCGACGGACGCGGCGAGGATCCTTGCCGAGAGCAACCGGTCGAGCCGGGCGCTGGCACGCGTCAGGATCCAGGCGCGGACAAGGTCGAGACCGGCCAGCGAAAGGAACGCCGCCAGCAACACCAGGGTCAACATCACCAGCGTGGTTTCGCTGCCGCTGGTGACAACCCGGTCGTAGATCTGCAGCATGTAGAGTGGGGAGGCGAGGTAAAGCAGGTTGATCGCCAGGCTGAATGCCGCCGCAACCAGGAAATAGCGGCGGCATGCCCGAAGCGCATCTTTCACAATTCGAGACTTGCTATCCACTTCCAGAACCCCACTCGATACTCGTCAGGTCAAGGGAGCCGCCACAGCCGGCGGCCCTTTTCGCTCACACCACCAAGTCGCTCGAAATCGCCCCACTGCCGATGCCCGTCAGCGTGAATTCCGCCGGATTGTACGAAACGACGGTATGACCCTGGCCATCATCGGCAAGCTTGAAGGCGTTCGCATCATAGCTGCCGACCAGATGCAGTGCGGCGCCATAGGTGCCGTCAGAAACGGTCAGCGTTCCTCCGCTGCCATCCTGGTTTGCCTGATAGACGGCCGTCGTTCCCGCACCGAACAGGATATCGCCGAGGTCCAGTCTGTCATCGTTGGTGATGCCGCCGATCCGTCCGCTGTAGTCGAAGGAATCGTCGAGTTGCAGCGTGCCGGCAGCGTCGTGTCCGAAGGTGACGTCCGTCGACGAGGCGCCGCCGAACTCCAACTTCGACAAATTGCCGATCGTGGCATCGCCGTCGCCGGTGACCTGGCCATGGATTACGATGTCGCCGCCATTGGCCCAGAGCATGCCTGAATTCGCCAGGCCGCCGGCCACCGTCAAGCCGCCCGAACCCGTTGCCTCGAGCGTTCCGGAGTTGGTGACGACACTGCCTCCGGTATCGATGACCAGAGCATTCGAGCCGGAGGCGATGATGGTCCCCCTATTGTCGAGGCTGAGCATGCCGCCGCCCAGCTGGCCGGCGCCCGAGATCGTGTTGTCGACGTTGACCAGAGTGACGTCCGGCCCTGTGCCGGAAATCATGTTGGCGGCGCTGTCGGACAGCAGGATCTGCCCGCCTCCCTGCAAGGTCACGCCGTGCTGGATGACCTGAAGCAACGTATCGCTGCCGGTCGAGTCGAGCGAGATCAGGCCGCTGTTGTTGATAATGCCGCTGAGCGGCAGCAACGCGCCGTCGCCGATCGTCATGGTGCCTGAATTGTTGACCACCGGTGTCTGATCGAAGACGAAATTGCTTGCTGTCAGTGCGCCCGAATGCACGCCGTCCAGCGTGATCGACTGTCCGTCGCCGAGCGCGATCACCGCATTGCCGTTGGCATCGTCGGCGATATGCGTCTGGAGGTCGGCGAAGTCTGCCAATCCACTGTAGCCGATGAGGTCGATCTGGTCGGCCGCAGCATCGAAATTGTGCACCGTGTCGGCGCCGATCGGCTGCGAGAAGACGAAGAGGTCGTTGCCGTGCGAGCCGGTCAGCACGTCGTCGCCGGACCAGGCAAAGATCGGCGATCCCGGAGCGTAGGCCTCGACATTGTCGGCGATCGACGCGCTGCCCAAGGTGCCGTCGGCGTTGATCCAGGTCATCTGGACGTCGAGCACCGCGGCACCGGTGCAGTCTGCCGGGGTGGTCACGGTCAGCCCGTGCAGGTCGTTGGTCTGCACCGTCCAGGATCCATCGGCGTTGTGCGTCGCGCCGTCGATGGTCCAGCCTGAGGGAACGTCCTTCACCGTGACGGTGATGAGTGCGCCTTCATGTGAGGGGTCGGTGAGGGCGAGGTTGATGGGCTCGCCGGAGGTGCCAGCGGGCTTGAGGCTGCCCTGGCTGACGGCTGCATTCGTATGACCGGTGGTATCCGAGAATGCTCCGGCATCGATATTAAGGGTGTAGGACGATCCGTTGCTGCTTCCTGCGCCTTTGTCCACTTGGAATGTATACTGAGTGTGGGCTGCGTTGAAGCTTCCTGACCCAGCGATCACACTGACATTGGGCAGACCGGATACATGCATCACGTTTGATAGATTTGCGAAATTCGCATTGACGGCCGTCGTAAACGTTATGGTGACGGTACTTGGTTCGGCGTTACTCCCCTGTTTGCCATCCGCTACCAAGGTAATTAGCCCGGGAGTAACTTCGTCCGTGCCGAAGACCGTCACATCAAGGTTGGCCGATGCCGTTCCGCCATGCCCGTCAGAAACGGTATAGGTGAAGCTGTCCGTGACGGTCTGGCCCGCTGCCAGAGCCTGCACATTGGCTTGGCCATTCGCCAGCGTATAAGTGTAGGCCCCAGTCGCCTTGGTGACGACCAGCGAACCATAGGTTCCGGTCCTCGTGAATGTAGTGCCGTTGTCGGTGCCGCCCGTGAGCGCCGAGACGGCAAGTGTATCGGCATCCGGGTCGGTGTCAGCATGGTCTGAGAACCCTCCTGACGGTGCACCGGCATGCACGAGTGTCTGCAGCACGTTGCCGGTTGCGCTTGTGTTGGTGTCTTCCTTCACCCAATTGGTATCGGCGACGGCGACTGGTGCGCCGTTGTCGCTAGTACCGAGGATGTCGATATGTACCGTGGTCGGAGTGCCGTCGGCGCTGACCACGTTGAAGGTCTCGGTGTAGTGCTGGCCGGCGACGAACTCGTCGTGCGCCGAGCTTGCCGTATAGGTCCAGGCACCGGCTGCATTGATGGCGAAAGTGCCATAGCTGCCGGCGGTTCCAACCTGGGCGACGAAGGTCGCCGAGCTGTCGACGTCGGAGATGGTCAAAGTACCCGAGGTGCTGATTGCTGCTGCCGTGTTGGCTTCGGTCAGATTGACCGAGGCAGAGGAGAGCACCGCCGCGTCGTTGGCGCCGTTGATGGTGACGGTAAGCACGGCGGTGTCGGTCAGGCTGCCATCGCTGACGGTGTAGTTGAAGGTGTCGGTGGTCGAGCCGCCCGTGTTGAGCGCCTGCACCGTCGCGTCGTTCTCGTTGACGACATAGGTGTAGCTGCCGTTGCTGTTGAATGTCAGCGTGCCATGCGCGCCGACCAGCCCGGCGCCGACGGAACCCGCGGTGCCGGCGCCTTCGACGCCGCCAGTGCGAATGCCGCTGACCGTGAGGCCGGCGCTGTCGACCTCGGTGTCGTTGGTGAGCACGTTGCCGGTGCCGTTGTTGCCGCCGGACGCGTTAAGGGTGCCGCCCTTCTCGGTGGCCGCGACAGCACCGAGGCTGGCGCTGGTGTCGTTCACACCCACCGGCGCGTCGTTGGCGCCGTTGATGGTGACGGTAAGCACGGCGGTGTCGGTCAGGCTGCCATCGCTGACGGTGTAGTTGAAGGTGTCGGTGGTCGAGCCGCCCGTGTTGAGCGCCTGCACCGTCGCGTCGTTCTCGTTGACAACATAGGTGTAGCTGCCGTTGCTGTTGAGTGTCAGCGTGCCATGCGCGCCGACCAGGCCGGCGCCGACGGAACTCGCGGTGCCGGCGCCTTCGACGCCGCCAGTGCGAATGCCGCTGACCGTGAGGCCGGCACTGTCGACATCGGTGTCGTTGGTGAGCACATTGCCGGTGCCGTTGTTGCCGCCGGACGCGTTGAGGCTGCCGCCCTTCTCGGTGGCCGCGACAGCACCGAGGCTGGCGCTGGTGTCGTTCACACCCACCGGCACGTCGTTGGTGCCGTGGATGGTGACGGTGACCAGTTGGCTGGCGGTGCCGTCGGAGGAGACGGCGGTGAAGCTGTCAGTGATCGACTGCCCGGCGCCCAGCTGCTGGATCGCCGTCTGGGCGTCGTCGGCGCTGTAGGTCCAGTTGCCGGCGGCGTCCAGCGTGAAGGTGCCATAGGTGCCGGCGAAGCTTGCCTGCGCCGTGAAGTTGGACTGACCCTGGTCGACATCGTTGATGGTCAGCGCGCCGGATGTGTTCAGGTGGTTGCTGGCGTCGGTCGCCACGTCCTCGGTCACCGAGCCGGTCGAGACACCGCCGATCACCGGCACGTCGTTGGTGCCGTGGATGGTGACGGTGACCAGTTGGCTGGCGGTGCCGTCGGAGGAGACGGCGGTGAAGCTGTCAGTGATCGACTGCCCGGCGCCCAGCTGCTGGATCGCCGTCTGGGCGTCGTCGGCGCTGTAGGTCCAGTTGCCCGATGCATCCAGCGTGAAGGTGCCATAGGTGCCGGCGAAGCTGGCCTGCGCCGTGAAGTTGGACTGACCCTGGTCGACATCGTTGATGGTCAGCGCGCCGGATGTGTTCAGGTGGTTGCTGGCGTCGGTCGCCACGTCCTCGGTCACCGAGCCGGTCGAGACACCGCCGATCACGGGCACGTCGTTGGTGCCGTGGATGGTGACGGTGACCAGTTGGCTGGCGGTGCCGTCGGAGGAGACGGCGGTGAAGCTGTCAGTGATCGACTGCCCGGCGCCCAGCTGCTGGATCGCCGTCTGGGCGTTGTCGGCGCTGTAGGTCCAGTTGCCGGCGGCGTCCAGCGTGAAGGTGCCATAGGTGCCGGCGAAGCTTGCCTGCGCCGTGAAGTTGGACTGACCCTGGTCGACATCGTTGATGGTCAGCGCGCCGGATGTGTTCAGGTGATTGCTGGCGTCGGTCGCCACGTCCTCGGTCACCGAGCCGGTCGAGACACCGCCGATCACCGGCACGTCGTTGGTGCCGTGGATGGTGACGGTGACCAGTTGGCTGGCGGTGCCGTCGGAGGAGACGGCGGTGAAGCTGTCAGTGATCGACTGCCCGGCGCCCAGCTGCTGGATCGCCGTCTGGGCGTCGTCGGCGCTGTAGGTCCAGTTGCCGGCGGCGTCCAGCGTGAAGGTGCCATAGGTGCCGGCGAAGCTTGCCTGCGCCGTGAAGTTGGACTGACCCTGGTCGACATCGTTGATGGTCAGCGCGCCGGATGTGTTCAGGTGATTGCTGGCGTCGGTCGCCACGTCCTCGGTCACCGAGCCGGTCGAGACACCGCCGATCACCGGCACGTCGTTGGTGCCGTGGATGGTGACGGTGACCAGTTGGCTGGCAGTGCCGTCGGAGGAGACGGCGGTGAAGCTGTCAGTGATCGACTGCCCGGCGCCCAGCTGCTGGATCGCCGTCTGGGCGTCGTCGGCGCTGTAGGTCCAGTTGCCCGATGCATCCAGCGTGAAGGTGCCATAGGTGCCGGCGAAGCTTGCCTGCGCCGTGAAGTTGGACTGACCCTGGTCGACATCGTTGATGGTCAGCGCGCCGGATGTGTTCAGGTGATTGCTGGCGTCGGTCGCCACGTCCTCGGTCACCGAGCCGGTCGAGACACCGCCGATCACCGGCACGTCGTTGGTGCCGTGGATGGTGACGGTGACCAGTTGGCTGGCGGTGCCGTCGGAGGAGACGGCGGTGAAGCTGTCAGTGATCGACTGCCCGGCGCCCAGCTGCTGGATCGCCGTCTGGGCGTCGTCGGCGCTGTAGGTCCAGTTGCCCGATGCATCCAGCGTGAAGGTGCCATAGGTGCCGGCGAAGCTGGCCTGCGCCGTGAAGTTGGACTGACCCTGGTCGACATCGTTGATGGTCAGCGCGCCGGATGTGTTCAGGTGATTGCTGGCGTCGGTCGCCACGTCCTCGGTCACCGAGCCGGTCGAGACACCGCCGATCACCGGCACGTCGTTGGTGCCGTGGATGGTGACGGTGACCAGTTGGCTGGCGGTGCCGTCGGAGGAGACGGCGGTGAAGCTGTCAGTGATCGACTGCCCGGCGCCCAGCTGCTGGATCGCCGTCTGGGCGTCGTCGGCGCTGTAGGTCCAGTTGCCCGATGCATCCAGCGTGAAGGTGCCATAGGTGCCGGCGAAGCTGGCCTGCGCCGTGAAGTTGGACTGACCCTGGTCGACATCGTTGATGGTCAGCGCGCCGGATGTGTTCAGGTGATTGCTGGCGTCGGTCGCCACGTCCTCGGTCACCGAGCCGGTCGAGACACCGCCGATCACCGGCACGTCGTTGGTGCCGTGGATGGTGACGGTGACCAGTTGGCTGGCGGTGCCGTCGGAGGAGACGGCGGTGAAGCTGTCAGTGATCGACTGCCCGGCGCCCAGCTGCTGGATCGCCGTCTGGGCGTCGTCGGCGCTGTAGGTCCAGTTGCCCGATGCATCCAGCGTGAAGGTGCCATAGGTGCCGGCGAAGCTTGCCTGCGCCGTGAAGTTGGACTGACCCTGGTCGACATCGTTGATGGTCAGCGCGCCGGATGTGTTCAGGTGATTGCTGGCGTCGGTCGCCACGTCCTCGGTCACCGAGCCGGTCGAGACACCGCCGATCACCGGCACGTCGTTGGTGCCGTGGATGGTGACGGTGACCAGTTGGCTGGCGGTGCCGTCGGAGGAGACGGCGGTGAAGCTGTCAGTGATCGACTGCCCGGCGCCCAGCTGCTGGATCGCCGTCTGGGCGTCGTCGGCGCTGTAGGTCCAGTTGCCCGATGCATCCAGCGTGAAGGTGCCATAGGTGCCGGCGAAGCTGGCCTGCGCCGTGAAGTTGGACTGACCCTGGTCGACATCGTTGATGGTCAGCGCGCCGGATGTGTTCAGGTGATTGCTGGCGTCGGTCGCCACGTCCTCGGTCACCGAGCCGGTCGAGACACCGCCGATCACCGGCACGTCGTTGGTGCCGTGGATGGTGACGGTGACCAGTTGGCTGGCGGTGCCGTCGGAGGAGACGGCGGTGAAGCTGTCAGTGATCGACTGCCCGGCGCCCAGCTGCTGGATCGCCGTCTGGGCGTCGTCGGCGCTGTAGGTCCAGTTGCCCGATGCATCCAGCGTGAAGGTGCCATAGGTGCCGGCGAAGCTGGCCTGCGCCGTGAAGTTGGACTGACCCTGGTCGACATCGTTGATGGTCAGCGCGCCGGATGTGTTAGGTGTTGCTGGCGTCGGTCGCCACGTCCTCGGTCACCGAGCCGGTCGAGACACCGCCGATCACCGGCACGTCGTTGGTGCCGTGGATGGTGACGGTGACCAGTTGGCTGGCGGTGCCGTCGGAGGAGACGGCGGTGAAGCTGTCAGTGATCGACTGCCCGGCGCCCAGCTGCTGGATCGCCGTCTGGGCGTCGTCGGCGCTGTAGGTCCAGTTGCCCGAGCTCCAGCGTGAAGGTGCCATAGGTGCCGGCGAAGCTGGCCTGCGCCGTGAAGTTGGACTGACCCTGGTCGACATCGTTGATGGTCAGCGCGCCGGATGTGTTCAGGTGATTGCTGGCGTCGGTCGCCACGTCCTCGGTCACCGAGCCGGTCGAGACACCGCCGATCACCGGCACGTCGTTGGTGCCGTGGATGGTGACGGTGACCAGTTGGCTGGCGGTGCCGTCGGAGGAGACGGCGGTGAAGCTGTCAGTGATCGACTGCCCGGCGCCCAGCTGCTGGATCGCCGTCTGGGCGTCGTCGGCGCTGTAGGTCCAGTTGCCCGATGCATCCAGCGTGAAGGTGCCATAGGTGCCGGCGAAGCTGGCCTGCGCCGTGAAGTTGGACTGACCCTGGTCGACATCGTTGATGGTCAGCGCGCCGGATGTGTTCAGGTGGTTGCTGGCGTCGGTCGCCACGTCCTCGGTCACCGAGCCGGTCGAGACACCGCCGATCACCGGCACGTCGTTGGTGCCGTGGATGGTGACGGTGACCAGTTGGCTGGCGGTGCCGTCGGAGGAGACGGCGGTGAAGCTGTCAGTGATCGACTGCCCGGCGCCCAGCTGCTGGATCGCCGTCTGGGCGTCGTCGGCGCTGTAGGTCCAGTTGCCCGATGCGTCCAGCGTGAAGGTGCCATAGGTGCCGGCGAAGCTGGCCTGCGCCGTGAAGTTGGACTGACCCTGGTCGACATCGTTGATGGTCAGCGCGCCGGATGTGTTCAGGTGATTGCTGGCGTCGGTCGCCACGTCCTCGGTCACCGAGCCGGTCGAGACACCGCCGATCACCGGCACGTCGTTGGTGCCGTGGATGGTGACGGTGACCAGTTGGCTGGCGGTGCCGTCGGAGGAGACGGCGGTGAAGCTGTCAGTGATCGACTGCCCGGCGCCCAGCTGCTGGATCGCCGTCTGGGCGTCGTCGGCGCTGTAGGTCCAGTTGCCCGATGCATCCAGCGTGAAGGTGCCATAGGTGCCGGCGAAGCTGGCCTGCGCCGTGAAGTTGGACTGACCCTGGTCGACATCGTTGATGGTCAGCGCGCCGGATGTGTTCAGGTGATTGCTGGCGTCGGTCGCCACGTCCTCGGTCACCGAGCCGGTCGAGACACCGCCGATCACCGGCACGTCGTTGGTGCCGTGGATGGTGACGGTGACCAGTTGGCTGGCGGTGCCGTCGGAGGAGACGGCGGTGAAGCTGTCAGTGATCGACTGCCCGGCGCCCAGCTGCTGGATCGCCGTCTGGGCGTCGTCGGCGCTGTAGGTCCAGTTGCCCGATGCATCCAGCGTGAAGGTGCCATAGGTGCCGGCGAAGCTGGCCTGCGCCGTGAAGTTGGACTGACCCTGGTCGACATCGTTGATGGTCAGCGCGCCGGATGTGTTCAGGTGATTGCTGGCGTCGGTCGCCACGTCCTCGGTCACCGAGCCGGTCGAGACACCGCCGATCACCGGCACGTCGTTGGTGCCGTGGATGGTGACGGTGACCAGTTGGCTGGCGGTGCCGTCGGAGGAGACGGCGGTGAAGCTGTCAGTGATCGACTGCCCGGCGCCCAGCTGCTGGATCGCCGTCTGGGCGTCGTCGGCGCTGTAGGTCCAGTTGCCCGATGCATCCAGCGTGAAGGTGCCATAGGTGCCGGCGAAGCTGGCCTGCGCCGTGAAGTTGGACTGACCCTGGTCGACATCGTTGATGGTCAGCGCGCCGGATGTGTTCAGGTGATTGCTGGCGTCGGTCGCCACGTCCTCGGTCACCGAGCCGGTCGAGACACCGCCGATCACCGGCACGTCGTTGGTGCCGTGGATGGTGACGGTGACCAGTTGGCTGGCGGTGCCGTCGGAGGAGACGGCGGTGAAGCTGTCAGTGATCGACTGCCCGGCGCCCAGCTGCTGGATCGCCGTCTGGGCGTCGTCGGCGCTGTAGGTCCAGTTGCCCGGCATCCAGCGTGAAGGTGCCATAGGTGCCGGCGAAGCTGCCTGCGCCGTGAAGTTGGACTGACCCTGGTCGACATCGTTGATGGTCAGCGCGCCGGATGTGTTCAGGTGGTTGCTGGCGTCGGTCGCCACGTCCTCGGTCACCGAGCCGGTCGAGACACCGCCGATCACGGGCACGTCGTTGGTGCCGTGGATGGTGACGGTGACCAGTTGGCTGGCGGTGCCGTCGGAGGAGACGGCGGTGAAGCTGTCAGTGATCGACTGCCCGGCGCCCAGCTGCTGGATCGCCGTCTGGGCGTCGTCGGCGCTGTAGGTCCAGTTGCCCGATGCATCCAGCGTGAAGGTGCCATAGGTGCCGGCGAAGCTTGCCTGCGCCGTGAAGTTGGACTGACCCTGGTCGACATCGTTGATGGTCAGCGCGCCGGATGTGTTCAGGTGGTTGCTGGCGTCGGTCGCCACGTCCTCGGTCACCGAGCCGGCGTGTGTACCAGCAATCACAGGTACATCATTGGTGCCGGTGATATTAACGAGGATATTGTAGCTGGCGCTTCCGTCGGCCGACTTCACCGTCAGAGTGTCGGTGACATGCTGGCCCTGGGTCAGCGGGTCGGCGAGAGTCTGGTTGAGCGTATAGGCCCATACACCGGTTGTCGTATCGAAAGTGAAGGTGCCATAGGTGCCCTGCAGGCTGGGGGGAGCCTGGAAATGGTTCTGGCCGGCATCGGGGTCGGTGATGGACAGCTGTCCATGCGCGTTGGGATCATTCAGCGTGCCATTGGCGACGCCGCCCGCTTCCACCACGGTCGTATCCGCGCCCGGGATGGCGGTGATAATCGCGCCGTCATTGGTGCCCTGAATGTTGACCGAGACGCTGGCCCAGCTGAGCGTTCCGTTGCCGAGTTTGATCGCATAGGTGAAAGTCTCGTTGATCTGGTCGCCCGCACCCATGGCTTGCAGGCTGGCGAAGCCATGCGCCGCCAGATATCCACCAAGGTCCATCTCGACCTTGCCGTTGTTGATGCGGATGGAGACCCCGCCCCGATGCTTTCCCAGGCTGAAATGCCGGTCGCCTGAACGTCCTGAGTCGTCAGGTCGATGGGGGCGTATTGCTTCGTGGCCGTCGATGCGGAAATCCCATCGTCCACCGAAAAGAGGGACTTCGCGTTTCCACCCTGATCGTTCGCCATCACATCGAGAACTATGATGGTTTGCGAACCTGACGCGAGGACGACCGTATCCTCGGTGAGATTGAAAACGTCATCCTTTGCCTGCGGTGTATTGGAGAACGACGCCGTGGTGCCGCCGGCACCGGTGACCTGAGTAGCCATTTTTCAACCCCTTTTTCCCTGACAGGCGCCCCTACGCCTGTTTGTCGACAGCCCTGCGCGACCACGCCCTGTCCGAGCGTCGATCCCAAAAATCGGCACACAACTGGGTTGGAAGTGCAGTGCGCCATCAGCGCGCCTGCCGGGCAAGAAGAGCCGGCTGGCGCTAGCGGATAATGATCGCATGATGGCGGCGGCGACGACGTTGGTCGCTGCGCTACGTCTCCCTACCCCGATTATATCCCCTAAATCCTCGGTTTCCGATCAACAGATTTAGAAGATGCTTATATTAGGAGATTATTAACTCTACTGGAGAGGAAGCGTCAACGCCCAACTTTGGGGAACAGTTAATATTCGAAGCCAGAGCGGTACGAGTTCACAGCCTGGTGCACAGGTGACGGCTCGCGGAAGCCCCGCCCGCCGCCTCAGGCGGAGATAACCCACTCTCGGTCCGATCGTGGGCACTGCGAAAGAAAAAGCGCCTAACATAGCCGTCAGCGCCACAGCTATGGTGGGCGATCCGTCATGCTTTCCCGCCAAGGCTAACGAAGGCGGCCCGATCGCGAGGAATGAGCACTAGACAGCGTCATGAGACGTCAGATCGATTTGAGTGCAGTCGATTTCTGGCTGGAGGACGACTCATGCCTGGTCAGAGAACGCTCGATGGATCGGATGATCGCGATCAGCAGCAGATTGATCACGAGGTAGAGCACGCCGGCAATGGCGAAAATCTCGAAGATCGCGAAGGTCTGGCTCATCAGCCGCTTGGCGTAGCCGGTGATTTCGAGCACCGTGATCGTCGAGGCGAGGCTGGTGCCCTTCACCACAAGGATAAGCTCATTGCCATATGCTGGCAGCGCCTGGCGGATGGCGAGCGGGAACTCGATGCGGCGGAACCGCAGCATGCGCGACATGCCGCATGCCTGAGCCGCCTCGACGAGACCGGCCGGAACCGACATCAATCCGCCGCGCAGGATCTCGGATGTGTAGGCAGCCGTATTCAGCGCGAGTGCCAGGACGGCGCAACGCGATCCATCGCTGATCACCCACCACAAAACCGCGTTGTCCTTGATCAGCGAAAGCTGGCCGAGCCCGTAGTAAAACAGGAAGATCTGCACCAGCAGCGGCGTCCCGCGAAAGACGTTGCTGTAATATTTGGCGAAGCCCGACAGGAGCCAGTTCGACGATAGCCGCATAAGCGCCAGTCCGAGGCCCAGATTGAAGCCGATCAGCACCGAAACGAAGGTCAGCGCGGCTGTGACCCACAGGCCCTTGAGCAGAACGGGAACCGCAAGCTGGATGAGGTCTATCATACTGCTTTTCTCGTCCGTAGCCTGAGCAGGCGTTCGATCCCGTCGAAGCCGGCCTGGCTTACAAGCGTGATGGCGAGATAAACCAGCGCCGCAATCAGGTAGAAGATGAACGGGTGGCGGGTGGAGTTGGCGCCGATGAAGGAAATGCGCATCAATTCCTGAAGGCCGACCACCGAAACCAAAGCGGTGTCCTTGATCGTCGTCTGCCACACATTGTTGATGCCGGGAACCGCGATGCGCAGCATCTGCGGGGCGATGATGCGGCGAAAGATGCGAGCGCCCGGCAGCCCGAGCGCTCGAGCTGCCTCGATATGCCCATTGGGGATGGCGCCGAGCGCGCCGCGCACGACCTCCGTCGAATAGGCCCCGGAGATCGCGCCGATGGCGATGACCGCGATGACGAACGCATAACCGCTTTCCGCGACACCGGCATAGCCGAAGGCAGTCACGACCTTGGTCACGAACTCAACCGAACTGAAAAACAGCAGGTAGATGATAAGCAGTTCGGGCACGCCACGCACGAGCGACGTATAAGCATCGACCACCAGCGAAAGTGGAAATATCCGGGCCCATTTGATCAGCCCGCAGGCAATGCCGATCACCAGACCGGCCGCCATGCTGACGAAACCCACAAGGATTGTGATCGCCGCGCCACGCAGGATGACGGTCACCCAACCCGCTTCCCAAACCTGCCAGAGACCAAATTCCATCTGAGTTGCCCTAGTCTGCCGTGCCAATGAGACGCATGCGCCCGGCTGTCCGGGCGCATGCCAGAATTCCAAGGCGTTATTTGCAGGGCCGGGAAATGTCCGTCTTGAACCATTTTTGGCTGGCCTTGCCGACGGAGCCATCCGCGATCAACTCGCAAAGCGCCTTGTCGATCTTGGCCTTGAGCTCGGTATTGTCCTGCGCGATGCCGACGCCGATGCCTTCGCCAAGCGTCGGGTCGAACGTGCTCTTGATCTCAACACCTATCAGCTGGAAGTTCTTGCCATCCGGCTTGTCCAGGAAATCCTGCAAGGCGGATTGATCGGCGAAAGCCGTGTCGATACGGCCGCTCGCCAGGTCGATCTGCATCTGGTCGAGCGTGTCGTAAGTTTTCAGGTCGGCATTCGGCGCACGCTTCTCCAGGAAATGCGCGTGGGTTGTGCCGGCCTGTACGCCGACCTTCTTGCCATCGAGCGATTTCAGCAGCGTGTCGACGTCGGTGATGGCGGCGAGATCAGAACCCTTGGCGGCGACGAACATGTTGGCCAGTTCGGCATAGCCGACGCTGAAGTTGATCTCCTTCTTACGATCGGCGGTGATCGACATCCCCGAGATGATGACGTCGAAGCGCTTGGCCTTCAGCGCCGGGATCAACCCATCGAAGGCCTGCACGACGAAATGGCAGGTCACGCCAAGTTTGGTGCACAGCAATGCGCCGACATCGGCGTCGAAACCGGTGACGTTGCCATTGGCGTCGGACATGCTCCATGGCGGGTAGGCGCCTTCTTACCAATGGACAGCTCGCCTTCGGCCGCCCATGCGCTGCCCATGCTTCCTGCCAGACATGCGAGCAGCGTCAAGACTTTCAGTTTCATATCAGTTCCCCTTGTTGTTGATCTTCATTGCCGTTGTCCGGTGCGAGCCGAACGCTTCGAGGGCTTGCCTCACAGTGTCCGTGCCAGGAATTGGCGCAGACGCTCCGAGCGCGGGCTGCCGAACAGCTCCGCCGGCGCACCCTCTTCCTCCACCTTTCCCTGGTGGAGAAACAGAACCTTGTGGGAGACCTCGCGCGCGAACTGCATTTCATGCGTCACGAGGATCATGGTGTTGCCTTCCTCCGCCAGTTGGCGGATCACCCGCAGCACCTCGCCGACCAGCTCGGGGTCGAGCGCCGATGTCGGCTCGTCGAAGAGGATGACCTTGGGCCGCATCGCCAGCGTGCGGGCAATCGCCGCCCGTTGCTGCTGGCCACCGGACAACTGGCCGGGATAGTGGGCGTGCTTGTCGGCGAGCCCGACCTTCTTCAGCAGGGCATGCGCGTGTTCGACGGCCTTCTCGCGAGGCTCCTTCAGCACATGCCGGGGCGCTTCGATGATGTTCTCCATCACCGTCATGTGCGGCCACAGATTGAAGTTCTGGAACACCATGCCGACGCGGGCGCGGATGCGTTCGACCTGCGCCATGTCTGCCGGCCCGAGACGGCCGTTCGACAGCGGCTTCATCTTGATGAGCTCGCCGTCGATGGCGACCTTACCGCCATCCGGCTGTTCCAGAAGGTTGATGCAACGCAGGAACGTGCTCTTGCCCGAACCCGACGAGCCAATCATGGAAATGACTTCACCGGCATGGGCGGTGAGATTGACGCCCTTCAACACCAGAAGCGAGCCGAAGCTCTTGTGAAGCTCGTCGATCTGGACGGCTGGCGTCGTGATCTTTGCTTCGTCAGCAGGCGTCGGATCGGCCACAGCGGCGGGAGCGGTTGGCTGCGCATGTTCGCGCCTGGCCTCGTCCCGGGCTACCTCAACAGTCTGCAGCTCGGCCAGTGCACGGTCGAAATAGCGCAGACTGCTGGACAGGCAGGTGCGCTGCCAGTCCGGATCATCGGGAATGAAGGCCGAGCGCAGCGTCTCCCGGATTCGCTTGCCCAGCGGCGAATCGAGCTTCCCGAACAGATGCAGCCAGTTGTCGGCTTGCACTGCTTCCATGACCGAGGGGCCGTCCAGCGTGCCGCATTCGACGACAAGCGGCAGCACGCGCGCATTCGGCATCGCCTTGCGGACGGCGTCGGAGACATAGCCGGTCGCAGTCGCCGCGATGCCGGTGCCCGTCTTGGCGCCCGGGCCGGTCAGCACGGTCGACAGCGCAGGCCCGAAGATGGATTTGCCCCAGGCAAGGCCGGCATGCTCGGAACTCGCCACCGAAAGCAGAGCCGGATAGCCGTAAGGCCCTGCCCCGTATGCAGGTCGAAAACGATGACCTGGTGCGCCGCGCCGGCAAAGGTCTTCAGGATTTCGTTCAGCGTCCTGTTCGACCAGACCGGGCCGCCACCGCCGTAGAACATCCCGTCGGCGAATTCATACTGGCCGGCCTCGACGATCGCCGCCAGCCCGGCATGCCCAAGCCTCTTGCGCGCTGCGGCGAGTTTCTCGTCGGCCGCTATACGGTCCGGCCCTGCCCATTCGCGGTATGCCACGGCGTCGTGGAGGCCGGCATAGCCATTGTTGACCGGAGCGCCCGCCGACCAGTCGATGAAGTTGCGGTTGAGGTCGACATTGTCTTCATTGACACGCCGCGACCACGCCGTGCCCCAGGGATTGATGAGGTGGATGGCAAGGATCGCCGTGTCGTCAGGCAGGCGCCGCAGGTTCTTCTGGCCGAGCCAGGCGGTCTGGCAGGTCGAGCCGAACGGCCCCTCGATACCATGGGTGCCGGAGATGAGCACGATCAGCTTGCGCGCATCGCGACGGCCAAGCAATGCCACATCCGTCGCCAGCGGCCCACCATCGGGCCCGTTCAGCGGATGAACATATTCAGACAGCTCCGCGCCCGCCCGCTCGGCCGCTTGGCGAAATTCTTGGCGCAGGGCGCCGAAATCAGAGGCATAGGCCGGGGCCGAGTCATGACGCACCGGCGACCCCACTGGATAGCTGGTAGTCAATCCGTTCATTCCCTGTGGTTCCAGCATGGGGTTACTCATCGATGAGGCCGCTCACGTTCTTAAAGCTGCCGGATTGAGATGGCCTGGAAGACCGAACGAACCAGGCATCGCAGGGAAGCACCTTGTCGGGATTCATGATCGACTGAACGTCCAACGCTCGTTTCACCCGCTCCATCACGGCGAGCTTCGTCGGGTCGGCTGTCGCCAGCAGGGAATGGATGCGCTTCGAGCCAACACCGTGTTCAGCGGAAAAGGAACCGCCGATCTCCCGGAGCTGTTGATACAGGACGCCCTCGATATCCTCGGCAACGTCGGGAGCCAGCGGACCCCGGCGGTTGAGGATGATATGCAGGTTCCCGTCGGCCAGATGTCCGAAGATATAGGGCGCCAGACCGGGTTCGATCGCGGCGAGCTTAGGCAGGATTCTGTCGAGATATGCTGGAATTTCCGACAATGGCACCGACACGTCGAAGGAAGGCGCATGGGGATGGGCACGATAAAGCACGCTGGTGTCCTCGCGCAGCCGCCACAGGTCGTCCTCTTGCCGCCGCGAGCCGGCGATGATGCCGGTCGCTTCGGGATAGCGCTCCAATACTTCCGAATAAATCCGCTCGAAATCCTCGCGCAGCGCCTCTTCACGCGCGCCGCCAAGCGACAGCAGCAAGAACAGCGGCTGGTCAAGCGGCACGCCTGGTGCGGACCATCCATGGGCGGCGGCGGCCAGGCTGAAATACGAGGTCCACATCGCCTCCGCCGCGCGCAGATGCCCGGCCTCCGATTCAAGTGCCAGGCGAATGGTCCGCAGAGCAGCCTCGACCGATGGCAGCCCGAAAAGCGCGGTGGCGCTGGCTAGCGGCGAAGGGTCGAGCTTGACGACCACGCGGGTGACGATGCCGAGCGTGCCCTCGGCACCGATGAAGAGATGTTTCAGATCATAGCCGGCGGAATTCTTCACCACCCGGGTAAGATCGGAATAGACCGATCCGTCGGCCAGAACGGCCTCCAGGCCAAGCACGCGGTGGCGCATGACGCCGTTGCGAAAGGCCATCACGCCGCCCGCATTGGTAGACACCATGCCGCCGATCGTCGCCGAGCCGCGCGCGGCAAGATCGATGCCCGGTTCCAGCCGGTGTTCGCGCGCGGCCTCTTGCAGCGCTTCAAGAGTAACCCCGGCGTCGACGACAGCCACGCGCTCGACAGGATCAAGCCGCTCGATGCGGATCATGCGCGTCATCGAAAGGACGATCTCGCCTGGCCGCGAAACACTGCCGCCGACCAAGCCGGTCTTT
Source organism: Mesorhizobium sp. M8A.F.Ca.ET.057.01.1.1 (assembly GCF_003952565.1). NCBI lineage: Bacteria > Pseudomonadati > Pseudomonadota > Alphaproteobacteria > Hyphomicrobiales > Phyllobacteriaceae > Mesorhizobium > Mesorhizobium sp. M8A.F.Ca.ET.057.01.1.1. Next base: position 5,111,877 of record NZ_CP034454.1, read on the forward strand.
CCACCTTGCGGCACGATCGCGATCCCGTTCTGGTGACAGATGCGCACCACCGCCGCGACTTCGCCGGTCGATAAAGGCGCAACGACGATGCCGGCACCGCAATTCGCGCCATTCGAGCCAAGGTCGACCGCGCCGGCATCCTCTCCGGTGCGCACGTTCGAAGCGCCGACGACATCGCGGAGCGCGTCGACAACCGACAACGGCACCGCCTGGTCGATCCAGTTCGTTTGCCTTTGGGGCGCGAGGCCGCTCATCGTCCCACCAATTCCTGAAGCGCCGCAATCAGCCGGTCATTGTCCGCCGGCAAACCGATGGTGGCACGCAGATAGCGTTCGTAGCCGGCTTCTCGCCACGCCTTGACGATAATCCCCTGCTTCAGAAGATCGGCGGCGAGGCTCGAACTATCGCCCCTGCAGCCGAAGAACAGGAAGTTTGTCTGCGACGGCGCAACCCGGAAACCAAGGCCGGCAAGTGCGGCGGCTATACGCACGCGCTCGACCCTGACCCGGGTCGCCGACGCCTTCATCCAGCTTTCGTCGGCGAGTGCCGCGATCGCGGCGGTCTGTGCCGCCGCATTGACGTTGAACGGCGTCTTGGCAGCGGCGATCACTCGCGCCAGGTCGAGGCTCGAACAGACGGCATATCCAACGCGCAGCCCCGCCAGCCCATACGCCTTCGAAAACGTCCGCAGCACCACATGGTCGATGCCGCGACCGCGCAGAACCTCGATGCCGTCCGGCGCGCCGGGATCGGCAAATTCGAAATAAGCTTCGTCGAGGACAAGAAGCGTGCTTGGCCGCACAGCACCGATCAGCCGTTGCAGGCCGGAATGATCGAGACCCGGCCCGACCGGGTTCCACGGCGAGGATATGAAAACGATCCGCGGCCCGGCGGCGATCGCCGTTTCCAGCGCTGCAAGGTCGAATCCCATGTCGGGTGTCATCGCTACCTTGACGACATCAGCCCCCACTGCCAGCGGCTCTATCTCATGCAGGCCGAAGCTCGGCACCGTGGTGACGACTGAGGCGCCCGGCACCAGGACGGCGCGCGAGATGGCGGCGATCATCTCCTCGGAGCCGTTGCCGGCAACGATCAGGCCGGGATCGACCGCCAGTCTTTCGCCGAGCACCGCCCGCAGCGCCGTGCAGGCCGGATCGGCATAGCGCCATGGTTCGAACGTTGACGACGCCAATGCGGCCATGACGGCGGGAGAACAGCCGTCCGGGTTTTCATTGCTGGCCAGCCGGGCGATGTCATGGCGGCCACTCAGCGCCCGCGCCATCGCGATGTTCATGCCGGCATTGTAGGGCGGCAACGCGGCGATATGCGGATTGAGCGGCAGGCTCGACGCTGGTTTGACCGACTGTTCCAAATCCCGACTTCCGTTCTCCGCCCACACGCGGCACAAGATTTTGTCAAATGTCCAGGACGACTGATCCGCTGGGCCTGGAGCAGCAGAGCAGCACTTCGCCTGCCCCAAGCTCATCCAGCGGTTCTTCGAAATAGGCGACGTCGCCCGAGACCAGCCGCGACTTGCATGTGCCACAGATGCCGGACCGGCAGCTGAATTCCGGTTCCAGACCGTGATCCTCGGCAAAGTCGAGCAGCGATGCGGCGGAGCCGTCCCAGATGGCCTTGAGTCCCGATTTTCGGAACTCCACGGTCGTCGCCTCGCCTGTCGGCGCGATCCTTGCCGGCGGCGCAACAACCGTAGAGGTCCGAAAAGCATCCGGCTCAAGCACCGTCGCCGGGCCGAAAAATTCGTAGGCAATGCGGTGCTTCGGCACGCCAAGCGCTCGCAACATGGCGTAGATCGCCTGCATGAACGGCGGCGGACCACAGAGATAGAACTCATAGTCGTCGATCGGCAGCAGGCGCTGCAGCACGTCCCGCGAAATCATGCCTTCGCTGTGGAACCGCTGTTTGGCTTTGTCGCGTTCGGACGGAGACCGATAGCAGTAGTGGGCGGTCAGGCCGGGCCGTGTCGCGACAAGGCCGCTCACCTCGTCGCGCAAGGCATGCACGTCGCCATTCTCGCAAGCGTGGACGAAGACGGCGCGGCGGTCCGGCATCGAAGCCAGCGCATGCAGCATTGACACCATCGGCGTCAGCCCAACGCCGCCGCTGAGCAGCACGACCGGACGGCTGCTCGCCTTGTCGAGCACGAAATCGCCGCGCGGCCCATCAGCCTGAAGCACGTCACCGACGTCGATCCGGTCATGAAGTAAGCATGAGCTTATCCCATCAGGCAGGCCAGGCGCGGATGCGGCTTCCCGTTTCACGCTGATCCGGTAGCGGCCCTTGCTGGCCGGAGAACAGGAGACGCTGTAGTTGCGCAGCACATATCCCTTTTCGCCTGCCGCCTGCGGCACGGGTATCTTGAACACCAGGAACTGGCCTGGCTCGAAATCGCGCCAATCCAGTGGATTGACCGGCTCCATGTGGAACGACGTGATGATGGCGCTTTCGCGCACCTTCGCAACCACCCTCAGGTCGCGAAACCCGCTTCTTGCGATAGTGTCGCGAGCGGTGAATGCGTTCATTCGGCGGCCGCCAATTGCTGGCTCTCGCTGGCGATCAGCTTGGCCAGGTTGCGGCGAAAACGCAGCGGCCCGACATCGATCTTGAGATCAAGATTGGGCGTGCGCTTGTTGGCCATGCCCTTGTGCACCGCGTTGAGCACGGTGCGGTCCTCGTCGAAAGCGCCGCGCACGGAGGTGGCGAACCGGCGCGACACCTCCAGATCGTCTGGCGCGAAATTGCGCATCTGGAACCAGTAATATTTCGTCTGGTTCTCATCGACAGGCGTCATGAAATTGTAACTGTCCATGAGGAACACGTCCTCGTGCAACGGCTTGCCTTCGCCGCCGGTGCGTGCCGGCACGAAGATCGCCTTGATGATCGCGTTGGACGGGTAACGCACCTCGTAGTGCTGCTTGCGGTCGCAATTGCCGGAGAATTTGAGGAAGGGGCATAGAAGGGCGCCGGTGCGGCGTCGACGACCCAGCGCCACACCGTTACGCCGTCGACGCCGACGGTGGTTTCGAGCGGTGCATCCTCCATGGCCTGGACACCGCCGAAGGAGGATTGATGGACCCAAGACACATGCGAGGGATCGAGCAGGTTGTCGGTCATGTAGAGGTAGTTGCAATCCAGCGCCATCGACTCGCCGCGGTTGACGCCCCATGCCGGGTCGCCCCAGTGATCGACAGCGAAAATCAGGTCGGGATCGGCCTTTGCCGCCTCGCCCATCCAGATCCAGAGCAAGCCGTAGCGCTCGGCAATCGGATAGGAACGGACGCAGGCGACATGGGGTATCTTTTCCGCGCCCGGCACCCGCGTGCAGGTCCCCGTGCTGTCGAAGGTCAGGCCGTGATAGCCGCATTCGACCGTGTCGCCCTTGATGCGGCCCATGGACAGCGGCAGCTTGCGATGCGGACAGGCGTCTTCGAGCGCCGCCACCACGCCATCGGTCCGGCGGAAGAGGACGATATCCTCGCCAAGAATCCGGGTCGGCATCAGTCGGTCAGCGACCTCATGGTCCCACGCGGCAACGTACCAGCAGTTTCGAAGAAACATGGGGTCCTCCCGAACTCGTGAACCCCTAAACGAATATCTTGCGGATCCAGGACGACATAGGGCTTGCATCTGCGTTCTATTTTAGAAAAACTAAATCAAGCTGACCCCAGGATCCTTGCCCAGGTGAACAAGACGCGCCGCTGCGTGCGATACAGGCCTTCGAGGCCTTTGGCAGACGCGGCAGTATGACGGCGGCCGCGACCGAGCTTGGCGTCTCCGTTGGTGCGGTCAGCCAGCAGATACGCAAAGCGGAAGAGGCACTCGAGGCCAGGCTGCTGGAACGGCGCGGCAGGAGCGTCGCCCTCACAGCGCTGGGACGTGTGTATCACGCGGCGGTTTCCCTCGGATTCGACCAGATTCGCGCGGCTCACGACATCATCGATCGTGCCCAGTCCGCGAACACGCTGACAATCTCCTGCCTGCCATCGCTCGCCAGCAAATGGATCGGCCCGCAATTGCTGGATTGGCAGATCGCGCACCCGGGCGCGACCGTGCGTCTGGTCGGCGCGGAGACGGAACCCCGATTGGACAATGAAGAAGGGGTCGACTTCCGCATTTCGTACGGCGACAAGTATCGCGATTTCCAACCACTATATCGAGCTGTTCACGGATTGGGTGGTGCCGGCATGCTCACCGGCGCTGCTCGCAAGGCACCCGGTGCGCAAACCCGCCGACATTCTCGACCTGCCGCTCCTCAGCATCGAATGGGCTCGCGACCACCGCTCACCGCCCAGCTGGACGGAATGGGCCGCAAGCATCGGAGCGATGTACCGAAAGGCTTCAGGCGAAGTCGCCTTCTCCTTGTCGAGCGCCGCTATCGATGCCGCGACGAATGGAAGAGGCGTTGTGCTGGCGCAGCTATCAATGGCCGCCGAGGATATCGCGTCCGGCCGGCTCATCGTACCTTTCAATCAACGGCTCAAATTGTCCCAGGCCTATTTCCTCGCCTGGGACCGTGCGGCCCTGCAAAAGCCCTTCGGCCCGGAACTGCGCACGTGGATCGTGTCGATTTCCAAGCGGATGGGCGCAGCTTTAGCGGCTAGCTGATGTCCTCAATCGTTCTCTCCCCACTCAATCGGTTTTTTCCCAGCTAGTCCATTGATCTAGCTGGGTTTTTTCTTGCTTGCTACGCGCAACGCCCACCCATGGGCCGTCATGCGGCGCCGGCCTCGTAAAGTTCGATCGGGAGTCCGTCCGGATCGGCGATGAAGGTAAACAAGCGCCCCGTGTAGGGGTCTGTTCGGATTGGCTCCACGTCAACGTCTCGCGACCGAAGCAGCTCGGCAGTTGCCTCGACCGACGCGACCACGAATGCAATATGTCTTAATCCGCAGGCCTCGGGCCTGCTGGGCCGGCTCGGCGGATCCGGGAAACTGAATAACTCGATCTGGACGAGGCCATGACGCAAGTCGCACTTCCAAGACCGCCTTTCGGGGCGCCAGTTTTCGGCGAGAATGACGAAACCAAGCTTGCTCGTGTAGAACTGCTTGGATGTCTCATAGTCGCTGCAGATGATTGCGACATGGTGGACAGCAAGGAACATCACATTGGCCTCGCGTAAGCGTCGATAAGGCGTCGCAGGCAGAATCGCATCGGTATGCCTTGGGCGCAACTAAGTGCCGACACCGGCCTTGCCGGCTTGGGCGAGCATCTCCACAAATCGCGTCACCTTGGGCGGACGGAAGCGGGCGGCCGGATACACAGCATGGATGCCGCCGGAGGGCAGGGTCCAGCCGGGTAAAACAGGCACCAGCCGGCCGGCCGCCACGTGGTCGCCCAGAGCAAAGTCTGGAAGGATGGACATACCGGCGCCGGCCAGGGTCGCCTCCAGAACGGCCGGCGTGGCGTTGATTGTCAGCCCAAGCTTCATCCGAACTGTGCGCCGATCGTGTTCACCTTGCGTGAAACGCCAAACGAGCGGCTCTTTCAGCGCGACATTCGCGATGAAGGGCAGGCCCGATAGATCCTCGGGTTCGGCGGGCGATAGGCTCCGTGCCAGGTCAGGTACCGCCACGAGAAACTGTTTGAAGGAACCGATCCTGCGTGCCTGAAGACTTGAGTCCGTTAGCCAACCCGCGCGGATCGACAGATCAATCTGGTTCGCGATCAGATCGATCCTGGTGTCCGAAAGCATCAGGTCGACGCGACATGCCGGATAGGTACGACAGAACCGGGCTGCAAGCGGCGCGATGGTGGTGGTGCCATAGTCATTCGGCGCAGTGACCCGCAGAACTCCCATTGGCTGAGCGTTTGTTTGGGCAAGCTCGTCGAAGGCCGCCTCGGCCTCCCGCAGAATCATCGCGCATCGCGCATGAAGCTGCCGGCCTGCCTCGGTCGGCTCAACCCGCCGGGTCGTGCGAAGCAGAAGGCTTGTCTTCAGTTCCTGTTCAAGTCGCGCCACCTGCTGGCTCACGACAGTCTTGGTGATGCCGAGACGCTCCGCCGCACGCGTGAAGGAAGCTGCCTCCACCACTGCGGCGAAATAGGCCAGCCTATTGAGATTGATCGCTTCCATGGTCGTCGCTCCGGAGGGATTGTGTGTCTATAGCTTACATTGAATCCAATTCATCGGGGTTTATCGACCAATAAAGACAATGCACCTTTTGCGCATTGAGTTCAGCCACCGGCTGATCTGCCCGGCATTCGAAGGGTCCCCGCATGACGACCGCAAAATGTTTCCGGCTATCGGCCACGTCTATGAGACCCGCTTGGGCGAACGAGGCGGTGACCCATCGGGCAATCTCCATTCGGCAGGGCGTGTTCATGGTGACCCGGATTGAGGCCGACGGGACGACCGTGACCCACGTCGAGGAGAGTGGGGTCGTCCACACCGACATCGCCAGGGCCGACCGCGGCTTCCTCAATTTGTCCGGCACTTGGACCTGGTTGACTTAGTCCTGGCCTCGAGCGTGCAGACCGATTTCTTTGCCCATCACAAAAAGGAGTTTCAAAATGCTCACCAGGAGACAGATCATGAAAACCTCCGTTGCCATCGCCGCCACCGCTTTTGCTCCCGCCGATATCGGCCGCGCCGCCGGGACCGGACTCGCCTGGAAGCACTTCCCCGCCGGTCCGAACGGCTTCTTCCGCGCTCCGGTCCTGCTGTCGGGAGCAACCGAGGCATTGCTGATCGACGGCGGCTTCAGCTATCCGGACGGACGGTTTCTGGCAGACGCGATCAAGGCCAACGGCAAGAAGCTGACGGCGATCTATGTCAGCCAGTCGGATCCTGACTATTACTTCAGCCTGAAGCCGATCCATCAGGCTTTCCCGGATGCAAAGGTCATTGCTGCCCCGGAAACGGTGGCGGCAATCAAGGGCTCGGTCGACAAGAAGCTCTCGGTGTGGGGTCCCCAGCTCAAGGAGAATGGCCCTCAGACATTGTCTGACATCGTTCTGCCTGAAGTCTTCGACGGTCAATCGCTGACTATCGATAGCGAAAAAGTGGAAATCGTCGCCGCCGAAGGCCTCGCCAATCGGCGGGATCTTTGGGCGCCTTCGCTAAATGCGGTGTTCGGCGGCGTACTCATCTTCTCTGGTGTGCATGTCTGGACCGCCGACACCCCGACCAGCGAATCGCGTGCGGCATGGATCGCCAATCTCGACAAGATTGCGGCGCGCCACCCGGCCATCGTCGTCCCAGGGCATATGGCGCCGGAGTCGCCTACTGACATCTCGGCGGTTGCGCATACCAAGGCCTATCTGCTCGCTTTCGAGGAGGAACTCGCCAAGGCCGCCGATGCCGCCGCGCTCAAGGCAGCAATGGAGGCGCGGTTCCCGAACCTCGGCATGGGCGTTGCTCTCGAAATCGGGGCGAAAGTTGCCAAGGGCGAGATGAAGTGGGGCTGAGTTCCATCTCGCGCTGAAGGATCTCATGGAGATCCTTCCAGGGAATCGGCCGCAGCCTGCGTGCCGTTTCCCGAGGTAAATGTATGGGGCGGGAAATCTCTGCCTGGCCCGCCATCGCTACAGGAGCCAGGCAAACGAGGCCAAATTTTCATAGTTTGACTGGCGAATTTGCGCCGGCGTTGTTTTGATTAGCATGTTAACTTCTTTTATGATTGCTTAGGCGCTGCTGTGCGCCTCAATCCCACGACAAGATGGGAGCGAAGCGAAAATGGAGGAGACTATGACCGCCCACCATATGAGCGTCGCCGACGGCGAAGCCTTCCTGTCCGCCTCGCGGATGCTGTTCGGCCCCATCACCCAGCGCTTCTCGCGTGGCGAGGCGCCATCGCTGCCGAAGCTGGTGTCGGTCAATCTCGGTGCCTGCCGCCTGTCCGAGATCAAGGCCAAGTCGCATCTGGTGGTTAGCGACCGCGCCTTCTGGCGCAGTTTCGATCCCGATTCGATCAAGATCCTGATGCAGCTCAGCGGCCGCAGCCGCTTCGAACAGCAGCAGGTCGCGGTCGATCTCGGCCCGCGCGCGGCGATCATCTACGACCCGCTGCGCAGCTATTCCCTGCAGAACCTCAGCGATGTCGACCAGCTCATCCTGCAGGTGCCGCGCTCGACCTTCGGCGACGAGACGCTGGCGCGGCTCTCGGCGCCGGTGCCGTTGCCCGGGGAGGACGACAGCCTCACCCATATCGTGTCGGGCCTGATGCAGATGGCGATCGGCACCGCGCACAAGCTCGACGAAGCCGGCTGCCGTCGCGTCGGCGAAAGCCTGATCCAGCTTGTCAACGGGCTGATCCAGGCCAAGCCGATGGCGCCGGACTTCCGCCGCCCGCCGCTGGAAGCGCTGCGCGAGCGTATCGTCGCCTATATCGACGCCAACCTCGCCCGCAGCAATCTCTCGGCCGAGGACATAGCCCGCCACATGGGCTGCTCCCGCCGCTACCTGCACCGCGCCTTCGAAGGCGAAGGCATGACACTGGAACGCTTCGTCTGGGACAGGCGGCTGGAGCGTAGCAAGGAGGAATTGTTATCCCCTGCCCGCGCCTCGGCTTCGATTTCGGAAATCGCTTTCTCCTGCGGGTTCAATTCCAGCGCGCATTTTTCGCGAGCGTTCAAGAGCAAGTATGACGTCGCGCCAAGGGAGTTGAGGGAGAGGCTAAAGACGGTGGTGCATTAGCTAGGCAGGCGGGTCTGAACGGCGGAGTTCGGGAGCTGCGTTCATCGGGAAGTTTATCGCCTACGCAAGCCTTGCCTTGCCGGCAAAACTGCGCATCAGTCCCTTCGGCAGAAACAGCATCGCCAGAATAATCGTCAGTCCTGAAATCACTGGGTGATAGTCGGGCACCACAATGCGCGCGAGGTCGAAGACGGCGTACATGACCAGCGCGCCGAGGATGGGGCCCAGCAGCGTGCCGGTGCCGCCGACCACCGTCATCATCAGCGGCAGCAGCATCCAGTCGAGGTCGAACACCGAGTCCGGGCCAACATGGAAGATGTAGAAGGTGTAGAGGCTGCCGGCGACGCCTGCGATGAAGGCGCTGCCGGCGAAGGCCGCGACCTTGACCTTCAACACATCAATGCCGTTGGCCGACGCCGCCATCTCGTCGTCGCGCACCGCGATCAGAGCGAGGCCGTAGCGCGAGCGCATCAAGGCGCCGATGGCGAGCGCGGTCGCGACCATCAGGCCGAGTGCGACCCAGTAATGCGGACGCAGCGTGTCGAACATGCCGGCGGGCGCGACGATGCCGAAGGCGCTGCCGGTGAAGTCGCCGCCGTTGACGAACAGCACCTTGACGATCTCGCCGAAGCCGAGCGTGCCCAGCGCGAAATAGTCGCCACGCAATTTCGACAGAAGCGGCAGGCCGATGATGGCGGCGGCAATTGCCGCCACCACGCCGCCCAGCGCCATCGTCACAGGATCGAAATAGTAGATGCCGGGGTGCGTGTCATAGAGCGAGCCCCAGAGATAGTTGCCGGTCCACAGGATGGCGGTGGTGTAGGCGCCCAGCCCGAAGAAGGCATGGCTGCCAAGGCTGATCTGGCCGCCATAGCCGGCGACCAGGTTCCAGCTCTGCGCCATAATGGCGTAGAGGAAGACGAAGAACAGGAAGGAGAAATAATAGGCGTCGACAGCACCTGGCAGGAACGGCAGCAGCGCGAGCGCCGCGACGACCACAATGGCGATCCATTTGAAGGCGTTGCTCATTTCTCAAGCCTTCTTGTAGGGCCGGCTGAACAGGCCTTCCGGCTTGAACATCAGCACCGCCAGGAACACGCCGTAGGCGATGGCGTTTGTCCAGCCGCCCGAGATGAAGAACTGGACATAGGCTTCGATCAGGCCAAGCAGGATGCCGCCGGCGAGCGCGCCGGTGACGTTGCCGATGCCGCCCAGCGCCAGCGCCACCAGCGCCTTGAGGCTGAAGATGAAGCCGGCGAACGGGTTGAACGGAAAGGTGGTTGCCACCGCGACGCCGGCCGCTCCCGCAAGTGCGATGCCGATGGCAAAGGCGATGGCGTTGACGCGGTGCGGGCTGATGCCCATCAGGGTCGCCGCGTCCATGTCTTCCGAGGCGGCGCGCACCGCCTTGCCGACAATGGTCTTGCGAAGGAAGAGCATCACCAACCCGGTGCCGCCGAGTGCGATCAGGAAGCCCATGGTGCGGGTAAACGAGGTGCGCACGCCGAGCAGCTCGATGCCGGTCGCCGTATAGCTCGTCACCACGCCGGCGGTGTTGCCACCCCAGACGACGGTCATCAGGTTCTGGACCAGGAACATCAGGCCGACGGCGATCAGCAGCGAAACGTTGCGATCTTCCTCGGCGGCCGCCTTGCGGAACAGGCCCTGATACATCAGCCAGCCGACGCCAAGCCCGACCGGCACGACGATCAGCAGCGACAGGAACGGGTCGATGCCGAGGCCATAGAACAGCGCCCGCACGAAATAGGCGGCCAGAATGATCATCGCACCCTGGGCAAGGAAGATCAGCCGCATGGTGCCGAAAATCAGGCTCAGGCCCACGGCCGCGACGCCGTACATGGCGCCGCTGAGCGCGCCATTGAGCGAGAGCTGGAGCAGGATGTCGGGAGGGGGCAGGTTGAACATCTGATCTACTCCAACACGCCCATATAGGCTTTCTGGATTTCGGGATCGGCGATCAGCTCGGCGCCGGTGCCTTGCATGGCGAGTGAGCCGGTTTGGAGCACGAAGGCATAGTCGGCGACCTTCAGCGCCTGGTGGATATTCTGCTCGACCAGCAGGATCGTGACACCCTGAGCATGCAAGGTCTGGATGAGCGAAAACATCTGCTGCACAACCAGCGGGCTCAGACCCAATGAAGGCTCGTCGAGAATGAGCAGCGACGGCTCCGACATGGTGGCGCGCGCGATCGCCAGCATCTGCTGCTCGCCGCCGGAGAGCGAACCGGCCTTTTGGTGGATGCGCTCCTTGAGGCGCGGAAACAGCGTATAGGCGTTGTCGAGCAACTCCTTCGTGCGCGGCCTCGCCTTGGGTTGGAAGGCGCCGAGCTCGAGGTTCTCCAGCACCGTCATCTGGCGGAACAGGCCGCGGCCTTCCGGCACATGGGCGATGCCCAGGGAGGCGATCTCCTGCGGCGCCTTGCCGACCAGCGATTGGCCGGCCAGCCGGATATCGCCGCTCTTCGGCTTGAGCAGGCCGGACACGGTCCTGAGCAGCGTCGTCTTGCCGGCGCCGTTGGCGCCGACGATGGCGACAATGGTGCCGGGGTCGACATGGAGCGAGACGCCCCACAGCGCGCCGACATCGCCATAGGCGACCTGGAGATCGCTTACTTCAAGCAGCCGGTTCGCCAAGATAGGCCTCTATGACTTTGCGGTTCTGGGTGACTTCGCGCGGCGAGCCGTCGGCGATCTTCTCGCCATGGTCGAGCACGATGACGCGGCTGCACACTTTCATGATGGCGTCGACCTTGTGCTCGACCCAGAGCATCGAAAGGCCACGCTCGGCGCGCACACGCCTGATAACGTCGGCCATGCGCTGGATCTCGGTCGGGTTGAGGCCGGCCATCGGCTCATCGAGGAGCAGCAGCGCCGGATCGGAAGCGACCGCTCTTGCGATCTCCAACATGCGGCGGTCGGAGAGCGTCATATGTGCGGTGCGCATGTCGCGCCGGGCAGTCAGGCCAACCAGTTCGAGCGCGACGTTCGCCGCATCCGTCGCATGCCTGACGCGGCCCCCTCCCCCGTAGACGGCGCCGACCATGACGTTCTCGAAGGCGGTCATGGTCAGGAAGGTGCGCACCAGCTGGAAGGTGCGGGCGATGCCGAGCCGGGAGATGCTGTGCGGCGCGATGCCGGTAATGTCCTTGCCGCGAAACAGCACCCGCCCTTGCGTCGGCGCATAGATGGCGGTGATGACGTTGAACAGCGTCGACTTGCCGGCGCCGTTGGGGCCGATCAGCCCGATCAGTTCGTTGCGGCCGACCGCGATGTCGACATTGTTGAGCACGACGAGCCCGCCGAACCGCTTCTGGACCGCGTCGAGGCGAAGCAGGGTTTCGTCAGGCTGCATCGTGTTTCCGTATCTCCGGTGGAGTGATTGGGTTCGGGAAGCTGTCAGGTTTGGCGTCGCCCCCGCGGCAAGCCCTTTCTCCCGTCACTATACGGGGAGAAATGCCCGGCAGGGCAATGAGGGGCAGCGCCAACGCCCGCAGGGGTGCTTCCCCCTTAAGAGGGCCCTGCCCCCGCCCGTCAGCGCTTGTCCCAGGCCGGGGCCGGCTTGTAGGTCCAGGTGCCGTCCGGATAGATCAGCTGGTGCTTGCCTTGCCACCATTGCGTGGCGACGCTCGGGATCAGCGCGAAGCCGGTCTCGTCGAACTTCAGGTCGCCGACCACGGTGTCCTTGAACTCCTGGCCGAAGATCGCGTCATGGATCGCCGATGCGTCGGTGCTGCCGGCCTTCTCGATCGCCTGCGCCAACACTTGGGCATTGGCATAGAAGGCGCCGACGGTGACGGAGTCCTTCTTGTACTCGGCCTCGTAGCGTTCGCCGAGTTCCTTGGCGCCCTTGTAGGGATAGCTCGCCGACCAGAAGCCATCGGTCATGATGTAGTCGGAGTCCGGTCCTAGCGCTTCATGGAATTCACCGGTCCAGGTGCCTTTCCAGCCGTGGAAATATGGCACGGAGAAGCCGAGTTCCTTCATCTGCCGCAGCAGCGTGATGGTGTCGGCGGGCGAGCCGAAGACCAGCATGGCGTCGACGTCGGCGGCCTTGAGCTTGGTGATCAGCGCCGAGTAGTCGGTGGCGCCGATCGCCCAGGGATCGTCGACGGCAAAGGTATAGCCGTATTTCTTCGCCGCCGCCTGGAAGGCGCCGCCAAAGCCCTTGCCGTCGGGCGAATCTTCGGTGACCAGTGCCGGGTGTTTCGGCTTCTCGCCGGCCGGCAGCTTGTCCCAGACCTCGAACGGCACCTCGGCGCCGGGACCAGGATGGAAGAAGAACAGCGCCGAGTATTTGAGCTTCAACGGCTGCCACTCGAACGGGAAGGCCGTCGTGATCATGTAGAACTTCTTGTACTTCTCGGCGACGATGGCGCCGGCGATGTTCATCGGCCCGGAATGGGTCGACAGCAGCGCGTCGACCTTCTGCACCTTGATCAGGTTTTCAAGGGCCGACGCCACCTTGCCTTCCGAGCTTTCGTCGTCGGCGACGACGAGGCGCACCGGCAGCTTCTTGCCGGCGGACTTGACCATGATGCCGCCTGATTTGTTGATGTCGGCGACGGCCTGCTCATAAGCCCATTTCTGTTCCTTGCCGTCGCCGGCCAGCGGCCCGGTCAGCGAGATCGGCGCGCCGATGACGATTTCGGTGTCGCCGGCATTGGCGGCGACGGTGCCGGCGGCACTGAGCGCGGTGGACAGCAACAGGCCGGCCAGCATTCCCTTCAGACTGATTCCCATTCCATCCTCCCAGGTTCATCGGGCCAGCGCATCAAGGCGAGGCCCGCATTCACAGCGCCAGTGCTTCAGCCCATCGCGGCCGCGACCAGCTTGGTGTCGGTGAACTGCTCGAAGCTGACGGCCTTGCCGTCCTGCATTTCCCAGACATGGACGACGCGCGCCGACATCGCCTTGCCAGTCTTCCTGAAGATGCCCGAATAGGTGCCGATACCGACGATGGTGGTGTCGCCGTCGACCAGTTTGTCGACCTTCAGCGCATAGCCCTCCCACTCCTCGCCGATGCGCTTGAAGACGCCGGATATGATGGCGTCGGCACCGACATAGGTTCCGGCATAGGGAAAGCCCGCCATTTCGGTCCACGCCGTCCTGTCGGTGACCGGCGCCATCATCGCCGCCAGATCCTTGGTGTCGGAGCCGGCATAGTGCGCCTTGATGACTTCGTAGTTTCTGCTCATGCTGTTCACCTGCTCGCTCAGACGGGCGCCTTGCCCGGGTCGTAGACGGTTGTGGATTTCTTCTCGATGAAGGCGCCGGCCGGCTTGTTCTCGACCTTGCCCTGGCTGGTGACGCCGAGGAATTTGCCGGTCGAACGCATCGTCTCCCAATTGTAGAAGAACAGCGAAGCGACCGGGATGATGAACTCGCGAAAACCGAAGACATAAAGCCCGTCGCCGAACTTCCAGGTGGTGGCGAGATCGACATCGCCATGGCCGCGCTGGATGCCGACGAGGTTCTGCCAGGCATAGCGCTCAGAGCTCAGATAGATGTGCTCGTAGACGTGGTTGGGACTGTAGGTGTAGTGCGCGGTCAGTCCGATCAGGTCGCGCGTCGGCACCGGCTCGGTGCCGGCAGGCGGAACCGAGGGATCGCCTAGCACGCCCGCCGAATAGACCTGCGCCACGCGCGGCTCGCCGGGCGCCTCGGCGGGCTCGCGAACCCGCTCGCGCACCGAAAGCACACGGCGCGTTCCGGTATCGACGATGAAGGCTTCGTCCTGCGTCGGCCGCGTGGCGAAAGCCATGTTGATGAAGAAGACCCGAGGCGCGACTTCCAGCGCCTCGTACCAGTCGGCGCCGGCATCGCTGCCTTCGCTCCAGGCCACCGTATCGGTTGATGTGAAGGCAAGATCGATGACGCGGCCGGTGTTCAGCGTGATCTTGAAGGTCTGGCCGCGCAGCGCTTCCGTCGTCGGCAGCCGGTTGGTGGCGATGCCGGCAGCGAAATCGTCGAAGTGCTTCCAGTCGGCAGGTCTGTTCTGGTCGTTCATGGTACTCCCCACATCAATCGACGAAAGCAAGCGTCGGCAGGTCGACGACGGTGGCGCCGCCATCGATGGTCAGGATCGAACCGTTCATCATCGCCGCCTCGCCCGAGGCAACGAAGCAGATGACGTTGGACACTTCTTCCGGCGTCGCCGGGCGGCCGAGTGGCACGTCCCTGGTGACGAGGCGATAGGCTTCTTCGATCGAGCCGAGGCCGTGCTTTTCGACGACGACCTGCATCTGTTCGTCGGCCATGGCGGTCGCCACCCAGCCCGGGCAGATGATGTTGGTGCGCACGCCCTGGCGGCCATAGTCGCGCGCCAGCGATTTGCCGAGGCCGACGCAGGCGTGCTTCATGGTGACGTAGCCGGCCGCCGCCGGACCGGCGAACAGGCCCGCGATCGAAGCCACGACGACGATGTTTCCTTTCTGGGCGATCAGGTCCGGCAGGCACTCGCGGGCACAGACGAAAGTGGTGTCGAGGTTGAGGCGTGTCGCCAGCGACCAGGTCTCGTCGCTCATCGATGCGGTCGGGCCGACACCGTGGCCGCCGGCGTTGGCGACGAGAATGTCGACCGGTCCGAAGTTGTCATGCACTTGCGCAAGGGCCGCGCGCACGGATTTGGCGTCGGCAGCATCGCCCTGCACCACCAGCCCGCCAATATCCCTGACGACGGCTTCGAGCGGTTCGCGCCGCCGGCCCATCAGCACCACCCTGGCGCCGTCGGCTGCCATGCGTCGGGCGACGGCCGCGCCGATGCCGGTGCCCCCGCCGGTGATAAGTGCCGTCTTGCCGGAAAATCTCATTGGTCCATCCCGATTGGTGCTGTCGCGCCGGCTAAGCGCCGATCTTCGTCAGGGATAGTGCGCCGGGGGCCGGTCTGCGTCTTGTCCGAGTGGGAACTTTGTTTTGACTGAACGCGCACTTCGGAGCCGTCTTTGCGAAGCGCCGCGCGACATCAGAGCCGCGCGGCGGCCACCACAGGTCCGCCTGCTGTAGTGACTTACTTCTTGATCGCTTCGAGATCGATGGCGATGTCTACTTCAGGCCCGAGGCCGAACCCATCGGCGGCCTTGGCCATCGGGAAGTCCGCGGTGCTCACCTTGCCGGTGGCGCTGAAGGCCGCCTTGGTCAGCGTCGCATCCCATGGAGCCGGCGCCTCGTTTAGCAGCTTGACGTCGAGCGTGACTTCCTTGCTGACGCCGCTGATGGTGAGATTGCCGGTGACCTTGCCGGTCTTGTCGTCGACCTTCTCGACCTTGGTGCTTTCGAAGGAGATCGTCGGGAATTCGGCCGCGTTGAAGAAATCAGGACCCTTCAGGTCGCTGTCGCGCTGATCGAAAGCGGTGTGGATGGAGCCTACGTCGAGCTCCGCCTTGACGCTGCTCTTGGTGACGTCAGCCTTGTCCATCACGATTGCGCCCTTGACCGCGTCGAACTGGCCGTGCGCGACGCTGTAGATGCCATGCTTGATGGTGAAGGTGACCCAGGCGTGCTGGCCGTCGATCTCGTAACTGTCGGCATAGGCGGCCGAGGCCAGCATGGAGGCGCCGGCGAAGGCGAGCGCGGTAATCAGTCTCTTCGTCCTCACATATCTCTCCCTATTTGTTGGTTGTTGGAGCGGCTCAGGAAAAGCCAAGGGCGGCCCCGTGCGGCGCCCAGACGATCGCCGTCACGATGGCCAGCATCGCCGGAAGGGCGATCAGGAGACCGGCAATCAGCGGCCGCAAGGGCCGGGCGCCGGGAAGCAGGCCTTGCAGCCAGCCGCGCACGAACACGGCGGCGAGCGGCGGCAAGGATGACAGGACGAGGGCCAGGGGATTGGCCTTCGGCGCCAGCAGGGCCACCTGGATCAGCACCGTGACGGCGGCGAAGAGCAACAGGAATTCGACGCCTTTGCTCCACGCGGAGGCTGCGCCGCCGCGCAACGTCGCGAGATACTGGACAAGGCACCAGCCGCCGGTCAGCGCGGCGACCGAGCCGAGCAGTTGTCCGGTGACGATCGAGGCGCCAAGCACCGAGACGACGGCGCCCGAAAGTGATAGGGACAGCGCGGCCGCCGGCGCCAGGAATGGCTCTTCCGCCGAAGGCGATGGCGAGGATGGCCGCGCTATGAGCATCGCTGCGCCGACGAGTGCCAGCGGGCCGACGGCGAGCGCGGCGATCATCGGCAGGTCGAGCGAGCCGGCGGCAATGCGGCGCCAGCCGAGCCAGAGGAGCGCCGCGGCAAGGGCAATGACGGCGATAACGCTTGCCGCCCGGCCTGCCAGGAACCCCTCAGGCAAAAGACCAATGACGATGCCGGCAAAGGCGAGATAGACTAGCCTCTGGCTGGCGGCGACCGGCGGCATGACGGGCGGGCCGAGCGTGTCCCAATAGAAGAACAGGAGCAGTGCGGCCCAAAGCAGCGTGAGCACCGGGGACGATGCCGGTACGACAAACCGGGAAAGCAGGGCCAGAACGATGCCCAGGAATAGCGGCAGCGCCGCCGTAATGACCATCGCATTGCCGAGAATCGCGCTCAACCGCCGCCACCTCCAACACCGTTCAAGAACGTGCCCGCGCGGCCGATCTCGTTGTCCAATCTTGATTGGGCAAGGGCGCGCCGTCTTGTCCGAGCGGGAACTTTGTTTTGACTGAAAGCGCACTCGCGCCCGGAGCTGCTTGAAGCGCGTCGGCACGCTCCATAACCCTCCCGGGATTGTTCATCGGATCTTCGAGGAGGAATGGCGTGAACGAGAGAACCGTGCCGCCCATCAGTGCCGCAGCCGCCGCCTTCGTGGCGCAGTCGCACCGGCCCTTCATCAATGGCCGTTTCGTCGAAGGCCCCTTTGTGGGCGGCTTGGCCGGTGACGGTCTCGCCGTTGACGATTCCGCCTCGGGCGAGATCGTCGCGCATGTGCCGGAAAGTGGCCCCGAACTCGTTGACCAGGCGGTGCGCGCCGCCCGCGCGGCGCTCGAAGGTCCATGGGCCTCGATGCGGCCGATCGACCGCCAGAACCTGATGCTGAGGCTTGCCGACGCGGTAGAGGCCGACGCCGATCTGCTCGCCGAGATCGAGAGCATCGAGAACGGCAAGTCGCTCGGCGTCGCCCGCATGCTGAGCGCCGGCGGCACTGTCGACTGGCTGCGCTACTATGCTGGCTGGGCGACCAAGATCGAGGGCTCGACCTTCCAGGTTTCGATCCCGGTGCCGCCCGGCGCCAGGCATTATGCGATGACCATCATGGAACCTGTCGGCGTCGTCGGCGCCATCGTGCCGTGGAATTTTCCCCTGCTGATCGGCATGTGGAAGATCGCTCCGGCGCTGGCCTGCGGTTGCACGATCGTCTTGAAGCCGCCACAGGAGACGCCACTCGGCTTGTTGCGGCTCGCCGAGTTGGTCGAGGCTGTTGGCTTCCCGCCCGGCGTCGTCAACATCGTCACGGGCAGCGGCAGCGTCACGGGCGAAGCGCTGATCCGCCATCCCGGCGTCGACAAGCTGACCTTCACCGGTTCGACGGAAGTCGGCAAGCGCATCGGCCACGCCGCGGTCGACCGTGTCGCGCGCTTCACTTTGGAACTCGGCTCGAAATCGCCGATGATCCTGCTTGCCGACATGGAGGAGAACATTGAGCCGCTGCTTGCCGGGCTCGGCATGTTCTTCAACCAGGGCCAGGTCTGCACCTCGGCCGCCCGGCTGCTGATCGAGAAGTCGATCTACGACCGCACGCTGGCGCGGTTGGCCGACATCGCCGACGGCATGATCATTGGCGCCGGCCGCGATGCCGAAGCGCAGATCAACCCGCTGGTCTCGGCCAAGCACCGGAAAAGCGTCGAGGGGTTTGTCGAGCGCGGCCTGGCAGCGGGCGGCGAACGGGTGAGCGGGGCGCGGCCGGTTCCGGCCAAGGGCCATTATGTGGCGCCGACCATCCTGCACAATGTCCGGCCCGAGATGGAGATCGTGCGCGAGGAGGTGTTCGGACCGGTGGTGGCGGCGATGCCGGTAGCCGATCTCGACGAGGCGGTCCGCGTCGCCAACGACACGCGCTACGGCCTGTCGGCCTCGATCTGGACCCGTGACATGGGCAAGGCGATGACCGCCATCCACGGCCTCAAGGCCGGCACGGTGTGGGTCAACTCGCACAACACGCTCGACCCCGCAGCACCCTTCGGCGGCTTCAAGCAGTCCGGAATCGGCCGCGAGCATGGCCGCGCCGCGATCGACGGCTATCTCGAGACCAAGACCGCCATCATGCGCTACGCCTGACCAAGATGACGCAGAGTTACGACTACATCATCGCCGGCGCCGGTTCGGCCGGCTGCACACTGGCCAGCCGGCTGGTCAACGCCGGCAAGCGCGTGCTCGTCGTCGAGGCCGGCCCGGACGACAACACGAAGCTGATCGACATGCCGGCCACCTTCGCCAAGGTGATCGGCACGGCGCGCAGCTGGATCTACCAGTCGGAACCCGAACCCAGCGTAGGCGGCCGCACGCTGCCTATCCCGCAGGGACGCACGCTTGGCGGCGGCTCGTCGATCAACGCCATGCTCTATGTCCGAGGCCAGCCTGAGGACTATGACGGCTGGCGCGACCTGGGCTGTCCGGGCTGGGGCTGGGATGACGTGCTGCCGGTCTACAGGCGGCTGGAGCGCAACGAAAGGCTGGCCGGCGAACGGCACGGCACAGACGGTCCGCTGCCGGTTTCGGATGCGCGCTACCGGCATCCGCTGTCTCTTGCCTATGTTCGGGCAGCCCAGCAGGCCGGCTATCGTTTCAATGACGACTTCAATGGCGTTGAGCAGGAAGGCGTCGGCTTCTACCAGACGACGACGGCGAATGGCGAACGGCAGTCGTCGGCCAAGGTGTTTTTGAAGCCGCTTGCCGGCAACGCCAACCTCAAGGTGGTGACCGAAGCGCAGGTGACGGGGCTGACACTGGAAAATGGTGCGGCCAGCGGGCTAGCCTACGTGACAGCCGATGGGCAGAGCCACTTGGCCTCCGCGAAAGCGGAGGTGATCCTCGCCGCCGGCGCGCTTGCCACGCCGAAGCTGATGATGCTTTCCGGCCTCGGGCCGGCCGCGCATCTCACGGAAACGGGCATACCAGTCATACGTGACATGCCTGCCGTCGGTCAGGACCTGCAGGACCATGTCGCCGCCCCGCTCTATGCGCTGACGCGCAAGCCGGTCTCGCTGCTCGGCGAGGATCGCGGGCTCAAGGCGCTGCGGCACGGCATCGAATATTTGCTGTTCCGGAGAGGCCTGCTTGCGTCCAACGTTGTCGAAAGCGGCGGCTTCTTCGACACCGACGGCGACGGCCGGCCCGATGTGCAGTTCCATGTGCTGCCGGTGATGGTCGAGAGCGCCGAGCACGGCTCAATCGAACGCCACGGCATGGAGCTAAACCCATGCGTGCTGAGGCCGAAGTCGCGCGGCTCGGTGCTGCTGCGCTCGCGCAATTCAAGCGATCCGATCCGCTTCACCACCGGCTTCCTGTCGCACGCCGACGATCTAGCTTTGCTGCTCGCCGGCATGAAGGTCGCGCGCGCCATCGTGCGCCAGCCGGCGCTGCGCGAGGTCGTTGCCGAGGAGTTCGCGCCCGGCAATGCCGACGATCTCGGTGACGCGGCAATAGTCGACCACATCATCCGCCACGCCAAGACGGTCTATCACCCCTGCGGCACCTGCCGGATGGGAACGGACGATCAGGCTGTGGTCGATCCGCAGCTTCGCGTGCGCGGTGTGCCTCGCCTGCGCGTCGCGGATGCCTCGATCATGCCCAGGCTGACCAGCGGCAACACCAACGCGCCGGCAATCATGATCGGCGACCGCTGCGCCGATTTCATCCTGGGCGAGAACTAGTGCCGCCGGCGTTAGGCGGAGCCGATCGCCAAGCCGGCCAATGCCGCGCAACCGACACCGGTGCGTTCGTCGAATTGCTGCACAGGAACCTTCCGCCCGAGGCTGTCGGAATTGCGCGTATACGGGCTGCGCGACAGCCCACCGTCGGTCGACAGGTCATCCGCGTTCCCTGCAGGTTGTGGCCGGGCGACGGAACGGAACGAGACAGAACCATCCGCTGGCTAATAATGAACCTGGCCCTCCAGGCTGCTCTCGTCGGGACCGTCACCCCAATGCAGGTGCCGCGGGCCAACAGTTTGCTGGCATGGCCGGTTGGCTTCCGCGATCGCGTGACAACTGCGATGTTACCGGGGTTAGCCTTTTCGCTGGGGCAAGCCGTTGCCTTAGTCGACGTTGTGGCGCAACCATTCGAAGCAACGTGACCGGGGCGGTTTCAGACGCCTCTCCGGCACATGCCACCGTGCGGGACCTGTTATATTTTGTGATTTGCACGATACCGCTGACGGGCGTTCTGATGGATAGAGGCCTTTCCGGCTTCAGGCACTTGGCGGAAAGGGCGGGGGTGTGAAAGGTGGCCAACCATGGCCCAGGCAAGCACGATTGTCTTAAGCGGCGATTATGGCTACACCCAGTATAAGGCATCCGGCCTGCCCGCCGACACCACTATCGATGCCACCGACGCCTCGTGGATCGTCGCCAATCAGGGAAGCCCCACCAACCGCTATCCCTTCGCGATCACCAACCCCGGCGACAACCTCCTGGTTTTTGGCGGCACGATCAACGGCACCGTCTCCCAAACTGGCGACTGGGAGAACATTTACGTCAACTCCGCCGCAGTCCGTATAAATTCAGCCCACAACTTTGTCATCGACGATTGGACGGTTACCCAGCCCTGGGATGGCATTCGTGTCGGCGGCACTGGCCACTTCGTCATCGAGAACAGCTATGTCGGCAACTCCCGAGACGACGCGGTCGAGGACGATGACGTCATCGGCGGCACGATCAAGGATTCCCTGTTCGACCACGTGTTTTCCGGAGTGAGCCTTGGCGATGGTGAAGTGGATGGGCATAACAACACGGTTACCATGGATGGCATGCTTCTGGGCATGGGAGAGTACCTTCGCAAAGGCGTGATGACCCACGGTTCGCCGTTCAAACTCGACAACGGCACAGGCGCTAACGATATCTCGCCCAGCCTGCACTTTATCGACTGCGTGGTGGCGATTACCGACGTGCACCACAACGGCCAGGGGCGGCTGCAGCACGCCTGGGACAAGACGGTCGAGTCGCACGGTAATTACTATCTCAACCTCTCTGACACGCCGCTGCCGTCCGATTATCCAATGCCGCCCGCCGGCTGGACGGTCCTTCAAGGCCAGGCGGCCCGCGATTACTGGGCCAACGCCAAGGCGGTCTGGCATGCGGCCCATGACGGGACCGGCCAGCCACCGCCACCGCCGACCGACCAGGCCAAGGGAACTACCGGGAACGACACTTTTGTCGGCACTGGCGCGGCCGATAACTATGATGCCCTGGCTGGTAACGACATACTGTGGGGCCGAGGTGGCAACGACGTGCTCCACGGGGGCGCCGGCAAGGACACCTTTGTGTTTGACACGGCCTATGGCCCTGGCAATGTCGATAGGCTCCCGGACTTCCACGCAGCGGACGACGCGCTCTATCTCGATAATGCCGTCTTCACCAGTCTCGGCCCCGGTTCCTTGTCCAGCCCGACGCAGGTGAACTCGTCGTATTTCGAGTTGCGCGAACACGCCACCAGCCATAACGACTACCTGCTCTACGACCGGACCACGGGCATTCTGTACTATGACCCCGATGGCTCGAGATCGGCCCCTCAGGTGGAAATCGCCCACCTACAGGCCGGGGCGGCCCTGACCTATCATGACGTGTACATCATTTGATCGCCCATGCGATCGCACATGGCACTACGAGGCGCGAGCGCGTCACCGCTGGTGTTCCAGTTGCGACTAACAGCGATCAAAAATAGCGACGGATAGCGCCGATCTAGTACCTCTGCACAGAGGTTACGACGCTTTGGAAATCGGCTTGGGATAGGCTTCGACCAAGCGCTCCCATGCAACCGTGTCTGCGACGAGGAGACCTTAGCTGTCGATGCGACGATCGAGGCACCCCGAGCCACAACCACCCTTGCTCTCCTTTGGCAAAGGGGACGACCTGGCGAGTTCCAATTCGCAAAAGGCGACTATCCGGACCGAAGGTGGACATCGGCTAAGAAGCGTGCGCGACTAGTGCTCGCGCGCAACCAGCCAACCAGACACCAGCCGACCGAGTGGGCTGATGATCACGCTTGTCCAGGTCGTGGCGCGCTCTCGGCGGCCTTTGCATTCTTGACGGATCATATTTTGGACTTCAGAGCAACCAAGTGGCGTCAGGATCCAGCTGTTGAGCTGAGACGATTTTCTCCACATTGGACTGTTGTCGTCCGCGTAGCCAACCGGTAGATTAAGACGCTCCGCCTTGCGGATCAGTTGCCGGGTTTTTATCTCCGCAATCTGTTCATAATATATCAACGTTTCCCAATAATGTCGGTACTCGGCCTTTTCCCGCTCCGCGGGCGTGCAAGCACTTGTCAGGTCGATGTTATAGGCGTGGTTGAGTGTCCTGATGGTTAGCCGGTACGCCTTAATTTCCAACAACTCTTTGATTTCTAATAATATCGTCATACGACTTCCCCAAAGCCCCGTATCCAAAAAGAACGCTACAACCTCCCATGACGTTCAGTCCATTCCACTACTTGGATGAGCTCAGAAGGCAAAAGAACTAGATGGCGAGTAACATCAGGACGATCTGGTTCTCGAAAAGCTCCGGCTCGCCAAAAAGCCGCCACGAACCGGCGATAGCAAAGGCAAAGTGGTCTCGCCAGCAAGGCCGGTTAAATCAAGAAGGTATCGGCGAAGCGGAAGGCAAAACCAACTTCAAGCAACAGCCGTTGCTGAAAAAGCGCATTTTTCCCTTACGGGCCAACGACCGAACAATCCTGATATCAGCGCTACACTGGGCACCACCGATAGGATTAATTGCGTATTTGCTAATACGCCCTGTAAATTGACCGGTGCGGGTGCGTAACGTAAGCCCGCTGCGGTGGCCGGTGCGGTCCTCACTCCCCCGGAGGGCTGCCCGCCGCACCGGCCATTTTCCCTACGCCCTGGTTAGCGGCGACGTTGGGGGATCGATCTAAAGACCGATGCGCAACAAAGCCGACATGATGGGCCAACGGCATCGTCAGTTGCTGGAGCGGCATTAGATGAGTTTCGGTCGTAGCCGGAGTTTTCGAAGTAATGTGAGCACTCTGCCGGTGTGACGCGATTGAGGGTTTGGCCGATCGCGTCGCAGAAGGCTTCGACGGTTCGGCGTGCTGCTTTTCTCAGCCAGTGCTTGAGCTTTGAAAAAGAGTTGCTCGATCGGATTGAGGTCGGGCGAATATTTCGGCGGGAAGAAGAACCTTGCGCCGGCGGCGCGCACGATACTTCAGCAGCCTCGGCCCTTCGTTTGGCGCGCCGATCCAGACTAGATCATCGCCGCCGTCAGCCGGGGCACCAAACGTTGAATCAATCCACTAGTCGGACCTTTTGAGCCTGGACCCACCGTCTGCGGCCAATTCGGCTAGCCTAGTCGGGGTCGCCGGATCTGGAGCCCCCGTGGCCCCGCCGCCATAGTTGTCGCCGCCGCCACGTCCGCCTGAATTGAGACCTTGGCCGAAAGGCCGGGGGTGAAAGTGGCTGCCTCCCCCTCCATTGCTGGGTGTGGATCCGCCAGAATTGCTCTGAGGTGATCCGCCAGATCTGGCGATAGCCGTGGAGTTGAGGCTGGTGCCGAGCAAAAGCGTTATGGCCGGCGGTGTCACCGCTGCGAAGCGCCCGGCCTTCTTGAGAAAATCGCGACGCGCCTGAACTTCTGAGAACAGATTCTCGCGCATCCGCCCCGAAAATTTCGTGCTTTCAGTTGTCATGTTGATCCCCGTTTTCAGGGAATTACTTTAGTGTTACTCATGTCATGACACCAGTTCTCCAAAAGGCTTACCTATTTCGAAAATGCTAGTGGATTGATCGTGGTGGAGGAGTCCTTTCCGGAGTCCGCGCGAGCCTGCGATATGCGACGGTGTGGGATGCGTACTCGTGTCAGCATCGTCGTCACGTCCTCAGACAGAGCCCGGCTTGAAGCGCTAGTCGCGGCGCGGGGATCGCCGCAAAAGCACGTTTAGCATGCGCGGATCATCCTGCTGAGCGACGACGGGTTGGGCACGGCCGCGATCATGACTGCGGGCAAGTCGAAGACCTGCGTATGCGCAGGAGCGGTTCATGGCCGAGGGTGTCGATGGCCTGCTGCGCGACAAGACCTCCCGGCATTGCACCGCTCGATACTGCGCTCATCAACCAGATCGTGACGCTCACGCTGGAGCCGCCTGACCACGAGGCAACACATTGGACCGTGCGCCCCATGGCCAAAACAGTAGGCATCGCAGCGTCCCCGGCGGTGAAGATCTCGCACGACCACGGCTTGGCACCGCACCGCTGGCGACAGCTTCAAGCTGTCCAATGACAAAGCGTTTGCCGAGAAGCCTCACGATGTGGTCGGCCTCTACGTCTCGCCGCCAGCCCATGGCATCGTGCTGTCGGTTGACGAGAAGGCGCTCGACCGGACCCAGCGGGGACTGCGGCTCAAGCGCGGTCGAGGCGCGACCATGACGCATGACTACGTAACGGCCCGACAACGTTGTTCGCGGCGCTCAACGTGCTCGATGGATCAGTGATCGGCCGCAACATGCAGCGCCACCGGCACCATCGCGGTTGAGGCCAGAACTAAGCTTGATGTCAGCTGGAAATGTAAGACCGATCAAATCCGGCCGTTTTTATAAGTTCCGCGTGGTCATGCAACTCGACCACACCATTGCGGAATGAAGCCAGTCCACTTTCCCGCAAATCCTTCAACACGCGACTTACATGCACAGCCGAAAGCCCCAACGCGTCGGCCATCTCGGCCTGGGTCAGCGGGCATTCAAAGCGGTCCGGATAACTCGTTGGCGATCGATGTGCCCGGCAGCCCAGTTCGAGAAGAAAATGAGCCGTGCGTTCGACAGGTCCCCGTCTGCTGACTCCTGCCAGATGTTCCGCAACCCTTGCGTACCGCCTTACCTCAGCCAGCAGGATAGCCTCGCAAATGGACTGCGGGTAGCGCGAAAAACAAGTATGGACAGGACCGGCCAGCTCGATCGCGGTTACATCGGAGAGCGCAGTTGCCGTCTCGCCCCCTTCGCCGCAGAACTCGATCAAGGCAATTTCGCGAGGAAGCGCAAAATCAACGATGAGACGCGAGCCATTCCGCAACGTTTTGCCGAAAGCCGCCCAACCCGCAGTCATAACCAGGATAGAGGATTTGGCCTGATGCTCGCGTGCAATCGTCGTGTTCGCCGGATAGAGGCGGCGCAAAGCCCCCGGCAATACTGAGATTGTCCTTTCCCAACTTGCGTCAGCAAGCGCGGGTCGCCTCTCCAATTCAAGAGCCTGCTTTGATAAGCTCATTTGTCTTGATTACCCCACTCCGCGATCGTCCCTCCGATCAATTGCAGTTTCAACCCATCAACTGCACAAACGTTCCGCCCATCTTTTCATCCAAATGGCGTCGCGGGCTACCGCCATGGGATGCTATCCTACCACCTTGGGGGTACGTGCACCATGCAGAAGGCTCTCAGCCCACTTTACTTGATCGGCTTCAGCAAGTTCCCGTGGCCTGCCGGCATTCAACGCCGGCAGTCGAACTTGTCCTTTGGCTGCTGCGCCCCGGCGGACCATCACGGCTACTTTCACGTCCCTTCTTTGGTTGAAAACCCTCGCCAAGCAGAGCTCAACTTGAAAGCAGTCGCGTTCGACGCCCTTCTGAAAGCACGTCGGATCCTGCTGGTCGCGTCGATGCCGGAAGCGCCGATCCCACTGGCGGATCGGGCGGCTGCAACTCTTGCCAAGGCGGACCGGGGATCGCCTGCGCCGCGCTTTCGGGACTCTCCGTTGCACCTGCTGAAACGACTTGCTCCATTGTGCTGGTTGCCGGTTTTCGGCGCGGGTAAAGCCGCGGGGGACGCCTGGCGTTGTAAGTCTGCCGTCTTTCCTCGGCAACTTCCAGGTCATCGATTGCCGATATGACCGATGCAAGACGATCCTCGATTTGGCCAAGACGCCTCCGGGTGGAAAGCAGGGCGACTGAAACCAGCAAACTGTAGGCAAGCACGACAATGACTGCTCCTACGGGAGTTTCGATGCCGAACACAATTAAAGTACCAGCCCCAATAAAAACGGCAGGAGCCCCATAGCCCAGCAACCTGTCTTTCTTCATAAGGAGCATCAACGGCCAAGTTGCGGAAAGCATAAGAATGGCTGCCGGTCTGTTGATCACCCAATCTAAAAACCCCGGGACGATTTCGCTGAAAATATCCATATCAACCTCAAGCAAGACAAGGCCGGCTGCTTTCTTGTCGTCAGGGAGTGAAGGCTCTCCCGCGCGCCCTGCACGCTGCAGCGTCTTAGACCTTGCGGAAGCGCGATCCATGGTCCCGGCAACATCCCAAAGGTCTGGAAGGCTTATCGGGTAGACCAGATCAACCTTTAGCCGATTTACTACTCAATAATGGTAATGGCGGGGATATCCGAGAAGCTGTTATGTTCCTAACTGACCGGCGACGCGATCGGTCGGTGGGCGGGAAGAGAGCGACTGCACATGCCGGATGGCGGGACGCGAACCCTTACATTTCACGCGCTCTGAGCGCTTACACGCAACTGCCCGAACTACTTTGAAGTGAAGCAAATTCAGCCGACGCTGGAGGGGCGGGAGCTGCGCTGTTGATTGCAAGGATTCGGAAATGGCAAGTTCAATTGACAGTCCGACCATGACCAGAGAATTACTGCCGCTCGACGTGCGGGAGATTCTTGATTTCTTTCTGCGCCGCTGGAAGTTGGTGTGCAGCATGGCTGCACTCACCTTCGCCGCATTTGTCGCCGCTGCTTATGTCCTTCCACCATCCTACACGGGCGTCGCACAAGTGTTACTTGATGCCCCGATAGACTATATGACTCCGCAGGATTATTCGAATTCTGATTTTGCCGACAATTCAACATTTATCGAAAGTCAGATTGCGGTCCTGAGATCCACCTCGCTCCTTCAGAAGGTGGTGGACAGTGAAAAGCTGACGGAAGACCCAAAGATCGGGCCGGGGGCATTAATATGGCTACAGAGCGCCCTTGGAGTTTCGCGCGTTGGATTGGCAGATGTTATCGAGATCTCGGTGACCGCCTATGACCCGGGGAAAGCAGCATCGCTGGCGAACGCAATCTCCCAGGCCTACCTCGCAGATCGAGTAAGGTCCCGCTACGAAGGGGCCAAGAAAGCGTCCACATGGCTCAGCGAACGGGCCGCATCTCTGCGAGCGGAACTGAGCCTTTCGGAACAAGCTGTCCAGAAGTTTCGGATCGATCACAATCTATTGGCGACGCCAGCAGGCAGTTTGACTGACCAGCAGCTGTCTGAATTGAATGCCGCATTAATTACCGCACGCGCCGAATTGTCGGAGAAACGTGCACAATATCAACAAGTTGACAAATTGCTGACCAGCGGAGGCGACATCCAGTCGATGCCGGACGTCTTGCAGTCCGTAGTTATCAGCGCGCTTCGGGCCCAGATCTCTGGAGTGACACGGCGAGAAGCCGACCTCAAATTGAAATATGGCGATCGGCATCCGGATGTCCTGGCGGCGCAAGCCGAGCGCCGCGACATCGAGGGGCAGATTACCGCCGAAGTCCAGCGTCTCATCGGCAATCTGAAGAATGAAGTGGACGCCGCCGAGGCCCGGGAAGCTTCTCTCAGCCGAGCCTTGAATTCGGTATCCAACCGATCCGAAGTCGAAGGTCAGGTTGGCGTGCAGTTGCGCGACCTGGAAAGGATTGCCGCCGCGAACAAGGAGCTGTTTGAGACATTCCTTTCACGCGCCAAGCTCACCGAGGAGAAGTCTACCCTGCTGAACAGCGGCGTACGTGTGATAACCGATGCGGTTATTCCGGGTTCGCCAAGCTTTCCGAACAGGCCTCTATTCGCGGCCCTGGGACTTGTGCTCGGCTTCTTCGTCGGGGGGCAGGCGCCGTTCTTCGTGAACTTTTCGCTTCCGGCTTCATGGCAAAGAAGCAGATAGAGGAAGAACTGTCCGTTCCAGTTCTTGCATCCATCCCACGGATGGCGGGCTGGTCGAGAGACGCCCAGTCCCAAGCCCAACCAGTGGCTTATCTCGAGCGCAGACCACTATCCAGGTTTAGCGAAGCCGTGAGGCGGCTCCGCCTGGGCATCGATGCGACGCCCGAACAGGCCCGCTTGCCGCGGCTCATGCTGGTGACATCGGCGATGCCCGGCGAAGGAAAAACAACCTTGGTATTGAGCTTGGCCTGCTCCGCAGCGGCCGACGGCGAACGGGTTCTGGTCGTCGATGCGGACTTGCGGCTTTCAGCCACCACGGCCTTCTTCGGCATGGTGGACAAGGTCGGGCTGGTCGACATTCTCACGTTGCCGGTGAAGGCAGCAAACGCAATTCATCGGGACGAACGCTCGGGATATCCCTACTCCCTGCCGGCGCAAAGACCCGGAACCCGCCTGCCCTCCTTTCTTCGGCGCGCATGCGCTCGGTTTTCGAAGAGCTTCGCGGAAAGTTCGACACGGTGATCATTGACGCACCACCTGTTGGAGCCGCGGCCGACGCGACGATCCTGGCGCGGTATGTCGACAAGGTCCTCTTTGTCGTGAAGTGGCGCGAAACCTCCCGCGAGGCCGTTGCAGAAGGGATTCGACACCTTGGCGGTCGGTCGAAGATTGCCGGCATCGCCTTGACAATGGTGGACGAACCAAAGCTGTCAAAATATGGCCGCTACACGTCCCTCGAAAGTAGTGTTTCGGACAGTTACTATCTCAACTAGAGAAATATTTCGCCATGCAGCACGCTGAATTATACCAGAATCGCTTCCCGGGGCCGGTAGGAAAAACTTGCGGCGGGGACCCTACGCGTTGGTACGTGATCCAGACGCACCAACATTCCGAGAGCTTGGCGGAGCGGCACCTGCTATCGCAAAACTTCCGAACATACCTGCCCAAGCGAAGGCGAACCGTTCGCCACGCTCGCATTGTCAGAAACGTCGCTAGTGCGTATTTCGATTGCTATCTGTTCGTCTCGCTTGCTGCTCAGCAGAGTTGGTACCCGATCAACTCAACCGTCGGCGTGCGAAAACTTGTCATGAGCAAAGGAATGCCGGTCCCGGCGCCACACGGTGTGATCGAGTCCTTGATAGCCGCAACCGACGAGGACGGAATTTTGCACTCCGATATCTTATTGAGGCCAGGTCAAAGAATTAGAGTCATAGACGGACCGTTTTCGGAACAACTTGGCGTGCTTGATCATGTTGGAAGTGCTGGAGCGGTAAAAATTCTTCTTGATATAATGAACCGTTCGATTCCGATCACGATCGACCGCGATAAACTTTCGATTGTATCCTGAATTATATACGTTAGCTTACGTATAAATATATTTTGCTCGGAAGATGCCGAAACTACCCGGCGAAGGAAGGATGAGTTGGCACCCAATTCACCCTCGATGCGGCAGCTTGCAAGGCGACATCCGAGGCTGCAGGCCTGCATTGAAACATCGGGTGCTTCGTCTCAACGAAATCAGCGCCAACAGGTTGGATATACCTCGCCGATACGATGACCGGCGACGATGAGCGAATGACGCTCGACGCGATCAACCAGGGGAACCCCTTGCAACCTTCACGTAAATCCAAACCCGGAAGCTACTGTCCGGCGGATCCTGGAGAGCGTCGGGACGGCCTGCAGCCGCAACAATATCGGCGCTGGGTTCCAAAAGCCAAGGCCAGCATGCTGGTCGAAGCGTTGACGCCGGGGGTGAACGTTCCAGCGCCAGCCAGGGTGGTTGGAGCGAGCCCGTCAATCAACAAAGCAGATGCCGGTGTTTCTCAAACCGACGCAAGCGCCGCCTTGCTGCCCCTCGAAACAGTCCCGGCCCTCCCGATCGCCAGCGAACTGTTTCGAGCATTCAATGAATGCGGCCTGAAGTACGGAATAATTCAGGATCTCGCATCCCTGCAAAGCGGACTTGCGGGCCGCGACGATCTGGATCTCCTTTTGGACAAGCACGACTACCCGGTCTTCTGCTCGATCGTGAGCAGGCTGCACGGTCGTCGCGGCGTCAGCCTGTCTTGCTACGACAACGTCTGTGCCGGCCGGGAGGACTGGTTCCTGCCTGACTTTCCAAATGGCCGCTATCTCCATCTCGACATGCATATCGGGATCCGTGTCGGCTGGGAATTCCGCAAGCGATATCCGGTATTCGACTATGCGGCGATTACACGATGGGAGTCGGTTTGTGTGGATGGGGTGCCTATTCCGGTCGTCTCGCCCGAGGACGAGATTCGAATAGCCATTGCCCGCTTCGCCTTCCGGACCTGGGCATTGCCTTGGCGACAGTGGATCACCGTTGGTGGTGATTGGAGGGAGCAGTTTGCGCGCCCGCCACTTCCGTCAGGCCATCAAGGCTTGGATGTCGTGGAATACACGCTTGACGGCAGCAGCCTGGCGAGCTGCAGGTTTCTGCAAAGCGTCGACGGTTTGATGGCAAACCGCAGGGATCTTGCCAGACTCCGGCGTTCAATCCGTCAAGCCTGCGGTTTTACAGGAGGTTACGGGATCGCCGATGCCGGTGTTCATCTGGCCCGCAAGACCTCATATCTGGCGTTGAGGACCCTTCAGCGCCTGATGCCCGGCACATTCCCGCCAAAGAGACGGCCTGCGGCTGGTGGCTTTGTAGTGGCGCTCGTCGGTCCTGATGGCATGGGAAAGAGCACTCAAGCTGATCGGCTGACACGGATATTTCGATGGAAATTCGGGTGTGCGCAAGCCTATGTCGGAATCGGAGATGGCAATGGGTGGTGGCTCCGCAAGGCGTTGCAGACCCTGGTTTTTCCCCACAGACGCCGCCTAAAGTCGTTGGCCCAGCACGATGGCAACAATTCCGTCAGCCGAAATTGGTCGAAGGGAGGACTCGCCGCTGCCGCGCTGGCATTCTGGGCAGTTTTGATCGCGTTTGAGCGATACGCTGTCGTGAAACGTGCGCATCGATGGGCTACGCGCGGCCTGATCGTCATTTGTGACAGGTGGCCGCAGGCGCTGTGTAGCGGATATCTGGACGGGCCAACCATCCCACCGCACCTCTTCTCCGTCCCCGGCCTGTCAGTTCTCGCTCGCCTCGAGCAAAGGCTCTATCAAAAGATGGCAGAATGCCGGCCACACCTCACTTTGCACCTGGTTTCAGATTTTGCGGTCTCCGAGCAGCGAAAGCCGGGAGAAATCAAGAAAGAAGCCTTCGACGCGCGGCTATCGCTGATGGCGGAGTTGCGAGCCAAGGACAAGAACATCCGAACCATTGACGCAAGCGCTGGCATCGAGGCGGTCGGCGGGGAACTGTTCAGGCATATCTGGCTGTCTTTGTGAGAGGCAGGGCGGGCGGCTCATCGGCCAATATCCATCCAACAGACCCCGATGCGCGGCCTTCCGCCATCGCGAAACGACAGGTGTCCCTGCGAGGCCTGGGAAAAGTCGCCGAACGCTCGCGCTCGATGGCGGCGCGCCGCTAGAGCCTGTTTCATCCCAGGATCGGCACGGGCTCTGACTTGAACGGGTCAATATGGCTCTGTTTTCGGGGGCGAGCACCTGTCCCGCCCGGCCCGCAGCGCCACGCAATGACGGAGGTTGCCAATGTCCGACACCATACGCAGGACCGGCAGTTGCCTGTGCGGCGGCGTGCAGTTCTCGGTCCGCGGTCCGCCGCTCCGCATTGGTCTTTGCCATTGCAAGGATTGCCGCAAGGCCGGCGGCTCGACCTATTCGGCCTTTGCCATCTGGCCGCGCGAGGCCTTCGAAAAGAGGGGCCTCGTCAGCTCCTATGGCACGCGCAGCTTCTGCCAGACCTGCGGCGGCCGCGTCGCCCGGATCGACGACAATGAGGCTGAGGTGATGATCGGCAGCCTCGACGTCGCGCCGACCGATCTCGTACCCGAATATGAATTGTGGACCTCAAGACGCGAGACCTGGCTCCATGCCTTGCCCGGCGCTGAACAGTTCAAGCATGACCGGCCAGCGGCGAACAGCGCGGTATTGCCGGCGCCGAGGTCGCTGTCGGACGTCGATGCGGCTGCGTGAAATTCGATTTTGCGCTCGAATGCGCCGCCCCGGATTTCATGTCCCCTAAGGTATTGGCAAATGAAAATCCTCCATGTGCTCACCCGACTTCTTCGGGGAGGTTCCGAAGAGAACACATTGGCCTGCTGTCTCGCTCAGGCGCGGCACGGCCACGAAGTGCGTTTGGTTCACGGCGAGGAGTACGACCCGAATTTGCGGATGTCAGTTGCCGAAGCCGTTCGGGTTGTGACTCTGGAGAGGCTCATCAACTCGATTTCGCCATCCCGTGACATTTCTGCATTTGGGCAACTCACGCGCCTTATGCGCGATTGGCGGCCTGACATTGTGCACACACATCAAAGCAAAGCCGGCATCGTCGGCCGCCTTGCCGCCAGGGAAGCCAATATCCCCTGCATCATACATGGCGTGCACATTTTGCCCTTCGTGCATGTGGGCAATGCGCAGCGGCTGATGTACCTGGCTGCCGAACGCCTGGCCGCGAAGTGTACACAGGCTTTCATCGATGTCAGCCAGGCTATGCGTGACATTTGCATCGCCAATCATTTGGGGACCGCCGATCAGCATCACGTCGTCCACTCCGGCTTCGATCTGACGCGCTTCGCGAACGCGCAATGGCCACAGCAATCGCATCTGCTCCTGGGGACGGCTGTCGGAGAGCCTAAGCCGCCGGTGATCCTGATGCTGGCCGCGCTGGAACCGCGAAAACGCCATATAGAGTTCATTGAAGCATTTGGGCAGGTCGTCGACCGAGTTCCGAACGTGCGGCTGCTCTTGGCCGGCGAGGGGCCGGCGCGATCCGCTATTGAGTCGGCGATTGCACGATCCCCGTACGCAAACAACGTTCGCATGATCGGCTACCATAGCGAGCCTGAGCGACTGATCAGTCTGGCGGACGTGTGTGTGCTGACGTCTATGCGAGAAGGACTGCCTCGCGTCATGATGCAGTATCTGGCGGGCGGTCGAGCCAGTGTGGTCTCGCATCTGCCGGGAGTGGAAGAGGTTGTGAAGCATGGCGTTAATGGAATTGTGACGCCGGCCGAGGACGTTGGCGCCGCGGCGGCGGCGATCGCCGACCTTCTCCAAAATGAACACTACCGCGCTCGATTGGCTGAGAGCGCGAAACTCACCGACCTGGCATCCTGGGGGTTGGATACCATGTGCGATAGGGTCGAGTTGATCTATCAATCCGCTCTCGAGTCAACCCTTTCAGCAGGAAGGCCAAACGACCCGCGAATTCGCGACGGCCTCGCCAAGCAACCTTTAGGACTGCCCGGATTTTGATCCTTCGACGGAGTCCGGATTTTCAAGGCTTACTGCTCGAACCCTACCTTGCTGTCACGCTCCGGCCGACGAATGTCGATTGGTCCTGACCGCAGGCAAGACAACGGAGTACGACGATGCGTTTGCGTGCAAACCAGCACTTTCCTTCCGGGCCTTCGCTAATGGAGGATTGGGTCCGACGGCTTTTTCCGGCCAGCCGCACGCTCGCAATGATTGGCGGTCTGGCCATTGCCTTTGTTCTGCTCACCGCAGATGCATCCCGTGCGGACGGCTATACGTTCGACACCGGTGACGTCCTGCGTGTATCCGTGATTGGCGAGCCATCCTATCCGCTGGAAGTCGTGGTCGATGATCGCGGTTCGATATCGCTTCCCATGTTGGGCGATGTTCAGGCGCGCGGCCTCACCACCGTTGTCCTTTCGAAGGCCATTCAGCGTGCATTTCAGGAGCAGAAGCTCATCCTCGATCCTTTCGTGAAAGTGGAGATCGGTCAGTACCGGCCATTCTTTATTTCCGGAACGGTGGCTCATCCCGGATCGTACCCGTTTCAACCCGGAATAACGGTTCGTCATGCACTGGCTATAGCAGGTGGCTTTCGGGCAACCGCCGTGGGAAACACGGAGCCGGCCTTGCAAATAGCTGATCTGCGCAGCGCGCGGGCAGGTCTGGCGATCGAGGAATATCGCCTAAAGGTTCGGCTCGCCCGGCTCCAGGCGGAAAGCCGCCAGGACAAATCTTTCGTTGCTCCGCCCGATCCGCCTGTCGAGTTTGGCGGACACTTGATTGACGACATCGTAGCGTCCGAACAGGCGCAGTTGGACGCCCGCCTCGCCGCATATCGGGACGACATTTCCTACCTTGATGTCTCGTTGGAGCGGGCCAGGAAGGAAGCGGATATGGTCGCTGCCACTCGAAAGGAACGAGAAAAGACCGCGGACATTCAACTCGAGGAACTGCAGTCTGCCCGGTCATTGCGGGAAAAAGGCCTGGTCACCAATTCGAATGTCCTGACGGCCGAACGAGCACATACCAGCTATCGCGCCGAACTTTCGCAGACCGAGCTGCAGCAGGAGCAGGCGCAACAGGCGATGCTGACCGCTGAAAGCGAGCTTCGAAAAAAGAAGCAGAGTTATGAAATGGACTTGATCTCGCAGACCCAGGACACGCAGGTCGAGCTGGGGAAAATTCAAAGCCAAATAAGGTATGTCGCCGACAAGCTTCTCTTTATATTTACATATGGCGAACAGCGGACCTTCGACGACTTGCAAGGCTCTGTGAAGATTTCGATTTTCAGGCGCGACCGGAAAATCGCCCATGACATCATCGCCAATGAAAACACGGAAGTTCTAGCTGGCGATGTCATCGAGGTTTCGATTGTAGCCAACAAAGGGTTCTACACGCCGGACACTTCCGGAACAATGGGGAGCCCAAATGCGGTGGGCCTCCAACCAAGCATTGTCGGCCAATAGCACGAATATGCCCACTTCCCCGAGCAAGGCTTTGCTTCAAGGCCGCGATCGTTGCTTCGCAACGCTCTTGGGTTCGTTGTGCCTTGAACGGCCTGAGATAGTCCGGCCTTGGCACCTCAGGGGTTTGACATGATCCTTGGGGCAGCACTGACAGTGGTCGGGAATCGCTTCCGCCGGGGGAATTCCCATGCCAAAGCGGAGCAGAGGCGGCTCAATCTCCTCCGTGCAACGGCGCGCCGCAAGACGACGGTGCGTTACGCCCCGCGCCGCCGCGCCATCATCCGATCGCGCATTCCAGGTGCAATCCTGCTCCTCCTCGCTCTTGCGCTTGCGGGAGCTGCATTTCTGCACCGCCACGTTGATCTCGGCCGGAAGTGGCTGCCGCGACCGTGGACTGATTTCGTGGTGGACTGGGGCTACTTCTCCGATCCACTGGTTTTGCTGGCTGGTCCAGACGCTCTTCCGGTTTGGCTGGCGTTCGCGGGGGTGGGCTTGCTGTTGATCGCAGCCGCCCGCAAGGCAAGGCGAAGGGGCGGCTTGCGAAGCGCGTCCACGAACGTCGGCGCCAGCCCCTCGGCAAGAGACATCCAGCCGGCGCCCGGTTCGGAACTGGCCTGTGCGTTGCGCTCCTGCAAGGCAGCATTCGCCGGAGTCGCGGTTTTTAGCGGCGTGAGCAACATCCTCATGCTGACCGGCGCGATGTTCATGTTGCAGGTCTACGATCGCGTACTGCCAAGCCGCAGCGTTCCGACTCTGGTAGCCATGGCGATATTGGCCGGCGTTCTGTTTGTCGGGCAGGCGGTCATCGATCTCGTGCGCAGCCGCATTATGACCAGGATCGGTGGTGAACTGGACGAAACGGTCGGGGGGCGCGTATTCACAGCCGTGTCAAGGCTGCCCTTGTACATCGGCCACCAGGGCGACGGGCTGCAGCCGCAACGCGATCTCGACAACATCCGCGTATTTCTGTCGAGCCCGGGGCCAAGCACACTCTTCGACTTTCCGTGGATGCCCTTTTATCTGGCAATCATATGGAACCTTCATCCGACCCTCGGGATTACGGCGATTTGCGGTGCAATCGTGTTGGTGGCGCTGACGGCGGCGACCGAGGTCCTTACGCGCAAACCAATGGGCGCCGCTGTGTCGACGGGCGTGAGGCGCAACGGCTTCGCCGAAGCCAGTCGCCGCAACGCGGAGGTCCTCGCGGCAATGGGAATGGGCAAACGCCTACACGACCATTGGCGGGAGGCGAGCCGCGAATATCTCACGCAACAGCAGCATGTCAGCGATATCGTAGGCGGCTTCGGCAGCTTCGCCCGCGCCTTGCGGCTGATGCTTCAGTCGACAATGCTTGGTATAGGGGCCTGGCTGGTGATCCAGGGCGAGGCGACGTCCGGGATCATCATCGCCGGCTCCATCCTTGCGGGCCGTGCGCTTGCGCCTGTCGATCTTGCCATCGCCCATTGGCGCAGCTTCGTGGCCGCACGCCAGAGCTGGAGCAGGTTGAGCCAGTTGCTTGCCCGATTGCCGCAAGACGCTCAGCCGATGGCACTTCCGGTGCCTGGTTCGAACTTGACGATAGAGAACATCACGATAGGTGCACCGGGCGTGCAACGAATCATCGTGCGAGGCGTGGACTTCAGCCTGGACGCCGGCTCGGTGCTTGGCATCATCGGACCAAGTGGCTCCGGCAAATCCAGCCTGGCTCGTGGGCTGGTCGGCGCATGGCGACCGCTGGCGGGGCGTATCAAGCTTGATGGTGCCGCGCTCGATCAGTGGTCGTCGGAGCGTCTTGGCCGCCACATAGGTTACCTTCCGCAAGACGTCGAACTGTTCGCGGGAACGGTTGCCGCCAACATCGCCCGCTTCGATCCTGGATCGGAGCCGCAGGCCATTGTCGCCGCCGCCCGCGCGGCGGGCGTCCATCAGCTAATCATCGATTTTCCCAATGGCTACGAGACTCAGATCGGAGAGGGCGGGACCGCGCTGTCAGCCGGGCAGCGCCAGCGCGTTGCTTTGGCACGGGCACTCTATGGAAATCCGTTCCTGGTCGTCCTCGACGAGCCCAACTCCAATCTCGACATGGAAGGCGAAAGGGCGCTCGCCGAGGCGATCCTCGCAATCAAGGCGCGCCGCGGCATCGTGGCGATCGTCGCGCACCGGCCGAACATTCTCACCACTGTGGATTTCGTACTGATGATGAAAGAAGGGCGGATGCACATGTTTGGAACGAAGCAGTCCGTTCTGTCCAAGCTCTTTCCGATGTCACAGGTCAATACAGCGGGCCTGCAGCCGGTTTCCAACTCGCCTCGACTGCCGAATTGACGACTTACGGCACATGGGAAACGGGCAATGATGGCTCCTGTCTTGAACCGATCGCTTTCAAACCGGCGGTCCATTCGCCGCAATCTGCTCGGTGGGTTGACTGTCGTCGCACTGCTCCTCTGCGGAATGGGAGTCTGGGCCGGGACAGCGGACATTTCGGGAGCAATCATTTCTCATGGCTGGGTGGTCGTCGAGAACAGCGAAAAGAAGGTGCAACACCCGACGGGCGGCGTGGTCGGCAGGATTCTCGTGCGCGATGGCGACCGTGTCCGGGCCGGGGATATCTTGGTCCAACTCAGCGACGCTATCCCGCGGGCTAACCTGGCTTACGTCACAAAGAATCTGGATGAGCTCTACGCGCGAAAGTCTCGGCTCGAGGCGGAGCGTGACGGCAGCGGGCGGATGACACTTGCTCCGATGCTTGCCACGCGAATGAACGACCCGGAGATTGCCAACACCGTGGCCAGCGAACAACGACTCTTCGAACTTCGTCGAACCGAGGTTTTTGGCAACAAGGCGCGCTTGCGCGAACGCATCGAGCAATTCGGAAAGCAGATCGAAGGCTATTCGGCTCAGGAATCGGCAAAGAGCAAGGAGATCGAGCTGATCAACGACGAACTCGTCGATATCCGCAGCCTTGTCGACAAGAAGCTCACACTCAAGTCGAAGCTGACGGAATATGAACGCGAGGCAACACGCATCGAGGGTGAAAGGTCACAGCTTGTGTCAAGCATAGCGCAGGCAAAAGGCGCCATCGCCGAAGTCGAGCTCCAGATCCTGCAGCTGGACAAGGAGTTCTCCAGCGAGACTGGCAGCGAACTGCGCGATGTCGACGCCAAGATCGCCGAATTCGAGGAACGAAAAGTCACCTCCGAGGACCAGCTGTCGCGCATCGATATTCGCGCCCCCTCCAGCGGCACGGTCTATCAATCTTCAATCCATACTGTGGGCGGCGTGATCAGTGCGGGCGAGCCGATAATGCTGATCGTTCCCGACACCGACACTCTCACCGTCGAGGTGAAGGCCGCTCCGCAGGACATCGATCAGATCTTGGTCGGCCAACGCGCACTTCTTCGCTTCACCGCTTTCAACGTCCGCACTACCCCCGAAACGGAAGGCGTGGTGTCTATGATTGCGGCCGACGTAACGCGCGATCAGCACACCAATGAAGTCTACTACGTAGTCCGCATCACCCCGGACCCGAAGGATTTGACGAAACTTGGCCCTGCCTCGCTCATTCCCGGCATGCCGGTGGAAGCGTTCATACGGACTGGTGACCGCAAGATGCTCTCCTACCTGATGAAGCCTTTGACGGACCAGATGATGCGTGCGTTCAGAGACCAATAGCCGCGCGGCGGAGCTTGTCGTGCGGATCGGCGCGACCCCGGCTAACCTTTAGCGACGGAGACTTGTCATGGCAGCAACAGAGCTGAAACCTCCGATTTTTCTGATCGGCAACTATCGGTCGGGGACCACAATTGCACAAAAACTGATTGGGCTGCATCCCGACATCGTTACCTGGTACGAGCCAAAAACATTGTGGCTATATGCCGATCCGGCGCGGCGCCATGACGAATTTGGCGAAACCGATGCGACCGAAAGGGTCGCACGTTACATTCGCGGCAGGTTCCTCGAATATCAGTCGCGGCACGACGGCCGACAGATCATGGAAAACACGCCTGCCAACGTCTTGCGCGTGCCGTTTGTCCACGAGATTTTTCCGGAGGCCATATTTCTCTATATTACGAGAAATCCATTTTCGTACATAAGCTCGATGGAGCTTAAGTGGCAGAGAGCAAAATCTTTCAAAGGTTTAATACGCCTTTTGAAGATGACTCCGGTAACGCAAATTCACTATTATGCAAAAGATATTATAAAACAGGTGATCGCGAAAAGGGTATTGGGAAGGAAATACACATCGATCTATGGGCCGCGTTACAACGGGATAGAGCGAGATTTGAAGGAGAATGAGAAATTGACGGTGATCGCGCGCCAGTGGGCGCGCGGCAATCGAAAGGCCCGAGAAGATCTCGCCAAGCTGGGCGACGGCCGCGTGCTGTCTTTTCGCTACGAGGATTTGATACAGGATCCCGAGCTGGTTTTGCGCCGCATCTTTGAACATTGCGGGCTGAACTGCACCGACGATATCGTCAGAACGGCCAAGGAGATGATCGATCCCGGCCGCCAGCAGAAGTGGCTCCGTCTCGAAAGGAAGGATCTAACGGCGATCATACCGGAGGTCCGGGACGAGATGGAGTTCTATCGCTACGAAATCCCCTCGCTCCTTCGATAGGTAAGACGCGCTGGGCGCGGGCGGACGGCACCGCGGCGGAGGACCTTCATGACCCATGCGATCATAACTTCGTGCAGGCGCGGGCGCGTGGCTGCGCATCACCCAATGTAATCGTGTCACTCGGCGGATCCGGGAAGGACGCAGTGGCCGCCTGTTTGGGATCGGCCGAGGCGATTGGAGAGAGGCGTGAGCAACAACCGGGGCGGGCTGGCAAAACAAAGTGTCGTGGGCATTTTCTGGACGTCCCTGTCCATGGGTGCCCTCGCGGTCGCGGAGCTTGTCGCTCTGCTCATCCTGGCTCGGCTGCTCTCGCCCAATGAGTTCGGTCTCTACTCCGCAGCGCTGATCGTCATCAAGTTTTCGGCGATCTTCCAGGGACTTGGCATTACCCCCGCGATCGTCCAGCGACCTGTGCTGGAAGAGCGACATCTTCGGGTCGGCTTCACCTTGTCGTGCCTCCTCGGCCTCGTTGTGTCCGCGTTGGTCTGGGCGATGGCACCGGCAATTGCCGGGCTGCTTCGCCTCGCCGATCTGGCTCCGGTCGTTCGTGCCATCTGCTTCGTGTTCCTGTTCCAAGGCGCTTCCATGGTGGCATTGGCCGCGGCCCAGCGCGCGCTGCGGTTCCGTTGGCTGGCGTTGGTCGACGCCGGCGCCTTTGCCTTGGGTTACGTCGTTGCCGGTCCGATTCTGGCATGGCTCGGCTTGGGCATCTGGGCGCTTGTCGGCGCGCTCCTGATCCAGCAATTCATCCGCATGGTCGTGCTGCTCGCCGGCCAGCCGCATCAGATGCGGCCTTTGCTAGAGCGGGGCGCCATCGTCGAACTGCTCTATTTCGGAAGCGGTTTTACCATCGCCCGGGTCTTCAATTACCTCGCCACCCAGGCGGACAGGCTTGTCGTGGGCCGCTGGCTCGGCGCTGATGCGCTTGGCCTGTACGGCCTGTCGTCACAGCTGATGACGACGCCCGCGGTCATCGTCGGTCAGGTTCTTGATCGGGTGCTGTTCCCAACCATGGCGCTGGTCCAGGAGCAGCCCGCGCGGCTTGCTCGTGCCTATCGCAGCGCAGTCGCGGGTTGCGCCCTGCTTGTCCTGCCGGCCAGTGTGGTCGTGGCCATCGTCGCGCCGGAGCTGGTTGCCGTCATTCTCGGGCGGGGATGGGTAGCGGTTGTCGCCCCGCTCCAGATCCTGGCGTTCAGCATGCTGTTCCGCACGAGCTACAAGCTTAGCGATTCCGTGTCGCGCGCAACAGGGACTGTCTACGCGCGCGCCTGGCGCCAGGCGGTTTTCACCATCGGCGTCTTCGCCGGCTCCCTCATAGGGCAACTCTGGGGCATAGAAGGCGTGGCGTTCGGCGTCGGCGCCGCTTTCGGGATCAACTTCTTCCTCATGGCACAGTTGAGCCTCCGCGTGACCGGGATGACCTGGGGGGACTTCCTTATGGCCCACGTGCCCGGTCTGGCACTCGCGGGCGTTGTCGGAACCGGCGTGTGGGGACTCGTGGAATGGCTACGCGAGTTCCGTCTATCTCCCCTTCCCCTGCTTATCGATACGGCATTGCTGGCATCTGCCGCAGGCCTGCTGCTGTGCTGGATCCTGCCGTCGCTGTTCCTTGGGCGGGACGGTCTATCACTGCTGCGCCTGCTCGCGGCCGTTGCGCCCGCCTGGCCAAGGATGAGGAAGGTAACTGACTGATCCCGTAGAATTCAACGCCTGACCGCACGGCCATGGATTTTGGCGACGCTTTCATGTCCAACGTTTCCCATCGTCATGCTCGATCTGGGGTCAACAGCCTCCGGGTCGGGCACGTCGAGATTCCGATTTAATCGAGAAATGTGGAGAGGAGATTCGACGTGGTAAAACTCGCTGGGCTTCCCTTGAATGACGCGAAGCTCTTGATGACGGAATCCGGCACTGACTCCGGCATCAATGGCGACTGGCTGACCGACGACAATTGGACCCAGCCGAGCGGAAGAGCGATCGGCAACGAAACGGCTCGCGTGCTCTCCGATATCGGCGACGGGCTGGATGCCGAAACCGGCAATGGCAGTCACACTACCAGCTTGGATCCAGCCGCGAACAAGCTGGATCTTAGCACCGCACATGGGGTCACGCCGACTTTGGGGGCGATGGCGGATTGAAACTGACCGGCCTCACCGAAATGGCAGCCGGACTTGCCATTCATCCCGACAACAGCTTTCTCGACTTGTGGCACGATGCGGAAATGGGCCGTGCCGACAGCCATGTCACCTCCATCGCCACCACCCTTGAGGCAAATGCTGACATCGGCACGGTCTCGACGCGCGCAGCGGTCACAACCAGCAGCCTCCTCGCCGCCAGCTCTAGTGCGATCGACCCTATCTTCGAGACAAGGGTGGCGACCGCCGGCGACGATGTCGAGGAGAAGGGCTCCGGTGCGATATCGGGCAATGTCGACGATCTGGAACTGGGTTATGACAGCAGCACCCGCCAAACGGTCGGCCTTCGCTTCACCAGCATCGACCTCCCGAAGGGCGCGATCATCACCAACGCCTATATCCAGTTCCAGGCCAATGAGGTGAAGACCGGCGCGGCGTCGCTGCTCATCCAAGGCGATAATGTTGACGACGCCAGCCCTTTTACGGCCGTCAGCTTCAACGTGTCCGCGCTTCCGAGGACGACAGCCTCCACGGCCTGGACGCCGGACCCGTGGACCATTGTGGGCGAGCATGGCGCTGCCGAGCGCACGCCTGACCTTTCGGCGATCGTGCAGGAGATCGTCAACCGCTCGGGCTGGGCCGCGCTCAACGACATGGCATTTTTGGTCAGCGGCACTGGCACGCGCACGGCCGATTCCTACGAATACAATCCGGCCACCGCGCCACTGCTGCACATCGAATATCTGCTGCCAGGATCCGGCAATCCAGTAGCCTTCAACACCCCGCCGGATGCCAACACTGCCGCCAACAAGATCGCCGAGCTTGCCGCGGCAGGCGCACCCACCGGGATCACCGCCTCGGCGACGGATCCCGATGCCGGCTCGACGGTCACCTACAGCATCAATGACTCGCGCTTCGCCATCAATTCCAGCAGCGGCGTCATCACGCGCTCGGCCACCGGCACGCTCGACTTCGAGACCCAGTCGTCGATCAATCTGACAGTGACGGCAACCTCGTCCGACGGCAGCACCGCCAACCAGGCCTTCACCCTCGCCGTGCTCAATAGCCCGGAGCCGGTCGCTTTCAACACCCTGGCCGACGCTAACGCCGCCGCCAACCAGATCGCCCAGACCGCCGCCGCCGGCACGGCGGTCGGGATCACCGCCTCGGCCAGGGATCCCGATGCCGGATCGACGATCACCTACAGCATCGACGACCCACGCTTTGCCATCAACGCCAGCACCGGCGTCATCACACGCTCGGGCACCGGCACGCTCAACGCCCAGTCCGAGCCGTCGGTCGCCCTCACCGTCAAGGCGACCTCGTCCGATGGCAGCATCGATACCCATGCCTTCAACGTCAACGTCACGGCCCACCAGCTGCCGACGTCGGTGACCTTGTCACACACAATCCTGACTTCGCAGTGGTCGCCGCCGAGTCCCGACCCGACTGATATCGTCTATATCTCTCACCTCGGCACGTTGCTGGTTGCCGACAGCGAAGTCGAGGAGATACCTGCGCTTTTTACTGGCAAGAATCTCTACCAGATGAATTTGAACGGCACCCTTGCGGGCACGCTCACGACCGTCAAGTTCTCCGATGAGCCGGCCGGGGTGGCTTATAATCCTGCTAACCACCATCTCTTCTTCGCGGACGACACTGCCCCGAAGAGCGTGTACGAGCTCAACCCCGGGATAGACGGGCTTTACAACACGTCCGACGATAAGGTGACCTCTTTCAAGACATCCGCGTTCGGCAGTTCGGATCCGGAGAGCGTCGCCTATGACCCGAACCATAAAGTCTTGTATGTCGCGGATGGCTCAACCCAGACGATTTACGCCGTCTCACCGGGTCCCAACGGCAAATTCGACGGCGTCGCGAGTACGGGCGGCGACGACATCGTGACGAGTTTTTCTGCGCAAGCGCTGGGCAACCCTGGCGACGAAAGTATTGCGTATGACCAAGTCAACGACCTCCTTTATATCATTACGTCGACAAAGTCGGTAGCAATGGTGACGCGTACCGGGCAGTTATTGGGCACGCTCGATATCTCCGCAGCCCACGCGCACAAACCATCGGGAATAGCGCTGGCGCCGAGCAGCGACGATCCGAGCCACCATATGAGCCTGTACATCGTGGATCGGGGCCTGGATAATGACCCATATCCAACCGAAAATGACGGCAAGATCTATGAATTCCAATTGAATGGTTGGCTGCTCGCCTGATCCGGCAGGACGCGTTGCTCAAGGTCCTGTCGTGATCCATTTCACTGCAGCCTGCCCGGATGCCCAGCAAGCACATCGCCTCCACACACGCCTCTGACAGCCGGAGTCCTCGATCGCCGCGGATCGGACCTGGCCGTGGCGTCGATATCAGGGCCTAGCGAGGCCCAAGTGCGGAAAACGGCGGCAAAGGAGTTCTGCGATGTCTTCCAAACCACATCGGCTTCCAGATAGCGGCA
Organism: Mesorhizobium sp. M8A.F.Ca.ET.057.01.1.1; assembly: GCF_003952565.1. Classification (NCBI taxonomy): domain Bacteria; kingdom Pseudomonadati; phylum Pseudomonadota; class Alphaproteobacteria; order Hyphomicrobiales; family Phyllobacteriaceae; genus Mesorhizobium; species Mesorhizobium sp. M8A.F.Ca.ET.057.01.1.1. The sequence goes on from NZ_CP034454.1 coordinate 5,156,643, forward strand.
ATGCAATCGGACTGCTCGCGACGGAGCTCGGTTCGACGCCCCTCCTCAAAGGCCTTCAACCGCTCGATGACGGCCCGGTTGCGGAGCACGTGCATGGCGATGACGGCGTGTCGCAGGCTTCCGGGGCATCCGATGGCGTCAGCCTCGCCGTCGAAACCGGCAAACACAGTGACAGCCAAAGCGCCGTCCCGATCACGGCAACCGGTGGCGAGTTGATCGGGCTGGCGGACGCGGCAGCCGGCCTTGGCATCCATCCGGATAGCACCTTTCTCGACAGCGTGGCGACGAAAGACACCGGCCTCAGGCAGTTTGCGGGAACGGGCCATGCCGGCAGCGGCGTCACCTTCACCGCCCCTACCCCTATCGCTGACGCCGGCACGGTCTCGACCGGCGCTAGTGTCACCACCAGCAGCAGCTTCCTCGCCGCCAGCTCTAGTGCGATCGACCCGATCTTCGAGACAAGGGTGGCGACCGCCGGCGACGATGTCGAGGAGAAGGGCTCCGGTACGATCTCGAGCAACATCAGCGATCTGGAACTGGGTTATGACGGCAGCACCCGCCAGACGGTCGGCCTCCGCTTCACCAGCATCGACCTCCCGAAGGGCGCGATCATCACCAACGCCTATATCCAGTTCCAGGCCAATGAGGTGAAGACCGGCGCGGCGTCGCTGCTCATTCAAGGCGATAATGTTGACGACGCCAGCCCTTTTACGGCCGTCAGCTTCAACGTGTCCGCGCTTCCGAGGACGACAGCCTCCACGGCATGGACGCCGGACCCGTGGACCGTTGTGGGCGAGCATGGCCTGGCCGAGCGCACGCCTGACCTCTCGGCGATCGTGCAGGAGATCGTCAACCGCTCGGGCTGGGCCGCGCTCAACGACATGGCATTTTTGGTCAGCGGCACCGGCACGCGCACGGCCGATTCCTACGAATACAATCCGGCCACCGCGCCGCTGCTGCACATCGAATATCTGCTGCCAGGATCCGGCAATCCAGTAGCCTTCAACGCACCGCCCGACGCCGACACCACCGCCAACCAGATCGCCGAGCTCGCGGCGGCTGGCGCACCCACCGGGATCACCGCCTCGGCGACGGATCCCGATGCCGGCTCGACCGTCAGCTACAGCATCAATGACTCGCGCTTCGCCATCGACGCCAGCAGCGGCGTCATCACGCGCTCGGCCACCGGCACGCTCGACTTCGAGACCCAGTCGTCGATCAATCTGACGGTGACGGCAACCTCGTCCGACGGCAGCACCGCCAACCAGGCCTTCACCCTCGCCGTACTCAACAGCCCTGAGCCGGTCGCCTTCAACACCCCGCCGGATGCCAACACTGCCGTCAACCAGGTCGCCCAGACCGCCGCCGCCGGCACGGCGGTCGGGATCACCGCCTCGGCGACGGATCCCGATGCCGGCTCGACGATCACCTACAGCATCGACGACCCGCGCTTTGCCATCAACGCCAGCAGCGGCATCATCACACGCTCGGGCACCGGCACGCTCAATGCGGCCTCGGAGCCTTCAGTCAACTTCAACGTGACCGCAACCTCGTCCGACGGCAGCATCGATACCCACGCCTTTACAGTCGGCGTCACGGCCAGCCAGTTGCCGGTTGCCTTCAACGCACCGCCCGACGCCGATCCCGCCACCAACCAGATCGCCGAACTCGCGGCGGCGGGGGCAGCCACCGGGATCACCGCCTCGGCGACGGATCCCGACGCCGGCTCGACCGTCAGCTACAGCGTCAACGACACGCGCTTCGCCATCGACGCCAGCAGCGGCGTCATCACGCGCTCGGCCACCGGCACGCTCGACTTCGAGACCCAGACATCGATCAATCTGACGGTGACGGCAACCTCCTCCGACGGCAGCACCGCCAACCAGGCCTTCACCCTCGCCGTGCTCAACAGCCCTGAGCCGGTCGCCTTCAACACCCCGCCGGATGCCAACACTGCCGTCAACCAGATCGCCCAGGCCGCCACCGCCGGCACGGCGGTCGGGATCACCGCCTCGGCGACGGATCCCGACGCCGGCTCGACGATCACCTACAGCATCGACGACCCGCGATTTGCCATCAACGCCAGCACCGGCATCATCACACGCTCGGGCACCGGCACGCTTAACGCGGCCTCGGAGCCTTCAGTCAACTTCAACGTGACCGCAACCTCGTCCGACGGCAGCACCGATACCCATGCCTTCAGCGTTGCTGTCTCCGGGACGGGCAACACCACGCCTGTAATCATCGAGACAAGGGTGACGACCGCCGGCGACGATGTCGAGGAGAAGGGCTCCGGGGCGATTTCGACCAACGTCACCGACCTGGAGCTCGGCTATGACGGCTCCACCCGCCAGACGGTCGGCATGCGCTTCACCGGCATCAACATCCCGCAGGGCGCCATCATCACCAACGCCTACATCCAGTTCCAGGCCAATGAGGTGAAGACCGGCGCGGCGTCGCTGCTCATTCAGGGCGATAAGCTCGACGACGCCAGTCCTTTCACCACCGCCAACTTCAACGTGTCCTCGCTTCCCAGGACGGCCGCATCCACGGCCTGGGCGCCGGACCCGTGGACCACGGTGGGCGAGCATGGCCTGGCCGAGCGCACGCCTGACCTCACTGCGGTCGTGCAGGAGATCGTCAACCGCTCGGGCTGGGCCGCGCTCAACGACATGGCATTTTTGGTCAGCGGCACTGGCACGCGCACGGCCGATTCCTACGAATACAATCCGGCCAGCGCGCCGCTGCTGCACATCGAGTATACCCTGCCCGGTCCGGCCGGCAGTCCGGTGGCTTTCAACACGCCGCCCGACGCCAACACCACCGCCAACCAGATCGCCGAGCTTGCGGCGGCTGGCACGGCCGTCGGCATCACAGCCTCGGCCACCGATCCCGACGCCGGCTCGACCGTCGCCTACAGCCTCAACGACACGCGCTTCGCCATCAACGCCAGCAGCGGCGTCATCACCCGCTCGGCCACCGGCACGCTCGACTTCGAGACCCAGACATCGATCAACCTGACGGTGACGGCAACCTCCACCGACGGCAGCACCGCCAACCAGGCCTTCACCCTCGCCGTCCTCAACAGCCCGGAGCCGGTCGCCTTCAACAACCCGCCGGATGCCAACATTGCCGCCAACCAGATTGCTCAGACCGCCGCCGCCGGCACGGCCATCGGCATCACGGCCTCGGCCAGGGATCCCGATGCCGGCTCGACGGTCACCTACAGCGTCAACGACTCGCGCTTCGCCATCAATTCCAGCACAGGCGTTGTCACGCGCTCAGGCACCGGCACGCTCAATGCGGCAACCGAGCCGTCGGTCAACCTCCACGTCACCGCAACCTCGTCCGATGGGAGCGCCGCGGGCCAAGACTATGCCGTCAGCGTGACCACAGCGCCGATTTTCGAGAAAAGGATCGCAACCAGCACCGACGACGTCGAGCAAGGTCCCAGCGGCGGGATGGACCTCACCAGCACCGATCTCGACATGGTGGTTGACGGCACCAAGAACCAGACGGTCGGAATGCGCTTCACCGGCGTCGACATTCCCTACGACGCCGTCATCACCAGTGCCTACATCCAGTTCCAGGCCCAGAATACGAGCACCGGCGCCGTCTCGCTCCTGATCCGGGGCGAAAGCGACGAAGCCGTCCCCTTCGAGAGTGAGAAAAGCGATGTCACCTCGCGCCTGATGACGACTACTTCGGTGACGTGGACGCCACCCGACTGGACCGTGAACAATGAAGCCGGCCTTGCCGAACGCACCCCGAACCTCTCGGCGATCGTGCAGGAGATCATCAACCAGCCCGGCTATTTGCAACTCAACGACATGGCATTCGTCGTCAGCGGCAGCAGCGGCGCGCGCAGGGCCAATTCCTTCGATGGCAGCGCCACCGGCGCACCGCTCCTGCACGTCGAGTACTATGTGCCGACGACCGGCCCGGTCGGCTTCAAGCATCCACAGGATGCCGACCCTGCGGCCAACCAGATCCCCGACCTTGCCCCCGCGGGCACTTTGGTCCACATCACAGCCTCGGCCAAGGATCCGGACGTCACCGATACGGTCACCTACAGCCTCAACGACTCGCGCTTCGCCATCAATTCCAGCACCGGCGTCATCACGCGCTCTGGCACGGGAACGCTCAATGCCCAGACCGAGCAGTCGATCAACCTCCACGTCACCGCAACCTCGTCCGACGGGAGCACCGCCGCGCAGGACTATACGGTCAGCGTCGTCCCGACGACGCCGCCGCAGGTCTTGTACCGGTACGCGGTCTTTGGTGACTACGGCGACACCGATCTCTCCGGCGAGAAGGCGGTGTCGGCGATGGTCCATGCCTGGAACCCCGATTTCATCCTCACAATCGGCGACAACGTGTATGCTCCGCAGACCTTGGATGCCGCCGTCGGCCAGCAGTATCATGACTACATAGGCAACTATCAGGGCGCATACGGCAGCGGCAGCTCCATCAACCGCTTCTTCCCCACGCTAGGCAATCACGAATACGAAGAAGGCAACGTTACCAACTACCAGAACTACTTCACGCTGCCCGACAATGAGAGGTACTATGACTACCAGATCGGGCCGGTGCATTTCTTCGCTCTCAGCAGCAACAAGCAGGAGCCGGATGGCCGCAGTTCCACATCCGTGCAGGGCCATTGGATGCAAGACCTTCTCGCGAATTCCGACGCGAGTTTCGACGTCGCCTACTTCCATCACACGCCATTCAACCCGAGCGGCTCCACTGCCACCATGCGGTGGCCCTTCGAGCAGTGGGGTGTGAACGCGGTCTTTGCCGGCCATCAGCATAACTACTACCGGGAGAACCGGGACGACAACGGCGACGGCGTCTTTCTTCCGTACACGACCACCGGCCTTGGCGGAGCTGGCAAGACCGTTCCCAATGTCGGCGCCAACCTGGTAACGGTCACCGACGCAGGCATGCTGATCGAATTCTACAAGGTCAGCAGCTTCAATGGGACAACCGCAACCAGTGTGCTGACGGATTCCTACTTTGTGCCGACACCTACCGGACGCACGCCGACAATCGTCAACGGCGGCTACGTCCTGAACGGCACCGCCGGCGCTGATTATCTATGGGGTCTGGGCGGGAATGACACGCTGATCGGGGACGCGGAAACGACACATTGGTTGCCGGCAACCAGCACAATCTGTTCGTGTTCGCCCACGGCGACGGTCAGGACACGGTCATGAATTTCCTACCCGGCGCCGGCACCGGCGACGTCCTCGATCTCAGAGCCTTTGGCATCTACAACACCAGCCAGTTCCTGCAGGTGGCGACAAACCAAGGCTCGAATGTCGTGGCGTCCCTGGGTGGCGGGGATCAGATCACGCTGACTGGCGTTGATGTGGGCCAGTTCCACGACGATAATTTCACGAGCAGTCTGTTGCTCGCATAGGTCGCGTTCCTGCGTGCTCGAAGGTCCGCGTCGCGCGCGGCTAGGGCCCTCGATGGGCATCGGCTTGTTTTCCGCACCGAATTTCCGCCAGCAAAAACGGATTCATTTTTGGTGCGCTGATGATGCTCAAATGCAAGCGCGAGGCCGGTAGCCGCCGGCAAAGAAAAGCCCGGACCGCTCGCGGCACTCTGGCGTGCCGCGAGCGGTCCGGGCTTTCAAATGACAGGCCGGATCGCTATGTCCTCAAAACGCTGTTGTCAGCGACTATGATGGCTTCAGTGCTTGCCTACCTGGCCGGGAGGGCCGACGTGAATATGGTTCTTGTCCCCCAGCCATTGCCCGGTTTTGATCCACCCGATTTGGCAATCGCCCTGGAGTTCAAGCTGGTGCCGAGCAAAAGCGTCACAGCCGGCGGAGTAACTGCCGCAAAACGCCCCGCCTTCTTGAGAAAGTCGCGGCGCGCTTGAGCCTCCGAGACTAGGGTCTCCTGCGTCCGTTCCGACCGTTTTGTGCCTTCCGGTGACATGTCAAATCTCCCACAAACTTTCTCAAATTCACGGATTCATCTTATGCCTTCTGATCCAGCGCACTAGTTCTCCAAAAGGCTTAGATTTTCGTGCGAGGGTCGAAGAGCGTACGAGCGATGCGCCGCAAGACGTCCAACGGTCCACGTCGCGCCAAACCGTAGGCGCGCGAAAACCGCCATATGCCCCACATCAAATTACCGGCCAGGCGCAGAGGGGCGCCAATGATGGGGTGGGTCGCCGTGAAGACGCGCCTCCAGTGCTGGAAACGGACGATCGGGCGTTTTGCACATTTTGCCGGGATTCGGGTTCCAAAGAAATGGTGCATGGCCAGGAGCTGGGTTTCGAGCGCATTGCGGGCGCTTCGATCCGACATGGAACCATGCAGTGACATCCAGTCCACGTCCTCGTTTTCCGCCAATCGAGCCAAATCATGAAGGTGCCTGAGATCTATCCTTCCGCGCCAATAATCTCCCTCCTTGAGAAGGTCGTGTACCATCCAGTGCATGGCGCGAGACTGAGCAGGAGGAATTTTCACCCGAAGGCCGTGTCGCTGGATGAGCTTGGGGGGTTGATAGCAGTCCGCTCGGGTAGATCGGAGCTCCAGCATTCCGGCGTCCTGCTGGCGGGCCATGCCTCGACCGCCCGCTACATCGACGTAGCCAAGCTCTTCAAGACAGTCTCTGGCGACCGTCTCTTGGCGTGGATTCACGGCTAGATCGAGGTCACTCGTCATCCTGCTGGGGACCAGGCCGGCCGGCGAAAGGAACAGGGGAACGGCCCCTTGAGCAGGAGCGGAGAGATATCGCTGCGGTTGAGGGCGGCAACGGCTTCACCCAGTTGGGTACGCAACCGCAGATTCCGTTCCCGATTGCAGTCGTGAACGAACCGAAGGTACTCGCGCACGTCCTCTGGTAGCTGGTGGATTTGTCCGGCGCGCGCCAGGGACGAGAACAAATCGGGTGTAAGCAGAGTGCGATTTGCCAGAGCAATCACGGCCTGCCAGTCAGCCCTGTCCGTCGGAGTGCCGCGAAGTCCGGCGACCAACGCCTCAAGTGCGTTGCCCCTGTTGCCCCTGCTTATCATCGACACGCTTTCGAGATAAGGCGCACCGCATCATCAAGGCTCGAATAGGTCAGGCAATAGGTTTCCGTCGATTCGATGAGTTGGGTCAGCGCTTCGAACGCGGTGCCACTCAGCTCTCCGCCGGGCGCAAGCGCGCCGTTGAGAAGGCCGCGCAATGCGTGAGCTGGATCGATCGGGTCCAGGCTAGCTTTCGAGTCACGACCTCGACGGAGCAGGACCACACAGCCAATGGGCAGGGGAGCGGGAGGCAAGGGCACGAACGCCTTGGGCACGGCAAATCGTACACGCTTGCGGTCAGGGCGGCGACAGATCGGAACGGCATCAAGGCCGGAGCAGTATTTGGCCAGCAACGGCCATGCTCCCGCCTTGACCGCCGGGGCAAACGGAAGGCCAACGCCATGCCCCTAGAGTCCAGCAGCGTCACATCATCGGCGACAAAGCCAAATCCTGCATGGACCAATGCCAAGGTCAGCGTCGTCTTGCCCGCGCCCGGATTGCCACAAAGAAGGACGACGCGTTCATTTCTGAGAAGCGCAGCCGCGTGGAGGGCAAGTTCATATGCGCCGTAATCCAGAACCTCGGTCAGCAATTGCCCCTTCAGGATGACGGCTAGTTCGTCGAGGGAGCAGGACAAAATCCATTCGCCATCCCGCAGCAGATGGACTCTCCCTCCCTGCCCAACCACCTCGAGCAGTACGTCGGCAGTATCTCCTTTGACCTCAAGGTGGCGAAATACGGAAATCGCGGGAAAGGCGCAGGCTGCCGGATAGACGATGCGTATGTTGAGGCCCGCGACTGCGACCACCTGGCTCACGAGCTCTTGAGCTGGTGACGGCGACAAAGGCGCGCACGGCCGTATCAGGCCAAGCCGCTGCCAATCCGCGAGCGCTGCCTGGACATGCCTGCTTGCCTCAAGCCTATCAACACCACCGCGCGCCATCTCTACCGATATGGCTTCCGGTGGCATGCCTTCTTCAAGAGAGCGCCAGATGTCGGCAGCAGTATCGTTGACGGCGAAAATGGCCTGCCGGGATGGGCTGAACAGGATGTTTTGTCCCCTGACGCGTACCAACCGCCCTAGCATCACAAACGTCGCGGAATTCCAATCGGCGGGGCCTGATGCGACAGTTCTGTCAATCGCCTCGTATTGATTCATCGCCGTGAGGGTCCAAAATTTGTTGTTGCCAGCGGGTGCATTCAATGGGTGAGCGCCAAATGCCTTCGCAGTTGGAGTAATCGTTGCCGAGGGCTGCGACGTCTCACAGCACTTCGTCAGAGAACCGGGCCACGTCCTGATGCGCCGCGATCCATTGGGAACGGGCCTTGTTCCAATAACCGCGGGCGTCGGCGCCTGTCAGCAATCTGAAACCAGACGGCGGCGGCGGCAACGCGGAAGGGACCGGCTCGTCGGGCAGCCACAGCAGCACATTGTCTCGGCTTTCAATGGTCAGCCGCCATGTTCTTTCCAGGCGACGGAATCCACGCATGTTGGCCGCAGCCAATGCAAAAACCGATTCCGTGATCCTCAACCTGGGTGACTGATCGACAGCTTTGATCGGCGCCTGATGTGTGATTTCGCCCTTGGAGAGAAAGGCATGCATGCAGATGAGGGATCTGTCGACCCGCACGGTTTCTTCTGTTCCGTCCCGTTCGTGCGAAGCAGGGTCCAGGCTGATCCCCGAGAAACATCCGTCAAACAGGCAATCTTCAACGATGCCGCTGAGGAGATAGTCATTCTCCACCGCATCATCCCTGATTTCGCTGAGCCAACACCCTTTTAGCCGAAAACCGTCGGCGTGCTCGGCGAAGCGAATGCCGTCCCAGCAGCGACGGGCACGCACCCCCTCTATTGTCGCATCTGTGGTTCCGTCCCTGACAAGCAGAGCCGCGCTGTTGCAGTAGGTGTCGCGCCAATCAGATGTTAGCGGCACCTGGCCGTCGAAGCGGCCGCCGGCGAAGCGAACCCCGGGACAGTTGCGGATGACGACGGGATAGCGATTGACCGGCAACGGCCCCTCGTCGCAGCCCATCGTCGCGCTGGGATCGCTGTTTCTGCTGTTGGCGACTGTGAAGGAAGCATTTCGAGCGTTGATTGTTGCTCCCGGCTGCAGGTTCCGAATCGATTGCTGCTCGAAGCCATAGTCACCTGCCAGAACGAACTCCTTGCCTCCCGGCGTTTGTCCGCCTTGCGCTTGGCACGAGCCCGGCAACAGAGCGATTAGAGGATACAAGCCGGCAACGCCCATGAATGAACGGCGGTCCATTGTGGTGCTCATTGGCGTGCCGAACCGCTCAGCCGATGTCGTTCGAGGCAGGCCGGAAGCACCACCTCCAGAACCCTTTCGGCGACATCTTCGGGCGATGCCAATCTTTCGACGTCGACCGCCGTCAGCACGCCGACGTGATCTTCCGTTTCCATTCTCCCCTCAAGGTCGGCCAAAATCTGGCGGCAAGCACAATCCGCCGCCGACCAGAGATGACGGCCACAGTCAGGAGATGCCCTTTGTATCCGCGATGACCTATCGCCCCTTTTCAGAAGTCGACTTCGTGCTAGGCCTATCTCGCCGCGCAGATGGACAAAAACCATGTCATGCACGCCAATGGCGAGCAGGATGTCAACCCACTTTTCGGAAGTTTTCCGATGATTACTCTTGAGCAGTACGGACAGAAACCCCTGCAAAATCCCCTGGTCCATTATGATGATAGTGTTCTTTCCTTGCCTCTCGGTCTGAATATAGGCAACCAAAACCGAAAGGTTCCAGATAACCCTGAATACATCGACAACCGATGATTGCCCACTTTCGATGACAAAACGTGCAATTCGGGCGAGCAGCGAGCGAAACTGACGGTCCTTGAGCCTTGGGGTAACAATACCGATCCTGTGGATTTGGCGGTCGATGAACGCTCTTGTCCCCCAAGCTAATTGCACATCGCCTGCCAGCGGGCCGCACCGCCGCAAGTCGTTCGCCAACAGGGTGGAGGCGGTGGTCTTTCCGATCCCAGGGAGACCAAAAAATTCCACGAATCGAATGTCTGTTTGAAGTGGGCGTGGTTCGACGCTTGGCGGCAAGCCTGCCGTCAGGTCACGGACTGTGTACGAAGCCATGGGGATCAGGGGTAAAAGTTGGTTTTCCGAAGATTGAAAAACAGTTCAATATTGAAATAGCTGGGACACTGGACCCACATACAATTTCGGGCGCTGAGGGCCGGTCTGCAGTGATCGTTGGATGCCGCGGTAGAAGATGAGCAAAGCCAATGGCAGCCAGAAGAAAGGCGCAGTTGATGGACCGAAGGAGTCGCTCATCTGATTTGCGATGATGTAGTTCCACAGGGAAACCGACGTTCCAAGCACCATCACATTCACTTCCGCCGCATGGTCGCCCCCCCTGTCATTGCCGAACAATGTGCAGAACACGACCCTGACCAGATATGCCATGACCACGAGAACCAGCATCGACACCAACGCCAAGCCGGGCACTCCCAGTGTTCTAAAGAAGTCAATGAACAGATTATGGCTGTGGGGTGCGATATCTTCCACCCATTGCCCTGCCCCCACACCCATGAACGGGTGCGACAGGCCGAGATCGATCGATATGGACCACAGTCGCTGCCGCGATACCACCGAATGCGCCTCGCCTCCGGAAAGTTGAAGGGCCAGCAGGCCGTAAGCCCGTGGATTTAGGAACTGCAATGTCAGCAGGCTCGCTTCGAACAATATCGGAGCGGCAATGGTTCCCACGATTACTTTTAACGGATTCTGCTTTCTTCTGATCAGATATATACTGTATAGCGCAAAGAAAAGACCAAGGCCCGCCACTCCGAGAACGAAGTTGGTCTTCGAACCCGATTTCACCAAACCCAGGAGCACCGCAGCGAGGCACCCCATCAGGAGAAGTCGGTGCCGGCGGGATGTGACCAGCTTCGCCGCGACAAGCGGCAGACCAGCCGACAACGCGATCCCGAGTTGGTTCGAGTGCTTGAAATAGCCTTCAGCCCGATCGGCGAATCTGGCATCGCCCAGCCCGATTGCGACAAGACAGGATGTTACGACAGTCATGATGACTATGGTCGTCACAACCCTGTCGATTGCCACGAGACCCTTCGGTCTCATGGAGATCGCCGCGACCGCTGGAATGATCGCGAAGCCAAACACTTGTGAGAAAACCGCGCGCATCGTCCTCATCGGATTGTCTGCGTAGAGCATCGACAGTAGAGAGAGAACGATGATGACAGCAGATATCGTCAGCACCGCAGTCGTCAGGGCGGATTCAATCCGATGGAGGCGTCTTGCTGTTTCCGCATAGGTACCGACACTTAGCAGAGCGCATAACAGTGCCAGCAAGAAGGAAAGCGAGCCATCCGTTCCGGCAATCCGCGTGGCGCCAGGGAACCAGATGGACAGGATCAGCAAAAGGACAGATACCTGAAGCATAGGTAAAATGTCACACTAGAGGCATCATGCGGGAACTGCGCGCCGACGCAGCCTCGCCTTGATGCGCATCGTCCAGCGCCTTGTTGTTCTGAATAGCTGCACTGATAAACACAGGCTCAGCGTCCCGGATCATAAATCACGCATGCTGCCGCACGGCGGGTGAATTTCCGCATACCTATTTCCAAGCAGCGTAGGCTCGGCGGGTGGACAAGGAAATGAGCGAAAAGGGGGCATTGGGACAGGGTGCCCTACGCCTTTTGTGCAAAGCGGCTGAGATGCAACGATTTGCCGCCACTTGATCGAGCGTCGGCCAGGCAGTGCAGTCGGATTGAGTGTTGGTACGGATTCGCAGATATGGGAGACTTGGTCACGGCAGACTGAGTCTTCCACGCCATAGGAGATCGCCGTGCTTTGGTGCCCTGTCGCGGTCGCTGTGATCGGCGTGTTGCTGGGATTTCGTTTTCGAGCAGCTGCGCTCATCATCATGACCGCAGTAACTGTCGTGGGCGGCGCTCTTTCAGGCGGCATCGGCGGTGTGTTCGATTGGCATCGCCTGCTTTCAATCCTGCTTCTCGTTGTCGTTTTGCAGTGCGCCTACTTGCTCGGCCTCCTTCTTGGCGCCATGTGGCGCCGTGGCATGTCACGTGAGCAATGACGGGTCCCGGCTGCCCATTTCGTTGAGGCCGGCGCTGGACCTATTTCGCTGTGCCAAGGCACGACGTGCATGAGACAAGAATTTGCGATGCGCTTTATTCAAGACGCTTGGTCGAATTTCATCACGACGAAGACAGTCCGGACGAGTATACCGACATCGGCCCACAGGGACCATTCCCGCACATAGCGGCTGTCGATGGAGACACGACTGGGATAATCCGTTGTGTCTCTGCCGGTCACCTGCCACAGGCCGGTTAGACCCGGTCGGGTTTTTAGATAATCGATCGCACAGGAGCCGTAACGTTGCAGTTCGTCGGGAACGACCGGACGAGGGCCGACGCAACTCATCTCGCCGCGCAGCACGTTGATGAGCTGAGGCAGCTCATCGAGGCTCGATTTTCTGAGGATATGCCCCAGGAATGTGATGCGCGGATCCTTCTTGAATTTCCAATTCTGCTCCCACTCCTTGGCGGCTTCGGGATTGCTGGCGAGATAGTCGGCGAGGACCCGCTCCGAGTTCGCGATCATGGTCCGGAATTTGTAGCAGGCGAAGCGCTTGCCATTGAACCCTACCCGGGTGTGGGAGAACACCACCGGTCCCCCGTCAGTCACCAATATCAAAAGGGCAACCACCAGCATGACCGGGGCGGCAAGGACAAGCGCGATCAATGCGACAGTCATGTCCATCATTCTTTTGGGCCGGCCTCCAAGCGGACGGAGGTTTTGGCCGATGTGGATACCAGCTCTGTGGCGCTTTATGTCGAATGCGCTGATTGTCATGGGATTTTACCAAGAAACGCTGTTGGTGTTGCTGCCCAACTTCACAGCGGCTTGTCACTCTTCGCAAGAGAAGCAAAGGTGGTAGCGGCGTACCCGACGCCCATTACTCCTAAGCCTGATCCACGCGTCGCCGGCGTAGTGTCTTTAAGCCTTCTGATCAAACGGCGTATCACCTAGCATCCGTTTGCTGCGGTAGCAGTTCGGGCAGGTTCGGCTGTATTGCCAGAGCCTGCATTGGACCTGGCTTAGCCGCCAAGAGATCAGAGTGCCAACCAAATCCAGGCAGTCATGCTCGTGGCGATACAGGAACCACGTTTGCTAAATGCGCGAGGCCGCGAAGGGCTTCCGTAGGAAATGCACGTGCATCGTGCCTAGACAAGATCCAGCAGGGCGGTTGATCCGCTTAGGGACATTGCAGGCTTATTTGATAGTGGAGCGCGCAAGGTAGTGCCCAGCTTGATGCCTTTACCACATGATTTTGTCGGAGCGTCGTCTGCTCGTGATGTTCTCGAGATCGACCTTGCCGAAATGCTTGCTATCGTGCGCAAGCAAATAGGCTTGCTTGATCTCGATCTCTCCGGCCTCACCGTGGTCGTTGGTGCCACGACAGGATATCAAGCTGTGACTGCAACAGCCGCGGCGCTCGCCAATGCCAGCCGTGTCGTCGCGCTCACGCGCATATCTTCCAGACATCCAACCCTGGCGGCCATCGCGGATGCGACCTTGGCATTTGCCAAGCACGCCAGGGTCTCCAAACGCGTTGAAGTGACGAACCGCATCGACAGCCGCAAATGGCATGACGTCGACGTCGTCACGAACTGTCCGCAGGTCGCCCCGATTTCGAGATCGCTCATCGAACTCTTACCCTCGCATGCGATTGTTTCGCTAATGGCTGAACCATGGGAGCTTCGTCCGGGCGTAGTGGACTTCAACGCATGTGACGAGGCCGGCATCAAAGTTGCGGCTCCCAATCTCAGCCACCCAGCCATAAACCTGCTGCCGGAATTCGCGCGGTTGTGCTGCATCTTGCTCGGCGATGCCGGTGTCGATCATCGTGCCGCGAGGCTCGCCATCGTCTGTGACACGCCCTGTGCCCAGTCCCTTGAGCGTACGCTAAGCGAGGGTGGGGCGAGAGTAAGTGTCTTTTCGCACCCCATGCTCCTGACCGACGATGCATGGGATGTGATCGTGGTCGCGATGAGCCCAACTGACAAACCACCAATGGACATCAACTGCCTGGGCCGTATTGCCCGGAACTCTCACCAAGCGCTACTGGTGCAGTTCAGCGGCGGGGTCGATCGCTCAGCCGCCAGCTATTTCGGCCTCAGTATCTGGCCACCGAAGCGACCCACCCGTGGTCAGCTAGGCCTTCCCCTTGACGTACTCGGACCGTCTCCAATGGTCCGCAGACTGACGGGTGGGCTGAAGGCCGCCGAAGCCGCATATCGAGGCGCGGAGCTAGGAGGGGACAGCGTTGGATTTCTCGTAACAGCAGGTTCCGCGACGGTTGACTAAGAACGTGACTAGACACACGCCGAGCCAGCCCGTTTCGCAAAACCGCTCGGACGAGACCATCGACCTTAGATCAGAACGGCGAACCCGTGGTCCCGCCCTAAACGCACCTGGCAGTTATTGCCAGGGCCGGCCAGGCAAAGACCGATCCAGCCAGTCTTCAAAGCAACATTTGTCTAAGCTTGTACGCTACCTCGGTGCGGTTCGTAGCCTTGAGCTTTTTCATGATATTTCGGATGTGGACTTTGACGGTGCTCTCGCAGAGATTGAGCTCGTAGGCTATTATCTTGTTTGCTTTGCCTGTCCTGAGCGCCTCCACAACCGCAGCTTCGCGTGTGGTGAACATGCCGGAGAGCGGACGGACACCGTTTGCGGTCGAGTGGATGATCTCTCGCAGCGCCAGCACGCAGCTGGCGGGCACAAAGATCCCTCCGGCACGAGCAAGACCAATGGCCTCGGCTGCGACCTTCACCGTCACGCTTGTGGGAATATAGCCTCGGGCGCCGCATTCGAGAGCCGCGAGAACCTCCCCCGGCTCATCGGAATCCACCACGACGATTACGGGTACGGTGCCAAACTCGGAAATTAAGTGCGCAAGTTCCGCCCGAACATTCTGGTCCGTGACCTTCCTGGCGCCAAGAATTACGAGGATAGCGGATGGCTCCTCGTCCCCGGCAATGTGCTGGATTTCGTCAAGCGATCCTACCGCGCTAACGCGCAAGGTGGGATTGTGTTCGATAAGGCCGCGCGCAAGGCATTCACGCTCAAGCGCTCGCTTGTCGACAATCATGACCAAGCCTTCGCTTGGACGTCCTTCGTCGAGATCGGATCTGCCAAGACCATTCGCGTCCGGCAGATGTCCATTGTGTAACGGTCTTGTTGCATCGTTCCAAAAATCGGAAATTTGGGGGTGTGCCATCGCTTTACCTACTCCTCTCCATCGCGCTGACTTGCTTTTGTCCTCTTTGGTTTGGCTCCCTCGCAAAGCATGTCAAAGGCGTGAACTGATACGCTCATCGTCTGTCAGGCTGATTAGATGTTGACTGAAGATTGGATTCAAGGAGTAGGACATACGCCGTCCCAACGCACCGACGTATGGCTTCCCCGCCCTATGAGGTAACCCAACCTGGAAGGGCATACTACGATGCTGTGGAAAAGGCGCATTAATCCTGGTTAACAATTTGGTAATTATATCTTAGGTGACTAATATATTCAAAGGTATGACAACCTGTAATTGCAGATAATTTTCCCGCACTAATAAGACGAGTACGCAACCATCCTGATCTGATTAGCAGAGACTAGCAATTCACAGGAAATGGGACCGCGCTTTGATAACGCCTTACTGACCTCCCCTGCCGGTGCCACGCTAGCGTGCTTACCTCAAGCGGCACATTTGACATCCGTCACGCAGCACTCCAGGTACAGTGGGCTTGTTCGATCTTTTGGTTGCTTTGGCCCCATGACGGAAAGGATCAGATCGCCAAGATCGGCGCCGCTCCAATTTTCGCGTGTAAGAATATCATGCGCTTTTAGATTGCCAGTGGCGAGAGGGGCCGATTTTGAGAGACCGTCGAGAATGGTCTGCATATTGACAAGTTCTGCCTCGACCACCAGCGAGACCTGTCGTGCCGTCTGCAAAGCATCCCGTCCTTTTTGAGTCCGCAGTCTAAAGCAGAGTGGCAAGCAGCGAAACGACAAGCGTTAGCTGTGACGAACCGAAGGCGCTGTCGCCGCCGCTCCTCCTCGTCCTCGGTCATAATCAGCACCAATGCAAGGTTCGACTTCGGTCGTCACCGGCCTATCGGCCATCGGCTGCCCCCCCGAATTGTCGCTCTCGTACGTCGTTCGTATGCTTTGCGCGTATTCAGCATGAGCGCATATAGTCCCTCAGCCCCCGGCGCCGTTTCTCACAAACTGCCCGTCGGTTAGGCCCGGTGTCCTAGCCCCATCCCAACAAAGGGGTGCCGGGCCGCTCCATCAAAGCCCCCGTTCACTAAAGGCCCGTCGCCCCATTTGCGAAGCGACGGACCCTCGCCCCAGCCCACACATCTATCAACGCAATTGCGGTGCCAAGCGTACTGACCCATAACGGGCCACATTTGGCCTAGCGGATGGGCTTTGATCATGATGATCCTGTTGCAGCGTCAGGCGAACCTGACCCATCGATTGGACCATTCCATGGAGGTGCCCCAATGCGGTATAATGATCCAGCAGTCTTCTTGCCTGATCTTCCGGAAGCGCGGAACGTGGGAGGACAGGGCGAGGAGGAGGGTTATGAAGAGGCGGTGATAGGGTTGGAGACGGCCATGTCCATCAGGAACCAGATCGGATCGCTCGGCACGGCACAGGCTCGCCTTTCGGATTGCATCGCGGCCGACTGCCGTGGATGAGGATCGCCGGACCCCAATCCCTGACCTGTCCTTTTCCACAGCGAGAAGCGTCCGCGACTATCTGGCGGCGCAGGAGAAGAAGTCGCTGCTGCGCTTCCTGACCTGCGGTTCGGTGGACGACGGCAAGTCGACGTTGATCGGTCGGCTTTTGTCCGACACCAAGCAGATTTTCGAGGACCAGCTCGCCGCGCTCGAACGCGATTCGCGAAAGCATGGCACGACGGGCGACGACGTCGACTTCGCGCTGCTGGTTGATGGCCTCGAGGCCGAGCGCGAGCAAGGCATCACAATCGACGTCGCCTACCGCTTCTTCGCCACGCCGAAGCGCAAGTTCATCGTCGCCGACACGCCCGGCCACGAACAATATACCCGCAACATGGCGACCGGTGCCTCGACCGCCGATCTGGCGATCGTGCTGATCGATGCCCGGCAAGGGATGCTGCGCCAGACCCGGCGCCATTCGATCATCGCCTCGCTGCTCGGCATTCGCCATATCGTGCTGGCGGTCAACAAGATCGATCTCGTCGATTTCGACCAGGCGGTTTTCGACAGCATCGTCGAGGATTACCGGCAGTTCTCACGCGATCTCGGTTTCCAGACCATCGCGCCGATCCCGATGTCGGCCCGTTATGGCGACAATGTCAGCCGCCGCTCGGATAGCATGAAGTGGTATTCCGGCCCGACACTGATCGAGCATCTCGAAACCGTCTCGGTCGACGAAGTCGCGGTCGAGCTGCCGTTCCGCTTTCCGGTTCAGTACGTCAATCGCCCCAATCTCGATTTTCGCGGCTTCGCCGGCACCATCGCGTCCGGTACCATTGCGCAAGGCGACGAGGTCGTCGTCGCCAAATCGGGCAAGTCCTCGCATGTCAAACGCATCGTCGCCTATGGCGGCGATCTCAAACAGGCGGTGGCCGGCCAGGCCATAACGCTCGTCCTTGACGACGAGGTCGAGGTTTCCAGGGGCAACATGCTGGTTTCGCCGGCCGCGCGGCCGCA
Organism: Mesorhizobium sp. M8A.F.Ca.ET.057.01.1.1; assembly: GCF_003952565.1. Classification (NCBI taxonomy): domain Bacteria; kingdom Pseudomonadati; phylum Pseudomonadota; class Alphaproteobacteria; order Hyphomicrobiales; family Phyllobacteriaceae; genus Mesorhizobium; species Mesorhizobium sp. M8A.F.Ca.ET.057.01.1.1. The sequence goes on from NZ_CP034454.1 coordinate 5,174,442, forward strand.
GGTCGCCGACCAGTTCGCCGCCAACATCGTCTGGTTCGACGAGCATGCGCTGCTGCCGGGCCGCTCCTATATCCTGCGCACCGAGACCGATCAGACCAGCGCCACCGTCACCGACTTGAAATACCGCATCAACGTCAACGACTTTGCCCATGAGGCGGCCAAGTCGCTTGAGATGAATGAAGTCGGTATCTGCAACATTTCGACGCGGGCGCCGATTGCCTTCGACCCGTTTGGCGAGAACCGTACCACTGGCGCCTTTATCCTGATCGATCGCATCAGCAACGCCACGGTTGGCGCAGGCATGATCGTGCACTCGCTGCGCCGCGCCGAAAACATCCATTGGCAATCGCTCGATGTCGGCAAGCGCGTGCGCGCCGACATGAAGTACCAGCGGCCCGCCGTGTTCTGGTTCACCGGGCTTTCGGGCTCCGGTAAGTCGACCATCGCCAACCTGCTGGAGAAGAAACTGTTCGCTACAGGCCGCCATACCTATATTCTCGACGGCGACAATGTCCGTCACGGTCTCAACCGCGACCTCGGATTCACCGATGCCGATCGCGTCGAGAACATTCGCCGCGTCGCCGAAGTGGCCAAGCTGATGGCCGATGCCGGGCTGATCGTCATCGTCTCCTTCATTTCGCCGTTCGGCGCCGAGCGGCGCATGGCCAGGGAATTGATGGCCGATGGTGAGTTCATCGAGGTGTTTGTCGACACGCCTTTCGAGGAATGCGCCAGGCGTGACCCGAAGGGTCTTTACGCTCGCGCGCTGAATGGCGAGATCAAGAATTTCACCGGTGTCGATTCTCCTTACGAAGCACCGGAGAAACCGGAGATCCATCTGAGGACGCTCGGCAAGTCGGCCGAAGAGATGGTAGATACCCTGGAACACTGGCTGGACGAGCGTGACATTGCCGAAGACCAATATGACAATGGCGGCGGCATCTGACGACAGGTCGATGCTTGAAATCTTCGAGCGGCTGGCGCTAGAGCGGTTCAGAGTTTGATAGAATCTCTGGCCCGCTCTAACTTCTTGTTTTTACGCAATTCCGGACGGAAAACCGCTACGCACTTTTCCCGGAATTGCTCTAGCGGCCGGGCGCGAGGTCATGCGTGTATTCCATGCCGGCTGCGCGGTCGAGATCGCATTTCTGCGCTAATGGGCGATGAAACATTATCTGCGTCACGCTTCCAGCGTACGACGAAGACCCGCCGATTTGCACGCTTTTGCACGCCGCAACTCTCCAACAGGCCGACTGCGCTTTCCAGCCTTCCCAACTTCGTTCTGTTGATTGTCACTGAAAACTGACCCGGCATTCCACCGAGATTTGACCCGTCTCTCGCTCAGAAGTAACGAACAGAAGAAATTGAACTATGACAGCAACACGCGATTACCCTGACCGTACTGCTCCGGTATCGCGCACAGAGTAGCATGGCAGCGAAAATCGCCGCCGAAACTACGCCATTACCGCTCCCCTCACTCCCACTCGATCGTCCCAGGCGGCTTCGAGGTGACGTCATAAACCACGCGGTTGATGCCGCGCACTTCGTTGATGATGCGGGTGGCGGCGGCACCCAGGAAGACCATGTCGTAGTGGTAGAAATCGGCCGTCATGCCGTCGACCGAAGTGACGGCGCGCAGCGCACAGACGAATTCGTAGGTGCGGCCGTCGCCCATGACGCCGACGGTCTGCACCGGCAACAACACGGCGAAGGCCTGCCAGATCGCGTCATAGAGGCCGGCCTTGCGGATCTCGTCGAGATAGATGGCGTCGGCCTCGCGCAGGATCTCCAGCTTCTCGCGCGTGATGCCACCGGGACAGCGTATGGCAAGACCGGGGCCTGGAAACGGATGGCGGCCGATGAAGCTTTCGGGCAGGCCGAGCTCCTTGCCCAGCGCCCTCACCTCGTCCTTGAACAGTTCGCGCAGCGGTTCGACCAGTTGCATGTTCATGCGCTCGGGCAGACCGCCGACATTGTGGTGCGACTTGATCGTCACCGACGGGCCGCCGGTGAAGGAGACGCTCTCGATGACGTCGGGATAGAGCGTGCCCTGTGCCAGGAAATCGGCACCGCCGAGCTTTTTCGCCTCTTCCTCGAACACCTCGATGAACAGCCGACCGATAGTCTTGCGCTTCTTTTCCGGATCCGACTCGCCCTCCAGCGCCGAGATGAATTTTTCCGAGGCGTCGACAAGGATCAGCGGCAGATTGTAGTGCTGGCGGAACATCGCCACCACACCGGCGGCCTCGTCCTTGCGCATCAGGCCATGGTCGACGAGGATGCAGGTGAGCTGGTCGCCGATCGCCTCGTGGATCAGAAGGGCAGCGACCGAGGAATCCACGCCGCCCGACAGCGCGCAGATGACCTTGCCTTTGCCGACCTGCTTGCGGATCGCCTCGACCGCGTGCTCGCGGTAGGCGCGCATCGTCCAGTCGCCTTCGATGCCGGCGATGTTGTGGACGAAATTCCTCAGCAGCCTCGCGCCGTCCGGCGTGTGCACCACCTCCGGATGGAACATGATGCCGTACATCCTGCGCTCGACATTGCCGAAGATGGCGAAGGGCGAGCTTTCCGATTTGCCGAACACTTCGAAGCCCGGTGGCAGGGCGATGACGCGGTCGCCATGGCTCATCCATACCTGATGGCGCTGGCCGGTGGCCCACAGCCCCTCGAACAGCGGGCTGTCCTTCTCGATCTCGACGAAGGCGCGGCCGAATTCGCGATGGTTGGAGCTTTCGGCGACGCCGCCCATCTGCACGCACATGGCCATCTGGCCGTAGCAGATGCCAAGCACCGGAACGCCGGCGTCGAAGACGATCTGGGGCGCGCGCGGGCTGCCGATATCGGATGTCGAGGCCGGTCCGCCGGACAGGATCACCGCTTTCGGATTGATGCGATTGAAGGCCGCCTCGGCCGACTGGAACGGCACGATCTCGGAAAACACGCCGGCCTCGCGGATGCGGCGAGCGATGAGCTGGGTAAACTGGCTGCCGAAATCGACAATCAGGACGGTGTCAGGGTGATTGGCTGTTGTCATGGCGAGCGTTTAGAGAAAGAAATGAGTCTGCGCAATGGGTTGCGTAGCCTGACTTTCAGACTGGTCTGGGCTGATCGTTGGATGAAGCCGCCCGCAGCAAACCCGAACCGATCGCCTGTTCAAGGCGCATGACAGCGTCGGCCAGCTTCTCGTCAATGACATGGAGATATTCGGTCCAGTCGCCGACGTGCCTCAGATCAGCCGCACCGTCGGAAATGCCGCGCAGCCCGATGAGAGGGATGTCGAAGAGCTGGCAGGCACGCAAGCAGGCGAAGGTCTCCATGTCGACCATATCGGCGGCGATGGCATCATAGGCCGCGCCGGTGATGATGGCGCCGCCGGTCGACAATGTCGCCTGCTTGACTTCGGGAATACGCAGCGGCAGCGGTACGGTCACCGGCAGGTCGAGGAACGGCGTGGCGCCCTTCTCGAAGCCCAGCGGCGAGGCATCGATGTCGCGATAGGCGACCGAGACCGCCTGGTAGATTTCCGTCTGTTCCAGGGTCCGGCTACCGGCCGAGCCGAGCGATACGACAAGGTCCGGCAACGCCTTCTCGGATTTCAACCAGGAGAGCTCGGCACCCAGCCGTACGCCGGCTTCGACCGGGCCGACACCCGTCATGAGCGGGGTGAACAGCCGCTGCAAATGCGGCCCGTATTCGGCCTTCGCCGCCATGACGAAGAGGACATCCTTGCCACCAATTCGCACGACGTTGCTCATCGGATCAGCCAGCTATCCCGTCACGCCCAACCACCGTCATCATCGTCCCGGTCATGGTTGCGATCAGCTTGGCCTCGCCGTCGGCGGCGAAGGCATAGGCCTGGCCGTCGGCAACGATGATGGTGCGGCCGGGTTTGGTCACCGAACCACGAAACAGAAAGCGTTCGCCCCGGCCTGGCGCCAAAAGATTGACCTTGAACTCGATGGTCAGCACGCCGGAATTTTCCGGCATCAGCGAGAACGCCGCATAGCCGCAGGCCGAGTCCAGCGCCGTCGAAATGACCCCCGCATGCAGGAAGCCATGCTGCTGGGTCAGCGCCGCCGAATAGGGCATCTCGATCTCGATGATGCCGGGTGTCACCAATGTCAGTTCGGCGCCGATCGTCGCCATCGCCTGCTGGCGCGCGAAAGACGCCCTGACGCGATCCTCATAGTCCGGAGCCGGTACGATCTTCGCTGCCATCGCCATTGCCTTCACGTTTGCCGGGAAAGCTTATCGCAGAGGCATGGGCGGCAGGCAAATGCTTTTGCTGCACTGCAACAAAACGACATCGAGGCGTGCAAGTATTAACCCCCCGTGGCGGCGAGATTCCGCGCACCTGCAACTGGAGCGTTGCCGGTCCCTGTCAACGGCGTCAGTTCGCCCGGCGCATGGCGCAGAAGTAAAATCCGTCAGTGCCACTCAGCGCCGGCGAGAGCGAAATGCCGCCTAGCGCACCGATCCGCATCGCGGCGGCATGGCCTGGAAAGTGGCTGTCCCAAAGCTGGCGATGATCGACCGGGGCAAAGCCGCCGTGTCGCTCGCGAAACGCGGCGACCTGTTCGCCATTTTCCTCGTCGAACACGGAGCAGGTGATGTAGACCAGCAGGCCGCCGGGTTTGACGTAGGTTCTGGCGGCATCGAGGATCGTCGACTGCTCGCCCTTGCGGGCGTCGAGCTGTCTCTGTGTCAGCCGCCATTTGGCGTCGGGACGCCGCCGCCAGGTGCCGCTGCCGGTGCAGGGCGCGTCGACCAGAACGATGTCCATATGATTGGCGAGCGGGGCAAGCTCGGCCGGCTTGGTGGCGACCTGCACATTGCGGTTTTCCGAGCGGCGGATGCGGTCGAAGATCGGCGCCAGCCGCGCCTTTTCGGCATCATGAGCAAAGATCTGACCGTGATTGCCCATCGCAGCCGACAGCGCCAGCGTCTTGCCGCCGGCGCCGGCGCAAAAGTCGAGCACCTGCATGCCAGCCGTCGCGCCGGCAAGCGCCGCCGCAATCTGCGACCCCTCGTCCTGGACCTCGAACCAGCCTTTCTGGAAGGCCGGCTCGGCCTGCACGTTCGGATGTCGGCCATCACCGTCGATCGGCGGGATGCGGATGCCGTAGGGTGCGATCCGTGCGGCGCTGGCACCCGTCTGCTCCAGTTCGGCCAAGACTTTGGCGCGATCGGTCTGCAGGGTGTTGACCCGGATGTCGAGCGGCGGACGCGTGGCCAGCGCGGCGCCCTCCTCGACCCACGTCCCACCAAAGGCCCGTTCGAATAGCGGTTCGCACCAATCGGGTATGTCGGCGCGAACCGCGAGCGGCGCGTCGGCAAGCCGGCGGTCTGCGATTGCCTGGAGTTCCGTTGCGCTCAGCAGCGGCGGCGCGAACTTGTCACCTTCGAGCGTAGCGTTGAGCGACTGCCCCGTCTGGCTCCATTCGAGCAGCAGCGCCCCGAAGCCGATGGCGCGCGGCGTGTCTTCGCCCAGCAACCAGCCGGCGGAGCGTTTGTGGCGCAGCGCGTCGTAGACGATGTTGCCGATCGCTGCGCGATCACCACCGCCGGCGAAGCGATGTGACAGGCCCCAATCCTTCAGCGCATCGGCCACCGGCCGGTGACGCCGACCAATGTCCTCCAGCACTTCGATGGCCGCAGCCAGCCGTCCGCCCAGTCGCATTCGTCATTCCATCAAATCGAGCACATGAATCCCAGAGCCTGCTCTTAGAGCCTTTCACGCCCGGATTGAACCCCGCTCCATCGCGCACCGCCGAGACACTGCTGATCACGCCCACGGATCAAGCCGACCAATAAATCTCCACGGTCCGCGAAAGCAGATCGATCAATAGATGAAAGGTCTCTAATGTTCGCAACTGGCGACTGCAAGCACGGCTTGTGGCGCAACCGCTCTGCTTTCCAAGTTTTTCGGTTGGGAATACTCTTGCCGCCATGATTCGCGGCGCGGAAACCGTGTACCGGCGGATCGTCACGAGGAGAGGGCAATGAAGACTTATCTGGCGGAAGTTCTAGGCACATTTCTGTTGGTGTTCATCGGTACGGCGTCCGTGGTGACGGGCGGCTTCGGCGGCGCGCTGCCGCTTGGTCAGGAGGGCATCGGCCTAGCATTCGGCATCGGCCTCATCGCGGCGGCCTATGCGATCGGCCCGATTTCGGGCGCGCACCTCAATCCGGCGGTGACGCTCGGCGTCTTCCTTGCCGGCCGGCTGCCCGCCAAGGACGTCATCCCTTATTGGATCGCGCAGATCATCGGCGCCATCATCGCCTCGCTGGCATTGTGGATCATCGTTTCCGGCCAGGCCGGCGGCCACACCGGCGGCTTCGGCGCCAATGGCTGGGACGAGACGAAATGGGTCATGAGTTCGGCGTTCCTGTGGGAACTGATCGGCACCTTCACCTTCGTCACTGTGATCCTCGGCGTCACCGCTGAAAGGCACTCGACGGCTTTTGCCGGTCTGGTCATCGGCCTGACGCTGGCTGGCATTCACTTCGCCATGATCCCGGTCACCGGCACCTCGGTCAATCCGGCGCGCTCCATCGGTCCGGCGCTGTTTACCGGCGGTGCCGCGCTCAGCCAGCTCTGGCTGTTCATCGTCGCGCCGTTGATCGGCGGCGCCATTGCCGGCGTCGTCGCCAAGGCGCGTGTCTTCGAGAAGGATTGATTTCCAAAGCCCGAATGCAAAAGGCGCGGGCCATGGCCCGCGCCTTTTTTGTAGGTCCTAAGTTCGGATCAGGCGGCGATATCGAAGCGATCGGCGTTCATCACCTTGGTCCATGCCGCAACGAAATCCCTGGCGAATTTCTGCCTGGCGTCCCCGGACCCATAGACTTCGGCCAATGCACGCAATTGTGCGTGCGAGCCGAAGATCAGATCGGCACGGGTGCCGGTCCACCTGACCGCCTTGGTCTTGCGGTCGCGCGCCTCGTAGACCTCTTCCGAGCCCGGCTCGGAGCCGGCGGCCGGATCCCACAGCGTGCTCATGCTGAGCAGGTTGACGAAGAAGTCGTTGGTGAGCGTACCCGGCCTGTCGGTGAACACGCCATGCTTTGACTGCCCAGTGTTGGCACCAAGCACCCTCAGACCGCCGACAAGCACCGTCAGCTCCGGCGCCGTCAGGCCCAGCAACTGCGCCCGGTCGACCAGCATGGCTTCGACCGACATGGGCTGCTTGCCCCTGACATAGTTGCGGAAGCCGTCGACTTTCGGCTCGAGCGCGGCAAAAGAATGGACGTCCGTCTGCTCCTGCGAGGCATCCATGCGGCCTGGCGTGAACGGCACCTTCACGTCGTTGCCGCCGTCCTTCGCGGCCTTCTCGACCGCGGCGACGCCACCGAGAACGATCAGGTCGGCCAGCGAGACCTTCTTGCCGCCGGTATTGAACTCCTTCTGGATGGCCTCGAGCTTGGCTAGCACCTTCGACAATTGGGCCGGCTCATTGACAGCCCAGTCCTTCTGCGGCGCCAACCGGATGCGGGCACCGTTGGCGCCGCCGCGCTTGTCGGAGTTGCGGAAGGTCGAAGCCGAGGCCCAGGCAGTCGAGACCAGTTCGGAAACCGACAGGCCGGAGGCCAGGATCTTGGCTTTCAGCGATGCGATGTCCTGGTCGCTGACCAGTTCATGATCGATCGCGGGGATCGGGTCCTGCCAGATCAGCTCTTCCTTCGGCACCAACGGGCCGAGATAGCGCACGACCGGGCCCATGTCGCGGTGGGTCAGCTTGAACCAGGCGCGGGCGAAGGCGTCGGCGAACTGATCCGGATGCTGGTGGAAACGCCGCGAGATCTTCTCGTAGGCCGGGTCTGCCCGCAGCGCGAGGTCGGTGGTCAGCATGGCCGGCGCGTGACGCTTCGAGGAATTGTGCGCATCCGGCACCGTGCCGGCACCGGCGCCGCCCTTCGGCGTCCACTGATGGGCGCCTGCCGGGCTCTTCGTCAGTTCCCATTCATAGTTGAACAGATTGTCGAAGAAGTTGTTGCTCCACTTGGTCGGCGTCGTCGTCCAGGTGACTTCGAGGCCCGACGTGATGGCGTCGCCGGCAATGCCCGAGGCATGCTTGCTCGACCAGCCAAGGCCCTGCGCCTCGATGCCGGCACCTTCCGGCTCCGCGCCCACCAGCGAGGCATCGCCGGCGCCATGGGTCTTGCCGAAAGTGTGGCCGCCGGCGATCAGCGCCACGGTTTCCTCGTCGTTCATGGCCATGCGCGCGAAGGTTTCCCGGATATCGCGGGCCGAGGCCAGCGGATCGGGCTTGCCGTTCGGCCCTTCAGGATTGACGTAGATCAGGCCCATCTGCACGGCGCCTAGATGGCCGCGAAGTTCACGGTCGCCCGAATAGCGCTCGTCGCCGAGCCATTTGGTTTCCGAACCCCAGTCCACGTCCTGCTCGGGCTCCCAGACGTCGGCGCGCCCGCCGGCGAAACCGAAGGTCTTGAAGCCCATCGATTCCAGCGCGACATTGCCGGTGAGGATCAGCAGGTCGGCCCAGGAGATCTTGCGGCCGTATTTCTGCTTGACTGGCCAAAGCAGGCGGCGCGCCTTGTCGAGATTGGCGTTGTCCGGCCAGCTGTTGAGCGGCGCGAAACGCTGCTGGCCCGCTCCGGCGCCGCCGCGGCCGTCGCCAATGCGGTAGGTGCCGGCGCTGTGCCAGGCCATGCGGATGAACAGCGGACCGTAGTGGCCGAAGTCGGCCGGCCACCAGTCCTGCGAGTCCGTCATCACCTGGTGCAGGTCCTTGATGACCGCATCGAGATCGAGGCTAGCGAATTCCTTGGCATAGTCGAAGTCCTCGCCCATCGGGTCGGACAGGTTCGACTGCTGATGGAGAACCCCGAGGTCGAGCTGGTTCGGCCACCAGTCACGGTTGGTCCGGCCGGCGGACCCATGCGCCACAGGGCATTTGCCCGCGCTGTTATCGTCGGTTTTCGCGTCCATCTCTCACTCCAATTTTGCCGAGGTTTGATTCTGCCGAGGTTGATTTTTGCCGAGATTTTGGGGGCGGCCAGCGGCCCGCGCCAATCTGGAACGGTTCCAGACTAGGCCACACTGACGATAAAAACAAATTGCCTTTCCTGTTTATTTCGATAGGATTTTCTTATGACAGGCTTGACTGCATGATCGGATTGACAGTTCGCCAGATGCACTATTTCGACGCGCTGGCGCAAACGCTGCATTTCGGGCGTGCGGCGAAACTTGCCGGCGTCAGCCAGCCCGCGCTGTCCTCCCAGATCGCCGAAATGGAGCAACGGCTGAACTGCCGGCTGTTCGAGCGCGGCGGCAGGTCGGTGCGCATGACGGACGAAGCGATCGCTCTGTTGCCCCGCATCGAGCGCATCCTGGCCGACATACGTGACGTGGAAACGACGGCCCGGCGCGGCCGCACGGCCATGGAAGGACGCTTCCGGCTGGGCATCATCCCTACCGTCGCGCCCTATCTTCTGCCGCGTGCCCTGCCCGAACTGAAGAAACATTTCCCGGCCTTGCTGCTCGAGTTGCGCGAGGCGGTCACCACCTCCCTGGTCGAGGACACCGCATCGCGAAAACTCGATGCCTTCATCGCGGCACTTCCGCTCGACCATCCCGGGCTGATCACCGAGGCGCTGTTTCCCGACCGGTTCTTCCTGGCCGTGCCATCAGCCGATCCGGCCTTTGCCTCGCCGCCGGTTCCACCCGAGAGCCCGGCGCTGGAAAGACTGATGTTGCTGGAAGAAGGCCATTGCCTGCGCGAACAGGCGCTGGCCGTCTGCGGCAATGTGCGACCGGTGGCGATGGCAAGCTACGGCGCCACCAGCCTGACCACGCTCCTGCAGATGGTCGCGCACGGGCTCGGCGTCACACTCATCCCCGAAATGGCGGCCGGCCCCGCCGGCACTATCCCCGACCTCAAGATCGTGCCGTTCCAGGAGCCGATGCCGCAGCGCATGATCTGCCTTGCGTGGCGGCGCAACAATGCGCGGCATGGCGAATGCGTCGAGCTGGCGAAGATTATCCGGGGCCTCGGCGCGGCGGTGCTGGCGGGCTGAGAGCGGGTCTAACCGGGCGCTACAGCACCCGCGACAGGAACTCCCGGGTGCGCGGCGATGTCGGATTGGCGATCATCTCGCGCGGCGCGCCGCGTTCGACGATCACGCCGCCGTCCATGAAAACGAGCTGGTCGCCGATCTCGCGGGCGAAGCCGATCTCGTGGGTGACGACGACCATCGTCATGCCGCTCTCGGCAAGGTCGCGCATGACCTGCAGAACTTCGCCGACCAGTTCCGGATCGAGCGCCGACGTCGGCTCGTCGAAGAGCAGCACCTTGGGCTTCATCGCCATGGCGCGCGCGATCGCGACACGCTGCTGCTGACCGCCGGACAATTCGCGCGGATAGCGGTCGACCTTGTCGGCAAGGCCGACACGCCGCAGCAGCACCTCCGCCTCGGCCTTTGCCTGGTCCAGCGGGATTCGCCGCACCTGCGTCGGCGCCTCGATCAGGTTCTCCATCACGGTCATGTGGGAGAACAGGTTGAACGACTGGAACAGCATGCCGATCTCGGCGCGGCGCCGGCACAGAAGATCGTCCTTCACCTCATAGAGCTTGTCGCCCTGGAGGTCGTAACCGACGAACTGGCTGTCGACGAGCAGGATGCCGCCGCTGAGCTTTTCCAAATGGTTGATGCAGCGTAGGAACGTGCTCTTGCCGGACCCCGACGGGCCGATGATACAGGCGACCGATCCCTCCGGCACATCGAGGTCGACGCCTTTGAGAACTTCAAGCTGGCCATAGGTCTTGCGTACGCCGCGCGCGAACACCATGGAGTTGGCCGGCACGCCGAAGCGGGCACGATTTTCGGATTTCACATCGCTCATCGGGCAATGCCGCTCAGGCTGATGGCGTTGCGCAAGGCGCGCATCGTCAGGGGATCGCGACGGATATCGCTGCGGCCGAAATGGCGCTCCAGGAAATGCTGCCCGACCGACATGATGCTGACCACGGCGAGATACCAGAACGCGACCACGATCAGCAGTGGGATCGTCTCGAAGGTTCGGGCGTAGATGCTTTGCGCCGTATAGAACAGGTCATCGACGGCGATGAACGTCACCAGCGAGGTCATCTTCAGGAGGTTGATCGCCTCATTCCCGGTCGGCGGCAGCACGAAGCGCATGGCTTGCGGCAAGGTGATGCGCTTCAGGATCATGCGATAGGGCATACCGAGCGCGCTCGCCGCTTCCGACTGGCCGGACGGCACCGACTTGATGCCGGCGCGGATGATCTCGGCCATGTAGCCGGCCTCGCACAGCGAAAGCGCCACCACGGCAGAAAAGAACGGGGTCATGAAATCATTGGTGCGCACTGAAAACAGCGTGCCGAGGAACGGCAGCGTCAGCGAGATCTCGCGCACCAACAGCGACAGGTTGAACCAGAAGATCAGCTGAATCAGGGCCGGGACACCCCGGAAGAACCAGACATAGACGCCGGAAAAGGCGCGCAGTACCGGGCTCGGCGACACCCGCATGATGGCGATGACGGTGCCGACCACGATCGCCAGCATCATGATGATGACGGTAAGCATCAGCGTGTTGCCCAGGCCGCGCATGATCGAGGGATGGAACAGGTAGCCGGCGGCTGTGCCCCAGGCAAAGGCCGGGTTGCTGGCGAAGGCGCGAATGATCAGGAAGGCCAGCAGCAGGGCGAACGCCGTGCCGATCCAGATGCCATAGCGGCGCTGCGGCACGACGATCAGCCGTGACACGGCGGCGGCGGCGCCCGGCTCGATGCCGATCTCGGTCGGGTGGGCCACGCCCATCGGATGTCTCCAGGTTGCGGGCCGGCGCCTGATGAAGCATCAGACGCCGGTAGTCTCTATTCGGCGCGAAGCGCGTCCATGGAGCCGACGAAATAGGGTTCCTTGATCGCGTAGGCACCCATGCCGTACTTCTCCAGGATAGCCTTGTACGTGCCGTTCTTGAACAGTTCGGCAAGTGCAGCCACCATCATGCCGGCGGTCTCCTTGTCGTCCTTGGCGATCGCCATGCCGAGTGGCGCGACTTCGTAGAGCGTCGGCAGGACCACCAGTTGCCCTTTGCTCGTCACCTCGAAATAGCTGGATGCCGTGGCATCGTCCATACGCGCGTCGACGCGGTCCGAAAGCACGGCCTGGACGATATCGGTGGAGGAATTGAACACCGACTTTTCGATCGCCTTCTGGCCTTTATCGGTGCATTCCTTGCCGAGCTTGTCGACCAGGAAATCCGAAGCACTGCCGGCCGAGACGCCGATGCGCTTGCCACAGAGCGGCGTGTCGCCGCTGAAGCTCGCCTTCTTGTCGGGTGACGTCGAGACGGCCAGGCCCGCCTTCAGGAACATGACGAAATCGACCTGCTTCAGGCGCTCCGGCGTGGCCGAGAAGGTCTCCCAGGCGATCTTGAAACGGCCGGCAGCGAGGCCCGGGATCATCGACGGAAACGGCGTGCGCTGGATATCGAGCTTGGCGTCGACGAGCTTGGCCACCTCGCCGGCGAGTTCGATGATGATGCCGGTCTGCTTGCCGTCGGCGTCGAGATATTCGAACGGCGCGAAGTCCAGCGTGTTGGCGACGGCGAGCGTTCCGCTCTGCTTCACCTCAGCGGATTTCGGCACATCGGCGGCTTTGGAAACCCCGCCCCAGACGGTGGCGGAGACCGCCAGCGCAAGGCTGGTCATTCGCAGGTATCTGTTCATTGCTGTTCCCCTTTCTTGTCCTGTTTACGGTCTTCACGGCAGAGCCCGGGCCGGTGGCCGGCACGGGCTCGGCATCCCTTACGAAGCGGCTGCTTCGGCCGCCTTCTTCTTGCGGTAGTGATAATTCTTGTCGATGCGCTCCATCAGGTAATCGCCATAGAGTACCGGCTCGTATTTCGGCTGTGTGCCGGCCGGCACGCAGACCGGAAGTGCGGCGATCGTTTCATCCATGGACGGATCGAAGAAGAAGGGCTGCGAATAGCGCTCGCGTCCGGAGCGGTTGATGACGCGGTGCGGCGTCGAGACGAACTGGTCGTTGGACCAGCGCGCCAGGATGTCGCCGACATTCATGACGAAGGAATCCGGGACCGGAGGCGCTGGAACCCAGTCGCCGGCCTTGTTCTTGACCTCGAGGCCGCCGACATTGTCCTGCGCCAACAGGGTGATGAAGCCATAGTCGGTGTGGGGAGCCGAGCCGAAGAGGCCCTCTTCCTGGGGTTGCGTCGGATAGTGCAGCAGCCGCAGGAAGGTCGTCGGCTGCTCGAAATAGCGGTCAAGGCTGTCGGAGGGCAGCCCGAGCGAGAGCGCGATGGCGCGCACCATCTTGCGGGCGAGCGTACCCATCGCCTGGACATAGCGCTCGATGGTCTCCCTGAAGCCGGCAAGAGCGGCCTCGTCAGGCCACTGGTTGGGACCTTGCAACGGCTTGCCGGCCAAAGCCCGGGGATCGTCGGCGCCGACCTCGTGCATGAAGAAGATCGATTCGCTCTGGTTCGGCTTGCTGACGGCCGCCACCGACGAGGTCACGATGGTCGAGCCGGCAAAGGGCAGGAAGCCGCGGAAATTCTTGTCGATCTTCAGCTTGGCCTTCTCCTCCTCGGGCAAGGCAAAGAAACGCTTGGAGGCCTCGCGGACCGCTTCGACATCGGCGCGCGGAATGGGGTGGCCGGTGACATAGAGGAAGCCGATCGTCTCGAGATAGCGGCGCAGTGTCGCCGCCGTTGCCCGGATCGCGGCTTCGTCGTCGCCATAGAGCGCCGAGACGTCGAGGATCGGAATTTCGGAAAAATCGCCGCGCTCTTGTGCATCCATTTTCGAACACCCTGTCTTGAACATAAGATACAGTACTGTATTTCTACACATCCGAACGGCCTCATCAATAGGCTTTCGATCGCAAAAAGAAGGACGCGGCATCATGGCACCACGCAAGATCATCATCGACACCGATCCGGGCCAGGACGACGCCTTTGCAATCCTCTTCGCGCTGGGGTCGCCCGATGAACTCGACGTGGTCGGCATCACCACGGTCGGCGGCAACGTGCCGCTTGCACTGACCTCGAAGAATGCGCTCAAGGTCGCCGAGCTTGCAGGGCGGCCGGATGTGCCTGTTTATGCCGGCTGTCCGGCTCCGATGGTGCGCAAGTTGATCACCGCCGAATATGTCCACGGCGAAACCGGCCTCGACGGCGCCGACCTTCCCGAGCCAGTGACGCCGCTGCAGGACGAACATGCGGTCAACTACATGGTGCGCGCGATCATGGACGCGCCTGAAGGCGAATTGACCGTCTGCACGCTCGGGCCGATGACCAATCTGGCCATGGCGATGACCATGGAGCCGAGGATCGCGCCTCGGCTGCGCGAAGTGGTGCTGATGGGCGGCGGCTTCTTCCAGGGCGGCAACGTCACGCCGGCCGCCGAGTTCAACATCTTCGTCGACCCGCACGCCGCGCACAAGGTGTTCGACAGCGGCGTGCCGGTGACCATGGCGGGCATCGACTGCACCTACACAGCGCTGATGACGCCCGAATGGCTGGACCGCCTGCGCGCCACCGGCAGCCGCGCCGCGATCGAGGCCGCGAACCTGGCCGACTTCTACCGCCAGTACGGCACCCACAAATTCGAAACGCCGGCGCGCCCGATCCACGATGCCTGCGTGACAGGTTATCTCCTGGCGCCGCAAATCTATGAACAGCGCCAGTGCGCGGTGACGGTCGACATCGTTTCGCCGGAGACGATCGGCATGACCGTCGTCGACTGGTGGCACGTCACCGGCCGGCGCAAGAACTGCAATGTGCTGCGGCGCATCGATCCGGCGCCGTTCTTCGAACTCATGCTGGAGCGGATAAGCGCATTGCCCTGAGTTGCGCCTTCCGCGATAGATGGACACTTGTTGAGTCGCCAAGCTCATAGGAGCCGGCAAACGGATTGCAGGCGTTGAGCATGGCGATGAAGGTCTTGACCACATGAGAGCCGACAGCGCCCCTGCCAGAGGCAAGAGACCGCCCAAAGCCGCCGCGCCCGCGAAGGCGGCGCGGCAGACGTTGAGCCGCGAGGCCTGGATATCGGCGGCGCGCAAGGTGCTGGAGAAGCACGGCATCGGCGAGGTCAAGATCGACCGCCTCGCCAAGCAGTTCAAGGTGACGCGCGGCAGCTTTTATTTCCATTTCACCAGCCTGGCCGATCTTCGCGACGGACTGCTGCAGGAATGGCGGGACATCAATTGCCAGCCCTTCTGGGCGATGCGCGAGCTACGCGACATAGACGGCCTGCAGTTCTTCACCGACATCGTGCATGTCTGGGTCGACGAGGCCCCGTTCAGTCCCCTGCTCGACCTCGCCGTGCGCGACTGGTCGCGAACCTCGAAAAAGCTGGCGCGGGAAGTCAAGGATATCGACGACCTGCGTATCGAGCTCCTGATCCGTTCCTTCCGCGCCATGGGTTATCCCGAGGACGAGAGCCTGGTCAGGGCTCGCATCACCTATTTCCACCAGATCGGCCAATACGCTCTGTCCTTCAAGGAAGACCCGGCGGTGCGCCGAAGCTACCAGCCGCTGTTCGGCGAAGTGCTGCTCGGCCCGCTGGTCCAGGAGCCGGGTTCGGCGCCGAGGCCGGTGGAAATACGCGGTGGGCGGCGATAGCTGGGCGAAGGCGCATCAGCCCGCTGGGGGTATCGCGATGCCGGCATGGTGGCTTCCCAACTGCCAGAAGGGTAGCCGGAACCGTTCACGCTCCGCTTCGACGACATGGAAGCCCGCCGCCCGGATCAGGTGCAATGGATCGCGGTTGAGGTGGCAGCCGCCGGCGAGTCGGCCCCAGGGCCGGTTCAGACGCTCCTGCCATTTGCGGCAGCGCGGCCCCTCGGCCTGGCCGTGCTCGATGAAGATCAGCCGGCCCGTGGGCTTCAGGATGCGCCGGATCTCGGTCAGCGCCGCCTCGGGGTCGGGAATGGTGCAGAAGGCGTAGGTGACGACAACCGTGTCGGCGAAGGTGTCGGTCAACGGCAGCCTTTCACCGCCGGCCCGGATACAGTCGACATTGAATGGCAAGGAACGGCTCTTCGGTTCGGCCAGGCCGAGCATCGTGCCGTCGGGATCGACGCCGACCAGCCGCTTCACCCTGCCGGCGTCGTAATAGGGAAGGTTCAGGCCGGACCCGAAACCGACCTCGACGACAACGCCGTCTGCCCGTGGGATCAGGCGCCGTCGCATATGCGTGAATGCGCGGGCTGAACAGCCGACATGGACGAAGTAGGGAGCCATGCAGCGCGCGTACCAGGAGAGACAGGATTGGCACATGTCTCAGCCTCCTTGCCCTGCGCCGGCAGCACCAACAGGCGCGCCACCGCCGGCAACAGGCCCTGCAGTGCAATGGTGGGTGGGAGTATTGACCAGTGACATTTCTCGCTCCAAGGGAGTCTCATGATCGGGCCCGATCGGTCCGATGTCGTCGAGATGGATAGAAGGCCGGCGTCCCCTCAGCGTCCCCGCATGGCCGTGGTCGGATCGATGGAGCGATTGGAATTCCGATTTCTGGGTTTTCCGGAGTTCCGCTTGAACGGCCGGCGGGTGGAACTTGCCTTGCGCAAAGCGGCAGCGCTCCTCATCTACCTGGCCGAGGCCGGTGGGCCGGTGGCGCGCGATGTGGTCGCCACGCTTCTGTGGCCCGAGACCGACGAACAGGCCGCTCGCGCCCGCCTTCGGCGGACCCTCTATAAAATCCGGATCGCGTTCGGCAGAGAGATCATCGCCGCCACAGGCGTCTCGCTGAGCCTGCACCCAGCCTTGTCCGCCGAGATCGACACCAGGGTTTTCGAGCAGGCCTGCAATTCCCGCTCTCTCGACGAGGCAGCCGACATCTACAACGACGATTATCTCGCTGGCTTCTCGCTGCCGGACAGTCCGGAATTCGAAGAATGGATCTTCTTCCGGCGAGAGACCTTGCGCGGCCGGCTGGTGCAGACGCTGGAGCGGCTCGTCGAAGCCAAGATCGCCGGCGGCGAGCCGCGCGGCGCGGTCGTTCATGCGACACGGCTGACGGCGCTCGACCCCTTGAGCGAAAGCGCGCACCGCCACTTGATCCGTGTCCACCTGGCCGCAGGGGACAGGGCGGCGGCCGAGCGCCAGATCGAGACGTGCATCCGGCTCTTGCGGGACGAACTCGGCGTCGCGCCGGACCCCGCCACGCTGGCCATGCTGCGCGAGCCGACTCAGGACGCTACCTTGGACGTGCCCAGGACGCGTTACGTCGCGGTGGACGGCATCCACATCGCGTACCAGATCGTCGGTGGCGGCCCGGCGGACATCGTGCTTGTTCCCGGCTTCATTTCGCATGTCGAGCGTATCTGGGAAGACCCGGGCTGCCGCGCCTGGCTGACCGCGGTTTCGCGCCTGGGTCGCCTGATCCTCTTCGACCGGCGCGGCATGGGGCTTTCAGACCGGGTCGGCGCCCGCCCCACGGTCGAGGCGACGGCTCAGGATATTCTGGCGGTCATGAACGCGGCCGGCAGCCGCCGGGCCTTGCTGGTCGGTGCGTCGGAGGGCGGGCCGGGCTGTATCCGCTTCGCGGTTGAGCATCCCGATCGGCTGAGCGGCCTTGTTCTCTGGGGTTCGCTCGCGAAAGGCAGCCGCGCACCCGACTATCCCCACGCATTGACCGCCGCGCAGTATGATCTGTGGAAGCACCGCCTGCTCGCGGGTTGGGGTGGCCCGGCGGAAATCGAAACCTTCGCCCCAAGCCTCGCTGGCGACCGTCAGGCGAGGACCTGGTGGGCCGGACTGCTCAGGGCAGCCTCCAGCCCGGGTGCGGTCGCGGGCCTGCTGGAGGCGCTGCGGGATACCGATGTCCGTCACCTCCTGGCAAAAGTCTCCGCCCCGACAATGGTCCTCCACCGTTCCGGCGACCGCGCCGTGCGCATCGAGGCCGGGCGTTTCCTCGCGGCCAGGATTCCCGGCGCGCGGTTCATCGAGGCCGACGGCGACGACCACTGGTTCTGGGTCGGCGACCGGCACTCGCTGCTCGACAGCATCAGTGCCTTTGTACGACGCGGCTGATTCCGCCTCACGCCGTCTTCTGTGCCAGCAGTCCCAACTCTTCCACCATCGCCTGACGCATCAGGAATTTCTGCGGCTTGCCGGTCACCGTCATCGGCAATTCGGTGCGGAAGCGAATGTGGCGCGGTACCTTGTAGTGGGCGATCTGGCCGGCACAGAAGGCCTTGATCTCCTGTTCGGTGGCGACCTGGCCGGGTTTGAGGACGATCCAGGCGCACAACTCCTCGCCATATTTGGCATCCGGGATGCCGAAGACCTGCACTTCCCGCACCTTGGGATGACGGTAGAGAAATTCCTCGACCTCCCTGGGATAGACGTTCTCGCCGCCGCGGATGACCATATCCTTGACGCGGCCGACAATGTTGCAATAGCCCTCGGCGTCGATGGTGGCGAGGTCGCCGGTATGCATCCAGCCGTCCGTGTCGATTGCCTCACGGGTCTTCTCGTCGTCGTCCCAATAGCCCTTCATCACCGAGTAGCCGCGCGTGCAAAGCTCGCCCGGCGCACCCACGGCAACGGTGGCGCCATCGGCATCGACCGCCTTGACCTCGACATGCGGATGGATGCGCCCGACCGTCGATACGCGCTTTTCCAGCGGATCGTCGGTGCTGCTCTGGAACGAGACCGGACTAGTCTCGGTCATGCCGTAGGCGATGGTCACCTCCGACATATGCATTAGCGACACCACCTTCTTCATCACCTCGATCGGGCATGGCGAACCCGCCATGATGCCGGTGCGCAGGCTGGAGAGATCGAAGGATGAGAAATCCGGATGGTCGAGCATGCCGACGAACATGGTCGGCACGCCGTAGAGGCCGGTGCAGCGCTCCTGCGCGATCGCCTTCAGCGTCAGGCCGGGATCAAAACCCTCGCAAGGGAAAACCATGGTCGCGCCCTTCGACACACAACCCATCGTGCCCATCGACATGCCGAAGCAATGATAGAGCGGCACCGGGATGCAGAGCCGGTCGTCGACGGTGAGCTTGATGGCCGAGGTGACAAAATTGCCGTTGTTGACGATGTTCAGATGGGTGAGCGTCGCCCCCTTGGGCGCTCCCGTCGTGCCTGAGGTGAACTGGATGTTGATCGCGTCGCCCGGCTTCAGACCCTCGGAGATGCGGTCAAGGCTGTCATGCTCGTCGCGGCCGGCCATGGCCAGCACGTCGCCGAAATTGAACATGCCTGGCGAGTTCTCCTCGCCCATGCGGATGACGATCCTCAGCGCCGGCAATTTCGCGGCCTTCAACTTGCCCGGCGTCGCCGTGGCGATCTCCGGCGCCAGCGTCTCGATCATGCCGAGATAGTCCGACGTCTTGAAGCTCGCCGCCGTCACCAGGGCCTTGCAGCCGACCTTGTTCAGCGCATATTCCAGCTCGGTCAGCCGGTAGGCCGGATTGATGTTGACCAGGATCAGGCCGATGCGGGCGGTGGCGAATTGCG
Source organism: Mesorhizobium sp. M8A.F.Ca.ET.057.01.1.1 (assembly GCF_003952565.1). Lineage (NCBI taxonomy): Bacteria > Pseudomonadati > Pseudomonadota > Alphaproteobacteria > Hyphomicrobiales > Phyllobacteriaceae > Mesorhizobium > Mesorhizobium sp. M8A.F.Ca.ET.057.01.1.1. The sequence continues at coordinate 5,193,931 of NZ_CP034454.1, forward strand.
TCGCCAGCCATTCCCAGCGGTTGGGCGACCAGATGCCGACGCGATCGCCCTTGCGCAGGCCGAGCGCCAGGAAGCCGGCGGCCAACGCATCGACGGTGTCCGACAGTTCGCTCCAGGTGAAGCGCTTGTCCTGGCCGACGAAGATTGCGGCATCGAGCGTGCCGTATTTGCTGACGGTATCGGAGAAAAGGGCTGGAATGGTCTCCTCCAGCAAGGGCACCTTGCGCTCGCCCGAAACATGCGCCTTGCCGTCGACGGGCGCGACAAAGACAATGCCGGAGCGCGCGCCGCGTCCGCGCAGATTGGTGGCGTTCTTCAGCTCGTCGAGATTGACCGGCATCGCTCTCTCCTCCCCAGCACGGACCGAGCCTATCAGCCTGCCGGGACGGTGGAAATCCCGCCAATGGTCGTGGAACTCTCCCGCGAGGGAAGGCAGGCTATCCAACCGCCGCCGTCATTCTCGCGGCTATATCCCGCAAGACGGCCTCGTCCGCGGCGGAGCGATCTTTCCTCGACGCCACCAGGCAGGCCTGCGACTTCAGCACGAGGCCATCGCCCAGCACCTTGAGATGGTTGGCGCGCAGCGTCGAGCCCGTGGTGGTGATGTCGACGATGACGTCGGCGAGGCCGGCCGCCGGCGCGCCTTCGGTGGCCCCGAGGCTCTCGACGATTCGATAGACCTGGATGCCGTGCTTGAGCGAAAAGAATTGCTGCGTCAGGCGCCAGTATTTGGTGGCGATCCGGAGCCGCCGGCCATGGCGCTGGCGGAAATCGGCTGCAACATCATCGAGATCGGCCATGGTGTCGACATCGAGCCAAATCTCGGGGACCGCGACCACGACATCGGCATGGCCGAAGCCGAGACGGGCGACGATTTCGGCCCGCGCTTCCCAGTCGGCGAGATTTTCCCGCACCAGGTCCTCGCCGGTGATGCCGAGATCGACCGCGCCCTGGCCTATCTCGCCCGATATTTCGGAGGCCGACAGGAAGACCACTTCGACATTGTCCAGGCCCTCCACGCGGGCGTGATATTTGCGCTCGTCGCCGGGCAGGCTGACGCCAAGGCCCGCCTTGGCCAGCACCTCCAGCGCCTGCTCCTTGAGCCGGCCTTTCGACGGGATCGCCAGCGTGATCATGGTGCCGTCTCCCGCAGCGCCTCGATGCGGTCGAGCCACACAGAGAAACCGACACCGGGGATCGCCGTCTTGGCGCCGAGCAGCGTCAGCAACCTGTCATAGCGGCCGCCACCGGCGAGGGGACGCTCGCCATTGGCGGCCGTGATTTCGAAGACCATGCCGGTGTAATAATCGAGCGGACGGCCGAAGGCCGCGTCGTAGCGGATTTTTCCCGACGGCAAGCCATGCGCCTCGATCGCCTTGGCGCGGGCCGCGAATTTTTCCAGTGCCGCGCCCAACGAAAGCCCGGCGCCAGTGGCGAAGGAATCCAGCGCCTGCGCCGCGCCGTCGAGCGCCACGTCGATCGCCAGAAAACCCTTCAGCGCCGCGAAAGCCTCGTTCGACAGCCGCACGCTGCGCAACTCGGCCTTCTCGATCAGCCGCCGCGCGATGTCCGACGGTGAACGGCCGGCCGATGCCGACAGGCCGGCCTGCTCCATGCCGCCGGCAATGTGCTGGGAAAGACCGTCCAGATCGCCGTCGAGGACAAGCGCTGCGACCGGGCCGGAGAGCTGGCCGTTGCGCGGGGGATTAGCGAGATCGGCCAGTGCCGCCTCCAGCATCGGCGCCGAGCCGAAGGCGCGCGCCAGCCGCATGCGCCAGCCGCGCGGCAGGCCAAGCGCCGCCAGCACCGCCTCGAAGATGCCCTGATCACCGAGCGTGACCACCAGCGGCCGGCCGGGCAGCACCAGCGAAAGCAGTGCGTGCGCGTCAGCGACAGAGCGGGCATCGGCTTCAGCCGTGTCGCGATCGCCGAGATCCTCGATGCCGGCCTGGAAGAACTCATTGCCGCCCTCGCGGCGCTGGCGAAACACCTCGCCCAGATAGGAATAGCGGCGCGGCGTTCCGGCCTGGCTGGTTATGTGGTCGAGGCAGACCGGAATGGTGAATTCGGGCCGCAGGCACAATGTCTGCCCGGTCTCGCTCTCCGTAAGGAAGATGCGTCGGCGCAGATCCTCGCCGGCCATGTCTAGGAACGGATCGGCCGGCTGCAGTACCGCGACTTCGACCGCATGCGTGTTGCGGGTTGCGAAGAGCGCGATGATGTCGGACGAGATGGCGGGGTAGCGGGAGGTCATGGATAGGTTGGGCGCGAGGCCCCCCTCTCTGTCCTGCCGGACATCTCCCCCTCAAGGGGGAGATTGGATGCCGCGAATGCTTTCGCCAATCCTCTACGTTGCAGAAAGAACGCCGCACTTGAAGCTGCTGATCTCCCCCTTGAGGGGGAGATGGCCTGCAGGCCAGAGAGGGGGGCTCAAGCGCCACCCTTCGTGCGGTCTGCCGCCTGCGCCGCCAAGATCTTCCTGACCTCGGGAACCAGCTCACTCTCCGCAACCGTCACCTGCGCCGGCCTTGCCGCGCGCCATTCGGCATTGTCGGTGATTTCGGCGGACATGCGCGCGCCTTCGATCAGGTCCTTGATCTGCAGCTCACCCTTGGCGCGCTCGTCGCCGCCCTGGATGATGGCGACCGGACAGCCGCGACGGTCGGCATATTTGAGCTGCGCCTTCATGCCGGCGCCGCCGAGATACATTTCGGAGCGGATGCCGGCGGCGCGCAGTTCCGCCACCATCTTCTGGTAGCGGCCGAGGCTTTCCGTGTCCTTGTCCATGACCAGCACGACAACCGGCGCGATCACGGCGGCGCTGTCGAGCTTGCCGAGGTTCTTCAGCGCCGTCATCAGCCTGCTAACGCCGATGGAAAAGCCCGTCGCCGGCACCGGCTCACCGCGAAAGCGGGAGACCAGTCCATCATAACGGCCGCCACCGCCGACCGAGCCGAAGCGGACGATCTGGCCGTCCTCGTTGGGGATTTCGGCCAGAAGTTCGGCCTCGAAGACGGGGCCTGTGTAATATTCAAGGCCGCGAACGACGGAACGGTCCATGGCGATGCGGTCCTCGCCGTATCCGGCGGCCCTGACCAGGGCTTCGATCGTTGCGAGTTCGCCAACGCCCTCCTGGTAGACCGCGTTCCCGCTGACGCTGGCATCCTGGCCGGCCTGCGCATTGCGCGCCGTCGCCAGAAGAACGGCCTCGGCTTGCGTATCGTTCAGCCCGGCGCCCTTGGCGAAGTCACCCTCGCCTTCCTTGCCGCCGTCCCAGCGCCCTGGGCCAAGCAGAAGCCGGACACCTTCCGCACCCAGCTTGTCCAGCTTATCGATGGCGCGCAGCACGGTCAGCCGACGACCGGCATTCTCCTCGCCGCCAAGGCCGATCGCTTCAAGCACGCCGTCCAGCACCTTGCGGTTGTTGACGCGGATGACGTAGTCGCCGCGCTTGATGCCGAGCGCCTCCATGACGTCGGCCATCATCATCGCCATCTCGGCATCCGCCGCAACGCCCGGCGTGCCGATCGTATCTGCGTCGAACTGCATGAACTGGCGGAAGCGGCCGGGACCGGGCTTCTCGTTGCGGAACACCCAGCCGGACCGGTAGCTGCGGTATGGCTTGGGCAGGCGTTCAAAATTCTCGGCGACGAAGCGCGCGGTGGGCGCTGTCAGGTCGTAGCGCAGCGACAGCCACTGGTCGTCATCGTCCTGGAAAGAGAACACGCCTTCGTTCGGGCGGTCCTGGTCGGGCAGGAATTTGCCGAGCGCATCGGTGTATTCGATCAGCGGCTGGTCGGCCGGCTCGAAGCCATAAAGCTCGTAGACCGAGCGGATCGTCGCCATCATCTTCTCGACGGCTCGGATGTCATCAGCGCCGCGGTCGGCAAACCCGCGCGGCAGCCGCGCTTTCGTCTTTTCCGATTTGTCGGCCATAATCTGGGCACCCGATGGTTCATGACTTCGTGGCGCGGTAAATCTACCGCGTTCCACAGCGCGCGTTTCCTAACCGATGAAGCCGGGAGCGGCAAGGGTTGGCGCCCCGCGGCGCACCCGATGAGATCAGGAAGAATCGAAACCCTCTGAAACAAAAACACACCAGTAATGAAACAATGCCGCCATGAGCGCGGCATTGTGCCGACACAATCGCGGCCGATATAGCGCATCGAAACGAAGGGGTTCGGGACATGACCAGCGCAACGGAATTCCAGGCCAATGGCAAGGCAGGCGAACTGCCGGCACGCCTGCGCCCGGCAGGCACCCATGCACCGAAAATGGCTGGCCAGGCGGCCGGGCCGTTCGATGTACCCGCCGACACCGGCAAGGGATCTTCCCTGCGCGACGCCCTGGTGACCGGCCTGCTGGTGATCTATCCGACAGTGGCCACCGTGGCGGCAATCGTCGCCGGGCTGTTCCTGGCCGGCGCCAACGGCACCTGAAACCACCCGCTTCGCTGGAAGCGATTTTCATTCTTGATCGGGGGATTGAGCATGCAACTGAGCTACGCATACGCGCTTGGCTGCGCGTTTTTACTTGGGGCGGCCAATCCGGCCAGCGCCGCCGGCTGCAAGCCGGGCGACGGGGGCCTTGCCGGCCATTACTACCTGCGCGGCGTCATGGAGGTCGGCTCCGAACTGCTGCTGAAGAAGGATGGCAGCTTCGAATTCATGCTCGCCTATGGCGCCAACGACCAGTACGGCAAGGGCTGCTGGTTGAAGAAGGGCTCGACTGTCGAGGTCATCCCCGCCGGACGCAGTTCGGCATCGACGCATCATACGCCCGACGACAGCGGTTTCAGCGGCCTGGTGCTGAGCATTTCAGGCCGCAGCCTGGTGTGGGACATCAATGGCAGCGGGCACAAGGGACGGTTCGAGAAGTGATGGCAGCGCGAGCATTTGAAGGTTCGCGCCGCCCCTCGCCTACCTGCGAGCACGTTCTCCCCGTGAACGGGGAAAAGGCAGCTATTTCGGCCGCTTGAAAGCCTTCCGCTGCTTCTCGACTTCCTTGCGGCATACACAGCCTTCGAGATGGTCGTTGACCAAGCCCATGGCCTGCATGAAGGCGTAGACCGTGGTCGGGCCGACGAAGGTCCAGCCGCGCTTCTTCAGGTCCTTCGAAATCCGCACGGAAACCGCGGTGGTCGGGTTGGCGCGCAGATGGGCGAGGTCGACGGTTTGCGGCCGCTCCTCACTGCCGGGTTCGAACCTCCAGAACCAGGCGGCCAGCGAGCCGAACTCGTCGACCATTTCGCGGGCGCGTTTGGCGTTGTTGATGGTCGAGACGATCTTGCCGCGATGGCGGATGATGCCGGCATTGCCGAGCAGGCGTTCCACATCCTTGTCGGTGAAGGCGGCGACCTTGTCGAAGTCGAAGCCCGCGAAGGCCTCGCGAAAATTCTCCCGCTTGCGCAAAATGGTCAGCCACGACAGCCCCGACTGAAACCCTTCGAGGCAGATCTTCTCGAACAGCCTGCGGTCGTCGGCCACCGGCCGGCCCCATTCATGGTCGTGATAGTGCAGATAGTCGGGCAGATTGCCATGCCAGAAGCAGCGCACGACACCGTCAGGACCGGCAAGCAGGCCGGTGTTTTCATTGCTCATCTCAAGAGATCCATCCGTTAACGCGCTTCCGCGCTGCTTTTACCGTGGCTTTACCAGATTCCTGAACCCGGCGGTAACCACACCAAAAGGTTTACTGACAGAACCGCATTTTACGCGTTCCGATTCATGTTTCGGTTGCTGCTCGCCGCCAATGATCGCGCAAACCGGGAGCGTTCTCGCCCGGCGTGTCAGGCTATCAAGGTGCGTTCCCCGATGAAATTCCTGCTTCCGTTGTTCAGCGCGGCGGTGCTTGCCGCAGGCGCCATGCCCTCCCTTGCCGACGACCGCTATACCGACAGGCCGCCGGTGATGGTGAGCCCCGACCTTTCCGCGCCCTGGGTGCTGCAGCTTGGCCATGCGCCGGGCATCGTGCGGCAGAACCGACAGGCCGCGCAGCCGCGTCAGGGCACCGCGCAGCCCGACCGTGTGCAGACGGCGGGCGTGCAGGCGCCGGCCAAGCGCATGGTCATGCGCCCACAGATCAACCCGGTCTACCTGCCGCAGGAAGTCGCTTATGATGGAGGCCAAAAGCCAGGCACCATCGTCATCGATACCACGCAGAATTTCCTCTATCTGGTCGAGAAGAACGGCAAGGCGCGGCGTTACGGCGTCGGCACCGGCAAACCCGGCTTCGAATGGTCGGGCACGCACAAGATCACCAACAAGCGCGTCTGGCCGGACTGGCGGCCGCCTGCGGAGATGATCAAGCGCGAGGCGGCCAAGGGCCGCTACCTCCCGACCTATCTGGCCGGCGGCATGGAAAACCCGCTCGGCGCGCGCGCACTCTATATCGGCACGACGGAGTACCGCATCCACGGCACCAACCAGCCCTGGACGATCGGCGGCGCGGTGTCGTCGGGCTGCATCCGCATGCGCAACGAGGACGTGGTCGACCTTTATGAGCGGGTCAATGTCGGAACCACGGTCGAGGTGATATAGTGATAGCGAATCAGCCGGTTAAGCAGTGCTGAGTAGGTTTTTGCGCGCTGTTGCCCTCAAGCCATAGCGCGCTTTTCGAAGACGTGCTTAGACTGGCAGCGAGTTAACGGGGGACGGGCCGTGTGGGGATACGGCCAGTCACGAGAGGGCAGCACGGGTAACCGGGCTGCCCTTTTCGTTTCACGGTGCGACAGGTCGCCCCGGAGGCACGGTGTTTCGCTTTCAGGGCTGATTTCCGGGCCATGCTCTGCTATTGCAGTGCACAATCTTCCCACCAAAGGTTCGAGCTATGTCCCTCTCCGACGACAGCCGCTATCTCAAGGGCGGCCCGGTCGCCCAGCGCATCATCGCCGCCGTGCGCGAGGACGCGGCCATTGCCAAGGCCGAGGGTTTCCCGCCCAAGCTGATCTCGATCACCGTCGGCGATACCGACGCTGTCGATGTCTATGTGCGGAACCAGCGCGCCAAGGCTCAGCTCGCCGGCATCGATTTCGAGGAGCGGCGCTTTCCCGCCACCATCACCTCGGGTGAACTCGAAGCAGCCATCCACGGGCTGAACGCCGATCCGCGCGTCACCGGCATCATCATCCAGCGGCCGGTTCCCGCGCATATCCCGGTCAAGACGCTGCAGGCGGCCGTGCATCCGCTGAAGGATGTCGAGGGCATGCACCCGGCCTCGATCGGCAACATCGTGTACAACCAGCTCGACCTGGCGCCCTGCACGGCCGCGGCTTCGGTCGAGTTGCTCAAGGAAACCGGTCTCGACCTCAAGGGGCTGGAAGTGGTCATCGTCGGCCATTCGGAAATCGTCGGCAAGCCGATCGCTTTCCTGTTGATGAGCGAAGGGGCGACGGTCACTGTCTGTCATCACATGACGCGGTCGGTCGCCGCCCATGCGCGACGCGCCGACGCGCTGTTCGTCGCCGTCGGCAAGCCAAGGCTGATCAAGGCCGACATGGTGAAGCCAGGTGCGGCCGTCATCGACATCGGCATCAATTCCGAAATCGGGCCTGACGGAACCAGCCGCATCGTCGGCGACGTCGACACCGACAGCGTCAAGCACGTGGCCTCCTGGATCACCCCGGTTCCAGGCGGCGTCGGCCCGATCACGGTGGCCATCCTGCTGCGCAACACGATGGTCGCGCTCAGCCGCCAGCGCGCGCTCTATGAGGCGACCTATGGGACCGCCGACAGGCTCGCGGCTGAGTAGCACCGGAACGGACGCCTATTCGGCTGCGATCAGGCTGTCTTCCGCCACGCCTTCCGGTTTCGGCCCGCCATAGGCCCAGTCGAGCAATTTGATCGTGTGCACCACCGGCATCCTGGCAGCGGACGCGATCTGCGTGATGCAGCCGATATTGCCCGTGGCGACGATCGCGGCGCCCGTCGCTTCAATGTTTTTCACCTTGCGGTCGCGCAGCCTGGCCGAAATCTCGGACTGCAGGATGTTGTAGGTGCCAGCCGACCCGCAGCACAGGTGGCCCTCGCGCGGCTCGCGCACGATGAAACCGGCTTTGGCGAGCAGTTCCTTCGGCTGGCGGATGATCTTCTGACCATGCTGCATCGAGCAGGCAGAGTGATAGGCGACGACCGTGCCTGGCCTGCGCACCGGTTCCGGCAGGTCGATCGCGGACAGATACTCGGTGATGTCCTTGGCCAGCGCCGACACGCGTGCGGCCTTGTCGGCATAGGCCGGATCGAGCCGCAGCATGAAGCCATAATCCTTGATCGTCGTGCCGCAGCCCGACGCGGTGATGATGATGGCGTCGAGCCCGCCTTGCTCGACTGCGCGCGTCCAGGCATCGACATTTTGCCTGGCCGAGGCAAGCGCTGCTTCCTCCCGTCCCATGTGATGAACCAGGGCGCCGCAGCAGCCTTCGCCCGGCGGCACGACGACCTCGACACCGAGCCGTGTCAGCAGCGAGATGGTCGTATCGTTGATGCCGGGATCCAGCACCGACTGCGCGCAGCCGGTCAGGATGGCCACGCGTCCTCTTTTCGCTCCCTGAACGGCATGGATGCCCGGCAAGGCCATTGGCGAGGCCGTCGGGATCGATGCCGGCGCGAGCTTGAGCATGGCACTGAGCGGTTTCAGTGCCGGAATTTTTTCGAACAGGCCGATGAACGGCTTGCCGAGCTTCGCCAGTTTGAGCGCCGCCCGGAAGCGACGGGGATAGGGCAGCACGAACGCCAGCATGGCGCGGGTCAACCGGTCGAGCAGCGGCCGCTCGTACGTTTCCTGAATATGGGCACGCGCATGGTCGACCAGATGCATGTAGTTGACGCCCGACGGGCAGGTGGTCATGCAGGCGAGGCACGACAGGCAGCGGTCGATATGGGTGACGATTTCCTTGTCGGCGGGACGGCCGTTCTCCAGCATGTCCTTGATCAGATAGATGCGCCCGCGCGGCGAATCGAGCTCGTTGCCAAGCGTCACATAGGTCGGGCAGGTGGCGGTGCAGAAGCCGCAATGTACGCATTTGCGCAGGATCTTTTCGGACTCGGCGACATGCGGATCGGCTAGCTGTGCGGGCGAAAATTGGTCTGCATCTCTGGTGTCCTAGGCCATGCGGCCGGGATTGAGGATGTTCTTCGGATCGAATTCCTGCTTCAGCCGCTGGCTCAGCGCCGCCAGCGCCGGCGGCTGCGGCTCGAACACCGGCAGCGCGGCGCGGTGGGCGGGCGCGGCGCGCACCAGCGTTGCATGGCCGCCACCATGTTTGCGCAACAGCCCGCGCAGCAGGGCGGCTTCCGGGTCGCCCTCCTCCATGCGCAGCCACACCAATCCGCCCTGCCAGTCATAGAAGGCGCTGACGGCGGCCTGCATGCGTAGCGTCAGGACCATCTGGTGTCCCTGGGCAGGCGTCATCGAGACCCGCCAGACCGGCTTCCCGCTGCCGTCGGCGAAGGGCCTGATATCCCTGATATCGCGCCAGAGTGCCTTGGAGGTCTCACCGGCAATCTCCTCGAGCGGCCCAGCCTTGCCGAGCAGCGTCTTCAGCGTGGCAATGCGATAGGCGACGGACGGGCCGAAGCCTTCGACGCGCAGCAGCGTGGCGGCTTCGGTGCCGAGCGCTCCGCCGGCGACGCGCGCGGCAATGCGCTCCGGCAAATGGGCGGCACTCGACACTTCGGCGCTGGAGCCGAGCGCCAGGGCCATGGCGGCGCAGGCGGCATCGTCGAGCAGGCCACGGACGGCGAGCGTGACTTCGGTCTCGGCAGCTGGCAGCACCTTGAAGGTGACGTCGGTGAAGACGGCCAATGTACCCCAGCTGTTGGCCATCAGTTTCGACAGATCGTAGCCGGTGACGTTCTTGACCACGCGGCCACCCGACTTGAAGGCTTCGCCCCGGCCGGAGACGACATTGATGCCCAATATGTGGTCGCGCGCCGCGCCCGCCTTCAGCCGGCGCGGACCGGACAGGTTGGCGCCGAGGACGCCGCCAATTGTGCCTTTGCCTGGCTCGCCGCCAAGCAGCGGACCATAGTCCATCGGCTCGAAAGCGAACTGCTGACCGTTGTCCGCCAGCAGCCTTTCGATATCGGCCAGCGGCGTGCCGGCCTTTGCCGAAAGCACCAGTTCGGCGGGTTCGTAGAGGGTCACGCCGGAGAGTTTCGACAGGTCGAGTGTATGCTCGGTCTGCAACGGACGGCCGATGCCGCCCTTGGAGTCGTGGCCGAGGATTTCGAGCGATGTTTCCTCCGCCGCCGCCCAGGCAACGGTCGAGAGGACTTCGGCTGGGGTAAGTGGGGTGAAGGTGGTCATATTCGCACCTGGTTCCTCGCCCCCGCAGAGCGGGGGCGATCCTTTCCGGCGAACGTCGGCTTGGCTGATCGGGCGTCCCCCTCTCCGTCTCGGGCTTCGCCCGAGCCGCCTCTCCCCCGCTCGGCGGGGGCGAGGAACTTTTGTCCCACGCCCCCATCAAAACCTCGGAATATCCGGAAATGCGACCTGCCCGCGATGCACATGCATCCTTCCCAGTTCCGCGCAGCGGCGAAGTTGCGGAAATACCTTTCCGGGATTGAGCAGATGGTTGGGGTCGAAGGCGCATTTGACGCGCATTTGCTGGTCGAGGTCGACCTGGTTGAACATTTCCGGCATCAGGTCGCGCTTCTCGACCCCGACGCCATGCTCGCCGGTGAGCACGCCACCGACCTTGACGCAGAGCCGCAAAATGTCGGCGCCTAAGCTTTCGGCCTTGTCGAGTTCGCCCGGCACGTTGGCATCGTAGAGAATGAGCGGATGCAGATTGCCGTCGCCGGCGTGGAAAACGTTGGCGACGCCGAGACCGTATTTTTCCGACAGCTCGCGCATGCCGGCCAGCACGCGCGGCAGTTCCTTGCGCGGAATGGTGCCGTCCATGCAGTAGTAATCTGGCGAGATGCGGCCAACGGCGGGGAAGGCCGCCTTGCGGCCGGCCCAGAAACCCAGCCGCTCCTGCTCGGACTGCGAGATGCGGCATGTGGTCGAGCCGTTGGCGATGGCGATCGCCTCGACCGCCGTGATGAGATGATCGACCTCGACACCGGGGCCATCGAGTTCGACGATCAGCAGCGCCTCGACATCCAGGGGATAGCCGGCATGGACGAAATCCTCGGCGGCATGGATCGCCGGCCGGTCCATCATTTCCATGCCGCCCGGAATGATGCCGGCGCCGATGATGTCGGCGACGCACTGGCCGCCCTGCTCGCTGGTCGGAAAGCCGATCAGCAGGGCGCGCGCCGTCTCCGGCTTCTTCAGGATGCGCACGGTGACCTCGGTGACGACGCCGAGCAGACCTTCCGAGCCGGTCATGACGCCGAGCAGGTCATAGCCCTCCGCGTCGAGGTGACCGCCGCCGAGCCGCACCACCTCGCCATTCATCAGAACCATCTCGATGCCGAGCACATTGTTGGCGGTGAGGCCGTATTTCAGGCAGTGCACGCCGCCGGAGTTCTCCGCCACGTTGCCGCCGATCGAGCAGGCGATCTGGGAGGATGGATCGGGGGCATAGTAAAACCCCTCCTGCTCGACGGCTGACGTGATGCCGAGATTGGTGACGCCGGGTTGGGCCACGACGATGCGGTTGGGAAAATCGATCTCGAGGATGCGATTGAAACGGCTCATCACCAAAAGCACCGCGTCTTCGAGCGGCAGGGCGCCGCCCGACAGCGAGGTGCCGGATCCGCGCGGCACGACGCGGATGTTGCGGTCGTTGCAGTATTTCAGCACGCGCGAAACCTGCGCCACCGTCTCTGGCAGCACCACGACCAGCGGCACTTGCCGGTAGGCGGTCAGGCCATCGCTTTCGAAGGCACGCATTTCATTGGCCGCGTCGACCACGCCTTCGCCCGGCACGATGATGCGCATGTCGGCGACGATTTCGCTGCGCCGGCGCAGCGTCTCGGCGTCTGGCTTGGGCATGGCAAGGCCGGACATCGGCGCTTCCTCCACTCGACTGGTAAAAATGATTTACCAGCTAGCGGCTTTGGTTGCAAATCTTGCTTTGGTGGCGTCGAGGCGGCGGACGCAGGCAAAGCTTCCGCAGCGGCAATCTGCCGCTGCGCATCCGTCGCGTCCGAAGCATAGCGCGGACTATTCGCCCGGGTGTTTCGCGGGCTCGGAATGCATCCGTCGCACGCGGCGCACGCCCCACCAGACCAGAAGGATGGCGAACGGCACCGAGGCGGCGGTGACGACCTCGGGCGCGAAGGCGTGGCCAAAGACCGACGCGCCCTTGGCCACATAGCCGATGAGGCCGACAACGTAATAGGAGACGGCGGCGACCGAAAGGCCTTCGACGGTTTGCTGCAGGCGCAGTTGCAGGCGGGCGCGGTTGTTCATCGAGGCGAGCAGGTCGCGATTCTGCTTCTCGACCTCGACGTCGACCCAGGTCCGCAGCAGCGTGGTGGCACGGGTCAGCTTACGTGACAGATTGGCCTGGCGCTCCTCGACCGATCGGCAAGTGCGCATGGCTGGCGCCATGCGCCGCAGCAGAAAGCCCGCCCAGGTGTCGTAGCCCTGCACAGGCTCCTCATCCAGCGCCTCCAGCCTTTCCGTGACGATGCCGTCATAGGCACGGCTGGCGCCGAAGCGGTAGAGGCTGGAAGCGGCATCGGCCTCCAGTTCGGCGGCAAGCTCCGTCAGGCCGGCGAGCAGCGTCTGGTTGTCGCGCGTCTCGGCGACCTTCATTTCCAGCGTCGTCTGTGCCAAGCGGTCCTCGATGCGGCGGGCGCGGCCGGACAAGGTGAGCGCCAGCGGCAGGCCGAGCATGGCAAGCGTGCGGTAGGTCTCGATGTCGATCAGCCGCTGCGACAGCGCGCCGGTGCTGGCCGGGGTCAGGCCACGGTCGAGGACCAGCATGCGGGTCATGCCGTCGCCGTCCTGGCGGAAGTCGGTAACGATGGCCGCGCTGCCACGCTCGACAAGCGAGTAACACAGGCTGGTCGGGTCGAAGCCGGCGACCTGCCTCTCGCTCGCCTGCGTCCCGAGATGACGGTTCCCGGCGGCGAAAGCCATTGCCGAAGGCGAATCTTCTTGCCCCGGCCATTCTCGGCCAGCGGCCCTTCCCAGAGATAGGTCGAGAATTCCGTGTGCCGCTCCCAGCGCAGCGTGCCCTTGCCCCATTTCATGGCGTGGTGGCGGGCATGACGCTCGGGAGCGGCGATGCCAAGACGGCGCGACAGTTCCGAAAGCACGGCATGGTCGACCGCGGATCCGCCTTCAGTCATGAAGGAGAGTTGGACGAGCACGCGCGGCTTCTCGACCAGCGGATGGGGGCGGGCGTGAACCTCGCCGAGCGCGCCGGGCCGCCTTCGTGCGCCGGAAGCCATGACGCTGCCCTGGCTGCGCGGCTGGAATTCAGATGGACGTCTCGTCCGACACGTCTGTCCCCTGTTTCGACCTTCGTGCAATGGTGTCGTCTTGCGGCAATCGCAAGGACGTAAACAGCAAAATTTAGCGCGAGCGATATGCCGGCGCGGCGCGAAATCGACCGTACGAACGAATTGGATAAATAATTTGACCAGTTGGCGACAGAGGCTCTAATCTGCGCGACATCATTCCCTCTCCAGGCGCTTCCCTTGAGCGACATTTCTCCAGGATCGAGCATTCGCGCACCGCCGACGAGGTGGTGCAGCAGATCGAAAGCCTCATCCTCGAAGGCGTGCTGCGCACCGGCGACCGGCTGCCGGGCGAGCGCGAACTGGCACGCCAGTTCGATGTGTCTCGGCCCATCCTGCGCGATGCGCTGAAGGCGCTCGAAGCGCGCGGCCTGCTGTCGACCCGTCCGGGCGGCGGCACGCACGTCGCCGACATTATCGGCCAGTTGTTCACCAAGCCGGTGGCGGACCTGATCTCGACGCATCGCAAGGCGGTGGCCGATTATCTGGAATATCGCCGCGAGATCGAAGGCGTAGCGGCCGAATACGCGGCGCGGCGCGCCACACCGGAGGACCTTGCTCTGCTCGATCGCATCATGGCGCGCATGGACGAGGCGCATCGTACCGGCGACTTCGACGACGAGGCCGAAATCGACGTCGAATTCCATCATGCGATCTGCGAATGCGCGCACAACATCCTGCTTCTGCACACGCTGCGCTCCTGCTACCGGCTGCTGTCGGAAGGCGTGTTCCAGAACCGACTCCTCGTGTTCACCGTGCCCGGCGCGCGCGAGGCGCTGCTGGCGCAGCACCGGGCGATCCACACCGCGGTCAAGGCCGGCGATCCGGCCGGCGCCCGCCAGGCGGCGATGGACCACATGACCTATGTCGAGCGTTCGATGGCGGAAGCCGAACGCAGCGGCGACTGGCAACGGGTGTCGCGGCTGAGGCTGAGGCAGCGTTCGGAAGCCGGCGACGGCGAACCAGCGCGCAGACGCTCCTAATCAATTCGATCAAGCGGGGACCATCATGAGCGACATTCTGACCATCGCAGACCTCAAGGATCTCGCGCGCCGGCGCGTGCCCAAGATGTTCTTCGACTATGCCGACTCGGGCGCCTGGACCGAGAGCACCTACCGCGCGAACGAGGAAGACTTTCAGACGATCAAGTTCCGCCAGCGCGTGCTGGTCGACATGAGCAACCGCTCGCTTGAATCGACCATGATCGGCCAGAAAGTGTCGATGCCGGTGGCGCTGGCGCCGACCGGCCTGACCGGCATGCAGCATGCCGACGGCGAGATGCTGGCGGCGCAGGCGGCAGAGGAATTCGGCGTGCCGTTCACGCTCTCGACGATGAGCATCTGCTCGATCGAGGACGTCGCCTTGGTGACGAAGAAACCGTTCTGGTTCCAGCTCTATGTGCTGCGCGACAAGGATTTCGTGCTCGATTTGATCGACCGGGCAAAGGCGGCGAAGTGCTCGGCGCTGGTGCTGACGCTCGACCTGCAGGTCCTCGGCCAGCGCCACAAGGATGTCCGCAACGGGCTTTCGGCGCCCCCCAAAATGACGTTGGCCAACATCATCGACCTGGCCAGCAAGCCGCGCTGGTGCCTGGGTATAGCCGGCACCAAGCGCCGCACCTTCCGCAACATCGTGGGCCACGCCAAGGGCGTCGGCGACGTCTCCTCGCTGTCGTCCTGGACCACGGAGCAGTTCGATCCGCAGCTGTCGTGGAAGGATGTCGACTGGATCAAGGAACGGTGGGGCGGCAAGCTGATCCTGAAAGGCATCCTCGACAAGGAAGACGCGCTGATGGCGGCCAAGACCGGCGCCGATGCCATCATCGTTTCCAACCATGGCGGGCGCCAGCTCGATGGCGCGTCGTCGTCGATCATGGCGCTGGAGGAGATTGCGGACGCGGTCGGGGACAGAATAGAAGTGCATATGGACGGCGGCATCCGCTCCGGCCAGGACGTGTTGAAAGCACTCTGCCTGGGCGCCAAGGGCACCTATATCGGCCGGCCATTTCTTTACGGCCTTGGCGCGCTCGGCAAGGAAGGGGTTACCAAAGCGTTGGAAATCATCCGCAAGGAGATGGACATCACGTTGGCGCTGTGCGGAAAGCGTCTGGTCACCGACATGGGCAAGGAGCAGCTCCGACGCTAAGTCAGTGACATCTGACCACGGAGATACCCAGACCTTGGCGGAACCCGGCATCCATTTCCTCGACGCACACGGGCCGGACGGCGTGCGTCTCTACGCGATCGGCGACGTGCATGGCCGGGTCGACCTGCTGGCCGCCATGCATGGTCAGATCGAGGCCGAGATCGCGAGGGACAGGGTTGCGGACTGGCGCGTCATCCATCTTGGCGACTATGTCGATCGCGGACCGGACTCCAAGGGCGTCATCGACTTCCTGATCGAGGCGCGCGAACGCGATCCGCGAAACCTGATGCTGGCCGGCAATCACGACATCGGCTTTCTCGACTTTCTCAAGACACCCGACCCGGAAGGGCTCTTCATCCGTTTTGGCGGCATCCAGACCGCGCAATCCTACGGAGTGACGATCAACAGCGGCAACGGCGCCTGGTTCGGCAAGGCGGAATCAGCCATGCGCAAGGGTCATCAAGCCCTGCTCGAAGCCGTGCCGCAAAGCCATGTCGACTTCCTGCGGTCGCTGCCACTCTCGGTGACATTAGGCGACTTCTTCTTCTGCCATGCAGGCATCAGGCCGGGTGTTCCCCTGGAGAAGCAAAGCCCGCAGGACCTGATCTGGATCCGTGACGTTTTCCACGATCACACCGGCCTCTTCCCGAAGATCGTGGTCCACGGCCACACACCGGTCCCCGAGGCGGAAGTGATGGCCAACCGCGTCAACGTCGACACGCTAGCCTGGCAGTCAGGCATGCTTACCGCGCTCGTCGTGGACGGCGCGGACAAACGCATCCTAGAAATGTCGATAAAGGAGCCTTGAACGCCCCAGCGCCCAAGGGCGCGAGGGATCCGGGCGCGGGGGATGCCCTGGCTTAGCGCAGGGAGGCTGTGACGCCGGCTTAGCGCAGGGAGGCTGTGACGCCGTAGCCGTCAACCGCATTGTGGTTGTTGGCGGCATCGGCGGCATAAATACCAAGACCGCAGAGCACGATGGCGGACAGCATGGCAAAGGACAGAAGCGCTGCTTTCACGGAGGTCATCTCTTGTTGAGCTTCCTGCATCTGTGCACGAGGCGGTTACCAATGCGTTGAAACGGAAAATACGTGTCAAAGTTTCGACGATTTCGCGCTTCTAGGTGTGTTCTGTATCGATGGTGTGTCGCACGGGTCACACAAAAGGTTCATCCCGGTTGCACAGCCGACATAGGGCGCGCGCCTTCTAGGATGGCGGGCGGACACAAGCCAAGGATGAAAGGGGTTTTCCCCAAACGGTTTCACGGCCGCGTGCCAATTATGTCACGCGGAGCATGAACGGACGTTTAGATCGTCGCCACCCAGGCACGGGCGATGGCCAGACCAGCGGCATCGGCGTCAGGGCCGTTGCGGGCCATTTCACCGTCGAGCTTGCCGGCCCAGTCGGGATGGCGCGCGGCGATGGTCGGCGCGAAGGAGGAGCTCCAGTCCTTCACCATCGGCCGGTCGGCCTCGAAATGGAACTGGAAGCCGTAAACGGCGCGGCCGACGCGAAACGCCTGGTTTTCGGCGACATCGTTGCCGGCGAGCCGCACGGCGTCCTCCGGCAGCTCGAACGTGTCGTCGTGCCACTGGAAGATCGGGAACTTTTCCGGCAGCTCAGCCAGCACCGGATCGGCCTTGGCGTCCGGCGTCAGCGACACGCCGCGCCAGCCGAATTCGTTGGCGCCGCCAATGCGGTTCGCGCCGCCAAAGGCGCGGGCGACGAGTTGGCTGCCGAGGCATATGCCGAGCACGGCGCGGTCCTTGCCGGCGAAATCACGTGTCAGTTCGAGCAGCGCCGGGAAATAGGGATATTCTTCGTCGGCCAGCGCATTCTGGCCGCCGCCGAGCACCACCATGGCATCGTGGCCGGTTGCGTCCCGTGGCAGAGCATCACCCTTATAGGGAAGCCGCACATCGAGATCGGCACCCGCTTCGGCCAGTGCCGCACCGACCTGGCCGAGGCCGGTATTGTCGTAGTTCTGGACTACCAGCACCCGCATCGAAAAACCCTGCTGACATGAAAATGCTGTCGCGAGCGATATCATGGCGTCGGCGTTTCAGCCAAGATGCGTATCCCAGGAGAAAACTATGCCACTGCAGAACCGGGTCGATCCGTTCGGCGCCATTCACGCCGTGCCGGAGCGCGGCCTGTTCACCGGCAATCGCGGCATCATCCACGACCCCGCGACAAAGACCCTTCTGAAAAAGCGCTGGGCGCTTCAGGCCTGGATTATCTGCGTGTGCCAATTCCGCAATGTGCAGCGCGAGCCGATGGGCCGCAACCGGCCCGGGGGCAAGGCCGGCTGGACCGAATTGTTCTTTCTTGACGAGGTGACGGCGCTCGCCGCCGGGCATCGCCCCTGCTTCTTTTGCCAGCGTGAACGGGCCAAGGATTTTGTCGGTCGCTTCGGCCACGCCTTCGGTATTGCCGAGCCGCGCGCGCCGCAGGTCGACAAGCGACTGCATAAGGAGCGGCTGGCGGCGGGCGGCAAGCGGTCTGCAGTCGCGATGGATGCGCTTGCCGGCTTGCCTAACGGCGCGTTGGTCGCAGCTGGCGGCAGTGCCTATGCCTTGCGGCAAGGCAAGATATTGCCATGGACTTTTGCCGGATACGGCCCGCCAACCAGCCTTGACCGGTTCGAGGACGAGACGCCTGTGCTGCTGACCCCGGAAACGACGCTTGCCGTCCTGCGCCGTGGCTTTCAACCGGTGTGGCATCCTTCCGCCAAGGCTTGACGGCGGCCGTCGCCTCGCCCATTCCTCGGCCATGCGCGCCAACTACAAGATGCAACGTCTGTTCGTGCCCGACGACCTCGGACCAGACATCGAGTTCGAAACCGGCCAGCAGCAGAGCCATTATCTCCTGCATGTGCTGCGGCTCGCCGAAGGCGCCGAGATCCTTGTCTTCAATGGCCGCGACGGCGAGTGGTCGGCGGCGATATCAGCGAAATCCAAGCGGTCGGTGCGGCTGAAAGTACTGGCGCCGCAAAGACCGCAGCCGCCCTTGCCCGACCTCGTCTACTGTTTCGCGCCGCTGAAGCAGGGCCGGCTCGACTATCTCGTGCAGAAGGCGGTGGAGATGGGCGCCGGCATCCTGCAACCGGTCATCACCCAGCACACGCAGGTGGCAAAGCCTTCCATCGATCGCCTGCGCGCCAATGTCGTCGAGGCCGCCGAGCAATGCGGCATCCTGGCCGTGCCGGAAGTTCGCGAGACGGAAAAATTCGAGCGCCTGCTGACCGGCTGGGAGAAGGAAAGGCGGCTGATCTTCTGCGACGAGGACGCCGCGACCAACAACCCGCTGCCTGCCTTGCAGGCGGTAAAGGAGAAGAAGCTCGCTTTGCTGGTCGGGCCCGAGGGCGGCTTTTCCGACGAGGAGCGCAAGATGCTCCGCGCCCTCCCCTTCGTGACCGCCATTCCGCTCGGGCCGCGTATCCTGCGCGCAGACACGGCGGCCGTGGCGGCGCTCGCGGCGATACAGGCGACAATTGGCGACTGGTAGCGGTTTCTTCCTCCCCCTGTGGGAGAAGGAAGAAGCAGTTCAATTCCTCTTGACCTGTGGCTCAGGATTTTTCGCTTGATCGGCTACTGACATTTCGTCCATTTAGCGCCGGCGGTGGGTCCAACCGCCTTTGAGGGCTTGAAAATGGCGCGCGACACAACCGATTTCCGGCCCATCGAAGGCGTAGACGAGCTTGTCGAGCATCTGGCCGAAGGCAACAAGCCGCGCGAAAAATGGCGCATCGGCACCGAGCACGAGAAATTCCCGTTCTATGTCGATGGCAATGCGCCGGTGCCTTACGGCGGCGAGCGCGGCATCCGCGCCATCCTTGAAGGCATGCAGAACAAGCTGGGCTGGGATCCCATCATCGATGACGGCCGCATCATCGGCCTGGTCGAGCCGACGGGCCAGGGCGCGATCTCGCTTGAGCCCGGCGGTCAGTTCGAGCTGTCCGGCGCGCCGCTGGAAACGATCCACCAGACCTGCCGCGAAGGCAACGCCCATCTGGCGCAGGTGCGCGAGATCGCCGAGCCGATGGGCATCCGCTTCCTCGGCCTCGGCGGCAGCCCGAAATGGTCGCTGGCCGAAACGCCGAAAATGCCGAAGTCGCGCTATGAGATCATGACGCGCTACATGCCCAAGGTCGGGACCAAGGGCCTCGACATGATGTACCGCACCTGCACCATTCAGGTGAACCTCGACTTCGAGAGCGAGGTCGACATGCGCCGCAAGATGCAGGTGTCGCTGAAGCTGCAGCCGCTGTCGACGGCGCTGTTCGCCAACTCGCCCTTCACCGACAGCAGGCCGAACGGGCTGCAGAGCTGGCGCGGGGACATCTGGCGCGACACCGACAACCAGCGCTCGGGCCTGCTCGAATTCTGCTTCTCGCCGGATTTCGGCTTCGCCGACTATGTCGAATGGGCGCTCGACGTGCCGATGTATTTCGTCATCCGCGACGGCCACTATCACGACATGACGCACATCACCTTCCGCCAGTTCATGGCCGGCGCCGCGCGCAACGAAGTGCCGGACGGGCTGCCGACGATGGGCGACTGGGCAAACCACCTGTCGACCTTGTTCCCCGACGTACGGCTGAAGCGTTTCCTGGAAATGCGCGGCGCCGATGGCGGCCCCTGGCGGCGCATCTGCGCGCTGCCGGCCTTCTGGGTCGGGCTGCTTTATGACGAGGCAGCACTCGGTGCCGCCGAGGCGTTGACGTCGAGCTGGACCTACGAGGAAGTGCTGGCGATGCGCAACGCCGTGCCTGAACTCGGCATTTCCGCGCCCTTCCGCAACACCACGCTGCGCGAGGTCGCCCGCGACGTCATGGCCATTTCGCGCACCGGGCTGAAGAACCGCGGCAAGAAAAACCGCGACGGCTACGACGAAACCTCGTTCCTGAACACGCTCGATGAAGTCGTGGCGCGCGGCACCACCAGCGCCGAGGAGATGCTGTCGGCCTATCACACGCGCTGGGGCGGCTCGATCGAGCCTGTATTCATGGAATATGCCTATTGACCCCGCGCGCTGACGGGCGGCAAAAGCCGCTTCAATCGGGCGTTGAAACGAATTAGGCTCTCTTCGAGGATTTCCCGGAGGAGAAGCCGATGCCTACCTTGTTCGACATGCTGACGCAGGCCCAGAACGGCAACGGCATGCAGGCGCTAGCCCAACAATACGGGCTTTCGCTGCAGCAGACACAGGCGGCGGTCGCCGCACTGCTGCCGGCCTTTTCACAAGGATTGCAGCGCAACACCGCCGATCCCTATGGGCTCGGCGCCTTCATGACGGCGATGGCAAGCGGCCAGCACGCCAAGTATTTCGAGGACGCGACGCGCGCTTTCTCACCGCAAGGCGTCGATGAGGGCAACGGCATTCTGGGCCATCTGTTCGGTTCGAAGGATTTGTCGCGCGCCGTGGCCAGCCAGGCGGCGCAGGCGAGCGGCGTCAGCCAGCAGGTGCTGCAGCAGATGCTGCCCGCGATCGCCTCGATGGTAATGGGCGGGCTGTTCAAGCAGACGACAAGCCAGATGCAGGCAGCGGCTGGTCTTGGTGGCGGCGGCAACAATCCACTGGGCGAGATCATCGAGCAGATGATGCGGCAAGGCGGCATGCAGGCGCCGGCGCCACAACAGCGCCAGGCACCCCCGCCTCAGAATCCCATGGACAACCCGCTCGGCAAGATCTTGCAGGACATGTTCGGCGGCGGCTCACCGCAACCACAAAGCCAGCCCCGGCCGGCGCCGAATCCCTATGGCGACAATCCGCTCGGCAAGGTGCTGCAGGACATGTTCGGCGGCGGCGCGGCGCAGCAACCACAAAGCCGACCCCAGCCCCAGCAAACACAGAGCCCCTACGGCGACAACCCGCTGGGGAAAATCTTCGAGGAGATGCTGCGGCAAGGCGGAGGCGGCGGCTTCGGGATGCCCGGCGGGCAGCCGACGCCGCAACCTCAAGCGCCGCAGCCGCAGCCGCGCCAGGCACCACAGCCGCAGGCCAATCCGAGCGGCCGGCCAAGGAACCCGTTCGACGACATTTTCGGCAAGATGTTCGAGACCGGCGCCCAGCAGCGTGACGACTACCAGAAGGGCGTGGAAACGATCTTCGACCAGTTCAAGCGGGATATGGACCGGCGATAGGCGTCAGGCCAACGCTATTTCCCGGCAAGCTAGAAAAGAAAAGCCCGGTCCTTGGGAGGACCGGGCAGCGTGCAGGCAGGCCGGCGGGGAACCGGCAGGGAGTGGGGAGCCTGCATGAACCTTGGTCGCGCTGAACCGCAAAAGGTTCAACAAGACCCAAACTGAACCAATCACGCTACCTTGCGGGCGATATCCTCGATCGTTTCCACGCGGTCGCTGGCGATCTCACGCAGGATTGCCGTCGGATCGCGGCCGAACGGCACGTCGATCGCGACATGCAGGTCGGCGCGCGTCAGGCCGATATCGGCGAGTTCGGCATCCGACATCTCGCCCAGGCGGTAGAAGGCACGGCGGTTTTTCCAGGCGCGGTAGATATTGAAGGCGGCGTTGGCCACGCGCATCGCAACGGCCGGACGCGAGGTGATGCGCGAGGTCTCGGTGGCGAAATCGATCGTGGTCATGTCAGTCTCTCCTTCGGAGTCGAGCGGACGAAACCGGGCGATCGGCGCTGGCGACAGCAGCCGTTCCGGCCTCGATTCACATGCCTTCATGTGGACAATGCCAATTTGCCATCGACCGATTGATTAATCCAACGAATGTTTTTAATCTTTGGCATCAACACTAGTGATGGATCATGTCGATGAAAGCGCCGCTCGATCTCGATCAATTGCAGACCTTCATCTCGATCGCCGATACCGGCAGCTTCACGCGCGCAGCGGAAGAAGTGCACCGGACCCAGTCGGCGGTGTCGATGCAGATGCGCCGACTGGAGGAGCGGATCGGCAAGCCGCTGTTCGAGAAGGAGGGGCGCACCAACAGGCTGACGGAGGAAGGCGACAAGCTGCTCTCCTACGCAAGGCGGCTGCTTTATCTCAATCGCGAGACGCTCGCCGCCTTCGACGACCAGCGGCTCGAAGGCACGATCCGCATCGGCACGCCGGACGACTATGCAGATCGTTTCCTGCCGGAAATCATGGCACGTTTCACCCGCTCCAATCCGCGCGTCGAACTGACCGTCATCTGCGAGCCGACGCCGGGACTGGTCGAACACATCAAGCGCGGCAATCTCGACCTGGCGCTGGTGACGCACAATGATGTGCGCGGCCAGTCGGAAGTCGTGCGACGTGAGCCGCTGCTGTGGGTATCCTCAGCCAACCACGCAACGCACGAGCAGGAAACGCTGCCGATGGCCTTCGGCCGGCCGAACTGCATCTGGCGGCGCGCCGCCGTCGACGTGCTGGATCAGCAGAACCGCGACTACCGCATCCTGTTCACCAGCTTCTCGGCGACCGTGATCACCGCCGCCGTGCTGTCCGGCCTGGCGGTCTCGGTGCTGCCGGAATGCGCGCTCAGGCCTGGCATGCGGGTGCTGGGCGAGGCCGACGGCTTCGGCACCCTGCCCGATTGCCGCATCGGCATCATGCGCGGCCAGACCTCGCGGCCCGAGATCGTCGATGCGCTTGCCCGCCACATCTCGGAAAGCCTGGACAACATCTCGGTGCCGCTCGTCGAAGAGGCCGGGACGTTCGATTTCGCGGCACTAGCCTACGCCAAGATCAGGCGGACCAAGGCGAACCAGATCCTGCCGGGCTGGTGAGAGGATCGGGCGAATGCTGACCACGAGCGCCGGTCCCGTCACGACGCCTTGACGTCGACGGCCAACCAGCCCCCAATCGGCCAATGAGCGAAGCAGCATCCGAATCACGCACCAACGCCACCGAATACACGGTGAGCGAGATTTCCGGCGCGCTGAAGCGCACGGTGGAAGACGTCTTCGGCAATGTGCGGGTGCGCGGCGAAATCTCCGGCTATCGCGGGCCGCATTCCTCTGGTCATGCCTATTTCGCGCTGAAGGACGATCGCGCCCGGCTCGACGCCGTGGTGTGGAAAGGCACGATGAGCCGGCTGAAATTCCGCCCCGAGGAAGGGATGGAGGTGATCGCCACCGGCAAGCTCACCACCTATCCCGGCAAGTCCAACTACCAGATCGTCATCGACAATCTGGAACCGGCCGGCGCCGGGGCGCTGATGGCGCTGCTCGAGGAGCGCAAGCGCCGGCTGCAGGCGGAAGGGCTTTTCGATGCGGGCCGCAAACGCCGGCTGCCCTTCATGCCCCGCGTCATCGGCGTCGTCACCTCGCCGACCGGCTCGGTCATCCGTGACATCATCCACCGCATCAAGGACCGCTTTCCGCTGCATGTGCTGGTCTGGCCGGTGCGCGTGCAGGGCGACACGGCGAGTGCGGAAGTGACCAATGCCGTTACCGGCTTCAACGCGCTGGCATGGGACAGCCCTATCCAGCGTCCCGATCTCTTGATCGTCGCGCGCGGTGGCGGCAGCCTGGAAGATCTGTGGGGCTTCAACGACGAGGCACTCGCCCGCGCCGTCGCCGCCTCAGACATTCCGGTGATTTCGGCCGTCGGGCACGAAACCGACTGGACGCTGATCGACCTTGTCGCCGATGTGCGGGCGCCGACACCGACCGGCGCCGCCGAAATCGCGGTGCCGGTGAAGGCGGACCTCGAAGCGACGCTGGCGAGCCTCGGCGCGCGGCTCAAGGCCGCCGTGCTGCGCAATTTCGAGCGCAAGCGGCAAGCGGCCCGTGCGGCCGCGCGGGCACTGCCCTCGCCCGATCAATTGCTGGCGCTGCCGCGCCGGCGCCTCGATGACGCAACATCGAGGCTCGGCCGCGGCCTCATGGTCTCCACCGAACGAAAACGGGCGCGTTTCTTCGCGGTGAAGTTGAACCCGGCGATGCTGTCGCAGAGGATCGCCGAGGCACGGCGCCACAACGACCGCAACCTTTTGCGGGCGCAGGCGGGGCTACGCGGGCTGGCCAGAGCCCGGCGCGCGGAACTGAACCGCGCGGCCGATCAGTTGCCAAAATGCGCGAAGGCATCGCTTCATCGACACAGGCAACAACTGGTCCTCCTGCAAAGCCGCATCACGATCGAGCCGACCGCGCGGCGCCAGCGCGTACAAAGGGATTTGCTGACGGCCTTGACGCGACGTGGCGGCCAAGCGGTGCTGATCAGGCTGGAACGTTTGCGCAGCCGTATTGGTCAGGCCGACAGGCTGATGGCGACGCTGTCACACAAGGCCGTGCTGGCGCGCGGCTTCGCGCTGGTGAAGGACGCCGACGGTGGCGTCGTCAAGCAGGCGGCCGACGTGGCGTCAGGCATGGCGCTTTCGCTGGAGTTCGCCGATGGTACGGCGGATGCGGTGGCAACCAGTGGCGCGGCGCGGCCAAAGTCGGTCACCAGGCCAGCGGCAAAGGCCAAGGAACCCGGCAATCAGGGATCCCTGTTCTAACGACATGACCGACAATCCACACCATCTGGCAACACCATCGGGCAAGCCGCGCGCACGAAGCTTCGCCATCCGTTTCGACGGAAAGCCGGGGCCGTTCAATGCGATCACCGACGTGCACGGCGTCGCCGTCGGCTATGCGACGCTGATTTCAGGCGATGGTCCGCTTGTCGTCGGCCGGGGACCGGTGCGCACCGGCGTCACCGCCATCCTGCCCAGGCCTCGCGCCGAGCTGGCGACGCCGGTCTTCGCCGGCATCTTCAGCCAGAACGGCAATGGCGAGCTGACCGGCTCGCACATCATTGAGGAAACCGGCGCTTTCAACTTCCCGATCACCATCACCAACACGCATTCCTGCGGTGTTTCGCGTGACGGCACGCTGCGCTGGATGAACCGGGTGCTGCCGGCCGCGATCGACAGCGCCTGGGGTTTGCCGGTGGCGGCGGAGACCTATGACGGGTTTCTCAACGACATCAACGGCCACCATCTGACATCGGAGCATGTCGCCGAGGCGCTCGACGGCGCAGCCGGCGGACCGATCGAGGAAGGCAGCGTCGGCGGCGGCACCGGCATGATCACCTTCGGCTTCAAGGCAGGTTCGGGCACGGCATCGCGCATCGTCGCATGGCAGGGACGCACCTACACGGTCGGCGCTTTCGTGCAGTCGAATTTCGGCAAGCGGCACAATTTCACCATTCGTGGCTGGCGCGCCGATCTCGAACTCACCGAACCGGCGATCCGCGAAGCCACGTCGCGCGCGGAAAAGGGCTCGATCATCGCCGTCATCGCCACCGACGCGCCGTTCCTGCCGCACCAGATGAGGCGGCTGGCACGGCGTGTGCCGCTCGGCGTCGCCATGACCGGCGGCTTCGGCTATCACAGTTCGGGCGACATCTTCCTCGCCTTCTCGACAGCCAATCCCGCCGCGGCGCTGGCGCCGTCAGGCCACATCGCCAGCGCCGATTTCATTCCCGACGCGGACATCGACCCGTTCTTCGACGCGGTGATCCAGGCGGTGGAGGAATCGATCCTCAACGCCCTGGTCGCCAATGACGACATGACCGGCCGCGACGGCAATTTCGTGCCGGCGCTGCCAAAGGCGTGGCTGAAAGAAAAGTTCGGCTGAGACGAAAACGCGGGCCGAACGGCCCGCGCTTTCAGACAGGGTTGTCCCTGAAAATCTATTCCGCGGCCTTGCTGGGGGCCTGCTGGTTTTCGTCCGCCTCGGCCGCTTCCTCGAGCCGGGAAGCGATCAATTCCTGAATGTCGCCAACTTCCTCCTGGATGTCCTCCAGCGGTATACCGACCTCGGCCGCTTTGGCGGCACATTCGCGGGCCAATGTCTCAGCCTGCTTCTCTATCCTCGCATGGGACTGGCAATGGACCTTTTCACCGATCCATCCCCGCAAGAACTCGATCGCATGTTCACTCATACTGCTTTTCCCTGGCGGCAAAGCCGGTTGGTAATCATAAACGTCGGCATCCCGCAAAGGATGCATGCTCCCATTCCAGCCGAGTCGCGGCCAGCCGGCAAGTCAATGCCGTCCAGGGTCCACAGAGCCGAAGGAAATCGAGGGGTGAAGAACATTTTCTGATTCTGAGGGACTGTACCGTTGGCGGGATCTGCCCGCTCCGAGCTATTGCTTCTACCTGTTACGGCTTCCAGTCCGTTTCGTATCTCAATGGCTGTCGCTGCAGCCGCCTTATGACGTTACGCTTCAAGGCGCGAGCCATCGAAGCCGCCGCTATATAGTGACATCCTCATGCGATGTCGACTCTCCTCAAGGCCTGTGCACACGAGCCATGCAAAGGTCGCATGGATCGCTGATGCGGTCAGAAGTTTTCGATCCATGGCCTGAGCTCCATTTCCCAGGTCCAGGCGCTGCGGTGCTGGCGGTGGATGGAGAGATAGGCCGCGGCGATCGCATCCGGCGACAGCCGGCGGTCCTGCGGCCCGGGCTCCTGTCCGGACGCGGCCGAGGCGATGGCCCCATCGATGATGAAATGCGCGACGTGAATGTTCTTGGGCGCCAGTTCACGGGCCATGGATTGCGCCAGCCCGCGCAATCCGAATTTGGGCATCGCAAAGCCGGCAGACCCGGCGAACCCCTTCACGCTTGCCGTCGCGCCGGTGAAAAGGATCGACCCCGAGCCCAAGGCCAGCATCCGGCGGGCCGCCTGCTGAGCCACCAAGAACCCACCATAGGCCCCGACCAGGAGCGCCTGACGGACCGCCTCGGGATCAAGCTCTGCTATCGGGCCGCGAGCGCGGCCGCTGGCGTTGAAAACCACGAGGGAAAGCGGACCAGCCTTGTCGGCGACATCAAACAGCTGCTCCACCGAGGCCGGATCCGAGACATCCGTCGCCACCGCTTGCGCGCCGGTTTGCGCCTGCAATGCACCGAGCTTCTCGATATTTCGGGCGGCCAGGACGATTTGGAATCCTTCCCTGCCGAGAAGACGCGCGAGCGATGCGCTCAATCCCGAGCCCGCCCCGGCAATGACGGCGACACTGGATGTCATGAGACCTCTCCTTCTTCCACTGATTGCAACGGTTGGCGCATGCCGAAGTCTGCCGGATCAATGCCGCACCGGCAACGCGCAAAGCGGAAAGAAAAATGGCCGGGCGCGAAACGGCCCGGCCAAAAGAAGGTCATAACCTTCAGAGGGAACACCGTTCAGCGAAATGGGAGGAAAACACCGAACGGATTTTTCTCTTTTGAACCGATCTTCACGCGGATACGACGAACGATTTTCCAAAATCAGCCAGGACTGCGAAAAATCCATTCGTTCCTGTGTCAACTGGCTCAACCCGCTCCGGTTTCCGGCTCAAGCAGGTCGGCATAATGCCGGCGCGCGACGTCAGGGTACGAGCGCAGCCGGCTTTTCAGCACATTGGTTCCGACATCGCGAAACAGCGGATTGTCCGGATCGCTGGCCGGCCCGCGCGCCTGCGTCGCCAATTCCTCGGGGAGTTCGAGCAGCGGTATCGTCGCATCGAGTTTGGCGCTGAAGAAGAACGGCACCGAAATGCGTTCAATGCCGGCGGGCGGCGTCACGACGCGATGCACGGTCGCACGCAAATAGCCGTTCGAGGCCAGCTCGAGCAATTCACCGATGTTGACGACGAGCGTGCCGGGAATGGGGTCCACGTCCACCCAGCTGCCATCATAGTCGACCTGCAGCCCCTTATTGTCATCCTGAAGCAACAGCGTCAGGAAACCGCCATCCTTGTGCGCGCCGACACCTTGATCACCGCCGGTCGCCTCACGGCCCGGATAGCGCACGATCTTCATGCGGTGGTTTGGCTGCTCACGGTAGATCGGGTCGAAGGCATCCTCTGGCTGATCGAGCGACAGCGCGAAGGCTTTCAAGAGCCTGATGGCCACCCCTGTTGCCTTGGCCTGCCATGCCAGCAAGACGGGTTTGAGTTCTGGCAACGCAGCCGGCCACTGGTTCGGCCCCTGCAGCCGCGTCCAGGCGGGAATTCCGGGGCCTTGCGCTATGGGCTGGCGCTCGACGCCGATATCGAGCTGTTCGCGCCAGTCGGCCTTGCCCTTGGTCAGCTCGCCGCCGGCGCGCGTATAGCCGCGGAACTGCGAGGACTTGACCATCTCGATCGCGAGCTTGTCGGCCTCGGCCAAGGCAAAGAAGCGGCGGGACGCGGTGAGCACCTCGCTGATCTCGGCCCAGGAGATCCCGTGTCCGGCCAGGTAGAAAAAGCCGATGTCGCGCGAGGCGGAGCGGAGATCCGCCAGAAATGTCCTTCGTTCCGATGCGCCTTGCTCAAACCGGCTCAAATCGAGCACGGGTACTATTCTGGGCATATCAGGCTCCTTACCGGTTTCTTTCCGCCGCCAATGCCTACAAGTCTCATCGACTCCCCCTTGCGGGAAAGAAACGATTGGCCCTTCAAAAGCCATCGCGACGAATAATTTTCCACGCCGCGCAGGCGACATGATGATGATCGTGATCACGGCAGGAGATATGGCCGAACTGAGAAGCATGTTGCGTTGCCGTAAAGACGAGGAAGACTTCCCAACCTTATGGCGAGCCTGGCCGGCGACGGCGGCTTTCAGCATGCCGCGAAGTATTTATGGGCCTTTCTCCAATTTTTGGCGCTTCACGTCAGATATCATCCGTAAATCCGGTTATAATAAATTATAGTAAAATAATACTCGCAATATATTTGTTTTAAGCACAAAATTCCGTACCTGAATAGTCGCCGATACTGACGACCATCTTCGGGCTACCCAGTCCTGCCGACTTGAGGGCGATCACTTCAGGGGGACTATCCCCACCGGCGTTAATCGCTTTGGTCCCGCTCTCCTGAGGGGCCGATCGCTCAAGAGGAGATCTCGAGATGGACGGGTATGACGAATCGATGTTCGACGACCTAGCCTTTGATGAAGCGGAAGGCCCCGCCGACAGCTATGACGAATTCGACGAAATGGACGAAGGCGACGGCTTCGAAGGTGCCGATGAAGGCGACGAGGGCGACGAGTATGACGCGGGCGACGAGTACGAGGCTTCGAGCTTCGACGAGATGGACGCCGGCGACGAATTCGATGAAGGCGACGACTTCGACGAGAGCGACGATTTCGACGAGGGCGACGATGACGGCTGGGACCAGGCGCTGGGCTTCGCGCTCGCGGCTGAAGACAGCGACGAGTTCTTCCGGCGCATCGCCCGCGGCATACGCGGCGCCGTGCGCACCGTGCGGCGTGCCGCTCCCACCATCGGCCGCATCGCCCGCGCCGTGGCGCCGGTTGCCAGCCTCATCCCAGGCTACGGCACGGCAATTGGCGGCGTCGCCAATGTCATCGGCCAGTTGATGGCGGACGAAGCCTCCGAGGACGAAGCGCTCGATGCCTTCGCCGAGCTCGCCGTGCGCAATCGCGCCGCCATCCCGCTGGTCGCGGGGCTCGCCGCCAGACGCGTGCTCGGCCCCGCCGCCGCCCGCATGCCGGCGGCCGCCCGCATCCAGGCGGTGCGCACCGTGCGCCGCGCCGCCACCCAGCTCGTCAACCGTGGCGGGCCGGCCGCGATCCGCGCCTTGCCGCGCATCGCCAACAGCGTGCGCCGCACAGCGGTCACCCGCCGCACCCCGGCTTCCGTGCGGCCAATGGTGCTGGCGCGCACCGCGCGCCGTGTCGCGGCACGCGGGCATGGCTTGCGCCGGCAGCTGACGCAGCCCTTGCAGAGAGGCCGGCGAATCGTGCGCCGCACGGCCGCGGCGGTCCGCTCCGGCATGGCTCCGGCACGCATCCTGGCGCGCGCCGCCGGGCGGGCGCTCGGGGGAATGGGCGGCATTGGCGGTTGGACCGGTGGGTATGCACCGGGCTATGGCCAGGGCCAGGGTTCCGGGCGCCGGCGGCGCATCGTCATCCGCGGTCCGGTCAGCATCACCATCCGGCCCAACTGAAACCCTCTCGGTGCAACCAGAAGGATCGTGGCGATGCGCACGGGTTCTTCGACCAGGCGGTTCCTGGACACCAAGTTGCGGGCGCTGAAGGCGCGCGCGCAGCGCCTGAACCGGCTGACGCCGCGGCGCATCGGGCTGCGTCCCGAAGACCTGCCCTATGCGCCGTCGCGAGCCCATTTCCACGCCGCCAACCGGCGGCTGGCCGCCATCGGCAACGCCATCAATCGGCAGATCGCCGTGATCGAACGCGGCTGGCCGCCGGCAACGGCGCAGGCGGCACTCACCCAGATGGCGTTGCTCGACCGCAGCATCGACCGGCTGCGCCGCAGCTTCGGCATGTTCTTCGAGGTGATGTCGCAGCGCGGTTCGGGTTTCGCGCCGGCGCTCGCCGCCCATGACGCGATCGCGATGGACTGTTATACCGTCGTCCGCGCGGCCTTGCCCGGCGTCTTCGCCGGCCCGCTGCTGAAGCCGCTGACCTACATGGAACACGGCTATTCGCCGGCAACGCAGCGTCGTGGCGTGGCGCTGGCACGGCTCCTCGGCGACAGCAATCCGTTCCCTGTGATCCGCGTCCCTTGGGACCGCGACAATCCCTGGCAATCAGTGTTCCTGCATGAGGTCGCGCATAATCTGCAGGCCGATATGGGCTTGTGGCAGGAGAACGCGCAGGCGGTCGGCAACCGGCTAGCCTCGATGCGCTTCGATCCGCTCGTGGTGACCATCCTGCGCCGCTGGCACAAGGAGATTTTCGCCGATCTGGCGGCGCTGCTGCTCGGCGGCACGGCGTCGGTCTGGGGCATGATGGAGTTCCTCGCCCATCCCGGCGCGCGCGCCTTGACCTATCGCCCCGGCGGCGCCCATCCGACCGGCTGGATCCGGGTCCTGATCCTGACCGAAATGCTGCGCCGCATGGGCTTCGCGGCCGAGGCGGCGCGCGCGGAACGCGTCTGGCGCGCGCTCTACAATCCGTCGCGCGGCCACAGGCTGCCTCCGGTGCTGCTTGCGTCGGTGCCGCGCCTCATCCCGGCGGTGGTCGACGAGATCGCCTACCAGCCTCGGCGGGGGCTGGGCCAGCACGCGCTGGCCGATGCCATTCCATTCACGCGCGCCGACGAAGCCCGCATCCGGCGCGGCGGAATCCAGATCGCGGCGGGGCGAGTACCCGACCTGCCGCCACGCTTTCTTGTGTCGGCCAGCCGTTTCGCGCTGGAGGCCGGCGCCGAACCGGACGCCATTGCCAAGCTCGTCATCAGGAACCTGGCCCAGCGCCAGGCAAACCGACGACCCGCCGCGCAACCGTCCCCAGCCGCACTCGTTGCATGAGGTGAGATGTCATGGCCGACCTGTTTACAACCGCCGCCAGCCCGGTCTCGAAATTTCGGTCGCCCGCCACGGTCGCCGTCGACAATCTGCTGCGCAAGACGCTGCGCGTCAGTGATCCGCGCGATCCCGACCAGATGGCCAACGCGCTGCTGAACTTCTACCCGCAGGAAGCGGACAGGGACCGCCGCGAACGCGCCGGCCTGCCCTATTCAAGCGTGCCCGATTATGTGCCGCAGGTGCGGAACACGGGCCCGTCCTCGGTCGAAATGGCCCAGGCGCAGGACGATCTCGAGCGCGACCTGCAGACGCTTTCGACCTCCTCGCCGCTGAAGGACATCCGCATCGAGATGATTGGCTGGGGCCGCTCGATCCGGCAGCTCGCCAATGACGGGCTGGCCGCCGCGCGCCTTTCGCTGGATTCGGTCAACCACGACCGCGCCATGTCGGCGCGCCGCCAGCTCGGCGAGTATTCGCGCCTGGCGCGCTATGTCGGCACGCTGACCGATGGCAGCGCCATCCTGTTCCGGCGCTTTGCCCAGAGCTGCGACGTGCTGGCCGGGCTGATCCTCGTCGCCATCGGCGAGGGGCTAGCGTCCAACGGCATCACACGCAGCACCTCGATCATGCGTTCGGCGGCCGGTGAACTGCAGGCGCGCCGCAACGCCGTCATCATGGCGCTGCGCAGCCTGACCGGCTCGGTCGAAAGCGCGCTTGGCCAGGAGGACTGGCCGCGCGGCATCGAAGCCTACCGCAATCTGGTCCTGCAACTGGAAGCCGGCGGCCAGGCGGACCTGCGTGCCCTTCTGGAAGAGAACGCGCTGTCGCAGGCGATGGACGACCTGGTCGACCTCTCGACCGGGGCAAGCGTCGAGAGCCTGCGTGAACTGTCGACCGCGTCGGCGATGCTGGTTCACCGCTTCCAGCGCCTGATCCAGTTCGGCCAGAGCATTCCGGTTCCGATCGACGTGCCGATCACATCGGGACCACCGGAATCGCCGCCGCTGGTGGCGTTCGTCTCCAGCCTGCAGCTCTTCGTCGATGCCTTCGTCGCCAAGGGCAGCTCGCGGCTGCTCTATGTCGCGCGCCCGCCAATCATCGTCTACGGCCTCTATGGCGCCGGCGGCCCCGACCAGGGCGCCGTCCGGCTGATGAACCTGACCATCGCGCGCGGTTTCCTGCTCGAGCAGGTCGACTGCTTCGCCGGCTGCGGCTGCGACGACGACGAGATCAGCTGCCAGGTGCTCCTGGATTACATGCTGTTCCTGCTCGACCGGGCGATCGATCTCTATGCGGTCGGCATCGATCCGGACGGCCTCGGTGAACAGGAGAGACGGGCGACCGCCGTCGGCCTCGCCGTCGGCGCGGTGCTGGACCTGACCGACCAGGTGGCGAACCCCGGCGTGCTGCTGTGTGAATTCAGCGACAAGCTGAAGACCAAGCTCGCCACCATCTCCGGCGAGTTGCTCGACCCGTTCGGTGGCGCTGGCGCCTGGGACCCCGGTCTCAAGGCCCTTATGGTGCGTGAGCTGCGCACCTTCTACCAGGCCGAGGAGCAGACCGAGCGCCTGGTGCGATCGCTGACCCAGCAATGCGATTTCAACGTCTTCAACTTCCGCAACAACCAGTCGCTGATCCGCTGGATGATCCGCACGATCCTGCAGAACACGTTCAACCAGGGTACCAACCTGCCGAGCCCGGTCCAGATGCCGTCGCCGATCGCGAGCTCGATGGCAAGCATGGGTCAGAACCGTCCCGACTACTGGTCGGCCTGAGCAGGCATGAGAGGAGCAGGACAATGGCTGCGAAAATTCCGTTTCCCTATCATCCGGCCAACAAGTTCCACGCCGGGGTCAAGGCTCGCTTCGAAGTGGAGTCCCAGACGCCGCAATCGATCGACCTGTTGACCAAACAGGTCGATACCGGCAGCCAGGAAACCCAAAAGGCCATCGTCGACGTTGCCAAGGCGATCAGGAGATATCCCGACGGAGACCAGTCGAAGACCTTCGAACGGCTGACCGCCGCGATGGAGACCATCGCCACCGCGCTGCAGAACCAGCCCAAGGGTAGCGAGATCGACAAGAAGCTTGGCGACATCGGCAAGGCGATCGACAGGTTTGACGAAACGGTGCGGTCGTTTGGCCTGCGCGACAGGGATAATGTCACGGCACTCTACGCGGCTGCAGTCGACACGACGGGCGACATCGTTGGTCGCACCAATGCGGGCCAATGGCTCATCCGGGCGGAATTCCCGTCGCTGCAGGCTATCGTCAAGTTTCAGAAGACCAAGCCGCAGGACGAACGGCGCAGCGAGTTCGTCAAGCGCGTGCGCGCTGTCGAGCCCGTCCCACCAGGCCTTCCCGCGACGATCACCGACAGCGAGCTGGCGCGCTTCTTCGACCTGGTGCCGGCCGTGATGAGCGCCATCAATGCCAGTCAGGACGCTGGCTCCAGCGAGCCGCCCAAAGCCTGAAACCGTGAGCCGCCAATTCGAGCAACATGAGGTCTGTTATGGCTAGCGAATCCAATGAGGTCATCCAAAGGCTGTTCCAGCGCTTCTTCAGGGACGAGCTGCCCGGATTGTCGCCGGCGGACCGCGCCGCTTTCGAGAGCGAGTTCGAGGGCCGCTACGGTGAACTGCTCGATCGCTCGTCCAGTGCGACGACAACGAGCTTTGCGGATCTGGTGGGCTTCGGCGACGGGCCGCTCAAGCCGTTCGACGCGCTGCAGATGCCGTTGCTGCGCAACGACTTCGACGAATCCATCATTCCGCCGCAGCTGCAGGCCTCGGCAGAACTCTATTACATCTACCAGATGGACCGCATGAAGCTGTTCCAGGTCGTCGATGTGCTGCGCCGGCTGTTCCAGAACGGCCAGATCCGCATCCAGCGCGGCCCCGGCGCACGCGGGCTCTACATCCTCGAGAAGTGGCGGCCGATTCGTTACAAGCGCCGCGACCGGCTGATCGCCTATCGCCGCGTCTTCAACTATGGCCGCGCGCCGGTGCCTTCGGGCGCGATCGTCAACCGCAGCTTCCACTTCATGTTGGTCGCCTTCATGAACGCGATGTCGCAATATTTCCAGGATCTGACCATCGGCCAGGTCATCCGCGGCAGCTCGTCCATCAATGACCGGCCGTTCGCGGCGCTCGCAACGGTGCAGCGTGTCGGTACCGACCTGCGCTACCATCTCGACCGTTCGAGCTATGGCAACATCCTGGCGCTGACCCGTGAAACCGGCCAGTACGTGCAGCAAATCTTCGAACTGTTCGACGCGCCCGACATCAAGAAGTCCTTCGACGCCAACACCAAATGGGACGTCATCGAAGCCGTCGCCAACCGGCACTTGGGCGGCGCGGCCGAGATGTCGCAGCGCGCCAAGATGGCGGATGCGGGGCGCAGGACGCTGCAATACATCGCCGAGAACGATTTCCGCACGACGATCACGCCGGCCGAGTTCGACGCCGACGCCAAGAAGATGGGCTCGCAGGCCGACGCGTGGCTCGCCGCCTACCGGCTGACGCGCGAAGGGCGCCGCTTCCCCGGCCTCGATGGCGATCGTGTGCACTGGTCGTACGGGCTCAACCGCAACACCGCCTCGCGCATCGCCGCCTAAACCGTTGCAGCTGTTCAGCATCCGGTAGAGTCGCCGGACAGCTACAACTCTTTGTTTCTGAAGGGTGTCCGCGATGGACCACCATCTGGCTCTTTCCGGGCGCTTTTCGCCCAAGCCCCCGAACATCGTCATCGATGCGCCGCTGGCGCTGTCGCCGATGGGGCTGCTGGTCACGGTGACGCTGTCGCAGTCGGCGCGGGTGTGGCTGCCGCGCGGCTTCTACACCTTGCTCGACAATGACGAGTACTACCGCCACCGGCCGGACCAGATGGGTGGCGGCTGGCTGCATCCCGATGCGCGGGACGCGACGCTCAGGGAAATGGTGCTTGAGCTCGAGCCGTGGCGCCGCGCCTGGCAGAACGGCCGGCTGTCGTCACGCGTGCACTGGGTCGGCGACGCGCAATATGAGAGCGCGCTGCCCGAGCGCGAAGGCACTGCCCTGATGCCGCGCTTCGAAGGCTGTTGTGCCGCGCTTGAAGCGCGGCTTGGCGACCTCGCCGGCACCGCAGCACCGCTCGACGAATGCGCGCGCGACGTCATTGCCCTGTCGGCCGCGCTGCAGCCCGAGAGCACCTACATCCTCACCATCGCCGGCAGCGCCGGTGCCCGGCCGCCGCTATGCGACTATCTGGAGCGGCTCGCGTTTCCGGCCACACGTCATCCGGGCGCGATCCCGGGTTGGTCTGGTCCGGCCTTCTGGCCCGCCGCCGCCCCGATCGCCGCGAGCGGCCGCAGCGCCGCCATCGTGCAGGTCGTCGCGCCGGTCATCCTGGCGCTGCCGGACGGCTGGAGCGAAACGGACTGGGCGCTGGAGGATCCAGCCGACCATGACGAGACGCCGGACGATCCCTGGCGCAATGCCTGCGCGCTCTGGTACGAGCTGGCACCAGTGGAGGCGGCGGCATGAAACCGGCCCGCCTCCACCCGGTCCACGGCCTGCGCACCAATGCGCGCGACCTGGTGATGATCAGCGTCGCGGGGCAAGTGGCTTCGCCGACAGAGAAGGGAACGCCGTGGCGCATCGGCTACGACGGCAGGCCGCGCTCGCTGCCGGGCACCGGCGGCATCGTGCTCAACCATCGCGTCGGCGACCCTTGCGTCGGGCTCGCCGGCGATCATGTCGAACCGGCGGTGTCGATCCGCAACGAGGCGCGCGCGGCAGGCGGCAGCCCTGATGCCGCCAACCAGGCGCTGCAGAGCTATTCCTGCGTCGGCAATCACGCCATCGTCACGACGGGCCGCGCCGCCGGCGCGCGCGGCGTGGTGACCGGCAAGCATGGCGGCGTCGACACGGTGCTGATCGACTTTCCGCTGCCGGCGATGCGGCAGATGGC
This sequence comes from Mesorhizobium sp. M8A.F.Ca.ET.057.01.1.1, assembly GCF_003952565.1. Classification (NCBI taxonomy): domain Bacteria; kingdom Pseudomonadati; phylum Pseudomonadota; class Alphaproteobacteria; order Hyphomicrobiales; family Phyllobacteriaceae; genus Mesorhizobium; species Mesorhizobium sp. M8A.F.Ca.ET.057.01.1.1. The sequence goes on from NZ_CP034454.1 coordinate 5,230,649, forward strand.
GATCGGCGACCGCATCCAGGTCTGGGCCTATGGACTTGGCCTGCGCCTGACCGACTATCCCGACGTTGCGATCTGGAACTGCTCGCCACGGCTGCTCGCGCGCTGGCGGCCGGTGGAGCGCAACGGCCGGATCCACGTCAAGGTGACGCACCGCATTCCCGCCCGCGTCATGGGCTCTGGGCTGGGCCGCAACAATGTGCTGCGCGGCGACTACGACATCCAGATGTCCGATCCGGGCATGGTGCGCCGCTACAAGCTCGGCTCGCTGCGTTTCGGCGACATTGTCGGCATCATGGACGCCGACAACCGCTATGGTCGCTCGCGGCTGGGCGGGCATGTTTCGGTGGGTGTTATCGTGCACTCGGACAGCACCGTGGCGGGTCATGGCCCGGGTGTCGTCTCGCTGCTTTCGGCACCGGCTTCGCTATTGCAGCTTGAGCTCGATGCGAGCGCCAACATCGCCAGCTATCTCGATATCAGGCCGCCACGGCCGGCGCGGCCTTCCTTTCCGCTGCCGACGGTCGAACAGCGGGAGAGGACCGTGGCGCGGCTGCGCCGGCGGGCGACGGCGGCAGACGCAAAGGTGGATGCCGGTCCGGGTTAGCTCCGGCGGGCAAGCGGCATTGAACACAACGTAGAAAGGGAGCCGACATGTCCTATTTCGACGAACAACTTGACGCGCTGGTCGACGAGGCCGCGCAAACGGTCGGCCACCGCCGGCCGTGCGGCTGCGCGCGCTGCCGCCAACAACAGGGTTTTCGTGCCGTCGAGGTCAGGCGCCGGCATTTTCCAAGCGGCGGCTGCGGCTGCGGTTGCGGCGGCGACGCCGCCTTCGGCGAGGCAGCCGTGCGGCGCGGGCGAGCCCCGCGGCCGGCGCGCGGCCAGACCTCGGCACGGGCGCGTGGCTCGCAATTGCCGGGCTGGCGCGGCTGGACGCCGCCGGTGTCGCTGGCCGCCATCGATGCGGCGCGCGCCGCCTCCGGCAGGGGCCAAGCCGTCGATCCATTGCTGCGGCCGTTCCTGGCGCCGGGACCGCAGGTCTATCGCATCACCCGCGCCGGCATCGATCGCGACCGTCCGCTCAGCATTGGCATGACCAAAGGGACCAATTCGATCGCGCAGAGGATTATCGAACATTACCGGCAGCCGAGCCGCGCCGACCCCCGGGTCAACACCGCGATCCGCAACCTGCAACCGGGCCAAGTCCTGGTCCAGGCGGCTCGCCTGACCCGACAGGCCATGCACCCGCGCCGGGCCCGCAACTATGAGGGCTGGCTGCAGGACCGGGAGCGGCCACTGCTCTACGACCCCAACAGCACCACATTCGACGAAGCGGGGCTGATTTACGCCAACTGAACCAAGGGAGATCCCGATGCACGGGCAAGTCGCACCTCATGCAAGGTCGGTATGGGCCGACCTCGACGCCATCGTTCTTCAGGAGGTCAAGGCGCTGCGCTCAGTCCCGCCGCGCCCAATCGAGGCGTCGTTCAGCTCCGATGAGGAATTCATGGATCGCGCCACGGCCTATCTCGAGAGCCGCGGCGAGGAGGCCCATCTTCTGGTGGACCGCCTGCGCGGCATGCTCGGCCCGGCAGCGGTCGCGGACATGGCCCCGGCCGACGTGCCACGGGAGGCGGCAAACGGAGGCGGGATCTACGATGTGGCTCCGCCGGATGTCGCGCCGCCGCAAGCCGAGCCACCACAAGCCGAGCAAGACACATGACGCTGTCCTCGCCAGCGCCCTTCGAACTCGACCGTCTGGCCGACGAAGCGGATTATGCGGTGGTGGGGCCGACCGACGGCCGCGCCAGAGTCGCGCACACCAACCGCTTTCCGCACAGCGCGGTCTGCCATATCGAGCGCGACTTCGGCGACGGCAGGCTGACCGGCTGCACCGCTTTCCTGATCTCGCCGACGCGTCTGCTGACCGCCGCGCACTGCATCACCAGCCCGATCCGGCAGCGGCTTGGCCTGCCCAACCTTGCCGTGCGCATCCGGGTCACGCCGGGCCGTGCGTCCCGCGACGCGCGCCCCTTCGGCTGGCAATGGGCGAAACGCTGGCACGTCAATCCGCCCTACCGCCGTCGGCCGTCGGCGCTGCACGATGTCGGGCTGATCGAGCTTGAGCGGCCGTTCTCGCCGGCGCCGGGTTTTTTCAGGCTATGGTCGCCGAGCCGGCAGGATCTCGACAGGCTCCGGGCCTCGCGTCTGCTGCACATTTCAGGCTATCCGGCCGACAAGCCCGAGGGCACGCAGTGGGAGCATGCCGAGCGCCTCGACCGGATCACCGAGCGGCAGCTTTTCTACAGCGTCGACACCTGCCCGGGGCACAGCGGCGCGCCCGTCTGGATCCAGCGCCAGCAAGCCGGCCCGCCGGTCATCATCGCCGTTCACACCGCCGGTCCGCGCCCGCATTCGGGCGGCGCCTGGGGCTGCCGGCCGGGTGTGCCGCTGGCGCCGGCCGGGCTGTTCAACCGCGGTGTCAGGATAACGCCGGACCTGTTGCGCTCTATCAACTCCGGGTTCACAACCTGACCTGAAAATTGATGGCCCCAAATGATTTTGGGAATGCTAATATTCCGGGAAGTGTTATAGTTCGGGCCATCAATGCAGCATTCATACGGGTTGCGCCGTGGTCCGGTGGCGTGGCCGTTTGTTAAGGCGCCAGGGCTTGTGATTGTAATGAGTTTCCTGCCAACTAAGGCGTTCGGTCATGATTGGGCATGCCGAGAACTTGCAGAGGCTTTCGGAGTTCGCTGAAGAACTCTCCGCGTCACGGAATGAGCGGAACACCGATACGGACACGTCGAGCTTTGTGGTGAACGGCCATTCGCTGGTCGCCATCCGGCACCTCGAAGACGACGAGCCTGGCGGCCCGAGCGGCCATGGCGATCAGCGCCCCGTGGGCCGCATCGTATGCGCCGGAACTCACTATCTGATCTATGACGCAGTCTATGTTCCGGCAACCGGCGACACACCGCTCACGGCCGCCGATATACTGACGCGACGCGAGCTGCAGATCGCGCTGCTGATCGCCGACGGCAAGCTCGACAAGGAAATCGCACGCCAGCTCGGCATCAGCGGCTACACGGTGCGCGAACACATCAGGCGGATCTTCGCCAAGCTGAATATCGGCCGGCGCTCGGCGATCGCATCTTGCGTACTGCCCGGATGGACGGATTTTCGCCACGATGTCCGATAGATCGAGGTGCTGCCTGCGACCAGCAGGGGTGCCTTGCCTGAAGGGGTCAGCCCTGAGCATGCCGAAGAGCTCGCGCGGCTCGTCGGGGTCGGTCAGCATGTCGAGTTCCTTGTAGAGGCCGGTCGACTTCAGCTGACCCCTGACATAACGCAGCGCCGAAAAGTCCCTCTATGGCGAAGCCTACGGAATCGAACAGCGTGATCTGGATGGCATCGCGCCGGCCCTTGGTCGCGCCTGATATGACCTGCCACAGCTCGGTTACCAGGTGATCGGGCACATGCTGCTGGATCTCGCCTTCGATGGGGTCCGCTGGGGATATTCGACGAAGATGCCGAAGGCCGGCGATCGCCAGATGTCAACATCCCTTCATTGTTGACATTATTTAATGTATCTGTAATAGTTTTTACAAAATAATAGACCATGGATTGCGGGGGGGGCCAATGGCGATACGCAATGTTCTGATGCGCGGGGATCTGGCGCTGACGCCGTCGGAGGAAAAGATCGTCCGGCTGCTGTTGACGGACTATCCGACCTCCGGCCTTGGCACCGCCTCGTCGCTGGCGCGGCGCGCCGGCGTCAGCGATCCCACCGTGGTCCGGCTGGTGGTCAAGCTCGGCTATGAGGGGTTTCCGGATTTCCAGGCAAAGCTGCTCGCCGAGGTCGAGGCCAGGCTGCATTCGCCGCTGTTGATGATGGAGACCAAGCGGCAAAGCGGTTCCATCGACAGCGCGGTGCTGGCCTATCTCGATTCCGTCACCGCGGCCCTGCAGAAAGCTACCGCCGCGACCCCGATCCAGACCTACGAGCGGGCCGCCCGCCTTTTGATGGAGGCCAAGGGCGAGATCGTTCTGGTCGGCGGCCGGTTCAGCCGCCACATCGCCGGCATGCTGGCCGGATATCTCGTGCAGTTCCGCAGCGGAGTCCGCGATCTCGGCGTGCTCTCTTCCCAAGCATTCGACACGCTGGCCGATCTCGGTCGCCGCGACGTGCTCGTCGTCTTCGACTATCGCCGCTATCAGCTCGACGTGATGGCCTTTGCACGCCAGGCCGCCGCGCTCGATGTGCGCATTCTTCTGTTCACCGACCAATGGCTATCGCCGATATCCGATCTCGCTGAAGTCACGATCGTCAGCCCGCTCGAAGTCGCCTCCCCCTATGACACGCTGGCGCCGGCGATCGCACAGATGGAGGCGCTGACCGCCCACATCGTTTCGACGCTGGGCGATGACGCCCGGGCCCGTATCGAGAGAATCGAGAACGTGCGGCACGCCAATGCGGTGACACTCGACAGCGATGCGGAAGGCCAGACGGTTGGCCCCCGAAAGACAGCTGAACCACGCAAGACACCTGGACCCAAAGCAGCAAAGCAGGACGACAAGGCATGACCCAAACCTTATCCAAGCGGGCCCTACCCAAGCGAGACGAAGCCTTCCGTGCCGGCGAGACGGCGCTGCTGCTCGTCGACATGCAGCGCATCTGGCTGGAACCGGGCGCGGATCCCTCGCATCCGGAGCGCGGCCCCGACCATTATTTCTACCGGCAGACATCCTCGCAGACGATCCCCAACCAGGAGCGCCTGCTGGCGGCGGCGCGGGCCAATGGCGTCGAGGTGCTGCACACCATCATCCAGAGCCTGACCGAAGATGGCCGCGACCGTTCGCTCGACCACAAGCTGACGCCGATCCATGTCGCGCCCAGCCTCCCCGAAGGCCTGCCGGTCGCATCGCTGGCGCCGGTCGGCGACGAGATCATGCTCCCGAAGACCTCGTCCGGCATCTTCAACTCGACCAATGTCGACTACCTCCTGAAAAATCTCGGCATCCGCTACCTCGTCGTGGTCGGCGTGCTGACCGACCAGTGCGTGGACATGACGGTGCGCGACGGCGCCGACCGTGGCTATCTCGTCACCTGCGTGTCGGATGCCTGCGCCACCATCACCCAGGAACGTCACGACATCGCGCTGAAGGCCTTCGGCGGCTATTGCTGGGTCACGGACACCGACGCCGTCGTCGACCGCTTCACCGCTTTGGGAAAAACCGCATGACATCGACCGTCGAGCCCCTCGTTGCCGTCGTCACCACGGATCTCTCGGCCATTACGCGGGGCCGCTTCGTTACTGAAGGCAAGTTGCAAAAAACCGCCGCGACCGGTGTCGGTTGGCTGCAGGCCAATCTGTCGATGACGCCGTTCAATTCGATCGTCGATCCCAACCCCTGGGGCTCGTCGGGGGACCTTCGGCTGATCCCCGATCTCAAGGCACGCTTCCGCACCGAACGGACGGGATCGGCGACCCCGTTCGACATGGTGGCCGGCGACATCGTCGAGCTCGACGGCAGCCCGTGGCTCGGCTGCACGCGGACCATGCTCCGGGAGGCGCTGGCGGAATTGAAGGCTGCGACCGGCCTCTCCGTCATCGCCGCCTTCGAGCACGAATTCCACATTGCCGATGGCAGCTTCGCGCCGGCGCATTCGATGTCCTTTGCCGCGCTGCGCCGCGCCGACCCGTTCGCCCCCAATCTGATGGCGGCGCTGGAGGAGGCAGGCATCGGCCCCGAAGTCGTCATCGCCGAATTCGGCAATGAGCAATTCGAAGTGACGCATGAGCCGGCCAATGCGCTGACGGCAGCCGATCGCGCCGTCGCCATCCGTGAAATCACGCGCGAAGTGGCGCGCAATGCCGGCTGGCGCGCCAGCTTCGCGCCCAAGATCGCCCCCGATGCGGTCGGCAATGGCGTGCACATCCATTTCAGCTTCGTCGACGAAACCGGCAAGCCGGCGACTTACGATGCGGCGCGCCCCGGCGGCCTTTCCGCGAGGGCTGGCGCCTTCTGTGCGGGCGTGCTGCGCCACCTGCCTGGAATGACCGCCATGACGGCGTCGAGCGTATCGTCCTTCTATCGCCTCAAGCCGCACAGCTGGAGTTCGTCCTACACCTGGCTCGCGGACCGCGACCGCGAGGCGTCGCTGCGCATTTGTCCGACGGTGACGATCGGCGGACGCGATCCGGCACGGCAGTACAATGTCGAGTACCGGGCGGCCGACGCCACCGGCAATCCTTATTTGTCGCTGGCGGCGATCATCCGCGCCGGGCTGGAAGGGCTGAAGGCGGATCTGCCATCGCCGCCGCTGGTCACCGGCGACCCGACGCTGATGAGCGAGGCGAAACGGGCGGAACTCGGTCTGGTGAGGCTGCCCGAGACCCTGCCGGCGGCGCTGGACGCGTTCCTTGCCGACAAGACCGTTACGGGCCGGTTCGCGCCGATCTTCATCGAGACCTTCGTCGGGCTGAAGCGGCATGAAGCCGAGCGTCTGGCCGGCCTCGATCCGATTGCCATCTGCGATCTCTACCGGACGCTTTATTGATGACTGCGCAGACTGAAAAAAACTCGCTCACTCAAGAAGATTGGCCCGACGCCGTGGAGGTTCTCAACGAGCACGGTCTCTCGGATATCGTCCTGCTGTGCGAGCACGCGTCCAACCACATGCCGGCGCAATATCGGCAGCTCGGGCTCGATGCCAGCCATCTGCAGCGCCATATAGCCTGGGACATCGGCGCCGCGGAAGTAACGCGCCTGTTGTCGGCACGGCTCGATGCAGCGGCCTTGCTCAGCGGCTATTCCCGACTGCTGATCGATCTCAACCGGCCGTTGGGCAGCTCGGGCAGCATTCCGGTGCTGTCGGAAGACACTGACATTCCCGGCAATGTCGGCATTGACGCTGCCGAACGAAACCGACGCGCGGAAATCATGTTTTCGCCGTTTCATGAGCGAGTGTCGGCACTTCTCGATTGCCGGGCCGCCGAAGCCAGGCCGACGCGGATCGTGACGATCCACTCTTTCACGCCGGTGTTCCTTGGTGTTGCCAGGCCATGGCATGCGGGCGTGCTGCATGCGCATGCAGCCGATCTCGCCGCGGCGATCCTTTCGGGCCTGCGCGCTGACCCAGCCCTCAATGTCGCGGCCAATGTGCCCTATGTGATCAGCCGCGACGCCGATTACGCCGTGCCCATCCATGGCGATGATCGCGGCATCCCTGCTGTCCTCATCGAGATAAGGCAGGACCTGCTGTCGACACGGTCGGGCATCGAGGAATGGGCGGACCGGCTGGCGGCGGCGCTGCCCACCCGCGAGACAGAGACAACTTCGTGAAGAATCTCGGCCTGCGCGAACGTGACGCCGCGACGATCGCGCAGATCGGCGCTTCGCTGCCGTCCGAGCGCGAGTTGATAACGATGTTTGATGTCCCAACCGACGTCAGGGCAATCCCGCCTAAAGCGACGGCCCCAGCTGCATCGGGCTGCCGTCGCTGAACCGGGATAGACGGAACCTGTGAAGGTTGTGTCCAGTCTCCTTTCCCTGGATCAAGTCGGACAGGACGCGGCCCATGCCGGGCCCTATGCCAAAGCCGTGGCCGCTCATCCCTGTCGCGATGACGAGACCCGGAACCGCGGCCGCGCGATCCACGACAGGCACGACATCCGGCATCGCATCGATCATGCCGGCCCAGCTTGCCTTGAGCGGCACCGCCTCGAATTGCCGGAAAAGTTTCCGAAAGCCCACGTCGATGGCGCGAAGGGCCCTGGGCTCCGGGGCAGGATTGAGAACGCGCATCCGTTCGAACGGGCTTTGCTTGTCGGCGTCCCATTTGCGTGGGGTGGACCAGCTGTCCGGATAGGCGCGAGGCGCCGCCGGCTGGTAGCGCGTGCCGAAAGGATTTGCCTTCAGGGCGGGGAGATATTTCGGCGCGTGACGCAATGCATCCGGCCCGACATAGAGCAGGTGGCTGCCGCCCGCCGCCAGCGTGTATCCACCGTCCTTTCTACGCCGGAAGGCGATGCGTTCGTCCGCGGCGGCGCCCGCATGGATTTCCGGCATCGGCGTGGTCGCCGCGACGGTCGTGCGGACGCTGAGCTGCGGGATCGAGACGCCATGCGCGCGCAGGAACAGCGACGTCCAGGCGCCGCTGGCGACAAGCACGTTCGACGTGGCGATGCGGCCTTTTTCGGTCCAGACCCCGCTGACGCGCCCCGCGGAGATATCGAGCATGCGCGCCGCACAGTTCTCGATGATGGTGACACCCTGGCGAGCGGCCAGGCGGGCAAGACCCGGCACGGCGACCCAGGGCTCGGCGCGCATGTCCGACGGCGTGGTCATGGCACCCTTGAAGGGGCGAGACATGGCTGGGATCAGTTTGGCGGTCTCGCCCTGGTCGAGGAGGCGCGTGTCGACGCCATGGGCCTCGGCGATCTTCAGGAACTTGGCGAAATCAGCCATCTCCTTGTCGGTGCGCGCAAGATAGGTCACGCCGGCCTGCGTCAGGCCTATGTCCTCGCCGCACTCTTCGGCCAGTTGGCGCCAGAGACGCTGCGCTTCGATGACGATGGGCAGTTCGTCCGCGTCGCGGCCCTGCTGGCGGATCCACCCCCAGTTGCGCGAGGACTGTTCCGCGGCGATGCGTCCCTTCTCCAGCAAAGTCACTGGTATGTTGCGCCGGGCGAGGAACAAGGCCGCGGTCACGCCGATGATGCCACCGCCGACAATGACCACATCCGACGTTTTCGGCAACGGCGCTTGAAACTGGATCGGACTGGCCTCGGTGAAAGGGAAGATTGTCAAAGGATTATCCTTGTTTATAAGCGTGGCCCGACGCCGACGGCTGGTCCCGGTGGCGCGAAAGTCGCAAGCCAAGCACGACGTGCGTCAACGAGCACTACACGACCGGTCTCGAAAATTTGCATGCCAGCTCAATGAAATTGTTGACCATCCGTCGAGGCCGCTTCTCGTCACCGCGGTCAGGCGTCGAGAACGCGCCGCGGCCGCCAGTACATGCCCGGGCGAAAATTGGATGGTGGTTCAGCTTTTCAGGTCTCGAAGCGCCGTCAGATCGATCTCGGTGATATGCCAGCGGCCGAGGTTCGCCGTGTAGAGTTTCTCGCCCTTGAAGGCGATGTTGGTGGGATGCGCCAGTGTCGTGGCCGCCGGGTCTTCGATCAGCACTTCGAGGCCTCGGTCCGGCCGCCAGCGATAGATGCGGCTTGGCTCGTAGCACGAGATGAACAGCGCGCCGTCAGCCGCGAAGGCGAGCCCGTCGGGAACATTGTGCACGCCTTCGACGACGACTTTTCGCGGCCCTGCCGCGCCGTTGGCAAGGATCGGCACATGGCTGATGCAGGGCGCGTCGCTCTCCACGACATAGAGGCCGCTGCCATCAGGCGCCATGGCCATGCCGTTGGCGAAGGACATCGCCTCCCGGCACCACAGGCCACCCTCGCCGGTCTTGAGGTCGTAGCGAAAGATGCCCGAACGATTGTCTTCGCCGACGCTATCCGACACGTAGAGCCAGCCTCTGGCCTCATCGACGATCGGATAGTTAGGCACCCGGATGCCGGACGACGCGAAGCGCTCCATGTGAGCTGTCGCGGCGTCCCAGCGGAAGATCGCGGCATGCCTCAGATCGCAGGCAAAGCAGTTGCCCGCGCTATCGAAGGCGATGCCGAGCAGAAAGCCATCCGTCCCGCCCATACGCTCGACCGAACCGCCATCGGCGGCCAGCCGCAGCAGGTCACCTGTCTCGGTGCCGCACCAGATCGAGCCATCACGGTGGACGGCCACGCCCTCGGGATGCGCGACGCGCGGGCTGGTGAAGATGCCATCGAAGAAGACGCGCGCGGCCGACATGTCGAGCAACGGCTTTGGCATGGATCAGCTCCTTGCGGTGAACAACCTCTGCTGTGCAGCGATACAGCGCTCGACCACGGCGCGGTCCGCGGCGAGGATTTCCGCGATCAGCGCACCGCGCTCCTTGGCACTGACGAATTCCAGGCGGCGCAAGCCGAGCGGATCGATGCGATTGCGCAGGACGGCGAGCGTATCGCTGGACGGCAGCGGGACCTCGCGGCAATCGGCATCGAAGGTCACGGCAAATCCGGAGGCGTCGCGGATCTGCTGCTGCGTAGTACCAGGCATTGTCTCGATGACGATCAATTCCCGGGATATCTGGTCGAGCCGAAAGACGCAGAGATCGGTGAAGACCAGCGCCTTGCCGGTGCGATAGCCCATCGGCTCGCGCTCGGCCGGCGTCAGCAGCCCACGCGCGGAACTCGCGATCTCGACCCCGTCAACCAGCGACTGGGCCGAATGGCGGGGGACGTAGAGCAAATAGTCGCGATGCATGTTGGCGACATCGGCCATGCCGCCTTGCCCCGGCAGCCGGATCAGTCCGCCGCTTGGCTTGCGCAGCGCGACGGTGTTGACGCGGCCGCGCCGGTCGACCTGGGCTGCGCCGACGATCTCATGCGTCACGGCACCGGCCTGGTAATAGGTCGAATAAGTGTCGTCGCCGCCGGCATGCGCCGCCGCCGTCTCGCAATCCAGGCTTTCGATCAGCGACAGGATCATCGGGCTCGGCGCGATGTCGAGATGGCCGCAACTCATCGTCGCGATGATCATGTCCGGCGCGTGCGTTGCCTTGGCCAGCCGATAGGCGACATTGGCCAGCGGCGAGACGGCGCCGGCACTGGCGAAGCTTTCATTGTCGAGTTCGGCCGCGATTCTTGCGGCGATGACCTCGTCGACGGATGCTTTCTTGTCGCCATGCACGAGACCAGGCATCGCGAGGACAGTCTCGGCGCTGACTTTCGCTGCTTGTCGGAGCGGCTCCGGGACGCCTTCCGGAGGCGTGGGCAGATTGTCCGCCAGGGCTGTGTCCCTGGCCGCGAACGCTTTCGACAATGCCGGATAGTCCGTGACATAGAATGGCAGGCAGGATGCCGGATAAGCGCCGCCGGGCGCGAGCGCTATGGCCGAGACCTGATTGCGGGTGAGGATGCTCTGGCGGCCATCCTGCCGCAGCGCCCCGACCGGGACAATTTCCTCGACCGTGACCAGCACCTTGCGGGCAGCGCCGGCCATGGCGAAGTCCAGGGCACGCGGCCCGATGATCTGCACATTGCCGCTTTCGTCGGCGCGCTGGGCATGGAGGACGAACGTATCGAGCCGCAGCGGCGGGATAAATCCGGTATCTGTTCCGGTCACCGGATCAGGCCTGGCGCTCGCGCCCGGCACCCGCGCCAGCATGTCCGATCCCAGTGGCAGTTGGAACGGCATCGACGGCAGGTTCTGCTGCGCCGCCCGCAGCGCCTGGATCATGGCGAGTGCCGTCCAATCGCGAACCGGGATTGCGCCGGCCTCGGCGGCCGCGCGGAACCTCGGCGGCAGCCCAAAGATGTCGAGACTGGAAAAGCAGAGATCGATTTTCGCAACGGCATTTGCTTCGAGCAGCAGTTCAAGCGGCAAGCCGCCAGCCCAGCAGACGTAGTGCAAGTCCTTGACGCCGGAACGCGCGACAGCGCGCAGCAAGGCGATCGGCAGCCGCGCGAAATGGTGGCCGCCGACGCCAAGCGAGTCACCCTGGCCGACCATTGCGGCCAATCCCTCGATATCGGTGAAGCGCGGCCGGTTCGGTTTGACCAGGGACGTCTCGGAACTGTTCCTCACAGCGCGGATGCCTCGATGCGGTAGCGGGTCACGAACAGGTTTTCGGGCGAGAATTCCAGCGCTGTGGCAATGCTGGATTGCGCGATCGGATTGTCGGCCAGGGCGGTTGCCGGGCCGAGGCCGAAGGGCGAGCAGATCGGCTCGATGCCGATGGCGACATGACGCCCATTCCAGGGCGCGGCCTTGCGGCCGCGATTGGAGTACCACAGCAGAAGGCTCGGGAAGTGCTCCTTCTGCCAGGTGAGTCTTACCCGATAGCCGTCGGCGTGGTTGGCGAGCGCCACGGTGGCGCCGAGCCCTTCGATCTGCAGCAATTCCTCGGTATCGGCGGCCAGAGGCAATCGCGAGGCGTCGGCCATCCCGCCGGCGCGCGTCGGCACGCTGGTCAAGTCGGTGAAGGATTTGTCCCGGGCGAACAGTTCCGCGCCCGGTTCGACATCGTGTGGATAGGTGCGGCCTTCATCGAAGCTGCCGAGTTCCAGTGAGGCGGCACCTGTCGCGAACGGGAGCCGGAACACCGGATGCAGGCCGATCGGCAGGCGGCAGGCGCGGCGAACAGCGATCTTGAACTCGATGTCGATGGCCGGCGCCGACGGATCGGGCGTCACTGTCCGTTCAACGCGCTCGACCGGGCTTGCCTGGGGATAGGCGAGCGACATCGACAATGACCCGCTGCCGCTGGCCTGCCAGGCCCAGTCATGGTTGGAGCCGTGGCCATGGACCTCTTCATCCTGTTGCGGTGAACCCATCACGCGCGCCCAGTTCCCGGGCCATCCCTCGGCAGGCACCGAATAGCCGAAGGGCACGCAAGGCCATTCGCCGCGCAGCTTGCGCAGGATGCCTGGCAGCGCCTCCCTGTCCGGTTCGTTCGACCACGGCGCGATGTGCATCGGCGAGACCTGCCGGCCGTCCTCCAGAATGAAAGTGACCGGCGCCAGCATGGCGCCGAGCCGCTGCACGGTCAGCGCGCCGTGCGCCCAACCCAGGCCGCGATAGTCGTCGACGCCCTTCACTGCCCGGCCTTCTTCACCTTCGCAATGCTCCTCTCGGCGAACTCCCTGACGCGCCGCTGGCCGATCTCGCCGCGATAGAGGTCACCTAATATATCGCGCTCCATGGTGAGACCGGCGGCCAGATCGCCCGACACGGCATGCGCCGTCAGCGTCTTCAACCCTTCGATCGCGGCGGCGGGTTCGGCGGCGATCATTCCGGCCAGTTCCAGCGCGCGCGGCATCAGCCCGTCGACGTCGACGATTTCGTTGACCAGGCCGGCATCGACGAATTCGGAGGCCGGCACGATGGCGCCGGTCATCAGCAGAAAATTGGCCCGGTTGCGGCCGAGCTTGGCGACGCTGCGTTGCGTGCCGCCGCCGCCGGGGATCAGCCCGAGCTTGATCTCCGGCAGGCCGAGCTTGGCGAACTGGTTGGCGATGACGATGTCGCAGCACAGCACCAGTTCCATGCCGCCGCCCAGCGCAAAGCCGTTGACCGCCGCGATCACCGGCTTTGAGTTGTTCTCGATCGCCGCGTACATGCGCGTGCCGGCGGCCTGGAAAATGTCGAACTCCGGGCCGGTCTGCGCGGCATATTCCTTGATGTCGGCGCCGGCCATGAAGCCGCGCCCCTCGCCGGTCACCACGATCGCACCGATGCCCTCGTCGCCGGACAGCGCCTCGAAGGCCTCGGTGATCTCACCTTGCATCATCCGGTTCATGGCGTTGAGCTGGTCGGCCCGGCGGAAAGTGACGACCGCGACGCGGTGTGATAATTCAACCGTGAGTGTCTGGTAGGCGCGCATCGTCAGGCCGCGTCCACGGTCATGTCGCCGGATGCTTCCAGCGCGGCGATCTCGTCCTTCGACAGGCCGAACTCGGCCAGGATCTCGCGGCCGTGCTGACCGACCAGCGGCGCCGGCCGCTCGATAGTCGCCGGCGTCTCGCTCATCTTCACCGCCGGTGCCACCACCCGCACCTTGCCGCCGCGCGGATGATCGTAGCTGGTGATCATGTCCATATGCGTGACCTGCGGATCCTCGGCCGCGCGCCGGATGTCCTTCACCTCCGCACACCAGATGTCGGCTGCCAGCAGCCGCGCCAACAGATCCTGCGTGGCGAATTTCTTGGTCTCGGCGTTGACCTTCTCGAACACCTCGTCGCGCTTGTCGAACAGGGTCTTGAGGTCGTCGTAGACGGCAAGCTGTGGCGCCCGCAGCACCTCGTACAGCGTCTTGAATGGGCTCATGGCGATCGAGATGTAGCCGCCGTCGCTGGTTTCGTAGATGCCGAACGGCGCCTGCATGCCGGGATGGCCGATGCCGGAGTTCGGCCGCACGAAATCCTCGCCGAGATTGAGCACGGCGACATATTCCTGGTTGAGATGCGCCAGCAGGCCGGCGAGCAGGTTGACCTCGATCTTCTGGCCCTTGCCGGTCCTCTCGCGATAGTAGAGCGCCGACAATATGCCGTAGACCATGTTCATGGCGCCGATCTGGTCGGCGAGGCCCGCGCCGGCGGGAACCGGAGCCTGGTCGCCACGGCCGGTGTTGGCGATCAGGCCGGCGAGACCCTGGATCAGCATGTCCTGGCCGGGGCGCTCGACGTAAGGTCCCTCCTCGCCATAGCCCGACCCCGAGCAGTAGATGATGCGTGGGTTGACGGCCTTGAAGTCCTCATAGCCATAGCCGAGTTTGGCCAGCACGCCGGGACGGAAATTCTGCACGACGACGTCGGCGCTTTTCGCCATCTCCATGATGATGGCATGCACCTTGCGGCTTTTCAGGTTCAGCGCGATCGAGCGCTTGTTGCGGTTCCAGGCGAGGAAGTTCGGGCTCTCCGAGCCGCCCACCCATTTGGCGAAGAATGTCATGCCGCGGAACATGTCGCCGGCGCCGGCGCGTTCGACCTTGATGACATCGGCGCCCATGTCGCCCAGCAGTTGCGTGGCGAACGGCCCCTGCAGCAGGTGGCTGAAGTCGAGGATGCGGACGCCTTCGAGGGCCTTGTTCATATCATGTCTCTTCGTGGTTCACAGCAGTTCGGGAACGTAGCGCGGTGCGGCAGTCAACCCGCCGTCGACGCGCAGGTCGGTACCGGTGGTGAAGCCGGCGGCGTCGGAGGCGAGATAGACGGCGGCCTCGGCCACTTCGGAGGGCTCGCCGATGCGGCCGAGCGGATGCATTTTCACCCACGCCTTGGCGAGATTGCCACCGATCTCCTTGATCAGCTTGTCGTTCATCGGCGTGTTGATGGTGCCCGGCGAGATCGAATTGACGCGGATGTTCATTGGCCCGAACTCGACCGCCATCTGGCGCGTCATCGCCATCACCGCGCCCTTGGCGCCGGCATAGGCGGTCCAGCCATCCAGCCCGATATGGCCCTGGGCCGAGGCCATGTTGATGATCGAGCCTGATTTCTGCGCGATCATGTGCGGCAGCGCGTATTTGCAGCCGCGAAACACGCTGGTCAGGTTGACCGACATCAGCCGGTGCCATTGTTCGTCGGTCATCTCGTGCACCGGCATGCCGCCAATGGCGATGGCGGCATTGTTGACCAGAATGTCGAGGTGCCCGGTCTTCTTGACGGCACTGTCGATGAGCCCCGAGATATCGGCCTCCTGCGAGACATCGCAATGCACATAGTCGGCACGGCGGCCGGCCGCGCGCAGCGCGGCCGCGAAATCCTCGCCTGCCGTATCGGCGATGTCACCGATGAAGACATGCGCGCCTTCGCGCGCCATCGCCTCGGCAATCGCGTGGCCTATGCCGTCGGCCGCACCAGTGATGACGGCGGTTTTTGCTTCGAGACGAGCCATATCAGCCTCCGTTCGCGCGCCGGCGCTTCGCCTCGTCGAAGGCGACCGCGGCGATGATGATCATGCCGGTGATGACCAGCTGCCACTCGGTCGGCAGGCCAAGCCCGCGCAGGCCGTTGGATAGAAACTGGAGGATCAGCACGCCGAGCGCCATGCCGGTCAGGCTGCCGATGCCGCCGGCGAGGCTGACCCCGCCGAGCACCGTTGCCGCGACGACCTGGAATTCGAAATTGAGTCCGGCCGTGTGCTGCGCCGAGCCGACGCGCGCCGCCAGGATAATGCCGGCAACCGTCGCCAGCAGCGAACTGATGATGAAGCAGATGAACTTGACGCGGCGCACGTCGTAACCGGCCAGCCGCGCCACTTCCTGATTGCCGCCGACGGCATAGATCTGCCGTCCGAACGGCCGGTGCTGCATCATGTAGCCGAAGGCGGCAAGCAGGACGATCGCGATGATGGCCGAATAGGGGATGATGTTGAACAGGCGGCCATCCGACAGCGCGATGAAGCTGTCGAGGCTGGCATTGTCCGGGATCGCGCGCTGGCCGGTGTAGAGATAGACGCCGCCGCGCATGATGAACATCGTGCCCAAGGTCACGATCAGCGAGTTGATGCCGGCATAGGCGGTGAGATAGCCATTCACCACACCGATGATCAGGCCGAACAGCAGTGCTGCGCTGACGCCGAGCAGCAGCGAGTTGGTGTCGTTCATAATGATGATCAGCGGTAATGCGATGGTCGCGAGCAGCGATCCGATCGAGATATCGACCTCACCGGAGATGAAGACGATGGCGCAGCCAATGCCGGTGGTCAGCGCGAGCGAAGCCTGGCCGAGCACGTTGGTCATGTTGCGCACGGAGAAGAAATTCTCGACCGTGACGGAAAAGAAGACCAGCACCAGGATGAGGCAGACGAGCAGCGCAAGTTCCTGCCGGGCAACGAGCCGCGCCAGCAGGGAGGGCTGGGCTTTTGCGGAAGCTATATTGGCAAGGCTCATGGTCTTATCCGATCGCCGCATTGAGGATCTTTTCCTGCGTGGCTTCATCGCGCGACATGATCGCGGTCAGACGGCCCTCGCACATCACGGCGATCCGGTCGGCGAGACCGAGCAGCTCCGGCATTTCCGATGTCATCATGACGACCGCCAGGCCTTCGCCGGCGAGCCGGTCGATCAGCGCGAAGATCTCCGACTTGGCGCCGACATCGATGCCGCGCGTCGGCTCGTCGACGACGATCACCTTCAGGCCGCGCATCAGCCAGCGCGAGATCAGTACCTTCTGCTGATTGCCGCCCGACAGGTTCTTCACCTGCTGGAACAGGCTGGGTGTCTTGATGCGGAAGCGGTCGACATAGTCCTGTACCGCCCGGTGCTCCTTCGCCGTGTCGACGAAGCCCATGCGCGCGAAGGCGCCAAGCGAGGCGAGGCTGGCATTCTGGTAGACGGGCAACTCGCCCATCAGCCCTTCGCTCTTGCGATCCTCGGTGAGCAGGCCGATGCCGAGCCTGACACCAGTGCGCGTGTCATGTGGCGTGAGGCGCTGACCGTCGACGCTGATCGAGCCCGCGGTGATCGGATCATAGCCGACGATCGCCTTGGCGAGTTCAGTGCGACCCGCGCCCATCAAGCCGAAGAAGCCGAGCACCTCGCCGGCGCGTGCCTCGAAAGACACGTCGTCGAGCTTCTTCGCCGTGCTGAGCTTCTCCACCGACAAGGCAACCTTGCTGCCTGCCGCGCCGCGCTGGCGCGAAAACAGATTGTCGATGCGACGGCCGATCATGTCCTGGATCAGCGTGTCGTTGCTGTGCTCGCCGATCGGTTTGGTCGAGATGTGTCGCCCGTCGCGCAGCACCGTCACCGTGTCGGCGATCTCGAACACCTCGTCGAGCTTGTGGCTGACATAGACCACCGCTATGCCGAGGCTGGCCAGACGGCGGATGACGGTGAACAGCAGGGACACCTCGTTCGGCGTCAGCGAGGACGTCGGCTCGTCCATCACCACGACGCGGGCCTCATGGGCGAGCGCACGGGCGATCTCGACCATCTGCTGCTGGCTGACCGGCAGCGAACCCGTGCGTGCGGCCGGATCGACATTGAAGCCGATGCGGTTGAACAGGGCGTCTGAATCGGCGCGGATTTTCTTCCAGTCGATCGACCCTGTCCTGCCGGTCGGGTAGCCCTCGAGGAAGATGTTCTCCGCGACCGTGAATTCGGAGATCAACGCAATCTCCTGGAAGACGACCTTGATGCCCTCCTTCAGGCTGTCGCGCGGCGACTGGATATCGACCTCGCGTCCACGCATGCGAATGGTACCGGCATCCTTGCCGTAGACGCCGGCCATGATCTTGATCAGCGTCGACTTGCCAGCGCCGTTCTCGCCCATCAGGGCATGGATCTTGCCGGGCTCCAGGGTGAAGTCGACATCGTCGAGCGCCACGACACCCGGGAAGCGCTTGTCGATGCCGCGCAATTCCAGTGCCGGCACATCGGTATCGATGGCCGCGCCTTCGCCAGGGTGCAGAAAATCAACGGACATTGGCTCTGTTCCGGATGATGTCGAGATAAGTGGCCAGGATGATGACGACGCCCGGCACCACCATCTGCAGATCCTGGTTCCAGCCGAGGATGATGATGCCGTTGTCGATCACCTTCAGCACCAGCACGCCGAGCAAGGTGCCGAACAGCGACCCGCGCCCGCCGAGCAGGCTGGTGCCGCCGAGGATGACGGCGGCGATGACGGTCAGTTCGAAACCGCGGCCGGCGGTCGGCTGGCCAGCATTCATCAGCGACGAAAGGATCATGCCGGCAACGCCGACGCACAGGCCGGTGACGACGAAGGCAAACAGCTTGAGGCGTTCGGAACGTACGCCGGACAGCCGCACCGCCTTTTCATTGGCACCCACCGCGTAGAGGTAGCGGCCGAGCGTGGTGAAGCGCAGCGTGACATAGGCAACCACGAAGATCAGCGCGGCCAGGATGACAGGCACAGGCACAGGCACAGGCCCGACATAGCCGGCGCCGAGATCGGTGAAGCTTGCCAGCTGATTGTGGTTCTGCACAGCCTCGCGCGTGAACAGATAGACGCCGCCCTGCAGCATCATCATCGTGCCGATGGTGGCGATCAGCGAGTTCACCCGGAGCCGGGTGACGACCAGGCCGTTGAACAGCCCGACCCCGCCGGCAAAGGCGAGGGCCGCCAGCATGCCGAGCGCCAGGCTGTGGGTGGAATTCAGCACCGCCATGCCGATGCAGCCGACGAAAGCGAGCGAGGCGCCGACCGACAGGTCGACCTCGGCGGTGATGATGAGCATGGTCATGCCCGAGGCGACGACCAGCACCAGCGCGCATTGACGCAGGATGGCGATGATGTTGGCTTCCGAATGGAATTGCGGCGCCGCTATCGAGATGGCGATGCACAGCACAGCCAGGATGACGCCCAGCACAAGCTGGCTGCTGCCCAGCAGCTGACCGCCGATGAAACGCTTCGGTGCGGAGGCGTGTGTAAGCTCGCTCATTTCAGTTCATTCCAGACCAATTGCCTGACACTGCCCTTCCCGCGTCAAGGGAAGGGCAGTGTCATCAGGCTTATTGCTTCAGGTCGGCGGAGGTCTTCATGCACTTTGCCGGCGGTTGCAGCGCGTTGACGGCATCCCATTTGATGGTGCGGGTGGTGCCGTCATAGTCATAGTACTTCTTCCAGTCGTCGCCGTTCATCGGCGCCGTAGGGCTGACGATGTGCTCGGGCACTTCCTCGTTGTTGAAGAGCTTGACCGCCGCGTCGATGGCGGTGAACCCTTCCTTTTCCGGGAACATCGCGGCCTCGATGCGGTACGACGGTTCGTTCTGCATGGCGTTGATGAAGGCGAGGCCCTCGCCGCCGGTGCCGACCGTCAACAGGCCGTCCTGCGATTTGCCTGCCGCCTTCCAGGCCTGCAGGCCGCCAAGCGAGGAAGAGTCGTTGATGCCGTAGATGATGTTGATGTCGGCATTCTTGGCGAGCGCCGCCGAGGAGACTTCGAGCGCACGGTCGGGGTTGCCGCCGCCGTCGAGGTCGTGGACCATGACCGCATCAGGGATGACGGTCTTCAGCCCGTCCATGAAGCCGTGCGAGCGCAGCACCGTGGCCGACAGCAGCGGCAGGCCGACATTCATCACCTTGGCTGCCCCGCCAAGCTTTTCCTTGGCGTATTTGCCGGCTTCCACACCGGACATGTAGCCCGTGTCGTAGTCGCAGATGGCGACCATCGTGGTCATGCCCTTGACCGGGTTGCCTTCCAGCACCACCGGGACGTTGGCGGCCTTGGCCTGTCGCAACAGCGGCACCACGCCTTCCTCGTTGACCGGGGTGATGATCAGCACGTCGACGCCCTTGGCGATGAAGTCTTCGGCCGCGGCGACCTGCTTGGCGATGTCGAGATTGGCGTCCTGCACCTCGACTTCGATGCCGAGTTCCTTGCCGTGAGCCTTCATGCCCTTGATGACGTTCTGATACCATTCATGGGTGGCGTAGTTGGTGACGTAGCCGATGCGCTTGGGCATGTTCTCGGCATGCGCGGTTGCGGCGCCGAGCGCCAGCATGGCGGCTGACGCGAACAGGATTGACTTGGACCAGAGCATTTTCTTCTCCCAGATTTATCGCTTTTGTTAGTCGCTGAACGGGTAGTCCCGCCGTTCCGGGTCGGCACGTAAAGAAGAGGCGGAGTCGGACCAGCCGAGTGCCGCCGATATCTTTTCGGCGGCGGCCTGGGTGCGTTCGAAAACGGCTTCGCGGCCGAACCGCGCCGCCTTTTGCGGCAGCAGTGGCACGGTGAGCGCGGCGATGACGGCACCGGTGTGGTCGCGCACCGGCATCGAGATGTTGGTGCAACCCTCGACGGCCAGCGAGGCGCGCATCTCGTAGCCGAGCCTCGCGACCTCGTTCAGCCGCGCCTCGATTTCCGCCCGACTGCCCTGGCCTTCACCGGCGGCCACGATGCGCTCGACGATGCGGTCGCGCTCGGCCCGGTTCGAATGGGCAAGCAGCACGGCGCCCGAACTGGTTTCGAGGATCGGGAAATGCGACCCCAGCGCCACCGAGTAACGCATCGGCAGCGGGGAATCGATCTGCAGCACCACCAGCGCGTTCTGTCCTTCGCGCACCACCAAGTGGCAGCTTTGGTCGGCATTGGCGGTCAGTTCGCGCATCACCGGCAGCGCGCATTCGACCAGCCGGTTTACCGGCGGATGCATATGCGCCAGTTCGAACAGCTTCAGCGAGAGACGGAAACGGTCCGACTGGGTGCGGAAGATGTAGCCGCGCTTCTCCAGGAGAAGCAGGATGCGGTAGATCTCGTGGATTGAGCGTCCCAAGCCGGCCGCGATCTCGGTCTGGGTCAGCGTCTCGGCACTCGAGGCCATGAACTCCAGAACGTCGAGCGCCTTGTCCACCGCCGGCACGCGATAACCGCTGCGGCCGGCTTCGCCGTCGTCGAGTGTATCGGCAACACTGGCGGCCATCACGCAATGCTCCGTTCCGGTTGCATGGTTTCGCGGTAGAGGCGATTGACGAGGTCAGCGAGGTCGGCCGCCGATACCTCACCGGCGATGGCGGCGGCCGCATGCGGCGCGCATTCGCGGAAGAAGGCGATGAAGCCCGGATGCGTCGGACGCAGATAGGACGAGGCAATCGTCCGAAGCGTGGCGCTGAAGAAACCGCCTGAAAGCGCGTTGACCTCAGCGTCTTTCCAGGCAGCGAGCGATCCCGGCTGTCCGCCCGCCTTCACATAGTCGCCGCGCTGGTAGTGTGGCGAACACAGGAAGAGTGCATAGTCGATCGCGGCTTGTTTGTGTTTCGACTGGGCGCTGACGCCGATGCCGGCACCGCCGAGCAAGGCGCCGGCGGAGCCCGGTGTCGGCACATCGGCAAAGCGCAGATATGGCCCGTCGGTTCTCGCCGCGTAGTTCACGTAGCCGAAGGCGAACGGCACATAGACCACGTCGTCATGCGCGATCATGTGGTCATAGCAGCGGATCGGGTTCCATTTCGACGAGTCCGGATGCGACAGCGCTGCCAGCTCCCGCAACTGCGCGATGGCCTGCTCGACCCTTTGCCTGGCGATGAATGGCTCACCGACCTCCTGCGGATGGCCGAGCGTCAGAAGCATGCACATGGCATCCGTCGGGACCGAGGGCAGACCGAGCCATTTGCCGTCCTTGCGCGCAAGCCGGCCGAGTTCCAGCACCTCGTCATGCGTGCGCGGCACCGGCCCGTAGCGCTCCAGCAGATCCGGACGATAGGACGCGACCTGACAGGCGGCATCGATCGGCAGTGCCCATTGGCGTCCGTTCCTTTCGTAGGAGCGCCATGACGCGCCGACTGAATCCTGCTCGAAGAAGCGCATCTGCTCCGCCGACAGATAGGCGTCGAACGGCACCATCAATTCATCCTGAGCGATGTCGCCGATGAAGGGATGGTCGAAAACGACGAGATCGTAGGTGCCGAGTACCGGACCGAGCGCGCCCTCGCCGAATTCGTAGAGGCTGCGGCGATCCCATTCGATTTCCAGGCCGGGATTGCCAGCGCAATAGGGCGCGACGCTGGCGTCCAGCGGACCCCAGCAACGTCGATGATCCCACGCAAGACCGCGCAGTCTTGTCATTTCAGGCAATTCCTCCCTGGAGCCGGGCATGACCGCCCGGCCCGCCGACTAGTAGCAGGTATTTTCACATAGACAAGTAACTTTTACATATGCAAACGGCAGTTCGCCGTCCGACTGACCTCAGGCCAGGCCGAACCGCTCGACGGCGCGCATGATGCCGCGCAGCTCGGCGAGGCCTTTCAGCCGACCGATCAGCGAGTAGCCGGGATTGATCTTTTTCTTGCCGATGTCGTCGGCGAGCAGATGGCCATGATCCGGACGCATCGGGATTTGCCAGTCGGCGCGACCCTGTGCGCGGCGGCGCGCCTCTTCCTGCATCAAAGCGAGGATGACATGCGCCATGTCGGTGCCACCCTCGAGATGCTCAGCCTCATAGAACGAGCCGTCCTCCTCGATGGTGATGTTGCGCAGATGGACGAAATGGATACGGTCGGCGAATTCCTTGACCATGGCGACGATGTCGTTGTCGGCGCGCGTGCCGTAGGAACCAGTGCAGAAGGTCAAGCCATTGGCGGGGCTGTCGACTGCGTTGAGGATGAAACGCGCATCCTCGGCCGTCGAAACGACGCGCGGCAGGCCATAGAGCGAGAATGGCGGATCGTCGGGGTGGATGCACATGCGCACCCCCGCCTCTTCAGCCACCGGAATGATCTCGCGCAGGAACCAGGCGAGGTTATCGCGCAGTTCCTTCGGCCCGATCGCATCGTATTCCGCCAGGGCCTCGCGAAAACTGTCCCTGTTATAGCTGCGCTCCGTTGCCGGCAGGCCGGCGATCAGGTTGCGCTCGATCTGGTCGATCTGCTCCGGCGTCAGCGCCTTCAGGCGTTGCTCGGCCTCGGCGATACGCGCCGGCGTGTAGCTTGCCGCGCCATTCTTGCGCTGCAGGACAAAGAGATCATAGGCGGCGAAGTCGATGGCGTCGAAACGCAAGGCATAACCGGTCGTCGGCAGCCGGTAGGCCAGATCGGTGCGGGTCCAGTCGACCACCGGCATGAAATTGTAGCAGATCGTCGCGATGCCGGCCTTGGCCAGCGCGCGGATGCTGTCGCGATAATAGCCGGCATAGCGCTCGCGCTCCGGCGCGCCGATCTTGAAGGAATTGTGGACCGGGATGCTCTCGACCACCGACCAGGTCAGCCCAGCCGCCTCGATGATGCGCTTGCGCTCGAGCACATCGGCCTCGGGCCAGGCCCTGCCGTCATAAATTTGGTGAAGCGCTGAAACCACGCCGGTGGCGCCGGCCTGTTTGACATGCTCAAGCGTTACCGGATCGTCGGGACCGTACCAGCGCCAACACTGTTCCATGAAGTCTCCTCACTGTTTAGCGGCGACCATATTGTTGGACCATGGCCCTGTCAACTGAACCTTTTTGGCCTCGCATGGTTGATTTTCCGCCAGCCAAACCCTACTCTGGTCCAACAAATAGCAAGGAATTAGCGGTTGGAACAGGCAAGTCACGAGCCGATGGAAACGTCGGACGAAGCAGGGATCAGCAGCTCGGCGGTCGACCAGACGGTGCGGCAGATCCTCGACCTTATCCGCACTCGCGCCCTATCCGTCGGCGACGTCCTGCCTACGGAACGGGAACTCGGCGAGTTGTTCGGCGCCAGCCGCAACACGATCCGCGAAGCGCTGCGCACCATCCGCACCTATGGCCTAATCGACCCCAAGCCGCGTGTCGGCGCGGTACTGGCCGATCGGCAAAACGTCGCGATCCAGAATTTTTTCGCCGCGCAAATGGACATATCGAAAACCTCCTTTCACGACATTCAGGGCTTTCGCCGCATCATCGAGGTGAGCATCGGCGACCACATCATCCTCAATACCAGCGTCGCCGAACTCGACGCCCTGGACGAGATCAACGGCCTGATCGAGACCGCCAGGGATGTCCAGGAGGCGGCACAGCGCGATTTCGATTTCCACCTGGCGCTGATGAAGCTCGCCGGCAACCGCATGCTGGTGCAGACCTACCAGTTCCTGTCGCCTGTCATCCTGCACATCATGACCGTCGGCAAATCCATCCGGCCGGTGCTGAGTGAAACACGCCGCGCCCATGGCGAGATCATCGCGGCGCTGCGCGCCCGCGACCGCATCGCCTACAGCTACCTGATGAGCAGGCACCTGGACTTCGGCCTGCGCTTCGTTCCCGACGATCTCGAAAACGCCCGAACCGCGCCGGTGCCGCCGCTGTCGGACGTCCCATCTTCCAAGGAATTGCCCCATGCTTGATTTTGAGAACAAGGTCGCGCTGATCACCGGCACGACCGGCATCGCGCTCGCCACCGCGAAGCGGCTGGCGCAAGGCGGTGCAGCGATCGTCGCTTGCGGCATCGACCGAGCGGCCAATGCCGCCATGCAGGAGAGCCTCGCCAAGGCCGGATCGAATGCTCTGGTGCAGACGGTGGATGTCTCGGTTTCCGACCAGGTGCGCGAGGCGGTAGCGGCCGGCGTCGCGAAATTCGGCGGCATCGACGTCATCGTCAATTCGGCGGCGGTGCATCCCTATGGAACGGCGACGACGACCGACTGGGAAATCTGGAACCGCGCAATGACGGTCAATGTCGGTTCGATCTATCTGACCGCCCATTTCGGCATCCCTGAAATGATCAAGCGAGGCGGCGGCGCCATCGTCAATGTCGCTTCGGTGCAGGGCTTTGCCTGTCAGCAGAACGTTGCCGCCTATGCCACGACCAAGGGCGCCATTCATACACTGACGCGTTCGCTGGCACTCGACTATGCCGCATCGGGCATAAGGGTCAATTCGGTCAGCCCAGGCTCGATCCGCACGCCGATCCTGGAGAAGGCCGCGCGTGTCGACGGCGGCAGCGACGCCGACGTCGAAGAGGCCTACAAACGGTTCGGCGCGGCCCATCCGCTCGGCCGCATCGGCGAGCCGGAAGAGGTGGCCGAGCTCATCGCTTTCCTGTGCTCGCCCAAGGCCGGCTTCTGCACCGGTGCGGACTATAAGATCGACGGCGGCCTCACCGCCGGCATCGGCGTGAAGTAGAGCCATGAAGATCGGTCTTGGGCTTTACCGGGAATCTCTGACAACGGACAATTTCCGCTTCGCCCGCCAGGCGGGCGCCACGCACATCGTTGCCCATCTCACCAACTATTTTCGCGGCCGCGACCCTTCGCTGTCCGCCGGCAGCGAAGCCGAGGGCTGGGGCGATTGTTCCGACGACGAACTCTGGGACTACGAGGATTTCGCCGGCCTGGTGAAGACCGTGCGCGACAATGGCCTGGAAATCGCTGCGATCGAAAATTTCTCGCCCCGCTTCTGGTCCGACGCGCTGCTCGGCGGCCCGGACAGGGCAAGGCAGATCGAGGGTCTGAAGCGCCTTGTCCGCGATGCCGGACGCGCGGGCATTCCCTGCATCGGCTATAATTTCTCGATTGCCGGCGTCTGGGGCTGGTCGCGCGGTCCGTTCGCGCGTGGCGAGGCGGTGTCGGTGGGCTTGGACCTCTCGTCCATCGACCCCGATCTGCCTCTCCCCGACGGAGTCGTCTGGAACATGCGCTACCGCGCCGGCCGGCCGGATTCCGAACCGGTGAAAGTCAGCAGCGACGAGCTCTGGGAGCGGCTGGACATGTTCCTGCGCGAGATCGTGCCGGTGGCCGAAGAGGCCGGCGTCATGCTGGCGGCGCATCCCGACGATCCGCCGGCCGAGGCGCTGCGCGGGGCGGCGCGGCTGGTCAACCGGCCGGAGAAATACGACCGGCTGATGGATATCGTCGACTCGCCATCCAATGGGCTTGAACTCTGTCTCGGCTCGCTGCAGGAAATGCCAGGCGCCGACGACATCTACGACCATGTAAGGCGCTTCGCCCGACGCGGTCGCATCGGCTACATCCACTTCCGCAACGTACGCGGCAAGGTGCCCAGATATCACGAGACCTTCGTCGACGACGGCGACATCGACATGGCCGAGATCGTCCGCATCCTGCGCGACGAAAACTATGGAGGCGTGATGATCCCCGACCATACGCCGGAAATGTCCTGCGACGCGCCATGGCATGCCGGAAAGGCCTTTGCGCTGGGCTATATGCGCGCGCTGGTGCAGAACGCCGCGGCGCTCGGGCCTTCCCGCACCGACCAATCCACTGACGCTCGGAGGCAAGCCTGATGGCCGGATCTATTCGCCTCTATGGTGACGATGCCGAAATGTATCGCCTGTTCGAGGCCGAACTCTTCGTCGCCGTGGTTGGCGACGTGATGGACACGCTCGGGCTGCAGCACCAGTTCCTGCCGCCCGTGTTCAAGCCGGTCGACGACAAGACGCGGCTGCTCGGGCGGGCCATGCCGGTGCTTGAGACGGACATCTTCCTGTCCAATGGACCGACGCACAATCCGCTGATGACCAAGCCGTTCGGGCTGATGTTCGAGGCGCTGGACGATCTGAAGCCCGGCGAGATCTACGTAGCCAGCGGCGCCTCGCCCCGCTACGCCCTATGGGGCGAGCTGATGTCGACCCGCGCCAAAATCCTCGGCGCGCATGGCGCGCTGGTCGACGGCTTCGCCCGCGACACGGACGGCATCAAAGCATTGGGATTCCCCTGCTTCTGCACCGGCTACTATGCACAGGATCAAGGCGTGCGCGGTAAGGTGATCGATTACCGGTGCACGCTCGAAATCGGCGGCGTGCGGATCGAGCCGGGGACGCTGCTGTTCGGCGACAAGGAAGGCGTTATCGTCATCCCGCGACAGGCCGAGGAAGAAGTGGTGCGGCTGGCCTTGGAAAAAGTGCGTGGCGAAAAGCTCGTCGCCAAGGCGATCCGCGAAGGCATGAGCGCGGTGGAAGCCTACAGGACTTTCGGCATCATGTGATCGGTCCCGAGGGGCTTAGGTCCAGCCATGGGGTGGGCATTAACGCATCCAGTTCGGAACAATCTTTTTTGGTGGAAGTTCTCCCCTTGAAGGGACGAACTCTCCGAAGGAGATTTCCTATGAAACATGTTCTGATGACCAGCATGCTTGCGATCGGGCTCGGCTGCGGGGCGGCGATGGCTCAGACACAGCCCGCCGAAAGCCAATCAGGAGCGGACACAAACTGCGCTTCCGGCACGACCAACTGCCAAAACGGCTCGAAGATGAAGGACCAGGCACAGGGTACCAAGGCCCAGACTGATCAGCAGGCTCAGGGCAAGGCCAAGATGAAGACGGACGAGCAGGCCCAGGGCAAGGCCAAGGTCCAGACCGATCAGCAGGCCCAGGGCAAGGCCGGTGCCAAGACGGATGAGCAGGCCCAGGGCAAGGCCAAGGTCCAGACGGATCAACAGGCCCAGGGCAAGGCCGGCACCACGACGGACCAGCAGGCCCAGGGCAAGACAAAGGTCCAGACCGATCAGCAGGCCCAGGGCAAGGCCGGCACCACGACGGACCAGCAGGCCCAGGGCAAGGCTAAGGTCCAGACCGATCAGCAGGCCCAGGGCAAGGCCGGCACCACGACGGACCAGCAGGCCCAGGGCAAGACAAAGGTCCAGACCGATCAGCAGGCTCAGGGTAAGGCCTCCACGCAGGACAAGACTTCGACCGCGTCCATCAACAATGTGACGGTCGAACAGAAGACCCAGATCACCCAGGTGTTCAGGGAAACCAAGGTCGAGCCGGTCGCCAGCGTCAATTTCGACGTCTCCGTCGGCGTCGAAGTCCCGCGGCACAAAATCAGGCTGCATCGTTTGCCGGCTCGCATCGTCAAGATCGTTCCGGCCTACGAAGCCTACGAGTATTTCGTTCTCGCCGACGGCCGGATCGTCATCGTCGATCCGGATACATACAAGATCGTGCTGATCCTGACCTAGGAGCAATTCCAGGAAAAGATTAGAGCACGACATTGCTCAACCCGCCCCGCCGCACGCGGGTCGGGTTGAGCACTCATGGCGAGATGGATGTGGACCGCTTTCCCGTGCAAGCCTCAGCGCAGCTCAGGGATTCCGAGGCCGCAACGTTCGCAAGGTGATCGAGTACCGGTGCTCGGCAAGCGGCGGGATGCTGTGCTCCCATTCTATTCGCGAAGAGCCCGTCATGAGATAGGCCGATCTCGGCTCGACAGTGATTGTCTGGCGCTCCCATCCGGGCCCATTCTTGCGCCGAAGGCGAAAATCGCAGGGCGCCAGCAGCGAGACGCCCGCGACGTCCTCGAAATGAGGCTTGTCGCGGTGCCAGCCGATACCGGCGCCGGGCCGGTATTCATTGATCAGAACCTGCGCGAAGGCCTCGGCGGGCCGGTGCGCAAAGGCCGCAACTTTTTCGCGCAGGGGCAGTAGAAAGTCAGGGATCGGCGGTGCCTCGACGACCTCGCGCCGGTCATAATCGTAGCGAAGGCCAAAACCAACGACACGCCGGTTCGCCAGATGGCCGTGGAAGTCGAAAGCCTTGAAGGGCAGTCCTTCAAGCCGTCGGACAAGTTCGCTTTCCTCTTGCGGCGTGATCAGTCCGGGCTGGTAGGCGAAACCCTCGGGCAGATCATTCTGGGCGGCTCCGAAGAGATCGTACTGGGGCGCACGGCCGGCTGTTTTCGGTTTGAGCGACGACATTGTGCCTAGATGGTGAAGGCCGGACCTCAGGGCAAGACGGGAACCGCGCTTGCTTGCCTCGGACACATCTCAAAACCGGAACACCGGAGCGGCGTGAAAGTTTAGGAGACGGCGGTTCCGTCGGAGGCCGCCGGACTTGTTCCAGCCTTGGAGTGCCGGATGCCGCGCGTTGAAACCGGGGCCTGCTTTTGCGGGGCGATTGCCGCCGCCATGGACGGTGAGCCTTTCTGGATATGCTACGATCACGATGACGATTGCCGACGGGCGATCGGCAGTCCGCTCACCATCTGGGTCGGATATCGACCGAGTCAGTTCCGCCTTTTGAAGGGAGCGCCAAAGGCGTTCTCCAGGACGCCGGGCGTTGCCCGCACTTTCTGTCCCGACTGCGGGAGCTCGATAGGCTATAGCGACGAAGGCCTGCCGGACGAGTTGTATCTGACAATCGGGTTCTTCGACAGACCAGAAGGGCTGCGCCCACAGGCCCATGCCTATTGGGACCTCAGGCTGCCTTGGGTCGACTTTGCCGACAGGCTGCCGCGCATCGATCGATATTCGAGGACACGCGACGAGAAATTCGGCAATCCACGCGACAGGTAGCACCTTCGGGCGGTACGGAACCGGACCATGCCTGGAGGGTTAATCGGAGGAGCCGTCAGGTGCCACCATGCCGTCGACCGTCATTCGAAGCACGCAATACGATCCCGCGACCAGGATCCTCTCGGTCTGGTTCGTGCCGCACGGCAACCGCTATGACTATGAGGAAGTCGCCCCGGCTACCTATGCGGCGTTCATGAGGGCTTCCTCGAAAGGCCGCTTCTTCAATAAATTCATCAAGGATCGCTACAGCTACCGTCGCGTGGCGTGATACCCCGCCACTGAACCGTCAGGCCTTCTTCTGCCCGGCGATCACCTCATCCGGCGCCGGTTCCCAACCAAAGACACTGCGGCCGCCAAGCAGATGCGACTGGTCGAATTCGCCGGCGACAATTTCCTTGAGGCTGGGACCGGTAACGTATCGCTCGACCTGCCGCGACTGATCGTCGAGCCGCCTCAATGCGCCGATTTCCTCTTCGCGGCCAAGCCTGGCCTTTTGCACGGCGGACTTCAGGACACCGATCGTCTCGTCATAGACCTTGAGCGGAACAGGGAACGGATGCCTGTCCTTGCCGCCATGCGCCAGCGAAAACCGGCCAGGGTCCGAAAACCGGCAAGGCGCGCCATGCACCACTTCGGCAACGAGGGCGAGTGCGCGCACCGTGCGGGCGCCGACGCCGGGAACCAGGAGAAGCTCGGCGAAATCGGCGGGCCCCCTCTCGGCGGCGGCTGCCATGTTGCCGTGAAGGCGATGCATCACGACATCGCTTTCGCGGACATCATGGTGAGCCGGCATGATCAGATGCGGCAGCAATGGCTGCGCCGGAGCCGGTGCGGCACCGGGTTCCAGGGCGGCGAACTCCCGAATGATGCGGTCCGGCCCGAGATCCTGGAGCAGGTCCAGTTGTCCCTGGCGCGAGGCCTCGGCGCGCCGGTCGGTCAGGTTGACGATCTCGCCCTGGTTGGCGCCTTCGATGGCGGCATGCGGCTGGTCGACGAAGCTTTTCAAACCCTCGGACAGCCAATGATAGCGGCGCGCCACCTTGCTGTCACCGTTCATGCCTTGCTGCACCACCACCCAGTCGCCGTCGTCGGTGACGATGAAGCCGTGCAAATAGAGGTCGAAACCGTCCTGGACGGCGGCGCTGTCCACCTTGGCGACCAGCCGGCTGGTGGTTGCCAGGCGCGCGCCGTCGAAGCCGATGCGCTCACCGATGGCGGCAAGCTCATGCGGCGTTTTGCGCGAATGCGCGCCACGGCCGCCGCAGACATGAATGCCAAGCTCGCCTGACAGCGGCGTGAGCCCGCGTTTCAAGGCGCCGATGACGCTGGTCGTGATGCCGGACGAGTGCCAGTCCATGCCCATGACGGCGCCAAAGGACTGGAACCAGAAGGGATGCGCCAGGCGTCGCAGCAATTCATTGCGGCCATAGTGATGGATGATCGCCTCGCACATGACGGCGCCGAGACGCGTCATGCGATCGCCCAGCCATTTCGGCACACGTCCGCCGTGAAGGGGAAGATCAGCACTGCCCGATCGTTGCGCCACGTCCTTGCCTGCTCCGGTGTCCGCGAATCTCGCACAAATAGGTATCCCGGAGCGCGCGCGGAAGCACTGAATGGTCGCACCCGGCCCGGTCGCGAGCGCAAATGCGCTCTGCTATCTCACCACGCGCTTCTCGAGCTTGCGGGCCAGAGTCCGGCGATGCAGGCCAAGCCGGCGCGCGGTTTCGGAGATGTTGAAGCCGGTTTCGACCAGCGTTTCGTGGATGCGCTCCCATTCCAGATTCTTGATCGAGGTGGGCCGGGAGGAAAGCGGCACGGAAACATCACCCTCGGCCCGGCCGAAGGCGGCTTCGATGTCATCGGTGTTGGCGGGTTTTGCCAGGTAATGGCTCGCGCCGAGCTTGATCGCCTCGACAGCCGTGGCGATGCTCGCAAACCCCGTCAGCACAACAATCCTGATCGAAGTATCGCGGGCGCTGAGCAGCTTGACGCACTCCAGCCCGGAGCCGCCGGCTCCAAGTTTGAGGTCGACGACGGCGAATGCGGGAACGGCTGTTTCGAGGGCGCCAAGCAATGCTTCCCGGTCGTGGCAGACGACGACGTCGTAGTCGCGCTTTTCGAAGGAGCGCTTCAGCGTTTTGGCGAAGGTCGCATCGTCCTCGACGATAAACAGGGATCGATCAGGCCTCACGATCATCTCCATCGGTCAGCGCCGCAAGCGGCAGCGAAAGGGTAACACAGGCGCCCTGTTCCAGGTTGCGCGCCGAAAAATCGCCTCCCAGTTTCCGGACCACGTTCATGACGAGGAACAGGCCAAGACCGCCGCCCGGCCGTCCCTTGCTCGACATATAGGGTTGGCCAAGTGCTGCCAGAATACCCTCGTCGAAACCCGGCCCGCGATCGCGTACGGAAATCACCAGCTTGTCGCCCTGCCGCTCGGCGGTGACGCCGACCCAATCCTGCGACGCTTCCTGGGCATTGTCGAACACGTTGAAGATGACCTGCTTCAGCGCCGTGTCGGATACGATCTGCTCGTCCGGGTCGAAATCGTTCTTGTATTCGAGCTTGAATGGCTGGCGACTGATGCGCCATTCCTCGACCAGATCGTCGAGGAAACCGCGAATGGTCGTGCGTATCGTTCCCTCGCCCCTCGCTTGGCCGGAAGACATCAGGATCCCGGACACGATGCGCTTGCAACGCTCGATCTGGGCCTGCATTTCGGCCATGTCGGCCGCCAGTTCGCGGTTGCGCGTGATCGTGCGCATCTGGCGCCAGTCGGACAGGATGACGGATATCGTGGCAAGCGGCGTGCCGAGTTCGTGCGCGGCGCCGGAGGCCAGCAGGCCCATGCGCACGATGTGGTCCTCCTCGGCCGAGCGCTGGCGCAGATCGGCGAGATAGGCGTCGCGCTCGCGTAGATTGCGGTTGATGCGCGTCATGAAGATCACGATCAGTCCGGCCGCCAGCACGAAGCAGATGAACATGCCCCTGATATGCAGGGACAGGAGATCGCTGCCGCCATGATGCGGGATCGCGATCGGCTGGAAGAGGAAGATGAGGAAGACGAAGCAGGCCGACGCAGCCGCCACGAGGATCCAGGTATACCTTGGCGTCAGCAGTGCGGCGCCAAGCGTGATCTGCAGGAGATAGAGCGATACGAACGGATTGGACGCGCCGCCGCTCAGGTAAAGCTGCGTCGTCAGCGCCGCCATGTCGAAGATGAGCGCAACGAAGAGCTGGATATTGGTGATAGGGCGGATACCGCGCAGGACCAGCAGGCTAAAGATGTTGAGGCCCAGCAGGAAAAGCACCACGCCGGCCATCTCCGCCAGCGGCAATGGGATATCGAACCAGTATTCCGTCGCCAGAATGGTGAGCACCTGACCAGCCACCGCCAGCCAACGCAGCTGGATGAGCAGGAACAGGTTCTTCCTGTTCGTCGCATCAGGATGCGATACTGCCCCGTTCTTGCCGGCAAGGGATGCCGCCACCAGGGATTTGTCATGGCGAAGCGCTTGCGTGGGAACGCTCATCTCGCGGGTCCTTCCCGTCGGCCCTGGCCGATTATCGGCGTGGCCATGGCAATGACGAGCATCGCAGCGAGCGTGAACCAGGTCAAAGCATAGACCAGGTGGCTGTTGCGGAAAGCGACGACGGTCAGGCCGCCGCGCGGCCAGCTCTCCATGCCGGACGCTTCCGCATCGACGAAATAGGGCGCGACATTGCTCGTCAAGCCGTGCGCGGTTGCGATGGCGGCGACGTCCCGCGAATACCAGCGATTGCCCGTGGTGTCGTTCTTGCGCAGGAAGCCGCCGCCGGATTCGCTCATGCGCAACAGGCCGTCGATAACGGCCGGCGAGGTTGGGCCGCCTCTCTCCCGTTCGAACTCAGCCTTGCGCTCCAGGGGTATGAAGCCGCGGTTGACCAGCACGACGAAGCCACGATCAGTCCGCATCGGCGTCAGCACCCAATAGCCGCCGCCAAGCTCCGTCACCGCCTGCACCAGCGTGTTGGCGCCGCCCAGATAGCGTCCCGCCAATCGCACATGGCTGTATTCGTAACCGGCCGCGGTGATGCCGTTCCAGCTCTTCGGGCCGGGCGCATCGACAACCGGGGCATGAATGCGTTGGTCGACGCGAGCGATCAGGTCGAGCTTCCAGACCCGCCTTTCCAACTGCCAGATGCCGAGCCCGACAAACACCAGCACGCCGAGGAGCCCGAGCAGCACAAGGACAAGGCGCGACACGGACGACCTGCCGGCGCGCTCTTGCGGGACGGGACGCGGGCCGATGCCTGTTTGTCCGATCGCCTCGATGGTGGTCCTCCCGGAGCCCGCCGGGCTCATGGCATCTCGCGCATGTCGTGCAGCCCGGGCATCATGTTGGCGTTGAGATGGTACATCACCCAGAGCGAACCGGTCAGCACGATGACAACCAGGATCAGCGTGAAGATCAGCGCCAGCATCGACCATCCGCCTTCCGAGGCGGTGTTCATATGCAGGAAGAAGACCATGTGGACCACGATCTGCACGACCGCGAAGGCCATGATGACGATGGCCGTGGCCTGCTTGTCATCGATGACGCCGCTCATGACCAGCCAGAAGGGAATGGCGGTCAGGATCACCGACAGGACGAAGCCGATCAGATAATTCCTGAACGATCCGTGCGCGGCACCACCATGCGCGTGGCCGTGCTCCTCGGCATGATCATGAGCGCTCATC
The DNA here is from genome assembly GCF_003952565.1 of Mesorhizobium sp. M8A.F.Ca.ET.057.01.1.1. Lineage (NCBI taxonomy): Bacteria > Pseudomonadati > Pseudomonadota > Alphaproteobacteria > Hyphomicrobiales > Phyllobacteriaceae > Mesorhizobium > Mesorhizobium sp. M8A.F.Ca.ET.057.01.1.1. The sequence continues at coordinate 5,264,649 of NZ_CP034454.1, forward strand.
GCAACATCCCCATCAGATAGACGAAGGTAAAGACACCGATCCAGACGACGTCGAGGAAGTGCCAGAACATGCTGAGGCACATCAGCCGGCGGCGGTTGGCCTCGATGAGACCGTGTCTCGCGACCTGGATCATCAGCGTCACCATCCAGACGATACCGAAGGTCACGTGCAGGCCGTGCGTGCCGACGAGCGTGAAGAAGGACGACAGGAAGGCGCTGCGCTGCGGCGTGGCGCCTTCATGGATCATGTGCGCGAATTCGTAGAGTTCGATTGACAGGAAGGCCAGGCCGAACAGCATGGTCACGGCAAGCCAGGCTTGCGTCGCCGCGACGCGGCCCTTGTCCATGGTCAGCATGGCGAAGCCATAGGTGATCGAGGAGAAGAGCAGCATGGCGGTGTTGACCGCCACCAGATCGAGGTCGAACAGGTCCTTGGGCGCGGGCCCGGCCGCATAGTTGCCGCCAAGCACGCCATAGGCGGCGAACAGCATCGCGAAGATCAGGCAGTCGCTCATCAGGTAGAGCCAGAAGCCGAGCATGGTGGAGCCGCCTTCGGCGTGCGCATGCTCTTCTTCCAGGTGGAAGACCGGTTCGGTACCGGCCCTGATTGCCGTCGATCTCATGCTCAAACCCTAACCCTGAGCGGCGAGGAGCGTCGTCCTCGCCTCTTCCGTCTGCGAGACTTCGGCCGCCGGAATGTGGAAGTCTCTGATATAGTTGAAGGTGTGGCCGATCGCGGTGGCGATGAGGCAGACGAAGCTCAGCGCCGCCAGCCACCAGATGTACCAGATCAGGCCGAAGCCGAGCGCGACGCTGAAGGCGGCCAGGATGATGCCGGTCCCGGTGTTGCTGGGCATGTGGATCGGTTTGAAGCCGGCGAGCGGCCTGATGTAGCCGGCCTGCTTCATGTCCCACCAGGCATCGTTGTCGCGAATGACCGGCGTGAAGGCGAAATTGTAGGCGGGCGGCGGCGAAGAGGTCGACCATTCGAGCGTGCGGCCGTCCCAGGGATCGCCGGTCGGATCGGCAAGCGCCTCGCGCCTGCGGATGGAGACGAAGATCTGGATCAGGAAGGCGGCGATGCCGCAGGCGATCAGCACCGCGCCGAAGGCGGCGATGACGAACCATATCTGCAGCGAGGGATCATCGAACACACGCATGCGGCGCGTCACGCCCATCAGGCCGAGGATGTAGAGCGGCATGAAGGCGAACCAGAAGCCGACCACCCAGCACCAGAAGGAGACCTTGCCCCAGAACGGATCGAGCTTGAACCCGAAGGCCTTGGGCCACCAGTAGGCTATGGCGGCGAACAGACCGAACAGAACGCCGCCGATGATGACGTTGTGGAAGTGGGCGATCAGGAACAGGCTGTTGTGCAGCACGAAGTCCGCCGGCGGCACGGCAAGCAGCACGCCGGTCATGCCGCCGACAACGAAGGTGAGCATGAAGGCCACTGTCCACATCATCGGCAGTTCGAAGCGGATGCGGCCCCGGTACATTGTGAACAGCCAGTTGAAGATCTTCGCTCCGGTCGGGATCGAGATGATCATCGTGGTGATGCCGAAGAAGGAATTGACGCTGGCACCCGAGCCCATGGTGAAGAAGTGGTGCAGCCAGACCAGGTACGACAGGATGGTGATGACCACCGTGGCGTAGACCATCGAGGTGTAGCCGAACAGGCGCTTGCCGGAGAAGGTCGAGGTGACCTCGGAGAAGACGCCGAACAGCGGCAGGATGAGGATGTAGACTTCCGGGTGACCCCATATCCAGATGAGGTTCACATACATCATCGGGCTACCGCCGAAGTCGTTGGTGAAGAAGTTGGTGCCGACATAGCGGTCTAGCGCCAGCAGCGAGAGCACCGCCGTCAGCACCGGGAAGGAGGCGACGATCAGCACGTTGGTGCAGAGCGACGTCCAGGTGAAGACAGGCATGCGCATCATCGTCATGCCGGGCGCCCGCATCTTGATGATGGTGCAGATCAGGTTGATGCCCGACAGCGTCGTGCCGACACCCGCCACCTGCAGCGCCCAGATATAGTAGTCGACACCGACGTCGGGACTGTAGCCGATGCCGGAGAGCGGCGGATAGGCAAGCCAGCCGGTGCGGGCGAATTCGCCGACGAACAGCGAGGCCATGACGAGGATGCCGCCGCCGACCGTCATCCAGAACGAGAAATTGTTGAGGAACGGGAAGGACACGTCGCGCGCCCCGATCTGCAGCGGCACGACGAAGTTCATCAGCCCGGTGACGAAGGGCATCGCCACGAAGAAGATCATGATGACGCCGTGGGCGGTGAAGATCTGGTCGTAGTGATGTGAGTTCAGGTAGCCCTCGGAGCCGTTGAAGGCGATGGCCTGCTGGAGCCGCATCATGATGGCGTCCGAGAAGCCGCGCAAAAGCATGACGAGGCCCAGCACCATGTACATGATGCCGATCTTCTTGTGGTCGACGCTGGTGAACCATTCGCGCCACAGATAGGTCCAGAGCTTGAAATAGGTGATCACGCCGAGAAGCGCGATGCCGCCGAGCGCAACCGCGACGAAGGTGGCGACGACGATGGGTTCGTGCAGCGGCAGCGACTCCAAGGTGAGGCGGCCGAAAATGAATTTGGTCAGCGTATCGGGCATCGGCTGTCTCTCACAATTGACGCCGCAGCAGGCCGAGAGGCGGCGTATCCGCCTCGGCGCTGCGGCTGTCTGTTCCTGGCCGGAGCAGCCCCGCCCCGCGAAGCGGCGACAGGTTTTTCGCCGGCCAATAGCTCGGCCAGGCATCGCGCGACGCGCGTGAGACGGCAGCAGCCTCCTCCACCGTGCAGATGCTGGCGACATAGGAGGGATCGTTTCCGAAAACCGCGCCGCGCCGGGCGAGCTTGTCGTATTGCAGCGGCAAGGTGTTGCGCACACCGGCAAGACCGAGACCACCCTTGGCGTCGATCGACATCATCTCGTTCATGCACATCTTGCCGCGCTCGACGCACAGATTGAGGATGGCGCCATAGAGGTCGGGATCGACGGAGGCGTAGTGCCGGACCGGTTCGTTCTCGCTCGGCTTTTCGAGTTCGAGATAGCTGTCACGGTTAAGCGCGGCCGACGCGGTCCTGGCCTGTGCCACCCACTGGTCGAAGGCCTGGGCGGACAGGCCGTGGAAGGCGAAGCGCATGCCCGAAAAGCCGGCGCCGCTGTAGTTGGCGGAGAAACCGCTATAGGTGCCCGGCCGATTGATGACGGCGTGCAGCTTCGTCTCCATGCCCGGCATTGCGTAGATCTGTCCGGCAAGGGCTGGAATGTAGAAGGAATTCATCACCGCCGACGAGGTGATGCGGAAATCGATCGGCTGGTTGACCGGCGCCGCCAGTTCGTTGACGGCGGCGATGCCGTAATCCGGATAGATGAAGAGCCATTTCCAGTCGAGCGCCACGACCTCGACCCTGAGGGGCTTGTGAAGCTGAGTGACGGGCTGGCCGGGTTCGATCCGGTCGATGCGGCGGTATGGGTCGAGCAGGTGGGTGCCGAGCCAGGTCAGCGCGCCAAGGCATATGATGATGAGGAGCGGTGCCGCCCAGATCACCAGTTCCAGTTTCGTCGAATGGTCCCAGTCCGGCGCATAGGACGCCGAGGCGTTGGATTGCCGGTAGCGCCAGGCGAAAAAGACCGTCAGCGCCATGACCGGCACGATGATGATCAGCATCAGCAGGGTCGAGACCACCAGCAGGTCGCGCTGCTGGGCGGCGACATCGCCCGCCGGCGCGAGCACGACCATATCGCAGCCGCTCAACAGCCCGGCCAGGGGAAGCAGAAGCAAGGCTCCAAATCGTTTCATCAGACGCTGCCCTCGATGGACCGTCGCAACGTGTTGCGATGTTGCAGTGCGGTATCGGCAAAGGGCTACTGCCGGCGACGGCGCGGTGACATTGGACAATTCGTCCAATGCCCAGCCGGGCCGGGTCTGGCGCAGTGTGCATTGCACAATGGGATTGCTACAAATGCGTCCCGGGAATTTCATCCACGCGGTGGCGACGGACAAGATGGCTCAGACTTCGACTGCCGAAACAAACAGCGAGCTGATCGGCTCGCATCATGGCCAGGTCAGCGCGGGCGATATCGCGGTCGGCGTGATCGTGGGCAGGACGTCGGAATTCTTCGACTTCTTCGTCTATGCGATCGCGTCCGTCATCGTGTTCCCCAAGCTGGTGTTTCCGACGCATGATCCGCTCGTCGGAACGCTCTACTCCTTCGCCATCTTCGCTCTGGCCTTCATCGCCCGTCCCTTCGGCTCCGTCCTGTTCATGGCCGTCGATCGCGCCTACGGTCGCGGTGCAAAACTGACGATCGCACTGTTCCTGCTCGGCACCTCGACCGTCGCCATCGCGTTTCTGCCGGCCTATGGCGATATCGGCGCGGTCGCGATCTGGCTTTTGGCACTGGCCCGCATCGGGCAGGGCGTGGCGCTCGGCGGGACGTGGGACGGCCTGCCCTCGCTGCTGGCGTTGAACGCGCCACGGAACCGGCGCGGCTTCTATGCCATGATCCCGCAACTGGGGGCGCCGATCGGCCTTATCGTGGCCAGCGCTCTCTTCGCCTTCTTCGTCGCCAACCTGTCGGCCGACGACTTTCTTGCCTGGGGCTGGCGCTATCCGTTCTTCGTCGCGTTCGCCATCAATGTCGTGGCCCTGTTCGCCAGGCTGCGCATCGTGGTGACGCCAGAATTCTCGAAACTGTACGAGAGCGGCGACCTCCAGCCGACGCGCATAAGGGACACGATCAGGGCCGAGGGCCGCAACGTCGTCATCGGCGCCTTCGCGCCGCTGGCGAGTTTCGCCCTGTTCCACATGGTGACGGTGTTCCCGCTCTCCTGGGTGTTCCTGTTCACCAATGAGGGGCCGGCGCGCTTCCTGGCGATCGAGACGGTGAGCGCGCTGTTCGGCATCGCCGCCATCGTCGCATCGGGCCCGCTCGCCGATCGGGTCGGACGCCGCGCGCTGCTCGGCGGTTCGGCGATCGCCATCGCGACGTTCAGCGGCTTTGCCCCGCAACTCCTGGATGGCGGCACCGTCGGCGAAGCCCTGTTCATGGTGCTGGGCTTCATCCTGCTGGGGCTGAGCTTCGGGCAATCGTCGGGCGTCGTCGCATCGAGCTTTTCGAGACGGCATCGCTATACCGGCTCGGCGATAACCTCGGATCTCGCCTGGATGTTCGGCGCCGGCTTCGCGCCGCTCGCGGCACTGCTTTTGGCCGGCAATTTCGGCCTCATCGCCGCGGGTGCCTACCTGCTCTCGGGCGCGGCTTGTACCTTGCTTGCTCTATGGATCGACAGGCGGCGTTCGGTCACGGATCGGCCGGCCGACTGAACACGGATGGCAAGGCTGCACGGGGCGTGGGCATGTCACGCACCGCGCGCCCTACATCCCAGCATTCGCTGAACGATCTATTCCGCCGCCAGCGCCGTGACTTCTCGCCGAAACGGCAATGCGTCGCCGATGTCGGGTTCGTCCAGCTCGCGGGCGAAGCGGTGGCCGGCATAGGTTGCCCATGCGATGGGCCCCGGCGCTTCGGCGTCGCCGATGACCTTGACCGAACGGATGCCATTGTCGGCCCACTCGTTTTCCCGGGCCTTGAGATCGCGCCAAACGGCGTCGTCCTGATTGCGCGAGGTAACCAGGACGACGGCATCCGCTGCCAGATTCTGTGTTGCGCCGGTGTAGACGCAAGCCGTCACGACACCGCCAGAAGCGACACTCACGACGCTCCTGTTGAGCACGATATCGACTCCCAGCTCCGCCAGGCGGCGGTGGATGGCACCCTGCTCCAGCGTGTTGCGGGTCCAGTCCGAGACATAGGCCGATGGCGTCACCAAGGTCACCTTCGTTCCCTGCCGTGCCATCAGCTCGGCGAGTACGCCGCCCATGTAGTAGTGGTCGTCGTCGAACAGCACGACCTTGCCGCCTGGTACCTTGCCGGCCATCAGATCATCGGGCGTATGGACCGGCATCGCGGCGTCGATCGGCATCGGCACGACATGGGCTCGGGCGACGCCATCGCGGCGCCAGGTCGATCCGGTGGCGATGGCGACGTTCTGGAAGCCGAAAGACAGGATGTCATCCGCCGTCAGCCGGCTTTCGAAATAGATGTCGACGTCAGGCATCTGGCCGAGCTGATACTGCCGATAGTCGCGCACCCTGCCCCAGGCCGACAGGCCTGGAAGTTTGCTTTCGCGCGCCACGCGCCCGCCAAGCTCGGTACCCGATTCCGCGATGGCCACCTTATAGCCGCGCAGGCCGAGCGCACGCGCGGCCTCCAGCCCGGCAGGCCCGGCGCCGACGATCAGCACGCTCTCGCTGTCGCCCTTGGCCTGCATGCGCTCCGGATGCCAGCCTTTGCGCCATTCCTCCATGAAGGTCGGGTTCTGCGTGCAGCGCGAGATCGACATGGTCATGTCGCCGGTGATGCAGATATTGCAGCCGATGCATTCGCGAATGTCCTCGATGCGGCCCTCCTCGACCTTCCTCGGCAGGAAGGGATCGGCGATCGACGGGCGGGCGCAGCCGATGAAGTCGAGCGTGCCCGACCTGATCATCCTCACCATCACGTCGGGCGAGGTGAAGCGGCCGACGCCGACGACCGGCTTCGAGGTCAGTTTCTTGATGCCCGACACCAGGTTTTCCTGCGCCGCCTCTTCCTTGAAGCGCGACGGGCCGGAGCAATCCTCCCATGCGCCGTGCGCGAGATCCCACAGATCGGGCAGTTCGGCATGCATCTCGATCATGTCGCGGACTTCCGAATTGGCGAGGCCGAGCTCGCCGATCATCTCGTCCAGCGACAGCCTGAGCGTCAGGCCGCAGGTGTCGCCGATCGCGTCGCGCCCTTCCTCGATCAGCTCGCGCATCAGCCGCGAACGGTTTTCCAGCGAGCCGCCATATTCGTCGCCGCGCTGATTGGTGGCCGTCGACAGGAAATGCTGGATGATGCCGAAGCCGTGCGCGCCATAGAGGCATACCAGGTCGAAACCCGCCCGCTTCGCGCGTTTGAAGGCATTGCGGTGCCAGCGACGCAGGTCGCGGATGTCCTGCTTGTCCATGGCGCGCGCCTGCACCGGATCGTTGGTGAAGGTGCGGATCGGCAGGGCCGACGGCCCGCGCGGCACCTCCTTGGTGTAGAGGTTGGGACCGTTGATCCCGGAATAGGCGAGCTGGATGCCAGCCAGCGCGCCGTGCTCGTGCATGGCTCTCGCCATCTTGGCCAAGGCCGGAATGTCGGCGTCGTCCCATAGCCGCAATTCGATGAAAGGCGTGATCTCGGAAGTGTGGTGCATCTCCGTCTGCTCGGTGAAGATGACGCCCCATCCGCCTTCCGACTTGATGCGGCGCATCTCGGCCGCGGCCGACGGATCTCGATAGCCGCCGCCATTGCAATGCGGAACCTGATAGAAGCGGTTCTTGGCCGTTACCGGACCTATCTTCATCGGCTCGAACAGGATGTCGTAGCGTGAGTCGCGCATGATGTTTCCTCCGTGCCGGCCCGGCACCGCCGGTCTCCGCCGAGACTACTCATAAGTTGGAGCCGGCGCGGGAAAACTACGGATTTCTTCTGCGCCGATTAGGACGCGCCTAATCGCGCGCGCCGGCGCGGATTAGTCTGTGTTGAACCGGGGCTGAGCGAAATGCGACTTCAGGGCATTGGCGGCATGATGCTAGACAGCCAAGACCCGACAGCGAGACTGGAACATGGACAGCATCAGGATACTCGAAAGGCTGATCGCATTCCCGACGGTGAGCCGCGACTCGAACCTCGACCTGATCGGCTATGTGACCGACTTGCTCGAAGCGAGCGAAGTTGCCTGCCAGATCGTCCACAGCGCGGACGGACACAAGGCCAACCTCTTTGCCACCATCGGCCCGACCGACCGGCCCGGTGTCATGCTGTCCGGCCATACCGACGTCGTTCCCGTCGACGGCCAGAACTGGACGCTGCCGCCGTTCGAAATGACCGAGCGTGACGGCAAGCTTTATGGACGCGGCGCTACGGACATGAAGGGTTTTGTGGCCTCCGCGCTCGCGGCCTGCGTCAAGGCGTCCAAGATGGCGCTTCGGACGCCGCTGCATCTGGCGCTCTCCTATGACGAGGAAGTCGGCTGCCTGGGCGTGCGCGACCTGATTGAAATGCTGAGCGCAGCGCCGCAACGCCCGCTGCTGTGCATCGTCGGCGAGCCGACCAACATGCAGGTGGCGACCGGGCACAAGGGCAAGCTTGCCGCTCGCGCCATCTGCAGGGGACGCGAAGGCCATTCGGCGCTCGCCCCGCTGGCGCTCAATGCCATCCATCTCGGCTGCGATTTCGTGCGCGCCTTGCGCGACGAACAGGAGCGGCTGGCACGCGACGGCTCCCGCGACGGCGACTACGACATTCCCTACACGACGGTGCATGTCGGTAAGATCAATGCCGGCGTCGCGCTCAACATCGTGCCCAACCTGTGCCAGGTCGATTTCGAGATCCGCAACGTTGCCGCCGACGATGCCGCCGGCATTCTCGACAGGCTGCGCATTGCCGCGGCGCGCATCGCTGAGGACGCCGCCTCGATCGCGGCCGAGGCCGCGGTCGAAATCGAGATCAGCAACACCTATCCGGGCCTCGACACGCCGGCCGCATCGGAGGCGGTGGCTTTCGTCAAATCGCTGACCGGTGCCAACGACACGATGAAAGTCGCGTTCGGCACGGAAGGCGGCTTGTTCAGCCGCGATCTCGGCACGCCTGCCGTCGTCTGCGGGCCGGGCTCGATGGCGCAGGGACACAAGCCGGATGAATTTGTCAGCGTCGAACAGCTGCGGCGTTGCGACGGGATGCTGGACAGATTGCTGGAACGGCTCACGGACGGCTGGCCGTGATGCGAATGGCAGCCCTCACTTCACGATGCGTTCGGTGCCGAAGACGCCCTGCTCGACGACGAAGCGGCGGCAGTGGTCGATGAATGCCTGCACCGTCAGTGTGCGATGTTCGGCGTTCGGCAAGGCAATGCCTATGGTCAGCGGCCTGAGGTCCCCCAGCAAAGGCACGAAGACCAGCAATTTTCCGTCCGGCGACATGGTGTTGAGCGGCCGCATATTGGCGATACCGTAGCCGAAGCCATTGGCGACCATCGAGCGCATCACGGCGATGTCACCGGTGCGCTCGACGATCCTGGGCCGCAGGCCCCTGGGCTGGAAGGCCGACAGGAAATATTCGCGGCTGTAGGGCAGATCGAGCAGCACCATCGGCTCATCAACGAGTTCCTCGGGCGTGATGCCTGCCTTCGCCGCCAGGCGATGCGCGGCCGGAAGCATCACATAGGCCGGCAACTGCATCAGCGGCTCGAAGGTCATGTCCTGCGACAGCTCGAGATCATAGGTCAGCGCGGCGTCTATCTCGCCACGCTGCAGCATCTCGAACAATTGCCCCTGGTTGCGCTCGAATTGCCGGACGCGCACATCGGGATAGGCATCCTCGAATTTCTTGCGCAGCGCCGGCAGCACGATCTGCGCGAAAGTGAGCAGGCAGCCGATCGCCAGCGGTCCGCGCACCTTTTCGGCGATGTCGCCGGCAATGTCGTGCAGCGCGTCAGCGTCGTTGAGCAGGCGCGCGGCTTCCTTGAGGAACAGGCGCCCGCCCGCGGTGAGCGCCAGGGCATGCGAGTGCTTGCGCACGAAAAGCTGGACACCGAACTCGGCTTCGAGCTGGGCGATCGACGCCGAGATCGATGGCGGCGAGACATTCACCTGCTCGGCCGCCTTGGCGATCGAACCCGCTTCGCCAACGGCGACGAAATATTCGAGCTGTCTGAGCGTGAAGCGGAGCGGCATGGTGGCTATGTTGCCGGTTTGCGGCTGGTGATCAAGTCGCGGCCACTCCTCAGTACTTGATCCAGGTGGTCTTCAGCGCGGTGTATTTGTCCAGCGCGTGCAGCGACAGGTCGCGCCCGAAACCGGACTGCTTGAAACCGCCGAAGGGAGTCATCGGGCTCAGCGCATCGACGGTATTCACGGAAACCGTGCCCACGCGCAGCCTTTCCGCGAGGCGATGCGCCCGCGACAAGCTGTCGGTCCACAGCGATGCAGCCAGGCCGTAGACACTATCGTTGGCGATGCGAAGCGCCTCGTCTTCGGTGTCGAAGGCGATCACCGACAGGACCGGACCGAAGATCTCGTCGCGGGCAAGCGGGTCGTCGGGCGAGACGTTATCGAAGATCGTGGGTTGCACAAAACTGCCGCGCCCGTCGACGGCGACGCGGTCGCCGCCGGTCACCAGCCGTGCCGACTTCCTGCCGCCATCGATGAAACGCATCACAGTCGCGGCGTGGCGCGCGTCCACCATCGCACCCATCCTGGATGCTGGGTCGAGAGGATCGCCGGGCTGGGTCGCGGTTGCGCGCTCTGCCAATTTCTCGACCAGCGCATCCTTGATGCCGCGCTCCACAAGAAGCCGGGAATTGGCCGAGCATACCTGTCCCTGGTTGAAGAAGATGCCGAAGGCGGCCATGTCGGCGGCGGCATCCAGATCGCCGCAATCGGCGAACACCAGATTGGGGCTCTTGCCGCCGGTCTCCAGCCAGACCTGCTTCATGTTCGACTGGCCGGAATATTGCAAGAACATCTTGCCGACAGCGGTCGATCCCGTGAAGGCGAGGCAATCCACATCCATATGGCGGCCAAGCGCCTGGCCAGCCGTCTCGCCGAGGCCGGGCACCACATTGAGCACGCCGGCGGGCAGGCCCGCCTCCATGGCAAGCTCGGCCAGCCTGAGCGCCGAGAATGGCGATTGCTCGGCGGGTTTCAGCACCACCGAATTGCCAGCGGCCAGCGCGGGCGCGCATTTCCAGGTCGCCATGTCGAGCGGAAAGTTCCACGGCACGACGGCGCCAACGACCCCAAGCGGCTCACGCCGCACCAAGGCGAGGTCGCCCCGGCCCGTTGGCGCCACCTCGTCATAGACCTTGTCTATCGCTTCGGCGTACCACTGGAAGATCGCCGCCGACCCCGGCACGTCGATGGTCGCTGCATCCTTGACCAGCTTGCCCATGTCCAGCGATTCCAGCAGCGCCAGCTCCTGCAGGTTCTCGCGCAACAATACCGCCAGCCGCAGCAGCACGTGCTTGCGATGCTGAGGGCTGGTTCGCGACCAGACGCCAGCCTCAAAACTGCGCCGCGCCGCGGCGACGGCGAGGTCGATGTCCTCTTCGCCGCAGGAAGCGACCTCGGCGAGCGTTGCGCCCGTAGCCGGATTGATGCTGGCGAAGGTCCGGCCGGAGCTGGCCGGCACCGCCTTGCCGTCGATGAACGCCCGGTCACGAAAACGGATCGCCGACGCCTTGCCGATCCAATCCTTATGACTGAGTTCGCTCATGCTGGCTCCAGATGTCGGACTATTCGTCACCCGGAACGCCGTAGCTCGGCGCACCGGACGGATTGAGGGCGCGCGTGACATAGGCGTCGAGCTGAGGCTTGTAGATTTCCCACAGCGTCGCCAACTGCTCGACCGGACACGCTTCGGTCCAGTCGCAACGCAGGTCGGCGATGGGCCATGAGACATCGCGCACCAGCTTCATGCCGGCCGAGCGGACCGGCCCCGCCTCCCCGCCAGCCGCGAGTGCGGCCCGCATGGTGGCGATCAGCCTGTCGCCGAGATCACCTTCGGAGGCGAGAAAGGCATCGACCATGGCTTGCGGAACCCTGTCGCTGGCAAGCAGGTTGCCGCCGCAGGCGACATCCTCGCCGCGCGCTTCGGCCCAGATGCCGAGCGCTTTCGGTCCCGAATGGATTGCGCTGCCGCCGGCCGCGTCGACCGCCAGCACCTGCCGGTATTCGCTGAATGCTGCCGTGCGCTTCAGGATCGCGACGGCCTCGGCCGCGGAAGCGCCGCGCGCCATCAACTCCAGCGCTCGCGGCCCGAGCGTCGGGTCCGTGACGTTCTGGCTGGCGACCGCGCCGACACCTGCCTGCGCGTAGGCGCAGCGTGCCGCGACGGCGGGAGACGACGAGGATACCGCCACCCCGAACATGCCCGTGCGCCGGCAGCGCGCCACTATCGAAAAGGTCATGACACTCAGTCCTGGATGACAGCCTTGCCATCATCCCGGATGATGGCTGTGCCATCATCCGGAATGACGGCGGTGCCGTCGATCTCGACCAGCCAATCCGGCCGCGCCAGGGCCGACACGACCAGGCCGGTCGAAACCGGATGCACGCCCTTGATGTATTCGCCCATCGTCCGGTAGACGGCTTCGCGATGGCGCACGTCTGTCAGATAGATCACCACCTTCACCAGATGCTCCATCGTGCCGCCGCATTCCTCGATGAGTTGCTTGATGTTCTGCATGACCTTGTGGGTCTGCTCGACCGGATCGTGGCTGTCGATGGTCTTGGCCGTGTCGAGATCCTGCGGGCATTGGCCGCGCAGATAGATCGTGCGGCCGCCCCGCGTGACGACCGCCTGGCACAGATCATTGTCGAGCTTCTGCTCGGGATAGGTATCCTTGGTATTGAATTTGCGAATTCGCGTGTGCGCCATGTCGGTCTCCATCAGGTCGGGCTTGCAGCTGTCGACAGCTCTGGTCAGGCGTCGACGGGCTCGGGTTTCTTGGCGGCGTGGTAGGCCAGATATTTGCGCTGCGTCGAGATACGGTCGGCCACGTGCTTTGCGTCGTGCCAGACGCCCCAGATGAAACTCGATCCCCTGCGCGACTGCCAGGGCAAGCCCAGGAAATAGATTCCGGGTTCCGTCGAGATGCCGCGCTGATGCCTCGGCCGGCCCTTATTATCAAAGGCATCGACCTTCAGCCAACTGTAATCGGCGGCAAAACCCGTCGCCCAGATGATTGCCGCTATCCCGGCCTCGGCCAGGTGCAGTTCGCGGATCGGATTGGTCATGCATTCGGGATCCGGTTCGATCCGTCGGGCGGCGGGCTCTTCGGGAAGGTCGAGACCGTTGCGCGCGACATAGGCGTCGGCCTCGTCCAGCAGCGACATCAGATTCGCGTCGCCGCGGGCAATGTTTCTGGCAAGATCGGGCGCGAAGCTCATCAGCCCGTCCTGGTAGGTCCTTGTCATGCCGACAAGGGTAAGTCCCTGCGCCGCCAGACGACGGAAATCGATGGTTTCGCCGCCGCGCGCGCCGCTCACCGCGATCGTCACATGTTCCGTGCCCGGTCCGGGGGTTTCGAGGTCCCATTTGCCGAGAACGCCCAGCCACCAGCAGAAGTCGCGCCCGCGATAGGCCCGCGGCGGGCGATCGTGCGGGCCGACCGAGAGGTAGACGCGTCTTCCCGCACGCTGGAGTTCGTCGGCGATCTGCACGCCCGAGGATCCCGCGCCGACCACCAGCACTGCGCCTTTTGGCAGTTGACCGGGATTGCGGTAGGCACTGGAATGGATTTGCAGGATGCCTGCCTCCTTGGGGACGAGAGGCGGGATGACGGGGACCTGGAAAGGTCCGGTCGCGGCGACGATGCTGTTTGCCTCGATCACGCCATCGGACGTCTCAACGCGGAATCCGGGCCGGCCGACATTTCTTTCCACAAGCCTGACTTCGACGCCGCTGCGGATCGGCGCATCGATCTGCTTTGCGTAAGCGACAAAATAATCGGCAACCTCCTCCTTGGAGGGAAAGCCATCGGGACCCGTAAGCGGAAACTCCATGCCCGGGAAGCGGTCGTGCCAGGCCGGGCCATTGGCAACCAGGGAATCCCACCGCTGCGAGCGCCAGCGCTCGGCAATGCGGCCGCGTTCGAGAACGAGATGGGGCACCCCGCACTTGCTCAGGTGCTCGCTCATGGCCACCCCGCCTGGCCGCCGCCAACGACAAGCGTGTCTATCGTCTCAACCGACATGCCCAGTCCTCTCCTGACCATCCGACAGCTCCTGCCGCACGGGACGAAAGCCGATTTCCGGCGGCTGGCAGACGCAGCCTGGGGTGATCCATTTCGCCCGTGTTCCGGACAAGCCTCTTGCGCCATCCGGTCGTCTCGCTATTGGCGCTCACAAGTAGCAGCACGTGCCGGTGGGCGCCCATAACGAATCTCCGAAGTCACGCGTAACCATTTCCGAATTTCTCGCGCCGACAGACGCATCTACAGTTTCAGCGATCGGGTCCGCAGCCGCATGGCGTGGCGGGCGAAGCCGGGCATGGGTCGGCACGGAACTGGTTGCGGAACAGGATGCGCTACTGCGGCGGTCCGTTCGCAATGCCTCGAGCGCCGGCATTCTCGAGGGGCCGCCATGAAGACTGAAAACTATGATTACATCGTCGTCGGCGCGGGTTCGGCCGGCTGCGTGGTGGCCAATCGGCTGAGTGCCGATCCCTCGGTCAGAGTGTGCCTGATAGAGGCAGGCGGCAGCGACAACAGCCTGCGGGTCAGGGTGCCCGCAGGCATTCTGTCGCTCTATGGCAACCCGAACTACGACTATTGTTTCGTCGGCGTGCCACAGCCCCATCTCAACAACCGCAGCATTCCGGTCAACCGGGGCAAGGCGCTGGGCGGATCGAGCTCGATCAACTCGATGGTCTATATTCGCGGCGCCGCTGAGGACTATGACGAATGGGCCGGGCTCGGCTGCGCCGGCTGGGCCTATAGCGACGTGCTGCCTGTGTTCAGGAAACTGGAGCGCAACCTGATCGCTCAGGACCCGCGCTATCACGGCACGGACGGCGAGCTTTTGGTCGACAATCCGCGCGATCCAAACGTGCTTTCCCGCATGTTCGTCAAGGCCGGTGAAAATGCCGGCCTGCCCGCCAACGAAGACTTCAACGCCGAGAGCCAGTTCGGCGTCGGCATCTACAACGTCACGCAGAATCGGGGCCAGCGCTTCAGCAGCTTCACCGCTTTCATGCGTCCGGTGCTCGATCGCAAGAACTTGACCCTGCTCAGCGCATGCGAGGTGATCGACCTTGTCATCGCCGAAGGGCGCGCGACTGGACTGCGCGTGCGCCATGACCGCCAGGAGAAAATGCTCTCGGCCAGCCGCGAGATCGTGCTCTGTGCCGGAGCCATCAACTCACCCAAGATCCTGATGGCGTCCGGCGTCGGCCCCGCGGACGAGTTGCGGCAGATCGGCATCACGCCGGTTGTCGACCTGCCGGCGTCGGCAAGAACCTGCAGGACCACATAGACGGCATGATCACCGTGCGCTCCAAGAGCACCAGGACGCTCGGCCTGTCGCTTGCCAACCTGCCCCGCATCGCGGCAGCACCCTTCCAGTATTTCGCGCGCCGCAAGGGCATGCTCACCACCAATTATGTCGAGGCTGGCGGCTTCGCGAAAACCAGGCATGCGAACGGCCTGCCCGACATTCAGTTCCACTTCGTGCCGGGCTATCGCAGCCACCGCGGCAGGCTCATCGAATATGGCCATGGCTATGCCATTCATACCTGCGTGCTCAGACCCAAAAGCGTGGGCGAGATCAGATTGTCACGCGACAGTTCTCGGCGCGACGTTCTGATCGACCACCGTTTCTTCGCGGAGGAAGACGACGCGATGGTGCTTGTCGAAGGCATCAAGATCGCGCGCAAGATCCTCGCCGCATCCGAGTTCGATCCGGTGCGTGGCAAGGAAATGCTTCCGGGCAAGTATGTTCGCAGCGACGACGAGATCCTCGCCTATCTGCGTGCCGAGGCGCTGACCGTCTACCACCCGGTCGGGACTTGCAAGATGGGGACCGACGCGATGGCGGTCGTCGATCCGGCGACGCTGAAAGTGCGCGGCGTGGACGGGCTCCGGGTCGCGGATGCGTCAGTCATGCCGAAGCTGATCGGCGGCAACACGAACGCGCCAACCATGATGATCGGACAGAAGGTTTCCGAGATGATCCTCGGCTCGGGACACAAGGGTGGCAAATAGGTCGCCGCTGCTTCGGTGAATCATCGCAAACGTCCGGAATTGCCTTAAGCCCTCCCAAACGTCGTCATTCCAGGGCGGAGCAAGGAGCGAAGCGACGCGCGCAGACCCTGGAATCCATGCCGTGACGCCGAGGCGTTGCCGCGGTGAAGAATTCTGCCCCGCTGCATCCCTCGGCCAAGGTCACGGAATGGATCCTCGGGTCTCCGCGTCCGCTTCGCCCGTGGATGACGAAGCCGAGAGGTTTCCGCCAATCCCCAACGTCTGCGCTGATTTCACGGAAATGTACGGTGAAAATCTTGCCGCCGACAAGCCTGCAACCTTTTCAGAATCCCTGTGTCGAGAGGCTAGTTTAATGATCCTCGTCGATCTCGTCGTGCAAGAGGCCGAGGATACGGCGCTTGAGTGCGATGAACTCGGGTTCGAGGATTACGTCCATCGAGCGCGGCCGGGGGATGTCGACCTTGATCTCGGCCTTGATCTTGCCGGGCCTCGCCGTCATCACCAGGACGCGATCGCCCAGGACGAGCGCCTCGTCTATATCGTGGGTGACGAACAGGACCGTTTTTTGCTGCCGCTCCCAGACACGCAAAAGCAGTTTCTGCATGGTGCCGCGGGTCTGGCTGTCCAGGGCGCCGAAGGGCTCGTCCATCAACAGAACGGCCGGGTCGTTGGCAAGCGCACGCGCGATCGCCACGCGTTGCTTCATGCCGCCGGAAAGCTGAGCGGGGTAGTGGTCGGCAAAGGGCGCGAGGCCGACCTCGTCGAGATACTGGTCGACGATCTGCTTGCGCTGCTCCGCCGGCAGGCCCTTGCGCCTCGGCCCGTACTCGATGTTGGCGCGCACCGTGAGCCAGGGAAACAAGGTGTAGCTCTGGAACACCATGCCTCTGTCGGGGCCAGGTTCGATAACTTCCCTGCCATCTACCTTGATGCTGCCCGAAGTCGCGTCATTGAGGCCGGCCGCAAGGTAGAGCAGGCTGGATTTGCCGCATCCCGAAGGGCCGACGATGACGCAGAATTCATTCCTCGCCACCTCCAGCGACACATCGTCCAGTGCCAGCACGCCGTTGGCGTCGCCGTAACGCAATGTCACGTCTTCGATGGCCATCGTCGTGCCGGTCGAGCGCGGATCACCGGTCGTCGAGGCCGTGCCGGCCAGATTTTTCGCCTTGATGGTTTCGGTCATTGCCATCCTTGATCCGGCAGCGGTTTGCGAGCTTGCGTTCAAAATCAGGGTGCCCATGGCGCGACCCTTGCCCGGACGATGCGGAACGCCGTGTCGGTGATGAGGCCCAGAAGCCCGATCGCGGCGATCGCCATGAAAATCACATCGACCTGGAAGCCTCGCATCGCCTTCAGGCTGATATAGCCGAGGCCGCTCGACGCGGCGACGAGCTCGGCCACGACCAGATAGGTCCAGGCCCAACCCATGGTGACGCGAAGCGTGTCGAGGATGGCTGGAAGCGCGGCCGGGAAAATGACGTGCCACACGGCTTCGCTGCGCTTGGTGCCCAAAGTGTATGAGGCGTTGACCAGATCCCTGGATACGCTGCGCGCACAGTCGGAAATCATCACCAGTTGCTGGAAGAAGGTGCCGAAGAAGATGACCGCTATGCGCTGTTCGATGCCGATGCCGATCCAAAGGATGAACAGGGGTACGAAGGAGGTCACAGGCAGGTAGCGGATGAAGTTGACCAAGGGCTCCAGCGGCGCCTGCACCACTCGGTAGGTCCCCATCCACAGTCCCAGCGGCACCGAGATCAGCGAGGAGACGATGAAGCCCAGGATCACCACCTTGGCGCTGGTCAAGGTGTGGTAGAAAAGGCTGCCGTCCAAAGACATACGATAGGTCGTCTGCAGAACGGTTCCGGGCGTCGGCAGGAACATGTTCGGCACGACGCGGCCATAGGACAGCAAAGCCCAGCCGCCGATCACCACCACCCACATCGCCAGCGCGAGTGTTGTTGCCGTGCTGGCGGGAATGTTGGCGAATGGGGTCGTCAGGCGCGTCCACGCCGTCCGCCTCTGTGCCATGGGATGGCCTCCGTTTGTCTTCTGAAGCGCGAAGTTCTGGCCTGTCGGAAACCGGGTTCGGCCCAGACGGACCGACCCGGCTTCCCGAAGGCTCACTGTTCCCTGATGAAACCGGTGTCGAGGATTGTCTTCGCGTCGATCGTCATCTTGAGCTTGCCGGCCTTGCCCCAGATGTCCTGCGCAAAATTCACCAGGTCGGACGCCTCGCTCTTCTGCGGCGTGCCGAAGAATTCCAGGTTGCGATCGCGGTCGTAATAGCGCACGCCCTTGGCGCCGGCGGCGAAATCCTCGGGCTTCTCGAGATAGCCGCCAATGCCCTTGGCCATGATCTCATATGCCTTTTCCGGATTGGTCTTGATGTATTCGACCGCCTTGTAATAGCCCTTGACGAGAGCCTTTACGTCCTCCGGATGCTTTTCGATCAAATCGCATTTGAGGGCGATCACATCGACGATCAGGCCAGGGGTGGTCGTGGAATCGATCAGCACCTTGCCCTTGCCGCCCTTGCGGACTTCGGTTAGGTGCGGCTCCCAGGTCACCGCGGCGGGAACCTGGCCGGCGATGAAGGCGGTCGCCGCGTCATCGGCGGTCATGTTGGTGATGGTGACGTCGTCCTCGGTCATGCCTTCCTTTTTCAGGAGCACGTTGAACCAGAATTCGGAAACGGAGCCCTCGTTCAAGGCCACCTGCAGGCCCTTCAGATCCTTGAGCGCCTTGACGTCGGGCTGCGTCACGACGCCATCACCGCCGTGGCTGTCGTCCAGCGCCAGGACGTATTTGAAACAGAGATCGTCGGAGCGGTACTTCATCAGCTCGTCGACGGTGGAGGCGGCGCCATCGAGATCGCCGCCGGCGACCGCCGCCATGTAAAGCGCTGATTCTTCTATGATCTTCAGGTCGACATCGACGCCGGCCTCCTTGAAGTAACCAAGGTCGCGGGCAAGAAACAGCGGCCCGTAGCCTACCCAGGTCGTCATGCCAAGACGGATGGCGCCTGCGTTGGCTGGCGCCGCAAGCCCCAGGCCCAGCAGGCCTGCGCCGACCGCGCCCATCAGGCAATTTCGGAATGTCTTCATTGTCGTCGTTCCCCTATGGCTGTTGCCGGCATCGGCCTCATGCAAGCGGCGTATGCCGGCTGTGTTTCGGCAGCCGCTCTTGTTTGGGCGTCGCCTCCCAGCGAGCCTTGCGTGTTTTAAGGTCCGCAAGAGAGCATCCGGACCGGATCGCAAAAAGAAGTCTTTTTCTGCCCATTGCTTCGTCGAAACCGAAGCGCGGTCGATAGCCAATCGGCGAGCTAGTGCCGGTCTTCATGCATGGATTGCGGGAGCCAGCCGTTTGATTATTTTCGTACAGATGTTTTTTCGTGACACGCTGGGCGGGTGGTTTTATGAATCCAGTGATCGATCCGCGCGTCCGGCATGCCTTCTGGTGCGCAATGCCTGATCGCTTCGGGCCGCTTCGAGATCAAAGGTGACGCCCATGCGGGAATTGCCGAAAGACATTGACGCCGATGTGGTGATCGAAATCAGCAGGTTGCTGGACGACAACGCGCTTTTCGCGCCTGTCCGGGTTCATGAACTCACAGCAAGGGTAAGGCAGAAAGTGAAGACGGGTTTGCCGGACCGTTCAATTGAAGAGCTGATCGTGGAAATGGCCTCCTTGCGTCGGTTGGCCATGGCCTTTGAGCTGCCTGGATCGGAAAATGTGGTGCAAATTCCTGAGCGACTCCTACGCTGACCGGGTCAAAGTCACGCGCTCCACAAGGCGGTCAGGACAAGCGACGCCTCGAGCACCTGGGCACCGGCCTCGTTGCGCACCTTGACGGTGATCTTGACGAGATCGCGATCCGGCATCTCGTCGCGGGCGACATCCTGCAAAATGCGGATGGCTTCTGCTCTCGCTTGTTCTCGCGATTCGAACTGCTGGCCATCGTCGTCCGGCACGAGGCCATCGCCGTTATAAAGGTCGAAATGATACCGTTTCATTTTCGGGCAGCCTTGAACACCTCTAGCGTGCTAAATACTTGGCGACGCTGGTGGTTCCCTGTCCGCTCCGGCGTTTGCGCCATAATGCACTCGGGGTGTCAAATGATAGTGTCCGCCATCCTCCCAAGGCCTAGGTTCCGAATGCTATCCTTGCGTCCGAGACATTTGGCGATCGGCGGTTCAACCCCGATCCCTTCGAGGCCATCATGTTAGAGTCTCTCTATCTGCAACTCGGCCAGCACGACACACTTTCGGACGAAGAGAAGGCCTTGTTGGCCGAAACGGTTTGTTTCGGACGGGAGTTCGAAAAGGGGCAGGATCTGGTCAAGGCGGGGTCCCGGCCAACCTATAGCACCATGCTGCTGGATGGCCTCGCGGCACGCTATAAAGTGCTCGAGGACGGCGGCCGGCAGTTCACGTCCTTGCAGGTGCCCGGCGACTTTGTCGATCTCCACGCCCTTTTGCTCAAGACCATGGATCACGGTATCGTCGCGCTGTCGCCTTGCCGGGTGATGTTCGCGGATCACAACAAGCTGAAAGTCATTACCGAACAGGCCCCTCACCTGACCCGGTTGCTGTGGCTCGACACGTTGGTCGACGGCGCCATTCATCGCGAATGGATCGTGGCGATGGGCCGCCGTTCCAAGACCTCGCATCTGGCCCATCTCATGTGCGAATTGTTCGTGCGCCTGCAGGCGGTGAAACGAACCAACGGGATGAGCTTCCATCTGCCGTTGTCACAGGCTGAAATGGCCGACGTGCTTGGGTTGTCAGTCGTGCACATGAACCGGGTGATCGGAGGCTTGAAGAAGATCAAGGTGATCACCTGGACGAACCATGTGGTCACCATTCTGGACTGGGACCAACTTGCCAGGCTTGCCGAGTTCGACCCCACCTATCTGAGCATGAACAACGAGCCGAGATAAACAGGTTTGGCTCAATTTGCGGTGCTGCTTTTCTCGTCAAAAAATTGAATGCCCCGCGCAGCAGCCTTCTTGATGATCAAGCCCTTCAGATCAGCATCCGATCGCTCTGTACCGGTCCGCTCCCGCAGCATGGCTATGGCGGCTTGCATGGACGAAAAGGGACGGTCCTGCAACTCGTCGAGAATGGCGTCCACCGACGCCGCGACGTTTGTCGGTTCGGGATTTATCGACATGGCCTTTCTTCCGACTCGCCTGCCCTATCGGCGTGGCAGGTGTTTAAAGGCGCTTGATAGCACCCAGCTTCAAGCGAAGTCTTTGGCCCTCAGCATAGGCCAGGGCAAAGGATTCGAGGTCGAATTGGCAGATGGTTTCCTCACCACCGCCGATCACACGGACGAACCATTCGCCGCAGCCTTCGACGACCTCGAGGTTCCGACTTTGCCTTTGTGCTGCGTGTCGTGCACGGCTTTCCTCGCAAGCATCAGCCAACGCGGGATTCTCGCACCAGAATAAGGTTGCGTCATTTAAATTTGATGTCTTTGCACTGTACGAGTTTTGCCAAACCGTGCGCCGAGCCAATCTGTCGCGCCGACAGCATAAAACGCGGGTCGCACAGGATTAGGGGGTCGGGAGCGCTAAACTCGCTTGAGGCCGACAACAGAGCGCTGTCGATCAGGAGGCGGAAATCATCGGTTCACGTCGGCAAGCCCTTGAATGCGTGTTAACGACCATCTCACCCGAGGACTGGATGGCTCCTTGGTCTCCCGAGAATCCCCCAGCCGGAATCGGCCGGAGGTCCATGCGGCGTGCGACGGGCACTTATATCGCCTATAACCGCGTTCGGTCTGTAGCTCCGGGCAAGGCTGCTCCTGAAACTCCGCGAGGCGAGCCACTGCCGATCCGTGGCCCGCCGATCTTTCACGCCTGCAACGCAAGGATTCCTGTCTCCGTTGGCTCCGTGTAGGATTCAGCCTGATGCGGTTCACTGATCCGGAACCACGCGACATAGAGAGCCGGCAGGAAGATCAGGGTAAGAACCGTCGCGACAGCGAGGCCGCCGATGATTGCGAAGGCCATAGGCCCCCAGAAGACAGTCGGCGCGATCGGCACCATGCCGAGTGTCGCGGCGGCCGCCGTGAGCAAGATCGGACGTGTCCGATGGAGCGCGGCTGTGACGACGGCGTCCCACGGATGGGCGCCGGTCCTCCTCTCGGTCTCGATCTGATCGATCAGGATGACCGAATTGCGCGCGATCATGCCGGTCAGCGCCAGCACGCCGAGGATCGCGACGAAGCCCATCGGAGCTTGCGCAAGCAGCAGGGCCGCCACCACGCCGATGATGCCGAGCGGAGCAACACTCAAGACCAGGAACATGCGCTGGAAGCTCTGTAGCTGGAACATCAGGATCGTCAGCACAAGAAGGCCCATCGCCGGCAGCACCGCCATAACCGAAGCTTGGGCTTTGCCACTCTCCTCCACCGAGCCGCCAGTCGAGATGTGATAGCCGCTTGGAAGCGCCGCCACGAGTTTGCCGAGTTGAGGCTCAAAGGCCTGGACGGCCGTTGCCGGCAGCACACCAGGCACCACGTCTGCCTGCACGGTCAGGGTCGGAACGCGATCACGCCGCCAGACGATCGGGTATTCCTGGGAATAGTCGAAGGTTGCGATCTGCCTTAGGGGAACCACCCGCCCGCCCGGGAGCGGGATCTGCAATGAGCGAAGCGATTCAAGAGAGGTCCGCTCTGTCTGCTCGGCGCGCGCGACCACGTCGACCAGATAAATATCGTCGCGAACCTGCGTCATCGTCGTGCCGGAGACGATGGCATTGAGTGCGGTCGCCACCACGGCGGAGCTAAGGCCTAGCTGTCTCGCCTGGTCCTGGTCGACGCGGACACGCATAACCCGTGATGGCTCGACCCAGTCGAAGTTGACGTTGCGGAGGCCCGCCGTCTTGCCCAGGGCATCGGCAACCTGGAGAGCAATGGAGCGAACTTGGGCCGGGTCTGGTCCGTCCACTCGGTATTTCACCGGCCAGCCGACAGGGGGACCGAGTTCCAGCGGATTGACACGCGCGACGACCTGCGGGAACCGCGTCGCCAAAGCCTTCTCGAGACGCGCGCGAACCTGCTCGCGTTCCTTGAGGCCTTTGGTGACAATGACTGACTGCGCGAAGAAGGGATTCGGCAGGGCTACGTCGAGCGGCAAATAAAAGCGAATGGCGCCCTGACCGACATAGGTCGAGAAATGCTCGACGTCAGGATCGGCGGCCACGATCTCGTCGAACTGTTGCACGACCTCGTTTGTCGCAAGAATCGAGGCGTTGTCTTGCAGCTTCAAATCCACCAACAACTCAGGCCGATCGGAGGACGGAAAGAACTGCTGCGGGATGAGACGGGCTCCGGCCAGGGCTGCAGCGAAGAGACCCGCCGTCACAAGGATGGTGATCCATTTGGCGCGCATTGCAGCCAACAGAGCACGCTTGAACAAGCGCATCGGCGCGCTCAGCATTTCACCATGCGAGTGCTTTGGCTTTCCCAGGAGCGCAACGCCCACGACAGGAGCAAAGAGGCCCGACACCACCCAGGAAGCGATTAGAGACAGTGCCACCACGGCGAAGAGTGAGAAAGTGTATTCGCCTGCGTCGCTGCGCGCAAAACCAACTGGCACAAAGCCTGCGACGGTGACGAGCGTCCCGGCAAGCCGCGGCATGGCAGTCGAAGCGTAGGCGAAGACGGCCGCGGTCGGCTTGTCGTCGCCACGTTCGAGACGGCTCACCATGGTCTCGATGGTGATCATGGCATCGTCGACCAACAGGCCGAGAGCGATGATGAGGGCGCCAAGCGAGATACGCTGAAGGTCGATGCCGAAGGCCAGCATTGCCGCGAACACGACTGCGAGGACCAGCGGAATCGAGATTGCGACAACGGAGCCGGCGCGGAAGCCGAGGCTCAAAATGCTCACAACGAGGACGATGGCGATCGCTTCCCACAGCGCTTCCATGAAGTCGCCGATAGCGTGACTGACTGTCTCCGGCTGGTTGGCGATCATTGTGGGCTCGATGCCGACCGGCAAGTCCTTCCTAAGTTCCTTTATCGTTTCTTCGACGTTGCGACCGAGCGCCAGGACGTCGCCGCCGTCGCGCATAGAGATCCCGATGCCCAAGCCAGGCTTGCCGTTGATGCGGAAGATCGGATCTGGCGGGTTGGCATCCTCGCGGCGCACTTGAGCTATGTCGGCAAGGCGAATGATGCGATCGCCCACCGCGAAGTTGACGGCGAGGATATCCTTCTCGGATTTCAGCGCCCCGCTTACCTGCAGTTTGATGCCTTCCTGATCGGTGACGATCTCACCCGAGGGAACCACGACGTTTTGAGCCTGCAGCGCTGTTGTCAGAGCTTCCGCGGTAAGGCCGTAGCCCGCGAGCTTTTGAGGCGAGAACTCGATGTAGATGCGCTCAGGCTGCGCGCCGATCAAATTTACCTTGGCGACATCAGGCACCTGCAAGAGCCGAGAACGGACATTTTCCACGTAGTCTCGTAACTCGCGGTTGGTATACCCGTCGGCGGTGAAACCATAGATGATGCCGTAGGTGTCGCCGAACTCATCATCGGCTACCGGGCCGATCACGCCCTGCGGCAAGGTCAGCCTGATGTCTTCGATTTTCTTGCGCACCTGATACCAGGTATCCGCCACCGTCTTCGGGGGCGTCGATCCCTTGAGGTATACGAACACGGTGGACTCGCCTGCCTTTGTGAAGCTTTTCAGGTAGTCGAGATGAGGTGATTCCTGAAGCTTGCGCTCCAACCGTTCGGTTACCTGGTGCAGCGTGTCGTCGAGCGTGGCGCCAGGCCATCTCGCCTGTACCACCATGGTCTTGATGGTGAAGGTCGGATCCTCGTTGCGACCCAGTTGCAGATAGGCCCCAATGCCAAGGACAAGGACAGCGAGCATCAGATAGTAGACGACCGAACGATGCGCGAGCGCCCACGCGGAGAGATTGAAGCGGTTCATTGGGAAGCTCCCAGCAGCCGGACGTTCTGGCCGGGCCTCAGCGCATGCACGCCGGCGGTCACTACGATTTCGCCGCTCTCGACCCCTCGCGATATCACGATGCGGGAAGAATCCTGTCGAAGCAGGTCGACGGTTCGAAGCGAGACTTGCTGCGTTTTGCCGTCGACGATCCAGACCGCAGGCCGGTCCCCGGCCGTCGTCAGGGCGGTTGCCGGCAGATCTATGCCGCTCGCCACCTGCATATGCGTCTGGCCGGTCACTGTTGCCCCAAGACGCATCGCCTTCGGCCAGGCGCTGAGCCCAATTTTAACCCGGTAGCTCCGGGTGACGGGATCCGCCTGTGGCGCCACCTCTCGGACCTGGCCAACGGCGCGCACCGACGGATCATCGGTCAGCGCGATGTCGATCGACGCGTCAGGGGCGACCTGGCGCATGAGGCTCGCGGGCACGTCGAATACCGCGTCGGCACCGTCACCGTGTGCGACCGTGACAATCGTCTGACCTGCCCTGACAACCTCCCCGGCCTCCGCCCCGGTGGCGATCACGGCGCCGGACGAGTCGGCGACCAGTTTGGTGTAGCCGAACTGGTCCTGGGCCGTGTGCAATACGGCCGCCGTGGAATCCACTTGGGCTTTCGCGCTCAGATATGCCCTCTCGGCGGCATCGAACTGGGCCCGGGTGGTCCAGCCCTGCCCGAGCAGAGTCCTTTGACGCTCCAGGGTGTTGGCGGCTTCGTGGATGGCCGCTTGCGCTGCTTCATTCTGCGCCTGTGCGGCATGCAGTCCATCCTGCTGGGGCTGCGGATCGATTTCGGCGACAACGTCGCCCGGCTGAACCACCTGCCCCACGCTGGCCTTGCGGCTAATCATCCGGCCGTCAATGCGGAAGGCAAGGTTCTCCTCGGTGCGTGCGCGGACATGGCCCGTGAGCGAAACGGGCTCCCCGTCCGTGCTGGCGGAGGCGACCACGGTTCGCACAGGGCGGACGTCCGGTGGTGGTGGCGCGGACGCACCAACGCACGCGAAGACAGTTAATCCCAAGCAGGCAAGTGTGGATGCGGACTTCATGACAGACCCTCTTTTTGTGACCAGTCCGATGAAATCGCTGGCCTCGACAATTTCGGGGTTGCTTATATACATTCTTGCATGTATGTAAATAGGGAAAGTCGTGGATGTATGTAAAAATTGACGCAGAGGAAGGACTTCACTCATGAGACGCACCAAGGCCGAGGCCGAACAGACACGCGAGGCCGTCTTGGCCGCGGCCATCGACGTCTTCCTTGAGCGCGGCGTGACTCGCGCTACCCTGGAACAGATCGCAAGTGCCGCAGGCGTAACGCGCGGGGCTGTCTACTGGCATTTCCGCGACAAGCAGGAGATCTTCACGGCGCTGGAGCGGCGGGCCAATATGCCGAACGAGGAGTTTGGCGATCGGCTTACGGCTCGCCTCGCTACTCAGCCTGATCTTGATCCATTGCGCGAGCTGGCAGACGCAATCCGGGACGGGCTGCAGGCGTTCCAAGCTCATCCGGAACGTTCCCGCATCCTTTCGATACTCTGGCTGCGTTGCGAATATTCCGAGGACATGCTGCCGGTGGTTACGCGTCAGCGGGAAGCGGACCTGGCGCTCCAGAAATTGTTCGAATCCGTGATTGCGCTCGCCGCAACCCGCGGTCGGCTCGCGCCCGCCCTCTCACCAGAATTGGCCGCGCGCGCCCTCCTGCTTTTGGTCAATGGATCGGTTCTCGATTGGCTCCGCGCTCCCGGACAGTTTGAGCTGACTGAAAGCACCATGCCGATGGTGGCCGGGTTTCTCGAGGCAATCAGCGCGCCAAAGGTGCAGCCAGCGGCCGATCACGCGGCGAGCATGATTCCTCGGAGCATGACATGACAGTTCGGGCGAGATGCGGTTCAGCATTGGCGCGGTCGATGTGTGCAACGGCGACGGTCGTCAGCCACGGCAGGTTCATGAGCAGCTGGCGACCCGACCATCCCCGGGTGATGGCTGCGAAAAGAACCAAGCTCGGAGGGTTGCAGGGCCCTCCAACCACATTCCTCAAATGGATTCCACGATGCCCGGGAGAGGCAACACCCGCGACTACACCGACAAGATGCTGCTCGCTGCTCTGCAGGAAGCGCAGACCACGGTACGTGCCTATGACACAAAGGCGCAAATCGTCGGCGTGGGCTACATCCTGGCGCTAAATCTGGTGCTCCATTTCGGCGATCTCCTGCCGACGCACGCGCCGCTCGGGCCACTGTTCTTCGCAGGCGTCTGGGGCGTTCTCATCATGCCGATTCTACAGTTCGGGCAGGTGATTCACCCGAGCCGGATCCGCGCGGAAAAGGATCTTGTCGCGAAGAAGTTCTGTGGCTCCGAGCAGCACGTTTATTATGTCGACCCCGGCACATTCGCCAATCTCGCGGACTTCGTCCGCGAGGCGCTAACCTCCGATTGGACCTCGGTTCTTGCCGCCGAGCTGCTCAAAGTGTCTCGGGTCAGGATCATCAAGCAGACGCGCTTCCGGCGCGCTCTGATGATGACCGTGGTCGCTTTCATCGTTCTCGCAGCCGATCAGTTTTTGCGAAGTCTGGCCGTCGTCCGATGAGAAGAGAACGTCACCCTTGGCCGAGGCTGAGGTTTCGTGTGCGTTGGTGGCGAGGCCTGCTTGTTCCTGCGATGGTGTGCCTGTTGATCAGCTGCGCCACTCGACCCGAAAACGTCTTTCAACCTCTCCCCTTTGCCGCCAGTGATGCTGACCATGTCGACATGCTGGTCGCAACGACTCGCAAGCCATCTGACGATCGCGGACAGCTCTATAGTGGCGATCGCGGAACGGCGATCTCGCTCAACAGGATAGTCGTGTCCATTCCTCCGGATCGGAACCGCACCGTCGGACAGATCCAGTGGCCCCTACTGCTGAAACCCAATCCCGAAAAGGAGTTTGCCGTACTCAGCGTAGACAAAATCGCCTCGCAACGCGCAGTTCTTGAGTGGGTTCGCAAGAATCGCAACGGCAAGCGACAGGTGCTCATCTTCGTGCATGGTTTCAACAACACATACGCCGATGCCGTCTTCCGCTTCGCCCAGATCGTTCACGATACCGGATCCGATGCAGCGCCGATTCTCTTCACATGGCCGTCGCGCGGGATCCATTCGACTATCTCTACGACAAGGAAAGCACCAACTATTCACGTCGCGCCTTGGAAGACCTGATCCTCCAGGCCACAAGCAGTCCCGACGTGGCCGACGTGACGATCCTGGCTCACTCGATGGGCGCATGGCTGACGGCCGAGGCGCTGCGCGATATCGCCATGCGCGACCAGACCATCCCGACGAAAGTCAGGAACGTGGTTTTCGCGTCGCCGGATATCGACATCGACGTGTTTCGGCGCCAGTTCATCGAGATGGGCGCCACCCGACCGCATTTCACGATCTTTACGTCAACCAATGACAAGGCCCTGCAAGTCTCCCGACTGCTTTCGGGAGGAGTTAGCCGCGTCGGTGGAACCGATCTCAGGCCATACGCTTCCGTGCTTGAAGAGCTTGGCGTCTCGGTTATCGACACCAGCAACACCACACCGCGCGATCCACTCGGCCACAACGCGTTTGCCGATACCCCCGGCATTGTGCGCCTTCTTGGGCGGCGGCTTGCAGGACAAAGCCTTGCCGGAGAAGAGGCGACGTATGCCGATAAGATCGGGGTAACAGCCGCCGATTTCGCCGGTTCGGCAGCGCGGGTGGCCATTGCTGCCCCAGCCGCAGTCATCAGCCCTAAGGCTCGCGAGATCTTGAAACGGGAGCTTTCCTCACAAGGGGGCCAGATAGTGGACGGGCAGATTTCCTACTGATCGTCGAGCGTCAGGCGAACTAGTGATGCGAGCTTCTCGTTGAGAGTGAAACGATGACCCTTACCAACATTGCGAGGAATGATCCTCTAGCCGATGAACGATCGCCGATCATTCAAGCTGGCACGGCGGCTTGTCGCATGTATGGCTCGTCGAAAACGACAGTCGCCGACATCGCTCGACTGCTCGGAAAATCTCCTGCAAGCCTGTATCGAATATTCCCCTCAAAGGCAGAGATATGGGACGCCATCGCGGCGGATTTCTACGAAAGTGACCTCTGCTTCGAGCCATCCTGTGCAGGCGACATGACGCGCGCAACAAACCGACTGAAAGAAACGATGCTTGGCTACCATCGCTTGCTGCTGCAGGCCCAGCAGGGCGATCCGCAAATGTACGGTCTGATTGCCCTTGCCGCGAGCAGCAACTGGCCGTCATACAGACAATATCGAAATCGGCTTCACGGCCTCGTGGGAGAGCTTATTCGCGCCGGCGTTGGCACAAGGGAGTTCCAACGGACAGATGCGCGCGCGGCGGCCTCCTGCCTATGCGCCTCGCTCGTCGTCTTGTGGGACCCCAGACTTGTCGGTGCAACGCCCCCGAACCATTGCGAGATTTCAGCTCACGAACTCGTTTCCTTCGCGATTGATGCGTTGCGGTAACTGCGTGGTCATCGGTTCTTCCGCCTTCGCCGGAGTGCCGAGCAAAGGGACCGCCGCGGCGGCAGAGACCGTGCCTGTCATGAAGCTTCGTCGATTGAGACCGCTCGCGGGTGAGGCTGAAGGCTTGGACGTGGCTGGCTCCGTCGCTGGCTGGTCATTGGCGCTAACCGCCGAGCCGAAGCATTGTTCCAGCTGCAGCGATATTAAACGCGGCAACCTCACGAAAGAGTGACCCTACACGCTTTTGAGCGGACAAGCCGCTGGACCGGCACCGATGGCCCGGACCCTCAATGAGGTGGGCCGCTTCCAAGGAACGT
This sequence comes from Mesorhizobium sp. M8A.F.Ca.ET.057.01.1.1, assembly GCF_003952565.1. Classification (NCBI taxonomy): domain Bacteria; kingdom Pseudomonadati; phylum Pseudomonadota; class Alphaproteobacteria; order Hyphomicrobiales; family Phyllobacteriaceae; genus Mesorhizobium; species Mesorhizobium sp. M8A.F.Ca.ET.057.01.1.1. The sequence continues at coordinate 5,294,289 of NZ_CP034454.1, forward strand.
TTCACGAGACGCGTTGTTTGACCCAAAGGCGCGGCGGAAACGCGTGTCGCGCAATCCAGTTCATAGCTAAAGCAAGTCCGGTGGATACGAATTCTCCCGTTACCGAGCCCGGCGACGAAGGCAGCAGCCCTCACGCCGTCCCGACCGCATGACGGACAAGAGCGGGCGCAATCCCGGACGGAAAACCGCTACGCACTTTTCCTGAAATTGCTCTAAGCGCCAGGCCCCGCGGCCGTTACCCGCCAGACCGTGTTGCCGACATCGTCGGCGATGAGCAGGGCGCCTGACTTGTCGACCGCAACGCCTACCGGCCGTCCCCTCGCCTCGCCCTTCTCATTGAGGAAGCCGGTGATGACGTCCTGCGCCATTCCGCTGGGACGACCGCCGTTGAAAGGCACGAAGACCACCTTCTAGCCATTGAACCGATCACGGTTCCAACTGCCATGCTCACCGACGAAGGCGCCACCGCGATAGGTCTGCGGCAGGTTCGTCGCGCTGTAGAAAGTCATGCCGAGCGGCGCGACATGCGAACTGAGCGCATAATCAGGCGGAATGGCCTTCGCAACCATGTCGGGCCGTTGCGGCATGACGCGCGGATCGACATGCTGGCCATAGTAGCTGTAGGGCCAGCCATAGAAAGCGCCGTCCTTCACAGAAGTCATATAGTCGGGCACAAGATTCGGGCCGAGTTCGTCGCGTTCGTTGACGACCGCCCACAGAGCCTTGCTTTCGGGCTCGAAAGATAAGCCGTTGGGGTTGCGCAGACCGCTGGCAAAGATGCGCGAGCCACCGGTGGCGCGATCGACCTCCCAGATCGCCGCGCGATCCTTTTCGGCCTGGATGCCATTTTCCGTGATGTTGCTGTTTGAACCGACGCCGACGTAGAGCAATGAACCGTCGGGGCTGGCTACCAGGCTTTTGGTCCAATGATGATCGATCGGCCCTCCCGGCAGTTCGGTCAGCACCTTGCCCGGCGTCGTGATCTTGGTGTCGCCCGGCTGGTAGGGATAACGCAAGATGGCGTCGGTGTTGGCGACATAGAGATCGTTGCCGACCAAAGCGAGGCCGAAGGGAGAGTTGAGGTGATCGAGGAACACGCCTTGATAGTCCGGCACGCCGTCGCCATTGGTGTCGCGCAACAGCGTGATCCGGTTGCTCGGACCGGTGTCGCCGCCCGAGGTGGCCCAGCCTTCAACCCAGCCCATGACAATGTCTTTTGGCCGTTTGGGCGACGCTTCGGAAGGCGCTTTCGATTCAACGACCAGCATGTCGCCATTGGGCAGCACGTAAAGAGAGCGCGGATGCTGAAGACCCCTGGCCAAAGCCTGTATCTGCAGGCCCTGGGCAACTTTGGGCTTCTCATCTTTCTTCCAGCCGACCACCGAGGCCAGATGCATCGGCGGCAACAGATACTGGGTGACCTCAGGCAGCTTGGGATTCGGGCCGATCTGGGCACTCGGATCGGTGTTGTCGTCGCTGCAGCCCGCAGCGCCCAGGGCGGTCGCGCCCAGCAACGCCGCCGCTGCCAGTTTGACGGACGAATCAGGGCGTCTCATCGGCTACTCCTACATGATGACGGTACACGAGCGCCCAGCCGAGCCAGCCTGTGAACAGCAGGATAGCCACCACCAAAGCCGACAGGATCAGTCCGGTAGGGACGACCGACGTCCAAGCGTCGCGGGTGTGCACAAGCATGTTGAAGAAGGCCAGGACGAGCGCGACGAGGTTGCCCGCCATGTGCAGCCAAGCGGTTGGCTGCTGGCGGATTCTCCTGCTTCCGAGCATATCCACAAGACCCGCGATCGCCGCCAGCACGCCTATGATCACGCCGACCGTCACGAGCCAGGCGGAAAAATTCGCCCACGTCATCTCGGCCGTGCGCCAATAGACTATGTCCGTCAGCAAGGTGCCCACGAAACATGCTATCGGAATCGTCACCAGCATGGGATGGATGGGGGGCCGGCAATCTGCGCCGTCGATTTCGGGTTTTCCACGCGCAAGCTCCTTTCGGCCCAGTTGTTGACGAACAGAGAGCACCCCGCGATTGTTCCACTGGGGGATATTGCGGTCACCAGAAGGTGATCACAGGTCGGCATGCCAGCCAGCGCACATGTCAGGCGTTTTCCAACCGGAAGGGTGGGGATCGGCCAACTACCGCTCGCCCAGGCCCCACAGCTTCGATCAGGTCGGCAGGGCAGGACTCGCCTTCATGAAGGTGGCTGTAAAGCGATCGGACGATATCCTCGACAGGCATGCCGGGGTCAGATTGCTTCATTTGGCGCGCGACTGCCGTCGGCGAAATCATAGGGGTTCGCAGTCGATGCCATAGCCCGCGTTTCCCCTCTTGGCTTGCAGCGCAAACGCCTGCTTCTCCAGCACCGGGCTACCAAGTGGAACCGGCGGCACGTGGCAGATTCCGTGCGCCCGTTGAACGACAACAATAACGCAGGTTAAGGCGACGGAGCTAAGTTTCAGATAGGCGTCGATCCCCGGCTTGATACCTCAGGCGACCAAGCCGGGAGGCCCGCCCGACCACCCACCAAACAGGGCGGGCCTTTAAGTCGCCTCAGCGGTATCGGCCAGCAATTTTGCAATCGCGCGGATGATTTGCTTGAGTTGGACCGGCTTTTCCAGTCGCTCGACACCCCCGAACTCATCCGGGATTACGCTCTGGTCATACCCCGTGACGAAAATGAAAGGGATAGCTTGGTCTTTGAGGGTCCTTGCCAACCTGAATGACGGACCAGGGCCGAGATTGATGTCGACCACCACCGCGTCGGGACGCCGGCCATCCAGTTCCGCCAGCGCTGCGTCTTCGCCCGGGTACGGCCCGATTACCTCGGCGCCGGCACCGCGCAAGACCTCGGCCGTGTCGGTTGCGATATAATATTCGTCCTCCACGACAAGTACGCGGTGGCCGCCGAGGTCGAGTTCTCCGGTCATATCCAGTGCTCCTCCAAACACCGTAGCGCGCTGCGGCGCGCTTGTCTCCAATATGCTTGCTCGAAAACTGAGGCGGGACCTGGCGCCGCCCGAGTTCGATCCGGCTGGTCAGCCATCTAACCATTCTCCGGCAAAATAACGGCTTAACCTATGTTAATGTCCTCTCGCGAAGCCCGCACGGCCGCTCGCCGGTCGGCGATGCCAGGCCGCCTGCATTTTTTCGTTTTCCTTATGTCATGGGTTAAGGCGCGGCTATCAAACCACGCGCAGTGTCGTCCTGCATAAACAACAAGGCCTGAAGGCTGAAGGGAGGTGTCGTGTGATCAAATACCATCCTGTCCGGCTGAATGAGTTGATCGAGCACTATATGGAAACCCGATCTTCGCACCGATCAAGCGTTTCGGTGGCGGCAGCGACGAAAGCTATCCTGACCGTCATGCCGGATTGCTCGGTCGAGAGTCCGCAATTGAGCAACATGATCGCAAGATCGGCCGTGAAGCACGGCCATGCCGTGAGCTTCGACCTCGGCGTTGTCTGAACCAAGCACGGCCAGGCCCCGCCGCTTGCCGGTCTGGCCGTCAAGGGCGGGCCAACTGGCGTATCCTCTCGGGCGCCCCAGCACGTTGGTATCGTGCGGTTTTTCGAACGTCCTATACCGGCAAAACGAACGGGAATGACCGCCGCGTCACCCCGGCATCGAACCACCCTCTTCGACCGTTCGCCGGGCGCCGGAATTGTTGCCTACCGGGCCGACGACCGCCGCCTCAAGCCCGGCAAGCGCGTTTGTGATATCACTGACAAGTACTCGTCTCCCACAACGAGGATACGAGGGACCGTAACCCGCTCGTCCATTGGCAGACCTCCTGGAACAGCATTTGGATTCCAAAGAGCGGCTGGCATTAACATAGGTAAGGTCGCTGTCGGATCGTTCTGTGTATCAGGGATGGAGGACAAGGATGAGGCGACCTCTGATCCGCAAGCTGGAAAAATTCACTCGGCTGTCGCAAGCCGACAAGGACATGCTCGCCAGAATCGGAGCGCAACGCATTCGCCGCTTTGCGGCGCGCGAAGACATCATCCACGAAGGCGAAAAGCCCGAATACATCAACCTTATCAACGAGGGATGGGCTTGTCGCTACAAGGTTCTGGAGGACGGCCGGCGCCAGATCATCGCCTTCTTCCTGCCTGGCGACCTCTGCGATCTAAACGTGTTCATCCTAAAGGAAATGGATCACTCGATCGGCGCCGTAACGCCGGTGGTGGTCTCGGAGATTTCACGGCCGGCCTTCGACGAGATGATGGTAGGCCATCCGCGCATCACCCAGGCGCTCTGGTGGGAATCGCTCGTGGCGGCGGCTATCCAGCGCGAGTGGACGGTCAATCTGGGCCAGCGCGACGCGCTGGAACGGACGTCGCATCTTTTGTGCGAGCTCTTCATCAGGCTGGAGGCCGCAGGATGCACGGCCGACTCAAGCTGCGAGTTCCCGTTGACGCAGAACGAACTGGGCGAGACGCTGGGCATGTCGGCCGTTCATGTCAACCGCACGCTTCAGGAACTGCGTGCGTCAAATCTCATTGTCCTGAAGGATCGCACATTAACCATCCCGAACCTGAAGGCTCTGCAAGGCGTTGCCCTTTTCAATCCCAACTATCTGCACCTCGAACGGGAAGGCCGGCATCTCGACGCCAATGAGAAGTGATGTCCAAAAGTCCGCGCAATGAGAGCCTGGAAAGCCGCCTGAGCGAAGTGGAGGCGGCTCTTCGCGAACATACGCGCGCCGAGCTTCGTTTTCGTGAGTGCGAGGAAGGGCTGCGCGGCTTCGGTGAAGCTTCGTCCGACGTATTGTGGATCCGCGACGCCGAGACGCTGCAGTGGGAGTATTTGACCGCCGCCTTCGAGACGATCTACGGCCTCAGTCGCGCTGAGGCCCTGGCGGGTGACAATTTCAGCAGCTGGATCGACCTGATCGTGGCGGAAGACCGCCAAAGAGTGGAGGCACAGATCCAGCGGATACGAGACGGCGAACGCGTTACTTTCGAATATCGCATATGCCGGCCAAAGGACGGCGGGATACGTTGGCTGCGCGATGCCGATTTTCCCATTCGGGACGACACCGGCAAGGTCGCCCATATCGGTGGCGTCGGCCGGGACATCACTCTTCAGAAGCAGGCCGAGGAGGCCCGGCAGCTACGGTTCGCCGAATTGCAGCACCAAGTGCGCAACACATTGGCTGTCATACGCTCCATCGTGCGCCGCACGATGGAAAAGAGCATATCCCTGGAGGAAGCGAATGCACATCTCGAAGGGCGCATAAACGCTTTCGCACGCGTGCAGGCGGCCATCACCCGCAACCCGGCCGGCGGCATAGACCTGGCAGCGATCATCGCGGAAGAGTTGCGCGCCGCCGGGGCGAAGGAAGGCGATGGCCTGACGATCAGCGGTCCACAGCAGGCGCTTCACCCGAAGGCGGCCGAGACGATCGGGCTTGCCGTCCATGAGCTTGCGACGAACGCGTTGAAATATGGCGCACTGTCCCATCGCGCCGGCAGCGTCGACGTACAATGGCGCATAGAGGGCGATGCGCTTCGCTTTGCCTGGAGCGAGAGTGGAATGCACTCATTGAAATCCAGCGAGCGGCAGGGTTTCGGATCGGAAGTCCTGCAGCGTTCGCTGCCCTACGAATTGGGAGCCACGGTCAACTTGCGCGTCGAGCCAACCGGCCTCCATTTCGAGGCTGAGATTCCGCTTAGCGCTATCCAGACCAGGGAGCACGATGCTCGCTCAAGCGACCAATGAGCGTTTTGGGGTATTACTGGATATCCGAGGGCGCTCTCGACGACGCGTGCTCGGGCGCGGTTTTATCAGTCCCTTTTGACGCCGCTGTCTTCCGCGGATCTTCGGTCGGGTTCGCCGATGGCCGGGTCGCGCAGCCAGATGCGTTGCGTTGGATGCTGCAACCTCAATCATCTCCGCAACCGCGTCAGGTGTTTGCGGTAGATCGACATAGTTGGTATCTCCCAAGGCCTCACCCGCCCAAGGAGCGCGAGTTTGCGATGCGTCCTGACAAGCCAAGACGCCCTTTGTTCCGCCATCAGAATGGAAATGCCGGGCCGCCTGCGCCGAGGTCCTTTCGGGGTGAGTGGGAACAGCTTTTTGCGCTGCTTGGTCCAGCCCCGCCACGCTCTTGAAGCAACCAGCTTGCCAACGCTAAGCTCGATCTCTCGCATATTGGAGACGGTGATGAACGGTGGTGCTACGCAGGGCCTGTCCGCCTGCGCCGAACGCTGGGCGCTCGCGCTTACCGGCAGCGAGGGAGAAGCATCGTTCGGGCCATGGCTGGCCGGCGAATTGCGCCAGGAGACCGCCTTTCGCCATGCGGAAATCTGGACGATCGAGGTCGAGCCCGGAGACGGCCGACATTGCGTGGCCATGCTGCTGCGCGGCAACGGGCGGGCCACCGTGGTGTTGACCGGACACTACGATACCGTCACGACGCGCGACTATGGCGAGCTTGAGGATCTCGCCACCCGGCCGGGCCTGCTCACGCCTGCGCTCGGCAAGATCATCGCTACCGCCGACACACCGGCCGCCCGACGGGCGCGCGCCGATTTCGCTTCCGGAGAATTTCTCGCCGGCCGCGGTCTGCTCGACATGAAGGCGGGCCTCGCTGCCGGGCTTCCGTTTGCGCGCAATTCGCCGGAGCCATCAATCCAAGAGGGAATATCCTCTTCCTCGCTGTGCCCGACGAAGAAACAACTCGGCCGGCGCGCGCAAGGCCGCGCAGGCTCTGCCTTCCATCACCGACGAACGCGATCTCGATATTGCGGCCGCGATCAATCTCGATGCGATCGCTGACGATGGCGATGGCGGCAAGGGCCGCATCATTGCGCTGGGCACAGTCGGCAAGCTGCTGCCGACCGCCTACGTCGTCGGCGTGCCCGCCCATAGCGGTTTTCCGCTGAATGGCTTGAACGCCGCGACGCTGGCTGCCGCCATAGCCACGCATGTGGAATGGGCGCCAGAGCTGACCGATCAGTCCCAGTCGGAGCCCGGCACGCCGGCGAGCCTGCTCAGCATTCGCGACGACAAGGCGGGTTATGACGTGACGACGCCGGCGAGCGCCTATGTCAGCTTCAACGTGCTGAGCTATCGCAGAACACCCGACGAGGTGCTCGATCGGTTCGAGCGGCTTTGCGCACAAGCGGCTTCCGCTTGCCTGGGCGCTCTCAAACAGCGACTTGGCCCGAGCAGCGGGCCAGCCGCGATCGACCTCGTCGAGAGCATTGCCCTGCACCGCTACGAGGCTGTCGCGAACGGCCTTGATGGGGAAGCCATGGCCAGGCTTGGGGCGGTCGGCGCTTCACTTGCCAACGGTGAGCTTTCGCTGCCAGAACAATGCCGGCTGTTCATCGAAGAGGCGTGGCGCCTGAGCGGTTTGTCCGGCCCGGCGGTCGTCATCGGCTTTGGCTCCATACCCTATCTGCCGACGAACCTGTCGCAGACGCCGGCAGCCAGGAGATTGCGTGCGATTGCCGGCGAGATTGCCGCCAAGGCAGCTGGACTTTACGGCTGTACGATCGCCTGCGCCGATTATTTCGCCGGCATTTCTGATATGAGTTTCTTTGGTGAAGCGGCCGAATCCTCGCTCGACGTGGTCGCCCGCAACACGCCAATGTGGCGCGACGGGGTGCGCTGGCCCGCGCAGCGGGGCCTTGCCAACATCCCGACGATCAATATCGGCCCGTGGGGCAGGGATTATCACACGCCGCTCGAACGGCTGCATACGGGCTATGCTTTCAGCGTCCTGCCGCGTGTTGTCAGCCAGGTCTGCGTGGCCTTGCTCGACGAGCGATAGCGCGGCCACGGCTTCGACCACGCTTTCTCCGCTTCCGGCAGCATCCGGAACAAATCGGCGATTGCGTGGTTAGACGACGCAGGTCCGTGGATGGAGGGCGCCATGCGTGCGAGACGTTTCAGAAAGCCTGTCGTTATCCAGCCGGGCCGGATCGACCGCGACCGCGTGGTGATTTCGGTGGCCGATGCGGCGCAAGTGCTGTTAAGGGAGTGGCCGGCGCCAGCGTCGGAAGTTCGCCTCACGGCGCTCAAGGCGTGCCTTGCGGTGCTGCGCGGAGAGCAGCCACCACGGTTTGCGAGGCAGGCCTTCCTCATCGCTGCCAAGGACGCCAGAATCCTGCTTGGCGAACATATCTAAGGTCGCGAGACCAGACCAATGCATGGCAGGTGCAGCGCATGGTGCCCGTGGGTCAGGGCTTGGGTGCTGCAGGCTGAGTGGGCTGCGTGCCTTGCTGGTCGCCGCCGGTGCTCGTCTGAGGTGTTGGATTTCTGTCGATTTGCGGATTTTTGTCGACCGGCTGGCTGTTGTCGGTCTTTGATTTGACCGGATCCGTATTGCTTTCCTTACAGCCCGCCAAAGCCGCAAGGATCGGGATCGCCAGCAGAACAGCTTTCATCTCAACCTCCCCGACCGGCCGAGGGCGAGACATCGGACCAATGCCCGTTCCGGTCGAACCGAACGGAAAGCCCCTGTTGGACGGCCTTCCTGGCCAGCATGAGGTCGAGTTCCACGTCGCCGACGGGGCTGTGCATGACCGAACGGATGGCTTTGGAAGCCAACTCCGTCGAGACAAAATCATAGCTCTTGCCGCGGGCAACGACATATTGCTCGATCAGCATATCAACGCGCCTGAGCGCGATGTCTTGCGCATATTGCATTTTGTTCTCCCTTGGCCGCCGAACTGCCGGCCATGAGGGTTGTTCCATTCTGAGCTGGAAATTTCTCGCCCCCTGCTGTCGCGATGCTCTCAGAGTCGGTGCGGCGCCAGAAGAGGAACCAGCTCGAACAAATCCCGTTGTTTGCGGAGGTGGAGGATGTTCAATGACCAAGCGCATTGCCGAGAGAAGACATACGGCGGTACAGGGCTTCGAACCGCTTGGCTATTCCGATGAACGTCCAGCGCCGGGACGGATGCTGACGTTAGCGGCGCGCTTGCAGGCTGCTCTGGACGAGCGGGGTTGTTAGATGCGCATCGTTCAACCCAAATCCAGATCGAAGAAGGGATAGCGACGTGCGCGATCTGCGGGGCGTGCCCCTTCTCATTTTGAAGATGAATGGATGTTGGCCGACGATCTGGCGCACTACTTCAGCAATATCGGGGCAGTCATATTAGGCCCCGCGGCAACGCTCGAACAGGCGGCGATGCACATACAGGCTGCCGAGGCGGCCATCCTGGATATTAACCTGAATGGCCGCAAGGTGTTTCCGATCGCCGATGAACTGGTTCGGCGCGGGTGCCGTTCGTATTTTTCAGCGGCTATGGCGACATCGCCATTCCCGAGCATCTTCGCTATGCCAGCAATCTGCGCAAATCCTCCAGCAGCCAAGCCGTTTCCAATGCCCTGTTCCCGAAGCAAGCCCGGGGGACATTGGCAAGCCGCTGTCCGATGATGTGTTTGCACTCCTGCCCAAACTGCGACTTGCGGCACGACTGCTGCTGGGGGATGTCAATGCCTCCGACCGGCTCGTCGAGAAGACACTCGAACGGGCCCTCCATGATATCGACCGACGGCAAGCCGGCCTGTCCACTGAAGACTGGCTGAATCGCATCATGCGCAATGTCGTCAAATCGAGCGGGGCCGGTCTGCTGCACTGACCTGAGCGCGCCCACCGAACCAAACTGGATTTCCGCGAGACTGTGCGCTTCCTGATGCTTGTCCCTTCCGGCTGGCCTTCGCGGAACATTGGAGCCCTATGTCAGTTCGACGGTCGAACACAAGAATATGGCTACGCTGTCGGAACGAGAGGTGGTGCAAAAAAGCACTGCTCCTTGCAAAGCCTGACGCGCGCCATCACACTGGCAATTAGACCGAGATTCGTAGAGAAGACGATGCCTAGCTCGAGCGACGACAATGCCACCCCCCTTCCGGGCACGGTGGTGGACCTGGAGATAGCTTCTCTCCTGACGGCCATCGAGCGGGAGAAAGTCCCTGATCGTCTGACCAAACTGGCCGTCGAGTTACAAAACGCACTCGTCGAGAAGCGGCAACGGGAGAGCGGGAACTGATCGGCTCGGGCCAATGGCCTTCGGCTAGACCCGTCAGATATGCCTGTCAGTTCCGAGATCGAGTTGTCCGTCCGATAGGTGACTGCGCCGTTCCACCAGCGTCTGGATCGATCTTTCGCCGAGTGATTCCAGCACGCTGGCGCGCGCCCGGTTGAGGCGGCTTTTGACGGTTCCGATCGCGCAGCCGCATATCTCGGCCGCCTCCTCGTAGCTCACGCCCAACACCCCAATCAGCATCAGCACCTCGCGCTGGTGTTCGGGCAGCTTCTGAATGACCCGGTGGACTTCCTTGCTCTGGATGGACCATTCCTGTGTGGCTTCCGAAATCGGGCGCAACGACGCGCAATCGAGCAGGCCGGGCGCTTCCCGGGCGGCGGCTTTTATGCGGGTGTAGTAGGTATTGCGCATGATTGTGAAGAGCCACGATTTCATGCGTGTTCCGGGCTCGAATTTGTCGATATTGGCGAGCCCCTTGGCCAGCGTCTCCTGCACCAGGTCGTCGGCATCGTCGGGTACGCGGCAGAAGGTGCGCGCGAAAGCCCGAAGCGCGGGTATCAGATCGACGATGGAAATCTCTTCGTTCGGCTTGTTGGCCAACGCATAGCGTCCGGATGTCAACGGTCCAACTCCCAAACAATGACTGTGTGTGAATGCAGCCTAAGCTTAATGCGCGGCTGTTTGGTTCGTTCCGACACGGGATCACCTGCGGCGAATATTGTCCGGGTCGACGGCGAATTGGGATTTCAAAGTGTCGGGTCACTCCACTTCCTCGGCAACGCCTTGCAGGAACAAAGCCGAATACAGGGAGTTGGGCGCCTTGACCGGCCACACGGCCGACAAACATCGAGGAGCAACCATGGCCAAATCCGCGCAGCGTTCCAACATCCGGTCGGCAAAGGGATCTGACAAGGCACAATACGTGGAAACGGCGGCGAACTGTATCAGACGGCTGACCCTGACACGCCCGCGCTCACCACCCTTGGCGTTCCGGCAATGCGTCGACCGGCCGCCGTCCCCAATGCGCAGGCGGGGCTGACCTTACGAGGATCCGGTTTTTCTCGAGGCGGCGTGCCGTTGCTTCTCCAGCACCTCGTCGGTCCCGACTAGCTTCTTTGAGCCGCCGGAAATGGTGGTGGACACCACCGCCGGCGGATCGCTGGCGGGAAAGGAGCCCTCCAGACCCGCCTGAAGCTGATCCTCGAGTGTTTTCGGCTCTTCGGAACGGCCGTGTGTGCGGCGGGTTTCGACTTTCTCCAACTCCTGCTTCATGTTTGGCGAGGCCTTCACCTCCCTGACCCAGGTGTAGAGCTGCTCCACGGCGAATTCCTTCATCGTTTCGAAATCCGGCCGCTCGTCCAGCGTCGCCTCGATCCGGCCAACCATGGATTTTTCGAAACGGTCGAGATTTTCGCTTCCGCAGGCATGACACAGGCGCAGCAAGGCTTCGTGCAGCATGATCGGGGCGAAATGGGCTGCTGCCTCGGTTCGGAGCTGCTGCAGGTGCTCCGGGTCGACGGCCTGTAATTTCGACATGGCGGCTCTCCTCTGGCGGACATGTCAACGGCGATTGGCCGGACGGTGTTCCATCCGATTGCGGCCTTGAACGCCACGGACGAAATCCGGCGATTTCCCGCGCCAAGGAACCAACTTCCGGTTCGCCGGTTCGGTGACCATTCACCGGAGGTAAATCGGCATGGCGAACGCAGCGGAAATTCTTATCGACACTTTGGTGGCCTGGGATGTCGAGGTGATCTTCGGCCTGCCGGGCGACGGCATAAACGGCGTCATGGAAGCGCTGCGCACACGGCAGGACCAGATAAGGTTCATCCAGGTCCGGCACGAAGAATCGGCTGCCTTCATGGCATGCGCCTATGCCAAGTGGACGGGAAAACTGGGCGTCTGCCTGGCCACATCAGGCCCCGGCGGCACGCACCTCCTGACTGGGCTCTACGACGCAAAGCTCGATCAGGCCCCGGTCCTTGCAATCACAGGAATGCAGTTTCACGATCTGATCGAGACGTTCACGCAGCAGGATGTAGACCTCACACGCGTGTTCAACGACGTTGCGGTCTACAATGCTCAGGTCTCCGACGCCGCCCATATGGAGAACGTCGCCAGCCTCGCGTGCCGCACAGCATTGGCGCGCAAGGGCGTCGCCCATCTTTCGATTGCCAGCGACATTCAAGAACAGGAGAGCGAGCCGGCAAAGCGGTCCAAGCGCAATCGTCCCGCGCACACACCGCAGGACATGTTCGCAGGCCATATAGTGGCGCAGGACGTCGAGCTCGACAAAGCCGCCGCCATTCTCAACGCGGCGGCGCGCGTGGCGATACTGGCCGGTCGTGGCGCGCTGGGAGCCGCACCCGAGCTCGAGCGGACGGCGGAGCTGTTGCAGGCGCCGGTGGCGAAAGCCCTGCTCGGCAAGGCGGTGTTGCCGGATGATCATCCCTACACGACCGGCGGAATCGGCATCCTGGGAACCCTGGCCTCACAGGAAACCATGGAAAACTGCGACGCGGTGCTGATCGTCGGCTCCGCCTTTCCCTATATCGAGTACTATCCCAGACCGGGACAGGCCCGAGGCGTCCAGATCGATTGCGACGCGCAGCGGATCGGCCTGCGCTTCCCGGTCGAGGCCGGGCTCGTCGGCGATGCAGCCGAGACATTGCGTGCGCTCAACGAGCGGCTGACGCAGAAGCCTTCCAATGAATTTCTGCTGCGAGCGCAGGACACCATGGGCAAGTGGCGCGGAATGATGCGGCAGTCCGAGGATGCGCAGGCTCATCCTTTGAAACCGCAATTGATTGTCCGCGCGTTCGGGAGGAGATTGGCCGACGACACGGTGCTGGCCACCGATTCAGGCCAGAATACCGAACTGGCGGCTCGGCATGTCGACTTGCGCGAAGGCCACGCATTTGGGGTCTCGGGCGCTTTGGCGTCGATGTCCTGCGGCCTCGCCTATGCCATCGCCGCCGGCATCGCATTTCCTGGCCGACCGGTCGCTGCCATCGTCGGCGACGGCGGCTTTGCGATGCAGCTCGGCGAATTCTCGACCGCCGTGCGTTACGGCATTGCGCTGAAGCTTCTGGTCATCAAGAACAATATGCTCAACCAGATCGCGTGGGAGCAAATGATGTTTCTCGGCAACCCGCAATTCGGTTGCGAGTTGCAACCGATAGATTTCGCCAAGGCGGCCGAAGCAATGGGCGCAAAGGGGTTGCGCATCGATCGGGCAGATCAGATCGAGGCAGTTCTCGACGAAGCGTTTGCCGTCGATGGCCCGGTGATAATCGAGGCGCTTGTCGACGCCTATGAGCCGATGATGCCGCCCAAGATGCCGTCCGACTATGCCAGGAATTTCCGAAAGGCCCTGCCGCAGACACCGGGTCACGAACATATCGAGGAGAATGTCGCCCGAGAGCCCGCCAGTTCGATGATGGACGTTTGAAGTCACCGATGAAGGCTCGGCCGGGTGCGGGTCCAACAAGGAGAATTCGCCAATGCGCTTTTTTGCGGCACTTGTAATTTCAGTCCTGCTTCAGCTTTCACCCGGGCATGCCCAGTCTACGGGGCCGCAACCGCCGGCGGCGGGCGACCGTCGCTGCCCATCGATCCATCCGACCCGAATGCCCCAGATCTGGGGCTATTCGATATAAGCAACGGTTTTACACGGGTGGCCATCGTCTCCATGGACGATCTGCCTCCGGACCCTAAAAACCAGGCGAAGCGTGCTGGCGGATGGCAGGATAGTCATCGTCGATCCGGACTCGCTGAAGATCGTGCTTATCTTGACCTGACGGACCTCTCAATACCCAGTTCCTGCTGCCTTCAGGAGGCGGCGGGAACCGCCAAACCCTGTTTCAGCCTTCGCGGGCTACATGCCGCGATCTGGAACGTATAGGCAGAACGAGCGCTGGGAGTTGGCATCCCCGCCGGGCTTGCATTCGTGAAAATATTCGTCGTGGGAGCGTTTGATGCGGTGATCGCTGTATGGGATCAATTCGCCAGTCGACAGCTGATAGCCGTATTTCGTTTCCTTAACGTCCGACTTCGGCGCCTGGTAGCAATCGACACCCGAACAGCAGGAACTGTCATATTGCCATCCGGCCGGGGCCTGGTGGGCGGCGGCCGGTATCACATGGAAAGCCAATGCAAGACCCGTCGCAAGCATCAGCCGGAGGCTCCGGTTCCATGTTGACGGCAAGTGCGGGCGCACCGTCATTGTTCGATACTTGGACCTTCTGCTCATTGCCCGTCACCACGGTTGCGTGAGGCCTGATACACGTCCAGCTACCCAACCCGTCACAGAACTTTCAAAGCCCGCTGCCCCGGGGGAAAGAGGCAGCGGGCCACTGAGACTGACCGGAGGAGGAATGGCCCGGTCACGCCCCGATTTCGGCGCAACGATCTCGTCAATGCGCCCATAGCTGTTGGCGCAACCATGCAGCAACCCTGTTGCCGGTCAGTATCCTGCGGACCCGGGCCGAGACCCATCCTGCCTGCATCGTGGCACCGACATGGCAACTGCAGACGATGTCGTGCAATTGCCAGTCGGAGAGTTCGAAGAAGCGCTTCGCTTCGCCGTAGCTGTCGTTGCTCAGCCCGCAGGCCCGCAGCAGCGAATCTTCGAACGCCACGGTGATCGGCGATCCGGCGGCACGCGCTTCCTGCCGCAGCGAGGCCCGCATGTGCTCGGTGCCGGTAAGCGCGGCGAGGCATCGCGACGGGTTCTCCCCGAGAAGGTCGGCCCAACGCTGTAACCGCTGCGTTCTGGTCATCGGCGGAGCGAGCGCCAGGCCGTTTACCTCGGCGATCGCCTGCAATTGCTCAAGTGTCTGGTGTTTCATGGCTGGCTCCTGTTGCTCGCTCCAGCATCCGTCGTCGGAAATGCCGCGGTCAGGTGCGGCTGCGGAAGCCCGCGCCCCTTGAGGGATGGAGGCGCGAGCCGATCTGGTGTTGCCCACCGATCTTCCGCAGACACCGAGGCGTCTGAAGCGATCCAGAACTGGCAGTCTTGACCAATGTTCCACGCCGGCAATTTTATTTTCGACGTCGCCCAGCGAGTGCAAGGCCGGCCCAGCCTGCCAAGCGGCCGGCCGGGCCTCGTGCGGCGGTTGGAACATTGCCACCCATTGCCCGTTGCTGATGACGTGACTCTGACAAATGCGGGATGTGGCGTGATAGGTCCGGCTTCGTCGGTCAAAGACGCCTTGGAGAGGATAGATAGCGCACCGCTGGATGGCGCCGTCCTGGACGTGAATCTGAATGGCGAGCGCAGTTTTCCCATTGCGGAGCATTTGGCGTCACGGGGAATTCCTTTCGTATTTCTCGCCGGCTACGACAGCACCACCATGTGGGACAGGGTGATGCATGGGCTCGGCGCCCAATCCTTTCTCTCGTTCTTGGGTTCGGGCGCCTATCCCGAAAGCGTGTTCGAAAACTGAAAAAGCGAGTTTCTCGAAAAATGGGACGGCAGCGGCAAGATTTTATCCCGAGCAAGGGTGTGGGGACCACGCTGAAAATTTATTTACCCCGCTCGCACAAGAGCGATGCGAGAGCGACAGCTCTGGGGACGGCACCGTTTGGATCACGCCTATTCCGGCCAGTTTTTTGAATACCATGATCGCTTGCCTAGGTTCGGCCAGCCTCAGCTTCGCCCTTCATGTGGGAGAGCTCTATCATCGCACACAGCAAGCGCGGCCGCCTGGGATTGGAGATATCAAGCATGTCCCAGGGGATACGGTAGAACCATCTCGCCGGCGCAGCCTGAAAAGATCGAGGAACGCCGAGCCGATGGTCGAGGCGGAAAGCCGCTCGAACGCGGCATAGAAACGAAACCCAGCGACTCGGCGCGTTTGATGGCTTGGCCGTATCGGATGCGCGCCGCCTGTGAATTTTCACCCAGCATCAGCGACGCCCACAAAGCATTGTCGGCTGCCTCGTTGAGATCTCGGGCGGTACGTGCCTTTTTTCGGTCAGCGGTGCCGAGGGCGCACCGAACAAATTCACCTCGCCGGTCGAGGTCGCCCACCTCCTTGGGCACGCGGCGATAGTAGTGGAAATGATCGCCCTCAGTCGCAGGAAGCTGTCAGGATCTTGCTCTTCACCAAGACGCTTTTTGTAGCACAATAGGTAGCACAAAACAGCAAAAACGCCGCAAGGACCAAGCCTTTCTAGGCGAATTTCTGCAGCAAAATCATTACTTAGGGGGAAAACCGATGGTACCGTTGGCTGGGATCGAACCAGCGACCTCCGGATCCACAATCCGGCGCTCTAACCATCTGAGCTACAACGGCACGTCTTAACGTTTGTAGCAGGATCGAGGTGGAAGGTTCATCCTCCGCGATCCGCTCTGTCGTTCGGCGATGCGTCCATACGGGCTTATGGATTCTAATTCAAGGCTTTTGCAAAGCAAAGGCCACTTCCCCCACAGCGGTGCAGCTTTCGCCGGGCAAAGAAAAAGGCCGGCGGGAGGAGGTGCCGGCCTTTTCCTGTTACGAGCCAGCGGGAGGAGGTGCTGGCTGGTCACCCCGGAGGTGGAGGGAGGAGGTTCCACCCGCCGGGTATTCGCTTGACCGTCACTATCTCACATCTATTTGTCCGACAAAATGCGACCTTTTGTTGCATCCGCGGACGATGCGCAATTATTAGGCGGCCTTGATTTCCTTGATCGCCTTCTCGAAAGCGGTCTTGATCGGCTTCGAGACATCCTCGGCCGCCTTGGAGGCGACAGCCTGGAAGTCCTTGGCCTGCTCGACGGTCAGTTCGACGCGCTTGCGCAGGAAGGCGGTCTGCAGCTCGACGACTTCCGACAGCGACTTGGCCCCGATCAGGGCTTCGAGATGCGAGAAGCCCGCTTCGGCATTGGCGCGCAGCGCGGCAATGGTCTTGAGCGACAGGTCGCTGGAAACAGTCTTGGCGGTCTCGTAGGTCGACTCCAGAGCCTTCTGGGTCTCCTCGGCACCGGTCTTGAGCTTGGCGTAGGCCTCTTTCGACTGCTCAACGCCCTTTTCGGCGAAAGCGCGCATCTGGTCGGTGGCCTTGGAAGCGTCGAAGCTCGGGAATTCAACGTTTTCGATCGTCTCGGCAGTCTTGGTCCTGGACATTTTCCATCCTTTTCAGCGGCAGCGGCTTTGACAGAAAGCCGTCTCGTTCATGTATGATGGCAATATAAAGGCAAATTTTGTGCATTGCAATATCCTTGTTGCAGTGCACAAAAAAATGTTTTTGGCCGTTAACCAAACAGCCAGAATTCAGCCTTTGCACGTTCTGGCTTGTGGACCTTCGTGGCTGCGGCTTTTATTAACAAAGCGTTAACTGCAAATTCGCCGCTCCCTGAGGTCCGCCAAGCGCATGCCGTCCGAATATTCCTTCCTCGACGTCGCCGTGCTCGACGCGGTCCGCGAGCGGTTTGCCGCCGGCGACGCGATCGCGATCCTGTCGGTGGACCTCGAGCAGGTCATCTGGGCCAATGGGCCGGGCGCCGCCATGTTCGGCTATCCCGATATCGAAGCGATCATCGGTGCCTCGGCGCGGCTGCCACTGATCGCGCGCCGTCAGATCATGGCGACCAGCGGTTTCCCGGAGATCGGCGGCGATCGCTCGATAACGGTGCGCCTGGCAACCGGCATGACCAGCCGCGCCGTCGGCTTTCTTGCCAGTGCCGTGACGCTGCCCGATGGCGAGAACGCCATCATGCTGGCCGTGCCAGCGGCGCAGACCGGCTCGCGCAGTGCCGCCGAGATCGCCAGCCGGGCGATCAGCGGCCTTACCGAAGACGGCCATTTCATTGCCTTCATCGATGCCAAGGGCAATGTCGAGGCCGCCTCGGAGGGATTTTCGGCGCTCGGCATCCAGCCCGCGACACTGGCGGCCCTGGTGGCCGACGTCGCGGCCGAGGGCGAGCGCATCGTCAAGCGCCTCGTTCCGGGCGGCAGGACCTCCTACCCGGCGGGCCTCGCCCGGCTGACGCCGGAGCGGCATCTGCTGGTGGTGATCGACGAGGATCAACTGGAGGACAGCGCATCCGGCGCGGCGGCTTCGGCGGACGGCTCGTCCGCGGCAACGGAAAGCCCCGCCAAGGAGATGGGCGGCACAACAGAGGCAGCGGAAACCGCCACGGTGGAACCCGGGTCTCAACAGGACAATCAGCCAACGGCCGATGTTTCGCGGAAAGAGGTGACCGAACAGCCCACTGCCGCTGCCGAGACCGAACAGGCGCCAGCCCCTTCCAAGCCCGTGACTGACAATATGGCGGAACGGGCAACGCGCGAGATCGAGGAACCGACAGCCCCGACACAGGTCGCCGCCGACAATGATCAGCCGGCGGGGGGCATGCCGGCACAGCACGATCATTGGTATTTCCATGCTGGAGAACACGACGCGTCAACCGCGCCGGAACCGAAAGGCGAGGCAGAAGCGGTTGGACCGGAAATTTCGGCGGACAGCGTGAAGCAGGCCGAGGCCACCTCGCCTGTCGCCCCGGCCGCAACCGTGGCCACCCGGAGGATAGATCGCTCGGCCGCCCCATTGCGTTTTGTCTGGCGTACCGACGCCGAGGGCAAGTTCAGCGCGCTGTCGCCGGAATTCGCCGATATCGTCGGCCATCCGGCCGCCGACGTGATCGGCCGGCGCTTCAGGGACGTCGCGGCGGCCTTCGGTCTTGATGCGTCCGGCGAGATCGCCGGCCTGCTGGAGCGGCGCGACACCTGGTCCGGCCGTTCGGTGCTGTGGCCGGTCGTCGGCACCGACCTGAAGATTCCCGTCGACCTTGCGGCATTGCCCGTCTATGGCCGCAGCCGCGCCTTCGAAGGTTTTCGCGGCTTCGGCGTCGCGCGAACCGGGGATGCGGTCGTCGATCCGGAAGCGATCGGCATGGCACTGGTGCCTAATGGCGAGATGCCGGCGGCACCAAAACCCGAGGCCGTGGAAACCGCGCCTGACCTGCCCGAGGCCGAGGAGACCAAGACATCGGATCCGTTCAAGGGCGAAGTGCCGGCGCTGACCATCGTACCGAAACCGGAGCGGCGCTTTGCCGACAAGGTCATCCGGCTGGCCGAACACCGGCAACCGGCCAACGACAAGGGGCTATCGACGCTGGAACGCAGCGCGTTCCGCGAGATCGGCGAGCGCCTGAAGAAAGAAAGTTCCACGGCAGAGCCTCCGGAGGCTGAACCGGCCGAGCCGGCAAGGCAGGCGGACCCAGGTGCCGGAAGTGGCTCCTTGTCGGAGCCGCACCACGCGACCAAGCCCGCGACCGATGCGAAGCCGCCGGCGGACATCGCCACCCCAGATACCAAACCAGCAGATTCGAACCAGGAACCGGCGACCGGCCAGGCGCATGGGATGGCAGCGCCCGAGGCGGAAGAGGAGCCGGACGCGGGCGAACCCTCATTGAGCGATGCCGAGGATCAAAGGGATCTTGCGCGGCTCGACGGTGCGCAAGCGGACCAGTTCGAACAACAGGCGCCGAGCTCCGAATCCTCGCCGCCGGCGGCGTCGGGCTCCCTGCTCGACTACGCCGATAAAGAGGATAAGCCTGCTGATGTCGCCGACGGCAGCGACGAGGCCCCAGCGCCCGAGGCACAAGAGATAATCGCGACGAAAGCGATGGCCGAGGATCGCGAGACGCTGGCGCAGGCGGGACCTGCCAAGTCACCGCCGGCCGATGACGACGGCATGACGTCGGACGACTTTCGCGACGCCGAAGACAACGAGGATTGGACCGACGAGGAAGCGACTGTATCCGGCGAGGAAACGATTGCGGCCACTGGCCGAAGCGGCGGCACGCATGATGCGTTCGACGCTACGCATGATGCGGCCGGGACATTTGCCGAGCGGCCACGCCTGCAAGTGCCACCACTCAAAACCGAAGGGTTCATGCCGTCGGCCTTTTCCGTCGGCAGCGAAGACAAGGCGCCGGATACATCGCTGCTCGGCAAGCTGCCGGTGCCGCTTATCATCCATTCGGGCGACCAGTTGCACTATGCCAACGAGGAATTCCTCGACCTGACCGGGTACGAGACGCTGGAGGACCTGGAGGATGCTGGCGGCCTCGGCGCTTTGTTTGCCGATCCTTATGGCGATGACGGCGCCTCCGACGGCAGCGACCGGGCTCTGCGGCTGAAGACGCGCGACGGACAGGAATTCCCGATCGACGCCATCCTGCGCTCCGTGCCCTGGCGCGACGGCAAGGCGCTGATGCTGGTCGTTCGCCGTTCCGGCGAGGATGATGCCCCCGCGGCGGCGCACGCGATCAACGAGGAGCCGACGCAGCCCGACATTTCCGAGCTCAAGGCACGCATCGCCGAGATGCGCACCATCATCGACACCGCCACCGACGGCGTCGTGCTGATCGGCAGCGACGGCACCATCCGTTCGATCAGCCGCCCGGCCGAGGCGCTGTTCGGTTTCGACAGCGACGAGGTGACCGGCAAGCCTTTCGCCTCGCTGTTTGCCATCGAAAGCCAGCGCGCGGCACGAGACTATCTCACCGGCCTGTCGGAGCCTGGCGTGGCGAGCGTCTTGAATGACGGCCGTGAGGTGATCGGCCGCGAAGCACAGGGGCGCTTCATCCCCTGTTCATGACCATCGGCCGGCTGCCCAACGACAGCGGCTTCTGCGCCGTGGTACGCGACATCACGCAGTGGAAGCGGGCCGAGGAGGATCTCACCCAGGCGCGTGCGGTGGCCGAACGCGCTTCCTCGCAGAAGACCGATTTCCTCGCCCGCATCAGCCACGAGATCCGCACGCCGCTCAACGCCATCATCGGCTTTTCCGAGCTGATGGTCGACGAGAAGTTCGGGCCGGTCGCCAATGACCGCTACCGCGATTACCTGCGCGACATCAACCGCTCGGGCAACCACGTGCTCGACCTGGTCAACGACCTCCTGGACATCTCGAAGATCGAGGCCGGCCAGCAGGAAATGGCTTATGAGGCGGTGTCGCTCAACGATACGCTTGCCGAAACCGTGGCGATGATGCAGCCACAGGCCAACCGCGAACGTGTCATCATCCGCTCCAGCTTCGCCTCGCGGCTGCCGGAAGTGGTGGCGGATTTGCGCAGCGTGCGCCAGATCGCGCTCAACATCCTGTCCAACGCCGTCCGCTACACCCAGGCCGGCGGCCAGGTGATCGTCTCGACCGCCTATGAGACCTCGGGTGACGTCGTCATGCGGGTGCGCGACACCGGCATCGGCATGAGCCAGGCCGAGATCGAGCAGGCGCTGAAGCCGTTCAAGCAAATCAACGCCCTGAAGCGCGGGCGCGGCGACGGCACCGGCCTTGGCCTGCCGCTGACCAAGGCGATGGTGGAAGCCAACCGCGCCCGGTTCACCATCAACTCGACGCCCGGCGAAGGCACGCTGGTCGAAGTCGCCTTCCCGTCGACCCGGGTGCTCGCCGAGTAGCGTGACCCTCGCGGCAGTGTGTTCTGCCGCAAGCTTGCAGTTTCCGCGCGGTGATATTGGCTGCCCGCCGAATCCGGGACCCGCCGGGAAAATCGTTCGGCCGCCGGAACAAAGCCCGCAGGCGCTTGTTAGCCACACAGCACGATGTGTGCCTAACGAGGATCTATTCATGAAAAATCGACTGTTACTGGCCGCGCTCGGCGCGGCCACGGCAATCACCTTCGCCATGCCTGCCCTGGCTGCGGACAAGGCGCAGGACTTTGTCGACAAGGCGGCTGCCGGCGGCATGTTCGAGGTCGAATCGAGCAAGATCGCCGAAGGCAAGGCGCAGGATCAAAGCGTCAAGGACTTCGCCCAGAAGATGATCAACGATCATGGCGCGGCCAATGCCAAACTCGAGACGATCGCCGGCGAGCAGAAGCTGCAGGTGCCGACGGCAACGGACGCCAAGCACAAGAGCGATCTCGACGCTCTGCAAAACGCCAAGGATGCGGTCGACAAGTCTTATGTGCAGATGCAGCGCGATGCCCATGCCGATGCGGTGAAGCTGTTCGATGGCTATGCCAAGGACGGCGACAACGCGCAGTTGAAGACGTTTGCGCAGCAGACCTTGCCGACGCTCAAGATGCACCAGGACATGATCGAGAAGATCGCTTCCACGATGGACGCCAGGTCTTCCGTGACGAGTTCGACGACCCCCGCCGTCACCACGACCGATACGGCAAATCCGTCCGCCCCCGTGCCGGGCGCCAACAGCTTCACCGAAGATCAAGCCAAGAGCCGCATCCAGGATGCCGGCTTCTCGGATGTGTCCGGTTTGAACAAGGACGATCAGGGCATCTGGCGCGGCCAGGCGACCAAGGACGGCAAGAAGACGGCCGTCGCGCTCGACTACCAGGGCAACGTCGTTGCCGGCACCAACTGAACAGCAAATCTGGAGATATTGACCATGAAAACCGTGACCGGACTTTTCGACAATTATGATGACGCTTCCGATGCGGTCGGCGAGCTGGAGGCAAGCGGCGTACCGCACGCCGATATCAGCATCGTCGCCAACAATTCGACTGAATGGTACGACGGGGATGACGACCGTTCCAATGCCGCCGAGGACGCCGCCAGCGGCGCGGGTGTGGGTGCCGTCATCGGCGGTGCGGGTGGCCTGCTGACCGGGCTCGGCATCATGGCCATCCCCGGCGTCGGGCCGGTGGTGGCCGCCGGCTGGCTGGCCGCCACTGCCGTCGGCGCCGTTGGAGGCGCTGTCGTCGGCGGGGCTGCCGGCGGAATCGTCGGGGCACTGACGGAGGCCGGAGTCCCAGAAAGGGATGCCCATGTCTATGCGGAAGGCGTACGCCGTGGCGGCACGCTGGTGACAGCCAAGGTCGACGATCAGCTCGCGGCCCAAGCGGAGCGGATTCTCGGACAGGCCAACTCGGTCAATCTGGAAGAGCGCCGCAGCGCATACGAGGCCGGCGGCTGGACGGGTTTCGACAGCGACGCCAAGGCCTACACACCCGATGAGATCGAAAGCGATCGCGGACGCTACGCCAATCGCCCTTGATCCCCTCGCCCGCCGCCCAAAGGCGGCGGGCTCAGGCCTGCCGCGCGCAAGCCCGCATCGAAGTCGAAGGAACACGCAAAATGGCCAAGGCACCACGCCGCAGCGGCAACACCGCCGCCATTCACGATCAGACATTGACGAGAGGTGATGGCGGTGAATTGCACCAGCGTGCCGAAAGCGACGGCGCGGTATTGACCACGGCCCAGGGCGGACCGGTCTCGGACGATCAGAACTCGCTGAAGATCGGACCGCGAGGACCGACGGTCCTTGAGGATTTCCACTTCCGCGAAAAGATTTTCCACTTCGACCATGAACGCATACCCGAGCGGGTCGTGCATGCACGCGGCTACGGAGCGCATGGCTATTTCGAGACCTATGACTCGCTCGCCAAATACACCCGGGCCGACATTTTCCAGCGCGCCGGAGAGAAGACGCCAGCCTTCGTCCGGTTCTCGACGGTTGCCGGCTCGAAGGGCTCCTTCGATCTGGCGCGCGACGTCCGCGGCTTCGCGGTGAAGCTTTATACGAAGGAAGGAAACTGGGACATTGTCGGCAACAATATACCGGTTTTCTTCATCCAGGACGCGATCAAGTTTCCGGACATGGTGCATGCCGTCAAGGAAGAGCCCGACCGGGCGTTTCCACAGGCCCAGTCCGCGCACGACAATTTCTGGGACTTCATCTCGCTGACACCAGAGTCCATGCATATGATCATGTGGGTCATGTCGGATCGCGCGATCCCACGTTCCTTCCGCTTCATGGAAGGGTTTGGGGTGCACACGTTCCGGTTTTTGAACGCCAAGGATGAATCGACATTCGTCAAATTTCACTGGAAGCCGAAATTCGGCCTGCAATCGGTGGCCTGGAACGAGGCGGTGAAAATCAACGGCGCCGACCCGGACTTCCATCGCCGCGACCTCTGGCAGGCCATCCAGTCCGGCAATTTCCCGGAGTGGGAACTGAGAGTTCAGCTCTTCGACCAGGACTTTGCCGACAGCTTCGATTTCGATGTCCTGGACGCGACCAAGTTAATTCCGGAAGAGGTGCTCGAGCCGATCCCGGTCGGCCGCCTGGTGCTCGACCGCATGCCCGACAATTTCTTCGCCGAAACCGAGCAGGTGGCGTTCATGACGCAGAACGTCCCGCCCGGGGTCGACTTTTCCAACGATCCCTTGCTGCAGGGTCGGAACTTCTCGTATCTCGACACGCAGTTGAAGCGCCTGGGCGGCCCGAACTTCACGCACATCCCCATCAATGCGCCGAAGTGCCCGTTCCACCATTTCCAGCAGGATGGGCATATGGCCATGCGCAATCCGGTGGGCAGGACGAACTACCAGCCAAATTCATTCGACGAAGGCCCGAGGGAGTCGCCTCAGCGCGGCTTTCGTTCCTTCGCCGACGCCGAAGCCGGACAAAAACTACGCCTGCGCGCCGAGAGTTTTGCCGACCATTACAGCCAGGCGCGACAGTTCTTCAACAGCCAGACGCCGCCCGAGCAGCGTCACATCGCTATGGCTCTGACCTTCGAGTTGAGCAAGGTCGAGACACCGGTCATCCGCGAGCGGATGGTCGCCCATCTCATGAATATCGACGAAGGGCTGGCCGTAACCGTCGCCGACAGGCTGGGCATCAAGGAACTGCCCAGACCGGCGGACGCTGCAATCGCGCCGAGAAACGATCTCGCACCGTCGCCGGCGCTCAGCATCATCCAGAACGGACCGGAGAGTTTCGCGGGCCGCAAGGTCGGCGTGCTTGTCAGCGCGGGCGCGGATGCCGCCCTTCTGAAGCGGTTGCAATCGGCGGTCGAGAAGGAGGGAGCCACCACGGAAGTGGTCGCCCCCAAGGTCGGCGGCGTCGAGGCCAGCGATGGAAGCTGGATCGAGGCGCGGCATATGATCGACGGCGGTCCCTCCGTCCTGTTCGACGCCGTCGCCCTCGTCCTGTCGGACGAGGGGGCGCAACGGCTGGCCGGCGAGGCAACGGCGCGCGACTTCGTCGCCGACGCATTCGCCCACTGCAAGTTCATCGCCTTCACGGCCGCTTCTGTGCCGCTGCTGCAGAAAGCGGGCGTCGACCCGAAGGCCGATGAGGGCATGATTGACCTGACCGATCCGAAAGCTGCTGCCGGCTTTGTGGAATCATGCCGCAAACTCCGTCTCTGGGGGCGGGAAATGGCCGTAAAACTGTGATCAGCCTGCGCCCTTCCCCGAGCCGAGAGCACCGACGAAGCCTAGGAACAGCCCGCTCCGGTAAAAGAAAAGGCGCCCAAAGGACGCCTTAAGAGATGGGATTGCTGTCACAACGGGGGCTTGAGCTGAATTCAGCTCCTCGGGGGCTGAGGAACGGGATTTCTCCCTCAAGTTACATGCGACTATCGACGCCGGGCCTTAACAAGTCCTTACTGGGTCGCCAAAAAATTTACGAATGTGTACCACTCGTGAAATCTAGGTAAATTCGCGCGACATATTTCGTTAACCATCCCGGTTGCGGTCACTGCGCAAGTTGCGGCAGGTTCCTGAACAGCTCCAGCGCTTCCGGGTTGGCGAGCGCTTCCTTGTTCTTGATGGCGCGGCCGTGCACGACATCGCGCACCGCAAGCTCGGTGATCTTGCCCGACTTGGTGCGGGGAATGTCCGACACGGCGACGATCCTGGCCGGAACATGGCGCGGGCTGGCGCCGGTGCGGATCTTGGCGCGGATGCGTTTTTCCAGATCCTCATCCAGTTGGACACCCGCGGCCAGCCGCACGAACAGCACGACGCGCACGTCATTGTCGAAATCCTGGCCGATGCACAGCGCCTCCAGGATTTCCGGCATCTGTTCGACCTGGTTGTAGATTTCCGCCGTGCCGATGCGCACGCCACCTGGATTGAGCGTCGCGTCCGAGCGGCCGTGGATGACCATGCCGCCATGACCGGTCCATTCGGCGAAATCGCCATGGCACCAGACATTGTCGAAACGCTCGAAATAGGCGGACTGGTATTTCTTGCCGTCGGGATCGTTCCAGAAGCCGATCGGCATGGACGGGAAAGCCTTGGTGCAAACCAGTTCGCCCTTCTCCTGCCTGACCGGCTTGCCGTCATCATCCCAGACGTCGACGGCAAGGCCGAGGCCCGGCCCCTGGATCTCTCCGGTCCAGACCGGCTCGATCGGCACGCCGAGCACGAAGCACGAAACGATATCGGTACCGCCGGACACCGAGGCCAGATGCACGTCCTTCTTGATGCCGTCATAAACGAAGCGGAAATCCTCGGGCGAAAGCGGCGACCCGGTGGAGGAGATGGCGCGAACCGTCGACAGATCATGGCTGCGGATCGGCTGGAGACCAGCCTTGCGCACGGAATCGATGAACTTGGCCGAGGTGCCGAAGAAGGTCATCTTCTCGGCATCGGCGAAGTCGAACAGCACATTGCCGTCGGGATAGAAGGGTGAGCCGTCGTAGAGCAGCAACGTTGCGCCGGAGGCAAGACCCGATACCAGCCAGTTCCACATCATCCAGCCGCAGGTGGTGAAGTAGAAGAAGCGGTCGCCATCACCGAGGCCGGCATGCAGCCGGTGTTCCTTGACATGCTGGATCAGTGTGCCACCGGCCGAATGGACGATGCATTTGGGAATGCCGGTGGTACCGGACGAAAACAGGATGTAGAGCGGATGCGAAAACGGCAGCCGCTCGAAGGTGACGGGCCTGACGGCGAAGGGCGACAGCGCCTCTTCCATCGCCACGGCCTTGTCGATGGTATCAGCAACATCCGCCGATGTGCCGAGATAGTCGACGAGCAGAACCGTGCGGACGCTGCCGAGCCTGGCCGCGACCGCCTTGACCTTGTCGGCGACCTCGATCGCCTTGCCATTGTACCAATAGCCGTCCGGCGCGATGAAGACGACAGGCTCAATCTGGCCGAACCGGTCGAGCACGCCCTGCTCGCCGAAATCAGGAGAACAGGATGACCACACCGCCCCGATCGAGGCCGCGGCCAGCATGGCGGCGACGGCTTCAGGCATGTTGGGCATCATTGCCGCGATACGGTCACCCTTCTTCACCTTGAGCGACAGGAAAAGTTGCTGCAGACGCGAAACCAGGCCATGCAATCCGTTCCACGACAGTCGCCTCTCGACCTTGTCCTCGCCGCGAAAGACGACTGCTTCGCCGGCGCCGGTCTTCTTCAGAAGGTTTTCGGCGAAATTCAGCGAGGCGTCCGGGAAAAAGGAGGCGCCGGGCATCTTCTCGCCATCGAGCAGCAGTCGTTCGCCCTTGTCGCCTTCAAGCCCGCAGAAATCCCAGACGAGATCCCAGAACGCCTCCCTGTTCTCGACCGACCAGCGATGAAGATCGGCATAGGACGAGAACGGACTGCCTGTACTCGTCGCCGCCGCCTTCATGAAGGCGGTCAAGGGCGAGGCATCAATCTGGTCTTGCGTCGGGGTCCAGAGCGGTACTTCGCCAGCCATGATCGATCCTCCCACGGTCGTCATCGCTTATGCATATCGCAGCGCAGCAGAGCAAGATTTTGTTGGGCCGATGCGGGCAGGTGTGCGCAAATGCCATCGCCGGGCCATAAAGACTTGAAATGCGTCAGCCCTAAGTCGTAGTGACGACAGGGGTTACGCCCGTCGGACGATCGTTTTTATCGGAATGGAAGCATACGGGGCTATATGCCATCATCCTTGATCCGCCGCGGAGTGTGGGCGATCGGCGTTGCCGCCATCGTCATCGCGCTCGTGGTCGCGGCCCTGCCGCTGATCGCCTCGACGCGGATCGTGCGTGACCGCATCGCGTGGGAGCTAAGCGCCTGGAGCGGCTTTCGAGTTGCCATCGAGGGGTCGCCGCGCATCGAGGTCTGGCCGAAATTCCGCGCGATCCTGACCGATGTGACGCTGTCGAAGTGGACCGACGGCGATGCGCGGCCGGTCGTCGAAGCCGAAAGGGTCGAGGTCGACCTCTCGGCCATGGCGGCATTGCAGGGCGATGTGGCGTTTTCCACGGCACGGCTGGTGCGGCCGACAATCCGGGTGCAGCGTACGGCGGATGGCCTGTTCCTGCCCACGGCACCGACGGGCGGGCGCATCGCGCGCTCCATCGATGCGGCTCGTGGCGTGGTCAACGCCGACCCCGCCAAGCCCGATCTCGACAAGCTGCCGACCGACACATTCGGCACCGTGGAGTTCAGGGATGGCCGCATGGTGGCGTCCGTCAACGGCAAGGATGTGGAGATCCTGAGCAGTCTTAGCGGCCAGGCCACCTGGGCGGCGATGAACAGCAATGCGACACTGTCCGCTACCGGGATCTGGCGCGGCGAAAGTGTGACGGTAGATGCCGCCTCGCCGAGACCGCTGGTGCTGTTTGCCGGGGGCACGGCGCCCCTCACCCTGTCCTTCAAGGCCGCGCCCGCCACCTTCTCCTTCGACGGCACCGCCAGCATGTCGGAAAACGGCTATTTCGACGGCCAAGTTAAATTCGCGGCCCCCTCGCTGCGCCGGGTGCTGGAATGGTCGCAGGCCGGCATCGCGCCAAGCGCGGCAATCGGCTCGGTCAGCATTTCGAGCAAGATCACGGCGTCGGCCGGGCGCATCAAATTCGAAAACACGGCGCTGGCGCTGGACAATAATCCGGGCATGGGCGCGCTGGACGTGTCGCTCGGCGAGACGCAGCCGGTGATTTCGGGCACGCTTGCCTTCGACACGCTCGACCTCAGGTCGTTCCTGTCCGCCTTCACGTCGCTGGGACCGGCGAGCAGCGGCGAGCCAGGTCAGGTCGACACGAGTTTCGCCGACCGGGTCAACCTCGATCTCAGGCTGTCGGCGGCGCATGCCACGGCGGGAAGCATCCAGCTTGCCGATGTCGCGGCCACCGCCCAGGTCAAGGACGGTCTTTCCGTCTTCGATATCTCCGACGCCTCGGCTTTTGGCGGCAACATCCAGACCAGCCTTCGTTTCGACCGCAAACCCGAGGGCACCCAGGTCGAGATCCGGCTGCTGGCCTCCGACGTCGATGGCGGCGCGTTCGGTACCGCGGCCGGCATGACCCGGCTGGTGCCCGTCGGCACGGGCACCGTTTCGGTCATCCTCAAGGGACCGGGAAGGACCTGGGATTCGATCTTCGAAAACGCCGACGGCTCGGTCTCGGCGACCTTCGGCCCTGGCGCGCTCAGCAAGTTCAACCTGCCGGCGTTTCTCAAGCATACCGAACAAGGCGGCTTCTTCGCGCTCGACGATGTCTCGGACGGGACGCTGCCCATCGATGGCGCCGAAGTGAAGGCAACCATTTCTAGAGGTGTGGCGAGGCTCGACAAGGCCGAGGCCAACTCGGCGAAATACAAGATCTGGCTTTCCGGCATCGCATCCTACGCAGGACGCGGACTAGCGCTGTCGGGCGGTGTCATCCAGCCCGATCAGCCGGCAACGCAAAAGAGTGGCCAGCAGGGCCCCAACCAGTCGTCGTTTTTCGTCGGCGGAACGTGGAGCACGCCGTTCATTTCACCCATCAGCCGTGGCGTTTCGGGCGAATAGAGCAACTTCAGGACTGCGGCCCGTTTCACAAAACCGGCGAACCATCCTGTTTTGACGCAGTCGCCCTCCCAAAACCGGGGTCACTTTTGGGCGACATGCATCCACCCTCGACTTGCATCCCTCACCCGCGCTGTGCGGCCTGCTCGTCGAGTTGACGCTGCACCTCACGGCGCTTGTTGGCGATCGAAGCGATAATGACGCCGACCGCGACGACGGCGATCAGGATGGTGCAGGCGGCATTGATCTCCGGCGTCACGCCGAGACGGACCTGGCTGTAAATCTTCATCGGCAGCGTGGTGGCGCCGGGGCCGGAGGTAAAGGAGGCGATGACCAGATCGTCGAGCGACAGCGTGAAGGCCAGCATCCAGCCGGACACGATCGCCGGGAGGATGACCGGCAATGTGATCTGGAAAAAAGTCTTGGCCGGCGTTGCGCCGAGATCCATCGCCGCCTCCTCCAGCGAGCGATCGAACGACACCAGGCGCGACTGCACGACGACCGCCACGAAGCACATTGTGAGCGTGATGTGGGCGAGCGTCACGGTAACGAAACCGCGGTCGAGACCGACGGCAACGAAGAGCAGCAGCAACGACAGGCCGGTGATGACTTCAGGCATGACCAGTGGCGCGAAGACCATGCCCGAAAACAGCACCCTGCCCCTGAAGCGCGTGTAGCGGGTCAGGGTGAGTGCAGCCAGCGTGCCGAGCACGGTCGCCACCGTGGCCGAAATGACGCCGACGCGCGCCGTCACCCAGGTGGCGTCCATCAGGCCCTGATTGTGGAACAGCGAAACGTACCACTTGGTCGAGAAGCCGCCCCAGACGGTGACCAGCTTGGATTCGTTGAAGGAGAAGACGATGAGCAGCACGATCGGCAGGTACAGGAAGGCAAAACCGAGCACGATCGAGGTGACGTTGAAACGGCTCCAGGTGGTGTTCATTTGCCCTGCTCCTGTGCCTTCGCCTGTGCCTGCTGGAAAAGCATGATCGGCACGGTCAGCAACAGAAGCAGGATCACGGCGACGGCGGATGACACCGGCCAGTCACGGTTGGCGAAGAACTCGTTCCACAAGGTCTTGCCGATCATCAGCGTCTGCGAGCCGCCGAGCAGGTCGGGGATGACGAACTCGCCGACTGCGGGGATGAACACCAGCAGGCAGCCGGCAATGACGCCCGGCAGCGACAGCGGGAAAGTGATCTTCCAGAACGCGGCGGTCGGCGGGCAGCCGAGGTCCTTGGCCGCCTCGATCAGCGAATAGTCCATCTTTTCGAGCGACGAATAAAGCGGCAGCACCATGAACGGCAGGTAAGAATAGACGATGCCGATGAAGATGGCCGTATAGGTGTTGAGGATGACCAGCGGCTGGTTGATGATGTGCAGCGACAGCAGCAACTGGTTGAGCAGGCCCTCGGGCTTCAGGATCCCGATCCACGCATAGACGCGGATCAGGAACGACGTCCAGAACGGCAGGATGACCAGCATCAGCAATGTCGGGCGGATCGTGGCCGGCGCCCGCGCCATGCCGTAGGCTATGGGGTAGCCGACGATCAGTGTCAGCAGCGTCGAAATGGCGGCAATGACCACGCTGGTGATATAGGCCTTGAAATAGAGGGCGTCCTGCGTCAGCCAGACATAATTGTCGAAGTTGAGGTCACGAAAGCCGGCGAAGAAGCCGGAAACTCCGTCCCTGAAATCGAGCACCGGCGTATAGGGCGGCATGGCGATAGCCGTCTGCGACAGCGATATCTTCAAGACGATGACGAAGGGGATGAGAAAGAAAAACAGCAGCCAGAGATAGGGAACGATGATGACGAGCCGGTTGACGACACCGGCACCCAGCCGGGTCAGGAACGGATTGGCGGCAGTCGCTGGCGCTGCGGCATCGGTAACGGCGATGTTGGACATGCCAGCCCCCTATCGTGCCAGCACGACGCCGGCATCTGGCCGGAAGGACACCCAGGCACGGTCGTTCCAGGTCAGCGGGTCCTCGGTCACGCGCGCCGCGTTGAGCGCGCTTGCCCGCACGATCTGCCCGTCGTCCAGCCTGACGTGATAGACGGTCATGTCGCCGAGATAGGCGACGTCGTAAACCTCACCCTCCAGCGCGTTGACGGCATCGGCCGGCTTCTTCGACGAGACCCTGATCTTCTCCGGCCTGATGGCGAAGACGATATTGGCATCGGCCTTTGCGTTCGCGCCACCATTCTCGACGACGATCTGGGCCCCGCTTGGACCTGTGATGCGCGTCGTGTTGGCCGACTGCTCGGCAACCTTGCCCTCGAACATGTTCACGTTGCCGACGAAATGGGCGACGAAGCGCGACGTCGGGGCTTCGTAGACTTCCGGCGGCGTCGCCACCTGCATCACCTCGCCCTTATCCATGATGGCGATGCGATCGGCCATCGTCATCGCCTCCTCCTGGTCATGGGTGACGACGACGAAGGTGAGACCAAGCTCCTGCTGCAAATCCATCAGTTCGAACTGGGTTTCCTCGCGCAGTTTCTTGTCGAGCGCGCCGAGCGGCTCGTCGAGCAGCAGCACCTTCGGTCGCTTGGCGACGGAGCGGGCAAGCGCGACGCGCTGGCGCTGGCCGCCGGAGAGTTGGTGCGGCTTGCGCTTGGCGAACTGCTCGAGCTTGACCAGCTTCAGCATCTCGGCGACGCGCTTTTCGATATCGGGCTTCGGCATGCCTTCCTGCTTGAGGCCGAAGGCGATGTTGTTCTCGACCGTCATATGCGGAAACAGGGCATAGGACTGGAACATCATGTTGACCGGCCGGCGATAGGGCGGAATGCCGCGCAGATCCTGGCCATCGAGCAGGATGCGCCCGGCTGTCGGTTCCTCGAAACCGGCAAGCATCCTGAGCAGCGTCGACTTTCCGCAACCCGAGGCGCCAAGCAGGGCGAAGAACTCGCGCTCGAAAATGGTCAGCGACAGATTGTTGACGGCGGTGAAGTCACCGAACTTCTTGGTGACGTTGTCAAACTGGATATATGGCTTGGCGTTCGGGTCGTTCCATGGCGCGAAGTCCCTGCGGATGCTGCCAAGCGATTTCATATCCCCACTCCGTGTTTTTTATTCCCCAAAAAAAGAAATCGACCCCGGCAGTTGGCTGCCGGGGTCGCGTCGGATTGCCTACTGGCCGGTGACGATCTTGGTCCAGCTGCGCGTGACGATGCGTTGGGTCTTGGGATCGTAAGGCTGGATGGTATAGAGCTTCTGCAAGGTCGCGGCGTCCGGATAAACCGAAGGATCGTCGAGCAGCGCCTTGTCGACGAATTGCTGCGATGCCTTGTTGCCGTTGGCATAAAGGACATAGTTCGACGATTTGGCGATCACTTCCGGCGTCATCATGTAGTTGATGAATTCGAGCGCCTCGGCGACATGCGGCGCATCGGCGGGGATCGCCATCTGATCGAACCACATCTGGGCGCCTTCCTTCGGCACGGAATAGCCGATTTCCACGCCTTGCTTGGCCTCGACCGCGCGGTTGCGAGCCTGGAACACATCACCCGACCAGCCGACCGCCAGGCAGATGTCGCCATTGGCAAGCGCGTTGATGTATTCGGACGAGTGGAACTTCCTGATGTAGGGACGGATCTTGAGAAGAGCTTCCTCGGCCTTGGCGATATCGTCAGGCGAGGTGCTGTTGGGGTCCAGACCGAGATACTTCAGCGCCGCTGGTATGATGTCGGACGGAGAATCCAGCACATAGACACCGCAATCCTTCAACTTGGCCAGGCTGTCCGGATTGAAGAAGGTATCCCAGCTGTCGATCTTGTCGGTGCCGAGCGCTGCCTGCACTTTCTTGGTGTTGTAACCGATGCCGACCGTGCCCCACATGTAATTGACCGAGTATTCGTTGCCGGGGTCGTATTTGGCGGTGCGCTCCGTGACCGTATCCCACATGTTGGAGAGATTCGGCAGCTTGGACTTGTCGAGCTTCTGGAACACACCGGCCTGGATTTGGCGAGCGAGGAAACTGCCGCTCGGCACGACGACGTCGTAGCCGCTGCCGCCGGCGAGCAGCTTGGTTTCGAGGATTTCGTTGGAATCGAAGGTGTCGTAAACGACCTTGATGCCGGTCTTCTTGGTGAAATCATCGATGATCGAACTGTCGATATAGTCCGACCAGTTGAAGACGTTGACGACGCGGTCCGCGGCGTGACCGGCTGGCATCGAAAGCGCCAGAAATACCGAGGTTGCCGAAAGCCAGAGCGCTTTGCGGATCATGCTATTCTCCTTTGGTGAGTGTTCCATTGCCGGCGCGTCGCGACATGCTCGCGCGGCCGGGCATTTGCTTCAGGCTATTGAGCTTTCCGAGGGCCGACAAGCGCCATCCGGCATGCCGTCGGCAGCCGCCCGGCTGTTCGGGGCGGGAAGGAATTGCGGTGCCGTCAGAAGCTTTCGCCGCCGCGCGGACAGAGATACAAGAATGTGGTCCGGTCTCGATCGAGCCGCCGGGGAGACTTGGCAAGATACGCCTGTCTTGTTGTTGCCGTAGTCCCAGCCTGCCCGGGCGGCAGCGACATTGTCAATGGGCAATGCTTCGGCGCCGGCATCAATTAGGCGAAGGCACTCCGGTGACCCCAGCCCGCTGCGGCCGCGCCTGGCGTTTGAATTCGAGCCCGATATGGACAAGCAGCGCCGTGACCACCACCGCGCCGCCGATGATGGTGCGCCCGGACGGCACCTCGGAATGGATGAGCCAAACCCATATCGGCCCCAGGATCGGCTCGAACGTGCCGAGCAGTGCCGCGATCGCCGCCGGGATCAGGCGCGCGCCGGTGGCGAAGAAGGCAAGGCCAAGGCCGAGATTGACCACGCCGAAGACGAAGAGAAAGCCCATGTCGCCGGCCGATACCGTGAAGGTCGAGGCCTGCGAGGCAGCGAAGCCCGCGGCCAGGATCGTGCCGAGACAGGTCGCCGGCGTCATGCGCACGCTGGAGAAGCGCCGGGTGATGACGGTGGCGGTCGAGAACATGAACGCGATCAGCAGTGCCAGTCCGTCGCCTATGGGCGAGACGGAGCCGTCAAGAGATTCAGACACCATGATGGCAACGCCGGCGATGACGGCGGCAATCGCCATCCAGGTTGCGACGGTTACTCTTTCGCGAAACAGCGCCCAGGCAAACAGGGCCGCCAGGAGCGGAACGCCGGCCTGCATCAGGAGGATATTGGCGACTGTGGTATAGGCAAGCGCCACGACGAACGATGTCGACGCAATGGCGAAGCAGAATCCCACCGCAATGCCCGGCAGGCCCATATCCCGGAATGACTTCACCATGCCTCGCCAGCCGTCACGCCAGGCCATGAAGCAGAGCAGGAAGGCGGCAGCCCAGACGGAGCGCCAGAAGATAACCGTCCAGCTGTCGCCAACGCTGATGAAGCGGGCGATGGTGCCGCCGAAACTCCACATCAGCGCCGACAGGAAGACCAGCAGCATGCCGACGCGTTCCTCGCGCGGCGAGACTGTCGAGCTAGCAAGGACGGGCGATGATGCTGTGTCTGTCATGGCGCGACTGTCGAGCTTTTGTGGACGGGACGATGCGCAAGGGGCGACAAAAAACCGCCCTGTTCGCGTAACGCAAAGACTTAAGCCGCGGGTGATCCAGAGACCGGCGACGATTGTGGCACCTTTGCTGCAGCATTACTGGAAATCGAACGCGCTCAGGCCGGTCACCATCTCATCGAGGCCCAGCGGTCTGGTCACCGGCGGCTCGGCGCGCGCCAAGCAGCCGACACGCTCGCAAAGCCGGCAGGCCGGGCCGACTGGCGTGGCCGCGATGCCCGCCCCTACCTTTGCGCCGATTGCGGTGCCGGGCAAGGCCGCGCCATAGACGATGTCGTCGCGAAAGCCGATGTCGCAGCCGAGCAGCAGTGCCGTGCGGCGCGGGCGTTCGGAGAATGCGCCTTGCGGCCCCTCCAGCGTACGGGCCATGCACAGGAACTCAGCGCCGTCGGGCATTTCCACCGCCTCGACGAAGATCTGACCGGGCTGGGTGAAAGCGACATGCACGGGCAGCTTGGGACAGCCGCCGCCAAACCGGCTTTGCGGAAAGCCCTGGCTGCCGGCCTTGCGAAAGCGGTTTCCGGCATTGTCGACCTCCAGCATGAAGAAGGGCACGCTGGAAGCACCTGGCCGCTGCAGCATGGTCAGCCGGTTTGCGGCCTGCTCGAAGGAAACGCCAAAGCGCGAGCGCAGGACATCGATGTCGTAGCGTGAGCGAACCGCCGCCGCGTGAAAGGGCTGATAGGGCATCATCAGCGCATGGGCGGCATAGCGGCCGAGTTCGAAGCGGGCAAGGCGGCGCGCCTCGTCCGTAGCCAGCCTCAGCGCCTGAATCTCGCCGGCGATCGCGACCGTCATGCGGATCAGGCAGGCCTCCATCGCGACTTCACGCAACTGGTCGAACGGCGACAGGCGCTCGGACAGGAACAGGCGCTGCGAGTGACGGTCGTAGCGACGGCGCCAGTTCGGCATGGTGGCGACCGGCAGAACCTTGACCACGATCCCGTATTCGCGCTTCAGCCATGCCTTCAAGGCGCCAGACAGGTCGTCGCCGGGATCGAGCACCGAGGTGAACGCCTCGGCCTCTTCCTCGAGCGAGGAAAAATGGTTCGGCCGCCGCTCGAAAATCTCGTGCACCTCGTCGATCGGCAAGCGGGCGCCGGAGAGCGCGGTCGCCCGCCCTTCGCGCGCCAGGAGCTCGTTGAGGTCGGACAGCCGCTCGGCCTGCTCGCGATAGGCGCGGAACAGTTTTATCACCCCGGCGGAGGCATTGGGCGCCGCCTCGGCAAGCTCGATCAGTTCCTGGTCTCCCGGCAGTTCGCCGACAAGCAACGGATCGGAGAATACTT
Source organism: Mesorhizobium sp. M8A.F.Ca.ET.057.01.1.1 (assembly GCF_003952565.1). NCBI lineage: Bacteria > Pseudomonadati > Pseudomonadota > Alphaproteobacteria > Hyphomicrobiales > Phyllobacteriaceae > Mesorhizobium > Mesorhizobium sp. M8A.F.Ca.ET.057.01.1.1. The sequence continues at coordinate 5,330,649 of NZ_CP034454.1, forward strand.
CCTTCAGCGCAGCGACCGAGCCCCTCGCCTCACCCTGCAGCTCATGCGGATCGACCTTGTAGACCGAGGCCAGCTTCAAGATCAGTTGCACCGTCAGCGGCCGCTGGTTGCGCTCGATCAGGTTGAGGTAGGACGGCGAGATGCCGAGCCCCTCGGCCATCGCCGTCTGGGTCAGGCCCTTGGCGTTGCGGATGCGACGAATACGCGGCCCGGCGAAAATCTTCTGATCAGCCATCGGCTATCCTTGACATGAATTTACACGACGTCAGCCGCAATCCCAACTGCTTTCCTTTACAGAATTGACAAATTTACAATGCCTTCCTGTCAAACACAACACAGATTTTCCCTTATGTCAGGCTAATTTTCCGTATTTTTCTGGCTCATTTTGCGCCGCAATGTAAATTCAGTCACATAGAAGCGCCCCTGACAATTGGGGCCTGATCATCTTACAGAACCCTCCGGAGTGACCGATGACTGATTTTTACAACCTTGTTCCCTCGGCGCCTGAAGGTCGCTTCGACGGCATTGAACGCCCCTATTCGCCGGAGGACGTGAAGCGGCTGCGCGGTTCGGTGCAGATCAGGCAGAGCCTTGCCGAAATGGGTGCCAACCGGCTGTGGAAACTCATCCACGAGGAGGACTTCGTCAACGCATTGGGCGCCATGTCCGGCAACCAGGCGATGCAGCAGGTGCGCGCCGGGCTGAAGGCGATCTATCTGTCGGGCTGGCAGGTTGCCGCCGATGCCAACACCGCCTCGGCGATGTATCCGGACCAGTCGCTCTATCCGGCCAATGCGGCGCCCGAACTGGTCAAGCGCATCAACCGTACGCTGCAGCGCGCCGACCAGATCGAGACCTCCGAGGGCAAGGGGCTTTCTGTCGACACCTGGTTCGCGCCGATCGTTGCCGACGCCGAAGCCGGCTTCGGCGGTCCGCTCAATGCCTTCGAGATCATGAAGGCATTCATCGAGGCGGGTGCCGCCGGCGTCCACTATGAGGACCAGCTGGCCTCGGAGAAGAAGTGCGGCCATCTCGGCGGCAAGGTGCTGATCCCAACCGCGGCTCATATCCGCAACCTCAACGCGGCGCGGCTCGCGGCCGACGTGATGGGCACACCCACCCTGGTCGTGGCACGCACCGACGCGGAAGCGGCAAAGCTGCTCACCTCCGATATCGATGAGCGCGACCAGCCCTTCGTCGACTATGATGCCGGCCGCACGGTGGAAGGTTTCTACCAGGTCAGGAACGGCATCGAGCCTTGCATCGCGCGGGCCATTGCCTATGCGCCCCACGCCGACCTGATCTGGTGCGAGACCTCGAAGCCCGACCTGGCCCAGGCCAAGAAATTCGCCGAGGGGGTGCGCAGGCACCATCCGGGCAAGCTGCTGGCCTATAATTGCTCGCCGTCGTTCAACTGGAAGAAGAACCTCGACGACGCGACGATCGCCAAGTTCCAGCGGGAACTGGGCGCCATGGGTTACAAGTTCCAGTTCATCACGCTGGCCGGCTTCCACCAGCTCAACTACGGCATGTTCGAACTCGCCCGCGGCTACAAGGCCCGGCAGATGGCGGCCTATTCCGAGTTGCAGGAAGCGGAATTCGCGGCGGAAGCCAATGGCTACACCGCGACCAAGCACCAGCGGGAGGTCGGCACCGGCTATTTCGACGCCGTCTCGATGGCGATCACCGGGGGCCGGTCGTCGACCACCGCCATGCATGAATCGACCGAGCACGCGCAGTTCAAGCCGGCAGCGGAGTGAGTTCGCAAAAAGACGACCAACAGAGGAAACGCCCGAGAGGGCAAGGACATAGGAGAAGACCAATGGCATCGATAAGCCGCGTCAAGGAACGGGCGGAAGAGCAATCGACAACGATGAGCGTCGACCAGCAGGCGACGATCCGCATGCTGGCCAACGATCTGCACAGGCTGAACCAGTCGGTGATGAAGGCGGTCGAGGCGGGCGTCTCGGTGGAGCTCGTGCGCTCCGCAAGGCACCATGGCGGCGACGGCAATTGGGGCGACCTGCTGATCCCGGTGATCGTCACGCAGCAGAGCCACGGCTGATCGGAAATGGTCCAGCCGGCCCTTTCACCTGCGCAATGTATGCGCAGGTGAATTTTATTTTTACGCAACCAAGCCATGGACAGAGCAGTACAGTACTGTTGCTTGAATCCACTGTTGTGGAGAGCGCCAGCCGGTTCTTTTATTTCAACTTGACATAGGGTCCGATCTCACGCCAATTGTCGCCCAGATTCAACTCTGCATTGAAATAGGGGCGAACTTCTTGGCCGACTTGGGTGCCCCGTGAAACGCGACGGCGAGACCGCAAAACGTGTGAATCTGATGACCCCGGATTCAAGTGCTGAGACGATCCGCGATCTCTCCCGAGTGCTTGTTGTCGGAAAATCGCCGATCAACCGGGTCGTGGTATCGAAGATCGTCGAGCGATCCGGGCTCAGACCAATCTCGGAACCGCCTGATATCGCGGCGAAAACCTTGCGAACGCTGGTTCCGGGAGCGATCGTGCTCGACGGCGGACCCGACAACAAGGATTGCGACAACCTGATGCCCGGCATCGAAACGTTGCGCCAGGCTTCGGGCAAACCGCTTCCTCCCGTGATCCTGCTTTCAACCAAGAACGGCACGCCGGAGAGCCTTGGCCTGGCGAATGTCATCGACGCGGTGGTGGCCAAGCCGATCACACCCGAACGGCTGCAACCGGTGATCGATCGCCTGATCAGCCGCTGAGGCAATTCCGGGAAAGTCGTGCAGCGGTTTTTCCGTCCGGAATTACCAAAAAGCAAATAATCAAAGTCGCGATCAGCCTGGCTTCGCGATGCTTTCTATCAGTTCCGGCAATTGGCCGAGATCCGATATCTGGCGGAAACGCGGCTCGGCGACTGGCGCCTCGACGTGTTCGAGCACCCAGGTCAGTTCGTGTGGCACATGGACACCCCAGCCGCCGGCCTCGATGGCGGGCACCACGTCCGACTTCAGCGAATTGCCGACCATCATGCTCCTTGCCGGGCCATCGCCATGGCGGTTGAAGAGGCGCGCATAGGTCGCGGCGGTTTTGTCGCTGACGATCTCGACGGCGTCGAACAGGTCGCCCAGCCCGGAGCCGGCCAGCTTGCGCTCTTGATCGAACAGATCGCCCTTGGTGATCAGGACGAGGCGGAAGGTGCCGGCGAGTTTCTCGACCGTCTCGCGTGCATGCGGCAACGGCTCGATCGGATGGCGCAGCATCTCGCGGCCGGCGTCGAGAATCTCCGCTATGACCGAGGCCGGCACACGCCCGTCGGTGACCTCGATCGCCGTTTCGATCATCGAGAGCGTGAATCCCTTGATCCCGAAACCATAGATCGCAAGGTTGCGCCTCTCGGCCTCCAACAGCCGCGCCGATATTTGCTTTTCCTCGCCGTGATCGGCCAGCATGGCGGCAAAGCGCTTTTCCGTCGTGCGGAAGAATTGTTCGTTCTGCCAAAGCGTGTCGTCGGCGTCAAAGCCGATCGTGGTCAGTTCGCTGCTGGTTCGCATCGCCGGCTTCTCGAGTGCGGGAAGACATCGAACCTAAGCCGACCGGCAGGCGGTTTTCAACCTGCACCGGCAATTGCCGGCGGCGGCTCCCCTTCCCTTCCATCGCGCGGCACGGCTATACTCCGAAATCCGCAACCCAATCTGGTGAATGATGCCGCCTGCAAAAAAGGAAGTCCGTCCGTCGAGCCGCGGAGGACGGGCGCGCACGCCTGCCTTTGTGAAAAACCTGCGTGGTGTGAAGAACTGGAAGGAAGTCAGCGATTGGCTGGAATGGCGCGGCATCGAGGATATCGAATGCATCACGCCTGATCAGGCCGGCGTGGCGCGCGGCAAGATGATGCCGTCGAAGAAATTCACCTCCAACACCTCACTGGCGCTGCCCTCGGCCGTCTTCATGACGACGATTTCCGGCGGCTATCCAGAGGACGGCAACGGCTTCCACTACCCGGAAGACGACGGCGACCTCAAGCTGATGCCGGACCTGTCGACGCTGACGGTGGTGCCCTGGGAAGAAGACCCGACGGCGGCCGTCATCTGCGACCTCGTCCACCAGGACGGCCGCTCGGTCGAGTTCACGCCGCGCAATGTGCTCAAGCGCGTCATTGCCGCTTACGACAAGCTTGGGCTGAAGCCGGTCGTCGCGCCCGAGATCGAGTTCTACCTTGTGCGCAAGAATCCGGACCCAGACTATCCGTTGACCCCGCCCGTCGGCCGCTCTGGCCGCGCGATCGGCGGCGGCGCCGGCTATTCGATCGCCGGCGTGAACGAGTTCGACGAACTGATCGACGACATCTACCATTTCTCCGAAAGCCAGGGGCTGGAGATCGACACGCTCATCCACGAAGAGGGCGCCGGCCAGCTCGAGATCAATCTGCGCCATGGCGACCCGGTCGAACTTGCCGACCAGGTCTTCATGTTCAAGCGCACCATCCGTGAGGCGGCACTCAAGCACGAGATCTACGCAACCTTCATGGCCAAGCCGATCCAGGGCCAGCCGGGCTCGGCCATGCATATCCACCAGTCGATCATCGACAAGAAGACGGGCAGGAACATCTTTTCGGCCGAGGATGGTTCCGAAACCGAGGATTTCTTCCATTTCATCGGCGGCATGCAGAAGCACGTGCCGAACGCGTTGGTGATGTTTGCGCCCTACGTCAATTCCTATCGTCGGCTGACGCAGGCGGCATCGGCTCCCGTCAACAACAAATGGGGCTACGACAACCGCACCACGGCGTTCCGCGTGCCGCGTTCGGACCCCGCTGCGCGGCGCGTCGAGAACCGCATCCCGTCGTCCGACGCCAATCCCTACCTGGCGCTGGCGGCCTCGCTCGCCTGCGGGCTGATCGGCATCACCCGGAAGATCAAGGCCGAGCCGCCGGTGCTGACGACCGCGAACGCCGACGAGATCGACCTGCCGCGCAGCCTGCTCGAAGCTGTCGACCTGTTCGAAGGCGACGAGGAACTCGGCGCGCTGCTGGGCAAGTCCTTCGCCGCCACCTATGCGGCGATCAAGCGTGCGGAATTCGAAACGTTCATGGAAGTGATCAGTCCGTGGGAGCGGGAATACTTGCTGCTCAACGTCTGACCAGTCATGAACTATCAATCCCCAATTTCTCCCGGCCGCTCCTGGTATGAGGACACTGCCGGCCCACGGCCCGAATATCCGTTGCTTGACGGCGACCGGGACTGCGATGTCGTCATCATCGGCGGCGGGTTTACCGGCCTCTCGGCGGCAACGCATCTCGCCAAGGCTGGGACCAATGTCGTTCTAATCGAGGCGCATCGCTTCGGCGATGGCGCTTCGGGACGCAATGGCGGCCAGCTCGGCACTGGCCAGCGCGCCTGGGCGGAGGATCTCGAGGCCGAATATGGCCTTTCCCGCGCCAAGGCGCTCTTCGACCTTGCCGAGGAGGCGAAGGCGCATCTGCTCGAATTCGCCGCCATCAACCAGATCGATATCGACTACATGCCGGGCCAGCTTTCGGTTGCGCACAAGCCGCGTTATGTCGACGACTACAAGGCGCATGCCGAAATCATGGCCGGCCGTTTCTCGTACCCGCACATCTCATTCATGGATGCGAAGGAGACGGCGGAGCGGCTGGGTTCGAGCGCCTATTTCGGCGGCACGCGCGACACCGGCACCGGCCATATCCACCCGATGAAACTAGTGATCGGCACGGCGCGGGTAGCGGCACAAGCCGGCGCGCACCTGTTCGAAGGGACGCCATCAACCGGCATCATCTCCGCCGGCGGCAAGGTCAGGGTTTCCACGCCCAGAGGTACGGTGACGGCGGAGAAATGCCTGATCGCCGTCAATGCCTATGGTGGAACGCTCGAGCCGGTGAGTGCCGCGCACATCATGCCGATAGGATCCTTCATCGGCGCGACCGTACCGCTGGGGTCGGATTCGAAAGTGTTGCCGGGAGGCGAATCGGTGGATGATTCCCGTTTCGTCGTGCGCTATTTCCGCAAATCCAGGGATGGCCGGCTGCTGTTCGGCGGACGCGAGGTCTATGGCGTCAACGACCCGAAGGATATCCACATCCATATTCGCCGTCAGATCGCGGAGCTCTATCCGGCGCTGAGCGATGTCGAGATCACCCATGGCTGGGGCGGTTATGTCGGCATCACGGTGCCAAGAAAGCCGTTCGTGCGTGAAGTGATGCCGAATGTGATCTCGGCCGGCGGCTATTCGGGTCACGGCGTCATGCTGTCCAACTTCTTCGGCAAACTCTATGCCGAAACCGTCACAGGCAACCGCGACCGGCTGAAGCTGATCGAGGACCTGAAAATTCCGCCCTTTCCCGGCGGTCGCCGGTTCCGGGCGCCGCTGCTTTTCCTCGCGCTCAACTGGTTCGCGCTGCGCGACAGGATTTAATGCGTCGCGCAAAAGTGCCCTCGCCCATGAAGAACGACGAGCATCAAAACAGATCTAAAGTGCGTTGTTATAAGTCCGTTTCGCCGCGACGTGCTTCAGGCAGGGATTGGACGGTCGTTACCTGATGCGATCACGATCTCATGTAATATTGTAATAGCTATTTAACATTTGTTGCCCGGCCGACACATTGCGGAATTGCCGGCGAAGGCGCAGAATCCTCGGTAATGGCGTACTGATGCCACAATCGCGGGCGAAAGGTCCGCATCTGGGCGATTGTTCGGGGATTGTTGCGGGCCTGTCCGCGTTTTGGGACCGATGCTGATCGAACGCATGATTTGCGATTTTTGATCGAAAGAACACCGGCCCGCTTATGGAGGTGGCAAGAGTGAGAGAGCCCTTCAGTTTCGGTGCTCCGGAACGTCGGCGCTTTGCCATGCAGTTCGGCTATGACATGCGCCCGTCATTCTGGCAGGGAGTCCGTTCGAACTCGCACCTGGTCATTGCCGCGGTCGGCACCGCCGCACTGCTTGGCGTTGCCGCGGTGGCGCTCTGGCTGGCATTGCCGACCAGCGAGAGGCAAGCGGCCGCCAGTCCCGAGCAGAGCATTCCGGCCATTCCGGTGAAGACGACGAAAGTTTCGCCCACGGGGACTACGGTCACCGCAGCTGCCGTGACACCGCGGGCGGAGCGCAAGTCCAGCCAGGTCTCACCAATCATGGCATCGGCGGCGGGCAACATACAAGCGCTTGCGGCCAATGATCCCCGCTGGACCGGGGCACAGCCGAAGGCTGCTGCCGCGGCGGCTGATCCTAATCAAGCGACTGCCCCCAGCCAGGTCGCCAAGCAGCCTGAGCCGGCCTCTGACAAAACAGCGGCAGCATTCGCCCAATCGTCTACCGATACCGATGCCACCGACGAGCTTGCCAAGGTTGCAGCGCCGAGCCCGCCCGCGAATAGCAGCAATCCCGATGGCGCGCAGACCGCCGGCATTCCGGAGACGCAGCCGCAAGTACCGGAACAAAAACCCGCGAATGCACAAGGCGAAGATAACGCAGCCAAAGCGAAGCCGCGCAAGGTGGCGGCGGCGGGCAGCGGCCGTATTCTCAGGACTGTCACCATGCGCAGTGCTCCGAAGAAGGGCGCTGCGCCCATCGGCACGGTGCCTGCCCGGACTTCAGTGCAACTGGTGGGCTGCAAGCAGTGGTGCGAGATCGTCTACAACGGCAAGCACGGCTGGGTGTACAAGAGCTACGTCAAGCCCGGCGCGTAACATCCGACGATCGCCGCGTTCAGATGCAGCGCCCGCCATCGACCTCCAGCGCCACGCCGGTGATGAAGGCGGCCTCGTCCGAGGCCAGCCATAGCGCCGCATTGGCGATATCGAGCGGGGTCGACAGCCGCCCGAGCGGGATCGAGGCGCGGAATGTCTCGCGGATTTCGGGTGTGTCGGCGCCCATGAATTTCTCCAACATGCCGGTCTCGCCGGCGACCGGACAGAGACAGTTGACACGAATATTTTTGGGGGCGAGTTCCACTGCCATCGATTTGGTGGCAGTGATCGCCCAGCCCTTCGAGGCATTATACCAGGTGAGGCCGGGCCGTGGCCGCAGGCCCGCGGTGGACGCCGTGGTCAGGATGACGCCGCCGCCCTGCCGCTCCATGATCGGCACGACGGCAAGGGCGGCGTGATAGATCGCCTTCATGTTGACTGATGTGATCAGGTCGAAGGTTTCCTCGTCGACCTTGAGCATGTCGCCATTGCGATGGGTGAACCCGGCATTGTTGACCATGATGTCGATGCGGCCGAAGGCGCTTTTGGCCGCATAGACCATCTCGTCGAACTCGGAGCGCAACGAAACATCGGTCTGCGTCCAGATCGCCGCGTCGCCGATCTCGCCGGCGACGCGTTCCGCCCCCTTGGCGTTGAGATCGGCAACGACGACCCTGGCGCCCTCTTGCGCAAAGCGCTTGGCCATGCCTTCGCCGAAGCCGGATGCCGCACCGGTGATAATGGCGACCTTGTTTTCCAGACGCATGCGTCTAACGCTCCTTGGGTTCATCGCGCAGCCTGCACGAAAGGGCTGACAGCCCGGCCGGCGCCGGCACATACAGCGCCGATTTCTCCCTTAGCTTTCGTCACATTCACGTTCTATGCTGCAAGTGCGAAAGCTTCCGGAGTCTTCGTTCATCGACAAGCCTCCCGGCGGCGCCAGTGTCAAGCGCACAGGTGGATCCAATCGATCTCCAGCGATTGGTCCTCGATGTGACACCATGGCACTGGAAAATTTAAATCGATTAGAATATATCAGCCGCGTACTCGCGACCGGCGTCAAAGCGGACAGACCATGACCAGCCAGATCATCCCCGTCGACCCTTTCGACTTCATCATCTTCGGTGGTACCGGCGACTTGTCGGAGCGCAAGCTGCTGCCGTCGCTCTACTACCGGCAGCGCGACCATCAATTCTCCGAGCCGACGCGCATCATCGGCACGTCGCGCTCGAAAATGAGCGACGAGGAGTTCCGGGCCTTCGCCAAGCAGGCCATTTCGGACCACGTCAAGCCGGGCGATATCGATGCCAAGGAGTTGAAGACCTTCCTGGCACGGCTTTCCTACGTTCCGGCCGATGCGACGAACGGCGCCGGCTTCGACAAGCTGAAAAAGGCGATCGGCGAAAGCGATCACATCCGCGCCTTCTACCTGGCCGTTGCGCCGGCGCTGTTCGGCGATATCTCGCACAAGCTCAAAGAGCACAATCTGATCACGCCGAATTCGCGCATCGTGCTGGAGAAGCCGATCGGCCGCGACTTGGCCTCAGCGCAGGCGCTCAACGACCTGGTCGGCGACGACTTCCACGAAAGCCAGATCTTCCGCATCGACCACTATCTCGGCAAGGAGACGGTGCAGAACCTGATGGCGCTGCGCTTTGCCAATGCGCTCTACGAGCCGCTGTGGAATTCCGCCCATATCGACCACGTGCAGATCACCGTCGCCGAGACCGTCGGCCTGGAAGATCGCGTCACCTATTACGACAAGGCAGGCGCGCTGCGCGACATGGTGCAGAACCACATGCTGCAGCTGCTTTGCCTCGTCGCCATGGAGGCGCCGTCGTCGATGGACGCCGACGCCGTGCGCGACGAGAAGCTGAAGGTGCTGCGGGCGCTGAAGCGCATCAACGGCAACGAGGCGCCCAAGCACACCGTGCGTGGGCAGTATCGTGCCGGTGCGTCGGCCGGCGGGCCGGTGAAAGGTTATGTGGAAGAACTCGGCAAGGACAGCAACACCGAGACCTTCGTCGCCATAAAAGCCGAGATCGGCACCTGGCGCTGGGCCGGTGTTCCCTTCTACCTCAGGACCGGAAAGCGGCTGGCGACCCGGGTTTCGGAAATCGTCATCGAGTTCAAGCCGATCCCGCATTCGATCTTCGGCGACAGCGGCGCAGGACCGATCTTCGCCAACCAGTTGGTCATCCGGCTGCAGCCGGACGAAGGTGTCAAGCAGTTCATCATGATCAAGGATCCAGGCCCGGGCGGCATGCGGCTGCGCCAGATCTCGCTCGACATGAGCTTCGCACAGTCTTTCGACGGCCGCGCGCCGGACGCCTATGAGCGGCTGATCATGGATGTCATCCGTGGCAACCAGACCCTGTTCATGCGTCGCGACGAGGTGGAAGCCGCTTGGAAGTGGATCGACCCGATCCAGAATGCCTGGGAAGGCGCCAAGCAGGAAGCACAGGGCTATACGGCAGGCACATGGGGGCCATCGGCCTCGATAGCGCTGATCGAACGTGACGGGCGGACATGGCACGAGAGCAATTGAACAGCGCCAGCTACAACTGGAACGCCTTTCCCGACCGTCCGCAACTGGCCTCGGCGCTGGCTGCAAAGGTGGCCGATCGCTTAGCGAGGGCGATCGACCGACGCGGCACGGCGTTACTGGCTGTCTCCGGCGGCACGACGCCGGCAAAGTTCTTTGCCGCGCTCTCCGCAGCGCCGATCGCCTGGGACAAGGTGATCGTGACGCTGGTCGACGAACGCTTCGTGCCGGCCTCCTCGCCGCGATCCAATGCCGGGCTGGTTGCCGCAAACCTGCTGCAGAACGCGGCCAAGGCGGCCCGTTTCGTCCCGCTCTACCACGAGGCGGCCGGCATCGAGGATGCCGCGGCTTCCGATGATGCGGCATTGCGATCCCTGCCCTGGCCGCTCGATGTCGTGATCCTCGGCATGGGACCGGACGGCCACACCGCCTCGTTCTTTCCCGACGCCGACGATCTGCCGAGGCTGCTCGACCCGGCGTCCGACAGGATGATCCTGCCCGTCCATGCTAAAAGCGCCGGGGAGCCGCGGCTGACCCTGACGCTCGCCCGTATCATCGATGCGGGTTTCCTCGCCTTGCACATAGAAAGCGAGGACAAGCGCATCGCCTTCGACAACGCTGTCGCGCCCGGACCGCGCAAGCCGATCCGCGCCGTGCTCGACGCATCGCCCAGGCCCGTGGAGGTTTTCTGGGCGCCCTGACTTCAAGTTTACAAGTGGTCCCGGCAACGGCGGGAGGATGTTTCCGGGACCTCGCCTGAAAGGACCTGATGCCATGACCGCTAGACGCGACATCGAAGCCATCACCGAGCGGATTCGCCAGCGCTCCAAACCGGGCCGAGAACGCTATCTCGGCCGTATCGCCGAAGCGTCGAACCAGACCGCCAACCGGTCGGCCTTGTCCTGCGGCAACCTTGCCCACGGCTTTGCGGTGTGCAGCCCTTCGGAAAAGCTGGCGCTCGGCGCGGACAAGGTGCCCAATCTCGGCATCATTACCTCCTACAACGACATGCTGTCGGCGCATCAGCCCTTCGAGACCTTCCCGGCCCTGATCAAGGAGGCCGCGCGCGAGGCCGGTGGCATCGCCCAGGTCGCCGGCGGCGTGCCGGCGATGTGCGATGGCGTGACACAAGGCCAGCCGGGCATGGAGCTGTCGCTGTTCTCGCGCGATGTGATCGCCATGGCAGCCGCGATCGGCCTGTCGCACAACATGTTCGACGCCGCCGTCTATCTCGGCGTTTGTGACAAGATCGTGCCGGGACTGGTAATCGCCGCACTCACCTTCGGCCATCTGCCGGCGGTTTTCATTCCGGCTGGGCCGATGACGACAGGCTTGCCCAACGATGAGAAGGCCAAGGTCCGTCAGCTCTATGCCGAGGGCAAGGCAGGACGGGCCGAACTCCTGGAAGCCGAGTCCAAATCATATCATGGGCCCGGCACCTGCACCTTCTACGGTACGGCCAATTCCAACCAGATGCTGATGGAGATCATGGGCCTGCACACACCGGGCGCGTCCTTCGTCAATCCAGGCACGCCGTTGCGCGATGCCTTGACCCGCGAGGCGACGAAGCGGGCGCTGGCGATCACCGCGCTCGGCAATGCCTACACGCCTGTCGGCCGGATGATCGACGAACGCTCGTTCGTCAACGGTGTCGTCGGCCTGCACGCCACCGGCGGGTCCACCAACCACACCATCCACCTGATCGCTATGGCAGCGGCCGCCGGCATCGCGCTGACCTGGCAGGATATTTCCGATCTATCGGAGGCAGTGCCGCTGCTGGCACGGGTCTATCCGAACGGGCTGGCCGACGTGAACCATTTCCACGCCGCGGGCGGGCTCGGCTTCCTGATCCGCGAGCTGCTCGACGAAGGCGTCCTGCACGAGGATGTGCAGACGGTGTGGGGCGAAGGCCTGCGGCCCTATGCGGTTGAGGCAAAGCTCGGCGCCGACGGCAGCGTGGTGCGCGAGGCGTCACCGCGTGCCAGCGGCGACGAAAAGGTGCTGGCGCCGTTCAACAAGGCGTTCCAGCCGACCGGCGGCTTGAAAGTGCTGGCGGGCAATCTCGGCCACGCGGTCATCAAGACTTCGGCCGTCAAGCCGGAGCGACGCCTCATCGAGGCGCCGGCCAAGGTGTTCGACAGCCAGCAGGGGCTGAACGACGCCTTCAAGGCCGGCACGCTCACCGGTGATTTCATCGCCGTCATCCGCTTCCAGGGGCCGAAGGCCAACGGCATGCCGGAACTGCACAAGCTGACCACCGTGCTCGGCATCCTGCAGGATCGCGGCCAGCGTGTCGCGCTGGTCACCGACGGGCGCATGTCGGGCGCTTCCGGCAAGGTGCCGGCGGCGATCCATGTGACGCCGGAAGCGGTCGAGGACGGACCTATCGCGCGGATCCATGACGGCGACATCATCCGCCTCGACGCCGATGCCGGCACGCTGGAGGTGCTGGTGCCCGGGACGGAATTCGCGCTGCGCCGCACGGCCGAGGCCGACCTCATCGGCAATGAGTTCGGCTTCGGCCGCGAGCTTTTCGCTGGTTTCCGCCAGTTGGTGGGCCGCGCCGACCACGGCGCCAGCGCCTTCGGAACCGCCTGAGGCAAATCTGTGCGCATGAAAAAGGGCGGCTCGCGGCCGCCCTTTTTTCCGGTCGAAATCGCAATCCTTATTGCACCGTCAGTTCCACCCGCTCTCCAGCCTTCACGGTCACGGTGCCTTCCTTCTTGCTGTTGTCCGACTTCTCCGAGACCACCGCGTAATCGCCCGCCGCTATCGCCGCCTGATACTTCTCGTCATAGGCGTAGCCGATCGACTTGCGATTGCCATTGATGTCCTTCTTGGTCCCGAAAATCTCGATCTTGGAGGTGCCGGGCGCCGTGATTGCCAGCACGCCGGCATTCATGGCGACCTTGAGATCCTGGTACTCGCCGACCTTGACGCTGAAAGGCTGTTCCACGACGGCGAGGTCAACCGTCGCGATCAACACATAGTCGTCGGGCGGCAGGTCGAACTTGCTGTCGGGGCCATAGGCATATGTGACCTCGTCGCGGGTGCCATCGATCTTCTTCTTGGCCTTGAGCACCTTGAAGCCGACGCCTGAACCATCGGCCTTGTCGCCGCCGGCCGCATAATAGGCGTTGGCAACGACATGGCCGACGCCGACGATGATGTCCTTGTCTATCACCCTGCCGGCGGCGAGCGGGATCGTTTCGGTGACCGCGCCCTGTCCGATCGTGACGGTCACTTTCTGGTCGCCGGCCGGCAACACGGCTTTCGTGTCTCCATAATAGGTCGGGGGGTTGTCGGCCCCCGGATAGGCGATCACGACGGCCGCCCCACTGGCCACATCGGCGCCTTGGCTGGGACGCGGATGCAGGACGAGCGTGCCGGCATTCAAGGTGAACAGCGGCTTGTAGACCTGGCCTGCCTCGATCTTGATCTTCTGCTCCACCTTGGCCTCGCCGTCGCGCGCGACGATGACGTAGTCGCCGGGTTCCAGATTGGCTTTGTACTCGCCGTATTCGGTGGTGATGTTGTCGCCGCGCGTGCCGTCCGATTTGGCCTTGTAAACTTCCCAGGCATTGCCGTCGGTGACCGGATCGCCGCCCTCGGCCAGCACCACGGTCGGCATGAAATTGAACTCGGGCTTGGCCGGCTCCGGCGCTGGCGCCGGAGCGGGGGCCGGTGCCGGCTCGGGCGCCGGTGCTGGCGCCGAGACGGTCTCGACCAGCGCCTCCTGCAGCGCCTTCTCATCGGAAGCCTGGATGTATTTGCCGCCAGTGTTGTCGGCGAGGCAGGCGATCTGCTTGCCTTCGTCGGCGGTCAGGCCGAAGCCGACGACGTCGGCGGTGAAATCGACGCCGGAGGCTTCGAGTTCCTTGCCAAGCGCACAGGGGTCGCCGCCGCAGGTTTCGAGCCCATCGGTGATGAGGACGACCGTCGCCTTGTCCTCGGTGTATTTCAGCGCTTCGGCGGCCTGCTTGACGGCTGCCGTCAGCGGCGTCTTGCCGAGGAATTTCATACTGTCGGCGGCTGCCGCGATGGCGCTTGCCGAGCCAGCCTGAGGCGGCACGATGAGCTGGATGTCGTCGCAGCTGCCCTTCTCGCGATGGCCATAGGCCATAAAGCCGATCTCGTCGTCAGCGGGAACCGATTGAAGCACGGTCCTTAGCGATTCACGGGCAGTTTCAAGCTTGGGCTTGCCATCGATCTGCGCCCACATCGATCCCGACGCGTCGAGGATGATGATGACCTTGTTGGCGGCAAAGCCGAATGTCGTCATCGACAAAAGGAGAATCGCCGCAGCGACGCTCCGTGCAAATCCCGCCATCGAAATCTCCTGAGTTAGCCCCCTCGTCGGCACGTGAAAGCTATTTGACGTGGCGTCGGGACACAAGCCCGCAGGCATGGCGCCGGCATACCCGACCAGGCAAATCACTCAGTATGTCGTGCGGCGCTCTTCCGAGGGCGGCCGGCCAAATTGCAGCCGATAGCTCTGGGCAAAATAGGAATGCGAGGTGAAGCCGGTCGCGATCGCCACGTCGAGGATCGGCATATTGGTCTGACGCAGCAATTCACGCGCCCGCTCCAGCCGCAGTCGCATATAATAGCGCCCGGGCGTGACGTTGAGATGGCGCAGGAACAGCCGCTCCACCTGGCGCACCGAAAGGCCCGCCGACTTGGCGAGCTGTACCGCCGACAGCGGTTCGTCGAGATGGTCGGCCATCAGTTCGACGATGCGCCTGAGCTTCTCCGACTTGCCCGTCAGGTCACGCTCCGGCCCGACGCGCTGGCGGTCTCCGGCGGAGCGGATGCGCTCGTGCTGGAACTGGTTGGCGACGCCATTGGCAAGGTTGGAGCCGAAATCGCCACGCACGATCTCCAGCATTAGGTCGATAGAGGTGGTGCCGCCGGCGCAGGTGTAGCGTTTGCGGTCGATCTCGAAGACATTGCCCGTGCAGTTGATATCGGGAAAGCGCTCGACAAAGCCGGCGCGGTTTTCCCAATGGATGGTGCAGCGATAGCCTTCGAGTTGGCCGGCCTCGGCCAGCAGGTAGGATCCGACCGACAAGGCACCAAGCGCGTTGCCGCGCCGGCCCCAGCTTCGCAAGGCCGCCAGAACCTTGCTCTTGCCCGGAAATTCCGTCGTCAGGCCGACCGAAACGAAAAGAATATCCACCGGCGGCAGGTCGGCGACGGCGTAGTCGATCTTGAGCGGCAGGCCGTTGGAGGCCATCACCGGGTCGCCATCGGCGGAGACCGTCGTCCAACCATAGAAGTCGCGTCCAAGCAGGCGGTTCGCCGACCGGAACGTGTCGATCGCGGCCGCCAGCGAGAACATGGAAAACTTGTCGACCAGCAGGAAGGCGAACTGCCGGCCACCTTGAACGGGATCATCCGTGACCGGCCGTTCCGGGGAAATAGTGGGATTCGGCAAAGCTGCGGCTTTCAGGGTCAACCCGGGCTCAGAAGGAAGGCCGCTTCAATCCGGCCGCAAGGTAGGCCGAAGCTAACGTATTGGCCATCAGCATGGCAATGGTCATCGGACCGACACCGCCGGGGACCGGGGTAATCGCGCCCGCCGCCTTGGCCGCTTCGGCATAGGCGACATCGCCGACGAGACGCGACTTGCCCTCGCCCTTCTCGGGGGCGGGAATGCGGTTGATGCCGACATCGATGACGGTGGCGCCGGGCTTGACCCAATCACCCCTGATCATTTCCGGCCGGCCGACCGCAGCGACAAGGATGTCGGCCGTGCGGGCAAGCGCCGGCAGGTCCTTGGTGCGGCTGTGAGCGATGGTGACGGTGCAGTTGGCGGCAAGCAGCAGATTGGCCATCGGCTTGCCGACGATGTTGGAGCGGCCGACGACGACGGCGGTGAGGCCGGACAGGTCCTTGCCGCGCACGCGCTCGATCAGGAGCATCGAGCCGGCGGGCGTGCAGGGAACGAAGGCGGTGTCCAGTTCGCCGGTGCCGAGCTTGCCGACATTGATGAAATGGAACCCGTCGACATCCTTTTGCGGCGCAATGGCCTGGATGATCTTGCCGGCATCGACATGGGCGGGAAGCGGCAGCTGGACCAGGATGCCGTTGATGGCCGGGTCGGCGTTGAGCTCGGCGATGAGCTCGAGCAGTGCCGCCTCGGACGTCTCGGCCGGCAGCGTGTGTTGGAGCGAATGAAAGCCGCATTCCTTGGCGGTGCGGGATTTGGAAGCGACATAGACCTGGCTGGCCGGATCCTCGCCGACGATGACCACGGCGAGACCCGGCTTGGCCTTGCCCTTGGCGACCAACTCGGCGGTCAGCGCCTTGACCGATCGCACCACGTCTTCGGCAACGCTCTTTCCGTCAATCACTTCGGCCATGGACCACCCTCAATATCGTTCCGCTCAACGCTGCCTTTGGAAAATACAATGCAACGGCGCAGGCAATCTGCAGCGCGGCATTGTCACGAAAATTCAAGTTCGCAATCCCGTCAAAGCGCCGTTCCATGCCGTTTACGTGAAACCGGCACGGTTTTGTTCGGCCTCCACACCCTATCCGGTGGCTCAGAAGTAGCGGCGACGGGTGCGGTTTTCCGTGAGCTCGCGGACCGCTTCGCGGAATTCACGCAGGCTGGCGCGAATCTCTTCCACCGATGATTGTTCGCCACTTTCCTCGACCGGGATCGGCCTCGCATGCGCGGCTGGATGGGCCGGTGGTTGCGTGGGAGCGGGCGGCGGGTACGACATTTGCGCCGCATAGGGTCCCGCGGTGGGTTGGGTATAGGGATAACCCGCTTGTGACCGGGGCTGCGCCGGCGGATAGCCCATCGGCCGCGCATAGGGAGAGGACGGCAGTGGCGGAGCCGGATAAATTGCCTGTTGCGGCATCAGGGGCGAGCGCGAGGGCGACGCTATCTGACGCCCATACCCGGCCTCGGCGCCTGGCTGGAAAGGTGACTGCGAATAATCAAGGCCGGCCGCCTGCCGAGGCCCGAAACCGGGCTCCGGATAGCCAGGGAATATCGGAGCGCTGGCCGGCCGGCCGTTGTCGGCAAAGGCGGGTAGGGCGAACTCGCTGGAGATGTTGTCGTCAGCTTCGGCCGAGGGTTTGCGGGACATGGCCTTGCGCAGTCTCGACATGAGTGCGCCGATCCTCCCGGAGCCTTCGGCGGGAGCGGCTTCGGTCCTCGTGGCGGGCTGCGGCGGTGGCGCGGGAGGCGGCGATACAGGCACCGTCGGCATTGGCGGAGCGGGCGGGGGCTCCGCCCGGAATGCCTGCGCCTCAAGAGGCGCCCTCTGTTCATCCAGCTTGCGTTCGTCCAGCTTGCGCTCGTTCGGCTTGCGCTCGTTCGGCTTGCGCTCGTTCGGCTTGCGCTCGCGGCGTGAGCGCGAGCTTGCCGTCTCGCGCAGGCTGTCATAGGTCCCGCGCAAGGCGCCGAGACCAACACCCGCGGCAAAGCCAAGCAGCAGCCCGGCCAATGCCACCAAGGCCCGCGAGGGTCCATTTGGCTCAAGTGGGGCTTGTGCGGAGGTGATCACGTTGATGTTGGTCGTGTTGATGCCCGTCTGTTCACCCGTCTCCTTGGCGCGCAGAAGATATTGCTCGTAGACGGAACGCTTGGCGGTGGCCTCACGCTCCAGTTCCCGCAGGGCAACCAGGTCGCTGTTGACGTCGCCGCTTTGGACCTTGGCCTGAGCCAGCCGAGACGCGAGGTCCTGTTCGAGTTGGACCGCGCGCTTCAGATCGACCTGCAGCGAAGAGGCGATGCGGCGCAATTCATTGGCAATGCGCTCGCGCGCGCCGGCAATCTGGGCGTCGAGAGCCTGGAGCTCGGGATGGCGCGGCCCAAGCCGAACCGCGGCGCGATCGGCCTCCTGCTTCAGCGTCGCATATTGCGAGCGCAGATCGCTCATGGTGTTGGAGTTGATTTCTTCCGGCAACGTTCCGGTCAGAACGGAGTTGACGTCCAGCGAACGCGCCGACGCCGCCCGGGCATTGAGTTCCAGCGTGCGGGCGCGGGCGACGGAGAGCTGCTCGTTGAGCTTCAGCATCTGATCGTCGCTGATCAGATGGCCTTGCGCGTCGACGAGACCATGCGTGGCCCTGAAATCCTCGACCTTGCGCTCGGCCGCCTCGACCCCCTTGCGCAGATCGTCGAGCTTGGACGTCAATTCGTTCGTCGCGCGTCCGGCCATGTCGGACTGGTATTTGGCGGCCTCCTGCTGAAAGACGGTCCTCGTCGTATTGGCGATGAGCGCCGACTTCTCGCCGTTCTGGGTTACAGCGCTGACGGAGATCACAAAAGTCTTGCCGGTGCGTTCGACCGACAGGCTCTTGGCCAGATTGCCAACGGCCAGCGCCTGGCGGCGAACCTCATCGACACCGCCGGGCCCATCGTGGCGTGACACAATCGAGCGGATAAGCGACATGACGCCGAGGCCGCCGGAACCCTGGCCGTTGAACTCCGGATCGTTGACGAGATTGAGATTCTTGACGACCTGATCGAGAACGGTGCCCGAGGTGAGCATCTTGATCCGGGTTTCGACGACGGCCAACGCGGCATCGGGCTGGCCTACCGGTTGGGTGAGATCGCGGTCGGAAAGCTTCAGGTCGCCCGGCTCGATGATCAGTTCGGTCGTGGCTTCGTATTTCTTCGGCATCGACAGGGCAATGGCAATGCCGAGCCCGGCGCCTAGTATCGTGGTCGCGATGATCAGCAGCTTCGACCTGGCGACGCCCCGAATGACCAGCATCGGATCGATCAGTGGCTTCCATTGCTGATCGTCCGCACCGCCGTCGGAGGACGTATCGGCTCCGTCCGTGGCGCGAGATCCGATTGCATCACGAGCGCGACCCGTCCCTGAAGGTTCTTCCGGCGCCGGCCTTGCGCGCGGCATGTCGGGTGGCAAATCGCCGGCGCCGGTCTCCGCGCGGGAACGCCAGGCGTCGTCGGCCTCAAGCGGCTGCTCCCCGTCAGGAGGGAACGGCGCGGCGTCACCGGCGGCAAGCGGCGGCGGGCTCGCCTTGGTCTCGCGCCGGGAACGGGCCAGGCGATGGCGCGTGGCGGCATCCTCGCGCCATGAAGGATCCGCGCGATCTCCTATCGACACCAGCGAAGCATCGTCCTCGCCACGTACGGCCTCGCCAAGCGCCAGCAAGGAGCGCTCGCGCTTCCAGTCCTCACGGTTTTCCCTGTCGACCATTGTCGTGGAGCTTTACTCTTGGCCGCTTGGGAGCGGCGGTCGGCCATTCGTTAAGCCACGCTAAACAGGCATAGGAAACAAAAGGTTAATTTCCGGAAGAGGATGTCGGTAATTCACGTCAGGGTTGCAAGAATTTCAACGAGCCTGAAAGCTTCAGAACGGCACGTTAAACTTTCCAACCTATGCATTTCCTTGACCTATGACTGAGGCGAGCGACATACCGCAAAGGCGGACCTTCGCGCGGATCGGCACCTTCATGGCCGAACGACGGGGGCTGGTGCGCGACTATTTTTCGGCGATCAGCGGCGCCGGCGGGCGACTGGTGTTTTCACTCGCCTATTTCATAGCGCTCGCCAACACGCTCTCGATCGCCGAATTCGGTATGTTCGCCACCGCTTCGGCGGCTGGTGTCATGCTGTCGCGAATCCTGGCCTTCGGGTTCATTTCGGCGCTCTATCGCACCGCTACCATCCGGCCCAATCTGATCGGCACCTTCACTGCCGGCTTCCTGGTGCTCGGCGCCGCCTCGCTGCCGCTTTTGGCCGCCGCCTCGTTCGGCGTCTACCTGATCTTCTTTGCCGGCACCGTGCCGCTGTCGGTATTCACGGCGATCGTCTTCGCCGAGGCGCTGCTGTGGCGGCCGGTGGAAGTGGCGCTGATCGTCAACAACGGGCTGGGCAAATTCGGCCGTGCCGCCATACTGGCGATCCTGGCCACCGCGCTGCGCGCGCTTGGCGCGGTGTTGTTCATGCTCTCGGCACAGCACAGCATCTGGGTGTGGTCGTGGTTCTACATCGGCGCCAACGCCGCCTCGCTGCTGCTCGCGTTTGGATGGTTTTATCCTCGCCAGAGGCTGCGGCTGCGCGTCGAGCTCTATCTGCGGCGGCTCGCCGATTCGATCTATGTGGCCGGCGCGGAGGTGCTGTTCTACCTGCAGATGGAGTTCGACAAGCTGCTGGTGCTGGCGATCGGCGGTCCGCATCTGGCCGGCATCTATGCCATCATCATGCGCCTGGTCGACCTGACGGCAATCCCCATCCGCACCTTCTCGATGATGCTCGTGCAGCGCATGATGCGCGCGCCGGAACTGCTGTCGCGCCTTGCGGTCAAGAGCGGCATCGAGGGCGGTGTGTTCGCGGTCTCGACCCTGGCGCTGGCGGCGCTTGGCATCGTGCTGCATTTCTTCCCCAACGCGCTCGGCAGGAATGTCTCCGAGGCCGCGCCCCTGGTGGCGCTCGCGATCTGCGTGCCGGGACTGCGCAATCTGGTCGAATACCAGGCCGAGCTTCTGTTCGCGCGCGGCCAGACGCTGGTGCGGGCGCTCAATCTGGGCCTGCTCGCCGCCCTCAAGGCACTGCTGCTGACCTATGTGCTGACCACCATTACCGATACGTCTGATCTGGTGCTGTCGCTCAACATCGTCTTCCTGCTGCTCTATCTCGCGTCGATGCTGCTGACCTATTCGGCGCTGCGCCGACCGGCGAAGGCAATCTAGGACAAGTCAGCGATCAAGCCCGATCAGGCGTCGGATGCGGCCGATATCGGTACCGATGAAGGACTGCATGCCGATCGCCACCTGCTCCGGCGCCATGCTGGCGACGAAGCGGCGGAACTCGTCGTCCGACAGCGCCTCGCCTGTCCAGTGGACACGGCAGAATTCCTCCGAACCGTGGAAGTGGCCGGCTCCGTCCAGCAGATCATCGACATAGCGGCCGTAGATCATGCATTCGGAGAATTTGCGCGCCCGGCCGATCACTTCGACCCAGTTGCGGCCATGCACCTTCTCAATCTGGCCGCACATGGCAAGCACCGTATCCCGGCGCCAGGCGATGAGCGTCGAGATATAATCATGCGCCGATGTCCGGGACGGATCGATGCCGAGCGCGGCGCCGGCATTGCGCGACCACACGCGATGCTCGTCATGGCCGTCATCGGCGAGCACGCCGTGGCGGCGGAACAGGCGCGCCCTGCCAGCGCGCCAGAAGACACCGCAATCGAACGCCTTCAGGAACGCGACGTCGGAATCGCAGAAGATCAGCACGTCTTCCCTGGCGTGCGCCGATATGGCGATACGGCGCAGTTGCTGCACGTGCCAGCCGCGCAGCGGCTGGGTCTTCATGCTGAGCCAGACGCGCCGGCGAAACAGGCTGAACGGATCATCGAAGGCGCGCAGCCAGCGCGGCAGGAGATCCCGCTCATCGACGATCGAGCGGCGGCTGGTCGCCAACTGACGGAAAAGCGCGAGGTCGCGATGTTCGACCAGAATGTAGTGGTGCGCGGCGCCCGAGACATGGCGGTCAAGCGTTTCGCACAGCAGGCGGCAGCGCTCGAAATCCGGGGCGTAGCTTGCCGTCACCACCGCCGCCGTCGGCGCCTTCGGCAACAGGGCCGGGCCGGCCAGCGGGTCTGGAACGAAGCGCTTGTTCAACGAAACTCTCCGGGAGCATCTGCGACGGCCTCGGCGCCGCGAGACCATTTCTGCTTGACGACCCGCCACAGGAACAGGGGGTTGCCGACCACGTAGCGGCGCCAGAGCCGGCCTGGCTCGACCGCCAGCCGGAACAGCCACTCCAGCCTCAGGCGGCGCATCCATAGCGGGGCGCGCGGCACCGAGCCGCTCAGGAAGTCGAGCAGCGCGCCGACCGCGACCGGCAGCGTGCAGTGACGTTCGTCGATGTGGCGTTCAATCCACAGCTCCTGGCGCGGCACCCCCATGGCGACGAGCAGCATGTCAGGGCGCAATTTTTCGATCCGGCCGATGATCTCCGGCTCCTGTGCGGAGGAGAAATAGCCATCGTGAACGACCACGAAGCTGTGCTGCACGGCAAGCGCCGCCAGCTTCAGCGACGCCGCCTCGGCGTTGACACGCGTCGCACCGAGCAGCCCCACGGTCAGCGGCCGCTTGGAAGCCTGCAGGAAGGCGGGCACGAAATCGGTGCCGTTGAGATTGTCGGGGAATGCCGCGCCGTAGAGAAGCTTCGCGGCGAGATCGACGCCGATGCCATCCGGCAGGATGAGGAAATCGTCGAGCGCCTCGGCGAAGACCGGGTCGGTATAGGCGATGTTGGCATTGTGAGCGTTGAGGAAGCTGACCTTGGTGAAGCGCTTCTCGGCAAGCAGGCCGTTGAGCAGGGTGATCGCATCGTTCCAGCGGATGGCGAGCACCGGGATGCCGAGGATCATTTTCAGACTGTCGAGCCCGAACGCGGCGCGGGCGGCGTGCATGTTCATGCAAACACCTCCTGCCGGACGGCGCCGATTTTTTCGAGACCGACACGAATCGCGGCGTCGAGCGCCTTGACCTGCTGGCGATGGAAGGTGCTGCCATCGACATCGTTGATATCGGCCGCGGCAGCCTCCAGGGCTTGGGCGAAGCCGGCCGGATCGTCGGTGACCACGCAATTGGCGGGGCGATGGTCGATGCCGCGCAGCGAACGGCTGGTGGCGACCGAGGGCAGGCCAAGCTCGAATGTCTCGATGGTCTTCAACTGTACGCCGCTGCCCGCGGTGCTGATCAGCGGAATGACGGCCGCGCCAAGGACGAAAGCCCGGGCATCCGGAACGCGGCCGACAAATTGGACCCCCGGATGCGTCGAGGTGACGCCGGAAGGCTTGTGGCCCGCGATGCGGATGCGGAAACCAGGCCGCAGATGCGGCACCACCTTGCCCAGGAACCAGTCGAGCCCGATGCGGTTTGGTTGCCAGGTCCAGGTGCCGATCAGCGCCGCGTCGCAGTCGATCGGGCGCCGGCCTTTCCGGACGGGCGCCGTGTCGCCGGTTACCAGCGGCAGCACCGCGGAGCGGTCATCCGAGGCGACGCCGAGCGCCAGGCGATCCTCCTCGGCCAGCGTGAAGACGAAGCGCGCGCCGCGGCAGAGGCGCTCTTCGACGAGCTTTAGCAGCCTTGCCTCGCGACGGAACAGCAGGCGTTGGAAAATGCCGCCGGCCGCACCGGCATTCTCGCGGGCCGAGAGATGCTCGACATTGTGGGCGACGAAGATCGAAGGCCGGTCTTCGAAGAGCTTTTCGAAAGCGCCGGCGAACTGCACGGAATTCAGGACATAGCCATCAAATGGACCGGCTCGTTCGATAGCGGCCTGAACATCGTGGTCGGACACCGTACGCAACTTGACCGACGCGAAGGTGAGGCCCGAAAATATCGCCTTGCCGACCCAGGCGAGTTTTCGCAGCGGCGAAGCACTTTCGGTGCGCACGTCGATCGCACCAAGCACCACCGTATTTTCGGGATCTATCGCGGTTTTCCCGGGCCAAGTGAAGCCGATGACCGTCACGCGCGCGCCGGCGCGCCGCAAGGCGGCGATGATCGCGGCATTGGCGATCTCGTAGCCCGAGGCGAGAGCACCGTCGGGCACGATCGATGTGGCGAACAGCAGATGCATCTCACTATCCTGTGGTGTAGCCGGTAGCAAAGCGCGGTGAAGCCTTGATTAAACGAGCACGATCAACGCCCCAAAGCCCATGCCTGGCGGGCCACTCCGTACAAGGTGATTAACGAAACCTTATCATCGTGGTGCTACCAGAACGCGACTCAAGGCGCGGCTGGATACGGATGATCCCTTTGCCATCGGACGGTTCGGTATCGATCGCGGGACGGTCTCCCCGGCTCGACGCGGAGGCTGTCGAAGCGATCGTCACCTTGCCGACCTTCAAGCGGCCCGAACAGGTGCTGGAGACGCTGGCGTCGCTGCGCCAGCAGCAAACCGGCAGGCGCTTTGCCGTCATCGTCATCGAGAACGAGGCCGAGGCGCGTGACGGTGCCAAGGCCGCGCTGCCGCTGTTCGAGCGCGGCGAGATACCGGGCATGGTCATCATCGCGCATGAGCGCGGCAATTGCAGCGCCTATAATGCCGGCTGGCAGACGGCGATCCTGCATTTCCCCAACTTCAGGCATCTGCTGGTCATCGACGATGACGAGATCGCCGATCCGCAATGGCTGGAGCGGATGTGCCGCGTGGCCGAAACGCTCGGCGCCGATATCGTTGGCGGCCCGCAGGTGCCCGTCTTTGCCGATCCTGCCCACGCGACATGGGCCGAGCATCCTGTCTTCGCGCCTCCCTACCGGGAGACGGGACGGGTGCCCGCACTCTATTCGTCCGGCAATCTTCTGATCGGGCGTAACGTGCTGACAGCGATGGGGCCGCCCTTCCTAGACCTGAAGTTCAATTTCATGGGCGGCGGCGACGCCGACTTTCTCAGCCGGTCGGCGCAAAGGGGCTTCGTGCTAGGCTGGTGCGCCGAAGCCAAGGTGCGGGAGACCGTTCCGGCCCGGCGCGTCGAGACCGACTGGATCCGTGCCCGCAGCCTGCGCAACGGTGTCATCTCGACGCTGGTGGAAAAGAAGAAGCGCGCCGGCACGCCCTTCGCCGGTGCCAAGGTGTTCGCCAAGAGCCTGGCGCTCCTTGCCGCCTCGCCGCTTCGCGGCATGATGCGGCTGGCGCGCACGGGATCGCCGGCGATCGCCATCTATCCCGTCCATGTGGCGCTCGGCCGCGTGCTGGCCGAATTCGGATACGCCAATGAGCAATACCGCCAGCCTGAGAAAAACTGAGCGCGCCCCGCTCAGCGCCGCGTTCACGCGCGACGGCGTCGCGACCGCGATCGCGGCGCTGCTGTTCACCGTCATCATGGTGTCCTTCCGCCCGTTCCAGCCGGCCGGCGCCGAACTCACCGGCGAAGGTGGCGACATCGTCAATCAGCTCGGCTTCGGTTCGCTCGGCGCGGTTTCGATCTTCGCGCTGATGGCCTTCGCCGATCCGCGCGTCGTGCGCTCGCTGCTCAGCCCGTCCTGGATGCTGATGCTGGGCTTCTTCTTCCTGTCGGTGGTGCTGGCAACCGATCCGCCCTCGGCCATTCGCGCGGCGTCCTTCACCATGATCGGCATCCTGACGATGGCAACGATCCTGGCGCTGCCTCGTGACGCCGAGGCTTTCGCCAGGGTCATCATCTTCACCGCCGTCGTGGTGATGGGCCTATCCTATCTCGGCCTCATCGCCTTTCCGCACGAGGCAATGCACACCGCCGACTCGCAGGAGCCCGAACATGCCGGCCTGTGGCGCGGCGTGTTCACCCACAAGAACATCGCCGGACCCATCATGGCCTGCTTCAGTTTCGCCGGCCTTTATCTCTATCGGCGCGGTCAGCGCTGGTGGGGCGCTGGCATCTTCTGCGCGGCGATGATCTTCATGCTGCACACTGGCTCCAAGACCACAGACGGGCTTGTGCCATTCTCGATCCTGATCGTGATGTTTCCGAGCCTGATGGGCATGCGGCTCGGCACGCCGATCCTGTTTGCGCTGGCGATCATCGCCACGGCGGTTGGCACGCTGGGCATCGTCTTCCTGCCGCCGATCAAACATCTGGCGGCGATCTATTTTCCCGACATGACCTACACCGGCCGCACCACGCTGTGGGAGTTCGCCGGCTCGATGCTGGCGAAGAAGCCGTGGACCGGCTACGGCTACGAGAGTTTCTGGGGCACGCCGCTGCTGTTCAACCAGGACCAGCCCTTCGATCGCCCCTGGGACATCAGAACCATCGTGCACGGACATGACGGCTATCTCGACATTGCCGTGCTGATGGGCATCCCCGCCCTTTGCGTGGCGGTCTACACTTTCCTCATCGCACCGCTGCGCGACTACATGCGCATTCCGCAGCGCAAGGAAAACATCTTTCTCGGCGACTTCTTCATGATGGTGGTGCTGTTCACCGCGCTCAACGCCTTCCTCGAGAGCTTCTTCTTCCATCGCGGCGATCCGGTCTGGCTGTTCTTCGTGCTCGGCGTGCTCGGCCTCAGGCAAGTGTCGCTGCGGCCGATCGCGGTGCGCACGCCCGTCCAGCGGTCCTGAGAGGGCTTCCCCACCGATCCGCGAGCGTCTATGTCATGGCCTTTCCTCGGAGAGCTCTCGATGACGATCAGGCTTGTTCTCGCCGGCTGCGGCAATATGGGTTACGCCATGCTCTCCGGCTGGCTGAAGTCCGGCAAACTTGCACCGTCGGCGGTTTTCGTGGTCGAGCCCAACGCGGACCTGCGCAATCGGGCCGCCGCACTCGGCTGCGGCACCGCGGCGGAAGCCGAAGCCATCCCAGTGGATGCCGTGCCTGAACTCGTCGTCATCGCGGTGAAGCCGCAGGTGATCCGTGACGTCACCGCAGCCTACAAGCGCTTCGGCGACGGCCGCACCACTTTCGTCAGCATTGCCGCAGGAACGCCGTCCGCCACCTTCGAGCAAATCCTCGGCAACCGCGCGCCGATCGTGCGCTGCATGCCCAACACGCCGGCTGCCATCGGCAAGGGCATGATGGTGGTGTTTTCCAATCCCCTGGTTTCCGACGACGCCAGGCGTTTCGTCGCCGACCTGCTTTCGGCCAGCGGCGAAGTGGCCACCATCGATGACGAGAGCCTGATGGATGCGGTGACCGCCGTGTCCGGATCGGGTCCGGCCTACATCTTCCATTTCATAGAAGCGCTGACCGTGGCCGCCGAGAAGGCCGGCTTGCCGGGGGTGACCGCCAAGCTGCTTGCCATGCAGACTGTCTACGGCGCCGCGTCGCTCGCCGCCGAAAGCCGTGAGGACCCGGGTGTGCTGCGCCAGCAGGTGACCAGCCCCAACGGCACGACGGCGGCCGCGTTAGGCGTGCTGATGGGCGAGGACCGGCTGACCAAGCTGCTCACAGACGCGGTGGAAGCGGCGCGGCAAAGGTCGATCGAACTGGGGAAATAAGCGGAACGTCCCGCTAGGCGAGATCGGTGTGCGAAAAGTCGTTGCCTTTGTAGAGCAACGCCGACCCGTGGCTCTTTGCGCACGCGTAGGACAGGCAATCGGCAAGATTGAGCTGCGCGGGATGCCCACGCCCCTTTCCGTAGTCTGAAAACGCCTGGATCGCGAGCTTGGCATCACCGGCGTCGATCGACACAACTTCGATTTCAGCCTCCTGCAGAAGCGCCTCTATCGCCATTTCCGCGACCGCCGGCTCGATAGCAAACATCGTAGAAAGCCGCATCGACGCTTCGAGCACCACCAGCGCCGACGTAATCTTGCGTGGTGCGGCCGCGATCCGATTGCTCCACTCGCCGGCATCCGCTTCTCCCGAAAGAATTGCGACGATCACGGAGGTGTCGACGAACATCAGGGATGTCCCCACATGTCGTCGATTTCATCCTTGCTCACAGGTCGGCCGCCTTGACCGGCCTTGGCTTTAAGTTCATCGGCGATTGCAGCCAGCCGCTTCGCCAGGGGAATGTGCCCACTTTCCCGTTTCAATTCAGACTCAAGCGCTTCGATAACCGCTTCGGTCATCGAAATCTTGCGTTTGGCGGCGAGGCGCTGTGCCAGTTCACGTGCACGCGGGTCCCTGATCTGGAGGTTCATTGGTCGATCCTCAGCGACATTTGCCACTACAATGTAATGCATTTGTCATGACGACGCCACCGCGACCTATTTTCCGTACAGCATCTCATCCTGTAGACGGCGCAAGGCGAAAAGCCTGGTCGTCCGGTCGGGCGCTGCATTTTCGGTGGTGAACAACTCGCCTTTCCTGACCGGCTTCAACACCTTGCCGCCCTCGAGCAGGCCGACCGGGACGGCGCGCTGGGCGCGCGCTTCGCCGACGGTCATCGTCCAGGAGCGATAGCACGTTTCGCCGATCGCATCGAAGGTCTCGCCGACGGCGAGATCGCGCTTGGCAACGGCGCAGACCTCGGCAACCGGCCGCGGCAGCGGCACCATGTCCGGTTTGCCGAACAGCACGATGCGGGCGGCGGTGAGTGGCACTTCCAGCGACGTCAAATGGTAGGGCCGGAACAGGCTGTAATAAGGGCCGTGGCCGATATGCAGGTCGTCCATGCGCTCGATGATGCGCGGATGCGTCGCCTCGACGATGACGAAGACGCCAGGCGCCACACCCTTGCCGATGGTGTAGTCGACGACGCCCTTTTTCAGCAGGAGGCCACCGTCCTCGCGCGGGATCAGCACCTTGACGAGGTCGTCGCGGTCGGCTCTGGGACCATGCATGCCGGGCACGTCGGGCACCAGCCCGGTGGCGTTGGCGATGGCGCACATCTCGACCATGGTCTTGGAGCCGTCGACGAACTCGACCAACATGCGCGGGTTCATGTTGCGGCGGATCGCTTCCTCGCGATAGTCGTCGGGCACAGCATCATGGTTGAGCGGGTTGTTCTTGCCCTTGCCGGCCGAGACGATGGTCAGGCCGAGGGCCGACGCAAATTCGATCAGTTCCATGCAGCTCGACGGCTCGTCGCCAGCGCCGACCGAATAGACGACGCCAAGCCGGTCGGCCTGCTGCTTGAGATAGCAGCCGATGGTGACGTCGGCCTCGACATTCATCATCACCAGATGCTTGCCATACTCCATCGCCATCAGGTCGAAATCGGCGGCTACGCCGGGCTTTCCCGTGGCGTCGATAACGACGTCGATCAGTGGATTGGTGACCAGCATCTCGTTCGAGGTGATGGCTATTTTTCCCGCCTCGATCGCCGCAGTGACTTTCGATCCGGTGTCGGCTTCAACCGCCATCGCCTCATCGCCATAGGCGATGCGGATGGCATCGCGCGCGGTGTGTGGACGCCGGGTCGAAACGGCGCAGACCGCAATACCCGGCATCAGCATGCCTTGCGTGACGAGGTCCGTGCCCATTTCGCCAGAGCCGATGACGCCGATGCGCACAGGGCGGCCCTCGGCGGCGCGTCTGGCGAGATCGCGGGCAAGTCCCGTCAAGGCGACATTGGTCATGCAGGGATGTCCACAGCTTCTTGATTCGAGGCCGGATTAGCAGGGACGGCTCCGTTGTGCCAACGAAACCGCTCGCGACCGGCGATTTCCAATGGAATCGCCGGAAAAGGGCGCATTCGCCGCAAATTATTGGCCCAAAGGGTTGCCAATTGACATTGTCGTGAACAGCCCCAATAAAACATTCGTTTTCTAACAAAGGCAAATGTTCACTCCGAAACACCGCTCGGATGAGCATTCCGCCTCTCGTTAGATTTGGGGAGGCCTTTGCGCCAAGGCGCGGCAAAGGCGTGGACGAGTAACGGAGCACCTTCGGGCAGAGCCCGTGGCTCCAGGGGAGGAAGAATGGATACTCTACTCGCTGGCCTCAAGGGGGCCATCGACACGCTCGGCGCGACAATCCTGCTGCCGATCGTCATTTTCATCATTGCCGTAGTTTTAGGCGCCAAGGTCAGCAAGGCGTTTCGCGCCGCCGTCACCATCGGCGTCGCCTTCATCGGTATCAACCTTGTGCTTGGCCTGATGTTCACGTCGATCGGCGACGTGGCCAAGGCCATCGTCACCAACACCGGCATCCATCGCGACATCATCGATGTCGGCTGGCCCTCGGCGGCGGCGATCGCCTTCGGCTCATCGGTCGGGCTTTGGGTCATCCCGGTCGGCATCCTGGTCAACATCGTGCTGTTGCTGACGCGCATGACGCGCACGCTCAATGTCGACGTCTGGAATTTCTGGCACTTCGCCTTCGTCGGCTCGCTTGTCGTCGCCGCCACCGACAATCTGGCCTACGGCATTGCGATCGCGGCGCTCGTCGCGGCGCTTTCGCTGCTTTTCGCCGACTGGTCGGCGCGCGCGGTGCAGCAGTTCTACGGCGTTCCCGGCATTTCGGTGCCGCATCTCGCCTCGGCGCAGATCCTGCCGATCGCCATCATCCTGAACTGGATCATGGACCGTATTCCCGGCATCAACCGCATCAACATCAACACCGAAACCATCGAGCGCCGCTTCGGCGTGTTCGGTGAACCGGTCGTGCTCGGCCTCATCATCGGCCTCGTGCTCGGCGCCATCGCCTTCTACAATGCGGGCGATCTCAGTGTGGTCCTGGCCAAGGTGCTGGGCACCGGCATGACGCTGGCTGCGGTGATGCTGCTCCTGCCGCGCATGGTGAAGATCCTGATGGAAGGCCTGCTTCCGGTTTCCGACGCGGCGCAGGAATTCGTGCGCAAGCGCACCGGCGACCGTGAGCTTCTGGTCGGCCTCGATTCTGCGATCCTGATCGGCCATCCCGCCGCGATCTCGTCGTCGCTGATCCTGGTTCCGATCGCGATCATCCTGTCGGTGATCCTGCCGGGCAACCGCGTCATCCTGTTCGCCGACCTGGCGGTCATCCCGTTCATCGTCGCCATGACCGCGCCGCTGGTCAAAGGCAATGTGTTCCGAATGGTGGTGATCGGCACGGGGACCTTGGCGATCGGCTTCTATGTCGCCAATGCGCTGGCGCCGCTGTTTACCAGTGCTGCGGTCGCGTCGGGCTTCAAGCTGCCGGCGGATGCGCTGCAGATCACCTCGGTGGTCGACGGCTTCCTGTGGGTGCCCTATGTGATCATCGAGGCAATCCAGGGGCTTGGCCTTATCAGCATCATCATCATCGCGGTGGTCATCGCCGCGCTGTTCGTGCTCTACCGGCGCAATACGTTAGGCTGGGAGCGGGCAGCAGGCGCCGAGGACGAGCCGGCCGAAGGCACCGCCTGAGCCTTGGCGGCTTCAATCTGAAACGATCGTGCGCCCTTCCCGGGCGCACGATTCATCGACGGAGCAAGACATGTCCAACGGCCTCATGCAGCTTCTTGATCCCGAGGCGATCGTGCTCGGATCCGATGCCTCGACCAATGAGGAGATCATCCGCATCCTCGCCGGGCGGCTCGAGGCGCTTGGCTATGTCAAAAGCTCCTATGCCGACGCGGTCGTGCGCCGCGAAATGACCATCCCGACGGGATTGCCGCTGGAGCGCCCCGACAATGTAGCGGTGCCGCATACCGATCCAGAGCATGTGCTGAAGCCCGGCATCGCAATGGGCACGCTCAAGCAGCCGGTGACCTTCGCCAACATGGAAGACCCCGACGAGAAGCTGCCGGTCGGCTTCGTCTTCCTGCTTGCCATCAATGACAGGGACAAGCAGATTGAAGCGCTGCAATCCGTCATGGAGACCACCAGAATCCAGATGCATTGGACGCCTTGAGGTCGGCCAGGAACCTCGACGACGTGCGTGCCGTGCTCGGCTGATACCCAAGGAGGAGCAGCAAATGTCCAAACAAAAAACCATTCTCTTTGCCTGCGGTACCGGGATCGCCACCTCGACGGCGGTCAACGTCGCCGTCACCGAAGCGATGAAGAAGCGCGGTCTTACCTTCAACGCGCAGCAGGCCAAGGCGACCGAAGTCCCGGGGCTGGCCGACAGTGTCGACTTCATCGTCGCCACCACGCCGATCTCGGCTTCGGTGACCAAGCCGGTCATCAAGGGCCTCGCCTTCCTCACCGGCATCGGCAAGGACAAGGTACTCGACGAGATCGAGGCGCAGTTGCGCAAGTAGGTCGCGGACAACGCGGCCTTCGATGGCCTGGCTTCAAACCACCCTGACGTAGCTCGTCATGCCTGATTTCTGGTGCTCGATGATGTGGCAGTGCAGCAGCCAGTCGCCGGGATTGTCGGCGATGAAGCCAAGGCTCACCTTCTCATTGGGCTGGATGAGGTACGTGTCCGAAATCAGCGGCTGAACCGGGCGCGTCGACGACGACAGCACCTTGAAGCTCATGCCATGCAGATGCATCGGATGCGATTGCGGCGTCAGGTTCTCCATGTCGATGATGTAACTCTTGCCGAGCTTCAGTTCGGCCAGCGGCGCGGTTGGATCGGATGTATCGCCCGGCCACGGCACTTTGTTGATCGCCCAGAAGCTGTAGCCGAGCGAGCCGCATATGCCGTCGCTCGGGACGTTCTCGGCGGTGGCGCTGAGCGTGAGCGAGATATGCTGGGCGGTGGTGAGATCGACCTGCGCCACCGGATTGGCCTCCAGAGGCGCGAGATCGCGAACATCCCGCTTCAGCGAACTGCCCGTCGCGCGCAACGTCGCGAGCACCTTGGGCTTGGTGCCCCTGACATCTCGCAAGCTGACGATCGCGCCCTCTTCGTCGGGCATGCGGATGGCGAGTTCCATGCGTTGGCCGGGTCCGATCAGCAGGGCATCGGGCGAAAAGCGCAGCGGCACCGCATTGCCGTCCAGCGCGATGACATCGGCCTCGGCGCCGTCGACGCGGAAAGCATAGATCCGGGTCACGTCGGTGATCGCCACCCGTAGCCGCACCAGCCCACCGGCCGGCGCGTCATATTGCGGCTGATCGAGCCAGTTCGCGGTGCGCACCGTGCCATAGGTGCCGGTTCTTGCCGCGTCGCGCGGCCGGAACTGGTCGATGAACTGGCCATCGTCGCCAAGGCGCCAGTCGCGCAGATTGAGGACCACTTCGGCATCGAATTTCGGATCGTTCGGGTTTTCGACCACGATCACGCCGGTCAGGCCATGCCCCATCTGCTCCAGCGTGTTGCAATGAGGGTGATACCAGAATGTGCCAGCGTCGGGCGGCGTGAAGGCATAGTCGAAATGATCGCCTGTGTAGACATAGGGCTGCACTAGGAAGGGCACGCCATCCATCTTGTTCGGCAGGCGAATGCCGTGCCAGTGGATGGTCGTCGGATCGTCGATGGCGTTTATCAGACGGGCGGCGAAGGGCTCGCCCTTCTTCATCCTCAGCACCGGCGGCATTCCGGCGTTGCCATAAGTCAGCACATCCCTGGTCGGGCCGACATCCATAAGCCTGGCCTGGATTTTTGCGGTCCGCAGCACAACCGGCTCGGGCGTGGCCGCGGCCCAGCCGCCAATCCTGCCGACCGCAGCAAGCCCGACACCGCTCGCGCCGACAACCGCCGCCGTTTTGAGAAGTGCGCGGCGTGTGAGTACAGTCATCTGGCGCTCCATGGAGGCAGACGGCTGCCCCGGAATCCCGGCGCCATAGCAGGAAACGGCCCCTTCTTACCAACGAAACCTGCTGGAGCGCAGGACTTTGGAAAATATCTTACAGACTCGCGCGGTCGACCTATCTGAAGCTGGCGACGGGCAGGAATTTCACCGCGGAGCCGGTGAAGCGCCGGTGATCGGACGTCTTTCCTCGCGGCTGGAATCCATCGAGATAAACCTGCTCCGGCGCCGTGCGGATGAAATTGGCGGCAACGATGGGCGCCGCCATCGAGCCGGCACCTTCGCTGCCGCGACCGGTTTCACGCGGACGGCCGGTCAATGCCGCGGGCACAGTCACGGCGGTGGCCTTGGGGTCGAGACGTGGCTGGACACGGTCGGCCTTGGGGCTTGTCCTGACACGTTCTTCGGGTCTCGACGCAGCGACTGCAATCGGCTGGCCAGCCAGCGGATCGAGACCGTCATCGGCGTGATGCATGGCCAGCAACGCGCCGATTGCATCGGCGGGTTTGGCCGCCTCCGGCTGTCGCGCGGGCCCCGTCTGGCCTTCGGGCCGCCATGTCGGGACAGGGATGTTGAGCGCCACCATGTCCGGACCGGCAATCGCGGAAGCGGGACCAGCCTTGCCCGAGGCAATTTCGGCGCCGGCGGCCGCCGGTTCAGCCCGCGCCGGAGATGCGCTGGCTACGCCGGGCGGCACGGTTTGCGGGGTTGGAATGCTGGCAGCGAGCTCGGTGCGCGGTGCGAAAGCGGGTACCGGCACCGCGCCGGCCGCCATCGCCATGACGATCGCTTCAGGCGTCCTCGCGGGCGTTTCTTCGGGGGAAATCATCTGAATTTCCGCCCGCTGGGCCGCCTCCGGCGCCACGATAGCGATGCCCTGTCCGGCCAGCTTGGGTTCAACGACCGTCTTGGAGTCACCGGCCGTCTTGGGCTCAACCGGCTTGGCCGGCTTGCGTGGCGCAGGCGCCACTTCCGCTGCATCGTCGGCTTCGTCCGTGCCGCGCCCGCCCAACAGCGACGCCAGCAAGCCACGCGCCGGCCTGCGTTGGCCGCCGTCGGCGCTTGCCAGTTCGATGTTGGGCGTACCGGTGGCCTTGCGCGATTTGTAGGCGGCAAACGCCTGCTCGTAGCCGGGCAGCGGTTTGCCGTCGCTTGGCACATGCAGCGTATTGCCGTTCGGGAAGACCCTGGCCAGTTCCTGGCGGCTGATGCCCGGCCAATGCCGCACATTGCCGACGTCCATGTGGATGAAGGGCGAACCGGAAGTCGGGTAATAGCCGACGCCGCCGCCCTGCATCTTCAGGCCGATGTCACGCAACTTCTTCAGCGGCACATCCGGCAGGAAGAAGTCCATCGCGCGGCCGACCATGTGCTGGCTTCCCGCGCCACGCCTTTCGAGCGGCCGCGCAGCATGGCGTTGGTGGCCGGGGAGCGGTAGGCGCTGACCACATGGATATAGGCTGTGGAGCCGCTGGCGCGGTAAGCCTGCCACACGAGGTCGAGCAGGCGCGGATCCATCCTGGTCGGTTCGTTACGGCGCCAGTCGCGCAGCATGAAATTGATCTTCTTCAGGCCCGCCTGATCGTAACGCCCGTCGCGCTTGAAGACGATCTCGGCCTTCTCGCCCGTATGGAGATGCTGAATGCGCAGGGCACGCGTTTCGGCGAACGCATCGGTGATGCACATGCAAAGGAAAGCGGCCATGAAAGCCTGCAACCGGGTCCAGAAGCGGAAACCGCCGGGCGCGTTCTGTTGGCTTTCAATCACGTTCATGCCTTGCACATCGTTCCTGTTTCGGGCGATTTGACGTCCTCGCCGGATGCGGAGCCTTCTTTTCAGCACCTTTCCCGGCGCTGCTTGACCAGCAGACAAGCCAGGCTTGACCAGGCGGGGGCCAGCCATTCCACAACACGTCATGTCGAAGAACAGCATCTTGGTTAACGAATCGTGTCATGCGGCGTTTCGACTGGAGATTGCCGAAGGCCGCTGTTGGGTGAGCCACGTTGTCTTCCGGCTGAACGCGCCAACGGCAGATGCCATCGGACTGTCCAGATTGCTGATGGACAGACCTGTGGTGTCAGCGCAACAGTGGTTTTGATTTCGGGAAATCTGGTGCTGCGAGAGAGGATTGAAGTCCCTCAAAGGCGGCACCTCAGCATTGAAAACAAAGGGCTTTTTAGGGCCAACGCGTCTATTCCCTGGTGGGCTTGTCGATAAGTTGCACGAGGTGCTCGCCACAGTCGCGGAGAAGGAACCGGACTGCCGGGTAGGACATCTAGGGCTTCTTCCGCTACCCGAGGACTACTCGACTCGGAAGTGACCTATGGCCGGGCCGATGGACAGCGTTGGGCGAGCCGCAAAGGCAAACATGTTGCTCATCGTGGAGTGTGGCCACTGTTATCATGTGGGCCGCTTCCGGGCCAACGATGTGGCCAAGGTGGTGGGATGGAACAAACCGCTGGAAATCATCCACTTCAAATGCAAGCGGTGTAGCCGAAAGGACGCCACCGTGCGGACCCAGTTCATTGATCAGGACCGCCCGCTGAAGGGTTACATTGAGTGCTACAGACGTTCAAGCGCTAGAATACTGTGCCTTGAGCCGGAGCCCAGCAGGGGACATTCCGTTCTGGGATGTGGAGCGGCAGATGCGGTGCGAGCGATGCACGCGGCGGGAGTTCGATGTGGACATACTGTTCCCCAGCGCGAGGCAGGGCATCAAAAATACGTGGGAGGCGGCTTTGGGCGTCCGTATGGTGCGGCGGGTGATCTGGAAAGATGATACCTCAAAAGACTAGTAGAAATTTTTGTCACCCTCATTTGTTTGAAACCGTCGGCGCCTTGATGTCGGTCCGGTAAAACCAATGCATCTGCAATTTCAAATCCAACACCGGGTCGTCATACCCCGCTGTAGTTAAACCCACACATTCCATTTTCTTATTTCTATAACTAGGAATCTCGATCCAACCGGTGCACCTATATCGTCGCGGATCATACCCGGGATTGTACTTGATATAGGAGATCACGACGGTTTTCGAACCATCCAGCATCTCCTCCCGCAACTGATGACAATCTAAATGCTGGGGGTTCACCAACTTAGATGGCTTAACTGTCCAAGGCCTGTAAGGCGCTTTCCGCCCGTATTCCAGGCCGTTGTCGATGAAGTATTCTCCATGCACCTTTTCGCGCCGCCCATAGAGGGAATACGAGGTATCCCATGTGGCCTGAAAGGCAGACAATTTGGCAAGCGCGTCGTTGGCCGCAGTCATTGGCTTACATTCCGGTTCTTCAACACGTTGCTCGCCTTGCAGATTTGCCCACGACGCTAATGGGAGACAGGTCACAGCGAATAGAAAGACCGCAGCATTCAAAGAATTTGTTTTCAAAAAGCTCATAGTGCCGTTCCCTTGGCGGTCGCTATTGGCAGCACACCTTGCGAACGTAAGTGTTACCGAATGTTGCGTAGGCGTCATCGGGAATTGCGCCTCTTGCCTTCATCTCGCTGACCAAGCTCTTTGCCATGGGCTCATCGAAGGTGTTGGCGAGGGTGATCGCATACCACCCATTGGTAGCAAGGTAGGCGGAGAGTGGTATGGAGGAGGTTCGGACATAAGCCTCCGCCTCTGCGTAGTTGCTGAAGCTCTTGACCTGGATGTGCCGCCGTCCAAATGGCCCGCCATCGTACTGATCAACGTGGACCCAGGTGTCGTGCATGTAGCCGATCTGGTTGCCGGCCTGGACTCGGTACCAGCGGCCGCTACTGCCCAAGACCGCCACTGGGCTCCCATTCCGCAGCACAGCGACATTCGTGGACTTTCCCTCCGGTAATGCCTTGAGGGGCGCAGAGCCCCTAGGGTGCCCTACCCGGCCGGAATGAGCTTCGGGAATCACCAGCGAGGGATTGGCAGAAGGCGGCGGCGTTGGGGCCGAGATCGGCGGCGGTGGCATCGGAGATGGTGCCGCACTTGCCACGGTTGGCTGCCCCGAGTCGGGGGGACGGTAACAACCTTGTACTTCGCCATCTCACTCATGGAGAGGTAGCGTATGTCGTTGCTGTCGTATTGAAGCGAAAGTTGGAGCAGAGCCGGGTCTACGCCCATCTCGATCATGTAGGTAATAACGTCCGCAGTGATTTGCTGGACGGCGGACACCGCCTCTTGAGTGCTAAAGGGAACGTCACCCTGAAACGACGACTTGTGGACGCCAATAGAGCCGGCCTCGGCGAAGCGTATCACTCCGCCCAGAAACGCCAACGAGCAAGCCGATGCACACTCAGAAACCCTAAACTGCGCTGTCCCTAAGCCCAGCCTTCGAATTAGCCGACCCAGCTCCATTGCCTTTTGAATGTTGCCGCCGGGAGATCGAAATGTAACTGCCTTGGCAGTGCTCGACCGCGCCAGTGCTTCAAAGACCGACAGGTCATCTTGGTAGGCGAAATCTCCAGACACCAAAATGTAGCGGAGCCCGCCGTCAGTCTCTCCCGCCTGGAACTGTAAACCGGCGCGAGCAGACGAAGCACCTAGCAACGCGGATACGGTACACAACAGAATCAGGATTGAAGAAACGCGAAACATGACCCAAGCACTACCCCTTGCCGAAGTCTAGCGTTGCCAGACCCAAGTTGTCGATTCCTTGTTGCGAAAATGATGAATTTCAGCGTGGAGTCTTATTGCCAGGAGACGATTCGAATGGGCGAGGCCAAGCAGCGAAAGACATTCTCTCAGCGGATTAGAGAAGACCAGCCGTTCTGCATCTTCTGCGGCGGGAACACCCCGAGCGAGACCGTCGAGCACTACCCACCCCGCAGCATCTTCGACGGCAAGCACCGGCCCAAAGGCATGGAGTTCGGTGCGTGTAAGGAGTGCAACGAGGCGTCGCGCGAGGCGGACCTCGTTGTCGCCACCCTTAGCCGCATGATGCCCGACTCCAAGACTGAGGCAGGACGGGTGGAAGTGAAGCGACTCATTCGTTCGGTGCTCAGCATTCCAGGGTTTGCCAACGAGGTTCGCCCCGAGCGAGACCAGCTAGGCACCTTGATCCGTCACCGTGTATCGCCGCCCAGCTCCCCTCGTGGAACTTCCTAAAGATCGACGGGCCGATTGTCGCTAGGTCCATGACCATCTTCGGTTCCAAGTTGGGCCTTGCGCTGCACACGACCACTACTGGACGTATTCTGTCTGCTAGCGGGGCCGTGGCGGTCCAGTGGTATTCGAACCTTCAGGCCTACCAGGACGCATTGCCGAAAGAGTTCCTGGCCATGTGCGGCCCCGGCATGACGCTCCGCCAGGGCGACTTCGAGGTGGGAGACCAGTTTCGTGTCGCCAGCGTGGTCCCCGATGACAGCGGCGGCTCTATGTCTGGCCACTTCGCTGTCTTCAGGGAATCGTTCGGGCTCTTGATGTTCGCCACCGAGGAGCCCAATGAGGTCCAGAAGGGCTGGGCCGTGTCGCCAGGCTTCCTGAAGCGGCCCCTCACGGTGGTCCCGATGCAAAGGGCACAGTAGTTATTTCTTCGATGCGCTTCGGAAAAGACTGGTGCTGCGAGAGAGGATTGAACTCTCGACCTCTCCCTTACCAAGGGAGTGCTCTACCACTGAGCTACCGCAGCCGCTGATGGCGGGGCTTCTGCCATATAGAACCGGCAAGCGCAAGGCCAAGAACAACGCTTCTGTGAAAGCCTTTGCCGGATAGCTTTCTATGACATGGCAGTGCCACAATTTTGGCTATCCCTGAATGGCGGGTTGGCTGGCTGCCAGCCGGGGCAGGACGATGAACGACACGACAAATCCACCGAAAAGCAGCGGAACGACCCGCAAGGACCGGCTCGCCGAGCAGTTGCGCGCCAATCTGCAGAAACGCAAGGCGCAGTCGCGCTCGCGCCGTACCGGCGGGGCCGACCAGCGGCCCGACGGGCTCGGCGCGGCAAAGGAAATGCAGAAAGATTAACTCAAATCGGCCACTCTTGGACCGGGGTGGGCGAAATCCTATTTCTTGAACCAGATTGGCCGATGGTCTAGACGGGCCGATACTCAAACGATTGAACCGGCCTTTTCTGGCCGAGAGGGACATTCTCCAATGGATCGCATCAGAATCGTCGGCGGCAACAAGCTTGCCGGAAGCATTCCGATCTCGGGCGCGAAAAACGCGGCCCTGCCGCTGATGATCGCCTCGCTTCTGACCGACGACACGCTGACACTCGAAAACGTGCCGCATCTGGCCGATGTCGAGCAACTGATCCGCATCCTCGGCAATCACGGCGTCGACTATTCGGTCAATGGCCGCCGCGAGAAGCAGAATGAGGGCTATTCGCGCACCATCAACTTTTCCGCCCGCAACATCGTCGACACGACAGCCCCTTACGAGTTGGTGTCCAAGATGCGCGCCTCGTTCTGGGTGATCGGGCCGCTGCTGGCCCGGATGGGCGAGGCCAAGGTGTCGCTGCCTGGCGGCTGCGCCATCGGCACGCGCCCGGTCGATCTGTTCCTCGAAGGCCTGCAGGCGCTGGGCGCAGATATCGATGTCGATACCGGCTATGTCATCGCCAAGACCCGCAATGGCCGTCTCGTCGGCAACCGTTACGTCTTCCCCAAGGTCTCGGTCGGCGCCACCCATGTGCTGATGATGGCGGCATCGCTCGCCAAGGGCGAGACGGTGCTCGAAAACGCCGCCTGCGAGCCCGAAATCGTCAATCTCGCCGAATGCCTCAACGCCATGGGCGCCAGGATTTCCGGCGCCGGCACGCCGACCATCACCATCGACGGCGTCGAAGCGCTGTCGGGGGCGCGCGTGCGCGTCATCCCCGACCGCATCGAGACCGGCACCTACGCCATGGCCGTGGCGATGACCGGCGGCGACGTCGTGCTGGAAGGCGCACGGCCGGAGCTGCTGCAGACGGCGCTCGACGTGATTTCCCAGACGGGCGCGGAGATCACGCCGACCAATTCCGGCATCCGCGTGAAGCGCAATGGCGCCGGGATTGCGCCGGTCGACGTGACCACGGCGCCCTTCCCGGCCTTCCCGACCGATCTGCAGGCACAGTTCATGGGCCTGATGACCATGGCCAAGGGCAAGTCGCGCATCACCGAGACGATCTTCGAAAACCGCTTCATGCATGTCCAGGAGCTAGCCCGGCTCGGCGCCCACATCACGCTTTCGGGCCAGACGGCGATCGTCGACGGCGTGGCGAAGCTGAAGGGCGCGCCTGTGATGGCGACCGATCTTCGCGCTTCGGTCTCGCTGGTCATCGCCGGCCTCGCGGCCGAGGGCGAGACCACGGTCAACCGCGTCTACCATCTCGACCGCGGCTTCGAGCGGCTGGAGGAAAAGCTTTCCAATTGCGGTGCGGTGATCGAGCGCATTTCAGCTTAACGATCCGCGGTCGCTTGGCGAAATCATCCGCAAAGCGTCCTTCTCCCGTCGCCGTACGGGGAGAAGTGCCCGCAGGGACGATGATGAGGGGTGCGCAAAACCTGCGGCAAATGCCTCTGGCGGGATCCCTGTCGCGGTTGCACCGATCGGAAAGACCGCCTAACAGAAAGGCTGATTGCCAACCTTTAGGTGTGAAATCCGCATGGCCCTCAAACTCATTGCGCTCGACGATCAGGATCTGAGCATCGTCTCGGCCCATCTCCAGGACGCCGTGATGAAGGTCTCGGACCTCCAATTCCTGCCCAAGGCCAAACGGTTCGTGCTGACCATGAACCGTTTCGTGTGGGAGGCCAAATCCGGCCTGTTTCGCCAGCACAATGAGCGGCGGCAGGCGGTGCTGCATTTCGACCGGGTGCTGGGCGCCAAGACCAACGGCATTGCCCGCGACAAGCCGGCCGAAATCCTCTCCCTGCTGGCGATCAGCTTTATCGAGATAAGCAAGCCGGCCGGCATCGTCGAACTGATTTTTGCGGGCGGCGGCACCATCATGCTCGATGTCGAATGCATCGAGGCCCGCCTTGCCGATATCGGCGGTGCGTGGGAAGCCACCTCGCGCCCCATCCACAGGGCTTGAGCATACGATGGCCATCACGCTTCGCCAGTCCGACGCCGATTTCGAGCAGCGTTTCGCCGCCTTCCTCATGACCAAGCGCGAGGTATCCGCCGATGTCGACGCCGTGGTGCGCGACATCATCGCTCGCGTGCGTGCCGAGGGCGACACGGCACTGATCGACTACACGCAGAAATTCGGCGGAGGCGACCTTGCCGAGCTCGGCATTGCCGTCTCGGCGGAAGACATCGCCGACGCCTATGCCGAGGCCGATCCGGCCACGGTCGAGGCGCTGAAATTCGCACGTGACCGCATCCGGTCCCATCACCAGCGGCAAAAGCCGCAGGACGAACGCTACACGGATGCCGCCGGCGTCGAGCTCGGCTCGCGCTGGACCGCGATCGAGGCGGTCGGGCTCTATGTGCCGGGCGGCACGGCAAGCTATCCGAGTTCGGTGCTGA
Organism: Mesorhizobium sp. M8A.F.Ca.ET.057.01.1.1; assembly: GCF_003952565.1. Lineage (NCBI taxonomy): Bacteria > Pseudomonadati > Pseudomonadota > Alphaproteobacteria > Hyphomicrobiales > Phyllobacteriaceae > Mesorhizobium > Mesorhizobium sp. M8A.F.Ca.ET.057.01.1.1. The sequence goes on from NZ_CP034454.1 coordinate 5,372,301, forward strand.
TGAACGCCGTGCCGGCCAAGGTAGCCGGCGTCGAGCGCATCGTCATGGTCGTGCCGGCACCGCACGGCGTCGTCAACCCGCTGGTCCTGGTGGCGGCGGATATATCAGGCGTCTCCGAAATCTACCGCGTCGGCGGCGCGCAGGCGATCGCCGCACTTGCCTATGGTACGCAGACGATCAAGCCAGTGGCCAAGATCGTCGGCCCCGGCAACGCCTATGTCGCCGCGGCCAAGCGGCGGGTGTTCGGCACGGTCGGCATCGACATGATCGCCGGGCCGTCGGAAGTGCTTGTGGTGGCCGACGGCGGCAATGATCCGGAGTGGATCGCGGCGGACCTGCTTGCCCAGGCCGAACATGACGTGTCGGCGCAGTCGGTCCTGATCACCGACGATCCGACGTTCGGCAAGGCGGTCGAACGGGCGGTCGAGCGTCAGTTGCAAAGCCTCTCGCGCGGCGATACGGCGGCGCAGAGCTGGCGCGATTTCGGCGCCGTCATCCTGGTTGCGACGATCGAAGCGTCGCTGCCGCTGGTCGACCGCATCGCGGCCGAGCATGTCGAACTGGCCATCGACGATGCAGAAGGCTTCCTCGCGAAGATGCGCAATGCCGGTGCCGTCTTCCTCGGCCGCCACACGCCGGAAGCCATCGGCGACTATGTCGGCGGCTCCAACCATGTGCTGCCGACGGCGCGCTCGGCGCGCTTCTCATCGGGCCTGTCGGTCCTCGACTTCGTCAAGCGCACCTCCGTCCTGAAGCTCGGGCCGGAGCAGTTGCGCATGTTGGCACCCGCGGCGATCGCACTCGCGCGGGCGGAAGGGCTCGACGCGCATGGCCGCTCCGTCGCCGTACGTCTGAACATGTAGGCCGGCATGACGGGCTCCGATCAAACCCGCGCAAAGCTGATCGATGTCGAACTCGATGAATCGATCGGCCGTTCGACGCCCGATGTCGAGCATGAGCGGGCGGTGGCGATCTTCGACCTGATCGAGGAGAACCGTTTTCAGCCCGTCAACGACAGCGGCACGGGTCCTTACCGGCTGAAGCTGTCGCTGGCCGAGTCCCGTCTAGTCTTTGCCGTGGCGCGCGAGGACGGCGCCGCTGTCGTCACCCACATCCTGTCGCTGACGCCGCTCAGGCGCATCGTCAAGGACTACTACATGATCTGCGAGAGCTACTACGACGCCATCCGCTCCTCGACGCCGAGCCATATCGAGGCGATCGACATGGGCCGCCGTGGCCTGCACAATGAGGGCTCTCAGACACTGATGGATCGGCTCTCCGGCAAGATCGACATCGACTTCGACACGGCGCGACGGCTGTTCACGCTGGTCTGCGTGCTGCACTGGCGGGGTTGACCCTGGCCCCCGGAGCCCTGCCCCGCTCGGTCCTGTTCCTGTGTGGCATGAATGCCGTGCGCTCGCCGATGGCCGAGCAGCTGGCGCGCCGGATGCTGCCCCCCACCATTTTCGTCGCCTCGGCGGGTGTGCGTGCCGGCGAGCGCGACCCGTTCGTCGATGCCGTGCTTGCCGAGGACGGCCTGACGCTTGGCGAACGTCATCCACGGACGCTGGACGATCTCGAGGACGACTATTTCGACCTGATCGTCACACTGGCGCCGGAGGCCCACCATGCCGCGCTCGAACTCACCCGCTCGCTTGCCGTCGAGGTGGAATACTGGCCGACGCCGGACCCGACCGACGCCGGCGGCACGCGCGAACACATCATGGCCAGCTATCGCGACGTCCGCGAGCGGCTGAAGTTGCGCATAGCCCGACGTTTTTTGCTTCCAGGAGCAAAAAACGCGACGGATTAAGCGTGTTCACAAGCGAACGATTATCATATAGGTTCCGCCGAAATTCCGGCCAGAGTCGGAAGTAGAGCATGATCCGAGAACCGCTTCACACTTCTCGGCATCATGCTCTAGGCGCCGAAACTGCCATCCAAGCAAAGGTATCGAATGCCGAAGGAAGAAGTCCTCGAGTTTCCGGGTATCGTCACGGAATTGTTGCCCAACGCGATGTTCAGGGTGAAGCTCGAAAACGAACACGAGATCATCGCCCATACGGCCGGCCGCATGCGCAAGAACCGCATCCGCGTGCTGACCGGCGACAAGGTTCTGGTCGAAATGACACCATACGACCTGACCAAAGGCCGCATCACCTACCGTTTCAAGTAAGATCAAGACCCGAGCGCGATGAGCATTTTGCAAAAGCTGGTGCTTGCCTCGGGTTCGCCGCGCCGCATCGAACTCTTGCAGCAGGCCGGCATCGAGCCTGACCGTATCCTGCCAGCCGATGTCGACGAAACGCCGCTACGTGCCGAGCATCCGCGCTCGCTGGCCAAGCGCTTGTCGAAAGAAAAGGCCGAGAAGGCGTACGCGTCGCTGAAGACCGAGACCGATTATGCGCCGAGTTTCGTGCTGGCCGCCGACACGGTGGTTGCCGTCGGGCGGCGCATCCTGCCCAAGGCCGAAACGCTGGACGATGCCGCCAACTGCCTCGGGCTCTTGTCCGGCCGTTCTCACCGGGTCTATTCAGGCATCTGCCTGATCACGCCGGGCGGCAAACTGCGGCAGCGGCTGGTCGAGACGCGGGTGCGTTTCAAGCGGCTGCCGCGCGAGGAGATCGACGCCTATGTCGCCTCGGGCGAATGGCGCGGCAAGGCCGGCGGCTATGCCGTGCAAGGCCTCGCCGGCTCCTTCGTCGTCAAGCTCGTCGGCTCCTACACCAACATCGTCGGCCTGCCGCTCTATGAGACGGCGGCGCTGCTGTCGGGCGAAGGTTTCAAGACCCATCAAAACTGGTCGTCCGCGCGACCATGAGCCTGGACGACAAAGTCACGCCGCTGCGGCCCAAGCGCCCGTGCCCCGAATGCGGCAAACCGTCGGCGCGCGAGACCTATCCGTTCTGCTCGACGCGCTGCAAGGACATCGACCTCAACCGCTGGCTGAAGGGCGCCTATGTCATCTCGGCCCGCGACGACGAGGAAGAACCCGACGCCGACGATCCAAAATAAGACGAGCGCCCGCCAGTCAGGCAGCTTCGTTCTTGCGTTTCACGCGCGCCCAGGCCGGCAGCCAGTCGCCGTGGGCGGCAAGGAGGTCATCGACCAGCGACCAGATCTGGTCGAGGTCGAGTTCGGCCGCCGTGTGCGGATCCATCATCGCCGCGTGGTAGATGTGTTCGCGGTTTTCCGTCATCAGCGCCCGCACCGTCAGTTCCTGGACGTTGATGTTGGTGCGGATCAGCGCCGTCAGTTGCGGCGGCAGGTCGCCTATATAGGTCGGCTGGATGCCGGACGCGTCGACCAGGCATGGCACTTCGGCGGCGCAATCGCGGGGCAGCGAGGTGATGCAGCCATTGTTGCGGACATTGCCGTAGATCACCGACGGCTCGCCGGTCCAGACTGAATTCATGATCGAGGAGGCATACTCCTTGGACTCCTCGACCTCGATGCGCTGGGCCGAGCGGTAGGCCTGCGCCTGGTCCTTCCAGCGCTCGATCTGCTCGATGCAGCGCTTGGGATATTCATCGAGCGGAATGCCGTATTTCTCGATCAGATCGGGGCGGCCGTCCTTAATGAAATAGGGCGTGTATTCGGCGAAATGCTCCGAGCTTTCGGTAACGAAATAGCCGAGCCGGGTCAGCATCTCGTAGCGCACCTTGTTAGGGCAGCGCGGGTTCCAGCCGGCTTTGGGCGCGCGGCCCTCGCGATAGGCGCGCACCAGGTCGGGATAAAGATCGCGGTAGGATCCGTCCGGCTGGCGATGCTCGAACTTCAGATAGAAGGCCATGTGGTTGATACCAGCCGAGCGGTAACGAATCTCGTCGTAGGGAAGGTCGAGGTCGTGCGCCAGTTCCATCGCCGTGCCTTGCACCGAGTGGCACAGTCCGACCTGCCGGATCTCGGGATATTTCTCCGATATCGCCCAGGTGTTGATCGCCATCGGGTTGACATATTGCAGCATTATCGCCTGCGGGCAGACGGCGAGCATGTCCTCGCAGATCTTCCACAGATGCGGCACGGTCCTGAGGCCGCGCATGATGCCGCCGACGCCGAGCGTGTCGGCGATGGTCTGGCGCAGGCCGTATGTCTTCGGCACCTCGAAATCCGTGACGGTGCAGGGCTCATAGCCGCCGATCTGGAAGGCGACGACGACGAAATCGGCGCCGCTGAGGGCTTTGCGCTGATCCGTGTAGGTCTCGGCCTTCGCCTTGACGCCAAGCGTGGCGATCAGCTTGTTGACGACGACGGCGCTTTCTTCCAGCCGCTGCGGATTGATGTCCATCAGCGCGATCTTGGCGCCCGAAAGCGCCGGCCGCTGCAGCACGTCACCGACGATGTTCTTCATGAACACCGTCGAACCGGCGCCGATGAATGTGATCCTGGGATGTCTTGCCACGTTAACCTCCGGCATGTGTTCAGGCCACGTCGAAAGCGGCCCTGACGAGCCGTTCGGTGTAGGCGGTCTTGGGATTGGTGAGGACCTCGTCGACGGGTCCCTGCTCGACGATCTTGCCGTGTTGCATGACGATGACGCGGTGGCACAGCGCGCGCACCACCTTCAGGTCGTGCGAAATGAACAGGTAACTCAAGCCGCGCTCGTCCTGCAGCTTGCGCAAGAGATCGATGATCTGCGCCTGGACGGACAGGTCGAGCGCCGATGTCGGCTCGTCGAGCAGGATGAATTCGGGTTCGAGCGCGATGGCCCGCGCAATCGCGATGCGCTGGCGCTGGCCACCGGAGAATTCATGCGGAAACCGCGACAGGATATCGCCCGGCATGCCGGCGCTGACCAGCGCCTCGCGCACCCGCTCGACCCGCTCGCGCCACGTGGCGCCGATGCTGTTGACGATCAGCCCTTCCTCGATGATCTGGCCGATCGTCATGCGCGGGTTGAGCGAGGAGAACGGGTCCTGGAAGACGATCTGCATGCGCGAGCGCAGCGGCCGCATCTGCGTCCGCGACAGGCCATGGATCGGCTGGCCGTCGAAACGGATCTCGCCGCGTTTGGCGTCGGTCAGCCGCAGCAGCGCCTGGCCGAAGGTCGTCTTGCCGGAACCGGATTCGCCGACCAGTCCCAGCGTTTCGTGGCGGCAAAGCTTGAGATCGAGATCGTCGACCGCGACCAGTTCACGCCAGTCCGGTTTGAGAAACGTGCCATGGCGCAGCATGAAGCAGACGCGCACGCCATCCGCCTCTAGGATGGTGCCTGAGCCCTCCGGGAGCGGTTGCGGGCGTCCCCTTGGCTCGGAGGCAAGCAGCCGCTGGGTATAGGGATGCCGCGGATCGGCGAACAGCCGTTCGGTGACGTTGTGCTCGCACATCTCACCATGCTGCATCACATAGACATAGTCGGAAAACTTGCGCACCACGGTGAGATCGTGGGTGATCAGGATCACCGCCATCCGCAGCTCTTTCTGCAGATTGCGGATCAGGTTGAGGATCTGGGCCTGCACCGTGACATCGAGCGCGGTCGTCGGCTCGTCGGCGATCAGCACGTCGGGATTGTTGGCGAGCGCCATGGCGATCATCACGCGCTGGCGCTGCCCGCCCGAGAGCTGGTGCGGATATTGTTTGAGCCGCGCTTCGGGTTCGGGAATCTGCACATGCCGCAGCAGTTCGAGCGCCCGCGCCCAGGCTTGCTTGTGGCTCACCTTGCGATGCACCCGGATCGCCTCGACGATCTGGCTGCCGACCGTATAGATCGGGTTGAGCGAGCTCATCGGCTCCTGGAAGATCATCGAGATGCGGTTGCCGCGCAGCTTTCGCCGGGCGCTCTCGGGGAATTTGAGGATGTCCTGGCCGTCGTAACAGATGCTCGATTTCGGCGACACGGTGGCCCGGCGCGACAGCAGCCCCATGACGGTGCGCGCCGTCACCGACTTGCCGGAACCGGATTCGCCGACGATCGCGATCGTCTCGCCGCGATAGAGCTGGAACGAGATGTCCTTGACCGCTTCGACCACGCCGTGTTCGACCTTGAAGGCGACCTCGATGTTGCGGGCGTCGATGACGGGCTCTCCCTGGCGCCCATCATGATCGAGGCGGAAGGCTGGTGCGAAGGGCTCGGCGAGTACGATGGTCATCCCGGTCCCCTCAATACGGATCGACGGCGTCGCGCAGGCCGTCGCCCAGCGCGTTGAAGGCGAAGACCGTGACGAGCACGAAGCCGACCGGCGACAGGATCCAGGGATAGGTGCCGATGACGGAGTAGGTCGCGGTGTCCTGCAGCATCAGGCCCCAGGAGATGAGCGGCGGTTTGACGGCGAAGCCGAGGAACCCGAGGAAGGATTCGAGCAGCACCACCGTAGGGATCGCCAGCGTGACAGCGACGATCACGTGGCTCATCACATTGGGGAAGATGTGCTGCAGGATGATGCGCCGATCGGTGGCCCCGACCGCCATGGCGGCGCGCACATATTCGATGCGCGCCAGCGCCAGCGTCTTGCCGCGCACCTCGCGCGACATCTGCGCCCAGCCGAGCGCCGACATGACGATGATGACGAAGGCAAGAAAGACGTTCGTCGGCGCGGTGACCGGGATCAGCGTCGTCAGCGCCAGATAGAGCGGCAGTTGCGGGAAGGCCAGGACCAATTCGACGAAGCGCTGCATCCAGACATCGAACCGGCCGCCGAAATAGCCTGACACCATGCCGACTGTGGTGCCGATGACGGTGATGATGAAGACGACCGTCAGTGCGATCATCAACGAAACGCGTGAGCCGTGGATGGCGCGCGACAGCACATCGCGGCCGAATTTGTCGGTGCCGAGGAAATGCACCGGCTGGCCGTCCGTCGAGGCAAAGAAATGCCGGTTCGCCGGGATCAGCCCGAAGAGCCTGTAGGGCGCGCCTTCGACAAAGAAGCCAAGCAGCCTCGGGTGGTCGTAGTCGGGGCCGACGATGGGCTGAAAGGTGACCGGATCGAGGTCGGCTGAATCGGCCAGCGCATAGACCCTCGGCCGCGCGACGAAATTGCCGTCCTTGTCGTGGAAGGAAGGCAGCTGCGGCGGGGCGAAGCCGACATCGGTCGCCTTCGGATCCATCGGCGCCAGGAATTCGGCGAAAACGGCCATGACCAGGAGCAGCGCGACCAGCCAAAGCCCGGCCATGCCGGTCCAGGAGCGCTTCAGCCGGCGCCGGACAAGTGCCATGTAGCTCTCATTGCCACGCGCGGGCGCCACTGTGGCTCGCTCGGCCGGCAACGGTGGTGGTGAAGGGTCGCGCGCCAGCATCTAGCCCTCCCCGAACTGGCGCACGCGCGGATCAAGCAGGACGAGCAGCATGTCGGCGATGATGTTGCCGACGATCAGCGTCGCCGACAGCACCATCATGAAGGTCGCGGTGACATAGACGTCGCCGACCGCCATCGAGCCGACGATCGCCGGACCGACGGTCGGCAGCGCGAAGATGATGGCCGTCTCGATCTCGCCGGTCAGCATATAGGGCAGCACCACGCCCTGATACATGACCAGCGGGTGCAATGCGTTGGGCACGGCGTGGCGCATGACGACGGTGCTGCCGGTCAGACCCTTGGCCTTGGCCGTCTCGACATATTGCGCGTTGAGCGTGTCGAGCAGATTGCCGCGCATGACTCGCATATTGTAGGCGAGGCCGCCGAAGGTGGCGATCGCCACCACCGGCCAGACATGCTTGACCAGGTCGACGAACTTCGCCCACGACCATGGCGCGCCGCCATATTGCGGCGAGAAGAATGAGCCGATCTCCGAGACGTTGAATTGGAAGACGAGGAGATAGACGATGATCAGCGCCATCAGGAAGCGCGGCACCGTCATGCCGAGGAAAGAGATGGCCGACAGCGTGGAATCGATCCAGGTGTATTGCCGGGTCGCCGCCCATATGCCGAAGGTGATGCCCAGCACCGAGGCGAGCAGATGACAGACCAGCGCCAGCAGCAGCGTGCGCGGCAGGCGCTCGCCGACGACCTCGGCCACCGGCTTGTTGTAATAGAGGCTGTAACCGAAATCGCCGCGGGTGACGATACCGCCGATCCAGTTGAGATACTGGACGGGCAGCGGCTTATCGAAGCCGTGTTCGACGCGATAGGCCTGGGCTTGAGCGTCGGCCTCGGCGAAGGAAGCCCCGCCCTGGTTGATCAGCTGCGAGCGGATGTAATCGGCGTAGTCGCCAGGCGGCGCCTGGATGATGGCAAAGGTGACGAGGCTCAGAATAGCGAGAACCGGTATCGCCGACGCTATGCGCGTGAGCAGGAATCGCAGCATCGACGGTCCGCTTCCTCATCTCGCCGGACGCTCCCTTGGAGGGGCGCCCGGAGGGTTGGTTTGTCCCGGCCGCGCCAGCGGCGCGGCCGGGTCTCTCTCAGTCAGGGAGGTAAACCTACATCGGGCCTTTAATCTTACATCGGACCCTTGTCTCCAGGCTTGCCGGGAAGCTCTTCCGGGAACAATTCGTATTTCGCCTGCTTGTCGGCCGCGACAAAGACCCGTTCGCGGATGATCGAATCCTCGGCCCAGTTGAACATGAAGATCGGCGTGCCCTGCGGAATGTTCGAGAAGCGCTTGTTGACGATCAAGGCACCGGGATATTCCGTCAGGCCGATATTGTAGACGTGCTCGGTCGAAATCTTCTGGAAGTCCCGCATCAGACTGGCGCGCTGGTTGTTGTCCGCCGAAGAGACGAACTTGTTGACGATGTCGACGAGGTCCTTCTCGAAAGGCATCAGATCGACCTCGCCGCTTTCCGGCGCGCGGTGATCCCAGCTGGTCTTGGGGCCGACTGGCGCGAGCTGCACGGTGTTCTGCACGACGGAGGTCAGCTCCTGCTCATTGCGCCGGATCAGCCAGTCGAATCGGCCCGAATATTGGGTGGCATCGCGCTGCGTGCCGTTAAGCCCGTTGAGCACGATCCGGAGACCAAGCTTCTCCATCTGCGCCACCACGCCTTCGGCGAGGCTCTTGTCGGTCGTGTAGTCGTTGTTGACCAGCATCACGATTTCGACGTTCTTGCCGCCGGCGGTACCGGCCGGGAAGTTGACGAAGCCGTCGCCGTCCGTGTCCTTCAGACCGGCCTTGGCGAGTTCAGCCTTGGCGCCCTCGAGGTCGAAGGGATAGTAAACGGTGGATTTGCGGTCGTAGAAGCTGGTGCCCGAGGAGAGGCCGCCTGGGTAGATCGCGGTGAACGGCCCCTTGACGAGGGAATCGCCCAGCGCCTTGCGGTCAAGCGCCATGGTGACGGCCTTGCGGAAATCCTCGTTGCGGTTCAGTTCGCGGATCGCCTGGCCGCGCTCATCGGGATTGCCCCAGCCATTAGCGGAAAAGTTCAGGCGCAGATTGTAGCCGATCAGCCGCGGGCCGAAGGCCAGACGCGCCGGCGCATTCGGCTCGGCCGCACGCTTCAGAGAGGCAACGAAATTTTCCGGCTGCTCGAGATTGGAGAAATCGCCCGCGCCGGCGACCGCCTGAACGTCGCGGTCGGCCCAGGTCGACAGTTTGTAATGCAGCTCGTTGAGATAGGGCAGCTGGTTGCCCTTCTCGTCCACCTTCCAATAGTAGGGATTGCGCCGCATGACGATGATGTCGTCGGCTCGATATTCGACCGGCACCCAGGCGCCCATGACAGGCATGTTCATATATTCCGGCGGGAAGGCATTCTTGAACTGGTCGTAGGTGTTCTTCGAATATTTCGGGTGCTGCGGCTTCAAGATGTGCGCGGGACCGGGGCAGAAGGTGCCATAGGCCATTGCGTAGAGGTGCTGTTTCGGGAAGGCGTCCTTGAAGGTCCACTCGACGGTGTAGTCGTCGATCTTCTTGAGCGTCGTGCCGACGCCAAAGGTTTCCTGGGTGGCGCCATTGAGCGGCGAGACGTTGGGATCCATGACCTCGTCGTCCCAGTAGAACATGACGTCGTCGGCGTTGAATGGCACGCCGTCGGACCATTTGGCGCCCTCGACGAGATGCATGGTCAGCTTGTGGCCGTCCTTAGACCAGTCCCAGCTTTTGGCGAGGTTGGGCAACGGCTCGGTGTCCTTCGCCTCGACCTGGAACAGCGGCGCGGTGCGCGTCAGGCACTCGGAAAGGCCGATGTCGATGCCGCCCCAGCCCTGGGTCTGGCCGGCGCCGTAGTTCCAGCCTTCCGGCCGGCCGCCGATGACGTGGCGCATCGTATCGCCATAGACGCCGATACCGTCGGGCATGTTGGCGGTCTTGAAGACCAGCGGCTCTTTCGGCAGCCGGTCTTTCACCGGCGGCAGCTTGCCGGCCTTGACGTATTTTTCCGTCACCCAGCCGGGCTCGTGGTACTCGGGCAGCGCCTTGAACTCCAGGACGGAGTCGCGCGCCACGTATTTGATCTTGCCCTCGGCCGGAAACGTCGCCGGCACCGGCGGCACGGTCGGTTCGGAAGCGAAAGCGTTGAGCGCCGGAACGGAGACGCTCAGCGCCAGTCCAGCGGCAATGCCAATGCTGCGTAGGTTCCTCATGGTCTCCTCCCTCGTGTTCAGACGTCTGCTGCTGCTCGTCCTGTTTTGGCCTCAACGCAATTCCGGACGGAGATTCACACTTCTCCTGAATTGCTCCGGCACGGCTGACTGCGGTGGACCTGCCTCCCTGATCCACTGCTGCGCCCGGTTTTTAGCCGGCCTGTTTCAGCGCGGCCTTTTCGGCCCGCAATTCCTCGATCGAGCGCACGCTTCGCCGCGCGGCACCCGCCCATTCGCGGGTCTTGACCGCGGATTTCGACAGCCGCTCCTTGGCCGCCGGAACCGCATGGGCATATTGCGGCAGCCATTGCGCCTGGGCGACGACCATTTCGTCGACCATCTGCCAAACCTCCTCGGGCGTCGACACGGCGCCGACCAGCGGGTCGTGCAGCACGGCAAGCTTCAGAAGATCGATGTCGCCAGATATGGCGGCGTGGACCGACATGCGCTGGACGTTGATCGAGGCCATGCAGGTGGCGGCGCAGGCTTCCGGCAGCGTGATGCCGGCGGCCATGTTGATGCCGAAGCGGTCGACGAAGCCGGGCGATTCGATGATGGCGTCGCGTGGCAGATTGGTGATCACGCCGTCGTTCTTGACGTTGAAGTGCCCACGATAGACGCGGTTGGTCTCCAGTGCCTCCAATATGTGGCTGGCGTGCTCGTTGGAGCGCTTTTGCGGATCGATCGGCTTCGACGCCGCTTCGAGGAACTGCGGATATTCGGTCTCGAACCAGTTGCGGGTTTCCGTGGAATAACGGAGGTAGCCGCCGGTCTCGCCATGGATCCAGTCCGACATGTCGATCCAGCGGGTGATCTCGTCGGGGCGCTTGCGGTACCAGGGCAAATATTCGGAGAGATGTCCGTTGCTTTCGGTGGAATAGACGCCGAAACGCTTCAGCACATCAATGCGCAGTTTCTCCTGCCGGGAATAGACCGGGTGCGCCTCGAAGGCGGCGACCAGTTCGTCCTTGCCGATTTCGCGGCCGTTCAGCCTGAGCTTGATGAACCAGGTCTGGTGGTTGATGCCGGAACAGACATAGTCGAGTTCCCTGGGCGATTTGGCGCCCAGCACCTCGGCGATCTGTTCGGCGCCATGCTGGACGCCGTGGCAAAGCCCGACCGTATCGACCTTGCCGTATTCGATCGCCGCCCAGGTGTTCATCGCCATCGGATTGGCGTAGTTGAGGAATTTCGCGTTCGTCTCGGCGACCTCGCGAATATCCCGGCAGAAATCGAGGATCACCGGAATGTTGCGCTGGCCGTAGAGGATGCCGCCGGCGCAGATCGTGTCGCCGACGCACTGATCGATGCCGTATTTCAGGGGAATGCGGATATCGTCGGCATAGGCTTCGAGGCCGCCGACCCGCACGCAGCTGATGATATAGCGCGCGCCCTCGATCGCCTTGCGGCGGTCGGTTGTCGCGGTCACCCTGGTCGGCAATCCGTTCGCCTCGACGATCCTGTCGAGGATCGCCTTGATCATCCCCAGATTGTGCTCGCTGACGTCGGTCAGGGCGAATTCAACGTCCTTGAATTCCGGCACGCACAGAATGTCGGTGAACAGCTTCTTGGTGAAACCGACGCTGCCGGCGCCGATAATAGCGATTTTGAAACTCATCACCTTCACCTCGATCCAATCGAATGCTAGGCAAGGAGCAGCAAGGGAGGAAAACGGCCACACGCCTTGGCGTGCATGCCATTCAAGCCGGAATCCGGCTTTCTTTCCTCCCGCCCGCTCCTCGATCGCGGGTTGTTCGCGTTCTTCGAGGCGGGATTATGCGCTTATTCGCGGTCACGGCCAGAGAAGGATTATGCTTTCAGGGGTAATTTTGTGCTGCGTGATTTGATCGCCAACGGACAGTCGATGCGGACGGTCTCGCTGCCGCGCGGCCGCCAGCGCCTGCATGCCATGCCGACGAGCACAGGCTATGAGGTACGCGAGGACGTGACCTATGACTGGGATGGGCGCAAGCGCGGCCAGACACCGTTCACCGTGCTCCAGCACACGATCAGCGGCACCGGCCGGCTGCGCTACGAGAACCGCGACTACCGCCTGCAGACGAACGACACGCTGCTGGTGCTGGTGCCGCACAACCACCGCTACTGGCTGGCCAAGGACGAGCGCTGGGAATATTTCTGGATCTCGATGAACGGCGAAGAGGCGTTGCGCATCCACAAGTCGATCCTCGACGTGTCGGGGCCGGTCTTTCGACTGCAGCCGGCGACGATCGATCATCTCGCCGATTGCAGCCTGCGTCTCATCAAGGGCGCCGCTTCGCCAGGCGCCGCTTCGGCCATCGCCTACGAGGCGGCGATGGCGCTCTATGACGATGTGTTCGGCTCGCACGCCTTTGCCGAAAAACAGAGCGCCATGCAGCCGGTCATCGATCACATCAACGCCAATCTCGACAAAGCCCTGCCGGTGGCGGACCTCGTCCAGATCAGCGGGCTCAGCCGGGCTCATTTCTCGCGCTGCTTCGCCGAGAGCGAAGGCCTGCCGCCCGCCGAGTTCGTGCTGCAGCAGCGGCTGCAACGGGCAGCGAAGCTTTTGACGAAAACAGACTTCCTGCCCGTGAAGGAAGTGGCCATCCTGTGCGGTTTCGAGGACGCGAATTATTTTTCGAAGGTCTTCCGCCGGCTCTACGGGACGACGCCCAGCCAGTTCCGCACCACCGGCATGTATGCCAGCTTGCAAACCCCGGCCAGGCGCGGCGCCAGGCTGTCGGACGACGAGATCTGACGCCGCTTCGAGCCTTGTTCCATCAAGCCGCGTGCAGGCTGCCGCCGTCCAGCCACTCGCGTTGGGCGGGCGAAAGCGCGATGTCCAGCGCCCGCAGGCTGTCGTCCAGTTCGCCCAGCGTGCGTGGCCCGATCAACGGAACCGAAGGGAAAGGCTGATTGAGCACATAGGCCAGCGCAATGTGGATCGGGCTCTTGCGCAGCTGGGCGGCGAGTTCGATCGCGCGGTCGCGGCGGCCGAAATTGCGCTCGGAGTACCAGACCCGCACCAGTTCTTCGCTGTCCAGCCTGTCGCGCCCGGCGCGGTCGGTGAAGAAGCCGCGTCCCTGGCTCGACCAGGCGAAGTTCGGCATCTGCCTGGATGTCAGCCAGGCCTTCCAGTCATCGGTAGAGGAGGTGATGCAGCCGGCCCAGATCGGTTCCAGCATCTCGGCCAGCGAGAAATTGTTGGAGAGCACGCCCGGCTTCTGCTTGCCGGTGCGCTCGGCATAGGCAATCGCCTCGTCCATGCGCTGCATCTTCCAGTTCGAGCCGCCGAACGGTCCCCGGATGCGGCCGGCCTTCACCTCGCGATCCATCGCGTCGACGAACTCGCCGACCGGCACGTCCGGATTGTCGCGATGCATGAAATAGATATCGACATGGTCGGTCTGCAGGCGGTCGAGCGACTGGGCAAGCTGCTTGCCGATCACGTCGGGATAGCAGAGCGGCGAATGCGCGCCCTTGGCGATAACGACCGATTGCTCGCGCACGCCTCGGTTCCTCAGCCATTGGCCGAGCAAGGTCTCGGTGTAGCCGCCGCCATAGACATAGCCGGTGTCGAACAGATTGCCCCGGCCTCGAAGAAGGCATCGAGCAGGATCGACCCGGAGGAGAAGGTGCGGAAATCCTCGAAGCCGAGCGCCACCACCGAAGCCGGCTTCGCCAGGCCCGGAATGCTGCGCCTGCCGATCGCGGTGCCGCCCGGGCGCAAGGGCCGGCCGGAGATGGTGTTGGTGCGCAGCGAGGCCTTCTCGATCTCATATTCCAGCCCCACCGCCGCGCGCCATCTGTCGAGCACGCGCAAGGTGCCGAGGCTGTCGGCCCAGCCCATGCCCGGCCAGGCGAATTCCTGACGCCCGGCTCGGATCGCTTCGCCGGCGGCATCGACCTCGAAGGAATAGACGTGGCGTTTCTCGTTGACGCTGATGGTCTCGCGCGTACCGTCGGCGCCGATCACGTCGATCCGGCCGAGGCCGACGTCGCGGTCGCCGCCGGCGAACCAGAAGTCCGGCACCTCAATGCGGCCCTTGGTGCCGAAGATACGCAGGACATTGTCCTGGTTGAGCGAGATGCTGCAGGAAACTTCGGCGACGATACCGCCTGGAAAATGCAGGACAGCGGAGGCCCATTCGTCGACGCCGGATTGACCAAGATGGGCGGTGCCGGCGACCTTGTCGGGTTCGGCGAATGGTTCTCCTGCGGCCGCGCCGGCAATGAGGCGCACCATCGAAACGGGATAGCCGCCGACATCGAGGATGCCGCCGCCGGCGAGATCGTTGGCGTAGAGCCGGTGCTCCGGCATGAAATCAGGCATGGCAAAGCCGAAGCTCGACTTGATCATCCTGATCTCGCCGATGACGCCCGACTTGATCAGATCCACCAGTTGCAGCGTCTGCGGGTGCAGCCGGTACATGAAAGCCTCGCCGAGGAAGGTGCCGGCCTTGCGCGCCACGTGCATCATGGCGTCGGCCTCGAAGGCGGTCAGCGCGAGCGGCTTTTCGCAAAGCACATGCTTTCCGGCTTCAGCTGCCCTGATCGCCCATTGCGCGTGTCCGGGATGCGGGACCGCGATGTAGATGGCGTCGATTTCCGGATCGGCAAGCAGCGCTTCATAGCCATCGACGATGCGCGCGCCGGGGAAGCTCTCGGCCAGGCCCGGCTTGTCGGGATTGCGCGCACCGATGGCGACCAGTGTCCCGGTGCGCGAACCGGCGACGCCGCCGGCGAAGGCCTTGGCAATGCCCCCCGGCCCGAGGATGCCCCAGCGAATGGGCGTTGATACAGTCATGTCATTCTCCTTGCGGGCTTGGAAAGGGGCGGCCAGTCAGCGCAGCCGCAGCCCCTTTTCGTCGAACAGGTAGGATTTGCGGATGGAAACGGTCACCTCCGATGTCTCGGGGACCTTTGCCGCGTCGCGCTGGATCACCACGTCCTCGCCATGGGTCGTCCTGGCGTAAAGGAAGCTGGTGCCGCCGAGGTGCTCGACCACGTCGATGGTGGCGGTGAGGTCGGCGTCGCCTTCACCGGCGCTGCCAAAATGTTCGGGCCGCACGCCGACGATGACCTTGCTCCCAGGTTCCGGCGCCGCAACCTTCAGGGGCTGCGTGATGCGCGTTTTCTCCTCGCCCGCCAGTTCGACCACGACGCCTTTCGCATCACGCCCGACAATGTGGGCCTTGATGAAATTCATCTTCGGCGAACCGACAAAGCCGGCCACGAAAATATTGTCGGGATTGTCATAGAGATCGAGCGGCCGGCCGATCTGCTCGACATGCCCGCCGCGCAGCACGACGATCCGGTCGGCGAGCGTCATCGCCTCGGTCTGGTCGTGTGTGACATAGACCATGGTGGCGCCGAGTTCCTTGTGCAGCCTTGAGATCTCGACCCGCATCTGGACGCGCAGTTCGGCGTCGAGATTGGAGAGCGGCTCGTCGAACAGGAACACTTGCGGCTCGCGCACGATGGCGCGGCCGATGGCGACACGCTGGCGCTGGCCGCCGGAGAGTTTCTTGGGGCGGCGGTCCATCAATTCGCCGATGCGCAGGATCTCGGCCGCGCGCTTCACCCGCCGCTCGGTGTCGGCCTTGGGGTTGCCGGTCATGCGCAGCCCGAAGGAGAGGTTCTGTTCGACGCTCATATGCGGATAGAGCGCGTAGGACTGGAAGACCATGGCGATGCCGCGATCGGCCGGCTCGACATCGTTGACCACCTTGCCGCCGATGGCGATCTCGCCGCCGCTGATGTCCTCGAGCCCGGCGATCATCCTGAGCAGTGTGGACTTGCCGCAGCCTGACGGGCCGACGAAGACGACGAACTCGCCATCGGCGATGTCGATGTTGGCGCCATGGACGACCTCGAAGGCGCCGAAGCGCTTGGCGACGTTTGTGAGCGTGACGGTTGCCATTCTGCTCCCTATTTGACCGCGCCGGCGGCGATGCCGGCGATGAAATGACGCTGCAGGAGCACGAAGACGACGAGCATCGGCACGGTCAGCATCACCGCGCCCGCCATGATGCCGCCCCACGAGACTTTGGTCAGGCCGATCAGCGTGCCCAGCGCCACGGGTGCTGTCATCGACCCCGGCTGGCTGTTGATGAGCAGCGGCCACAGATAATTGTTCCAGGAGGCGAGGAACAGGATGATGCAGAGCGCGGCCAGCATCGGCCGCGCCAACGGCAGGGCTATGAAGACGAAGATACGCCACTCCTTGACGCCCTCGACGCGGGCGGCATCGAACAGGTCGTCGGGCATCATGGAAAAGCTCTGGCGCATGAACAGCACGCCAAGCGAATTGAACAGCGGCGGCACGATCAGCGCCACCCACGTGTTGGCGAGCTTGAAGTCGCGCGCCACCATGATGAATTGCGGGATCAGCACCACCGCATAAGGCAGCGTGATGGTGCCCAGGATGATGGCGACGACCACGCCTTTGCCGAAGAACTGGTAGCGGGCCAGCGCCCAGCCGGCCATCGAGGTCAAAAGCACCGACAGGACGGTGTAGGTCACCGCCACGCAAACGGAGATGACGATGGCGCCGACGAAATCGGTGTCGTGCTGCAGATTGTTGAAATTGTCGATGAAATTGCCGTGCGGCAACAGTTCGATCCCGGGGCTGAAGATGCCGTTGTCGGGCATGGTCGAGAACACCACCATCATCCACAGCGGAAACAGCCAGATCAGCGCCAGCGGCGTCAGGAAGAGGTGCAGCGCGATGCTTCGTTTCAGTCTTGCCGAGGAGAGCGAGCTCATTTCGGTTCCCTCGTCAGCCACAGCTGCACCAGCGTGATGGCGATCGCCAGCCCCGCCATGGTGTAGGCCACGGCCGAGGCATAGCCGAAATTGAGCGAGCGGAAGCCCTGGCGGTAAAGCAGCAGGCCGAGCGTCTCGGTGCCGCCGCCCGGCCCGCCGCGCTCGGTGATCAGGAACGGCTCGGTGAACAATTGCATGGTGCCGATGATCGACAGCACGGCACAGAAGACGATGACCGGCTTCAACAGCGGCAAGGTGATGTGGAAGAATTGCTTGAGCTTGCTCACCCGGTCGAGCGTCGCCGCCTCATAGACATCCTCGGGAATGGATTGCATGCCGGCCAGCAGGATGATGGCGTTGTAGCCGGCCCAGCGCCAGGTGACCGCGATCATGATCAGCGCCATGGCCGGCGTGACGTTGGAGAACCAATCGACCTTGGGCAGGCCGATGCTGTTCAGGAGCTTGTTGACGATGCCGAAATCGAGGCTGAACATCAGCCGAAACACCGCGGAATAGGCGACCTCGCCGACCACCACCGGGGCGAAGAAGGCGAAGCGGTAGAGGCCGCGCGCCTTGAGCAGCGGCGAATTCAGAAGCACCGCCATTACCATCGCCAGCGCGATCATTACCGGAACCTGGATGACCAGGATGAGCAGCGTGTTCTTCAGCGCGTTGAAGAAGGCGGGGTCGCCGATCAGCCGGCCCCAGTTGAAGCCGGGCGCGAAGCGCCAAGGTACGGTGCGTGTTGCCTGGAACGAGATCAGGAACGAGGAGATGATCGGCCACACCCAGAAGATGGCGAAGATCAGGAGATAGGGCGTGAGAAAGCGATAGGCCGTCGCATTGCGGTTGCGCATCTTTTCTCCTCCTTCATCCCTGGTGTTGAAGACAAACGGGCAAGTGCCAGGTCCAGGACGGCATTTCGCCATCCCGGACCCCGTCCTGGGAGGTCAGGACTTGACAGGCAGCCCCGTCGCCGCGGCGATCTGGCTGGCGGCATCGTCGAGTGCCGCCTTGGCATCGGGATAGCCGCCGGCGAGATATTTGGTTTGCACCGCGCGCACGATGATCTCGGCATCGCTCTGGAACTGCGTGCCGCGGCTCGGAACAACCTTGGGCAAGGTGCCCAGAATATCCTTCCACACCGCCTGGCCACCCCAGTAGGGCAGACCCTGGCCGACATAGGGGTCGTTCAGCGCCGAGACCAGCGAGGGGACGAGGCCGAAATCCTTCAGCATGGTGATCTGGCCTTCATTGGTGCCGAGCGTGTATTTCAAATACTCGTAGGCAGCTTCCTTGTTCTTCGACGCCGAGGTGATGGCGAGCGAGGAGCCACCGAGATTGGCCGCGCGCGGGCCATCCGCGGTCAGGCTCGGCATCAGGTAGACGCCCCATTTGCCGTTTTCGCCCGCCGATTCGGTGCGGATGGTGCCCTCGTACCAGCCGCCATAGACCTGGGTGGCGACGGTTCCGGCGGTGTTGTTGGTGATCTTGGTGCCCCAGTCGGCGGACGAGACGATGCCGGCGTCCTTCATCTCCTTGACCTTGGTCATGGCGTCGACGCATTTGGGGTGGTTGACCGTGATCGACTGGCCATCCTCGGCGAAATAGGCGCAGCCCTGCTCGTTGGAGATCATGCGGAAGAATTCGGTGTCGCCGTTGAAATCGGCGTTGGTCATCGACACGCCCGGATTGGCGGCCTGGATCTTCTTGCCGGCGGCGATGAAGTCGTCCCAGGTCTTGATCGATGCCGGATCGACGCCGGCCTTCTCGTAGAAGTCGCGACGATAGAAGGCGGCGACCGGGCCGGAATCCCACGGCATGGCATAGGCCTTGTCGCCGACCTCGAGTTCGGTGCGCTTGAAATCGGGGAATTTCTTCTGGTCCTCAGCCGTGTAGCCCAGCGTGTGCAGGTCGACGAAACAGTCGGGGAACTGGCTCCAGTAATTCTCGGCCTCGCCGTTCTCGATGGTGACGATGTCGGGCAGGCCGACGCCGCCGGCCGCGCATCCGGCGATCGACTTGTCATAGGTCGGCTGGTTGCCGAGATCCTGGACCGTGACCTTGATGTCGGGATGCAGCTTGTTGAAACCGGCAACCGTTGCCTTCAGCGACGAGGCGGCGATGTTCCAGCTCCAGATCGTGATTTCGCCGGATTGCGCGAAGGCCGGGGCTGAGCCCAAGGCAAGCGCGAGCACGGCGCAGGACAGTGTGATGCGCATTGAAATCCTCCCATTTCATTTGCTCTCTCTGCGAGCCTGGCTAGACTAGGCACCGGCAAGGGCCTGTCCCCGACAAAGGGAATACGAAATTGGCGGAAAGTAAGATGCCCGAACGGCCGTTTTACCAGCCTGGTGCCAGCAGCGTGGAGGGCCTGCCGTTGCTGCTGCAGATGTTCCACACCAATCCGCTGGTGATGCTGAAGCCGCATTGGCATGCCCAGGTCGAGGTGAATTTCATCGTCCGCGGCTCCGTCCACTACCGCATGAACGAGCACGAAATATCGCTTTCGGCCGGCGAGATGTGCCTGTTCTGGGGCGGCCTGCCGCACCAGATGGACGATTTGAGCGACGACGCCGTCTATGCCGGCGCGCATCTGCCGCTGGTGCATTTCTTCCGGCTGCACCTGCCGGCGGACATACGCCACCGGCTGATGACGGGTGCGACGCTGGTGACCAGCGCCACCGATCAATCGGACAACGACAATTTCGCCCGCTGGAACCGCTATGCCCGCTCTGGCGATCCGGCCAAGGCCGAGCATGCCGTCAACGAACTTCTGCTGCGGTTGGAACGGGTACGGTTCGAGCCCTACCGGCTGGTGCCGGAAAACGCCGCCGGACAGGAAGCAGGCAACCCCTTCGACCAGCAATCGTCGCGCAATGTCGGGCGCATGTGCGATTTCATCGCCGAGAATTTCCTCTACGACATCGATTGCGTGAACATAGCGGCGGCCGCCGACATCCACCCCAAATACGCCATGAGCCTGTTCAAGAAATCGACCGGCATGACGCTCAACGAATATGTCAACCTGTTGCGGCTGAGCTACGCGCAGGCACTGTTGATGCACCAGGACGCCAACGTGCTGCGCGTCGCCATGGACAGTGGCTTCGGCTCGCTCAGCGCCTTCAACAAATCCTTCCGCAAGCTGGCCGGCATGACCCCATCCGACTTCCGCAAAGGCCTGGCCAGCGCCAGATAGGCGGGCGAACGGCATCGAAACCGGCCCATCGGGCGGCATTTCTTTTCCTGCGGGAAATCCACATCTGGGCGCTGGACAGGCCGAATTCCCGTGCTATAACCCACGCGCTTTCAAGGGGCGCCCACGGTGCCTTCATGAAATCCGGAGCGCGAGTTTTCGTTAGCCGGAACAGGCCCAGATAGCTCAGTTGGTAGAGCAGCGGACTGAAAATCCGCGTGTCGGTGGTTCGAATCCGCCTCTGGGCACCATCATTTTCTCTAGGAATTTCAGGCATTTGTGGCAAACGGGGTAGACCGGATCCCAGTTTTCATGTCGCGCCATGTTGCAATCCGCTACCGTTGATTTCCAAGGATTTCCTGCGACTATCGGCAACTCCACGCGAGATGGACGCGACATAGACCGGACCTGGGAAACGTCATGCTTTCTCGCACTCTCGACGCGCATGAATTGTATGTGCGCATAGGCCATCATCTGGCGGCGATACCAGCACGCATGGAAACTTACAGTCCGGAAAAGCAGGTCTGGATCAGCAAGGCTGTCGCACTGGTCGAGGCGGTCGGCGACCTAGTTGACATGGGCCGAATTAATGAGGTGGCTGAGTGGTATTCCACCCATCCGGCAATCTACGGTCCCAGCGCCTGGGCATTCTTCAGCGAGCACTCGCCCGCACCGAGCTTGCCGCGCCAGCAACATCTTCCGGGTCGTTCCTGCCCGTCGGCAGTCACATGGATGCCATGACCGCAATAGGCAAGGTGCTGAAGGAAGCCCAGTCAAGGCTGCTCGTTGTCGACCCGTATCTGGATCATACTATTCTGACCGACTTCGCCGCTATGGCCGCAGAAGGAGTGAAGATCGACCTGCTAGCCGATGCGTTTGCACCGAAGACAATCGCAACGCTCGTGCCGGCAGTACAACGATGGGCCGCACAATATGGGGCCAAACGTCCGATTGAGGCTCGCGCGACTGCGCCGCGGCTGTTGCATGATCGGCTAATTGTGGTCGACGACGCCAAGGTTTGGACCGTCAGCCAGTCGTTCAAGGATCTCGCCACACGGTCTCCCGCCTCGATAACGGTGTCGCCGGCCGAAGTCGCTACGCTCAAAAGTGCTGCCTACTCCGACATGTGGGCAACGGCTACGCCGCTATGAGAGAGACGCGGCCGTTCTATCGGGCTCATTCGCGAAGCCAATCAACGGCCATCCCTGCGCTTCCAATGTCCGGCGTCTATCCAGCCATCGGAGGCCGTACCGGTCCCGTCGTGTTCCACTGGATGAACTCGACTTCCTTCCCGGTGACGTCCCGCACCGTTTTCAACAGCGCCTCATGCAAGACCCGCGTCTGCCGGTAGTGATCGCAATGCGGCGATATGAACGGCTTGATAATGCTCAGGTGCAGCGCTTCCGCTGCCACCAGAAAGCGCTCGATTTCAGCCTGCGACAACTGCTTAGAAGGTTTTGATCTGGCCATTTGGCGATCTCCGTTTTGAGGGGTTCGCCGCAACGAAGGAATTTATTCCTCAATCCGATAGAGCAGGCAAGCCAGAACAAACAGGGTAGTGTCTCAGTTTGAATTTAAAAGCCAATCCCGGTGAGCAATGTGCAGAAGTTGCATCTGCTCAAACAGCGTCAAAAGCTCTTCGGCCAAGTCCGTCCTGAAACCATTGTGGTGGAAGTCGGCGACAATTTCCCGCTGGCGTGCAATGTGTCGCTCGCCTAGCAGCACGTGCTGCTCCAGCATCGCCAGAACGGTTTCCCTCATCGCTTAACGGATAGCAGGTTTCTGGCGCTTTTTATACGGCCGCGCTTTCCGGTAGGGGTCATTTTGAAATGTCTGTGATCTCCGCGATAGCTTGGGTGAGCGGCTTACCGGTTTCGTCGCGGAGGAGTACCCACACCACGGAACGTTCCGCGTCTTTTCGCTTGGAGTTCTGCAATGTGCTTATCAGGAAATCCTGAAGGGCCTGCTTCGCCTCCTGCGCGTTGGCGAACTCCAAGCCGTCACTGTCGCGTGTAAGGATCGTCCCATCGTGGCTGTCGAAAAAAATCTCGGCATCAATCAGAGCTTTTCTTGGGAGCGGGTAACCCGGGCTCTCCCTACTATTGCAACCCAGCCATCAGTCCACCAATCCAGGATCATGGGAGTGCACTATCCAATCGACCAACGTGCGGTATAGGCTTTCCACCTCATCATCGATCTCGTCACGCCGGATGCCGACGGCCTTAGCGTCGGAAAATAGCTTGTGAGTTAGGTCGTGTATCGAGACCGCATCGGCCTTCGCGTTTTCCGGAACGTTGTTCTGGATCCACTGGCCCAGGAAGTTGATGCCGCGCGCGCTCATAGCGGAATAAGTTCGTAGAATCGATGCGGTTCCGTGGCGAAGTCAACCGGTAGTGAGTTGGGTCAAAGCGGCCAATAACCGCCTCTCGTCAGCCGGTTTGCCAACATTGATTGCTCCAACAAGCGCCGTGCCGCCGATTTGCTCTGGCCTCTTGTAGGCGCTCGCCAAAACGAACGGCACCCCTCGCGCCGTTAAAGCCTCAGCCACTGGCGTGACCAGTTCATTCCGAAGGTTCACGTCGAGAAGCGCAACGGTTGGCAACTCATTTTCTATCATCTGGAGCGCACTGCGCACGTTTGCAGCCGGGCCAATTACCCGCCAGCCATTCGCCTCAAGCGTTTCCCTAAGGTCCATCGCGATCAGAAATTCGTCTTCCACAAGCAAAACGGACTTCGGCATGGACGCCTTTCAATCGGGGAGAGGCGCACTCCCCAACGGAATGACCAACTCGGCCTGTAAACCTTCAGCCGCATAGTCTTGTTCCACACGCCCGCCGAGACTATACGTCGTCGCCGATTGAATAAGTTTGGTGCCGTAGCCCGTGCTTTCTGGGGAGACTACGGCAGGGCCGCCGCGCTCCACCCATTTGAGACGAAGTTGGGTATTATTTTCTTCCAGTTTCCAGATCACATGGACCCGTCCCCAGGAACGGACAGCGCCCCGTATTTGGCGGCGTTCGTCGCCAGCTCGTGCAGAACGAGGCTGAGTGACATGATCGTACTTGGTGCAAGTACCACAGCCGTGCCCGGTTCTATCGAAACAGCAGCGGGATCGGCGGCGTAAGGCGCAAGCACACGCTCGATCAGATATGCCAGGTCGGAGACGCTCTCTTCTCCAAAGGCTAGATCCTGCGCTTCAATCAGGGCGCCAAAGCGTCCCATGAAGGCATCGCGATATTCCTCCACCGTCCGCCCTTGGGTGGGGGTCTGTTTGGCTAGCGATTGCGCCACGGCAAGCAGGTTCTTCATTCGATGCCGGAGTTCGCCGAACAGCATGTCCTTTGCCGCATCGGCGCGAACACGCTCGGTCGCGTCCACGATCGATAGCAACATCGTATGACTGGCGTTGTCGGGATGGCTGAGTGTCCGGGCAGTTACCAGCATCGTTCGAGGGCCGAGGTCGGGAAAGTCGTGCACAACCTCATAGTTTATTACGGCTGTGGCTTTCGGGATCACCTCCGCAAGCAAGACGCGAAGAGCCGGGATGTCCCACTGCCCATTGCCCAGCTCATAGAAGTGCTTTCCGATTGTCTCGTACCGATCAACGTTGAACGTTTCGAAAAAGGATTTGCTGGCAGCCTGGACGCACAGTGATGCGTCAAGCACAACCATTGGGTCCGAGACGGTGTCGACGATGCCTTGCGCCTGGACGTGGCCGGAGCGCAGGAGGCGATACAGGTCTTCAATGTTCAACGAGTGATCTCTCCAGCCGCGGCTGCCTTGCAGGTTATATAGAATCCCTGCGGGCGGCAAATTGGCAGGTGTCGTGGCATAAGGTAAAACATGCCGACTTGTTCCAACGAGCCGATCCACTCTTTTAGAGTTTTTCCCGAAAATCCTGTAGGGAAGCGTGGCGCAAATCCTCTTCGCCGCGCAAGTGCTTCACACGGCCAATGATACCCGGCTTGACCCATTGGGTTGCCGGACGCTTCATGCCCTTCGGCGCTGGCCCGGCGTGCTCCTGAACGCGCTTCCATAGCCGCTCGCGGATTGCCCGGCTGGAGTTGATGAAGGCCGAACCGACATACTGCCCTGTCTTACGATCGGCCATAAGAGCGAACGCCGGCTTGCCGGGCTCCCGTTCGACGCCAAGCAACTCATATTCCTCCACCGTATAGCATTTCGCTTTCAGCCAGTTTGTCGACGGGCCGGAGCGATATTTGCTATCCCGGCGCTTCGAAACCATGCCCTCAAGGCCGGCCTGGTCGACAAGGTGGAAAATAGCGGCAGCATCGCCCGGCAAGGGCTGAGAGAATTGAATCCTGATGTCCGGCGGGATTAGCTCCGCAAGGATCTCTCGCCGTTCCTCCAGGGACATGTCGCGAATATCGTGGCCGTTGATGTGCAGCAGGTCGAAAGCGACGAAATAGAGGTCGTGCTGCCGGCTGGTGATGGCCTTGCGCAGGGCGCCAAAGTCGGAAAGCCCGGCATCGTTCAGCACGATGATCTCGCCGTCGATGATGGCGCTGTCGACATCGAGGTCGCCGGCCGCCTTGGCGAGGTCTCGGTATTTGGCCGTCCAGTCCAGCCCGCGACGCGTGAAGATCCGCACGCCGTCCTCGTCCTTGATGATCTGGGAGCGGTACCCGTCGAACTTGACTTCGTGAATCCAGCCTTCGGCCTCGGGAGGCTTCTCAACCAAGGTCGGCATCAACGGCTCGATGAACTTCAAAGGCATGCACAGGACCCGCGGAACCGCGATTCAATTAGCATACCCTTAATTAGTTGCGGGAAATTTTAACAGTTCGTTGACCGCGCTGTCCTATTTTGGAACAGCGCGGTCTTACCCCAACCCGGACTGCGCGGGCGGCTCCGGCACGCACATGCCATCGCACTGTCGGAGCCGTCACCCTACCCTCTGAATACCAGCAATGGTTGAATCAACAGTTACCAAACGTGCCTACCGGTGCGTCTTCCCAGTCGTTAGATTTGTTGAAATCAATCCGCCAAGCCCGCGTCGTGGTGCACGATCGCATCGAGCATTGCTTCATAGACGCTGCCGGTGTCTTCCTCGATCTCGACACTACTGATCCCGACCACTTTGGCGTCGGCAAAGAGCTTCTGGGTCAATTCCGCGACTGAGATAACATCAGCTCCGGCAGTCTCGGGGACGTTGTTCGAAATCCATTGGTGCAGGAAATCGATGCCACGCGCGCTCAAGTTGCCAGGCCTTTCCGAAAGCGATGGCCCGCGCCCTTGCCCAACCCTGACGCGGGCCGACCAGGTCTCGGGGACGTTGGTCAGCAGCCCACACCCGACTGCCAGTGATTCAATCAGCTTGTGCTAAAATAGTTCCGAACTGGAAACTCGCCCCCATGCAACAAAGCGAGCCCAGCCACGTTGCCACCGATCGCAGTGGGAGAAAGCGAAATGGCCGACGACAAGAGCAAGAGGGACTTCCGGGACCGCGACCGGGTCTCATCGAGCGAAGACTACGAGGTTGATTATTTCGCACAGAAAACAGGGATCACGCCTCAACAGGTGCGCGAACTGATCAAGAAGCACGGCAACGACCGGACTACGCTGGAGCGCGAAGCCAAGAAGCTTGGCGGGAAATGACGAAGCTTTCGGAGCTTGGCCCGCCGATTCCAGGCAAGGTGCACAACGCCGCCTTCATTCGCGAAGAGGATCATTTCTATAACTGTCCGACATGTGGCCAGTTGGTCGATCAGCGCGATTTGCGCCAGATCATGTGGCATGAAGTTCCTGGCCATGAGCCACTGGAGACAGAGCCCGCGACAATCCTCAGTTTCCCTCGACCAAAATAGAAAAGCCCGCCTGCCGGTCAGGGCAAGCGGGCTTTATGGAACATAAGGCAGAACTCAAGGCGGCGGAGGCGGCGGTGTAAACGATAGGCTCACGGCGGCTGTCACAACCGACAGGCGCTCGCGCTTCATCAGCGCTGGCTTCTCATAGGCTCTCTTCATAGTGGTGCTCCTCGCTTTACCCTCGGCCGAAAACTGCCTCGCGCCGACGATTTTTGTCAACCGCCTGCGATCACCAGCTCGGTCGCCAGCCAGAAGCCACTGGCCATGAACAGCAGCTCGGCTGCTGCAACTGTACCTGCGACTCGCCCACGCGCACCTACAACTGGTGCATGACTACGATGCGCCAGTCGAGTAGCCAGTACCGATGCGACATGGATGCGACATGGCGCACTGAAAGCCTTGCGGTACAAGGATGCGTTCGGACTGAAAATCCGCGTGTCGGTGGTTCGAATCCGCCTCTGGGCACCATCATTTTAAAAAGAAAATCAAGCTCTTATAGAGTGACCGCTGATCGCTCTCGTATCGAATGCGCCTGTTGCAGGCGCGTTCGCGGGTCGGCGTTTAGGCTTTCTTGTCGCCATTGGGATTTGGTGCGGGCGCCTCTCGCACGTCTCGCGGTGGCGGATCGACATGCTCAAGCTCTGACGGTGCTTTGTCTGGCCGACGGACGGGTGGCTGCGGGCCGGGCTTCGGCTGTGGTTCTTTGATCTTGGCTGGCATATCCAGTTAATTGGAATCCACAGGCTCTTGTTCCGTTAAGCCTTGAAGGACCGGATGCCTTAAAGGACCGGCAGGCCGACGCCGCCGGGCCAAACGTGTCACCGTGAAATAAACGGATCACGATTTGCGACAGTCGGGATGAATGATGGTCCGAAGAGCGTTCTGACTTTAGTTCGCCGGGCGCTCACAAGACCCCGAGCGCCCAAAATCAAATGCTTTTGGGAGAACGATCATGAAACATCTCCTCATTCCGATGATGGCAGGCTTGCTCATAGGTTCCGCTGGCATGGCTTTGGCCACCAATGTCCACACGGTGACGGGCTCGACAGGTCAGCCCGGCCAAACCATCGGAACTCCTCAAACAGGAAGTGCGACCCCCGGCCACGCCAGTTCTGCCCCGGGCTCAGCTTTCAACCCGGATGGAAATGCCGGAACACATTACGCCGGCACCCAGCCGCAAAACTCGAAGAATCCGAAGAGCGTATCTCAGTACGACGTGGCCGGCTTCCAGCAGTCCCATAATCATTAGGTGACAGCACGGTCCGCAGAACAACAGGCCCGGCCGCCGAAGCAGCCGGGCCAACGCATCCGCCAAGTTGACGCCACTTGTCGGCGCGGGCTCGGGAAATCCGCCAGACCACGCGAAAATGGCGGCGATCCGAGCGTTTTCTAACCCTCGGATCTCGGAATTTATCGGGCCAGGCCACTTCTCGGCTTGGTGGGAGTACTCACAAAGATCGATAGTCGGAACGACTTTGCTCTCACCGGGCTTCTGGCGGATTCAATTTGCTTGGTGATCCCCTATCCCTAGGGCAAACTCCCTGCCGGGGCTGCAGGAGGTGAGATGAGAGCACGCGCGGCTACGCTCGGGGATCTCGAGGATGTCTTCCACGGCCTGTCCAAGCGGATGTCGGACGAGTATGCGGCGGCCGGCAAGGACAGTAAGATCGCCTACGACAATCTGATGATGAATTTGAAGGAAGGCCGGGCGCACGCGTTGGTCGAGGGCGAGAAGGCCGTTGCGATCATCGCCTGGCACGAAAACAGCGATGCCGCCGATACGCTGTTTGCCGCGCAAGAGGATTTCTTCCGCGCCTCGACCGTGCGCTTCTGCAAGCGGCATATCAGGCATATCCAGGCGCTGGCCGGCAACCTTCCCATCCATTCGCGCAGCTGGCTGCAGGGGCCCGACGTCGCCCGATGGTTCGGCATCATCGGCTATGTCGAGCACGGCCAGGAGAACGGCGCCAATCTGTTCGGACTGCCGCCGGCTCGCCTCGGCTAAGGAACCGTGGCTGGCGGCAGGTGTTCCTCCTTGCCGCGCCTCCAATCGCTTTAACGCGGCGGCCTTGCGAATTGCACACTCGGCCGCCTTATGGACTGCCTCAGCAAGCGGCTTGCGCAGGACGACGATCGGCGGGATGTTGTTGGGGGGCAACCGGGGCCAAACCGGCAGGCCGAGATCGATATGGCTGCTGTAAAATGTCGCGAGCTTGCTTCGCCTTTCTTACCTTTGCTGCCTTGCTGATGCCGGTAGAGGCAAGCGAGCGCCTGTCTCATCTGTTTGACCGCTCCAACCTGCCGATCGCCTATTTTCGCGAACCGGATCTTGTGACCGCATACACGACTGCAATGGCGCGCTTCCGCCTGCAATTCGCAGGGCGTGCTGGCGAAACCAATTTTGCGATCCCTCTCGAACCATTGCTTTTGAGGGCGGAATTCCGTGCGCGGACATGGCGCGCGGCGGACGGCAGCTTGTTGCAAGGCTTCGCCGGCAAGGGCGGCTTCCGGTTGACTATCGGTAACTGCCTGGCGCGTATTTGCGCAGCCAGCGAATGCAGCGATGCCGGTTGGCCGGTTTACGCCTGCAGCGACGGACGCAAGCGCAAGATGTCCGTCACCGATTTTGTGACGGCAAGATTCGATGGCATCCCCTATCGTCGGCTGAGCGCCTCCCTTGCGCAGCAATGATGGTGCGAGGTGGTTCTTACCGAGGCAGGTGTTCAACCGGTATTCCTTTGCCGCACCGCGAAGGCCGCCTGCACCGCGCGGTTGACCGTCACCGGCAGGATCGACATGTGGTTTTCGCCGGGGTGCAGCTCGAACGACAAACCCAAGAAGGCAGGTGACGCGATCGGGCAACAGCTCCGAAAAACCATCCCGAAAGGGGCCGAAGGCGGTGCCGGGCGCATCCGCCACAGCGCGATCGGGTTGCGCTCGGCAGGCGTTGATGGTTTGTTGCCGGTCAGCGGAGATCAAGTGATGCGAGAATCCATGGGTCAAGACGAATACGGGTCAGCGAACCCCTTCGATCCGGACGACCTGCCGAATTTGAATGCGATCGGACCAGGCATCGGCAGCAACGACTTCGAGAAATACGCGGTCGCCGTGATCATCGTGTTCGGCGCCCTGATCATCGGCGGGCTGATGGCCGCGTCGATGACTTTCGGCCATCGCAACGGGTTCCTCTTCGCTCTGGGCGGCGCCACGTCGGCCTGGATATCGGGAAATGCGCTGCTGCTCGACCGGCCACGCATCTATGCGCTGTTCGTCGGCGTTGCCGCCTTGATGCTGATTGCATCGACCATCACGCTGGTGACCTGACGGCGCCCGCCCGGCCATGAAGCGGAGGCCGGTCCCGAAGGGTGGAATCCGGCCTCGTCCGGCAAGGAACAGACTTGCCGCCTGTCAATATCCAAGCGCTTCGCCCGATGCCGCGCGGCTGTCGATCGCGCCATTGTAGCGCGCGCCGCCGCCCTTCTCGATTTCCGCCAGGCTCTTGCCGCCGACGAGAATGCCCGCCGCCTGGCCCCAGCTCTGGTGAGCGAGATCGAGGTGATAGCCCATCCCGGCAAGCAGCCGCTCGGTATCGGGCGAAAGCCCGAACGGCTCGACATAGACGGTGTCGGGCAGCCATTGATGGTGGATGCGCGGCGCGTCGATCGCCTCCTGGATGTTCATGCCGTGGTCGATGACGTTGACGATCGCTTCCAGCGTGATGGTGATGATGCGCGAGCCGCCGGGGCTGCCGATGACCATGAACGGCTTGCCGTCCTTGGCCACCACGGTCGGGCTCATCGAGGACAGCGGCGTCTTCTTCGGCTGGATGGCGTTGGCTTCGCCCTGGACCAGGCCATAGAGATTGGGCACGCCGGGTTTCTGGGTGAAGTCGTCCATCTCGTTGTTGAGCAGGATGCCGGTGCCGTCGGCAACGACGCCGGCGCCGAACGAGCCGTTCAGCGTGTAGGTGACGGCGACCGCGTTGCCGTCCTTGTCGATGATCGAATAATGGGTGGTCTCCTTCGATTCGCCGAAGCCTTTCGGCATCAAATCCTGCGACACGCCAGCCCGGAACGGATCGATCTTGTCGCGGATGTCCTTGGCATAGTTTTTGTCGAGCAGCTTCGAGACCGGATTGTCGACGAAATCCGGATCGCCAAGCGCCGAATTGCGGTCGACATAGGCGTGGCGCATGGCCTCGACCATGACATGGACCGTCTCGGCGGAACCGGCGCCGAGATAGGACACCGGATAGCCTTCGAGCACGTTTAGGATTTCGCAGATGATGACGCCGCCCGAGCTCGGCGGCGGCGAAGAGATGATCTCATAGCCGCGATAGGAGCAGGTGACGGGCTTCAGCTCGCGCACCGCATATTGCTCGAAATCACCCTTGGCCAGGATACCGCCCTTGGCGCCGCTCGCCTTGACGATTGCGTCGGCGATGGCGCCTTTATAGAAGGCATCGGGACCTCTCTCGGAAATGGCCGAGAGCGAGGCGGCAAGGTCTGGCTGAACCAGCTTCTCGCCGATGCCATAGGGCTTGCCCTCGGGTTTGAGGAAGATGGCGGCGGCCGCCGGGTCCTTCGCCAGCCGGTCGGCGCTGCCGGCGAATGAAGCCGCATCGCCCTGGTTGAGGATGAACCCGTCCCTGGCATAGCCGATCGCCGGCGCCATCAGGTCCTGCCTGGACAAGGTGCCGTATTTCTCACGCGCCATCTCGAAACCGGCCACGGAACCCGGCACGCCGACCGCGAGATAGCCGTCGAGGCTAGCGCCCTTCACCGGATTGCCGTCCTTGTCGAGATACATGGTCTTGGTCGCGGCAAGTGGCGCCCGCTCGCGGAAATCGAGGAAGGTCGATTTGCCGTCCTTGAAGCGGATGGTCATGAAGCCGCCACCGCCGATATTGCCGGCATTGGGGTAGACGACGGCCAAGGCATAGCCGACGGCGACCGCCGCATCGACGGCATTGCCGCCCTTTTTCAGAACCTCCACGCCGACTTCGGAAGCCAGATGCTGGGCCGTGACGACCATTCCGTTCTCGCCCTTGGCGGGCGCCGGCGACGCGGCGAAGACGGCGGCGGATGGTGTGAAGGCGAAGGTGATTGAAAGGCTGACGGCAATGAGCGTCCGGCGGGTGAGGTGCATGGGGGGACTCCTAAGCGGGGACGCCTAGGAAAGACCTTCGGGGGGCGTTAGTCCAATAACAATTGAATAAGCGCGTGAGAGGCCCCTCACCCGGATTGCCAAGTCGAATTGCAAGAGCAATTCGGGCAATCCGACCTTTCCCCCAGGGGAGAGGAGCTTGCCAGCGCTGACCTCTTCTCCCCTCGGGGAGAAGGTGGCCGCGAAGCGGCCGGATGAGGGGGAGTGGCTCGACCTCAGACGATACCGCCGGAACCACCTGCGACCGCAGGCCGTTCGGCCGCGACCTTGGCGCGGTAGCCCGCCGCCCGATAGGCGGCGACCGGATCGATGGCGCCACCGGTCTTCAGCCGCGCCATGGCCAGGATCGGCTCGACATCGGTGCGGTAAGCAGCCTTCAGCGTCTGCGTCGCCATCAGCGCGTCATCGCCGTCCTGAAAACCTTCGAGCGCCTTGCGGTCGACCAGCAGCGCCTGCGCGTAGGCGCGCTGCACCTCGACCGCCGACAGCATCAGGCTTTCGATGGGGTCGGTGACGTTGTGGCTCTGGTCGAGCATATGGGCGGGGTCGAAACCTTCGGCGCCGGACAGTTCGGCATCGACCAGTTCGTTGAAGACCAGGAACAGCCGGTAGGGATCGATCGAACCGGCGTCGAGGTCGTCGTCGCCATATTTCGAATCGTTGAAGTGGAAGCCGCCGAGTTTCTTGAACTGGATCAGCCGCGATACGATCATCTCGATGTTGACGTTGGGCGCGTGATGGCCGAGGTCGACGAGGCAGAACGCCTTGTCGCCCAACTCCTTGGCGATGATGTAGTTGGTGCCCCAGTCCTGGACGACCGTGGAATAGAAGGCCGGCTCGTACATCTTGTGTTCGGTGAACAGCCTCCAGTCGGCCGGCAGGCCGGCATAGACCTCCCGCATGGCATCGAGATAGCGCTCGAAGGCCTTGGCGAAATTGACCTGGCCGGGGAAGTTCGAACCGTCGCCGATCCACACCGTCAATGCCTTGGAGCCCAGCGTCTCGCCGATCTCGATGCATTCGAGATTGTGTTCGACGGCTTGCCGGCGAGCGCCGGCATCGGCATGCGACAACGAGCCAAATTTGTAGGAGAATTTCTGGTCCTTCGCGTCCGAGAAGGTGTTGGAATTCATGGCATCAAAACCGAGACCGAAGCGGGAGGCCGCCTGCTTCAGCCGGTTCGGGTCGGCCTTGTCCCACGGAATGTGCAGTGAGACGGTCGGGGTCGCCTGCGTCAGTTGGCTGATGACGGCGCAGTCCTCGATCTTGTCGAAGATGTCGCGCGGCTCGCCGGCGCCGGGGAAGCGGGCAAAGCGAGTGCCGCCGGTGCCGACGCCCCAGGACGGGATCGCGACCGCGAATTTCTCGACCTTGTCCCTGATGGCATCGATGGCGATGCCGCGCCGGTCGAGGCGTTCGCCGAGCGAGGCGTAGTCGCGCTCAAGGTCGGCCTTGCGCGCGGCGTTATTTTTTTCGACGACGTCGGCCGAGATGATCAATTCGGACACTGCTGTTCCTCCCAGTACTCGCACGGCTGGCGCCGCCCCTCATCCGCCCTTCGGGCACCTTCTCCCCGTAGAACGGGGAGAAGGAAGCTTAGCGTGTAAAGCTCTGCGCGTTGCCGGCGTCGACGTTGATGATGTTACCCGTCGATTTGGCCGACATGTCGGAGGCGAGGAAATAGATCGCCTCGGCGATGTCTTCCGGGAAGACGGAGCGCTTCAGCATCGAACGCGAGCGGTAGTGCTCTTCCAGATCGTCGGTCGACATCTTGTAGGCGGCGGCGCGCTGTTCCTTCCACTCGCCGGTCCAGATCTTCGAGCCGCGCAGCACGGCGTCCGGGTTGACGACATTGACCCTGATCTGGGCTTCCGCGCCTTCCAGCGCCAGGCAGCGGGCGAGATGGATCTCGGCAGCCTTGGCAGTGCAATAGGCGGACGCGTTGGGCGATGCGGCAAGGCCGTTCTTGGAAGCGACGAAGACGATATTGCCGCCGATCTTCTGTACCCGGAACAGCCGGAAGGCTTCCCGCGAGACCAGGAAATAGCCGGTCGACAAGATATCCATGTTCTTGTTCCACAGCGCCAGCGTCGTCTCCTCGATCGGCGCCGAGGAGGCCAGCCCTGCGTTGGACACCAGGATGTCGATGCCGCCGAACTCGACCGCCGTCTCGGCAAAGCCGGCGACGACCTGATCTTCAGAGGTGACGTTGATGAGAACCGGCCTGACGAAATCCTTGCCATAGGCCTTGGCCAGTTCCTCATTGGCGCCGGCGAGCGCCGCCTCGTCGATATCTGCCAGCACCACGCAGGCGCCTTCGCGCAGCAGACGGTTGGCCGTGGCGCGGCCGATGCCGCCGGCGCCGCCGGTGACCAGCGCGATCTGGCCGGCGAGCGACTTCGGCTTCGGCATGCGCTGCAGCTTCAGGTCCTCCAGCAGCCAGTACTCGATGTCGAAAGCCTCCTGCGCGGGCAGGCCGACATAGGACGAGACGGTGGACGCGCCGCGCATGACGTTGATGGCGTTGACGTAGAACTCGCCCGAGATGCGCGCCGTCGCCTTGTCACCGGCGAAGGTGAACATGCCGACGCCGGGCATCAGGTAGACGACGGCGTTGGGGTCGCGAATGGCGGGCGAATCCGGATGCTTGCAGCTGTCGTAATAGGCCTGGTAACCGACACGATATTCGGCAATGTCGTCGGCGAGGCGCGCGATGACGGCATCGACATCGGGCTTTGCCGGATCGAATTCGATCACCAGCGGGCGGATCTTGGTGCGCAGGAAATGGTCCGGGCATGAGGTGCCGAGTGCGGCCAGCGGGCGCAAATTCTTCGAGTTGACGAATTCGAGCACGGCGGCCGAATCGTCGAAATGGCCAATCTTGTGGGTCTTTTCCGAAATCAGGCCACGCATTTTCGGCATCAGTTTCGCAGCGATGGCACGACGAGCCGAAGCATCCAGCGACTTGACCACTTCGCCGCCGAAGATCGCCACACCCTCGGAGCGGCGCTCGAACCACTCGATCGCCTGGTTGATCACCGAAATCGTCGTCTCGTAGCACGCCTTGGGCGTATCGCCCCAGGTGAACAGGCCGTGGCTTTCGAGGATGACACCCTTGGCTTCAGGGTTCTCGACACAGAATTTTTCCAGCCACAGGCCGAGTTCGAAGCCCGGACGCTTCCATGGCAGCCAGCCGATGGCGTCGCCGAAGATTTCATTGGTCAGCGCCTTGGAATCCTTCGCGGCGGCGATGGCGATGATCGCGTCAGGGTGCATATGGTCGACGAAGGGCTTCGGTACATAGGCGTGCAGCGGCGTGTCGATCGAGGCCGCGCGCGGATTGAGGTTGAAGGTGCAGTGGGGAAGATAACCCACCATCTCGTCCTCGTGCTCGACGCCGCGATAGAGCCCCTTCAACGCCTGCAGCTTGTCCATGTAGAGGGTAGCGAAGCCATCGAGCTTGATCGAGGCGCTGTCGCCGCCCGAGCCCTTTACCCACAGCACTTCCACATCCTGGCCGGTGAGCGGATCCTTCTGCCATATCTTCGAGGAGGTGTTGCCGCCGCCATAGTTGGTGACGCGCTTGTCGGAGCCGAGCGTGTTCGAGCGATAGACCAGCAGCTCGGGATCGCTCATCCCCTTGGCCTTCGCATCATCCCACAGATTGGCGAGGCGCGAGCCGGAGCGCTTGTCGAGCATAGGTAATCCTCCCTTGGAGCGCGGACGATGCACCCCTGTTTTCGTCCGGGAATGTCTACGCAAGACACAAACTTGTCAATCACAAACGATCAAGATCGGTCATATTGCACTGCACAATGAAATTATATGATCGGAAATGATTGACACTGCTCGTTTTGGGTGCCTAGATGCTCAGGCAGGGAGGAACCATGCACGAAAAAGAGCGCCACAGGATCATTCTGTCTGCCGTCCAGGAAAAGCCTGTGGTGACGGTGCAGGAAATGGTCGACCTGACGGAGTCGTCCGAGGCGACGATCCGGCGCGATATCGCGGCTCTCCATGTGCAGAAACGCCTGCGTCGGGTGCGCGGCGGCGCCGAGGCAATCTCGCCGCCGCAGTTCATCGGGCTGGCCGGCCGGCCCTTCTCCGTCAACGAAACGCTCAACGCCGCGCAGAAGCGGGCCATCGCACGCGAAGCGGTGGAACTGTGCAAGGACGGCGAGCCGATCATCATCAATGGCGGCACCACCACCTTCCAGATGGTGCATTTCCTGACCGGCCGCCGCATGCCGATCTTCACCAATTCGTTCCCGATCGCCGAGCACCTGCTCAAGCACTCCAAGAACACGGTGATGCTGTCGGGCGGCACGATCTACCGCGAGCAGAACATCATCCTGTCGCCCTTCGACAATGACGTGACGCGCAATTTCTACGCGCGCCGCATGTTCATGGGTGCTCAAGGGTTGGGGCCGCTCGGCCTGATGGAGGGCGACCCGCTGCTGATCCAGGCCGAGCAGAAGCTGATCGACCAGGCCGACGAACTGGTGGTGCTGGTCGATTCCTCGAAATTCCGCAAACGCTCCAGCCTGATCCTGTGCGGTCTTTCGCGCATCGCCACCGTCATCACCGATGACGGCATCGAGGACCGCGAAGCCAAGATGCTGGAAACCGCGGGGGTGACGCTGATCGTCGCCCGCAAGTCGACAAAGGAAGAATCTTCACTGCAGGCCTGAGACCAACTCACGCCCGCAGCGGCGATGGAATGCAACGCTCAAGGGAGGATATCAGATGAGCTTCTTGAAGAAATTGATGGTGACGGCGGCCTTCTCGGCCGCCATGTTCGTGAATGCCGCCTACGCGGAAAACGTCAAGATCGCGCTGGTGGTGAAGTCGCTCGGCAACGGCTTCTTCGATGCCGCCAACAAGGGCGCCGAAGAGGCGGCCAAGGAACTCGGCGACGTCGACATCATCTACACCGGCCCGACCAAGGCGACCGCCGAGGCGCAGATCGAAGTGGTCAATTCGCTGATCGCGCAGAAGGTCAACGCCATTGCGATTTCCGCCAATGACGCCGACGCGCTGGTGCCGGTGCTGAAGAAGGCCATGGAGCGCGGCATCACCGTCATCTCCTGGGATTCGGGCGTCGCCAAGGAAGGCCGCCAGCTTCACCTCAACCCGTCCGACACCGGCCTGATCGGCGAGACCATCATCAAGCTCGCCGCCGACTATCTGCCGGAAGGCGGCGACGTCGCCATCCTGTCGGCCTCCTCGACCGCGACCAACCAGAATTCCTGGATCGAAGCGGCCAAGAAGGTGCTGCCGGAGAAGTTCCCCAAGATCAAGCTGGTCGCCACCGTCTATGGCGATGACGACTCGGCCAAGAGCACCGACGAGGCCAAGGGCCTCTTGAAGTCCTACCCGAACCTCAAGGCGATCATCGCGCCGACCACTGTCGGCGTCGTCGCCGCCGCCCAGGTCGTCACCGACGAGAACCTGATCGGCAAGGTCAACGTCACCGGCTTGGCGCTGCCGTCGGAGTTCAAGAAGTTCATCGACAACGGCGCCAGCCAGGCGGTTGCGCTGTGGAACCCGATCGACCTCGGCTATTCCGCCGTCTACCTCGCCCATGACCTTGCGGTGAAGAAGGAAGAAGCCAAGCCGGGTGCAACGCTGTCGATCGGCCGTGTCGGCAAGGTCACGCTCGACGACACCAACTCGGCCGCGATGGCTCCGCCCTTCCAGTTCGACAAGTCCAACATCGAGAAGTTCTCCAAGATCTATTGATCACTGAGTTTCAAGCTGACGCGGCGGGAGTCACATCCCGCCGCGACTTCAAACGGACCTAGTTTCAGGGCTTGATACGGATATGGACACGACGGCCCGACACAGCGAGACAAAGGAGCGGCCTCCGGCTCCGGCTCCACGCCTGACGCTGTCCGGAATTTCAAAAAGCTTTCCCGGTGTGCGGGCGCTGCACAATGTCAGCCTGTCGCTCTATCCGGGTCAGGTGACCGCGCTGATCGGCGAGAACGGCGCCGGCAAGTCGACGCTGGTCAAGATCATGACCGGCATCTACCAGCCCGATGCGGGCACCATCAGCATTGACGGACACGCCGTCACTCTGCCAAGCGCGCACGCCGCCTTCGGAATTGGCGTCACCGCCATCCATCAGGAAACCGTGCTGTTCGACGATCTCAGTGTCGCCGAAAACATTTTTCTCGGCCATGCGCCGCGCACGCGGTTTGGCACCATCGACTGGCGCATGATGCGCAAGAATGCGCGCGAAGTACTCGACACCATGCATGCCGGCCATATCGACGCCGATGCGCGGCTCAGGGATCTCGGCATCGCCAACAAGCATCTCGTCGCCGTCGCGCGCGCCATGTCGATCGACTCTCGGATCGTCATCATGGACGAGCCGACAGCCGCCCTTTCGATGAAGGAGATCGAGGAGTTATTCCTGCTCATCGAGTTCCTCAAGGAGCAGGGCAAGGCGATCCTGTTCATCAGCCACAAGTTCGACGAGATCTACCGCATCGCCGACCGCTACACGGTCTTCCGCGACGGCGAGATGGTCGGCGAAGGCCTGATCAAGGACGCCGGCCAGAGCCAGATCGTGCGCATGATGGTCGGCCGTTCGGTCGACCACATCTTTCCGCAGCGCAAGGCCGAAATCGGCGCGCCGGTGCTTTCCGTTTCCGGCCTCTCGCATCCAACCGAGTTCAACAATATCGGCTTCGAATTGCACAAGGGCGAAATCCTCGGCTTCTATGGCTTGGTCGGCGCCGGGCGCAGCGAGGTCATGCAGGCGATATCAGGCATCACCCGCATATCCGGCGGCACGATCACGCTGGAAGGCACGGCGATCGCGCCGAAATCGGCGGCGGATTCGATCGAGGCCGGCATCGTCTACGTGCCGGAGGAGCGCGGCAAGCAGGGGTCGTGATCGGCCTGCCGATCTTCCAAAACGTTTCGCTCCCATCGCTCGCCCGCACCTCCAAATCGGGCATGCTGCGGCTGGCGGAGGAATTTTCGCTCGCCCGTTCCTACACCGAGCGGTTGGACCTGCGCGCGTCTTCGCTCAGCCAGGATGTCGGTACCCTCTCGGGTGGCAACCAGCAGAAGGTGGTGATCGCCAAATGGCTGGCGACGACGCCGAAGGTCATCATCCTGGACGAGCCGACCAAGGGCATCGACATCGGCTCCAAGGCCGCCGTGCACGGCTTCATGGCCGAGCTCGTCGCACAGGGCCTTTCGGTGATCATGGTGTCGTCGGAACTGCCGGAAATCCTCGGCATGTCCGACCGTGTCGTGGTCATGCGCGAGGGCCTCGTGGCGGCGGTCTACGACAATAAGGGACTGGACGCCGAGACGCTGGTCAGAACGGCAGCGGGGATCGCGGCATGAAGGCTTTCCTCAAATATCGCGAAATCTGGCTGCTGGCGGCCATCGCCGTGCTGATCGGGCTGATCTCGATGCGCTTTCCGGCCTTTGCCGATCCCGGCAACCTGCGCCAGGTGTTCAACGACACCTCGATCCTGATGATCCTGGCGCTCGGCCAGATGGTCGTTATCCTGACCCGGTCGATCGACCTGTCGATGGCCTCCAATCTGTGCTTCACCGGCATGGTGGTGGCGATGCTGAACGCGGCCCATCCGGCGATCCCGATTCCGCTGCTGATCGTGATCGCGCTCGCCGTCGGGCTGGTGCTCGGCGCCATCAACGGCCTGTTGGTGTGGCGGCTGAACATCCCATCGATCGTGGTGACATTGGGCACGCTGACCATCTATCGCGGCGCCACTTTCGTCATTTCGGGCGGCGCCTGGGTCAACGCCGACAAGATGAGCCCGGATTTCATCGGCTTCCAGCGCGCGGCCTTGCTTGGCATTCCGGTGCTGTCCTGGATCGCCATCCTGGTCATCGCCCTGTTCTTCGTCTTGATGACGCGTACCGCGCTCGGCCGCTCGATCTATGCCGTCGGCGTCAATCCCACGGCATCGGTCTATACCGGCATAGATGTCGGCCGCACGAAATTCATCGTCTTCTGCATCTCCGGCATGATCGGTGGCCTCGCCGGCTATCTCTGGATTTCGCGCTATGTCATCGCCTCGGTCGAGGTCGCCAACGGCTATGAGCTCAACATCATCGCCGCCTGCGTCATCGGCGGCATCTCGATCGCCGGCGGCATCGGCTCGGTCGGGGGTGCGGTGCTCGGCGCATTGTTCCTCGGCATCATCTCCAACGCGCTGCCGGTCATCAACATCTCGCCCTTCTGGCAGATGGCGATTTCGGGCAGCGCCATCATCCTGGCCGTGGTGCTCAACGCACGCGGCGAACGCCAAAAGGGGCGGATTATTCTGAGGAAGGCGGAGGCATGAGCGGGACGTTGAAGTGCTCCCTTCTCCCCGTCACTATACGGGGAGAAGGTGCCGGTAGGCGGATGAGGGGCGGCGCTTACGGTGCAAACAGGATCGTTGCGAATAGCAACGGTCCGATTTGCCTCGGCCGGAACTCACCGCATACGTTGAGCACCTCCGAACGTTGGCGCCGCCCCTCATCCGCCCTTCGGGCACCTTCTCCCCGTATAGTGACGGGGAGAAGGGACGCTCTTTGCGACGGGCAGCGCCAGCGTCTGGAGCATGCCGCATGACCGATACCCCCGCCCCGCGCCACATTCCCGACCGGCTCGACAAGCCGCTCTCTTCGGCGATCTTTTCCTGGGAAGCGTTGCTGGTCGTGGTGGCCATCGCCATCTTCGCCATCAACAGTTTCGCCTCGCCCTATTTCCTCGACCCCTATTCGCTGTCCGATCTGACCTTCAACTTCACCGAGAAGGGTCTGATCGCCTTTGCCATGGCATTGCTGATCATTTCTGGTGAGATCGACCTGTCGGTGGCCGCCATCATCGCGCTCGCCTCGACCATGATGGGCATGGCGGTGCAGGCCGGCGCCGGCACGCCAGTGCTTGTTTTGATCGGCGTCGTGGTCGGCCTCGGCTGCGGCGCCTTCAACGGGCTGCTGGTGACGCGGCTCGGCCTGCCTTCCATCGTCGTCACCATCGGCACGATGAGCCTGTTCCGCGGCATCGCCTTCATCATCCTCGGCGACCAGGCCTACAAGGGCTATCCCGAAAGCTTCGCCTTCTTCGGCCAGGGCTACGTCTGGTGGGTGGTGTCGTTCGAACTGGTGCTCTTCCTCATCGCGGCCGTCTTCTACTGGTTCCTGCTGCACCGCACGAGTTTCGGCCGCCGTGTCTTCGCCATCGGCAACAATCCGGTCGCGGCACAGTTTTCAGGCGTGCGCGTCGGCCGCATAAAATTCATCCTGTTCTGCCTGACCGGGCTGATGTCGGGCATCGCTTCGGTGCTGATCACCTCGCGGCTCGGTTCGACGAGGCCGTCGATCGCACAGGGCTACGAACTCGAAGTCATCACCATGGTGGTGCTTGGCGGCGTCAGCATCCTTGGCGGCGCCGGCAGCATCCTGGGCGTCGTGCTCGCCGCCTTCATCATGGGGCTGGTGACCTTCGGCCTCGGCCTGCTCAACGTGCCCGGCATCGTCATGTCGATCTTCATCGGCCTGCTCCTGATCATCGTTATCGCCCTGCCTATCGTATGGCGACGGCTGCGCGGGGGACGCCTGGCCTGATGTCCGAGAAATACGCATTCAAGATGATGCTCAAACCGGGCATGAAGGCCGAGTACAGAAAGCGCCACGATGAAATCTGGCCGTCGCTGGTCGCGTTGCTGAAGCAGGCCGGCATCTCCGACTACTCGATCCATCTCGACGAGGAGACGAACATCCTGTTCGGCGTGCTGTGGCGGCGCGATGGCCACGGCATGGAAGATCTGCCGAAGCATCCGGTGATGCGGCGCTGGTGGGCTGAAATGGCCGATATCATGGAAACCATGCCTGATAACGAGCCGGTGGCGGTGCCGCTGGAAATAATGTTCCATATGGAATGAGCGCGATCCGCCACGTCGCCGTCATCGATATCGGCAAGACCAACGCCAAGGTGGCGCTGGTCGATCTCGCCACATTGAGCGAGGTGGCGCTGCGCCGCATGGCGAACGCGCCAGTGCGGCAAGCGCCCTACCCGCATCACGATGTCGAAGCGCTGTGGGCGTTCATCCTCGACAGCCTTGCCGACCTCAACCGCGAACAGCGCATCGCCGCCATTTCGATCACCACCCATGGTGCGACCGGCGTGCTGGTCGATGCCGCGGACGAACTCGTGCTGCCGGTTCTCGACTATGAATTCGACGGCCCCGATGAACTCGCGGCGGATTATCACGCGATCCGCCCGCCTTTCGCCGAGACCGGCACGCCGCGCCTGCCGCTCGGCCTCAATCTCGGCGCACAATTCTTCTGGCAGCAGCAAAGCTTCCCGACCGAGTTCGCCAGAGCCGCCGCGATGCTGATGTACCCCCAATACTGGGCGCTGCGCCTGACCGGCGTCCCCGCCAACGAGGTCACGTCGCTCGGCTGCCACACCGATCTGTGGAACCCCTGGACAGCGGATTTTTCAGCGCTGGTCGACCGCCTGGGCTGGCGCAAGCTGATGGCGCCCGTGCGGCCGGCCAGGGACCGCCTCGGCCCGATCCTGCCCGTGCTTGCGCAGCGCACCGGGCTCGATCCTCAAACGCCCGTCTTTTGCGGCCTGCACGATTCCAACGCCTCCCTGCTGCCGCATCTCCTGTCCGATGCGCCGCCCTTCTCGGTGGTGTCGACCGGCACCTGGGTGGTATCGATGGCGGTCGCCGGCAGGACGGTGGCGCTCGATCCGGCAAGGGATACGCTGGTCAATGTCAACGCGCTCGGCGACCCCGTACCCTCGGCGCGTTTCATGGGCGGCCGGGAATTCTCGCTGCTGACCGAAGGCGCGGCGCAGGACTGGAGCGACAAGGACGTCGCCGCCGTACTGGCGCGCAAGACATTGCTGCTGCCGTCGACCCAGCAGGGCTCGGGGCCGTTTCCGCATCATGCGGCTGCATGGCGCAAGGGCGAGGCGATCCCTCCCGGCCAGCGCTTTGCTGCCATCTCCTTCTACCTGGCGCTGATGACCGCCACTTGCCTCGACCTGATCGGCGGCGATGGCCCGACGACGGTCGAGGACCTTTCGCGCGCAACCAATTGTTCACGCGGATGCTCGCCGCGAGCACGGGCCGCGCGGTCATCGCATCGGAAGCCGCTACCGGCACCAGCATCGGAGCCGCCCTGCTGGCATCGGATCAGGGAGCCGCGCATGGCAAGGGCCAAACACAAGAGCCGCCGGCCGGTCCGGCCTGGGCGGAGTATGCGCGCGCGTGGCGAGCGGCGGTCGAGGCAGTTGGCTGATCAGAGGATTCGCTTGCCGAAGGCCGACATGACGAAATTGATGGTCTCGGTGCCGATCCTGGGCTCCAGATCGGCACTCAGGCCGCAGACATCCATCGACAGCAGCCCGCCGGAAAGCGCGATCGCCTCCATCGCCTGATGCGTTTCGCGCACGGTGAGGCCGCCGGAACCAGCCGCCCAGCCGGCGAATTCGGTCGCCGTGGGCGAATAGCTGACATGAAACCCCTGCGTGCCGGAAGTGGCGATGCGGATGGCCTCGTGCATCTGATCGCGCATCCCCATGGCGTCGATATCAGTCATGGTGAAGGCCGAGACGCGCGCATCTTTCAGCACCCGCACTTCCGCCGGATCGGCATGGCGCAGCCCGATGATGACGACGTTTTCCGGCGACAGCTGCGGCTGCAGCGCGCCGGCCTTGTGGTCGAGCCCAAGAGTGCGCGCCAGCACGGACGCTTCGGGCAGATCGATGCCTTCCTCTTCTTCGGGCATCAGGGCCGCTATGGAATCGATCCAGATCAGGCCAAAGGAGTGCGTCGCGCGAGCGGTCGCCGTCAGTGCCTTGTGGGCGACGCGCCGGTCGGCGCCCGCGGTCAGCCGGATCAGTCCGGATGGCGGGCGCTCGACATCGGCCAGTTCCACCACATCGAAATTCATCGCCTCCAGCCGTGCGCCGATTCCCTCCCGGGCCAGGATGCCGGCGGCCTCCGGCTCGGCCGTTATCTGCACCATCTTGCGGCCGGAAAAGCCGGCGACATCGTGCATCGGTGCCTTCTCGACATATTCCGAGGTCATCGCCAGCAGCATCGCGCCATAGCTCATGCGAAAGGCGACGCGGTCGCCGACAGCGGGCGGCGGATCGGCGTCCTGCACATCGAGCAGCAGATGGTCACTGGAGGCGCCGAGCACGCGGATCCCCTTGGCGATCGGCGTCAGCCCTTCGACCAGCACATCCTCGCGGCCGATATTGGCGATGGCGCGCAACCTGTCGCCTTCGTCGGGAAAGACAGGCTGGTTGCCGAACGAATCGTAGCCCGACGTGCCGATCGGCCGCGACGGTTTCAGCTTGACCTCGATGACGTCGCTGGTCAGCCGGCAGGCGTCGGGTTCGAGTTCGGCCCATGGCACATCGCGGAAGG
Source organism: Mesorhizobium sp. M8A.F.Ca.ET.057.01.1.1 (assembly GCF_003952565.1). Taxonomy (NCBI): domain Bacteria; kingdom Pseudomonadati; phylum Pseudomonadota; class Alphaproteobacteria; order Hyphomicrobiales; family Phyllobacteriaceae; genus Mesorhizobium; species Mesorhizobium sp. M8A.F.Ca.ET.057.01.1.1. The sequence continues at coordinate 5,416,132 of NZ_CP034454.1, forward strand.
TCTCCACGCCACCCTGCAGGATCGCCTCGCCGACACGCAGATTGTTGATGCCGGTCGGCAATTTGCCTTCAAGCAGCAACGGCAGGGACGACGAGGCCCCGCCGGAGATGAAGTCCAGGCTTTTGCCGGAGAGACGCTCGGTCTTGTAGGCGTGGGCGACGAGCTGGCCGAGATTTTCCTGCGTCGGCATGATGGCGCCGAAGCAGCCGAGATTGGTGCCGATGCCGGCGATCCGCACGCCTTTGAATCCAAGTATCTGCTCGACCGTGGGGATGAGGTCGTTCGGCCAGATACCTTCGCGGAGATCGCCGAGATCGATCATCAGCATGATGTCGTGGACACGGCCCATGCGGTCGGCGATGCGCGATATCTCGCGAATGATCGTCAGTTCCGACTGCAGGCTGACGTCGACGGTGCGCACCACCTCCTCGACGCGCGCCATCGGCGGACTGCGCAACAGCATGATCGGCGCCGATATGCCGCTGTCGCGCAGCCGGCGGATGTTTTCGAAGCGGGATTCGGCAATGCCGGCGACACCGCCGCGCAGCATGGCGCGCGCCACTTGCGGCATGCCGCACATGCCCTTGGTGACGCCGAACACCTTGATGCCTGACAGCGCGCAGCGCTCGACGACGGTGCGGGCGTTGCGCTCGATGCGGCCAAGGTCGATGGCGACTTGCGGTCCCGACATGCCTAGCCTCCGTAGACCAGTCCCTGCGGATCGATCTCCGGCTTGCGGCCGGCAACGAGGTCGGCGAGGAATTTTCCCGAACCGCAGGCCATGGTCCAGCCGACATGGCCGTGGCCTGTGTCGAGATAAAGGTTGCGGTATTTCGCCTGGCCGATGACCGGCACCGAATTCGGCATCATTGGCCGCAAACCCGCCCACAGCTCGGCCTTCTTCTCGTCGAAGGCGCCGGGGAACAAGTCCTTGCCGGTCCTGAACATGGTGGCAAAGTCGCTGGGCTTGTGGGTGCGGTCGAAGCCGGTGAATTCGGCGGTCGAAGCCAACCGCAATCGATTGCCAAGGCGCGAATAGGCCATCAGCTGGTCCTCGTCGGCGCCGCCCATGGTCGGGCCCTTGCTCTCGTCTTCCAAGGGAATCGTCGCCGTGTAACCTTTCACCGGATAGACCGGCAGGTCGATGCCGTAGCGACGGCCGAGCAGCCCACTTTCCGGACCCATCGATATGACGACGGCATCACCGGTGACCGGTCCGGTCGAGGTCATCACGGCGCGCACTCGGTCGCCCTCGATGTCGAAGCCCTCGACCGTGGTGCCGTAGCGAAACCTCACGCCGAGCTTTTCGGCCGCATAGGCGGCCAGATTTTCCACGAACTGCCGAGAATCGCCCGTCTGGTCGATCGGCGAATAGACGCCGCCGGCGATCTTTTCCTTGACGCCTGCAAGGCCCGGTTCCAGTTCGACCAGCCGGTCGCGGCCGACGATCTCGATCGGCAGGCCATGCTCGGCCAGATAGCGATAATTGTCGGTGCCGGTGTCGAGGCTGTGCTGCGAGCGGAAGAAATACAGGATGCCCTTTTTGCGCTCGTCATAGTGGATGCCGGTGTCACTGGAGATGGCGTTGATGCAGTCGCGCGAATAGAGCGCGAGCCGCAGCTTGACCTGGCTGTTGGCACGCAGGCGGGCCACCGTGCACTGGCGCAGGAAACGCAGGCTCCAGGCGAGGAAATAGGGATCGAAGCGCAGCCGCACCTTGATGCCGAGATCATGATTGTAGAGCCCGCGCAGGAACGTCTTAAGTGCCGCCGGCGACGCCCAGGCGGTGGCGTCGCCAGGAGACACCAGCCCGGCATTCGACTGGCTGGTGCCCCGCGCCGGCGCCGGATGGCGCTCGATCACGGTGACCTCGTGGCCGTCGGCGGCCAGGTAATAGGCGGCCGCCGTACCGACGACGCCGGCTCCAAGCACCGTTATCTTCATACCATCCCCCAAAGCTCTTCGCGGCACGGCGCCTCCACGCCGTGTCGCGAGTGCTTCCATAGCGCGTCGCCACGCGCCTTGCGAGCCCTTGGAGGAAGCGCGCTCAGCTCCGTGCGGAGTTCTTGCTGGTCAGGATGCGCTCCCAGGCCAGCGCGTCATTGACGATCTGGTCGAGATCGTCACGCTGCGGGGTCCAGCCGAGTTCGGATCGGGCGAGATCGGAATTGGCGACCACCGCCGCGGCATCGCCGGGACGCCGGTCGCCCATCCTGACCTCGAAATCATGGCCGAAGGCGCGCCGTACGCTGTCGATCACCTCGAGCACCGAATAACCATGGCTGTAGCCGCAATTGGCGACGAGGCTGGCGCCGCCGGCGCGCAGCCGCTGCAGGGCAAGGCGATGCGCGGCAGCCAGATCGCTGACATGGATATAGTCGCGCATGCAGGTGCCATCCGGCGTCGGATAATCGGTGCCGAAGACCTGCATGAACGGGCGCTTGCCGAGCGCGGTCTCGCAGGCGACCTTGATCAGATGGGTGGCGCCCGGGGTGGACTGGCCGGTGCGGCCCTTCGGGTCGGCGCCGGCGACGTTGAAATAGCGCAGCGCCGTGTAGCGGATGTCGTGCGCAAGGCCCGCGTCGCGCAGCATCCACTCGCTCATCAGCTTGGACAGGCCATAGGGCGATTCGGGCGCCAGGCGGGCATCCTCGCGCACCGGTTCCAGGCCGGCGCCGCCATAGACGGCGGCTGTCGAGGAAAAGATGAAGTTCGGCACGCCTTCGCGCACCGCGGTTTCAATCAGCGTGCGGGTCTTCGAGGTGTTGTTCTCGTAGTAGGCGAGCGGGTCGGCGACCGATTCCGGCACCACGATGGAACCGGCGAAATGGATAATCGCGTCGACCTTGTGCTCCCTGATCACCGAGCCGACCAATTCCTTGTCGGCGACATCGCCGACGACCAGCTTTGCCTCCGGCGCCACCGCCCATTCGAAGCCGGTGGAAAGGCGGTCGAGAACGACCACGCTTTCGCCCGCATCCAGCAATTCCCAGACCATATGGCTGCCGATATAGCCGGCTCCACCTGTCACCAAAACCGTCATCCAAATCCTCGCTTACCCAAGATTTATCGGAAACTGTCTCAACAACCGCCTTACTGGAAAGTCTACCGTCTGCCCATTAAAACCCAAGGTAACCAGCGTTCACTTGATGTGGCATCGTGCGGAAACAAAAGTGAACCAAAGAGCGTGCCACGGATTGGGAATAGGCCACGATCCGCCATCGTTAGGAACAGGTCCGGGGCGTGGCATTTTGACCAAATCGGCCCGGTGGACGACCAAAAGACCAATGATTATGATCCCGCGCAAAATTGGGAAGCCGACATGAATTACCAGCGGTTCTTCGAGGACGCGATCGACCAGCTCCATGCCGAGCGTCGCTACCGCGTTTTCGCCGACCTCGAGCGCATCGCGGGCAAGTTTCCGCGCGCCATCTGGCGTTCCAACGGCCGCGCCGAGGAGATCACCGTCTGGTGCTCCAACGACTATCTTGGCATGGGCCAGCACGCGGACGTCATCGCCGCATTCCAGAACGCGGCCGGCAAGATGGGCTCTGGCGCCGGCGGCACCCGCAACATTTCCGGCACGTCCAATCCGCTGGTCGAACTCGAGCATGAGTTGGCCGACCTGCACGGCAAGGACGCCGCCCTGGTCTTCACCTCCGGTTTTGTCTCGAACGAAGCCTCGATCTCGACCATTGCACGGCTTTTGCCCAATTGCCTGATCATCTCGGACGAGCTGAACCATGCCTCGATGATCGAAGGCGTGCGGCGCTCGGGCGCCGAGAAAAAGATCTTCCGCCACAATGACGTCGCGCATCTGGAAAGCCTGTTGCAGACGGCCGGGCGCGAACGCGCCAAGCTGATCGTCTTCGAAAGCGTCTATTCGATGGATGGCGACATCGCGCCGATCAAGGAGATCGTCGAGCTCGCCGAGCGCTACAACGCCATGACCTATATCGACGAAGTCCATGCGGTGGGCATGTACGGGCCGCGCGGCGGCGGCATCACCGAGCGCGAGGGCCTCGCCGATCGCATCGACATCATCGAGGGCACGCTCGCCAAGGCCTTCGGCACGCTGGGCGGCTACATCACCGGCACCAGCGCGGTCATCGACGCGGTGCGGTCCTATGCGCCGGGCTTCATCTTCACCACCGCGCTGCCGCCGGCGATCGCCGCCGCGGCCACCACGTCGATCCGTCACCTGAAGCGCTCACAGGCCGAACGCGACGCCCAGCAGCAGCAGGCGAGCCGAACCAAGCAGATCCTGTCCGCCGCCGGCCTGCCGGTGATGGAATCGGCGACCCATATCGTGCCGGTGCTGGTCGGCGATCCGGAGCTGTGCAAGATGGCCAGCGACCGCCTGCTCGGCGTGCACGGCATCTACATCCAGCCGATCAACTACCCGACTGTGCCGCGTGGCACCGAGCGGCTGCGCATCACGCCGACGCCCTTCCATTCGGACGCGCTGATCGCCGAACTGCAGGACGCGCTGGTCGAAACCTGGGACGCGCTGGGCATTCCCTACGGCGCCGCCGGTCGACCGGCCGTCGCGAAAAGCGACCGGATCATTCCGCTGCTGGTGCCCAAGTCGGGCGGCTAAAGCAATTCCAGGAAAAGTGCATAGCAGTTTTCCCGTGAGAAGCGCGTAGCGCTTCCCCTTGCGTAAAAACAAGAGGTTAGAGCGGGTCAGAGATTCCATCAAACTCTGAACCGCACTAAAGTCAGGCGGCGGAAGCCGCCGCCTGTTCAAACAGTCTTCACCCACTTCGCCAGCCGGTTTGCCGCTTCCTCGAGCTGGTCCAGCCTCCGGTGGAAGCACAGCCGCAAGAAGGCTTCGCCACCGGGGCCGAAGGCGGTGCCGGGCGCCAGGCCGACATTGGCCTTGTCGACGATGTCGAAGGCAGCGCTGCGTGAATCGGTGATCCCGTCGACCGTGAAGAACAGGTAGAAGGCGCCCTGCGGAACGGTGAAGCGCGCCTTGCCGGTTTCGCCGAGAATGCTGCAGACCAGGTCGCGGGCCTTCCGCGCCCGCTCCACCTGTTCGGCGACGAAGGCATCACCCTCGTCGAGCGCCGCGACCGCGCCGCGCTGCATGAACTGGGCTACGCCCGAGTTGGAATACTGGATCAGGTTCTCGAACACCTGCTGCAGGCTTGGATGCGTCTTGACCCAGCCGACCCGCCAGCCGGTCATCGCCCAGTTCTTGGAGAAACTGTTGACGAACAGGATACGGTCTTCCGCCTCCGCGATGTCGAGGAAGGACGGCGCGCGGCTGTGACCATAGTGAAACAGCGAATAGATCTCGTCGGCGATGATCCACAGGCCCTTGGCGCGGGCGAGATCGAGGATCGCCCGCAAGGTCTCATGGTCCGCGGTCCAGCCGGTCGGATTGGACGGCGTGTTGATGAACAGCGCCTTCGTGCGCGGTGTGACCGCCGCCGCGATCTTCTCGACGTCGCAGGACCAGCCATTTCCGGAATGGTCGAGCGTGACCGGCACCGGCACGGCCCCCGCGATCGCGGCGGCGGCGTCGAAATTCGGCCAGGCGGGCGACAGGTAGATCACTTCGTCGCCGGCGCCCGCAAGCGCGTCGAGCGCCAGCTGGATGGCATGCATGCCGGAGCCGGTGACGATGAATTGCTCTTCGGGGAAGGTCTTGCCGAAGTGCCTGGCATAGTAGCGCGCCAGCGCCTGCCTCAGGTCGGGAATACCCCTCTGCCAGGTGTAAAACGTCTCGCCGCCGGCCAGCGCTTTCGACGCGGCATCGGTGATGAAGGACGGCGTCGGCAGGTCGCCCTCGCCGGCCCAGAGCGGGATCAGGCCTTCGCGCAATCTGCCGTAGTTGACGACGGCGACGATACCGCTTTCAGGCGCGGCAAGGGCCTCGGGGCGCAGGGTCTGGATCAGGGTCATTGGGCAGGTCCGTTGTCTCGGGCGTTCGTGAGGGCTGCTTACCAGATACGAAAACAGAAAACCCCGGCCGCGAACGACCGGGGTTTTAGTCCAGAAGAACCGTATCCGTCTATCGCCTGGCCAGCAAATCGCGGATTTCGGTCAGAAGCTGTACATCGGCGGGGGAGGCGCGGCCGCTGGCGCGGGCTTTTCCTTTTCCAGGCGCTTGCGCATGTTGTTCACGGCCTTGACCATGAGGAAGATGATGAAGGCGAGGATGATGAAATTCAGTACCACGGTGATGAAGCTGCCATAGGCGAAAACAGCGCCTTGCTTTTTGGCGTCCGCCAGCGAGGTGGCGTTGACGGCCGAGGAAAGCCCAAAGAAGTAGTTGTTGAAGTCCAGACCGCCAAAGATCGCGCCGACAATCGGCATGATGATGTCGTTGACCAAGGAATCGACGATCTTGGAAAAGGCAGCGCCGATGATGACGCCGACGGCCAAGTCCATCACGTTACCCTTGGAAATGAATTCCTGGAATTCTCTCAGCATTCGACCCTCCTTATGACCGGCCGTGCTGCCGCTCCCACCTTCCCGGCATCGACCCAAATCAAACATAACAAAAACCTCAAGTTGCAACATGGGCAAAAAGGGGAAAGCAACCGGTTTCTCCTTACCTGGCGTTACCCCTTTGAAATCAGCCGCTTCATGCACCCAAAGCCGTGATGGACTCCGACACCAAGCTGTGATTGCGTCTGACCGGCCAGGTTAAAATCGGCACAGGGAGGATCTTGCCGGCGTGCAGGGCTTGTTCATCGTCATCATTGCGATCGCCTATGTGACGCTGCTGTTCGCCATCGCCAGCCTGGGCGACCGCCGCTCGGCGATATCTGGACCCGGCCGCGCGCGGCCCTTCATCTATGCGCTCAGCCTTGCCATTTACTGCACGTCCTGGACCTTCTTCGGCTCGGTCGGCCTTTCCTCGGAACGCGGCCTCGAATTCCTCGGCATCTATACCGGCCCGGTGCTGGTGTTCGTGTTCGGCTTTCCATTGCTCAACCGCATCGTGCGGCTAGCCAAGACCGAGAAGATCACCTCGGTCGCCGACTTCCTCGGCGCGCGCTACGGCAAGAGCTTCACCGTGGCCGCCATCGCCACGCTGATCGCCACGATCGGCGCCGTGCCCTATATCGCGCTGCAACTGAAGGCGATCTCCGGCTCGGTCAGCCTGATGGTCGAGCATTATACGGGCTCGCCACCCTCTTTCGATCCTTTCGTCAGCGACATCTCGCTGGTCGTCGCCATGCTGCTTGCGCTGTTTGCGGTCCTGTTCGGCACACGCCATGCCGACGCCACCGAACACCAGGACGGGCTGGTGCTGGCGGTGGCGGTCGAGACGGTGGTCAAGCTTGCCGCCTTCCTGGCCATCGGCCTGATGGTCACCTTCCTGATCTTCGGCGGCCCCGGAGACATGTTCGACCGGCTGGCGCAGAATGGCCAGGTGCGGCAGGCAATGGGCTATTCGACGTCGCTCGCCACCTGGCTGGTGCTGACGTGCCTGAGCGGCTTCGCCATCATCCTCTTGCCGCGGCAGTTCTACGTCACCATCGTCGAGAACCGCAGCGAGGCCGAACTGCGCACCGCGACATGGGTGTTCCCGCTCTACCTCGTGGCGATCAACCTGTTCGTGCTGCCGATCGCCTTTGCCGGCCTAACGCTGGTCGGCGCAAGGACGAGCAGCGATCTTTATGTGCTCTCGCTGCCGCTGTTCGGCGGCCACGATTTCCTGGCCATGGCCGCTTTCATCGGCGGCCTGTCGGCGGCAACCGCCATGGTCATCGTCGAGAGCGTGGCGCTGTCGATCATGATCTCCAACGACCTGATCATCCCGCTGTTCGTGCGCCGGCTGTTGCGGACGACCACCTCCGAAAACGAGGACTGGTCGACGCTCATCCTCAATGTACGGCGTGGAGCGATCTTCATCCTTTTGTTCATCGCCTTTCTCTACTATCGCGAGAGCACAAACAGCGCCCGGCTGTCCTCGATCGGCCTGATGTCGTTCGCGGCGATCGCGCAATTCGCGCCGGCCCTGGTCGGTGGGCTGATCTGGCGCGGCGCCAATGGCCGCGGCGCGGCGCTCGGCATGGTCGCCGGCATCCTGGTCTGGGGCTACACGCTGCTGGTGCCGTCGCTCGTCCCACCCGATACCGGCATCATCGTGCATGGACTGTTCGGCTTCGAGGCGCTGCGGCCACAGGCGCTGTTCGGCACTGTCGCCGAACCGCTGAACCATGGCGTGCTGTGGAGCCTGTCGGTCAACGCGCTGTTCTTCGTCTTCGGCTCGCTGTCGCGCGCATCGGTGCCGCTGGAGCGCATCCAGGCATCGATCTTCGTGCCGCGCGAAGCCGGCCCGATGCCGAGCCTGCGCCGCTTCCGCACCGCCATCACCGTCAACGACCTCAAGGATACGATCGCACGCTATCTCGGCGTCGAACGCACGGAACGCTCCTTTCAATCCTTCGAGAAGAGCAACGGCACCTGGCTGCACGGCAACGAGCAGGCCAGCATGGACGTCATCCGCTTTTCCGAACAGCTCTTGGCCAGCGCCGTCGGCTCCTCCTCGGCGCGGCTGATCCTGTCGCTGCTGTTTCGCCGCCACGACCGCGAATCCCGCGATGCCTTCCGCCTGCTCGACGATGCCACGGAAGCGCTGCAGCACAATCGCGATCTGTTGCAGATCGCGCTCGACCAGATGGAGCAAGGCATCACCGTCTTCGACCGCGATTTCCGGCTGATCTGCTGGAACAGGCAATACCGGGCGCTGTTCGACCTGCCCGACGAGATGGGCCAGGTTGGCGTTTCGCTCGACCAGATCCTTCGCCATCTCGCCGAGCGCGGCGACATTCCCGCCGACCAGCGCGTGGCGATGCTCAACCGGCTGACCAGCTTCGTCAGCCCCTGGCAGATGGAGCTGAAGACCAGCGGCCGTATCCTCGAGCTGCGTTCCAACCCGATGCCCGATGGGGGCATCGTTGCCACCTATGCCGACATCTCCGGACGCGTCGAGCAGGACCTGGCGCTGAAGCGCGCCAATGAATCGCTGGAACAGCGCGTCAAGACCCGCACCATCGAGCTGACCAGGGTCAACGAGGAACTGACCCGGGTCAACGAGGAGCTGGCGCAGGCACAGATGCTCGCCGAGGAGGCCAATCTCGGCAAGACGCGCTTCCTTGCCGCCGCCGGTCACGACATCCTGCAGCCCTTGAATGCCGCCCGGCTCTATTGTTCCTCGCTGATCGAGAAGGCCGGCAAGGGTCCGGCCGGCAAGGCGGCCATCAACATCGAATCGTCGCTGGAATCGGTCGAGACCATTCTGGGCGCCGTGCTCGACATTTCGCGCCTCGATGCCGGTGCGATGAAACCGGACGACACCGCCTTCAGCCTTGATGGCCTGCTGCGCCAGATCGGCAATGATTTTCGGCCACTGGCCGCGGAGAAAAAGCTTGGCCTGACCATCATGCCGTCGTCGCTGACCGTGACGACGGACCGTAACCTGTTGCGCCGCCTGATCCAGAATCTTGTCTCCAACGCCATCAAATACACCCGCCAGGGCCACATCCTGGTCGGTGTGCGGCGGCGTGGCGAATTGGCGGAGATCCAGGTCATCGACACCGGCATCGGCATTGCCGGCGACAAGCTGAACACTGTCTTTCATGAATTCACCCGGCTGGACGAAGGCGCCCGCGAAGCCGAGGGTCTTGGCCTCGGCCTCTCCATCGTCGACCGCATCGCCCGAGTGCTCAGGCTCGAAATCCGCATCTTCTCCAACCCGGGCAAGGGCACGCGCTTTTCCGTCATCCTGCCGGTGACAGCCGCGCAGGAGCCGCGACGCGAGGTCGAGACCAGGGCGCCGGCACGCGCGGCGGCTTCGCTGTCCGGGCTGCATGTGCTGTGCATCGACAATGACATCCGTATCCTCGAGGGCATGCGGCTGCTGCTCGAAGGCTGGGGCTGCAACGTCGCCACGGTGACCGGCTCGGGGGATCTGGGCAAGGCCGCGGGCCAACGTCCTGACATCGTGCTTGCCGACTACCATCTCGACCGTGAAACCGGTCTCGACGTTATCACCAGGCTGCGGGCGACGCACGGTGACGACCTGCCGGCCGTGCTGGTCACGGCCGACCGCTCCAACGAGGTGCGGGCAGCCGCGGCAGGCCTCGACATCCCGATGATCAACAAGCCGCTGAAGCCGGCGGTGCTGCGGTCGATGATGGCCAGGTTCAGGCCGATGGTGCGGGCGGCGGAATGACCCCGGAGCTGTCGATGCGGCTCGGCTGAACACTCCGGCATGGACGACGACCAGATCAGCATGCTGCTCATCGAGCGGCCGTAGGCGTTAACGTCAGACGACGCAATCCGGCCATCATCGCTGAAACGGGCGTGGGACTTACGCGTCGGACAGATTGTCGGCCCCTTGCGAGTTGCGGAACCGGGGCCGCGTGGCGGTAGCCGCTGCCGGCGGGCGATGCTCGCGAAAGGCCATGGCCAGCGTGCGCAGCGCCTCGCGCGACTTGATGTCCGAAAGCGTCGAAAGCAGCGCGATCTCGGATGCCGGCAGCGGCGGCAGGCCGAATTTCCGGCTGACCTCGATCGTTCCGGGCGGCGCGAGCCGGCAGGAAAAGACCGATGTTGCGAGGCCGGCCGTGACAGCCTCGGCCACCGCAAAGGAGCCGCAGCCAAGGAACACTTCCGTCCAGGGAATTCCGACCGCGTCGAGCGCGCCGGTCGCGATGTTGCGGATGCCGCAAGATGGCGAGGATGCGGCCAGGTGCAGCGGCTCGCCGGCCCGGTGGACGAAACCCGGAGCGGCGTACCAGCCGAAATGCTCCGGCGCCAGCACCTCGCCATCGCGACGGTCGTCCTCACGGCGGATGATCGCCGCGTCGAGCTCGCCCCGGTCGAACGCGTCGAGCAGATCGCGTGAATCATCGAGTCGAACCTCGATGGTGAGCGCAGGATCATGCGCGTTGAGCCGCGCCAGCAGGGTCGGAACCTCCGCGCCGCCAACATGGGTGGCGATGCCGAGCCTGAAGCGGCGGCGGACGGCGGTCAGGCTCGCGACGGCGCGGTCGTGCGCGGCAAGGAAATCGCGTGCCGGCTCCAGGAATATTTCGCCCCGCGTGGAAAGTCGGACCAGCCGGGGCGTCCGCTCGATCAGTTTCTGGCCAAGCCGATCCTCAAGCCGCTTCAGCCTGACGCTGACCGCGCCTTGCGTGCTGCCGAGCGCTTCGGCGGCGCGCGTGAAGCTGCGGAGATCCGCAACGGTGACGAACGCCTTCACCGCATCTACGTCCAGCGTCATGTCAGCTATCTCGCTTTGTTGTCACTGAAATAGCCAACCATGCAATTTTCAAATGATCAAGCCTGCCCTAACTGTGCAGTGCATGGCAGGCGTCAGCAGATTGCCGCGCCTGGGAATTCGAAAGGTTTGACCATGGCTGTCCTCACCCGCCGAGGCATCGTCGTCCTGTTTGCCGCTTGCCTGGCATGCCTGATGTTCGGGCTGGAAATTTCAAGCATTCCCGCCATCCTGCCGACGCTGGAAGAGGTGTTGCACGCGGACTTCAGGCAATTGCAGTGGGTGATGAACGCCTACACGATCGCGGTCACCACCGTGCTGATGACGGTCGGCACCATCGCCGACCGTTACGGGCGCAAGCGCCTCTTCCTGGTCTCCATCGCCGCCTTCGGCCTGACGTCGCTGATCTGCGGCCTGGCGGACGACGTATCGACCTTGATCGTCGCCCGGTTTCTGCAGGGCCTGAGCGGCGGCGCGATGCTGATTTGCCAGCTCGCCGTGCTGTCGCACGAATTCAGGGAAGGCCGCGAGCGCGCGGTGGCCTGGGGCTGGTGGGGCGTCATCTTCGGTGTCGGTCTCGGCTTCGGGCCCATCGTCGGTGGTGGCATCGTCGCGGTCTCGAGCTGGGAATGGGTGTTCCTCATCCATGTGCCGACAACAGTCGTGGCGTTTGTGCTGGCATTGACCGGCGTCCATGAATCGAAAGATCCACAGGCGGGCAAGCTCGACCTGGCGGGCATCGTGACGCTGTCGCCGTCGGTCTTTTGCCTCGTTTTCTACATCACGCAAGGACCGGATCTCGGTTTCGCCAGTCCGACGGCACTGGGGATCCTCGGTGTCTCGATGGCGAGCTTCATCGCCTTCCTCATCGCCGAAAGGATCAGCAAGCGGCCGATGTTTGATTTCTCGGTCTTCCGGATCCGGCCGTTTTCCGGCGCCATCGTCGGCTCGGCGGCGATGAACCTCTCCTACTGGCCTTTCATGGTCTACCTACCGATCTGGTTCCATGCCGGGCTCGGCTATGACGGCCTTTCCACCGGCCTTGCCTTGCTCGCTTACACACTGCCGACGCTCATGATGCCGCCCTTGGCGGAGCGGCTTTCGCTGCGCTACCAGCCTGGCGTCGTCATCCCTGCGGGGCTCGCCGTCATCGGCGTCGGGTTCATCGCGATGAAGTTCGGCAGCGCGGCCGCCGAGGCCAGCTGGCTGACGATGCTGCCTGGCTGCCTGATCGCCGGAGCCGGCCTCGGGATCACCAACACGCCCGTCACCAACACGACGACGGGTTCGGTTTCGAGCAACCGCGCCGGCATGGCGTCGGGCATCGACATGAGCGCCCGCATGGTTTCGCTGGCGCTGAACATAGCGGTGATGGGCTTCATCCTTGCAAGCGGCGTGCTGGCACATCTCAGCCAAGCGCTGCCCGACCTCGATGCCGCCCAGCTGCGTCTCGCCGCCGAAGGGATCGCAGCCGGAAATCCCATCCCTGGTCTGCCTGATCCGATCGCCCGCGACGCGCTGCGAGATGGCTTTGGCTGGGTGATGCTCTATGGCGGCATCGGCGTCTGGATCATGGCCGCCGTCAGTTTCATGGTTTTCAGCGTCCGGCCGGTGCGGCGAGCCGAAGTTGAGTGTTCCGATTGAGCCGAGAACGCCGGCGCTCAGCCCGCCGGCTGCAGCGGGTCGCTGCCGATCTTGGACAGCAGGATCACCGCCTGGGTGCGGCTGTCGACGCCGAGCTTCTGCAATATGGCCGAGACATGCGCCTTGATCGTGGCCTCGGAGACGCCGAGCTCATAGGCGATCTGCTTGTTGAGCAGGCCCTCGGCCAGCATGCCCAGCACGCGGGTCTGCTGCGGCGTCAGCGCCTGCAGCCGTTTGATCAGGTCCGATATTTCGGGATCGCGTTCGACGCCTAGATCGACGCCGACGGGTGCCGCGATATCGCCCGCAAGCACCGACTGCACCGCGCCGCGGATTTCCTCCATGCTTGCCGACTTCGAGATGAAACCGGAAGCACCGAGATCGAGCGCGCGCCGGATGGTCGCCGGATCGTCATGCGCCGACACCACGACCAGCGGCACCGCCGGATGGATGCCGCGCAGCGAGATCAGGCCGGAGAGGCCGCTGGCGCCAGGCATCGACAGGTCGAGCAGCACCAGATCGACATCTTCATTGGCCACGACCAGCGCCTTGGCACTCTCGAAATCGCCGGCCTCGTGAATGGCGGTGACATTGCCGATGCCGGCAAGCGCCTCGCGCAGGGCGCCGCGAAACAGCGGATGATCGTCGGCGATGACGAAAGAATAGCCTGACGGCAAATGTCCCTCCCCGAATCCCCGATTTACTGCTTTTTGCGGGATCAGTCGGACGATTATGAGGGGCAGCGCGCTGTTTTCAAGCGGCAAAGCCAACGCGCCGCGTTTTCCTCGTCTCCAGCGCTCAAGTCTTCTGCGAGTTGAGCTGGGCGCCGCCGCCGCTGTCCTTGTCCATATCCTTGACGATGCCCATGAAGCCCTTCAGGAAGCGCTCCATGTAGCTCATCGTCTTGTTGAAATCCTCCTCGCTCGGCAGTTTCGATTCGAGGCGGGCCGAGAGCGAGTTCTCGAGCCTGGTGACGCGCTCGTCCATTGCCTTCATCGAGGTCTGCAAGCGGTCGACCTCGTCCTGGTAAGCGGCGCGTTCATCGGCCGCCATCTTGCAGACGAGCTGGCCCGAACGCTCTTCGCAGATCGACATCGCGCCGGTCTGCGTATCCATGCGGATATAGCCGGTGGCCGACTTTTCCAGCCGGTAGCGGTCCGTTTCTTCCGAATAAGCTGAAGCCGCGACCAGTGAAACGAGCGCGGCGGGGATCAAGATGTGCTGCAGACGCATGTCGTCCTCCATGGCCAAAGCCTGAAATATCGCATCTTTGCGCCGGAAATGGGGAAGACCCTTGGCCTGGCCTTCCCCGCACGACTGGTTCGGATTATAGCGCAACCATGTCACAGATAATCTACAAGATAACTCCGCAAGCGTCTTGGCGCGAGGCCGAAGCCAATGGCCGCTTCACGGGAGCGCCAATCGACATCGCCGACGGCTTCATCCATTTCTCGACGGCAGAGCAGGCCGGGGAAACCGCGGCAAAGCATTTTTCTGGCCAGACCGACCTTCTGCTGGTCGCCGTCGACGGCACCAGCCTGGGTGATGCGCTGAAGTACGAGGTCTCGCGCGGCGGCGCGCTGTTTCCGCATCTCTACGGCGTGCTCGACCCGAAGGCGGTGCTGTGGGTCAAGCCGCTGCCGCTCGGTGCCGACGGTAGCCACCAGTTCCCGGCCCTGGAGGGGCAATGAGCGTGCTCGACCGGATCGGCCAGAAGCTGCTGTTCACCTTCGATCCGGAAACCGCGCACGGCTTGTCGATCGCGGCATTGCGCTGCGGCCTGCCGGTCGGCGCGCGGACGGTACGCGATACAAGGCTGCAGATCAGCCTTTGCGGTCTCGATTTCCCCAATCCGCTTGGCATGGCGGCTGGCTACGACAAGAACGCCGAGGTGCCCGACGCGCTGCTTGGGCTGGGCTTCGGCTTCGCCGAGGTCGGCACCGTCACCCCGCTGCCGCAGGCCGGCAATCCCAAGCCGCGCATCTTTCGGCTGACATCGGATGAAGCCGTCATCAACCGGCTGGGCTTCAACAATGAGGGCCACGCAGCGGCCGAAAAACGCCTTGCCGCGCGCAAGGGGCGCGGCGGCATCGTCGGCGTCAACATCGGTGCCAACAAGGACAGCACCGACCGCGTCGGCGACTATGAGCGCGGCGTCGCCCGCTTCGCTGCCTATGCCAGCTATCTCACCGTCAACATTTCCTCGCCCAACACGCCCGGGCTGCGCACCATGCAGGCGCGAGAACAGCTTGGCGAGCTTTTGTCCCGCGTCATGGCCGCGCGTGCCACAGCAATCGCGCGGCAGCCGGTCTTCCTCAAGATCGCGCCGGATCTGGTCGAGGCCGAACTGGAGGATATCGCCGCCGAAGTCATGGAGAAAAGGATCGACGGCATCATCGTTTCCAACACCACGATTTCCCGGCCGGCGCTGCGCAGCGGCAATGCCTCGCGGGAGACCGGCGGGCTTTCGGGAAAGCCGCTGTTCGAGCGCTCGACCATCGTGCTGGCAAAAATGCGCAAGCTCGTCGGGCCGGACATGGCCATCATCGGCGTCGGCGGCGTCAACTCCGCCGAAACCGCACTGGAAAAGATCCGTGCCGGCGCCGATCTCGTCCAGCTCTACACCGGCATGATCTATGCGGGACCGGCGCTGCCGGGCCGGATCGTCGCCGGTATGGCGCGCTTTGCCGAGTCAGAGAAACTCAGGTCGATCCGCGAGTTGCGCGACAGTCATCTCGATCGATGGGCGTCGAAGCCGCTCAGCTGAACGCGGTTTGCATCCGCAGCCGCAGAATTGTCAGCAGGCTCAATCCCCGCACCAGCAGGAAAACGTGCAGCGCCGCCCACAGGCCGTGATTGCCGAAGGCGGGCGCCAGCGTGATCAGCGCGGCGGCAAAGACGAGGAATGACAACAGCATCATGTTGCGCATGTCGCGCGACCAGGTCGCGCCGATGAAGACGCCATCCATCTGGAAGGCGAGCACGCCACTCAGCGCCGTGAACGCTGCCCACGGCAGATACACATCGGCCACCGCGCGGACCTCCTGCGATGTCGTCACGACAGCGACCAGATTGGCACCCGCCAGCAACAGCACCAATGTAGCGCCACCGGCCAAGCCGAAGCCCCAGAACAGGGTCAGACGCACCGCCTGCCGGAAGGGCAGTGCCGCCCGCGCGCCGATGGCGCGGCCGGCAAGCTGTTCGGCGGCGGTAGCAAAACCATCGAGGAAATAGCCGGCGACGAGAAAGAAATTCATCAGCACCGCATTGGCGGCGAGCGTCACCGTGCCGAACTCAGCGCCCTGGCGGGTGAACAGCGCGAAGGCGGCAAGCAGCGAGAACGAGCGGATCATGATGTCGCGGTTGAGCGACAGCATGCGCAGGAAGGCGGCCATGTCGAGCAGGCGGTGGCGAGGCAAGGGCGGGCTGGATCGGAACCGGCGCACCACGATCGCGAGACCAAGCAGCATGGCGAGGAATTCGCCGGTGACGGTTGCCCAGGCGACGCCGGAAACGCCCCAGCCAAGTTCAAGGCCGAGCAGGAAGCAGAGCGCGATGTTGATGCCGTTGAGCACCAGTTGCAGGACAAGCCCGAGCCCGCCCTCGCCGCGCCCCAGCACGTATCCGAGGACGGCGTAGTTGATCAGCGAGAATGGGGCGGCGAGCAGCCTGATCCTGACATAGACGCCCATCGCCTCGCTGACGCGTGGGCCGGCATCCATGAACCACTGGGCGCCTACGGCGATGAGCGGCGAAAGCGCTGCCAGCACGACGCCGGCAACGACCGCGATCAGCACGGCGCGCCAGAACACCGCCTGTTCCTCAAGGGCGTCCCCACGCCCGAAGGCCTGGGCGACGAGGCCTGTGGTGCCCGAACGCAGAAAGTTGAACGTGGTGAAGACGACGTCGAAAGCCAGCGCGCCGGCCGCCAGGCCGCCAAGCAGGGCGGCATCACCGAACTGGCCGACGACAGCCGTATCGACCAGGCCGAGCAGCGGCGTCGTCAGATAGGCCAGCGTCATCGGCACGGCGATGGCAAGCACCGAGCGGTTGGTGACCGAAAAGGCTCCGGCGTCGGCTGGGATGGCACCGTTGTCCAAAGGATTGCTGCCTTGCTGATTGCGGCTTGATCGGGGAACCGATGTGCCCCATTTTCCGGCCACCGCGCAATCGTCCTTCCGCGACGGCCCACCGAAATCCCGCTCTGGCGTGAAACCGTCCGACCCAGTTGATGCCCCTGCAGATCGTCCACCACCCCGACTACGACGCCGGCTTCGCCACCAACCATCGCTTTCCGATGAGCAAATATCCACTGCTGATGGAGGCCTTGCGGGCACGCGGCCTGGCCAGCCCCGGGGCGCTCAACACAGCCGAAGCCGCGCCTGCGTCATGGCTGGGGCTTGCCCACGCGGCGGACTATGTCGACCAGGTCATCCACTGCGCCGTGCCTGAAAAAATCGAGCGTGAGATCGGTTTTCCGGTCGGCCCGCGCGTCTCGCTGCGTGCCCAGCTTGCCGCCGGCGGTACGGTGGCGGCGGCGCGGCTTGCCTTGCGCCACGGCATCGCCTGCAACACCGCCGGCGGCAGCCATCATGCGCGGCGCGCGCAAGGCGCCGGCTTCTGCACCTTCAACGACGTCGCCGTCGCCTCGCTGGTTCTGCTGGAAGAGGGCGCCGCACACAACATCCTGGTGGTCGATCTCGACGTGCATCAGGGCGACGGAACGGCGGATATTCTAGGCGATGAGCCACGCGCGTTCACCTTCTCCATGCATGGCGAGCGCAACTACCCCACACGCAAGATCGCCTCGGACCTCGACGTCGCGCTGCCCGACGGCACGGGCGACGCCGCCTATGTCGAAAGGCTGGCCGCGATCCTGCCGGAGCTGTCGGCCAGAGCGCGTTGGGACATCGTCTTCTACAATGCCGGCGTCGACGTCCATGCCGAGGACCGGCTCGGCAGGCTGGCGCTTTCCGACAACGGCCTGCGCGCCCGCGACGAGATGGTCATCGGTCATTTTCGGGCGCTCGGCATTCCTGTCTGCGGTGTCATCGGCGGCGGCTATTCCACCGATGTGCCGGCACTTGCCGCGCGCCACGCCATCCTGTTCGAGGTCGCCTCGGACTACGCCTGAAGGTCATTTCCGATAGTTGGCGATCCTGAGCAGGATGAAGGCCGGCACGACGATCGCGGCGCCGAGCAGGATGTAGCCGAGGAAGCGGTCGATGGCGTGGAAGCCGAGATTCCAAAGGTCGATGAAGAACTTCTGGATACCGTAGAACACGTCCATCGGCGACCAGCCGAAGGCGTTCATGACCAGGCCGACGAGAAAGGATACCACCAGCAGTTTCAGGACAACCCTGAGCGGCGAGTCGCCGAGAAAGCGCGTCAGTGCGGACAAGGCCGTCTCCCGATTGAGATGCCCGGACTCATGGGCACGGCCAAGAGATACGTGCTTGGCGGCCATCCAGCAAGCCGGAGCGAGCCAGGACCGTTGCTAGCGCCCGGCTGCCGTGTAAAGCCCGCAGCGCTCAAGCATCTGCCCCAGAGGCGAGCCCTGTGGAACGGTGCGGCCGATCATCCACTGGCGGAGCGTATGGTCGAACAGATGAATGCACAGCGTACGCGGCGTGCCGATATCCGAAAGCGAAAGGTCCGGATCGAGCAGCATTGCGACCTGATGGTGACTAAGCGGATAGAAGACGTCGATGGGCACCGCGTGACCGATGTCACCGGTTCTGCTGGCGAAATAGGTGAGCGCCTCGGGGCCTAGCCTGCCCCAGCTATAGTTGGAAATGTGGATCGGCAGGCCGATGAATTTGCGCAACCTGTAGCGCATCAGCCTGGAGCGGTTGAGCCACGGCACGATGTAATATGGATCTTCCGCGAATTTCAGCATCTCAAGCAGTGTCTGGCTGCCGGCCGGCAATTTCAGCACGGCGCCGTTAAGTTGGTCACTCGACTGGTACCCAAGGATATGGTCCTGTTTCGGAATGGGCTTGAGACAAAACACGTCGCAATCGACGTACAGGCCGAGCCCTGCTTCCAGGATCTTCAAGCGGTAGAGATTTGAAAAGAGGGACGGACTTCCGTTCGACCTGTAGTAGACGATCCGGTCTCTTGGCATCAGTTTCGACGCGTCGACGGTTTCGACGCCGGGCGGAACATTGCGTGGGGTGTCGTAACAATGAAGATGCACCCGGTGGCCCGCCAGCACGAAGGAACGCAGGCACGCGGCATGCAGGTCGTCCAGGGATGCTCCGATCCAGACGGCATTGACGACAGGTTCGATGGCGCCATCCAGCGCTGCCTCCGGACGTAGCCTGTCCATGTCGATCACTTGCCCTCGATGCCTCTGACCTCTGCCGTGAAATCGCGGATGATCCTGGCGGGCGACCGAAGTGCACGCATGGCCGCCCTGTATCCAGCCGCCCGTTCCTCGAGCTCCCGCAGGGGCTGGCAGAGGTCCTTCAGGAGATCGAGCCCATGACCGCCATATGGGCGAAAATACCGCCTGGCCACCGCATCCAGCGAGCCTGCCGGCACCCCGACTGGCACGCAGCCGGCATAGGCGCATTCGACATATTTCATCAGCTCGACATTGTAGCGCGTCCCGCAAAGGAAGAAGTGGGTGAATTGCGCCGCAAGACCGATGTAGCGCGCATGCGTGAAATCATGACGGGGCGGCTTGCCATGTTCGGGATATCCCGGGTGCTTCAGGTCGAAGATGAACAGTCGCAGCCAAGGAAAGCGCGCACGCCGGCGACGCAAGGCATAGCGCACGGGGTATAATGTCCTGGAATTGCTGCCCGACAGGAAGACCCTGCGGCGACGGCTGGCCAAGGGAATCTCGACCTCCCGCGAGGTATCGTAGGGATAGGGCAAATGGACCACGCGAGAGACTTTCAGCGTCCTTACGAATGCCAGGAATGGCCCCTCGGGATCATAGGTCGTGGCATAGTGAACGCCGGGATGGTCGGCGCAATCGAAGATGAACCTGACATAGGGGTTGGTTGTCTCCGGCATGTCCGAATCGCTGATCCGGAAAAAGAGCGCGGGCCTGTCGCTTGCGGGCACCGCCAGGTGCTCTTTCAGCACCTCGACGTCTCCGGGCTCCAGGCGATTGTCGACGACGGCAACCTCGCAATCGCCCCGGCCCATCTGGCTGATCGGCCGAGCCTCCCATGACAACGGCCTGGCGAAGGCCGGGCCTACACCTGGGTAGATCGCCTTGTCGTATGGATGCGTGTCCGAATGGAAATAAATGATTCGCAAAAGCAAATTCCCCCGAATTGCCCTGGCACCAGCGAACCGAAGCCCCACCCTCAAGGCTGATTGCCGTCGGATTTTGTACGCTTCCGCGCGTGAGGCGGGCAACTGGGAAACCTGTTCATGTCAAACAAGTGATCGAGTTTCCCGGCTGCCCGAGATTCAAAATTCTTAAATATGGGTGAACAATTTCATTTTAATTTATTGAAAATAAAGCACAAAATCGTCATTTTCCAGTTTTGCGCAATGTGCGTGCAATTTTCACTTGCGAGATACCAGGCGTCTTTCAGGTGACGGACCGCGCGGCGCTCTACCCCTACCGCAGCCGGCGAAAGCCGGTCCCAGAACCGCGCGGCCATCCCTGAAAGACACCAATCGGAGCTGACCACCTCAATGGTCAGGGTCCTCAGCAGTTAACCGGCGCATCGGGTGCGGATGCGCGTTTGTGTTGGAGTAATGCAGTGTCCCCTCAAGCAAAGATCGTCCTGACGGCGGGTGCCCTTGCCGTCTGCCTCCTCAGGCCGGCAATGGCCGCCGACCTCTCGCCTGCCTACAATGATCCTCCTGCCTTCCAATGGAGCGGCGCCTATGTCGGCGTCCATGGCGGCACGGCATTCACGGGAATGCCGAACCCGTTCGCCGGCCGAAACGGCTTCAGCGGCGGCGTCCAGGCCGGCTACAACCAGCAGATGGGCCCGGCGGTTCTCGGCGCCGAGATCGAAGGTTCCTATCTTGGTGGCGCCGAGCACAATGTCCAGGGCGGCAAGATCAAGGAAAAATGGCGAGGTGCGGCCAAGGCGAAGGCCGGCGTGAGCTTCGACCAGACGCTGCTGTTCGGAACCGGCGGCGTGGCCATGACCAGGTTCGACAAGGGCGACGGCGTGAGCAGCAGCGACGGATGGAAGGTCGGTTACCTCGTCGGCGCCGGTATCGAGCAAGGCTTCGCCGGCGGCCTCTCGGCCAAGGTCGAGTACGACTATGTCCGCACCCCGACGTGGAAACGACATCGGCCCTTGGCAGGTCCAAGGAGACCATCGGCAGCCATGAGTTGAAAGCCGGCATCAACTACCGGTTCTAGAACAGCAAGCGGCCGCCCTCGATCGCGCGATGGCCGCAACGGCGTCGCGCGGTCTTGTTGTCGATGCATTGATGGCCGGACGCGGACGTCCCCCTCGGGCATTCCATGCTTGTCGCAATGTCGATGTAATCTTCGCAATCTAGGTCCCCCGCGTGAATTTTCACCATGGGAATCAGCAATGTCCACGCATCGCCCCGACCGACGGACGTCCAAGCTATTGTTCATTGCGATCGCGCTCGCCTTGGCGGGCTGCGCCTCCGACATCATGAAGAACTATGTCGGACTACCGGTCGAATCGGTCGTTCTGGATTACGGGCCGCCAACGGCGATCGTCGACCTCGGCCAGGGAGAACGCGCCTATCAGTGGCGCCAGGTCTCGACGTCAGCGGTTTCCGGGACATCCAGCGGCGAGGTTCGCCACACAAAACACGGAACCGTCTATGAAGAGACCGAAACGCCCGGCTATATCGAGCGTCAGGAATGCTTCTACACATTTTACGCCCGCGCTTCCGGCGGCCGCTGGTTCATCACCAATTTCCGCCGGCCGAAGCTGGAATGCGAGTGAACCGCCGTGCCGCAAATCCCGCGGCCACGCGCTAAGGAGAACGCCAATGCGCGTCCTGCTGATCGAGGATGAACCGGAAATGGCCTCCGTGCTGAAGGCCGCTCTGGAGCGCCTGGACATCATCGTCGACCATGCCGCGACCTTGGCCGACGCCGAGGCCGTGGCTCGTCTGGGCCATCACGACGCCGTGGTGCTGGACCGCCGGCTGCCGGATGGCGACGGCCTCAGCCTGATCCCGCGCCTGCGCGCCTTGCATCTGGATGTGCCGGTGATCGCGCTGACGGCGATGAGCGGGCTGGAGGACCGGGTCGCCGGGCTCGATGCCGGCGCCGATGATTACATGGTCAAGCCTTTCGCCACGGTGGAACTCGTCGCGCGGCTCCATGCGCTCCACCGCCGCTCGTTCACCTCGCTGGCCAACCAGACGATGGTCGGCCGCCTCACCTATGATTTCCGCCATCGCGAGGCGCTGGTCGAGGATCACGCGCTCGATTTGCCCCGGCGTGAAAGGCTGGTGCTTGAAACGCTGATCCGCCGGCCGGGCCGGACCATCATGCGCAGCGCTCTCGAGGAGGCCGTCTACGCCCTGGACGACGAGATCGGCTCGAATGCGCTCGACGCACATGTCTCGCGGCTACGCCGCAAGCTCGACGATGTCGCCGCCGGCATCGAGATACGAGCGATCCGCAATCTCGGCTATCTCCTGCGGGCAGCCTCGTGAAGAAAGTGCGCGCACGCTCGCTGCAATGGGTCCTGGTCCGCCGGCTGATCCTGCTGCAGGCGGCGACGCTGCTCCTCTTCATCGTGCTGTGCGCGGCAGCCCTTTGGATCGCCAATCCGAGCCTGCTCATCGACAACGAGGCTGCCGTCGCGGCCGTCAAGGATGCCGTCGACCGCGACAAGGACGGCAGACTGATCGTCCGAGAAACGGAAGAGCTTACCGCGTTTCGCCAGAGTTTCCCCAATGTCTGGTACATCGTTCGCGACGATAGCGGGCAGAGCGTCCGTTCCGGCACCATCCCGGATGTCTACACCAAGGACTTCGGCGGCCTGCTCGGCGAGGCAGACCACGCCACGATCGGATTCTCCGACAAGGACATGCGGCCGGAAGCCTATATCGAAAACGCTTCGACCAAAGCCGGCGCGGTACGAATCGTCGCCGCGACTCAGTCGTCGCGCCAGGAGACCGACGGGCTCGAGATCAACATTTCGGCCACGGTGGAGGTCGCCCGATATCCGGACGGCAGCAGGAACTGGGAGCGCGCGCTGCCGGCGCTGGCGCTCGTCATCGCGATCCTGCTGTTGCCCATCGTCCTCGTCATGGGCGCCACCACACTGGTGACGACGCCGGCCGTGGTCCGCCGCTCCTTTGCCGGCCTTGTCGAAACCGTCCGCCAGGCGGCGCGCATCGATATCGGCACCCGTGCGATGCAGTTGCCGGTCAAGCACGTGCCGCAGGAGATCGCGCCGCTGGTGCATGCCTTCAACGAGGCTTTGGCGCGGCTCGCGCAGGGATACGACCGGCACAACCGTTTCCTTACCGACGCGGCGCACGAATTGCGCACGCCGATCGCCATCCTGCGCACGCGCGCCGAATTGCTGCGGCAGGAGCCGCAAAGCACGCGGCTGCTGCATGATATCGAGCGCCTGTCGCATCTCGCACAGCAACTGCTCGATCATCAATTGCTCGACCGCCCGTCCGACCAGCGCGAGATCGTCAATCTCGACGATCTCGTCAGCCGGGTGGCGGCCGACTTCGCGCCGCTCGCCATCGAGGCCGGCTACGACCTTGCCTTCGAGCCGTCGCCCGACAAGACACGCGTCGAAGTCAACGTGCTGCAGATCGAGCGGGCGCTCGCCAACCTCGTGCGCAACGCCATCGAGCATGGCGGCGGCGGCGGTACCATCACGATTGCGATCGACAGGACGGGTGGCATCGAGGTGCGCGACGAAGGCGCGGGCATTCCCGTGGAAGAGCGTGAGAATGTCTTCGAGCCCTTCTATCGCCTGCAGCCGCAGTCGCGCGGGGCTGGGCTGGGATTGAACCTCGCTCGACAGATCGCGCTGCTGCACGAGGGGACCATCCGGATCCTGGCGGGCTCATGGCGCGGTGCCCGCATCCGCATGGAACTGCCGGTTCGTTCGTGACCCGGGCCGTTGACGGCGCCAAATGCCTGAGGAGGGCCAGCCAGTGGCTGCGCCGGCTCCTGATTTATCTGTTTTCTAACAAATTGCTGCTATTGTCATTTCCACAGTGGGAGCCAGGCTTTGGCGGGAACGGGAAAAATCGGCGCGCACCGCGCACCCATGTTGTCGGTCGTCGTGCCTTGCTACAATGAACGCGCCGGCGTGGCCGAGCTTCATCGACGCGTCGGCGCCGTATGCCTCGCGCAAAGCCTCTCCTACGAGATCGTGCTCGTCATCGATGGGGCGACCGACGGCACCCGCGAGGCCATTTTCGAGCTGGCCGAACAGGACGACCATGTGGTCGCCATCGATCTCGCACGCAACTACGGCCACCAGATCGCCTTGAGCGCCGGGCTGGAGTTCTGCCGCGGCCAGCGCATTCTCATTCTCGACGCCGACCTCCAGGATCCGCCCGAACTGCTGGGGGCGATGATGGCGAAGATGGATGAAGGCTTCGACGTCGTCTACGGCCAAAGGGTGAAACGGGACGGCGAGAGCTGGTTCAAGCTGGCCTCCGCCTCGATGTTCTACCGTCTGCTCGGCAGGATGGTCGATGTCGAGATCGCACCGGATTCCGGAGATTTCCGGTTGATGAGCCGCCGTGCGCTCGACCATCTGATTGCAATGCCCGAACGCTACAGGTTCATTCGCGGCATGGTGAGCTGGATCGGGCTGAAGCAGGTCGCCTTCCCTTATGAACGGCACCGGCGCTTTGCCGGCACCACCCACTATCCGCTGAAGAAGATGGTTCTTCTGGCGATCGACGCAATGACCAGCTTTTCGATCGTGCCTTTGCGCTTTGCCTCGCTGCTGGGGATGATGTTCGGCCTGCTCGGCCTGGTCGTGCTCAGCTATACGCTGTTCGAATGGTCTCGCGGCAATGTGCTGCCCGGCTGGACGAGCCTTGCCGCGATCATGCTTATCCTGGGCAGCGTGCAGCTTCTGGTGCTGGGCATCTTCGGTGAGTATCTCGGCCGCATGTACATGGAAACGAAGCGGCGGCCGCTCTATTTCGTCAACGAGATCGTTTCGCGCAGCGAGCCAGCCCAGGGTCTGCCCGCGCATCGTCTGCAGGAGATGGCGAAGAGAGCCGCCCGTGCTTGAGGCCGAATTCGACCAGTTTGCGCGCGAGTACCAGGAGCGGCATGCCGCGAGCATAAGGCTTAGTGGCGAGACGCCGGACTTCTTCGCGAAATACAAGATCGACGATGTCGCGGCGACACTGAGACGGGCCGGCGTGAAACCCAGTCGCATACTCGACTTCGGTGCCGGCGTCGGCAATTCGCTGGGCCATATGCGCGCAGCGTTTCCCGACAGCGAGATCGTCCTGCTCGATCCTTCGCGGGAATCGCTAGACATGGCCAGCAAGCGCTTCCCCGATCAGGCCTCGTTCACGCATTTCGACGGTCAGACAATCCCCTTCGCCGACCATAGCTTCGACCTTGCCTTCGCGGCTTGCGTTTTCCATCACATCCCCGAAAACCTTCAGATCGGATTGTTCGCCGAAATTGGCAGGGTGCTGGCCAATGGCGGCAGTTTCTTTGTCTTCGAGCACAATCCGTGGAATCCATTGACCACCCACGCGGTAAGGAATTGCGCCTTCGACGAGAACGCGGTCCTGATAAGCTCGCCAGAGATACGCAGGCGAATGGCCGCGGCGGGTTTTTCCGGCACTCGGATCGTCTATCGGATTTTCTTTCCCAGACTGCTTGCAAGGCTGCGGCCGTTCGAGCGTTTCCTGACCAAGATACCTATTGGAGCCCAATATTGTGCGCATGTGGTCAAGCCGCTCGTTTGACTGTCCGGGGATGCTGTTATCTGACGCCGTCGGCCTGCTGAGCACGACGCTGGGATATGCGGTCATTCCAGCCGGGCTGGGGATCTCATCGAAAACCGTTTTTTCGTCTGGCGGGAAACTGGCTGTTCGCCGCCGCTTTTCATTCCAGCTAAGCCCGTTTCGTTCTCCGCCGGCGGCGCGGATCCCCCGATCGGTTGACAAGAATAGAGGCAAAATGGCCCGGAGCGCGACATGAATCAGGCTGAGGCAATCGTTCCGACCACGTCGCGGCTTGAGGACGCACAGCGCATCAGGCTGATATTCTGCCTGTTCGCCGCCTCCATTGCAGCTGCTGGATTGGCACCATTCGCGGGCGCGACCCTCAAGGACCCCGACAGCTGGTGGCACGTGAAAGTCGGGCTGGATTTCCTGGCAAACCGGACATTTCCAACGGTCGATTCCTATTCCTACACTTTTGCCGGGCATCCGTGGATCGCAAAGGAATGGCTGGGGCAGGTCTTTCTGAGCCTTGCCTACCGTAGCGGCGGATGGAATGGTGTCGCCACGCTGATCATCGCCGCGATAGGGCTGACAGTCTCCGTGACGGCATGGTTCCTCAGCGCGTGGCTGAAGCCGGTACTGGCGGTAGCGCTGACGTTCATCCTGGCCATCCTGATCGCACCTGTCTATACGGCGCGTCCCCACGTCTTCACCTTGCCGATCATCGTTACCTGGACGGCGGTGTTGTTTCGTGCATCGGCGGAGGAGAAGGCCCCGCCGTGGTGGCTCCTCGCGCTGGTTGTGCTCTGGGCCAACCTGCACGCTACCTTCACCTTGAGCTTCGTCATCGCCGCCTTCGCCGGTCTCGATCTCGTGGCGCGCACCGGCCTGTCGAAACCCGCTCTTTTGACGAAGTGGGTTGCGTTTGGCCTGCTCTGCCCACTGGTCAGCCTGATCCATCCCTATGGTGTGCAAGCCATTCTGGCCACGTTCACCGTCGCCCATGGCAATGAAGCAGTGCCGCTGATCCTGGAGTGGCGGCCGTTCAATGTCCAGGAACAGGATCTCCAGGGAGCCGCGATACTGGTGGCGATTTTCGGGCTTATGACGTCACGGCTGCGGATCGGCTGGGCCAAGGCGTTGTTCATCGTCTTCACCTTGCATGTCTACCTGTCGCACCAGCGCTTCGTCTATCTGTTCTTCCTGCTTGTTCCCGTGGTGGTGGCGGTCGAAGTCGCGCGCCAGTACCCCTCCCTGTCAGCCGGCGTCTGGCTGAGCGAAAAGCGTGACGTACTGGAAAAGTTCTTCGCCAGCCGGTTCCATCTGCTCTGCGGCGCGACGGCCGTGTTGCTGGTCGGCGCGATCCTTGCGCTCAACAACGCCTACCAAGTCGCAGCGAGCCCGACGACATCGGCCAGCGGCGCCCTTGCGTTCGCCAGCGCTCACCACCTGTCCGGCAACGTGATGAACTCCTACAATTTCGGCGGCACGCTGATTTTCCACGGCATCAAGACCTATATAGACGGCAGGACGGACCAATTGTTCCAGGACGGGTTCACGAAAACGGATGAGGCGACGGGGCAAACCGGCGGCAAACCGCTGCTCGAGGCCCAGTTGAAGAAATACGCCATCGGCTGGGCACTGCTTACAGCCGATGACACCCGCATCCCCTTCTTCAATGAACTGGGCTGGAGGCGGGCCTATGCCGACGACTACGCCGTGATCTACCTGCCCGGCGCCTGATTTATCCCGTTCCGGCAAATCGGCGTCGCCAGCGTTCGAAGCCTGGCATTCGTCTTGACATGGATGTTGCAGTGCAGCAAAGTTGTGCTGCAGAGCACATTCCGTGGGACCCACGAGCCACGATTTTTCGCACGACCGGGGATTGCCGTATGAGGAGCATTTCAGGCTCCGCCGCACGACCATCGCCGGCCACGGCATACGGACCGGTCGAATGAATTACAGGCGTGATATCGATGGCCTGCGGGCCGTTGCGGTGCTGCCCGTCGTGCTTTTCCATTTCGGCGTGTCCGCCATTCCCGGTGGCTTCACCGGCGTCGACATCTTCTTCGTCATATCGGGCTATCTGATCAGCGGCAGCCTGCTCGATGATCTCGAGCGCGGCCAGTTCTCGATCGGACGCTTCTACTGGCGTCGCGCACGGCGCATCCTGCCGGCGCTGACCTTCGTCATCCTGCTTGCAAGCATTGCGGCCTGGTTCATCCTGCTGCCGTCGGACCTGCACGAATTCAGCCTCAGCGTGATCGCGGCCTCAACCTTCTGGTCGAACATCTATTTCTGGAAGACGACGAACTATTTTTCGATCGACGCCGAATTGCGGCCGCTGCTGCACACATGGTCGCTTTCGGTCGAGGAGCAGTATTACATTTTCGCGCCGATCCTTGTGTATCTGATCTACCGGTATGCCTCGAAGCGCTGGCTGACGATACTTCTGCCGATCACCATCGGCAGTTTTGCCTTGGCGGTCATGGCGACCACGCTGGCGCCGACCGCCGGCTTCTACCTCTTGCCGACACGCATCTGGGAACTGGCGCTCGGCGCCATGCTGATGCTGAAAAGGCCGCCGCCGCTTGCCAGCCGGCCGGCAACGGAACTGATCGGCCTGGCCGGTTTTGCTCTGCTCGCATTCGGCTTCCTGACGATTTCGGAGAGCGATCCGTTTCCCGGCTACAACGCCCTGTTTCCCTGCATCGGAACCGCCCTGCTGATCTATGCGGGCCAGAATCACCCCGGCCGGCCCGTGCCTGTCGCCACGCGCGTGCTACAATTCCCTCCGATGGTCTGGGTCGGCCTCATCTCCTATTCGCTCTACCTTGTTCACTGGCCGATCAATTCCTTCGTCCACTATCTCTCGCTGAAAGCCATCTCGGTGCCGACGATCGTCGCGATGACGGTGGCCAGCTTCGCCCTGGCGACCTTCTCGTGGAAATATGTCGAGCAGCCTTTCCGGCAGAAGCGAACCTTCACCGCCCCGCTGCCGATCTTCGCCTTTTCGGCGACGGCGATTGCCCTGCTGTGCGTCGGCGGTCTGGCCGGCGTGCTCGGCAATGGCTTTCCGCAGCGGTTCCCTGATTTCTCGACGCAACGCATCCTGGTGGGTGACTGGCGCAACGGCGTCTGCTTCAACGAGGGTGCGAGCCGGATCGAGGATTGGAATCTTGCCGACTGCACGCGCACGCACGGCTTTCCCACCAATGTGCTGCTGTGGGGCGATTCCTTCGCGGCTCACTACGTTTCGGGCCTGGAGGCCAACGCGCAGAAAATCCAGGCCAACGTCATCCAATATACCTATGCCGGCTGCCCACCCAACCTGTCCTATTTTTCCTATGCCCGGCCGGCCTGCACCCGCTTCAACGAACGGGCGCTGTCGATCATCCGCGATGCCAATATCCAGGCGGTGATCCTGAGCGGACGATGGACGGACTACCAGGCACGGGGCTTCGACGGATTGCAGACGACGATCGACCGGCTGCGCGACATGGGTGTCAAGGTCTATGTCATCGGCCAGTCTCCGGAGTTCATCGCCGACGTCCAGAAGATCGCTTTCTTTGCAAAACACGAGGGCGCCGTGAACACATCCTGGCCGATGGCCATGGATCCCGACATCAACAAGCAGGTGCAGCCCTTCGCCAAAGGCGCGACCTTCATCGATCCGCTTACCTATCTGTGCGACGCCGCCGGCTGTTCCTATGCGGATGCCACCAGCAAGCAGTTTCTCTATTTCGACTATGGCCATTTCTCTTCCGCCGGCGCGACGCTGGCCATCTCGAAATACTGGCCGAGCTTCGCCGCCGGCGGCGAAGTCGCAAAGGTCAGGGAGCAAGCGCCGACCGTCACCAGGTGAGTTGGCGAAGCCCGCGTCGTGACACTGCTTTGCGATTGCCCCAAGCCATGCCGTCATGATAACGAGGCTGCTGCGCGGGTATGATGTAATGGTAGCCTGTCAGCTTCCCAAGCTGAACGCGCGGGTTCGATTCCCGCTACCCGCTCCAGCCTGAAGCCGAAAGGTCCGTTGGCCTGCCCTGCACCTGTCCAGTGTGGAACCGTCGACGATGCCTAGGCCTGGCCAGTTCGCATCTGCTTCTTGAGGAGGAACCGGGCGAGGTTGTTGATATTCCGCGGCGCCACCTTCTTGGGCAGATGCGCCAGCAGGTCTTCCGATTTGACGTCGTTGCGGAACCGCTCCGCCCAATCTTCGGTGAGGCCGTCCCGCTGCAGGCGGAGATTCGTCTCGAAATCTGCGTCCGGCATTTCCATCGACAACTGCCGGGCCACCGACGCGACGTACGGACGAGGATCGTCCAACAGGTCCTCATAGAACAAGTGCTCGTATGGCAGATCGGCCAGCCGCAGGTAAGCCACCCAGAAGGCATAGCTCTGCTCGATCAGGAAATAGGCCTGGCAGATGCCGGCGAAGTCGTATTGCGGAGCCAGATCCGCGCCGTCCATCGTGCTTCTCCAATGGCCCGACGCCTTCGCCCGGCAATAGGAAATCGCCTGGCGAAGACGGTCCCGCCGCTCCAGCAGGACCAAACCCATGGCATGGCGCCGGCCGCATTCCGCCAGGAAGTCGGCTCCATATTTGGCCTGCGACCAGTGAAGGTGCCGGGGAAACAGCTTGACGGCGAACGTGCCGTTCGCGGTCCCGCCGCGATCGATCACGGCGGACAGCAGGTCATCGAAGGATTTCGGCTTGCACCCCAGATTGGTCGTGTCGAGCCACTCGGCCGAGTTGCCGAACAATCCCGTGCTGTTTGTGAGACTGCCAAGCCATTCGGAGCCGCTACGGGCTTCGGTCAGTATCGCCACGCCTTTCATGCGTGCGGATTGCCCGGGGCCCGCGTGATCTCGATTGCAGAATGCCGTTCTTCCTGATCGCCCCTCGGCATGTCAAAGCTCCGCTTAAACAGCGCCTTATATGGTTCCGTCGATTCGACTCAGGCTAGGCCAAAATGCGAGCGCATCAACATCACACTTGGTTAATCAACGTCGCACGCCCTATGCGCAAAAGGCCGGCCTCGCGATGGTGGCCGGCCTTTGCGTAAGCTATGAGCCGACTATTACCAGACGCCGAGCCAGACGCGCTCGCGCCAGCAGCGCACATGGCGGCGGCCGTGGCGCCAATAGCGGCGGCAAACTCGCCGCCAGCCCCGGCGACGTCCATGGTAACGACGCCAGTGACCATCGTAGCCATGGTGGCCGTGATGCCAATGACGATGGGAGACCTGCTCCAGTTCGACCTCGTCGTTCCCTTCGAAGACAGCGGGATCCGGCTTGTCCAGCTCATTGAGAATTCCGGTGCCCTGAGGAATACCGGCAACCGCGCGGCCCGGCCCGGCCACGCTCGCAAACGCCGCGGCCCCCGCAACGCTAAGCATTCCAGTAAGAAACAACCGACGTTCCATAAAAAACCTCCCGAGTTGTTGACCATCGACACCACGTTCCCTCGCCCGAAACAGGCTCCAGCGCGCATGCCGATCGGTCTGAACGCTCCGCGGCTGTTCTCGTTCCATCACCCCACTTCGCGCAGGATGAAATCATGCAGCATCTTGGCCGCCGGCGACAGCACGCGATTCCTGACCGTGATCAGGCTGTAGGGCCTGACCTCGATGTCGAACTCGGTCTGGACGACATCGATGGCGCCGGCAAGCCCGTCCGGATTCTGGATGAACTTCGCCACCTGCACCGAGACCGGGGCGATGGCATCGGATTGCGCGACCATGACCAGCGTCAGCAGCAGCGAGCTGGTGTTCAAGATCCGGTCCGGCAGCGCGATGTTGCGGTTCAGGAAATTGCTTTCCATCGCCTGACGCAAGGGCGAACCGCCCGACTGGAAGACCCAGTCATAAGCGGCGGTGTCTTCCAGCCTGACCACATTGCCACCGGCGAGCGGGTGGCCGCGGCGCACGATCAGACAAGCCTTTTCGACGCCGATCACACGGGATTCGAACAGCCGCGGATTGAGGTCGTCGGGAATGCGGGCGATGATGAAGTCGTGGCGCGAGGCGATCAGCTCGCGGGCGAGCACGTTCGACGTCTCGACCTGCATGGTGATTTCGATGCGCGGGTAGATGCGGCGGATCTCGCGAATCGCCGGCACGGCCAATTCGATCGCCGGCGCGGTCACGGCGCCGAGGAACACGGAGCCGCCCTTGCCGGCCTTGAGCTCGGCGATCTCGCGGTCGGCTTCGCGCATCTCGAGCAGGATCGAGCGGGCCCGCCTGGCGAGCGCCTGGCCGTAGGGGGTGAGGGTCACGCCGCGCGGCAACCGTTCGCACAGCTTTACGTCGAGGACCGCCTCCATCTCGGCGATCATGCGCGAGGCGGCCGGCTGGGAGATGTTCATGACCTGGGCCGCCGCGCTCACCCGTCCATGATCGTCGAGTGCGGCGATCATGCGCATGTGGCGCAAGCTCAAACCACTGCGCAGGAGCGTCTCACCGTCTCCCGGGAGCTTCTCGTAACTTACGGGAATCGCATCGGGATCGCGCAACGCCGCCATGATCTTCCAGCCTTTCCGCCGGTTCCTTTCCGCATGCTAGATCATACCGGTTTCGGTATAGCAACCACCAAAGATCGCATTTGACAGTTATGGCAAAGGGACCCACCCTTCGCGCGTTCCGAGATGCAAGGGTCGGTAACGAACAAAATCGTATCGATTGAAACTGCGTCGCGGAGCCGATTGGGAGGATACCGGAGATCGATAAAGCCGAGAGTGGCGCCTTTGCGCTCCTGTCTGGCTGCGCGGCCCGCGAAGCCCCGAGGTGTCGCGTCCATCAACCAGGGAGAGTAATGTGAAGATCATCAAGACGCTGGCCGCCGTCGCGGCCCTTGGCATCGCTGCCATGAGCTATCAGGCGCACGCGGCCGACAAGGGTCTTGTCGGCGTGCTGATGCCGACCAAGACCTCACAGCGCTGGATCAATGACGGCGACGCCGTCAAATCCCAGCTCGAGGCGCTCGGCTACACTGTCGACCTGCAGTATGCGCAGGACGACATCCCCAACCAGCTCAGCCAGCTGGAAAACGAAATCACCAAGGGTCCGAAGGCGCTGATCATCGCCTCTATCGACGGCACCACCCTGTCGGATGCGCTGCAGAAGGCGAACGACGCGGGCGTCGTCGTCGTCGCCTATGACCGCCTGATCAAGAAGACCGCCAATGTCGACTATTACACCACTTTCGACAATTTCGGCGTCGGCGTGATCCAGGCGAATTCGCTGGTCAAGGGCCTCAAGGAGCGCTTCCCGAACACCAAGCCGTGGAACGTCGAACTGTTCGGCGGCTCGCCCGACGACAACAACGCCTTCTTCTTCTACAATGGCGCAATCTCCGTCCTGCAGCCGCTGATCGACGACGGCTCGATCAAGATCAAGTCCGGCCAGACCGGCATGGACAAGGTCGGCACGCTGCGCTGGCTGGCGGCAACCGCCCAGGCGCGCATGGACAACCTTCTGTCGGCCAACTACTCGGACGGCAGCCGCGTCGACGGCGTTCTGTCGCCTTATGACGGCCTGTCGCGCGGCATCACCGCCTCGCTGCGCGCCGTCGGCTATGGCACGGACGCACAGCCCTGGCCGATTGTGACCGGTCAGGACGCCGAGACCGCCTCGGTCAAGCTGATCATCTCGGGCGAGCAGTATTCGACGGTGTTCAAGGACACCCGCGAGCTGGCCAAGGCCACCGTGCAGTTGGTCGACAAGGTGCTCTCCGGCGGCAAGCCGGACGGCCTCGACGAAAAGACCTACAACAACGACGTCAAGGTGGTTCCCTCGATCCTGTTGACGCCGCATGAGGTCGACAAGTCGAACTACCAGGCGCTGGTCGTCGACTCCGGCTACATCAAGGCCGAAGACCTGAAGTAATCCCGGTTATTAAATCAGGGGTCCTGCGCAACGCAGGGCCCCTTTTCGTTCACAAGCGACCCCGGTATTGTTTCCGCCGGCCTAGAGCAATTCCAGGAAAAGTGCGCAGCGGTTTTCCATCAGGAATTGCGTAAAAACAAGAAAGTCTAGGAGGAGCTTGCCCTTATGACCTCGACGATTTTGGAGATGCGCGACATCACCAAGACGTTCCCCGGCGTGAAGGCGCTGTCGAACGTCAACCTCAGCGTAGAAGAAGGCGAAATCCACGCTGTTGTCGGCGAGAACGGCGCCGGCAAGTCGACGCTGATGAAGGTGCTGTCGGGCGTCTATCCCTCCGGCACCTATGACGGCCAGATCATTTTTCAGGGCCAGGAATGCCAGTTCAAAGGCATCCATGACAGCGAACACAAGGGCATCGTCATCATCCACCAGGAGCTTGCGCTGGTGCCGATGCTGTCGATCGCCGAAAACATCTTCCTCGGCAACGAGCACGCCAGATACGGCGTCATCGACTGGAACGCCAACGAGGCACGCACCAGCGCGCTGTTGAAGAAGGTGGGCCTCAAGGAAGATCCAAAGACCCTGATCACCAATATCGGCGTCGGCAAGCAGCAGCTGGTCGAGATCGCCAAGGCGCTAAGCAAGGAAGTCAAGCTGCTGATCCTCGACGAGCCGACCGCATCGCTCAGCGAAAAGGACAGCCAGGCGCTGCTCGACCTGCTGCTCGAATTCAAGCGGCAAGGCATGACCTCGATCCTGATCTCGCACAAGCTCAACGAGGTGAACCGGGTCGCCGACAAGGTTACCGTCATCCGCGACGGACGTACCATCGAGACGCTGGCCAAGAAGGACATTTCAGAGGACCGCATCATCACCTCCATGGTCGGCCGCTCGCTCGACGACCGCTATCCGCCGCGCGAGCCTCACATCGGCGAGGTCGTGTTCGAAGTGAAGAACTGGTCGGTCTATCACCCGATCCATGCCGAGCGGCAGGTGATCAGGGGCATCGACCTCAACGTGCGCAAGGGCGAGGTGGTTGGCATTGCCGGGCTGATGGGCGCCGGCCGCACCGAATTCGCCATGAGCCTGTTCGGCCGCTCCTATGGGCGCCGCATCACCGGCGAAGTGCTGCTCAAGGGCAAGGCGGTCGACGTCTCCTCGGTGAGCAAAGCGGTCCAACACGGGATCGCCTATGTGACCGAGGACCGAAAGACCTATGGCCTCAACCTCATCGATCATATCAAGCATAACATAACGCTGGCCAATCTGGGCGGCGTCTCGCGCCACAGCGTGATCGACGACATGCGCGAGCTCGCCGTTGCCAACGACTACCGCAAGAAGACCAATATCCGCGCTTCGAGCGTCTATCAGATGACCGGCAATCTTTCGGGCGGCAACCAGCAGAAGGTGGTGTTGTCGAAATGGCTGTTCGCCGACCCGGAAGTTCTCATCCTCGACGAGCCGACGCGCGGCATCGATGTCGGCGCCAAGTACGAAATCTACACGATCATCGCGCGCCTCGCCGCTGAAGGTAAGGCGATCCTGGTCATCTCGTCGGAAATGCCGGAATTGCTCGGTATCACCGACCGTATCTATGTCATGAACGAAGGGCGCATCGTGGGCGAAATGCCCGCGGCGGACGCGAGTCAGGAAAAAATTATGCGGGCCATCGTTCGGGGAGAAGGAAAAGCAGCATGAGCACCGAAAGCGCCCCCGCGCCGCAAGGCAACATCGCCGAAGAGCGTCCACGCATCGCCGTCTCGGCGCTGACGACGAATCTACGCGAATATGGTCTGATTATCGCGCTGATCGTCATCATGCTGTTCTTCCAGTTCACCACGTCGGGAACGCTGTTCAAGCCGGTCAACCTCAGCAATCTGGTGCAGCAGAACTCGTTCATCATCGTGATGGCGCTGGGCATGCTGCTGGTCATCGTTTCGGGCTATATCGACCTCAGCGTCGGATCGGTCGCCGGTTTCATCGGCGCGCTGGCGGCAAACATGATGGTCATCTGGCAGCTCGGACCGCTCAGCAATCCGCTGGTGGTTTCGATCGTCTGCCTGATCGTGGGCGGCCTGATCGGCGCGGCGCAAGGCTATTGGATCGCCTATCACCGGATACCGAGCTTCATCGTGACGCTGGCGGGCATGCTGATCTTCCGCGGCATCTGCCAGGCGCTGCTGGGCGGCGGCTCCTCGGTGGGTCCGCTTCCGGACGGCTTCAAGGCACTCAGCTCCGGCTTCATCCCTGATGTGATCGGCCCGCTGACGCTGATTGCGCCGACGGTAAACGCGGCCGGCAAGACCATTTTGGGCAGCGGCCTGACACTGCACATGACGACGGTGGTGCTAGGGCTGATCGCCGTGCTGGCCTATGCCTATTTCGGGGTGAGGACACGGCGCAAGCGCGAGCGCCATGGCTATGAGGCCGAGCCCTTCCCCCTGTTCGTCATCAAGACGCTGGTTGCCAGCGCGCTGGCGCTGTTCCTGGTCTATGAGTTCGCCAGCTACAGGGGCCTGCCGGTGGTGCTGCTGGTCATGGGCGTGCTGATCTCGCTGTTCGTCTTCGTTACCAAGCGCATGACCATCGGCCGCCGCATCTACGCGATGGGTGGCAACCCCAAGGCGGCGCAACTGTCGGGCATCAACACCGAGCGGCTGACGCTTCTGGTGTTCATCAATATGGGCGTGCTGTCGGCGCTCGGCGGCCTGATCATCGCCGCGCGTCTCGGCCAGGCCGTGCCGGCCGCGGGCCTCGGCAGCGAGCTCGACGTGATCGCGGCCGTCTTCATCGGCGGCGCCTCGGCGATGGGCGGCGTCGGCCAGGTGATCGGCGCGGTGGTCGGCGGCTTCATCATGGGCGTGATGAACAACGGCATGTCGATCATGGGCGTCAACGTGGACTGGCAGCAGGTGGTCAAGGGACTGGTGCTGCTGGGGGCCGTCATCTTCGACGTCTACAACAAGAACAAGGCTTAAGGGCTGGGGCGAGGACTAGGAGGCATACGGGTTCTAGATCGCGAAGCTGCCGGCAGCCCGTCGGCACCAAGAAGTCCGGGGAAGGACCAGGCTCGCGAACGCAATCCGGACGAAGCGTTTCAACCGTGGCGCGTTTCCGCGCCGCGCCGGTCAGGATTTTGCCGATGGCAGCCGGACAAGGAAAAATGAGAGAGGACTGATCATGCTGATCTCGCAGATTCTCGACGACGCCGAGACGATCCGTGTCGTTGCCCGCAGCGGCGGGAAGACCCGGATCATCAATGGCGCGCGCAGCGTCTATTCGCTGGCGATGGAGGCCGCCCGCACCGGTGTCGGCCTGGCCGCCCTGATCGAACGCAAGGGACTTGGCGAGACGGTCGATCTGGACGCCGCCTACAAGAGGGGACGGCTCCTGTCGCCGATCAATCACCCCGACCCGGCGCATCTGCACCTGACCGGCACGGGGCTGACGCATCTCGGGTCGGCGGCGACGCGCGATTCCATGCACAAGAAGCTCAGCACCGACGGCGAAGAGCAGCTCACCGATTCCATGAAGATGTTCCGCATGGGGCTGGAAGGCGGCAAACCCGCCAAAGGCCAGGTCGGCGTACAGCCGGAATGGTTCTACAAGGGCAACGGCACCATGGCGGTCGCTCCTGGCGCGGCGCTGATGTCGCCGGCCTTTGCCAAAGATGCCGGCGAAGAACCCGAGGTCGCCGGGATCTATGTCATCGGCGACGACGGCGCGCCGTTCCGCGTCGGCTTCACGCTGTCGAACGAATTCTCGGACCATGTGACCGAGCGCGTGAACTATCTCTTCCTCGCCCACTCCAAGCTGCGCAATGCCTCCTTCGGGCCGGAAATCCTCATCGGAGACCTGCCTTCGGACATCCGCGGCACGTCGCGCATCCTGCGCGACGGCAAGACATTGTGGGAGAAGCCGTTCCTGTCGGGCGAAACGAACATGTCGCACACCATCGCCAATCTCGAACACCACCACTTCAAATATTCGGCCTTCCGCCAGCCGGGCGACGTGCATGTGCATATGTTCGGCACCGCGACGCTGTCCTTCGCCGACGGCGTCAATACGGAGGCCGGCGACGTATTCGAGATCGAGGCAGGGGATTTCGGCCTGCCGCTGCGCAACCCGCTGGAAATCGAAAAGCCGGTAAAGGTGGCGGTGAAGGCGCTTTAAAGGCCACGAGGGCGTGATCCCCCTCTCGTGGGGAGATCGGCAGCGTCGACCTTAGCGCACCGCGCGGAAATGCTTGGACAGTTTCAGGCCTTGCGCCTGGTAGTTGGAGCCGAGATCGGTGCCGTAAAGCGCCCGCGGCCGCTTCAGCATGTGCTCGTAGACCAGCCGGCCGACGATCTGCCCATGGTCGAGGATGAACGGCACTTCGTGGCTGCGCACCTCGAGCACCGCCCGGCTGCCGGTGCCGCCGGACGCCGAATGGCCGAACCCCGGATCGAAAAAGCCGGCATAGTGGACACGGAACTCGCCGACCAGCGGATCGAAGGGCGTCATCTCGGCGGCGTAGAGCGGCGGTACATGCACCGCCTCCTGGCTCACCAGGATGTAGAACTCGTCGGGATCGAGCACCAGTTCGCCGGCGCCGCTCTTGTGGATCGGCTCCCAGAAGTCGAGGACATCCTGGGCGGCACGCTTGTCCACATCGACGAGGCCGGTGTGGTGCTTGCCGCGATAGCCGACCAGCCCATCCTTATCGCCATTGAGGTCGATCGACAACGCGATGCCGCCGCCGGAAATGTTGGGCGGATCGGTGGCGACCAGCATTTCGGCGCGGTGCAGTTCATGCAGTTCGGCTTCCGATAGCAGTGCATTGCCGGTGCGGAAGCGGATCTGCGACAGGCGCGAACCGGTGCGCACCACGATCGGAAAAGTGCGCGGGCTGACTTCGAGATAGAGCGGACCGTGATAGCCGGCGGCGATCTTGTCGAACTCGTGGCCGCGATCGGTCATGACGCGGGTGAAGATGTCGAGCCGCCCGGTCGAGCTCTTCGGATTGGCCGAGGCCGAAATGCCAGCCGGCAGGGCCAGACTTTCGAGCAGCGGCACGATATAGACGCAGCCGGTTTCGAGAACCGCGCCTTCGGTCAGATTGATCTCGTGGAGTTGCAGCCGATCGAGCTTTTCCGAGACCTTGTGGTTGGGGCCGGGCAGGAACGAGGCGCGCACCCGCCAGGCCTTTTCGCCCAATCTGAGATCAAGGCTCGCCGGCTGGATCTGATCGGCATCGAGCGCGCGCGGCGACTTCAGCGCGCCGGACTGGAACAGCGCCGAAATGTCCTGATCGGGAAGAATGCCTGTCTGCCGCAAAGTCTGGCTCCGCCCCAAGACTGGTCTCTTTTGGTGCAGGTTCTCGCCGCAAAACCACTGGGCACTTTTGCGGAACCTGCCTTGGTACAAACCTCTTAATGAAGCCGGCAATTGACGCAAGCGTGGCGCGGGTCTAAAGGGTCGTTATCCCGTGGTGATTTGGCCGGTCGGCTTGCAGCCACGTTAAACAAGTCGCTAAAGGACCGTCGGGCCGCAAGGCCGTATGGACCGGTTGCGACTTTCGCGGCCGGTTTTTTTGTGTCTGGAACAAAGCGATGAGCAACAAGAAGCGCAACTGGAAACCTCAGACGGCACTCGTGCATGGCGGAACCCTGCGTTCCCAATTCGGCGAAACCGCCGAGGCGATGTACCTGACCCAGGGTTATGTCTACAAGACCGCCCAGGCGGCCGAGGCCCGCTTCAAGGGCGAAGAGCCTGGCTTCATCTATTCGCGTTACGCCAACCCGACCGTCGACATGTTCGAAAAGCGCATGTGCGCGCTGGAAGGCGCCGAGGATGCGCGCGCCACGGCGTCGGGCATGGCGGCGGTGACGGCTGCCCTTCTATGCAGCGTCAAGGCCGGCGACCATATCGTTGCAGCGCGCGCGCTGTTCGGCTCCTGTCGCTGGGTGGTCGAGACGCTGGCGCCGCGCTATGGCATCGAGGCGACCTTGGTCGACGGCACCGACATCGCCAATTGGGAAAAGGCGGTCAGGCCGAACACCAAGCTGTTCTTCCTGGAAAGCCCGACCAACCCGACGCTGGAAGTCGTCGACATATCAGCCGTCGCCTCGCTTGCCAATTCGATCGGCGCGCGGCTTGTCGTCGACAATGTCTTCGCCACGCCGCTGCAGCAGAAGCCGTTGCAGCTTGGTGCGCACATCGTCGTCTACTCGGCCACCAAGCATATTGACGGCCAGGGCCGTTGCCTCGGCGGCGTCATCCTGTCGGACAAGAAGTGGATCGACGAAAACCTGCACGACTATTTCCGCCACACCGGCCCCAGCCTGTCGCCCTTCAATGCCTGGACCTTGCTGAAGGGCCTCGAGACGCTGCCGCTGCGCGTGCGCCAGCAGACGGAAAGCGCCGGCAGGATCGCCGACTTCCTGGCCGAGCAGCCGCAGATCGCCCGCGTCATCTATCCCGGCCGCGCCGACCATCCGCAGGCCGCCGTCGTCAAGAAGCAGATGTCGGGCGGCTCGACGCTGATCTGCCTCGACGTCAAGGGCGGCAAGCCGGCGGCCTTCGCCCTGCAGAACGCCCTCGAAATCGTGCTGATCTCGAACAATCTCGGCGATGCCAAGAGCCTGATCACCCATCCGGCGACGACGACGCACAAGAATCTGAGCGACGAGGCGCGCACCGAACTCGGCATCGGGCCAGGAACGCTCAGGCTGTCGGTCGGCCTGGAGGATACGGACGACCTGCTGGAAGACATCGCGCAGGCGCTGAAGGCCGCTAAATAGGCTGTTTGGGAGCGTCGTCCGCGGCGATCAGGCGCGCGACGGCGTCTCCTCCAGTTCGGCCGCCTTGGTGCGGATGGTCATGGCGTTGCCGCGCCAGTCGACGGCGCCGCCGAGCCAGCCGCGCGCCCAGAGGGTTGGGAGCATCGCGTCCCGCGCCATCATGGCCGCGACCATGCGCGGCGAGAGGTACCAGCCCTTGGACAAGGCCAGCGCGCACTCCGGTAGGTAGTAGGCCGCCAACACGGCAATCGCGGTTGCCCAGAGGCTGACGCCCGCGCTCGCCGCAGCAACCAGGGCAAGCGCGAGAGGCACCGCCGCGCCGGTCAGGATTTCGGGCGCGAAGAACAGCGGGAAGGTGACGCGGCGCAGGCGCGCCCAGCGGGCCTGGCGCGACCAGATCACGCCAAGCGTGCGCTGGCCGAGCGGCTGCTCGAAGGGCGCCGCAACGAGATTGACGTGCAAGCCGAGGCCTTTCACCAGCTTCGTGGCGGCCGCGTCTTCGGCGATCTCGGCGGCCAGCGCGCGAATGCCGCCATTGGCATCCAGCATCGGCTTGTTCCACAGCATGCTCTTGCCCTGGGCAAAGCCGAGGCCGAGCGCCTCGCCGGCATACTGCCAGCGGGCCTGCAATGTGTTGAGGAAGGCGCATTCGACATCGGCCCAGAAACCCTCGGGCCGCGAGCCGATCGGCGTCGAGCAGACAAGGCCGGTGTCGGGCCGCCATGCCGCCATCATGTGCTCGACATAGTCCCTCGGCATCAAGACGTTGGAATCGGCAAGGATGACCCAGTTGTGGCGCGCCGCTTCCCAACCCTTGACGCAATTGTTGAGCTTTGGGTTGGCGCTGACGCGGTCGTCACCGATCAGTAGCCAGGCCGGCACCTTGGGAAACCGGGCAATCGCCCTGTTTATTAGTTTCACCACGGGGTCGTCGGCATGGGCGACGCAGAAGATCAGCTCATAGCGTGGCCAGTCGAGGGCGAAGGCGCGTTCCAGCGTCTCATGCGTGAACGGCTCGACGCCACGCGACGGGACGACGATCGAGACCGGTTGCGACTTGCCGGCTGGCGGGGCGATCGTGGTGCGCCGTTTCAACTGTGAAGCGGCGAGCAAAATGCTGGCGGCGTTTGAAAGGATGAGTGCGGTCGAAAGCGAGGCGGCTATGAAGGTGAGTTCCATCGAGATCTGGTCACTCCGGAAAGGCGGCCCGCAGCGTGGCCGTTTTCAACAGTTCGACAGAGCGCCGAGTCGCCCGGTTCGCGCACACCACCATTATCGTGTGTCACTTAAATGACATTCTTTGCCGGCACCTGCGGTTCAAGGTCAGCCGCGACAAGACGCGCACGTTGACCTGCTCACCGGGAGCGCCGAAAGTCATCGGATTGTTTTGGAGCCGCTCATGTACCGCGCCGTGACGCGCAACATCGAAGTGCAGGTCAGGCCGTTTTATCTCGAGGACCGTTCGGATCCCTCGGAGAACCGCTATGTCTGGGGCTATCAGATAACGATCGACAACCAGTCGGACGAGTTCGTGCAGTTGTTGTCGCGCTATTGGCACATCACCGATGGCGCCGGCCGGGTCGAGGAAGTGCGCGGGCCAGGCGTTGTCGGCGACCAGCCGGAACTCAACCCCGGCGACAGCTATCAATACACGTCCGGCTGCCCGCTCTCGACACCGTCCGGGATCATGGTCGGGCGCTACACGATGCGCAACAAGCGCGGCGAGACGTTCGACATCGCCATCCCCGCCTTCTCGCTCGATCTGCCTGGGACAAGGCGCACGGTGAATTAGCATCTTTCTCCCCGTCACTAAGGGAGAAATGCGCAGGGGCAGCATCAACTTCTGAGATTCTGTTCCTTCCTCGCATGCAGGGGACTGCGCGGGCATTCGCCGAAGTTAGCGCTGCCCCTCATCCGCCCTTCGGGCACCTTCTCCCCGTGGAACGGGGAGAAGGAAAGGCTTTACTGAGCCGCAAACTCGGCTGGATCGAAGTCGTACTGGGTCGAGCAGAACTCGCAGGCGACGTGGATGCCGCCATCCTCGGTGCTGTCCTTGATCTCCTGTGCGGAGAAGCCCTCGAGGATGCCTCGGATCTTGTCCCTGGAGCATGAGCACTGGTCGGTGACGGGAACGCCGCCGAAGACGCGCACGCCATGCTCGTGGAACAAGCGATAGAGCAGCCGCTCGGCGCCGATGGTCGGGTCGATCAGCTCGGTCGGCTCGATCGTGCCGAGCAAGGCCAGGAGTTCCTGCCAGGAATTATCGGCCGGATCGTGGACTTCCTCGCGCGGATCGCCATCGCCACCCGGCAGGTCCGGAACGCGCATGCGCTCGGGCGATTGCGGCAGGAACTGCGCCAGTATGCCGCCGGCGCGCCACTGCTCGCGCGCACCGCCGATACCGGGCGTCAGCAGCTTGGCGACCGAGAGCCTGATATCCGTCGGGATCTGTTCCGACTGGCGGAAATAGGTGCGCGCCGCGTCTTCCAGCGTTTCGCCGTCAAGCTGGACGATGCCCTGATAGCGCTGCGTATGGGCGCCCTGGTCGATGGTCAGCGCCAGCACGCCGCCGCCAAGCAGCGTTTGCTGCGAGGTCTCTCCTGCCGCAATCAGTGCCTCCAGCCGGTCGGCGTCGAAACGCGCATAGGCGCGCAGCGCCGAGGGCGTGGAAAAGTCCGCG
This sequence comes from Mesorhizobium sp. M8A.F.Ca.ET.057.01.1.1, assembly GCF_003952565.1. Taxonomy (NCBI): domain Bacteria; kingdom Pseudomonadati; phylum Pseudomonadota; class Alphaproteobacteria; order Hyphomicrobiales; family Phyllobacteriaceae; genus Mesorhizobium; species Mesorhizobium sp. M8A.F.Ca.ET.057.01.1.1. The sequence goes on from NZ_CP034454.1 coordinate 5,459,254, forward strand.
ACCAGCATGTCGACAGGCCCGTCGGTGCGGGTCTGCAGGATGAACTTGCCTTCGAACTTGAGCGAGGTGCCGAGCAGCACCGTCAGCACACAGGCTTCCGCCAGCAGGCGGGCGACCGGCTCGGGATAGTCGTGGCGGCCGAGGATGGCGTCGAGCATTGGCCCGAGCTGCACCGTGCGGCCACGCACGTCGAGCGGACCGACTTCGAAGGGAACGACGTGATCGTCGCCGGCGTAGCCGAACTCGCCGAGTTTGGGGTGATGTTCAGTCACTTGATGGCTTTCCAACATGACAAAGCTCCAGGGCGCGGCCATGCGGCCCTGGTGGGCACATGCGTCCAAACGCGCTTGATTTGCGTGATGCGGCGCAGATAGGCATCGCGCCCCCGCAGATCAAGCGCCTGGGCATTTCAGGCGCCAAGACACTTCAAGCACCGAGACACCAGGCAAGCACGGCCTTCTGGGCGTGGAGCCGGTTCTCAGCCTCGTCGAAGACCACCGAATGCGGTCCGTCGATGACCTCGTCGGTCACCTCCTCGCCGCGATGGGCCGGCAGGCAATGCATGAACAGGGCGTCGGGCTTTGCCTTGGCCATCAGCGCCGCGTTGACCTGATAGGGCGAGAAGACATTGTGGCCGCGGGCACGGTGTTCCTGGCCCATCGACACCCAACAGTCGGTGACGACGCAGTCGGCCTGGTCGACGGCTTCCTCGGGCGAGCGGGTGAAATGCAGCTTGCCGCCATGCGCCTTGGACCAGTCGATGTGCTTCTGCGCCGGTTCGCTGCCCTCGGGTACGGCGACGTTGAGGTTGAAACGGAACCGTGCCGAGGCCTCGAGCAGCGAGTGCAGCACGTTGTTGCCGTCGCCGGTCCAGGCAATGGTCTTGCCAGCCACCGGACCGCGATGCTCCTCAAAAGTCATGATGTCGGCCATCAACTGGCAGGGGTGGGTGTCGTCGGTCAGCCCGTTGATCACCGGAACGGTGGCATTCTCGGTCAACTCCAGCAGCCGCTCATGCGAGGTGGTGCGGATCATGATGGCGTCGACATAGCGCGACAGCACCTTGGCGGTGTCGGCGATGGTCTCGGAGCGGCCGAGTTGCATCTCGGTGCCGGTCAACATGATGGTCTCGCCGCCAAGCTGGCGCATGCCGACGTCGAAAGAAACGCGCGTGCGCGTGGACGGTTTGTCGAAGATCATGGCCAGCACCTTGCCTTCGAGCGGCTTGGTCCGCTCGCCGGCCTTGAGACGGGCCTTTCGCGTCACCGCATCATCCAGCATGAAGCGCAAATCGCCTTCGGAAACGGTGGAAAGATCGGTGAAATGGCGAACTGACATCAGGAATGGTTCCGGATTACTTCGCGGCGGCGGAGGCAATGGCCTCCGACAGGCCCTTGGCGCCAGCGCGGATGCGACCGAGTGCGTCGTGAATCTCGGCATCGGTGACGGTGAGCGGCGGCAGCAGGCGAATGACGTTGTCGCCGGCCGGAACCGCCAGCAAATGCTGGTCGCGCAGCGCCATGTTGACCTTGCCGTTGGGCATCGCGCATTTGAGGCCGAGCATCAGCCCGGTGCCCCTGATATCCTCGATCACCTCGGGGAATTCGTCGGCTATCGACGCAAGCCCCTGCTTCATCAGCAGCGCCTTGCGCTGGACATCCTCGAGAAATCCATCTTGCAGCACGACGTCGAGGACGGCGTTGCCGACCGCCATTGCCAGCGGATTGCCGCCGAACGTGGTGCCGTGCACGCCGGCGGTCATGCCGACGGCCGCTTCATCGGTGGCAAGGCAGGCGCCCATCGGGAAGCCGCCGCCAATGCCCTTGGCGATTGCCATGATGTCGGGCGTCACACCCGACCACTCATGCGCGAACAGCTTGCCGGTACGGCCAATGCCGCACTGGACCTCGTCGTAGATCAACAACAGGCCGTGCTGCTCGCAGAGCTGCCGCAGACGCTTCAACGACTGTGTCGGTACCGGGCGGATGCCGCCCTCGCCCTGCACCGGCTCGATCAGGATCGCGGCGGTCTCGGGCGTGATCGCCTTTTCAGCGGCGTCGATGTCGTCGAAGCCTACCTGATCGAAGCCTTCGACCTTGGGTCCGAAGCCTTCGAGATATTTGTACTGACCGCCGGCCGCGATGGTCGCCAGCGTGCGGCCATGGAAGGCGCCTTCGAAGGTGATGATGCGGAAGCGCTCGGGATGTCCCTTGACGAAGTGGTAGCGCCGCGCCGTCTTGATCGCGCATTCCAGTGCCTCGGCGCCGGAATTGGTGAAGAACACCTTGTCGGCGAAGGTGGCATCAGCCAGTCGTTCGCCAAGCCGGCTCTGCCCCGGAATCTCATAGAGATTGGAGACGTGCCAGAGTTTCGCCGCCTGTTCGGTGAGGGCCGCGACCAGATGCGGATGGCCGTGGCCAAGCGAATTGACAGCTATGCCGCCGGCGAAATCGAGATATCGCTCGCCCTTGTCGGTAACCAGCCAAGTGCCTTCCCCATGGTCGAAGGCCAGGGGTGCGCGAGCAAAGGTCTCGTAAAGCGCCGAACCGCTCATTATATGCGTCTCCGGTACCGGAAAATCAAAAAAGCCGCCAAAGCGGCGGCCTTCTGCGGCTTATCGTGTTTTTCGGTCATGAAGTCAACGAAAACGTCGCGTAGCGACGCGCGGCAAGCCCCCTGACGCGACGCCGGCTCATGAGCGACCGGGCAAGTTGGGGAAAACCGAAAAAACCGATTCGTGTTGCACTTGGGACTCTTGTCACCGAGTCAGCGCATAGAGTAGTTGTAGTCAAGAAATAACTAGATTTCGTGCGGCGGACCTAATCACCAGATATATGTGGTGTCTGCCCCAGCAGTGGTGCTGGGTCGGGAAAGGATTCTGATTGCCGCACGCTTATGAGGAGCGCGGTCATGAACTGGACTGACGAGCGGGTAGAACTCTTGAGAAAACTGTGGTCGGAGGGTCTGAGCGCAAGCCAGATTGCCGCTCAGCTTGGAGGGGTCAGCCGCAACGCGGTCATCGGTAAGGTGCACCGGCTGAAACTGTCGGGCCGCGGCCGTGCGACGGCGACGCCGGCACGCCAGAAGAAGGCATCGCAAGGATCGACCGTCCAGAAGTCGGTGGCACGCGCCGCGACCACGGCACGTCACGTCACGACTTCGATCGGCGCGACGGCCCTTCAGACGCAATTCGACGCCGAACCCGTGGCGAGACACTACATCCGCCCGGTCGAGAACGTCGTGGTACCGATCTCACGGCATCTGCAGCTCGTCGAACTGACCGAGCGCACCTGCAAATGGCCGAACGGCGATCCGCTTTCGGAGGACTTCAATTTCTGCGGCAACGAAGCCGCCGAGACCGGTCCCTACTGCAAGTACCATGCCCGCGTGGCGTTCCAGCCAGCGGCGGAGCGGCGCAAGAGCCGATAGGGAATAGGGAATAGCCACTGATTGAGCTTCCGCGAGCGGGCAATGCAGTCTTTCCCCCTATTCGCTATTCGCTCTTTCACAGCCAGCCGTTCTTCCTGAACCGCCAATACAGGAAGCAGCAGATCAGCGCGATGGTGGTCAGCACCATCGGGTAGCCATATTCCATCTTCAGCTCGGGCATGTCGGTAAAGTTCATGCCGTAGATGCCGGCGAATGCAGTTGGCACCGCCAGGATGGCCGCCCACGAGGCGAGTTTCTTGGAGATCGCCGTTTCCTGGCTTTGACCGACCAGAAGACTGGCCTCGAAGGCGAAGGCCAGCACCTCGCGCAAACTGTCGATTTTCTCCTGGACGGTACGGATGTGATCCGTCACGTCGCGGAACAGCGGGTGCATGGCCGAATGGATCTGCGGCAGCTCGGCGCTGGTCAGCCGGCGGCAGACTTCCACCAGGGGCAATGCCGCGTTGCGCAGGCGCAAGAGGTCGCGGCGCAGCATGTAAAGCCGCTCGATATCGGGGCCGGTCATCGGCTTCAGCAGGACCTTGTCCTCGATCGCCTCGACCTCGTCCTCGATCTGCTCGAGCACGGGCATGTAGTTGTCGACGATGAAGTCGAGAATGGCGTAAAGGACGAAATCCTCGCCCTTGGCCAGCGAGTGCGGGCAGCTCTCCCAGTGCTGGCGCACCGCGGCATAGGATGTCGACGGGCCGTGCCTGACGCTGACGATATAGCCTGAGCCGACAAACAGATGGGTCTCGCCGAAGGTGACGCGCCCGTCGATCAGCTGCGCCGTGCGGGCCACGATGAACAGGGCATCGCCATATTGCTCGATCTTTGGCCGCTGGTGCGGATGCTCGGCATCCTCGATCGCCAGCTCATGCAGATGAAACTGCGCCTGGACTCGCAGCAGAAGTTCGCGGTCGGGTTCAAGCAGCCCGATCCAGACGACGTGTCCCGATTTCTTGGCCCAATCGCCGGCTTCCTCGATCGGAATATCGGCGATGCGGCGCCCGGCGGTATAGACACCGCAGGCGATGATGCCCGATGCCGGCGGCGAGGGCTTGAACTCCCGGACATATTCCATCGCGGCCTCCCGAAAGCGTTGCCTTCCCCAGGGAACCAGCAAGCTTATCTCGGGGTAGTTTAGCGCAATATGATCAAGCGTTCGAGAGGACGCGCATTCACTTCACCGGCAGCGCCGCGGGGAGGCCGATCTTGTCCGTCTTGTCGCTTTTCGGCCGATCGGCCGGCAACTGGTCGCCGGTGACGATATAGTAGATGGTCTCGGCGATGTTGGTGGCGTGATCGCCGATACGCTCGATGTTCTTGGCGCAGAACAGCAGATGCGTACAGGGCGTGATGTTGCGCGGATCTTCCATCATGTAGGTCAGCAATTCGCGAAACAGCGACGTATACATGGCATCGATCTGGTCGTCTCGGTCGCGCACGAAGCCGATCTTGTCGACCGAACGGGACGCATAGACGTCGAGAACTTCCTTCAGCTGGGTCAGCGCCAGGTTGGCCAGAGCCTCCAAGCCGCGGAAAAGGCTGGTCGGCTGACGGCCGTCGATGACGGCGACCACCCGCTTGGCGACGTTCTTGCCGAGGTCGCCGACCCGCTCGAGGTCGGCCGAAATGCGGATGGCGCCGACGATCTCGCGCAGGTCCGTCGCCATCGGCTGGCGCTTGGCGATGATGACGATCGCCTTGTCGTCGATCTCACGCTGTCCCTCATCCAGCACGAGGTCATCGCGAATGACCTTCTGAGCCAATCCCGGATCGGCATTGACCAAAGCGGCGACCGCCTGCTCGACCATGCGCTCGGCATGGCCGCCCATCGCGGCGATGCGCTTGGAGAGATATTTCAGTTCCTCGTCAAAGGCGCTCATTGTGTGAACGGACTGCATGGACGAAATGCCTTCCCACGGGGGTGTCTTGATTTTGAGTCGTTTCCTCGAATCCCCGCTGATACGCTAACCGGATGACAGAAAAAAGAAACGGTCCCGTGGAAAACTAGGGCAGTATCAGTGCGCCGGCAAATGGACTGAGAACGCGGCGCCCTTGCCGACCTCGGACCTGATCGTCAGCCTGGCGTTGTGACGCGTCAGGATGTGCTTGACGATCGACAGGCCAAGTCCCGTGCCTTTCTGGGTCCGACTGGTCTCGACATCGATACGATAGAAGCGCTCGGTGATGCGCGGGATATGTTCCTCGGGGATGCCGGGGCCGAAATCCCTGATCGTAACGTCGATACCTGGTTCGGAATCGTCATCGCCGCGCGCGATCGACACCACGACGCGGCCGCCGGACTGGCCGTATTTGCAGGCGTTTTCCAAAAGGTTCTCGAAGACCTGGAACAGCTCGTCGCGATCGCCCGGCACATCAAGCGGCCCCTTGGCGAAATCGCGCTCGATGGCGACATTGTTTTCCCGGGCAAGCGGTCCGAGCGAATCGATGACGCTGTCGATGGTCTGGCGCAGATCGACTTCGGTTCCCGGTCTCAGATAGGGCTTCATCTCCAGCCGCGACAGCGACAGCAGGTCATCGATCAGGCGCGCCATGCGGCCGGTCTGGTTCTGCATGATCTGGAGGAACTGCTCGCGCGCCGCGGGATCGTTGCGGGCCGGTCCGCGCAGCGTTTCGATGAAGCCCGCGATCGAGGCCAGCGGGGTGCGCAACTCGTGACTGGCGTTGGCGATGAAGTCGGCGCGCATGCGGTCTATGCGTCGCGCCTCGCTCTGGTCCTTGAAGACCAGCACATAGAGGTCGGTGCCATGCCCGACCGATGACGCGCTGACTCGGTAGGCCCGTTCGACAGGCAGTTTCTCGGTATAATCGACAACATCCGAAGCGACGGTGCCCGACAAAACACTGTCCAGCAGCGCCTGCATTTCCGGCGCCCGGAATTTCAGCGGCAGCGATATGCCGGGCGCGATGCCGCCAAAGGCGGCAAAGGCGGCGGCGTTGGCGTGGACGATGGTGGCGGCCTGGTCGAAGATGATGAGCGGATCGGCGACGGCGGCCGCGAGAAATTCACCCGACAGGCGCTGCAAGCCCATCGCCTCGATTGCCCCGGCGCTCTCGGCGGAATGGCGCGCACCGGCCACCGGCAATATTGCCGCCGCCAGCAACAGGAGCAGAGCCGGTACCAGCGCGTAGACGGAAATACCCGCGAAGCCATATGCGATCAGAACCGCCACGACCCCGGCCGCAAGCAGCCAGCGGCTGTTCCACAGCCGGGCGGCCATGGCTTGCCCCGTGCCCTTCTGCTCCGCGCCCAGGTCAGTCATTCGCGCGCCCAACCTCCACCGGTCACACGGCGACGGAAACTTCCGCTGGACCGCAAATCAAAAGTGCTACAGCGTCGTTTGCGCGTCCAAATGGACATGCGGCGCTGTAGTGGCTCCCAATAGCATGAGTCCAGACACTTAAAAGGGTTCGTCTGCATGAAAAAAGCCAAGGAAAATTCCGTCACGCCACCTTCTGGTCCGCTGAACATCAAGATCGGCGGCAAGGAACGGGAGTTCGATATCGAGAATCCCGAGCTTCCGGACTGGGTCGAGGAGAACAAGCTGACCGCGGGCGGGTATCCCTACGACAAGAAGATGAAAAGCGAAGAGTATGACGAGACGCTCGAGAAATTGCAGATCGAGCTGGTCAAGGCGCAAGCATGGCTGCAGGCGACCGGCAAGCGGGTTATGGCGCTGTTCGAGGGGCGTGACGCTGCGGGCAAGGGCGGTACGATCTTCGTGGTGCGCCAGTACCTCAACCCGCGCACGGCGCGCAACGTCGCGCTGACCAAACCAACCCCGACGGAGCTGGGGCAATGGTACTACCAGCGCTATGCCGACCATTTCCCGACGTCGGGCGAATTCGTCACTTTCGACCGCTCCTGGTACAACCGCGCCGGCGTCGAGCCGGTGATGGGTTTTTGCACCCCCGAACAGCATTAGAAGTTTCTCGACGAGACGCCGCATTTCGAACGAATGATCGTCAATGACGGCATCCATTTCTTCAAATTCTGGCTGAACATCGGCCAGGAGACGCAGCTCGAGCGCTTTCACGATCGCCGTTACAGCCCCCTGAAGAGCTGGAAGTTCTCGCCGATAGACATTGCCGGCATCACCAAGTGGGACGATTACACCAAGGCGCGCGACAGCATGTTCGAGCGCACCCATAAGGAGTTCGCGCCATGGATCATCGTGCGGGCCAACGACAAGCGCCGCGCGCGACTGGCGGTGATGCGTCGCATCCTTCTGTCGCTGCCCTACGAGGGGCGCGATCTCGATATTATAGGCAAGGAAGACAAGAAGATCATCGGCGAAGGCCCGTCATTCCTGGGCAAGCAGGACTGACGCTTTGGCGCCGCGCGGCCAAGGCAGCGCGGCGCAGTTGATGGATGTCCTCTTTCCTCAGCCTGGCGGCTAGGCCGCCAGGCGCGCGATCCGCTGCAACCGTCGCAGCGTCGCGTCGTCCTGCAGCGCCTGCTGGAACAGCGATATCTCCTGGTCGATGCGCTCGCAAAGTGCCGTGGTGTTGCCCTTGAGCAAGCCGCGCGTCTGCAGCAAGGCCGCAACCGGCTTTTTGGCCAATTGTCTTGCCCGGCCGAGCGTCGCCTCCTCGACGCTGCCTTCCGGGACGATCTCGGCGACGAGGCCGAGCGCCCTTGCGTCTTCGGCACGAAGCGTGTCGCCGAGGCAGAAGAAGCGGAAAGCACCGGCATAGCCGAGCTTCTGCGGCGCCAGGATGCTGGTCGCCGCGTCCGGCACCAGGCCGAAATCGACGAACGGCACCCGGAACGTGCTTTTTTCCGACGCGATCACCATGTCGCAATGGAACAGGATGGTGCAACCGACGCCGACGGCATCGCCGTCGACACAGGCCAGGATGGGCTTCGGAAACGTCGCCAGCATGCGGAACATGTCGGTGACGGCGGCGATGAGCTTTTGATGCTTGGTGGCATCCAGGAATTCGGAAAAGTCGCCGCCAAGGCAGAAGCAGCCCGCCAGGCCGCGCAGCACGACGACCCGCACCTCATCGTTCTCGGCGGCTTCGTGGAACGTCCTGGCAAGGCTCTCATAGGCCCTCCTGTCGAGCACCGGCCGGCCGTCATTCGACGACACAGTGACGATCAGAGCGTGATTGCGCAGTTCAGGCTGCGGGTGCGCGTTCATGATGCCCTCCTTTGGCCGAACATGTCGGGATATCCCCTGGCCAGAACGGGTGCATGATGATTGCGGCGCGACCGCACCACGTCCAGCGTGTGTTCGTTGAAGGTGAGCAGCGTCGCCACGACCTGCTGGTTGCCATAGGTGCGCTGATAGCCGAGCGGCGTCGCCAGGAAGTGCAGTTGCAATGCGCGCAGAACCCACATCGGCTCGAACTCGATGATCACTTTGTCGACGCCGCGCTTCAGACCCCACTCGACGAAACCGGCTATCAACTCCGTGCCAACGGTCGAGACGCCGCGCCGGCCATCGCGAAAACCCGGAGCCACCGCATAGCGGGTCAGTTCCCAGATGTTGGGACCCGCCGGTGGCGTTCCTTCGGAGAGATCGGTCAACACCTCGGTCAGCAGATGCGGCCGCGTGGTCGGCAACATCCTCTGATAGCCCGCGACTTCATTGCCCCTGATGACGATCTGATGCACCGCCTCTTCATGATCGAACTGGTCGACCTCAAATCCGTCGGGGCGCCGCAGGTCCTCCCATCCCATTTCCTCGACGAATATCTGGTAGCGCAGCCGATGGACGGCCTCCCAGAGGTCGGGGCGTTCCATCAATTCCTTGGTCGAAAGACAAAAAAGCATTCCGTAGTCTCCTGTGTTTCAGGGGAAGATACGGCCGTGCTTCGATGCGAAAATTGCGTGATCACGTAGGCGAGAAGTTCTAGGCCTGCACGGCCGACCTAGCTAATGTAGCCGCGCCTTATCGCCTCGGCGACTGCCTGCACCCGGTTGACGGCACCGAGTTTGCTTTTGGCGTTAAGAAGATGTTTCTCCGACGTGTGTTCGGAGATGCCGAGGATTTGCGAAATCTCCCATTCGGACTTGCCGACGGCGGCCCATTGCAGGCACTCGCGCTCGCGCGGCGTCAATTCGATATGGTCGATTATCTTGCCGGCCATGGTGTGGAGTTGCATGGCGCGGCCGACCGCATAGGTCGAGACCAGCGAGACGAGGCCGAACTCGGCCGCCGACAGTTCCACGGCCTCGCCTCCCAGGGACACCATGACGATTTCACCGTCGAGCGTGATCAGAGGGAAGGCGAGCCCGTCACGCAGCTTGAAGGCACCGGCGTCGCCCATCACTTCGCCACTGCTCTTGTCGATGCGAAGGCCCTGGGCGGCTTCCCGCCACTGGAACGGCGCCTGCAGCTGCTTCATGTGACTGACGACGGGATCGTGATCGACATAGTTGCGCGCCACATAACGCTCCAGCCATTCGACCGGCCAGTCGCAAAGCAGCACATGCTGCTTTTGCTGACCTGTCGGCGTGCCCGGCTTCGGAACGGTTCCGGCCATCAGCGCGGTCAGGCCGAACTCCGCTGTTACGCCCAACAGTTTCTCGCAGACCGCGGCCGCCGTCGCGGCGTGCTGCAGTTGGTCTATGTATTCCAGCGTCCGATCGAACTGACTCATCGCAACATCAACCCCATGTTGCCTCATGCATTAAAGCCCATGGTCCGCGCCTTGCCGGCACTTTGCCACTGACCACGGATTGCAAAGCGCCCGCTTCCGGTTGTGGTTCTCGACCCTGGTACCCCACCAGGGCAGCCACCGCTGTTTGCAAACCCAGCGAACCATATCCTGAAATCGAAGCGTTGAAATCAAAAAGCATTGTGCCTGTACCATTTTCGTACCAAAACCGGCACGAGCACGGTGCGGGGAGTTCTATCGTGGCGTTCCAATGGAGGTTCCAGGTCCTGGCAGTGGCGCTCATTGCGGCGCTGGCTTGGTTTCCCGGAGCGCGCGCGGAGCCCCAGGTACCGGTGCTGTGGGACGCCAAGGAGCGGCTGCCCAAGCCGGACCTTTCGGCACTGCCGCGGCTGCGGTTCCTGACGACCACGGATTTTCCACCCTTCAATTTCCTCGACGGCGCGGGAAAGCTGTCGGGGTTCCATATCGATCTGGCGCGCGCCATCTGCGCGGAGCTCGGCATCGTCGACAAGTGCCAGATCCAGGCGCTGCCCTGGGCGGAGCTCCAAGGCGCGCTCGAGAAAGGCGAAGGCGAAGCGATCATCGCCGGCATTGCAGCAACGCCGCAGTCGCGCCAGACATACGCCTTCTCGCGCGCCTACCTGCAATTCCCGGCGCGCTTCATCATGCCGAAGAACAAGGCGCTGGCGGAACCGATCTTCGACAAATTGCACGGCAAGCGCGTCGGGGTGATATCAGGCTCGGCGCATGAACGCATGCTGCGCGACTATTTCAGCACGGTCCAGGTCGTTCCCTTCGACAAACCGGAAGCCCTCTACGGCGATCTCAAGGCCGGGAAGATCGACGCGGCCTTCGGCGATGGCATGCGCTTCGCTTTCTGGCTCGGCGGCTCCGACGCGGCCGGCTGCTGCCGCTTTGCCGGCGGCCCCTACCTGGCGCCCGAATATCTGGGCACCGGCATGGCGATCGCCACGAGAGCGGACAATCCGGCACTGGCCGCGGCCCTCGACTACGCGCTGCAGGAGATTTCGATGAAAGGCACGTTCGCCGAATTCTACCTGCGCTATTTCCCGGTCAGCTTTTTCTGATCCGGCCCGGTCAGCTTTTTCTGATCCGGGCGTAACGCTCGCCTTCAGGTGAGCGTGCGAAGCCGCGCCTTGGCCGCACGGCCGATGGCCGCCACGGTCAACGTGTCGAGATCGAGCTGGCGGCGGATCAACTGCAGCACCCGCACTTCCTCCATGCGCATTTCGAGATCGACGGCGGCCACTTCGAAAGCCGCCGCATAGGCGGTGTCGCGCAATCGCTCCGGCAGCGCTTCGGCAACCTGGGTGAGGACACCCTCCAGGCCATCCTTTTCATGCAACAGCTTCTGACAAGCCTGAGCCACGGCAACCAGCCGGTCCTGCTTGAAATCCTCGAACACCGGCCACGAGCGGACAACCTCGCCTATCCTGGCCAGTTCGACATCGGTCATTTCACGGTCGGAGGCCGATGTGATGACCATCAGATAGATCAGGGCTTCGTGCGGGGTGGGCGACGGCATTCCTTTACTCCTTGAACGGGCTCCGAAGGTAGGAAGGGGAGCCTGAGGCCGCAAGGAAAAAGCGCCCCACGCGTTGACGCTCCGGCCATGCGCGCCTAGAGACCGGTTGAAAATCGACACTTGCAGCCCGAGCGGCGAATAATTTTGGAAAACAGGACCATGGCGGGATCAAACATCATCGATCTCAATCCCGAACTGCTGGCGGCTGCGGCCGAGAGCAAGGCGTGGCCGTTCGAGGAAGCCAAAAAGATCATCGAACGCTACAAGGGCACCGACTTTCCCGAAACGATCCTGTTCGAGACCGGCTATGGACCGTCGGGCCTGCCGCATATCGGCACGTTCGGCGAAGTGGCGCGCACCTCCATGGTGCGCCATGCGTTCCGCGTGCTGACGCAGGACAAGGTCGCCACCAAGCTGCTGTGTTTTTCGGACGACATGGACGGCATGCGCAAGATACCCGACAGCGTGCCGGATCGCGCAGCGCTCGAGCCGTATCTGCACAAGCCGCTGTCATCGGTGCCCAACCCTTTCGGCGGCGACTATGCGAGCTTCGCCGACCACAACAATGCCATGCTCTGCCGCTTCCTCGACACGTTCGGCTTCGACTACGAATTCGCCAGCGCGACGCAGTATTACAAGTCAGGCCGCTTCGATGCGATGCTTTTGCGCGCCGCCGAACGCTACGACCAGATCATGGCGGTCATGCTGCCGACGCTTGGGCCGGAGCGGCAGGCGACCTACAGCCCCTTCCTGCCGATTTCGCCGAAGAGCGGGCGCGTGCTTTACGTTCCCATGAAGCATGTCGACGCCAAGGCCGGCACCATCACCTTCGACGATGAAGGCACCGAGACGACGCTTGTCATCACCGGCGGCCGGGTGAAGCTGCAGTGGAAGCCGGATTTCGGCATGCGCTGGGCGGCCCTCGGCGTCGATTTCGAGATGTTCGGCAAGGACCACCAGACCAATGCGGTGGTCTATGACCGCATCTGCAACATACTGGGCGGGCGGGCGCCGGAGCATTTCGTCTACGAGCTGTTCCTCGACGAGAACGGCCAGAAGATCTCCAAGTCGAAGGGCAATGGCCTGACCATCGACGAATGGCTGACCTATGCGCCGACCGAGAGCCTGGGGCTCTATATGTACCAGCGGCCCAGGCAGGCGAAGAAGCTCTATTTCGACGTCATCCCCCGGGCGGTCGACGAATACTACACTTTCCTCGCGGCCTATCCCCGCCAAGAGTGGAAGGAGCGGCTGGGCAACCCGGTCTGGCATATGCATGACGGCAATCCGCCCGCCATCGACATGCCGGTGCCGTTCTCGCTGCTGCTCAACCTGGTCAGCGCCTCCAATGCACAGAACAAGGATGTGCTGTGGGGCTTCATCTCGCGCCACGTGCAGGGCGTGACGCCCGCCACCCATCCCGAACTCGACCGGCTGACGGGCTATGCGATCCGCTATTTCGACGATTTCGTGAAGCCGACGAAAACCTTTCGCCCGGCCGACGAGGTCGAGCGCGAAGCGCTGGTGGCTCTCGAAAAGGCGCTTGCCGACTTGCCGGCGGACGCCGGCGGCGAGGCGATCCAGAACGCCTCGCTCAACGTGGCGCGCAAGATCGAACGCTACCAGGATCATTCCAAGCAGAGCCCGGAAGGCGGCCCCGGCGTTTCAGGCGCCTTCTTCCAGATGATCTATCAGGTGCTGATCGGCCAGGAACGCGGCCCACGCTTCGGATCCTTCGCCGCCCTCTACGGCGTCACCGAGACCCGCTCGCTCATTCAGAAGGCGTTGGCTGGTCAGCTGGCTTGAGAACGCCGCCATCCTCTTCCAGGATCGAACCCGGCGCCTGAGGCGCCGGGGCGGTGGCGGCCGGCGCAGCCGAGATACCAGCGAGGTTCGGCGCCGCTCCGAAAATGCCTTTCTTCGCACTTTGTGCCTTGTCGCCGGCTTCCACATAGGGCCCGCCCTTGGCGGCCCGCGCCCAGCCGTTTTCGACCAGCCATTGACCGACATCCTGCTTGCCGATCCGGCACTCCGCCGCGATCAGGTCGCGACCACCTTCCGGCGGCACCAGGCAGACCACGGCGCGGCCGCGCAGGAAGGAACGGAATGCCGTGCGGGCACGGACGCCGCACGGCCAGGATTTGCCATCGGTGGTGCAGGTCTCGTCCTGCCCGACGACATCGATGCCGGTAATGGCGACCGAATAGCCTTTCGCCTCGATCAGGCCGGCGGCCGGGGCGACCGGCTGGAACAGCTTTGTGCCGTGCCAGTCGTCGGGCATCTTCGGCTTGGGCGGCACGGCGAGCGCCAACTTGCTCAACGGCTCGCGCGGCTCGACCCGCTCGAGCTCTCCTGCGGGCATTTCCGGCGGCGCGACGACATCCGGATCGATCGCCCGCGAATGCACCCCCGGCTTTGGCGGCTGCGGAGCGGGTATGGCGGAGGTGGCAGGTTCTTCCGGCACCGTCCCGGTGTCAGCCTGCGGGAGCGTATCGGCGCCGGGATCGATCTGATCCACCGCAACAGTGCTTTCGCTGCCCTTCAGCGTGCGTCCGCCGACAACGACCAGCGCCGCCATCACCGGAACCATCAGAACCGCCATGACAAGATGAGGAAGTCGCACCCGTTGCACCTATTGGCTTGCCCAGACGATCCGCGCCACCCATTCGACCTCGCGCATGGGGATGTCGCGATCCGGATGCTCCGGATTGAGCGAGACCAGCGCGATCGACTTGACGGTCTGGCGCTCGAGCACCTTGGCCATCACCTCACCTGACGTCGTCTTGACGACGACGCGATCGCCTTTGCGCGTGGCGGCGCCCGGCTCGACGATGAGGACGTCGCCATTGCGGTAGAGCGGCAGCATGGAATCGCCCTGCACCTGCAGCGCATAGGAACTTTCGGTCGATTGCGCCGGCAATTCGACGAGATCCCAGCCCTGCCCCGCCGGAAAGCCGGCATCGTCGAAGAAGCCGCCGGCGCCTGCCTGGGCAAAGCCGAGCAACGGCACGGCGCGCCGGCTGACGGGCGATGCGCCCCGGCCTTCGATCAGTCCCGTGAATTCGTCCAGCGAAGCGCCCGTCGCCTCGATGATCTTGGCCAGCGATTCGGTCGAAGGCCAGCGCGGCCGGCCGTCCGAGGACAGGCGTTTCGATTTGTTGAAGGCGGTTGAATCAAGTCCCGCGCGCCTTGCCAGACCCGACGCCGAAAGCGAATAGCGCTCGGCAAGAGCATCGATGGCAGCCCAGACGCGGTCGTGCGAGAGCATGACGTGCTCTCCTTCGAAACAGGAAAAAATGCCTCTTCCTTCTAGTCTTCGAGCGCGGGTTTGTCCACCGGCCGCGCACCCGAGGCGCACATTCTTGTCCGCCGGGGAAAGGCCGATTGCCAAGATTAATCGCCCGCCTTTGCCAGGCCGCGCAGGCCCTGGTGCGACGTCATGAAAATGCGTTCCGCCTCTGTCGGTGGACGCGGGTTCACCGCCCGGCCAAGTGCGGCGACAACCTCGTCAATGTCGAGGAAGCGGCGCGCCTTTCGCTCATAGACCCCGGCCGTCGTCAGGGTCAGCGCGGCCGTCTCGCCATTGTCGAGGACGAAACGGTGTTTGCCGATGACCTGGGTGCCTTCCCAGGTCTCGATAGAGGACACCACTTCGAAGCGCCGCCACAGCCGGATCTCACGGGCGTAGACCGCCTGCAGCCCACCCATCATCGGCGCCCAGCCGTTCTTGCGCGCCAGCGTGATGAGGCCGGCGCGGACAAACAGGTCGATGCGGCCAAGGTCGGCCAGCATCATGTAGCGCGCATTGTTGAGATGGACGTTGAAATCGATGTCGGTCGGCAGGCAGCGAAAGGCCAGCCGGCCTTCACCACCCATCACATAGGGGCCACGGCTGCGCGCCGTGGCCAGCATGCGCGCCATGCGCGCCCAGACATACATGACGCGATATCAGGCTGCCTGCTTCACGTCGCCCTTGGCATAGGGATCGAAGCGTTCGTAGAAGGTCTCGCCTTTCTCGGCCATGTCGAGGAGCAGCTTGGGCGTCTTGAACTCGGCGCCATACTTCTTCTGCAGGCCCTTGGCGATCTTGACGAACCGCTTGGCGCCGATCCCGTCGATATAAGACAGCGCACCACCGGTATAGGGCGCGAAGCCGAAGGCCAGGATCGAGCCGACATCGGCCTCGCGCGGGTCGGTCACGATACCCTCTTCCATCACGCGCGCCGCTTCCAGCGCGACGGTGACCAGCAGGCGCTGCTGCAGTTCCTCATAGTCGACCTTCTCCGCATCAAGCTGCGGATAGAGGTCCTTCAAGCCCGGCCACAGCTTCTTCTTGGCGGGCTTGGCCGGATAGTCGTAAAAACCCTTGCCGTTCTTGCGGCCGAAACGGCCGTGGTCGTCGACCATGGTGTTGATCAGCGCCATCTGCCGGGGGTCGACGGCCTTGTCGCCGAGATCCCTGATGGTCTGCTTCATGATCTTCTGGGCGAGGTCGATGGCCGTCTCATCGGTCAGCGCCAAGGGACCGACCGGCATGCCGGCGGCCTTCGCCGCATTCTCGATCATCGGCGCGGGCACGCCCTCGATCAGCATCTTGTAGGCTTCCGACATGTAACGCAGCACGCAGCGGTTGACGTAGAAGCCGCGCGTGTCGTTGACGACGATCGGCGTCTTCTTGATGGCGCGCACGAAGTCGATCGCCGTGGCCAGCGCCTTGTCGCCGGTCTTCTTGCCCAGGATGATCTCGACCAGCATCATCTTGTCGACCGGCGAGAAGAAGTGGATGCCGATGAAATTCTTCGGCCGCGCCGAATTCTTGGCGAGGCCGGTGATCGGAATGGTCGAGGTGTTGGAGGCGAAGATCGCCGACGACTTCAGCACGGCCTCGGCCTGTTCGGTGGCGTTCTTCTTGACAGCGGAATCCTCGAACACCGCTTCGACGACGAGGTCGCAGCCGGCGAGGTCGGCATAGTCTGCCGTCGGCGTGATCAGCGACAGGAGCTTGTCCTTCTCGTCGGGCTTGGCGCGGCCCTTCTTGACCTGATCAGAGACCAGGCTGTCGGAATGCGCCTTGCCCTTCTGCGCCGAGTCCATATCCCGATCGAGCAGCACCACAGGAATACCGGCCTTGGCGGTGACATAGGCAATGCCCGCGCCCATGAAGCCGGCGCCGAGGATGCCGATCTTCTTGAACTTGGTGTCCGGCACGCCGGCCGGGCGGCGCGCGCCCTTGTTCAGCTCCTGCAGCGACACGAACAGCGAACGGATCATCGCCGCCGCTTCCTTGGTTTGCATGATCTCGGTGAAATAGCGCTGCTCGATCCTGAGCGCGGTGTCGAAGGGCACCAGGAGGCCCTCATAGACACATTTGAGGATCGCCGCGGCGGCCGGGTAATTGCCATGGGTCTCGCGGCGCAGGATGGCGATGGCCGGCGGCCACAGATTGGCACCGGCGGCAGAATAAACCGGCCCGCCGGGCAGCTTGAAACCCTTCTCGTCCCACGGCGCCACCGGCTTGAGGCCGTTCCTGATCATCGTCTTCGCGGTCTCGACCAGCTTCGCCGGTTCGGCGATCTCATGGATCAGGCCCATCGCCTTCGCCTTTTGCGGCGACAGCGTCTGGCCGGAGGTCAGCATCTGCAACGCCTGTTGCTGGTCGGTCAGCCGCGGCACGCGCTGGGTGCCGCCGGCACCGGGGAAGATGCCGATCTTCACCTCGGGGAGCGCCATCCTGACCTTGTCGGAGTCGGCGGCGACACGGCCATGGCAGGCCAGCGACATTTCGAAAGCGCCGCCCATGCAGGTGCCGTTGATCGCCGAGACCCATGGCTTGCCGCAGGTTTCCAGCTTGCGGAACAGGCCGGTCATGATGCCGGCATTGTCGAACAGCGCCTTGGTCGCCTTCTCGACATCCTTGACCCTGTCCGCGGCGAAGCTGGTCAGCATCTTCTGCAGCAAGGTGATGTCGGCGCCGCCGGAGAAGCTGTCCTTGCCGGAAGTGATCACCGCGCCCTTGATGGCGGCATCGCCAGCCACCTTGTCGACGATGGCGTTCAACTCGCGCATCACCTCTTCGGTAAAGACGTTCATCGAGCGGTCAGGGCTGTTCCAGGTGACCAGCACGATGCCGTCGGCGTCGGTGTCGAGGGTGAAATTGGTGTAGCTCATCGTTCTCTCCCCGTCAGACGCGTTCGATGATGGTTGCGGTGCCCATGCCGGCACCGATGCAGAGCGTTACCAGCGCGGTGTTCAAGTCGCGGCGCTCGAGTTCGTCCAGCACCGTGCCGAAGATCATCGCACCGGTCGCGCCGAGCGGATGGCCCATGGCGATGGCGCCGCCATTGACGTTGATCTTGTCGTGCGGGATCTCGAAAGCCTGCATGTAGCGCAATACGACCGAGGCGAAGGCCTCGTTGAGCTCGAACAGGTCGATATCCGACAGCTTCATCTTGGCGCGCTTCAACAGCTTCTCGGTGACGTCGACCGGGCCGGTCAGCATCAGCACCGGCTCGGAGCCGATGTTAGCGAAAGTGCGGATGCGCGCGCGCGGCTTGAGGCCCATGGCCTTGCCGGCCTTTTTCGAGCCGAGCAGGACGGCGGCGGCGCCATCGACGATGCCGGACGAGTTGCCGGCGTGGTGGACGTGGTTGACCTCCTCGACCTCGGGATGCTTCTGCACCGCCACCGCATCGAAACCGCCCATTTCACCAGGCATTACGAAGGACGGGTTGAGCGAGGCGAGCGACTGCATGTCGGTCGACGGCCGCATGTGCTCGTCATGGTCGAGAATGGTGAGACCGTTCTGGTCCTTGATCGGGATGACCGAGTTCTTGAAGCGACCATCGGCCCAGGATTTCGCGGCGCGCTTCTGGCTCTCGACCGCGTAGGCGTCGACGTCGTCGCGCGAGAAGCCGTATTTGGTGGCGATCAGGTCGGCCGAAATGCCTTGCGGCACGAACCAGCCGGGCAGGCCGACCGAGGGGTCCATGAACCAGGCGCCGCCGGACATGCCCATGCCGACGCGCGACATCGATTCGACGCCGCCGGCGATGACGATTTCATCGGCGCCCTGCGCGATCTTGGCGGCGCCGAAATTGATGGCGTCGAGGCCGGAGGCGCAGAAGCGCGAGATCTGCATGCCGGGCGCCTTGGTGTCGTAGCCGGCCTCGAAGGCGGCGGCGCGCGGAATGACGGAGCCCGCCTCGCCGACCGGGTCGACGCAGCCGAAGATGATGTCGTCGACCGTGCCGGTGTTCAGCCCATTGCGGTCGCGCAGTGCCTCGAGCGTCCTGGCGGCGAGCCGCACCGCCGGCACCTCGTGCAGCGATCCGTCCTTCTTGCCCTTGCCGCGCGGCGTGCGCACGGTGTCATAGACATAAGCTTCGGCCATTTTCATGCTCCTTGGGTTCGCTGAAGAGAGCTGCTCAGAGCGAGCGTCCGATCAGCAATTTCATGATCTCGTTGGTGCCGCCGTAGATGCGCTGGACGCGAGCGTCGCGGAACATGCGGGCGATCGGATATTCATTCATGTAGCCATAGCCGCCGTGCAATTGAAGGCATTCGTCGACGACTTTGCCCTGCAGGTCGGAGAGCCAGTACTTGGCCATCGAGGCCGTGACCGGATCGAGGCCGCCATTGATGTGACGGGTGACGCAGTCATTGTAGAAGACGCGGCCGATGGTGGCCTCGGTCTTCAGCTCGGCCAATTTGAACTGGGTGTTCTGGAAGTCGATGATCGCCTTGCCGAAGGCCTTGCGCTCCTTGACGTAGTCGATGGTTAGCGCCAGCGCCCGCTCGATCATGGCGATGGCCCCAGTGCCGATCTGCAGCCGCTCCTGCGGCAATTGCTGCATGAGCTGGACGAAGCCCTGTCCCTCCTCATGGCCGAGCAGGTTGGCGGTCGGCACGCGCACATCGTTGAAGAACAGTTCCGAGGTGTCGTTGGCCTTCAGCCCGATCTTGTCGAGGTTGCGGCCGCGCTGGAAGCCTTCGACCTCGTCGGTCTCGACGACCATCAGCGAAGTGCCCTTGGCGCCCTTCTCCGGATCGGTCTTGGTGACGACGATGATGAAGTTGGCGAGCTGGCCGTTGGTGATGAAGGTCTTCGAGCCGTTGATCTTGTACTGGTTGCCGTCCTTCTCGGCGCGGGTCTTGACGCCCTGCAGGTCGGAGCCGGCGCCAGGCTCGGTCATGGCAATGGCGCCGATCAGTTCGCCGGTGGCGAGCCTGGGCAGCCATTTCTTCTTCTGCTCCTCCGAACCGTAATGGAGGATGTAGGGAGCGACGATCGAGTTGTGCAGGCCGATGCCGAAGCCGTCGACGCCGACATGCCCGATCGCCTCGATGATGGCGCTCTCATGGGCGAAGGTGCCGCCCGAGCCGCCATACTCCTCCGGCATCGAAGCACAGAGCAGGCCGGCGGAACCTGCCTTCAGCCAGCTCTCGCGGTCGACCATCTCGTTCTTCTCGAACTCGTCGTAGCGCGGTGCGATCTCCTCCGACATGAAGCGGGTCGCCATGTCGTAGAGCATGCCGACCTCGTCGGCCGCCCAGGCGGGCTTTGGCAAGGAGAGCACTTCGGCGGGATTTGTCGCCACGATTTCCTCCGCGTATCGACAGGCAGAAAGGCTAGCCGGGCCGAGTTTAGAACGCTTCCGCCGGCAGGGCCATCAGAGTATCGGCGCCGCTCGAAATGCGGGCGAGGTGCGCTGACGTCTCAGGCATGATCCGCTCCATGAAGAAGCGCGCCGTCACCACCTTGTTGTCGTAGAAAGACTGGGTGCCGTTGGCGCCGGTCTTGCCGAGTGCGGCCTTGGCCATCTGCGCCCACATGTAGCCCAGCGCCACAAGGCCGAAGAGATGCATGTAGTCGGTCGAGGCGGCACCGGCATTGTCGGGCTTGGCCATGCCGTTCTGCAGCAGCCACATGGTCGCCGCCTGCAAATCGTTGAGGCCCTTCTTCAGACCCTTGGTGAAGGGCACCATCTTCTCGTCGGAGCGATTTTCCTCGCAGAATTCGCCGACCTCCTTGAAGAAGGCCTGTATGGCGCGGCCGCCATTCAAGCCGAGCTTGCGGCCGACGAGGTCGAGCGCCTGGATGCCGTTGGCGCCTTCGTAGATCATGGCGATGCGGGCATCGCGCACGAACTGGCTCATGCCGTGTTCTTCGATATAGCCGTGGCCGCCGAACACCTGCTGCGCCATGACGGCGTGGTCGAAGCCCTTGTCGGTCAGCACGCCCTTGACCACCGGCGTCATCAGGCCGGTGTAGTCGTCGGCCGCCTGACGATCCTTGTCGTCGGCGGAGCGGTGCGCGATGTCGGACTTGATCGCAGTCCACAGCGCCAGTGCGCGACCGGCCTCGTTATAGGCCTTCATGGTCATCAGCGAGCGGCGGATGTCGGGATGAACGATGATCGGATCGGCCTTCTTGTCCGGCGCCTTCGGGCCTGACAGCGAGCGGCCCTGCAAACGGTCCTTGGCGTAGGCGACGGCGTTCTGGTAGGCGATCTCCGACAGTGAAAGGCCCTGCAGACCAACGCCGAGACGGGCCTCGTTCATCATCGTGAACATCGCCTTGAGGCCGCCATTGGCCTCGCCCAGCAGCGTGCCTTCGGCCTCGTCATAGTTCATGACGCAGGTCGAATTGCCGTGGATGCCCATCTTCTCCTCGATGGAACCGCAGGAAACGGTGTTTCTTGTCCCCGGATTGCCCGAGGCGTCGAGCTTGAGCTTCGGTACGATGAACAGCGAGATACCCTTGACGCCCTCCGGTGCGCCTTCGATGCGGGCCAGCACCAGATGGATGATGTTGTCCGACATGTCGTGCTCACCGGCCGAGATGAAGATCTTCTGGCCTGAAATCTTGTAGGTGCCATCGCCGTTCGGCACCGCCTTGGTGCGCAGCAGGCCAAGATCGGTGCCGCAATGCGGCTCAGTCAGGTTCATTGTGCCGGTCCAGGTGCCCTCGACCATCCTGGGCAGCCACGTCGCCTTCTGCTCGTCGGTGCCATGGGTGATGATGGCGGCGATCGCGCCCTGGGTCAGACCGGGATACATCATCAGCGACATGTTGGCCGACACCATGTATTCGGCCACCGCCGTGTGCACGGCATAGGGCAGGCCCTGGCCGCCGAACTCGACGGGGCGGCCAGACCCATCCAGCCGCCTTCGCGATACTGGTCGAACGCTTCCTTGAAGCCCTTGGGCGTGGTCACCGAGCCGTCGTCATGGCGCACGCAGCCTTCCATGTCGCCGACACGGTTGAGCGGATGCATGACGTTCTCGGCGAGCTTGGCCCCTTCGGCGAGAATTGCCTCCAGCACGTCGGGCGTAGCGTCGGCGAATCCGGGAAGGTTCGAATAGCGCTGATAGCCCAGCACTTCGTTGAGCACGAACAGCGTGTCCTGGACCGGGGCCCTGTAGATCGGCATGCTTTTCCTCCACCATGCGGATTAGGCCCCGAAATCAAGCCGTGCGCGGCAAGCGGGCCAATGTCGAAGCCGCAATAGCAAATATTGACGTTTGCGTAAACGTCAATATTTTCGATGCGACAAGATTTCCGCCGCCAGGCGCGCGCCTAGCGTTGCGGCATTGCGCAAGCCAGGGTGAAACAGCAGGCCAAAGATAGCGAAAAGCCGCGCGGCATGGCCACGCGGCTTTGATGGTGAAGGGCCGACAGGTCGGCTTGAGCAGACCGGCTTAGCTGGCGACGCTCGCCTGCGGCGCCGAACGCTCGGCCAACATCTGGCGTACCGCCGACATCGAGCCGCTGAGCTCATTGATGGCGTCGTCGATCAGTGCCCGCTGCTTCTGCAGGCGAGCGAGCTGCTTCTCCGACTTGTCCAGCGCCAGGCGCAACTGCTTGGTGTTGGAACCGGTCGGATCGTAGAGGTCCATCATCTGCTTGACGTCGCGCAGTGAGAACCCGACCTTGCGGCCGAGCAGGATCAGCTTCAGCCTGGCCTTGTCGCGGCGCGTATAGAGACGGGTCGAACCGTCGCGCTGCGGGTTGAGCAGGCCCTTGTCCTCGTAGAAACGCAGCGTGCGCAGCGTCACGCCGTACTTTTTGGCCATTTCGCCGATGCGGGAGAGATCCTCGCCGGCTTCGACGGATGCATTATTGGTATTGGCCGCGGTCTCGCCGGCCGAGATAAGCTTCATGGTCACTGGCTTCCCCGTCTGGTGGCGTCGCGGTCCTGGACCATGCGTCGCCTGACTGGAAGCGGGGGCGTGCTTCCGGCCGTGGTTTCGACAAACAAATCGCAAAACAGCACAGTTGGTGCGCCATTTACGTTTACGTCAATTCTATACCGATAGCCGCCTCATGACGCAAGGGCGTTCTGAGAAGGGTGCTTTATGCCGCACCGGAAGTCGCGACTGCCAACTTCCTTGCAACTTCTTAAGCTTGGTTAACGCGTTGTTTACCACGTTGGGCGAAATGTGCGCGTGTCGGCTACCCGTGGTTATCCTGTATCGAATTTTCACGGTTTTTCGGAGCGCGGGTGAAACCCGGGAAGCTTGTCTTCCACCGTGGCATGGAAGCGCGGTCGCCTCGTTCCGGCAGGGACTTGGGGAGCTGGTCGCAAGCCGGCCAATCTGAAAGACGGACGCACCGATGAACAGCAAGCGGTCCTACCTCGATACACTCAATGCCGGCAGGCAGCGCAAGCCGCAGACAACGCTCGAGCAGCTGAACCGCTCGCTGGAGACGCTGGAACAGCGCCTGGGGCAGACGCGTGACGACGCGACGGCAAGGCCCGCACCTCGCCAATATGGCGCAGACCCGCGTTACCCAGCCGCCGATCCGCGTTATCCCGCCGCACAGCCGACAGCCCAGCAGCGCTGGTATGAGGATCCGCAGCCGGCACCGCGTGCGCAGAACCCGGCGCCCTCGCCTGCCTTCGACCAGAATTATCAGGCGATCGCGCGCGACATCGACCGCGTGCGCGGCCAGGAAGACAGCGTCGCCATGGTCGGCAAGATCGCCGGCGAGCTGCGCGGCATGCGCGAGGAACTGCGCCACCAGGTGACTTCAGGGCTGCAGCGCGAATTCGACGCGCTGCGCAAGGACATCGACCGCGCCTTCCAGGCGAACGCCAAGCCCGGCGCGACAGGCAAGGGCAGCGCCGAACTCGGCGTGGAATTCGAGCGGCTGTCCGGCGCCATCAAATCGCTGTCGGAGAATAGTGACGACAGGAGTGTCAACCTGCTGCGACTGGAGCTCGAGCAGGTCAAGGCCGCGCTCGACACGCTGGCGCGCGAGGAGAGCGTGCAGAAGGTCGACCGCCGCTGGGACGACTTCGACCGCCGCTGGACAGCTTTCGAGGACCGCGTCGACGCCGACCAGCGCAAGCGCTCCGACGATCCCGCCCTCGCGGCGCTGACCGACCGGCTGGAGCAGATCAGCAACGCCGTCAACAACCTGCCGGAATCGCTGTCGCTGCGTTCGCTGGAGGAAAAGGTCCGCACGCTGGCCGGCGCGGTCGACCATTTCGCCAGCCAGCAGGACAATCGCGGCGGCGGCACGCTGGCCATGATCGACGAGCGGCTGGACGAGATTTCCCGCGCCATCGTGGCCTCGACAGTCGCCGCACAGGCGAATTCAATCGACCACGAAGCCTTCGAGCGCATCGAAAAGCGGATCGACTCGCTCGCCCAGCAGATCGAGGAAGTGGCGCAGGACCGTCCCGGCAATGTCGTGATCGACCGGCTGAACACGCTGTCGAGCCGGGTCGACGACCTTGCCGGCCGCGCCAACCTGCCCGAGCAGGCGATGGAACGGCTCGCCAAGCAGATCGCGCTGATCGCCGACAAGATCGATCAGGCGCCGGCGATGCCCGACGCCGACTATATCTTCCACGGGCTGGAGCAGCGCTTCGACGTGCTGTCCGGCATGATGGAGCGTCGCCAGGGCGACGCCATCGAACAGGGCAACATGCTGTTTCGCGATCTCGAGCGCCGCCTGGACGAGGTTGCCGACCGGCTGGACCAGCGCAGCATGCCGCAGGTCGACAGCGCTGGCATCATGGACGCCATCGATGCCCGCTTCACCGCGCTGGCCAAGCGCATGGAAACGCGCGCTCCCGATCCCGCCGGCGAGGCGGCGATCCGCGGGCTGGAAAGCAGGCTCGAGGATATCTCAAGCCGGCTGGACGCCTCGGCGGCCCAGGTGGCCGGCATCGATCCGGCGCTGATCCGCAGCCTGGAGGCGCAGGTCGCCGGCCTGTCGGCGCATCTTTCCAAGCCCAGCACGCCGCTGCCGGACTTCGAGGACATCAGCCCGCGCCTCAACGAAATCGAGAAAGCGCTGGCCGGGACTCGCGATTCCATCCTCGGCGCCGCACGCGAGGCGGCCGAGAACGCGGTGCGCTCGCTGGCCGGAACGAGCACCAATACGGCTGCGGTTTCCGGCCTCGCCCAGGATCTGAAGACGCTGGAGACACTGACGCGGCGTTCCGACGAACGCAATTCACGTACCTTCGAGGCCATTCACGATACACTGCTCAAGATCGTCGACAGGCTGGGTTCGCTGGAAACCAGCGACCCGTCCGAAGCGGTAAGCGAACTCCTGGATGCGGCTGCGACCGAACCGGCCGGCTGGCGTGGCGCACGGCGGTCCAAGATGGCGGTGAACGCACCGTCGATGACCATGGACGAGCCGCTGACCGGCGACATGGCCGATCTGGACGCGCGTACCGCGGCGATATTGCGCGCCGAGCCTGCCTCATCAGGCGAGCCGGCACTGCAGGTCGAATCGGGCTTTTCTGCCCGGCCGGGGGCGCGCTCGCCCGCGGAAGCCGCCGCCGCCGCCGCGATGGCCGCACTCGGTTCCGACGCCACCACCGGAAAAGACCGGCCGGCTGGCCGCAAGTCGATGTTCGGCGGGCTGGCGCGCGCCTTCAAGGGCAGGAAGGCGGCCGATGTTCCGCCGCAGGCCGGCCCGACGCCGAGCGCCGATATCCCGAGTGTCGATCTCGACGAGCCGCTCGACCCGAAAGTCGCCAACCGCCCGCTGGAGCCCGGCTCCGGCGCGCCCGACCTCAGTGCCATCATGAAGCGCGTGCGCGACGAGCGGGGACAACCGGCAAAGCCCGGCGACAGCGACGCGGCGAAATCGGATTTCATCGCCGCTGCCCGGCGCGCGGCTCAGGCGGCCGCGGCCGAAGCCGACGCCCTGAAGCGTCAGTCGACGATGAAAGGCCCGGTCAAGGCGCTCAGGATAGGCGACTTGCTCAAGGCGCGGCGCAAGCCGATCCTGATGGCGGCGGCAGCGATCATGCTGGCGCTTGCCGGCCTGCAGCTCGGCAAGGCGTTTCTTTCGGATCCCGCCCAGGTGGCAGACAACGAGGCGGCCCCGATCGTCGCCGCGCAGCCGGTGAAGACGGCATCTCTCGATACCGCTAGCCAGCCGAAGACCGAGGTCCAGCCGGCGGCGACGGACAGCGCGCCGGCCCCTACCGTCAGGCAGGCGGAACAATCCGCGCCGGCAAGCAAGGACGACATGGCGGCGCAGACCATCATGGCCATGCCGTCGGATACGGACGCGATGCCCGCGCCTACCGCCGAGCCCGTTCCAGCACCCGTCGCGCCGGCCATGGCTCCCGACGCGATGGCTTCGGCCTCGCCGGCGCCTGTTGCTCCGATGACCGCTGCTCCTACCTTAACGGATCCGGCACCAGCCGCCGTCACCAGCGGTACGCAGGCGACGGATGCCGATGCCCAACCTACATCAGCCGCGCCAACGGCAGCCGCCGAGGCAACGGCCAACGACACGACCGGCACCGTTGCGCCCATGGACAAGCCGGCGACGACAGCCGCGACCAAGTTCGACATCCCGGCCGAAGCCGGCCCCGTTGCTTTGCGTGACGCCGCCGCCGGTGGCGACGCCAAGGCACTGTTCGAGGTCGGCTCGCGCTACGCCGAGTCGCGCGGCGTCAAGGAAGACATGCCGGCGGCCGCCAAATGGTACGAGAAATCGGCGGAACTCGGCTTCGCGCCGGCAGAATACCGCATCGGCAATTTCTACGAGAAGGGCATCGGCGTCGTACGCGACATCAAGAAGTCGAAGACCTGGTACCAGCTCGCCGCCGCGCAGGGCAACGCCAGCGCCATGCACAATCTGGCGGTGCTGTTCGCCATGGCCGCTGACGGCGTGACCGACAATGAATCGGCAGCGCACTGGTTCCAGGAGGCCGCCGACCTCGGCGTCAAGGACAGCCAGTTCAATCTCGGCATCCTCGCCGCCAAGGGCGTCGGCATGAAGCAGAACCTGGAAGAGTCCTACAAATGGTTCGCGCTTGTCGCCAAGACCGGCGACAAGGATGCCGCGGCCAAGCGCGACGAGATCGCCAATGCGCTGCGGCCCGAGCAGCTCGAGCGGGCGCGCGCCGCGACAGAATTGTGGAAGGCCAAGCCGCTCAACGCGGCGGCCAATTCGGTGGACATTCCCGAATCCTGGCAGGAGGGCACGCCGCAGACGACCGCCGGCATCGATATGAAGAAGGCGGTCAAGAACATCCAGCTCATCCTCAACAAGAACGGCTATGACGCCGGCGGCGCCGACGGCGTGATGGGTGAGAAAACCAAGAACGCGATCATCGCTTTCCAGACCGCCAACAAGCTGCCGGCGACCGGCGCGGTCGACGAGAAACTGGTCAAGGCATTGCTGGCGCGCAAATAACGGCAGAAGCGTCGTTTCCACGACGCCCTTGCCATACATTTGCCTGTTAACTGATTGAGTTGTTTTTTGTTTCGGCGCGGTGGCGGGGTTTGACCCCGCTGCCGCGTCGGCGCAAGAGAAAATTGGCTTTTCGATGCGATACTGCCCGCAACGGCTTTATTCGCCGACAGGCAAACTGATCGAGACTGACGGGTGGGCATCTATCTCCCGATCGCGGAAATTTCCGTCAACGTCTTCGTGCTGCTGGCCATGGGCGCCGCGGTGGGCTTCCTGTCGGGCATGTTCGGGGTGGGCGGCGGCTTTCTCATCACGCCGCTCTTGATCTTCTACAACATCCCGCCGGCGATCGCGGTCGCCACCGGCGCCAACCAGGTCATCGCTTCTTCCGTCTCCGGCGTCCTTTCGCACATGAAGCGAGGCACGCTCGACTTCAAGCTCGGCGGCGTGCTGCTCGCCGGGGGTATCGTCGGTTCCACCGCCGGCATCTACGTGTTCGGCTTCCTGCGCAGGCTCGGCCAGCTCGACCTGTTCATCTCGCTGCTTTACGTCGTGCTGCTCGGCACCGTCGGCGGGCTGATGCTGGTCGAGAGCATCAACGCGCTGCGCGCCACGCGCAGCGGTGCGGCACCTGTGCTGAAGAAATCCGGCCAGCACAACTGGATCCACCGCTTGCCGCTGAAGATGCGCTTCCGCGCGTCGAAACTGTTCGTCAGCGTCATTCCGGTGCTCGGGCTTGGCGCCGGCATCGGCTTCCTGTCGTCGATCATGGGCGTCGGCGGCGGCTTCATCATGGTGCCGGCGCTGATCTATCTCTTGAAAGTGCCGACCAATGTCGTCATCGGCACCTCGCTGTTCCAGATCATCTTCACGTCCGCCTACACGACGCTGGTCCACGCCACCACCAACCAGACCGTCGATGTGATGCTGGCCTTCCTTTTGATGGCCGGCGGCGTGGCCGGGGCGCAGTATGGCGCCAAGGCCGGCCAGCGGCTGCGCGGCGAGCAATTGAGAGCCCTGCTGGCACTGCTGGTGCTGGCGGTGGCGATCCGGCTCGCGACCGATCTGTTCGTCACGCCGCCCAACCTTTATTCGTTGTCCGGCTTGGGCCTCAACTGATGAAAGGCATGAAGGCGCTCGCAACCGTCGCTCTCCTGTCCCTGACCGCCGCGCCGGCGAAGGCGCAGACGCCATTGACGGAAGGCATCCAGATCGGCCTCTCCACCGACGCGGTGTCGATCACCGCCGGTTTTTCCGGCGCCGACCTGACCATTTTCGGTTCGCTGGAGAATCCCGACCCACTGGTGGCACGCCAGGGCCGCTACGACGTCATCGTCGTGCTCGAAGGGCCACCCAAACCGGTGGTGGTGCGCCGCAAGGACCGGGTGCTGGGCGTCTGGATCAATCTGGATTCCGAGACCTTCGAGAATGTGCCGGTGTCCTATTCGGTGGCGACGACGCGGCCGCTGCAGGACATCACCGAACCCAACAGCTACAAGCAATTGTCGCTCGGCGCCTCCAATCTCTATATGCAGCCCGCCGATGCCGGTGACAGCCCGGCAACGATCGAGGAATTCACGGCGGCACTGCGGGAGCGCAAGGCCGCCGCCGGCCTCTACAGCGAGAATGTCGGTGGCGTGCAATTCCTGTCGCAGAACCTGTTTCGCGCCACGGTCAGGCTGGCACCGAATGTGCCGGTCGGCACCCACAAGGCGCGTGCCTTCCTGTTCAAGAGCGGCCTGTTCATCAAGGAGAGTTCGGCGCAGCTCGAAATCCGCAAATCGGGCTTCGAACAATCGATCTTCCGCGTCGCCCACGACTATTCGTTCCTCTACGGCGTGTTCGCCATATCGCTGGCCATGGTAACAGGCTGGCTCGGCCGGCTGGTGTTCCGCAAAGATTGATGCTCGGGGAAAAGAGGGGTTCCCCTTTTCCCCACCATGCGATAAACCGCCGCCTCCCAGCCCAAGGGCAAACACGCACATACCATTCGCAAGAGCGGTCCGGCCTTCCGGATGACAGCGCGATGCGTCGCCGCTGTTTTGCCGCGACGAAACAATGACAGGAGGCTGCAATGCATCAGGCATTCGGCGGCATCGACTTCGGCACGTCCAATTCCACGGTGGGCGTGATCCGGAACGGCAGGGCGCGGCTGGTCCCGCTGGAGGGCGAACAGCCCACCTTGCCAAGTGCCGTGTTCTTCAACTTCGAGGACGGCCACACCTATTTCGGTCGTCGCGCGATCGGCGATTATACCGACAGCATCGAGGGCCGCCTGATGCGCTCGCTGAAGAGTGTGCTCGGCAGTTCGCTCGCCCACGAGAAGACGCGTATCAAGGCGCGCCAGATCGGCTTCATCGACATTATCGGCCTGTTCATCGGTCATCTGAAGACGCGGCTGGAAGAGGACGCCGGCAGCGTGGTGGAAAGCGTGGTACTCGGCCGCCCGGTGCAATTCGTCGATGACGATGCGCAAGCCGACGCGAAGGCGCAAGGCGAGCTCGAGAAGGCTGCCCGTGCCCAGGGTTTCAAGCACATCGCTTTCCAGTTCGAGCCGATCGCGGCGGCGCTCGACTACGAGCAGAAGGTGAGGCGCGAGGAACTGGCGCTGATCATCGACATGGGCGGCGGCACGTCCGACTTCTCGATCGTGCGGGTCTCGCCGGAGCGCTCGCGATCGACCGACCGCAAGGACGACATCCTGGCCAGCCGCGGCATCCATATCGGCGGCACCGATTTCGACCGGTTGCTGAGTATCGCCCATGTCATGCCGCAGCTCGGCTACCTCTCCGCGACCAAGGACGGCAAGCGCAATCTGCCGGCCAGCTACTTCATCGATCTCGCCACATGGCAGCGTATCAACCTGGTCTACACCGCCAAGGCGATGACGCATTTGCGCCAGATCCGCTATGAGGCCGTGCGCGCCGACCTGGTCGACCGCTTCATCCATATCGTCGAGCACCGCTACGGGCACGCTCTGGCGGCGCTGGTCGAAAGAGCCAAGATAGAACTGACCGACAATTCATCCGCCGAGGTGGCGGTGAGGCTGCCGGACGCCGCGTTCGCCGCGGGGATCACGCGCGACGGGCTGGAGGCCACGATCGCCCGGGATATCGAGCGGGTCACCGAAACGGTGGCGCAGACCATCCGCGACGCGCAGGTGAAGCCGTCCGACATCACCGCGGTGTTCCTGACCGGCGGATCGACGGCGATCCCGCTGGCAAGGCGGGAAATCCTGTCGCTGGTGCCGCAGGCTTCCGTCATGGAAGGCGATATGTTCGGCTCGGTCGGGCTTGGCCTGGCGCTCGATGCGCAGCGGAAGTTCGGCTGATGCTACGCTGACGCGTTCATCTCGGCAGCCAGATGCGCCTTCAGTGCCATCTGGGCCAGGCTTGCCTGGCGGTCGCGATGGGTGATCATGGCGAAGTCGCGCTTCGGCAATTCGATCGGCACGGCTCTCAGGCTCCCCTCGGCGACCGCGTGCCCGACGACCAGCTCCGAAATGATGGTCGCGCCGGCGCCTGCTTCGACGGCCTGGCGAACCGCCTCGTTGCTGGGCAGCACCAGGAATATCTGCAGGTCGGCAAGTGAAATCCCCTCGCGCCGCGCCAGATCCTCCAGCACCTCGCGCGTGCCGGACCCGCCTTCGCGGATGATCCAGCGCAGGCCCGTGATGTCGGGGCGGCCCGGCGTGATTTCGGCGATCCGCGGATGGGAGCTGGCAACGACCAGCATCAACCGGTCGGTATCGACCTTGGCGCGGCGCAATATGTCGGATTCGGTGCGCCCTTCGACCAGGCCGAGATCGGCGGTTCCATCAAGCACGCTGGCCTCGACCTGTCTTGTGTTGCCGATGGTGACGCTAAGCCTGACGGCCGGATAGGCCTCGTGAAAGGAGGCCAGCCGGCGCGGCAGCCAGTAGCTGGCGATGGTCAGGCTGGCGGCGATCGAGAGGCTGCCGGCGACCGTCTGCGAAACATGTTCCAGCACGTTGCGGGCGGCGGCGGCCTGCTCGAGCACGGCCTTGGCCTCGGGCAGGAACCGGTGGCCGGTCTGGGCCAGCTCTATGTTGCGGCCGACGCGGTTGAACAGATGGACACCGTGCTGGTCTTCCAGCGCGCGAATGGCCGCCGACGCGGCCGACTGGGAAATGCCGAGAAGCTCGGCTGCCTTGGTCATGTGGCCGCGCTCTGCGACGGCGACGAAAATGCGCAACTGGTCCAGGGTCATACCTGCATTAAGAACCAATATCGATCGAATTTACAAGAACAACTGATTAGACGGATCGATAGGTTTATTCTACTTTTTCAGCCGAAGTTAGAAAAAATTGGCCTGCAGATCGCAGAGAACAAAGATCGGGCGGTTCAGATCCCTGCTTGCGCATTGGACCCGCGGGATCCGACGGCGATTGGCGGGTGATCGATATCACCCGGAAGAGCATTACATGCGCGGGCCCGGGCCGAAGACGCGCGCCAAATCCGCCGGTCGCGCGGGCACCACGGGATCATGATGCAAGGACCGCGCGGCGCCAATTCAGCCCCTCGCAACGCCCGCTTGCCGACACGCGCGCGCCCGACGAAGGCGACGGCGTCGACACCTCGCCAGATGTTTCCGACAGCATCGCCAAGACGACCTGCTATATGTGCGCCTGCCGCTGCGGCATCGACGTGCACATCAAGGATGGCAAGGTCCGCTACATCAACGGCAACAAGGACCATCCGGTCAATCGCGGCGTGATCTGCGGCAAGGGCAGCTCCGGCATCATGCAGCACTACAGCCCGGCCCGGCTGAAGAAGCCGCTCTTGCGCACCGGCCCGCGCGGCTCGGGCGAGTTCCGCGAGATCGAGTGGGAGGAAGCCTTCTCGATCGCGACCGAGCGGCTGTCGAATATCCGCCGGACCGATCCTAAAAAGCTCGCCTTCTTCACCGGACGTGACCAGTCGCAATCCTTGACAGGCTGGTGGGCGAGCCAGTTCGGGACGCCGAATTTCGCTGCCCATGGCGGCTTCTGTTCGGTGAACATGGCGGCGGGCGGGCTCTACATGATCGGCGGCTCGTTCTGGGAGTTCGGCGAGCCCGATTGGGACAACACGAAATACTTCATGCTGTTCGGCGTCGCCGAGGACCATGATTCCAACCCGATCAAGATCGGCCTGGGCAAGCTCAAGGCGCGCGGCGCCAAGGTGGTGTCGATCAATCCCTGCCGGACCGGTTACAATGCGATCGCCGACGACTGGATCGGCATCCGGCCCGGCACCGACGGCCTGTTCGTGTTCGCGCTCATCCACGAACTCTTGAAGGCCGGCCGCGTCGATCTCGATTATCTGCTCCGATACACCAACGCGCATGTCCTGGTTATCCAGGAGCCTGGCGCGGCCGATGATGGGCTTTTTCTGCGCGACGGCGACGGCACTCTTGTCGCTTGGGACCGAGTGGCGAAGACCTCCGTCAACGCAACCGATCCAGATGCAAAACCGGCGCTGACCGGCTGCTTCACGGTCGACGGGCGCAGGTGCGTTCCGGTATTCCAGCTCATTGCGGACCGCTATCTAGACGAGAGCTACGCACCCGACGCGGTCGCCGAGCGTTGCGGCATTGCCGCCGATACGATCCGCCGCATCGCCGCCGAACTTGCCCATGTCGCCTTCGAACAGGCGATCGAACTGCCGGTCGCGTGGACCGATTGGGCGGGGCGCCGGCATGCGACGATCAAGGGTCGGCCTGTTTCGATGCATGCCATGCGCGGCATCTCCGCCCATTCCAACGGCTTTCATACCTGTCGCGCCATTCACCTGCTGCAGGTGCTTCTCGGAACTGTGGACGTGCCCGGCGGCTTCCGCTTCAAGCCGCCCTACCCCCGGTCCGCCCCGCCGGGTCCGAAGCCCTGCGGCAAGGACGTGAGGCCGATGACGCCGCTCGACGGCATGCCGCTCGGTTTCGTTTGTGGACCCGACGATCTGCTGGTCGACGACGCGGGGACGCCGCTGCGCATCGACAAGGCCTATTCCTGGGATTCGCCGATTGCAGCGCATGGCCTGATGCACACCGTCATCCGCAACGCCTGGGCCGGCGACCCGTACCCCATCGACACGCTGATGATGTACATGTCGAACATGGCCTGGAATTCGTCGATGAACACGCTCGAGACCATGGCCATGCTCACCGACCGTGATGAGGCGGGCAACTACAGGATCCCATTCATCATCTATTCCGACGCCTATTACTCCGAGACCGTGCCGTTCGCGGACCTCGTGCTGCCCGACACCACCTATCTCGAGCGTCATGACTGCATCAGCCTGCTCGACCGGCCGATCAGCCATGCCGACGGGCCGGGCGACGCCATTCGCCATCCCGTCGTCGAGCCCGACCGCGACGTCAGGCCGTTCCAGTCGGTGCTGATCGAACTCGGCGCGCGGCTTGGCTTGCCGGGCTTCGTCGAGGAAGATGGCTCGGCGAAGTACCGCGACTACGCCGACTACATCGTCAATCACGAACGCACGCCCGGCATCGGCCCGCTCGCCGGCTGGCGCGGCAAGGACGAAATCTCGATCGGCAAGGGCGACGTCAACCCCAACCAGTTGCAGCGCTACATCGACAATGGCGGTTTCTGGCATCACGACTTCAATGACGACCAGCGCTACTACAAGATGGCCAACCGCTCCTATCTCGACTTCGCGGTGCAACTGGGCTTCATCCCCAAGGCCGAGCCGATCGTCTTCCAGCTCTATTCCGAACCGATGCAGCGTTTCCGGCTGGCCGCGCGCGGACATGGCCGGGTGGTGCCGCCGCAGTCGCAACGCGAGCGCGTCGAGACCTACATGGATCCGCTGCCGTTCTGGTACATGCCTTTCGAGGAAGCGGCCGTGGACCTGGAAAAATACCCGCTGCACGCGCTGACGCAGCGGCCCATGCACATGTACCATTCCTGGGGTTCGCAAAACGCGTGGTTGCGGCAGATCACCAGCCAGAACCGGTTGTTCGTGCATCGCCGGACGGCGGCCGGCCTTGGCCTTGTCGATGACGACTGGGTGTGGATCGAGAGCATCAACGGCAAGGTGAAGGGGCAGATCAAGCTGGTCGACGGGGTGAACGAAAGCACGGTCTGGACCTGGAACGCGATCGGCAAAAGGCGCGGCAGCTGGGGACTGAATGACGATGCGGCCGAGAGCAATCGCGGCTTCCTGCTCAACCACATCATTGGCGACCAGACTTCCGCTGACGCCAGCGGCAAACGTTATTCGAATTCCGATCCGGTCACGGGACAGGCTGCGTGGTTCGATCTGCGCGTGCGGGTCGTCAAATGCGCTGATGAGGAAGCCGGCTTCACCGAGCCGCAATTCGAAAGATTTCACCAGCCGCCGCATTTCGAGCCCTCGCCCGACAAGCTGACTTTCGGCGCCGAATTTCGCCGGGCAAGAGAGGCCGCGGAATGACCTGCCTTCCCTCTCATACGGACAAGAAGCTCGGCCTCGTCATCGACCTCGACACCTGCGTCGGCTGCCAGGCCTGCGTGACCGCCTGCAAGGAGTGGAACACCGGCGGCCACATGGCGCCGCTGACCGACATCGACCCTTATGGCGGCCATGTCGACGGGGTCTGGTTCAACCGCGTGCACAGCTACGAGCACATCACCGAGATGGGTGGGCGCACGGTGAACTTCCCGCGATCCTGCCTGCATTGCGAGACGCCGGCCTGCGTCACCGTCTGCCCGACGGGCGCCTCCTACAAACGCGCCTCCGACGGCATCGTGCTGATCGACGAGGACAAGTGCATCGGTTGCAAATTGTGCAGTTGGGCCTGCCCCTACGGCGCGCGCGAGTTCGACACGGATGTCGGCGTGATGAAGAAATGCACGCTCTGCGTCGACCGCATCTATAACGACAATCTGGCTGAAGGAGAACGCGTGCCGGCCTGCGTTGCCGCCTGCCCGACCAGCGCCCGGCATTTCGGCGACCTCGGCGATCCCCAATCAGCCGTTTCGCAACTGGTGGCGGAGCGCGGCGGGGTCGACCTCATGCCCGAACTCGGCTATCGCCCCACTAACAAATACCTGCCGCCGCGCGCGCACACGCAGCGCGCCGCATCGGTGCCGGGTAGGGCGCTGGAGCCGGTGCAGACCGAGGGTGGTTTCCTTGGCTGGGTCGACCGCATGCTTTCGAGCTGACCATCCATGCATCCAGCTTTTTCGGTCGTCTTCTTCACCACCGCCACGGGTGCCGGCTATGGGCTGCTCGCGCTGCTCGGCGTGCTCGGCGGGTTCCAGGTCATTCCGCCCGTTTTCTGGCTGGGCTTTGTCGGCATGGGGCTGGCGCTCGGCCTGATCGCGGCCGGCCTGCTGTCATCGACCGGCCATCTCGGCAGACCTGAACGTGCCTGGCGGGCGTTCTCGCAATGGCGCAGTTCATGGCTGTCGCGCGAAGGCGTATCGTCGGTCATCACGTTCATCCCGGCGGGGCTGTTCGGCATCGGCTGGGTGTTTTTTGACCATACCGGAGGCTGGGTCGGCATCTGCGGATTGCTGGCCGCCATCGGCGCCATCGTCACCGTCTGCACCACCGGCATGATCTATGCGTCGCTCAAACCGATCGCCCAATGGCACAGCCGCTATACTTTGCCGGCTTATCTGATCTTCGCGACCATGACCGGCAGCGTCCTATTGAACGGGCTGCTGCAAGGTTTTGGTGTCGGCTCGATGGTCGTGCTGGCGTTTTCGCTGCTTGCCACTCTTGCCGGCTGGGGCTGGAAGCTCGCGACCTGGAGGTACAATGATCGGCTGGAGATCCCGACCATCGCCAACACGGCGACCGGTTTGGCCGGCGGCACGGTGCGGTCGCTGGAATGGCCGCATACCGAGGAAAACTACCTGCTCAAGGAAATGGGTTTTCGCATCGCACGCAAGCACAGTGCGAAGCTGCGCATGCTCACACAGGCATTGGCCTTCGCCCTACCCGTCCTGCTGATCGCCGCCACCTTTGCCTTGCCCTGGCCCTATGCGGCGGTGCCGTCGGTACTCGCAGCGATCGTCCAGTTCGCCGGCATGCTGGTCGAGCGCTGGCTGTTCTTCGCCGAGGCGAAGCACACGGTCATGCTCTATTATGGACGATAGAGACCGTTCAGAAACTCTACTCTGACGGCCATCTGATGGCGTTTTCTGCGCTTCCGGTGCTCACGGACCCGAACGTCCGCTGTGCTCCGGTTACTCGAAACCACCACCATATGACT
Organism: Mesorhizobium sp. M8A.F.Ca.ET.057.01.1.1; assembly: GCF_003952565.1. Classification (NCBI taxonomy): domain Bacteria; kingdom Pseudomonadati; phylum Pseudomonadota; class Alphaproteobacteria; order Hyphomicrobiales; family Phyllobacteriaceae; genus Mesorhizobium; species Mesorhizobium sp. M8A.F.Ca.ET.057.01.1.1. The sequence continues at coordinate 5,495,787 of NZ_CP034454.1, forward strand.
CGCCAGAGCGAGTTTCAAAACGGCCTCTTGGATCTCAGCCGGGACGCAGCATCGAGCGCGAAATGGCGAAGATGCGGTCAGTGCCCAGCATATAAGCCATCAGCGTTTCCGGCCGAAACAGCCCGGCATAGGCGCGGTCGAGCACGTTGAGCGAGCCGGTATAGGCACCGAAAGCCGGCATGATCATGCGGCCGCCATCGCCGGCAAAGCAGCGCCTGCGTACCGAACGGCCTTGCTGCACGATGCGGGCGCAGGGATGGAGGTGGCCTGAAATCTCGCCCTCGACCCGCACCTTCGATGGCTCGTGCCGGAACAGCAGCGAGCCTATGGCCAGTTCCCGCACGGTCTCGCCGGGCAGGTCGGCCGGCGCTTCCGGGTCGTGATTGCCGGCGACCCAGAACCAGTCACGGCCTGCCATCAGCGCCTCCAGCCGTTCGCGAAAGCTCGAATGCATGCGCTTGGCGCCGCCGCCATCGTGGAAACTGTCACCCAGGCTGATGACGATCGATGGCTGGTAGTCCGATATCACCGCCTGCAGCCGCAGCAGGGTCGCGCCGGTATCGTACGGCGGGATCAGCGTGCCGCGCCTTGCCAGCGACGAGCCCTTCTCCAGATGCAGGTCCGATACTGTCAGCAGCCTGAGCTCGGGAAAATAGAGTACGCCGCGCGGATCGCAGACCGCGCGCTCGCCCGCGATGCCGACAAGGTCGGCCTCGGCGATCAGCGATGCGCGCGCCAGCGAAAAGTTCATTCGTCAACCATCCCGGGCCCCATGGCCTCTTCGACCAGGGTCGCCGCATCCATCAGCAGCGTTTCATCGGCCTCGCCATTGACCGGCATCTTGCCGATCTCGAGCATGATCGGCACGGCAAGCGGCGATATCTGCTCGAGGGCCTTATGCATGATTCGACCCTGGATGCGCGAGAGCATGTCCGCAAGTCTGCTGACATCGAGCAGGCCGGTCGCCGCATCGGCACGCGTCGCCTGAAGCAGGATGTGGTCCGGCTCATGGCTGCGCAGCACGTCGTAGATCAGGTCGGTCGACACCGTGACCTGGCGGCCGCTCTTCTCCAGGCCGGGGTGGCGTTTTTCGATCAGGCCCGAGATCAGCGCGCAGTTGCGGAAGGTGCGTTTGAGAAGCCAGCTATCGGCCAGCCAGGCTTCGAGATCGTCGCCTAGCATGTCCTGGTCGAAGAGCGCGCCGAGTGAGGGTTTCCTGGCTTTGAACATGGCGCCCATGTCGCCCAGCGACCATATGGCCAAGGCATAGTCGGTGGCGACGAAGCCGAGCGGCCTGGCGCCCGCCCTGTCGAGGCGACGGGTGAGCAGCATGCCAAGCGTCTGGTGCGCCAGCCTGCCCTCGAAGGGATAGGCGACCAGATAATGGCGGTTGCCGCGCGGAAAGGTCTCGATCAGCAAATCGTCGCGCTTGGGCAGCATCGATTTGTCCGACTGGAACCGCAGCCAGTCGGCCACCTGCTCCGGCAGCTTCTTCCAACGCTGCGGATCGTCCAGCATGATACGGACCTGCTCGGCCAGGTAGGTCGAGAGCGGGAACTTGCCGCCGCCATAATAGGGCACCTTGGCGTCGATGCCGGGCGCGTTCGAGACGAAGCATTCATTCTCGCGGATACCTTCGAAGCGCAGCACCTTGCCGGCGAACATGAAGGTATCGCCATGCGTCAAGGTTTCGAGGAACGCCTCCTCGATCTTGCCGAGCACGCGGCCGCCATGCGACGCCGCGCCTCTGCTGCCGGCCTTGACGTAACGCACGTTGAGCGCCGGCACCTCGATGATGGTGCCGACATTCAGCCTGTATTGTTGGGCGACGCGCGGATTGGATACGCGCCACAGCCCATCCTTGTTCAGGCGGATGCGGGCGTAGCGCTCGTAGTTCTTCAGCGCGTAACCGCCGGTGGCGACGAAATCGACGACACGGTCGAAGGTCGGACGATCGAGGCCGGCATAGGGTGCCGCCGTTCGCACCTCTTCATACAGGTCATCGGCGCGGAACGGTGCGCCACAGGCGCAGCCGAGCACATGCTGCGCCAGCACGTCGAGGCCGCCATTGACCAGCGGCGGCGTATCCTGCGCGCCGAGATAATTGGCGTCGAGCGCGGCCCGGCATTCCAGCACCTCGAAACGGTTGGCGGGGATCAGGATCGCCTTCGACGGCTCGTCCATGCGGTGGTTGGCACGGCCGATGCGCTGCGCCAGCCGGCTGGCCCCCTTTGGCGCACCGACATGCACGACCAGGTCGACATCGCCCCAGTCGATGCCGAGATCGAGCGTCGAGGTGGCGACGATGGCGCGCAATGCGTTGTCGCCCATTGCCTTCTCGACGCGCCGGCGCTGGGCGACGTCGAGCGAGCCATGATGCAGGGCGATCGGCAAGGTGTCCTCGTTGACGCGCCACAACTCCTGGAACAGCAGCTCCGCCTGGCTGCGCGTGTTGACGAACAGCAAGGTCGTCTTGTGACGCTTGATCTCGCGGTAGATTTCCGGCGTGGCGTAGCGCGCCGAGTGTCCCGCCCACGGCACGCGCTCCTCGGAATCGAGGATCGAGATTTCGGGCTTCGCACCACCCGTCACCGTGATCAATTCCGCCATGTCGCCGGGTGGGTTCTGGCTGACCAGCCAGCGCCGCAATTCGTCCGGCTCGGCGACCGTCGCCGACAGCCCGATCGTCTGCAGGTCAGGGACGAAGCTGCGCAGCCGCGCCAGCCCAAGCGCCAGCAGATGGCCGCGCTTCGACGTCACCAGCGAATGCAATTCGTCGAGCACTACATAGTGCAAATCCTCGAAGAAGCGCTTCGCATCGCCTGCCGCGATCAGCAAGGCCAGTTGCTCTGGCGTGGTGAGCAGAATGTCGGGCGGCGCAAGCTTCTGGCGCTGGCGCTTATGGGCGGGGGTGTCGCCGGTGCGCGTTTCGATGGTGACGGGCAGGCCGATCTCCTCGACCGGTTTACCGAGATTGCGCTCGATGTCGACGGCCAGTGCCTTCAGTGGCGAGATGTACAGCGTGTGGATGCCGCGCCGCGCCTGTCCTGGTTTTCGCCTCGGCCTGACGGCCAGTTCGGTCAGCGACGGCAGGAAGCCGGCCAGCGTCTTGCCGGCGCCGGTCGGCGCGATCAACAGCACCGATTGCCCGGCCTGGGCTTTCGCCAGGAGTTCGATCTGATGCGCGCGCGGCGACCAGCCCTTCTCGCCGAACCATTTTACGAATGGCTCGGGCAGGACGACGGCGGCATTCTGGTCGGCGAGGCGCAGCAGCTCGGTCACCCGCCAGAGGTAGCGCGGCGGCGCGCAATCGCCAAGCAGAATCGGAACAAAAGGGGATCGAAAAGCCTTACGGCCGCCGGAACCCTGTCGGGCCGCCATAGAGGTAGCCGATGCGGGCGATGGCTTCCTTCAGACCCTCGCGCGACACCAGCATGGTGTGGCCGTTGGCGTGAATCATGGTTTCGGCGTCGGTCATGATGGCGACATGACCTTTCCAGAACACCAGGTCACCACGTCGCAACCCTGAAAAATCGGCGCCCGGCTCGAGCGGCTCGCCGACCGAAGCGGCCTGCATGTCGGAATCGCGCAGCACCTCCCTACCGGCCATGCGCATGGCCAATTGCACCAGGCCGGAGCAATCGATGCCGAAGCCGGAAACCCCGCCCCACAGATAGGGCGTGCCGAGAAACGTCTCGGCCACGGACACATAATCGCCGGCCACTTCGCCGATCGGCCGCAGATGGCCAGCGATCACGGCTTCACCGGAGGGCAGCAGGGCATAGTGCGTGCCGCGTGTTTCGGCGGCACCCGTCACCGTTACGGTCGACCCCATCGACAGTTGCCCGGCGATCGGAAAGCGCAAATCGGGACCGGGATAAAGAAACGTACGCGGCACCGAGACGATATGGGTGGACGCATGGTCCCGCCCGCCCACCATGCTGGCGGCGACATAGCCGACATAGCCGTCTCGCTCGGCCTGGATCCAGGCCCAGCCTTCTCTGTCCTCGAAAACCAGGACATCGTCGCCGAACAGAGCTTGCGTGTTGACGCCCGAATCCAGCGCCGGCGCCTTGCGGATATCTGCCACCGGAACCGAAATCCGCGCCGGCCGGCCCGCTACGAAACGGTCGGCAACGACTTCTCCTTTCAACCTGGCATCGGCGAGATCGGAGCGGAAAGCATGAAGGCGTGCGTCGTGAGCGGTCAAAATCGGCAACCCTGTTGAATGGGCAATACAGTCAGATCGGCAGGTCGTGGGCTTTGGCGATGATACCATCGCCGAAGCGCTCGACAAAGAGCGCGCCTTCGACGGTGCGCTTGATCAGGACATTGCGCTTGTCGAGCTCGTCGCGATGGCGCGACACGAGTTTCAATGCGCCCATCGTATCGAGCGCGCGGGTGATGACCGGCTTGGTGACGTTGAGGCGGGCGGCAAGACCGCGCACGGTGTGAGGCGGCGGATCGAGATAGATGGTGAACAGGATCGCCGTCTGACGCATGGTGAGATCGGGCGCATCCTCGCGCACCTGCGACAGCATCACTTGCTGCCACAGTCGCAAGGCCTGGCTCGGGCGCATCGCAATCGACATCGCGCCATGATGGCGGCAAATTGTTTCGGTTCCGTTTCAGTTTCAGCAATTTGCCGGCTCTGCTTGCGGCCATCAGCCATAGCGCGTCGAGATGACCCGCTCCAGCGTCCGGATGCCTTGCGCCTCGCCACCGGCGGGGCCGTAGGGGCGATCGGCGGGGCTCCAGGCGAAGATGTCGAAATGCGCCCAGCTCGCGGTCTTCTCGACAAAGCGCTTGAGGAACAGCGCCGCGGTGATCGATCCGGCGAAACCGTCGGTGGTGACGTTGTTGATGTCGGCGATCTTCGACGCCAGTTTTGCATCGTAGGGCCGCCATAGCGGCATGCGCCACAGCGGGTCCTCGACCGCCAGCGACGCGGCCGCCAGCTCCGAGGCAAGCGCCTCGTCATCGGTGTAGAAGGGCGGCAGGTCGGGGCCAAGCGCGACGCGGGCGGCTCCGGTCAGGGTCGCCATGTCGACCAGGAGCCGCGGTTCCTCCTCGTCAGCCAGCGCCAGCGCATCGCCCAGCACGAGCCTCCCCTCGGCGTCCGTGTTGCCGATCTCGACCGTGATGCCCTTGCGGCTCGCCAGCACGTCACCCGGACGAAAGGCGTTGCCGGCAATCGAATTCTCAACCGCGGGGATCAGGACCCGCAGACGTACGTTGAGCCCGGCAGCCATGATCATCGAAGCCAGGCCAAGCACATTGGCGGCGCCGCCCATGTCCTTCTTCATCAACAGCATGCCCGAGGACGGCTTGATATCGAGGCCGCCAGTGTCGAAGCAGACACCCTTGCCGACCAGGGTCACCTTCGGCGCGCCTTGCTGCCCCCATATCATGTCGATCAAGCGCGGCGCACCGGACGAGGCACGACCGACGGCGTGGATCATCGGGAAATTCTGTGTGAGCAGGTCGTCACCCCTTATGACGGAGATTTCGGCCTTGTGGGTCCCAGCCAAGGCCCGCACTGCCCTCTCCAGATCGTCCGGCCCCATATCGTTGGTCGGTGTGTTGACCAGATCGCGCGTCAGGAAAACGCCATCGGCGATGCGGCGAACGCGCTGCGCATCGACGCCGGCCGGTAGCTCGAAGCGCAGCGGCTTGCCCGGCTTCTTGCCGTAGCGGGTAAAGACATAGCCGCCGAGCGCCAACGCGATCGCCGCCAGTTCCGGCTCGGCCGGCGCCGAGGCGAAGTGCCAGTCGCCTTCCGGCAGGGTTTTCGCCAGCGCGCCCAGGGCGAGCGCGCCCTCGCCGTCGCCAAGACCGAATATGGCGCCGCCGAGCTCTCCGTTCTCGCCGGGCACGGCCAACGTCCTGCCGGCCTCGCCGGAAAAGCCGTTTGCCCTGGCCCAAGCGAGAATAGACGGCGACAGACCGGCCGCCTCCAGGCCGTCCCTGCCGACCGGATGGACCGGCAGCGGGTTCTTCAGCTTGTTCTCGACCAGTTCCACAGCCATCAGATGTTTCTCCTGCCGAGCTCGCCTCGAGTCGGCGCTTCTTAACCCTCCGTTAGGGTTAACAGAATATTTCTGCTGGAGGGAAGATGGCCACGCAATGGCCACGCGCATGAATGGAGGCCCAGGGTGCCGATGCCGACCAACCGCACGACAAACATCCGGGGAAAACGGCTCATTGCCACGGCATTCATGCTGGCGCTCGCGGCAGGTGTCGCGGGATGCGCGACCGATAAGCTCACCACCGGCTCGGTCGGACGCACCAGCGGCAAGCCGCTGGAGACGATGTCGGCGGGAGAACTGCACAATGCCACCGCCGCACTCGGCCAATCCTACGCCAGGAACCCCAACGACAAGCGCATCGCGACCAACTTCGCGGCGGCGCTGCAGATGGATGGCGATGCCGACCAGTCGCTTGCAGTGATGCGCAAGCTGGCGATCGCCTATCCGAAGGACCGCGACGTACTCGCCGCCTATGGCAAGGCGCTGGCCGCCAACGGCCAGTTCGAGGCGGCGCTCGATGCGGTGCGCCGCGCACAGACGCCGGAATATCCCGACTGGAGGCTGGTCTCCGCCGAAGCGGCCATACTTGACCAGCTCAACCAGAAGGATGACGCGCGCCAACTTTACCGCAAGGCGCTCGAGCTCAAGCCCAACGAGCCTTCGGTCCTTTCCAATCTCGGTATGTCCTATGTGCTGGAAGGGGATCTGCGCACCGCCGAGACCTATATGCGGTCGGCCACCCAGCAACCGAACGCCGACAGCCGGGTGCGCCAGAACCTGGCGCTCGTTGTCGGCCTGCAGGGCCGTTTCGACGAAGCCGAGAAGATCGCCTCGCAGGAACTTTCGCCCGAACAGGCGCAGGCCAACGTTGCCTATCTCAGGCAGATGCTGGCCCAGCAGAACGCTTGGAGCCAGCTCAAGGATCAGGACAAGGCGAAACCGCCGAAAACCGCCACCAACTGATCGCCACAAGCTTACCGAAAATCGTACAAAAGCCGCGCTCCCTTGCAGCGCGGCTTATTGTTTCCGCGGACGGTTTCCGCGTTGGCCTACTGGCTGGTCGACGCGGCCCCGCCGGAATGATCGCCGAAGATACCGCGCTGGCTGACCTGGATGCCCGCCGGCCCCAGGATGATGGCGAACAGCACCGGCAGGAAGAACAAGATCATCGGCACGGTGAGCTTGGGCGGCAGGGCGGCCGCCTTTTTCTCGGCGGCGTTCATGCGCATGTCGCGGCTTTCGCTTGCAAGCACGCGCAGCGCGTGAGCCACCGGCGTGCCGTAGCGCTCGGCCTGGACAAGCGCCTGCGACACCGACTTGACCGATTCCAGTCCCGTGCGGCCGGCCAGGTTTTCATAAGCCTGCTTGCGTTCCTGCAGATAGGAGAGCTCGGCGTTGGTCAGGATGAATTCTTCCGCCAGGGCCACAGACTGCGCGCCGATCTCGTCGGCGACCTTGCGCAACGCGGCTTCCACCGACATGCCGGACTCCACGCAGATCAGCATCAGGTCGAGCGCATCCGGCCACGCCATCTGGATCGACTGCTTGCGCTTGGTCGCGCGGTTGTTGACGTAGAGGACCGGCGCATAGAAGCCGCCATAGGCAACCAGGACGCAGACGAACAGCCGGATCACCAACGGCTTGTCGGGCAATCCGCCGAGCACGAAAATATAGACCAGACCGAGCGCGAAGCCGACAAAAGGAAGCACCAGGCGGAAGAACAGAAAACGCGTTAGCGGATTCTGGCCCCGAAAGCCGGCAACCTTGAGCTTTTGCAAGGTGGCCTCGTCGGCCAACGCACGCCGCAGATCGAGCCGGTCGACAATGTTGCGCATGCCGACCGACTGTTGCTCGCGCAGACCCTTGCGGCGGCGATCGGCCTCGTTGGCGAGCCGCGCGCGCTGCTTGGCGCGAAGCTCATCACGCTCCAGCGCGACCGATTTCATGCGCGCCTTGAGCTGGTTTCCGCCGATCGCCGGCAGCAGCGTAAAGACGGTTGCGAACACGGCGATGGCGACCAGCAACGCAATCAGGAAGCTGGGATCCGTCAGTGATTTGATGACTTGTTCGGTCATGCCGCGGTCCTAGACTTCGAAGTTCATCATCTTGCGCATCACGAAGATGCCGATCGACATCCAGATGCCGGCGAAACCGAGTATCAGATGACCGACGCTGGTCGTGAACAGCGGCATCAAATAGTTGGGACTGGAGAGATAGACGAGAAAGGCGACGATGAAAGGCAAGGCGCCGATGATGGCGGCGGATGCTTTCGCTTCCATCGACAGTGCCGCGACCTTGGCCTTCATCTTCTTGCGGTCGCGCAACACGCGCGAAAGGTTGCCCAGCGCCTCGGAGAGATTGCCACCGGCCTGCGACTGGATCTGGATGACGATGCCGAAGAAACTCGCCTCGGTGCATGGCATGGTTTCGGGCATGCGCAAGGTTGCGTCGGGGATCGAAAGGCCCATCTGCTGCGAATCGACTATCCGGCGAAACTCGGTTTTCACGGGCTCAGGGGATTCATTGGCGATCAGGCGCACCGCGTCGTTCAGCGGCAGGCCGGACTTGACCGCCCGCACGATGATATCGAGCGCGTTTGGAAATTCGTTGAGGAATGCCTTGACGCGGCGGGTACGACGAAAAGAAACGAACCAACGCGGCAGGCCGAGCGCTCCGGCGAGCAGTATACCGGGCAAGACAATCATCGGCGCGCCGGCCATGAACGCGACGATTGTCAGCGTGAGGCCGCATATGGCCGAATAGATATAGAAACGCTCGATCGGCACCTTCATCCCAGCCTGGCGAAGCTGGGCTTTCAGCGGCGGCTTCTTGACGGCGGTGTCCTTGGTCTTCTGCTTCTCGTCGAGTTCCTTCAGCGAATCCTGCACCGATTTACGGCGCTTGGCGGCGTCCGCCGCGCGGTCGCGCGTCGCCTTGACGACAGAGCGGTCCGTCTCGGCGGCCTTGATCGTTTCAAGCCGCTTTCCGGCCTGTTTCTCATTGCTGATCTGGTTGAACAGAAATGCATAGGCGATCGCGCCGGCGCTGAAGCCGGCGAGCACGACAAACGCCAATACGGTGCCGTCAATTCCAAACATCGACCAGAACCTTCACGCCCGCGGATGCGTCAGTCAGCACGTTTCTCCATGGCCTCGAGCGCCGTGGCGAGACGCTGCTCCTCGCCATAGTATCGAGCCCGCTCCCAGAAATGGGGGCGGCCGATGCCGGTCGAGACGTGTTCACCCAGCAGCCTGCCGTTGGCGTCCTCGCCCTTGATGTTGTAGAGCACGATATCCTGCGTGATGATGACGTCGCCCTCCATCCCGATCACTTCGGTGATGTGGGTGATGCGGCGCGATCCATCGCGCAGGCGAGCCGCCTGGATGATCACGTCGATGGAGCCGACGACGATTTCGCGCACGGTTTTCTGCGGCAGCGAATAGCCGCCCATGGCGATCATCGATTCGATGCGGTTCAGGCATTCGCGCGGGCTGTTGGAGTGGATCGTCCCCATCGAGCCGTCATGGCCGGTGTTCATCGCCTGCAGAAGGTCGAAGACCTCGGGTCCGCGCACTTCGCCGACGATGATGCGTTCGGGCCGCATGCGCAGGCAGTTCTTGACCAGGTCGCGCATCGTCACCTCGCCCTCGCCCTCGAGGTTGGGGGGACGCGTTTCCAGGCGCACGACATGCGGCTGCTGCAGTTGCAGTTCGGCCGAGTCCTCGCAGGTGATGACGCGCTCGTCACGGTCGATGTAGTTGGTCAGGCAGTTGAGCAATGTCGTCTTGCCGGAGCCGGTGCCGCCCGAAATGACGATGTTGCAGCGGACGCGGCCGATGATCTTGAGAACTTCGGCTCCCTGCGGAGAGATGGCGCCGAACTTGACCAGTTGGTCGAGCGTCAGTTTGTCTTTCTTGAATTTGCGGATGGTGAGCGCGGTGCCGTCGATGGCCAGCGGCGGTGCAATGACGTTGACGCGCGATCCGTCGGGAAGGCGGGCGTCGCAGATCGGGCTGGATTCGTCGACGCGGCGGCCGACCTGGCTGACGATGCGCTGGCAGATGTTGAGCAACTGCTGGTTGTCGCGGAAGCGGATGCCGGTCTGTTCGACCTTGCCGTTGACTTCGATGTAGACGTTCTTGGACCCGTTGACCATGATGTCGGCGATGTCGTCGCGCGCGAGCAGCGGCTCAAGCGGCCCATAGCCAAGCACATCGTTGCAGATGTCCTCGAGCAGTTCTTCCTGCTCGGCGATCGACATCGCGAAGTTCTTGATCGCGATGATATCGTTGACGATGTCGCGGATTTCCTCGCGGGCGCTTTCGGGATCGAGCTTGGCGAGTTGCGACAGGTCGATCGTATCGATCAGGGCCGAGAAAACCTGGCTCTTGGTATCGTAATAGGTTTCGCTCTTTTCGCGGCCTCTCCTCGGTTCCGGCGCCATCGGCGGCGCCTCGACCGCGCGCCTGGCCGGTGGCGCGACAGGCGCGCTCGGCTGCGGCGTGGCCGCGGGCCGGGCAAGAACCGCGGTGTCCGTCGAAACCGCGACGGCCGGCGCGACCGGTGCCGGTGCCGGCGCCGGCTGGCGAAATTCCGGCGTGAACCGGTTGCCGTCGTCGTTGCCTCTTTTACCGAACATGACCGACTACCGACCCCATTGCGTCACTTCTTGTTGCGCGAGAGCTTGCCGAGCAGACTGCCCAGACCAGCCTTCTTTTTCGCCCTGATTTCGCTGCGGCCGGTCAGCACATGAGCAATCTCGTTGATCGTGGCCACAACGGGGTTCTTGGCATCCATCTCGCCCAGCATGCGCCCGTTGTTCGCGGCATTGCCGAACAGCAAGGGATCAAAGCCGATGACCGACATCGGCGTCAGGCCGAGCGGCTCGGCGAAATCGGATGGCGAGATCTCCGGCCGCTTGGGCACGCCGGCCTGGTTGATGATCAATTTCGGCGGCGGGTCGTTCGGGCGAAGCCGCTTGAGCATGTCGACCAGGTTCTTTGTGTTGCGCAGATTGGCCAATTCCGGCGTCGCCGTGATGACGATCTCGTCGGCCTTGACCAGCGTGTTCTTGGCCCATCCCGTCCAGACATGGGGAACGTCGAGAACAAGGAGCGGCACGCTGCGCTGCGCGGTATCGACAAGTTGCGCGAAGGCGTCGGGATCGAAATCGTAGACGCGTTCCAGCGTCGAGGGCGCCGCGAGCAGCGACAGATGCTCGGCGCATTGGGTCAGCAGCCGGTCGAGATAGACTTCGTCGATACGCTCGGGCGAGAACACAGCTTCGGCGATGCCTTGGGCCGGATCCTGATCGAAATTGATGTTGGCGGTGCCGAAGGCGAGGTCGAGGTCGGCCACGACGACCTCGGATTTGAACAGGGAGGACATTGCCCAGGCAACATTGTGCGCGATCGTGGAAGAGCCGACGCCGCCCTTGGCGCCGACGAAGGCGACCGAGCGGCCGAGCGGTTCAGCTTCCGGATCGACGAAGATCGACGAGACGACGCTGACGACGTCGGCCATCGACACCGGCGCGATGACATATTCGGAGATGCCGGAGCGGATGAGTTCGCGATAGAGACCAACATCGTTGTAGTGGCCGATCACCACCACTTTCGAGGATGGATCGCAATATTCCGAAAGCTGGGCGAGTTGCTCCAGCAATTGCTTGGGTTCGCTGCGCGATTCCAGCAGGATCAGGTTCGGTGTCGGCGCCGACTGGTAGAACTCGATTGCGGTAGGGACGCCGCCCATATGGACCTTGAGGTGCGCCTTGGTCATGCGGCGGTCCTCGCCGGCGCGCTGGACCGGATTGGCAACGCCCTCCGTCTCGCAGAATGCCTGGATCGAAATACGCGGAACCGGCCGCAACGCTTGCATCGCGGCGACGTCCTGCAGCGAGGTATCACCGCCCTCCACGGTGGCGTCATAGGCAAGGTTGCTCATGGTTGTTTGCCCTTAGACTTTGCAGTCATTATCAGTAATCGACTTCTTGGTTGACCGGAGGTATTGCCAACGGCACTTTCCGGTAGTCATCGATGACCTGACCACGCCGTTCCGCATCGATGGTGGTCTGCTTGCGCGGCCCGAGAAGATCATTTGGATTGGCCATCTGGGCGGCAAGATTGTTCTGATAGGAGCAGCCGAAATCGGCATAGTGCTTGTTTTCCGAGGTTTCCACTAGGTCAGCGGGCCAGCGTCCGCATTTGTCGGTCTGTGCCCTCACCGCGATGTATGACACGCGAACCGGGGCTGATGCCTCGCTCGACCCTGCCTGATAGGGGACCACGACGATCCGGTCGCGCTTGATGCCGGCGGCGACCGCGAGCCGAGCGAAATCGCGGCCGGCTGCCGTCGCGGCGACTTCGTTGGCCGATCCGCTTGGAATCTGGATCGTCAATGTCGGAGCGGCGCTCTTGTCATAGCCGTCGAGGAAACCCAGGAGCGTGTCGCGCTGCGAGCCGGTCATGCCGCGGTCGCCGGCGCCGACAGGAAGATCGATCTTCTGGTTCTTCTCCGCGATGACGATCGGATGATTGGTGCGATAGTCGTCGGGAATGGCGCCGACGGCAACGCTGTCGCGCTGGGCACAACCGGCCAGCAGAGCCGACACCGCCACCGCCATGATCGGAAGGGCCTGCAGGCTTATCCGAGAACGGCCGGAGCGCTTCGCCATGGTCGCTGCCTTCAATGCTGACTGAGACATGTCTGCTTTCCCGCTCACTTGTAGATGAAGCCGACAACGCCGTGATAGCGGCCGTTGGGCCTGTCGGTCTGCATGGTGCCGTAGACGCGATTGACCTTGCCCAGGAACATGGCGGCCCCATCGCTGGCAGCGTTGAAATTGTCGTCCGGCTTGGCCAGATCATTGCGTGCCACAGGCTTCACCAGATAGGGCGTGATGATGATGACGAGTTCGGTCTCGTTGCGCACGAAATCCCTGCTGCGGAAGAGCGCGCCGAGTACTGGGATTTTGGCCAAACCAGGCAGGCCAGCGACAGCTTGGCGAACGTCGTCACGAACGAGGCCCGCGATCATCATTGAGCCGCCGGAAGGCAATTCGACAGTGGTATCGGCCAGTCTCTTGCGGATCGACAACATGGTCATGCCAGGCGAAGTGATAGTCTTGCTGCTACCTCCTCCTTCGAGGGTCGGCGCACCATCCGTGGTTGGCTCCGAGACGGCTGTTCTGACCTTGAGGCTTATGCGCCCCGGCGACAGCACAACAGGTTGAAACTCGAGGCCAATGCCGTACTCGATCTTGTTAAACGAATATGTGGTCAGGCCTGTCTGGTTATCGGTTGACACATTGCTCGACCGGCCGGTGACCAGATTATACTCACCGCCTACCCTGAATGTTGCCTTTTCGCCCGACACGGCGGTGAGGGTAGGCTCAGCCAGCGTCTTCATCACGCCGCTTTGCTCCATGGCATTGACGTAGGCCTGGAGGCCGTTTCCGAGCCCGTCCCCAAGTAACAAATTGGAGGTCTGCGAAATCGGCTTGCCCAAACCGAAGGCAGGCGAACTCGCTGCGCTGTAGGAAATCCCGTTGGAGCTGCCGGTGCCGACCATGTTGACACCGAGCTGCTTCATCACCGAACGGCTGACTTCGGCGACCGTCACCTTCAGCGTGACCTGATCGTCGCCGATGATCTGCAAGAGATTGACGATCTTGGAGACGCGGCGCTCCTGGTCCGGGTTGTTGATGTCGACGCCGCTCTGTGCCGAGCCACCTGCCGCGGTCTGCGAATATTGTCCTGTCGTCGCTTCACCGCCCGAGACGAAGATCGTAGCCAGGTCGACGGCCCGTTTCGAGTCAAGCGGCGTGTCGACGGTGCCGGTCAGGATAACGTTGTCATTCAGCAGTTCCACCTTGACGGTCGAGGTCGGAAGGAAGCGCTTGATATAATCCTCCAGGCCGGCGACGTCGCGCTCGATGGCCAGATCCAGGCTGGCGATCTGTTCGCCGTTCGGCCCAAAGACGAAGATGTTGGTTTCGCCGACCGCTTTGCCGAAGAGGTAGATGCGCCTTGCGGTGCGGGTCACCGCGTCGGCAACGGAGGGATTGGCGACAAGAATGTCGTAGGCATCGCTCGGCAGATCTATGACCACCGACTTGTTGAGGCCAAGCTTGACGCGCTGAGTGGCTGTCGTGGCCGACACCTGCGTGCTCTTCGCTTCGACGCCCTGCACATTCGCTCCGACGAGCAGCAGGCCGAATGCCGCGGCTAGGATTGCCGGCAGTTTAGCGCTTAGCCTCATTTTCTTGCTCCTACTTCGGAGACTTCGCCCGACTTGATCAGCCTCACCGTTCCCCGGCGGCCATTGCCGGAAACGAGATAGTCGGCCTCATCCACATTCTTTTCCTGGGTGTCAGCGATCGCCCGCAGCGCCAGGGTCAGGCGGTCCGCCATCTGCTGGGCAACGGTGATGATCTCCGCCTGTTTGGGGGTCAGCTCCAGCGTGGCGGTCTGGCCCACCCTGGTCTTCTTGCCTTCCTCGTCTTCCTGGATCGTCTGGTCGATCGCCAGGACGCGGATATTCTTGAGGATGGTCTCGGTGTTGAAGCCGGCGCCACCGGTGCTGGCATCGGCCCTGCGGGTCATGATGACGTCGACGAAATCGTTTGGAAGGATGAAGCCGCCGGCCGAAGTGTCCGCCGATATCGTCGTTGCGACCGCCCGCATGCCGGAAGGCAGGATGGACGACATGAAGCTTTGTCCCTCGCCGATCAGCTTGGAGCGCCGCACCGGCTCGCCCGCGTACATCGCCACACGGGCAATCGACCCCTTGAGTTTCTCCAAAGCATCGGGAGCGGTGGCCTTGGTGATGAAATTCGCGTTGATGCCGTCAGCCGGCCAGGATTGCCAGGCGATGTTGTTCTCGAGCGCGTTGCCCATTGCGACATCGCCCGAGAGCACAAGCACGTCCTGCAGGGACACCGCGGGCGCCTGGGGGCCTGAATCGACGACGACCTGAGGCGGCGGAGCGACCATGTTCTTCGCCACATAGCCAGCACCGCCCGCCGCGGCCACCGCCACGCTCAGAATAATCAATCGGGATGCTGGCATCTGTCCGAACCCTCGCCCTTGGCAAACCACGTAGCCAAGCCGGACTTTGCAGCGGCAATCGTCAAAACAAGGTTAATGCAATGCTTACGATCGTGATTAATTTAACGTTTACATAAATTAGACGGATCGCGCCGAGATGCGCGGAAAGGCTGGGCCGCCGCTCCGCAAAGCCGGCGTGTAGGTCGTGTCAGCCGACGAAAAAATTTGATGAATTCAGCTCGCCAGTCTTGCCAGCGCCCACACCATCAAAGGCGAATCCGGGTAGGTCAGCAGGCCACCCAAGCCGAGCGCGATCCCGTAGGGAACACCGGCTGACTCTTCCGCGAAATGCCGCAGGAATGGATTGCGTCCGGTGAAAACCGCCAGCGGCGATTTCCGGTAAAGCAGGATCGCGATCGTCAGAAGACCGCCGATGATTGTCGAGGCGACCAGATATTCGACGAGCTGCACGCCGAGCCCCATCCACACGGCCGTGGCGGCCAGCAGCTTGGCATCGCCACCGCCCATGCCGCCCAAGGCGAACAGGCCGAACGTCACGGCCAGGACGATGGCGCCGGCGGCGAAATGCCAGCCATAGGCCGCCCAGTCCATGCCCGTCAGCGGCGCCACCAGCGCGAAGACGACGACAAGCAGTACCGGCACGCGATTGGCGATCGTCATCGACAGCATGTCGGAGATCGCGGCAAACAGCATGCAGAACGGAAAGACGACGAAGATCAGGGCTTCAAGCATCGGCGATTGTGCCTATTGTGCGGATTCCACAGAAACTCAATCTAGGCTGGTTCGATTAACGATTGATGAGGTCGGTGGTGAAAAGACGACTGTTCCGCCGCTGTCCGGGACACGTAAAATAAAACAGGGGCCACCCTATGGCGGCCCCTGTCCTGAATGCAATCCGATCGATCGGCAACAAGCAGATTAGCTGCCGCTGCTGTTCAGCGTGGTTCCGATCGCAGTGAACTTGGCATTGATGGCATTGCCGAGTGCGCCGGCGCCGGTGATGATGGCGAGCGCGATGAGGGCGGCGATCAGACCATATTCGATAGCGGTCGCGCCGGATTCGTCCTTCACGAAACGTGCAAAAAGGTTAGACATTCGAGAGCTCCTACTCCACGTGTTACAGCACTTCCGTCAACTTCTGTGATGGTTGATCGGATGCTGCCAATCTAGGGAGAAGCTCTTTCGATCGGCTTAATAAACAGCCTTACCGATTCCTTTCCCGGCCCGAACCGAGGGCGTGGTTAACTCCACACTAAGCGCTGGCTAACGTTCCATTTCGCGGGTCAACGCCGCAAAAGGCAAGGGCTTGGGGAAGCTTGCGGCCCCCGCGCCGAACCGGCCAGACGGGCAGCCATGCCGACCGCTACATCCGGCGGCGGCAAGCCGACTTAACCGTTGGTTCACCAATCTCGTTCATGTTCCGTTGAACAGTACGCTTGCGTGGAGCGCCTTGATGGCCGTGCCGAGATCCTCAATCCTGATTGCCGCGCTTCTTGCCGCCGCCAGCTTGATCACACCCGCCAGGGCTGGCGCCGACATCGAGGTCACCATGAATCAGGCCAAGATCGTGAAACTGTCGCGCCCCGCCGACACGATCGTCGTGGGCAACCCGGCAATCGCCGACGCTTCCGTCCAGGATGCCTCGACGATCGTGCTCACCGGCAAGGGTTTCGGTGTCACCAATCTCGTCGTTCTCGACCAGGAAGGCAGCCCAATCGTCGACACACAAGTCACCGTGGTTCGCCAGGCAGCCTCGTCGGTTCGCATTTACCGCCGCGCGGATGTCCAGACCATGTCGTGCACGCCCTATTGCGAAAGCTCCTACAAGAGCGACGCGGAGAAATCGTCCGAAGCCGAGATGAGCGTCAGCAAATAGGCGGCACGCGAGCGCGCCATCGCCCAGGTTACCTGCTGGTTAAAGCGCGCGCGCCGACTTTAACGATCATTCAAACCGGACCTCAATCGGTTTGCATTAATACACCTGCCAGCACCGTCCAGGGATGGCAGGAACATCGCATGAGCATGGAATTCGGCTCGACAGATCAGTGCAAGGTGAAGCGTACCGGGTCTTTCCAACGCTTCGTGCGCGACCGACGCGGCAGCACGGCGCTGGAGTTCGCGCTGCTTGCCATACCGTTCGCACTCCTGGTGTTCGCCATCCTCGAGAGCTGCATCTCGTTTGCCAGCCAGGAGGTGATGGCCAACATCACCGACGATGTCGCGCGCCGGCTGCGCACCGGCCAGTTGAAGGCCGCCGACATCGCCGGAGACAATTTGAAGAACATGATCTGCGACAAGCTGGAAATCATCGTTTCCCAGGATTGTCCCAATCAGTTGAGCGTCGATCTTCGCCAATACACGACATTCTCCGACGCGGCCCTGGCCGGCTTCAGGATTCAGAGCGGTGACATCCAGCTGACGAACAGTGGCGCCGATGTGCCCTTTACCGTCACGGCGGGTGCGGCGGAGTCAAGGAACATGCTGCGGGTCTTCTACAAATGGCCCATCATGACCAATCTGATGGCGCAGTCGATGGGAGGTAATAAAACCCTGCATTTCGCTTCGGTGACCTGGCAGAACGAGCCGTTCGACAATTGAGACCATCACGGAAGCAACAACAAGAAAAAAGGCAATGAATATGATGCGGGCGGGGCACATCCGGGAATTGCAAGGCTTTGGGGCAAATCAGCCCGATTCTGGTCCAATCGCCGCGGCGTCGCGGCGGTCGAGTTCGCGCTTATCGCGCCTATCCTGCTGATCATGTATTTCATGACCATGGAGGCTTCGCAGGCCATCGAGACGAGCAAGAAGGTCAGCCGCATCGGCAGCATGGTCGCCGATCTCGTCACGCAACAGCCAACCATCGTCAAGGCGGACCTCGATGCCATCATGAAGATCGGCAGCGTAACCCTTCAACCCTACAACCGCTCGGTGCCGGACATCACCATCACGGCCATACAGGTCACCACCGATCCCACGCCAAAGGTCCAGGTGGTGTGGTCACGCAAGGTGACCAGTGGTGTATACGGCGTCGGTGCAGCAGCGGGCTCGACCACAACGGTTCCGACTGCGCTCAAGGTCGCCGGAACCTTCCTCGTCCGCGTCGACAGCACCCTGGGCTACAAGCCGATCATCGGCTGGACGACCGACACCCAACAAAAGCTTGGGTTTACCGAGACGCTCGCCAAAGGCATGACGATGAGCGAAACATATTATCTGCGCCCCCGCAGAAGCGTCACAATTCCTTGCAGCGACTGCTGAAGGCTCATTGCCGCCCACCATCGTTCGACACCATCGGCACGATGGCCTCCGCCGCAGCATAGTCCTTGGGAACCACGGGCATGAAGCCGCCGGCATGCCTCGCTTCCAGAAGGTCGTAGACATCCGGCGTCGTCGATTTGAGATTGGTGAGGAACACGGTCAGCCGACGTTTGGCTTCCGGATCGAGATCGCTGCGCACCGCATGGGGGCCATATCTCAGCAGACCCGACGTCCACACCACCTGGAGGGCCGACGCCGAAAGGCCTGATGCCTCGAGCCTTGCCTGCGTACCCCCGGCCAGTCGCGGCTGGCCGTCGGCCGCCGCCTTCACCCAGCCGAACATGGCGTCGGCCTGGCCGTCGACAAGCATGGTTTCGGCTGCAGACGCCGAGGCGGCATGGACAAGAAACGGTGCATCTTCGGCGATCTCGACGTGTTCGGCGGCTAACCCCGCCAAGGGCAAAAGCGAACCGCCGACGCTGTCTGGCGGCGGCATGGCGATCCGGCGGGTCTCCATATCAGCCAGGCCGCGCAGCTTGCCATCCCTTGTCAGCAATACCGAGCGGATGCCGGCCGCACCGTCGGAATCGACCGGCGCCACGAGCGGCTCGATGCATCCGCAGCGTTGCAGCGCCGTGGCGTAGGCGGTCGTCGAATAGATGGCGTATTCGATCCGTGCATCGGCCTGTCCCTCGATCAATGCCGCATAATCGCGGGCAACGACGAATTCGACCTTCATGCCGAGCGCATTGGTAAAGGCTTGCGTCAACACCGCCAGCCCCGGAACGGCGTTGCCGGCGCCGGGCTCTGCCACGACACCAATGCGAAATGTGCCGATATCATCGCGCCAGTCCGCCCAGGCCGGTCCACACCAGAACGCGCCGTTCACCGCCATGAAGGCAGTCCATGCCTTGAGCGCGGCCTTCATGACAGGACCGCCTTGCCCTTTGTTCCGTCCATGGACATGCCCAACTCGTCGCGGCACTTGATTTTGTGCCTGTATCTGATTGTCCAAACCGCGCATGGATCCCTAGCTTGTCCACGTCGTTGTCCCAAAACCGCTGCGCACTTTTGGGCGACATGGACTTGACTATCGCGGCAAGCCGTTGCGGTTTGGTTTCAGAATTGCCAACGTCGCCGTGGAACCCTATGTCTGGGCGTCCACACTGGCAACCAATGACCCGATGGCGCGTGCTTTCCTCTTTGTCCTGGATTCCTTCGGCATCGGCGGCGCGGCCGACGCCGAAAGCTATGGCGACGCCGGCGCCAACACGCTGGCGCACATCGCCGAAGCTTGCGCGGAAGGGCGCGCCGATCGCGATGGGCTTCGCCAGGGACCACTGTTCGTCCCCCATATGGCATCGCTGGGACTTGGAAAGGCGGCCGAGACGGCGACAGGACTGGGTTTTACGCATTTCGGGACGAACCTGCTCGCCAATGCCTTCCATGGCGCGGCGCAAGAGATTTCGAGTGGCAAGGACACGCCTTCCGGCCATTGGGAGATCGCGGGCCTGCCGGTGCGCTTCGACTGGGGTTATTTCCCGGACACGGTTCCCGCCTTTCCGGCCGACCTGACCGACGCGATGATCCGCGAAGGAAAGGTGCCCGGCATCCTTGGCGCTTGCCATGCGCCAGGTACAGAGATCATCGAGCGGTTCGGCGAGGAGCACATCCGCACCGGCAAGCCGATTTGCTACACGTCGGTCGATTCCGTCCTGCAGATCGCCGCGCATGAGGCCCATTTCGGCCTGGAGCGGCTCTATGAATTCTGCCAGGTGGTGCGCCGGCTGGTTGACCCGCTGAGGATCGGACGGGTGATCGCGCGTCCGTTCGTCGGCGAGACATCTGCCACCTTCGAGCGGACCTACAATCGCCGCGACTACGCCGTGCCGCCGCCCGAGCCGACATTGCTCGACCGGCTGACGGCGCGCGGCAGCCGCGTCATCGCCGTCGGCAAGATCGGCGACATCTTCGCCCATCGCGGGATTTCGCTAGTCCGCAAGGCCGCGGGCAACATGGCCATGTTCGACCAGGCGCTGGTCGCGATGGACGAGGCCACCGACGGCGACCTCGTCTTCGCCAATTTCGTCGATTTCGATACCGAATTCGGCCATCGCCGCGACGTCGCCGGCTATGCCGCCGCTCTCGAGGCCTTCGACCGGAGGCTTCCGGAGGCGTTCGCCAAGCTGAAGCAGGGCGACCTTCTCATCCTGACCGCCGATCACGGCAACGACCCGACCTGGCGCGGCACCGATCATACGCGTGAACGCATCCCGGTCATCGGCACTGGCCCCGGCCTCAAAGGCGGCGACATAGGGCTGAGGGCGACATTCGCCGATATCGGCGAGACCGTTGCCGAACACCTCGCGCTGACGCGCGGCCGCAACGGCACATCCTTCCATGCGATGATTGGCGGTCATGCCTGAACTGCCTGAAGTCGAGACCGTCCGGCGCGGGCTGCAGCCGGTCCTGGAAGGCGCCCATTTGGCCAAGGTCGAGATGAGACGGCCCGACCTGCGCTTCCCCTTCCCCGAAGGGTTTTCGGAGCGGCTGACAGGCAGGACAATCACGGCGCTCGGCCGGCGGGCCAAATACCTGACCATGCATATGCAGGGCGGTCCGGTGCTGATCTGCCATCTCGGCATGTCCGGCTCCTTTCGCATCGAGACCGGCGACGTCGGCGAGACACCGGGCGTGTTCCACCATGAGCGCTCGAAGAGCGCGGCGCACGATCATGTCGTGTTCCACGTCGCTTCCGCGGCCGGCGGGCGGTCACGTGTGATCTTCAACGATCCGCGCCGCTTCGGTTTCATGCTGTTTGCTGAAGAGCCGCCGGAGACGCATCCGATGCTTGCCGGACTGGGCGTCGAACCCACCGGCAATGCGCTGGACGGCGTTCTGCTTGCCTCCTTGCTGAAAGGCCGCAGATCGCCGCTCAAGGCAGCGCTTCTCGACCAGAGGCTGATCGCCGGCTTAGGCAATATATATGTCTCGGAGACGCTCTGGCGTGCCGGCCTGTCACCGCTGCGCGAGGCAGGCACCATCGCCAGGCCAGGCAAGAAGGCCAGGGAACAAAGCGAACGCCTCGCCGAGGCGATCCGCTCGGTCATATCGGATGCCATCGCGGCCGGAGGATCTTCACTGCGCGACTATATGCACACCGACGGATCGCTGGGCTATTTCCAGCATTCCTTCGCCGTCTACGACCGCGAAGGTGAGCCTTGCCCGAAGCCCGGCTGCGGCGGCCATGTCGAGCGTATCGTGCAGAGCGGACGCTCGACCTTCTATTGCCGGGCGTGTCAGACGTGAGCTAGACCGGTGTCGAGCAAGGAGAAGCAGCCAATGGCCTATGAGACGATCATCACCGAGAGGCGCGGCAAGGTCGGGCTGATCACGCTGAACCGGCCAAAGGCGCTCAACGCCCTCAATTCGCAGGTCATGGCCGAGGTGGTGGCGGCGGCGAAGGATTTCGGCGGCGACACGGGCATTGGCGCAATGGTCATCACCGGCTCCCACAAAGCCTTCGCGGCGGGTGCCGACATCAAGGAAATGCAGGAGATCGCGTTCGTCGATGCCTATGTGCAGGATTTCTTCGTCGGCTGGGAGGAACTGACGCGGGCGCGAAAGCCGATCATTGCGGCGGTGGCCGGTTATGCGCTCGGTGGCGGGTGCGAACTCGCCATGATGTGCGATTTCATCATTGCCGCCGACACCGCCAAATTCGGCCAGCCCGAGATCACGCTCGGTGTCATTCCCGGCATGGGCGGGTCGCAACGCCTGACCCGGTTCGTCGGCAAATCGAAAGCGATGGATATGTGCCTGACCGGACGGATGATGGATGCCGCCGAGGCCGAACGTTCGGGCCTTGTGTCGCGGGTCGTTCCGGCTGGCGATCTGGTCGAGGAGGCCGTCAAGGCGGCAGCCAAAATCGCCGATTTCTCGCTGCCGTCGGTGATGATGGCCAAGGAAGCGGTCAACCGGGCTTATGAGACCACGCTTGCCGAGGGATTGCGCTTCGAACGCCGCCTGTTCCATTCGCTTTTCGCGCTCGAAGACCAGAAGGAAGGCATGGCGGCGTTCGCCGAAAAACGGAAGCCGAATTTCACCAACCGGTAGGGCATTGCGGGCCGGCGACCGAAACCCGTGGCATTGGCCAAAAAGAACGCCAGGCGGCGTTGACGCGCCGGAAAAGCTGAACTATAAGCCGCACCAACCGAGGCGGCCCCGTGGCTGCCCGTTTGTTTTTTGCGCCCTGCGGCACGCCGCGTGCGCCGACCAGATCAGAAGAGAGGCATCATGGCCAACACATCCTCGGCCAAAAAGGCAACGCGCAAGATCGCCCGCCGCGCAGCGATCAACAAGAACCGCCGCTCGCGCGTCCGCACCTACGTCCGCCAGGTCGAGGAGGCACTCGCCTCCGGCGACAAGGCCGCCGCACAGGCCGCCTTCAAGGCTGCCGAGCCGGAATTGATGCGCGCCGCGACCAAGGGCGTGATCCACAAGAACACGGCATCCCGCAAGGTGTCGCGCCTCGCCCAGCGCCTCAAGGTGCTGTCGGCCTGACATCGCCTTCCCAGGACGCTCTTCTTCGAACCCGGCCGATTGCGCCGGGTTTTTTCGTTTGCCGGCAAGTACTTAAAAAGAATAGCCGCAAACAGCTGCAAATGCAGATTCCAGAGTTCGAAATGCTTTGCCGGCACATGCATGCCCGCTGATGATCGGCACGCTTGAAAAGCGGCGCCTAAAAAAACCCCGCCTCACAGAAATACCCAATATTTTTCAATTGGTTAGAGACAGTCGTCCACAGCTTGTCCACAACGCGCCAAAGCGACGGGAGGACAACTGGCTGTCAAGAGAATTATTTCAGAAAATTTCGCGCCGGCCCGGCTTTTTCATATTCGTCGGAAAAGGGTTTGAATCACAATGGCTTTGTCAAAATATGCCGCTGCGGCATGGCCCTCGAACTCGCCCGAGGTAACCAGATTCCTTAAAAATCCGTTAGACGTGGCCTTGCCCTATCCACAGCGATTTCGGTAATGTCGATCTATCGAAAGGGACGGGCTCTGGCCCTTAACCCAGCCTGACGCAGCCAGCTTAAATTGGCGGGATTTGCGACGCGGATCAAGTCCGCGAACGGGTATGGTTTGCTCTTTTTCGAACGGTAGGGACGGGCGTAACTTGACATGGCAGGTAGGACGGCGCGCCGGCGCACTTTCGCCGGACGGTGTCGTATTGCCCTGACATACCCAACGCGGACTGGCTTCCATGGGCCGGCACCGGTTCCCTTGGATAGTGGGCGACGTTCATTGCCAGCGGCGGCAACGGGCATCGTAGCGAAGACACGGTCGCTGGAAAAGGATGCAGGAGGCGCATCCCCGGCGAAAAAACAGGTACAGAAAGGCAAGGAACTCGATCATGCAGAGCGGCATCGAAAGGGAGCTTACGGGCGACCTCCCATTTCCTGGAACTTTGATCGGAGCAAACGAGATGGTGGTCTCCAGCGACGCGGAACAGAAATTCGACCGGGTCAAGGCCCAGTTGAAGGCGCGCCTGGGAACCGAAGTCTATTCCAGCTGGTTCGGCCGCATGAAGGTCGCGGAAGCTTCCAAGGGCATTGTCCGCATCTCCGTGCCCACCGCGTTCCTGCGCTCGTGGATCAACGGCCACTATCACGATCTCATTTCCGAGCTGTGGAAGCAGGAGGATCCCGAGCTTCTCAAGATCGAGATCGTCGTGCGCACCGCGACCCGTCAGGGACGCAGCCAGCCTGAACCGGAGTTGGCCCCGGCGCGCAAGATGACGCGACAGACGCAGACGGCGCTGGCCGCCGGCACGGTCAGCCCAGGCAGAGTGGAGCGGTCTCCCATGCCGCGTCCGGGTGTGCCGGTCGAGAGCGAGTTCCGCCACAATGTGCTGGGTTCGCCGCTTGACCCGCGTTACACGTTCGGCTCCTTCATCGAAGGACCCTCGAACCGCGTGGCCTTCGCCGCCGCCAAGGCCGTGGCGGAATCGCAGTCGAGCGCGGTGCGCTTCAATCCGCTTTTCCTGCATGCCACCGTCGGGCTCGGCAAGACGCACCTCTTGCAGGCCATAGCCGCGGAATCGCTGAAGCAGAACCCGAAGTCCCGCGTCGTCTATCTTACCGCCGAGTATTTCATGTGGCGCTTCGCCACCGCGATCCGCGACAACAACGCATTGACGCTCAAGGAGCAGTTGCGCGACATCGACCTCTTGATCATCGACGACATGCAGTTCCTGCAGGGCAAGTCGATCCAGCATGAATTCTGCCATCTGATCAACATGCTGCTCGACAGCGCCAAGCAGGTCGTCGTCGCCGCCGACCGGCCACCGTCGGAGCTGGAATCACTCGAACCGCGGGTCCGTTCGCGCCTCAATGGCGGCGTCGCGCTCGAAATGTCGGCACCCGATTTCGCCATGCGGCTCGGCATGCTCAAACTGCGCCTGGCCACGGCCAGGATCGACGATGCATCGCTCGACATTTCCGAAGAGATCCTCAACCACGTTGCCCGCACCGTGACCGGCAGCGGACGCGAACTGGAAGGCGCCTTTAACCAGCTGCTGTTTCGCCAGTCGTTCGAACCGCAGATCACCATCGACCGCATCGACGAGATCCTCGGCCACATCTATCGCACGGGCGAACCGAAGCGGGTCCGCATCGAGGACATCCAGCGCATCGTGGCGCGCCACTACAACGTCTCGAAGACCGAACTTTTGTCCAACCGGCGCACGCGCACCATCGTCAAGCCGCGCCAGGTCGCCATGTATCTGTCGAAGGTGATGACGCCGCGCTCGCTGCCGGAAATCGGGCGGCGCTTCGGCGGCCGCGATCACACGACGGTGCTGCACGCCGTGCGCAAGATCGAGGACCTTTCCGGCAATGACAACACGCTGGCGCAGGAACTGGAATTGCTGAGAAGGCTGATCAACGACCAGGCCTGACCGGCTAGAAACCGCCCGCTTGCAGGGTTGGCCAGCTTTATCCCCAGAAAGCCCGCGTAACCGGCCCGAACCGGTGGCGCGGGCTTGCGTTCACTGGTTTTTTCCTGTCAGTTTGCGTAGATTCTGAAGCCTGTTCAGAGCTTTCGCGGGGCGCCGGCAGCCGGAGACCCGTTCATTCATTCAAGCGAGCCTGTTTCGTCATGCGTGTTATCCTGGAACGGTCAAATCTCCTGAAGTCGCTCAACCACGTGCACCGCGTGGTCGAACGGCGCAACACCATACCGATCCTGTCCAACGTGCTGCTCAGCGCCGAAGGCGCCAGCCTCGAAATGAAGGCCACCGACCTCGACCTGGAGGTGACGGAAGCGACGCCCGCCAAGGTCGAGCGCGGCGGCGCGACGACGGTCCCCGCGCATCTGCTCTATGACATCGTGCGCAAGCTTTCCGACGGCGCCGAGGTGATGCTGAAGACTGATGAGGACGGCAACGCCATGACGGTGACGTCGGGCCGCTCCAGCTTCCGCCTGCAGTGCCTGCCGCAATCCGACTTTCCGGAGCTTTCGGCCGGATCCTTCTCGCACATCTTCCGCCTCGACTCGGTGGCGCTGAAGGGGCTGATCGAGAAGACGCAGTTCGCCATCTCCACCGAGGAGACGCGCTACTATCTCAACGGCATCTACCTGCACACGCATGAAGTCGGCGGCAAGCTGAAGCTGCGCTCGGTGGCGACCGACGGCCACCGCCTGGCGCGCGCCGAGATCGACGCCCCGGCTGGCTCCGAGGGCATGCCGGGCATCATCATTCCGCGCAAGACGGTAAGCGAACTGCAGAAGCTGGTCGACGATCCGGATGTCGCCGTGACCACCGAACTGTCCGACACCAAGATCCGCTTCACCATCGGCAGCGTCGTCCTGACCTCGAAACTGATCGACGGCACCTTCCCCGACTATCAGCGGGTCATCCCGACCGGCAACGACAAGAAGCTGATCCTCGACCGCCAGAGCTTCGCCGCCGCGGTCGACCGCGTCTCGACCATCTCCTCCGAACGCGGCCGCGCGGTGAAGCTCTCGATCAGCGAAGGCCAGGTGACGCTTGCCGTCAACAATCCGGATTCGGGCAGCGCAACGGAAGAGCTGGCGGCCGACTATTCGGCCGACCCGATCGAGATCGGCTTCAATGCCAAATATCTGCTCGATGTCGCAGCGCAGCTAACCGGCACGGAAGCCAAATTCATGCTGGCCGATGCCGGTTCACCGACGCTGATCCACGACATGGCCGACGAGACCGCGCTTTACGTGCTGATGCCGATGCGGGTATAGCCGGCGCGGCGCCTGGCGAATACGGCCGGCGGCGGGCGTTGGTTGCGGTGACTTCCACGGGCGGATAGCGGTTGCCGGCACAAACCCATATAAGTAAGCTTACGCTTACCAATTTTCGTAACTACGCGACCCTGGCGATCGATGTTGCGCCGGGCGCCGTGGTCTTTTCGGGCGACAATGGTGCCGGCAAGACCAATCTCCTCGAAGCGATCTCCTTTCTGACGCCCGGGCGCGGCTTGCGACGCGCGCCTTATGGGGATGTGGCACGTGAGGGCGGCGATGGCGGCTTTGCCCTGCACGCACGGCTCGACGGGCCAGACGGCGAGGTCGAGATCGGCACGGGCATCTCCGGGGGCGACACGGCGGAAAGCGGCAGGCGGGTGCGTATAAACGGAGCCGCCGCACGGGCCGAGGGCATGCTGGAGTGGCTGCGGGTGGTGTGGCTGACGCCGGCGATGGATTCGTTGTTCACCGGACCGGCCGCGGATCGCCGGCGCTTTCTCGACCGGCTGGTGCTGGCGATCGATCCCGGACATGGCCAGCGTGCGCTCGACTACGAGAAGGCGATGCGGGGCCGTAACCGTTTGCTGACGGAAGGCTCGCGGGACGCCGGCTGGTTCGAGGCGATAGAGACGCAGATGGCAGAGACCGGCGTGGCGATCGCCGCGGCGCGCGCCGAAATGGTGCGGCTGCTGGCCGCCATGATCGGCAGGTTGCCCGACACCGGACCGTTTCCGCAGGCCGATATCGGCCTTTCGGGTGACCTGGAGGCCGAGATTGCCGGCGCACCGGCGGTCGACGTCGAGGAGCGGTTCCGGCGGGCGCTTGCCGATGGCCGAGACCGTGACCGTGCCGCCGGGCGCACCCTCGAAGGCCCGCACCGCTCAGACCTCATGGTCCGGCACCGGCCCAAGGCGATGCCGGCCGAACTCTGCTCGACCGGCGAACAGAAGGCACTGCTGGTCGGCATCGTGCTGTCGCATGCCCGGCTGACCGGCGAAATGTCCGGCCTGACGCCGATCCTGCTGCTCGACGAGATCGCGGCGCATCTCGACGGCGGCCGGCGCGCGGCACTGTTCTCGATCCTGGAGGAACTGAACTGCCAGGCTTTCATGACGGGAACCGATGCTGCGCTGTTTTCCAGCCTGCATGGCCGAGCGCAGTTCCTGACGGTCGACCATGGCACGGTTGGGCCAACCGAAGACCCCTGACAAGCTTTTTCGACCGCTATATGGTCCTGATATGACCACAGCGCTCACCGCCGACGAGATCGAACGCTATGCCCGCCACATCGTCCTGCCCGAGGTCGGCGGCGCGGGCCAGCAGAAGCTCAAGCAGGCGCGGGTCCTGGTGATCGGCGCCGGCGGGCTCGGTGCGCCGGTGCTTGAATATCTCGCAGCGGCCGGCGTCGGTACGCTCGGCGTGGTCGATGACGACACCGTGTCGCTCTCCAACCTGCAGCGCCAGGTCATCCATGGCACCGATACGATCGGCATGCTGAAAACCCAGAGCGCCGAGGCGGCGATCGCCCGCATCAATCCCAACATTGCAGTCGAACCGCACACATTCCGGCTGACCGCGGAGAACGCCCCTGCCCTCGTTGCCAAGTACGATATCGTCGTCGATGGGTCCGACAATTTCGAGACGCGTTATGTGGTGGCCGATGCCTGCGCCAGCCAAGGGAAGCCGCTGGTGCATGCAGCCGTCGGACGTTTCGATGGCTCGGTGACCGTGCTGAAGCCTTTCGAAAGCGGCAGCGACGGCAAGCCAAACCCGAGCTATCGGGATCTGTTTCCCGAGGCCCCGCCGCCGGGCCTGGTGCCGTCCTGCGCCGAGGCCGGGGTGCTCGGAGCGCTGACCGGGGTCGTCGGCACGCTGCAGGCGATGGAGGCGATCAAGCTGATCACCGGCATAGGCGAGCCGCTGATCGGCCGGCTGCTGCTCTATGATGCGCTGGCCGCGCGCTTCGAGACGATCCGCTACAAGAGACGCTGATCTTGGAACAATCCCATGTTTCGATCACGCGGATCTCGGCCGATTTCGGCCGCTGGGGCGATGTGCTCGCCCTCATCATGCGTGCCTTCGCCTTCATGGACGGCATCATCGACCCGCCGTCGTCGGCCCACCTGCTCACGGCCGATGCCCTGTGCGCCAAGGCGCTGCGGGAGACCGGCTTCCTGGCACTCGACGGCGACAGGATCGTGGGCTGCGTTTTTGCCCTTGAAAGGCCTGACGGTTTTTATGTCGGCAAGCTCGCCGTCGCCCCGGATCGCCAAGGGCACGGCATTGGCCGGCGGCTGATGCAAGCGGTCGAAGATCTGGCCCGCAGCCGCGGCAAGGCCGACATCGAGCTCGAGACGAGGATCGAGCTCACCGCCAATCATGCCGCCTTTGCCCGGCTCGGCTTTTGCGAGACCGGACGGACGGCGCATGACGGCTATGACAGGCCGACGTCCATCACCATGCGCAAAGCGATCCCGTAAGCTTCGCATTACATTGAACGGCGAGCCTGCGCCGGAAGGTGTTCAGGTTCTGAGCGGCAGCACGCGGTCCGGCGGGCGATGGCCATCGACGAAGGCGCGGATATTGATGATGACCTTCTCGCCCATGTCGATGCGGCCCTCGAGCGTGGCCGAACCCATATGCGGCAGAAGCACAACCTTGTTCCTGGCGGCGAGCTTCAAGAGCTTGGCGTTCAGGGCCGGCTCATGCTCGTAAACGTCGAGGCCGGCGCCGGCGATCTTGCCGTCCTGGATCAGCTTGACCAGCGCTTCTTCATCGATGATGTCGCCGCGGGCGGTGTTGACGATATAGGCGGTGGGCTGCAGCAACGCCAGCCGCCGTGCCGACAGAAGATGGAAGGTTGCCGGCGTCGACGGACAATTGACCGAGATGATGTCCATGCGGGCCAGCATCTGGTCGAGACTCTCCCAATAGGTCGCCTCCAACCCATCCTCGACCGCCGGCAGCACGCGATGCCGGTTGTGATAGTGGATGGACAGACCGAAGGCCTTGGCCCGCCTGGCAACGGCGGTGCCGATGCGCCCCATGCCGACAATGCCGAGCCGCTTGCCCCAGATGCGCCGGCCAAGCATCCAGGTCGGCGACCAGCCGGCCCATTTCTTGTCGCCCGTGAGCACGTTGGCGCCTTCCGCCAGCCGGCGCGGCACAGCCAGCATCAATGCCATGGTCATATCGGCGGTATCTTCGGTGAGCACGTTGGGCGTGTTGGTGACGGTGATGCCTTTCTTGGCCGCCGCCGCCACGTCGATCTTGTCGACGCCGTTGCCGAAATTGGCGATCAGCTTGAGGTTGTCGCCGGCCTGGGCGATCAATGCGGCATCGATGTGGTCGGTCACGGTCGGCACCAGCACGTCGGCTTCCTTGACCGCGGCGACCAGTTCCGGCTGCGTCATCGGCCGGTCCTCGACATTCAGCCTTGCGTCGAAGAGTTCGCGCATGCGGGTCTCGACCGGGTCGGGCAGCTTTCGCGTGATGACCACGAGAGGCTTCTTTTTGCCTGGCATTGTTTCCCTCGTTGAGACCTCTTTAACCAAGACCGGCGAAACTGAAAGCTGGTCGCGGTAGCCGATTTTACCCATGTAACAAGCGGTGCCGCCGAAGACAAAGAAAAAGGGGTGCCGCAGCCGTCGGGCCGGCGCCGAAAGGAACGAAAGTGTCTGGTTTCGCGTCGCTTCGCCTGGCCCTCAGCGCAGCATTTCTCGGCGCTCTCCTCTATTCTCCGCTTGCCGGCGCGCAGAGCGCGGCCGCCCCTGCCCAGAGCGCCATCACGCTCGGACCGAGCGGTCTGCCGCTGCCGCGATTCGTCAGCCTGAAATCCGGCCGCGTCAACTCGCGCGTCGGCCCCGGCGCCAACTATTCGGTCGACTGGATGTACATGAAGGCTGGCCTGCCGATGGAGATCATCCAGGAATTCGATACGTGGCGGCGCGTGCGCGACGCCGATGGGTCGGAAGGGTGGATCAACCAGTCGCTGCTGTCGGGCCGGCGCACTGCGATCGTCGCGCCCTGGCAGCGCGGCAAGGGCGGCCAGGTCAATCTTCTGAAAGGTCCCGACAAGG
Organism: Mesorhizobium sp. M8A.F.Ca.ET.057.01.1.1; assembly: GCF_003952565.1. Taxonomy (NCBI): domain Bacteria; kingdom Pseudomonadati; phylum Pseudomonadota; class Alphaproteobacteria; order Hyphomicrobiales; family Phyllobacteriaceae; genus Mesorhizobium; species Mesorhizobium sp. M8A.F.Ca.ET.057.01.1.1. Next base: position 5,526,509 of record NZ_CP034454.1, read on the forward strand.
ATGCCAGGGTGGTGGCGATCGTCGAACCGGGCGTTATGGGCATGATCAAGTCCTGCGACGGCCAATGGTGCGAAATGACGCTCGACGGCCACACCGGCTGGCTTGCCCAGTCGGTCGTCTGGGGCGCCTATCCGGGCGAGCGGGTCAAGGACTGAACGTCTCGCGTTTGCGCCCAATAGGGCCAAGATGGGTGTCCTGAAACCCTGTTGACAGCTTCAAGCCGTAACCCAGTGCACGGTCGATCGCGATATGAGCGGTCCAGATCAGTGCGATGGCGCTGCCGACCGCACTGCCGGCGAGACGCCCGGCAAGCAGTAGAAGCACCGGTACGATCAGAATGTGCAAGGCGTTGTAGGCAATTGCGCCGATGCGAGGTCCACCGAGATAACCCAGCATCGACAGGTCCGGCGCCAGGATGAGCAACGCGAAGAGCCACCAGGAAACGCCCGTCGCGCCATAAAAGACGATTGCGGCAATCGCCACCACCGCCCATTCGAGACGCACTATCCAATCCAAGGGTTTCATCCCACACCGATTGTTCCGGCTTCGCCGGTCATTCCGGACGCTTGGGACGCAGCCTCACCACGATATCGACATTGGCGATTTCCATGCCCTCGGGCGGGTCCGGCAGGTTGGTGACCGTGACCGGGCCGTTGGCGATGTCGAAAATCCTGTTTTCGCCTTCGATATAGAAATGGTGGTGATCGGAGGTATTGGTGTCGAAATAGGTCTTGGAACCTTCGACGGCGAGGATACGCAGGAGCCCCGCCTGGGTAAACTGGTGAAGCGCGTTGTAGACGGTGGCCAGCGACACCGGCACGCCGGCGGCCTGCGCCTCCTCGTGCAGTTCCTCAGCCGACAAATGGCGGTCGCCCTTGGCGAAAAGCAGGTCGGCCAGCGCAATGCGCTGACGCGTCGGCCTCAGGCCGGCTTCACGTACCCGCTTGTCCACAGCGACATTTTCCTTCCGGCAGCCCCGGTCCATCTGGTCTTCCAAGCCCACAGTCCCGCTTCAAGACACGCCCAGAGTGGCAAAAAAATGAATGTCTGCCGAACCCGGACCCCTGTTGACATATATTCTGTCGCCCGAATGCGATCAATAGCGCGCATTGACCCGGGCAGACTGGCGGGTTAAGCGCAAACGCCGGTTTCCGGCCTGAAACAGATTGTGTTAGGACACCAACGACAAGGGCGCGCTACCGCCCGGACGATATGGGGAGAAATTGATGGCGGGTTCGAAATCCAGCTACGACTACGAAGAATTGCTGGCCTGCGCCCGCGGCGAGCTGTTCGGAGAGGGCAATGCCCAGTTGCCCTACCCGCCGATGCTGATGTTCGACCGTATCACCGAGGTCAGCGAGACCGGCGGCGCCTTCGAGAAGGGTTTCATTCGCGCGGAATTCGATATCAAGCCCGACCTGTGGTTCTTTGCCTGCCATTTCATCGGCAATCCGATCATGCCTGGGTGCCTCGGCCTGGACGCCCTGTGGCAATTGACCGGCTTCTATCTCGGCTGGCTGGGCGAACCCGGCAAGGGAATGGCGCTATCGACTGGAGAGGTCAAGTTCAAGGGCATGGTCACGCCATCGGTCAAGAAGGTCGAGTATGGCGTGGATTTCAAGCGTGTGATGCGCGGCCGGCTGGTGCTCGGCATCGCTGATGGCTGGATGAAGGCGGATGGCGAGCCCATATACGCGGCGACGGACCTGAAGGTCGGTCTGTCAAAGCAGTCGGCGGTCGCTTGACCGCAGCCCTGGCCAGCCCATTGGCCAGCATCCCTGGAAGGAGTTGCGAATGAGACGTGTCGTAGTCACAGGCCTCGGCATCGTGTCGTCGATCGGCAACAATGCCAACGAGGTGCAGACCTCGCTGCATGACGCCAGATCCGGCATCAGCTTTTCCGATTCCTTTGCCGAGCATGGCTTCCGCTGTCAGGTCTGGGGCGCGCCGACGCTCGACCCTTCCGCCATGATCGACCGCCGCGCGATGCGCTTCCTGAGCCAGGGCGCGGCCTGGAATCACGTCGCCATGGACCAGGCGATCGCGGATGCCGGCCTCGGCGAGAGCGATATCACCAATGAGCGCACCGGCATCGTCATGGGGTCGGGCGGTCCGTCCACCCGCACCATCGTCGAGGCGGCCGAGACCACGCTCAAGAACGGCAGCCCCAAGCGCATCGGTCCCTTCGCGGTGCCGAAGGCGATGTCGTCGACCGCGTCGGCGACGCTGGCGACCTGGTTCAAGATCCATGGCGTCAACTATTCGATCTCGTCGGCCTGCTCGACCTCGGCGCATTGCATCGGCAATGGTTACGAGCTGATCCAGTGGGGCAAGCAGGACATGGTCTTCGCCGGCGGCCACGAGGATCTCGACTGGACCATGTCCGATCTGTTCGACGCTATGGGTGCCATGTCGTCGAAGTTCAACGACAGGGCCTCGACCGCATCGCGCGCCTATGACGCCAATCGCGACGGCTTCGTCATCGCCGGCGGCGCCGGCGTGCTGGTGCTGGAAGAACTGGAGCATGCCAAGGCGCGCGGCGCCAAGATCTACGCCGAGATCGTCGGCTATGGCGCGACCTCGGACGGCTACGACATGGTTGCGCCCTCGGGCGAAGGCGCGGTCCGCTGCATGCGCCAGGCACTGGCGACGGTCTCCACGCCGGTCGACTACATCAACACCCACGGCACCTCGACCCCGGTCGGGGATTCCAAGGAAATGGGAGCGATCCGCGAAGTGTTCGGCGAGAAGATGCCGTTCATCACGTCGACCAAGTCGCTGACCGGCCATTCGCTGGGTGCGGCCGGCGTGCAGGAATCCATCTATTCGATCCTGATGATGCAAGGCGGCTTCATCGGCGAAAGCGCCCATATCGAGACGCTCGATCCGGAATTCGAGGGCATGCCGATCGTGCGTAAGCGCATCGACAACGCCGCGATCGACACCGTTCTGTCGAATTCCTTCGGTTTCGGCGGCACCAACGCAACGCTCGTTTTCCAGCGCTATTCCGCATAGGGCCAAGTTTTATATAAGGATTGCCGGCCATGGACGGATTGATGAAAGGCAAGCGCGGGCTTGTCATGGGTGTCGCCAACGATCATTCGATCGCCTGGGGCATCGCCCGGAAATTATCCGAACATGGGGCGGAACTCGCCTTCACCTACCAGGGCGACGCTTTCGGCCGCCGCGTCAAACCGCTCGCCGACAAGCTCGGCGCTTCGTTGGTCGTTCCCTGCGACGTCGAGGACAGCGCTTCGGTCGCCGCCACGTTCGAGACGCTTGGCAAAGAATGGGGCGGGCTGGACTTCGTCGTCCATGCCATCGGCTTTTCCGACAAGAACGAGTTGAAGGGCCTCTATGCCGACACCAGCCGGGACAATTTCGTCCGCACCATGGTGATCTCCTGCTATTCCTTCACCGAGGTGGCGCGCAATGCCGCGCCGCTGATGACTGCCGGCGGCTCGATGATCACGCTGACCTATGCCGGCTCGGTCCGCGTCATGCCGAACTATAATGTCATGGGCGTTGCCAAGGCCGGGCTCGAGGCCAGCGTGCGCTACCTCGCCAACGACTACGGTCCGCGCGGCATCCGCGTCAACGGCATCTCGGCCGGTCCGGTGCGCACACTGGCTGGCGCCGGCATTTCGGACGCCCGCCACATGTTCTCCTACCAGCAGCGCAATTCGCCGTTGCGCCGGACCGTGACGATCGACGAGGTCGGCGGCTCCGCGCTCTATCTTCTGTGCGACCTCGCTTCCGGTGTCACCGGCGAAATCCACTATGTCGATTCCGGCTACCATATCGTCTCGATGCCGACGCTCGATGAGTTGAAGCAGACGGATGGCGGGCGCGACTGAAGAGCGGTCCCGTCAAGTGGGTCCTTTCCCAGTAAAGAAAATAATCCTCTCCAGTAAAATTGAATGCATTCACGGAAACTCATTTTAAGAGGATTTCCGCTATAGGGGTCTCCGACTTGGGGACCTTTTCATGCCTGCCGTCAGCAACCCGAAGCGAACACCAGTGTTCCGACTGCTCACGATAGCAAGTTCGGGCATTGGCAGTTTCGTCCTCGGCATCTGGGGCCTGAAGCACGGTCTCGGCGACGGGTTTGCCGGCATATCGGCTGACATGATGGTCGCGATCATGGCCGCGCTTTGCGCACTGGCGGCATCGGTGGCGGCAATGTCCTTCTTCGCCGGCATCGATGAATCGGCGGATTTCGTCTTCAACGAAACCCATTTCGACAAGCTGACCGGACTGCTGGCGCGCCCGGCCATGGTCGGCAAGATCGCCGAGGCGGCATGCGCGACAAGCCGTACCGGGGAACCGGTGTTCCTGATCGACATCGACATCGACCGGTTCAAGCAGATCAACGACGCGATCGGCTACACCCAGGGCGACGAACTGATCCGTGCCTTCACCCAGCGGCTGCATAGCTGCGTGCCCGCGCGCGCACTGATCGGCCGCATCGGGGCCGGCGAGTTCGCGGTGCTGCTCCCGGACCATCAGATCCAGGGAACCCTGGAAAGCATGGTCGAGAGGCTCATCGACGAAATGATGGAGCCGTATGAACTCGGCAGCCACCAGCAATCGTTGAGCCTGTCGGTCGGCATCGTGGCGATGCCCAAGGACGGTGTCGATCCGGTCCTCATCCTGCGGCGCTCCAACCTGGCGCTGCAGAATGCGCGTGCGAGCGGAGTTGGCAACTGGTCGGTCTTCGACAGCGAGATGGGACGCGTGGCCGACCATCGCCAATGGGTCGAATCCGAGCTGCACAGCGCCTTTGAACGCGGTGATTTCGACCTGCACTACCAGCCGCAGCTCGACCTCCCGACCGGCCGGATCGTCGGCTACGAGGCGTTGATCCGCTGGAGGCATCCCGAACGCGGCATGATCCCGCCGATGGAGTTCATCCAGATCGCCGAGGAGACCGGCATGATCAACCCGATCGGCGAATGGGTGCTGCGCAAGGCCTGCAGCGATGCCCGCCATCTGCCGGACGATTGTTTCGTCGCCGTCAACATCTCGCCGGTCCAGTTCATGACCAAGGACTTTGTCGGCATCGTGCGCGACACGATGCGGGCCACCGGCATCAAGCCGTCACGGCTGGAACTCGAAGTCACCGAGACGGCGATGATGCAGGACCGCGACCGCGCCGCCGCCATCCTGAAAGAGCTTGCCGAGATGGGCATCTCGGTCGCGGTCGATGATTTCGGCACCGGCTATTCCAACCTCAGCTATCTGATCGATTTCTCGTTCGGCAAGCTGAAGATCGATCGTTCCTTCGTCAGCCGCATCGATACCGATGCCAGCTCCGGCGCCGTCGTGTCGACCATCGTCGGGCTGTCGCGGGCGCTCGGCGTCAGCATCATTGCCGAAGGCGTCGAGACCGAAAGCCAGGCGACGCTGCTCAGGGCAGCCGGCTGCGAGGTGGTGCAAGGCTACCTGTTCGGCCGGCCGGCGCCACTCACTGCCAGTATCGGTGGCCATGCGTCAGAAGACACCAGGCGAGTCGCCAACCTCCATTGAGCGCCATGGCTCGCGCGTTGCATCAGCGGCGCGCCGAAAACACCTTGAACATGCCGTCACGGGCAAGCTCGGCGTGGCTGGCGAAGGCCGCTGACAGCACGGTTTCGTAAGGAAGCTGCCGGTTGGCGACCATGAACAGGCGTCCGCCGGGCTTCAGGGCCTTGGCTGCCGCGCGGATCATGCCGGCACCGATCTCAGGCTCCGCCGCACGGCTGCGGTGGAAGGGCGGGTTCATGGCGATGACGTCGTAACGGCGCTCGACAGGCTCGGCGAGCAGATCCGTCCAGAAGAAGCCCTGTGCCACGGTGTTGCCGAGATTGCCCCTGGCCGCCGCCAGCGCATCGAAATCGGCCTCGTAGAGATCGAGGGCCGACAAGCCCGGCGAGCGGACGGCCATCTCTGCCGCCACATAGCCCCAGCCGGCGCAGAAATCGGCCGCGCTGCCACGCAGATCGCCTGGCAGGTTGTCGACCAGCAGTTTCGAACCGGCATCGACGCGATCGAAAGAGAACATGCCGGGCGTGGTGTGGAACCGATCCGCAACCAGCAAGGCGGGATTGGCGGCGCGAAGCGCGATGGCGGCCTGCATGTCATCCGGGCGGCGCAGCCAAAAGGCAATGCCGTGATATTTCGGCATGTGGCCATCGAGCGGTGCAAGATCGCCGACGCGCTTGCGCAGACTGGCGATGCCATCCTCCTTGCCACCGGCAATGACGATCAATCCCCCCTCGGCCACGCGCTCGATGGCCTCGGCGATGCGCAATTCGTTCTGGCCGCGATGGCGGCCGGCGAGCACCAACGCGGCATCAAAACCGTCGCCGGCAGGTTGCGGCGTGACCGTGAAGCCCGCCGCCTGCAACGCACGAAAATACGGCCGGAAGCCCTGTACGAGATTGAGCGTAGCCTCGAAAGCCGGCGGCAATCGCAGGCCGGGTTCGGCGCCAAGGAAGAGAACGCGCTCGCCCTGCCGCGGCAAGGAAAGAGCCTCGGCCTCGAACGGGTGAAAAAGCGTCTTCAGCGCTTCAGCGGACATAGCCGTGCTCCATAAAACAAAAACGGGCGCGACCTAAGCCGCGCCCGCCTCGTTTTTCCGTCGGACCGATCAGGCGGCGTTTTCTTCGCCTTCGGCCTTCTTGTCGCGGGCGATTTCCTTGCCGGTGGCCTGGTCGACGACCTTCATCGACAGGCGAACCTTGCCGCGCTCGTCGAAGCCCATCAGTTTGACCCAGACCTTGTCGCCTTCCTTGACGACGTCCGAGGTCTTGGCGACCCGGTCATTGGCGAGCTGCGAGATGTGGACGAGGCCGTCACGCGGACCGAAGAAGTTGACGAAGGCGCCGAAGTCGGCGGTCTTGACGACCGTGCCTTCGTAAATTTCGCCGACTTCCGGCTCGGCGACGATGGTGTGGATCCACTTCTTCGCCGCCTCGATCTCCTTGGCGTTCGAGGAAGCGATCTTGACCGTGCCGTCGTCCTCGATGTTGATCTTGGCGCCGGTCTTCTCGACGATCTCGCGGATGACCTTGCCGCCCGAACCGATGACGTCGCGGATCTTGTCGGTCGGGATGTGCATGACCTCGATGCGCGGCGCGAACTCGCCGAGTTCGGGACGGGCGCCGGTCAGAGCATGGGCCATCTCGCCGAGGATGTGCAGGCGGCCGTCCTTGGCCTGGCCAAGGGCGATCTTCATGATCTCCTCGGTGATGCCATCGATCTTGATGTCCATCTGCAGCGAGGTGATGCCGCCTTCGGTGCCGGCGACCTTGAAGTCCATGTCGCCGAGATGATCCTCGTCGCCAAGGATGTCGGAGAGCACGGCGAAGCGCTCGCCTTCCTTGATCAGGCCCATGGCGATGCCGGCAACCGGCTTGGCCAGCGGCACGCCGGCATCCATCAGCGCCAGCGAGGTACCGCAGACGGTCGCCATCGACGACGAACCGTTGGACTCGGTGATCTCCGAGACGACACGCAGCGTGTAGGGGAACTGGTCAGCGGAGGGCAGCATCGGACGGATAGCGCGCCAGGCGAGCTTGCCGTGGCCGATTTCGCGGCGGCCCGGCGAACCCATGCGGCCGGTCTCACCGACCGAGTAGGGAGGGAAGTTGTAGTGAAGGAGGAACTTCTCCTTGTACATGCCGGTCAAGGAATCGACATACTGCTCGTCCTCGCCGGTGCCAAGCGTGGCAACGACCAGCGCCTGGGTCTCGCCGCGGGTGAACAGCGCCGAACCATGGGTGCGCGGCAGGACGCCGACTTCGGAAACGATCTTGCGAACCGTCTTCAGATCGCGGCCATCGATGCGCGAGCCGGTGTCGAGAATGTTCCAGCGCACGACCTTGGCCTGGAGCTCCTTGAACACCGAGCCGATCTGTTCGGAGGTGTACTTTGCGTCCTCGCCTTCAGCGGGGGCAAACGCGGCCTTGACCTTCGCCTTGACGGCGTCGACCGCGGCGTAACGCTTCTGCTTGTCGACGTTCTTGTAGGCATTGCTGAGCTCGTCGCCGACGATCTTGAGCATCTCGGCCTCAAGCGCGGAATAATCCGGCGCAGTGAAATCGCGCGGTTCCTTGGCCGCAACTTCGGCCAGCTTGATGATGGCGTCGATGACCGGCTGGAAACCCTTGTGGCCAAACATGACGGCGCCGAGCATCAGCTCTTCGCCAAGTTCCTTGGCTTCCGACTCGACCATCAGCACGGCGTCGGCAGTGCCGGCGACAACGAGGTCGAGCTTGGATTCCTGCATCTCGTCGACATGCGGGTTCAGCACATATTCGCCGTTGATATAACCGACGCGGGCGCCGCCGACCGGGCCCATGAACGGGACGCCGGAGAGCGTCAGGGCCGCCGAGGTGGCGACGATCGACAGGATGTCCGGATCATTTTCGAGATCGTGCTGCACGACGGTGACGACGATCTGCGTGTCGTTCTTGTAGCCGTCGGCGAAGAGCGGGCGGATCGGGCGGTCGATGAGGCGGGAAACCAGCGTTTCCTTTTCGCTCGGACGGCCTTCACGCTTGAAATAGCCGCCCGGGATCTTGCCGGCGGCATAGGTCTTTTCCTGGTAGTTGACGGTCAGCGGAAAGAAATCGAGGCCCGGCTTCGGCTCCTTCATCGAAACGACGGTGGCCAGAACCTTGGTCTCGCCATAGGTGGCGAGCACCGCGCCATCGGCCTGACGCGCGATCTTGCCGGTTTCCAGGATGAGCGGACGGCCGCCCCATTCGATTTCCACTTTGTGGTGATTGAACATGTCTTGTCCTTAATAAGCGGAAAGGGGCGCGCCGTTCACGGTGCGCGGATGCCCTTTCCCTGGCTTCCTTTCTCGGGCAGCCACGGGCAAGACAACGGGAAGCTCGGGTGATTAGGCGCGACGAGCGCGCACGAGCGTCCTGCAATCCTGCCCCATGACCGTCCATGGGCGGTTTCGAGTGGCCCTCTGCACGCTCGGAACCGGGTCTGGCCAGCCGATACGGCTGGCAGAATGCGTGACCGGCGGACTTTCCGAAGAAAGTCCGCCGGTCAAATCGTCAACGGCGTAGACCGAGCTTCTCGATCAGTGTCTGATAGCGCGCGTCATCCTTGCGCTTGAGGTAATCAAGCAGGCTGCGGCGCTGGGACACGAGAGCGAGCAGACCACGGCGGGAATGGTTATCCTTCTTGTGGTCCTTGAAATGGTCGGTCAGGTTCTTGATGCGCTCGGAAAGGATGGCCACCTGGACTTCCGGAGACCCGGTATCGCCCTTGGCGGTTGCGAATTCACCCATCAATTCCTGTTTGCGCTCGGCAGTAATCGACATCGTGTTTTTCCTTATCTGTTTGAGGAAACGGGTCGCCCACAGCCGGGATGTCGTCCAGCAGGGGCCGTGCATGCAAAGCGTCAAGGCGCTATGCTGCGGCGCATATAGTGCAATTCCCCGAAAAACACCAGCCCAATTCACAAGCCGGCTTTGTCGTGGCTTTTGCGGTATGAAAGAAGGCTTTCGCCGTGGCTAAAGCCACTTCTTCCATCTGAAGAAGGCGATCAGACCGGCCGCGACGAGCAGCATGAAGACGAGTGCCGCTGGATAACCATAGTAGGATCGCAACTCCGGCATGTTCCATGGCGAGGCGTCGGGACTGAAGTTCATGCCCCAGACGCCGACCAGGAAGGTGAGCGGCATGAAGATGACCGAGACGATGGTGAGGTAGGAGATGACGTCGTTGGTGCGCGCCTGGCTCAGCGACAGGTGCATCTCGATCAGCCCGGTCAGCATGTCGCGCTGGGTCTCGACCAGCTCGATCAGCCTGAGCGAATGGTCGAGCGTGTCGTTGAGGAAGACCTTGGTTTCAGCTCTGACATAGGACACGTCGTTGCGGATCAGCGTCGCCAGCGCATCGCGCATCGGCCACAGCACACCTTTCAGGACGTTGGCATCGCGCCGCAATTCGTGCAGCTGCCGCATCTGGTGCTTGTGCGTCGAATGCAGCATCTGGTCCTCGATGCTGTCGACCAGGTCGCCGGCAGCCTCGATCGGCGGAAAATAGCTGTCGACGATGGCGTCGATCAGCGCGTAGGCGAGATAGTCGGCGCCGCGTGTGCGCAAGCGGTTGGGCGCCGAACTCTCGATGCGCTTGCGTACGGGATTGAACGGATCGCCTTCGCGCTCCTGGAAGGTGACGACGAAGTTCTCGCCGAGAAAGAGAGCGATCTGCTCGTAACGATGCGACGTGACATCGTCGATCATACGCACGACGACGAAGGCGTGATCCTCGAAGAAGTCAACTTTCGGCCGCTGGCCGGTGTTGACGACATCCTCCAGCGCCAGCGGATGCAGGCTGAAGATGCGGCCGATTTCCTCGATCAATTGGATGTTGGCGAGGCCGGTGCAGTCGAGCCAGATGACGGGCCATTTCCGGCAATTGGCCTCGACATCGTCGATGCTGGCATTCTCGATCGTCTTGAATTTCTGCGGCGAGATCAGGGTCAGCCGCAATTCGGAGCGTCGCGCCGCCGGATCGGCGATCAGCGTGCCCGGCGAGGCGCCGACAGGCGGCCGCCTCGTCTTCACCGGCGCGCGCTTCTTGACCGTGTCAGCCTTTGCCATGGAGCCCTCTGCCGAGATGTCGCACCGACATTAGATGAGTGGCATCACCCGGCAAAGACCCGCTTGGGCTTGAACATGCCTTGCTCGATCGCGCCGATGGCGACCAGCTTGCCGCGTGACGTCGCGCAGGCCTCTTCGGCCTCCACCGGTGCGTCACGGCCACGAATGATGACAGGATTGCCGAGGCGGATCTTTGTCGCCGCGTCATCGCTGATGGCGATCTGCGGCAGGCAGTCGAGAGCAGCCGAGGTGTCGACCAGAAGCGTGTCGATGGCGCCGAAGTCGACCGGCTTGGCCAGTGCGTCCGCCGGTTCGGCTTCGTCGGCCGCTTCCCCTCCCTCATCGCCCTTGGCGCCGAAGCGGGCGGCCTCGAGTTCGGCGATGGTGACGAAGTCCTCTGGCGTGAACGGCTCGACCTCAACCCGGCGCAGCTCGCTGATATGGCCGAAGCAGCCGAGGTCGCGGCCCATGTCGCGGGCCAGCGAACGCACATAGGTGCCCTTGCCGCATTCGACTTCGAAAATCGTCTGGTCCGGCTTGTGCTCGACAATGTCGAGCCTGCCGATCTCGATCTCGCGCGGCGGTATGTCGATCATCTCGCCTTCGCGGGCGAGGTCGTAGGCGCGCTCGCCCGCAATCTTGATGGCCGAGAATTGGGGCGGCGTCTGCATGATGACGCCGGTGTATTTCGGCAGCAGCGCCCGCACCTCGGCTTCCGCCGGACGCAGGTCGGAGCTCTTCGTCACCGGCCCTTCAAGATCGTCGGTGGAGCGCTCATCGCCCCAGGCAACGGTGAAGCGATAGATCTTGGCGCCGTCCTGCACGTAGGGCACGGTCTTGGTGGCTTCGCCGAGCGCGATCGGCAGCATGCCGGAGGCAAGAGGGTCGAGCGTGCCGGCATGGCCGGCCTTTTCGGCCTGGAACAGCCATTTGATCTTGGAGACGGCTTCGGTCGAGCCCATGCCGACCGGCTTGTCCAGCACCACCCAACCGGAGACCGGCCGGCCCTTCTTCTTGCCGCGACGCGCCATCATTCTTCTTCCTTATTGCCGTCGCTATCCAGATCGCGTGCCACTTCGGGCGATTTCAGCAGGTCGTTGATCCTGGCGAAATTGTCGAAGGAGGTATCGAGCCGGAAGCGGAATTCCGGCATGTACTTCATCTGCCTGAGCGCGCCGGAGACACGGCCGCGCACGAACTTGGCATGCTTGTTCAGCGCCTCGATCACCGCGTCGGCATCCTTGGCGCCGAGCGGAGAAACAAAGGCGGTGGCGATCTTCAGATCGGGCGACATGCGCACTTCCGAGACCGAAACGACCGAGTTTTCAATCAACGGGTCGATGATTTCACCGCGCTGCAAGGTTTCGGAGAGCGCATGGCGCACCTGCTCGCCGACGCGCAACATGCGCTGGGATGGGCTTGATGTTGTGGAACGGGGCATTTTTCTCAATCCTGAAAGCGTGAGGCGCGGGATAGGACCGTGCCGCATGTCTCAAACGGTCATTCTCAATAGCACCGAGGCGGCGGTCTTTCGACCACCGCCCAATATCGACAAGCCACTCGAACTCAGAGTGTGCGGGTCACCATCTCGACGCGGAAGCACTCGATGATGTCGCCGACGCGCATGTCTTCGTAGTTCTGGAAGGCCATGCCGCACTCCTGGCCGCCCGGGACTTCCGAAACCTCGTCCTTGAAGCGCTTGAGGGTCTTCAGCGTGCCTTCGTGGATGACGACGTTGTCGCGGATCAGGCGCACGCCCGCGCCACGCTCGACCTTGCCTTCGGTGACACGGCAGCCGGCGATCTTGCCAACCTTGGTGATGTCGAAGATCTCGAGGATCTCGGCATTGCCGATGAAGGTCTCGCGACGCTCCGGCGACAGCAGGCCCGACAGAGCCGCCTTCACATCATCCACCAGGTTGTAGATGATCGAGTAGTAGCGGATCTCGATGCCCGCGGCCGCAGCCGCGGCACGCGCCTGCACATTGGCGCGCACGTTGAAGCCGATGATCGCCGCGCCGGACGTTTCCGCCAGCGAGACGTCGCTTTCGGTGATGGCGCCAGCGCCGGAATGAACGATGCGCGCACGCACTTCGTCGGTGCCGAGCTTGTCCAAGGCAGCATTGATCGCTTCGATCGAACCCTGCACGTCGCCCTTGATGACCAGCGGGAATTCCTTCAGTCCGCTCGTCTGCAACTGCGACATCATCTGTTCGAGCGAGCCGCGCTGGCCGGCATGCCTGGCCACCGCCTTCTCGCGTGCCAGACGCTGGCGATATTCGGTGATCTCGCGGGCGCGGGCCTCGTTGTTGACCACCGCGAAGCGGTCGCCGGCCTGCGGGGTTCCCTGAAGGCCGAGCACCTCGACCGGCATCGCCGGCGGCGCTTCCTTGATCTGCTCGCCGCGATCGTTGACCAGCGCGCGCACACGGCCCCATTCGTTGCCGGCGACGAGGATGTCGCCCGGCATCAAGGTGCCGGTCTGCACCAGCACGGTGGCGACGGGACCACGGCCCTTGTCGAGCTGCGCCTCGATGACGACGCCTTCGGCGGTGCGGTCGGGGTTGGCCTTGAGGTCGAGGATTTCGGCCTGCAGCAGGATCGCTTCGAGCAACTTGTCGAGATTGGTGCCCTTGGTCGCCGATACTTCGACGTCCAGCACCTCACCGCCCATCGATTCGACGAAGACCTCGTGGCGCAAGAGTTCCGAGCGCACTTTCTGCGGATCGGCATCATGCTTGTCGATCTTGTTGATCGCCACGATGATCGGAACGCCGGCCGCCTTGGCATGGCTGATCGATTCGATCGTCTGCGGCATGACGCTGTCGTCGGCCGCAACCACCAGGATGGCGATGTCGGTCGCCTGGGCGCCACGGGCGCGCATGGCCGTGAAGGCGGCGTGGCCGGGCGTGTCGATGAAGGTGATCTTCTGACCGTTCTTCTCGACCTGATAGGCGCCGATATGCTGGGTGATGCCGCCGGCCTCGCCGGAAACGACATTGGCGTTGCGGATGGCATCGAGCAGCGACGTCTTGCCGTGGTCGACGTGGCCCATGATGGTGACGACCGGCGGACGCGAAACGAGGTCTTCCGGACGGTCGGCGATGTTGAACAGGCCTTCCTCGATGTCTGACTCCGCGACGCGGCGGACCGTATGACCGAATTCGGTGGCCACCAACTCGGCCGTGTCGGCGTCGATGACGTCGCCGGGCTTCAGGATCTGGCCCTGCTTCATGAAGTACTTGACCAGGTCGACAGCACGCTCGGACATGCGCTGCGCCAGTTCCTGGATGGTGATGGTCTCGGGCAGGATCACTTCGCGCATGACCTTCTCGCGCGGCTCATTGTGCATCGCGCGCTTGAATTTTTCCTGGCGGCGACGCATCGACGACAGCGAACGGGCCCGCGCATCCTCGTCGGACAACGCGGAATTCAGTGTCAGCTTGCCACGGCGGCGGTCTTCCTCGCTCTTGGTGGGCTTGGCCGGGCGCGCCACTTCGGGCGTGACCAGGCGGCGCACCGGCGCACCGGCGGTCGCCCGCTTCGGCTTGACCTCTTCCTCCTCGTCGGCGGTCGCCAACTCAGCGGCTTGCGGTGCACGGCGGCGGGCTTCTTCCTCGGCGCGACGGCGCGATTCGGCCTCGGTCTGCAGCCGTGCCTCCTCCTCGGCCTGGCGGCGCGCAGAGTCCTCGCGTTCGCGCTTGCGGCGCTCTTCGTCCTCGGCGCGGCGCTTGGCCTCTTCGGCTGCGCGCTGGCGGTCTTCGACCTCGCGGACCTTCGAGCCCTCCAGCGCCCTGCGGCGCGCTTCCATTTCGCTGCGCGACAATTCGTTCAGCACCATGCCGCTGCGCTCGACCGGAGGCCTCGGCGGGGGCGGCGCCTTGGGCGCTTCCTGCACGACAGGTGCAGCCATGACCGCCGGCTTCGGCGTGAAGACGGGCGCAGGCGGAGCGGCAACCGGCTCCGGCTTATCGCCGGGCAGCGAGAACTTGCGCTTCTTGGTCTCGACCACGACCGACTTGGTACGGCCGTGCGAGAAGTTCTGGCGCACAGTGCCCTGTTCCATGCCGGGGCGCTTCAGCGTCAAGGTCTTCTTCGGTGTAACACTCAACGTCTTGTCGTCGCCCGATTTCGTATCGTTCATTCCATATCCTCTGCAGCATCATCTTCGTCAGCAACGGCCGCAAGCATTGCAAGATCGTCCGGGGTTCCGCCCCGATATCGGTCGAGCGCAACCATGCGCTTCTGGACCGCCTTACCCGCGTCTCCCGCGAGGACGGCAGCATGTATCACATTTGTACCCCCAATGCCAAGCTCAACTCGGCCTCGGAGAAAAGTTTGTAGGCAAGGATGGAAGGGCCGCCGATATGGACGGTCGCCCGCCGTGCCTGGCTGATCTTGCGCACGCCGTCGTCGGATGCCTCGGTCGCGTGGAGCACGAAAAGTGCCAGCCCGCCGCGCACCGCGCTCTCCACCTTGGTGGCACCTAGCGAAATCGCGCCTGCCTTGCGGGCGAGGCCCAGCATGCCTAGAGCGGATCTGGAGAGCAACCCGTCGACCATGCCGCCGAGATCGGGCGGTACGACCACCTGTGCCTTGAAGGCGCGGGCAAAAAGGTTCTTGGCCGCCGCCTTCTCGATATGTAGGCGGTCGGCGCTCACCCAGCAACCACGGCCGGGCAGATTTCTCTTGAGATCGGGAACGACGGCCGAATCCGGACCGACGACGAACCGGATCAGTTCATCCGGTTCGGCCTGTTTTCGGGTGACGATGCAGGTGCGATCGTTCATCTCGTCCAAGGGCGGGTTGTGTGCGATGCGGTTTCACCTCACGCACCAACGGCTTCGTCAGCCGTTTCTTCTTCGGCCGCAAGCTCGTCCTCGGTGATCCAGCCGGCCTTGAGGCGAGCGGCCAGAACCATCTGCTCGGCATCGGCGCGCGAAACGCCGTGGTTGGCCAGCACGCCGGGATAGACCTTGGTCTCGCCGTCCTTGCGTTCCTTCCAGCCGGTGAGGTCGTCGGCGGCGTAGCCGGCGAAATCCTCGATCGTCTTCACGCCGTCCTCGCCGAGCGTCACCATCATGGCGGTGGTGACGCCGGGAATTTCGCGTAGATCATCCGAAACGCCCAGCGCCTTGCGCTTCTCGTCATGCTCGGCTTCGATCTTCTCCAGATATTCGCGGGCGCGAGTCTGGATTTCAGAGGCGGTATCCTCATCGAAGCCGTCGATGGAGGCGATTTCGCCGGCATCGACATAGGCGACTTCCTCGACACTGGTGAAGCCTTCGGAGGCCAGCACCTGGCCGACCATCTCGTCGACATCGAGCGCTTCCATGAACAGCGCCGAGCGCTCGACGAATTCCTTTTGACGGCGCTCGGATTCCTCGGCCTCGGTCAGGATGTCGATATCCCAGCCGGTGAGCTGCGAGGCAAGGCGCACGTTCTGGCCGCGGCGGCCGATGGCCAGCGACAGCTGATCGTCGGGAACCACCACTTCGATGCGCTCCGCATCCTCGTCGAGCACGACCTTGGCGACTTCCGCCGGCTGCAGCGCATTGACGATGAAGGAGGCGGCCGAAGGCGACCAGGGGATAATGTCGATTTTCTCGCCCTGCAATTCGCCGACGACGGCCTGGACGCGGCTGCCGCGCATACCAACGCAGGCGCCGACCGGATCGATCGAGCTATCACGCGAGATGACGGCGATCTTGGCGCGCGAGCCCGGGTCGCGGGCGACCGACTTGATCTCGATGATGCCGTCATAGATCTCCGGCACTTCCATGGTGAAGAGCTTGGCCATGAACTGCGGATGGGTACGCGACAGGAAGATCTGCGGGCCGCGCTGCTCGCGGCGCACGTCGTAGACATAGGCGCGGACGCGATCGCCGTATTTGTAGTTTTCACGCGGGATCAGCTCGTCGCGGCGGATGATCGCCTCGCCACGGCCGAGATCGACGATGACATTGCCATATTCGACGCGCTTGACGGTGCCGTTGACGATCTCGCCGATACGGTCCTTGTATTCGTCGTACTGGCGGTCACGCTCGGCCTCGCGCACCTTCTGCACGATAACCTGCTTGGCAGACTGGGCGGCGATGCGGCCGAAATCCATCGGCGGCAGCTGTTCGGCGATGAAATCGCCGAGCTGGGCGTCGGGATTGCGCTCGCGGGCGGAGGAAATGGCGATCTGGGTGGCGTAATCGTCGACCTTCTCGACCACTTCCATCAGCCGCTGCAGCTTCATCTCGCCAGTGTTCGGGTTGATGTCGGCGCGGATGTTGGTCTCCTGACCATAACGCGAACGCGCCGCCTTCTGGATCGCATCGGCCATGGCGGCGATGACGATCGACTTGTCGATCGACTTTTCACGCGCGACCGCATCGGCAATCTGCAGCAGTTCAAGTCTGTTGGCGCTTACAACCATGTTCTTTCTCCCGAGCCTGTTCGCCGGACCTTTGCGCCCGGCAGCTCAATCAAATTTCCTGTTCGTGTTCTTCCGTGGCGTCCGGTTCGGCCCCCTCGGACACATCGTCGTCCGGTTCACCGCGGCGTCTCTTGGCTTCCTTGCGCGCCCTGTTGTCCTTCGACAACGCTTCGCGAATGAGGTCGTCGGTCAGGATCAGCCGGACATCGGCAATTGCATCGTAGGGCACGCGCACCGTAGGCTCCTCGCCATAGGCCGCCTTGTCGCGCTCGATCAGCACGTCGTTCTCACCGGCCTCGGCGATCTTGCCCTTGAAACGTTTGCGATCCGCGACGACGACCGATGTCTCCATCTTCACCAGATGACCGGTCCAGGTCACGAAATCCGATTTGCGCACCAGAGGCCGATCGATTCCAGGCGAAGAAACTTCGAGATGGTAGGCCTTTTCGATCGGATCATCGACGTCGAGCGCCGGCGACACCGCGCGGCTGACCTCTTCGCAATCCTCGACGGTCATGGTGCCGTCCTCACGCTCGGCCATGATCTGCAGGGTCAGCCCGTTCTGGCCGGACAGGTGCACGCGCACGAGGCGAAAACCGATGCCGCGCAGCACCGGCTGGACGATCAGCGCAATGCGCGCATCGATGCCGCTTTCGCGGATGATGCGGTCGTCACCTTCGCTTGCCGTTGCAGTCATCAATTGCCTGTCGTTCATTTCGAACCTATCGGCAGGTAATAAAAAAGAGCGGGACCGGGTGGACCCACTCTTCGTCATACCGACCAAGAATTTGAGGCTGATATAAACGATCCGGGCCGGTGTTTCAAGTCCGCAGTCCCGGCCGGACAAAAGCCTGTGGGTTCAGGGTTGTTCCAGGCGCATGGCCGCCATGCGGCAATCCCCCTGTGAGAGGCCGCGGCGCGCTCTTATTTGTTAGCCATCAAATGAATTGAATTGGCGCGCGTTGGCGTGCGGAAGGACAAGATCATGAGCAACCGCAGGATATTCTCCGCCTTGGGCGATCTCTTCACCACATTCGGCAGCGCCGTTGCCGCATCGCGCGCGGTGGAAGCCGGGCGCAAGCCACGGGCCGACGACCTACGCAATCTCGGCATGGACCCGGCCATATTCAACAGGATCGGCCGTTTCTGACTGCAATGCGCATTCGATTCGGCTCCCGGCAAGTGACGGAGCCGTTGGCGGTTGGGCGCGCCTACGTCCTGATGAAGGTAAGATAGGCCGGCCGGCGACCTTCGCGAATGGCCTTGGCCTCATAGCGCGTACCTGGCCAACCCTCGTAGGGACGATGCCAGTCGGCCGCCTCATCCGCCTGCCACGCAAAAGCGCCATGCGCCCGGCAATGCAGCAGGGTCCAGTTCACATAAGTGTCGATGTCGGACGCGAAGCGGAATTTTGAGCCGGGCTTCAGGACACGCGCGAAACGGTCGAGATTGACCGGGCTGACGAAACGCCGCTTCCAGTGCTTTTTCTTCGGCCAGGGGTCGGGATAGAGAAGGTCGATACCGTCAAGCGAGGACGGTGGGAGCCAGTCAAGCAACTGGGTGGCGTCGTCGTCATAGACTCTGAGATTGGCCAGCGGCGCTGTCCGCACTGCCATCATCATCTTGGCCATGCCGTTGACGAAGGGTTCCACGCCGATGAAGCCGATCGTCGGCGCCTCGGTCGCGCGATGCAGAAGATGTTCGCCGCCGCCAAAGCCGATCTCGAGCCGAACCGCCGAAACCTCGTTTTTGAACAGAGTTCGCAGATCCGACGGGGCTTCAGCCGTCAGATCGAGCCGATAGGCGCCAAGCCCCCTTTCCAGCGCCGCCGCCTGCTGCGGGCGAACGGGTTTGCCGCGCCGACGGCCGAAGAACGCTTCGGTCGTGCGGCTTGGCCTGTTCCCGTCACGCATCGATTGGCGCAAGTCCTGCCGCCGCCCTCAGGCCGCGACAGCATCCTTGAGCGCCTTGGCCAGATCGGTCTTTTCCCAGGAGAAAGACCCGTCACGGCCGGCCTTGCGGCCAAAATGGCCGTAAGACGACGTCTTGGCGTAGATCGGCTTGTTGAGATCGAGATGACGGCGAATGCCGGAAGGCGACAGGTCCATCACGGTGCGCAACGCGTCCTCGAGCTTGGCCTCGTCGACCTTGCCGGTGCCGTGCAGGTCGACATAGACCGACAGCGGCTGGGCGACGCCGATGGCGTAGGAGAGCTGGATGGTGCAGCGGTCGGCAAGCTTCGCCGCCACGACGTTCTTGGCCAGGTAGCGCGCCGCATAGGCGGCCGACCGGTCCACCTTGGTGGTGTCCTTGCCGGAGAAGGCGCCGCCGCCATGGGGGGCCGCGCCGCCATAGGTGTCGACGATGATCTTGCGGCCGGTCAGGCCGGCATCGCCGTCCGGACCGCCGATGACGAACTTGCCGGTCGGGTTGATGTACCACATGCAGTCGTCAGCGATCTTGAGGTCGCCCAATGCCTCGCGGACATAGGGTTCCACGACCTTGCGGACCTTCTTGGAATCCCAGCTTGAATCCAGATGCTGGGTTGACAGCACGATCTGCGTCGCCTCGGCGGCCTTGCCGTCGACATAGCGGACGGTGACCTGGCTCTTGGCATCGGGGCCAAGCTTGCCGGCCTCGCCATTGTTCTCGTGACGGGCGGCGGCCAGGAGTTCGAGGATCTTGTGGCTGTAGTAGATCGGCGCCGGCATCAGGTCAGGCGTCTCGCGGCAGGCGTAGCCGAACATGATGCCCTGGTCGCCGGCACCTTCCTCGCCCTGACGGTCGGCGGCGTTGTCGACGCCCTGGCCGATGTCGGGCGACTGGCCATGCAGCAGGACCTCGATCTTGGCCGTTTTCCAGTGGAAGCCGGCCTGCTCGTAACCGATCTCGCGGATCGCCTTGCGGGCGACGGATTTGAACTTCGCCGGATTGACGACCGGGTGGCCCGCGGCATCCTTGAGGATGTTGCCGGCCTTGTCCTTCTTCAAGAGCGTCTCGGGGACGCGCACCTCGCCGGCGATGACAACGCGGTTGGTGGTCGCCAGCGTCTCGCAGGCGACACGGACTTTCCACGGGTCCATGCCGGTCTTCTTGGCTTCACGATAGACCAGATCGACGATTTCGTCGGAGATCCGGTCACAGACTTTGTCGGGATGGCCCTCGGCAACGGATTCCGAGGTAAAGAAGTAGTTCTGCCGCGTCACGGGTGTCCCCTCTTGAAAAACGATCGGCAGGCTGCCGATTTTGGCGCGCCACGTGTTAGCGGGGCAAAGCGCTGCTCGTCAAGCGTTGCCGCGGATCTGGCCTGAATGTCGGAGACGATATCTTGTGCCACCGGCGGCGCACGCCGCCGGTGCGAAGCGCATTGCGGATCAGTCGAGATCGTCCTCGGCGAGCGATTTCACCAGGTCTATGATCCTGCGGCGTACCTTGACGTCGGCGATCTTGACAAAGGCCCGGTTGAGCTGAAGCCCTTCGGGACTGCCGCAGAATTCGACGGCGAAAGCCATCGAACTGTCCTCGGCAAAACCACGGTTGGCCGTCAGTTCCTGGCCCGGCGCATCCTCGAAAAAGAAGGCGACGGGTACGCCGAGTATGGAGGCTATCGCCTGCAGGCGGCTGGCACCGACGCGATTGGTGCCCTTTTCATATTTCTGGATCTGTTGAAACGTGATGCCGAGATTCTCGCCCAGCTTTTCCTGGCTCATTCCGAGCATATTGCGACGAAGCCGGACCCGGCTTCCAACGTGGATGTCGATGGGATTCGGTTTCTTCTTGTTTTCTTCTGTCATTTTTTCCTCGCCGAATTTTTTCGGCTTTGTGATTTTTTTCCTGCCCAAAGAAAACCGGAGGCGACTGCCCCAACAGAACGATCCACCGGCTTCGAGAAATTTTCAGGCGGTACAGTATGAGTTTCTAATGTGCCAACTGTCAATTCACCCGTAGCCTTTGCCTTACGTTCAACAACACCCCTCCCAGCGCAAACAGCAACATGATCAGCATTCCGTTAATGCGCCGCTGGCGGGGCGAAATCACCGTCTGTTCGGAGACAGGCACCCTCACATCGATGGCCCCGCGCGCGTCGATCGCCAGCGCATCGACGACGCGGCCACGTGGGTCGACAACGGCCGAGATGCCGTTGTTGGCAGCACGCAACAAGGGCAATCCGTTTTCCACCGCGCGAATCTGGGCCTGCCTGAAATGCTGATACGGTCCCGGCGTGTCGCCGAACCATGCATCATTGGTAACGTTCACAATAAGCTGCGCTGACGTAGCGTCAACTGCCACCAGATCGGGAAAGATCACCTCATAACAGATAAATGGCAGGGCACGCATGCCGCCCGGCAGCGTGATGGGATGGCGCTCGTTGCCAGCCGTGAACGTCATCGGCCCCGCGACGAGCTGTTCGATGCCGAAACGGCCGAGCAGGTCGGCAAAAGGCAGGTACTCGCCGAACGGCACCAGATGGACCTTGTCGACGGCATCGGCGATCTCGCCCTTGTCGTTGATCGCCACGACGGAGTTGTAGTAGCGGCTGTCGGGGCTTGCCGCCGAGCCGCCCTCTTCGCGCACGACGCCCGCGATCAGCATCTGGCCGTCGCCCAGCATGTCGCCCAGCGCCGTCAAGGCATCGGGGCGCTCGGTGAAAAGGAACGGCACCGAGGTTTCCGGCCAGAGAATCAGTTGCGGTTTCTCGTGACCTGGATCCGGCGCCTTGGAAGACAGGCCCAGCAAGGTGGCGAAGATGCGGTCGCGCACCGAGGCATCCCACTTTTCCGACAGGTCGACGGCCGGCTGGACGATGCGGACATTGAGACTGCGCGCCGCCGGCTTTTCGGGGGCCGTAAGCCTGACAAAGCCAAAGCCGGCATGGGCAGCGACGAGCAGGACAAACAGGGCGGCGCCCAGCCGAAGATGCCGGCGCGCCGCCAGCAGCGCCGGCAGTGCGAAAAGGAAGACCGCGAGCGCGTTCATGCCGATCATGCCGGTCACCGAGACGCTCTGCATCAATAGGGGCACCGGCATCGCCGCGTAGCCGATGGCATTCCATGGAAAACCGGTGAACAGGAAGCCGCGCAGCCACTCCGCCAGCGCAAAGCCGAAGGCAAGGGCAGCGATACGCCCGATATCGCTGCTCCACAGGAGCCGGGCGACCATCGTTGCGAAGCCATAGAAAAATGCGAGCGCGAAAGGAATGCCGACCACGGCGAAGGGAAGCGCCCAGGCAAAATCATCGGCCTCGACCAGCAGCGCCGAGCCGATCCACCAGAGGCCGGCGAGGAAATAGCCGAAGCCGAACCACCAGCCGACGGCGAAAGCTGGCCGCAGGCGCCGGACCAGGCTGCCGGAGGCTTCGCCGGTCGCGCCGTCGAGCAGCCAGACCAGCACCGGAAACGAAATGAAACAGGCGGCGAAGAAATCGTAAGGCGCCTGGCCCAGCACCGCCAGCGCTCCGGCGAGAAAGGCCACCAGCGCGCGGCGCCAGCCCCAGAGCAGAATTATCCGGCCGGCAAGGCGCACCATGAATACTTCCGAGTCGCGCGAATCAGGAGCCAAGATTTATCAGGCCGCGGCCTGCACTCCAAACGCCCGCCGCATGACCGACCATGGCTCTAGCGGTGCCAACCCTCGATTCGCAAGCCACCCAGGCGCTCGGCCTCTTCACGGGAAACAGAACGGATTGGCTGCGTGAACGTCCAGACATGGCCTTCGGGATCTCGCGCCCGATACTGGCGTTCGCCATAGAACTGGTCGGCCGGTTCCTGGATTATGGCGGCACCGGCCGCGCGGGCCTGCTCGCAATGCGCATCCAGGCCGTCTTTCAGCCTGATATAGACCGATTGCGTGTTCTTGCCACCGACCGATGCGGGGCTCGCGACATGATCGGCCCATTCGGAATCGACGATGATGCAACCATCCCCGAACCGCATCTCGGCATGCATCAGCTTCCCGCCGGTATCGCTGACCACCATGCTGGGCTCGAAGCCGAAGGCCGCTTCGAGCCAATTCAGCGCCGCACGCGGGTCTCGGTAGAACACGCCAGAACCGAGGACCGGATGCTTGAACGGATCCTCGATTGTCATGGCGCGGCAGCTTTTCAGGCCTGTTCGGTGCGCGCCGTGGCGCGCCGGCGGCGCTCGCCCTTCTGGCTCTGCACGATGCGCACGCGCTTGACGCGGCGCGGATCGGCATCGAGCACATGGAACTCGAAGCCAGGGATGGCCTGCACCACCTCGCCACGCGCCGGCACGCGGCCGAGCGTGTTGAAGATCATGCCGCCAATGGTATCGACATATTCGCCATGTTCACCCGCGGCGAAATCCTCGCCGATCATCTTGGCGACCTCGTCGATCTCGGCCTTGCCGTCGACGATGAACACGCCGTCGCCGGTCTGGGTGATCATCGGTTCATCGTCGTCGTGCTCATCCTCGATGTCGCCGACCACCATCTCGACGATGTCCTCGAGCGAGACGAGACCGTCCGTGCCGCCATATTCATCGATGACCAGGGCCATTTGCGTGCGCGTCGTCTGCATGCGGCCCATCAGGTCGGAAGCAAGCATCGACGGCGGCACGAACAGGACCTGGCGGATCAGATTGAGCTCGCCGATGGTGCGCGCGAGGTCGACCTGGGCAAGATCAAGAACCGTGGCGACGGGCGTTTTGCGGCTCGTGCGGCCTTTCCTGACGCGCGCCAGCTTGGTGATATGGGCCAGCACGTCTCGGATATGGACCATGCCGCGCGGGTCGTCGAGCGTCTCGGAATAGACCGGCATGCGGGAATGGCCGGATTGTTCGAACATGCCAAGCAAGTCACCAAGCGTCGTGGCGATCTCGACCGCCTCGATATCGGCGCGCGGCACCATGACGTCCTCGACGCGCACTTCGCGCAGGCGCAGGATGTTGTTGAGCATGGCGCGCTCGCCGGGCGAGAAGGATTCGACATCGCTCGTCGTCTCGGCGAGCGCGCCGGCGATCTCCTCGCGCAGGCTGGTGCCGTTGCGTTGCCGGAACAGGCCCAGCACGCGGTTGAACAGGGAGGGACCGGCAGGCGACGGCTCGACGGCGGCGCTGCCAGTAATGGTACTCGGACTTGATCCCTCTTCCGACGTATCGGAAGCCTTGGTCGCACTGCCGGCGTCCGGGCGGGCGGCAGTCTCTGGTTTGTCGTTCATCGTCGTCCGGTCAATTGGTCTTTTTTAGTTACGCGTAGGGATCGGGAATGGCAAGCCTTGCAAGCGCGGCGCGCTCGATGGCTTCCATCTCCTCGGCCTCGGCGTCGGTCTCATGATCATGGCCCATGAGGTGCAGCAGGCCATGGATGACGAGATGGCAGATATGGTTCTCCAGCGGCTTGTCTTCCAGTGCCGCTTCGCGCGCCACGGTTTCGGCCGCTAGCACGATGTCGCCGAGCATAGGCGGCAGTGGGCCACCTTTCAGATGCGGAAAAGCCGGGAAAGACAAGACGTTGGTGGGCTTGTCCTTGCCGCGCCAGTCCGCATTCAAGATACGGATATGGGCATCGTCGGAAAAAACAATGCTGAGTTCGGAATGACCCGTCGCACCGGTCTCGGCAAAGGCGGCATCAACCGCGCGATCGACCAGCCGCGTCAGGCTTGCTTCATCGGGCCAGTCGCCCGCTTCAATCGATATGTCGATCTCGACGGGAACCGGAAGGCTCCCGCCGCCGGATGTGTTGTCCTCAGGCATGAGGCTGCATCGTCACATCAATTCTCGGCGCCAAGGCCGCGCGCCAGCTTGGCGTCCCGGTCATAGGCCCTGACGATTTCAGCCACCAGCGGATGGCGAACGACGTCGACATCGTTGAAGCGCACGGTTACCGCGCCTGCAACACCGTCAAGGACACGCAAAGCCTCGACCAGGCCCGATTTGGTGCTCGGAGGAAGATCGATCTGGGTCGGATCGCCGGTGACGATCATGCGCGAATTCTCGCCGAGACGGGTGAGAAACATCTTCATCTGCATCGGCGTGGTGTTCTGCGCCTCGTCCAGGATCACCGCGGCATGCGCCAGCGTGCGGCCGCGCATGAAGGCAAGCGGCGCGATCTCGATCACTTCGGCCGCAATGGCGCGCTCGACCTTGTCGGCCGGCATCATGTCGTAAAGCGCGTCGTAGAGCGGTCGCAGATATGGATCGACCTTCTCCTTCATATCGCCCGGCAGGAAGCCCAGCCGTTCGCCGGCCTCGACTGCCGGCCGCGACAAGATGATGCGCTCGACCATGCCACGCTCGAGCAGCATCGCCGCATGCGCCACCGCCAGATAGGTCTTGCCGGTGCCGGCCGGACCGATGCCGAACACCAGTTCCGAACGCTCCAGCGCCCGCATATAGGCATCCTGGTTGAGCGAACGGGCATAGATGGTCTTCTTGCGGGTAGCGATCTGCGCGGCGGAGACCTTGCCCTTGCGCTCCAATGTCGGCAGCGTGAGCTGGTCGTCGGCGGCGATAGCCATGCGAACGGCACCGTCGACATCGGACTGGCCGATATCGACGCCCTTCTGCAGGATGCCGTAGAGATTGTCCAAGGCACGGCGCGCCTGTTCGGCGGCGGACGCCGATCCTTTGATGGTCAGCTGGTTGCCGCGCGAACGGATATCGACGCCGAGCTTCTGCTCGAGCCGGGCGAGGTTTTCGTCGAACTGGCCGTAAAGGGCGCTGGCAAGCTTGTTGTTGTCGAAAGTCAGAACGATGTGCGCCATGTCAGAAGCCCCGGATGCCGGTACCGGGGGCAGATTCTTCAGCTCCGCTGCGCTCAACCGTCTCTCCTCATCTGCCGAGACCATCAGGCCAATTCGGCGAACAGGCTGTTGTAGCCCGTCTTCGTGATTCGCACCTTGATAATGTCACCGATTTCGCCGGCCTTTTCATCAACAATAACCGGCTGCAGCCAAGGCGAGCGGCCGACCTTCTGGCCGGCCTGACGGCCGGGCTTCTCGATCAGCGTGTCGACGGTGCTGCCGACCAGGCTCAAGCCGAAATCCTGCTGTTGTTTCAGCAGCAATGCCTGCAGGCGCTGCAAGCGCTCGTCCTTGACCGTTTCCGGCACGTGGTCGGGCATGTCTGCGCCCGGCGTGCCGGGACGCGGCGAATATTTGAACGAGAAGGCCGAGGCGTAGTTCACCTGACGCACCAGTTCCATGGTCGCCTCGAAATCGGCCTCCGTCTCGCCCGGGAAACCGACGATGAAGTCGCCCGACAGCGCGATATCGGGGCGCGCGGCGCGGATGCGGTCGAGCAGCGCCAGATAGTCCTTGGCCGTATGCCTGCGGTTCATCGCCTTCAGAATGCGGTTTGAGCCCGATTGCACCGGCAGATGCAGATAGGGCATCAGCGACGGCAGGTCGCGATGCGCCGCGATCAATTCGTCGTCCATGTCGCGCGGATGGCTGGTGGTGTAGCGCAGCCGCGCCAGGCCGGGAATTTCAGACAACCGGAACAGAAGGCGGCCGAGACCCCATTCCGCGCCATTATCGCCCTCGCCATGCCAGGCGTTGACGTTCTGTCCGAGCAGCGTCACCTCGCGCACCCCGGCCTCGGCCAGGCGCTCGGCCTCCGCGATGATCTGCGCCACTGGCCGCGACACTTCCGAGCCTCTCGTATAGGGCACGACGCAGAAGGTGCAGAACTTGTCGCAGCCTTCCTGGACGGTGAGGAAGGCGGTGACGCCGCGCTTGATCAACTCGGCGCGCTTAGGCTGCGGCAGATGTTCGAACTTGTCCTCGATGGCGTATTCGGTCTCGACGATCTTCTCGCCGCCGCGAACCCGCGCCAGCACATCGGGCAGACGGTGATAGGTCTGCGGACCGATGACCAGGTCGACGGCCGGCGACCGGCGGATGATCTCGGCGCCCTCGGCCTGCGCCACGCAGCCGGCGACGCCGATCAGCATCTCGCGGCCGGCACCGGCGCGTTCGGCCTTCATGTCGCGGATGCGGCCGAGTTCGGAATAGACCTTTTCGGCGGCTTTCTCCCTGATATGGCAGGTGTTGAGCAGCACCAGATCCGCTTCGCCGATGGCGTCGGTCGCAGTATAGCCGTCGGCGGCCAGCGCGTCGGTCATGCGCTGTGAATCATAGACGTTCATCTGGCAGCCATAGGTCTTGATGAAGACCTTCTTCTCTGCCGTGGCGCGCACCGCCGGCTGTCCTGCCACAGTGCCGATGTCGTCGCTTTCAATCGTGTTCAAGTCCATCCGGCGGCTTCTAACGCCTTTCCGTGACAAAAAACAGACGATTCTCGGCATGCGCCGGCTGGCACCTGCCGGCGGCTAACGGCTCGGGAGCGGATCAGCGAGCGCCGCCTGCATCATCTCGCGCACCCGGCCTTCCATCAGCTTGGCCGTTTCCTTGCGGTTGGAGCCCTTGGCAAAGGCGATCGGCTCGCCGAAATGCACCTCGACGTCGAGCGCGCCCTCGGCCATCAGCACCTTGAGATGCGGCATCAGATCCTCGTCGCCGATCCAGGCCGCGATCGGGCGGTGGCGGCGGCCAAGCGGCACGCCGTGCAGGCGCGTGTAGACGATCGCCACCGGCTGGATGAACACTTCCTGCGCGGCCCCTTCCGAGATCGCCATCGAGGCGGCGCCGAACAGCGTGCTCTTGAAGGGCAGGACGATATTGCCGTCACCGGTCGACCCCTCCGCGAACAGCACCATGGCGTCGCCCTTGGCCATGCGGCTGGCGATCTCGCTGGCCTGATCGCCCGAGGAGCGCTTGCGCTCACGCTCGATGAAGACGGTGCGCTGCAGCTTCGACAGCATGCCGATCAGCGGCCAGCCCTCCATGTCGGCCCGGGCGATGAATTTCACATCGGCAAAAGAGCCCAGCACCATGATGTCGGTCCAGGAGATATGGTTCGAAGCAACCAGCAAGGGGCGTTTGTCTGAGAGCGTACCCTTGACATGGATACGCATGCCGAGCGCCCGGATGATCAGCCTGTGCCAGATCTTGAGGATGACGGTTTCCGGCCACCAGCCGGTTTTCATCGACAGGATCTGCAGCGGCACGAAAACCAGCGACCCGGCGACGACGAGGCCCAGCGCCAGGAAAATCCTGATTTTTCCGATCATCTGTCCTGGCCCTACCCGATCCCTCGCTAGCGAAGATCGCGGCGCATGACAAGCGCGCCGGTCGGCCCGCGATCAGGCGACTTGTAGTAATCCGGGCGCTTGCCGACTTCCCGAAAACCCAGCCGACGATAGAGGGCGATCGCGGCGGCATTGGTCTCGTCGACCTCGAGGAACAGCGCCTCGGCGCGCTGCGAATGCAGTTCGCGCAGCACGGCGTCCATCAACTGCCAGCCCAGGCCCTGGCGGCGATGCGAGCGCGCCACCGCGACGGTCAGGATTTCACCTTCGCCCGCGGCTAGCCGGGCGAGGACGAAGCCAACAGGCGGCTTGGCGCCCTGCCCGGTTTCGCGGGCGGCATAACCGAACACGGTGTCCTGTTCGAGCAAGGCTGCGAACTCACCGTCAGTCCATGGGCGGACAAAATCCTCGCGATGCAGTACCGATATAGCGGGGCTGTCGGTAATCCTGAGCGGCTCGAGCGCGTAGTCCCGGCGACGCGATTGGAGAAAAGGTATGCGCATTAATTCTCGTTTTCTCGTCTGACCATGATCTCTGGACAAACGGGGCCGTTTGTCCGCGAAAACCGGCTTCCACTTTTCGGGATCATGGTCTTTGCCTCGAAAGTATAAATCCGGCCTGTGGCTTGGCATCGGCGCCGCGCAGATAAAGCGGTTTCGGCCTTTCGCCCTGCCCCTTCGCGGCAGCAAGCCGGGCGTAGGTGAGAATGTCGGCGGTGGCCGTCCGAGGCCCGATGTCGAAGGGTCGGCCGGCCGCTTCAGCGATCGGCGTCGCGGCCGTGCCGGCAAGCACCACGGAACGTTCCGATGCCATGGCCGCCGCATTCGCAAGCGTGGCCACGGCCGGACCGTAAGTCAAAACTGACATTTCATCGTAGAGAGCGGCATGGATTTCCTCCCGTCCGGCATCAAGCGCCGCCAGCACGGCACGGCCTGGAAATGCGGTCGCCGCCTCGGCGGCCAGCGCTTCGAGCGTCGTTACCCCGATTGCCGGCACCTTGAGCGCCAGCGCCAGGCCGCGCGCGGTCGACACGCCGACACGCAGGCCGGTGAAGGAACCGGGGCCGACGGAGACGGCAATGGCGCCAAGGCCGGCATAGTCGCTCGCGCCTGCCTTCAGCGCCCCTGCGATGACGGCCATCAGGTGCTCGGCATGGCCTTTGCCCAGATCAAGCACCGAACGGCCGAGTTCCTGCCCGACGGCCGCGTCGTAGACGCAGGCGGCGCAGAGGCTGGCGGCACAGTCGATGGCAAGGACTTTCATGAAACGACCGGTTGCTAGAAACAATTCCCTGTGCCCGCCATAGCGCGCAACCGCAAGGGTATAGTGCACAATTTGTTAAGCGGCTTCGGTTTGGGCTGGCAGAAGAGCTTATGCCGCCTGCCCTATGCGCAGCATGTGGTTGTCCCAGACATAGTCCGGCTCCGACCGCGTGGCACCACTGTCCTCGATGATCTCGCCGGCGCCCGTTGTGGCCATGAACCCGGCCCCGTCAGGCGCCACGCCGCAGACCTCGACCAGCGCATTGGAGGAGACGACCCGGCCGCTGCCCGCATCGATGACGACCAGCGAATTGCCCTCTGGCGAGGATACGGCAACGGTGCCGGCAACAGGATTGGCGGCGACCGAGCCGATATAGTTGCGGAAGCCGGACAGCACAGTCTGCGGCATGTCGAGCAAAGCCAGATCCTTGCCACGCGCGGCGCGGCCGACCAGCAGCGGACGATCGGCGCCGGGGCCCCGGTACTGGCAACCGAACCAGACGGTGCCGGACCGGTCGGCATCCATGTGGCGGATCGACAGCTGGTGCAAAGCAGCCGGCAATTCATGTTTTTCGATGAGATCCCCGGTGACGCGGTCGACCAGCACATAGGACGGTTTCATGGTGGCGATGTTGAGCTCGGCGCGGCCATAGTCGGGATGGGTCTCGATGCCGCCATTGGCCACCGCGATCGTCCTGCCGTCGCCTAAAAGCAGAAGTTCGTGCGGGCCCATGCCGTAGGTCGGGAATTCGCCAATGCGACTGAATTTCGCCCGCGCGTCATAGACGCCGACCACGCCGGCGGCGTTGTCGAAATCGTTCTCGGTGGCGTAGAGCAACGCGCCGTCGGGCGAGAACACGCCATGGCCGAAGAAATGCCGGCCGGCGATGCTGGCGATGGTTTGTGGAGCGTCGCGCCCGGTGTGATCGAAAATGACGGCGAAGGTGCCGGGCTGGCGGGCGAAGACCACCGAACGCTTCGATATGGGATCGAAGGTGACGTCATGGCCGCGATCGGGCAGGTCGATCGCATGGAGCACCTTGCCTGCCTCGGACAGGACGGCGGCGCCAAAACCGCCGTCTCGCTTGACAAAGGCAGTGGCAAATACGGCATCCGCAGCAAGCGTGTTCGCCCAGGCCGACGGTGCCATCGCGGCGGCAAAGCCGATGCCGGCGGCCTTGAGGAAATCGCGGCGATCGATGAGCACTCTCTTCATGCTCAGTCCCCGTCCAGCGACGAGAAACCGGCTGTCAGGCCGAATTCGGCGGTCAGCCTGGTGCCGATCAGGGTCGAGAGGCTGGAGGTGATCAGGACGAAATGCTCAAGTTTTTCGCGCAGCGCGGGATCGGCGAGCGCCCTGTCGATCGGGCCTTGGACGGCCTTGGCGACCGCGACGCCGTTGACCAGCTGGATGTGGATCGACTCCGCC
Organism: Mesorhizobium sp. M8A.F.Ca.ET.057.01.1.1; assembly: GCF_003952565.1. NCBI lineage: Bacteria > Pseudomonadati > Pseudomonadota > Alphaproteobacteria > Hyphomicrobiales > Phyllobacteriaceae > Mesorhizobium > Mesorhizobium sp. M8A.F.Ca.ET.057.01.1.1. The sequence goes on from NZ_CP034454.1 coordinate 5,557,345, forward strand.
ATCCAACGCGCATCCGGCGGCAGCGCGTCGCCAAGCTTCGACACCTGGAACAGCGCATCGATGCCGGCCAGATTTCCAGCCAGCGCATTGGCGGTGTTTTGCGAACGCCAGTAGATCGCCTGTTTTGGCTTGTCGGCGTCGGGCGTAGCGCCCAGAAAACCCTTCAGGCGCACATCGCGGACCATTTCCAGCTCGTTGATGAAGACGCCGACCAGTTCGGTGACCGCTTCGTTGCCATCGCGATAGAGCTCATTTTGCGGCCCCGGATTGGCCCAGAGTGCCGCGAAGCCGTCCGGTTTGTTCCAGGCCGCGCTGACATCGGCGGCGATGGTTTCGATGTTGCCGGCAACGGACGCGCCATAAGCGCAGCGATAGGGTTCGTCCTTGCCCGTCAAGGCATCGGCGGCGTCGCCGTAAAGCACGAATTCCAGCGCGCCGAGCCCCTGCATGGCAACGCTCTTGCCGGCGAGTTGTACCGGATCGGTGGCGGCGGGATCCTTGCCCGACAGCGCCGCCTGCACCTGTTTCAGACCGATGCTCTTGCGGTCCGGCCAGAACAGCATGCGCTCCAGCCTGTTGTTCTCCTTGATCGGCCCGAAACTGATGATCTCGGCCGATGACCAGGCATAGACGGTAGCCGAGAACGCCGCGCGCGCCGCATCAAGCTCCCCTTGCGAGGGTACCTCGCAGAGCTTGTGCATCGCCTTGGCGAGGGCTTCCGCATGCTGGTGCAGATCGGCATAGGCCGGGCGGACAAAGCCGTCGATCGCGCGCCGGATGACGTCCGAGGCTTTGACCGCGGCCGATGCGGGCAAGGCGGCCAGCAGAACCAGCGGAAGAACGAGAACCAGCGCGAAACGCTTCGGCATCACAATGACTCCAGGAATTTGACCAGCGCATCGCGCTCGGTAACGTTTGCGGCGGCAAAGCGGTCGCGCGCCTTTTGCGCCTCGCCACCATGCCACAGGATAGCCTCGACCAAAGAGCGCGCACGGCCATCGTGCAGATAGAAGGAATTGCCGTTGACCGTTTCGGTGAGGCCGATGCCCCATAGCGGCGGGGTGCGCCACTCATTGCCTGTCGCCTCGCCCACGGCCTGGCCGTCGGCAAGATCCGGCCCCATGTCGTGCAACAAAAAATCGGAATAAGGCCAGATCAGCTGGAACGCCTGCGCCTTGTCAGGCGCATCACGGCGGGTGACGAATTTCGGCGTGTGGCAGGCAACGCAGCCGATTTCGTAAAAGACTTTCTTGCCGGCGAGCACAGCAGGCGAGGCGAGGTCGCGCCGCGCCGGCACTGCCAGGTTCCGCGAATAGAAGGTGACGAGATCCATCACCGGCGCCGGCGCCTCGGCCGGGCCGAGGCGCGCCTGCACGCCGTTGGGCATGGCGAGGCATTTTTCCTGCGCGGCGGTGCAATCCCCCCAGTGTTTCGGCTCCTCGGGCGTCGAGATGCCGATGTCGCCGGCAAACGCATCCGCGGCCTGCTGGCGGATCGACGCGGCCTGCGCTTTCCAGCCGAAACGGCCAAGCGTCAGCTCGCCGCTCAGGCCATCACGCACGATATTCGGCTTGCCGGAGATATCATCGCCGTCCCTGTCGTCCGGGTCGGCATGGGCCAGAATGTCCGCCGGCGCGATCTGTTCGATCAGGCCAAGGCCGATCATGGGCGGCGTCAGGCGCGGCGACAGCGTGGTGCGCGGATCGAGCGGCCCATAGCCGAGATCGTCGATCGCGTAGGCGGGTTTGCGAAGGGAAATGACGGTGCCATCCGTCAGTTCCACCTTGCGTTCCTGATAGTCGACACGCATCCTGCCCTCGCCTTTGAGACCAGGGACCGCCAGTTCCTGCAACTGCGTGCCATAGACCGGGTCCGGGAGATTGAGCAGCCTGTGGTCGGCAACCGCCGCCTTCTCTTCCGCGCTGCTTGCGTCTCGCGCCAGCCGCAGGAGCATCGAGGTGGTGCCGGCATCGCCTTGCGGCGGCCGGCCACGGCCATCCTTCAGATGGCAGTTCTGGCAGGCCCGTTCGTTGAACAGGGGCCCGAGTCCATCCGAGGCCTGCGTCGAGGATGGCGACGACACCCAATTCTTGCGGAAAAGCGCGTTGCCGAGCTTGAAGGTCCCTTCTTCCTCGAAGCTGATGTTGACTGACGATTGCGAGAAGGAATCTCGGCTGGCGTCCTTCCGCGGGGTGCCGGCGCCACCTTGCATCAGTTCGAAGGGCTCGGGTTTGGAGAAATCCGTGGTCGGCCTGCTGACGGCGGTGACCCGCGCCTGATCCTTGGCATTGAGGTCGGTGCGCGAAGTGGCGAGGCTGGCGGGTTGAAGGTCGCCGGCGACGGCGGAAGTGGTCAGCACCAGCATGAAAATGACACCGCGCCGACCAGCCGATATGGCTGGCGTTTTCCGGAGGGGCAGCGGGGCTTTTGCCCGCCGCAAGCGGCGCGGGAAGTCTAAGAGGCGCCGCATTCCCGCATATCCTTAGTCCGCCTCGTCCGCCGATGCGGCGTTGAGCTGGCCGTATTTTTCCTCGCCGATCGAGGCCAGCAGGTCGAGCTGCGTCTCGAGGAAGTCGATATGGCTTTCCTCATCGGCCAGCAGTTCCTCGAACAGTTTCATCGTCACGTAGTCGCCCGCTTCCTCGCAGATTTCGCGCGAGCGCTTGTAAGCGGTGCGCGCGTCATACTCACCGGCAAGGTCGGATTCGAGCACTTCCTTGACGTTCTGGCCGATGCGCAGCGGCGCCACGGACTGCAGGTTGGGGTGGCCTTCAAGGAAGATGATGCGGGCGACGAGCTTGTCGGCGTGGTGCATCTCCTCGATCGATTCCGCCCGCTCCTTCTTGGCCAGCTTGGCGTATCCCCAATCCTCGAGAAGACGGAAATGCACCCAATACTGGTTGACGGCGCCGAGTTCCAGAAAAAGAGCCTCGTTAAGCCGCTCGATGATCTGTGGTTCGCCTTTCATGGGCTCTGCTCCCGTATTGGACGCGCAGGCCTCTGACGCGATCCAGATGTGAAACGATGTCAACGCCGCTCGCCTGCGAGCGGGCGTGGTAGTCCTCGGTGACCCGAATGATCGTTTCGACCACATTTGGGAAGCAGCCGCAACAGCGGCCACGTTTGTGCATGGCGTGATAGACCTTTGCCGGCACGATGAGCTGCCAGGGATCCTGATCCAGCAGGCCGATGATCGTCTGCTCGATCTCCTTCTCGGTGATGATGTTGCAATGGCAGATCAGCATTTCGTCGCTCTGGCTGACGGCGCCCGTGCGGCGCCGTTTGGCTAGGGGTAGCAGGCTTACTTGAACACCTTGTCGGGTGCGTCGAGGCTGTCGGAGCCTTCGAAGGCGATGGCATTCAACTTCAACGAACCGACCGCGCGCTCGATCGACTTGGTTTGGTCGATCAGCGCGTCGATGGCCGCCTGAACGGTGGCATTGCCCGCTGTATTGCTCTCGGCGATCTGCTGGTCGTAGGCGTCGCCGGCCTCGGCTCGCGCCTTGATCGCTTCCATCTTGGCGACGGTGACATCGAGCTTGTCTGACAACTCCTTGTCGATTGCCGGATCGGCTGCCTTCACCATGTCGTGCACCGACGGCCCCGAAACGACGGTGCCGTCCAAGCGCGTGTAGCTGGCGAGATAGGCGGCGCGAATGCCGACGGCATCGTAGAGATGAGAGTTGTAGGTGTTGTCGGAGAAGCAGTCCTGCTCCTCTTCGGGATCGTGCAGCAACAGGCCGAGCTTCATGCGCTCGCCTGCCAGTTCGCCGTAGGAGAGCGAGCCCATGCCGGTGAAGATGACCGAGATGGCGGTGTTCGGCTCGCCTTCCACGAGGTTCTTGCGCGCCGCACCGTCCTCCTTCCAGACGTTGACCATCTTCTGGAGGTCCGAGACCAGGAGGCTGGTCGCCGACTTCAGGTACTCTGCGCGACGGTCGCAATTGCCTCCGGTGCAGTTCTTCAGGTCGTAATCCGTATAGGGACGCTCGCCGGCGCCCGGACCGGTGCCGTGCAGGTCCTGGCCCCAGAGCAGGAATTCGATGGCGTGATAGCCGGTGGCGACGTTGGCCTCGACGCCGCCGGCCTGCTGCAGCGTGCCGGAGAGGAATTCCGGCGAAAGCTTCGAGCCATCGACCTTCTTGCCGTTGATCTCGATCTCCTTGTTGGCGATCACATTGGCCGTATAGAGCGAATTCGCGTCCGACTCGGTGCCGTAGCTCTTGGCGACATAGTCGATCAGGCCTTCGTCCAGCGGCCAGGAATTCACCTCACCTTCCCAGTCATCGACGATCTTGTTGCCGAAGCGGTAGACCTCGGTCTGCTGGTAGGGCACGCGCGATGCCTTCCAGGCGTCGCGGGCGGCATTGAGCGTTTCCGCCGATGGGTTGGCAAGCAGCGCGTCGACCGCCTTGTCGAGCGCCTGCGCCGTGGTCAGCGAATCCTCGTATTTGGCAAGCCCGATGTCGGCATAGGTCTTGATGACCGCCTTGGCGTCGGTTTCCGCCTTGGCGGGCAGCACGAACACCGCTGCCGTCAGCAGCGCCGTGGCGCCGATCGCCGCCAGCCTGCCGCCATATCGTGCTGTCATTATCGCTCTCCAGTTCCTCGGAAATTTGCTAAGCGGCGCACGCGCCAACCCGCGCCAGGCCACATTCATGCCGTTGGGCGCAAGACATGCCGCGCGATCGCGTGGCTCAGGGAAAAAAGACACCAAAATGCCTCCAATCGAACGGGTTCAAGGCCCAGACATCAAAGGGATGCGCCAGTGCGCGGCTTCCTTAAAGCTTCGAGTGCGATGGAAGTCAATGAAAATTACTGGAAAAGCCAATTGAAACAATAGTTTAGAATTATTCTAAACTACAATGGTCAACTTTACGCGCCCGCTGCACCGGCTTTGCGGTCGAACTGTACGATTGACAGTCGCCGTCCCGGGTGCGACCCGCAAACCCTCTCTTGCGGCGGCGTCAGACAATTGCCACTTGGCGAGACGTCCTAGGATCGATCGGGATCGGAATGCGATGAAGAACGGCGTGGTCATTGTCGGTGCGGGTCATGCGGGCGTGCAGGCGGCCGCCAGCTTGCGCGAAGATGGCTATGATGGGCCGGTGACCCTGGTCGGCGACGAGAACGAACTGCCCTACCACAAGCCGCCGCTCTCGAAGACCTTCATCAAGGATGCCGAAGCCAAGCCTCAACCGCTTCGGGGCGAGGCCTTCTACACCGGCAGCGCCATCGACTACCGGCCTGGGATCCGGATCGAGCGCATCGATGCGGATCGCCACAGTCTCGACATCGCCGGTGGCGGCGCACTTGCCTTCGACCATCTGATCCTCGCGACCGGATCGCGCCCGCGCGCCCTGCCGCTGCCAGGCTCCGATCTGTCGGGCGTGGTTTCGCTGCGCTCGCTGGCCGACGCGCGGCTGATCCGGGAGCTGAGCGCGCAGAGCGATGATATCGTCATCCTCGGCGGCGGCTTTATCGGGCTGGAAATCGCCGCGACGCTGCGGGCGGCCGGTCGCACCGTGACGGTTGTCGAAGCAGTCGACCGGCTGCTCGGCCGCGCCGTGGCGCCGGTGGTGGCGAGCCATGTCCGGCAAAGGCTGGAAGCGACCGGCGTGCGCATCCTCACCGGAACTTCGATCTCAAGGCTCGAAGGCGAAAACGGCAAGGTCACGGCCGCGATCACCTCATCAGGTGAAAGGCTGCCGGCGCGCATGGTCGTGGTCGGCATCGGCGCCGTGCCGAATGTCGAACTGGCGCAAGCCGCGGGCCTTGCTGTCGCCAACGGCATCCGCGTCGATCACCAGATGCGCAGTTCGGTGCCGGAGATTCTGGCCATCGGCGACGCCGCCTCGTATCGGCACTGGTTCACCGGCGGCGATGTCAGGCTGGAATCGGTGCAGAACGCCACCGACCAGGCGCGGCTCGCCGCCCGGACAATTACCGGTCACACCGACGCCTATTCAGCGGTGCCATGGTTCTGGTCCGACATTGGCGACATGAAGCTGCAAATGGTTGGCCTGACCGCCGGCGGCGACAGCCATGTCGTGCTCGGCGACCTGCCCGACAACAAATTCTCGATCTACCACTATGCCGGTGACCGGCTGCTCGGCATCGAATCCGTCAACCGCCCCGGCGACCACATGCTTGGCCGCAAGATGCTCGGTGCCGGTTTTTCGCCAACGCCGGAGACGGTTGCGGCGGGACCCGATGGATTGAAGGCGGCGCTGGCCGCATTTCAACAGGATGAGCCCGCGAGGGCTGCGGGTTAGACGCGCTTACCCTCCCCTTTGCGGGAGGGTCGCTGCGCAGCAGCGGGGGTCGGCGCCAACCCCCACTCGCGGACCTTCGGTCCGACCTCCCCACCAGGGGAGTTAGAACTTGGCTCAGGCGGCGCAGACCTCTCGGATCGAGCTTTCCAGAATGTCGAGCGCTTCGTTCATGACCTCGTCCTGGATGGTGATCGGCGCCAGGAAGCGGATGACGTTGCCGTAGACGCCGCAGGTCAGCAGGATCAGGCCCTTGTCGAGCGCCTTCAGGCGGATCGCGTTGGCGATCTCGGCCGACGGCAGGCCCTTCTTGACGTCGTTGAACTCCACCGCGTTCATGAAGCCCAAACCCCTGATGTCGACAATCTCGGGCACGTCGTCACGGATCGACTGCAAACGCTGCTTCAACCGCGCACCGAGCGTGTTGGCGCGGTCGCAGAGTTTTTCGTCCTCGATCACATCGAGCACGGCGTGCGCGGCGGCGACACCGATCGGGCTGCCGCCATAGGTGCCGCCGAGGCCACCGGGGCCGGGCGCGTCCATGATCTCGGCGCGGCCGGTGACGGCCGACAGCGGGAAGCCTCCGGCCAGGCTCTTGGCCATGGTGGTGATGTCGGCGGCTACCTCGTGATGGTCCATGGCGAACATCTTGCCGGTGCGGGCAAAGCCGGTCTGCACCTCGTCGGCGATCAACAGCATGCCGTGCTGGTCGCAGAGCTTGCGCAGCGCCGTCAGCAGTTCACGCGGCGCGTCGTAGAAGCCGCCCTCGCCCTGAACCGGCTCGATGATGATCGCGGCGACGCGGGCCGGATCGACATCGGCCTTGAACAGCTTGTCGAGCGCGGCAAGCGAGTCGGCGACCGAGACACCATGCAGTTGCACGGGGAACGGCACGTGGTAGACGTCGCCCGGCATGGCTCCGAAGCCAACCTTGTAGGGCACAACCTTGCCGGTCAGCGCCATGCCCATGAAGGTGCGGCCGTGGAAGCCGCCGCCGAAGGCGATGACGGCCTGGCGGCCGGTGGCGTTGCGGGCGATCTTGATGGCGTTCTCCACCGCCTCCGCACCGGTGGTGACGAAGATGGTCTTCTTCTCGAACTTGCCGGGCAGCATGGCGTTCAGACGTTCGGCCAGCCGCACATAGCTCTCATAGGGCACGACCTGGTGGCAGGTGTGGGTGAAGCGGTCGAGCTGCGCCTTGACCGCCTCGATTACCCTCGGATGGCGATGGCCGGTGTTGACGACAGCGATGCCCGAGGAGAAGTCGATATAGCGGCGGCCCTCGACATCCCAGATCTCCGAATTCTCGGCCCGGTCGGCGTAGATCTGCGTGGTCATGCCGACGCCGCGCGAGATCGACTGGTTCTTGCGTTCGGAAATGGCGGAGTTCTTCATGATATCCCTCATCGGGCCATCCCTCATCGAGATGGCGCCCGTTCTGTTTTGATGCCGTTGAATTCCCTTCTGGCCTTATTTCAGATTTTCCTCAAGCCGGCACCATCACAGCGTCGATTGGGCCTGATTTAACCAGTCCGACCATAGGCGTACGAGACCGGTTTCCTTTTTTCCGGGATCGATTATCTTCCTGAGATCCACGAAGGGATCGCGATCAGCGACCGGCGCGCGGCCAAGGGGAGCCATGAGCAGCAACGCGACATCGTCCGTCTCGCCGCCATCCGCCAAAACTCCCGGCCTTTTGTCTTGTCCAGCCGCTTCGATTCTCGCCTGCACGGCCTTGGCGCTGCTGGCCGGTTGCCAGAAGCAGGAGGCGGCGGACAAGAAGCTGCCGGTCATGGTGCGCACCGAAACGGTGGCGATGGCCGATTATGCGCCGAGAACCTCGCTGACCGGGGTGATCGCGGCGCGTACGTTGAACAATCTTTCGTTCCGGGTTGGCGGACGCGTCGCCGAGCGGCTTGTGGATGTCGGCCAGCATGTCGATCAGGGGACGGTGCTTGCCCGTATCGATCCGCAGGAGCAGGAGTCCGATTTGCGCTCCGCGCAGGCCGATCTCGATGCCGCGCAGGCGCAATTGACACAGGCCGCGGCCACGTTCGAGCGGCAAAAGACGCTGCTTGCCCAGGGCTTCACCACCAGGCGCGACTATGACGCGGCCGACCAGGCGCTGAAAGTCGCGCAAGGCAGCGTCGATGCCGCGCGGAGCGCATTCGCCAATGCCCAGCAGAACCTGTCCTTCACCGAACTCAAGGCTGGTGCGGCAGGCGTTATTACCGCACGCCAGGTCGAAACCGGCCAGGTGGTGCAGGCGGCGCAGACCGTCTTCACCGTCGCCGAGGACGGCGACCGCGACGCGGTGTTCAACGTGCAGGAGACGCTGGTCGCCAGGACGCCGGCTTCACCGACGGTAACGATCACGCTGTTGTCCGACCCGCAGGTCCGCGCGACGGGCAAGGTGCGCGAAATCTCGCCGGCGGTCGACCCGGCTTCGGGCTCGATCAGGGTCAAGGTCGCCATTCCCGACACGCCCGCCGGGATGCCGCTGGGGGCGGCCGTCATCGGCTCGGTCGGCGCCAAGCCGGCGAAGGCGATCCTGTTGCCCTGGCAGGCATTGACATCGAGCGCCGGCAAGCCGGCGGTCTGGATCGTCGATCCCGCGACCAAGGCAGTGACGGCGGCGCCGGTCGAGGTGCTGGCGTTCGATTCGGGTACTGTCGTCATCGCGGAGGGCCTGAACGAAGGCCAGAGCGTCGTTACATCAGGCGGGCAATTGCTCAGCCCCGGCCAGACGATCGAGATATCGGGAGCAGGGCAATGAAGCGGCTGCTACCGGTTCTGCTTGGCCTTGCCGCGCTTGGCGCCTGTTCGAAATCGGACGAAAAACCGCCGGAGATCGTCCGCCCGGTGCTGTCGGTCGTGGTCGAGCCGCGCACCACCCAGACCTTCGGTTTCGCAGGCTCGGTCGAGCCGCAGGTCAGCGCCGATCTTGCCTTCCGCCTGCTCGGCCGCGTCGTCTCGCGCGACGTCAAGGTCGGCGACATCGTCAGCAAGGGCACGACGATCGCGGCGCTCGACCCGACCGCGCTGGAGCTGGCCGTCCAGGCGGCCAAGGCCGAACTCTCCAATGCCGAGGCACAATTCGCCAATGCCGCCGCCAGCGAGGAGCGCCAGCGCCAGTTGCTCGCCTCGGCCAATACGTCGCAGTCGGTCTTCGACGCCGCGCAGCAGGCACGCAAAGCCGCGGAAGCCAGCGTCGAGCGGGCCAAGGCTTCGCTGGCCAAATCCCAGGAGCAGCTCGGCTACGCCAGGCTGTTCTCTGATTTCGACGGCGTCGTCACCGCCGTCGGCGCCGAGGTCGGCCAGACGGTTTCACCCGGGCAGACCATCGTCACCGTGGCGCGCTCGGACTTGCGCGAGGCAGTGGTCGACATCCCCGACCAGTTGACCGGCGATCTCTCGGCCGGCACGCCGTTCCAGGTCATCCTGCAGTCGCTGCCGACGATCCAGACCGAGGCCAAGCTGCGCGAGATCGCCCCCCAATCCGAGGGCTCGACCCGCACACGGCGCGTCAAGCTGACGCTCACCGATCCGCCGCAAGCCTTCAGGCTCGGCTCGACGGTGACGGCGACCCGCATGACCAAGGTTGTGCCGACAATCGAACTGCCCATTTCGGCTCTGCTCGAAAAGGACGGTTCCGAAAAAGTGTGGATCGTCGATCCAAAGACATCGAGCGTGAGCGCGCACGATATCAAGGTCGCGTCGAAGAATGGCGGCACCTTCACCGTGGCGGAAGGACTGGACGCCGGCATGCGCGTCGTCACCGCCGGCGTTCACAGCCTCGTCGACGGCCAGAAAGTGAAAGTGCCCGAGGGAGGGGCCTCATGAAGGGCTTCAACCTCTCCGACTGGGCGCTCAACCACCGCTCGCTGGTCTGGTATTTCATGCTGGTCTTCGTCGTGGCCGGCATCTTCTCCTATCTCAATCTCGGCCGCGAGGAAGATCCCAACTTCACCATCAAGACAATGATCGTCCAGGCCAACTGGCCGGGCGCCTCGGTGAAGGAGACGGTGCAGCAGGTGACCGATCGCATCGAGAAAAAGCTCGAGGAACTCGACAGCCTCGACTACACCAAGTCGGTGACGACAGCCGGCCAGACCGTCATCTTCGTCAACCTGAAGGACACCACCAAGGCGCGCGACGTCGTGCCGAACTGGCTTCAGGTGCGCAACATGGTCAACGACATCAAGGCGCAGTTTCCGCAAGGCGTGCAGGGACCGTTCTTCAACGACCGCTTCGGCGACGTCTACGGCAACATCTATGCCTTCACCGCCGACGGGCTGACGCCACGCCAATTGCGCGACTACGTGGAGGATGTGCGAACCAAGATCCTGACCGTGCCCAATGCCGGCAAGGTGGATCTGGTCGGCGCGCAGGACGAGGCGATCTATCTCGAATTCTCGACCCGCCAGATCGCCGCGCTTGGCCTCAACCAGCAGCAAATCGTGGCCAGCCTGCAAGCGCAGAACGCGATTACGCCGTCCGGCGTCATCCAGTCCGGGCCGGAGCGCATCAGCGTGCGCGTCGGCGGCCAGTTCGCCTCCGAGGAGAGCCTGCGCGCGATCAATCTGCGCGTCAACGACCGGTTCTTCCGGCTGAGCGACGTGGCGACGATCACGCGCGGTTATGCCGACCCGCCGACGGCCCTGTTCCGCTTCAACGGCCAGGATGCGATCGGGCTTGCCATCGGCATGAAGCCCAACGCCAATCTGCTCAAGTTCGGCGAAGCGCTGCATGAGGAAATGAACAAGGTGCTGGCCGACCTGCCGGTCGGCGTCGGCGTGCATCTGGTCGCCGACCAGCCTGTCATCGTCGAGGAGGCCGTCTCAGGCTTCACGCGCGCGCTGTTCGAGGCGGTGGCGATCGTGCTTGCCGTCTCCTTCATCAGCCTCGGCATGCGCGCCGGCTTCGTCGTCGCGCTATCGATCCCGCTGGTGCTGGCCATCACCTTCACCGTCATGGAGTATCTCGGCATATCGCTGCAGCGCATTTCACTCGGCGCGCTGATCATCGCGCTCGGACTGCTGGTCGACGACGCCATGATTGCGGTCGAAATGATGGTGGCGCGGCTGGAGGTTGGCGACACCCAGCGCAAGGCAGCGACCTATGTCTACACCTCGACCGCCTTCCCGATGCTGACCGGCACGCTGGTGACGGTCGCGGGCTTCATCCCGATCGGCCTCAACTCGAGCGCGGCAGGCGAATACACCTTCACGCTGTTCGTCGTCATCGCGGTGTCGCTCTTGGTGTCATGGATCGTGGCGGTGCTGTTCGCGCCGCTGCTTGGCGTCACCATCCTGCCAGCGACGATGAAGGAGAAGCATCACGACCAGCCGGGCCGCTTCACCTCGCTGTTCCGGCGGGTGCTTGTCGGCTCGGTGCGCCATCACTGGCTGACGATCGTCGTGACAGTGCTCCTGTTCGCTGGCTCGATCGCCGGCTTCGGGCTCGTCCAGCAACAGTTCTTCCCGCCTTCCGATAGGCCGGAGCTGATCGTCGACTGGAACCTGCCGCAGAACTCCTCGATCACCGAGACGCGCGACCAGATGGAGCGCTTCGAACAGCGGGCGCTGGTCGGCAATCCCGACATCGACCACTTCTCCTCCTATATCGGCCAGGGCGCGGTGCGCTTCGTGCTGGCCTATGATGTGCAGCCCGCCAATCCCTATTTCGGCCAGACCGTGATCGTCACCAAGAGCATCGAGGCGCGCAACCGGGTGAAGCCGGCGCTGGAGAAGCTGCTGCGCGCCGAATTCGTCGGCACCGACGCCTTCGTCAAGCCGCTCGAGCTTGGGCCACCGGTCGGGAGGCCTGTACAGTACCGCGTCGGCGGCCCTTATATCCAGACGGTGCGGGAACTGGCGCAGCAATTCGCCGGCGTCATCTCGGCCAATCCGAAGCTTGCCGCTCCCACTTTCGACTGGAACGAACCACAGCGCGTGCTGAGGGTCGATGTGCTGCAGGACAAGGCGCGCCAGCTCGGCATCACCTCCTCCGACATCGCCAGCACGCTGAACAGCACGGTGGGCGGCGCGACGATCACGCAGGTGCGTGACGCGACCTACCTGATCAATGTCGTGGCACGTTCGCGCGGAGCCGAGCGCGGCTCGATCGAGACGCTGCAGAACATCCAGCTGCCGACGGGCAATGGCGAGGCTATCCCGCTCGCGGCGGTTGCCAACTTCCGCTACGATCTGGAGCAGCCGACGGTGTGGCGGCGCGACCGCATCCCGACCATCACCGTGCGCGCCGGCCTGGTTGGCGACGTGCTGCCGGCGACCGTCGTCAACGAGCTGAAACCGTCGGTCGACGCCTTCATCACCAAGCTGCCGCCCGGCTATTCGGTCGAGACCGCCGGCTCCGTCGAGGAAAGCGCCAAGAGCCAGGGGCCGATTGCCGCCGTCGTGCCGCTGATGCTGTTCGTGATGGCGACTATCCTGATGGTGCAGTTGCAGAGCTTCCAGCGCCTGTTCCTGGTCGTGGCGGTCGCGCCGCTCGGACTGATCGGTGTGGTGGCGGCGCTGGTGCCGAGTGGCGCGCCGCTCGGCTTCGTCGCCATCCTCGGGGTGCTGGCGCTGATCGGCATCCTGATCCGCAACTCGGTCATCCTGATCGTGCAGATCGAGGATCTTGTCGCTGAGGGCAAGGATCGCTGGGCCGCCGTCATCGAGGCGACGGAGCATCGCATGCGGCCGATCGCGCTGACCGCCGCCGCCGCCAGCCTGGCGCTGATCCCGATCGCGCGCGAAGTGTTCTGGGGGCCGATGGCCTATGCCATGATGGGCGGCATCATCGCCGGCACGGCGATCACGCTGCTGTTCCTGCCGGCGCTTTATGTGACTTGGTTCCGGATCAAGGAGCCTAAGCAGGCGGCGGACGGCGAGGCGACGGACAATGCTGCTGTTGCAGAGACGTGAGGCAAGGTGGACAACGACAAGTCAAACTTGCCCGGCAGCCGTTCGCACAAATCCATCGCTCGCCCTTAAGAGGTTGCGCGTATAATCCTTTGTCACACGGCGCTCGACCAGATCGTTCGCCACCAGATTTTCCACTGCCTCGCCGCCCTGCATCACCATCAGCCGCTCGCACATATGGGTGATGATGGCGAGGTCGTGGCTGACCATCAGGAAGGTCAGCTTGCGCCGCCGCCGGACTTCCTCCAGCAGGTTGAGCACTTCCGCCTGCACCGAAGCATCGAGCGCAGAGGTCGGCTCGTCGAGCAGCAGGATAGAGGGCTCGAGGATCAGCGCGCGGGCGATCGCGACACGCTGGCGCTGGCCGCCCGAGAGCTGGTGCGCGTAACGGAAGCGAAAACCGTTGCCGAGGCCGACCTCGTCGAGCGCGCGCTCAATGCGCTTTTCGCCGTCGGCAAAGCCGTGGATGGCGAGCGGCTCCTGCAGGAGGCGGTCGACCGTCTGGCGCGGGTGCAGCGAACCATACGGATCTTGGAAGACCATCTGCACTTCGCGGTAAAAAGCCTTGTCGCGGCGCGCGCCGAGCGTCTTGCCGTTGACGGCGATGCTGCCCGAGGCGACCGGCGCGAGACCGGCGATGGCCCGCAACAATGTCGATTTGCCGGAACCGGATTCACCGACCAGGCCGAAGGATTCGCCCGGCTGCACGTCGAGGCTGACGCCCTTCAGCGCGCGAAAGCGGTCGAAGATCACCTCCAGCCTGTCGACGGCGATCGCTGATGTCATGCCGCCCACTCCGGCTTGCGGTCGAGCACCGGCAGCGGGTGACGGTCGGCGCCGATCTTGGGCATGCAGTTGAGCAGGCCGCGCGTGTAGGGATGCTGGGCCTGGCTGAGTTCCGAGGCCTTGAGCTGTTCGACCACCTTGCCGGCATACATGACGATGACGCGGTCGCAGAAGGAGGAAACCAGGCGCAGATCATGCGAGATGAAGACCAGTCCCATGCCCCGCTCCGCGACCAGCCGGTCGAGAATGCCGAGCACATCGAGCTGCACCGTGACGTCGAGCGCCGAGGTCGGCTCGTCGGCGATCATCATTTCCGGCCCGGCGATCAGCATCATGGCGATCATGGCGCGCTGGCCCATGCCGCCGGACACTTCGTGCGGGTGAAGATCGAAGACGCGTTTGGGATCGCGGATCTGCACCGCCTCGAGCATGGCCAGCGCGCGCTCGCGCGCCTCAGCCTTGCCGACCTTTTCGTGCGTGCGCAGCGTCTCGACGATCTGGCGGCCGATGCTCATCACCGGGTCGAGCGAATATTTCGGATCCTGCAGGATCATGGCGATGCGGTTGCCCCGCAACGCGCGGCGTTGGCGTGGCGAGATGCCGAGCAGGTCGATGCCGTCGAAGGTCAATTTGTTGGCCGATATCCGGGCCTGCGGCGGCGTCAGGCCCATGATGGCGCGGCCCGTCTGCGACTTGCCCGAGCCGGACTCGCCGACGATGCCGAGGCGTTCGCGGCCAAGCGAAAAGGAAACGCCGCGCACCGCCTCGATCACGCCCGTGCGGGTCGGAAAGGTGACCCGCAGATCGTCCACCTCAAGCAGAGTCCCAGTTCGGCCGTTCATTGGTCACCACTCCGAGGATCGAGCGCGTCACGCAGGCCGTCGCCGAGCAGGTTGAAGCCGAGGCTGACGATCAGGATAGCGAAGCCCGGCGCACCGGCCACCCACCATTGGTCGAGGATGAAGCGGCGGCCCGAAGCGATCATGGTGCCCCATTCCGGCAGCGGCGGCTGCGCGCCAAGGCCGAGGAAGCCGAGGCCCGCTGCCGTCAGGATGATGCCGGCCATGTCGAGCGTGACGCGGATGATCAGCGAGGAGATGCACAGCGGCATGATGTGGCGCAGCACGATGCGGAAGGGAGAGGCGCCCATCAATTGCACCGCCTTGATGTAGTCCGAGTTGCGCACGGTGAGCGTCTCGGCACGCGCGATGCGGGCATAGGGCGGCCAGGAGGTGATGGCGATCGCCAGCACGGCGTTCTCGATGCCGGGGCCAAGGGCGGCGACGAAGGCCAGAGCCAGCACCAATTTGGGGAAGGCAAGGAAGATGTCGGTGATGCGCATCAGGATGGCATCGGTCCAGCCGCCGGCATAGCCGGCGACGGTGCCGACCAGGAGCCCGATGGGTGCGGCGATGATGGCGACCAGGACGACGACATAAAGCGTCCAGCGCGAGCCGTAGAGGATGCGCGAATAGATGTCGCGGCCGAGGTCGTCGGTGCCGAACCAGTGCTGCACACTCGGCGCCAGCAGCCGCGCGTTCTTCAGGTCGCCGAAGGTCGGCGAATACGGCGCCAGCACACCGGCAAGGGCGGCGACGAGCAGCAGGGCGATGATGATCAGCAGGCCGACAAAGGCCAGACGATTGGCGGAAAAGCGCCGCCAGGCGACATAGGCGCGACCGAGCCTCGCCTGCACGCGCGAGGCCGGCCGCTCCGACAGCAACCATTCGCGACGGGAGAAGGGGCGGGCGTCGGAGACGGTCATGACGATGCCTCTTGGAGCCGTCGACCCCCACTCCGGTCTGCTTCGCAGGCCACCTGTCCCCCATTCGACGGCGGTGAGGAAAGGCGCCAGGCGTGCAGCCCCCTTTTCCTTTCCCCCGGGCAGGGGGAGTGGTGGCCCGAAGGGCCGGAGTGGGGGTGATTAGCCGCAGCCAAGCCCGAAAGCGCGATACCTCTGCTCATCCTGTCTTCGTCCTCGGGTCGAGCACGCGGTAGAGAAGATCGGACAGAAGGTTGATGCCGATGAACACCGAGCCGATGACGATGGTGCCGCCGAGCACGGCGTTCATGTCGGCGTTCTGCAGCGAGTTGGTGATGTAGAGGCCGATGCCCGGCCAGGAGAAGACGGTCTCGGTCAGCACCGAGCCCTCGAGCAGCCCGGCATAGGACAACGCGATCACGGTCACCATCGGCACGGCGGCATTGCGCAGCGCGTGGCCCCAGATGATGCGGGTTTCCGACAAACCCTTGGCGCGCGCGGCGACCACGTATTCCTGGGCGAGTTCATTGAGCATGAATGACCGTGTCATGCGGCTGATATAGGCGAGCGAGAAATAGCCGAGCAGCGAGGCCGGCAGGATGATGTGCCGGAAGGCGTCGTAGAAGACGTCCCACTGCCCCTGCGTCGCGGAGTCCAGAAGGTAGAAACCGGTGACCGGCGTGAAAGTGTATTCGTAGACGACGTCGAGCCGTGCGGGAAAAGCCACCCATTGCAGCTTGGCGTAGAAGAGTACGAGGGCTAGCAGGCCCAGCCAGAAGATGGGCACAGAATAGCCGATCAGGCCGATGATGCGCACGATCTGATCGACGAGGCTGCCGCGTTTGACCGCGGCCAGCACTCCGAGCGGCACACCGAACAGCGCGCCGATCAGTGTCCCCAATGTCGCCAGTTCCGTCGTTG
This sequence comes from Mesorhizobium sp. M8A.F.Ca.ET.057.01.1.1, assembly GCF_003952565.1. Lineage (NCBI taxonomy): Bacteria > Pseudomonadati > Pseudomonadota > Alphaproteobacteria > Hyphomicrobiales > Phyllobacteriaceae > Mesorhizobium > Mesorhizobium sp. M8A.F.Ca.ET.057.01.1.1. Next base: position 5,574,015 of record NZ_CP034454.1, read on the forward strand.
CGGGAAGAGCGCGACGGATGTCGGTCATGACGGGATTGGTGGTCAGCACGGAGATGCCGAAATCGCCGCTCAGCGCATGTTTCACATAGATGTAGAACTGCTCGATCAACGGCAGGTCGAGGCCCATCTCGCGGCGCGTACGCTCCACGACATTGGCGGGTGCCCGGTCACCGAGCACGGCCAGCACCGGGTCGATCGGGATGACGCGGCCAATGAAGAAGGTGACCGCGAGAAGACCAAGATAGGTCGTCACCGCGATGACCAGGAAGCGGCCGAGCGATGATACAAGGGCGACGGCGCGGGCGCTGCCGCGCCCGCCCTGATTTTCAACCGCGCTCATGCGGCGTGTCCGCGAACACTATTCCTTGGCAACCGGCCCGACGAAGTTGGTGTCGAAGCTCGGACCGAGCGCGAAGCCCTTGAGGTTCTTGCGCAGGCCGGCGACTTCCAGCTGCTGGTGGATGATGACGAACGGGCTGGTGTCGAGGATCTTCTGCTGCAGGTCCTTGTACATGTCGGCGCGCTTGCCCGCGTCTTTCTCGAGCAGAGCCGCCTCCGTTTCCTTGGTCAGGTCCGGAATGTCCCAGCTGTTGCGCCAGGCGAGCGTGTGGGACTTGCCGGCATCCGAATTGTCCGGGTTCGAGGCAAAAGTCTGGGCGTTGGAGTTCGGATCGAAATAGTCCTGGCCCCAATTGCCGATGTAGATGTCATGGTTGCGGGCGCGGTATTTGGTCAGCGTCTGCTTGCCGTCCCCGGGAATGATCTCCAGCTTGATGCCGGCCTGGCCCAGCGTCTGCTGGATCGATTCCGCCATGCCGGTGGTCGGCTGGCCGGTGCGCACATCCATGGTGACGCTGAAGCCGCCCGCCAAGCCAGCCTTGGCCAGCAATTCCTTGGCCTTGGCGACATCGAGCTTGAACGGGTTGTCGTCCACGGCACCGAGGTCGCCCTTGGGCAGGAAGGACTGGTGGATGTCGCCAATGCCCTTGAGGATGGTCGAGCTCAGCGCATCATAGTCGACAAGGTACTTGAAGGCCTGACGGACCTCGGGCTTGGCGAGGTTCGGGTTCTTCTGATTGAGGCTGATGTAGTAGACGGTGCCCTTCGGCGCGCTGGTGGTGGTGAGGTCGGCGTTCTTGGCGATGGCATCGAGGTCGTTCGGCTCGAGGTTGCGGGCAACGTCGATATCGCCGGCTTCGAGCGCCAAGCGCTGCGCCGAGCTTTCCTTCATGTTGCGGTAGATGACGCGGGCAAGCTTGGCCTTCTCGCCGTGATAATTGTCGTTACGCTCCATGACGACGGCCTCGTTGGCGCGCCATTCGCGCAGCTTGAAGGCGCCCGAGCCGGCATAGCCTGTTTTCAGCCAGGCATTGCCGAAATCGTTGTCCCATTTGTAGTCGGCGCTCGGCGTGACAGCCGCGACATGTTCCTTGACCAGCTTGGCGTCGACAACGGAGGCGACGGTGGCCGACAGGCAGTTCAGGACGAAGCTCGGCGCGTAGGCCTTGTCGACGGTAAACTGGAAGGTGGTGTCGTCGACCGCCTTGGCCTTTTCGGTGACGTTGTCGCCGCTGATGCCGAACTGGTCGATGATGAACGCAGGGCTCTTGTCCAGCTTGACGGCGCGCTCGAACGACCAGGCGACGTCGGCGGCGGTGATCGGGTTGCCTGAGGCGAATTTCAGGCCCGGCTTGAGCTTGAACGTATAGGTCAGGCCATCGTCGGAGACGGTCCAGCTTTCGGCGAGATCGGGCTTGACCTTGGAGGTGTCGCTGAGGTCGAGGCGGACAAGAAGATCATAGGTGTTGCCGGTGACCTCGGCGGTCGACAGCTCGAACGCCTCGCCCGGATCCATCGAGATGATGTCGTCGATGGCAAAACCTTCGACAAGCGTGTCGGCGGGGGTGACCGCGCCAGCCGGCGCTCCGGCCAGAAGCAGCGCCGACATGGCGGCGCCCGCCAGCAAGATGCGGGATCGTAGAGCAAGCTTTTCCATCATCATGATGATTGTTCCCTGTTTTGTTGTTTGTTGACCTGAGTTCCCGGCTCAGGGTTGCGGTGTTCTTTCAGGGCTCCAATGAAAGCCCTTGACCCGCTACCGTCGTGGTTTTTGTCCAGTTGGTCAACACCTTATCCGGCGACTCCCGGCCCGGCAACGAGGATTTGCGAGACGGCCCCAGTGGATCAGAATACACAGCGGCGTGTCCACGCATACGCCGGCCAAATGATGCCGGCGATCGGGAAAAATCTGCTAAAATTCGAAGCTATTTCAGCGCGGCAACCAAACCAGCATCGGGAAAACAGGTGGCGGCCTGACCATTCTTTTCCTGCCATCCGCCGATCGAACGGCGGGTCTTGAAGCCGGGCAGGCCGTCGGCGCTGCCAACATCATAGCCCTTGGCTTCCAGGGCCCGTTGCAAGGCTGCGATGTCGGAGCGGTGGAGATCGCCGACCGGACCCCAGCTCCCGGAAAAATTCTGATCGCCATGGGCGATGCGGTCGGCGCCATGGCCGATGAACAGCGCGTAGAGGTCGCTGGTGTTGTATTGCTTCAGCACGTAGAAATTGGGGGTCGCGATGAAGGCAGGGCCGCTGCGTCCGGCCGGCATCAGCAGGAAACCTTCCGCCTTCAGCTCGCTAGCCGGGAAACCTTTGCCGCCGACACGCTCGATGCCCATGGCGGCCCATTGCGAAATTTTTTTGCCCTGGTCCGGGCCCTCCAGCGAACAGGAGACGCTCTGAGGCACGGTCACCTCGAAACCCCAGCCGCGTCCCCTCACCCAGCCATAATGGACAAGATAATTGGCGATCGAGGCCAGCACGTCGGGCGTCGAATTCCAGATGTCGACGCGGCCGTCGCCGTCGAAATCGACGGCGTGCTTGAGGAAAGAGGTCGGCATGAATTGCGGCTGGCCGAGCGCCCCGGCCCAGGACGATTTCATCGCGCCCACCGGGGCCAACCCGCGCTGGACGATTTCCAGCGCTGCCAGCAGTTCGGTGCGGAAGAAATCCTTTTTCGTCGACATGAACGCCTTGGTGCCCAGCACCTCGAAGGCGTCGTAGGGCATCTTCGCCGCGCCGAAGCCGGTCTCGCGGCCCCAGATCGCCAGAAGGATTTCGCCCGGCACGCCATAGCGCTTTTCGATCGCGGCAAGCGTGCGGGCATTGGCGGCTTCGCGGGTGCGTCCGCCCGATGTCACCGCCCGAACCGTCTTCTCGGCAAAATAGGCGCCGGGCGAACCGAATTCGGCCTGGTGCTGCTTCTGCGGCGTCTTCGGCTTCTCGCCTGGCATGACAAGGTCGGGGAGATTGAGGTTCGGCTTCACCCCGTTGAACGCAGCGTCGAACGTTTGTTTGGAAATGCCTTTCGCATTGACCTCAGGCCAGAGGTCGGTTTGGAGCCAGGCGCTGAACTGGTCGTCGATCTTGGCGGCGGAGGCGGGAGCGGCGATGAGCAGCGCGGACAGAGCCACCAGCAAGAACACAAAACAGAATTTGCGAAAGCCACGCTCCGTGGCGTGCAGCACCAGCTTCGAAAGATGCGTGACAATCATCGTGCGCATCCTCCCCGCAATCGTGTCAAAACGCCGTCCGCGAGCGCAGCGCCGCGGCCAGCGTGCCTTCGTCGAGATAGTCGAGTTCACCGCCGACCGGTACGCCGTGCGCCAGCCGCGTTATCTTGACCTCGAAGCCGGAGAGTTGATCGGTGAGGTAGTGCGCGGTGGTCTGGCCCTCGACCGTCGCGTTGACGGCGAGGATGAGTTCCTTGACCTCGCCGCCGGCTATGCGGTCGATCAGCGAGCGGATGTTGAGCTGATCGGGGCCGATGCCGTCGAGAGGCGACAGCGTGCCGCCAAGCACGTGGTAACGCACATTCATCGCCGCCGCCCGCTCCAGGGCCCAGAGATCCGCGACGTCCTCGACGACGATCAAGGTGGCGGCATCGCGGCGTGGATCGGTGCAGATCATGCAAGGGTCCGAGGTGTCGACATTGCCGCAGGTGGAGCAGATGCGCACCTTGTCGGCGGCCTCGCCCATAGCGGCGGCGAGCGGCGACAGCAACTGTTCCTTCTTCTTGATCAGATGCAGCGCCGCGCGCCTGGCCGAACGGGGGCCAAGCCCCGGCACCTTGGCCAGGAGTTGGATCAGGCGTTCGATCTCGGGACCGGCGATTCGCTTCGACATCGCCCTGATCTAGAGCAATTCCAGGAAAAGTGCGAAGCGGTTTTCCGTCCGGAATTGCGTCCAAGAAAAGTTGGACCGGTTCACCGTTTCCGTGAAATGGCGAACCGGTCCAGGATTTTTCAGAGCGCTTTGAAACATCTCGCGTCCGCGAATAACCCGCCATCCTGCCATTGCGGGTTTGCGACACACATCAGTTGGTTTCGAGCGGGCGGCCCTGGCTGACGATCATCGCGCCGATCGCGTCGGTGTTTTCAGGCGTCGACTGGAAGCCCATCGCCGCTTCCTGTGGCTCGCCCTCAACCGAGGAGATGACCCTCTTGTTCGAGGTTCCGCCGGTCAAGGTTCCGCCGAAACGGGCAACATCCGGCTCCTCCATCGGCTCCTGCATGGCGACCAGTGTCGGCTTCGCGGAGACGCGTGCCGACTTTGCCGTCGGCGCCGCGGATGCCGTGACATAGGTCTCCTGGACCGGAGCGGGGCGCGCGGTTGCCGTCTTGCTGGAGCGTGCCGGCTCCGCCGCGGCGGTCATATAGACCTGCTGGGCCGGAGCGGTGCGAGCGGATGTCTTGGCCGCGGGTACGGGCTCGGCGGAAGCGACGCGCTCCGCAGGCACGCCCGGCAAGGCGGCAGGCGGCTCGGCCGAGGCAACGGCAACCATCGGCTCATCCGGCAGCGGCTGCCAGTTGCGGCCGCGCTTTTCGTAGAAGGCATTGCCGCCGGCAACCATGGTGTAGTGCATGTTCTTGTAGGGGAAGCGCAGCCCGGCGGTGTGGAAATACATCGTGTTCTTGAGCTTGGCCTTGCGCTCGCCCTTGAGCACGGCGTCGGCAGCCTCCTCGACATCGGGCATTGCGCGCGAATTCATCGGCCTGGTCATGACGCCCGGCGCGAACTGCCCGGGTTCACCCACCACTTCGCAGATGGTGCTGCCGTGGTTGCCCGAGCGCAGCCGGTTCATCACCACCGTGCCGACGGCGATCATGCCGTCGCGGCTCGACCGGTTGGATTCGAAGAACATCGCCCGTTCCAGGCATTCCCTGTCCTTCGGCGTGTGGCTGTAGGCGCGCGAACTCAGGAAACTCGGCGTGATGGCGTCGGTCAGGCTGGCAACCGACATGCCGTGCGAGGTGGTCTGGCTGCAAGCGGCCAAGAAAAGGGGAGACGTGACGACGCCGAGCAACAGCGGCGTCTTCCATCGCGTGGCGATCAACAGGTAACCCTCTCACTTCAATGCCCGCCCCCAGGCTGCGGCAAGAATGAGACACTTTCGGGCAAAATGATGGCCAAAACGTTATTAACGCCAGACTGTTGCCGAATTGACACAAATTGAGGCTTTCCAGATAGATCGAGCCGTCGTTTCACACAGACGATGACCGCTCTCTCTTCGTTTCGCCGCAATTCCCTTGGGGAAACAGTATGCGCTTTTCCGGGAAAGCCTATCGCCCGGCAGCGATTGCTGCCGGACGACCGGGTTCGACCTCTTCGACCTTCTCTGAAAACAGACCCCGCCTGAGAAACAGCGCCCGCGCCTCCCTGGCCGCCGGCGCGATCTTGCCCGGCCAGTCGCTGTCGATGAACTCGGCCTTGGTGAAATCAGGATTCGTTTCCGAGGCCGCCTCCAGGAATTCGGCGATTTCCAGCACGATCGCGCGTTCGTCCTTCGAAAGCGCCGACGTGCCGGCCTCGATCGACGGGCGGTGCACGAAATCCTCGAAGAGATTGAAGTAGCCCTTGATGCCGACGAGATCGACGCCCGCATCGCAATCGGCGAGGATTTCCAGAATCTCGTAGATCCTGTTGCGGACACGCTGCTCGATAAGTCTTTCGGACGGCTCGTCGATCATGGGCGCACCGAACGCTAGAAAGGCAGTTTCATTCCTGGCGGGATGGGCAGGCCGGCGGTCAGCGCCTTGGTCTTTTCCTGCATGATCTGCTCGACCTTGGCCTTGGCGTCATTGTGCGCGGCAAGAATCAAATCCTCGAGGATTTCGACCTCGTCTTCCTTGAACAAAGACGGGTCGATCTTCAGCGACTTGATGTCGAACTTTCCGCTCAAAATGATGCTGACCAGGCCGCCGCCAGCCTGGCCGACGGCTTCGACCGTGGCGATTTCGTCCTGCATGGCCTGGAACTTGGCCTGCATTTCCTTCGCCTTGCCCATCAGGCCGAGAAGATCTTTCATGGTCCGATCCTTTGCGGATTAGTGCTGGATATCAGGGTTCGTCGTCATCGGCTGGCGGCTCGACGGGCATTTCGGCCTCGCTCGCTTCGGCATCCGGCGCGTCGGGAATGCGCACATCGATGATCTTGGCGCCGGGAAAGCGGGTCAGGAAGGCGGCGACAGTCGGGTCGTTCCTGGCATCGAGGAAAGCGTTTTCACGCTTCGTCGATTCCATTTCGGCCAGCGTCTGGCCGCCCTCCTCCTTAGAAAGCGACACCAGCCAGCTGCGGCCGGTCCACGCACGCAGTTTCGTCGTCAGCTCGTTGAGCAGCATCTTAGGCGCATCGTCGGTCAGGCCGACGTCGATGCGGCCAGGTTCGATGCGCACCAGACGGATGCAGCGCTTGACCAGCACCTTGAAGGCGACGTCGCGCTGCGCGTCGGCAAGGGCAACGATGTCGGCCAGCGATTTCAGCGGAACCGCGTGCGTCTCCGGCGCCGGCTGGGGGGGGCGACGAAGGCGGCCGGAGCGGGCGTGGCCTCGACCAGCCGCATGGTCTGCGCGCCGCCCGAACCGCCAGGCATGCGCGCCTGCGCCACGGCGCTGGCGCCATTGCCGCCAGCACCGCCATTGCCGGGGTTCCCGGGCGCGCCGTTCGGGCGCGGCGCGGCACCAGTAGCCGAGGCGCCGCTCTCCAGCGATCTCAGCGCCTCGTCCAATGTCGGCAGATCGGCTGCGTGCGCCAGCCGGATCAGCACCATTTCGGCGGCACTCACCGGCCGGTTGGAGGACTGTACCTCGGGAATGCCCTTGAGCAGCATCTGCCAGGTCCGCGACAGCACGCGAACCGACAGCGCCCTGGCGAAATCGGCGCCGCGCTGGCGCTCGTCCTGCGACAGCGAGGCATCGTCCATCGCGGTCGGCACGAAACGCAGCCGTGTGACGAGATGGTTGAACTCGGCCAGATCGGTGAGCACGGCGGCCGGATCGGCGCCGGTGTCGTATTGCGCACGGAATTCGCCGAGTGCCGCCGCCACATCGCCCTTCATCACATGTTCGAACAGATCGACGATGCGGGCGCGGTCGGCCAGGCCCAGCATGGCGCGCACGGCCTCGGCGCTGACCGAGCCGGCGCCATGGGCGATCGCCTGGTCGAGGATGGAGAGCGAATCGCGGGCGGAACCTTCCGCGGCGCGCGCGATCATCGCAAGAGCGTCGTCGTCGACCGAAATGCCTTCCTTGCCGGCGATCGAAGAGAGATGCGCGACCAGCGCGCCGGCGTCGATGCGCCTCAGGTCGAAACGCTGGCAGCGCGACAGGACGGTGATCGGAACCTTGCGGATTTCAGTGGTGGCGAAGATGAATTTGACGTGCGGCGGCGGTTCTTCCAGCGTCTTCAGCAGGCCGTTGAAGGCCTGCGTGGACAGCATGTGCACTTCGTCGATGATGTAGACCTTGTAGCGGGCCGAGACGGGCGCATAGCGCACGCGCTCGATGATGTCCCTGATGTCATCGATGCCGGTGTGCGAGGCGGCGTCCATCTCGATGACGTCGACATGGCGGCCTTCCATGATCGCCTGGCAATGCTCGCCAAGCACGGCGAGGTCGACCGAGGGCTGGTCAACGGTGGCGGTTTTATAGTTCAGGGCACGCGCCAAAATGCGTGCCGTGGTGGTCTTGCCGACGCCGCGCACGCCGGTCAGCATCCAGGCTTGGGCAATGCGGCCGGTGGCAAAGGCGTTGGTGAGGGTGCGCACCATCGGCTCCTGGCCGACCAGCTCGGAGAAATTCGACGGACGGTATTTGCGCGCCAGCACGCGGTAGGCAGCGGCCTTGCCTGTCGCCAGACTATCGGGCCCCGAATTTCCGGCTTCGCTCATTCGCCCGTTAAGCTCCAAAAGGCCACGCCCAAAGGCGCCGATTCCTGCGCATAGTCTCGCCCGCGCTGCAATGCGTCGTCAATGTCGCGAGGAGGGCCGATGAGGTGGGAGGCTGGAACAATGACCCGTTCCGGGCTCGTTAGGGCTGCTTCCTTCCGGACCTGACCCGGTTGGCGAGTGGATCGTCCACCACCAACCTCCCGCTGTCCATATCGGCAATTGCGCGACGAAATGCAAGTGCGCAGGCAAATCGGTACCGCGAACCGCGAGATTCGCTTGCAGCCCCGATGCAGCCGCTTTAGCGTTCAGGGTTTGAGGAAGCCAAGAAAAGCAAGGGAAACGCCGATGCTGCCGGGCCTGAAGGCCGGATTCACGCTGGATGCCCGGCTGGAGGCTGACAGCGAGCAGTTGATGTGGCTTGGGCTGTGCGAATTGCGGGTGATGAACGACCGCCGCTGGCCGTGGCTGCTCCTGGTGCCGCAGCGGCCGGGCGCGGAGGAGATCCACGACATGACGCCGCTCGACCAGGCGATGCTGACCTTCGAGACCAATATGGTGGCGCAGGCGCTGAAGAAGGTGAGCGGCTGCACCAAAATCAACACCGGCGCGCTCGGCAACATCGTGCGCCAACTGCATATCCATATCGTCGCACGGTCCGAGGGCGATCCCGGCTGGCCCGGCCCGGTGTGGGGGCATGGCCTGCGCGAGCCCTATCAGCGCTCCGACCTGCGCCGGTTTGCCGAAACGATAAGGGCAGCGCTATAAGCCTTCCCTGTATTCTATCCCAAGCATGTCCATCCCAAAGCGCCAGAGTCCATATGAGCTTCCGCCTGTTTGACGCGCCCCTGCGCGAGCCGAGCCAGTTCGTCGGCTTTGCCGGCAACACGATCGACCGGCAATCCGAAAACCGCGCCGACGATTCGGTCGACAAGGCGCTGGCCGATCCGACGACACGGCTGCTTTTGATGAATGGCGGCCGGCTCCTCCTGAAACTCGCTGATGGCGGTTTCGACCCTTGGTACCGCATTGCCGAGAGCGATCCCTTCAGCCCTTCCTTCGACCAGGGAGTCCTGCTCGGGTTTTCCGAACAGGGGCCGGTGCTGGCGGTGCTGGCCGGCATCGATGCCGAACAATTGCCCGAAACCGTCAAGGCGATCGATTACCGCTCGGTCTACATGCAGGGACTGATCGACGAGGCCGCCGCCGGCGCGATGGCGCAAGGGGCGGCCCTGCTCGCCTGGCACGCCAGCCACCGCTTCTGCAGCAAATGCGGCACGCAATCGCAGATGCGGGCGGGCGGCTACAAGCGGCATTGCCCGAATTGCGGCACCGAGCATTTTCCGCGTACCGATCCGGTGGCGATCATGCTGACGGCGACGCGGGACAAATGCCTGCTCGGGCGTGGCCGGCACTTCGCCCCGGGCATGTATTCGGCACTTGCCGGCTTCATCGAGCCGGGCGAGACGATCGAGGCGGCGGTGCGCCGCGAGACGCTGGAGGAGGCCGGGATCCGGCTCGGCCGCGTCGTCTACCACGCGAGCCAGCCTTGGCCTTTCCCCTATTCGCTGATGATCGGATGCTTCGGCGAGCCGCTCAACGAGGACATCCAGGCCGACCTCAACGAATTGGAGGATTGCCGCTGGTTTTTGCGCGACGAAGTGCGCCTGATGCTGGACCGTACGCATCCCGACACGCTGGTCACCCCGCCGAAAGGCGCCATCGCGCACCACCTCATCCGCGCCTGGGTCGACAGCGAATAGTCATCGAAGTCATTGCAGGAGAGACAAATGATCCGTCACACCGTCGTCTTCACGCTGAAGCACCCGCCGCACTCGCTGGAGGAAAAGCGGTTTCTCGTCGACGCCAGGAAAATCCTCTCGGCGATCCGGGGCGTCACGCATTTCGAGCAATTGCGGCAGGTCAGCCCCAAGAACGACTATCAGTTCGGCTTCTCGATGGAGTTCGCCGACCAGGCGGCCTACACCAGGTACAACGACCATCCCGACCATGTCGCCTTCGTGCGCGACCGCTGGGTGCCGGAGGTCGAGACCTTCATGGAAATCGACTACGTGCCGCTGGGCTGGTAGCTCAATCCGCCACCTTCCATTGCTCGCGCGACTCGCTGGCCGGATAGACGCCGAGAATCCGCACCTCGCGCGAGAAGAACCGAAGCTCGTCCAGCGCCAGCTTCACCAGCGGATCGTCGGGATGGCCCTCGATGTCGGCGTAGAACAGCGTCGCCGTGAAGGCGCCGAGCTGGTAGCTCTCCAGCTTGGTCATGTTGATGCCGTTGGTGGCGAAGCCGCCCATGGCCTTGTAGAGCGCGGCCGGCACGTTGCGGACGCGGAAGATGAAGGTCGTCATCATCTTGACGTCGGGTGACGGGCGCTCGGCCCATTGCTTGCTCTTGGTCAGGACGACGAAGCGGGTCACGTTGCTGTCGGTGTCCTCGACGTTCTCCTCGATGATGTCGAGCCCATAGAGGGTCGCGGCCAGCGCCGGCGACAGCGCGGCCCTGGTGCGATCCTTGACCTCGGAGACCATTTTGGCGGCGCCCGCCGTGTCCCCGGCGACTACTCCCTTCCAGCCGTTCTTGCGGATGTATTTGCGGCACTGGCCGAGCGCGTGGATGTGGGTGTGTACGGTCTTGATCTCGTCGCGCCTGACGCCGGGCAGCACCATAAGCTGGAAGTGGATCGGCAGGAAATATTCGCCGACGATGTGCAGTTTCGATTCCGGCAGGAGGTGGTGGATGTCGGCGACGCGCCCGGCGATGGTGTTCTCGATCGGGATCATGGCGAGATCGGCCTTACCGGTCTCGACGGCATTGAAGGCGTCCTCGAAGGTCGGGCACGGCAACGGCTCCATCGAGGGATAGACGTTGCGGCTGGCGGTGTCGGAATTGGCGCCGGGCTCGCCCTGGAAGGATATTCTGTTGGTCTTTTCAGGCATGCCGATATCTCAGTTTGAAAGGATTTCCCTGGCGCGGTCCAGGTCTTCAGGCGTGTCGACGCCAAGCGGCACCGACTGCACGATCTCGGCGTCGATGCGCATGCCGGCTTCCAGCGCCCGCAACTGTTCGAGCCGCTCGCGGCGCTCCAGCGGCGACGGCTTCAGGGCGACGAAACGCTCGAGCGCGGCGCGGCGGTAGGCGTAGAGGCCGACATGGTGATAAAGCGGCCCCTCTCCCCACGGCGCCGTGGCGCGGGTGAAGTAAAGCGCCCGTAGCCGCGTGGCCGACAGCGGCGACCCGACGATCTTGACGACGTTGGGATTGGTCTTTTCCTCCTCGCGGACGATCTCGACGCCGAGCGTGGCGATATCCACGGCGGCGTCCTCGAACGGCCTGAGCGAGGCGGCGATAATGCCGGGATCGATGGTCGGCAGGTCGCCCTGCACATTGACGATCGTTTCGACCTCGCCTCGGGGATCGAGCGCCAGCAGAGCTTCGTGGATGCGGTCGGAACCCGATTCATGGTCGATGCGCGTCCTGACCGCCTCGAAACCATGCGCGCGCACCGCTTCGGCCACGCTTTGCGTGTCGGTCGCCACCACCACCCGGCCAAGCCCGGCTTCGGCCGCGCGGCGCGCGACATGGACGATCATCGGAGCGCCGGCAATGTCAGCCAGCGGCTTGCCCGGCAGGCGGGTCGAGGCCATGCGGGCCGGGATCAGGATCAGGGTGGACATCGGTCTGGCGAGGCGTTCGAAAAGAGGACAAGGAAAAGTGGCAAAAGGTCTCACTGGAAGCGCCCTTATAGGTGTTGCAACGCTGGAGCAAAAGACCTAGTTTCCGCCCGATTTGACCGGCCCTGGAGGGCAGGTCTCGATACCGACGGACGGAGTGGACGGTTCGGTCCGCCGGAAAAGGGAGCAAGGGGCGTATGGATTCCAACGAAGTCAACAAACTGCTCGCCGGATTGCTCGGAACCGTTTTCGTGGTCTTCTCGGTCGGCATTGTGTCGGACGCGCTGTTTGCCTCGCCGGCGCCGGAAAAGCCCGGCTTCGCCATCGAGGCCGCGGAGCCCGCCGAAGGCGGCGCTGCCGCGCCGGCCGCCGAAGCCAAGCCGATCGCCGACCTCTTGCAGACCGCCAATGTCGAGGCCGGTGCTGCCGTGTTCAAGAAGTGCCAGGCCTGCCATTCCGGCGAAAAGGGCGGTCCCAACAAGGTCGGCCCGGATCTGTGGGATCTCGTCGATCGCCCCGTCGCCGAACATGAAGGCTTCGCCTATTCGGCCGGCATGAAGGAATTCTCCAAGGGCGGCACAGAGAAGTGGACCTACGACAACATCAACCACTTCATCACTTCGCCGAAGAAATTCGTGAAGGGCACTGCCATGGGCTTTGCCGGCCTGCCCAAGGACGAGGACCGCGCCAACGTCATCGCCTATCTGCGCACGCTGTCGGACAATCCCAAGCCGCTGCCGGCACCGGGCGCCGCTGCTGACGCCTCCGCGCCCGCCAAGCCGGCCGACGGCGCCGCACCGGCCAAGCCCGCGGCGCCCGCCGCTCCGGCAAAATAACCGGATTGTCATCTCGACGTCCTTGAAAAAGCCGGGTTCAGCCCGGCTTTTTTGTTGGGAAAATGCGCGGTGCGGCGACAAAGCCGGCGCATTGCGGTTTTCACGAGCGTCAAATCATCTAGGATCGCCCTTCTGGATGATCTGGCACGTATCGCGAAAGGGAGAGTGCATGACGGTTGGCCGAACGCTTCTCAAGTCGCTGCTGGCGGCGGCCCTGCTGGTGGCAGGGTTGCAAACGAGCCGGGCCGACGAGTGGCGGACAACCTCATCGCTGATCGGCCAATCCAAATATGGCGACAATTTCCAGCACTACGATTACGTCAATCCGAACGCGCCGAAGGGCGGCACGCTGAATTCGGTGGTTCTCGGCACCTTCGACAGCTTCAACCCCTATATCGTCCAGGGATCGCCGGCTGCGGGCCTTGTCGGTTTCGGCGGCGGCATGCTCTACGACACACTGATGGAGCAAGCGACAGACGAAGGCAGTACCAGCCACCCCTTGGTCGCCGAAGCCTATAAATATCCAGCCGACTTTTCCTCGGCGACCTACCGGCTCGATCCTCGCGCCAAATGGCATGATGGCCAACCGATCACCGTCGACGATGTGATCTGGTCGTTCCACGTGCTGAAGGCCAACAGCCCGCAATACAGCCGCTATTTCGAGAACGTCACCGATGCGGTCGCCATCTCCGATCGCGAGGTCGAATTCCATTTCAACCAGAAGGGCAACCGGGAACTGCCCAAGATCATGGGCGACCTTGCCGTGCTGCCGAAACACTGGTGGGAAGGCACTGATGCCAGCGGCAAGAAGCGCGATGTCACAAAGCCGACGCTGGAAATCCCGCTCGGCTCGGCCGCCTACAAGATTGCCAGCTTCAAGCCCGGTTCGGAAATCGTCTGGCAGCGTGTGCCGGACTATTGGGCGGCGAAGCTGCCGGTGAAGATCGGCCGCGAGAATTTCGACACGCGCCGATACACCTATATCCTCGACGACAATGCGGCCTGGCTTGCCTTCACCAAAGGTGGGCTGGAAGACATCAACCGCGAATACAGTTCTCGCAAATGGGCGACGGCCTACAATTTCCCGGCCATTCAGGCAGGCGACGTCATCAAGAAGGACTTCCAGACCCAGTCGCCACAGCCGATGCAGGGCTTTGTTCTCAACCAGAGGCGGCCGCTGTTCCAGGACCGGCTGGTCCGCGAAGCACTGACCATACCTTTCGATTTCGAGAGCATGAATCGCACGCTGTTCTTCGGCTTCAATACCCGCACATCGAGCTATTTCCAGGGTACCGAACTGGCGTCCAGCGGATTGCCGCAGGGCAAGGAACTGGAGATCCTGGAAAAATACCGCGACAAGCTGCCGCCGGAACTCTTCACTCAGGAGTTCAAGCTGCCTGTCTACGATTCGCCGCAAGCGGAGCGGAAGTATCTGAAGCAGGCCGTCGATCTCTTCGCCAAGGCCGGATGGGTCATCAAGGGCGGCAAGATGGTCAACGCCAAGACAGGCGCACCGTTCAAGTTCGAGATCCTCGGCTGGAACGACACCGACCAGGTGATCGCCAGCCCTACATTGCCAACCTGCGCAAGATCGGCGTCGACGCTACCCTGCGCATCATCGATCAGACGCAGTACATCAACCGCGTGAACCATTTCGATTTCGATGTCGTGACGGGTCTGTTCGGCCAATCGGAGTCGCCTGGCAACGAGCAACGCGATTTCTGGAGTTCCAAGGCTGCCGACGCGCCCGGTTCGCGCAACCTGATGGGCATCAAGGATCCTATCGTCGATGCGCTGGTTGATCGCATCATCTTCGCCACCGATCGCGATGATCTCGTCGCCGCCACCCACGCACTCGACCGCATCCTGCTGTGGAACTTCTACGTGGTGCCGCAATATTACCGTTCCGCGGTCTGGCTGGCCTATTGGAACAAGTTCAAGTTTCCCGACAAGCAGCCCGCCTATCTCGGCGCCGACATCGATTCCTGGTGGGTCGATCTCGACAAGGAAAAGGCTCTGGCGGGCAAATACAAGGGCGGTAATTGATGGGGCGGCAATCGATGACGGCCCTGCCCCGTCGCGACTTTCTCGCTCTTGGCGCAGCTGCCACTGCCGCCGCCTTGCTGCCGGGCAGGGCTTTCGCCGCCAACCCGACCGGCACCAAACTGCACGGCCTCTCGGCCTTTGGCGATCTCAAATACAGGCCGGACTTCACTCATTTCGACTATGTCGACGTCAATGCACCGACCGGGGGCATCTTCAACTTCGCTCCGCCGAATTGGGATTACAACCAGAGCACGGAAACCTTCAACACGTTGAATGCCTTCACCTTGAAGGGCGATGCGCCACCTCGCATGGAGATGTGTTTCGATGCGCTGATGGTGGCGGCGCTGGATGAGCCCGACGCCGTCTACGGTCAGCTTGCCGAAAGCGTGACCATTTCGAACGACCGCAACAGTTTCGAGTTTGCACTTCGGCCCGAAGCCCGCTTCCATGATGGCACACCGCTGACGGCCGGGGATGCCGCCTTCACCTTCAAGCTGTTCAAGGACCAGGGCCATCCGAAACTCTCGGTGCCACTGAAGTTCCTTGCCGATGCAGTCGTCGTCGATGCGCACACCTTGCGGCTCATTTTCTCCGGCAAACAATCCGATCGCACGGTGCTGAATGTCGTCCAGTTCCCGATCCTGTCGAAGGCGTTCTACACAGCCAATCCTTTCGACAGTTCGCAATTGAACCCGCCTCTCGGTTCCGGCGCGTACAAGGTTGGGCGCTTCTCGGCAGGGACATCGATCGAGTACGACCGCGTCGCCGATTATTGGGGCCGCGACCTCCCGGTCAATCGCGGCCAGAACAATTTCGACATTATCCGCATCGAGTTCTACCAAAACCGCACGGCCGCCTTCGAGGCTTTCAAGAAAGGCGAGATCACCTACCGCGAGGAATTTACCTCACGAGTCTGGGCGACAGCCTATGACTTTCCGGCCTTGGCCGCCGGCAAGGTGATCAAGCACGAATTCCCGGCCGAGAAGCGACCGTCCATGCAGGCCACGGCCGTCAACCAGCGGCGCGAGCAGTTTCGCGATCCCAGGGTGAGGCAGGCGATTGCGTTGTGCTTCGACTTCGAATGGACGCGGCGCAACTTCTTCTACGGTTCCTACGAGCGCTCGCAATCCTGCTTCGAGAAATCGGATTTTCGCGCCGATGGGCTGCCTTCGCCGCAAGAACTGGCTTTGTTGGAGCCGCTGCGCGCTCAGCTCCCGCCTGAAGTCTTCGGCACGGCCGTGACTCTGCCCGCGTCCGATGGCTCCGGCCGCGACCGCAAGCTGCTTGGCCAGGCGGCAAAGCTTCTGGCCGCAGCGGGCTGGAAACGGTCGGGTGACTTCGTTGTCAATGACAAGGGCGGCAGGCTTTCGGCCGAATTCATGGTCGACGACGATACCTTCGTTCAGGTCTATTCGCCCTGGGTCGCCAACATGAAGGCTATCGGCCTCGACGCCACGATCCGGCTGGTCGATTCGGCGCAATACCAGGCAAGACAGGCGACGTTCGATTTCGATCTGCTGTCGGCCGCTTTCTCGTTCAGCGCGACGCCGACGCGCGACGACCTGGAAGTCTTCTTCCATTCGAGCACCGCCGGCGTCTCCGGTTCCCGTAACTTGCCGGGTATCTCCGATCCCGCGATCGACGCGCTGATCAACGCCGTGGGCGCGGCAAAGGACCGTGAAAACCTGACCGTCGCCATGCGGGCACTCGACCGGGTCTTGCGCGCGCGGTGCGATTGGATTCCAAGTTGGTTCCTGGCGAATCACCGAAGCGCCTATTGGGACATGTTCGGCTTTCCCGAGCAAAAGCCCGATTTCGGCTTTCCGGTCGAGGCGCTGTGGTGGTTCGATAAGGGCAAGGCGGCAAAAATTGGCAGAGGCTGAGATGTTCGCTCGAGCAGGACGCAAGGCCTGATGGGCGTCTATATACTGCGCCGCATCCTTTTGATGATCCCGACCCTGTTCGGCATCATGGCGATATCCTTCGCCGTCATCCAGTTCGCGCCCGGCGGCCCGGTCGAGCAGGTCATCGCCAAGCTGACCAACCAGGGCGGCAGCGACCGCCTCGGCGGTGGCGGCGGCGACGCGGGCGGTTCCAATTTCGACGCCGCCGGCGACGTCGGCTCGAAATATCGCGGCGCCCAGGGTCTCGACCCGGAATTCATCAAGAAGCTGGAGAAGCAGTTCGGCTTCGACAAGCCGCCGCTCGAGCGCTTCGGCATGATGCTGTGGAATTATGCCAGGTTCGATTTCGGCAACAGCTATTTCCGCGATATTTCGGTGCTCGACCTGATCCTGGAGAAGATGCCTGTTTCGATTTCGATCGGGCTCTGGATCACGTTATTGTCCTATCTGATCTCGATCCCGCTCGGCATCCGCAAGGCGGTCAGGGACGGCACCCCGTTCGACGTCTGGACCAGCGGCGTCGTCATTGTCGGCTATGCCATTCCGGGCTTCCTGTTCGGCATTCTTCTGATGGTGCTGTTTGCCGGCGGCTCGTTCTGGGACTGGTTCCCGTTGCGCGGCATTGTCTCCGACAATTGGGATCAGTTGTCGTGGCCAGCCAAGATCGCCGACTATGCCTGGCACATGACCTTGCCGCTGACGGCGCTGGTGCTGTCGGCCTTCGCCACGACGACGCTTTTGACCAAGAACTCGTTCCTGGAGGAAATCCGCAAGCAGTATGTGGTGACGGCGCGCGCCAAGGGCCTGTCGGAAAGGCAGGTGCTTTACGGCCACGTCTTCCGCAATGCCATGCTGATCGTCATCGCCGGCTTCCCTGGTGCCTTCATCTCGGCCTTCTTTACCGGCTCGCTGCTGATCGAGAATATCTTCTCGCTCGACGGGCTCGGCCTGCTCGGCTTCCGGTCCGTCGTCGAGCGCGACTATCCCGTGGTGTTCGCCAATCTCTACATCTTCTCGCTTCTTGGCCTGTTCATCGGGCTCCTGTCCGACCTGATGTACACCTGGGTCGATCCGCGCATCGATTTCGAGCGGAGAGACGTCTGATGTCGGAGGCAAGCGTTACCGCCGGTGTCTTGCCGGAACGGCTTCCACGGCCGTTCCTGTCGCCGCTCAACAAGCGCCGCCTGCAGAATTTCAAGGCCAACCGGCGTGGCTACTGGTCACTGTGGATTTTCCTCATCCTGTTCGTGCTGTCGCTGTTTGCCGAATTCATCGCCAACGACAAGCCGATCGTCGCCTCCTACAAGGGCGAAATCCTTTTTCCGGTGATGGTCGCTTACCCCGAGGAAAAATTCGGCGGCTTCTATGCGGTCACGGATTACCGCGACCCGGTGATCCAGGACGAAATCAATGCCCATGGCTGGATGATCTGGCCGCCGATCCGCTATTCCTTCCAGACCGTCAACAACGCCATCCCCGAAGCGGCACCCGCCAAGCCGTCATGGCAATATGACGCCAAGACGCGCTGCAACCAGTATCCGCAAGGGGCTGATGACCCGGCCTGCAATGTCGGCAACTGGAACTGGCTCGGCACCGACGACCAGGCACGCGACGTGCTGGCGCGTGTCATCTACGGCTTCCGCATTTCGGTGCTGTTCGGCCTGATCCTGACCGCCGGCTCGGCTCTCATCGGCGTTGGGGCTGGTGCCTTGCAAGGCTATTTCGGCGGCTGGACGGATCTGCTGTTCCAGCGCTTCATCGAGATCTGGTCGGCCATTCCGGTGCTCTATCTGCTGCTCATCGTCGCCGCCATCCTGCCGCCGGGCTTCTTCATCCTGCTCGGCCTGATGCTGTTGTTTTCCTGGGTAGCGCTGGTCGGGGTGGTGCGGGCGGAGTTCTTGCGCGCCCGCAACTTCGAATATGTCAACGCGGCCCGCGCGCTCGGCGTGCCCAACCGCACCATCATGTTCCGGCACCTGTTGCCTAACGCCATGGTGGCGACATTGACCTTCCTGCCCTTTTTGCTGAGCGGATCGATCTCGACGCTGACCTCGCTCGATTATCTCGGCTTCGGCCTGCCGCCGGGTTCGGCCTCGCTCGGCGAATTGCTCAAGCAGGCGCAGCGCAACCTCAACGCGCCTTGGCTCGGCATATCGGGCTTCGTCGTCATCTCGCTGATGCTGTCGCTGCTGGTTTTTGTCGGCGAGGCGACGCGCGACGCCTTCGATCCGCGCAAGACGTTCAAATGAGCGGAACGCCTTTGCTCAGCGTGCAGGACCTCAGCGTCGCCTTCAGCCAGGGCGGCGGCCAGTCCGTTGCCGTCGACCACATCTCGTTCGACATCGCCAGGGGCGAGACGGTGGCGCTGGTCGGCGAATCCGGCTCCGGCAAATCGGTCTCGGCGCTGTCGGTGCTGAAGCTGCTGCCCTACCCCAGCGCCAGCCATCCGTCGGGCAAGATCCTGTTCCAGGGCGCTGACCTGCTCGCCATGAGCGAGAAGCAATTGCGCCAGGTGCGCGGCAACAAGATCACCATGATCTTCCAGGAGCCGATGACCTCGCTCAATCCGTTGCACACGATCGAGCACCAGATCGTCGAGATCCTGAAGCTGCATCAAGGCATGGGCGACCGTCCGGCCAAGGCGCGCACGCTGGCCCTGCTCAACGAAGTCGGCATTCGCGATCCGCAAAAGCGGCTCGACGCCTATCCGCATCAGCTTTCGGGCGGTCAGCGTCAGCGCGTCATGATCGCCATGGCGCTCGCCAACGAGCCGGAACTGCTGATCGCCGACGAGCCTACGACGGCGCTCGACGTCACGGTGCAGGCACAGATCCTCGAACTGCTCGCGGGCCTCAAAAGCCGCAAGGGCATGTCGATGCTGTTCATCACCCATGACCTCGGCATCGTGCGCAAGATCGCCGACCGGGTCTGCGTGATGACCAAGGGCAAGATCGTCGAGACCGGGCCGACCAAGGATATCTTCGCCAACCCGCAGCACCCCTATACGCGCCACCTTCTGGCCGCCGAGCCGAAAGGCAAGCCGCCAGCCGCCAATGCCGACGCCCAGCCTGTCATGACCGGCAAGGACATCAAGGTGTGGTTCCCGATCAAGCAGGGCTTCTTCCGCCGCACGGTCGATCATGTGAAAGCGGTCGACGGCATCGATGTCACGGTGCGCGCCGGCCAGACGCTGGGCGTGGTCGGAGAGTCCGGTTCCGGCAAGACGACGCTCGGCCTGGCGCTGGCGCGCATGATCTCGTCGACCGGAACCATCCAGTTCAACGGCCGCGACATCAACCAGCTCACCTTCAACGCCATGCGGCCGCTCAGACGCGAACTGCAGATCGTCTTTCAGGATCCGTTCGGTTCGCTCAGCCCGCGCATGTCGATCGCCGAGATCATCGAGGAAGGCCTGAAGATCCACGAGCCGAAACTGTCGCCCGACGAGCGCGACGACAAGGTCGCCGCCGTGCTGAAGGAAGTCGGCCTCGACCCGGCGACCCGCAACCGCTATCCGCACGAATTTTCCGGCGGCCAGCGCCAGCGTGTCGCCATCGCCCGCGCCATGGTGCTCAACCCGCGCTTCGTCATGCTGGACGAGCCGACATCGGCGCTCGACATGAGCGTGCAGGCGCAGGTCGTCGATCTCCTGCGCAATTTGCAGGCAAAGCACGACCTCGCCTATCTCTTCATCAGCCATGATCTCAAGGTCATCAGGGCGCTGGCCAATGACGTCATCGTCATGCGCAACGGCCAGATCGTCGAAGCCGGCCCTTCCGAACAGATTTTTGGAAATCCGCAAACCGACTATACTCGGGCGCTGATCTCGGCCGCCTTCAAGATCGAGACGGCTCCGACAGGCGTGGTCAGCGAGTGATCCGCACAAGGAAGGATTGAACGAACCGCGATGGAAAAAGGCCGTATCCTGCTTGCCGTCACCGGCTTTCATCCGCAACGCTGGCGCGACCTCTTGTCGGCCGAGCGCGAGGTGGTGCTGGAGCCGGACGGCGCCAAGGATCCTTCGATCACCTATGCGGTGGTGTGGAAGCACAAGCCCAATTTGATGTCGTCGCTGCCCAATCTGCGCGCCATCTTCTCGATAGGCGCCGGCGTCGACCATATCTTCGCCGACCCGGCCTGCCCGACGTTCCGATCGTCAAGGTCGTCGCCGACAACCTCACGCAGTACATGACCGAGTATGTCGTCTGGCGGGTTCTCGACCATCACCGCCAGGGCCTGCTCTACCGGTCGCAGCAGTTGAAGAAGACCTGGCACGAGCCGCTGCAGCGGCCGGCCGGCGACATTTCCGTCGGCATCATGGGTCTCGGCAGCCTCGGCCGGGCCGCGGCCTCCGTGCTTCTGTCGCTCGGTTTCGCGGTCAATGGCTGGTCGCGCAGCGACCGGCCGATGAAGGGCGTGGCGACCTATTCCGGCGAAGCAGGCCTGATCCCATTCCTCAATGCCACCGACATTCTGGTGGTGCTTCTGCCGCTCACTCCAGACACGCAAGGCATCATCAATTACGGCGTGCTGAAGGAGTTGCGCAAGCGCAACGGCCTTGGCGGTTCGGTGCTGATCAATGCCGGGCGTGGGCGCCTGCAGAAGGACGCCGACATCATACGGGCGTTGGACGACGGCACGCTGAAGGAAGCGAGCCTCGACGTGTTCGAGGTCGAACCGCTGCCCAAGACCAGCCCGCTGTGGACCCATCCGAAAGTGTTCGTGACGCCCCATGCTGCGGCGACCTCCGATCCCGTGCACCTGGCACCGACCATGCTGCGCCAGATGGATGCTTTCGAGCGCGGCGAAAAGCTCGATAATCTGGTGGACCGCAAGGCGGGATATTAGAGCGGTTCAGAGTTTGATAGAATCTCTGACCCGCTCTAACTTTTTGTTTTTACGCAATTCCGGACGGAAAACCGCTACGCACTTTTCCTGGAATTGCTCTAGCCGGGCATCACCCTCACCTGGCCAACTCCCACTCCCGGAAGCATTCCTTGATTGCCCGGACCGACGACAGGTGCAGCTTCGGCAGATCGATCTGCTCGAACATTGTCCGGTATCTCCGCCGATTTTTCGGCGTGGTCACGGCGATGTGGTGGATCATGTCCCATTTGATGCTGTCGCGCCCGCCTTCCAAGCCCCCGCGCCTATCCCTCTCGAACAGGGTTCGCCTGAAATAGCGCAGCAGACTTGCGGAGGTGGAGATGTCCAGCAGGATCAATCCCGTCGCCCGCCGGAAGCGTTGCGGCATGCAAACCGAGTAGTTCCATCCATCACCCACCGCTCGCTGGCGATCGCGGCGTCATGCAAGGCAATGAACTCATCCCTCGGACGCTGCACCCAATCCGTGTTGGGCAGGTGAAAGAGCAGATCGAGATGAATGGGTGTCAGGCCACGCTTGCGCGCGATCGCGTCGGCGAGCGTCGACTTGCCGCTGTTGGACGGGCCCAGGATACAGATGCGGTCGCCGAGGTCCGAGAGGTTCACCGGTTGGAGCCTTGCTAGAGCAATTCCAAGAAAATGCGTAGCGGTTTTCCCGGGAGAAGCGCGTAGCGCTTCCCCTTGGGAATTGCGTAAAAACAAGAAGTTAGAGCGGAGCAGAGGTTCTATCAAACTCTGAACCGCTCTAGATGGACGATTGGATCATCAGCCAGGCAGAGCGAACTTCTTCTGCTTGTCCGGCTTGCCGCAGTCGCGGCGATCGATGGACCGGTTCATGGCGTCGATCTCGCCTGACGCCTTGTCGCTGTCGCGCTGGGCCTTGGAGCGCATGTCGGGCGTGAACGGGCCGAAGCCCATGGCGGGATTGGAGAAGGTCGGCTTGGCGGTCGTCGGGAGATTGTATTGCTGCGCCAATCCGTTGCGCTGCGCCAGCAACTGATCGCATGGCACGCTGTCGTATTGCAGGGAGGATTCGATGTTGGCGTCCTGCCGCTCGGACGCTGAATTGCCGACGCAGCCGGTGGTTGCCAGGCAAGACGCCAAGATCATCATGTTCCAGCGCATCGAACTGCTCCTCCTGGTATCCCGCCCTGATGCGACCAGATCGCAAATATCAGTCGCGCACGCAAATCGGACTTTTTCGCAGCAGTGCAACGCGCTGGCCTCACACGGCCTGAGCTTTCCGTGCCACGACCGACAGGCCTTTGACAGGCTCACGGCGATCCCAGCGGATGGTTGTCGGCTCCAGCGCGACGATCGAGAGACCATTGGCCTCGAGGGTCCGTCCGACATAGCCATCCGAATGGGCGTAGCGCCGCGACGGCTGCAGCGCGAAGTCGCCGCCATCCACGAGGCTCTCGACGGAAAAGGCAAACAGGCCGCCCTCGGCGAGCAGACCGGCGACCGCTGCCACCAAACCTTCGAGCCCACCGATGTAAATCAGCACGTCGGCTGACGTCACCAGATCGGCCTTGCCGCCCGAATAGGAAAATCCTGCAAATCCGCCTTTATCAACGCGTCATAGATATTTTTGCCCGCGCCTTCCTCAGCATCCTCGCCGAGATATCGATCCCCTCCAGCCGGTCGACGATCGGCCTCAGCCTCTCGCCCATCAGTCCGGTGCCGCAACCGAGGTCGAGCGCCAGGCGGAAGCGGCCCGGCCTTGCCTTGCGGATGGCAGCGTCGAGCACCTCGGGCAGCCGGTAGTCGAGCTTGCCGACCAGCATCTCCTCGAATATCTCGGCATAGTGGTCGAACAGCGTTTCGACAAAGGCGCTGGGCGGCGCCGTGCAGGCCGGACCCTTGCCGATCAGCTGCAGTTGAGAGCCGCGCCCTGGCGATCGGCCGGATCGAGTTTCAGCGACGTCGTCCAGGCCTGCGCCGCAAGGTCGAGCCTGCCTGATGCCTCCTGCATCTCGCCGAGGCGAAACCAGCCCATTGCCCATTGCGGCGCCAGTTCCAGCGCGCCGAGCAGCAACTCGGCCGCGGCAGTGTGATCGCCCGAGATAAAGAGCATTTCGGCATAGTCTGCACGGCGATCGGCGTTCGGGTCGCCCGACGAGGTCTGAAGCGGTTTCATGTTGATGGTTCCACCGGCAGGGTAGCCGGCCGCCCTCTCTGTAGAGCAAAGCAGGCCGAAGCTGAACCGAATTGAGCAGGCTTTGCCCGGGGAGTCAGCAGTCTCGGGCACCAGGCTTCCCGCGGCGGAATTTTATCCTATCTTGAGGATCATGCGCGCCAGCGACCTGCTTCATCCCCGGCCCGAGGGCCTCTACTGCCCGCCGGGAGATTTCTTCATCGATCCGGTGAGGCCGGTGAACCGGGCGCTGATCACGCACGGCCATTCCGACCATGCGCGTTCCGGCCACGGCTCGGTGCTTGCGACACAGCAGACGCTCGACATCATGGCATTGCGCTACGGCGAGGATTTTGCCGGGACGACGCAGGCAGCGACGCTCGGCGAGACGATTGCCCTCGACGGCGTCAGCGTCAGCTTCCACCCCGCCGGTCATGTGCTGGGGTCGGCGCAGATAGCGGTCGAACACCAGGGCAGGCGTATCGTCGCCTCCGGCGACTACAAGCGTCAGAAGGATGCGACCTGCGCGCCGTTCGAGCCGATCCGCTGCGACGTCTTCATCACCGAGGCGACCTTCGGCCTGCCGGTGTTTCGCCATCCGCCCGATACGGAAGAGATCGCCCGGCTGCTGAAATCGGCAGCGCAATTCCCGGAGCGCTCGCATCTGGTCGGAGCCTATGCGCTCGGCAAGGCACAACGGGTGATGCGGCTGTTGCGCGACGCCGGTTACGACAAGCCGCTCTACATCCATGGCGCGCTGGCCAGGCTCAGCGAATATTACCAGAGCCAGGGCATCGACCTCGGCGAACTCGAGCCGGCGACGGTGGAGAGCGGCGGCAAGCAGGACTTCGCCGGCGCCATCGTGGTCGGCCCGCCATCGGCCTTCGCCGACCGCTGGTCGCGGCGCTTTCCCGATCCGATCTCGTGCTTCGCGTCGGGCTGGATGCGCATCCGCCAGCGCGCCAAGCAAGGCGGCGTCGAACTGCCGCTGATCATCTCGGACCATGCCGACTGGGACGAACTCACCGCCACCATCAAGGAGACCGGCGCCGAGGAAATCTGGGTCACGCACGGCCGCGAGGAAGCCCTGGTGCGCTGGTGCGAACTGGAAGGGATAGCGGCCAGGCCACTGCATCTGGTGGGCTACGAGGACGAGGGCGATTGATGCAATACAGTTCGCCAATTGTCCCTGATGAGCCCTACGGCGCCCCCCTCTGGCCTGCCGGCCATCTCCCCCACTTGTGGGGAGATCAGATGTTACGCCGGCTTTTGCCAATCGCTGATGTTGGGGGAGATGAGCCGTCATCGCAGCTGCCAATCTCCCCCACGTGGGGGAGATGTCCGGCAGGACAGAGGGGGGCGCGACGGGACGCGACGCCTGCCGATTGGCGAGGTTTCCCTCCCCATGAACCGCTTCGCCGAACTTCTCGACCGCCTGGTGCTGACGCCGTCGCGCAACGGCAAGCTGACGCTTTTGACCGACTATTTCCGCAGCGTCGAGGATCCCGACCGTGGCCTGGCGCTGGCCGCGATCACCGGCGATCTCAAAATTGCCGCCGTCAAGCCGGCCATGCTGCGTACGCTGGTCACCGAACGCATGGACCCGGTGCTGTTCGGCTATTCCTACGACTATGTCGGCGACCTCGCCGAGACGGTGTCGCTGGTCTGGCCGCAACCGCCTGGCAGGATCGCCAACCGCGAGCCGACGCTTGGCGAGGTGGTGGCGAAGCTGCAGGCGGCCAGCCGCTCCGACGGGCCGAAGGTGCTGACGGGGCTGCTCGACAGCGCCGGCATCTCGGCGCGCTTCGCCATCATCAAGCTGGTCACCGGCGGCCTGCGCATCGGCGTCTCGGCGCGGCTGGCCAAACAGGCGCTGGCCGATTTCGGCAAGGTCGACGTCGCCGAGATCGAGGAGCTCTGGCATGGGCTGTCGCCGCCCTACACGGCACTGTTCGCCTGGCTGGAGGGCAAGGCCGAAAAACCACGCAACACGGCGCTGGCGCTGTTTCGCCCGGTCATGCTGTCGAACCCGGTCGGCGACGGCGATCTCGAAAAGCTCGATGCCGCCGACTATGCGGCGGAATGGAAATGGGACGGGATCCGTGTCCAGGCGGTGGCCGAAGGCGGCATCCGCCGGCTCTATTCGCGCACCGGCGACGATGTCTCGGGCGCCTTTCCAGACCTCGCCGACGCCATGCACTTTTCCGCCGCACTCGACGGCGAATTGCTTGTCGGCGATCCGCGAGAGGCGACGGGAACCTTCTCGGACCTGCAGCAGCGGCTCAATCGCAAGACGGTGACGCCGAAGATGCAGCAACAATATCCGGCCTTCATGCGCTGTTACGACCTGCTGCAGATCGGTGAAGAGGATCTGCGCGGACTGTCCTTCCGCGAGCGGCGCGGCCGCCTCGAAGCCTTCATCGGGACGCTGGACCCCAGCCGCTTCGATCTCTCCCCTTCGTCGACTTCCCGGACTGGCAGGCGCTCGAGGACCTGCGCCGCGCGCCGCCGCATCCGATCATCGAAGGGGTGATGCTGAAGCGCTGGGATTCGCCCTATGTCGCCGGCCGGCCGAAGGGTCCATGGTTCAAATGGAAGCGCGACCCGCATACGGTGGACGCCGTGCTGATGTATGCCCAGCGTGGCCACGGCAAGCGGTCGAGTTTCTACTCGGACTACACGTTCGGCGTCTGGTCCGGGACCGAGGGCGCGGAGGAGCTGGTGCCGGTCGGCAAGGCCTATTTCGGCTTCACCGACGAAGAGCTGAAGCAGATCGACAAATATGTCCGCGACAACACGGTCGAGCGCTTCGGACCGGTTCGTTCGGTGCGCGCCGACCGTGACAATGGCCTGGTGCTGGAAGTCGCCTTCGAGGGGCTCAACCGCTCGACCCGGCACAAATCGGGTGTGGCGATGCGTTTCCCCAGGATTTCACGGCTGCGCTGGGACAAGCCGGCCAACGAGGCCGACCGCATAGAAACCCTGCAGGCGCTGCTCGACCGCTAACTATTTGTTTTTACGTAATTACGGACGGAAAACCGCCACGCACTTTTCCTGGAATTGCTCTAGGCACCGCCGATATGTCGGTAGCAACGATCCAATTCAAGGCTCGATCGAGACGCGAATCTCGTAGACGTTGACCGCCTTGCCCTGCTTGTCGAAATCGGAATTGACGGCGATGGTTCCGGCCGAGCCCGGATGCTTGTCGGGAAACTTCACGTCGAACAGATATTCGTTTTTCTGCTGGCCGACCGCGTAACGCTTGCGGCCGCAGTCGCCGAGTTCGCCGAAATTGCAGTCGACGGAGATCTGCGTGTCCTTGCCGTCCTCGGCACGGGCGATGATGTCGAACACGGCGTGCTTGCCAGCGAGCTTTTCCAGCACGCCCTGCCCGACATCGAAGGCGATCGCCGAGCCGGAGGCGCCGGACTGGATGCGCAGGAACGGCCCGCTGTCGTCCTTCATCACCTCGGCCTTGGCATCCGACGGCGCGGCGACATGGCTCGGGTCGGTCGGCGAAAACACATTGATCCAGTCGTGCGACTGATCCGCGGCACCGGGCTTTGCCGGGGCGTTGGCGCCGTCGGCCGGGGTGAAATCGTCGTCCTCGACGGTCGGCGGTGCCTCCGGCGGCGCGGTATTGAGCTCGGCCGCCGACTTGAACACACCGGTCTGCATGGCGAAAAACAGGCCGATGCCAACGGCCGCGAGCAACGTCACCGTGAAGAAAATGGCGGTCAGCGGCAGGCGACGTCCGCGAATGCGCCGCTCATCGCGGTCTGGCGCCACTTCCGTCGCGGCTCCCGGCGCGGCGGGAGCCGACATGTCGATGGTCGGCGCACCGGGCAGGGTCGCATCCGGCATGATGTCGGGAACGACCGGCAGCACGCGCGAGCGCGGTACATCGGAGGCGGGCTGCACGGGGGCGTCGACGGAGACAGCGGGCGATGGCACCCTTGGGCCGGCCTCGACCGCAGGCGCTGCGTCGGCCGCGGCCTCGCCCGCCGGCGCGTCGATCTGCGGGGCAACGCCGGGCAACGCCGGCAGGTACTCGGATTCGATTTCGGTGATTTTCGCCTGGATAGCCTTGCGGCGCTTGATGGCGACTTCCACGGTCACGCCGGGATTGGCCTGGAGCGCACGGTCGAGCGCGGCGAAGGCCGAACGATAGACCCTCTCGCGGAACGCGCGGTCCTCGGCATTGCCCTTTTCCAAGGCGTTCCGGATCGCTTTTTCGATCGCGTCCAAGCGAGATCCCTCTGCAAATTGCCACAAGCTTTCATGATGGTTAGCGGCAGGCGACCAATCAATCAACGGGCGGGCAGCCGCATTCTGCCTTGACGGGCCGTCCAAAGTCCATCTTCGCGATGTTCCGGCAAACAAAATCGGAATATGTCGGTAATTCCGGCATGCAAGGACGCTGGAGCCCCGGTTTCGATCGCGGCGGGGCGCTTGCATGATTTGCCAAGTCGCATCTTGAATTCGCGGCCGGTTGAGTCTATCACCCTGCCCATCTTGGAGGCCTTGACCTCCCGGGCCGCTTTAGCTCAGTTGGTAGAGCACATCATTCGTAATGATGGGGTCAGGTGTTCGAGTCACCTAAGCGGCACCAGTTTTTTCAAACCGATGGTCGAAGCGGCTTGGGTGCGCGGAAGATAGCCCGGATTCCGGCCGCTTGCCTTTTGCCAGGCCGAGTAGTCGTGCGACTTGCGGATACCCGCCCGCATCCGAGCCTGCCACCATACGTGGTTCAACGCTGGGTGGCGGGCTTTTTGCAATCGCTTGACAACAACCGGCAGCCGCAGGCAATTTTGCGCCCTGAGTGATCAACGGGGGAATATCCATGAAGAAGACCTACGAGAAGCCTGAATTGAAGAAGCGCGATCGTCTGGCCAGCGTAGCTGCGGCTATCGCCCCAATATCCGGCCCGATAGCCGGGTGACGAGGACGGGGCGTCTTCCCGACGCCCGTGCCTGATCGCCATCGCAAGTGGTCGTATAATCGACCGTTGGCCTCGGCCGGCGGGCTTTTGCGTTTGAGAGGCAATGGGGACGCTGTCTTCACCCTGCCGATCAGTCGCGAGGTCCTTCCGGGCTTGGAACAGTAACGCGCTGACAAGCGAGCGGTCCGGCGTTTTCAAATCTCAACAACAAATGATTGACATCGCATTTCTATTTTTTGAAACAGGCGCCTGTTTTTTGGAACAGACGCTTGGGTCGCACATTTCCTGCCGATGGTTCCACGGACAGGAGGTTTTTAAATTGCCAAGGCGTGTCGACAAGGAAAAGCTGGCAAGAGCGGACCGCGAGGCGAGGCTGGTGCTGGATGCCGAGCGCCACGCCAGGGATGCCAAGACAACCCGCCTGAGGGAGCAGAGACTGCGGCAGGAGGCATTGGCGGACAAGCCTCCGCCTACGCGCCGACGGGAGCCGGTCAGGAAGCCGGTCCGGCGTGTGATCGAGGCGGACTGATCTGCGGAGGCTGCACGCTTCGCCCCTATGGCGCCGTCCGCGATGCCTGCGCGTTGCCCCATGAGACAGTGGCCCAAAAGACCCATATGCCATTGTCGGGACACCACTTTTGGTATGAAATGTCAGGTGTCGGCATGGGAGGTCCAAATGCCCAACACTTTCAAGACTGGAGACGTCGTCAAGCTGAAGTCGGGAGGCCCGAAGATGACGGTCAGCGACGGCGCCGCTTCCGGCATGTATCTGTGCCACTGGTTCAATAAAGAGGGCGATGTGTGGACCCCGCAGCATGCCGGCTTCAAATCGGATCAGCTGGTAGCCGACAACCAATCGGCTTAATCCAGACCGCCGGACAAGGTGTTCTGCCGCTTCTCCTGGCGCTGAAGGCCTGGCATCGCCGGCCGAGCGGCGTGATCGGCATCGGCGACCGACGGATTTCTCCGATCGCTGCGTTTAACGGTTGATGCGTGACCGCGGCATTGGGCCATGGCATGCGCCAACCGGAGACGTGAAGCATGATACGCCGTTCGATCCTTGCTGCTGCCTTGAGCCTGCTGACCACCGCGGCTCTGGCCCAGACAGCGACACAGCCACCGCCCGCCACGCCACCCGCCGCCACATCGTCCGCGGCCACATCCCCTACTGCCCCATCCCGTAGTGCCCCATCCCCTAGTGCCAAGTCCGATATCACGCTGGCCAAGTTCCAGAAGCGGCGGGAGAAGGCGATCATGGCCGCCGACACGGACGGCGACAGCAAGATCAGCCTCTTGGAGTGGGAGGCCTTCCGGGCCAAACGCAACGTCAAGGGCGATCCGGCCAAATCCTTCGCGCGCATCGATTCCAATCATGACGGCTTCATCGACCGGGCCGAGCTCGATGCGTTCTTCGCCAAGCGCTTCGCCAGGCTGGACAAGAATGGCGACGGCATTCTGACGGCCGACGAGAGGCCGGGCCACAAATCCGCTCCCAAGCCGGAGCAATGACCAAGAGGCTATGACGCGTGATGGACATCGGGAGTGCGCCAGTTGATGAGCGCCGACCCGGACGAGGAGTTGGTTCGCCGCGTCGGTGCCGGCGAGCCGGAGGCGGTGCGGATGCTGGTCGCGCGCAAGCTGCCGCGCATCTTTTCGCTGGCCGTGCGCGTGCTGGGCGACGCGGCGGAGGCCGAGGATGTCGCGCAGGAAACCTTCATGCGCATCTGGCGTCATGCATCGGGCTGGCGGCGCGGCAATGCACGCTTCGACAGCTGGATCCACCGCGTCACGCTCAACCTCTGCTACGACCGGCTGCGCCGGCGCCGCGAATGGGTGACCGACGCGGTTCCGGACATTGTCGATCCCGCCCCGCTTCCCGATGCCCGCGAAGAGCCGCATCGGGTCGAGCAGGCCTTGCAGGCAATCGCACCACGCCAGCGCGAGGCGATCATCCTGGTCTACTATCAGGAGATGTCCAACATAGAGGCGGCCGCGACCCTGGAGATCAGTGTCGATGCCTTGGAGAGCCTGCTGTCGCGCGGCCGGCGGGCGCTGCATACGATCCTGGCCAGGGATGGTGCCCATGACTGAGAAAGGCGCGATCATGATGCGAAGCATTCACCGTACCTCGCGAGCGTCCGGTGGCCAGGTCCCGGGAATCCAACCGCCCGGACACGCGGCGCCAATCGGCAAAGGATAGACTGATGTCTGATGGGTCGAGGAACGAACCGGCAATGGATGCCGAGCGCTTTGCGGATCTGGCGGCGGCCTATGGCGGCGATCTGCGGCGGTGGCCGCAGGCCGATCGCAAGGCCGGAGCGATGTTCGCCGCGAGCGAGATGGGCGCGGTCATATTGGGCCACGCCGGGAAACTCGACGCCTTGCTCGACAGCTATGCCGTCAAGGCGCCCGGCGCGGCGCTGCACGGCAGCATCCTGCGGACCGCCGAGCGGCACCTTGTCAAGCGCCGGCGCCAGCTGGTCTGGTGGCTGGGTCTGGGGCTGGCCGGCATTGGCCTGGCGGGCGCGGTGGCCGGGTTGGCCCTGGTGACCATCGTTACTCCAGAGGCTCCGTCCGACCATTATGTGCTCGATGCCAATGCGACCGCGTTCGGCGATGTCGGGCCCGATGGCGAGACGATCGGGGAGGACCTATGAGTACAAGCCGTAACCTCATCGTCGCATCGGTGGTGCTAAATGTCTTCCTGGCCGGGGCGCTTGCCGGCGGGGCCATCTGGATAAGAAGCGGCAAGCAGGGCCAGGGCTACTCGCTGGAGGCGGCCGGCGGCCGTCTTCCCGACCAGCAGCGCATGCTGTTCCGCAAGGCGTTGCGCGAGGTCCGCCGCGAGTCGCGCGACATCATCCTCGACGGCCAGCAGGCCAGGCGCGAGGCGGCGGACATGTTGCGGCAGCCCGTCCTCGACACGGCGGCGCTGTCGGCGGCCCTTGAACGGGCCCGCAATGCTGACGTCACCCTGCGCACGCGGCTGGAGCAGCGCATCATCGAATTCGCGGCGGCAGGATCCGCCGACGGGCGCGCTGTGCTGGCGGACGGGCTGGCCAGGCGCGCCGGACCGCCGCCGAAGGCGGAGCCAGAAAATCACCGTGACGGCCGACGGAAAACGCGCGCAGGGCCGTTTAACCAGAAGAAGGGCAGACCTGCCGGACCCATCGGTACGAACAGGTTTTCATCTCGGACAACATTCGGAGTAACGTCATGAACCGTCTGACACAGTATGCGGCGGCAGCCGTCCTCGCCTTGACTGGAACCGCGGCAACCGTCGCGACCTCCGCCGCCATGCCGATGGTGACGCAACCGGCCGCGCCGGCGCTGATCGAGCATGTGGCCTGGGGTTGCGGACCCGGCTGGCATCCCAATCCCTGGGGGCGCTGCGTTCCCAACCGTGTCGTGATGTATCCGCGCTACCGCTATTGGCAAGGCCCGGCCTATTACGGCTGGCATCCGCACCGCCACTGGCACCGCTGGCATCGCTGGTAAGCGCGTGGGTGGGCCGGGCGGCACCCGCCCGCCCGGCCGCCTATCCCCGGTTAAAGCTGGGCAAACAGCCCAATCGGGCGTCGCGCGGCTATCAGGCGGCCTCGACCTTGGCGGCCTCAAAGGCCTCTCCGCGAACCAGCCTGGTCGCGCCGACAAAGTCGATCTTGCCCGAGCCAAGCACCGGCACGTGTGACACGACGCGCACTTCGGCCGGTACCATCAGGTCCATGGCGCCGTTCGCCTTGGCGAAGGCCAGAAACTCGGCGCGCGTCGCCTTTTCGGCTTCGGTGATGAGCACCAGCTTTTCGCCCTTGCGCGGATCCGGCACGGTCGCGACCGCCGAGAGCGAACCTTTCCACAGCTCGCCCGCCAATGCTTCCACGGCAGCCAGTGAAATCATCTCGCCGCCAATCTTGGCGAAGCGCTTGGCGCGACCGCGAATGCTGACGAAGCCGGCATCGTCGATGCTGACGATGTCGCCGGTGTCGTGCCAGCCGTCCTGCAGCGGTTCGAGCACACCAGGTTTTTCCGCCTTGAGATAGCCCGCCATGACGTTGGGGCCACGCACGAACAGCCGCCCGCCGCCCTCGACGCCGATCACCGGTTCCAGGCGGTATTCCATGCCGGGCATGACTTTTCCGACCGTGCCCGACTTGTTGTACATCGGTGTGTTGATGGAGATCACCGGCGCCGTCTCGGTCACGCCGTAGCCTTCGAGAATGCGCAGACCGAACTTCTCCATATAGGTTTCGCGGGTCGAGGCCTTGACGGGCTCGGCGCCGGAAAAGCAGTAGCGTACCGAGCGGAAATCGTAGGGATGTGCGGTGCGGGCATAGCCGCTGAGGAAGGTGTCGGTTCCGAAGATGATCGTCGCGTTCGAGGCATAGACCAGTTCGGGAACGATGCGGTAGTGCAGCGGCGAAGGGTAGAAATAGACCGGAACGCCCGACACCAGCGGCAGCACCGTGCCCGCCGTCAAGCCAAAGGAATGGAAGATCGGCAGCACGTTGAACACCTTGTCGCCCGAATGGAAATCGATGCGCGAGGCGGCCTGCGCGGCATTGGCCAGGATGTTGCGATGGGTAAGCACCACGCCCTTGGGCGTGCCTTCGGAGCCAGAGGTGAACAGGATCACCGCCGGGTCGGTGGCCTTGCGGGCAACCCTGGGCGTGGCCTTGCGCAGCAGGCCAAGCAGCTTCTCCTTGAGGCCGATGGTTGCGCGCAGATCATCGAGCCAGACGATGTTCACCGACCGGCCGACCTCCTCGACCGTCGCGCCGAGCTTGGCCTGCTCGACAAAGGCCCGAGAGGTCAGAATGGTGGTGACCCGCGCCGCCTTGCAGGCGGACAGGATGTTGGCGGCACCGGCGGTGA
Organism: Mesorhizobium sp. M8A.F.Ca.ET.057.01.1.1; assembly: GCF_003952565.1. Taxonomy (NCBI): domain Bacteria; kingdom Pseudomonadati; phylum Pseudomonadota; class Alphaproteobacteria; order Hyphomicrobiales; family Phyllobacteriaceae; genus Mesorhizobium; species Mesorhizobium sp. M8A.F.Ca.ET.057.01.1.1. The sequence goes on from NZ_CP034454.1 coordinate 5,607,550, forward strand.
AGTTGATCATCGCGGGGACCTTGCCGGCGGACATGACGCCAAGCAGCGCGGCACAAGCGCCATTGGCATTGGGCAGCATGATGCCGAGCGTGTCCTGTCCGGCATAGAGCGTCTCGAACTTCTCGCCGAGCACCGCGACACCCGTGAGCAGCTTGCCATAGCTCAGTGAGCCGGCGACCGGATCCTGCACCGCAAGTTGCTTCATGCCGCGCTCGGTCGCCGTCTCGATGATCCTTTCAAGCACGGTCTTGTCGATATGCTGGGTGCGGAAGACGAGGTCGGACATCACCTGGTAGAGCGCGGCACCGGCGGCGGCCCGGCGCTTGCGGCCCTTCAGCTCGTCGGCGACCTTGAGCCTGACCGGCGGCAGTATGGTCACCTTGACCTTCGGGAACAGCCGGCGGCGCACATGCTGCGCCGTCAGCCGCGAGAAGGGGCTTTTTTCCAGCCCCTCGATACGGATCGGCACCACCATCGAGCCGGTCTTGTCCGCCACCATAGCGGCGCCGTCATAGACCTTCATCAGCCCGCCGGTGACGGTGATACGGCCCTCGGGAAAGATGACCAGCGGATCGCCGTTCTGCACGATCTTGATCAGCGTGCGCGTCGACATCGGCTTGGCCGGATTGAGCGGCAGGGCGCGGGTCAGTTTGAGGAACGGCTTCATCCACCACGCCTGCGCGATCGTGTAGTCGATGGCGAAGACCGGCTCTTCATCGGTCAGCGTCAGCGCCAGCGGACCGTCGAGAAAGCTGACATGGTTGAGTGCCAGGATGGGCGCAGGCCCCGCGGCCTTGAGGTTTTCCAGGCCCTCCACTTCCTGCCGATGGAAGGCGCGGAAGAGGATTGAGACGAAGTCGCGGAAGGCGTTGGTCGGCAGATATTTCAGCATCAGCCAGGCGGCCACGGCATTGAAGGCGGCAAGCCCGAACAGCACGCTGGCGATAGAGACGCCCGCGGCCTGGATGGCGGCGACGAGGATGCCGCCCAGCGTCATGAAGCCGGCGTTGACGATGCTGACGGCGGCGACGACGCGGGCGCGGCGCGCCTCGGGCGACCAGGCCTGCACGGCAGCGAAGGTCGGCACGACCAGGAAGGCGCTGGAAACGGCCATGCCGGCAAGGTCGATGGCAACGCGGATGGTGTTGGGCCCGGCGAAGAAAAGGCCAAGGGTTTCGGCCTTGGGCGAAGGCTGCATGCTCCAGATCGTCCAGGCAAGGTCCAAGCCGAACAGCGCCAGCAGCGCCGTGCCGACCGGCGCGGGAAGGAGCACCATGCGCCCTTGCGACATCCAGGCGGCGATCGCCGAGCCGATGGCGATGGAGACGGCGAACACGGCGAGATAGGCGGTGACCGCGATCTCGTTGCCGCCGAGTTGATCCTTGACCAGCGTGGGCAGGATCGAAAGCACGATGGCGCCGATCAGCCAGAACCACGAGGTCATCAATCCGGCGCGCCAGATGCGCGTGTCGGTGCGCAATTCGCTGACCTGGCGCCATGTCGAGCGGAAGATGTTCCAGTCGATGACAAGGTTCGGCGCGGCGGAGCCGGTCGAGGGGATGGAGCGGCTGACGAACCAGCAGCCGACCGCCAGGGTCATCATCATCGGGCCGAAAACGGCGACACCGATGCCGTCAGCCGAGACGACACCGCCCACGATCGTGCCGCCAAGGATGGCGGCGAAGGTCGCCGACTCGATCCAGGCGTTGGCGCGGGGCAATTCCTTGCGCTCGAGATGATCGGGCAGGATGCCGTATTTGATCGGCCCAAACAGTGCCGAGATGACGCCGAACATCAACAGCGCCGTCATCAGCACGGGAATGGAGGACACCGCGATACCGACGACCGCGACGGCAGCGGCGCCGATCTCGGCGAATTTCAGCCGGCGGGCGATGAATGCCTTGTCGAAGCGGTCGGCGATCTCGCCGCCCAGCGCCGACAGGAACAGGAAAGGAGCCATGAACACGGCGCCGGCCAGCGTGACCAGCGAGGCGGCCTGATCGGCAGCCAGTGTGAAGAGGATCAGGAATACCAGTGTGTTCTTGAGGAAATTGTCGTTGAAAGCTGACAGGAACTGCGTCCAGAAGAGCGGCGCGAAGCGCCGCGAAAGCATGAGATGCGTGTTCATGGCGATTTCCCATTTGGCGGAATCACGCGGCGATGCGCCGGTGATCCCCGCAGGTTCATGCGCTGTTCGATCGTTGTGATAGCCGTGAGCTGGTTAAACTTCTTTACTAGGTTGGAAGTCGCCAGTGGTCGCTGGTTCGTTCCACCGCTGGTGAAGCTGGCCTGCGCGCCTTGTGCCAAGCGGTTTAGAATTTACTCCTCCCGATGAACAATGTTCATAGCGCCAATATAGCACACCTTGAACGATGTTCAAGGCTAAAAATGAACGACGTTCACAAAAGTGAGGAAAGGTTAACGGGCCTATCGCGTCGGTGCAGCTTTCCAAATTCCCATTGGACGGGGCTGGCCGCGAAAGATGCAGGTCTCTGGCGCTTGATCACCGGCTAGCGAGAAGTGCCTTCGTTCAGTGTCGCGACGGTCTTCAGCGCGCCATCCAGCATGTCGCCCTTCTCGTCCTTAAGCGCCGCTTCGCGCAGGCGGCGGATCCAGTCGGCGGCGTCGTCGCGGCCCTCGAGCATATCGAGCGCCGAGAGCACGCGGTCGAATTTCGACTGGGCGCGCACATGCGTGTCGCTGTAGCCCTTGATCAGCCGGCGACAGTTGAGGATTTCGATGGCAAGCGCGTAATCTGCCGGCGCGTAGGCAAGCGCCAGAGCGTACCAGCGGTCGAGATGCGCGGCCTCGACCTTGTGCCGCAACAGGCTGCGGCGCCAGCGGCGCAGGCCGCCGATGAACCAGAGGGCTGCAAAACCGGCAAAGCTATCGGTGCGGATGCGGCGGCCACGATTGATGCGGCGGTCGAGAAAGGCGGCGAGCTTGGGCCGGTTCTCGATGTAGCTGCCCAGCCCCGCCGGCAGCGTACCGCAGAACTCCTCGATGCGCGGATGGAAATATTCGGTCACCTGCAGGACCGAACCGTCCTCGACGCCAACCTCCTTGCGCACCCGCCTGTCGCGGGTCGAGCGCGTTTTCAGATCGGCGACGCGGATCATGTCGTCATAGCACATGGCATTGGCCAGATGCTTGGCGGCGGCGATGGACAGCGCATAAGCGTGGCCGGCGCTGTCTAGCGCAATTGCCTTATCCACTCGGTCGAGATAGTCGCGTCCATAGGCGATATCCTGATAGTCGACGACCTTTCTCAGGCCGCGCAGCGCCATGTCGCGCACCGCCAGGGGCATCAGCTCAATGCGGGCGGCAAGCGCCTGCCAGCCCTGGAGCAGGTTTTGCGGACCGCTCACGCGCCCCTGGGCGGATTCGACAATGGCCGGCTCTGCCGGTTTCGGCGCTGGTGCCGCCGTGCCGCGTGCGCGGTCGAAGGCTGCGCCGAAGGCGGCAAGGCTTGCCTTCACACCCCGCCCGCCGGCACCAATCGCCTGTTCGTAGCTCTCACGCGTGAACGGCAGTGCGTCGGAGCCGGCTAGCGCGCCAAGCAGGCTGGCCGAGATCATCGAGCCTTTGTCGGCGGCGATCTTTTCCATGTCGAAAGCGATGAAGCGCTTCGACGCGGCCTCCGCCGTCGCATGGACCTTGGACGACGAAGCGCGGCCGTCGCCCGGTTCGATCTTTTCCGAGACAGCGGCGATGCGATGCGAGGAGGCGATCAGCGTCGTGCGGTTGGGGGTGACGAAGCCCCTGATGATGGCACGGCCGGCCTCCATCAATTCGGCGGCAATCAGAATGTCGACATCGCCTTGCGACGGTGACAGGGCGAAGACCGGCAGGCGGCCGGTGTCGCGGGCCATCTCGATATAATAGATGGTCGCGCCGGTGCGCTGGGCGACGCCGGCGACCGAGGTCGATTGCGCGACATAGCCGTTGCGTTCGGCGACGTCGGTGATCCAGTCGGCCAGCACGCCGCCGCCCTGGCCGCCGACGGCCAGCACGGCGAGTTTGATCACCGGCTCATCAGCAGCACCGGACCTCGGACGCAGGGAAGGAATAGGCTCAAGCATCGGCGAATATCAGGCGGCGGCTTTCGCGACGCCTCTGCAGGAAGCCGATCGTCGCGCGACGCGCCGTTTCCAGGAACCGGTCCCAGCGGCTTGGGTTGTGCAGGACATCGGCGCGGTAGAAGGAAGGACACAGTACCGCGGCGTCCGCCACCTCGCCGCAATTGCCGCAGCCGACGCAGTTCTGGTCGATCGACGCCACCGGATCGTCGCGCAGCGGGTCGTCAAGCGATTTCACCGACAGCGACGGACAGCCGGAAAGCCGCATGCAGGCATGGTCCCCGGTGCAGATATCCTCGTCGACGCCGAACTTCGGTTTGACCACACGCTCGCCGCCCTTGATCGCCTTGTCGACCAGCGGCTTTTCGCGGCGCTGGCGATTGAGCATGCATTCGGACGAAGCGACGATGACTTTCGGGCCCTTCTCGTCCGTTGTCAGCGCCTCGCGCAAGGTATCCTGCATCTTGCCGACATCGTAGGTGCGGTCGACATGGCGCAACCATTTGACGCCCATGCCTTTCACCGCCTCGGTGATCGGATGCTTGGTCGACTTGGTCTTGTTGCCGGCGCGCGACGACAGGATGTCCTGCCCGCCAGTCGCGGCCGAGTAGAAATTATCGACGATGACGATGACGCCGTCATTCTTGTTGAACACCGCGTTGCCGATCGAGGAGGTCAGGCCGTTGTGCCAGAAGCCGCCGTCACCGACGAAGGAGATCGAGCGGCGCTTGGCGTCGGGCGAATTGAACGCCGACGCCGAGGCCGGCCCCAGCCCATAGCCCATCGTGGTGGCGCCGAGTTCGAAAGGCGGCATGATCGAGAACAGATGGCAGCCGATGTCGGAAGCGATGTGGTGCTTGCCGAGTTCCTGTTCGACCAGCTTGGTCGCGGCAAAGATCGGCCGTTCCGGGCAGCCGATGCAGAAGCCGGGCGGCCGACCCGGCACGACGTTGATCAGGTCAGCCGTGTCGACGCCGTCGCCGACCTTGTTGGGCGCGCGCACCTCGCCCGGCAAAAGATGCGGCGCCTCGGCGCGCAGGAAGGCGCCAATACCATCGAGCATGACCTGGCCGGTATATTCGCCGGCCATCGGCAGATGTTCCTTGCCGACCAAGCGCGTGCCGCGCCCGGCCTTGTGCAGCATGGCGGCAAAGGCCTGTTCGATATAGTTGGGCTGGCCTTCCTCGACCACCAGCACCGCCTGCTTGCCCTCGCAGAAGGCGAGGAACTCGTCGTCGATCAGCGGGTAGACGGCGTTGAGCACGTAGAGCGGGACATCCGTGTCGCCATAGGTGTCGGCAAGGCCAAGCCGCTGCAGCGCACGGATGACCGAATTGTACATGCCGCCCTGCATGACGATGCCGACCGAGCCGTGGTCCGAGCCGAAGAACTCGTTGATCCTGTTCTTGGCGATGAAATCCACCGCCGCCGGCCAGCGCTTCGCCACCTTCTCCTTCTCGTGGAGGAACGAGGCGGGCGGCAACACGATGCGGCCGGTGTCGCGGCGCGGTGCTTCGAGCGCATCGGCGACCGTCATCGGCGGACGCTTGTTGTCCTTGGCGATGAAATGGCCATGCACGTGGCAGCAGCGGATGCGCACCTGCAGCATGACCGGCGTGTTGGAAATCTCGGACAGCTCGAAACCATCCTCCACCGCCTTGACGATCGAGGGCAGGTTTGGACGCGGGTCGAGCAGCCAAACCTGGCTCTTCATGGCGAAGGCGTGGCTGCGCTCCTGCATGATCGAAGAGCCCTCGCCATAATCCTCGCCGACGATGATCAACGCGCCCCCGGTGACGCCGCCGGAAGCGAGGTTGGCCAGCGCGTCTGAAGCTACGTTGGTGCCGACGGTCGACTTGAAGGTCGCGGCGCCACGGATCGGGTAATGCACCGAGGCGGCGAGCATGGCGGTGGCGGTGGCTTCCGAGGCGCTGGCCTCGAAATGCACGCCGAGTTCGCCCAGAATATCCTGCGCGTCGGCCAGCACATCCATCAGATGGCTGATCGGCGCGCCCTGGTAACCGCCGACATAGCCGACGCCGCATTGCAGCAGCGCCTTGGTGATGGCGAGAATGCCCTCGCCGGCGAATTCCTCGCCGGCGCCGAGCCTGAGCTTCTCGACTTCCTTGGCAAAAGACCGTTCGGCCATTTTGGCCTCCTTCCGTTGCCGCCCGGCATCGGCGGCGCGTACATCTAGATGTCGTGCTTGCGAATGTTCTTCAGCATCTTCTGCAGTGTCGCGATGAGGGCGGCATATTCGGCATCGTCGACGTCGTCGAACATCGCCTCGAAAGCGTCGTGCATGGCCGGCCAGGCCCGGGTGAACTCGGCGCGGCCTTCGTCGGTCAGGAACACGTGGCGGATCCGGCTGTCGCTCACGCCCTGCTCGCGCCGCACGAACCCTTGCCCCTCCAGCGTGTCCAGCGTGCGGCTCAAGGTCGACTGTTCGATGACGGTATAGACCGAGAGGTCGTTGACGGTGACGCCGTCGGCGACCGACAGCACGGCCAGCGTGCGCACCTGCGGAATGGTCAGGCCCTGCTTGCGGAAATCGTCACGCAAGGTGGCGTTGTAGCGGCCCATGATGCGGTTCATCAGATAGGGCGCGAATTGCTGCAGGCCGATCTGACCGAGGGTCGAAATGCGCTGGCGTTTTTCGGCGACCTTCTGTTCCATCACAGCTTCCCCGCCAACAGGAAACCGGAGCCGCCGCCGAGGCCAGCACCGGGATGGGTCGAGGCGCCGATATGATAGAGGCCCTTTATGCCGGTCTGGTGGTTGCGGCTGGTCTTGAACGGCCGCCACAGGAAGGCCTGGTCTATGGTCGAGGAACCGCCATAAGGGTCGCCGCCGACCAGGTTGATGTTCATCGCTTCGAGATCGGCCGGCGAATAGGCGCGGCGCGCGATCACGCTGTCCCTGAAGCCATCGATATGGCTGGCGAGAACCGCTTCGGCGCGGTCGGCATAGGCCTCGCGCAGCGCTTCGTTCCATTGCCCGTCGGCCGGCGCCTGCAATTTGCCGACGGCGTCTCCCCTGATATGGCGGGGCGCCTCGGGCAGTTGCAGCCACAGGATCGCCTTGCCTTCCGGGCAGCGTGACGGGTCGAGCGCATGCGGCTGGCCGACACAGATGGTCGGCACCTCGGGCAGCATGCCGCGCGCCGCCTCGTTGCAGGCTTTCGAGACACCGTCCAGTCCGGGCGTCAGATGCAGCAGTGCCACCTTGTCGAGGCCTTCGCCGCGCCAGGACGGCGGCTTGTCGAGGGCGTAGTGGATCTGGAAATTGCCTTTGCCGTACCGGTATTTCTTCGTCGCCTCGGCATCGGCTTGGGGGCATCCGTGCCTAGCAGGCGGCCATAGAGCTGTGTCGGCGTAACCGAGCAGATAACGCTCTTCTTCGCATGGACGGTCTCGCCCGAAGCCAGTCGCACGCCGGTGGCGCGGCCGCCGGCCAGGAGGATGGAGGCAACGTCCGCTTCGGTGGAAATGACGCCGCCGCGCTCCTTGATGAGCGCCTCGAAAGCCGACAGCAGGTTCTGCGCCCCGCCCTTGACGATCGGCGCGCCGGCCGCCTCCAGCGCGAAGGCGATCACCTTGGCGATCTGGCCGGAAAAGGCGTCTTCCGGGCCAAGTCCGGCATGCAGCACCCACGGCGCCCAGAGCGCGCGGACGGTCTCGGACTGGTAGCTGCTTTCCAGCCAGCCGCGCGCCGGCACCAGGGCTTCGCCGAGAAAGGCTCCAAGGCCGCGCGGACCACGCCGCCAGGCGTCGCCTGCCAGCAGCTTGGCGGTCGGGTATGACCACAGACTGCCGCCGAGCAGGCCGAACAACAGGCCGGCATTGCGTTCGATGCCGCCGACATCCTCCGCATGCCGGTCGCCATCGCCCGCGGCGATTGCGTTGATTGCCGCGACATTGGCGGCGCGGTCGGTGCTGAGCACCACATGACTGCCGTCCGGGCGAAGCACGCCGGTCGGCGTGCCGGTATGGCAGAATTCCAGCCCGTGCCGAGCGAGGTCGGCGCCAAGTGCCGCGAAGGCCGGCGAGGTGATGAACAGCACGAAGGTCGTCGCCATCACATCGTGGATGAAGCCAGGCGCGGTGATCTCCTCGGTGCGCATGCAGCCGCCAATGCGGTCGTTGCGCTCCAGAACGAGGACCTTGGCGCCCTTGCCGCCGAGCATCGCCGCGCAAACCAGCGCGTTGATGCCGCTGCCGACGATGATGTGGTCGGGCGCTTTCATTGGGCGTTGCTCGCCGTCTCTGGGAGATGGCGTTCGATTGCGTGGGCCGGCGACCTACGCCGTAGAGCGCTAACGCCGCCATCCTGCCTCCCTATCGCCTCACCAACCTGCATGATCTTCTCCCGAAGACCCACCTCGCTCTATTTTCCAACCACCAGCGCCAGTGCGCGGATCGGGCTGCCGGTGCCGTGCTCGATCTTGAGCGGTGCCGCGATCAAGATGGCGCCTTTCGGCGGCAGCTGGTCGAGGTTGCAGAGGCTGGCGAGGCCATAGCGGTTGGCCTTGTGCATCAGCGTGTGCGCCGGGAATGGCGGCTCCATGCCGCCCGCCTTGCCGGCATCGGTGCCGATCGTCTCCGAGCCCCAGCCCTTGATGTCCTTGCTGATCAGGAACTGAATGGCTTCGGCCGTCGGGCCGGGCGTGTGCGGGCCGGTCTCGTTGGCGTTGAGGAACTCGGCTTCCGAGCCGTTGCGCTTATACCAGTCGGTGCGCATCACCACCCACTCGCCGGCGTTGATCGCGCCATGCTTGGCTTCCCATGCCTTGATGTGGTCGACGGTGAGCAGGAAATCATGGTCGGCGGCGGCCTCCTTCGAACAGTCGATGACATTGACCGGGCCGATGAAGTTCTGCGCCGGAATGGTGTCGGTGGCGCCGTCCGGATAATCCTTGCCGCTGATCCAATGCTGCGGGGCGTCGAAATGCGTGCCGGAATGCTCGCCGAGCTTCAGCCAGTTCCACGCCCACCACGGACCGTTCTTGTCATAGCGGGAGATCGAGTGGATCTCGACCTTCGGCGTATCGACGGCAAGTTCCGGCGGCAGCTTGATCAGTGGTGTATCCGGCCCAAGCGGCGCCGTCAGGTCGACCACCTTGATGGCGCCGGAAAGGAGCTGACCGGCGACTTCGCCGAGAAGTTTTTGGGTGTCCATGGTCTCTGTTCCCTCTTGTCTGACATGATCAAGGCTCGTCTCGGCCCTTAATATCCTACTAGACGAAAACATATGCATCTGCAATTATCTTTAAGCATAAAGGAAATGGGAACGGGGCGTGAGCGAATTCGACGCCATCTTTGTCGGGGCGGGCCACAACAGTCTGGCATGCGCCGCGCATCTGGCGCTCAAGGGCTGGAAAACCGGGGTTTTCGAGCGCAACGCAACCATCGGCGGCGCGGTGCAAACCCGCGAATTCACGCTTCCGGGCTTTCGCCACGATTTCGGCGCGATGAATCTCAGCCTGTTCGCCGGCTCCGCCTTCCACCGGAAATATGCAAATGAATTGAAAGCGCAGGGGCTGGAATTCGCGCCGGTCGCCGATTGTTTCGCCAGCGCCTTTCCGGATGGGCGCTGGTTTGGCGTCAGCAACGATCGGGAAAAGACCGCCAGCCGAATGGCCGCCTTTTCAGCCCCCGATGCCGCGACATGGCGCAGGCTGGTTGCCGCTTTCCCGGCCGAAGCCGAGCATTTGTTCAAGCTGCTGGGCTCGCCGATGAGCGCCCGGGCGCTTGCGGGCACCGCATGGAACCTGTGGCGCAAGAAAGGTGTTTCCGGCGCGCTCGATACCGGCCGGCTGCTGTTGTCCTCGCCGCGCGCCTGGCTGGAGGAGACTTTCGAGTCTCCACACATCAGGGCGACGCTCGCCACCTGGGGCATGCATCTCGACTTCGCGCCCGACATCGCCGGCGGCGCCGTGTTTCCCTATCTGGAATCGATGGCCAACCAGAGTTTCGGCATGGTGCTGGGCAAGGGCGGCGCCGACACGATCATCCGGGCCCTGGCCGGCATGGTCACATCGGCCGGCGGCAGGATCACTACCAGTGCCGACGTTGCCGAGATCACCGTCTCTGGCGGCAAGGCGACCGGTGTGCGGCTTGCTTCCGGCGAAACGCATACCGCCACCAAGGCGGTCATTGCAGGCGTCGCACCCAAGACGCTGACCGGCAAGCTGCTGCCCAATGGGTCCGGCAACGCCGGCTTCGACACGGCAATGCAGAAATTCCGCCATGCGCCGGGCACGATGATGATCCATCTGGCGCTGGACGATCTGCCGGATTGGCGCGCCGGGGCAGAGTTGCGCCAGTTCGCCTATGTGCATCTGTCCCCCTCGCTCGACCAGATGTCGCGCACTTATCAGCAGGCGATGGCAGGCATGCTGCCGGACGAACCGGTGCTGGTCGTCGGCCAGCCGACCGCCATCGACCCATCGCGCGCGCCGCAGGGCAAGCATGTTCTGTGGGTGCAGGTGCGCATGCTGCCCGCCGAAATCGCGGGCGACGCCTCGGCCAAGATCCCGCCAGCACATTGGGACCAGGTCAAGGAGGGTTATGCCGACCGGATACTCGACATCATCGAAACCTACGCACCGGGCCTGCGTACGAAAATCCTTGGCCGGGCGGTGTTTTCACCCATCGATCTCGAGCGCGAGAACCCGAACCTCGTCGGCGGCGACCAGGTCTGCGGCAGCCACCATCTGGCGCAGAATTTCCTGTTCCGGCCGGCGCGCGGCTATGCCGGCTGGAAGACGCCGGTCGCCAACCTGCATCTCACCGGCGCCGCGACATGGCCAGGCGCTGGCACGGGTGCCGCATCGGGCTTCATGCTCGCGCAACAGCTTGGCGGGAGGTAGGCCAGACGAATTTATGGAGGCGACGAGAGGCAAGGCGCTGCTGCCGACGAAGCCCGAGCCAATGAATTGAAGACGCTGCGCAAAGACAAACAAACCAACAAGGGGAACGACCATGACAATCAACAGACGCGAATTGCTGGGATACAGTGCCGCGGCACTTGGCGTGGCCGCCGTCGGCCTGCCAAAGATCGCCCAGGCTGCCGCCGGCGAACTGACCATTGCCTACAACGTCAACCTGCCGTCCTGGGATCCGACCACCGGACCGTCGGCCGTCAACCCGACCATCCAGGGCCTCTACCAATCGGTGTTCGACCAATTCATCCCGCAGAAGCCGGACCTGTCCTTCGCGCCTGGCCTGCTGACCGAATGGGGCTGGAACGACGACCGCACCAAGATCATGATGACGGTGCGCGAAGGCGTGAAATGGCATGACGGCTCGCCCTTCACACCGGAAGACGTCGTCTGGTCGCTGCAGCGGGCGGGCGACGAGAAGACCGGCAATCCGATCCAGTTCGTCTGGAAGAACGTCAACAATTTCAAGATCGACGGCAACAAGATCACTGGCGACGTCGTGCAATTCGATCCGGTCTATTTCAAGTGGATGTCGTTCCTGACCGGCTACATCATGCCCAAGGCCTATTACGAGAAGGTCGGCGCCGAAGGCTTCGAGAAGGCGCCGATCGGCACCGGCCCCTACATGGTGGAAAAATTCGAGCGCAACGCTTTCCTGCGGCTGAAGGCCAATCCCAACTATTGGGGCGGCAAGCCGGCCTTCGAGAATGTGACGATCAAGTTCGTAACCGATGCGGCGAGCCGCGTGGCCGAGATCGAATCCGGCTCCTCGCAGGTGACGCTCGAAATCCCCTATGAGGAGTATGACCGGCTGATCGCCAAGGACGGGCTTGCCGGCTCGATCAAGAATGTTTCCGACATCGGCATGATCTTCTTCAACGACATCGAAGCGATGCTGGACAAGAACGTGCGCCAGGCAGCCGTCATGGCGGTGGACAAGGAGCTTCTGGTCAAGCGGCTGCTGCGCGGCTACGGCCAGCCCATCGCCACGCTCGAAACGCCGGAATACACGGCCTTCGATGCCTCGATCAAGGTGGAGCACAATCCGGAGAAGGCCAAGGAACTGCTGGCCGCCTCAGGCTATTCACCGGAAAAGCCGGTCAAGTTCACCATCCAGACGACCAAGGGCTTCAAGCCCAAGGACTATGAGATGATCCAGGCGATCGTCGGCATGTGGCGCAAGGTCGGCATCGAGGCGACGATCGAGGTCTATGAGATCGCCAAGCACTACGAACTGCGCGCCGCCGACAAGCTCGCGCCCGCGGCCTTCTACAACTGGGGCAACGCCATTGGCGATCCGACCACCTCGACCGGCTTTGCCATGTATGGGCCTAGCCCGCATTCGGTCTGGGACAGCCAGGACCTGATCGACATGATCAACCCGCTGTGGGGAGAGAAAGACGAGGCCAAGCGCATCGCCGGCTGGAAGGCGGTCGACAAGTACATCGCCGAGCAGGCCTATGTGCTGCCTCTGATGCAGTACGCGCAGCCGATCGTGCACGCCAAGGGCGTCAAAGTCGTCCAGCACATCTCAGGCGCGCTGCTGCCGGCCTTGATGACCCCGGCCTGACAATCGGCCTGAAATTGCGCGCGCCGTCGCCAAATGACGGCGCGCATTTTCCATCGGGCATACGAGCCCACGGGCTCCTGCAAAGATTTACATGCTCCTGCAACGATTCCTTGTTCGTCTGCTGACGATGTTGATCACGCTGTTCGGCGTGGCCGTCGTCGTCTTTGTCGTCATCCGCGTCGCGCCCGGCGATCCGATCGCCATGATGCTGCCGCCCGGCGCCACCAATGACGACATCGCCCGGCTGCGCGCGCTGTACGGGCTCGACAAGACGATCGTACAGCAGTTCTTCATCTGGCTGTCCGGTGTCGCCAGGGGCGATTTCGGAACCTCGATCTCGCTGCGGCAAGACGTGCTCGGCCTCGTCTTCAACCGGCTGCCGGCCACGCTGGAACTTGCCATCGTCGCTCTCGTCATGGCGGTGGCGATCGGCGGCACGACGGCGATACTCGGCGCGCGCGAACGCGGCACGGCGGTCGAGGCCGGCATCGATATCGCCAGCGGCGCCGCCCTTTCCATCCCCGACTTTCTCTGGGGCCTGGTGCTGATCCTGCTGTTCGGTGTGCTGGTGCCGATCTTCGACATTTCGGGCCGCGTGTCGCCGCAACTCGACCTGCCCTTCGTGACCCAGTTCTATTTCTTCGAGAGCCTGCTCCGGCTGCGCTTCGACCTGACCTGGGATCTCTTGAAGCACTTGCTGATGCCGGCCGTGGCTTTGGCGCTGCCGCTGGCGGCGATCATCTCGCAGCTTCTCAAACAGTCGCTGAAGGAAATGCTCGACCTCGACTATGTCGTGCTGGCACGGGTCAAGGGCTTTTCGGAAACGCAGGTCATCCTGCGCGAGGCGCTGAAGAACGCCGCGCTGCCGACGCTGACCCTGATCGGCGTGCAATTCACCTTCCTCATCGGCGGCACGGTTATCGTCGAACGGCTGTTCTCCTATGAGGGGCTCGGCAACATGGCGATCGATGCCGTCATCAATCGCGACCTGCCGCTGATCCAGGGCATCGTGCTGGTGTTCGCGCTGCTGTTCGTGCTGATCAACCTCACCGTCGACATGATGTATGCGCTGCTCAATCCGAGGCTGCGCCATGGATGAGGCACGCATCTCGCGACGCGGACTGAGCCCGAGGCTGCGGCTGGCCGGCGGCTGGCTGCTGCTGGCGCTTCTGGCCGCGATCTTCGCACCGCTGATCGCGCCGCAGGATCCGCTGGCGCAGGACTTGATGCTGGAGCGTCTGCCGCCGTTCTGGCTCGATGGCGCCGAGCCGGGCTATTGGCTTGGCACCGACAGCCTCGGTCGCGACCTGCTCTCGCGCCTGATTTTTGGTGGCCGCATCGCCTTCATCGTTGCTTTCGCGGCGGCCATCGCCGCCTGCGTCGTTGGTTCGACGCTGGGACTGATCGCGGGCTATTTCGGCGGCTGGGCCGATCGCATCATCTCGCGCATCGTCGATATCTGGATGGCGTTCCCGCCGGTGCTGTTCGCCATTCTGCTGGTGGCCGTGCTCGGCACCGGCTTGAGCTCCGTCATTCTCGCCATCGCCATCATCGACTGGACGCGCTTCTGCCGGGTCATCCGCGCCGAAGCCATGGGGCAATCGCGCATGGACTATGTCGAGAATGCCCGCATCGCGGGCTACGGCCGCATCGGCATCATGCTGCGCGAGGTGCTGCCCAACGTGGTGCCGTCGATCGTGGCGCTGCTGTCGCTGGAAATGGGCATCGCCGTCATCGTCGAGGCGATCCTGTCCTTCGTCAATCTGTCGATCTCGACCGACGATCCGACCTGGGGCGGCATCATCGCCGAGGGCCGGCTGTCGATCCATCAAGCCTGGTGGGTGCTGGTGTTTCCGCTGATCACGCTGATCCTCACCGTGCTGTCGTTCAGCCAGTTCGGCGAAGCGCTGAAGACGCGTTTCGATCCGGTGCTGCGATGAGCGCCTGTCTCGAGATCAACGATCTGAGCGCCGTCTTGGCAAACGGCCAGCGCGTGCTGCGCTCTGTTTCGCTCAGCGTGCAACCCGGCGAGGTGCGCGCGCTGGTCGGCGAGAGCGGAGCCGGCAAGACGATGATCGGCAAGGCGGTGCTCGGCGTCCTGCCGTCGAGCGTGCGCATTGTCGAGGGTGATATGCGGCTCGAGGGCGAAGACCTCGGCAAACTCCAGCCCAAGGCGCGGCGCACGCTGATCGGTGCACGCACGGCGCTGATCCCGCAGGACCCGCTGACCGCGCTAAACCCCTCGCGCCGCATCGGGCCGCAGATGACCGACCGGCTGGTGCGCATCCTGGGTTGGAGCGGCGACAAGGCGGACAAGCGTGTCAGGCAATTGCTGGACGAAGTGCAGATCCGCGACCCCGACCGCGTGCTGAAGAGCTATCCGCACGAACTGTCCGGCGGCATGCGTCAGCGCGTGCTGATTGCCGCCGCCTTTGCCGCCGAGCCACGGCTGATCGTCGCCGACGAGCCGACCACGGCACTCGACGTCACGGTGCAGAAGCAGATTCTTCGGCTGATCGCCGCGTTGCAGCGCGAGCACGGCACCGCGATCCTGTTCGTCACCCATGACCTTGGCGTCGTCGCCAAGATCAGCCAGAAAGTGTCGGTGCTCTATGCCGGCAAGGTGGTGGAAGAGGCCGAGACCGCTGATCTCTTCGCCGCGCCTCGGCATCCGTACACCCGGGCGCTGATGGCTGCGACGCCACGCTACACCGACCCCTTCGCCTCGCTGAAGCCGGTGGACGAGACGGTGTTGGCCGGACTTGCGGCCGAGATCGCCGCCGCCGACCAGGCCTGGAGGCGCCCGCATGGCTGAGCCGCTGTTTTCCGTGCGCGGGCTGAAAGTGGCGCTGCCCGACATGACGCGCAAGCCGCTGATCGGCCGCGCGCCGCTGGCCGAGATATTGATAGGCCTCGACTTCGACCTGCCGAAGGGCTCAGTGACCGGCATTGTCGGCGAATCCGGGTCAGGCAAATCGACGCTTGGCCGAGCGCTGGTGAGGCTGCTGGAGCCGAGCGCCGGCGAGATCCGTTTCGAAGGCCGCGACATCACCCATCTGCCGGAGGCCGAGTTGCGGCCGCTGCGCCGCGACCTGCAGATGATCTTCCAGGATCCGATGTCATCGCTCAACCCGCGCCGCACCATTGCCAGCATCATCGCCGCACCGCTCAAGCAGAACGGGCTTGGCGACAATCTGAAATCCCGCGTCGCCGAGGCACTGCAACGCGTCGGCCTGCCGCAAAGCTTCGCCAGCCGCTACCGCCACCAACTGTCGGGCGGCCAGCGCCAGCGCGTCGGCATTGCGCGCGCGCTGGCGCTGTCGCCGAAATTCGTGCTGGCCGACGAGATCGTCTCCGGGCTCGACGTCTCGACACAGGCGCAGATCCTGACCTTGCTGGAGAAGCTCGCGGCGGAGATGGGCCTGACGGTCGCCTTCATCAGCCACGATCTGTCGGTCATCCGGCGCCTCTGCCAACAGGTGATCGTCATGCGCGAGGGCAGCATCGTCGAGGCGAGCGCCACGGACGCGCTGTTCGACAATCCCAGGGAGACTTACACGCGAGACCTGCTTGCCGCCATTCCGCTTCCCGAGATCGACGCGGACTGGCTGCGGCCGCCCGCGAAGGCGCCGGCATAAGACTGTTCATCCCGCACGCCGAAAAGCGGGCCTCGGACGTGCATGGGGGCGAAATCAGCCCGCGAACGGAGGGTAATATGAACTACGCAACCCGCGGCACGATGCTCGCCGCGATCCTGCTCGGCTCGATGGGAGCGGCGGCGGCGGATTCGATCCCCGGCATGCGCGGCCACGACCACACCGGCATCACGGTTCCCGACATGAAGCAGGCGGTCGATTTCTTCACCGAAGTCGTGGGCTGCAAGAAGGCGATGTCGTTCGGACCGTTCGCCGACGACAAGGGCACCTTCATGCAGGACCTCCTCGGCGTCGATCCGAAGGCTGTCATCGAGCAGGTCACCATGATCCGCTGCGGCTATGGGTCGAACATCGAGCTGTTCAAATACACCGCGCCCGACCAGAAGGATCTGACGCCGAAGAACAGCGATATAGGCGGCTTCCACATCGCCTTCTATGTCGATGACGTCGCCGCCGCGAAAACCTATCTCGACGGCAAGGGCGTCAAGACCAGGATGGGGCCGCTACCGGTCAAGGAAGGGCCCGCCGCCGGCCAGACCATCCTCTATTTCCAGGCGCCCTGGGGCTTGCAACTGGAAGCAATCAGCTATCCCTCTGGCAT
Organism: Mesorhizobium sp. M8A.F.Ca.ET.057.01.1.1; assembly: GCF_003952565.1. Lineage (NCBI taxonomy): Bacteria > Pseudomonadati > Pseudomonadota > Alphaproteobacteria > Hyphomicrobiales > Phyllobacteriaceae > Mesorhizobium > Mesorhizobium sp. M8A.F.Ca.ET.057.01.1.1. Next base: position 5,624,399 of record NZ_CP034454.1, read on the forward strand.
GGCTTATGAGAAGGGTGCAGAGACAGTGCTGTGGAGCCCGAAGAACCCGGAGAAATAATCTCCCGCGGCGCGCCTGCAGGGACGTCACGCAAGCGCGCCACGCAGTCCCCGCCTAATCATTTCGACATAAAACTTTAAGCTTGAAATATCTTACCTCCGGCGCGATACTGAGGCATAGCAAGCGAAGAGGAGATCGCACAGATGAAGGTTGCGGTTCTCGGCGGCGGACCAGCCGGCCTCTACTTTGCCATTTCGATGAAACTGAGGGACGCCACGCACGACGTGACGGTGTTCGAGCGCAATCGCGCCGACGACACGTTCGGCTGGGGCGTCGTGCTATCAGCCGAGACGCTCGACAATCTTGCTGAGAATGATCCCGTCAGCGCCGTCTGGATCAAGAAGCATTTCGCCTATTGGGACGACATCGCCGTTATCCATGACGGCGTGCGCACGGTCTCGTCGGGCCACGGCTTCTGCGGCATCGGCCGCAAGCGCCTGCTCGTGCTCTTGCAGCGGCGCGCGCGCGAACTCGGCGTCAAGCTGATGTTCGAAACCGACATTGCCGACCCCCGCCCCTATATGGAGACGCATGATCTGGTCGTCGCCGCCGACGGGCTGAACTCCCGGGCGCGCAACACCTTCGTCGACATCTTCAAGCCCGACATCGACACGCGCAAATGCAAGTTCGTCTGGCTCGGCACCAACCAGAAATTCGACGACGCCTTCACCTTCATCTTCGAAAAGACCGAGCATGGCTGGGTGTGGGCGCACGCCTACCAGTTCGACAGCGAGACCGCGACCTTCATCGTCGAGTGCAGCGAACAGACCTGGGCCGCCTTCGGCTTCGGCGCGATGTCGCAGCAGGAGTCCATCGCGGTCTGCGAGCGCATCTTCGCCAAACATCTTGGCGGCCATGCGCTGATGACCAACGCCAACCACATCAGGGGCTCGGCCTGGATCAATTTCCCGCGCGTGCTGTGCGAGCGCTGGTCCTACAAGAATCTGGCGCTGATGGGCGACGCCGCGGCCTCGGCGCATTTCTCGATCGGCTCCGGCACCAAACTCGCCCTGGAAAGCGCGGTGGCGCTGGCCGACTATGTCGAGACCGAACCGGACCTCGAGGCCGCGTTCCGCAAATATGAGGACGCTCGCCGCACCGAGGTGCTGAAGCTGCAGTCGGCGGCGCGCAATTCTCTGGAGTGGTTCGAGGAGGTCGAGCGCTATCTCGGCCTCGATCCGGTACAGTTCAACTATTCGCTCTTGACCCGTTCGCAACGCATCAGCCACGAGAATTTGCGGCTGCGCGATGCCGAATGGCTGGGCGGCGCGGAAGAGTGGTTCCAGCGCCAGGCCGGTGCCGGCGGCAACAGGCTGCGCCGGGCGCCGATGTTCGCGCCCTTCAAGCTGCGCGACATGGCCCTCAACAACCGCGTCGTCGTTTCGCCGATGGCGCAGTACAAGGCCGTCGACGGCTGCCCGACCGACTGGCATTTCACCCATTACGCCGAGCGCGCCAAGGGCGGCGCCGGGCTCGTCTATATCGAGATGACCTGCGTCAGCCCGGAAGGGCGCATCACGCCTGGATGCCCTGGTTTCTACGCGCCCGAACATGAGATGGCCTGGAAACGGCTGGTCGATTTCGTCCATACCGAAACCAAAGCGAAGATCTGCGCCCAGATCGGCCATTCCGGCGCCAAGGGTTCGACCCGTGTCGGTTGGGAAGGCACCGACGTGCCGCTCGCCTCCGGCAACTGGCCTGTCATGGCGGCATCGGCCGTCGCGTGGTCGCCGCAGAATCAGGTGCCGAAGGCGATGAACCGGGCCGATATGGATTTGGTGCGCGACCAGTTCGTGGCCTCCGCCGAAATGGCCGATCGCTGCGGCTTCGACATGCTCGAAATCCACGCCGCGCACGGCTACCTCCTGTCGTCGTTCATCACGCCGGTCACCAACCGGCGCACGGACGCCTATGGCGGTTCGCTGGAAAACCGCATGCGCTATCCCCTGGAAATCTTCCATGCGGTGCGCGCCGCCTGGCCGGCGGGAAAACCGATATCGGTGCGCATTTCGGCCAATGACTGGGTCGGCATCGAAGGCGTGACGCCGGCCGACGCGGTCGAGATCGCGCGGCGGCTGCACGAGGCCGGCGTCGACATTTGCGATGTGTCGGCCGGGCAGACGTCGATCGCCGCCAAGCCGGTCTACGGACGCATGTTCCAGACGCCGTTTTCGGACCGCATCCGCAACGAAGTCGGTATGGCGACGATGGCTGTCGGCAACATCTACGAGCCCGACCATGTCAATTCGATCCTGATGGCCGGCCGCGCCGATCTGGTCGCGCTGGCACGGCCGCATCTCGCCGATCCCTACTGGACGCTGCATGCAGCGGTGACGCTCGGCGACCGTGGCGTCAAATGGCCGGATCCCTATCTGCCCGGACGCGACCAAATCTACCGGCTGGCCGAGCGCGATGCGGCGGCGGGGCTGAAAGTATGACGGCCGCGACGACGATTCCCGGCAAGCACGCGCTGGTCACCGGCGGCGGATCCGGCGTCGGGCGGGCCATTGCGCGGGCGCTGGCCGAGGCTGGTGTCGACGTGACCATATGTGGGCGTCGCGAAGCTGAACTCGCGAAGGTTGCCAGCGAAAACGACCGCATCCGCGGCATCGCCGCCGATGTCACCGATGAGGCTGCGATGGCATCGCTGTACAAAGCGGCGGAAGCCTCGCGTGGGGCCTTCGACATCGTCGTCGCCAATGCCGGCATGGCCGGCAGCACGCCGGCGCACAAGACGTCGCTTGCCGATTGGCAACGGACGCTCGACGTCAATCTCACCGGCGCGTTCCTGACGGTGAAGCCGGCGCTGGCCGGCATGACCGCGCGGAAATCGGGGCGCATCGTGTTCATCGCCTCCACCGCCGGATTGAAAGGCTACGCCTATGTCGCGCCTTACGTGGCGGCCAAGCATGGCGTCGTCGGGCTGATGCGGGCGCTTGCCGCCGAGACGGCGAAATCCGGCGTCACCGTCAACGCCGTGTGCCCGGGCTTCGTCGAGACCGATATGCTGGAGGAGTCCATCCAGCGCATCATCGAAAAGACCGGCCGCTCGGCCGGTGAGGCGCGGGCAAGCCTCGCCTCGACCAACCCGCAAGGCCGCTTCATCCAGCCGCAAGAAATTGCCGAGGCGGTGCTGTGGTTGTGTGGCGACGCGGCGCAGTCGGTCACCGGACAGGCGATTTCGATCTCGGGAGGTGAGACATGGTAGCCGGCCCTCTGCCCGCGCCATCGGGACCCGGCAAGGACCGGCTGCGTCTTTGGATAAGGCTGCTGCGGGCTTCACGCACGATCGAGGCCGAACTGCGCGAGCGCCTGAAGAAAGAATTCGATACGACGCTGCCGCGCTTCGACGTCATGGCAGCACTCTACCGGGCGCCGGAAGGCATGCTGATGAGCGACCTCTCGCGCTTCCTGCTGGTCTCCAACGGCAATGTCACCGGCATCGTCGACCGTCTGGTTTCCGAAGGGCTGGTGGCCCGTGCGCGCCGCAATGGCGACCGCCGCACATCGATGGTGCGGTTGACCGAGGAGGGTACGAAGTCCTTCGCGACAATCGCCGCCGCGCATGAGGGCTGGATCGGTGAATTGCTGGGCAAGGTCAGCGAGGAGGATGCCCGCCGGCTGACCGGCATGCTGACCTCGTTCCGCAGCAACTGGGAGGGACGCGAATGACTGCAATGGCCGGCCTCAAGCCGAAGCATTTCCTGTGGGAGGTCGAGGGCCGGATCGCCAAGGTCCGGCTCGACCGGCCTGAGCGCAAGAACCCGCTGACCTTCGACAGCTATGCGGAACTGCGCGACACGTTCCGCGACCTCGTCTATGCCGACGACGTCGACGCCGTCGTGTTCCTGTCCAATGGCGGCAATTTCTGCTCCGGCGGTGATGTCCACGATATTATCGGCCCGCTGGTCAAGATGGACATGAAGCAGCTCCTCGCCTTCACCCGCATGACCGGCGATTTCGTCAAGGCGATGCTGAATTGCGGCAAGCCGATCATCGCGGCGGTCGACGGTGTCGCGGTCGGCGCCGGCGCAATCATCGCCATGAGCTCCGACATCCGCATCGCCACGCCGGAGGCCAAGACCGCCTTCCTGTTCACACGCGTGGGCCTTGCCGGCTGCGACATGGGCGCCTGCGCGATCCTGCCGCGCATCATCGGCCAGGGCCGCGCCGCCGAACTGCTCTACACCGGCCGCACCATGACGGCGGCGGAAGGCGAGCGCTGGGGCTTCTACAACAGGCTGGTCGATGCGGCGGCTCTCGAGGCCGATGCGCTGGAGATGGCGGCCCGCATCGTATCGGGCCCGACCTTCGCCCACGGCATCACCAAGACGCAGCTCAACCAGGAATGGTCGATGGGCCTCGACCAGGCGATCGAGGCGGAAGCCCAGGCGCAGGCGATCTGCATGCAGACCCGCGATTTCGAACGGGCGTATCGGGCTTTCGTGGCCAAGGAAAAGCCGGTGTTCGAGGGGAATTGAGATGAGCGCTTCTTTGGAGACGCTGGCGGGACAGCGCCCCCCTCTGTCCTGCCGGACATCTCCCCTCTAGGGGGGAGATCGGCTGTCACGCACGCTTTCGCAAATCGCCAACGTCGCAGAAAGGGCGCCGCCGCCAAAACTGCCAATCTCCCCCTAGAGGGGAGATGTCCGGCAGGACAGAGGGGGGCGCCGTAGAGCTCGACGCTCGAAGCGCTGCGGAGGCAACCATGCCTGACCGCTCCTTCCTCGCCTGGCCGTTCTTCGAAGACCGCCATCGCGTACTCGCCGAGCACCTCGACGCCTGGTGCGCCAAGAACCTCCCCGTCGATCATCACGACATCGATGCCGCCTGCCGCGAGCTGGTGGCCATGCTTGGCCGCGACGGCTGGCTGAAGCCGACCGCTGTCGACACGGACAATCCCGGCCCGCTCGACGTCCGCACGCTGTGCATCACGCGCGAGACGCTGGCGCGCCACGATGGCCTCGCCGATTTCGCCTTCGCCATGCAGGGGCTCGGCACCGGCGCGCTCAGCCTGTTCGGAACGACTGACCAGCGGCAAAGTCTGGCTAAGACGCGCGCCGGCAAGGCGATCTCCGCCTTCGCCCTGTCGGAGCCGCGCTCCGGATCCGACGTCGCCAACACGGAAATGACGGCGACCCGCGATGGCGACAGCTATGTTCTCACCGGCGAAAAAACCTGGATTTCGAATGGCGGCATCGCCGATCTCTATGTCGTCTTTGCCCGCACCGGCGAAGCGCCGGGCGCCAAGGGCCTTTCGGCCTTTATCGTGCCGGGCGATGCCAAGGGCCTCGGTATCGCCGAACGGCTGGAAGTGATCGCGCCGCATCCGCTGGCGCGTTTGTCGTTCGACGAGGTTCGTGTTCCCACCTCGGCGCTGATCGGCAGGCCGGGCGACGGCTTCCGCATCGCCATGTCAGTGCTCGACGTGTTCCGCTCGACTGTCGGTGCGGCGGCACTCGGTTTTGCCCGCCGCGCGCTCGATGAAAGCATCAACAGAGTGGCCGAGCGCAAACTGTTCGGCGCGCCGATGGCCGAATTGCAGATGGTGCAGGGCCATATCGCCGACATGGCGCTCGACGTCGATGCGGCGGCGCTGCTGGTCTACCGCGCCGCCTGGACCAAGGACATGGGCGCCGCGCGGGTGACGCGCGAGGCGGCGATGGCCAAATTGTTCGCCACCGACAAGGCGCAGGAGGTGATCGACAGAGCGGTGCAGCTGCATGGCGGCGATGGTGTCCGCAAAGGCCACATCGTCGAGAGCCTGTATCGCGAAATCCGCGCACTGCGCATCTACGAGGGCGCTTCGGACGTGCAGAAGGTGGTGATCGCGCGGCAGGTGATGGGCGCGACCTGAACAGGTCGTGACCACGGACTGAATTGTTTTCGACACGGATATTGCGGACCCGATATTGGATAGGCGGAGAGACGACATGCACGAGATCCTGCAGCCGGAAGGCTGGGCAAAACCCGTCGGCTACGCCAATGGCGTGGCGGCGCGCGGCAGGCTCGTCTTCGTCGGCGGCCAGGTCGGCTGGAACGGGCAATGCCAGTTCGAGACCGACGATTTCGCCGGCCAGGTGCGGCAGACGCTCCAGAACATCGTCGCCGTGCTGGCCGAGGCCGGCGCGGAGCCACGGCACATCACCTCGATGACCTGGTATTTTACCGACAAGGCCGAATATCTCGGCAACCTCAAGGGGATCGGCGAGGCTTATCGCGAGGTGATCGGCCGGCATTTTCCAGCAATGGCCGCCATGCAGGTGGTGGCGCTGGTCGAGGATCGCGCCAAGGTGGAGATCCAGGCGACAGCAGTCATACCGGAGTAACCGCCATCGCTTCGTCATCCTGGGGCGAAGCAAGGAGCGCAGCGACGCGGCGCAGACCCCAGGATCCATGCCGGGACTCCAAAGCGTCGCCGCAGTCCAGAATTTTGATCCGCTGCATTCCACGATTGAAGTCGCGGCATGGATCCCAGGGTCTCCGCGACGGAGCTTCGCTCCTGCTTCGCCCAGGGATGACGACGTTGGGAAAGCTTGGGCTAATTCCGAATGCTCACCACCGCTATTCGCGAAGCCCGGCCTGCCTGAGCAGCGGCAGCACGTGGTCGCAGAAGTAAGGTAGCTCCTGAGTGTAGTTGACGAAGGACAGGGCGATGCCCTGATAGCCGTGCGCGGCAATGGCCGCCATGTCGGCGGCAATCGTTTGCGGCGTTCCAACCAGCGGATAGGTGCCGGCGCCGCCGGCAAAACGCTGCCGGTAGGCGTCATAGGCATGCGGATCATGGGATTGCGAGAATTCCTTCTTGCCGGCCATATGCGCATCGACCGCCTCGTGATCTGCCAGATCGACGGCATAGCGCCTGTAATAGGCCTGCGCCTCTTCCATGGTCGGGCGGCAGACGACATGCGCCACGGTGTAGACGCCGACCTCCCGGCCAACCTTGTCGGCCCGCTCGGCGATGTCGGCGACATGCTTGCCGGCGTCGGCCATTTCGGAGAAGGTCGTGAACAGATAATCGCATCTGGCGGCGGCGAAATCGCGGCCCGGGCCGCCGAAAGCGGCGTTCATGGTCACCGGGCGTGGAAGCTGCAGGCTGCCCGGCCGGCTGACCGCCTCCTTGAGCTGATAATAGGTGCCTTGATAGTCGAGCGGCTCCGCCGACGCGTAGAGCTTCTCCAGAATTTCGATCCATTCGGCCGCCTGGTCGTAGCCCTTCTCGACCAGCGGCGTGCCGAACATGCCGAATTCCTTCGGGTTCCAGCCGCAGACCATGTTCAAACCGGCACGGCCCTGGCTGATGTGGTCGACGGTCGCCAGCGCCTTGGCGGCATAGAGCGGATGCACAAGCGGCACGTGCACGGTCATGAACAGGCCGATGCGGTCGGTGGCCACGCTGAGCGCCGCCGCCCAGGTGAAGGTCTCGAACGACGATTCGCGCACCTTGTTGCGGCCGCCAAAGCCACGCCAGCGTGCGATCGGCAACATGAACTCCAGCCCGGCGCGGTCGGCGATCTGGGCCGCCGTCAGATTGTCCTGCCAGCTCGCCGTCCAGCGCTCCGGCACATCCGATATGGCAAGACCGCCATCGGCGTTGGTCGAGAAGACGCCAAGCTTCAGTTTGTTGGGGCCGTGCAACGGATGTGCTTTGATCATCTCGGGAACTCGCGGGCGGGAGGCCGTAGGCTAGGCCCGCGCGAAAATATTTCAAGCATGAAATAGCTTCGCCTCGTTCTGGTTTGCCGATATGAACAAGGTGGGATGAGAGAGAAGGGATCGGCATGAGCGAGTTCCGCCAGAAATGCATCGGCAAGACCAGCCTCGTCGGGTCCTTCTGCGCCATTCCGCATCCCGTCGCGGTCGAGGTGATGGCGCTGTCCGGCCTCGACTTCCTCTGCATCGACTGGGAGCATGCCCAGATCTCGCGCGACGTCATTGAAACCATGGTGCGCGCGGCCGACGTTCATGGCGTGCCGGCGATGGTGCGCGTTCCCGGCCATGCGCCCGAAGCCATCCAGGCGGCCTTGGACAGCGGCGCGCAAGGCGTGCTGGTGCCGCGCGTCTCGACACCGGCCCAAGCTGCGATGGCGGTGACGGCATCGCGTTATCCGCCGCTGGGCGAGCGCGGCGTCGGACCTGGCCGCGCGGCCGGTTATGGCTATCGCATTCCCGAATATCTGGCCGGCGCCAACGCAAGGGTCGTCGTCGCGGTCCAGGTCGAGACCGCCGAGGGGTTGGCCAACATCGAGGCGATCGCCGATGTCGACGGCGTCGACGTGATCTTCGTCGGCCCCGGCGATCTCTCCGTGTCGATCGATGCGATCGGACCGAAGGGCGCCGACAAGCTCACGGATGCGATCCGCAGGATCATTGGCGTGACGATCGCGCGCGGCAAGACCTCCGGCATATTTTGCGCCAGCCCGCAGACCGTCGGCCAATGGGCAGCCGTCGGCGCCAGCTTTTTCGTCCTGGCCAGCGACACGATGTTTCTCGGTGCGGGCGGCGCGGCCAATTATGCCGCCGCCCGGGCGGAACTGGCGCAGGAAGACCCGCGCTGGCGCCCAGTCGAGCAGCAAGCCGGGAAACTTTTTTAAGCTTAAAACTTTTGTCTTGAAAAGCGCCGCACTTTGGATAAGCATTCAAGATCGATGGCGACTGTCGGGCTGGAGAGTTTCCGGGCAGTTCATCGCGGTGCTCCGGGTGGGAGGGGTTTCAGTCCTTTGTCGTTTGTGCTGCCCCAGTCCTCGTCCAGCGCGCGCTGTGCCTTCGATCGCGTGCGCGCCCGGATTCGCGACCTGCATACCGAGACCAACCTTGCCGCGCGCGAATGCGACCGCGACCAGATCGCGGCCACGGCCGAGCGCATGGTAGCCACATGAATTGACGCCCCGCTGGGAGGCGGGACGGCAAGAAACCGTGCGGGGCAGCCCGCTCGATCAACAACCAGAGGGAACACCCCAGAGGGACCACCAATGAAGCTCAACCGTCGCAATCTCATCCTTTTCGCCGCGGCAATCGGCATCGCCGCCGGCCCGGCAACCGCCTTCGCCGCCGATGTGCTCAATGTCGGCGCCTACCCGACCAACCCGCCCTTCGAATACAAGAATGAGAGCGGCACCTTCGAAGGTTTTGAGGTCGACATCGTCAACGAGGCGGCCAAGCGCGTCGGCATGACCACCGACATCGCCGACCTCGGCTTCCAGGCACTGTTCGCCGCGACCACCTCGAAGCGCATCGACGTCGCCATCTCGTCGATCACGATCACGCCGGAGCGGCTGAAGTCGCAGTCCTTCACCCAGCCCTATTATGATTCCGACATGGGCATCGCGACCAAGACCGACAGCGCGGTCAACGCCGAGGCAGACCTCAAGGGCAAGATCGTTGGCGTGCTCTCGGGCTCGACCGGCGAGACCTGGGTCAAGGCGCACCAGGAAGCCGACGGCTTCAGCGACGTGAAGGGCTATGACACGCAGCAGAACCTGCTGCTCGACCTCAGCGCCGGCCGCATCGACGCCGCCGTCAGCGACATTCCCGGCATGGAATATTCCTTCACCAAGATGAAGGACCTGAAGGTCAAGCAGCGCATCAAGACCGGCGAGCAGTACGGCCTGATGATGACCAAGGATCATCCGCTGCTCGGCAAGCTCAACGATGCGCTGACGGCCATGAAGAAGGACGGCACGCTGGCCGCGATCCACAAGAAGTGGTTCGGCAGCGACGCCCCGGCCGATTCCTCGACCGTCAAGGAAATGCCGCTGCCCAAGGCCTGAGCTGCGGCCAACAAGACGGAAGGCGTGCCGGCTCCAAAAAGGGTCGGCACGTCCCTTTTTCCGCATAACCCTCCCGGGACCAGCATCCGTTCGGCAAAGCCGATCTTGATATTCCGGGTCGGGCTCCGGCGTCAGATGACGCAACACCGTTCGGGAATGCTCTGATGTCGCTGATCGACACTTTCTTCAACGCCGACGTCATCGCGTCGAGCCTGCCGGCGCTGCTGCGCGGCTTCCTGAACACGCTGCTGCTTGGCCTGCTCAGCATCGGTATCGGCATTCCCATCGGCCTGGTGATCAGCCTGTTGCGGCTCTACGCGCCGAAGCCGCTGCGCTGGCTGGCGGTCGGCTACACCGACATCTTCCGCGCCTTGCCGGTCCTCGTCGTGCTGATCCTGATCTACTACGCGCTGCCGTTCCTCGGCATACGGCTGTCGTCCTGGGCGTCGGCGGTGACCGCGTTCGCCATCATCATGTCGGCCTATTCGGCCGAAGTGTTTCGCTCCGGCATAGAGAGCATTCCGCGCGGCCAGTTCGAGGCCTCGCAGGCGCTTGGCCTGCCGTTCCTTTTGACCTTGCGCAAGGTGGTGCTGCCGCAGGCGGTGCGCGTCGTCATCCCGCCGATGACCAGCAACTGCGTCTCGATGTTCAAGGACACGTCGCTGGCCTCCACCGTGGCCCTGCCGGAATTGCTCAAGGAAGCGACCAATGCACAGTCGCTTTACGCCAACCCCTCGCCGCTGATCGGCGCCGCACTGGTCTATCTCATCTTCCTTTGGCCGATGGTTCGCCTCGTCAGCCTGCTTGAAGCCCGCTTCAAGGACGAGAAGGCCCGCTAGCCACCCACCACCCCGCAAGCACTCGCAGGAGATACAATTGAGCAATCCCCAGGCCACTGGCGGCTTTCCCGTCGACACCATCCGCGCCATGTTCCCTGCCCTGCAGCGGGCCGGCGATTTCATCTTCATGGACAATGCCGCCGGGGCGCAGATTCCGCAGAGCGTGCTCGACGCGGTGACCAACCACCTGGTCTCGCACAATGTGCAGCGCGGCGGCCGCTATGGCCGCAGCGTCACCGTCGACCAGTCGGTCGCCGATGCTCGGACAAGCGTCGCCTTGCTGATCAATGCCTACAGCCCGGCGGAAATCTGCTTCGGCATGAACGCCACCTCCTTCATCCGCCTGGTCAGCCTCGGCATCGGCCAGATGCTTTCCGAGCGTGATGAGATCGTCGTCACCGACATGGACCATGATGCTAACATCGCCACCTGGCTGGCATTGGAATCCGCCGGCGCCAAATTCAAATGGTGGCGCATGCGTGAGGATGGCAATCTGCATGTCGACGATCTCAAGCCGCTGGTTTCGGACCGCACTCGCCTCGTCGCCTGCACGGTCACCGCGCACTCGATCGGCTCGATCGTCGATGTCGCCTCGGTCGCTGACATCGCGCATTCGGTTGGCGCCGAAGTGTTCCTCGATTGCGTGCATTACGGACCGCACGGGCTGATCGACGTGCAGGCCTGGGATTGCGATTATCTCGTCTGTTCCGGCTACAAGAACTTCTCGCCGCATATGGGTTTCCTCTGGGGCCGCTTCGACACGCTGAAACGCCTGCCGACCTTCCGCGAGGATTTCATCCCGGACGAGCCGCCCTACAAGGTCGAGGCCGGCACATTCATCTACGAGAACGTGTCGGGCATGGATGCCGCCGTGCAGTATCTTGAACTGATCGGCCGCAATCTCGCCCCCTCCAACAATCGCTCGCGGCGCGACAACATCGTCGCCGGCATGGGCGCCATCCGCGACTATGAGTTGCTGCTGGCGCGCGAGATGATGGGCGTGCTGAAGGGTTGCGGCGCGACCATCTACGGCGTCGCCGACGAGGCCCGCATCAACGAGCGCGTGCCGACCTTCTGCTACAACATCGGCAAGCTGTCGCCGCAGCGGATCGTCGAGGAAATGGCCGAGATGCAGATCGGCATCCGCGACGGCCATATGTATGCGCCCCGCCTGATGAAACGCCTCAACCTGTCGATGGACAGCGGCGCCATTCGCGCCTCGCTGGTGCATTACAACACGGTCGAGGAGATCCAGAAATTCGGCGAGGCGCTGCGCGCTATCATCGCCAAGCTGTCGTAGCCGGGTGGGCCGTGCCTGACCTCCGGTCAGGCCGCCTTCTTCTTTGCCAGCCTCGCTTTAATGCTGGCCACATCGGCGCGCGGCGTGGCGGCAAACAGCGTCCTGGTGTAGCTGTGCTTGGGGTCCGAAAAGACCTCGTCGCGCGAACCGTATTCGACGGCCTCGCCGAAATACATCACCATCACATCGTCGGCGATGTAGCGCACCACCGACAGGTCGTGGCTGATGAAGACATAGGTCAGCTGGAACTCGTCCTGCAGATCGGCGAGCAGGTTGAGCACCTGCGCCTGAACCGAGAGGTCAAGCGCCGAAACCGGCTCGTCCAGCACCAGCAGGCTGGGGTTCAGCATCAGCGCGCGGGCGATGGCGATGCGTTGGCGCTGACCGCCCGAGAACATGTGCGGATAGCGGTTGTAGTGTTCGTGGCCGAGGCCGACCTTCTTCAGCATCTTCATGGCGAGGTCGCGCCGTTCGGCCGCCGGCTTGTCGGTGTTGATGAGCAGCGGCTCGCCCAGCACGTCGCCGATCTTCTGGCGCGGATTGAGCGATCCGTAGGGGTTCTGGAAGACGATCTGCACCTTGCGGCGCATTTCCTTGGTCAATCCGCCTTTGGCGATATCGACCTTGTTGCCGTCGATGAACAGCTCGCCCGATGTCGCGGGATCGATCAAGGTGATGATGCGGGCGAGCGTGGACTTGCCGCAGCCGCTTTCACCGACGATGGCCAGCGTCTTGCCCTTGTCCACGGTGAAGGAGACGCCCTTGACCGCATGCACGGTGCGCGGCCCGGTGAACAGGCCACCCCCACATGATAGTCGCGAACGATGTTCTTGCCTTCGAGGACCGTAGTGCTCATGCCGACGCTCCCGCTGCCGAGGGGGCCGGCTCGAACAGCATGTCGGAAACGGTCGGCAGCCGGTCGCCGACGGCGTTTTCCGGCAACGCCGAGAGCAGCGCGCGCGTGTAATTGCTCTTGGGCGATTCAAACAGCGACAGCACGTCGGCCTCTTCCATCTTGCGGCCCTTGTACTGGACGATGACGCGGTCGGCGGTCTCGGCCACCACGCCCATATTGTGAGTGATCATGATCAGGCCCATGCCGTATTTGGCCTGCAGCGAAACCAAGAGATCGAGGATCTGCTTCTGGATGGTGACGTCGAGCGCGGTTGTCGGTTCGTCTGCGATCAAAAGCTTCGGATTGCAGGCAATCGCGATCGCGATCATGACGCGCTGGCACTGGCCGCCGGACATCTGGTGCGGAAACGAGCTCAGCCGTTCTTCCGGATCGGCAATGCCGACCAGCTTCATCAGTTCGATGGCGCGCGCCCGGCGCTGGGCGCGGTCCATGCCCATGTGGAAGCGCAGCACCTCCTCGATCTGGAAGCCGACGGTGAAGCAGGGGTTTAGGCTGGCGATCGGCTCCTGGAAGATCATCGATATGTCCTTGCCGACGATCTTGCGGCGTTCGGACGGGCTGAGCTTCAACAGGTCGACGCCATCGAAGGCCATGCGGTCAGCCTTGACCGTCGCGGTGTTAGGCAACAGCCCCATGACCGCCAGCATCGACACCGACTTGCCGGAGCCGGACTCGCCAACGATCGCCAGCACCTCGCGCGGCTCGATCGAAAGGTCGATGCCTTGCACGGCCATGAACGGCCCGGCGGCGGTGTCGAAGGAAACGGTGAGGTTCTTGATCTCGAGCAGGGACATGCTCACGACCTCTTCAGCTTGGGGTCGAGGGCGTCGCGCAGGCCGTCGCCGATCAGGTTGATGGCAAAGACGGTGATCAGGATGGCGAGGCCTGGGAAGGTCACCACCCACCAGGCGCGCAGGATGAATTCGCGCGCTTCGGCAAGCATCGTGCCCCATTCGGGTGTCGGCGGCTGCGCGCCCATGCCGAGGAAGCCAAGGGCGGCTGCCTCGAGGATCGCGTTTGAGAAGGACAGCGTCGCCTGCACGATCAGCGGGGCGATGCAGTTGGGCAGGATAGTGACCAGCATCAGCCTGAGATGGCTGGCGCCGGCGACCTTGGCCGAGACCACATATTCGCGGGTCTTTTCCGCCATCACCGCGGCGCGGGTGAGCCGGGCGAAGTGCGGCTGCAGCACGAAGGCGATGGCGATCATGGCGTTGACGAGGCCAGGACCGAGCACCGCGACCAGCACCAGCGCCAACAGCAGCGATGGGAAGGCCAGGATGATATCCATGATGCGCATGATCAGCGTGTCGACCCAACCACGGCAGTAGCCGGCGAGCAGGCCGAGGATGACGCCGGAGATCAGCGCCGTGGTGACGACGACGAAACCGATGGCGAGCGAAAAGCGCGAGCCATAGATCAGGCGCGAAAGCATATCGCGGCCGACGGCGTCGGTGCCGAGCAGGAACTGCGCGTTGCCGCCCGCCTGCCAGGCCGGCGGCGTCAGGAAGAAGTCGCGGAACTGGTCATCAGGCGAATGCGGCGCGAGCAGCGGCGCGAAGATGGCGATCAGGATCAGCAGGGCGAAGACGAAGAGGCCGATCACCGCGCCCTTGTTGATCGAGAAATAGTGCCAGAACTCGGCGAACATCTGCAGCCGCGCGTCCTGCGGCTTGACGACGGTCGCGGCTTCGATGGTGGCTGGGCCTTCATTGGTCATGTCAATTCGCCCGGATACGCGGGTTGATGACGGCATAGAGCACGTCGACGATAAGGTTCACCGACATGACGATCAGGGCGATCAAAAGCAACCCGCCCTGCACGGTGAAATAGTCGCGCTTGGAGATGGCGTCGATCATCCACTTGCCGATGCCCGGCCACGAAAAGATGCTCTCGGTCAGGATGGCGCCGGTCAAGAGCGTGCCGACCTGCAGGCCGATGGTGGTGACGACCGGGATCAGCGCATTGCGGAAGGCATGCAGGCCGATGACGCGGCGTGGCGCCAGGCCCTTGGCGCGCGCGGTGCGCACATAGTCCTCACCCAGCACTTCCAGCATGGCCGATCGCGTCTGCCTGGCGATGACCGCCAGCGGTATGGTGCCGAGCACGATGGTGGGCAAGATGAGGTGCGACACCGCCGAGCGGAAGGCGCCCTTCTGGCCCGAGATCAGGGAATCGATGGTCATGAAGCCGGTCACCGGCTTGAAGAAGTAGAGAAGGTCGATGCGGCCGGAGACCGGCGTCCAGTGCAGCGTGCCGGAAAACACGATGATCAGCAGCAGCCCCCACCAGAAGATGGGCATGGAATAGCCGGCGAGCGCGGTGCCCATGGTCAGCTGGTCGAACCACGAACCGCGGCGGATGGCGGCGAAAATGCCGAAGGCGACGCCGAAGATGACGGCGAAGATCATGGCGAAGATGGCGAGTTCGACCGTGGCCGGGAACCGCACCAGGAAATCCTTCAGCACCGGTGTCTTGGTGGAAAACGAGGTGCCGAAATCGCCGCTGAGGATGTTGGTCAGATAGGCCAGATACTGTTGCCAGATCGGCAGGTCGAAACCGAACTGATGCATCAGCGCCGTGTGGCGTTCGGGCGACAGGCCACGTTCGCCCGCAAGCACCAGCACCGGATCACCGGGCAGGATGCGCACGAAGCCGAAAGCGAGGATGGTTATCCCGATAAAGGTCGGGATGATGAGGGCGAGCTTGCCGAGGATGTAACGCAGCATGGCGGGCGAGGTGGGGCGGCGCCCTGTGGCGCCGCCCCGTTTCGCGAACCTTATTCAGCGATATCGACGCCGTCAAAGCGATGGATGCCGAGCGGATCCATCGCAAAGCCGGAGACGGTCTTCTGCATCGGCATGAACACCTTGGAGTGGGCGAGCGTCGCCCACGGTGCCTGCTCCTTGAAGATGACCTGTGCCTGTTCGTAAAGCTTGGTGCGCTCGGCCTGGTCGGAAACCGTCTTGGCCTTGTTGATGAGCGCATCGAAGTCCTTGTTGCACCATTCCGCGCGGTTGTTCGAACCGACGGAAGCGCAGCTCAGGAGCACGCCGAGGAAGTTGTCCGGATCGCCATTGTCGCCGGTCCAGCCGACGATGACGGCGCCGTCGTGATCGACCGCCGAAGCGCGCTTGAGGTATTCACCCCAATCGTAGCTGACGATGTTGACGGTGACGCCGACCTTGGCGAAGTCGGCCTGGATCAGCTCGGCGGTGCGGCGCGCGTTCGGCATGTACGGGCGCGACACGGGCATGGCCCAGACGTTCATCTTGAGGTCCTTGACGCCGGCCTCTTCAAGCAGCTTCTTGGCCGCGTCCGGATCGTACGGATCGTCCTTCACGTTCTTGTTGTAGGACCACATGGTCGGCGGGATCGGGTTGATCGCCACCTGGCCGGCGCCCTGGAACACGGCGTCGATAATGGCCTTCTTGTTGATGGCCATGTTGAGCGCCTTGCGGACGCGCACGTCGTCGAACGGCTTCTGCTGGGTGTTGTACATCAGCGCGCCGACGTTCAGGCCTTCCTGCTCCGCGACCGTCAGGTTCGCATCAGCCTGCAGGCCCGCGATGTCGGCCGGTGCCGGATACGACATGATGTTGCATTCGCCGGCCTTCAGCTTCTGGGCGCGAACCGCCGGATCGGTGGTGATGGCGAAGACCAGATCGTCGATCTTCTGCTTGCCGCCCCAATAGTCCGGGTTGGCCTTGTAGCGGATGGCGGCGTCGGTCTGGTAGTCGACGAAGATGAACGGGCCGGTGCCGACCGGCTTCTGGTTGAACAGTTCAGGCGTCTTGTCGGCCTGCAGCTTGTCGGCATATTCCTTCGAGACGATCGAGGCGAAATCCATGCCCAGCGTCGGGATGAATGTGATCGCCGGTTCCTTGAGGGTGAACTTCACCGTCAGGTCGTCGACCTTCTCGACCTTGGTGATGTTGTCGCCGAACTGATCATTGTAATACTGATAGGCGATGCCCGGTATGTACTGGAACCAGGGGCCGTTCTTGTCGACCTGGCGCTGGAACGAGAACACCACATCGTCGGCGTTCAGGTCGCGGGTCGGGGTGAAGTAGTCGGTGGGCGCGAACTTGACGCCCTTGCGCAGCTTGAAAGTATATTCCTTGCCGTCGTCGGAAATGGTCCAGCTATCCGCCAGGCCGGGCGAGACCGAGGTCTTGCCGTGATCGAACTCGACGAGGCGGTTGAAGACGGTACGCGAGGAAGCATCGAACGTCTGTCCCGCGGTGTACGGCGCCGGATCGAAACCTTCTGGCGACGCCTCCGCGCAATAGACCAGAGTTTTCGCGTTGGCCACGCCTCCCAGGACGCTTGCAGCCAGCAACGCGGCTGCAAAAGTCAATTTCTTCTTCATTGAGCACTCCCTGATGTTCTTCCAAGCCCCTCTATCAGGCTCGCGAAGCGCGCATATAAGCACCGTTTTTCCGGGTTTGGAACACCCCGTTTGCTTACCCCGCGGGAAGCAGGAAAAAATCCGCCATTTTGCTAAACGGCAGAAAAAATTAGCAGTTTTTTCTATTCACGATATTATTAACGACCGCATTTTTTTATTGATCCGACGTCCGGCGAAAAGGGTGCCGCGCCCCGTCTTCATCGGCCGCGGATGCGCAGAGATGCCGGTTCCAGCTGTGGCCGGCGGGAAAGATTTACGGCGGCAAATCTTTCGGCGTCCTGCCGCTGGGGCAAGACTTGCACCGCCGCCGATAGAGGCAATACATAGATAGACAACTGGCGGCAACGGAGGACGTCTCCATCAATCCGGAGGCGATGCGGCACAGGCCAACGAGAAACAGGCGACCAGGGTTGTCGAGGAGGAACGGGTGGCAAAAGCGTCGAAGACCCCAATGAAAGCGCCGGCCAAGGCGGCCTCGAAACCAGCTGCCGGTGGCGACGGGCAAGGCAAGGCCGCGGGCAAGGCAACGACCGCGAAGGCGGCGGCCAAGCCCGCCAGGAATGCCCCACCGGCAAAAGCCGCGGCCACAGCCAGGACCGCCACGAAGCCGGCTACGAAGGCCGCGCCGGCAAAGGCGCCCGCGGCGAGGGCCGAAGCGGGCAAGACCGCGACGAAGAAGAACTCGCCACCAGCGAAGACCGCACCGACCTCGAAGCCGGCGACGGCGGCCAGCCAGCGGCTGCCGAAGGCGCTGACCGAACTCGCCGCCGGCCTGCCGCAAAAGCCATGGCTCAACAGCTATCCCAAGAACATGCCTGCCGAGATCGGCGCCCTGCCCTACGGTTCCATCGGCGACTTCCTGGTGGGCGCCTGCAAGCAATTCGCCGGCCAGCCGGCTTTCACCTGCATGGGTAAGTCCATCACCTATGCTGAACTCGAGCAGCTTTCGGCGGCCTTCGGTGGCTATTTGCAGTCCACCGGATTGCAGAAGGGCGCGCGCGTCGCCCTGATGATGCCGAACGTGCTGCAGTATCCCGTGGCGATGATGGCGGTCGCCCGCGCCGGCTTCACGGTGGTGAACGTCAATCCGCTCTACACGCCGCGCGAACTGGAGCATCAGCTCAAGGATTCCGGGGCACAGGCCATCGTCATTCTCGAAAACTTCGCCAACACCTTGCAGGCGGTCGTCGCCAGGACCTCGGTCAAGCACATCGTCGTCGCGGCCATGGGCGACCTGCTCGGCGGCCTGAAGGGTTCGATCGTCAATCTGGTGGTGCGCCGCGTCAAGAAAATGGTGCCGGCCTGGTCATTGCCCGGCCATGTCAGGTTCAATGCGGCGCTGAAGGCCGGCCGCGGCATGGCTTTCAAACCGGCCACGGTAGCCGCCAACGATGTCGCCTTCCTGCAATATACCGGCGGCACCACCGGAATCTCGAAAGGCGCGACCCTCTCGCACAGCAATGTGCTGGCCAATGTCGCGCAGAATGCGCTGTGGCTGCAGGACGCCTACACGGTCAAGCCAAAGCCGGCGCATCTCAACCTCGTCTGCGCACTGCCGCTCTACCATATCTTCGCGCTGACGGTGAATGCGCTGATGGGCATGCAGATGGGCGGCCAGAACATACTGATCCCCAATCCGCGCGACATTCCCGGCTTCGTCAAGGAAATGGGCAAATATCCGATCCATATCTTTCCCGGCCTCAACACGCTGTTCAATGCGCTGCTCAACAATGAGGATTTCCGCAAGCTCGACTTCAAGCCGCTGCTACTGACGCTGGGCGGCGGCATGGCGGTGCAGAAGGGCGTCGCCGAGCGCTGGAAGGCGCTGACCGGCTGCCCCGTTAGCGAAGGCTACGGCCTTTCGGAGACTTCGCCGGTGGCGACGGCGAACAAGTTCAGTTCCGGCGAGTTCACCGGCACCATCGGCCTGCCGCTGCCCTCGACCGAAATCGCCATCCGCGACGACGACGGCAACAACGTGCCGCTGGGCGAGGTCGGCGAGATCTGCATCAGGGGACCGCAGGTGATGGCCGGCTACTGGAACCGGCCGGACGAGACCGCCAAGGTGATGACCGCGGACGGCTTCTTCAAATCGGGCGACATGGGTTTCATGGACGAACGCGGCTACACCAAGATCGTCGACCGCAAGAAGGACATGATCCTCGTTTCCGGCTTCAACGTCTATCCGACCGAACTCGAGGAGGTCGTGGCGGCGCATCCCGGCGTGCTCGAAGTGGCGGCGATCGGCGTTCCGGACGAGCATTCGGGCGAAGTGCCGAAACTGTTCATCGTCAAGAAGGACCCGGCCCTGACCGCCGAGGCCATCACCGCCTTTTGCCGCGAGAACCTGACCGGCTACAAGCGACCGAAATTCATCGAGTTCAGGACCGAATTGCCGAAGACGCCGGTCGGCAAGATCCTGCGGCGGGCGTTGCGCGAATAGTGGCGGACGATCCCGCCGGTTTCGCTGCACCGGGCCGACGCCTTGATCCGGCAGAATTCATCAGGGCGAATTTGCGCCTTGCCCCAGTGCGGGCGCTTCCTGAAATCCAGCTCTACACACCCCATCCCGGCAGCGGTCTGAGACGGCTCGTCGGACCGCACGACGATCTCGACGAGGCCGAGCCGCAGCCGCCCTATTGGGCCTATGCCTGGGCGGGAGGCGCCGTATTGGCGCGCCATATACTCAACCATCCGCAGAGCGTTGCCGGACGCCGCGTGCTCGACCTCGGCGCCGGCTCCGGCCTTGTCGGCATCGCCGCCGCCAAGGCCGGAGCCGCAGAAGTGATCGCCGCCGAGATCGACCGCAACGGCGTCGCCGCCATCGGCCTCAATGCCGCCGCCAACGGCGTCGAGATCGCCATCGTCGACAGGGATCTCACCACCGGCCCGCCACCGGCCGTCGAACTCGTGCTCGCCGGCGACGTGTTCTACTCCAGCGAGGTTGCCCGGCGGGTCATCCCGTTCCTCGACCGCTGCCTGGCATCAGGCCTCGAAGTGCTGGTCGGCGATCCCCGCCGCAACGATCTGCCGCTGTCGCGGCTGCGATTGATCGCTGAATATGAGGTTCCGGATTTTGGGGATGGGATGCGAGGTGCGAGAAGGGCGAGCGGGGTGTTTGGGTTTGAGGTGGAACAGCGACAGGGCGACAGGCAAGGCCCAATCGCTGGAACGGCCGAGGTTCGACCTGAGACTCGCTTAGGTCGAAGATGAACGACGGCTTTGCGCCTTATGTCGGTCATTCAGCCAGCCACGCCTCCCCTCTCGAAGCCGACATTGATAGTGCGCATACCACAGTCAAAATGCGCCGACAGCGGACGAGACCGGTGGGGGCGGTGGCTTGAAGCTTCTACCTGAGCGTCGCCAGCAGGTGTTCGGCAGCCTTAACGTCCGCCGTATTCAGGCCCTCCACAAAATGCCCCGCAACCGGCTGCAAGAGCTCGCGAGCGCTATTGATCTCCCCGCGCCCGGCCATCAGCCTCGCCATGTCGATTGCGGTTCGCAACTCCCATGCCCGCGCGTGCTGACTGCGGCTTAACTCCAGTGCCTGCATGAGGTACGCGGCAGCTTCGTCGCGGTTGCGTTGCGACTGGAGAAGGAGGCTTCCCTTCATCCGCAGCAACTCCGGGAGGTACAATTGGTCACCGTTCTTTTCGACGAGGCCAAGCGACTCGTCGATCAGCGCTGTCGCTTCGTCGACCTGACCGATTGCGGATAATCCCCTAACCAGCGAGAGGTTGAGCGGAGTCGTGAGCAGTTCGTAAGGTGCCGCGTGCAGCTTCTGAATAGAAGTCTGCAGGCCCTGGACACCGCCTTTTGCATCGCCCTGACGGATGGCGACTTCGCTTTTGAATCCCCGACCGGCAAGCAGGTAAGGAGTCATGGAATGGGATTCCCCGCGGGCGATGAGCATGTCGATGTAGGCCTCGGCGCTCTTCAGGTCGCCCGTCCACAGGAAGACAGATATCGCCCAGATCAACGCGATGGCCAGCGTTAGAGAATGATCCATGGCGGCAGCCTCGTCGACAGCCTGCCGAGCATGTGCCATGGCTTGATCGGGATGGCCTTGCAGCCAGAGATTCCTCGCCAAAATTGCCCTGGCCAGGATTTTGCCTTCGAAGCCGAGATAGATCGTCGTGGTCCGCTGAGAGCGCGGCCCACGGTCGAGCGCCGCCTCCAGCTCTGCGCGCGCCTCCGCGAGGTCACCTCGCAAGTGGAGCGAGATACCCAGGATCGAGTGTGCAAGCGCGATCGCGACCGAATCCTCCAGACCGGCGGCTGTGGCTGAACAACGTCGTGCAAATTCGAGGGCGGTTACGAAATTGCCCGTCCGAAGATGGAACATGTTGAGCGGGCCCAATAGACGCACCTGATCCAGCGGATCGCCGCGCTCCTCGGCGATCGCTAGGCTTCTCTGCAGGGCTACGCGCGCCCTGTCGCGTCCTCCCCGCATGAACATGAAGGATACGCCGAGAGCCGCCTGAAGATGCATCTCGTCAAGTCCGCCAAGGGCGGCACCGTCGAAAGCCAATATTGCTGTTTCAGACCAGCGATGACACTCCGGCAACAACGACATCGCCAAAAAACCGGCGCGGCAGCGATGGCGAGTCCCATGCCGATGTCGGCGTTTCCGTTGTTGCCGAAGCACCATTCCAGGGCAGCTCGGACATTGTTGATGGCGGCGAAGTGAGGAGCCCGTTCCTCACCGGTCGCCAGTTTTGGCCATCCGCTCCCTGTCTGCTCCAGCCATCGCCGATAGTAGGCGGCGTGGCGCACTGCCAGATCAGCAGTCTCGGCGTCATCGATCCGGATATCGAGAACGTAGGCGCGCGTGGTATCGAGGAGCCGGTAGCGTATCATCGCTCCGACCGGACGCGTCGCTACAATCGATTTGGCGACGAGACTGTCCATGGCGCCTAGGACGGTCGATCGATCGAGGGTCACGCTCGTCACCACCTCCAGTGCGGCATCGAGCGTGAAATGACCGACGAATACAGCTAGCCTGCGCAACACCACGCGCTCGAGGTCGGTCAGGAGCCCCAAGCTCCAGTCCAGCGTCGCCTGCAGGGTTTGCTGACGCGGCGGCGCGGTCCGCGAACCCAGCCACAGCAGCGTCAGGCGTTGATCAAGAAGTGCGGCGGTTTGTTGCAGCCCATAGGATTCGACGCGCCTGGCCGCCAGTTCGATGGCGAGCGCCACTCCGTCGAGCTTTCGACAGATGCTTGCGATGAGCAGGGCCTCCGCATCGCTGACGTCCAAACGAGCGCCGCCTGCCACCGCTCGTTCGACGAACAGTTGGGTGGCTGGGAATTTCTGGACAATGGCCGCCGTTAGTCCAGGCCCGTCGGGCGGAGAGGCAAGCGCATCCAACCGATAGATATGCTCACCCTCGACCCGAAGCGCCTCGCGGCTCGTCGCCAGAATGTGGACCTGTGACGCCGCATCGACGATGCTTGCTGCCAAAGGCGCCACCGCATCCAAGAGATGCTCACAGGTATCGAGGATCAGGAGAATCCGCTTGTTGCGCAAGTAAGCGATCAGGTTGGGCGTGGCATCTTCTGTTTGAACGGATAGCCCAAGCATCGAGGCGACGGCTGTCGTCACCAGACCGGGATCACCGATCATTCCCAGATCGACGAACAGAACTGCCCCATAAAATGCGTCGATCAGATGATGCCCGACTGCGATCGCGACGGTGGTTTTACCGACACCGCCGGCGCCAACGATGGTGACGAACCGCGAAGCATTCAGCTGCGCCGACAGCTTGAGAACGTCCTCATCCCGCCCGACCATTCTGCTCAAGCGGTTTGGAAGATTCGCATGCGGAAATCCGGCGGCGATGAATGGGGCTTCGTCGTATGGGCCGCTTGATCGCGAGACCGGTGCAACGAAGCAATAGCCGCGCCCGGGAAGAGTCGCGATGTAACGCGCGCCTTCCTTTCCATCGCCCAACGCCTTGCGCAGTCCGGTCATGTGGAACCGCAGGCTGCCTTCCTCGACAACCACATCGGGCCAGACCCGCGACATCAGATCCTTCTTGCTGACGACTTCATTTGGCGCGGAAGTCAGTACGATGAGAATTTCAAGGGCGCGCGAGCCAAGCTCTACGGGAGCGCCCTCTCTTGTCAGGAGCCTTTCACCCGCAGCCAAACAGAAAGGGCCGAATGACAATCCGTCTTTGGCCTGACTTGCCGTTATCGTCATGGCGTCTCTTCTTTTGGGAGCCGCCTGCACCCAGCGCCTCAGTTTAGGTCAAGGAGCGCTCCCGCACCATAGGGCAGCGACTAACAAGGGCTCACGACGCATAACGGGCTAATCCCATCTCCCGGGGGTATGTCAAGCAGGGCAAGATCGCATCCATCAACCCCAGGAGAGTCCCATGAACACGACCAGAACCTCCGAAGCAATCGACCAGGATCGCCGGCGACTTTTGGGCACTGCCGCGGTCGGCATCGCCGCCGCAAGCGCCGCGAGCCTGCTCCCGTCCCAAAAGGCCGCCGCATCAACCAGCGATGGCATTCGCCCGTTCACCGTCAGCTTCCCGCAGGAAGAGCTCACCGAGCTTCGTCGGCGCATCATCGCTACGCGGTGGCCCGAGCGCGAGCTCGTATCCGACGAGGCCTCCCGACGGATCTGGTCGACCCCGGCGACGGCAGGGCCAACGCAGGGCGTGCAACTCGCCACGATGCAGAAGCTCATGCAGTACTGGGGAACAGAATATAATTGGAGCAAATGCGAGGCGCGGTTGAAAGCGCTGCCGAATTTCATCACCGAGATCGACGGCCTCGACATCCACTTCATCCACGTGCAATCCAAGCATGAGGGCGCCCTGCCTGTGATCATCACGCATGGCTGGCCCGGTTCGGTCGTCGAACTCCTGAAGATCATCGATCCGTTGACTAATCCCACTGCGCACGGCGGTACCGAGGGCGACGCGTTCGACGTGGTGATCCCGTCGATGCCGGGCTACGGCTTTTCCGGCAAACCCACCGAAACCGGTTGGGATCCAGCACGCATCGCGCGGGCGTGGATCGTGCTGATGAAGCGCCTCGGCTACGACCGGTACGTCGCGCAGGGCGGCGATTGGGGAGCACTTATCACCGAACAGATGGCTCTGATCGCACCTCCCGAGCTGGTCGCCATCCACACGAACATGCCGGGGACCATTCCGCCCGAGATTGTGAAGGCGCTTGCCTCTGGCGGCCCGCCCCCTGCCGATCTCGGCCCCGACGAGAAGCGCGCCTACGAGCAGGTCGCGTTTTTCTACAAGAACGGCCTGGGCTACGCCAACGAAATGGCGCTTCGTCCGCAAACGCTCTACGGGATCGTCGATTCACCGGCCGGCCTGGCGGCGTGGATCCTCGATCACGATGCGGATAGCTATGCGCTGATCGCCCGCTCCTTCGACGGAGAGCCGGAGGGCCTTACCCGGGACGACATCCTCGACAACATCACGTTCTACTGGCTGACCAACACGGCAATTTCGTCGGCCCGTCTCTATTGGGAACACACGCAAACGGCGAAGGCCGGCTTCTTCGACGCCAAGGGCATCACAATTCCCGTCGGCGCCACTGCGAATCCCAGCGAAATCTACACAGCTCCGAAGAGCTGGACTGAACGCGCGTTCCAGAAGCTTCTGCATTACGGCCGCACAGACAAGGGCTGCCATTTCGCGGCCTGGGAGCAGCCGAAGATCTTCACCGATGAGGTGCGCCTAACATTCAAGACGTTGCAGACCTGACGTGTTGGCGAGGGATGGCGCCTTGGACGCGCGTCATCTCCCGCCTTGCCATCGCTGCGTAGCGAGGCTGGCTTTGGTGGGTTCGACCGTGAGCCTGTATCGGTAGATGCCCGCGGCATCGAAGCGGCGGCTTCGAGATCGAGTTTCTCGACTCGGGCGTGGAGGCCTTTGCCTTCACGTTTGGCTGATCGTGCGGACAATGACGGAGATTCGCAAATGCATTCGCTCAATATCCCGGATGAGATCGACCAGGAACGCCGACGCTTCTTTGGTGCCACCGCGATGGCTTTCGCCGCCACCCAGCTCGGCCTGATGGGCCCAGCACAAGCGCAACAGGCGACGGGAGAGCCCGTGGCGGCGTCCTTCGGCCCTTTGAAGCAGATCGACGCCGGCGTGCTGAGCGTCGGCTATGCCGAGCTTGGACCCGCCGACGGCCCCCCCGTCATCCTGCTGCATGGCTGGCCCTATGACATCCACACCTATGCCAATGTGGCGCCTCCCCTGGCGGCGCAAGGCCACCGCGTGATCGTGCCGTACCTGCGCGGATACGGGCCAACGCGTTTCCTGTCGCCCGATTCGATGCGCAACGGCCAGCAGTCGGCGATCGCCGCCGACATCGTCGCCCTGATGGACGCGCTGGGCATCGAAAAGGCAACGATTGGCGGCTGCGACTGGGGCGCCCGCACCGCGAACATCATTGCGGCGCTCTGGCCTGAGCGCTGCAAGGCGATGGTCTCGGTGAGCGGCTACCTCATCGGCAACCAGCAAGCTGGCAAGCTGCCACTGCCACCCAAGGACGAGTTGCAATGGTGGTATCAATATTATCTCGCCACGGATCGCGGCCGCGCTGGCTACGAGAAATACACACGAGATTTCGGCAGGCTGATCTGGCAACTCGCGTCCCCCAGTGGAACTTCGATGATGCCACGTTCGAGCGCAGCGCCACGGCCTTTGACAATCCCGATCACGTGGCCATTGTGGTCCATAACTATCGCTGGCGGCTCGACCTGGCCGCCGGCGAGCAACAATACGATGCGTTTGAGCGGAAGCTCGCGCAGGCACCGTCTATCGGCGTGCCGACAGTCACGCTCGAGGGCGACGCCAATGGGGCGCCGCATCCGAACGCCAGCGCATACGCTAAGATGTTCTCAGGCAAATACGCGCATCGGGTTGTCACCGGAGGCATCGGGCACAACCTGCCGCAGGAAGCGCCGCAGGCCTTCGTTGATGCCGTTGTCGAGGTCGACGCCTGATCGAGTTCGCGGGTAACCGCCCCCAGGGCGGTTACCGCTGCCAGCAAAAGAATGCCCATGAGCCGCATCTCGAGCGTTGTCTACACGGCCAGGACCTCAACCATAGGCGGCCGCGAAAACGGCGCCTCGCGCAGCTCCGACGGCCTCCTGGACATCTGGCTTTCGGCGCCCGGGTCGGCGCGCATAGGCACCAATCCGGAGCAGTTGCTCGCGGCCGGCTGGTCGGCGAGCTTCGCAAGCGCAATCGCATCTGCCGCCCACGAGCGAAAAATCGCGCTGCCTGCCGGGGTGAGCATCGAGGCCGAGGTGAATCTGAACTACGGAGAAAGCGGCCACTTTCTCAGCGTCCGACTGGGCATTGCCGTGCCGGGTCTGCAACGTGACGTCGTACAAATTCTGGTGGATGAAGCGGGCGAGATATGTCCCTACGCCAAAGCGACACGGGGCAACATCGACGTCATGACGAGGATCGTCTGATCTGACCCAGTCGCTCTTCGACGTTGAAGCTCTTGGTCCCTCGCTCCCGGTCTGTTCCTGGCCAGACCGTGATCATGCCCACGTCGACGCGAATGTCGGCTTCGATATTCGCGGGGCTTCGTTGCCCCCCCGATCAAACCGTCTCCTTGACCCGCGCCGACAGGAAATCCGGCAGATCAGCCACCGACTCCAGGATGACATCCGCGATTTCGGCCAGCGATTCACGGGTTCCCGTACCCGACAGCACGCCCACCGCAAGGCCGCAGCCACCGGCGCGGGCCATTTCGAGGTCGTGTCTGTTATCACCGACCATGGCGATCTCGCTTGGCTTCAGGCCGGTGAGGTCGCAAAAGGCCTGGATCGTATCCGGGGCCGGCTTGGGATTGGCGACGGCGTCATATCCGTAGGCGGCGACGAACAGTTGCGCCACGCCGAGCGTGACCAAGGTCTTCTCCGCACCGCTGGTCGAATCGTTGGTGGCGACGCCAAGCCGGTAGGATCGCTTGTGCAGTAGCGCCAGCGTGTCGACGATATCAGGCAGCGCCACCGCCATCGCCGAGCCCTGAACCGAAGTGATCTCGTTGAAGCGAGCGACGGCCAGCATCTGATCCTCGTTGGACAGGCGCGGAAACCACAGTTCGACGACGTCGAGATTGGTGCCGGAGGCAAAGATGGAGTCGGGCTTGAAACGCCGGTTGGCGAAATCGAAACCTGCGGCCGCGAGCAGCCTGTCGGCCTTCCAGCGGTCGCCGTCGGCTGCGTCCATGGCCATGAAATCGGCGACGCCGAGCCAGGTCGCGTTGAAATCGACAAGTGTCCCGTCCTTGTCGAACAATATCCCCTTGATCTCTGCCAAACTTTTCACTCCGAACCACGCAATTGGTGGACGTATCCCACAAGGCCAGCGGTTGACGCATCGCGCTTGGCGGCACTTTCCTTGCCTTCCACGACAGGCAGGAGGCCGGTCGCCAGTTCCTTGCCGAGTTCGACGCCCCATTGGTCGAAGGAGTTGATGTTGAACAGCGTGCCCTCGACGAAGACGCGGTGCTCGTAGAGCGCGATCAGCCGGCCGAAGGTGCGCGGGTCGAGCTTGCGGTAGAGGATGGTCACCGAGGGCCGGTTGCCCGAGAAGACACGATGCGGCGCAATCTTGTCGACATCGGCCGGCTTCATGCCCTTGGCCAGCATCTGCGCGCGCGCCTCCTCCAGCGTGCGGCCCTTCATCAAGGCTTCCGACTGCGCCAGGCAGTTGGCGAGCAGCAGGTCATGCTGGTGCTTGAGATCAGGCTCGTGGCCGACGGCGGCGGCGAGGAACTCGACCGGGATCAGATCGGTGCCCTGATGCAGCAGCTGGAAGAAGGCGTGCTGGCCGTTGGTGCCTGGCTCGCCCCAGACCAGCGGCCCGGTCGGCGTCGCCACCGGCGTACCGTCAAGGGTGACGCTCTTGCCGTTCGATTCCATGTCGAGTTGCTGCAGATAGGCCGGCAGCCTGGACAGGCGCTGATCATAAGGGATGACCGCGCGGGCCGGATAGCCGCAGATCACGCGGTGCCACCAGCCGACCAGCCCCAGGAGCGCCGGCAGGTTCTTCTGGAGCGGCGCGGTGCGGAAATGCTCGTCCATCTCGTGCGCACCGTCGAGGAAGGCGCGGAAATTCCGCGGGCCGATGGCGATCATGACCGGCAGGCCGATCGCGCCCCACAGCGAATAGCGGCCGCCAACCCAGTCCCAGAAGCCGAAGACGCGATCCGGCTGGATGCCGAACTTGGCCACCAGGTCGAGCGCGGTCGAGACGGCGGCGAAATGCTTGCCGACGGCTTCCTTGCCGAGCGCTTTCTGCACCCAGTCGCGCGCCGTCTGCGCATTGGTCATTGTCTCGACCGTTGTGAAAGTCTTGGAGGCAATGATGAACAGCGTGGTTTCGGCGGACAGCCCCTTCAACGTGTCGTGAATATGGGCGCCGTCAATGTTGGAGACATAGTGCGCGCGCGGACCGTCATGATAGGGGGCGAGCGCCAGCGTCGCCATGGCCGGACCAAGGTCCGAGCCGCCGATGCCGATGTTGACGATGTCGGTAATCTTCTTGCCGGTGGCACCTGTTGCCTTGCCCGAGCGGATCGCATCGGCAAAAGCGCCCATGGCGTCGAGCACGGCAACGACATCCGCCTTGACGTCCTGGCCGTCGACCGTGACCCCCTTGCCGCTGAGGTTGCGCAGCGCCGTGTGCAGCACGGCGCGGTCTTCGGTGACGTTGATCTTCTTGCCGGCGAACATGGCGGCGCGGCGGCCTTCGAGATCGGCCGCGGCGGCCAGTTTTTCCAGCAAATCCATGGTCGCCGCGTCGACGGCGCATTTCGACCAGTCGAGCAGGAGGTCGCCATCGGTGGCGGAAAATGTCTTGAAGCGCTGCGGATCGGCGGCGAAGACCTGGCGCATGTCGCGAGGCGCCGCGGCGCGATGATCGCGCAGGGCGGCAAGCTGTTTCTGGAAGGCTGACTGATCCACTGGCGGGGACTCCTGGCGTTTTGGACGCACCATATCAGACCGGATGTTTCCGGCGCGTGTCGTCGCGCCACAACTATTGAGCCGAATTCCATCCGGTCAATACGCGGCGATGACGCAGCGCATCACGATGCAATGACACAATGTATCGGGTGGCGAGGTGGTCGCAGCTTATTTCGAGCTTGAAGGATCACTGGCATAAATCCCAAAGATCAGAAAAATTGATTGGCGCAACCCCTTGTGCCACGGTTACGTTCGGCTGGTCCAGCCAAGCAAAAAAAGCTGGCCATCGAGGAACATCTCCCATGCCACAGAGAAACGACACGGCGATATGGTCCGGCCTGTTCCGGATTTCGGCTGAATCCGGCCAAACCCTGCAGGCGCAGATCCGCCAAGCCATCGTGGCCGCCATTCTCGACCGCCAAATCGCCGCTTCGATGCCGCTCCCCTCCTGCCGGATCCTGGCCGAGAAACTCGGCGTGGCGCGCGGAACGGTGGTCCTGGCCTTCCAGCAACTCGTCGACCAGGGTTTCCTGGTGGCGCGCGAGCGGCGCGGCCATTTCGTCAATCCCGACGTGCTGGCGACACCCGCCAAGCCGCACCAGAAGGCGCCCGACCAGGCCAACGAGATCGACTGGAAGGCGCGCCGGCAGATCGCGGCAAGCGACATGCCGCCGCCGGCCAAGCACGAGAACTGGATCAAGTCGTCCTACCCGTTCGTCTACGGCCAGTTCGACCCGGCGCTGTTCCCGACCGCCGAGTGGCGCGAGTGCAACCGCATGGCGCTGGCCGTGCTGGAGATCCGCAACTGGGCGTCCGACATGGTCGACCGCGACGATCCGCTGCTGATCGAGCAAATCCAGGCACGGCTCTTGCCCAGGCGCGGCATCTTCGCCAATCCCGACGAGATCATCGTCACGCTGGGCGCCCAGAACGCACTCTACATGCTGGCCTCCCTGTTGATGACCAAGGGCTCCAAGGTGGCGATGGAGGATCCGGGCTACCCCGACGCACGCTCGATCTTCCGCCTCGCCGGCGCCGACATCCAGCCGGTGCCGGTCGACCAGTCCGGCATCGTAACCTCCTCTATTCCCAACGATTCCGGCTTCGTATTCGTCACGCCCAGCCATCATTGCCCGACCATGGTGCCGCTGTCGGCCGAGCGGCGGCAGGACCTCCTGGCGCGCGCCAACCGGCACAACCAGATCATCATCGAGGACGGCTATGACAGCCAGCTTCTCGACGAGGCACCGCAGCAGGCGCTGAAGAGCCTCGACCGCTCCGGCCGTGTCGTCTATGTCGGCTCGATGTCGAAGACGCTGGCGCCGGGCCTGCGGCTTGGCTACATCGTGGCCTCGGCTGGACTAATCGCCGAACTCAGGGCGCTGCGCCGTTTCATGCTGCGCCATCCGCCGGCCAACAACCAGCGCGCCGTGGCGCTCTTCCTGTCGCTCGGCCATCACGAGGCATTGGTGCGGCGGCTGTCGAGCGCCTTCGACGAGCGGCGCAAGCGCCTGGTCCATGCGATTTCGGCTTTCCTGCCGGAATGGCGCTCGACCGATTCGGCCGGCGGCACCTCGCTTTGGCTGGAAGGGCCACGGGGCACCGATTCCCGCGGTTTGGCTGAGGCCGCCGCCTCGCGCGGCGTCATCATCGAGCCCGGTGACCGCTTCTTCGACCGCACCGAAAAGCCTTCGCGTTTCATGCGGTTGGGCATTTCCTCGATCGCGCTGCAGCACATCGAGCCCGGCATCCGGGAATTGGCCACCGCCGCTGGCCGCAGGCCCGCCGCCGCCTGATCCATTCTTCGATCCTTTGACGGGAGCCGCCTTCAAGCGGCTCCCGTTCGCTTTCCTCTGGCATACTCGACTGGAACCGCTGGCTCATAGGCTGTGCCAATGCCGGCGGCATAGTCGTGGCACAAAGGGGAAGAAGCAGCCGATGGTGGACCAACCGCCGCGCTGTTTCTCAGGAAGGTGGAGTGTTTTCCATGTCAGTGGTTCTTGAAAAGCAGGACGCGGCGGATCAACGTTCCCGCCGTTCCGGCGGGCGCGAAGCTCGCCGCGCGATGCGGGCAGCGCCGCTCGCCGACGACATCAAACCGGTGCGTGCCGGCCTTGAGGGCGGCAGCTACGGACCGCTCAAGGGCAATGATTGCGAGCGCATCCACGAAGCGGTGCTGACGCTTCTGGAGACCGTCGGCTTCGCCAACGCCATCCCCTCCTGCATCGAGGCGCTGACCCAGGCCGGCGCCACCTATGGCGATGACGGCCGCATCCGGTTCCCGCGCGCGCTGGTGCTCGAGACGATCAAGAAGGCGGCACGGAATTTCACCTTGCACGGCCAGGATCCCAAACACGACATGGTGATTCAGGGCAAGCGCGTGCATTACGGCACGGCGGGTGCCGCCGTGCATCTGGTCGATGTCGAAAAGCGCGAATACCGCGAATCGCTGCTGCAGGACATCTATGACGCGGCCCGCATCGTCGAAGGGCTCGACAACATCCATTTCTTCCAGCGGCCGATGGTGCCGCGCGACATTCCCGATCCGCTCGAAATGGACTTCAACACGCTCTACGCCTGCGTGATGGGCACGTCCAAGCATGTCGGCACCTCGTTCACGGTGCGCGAGAATGTGCAGCCGGCGCTCGAAATGCTCTACGCGATTGCCGGCGGCGAGGAGAATTTCCGCGCCAGGCCGTTCGTGTCGAACTCGAACTGCTTCGTCGTGCCGCCGATGAAATTCGCCGAGGACGCCTGCGGCGTGCTCGAAGCCTGCGTCGAGGGCGGCATTCCGATCCTGCTCTTGTCGGCGGGACAGGCCGGAGCCACGGCGCCGGCGGCGATTGCCGGCGCCGTCGTGCAAGCGGTGGCCGAAGTGCTGGCCGGTCTGGTCTATGTCAACGCCATCAAGCCGGGGCATCCGGCGATCTTCGGCACCTGGCCGTTCGTATCGGACCTGCGCACAGGCGCCATGTCGGGCGGCTCGGCCGAACAGGCGGTGCTGACGGCGGCCTGCGCGCAGATGGCGCAGTATTACGACCTGCCGGGCGGTTCGGCCGCTGGCATGACGGATTCGAAGCTGCCCGACATCCAGTCCGGCTATGAGAAGGGCATCACCGACGTGATGGCCGGCCTTGCCGGCCTCAACCTGGTCTATGAATCGGCCGGCATGCATGCCTCGCTGCTCGGCTTCTGCCTGGAAAGCCTGATCATCGACAACGACATGCTCGGCCATTGCCTGCGCTGCGTGCGCGGCATCGAGGTGACCGATGAAGCGCTGTCGATCGCTACCATCGCCGATGTCTGCCTGAAAGGCCCGGGGCACTATCTCGGCAACGAGCAGACGCTGCGGCTGATGCAGACGGAATATTTCTATCCCGCCGTTGGCGACCGGTTTTCGCCGAAGGAATGGAATGAGAAGGGCCGGCCCGACATATTGCAGCGGGCGATCATCGAGAAGAAACGCATCCTTGCCGAGCGCTTTCCGCGCCACGTGCCGAAGCTGCTCGACGACAAATTACGCGCCCGCTTCGGCGACATGATCAAGCTGCCGCGCGGCGGCATGGGCGGGTAGGACACGTTGATATTTCGGTGAGGCCGGCCTGTAAATGGCGGCTTCCTGCGCTTCCGGTGCTCACGTACTTTAAGTACGCTCCGCTCCGGTTCTCGCAAACCACCATTTTCGACTCGGCCTGACCGAATCTCAACGTGTCCTACCAAGTCACTCCGCAGCCAGCCCGTAGCGTTCGACGACTTCGGCGTTGATCAGCTTGGCGTGCAGCGCCATCAGCACGATCTGGGCATCGAGGCCGACGCCGGCTTCGAGAGCCGCCTCGATCCGGCGCTCCGCGTCGAGCCGCAGTTGCGGACCTTGCGCACGCTCGAATGTTTCCGGTCCGGCAATGCAGTAGCTGAACAAGGTCGCCACCCGCGGATAGGCCCGCGGCGGCGGTTCCTCGGGCCAGTGGTCCTTCATCAGATTGACGATGGTGAGTTTTACGCCTTCCGGGACCAGGGCCGGATGCAGGTCGGCGCCGCGCAAGGCCGCATCGAGCTGCCGCAAATCACCCGAGCGGCTGAACATGCCGAGAAAGCCAAGGGAAGAGCGTCGTTGCGCCATGAGTGTCCAATCCGTTTCCAACCAGTTAGGTGGTTGGCCGGCGGAATACAAAGGCAGTGGCCCGCGTCTATCCGCTCACCGCCAGCAGCAAGACACCGGCCAGGGCCGACCCGGCAAGTGTCGGCAGCATGCCGACCTTCAGCCTGAGGATGGCGATCATGGCGGCGCAGGACAGCAGTGCGGCGCGCCAGTCGATCGATGACGGCACCGGCACGTTCATGCCGAGGCCCAGTTTGCGCACGTCGTGGAAGATGACGTGCAAGGCAAACC
Organism: Mesorhizobium sp. M8A.F.Ca.ET.057.01.1.1; assembly: GCF_003952565.1. Classification (NCBI taxonomy): domain Bacteria; kingdom Pseudomonadati; phylum Pseudomonadota; class Alphaproteobacteria; order Hyphomicrobiales; family Phyllobacteriaceae; genus Mesorhizobium; species Mesorhizobium sp. M8A.F.Ca.ET.057.01.1.1. The sequence continues at coordinate 5,658,059 of NZ_CP034454.1, forward strand.
ATAGAGCCAGGTTCAGGATGACGCCGACCACGGCGGCGGTGATGGCGCCGAGCGCGGCCGACAGAGCCTTGTTGCCGCGCAGGGCCTCGATATAGGGCGCGCCGAGGAATATCCAGAAGAAGCAGGGCGTGAACGTAACCCATAACGTCAGCAGCGCTCCAAGCGATCCGCCAAGCAACGGGCCCAGCGAGCCGGAGTGGCGAAACGCGGCGATGAAGCCGACAAACTGCAACACCAGAATGAGCGGCCCCGGCGTGGTTTCGGCAAGCCCGAGGCCATCCACCATCTCGCCGGGCGCCAGCCAGGCGAACGATTCGACGGCCGCCTGTGCGACATAGGCAAGAACCGCGTAGGCGCCGCCGAAGGTGACGACCGCCATCAGGCTGAAGAAGCCGCCGATCTGCGTCCATACGCTGCCTGCACCGGTGAGCGCCCAGAGCAACAGAACTGGCCCGAGCCAGATCGGCAGCCAGATCGCGATAATGCGCGGCGCATGCCATCTTGTCGGCCTGGCATGGGCCAGTTCGCCGCGCTCGAACATCAGGTCGACCGCGCCCTTGATATCGGGAGCATCGTTCTTGCCGTGCGCCGCACCGGAAAACAGGCCTGGCGCGACGCGGTTTCCGGCCCATCCCACCGATCCCGCAATCAGGACGATGAGCGGGAACGGAATGCTGAGCACATAGATGCCGAGAAAAGCGCAAAGCGCGATCGCCACCATCACCCGGTTCTTCAAGGCGCGGCGGCCGATGCGAATCACCGCCTCGACCACGACCGCGAGCACGGCGGCCTTCACCCCGAAGAACAGCGACTCGACCAGCGGGACATCGCCGTAAAGCGCATAGAGAATGCTCAAGGTGAGCATGACCAGCGCGCCCGGCACCACGAACAGGATGCCGGCGACAAGGCCACCGACCGTCCTGTGCAGCAGCCAGCCGATATAGATGGCGAGTTGCTGGGCCTCGGGACCGGGCAGCAGCATGCAGTAGTTCAAGGCATGCAGGAAACGCTGCTCGCCGATCCAGCGCCGGTCCTCGACCAATTCCTTGTGCATGAGCGCGATCTGCCCCGCTGGCCCGCCGAAGCTCAGCAATCCGATCTTCGCCCAGAGTTTCGTGGCTTCGCGGAAGCTCGGGACCGCCGGCACCTCGACGATGTCGGCATTTTTCCCCGAAACGAGGCTGCTCATGATGGCTTCGCCCCGCTCGGCCAGTTGTGCGTCTCATCGGTGGCGTCGCGGCACCAGCGGAAGAACGCGTCATAGAGAAGCATGCCGGCATCCAGTTGCTGCAGATCGTCGCGGAACATGCGTGACAGGCCAAGCGAGGCGGCAAGGAATCCGGCGGCTTGGGGAACGAGATCGAGCCTGGCGGTGTCGGCCGCGCGCACGATCGTGGCAAGCCGATCGAGTGCCTGGGATTCCAGCCCGAACTCCTCGATCATCGTGTCGAAGGTGCAGCGTTCGCCGCGATGGCTCCAGAACACATTGTCGATGTCGAATGGCACGGCCTGAAAGCGGTCCGCGACAGCAGGCACTTCGGCCGCCTCGACAAAGAGGAAGACCGCATGCGAATCGACGAAGCGCCGGATCAGCCAGGGGCAGGCGATGCGATCGACCTTGGGGCGAGCCCGAGTCACCCAGACGGTGCGGCCTTTTTCATCGCGCAACGGTATCTTGCCGGCGCGGACCAGAAGGCCGCCGGCATCGCGCCAGGCCTCGAAACCGCCTTCGAGGGATTCGGCGGCAACGCCCTGGTGCCGCAGCCAGGCGGCCACGCCTTGCGAGAGCTTTTGCCCCTTCTGGCAGACGACGGCCACCTGGCTGCCGGCAAAGTCGTTTGCCCAGGCCGAGACGGTCTTGAAGTTGCGCCGGTGCGAGGCCGGCAGCAGGCGCGGATCGGCGTCGTAGTCGTTATCGATGCGGACATCGACGATTACAGGCGCGCCCGGCAGACCGACCAGACGGGATAGTTGCTGTACGGTAATTTCGGTTGTTGACGGCATGGCGTCCACCTCCTGAAAAGAGAAGCTTGGACGCGAACATTGGGCTGACGCCTCACGGGGCGGTCGCGGTGCACCCCTTGCGATGATGTTGGAATTGTTGGGCGGTCTTGTCAAGGACGGAGCATCCGCGGCTACGCCGTCAGGGCGGCGGCCTGATCGATCAGGCCGCCGGTCCTCGTCCATCCTCATCCGAGACCAGCCTGGAATAATCGATGACTATTCCGGGGAACGATCAGTGATTGTCGCGAGGCACGCCCATGGTGTGGGCGACATCCTGGTACTTCACCGCCGGCTTCAGTACCATGCCAGCCGAGAACTGGTCGACCATGTCGCGCTGGATTTCCTGCCAGGGCGTCTGGTGCTTGGGATAGTGATAGCCGCCATCGTTCTGCAGCTCGGCGCGGCGCCGGTCGATCTCGTCGTCGCTGACGAGGATGTTGGCCGTGCCTTTCCTCAGGTCGATGCGGACGCGGTCACCGGTCTTGAGCAGGGCCAGGCCGCCGCCGACCGCGGCTTCGGGCGAGGCGTTCAGGATCGATGGCGAGCCCGACGTGCCGGACTGGCGGCCATCGCCGATGCAGGCCAGCGAATGGATGCCCTTCTTGATGAGATAGGCCGGCGGCTGCATGTTGACGACTTCCGCACCACCGGGATAGCCGACCGGCCCGGCGCCGCGCATGAACAGGATGGTGTGCTCGTCGATGCCTTGTGCCGGATCGTCGATGCGGGCGTGGTAATCCTCCGGCCCGTCGAAGACCATGGCATTGCCTTCGAAAGCCTCCGGGTCGTTGGGGTTCGACAGATAGCGCTCGCGGAATTCGGGCGAGATGCCGCTCATCTTCATGATCGCCGAATCGAACAGATTGCCCTTGAAGTTGATGAAGCCGGCATTGGCCTTCAGCGGCTCGGCCACGGTGCGGATGACGTCGGTATTCTCGTTGGCGACCCCCTTGCAATTGTCGCCGATCGACTTGCCGTTGACGGTCAGGGCATCGGGATGCGGCAGCATTCCGGCCTTCATCAGTTCGGCCACCACGGCAGGTACACCACCGGCATGGTGATAGTCTTCGCCGAGATATTCCCCCGACGGCTGCAGGTTGACGATGAGCGGCACCTTGAGGCCGACCTTCTGCCAGTCGTCATTGTCGAGCGGCACGCCGAGATGGCGGGCGATGGCGTTGAGATGAATCGGCGCGTTGGTGGAACCGCCGATCGCCGAATTGACGACGATGGCGTTTTCGAAGGCCTTGCGCGTCATGATGTCGGACGGTTTCAGATCCTCGTGCACCATGTCGACGATGCGCTTTCCAGTCTCATAGGCGATCTGGCCGCGCTCGCGGTACGGCGCGGGGATGGCGGCAGAACCCGGCAGTTGCATGCCGAGCGCCTCGGCCAGCGAATTCATCGTGGTGGCGGTGCCCATCGTGTTGCAGTAGCCCGTGGACGGCGCCGAGGAGGCAACGATGTCCATGAACTCGTCATAGTCGATCTCGCCGGCCGACAGGCGCTGGCGCGATTCCCAGACGATGGTGCCCGAGCCGGTGCGCTTGCCCTTGTGCCAGCCATTAAGCATCGGGCCGACCGACAGCGCGATGGCCGGGATGTTGACGGTGGCCGCCGCCATCAGCAAGGCAGGCGTGGTCTTGTCGCAGCCGATGGTCAGCACGACGCCGTCCAGCGGGTAGCCATAGAGCACTTCGACAAGGCTGAGATAGGCGAGGTTGCGGTCAAGGGCGGCGGTCGGCCGCTTGCCGGTCTCCTGGATCGGGTGACAGGGGAATTCGAAAGGAATGCCGCCCATCGAGACGATGCCTTCGCGCACGCGCTTGGCGAGTTCAATGTGGTGCCGGTTGCAAGGCGACAGATCAGAGCCCGTCTGGGCAATGCCGATCAGCGGCTTGCCCGACATCAGCTCCGCGCGTGTCAGCCCGTAATTCAGGTAGCGCTCCAGATAAAGCGCGGTCATTCCCGGATTGTCGGGATTGTCGAACCACTCCTGCGAGCGGAATTTTTTCTTTTTTGTGGGGGCGCCAGCCATCATGGTCTCCGTATTTGTATGACAAATCGATATGACAACGCGCGGATGCAGGCAAGGGGCACGCGTGATCTGAATCCCGACTTTGGTGCGATAGACAGCTATCGAGCCGCGCGCTACGACCAATCCGACATCGGCGATCCGGGAGGTTTAGATGGCTTTGGTGATCGAAGGCGAGGAGCGCATCGCCGCACCCGTCCAGAAAGTATGGGAAGCGCTGAACGATCCAGCGGTGCTCAAGGAGAGCATTCCCGGCTGCCAGAGCCTGGAAATGAAATCGGCGACCGAGATGGCGGCGACGGTGGTGCTGAAGATCGGGCCGATCAAGGCGACCTTCAACGGCGAAGTGACGCTGAAGAATCTCAAGCCGCCGCATGCCTATACCATCCAGGGCGAAGGCAAGGGCGGCATTGCCGGCTTCGCCAAGGGCGGTGCCGACGTCACCCTGACCGCCGACGGGCCGGACGCGACGGTCCTCAAATATGCGGCCAAGGCAGACGTCGGCGGCAAGATCGCGCAGCTCGGCAGCCGGCTGATCGAATCGACCTCGAAGAAACTGGCCGGACAGTTCTTTTCGGCATTCGGCGAGAAAGTCGGCGGCTGATCCCTCCCCTTGAGGGTCACTCAAACACGATGCTCGGCACAGCCGCTTCCGCCGCGCCGCGTTCCTCACTGACCCTGTCCCAGACCTTGGAAGCGATATCGCGATAGATTTTCGCCTCGGCGCCGTCGGGCTTGGAGACGACCACCGGCGTGCCGGCGTCCGAGCTCTCGCGAATGCCCATTTCCAGCGGCACCTCGCCGAGGAAGGTGACGGCCAGCCTCTCGGCTTCGCGGCGCGCGCCGCCATGGCCGAAAATATCGTAGCGCTTGCCGGTATCAGGGGCGAGGAAGTAGCTCATGTTCTCGACGATGCCGAGCAGCGGCACATCGACTTTTTTGAACATATTGAGGCCTTTGCGGGCATCGATCAGCGCCAGGTCCTGCGGCGTCGAGACGATGACGGCGCCGGCCAGCGGCACCTGCTGGGCCATGGTCAGCTGAGCATCGCCGGTGCCGGGCGGCATGTCGACGACGAGCACGTCGAGCCGCCCCCATTCGACCTCGCGCAGCATCTGCGTCAGCGCCGACATCACCATCGGCCCGCGCCAGATCATCGGCGTCTCCTCATCGACGAGGAAACCCATCGACATCACCTTGAGGCCATAATTCTCCATGGGTTTCAGGATCTTGCCGTCGACCGTCTGCGGCCGGCCATGGATGTTGAGCAGCCTGGGCATGGATGGGCCATAGATGTCGGCATCGAGCACGCCGACCCGCAAGCCATTGGCGGCAAGACCGAGCGCCAGATTGACGGCCGTCGTCGACTTGCCGACGCCGCCCTTGCCGGACGCAACCGCGATGATCGCCTCGATGCCGGGCACGCCGCGCTTGCCGGAACTGTGCGAGGCCGGCGCCTGCGGCGCAGGACGTGGCTGTGCGGCGGGAGGCGGAGCGGGCCTGGGCGCGGCGCGCGCCGGCACCGGCGCCTCCATGCCGCCGCCCTTCTTTTCCGCAGTCAGCGCGACAACGGCGCCGGCGACACCCGGGATCGCCTTGACGACGCGCTCGGCGGCGGCGCGCAACGGCTCCATCTCCTGTGCCCGGGCAGCCGGAACGGTGATCGAGAAGAAAACCTTGCCGTCGGCAATGAAAATCTCCGAAACCATGCCGAGGTCGACGATGTTGCCGGTGAAGTCAGGTCCGTTGACCGTCTTCAGACGCTCGGTGACGATTTCTTTGGTGACGGACATCAGATTTTCCTTATGCAAGCTTGCGGCTGAGATAGTGCAGTTTTCGGACAGAACCAAGCCGTGGAGCAACAGCCGGCCTTGTGTGTCACGGAAAACGACCGACGCTGCCGGATTTGCCCGATCGCGGGTCGCCAATCATCCGGTGTGACCTATCTGAGCAGCATGAGCACGACATCAAGGGAAGGAGACGGATCATGCTCGCAAACAGCAACGCGACGGCAAACCTGGCGGTAAAGAACCTGGCGAAGGCAAAGGCCTTCTATGAAGGCACGCTGGGCCTCAAGCCGGTAGCCGATATGGGCGGTGAACTGGTCGTCTACAAAAGCGGCGACACGGTCATCAATGTCTATCATTCCGAATTCGCCGGGACCAACAAGGCGACCGCGGTTACCTGGACGGTCGGGGATGACATCGGCCGCGTCGTCAAATCGCTGAAATCGAAAGGCGTAGCCTTCGAGCACTACCAGATGCCCGGCCTGACGCTCGAGGGTGATATCCATGTCGGCGATGGCATGAAGGTCGCCTGGTTCAAGGACCCGGACGGCAACATCCTGAACCTGGTGGACAAATAGACGTCAGCCCGCCAGGTTGACGGCCAGGTAGACGAGCGCCGAAATCGCCGCCGTCGCCGGCAAGGTGACGATCCACGCGATGACGATGTTGCCGGCGATGCCCCAGCGCACGGCCGAGACGCGGCGAGCCGCACCAACGCCGATGATGGCGCCGGTTATCGTGTGCGTGGTCGATACGGGTATGCCGAGCCATGTGGCGGCGAACAGCGTGATGGCGCCACCGGTTTCGGCGCAGAAGCCCTGCATCGGGTTGAGCCGGGTGATTTTCGAGCCCATCGTGTGGACGATGCGCCAGCCGCCCAACAGCGTGCCCAGCGCCAGTGCGGTCTGGCAGGTGAGGACGACCCAGAGCGGCACGTAAAACTTCTCGCCGAGCATGCCTTGCGAATAGAGCAGCACCGCGATGATGCCCATGGTCTTCTGGGCGTCGTTGCCGCCATGCCCGAGCGAATAGAGCGAGGCGGAAAAGAACTGCAGGACGCGAAAGGTGCTGTCGACGGCAAACGGCGTCTTACGCACGAACAGCCACGAGACCAACAGGATCAGGACAAGTGCCAGGACAAAACCAGTCGCCGGCGACAGGACGATCGCGGCGACCGTCTTGCCGAGCCCCGACCAGACGATGGCGCCGACGCCCCCCTTCGCGACGCCGGCGCCGACCAGCCCGCCGATCAGCGCGTGCGAACTGCTCGACGGAATGCCGGCGATCCAGGTGACGATGTTCCAGACGATGGCGCCGACCAGTGCCGCGAAGATCACCGCCGGCGTGACGATGCTGACGTCGACGATGCCCTTTCCTACGGTCTCGGCGACATGCAGGCCGAAGAACATGAAGGCGATGAAGTTGAAGAAAGCCGCCCAGAACACCGCATAATGCGGGCGCAGCACGCGCGTGGAGACGATGGTGGCGATGGAATTCGCCGCGTCGTGCAGGCCGTTGAGAAAATCGAAGAACAGGGCGACGGCGACAAGGCCGGCCAACAGTGGAAAGGCGATGGTGGCTTCCATCGCCTATACGTTCTCGATGACGATGCCGCTGATCTCGTTGGCGACGTCCTCGAAACGATCGACCACCTTCTCCAGCTGGCCGTAGATTTCACTGCCGATCAGGTAAGCCATCGCGTCACCGCGGCCATGCCGCTTGAACAGATCCTTCAGACCTTGCTCGTGCAGATCGTCGGCCCGGCCCTCGGCGCGCATGACTTCCTCGGCAAGGGCATTGAGGCGCGCGCTGTTGGCGCCGACCTTGGCGAGCAGCGGAATCGCCTCGGCAACCAGCTTGGCGGCGTCGACAATGACGCTGCCCATTTCCTGCATCAGCGGATCGAATTCCCGCTTTTCGAACAGCCGCACCGTTTTGACAGTCTTGTGCATCATGTCGATGGCATCGTCCATCGACTGGATCAGGTCCTTGATATCGCCGCGGTCGAACGGCGTGATGAAGGAGCGCCGCACGGCAAGCAGGACTTCCGCGGTGATATGATCGGCTTCGTCCTCGAGATCGACGATCTTCTGGCACCAGCGATCGATATCCCTGCCCTGGAGGAGTTGCTCCAGCGCCTCGGCGCCACCGACCACCGTGCGGGAATGCCGCTCGAACAGATCGAAGAAACGATCTTCGCGCGGCAAAAGCTTGCGGAACCAGCCCAGCATGATCGACCTCCCGATCCCATCCACATAACGCCGCATGGCGCGACAGGAAACAGTAAGCCGGCTCAAATGTGTGGATGACCCCTCGACCGGGCCAAATCAGTCGAAGGCGAGTTCCAAACGCCGCTCGGCCTGGGAGACGACCCGGCATTTCGTTTCGAACCGATCCGCCTTGATGGCCAGCACAAACTGGCCGGGAATGCCGGCAATGTTCGAAACGTCGATGGTGGCGCCATCCTCGCCGAGGCTGCGAACCGTGCAGTCGATGGTCGACATGCGGGCGTTGAAGACGATCAGGCCGGCCTTCAGCACCCTGCGCCGCGGCAGCGGCCGGTCGTTTCGGGGGACGTTCCAGACCGTGGTCCGGTTGCGGCCCGCGCGCTTGGAGCCATACATGGCCTCGTCGGCGTGTTCCATCAGCTCCTGTAGGCTGCTCGCCGTTGGATCGAGCGAGGCGACGCCGAAACTGGCGCTGACCTGTATTTCATGTGTGCCATGTGCAAACCGCATCGACGCGATGGCGCCGCGCAGCCGCTCGGCGGTCTCAAGCACGCCGTTGCGGCCAGCGTAGAGAAGCACCGCGAATTCCTCGCCGCCAATGCGTCCGAAGATGTCGACATCGCGCAAGGTGGCGCCGCATTGCCCGGCGATGCCGGCCAGAACCTTGTCGCCGGCGGCATGCCCGAACGTATCGTTGACTGATTTGAAATGATCGATATCAAAGACGATGCAAGAGAAGTCGAAGCGCTGTCGCCGCGCAAGCGCGAATGCCCGGCCCGCCTGATCGGCGAACGCCCGCCGCGACAGAACGCCGGTCAGCGCGTCGCTGGACGCGTGCCGGCGTAGTTCCAGCTCGTCCATGGCGAGATCGGCAAAATCCTGAAGGATCGCGATCTCGCGGGGGCCAAATTCCTTCGGCGTGTAGCCGATGGCGCAGACGCTGCCGATGTTATGGCCGTCACTGGTGCGCAAGGCGACGCCCGCGTAGAAGCGGATGTGAGGATCGCTCCTGACCAAGGGATTGTCGGCGAAACGTGGGCCCTTCGTTGCGTCGGTGACGATCAGGGGCTCTTCCTGCAGGATCGTGTACTGGCAGAACGTGTCGTTGCGCGCGACTTCAGTCGCGGTCAGGCCTTCGCACGCCTTGTACCATTGGCGGTGCCCGTCGATGACTGAGACGATGGCGATCGGGACATCGAAGACGGTCTTGATCAATCGGGTGATGCGGTCGAACGATGCCTCGCGCGGCGTGTCGAGAATATCGAAACGCTCAAGGGCCTCAAGTCGCCCGGCCTCGCGCAGGTCGGCCGCGGAAGCCACTTGCATTTCCGGCTGATGCTTCAGCAGCATGCGAACCACTCTATATCAGGCACCCCGCCTCGATACCCGCACCGGCCATCATGCCAAGCCAAATATTATCAATTGGTTATCGCTTGCTGTCGCTATTGATCGCCGCATGCGCGATGATCCGTCAGCGGCTCTCAAGCGCGATTTTGCGAAGCGTCGCAAAGAGGCTCCGGCATGATCGACAAACTCGAATTCTTCATCGCGCTGGCCAGGGAAGAGCATTTCGGCCGGGCCGCGGAAGTGTGCGGCGTCACCCAGCCGACGCTGTCGGCCGGCATCAAGCAACTGGAAGGCCAGCTCGGCGTCATGCTCGTCCTGCGCGGCTCGCGCTTTCAGGGCCTGACGCCGGAGGGCAAGCAGGTGCTGGTGTGGGCGCGCCGCATCGTCGGCGACTCCAGGACCATGCGCGAGGAAATGCGGGCGGCGCGCCACGGTCTCTCCGGCCGCATTCGTATTGCCGCCATCCCGACAGCATTGGCCATGGTGGCCAGATTGACGACGCCCTTTCGAGACAAGCACCCGGGTGTCACCTTTTCGGTGCTGTCGCGAACCTCGATCGAAGTGCTTTCGCTGCTCGGCAATTTCGATGTCGATGCCGGCATCACCTATCTCGACAACGAACCGCTGGGACGGGTTACCAGCGTGCCGCTCTATGACGAGCGCTACCAATTGATCACCGCAATCGGCAATCCCTACTCCGACCGCGACAAAGTGACATGGGCCGAGATCAGCCAGCTGCCGCTTTGCCTGTTGACGCCGGACATGCAGAACCGCCGCATCATCGACCAGCACCTGGCCGAAGCCGGCGTGCAGGTGCGGCCGACGCTGGAATCGAATTCGATGATCGTGCTGTTCTCGCACATCCGGACCGGCAAATGGTCATCGATCATGCCGCTCAACCTTGCGGAAACATTCGGTTTTTCCGAACCGATCCGGGCCATTCCGATCGTCGAGCCCGATGCCAGCCACACGGTGGGGCTGGTCGCCGCGCCGCGCGAGCCGCATACGCCGTTGGTGCAGGCGCTGCTGGACGAGGCGATGGCGCTGGCAGACGATTTCCGCGCGCACCGCTAGGATAGACAATGCTGACTGAAGCCCCATCGATAGAAATTTTCTATCGAGCAACGAAACGGCTTTATTGATTTCGCGGGTTTCCTCTGATTTTGTAAAGACTTAGCGCTAAAAGCTATCGACCAGGGAGGGCGCTGCATGACGATGCAGCCTGCAAGTACCGAGATCGCGTCACGCACTGCGGCGATTATCCAGGAGTTGAAGGACCTTGAAGGTCCGCTGCTGCCGATCCTCCACGGCATCCAGGAAGAGTTCGGCCACGTACCGCACGACGCCGTGCCCGTGATCGCCGATGGGCTGAACCTATCCAGGGCCGAGGTGCATGGTGTCGTCACCTTCTATCACGACTTCCGCGCCCGCCCGGCCGGCCGGCACGTGCTCAAGCTCTGCCAGGCGGAAGCCTGCCAGTCGATGGGCTCGGACGCCGTCGCCGCCAGGATCAAGCAGTTGCTCGGTATCGATTTCCACGAGACCACGCGTGACGGATCGGTTACGCTCGAGCCGGTCTATTGTCTCGGGCTGTGCGCCTGTTCGCCGTCGGCGATGCTGGACGGCGAGGTGATCGGACGGCTCGATGACGAAAAGATCGACGAGATCGTAGCCGAGGTGCGCTCATGACTCCCCGCATCTACATTCCCGGCGATTCCGGCGCGCTGGCGCTGGGCGCGGAAAAGGTCGCCAAGGCGATCGCAAACGAGCTTGCCGAACGCGGCATCGAGGCCAAGATCGTGCGCAACGGCTCGCGTGGCGCCTATTTCCTCGAACCGATGGTCGAAGTGGCGACAGCCAATGGCCGTGTCGCCTACGGGCCGGTGAAGCCGTCGGACGTGAAAAGCCTGTTCGACAGCGGCTTCCTCAAGGGCGGGCACCACAAGCGCTGGCTCGGCGCGCCCGACAAAATCCCGTTCCTCGCCAAGCAGACCAGGCTGACCTTCGCGCGCTGCGGCATCAACGACCCGCTGTCGCTCGATGCCTACAAATCGCTCGGCGGATTGAAAGGCCTGCAGAATGCAGTGGCCGTGGCGCCCGCCGACATCGTCAGCCAAGTGACCGACTCCGGACTGCGCGGCCGTGGCGGCGCCGGCTTCCCGACCGGTATCAAGTGGAAGACGGTGCTCGATACGACATCGGAACGCAAATACATCGTCTGTAACGCCGATGAGGGCGACAGCGCCACCTTCGCCGACCGCATGATCATGGAGGGCGACCCCTTCGTGCTCATCGAAGGCATGACCATCGCCGGCATTGCCACCGGCGCGACCAAGGGTTTTGTCTACATCCGCTCGGAATATCCGCATGCGGTGGCAACAATGAACAAGGCCGTCGAGATTGCCCGCAAGCACGGCGTGCTCGGCGTCAATGTGCTGGGTTCGCCCAATGCCTTCGACATGGAAATCCGCGTCGGGGCCGGCGCCTATGTCTGCGGCGAGGAAACCTCGCTCCTGAACAGCCTGGAAGGCAAGCGCGGCGTGGTGCGCGCCAAGCCGCCGCTGCCCGCGATCCAAGGCTTGTTCGGCAAGCCGACGGTGATCAACAACGTCATCTCGCTGGCTTCCGTACCTATCATCATGGACAAGGGCGCCGCTTTCTACAAGGATTTCGGCATGGGCCGCTCGCGCGGCACGATCCCGATCCAGATCGCCGGCAACGTCAAGCAAGGCGGCCTGTTCGAAACCGCTTTCGGCCTGACGCTGGGCGAGATCGTCGACGATATCGGCGGCGGCACGTCCACCGGACGTCCCGTGAAGGCGGTGCAGGTCGGCGGCCCGCTCGGTGCCTACTTCCCGCGCGCATTGTTCGACACGCCGTTCGACTACGAAGAATTCGCCAAGCGCGATGGACTGATCGGCCACGCCGGTATCACGATTTTCGACGATACCGCCGACATGCTGAAGCAGGCACGCTTCGCCATGGAATTCTGCGCCATCGAAAGCTGCGGCAAGTGCACGCCTTGCCGCATCGGCTCGACGCGAGGCGTGGAGACCATCGACAGGCTCGCCGCCGGCATCGAGCCGGAGAAGAACCTCGCTCTGGTCACCGACCTCTGCAACACGATGAAGTTCGGTTCGCTCTGCGCGCTGGGCGGCTTCACGCCCTACCCGGTGATGAGCTCGATCACGCATTTCCCCGAGGATTTCAAGCCCGCGCCAGTTGCCGAGGCAGCGGAGTAGGCCGATGGCCCTTGAATATCAGACACGTCAATTTGAGGTCATGCTGTGTAGCGATAACGAGCCAGACAGCATGTATCTGGAGGTGACGGAAATCGTCGAAGAAAAGTCAAGGATCGTTCTCGAAATCCGGTATTTTGAAAGTGACGGGTCAATCACTTTTACGGCTTTCGAAAAAGATTTACCTTTTGAACTAATCGAGCATTTTGGCCTGTCAGCGAGAGAGTCGCTGACGCCCGTCGCCGAGACAGTAGAATAGGAACTGGCAGATGAACATCAAGGCCGACTTCCCGACGCTCATCGAAGAACTCGATTACGGAACGCCGCAATCGAAGGCTGAGAAGCAGGTCACGCTGACCGTCGATGGCCGCAGCATCAGCGTGCCGGAAGGCACGTCGATCATGCGCGCGGCGATGGAAGGCGGGGTCGAAATCCCGAAACTCTGCGCCACCGACATGCTGGACTCCTTCGGTTCCTGCCGCGTCTGCCTCGTCGAGATCGAAGGGCGCGGCGGCACGCCGGCCTCCTGCACGACGCCGGTCGGCGAAGGCATGGTGGTGCGCACGCAGTCGGACAGGCTCGACGCCATCCGCCGCGGCGTCATGGAACTCTACGTCTCCGACCATCCTACGGGCTGGAACGAGAAGGCCGGAACCGGCGCCAGCGAGTTCGATGTGGTGGCGAAGTCCGTCGGCCTGACCGAAAACCGCTACGGCGTCGAGGGCCGCAATCACGTCAAGGAAGAAAATGGCGTCGCGCCGGGCCATGGCTCGCTCGCGGTCGACTATATCGCCCGCGACGAATCCAACCCTTATTTCACCTATGATCCGGCGCAATGCATCGTCTGCTCGCGCTGTGTGCGCGCCTGCGAAGAGGTGCAAGGCACTTTCGCGCTGACCATCGAGGGCCGCGGCTTCGAATCGCGCATGGTCGCCGGCATGCACGAGGACTTCATCGCCTCCGAATGCGTATCCTGCGGCGCCTGCGTGCAGGCCTGCCCGACCGATGCGCTGCGCGAGAAGACCGTGCTCGAAAAGGGCCTGCCGGAGCGCTCCGCCGTCACCACCTGCGCCTATTGCGGCGTCGGCTGCTCGTTCAAGGCCGAAGTGAAGGGCGACGAAGTCATCCGCATGATGCCCTACAAGGAGGGCATGGCCAATCACGGCCATTCCTGCGTCAAGGGCCGCTTCGCCTATGGCTACGCCACCCACAAGGACCGCATTCTGTCGCCTATGATCCGCGAAAGGGTCAGCGATCCCTGGCGCGAAGTGAGCTGGGAAGAGGCGATCGCCCATACGGCCAAGGAATTCCGCCGCATCCAGTACCAGTACGGCCGCACCGCGATCGGCGGCATCACCTCTTCGCGCTGCACCAATGAAGAGACCTATCTCGTCCAGAAACTGGTACGGCAAGGCTTCCGCAACAACAATGTCGACACCTGCGCGCGCGTCTGCCATTCGCCGACCGGCTACGGCCTTGGCCAGACCTACGGCACCTCGGCCGGCACGCAGGATTTCGATTCCGTCGAATTCACCGACGTCGCCGTCATCATCGGCGCCAATCCGGCGTCCGCGCATCCGGTGTTCGCCTCGCGGCTGAAGAAGCGGCTGCGCCAAGGCGCCAAGCTCATCGTGCTCGATCCGCGCCGCACCGAGATGGTCAAGTCGGCGCATGTCGAAGCCGACTACCATTTGCCGCTGAAGCCCGGCACCAATGTCGCCGTGCTGACGTCGCTGGCGCATGTCATCGTCACCGAGGGCCTTTTCGACGAAGCCTTCATCCGCGAGCGCTGCGACTGGGCCGAATTCCAGGACTGGGCATCCTTCGTCGCCCTGCCGGAAAACAGCCCCGAAACCGTCGGCAAGCTGTCCGGCGTCGATCCCGAGCTGATCCGCGGGGCCGCGCGCCTCTACGCCAAGGGCGGCAATGGCGCGATCTATTACGGCCTCGGCGTCACCGAGCACAGCCAGGGCTCGACCACGGTGATGGCCATCGCCAACCTTGCAATGGCCACCGGCAATATCGGCCGCCCAGGCGTCGGCGTGAACCCGCTGCGCGGCCAGAACAACGTGCAGGGCTCGTGCGACATGGGCTCGTTCCCACATGAGCTGCCGGGCTACCGGCACATTTCGGGCGACGCGGTGCGCGACATCTATGAGAGCCTGTGGGGCGTGAAGCTGGACGACGAACCCGGCCTGCGCATCCCCAACATGCTGGATGCCGCCGTCGACGGCTCCTTCAAGGGCATCTACATCCAGGGCGAGGACATCCTGCAGTCCGATCCCGACACCAAGCATGTCGCCGCCGGCCTTGCCGCCATGGAATGCGTGGTCGTGCACGACCTCTTCCTCAACGAGACGGCGAACTACGCGCACGTCTTCCTGCCCGGCTCGACCTTCCTCGAGAAAGACGGCACCTTCACCAATGCCGAGCGCCGCATCAACATGGTGCGCAAAGTGCTGGAGCCGAAGGCGCGCTTTGCCGACTGGGAGGCGACACAGGAGCTTGCCCGCGCCATCGGTCTCGACTGGAACTATACGCATCCGGCCGAAATCATGGACGAGATCGCCAAGACGACGCCAAGCTTCGCCAATGTCTCCTTCGATCTGCTCGACCGCGTCGGCTCCGTGCAATGGCCCTGCAATGACAAGGCGCCGCTCGGCACGCCGATCATGCATGTCGACGGCTTCGTGCGCGGCAAGGGCAAGTTCATCCGCACCGAGTATGTGGCGACGGACGAAAGGACCGGACCGCGCTTCCCGCTGCTGCTGACCACCGGCCGTATCCTCAGCCAGTACAATGTCGGCGCGCAGACGCGGCGCACCGACAACGTCATGTGGCACTCGGAAGACCGGCTGGAGATCCATCCGCACGATGCCGAGAACCGCGGCCTGCGCGATGGCGACTGGGTTCGGCTGACCAGCCGCTCGGGCGAGACGACGCTGCGCGCGCTGATCACCGACCGGGTGTCGCCGGGCGTGGTCTACACCACCTTCCACCATCCCGACACGCAGGCCAACGTCATCACCACCGACTTCTCCGACTGGGCGACCAACTGCCCGGAGTACAAGGTGACGGCGGTGCAGGTCGGCGCCTCCAACGGCCCGTCGGAATGGCAGCGCGACTATAACGAGCAAGCCGAGAACAGCCGCCGCATCGCGCCGCTGCAGGCGGCGGAGTAGTCTTGGCTCAGTCGCCCACGTGGAACTGAAGGTGACCCCGATCATTGGAGAGGCGAAGGGTGACTAGGAAGGAAGCCTACGAAATGCTCCTTCGCCTTTGTGAGAAGCAAGGCGCTGATCTGGATCGCTTTCTTAGCGATATTCAGGGACATGCTGCGAAAGAGGATTTCGAAAAGCTTCGTGGCATTGTCGGCAAGATAATGGGCAATGGGCACTATGAGGCATTTGAAGCCATTGCGCATGATGTTCCCGAACTGACACCCGTTTGGATGAAGCGAACCTGATGCGTCCCCGCCCGCCTCTCAGCCAAGTTTCCCGCTTGGCGCACCGCGCCAGCGGTACGACGGCGGCCAACCGCATGGTGCCGGAGGAGACGCCGGTGGCGTTCTCCTTCGCCGGCACCACGCATGCGGTGATGATGGCAAGCCCGGCAGACTTCGAGGATTTCGCACTCGGTTTCTCGCTGACCGAAGGCATCATTGCTTCCCCTGAAGAGATCGAAGCGATCGAAATCGAGGATCATGGCGCCGGCATCGACATCCAGATCCGGCTGAAGGACCTCGCCAATACGCGCTTCGAGGCCCGCCGCCGCAGGCTTGCCGGGCCGGTCGGCTGCGGGCTCTGCGGCATTGAATCCATTGAGGAAGCAATGCGCTCAGTCGATGCGGTCGGTGCGTCGAAACTTACGCTTGAGGCCGAAGACATCACCCGTTCGGTCAAGCTGTTGTCGAAGGTGCAGCCCCTGCATACCGAGACGGGGGCTGTGCACGCCGCCGGTTTCTACGTGCCCGGCAAGGGCGTCGTCATGGCGCGCGAGGATGTCGGTCGCCACAATGCGCTGGACAAGCTGGCGGGCGCGCTGGCCAAGGCCAATATCGACGGCGCGTCGGGCGCTGTCGTGGTGACCAGCCGTGTTTCGGTCGAGATGGTGCAGAAGACGGCGGCGATCGGTTCCGCCTTCATCATCGCCGTTTCCGCTCCCACCGCACTTGCCATCCGCACGGCCCAGGAAGCCGGCATGACGCTGGTGGCATTGGTGCGCGGCGACGATTTCGATGTTTTTACCCACCCTGACAGGGTGATCTCCGGAGTTGCCCAGCATGTCGCATGACGAAGACCACATCATGAGCACCAAAGAAAACTGGTGCGCATGGCCAACCAGATCGCCGCCTTTTTCCACTCCAGGCCACGCGAGGAAGGCATTGCCGGCGTCGCCGAGCACATCAACAAGTTCTGGGAGCCGAGGATGCGGCGCCAGTTCTTCGAGATGCTGGACAGCGGCGGCGAGGGTTTCGACGAACTGGTTGTGGTCGCTTCGGCCAGGATCAAGCGGCCGATCACCCCGGCAGAGGCCGATCTCAAGCTCGGCCTCAAGGCTTTCCCGGCCGACGTAGCAGCCTCGCAAAAATAGCCGCCGGGCCGCGCCGCTTATATTCCGCGTCGCTAAAGTTTAGACTGCCGCACCCGGCGCGGCTCTGCTATGGTTGGCGATCAGAAATCGTCAGGCCGGGCGGACAACCTCGTGAGGCCGATCGAGACCCGATACGCCCTTAGCGGCGAGGTGCGGATCGCCTACCAGGTGGTCGGCCAGGGCTCGCTTGATCTCGTCTTTGTCCCGGGCTTCATTTCCAATCTCGACCTGCATTGGGAAGACGAGGGTTATACCAGACTCTTGCGGCGGCTTTCGGCCTTCTCACGGCTCATCCTGTTCGACAAGCGCGGTACGGGTCTCTCGGACCGCGTGGATGTCCATCACCTGCCCAGCCTCGAGACCCGCATGGATGATGTGCGCGCGGTGATGGACGCGGTCGGCAGCGGCCGTGCCGCACTGCTCGGCGCTTCCGAGGGAGCGCCGCTGGCGATGCTGTTCGCCGCCACCTATCCGGAGCGGACGCGGGCACTGACGCTCTATGGCGGCTATGCGCATTTCCACAAATGGGTGATGCCGCCGGAACGCCTCAACGCCTTCATCGTTACGACCGAGACTGCCTGGGGCACCGGTGCCACCTTGCCGAATTTCGCACCGGGCCGGGTCGACGACGCGCATTTTACCCAGTGGTGGGCCCGTTTCGAGCGGCTGTCGGCGAGCCCGACGGCAGCGGCGGCACTGGCGCGAATGAACGCGGAAATCGACGTACGTGGCGTGCTGGCGGCGATCAGCGCGCCGACGCTGCTGATCCATCGCCGCAACGATGCGCGGGTCGATCCAGACGCCAGCCGCTTCCTGGCCAGGAAAATCCCGAATGCGCGGCTGGTTGAGATTCCAGGGCGCGACCATCCGATCTGGACCGGCGATGTCGACCGGGTGGCCGACCTGATCGAAGAATTCCTGACCGGCGAGCGCGCCGTGGCGGAAGCCGAACGCGTCCTGGCGGCGCTTCTGGTGACACGCATCTACGACACGGCACGGCTTGGCGACAGGATGTGGAGCGAACGCAGCGAGCATTTCCACGAAACATGGCGGACACTTGTGGCGCGCCATGGCGGGCGCTGCGCGGACATGCACGGCGAAATGATGATTTCGCGCTTCGACGGCCCGGGGCGTGCCTTACGCTGCGCGGCGGCGTTACGCGACGCGGCGCAGCAAATCGGGGTGGCGAGCGCGCAAGGGGCGCATGTCGGCGAGATCGAGTTGCGCGGGCCCCCGGCAGGATTGACGGGTCGCGTGACGATACAACTCGCCGCTCACGCAGGGCGCGGCGAGATATTGGCGTCGAAGCTGGTCGCCGATCTGGCAGTCGGCTCGGGACTTCATTTCGTCGACCGCGGGCGTGTCGACATCGACGAGTTGGAGGAGCCGCTGGCGCTCGTGCTTGCGATGTCCGAACAGCACCTGGAGCCGGCCTGCCGGCCCAAGACCAGGGCGACCGAGCCGGCTTGCCTGACCACACGCGAGAGCGAAGTCGTGAATTTGATCGCCGATGGCAAGAGCAATGCGGCGATCGCCGCTGAACTCAGGCTGAGCGAGCACACGGTCAAGCGCCACGTCGCCAACATACTGCTCAAGCTCGACCTGCCATCGCGGGCGGCGGCGGCGGCATTTTCCGTCAGGACCGCTGGCCCGGACGGGCCATGAGTGCCATGGCGCTTTCGGGCGAAGCGGCCAGGCGGATGTAAGCGCTATCAATCTCCCCCATGCAGGCCACGCGGATATCACCCGGAAGGCGCTGCGAACGGAGGATGAAATGCCCAAGTCAAGATTGAATGCCAGGTCACTTGTGATCGCGGCAGGCATTGGCGCGCTGTTCACGATCACTCCGGCGAGAGCCGAGGATGCATCGGCGACCGCCGCCTACAAGGACATCCAGGCGACGCTCGGCTCGGTGCCGGATATGTTCAAGACACTGCCCGACGTCGCCATCGCCGGCGCCTGGGCCGAGATCAAGGGCGTCCAGCTCAACCCCAAGACCGCGCTCGACGGCAAGACCAAGGAGCTGATGGGGCTCGCGGTCGCGTCGCAGATCCCGTGCCAGTATTGCATCTATTTCCACACCGAAGCCGCCAAGCTCAACGGCGCCAGCGACGAGGAGATCAAGGAGACGATCGCGATGGCGGCAATCGTTCGCCATTGGTCGACGATCCTCAACGGCAACCAGGTCGATCTCACGACCTTCAAAAAGCAGACCGACGACGTGTTCGCGGCCGTAAAGGCCAAGTCGCAGTGAAGACCCCGGCCCGGCGATGTGCGCCGGGCCGCACCTCAAAGCATCGACCGCCCGATTGTGAAGATGGGCATATGGAGGATAAAATGCTGACCAAGACCCAAACAGTGGATGGCCCGGCGATCAAAAAGGCGATCGAAGGCCGTGATGGAAAGACGCTGTCGAGCTTCTATGCCGACGATGCGCTGGTGCGGGTGATCGACCGCAACAACCCGCCGAGCAAGCCACGCGAAATCCGCGGGCGAGCGGCGATCACGACGTTCTGGGACGATATCTGCAGCCGGGCGATGACCCACAAGGTCGACACCACCATCGCCAACGGCGACAGCCTCGCCTTCACCCAGGCCTGCGCCTATCCGGACGGCACGAAAGTGTTCGCCGCGGCGATGCTGGAGCTGAAGAACGGGCAGATCGCACGGCAGACCGTCGTGCAGGCCTGGGACGAGTAGATCAACCGCGGGCTCAACCGCAATCTCGGAGGAGAACCAACATGTTCAGCGCCAGATGGCAGATCGACGCCAAGTTCGGACACAAGCAGACCGTGCTCGAACTGCTCAGGAAATGGGAACGCGAGATCGGTTCGCAGGTCGGCCTCGCCGACCTCAAATTCCAGATCATGACCGGATCGATCGGCGCCCGTGAAGCGACGGTCGAGTCGCATCACCAAGTCGAAAGCCTGGCACAGTTGGAGGCGATGTTTGCCAAGATCGGCAAGATCGACGCGCACGCCAAATGGGGTAAGGAGATGGAGCCCTATGTCGTGTCAGGCACCAGCCTGTGGAACATCTATCGCATCGTGGAGTAGCAAACGCGGCCGCACCTCCCCCTGTGGGAGAGGTCGGATTGCCCCGATGTGTCCTTCACAAATCGGTTGGCAATCCGGGTGAGGGGTAGGTAGGCGCCAAGCTGGAACACCCCTCATCCGTCTTGTCATCCGTCTTGCCGCTTCGCGACAAGCCACCTTCTCCCACAAGGGGAAGTGACCACCTCCCGGCCCTTCGCTCCGGGCGTTCATCGCTCGAAAACCCATTTAGGGGCTTTTCGTCCGCTGCGCGGACCGCTCCTCACCCATGCGCCACCATCACATGGCGCACGGCGGTGTAGTCCTCCAGCGCGTAGAGTGACATGTCCTTGCCGTAGCCGGACTGTTTCAGGCCACCATGCGGCATCTCGTTGGTCAGCATGAAGTGGGTGTTGATCCAGGTGCAGCCATATTGCAGGCGTGCCGCTGTCGCCATGGCGCGTGAAACGTCCTTCGTCCATACCGATGACGCAAGGCCGTAGTCGCTGTCATTGGCCCAGTTCACCGCCTCGTCGACATCCGTGAAACGAGTGACCGAGACGACCGGGCCGAACACTTCTCGGCGCACGATCTCGTCTTCCTGTAGTGCCCCGGCAACGACCGTCGGCTGGTAGTAGAAGCCGGTGCCCTCGCCCGGCTTGCCGCCGGTGGTGATCTCGATGTGTTTCAGTTCCGAAGCGCGCTCGACGAAACTCGATACGCGGTCGCGCTGGCGGCGCGAGATCAGCGGCCCGATCTCGTTCTCGGTGTCGTCTGATAGATTGTACTTGATGGTCGAGACGGCGGAAGAAAGATCGGCGACAAGCTTGTCGTAGATTTTTTTGCCGGCATAGATGCGGCAGGCCGCTGTGCAGTCCTGGCCGGCATTGTAGTAGCCGAAGGCGCGCAGGCCGTTGACGACGGCGCCAAGGTCGGCGTCGTCGAAGACGATGACCGGTGCCTTGCCGCCAAGTTCCAGATGCGTGCGCTTGACCGATTTGGCCGCGGCCTGCAGCACCTTCTTGCCGGTGGCGACGTCGCCGGTGATCGAGATCATATTGACCTTGGGATGGTTGATCAGCGTGTTGCCGACGCTGTCGCCCCGGCCAAGCACGACGTTGACGACGCCCTCGGGAAGCACGTCGGCCAGAATCCTGGCCAGCTTCAACGTCGTCAGCGGTGTCTGTTCCGACGGCTTGAAGACGACGGTGTTGCCGCCGGCAATCGCCGGCGCCAGCTTCCAGGCCATCATCATCAGCGGATAGTTCCAAGGCGCGATCGAAGCGACGATGCCGATCGCGTCGCGCCGCACCATCGAGGTGTGGCCGGGCAGATATTCGCCCGCGACCACGCCCGGCATGGAGCGCACCGCGCCGGCGAAGAAGCGGTAGCAGTCGACGATGGCCGGGATTTCGTCATTGAGCACGGCATTGATCGGCTTGCCGCAGTTCAGCGCCTCGAGCGTGGCGAACTCCCTGGCCTCGGCTTCGATGCGGTCGGCGATTTTGAGCAGGTAGCCGGAGCGTTGCGCCGGCGTGGTGCGCGACCACGAGACGAACGCTTGTTCGGCGGCCGCCACGGCGGCCTCGATCTGTGCCTGGCTGGCTTCCGGCAGGTTGAGAATGGTCGCCCCGGTCTTCGGATTGAGGATCGGCTCCTCGGTCTCGGTGCCCTTTTCGAATTTTGAGCCGATCAGCATCTGGGTGTCCATCAGATTTCTCCCTTGGAAGGAGCGAATGGGGGGTAGCGAATAGCAAGTAGGGTTTGGCTGTCGATTTTTTGCTACTCGCTACTCCCTATTCGCTGTTTTTCATTTCCCGCTTCCGGCGATCTGGTCGCCGTCGCGGGTCATGTAATAGGCAAAAAGGATCGGCAGCAGCGTCACCAGCACGACGACCATGGCCACGACATTGGTGACCGGTCGCTGGCGCGGACGGATCAGTTCCTCCAGCATCCAGATCGGCACGGTCTGCTGCTGGCCGGCGGTGAATGTGGTGACGATGACCTCATCGAACGAAAGCGCGAAGGCCAGCATGCCGCCGGCAAGCAGTGCCGTGGCTATGTTGGGCAGCACGACATGCCTGAAGGTCTGGAAGCCGTCGGCGCCGAGATCCATCGAAGCTTCGATCATCGAACCCGAGGTGCGGCGGAACCGGGCGACCGCATTGTTGTAGACCACCACCACGCAGAAGGTGGCGTGGCCGAGCACGATCGTCCAGAACGAGAACGGGATATCGGCCAGCGCAAAGGCCGAGCGCAGCGCGATGCCAGTGATGATGCCGGGCAGCGCGATCGGCAGGATGACCAGTAGCGAGATGGTTTCGCGGCCGAAGAATTTCGTTCGCGACACGGCGGCGGCGCACAGCGTGCCGAGCACCAGCGCAATCGTGGTCGAGATGGCGGCGACGCGGACCGACAGCGACAGCGCTTCCCAGACATCGGGGCGGTTCCAGGTGACGGCGAACCATTGCGTGGTCAAGCCCGGCGGCGGCCAGACGAAGCTCTTCTCCTCGGTGGTGAAGGCATAGACGAAGATCAGCAGGATCGGCAGATGCAGGAAGAGCAGGCCGCAGGCGGCCGCGATCTTCAGGCCAAGGGGAGCCGACTGGCCGCGGTCAGAGCGCATCGAAAGCCCCCATGCGCTTGGCGCCCCAGAGGTAGAAACCCATGATGACGATTGGCACCACGGTGAAGGCGGCGGCGAGCGGGATGTTGCCGGCGGTGCCTTGCTGCGAATAGACGGCCTGGCCGATGAACAGGCGCGAGGTGCCGATGATCTGCGGGATGATGTAGTCGCCCAGTGTCAGCGAGAAGGTGAAGATCGATCCGGCGACGATGCCGGGCAGCGCCAGCGGAAACAGCACGTTGCGGAAGGTCTGGCCGGGCGAGGCGCCGAGGTCGGAAGAGGCCTCGACCAGATTGCCGGGCACGCGCTCGAGGGCCGCCTGCACCGGCAGGATCATGAACGGCAGCCAGACATAGACGAAGACGACGAAGGTGCCGGTAAAGGACACCGACAGCGAATTGCCGCCGACCACGGGCAGCGACAGCCAGCCATCGAGCAGCCACAGCAGATGCAGCTTGGCGAGCAGCCAGGTCAAAATGCCTTCCTTGGCCAGGATCAGCTTCCAGGCATAGATCTTGACCAGATAGCTCGACCACAGCGGCAGCATGACGCCGAGATAGAACAGCGCCTTCCAGCGGCCGCGCGCGTAGCGCGCGGCGTAGTAGGCTATGGGGAAGGCGACGATGGCCGAGGCCAGCGTGACCAGTGCCGCCATCGTCACAGTGCGCAGGATGATGTCGAGATTGGCGGCCTGCAACAGGTCGCCATAGGTCTTCAGCGTGAACTGCCGGTTGATGAGGCCGGAGAACTCGTCGATGGAGAAGAAGCTCTGCGCCAACAGCGCGAACAGCGAGCCGATATAGACGATGCCGAGCCACAGAACCGGCGGCAGCAGCATGAGCAGGAGAAGCAGTTTTGGCCGGCGCCAGAACAGGTCGGAGAGCGCACCGCGCATGCCGCCGCTGCCTGGCAGGATGGCGGGCGCGGGATTGGCGTTGAGGGCAGCGATGGTCATGGGACCATCCTGTGGCAGTGGGGCTTATAGGAGAGGCAGCGATCCTTCACGCCCCCTCTGTCCTGCCGGACATCTCCCCCACGAGGGGGGAGATTGGCAGCTTCAGCGCCTCGCTCATTCCCGCAACGTTGCTGATTGGCGAAAGCAGTCGCGACATCCAATCTCCCCCCTCGTGGGGGAGATGGCCGGCAGGCCAGAGGGGGGCGCCGTAGAGCGCCACGCTGGAGACTCTAATCGCGCAAACCGTCATCATGCCGGTTCGTCCATCAGATGCAGGTGTTCGCGATTGAAGGTGAGCACCACAGCCTCGCCTTCCCTAGGCAGTGCCGTCCCCGCCGGCACCACGGCGTGCAGCTTCAACCCGTCGGCATCGAGAGCCAGCCTTGTGGTGGCGCCGAGATAGTTGGTCGAGACGAGACGCGCGGCCACGCCCTCGCCGCTTGCGGCACGGCCGACGCGAATGGATTCAGGCCGCAGGCTGCCCCAGCGGCGCTGGCCGGAATAACGCTGGACGAAGTCTGGCGGCAGCACGTTGGACGAGCCAACGAAATCGGCGACGAAGCGCGTGCTCGGTCGCTGATAAATATCCTCCGGCGTGCCTATCTGCATGATCCTGCCGTCATTGAAAACCGCGACGCGATCGGCCATCGACAGCGCCTCGCCCTGGTCATGAGTAACGAAGACGAAGGTGATGCCGAGCGCCTTTTGCAGTGATTTCAGCTCCTCCTGCATGTTTTCGCGCAGTTTGAGGTCGAGCGCCCCGAGCGGTTCGTCGAGCAGCAGCACCTTGGGCTGGTTGACCAGCGCACGCGCCAGCGCGACACGCTGGCGCTGGCCGCCGGAGAGTTGGCCGGGCCGGCGCGCGCCGTAGCCGGGCAGCCGCACCAGTGACAAGGCTTCTTCCGCAGCCTTGTGCCGCTCGGCCTTGCCGACGCGCTTGACCATCAGTCCGTAGGCGACGTTGTCGAGCACATTGAGGTGTGGGAACAGCGCGTAGTCCTGGAACACTGTGTTGACGTTGCGGCGATAGGGCGGCACGCCCTCGGCGCGTTCGCCGAAGATCGAGATGGAGCCCGCCGTCGGCTGCTCGAAGCCGGCGATGAGACGCAGGCACGTCGTCTTGCCGGAACCCGACGGCCCGAGCATGGCGAAGAATTCGCCTGGCGCAATGTCGAGGTCGACCGCGTCGACAGCGCGAACACTGCCGAAATGGCGCGAGACTTTTTGAAAGGAAACGGCTGGGGTCATGGGCGCTTTTTCAGACACAGGTTTTATCGCAATTACCTCTCATCCGACCTCGCTTCGCGAGGCCACCTTCTCCCACAAGGGGAGAAGAAAAGTCCCGTGCAAAGGTCGCCGCAAGGTGGAGATTATGAGAGGCGGCAGTGCCGCGGCCTTCCTTCTCCCCTTGCGGGAGAAGGTGGCCGAGCGGAGCTCGGTCGGATGAGGGGTAGGCGCGAGGCAGGCCTGCCTGTCGCGCGCCTATCAATCAACGTCCGCCGATGACGCCGATATAATCGGACACCCAGCGATAGTAAGGCACGCACTGATCGTTCTGGGTGACGCATTTGGAGACAGGCGTCTTCCAGAACTTGATCTTGTCGAAATTGTCATAGCCGTTGGTCTTGCAGCCTTCCTCGCCTAGCAACTCGTTGCCCTTGCAGGCGGCGGGCACGACCGGCAGCGAACCGAACCAGGCTGAGACATCGCCCTGCACCTTCGGCGCCAGCGAATGCTCGAGCCACATATAGGCGCAGTTCGGGTGCGCCGCGTCGGCTTCCATCATGGTGGTGTCGGCCCAGCCGGTGACGCCTTCTTCCGGCACGGTCGAAGCGACCGGCTTCTTGGCGGCGACAAGTGTGTTGACCTGATAGGGCCACGAGCCCGAAGCAACCACGCCTTCGTTCTGGAAATCGTCGACCTGGATGGCGGCGTCGTGCCAGTAGCGGCCGACCAGCGTGCGCTGGACGCGCAGCAATTCAAGCGCCGCCTTGTACTGGTCCTCGTTCAATTCGTAGGGATCCTTGATGCCGAGTTCGGGCTTGTGGAACATCAGGTAGTTGGCGGCGTCGGCGATGTGGATCGGTCCGTCATAGGCCTGGACACGGCCCTTGTTGGACTTGCCGTCCGGCAGCTTCATCTCCTCGAAGACGACGTTCCAGCTCTTCGGTGCTTCCTTGAACACCTCGGTATTGTACATCAGGATGTTCGGACCCCACTGATAGGGAACGCCGTAGTGCACTTTGTCGACGGTGAACCAGGGCGCGTCCTTCAGCCGGTCGTCGACCGTCTTCCAGCTCGCGATGAGATCGGTGTTGATCGGCTGCACGCGCTTGCCGGCGACGAGGCGCAGCGAGGCATCGCCCGAAGCGGTGACGAGGTCGAAGCCGCCCTCGTTCATCAGCGACACCATCTCATCGGATGTGTTGGCGGTCTTGACGTTGACCTTGCAGCCACTCTCCTTCTCGAAGCCGGTGACCCAGTCATAGCCCTTGTCGGTCTCGCCGCGCTCGATATAGCCCGGCCAGGCAACGATGTTGACCTGACCTTCGCCCTTGCCCAGTTCCTTGACCTGTGCAACGGCCTGCCCGGAGAAGGTCAGCGCAACCGTCAGCGCAGTGCAAGACTTCAGGAATGAATTCATCATCGATCTCCCATTTTGGCGCGTGACCCTGAAACCGCTCCGGTTTTCGCCAGATCACGCGCGGACTGAAAAACTGTCAGCTCGTCCAATGGACTGATGCCGCTCTGATGGCGGCTTTGGTCCCTGAACGGAAGGTGCTTGGAAAATTCCGGTTTCGCAAATTCATTTATCAGAAGGGCGATATCGGTTTTTCCGATAGATCGCCACGGATCAGGGCCGCTGGCGGACCGTCCGTTGCGACTGGGCAAGCCCGATGAAGTCGCGCGCCGCTGGCGGCAGGCCGGAGCCTCGCCGCCAGACCATGCCGACCTGCACCACCGGCAAGGCGCCCGAAATGTCGCGCGATTCGATGCGGTCGCCTTCCAGCGACCAGGGCCGGTAGACGAGATCTGGCAGCAGCGCCACGCCGGCGCCGGTAGCGACGAGGCTGCGCACGGCTTCCACGGAGCGGGTGCGGAAGGCGACGTGCGGCCTGGCGCCGATCGCCGTCAGCAGCTTGCCGGTGTTCTCCTCGATCTCGTCGACGGTGAGCATGATCAGCGGTTCGGAGGCGATATCGCCAATGCCGATGATGTCGGCGCCAGCCAAGGGATGGCCGAGCGGCAGCCACAGCCGATAGGCCGAGACTTCGAGAATTTCCGATTGCAGGGCAGTGCGGTCGCGCAAATTGGAGGTGACCATGACGGCAATGTCGAGCTTGCCGCCGATCAGCAAATGTTCGAGGTAGTCGCCATTGTCCTCAATGGCCGAGACCTCGACGCCGGGATAGGCGCGGCGGTAGCGGGAAAGCAGATCCGACAGCACATAGCCGGCGACCAGCGAGGTGACGCCGAGTTGCAGCCGGCCTCCCGCCACGGCCTGTTCGCCGGAAAAAGAGCGGCGGGCGTCGGACACGTCGGCGAGAATCTTTGTGGCATGACGCAGGAACTGGTGGCCCTTGTGGGTGATGTTGAGGCCGCGCGGATGGCGCTCGAACAATTCGACGCCGAGATCGCTTTCAAGCTCCTTGATCGCTTCGGTGACCGACGATTGCGAGATGGAGAGGTTTTGCGCCGCACGCGACACCGTACCTTGCTCGGCGACGGCGACGAAGAACTGCAACTGGCGGATGGTGAAGGCCATGGCCGGACTAAACACCGGCAGGCAAGCGAAGGAAAGCCGACCGCGGAGCTTATCCCATGACCTGGTGTGCGCGTTCAGCCGAGCATCAGCCTGATCCGGCGCCGCCATGTCGGGCCATAGCGCAGCGCAAGCATGAAGGCCGTCTCCAGCGCCACGACGATAACGATGATGCGCAAGCCCACCGTGAAAGAATCCTGGCCGCTGCCGTGCATGAGATAGCCGGTCAGGAGAAAGCCCGCATTCCATATGGTGGCGCCAAGCAGTGTCGCGGCCGCGAAAGGCAACGCAGGCAGACACAGCGCGCCAGCAGCGATCGGCAGATAATTGCGTACAGTCGGGATGAACTGCGCCAGCAAGGATACCCTTACATGATTGCGGCGATAGGCCTGGCCAAGCTTGCGATAGGTTTCGGGGCGCAGGAAGACATATCTGCCGGCTCGTCCGATCAGCCTGTCGGCACGGTCGAACCCGATCCGGCCGCCGACCCCATACCAGAAAAGGCAGCCGGCGAAGGAGGCGGAAGTCGTCACCGCCAACAGGATCGCCAGCGTCGCAGCGTCAGGCGCCGCCGTCATGCCGAGAAACAGCAGCAACACATGCGAGGGCGGAACCGGCAGGATCTTCTCGGTGAAGGCGAGGCAGAAGACGCCGAACAGGCCGAAGCCGAGAATGGCCGACAATGGTCCCGTCATGCGAAGCGCCAGTCATAGGTTCCGGCTGCCTTGATTGTGGCGATGCGATAGACCGTCGCCGGCGGGAAATTGCGGAAGGTATGACCAACCCGCGTGACCTTGAGATCGAGCCGGTCGAGCAGAGACTGGTCGAACGGGCAGCGCCGTCCGAGCGTAAACTGATAGAGCGCTCCGCCGGGGCGAAGGTTCGCGAAAACACCTTCGAGAATGGCGAGCGTCTTGCGCGGCGAAATCAGCCGGAAGGGCAGCCCGCTGACGGCGGCGCCAGCCATCGGCCCGTGGAAGAGCGACAAATGGCGCAGACCGACAGCATCCATCTCGAAGATCCGTGCCGCGGGAAAGCGACGCTTGAGCAGTGCCGCGAAATCCGGATCGGACTCGATCAGCGTTAGATCCTCTTCCCTTACCCCGCGCGACAGCAGTGCCCGCGTGAACGGACCGGTCCCGGGACCGAGCTCCAGCACGGGGCCAGTCCCGGGGCCGATATCCCTGGTCATCAACGCCGCCAGGCTGGAACTGGATGGGGTGACGGAGCCGATCTTGAAAGGCGCGACGGTCCACGCCATGAGAAAAGACAGAGCATCATTTGCGGGCATTGTAACCTCAATTCGGGACAACAGCACGCCAACCAGTTTGGTGTGCCACTTGTTTTCGTTTCAGCGCCATTTGGTTTCAGCGTCATTTCGCTTCAACGTCGGGCCCGACCTGTTGCATATTCGGGCCCGACGCCTTCACGCCGGCATGGGCGATTCGTGCCGACCGGCGCTGTTTGCCGCGACTGGGTTGCATAGACATTGCGCAATCTCGGAGAGCCAAAGAAAGCGCCTGTCGACCCCGGGCCGTTCGGCTTTGCCATGTTTGCGCAATGTTGGCGCAGTAGCGCCCGAAGCTGTTGCCGTTGCTGGAGAACTGTCGATGCGAATCTTGCTGGTCGAGGACGAGCCCGAAATGGTCTCTGCCTTGCGTGCCGCGCTGAAGCGCCACGACATGGTGGTCGATCATGCCGGCTCGCTCATCGAAGCCGAAGGCTTCGTCGCCGCCGACAGCTACGACGCGATCCTGCTCGACCGTCAGTTGCCGGATGGCGACGGGCTGTCGCTGGTGCCCAGATTGCGTTCGGCCAAGAACACCACTCCCGTGCTGATGCTGACGGCGAGAGGCGACACAGCGGACAAGGTCGATGGGCTGGACATGGGCGCGGACGACTATCTGGCAAAACCATTCGCCTTCGAGGAATTGCTTGCCCGGTTGCGCGCGCTGCTCAGGCGCCCGGCACCGATGCAGTCGCAATTCATCCGCGCCGGCCATCTGGTGCTCGACGTCGGGCATCGCGAAGCGTCGATCCGTGCCAAACCGCTCAGCCTGCCGCGGCGCGAACTCCTGGTGCTGGAGGCGCTGATGCGCCGGACCGGCCGCATGGTGCAGCGCGAGGCGCTGATGGAGGCGGTGTTCGGCCTCGACGACGAGATCCAGTCCAACGCGCTCGACACCCACGTCTCGCGCCTGCGCCGCAAACTCGCCGATGCCGATGCCGGCGTGACGATCAATGGCATTCGCGGCGTCGGCTATCTCCTGCGCGAAACGACATGAGCGCCAACCTATGAGCCTCAAGCGCCCGCGTTCGCTCAAATGGAGCCTGGTGCTTCGCATCGCCTTGCTGCAATGCGCGATGCTGACGCTGATCATCGTCGGCATTCTCGGCGCCATGCTGGCCACCGGCCTTATACCGCACGACTACGAGGACGGCACGATGGACGTGCTGGCGGATGCGGTGACACGCGATGCCGGCGACAAGCTTGTCATCACCGAGACGCCGGATATGGCAAAGCTGCGCTCGAACGTTCCGGACCTCTGGTTCATCATCCGCGACAAGCAAGGGCAGCGGCTGGAAGAAGGCACGGTGCCAGCCATTTTCCAGCCCTTTGTCGGACTGCTGGACACTATCAGCGACGCCCGTATCGACCACGCAATCGGACAAGCCGCGCCGCCGGAGGGAAAGATCCGCTGGACCGATACGGCGGCCGGCAATGTCCAGATCTTCAGCGGCACCAAGGGCGGGCTTTCGCTGCTGCGCCTGCTCGGCCAGGCGCCGCAATTCTTCCTGCAAGGCATATTGCCGCTCGCCGGGCTGATGGCGCTGGCCACGCTGGTCGCGACACCATGGGTGGTGCGCGGCGCGCTGTCAGGCCTTGGCCATGCGGCCGCAGAGGCCGAACGCATCGACATCGACCAGCGTGGCGTGCAGCTGCCGCTGAAGGATGTGCCAAAGGAAGTGACGCCGCTGGTCAAGGCGGTGAATGCAGCCCTTGCGCGGCTCGACAAGGGCTATGAGCGCCACAAGCGCTTCCTGACCGATGCAGCCCATGAACTCAGGACACCGGTCGCCATCCTCAACACGCGCCTTGCCTCGCTGCCGGCGACGCCGGAGCGGGCAAGGCTGCTGCAGGATGCGGCACGGCTCTCGACGCTGACCGACCAGCTGCTCGACCTGCAGCGCCTCGACCGGCAGACAACGGCCTTCGAAAAGGTCGACCTCGTGGCGATCGCGCGCGGCGTCATCGTCGACCTCGCGCCGATGGCGTTCTCGGCCGGCTACGAAATGTCGTTCGAGCCGGAACGGGACACGCTTTTTGCCACCGGCGACCGCACCGCGATCGAACGCGCGGTGACCAACATCGTGCAGAACGCCATCGAACATGGCGGCCGGGCCGGCAAGATCACCGTCAGCGTCACAATGCCCGCCATCATCGAGGTCCGGGACGAAGGCGACGGCGTGCCGCCGGGCGAGCGGGAACGCATTTTCGAGCCCTTCTACCGGCTGCGCCCGCAGGATCACGGCGCCGGCCTCGGCCTCAACCTCGTGCAGGAAATCATGCAGTTGCATGGCGGGCGCATCGAGATCCTCGACGGCAAGCCTGGCGGCGCCTGCTTCAGGATGAGTTTTCGACCATCCTGACGCCTGGGCCGTGGCCGGTCCTGGCATTTGCAGGCGCCGCCAGCCGCCAGAGTTAAATTCCGGCCTCGCTGCGGGCGATGCTGAGCCGCGCGCCGGCCTGTGCGAGGGCGGCGGCAATGTCGTGCGGCGGCCCGCGGTCCGTGGCGAGTTCGGAAAAGCCGTCGAAGCCGCAGACCTGAACCAGGCCCTGGCGGCCGAACTTCGTGTGGTCGGTGATGACGAGCGAGCGCTGGCCGCGCGACAGCACCATGCGGGCGAATTCCGCCTCTTCCAGATCGTAGTCCATGACGCCCGTCAGCGCATCCACGGCGCCGGTGGAGATAATGGCGTGGCTGACCGAGAAGCGGCTGACGAACTCGATGGCCGACGTCCCGAAAGCGGCGCCTGAATCGCTGCGCAACTCGCCGCCGGCCATATACACCTTGTTGCCGTTGATGGTGGCCAGCGTCCGGGCGATATCGGACGAGTTGGTGACGACCGTCAGGCGCCGGTGGCCGAGCAGTTCGCGCGCCAGGAACGACGTCGTGGTGCCGGTGTCGAGCATGATCGATTCGCCGTCGCGGATGGTGGCCGCGACCGCGCGGGCAATGCTGCGCTTGGCGTCGGCATGCTCGCGCATGCGCCGTTCGAACGGCGCCTCGCCGATCAACGACGGCAGGCCGATGGCGCCATGCATCTTCAGAACCGAGCCGTCGCTGGTGAGCGGCTTGACGTCACGGCGCACGGTTTCGAGCGACACGCCCAGCCGGTCGGCCAGGCTGGCGATGGTGACGGTTCCCTCTTCCTGCAGCAGCCGCAGGATTTCGCCATGCCGTTTCGAGTGAATCATTTGAAGCCCTGGAAAGTTGACCGATTCTAGGGCATTCCTAACGCTTTTAAAGGAACTGCCCAATGCTTTCGGGCAAAACACCCAAAAAAAGTCACATCTTTTTATTGACAGAAGGGCAACCCTGGCGTGAAATCGAACCTCAACATGGGTTCGGAGCTGCGCGGGAGGGGAATTGGCAGGGCCGCAAACTCAGGGACCAGGTAGCCTGTAACGTGCCTGGTGCAAGGAATTTTCAGATCCGCGGGGGCGGATGCCGGGTTCAAAAACCTGGCCAAGGGGCTCGTCGGTGCGGTGCGGGATACCAATCCTGGCGTCCCGCACCGACGGGATTGTATGCACTTCCCTCCGCCGCCGTTGCGCTGCCGATGGCGCCTTGTCGAAGCCCAGCCAACCAGGTCAGCAAACCAGGGATGATTCCGTGATTGCCGAAGACCGCATCCGCGCCCTGCCCTGCTGGACGGGGGCCATCGAGATCGCGCCGCTGCCCGGCGGCTTGAGCAATGCCAACTATGTGGTCACCGACACGGCCGGCAAACATGTCGTGCGCTTCGGCCAGGACTATCCGTTCCACCATGTCTTCCGCGAACGCGAGGTGATGACCGCGCGGGCGGCTCACGCCGCCGGCTTCGCGCCGGCGGTCCATTATGCCGAACCCGGAATCCTGGTGACGGCGTTTCTTGGCGCCAAAACTTATCTGGCCGAGGACGTGCGCGCCAATCTCGGCCGCGTCGCGGCGCTGATGCGCGGCTTTCACCGGGAGATGCCCAACCATATCTCCGGCGCCGGCTTCATGTTCTGGGTGTTCCACGTCATCCGCGACTATGCGCGCACGCTTGACGAGGGCGGCAGTCGCAAGCGCGGTGACCTGCCGCGCTTCCTGGCGCTGGCCGACGAGCTGGAGCGTGCCCAGAAACTGCTGCCGATCGTCTTTGGCCACAATGATCTTCTGCCTGCCAACATTCTCGATGACGGCAGCAGGCTGTGGTTGATCGATTTCGAATATGCCGGCTTCAACACGGCGATGTTTGACCTTGCCGGCGTCGCTTCGAACGCCGGCATGAGCGACGCGGAATCCTTCGCCTTCCTGACCGCCTATTTCATGAAGGAGCCTGACGAGGCGATCCGCCGCTCGCACGCCGCCATGCAATGCGCCTCGCTGCTGCGCGAAGCAATGTGGAGCATGGTGTCGGAGCTCTATCTCGACGCGCCGGGCATCGACTACGTCGCCTACACCGAGGAAAACCTGGTGCGGCTCGACGCGGCGCTGGAAAACTACCGGACAAAATACGGGATCCTGAAATCATGACCTTGCCTAGCCAGGCCGCGGTCGTCGTCATTGGCGGCGGCATCATCGGCTGTTCGACGGCCTATCATCTTGCGCGTGACCACAAGGCCGACGTGGTGCTGCTCGAACAGGGCAAGCTGACCTCGGGCTCGACCTGGCATGCCGCCGGACTGGTCGGGCAATTGCGCTCTTCGGCCTCGATCACGCGCGTGCTGAAATACTCCGTCGACCTCTACAAGGGACTGGAGGCCGAAACCGGGCTCGCCACCGGCTGGAAGATGACCGGCTGCCTGCGGCTCGCCACCAATGCCGACCGCTGGACCGAGTACAAAAGGCTGGCGACGACAGCGAAGAGCTTCGGCATGGACATGCACTTGCTGTCTCCGGCGGAGGTCAAGGCGATGTGGCCGCTGATGGAAACCGGCGATCTGGTCGGCGCCTCCTGGCTGCCGACCGACGGCCAGGCGAGCCCGTCCGACATCACCCAGTCACTGGCCAAGGGCGCGCGAATGCATGGCGCCAGGCTCTGTGAGGACGTGCGCGTCACCGGCTTCGAGATGAAGGGCGACCGCATCACGGCGGTGAAGACCAACCAGGGCGACATTGCCTGCGACAAGGTGGTGAACTGCGGAGGACAATGGGCACGGCAAGTCGGCGCCATGGCCGGCATCAACGTGCCGCTGCAGCCGGTCAAGCACCAATACATCATCACCGAGAAGATCGCGGGGCTGGCAACAGACGCGCCGACGCTGCGCGACCCCGACCGGCGCACCTACTTCAAGGAGGAGGTCGGGGGCCTGGTGATGGGGGGCTATGAGCCGAACCCGCAGGCCTGGACGACAGGGGACGTGCCCAACGATTGGGAATTCCGGCTGTTCGACGACGACTACGATCATTTCGAGCAGCACATGGTTCAGGCGATCGCGCGGGTGCCGGCGCTGGAAACCGTAGGCGTCAAGCAGATGATCAACGGGCCGGAAAGCTTCACGCCGGACGGCAATTTCATCCTCGGCGTGGCGCCCGAATGCGCCAACATGTTCGTCGGCGCCGGCTTCAACGCCTTCGGCATCGCCTCGGGCGGCGGCGCCGGCTGGGTGCTGGCGCAATGGGTGGTCGACGGCGAGGCGCCGCTCGACCTGTGGGTGGTCGACATCAGGCGCTTTTCCAACCTGCACCGCGACCGGCAATGGGTGTGCGAGCGCACGCTGGAAGCCTACGGCAAGCATTACACGATCGGCTTTCCGCACGAGGAGTATGCCAGCGGCCGGCCGCGCATCGTCTCGCCGCTATATGAGCGGTTGAAACAGCAGCGCGCCGTGTTTGGCTCGAAGCTCGGCTGGGAGCGGCCGAACTGGTTCGCGCCGGAGCGCGTCGAGCCAAAGGACGTCTATTCGA
Source organism: Mesorhizobium sp. M8A.F.Ca.ET.057.01.1.1 (assembly GCF_003952565.1). Lineage (NCBI taxonomy): Bacteria > Pseudomonadati > Pseudomonadota > Alphaproteobacteria > Hyphomicrobiales > Phyllobacteriaceae > Mesorhizobium > Mesorhizobium sp. M8A.F.Ca.ET.057.01.1.1. The sequence goes on from NZ_CP034454.1 coordinate 5,692,828, forward strand.
TGGGCCGGCAGAACTGGTTCGCGGCCGTCGGCGACGAGCACCGGCATGTGCGCGAGCATGTCGGCATCTTCGACCAGTCGTCCTTCGCCAAGTATGAGCTGAGCGGCCCCGACGCGGCGAAGGCGCTGGACTGGATCTGCGCCAACGATGTCAGCAAGCCGGCCGGCCGGCTGACCTACACCCAACTTCTCAACACGCGCGGCGGCATCGAGGCCGACCTGACCGTGTCGCGGCTTGCCGAGGAGAAATTCTACATCGTCACCGGCACCGGTTTCCGCACTCATGACGCCTCGTGGATCAGCGACCATATTGGCGAGGGCCTCGATGCCAGGCTGACCGACGTCACCGAGGATTTCGGCACGCTGTCGCTGATGGGCCCGCGTGCCCGCGACGTGCTTTCGGCGGTGACCGGGAGCGATGTGTCGAATGCCAGCTTCCCGTTCGGCCATATCAGGGAGATCGTCATCGCCGATCACGTTGTCCGGGCGCTGCGCGTCACCTATGTCGGCGAACTGGGCTGGGAGTTGCATGTCCCGATCGCCGCCACCGGCGAAGTCTTCGACGCGCTGATGGCGGCCGGCGGGAAGCACGACATCCGGCCGGTCGGCTACCGCGCGCTGGAGTCGCTGCGGCTGGAAAAGGGCTATCGCGCCTGGGGGTCCGACATCACGCCCAACGACACACCGCTGGAGGCCGGGCTCGGCTGGGCGGTCAAGCTGCGGAAGAACACCGACTTCGTCGGACGGCGTGCGCTCGAGAAGGTTGGCGGCGCGTCGCTGAAGAAGCGCTTTGCCGGCTTCACGGTCGACGATCCGGAGATCGTGCTGCTCGGCCGCGAAACCATTCTGCGCGACGGCGAGCCAGTCGGCTATCTGACCAGCGGCGGCTATGGCTACACGGTGGGCAAGAATATCGGCTATGGCTATGTGCGCAGCGCCGACGGGGTAAGCGATGATTTCCTCGCCTCGGGCAGCTATGAACTGGTGGTCGCGATGCAGCGGACGCCGGCGAATATCCATCTCGAGCCACTATACGACCCGGCAATGGAGCGCGTGAAAGCTTAGCTTACGCGCAAGGCGAGGCCACGACTGGGCACGGTATCGGCCTCGCCAGGCATCGAAACGTAAGGGCGGGTTTCCTCGGCGCGGGTGACGAGGCCTTGCGCTTCGAGTTCGGCGATGCGCGCGGCAAAGCCCTGATCCCAAAGCGTGTTCTTGACCGTCAGCACGATGACTCCGCCCGGCCGGCAGATGCGGATCAATTCGTCCAGTCCCTCGGCGCCGACATGACCCGAGGTGAAGACGCCGGCCGAGATAATGCCGGCATAGGCGTCGTCGGCAAAGGGCAAGGCGCCGCCGAGCGCCAGGCAATGCAGCGCCGAATAGACGCCCTTGCGCGCGGCCTGATCCAGCATGCCTTGCGAGACATCCAGCGCCTCGACCTGGGGATAGCCGGCAATATCGAGCCATTCGCCGATCAGCCCGGTCCCTGCCCCGGCGTCGAGCAACGGGGCCGAACCGCGCGGCAGATGACGGGCAAGCAAGGAAAGGCAGATCGTCGGGTGGCGGTAACCGGCCGCCGACATGTCGGCGTCGTAGGTCTGCGACCAGCGATCATAAAGTGCAGCCACCTCTTCCGGGCGCTTGGCCGCGTAGACTTCGCCGAGCGCGCCATGATGTTTGCTGTCCGCCACGTGCCCACCAACTCCTTCGTCTTGCCGGAATGATAGCCAAACGGCGAAAATTGTGGAACCGTTGCAGCGAAGAAATAACGCGTGGGGACGCAGGCATGGGGACAGACGAGGCGCGAGCAAGACTTGCCGCCATTCCGGTGCTGGCCGGCTACACCGGGCCGCTACAACGGCTCGGCGGCCTGACCAATCTCGTCTTCAGGGCCGGCGATTACTGCCTGCGCATTCCAGGCAAAGGCACCGAGGAATACATCAACCGCGCCAACGAAGCGGTTGCCGCGCGCGAGGCGGCAAGAGCCGGCGTCAGCCCCGAGGTGCTGCATGCCGACGCCGCCACCGGCCTGATGGTGACGCGCTACATCGCCGGTGCCGAGACGATGTCGCCGGAGAAATTCAGGGCGCGGCAGGGCAGTCCGGCCCGGGCGGCCGAGGCCTTCCGCAAGCTGCACGCGTCCGGCGCGGTCTTCCCCTTCCGCTTCGAGCTGTTTTCGATGATCGACGACTATCTCAAGGTGCTGTCGACCAGGGATGTCGCCCTGCCCGCCGGCTATCACGACGTGGTGCGCGAGGCCGGCAGCGTGCGCTCGGCCTTGGCCGTCCGCCCCTTGCCTCTCGTCGCCTGCCATTGCGATCCGCTGTGCGAAAACTTCCTCGATACGGGCGAGCGGATGTGGATCGTCGACTGGGAATATTCCGGGATGAACGATCCGCTCTGGGACCTCGGCGATCTCAGCGTGGAAGGCAGGTTCGACGCCGCCTAGGACGAGGAGTTGATGCGCGCCTATTTCGGCGGCGAGGCGAAGCCGGCGGAGCGCGGCCGCGTCGCCATCTACAAAGCTATGTGCGACCTGTTATGGACGCTGTGGGGGCTGATCCAGCTCGCCAACAACAATCCGGTGGACGATTTCCGCGCCTATGCCGACGGCCGCTTCGCGCGCTGCAAGGCGCTAATGGAGACACCAGAGTTTTCCAGGCACCTTGCTGCGATACGCCAGGACTAGTCACCCGAAATCCGGCCTTTAATTGACACCCTTCGGCACGTTCTCTGGCGGCACCGTGGTATCGACCACCTTCTGGCGGTGGAAGATGAACAGGCCGGCGAGAACGATGATGCCCGAGCCGATCAGGATCCGCGGGCTGGGCACGTCGCCGAAGAATGCCAGCCCGAACACCACCGCCCACAGGAGCAGCGTGTAGTGCAGCGGCGCCAGCGTCGAGGCCGGCGCCAGTTTCAGCGCCCGCGTGATCATCAGATGCGCACCGCAGGAGACGATGCCTAGCAGCAGCATGGCGCCGAGGTCGAGCGGCGACGGCGTTTTCCAGGCGCCGATGGTCAGCACACCGCCAACCGCCAGCGTGCCGATCGTCTGCCATGTCACCAGATTGGTGTCGCTGGTGCCGCGCAGGCGCCGGTTGAGGATGATGGCGAAGGCGAAGGCAAGGCTGCCGACAAGCGCGAAACTCGACGACAGCGAAAGCGCGGCGGAGGACGGTTTCAGCATGATCACCACGCCGCAGAAGCCGAGCAGGATCGCCACCCAGCGGCGCCAGCCGACCTTTTCGCCAAGCAGGAAATGCGACAGAGCCGCCACATAGATCGGCCCGGCCATGTAGAAGCTCATCACATCGGCAAGCGGCAGATAGACGACGGCGGCGTAGAACAAAGCGGTGTCGAGCGTCGTCGCCACCACGCGCAGGATCTGCAGCCCGGGCCGCTCCATCTGGAACAGTCTGCCAGCGCCCTGGTTGGCGATCATCGGGCCGAGCACGATAAAGGCGCCTATCGAACGGATCAGCACCACCTGGCCGACGGAAAAGCTGGCGACCAGCCACTTGCCCATAGCGTCGTTCAGCGCAAACAGGAAGTCGCCGGCCAGCATCAGCAGGATGCCGGCCAGAAGAACATTCCTGATTGGTGAATTCCGCGCCATGGGTTGCGTCATGCCGACCCCGATTCCTCCCTCGCCTGAGCCGCGTCGTAGACGGAAGCGGTGGCTTTGACGAGGAGAAATCAGGAAATGGGTAAGACCAGCGTCGGGAATCGGCTGTATCTAGGCGGATATATGTCTGCGGTTCACCTGACCCGGCCTGCCGGGAATGGAAAGCCTGGTATCCTGCCTTGTCCTTTCCGCCACCACCTTGCCCCTGGCGATGACGCAGATGCGCTCGGCGCGCAGGCGCAGGGCCTCGATCGGATTGCCGGCATCGAGGATCACCAGGCTGGCGCGCTTGCCCACGCCGAGGCCGAGATGATCGAGGCCCATGATGGCGGCGTTGACGTTGGTGACCATGTCGAAACAGCGCGCCATGTCGGCGGGGCTCGACATCTGGGCGACATGCAGGCCCATGAAGGCGACGTCGAGCATGTCGGCGGTGCCCAGCGAATACCAGGGATCGAGCACGCAATCCTGACCCCACCCGACACGGATGCCCAGCGCCAGCATTTCCTTGACCCGCGTCATGCCACGCCGCTTGGGGAAGGTGTCATGGCGGCCCTGCAGCATGATGTTGATCAAGGGATTGGGGATCGCGGAGACGCCGGCCTCGGCGATCAGCGGCAGAAGCTTCGAGACATAGTAATTGTCCATCGAATGCATCGACGTGAGATGCGAGCCGGCCACCTTGCCCTGCAGGCCGAGCCGCTGCGTTTCATAGGCCAGCTGCTCGATGTGGCGCGACAGGGGATCGTCGGTCTCGTCGCAATGCAGGTCGACCATCAGGCCGCGTTGTGCGGCGATTTCGCACAGTTCGGTCACCGAGCGCGTGCCGTCGGCCATGGTGCGCTCGAAATGCGGAATGCCGCCGACGATATCGACGCCCATGTCCAGCGCGCGAATGGTGTTTTGGCGTGCCGTCGGCGAGCGATAGAAGCCGTCCTGCGGGAAGGCCGCCAATTGCAGGTCGATATAGGGGGCGACGGTCTTCTTGACCTCCAGCAGCGCCTCGACCGCCAGCAGCCGGTCGTCGCAGACATCGACATGGGTGCGGATGGCAAGCAGCCCCATCGACACCGCCCAGTCGCAATAGGCGAGCGCGCGGTCGCGCACCCCTTCGTGCGTCAAGAGCGGCTTCAGTTCGCCCCACAGCGCGATGCCTTCAAGCAGCGTGCCCGATGCGTTGATGCGCGGTATGCCGTAGGACAGCGTGGCGTCCATATGGAAATGCGGATCGACGAAGGGCGGCGACACCAGATTGCCACGGGCGTCGACCTCGGTCCGCGCTGAACCCTCGAGCTTCGGCTCGATCGCCGCGATCGTCTCGCCGCTGATGCCGATGTCGGCGATACCGCCATCCGGCAGCGTGCCGCCACGAACGATTAGGTCGAAATCCATCTCTCATCATCCCGCTTTAAGAATCACAGTCGCATCGTGTCTCAAAAGACAGCCTGCCGCAGCGGTTTCTTTCCATGGTGGCGAAAGGTTCCCTCCGGCGGCAACTCCCTCTATAAGCCGCCTTCGTCGTCCCGGCATCAAGGATCCGCCTTTGTTTCGCTTCTTCCGCTCGACGGAAAACCAGCGCCTCGTCGCAAGGCTGCTCAGGGAATCGTTCCGACAGCACAGGGCCGGCTACGCCGCCGCCATCCTGTCGATGCTGGTAGTGGCCGGCATGACGGCCGCCAGCGCCTGGATCCTGCGCGAAATCACCAATGAATTCGTGATCGACAAGAGAGTCGACCGCGTCAACATGATTGCCGTGGCGGTTGCCGCCATCTTCATCGTCAAGGGCATCGCCAACTTCGTCCAGGCCTACTTCATGAGCCGCGTCGGCAACGCCATCATCGCCGAACGGCAGCGCAAGATCTATGACCGCATCCTGGCGCAAGGCATCGAATTCTACCACTCGACCTCGTCATCCGACCTGATCACCCGCATGACCAACAATGCCCAGGCGGCGCGCAACGTGCTCGACCTCATCGTCACCTCCTATGTGCGCGACCTGGTGACGCTGGCCGCCCTGATCGGGGTCATGGTCTGGCAGCAGCCGGCGCTGTCGCTGATCTGCTTCGTCGTCGGTCCGCTGGCCATCTATAGCGTCAACCGCATCCTGAAGCGGGTGCGCAAGTTCGCCGCCATGGAGTTCCGCTCGGTCGGCCAGATCGTCCAGGTGATGCAGGAAACCGCGATCGGCGTGCGCGTGGTCAAATCCTTCAACCTCGAAGGCCTGATGCGCAAGCGTATGTACAGGGCGGTGTCCGATGTCGAGGACCGGGCCAACAACATCGCCGCGCTGGAAGCGGTGACCAATCCGGTGATGGAAACGCTGGCCGGGCTGGCGATCGCCGGCGCTGTCATGGTCAGCGGCTTGCTGGTTCTGCAGGGCGGCCAGATGCCTGGCAACATCATGGCCTTCATCGCCGCGCTGCTGCTTGCCTATGAGCCGGCTAAACGCCTCGCGCGCGTCCGTATCTCGTTGGAAAGCGGCATTGTCGGCGTGCGCATGATGTTCCAGTTGGCCGACGAGCCGCTGACATTGGCCGAGAAGCCGGATGCAAAACCGCTTCAGGCCGGGCCCGGCGAGATACGGTTCGACGCCGTAAGCTTCGCCTACCAGAATGGTCCGCCGGTGCTGGACCGGTTCGACCTGACCCTTGAGGCCGGCAAGATGACGGCGCTGGTCGGGCCTTCCGGCGGCGGCAAGTCGACGATCCTCAACCTGATCATGCGCATGTATGACCCCAAGAGCGGCAGGGTGCTGCTCGATGGGCAGGACATTTCCCATGCCACGCTGGCCTCGCTCAGGGAAAAGATCGCCTATGTCAGCCAGGACACGTTCTTGTTTGCCGGCACGATCATGCACAACATCCGGCTTGGCCGCGAGGGCGCGACCGACGAAGAGGTGATCGCCGCGGCCAAGGCGGCCAACGCGCATGACTTCATCGTCGCCCAGGCAAAAGGCTATGAAACCGATGTCGGCGAGAATGGCGGCCTTTTGTCAGGCGGCCAGCGCCAGCGCATTTCCATCGCGCGTGCCATGCTGCGCAACGCCGAAATCCTGCTGCTGGACGAAGCGACCAGCGCGCTCGACGCGGAGTCGGAGGCGCTGTTCCGCGACGCGCTGCAACAGCTGACGGAAGGGCGCACCACCATCGTCATCGCGCACCGCCTCTCGACCGTGCACCAGGCCGACACGATCGTGGTGCTGGAAGCCGGCAAGGTGGTGGAAAGCGGGCCGCACAGAGCCTTGCTCAAGCAGGGCGGGCTTTACCAGAAACTTTATGAGTATCAGCTGATGCCGTGACAATATCGGGCGATGTGGGAGCCAAGCCCCCTCATCCGGCCCTTCAGGCCACCTTCTCCCCGCTGGGGAGAAGAGGCTTGCGCCGGCGTTGGCGATCTCTTCTCCCCTCGGGGAGAAGGTGGCCGCGCAAGCGGCCGGATGAGGGGGCTTGCGCGAACCTTACTCCGGCACGTGCCTCACCGCGCCCTTGTCGGCGCTGGTGGCGAAGGCGGCGTAGGCGCGCAGCGCGGTCGTGACCTTGCGCTTGCGCTTTTCCTGCGGCTTCCAGGCGTCCGCACCCTTGGCCTCCATGGCCGCGCGGCGCGCGTCGAGTTCGGCGTCGCTGACGGCCAGGCGGATGGTGCGGTTGGGAATGTCTATCTCGATCGTGTCGCCTTCATGCACCAGCCCGATCAACCCGCCTTCCGCCGCTTCCGGCGAAGCATGGCCGATCGACAGGCCCGACGTGCCGCCGGAGAAGCGACCGTCGGTGACCAGCGCGCAGGCCTTGCCCAGGCCCTTCGACTTCAGGTAGCTGGTCGGATAGAGCATCTCCTGCATGCCGGGGCCGCCGCGCGGACCTTCATAGCGGATGACGACGACATCGCCGGCCTTGATCTCATTGGCAAGGATCGCCTTGACCGAAGCGTCCTGGCTTTCGAAGACGCGAGCCGGACCGGTGAATTTCAGGATCGACTCGTCGACGCCGGCCGTCTTCACGATGCAGCCATCGAGCGCCAGATTGCCTTTCAGCACGGCAAGGCCGCCGTCCTTAGAGAATGGCGTCTTCGCCGAGCGGATGACGCCGGTCTCGCGGTTCGTGTCGAGCTCGTCCCAACGGCGGTCCTGGCTGAAGGCGACCTGCGTCGGCACGCCGCCGGGAGCGGCGAGGAAGAAGTCGCGCACATTCTGGCTGGAGGTGCGGGAGATGTCCCAATGGTCGAGCGCTTCGCCGAGGCTTGCCGTATGCACCGTCGGCAGGTCGCGATTGATCAGTCCGGCCTCATCGAGCTGACCTAGGATCGCCATGATGCCGCCGGCGCGGTGGACGTCTTCCATGTGCACGTCGGACTTGGCCGGCGCCACCTTGCACAGCACCGGCACCCGTCGCGACAGTCGGTCGATGTCTTCCATGGTGAAGTCGACCTCGCCCTCATGCGCGGCGGCCAGGATGTGCAGCACCGTGTTGGTCGAGCCGCCCATGGCGATGTCGAGCGTCATGGCGTTCTCGAAGGCGCCCTTGGAGGCGATGCTGCGCGGCAATGCGCTCTCGTCGTCCTGTTCGTAATAGCGCTGGGCGAGATCGACGACGAGATGGCCGGCCTCGACGAACAGCCGCTTGCGGTCGGCATGCGTGGCCAATGTCGAACCGTTGCCCGGCAGCGAAAGCCCGAGCGCCTCGGTCAAACAATTCATCGAATTGGCGGTGAACATGCCGGAGCAGGAACCGCAGGTTGGGCAGGCGGAGCGCTCGATGACCTTGACGTCCTCGTCGGAGATCTTGTCGTCGGCGGCCGCGACCATGGCGTCGACGAGGTCGAGCGCCTGCGTCTTGCCGGCCAGCACGACCTTGCCGGCCTCCATCGGTCCGCCGGAGACGAAGACGGTCGGGATGTTGAGGCGCAGCGAGGCCATCAGCATGCCGGGCGTGATCTTGTCGCAGTTGGAGATGCAGACCATGGCATCGGCGCAATGGGCGTTGACCATGTATTCGACGGAATCTGCGATCAGCTCCCGCGACGGCAGCGAATAGAGCATGCCGTCATGGCCCATGGCGATGCCGTCATCGACGGCGATGGTGTTGAATTCCTTGGCAACACCGCCGGCCTTCTCGATCTCGCGCGCGACGAGCTGGCCAAGGTCCTTCAAATGGACATGGCCCGGCACGAACTGGGTGAAGGAATTGACCACCGCGATGATCGGCTTGCCGAAATCACTATCCTTCATGCCGGTGGCACGCCACAAGCCGCGGGCGCCGGCCATGTTACGGCCATGGGTGGTGGTGCGGGAACGGTAGGCGGGCATATTTTTTCCTTGGTGGCTGGCCGCAGCCGAAGAGTGGCGCGGCGGCGCTGAATTTTGATCGCAGGGGTTATAGACGCGCAAGTATGGTCTGGCCACAATTTTGCAATGCGCCACGAATTCGCCGATCCGGGTTGACGGATGGGGCCGATCTATATATAGCCAAATGGGTATATACCTTATTGGCTATGGACCTCACATGAACCAGCTGGACGCCACTTTCGCCGCGCTTGCCGATCCGACGCGGCGCGCCATTCTTGCCCGGCTCATGGAAGGCGAGGCATCGGTGATGGAGCTGGCCGAGCCTTTCGCCATGAGCCAGCCTTCGATCTCCAAGCATCTCAAGGTGCTTGAAAACGCCGGCCTGATCTCTCGCGGTCGCGACGCGCAGCGCCGGCCCTGCCGGCTGGAGGCAAAGCCCCTGGCCGAGGCCAATGACTGGCTGGAGCGCTATCGCAAGATCTGGGAAGGCAATTTCCAGCGTCTCGACGTCTTGCTGGCTGCCATGCAGGCCAAGAAAGCGGCCGGCGACGCGGAACAATAGCCGAAGCCCGGCGTATCGGCCCCGACGAGAAAAATCAGAAAACCGTGTCGGATCGCCAGTTGGCGCAACGTCCTTGGACAAACAGCAGGAGGATCATCGTGAGCACCACAACATTGCCCGGCTCGACGGTCGCGACATTGACTGTAAGCACGCCCAGCGATCGCGAAGTTCAGGTCACCCGGATCTTCGATGCGCCCCGCCCGATGGTGTTCGACTGCTGGACCATACCAGAGCTGTTGAAGGGCTGGCTGCACGGTCCCGATGGGTGGCGGCTGTCGGTCTGCGAAATCGACCTCAGGGTCGGCGGCGCGACGCGCTATGTCTGGCAGCATCGGGACGGCCGGACCATGGGCATGAGCGGCGCCTATCGCGAGATCGTGCGCCCGATCCGGCTCGTGGCCACCGAACTCTTCGACGAGGACTGGACCGGTGGCGAGACAATCGGGACCGTGATCTTCACCGCGCAGAGCGGAAAAACACTGCTGACGCAGACGGTGCTCTACGCCTCGCAGGCGGCCCGCGATGGTGCGCTCGGCACCGGCATGACGAGCGGCATGGCCGAAAGCTACCGCCAGCTCGATGCCTATCTTGCTTCCCTGCAGGACGCCGCCAAGGGCGCGGCCTGACCTTTCTTCACCCCTGGCCTCGTTCCGGCCTTCTTCGCCCCAACAGAGAGAAATGAGGAGCACGACATGCAAAAGATCACCACCTTCCTCTGGTTCGACGACCAGGCCGAAGAGGCCATGAACCACTACGTATCCATCTTCAGGAATTCGAGGGTGCTGAGCGTCACACGCTGGCCAAAGGGCCATGCTTCGGAAGGCAAAGTGCTGGTGACATCGTTCGAGCTCGACGGCGTGCAGTTCCAGGCGCTCAATGGCGGCCCGCAATACAAGTTCACGGAGGCCATGTCGCTGTCGATCGACTGCAAGACGCAGGACGAGGTCGACCATTTCTGGAACAAACTCACCGAAGGCGGCGAGCCGGGGCCATGCGGCTGGCTGAAGGACAAGTTCGGTGTTTCCTGGCAGGTCGTCCCGGAGCAGTTGCCCAGGTTGCTTCAGGACCCTGACAAGGCAAAGGCCGGCCGGGTGATGTCGGCGATGATGCAGATGGGCAAGATCGAGATCGACAAGTTGGAGGCGGCGGCGAAGGGGTGAGAAGCGCGATCTTGCCTTCTCCCCTTGTGGGAGAAGGTGGATCGGCGCGATAGCGCCGAGACGGATGAGGGGTGTTCCAGCGGAGTGACACGTTGCGTTCCCTGGAACACCCCTCATCCGTCGCCTTCGGCGACACCTTCTCCCACAAGGGGAGAAGGGAAAGGACAGCCTACGCCGCCTTATCTCTCACCTGATAATCCTTGATCGTGGCGAAGCGGATCGCCTTCCAGCGCTCGGCTTCGTAGTTCAGCGAGAAGGCGTGCTGGGCGAGGAACACCGGGTCGTTGTCCAGGTCGCGGGCGATGTCGCCGCGATGCGCCTCGATGAAGCGAAGCACTTCGGCCTTGTCGTCGGCCGAGATCCAGCGGCAGACCGAAAAACGCGACATTTCGAACTCGACGGGCAGCGTGTATTCGAAGTTCAGCCGCTCTTTCAGCACATCGAGTTGCAGGGCGCCGACGACACCGACGATGGCCGGCGAGCCATCTTCCGGCGAAAACAGCTGCACGACACCTTCCTCGGCCATCTGGTGCAGCGCTTCCTTCAACTTCTTGGCCTTCATCGCGTCGCCGAGGCGCACGCGGCGCAGGATTTCCGGGGCGAAATTCGGCACGCCACGGAACAGGATTTCCTCACCCTCGGTCAACGTGTCGCCGATGCGCAGCGTGCCGTGGTTGGGGATGCCGACGACATCACCGGCGAAAGCCTCGTCGGCGGTGACGCGGGTGCGGGCGAAGAAGAATTGCGGCGCCGAGAGTGACATCGGCTTTCCCGTGCGCACCAGCTTGGCCTTCATGCCGCGCTCGAGCTTGCCCGAGCAGACGCGCACGAAGGCGATGCGGTCGCGATGGTTGGGGTCCATGTTGGCCTGGATCTTGAAGACGAAGGAGGTCATCTTCTCCTCCGTCGCCTCGATGGTGCGGGTGTCGGCCTCCTGCGCGCGCGGCGGCGGCCCGAAGGCGCCAAGCGCCTCGATCAGGTCGCGCACGCCATAATTGCGCAGCGCCGAGCCGAAATAGACCGGCGTCAGATGACCTTCGCGAAAAGCGTCGATATCGAGCGGACGGCAGGCTTCGCGCGCCAGTTCGAGTTCCTCGATGAAGGCCTCGCGCTCGTTTTCCGGCAAAAGGCCGGCAACACGGTTGGAATCGGGACCGTTGACCGGCGTGCGCTCCTTCTCGTCGTCGCCCTTGCGCACGGCGTTCAGCGCCAGGTGATAGGTGCCGGAGAAGGTCTTGCCACGGCCGATCGGCCAGGTGATGGGCGCGGTATCCAGCGCCAGCTTCTGCTCGATCTCGTCCAAAATCTCGAACGGATCGCGGCTTTCGCGGTCCATCTTGTTGACGAAGGTGATGATCGGGATGTCGCGCAGCCGGCAGACCTCGAACAATTTCAGCGTGCGCGGCTCGATGCCCTTGGCGGCGTCGATGACCATGACGGCCGAGTCGACCGCCGACAGCGTGCGATAGGTATCGTCGGCGAAATCCTCGTGGCCCGGCGTGTCGAGCAGATTGAAGACGTTGTCCTCATATTCGAAGGTCATCACCGAGGTGACGACCGAAATGCCGCGCTCGCGCTCGATCTTCATCCAGTCGGACCGTGTCTGGATGCGGTCCTTCTTGGCCTTCACCTCGCCGGCAAGCTGGATGGCGCCACCGAACAGCAGCAGCTTTTCGGTCAGCGTCGTCTTGCCGGCGTCGGGGTGGGCGATGATCGCGAAAGTGCGGCGGCGCGCGACTTCCTCTGGGATAATTTCGGGCATTCTTGGGATTTCCGTGTGACAGGCCGGGCTTCTAGCAGCGCTGCGCCGGGCTGTCGACCGGTCCGGCGGCACGGACGCCGCCGGATTGCCGTGGTGCTCTCAGGCCAACGCGCCCACGCCACTCGCCTGGACGACCTCAGGAAGCCAGCCGGCAATGGCGCTTCCGATGGCGTCGGCGTGGTCCTCCTGCAGATAGTGCGCACCGGGTCCGAGGTTGATGAACCGGCAATTCTTCAAACTGGCCGCGAACTGGCGTGCGGCCTGCGGCGAGATCAGCGCGCCGGGATCGCCCGCGAAAAGCAACTTCGGATAGGTGGACAGCCGCAGCGCGCGATGGTCGTGCTCACTGATGGCCGCAACGTCAGCGGGCTGGCCCTCGATCGGCAATTCCCGAGGCAGACGCAGCACCGGCTTGCGCGATCGCGGCGTCGGGAACGGCGCCCGGTAGACGGCCATCTCTTCGTCGCTCATTGTGCGCAGCACCGAGGCCGGCAGCAATTTTTCGACGAAGACATTGTCTTCCAGGACCAGCTTCTCGCCAATATCGGGCGTCCGCAACGCCTTGAACATTTCGCGAGCTTGCGGACGTTGGTGAAAGTCCTCCCAGCGCTCGAAGGGCCGGATGAACTCCATGAAGGCGAGGCCGAGAACGCGGCGCGGCCGCCGCGCCGCGAGATGGAAGGCAAGGGCCGTGCCCCAATCCTGGGCGACCAAAACCATATCCCCGATGTCGAGCGCGTCGAGAAAGGCGTCGAGGTAGCGGACATGGTCGAAGAAGCGATAGTCGATATCGGGCTTGCCGGACTGGCCATAGCCGATCAGGTCGGGCGCGATGCAGCGCGCGAACGGCGCCACGTGCGGGATGATGTTGCGCCAGATATGCGACGAAGTTGGATTGCCATGCAGGAACAGCACGGTCGGACCGGACGCGCCAGCCTCGACAAAGGACATGGTCGAATCGAGCACGGCAATTTGTCCGCGCCTCAAAGCGGTGTCGGCTTGCGAGGTCATTGGGGCATCTCCCTTGCAAAGACTGTTTTGAAGATAATGGCCTTGAAGCGTTCGAGCGGCTCGGGGCTGCGCTCGACTTTCATACGCAGCATGGCGCCTTGCCAGGACGACAGCAGGAAGTCGGCAAGGTCCTCGGCATCGAAGGCTCTCGTGATGTCGCCGGCGGCCTGGCCTTCGGCGATGCACGCCGCGAAGGGCTGGCGCCAGCGCTCGAAGATGGCGACGAGGCGCAGCCGTAAGGGTTCGCTGTGTACCGCGGTCTCGAGGCTGAGATTGCCGATCATGCAGCCGCGCGCCCAATCATGCGCTTCAAGCTTCGAGGTGATGAGATCGAGATAACGGCGCAGCCTGCCGACAGGCGGGGTTCCATCCCGAGCCAGCGCTGTTTCGACCAGCCCGCTGACATAGGCGAAATAGCGGTCCACCACTTCGCCAACGAATTCCTCCTTGGAGGCAAAATGGTTTGTGAAGGAGCCCGGCCGGGCGTCGGCCGCGGCAACGATGTCGCGCACGCCGGCGGCGGCATAGCCCGAGTCCCAGATGGTCTGGAAACCGGCGTCGAGGAGTTTTTCGCGGAGTGATTGTCTAGCCATGGCGGTATAATACGTACGTACGTATTGATGTCAAGCTGTGTTTTTTGCGGCATTCGATGTTGGCAAGCGGCTAACAGGATGGCACTTGGACGAACGTCGTTGGGATCAGGAGCGAACATGAGCACCGGCAAACAAGTGATCGTCATCGGTGCCGGCATCATCGGTGCGTCGATCGCCTGGCACCTGACCAAAGCGGGCGCCCAGGTGACGGTCATCGCCAACAGCGAAGCCGGTGGTGTCGCGACGCCCAATTCCTTTGGCTGGATCAATGCCAGCTGGGGCAATCCGGAGCGGTATTTCCGACTGCGCAGCCGCGCCATGGCCGAATGGTCGCGGTTGGCAAGAGACCTGCCCGGCCTGCCGCTCAAATGGTGCGGCGGCCTGTGCTGGGAACTGTCGGCGGCCGATATGGAAACCTATGCCGCGGAGCATTCTGCCTGGGGCTACGGCATCGCGCGCGTCGACCGGGCCGGCGCGGCGCGCATCGAGCCTAACCTCGCCGAACTGCCGGATGTCGCTTTGCATGTAGCCGAAGAGGGTGTCGCCGAGCCGGTCGCAACCGCGAAAGCACTGCTGGCAGATGCGAACCGGCATGGCGCGCGCATCATCTCCAGCACGGTGACAGCACTTGTCCAGACCAATGGCAGGATAACCGGCGTGGACACATCGCATGGGCTGATTGCCGCCGACGAGGTGGTGATCGCGGCAGGCGTCGGTTCGCCGGAGATCGCCGCGACCGCCGGCATCAACCTGCCGATCGAGACGCCGCCCGGCCTCATCGTCCACTCCCGGCCATACAAGAAGCTGCTCAACGGACTGGTGCTGGCCGAGCGACTGCACATGCGCCAGACGGCGCAGGGCCGCATCATCGCCGGCTCGGACTTCGGCGGCGGCGATCCGGGGATGGATGCCCAGGCCACCGCCCGCGCGTTGTTCGCGGCCACGAAAGCCATGTTAGTGGACAGCGATGGCCTTGAGCTCGATTTCCACACTGTCGGGTACCGGCCGACGCCGATCGACGGCTTTCCGATCATCGGCCGCGCCGAGGGCATGGATGGCGTCTACATCGCGGTCACGCATTCCGGCATCACGCTGGCGCCGGCCGTCGGCCTGTTCGCCACGCGCGAAATTCTTGGCGGCGATCGCGACCCGCTGCTGGAACCTTACGGATTGTCGCGCTTCGCTCAATAACCCGGCGGACGACTGAAGCCGCCGGTCAACGGCGCCATCGCCCTGGCGATGCCGAGCAGCCGCGCCTCCGACCAGCGTCTGCCGACAAGCTGCAGGCCGATCGGCAGGCCGTCACTATCCTGTCCGTACGGAATCGAAAGCGCCGGGTGGCCGCTGTAGTTGAAGACGGCGCCGTAGGCCGGCAGCATCCAATAGCTCTGGTCCTTGCCGTCGGCCTTGATCGTCGTGCCCGGCGCACAATGCGGGAATGCCGTGGTCATGGCGACCGGGCAAAGCAGCGCGTCCCAATCCTCGAAGAACCGGTCCCAGGCGAGAATGGATTTGTCGCGGCGGGCCAGCGCCTCGAACCAGCGCGAGACCGATGTCGGTTCCTCCGGCGGCTGCGGCTGCGCCGCCTCCATCATCATGCCGATCAGCGCTCCGCCCTGGGCGAGATCGTCGTGCAGGTCGAGCTTGGGCAGTTTGGCTTGCTCGACGAGGGCGCCGGCGTCTTGCAGTTGCCTTGCGAGATTTTCGACCGCGGCACTGATGTCGCCGGCCACCGGGAAACCGGGAAAGAAGGGCGCGAAAGCGATGCGCGATGTCTTGAGGTCGAGCTTCGGCATGGTTTCGACCGGCACCGGCGCAAGGTCGTTGTCGCGGCCATCCGGGCCGGCGATGATGCGATAGATCAACGACAGATCCTCGACGCTGCGCGCCAGTGGGCCGAGACACGACATCAGCCGCACACTGCGCGCCGCACCGCCTGGATTCGGGAAGGCGCCGGCCAGAGAGACGCGGTGCTCCGTCGGCTTCAGGCCATAGACGCCGCAAAAGGCGGCAGGCAGGCGGATCGAATCCTGCATGTCGGTGCCGACGTCGAACGGTGTCATGCCCGTGCAGACGGCGGCAGCGGCGCCACCGCTGGATCCGCCCGGGGTGCGCTGGAGATTCCAGGGATTGTTGGTGCGGCCGAACAACGGATTGTCCGACTGCCAGTCGGACAACAATGTGGCGACATTAGTCTTGGCCATCAGCACACCGCCAGCTGCCTTCAAGCGGGCAACGACCGGGCTGTCCTCTTTCGCCACATAGTCGGCGAAGGGCGGGAAGCCTACAGTGGTCCTCATGCCCGCCGTCTCGTGCATGTCCTTCAGGGTGAAGGGAACGCCGTGCAGCGGGCCAAGCGTTTCGCCACGCGTCTGCACCCCGTCGACCTTTTTGGCGCGCTCGCGAGCCCCTTCCCTGTCGAGTGAGATGACGGCGTTGACGGCAGGGTTGTGCTTGTCGATCTGCGCGAGGTGGGCGTCGAGCGCTTCGACGGCGGAGATTTTGCGGTTTCGAATGGCTTTGGCGAGTTCGGCAACCGAAAGAAATACGAGGTCCATGGCGAATGCTCCGGCTTGCTTGCCGCCTGCCTCCTCAAGATGGCGGATTGCGGCGCGGCTTCAAGCGGAGTTGAGCATCCGCACGCGCTCAATACTTGATCGGAATTGCGCTGCCGGCACTCTACGGCGCCCCCTCTGTCCCGCGACGTTTCCCAGATGCGCTGAGGTGAGGCGTTATCCAACCAGCGCCAGCTTCGCCGCAATCGGAGCGAATGGACTGATGTCGATGCCATCCCTGGTCATGGTGACGAAGCTCGATGGCGGGATCGCCTGCCAGTCGCCGCCCTCGCGATCGAAGGGCTCGGAGACGATGCAGCGGCCAGCGCCCTTGCGGAAGATGGACGTGTAGAGCGTGGGCGCGTGGGCGTCGGTGGCGTAGCGGACCGCATACAGCGCCTGTCCGTCGGAGAAAGCGGCGGTGAGTTTAAGCGCCGGCTCGAGACCGGCGCGGCGAGAGGCTTCCAGCACGCGGCTGGTGGCACGCGAGACGGCGCCTTGTGGGTCGGCTGAAAGGCCCTCGTCGATCATCAGCAGAAAAAACAGTTCGGAATCGGTGGTGCCTTCGCGCTGGTCGAAGACAGCGTCGGACAGCGAGTTCTCCAGCGCGCGGCGGATTTTCTCGAAACCGCCGATCTGGCCATTGTGCATGAACGACCAGCGGCCGGAGATGAACGGATGGCAGTTCATGCGGCTGGTGGCGCCGCCGGTCGAGGCCCTGACATGGGCGAGGAACAGGCCGGACTTGATCTGCCGGCACAGGCTTTTCAGATTGGGGTCGGACCAGGCCGGCAGGATGTCGCGATAGAGGCCGGGCTCGGGCCTCTCGCCATACCAGGCAAGGCCGAAGCCGTCGCCATTGGTCGGCGACTTGGCTTCCTGGGCGCAGTGGCTCTGGGCGATCAGCGAGTGACAGGGCGCCGTGAGGATATCTTCGAGAAAGACCGCTTCACCGAGATAGGCCGCCCACCGGCACATCGCTTTGTCGTCCCCTAGGCGCGATCCGGAAGAGCCACAGGCTCCTTGGTCGCGTGTGCGCCTCTGTTGTGCGTCCGCTCGTAGAGCTCGCGAATGATTCGGCTGGCGGTAGTCTCGAAGAGAAATGGCAAGAAAGCGTGAACGAGCGCTGCTCCTGCCGCCATCAGCAGGCGCGACGAGAACCAGGCGGCGAAGGCCATGTGGCCGAAATAGGTCTCACCGACCTTGGCCGGATGCGAGGTGAAGATGCTTGCGAGCGACATGCTGGTTCCCCTTCAGCGCTGGAGCTTCCTGATATGAGTATCCTGACACGCCTCACCGGTTCATTGGTCCCAAAATATCCTTGTATCTTGCCACTTCATGGGACAAATATCCCACATGACACTGGAAATCGACGAAATCGACCGAAAATTGCTTGCCGAACTGCAACGCGACGGCACGTTGTCGGTCGACCAGCTGTCGGAACGGGTGGCCTTGTCACGCAATGCCTGCTGGCGTCGCGTCAAGCGGCTGGAGGAAGATGGCGTCATCACCGGCCGCGTGGCGCTGGTCGATGCCGAAAAGCTCGGGCTTGGCCTTTCGGTGTTCATCCTGATCCGCACATCCAACCACGATCCGGACTGGCTGCAGAAATTCCGCGCCGCGGTGAGCGGTTTGCCCGAGATCATCGGTGTCTACCGCATGTCTGGTGATCTCGATTATGTCTTGCGCGCGCGCGTCGCCGACGTGAAGGCCTATGACCGGCTCTACCAGCGGCTCATCGCCAAGGTGGCGCTGTCGGATGTTTCCGCCTCCTTCGTCATGGAGGAGATCAAGGAGACGACGGTGGTTCCGATGGAAGTGCGTTAGTCGGCCAGGGCCTCACACTTCGTCATCCACGGGCGGAGCGACGCGAAGCGGCGCGCAGACCCGAGGATCCATGCCGTTACCTTGACCGTAGAATGCCGCGGAGCAGAATTCTGCACCGTAGCAGCGCTTCCGAATCCCGGCATGGATCCTCGGGTCTACGCCGCGTCGCTACGCTCCTTGCTCCGCCCGTGGATGACGAAGTGGTGAGCGTTCTCGCCAATCGCCAAATAGGCATTCCACCAGCGCAACAACATTATTGAGACGTCTGCGCTGGACAGCGAAGTCATCGTAACGCCCGAAAGAAAGCCGTTGATAGCCCTGCGGGCGAATTGACCGAATCGGCAATCGCGCCGATAGGATCGATTTTATGCGCGCAGCCCTTCAAACACCCTCCGTCATCGGTCCCACCGTCGGCTTCGTCAGGTTGCCGCATGGTGACGACCTTCCGCTTCCCGCCTATGAAAGCACCGGCGCCGCCGGCATGGATTTGCGCGCGGCGGTGCCCGAAGATCGGCCGCTTCTGATCCTGCCGGGCAAGCGCGCTCTGGTGCCGACCGGGCTGATCCTGGAAATTCCCGAAGGAATGGAAGGCCAGGTGCGGCCACGCTCGGGCCTTGCCTTCAAACATGGCCTTACCGTCCTCAATTCACCCGGCACGGTCGACAGCGACTATCGCGGCGAGGTGAAGGTGCTGCTGGTCAATCTCGGCGACGAGGATTTTGCCGTGACGCGTGGCATGCGCATTGCCCAGATCGTCTTCGCCGCCGTGACGCAGGTGGCGGTGGAGGAGCGTTCGCTCGCCGGCGGCACGGCGCGCGGCTCGGGCGGATTCGGATCGACCGGCACCGCCTGATCGCGAATCCAATGCCCTTGCCGAAACTTGTCATCTTCGACTGCGACGGGATCCTGGTCGACACGGAGAACCTCGCCAACCGACGCCTGGCCGAATGGCTTAGCGCGAGCGGCTATCCAACGACCTTCGAATATTGCCGCAAGAATTTCTCCGGCCGCAGCATGGTCTCGGTGCAGAAGGAGATCGAGGAGACGACCAGCGTCAGGCTCGGCGCCGATTTCGTCGAGCGCTGGAATGCCGGCCTGCCGGATCTGTTCGCCCACGGCGTCGAGGCGATCCCTTATGTCCGGGAGTTCATCGAGGCGGTCCGCGCGGCCGGCCTCGCCTATTGCGTCGCCACCTCGGCGAGGATCTCGAAAATGCACATAACGCTTGGCCAGACCGGGCTGTTGCCGCTGTTCGAGCATGCCATGTTCAGCGCCACCATGGTCTCGCGCGGCAAGCCGTTCCCCGACCTGTTCCTGCATGCTGCCAAAGCCATGGGCTTCGCGCCCGCCGACTGCATCGTCATCGAGGACAGCGTCGCCGGCACGCAGGCAGGCATTGCCGCCGGCATGCGGGTGTTCTCCTATCATGGCGACCCCTATTCCGACCGCGACGGCCTGATCGAGGCCGGCGGCATCCTGTTCGACGACATGCGCGAACTCGCCGGGCTGGTGCCGATCCACTGATCGGCACGGCTGCGCGTTGCAGAACGCCGTGCTAGCGTGGGTGCCTCTCCGCCCGAGGCCCAACATGATTTCGCTGCCGCTTCGCTTCATCTTCGCATGTCTGCTGTTGCCGTGCCTGTGGGCGGCGGCACAGGCGCAGACCGCCGGCCTGGCCGACCTTGGCAGCATGCTGCCCGGCGCACCGATGTGACCTATCTCGACCTGGCGAGGATGGTCATTCCTGATCTCGCAGCGGACAAAGGCGGAATGTTCAAGGGCGGTCCGCCGATCGAGATGCCCCATGTCCAGGGACCCGATGCGGGAGGCTCGCCACCCGACACATCGAGCTTTTCCAACGCTTCCGCGCTTGCCCTCAAGGTTGGTGGCAAGGGCCGGCTGGCGATGCTGTTCGACCTCGGCGATTCTCCCGACAGCGCCGAAGGCTATGCCGTGCTGGCGCTCTACGACACCGCCGGCAAGCCGACCCTGCTCGACGCCGTCAATGTCGCGCTCGACCGCGACACCTATTTCCAGGAGCCAGGCAGGCTTTCCGTCGGCGCCAATGACGACATCCTGATGACCGGGAGTTCGCATTCCAATTCGGAGCAGAACTATATGATCACCTTGCTTGTCATGGTTGTCGGCGACAAGTTCAAGCTGATCGACACAATCTATGCGTTCGATGAAAGGCTCTGTGCCTACAGCCATACGCAGGACGTGGCTGTTCGAACCGTCAAGGACGGCCGCTCCCATGCCGGCATCAAGGCGACGGTGACCGACACCATCCTGCCAAACGAGGAGAGCTGCGACGAGGCGGCGCCCAAAGCCTCATCGCACAAGACCTCGGTGACCTATCACTGGAGCAAAAAGACATCGCGATATGTCGCCGATTCCGACGCGTTCGTGAAATTGTCAGCAGAGAACGAGAAACGCTTCTGAGCCAACCGCATTCGTTTGCCCGGCCGGAAACGGCGCGCTAGCATCCGCCCCGACACTCGTCATGGGGAACATTCATGGACAAGGGCAAGATCTTTCGCGACCTGCATGCCTCGACCTTCGTCATGCCCAATCCCTGGGACCCGGGCACGACGAAGCTGCTTGGCTCCTTCGGCTTCAAGGCGCTGGCTACGACCAGCGCCGGCTTTGCCTTTTCGCGCGGCCTGCCGGACGGGGCCGTGAGCTTCGACCAGATGATCCATCATTGCCGCGAGGTGACGGCCGCGACCGAACTGCCGGTTTCGGCGGATCTCGAGAAGGGCAAGGGTGACAGCGCCGAGCAGGCCGCCGAGACCATTTTCGCGGCGGAAGCCGCCGGGCTCGCCGGCTGCTCGATCGAGGACCACACCGGCGATCCGGACAAGCCCATCTATGAGTTTTCGCACGCGGTCGAGCGTGTCGCCGCCGCGGTGGAGGCAGCGCGGGCGCTGAAGCGCGACTTTGTCTTCACGGCGCGGGCCGAGAATTTCCTGTGGGGCAAGTCCGACCTCGACGACACGATCAAGCGGCTGCAGGCCTTCGAAAAGGCGGGCGCCGACGTGCTCTATGCACCGGGCATCGGCGACGTCGAGATGGTGCGCACGCTCTGCGCGGCGGTGACCAAGCCGGTCAACGTCATGGCGAGGCCCGGCTTCACCATCGCCGACCTTGCCATGGCCGGCGTCAAGCGGATTTCGCTCGGGCCGTGGCTGACCAATTTCGCTTACGGCATGCTGGAGACGGCGGCGCGCGAAATCCAGCAGGACGGAACGTTCGGCTTCACCCGCGCCGCCATGCCGTTCGGCAAGCTGCAGGCGCTCTACGGCAAATCCCAGGGTTAGACGCCGCATGAATCTTACTGTCGTCGACATGCATACGGGCGGCGAGCCGCTGCGAATCGTCACGGGCGGTTATCCCGCTATCCCCAAGGGCACCATCCTGGAGAAGCGCGCCTATGTGCGGGACCATCTCGACCATTTGCGCAAACTGCTGATCTTCGAACCGCGCGGCCATTACGACATGTATGGCGCCTTGCTGGTCGAGCCCGATTTGCCCGGCGCCGACCTTGCCGTGCTGTTCATGCACAATGAGGGCTATTCCACCATGTGCGGCCACGCCATCGTCGCGCTCGGCCGCTATGCCATCGATGAAGGCCTGGTGGCGAAACAGGAGCCGGTCACCACCGTCAACATCGAGGCGCCTTGCGGCCTGGTCGTCGCCTCGGTCGAGGTCAGCGACGGCAAGGCCGGTGCGGTGTCGTTCGAGAGCGTGCCTGCCTTCCTGTTCGCTCGCGACCAACAGATCGAGCTGACAGAGTATGGCAAGATCGGTTTCGATATCGCCTATGGCGGGGCTTTCTACGCGCTGGCCGACTGCCATCAGTTCGGGCTGGAATTCGGCCGCGACCGGGTCCGCGATTTCGTCGATGCGGCAACGGCGCTGACGAACCGGCTCAAGGCCGAGTTTGCACTGTCGCATCCCGATCATGATGATCTCGCCTTCCTCTATGGCACCATTCTGACCGATGGAAAGGACGCCTTTTCCGGGGAAGTCACCAGGAATGTCTGCGTCTTCGCCGAAGCTGAGGTCGACCGTTCGCCGACCGGTTCCGGCGTCACAGCCCGGCTGGCGGCCATGCATGCCAAGGGCGAGATCGCCACCGGGCAGACGCGGACCTTCGAGAGCATCGCCGGCTCGCGCTTTTCCGGGGCGGTAGTGCGCACGGCGCAGGCCGGCCCGCACGAGGCGATCGTCGCCCGCGTCGGCGGCCGTGCCTATTATTCCGGACGAGCCGAATTCACTGTCGAGCCGGATGACGAGCTGGGGCGCGGTTTCCTGTTGCGCTGAAGGCTCAACCGCGTGCGGGACGGGCCGCTTCGCGGGCCGAGACCGCCTTGTGCAGATGCACCATCATGGCGGCGGCGAACAGCGGCGTCAGCAGGTTGAGCAGCGGCACGGCGAGGAAGGCCGCGATCACCAGACCGGACAGAAATACCGTACCGGCATAGCGCCGGCGCAAGGCTCTCGCATCTTCCTCGGGGCGAAAGCGCATGGCGGCGAATTCGAAGAATTCGCGCCCGAGCAGGTAGCCGTTGACGATGAAGAAGGCTGCGATGTTGATGCCCGGCACCAGCAGAAGCATGAGCGCCACGATGTTGCCCAGGATGACGACGCCGAAAAACTTTATCGCCAGCACCATCGAGCGCAATGCCGGCATGGCGCGTCCGGCCCGGTCGCCTGGGTAATCGGTGCGCTCGACCACTTCGGCGACATCGTCGAGGAACAGGCCGGCGATGACGGCCGTGACCGGTGCAACGAGCAGCGCCATGCCGAAGGCCAGAGCGATGGCCGCGATGATGCCGCCCAGCCAGCCAGCCCAGGACGGTATGCCGGGCAACAATGTCTGGAGCCACGGCAGGGCCAGCCATTCGACAAGGCTGGTCAGGCCGAACCACAAGGCGACCAGCGCCAGCAGGGTCAAGCCGAGCGTCTTGATGAACACGGCGCGGAACGGAGGCGAGAGCAGCTCCAGGGCCGCGGTGCGGGCAGCGTCGAAAATCACCGTTGCTTCAACCCCAGGTCAGTGGACACAACCACAGAGCAATTCCAGGAAAAGTGCGTAGCGGTTTTCCCGGGAGAAGCGCGTAGCGCTTCCCCTTGGGGATTGCTTAAAAACAAGAAAACTCAAGGCGGGACGTCTCCGAGATAGGCAGTGCGGCCCGCGAGCACAAGCGCGGGCCGTTGCTTGTCTTTGGACGCTGCCGAGATCCGCCTATCGGGCGAAGGCCGGTTTGCGGACCGGTATGGTCATGGCCGCCACGCCGGCAACGACAAAACCCATGCCGAGCCATGCCGTCGGACCCAGGCTTTCGCCGAGTAAGAAGGCGCCGATGCCGACACCGATCGGCACCCGCAGATAAGCCTGGGACGTGGTGCCGACCGAACCCAGCGTGTGGATGAGGCGAAAATAGATGACGAACGCCAGCGCCGTCGAAAACACGGACAGGCCCAGCAAGGCGAGGATGGAAGCCGCTGAGGGCGCCAGCGTCCATGGCCGGTCGACCACCAGGCTGAGCGGCACCAGCATGACGGCGCCGCACAGCATGGAGCCAGCGGCGGGAAGCATCGGATCGAGGCCCTTGAAGCCACGGCCGAAGATGGCGGCGCCCGCATAGCACACGGTTGCCGCGACGATGGCAATCTGTGCCCAGAGCTGGTGGCCGATGCCGCCAAGCGCCTGTGTGCCGACGATGAGGCAGATGCCGGCAATGCCGGCACCGACGCCGACCAGCTTTCGCGTCGTCACCGGCTCATGGCGGGTGATGAGCGCGGTGAGGATGAAGGTGAAGATCGGCGAGGTGGCGTTGAGGATAGTGGCAAGGCCTGCGTCGACCGAACGTTCGGCCGCGGCGATCAGTGTGAAGGGGATGACGCTGTTGAGACAGGCCTGGAAGGCGAAGCGACGCCAGCTGGCCGCGTCGCCCGGCATGGCAAGCCCGCGCCAGCGGATGATGGCGAACAGTATGGCGCCGGCGATCAGAGTGCGGGCGGCGATGAAGGTGATGGGCGGGATGGTCTCGACGCCGATCTTGATGAAGGTGTAGGAGGCGCCCCACAGCACAGCCAGCACGCCGAGCAGCGCCAGGTCGGTGGCCGTGTCGTTTTTGGCAGGCATGGGCTCGCGCCTTCGGACCGTGATCTCAGGAGCGCAGATGTAGGCGACATCGTCACGAAATGTTTCGGCCACGGTCGAATTGTCGTAGCGCCTGGCTGGCGCGGCAAGGACAGAAAATCGGTTGCCTGTTTTCAGCGTCATGCTGTAGACCCGCGCGGGCATGGCAAGAAGCCGGCTCGGGTTTTTGGCGGAGACATTGATGCCGGATTATGACGTGCTTTGCATCGGCAATGCGATTGTCGACATCATCGCCCAGTGCGAAGAGGACTTCCTCCAGACCAACGGCATCATCAAGGGCGCGATGAATCTCATCGACACCCACCGCGCCGAATTGCTCTACAGCCGCATGGGCCCGGCAATCGAGGCCTCCGGCGGCAGCGCCGGCAACACGGCGGCCGGCGTCGCCTCCTTCGGCGGACGCGCCGCCTTCTTCGGCAAGGTCTCCAACGATGCGCTGGGCGAAATCTACGCGCACGATATCCACGCTCAAGGTGTCGCCTTCGATACCAAGCCGCTCGAGGGCGAGCCCCGACGGCGCGCTCGATGATCTTCGTCACCCCCGACGGCGAGCGCTCGATGAACACCTATCTCGGCGCCTGCGTCGAACTCGGGCCGGAAGATGTCGAGGCCGACAAGGCGTCGGGCGCCAAGGTGACCTATTTCGAAGGCTATCTGTGGGACCCGCCGCGCGCCAAGGAAGCCATCCGGCAGACGGCCAGGCTGGCGCACGCGGCCGGCCGCGAAGTGTCCATGACCCTATCTGATTCGTTCTGCGTCGACCGCTACCGTGACGAGTTCCTCGACCTGATGCGCTCGGGCACGGTCGATATCGTCTTTGCCAACAGCCACGAGATCAAGTCGCTTTACCAGACTTCGTCGTTCGACGAGGCGCTGGCGCGGATCCGCAAGGATTGCAAGATCGCCGCGGTGACCCGCTCCGAAAAGGGCTCGGTCATCGTGCGCGGCGACGAGACCGTGGTCATAAAGGCAACCGCCATCAAGGAGCTGGTCGACACGACGGGCGCCGGCGACCTCTACGCCGCCGGTTTCCTGCATGGCTATACACAAGGACGCGACCTCCAGACCTGCGGCGATCTTGGCTCACTGGCAGCCGGATTGGTGATCCAGCAGATCGGCCCAAGGCCACGGCAGAATCTGCGCAAGGAAGCCGAGCAGGCTGGGTTGCTGTAGGGGGGCTTTTCCCTTCTCCCCTGTGGGAGAAGGTGGATCGGCGCGCAGCGCCGAGACGGTTGAGGGGTGGGTGACGGATCGCCGTTTTTGCCAAGCTGGAACACCCCTCATCCAACCTCGCTTCGCGAGGCCACCCCGGGGCGAGCCAACGGTCTCGCCCGCCCTTCGGGCCCCACAAGGGGAGAAGGAAAAGACCGTCGCGCAGCTGTCACACATCGCTCCTACACGAAATTGCGAGCGTCCCGTGACTGGCATTTCGGAATGCTCGCAGTCAGTTGGGTGTCGTAAATGCAAGACAGCAACCTCTCGGGTTCGCTGCATCTGTTGGCGTTTGGAGTCCTGCTTTTCCCTTAGCCGTTGACAAGCGGCCGCAGTCGGGGAGGAGCGCGGCCAGAAGACAGATGCATGAACAGATTTCCAATCCAGGCGACCGGCATAAACCAGGACGACTTCGCGGAGTTGGTCGCCGACAAGGTCGAGCGCGCACTCGCCCATTATGACGAGGCGATCAACCAGTCCACCATGGTCTCGGTCGCCAAGATCGCCGGCAGCATAGCGTCCGCCGTCACCTTGCTGTCGCCCAAGCACCAGCGCGCCATCGACGCCATCCATGCCGACCTTCCCGGCCTTGCCTCGAAATTCGTGCGTGCGCTCGCGGCGGAAGCCGCGCGCCGCAGCGAAGCCGGCACCACCGATGCCGCGACACTGCCCACGACCCTGCCGGCCGGGGCCACGGTCGCGCCGGCGCCGGCCGACGACCTCGAATCGATGCTGATCGAGGACTGGGCCGGCCGCGTCGCCGGCTCGACCTATCTGGAAGAGAACCTGCGCATCGCCCGCTCCACCTTGCACCGCTGGCAGCGGCGCGGCGACGTCATCGCGCTGCGCAAGGGCGGCCGCAAGCACGTCTTCCCGCTGGCGCAATTCGTCGACGGCAGGCCGGTGGCGGGCATAAGCGAGGTGCTGGAGCTGATCGGCAACCCAAGGCTGGCGTGGCTTTGGCTGACCCGCGCCGCCGCGCAACTCGACGGCCGCATTCCGATCGACCTCTTGCGGCAGGACCAGGCGGAAGAGGTGGTCAAGGCGGCGCGTGGGTTCGCGCCGGGGTGAAGTCAGCGCGAGAAGGTGCCCGCGCCGCGCTTCGGGCTTGTCTGATGCAGAAGCTTTCGTCTGCCAGGCGGGGACGCTCCTCAAGTCCCGCCGTATAAGCCGCGATCGCCGCCATATTCACGATATCGCTGTCCTTCGCGTTCAGCGAGACGATCTGCACCGGCTTGTTCAGGCCGACCAGCAGCGGGCCGATGACGGTCGAGCCGCCGAGTTCCTGCAGCATCTTGGTGGAGATCGAGGCGGAGTGGAAGGCCGGCATGATCAGCACGTTGGCCGGGCCGGTCAAGCGGATGAACGGGTACTGCGCCATGGCGCGGGCGTTGAGCGCCACGTCGGCGGCCATTTCGCCGTCATATTCGAAATCGACGCGGCGTTTGTCGAGGATGCGCACAGCTTCCTGGATGCGCTCGGAACGCTCGCCCTGCGGATGGCCGAAGGTGGAATAGGCGAGCATGGCGAGCCTCGGTTCGTAGCCCATGCGGCGGGCGAAGCCTGCCGCCTCCTCGGCGATGTCGGCGATCTGCTCGGCGTTGGGCATGTCGTGGACGGCGGTGTCGGCGACGATCACCGTGCGGCCGCGCGCCAGCACGATCGAGGCGCCGATGACGCGGTGGCCGGGCTTGGCGTCGATGACGCGCCTGATATCGTCGAGCGCGGTGGAATAGTTGCGGGTGACGCCAGTGACGATGCCGTCGGCGTCACCCAGCGCCACCATGCAGGCGGCGAAATGGTTGCGATCGTTGTTGATCAGCCGCTGGCAGTCGCGGAACAGGAAGCCTTTGCGCTGCATGCGTTCGTAGAGATAGTCGGTGTAGATCGAATTGCGGCGCGACAGGCGCGCGTTGATGATCTCTATGCCTTGTTTGTTCAGGTCGATGCCGGCGTGCCTGGCGTTCTCCTTGATGACGTCGTCGCGGCCGAGCAGGATGGCCGTGCCGAGCCGCTGGTTCACATAGGAGACGGCGGCGCGCATCACCTGCTCCTCCTCGCCCTCGGCGAAGACGATGCGCTTGGGCTGGCGGCGCACGCGGTCGTAGATGCGCTGCAGGGTCGAGGCGATCGGGTCGCGGCGAGCGGAAAGCTCCTGCGCGTAGCGGTCGAGATCGAGAATCGGCTTGCGGGCGACGCCCGAATCCATTGCCGCCTTGGCCACGGCAATCGGGATGGCCGAGATCAGACGCGGGTCGAACGGCACCGGAATGATGTAGTTGGGGCCGAATTTCGGCCGGTTGCCCTGATAGGCGGCGGCGACGTCGTCGGGCACGTCCTGGCGGGCCAGTTCGGCGAGAGCACGGGCGGCGGCGATCTTCATGTCGTCGTTGATGGTGGTGGCCCTGACATCCAGCGCGCCGCGGAAGATGTAGGGGAAGCCGAGCACATTGTTGACCTGATTGGCATAATCCGAACGCCCGGTGGCCATGATGGCGTCGGTGCGGATCTCGGCCACTTCCTCCGGGGTGATCTCCGGATCGGGATTGGCCATGGCGAAGATGATCGGGTTCTTGGCCATGGACTGCACCATGGCGGTGGTCAGAGCGCCCTTGGCGGAAAGACCGAGGAAGACGTCGGCGCCGTCGAGCGCTTCGGCCAGAGAACGCGCATCGGTCTTGACCGCATGCGCCGACTTCCACTGGTTCATGCCCTCGGTGCGGCCCTGGAAGACCACGCCCTTGGTGTCGCACAAGGTGATGTTTTCGGGCGAAAAACCCATCGCCTTCATCAGTTCGATGCAGGCGATGCCGGCGGCACCCGCGCCATTGCAGACCAGCTTCGTGGTCTTCATGTCGCGGCCGGTTACCTCCAGCGCATTGATCAGGCCGGCGGCCGAGATGATGGCCGTGCCATGCTGGTCATCATGAAAGACCGGGATGTCCATCAGTTCGCGCAGACGCTGCTCGATGATGAAGCACTCCGGCGCCTTGATGTCTTCCAGGTTGATGCCGCCGAAGGAGGGCCCGAGGAAGCGCACGCAGTTGATGAACTCGTCGGCATCCTCGGTGTCGACCTCGAGGTCGATGGAATCGACGTCGGCGAAACGCTTGAACAGCACCGACTTGCCTTCCATCACCGGTTTCGAGGCCAGCGCGCCGAGATTGCCGAGGCCAAGGATGGCGGTGCCGTTGGAGATGACGGCGACCATGTTGCCGCGCGTCGTATAGTCGAAGGCTCTCGATGGGTCCTCGGCGATGGCGCGCACGGGCACGGCGACCCCAGGCGAATAAGCGAGGCTGAGATCGCGCTGCGTCGTCATCGGTTTGGTGGCGACGATCTCCAGCTTGCCGGGCCGGCCCATGGCATGGAATTCGAGCGCTTCCTGTGCGCTGACGGACGGACCGTTGTTCTCGGTTTTCCTGGCCATGATGCTTCTGATTTCCTCGCCGGTGCGGCACCTCCTTGAAGCGGGTGCCCGTGTGCTTGCGAATTAAGACTACGGGCCGCCGCGTGTAAACCACGAAGCTCTGCGAAGCTGCTTCAAAGCGGACGCGCCCGGTCAGGGACTGCGCTAGCTTGAGGGAATGCAGCAATCTCACGTGCATGCTCGCGTAACGTGGCCCAGCGCATCAAGGTCCCAGCACCCTGAAACGGCCATTGAGGGAATGGCGGGTCGCTGCTGCCCAGGCGCTGCTTCAGCGCCGACAGATAGGCCGTCAGCTCCAGCCGTCCGGTCCGCACTTTTTCCAGCGTGCGTCGGCGTATTTCCTGACGCGGAATGGCGCGGTCGCGGAGCCGCTCGACCGCGCGCCTGATGGCGGCCGGCTCCGGCTCGACGATCACGCAATAGTCCGGGTCGAAAAAGACGTCCCGGCCGCCAAGGCTTGGCGTGCTGACGATCGGCAAACCGGCGAGCAGATATTCCATCGAGGAGTACATCGCCCCCTCCTCGGCCGACAGGCAAAGTCCGACGGCGGCCTGGTTGTAGACGCCATTGACTTCCGGCGTGGCCAGCTTGGCGGTCATGCCGTCGACGATCGGGTTTGCGATGTGGTGCAGCGGCGACTGCGCCTGCAGGCAGCGGACAAAGGCGCGAGCGCCAGCCGGTGATATCTCGCCTATCGAAAAGGTGACATGGACCAGCCTTTCGATGTCCAGCGCCAGATAGTGCCGCTTGGTGTGCGAGATGCGGCCGTTATAGACGGCATCAAATTCGACGGGAATATCCGGCAATGGCCGAAAGATGTCCTCTGAGACCATCAGATTGTGGTTGGAGAAGATCGCGGCTCCGCCGACAGCGGTGACCAGACGACGCTCCTCCTCGGTGTTGCAGAGAAAAATCAGCTTGTGAAGCGGAAAACGCTCTCGGTACCAGGCGAGATCCACGCCCATCCTGTTGACGACGGCCGGCCGCTCCAATGTCCAGTTCGGCGACAGCAGCAAGGTCGCACGCCGCTCTGCCAGCCGACGGCCGATGGCGGCAACGGTGGAGAGGGGGCGTGCGCCACCGATCGGCGTGTAGAGTATCAGCGGATCGTGACTGACCGCATAAACCGAAACGACCATGCCCCGTCGACATCCCGCAATGGGCCATGGGCCGGGAGAAGGAAGGGTATCCGCTTGGCGGCCGAACGCCGCGCCTTGCCAAGAAGCTTGCCTGCGCGCGACGCGATGTCCAGTCGCAACCGCCCAGAGGGCGACCGGACTGGACCGATCATCTCCTCGAACATTTCCTGGCCAAACCTGTCCATCGACCCTGCCCTGTGCGCAACTGATGATTAGGTCCGCCATCATGGCGTTGCAATGCCTCCGAAGCCGTCGAACGACGATGCGGCAGGGCAGTCTTCCCCTGCTTTTCGATGGCCTGGCATTAAACCCCGCCACCACATCTGCTAGCGTGCCGTGCCATGAACATGCACAGCCCGAACGAGCCCGACGCCGCTCCCGAGTTGACGGCGGCGCCACAGCCAGCCGGCGCCGTCACGCCGATGATGGAGCAATTCATCGAGATCAAGGCGGCGAATCCGGATTCGCTGCTGTTCTACCGCATGGGCGATTTCTACGAGCTGTTCTTCGACGATGCTGAGAAGGCGAGCCGGGCGTTGGGCATCGTGCTCACCAAACGCGGCAAGCACCAAGGCCACGACATTCCGATGTGCGGCGTGCCGGTGCATGCGGCCGACGACTATCTGCAGAAGCTGATCGGCCAAGGGTTCCGCGTCGCCGTCTGCGAGCAGATCGAGGATCCGGCCGAGGCGAAGAAACGCGGTTCCAAATCGGTGGTGCGCCGCGACGTGGTGCGACTGGTGACGCCGGGCACCATCACCGAGGACAAATTGCTGGCGCCGTCTGAATCGAGTTTCCTGATGGCGCTGGGCAGGGTGAAAGGTGGAGCGGACCACGCCTTCGCCTTGGCCTGGATCGACATCTCGACCGGTGCCTTCCGCGTCGCCGAGACCTCCGCCGACCGGCTGATGGCCGACATCTTCCGTGTCGATCCGCGCGAGCTTATCATGGCCGAGCCGGTCTTCCATGATCCCGAGCTGAAGCCGGTGTTCGACGTGCTCGGCCGCATTGCCAGCCCGCAGCCGCCTTCGCTGTTCGATTCGGCCTCGGCCACGGGGCGGATCGCGCGCTTCTTCGAGGTGGCGACACCAGACAGTTTCGGCACGTTTTCGCGCGCCGAACTGTCGGCCATCTCAGGCGCCATCGCCTATGTCGAGAAGACGCAGAAGGCCGAGCGGCCGCCGCTGTCGCGCCCCGAGCGCGAGGAGCAGGGTTCGACGCTGTTCATCGATCCGGCGACGCGCGGCAATCTCGAACTGTTGCGCACGCTGTCCGGCAGCCGCGAGGGTTCGCTGTTCAAGGCGATCGACCGCACGGTGACCGGCGGCGGCGCAAGGCTGCTCGCCGACCGGCTGATGGCGCCGCTGACCGACCCGGCGGCCATTGTCGCGCGGCTGGATTCGGTGTCGTTCTTCCGTTCCGAAGTGCGGCTTTGCCAGGCGGTGCGGATGAGCCTGAAGAGCGTCGCCGACATGCCGCGTGCGCTGTCGAGGCTGGCCCTCAATCGCGGCGGCCCACGCGACCTCGGCGCGCTGCGCGCCGGCTTCGAGGCGGCTGGCGCCATCGCCGAGACCTTTGCCGCGACCGTTCTGCCCCAGGAATTGGCCGGCGCGATGGCCGCGATTCAAGCGCTGCCCAAGGCACTCGCCCAGCATCTCACCCAGGCGCTCGGCGAGGAACTGCCGCTGCTCAAACGCGACGGCGGTTTCGTTCGTGGCGGCTATCATGTCGAACTCGACGAAATGCGGGCGCTGCGCGACGAGTCGCGAAAAGTGATCGCCGGGCTGGAGCGCTCTCTGATCGAGGAGACCGGCATCCGTTCGCTGAAGATCCGACACAACAACGTGCTGGGCTACTACATCGAGGTGACGGCCAACCATCATGCAATCATGACCGGCAGCGATGGCGCCAAGGCGCGCTTCATCCACCGCCAGACCATGGCCAACGCCATGCGCTTCACCACGACCGAGCTCGCCGAACTCGAGACCAAGATCGCCAATGCCGCCGACCGGGCACTGAGCATCGAACTGGCAGCCTTCGATGCGCTGACGGCGGAGGCGGTCGGCGAGGCCGAGGCGATTCGCGCCGGCGCCGATGCGCTCGCCGTGCTCGATGTATCGGCGGCCCTCGCACTGTTGTCGGAAAGCGAGGCCTGGTGCCGGCCGGTGGTGGATTCCAGCCTTGCCTTCGAGATTTCCGGCGGGCGGCATCCGGTGGTCGAACAGGCGCTGCGCCGTTCGGGCGAAGGCCCGTTCGTCGCCAATGATTGCAACCTCTCGCCCGAGGGGACTGCCAGGAACGGCGCGATCTGGCTGCTGACCGGCCCGAACATGGGGGGTAAGTCGACGTTCCTCAGGCAAAACGCGCTGATCGCGATCCTGGCCCAGACCGGCTCCTTCGTGCCGGCGGCGTCTGCCCATATCGGCGTCGTCGATCGCCTGTTCTCGCGGGTCGGCGCTTCGGACGATCTGGCGCGCGGCCGTTCGACCTTCATGGTCGAAATGGTCGAGACCGCGGCGATCCTCAACCAGGCCGGCGAACGCGCGCTGGTGATCCTCGACGAGATCGGCCGCGGCACCGCCACCTTCGACGGCCTGTCGATCGCCTGGGCGGCTGTCGAATATCTGCACGAGAAGAACCGCTGCCGGGCGATCTTCGCCACCCATTTCCACGAAATGACGTCGCTCGCCGGCAAGCTGGCGCGGCTTTCCAACGTCACCATGCGGGTCAAGGAATGGGAAGGCGACGTCGTTTTCCTGCACGAGGTCGGCAAGGGTGCGGCCGACCGGTCCTACGGCGTGCAGGTGGCGCGGCTCGCCGGCTTGCCGGATGCCGTGGTCGAGCGGGCCAAGGCGGTGCTGCATCAGTTGGAGGAGGGCGAGGTCTCCGGCAAGGCCAACCGGCTGGTCGACGACCTGCCGCTGTTTTCGGTGGCGGTGAAACGGGAAGCGCCAAAGCCGGTCAAGAGCGACGCGCTGGGCACAGCGCTCGGCGAGATCAACCCCGACGAGATGACGCCGCGCGAGGCGCTGGAGGCGCTTTACCGGCTGAAAGGACTGGCGGGGAAGTAATCTTGCAAATCTGGGCGGCGCCTGCGGAATCGGCAGCACCGCCGACTCAGATCATCTCAAGCCCGCGCTTGCGCGTCGGTGGCGGGAACGCACGGTCGAGATCGGCAATGTCTTGCGGCGTAAGCTTTATGTCCAACGCGGCGACATTCTGGCGGACGTGCTCCTGGCTGCCGGCCTTGGGGATGGCGATGACGCCGTCCTGCTGCATCACCCAGGCCAAGGCGATTTGCGCCGGGGTCGCAGCGTGGCGGGCGGCGACGGCGTCAAGCCTGGCATTGCGCGCCAGCGCGCCTTGCTCGACCGGCGAATAGGCCATCAAAGGGATGCCGCGTTTCCTCATCCAGGGCGCCAGATCGAATTCGGGGCCGCGGCGAACCAGATTGTAGAGCACCTGGTTGGTCTGGACATCGCCGCCGTCGCGCAGGCCAGCCAGTTCCTCCATGTCCTCGGTGTCGAAATTGCTGACGCCCCAATGCCGTATCTTGCCGGCTTTTTTTAGCGCCTCGAAGGCTTCGACCGTTTCCGATAGGGGCACGCTGCCCGGCCAGTGCAGCAGATAAAGGTCGATGCGGTCGGTGGCGAGGTGCTTCAGGCTGTTCTCGCAGGCGCGCTGCACGCCGGCCCGTGAAGCGTTGGAAGGCAAGACCTTCGAGACCAGAAAGACCTCGGCGCGGCGCCCGGCGATGGCTTTGGCCACCACTTCTTCCGCACCGCCGCCGGCATACATTTCGGCGGTGTCGATCAGCGTGACGCCGAGGTCGAGACCGAGCTTGAGGGCATTTACCTCGTCGGAGCGGCGCCGCGAATCCTCGCCCATTTTCCACGTGCCCTGGCCCAGAACGGGTATGGCCTCGCCGTTGGGCAGCGTGGTGGTTCTGACGCTCGATTCCATGGCACGGCTCCGTCGGTACTCGATCGCATTGAGGCCTCGACGAGACTCCGCAAGGAGTTCTCGCCGGGCCCTGCTTAGAGATGCCGGGAAGCTTACTTCACCGGATGGGCGGCGAGCCAGTCCTGCATCTGCTTGATTTCGGCTTCCTGCGCCGCGATGACGCCTTCGGCGAGTTTGCGGATTTCCGGATCCTTGCCGTTGGCCAGTTCGACCTTGGCCATGTCGATCGCGCCCTGATGATGCGGAATCATGCCGCGGACAAAATCGACATCGGCGTTGCCGGTATATTGCGAGGCCATCATGTCGGTATGCATCTTGTCCATCGCCGCCTTGTAGCCCGCCGTCGAAGGGCTTTCCGCCCCCATGGCCATGGCGCCCATGTCGTGCTTCATCTCCTCGCTCTGCGCCGGCACGCTTTCGAGGAAGACGGCAAGCAGCATTCCGGCCGCCATCAGCAGCAGCACGAGTTTTTTAGCCAAGGTCATTCATGGTCTCCTGTTGGTTTGGTGTCGTATCTGGGGTTAATCTCAGAGTTTCAACGTTCGGAGCCGCAATGCGTTCGCGATCACCGAGACGGAGGACAGGCTCATCGCCGCCGCCGCCAGCATCGGCGACAGAAGCGTGCCGGTAAGCGGATAGAGCACGCCGGCCGCGACCGGCACGCCAAGCACATTGTAGAGGAAGGCGAAGAACAGGTTCTGCCGGATGTTGCCGATGGTCGCCCGGGCCAGGGTGCGGGCGCGGACGATGCCGTTGAGGTCGCCCTTGACCAAGGTGATGCCGGCGCTTTCGACCGCGACATCGGCGCCCGTTCCCATGGCGATGCCGACATCGGCGGCGGCAAGCGCCGGCGCATCGTTGACGCCGTCGCCGGCCATGGCGACGCCGGCACCCCTGCCGCGCAGTTCGTCGACGAGCGCTGCCTTCTGTTCCGGCAATAGACCTGCCCGAACCTCGTCGATGCCGAGACTTGCCGCGATCGCCTTGGCCGTACGCTCATTGTCGCCGGTCGCCATGATGATCCTCAGCCCACTGTCATGCAGCGCCTTGATCGCGTCTGCCGTGGTCGCCTTGACCGGATCGGCGACGGCGACGATGCCGGCCAGCTTGCCATCGACAGCGACGAACATCGCCGTCTTGCCATCGCCCTGCAATGCTTCCACGCGAGCCAGGATCGCGGAAACGTCGATGGCGAGATCGGCCATCATCGCGGCATTGCCGAGCGCGACCTTCTTGCCCGACACCGTGCCGGAAACACCCTTGCCGGTAACCGCCTCGAAGCTGCTGGCCTCGGCGATCTTCCCGCCGCGCTGCCCAGCCCCGTCGACGATGGCCTCGGCCAGCGGATGCTCCGACCCTTTCTCCAGGGTCGCGGCGTACACCAGCAATTCGTCCTCGGAAAAGCCCGTTGCCGCGACGACATCGGTCAGTTTCGGCCGGCCCTCGGTCAGCGTGCCGGTCTTGTCGACGATCAACGTGTCGACGGTGGCGAAGCGTTCGAGCGCGGCCGCTTCCTTTATCAGCACGCCGGCATGCGCGCCGCGCCCGGTGGCGGTCATGATCGACATCGGCGTGGCGAGGCCCAGCGCACACGGACAAGCGATGATCAGCACCGAAACCGCCGAGACGATGGCGAAGATCAGACTGGGCTCGGGGCCGAAGATTGCCCAGGCGACGAACGCGGCGATGGCGACCAGGACGACGGCCGGGACAAAGTAGAAGGAAACGCGGTCGGCCAGGCCCTGGATCGGCGCGCGCGAGCGCTGTGCCTTGGCGACGAGTTCGACAATGCGCGACAGCGTGGTCTCGGCGCCGATCCGTTCGGCGCGCATGATCAGCGAGCCGTTCTTGTTGAGCGTGCCGCCGGTCAAGGCGTCGCCTTCGGCCTTTTCGACCGGCAAGGGTTCGCCCGTGATCATCGATTCGTCGATGGAAGAGCGGCCTTCCAGCACCGTGCCGTCGACCGGCACAGCATCGCCGGGACGGATGCGCAGGCGATCGCCGGTCTTGACGTCGTCCAGTGCTACGTCGGTCTCGGAGCCATCCTCGGCGATCCGCCGCGCGGTCTTCGGCGCGAGATCAAGCAAGGCGCGGATCGCCGATCCGGTCTTTTCGCGGGCGCGCAGTTCCAGCACCTGGCCGAGGAAGACCAGCGCGACGATGACAGCGGCTGCCTCGAAATAGACCGGCACCGTACCGCCGTGGCCGCGGAACTGGTGCGGAAAGATGTCCGGGAAGAGCGTGGCGACGACGCTGTAGAGATAGGCGGCGCCGACGCCCAGCGAAATCAGCGTCCACATGTTGGGGCTGCGATTGAGGATCGAGTCCCAGCCGCGATGGAAGAACGGGAAGGCGGCCCACAGCACCACAGGGCTCGCCAGGACCAGTTCGATCCAGACCTTTGCGCGATCCTCGACCAGACCCTCCAGCGACAGGCCGACCATCGGGGCCATGGCGATAAACAGAAGCGGGACTGACAGCACCGCGCTCACCCAGAGTCGTCTCGTGAAATCGACCAGTTCGGGATTTGGCCCTTCATCGCCCGTCGGCACACCCATGGGCTCGAGCGCCATGCCGCAGATCGGGCAGGAACCGGGCTTGTCGCGGACGATCTCGGGATGCATGGGGCAGGTGTATTGCGTGCCCTTGGGCATCGGCGCCGGTGCCGGCCTGTCGCCGAGATAGGTTTGTGGCGCCGCCTCGAACTTCGCCTTGCAGCCGGCGGAACAGAAATAGAAGCCTTGGCCTTCATGGCGGACGAAATGTTTCGCCGTCGAGCGGTCGACGCTCATGCCGCAGACAGGGTCGGTGGCCGTCAGGTAGCTTTCAGGCTCGGACTGGAACTTCGAACGGCAGCGCTCGCTGCAGAAATGATAGAGGCGGCCGCCATGCTCTGATGTCGGCTTGCCGGCCGCCGGATCCGAGGTCATGCCGCAGACCGGGTCGCGCGGAACCGCATTCGCGGCGGCGCCTTTGGGCGCGCAACAGCCGCCATGCGAGCCATGCGTATGATGATCGTGATCTGAATGCGTCATTCCGAAAATGCCTTGATGTCACTGCTTCGAGCCCGAGGTAGTGCTTCCAGTAACTGGAAGGTCAAGGGCTGTTTTGATTTCCGATTCGGGCGCCGTGAAATCGATCGAACACCCCCTGCACAAAGGCACGTCTCGTGCTAAAACTTTGCTTGCTAATACTACTCGCCGCGTCACGTTCATCTCGCTAGATTTCGGTCGACAATGAAGTGCCTAGTCATAAACCTCGATCGGTCCCCGGACCGACTTGCCCATATGAGAGCAGAGTTCAGCCGTATCGGCGTCGCCTTCGAGCGCGTCGTGGCCGTCGACGGACACAGGCATCCCGAACTCGAACAGCAACCTCAGCATCCAATGTATGGATCCCGGCAACTATCGAGCAGCGAAATCGCCTGCCTGCACAGCCATCGGGCCTGCTGGTCGATCCTGGCGCGGGACGAGGCGCGCTACGGCGCCATCTTCGAGGACGACGTGGTCTTCTCCGCCAATGCCGGCTGCCTGCTTGCCGACAGCGGCTGGATCCCGGCCGACGCCGACATCGTCAAGCTGGAGACGTACTTCCGCAAGACCATAATCCAGCGGATGAGGATTTCCGCCGGTCATGGTTTTTCCGTGTCAAGGCTCTGCAAGTTCCATCCGGGAACCGGAGGCTACATCATCTCCAGGCAGGCGGCGCGCGATCTCCTCGAAGCAACCGAAAGAATCAACCTGACTGCCGATGACCTGATCTTCAACCCGGCGTTCGCGACATGGTCGAGCAACGCGATCTACCAACTCGTCCCGGCATTGTGCGCACAGGATCAGGTCCTCGGCGACAGGGCGCTGGGGATGCCAAGCCTGCTCGACCACGGACGCGAATCCAAATGGGTTGCCAGCGGCTTGATGACAAAACGCCGGCGGCCGATGACCGAGAAGATCAGGATCGAGATCGGGCGGGTCGTGGAATGGATCGTCGATTTCTGCAAGTTGCGGCGACGGACCGTCATCCCTCTCGATTCGCCGGGGACAAGGGATTAGCCAGGCTTCTCCGGGATCCACAGCGCCACCGGAACCGGCCGCACGTGCCGCCCACAGGGGGCAGCTCCACCCAGCTCACCAAGATGCCGTCGAGCAACCGAATCGAATTCCGTTTCGCGGCCGGCGTCGCGGAAATAGAAACTTATCCTGCGTCCAGAAACGGTTCGTCGATTTAGTAACCGGAAGCTCAAGAGCCGCTTCGGCGCTGCTCGTTGCATTGCACCTCGGGGTTCCTGACGAAATAATCATGCGACGCGGCACCATATGTGCTAGAGGGCGGCGACAGTCTCCTGAAACTATAGATTTTATTCGAAAATGAAGTGCCTGGTCATCAATCTCGATCGATCCCCTGATCGGCTTGCCCATATCGCTGCCGAGTTTGCCCGCATCGGCATCGCGTTCGAGCGCGTCGCGGCAGTCGATGCAAGGCAGCATCCCGACCTGGTGCTGCGGCCCCAGCATGCCCGGTACGCCGAGCGACGCCTATTCGGCAGCGAGATCGCTTGCCTGCACAGTCACCGCGCTTGCTGGACCATCATTGCGCAGGACGACGCTGCCTATGGCGCCGTGTTCGAGGACGACATCGTGTTTTCCGCGAAAGCCGGTGCGCTGCTTGCCGATACGGGCTGGGTTCCGGCCGACGCCGAAATCGTCAAGCTGGAGACGTTCTTCCACAGAACAGTCGTCCATCGGGCGGGTACCCCTGCCGGCCGTGGTTTTTCCGTGTCCAGGCTGCGCAAGAACCACATGGGATCCGGAGGCTACCTGCTTTCCAGGCAAGCGGCACGCGACCTTCTGCGGGCGAGCGCGAAGGTCAATGTGGCGGTGGACAGTCTCATCTTCGATCCCGCATTCGCAACGGCAGCCGGCAAGACGATCTACCAACTTGTTCCCGCGCTCTGCGCGCAGGACCAGTTCCTGCGCAACAGATTGCCCAGCCTGCTCGATCGGGAAAGGCAAGCCGAGTGGACCGCAAGCGGGCAGGCCACAAAACGCCGAAGGCCATTGTCCGAGAAGGTAGGAGTGGAAGCCAGGCGGATCGCCGAGTGGATCATTGACCACTGCAGGCTGCGGCGACACGCGATCATCCCCCTCGATCCGCCCGAAGCAGGACGATAGACCTCTTGCCGGAACCGCCGGCATGCTCATTTCGTCGCACCGCAAATTAGCCCCAGAAATGATCAGCAATCCCCGGAACGTCACGTGCTAGACGGCTCTGGCGATCCGCCGAAGGTAAAGCTTGCGTCCTATATGAAGTGCCTTGTCATCAATCTCGATCGTTCTCCCGAGCGGCTTGCCCATATGACCGCCGAGTTTGCCCGCATCGGCATTGGGTTTGAGCGAGTCGCCGGGATCGATGCCAAGCAACATCCCGACCTGGTGCTGCAGCCGCAGCACGCGATACACGCCATCCGGCCTCTCTCCGGCAGCGAGATCGCCTGCCTGCATAGCCATCGTGCCTGCTGGACGATCATTGCCAAGGGCGACGCCCCGTACGGTGTCGTGTTCGAGGACGACATGGTCTTTTCCGGCAAAGCCGGTGCATTGCTCGGCGATACGAGTTGGGTGCCAGCAGACGCGGACGTCGTGAAGCTCGAGACGTTCTTTTCCAGAACCGTCATCCAAAGGAGAAGGACTTCCGCCGGGAACGGTTTTCCCATGGTCCGGCTCCGCAAGGGCCATCCTGGGGCTGGGGGTTATCTCCTCTCGCGGCAAACCGCATGCGACTTCCTGGAAGCAACGGCGCAGGTCAACATAGCTGTCGATGATCTCATCTTCGACCCCACTATTTCAGCCGGCAAGACTGTCTACCAACTCGTTCCAGCGCTCTGCGCGCAGGACCAGTTCATCGGCGACGGGCTGCCAAGCCTGCTTGACCCGGAACGGGATGCCGCGCGGACCGCGAGTGGACTTATGACAAAGCACAGGAGGCCGACAACCGTGAGAATCGGCAGGGAAGCCGGCCGGGCAGCGCGGTGGATCACCGATTTCTTTAAGCTGCGGCGGCGGATTGTCGTCCCGCTCGCTCCAGTCGAGGCAAACGACTAGAGCGTTTGCCGGATTGACAGCAGGCCATACCCAGCGCCGAGAAAACACGCTATAGACGCCGCCCAAAAGGCAAGGCCAACCGGTATCCATGGCGAAAATCTCCCTGAAGCTCGATGAACTGATCGACGGCGATGCTTTACGCCGCGAGATGACGGCGCTGACCGCGGCCAGCGCCGGCGACGGTTCCAGCCAGTCCATCCGTGCTGCCGTGCTTCAGCTTCTCAAGGGGCGCCTCGCCGAGGGCCGCAAGACAGCCGAGGCCATGCTGATGCAAGATGGCGGCGGCAACGCCTGCGCCGAACGGCTGTCGCACCTGATGGACGAGCTGATCCGGGCGCTCTACGATTTTGCCGCGACGCATGTCTACCGGGTGAAGAACCGGTCCTCGGCCGAACGCATGGCGGTCGTTGCCGTCGGCGGCTATGGCCGCGGCACGCTGGCGCCGGGATCCGACATCGACCTGCTGTTCCTGCTCCCCTACAAGCAGACGCCGTGGGGCGAACAAACGGTCGAGTACATGCTCTACATGCTGTGGGACATGGGGCTGAAGGTCGGCCATGCCACCCGCAACATCGATGAGTGCCTCAGGCTGTCGCGCACCGACATCACCATCCGCACCTCGATCCTGGAGGCGCGATTCCTGTGGGGCGAACGCAAGCTCTATGATGAGCTGATGCTGCGCTTCGACCACGAGGTGGTGCGCACGACCGGCCCGGAATATGTGCAGGCCAAGCTCGCCGAACGCGACGAGCGCCATGCCAAGGCCGGCGAAAGCCGCTATCTGGTCGAGCCCAACGTCAAGGACGGCAAGGGTGGGTTGCGCGATCTGCAGACGCTGTTCTGGATCGGCAAGTATTTTTACCGCGTGCGCACTGGCGAGGAACTGGTCGAGAAAGGCGTCTTCACCGAGGCCGAGTATCGTGAGTTCCAGAAGGCCGAGGATTTCCTGTGGGCGGTGCGCTGCCACATGCATTTTCTCACCGGGAAGGCCGAGGAGCGGCTGCACTTTGACATCCAGCGCGAGATCGCCGAACGGCTCGGCTATACGACCCATCCCGGCCTGTCGGCGGTCGAACGCTTCATGAAGCACTATTTCCTCGTCGCCAAGGATGTCGGCGACCTGACCCGCATCTTCTGCGCCGCGCTGGAAGAGGAGCAGGCCAAGCACGTTCCGGGCTTCAACCGCATCTTCCTCACCTTCCAGCGCCGCAAGCGCAAGCTTGCCGGCACGTCAGACTTCATCGTCGACAACCATCGCATCAACATCGCCGACGACCAGGTGTTCGAGCGCGATCCGGTCAATCTTCTCAGGCTGTTCTGGTTCGCCGACAAGCACGGGCTGGAATTCCATCCCGATGCGCTGAAACTGCTCACCCGTTCGCTCGGCCTGGTCAACAAGTCGCTCAGGCGCGACGAGGAAGCCAACCGGCTGTTTCTCGACATATTGACCTCGGACCGCAACGCCGAACTCAACCTGCGGCGCATGAACGAGGCGGGTCTGCTGGGCCGGCTGATCCCGGATTTCGGCAAGATCGTCGCCATGATGCAGTTCTCGATGTACCACCATTACACGGTCGACGAGCACCTGATCCGCTGCATCGGCGTGCTGGCCGAGATCGAGCGCGGCGATGGCGAGAAGGTGCATCCGCTGTCGCATTCCCTGATGCCGGGCCTGAAGAAGAGCCGCGAGGCGCTTTATGTCGCCGTGCTGCTGCACGACATCGCCAAGGGCAGGCCTGAAGACCATTCCGAGGCCGGCGCCAGGATCGCAAGGCGGATCTGCCCGCATATGGGGCTTTCGCCGGCCGATACGGAAACCGTCGCCTGGCTGGTCGAGAACCACCTCGTCATGTCGATGACGGCGCAGACCCGCGACCTCAACGATCGCAAGACGATCGAGGACTTTGCCTCGATCGTGCAGTCGGTCGAGCGGCTGAAGATGCTGTTGATCCTGACCGTCTGCGACATCAGAGGCGTCGGACCGGGCGTGTGGAACGGCTGGAAGGGCCAGTTGCTGCGTACGCTCTACTACGAGACCGAATTGCTGCTGACCGGCGGTTTTTCGGAAGTCTCGCGCGCCCAACGTACGGCGGCCGCGCGCGAACGCCTGGCGGAGGCGCTCGCCGACTGGCCCGACAAGGCGCGCAAGCGCTATGTCGGACTGCATTATGAAAACTACCTGCTGACCGTGGACCTGCCGGACCAGCTTCGCCACGCCGAATTCATCCGCGAGGCGGACGCGGCGGGCAACAAGCTCGCCACCATGGTCAAGACCCACCAGTTCGAGGCTGTGACCGAAATCACCGTGCTGGCGCAGGACCATCCCCGTCTTCTCTCGGTCATTGCCGGGGCATGCGCCGGCGCCGGCGGCAACATCGTCGACGCGCAGATCTTCACCACGTCGGACGGCCGCGCGCTGGACACGATCCTGATATCGAGGGAGTTCGACCGCGACGAGGACGAGCGCCGGCGCGCCGAGCGCGTCGGCAAGCTGATCGAGGACGTGCTGTCGGGCAAGAGCTGGCTGCCGGAAATGATCGAGAAACGGACCAAGCCAAGGCGCGGATCCAAGGTGTTCAAGATCCCGCCGCGCGCCGAAATCCGCAACGCGTTGTCGAACCGGTTTTCGGTCATCGAGGTCGAGGGGCTCGACCGGCCCGGCCTGCTGTCGGAAATCACCGGGACGCTGTCCGACCTGTCGCTCGACATCGCCTCGGCGCATATCACCACTTTCGGCGAGAAGGTCATCGACACCTTCTATGTCACCGACCTCACCGGCCAGAAGATCGACAGCCCGGCCCGCATCGCCACCATTCGCAACAGGTTGATAGCGACGCTCGAAGGCGCGGCACTCGAACGCGGCGGCAAGGCCAAGGCAGCCGCCGAGTGACGGCCATCATCTCCTTCTTCCATTCCCACAGGCAGTTTGCGAACGCATGAGTCTCGTCAAGAAATTCGCCACCGTCGCTTCCGGCACGTTGATGAGCCGTGCGCTCGGTTTCGGCCGCGAGATGCTGATGGCAGCCGCTCTGGGCACCGGACCGGTCGCGGACGCCTTCAACGCCGCCTTCCAGTTCCCCAACACGTTTCGCCGGCTGTTCGCCGAGGGCGCCTTCAACGCCGCCTTCGTGCCGCTGTTCGCCAAGGAAATCGAGACGCACGGCACGGACGGCGCCAAGCGATTCTCGGAAGAAGTGTTCGGGGTCCTGTTCTCCGCGCTCTTGGTGCTGACCATCGCCATGGAACTGGCAATGCCGCTGATCGTGCGCTACCTGGTGGCACCGGGCTTTGCCGACACGCCGGGCAAGTTCGAGACGACCGTCACGCTTGCGACGATCATGTTCCCCTATCTCATCTGCATGTCGCTCGCTGCCATGATGGCGGGCATGCTGAACTCGCTGCGCCGCTATTTCGCGGCGGCGATCGCGCCGGCTTTCCTCAACATCATCCTGATCAGCGTGCTTGGCTACGCCTGGTACCATGGGCTGGATGCACATGCTGTCGGCTTCGCCCTGTCCTGGGGCGTGCTGGCGGCCGGCATGGTGCAACTCGCCATC
The DNA here is from genome assembly GCF_003952565.1 of Mesorhizobium sp. M8A.F.Ca.ET.057.01.1.1. Taxonomy (NCBI): domain Bacteria; kingdom Pseudomonadati; phylum Pseudomonadota; class Alphaproteobacteria; order Hyphomicrobiales; family Phyllobacteriaceae; genus Mesorhizobium; species Mesorhizobium sp. M8A.F.Ca.ET.057.01.1.1. The sequence continues at coordinate 5,736,780 of NZ_CP034454.1, forward strand.
GTCTGGGTGGCGGTGCGCAATGCCGGCATCTCGATCGGCTTCCGCCGGCCGAAGATGACGCCGAACGTGAAGCGGCTCCTGATCCTGGCTCTGCCGGCGGCGATCACCGGCGGCATCACCCAGATCAACCAGCTGATCGGCACGGCCATCGCCTCGGCGCAGGACAGTGCCGTCTCCTCGCTAGCCTACGCCGACCGCGTCTACCAGCTGCCGCTCGGTGTCGTCGGCGTCGCGGTGGCGATCGTTCTGTTGCCCGAACTGTCGCGGGCGCTGAAATCCGGCAACCTGATCGAGGCGGCCAATCTGCAGAACCGTTCCGTCGAATTCACCCTTTTCATGACCTTGCCTGCGGCGGTGGCGCTGTGGGTGATGTCGGAGCCGATCGTGCGGCTGGTCTACGAGCGCGGTGCCTTCGCCACCAACCATTCGACCCCTGTCGTGGCGGCGATCCTGGCGATCTTCGGTCTCGGCCTGCCGGCCTTCGTGCTGATCAAGGCCTTCACCCCAGGCTATTTCGCCCGCGAGGACACGCGCACGCCGATGATCTTCGCCGCAATCTCCGTGGCGGTGAACGTCGCCACCGCGCTGACGCTGTTCCCGAGGATGGGTGCGCCCGGCATCGCCGTGGCGTCCGCCGTCGCCGGCTGGGTCAACGCGCTGATGCTGCTTGCCGTGCTGATCCGGCGCGGCCATTGGGGTCGCGACGTTCCGCTCCTGAAACGCATCCCGCGTCTCATGCTGTCAGCGGTGGTAATGGGTGTCGCCCTCTATTTTGCCGAGCATTATTTCGCCGTCAGGCTCGGACCGGGCTCGCCGCTGGTGATCAAGGCAACGACCGTGCTAGCGCTGGTGGCGGGCGGGGCGACCCTCTATTTCGCCACGGCGTTCGCCACGGGCGGCGCCGATTTCGGCATGATCCGGCGCAACGTCAAGCGCAAGGAAGCGAAGGTCGGCCCGTCCGTTGCAAAATCAGAACTCGATGAATGAAACGCCAGGCCAGCCGGCCTCGCCGCCTCTTGATCCTCTCCGCACTCTCGTCCATAAGCGCGCCGTCGCAAGACTTTCGCCGCGCGCGGTTTCCAGCCGCGTGATTGGCTCCGAAAAGTCTGCAACTTTTCGGAAGCACGCTTATACGGCCCTCCACAAGCCATGAGGAAAACACATGTCCGCCTTCAAGCCCCTCGTCTTCTCCGGTGTCCAGCCGACCGGCAATCTGCATCTCGGCAACTATCTCGGCGCCATCAAGAAATTCGTCGCCCTGCAGGATACGTCCGACTGCATCTACTGCGTCGTCGACCTGCATTCGCTGACCGCCCAGCTCGTCCATGACGACCTTGCCGACCAGACGCGGTCAATCACCGCGGCGTTCCTCGCCTCCGGCATCGACCCGAAGAAGCACATCGTCTTCAACCAGTCGCGGGTGATGCAGCATGCCGAGCTCGCCTGGATATTCAATTGCGTCGCGCGCATCGGCTGGATGAACAAGATGACGCAGTTCAAGGACAAGGCCGGCAAGGACCGCGAGAATGCTTCGCTGGGCCTGCTCGCCTATCCCTCGCTGATGGCCGCCGACATCCTGCTCTACCGCGCCACCCATGTGCCGGTGGGCGAGGACCAGAAGCAGCACCTGGAATTGACCCGCGACATCGCCCAGAAATTCAACAATGATTTCTCCAACCGCATCGCCGGTCTTGGCGTCGGCGTCGAGATGCAGGTCGGCGAGGAGACGGTGAACGGCTTCTTTCCGATCACCGAACCGGTCATTGGTGGCCCGGCGGCGCGCATCATGAGCCTGCGCGACGGGTCGAAGAAAATGTCGAAGTCGGACCCGTCGGATCTGTCGCGCATCAACCTGACCGACGATGCCGACACCATCTCGAAGAAGATCCGCAAGGCCAAGACCGACCCGGAGGCTTTGCCGAGCGAGGTCGACGGACTGGAAAGCCGGCCCGAGGCGGAGAACCTGGTCGGCATCTATGCGGGCCTCGCCGAAATGTCGAAGGCCGATGTGCTGAAGCAATTCGGCGGCCAGCAATTCTCCGTGTTCAAGCCGGCACTGGCCGATCTCGCGGTGGAGAAACTGGCGCCGATCGCCAGCGAGATGCGCCGCATCCAGGGCGACCGCGCCTATGTCGACGCCGTGCTCCGGGATGGCGGCGAACGCGCTGGCGTGCTGGCCGAGACGACAATGAAGACGGTGCGCGATATTATCGGGCTGCTGCAGGGCTGAGCCCGATCGTCAATGCGCCGCCTCGTACCGGCCCAAGACATACTGGCCTATGGCCGGCGGCTTGCCGCCAGCCTGCCGCGGTGGCAGATTGCGGCCGAAAAGATACCGAGTAGATAGACATGGTCTCCAAACGCCTCAGCCGCGAAGCCGGTCATCGCAGGAAATTCCTGACGATCATCGATGACACGCCGGAATGCGAACGCGCCGTCGCCTACGCCTCGAAGCGGGCGCAGAGCACCAGCGGCACGCTGGTGCTGCTCTACGTCATCGTGCCGGACGACTTCCAGCACTGGCTGGGCGTCGAGAAGATCATGCGCGAGGAGGCGAACGCCACGGCGCGCGCGGCGCTGGACGGCTACGCCAACAAGGTGCGCCAGAAGCTCGGCATCGAACCGGAGATGGTCGTGCGCGAAGGCAAGCCGACCGAAGAGATCCACAAGCTGATCGAGGAAGACCAGGACATCGCCATTCTCGTGCTGGCGGCCGGCGCCGGCAAGGAAGGGCCAGGCCCGCTGGTCGGCGCCGTGGCCGGCAAGGGTGCGGCCTTTCCGATCCCGGTGACCGTGGTGCCGCAGAATCTGTCGGATGAGGAAATCGACAGCCTCGCCTGAGCCCGCCCGGGATTCAGTCCCCCAGCCAGCAAAAACATTCCGCGGGCCAGCCATCTGGGCGATGCGTTTCGCTTGAATGTCCCGCCGATAGAGCCTATTTAGAACTATTCCAAACTAGTTGCCCCAAAACGGGCATGGAGACGGCCATGTTCATCCAGACCGAGTCGACGCCCAATCCGGCGACGTTGAAGTTCCTGCCTGGCAAGGAAGTGCTGCTCGAAGGCACCGCCGATTTCCGTGATGCCGACAGTGCGGCGACGGCCTCGCCGCTGGCTGGGCGGCTGTTCGAAATCCCCGGCGTCACCGGTGTCTTCTTCGGCTATGATTTCATCACCGTGTCGAAGGACGGTCCGGACTGGCAGCACCTGAAGCCGGCGATCCTCGGCGCCATCATGGAGCATTTCATGTCCGGCGCGCCTGTCATGGCCAAGGCTGGCCCCGCCGCCGAGACCAGCCAGACGGGCGAATTCTACGACAAGGCCGACGAGGAACTCGTCATCACCATCAAGGAGCTGCTCGACACGCGCGTGCGCCCGGCGGTCGCCCAGGACGGCGGCGACATCACCTTCCGCGGCTTCGAGAACGGTACTGTGTTCCTGCACATGAAAGGTGCCTGCGCCGGTTGCCCGTCGTCGACGGCGACGTTGAAGCATGGCATCCAGAACCTGCTTCGCCATTTCGTGCCCGAAGTGCAGCAGGTCGAACAGGTTTCCTGATTTCTTCTTCCGCGCCGCCTGTCGATCTGCGGGCACGGCCTGAAATATCCTATCCGCGAACAACAAAAAACCGGGCCGAATTGCCCGGTTTTCTGTTTGGGACGTCCGTTGTTGCCTAGACGGTCCGCGTATGAAAGGCGACTTCCAATTTAACCACGATATGCCGAAAAAGCGGACAGGCTTTCCGGCATCATGGCCTAAAGAACGATGACCTTCGCGCCGACCTCGGCGCGATCATAGAGGTCGATGACATCCTGGTTCATCAGCCGGATACAGCCCGACGACATCGCCTTGCCGATCGAGTTCCATTCCGGGCTGCCGTGCAGGCGGTAGCCCATGTCGCCGCCCTTGTTGAACAGGTACATGGCGCGCGCGCCGAGCGGGTTCTTCAGCCCAGGGTCCATGCCGTCGGCGAACTTGGCGAGTTCCGGCTGGCGCTTGATCATCTGCGAGGGCGGCGTCCAGGTCGGCCATTCGCGTTTGATGGCGATATGGGCGGTGCCGTGCCATTCGAAGCCCTCGCGGCCGACGCCGATGCCGTAGCGGATGGCCCGGCCGTCACCCTCGACGAAGTACAGGAACTTGTTCTGCGTATCGACGATGATGGTACCCGGCTTTTCCTTGGTGTCGTAGCTGACTTCCTGGCGATGGTACTTCGAGGGCACCTTCTCGATCGGAATGCGCGGCAGCTGGTAACCGGCATCGGTCACCGCGCCATAGTCGTTGGAAAAGATCTGCCCACCGATGGTGCTGCAACCGGCAATAGCGGTGGACAGTGCCAATGCGGCAATTATTGCAAGCGACTTCATGCGCATGTGGTGATCCGGTGCCCTGCCCAACTAGAGCGGCACGAGTCGGCCGCTTTCTCGCCATCATTCATGCTGGCATTTGCTTTGCTTGCCAAGCACACGATGCCTATATGCGGGGACTTACGTGCTGGTATGCGTATCACTATGGCATTTCGGCAACATACTTCACCGGATTGTGAAGGAAATTCAATGGGGCCTGAATCACAGGCCCCGCAAAATCGAGGACCCGCCATGAATGTCGGCGACGCCGCCCACCGCTCAGGCCTGCCGGCCAAGACCATCCGTTACTACGAAGAGATCGGCCTGATCGCGCCCGCGCGCGCCGCCAATGGCTACCGCGATTATTCCGGCGACGACATCCACCGGCTGGCCTTCCTGCGCCGCGCGCGCAATCTCGGCTTTTCCATAGACGATTGCCGCCAATTGATGGCGCTCTACAAGGATCGCGGCCGCGCCAGCCACGACGTGCGTGCAATCGCCGCCGCCCATGTCACGGCCATCGAGGAGAAGGTGCGCGAATTGCAATCGATGCGCTCGACACTGCAGAAGCTCGTTCACGCCTGCCACGGCGACGAGCGGCCGGATTGTCCGATCCTGGATGACATGGCGGGGGCGGCGTTAGTCAGCGACAAACCCCAGCGCAGGATCGATGGACAACGTGTTGAAGACGGTGATCAACGCAAGGGGGCCGAAGGGCGACAAGCCGGATAGCCCGAGATCCTCAAAGCCCGGTCCCGCCCCATGACCGATCGTCTGGATTCCGCGGTGGTTGTTGGCTGCTAGCCGCCCTGCTACGCCTCCGGGAAGGCCGCCAGTCGGTTCGTGTCGTATATTGCGCGCTCTAATATGAGCGTAGGGTATAAGCACTGCCGCTGTTCCTACTGACCGGTGACCCCAGTGATCGGAGAGACCGCATGACCCGCGACCAGATGCTCGCCCACCTTCGCGCCGCCGATGCGGTCGCTCGCGAGGCTGCCGCGCACGGCCATCATCCGTTCGGTGCGGTGCTGGTCGGCCCCGACGACGCGATCCTCATGCGCCAAGGCAATATCGACACCGTGCATCACGCCGAGACCGAACTTGCGCGGCGCGCGGCGGCGGCCTATTCGCCGGAATTTCTCTGGACATGCACGCTGGTTTCGACCGGCGAGCCCTGTGCGATGTGCACCGGAACGCTCTACTGGGCGAATATCGGCCGGCTGGTCTACGGCTTCGAGGAAACCGAGCTCCTCGCGCTGACTGGCGACCATCCCGAAAATCCGACGATGAGCCTGTCCTCGCGCGTTGTGCTCGGCTCTGGACAGAAGAAGATCGAGGTTCACGGCCCCTTCCCCGAAATTGAGGCCGAACTGCTCGCGGTGCACCGTGGCTTCTGGCAGAGGTAATGGTTCTTCGCGCCCAAGGCTGGGTTGTCAAATATACTATCAGGGATTGTATAGTCGACAGACCCAACTTCCGATACCGATCTCGCGATGCCACCTATTCACGAGTGGGGCCGGGGGAGCAGAATGATCCGTATAGCAATCGTCGTTGCCCTTGCCGCAAGTGCAACCGCGTGCACTAGCCAAGCGAATGTTCCTTATTCGAGCAAGGTAACGTGCACAAACCATACCGGATACGCTGAACTTCCCGGCGGGCAGCTTGTGCCAATGAACATTAAAGAGTGTATCCCGGACACATCCCGGAAATCCTGCCTCCAGTATCTTGACCGTCGCACGGGCAATATTACGGTCGTGTGCACCCCGCTAACCCGCAAAGCTACCGATCCGAAAGCTCGCGCTAGGCAACTAGGAAATGGCTGAAAGACAAGGGCTTCTAGCGCGACCCAGCCCCAAACCAGCGGATGAACTAGCCCCGTTTGTGCCCTGTTTGCCTGTGAAACCCGGGGATCACAGCGGATTCACTCGCCGGCAGCATTAGGAATCGCTTAGGTTGTGTTACGCTAGGAGATCGAATCGTACCGGGTTCAAACCGTGAACAAAATCTGGCATGGTGCCTGGCATGCCAATCATCTCCCCGATTCCCCTGAATCCTCTGATAGACGGCCGCCAGTCCGAGCGCGCCATGCTGGTGCGGCGCGGCGTGCAGCGGTTGCTGATGCAGATGGGCGCGCATGTGCTGCCTGAGCTGTCGCTGGCCACCGGCCGGCGTGCCGACCTCGTGGCGCTGACCCGGCAAGGCGATATCTGGATCATCGAGATCAAATCCTCGATCGAGGATTTTCGCGTCGACCGCAAATGGCCGGACTATCGGCTGCATTCCGATCGGTTTTTCTTTGCCACCCATCCCGGCGTGCCGGCGGAGATTTTTCCGGAAGAGTGCGGCTTCATCCTCTCCGACGGCTATGGCGCCGAAATCCTGCGCGACGCACCCGAACACCGCATGGCGGCGGCAACGCGCAAGGCGCTGATGCTGCGCATCGCCCGCGCCGGTGCTTCGCGGCTGCTGGCGGCGGAGCTTGCGGGTGTCGCCGTGCCGGCGCTGGAGGGCGAGAGCGAGTAGCCCTTGCAGGCCTACTCCCCCACTTCCTCCCCACCCGCAGCCGGCGCCATGAGCAGCACCGCGGCACCGAGCAGCGCGGCGATGAAGGAACCGGCGAGAATGCCGACCTTGACCGCGTCCTGCAGCGCTACGTCGCTGGCGAAGGCGAGCAGGCCGATGAACAGGCTCATGGTGAAGCCGATGCCGCACAGCAGCGAGATGCCCAGCATGTGCATCCAGCCTGCATGGGCCGGCAGGTCCGCAAGGCCGAAGCGGATGGCGAGCGCGGAGGAGCCGAACACGCCGACCAGCTTGCCGAGGACGAGACCGGCCGCGACGCCCAGCGTCAGCGGTTCGATCAGGGCGCCGAAACTCAGGCCGGCGAGCGAAACGCCGGCATTGGCAAAGCCGAAGATCGGGATGACGATGAACGCCACCAGCTTGTGCAGGCCATGCTCGAGCCGGTGCAGCGGCGAATGGTCGAGATCGTGGCCGATCCCGGCGGAGCGTTCGAGCGGAATGGTGAGCGCAAGTGCCACGCCGGCCAGCGTGGCATGGACGCCCGACTTCAATACCAGCACCCACAGGATGGCGCCAAGCACGAGATAGGGCACCAGGCTCATCACCCGCATGCGGTTGAGCACGACGAGCACGGCGATGACGGCGAAGGCCGCGCCGAGATAGGCCAGCGACAGGCCGCTGGTGTAGAATATGGCGATGATGATGACCGCGCCAAGGTCGTCGATGATGGCAAGCGCTGTCAGGAAGACCTTCAGCGAAGCCGGCACGCGGCTGCCGAGCAGCGACAGCACGCCGAGCGCGAAGGCGATATCGGTGGCGGTCGGGATCGCCCAGCCGGACAATGCGGCCGGATTGTTGCTGTTGACGGCGACATAGACCAGCGCCGGCACCACCATGCCGCCTGCCGCGGCAATGCCGGGCAGCACCCTGCGCGGCCAGGTCGAGAGTTGGCCATCCAGCATCTCGCGCTTGATCTCCAGCCCAACGAGCAGGAAGAACACCGCCATCAGCCCGTCATTGACCCAGTGCGAGACGCTGAGCGGGCCGAGATAGGCGTGGAGAACGGCGAAATAGGTTTCGGCAAGCGGCGAATTGGCGACGATCAGGGCAAGGGCCGCCGCCACCATCAGGATGATGCCGCCGGCCGCCTCGCTGTCCAGGAATTCGCGGAAGACGGAAACCGGCCGCTGCTTCTGATCCTGCATGGTCGCCTCCGTTTTTCTAGCCTGACGGCCAACGTCGTTTTACAATGATGCGCAGGCGTCGTTGACGATGCAAGGCGCCTTAGTTTCGTATGAGTTCACATGGCATATCCTATGCTTGGGAAATCGGCCGAAACTCCCATCGCTTCGTCATCCACGGGCGGAGCAAGGAGCGTAGCGACGCGGAGCAGATCCGGGGATCCATGCCGCGACTGCAGCGCGTTGCCACGGAGCAATATTCTGCTCCGTTTGCATTCAGTGCCAGGTCAGGGCATGGGTCTGCGCTCCGCTTTGCGTCGCTACGCCCAAGGATGACGAAGTTCGGGTCTCAGCGCGGCGCGCGCTTGGCCAGGATCCGCTGCAGCGTACGGCGATGCATGTTGAGCCGGCGCGCGGTCTCGGAGACGTTGCGTTCGCACATTTCGTAGACGCGCTGGATATGTTCCCAGCGGACACGGTCGGCCGACATCGGGTTTTCCGGCGGGGCGGCGCGCTCGCCGGTGGTGCGGGTCAGTGCGGCAAAAACATCGTCGGCATCGGCCGGCTTCGAAAGATAGTCGACGGCGCCGAGTTTCACCGCGGTCACCGCGGTGGCGATGTTGCCGTAGCCGGTCAGGATGATGGTGCGGGAATCCTCGCGCTTCTCGCGGATGGCGGCGACCACGTCGAGGCCGTTGCCGTCGCCCAGCCGCATATCGACCACGGCATAGGCGGGCGGATTGGCGCGGGCCTTGCCCACGGCCTCCTCGACGCTCTCCGCCGTCTCCACCACGAAGCCCCTGGTTTCCATGGCACGGGCCAGACGGGTCAGGAACGGCTTGTCGTCATCGACGATCAGAAGCGAGGTGTCCTCGCCTTCAACCATAGGCCCACTGTTTTCATCGCCTGTCATCGTCTTAAAAAATTCCTGCTGCCTTATTTTTACGCAGATATAGTTTTGCGGGGCTATTGTCCAATTTACGCAGTGTCAAACATGGTCGTCGGGGACGATTGCGGGTTCAGGAAGACATTTCTCGGCCACGAAATCCGCACCACCGCCCCTTCGCCGAGGCCGCTCGAATTGCGAAAATCGAGCGTGGCGCCAGACCGTTCGAGCAATGTCTTGGCAATGAACAGGCCGAGCCCGAGGCCGCCGCCAGCTTCCGTACCCTGGCGTGTCGACATATAGGGCTCGCCAATGCGGTCGATGATCTCGGGCGGAAAACCCGGGCCGTCATCGGTGATCGAGAAGGAGACCATCGCCTCGTCCCAGTTCCAGCGCACGGTGACGCTGTTGCGGGCGAAATCGACGGCATTCTCGACCAGGTTGCCGAGGCCGTAGATGACACCAGGGTTGCGCCGCCCGACAGGCTCCGGTCCGGTCCGGTCGCCGGGACGAAGCTTGATCGAAATCCCGAAGTCGCGATGCGGCGCGGTGACCTCCTCGACCAGCGAGGTCAGCGGCAGTCGGGACAGATGCGCCTCGCCCTCCGACGACAGGCTGGTCAGGCGCTTGAGGATTTCGCGGCAGCGCTCGCTCTGCGAGCGCAGCAGCTTCACGTCTTCCCCATATTTCGGATCGGTGCCGAGCGCCTTCTCCATTTCCTTGGCGACCAGCGTGATGGTGGCGAGCGGCGTGCCGAGTTCGTGCGCGGCGGCGGCGGCCAGGCCGTCGAGCGCGGAAAGGTGCTGCTCGCGCTGCAGCACCAGTTCGGTGGCGGCCAGCGCGTTGGCCAGAAGCCGGGCCTCGGCGGCCACCCGGAAGGCGTACATGGCGGTGAAGGCGATGGAGGACAGCACCGCCATCCACATGCCGGCGACATAGATGAAGGGCATCACCAGCGGCGCGCCTTCGTACCAGGGCAATGGCAGATGGCGGAAGACCAGCAAGGTCGCCGCCATCATCACCAGCCCGCCAAGGATGGCAGTGAGCCGAAGGGGCAGCGACGTCGCCGAAATGACGACGGGCACGGTCATCAGCAGCGAGAACGGGTTGGTCAGGCCGCCGGTCATGTAGAGCAGGCCGGCAAGCTGCAGGCTGTCGAAGATCAGGATGCCGAAGGCGGCGAACGGGGTGAGCCGATGCGCGGCCGGAAACCGGAAGGCCAGAAACAGGTTCATCCAGGCCGAACAGGCGATCAGCGCAAAACACAGGCTGACCGGCAGCGGGAATTTCAGGCCGTAGGCGACGACAAGAACCGTGACGCTTTGGCCGACAATGGCAAGCCAGCGTAGCCGGATCAGCGTGTTGAGGCGCAGCCGCTGGCTCTGCTGGAAATCGGGCGTGTTCAGGATATTGATCATGGCCATGGATTATGGATTACAGCCGCGGGATGGACAGCGCTAGTAGCGGTGCAAAGGGACATTAGGGATTGGCCGAGGCCTCTAAACTTCGTCATCCCAGGGCGGAGCAGGAGCGTAGCTCCGTCGCGGAGACCCTTGGATCCATTCCGTGACCTTGGCCATAGAGCGCACCGGAGCAGAATTCTGCACCGTGGCGGAATCGAAGGTCGCGGCATGGATCCCTTGGGCTGCGAAGCAGCTCCAGGGGTCTACGCTGCGTCGCTACGCTCCTTGCTCCGCCCGTGGATGACGAAATGACGGGGGTTTTACGCCAATCACCAATGTGAGCCGTCCGCCATATAAGGGGCTAGCCAGGCGTCGCCCCAAGTTTACGTGCCTCTCGGCTTCGCTCTTGCGGTCGCGGCGGCGAGCAGCGGATTCTCCGGCCAGACATGCTTGGGATAGCGGCCGCGCATGTCGGCGCGCACGTCGGCCCAGGAGCCGCGCCAGAAGCCTGGCAGGTCGCGCGTCGTCTGGATCGGCCGATGCGCCGGCGACAAAAGTTCGAGTGTCAACGGTACGGTGCCGTTGGCGATCGAAGGATGGCGGTCAAGGCCGAACAGTTCCTGGACGCGGACCGCCAGAACCGGCCATTCGCCGTCATAGCGGATCGGCACGTGGCTGCCCGACGGGGCGTCGAAATGGGTCGGCGCCAGCGCATCGACCTTGCGCTGCAGGTCATGCGGCACGAGCGACGACAGCCCGGCCGAGATCACACCGGGATCGATGGCAGCCAGGGACGCCGCACCGGAGAGAAACGGCAGCAGCCAGTCGTCGAGGCGCTCGATGAGCGCCTCATCCGACATGCCTGGCCAGGGCGCGCCTAAGCCTTTGTGCAGCCAGGACAGCCGCTGGCGCAGCGTCTGGGCCTCCTTGCTCCAGGTCAAAAGGGAAAGCCCGTGCTCGCGGAGCGCCTCGAGGATGGCGCGGTCGGCATCGGCGCCGGCCGGCGCCGGCAGCATGCGTTCGGCGAGCGTTATGGCGCCGAGGCGCACGGTTTCGCGCACCCGCACGGCACGGCGCTCGCGGTCGAAACTCGTCTGCCTGCGCGTTTCGATCTTGCCGCCAAGTGCTGACCGGATGTCCTCCTCGCTGATCGCCGCCGCCGCCGTGATGCGGGCATTCTGCGCCTTGCCCTGCAGGTCGGCGACGACCAGAAAGGGTTCGCCCGCTAGCGGATCGGCAGCGTCGAGCATGGCGCCGGAGCCATTGGCCAGCACGAAACGGCCGCGCTCGCCACGTGCCTTGGCGACGCGGTCCGGCCAGGCATGGATGAGCAGGGTTCCGGCCGGAACAGCTCCGCTGGTCTTCGCACCGCCTACCTGCCTGGCTAGGCGCTCGGCAAGCTGGCGCGCCGACGTGGCACGGGGCGATTTCTCGCCGCGAAAGCGCATCAGCCGCCGTTCGAGATCGGCACCGTCGCCGCCAAGGCCGCGTTCGGTGAGCAGCACCGCAAGCATGGCCGCCTCGCCGGCATGACCGCTGCCGGCCGCCTCGGCGACCATATGCGCCAGCCGCACCGGCAAGGCGAGCTTGCGCATCGAAGCGCCCGCTTCCGTCAAGCGCCCGGCCCCGTCGATGGCATCGAGCGCCCGCAGCAACGCCCTTGCCTCATTGAGCGCCGGCGCCGGCGGCGGATCGAGGAAAGCGAGTCTGGTTGGATCGGCGACGCCGAAGGCGGCGCAGTCGAGCAGCAGGCCGGACAGATCCGCCTCGAGGATTTCCGGCGGCGTGAAGGCGGGAAGTGCCGCCGTCTGCTCGGCCCGCCACAGCCGGATGGCGACGCCGGCCTGCGTGCGCCCGGCGCGGCCGGCGCGCTGGTCGGCGGAAGCCTTGCTGACGCGAACTGTTTCCAGCCGTGTCAGGCCGCTGGCCGGCTCATAGCGCGGCAGCCGCGACAGGCCGGAATCGATGACGACGCGCGCGCCGTCGATGGTGATCGAGGTTTCGGCGATCGAGGTCGCCAGCACCACCTTGCGGCGGCCCGCCGGTGCTGGCTTGATCGCGGCGTCCTGCGCCTTGCCGTCGAGCTGGCCATAGAGCGGGACGATGTCGGTGTCGGCGCCGACCTTGCCGGCCAGCCGCTCGGCGGTGCGCTCGATCTCGCGCTGGCCGGGCAGGAAGGCAAGCACGCTGCCGCTCTCCTCGGCAAGCGCCGCTCGGATCGCCCTGGCCATTGCATCCTCGATGGCGATGCCAGCCGGCCGTTCGTCGTACCTGACATCGACGGGGAAGGCGCGGCCCTGGCTTTCGATCACCGGCGCGCCCGACAGGAGTTTCGCGACCCGTGCGCCGTCGAGCGTCGCCGACATCACCAGCAGACGCAGATCCGGCCGCAGTGCGCCCTGCACGTCGAGGGCGAGAGCGAGACCAAAATCGCCGTCGAGCGAGCGCTCGTGGAATTCGTCGAAAATAACCGCCGAAACGCCAGGCAGTTCAGGGTCGCCAAGAATCATGCGCGACAGAACGCCCTCGGTGACAACAAGGATTTTCGTCCGTGCCGAGGTGCGGTTTTCCATCCGCATGGCGTAGCCCACCGTGGCGCCTGGTTCCTCGCCCAGCAACTCGGCCATGCGGCGCGCGGCGGCGCGGGCGGCGAGCCGGCGCGGCTCGAGCAACACGATCTTGCCCGTGCCCAGCCAGGGCGCATCGAGCAGCGCCAATGGCACCAGCGTGGTCTTGCCGGCACCGGGTGGCGCCACCAGCACGGCGCTGTTGCCGGAGCCGAGCGCCTCGCTCAGCGCCGGCAGCACGGCGGATACTGGAAGCTCCGGCAAGGATTTGGTCGTCATTGCGCCCGCATATCAGCCGTCACGGGGGCGGTGCAACTTATCGGACTGCGGCAACTCAAAGCCGGGTGCGCGAAAACGGGTTCCAGCGCACCGTACCCAGCCGCACTTCTTCGCGCACCATGGTCAGCAGGCCGGAGCCGCCGACGACCGCCAGGCCGACAAGCGACAGCCAGTCCGGATATTCGTGGAAGAACAGCGCGCCGAGGATCACCGCCCAGACGATCTGAGAATAATGCGTCGGCGCGATCCGGTTGGCGGGGGCGTGTTTGGCGGCCAGCAGTTGCAGCAATTGTCCGCCTGCGGTGAATGCGCCCGCCATCACCAGCCAGACCAGCTGTTTTCCATCCGGAACGGTGAAGGAGGTCGCGGCGGCACCGATGCCGTTGAACAGCAGTCCGTACCCGATCAGTACGCCGAGAATGGTTGTGCGTTTTTCCTGCTGCGCCAGCGAACGCATCAAGATGACGTTGGTGGCGGCGAGGAAAGCGATGATGAAAGCGGCAAGGTGGCCTAGGTGCAACTCGCGAAAGCCTGGCCTGACAACCAGCATGACGCCGGCGAAGCCGGCGACCACCGCCAGCCAGCGCCAGGGGCCGACCTTTTCCTTGAGAATCACGGTGGACAGAATGGTGACGCAGAGCGGCGCCAGAAAGATAAGCGCATAGGCCTCGGCCAGCGGAATGGTGGTGAAGGCATAGACGCTGAGCACGCCCGATGCGATGCCGGCCCAGGCCCGCGCCTGCACCGCCCAGGGGCGTTTGGTGCGCCAGAAATCACGCCAGCGCTCGCTGGCCGGCCGGCTGAAGAAAAGGAAGCAGCCGGCAAACAATGTCGAGAAGAAGCCGATCCCGAACACCGTGAATTGGCCGCCCAGGCTCTTGATAACGGCATCGCTGCACGAATAGCTTGCATAGGCGATCAGGGCGAGCAGGATTCCGTTCGGCACGTTTTTCCATTTCGGGAGAGAAGCTTGAAAATACTGGCGCTCGGTGCGCATCCGGACGACATCGAGATCTTCATGTTCGGTACGATGGCCGCCTATGCCGCGCAAGGCGCAGAACTCACTTTTGCCGTGGCCACCGATGGTGCCAGGGGCGGCAAGAGCGATCCCGCCGCTCTGGCTCGTGTCCGTCGCGAGGAAGCGGTGGCCGCGGCCGCGCTGCTCGGGGCCGCGCCGCGCTTTCTTGGCTTACCCGATGGCGAGCTGGTGGCGGATGCCGCACTGATCGATGCGCTGAAAACGCTGATCAGCGAAATCGGGCCGGATCTCGTGATCACGCACGCCCCCAACGACTACCACGCCGACCACCGCGCGCTCTCGGACGGGGTGCGCATCGCGGCGTCTTTCGGCGTCCCCGTGCTGCATGCCGACACGATGGGCGGCACCGGATTCTCGCCGACGCACTATGTCGATGTTTCCGCCCATGCCGAGATCAAGGCCAGGGCAATCCGCATGCACCAGTCTCAGGACCCGGATCGCTTCGTCGACATCGCCCTGACGCAGAACCTTTTTCGCTCGGGCCAATGCAATGGCGCACCGGGGTCGCAGGCCGAAGCCTTTCGCTTCGAACCGATGTTCCCCTTCGGGGATATCCGCGCGCTGCTGCCGCCCGCGCCGCCGATCCGGACGGTGATGGTGAGCACCAGGCGGGTCGACTGACCCCCCAGAGCCACGTCCACTCCGCGATCATCCGACCGGGCTCGGCGCTTTTCCCAACGTTTTCAGATACCGGCGCAAACATGCTGCGGCGCAGCAACGAATTCGCTTGCGTTGTTTAGTAAAAAGAGCATCACTAAACAAATTACTAAACATCTGCGGCGCGACGATGCCGCCATGTTTGGGCCTCTGAGGAGAGAGGTTGAAGGCTCTTGAGACAGTCATCCGGACGTGTTTCACAAATGGGAGGAAGGCATGAAATCGAGCTTTAAACTGGCTTTGGGACTGACCTCTGCGATTGCAGCGTCGACAGCCGTCTCGAACGCCGCGCACGCTGAAGACCTGACACTGTGCTGGGCCGCCTGGGACCCGGCCAACGCGCTTGTCGAACTGTCGAAGGATTTCACCAAGGAAACCGGCATCGGCATGAAATTCGAGTTCGTGCCGTGGACCAACTATGCAGACCGTTTCCTCAATGAGCTCAACTCGCACGGCAAGCTCTGCGACCTGATCATCGGCGACAGCCAGTGGATCGGCGGCGCGGCCGAGAACGGCCACTACGTCAAGCTGAACGACTTCTTCGACAAGGAGAAGATCAGCATGGACGACTTCGTGCCGGCGACCGTGGTCGGCTATTCGGAATGGCCGAAGAACACACCGAACTACTGGGCGCTGCCGGCCATGGGCGACGTCGTCGGCTGGACCTATCGCAAGGACTGGTTCTCGAAGCCCGAACTGCAGAAGGAGTTCAAGGAGAAGTATGGCTGGGATCTCGGCCCGCCTGCCACCTTCGACCAGTTGAAGCAGATCGCCGAATTCTTCCAGAAGCGGCAGATCGATGGCAAGACAGTCTACGGCGCCTCGATCTACACCGAGCGCGGTTCCGAAGGCATCACCATGGGCGCCATGGACGTGCTCTACAGCTATGGCTTCCAGTACGAAAACCCGAAGAAGCCCTACGAGATGGAAGGCTTCGTCAACTCCGAGAAATCGGTCAAGGGGCTGGAATTCTACAAGGCTCTCTATGACTGCTGCACCCCACCCGGCGCCTCGAACAGCTACATGGGTGAAGGCGTCGATGCCTTCAAATCCGGCCAGGTGGCGATGCACATGAACTTCGCCTTCACATGGCCGGGCCTGCAGAAGGACGAGAATGTCGGCGGCGACAAGATCGGCTATTTCGTCAACCCGAAGGGTCCTGACGGCGACCAGTTCGCCCAGCTCGGCGGCCAGGGCATTTCGGTGGTGTCCTATTCCGACAAGCAGGAAGCGGCGCTGAAATACATCAAGTGGTTCGCCAACAAGGACGTGCAGGCCAAGTGGTGGTCGCTTGGCGGCTATTCCTGCCTGAACGCGGTGGTGAAGAATCCGAAATTCCCCGCCAGCCAGCCCTACGCGCAGACCTTCCTCGACTCGATGGCCGTCGTGAAGGACTTCTGGGCCGAGCCGAGCTATGCACCGCTGCTGCAGGCCTCGCAGAAGCGCTTCCATGACTATGTCGTCGCCGGTCAGGGTTCGGCCAAGGATGCGCTCGACGGGCTGGTCAAGGACTGGACCCAAGTGTTCCAGGACGATGGCAAAATGTAACTGGGGCAAGATGTAACGGCTCCTCCCGAGCCAGGCCCAAGCGTCCCGTGCCGCCCTTGGCACGGGACGCAGTTCAGATAAATTCCATGATAGAGACGACCCAAGTGACCGAAGCAGGACTTACCATGCTCAATCGGACCGCGGAAAACGTTGCCCGGGCGACCCCGGAACCGTTGGCGCGCAAAGTCCGGGGCATCAGCGACAAGGGCCTCGCCTGGCTGTTCATCTCGCCGACGATCCTGTTGCTACTCGCCATCAATATCTTCCCCCTGTTCTGGGCGATCTATCTGTCGTTCACCAATTTTCGCGCCAACCGCCCGAACGAGGTGGTGAAGAACCTCGGTTTCGCGAACTACCAGCGCATCCTCGGCGACCAGGACATCTGGATCGCCATGCAAACGACAGCGCATTTCGTGTTCTGGACCATCCTGTTGCAGACGCTGATCGGCTTCTCGCTGGCCTGGCTGATCGACAGGAAGTTCCGCGGCCACGCTTTCTGGACGACGCTGATCCTGGTGCCGATGATGCTGTCGCCGGCAGTGGTCGGCAATTTCTGGCGCTTCCTCTACGAACCGCAGATCGGCCTGTTTTCCTATGTCATCTCGTTCGTGTCGGGCATTCCGCCGACAAGCATCCAGATGCTCTCCAACGTCTCGCTGGCACCGTGGTCGATCATCATCGTCGACACCTGGATGTGGACGCCCTACGTGATGCTGATCTGCCTCGCGGGCCTGCGCTCGATCCCCGAATACATCTATGAGGCGGCCGAGGTCGACCGCGCCTCCAACTGGCGGCAGTTCTGGTCGATCACGCTGCCGATGGCGCTGCCCTTCATCATGCTGGCGGTGCTGTTTCGCGGCATCGAGAACTTCAAGATGTTCGACATGGTCAATCTGCTGACTGGCGGCGGGCCGGGCTCGACCACCGAGGTGGCCTCGATCACGCTGAAACGGCAGGCCTTCGAAAGCTGGCGCACCGGCTATTCCTCGGCCTTCGCCATCATCCTGTTCGTCGCGGTGTTCGGTCTCGCCAACATCTACGTCAAGGCGCTCAACAAGGTGAAGCAGAGATGAGCCTGACCACAGCCCATTCGGTCGTCGCCCCCTCGGCAAACTCGAAGCGCATCGCCGGCGCGATCATCATCGCCTATGCGCTGATCTCGATCGTGCCGCTCCTGTGGATCTTCGCCACCAGCTTCAAGACGCCGCCGGATTCGATCGCCTATCCGCCGAAGATCGTGTTCCAGCCGAGCATCGAGGGCTACTGCAACCTGTTCACGACGCGAACCAGGCAGACGCCGGAATACATCAACTCGCTCGGACCAGCGACCGGCTTCTGCGACGAGACGGTGCGCAAGCGCAACATGGTGATCGCCGGGCCATCCAACTTCCTGCCGCGCTTCATCAATTCGCTGGTCATCGCCTTTGGCTCGACCTTCTGCGCCGTCTTTCTCGGCACATTGTCGGCCTATGGCTTCTCGCGCTTCAAGGTGCCGCTCGCCGACGACCTTCTGTTCTTCATCCTGTCGACACGCTTCATGCCGCCTATCGCGGTCGCTATTCCCATCTACCTGATGTACCGCGAACTCGGCCTGTCCGACACCGCGCTCGGCATGATCCTGCTCTACACGGCGGTCAATGTGTCGCTGGCGGTATGGCTGCTCAAAGGCTTCATCGACGAGATCCCGCGCGAGTATGAGGAAGCGGCGATGATCGACGGCTATACGCGGCTGCAGGCCTTCTGGCGCACCGTGCTGCCGCAGGCCACGACCGGCATCGCCGCGACCGCCATCTTCTGCCTGATCTTCGCCTGGAACGAGTATGCGTTCGCCGCGCTGCTAACCTCCGGCACGGCACAGACCGCGCCGCCCTTCATCCCGACCATCATCGGCGAAGGCGGCCAGGACTGGCCGGCGGTTGCGGCCGGCACGACGATCTTCCTGGTGCCGATCCTTGTCTTCACCATCCTGCTCCGCAAGCAATTGCTGCGCGGCATCACCTTCGGCGCGGTGCGCAAATGATGGACTTGGCACAAAGTCGACCCCCACTCCGTCGAGCTTCGCTCGACACCTCTCCCCCGATCGACGGGGGAGAGGAAGGGCGCGAACTTCGTTCACCCAGGCTCCCTTCCTCTCCCTCCGGAGGGGGAGAGGTGGCGCTGCGAAGCAGCGACGGAGTGGGGGAACCACTTGGCAACCATCTCTCCCCTTAAACGGGGAGAAGGAAGGAGGTGCCGCATGACGCGCCCCGCCATCTCCAGAAAATCGTCGTGGCCCCGCTGGGCAAGGCGCGGACTGATGGAAAACATCGCGACCGCACTGATCGCCATCGGTTTCCTGATGCTGTTCCAGCCCTTCGCGCTGTCGCTCTACACCTATTCCTTCATCACCATGCTTGCCGGCACGGTGATGTTCATCATCGTCTCGAAATTCCCGGAATAATCATGGCCGAAATCCGCGTCCAGCATCTGAGAAAGGCCTTCGGCGATTTCGTCGCCGTGCAGGATTCCAACTTCGTCGTCGAGGATGGCGAGTTCTTCGTCATGCTCGGCCCATCGGGCTGCGGCAAGACGACGACACTGCGCATGATCGCCGGGCTCGAGCTGCCGACCGGCGGCCAGATCCTGCTCGGCGGCGACGACGTCACCATGCTCAGAGCCCGCGAGCGCGACATCGCCTTCGTCTTCCAGCTGTTCGCGCTCTACCCGCACATGAATGTGCGCAAGAACATCGGCTTCCCGCTGCTGGCGCAAGGCATACCCTCCGCCGAAATCCGCAGCCGCGTCGAGGAAACCGCGAAGCTTCTGCGCATCGACCATCTGCTCGACAAATCGGTCTCCGGCCTCGCCGGTGGCGACCGCCAGCGCGTCGCGCTCGGCCGCGCCATCGTGCGGCGGCCAAAATGCTTCTTGATGGACGAACCGCTGGGGACCCTCGACACCGAATTCCGCGACCTGATGGTCCATGAATTGCGCGAACTGCACAACCGCATCCACGCGACGACTGTGTACGTCACACATGACCAGATGGAAGCCATGTCGATGGCCGACAAGATCGCTGTCATGAACCACGGCGTCATCGAGCAGTTCGGCACGCCACGCGAGATCTACGACCGCCCCGCGACCATGTTCGTCGCCGACTTCATCGGCTCGCCGCCGATGAACTTCCTGGGCTTCGGCGGCGGGCTCGCCAAGGGCGCGAAGGAGATCGTCGTGCAGGGCGCCAAAGTCACGGTGCCGGAGGTACGCGAGGATATCGCCCCGGCCGACATGGCGCTCGGCATCCGCCCCGAACACATCCGCTTCGACGACGCATCGAAACTACGCGGCGCCATCTACGGCACCGAATATCTCGGCACCACACAGATCGTCGCGGTGGAAACATCGGACGGCATCATCAAGGCGCGTGTGCCGGCCGAAATCCGGCTCAACGCCGGCGACCATGTCGGCCTGACGCTGAACAGCGCGCGGCTGTCGCTGTTCGAAAAAGGCTCAGGGCGCGCGGTGAAAACCGCGATCCACGATACCGCCTCTCAGGGGAGAGTGCAGCATGGCTGATGTGCACATCAAAGGCGTGACCAAGAGTTTCGGCGAGCATGTCGCCGTCAACGGTCTCGACCTGCATATATCAGACGGCGAGTTCGTCGTGCTGCTCGGGCCGACCGGCGCCGGCAAGACGACGACACTGCGGCTGATCGCCGGACTGGAGCGGCCGGATACCGGTACGATCGAGATCGGCGGCCACAATGCCACGAACCTGTCACCGGCCGAGCGCGACACCGCTTTCGTTTTCCAGCAATATTCGCTCTATCCGCATCTGTCGGTGTTCGACAATCTCGCCTTTCCCCTGCGGTCGCCGGCGCGGAAAATACCGGAAGAACAGATCCGCCGTCGGGTCGAGGAGGTGGCGAAGATGGTGCGCATCCATCACAAGCTTGCCAACCGTTCGACGAATTTGTCGGGCGGCGAAATGCAGCGCGTCGCCATCGGCCGCGCGCTGGTCCGCAAGCCGTCCATCTACCTGATGGACGAGCCGCTGTCGTCGCTGGACGCCAAGCTGCGCGCGGATCTGAGGCTCGAACTGAAACGCATCCAGTCCGAGCTCGGCGCCACCATGCTTTACGTCACCCACGACCAGATCGAGGCGATGACCATGGCAGATCGCATCGGCATCCTGGCCGATGGCGTGCTGGTCCAGATCGGAACGCCACGAACCATCTACTCCGAGCCGGCAAACCTGCATGTCGCGGCACGGCTCGGCCAGCCCGCCATCAATCTTCTACCGACGGGGCTGCTGCCGGATGGCAGCGCGCCGGCCGGCACCAAGACGATCGGCGCGCGGACCGAGCACCTGGCGATCGGGAAGGCCGTGAATGGCCATGCCGACGGCGTCGTCGACTGGGTCGAGCATCTCGGCGACCAGAACCATCTGCATGTGACGGTGGGGCCGAAGAAACTGGTGACGCTGACCGATCCCGACACGGATCTGGCGCAAGGCGACAAAGTGGTGATCCGCTATCGCTCGCCGCTCTATTTCGGCGCTGACGGACATCGACTGATGTGAATGGTTTTTCGGCGCTCCCGCCAAGGTGATGCCGGCTTCTGATTGACGAAATACGGGACGAATTCGATGAAGCACTTTTTCAACCGCAGGGAAACGATCGTCACCGAGGCACTGGACGGATTGTTGCGCACCATTGGCTCAGGCGACCTCGCGCGCCTCGACGGCTATCCCGAGATCAAGGTCGTGCTTCGCGCCGATTGGGACAAGACGAAGGTCAGCGTCGTCTCCGGCGGCGGCGCCGGGCACGAGCCGTCGCATGCCGGCTTAGTCGGCAAGGGCATGCTGACAGCTGCCGTCTCGGGCGAGATCTTTGCCTCGCCGAGCGTCGAAGCGGTGCTGGCGGCCATTCGCGCGGTCACCGGACCGGCCGGCTGCCTGCTGATCGTCAAGAACTACACCGGTGACCGGCTCAATTTCGGCCTCGCCGCGGAAAAGGCGCGTGCCGAAGGCTTTCGAGTCGAGATGGTGATCGTCGCCGACGACATCGCGCTGCCCGACATCGCCCAGCCGCGCGGTGTCGCGGGCACGCTGTTCGTGCACAAGATAGCAGGCCATCAGTCGGAAGCCGGCCGGGATCTGGCCGAGGTCGCGGCCGCGGCGCGGGCGGCTGCGAAGGACATCGTTTCGCTCGGCATGTCGCTGTCGTCCTGTTCGATCCCGGGTCAGCCGCATGACGACCGGTTCGGCGCCGATGATGGCGAACTCGGCCTTGGCATCCACGGCGAGCCCGGCGTCGAGCGCATCGCGGTGCAGAGCGTCGACCGGCTGGTGGCGATCATGGCGGAGCGCTTAGCAGTGCGGCTCGACCCGAAGGCCCGCCATGCCTTGCTCATCAACAATCTCGGCTCGGTGCCGCCGCTTGAAATGTCTGTTATCGCCAATGCGGTACTTGCCTCGCCGCTCGCCAGGGCCGTCAAGTTGACGATCGGTCCCGGCCCGCTGATGACGGCGCTCAACATGAACGGGTTCTCGCTGTCGCTGATCCGGCTCGATGCGGCGCGCGAAGCGGCCCTGCTGGCGCCGGTCGGCCCGCACGCCTGGATGCCGGCAAGGCCGCTCGTGGCGCCTGCTATCGTGCCTATTGCCAAAACAGCCGGACAAGGCGCGGCACGCAAGGCCAGCCACGACCCAGGCACAAGGCGCTTGATTGTCGCGGTCTGTGAAAAGCTGATTTCGCTTGAAGCGACATTGAACGGCCTGGACGCCAAGGCAGGTGACGGCGACACCGGTTCGACGGTGGCGACTGGCGCACGCAGCGTCCTCGAACGGCTCGATAAGCTGCCGCTTGCCGACCCCGCAGCGACGCTTGGCGCCGTGGGCGATCTTCTGAGCGCCTCGATGGGCGGCTCCAGTGGGGTGTTGTTGTCGATCTTCTTCACAACAGGGTCGCGGGCCCTCGATGGCGGCACTGATGTGCCCAAGGCCCTGCTTGCCGGGCTTGAACGAATGACCTTCTACGGTGGCGCGAAACCCGGCGATCGCACCATGGTCGACGCGCTGGAGCCGGCCTTGAGGGCGCTCGACGCCAAGGGCCTGGAGGAAGCCGCGATAGCGGCCGGGCGCGGTGCCGAAGCCACGGCCGCGATGGAGAGGGCGAAGGCCGGCCGGTCCGCTTATGTCGGCACCAAATTGCAAGGTGTGGTCGACCCCGGTGCTCATGCCGTGGCCGAAGTGTTCGCGGCCGCCGCCGCGCAGCATGCCACGGCCTGACACATGCTCCAGTTGCCGAACGACCGTTCTTTCGCTACTGCCGGCAAGGTGCAAACCGGGAATTCGGGCGACATGACGGCGCTGAATCTTTCGAAGCTGATCACGGCCGCCGCGGATACGATTGCCGAACACGCAGAGGAATTGACGGCGCTCGACCAGGCGATCGGCGACGGCGACCATGGACTGAACATGAAGCGCGGCTTCGAAGCCGTGCGCGCCGAGGCGGATGTGTTCGCGGCAAAGCCGCTGCCAGACGCCCTGAAGGCGATCGGCACCAAGCTGGTGATGACGGTGGGCGGTGCGTCCGGGCCGCTCTTCGGCACGTTGTTCATGGCGCTCGGCAAGGAGGTTTCGGCGGAACCTGATCGCGCCAACCTGACGGCTGCCTTCGGCAAGGCGATCGAAGCGGTGGCCGCGCGCGGCAAGTCACATGTCGGCCAGAAAACCATGCTCGATGTGCTGCAGCCGGTGCATGACGCGTTAGCCGGGGGGAAGACGGTAGCTGAAATAGTCGACATCGCCGACGCCGCCGCCGAAGCGACCGTGCCGATGAAGGCCCTGCGAGGGCGTGCCTCGTTCCTCGGCGACCGCTCGATTGGCCATATGGATGCCGGCGCGCGCTCGACCGCGCTGCTGGTGCGCACGCTGGCGCAAATCATCGGGGACAAGGCATGAGCAATGTCGGGATCGTGATAGTGTCGCATTCGCCGCTGGTCGCGGAAGGCACGGCCGACATGGTACGCCAGATGGTGGGCGACGAAGTGCCACTTGCATGGTGCGGCGGAAACGGCCATGGCGGGCTCGGCACCAATGTCGAGGCGATCATGGACGCCATCGACAGAGCCTGGTCGGACGCCGGCGTCGCCATACTGGTCGATCTCGGCGGCGCCGAGACCAATTCGGAGATGGCGGTGGAGATGATCGGCGAACCGCGCGCGCAGAAGATCATCGTCTGCAACGCGCCGATCGTCGAGGGCGCGGTGATGGCGGCGACCGAGGCATCCGGCGGCGCCTCGCTCCGGGAAGTGGTGGCGACGGCGCACGAATTGTCGCCGTCGTGAGTGAACGGGAATTTTGAAGATGTCCGCAACCGCCGAAGCGACCGTCCTGATCACCCATGATGTGGGCCTGCATGCGCGTCCTTCGGTGAAATTCACCAAGCTGGCCAAGAGCTTTGCCGCCGACGTGGAAATTGCGCTCGCCGCCAACGGCCCGTGGTTCGACGCAAAGAGCATCGTCAAGGTGATGGCAGCCAAAGCGCCGAAGGGCACGGTGCTGCACATCAGGGCCAATGGCGATGGCGCCGATGATGCGATCCGCGCGCTGATCGAACTGGTGCAGCGCGATTTCGACGAGGACGCCGGCCATGTCCGCTCGGCTTGAGGCCGTTGCATGCCTTGGCCGGCCCGCAGGGAATGCGGGCCATGCGCATTGAAGGTGTTCCGGCCTCGGCCGGCTATGCCGAGGGCCTCTGTTCGACCTCGGCCGGCCTGCGGGCCTTTACACGAGCAAGGCAAGCTCCGCCGAGGAGAAGTTGTCGCTGGAAGCCGCGATCGGCAAGGCGGTGAACCGGCTCGTGGCCATCGTCGGAACCGCCGACAGGGATGCCGCCGGCATACTCGAATTCCACATCGCCATGCTGGAAGACGACGCGTTGAGCGGGCCGGCCTTCGCATCGATCGCTTCCGGAAAAACCGCCGACGCGGCCTGGCGGCAGGCACTCGATGCCGAGATCGCCGGCTACGACGCCTCGGACCAGGATTATTTCCGCGCCCGCGCCACGGACCTGCGCGATATCAGGGACCAGGTGCTGCGCGCCCTGACCGAGGATGGTGGCAGCACGGCACCGACCGGCGCCATCCTCTGCGGCGAGGATATCGCGCCGACGCGCTTTCTCGAGACCGACTGGAGCCATGGCGGCGGCATCGCGCTGAAGGCAGGAAGCATCGCCAGCCACGTCGCCATGCTGGCGCGCTCGCGTGGCGTGCCGATGGTCGTGGGTCTGCACGAGCCGCTCACCGCCGTTGCCGGCATGGCGCTGCTCGACGCCGAGCACGGCACGATCGTTCTGGCGCCCTCACCCATGGAGATCGGCTCGTTCCGACAGGCGTCGTTTTCCTTCGCGGCTCGACAGGGCAAGGCACAGACCTTTCTGGCGCGGCCGGCGGCGACGAAGCGCGGCACCGCGGTGCGCGTGCAGGTCAACATCGCCGACCCCGGCGATGTCGATGCCATCGACATCGCGACCTGCGACGGTGTCGGCCTGATGCGCACGGAGTTTCTGTTCGGCAAGACGCTGCCGGATGAAGAGACGCAGTATCGCGCCTATCGCAAGGTGCTGGAATGGGCCGGCGAAAAGCCGGTGACGATCCGCACCGTCGATGCTGGAGGCGACAAGCCCGTGCCGGGCTTCACCGTCGAGGAAGGCAATCCGTTCCTCGGCCTGCGCGGCATCAGGCTGTCGCTGGCCAGGCTCGATATATTCCGTGCCCAAATCAGGGCATTGCTGCGCGCCGCGCCACACGGCAATCTCAAAGTCATGTTTCCGATGATCGCCACATCAGAAGAGTATGAACGCGCCGCCGCCCTGTTCGCCGAGGAGCGGGCGGCGCTCGCCGCGCGCGGCGTCGCGCACAAAATGCCGCCGCTCGGCATCATGGTCGAGGTGCCTTCGGTGGCCATCGCGCCGGAGGCGTTCGCCGGCGTCGCCTTCTTCTCGATCGGCTCCAACGACCTCACGCAATATGTGATGGCGGCTGCCCGCGACAATGCCGCGGTCGCGCATCTTAACTCTGTGCGCCATCCGGCCGTCTTGCGGTTGGTCGGTTCGGTAGCGGCCTTCGGACAGGAAAACGGTATCCCCGTCAGCCTGTGCGGCGACGCCGGCGGCGATCCTGCCTCGATCCCATCGCTGCTCGAGGCCGGCCTGCGCGATCTCTCGGTCGCGCCGGCGCAACTCGCCATGGCCAAGGCTGCGATAGCGGACGTCGCGGTCTAGGCATGATCGACAACGCACCCCAGCCCGGTTCCGACGAGGCGATCCGCGCCTACAAGACGATCCTGTCGCACGTCATCGACCAGCGTCCGTCGGGCATGCGCCAGCGCCTCGCCGACGCGCTCGGCAAGCACCGCAGCTTCGTCACGCAGATTTCGAGCCCCGCCTATTCGACCCCGATCCCGTCAAAGCATCTTCCCGCCATCTTTTCCGTCTGCCATTTTAGCCCAGCCGAGCGCGACCAGTTTCTCGCCGCCTACCATCAGGCACATCCCGGGAAGATCTCGGCCGCCGCAGGGGCGCGCAAGACAAGGCACGTTTCGCTCATCGTGCCGGATTTCGGCGATGACAAGCAGAATGCAGCGCTCGACCGCGCAATCAACGAATTCATCCAGAAGGTCACCAGCATCACCGGCAAGAGTGGCTGATCGACCCTTGATGCCAGGCTATTTCGGGAGGAGACAGCCGTGAAGAAATTCATGAACTCGGTGGACACGGTGCTGACCGAGAGCCTCGACGGTTTTGTGGCCGCCCATGCCGACATCCTGGTGCTTGGCGAGGAGCACAAATTCATCCGCCGCAAGACCCTCAAGCCGGGCAAGGTGGCGCTGATCTCCGGCGGCGGCTCCGGCCACGAGCCGCTGCATGGCGGCTTTGTCGGCCATGGCATGCTGGACGCCGCCTGTCCCGGCCAGGTGTTCACCTCGCCGACGCCGGATCAGATGCTGGCGGCCGCGCAAGCTGCCGACACCGGCGCCGGCTGCCTGTTCATCGTCAAGAACTATGAGGGCGACGTGATGAATTTCGACATGGCGGCGGAGATGTCGGAAGGCGTGCTGCAGGTGGTGACCAATGACGACGTCGCCGTCGAGAACTCTTCCTATACGACCGGACGGCGCGGCGTCGCCGGCACATTGGTGGTGGAAAAGATCGTCGGCGCCGCCGCCGAGCACGGCCTGGCGTTACCGGCGTTGAAGGCGCTGGGCGACCGCGTCAACGCCGCGACCCGCTCGATGGGCGTGGCGCTGACCAGCGGCACCGTGCCGGCGGCCGGCAAACCGACCTTCGACATTGGCGAGGGCGAGATGGAATTCGGCGTCGGCCTCCACGGCGAGCCCGGCCGCCGCCGCGACACCTTGAGGAGCGCCGATGCGATTGCGCAGGAGATCTGCGCCGCGATCCTGGGCGATCTCGGCGACAGGGCGAACGGCCCGGCGCTGCTGTTCGTCAACGGCTTCGGCGGCACGCCGCTGATGGAGCTCTATTTGATGTACAACAGCGCCCGCCGGATTTTCGAGCAGCATGGCGTGACGATTGCCCGCTCGCTGGTCGGCACCTATGTCACCTCGCTCGACATGGCCGGCTGCTCGATCACGCTGACTCGGCTTGACGGCGATATGACAGGCTGGTGGGACGCACCTGTCCACACGGCGGCGCTGCGCTGGGGCATGTAAGGCTGGCTTCAGCCGCACTTTTCTGTAACCATTCTGGACTAGCCACTTAGCGATGGATGTGCCCGGATTGATGCTGCCGTCCCTCACCCCCGCCGAAGAAAGACTTCTGCTGCGCTTCGCCGACCCGGAGGCCGCGGCGGTGGAGGACAATTTGTCGGCAAAGGCTCTGTCGGCTCTGCTCGACAATGCCGAATTCCACGGCGTCCTGCCGATCATGCTGCGCAAACTCAGGGAGCGCGGCGACGCGCACCTGCCGTCGGACGCTGGCTTGCTGGACAAACTCGACGACCTGCGCCAGAAGGCGACGATCGCCACCGGCCAGTCGATGCTGCTGCAGTATCATGGCGACCGCATCATGAAGGGGATGGCGGCGGAGGGCATTCCAGCGCGGATCGTCAAGGGGCCGGTCTTCGCGCGAAAACTCTACCGTAACATTTCCGACCGGCCGTTCACCGACATCGACATCCTCGTCGAGCCCGCCAACCTTGCCAGGGCAAACCAGGTGATCGCGGCGTCAGGCTTCGAGCTTGGCAGCAACGAGGCCGAATCCTACCTGCTGCAGGAATTCAAATGGTTGGAAAAGGAGAATTCCAGCCTGCTGGTCGAGCTGCATGGCGACCTTGTGCACGA
This sequence comes from Mesorhizobium sp. M8A.F.Ca.ET.057.01.1.1, assembly GCF_003952565.1. Lineage (NCBI taxonomy): Bacteria > Pseudomonadati > Pseudomonadota > Alphaproteobacteria > Hyphomicrobiales > Phyllobacteriaceae > Mesorhizobium > Mesorhizobium sp. M8A.F.Ca.ET.057.01.1.1. The sequence continues at coordinate 5,764,558 of NZ_CP034454.1, forward strand.
CACCGGCATGCGTCGCCGCCTGTCATTGGGTTTTCGAGAGCTGGGCATCATTGACGGCGAGGCGACGGACACGCCGGCAGCCCTTTTGACGATCGCCATCGTGCATGCCGCCGGCGGGCATAAATTCCACCGGCTGCAGCTTTGTGTCGACGTGCTGCAAGGCGTGCGGACGTTGCGATCACCTGAATCGGAAACCCGCGTGCTCGAGGCCGCCCGCATGACCGGGATCGAACTCGAACTGGCGATCGTGCTCAACGTGACCGGCCGCCTGTTCGACGAACCGCATGCGCTCGAACTCGCCGGACGGATCAAACCCGACCTGTCGATACGGCTGGCCAAGAAGCTGATCACGACAAACACGCTGCTCAGAGTCAATTCCCGGGAGAAGATCGGCTCGCGCCTGCGCCGCGATGCCTTTCGCTGGATTCAGCGGCTGGCCAAGGCCAGGCCATACGCCGCTTAAAGCGGCCGTCAGTCCCGTAGTGTCAATGTGGCGCTTATCAGCGCCGCCGCATCGGCTGGGCGCGCGCCTACTTCCAAGGTGAAGGTCGGCACCGAAGCGACCAGTTTGCCGATCGTCGCCAGCCGGCGTTTTTGCAGCGGCAGCAGGCCGGTCGCGCCGGTTCGAACGTTGTCCATCGCCAGCGCCACCATGGCGTCGGTCCTGGCCATCGGCACGAGCCGGGTCTCTTCGTCAGCGGATCTCGCGAGATGCAGGAGCGCGGCCACCGGGCGGGCGGTCGGGGTTTCGATTTTCACGATCCCGCCCAGCTTTTCCAGAGAAACAGCCTGTTCGCCATTGCGGTCCCAGGATGGCCCGAGGCATGCCGCCACCTGCGGGATCATTCGCGCAGTCTTCTCATGGATCTTGACGTGGCGCGGCAAACCCCAGGCAACCGGCGTGGCGCCAGAGACGTCCAGGATCATGGCGTCATCGGAGCACAGGCCGAAACCTTGTATTGCCAGGGCCAGCGAGGTCGTGGTCTTGCCGGTGCCGCTCGGGGCATGGACCAGCACGACGGCATCCCGGCCCGGGAGCGTCAGGCCCGCGGTGTGCAGCATATGCTGGCCGCCGGCATCGAGCGCGGCGTCCAGCATCAGCATCGATGGCGTCCAGGCGGCCTTGCTGTCGGGCACGATGCGGAGCCGAGCCCAGCCCTTCTCGTTGATCTCGACGGTCTGGCGTCCTGGCAGGACCAGATGGACGCTGGCGCCGTGGGCGATCATCCGGCAGTAGCCGTCGTCCGGTATCTCGCCCTCGAAGACCAGGGATCCTTCAGGTGTCTCGTTCAGCGCTGGCGCTTCGTCGATGTCGAGATGAAAATCCGCTTCGGTCGAACCTTCGATGCGAAGGCCGGCGAGCATCCTGTCGAAGTCTAGCCACAGCTCGGCGCGGTCGGCCGAAATGCCGAGAACCTGACCATTGAGATCATAGAAGACGCAAGGTCTGGTCAAGCGGGGCGTACCTTCGTGGCACGGTCATGGTGGCGATAGATCTCGACCATGCCGGGAAGGCTGTCGCTGACCACCGGCCTGCCGTCGAGGCAGACCCAGCAATGCGCCGACAGCCGGGACGCTTGCAGCGACTTCGGATCGACGCCGAAGCGCAACTCCGGATCGAAGCCGGCAAGGCGCAGGAAACGGTGGCCGAGCAATCCTTCCCGCAGGCATCTGCGGTCGCGCATCAGCCAGGGATGGCGGACAGTGTGGTTGACGCGAGCGACAATGTAGGCGGCTGGCAAGCCGCGATAGGGCGTCGGCGAGGCGAGCGGCGCCCATTTCAGCACCTCCTCGAAGCTGCGGTTGGCAATGAGGACCGGCATCAGCCGCGCGTTTGCCCAGAGATGGCAGCGGAACAAGGCGCGCAGGAGAGGACTGTCCGCCATCAAACAGTACCTTCAGCTATCAAGCCCTGGAGCGGCCAGAATGCCTTCCGAGACCAGATCGGCGGCCAGCGCCGCCATGTCCTCGTCAAGCGTGCCCCTGTCGACCTCGAACTCCTCGCAAAGCAGGCCGACGATCTGGCCGAGGCTACGGGCGCCATCCACCTTGTCGAGAAAGGCTTCGGTCGTGCCGTTGCAGGTGTAGAGCTGGCCGCTGCGGGCCAGAAGCACGACCGCGCCGTCACCGACATGCTGGACCGAGGCATCGTCCGCCAATCGCAGAACCGTTCCAGAGGCAATTTCCATCACGAACCCCAAAAGCCATGCAAAACCCCGAAATGAGATAGCGCGGTGGTGGAGCGCTGTCTATCGGCCGGCTGGGGATGGCCGGCGCAGCTCTGTGTGAACGACAGGCTCTTGTAAGGCCGCAACATCCGTCTGAAGCCGAAAATCGCCCCAGAAATAGTCGCCGGAATGACGCGCCAGGCGAGTGGGTGACCGACAGGACCGTTGCTTTTCTTCCCTGAGGTAAGGTAAGAACTCCCCGGGTCTTGGGGAGATAGGGTATGCGTTACAATTGGGAGCGGGCTCCGACGACTTTCGAACGTCATCGAAAAGCTCTCGCCACAGCCATTTTGATCTTCGGCGGCGTCGGCCTCATGCTGGTGGCCTTGCCGATCTAGCGTGAGCGACTTTTGTCCAGCAAATCCGGTTCTTTAGCGGCTATCGACGGGTTGCTCAGCGGGCTTGTCCGGTCACCGCGATGAAGCGGCGATCGCGCCCTTCAAAGCCCTGGCTGAAGCGCTGCACCAGCACAACGATCACCGCCGGCATGCTGGCCGGTGTGTATCATAGGATTCCGACAGGCTGCAGCCCGGGCCGGCCTTGTCCTCATGCAGGGTCTTGAATCAGCACAATCGCCGGCCTTGCCGCGATAGACCAACGATGGCGCATTCGTTCACCCCCTTGATGCCGCACTTCACGACACCGCGCCTATCAGGTCAAGACGCGGCCGCCTGAGACGAAAATGCAGGGAGACATCGCCCGAAGAAACAACATAGGCTATTGGCGAGGACGACAAATGGTTCCTGGGGAGGATATGGATGGCTTCACGCTATCACGAGGTCTATGACGGCTGGAAACGCGACCCGGAAAAATTCTGGGCCGACGCGGCCGAGGCCATCGACTGGTATTCGCCCTGGGACAAGGTGTTCGATGCCGCAGCCGGCGTCTATGGCCGCTGGTTCACCGGCGCGACCTGCAACACCTGCTACAACGCCCTTGACCGGCATGTCGCCGGCGGGCGGGCCGACCAGATCGCACTGATCCATGACAGCGCCATCACCGGAACGGTGAAGAAGTTCACCTATGCCGAGTTGAAACGCGAAGTGGTGGCGCTGACTTCGGTGCTGAAGAACCGCGGCATCGGCAAGGGCGACCGCGTCATCATCTATATGCCGATGGTGGCGGAAGCGGCCATCGCCATGCTCGCCTGCGCCCGCATCGGCGCCGTGCACTCGGTCGTGTTCGGTGGCTTTGCCTCGCATGAGCTTGCCACCCGCATCGACGACGCGAAGCCGAAACTGATCGTCTCGGCCTCCTGCGGCCTGGAGCCAGGCCGGGTCGTCGCCTACAAGCCGCTGCTCGACAGAGCGATCGAGATATCCCGCCATAAGCCGGACGCCTGCCTGATCCTGCAGCGCGATCAGTTGCGCTGCGATTTGAAGGACCATTTCGACATCGACTATGCCGACGCCGTCGCCCGCGAGCGGGCGGCCGGCGCCAATGTCGACTGCGTGCCGGTGCTGGCCACCGACCCGCTCTACATCATCTACACCTCGGGCACGACCGGCCAGCCCAAGGGCATCGTGCGCGACAATGGCGGCCACATGGTCGCGCTGAAATGGACGATGGACAACGAGTTCGGCGTCAAGCCGGGAGAAGTGTTCTGGGCAGCGTCCGATGTCGGCTGGGTGGTCGGCCATTCCTACATCGTCTACGGACCGCTGCTGCATGGCTGCACCAGCGTGCTCTTCGAAGGCAAGCCGATCGGCACGCCCGATGCCGGCACCTACTGGCGGGTGATCTCGGAGCACGGCGTGGTCGCGCTGTTCACGGCGCCGACCGCCTTCCGCGCCATCAAGGGGCAGGACCCCAAGGGCGAGTTCGTGCCGAAATACGATCTGTCGAAATTCCGCACGCTGTTCCTCGCCGGCGAACGCGCCGACCCCGAAACCATCAAATGGGCGGAGCAGAAGCTCAACGTGCCGGTGGTCGACCATTGGTGGCAGACCGAAACCGGTTCGCCGATGACGATCAACCCGGCCGGGCTCGGCCTCTTGCCGGTGAAATACGGCTCGCCCGGGGTGCCGATGCCGGGCTACGACATCCGTGTGCTCGACGATGCCGGCCACGAAGTGCCGCGCGGCACGCTCGGCAATGTCGTGGTCAAGCTGCCGCTGCCGGCCGGCTGCCTGCCAACGCTATGGAATGCCGACGACCGCTTCCGCCAGGCCTATCTCGATGAGTTCCCCGGCTTCTACAAGACGGCGGATGCCGGCATGGTCGACGAGGATGGCTATCTCTACGTAATGGCACGCACCGACGACATCATCAATGTCGCCGGCCACCGGCTGTCGACCGGCGCGATGGAAGAGGTGCTGGCCGCCCATCCCGATGTCGCCGAATGCGCCGTCGTCGGCATCGCCGATGCGATGAAGGGGCAAATTCCGCTCGGTTTCGTGGTGCTGAACGCCGGTGTCGCGCGCGACGGCGGCGCCATCGAGAAGGAGGTCGTCGCGCTGGTGCGCGAGCGCATCGGCCCGGTCGCCGCCTTCAAGACGGTGGTGACGATCAAGCGGCTGCCCAAAACACGGTCCGGCAAGATCCTGCGCGGCACCATGCAGAAGATCGCCGACAAGGAAGCGTGGACGATGCCGGCGACCATCGACGACCCCGCCATCCTCGAGGAAATCACGGCGGCTCTGACCGAGCGTGGGATCGGGGTTTGACAGGCACTGCCGGCACTTGAGCGGGGCTGTCTTTCCGAGATGTTGCGGCACGGCGAACTTTGTGATGGATGCATCGCACAATCGTTGATTGTGCAATGCAACACTCCGCCTTACAGTTCGCGTGGGGGGCCATTCGATGGGATCGCATGGCTCAGCAAAAAACAACGTTCGGCGGCATCGACATCCTGCGGTTTCTCGCCGCCGTGCTGGTCATGGTCTACCACCACGGCTTCTGGGTGCGGGCCTATCCCGACGGCATCTCGGCGCAAGCGACCGGCGGCGTTCCCGCACAGCCCGGTATCGGCGCCTGGGCCGAATCCGGGTGGGTCGGCGTCGAAATCTTCTTCGTCATCAGCGGTTTCGTCATAGCCTTCAGCGCCGAGAATTCGACGCCGCTGCGCTTTTTCGAGGCAAGGATCAAAAGGCTGGCGCCCGCGGTGTGGATCTGTGCGCCGATCACCGCGGCGCTGTTGCTGCTGATTGGCTTGAGCTGGCCGACCGATGCGGTGGTAAGGCTCGCCCGAACGGCCCTGTTCGCGCCCTATGGTCCGTGGGTCGACAGCGTCTATTGGACGCTCGGCATCGAGATCGCCTTCTACGCCATCGTCTGGGTCCTGCTGCGGCTCGGCCGCTTCCATCTGATGGAAGTGGTTGCCATCGTCATCGGGCTGGTCAGCACGCTGTTCTGGTGCCTGTACTATCCGCTCGGCTGGTCCGACCTCGCCGAGACGCGCTGGCTGCAGCTCATCCTGGTGCATCATGGCTGTTTCTTCGCGGTCGGCGTGCTCATCTGGCTGATGCGGTTCAAGGCGGTGACGGCCTCTCGCCTCGGCTTCTGCCTGCTGTTCCTCGGTGGCGGAGTGCTGCAGATCGCGAGTTCGGTCGACGTCCACAGCATCAAGGTCGGAGCCGTGATGCCTTACGCACCGCCAATCCTGATCTTCCTCGTGGCCATCGCGCTGATGGCGTGGTCGCTCAAGCTCAACCTCAGCTGGAGCGGCTGGCGGCGGATCGGCCTGATGACCTATCCGCTGTATTTGATCCACGACGTCATCGGCGCGGCGATGCTCGGCGCCATGGTGCGCGCCGGTGTACCTTATCTCGTGTCGATGGCCGTGGTCGGCGCGACCATGATCGTGGCAAGCTGGCTGGTGGCGACCGAAGCCGAACCGCGCATCCGGCTGCTGCTTGATCACACCGTCTTCCGCTACCGGCTGAAGGCGGCATAGCCGTACTTCCAGCTTCGCGGCGCTTCATGTCCAGCCGCATCAGCGCGGCGGGACGACCGAAGCTTTGCGTAGTCTCGAAACAAGAAGCGTAGCGCACTCTCAGGAGACGGCGAGCAACGGCCTATCTCAGACCGCTGCCTTCGAGCGCACCTCGGACTTATCGAGATAGTAGCTCGAGTACTTGTCGAAGAATTTCTCCGATGCGCCGAACGATCCGTATTTGGCCAGCTTCTTCAGGTCGACCTTGTTCAGCACCGCGCCGACGATCTTGTTGGCGACATAGGGTTCGGATTCCAGCATCGAGCGCACCATGGCGCGCGGCGTGCGGCCCCATTCGGTGACCAGCACGAAGCCGTCGACGAGCGGTGCGAAGGCCTTGGCGTCGACAACCGGGCCGAGCGGCGGCAGATCGACGACGATGTATTCGAACGTCTCCTTGGCGTTCTCGATGAAGCGCCGCATGCCGGCCGAGGAAAGAAGCTCGCTGGTGTGCGAGAAATGCCCACGCGACACGGCCGGGATGATGGCGAGCTTGGTCTGCCTGTCGATCTTGCCGACGGACTGCCATGTCTGGCCGCTCACCACTGCTTCCATCAACCCTTGCTCGGCTTCCATGCCGAGGCTGCGGCTGAGGCCCGGATTGCGTAGGTCGCCGTCGATGAGCAGCGTCCTGGCGCCATTGGCGGCGAGCAGCCCGGCGAGATTGGCCGCGACCGTCGACTTGCCTTCGCCGGGCAGGACCGAGATCACGCCGATGACGCGGCTGCCTTGCCCTTCCATGACGACGTCGAAGGCGATCTTGGCGCTGCGCAGCGTTTCGGAGAACATCGATGCCGGAGCGTCGATGCTCACCCGCATTCGCGCCCGCTTTTCGATGGCGGCCGGCGATCTGGCGACCTTGAGATCTGGCTCGGCCGGCTTGTCTTCCTTCGTCGGTTTGCTGCCGATGGTGGGCAGGTAACCGAGGAATTTGAGGCCGACGCGATCGCGCACCTCCTCGCCGGTCCTGAAGAACCGTTCGTTGAACTCGTTGAGGCCGCCGAAGCCGGCGCCCATCAGAACGCCGAGCACCAGCGAAAGACCGAGCACGATCATGGTGCGCGGGCTCGAGGCGGCAAGCGGCGTCGACGCATCCGAGATGATGCGGATCTTGCCGACCGGGAAGGACTGCTGCTGGGCGGCTTCCTCGTAGCGGCTGAGGAAGGTCTGGTAGAGTGTGGTCAGCGCCGTCGCCTTCTGGTTGAGATCACGCAGCTGGACCTGCGACTGGTTGTCGATGGAGCTCTTGCCCTGCGCGGCGGCGACATTGGCCCTGAGCGCGGTCTCGCGCGCCAGCGCCACCTCGTATTCGTTGCGGTAGCTTTCGGTGAGTTGCTTCAGTTCGCCGAAGATCTGCGCCGATATGTCGGCCTTCTCCTTGGCGAGCGCCACCGCCTGCGGATGCTGCGGGCCGAAATTCGCTTCGACATCCTGCTGCCGTTTGGCGACGGTGAGATAGCGGGTCTTCAGCGCTCCGATGACCGAGCTGCTTGGCTGGTCGCTGGATATTGCGGCGTCCTTGAAAGCGTTGTCCGAGCCGCTGTCGACGATCGACTTGTATTGCTGGTAGCGGGCGCTGGCACGCGCGGTGTCGGCCTGCGCCACGATGAGCTGGGCATTCAGGTCGGCGAGCTGCTTGTCGCTCATCAGCTGGCCGTCACTGTTGGCGGACAGGCCGTGTTCGGCCCTGAATTTCTCGACCGCCAGCGATGCCTGCTGCGAGCTTTCGCGCAGTTCGGTCAGCCGGCCCTGAAGCCAGACCGCCGCGCGCTCGGTGGCGTCGAAACTGGCATCGAGCTGATCGGCGAGATAGGCGTCGGCATAGGCCTTCGTGATGGCCTTCGCCAGCGCCGGATCCGTCGCCTGGTAGCCAAGCGCGATGACGTAGCTTCGTCCGACGCGATCCGCCTGGATCTCGTTCTGCAGCTTGAGGATGGCGTAGTCACGGCCGGATGCGGCAATCAATGCATCGCGCGCGGCGGGGTCGAGCTTGGAGATATCGCCGACGCCCGGCATGACCGGGCTTGGCCGGACATACTGGATCAGTCCGCGGATCATGCCGACGCCCTGGGCAAGCGCTGATTGCGGCGGGTTCATGAAGGCTTCGTTCTGGTCGAGCTTGAGCTTGTCGACGACCACGGCGGCAAGCCGGGTCGAGGTCAGAATCTCGATCTGGCTGAGGATGGCCGAATCGGTCTGCATGGTCGTCGATGCCGCCGAGATGTCGTCGACGATCTTGTTCAGCCCCTCATCGATCAGCACGCTGGAGACCGACACGAATTTTGGCGGCGTGGTCTGCAGATAGAGCATGCCCAGGAAAAGGCCGATGACGGCGCACACGCCAACCACCTTGGCCTGCCGTGCGGCCATGCCAAGCAGCCGCTCGATATCGATGAAGTCGTCGCCGTCTCCTGCGTCCGAATTCGGCAATGGCATCCTCTTGTCTAGAGGAAAGTTGGCATAATTCATCTTCGGTCCAATTCTGGCTTGTCTCGCTCGCAGGCCCCAGAAAGATCGGGAGCATTGGCGGACGCGACACACGCTTGGTGCCGGACAGTGCGGAGCCGGTCGGCCCCTCCGCCGTCAGCCACCCGACAATACTCCCGAAAGATGGGCATTATGCGGCTTCTTCCTGGCGTTCATGCGTCCGGACGAACTCCCGGAGCATCTCGAAAACCGGGCCCTTCATGTCGTTGCGCGCCAGCGCGAAGGCGATATTGGCCTGGATGAACCCTTCCTTGGAACCGCAGTCGAACATGCGGCCCTTGAAAGGCTGGGCAAAGAATGGCTGCTCCTGCGACAGGCGGACCATGGCGTCGGTCAGCTGGATCTCATTGCCGGCGCCGCGTTGCTGGTTGCCCAGAAGCTGGAAAATCTCGGGCTGCAGGATGTAGCGGCCGTTGATGTAGAAGTTCGAGGGCGCGTTGGCCGGCGCAGGCTTTTCGACCATGGCCGTCACCTCGAAGCCGCCGCCAATGTCGGCGCCACGGCCGACGATGCCGTATTTGTTGGTCTCAGTGGGTTCGCAGCGCTCGACGGCGATGACGTTGCCGCCAGTCTCGGCATAGAGGTCGGTGATCTCGGCCAGGCATCCGCGCCCGCCGAAGGAGACCATGTCAGGCAAAAGCAGGGCGAAGGGCTCGTTGCCGATGACCTCGCGCGCGCACCAGACGGCATGGCCGAGGCCTTGCGGCGATTGCTGGCGGATGAAGGAGGTGGCGCCGGCCACCGGCAGCATGCTTTCGAGCGCCTCCAGCTGAGTCTTCTTGCCGGTCTGCTCCAGGGTTCCGATCAGTTCCGGATGGAGGTCGAAATAATCCTCGATGACCGCCTTGTTGCGGCCGGTGACGAAGACGATGTGCTCGATCCCGGCCTCGAAGGCCTCGTCCACCGCATATTGCACGACGGGCCTGTCGACCACCGGAAGCATTTCCTTCGGCATCGACTTGGTCGCCGGCAGGAACCTTGTTCCAAGCCCCGCCACCGGTATCACGGCCTTCCTGATTTTCTTCATCGCAAATTCCTTCTGAGGAGATCGACTACAGTCCATTCACAGGCCACGAAAAATCCCTCCATGTGCCTGCATCTTCACCTCCCCACCCCCACGGCAAACTGTGCCGCTACCCTTCGCAACCGCACGGCGATCGGCATGCCCATGTGCCTGACCGCCGCCGGGTCGCTGAGCGCCGTCCGGATCGCCTTGAGCGGGGACCGCGCCTTGATGTGCTGGACCATCGCCAGGAACGAGGCCGCCTTGCGCAAGCTGCGGCCGCGCCGGGCGAAGGCTGCCTGGGCCTCCTCGTCCATCCGATGGGTTTGCGCGAATTCGGCATCCGCCTTGCGCATCGCCTCGACATGATGAGGCTCGAGCACCCGCGAGATGGAACCGCTACGGATATGATAGGCATAGCCGATATCGGGCTCGACCACGCATCTGCCGCCCATGGCCAGGGCTTCGGCAAACAGGATGTAGTCTTCGCCGATCCTCAGTTCCTCATCATAACGCAGCCGGTTTTCATCGAGGAAACTGCGCAGGAAGATCGGCTTGAGGTAGCCGAGATTGAATTTCGATTCGAAGACGACATTGCCGGCGATGTAGGTGGCCAGCGAAATCTCGCGCAGTCCTTCCAGATACTGGCGCGGGAACATCGCGTCCTCGACCACGCCGTCCTTACGGACGACCTGGAGATTATCGACGGCGATCTGGGCACCCGCCTTTTCGGCGCGGTCGATCATGGCGGCGAGACGGCCGGGAAAGACGGCATCGTCGGAATCGAGAACCGCGATCCACCTGCCGCGGGCGGCATCGAGCCCGGCATTCCTGGCCCCACCGGGGCCCCTGTTGTTGTCCAGCGCCACGACGCGCACGATGTGCTCGGGATAGGCCCGCGCCACATCCAGGGTGCCGTCACGCGACTTGTCGTCAACGACGACGATCTCGACGCTGACACCCTTCTGGGCGATGGCGCTGGCGATCGCCCGATCGAGGGTTGCCTCGGCGTTGTAGGCGGCAATCACAAAAGAAACATCGGGAACGGAGGAAATGTCAGGCCGCACGCTTGCCTCCTTCCCCTGGTGAAGGCTGGCCGTAGAGGCGCAGTTCGCGGACGCCGACAAGGCCGCTGACGACGCCTACATGCATGATGCCGCGCAGCACGCTGCGGTTCCTGCGTATCGGGCTGGCGACAACCGGAAGTGCGGCGGCAAAGCAATAAGCAGCCTTTGCCGCGGCAAGGCCGGCTTGCTTCACCCGCGCAATGCCGCCGGCGTCGCGACCCAGGAGATGGCCGTGCGTCTGGCCGACCCGGAAACGGCGGCGGCTGAGCCAGTCGAACGCGGCCCTGGCCCGTGGCACAGCCTCATCCACCCATGCCTCCGGCGCAAAGGCGATCCGACCGCCTGCCTTGTGCATCTGGTCGAAGAATTCGGTGTCCTCGCCGCCGGTCTGGCCGCGCGCCAGGCTGAAGCGGCGGCCGCGCAGGCTGTCCGATCCCGTGCGGAGCAGGACGTTGCAGGTGTAGCCGGTGCGGATTTCGCCACGCACGCGGACCGGCAAGGTGGAATGGAAATCGCCGCGGCGCATCCAGTCCGGCGCATCCGGACGGTAAAGCGCGCGCACCGGGCCGAGCACGGCTGTTGCACCGCTTTCCTCAGCTGTCGCGACCAGCTCGGCCAGCCAGCGGGCGGTGGCGGTTTCGTCGTCGTCGATGAAGGCCAGAAAATCCGCTTCGCTGGCATCGAGGCAAGCGTTGCGGGCAATCGAGATGTTGCGCGCCGGGCAGTGCTGGTAGCGGACCGGCAGCTTCAATTCCTGTGACAGCGCCGTCACCAACTCCCTGGCGCTTGGCGTGTCGTCATTGTCGGCGACGATGACGCCGACCTCGAAGCCGTCAGGCATGGCAAGAGAGGCGAGCGAGCGCAGCGTCTCGGCCAGTTCCGGCCGCCGGAACGTGCACACGCCGATGTCGATGCCGCGGTTCCTGGTCTGAGCCGCCATCACGCCGCCCTCCCCCGTGCGCCGAGGCCGAGAAGCTGCAGCCAGAAGCCGACGGACCAGCCGAAATGCATGACCATCGCCGGGACTCCGGCAAGCGCGATATCGGCATTGCGCTGGCTGATGGCCGTCACCAGGCCGTAGCCAAGGCACACCGCCACCCACAGCAACAGCGGCAGCGCCGCAATCCAGTGCACGAAGGAGAAGGCCGCGAGAAGGACCACCGGGAAGACCGCCAGCGGCACCATCTGCCTAAGCTTCGGGATCACCCGATGTTTCAGCACGTTCTTGGCCCGGCCGCGACCATAGCCGAGGTACTGGAAATAGAGGCTGCGCAGCGAGGTGCGCGGATAATAGACCATCTGCGTCCTGCCGCTCATCCAGATCCTGTAGCCGGCTTGCCTCAGCCGATAGTCGAGTTCCGCATCCTCGTTGTGGCTGAACGTCTCGTCATAGCCGCCGACGGCCTGGAAGGCCGAAATCCGCATCAGCGCGTGATGGCCGTGGTCGACCCATTCTCCGGCGGAGAGATGGCGATGCTTGGAGCCGCCGGTGCCGAGCTTGGAGTTCTGCGCCGCCGCCGCCGCCTTCTGCACGGTGCCGCTGCCGCTGGTCAGCATCGAAACCACGACCGAATCGGCGCCGCTGCCCTGCGCCTCCTCGACGAGCCGGTCGCAATAGTCGTCGGGATAGCCGCCATGGGCATCGATGCGGATCAGATATTGCGCGCCCTCGCCAAATCTGGCCACCGCCAGGTTGATCGCCGCGCTCTGGATGCGCTTTTCATTGTGAAGCAGCACGATGCGCGGATCGTTCTTCTGGCGCTCGCCGACGATGGCCAGCGTGCCGTCGGTGCTGCCGCCATCGGCAACGACGATCCGCGCGCCAAGCCGTTCCGCCGCCGGGCAGAGCTGGTCGAGCAGCGCACCGATATGGGTTGCCTCGTTGAGACATGGGATCACGATCAGGCTGGGGGCAAGCGCTTGCGTCATCGGGCGATGTCCATCCTATGCCAAGGCTTCGGCTGCGAGGGGTTCGCGCACTGTGCTCAGGTGGCGCAGTTTTTCGACCAGGGCGCTGCAGTCGCCGCGATCGTAGCTCCACACCCTCGGATTGTGGGCCAGAACACGCGCCTTCAGCCTGCCGAAACGGTGCTGCTCCATCCCGCCAAGCGCGGTTTCCAACGCCTCTGGCGTGGCCTGCGGCAACAAAACGCCGATGTCGCGCTGCCTCAGGAACCGCCCCGTCTCGGTGTTGTCCATCGAGATCGGCACCGCGCCGAAGCGGCAGCCTTCATAAAGGCGGTTGGGCAGCAGCCATTCGGAGTTCTGTCCCTCCTCGAAGAAATCGATCGCCCACGAGAAATGGACGTCCTGATAGATCGCCGCCATGTCCTCCGGATTGCGATACGGCCCGCCAAACGACAGGTAAGGTTCGGCCTCGACGAAGGCATGGAAATCAGGGAATTCGGAAAGCGCCGGACGGCCGCGCAGCACGATCTCGAACCGGCCCTCCATGCGGCGCGTGAAACCGGCCAGCAATTCGAGCGAGCGGCGGCAGCGCAGCGCCCCGAACCAGCCGATCCGCCATGGCGGGGCGACGGGTCCTTCGACCGCCTCAGGCTCGCCAGGCAGAACAGCCGCTGCCTCGAAATATTTGTTCTCGACCAGTTCCACCGGTGCCGCGACCTGACGGAAAGGCTTGAAATAATTGGCGATGAAGGCGGGCGAACTGGTCACGAGCAACTTCACGTCCCGCGCCAGATGGCGCTCGGTGGCGCGCAGCGCCTTGCCCAGAGCATCGTCGCGGAGCACCAGGCGGTGAATGTCGAGGCATTCATAGACGATCGGGACCGCGGCGCCGAAAGCCGATCTTGCCCGGCGCGCCAGCGCCAGCATTTCCAGATTGCGTGCGATGATGAGATCCGGCTTCGGCATGCCCTTGAGCTTCGAACCTATCGAAACTGCTGTTTTCGCCACCGCCGCCAGGCGCTGCGCGAATCGGCCGTCGCGCGTCGCGCCAAGGTCGATCGGCCGCAATCCTTCGATATCGGCGACAGGGGTGACGGTACGGCGGAAGCCCGCCAGGGTGACCCGGGCACCACCTGTCCGGAGCATCGTGATCCGCCGGCGAACCGCCGGGTCGGAAACATCGTGCACCAGGTACAAGACATGCAGCATGAAAACTCGACCGCTGTTTGACCCACCCAGGGGAAGCCTAGTACAGCTCTTGCTGCATCGCAACATTTTTGGCGCGGCGATCCACGTTTTCTGTTGCACTGCAAAATTATTGCCGTAGTTTGTGGTCGGCGGCGGTTGTGGATTTCGGGCCCCGGAATCCGCGCAAAGATCAGGAATCCTGAATTTGGAAGCCAATCCATTCGATCCGCCGGAAGGCTCTCTGCGCAAATCGGTCGGCCGCGGTGCCGTCGTGACCGCGATGGCGCAGTCGGTGCGGGTCGCCACACAGATCGTATCCGTCATCGTCCTGTCGCGGCTCTTGTCTCCGCAGGATTTCGGTGTCGTGGCCATGTGCGCGCCGGTGCTCGCCTTCATCGCCCTGTTCCAGGATTTCGGCCTGACCCAGGCGACGATCCAGAAGACAGGCATCCGGCACGAGGAGGTGAACTACCTCTTCTGGATCAACGTCGCCGTCAGCGCCATCCTGGCCTGCGTGCTCGCGGGCGCGGCACCCCTGGTCGCCGCCTTTTACGGCGAGCCGCGTGTCGCTGGCCTGGTGGCCGCATTGGGGCTGCAGATCCTGGCTTACGGCCTGGGCGCACAGCACCTGGCGCTGCTGACGCGCCGCATGCAGTTCGGCCGCCTGGCGATCATCGACGTCGCCGGGGCCGTGGCGGGCCTGGCGGTATCGATTGCCTGGACCTTCATCGACCGCTCCTACTGGGCGCTGTTTGCCGGCACGCTGACCGGCGCGGTGCTGCCGACGCTCTGTTACTGGGCAAGCTCCCGCTGGCGCCCGGGCATGCCGCGCAAGGTCGCGGGCATCAGCGAGCTGATCAATTTCGGCGCCGGTATCACCGGTTTCAATTTCGCCAATTTCTTCGCCCGCAATCTCGACAACGTGCTGATCGGCAAATACTGGGGCGAGGCCCAGCTCGGCCTCTACGACCGCGCTTATAAGCTGCTCTTGTTCCCGCTCAGCCAGATCACCAATCCGCTGTCGAAGGTGATGGTACCGGCGCTGTCGCGGCTGAAGGACGAGCCCGACCGCTATCGCAGCGCCTATCTGCGGGTCATGCCGCTGATCCTTTTGGTGGCGCTGCCCGGCGTCGCTTTCGCCACCGCCATGTCCGATGTGCTGATTCCCTTCGTGCTCGGCGAGCAGTGGCGCGCCAGCGCCTCGATCTTCCTGGCGCTCGGCTTTGCCGGCCTGCTGCAGCCGCTCAACAATCCAGCGGGATGGCTTTTCGTCAGCCAGGGCCGCTCCGGCGACTTCATGCGCTGGGGCATCATAACGGCGGTGACCTCGGTGCTTGCCTTCGCGCTCGGCCTGCCCTACGGCGCGCTCGGCGTGGCGGTCGCCTATGCGGTCAGCGAGTATCTGCGCACGCCCTTCCTGTGGCTCTATGTCGGCAAGAGCGGACCGCTGCAAGCCAGCCATGTGCTGCGCGCGGCAACGCCGTTCGTGCTTGGCGCGCATCTGGCACTGGGCGTGGTCTGGCTGGTCAAGCCGATGCTGCCGCAGCAGCATGTCGTTGCCCTGGCAAGCGGCGCCATCCTGGCCTACGCGATCACCATCGTCGTCGCGCTGGCGTTCGCGGCCGGCCGCGAAGCCTTGCGGGAGGCCTTGAAGATGCTGCCTGCAAGAACGCCGGCGGCGACGCCGCGTGAGGCGCAATAATTTCGGCGCCTTTGTCGTCCAACCCTATCCCACCCGAGCATCAGGCCTGATCAATGCACTACCGATCGATCTCCGACATGAACGACGCGATCGTGAGCAACCTTCACCGGCTGCCGCGCGACATCGACCTGGTGGTCGGTGTCCCCAGAAGCGGCGTGCTGGCCGCGACGCTGGTCAGCCTTGCAGCGAACATTCCGATGACCGACCTCGATAGCTTCCTGGAAGGCCGGGTCTACACGTCAGGCATCACCAAGCGCAGGGCCGCACTCGACCGCAAGGTCACGGACATGCGCAAGGTGCTGGTGATCGACGACAGCATTGCCGGCGGCAATGCAATGCGCGACGCCCGTGCCCGCATCAAGGGCGCCGGCATCGAGGCCGACTACACCTTTGCCGCTGTCTTCGGCCTGGAGCCGGAGCATCAGGAGACCGACCTGGTGTTCGAGGTCGTGCCGCATCCCCGCATGTTCCAGTGGAACTTCATGCATCACAAATTCCTGGCGCAATGCTGTGTCGACATAGACGGGGTGCTTTGTCTCGATCCGACCGAGGCCGAGAACGATGACGGACCGGCCTATGAAAAATTCCTCAGCGAGGCGCGGCCGCTTCATGCCGTGACCCACAAGATCGGCTGGCTGGTCACCAGCCGGCTCGAGAAATACCGTGCGTTGACCGAGGCGTGGTTGGCCAAGCACGAGATCCATTACGACAAGCTGATCATGCTCGACCTGCCGAGCAAGGCGGAGCGCCAGCGGCTTGGCGCGCATGGCAGTTTCAAGGCCGATTTCTATCGCAAATCCGATGCCATCCTGTTCATCGAAAGCGAGCATGCCCAGGCGCTGAGGATCACGGAACTGTCGGGCAAACCGGTCCTGTGTGTCGAAACGCACATGGTCAGTTTTCCCGATGCGCTGTCGCTGCCAGCGCTTGGCCAGGCCGCGCGAAACCTGCCGGCGAGGCTGCGCCAGGTCAAGTCGCAAGAGGGCCGCAAGAGCGCCGCCAAAACCATCGCCCGCGCCCTGCTCGGCGCGCGGGGCTATGAAACGCTGAAGAACCGGGTCAAGCGCCCAGCCTGACGCGGCGCGATCGGGTCGCTGTTGACTAAGCGGCCTGGCGCGCGCTCTGCTGTGCCGCCCTGTCCAATATCGAGAAGAAGGTGACGAACTGACGGTCGGGGTCGAGTTCCGGCCGCCCGGCGAAGCTGCGCGCAAGAGCCGAGACCCGCTCATATTCCTTGTTGTCGTTCCACAAAAGCCTGACGGCGGCGACCCAGTCGGCGAGCGGAGCATCATAGTCGAGCACCGCGCCGCCAGGGCCGATCGCTTCGGGCAGGCCGCCGCGCCGCGAGCCGACGACGGGAATGCCGCTGCAATGGGCCTCCGAGGCCACCCGCCCCCAGGCCTCCTCCCATTTGCTGGGCGCCAGCAAGATCCGGGTGCGGCCATAGACCGTCTTCATGTCGCTGGTGCGGTTTTCCAGCGTGACATTGCCGAGCGGCGCGATCGTCTGCTCGATGCGTGCCCGGTGGTCGTCCGCGAGTTTCCAGCTTTCGACGAACAGGAAAGGAATTTCGGGGCACGCGCCGGCGATGCGCACCGCAAGCTCGAAGCCCTTTTCCTCATAAGGGTTGATCAGGGTGACGAACCGACCCGACGTCGGCGTGCTGTAGTGCGTCGGATTGATGGTCGGCGGGATCACCGTTGTCTCGATGCCGAACTCCCTGGCGTAGGTGCGCGCGGTGAACTCGGAATTGGCGATATAGAGCGCCGAGCGCAAGTCGCGCAGGTCGCCCCCCAGTTCGTGAAACTCGACATTGCGGAGATAGACGACCAGCGGCACGCCCTTGGCCTGCAACGCCTTGCCGAGCGGAACCGACTTGTGACACTGGACCACCGCGACATCCGGCTTCACCCTGTTGACGGCGAAAGCCGCCGCCTCCCAGGGGAACCATGCCCGGATCACCGGGTAGCCGGGAAAACTGTCGACCACCGCGGGCTGGCGCAACAGCTTCATCTTGGCACGCGCCTTGAAGCCGAAGACACCATCGCCAAACAGGGCGGCGAGCACTGCGGCCTCATGCCCATGCTCGATCAACTGCTCTGCCAGATGGTGAGTGCTCGACTGGACGCCGCCGCTGAACTCCGGTGGGTAGCCATTGCCGCCTGCAAAGAGAACTTTCATGATCCTGGCTCCTCGTCTATCGCGTTTCAATGCCTCGGCCCGATGAAGGCCCGCGTCGAAGGCCGCCTCATGCAGTCTTTGGCGGATCAAGCGTCGCGAACGGATTTGTGCATGACTGCCATCCGGTGAACCGGATGGGATCATTGGGCGAACCGCGCCAGGCGTAGTCCGTCAGCATGTGGAATTCGGCGACAACCCAGCGGTCGAAATGCTGGATGTCGCGCTGCTTCTGTTTTGGAAACAACTGGCGTGCCTGACCGAGCTTCGCCTTCTCGAGCAAGGTGACGGCATCGCCCAGTTTTTCGCTGGGAAACATCCCCGGATTGCGGTTGCGGAACTCGAGCACGAACTGCTGCAGGTGCTCGATGCGCATGTTCAGCCTGCCGAGGTATTTTTCGAGCGTGACGCGAACCAGGTCCTCGTCCGAGAACGAGGACACGGCCGCATAGGCCACGCCTGCCGACGCAACTCCGCCCGCCATGATGGCCAGTGCCGAACGCCGCGTGATCTCGATCATCGCATACCTCCGCTCACGCCATCCGGCTCGCTGCCCGCAAGGACAGAGCTGCAGCGGTCAGGCTCGGATTGGCACAGGAACAGCTGGGATAGGTGCTGGTGCCGACGACAACCAGATTTCTCAACCGGTGATGGATCATGTTGCTGTCGATCACCGAATCGGCCGGGCCGGTGCCCATCCGCAACGTGCCCTGGACATGCGATTCGGTTGGCCGGATCCCGCGGTCGAACAACCGCTCCACCGGTAGCGGAGCAAGCAGTCCAGGCAGTTTCTCGAGCGCCCGGGCCATGCCTTTGACAGCGTAGTCCGACGGTGCCTTGAAGCTGACGAAAGCATTGTCGTCCTCGTCGAGTGTGACGAAATTCTCGTGGTCGAGCAGGTTTTCGGTGACCACGACCAGCGGCAGCGCCTGGCGCAGCCGCCCCTTCTCGGCGCGCATCCCGTGCTGCCAGCGGTTCTCGAAATAGACCAGGGCCGCCGCATGCTCGGACCGATGCGGACCGTCATAGAGGCCGAAATTCAGGCCGGTGGTGATGGTGCTGCCATCGAAATTGTCGACGCCGTCGAGATAGACCTCGAAATTCCAGCCATAGGATTCATGCAGGCCGCGCCCGACGAATTCATCTCCAAGGCCGGAGCGCAGCATGATCGCCGCGCTCTGGATGGCATTGGCACCGAGAACGAAGAGGTCGCCGCTGACCTGATATTCCTTGCCCTCATGGACGAAGGCGACTGAACGCACCGTGCCGCCGACATGGTCTAGCCGCCGCACCTCGGAGCCGAGGCAGACCGAAACGTCGGGATGCTCGAAGACATGCATCAGGCCATTATTGGCGGTGAATTTGGCATCGACCGGGCACAGCCAGCAGCGCAGATTGGCGCAACAGGAGCTGCGTTGCGCGGTCGGCACGCGGGCCCGCGCGGTCGGCATGACGAAGTGCTGATCGGGCTGGGCCGCCTTCATCATCCTGTCCGGCGTCGACATGCGATGCGGCGGCTGCGGAAACGGCCTTGAGCGCGGCAGCATCGCCGCCATGTCCGGGTCGCCCGAGATCGACATGATGTCTTC
This sequence comes from Mesorhizobium sp. M8A.F.Ca.ET.057.01.1.1, assembly GCF_003952565.1. Lineage (NCBI taxonomy): Bacteria > Pseudomonadati > Pseudomonadota > Alphaproteobacteria > Hyphomicrobiales > Phyllobacteriaceae > Mesorhizobium > Mesorhizobium sp. M8A.F.Ca.ET.057.01.1.1. The sequence goes on from NZ_CP034454.1 coordinate 5,783,842, forward strand.
GGCGTCGCAATAGAACGGCTCGACATCATCGTAGCTGATCGGCCAGTCATTGCCGATGCCGTAAGTGCTCTTCAGCCTGAAATCATTGGGATGGAACCGTGGCGTCTGCGCGAACCAGCAATTGGTCCCGCCGCCCAGCCCGATTGTGTAATTCCACGGCTTGTCGGAATTGGTCTTGTAGGTCGTCTCGTCGTCTATGTCGGTGTTGACGTTCTGGTCGAGCTGCCATTGATGCGTGTTGTGACGGCCCCATTCGAGGACGAGTATGCGTGCCTTACGCCGCCTGGCGAACTCATGCAGGAAGAAAGCCGAACCGAAGCCGGAACCGATCGCGACAACATCGAAATGATCCTTGGTGACTTGCTCGGGCTTTACGTCCAGCACCATCAGTTGCAACTCCTTTCCGCGCCCGGCGCAGCCGTAGGATCGGGCGGTCTCATGCCGCCATTCTGCCGATCGAGTGATATTCGATGCCGTGGCGCGCCACGACCTTGGGATCGTAGAGGTTGCGGCCGTCGAAGATGACCGGCGTGGTCAGTGCATCCTTCAGCGCATCGAAGGACGGTGCGCGAAAACTCTTCCATTCGGTGGCGATCAGCAGCGCATCGGCGCCGCGCAGGGCCGCCTCCTTGGTGCCGCACAGCATCAGGTCGTCGCGTAGCCCGTAGATGGCCTGGCATTCCTGCATGGCTTCAGGGTCATAGGCCTGCACGGTCGCGCCGGCGTTCCAGAGCGCTTCCATCAGCACACGCGCGGGCGCCTCGCGCATGTCGTCGGTGTTGGGCTTGAAGGCCAGGCCCCACAGCGCGAAGGTCTTGCCCTTGAGGCTCCCCTTGAAATAGCGGTGCACCTTGTCGAACAAGACGGATTTCTGGTCGTTGTTGCGCTCCTCGACGGCGCGCAGCAGCTTGGCGTCGAACTTGACGCCCTCGGCGGTCTTGATCAGGGCGCGGACGTCCTTGGGGAAACACGAGCCGCCATAGCCGAGACCCGGATAGATGAAGTGGTAGCCGATGCGCGGATCGCTGCCGATGCCCTTGCGCACCTCCTCGATGTCGGCGCCGAGCTGCTCGGCGAGGTTCGCCATCTCGTTCATGAAGCTGATCTTGGTCGCCAGCATGCAGTTGGCGGCGTATTTCGTGAATTCGGCGCTGCGCACGTCCATCACGATCATCTTCTCGTGGTTGCGGTTGAAGGGCGCGTAGAGTTCGCGCATCACCGCCTCGGTTTCCTCGCGGTCGGTGCCGACGATGATGCGGTCCGGCTTCATGCAGTCGGCGACGGCAGAGCCTTCCTTGAGGAATTCGGGATTCGAGGCGACGTCGAAGCTCAGATCGTCGCGACCTCTTTTCTTCAGCGTCTCGGCGATCCTGGCCTTGACCTTTTCACAGGTGCCTACCGGCACGGTCGACTTGCCGACGACGATCTTGGCGTTATCCATCTCGCGGCCGATGGTCTCGGCGACCGCCAGCACATATTTGAGGTCGGCCGAACCGTCCTCGCCGGGCGGCGTCCCGACGGCGATCATCTGGATTTCGCCATGCCTGACGGCCGCCGCCGCATCGGTGGTGAACTTGATGCGGCCAGCGGCGTGATTCTCCCTGACAATGCTTTCAAGGCCTGGCTCGAAGATCGGGACGAAGCCCTGGTTGAGCCGCTCCACCTTGCTTGCGTCGATGTCGACGCAGACAACCTGGTGACCAACCTCGGCAAGCACCGCCGCCTGTACGAGGCCGACATAGCCAATTCCAAACACCGTCAAGTTCATTCGGTTTCATTCCCATCCAGGGCCTGGAGCCGTTTTTCGGCCCGGCCGGTTCAATTCGTCTTTCCCAACTCTTTTAAGCTGCATACCAGCGATTCCGGAAACTGGCAGGGCTGGCCGAGCGCGGTGAAGGCGACGCGCTCGACCTGCAGCGAAAGCTTGCGGCCCGGTTCGGCGAACGCTCCCATCCAGCCCTTCATCGTCTCGCTGCCCCAAAGGCTGAAGAAAATCTTCTGCGCATGGCTGGGCAGCTTGGCGGGATCGGTGATGGTGTTCACCAGCTGACCGTTGAGGTACCAGCGCAGACTATCCTTCTCCCATACGAAGGCGTAGTCGTTGAAGGCACTGTCGGTGCCGCCGGCCACGTCGACCAGCTTCTCGTTCTTGCCCTTGCCGTTGATGTAGGCGTTGACCTGCACCTTGGACGTGTCCTTGGTGAGGATCTCGAAATCGATCTCGTCCCAGGGCTGCTTGTCGGACGGGCCGATATAGGAGAAGAAAGCCGCGTTGAGGCCGGGACCGGTATCGGTTTTCATCCGTGCTTCATAGGTACCATAGCCGAAGCGCTGCTTGGTCTGGATCTCGCCGCAAGCGAACTCACGATCCTTGGTCTTCTGCTTCGCGAAACCGAGCGAAAGAACGCCATCGGAAAGCTCTACCAAGCCTTTCGACCAGGTGCAATTTTGATGGCTGCCATTCGTCCAGCCGTCTGAAACGTACCAGCGCTCACGGTCTAAACTTTTGAAATCGTCGACGAAAGACGGCGCGGACTGGATATCCTGCGCATGAGACGGGGTTGCCGGCAGGCTGCCAAGAGCGACGAGCAGCAAAGCGACCGCCAGACCGGACCGACGGCCGAAATGCTGGGTTAAAGGGGCGTCGATTGCTGTCGTGGACATGGTTTTTGGTTCCGAACTCATGACAAACTCACCTTTGCGTTGTGTCCCCAACCCAAAGTCGACGTTTGAACCGTTTCCAAACGGGCCAACCTTGACCTCTTCAATCACCCTCCCGACTGCCAACCTTGCATCGCCTCCGTCGTAACGGTCCCGCACCGCCACCTTCACCCTCGGCCGGCTCCCGCCTGCCTGGCCGATTCGACCGCAGCCGGCGAATCGGCGTCCGCCTTCTCGTCGAAGACCACATCCAGCGAACGACGGAGTTCGCGCATCATGCCGCCTTGGCGCGACAGTGCCGCGATGCGGCGCTCGCTGTTCAAGATCGACTGCGTCAACGCGCTGACCTCGGACGAGCGGCGGTCGGAGGCGGAACCGTTTTCCATGGCTTCAACGAGGAAAGCCGCGTTGGTCGCCTCCTTGTGATAGCGGCTCTCCAAGCCGGTTTTCTCGGCATCGATTTCAGCCGCGATCTGCTCGAACAGCTTCGCCAGCCGGTCGAGACGCGCAACGTCGGCCTGCCTGTCGCGGGCCGGATCCCTTGATCTGAAGCCGAATATCGAGGCCATGAACTTAAATTCCCGTCATCGCCGGCTTTTGGGCCGGCTTCTGGCCGATCTCCGCAACCGGGGCTGAAAACTCGTACCGCGTCGTCCACTCCTCCGCCGAAGAGAGACTTCGGACCAGTCCGATCGGGGGCCAGTTCGGCTAGTCGTTCAGTTTGCTGCACCGCAACATAGACTGCCATCCCCGGAGCCGCGAGGCAACCACCCAATTCGTAAACTCATAAATCCGATCGAAATGGTTGCGTGGCGGGCGGGTGGCGTGCAGGCAAAACCAACGCTCCGCACCTTACCGTGCCTTGCCTGTGCTGGTTCCGGCCATCAGGAAACGCAGCGGCGGCACATGCTTGTTCCTGGACACGAGGCCGACACCGCGAAACAGCGCCTCGAGCTTGTCGGATGCCACGCCCTGGACGATGGGAAAGAAGTTGGATTGGCTTGCGAAGGCATAGGCCGCGGCCGAAGCCAAGCCCCGCTCGGCCTTCACGTCGAGGAAATTGCGCAGCCGATATTTGTCGCGCACATGCCTCTCGTGCCGCCGCAATACCGCCTTGGACCCTTCCGGCAGGCTGTCGATGGCCAGCAGCGCCAGATCGGCGTCGGCCAGTCGCTTCAGATCCTGCGTCTTGTGGCGGCCGCTGAGCGAATCGGCGCGCACGATGGCGCCGTAGCCGCAGGAACGGATGACTTTGAACCGGGCCCCGTGGGCAACCGCCCGCGCGTAAAGCTCATAGTCCTCGCCCAGTCGCAGGCTTTCGTCGTAGCGCAATCCGTGGCGGTCGAGGAAGGCACGGCTGATCACGGGCTTCAAGAAGCCGAGTTCGCCTCTTTGCACGCGGCGCCTGGAGATGTTGCCTTCCACGAACCGTTCGAGATCGAGGAATTCCGGATCGGCGGCAAAATCCGGGGCGACGATCTTGGTCGCGTCGCCGGTCGCGTCGTCCCTGATAAGCATGATGTTATCAGCGGCGAAATCCCAATCGGCACCGGCAAACAGGTTGCGAAACCGGCCATTGAGGAAGAAATCGTCGGCGTCCAGAATGCTGACGAACGGCGCTCGTGAACGGGCGATCGCGGCGTTGCGGGCAAAGGATGGGCCGCGATTGACGTCGAGGCGCATCACCGCGAGCCGGCCGCTGCCGTCGTCGGCGGAGCGGGCGACCTCGGCGGTATTGTCGGTAGAGCCATCGTCGACGACGACGACCTCCGCCACTTCCGGTTCGCGCAGCGCGGATGCGATGGCAACCGCGATCGTGCGCGCCGCGTTTTTGGCCGCGATGATCACGCAAACCTCGGATTTCGTCATCGACATGGAATTTGCCTCTTGCACAGGTTTCGTTCTGCCCTCGCCCTGTACGCGTTCGATATCCATCGCCGTCATGGACTGGCCGGCCGTTCGAAGATGCGGCGGCTGATGTCCGCCGACGCGGCCCAGCCAGCCTCGGCCAGGTAGCGGACGGGAGCCCGGCCGCACAATTCCCACAACACAGTCCGCCGCTGCGGCCAGCGCAGCGACGACAGCCATGGCGCGATGACCATGTTGAGCAGGTCCTCATTGCCAATGCGCGACAGGATCGGTTTGGCCCGCTCCGATAGAAGCGTGCCGGTGCCGCCCAACAGCACGTCGGCGGCGCGCAGGCCGAGCAGCAAGGTGTCGTCCAGTCCCTGGCTTATCGCGGCATCGAGCACGCGCTGCTGATCGGCCTCGTCGAGGCGAGCGGAGCTGGCCCTGATATCGCAGACATAGCCGGCGCAAGGCTCGCGGTTGAACAGGGCCTTGGCGACACTGATACAGGACAGCATCAGCGTGTCGGCGGCCGAAGTGAAAGGGACTTCGACGCCGGTGATCTCGACCAGCCGTTTCCGCCGCAGGAACCCATCGGCATCGCGCGGGCTGGGGGAGCCGGGCTGCTGGAGCCGGTAATGAAGATCGACCGTGGATGATCTCGGCCCGCTGCCGCGAACCATGTGCTGTTCGCCGAGGAAGCGAACCCACCAGACCGAACGCGACTTGCCCGACACCTCGTAGCCGATCGAGCGCAACGCTTCGCGCGTCTTCAAGAACCCGGCCGGCGCGACCAGGATGTCGACATCGCCCGCAGGCTTCATGAAGTGATCGTCGTAAAGCAGATGCTGCTGGAACGGCCCCTTCAGGAAGACGAAATCGATCCGCCTGTCGAACAGCGCCTCGTTGATGGCCATCGAATCCATCAGGCAGGCGGCGTTCATCGAAACCGTCCTTCTGCGATAGGTTTCAAGCCACTGGAAGAGTTCGGCCGGCCTCTCATGAGCCGGCGCACGCGACAGCACCTTCAGAACGAAGGCGCCGACCTTATTCAGCCTGGCGATATCGGTAACGGCCGCGAGGGAAAGTCCCGGCGGCAACGCCTCGCCGGCCGGGGCGGCGGGCGAGGCGAAATACAAACGTAAGCAGGCCCGCACATAGGCAATCTCGTCGGCGCAGTCGGTTGCGCGCAGTCGTTCATAAGAGCTTTCCGGCAAGGCCATTGAGCGCAGAGTCTCCAAAAAACGGTTTGCGCGTCGCGTATGCTGCAGTTGCGAAGCAAAGCATCCTTAAAAACCGCGACGCCGTAAAGCCTTTCCTTTCGCAGTGCAAGACTTTGCAACCATAGCGTTTGCCGCCTTCCCCGTCAGTGACGCGGTGGATGGACTGAATCCCACCCTGTCGCGGCGCGTCAGCCAAGCTATCGCCGGTGGCCATCTGAAAGAGGGATATAGTTTAGTACCGTCTAAAATCAATCACTTGGATGAATTTCATTTAAATCATCAAGATCAATGACTTACAGTTTTATCGGCAGCAAGCGCCGATTTCATGCGGCTTCCCCTCACAAAAGGCGTATCTCTTACACGGGGAGTGACGTCCGCAACCCATAATTGATTAACGACGGGTAAATGAGACTTGACTCATAAATGTTGCCGTGCAGCTATTGCAATGCAGCATGAAGCTGACGGCAATCGACAGGCCGTTTCCAGTCCTTGATAGGAGAGTACAATGGAACAGAATGTTGAAAAGCAAGAGTACGAAACGCCAAACCTGACCGTGCATGGTTCGATCGAGGCCATCACCCAGGGCGGCGGCGGCAGCACGGCGACCGATGCGTCGTTCCCCGCACATACGCCAATTGGCGACCTCACGTTCTCTTGAGACTATCCTGATCCGGGGGGATGACGTTGGAACCTCCAGGATCCAAAAATCATAAGAAGGAGCCGGGGGTGAAAATCCCCGACTTCTCTGGCCTGTCGATGCGGGGGCAACGTGTTGCGAAAGAGGTTTTAGGATGAACTGGAACCCATCTGACCACGATTGCGTAAGCGCGACCAAGGATGCCGTGGCCTGTGAATTCGGCGAAGGCCTCGCGCTTCTCAACCTGAAATCCAATATTTATTACAGCCTCAACGGTGTCGGCGCCTTCATCTGGGACCAGATCCAGGAACCCAAGCCGGTCGCCGATATCCGCAGCGCCGTTCTCGCTCGCTACAATGTCGACGCCGAACGCTGCAAGGCCGATGTCGACGCATTGCTGAAAGGCCTGGCGGAAAACGGGCTTGCGAGGCTTGAGCATGAGGCTGTCGTCTAAGCAGGTGTCGCAGAAGGCCATGGTTGCGCGGCAAAGAACCCCCACGCCGATGAAGCAGCGGCCTGGCAGGCGGAGCCTCGCCAGGATTTTGTCCTTGAGCGGCTCGGAAGCGTTTTTCCTGTGCCGCTGCCTGCTGGTGGTCGTGACTGTGCGGCTCGGGCTGACATTGTTCTCCTACAACCGCGTCCGCGGGGTGGTGACACGGCTCAACGCCCGCCAATGTGCCAGCATGGGCGAGTTGCGGCTTGTCGCCTGGGGGTTGCAGCGGCGGCGCGGTTCGTGCCGGGCGCCACATGCCTGACCCAGGCGCTTTCGGGCCAATATCTGCTCGCGCGCAAGGGCAATGCGTCGAATATCCGCATCGGCATCGAGCGCGGCACGGGCGAGCAATTGAAGGCGCATGCCTGGCTGGTCAGCGACAACCAAATCGTCCTCGGCGGATCCATCGATGGTTTCGCCCATCTGGTCGACCACGGCAGCCGATGAGCGGCGTCGCCGGAATCCTGTTGCGACAGGGCCACGCAGTAGCGGTCGGAGGCCCCGCGCCGGCTGAAGCGGCGAGCGGCATCCAGCAGATGCTGGCGCGCATGCGCCATCGTGGTCCCGACGGAAGCTCATGGTGGCTGGACAGCGGCATCGCGCTTGGCCACGCCTGGCTGAACACGACCGACGAAGCCGGCCCCGGCCCGCTGACCATGGCCGGAGGCAAGCTCGCCATCACCGCCGACTGCCGGCTCGACAACCGCGACGAGCTGCTCGCCAGGCTCGGCATCAGGGACAGCTCAATCGCCGATGCTACATTGCTGATGCGGGCCTATCTGCGCTGGGGTGAAGCCTGCCCCGTGCATCTGCAAGGCGATTTTGCCTTTGCCGTCTGGGATGCCGAGCGGCAGCTTCTGTTCTGCGCGCGAGACCATTTCGGGGTCAAGCCATTCTATTACCACGCTGCGGAACGACGCTTTGCCTTTGCCTCCGAGCTCGGACCAATGCTCGGCCTCGACGGGGTCGGTGCGCACCTCAGCGAGCACCGGATTTCGGGCTTTCTGGCGGGGTTGCCCGACGACCCGCAGTCCACGCCCTACCGCGATATTTTCGCCCTGCCGGCGCGTCACAGCCTGACCGTCACGGCGCAACGCCTGGTGCTGCGCCGGTATTGGCAGATCGAGCCATCGCAGCGAGTGCCGCGGTCGGATGCCGCTGAGGAATTCGCCCATCTGTTCTCGCAATCGGTCCGCAATCGCATGCGGGGAAGTCCGTCGGTCGGCGCCATGCTGAGCGGCGGCCTCGATTCCTCCTCGATCGCCTGCGTGGCCGGGCTGCAAAATGCGGCCGGGCGCAAGCCGAAGCTGCCGACGTTCTCACTGGTTTTCGAGAAGGGTTCGTCGATGGACGAGCGCTCCTTCATCGATGCCGTGCTGGATCAGCAGAAGACCGACCCGACGCTGATTCCTGTCGGCAATTATGCGCCTTTCGCTGAATTCGAACGGGTGCTGGAGGAACAGGAAGGCACCTTCCTGGCGCCGGGCCTGACACTGACGCGCGGTATCTACCGGACGGCCGGCGCCAAGGGCATCAAGGTGCTGCTCGACGGCCATGGCGGCGACGAGGTCGTTTCGCAGGGACATGGCCATCTGCACGAGCTTGCCAATGGCGGCAGATGGCTGGACCTCTGGCGCGAGGTCCGCAGCGCCTCCAACACCTATGGCGACAGCACGCTCGGCCTCTATTTCCAGTTCCTCACGATCTACGGGCCGGCCTGGCGCATCGCCAGGCTGCGGCAGTTGGGGAGCCGAGCCTTGAACAGAATACGCAAACCTGCCCAATCGCGACGTGGCCGGAGCTGGCGCGACCTGATCAATCCGGACCTTGCCAGGCGAACCGAGCTCATCGACCGGTTCCGCCGAGCCGGCTATATGCCACCCGGCGTCCGGGCCAGCGATGCGCTCAGCCACCGCTGGATCCTGTCCAACGGTTATGTCCCGCACTCTTTCGAGGTTCTGGACAAGGCCGCCGCCAATTTCGGTGTCGAGCCGCGTTATCCGTTCTGGGACAAGCCGCTGGTCGAATTCTGCCTGGGGCTGCCAGGCGAGCAGAAGCTCAGTCACGGCTTTGGCCGCTACGTGTTGCGCCGGGCCATGGAGGGCATCCTGCCGGCGGCGGTCCAGTGGCGGCGCGACAAGATCGATTTCACCGCCAATCTCGTCAACGGCATGGTGCGCAACCATCGCGACCTGCTGGAGCAGTTGCTGGTGGGCGACGCGGTTCGCATCGCGCCCTATGTCAACGTGCCGGAAGTAAACGCCGCCTATGCACGGTTGCTGCGCCAGCCGGACAAGGTGGCGCCGCTCGATGTCCAATATGTCTGGCGCTCGGCGTCACTGTCGCTGTGGCTGCGGCAGGTCCAGCATGACGGGAGCCCGGCATGATGTCCCGCCACGAGCCGTTCGCCGGCGATCTCGACCATTTTCCCCAGCGCGGCAGGATCGCGGGAGAACGACGTTACTACCGCGCCTTCGGCCTGATCATCGCATCCGACGTGTCCCTGCCCGAACTGGAGCCGGCAGACCCGGCGTCGGCCGACATCGAGATCGCCATCGGCCCGATCGACATGCCCAAGCCTTCGGCGGAGGCCGCGACCGTCTTCCGCTTCGAGCCCGGCCGGCAGTATATGGCCTGGGAGGCCGTCGGCGCATTCCTAATCAGCGACGCCCGCCGCATCGATGTCCAGCCGGCGCCCGGCGTCGACGACGCCTTGCTTGCCTTTCCGTTGCTGGGCCCGGTGCTGGCGCTGCTTCTGCACCAGCGCGGCCTGCTGGTTCTTCATGCCAGCGCCATTGCTGTGACCGGCAGGGGCGCCATCTTCATGGGCGACAAGGGCGCAGGCAAATCGACGACGGCAAGCGCGTTGATCCGGGCCGGACACGATCTGCTTACCGACGATGTCGTCGCGCTCGACCTGGCAGACCCGAACCAGCCGACGATCGTTCCGGGGTTTCCGCAGATCAAGCTTGCCGCCGATGCCGCAGCGGCAATCTCGCCTGGGCAGGCGCAAGTGCGGCCGCAAGTGCATCCCGCGATCGAGAAGATACAGCATCGCCTGCGCGGCGCCTTCTCCGGCAACAGGGTGCCGGCGGCCAGGATCTACATACTCGAGCGTGGCGAAAGGGCTGGGATCACCCCCTTGCCTCCCATTGCCGCCTTGCCGGCCATTATCAAATTCTCCTACGTGACGCGTTTCGGCCGCGCGGCGCTCTCCGGCGATTTCGCGGCGATGCATCTTCGTCACTGTTCAGCAATCGCTAACCATGTCGGCGTGTGCCGGCTGGACGTTCCGACGGGCATCGACAGGATCGGCGAGGCTGTGGCGCTGATCGAAAGGGAACTGGCAGGAGATGCCTAGGTCATCGGTCTTCAGCCTGTTGCTGCTTCGCGACGTTGCGGCATTCGGCGCCGTCATTGCCCAGATCGGCGGGCGGCGGACCTGGACGGCGCTGTTGTTCCTGATCCTCGGCAGCCTGACGGAAGGCATCTCGATCCTGCTGCTGGTTCCGCTGCTGCACCTGGTCGGGCGCGCCGACCAGGATTTCGCGGTCAGGCTGCCGAATATCGATTTCGTCCGCTGGCTGGTGCCCGGCGGAACGCTGCAACTCACCACGGTGCTTTGCGCGCTGGTCGGGCTTGTTGCCGTGCAGGCAGCCTTCAACCGCTTCAAGTCGGTCTATATGGCAAGGCTGCTCTTCGACTTCATCAACCGTTTGCGCATGAATCTGTTCGAGAGCATCGGCAAGGCGCGGTGGGGCGTGTTCACACGCATGCGCGGCTCCGATCTCGACCACGCCCTGACCGGTGACATCGACCGCGTCCAGGGGGCCGCCTTTTCTCTGCTGATGTTGGTGCAGATCGCCGTGCTGCTGGCGGGCTATCTCGTGATTTCCATGTTCATCTCCCCGGTCATGACGGCGTTTGCCGTCGTCATCGGCATCGTGATGTTCATAGCGCTGCAGCCGTTTCGCTCGCGGGCCACGGCCTTCGGCCGCATCCTGACGACCAATCGTCAGGACCAGTACCGCACGGTCTCGGAATTTCTCGGCGGCATCAAGGTGGCCAAGAGCCTGAATGTCGAGGCCAGCTATTTCGCGCAGTTGCAGGCCACGCTCGAAAAGATGAAGGCCGATAACATCGCTTATGTGCGGAACAGCTCGATCGGCACCGCCGTGTTCCAGGTGGCGAGCGTCGTGGGCTTGAGCGTCTTCATCTATGTGGCGCTGGTCCGCTACAACCTGTCGCTGGCCGAGATCGTCGTGCTGCTCCTGGTCTTCATGCGAATCGCGCCGCGCTTCATGGACATGCAGACGCAGGCCCAGCAGGTGCTGATCAACCTGCCCGCCTATACGGCAATGCGCAGCCTGCAGGCACGTTTCGACGCCGAGCGCGAACCGGGCCATGTCGAATCCGGGGATGCCCGCAAGCTGACCCTCGACACCGGGTTGAACATTCGCGACGTCTCCTTCGCCTATGACGGCGGCGCCGGCAAGGCGGTGGTGAGCGACATCACCTTCGGCCTTCCGGCCGGCAAGGTCACCGCGCTGATCGGCCCGTCCGGATCAGGCAAGAGCACCATCGCCGACATACTGCTCGGGCTGCTCGAGCCGACCGCGGGCAAGATCCTCGTCGATGGCGTCGAGGTCGATGCCGGCAATCGCCGCCGCTGGCGCGATCAGGTGGCCTATGTGCCGCAGGACGTGTTCCTGCTGCATGACACGATCGCGGCGAACCTGCGGCTTGCCGCCCCGCAGGCCAGCAACGACGAATTGTGGACGGCACTGCGCGCCGCGCATGCCGGCGAATTCGTAGAACGGCTCGACCTCAGACTGGAGACGGTGGTCGGCGACCGCGGCGTGCGAATGTCGGGCGGCGAGCGTCAGCGCATCGCGCTGGCGCGCGCGCTGCTGCGCAAGCCTTCACTGCTCATCCTGGATGAGGCAACAAGCGCCCTCGACTGGCAGAACCAGTCACTTATCGCCAGGTCGATCGACGGCCTGCGCGGCGCAATGACGATCCTGACGATCGCTCACCGGCCGTCGATGATCGCCTTCGCCGACTGGGTGGTGGCGATGGAGGACGGCCGTGTCGTGGAAGTCGGGCAATATCAGCGCCTGAAGGCGAAACCGGGAAGCCGGCTGTCCAGGATGCTGTCGGGAGAACAGTCGGAGACCGAACCCGCGGACGTGGCCTGAAGCCGGTGTGCCCCTTGCGCCTAATGCAGGCTCCGCCGGGCGCTGCCAAGCTTCTCGCCCTCGGGCACTTCGGTGGAGTTCTTCTTTCTCTCGGCTTCGCGCAGCCTGTCGGCCGGCGTCGGCTCGCTCCTGGCGATCATGACGTAGACGACCGCGAAATAACCGACCTGGATGACCACCGCGCAGATGATGACACGCAGCAGTGTCGTGCCGAGCGAAGCCCCACCCAGCCACGACCAGGCAACGACGATCGCGAGCGCGAAAAGCATCCCAACGATGAATTTTGGAAGCGACATACCCAACAGCCCATACACCGGCTCGGGTTATATCCAACGATAGCCCCACCCGAGCGCCGTCCCTTGTCAATGCGGGCTTGTTAAGTCACCCGCTGCCGACCGGTTGCTTCCGGCCTTTCAACCTGTCGCCACCATGACAGGTATAATTTGCAATTCTATTAAGGCGAGCAGAAGGCGGCAAGGGCAACCGCACATATTTTTGAATGAGCTTACGGGTTCGACTCTGCCATGCTGCAACGCACACGACCGCAATTCACTCAACCTGCAGCCGTCATAAGGCGCGAGTACAATCCATAATATTAAGCAGTATTTTATGTGAATAGTTTCGAATATGGCATCTTCCTAAAGCACTTATATGCTCCGCCCCTCGACGCTGAGAACGCGCCGCCTAGGAATCGCCTCAAAAATGTCCGGATTTTTTTATCCTTGCCCATTTATTGTCACAAATGTGCTAAAAATTTCGAAATTTGTGCAGGGCGAGCTTATTATTTAGTCAATTCATGACGCGACTATTTCAATGGGATGGGAAATTGTGTGTTGCGCTGCAGCATTTTTTTGATATCGTGCGATCAACCATTCGTTCACCGCATGGAGTTTCCGTATGAGGGATATTGCCAAGTCGGCCACGGCGGGCTTTTCGCAGGCTGACACCGACTTTCCGCCGCCGATCGGCGGTCTCATCAAACGGAGTTTTGATGTCGCCGGTTCACTGGTTGGGCTGATCGCGCTCAGCCCGCTGTTCATCATGATAGCATTGCTCGTCAAGTTCTCCGATGGCGGATCGATTTTTTACGGTCACCGCCGAATCGGGCGCGGCGGACGGCTGTTCTCCTGCCTCAAATTCCGCACCATGGTTCCCGACGGGGACAAGGTGCTGGCCGCCTATCTTGCGACCAATCCAGACGCCAATGCGGAATGGATAGCGACCCGCAAGCTGAAGAACGATCCACGCGTCACCCGCGTCGGAGCGGTCCTGCGCAAGCTCAGCCTCGATGAGTTGCCGCAGATCATCAACATCCTCCAAGGCGACATGAGCCTTGTCGGACCTCGCCCGGTGGTCCGTGACGAACTGGAAATCTACGGCAGCGCGGCCGTCTATTACCTGAAGTCCCGGCCCGGCCTGACCGGCCTGTGGCAGGTCAGCGGCCGCAACGATGTCTCCTATGACAGCCGCGTCGCGTTCGATCGCCACTATGTCGAGAACTGGTCGCTGTTCGAAGACGTTCGCATCATCATCAGGACCGTGCCGGCCGTCTGGATGTCACGCGGTTCTTATTGATCGGCCCGCGTGACCCAGGCATCCGGCGGCAAGCTCATCGGGCGATGGGGCTAAAAACGGATCGGAACGTTCAGTTGAAAACAGACATGTTCGAAGCCTTTGGCAGCGGCCCCTTTTCCGGCCGCTCGCGGCTCGTGGCGACGTGCCTTGCGATGTCGCTTGCTTTTCCCCAACTGGCCGCCGCCGACGACTACCGTCTGGGCTCCCAGGACAAACTCACCGTCCGCATCGCCGAATGGCAGACCGTCGAAAGCACGTTCCGCGACTGGTCGTCGGTCAACGGCCAATACACGGTCGGTCCGTCCGGCACGCTGTCGGTGCCTTTCGTCGGAGAACTGCCGGCGGCCGGCAAGACCACGGCGGAAGTCGCCGCGGCGATCGGCGAGGCGCTTCAGCACAAGCTCGCTTTGTCGGACAAGCCCGAAGCCTCGGTCGAAATGGCGCAATTCCGGCCGTTCTACATTTCGGGCGAAGTGCAGAATCCCGGCCAGTTTCCCTATGTGCCCGACCTTACGGTGCTGAAAGCTATCAGCGTCGCCGGCGGCATCAGGCGCAGCGCCGACTACGGTCCCCAGCTCGGCAAGGACCTGGTCACCGCCAAGGGTAATTTCGATATCTCCGACGACCTGCGTGTGCGGCTGATCGTCAAGCGCGCCCGTATCGACGCCGATATGGCTGGCAAGACGAGCTTCGAAGCGCCGAAGGAGGTCGAGGGCGATCCTCGGCTGCCGACCATCGTCAACGACGAGATGACGATCCTGACCGCCGACCAGAAGGCGCTGAAGCTGAAGCTCGAGTCACTCGACGATCTCAAGGGTGTGCTGCAGGCCGAAATCGAATCGCTGCAGAAGAAGATCGTCAACCAGCAGAAGCAGGTCGATCTTGCGCAGCAACAGCTGGCCAGCATCGGTCCGCTGGCGCAGAAGGGTCTGGTCGCCAATGCGAGACTTCTGGATTCGCAGCAGTCCGTCACCGACCTGCAAGGCAAGATCCTGGACTATGAGACGGCCATTCTCACCGCCAAGCAGGCGATCAGCAAGGCGACGCAGGACGCCATCGACGCCCAGAACACCTTGAGCTCTAGCCTCGCCGCCGCCCGGCAACAGACCGAAGCCGACCTGAACGAGGCCGCGCTGAAGGTGAACATGCAGAAAGGCCTGATCGCTCAGGCCACCGATCCGGCGACGACGGCCGCCATCACCAACGACCAGCAGCCTACCTTGCTCTATTCGCTGGTGCGCAATGTCGACGGCAAAACCAGCGAAATCGCCGCCAAGGAAGACACACCCGTGCTGCCTGGCGATGTGATCAAGATCAAGCTGGCGCCGCTGGCGAGCCAGTAGGGACGCGGCGGTTCGCACGACCCGCCGCTTCGATCTCCCAGAGCGGTTCAGCGTTTGATAGAATTGCCGACCGGCTCTAACTCTTTTGTTTTCACGCAATTCCCAAGGGAAGCGCTATGCGCTTCTCCCGGGAAAAACCGTTACACATTTTTTCCTGGAATTGCTCAAGGACTTTGAACCTCCGCCTGGCCTGCCCGGCGGAGGTTTTTGCTGACAGAATTTCCAGAACCGGAAAACCGGCTGTTGGCGCAATTCCCAAGGTGAAGCGCTACCCGCTTTTCCTGGAATTGCCCTGGCGGACCCTCATCATTACTCGGCCGCCGCCGGACGGTGCGGCCAGGCTGGCTCACCACCCTTCGCATCCGCCGGCTCGAAGGCCGGCGACCACCGCGTGCGGGTGACCGGCAACCGGGCCAGCTTGAAGAAGCTGAAATACATCAGGAAGGAGCCCATGATGTAGGGGTTGAGGATCTCGACCTCGACGAAGGAGCGGATGAGCAGCAGCACCATCACGCCGATGAGAACCACCGATTCGGCCTGCCATGTCTTGAAGACTACCGCCGCGATATGACCGAAAAGCGTGCGCAGCATAATCAGGGATATCAGCACCGCCCCGGTGAAGCCGAGTTCGACAAGGGCCTCGACATAGGTGTTGTGGAAATGGAAGCCGGTGCGGGTGGTGATGTAGAATTCGTTCCACAGCCGCTCGGCCTCGGCAAAGCCCTGCACCCAATAGGCGGCATAGCCGACGCCGAGGACCGGCGATCGCATCGCGGCGTTCCAGCCCTGCTCCCATAGATAGGTCCGCCCGGTGAGAGTCGAATCCTTGCCGAAGATGCCAAGCACGAAGTCCATGAGCCCGAGATTGAGGGCGACGATGGCCACCACGACGATCATGCCGGCGCCGATCAGGAAGATTACCCGGCGATAGCGCCGCGACAAAAGCTTGCTCATCGCAAGCAGCGCCACCAGCGCCAGAACCGCCGGTATCGAGGCCATCGATGTGGCGGAATGCGAGACGACCAGCACATAGGCCGACAACAGCACGACCGGCACGGTCAGCATGAAGCTCAGGCGACCTCGCCGAAGGAAAGCAAGGAAAACGACGGAGAAATAGATGCCGAGCGAGCCGACGAAGCCGATCTGGTTCTTGGAGGCGAAGGCGCCGACGAAATTATAGGTGCCGTCGAGGACGTCCTCGGAATAGGCGCCGACCTTCAGCGAATAGATGAGGACGAAGAATATGCCGACCAGAGCGCCTATCGTCAGGGTGCGCACGCTGACGGTGCGTGCCGCGACATAGGCACAGGCGATATGGGAAAGGTACTGGACCGCCGTTCTGGCGGTCGTGCCGGGCGCCTGCGACCAGAACACGGAGAAGCAGACATAGGCGGCGAACAGCAGCGGCAGCCAGGCACTGGACAATTGCCGCAGGAAGCGCCGGTAGTCGACCATGATGAGCGGAAGCCAGACGGCATAGTAGGCCAGGATCAGCACCTGGCCGAAAATGACGGAATAGGAGAACGCCCAGATCGAGACGGCAACGGCAAAACTGCCATAGGCCGAGTTCTTCTCGGGATCGACGAGCAGGGATTTGGGAATTTTCATCTAAAGGGTCCCGTCGACACGACCCGGGACCGGCAGGCCGCCAACCAGCCGGCATATCCGCAAACAGGGGCGTACAAGAAACGGCGTCTCCATTGTGCAGTGCAATATAACCTATCGCACCCCATGCTCAATGGCAAATCCGGTCACCTTGTCTTACAGCGAGGCGATCGCCGAGAGATCGCAACCCCGTAGTCCGGCCGGTGTTGGCCCAGACGATCCGGCCACATGCCGGCTTGAACTCGATCGGCGGTCACCTCACAGTCCCGACGAGCCATCACATGGACCGGCTTCAGCCAGGATGGACAGGGGGGAATGACATGCCGATGAACTTCGCGGGACGATTCGCCGGCCGATCGGCGGTGATTACCGGCGGCGCCTCGGGCATCGGCCTGGCGGTCGCGCACAGGATCGTCGACGAAGGCGGGCGCGTCAGCGTCTGGGATCGCGACCCCGCACAGATCGAACAGGCGAAAGCAGTCATCCCTAGCCTGCATGGGGTGATGATGGACGTTGCGGATGCGGCAAGTGTGGAGGCCGCCGCACAATCGACGATCGAAGCCCTCGGCGGCGTCGACATACTGGTCACCAGCGCGGCCATAACCGGGCCGAACATGACGACCTGGTCCTATTCGGCCGAGGATTGGCGAAGGGTCATCGACATCAACATCAACGGCGTCTTCTACTGCAACAAGGCGCTGGTGCCGCACATGCTCGAGCGCAACTACGGCCGCATCGTCAACATCGCCTCGATCGCCGGCAAGGAAGGCAATCCCAACGCTTCCGCCTACAGCACCTCGAAGGCGGCGGTGATCGGCCTGACCAAGTCGCTCGGCAAGGAACTCGCCAAGACCAAGGTGACGGTCAATTGCGTGACGCCGGCGGCGGTGCGCACAGCGATCTTCAAGCAGATGAGCCAGGAGCACATCGATTTCATGCTGTCGAAGATCCCGATGGCGCGATTCGGCGAGGTCGAGGAAGTGGCGGCGCTGATCTCATGGATCGCCTCCGAGGAATGCTCGTTCACCACGGCCGCCGTATTCGACGTTTCGGGCGGCCGGGCCACTTATTGAGCCGCATCGAGACAGTTCGGAGTTGGCACGAGCCAACTACAATTCCGCGTGACGCAGCAACGATTGGAGCTGGACAGGCTTATGGTAGCTGACGTCTGAATGAGCGTGCCACAACAGGGGAAAGCCATGACACGACGAGAGAGCCCGGCAGGTGCGATGCCCCCGACCACAATGCCAGTGGCGTGCAGTCGACGGAAGCCGCGATCACCAAGCCGGAGTTTGCTTCGTTTGCTTAGAGCAGATCCCGCCGCGCAGGCCGACGACGAGCTTCTGGACCGCTACCAGCGCGCCGCCTTCGGCTATTTCCTGGAGAATGTGAACCCCGACAACGGGCTGGTCGCCGACACCTCGCGGCCGAATTCACCGTGCAGCATCGCCGTCGTCGGTTTCGCCCTGTCCTGCTATCCGATCGGCGTCGAACGTGGCTGGATGGCGCGCGACGCGGCTGCCAGGCTGACCCTTGCGGCGCTACGCTTTTTCCGGTCCAGCACGCAAGGCAGCGGCCCCGACGTTACCGGCCACAAGGGTTTTTACTACCACTTCCTCGACATGCGAACCGGTTTGCGCGTCTGGCGCTGCGAGTTGTCGATGGTCGATACCGCCCTGCTGATTGCCGGCATGCTGGTGGCGGGCGCCTATTTTTCCGGCGACAATGAAGACGAGGCCGAAATCCGCCGTCTGGCCGAGGCGCTCTACAGGCGTGTCGACTGGCGATGGGCGCAAGGCAGCAGCCCGACGCTCCGCCAGGGCTGGAAGGCCAGGACCGGCTTTCTGCACTATGGCTGGGAAGGCTACAACGAGGCGACGATCCTCTATGTGCTGTCCATGGCCTCACCGGACCGCCCGACCACCGACGACAGCTACGAGGCCTGGACGGCGACCTACCAGTGGGAAAACATCTACGGCCACGACGTGCTCTATGGCGGGCCGCTGTTCATGCACCAATTCTCGCATGCCTGGATCGATTTCGCCGGCATCCGCGACGCTTTCATGCGCGAGAAGAATTCGGACTATTTCGAAAACAGCCGCCGCTCGACATACCTTCACCGCGACTACGCCCGACACAATCCTTACGGCTTTGATGGCTATAACGAGAACCTGTGGGGTCTTTCGGCAGGAGACGGACCAGGTGGCTTCCGCGCCAGCGTGGAGCGACGGCGCCACCGGTTTTCCGGTTACGCGGCGCGCGGCGCGCCTTTCGGTCCGGATGACGGCACGATCGCGCCATGGTCCTATCCGGCGTCGCTGCCTTTCGCGCCTGATATTTGCCTGGCGGCGATGCGCCACCTCGCCGATCGTTACCCGGAGGTGCTCGACAATTTCCGGCTGCCGAGCGGTTTCAACCCGACATTGGCCAACCGGCGAAAATTCGGCCGCAACGGCTGGGTGTCGGAAGGCCATTACGGACTGGACCAGGGCATTGCGGTAATGATGATCGAAAACCACCGTTCCGGCATGATCTGGGAGCTCATGCGTTCCAATCCCCATATCCGTCGTGGGCTGGACAAGGCTGGCTTTACCGGCGGATGGCTGTCGCGGTCGGCAAGCCCGGCATCCGGGGGGCGCGATGTCACGTGAACCGGCGAGAGCCGCCACCTTCCCCGTCGACCGCAATGACGTCGAACTGATCAGGGGCGCGCATCCCCCGCACTGGAAGAACCCGACCCCGAACGGCCCCTACAATCTCGTCGTCATCGGCGCCGGGCCGGCCGGGTTGTCCGCCGCGCGTGACGCGGCGAGCCTTGGCGCGAAGGTCGCGCTGATCGAGCGTGGGCTGATTGGCGGTGCGTGCATCAATGTCGGCGGAATTCCGTCGAAGTCGATCATTCGCACAGCCAGGCTCTATGCCGACATGCGCGATGCCGAGAGCTTCGGCGGCGACCCGCCAGACCATCTTCGTGTCGATTTTCAACGCGCGATGACACGGATGCGGCAGATCCGGCAGCGGATCAGCCGTGCCGATTCCGCCGCGAGCCTGGTTTCGCAAGGCATCGACCTCTATTTCGGTGCGGCGCGATTTGCCGGCCCCGATACGGTCACGGTCGAGGAGAGCACGCTGCATTTCAAGAAGGCGCTGATTGCAACGGGCGCACACCCGGCCTTCCCTGCCATCCCGGGGCTGGTGGAAGCCGGTTATCTCAGCAACGAGACGATGTTCGACCTTACGCAATGCCCGCCGCGGCTCCTCGTCATCGGCGGCGGGCCGCTTGGCTGCGAGACAGCGCAGGCCTTCTGCATGCTCGGCGCCAAGGTCATCCTGGCGCAGAGCGACCCGATGTTCCTGCCCGGCGAGGAGCGCGACGCCGCGCAGATCCTTTCAGATGCGCTGGCGCGCGAGGGGGTGGAGGTGCGCCTGAACACCGAAGTGGTGGCGGTGCGGAGGGAAGGTGCCACCAAGTTCGCCGACCTGATGCGGGATGGTGACACGACGACGATCTCCGTCGACGAGATCATCACCGGCGTCGGCCGTTCACCCAATGTCGATGGTCTCGGCCTCGAAGAGGCCGATGTGGCGTATGACGCCGACGGCATCAAGGTGGATGATTATCTGCGAACCAGCAACCCGCACATCTATGCGGCGGGCGACGTCTGCCTCGAATACAAGTTCACCCATACCGCCGAGGCAACGGCGCGCATTGTCGTGCGCAATGCCTTGTTTCGCGGCCGCGAAAGGCTCAGCGACCTCGTCGTCCCCTGGTGCACCTATACCGATCCGGAGATCGCCCATGTCGGCCTCTATCCCCTGGAAGCGCGCCGCAACGGCATTCCGGTCAAAACCTATACGATACTGATGCACGATGTCGCCCGCGCCGTGATGGACGGCGAGGAGGAAGGATTCGTCAAGATCCATGTCAGGGAGGGGTCCGACCGCATCCTGGGCGCGACGGTCGTCGCCAGTCATGCAGGCGAGATGATCAATGCGGTGACCCTCGCCATCCGATCCGGCATGGGACTGCATGCGTTGGCCGACGTCATCCATCCCTTCCCGACACAGGCGCAAGGCATCAAGATGGCGGGCGACGCCTATAGGCGGACACGCCTCACCTCGTTGCGCAGGCGCCTGGCGGCCCACTGGCTGGCGTGGTCCAGACGATAAGCCCAGAGCCATCACATATGCCGAAATGCTCACAAATACGCAACCAAGTGCGCGGCGGCGCTTGACGGATCCCCGCTAGGCCCATGAAATTGAGACGACGCCTTCGGCCGCGGAACATTCGTGGATGCAGCCTTTAGTCGAAACGGAATACGCAATCGAGCTCTTGTCCAAGGGTTACATCTGTGTGCCGCTGCGAGAAGGTGGGAAGCATCTCGATCTTCAGGCGATGGAATATCATCCGCTGCATTTGAAGGCCCGTCGAAAGGATCTGAAAGAATTGGCGTTCCGGTCGATTGCCTTTCAGTTGTCGCAGAAGCCACCAACACCGGAGGAAATCCGGCGCTGGTTTCGGGACTTTGCTGGAAATGTCGGGATCATCGGAGGATACTGCAACCTTCTCATCCTGGATTTCGACGATTCAGCAGACTATCGCGCATGGTCTGGCAAGCACGCGCACCTTTCAAGGTGCACGCCGGTCGCGAAATCGCCGAATGGATTCCACATCTATCTGAGGACGCGCGAACCGGCGGTTTCATCCAGCCTGTATCTCGGCATGAGGCGGATCGGCCACCTGAAGGCGCTTGGCGGTTACGTCGTTGGAAGTCCTTCCGTACTCAAGGATGGCTGCTGCTACAGCTGGTTGAAGGACCAGTCGCCATTCGACGTCGAGCCGCAACCAGTCGAAAGCCTGGCCAGTCTTTCACTTCGCGCGGTCTCGCCACTCAAACATTGCTATGACCGCGTTCTGAAGCGCGGTTTTTTCGTGCCGCAATGAGCATTTCGGGGCCTGAGCAACCCAATATCAGCATCGTCATTCCGGCAAGAAATGCCGCCGCGACGATCGACGCCACGCTGCGAAGCCTTCTGCCGGAGAGGGGCCTGATCAGCGAGATTCTTCTCGTCGACGATGGCTCCATCGACCAGACCACGGCGATCTCGATGCAAAGCGCCCGGAAGTACGGATTGCCGCTGGAGATCCTCGCCATGCGGCTGGGCAGCGCGGGCGCTGCCCGCAACGCCGGAATTGCGCGAGCCAAAGGCAAGTTCATACTTTTCCTCGATGCCGACGATGAGGTGATGGCGGGAGGGTTGGGACTGCTGCATGAGGCGCTCCTGCGCAATCCCGAGGCCGGCCTGTCGATAGGAGCCAGCATTCGCCGCACCAGGGGGAGGCCGGACAAGCTCAAGGTTCCGCATGGGTACACGAGCGACCGGGCATTGAACGCCCGCCGCTACCTTCTTAACGAGGCATGGCCGATCGCCATGGGCAGCGCGTTAGTCGCAGCCTCGGCAATGGCCACCGTCCGCTTTCCGGAAACCACCAGCCTGGATGAGGACACGTGCTATTGGGCGGCCATGCTCGCACAGGCCGACGTGACGACGATCTCTTCTCCGGTGCTTCTCTACCACCATGACGAAGAGAGGATGGCGCGGCGATTTGTCGAGAACCCGCGGGCCACGTTTCTCGCGATAGCACTGGAGCTGGACAAGCTTGCCGGTTCAGCCATTGCCAGGGACGTTCTGCAGTGGAGGAAGGCCTGGATAGCCTTGCGGATTTCAAGGCAGCTTATCAAACACAACCAATACAGCTATGCGATGAGCATGATGCGTGCCGTTCGCGCCCACAAAAGCCTGGGGCCGAGCTGGAAGGCGTCGCAATATCGCGTACGAATTCGCATCGGAGCCATGATGGAACGGCCTGACCACTCGTCGAGCGCTGGCGCGGTCACGGAAAGACGTACGCTGTTCGTGTCCTTCGACCCGGCATTTCCGCCAGTTTCCGGTGCGGACCTGAGAAATTTCAACAATGCCAGCCTTGCAGCCGAATACGGCCCGGTCCGGCTTGCCTCGATCAGGCCTCTGGGCAACCCGCGACAACCGTCCGACGCGCGCATCAACGCGGTTGGCCTGGGGATCGATGGAGAACCGCATTCGGCCTCTCTCGGCTGGTGGAGGATCGCGGGGGAGAACCGTATCCCGCGCACGGCATTGGTGCGGCTGCGGAAACTGGTGCAAACCTTCAAACCCGATACGGTCATCGTCGAGGGGACCGGCCTGTTCAAGCTGCTGCGACATTTGCGGCCGCTGACCAAGCAGCTCATCCTCGACATGCACAATGTCGAATCCGACCTGGCGGCACAGCTGCGGCATATCAGTCCAGCGCGATCCCCGGCGGTGCTTGGCATCCGGCGGCTGGAGAGAAAAGCGCAATCCCTCGTCGACAGGGTGTGGGTCTGCTCGAACCAGGATCGCGAAAGGTTGATGGCAACATCCCGGCACAAGGTGCCGATCGATGTCGTTCCCAATGGAATCCCCAACGCCGAGGACATTCCGAGGGTGCTGCCCGCCGAAGCCGCTACCGACAGCGGTTATCCGACGATCGTGTTTATCGGGCATCTCGGCTATCCGCCGAACGTCGATGCGGCCGAGCGCCTGGCGGGCACCATATTGCCCCGCATTCGGCAGGTCTTGCCGGGCGCAAGACTTACTCTTGCCGGACGCAGCCCCAAGGCAACCGTGCAGGCGCTGACCAGATTGCCTGGTGTGGAGCTTGTCGAAGATCCCGAAAGCGTGGCGCCGCTCCTGTCCGGCGCGCATCTCAGCATCATCCCGCTCAGGGCCGGCGGGGGCACGCGCATCAAGATCCTGGAGGCGATGACTTGGGGGGTGCCGGTGATCGCGACACCGCTCGCTGCCGAGGGGCTGGACATGGTCGAGAATGACCAGGTGATGCTGTCGACCAGCGACGAAGGACTGGCCGACATGGCCATCGAACTCTCTCTCGACCCCGAACGCCGGGCACGGCAGCGCAAGCGCGCGCATCAGGCCGTATGGGCAAGGTTTGGCCCGCAAGCGATCCGGGATGCCGTCCGCGCCGGACTTGCACTGGACAATGACGGCAAGTGACACCAGGCCACCTCCATCACCCCATGAGCCGTCGATGATCCCGCCGATCCTGCACCAGACCTGGAAGACCGACAGCGTTCCCGCACGCTTCCAAGCCTATGCCAATAGCTGGAAGCGGCATAATCCACACTGGACGGTCATGCTCTGGAGCGACCGGATGCTGCTCGAATTCGTGGCCGAGCACTACACGGATTATCTGCCGATGTTCTGTGGCTACACCAACGGCGTGCAGCGGTCGGACGCGGCCCGCTACATGCTTCTGCATCACTTCGGCGGGGTCTATGCCGACATCGACTGCGAATGCGTCGCCCCCTTCGATGCGATCATGAGCGAGACCCGGGTCGTACTGTGCAAGGAGCCGGCTTCGCATGCGGCCGTCCAGGCGGATTTCCGGGGCCTGCCCTACCTTCTGTTCAACGGGACGATAGCGAGCCCGCCGGGTCATCCATTCTGGTTGCATCTCCTGTCGATGATGCCCGGGCTCGCCGCCGCCAAGGACGTGCTCGACGCGACCGGCCCTTGCCTGCTCACCTCCGCGCAGCGCGGGTACAGCGATCAGGCGGCCTTCGCCATTCATCCTTCCGCCCTGTTCGTGCCGGTGACGTCGGCCGGGAGCACGGAGCGCGACGCCGGCGACGACACGGCCGCGCTTTCGATCCACCACTGGGCCGGCACATGGTGGACCCCGGAGCCGCCGCCGAACTGGTGGACCAAGTTTCGCAACCGGGCCTATGGGCTCCGGTATCACCTGACGCGCGGCGCGTATCTGGATGAAGCCGGCGCGAAAGCAGGCGTCGACAAGACAGTCCTGTCGGCACCGCCGCCGCCGCGTCGAAACGTCGCCGTGCTAGTGCCGCTTCGCGATGCCGCCGACCTTATCCAGCCGTTCCTCGATGCGCTGGATGGGCTCGACTATCCTAAGAACAGAATCAAGCTGGTCTTCTGCGAAGGCGACAGCCTGGACGGAAGCTGGGAGCGACTACAGGCCGCAACCGCTGGATTGGCCGGCAAATATCGTGACATCGTCCTGTTGCAAAGACAGGTCGGCACCCGCCTCGACAGGGCAAAACGGGCAAAGCCCAGAATGCAGCGCGTCAGGCGCGGCGCGATCGCCAAGGTGCGAAATTATCTGATCGATCACGGGCTCAGCGAGGACGATGACTGGGCGCTGTGGATCGATATCGACGTCTGGCGCTTTCCCGGCGATGTGCTGAACCGCCTGATCGCCACTGGACATCGCATCGCGGTGCCCAACTGCGTGAAGATCGCCGGTGGCGCCAGTTTCGACCTCAACAGCTTTGTCATCAGGCGGCAGACCAGGGACTATCGCTACTACCGCGAGATACGTGGCGGCCTTCACCAACCTCCGGTGCAAACGCCAAGCCGGTATCATCTCAGCGATGTCAGACATCTCGATATTATCGGGCTCGATGCGGTCGGCGGAACCATGCTCCTGGTCGATGCCGCCCTGCATCGCGGTGGTCTTCGCTTTCCCGAAATTCCTTACCGCGATCTGATCGAGACCGAAGCTTTTGGCCTCCTTGCCAACGACCTCGGCATCCGGCCGGTCGGCCTGCCCAAGCTGGAAATCCTACACGTCCCGTGGTGAGACGACGGCCCGCCGAAGCTCTTCGCGCAGAGGCTGCAGATAGGCTTGCGGGCGCAGACGTCCCCACACATAGTCCCGGTCCGTCAAATGCGCGACCTGCCTGACCCAGCGCCCCGGAGCATCGGGGTACCGAACCTCGCGCCAATCGTCGACGATGATGACAGGCAGGCCTTCGTAAAGCGGATCGAGCGGTGAAGTCTTGGTCACCACGATGCAGCCGAGATAAAGCAGTTCCCATGTCCGGTGACAGTCCAGGCCGTTTCCGGCGGTCGACAGCACGAGCGGATATTGCGAATAGAGCTGCCAGATCGAGCGCTGCGATACGCGTTGGCCTAGAAAATCGACATGCGGGCATCCGTCCAGGGCATCAAGCAATTCCCGACGCTCGCCGGACTCTCTGCAGACGCTGAAATCGCAGAATATCCTGGCCGGACGACGATCCGCACTTCCCTGCCCGCGCAGGGTTTTCAGTTGTCTCACCAGTCCGGCAGGCGTCGCCAGGGAACGTGGGGTGTGGAGATCCAGCCCGATCGGGAACGGCTTGATCCTGGGATGACCGCCGTCGCAGTTCTGGCTGTACCAGGAGACTAGGTAGGGGTTGGCAAGAAGCCGCTCGACAGTGTCCTTGGGCAGATCCGAAGGCACCGAGGAATCACCGTCGGTCGTCAGCAGGACGAAGGGAGCCTTGATGGCAGGCAGGGCTATCCTGGCGAAAGTGTCGAGATCGCAATTTCGCGCAAGTCTGGCCAGGGTGCTCAGCCGCACCCAGACGATGCCATGCGCGCCGCTATAGTGGTCGCGAAAAAAGCCTCGTTTTGCGTCGATTCGGTCGGCGCCCAGCGATACCAATCGGGTCCGGCGAAATCACAGAAGCGCCCGATCCCTTGCGACCATAGCACGGAAGGAACGCTGAAAAACCTCA
Source organism: Mesorhizobium sp. M8A.F.Ca.ET.057.01.1.1 (assembly GCF_003952565.1). NCBI lineage: Bacteria > Pseudomonadati > Pseudomonadota > Alphaproteobacteria > Hyphomicrobiales > Phyllobacteriaceae > Mesorhizobium > Mesorhizobium sp. M8A.F.Ca.ET.057.01.1.1. The sequence goes on from NZ_CP034454.1 coordinate 5,810,033, forward strand.
GCGCCCTGGAACGGACGGCTTTCTTGAGTTTTGCTCGCCAACGCGACATGCCCATGGGCAACCCTTAGCCCAGACGCCGTTATGGCCGCAACGTCCGGCCAGCTTGCTCAGACAGGCCAAGGCGGGCTCGTGGCGTTAGTCGTGCAGGTCCCGCGCAATCGGCGGGCCGACCGAAAATCCGGAGAACGTGACCTCGAAACCCTCACGCTGCGGCGAACAGCACATCATACCGACATCGACCACCTTCGAGATCGGGAAATAGGCGAGCCGCACCGGCTTCCAATGACCGTCGGAAGCGTCGAGGTACTGGACGCGGATCGCCTCGCCATGACGGGTCAGGCGGATCCTGACGCCGTCCGGGCCGGCGGCAATGGCCACCAGCGACCAGTCCGACATGTCGTTGGTGACGACGACGGATAGATAGGCAAGGCCGTCGGTGTATTCGATGCCGGCCTTGATCCAGTGCGTTTCGCTCAGCCGGACCATCAGCCCGGCCTGGTCGTAAAGCACCTCGTAGTCGCCCTTGACGGTGACCTCGGCGGTGAAGTCGCCCTCGACCTGCCGGTAGAGGAAGTGGCCGTTGTCGCGCCAGAAACCATAGAAGGTCTCGCGCCAGAAATCGGTCTCCTTGCCGGTGCGCACGCGCACGGCATCACCGTCGACGGCATGGTGCGGCGGCGGGTTGAGCCAGGTCAGGTCCTGCAGTGTCATCGCACCGGTCCGTTACTCGAGGAGGTGACGGCACGCCGGCCGGTAAGCCGGCGCCGGATCATCCCGCGAACGTGTAAGCGGTCTTTACCGTGGTGTAGAACTCCATGGCATAGCGGCCCTGTTCGCGCGGGCCGAAGCTCGAACCCTTGCGCCCGCCGAAGGGAACATGGAAGTCGACGCCTGCCGTCGGCAGGTTGACCATGACCATGCCGGCTTCGGAATTGCGCTTGAAATGTGTGGCGTGCTTGAGGCTCGTGGTGCAGATGCCCGAGGTCAGGCCGAACGGCGTGTCGTTGGCGACGGCAAGTGCTTCGTCATAGTCCTGGACGCGGATGACACTGGCGACCGGTCCGAAAATCTCCTCGCGCGAACTGCGCATGGCGTTGGTGGCCTCGGTCAGCAGCGCCGGCTTGAGATAGAAACCCGGCGTCTTGCGGTCGAGCCGTTCACCACCGAAAGCAAGCGTGGCTCCTTCCCGGACACCGATGCCGATATAGTCCTCGTCCTGCTTGAGCTGGGTCGCGTCGACCACCGGGCCGATCTGCGTCTGCGCGTCGAGCGCGTCGCCGATCACCAGCTTTTCCATGCGCTCCTTGAGCGCGTCGACGAAACGGTCGTGTATGCCGTTGGTGACGATCAAACGCGACGAGGCCGTGCAGCGCTGGCCGGTCGAGAAGAAGGCGCCGTTTAGCGCGCAATCGACAGCGACCGCGAGATCGGCGTCGTCGAGCACGACCAGCGGGTTCTTGCCGCCCATTTCGAGCTGGAACTTGCGCATGTGCTCGACACTTGCCGCGGCGACGCGCTTGCCGGTTCCCACCGAACCGGTGAAGGAGATGGCGTTGACGTCGGGGCTGTCGAGCATTGCCTGGCCGACCACCGAGCCCTTGCCCATGACCAGGTTCAGCACGCCCTTGGGCAGGCCAGCGCGGTGCAGGATGTCGACAATGGACCAGGCGCTTTCGGGAACGAGTTCGGCCGGCTTGAAGACGACGGTGTTGCCGTGAGCCAGCGCCGGAGCGATCTTCCAGGCGGGGATGGCGATGGGGAAATTCCATGGCGTGATGATGCCGACAACGCCAACCGCTTCGCGCGTGATCTCGACGCCGACACCCGGCCGCACGCTTGGCACCACCTCTCCCGACAGGCGCAATGTTTCGCCGGCAAAGAAATCGAATATCTGGGCGGCGCGGATGGTCTCGCCAATGCCCTCGGCCAGCGTCTTGCCTTCCTCGCGCGCCAGGTTGCGGCCGAGTTCGTCCTTGCGCGCCATGATCTCGTCGGCCGCCTTTTTCAGCACCGCATGGCGCGCCAGCGGGCCGGAGCGGGACCATGCCGGAAACGCCGCCTTGGCCGCCGCGATCGCCTGGTCCGCCTGTTCTACCCCGGCCGAGGCATATTCGCCGACGACGTCGCCGGTATCCGAGGGGTTGATGTTGCGGGATCCGGCATCGCCGACCCATTCGCCATCGATGAGGTTCTTTCGAAACGCTGTCATGTCCTTGCCTTCCCTGGCTGTTGGCCGCGCGGCGGCATCTGTCTGAAGTGGTATTTGCCAGACAATTGCCTTGCGGGAAAGCACGCACTGGGCTCGAAGGCCGCGACAAAAGTCCCCGGGCCTGTGCTCATGCCTTCGGTGCAGCGGCGACAGTGCCGCGTCGACAACCAATCCAGCCAACATCGATGGATAGCTCTCCGGGTCAAGGTCGAATTGCCTTGTACACATATGTCCACAACCTTGATTTGCCTGATCCGGCGTGCCATGCGTCGTGGCGATGGCAGCACTCGAGACGACGATCCAACGTGCCGGCGCCACCGGCAACATCAAGGCCACTCGCGAAGACTGGCTGAAGCTCGCGCTTGAAACCCTGATCTCGGACGGCGTCGAACGCGTCCGCGTGCTGACGCTTGGCCAGCAGCTCGACGTCTCGCGCTCGAGCTTCTACTGGTATTTCAAGAGCCGCCAGGACCTGCTCGACCAGTTGCTGGACCACTGGCGGCAGACCAATACCCGATTCATCGTCGAGCGCGCCGAGCGCCCTTCCGCGACTGTCATTCGCGGGGTGATGAGCATTTTCGAATGCTGGGTGGACGAAAAGCTGTTCGACCCGCGGCTGGATTTCGCGATCCGGGCATGGGCTCGCCGCTCCCCCGCGACAAGGCGCGCGCTGGACGAGGCTGACGAAGAACGAGTCAAAGCCATCCGCGGCATGTTCATGCGTCATGGCTATGAGGAGGAAGACGCGTTCGTGCGAGCCCGAGTGCTCTATTTCATGCAGATCGGCTACTATTCGCTCGAACTCGACGAGCCGATGAGCAGCCGCCTGCCGCATGTTGCCGCGTATCTGCGCAGCTTCACCGGCCAGGAACCTTCAGCGCAGGACGTCGAGGATTTTTCACGCTACGTCGAGAAAACGGTTTCCGGCAACCGGTAATCGAAGACTCCGGAACTCGCCATCCCAAGGTCGGCGCTGCGCGGCATCTGGCCCTCGGCACGTTGGCGTTCAACATACTAGACACATATGTACAATGACGATAGGTTCACTATCTGACCGGGTGGAGTGCGACTGGATGAAATCCCAATACTGGGCGATCGGGATCGGGGGCGGCGTGGTGGGCGCCTCGGTGCTCTATCACGCACGCTGGTGACGCTCGAAATCGACGCGGCCGACGCCGATGCCAGCGGCTACGAACCGAGTTGACAACCCACATCGTCGGCGTCGAAAGAGATGCGCGCGTCATCGCTTCGTCGCCTTACGACCCACAAGGCAAAGCGATGCGGGCATGACCATGCCGTCCGCGCGAATGACCATGCAATGACCAACGCTTATTCCCTCGAAACAGGCCTGCCCGCCACGCCATGACCAGACGCTATTCCGCTTTGTCGCTGTTCAAGGAAGGCCTGGCCGGCCAGACCGGCTGGAAACAGGCCTGGCGCTCGCCCGAGCCGAAGCCGTCCTACGACGCGATCGTCATCGGCGGCGGTGGCCATGGACTGGCGACGGCCTATTACCTGGCCAAGAATCACGGCATCGCCCGGGTGGCCGTGCTGGAAAAGGGCTGGATCGGCGGCGGCAACACCGGCCGCAACACCACCGTGGTGCGCTCAAACTATTATTATCCCCAGAGCGTCGAACTCTACGGGCTGGCGCACCGGCTCTACGAAGGCCTGTCGAAGGAGCTGAATTACAACGTCATGCTGTCGCAGCGCGGCATGGTCAATCTGTGTCACTCGACCGCCGAAATGGAAGTCGGCGCGCGCACCGTCAACGCCATGCAGATCAGCGGTATCGATGCGGAGCTGTTTTCGCCCGAGGATGTTCGGCGCGTCGCGCCGATCTATAATTTCTCAGCCGATGCGCGGTTTCCGGTGTTCGGCGGCATCTGGCAAGGCAGGGCCGGCACGGCGCGCCATGACGCGGTCGCCTGGGGTTATGCACGCGCGGCGAACCGGCTCGGCGTCGACATCATCCAGAATTGCGAGATCACCGATTTCATCATCGAGGGCGGCCGGTGCCGCGGCGTCCAGACGACGCGCGGCACGATCCGTGCCGAGCGCATCGGCATGGCGGTGGCCGGGCACTCCTCGGTTCTGGCTGAAAAAGCCGGCTTCCGGCTGCCGATCAACTCCTACGCGCTGCAAGCCTGCGTTTCCGAACCGGTCAAGCCGATCCTCGACACGGTGGTCCTGTCGCCCGGCACCGGCGTCTACGTCAGCCAGTCGGACAAGGGCGAGATCGTCATTGGCGGCGGGCTCGACCGCATCCCTTCCTATGCACAGCGCGGCAATTTGCCGACGCTGGAGACGGTGATCGCGGGGGTGCTGGAGATGTTCCCGATCTTCGGCCAGCTCAAGCTGATGCGGCAATGGGCGGGCATTGTCGACGTCGTGCCGGATTCCTCGCCGATCATCGGTCCCTCGCCGCTGCCCAACCTGTTCCTCAATTGCGGCTGGGGCACCGGCGGTTTCAAGGCGATCCCCGCCGGCGGCACGTTGCTGGCGAACCTGCTGGCGAACGGCAAGCACAACGACATCAGCCGACCCTTCGATCTTGACCGCTTCGCCAGCGGGCGGCTGATCGACGAAGCGGCCGGCTCCGGCATCGCGCACTGACATGCACAAAGACCAGGACTAGGCGTCATGCAGCTCTTTCCTTGCCCGTTCTGCGGCCCGCGCGACGAAACCGAATTCCACTATGGCGGCGATGCCGGCAATACCAGGCCGGATGGCGCCGATGTGCCGATCGATCGTTGGGCCAACTATCTCTACCTGCGCTCCAATCCGAAAGGCGCGGCGCGCGAAATCTGGGTGCATATGAACTGCGGCGAGTTCTTCGTCATGGAGCGCGACACGCTCACGCACGAGGTGCTGTCCTCGTCCGCGCTGGGCGAGGAGCACGCGGCATGACCGCCTCGCGTCTTGCCACCGGCGGCAGCGCCATCGATCGCTCGCGCCCGCTCCGCTTCAGCTTCGACGGCAAAGCCGTGGACGGCTTTGCCGGCGACACCATTGCCTCCGCGTTGCTCGCCAACGACGTCGCGGTCGTCGGCCGCAGCTTCAAATACCACCGGCCGCGCGGCATCTGGGGTGCCGGCGTCGAGGAACCCAACGCGCTGGTCGATATTGGTGGCTCCCGGGCGACGCCGAACACGCGCGCCACGACCGAGCCGGCACGCGATGGGCTGGCGGCCAAAAGCGTCAATGCGACGCCCAATGCATTGAGCGACCGCAACGCCTTCCTCGACCACTTCTCGCGCTTCATTCCGGCGGCGTTCTATTACAAGACCTTCATGTGGCCGGACTGGCACATGTTCGAGCCGCGCATCCGCGTCATGGCCGGGCTCGGCAAGGTCGACGCGGACTGGAGCTCATCAAGCCCGGCTGACCAGATCAATCATCACTGTGACGTGCTGGTGGTGGGCGCCGGGCCGGCCGGACTGGCGGCGGCCAAGCTCGCGGCTGGGGCGGGCCTCTCTGTGACGCTGGTCGACGACCAGCACAAACCGGGCGGATCGCTCGGCCATCGCGCAGGCGAGATCGACGGCAAACCGGCGCCCCTGTGGATCGAGGAGACGCTCGCGGCGCTTGCCGCCGGCGGCCATCTGATCCTGACCTCGACCACCGCCTTCGGCATCTACGACCACAATCTGGTCGGATTGAACCAGCGCCATTTCGATGGCCGGCCCGACACGCTATGGCGGGTCCGGCCGCGCCGGATCGTGCTGGCTACCGGCGCCATCGAGCGGCCGCTGCCTTTCGCCAACAATGATCTGCCGGGAATCCTGTCGGCCGATGCCGCGCTCGCCTATCTCAGACGCCATGCGGTGCTGGTTGGCAGGCGCGTCGTGGTCGCCACCAACAATGACAGTGCCTATGACGTCGCGGATGCGATCGCCGAGGCCGGCGCCGAAGTGACGCTTATCGACATCAGGCGTGACGGGATGCCCGCCGCGCCCGCCAGGATTCGGTTGTTCCAGGGGCGGGCGCTCGCCTCCGCCACCGGCAGGCTACGCGTTGAAGGCGTGACGCTGGACGACGGCACCAGGCTCGACGCCGATTGCGTGCTGGTCTCGGGCGGTTGGACGCCGACCATTCATCTCTTCGGTCAGGCCAGGGGCAAGCTTGCCTGGAGCGAGGCCCGCGCCGCCTTCCTGCCTGGCAATTCGGTCGACGGCATTTCCGTGGCTGGCGCCGCCGCCGGCGCGGTTTCCTTGTCGGACGTGTTCGCCGGCGCGGAGAAAGCCGTCGCATCGCTCGGCCAGACGAAGGCGGTGACCCCGCGCAGCACCGGTCCGGAAGCGACAGCCGGGATTGCAGCCGCCTGGCCGGTGCCCGGCTCGAAAGGACGAATCTGGATCGACTACCAGAACGACGTCACGGTGAAGGACGTAGAACTGGCGGCCCGCGAAAACTTCGTCTCGGTCGAACATCTGAAGCGCTACACCACGCTCGGCATGGCGACCGATCAGGGCAAGACCTCCAACCTACCCGGACTGGCGCTGATGGCCGGGATCACCGGCCGAACGGTGCCGGAAGTCGGCACCACCACCTACCGCCCGCCCTTCACGCCGGTGCCGTTGGCGAGCTTCGCTGGCGCGCGCGTTGGCGAGTTGATGGCGCCGGTGCGCCGGCTGCCGCTGGAAAACGTCCACCGCGCCAACGGCGCCGTCTTCCAGGAATATGGCGGCTGGTTGCGCCCGGCGCACTATGGCGGCCGCAATGCCGACGCGGGACGCGCCGTCCAGGACGAGGCGTTTCGGGCGCGCCAGTCGGTCGCGCTGTTCGACGGTTCGACGCTCGGCAAGATCGAGGTGATCGGACCGCGGGCCGCCGAATTCGTCGATTTCCTCTACTACAACACCATGTCGACACTGAAGCCGGGCCGCTGCCGCTACGGCTTCATGCTGTCGGAGAACGGCGTGGTCTTCGACGACGGCGTGCTGGTGCGGCTGGACGAGCACCGTTTCGTCGTGTCGTGCTCGTCCTCGCATGTCGCCGCCGTACACGCCCGCCTGGAGGAATGGCGCCAGGATCGGTTCGGGCGCGGCGCCGTCTACATCCACAACGCGACATCGGAGATGGCGACGCTGACCGTCTCCGGGCCGAACGCCCGTAGGCTGCTTGAAACGGTGGGGCTCGGCCTTTCGCTCGACGACGCCGACCTTCCGCATATGGCGACCGGCCACGGCAGCTATGCCGGAGACGGGGTTCGGATTGCCCGCGTCAGTTTCACCGGCGACAGGAGCTACGAGATTTCGATCCGGGCCGACCGCGCCGAACCTCTGTGGGCGCATCTGCGCCAGGCCGGTCAGGCGTTCGATGCCGTTCTCATCGGGCTGGAAGCACTGATGGTCCTGCGTGCCGAGAAGGGCTTCATCGTCATCGGCAAGGACACTGACGGTACCACGTTGCCGCACGATCTCGGTGTGGCGGGTCCACGGACGAAGCGCCAGAGCGAGTTCGTCGGCCGCCGCTCGCTGTTCACGGAGGAGGCTTCGCGCGGCGACCGCCTGCAGCTTGTCGGCCTGACGGTGCCGCAAGGCGAAGCGCCTCTGCCAACCGGCGCACATGGCGTCAAGCGGAGCGATGGCAGACTGCACAGTCAGGGCTTTGTCACCTCCAGTTATCAGAGCCCCACCCTCGGCCAGCCGATTGCGCTTGGCCTGATCGAACGGGGTGCCGCGCGGCACGGCGAAACGATCGAAATCCAACATCTCGGCAAGCTCAGGACGGCGATGATCGCCGCCCCTTGCGCCTACGACCCGTTGGGAGACCGGCTCAATGCGTGATCTCGCGGAAAAATGGTCCGTCGCGCCGGACTGGCCGTCGGCGACCATCAATGCACCCGGCCTCGTGGTGCGCGCTGTCCCTGGCCTCGACCAGATATTGGTCAGCGGCGACCTCGACGCCTGGGCGCGCCTGTCCGGCGGGGACGGAACGGGGGTGGGCGCCTTTGGCACGGCTCAGGGTGACCGCTATGCCGCGCGGCTGGCGCGCGACCGGCTGCTCGTGGTGTCGGACACGCCGCTTGCCATTGCCGCCGGTTGGCACGCGGAAGGCTTCGCGGTGACGGCGATCAGCGCCGGGCTGCAGGTGTTCGAGGCCGACGGCCCGGCACTCGATGCTTTCATCGCGCGTGGAGCGACGCTCGATCCCGCGCAGCCAAGTGCCAGCGCAGCGCTTTCCTTCGCCGGCATCAGCGCCATCGTCTATCGCCATGACGGCAAGCTGCGCATCCATGTCGATCGCGGTCTCGCCGCCTATCTCTGGACGTGGATGGAGACGGCTGCGGCCAACATCGCCGCCGAATCTTCGAGTTAGTTAGTCGGCGACGTTCCGTTCAGAGCGTAAAAGACCAGAACAGGCAGGCCAGCGTCGCGGCGGCGAAGATCACGAAGAACAGGCTGCGCAGCAGCACATTGCGACGCAGCTCGTTCATGACGAAGTGGCAACCGATGATCGCGGCCGCAAACAGGAAGCGCCAGTTCAGCACCGCCCACAAGACATCCCGCTGACCGAAAGCCCATCTGGCGACCAGGCAGCCAAGGATAGCCGCGAACAACACGATGACGGTCCAGAAGATCGCGTCCGCGGCGTTGGTCAGCACAATGCTGGCTGCCCTGATCGGCAGGATCATCATCAGCAGGGCGCTGAAGAAATAGACCGCGGCAAGTGGAATGAACGTGCCGGCATCGGCGATGCCGTCAAGCCGTCTCACACCGATCGCGCCATAGGGATAGCCGTGCCTTGCCACCGCCAGGCTCAGCGCCATGAGCAAGGCGGTCAGCACCGCGACCAGTGCGAAGGATGTGAGGGCTTTGCTCATGATGTTCCTGTCCCGGGCGAATCAGACAGGAACCGGTGTAACCGATGGTCGTAAATTGCGCGTAAGCTTTCCCCGCCACCGGCACCCCGAAGAGGGTAACCGGCAGGGCGAAATCACTTGGCGATGACCGTATCGACGATGGCGCGCGTCCGGCCGCCGGTGGGAAATCAGCTCCAGGCGTGCAGCGGCGGATTCTCGGCATTGAGGAAATATTTGCCGAGGATCGAATATTTCCAGCGCACCGGATCGTGCAGCGTGTGCGTGCGGGCGTTGCGCCAATGGCGGTCGAGATTGTGCTCGGCCAATGTCGAGCGCGTGCCGGCCAGTTCGAACAGCTTGTTCGTCGCCGCAATGGCGATCTCGGTCGACAGGATTTTTGCTTCCGCGGTGACGATCTGGGCGTGCGCCACGGTCTCGGCGGTCGGCTCGGCCACCGCCTTGTCGATGGCGTGGCCAGCCTTTTCGAGCAACGCCTGCGCCGCGTGCAGGCGCAGCGTCAGGTCGCCGATCGCCTGGATGGTGTAGGGATCGTCCCAGGCATTGTCGACGCCGCTGTCGATCCAGGCGCGGCTCCTGGTCCTGACGAAGTGGACCGTCTCGTCGATCGCGGCCTGGGCAATGCCGGTATCTACCGCCACCTGGATGATCTGGAAGATGGCGCCGTCGGCGGTCGGTCTGTCGTAGCCCTTGTAGCCGGGCACCAGATGCGTCTTCGGTACCTTGACGTTGTCGATGATGACGGTGCCCGACAGCGTCGTGCGCTGGCCGAAGCTCGACCAGTCGTCGATGACCGTCAGGCCCGGCGCGCCGCGATCGGCGATAGCATACCAGGCGCGGCCCTCGTCATCGAGCGCCACGATCGGCACCAGATGGGCGAGCAGCGCGCCTGAGGAATAGAATTTGCGGCCATTGACGACGACATGGTCGCCGGCATCGGTGAAGCGGGTTTCGAAATCGGCGGCGCGCTTGGAGCCGAACTCGGAAAAGGCGTTGCCGAACCGCGTGCCCTTCAGCGCCTCGGCGAACAGCAGCTTCTGCTGCTCGATGTCGGAGACGGTGCGGATGGCGGCGACGACGCCGAGATGGTTCTGCGCCACCTGGCCGATCGAGGAATCGGCGGCCGAGATGATCTCGATCACCTTGGCCAGCGTTGCATAGGAGACTTCGGGACCGCCGAATGCCCTGGGCACGTTGATCGACCACAGGCCGCTTTGCGAAAAGGCGTCGAGTTCGGCGACGGGCCAGATTCGCTCGCGGTCGCGCTTCGACGAATCCTTGACGAATTCGGCGGCCAGAGCGTGGGCGACGGCGATCGCTTCGGCGTCGTCCCTGATGATGTGTGCCGGCGCCGAGGGCCTTGCGACCGGCGGTACGGCGGCGGAAGCATGGTCGGTCTTGACGGTCGAGACGGTCATTTCATTGCTCCTTCAAATTTCGGTTCAGGCAACGGCATGGAGATGGGAGGACTTGGCGGCGGGCGCCGGCTGCTGGCCGAGATAGAGCGCCCTGATATCCTCGCGCTGGCGGAGATCGGCGGCTGTGCCGGAGAGCACGGAGACGCCGTTTTCGAGCACGGTGGCGTGGTCGGCATAGCGAAGGGCTACCGCCGAATTCTGCTCGGCGACCAGGATCGACAGGCCGGTCTCGCGGTTGAGTTTCCTCAACGTCTGGAAAATATCCTGCACGATGAGCGGAGCGAGCCCCATCGACGGTTCGTCCAGCACGAGCAGGCGTGGCCGTGACATCAGCGCCCGGCCTATTGCCGTCATCTGCTGTTCGCCGCCAGAGGTCAGGCCCGACAAGGTCCGGCGCTTTTCCTTCAGACGTGGGAAAAAGGCATAGATCCGTTCGAGGTCGGCGCTGATCTCGGCGCGGCGGCCGCTGCGGCCGATGCCGCCGGCGACCAGATTGTCCTCGACGGTGAGGCTCTTGAAGCAGTGGCGGCCTTCCAGTACCGGCACAAGGCCGGCACGCACCAGATCGCCGGGCTTACGGCGCGCGACATCCGAGCCCTCATAGCGGATGGTGCCGGTGTTGACCTGGCCGCGTTCGGCCGACAGCAGGTTGGAGACGGCCTTCAGCGTGGTGGTCTTGCCGGCGCCATTGGCGCCGAGCAGCGCCAGGATCTCACCGCGCCTGATGTCGAAGCTGACGCCGTGCAGCGCCGTGATGGCGTGGTTGTAGGTGGCGTGGACCGCGTCGACAGCAAGGATGATTTCGGTGTCGGGCATGACTGTTTTCCGTACTTGTCGAAACCGAACCGGCCAGGCGCCGCGGAAGGCATCCGCGGCACCCCGGCCTGTTGATCAGTTGGTGGTCACGGCGTTGGCATCGTCGGCGGTGCGCAGCTTGATGCCCTTCTCCTTGGCATAGGCCTCGGCTGATTTCTCGATGATCGGCCGCAGCAGCGCCCAGTCCGGCGCGATCCAGTCGGAGACGACATTCCACTTCTTGCCGTCCCATTGCTGGAAGGTCACGTAGCCCTCGCCCTCATGGTTATCCCAGCTGACGTTGATCGAGTGGAACAGGTCCTTGGCGCCGAGCGCCTCGACCTTGGCCGGATCGAGCTTGAGATGCTCGAAGCCCCAGCGGACCTCGTCGCCGGTCAACGTGCGATGGCCGAACTTCTCCTGGGCGACGCGGATCGCCTCGACGTTGAGGATGCCGTTGACGATGCCGAGATTGTGGTAGACCGAGCCGATGCGGGACTTGTCCTTGAGGTTGCCCTTGCCGGCGTCGTAGACCGTCTTCACGATTTCCTTCACCACCGGATAGGAATTGCCGGAGGCCTGGGTGGTGATGGCGGTGTAGCCCTTGGCGGCGTCGCCGGCGGGAATGACGTCCTCTTCCGAATTCGACCAGACATTGCCGACGATGTGGTCGACGGGATAGCCAACCTTGACCGCCGTCTTCAGCGCCACCGGGTTCATCACGCCCCAGCCGCGCAGGACGACGAAGTCCGGCTTGGCGCGACGAATGGTCAGCCACTGCGACTGCTGTTCGTTGCCGGGATGCGGCACCTCGATCTGCTGGACCGTGAAGCCATATTTCTGGGCCAGCAATTCATAGATCGGGATGGTCTCCTTGCCGTAGGGCGAGCCATGATAGAGCACGACGATCTTCTTGCCCTTGAGCTTGTCGATGCCGCCTTCCTTGGAGGCGATGTAGTTCACGATGCCTGACGTCTCGCTGTAGGGGTTGAGCAGCAACGGGAAGACGTAAGGGAAGACGCGCCCGTCGGTGGAGTCGGTGCGGCCATGGTTGACGGTGATCAGCGGCACCTTGTCGGCGGTGATGCGGTCGATCATGGCATAGGCGATGCCGACCGAGAGCGGGTTCCAGGCGGCTGCACCGGCATGGCTCTTCTGCCGCTCGTAGCATTCGACGCCGCGCTCGACCTCGTATTGGGTCTCGCATTCGTCCCAGGTCAGCTTGACGCCATTGACGCCGCCGTCGCGGATGTTGATGAGGTTGAGATAGTCGATGAAGCCGCCGAAGAAGCCGGTGCCGCCGGCAGCATAAGGCCCGACGCGGTAGCTCTGCAGCGGGAAATATTGTTCGTCGGCATGGGCTGATGGCAAGGCCACCGACACGATCATCGCCGCGGACAAAGCCGCCGCCTTGAGTGTGCTGAGGAAGGTCATGATTGGGGTACTCCCGGTATGGGCCGTCTTGGGTTCGGCCTCTGGTTCATTTTCAGACGTGAATGCGGCGGCTCAGGTCGACTGCCAGGCGAACAGGAGCCGTCTTCGGACCCTGTCCCACAGGGCCACCAGCCCATCGGGTTCCAGGATCAGAAACAGGATGATGAGGGCGCCAAGCACGATGCGCTGGCTCATGTCGAGCACGCCCGAGTCAAAGACGTCGCCAAGCAGGAAGCCGCCAAGGCGAGACAGAGCGAGCGGGAACACGACGATGAGGGCGGCACCGAAGAAGGCGCCACGGATCGAGGCGAGGCCGCCGATGATGATGATGAACAGGATCTGGAACGAGCGGTCGAGGTCGAAGCCATCAGGCTCGACTGTCCTGAGATAAGCGAACGCCCAGATGACACCGGCGACGCCGATGATGAAGGAGGAGATGGCGAAGGCCAGCAGCTTGGTCTTCAGCACCGGAATGCCGATGATGCGGGCGGCGGTTTCATTGTCGCGGATGGCGATGAAGTTTCGTCCCGTCTGCGACGACACCAGCCGGTAGGCGAGGAAGGTGAGAATGCTGACGATGGTCAACGCGAAGAGATAGCGGCCGACGGCGCCATCCAGCGCGAAACCGCCGAGCGACAGTCTCGGCGCGTCGATGACGCCGGAGGCGGAGTTGTTGGAGAACCAGCTGAACTTGGTCAGCGCCCATTGAACGAAGAACTGCGCGGCAAGCGTCGAGACGGCGAGATAGAAACCTTTCAGCCGCAGGCTCGGCAGGCCGAAGAAGATGCCGATCGCGGCAGCGACGATGCCGGCGAGAACGATACTGCCGATCAGCGGCAGGCCCTCGACCCGCAGGTTGAAATTATGGGCGGCGAAGGCGCCGGCCGCCATGAAGGCTGCGCTGCCCAGCGAGACCTGGCCGGCGTAGCCTGTGAGGATGTTCAACCCCACGCCGGCGAGACCGAGCGCCAGGAAGGGCAGCAGTATGGCCTCGAACAGATAGCTCGATCCGATCAGCGGCACGACCCCATAGGCGAAGGCAAGCAACAGGACGGGCGCGATCCATTTCGGCAGCACCGGCGCGGCGGAGAAGTCGGCTGTAATAGCGGCCATGGTTCAGACCCTTTCCACGAGCTTCTGGCCGAACAGGCCGGAGGGACGGATCAAGAGGAAGACCAGCGCGACGACATAGGCGAACCAGCTCTCGATGCCGCCGCCGAAATAGTCGCCGATATAGACCTCGGCGAGCTTCTCGCTGGCGCCGATCAGGAGCCCGCCGACAATGGCGCCAAGGATGGAATCGAAGCCGCCCAGCACCAGCACCGGCAGCGCCTTGAGCACCACCAGCGACAGCGAGAACTGCACGCCGAGGCGGGCACCCCAGAGCAGCCCGGCGACCAAGGCGACCAGGCCGGCCGCCGCCCAGACCGTCGCCCAGATCAGCGGCAGCCTGAGGCCGACCGCAAGCGCGGCGAACTGGTCGTCGGCGACGGCGCGGAAGGCGAGGCCGATGCGGGTGTAGCGGAAGAACAGCGACAACACGACAACCATGCCGGCCGCGACCACCGCCGCGAAGATGTCGAACTGGCTGATCAGCACGCCGCCGATTTCCAGCGGCACGTCCTCGATGCCGAGGTCGAGACCATGGACCTGCGTACCCCAGATCAATTGGGCAGCGCCCTCGATGATGTAGGACAGGCCAAGCGTCGCCATGAACAGGGTAATCGGCGGCTTGTTGGTGAGCGGCCTGAGCACCGTGCGCTCGATGGCGATGCCGATCACCACCATGATGGCGAAGGTTGCCACCAATGCCAGTGCAAACGGAACAGCGCGTTCGACAAGGCTGACGAAAGTCAGCGCGGCGAACAGCAGCATCGCGCCTTGGGCGAAGTTGAGCACGCCCGAGGTCTTGTAGATCAGCACGAAGCCGATCGCGACCAGCGAGTACATGACACCGGACAGCAGGCCGCCGACGAGCACTTCGATGAAGAACTGGTAGTCGAAATCGGCGATCATATGCCCGCCCTTCCTTCATCACAGGAGAGGGCCTCATTGTCGGAGGAGATGCCGAGATAGGCATCGATGACGCGCTGGTCGTTGCGGACCTCTTCGGGGGTGCCGTCAGCGATCTTGCGGCCATAGTCCAGAACGGCGATGCGGTCGGACAGGCCCATGACGACGCCGACATCATGCTCGATCAGGACGACCGTGGTGGCAAAGCGGTCGCGCGCGGCGCGGACGAAATCAGCCATTTCGCTTTTTTCGCTCGCCGTCATGCCGGCCATCGGTTCGTCGAGCAGCAGCAGGCGCGGTTCGGCGACCAGCGCGCGGGCGAGTTCGACCCGTTTCTGCAATCCATAGGGCAGCGTGCCGGCAAGACGATCGCGAACGGCGGTGAGATTGAGGAATTCCAGGATCTGGGCGGAGCGGCCCAGGGCGTCGCGCCGCTCGCCGCGCGAGCGGCCGATGCCGAGCACCTGGCCGGCGAAGTTGGAACGGACTTTGTAGGCGAGGCCGGAGGCAACATTGTCGAGGACGCTGAGGCCCTTGAACAAGGCAAGGTTCTGGAAGGTCCGGGCGACGCCGAGATGCGCCAGCCGCTGCGTCGGCACCTGGGCATAGCCGACGCCGGCGAGCCGGACCTGGCCACGGTCGGGGCGGTAGACGCCGCTGATGACATTGATCAGCGAGCTCTTGCCGGCGCCGTTCGGGCCGATGATGGCGCGGATTTCACCTGATCGAACCGACAGGTCGATATCGGCCAACGCGACGACGCCGCCGAAGGACAGGCCGACGCCCTGAAGCGACAGCAGCGGAGCAGTTGCATTGGCAGTAGATCCGGCCGCTCCAGCGTCGCCTTCGGACGACTGTGCAGGCTGGAGCACGGGGGGCAAGCCGCGCGCAAAGACTTCCGGCGCGTAGACCGAGGCTTCCATCGCTCCTAAGGCATAGCTGGGCAACGGCATTCCAATCGTCCTCGATTTGGCCCGCAGGCGCGCGAATTCTCGATGCCGCCCGAAAATATCGAGCGCGCTTGAAAACCTGTGCTGGCCGGGCAACCCGGCCAGCCTTGCGGGAGATGACTATTCCGCAGCCAGCGACGCTGCCTGCTCGGCGTTTTCCAGCTCGCGAACGAGCGGAATGACGTGCTTGCCGAAATATTCGACCTCCTCCTGGAAGTGCAGGAAGCCGAGCAGGATGAGATCGGCGCCGGCGCGCTTCAGGTCGACGATGCGCTCGGCGATCTGCCTCGGCGTGCCGATCAGGTTCGAACGAAAACCGTCATTGTACTGGACCAGATCGTCGAACGAGGATTTTGCCCAGTTGCCCTCGCCTTCCGGCGACGATTTGCCGGCATTCTTGACCTCATGACCGAAGGCGTTGACGGCCTCGGGGTTGGCCTTGGCGATAATTTCGGCGAGCACCGCCTTGGCTTCTTCCTCGGTCTCGCGGACGATGGCGAAGGCGTTGACGCCGACCTTGACCGAATGGTTGCTGGCCTGTGCCTTGGACTTGAGGTCGTCGACCTGCTTGGCGATCTCGGCCGGCGTGTTGCCGTTGGTGAAGTACCAGTCCGAAACACGCGATGCCATGTCGCGGGCGGCGCGCGAGGAACCGCCCTGGAAGATTTCTGGCAGGGGCTGCGGCGGCTTCGGCTTCAGGGAGTATTCGTTGAAGCGGTAGAAATCACCCCGGAAGGTGAAGCTGTCCTGCGTCCATATTCCGCGCAGCGCGCGGATGAATTCCTCCGAGCGGCGATAGCGCTCGTCATGGTCGAGCCAGTGTTCGCCGATGGCGTGGAATTCGCCACGAAACCAGCCGGAGACGAGGTTGATGGCGACACGGCCATTGGTCAGATAGCTGATGGTGGCAATCTGCTTGGCCGCCAGCGCCGGGTTCCAGGGGCCAGGCAGGATCGCGGCGATGACTTTCAGCGTGGTGGTGGCGGCCAGTAGATCATGGCTGAACGCGACCGATTCATGTTGCTCGTCGGCACCGTAGCCGGCGGTGAAACGGATCTGGCTCAGCGCGTAGTCGAAGCCCGCCTTTTCGGCGATCTGCGCCAGCTTGCGGTTGTACTCGGCCGAATGGTTGGTGCGCTGCTCGATGTTGGAAATCACCAGGCCGCCCGAAACATTGGGCACCCAATAGGCGAATTTGACCGCGTCGGTTCCTGCATGTGCCATGAACTGTCTCCCATTCCAGGCCGTGTCGTTGATCGGTCCGGCGCGCAGCCGGGCTTCCTCAATATTTATTATGTTTATGGAATTTATATACAAAGAAGGATTTTCCGTTTTTGATGCCTTTGCAGGACGGAAATACCAATTTTCTCCGGTCGGGCCGGCTTGCGCTTGTCAGCGCGCGACTGCAACGCTCCCGGCATTGGCGCCAACCGGCTCGGCGGTGGGGAGCCTGTCGAGCAACCCAGCGATTTCGGCCGCGACCCTTTGGGCATGACGAGCGACTTCCGGCAGGCCCATGAGTTCGCCAAAGGTGCCTCGCGCCAACGGACCGGCGACGAAAAGCCCGGCAACCGGCTTGGCATCGCTGCCGATCGCAAGGCTATCAAGGCTGGTCTCGATACCGAGCCCGTATGTGTCGGCCCTGATCAGCCCGGCCTCAGTCAGTGAACGCAGCGCCGGGTTTGACTGGAGCGCCTGGCCATGAGCCGGCCCTGTCGTGTTGATGACGGCATCGAAGCGTGCCGTCTCGATCCGCGTCTGTCCGCGCCGTTGGAAGCTGACCGCGAGGCTCTCGCTCTCGTCGTTCGACGCGACAAGCCTGGCGGCGATGGTGTCGAACGCGCCGTCCGTTTGGCGGCGGTCGAGCACGGCAGCGACCTGGGGGGCGATCCTGAAGCGATGCACGTCCCAGAACACGCGCAGCTGGCGGACCAGCCTTGCCCGCTCCGGCGGAGAAAGGGCCGCCCACAGCGCCGGCCCCTGCAGGCGCAGCTGGTCGAAGACCGACTGCCAGTTGACCCTGGCGGCCCGCGCCGCCGCCAGTGTGCCGCGAATGTTCTTCAGCAGGCCGAGCGCCGATGTGGCCGGTGCCGACGCAAAGTCGCCGAAGGGCTCATGTCTGATATCCGGATGGCCGCGCGAGCGCAGGCCGCGGCGCGACAGTGCCAGGATGCGGCCGCGATGGCCGCGGCGATCAAGCTCGGCCACCATGTCGGCCGAGGTCAGCCCGGAGCCGACGATCAGGACCGACGCGTCCGGCCCGATCCCGGCAAGGGCCGACGGTGCGTAGGGATCGGCGATGAAGCCAGGTGCTTCAGTCAGGGAGGCAAGTGGAGATGGAACCGCCGGCAGAGGATGCGTCGCGGCGAGCACGACGATGTCCGCCGCCATAGGTCCGGCGGAGGTCTGCACGGTCCAGCCCGCGCCGTTGGCCTCTGGTATTACCCGCGTGGCCTGAGCTTCGACATGGCGGACAGCACCGGAGTCGAGCCAGGGTGCAAGGTGCTCGGTGACATAGCGGCCGAACACACGCCGGCGCGGAAACACATCGCCGTTCTTCCACAGGGCATCCGGGTCCCGTTCGATTTCGCCACTGCCGGCCAACCAGCGCGCAAAATGCTGTGGGTCTTCAGGAGCCATGCTCATCCGGACGGCCGGGACGTTGACGCGGTGGGATGGTTCTTCGCTGGAATAGGCAAGGCCGCCGCCAAGCGCGGGACGCGGCTCGATCACCGAGACCGACAGGCGCTCCGGCCGATTTGCCCGCGCAAGGTGCCAGGCCACGCCGGCTCCGGAAAAACCGCCGCCGATGATGGCGATGCGCAATCGGCGGGCCGGAGGCAGCGCGTTCACGAGGCGCTGGCGAGCGACTTCGGCCGATGGTCGCCGGCGATGGTCTCGCCGAACGGTCCGGTGTTGACCGAAGAGCTGGCGGCCTTGACCGGATGATCGGTCGGCAGTTTCGGCAGCACCAGTTCGCCAAAACGGTAGGCTTCCTCCAGATGCGGGTAGCCGGACAGGATGAAGGTATCGATGCCGAGGCGCCGGTATTCGTCGATGCGCTCGGCGACCGTGTCCGGGTCGCCGACCAATGCGGTTCCCGCGCCGCCGCGCACCAGGCCGACGCCGGCCCACAGATTGGGCGCGATCTCGAGCTTGTCGCGGCGGCCGCCATGCAGCGCGCTCATGCGCGCCTGGCCGACCGAATCCATGCGGGCAAAAACCTTCTGTGCCGAGGCGATGGTCGCGTCGTCGAGCCGGCTGATCAGGTTGTCGGCGGCTGCCCAGGCCTGTTCGGTCGTCTCGCGGGCGATGACATGCAGGCGAATGCCGAAGGAGAGTTTGCGGCCGGCCTTTTCGGCCAATTCGCGTACGGCGTCGAGCTTGCGTTCGACATCGGCCGGGGGTTCGCCCCAGGTCAGATATTTATCGATTTCCTGCGCCGCCACTTGCGATCCGGCGTCCGACGAGCCACCGAAATAGAGCGGCGGATACGGCGTCTGCACTGGCGGGAACAGCAGGCGACCGTCCTCGATGCGGAAATGCTTGCCCTGGTGCTCGACCGTCTCGCCGCTCAGCACGCGCTTGTAGATGTGGAGGAATTCCTGCGTCACCTCGTAGCGCTCGGCATGGGAGAGAAAAATGCCGTCGCCCTTGTTCTCCAGCGGATCGCCGCCGGTGACGACGTTGATCAGCAGGCGGCCGTTGGAGATGCGGTCGAGCGTGGCGGTCATGCGCGCGGCAAGCGTTGGGGACTGCAGGCCGGGCCGCACGGCGACGAGGAAACGCAGCCGCTCGGTCAGCGGCGCCAGCGCCGAGGCAATCACCCAGGAATCCTCGCAGGCCCGGCCGGTCGGTAACAGCACGCCGTAATAGCCCAGCGTGTCGGCCGCTTTCGCCACCTGCGTCAGATAGGGCAGGTCAACGGCCCTGCCGCCTTCGGTCGTGCCGAGATAGCGGCTGTCGCCATGTGTCGGCAGGAACCAGAGAACCTTGATGCGGTCGGCGACATCGCGGCTCATGACCTGCCTCCCGCTGGATGGCAGCGGTGACGGCCTAGGTCTGGGGCGGTTGAAGGCAGGCGCAAAAGGTCGGGCATGGCGTGGTCCTGTCCGGGAAACAGATCGCCGATGCAGATTGCTTATTCTATAAATTCTGTAGAGTTAGTTTATTCCAAATCCTCGGCCGCAATTAGAAATTTTCTCCAACCTGGCGGAGCGCGCCGTTTTTGCGCGGTCGAACCGGATTCCAATGATCCGTGGCCCTACTCCTCTGTCACCAGGGATCCGCCCGCATCAGGTGCATCCTGATTTACATTCCAATATGATCTGATCATTTCTGGTGAACGAAGCTACGGATTTGCCATGGACCTGGACCCATCGTCCCTCAACCGGGCTCTGCCGCTCCGCGATCAAATCTATCAGAAGATCCGCAACCTGATCGTCGTCGGACAGATGAAGCCGGGGGAAGTCATCAACGAGGTGGCCATCGCGGAGGCGCTCGGCGTTTCTCGGACCCCCGTGCGGGAGGCGGTCAAGCGCATCAGCGACGAAGGCCTGGTCAAGATCCTGGCGCAGACCGGCACTTATGTCGCGCCGATCAGCCGCGCCGACCTGGAAGAGGCCTATGTCATCCGCCGGGCGCTCGAGATGGAGAGCGCCAGACGCGCGGCCGTGAAGCTCACGCCGGCCGCCGCCGAACTGCTGGAAGACAATATGGCGACCCACCGGCTTGTCATCGCGCGCGGCCGATACGCCACCGCGATCCAGCTCGACGACATCTTCCATCGCACCATCGCCGAGATCTGCGGCCTGCCGATGATCTGGCGGGCCGTCGACATTTCCAAGGCGCAGATGGACCGCGGCCGCTACCTCGTCATTCCCAAGCCCGGTTATGGCGAACAGACGATCGAGCAGCACGGAGCCATTGTCGACGCGCTCAAGCGACACGATGCCGAGGGCGCCGCGCGGGCGATGGAACACCACCTCGAGACGTCGTTGCGCAACACGCTCGAAGTCGCGGCTGACCTTCTCGGCTGAATCCCGCAACTGAACCCTACCAGCAGACGTGGAGAACGAGGCTCTGTATCGGCCTGAAGGCCGCGTCGAGAGCCGGTTCTATCCCGGCAATCGCCCCAGATGGTCGGCGAAGCGCTGCACCATCGCAAGCCCGGTCTCGTTTGGCCGCATCGCTGGCGCGCGGTCGTGAATCTGGATACCGGCGCGGGCGCCGAACAGCCGCTTGCCGTAGCAGATCAGGTTCTCGATGCCTTGCATGACGAAGACCGCCGCCGGCAGCATTTTTTCGTACGCCGCCTCGGCCGCTGCTTCGTCTTCGGCGCGGAACGCCTCATAGGCGCGCACGGCGTGGTCGATGCCATCAGGCGCCAGGATCATGCCACGGCAACCGATGCGGAAATTGTCGGTCAATTCCAGCCCGCCCCGCCCGTTGAAGACGGGGATGCGGCCTTCGGTGCGCTCGATCAGGCCGGCAATGTCGGTGACCGGGCCTTCGCCCTTGATCAGCCTTATGTTGGGGTGGAGGGTGACGAGTTCGCGAATCTCGTCCGATGTCAGGCCACGGCCGAAAAAGGCCGGCGCATTCTGGATCGCCACCGGCAGGCCGGTTGCCTCGGCGACGCGGCCAAAAAAACTGACGTATTCGGGCGCTCCATAGGATCCAACTGGCGGCGGCTGCAGGATCACCCAATCGGCGCCGACGCTTTCCGCATGCCTGACCTGCGATTTCTGCTCGGCAACGGAAGACCCGAAGATGGTGAAGGCGAGCGGTACCTTGCCGGCGGTATCCTGCGCCGTCCAGTCCATGATCGTGCGGCGCTCCGCCTCGGTCAGCTTGGCGACTTCTGTCGCGAGGCCAAGCGCGGCCATCCCATGCACGCCGCTCGCCAGGCAGATCTCGACCTGCCTGCGCATCGCCGCGCGGTCGAGTTTTTCCTGGGCGTCGAACAGGGCGTAGAGGATGGCGTGAATGCCGTGGAAATCATCGGGCTGGAATTTTGGCATCGGCCTCAATGGCTTTCGCGCGGAATGGCGTGGCCACGGTTGCCGACCAGAAAGTCGAGATCGGCGCCACGGTCGGCCTGCAGGACATGGTCGACATAGAGGCCCTGATAGCCGCCGTGCATCGCCGGCTCGGGCGGCTGCCAGGATTGACGCCGCCGCGCCAGCTCCTGTTCCGACACGTCGAGATGCAGCTTCCGCGCCTCGACATCGAGTTCGATCATGTCGCCGCTCCTGACCAGCGCCAGCGGACCACCGACGGCGGCTTCGGGTGCGGCATGCAGCACGACCGTGCCGAAGGCGGTGCCGGACATGCGGGCGTCGGAAATGCGGATCATGTCGCGGACGCCCTTTTTCAGGAGCTTTTGCGGCAGCGCCATGTTGCCGACCTCGGCCATGCCCGGATAGCCTTTGGGGCCGCAATTCCTGAGCACCATGATCGAGGCCTCGTCGATGTCGAGTGCGGGATCGTCGATGCGCGCCTTGTAGTCGTCGATGTCCTCGAAGACGACGGCGCGGCCGCGATGCTTCATCAGGGATGGCGAGGCGGCCGACGGTTTGATGATGGCGCCATCGGGTGCCAGATTGCCACGCAGCACCGCGATACCGCCGTGCGGCGTCAGCGCCCTGTCGCGCGGACGGATGACCTCGGGATTGTCATTCCGGGCGTCGGCGATGTTGTCGCGTACGCTCTTGCCGGTGACCGTCAGTGCGTCGAGATCGAGCATGTCGGCGATCTCTTTCATGACAGCCGGAATGCCGCCGGCGTAGCAGAAATCCTCCATCAGGAAGCGGCCTGATGGCATCAGGTCGAGGATGGTCGGCACATCGCGACCTAAGGCATCCCAATCATCGAGGCTGAGTTCGGTGCCGACGCGGCCGGCAATCGCCAGCAGATGCACGACCGCATTGGTCGAGCCGCCGATGGCGCCATTGACGCGGATGGCGTTGCCGAAAGCCTGCTTGGTAAGAATGGCCGACGGGCGCAGATCGTCATTGACCATCTCGACGATACGCCGCCCGGTCATGCGGGCGATGCGATTGCGGCGTGCGTCGACGGCGGGATAGGCGGCGTTGCCGGGCAACGCCAGCCCGAGCGCTTCGACCATCGAGGCCATGGTCGAGGCCGTGCCCATGGTCATGCAGTGCCCAGGCGAGCGCGACATGGCGCTCTCGGCATTGGCGAAATCCTGCTCGCTCATTATGCCGGCTCGCACATCCTCGGAGAATTTCCATACATCGGTGCCGGAGCCGATCTGACGACCCTGGAAGCGGCCATTGAGCATCGGCCCACCGGAAATGACGATCGACGGCAGGTCGCAGGAGGCGGCCCCCATGACCAGCGACGGCGTGGTCTTGTCGCATCCGGCCATCAGCACGACGCCGTCCATCGGATTGCCGCGGATCGCCTCCTCGACATCCATCGAGGCGAGGTTGCGGAACAGCATCGCCGTCGGCCGCAGATTGGATTCGCCGCAGGAGAACACGGGGAATTCCAGAGGCAGGCCGCCGGCCTCCAGCACGCCGGCCTTGATGTGCTCGACCAGGGCGCGAAAATGCACATGACACGGGGTGAATTCGGAGAAAGTGTTGCAGATGCCGATCACCGGGCGGCCATCGAAAGCGTCGTCGGGCAGCCCGTTGTTCTTCATCCAGCTGCGGTGGATGAAGGCATCCTTGCCTTGGCCACCGAACCAATGCTGCGATCGTCTCCTGGTCATGGTCTTTTCCCGGTGCTCAGGCGGGATGCTGGAGCTGGCTCAGCCCGCCATCGACGACAAGGGTCGCCGCGTTCATGAACGGGCACTCGTCGGAAATCATGAACACGGCGGCAAGCGCGATCTCGCCCGCCGAGGCAATGCGGCCACCGGGATGCAGCGCCATGGTGTTGGCGCGCGCTGCCGCCGGATCAGGAAAACCGTTCCAGTAATCGATGGCCTTCTGCGTCTCGACATAACCGGGCGCCAGCGCGTTCACGCGCACGCCCTGCCCGGCATATTCGAGCGCCAGCGATTTGGTCAGCCCAAGCAGGGCGTGCTTGGCGACGGGATAGGGGAATGTGTGCGGGATGATGGTGAAGCCGTGGGTCGAAGCGATGTTGAGGATCGCCCCGCCGCCATTCGCCAGCATGCCCGGCAACACCGCCTTGCTGCAGTTCCAGGCACCCTTGACGTTGACGTCGAAATTGCGGTTCCACTCCTCTTCGGTGGCCTCCAGCGGCGTCGAGAAAACGTTCATCCCGGCATTGTTGATCAATGCGTTGATCGGACCAATCTCGGCGTTCGCGCGTACAACGGCTACTTCTATCGCCGCCCCGTCGCTGATGTCGGCTGTCGCATGCCCGACATGCCCCTTGGGCGCCACGAGGCCCGAGACGGTCTTGTCCAGCAACGTGCCGTCCTGGTCGACGAGGAACAATTTGGCACCTTCGGCAAGACAGGCCTCGGCGATGGCCAGCCCAATGCCTTGCGCGGCGCCCGTCAGGAAGATGCGTTTGCCGGACAGGCGCTCAGCCATGGGTGTCCCTCCAGTCGAAGACGGTCAACGCCGGCCCAAGGCCGACGAACGCAGATTATCGAGCAGCACGGCGAGCAGCAGGATCACGCCGCGCACGATGTACTGGTAAAAGGCCGGGATGTTGAGCAGGTTCATGGCGTTCTCGGCGATGCCCATGATCAGCACGCCGACGATGACGCCCGACATTGTGGCGCGGCCGCCGGCAAGCGACACGCCGCCGAGCACGCAAGCCGAGATGACAGAGAGTTCAAGCCCGACCGCCGCGTTGGGCTGTCCGGAGGTGATGCGTGACGCCAGCAGGATCCCGGCGATGCCGCAGACGACGCCTTGCAAGGCGAAAATCCAGATGCGCGTGCGGTCGACATTGACGCCGGCCAGCCGTGACGCTTCGGGATTGCCCCCAATGGCCAGCGTGTTCTTGCCGAACACGGTGCGGTTGAGCACGAAGCCAAAAATGCCGAACAGAACCGCCAGCACCCAGACGGGCGTCGGTATGCCGAGGAATTTCGACAGCGCGAGCTGATAGAAATCCGGGCTGTTGATGCCCACGGCGCGTCCGTCGGATGCGATGAGTGCAAAGCCGCGCACGATCTGCATGGTCGCCAGCGTCGTGATCAGCGCGTTGATGCGGAATTTGGCGATGACGACACCGTTGATGAAGCCGACGAAGGCACCGCAGGCGATCGCCGCCAGCAGCCCGAGCAGGATCGAACCTGTGTAGTTCGATGCCATCACCGCGACCATGCCGGCGAAGGCAACGATGGAGCCAACCGACAGGTCGAAGTCGCGCGCCGCGAGACAGAACATCATGGTGCAGGCAACGATGCCGACGGTAACCACCGACTGCAGCAGGCCAAGCATGTTGCGGTCGGTGAGGAAATTGGGAACCAGCAGCGAGACCAGTGCGAAGGCAACGACGAAGATGACGACGAGCCCCTGTTCGCCGAGCAGGATCTTCTTCAGCTGATCGGTCATGTCAGGTCCTCAGGATGCGATGGCGTCGGGGGTTTTGGTGTCGGGAAGTGCCGCGGCCAGGATCGCCTTCTCGGCAAACTGGTTGCGCGCAAGCTCGGCATTGATGCGCCCGCCGCACATCACCAGGATGCGGTCGCAAATGCCCATCACCTCCGGCAGTTCGGACGAGACGACGACGATCGCCATGCCATCCTCGGCAAGCTGGTAGAGCAGTTCGTAGATCTCCGACTTGGCGCCGACGTCGATGCCGCGTGTCGGCTCGTCGACGATGAGGACGCGTACGCCCTGCTCCGACAGCCAGCGGCCAAGGATGACCTTCTGCTGGTTGCCGCCGGAAAGGTTGATAATGTCCTGCTTGCGCGATGGCGTGCGCACCTTGAGCTTCTTGATGAAGGTTTCGGCCGTGGCGATCTCGCTGGCGCGGTTCAGGATGCCGAAGCGCGCGTGATGGCGCCGCGACGAGATGTTGATGTTCTCCTCGATCGAGCGGCCCTGGATGATGCCGTCATGCTTGCGGTCTTCCGAACACAGCACGATGCCGGCGCGGATCGCGCCATGCGGATCGGCGGCGTGGATCGCCTTGCCATCCACCGTGATGGTGCCGCCCGAGCGCGGGTCGGCGCCGAAGACCAGCCGCATCAGTTCCGAGCGGCCGGCACCGATGAGGCCGAAGAAGCCGACGATCTCGCCGGCCCTTGCCTCGAAACTGGCCGGCGTCTTCAGTTTTGCGCCGGAGATAGCTTCGACCTTCAGCCTGATGTCGCCGGCCTTGCGTGGTCGAAAACCCCAGATGTCGGAGATTTCGCGACCGACCATTTCGGCGACGACCTGGTCGCGGGTGACGCCTTTCAGGGATGCGTGGTGCGCCGCGAGTTTGCCGTCGCGCAGCACGGTCAGGCTATCGCAGAGGCGGAACACCTCGTCGAGTCGATGCGAGACATAGATGATGACCTTGCCCTCGCCGCGCAGGCGGTCGATCAGGGCAAACAGGATTTCGCTTTCGCGCGACGACAGCGACGAGGTCGGCTCGTCCAGCGCAATGACGCGCGCATCGAGCATGATCGCCTTGGCGATCTCGATCATCTGGCGTTCGCCGATCGACAGCGTCTTGACCTTGCGGCTGATATCAATGTCGATGCCGGCCGATTTCAGCTTGGCGCCGACATCCTCCAGCATCTTGCCGCGCGCGATGACGCCGGCGCTGGCGGGAAAGCGACCGAGGCTGAGGTTCTCGGCGACGGTGAGTTCCGGAACGAGCTGCAGTTCCTGATGAATGACGATGACGCCATTGTCGAAGGCATCCCTTGTCGAGGCATAGGCCTGGACCTTGCCGTCGATGCGGATCTCGCCTTCATCCGCATGCTGGTCGCCTGACAGGATCTTGATCAGGGTCGATTTACCGGCGCCGTTTTCGCCCATCAGGCCATGCACGGCGCCCCTGTCGACGCCGAACGAGACGTCCGACAGCGCCTTGACACCCGGATAGGTCTTGGTGATGCGCGAGAAGTCGAGAAACGACACGGGCGTCGATCCTTTTTATGCCACGGCAAACCGGCGGCGGCATGAGCTGCCGCCTGTTTGTACAGGGAGGATTATTCGATGCCGAGACCCTGGCGGACCTTCTGGTAGTCGTCGCGTTTGGCCAGCGCGCCGGAGGTCAGGATCAGCTTCTCCGGTTCCTTGTTGTTGGCGACCCAGTCATACATGTTGAGCGCCGTCTCGTAGCCATGGCGCTTCGGCGAGATGATCACGGTGCCGACGAAGCCGGTGGCCGTCGGCTTCTTGAATTCGTTGATCGCCGAATCCGCGCCGCCGATGCCAACGCCGATCATGCCGTCCGCAGGAATGCCGACGCTTTCGGATGCGCGCACGGCGCCGAGTACCGCTTCGTCGTTGAGGCCGAAAGAGATCCACTTCTTGATGTCGGCATGGGCGTTGAGCACCACCGTCGCGGCATTGAGGGCTGCTTCGGTGTCGGTCTTGGCCTGGGGAGCGTCGAAGATGTTCTCGGCCTTGAAGCCGTTGGCCTTCAGCACCGAAATGGCACCTTCGACACGGTCGACGGCGGTCGGCAACTGGTCATAGGAAACGCGGATCGCGCCAACTTCGTCGGCCTTCCAGCCGCGCGCCTTCATCTCATCGACGATCGCCTGGCCGACGGCCTCGCCGATCTTGGTGGCCGAGATGCCCATATGCGGCACGTCTTCGAGCGCCTTGCCGTCGGCGCCGACCAGACGGTCGTCGACGGTCATCAGCTTGAGATTGTTGGCGGTGGCCTTGGCGACGATGCCGGGGCCGAGCTTTACGTCCGGCGTGCAGACGATGAAGCCCTGGGCGCCTTGCGCGCCGAGATTGTCGATCGCCGACATCAGCTTCTCACCGTCCTCGGCGCCGATCTTGACGAGGGTAAAACCCTTTTCCTTGGCGGCCTGGTCGGCGAACTTCCATTCGTCCTGGAACCACGGCTCCTCGGGCTGTTTGACGATGAAGCCGATCTTGGTGTCCTGAGCATATGCAGCGATGGTCGTGACGGACAGCACGGCAAGTGCGCCCGCGACGAGCGCGGTCTTCAGAAGTCGCATGATTACCTCCCAGCGATGGCCGGGCGCTCAGCCCGGATGCAGGAGTCTCTAATTGTTTTTATCATACTCGTCAATTGATCTGGTATGATAATTAAGATACATGCTCTGACCAAGGATCGCTGGCGCAAATCATCCACATCCGGTAAGGCCGGGCCGGTTGTGCGAAATCAGTGGGTTCGCCGCCTTGGAGGAGGGCTGAGGTGACCGAAACGTCTAAGAAGGTTTCAGCCGACACGGCCACGCGCCGCCCGCGCGTCATGCCCGATGTGACGAAGGCGATCGCCTCCGACATCTTTTCCGGGCGCTATCCGGCCGGATCGTCCCTGCCCACCGAAAACGAGCTCGGCGTCGAGTACGGCGTCAGCCGCACCGTCATTCGCGAAGCCCTGAAGGTGCTGGCCGCCAAGGGCCTGGTGCTGTCGCGGCCGCGCGTCGGTACCATCGTGTGCAACGAAGACGACTGGAACATCATCGACCCGCAAGTGCTGGCCTGGCATGCGCCGCATGCATTGGACGACAAGCTGTTCGATGCCATCCTGGAGACACGCCGGGCCATCGAGCCGCTGGTCGCCGAGCTTGCCGCCACGCGCGCGACACTGCAGGAGATCGCCAATCTGGAAGCCGCGTGGCGCGGCATGGCTGATGCCGGCGAGGACCTTGCCGCCTTCTCGCGCAGCGACATCGCTTTCCACCAGATCGTCTATGCCGCCAGCCACAATCCGATCTTCCGCCAGATCGGCAATCTGATCGACACCGGGCTGAAATTCTCGCTGGAAGCGACGGCAACCATCTCGTTCGACCGCCGCATGGAAGCCGTGGCGGCGCACCGCGAAGTGGTGGAAGCGCTGCGCATGCGCGACGCCGAGGCGGCGCGTGGTGCCGCCAATCGGATCCTCGACCTTGCGGCGCGCGACCTCGTCAGCGCCAAGAAACTCAAGAACAACTGAGACCGCGCATGAAAATCATCTCGCTCACCACCTACATCGTTCCGCCACGCTGGCTGTTCCTGAAGATAGAGACAGATGCCGGCGTCACCGGCTGGGGCGAGCCGGTGGTCGAGGGCCGCGCGTTGACCGTCGAAGCGGCGGTCAAGGAGCTTGGCGATTATCTCATCGGCAAGGATCCTCGCCTGATCGAGGATCATTGGACGGTGATGCATCGCGGCGGCTTCTACCGCGGCGGGCCGATCCTGATGAGCGCCATTGCCGGCATCGACCAGGCGCTGTGGGACATCAAGGGCAAGGCGCTCGGCGTGCCCGTGCATGAACTGCTCGGCGGCAGACTGCGCGACACCATCAAGGTCTATTCCTGGATCGGCGGCGACCGGCCGGCGGAAGTGGCGGCTGGCGCCAGGGAAGTCGTGGCCCGCGGCTTCCTGGCGCTCAAGATGAACGGCACGGAGGAACTGCAGATCGTCGACAGCCACGACAGAATAGATGCCGCCGTCGAACGCGTCGCGATGGTGCGCGAGGCGGTCGGGCCCAATATCGGCATCGCCGTCGATTTCCATGGCCGCGTGCACCGGCCGATGGCCCGCATCCTCGTCAAGGAACTGGAGCCCTACAGGCTGATGTTCATCGAGGAGCCGGTGCTCAGCGAAAACCGCGAGGCGCTGAAGGAGATCGCCGCCCTTGGCTCGACGCCGATCGCGCTCGGCGAGCGGCTCTACAGCCGCTGGGACTTCAAATCCGTGTTCGAGGAAGGCGTCGTCGACATCATCCAGCCCGATCTGTCGCATGCCGGCGGCATCACCGAGTGCCGCAAGATCGCGGCTATGGCGGAGGCCTATGACGTGGCGGTGGCGCCGCACTGCCCGCTCGGACCGATCGCGCTCGCCGCCTGCCTGCAGCTCGATGCCGTGAGCTACAACTGTTTCATCCAGGAGCAGAGCCTCGGCATCCACTACAACGCCGCCAACGACCTGCTCGACTACGCCGCCAACAAGGACGTCTTCCGCTACGAGGATGGCTATGTCGCCATCCCAGACGGCCCGGGGCTCGGCATCGAGATCGACGAGGACTATGTCAAGGAGCGGGCCAAGGAAGGCCACCGCTGGCGCAACCCGATCTGGCGCCACAAGGACGGCTCCTTCGCCGAGTGGTGACGGGAGGGGTCCTGATCATCCATGGAGCAGCGAGGTAGCCGCCAAGCTATCACATGAACAAACGTTCGATCCCACTGACACAACCATGGAACTTCATCCGTTCGCACGTTTCGCTGATATGGGCAATTGCACACGTCTTCGCCAGTCGGCGCTGCCCTCGCCTCGATCGCCTCTGGCGGGCTACCGTGGCCAGGAACCATATTCACCCCTTTGCGTTGTAGGCAATGCTTCTCCACGACCACATCAGCATGGCGCGACGCCACGTTCTGGATGGCGAGCGGCATATCGTCCGTCAGCATGAACGAATAAACCGACTGCGGTCCAACAATCTCCCGACAGCGGACGCTTTGAAGTTCCTGGATCTGTTGGAACAAGTTCACGCCCTCCAGCGGCAACACCTATCACAGCTATTGTCGGAACCGGACCTGTCGCAGGTGCTGCAGGGTCCGACGGAGGGCGTGCTCTCGATTTCTCATCCAATCGTCCAGCTTGCGCTAGAGCTTCAGAACGAAATCAGATTGAGGCTGGTAGTTAAGCCTCCGAAGAGCACGCTTCACTAGCTGCCTACTCATTGGCTGCCATCATGCAGCGCCGAAGCGTCCGGCACGCTCTTGCGCCTGCCTGTGCGCTCAATGGTGGGCCAGCAATGTGCGGCAATGCGGATTCGGTCGAGCGCTTCCTGCCGAGCCCGCTCCCGCTCGAGCCTGAACTTGTCGGGCAGCGGCCAGTCGGCCGGCTTCCGCTTTCATGCACCATTTCTGGCCGGTGGATGTTGCATAAGCGGCGACTTATTCGCAAGTGGAGACCTTGAAAGCAGGATCCGAGAATCACTGACCAAGCGAGCGCTCTTTGCGATCACTTCGTGGGTATTGCGCAACAGTGCGGCGTGCCGCTCTTCGTGCTCCCGTAGATTGTCGAGCAAGGCGGTCATTCGCACGTGTTGAGGCGAGCCTTCCATGGTTGCGCAACACACCATGGCACGACTTGTTCCCTCACGGGCTCGGCGTCCAGCCCTTCCGTTGCTCAGGCGTCACCGCATGGTTTGTGAACTTGAGGTTCCGACCGCCTGCCCAGTGCGGCGACGTCGACCACTGCCCTACGCCTTCAAGCCAAATCATCGCGAATAATATGCCAATGAGCTAGGCCCCGGCCTGCAAGACCGATGTGACACAGGATTCGCAGGCCGAGCCTAGCGCCCCGCAGGAAGGGCTTTTGGGGGCACCTTGGGCAGGTCGGGGCGAACGGAACATTGCGCCCTATCAGCTGGCAGCGCTTTAATGCATGTTATCGAGCGAGCAAAATTAGAGGTTGTTTGATTAAGCTGCCGCTCGCGCCAGTGTTATGGCATGGCGACCGGCGACATCAAGGTAGGCGACACTGTCGCCATCACGGCAACTGTGCGGAGCGCGTCACCGAGGACAGGGTAGGCCTGCTGATCCCGTCATATCACCAACCGTACTCGATCGTGGACACGTCGCCGAACATCAGCAGTGGGCAGAAAATCGAGCTTGTCGGCGAGGTCACGCGGGTCGACGAGCACACCGTCACAGTCGGCGGCCGGGGTCTGGGGATAGCCGTCAGCCGGGACGCTGTGCGCAAGCGCTAGTGCAACAGCATCGCGCCGACGATGGCTGTGAAAGGCGCTGCCCGAGCCTCGATCGCCCTCTGGCGGGCTTCCCTTGCCATCGCCATGCATTGCAGAGCGAACTACCGATGTTCGCCTCGCAACCTTCTGTCACGATGCACGTTAGAGCGCGGCTGAGGGCTAACCGGAGGAGTGCGATGGACAGGATCGGTAACGGCGGCAATGGTTTTGAGGCGTTCATGGTTTTCATGGTCGGCCTCGCCGCGATAGCCGCCAGCATATCCATCTACGTCACCGGCCTTTAGGCACTCCACGAGCCGAGTCACAGGCAAGGGCGTCCAGAATGGCGGCGGCGCTGGGATGAGGCTGAAAGCGGGAGGCGGCGGGGGAGACAGTGGCGGCTAGTAGAACCCGCTGCCTAGTCGTGAGCGGGCAGCGGGCTATAGTTTCGGTGGGTGGAGGCCCATCGGGCTGCGAATGTGCCGTTCGCTGCCGGCCCCGATGGTTAGCCGCTTTTGCACGGATCAACGCCTTATTGATTCGTAAGGAACATGCCGACGTCAGCGACGTTTGCGCGCATGGCTCTCGTTACCGGATTTGCATCCGCAGTGGTGGTTCTGTTTGTCGTCCTGCTGTTCACGCACGCAGCCCGAGACCTTCAAAGCTCGCCAATCTATCACAGGATATGTCGCCGACTGCGCCGAGTCCTTTAGCGCTTCTTCAGCTTCGGCGTAATGACCTCGACGTTGGCATTTCGGGAAAGGGCGTCCAGCCGTTACGCTTCTGAGGCAATACCCGGCGTCCCCCAGCCATCGGTGCCGAACAGGTCCCGTGGTGTTCCACTGGATTAAACACTCCCGAAAAGGGAAAGTGTCTCAGTTTGAAATTAGCCCCATTTGCGTCCGGTCGGAATGTTACCTCAGCCAAATAGGTCGGCATATTCGTCAATGGCGAGAAACGCCCTGTGGACCAGTTCCGGGTCCAAGCGTTCATCCACAACCAGATAATGGAAGTCCCTGAAAACGCCAGCGAGGCTTTGTGCGCCACGCATCTTGCGGCGAGCTTGTACCAACACCGCGCCCCCCTTGTTGGAGTATCCGTTAGTCCAAGCTACTTGGCCCTCGCCGACCATGCGGCCAACGGCGACTTGGCCGCGCATAGCGGACTCGTCGTCCCATCCGCTCCAAGCTATCAATGCCTCATGCGCCTTCATGGGATTCCCTGTGCTTTGCGGTAAGCGTAGGGCTTCAACGCTCGGGGTTCAAACTCGATCCTGTGGCATCGAAATTTCGAACTGATACCCTAGCCGAAAGGGAGCCGGCTTGCGTGCTCGCAGAGACCAGAAAGCCCGCCATGCTGGCGGGCTTTCCGACCGGCTCGGGCCAGAGAGTGTCACTATGGCCTTTGCCTGGCAATGTGTAGCTCTAACGACGGGCGATCAGCAAGCAAAGTTGCCTCAGATCACGGTCGTAGCTCCCTTCGCTGCTGAGTATGTCGGCGCAGCGCTTCTTCATCCGCGCCAACTGAGTGCCCGACATTTGGGCAACCTTAGCTGTTACGCCCGGCGTAACACCGGGCGGAACACCAAGGGTCCCCGGAGTGACGGGCGTGCCGGGTACAGTCCCGCCGACACCAACCCCGGCAATCACGCCGTTACCCACGCCGACACCTGCTCCGACGCCGACACCGCTGGTGCCCCCGACATTGGCACCAAGGCCGGCAGTGACGCCACCAGTGTCACCGACGTTGGCCCCGGCTCCCGCGTCGATACCGTTGCTGCCGCCAACCGAAGCGCCAAGACCGGCGCTGACGCCGCTTGCTCCGCCAACATTCGCCCCGGCTCCCGCGTCCACGCCGCCCGAACCGCCGATGGATGCGCCTGCACCGGCGCTGATGCCGCCAGAGCCTCCGATCGATGCACCAGCCCCAGCGTTAACGCCTCCGCTCCCGCCCACAGAAGCACCGGCGCCCACGCCGATGCCCCCGGCTGAAACCGGAAGCGACAACGTCAAAATGAATGCGCTGCTAGCCAGAGCTCTGGCGAAGGTCTTCACGAAAGAATTCATGATGCTCTCCTGTTAGCGTTTGCCTCATCCAGCCATTCGGTGGCTGTGTGGCTAGTAACGAGCCTTGGAGCTTATCCGGTTCTTAAGAAGATGCTTATATTCCGGCAAAGGGCTTCTAAAATATAACCACAGTCGATCAAACTTTAATGACCTCCGGCAACGAGCTAGGTCCTCGTCTCTATGCGATCAACCCGGCGGCTATCGGAATACCTTGCCATCGTGACTATGATCGCGGTCGCGCTATGGTTCATAGTTCATAGTTCACAATTGGCCGACCGATATAATGATGTGATCGCGAGGGCGACCGCACTGATGAGCGCGCGCTTTGATTAGCGGCGGCGGCGTTGGTGGCCCAAGTTCCCCGCGGTACCGGTCGATGCTGCCCGTCATGACTGGTCACCTCCGCTCGAAGATGTAAGAGACCGTTCCCTTTCTAGCACTGGCCGACATGCAGGAATGGCCATCGCTGTTTTGGTGGCAGGAATGGGAACCGAGGAACGGCAGGAATGGGAGCTGGGAAGCTATTTTTGATTTGAACGTACCCGATATTCCGCGCGGGGGTGCCGAGGGGGCCAGGCCTTCCAATAGGCCATATGAGCGGCAGAAGCAGCCTTGTTAATTCGCTGTTTTTATTCGGTTAAACTTTGGTGGAGCCAATCGGGATCGAACCGACGACCTCTTGAATGCCATTCAAGCGCTCTCCCAACTGAGCTATGGCCCCACTCCCGGCGGTCTGCCGGCGCCGTTTCCGGCGAGAGATCGGCGCGGGTTGGAAGACCGCGCCGTTAGTGCAGGCGGCTTCTAACCCCGCCTTTCCCAGATATCAAGCCTTCATCGGCGGCTTTTTCTTCACAGGCTGTGAAAGCCGGCAAACGCTTGCGTTCGAGACCTTGTCAGACCTCGTCGTCGTCGTCGCCGACGCCGATCATGTCGGAAACGTCGTCCTCTTCTTCCTCTTCGTCGGCGAGGAACGTATCGTCCTCGTCGTCGCCGAGATCGACATCATCCTCGTCGTCGCCGAGATCGGGAAGATCGTCGCCGCCCTTGGCCTCGTCATCGGCCTCTTCAAGCGAAACGACTTCGGCGCCCTCTTCGTCCTCGGCGTCCACTTCCTTCTCAGCCACTTCCTCCTCCTCCTCGACGGCGGCGATCTTGCCTTCATCGAAATAGGAACGCGGATAGCTCTTGCCGGTATAGGGCGAGACGATCGGGTCTTTGTTCAGGTCGTAGAATTTCCGGCCCGTTTCAGGGTCGATGCGTTTTGTGCCAAGTTCGGTTTTTGCCACGGCAAGCCTCGTCAATAAAAGAGTGGTCCCCTTAACCACTGTTTGCAGCGCTGTCAAAGCGAAAAGCCGGGGTCACAAAACCAAGCATTGAAAGGCCTCGCGCCAAGTGACGACCATGGGGATGACCATTTCGCCTCGCCGTGATACGAGACCGCCGCACCAAATGAAAAGCGCCGGTCTGCCGGCATTCCGTCCAGGGAAATTCCATGTCTCACGCCGCCGCTGCCAAGCCGGCCACCGCCCGCAAATCCCCAGCCCTTTCCGGCACGGCCCGCGTGCCGGGCGACAAGTCGATCTCGCACCGCTCCTTCATGTTCGGGGGCTTGCCTCCGGCGAAACGCGCATCACCGGCCTGCTCGAGGGCGAGGACGTGATGCGCACGGGCGCGGCCATGAAGGCGATGGGCGCGCATATAGAGAAGCGCGGCGCCGAATGGGTGATCCGCGGCACCGGCAACGGCGCGCTGCTGCAGCCGGAAGGCCCGCTCGATTTCGGCAATGCCGGCACCGGCTCGCGGCTGACCATGGGCCTGGTCGGCACCTACGACATGGAAACGACCTTCATCGGCGATGCTTCGCTGTCCGGCCGGCCGATGGGCCGCGTGCTGGAACCGCTGCGCCAGATGGGCGTGCAGGTGCTGAAGGCGACGCCCGGCGACCGCATGCCAATCACGCTGCATGGCCCAAAGCACGCAGCCCCGATCACCTACCGCGTCCCGATGGCGTCGGCGCAGGTGAAGTCGGCGGTGTTGCTGGCTGGTCTCAACACACCGGGCATCACCACCGTGATCGAGCCCGTGATGACCCGCGACCATACCGAAAAGATGCTGAAAGGCTTTGGCGCCAATCTGTCGGTCGAGACCGACGAACGCGGCGTGCGCCACATTTTCATCGAAGGCCAGGGCAGACTGACCGGCCAGACGATCGCCGTGCCCGGCGATCCGTCCTCGGCCGGCTTCCCGCTGGTCGCTGCACTGATCGTGCCGGGTTCGGACATCGTGATCGAAAACGTGCTGATGAACCCGACCCGCACCGGCCTGCTGCTGACGCTGCAGGAAATGGGCGGCCAGATCGACATTTTGAACCCACGCAATGCCGGTGGCGAGGATGTCGCCGATCTGCGCGTGCGCTATTCCGAACTCAAGGGAGTCACCGTGCCGCCGGAGCGGGCGCCGTCGATGATCGACGAGTACCCGGTGCTGGCTGTCGCGGCCAGCTTCGCCGAGGGCGAGACGCTGATGCAGGGGCTGGAAGAATTGCGGGTGAAGGAATCCGATCGGCTGTCAGCGGTGGCCAACGGGCTGAAACTCAACGGCGTCGACTGCACAGAGGGCGAAGCTTCGCTCGCCGTGCTCGGCAGGCCTGGCGGCAAGGGCCTGGGAGGCCATCCCAACGGCCTGGATACGACCGTGCAGACCCATCTCGATCACCGCATCGCCATGAGCTTTCTGGTGATGGGACTGGCGACGGAAAAGCCGGTCACCATCGATGACCAGGCGATGATCGCGACGAGCTTTCCGGAGTTCATGGGGCTGATGACGGGGCTGGGCGCGGAGATTGAGTGATTGTCGATGGCAATTGCAAACCTCGGAGATTGGATGCCGACATCCCTCCCTTCGTCATCCTGGGGCGAAGCAAGGAGCGGAGCGACGCGGCGCAGACCCCAGGATCCATGCCGTGACTTCAACGCTCCACAACGGTGCAATATTCTGCTCCGCGGCATCCTTCGGTTGAGGACACGGCATGGATCCCAGGGTCTCCGCGACGGAGCTTCGCTCCTGCTCCGCCCTAGGATGACGAACGCGTTGGGATCGACGGCCCGCGAATGACCCACCCCTTCACCATCGCCATCGACGGCCCTGCCGGTGCCGGCAAGGGCACCCTCGCCCGCCGTCTGGCCGACCACTACCGGCTGAACCTGCTCGACACCGGCCTCACCTACCGGGCGGTGGCCTATGCGCTGATCCAGCACGCGCTGCCGCTCGACAATGTCTCGGCGGCGGAGACCGCGGCGCGCCAGGTCGACCTGGCTAAGCTCGACCGGTCGGTGCTGTCGGCGCATGCGGTCGGCGAAGCGGCTTCGAAGGTCGCGGTGTTTCCGACGGTGCGGCGCATCCTGGTCGAAAAGCAGCGCGACTTCGCCACGACGCCGCCGGGCGCGGTGCTGGACGGGCGCGACATCGGCACGGTCGTGTGCCCCGATGCCGACATCAAACTCTATGTGACGGCAAGCGCCGAGGTGCGTGCCAAGCGCCGGCTGGCCGAGATCGAAAGCATTGGCGGCACCGCCAATTTCAGTGAAATCCTGGCCGACATCGTGCGCCGCGACGAACGCGACATGGGCCGTGCCGACTCGCCACTGAAGCCCGCCGCCGACGCGCACTTGCTAGATACCAGCGAAATGGCTATAGAAGCCGCGTTTCTCGCGGCCATGGCGATCGTTGACGACGTGCTGGCCAGGAGAAACAAGGCCTGATCCGGGTTTTCTCTCGCGTTTCCGTTGCCGGAAGCACGGAAAACACCCATATCGGGCACGAACCAGCCTGCCAGCATTCTTCATGCGCCGGAATTGCCGCTTAAGAAGCGGCCCAGGGCTTTATTAAGCCCGGAACGCCGGCAGGCCAACGCAACGCTAACCCACGGCGCCCGTCCCGCTCAGAGATGCGGGGCACTCCAGGAGAAAATATGTCAGCTGCAAATCCCACTCGCGATGATTTCGCGAGCCTGCTCGAAGAATCATTCACCACCGGCCACTCCGGCGAAGGTCAGGTCGTCAAGGGCACGATCACCGCGATCGAAAAGGACATGGCCATCATCGACGTCGGCCTCAAGGTCGAAGGCCGCGTGCCGCTGAAGGAATTCGGCGTCAAGGGCAAGGACACCACCCTCAAGGTCGGTGACACCGTCGAAGTCTATGTCGAGCGCATCGAGAACGCGCTTGGCGAAGCCATGCTTTCCCGTGAGAAGGCCCGCCGCGAAGAGAGCTGGGTCCGCCTCGAAGAGAAGTTCACCAAGGGTGAGCGCGTCGAAGGCGTCATCTTCAACCAGGTCAAGGGCGGCTTCACCGTCGACCTCGACGGCGCCGTGGCTTTCCTGCCGCGCAGCCAGGTCGATATCCGCCCGATCCGCGACGTTTCCCCGCTGATGCACAACCCGCAGCCCTTCGAGATCCTCAAGATGGATCGCCGCCGCGGCAACATCGTGGTGTCGCGCCGTACCGTGCTCGAGGAGAGCCGCGCCGAACAGCGTTCGGAAATCGTGCAGAACCTCGAAGAAGGCCAGGTGGTCGAAGGCGTCGTCAAGAACATCACCGACTATGGTGCGTTCGTCGACCTCGGCGGCATCGACGGCCTGCTGCACGTCACCGACATGGCATGGCGCCGCGTCAACCATCCGACCGAAATCCTCAACATCGGTCAGACGGTCAAGGTGCAGATCATCCGCATCAACCAGGAAACCCACCGCATCTCGCTCGGCATGAAGCAGCTCGAGAGCGATCCGTGGTCCGAGATCGGCACCAAGTTCCCGATCGGCAAGAAGATCAAGGGTACCGTCACCAACATCACCGACTACGGCGCGTTCGTCGAGCTGGAGCCCGGCATCGAGGGTCTCATCCACGTTTCGGAAATGTCGTGGACGAAGAAGAACGTGCACCCCGGCAAGATCCTGTCGACGACGCAGGAAGTCGACGTGGTGGTGCTCGAGGTCGATCCGGCCAAGCGCCGCATCTCGCTCGGCCTCAAGCAGACGCTGGAGAATCCGTGGCAGGCTTTCGCCTCGAGCCATCCGGTCGGCAGCCAGGTCGAGGGCGAGGTCAAGAACAAGACCGAGTTCGGCCTGTTCATCGGCCTCGAAGGCGACGTGGACGGCATGGTTCACCTCTCCGATCTCGACTGGACCCGTCCGGGCGAGCAGGTCATCGAAGAGTACAATCGCGGCGATATGGTCAAGGCGCAGGTGCTCGACGTCGACATCGACAAGGAGCGCATCTCGCTCGGGATCAAGCAGCTGGCCAAGGATACGGTCGGCGAAGCGGCGACTTCAGGCGAACTGCGCAAGAACGCCGTCGTCACCTGCGAAGTCATCGGCGTCAAGGATGGTGGTCTGGAAGTGCGGCTGGTCGACAGCGGCATCGAGACCTTCATCAAGCGCTCCGACCTCAGCCGTGATCGCGACGAGCAGCGTCCCGAGCGCTTCACCGTTGGCCAGAAGGTCGATGCCCGCGTCATCGCCTTCGACAAGAAGACCCGCAAGCTGCAGGTCTCGATCAAGGCGCTGGAAATCGCCGAAGAGAAGGAAGCGGTCGCACAGTACGGCTCAACCGACTCCGGCGCTTCGCTGGGCGACATCCTGGGTGCCGCGCTGAAGAAGCAGGGCAACTAAGACCTTCGCAACGCGAAGCTCTTCGCGCAGCCTTAAAAACAAAACCCCGCCGGATCGCTCCGGCGGGGTTTTTCTTTTGAGCGGTTCAGCGTTTGATAGAACCGCCGACCCGCTCTAACTCTTTGTTTTCACGCAATTCCCAAGGGAAAGCGCTACGCGCTTTTCCCGGGAAAACCGTTACACACTTTTCCTGGAATGCTCTAGGCGAATGCTCTTGAAGCTCAGGCCCTGCCGTAGAGCGGCACCAGCGTTCCGCTCATTGCCTGGTTGGTGGGCGAGACGAGATAGGCGATTGCTTCAGCCGCCGCTTCGAGGCTGACCCATTTGGTGAAATCGGCATCCGGCATGTCGGCGCGGTTCGCCGGCGTGTCGAGCGTCGAGGGGGCCACGGCATTGACCAGGATGCCTTTGGCCTTGAGTTCTTCCGCCATGGCCACCGTCATGGCAGCGACCGCCGCTTTGCTGGCGGTGTAGGCGACCATCCCGGCGCCGCGCCTGGGGTCGAGCCCGGCGCGCGCGGTGACATTGACGATGCGGCCGGCAGAGCCCGACGCCAGCATCGAGCGGATAGCCGCGCGGCTGCACAGGAAGGTGGTGCGGGCATTGGTGTCCATCATCTCGGCGAAGGATGCCGATTCGATCTTTTCCACCGGTGCCATGGCAAAGCCGCCCGCCAGATGGATCGATCCCCACAAGGCTGGAACCTGAGAATAGAACGCTTCGACCTTGGCGGAGTCCGACAGGTCGACATTGTGTGCCAGCTTCACATTGTCGTGCGCGGTGAAGGGGAAGTGTGAAGGTGCCGCGGCGTGCGCGTTCGGCACGTGGCAGATCGCGCCCTGCTCCAGCAGCCTGCCGACCACCGCCCCACCGAGCGCGCCGGTTCCACCGGTCACAACGATATGCCTGCCTTCAAGTGTTTCCGTCATCCTGGACCGCTCCTGTCATTTTTATGACTTTTGTCGTTGGTTAGCCGCGCCGACGCGAAGCGTCGCGCCTTTCAGTCGATCACTCAACCGATATCTCGACATGGCAGCCGTCACGTCTTTGCATGCGTCAGGACACCGTCGAATAGCGAAGCCGCCCGGAAGCGCCTCATGCCTTCCAAGACTAAGCCGGCAAATGGTCCGCTTCCGGACGGGGGACGGCTTGGATGGTTCAAACGACCGTGATTTCGATGACGCGTGGCAGTGCCGTTGCCCGGGCGTGCTTCAGCGCCTGTGGCAAGGCGTCGATGTCGGCTAGCCTTTCGGCTGGTATGCCATAGGCTTCGGCGAGCTTGCAGAAATCCGGCGGCGCCGGCGACACGCCGACAGGTTCCACGCCGACATCGAGCATCGAGGTCTCGATCTCGCGATAGCCCCTGTTGTTCCAGACGACAAAGATGACGGGCGCTTCGGAATCCAGCGCTACGGCTATCTCCGGCAAGGTGAACTGGAAGCCGCCGTCGCCGGTCAGGCAGACAACCGGGGCATCGGGCATGGCGAGTGCCGCTCCGATCGCCGCCGGAGGGCCATAGCCCAGCGCGCCGAAGCCGGTCGCGGCATTGAACCAGCCGCCGGGCCGGTCGTGGTCGTAATAGAGGTTGGCGGCGTAAATGGGCTGGGTGGAGTCGCCGACGATGATGGCACCAGGCAAGGCATCGCGGATCATTTCCACGGCATGCACCTGCGCCACATAGGCCGGGCTCAACTCGGCAAAGGCGGCCTTTCGCCCCGCCGCGGCGCGGCCATGGCCGTCTTCGCCGGCGCTGTGGGCGGGATCGATCGCCGCAAGCAGGGCCTCGATCGCCGCGGCGCAATCGGCCTGGATGGCGACCGTCACCGGGCGCCGCGCAAGCTGGTCGGCGCCGATGTCGATACGGATCAGGTTCGAAGGCAGCACAAAGCCGCCGTCGCCATAGCCGTCATAGTCGGTCGGTCCGAATTCAGTGCCGGCGGCGATCACCAGATCGGCCTCGGCCATCAGCGCGCGAACCGCCTTCAGGCTCGGGCTTGCCGGCACGCAAAGCGGATGACCATGCATCAGGCCGCGTGCGTTGGTGGTCTCGACAACCGGCGCGCCCAGCCTTTCGGCAAGCCGCCGCAGTGGGGCTTCGGCCTTCCTGGCGCCGCCACCGGCAAGGATCATCGGACGGCGTGCTACCTTGATTAGCTTTGCCGCCTCGGCAATTGCCCTGGCGTCCGGAGCAGGCGGGGCGGCATTGCTCAGCGCAGCCGCAAGACCGTCGGCAGGCTTCACCATGACGTCGGTCGGAATTTCGATGTGCACCGGTCCTGGACGCGCGGACGAAAACAAGGCGAAGGCACGGGCGAGCGCGCCTGGCAGTTCTGCGGCCTCGGTGATGCGCTCCGAGAACAGCGCTACCTTCTCCATCATGCCGCGCTGGTCGGGCAATTCATGCAGGAAGCCGAACCCCTTGCCGAGCGTGTCGGTGGCGTTGACGCCAGAGATCACCAGCATAGGCACCGAATCGGCGCGCGCCTGGCCCATGGCAGTGATGGTGTTGGTCAACCCCGGCCCGGTAATGACGAAGGCGACGCCCGGCCTGCCGCTGGCGCGGGCATAGCCGTCGGCCATGAAGCCGGCGCCCTGTTCGTGGCGCGGCGTGACATGGCGGATCTTAGACCTTGCCAGGCCGCGATAGAGCTCGACCGTATGGACGCCGGGGATGCCGAAGACGGTGTCGACGCCATGGGCCTCGAGTAGCGAAATGAGCGCTTCGCCGATGGTGGTCATTGGTTTACTTCCCTATTTCTTTGTTTCTTACGCAATTCCCAAGGGAAAGCGCTTCTCACTTTTCCTGGAATTGCTCTAGCGGCGCGAGGCCGAGCTCGGCCTCGACAGCCTTGATGCCAATCGCCGCCAATTCGCCGGGCGAGAACATCTCGCCGGCCAGGCAGCCTTCGATCCAGAGCCCGTCGATGATCGCATTGATCGCGATGGCATGGTGGCGCAGCTCGCCTGCGTCCGGCTTGTGCTGTTCGGCGGCGAGCACTTCGGCCACGACCGCTTCCACCTCGTTGCGAAAGCCAAGGTACCCATCGCGGTGGGCACGCGCCAAGGCAGGATCGGCACCGGCGCGGCCGATGAAGGTTGCCCAGAGCGAAAAAACCCGCGCATCGATGATCGGCGCATTGAGATTGGCGGCGACGAAGGCCGCGAGGCGTTGGCGCGGCGAGGCATCATCCATGACCAATGCCGCTTTCGCCTGCTCGGTCATGCGGCCGACCAGCGCCGTATAGGCTTCCTGCAGCAATTCTTCCTTGCCTGGGAAATAATGCCGGATCAGCCCGGCGGTGACGCCGGCGCGCAATGCGATGGTGCGCAAGGTGGCACCCTGCAGGCCATATTCCGCCACGCTGTCCAGAGTCGCTTCGATCAGATCCTGCCGCCGCCGCCCCTCGCCCTCGCGACGGAACTTACGGCGCGCATTCATTGACGCAGGATCGGTCGCGTCAGGCATGTCGGCCCGCCTTCGCAGGCGATGCAGAGTGCATCCGCCTCGAAGACTTCAACCGTGCAGCCGGCGGCTTCCATGGCCGCCTTGGTCCTGGGAAAGCCCGCGACGGCAATGACCTTGAGCGGGCTGGTCGGCAGTACGTTCAGGCTGAGGCCGTTGGAAGCGGCGAATTCTTCGGCGTCGCCTTCGACCAGCCGGATGCCGCGCGCCTTCAGCGTCTGGTAGAACGGGGCCGGCAAAAGCGGCGAATAGACCAAAGCGAGGTCGTCGGCCAGCGGGCTGATCACCGACATCAGATGCAGGCACGCTTCTTCGCCCTGCCACAGCGGCAGATCAAAGCCGTAGACGGAAATGCCCAGCGGCGTCAGCAGGTTGGAAACCTGCTGGATGCCTTCCTGGTTGGAGCGGACACCGCGCCCGATCGCCAGCGTACGGGCATCCACCCATACACAGTCGCCACCTTCGACCTGGCCAGGAGCCTCGACGCGGCCAAGGATCGGAATGCCCAGTCTTCTGTAGGTTTCCTCATGCAGCGAGGGCTCGCTGGCGCGCAACGGCTTACCCATGGACAGGATCAGCGCGCCACGGTCGGTCATCAGCGACGGGTCGTGCGTGAACACCGAATCCGAAAGTCCGTCGGCCTTGTCCTCGATCCATTCGATCTCGGCGCCGGAAGCCGCCACCAGTTCAGCAAGGACCGCGTGCTGCGAGGCGGCTTTCGCCGGGTTGAATCCCCGGCCATAGTGCCAGGCGGCCCTGTCGGCGTCACGCATGGCGTTGGCCGCCGACCGCATCAGCACGCGCCGCAGCGGCGCCGCCATGGATTGTGATCCGAAAGCGCTCATCGATGCCCTTTTTTAGCTGAAAAAAATCGGAAAAATTTCATGAGAGGTTATTTATACACTTGCACAACAAGGCCGCAAGTGCCGTAATGAGCGGGATTGACGGGCTCGCTCTGTTGAGTCCATGCTTGAAGTCTGGAGCGGGGCAGTACAGCGTATGTTGATTAGCCGGATAGACGTTCGACGAACCGCCGGCGGCCATATGGAGGTCATTTGGTGAGCGCTGTGGCAGCTGCCAAAGTCCCATCAGGCGAGGTGCAGGACGGCGCCGCAGAAGCCATCCATGTCGAGAACCTGCACAAGAAATTCGGTCAACTGCATGTGCTGAAGGGCGTATCGCTGTCGGCGCGCGACGGCGAGGTCATCGCCATCATCGGCGGCTCGGGCTCGGGCAAATCGACGCTGCTGCGCTGCATCAACTGCCTGGAAAATCCGACCAGCGGCATCATCCGGGTCAATGGCGAGGAGATCAAGCTCAAGGCGGACAGCCACGGCCACACCATTCCGGCCGACCGCAGGCAGATCGAACGCATCCGCTCCAAGCTCGGCATGGTGTTCCAGAACTTCAACCTGTGGAGCCATATGACGCTGATCGAAAACGTCATCGAGGTTCCCGTGCACGTGCTGGGCGTCAAGCGCGACCAGGCAATCGCCCAGGCCGAAAAGCTGCTGGCGCGCGTCGGGCTCGCCGAGAAACGCGATGTCTATCCGGCCTATCTCTCCGGTGGCCAGCAGCAGCGCGCCGCGATCGCTCGCGCCTTGGCCATCAATCCGCGCGTCATGCTGTTCGACGAACCGACCTCCGCCCTCGATCCCGAACTGGTCGGCGAAGTGCTGAAGGTGATCGGCGATCTGGCGCGCGAAGGCCGCACCATGGTGCTGGTCACCCACGAAATGAAATTCGCCCGAGAGGTCGCGACCCACGTCGTCTACCTCTACAACGGGCTGGTCGAGGAGGAAGGCCCGCCGGAGCAGATCTTTGGCGCGCCCAAATCCGAAAGGCTCAAGCAGTTCATCCGCAACATCGGCTAGAGACAGGCCGGGACGGAAGAAAACCGGGAACCAACAACAAACTGGGAGTTCTGAAAATGAAGACTGTTCTGAAGACATTCGCCGCGGCACTGCTGCTCGGCGTCGCCGCCATGGGCGTGGCCAAGGCCGATCCGGTCAAGATCGGCGTCGCCGCCGAACCCTACGCGCCCTTCACCTCGCCCGATGCTTCGGGCAAATGGGTCGGCTGGGAA
The DNA here is from genome assembly GCF_003952565.1 of Mesorhizobium sp. M8A.F.Ca.ET.057.01.1.1. Taxonomy (NCBI): domain Bacteria; kingdom Pseudomonadati; phylum Pseudomonadota; class Alphaproteobacteria; order Hyphomicrobiales; family Phyllobacteriaceae; genus Mesorhizobium; species Mesorhizobium sp. M8A.F.Ca.ET.057.01.1.1. The sequence goes on from NZ_CP034454.1 coordinate 5,854,744, forward strand.
ATCGACTTCATCGACGCCGTGTGCGCCGAGGAAAAGCTCGACTGCGTCATCACCCCTGTCGCCTGGGACGGCATCATCCCGGCGCTGACCACCAAGAAGATCGACCTTATCGTCTCGTCGATGTCGATCACCGACGAACGCAAGAAGACCATCGACTTCTCCGACAAGTACTACAACACGCCGACCGCGATCATCGGTCCCAAGGACCAGAAGTTCGGCGCCACGCCCGACGATCTCAAGGGCAAGGTCCTGGGCGTCCAAGTGTCGACGGTGCATGCCGTCTACGCCAAGAAGCACTTCGGCCCGACCGCATCCGAGATCAAGGAATACCAGACGCAGGACGAAGCCAACAACGACCTTGCCGCCGGCCGCCTCGACGCGGTGCAGGCCGATTCCATCGCACTCAAGGAGTTCCTCAAGACCGACCAGGGCAAGGCCTGCTGCGATCTCAAGGGCATGGTGGCCCCTGACGACGAGGTGCTCGGACCGGGCGTCGGCGCCGGCGTGCGCAAGGAAGACACTGATCTGAAAGAGAAGATCAACGCCGGCATCAAGGCGATCCGCGCCAACGGCAAATATGACGAAATCTCGAAGAAATACTTCGATTTCGACATTTACGGCGGCGCCACGCAGTCGAACTGACGACCCTCGCACGGCTGGAGGACAGGGCGTTGACGCCCCCATCCTCCAGCCGGCCTGTCCACGCATGCTTGCCGCCGGCCGCAGGTGCCGGCGGATCGAGCCAGCAATCCGGGGGCGACGCTGATCGAATCCTTTCTCCCGGCCTCGGCGGCCGGCATCGTCGAACTTCTCTCGCCCGCGCCCGTCGGCTGGGGCGGGACGCTCCTAGTCGGGCTCCTGCATTCGCTCGAGATCGCCGTCGGCGCCACCATCGTCGGCCTGCTGATTGGAACCTGGGGTGCCTATGGCAAGCTTTACGGCGGACCGGTGGTGCGCGACCTGTTCGCGGTCTACACCACGGTGGTGCGGGCCGTGCCGGAACTGGTGCTGATCCTGCTGCTCTACTATGCCGGCACCGACCTGATAAACCAGGTGCTGGCCGCCATGGGCTACCAGCGTGTCGACATAAGTGGGCTGGTGGCCGGCATCGCCGTGCTCGGCTTCGTCCAAGGCGCCTATTCGACGGAAGTCATCCGCGGCGCGATCCTCGCCATTCCGCAGGGCCAGATCGAAGCCGCCCGCGCCTTCGGCATGTCTCCCGGCCTTCTGTTGCGGCGCATCACGCTGCCGGCGATGCTGCCTTTCGCCATTCCGGGCCTCGCCAATCTGTGGCTGATCGCCACCAAGGACACCGCACTGCTGGCCGTCGTCGGCTTCTTCGAACTGACGCTGGCGACACGGCAGGCGGCGGGCGTCACCAAGGCCTATCTGATTTTCTTCCTCGCCGCCGGCGTGCTCTATCTCTGTGTGACGCTGGTTTCGAACTTCCTGCTTGGCCGCGCCGAGAAATGGGCGCGGCGCGGCATGCCTTCGATCAAGGAGGCACGTTGATGACCGGTGAAACAGTCATCATCGATACGGCGGCGCGCGCTTCGCTCTGGCTGCAGCCGCATCGCATCGTGCTGATCCTCATCGCGGTGGGCCTGGTGGCGTCGGCCGCCTTCTTCATGCGCTGGGACTGGCTGCCGCAATATTGGGAAATGGGCCTGATGGGCATCTGGCGTGCCCTGTGGATCCTGGCCGTCACCTGCGCGCTCGGCTTCATGATCGCCGTGCCGGTCGGGCTGGCGCAGGCGGCCGGCTCGATCTGGGTCGCGGCTCCGGCGAAAGTCTTCTGCACCATCATTCGCGGCACGCCGCTGCTGCTGCAACTGTGGCTGCTCTATTACGGGCTGGGCTCGCTGTTCCCGCAATATCCATGGATCCGCGAATCCTGGATGTGGCCCTATCTCAGGCAGGCATGGCCATACGGCGTGCTGGCGCTGACCTTGTCCTTCGCCGGTTACGAGGGCGAGGTGATGCGCGGCGCCTTTGCCGGCGTGCCCAAGGGGCAGTTGGAAGCGGCCCGCGCCTTCGGCATGAGCCGCTGGAAGATTTTCCGCCGCATCTGGCTGCCACAGGCCTTTTACCGGGCGCTGCCGACGCTGACCGGCGAGACCGTGCTGCAGTTGAAATCGACGCCGCTGGTGGCGACGATCAGCGTGATCGACATCTTCGCGGTCTCGTCCAAGGTGCGGCAGGACACCTACCTCACCTACGAGCCCCTGCTGCTCTTGGCGTTGATCTATATGGCGATCACCGGCATTCTGGTCTTCGCCTTCAGCCGGATCGAGGCGCGGATCCCGGTCAAGATAGGTTAGGGGAGTAGGGGAGTAGGGGAGTAGGGGAGTAGGGGAGTAGGGGAGTAGGGGAGTAGGGGAGTAGGGGAGTAGGGGAGTATCCGCTCACTTCCGCATTCACATATCCAGCCCTATTCGCTATTCACTGCGCACAATTCCCTTACTCCCTTACTCCCCTACTCCCTTTCCTTAGGACGGCCACCATGCAACTCAGTCTCGACCAGGCAAAAGGACTGTGCCGGATGGCGGCACTTGGCGCCGGCGCCAATGAGGAAGCGGCGCAATCGCTCGCCGCCTCGATCATCGCCGCCGAGGCAGAAGGACTTGCAGCCGTCGGGCTGTCGCATTTCATCGATTATCTCGAAGCGCTCGAGGCCGGGCGCATCGACGGCAATGCCGATCCGGTGATCACCCGGCCGGCGCTGGCCGTCTATCTCTCGGACGCACGCGGGGGGCTGGCGCATACAGGCTTCGACCGCACCATCGACGACCTCGCCAAGGCGGCAAGACTGTTCGGCGTCGCCATCTTCTCACAGAAGAACGCCTATACGTGCGGAGCGCTCGGCTACTTCACCGGCCGGCTGGCGGCGCAGGGGCTGGTCTCCTTTGCCGCCACCAATGGACCGGCCGTGCTGGCCGGCTCGGGCTCGGTCAAGCCGGTCTACTGCACCAATCCGATGTCGTTTGCCGCGCCCGCCGCCGACGGTGCGCCGCTGGTCATCGACCAGTCGTCGAGCGCGACCGCTTTCGTCAACATCCGCAAGGCCGCCGAAGACGGCAAGAAGATCCCCGAAGGCTGGGCGCTGGATGCCAGCGGCAATTCGACGACCGACCCGGCCGCCGCGATGAAGGGCGCCATGCTTGCCTTTGGCGGCCAACGCGGGGCCAACATCGCCCTGATGGTCGAGGTGCTGGCGGCCGGCCTGTCGGGCGCCAACTGGTCGCTCGACGCGCCGTGGTTCAGTGGCGGCCCCGACAGTCCGGGAACCGGCCTGTTCGTGCTCGCGGTCGAGCCCAAGCTGCTCGATCCGGATTTCGAGCAGCGCATGAAAGACCAACTCGACCGGCTGCGCCGGCGCTATGGCGTGCATGTGCCCGGCCGTGCCCGGGCCGAAGCGGCCGAAAAGGCGCAGGCGCGCGGCATCACCGCGCCCAAGGCAGTGATCCAGCGTATCTCCGAATTCGCCGAGCGCTATTCGGCCTGAAGAAATCGGCGATTTTTTTCCGCGCCTCGGTGAACCTTCCCGCGCGTCCCGACGACGAATGGCTGTCCGGGTCGGGTTTGCCCGGTCGGTGTCTTCTGTCGGATGCGTCCAGGGCCGAGGCGGGCGTACTTGCTTCACGCCCATGCTGATACCGTCTCAGGTCAGGCCACCTCGTTGGCCCTGGTTTCGACACGAACTTCACCCGGAAAACCCCGCTTCGGCGGGGTTTTCTGCGTTTGTCGTTGGTGACGCCAAAACATGATTGCAACAGTTAACTTTTGTTAACTTGACTTGGTTGGAACCCTCGGGCGTTTGCGAAAGGCATTATCACAAAAACTGGAGCTCCGATGACCGCGACCACCGACGCCACCCACGGCAAGCTGATCATTCCGGCGCTTGGCCGGCTGTATTCGTCGCTGCATGATGCAGGTGAAACCGTCCTGCGCGTCGTCGCCGGCGCGTTCCTCACCATCCACGGCTCGCAGAAGATCGCCAACCCTTTCGGCGCCGCCGAAATGGTCGAAGGCCTGGGCTTCTATCCCGGCTCCTTCTGGTCGTTGCTTTTGGCCTGTACCGAATTCTTCGGCGGCATCCTGATCGCCGTCGGTCTTCTGACGCGGCCCGCCGCCTTTGCCGGCCTGTTCGTGCTGCTGGTGACCGTCTGGTTCCACTGGGTCACCATGGGCCAGGGCTTCTCGGGCGCTGAAAAATCGCTCCTGTGGGCGGCGATCCTGCTGTTCTTCGTCATTCGCGGCGGCAACCGGTACTCGGTCGATGCCCGCCTCGGCAGGGCATTCTGACACACCCGAAAGAAGGGTGGCAGCGACGACGCGTCACCCTTTGCCTTTGGTGCAAAACGGACTATGAAACGGCTCAGCCAAGCCATCTGGAACGCGCGCCGGAGCCCGCCATGACCGAAATCCTGCAGACCCCAAAGCTCGTCGTCGTCTTTGGCGGGTCAGGCTTTGTCGGCCGTCATGTCGTGCGGGCACTGGCCAAACGCGGCTATCGCATCCGGGTCGCCTGCCGGCGGCCCGATCTTGCCGGCCATCTGCAGCCGCTCGGCAATGTCGGCCAGATCCAGCCGGTGCAGGCCAATGTCCGCGTGCGCTGGTCGGTCGACCGCGCCGTGCAGGGCGCCGACCACGTCGTCAATCTCGTCGCCGTCCTGCATGAGAGCGGCCGGCAGAAATTCTCCGCCGTGCACGAATTCGGTGCTCGCGCGATCGCCGAAGCCGCCCGCTCCGTCGGCGCCGGGCTTACCCATATTTCGGCGCTCGGCGCCGATCTGGACTCCGAATCGGATTATGCGCGCACCAAGGCGCTGGGCGAGAAGGCGGTGCTGGAGACGATCGCCGATGCCGTGATTTTCCGGCCGTCGATCAATTTCGGGCCGGAAGACAGTTTCTTCAACCGCTTCGCCAGCATGGCGCGCTATTCGCCGGTGCTGCCGCTGATCGGCGGCGGCCAGACCAAGTTCCAGCCGGTCTATGTCGGCGACGTCGCAGAGGCGGTGGCGCGCTCGGTCGACGGCCAGATCGATGGCGGCCAGGTCTACGAGCTTGGCGGCCCCAACGTGCTCACCTTCAAGGAGTGCATGCAGGAACTTCTCACCGTGATCGAGCGCAAGCGCATGCTGGTGCCGGTGCCATGGTGGGTGGCCAACCTCCAGGCCTCGATCCTGGGCCTGTTGCCCAATCCGCTGCTGACCAAGGACCAGGTGATGCAGCTGCGCGAGCACAACATCGTTTCAGACGAAGCGGCCAAAACCAACCGGACATTGGCGGGGCTCGGCATCCAGCCGCAATCGATCGCGACGATCCTGCCCAGCTACCTCTGGCGCTTCCGCGCCGCCGGCCAGTTCCAGCAGCGCAAGCCCGCGGTGTGAGGGACGCAACAGCTCCTCGGGAAGCCGGAAGCCGTCGTTCGCAGGCCGGCATCACCTGAATATCGGCACACCTAGCGAGGCGTGACCTGCATCGGCAGACCCCCTTGCGGCTGCGTGGTCAATTTCTGCACCGGCCAGGGTTTTGTTTCGGCCGTCGTGTCGAAGCGGAAGCGGGACAAAAGTATGGCGAGCGCGATGATCGCCTCCTGCATGGCGAAGCTGGCGCCGATGCAGACGCGCGGGCCCGCGCCGAAGGGCAGATACTGGAAGCGGTCGATCTTTTCACGGTTTCCAGGGTGGAAGCGTTCGGGCAGAAAGGCGTCAGGCTTGTCCCACAGCTTCCTGTGGCGGTGAACGACCCACGGCATCACCAGCACGGCGGCGTACTTGGGGATGTAGAGATCCTTCCACATTTCGGGTTCGATCGGCTCGCGATTGATCGACGGCGCCGGCGGATAGAGCCGGAGCGCCTCGTCGAAGGCGGCGCGTGTCAGCGGCATGGCGTCGAGCCACTTCGTCGGATCGGGCTCGCGCGCCAGCACCTGGTCGATCTCCCGTTCGATCCGGTCGCGCTCCCAGGGCGATTCAGCCAGGCAATACAGCGTCCAGCCGAGCGCGCGCGCCGTCGTCTCGTGGCCGGCGCCGATGAAGGTGATGATGTTGTCCTCGACTTCCGGGCGCGTCAGCCCGTCGGGGCCTTCTGCCTTGAGCAGCAACGTCAGGAAATCCTGCGGCACGGCATCGGGGTCGCGCCTGAACTTTTCTTCGCGCATCCTGACCGTGTCGGTCACGATCTTGCGGAAATAGGCCATCGTCTTGCGGCCGCGGATGCGGGTCAACCGCGGCAGCCAGTCGGGCGCGCGCAACAGGTCGAGCGGATCGACGCGGCCCATGGTTTCGAACAGGCGATCGATCTCGTTGGCGAAACTGCCCGGTTTCCCCGCGATCTCGCCGGAAAACAGCGTCTCAGCCAGGATATCGTAGGTCAGCAGCGTCATGTCATGGGCGATGTCCGAGGTGCCGCCCGCCTCGTAACGGGTGACGAATTCCAGCGTGCGTTTCAGCATCGGCTGCGCGAAGCCGAAGATGTGGCGCGGCGTGAACACCGGCGCCATCGCCTTGCGCGACCGCTTCCACACCTCGCCCTCGGCGGTCAGCAGGCCGTCGCGCAGGATCGGCCTCAGGATCTTCTGGCGCACCGTCGCCATCTTGTAGTTCTTGGCGTTGTCGACCAGCACATGGCGGATCAGGCCGGGATCATTGGCGATGACCAGCGGCCCACCAGCGCCGTTGGCCGAAATCCAGGGTTCGTTGTAGGTCGGCTCGCCCCAGAGTTCGAGCGGATTGCGATAGACGATGCGGATCATCTCCAGCGTCGAAGGCGGCGATGTGCGCGGCTTCGGGGCGGGAGGAACGAAGGGGGCGGGCTGAGTATCCATGAAGTGCTCCGCTGCTCACATCAATGTAGTGGCTGGCACACCAGGCGTCCATGTGCCCGAACGGCAGACCGGACCGTGGCAGAAGGAACGCCAGGGCGGACAGTCTGTTCATCCGATCGCGACCGCTCCGCCAGGGTTCTATCTTGTCTGCAGAAACGCTCTGCCGTAGTGACGGTCACCAACGGATACCGCCAGACAAAGGAGCCTGCCTTGAAGCACCAGTTGAACATCATCATCGGCAGCACGCGGCCCGGCCGCGCCGGCCCGGTTTTTGCCGAGTGGCTGGAGACGTTCGTGCGCGAGCACGGAAAATTCGAACCACTGCTGACCGACATTGCCGCGTTCAACCTGCCGGTGCTGGACGAACCGCATCATCCAAGGCTGGGCAACTATCAGAACGACCACACCAAGGCCTGGTCGAAGGCGATCGACGCCGCCGATGCCTTTGTCTTCGTGGCGCCGGAATACAATTATTTCGTGGCACCCGCAATCGTCAACGCGGTCGACTATCTCGCCCGCGAATGGAAATACAAGCCCGCCGCCATCTTCAGCTATGGCGGTGTCTCCGGCGGCCTGCGCGCGGCGCAGGCGCTGAAGCCGCTGCTGACCGCGGTCGGCATCATGCCGATCCCGGAAGGCGTCGCGCTGCCGCTGTACCAGAAACTGCTCGACGACGATGGCGCCTTTGATGCCAGCGAGCAGGTGCGGGGCGGGGCCAAGACCATGCTGGACGAACTGTCGCGTTGGAGCGAGGCGTTGAAACCAATGCGCGCAGCCTGAAGGAGCCGCTCCCAACCCCGGCTTGCTCGTACCACAAAGAGATGGAATGGTCGGCGAATGACTGAGCCGGGGGGCGGTTCGACTTGCGTTTGCTGTTTGCCTTGCTGCTGGTGCTTGCGACCACCGCGATCGCGGTGGCCGAGCGGCGCGTGGCATTGGTCATGGCCGATGACGACTACCGGCTGGTCCGGCCGCTTGCCAACCCCATCCACGACGGCGAAATGATGGAAGCGGCGCTAAAGAAACTTGGTTTCGAGGTGGTGCTCGAAACCAACCGCGATCTCAGGCGCATGCGCCGGGCGCTCGACGATTTCCGCGAAGACGCCAAGGGCGCAGACGTTGCGCTGGTGTATTTCTCAGGCCATGGCGTCGAAATATCGGGCGACAACCGGCTGCTGCCGGTCGATGCCGATGCGTCCTCGCTCGATGCGTTGGATAAGACCAGCCTGCCGCTGGAAGAGGTGCGCGACGCGGTCGCGGCCACCGCGAAAGTCGGGCTGATCGTGCTCGATGCCTGCCGCAGCGATCCGTTCTCGGGGGGTGGCGGCAATGGCCGTGGCGCGACCTCGCTGGCCAAGGATGTCGCCGACAAGGTCAAGCCGGGTCTTGGCCGCATCGGGCGGGCGGAAAACATCCTGTTCGCTTTCTCGGCCGCACCCGGCGAGACGGCTGCCGACGGCACCGGTCAGAACTCACCCTTCACCACGGCGCTGATCAAATATCTCGGCACGGACGGGCTCGAAATCCGCTCGGTGCTGACGCTGGTGCAACAGGAGGTCTACGACCTGTCGCGCGGCAAGCAACTGCCCTATGTCGAGAGCGGCCTGCCGAAACTGTTCTTCGCCGCCGCGGCCAAGCAACCGTTGCCGGAGCGCGAACGGCTGCTGCTGGCCATGGCCGACGTGACGCCGGACATGCGCGGCGAGGTCGAGCGGATCGCCAGCGACGCCGACATGCCGCTGGCGCCGCTCTACGGGGCGTTGATCAGCGCCGACACCAGCCATTTGTCAGCCGAGAGCCTGAATGCCCGGCTGCGCGAGGCGGCCGACGCCTTCGTCAAGGTACGCGCCGAGATGAAGACGCTGGCCGCCGACGATCCGCGTGTGACGGAACTGCGCCGTCAGGCCGAGGAGCAGCTGGCCCTGGGCGCCTTCGGCGCGGCGCAGGCGAAGCTGGCCGAGGCGGTCGATATCGACGAGGTGTCGCGCAAGGCGTTGAAGGTGAATTTCGTCGACCGGACGCTGTCGCAGGCCGCAACGCTGTTCCTGTCGGCGGGAGCGGCGCGCGCCGACCTCAACTATGCCGCGGCCATCAAGGGCTATGAAACCGTTCTGTCGCTGTATGGCGAGGCCGGGCAAATCTCGCTCAACCTGGAACAGGCCGACCGTCAGAGCCGCACGCTGGAGGAACTCGGTATTCTTTATACGACGGTGGGCAATGTCGACGCGGCCGGCCGGGCCTTCGCCGCGCTGTTGGCCAATCTCGAGCAGCGGTCGCGTCAGGAAACCGATCCCAGCGTCAAGCGCGATCTCGCCATCAGCCATATCAAGCTCGCCAACACTGAGATGGCGCAAGGCAACCTGCCAAGCTCGCTCGAAAACTATGAGGCGGCCAGGAGCATGCTGCTGGAGTTGACCGCAAGCGTGCCGGACAAGAAGGACTGGCTCGGTGATCTGGCCATGGCCAATGACAAGATCGGCAACGTACTGGCGACACAAGGCGATGTGGCCGCGGCGGCCCAGGCTTATCAACAAAGCCTGTCGATCAAGCAGAAATTGGCCGACGCCGAGCCGAACAGCGCCTATCTGCTGCGCGACCTGACCATAACCTATGACGAAATCGGCGATCTTGCCCGTACCGCCGGCCAGTTGGACAGCGCCCAGACGGCCTTTGAGGAGAGTCTGAGAATCCGGCTGACGCTGGCCGAGAACAAACCCGACGACCTTGAGCGCCAGCGCGCTGTCTCTGTAAGCCACGAGAGGATCGGTGACGTGCTGCGCGAGCGTGGCGACGCCGTCGATGCGCTCGTGGCCTACAACAAGAGCCAGGCGATCGCCGAAGACCTGGTGCGCCGCGACCCTAACGATACGGACCTGAAGCGCGACCTGTCGATCAGCTACGCCAAGATCGGCAACGCGCTCAACGACCAGGAGAGTTGGACGGCAGCACTGGCTTCCTATCAACAGGCGCTGGCCGTAGCGCGTGAACTTGCGGCGAGCGACCCCGGCAATACCGACTGGCAGCGCGACCTTTCGGTCTGTCTGGAAAAGGTTGCCGGTGTGCTTGATGTCCAGGGCAATGCCAGCGAGGCACTGCGAAACTATCAGGACAGTCTTGCCATTGCCGACCGGCTGGCCAAGCTCGACCCGGGCAATTCCGACTGGCAACGCGACCTGTCGATCACTTTGTCGGAAATCGGCATGCTGGAGACCAAGCAGCGCCACTTTGAGGGTTCCAGGAAGGCCTTCGAAGCCAGCCTCGGCATCCGCCAGCAACTGGCTCAATCCGATCCGAACAATGCGCTTTGGCAATTTGATCTGGTTCAGGCCTACGTCAACTATGCGTATGTGGCCAAGGATCCGAAGGCGGTGCTGACCAAGGCGCTGAACCTGACGCTGGAGCTAGACCGCACGGGCCGGCTGGCGCCAAGGGACAAATCCACGATCAAATATTTGCGCGGCGTTCTCGCTAAATTCGACGCCCGAAAAAAATAGCCGGCTGGCGGCTCGGCATTTGAGCCGGAAATGCCTGCAAACCTTGGAAAAACCGCCTTTAGCGCCTATATCTGATCGATATCAGAAGCGCGATTCGGGGCCGATTTTTCGCGCTGTACAAGCGGCATCTAGACAACAGGTTTTCATGAGCGACCAGACCGAGAACACCAACGGCGCTGAAGCCGAATACGGCGCCGATTCCATCAAGGTTTTGAAAGGGTTGGATGCTGTCCGCAAGCGGCCGGGCATGTATATCGGCGACACCGATGACGGCTCGGGCCTGCATCACATGGTCTACGAGGTGGTCGACAACGCCATCGACGAGGCGCTGGCCGGCCATGCCGACCTGGTTTCGGTGACGCTCAATCCCGATGGCTCGGTGACGGTGATCGACAATGGCCGTGGCATTCCGACCGACATTCACCCAAGCGAAGGCATTTCGGCGGCCGAAGTGATCATGACGCAGCTGCATGCCGGCGGAAAGTTCGACCAGAACTCCTACAAGGTTTCTGGCGGCCTGCATGGCGTCGGCGTCTCGGTCGTCAACGCGCTGTCGGCCTGGCTGAAGCTCAAGATCCGCCGCAACGGCCAGATCTTCGAAATGAGTTTCACGCATGGCGATGCCGACGCGCCGCTGAAGGCGACCGGCAGCTACGAGCAGGACAAGCGCCCGGGCACCAATGAGGGCCGCAGCGGCAGCGAGATCACCTTCTTTCCGTCCGCCGAGACCTTCACCATGGTCGAGTTCGACTTCGGCACGCTGGAGCACCGGCTGCGCGAACTCGCCTTCCTGAACTCCGGTGTGCGCATCGTGCTGACAGACGCCCGTCATGCGGACGTCGTAAGGCATGAACTGCACTATGACGGGGGCCTCGAAGAGTTCGTCAAATATCTCGACCGCGTCAAGAAACCGCTGATCGAGAAGCCGATCGCCATCAGGGCCGAGCGCGACGGCATCACCGTCGAAGTGGCGATGTGGTGGAACGACAGCTATCACGAGAATGTACTGGCCTTCACCAACAACATTCCGCAGCGCGACGGCGGCACGCATCTGGCCGGTTTTCGCGGCGCGCTGACCCGCCAGATCACCGGCTATGGCGAATCCTCGGGCCTGACCAAGAAGGAAAAGGTCTCGCTGATCGGCGACGATTGCCGCGAAGGCCTGACAGCCGTTCTGTCGGTCAAAGTTCCCGATCCGAAATTCTCGTCGCAGACCAAGGACAAGCTGGTCTCGTCGGAAGTCCGTCCCGTGGTCGAAGGGCTGGTCAACGAAGCGCTCGGCACGTGGCTCGAAGAGCACCCGACCGAGGGCAAGGTGGTCGTCGACAAGGTGATCCAGGCCGCGGCGGCGCGCGAAGCCGCGCGCAAGGCGCGCGACATCACCCGCAAGACCTCGCTTGGCGTCACCTCGCTGCCCGGCAAGCTGGCCGACTGCCAGGAACGCGACCCGGCGAAGTCCGAAATCTTCATCGTCGAGGGTGACTCGGCAGGCGGCTCCGCCAAGGGCGGCCGTTCGCGCCAGAACCAGGCGATCCTTCCCTGCGCGGCAAGATCCTCAATGTCGAGCGTGCCCGCTTCGACCGCATGCTCTCGTCCGACATGATCGGCACACTGATCACCGCGCTCGGCACCTCGATCGGCAAGGACGAATTCAATGCCGACAAGCTGCGTTACCACAAGATCATCCTGATGACCGACGCCGACGTCGACGGCGCCCATATCAGGACCCTGCTGCTCACCTTCTTCTTCCGGCAGATGCCGGAGCTGATCGAGCGCGGCCATCTCTACATCGCCCAGCCGCCGCTCTACAAAGTGACGCGCGGCAAGAGCTCGCAATACATCAAGAATGAGAGCGCCTTCGAAGAATTCCTGATTGATTCAGGGTTGGAGGAGGCTTCCCTTACGCTTGGCTCGGGGGAGGTACGGACCGGGCAGGATCTGCACGGCGCCGTTGCCGATGCGCTTGCCGTGCGCCAGCTCATCAACGGCTTGCACACGCGCTACAACCGCAACGTCGTCGAGCAGGCGGCGATCGCCGGCGGACTCAATCCCGATGTCTTCGCCGATCTTGGCCGCGCCAACGCGATGGCGGAGCGGATCGCGCAACGCCTCGACATCATCGCCGAGGACACCGAGCGCGGCTGGACTGGCCGCATGTCGACCTCGAACGAGGGTATCGGCGGCTATGTCTTCGAACGCACCGTGCGCAGCGTCAAGGAATACGCTCACCTCGACATGGCGCTGATCAATTCCGCCGACGCACGCCAGCTCGACCGCTACGCGCAGCGCCTCAGCGAGATCTACGAGACGCCGCCGGTGCTGCGCCGCAAGGATGTGTCCGAAACCGTCTCGGGGCCGCTGGCGCTGCTCAACGCGGTCTTCGCGACCGGCCGCAAAGGACTGACCATGCAACGCTACAAGGGTCTCGGCGAGATGAATGCCGAGCAGCTCTGGGAGACCACGCTCGACCCGAATGTGCGCTCGCTGCTGCAGGTCAAGGTAAACGACGCGACGGACGCCGACAGCCTGTTCTCGCGGCTGATGGGCGACGAAGTGGAACCACGGCGCGAATTCATCCAGGACAACGCGCTGTCGGTCGCCAACCTGGATATTTGACCGACCGCCAAATCGGCGCGCCGGGCAAAGTGCCGACGGTTTCCGGGGAAACGCGATAGCACTTTTCCCCGGGGATTGCGCAGGCAAGAATAGAGCGGTTCCGCGTTTTCGTGAGACGATGAACCGTTCTACCGCGCGTTTTTCATAGCGCGCCGGAACGGAAGCTCCCGAGGGACATTGTGGCAGTATCGATCACAATTTCTCACAAGGAGGTCTTCATGGGACGCGGCATCTTGCTCTGGTTGCTCGGCATTCCGATTCCGATCATCATCCTCATCATGCTGTTCGTACGGTAGGGGGCCTGAAATGCAGTCCACCCTATCGGCTGTCGACGTATCCTCTTCGACGGAATCGTCCTCGACCGCGGTCAGCTGGGGACCCATCATTGCCGGCGCCTTCGCGGCTTCGACGCTGACATTCATCCTCATGCTGCTCGGCTCGGGGCTCGGTTTGACCATGGTTTCACCATGGTCGGGCTCCGGCGCGTCGATCAGCACATTCGCGGTGTCGACCGCCATCTGGCTGGTCATCGTGCAGTGGTTGTCCTCCGCTGTCGGCGGCTACCTTGCCGGTCGCTTGCGCACCAAATGGGTCGGCATCCACACCGACGAGGTCTATTTCCGCGACACCGCCCACGGCTTTCTCGCCTGGGCATTGGCCACGCTTCTCGTTGTAGGCGTACTTGGCTCGGTGCTTTCCGCCGCGATTGGATCAGGTGTACAGGCCGCGTCCACCGTGGCCTCTGGAGCCGCCATGGGTGCGTCGGCCGGCGCCTCGGCCAATGCCAACGGCGCATCGGCCGACAATGCGACCTCCTATCTGGTGGATTCGCTGTTCCGGCCGGCCGATCCGGCCAAGCTTGCAACTGCCAATCCGGGCGACGAAGCCGCCGCGGCCGGGCAGGCCTCGCGCATCCTGATCGCCGGCGCCGTCGCCGGCGAGGTCTCCGCGGAAGACAAGACCTATCTTGCGCAATTGGTCGCCGCGCGCACCGGCCTTTCCGAGGCTGATGCCAAGACGCGTGTCGACGCGGTGCTGGCGAAGGCGCAGGACGCGAAGGTCAAGGCGAAGCAGGCGGCCGACACGGCAAGAAAGGCAAGCGCCACCTTTGCGCTTCTCGGTGCTCTGTCGCTGGTCATCGGCGCCTTCATCGCCAGTGCGGCCGCGGCTCTCGGCGGCAGACAGCGCGATGAAGAGGAAGCGGTGTTCCTGACCAACGGCTGAAAGCAAGCATCAGGCCAGAATCACAGAGCCCGGTATCGACCGGGCTCTTTCTTTATTCGAGGGTCGAGATTGGCCGGTCAGTGATCCATCGCCTTGACGATCTCTTCGGTCATCTTCTTGGCGTCGCCGAGCAGCATCATGGTGCCGTCCTTGTAGAACAGCGTGTTGTCGATGCCGGCATAGCCGGAACCGAGCGAGCGCTTGACGAACAGGCAGGTGCGCGCCTTGTCGACATCGAGGATCGGCATGCCATAGATCGGCGACGACTTGTCGTCGCGCGCGGACGGGTTGGTGACATCGTTGGCGCCGATGACATAGGCGACGTCGGCCTGCGCGAATTCGGAGTTGATGTCCTCCAATTCGAACACCTCGTCATAGGGCACGTTGGCTTCGGCCAAGAGCACGTTCATGTGGCCAGGCATGCGGCCTGCCACGGGATGAATGGCGTACTTCACGTCGACGCCATTGGCCTTGAGCTTGTCAGCCATTTCGCGCAGCGCGTGCTGCGCCTGCGCAACCGCCATTCCGTAACCCGGCACGATGATGACTTTTTGGGCGTTCATCATCAGGTAAGCGGCATCGTCGGCCGAACCCTGCTTGACGGTGCGCTCGATGCCGTCGTCCGCCGCAGCCGCGGTCTCGCCGCCGAAGCCACCGAGAATGACCGAGATGAAGCTTCGGTTCATGCCCTTGCACATGATGTAGGACAGGATGGCGCCCGACGAGCCGACCAGCGCGCCGGTGATGATCAGCGCCAGATTGCCGAGCGTGAAGCCGAGCGCCGCTGCCGCCCAGCCGGAATATGAATTCAGCATCGAGACGACGACCGGCATGTCGGCGCCGCCAATCGGGATGATCAGGAGGATGCCGAGCACCAGCGATGCGGCGACGATCAGCCAGAACACCAGCTTCGATTCCGTACCGACCAGGAGCACGATCAGCACGACCAGGGCGATGCCGAGGGCGGCGTTGATGAAGTGACGGCCGCCGATCATGATCGGCTTGCCCGACATGCGGCCATCGAGCTTGAGGAAAGCAATGACCGAGCCGGTGAAGGTGATGGCGCCGATGGCGACGCCAAGGCTCATCTCGATCAGGGCCTGGGCGTGGATGTCGCCCGCTGTGCCGATGCCGAAGCTCTCCGGCGCATAGATGGCTGCGGCCGCCACCATGACGGCGGCAAGGCCGACCAGCGAGTGGAAGGCGGCGACCAGCTGCGGCATCGAGGTCATGGCAATGCGGCGCGCGGTGACGGCGCCGACGCCACCGCCAATGGCCAGGCCAAGCACGATCAGGCCGAAGCGGCCAGCCGACGGGGTTGCCAAAGCCAGCGTGGTGGCAATGGCGATGCCCATGCCGATCATGCCGTAGAGATTGCCCTGGCGGCTGGTTGTCGGGTGCGACAGGCCGCGCAGCGCCATGATGAACAGGACGCCGGAAACCAGGTAGAGGAAGGACGCGAAGTTGGCGTTCATGGCGCTCTACTTGTCCTTCTTCTTGTACATCGCCAGCATGCGCTGGGTGACGAGGAAGCCGCCGAAGATGTTGACCGAGACCAGCATCAGCGCGACGAAGCCGAAGCCTGCGGCAACGCCCGAAGCCGCGATACCGACGGCGAGCAACGCGCCGACGACGATGACCGAGGAGATGGCGTTGGTCACCGCCATCAGCGGCGTGTGCAAGGCGGGGGTCACCGACCAGACGACATAGTAGCCGACGAAGATCGCCAGCACGAAAATGGCGAAACGGAAGACGAAGGGATCGATGGCGCCGCCCGACAGCGCGTGCGCGGCATCACCGGCGGCCTCAGTGCCGCCCGGGGCATTGGCCAGGTTCTGCACCGCGAGCCTGACGGCAGCACTTGCCTGGTCGAGTTGATCAAGAGCTTTCTGCAAGGTCTGATCCATCACGCGGTCCCTTTCGGCTTAGACGCGGGCGATTTGGGTGCGGCAGGTTTCTTCGCCGCCGCCTTTTTCGGCGCAGGCGTGGACGCATCGGCGACCAAGGTCGTGGCCGGGATCGCCGCCGGCTCGACATAAGGCTGCTGGTCCGCCTTGGCGAAGGCCGGATGAACGACCTTGCCGCCATCGGTCAGCATCGTCGCCTTGACCAGGTCGTCGTCACGATTGATGGCCAGCGTCTTGGTGGTCTTGTCGACCAGCGTCTCGAGGAAGGCGAACAGGTTTTTGGCATAGAGCAGCGAGGCGGATGCCGCGACACGGCCGGGCACATTGAGGTGGCCGACGATCTTCACATTGTTGGCTGTGGTGACGATCTTGCCTGGCTCGGCACCCTCGACATTGCCGCCGCGCTCGACGGCGAGATCGACCAGCACCGAACCCGGCTTCATCGAGGCGACCATCGCCGCCGACACCAGCTTCGGCGCCGGCCGGCCGGGGATCAGCGCCGTGGTGATGACGATGTCCTGCTTGGCGATGTGCTCGGCGGTCAGCGCGGCCTGCTTGGCCTGGTATTCCCTGGACATTTCCTTGGCGTAGCCGCCGGCGGTCTCGGCGGCTTTGAACTCGTCGTCCTCGACCGCCAGGAATTTCGCGCCGAGCGAGGCGACCTGTTCCTTGGCGGCGGGGCGGACGTCGGTGGCGGTGACGACGGCCCCTAGACGGCGCGCCGTGGCGATCGCCTGCAGGCCGGCGACGCCGACGCCCATGATGAACACTTTTGCTGCAGGCACGGTGCCCGCCGCCGTCATCATCATCGGCAGCGCCCGGTCATATTCGGCGGCTCCGTCGATCACCGCCTGGTAGCCGGCAAGGTTGGCCTGCGACGACAACACGTCCATCGACTGGGCGCGGGTGATGCGCGGCATGAACTCCATCGAGAAGGCGGTGACGCCGGCCCTGGCCAAGGCCGCGACGGCGGCATCGTTGCCGTAGGGATCCATGATGGCGATCACCGCGGCGCCGGCTTTGTAACTCTTCAGCTCGGCGTCCGTTGGCCGGCGAACCTTCAGCACGACATCGGCCTTGGCGACATCCGAGGCCTTGCCGATAACTGCACCTGTCTTGGCAAATTCTTCGTCGGGAATGCGCGAGCGGGTGCCGGCACCGGCTTCGACGATCACGTCGAAGCCCAGGCCCGCCAGCCGCTTCACCGTATCGGGCGATGCCGCGACGCGCGGCTCGTTCGCATCGAGCTCACGAGGGATGAAAACCGTCTGTCCCACCGCATGATCCTTTCGGTTGGAACCTGTCTGCGCGAAGTGTCGACCGGGATATCCGGCTACGTCAACCGCAAGAGGGTTTTGGAAGGTCTATCGCAGAATGAAGGCGCCGAGGGCCATGATCAGGACGAACAGGATGGTCGCCGAAAAAAAGCCGCCCGCGAAGAAGCCGAAAGCCATCGCCAGAAGCAGCGCGCCGCAGAAGAGCGAGCCATATTTGGCCAGCGCCAGAAAGCCCGCATAGGTGCGGTCATGCTCGGCATAGTCCATCTTCGCGCCCAGTTCTACAGGACCGCTCGGCGTGTGCTCAGCCATAGGAATACCCCTTCGAAGACATCTTTCAGGCACATACCGAAAAGCTGGGCGCAGAGCAATGGCGCTATTGCCGCATCGCAGCCGACAACTGCCTCAAGGGAAAATTGAAACTGGCCGCCGGTGCCGGAGAATTGGCGGCTCTGCTGCACGCTTGGCCCGCTGTCTCAGCCGGCCAGATGCGGAAACAAGCCCAGCAGTCCAACGACAATCAGATAGAGCGCGACGATGTAGTTCAGCAGCCGTGGCATGATGAGGATCAGCACGCCGGCAATCAGCGAGATGAGCGGCGTGAGGGCGAGCTGGGATAAATGCATATCGTTGTCCTTCCAGAACGATGGGCATCAACTCGCGTCGATGCCGCCACTCACAACGCGGTCAGGCCTGGAAAGCTCCATCGGTATGCAGCGGCCAAAGCGGAGCCCTGATCTGGAGGACCCGCATGGGAGCGTACGGCCAGAAACGGCGTGGGATCAGGCCGCCTCGAAATACTTGGCCGTGGGCAAAATGGTCAGCGGCGCCAACTCGCCCCGCTTGGGGCGTTGGAAAAGCATGCGCTGCTCAAACGCCGTGGAATTGAAGAACGGGAAACGATCCAGCGTCGCCTGCATGTTCTCGGAGCATTTCGATTGGAACAGGTGCACAGGAACGGTCAATCCGGGATAATTTCGCGGCGGCACCGCCTGCTCGGAGCGGAAGATGCGATGATAGAAAGCGGAATGCTCTTCCTTGATCGCCGTCAGGCAATAGGTCGGCTTGAAATGGCTGCAGGCGACCACCGCCAGCCTCAGCGTGATGTAGGGCAGCACCCGCAGACTGCTCGACCATTCGAGATCGGCGGCGAAGCGGCTCGGGTCAACGAACGTCTCGCCGGAAGCCAGACGCCGTGACAGCACGTCGCCGAAAACATCGGTGCTGGGTGAAACAGGATATCTCGCGCTGGCGTAGTGGATTCTGATGGTGCTGACGAGCGTGCCGTCGAAGAAGACGCCAAAGCGGTAAGAATTGGGCAGATCGTCGAAGCTGTCCTTCACCATATGGGAAGCATCTGATTTGACCATGCCGGCGTGAAGATAGGAATTGTAGCGAAGCTTGTAGATCGCTTCCAAATCCTCGGCGCCATCGCAAAGGCGATACTCCACGTGTTCCAGAACATCCATGATGTGATCTGAAAACACCGAGGGGCGATTCTTGTCCCTGCCCGTGGCCGCCGCCAGGGGCGCACCCAACAACTTGTTGTCCATTTGATCCTCGTACCGCCGCAAAAACGACAATAGCGAAGCGCTGGAGGAACAAGAAGCAAAATTGCGAGCTTTTGCGTTTACCCTAAATTAACGTTAACAAATCGTAAATCGCAAGGAGGCGGAGGATCGAGCGCCTCGATGAATGACTTCACAGCGATATCAGGTGGTGGCGCGCTTCTTGACCGGCCGCAATTCGGCGGCGAAGGGCCAGGTCACGTTTGACATGGTTTCGATACCCGACGCGCTGAGCGCGGCGCCGAAAAGGAAGCCCTGCACGAGATCGGGCTTCACCGAATGCATGAGGATCTTGAGCTGCTCGAACGTCTCCACGCCTTCGATGGTGACGGTGAGTCCGAGGATGCGGGTCAGGTCGACGACGCCCTTCAACAGCTCGAGCGAACGCGGATTCTGGGTGACGTCCATCACGAATGACCGGTCGATCTTGATCTTGTCGAGAGGCAGCTTGTGGAGATAGCTCAGGCTTGAATAACCGGTGCCGAAATCGTCGAGGGCGATGCGAACGCCAAGCTGCTTCAGCTCCTCGATATACTGGCGAGTCAAGGATTTGTCGTCGAGCAGCGCGGTTTCGGTGACTTCGATCTCGAGGCGGTCGGCGGCGAGGCCGGAGTTCGCCAACGCATCGCGGACCTTCTGTATGACGTCGCGGTTGCGGAAATCCCTGGCCGAGAGGTTGACCGAGACGCTGGTCTGGTCAGGCCATTTGGCGCATTCGGTGCAAGCCGCATGCAGCACGAAGGTGCTGATTTCGGAAATGATGCCCATCTCCTCGGCCAGCGGAATGAAGATGCCGGGCGAAATCGGCCCGAGATCGGGATGGTCCCAGCGGCAAAGCGCCTCGCAGCTGGCGATGCGCATGGTGTTCATCGCCACGATCGGCTGATAGACGACCCGCAGGTCCTTGCTTTCCACGGCGCTGCGCAGATCCGCCTTCATCAGCTGGCGGTTGCGGAACGCGGCATCCATCGCCGCCTCGAACAGCCGCCAACCGTTCTTGCCCAGCTCCTTGGCCTTGTAGAGCGCCAGGTCCGCCTTGACGATCATGGCGTCGACATCGGTTCCGCCGACCTTGGACAGCACCGCCCCGGCGCTGGCCTGGATCCGCAACCCGTGGCCCGCGACGTCGACCTCTCCCTGCAGCTCGGCGAAAATCCGGTCGAGCAGGCTCGCCAGGTGGCTTTCATCATCGATGCGGTCGAAGAACAGCATGAACTCGTCGCCACCGAAGCGGCTGACGGTAAGGCCTTGCCCCGCTATGGCCGCCAGCCGCTCGGCGACGGCGTAGATCAGGCCGTCGCCGACAGGATGGCCGAGCGTGTCGTTGACGCTCTTGAAATCGTCGAGGTCGATCACGGCGAGGCCGCACATGCGATCGCGGTCGCCTGAGGCCATCAACTCGCCGACCAGTTCGTGGAAATAGGCGCGGTTCGGAAGGCCCGTGAGGTTGTCGTAGCGCGCCATGAACCGGATCTTTTCCTCCGCTTCGACACGCGCCGTGACATCCTCGAAAGTGATGACGCCCAATTCCTGGTTGCCCTCGCGCGCCGAGAATTCGAAGTGCTGCCCGTTGGAAAAGGAAACCAGCACCTTGCGGTCGCGTCCCTCGCGCAATGCGCGCGTCAGTTGCGCCTCGACATAGCGGCAGTCCTTCGGCGCCAGCATGCCGCCCGCGACGCCGCGCAGGAGCAGGGAGTGGATCGACCGTCCGAGCAGCTGGTCGGCCGATTTGAGCGACATCAGACGGGCGGCTTCGGCGTTGCCGACGACCACCTTGCCATCGGGGCCAAGCATGACCAGGCCATGCGACATGGTGTTGAGGGCGCGATTGAAGCGCTGCGCGATCTGCCTCGCCTGCTTATGTCCGACAACGGCCGAAAACAGCACGTTGCGAACATGGTCGGCGCTGCCCTTGATGATGAACATGAACGGGATGATCAGCAACCCAAGCACGACGTAGGGGACGTCGAACCTGAGAATGAGGGCGGCGGCGATCGGCCCGACGAAGGTGATCGCGAAGATCATGACCATGCGCGGCGAGCCGTAATTCCGGCCCACAACAGTCACCAAAGAAGACAGCGTTACCGACAGCGCGCCGATCTCGGCATAGGAATCCGAATAAACATAGATGGAAATGAAGCAAAAGAACCCCAGCAACAAGCCTTGGAGGCTGCCCTTCAGGATGTATTCGCGCTCCCACTTGGTCGCATCGGCGGCGGCACGCATCTCGCCGCCAGAACGGTGGAACCGCCGCAGGCTGAAATAGCGCCAGACGCCGATGGCGAGCAGCGCGCCGGCGAGGACCAGGAAAATAGGCTGGCCGTTGCGCCAGTAGACCATGAGGCTGATGACGGCGTGGCAAAGCGCGCCGATGACCAGCATATGCGCGTTGTCGAACAACGAGCGCACAAACTGGATATAAACATCCACAGGGATGTTATCGGTTTTTGTTCTGCCCATTACTGGCGCCCAATGAGCCCCAGCCTTGGCATAGTCCCCTTAAAAAACCTTTAGCTTGGGCTGAAACGCCTGATTTTCGGGCGTTTTTTGGCTCACTCGGCGGCCTGGAGTTCAGGCCTTGCCGACGCCGCCGCAAAGCGGTCGAGCAACCTGCGGCGCTCGCCCGCCGCCTTTTCGGCGCTTGCCCGCCGGACATGGCCATAGCCGCGGATCAGCGCTGGGACCGAGACCAGGGCTGTCGCGGGCTCGATCTTGCCCGGTGCCAGCGAGTTGGCCACGAGCTGCAGATCGGCTTCGTACTGCGCCAGCAACTGCCGCTCCATGCGCCGTTCGGCGGTGTAGCCGAACAGATCGAAAGCAGTGCCGCGCAGGCCCTTCATCGCCGCCAGCACGCGAAAACCCTTCATCATCCAGGGGCCGAAGCTCGATTTCCTCGGTTTGCCGTCATTGCCGCGACGCCCCATGATCGGCGGCGCGAGATGAAATTCGAGTTTCTCGTAGCTCTGGAACTGCTTGCCAAGCTCGGCGGCGAAGGAGCCGTCGGTGTAAAGCCGCGCCACCTCGTATTCGTCCTTGATCGCCATCAGCTTGAACAGGCTTTTGGCCGCGGCCTCGGTTACATCGGTCGAACCCGGCATGGCCTTCGTTTCCGCCGCTCGCAGCGTCGAAATCCTGTCGGCGTAGCGCTTGCCGTAAGCAGCATTCTGATAGGCGGCGAGGAAGGCGACACGGCGGGCGATGATCTCGTCGAGCGTCTCAGCGACCGAAGCGGCCTGTCCGGCCTTGTCGGCGAAGCCCGGCTGGGCGACGAGGCCGCGCACGAAATCCGGCTGATGCGCCGCGCGGCGACCCCAGCGGAAGGCGGCGATATTCATCGCCACCGCTTCGCCGTTCAATTCGATAGCCTTTTCAACAGCTTCGGCCGAGAGGGGCAGACCGCCGTGCTGGAAGGCAAAGCCGAGCATGAACATATTGGCGCCGAGCGAATTGCCGAACAGTGCGGTGGCGGTGCGGGTGGCGTCGAAGAAATGCGCCTTGTCGTCACCGGCGGCGGACCGGATCGCCTTCTTCAGGCGCTCGACCGGCAGCGAGAAATCGGCCGATCGGGCAAATTCGCCCGGCATGATCTCGGCGGTGTTGGCCAGGAAGATCGTATGCCCCTCGCGCACCGCGGTCAGCACCTTCTTGGCGCCCGACACGACGAGATCGCAGCCAAGCACGAGGTCGGCCTTCCCAGCCGAAACGCGGATGGCATTGATGTCTTCCGGCGTGCGGGCGATGCGGACATGAGTGAACACCGAACCGCCCTTCTGGGCGAGGCCGGCCATGTCGATCATGCCGCAGCCCTTGTCCTCCAGATGCGCCGCCATGCCAAGCACGGCGCCGATGGTGACGACGCCGGTGCCGCCGACGCCATCGATGATCGCCGCCCAGCCCTCGACGCCGAGCGGGAATTCGGCTGGTGTCGGCACGCCTTCAAGTGGGTCGGTCCCGCCGGCCAGGCCTTCGGCCTTGCGGATCTTGGCACCGTGCACGGTGACGAAGGACGGGCAGAAGCCGTTGACGCAGGAGAAGTCCTTGTTGCAGCTCGACTGGTCGATCTTGCGCTTGCGGCCGAATTCGGTCTCCACCGGCTGGATCGAGACGCAGTT
Organism: Mesorhizobium sp. M8A.F.Ca.ET.057.01.1.1; assembly: GCF_003952565.1. Lineage (NCBI taxonomy): Bacteria > Pseudomonadati > Pseudomonadota > Alphaproteobacteria > Hyphomicrobiales > Phyllobacteriaceae > Mesorhizobium > Mesorhizobium sp. M8A.F.Ca.ET.057.01.1.1. The sequence continues at coordinate 5,877,774 of NZ_CP034454.1, forward strand.
CGACTGCACGCCGCAATCGCCGCAGCCTTCGCAGACCAGTTCGTTGATGAAAACGCGCTTGTCGGGGTCGGGAAAGGTGCCGCGCTTGCGGCGGCGGCGCTTTTCGGCGGCGCAGGTCTGGTCGTAGAGCAGGATCGACACACCCTTGACGTCGCGCAACTCGCGCTGGACGAGGTCGAGGTCGTCGCGATGATGAATGGTGGCGCCGGCCGGAAACTCGGCCTTGCCCGCATATTTGTCGGGTTCGTCGGTGACGACAGCGATGCGGTCGACGCCCTCTGCCCGCACCTGCCTGGCGATCATGTCCACGGTCAGCCCGCCCTCATGCGGCTGGCCGCCGGTCATGGCGACGGCGTCGTTGTAGAGAATCTTGTAGGTGATGTTGGCTTCGCTCGACAGGGCGAAGCGGATCGCCAGCGTGCCGGAATGGTTGTAGGTGCCGTCGCCGAGATTCTGGAAGATGTGGTCGCGCCTGGAGAACGGCGCCTGGCCGACCCATTGCGCGCCCTCGCCGCCCATGGCGGTGAAGCCGAGCGTGTTGCGGTCCATCCACAGCGCCATGAAGTGGCAGCCGATACCGGCGGCGGCGATCGAGCCATCAGGTACCTTGGTCGAGGAATTGTGCGGACAACCCGAACAGAAGAAGGGCGTGCGCGAGCCGATGTCGGTGGCGTCCGCCAGCATCGCCTGGAATTGGCGCAGCTTGGCGACCCTTGCCGAAATCTCCTCGGACGGGCCGATGGTCTTCACGATCCTCTCGCCGAGCGCGATGGCGATCTCGTTGGGGTCCAGCGCGCCCTTGGCCGGGAACAGCCAGTCGCCGCGCTCGTCCTTCTTGCCGACAATGACCGGCCGCGAGGCCGTGCCATAAAGGCTCTCGCGCAGCTGCACCTCGATCAGCGAGCGCTTCTCCTCGACGACGACGATGGTGTCGAGACCGCGGGCGAACTCGGCAATGTGCTGCAGGTCGAGCGGCCAGGGGCAGCCGACCTTGAACAGCCGCACGCCGATGCGGTTGGCTCCCGCCTCGTCGATGCCGATATCCTCCAGCGCCTGGCGGACGTCGAGATAGCTCTTGCCCAGCGTGATGATGCCGAGCTTCGGATTGCGGCCGCCCGAATAGACGATCCTGTTCAGCCCATTGGCATGGATGAAGGCGGAAGCCGCGGCACGCTTGTGCTCATGCAGCCGCTCCTCCTGGCCGAGCATGTCGATCTCGTGGCGGATGTTGAGGCCGCCCGGCGGCATGTCGAAATCCGGGACGACGATCTTCAACCGTTCGAGCGTGGCATCGACCGAAGCCGTCGATTCGATGTTGTCCTTGACGCATTTTATCGCCGCCCAGGTGCCGGCAAAGCGCGACATGGCAAAGCCATAGAGGCCGTAGTCGATGATCTCCTGGACACCGGCCGGGTTGAGGATCGGCACCATTGTGTCGACGAAGAGGAATTCGGTGGCGTGCGCATTGGTCGAGGATTCGGCCATGTGGTCATCGCCCATGAGCGCAAGGACGCCGCCATGTTTCGACGAGCCGGCGAGATTGGCGTGGCGGAACACGTCGCCCGAACGGTCGACGCCCGGCCCCTTGCCGTACCAAACCGAAAAGACGCCGTCATGGGTGCCCTCGCCCAGCAGCTCCGTCTGCTGCGAACCCCAGCAGGCGGTGGCGGCCAACTCTTCGTTGAGGCCGGGCTGGAAGACGATGTCGGCCCCGGCGAGCTGCTTTTTCGCCTTCCACAGCTGCATGTCGAGGCCGCCGAGCGGCGAGCCGCGATAGCCGGAGACGAAGCCTGCCGTGTTCAAGCCAGCGCGGCGGTCGCGCTCGCGCTGCATCAGGAGCATGCGGATGACCGCCTGCGCGCCGGACAGGAAGATGCGCTCCTTCCCGAGATCGAACTTGTCGTCGAGCGCGACATCATGCAGCGTCATCAGGCATTTCCTCTGCGAAGGCCGCGCGGGGCAGCGGCCAACGTCGGGATCGGATGACGCATCCTTTCTTCCCTTGCAAGGCAGGTCAAACAAAATCGAAAGGACCAGCCAACGCGCAACAAACAGTCCGGCGATGCTGGGAGCGCGCATGAAAGCGTGCGCCGACAGCGCGACGGCGCACGAAAATTCCAGACGAAATCGATGCCATTGGGGGGTGTCAGCCGGCTTTCGAGCAGTCCGGCTTCGGCTCGCCGGGCAGCTTGCCGTCGGGATGGCCGACGAGATCGGGATTGGCCGTATAGAGCTGGTCGATGACCAGCGGCCGGTCGGGCAGGATCGACTGATCTTCCGTCGACATCAGCGTGGTGTCGATGGTCTGCAGGACCGCACCATCGGCGCCCTTGATGCTGATGGCGATGGCATAGGGTTTGTTCTTGACGACGCAGGTCAGCGCCGGGCTCTCCAGGCTCACCTTGTCGAGCTTCGGCCAGACCTTCTGCTCGACCACGAATGGTTCACCTCCGGCGGGGTTCTGGAAGCTGGCAACCGCCACCTGGCCCTCGCCCATCGGCTGCAAGGGCCGCAGCGTCACGACATAGGTCGCCCGGGCGAGACGGTAGTTGAAGACGAATATCTTGCCGGAAACCTCGAACAGCTTGCCTTCGCCGCCGGTATCGCGACAGGCGCCGAGGGCCGCGGCGGCAATCAGCATGGCACCGGCAGCGAGCGAACGTGAAAATCCTCTAGGCATTCCTGACCTCATTGGCCGCCATGCGGCGGCGATAGTGACGGCTCGCCTTCTGCCTGTTGCCGCACACCGCCATGTCGCACCAGAGGCGGCTGGAATTGCGGCTTCTGTCGACGAACAGCCAGGTGCAGTTGGGGCAGATTCTCAGCCTCGCGACCGTGTCGTCGCGCAGCAGAGAAAGGGCTGAAACCGCCAGCGCCGCTTCGAAGGCGATCGGCGTCGCCGGATCGCCGAACGGCCGTCCCGGCGCCCCGATCTCGGTCCGGCCGGCAGCCAGGCCGTCTGCACAGGCCCGCAGGAACTCGGGCAGATCGGCGGTGGAAACCGCGCCCTTCGACACCGCGCCTCGAAACAGCCGGTCGGTCGTCTCGCGGATCGACAGCACGATGGGCGCGATTGCCGCCGCCGAGGACACCGCCAACCGCCTGTCGCCAAGCTCGGCGGCGCGAAAGCCGCTGGCCGCGTCGGCGAAGCGGGCTATTTCGACCGGATCGTCGAAGCGGTCGAACGTCCGCTCCGGATCGCTGCGCAGCACGACGGTATTCGCCGTGTCGAGCGCGAGCAGGCCGCCGGTAAACCGGTGTGGGGTCCAGGCAACTGTCATTCCTGAAAATCTAACCGATAAATCGCGTTTGACAAGTTAGATTCGGCCATGCAAACCTCAATTGCGCACGGTATCGTCGCCTTTGTCCGATCCGCTCTTGGGCGAGATGCTTCCGGGAGAGATGCTTCTGGTGTTGTCGAGCATGCTCTATTTCTTCCAGCAGGTGCTGAACGGGCTGCATTCGGGCGCGCTCTATGCCCTGCTCGCCTTCGGCTATGTGCTGACCAACGGGATCCTGCACCGCACCAACCTTGCCTATGGCGCGCTGTTTGCCTTCTGCGGCCAGGCAATGATCCTGAGCGTCGCCTTCGCCTACCAGGTGCTGTGGCTGACGCTGTTGGCTTCGGTGCTGTTCGGCGTCGTCGCGGCGTTCCTCTACGCGACGCTCATCAGCCATGTCCTGTCGCGCAGCATCTTCGAGCCATTGGCCGACCGTTCGCCCAATGCCATCGTGGTGACGACGCTCGGCATCCTGCTCGTGCTGTCGGAAGCGAGCCGCATCGCCGCCGACACGCATGATCTGTGGCTGCCGCCAATGCTGGCCGAGCCGATCGTCTTCGCCGAAAGCTCAGGCTTCAAGGCGACGCTGACGCTGATCCAGGTGCTCGACTGCGCGGTGGTTCTGGCGGCGGTCGCACTCGCTACATGGGTGTTTGCCCGCTCAAACTTCGGCCGATGCTGGCGCGCCGTCTCCGACGACCCCAGGGCCGCCGCCCTGTGCGGCGTCGACGTGCGCGGCGTGTTCCGGCGTGCCGTACTGTTCGGCGGTTTCTGCGCCGCGCTAGCCGGGGTCATGGCCAGCCTCTATTACGGCAATGTCAGCTTCGGTTCCGGCCTTGTCTACGGGCTGAAGATCCTGTTCGTGACCTCGGTGGGGGCTATCTGTCGCCGTCACGCGCCGCGCTGGGCGCGGCCGCCTTCGGCATGGCCGAATCGCTGTGGGCCGGTTATTTCCCGGTCGAATGGCGCGACGGGTGGATGTACCTGTTCCTGGTGGCCATGCTGATCCTGATCGGCGCCGGCCGCGACCAGACCAAGATCGCCTGACATCATCAGACTTTGGTTGCATGACGCTTCGTCATGCGGCGGTTTTCCACGGCCCCTTGCCGGCCGGCGGACCGCGCGGGCCTTGCTCGTGTTGACCAACCGGACCACGCACTGCATACCGTTGGACCAGGCAGCTCGACGAGAAGAACGGGATCGGGCGCCGCCGGCACCAGGGAGGAATGCATGGCAGGGCTTCTCGCTCTCTCCAGAACGATCGACCGCGTGAACGAATTCATCGGCAGATGGATTTCCTGGCTCATCCTGCTGGCGATCCTGGTCAGCGCGGGCAATGCCATTATCCGCAAGGTGTTCGACATCTCCTCCAATGCGTGGCTGGAACTGCAGTGGTATCTGTTCGGCGCCGCCTTCATGCTGGCCGCCGCCTACACGCTGAAGCAGAACGAACATATCCGCATCGATATCGTCTACGGCCTGTTCCCGCGCCGCGTACAGCATTGGATCGACCTTCTCGGCCACCTCTTCTTCCTGATGCCGTTCGTGACGCTGATGGTGATCTATTTCGTTCCCTATGTGTCGCTGTCGTTCCGCAGTGGCGAAATGTCGACCAATGCCGGCGGCCTGATCATCTGGCCGGCCAAGGCCATCCTGCTGGTCGGGTTCTTCCTGCTGGCACTGCAGGGCATTTCCGAGATCATCAAGAAGATCGCCATCATGCGCGGCGACATGGACGACCCCAATCCATTCATTTCGGCGCATGAGCAAGTGGAGCTGGAGGCGAAGGCACTCGCCGAAGAAGCCAAGGCGCTCGCCCAGGAGGCGCGCCCGTGATCGAATTCATCGCCCAGAACATGGCGCCGATCATGTTCGCCTCGCTGATCATCTTCCTCCTGATCGGCTACCCCGTCGCCTTCTCGCTCGCCGCCAACGGCCTGCTGTTCTTCTTCATCGGCGTGCTTGTCTCGCCCTATTCGGGCGGGTCGATCAATCTCGCCTGGCCGCTGCTGCATGCGCTGCCGGACAATTTCTACGGCAGCCGGGTGATGTCGAACGACACGCTGCTGGCGATCCCGTTCTTCACCTTCATGGGCATCGTGCTGGAACGATCGGGCATGGCCGAGGACCTGCTCGACACGATCGGCCAGTTGTTCGGGCCGATTCGCGGCGGTCTCGCCTATGCGGTGATCTTCGTCGGCGCGCTGCTGGCCGCCACGACCGGCGTGGTGGCCGCTTCGGTCATCGCCATGGGGCTGATCTCGCTCCCGATCATGCTGCGCTATGGCTATGACCGGCGCGTGGCGTCGGGCGTCATCGCGGCATCCGGCACGCTCGCCCAGATCATCCCGCCCTCGCTGGTGCTGATCGTGCTGGCCGACCAGCTCGGCCGCTCGGTCGGCGACATGTATGCCGGCGCGCTGATCCCGGGCCTCGTGCTCACCGGCCTCTACATGCTCTACATCCTGATCATGTCGATCGTCCGGCCGAATTCGATGCCGGCGCTGCCGCTGGAGGCCCGCACGCTCGGCCATGGCGTGCTGTCGCTGCTGGTCGCGCTTCTCGTGGCCGGTGCGATTTCCTACGGGGCCTATCGCTATCTCGAGCCGACCCATGGCGACAATGCCGATATCCTCGGCGCCGCCGTCGGCGTGATCCTGATCTATCTGGTGGCGGTCGCCGACCAGCGGCTCAAAATCAACATGATGTCGCGGCTGGCGCAGCAGGTGATCATCGTGCTGATCCCGCCGCTGGCGCTGATCTTCCTGGTGCTCGGCACCATCTTCCTCGGCATCGCCACGCCGACCGAGGGCGGCGCCATGGGGGCGGTCGGCGCGCTGGCGATGGCGGCGGTCAAGGGCCGGCTGTCGCTGGACGTGATCAAACAGGCGCTCGCGTCGACAACGAGGCTGTCGTCCTTCGTGCTGTTCATCCTGATCGGCGCGCGCGTGTTCTCGTTGACCTTCTACGGCGTCAACGGCCATCTGTGGGTCGAGCATCTGCTGATCTCGCTGCCGGGCGGCGAAGTCGGCTTCCTGATCGGGGTCAACATCCTCGTCTTCGTGCTCGCCTTCTTCCTCGACTTCTTCGAACTGGCCTTCATCATCGTGCCGTTGCTGGCGCCGGCGGCGGACAAACTCGGCATCGACCTGATCTGGTTCGGCGTGCTTCTGGGCGTCAACATGCAGACCTCTTTCATGCACCCGCCCTTCGGCTTCGCGCTGTTCTACCTGCGTTCGGTGGCAGCGCGCGTGCCCTATCTCGACCGCCTGACCGGCAAGCAGATCGCTCCGGTCACCACCGGCCAGATCTATTGGGGCGCAGTGCCGTTCGTCTGTATCCAGGTGATCATGATCGGGCTCACCATCGCCTTCCCGCAGATGGTGATGCACTACAAGGGCGCGACCGTCGATCCCGGCACGATCGACTACAAGGTGCCGGAAGTGCCGGGAATGTCGCCGCTCGGCACGCCTGCCGACGGTGGCAGCGCTCCCGCCGGCGCCGCACCGGCCGCTCCCGGCATACCCGACCTGTCGCAGCCACCGAATTTCGGCGACGCGCCGCCGGCCAAGCCGGCCGCACCGGCTCCGGATCTTTCGCAGCCGCCGAATTTCAACTGAGGCCGGAGGGTAAGACGCCATGAAAGCCGTGCGGCTGGAAGCGGTGGGAAGCATCGCCCTGCGCGAGGTCGCCAAACCCTCCCCAGGGCCGGACGAGCTGCTGGTGCGTATCGAGGCCTGCGGTGTCTGCGGCACCGACCGGCATCTTTTCCACGGCGAGTTCCCTTGCAGGCCGCCAGTGACGCCCGGGCACGAGTTCGCCGGCATCATCGAAGCGGTTGGCTCCAGCGTGTCCAGTTTCTCGGTCGGCGACCGCGTCACCGGCGATCCCAACATCGCCTGTGGACGCTGCGGCCACTGCCATGCCGGCCGCGTCAACCTGTGCAGCAATCTCACCGCCATCGGCATCCACCGCGACGGCGGCTTTGCCGACTATGTGGTGATGCCGCAAAAACAGGCCTTTATCCTTCCCGCAGATCTGAAATCGACACATGGCGCATTCTGCGAGCCGCTTGGCTGCTGCCTGCACGGTGTCGACCTTGCCGAGATCAAGCCGGGCGGTTCGGTTGTCGTGCTCGGCGGCGGCGTGATCGGCCTGCTCACGGTGCAGCTGGCTCGTCTCGCCGGGGCCACCACCATCGTCTTGTCGACAAGGCAAGCCTCGCGGCGCGCGCTTGCCAGGGAACTCGGCGCGACGGCAACGGTCGATCCCACAGCCGCCGATGTGATCGATGCGATCGCCGGTCCGGCCGGCCTAGCGCCCGGCGGCGCCGACGTGGTGTTTGAATGCGCGGGCGTGCGCGAGACCGTCGAGCAGTCGGTGCGGCTAGCAAGGGCCGGCGGCACCGTCGTCATAGTCGGCGTGATGCCGCAAGGCATGAAGGCGGAATTCGAGCCCTTCGATCTCCTGTTTCGGGAACTGAAGGTACTGGGCTCGTTCCTCAATCCCTATACGCATCGCCGCGCCGCCGAGCTCATCGCGTCGGGCGCGATCGAGATCGACCGGCTGATCTCCAGGCAGGTGTCACTGGAAGAGGCGGCTAGCGTGATCGCCAATCCGCCGGCGCCGGGCGAGGTCAAGGTCCTGGTGGTGCCGGGCCTGGGCTGAGGCGCAGGCTTCCGGCGTAGCAATGCCGTCGCCGTCGAGCAAGAAAAGTCCCGGGACAGAAGAGCCCCGGGGCTTTCGAACAAGCAAAGTGCGGCCGCCTACAGCTTGCCGTTGCGCTGCTGGACCATCATGAAAGTATCGTAGTTGTATTCGGCAACCTGCGCCCAGAGATAGTGCTCCTTGCGGAAGCCCTTGATCGATTCCCAGATCTTCTTGAACGGCGCGTTCGAGGCTTCCATTTCGGTATAGACCTCGTTGGCCTTCTCGAAGCAGGCGGCCATGATGTCCTGGCTGAACGGGCGCAGTTTCGCGCCGCCGGCCACCAGCCGCTTCACCGCCGGAGGGTTCACGTAGTCGTATTTCTGCAGCATGTTGGCATCGGCGGCCTGGGCGCATGTGCGTAGCAGCGACTTGTAGGCCGGCGAAAGCTCTTCGTATTTCGCCTTGTTGAACATCAGGTGGACGGTCGGGCCGCCTTCCCACCAGCCGGGATAGTAGTAATAGGGCGCGACCTTGTAGAAGCCGAGCTTCTCGTCGTCATAGGGGCCGACCCATTCGGCAGCGTCAATGGTGCCCTTTTCCAGCGCCGGATAGATGTCGCCGCCGGCGATCTGCTGCGGCACGACGCCCAGCTTCTGGACCACTTTGCCGGCAAAGCCGCCGATACGCATCTTGAGGCCGGAGAGGTCGGCGACGGTGTTGATCTCCTTGCGGAACCAGCCACCCATCTGCACGCCGGTGTTGCCGCCCGGCAGGCCGAACAGACCTTGCGTGGCGAGGAACTCGTTGAACAGGTCGATGCCGCCGCCATGGTAATGCCAGGCATTCATGCCGCGCGCATTGAGCGAAAAGGGAACGGCCGCACCCAGCGCCCATGTCGGGTCCTTGCCCCAGTAATAATATGCGACCGTGTGGCAGGCCTCGACCGTGCCGGCCGTGGTGGCGTCGGCGGCCTGCAGGCCGGGGACGAGCTCGCCGGCGGCAAAGACCTGGATCTGGAAATTGCCGTCGGTGGCTTCAGACAGCATCTTGGAGAACACTTCGGCGCCGCCATAGATGGTGTCGAGCGACTTCGGGAAGGACGACGCCAGCCGCCATGTCACCTTGGGGTTGGACTGGGCTATGGCCGGTGCGGCGAGCGTGGCCGCCGCCGCGGCTGCGCCGACGCCGGTCACGCCGGCCTTGCGGATGAATGAACGACGATCCATGCAGTTCCTCCCTTTTGCATCAACAGACCGACGCCAGAGACATCCTCCGTACCCGCATCGGCTGGCGAAACAATACACAGGCAGGGGGTCGAGTCCAGCACGGCCGCCGGATTTGGCGACCGGGCCATGGGGACCTGCAACTATAGTCTAACAGAGATTTCGTGGCCTATGCGACACGCTGAAACTTGGCATGGAAAAATGCCCTGACATCGCCTATTTTGAGGGCAGGACATTCCTTGCCAGATGGAAAACAGACTCAAAATGCAGCAGCCGCTCGTCGCCATATCGACCGACGTCCGTCAATTCGACAACTACACCTGGCATGCCGCGCCGCAACAATATCTGGAAGCGGCGATCGCGGGTGCCGGCGTTTTCCCCCTGCTCGTGCCCTCGTTCGGCGACCGGCTGGACTTCGACGAACTCCTGTCGTCGGTCGACGGCGTCATGCTCACCGGCTCGAAATCCAACGTCGACCCCTCGCTCTATGGCGGCGATGCCAGCGAAGCCAATGGCCCTTATGACCCCGCGCGCGACTCCACCACGCTGCCGCTGATCCGCAAGGCGATCGAGCGCGGCGTGCCGCTGCTTGCCATCTGCCGCGGCATTCAGGAGCTGAACGTGGCGCTTGGCGGTACGCTGGGTACCGAGATCCAGGAGCGCGAGGGATCGCTGGACCACCGCGCGGCAGTGAGCGACAAACAGGACGAGCGCTTCGCCATTCACCAGACCATTTCGATCAAGCCGGGCAGTTGCCTGGCCGGCGTGTTCGGCGCAGGCGACATCAAGGTCAATTCCTTGCATCGCCAGGCGATCGACCGGCTGGGATCGAAGCTGGAGATCGAGGCTGTCGCCACCGACGGCACGGTCGAGGCGGTTTCGGTCAAGGGGGCCCGCGCCTTCGCAGTCGGCGTCCAGTGGCATCCCGAATACTGGGTCAAATCGGACAGCAACTCGGCCAAGATTTTCCGCGCCTTCGGCGATGCGGTGCGTTTGCACGCCGCTGCGAAAGCCGGCGCGCGGGCTGCGGCGGAGTAGTCAGTCTCGCCGCTTCAAGTCACCATCCGCCGCGAGCGACAACAACGGTAGCGCCGGGGCATATGATTCGTAGCCATCGCCGTCAGCCACGGCAAAGGTGACGATCGGATCGACGCCGTCGGCGCTGAAGGCGACCGTTCCGTCGTTTTGCTCGCGCCAGAATTTCACCTGCTCGATGCCTGGCAGGAGCCGTCGGCAATTCGGAGCCACGGTCAACAGCGACAGACGATCCGAGACCGAGGCGCCGCGCGTGACCGCGCAGGCCCCCTCGTCGCCATTGGCGACCAGCCTGTAGGTGTTGGACGGCGTAGCCTCTAGGGCGACGCTTTCGCCATTGCCGTCATGAAACAGGCGAACGCCGCCAACCAAGGCTGCGGCTGCGATTAGCGCGGAAAGCACTTTCATCATTCTTCATCCATACACGCGGGGCAGGATGAAGAATGATTTCAAAGGGTTAAGCAGACGTTAATAAATATGGCAGCCCGACCGCTCAGGGGCGAGCCTTCACATTGACCGTCTCCGGCACCGGCGTCAGCGGCCGGCGCTCGGTGAACCAGGACACCAGATTGTCGACGCAGAGATCCGCCATGGCGCGGCGTGTGTGCTCCGAAGCCGAGCCGACATGCGGCAGCAGAGAGGTGTTTGGCAAGTCGAGCAACGCCTTGAGGACATTCGGCTCGTCGGCGAAGACATCGAGCCCGGCGGCGGCGATGGTGCCGTCGGCAAGGGCCGCCGCAAGGGCTGCTTCGTCGACCGTGCTGCCGCGGCCGATGTTGACGAAGACGCCGTTCGCGCCGAGTGCCGACAGGATTTCGGCATTGACCGCCTTCTGCGTCGAAGCTCCGCCTGGCGCCACCGAAATCAGCGTGTCGACCGCCTCGGCCAAGCCCTTCAACGTCGGGTGGTACTGGTAGGCAAGACCTTCGACACGACGCCGGTTGTGGTAGGCGACCGGCAGGCCGAACGCTTCCAGCCTCCGTGCAATGGCCTGCCCTATGCGGCCCATGCCGAAAATGCCGACGCGGCGCGCACGCAAGGTGAGCCGGCTCAGCGGGTAGTTGCCCTTGCGCATCCAACTGCCGTCACGCAGCCAGGTCTCGGCGCGCGGCAGGTCGCGCACCGTGTTGATCAGCAGCCCGACCGCGGTGTCGGCAACCTCCTCGGTCAGAACGTCGGGCGTGTTGGTGACCATGATGTTCTTCGCCGCCGCATGGCCGACATCGACGGAATCGTAGCCGACGCCGAACGAAGCGATGAGTTCGAGATTGGGCAACGCATCCATCATCGCCGCATTGATACCGGCAAAGGATGCGATGCCACGCACGGTGCGGCGCATCTCCTCGGTGACCAGTGCCGGATCGGTACGCTCAATGCCGACGCGCCTGAATGTCCGGTCGATGCGATCGGCGGCATGGCCACTGAAATCCGCCGGCACCAGAATGGCTACGGCTTGCAGATCTTCGGCCCTGGTCATGCACGCTCCACCGGCTTGCCGGTCGACTGGCGCACATGCAGTTCCGGCTTGATCAATTCCTGCGAGGGCCGCACCGTCTGGCCGTTGAGCTTGTCGAGCAGCGCGCTGGCGGCGCGGCGGCCAACCTCGCGCTGGCCGTTCCAGACGGTGGTCAGCGCCGGCGTGGCGATCGCCGCCTCCTCGAGATCGTCATAGCCGGTGACGGAGATATCGATGCCCGGCACCAGGCCGGCGCGCGCAATGCCGTTCATCAGGCCGATGGCGACGAGGTCGTTCCAGCAGCAGGCAGCGGTCGGCCTGTCCTTCAGCGCCAGGAATTGCCCGGCGGCCTCGAAACCCGCCTGCTTGGTGCGCGGGCCGGCGATTCGCCACGACGGCCTCACTTCGAGCCCCGCCGCCTCCATGGCGTTGACATAGCCCTGGTAGCGATCGCGGCCGGTCGATGTCTGGTCGGTGCCGCCGATCATGGCGATGCGCTTGTGGCCGAGCGAGATCAAATGGTTTGTGGCGAGGCCTGTTCCATAAGAGTCGTCGCCGCGAAACACCGGCACGTCGGCACCCTCGACGGTGCGTGCGATCAGCACCGCCGGCAAGCCGTTCTCCTCGGCCATGACGATGTCGGACGCGGGCGTGCCGATGGCCGGCGACATGATGACGCCGTCGGCGCCGAGCTGCAGCAGCGTGTCGATGAAGGTACGCTGCTTTTCGAGCTGATCATAGTGATTGGACAGGATGAAGGTCTGCCGGCTGCGGTCGAGCTCGCTCTCGATCGAGCGCAGGATTTCGGCGAAGAACGGGTTCATGATGTCGTGCACGACGACACCGACAATGCCAGAGCGCGAGGTGCGCAGGCTGGCGGCGCGGCGGTTGTAGATATAGCCGATGGCGCGCGCATGTTCCTTTATGCGGTCGCGCGTCGAGCCGGCAACCAGCGGGCTGTCGCGCAGTGCCAGTGACACGGTGGCCGTGGACACGCCAAGCGCATCCGCGATCGTCGACAGCTTGATCTTCTGTGCCAGCCTTTCGCTCCCCGTCGCTTTTTTTAAACTGTTTAAGGGCGGCCTTATGCCATCGATCGGGGCCAAATCAAAGTTTTTTTGCCAGCGCCTCGGCCTCGACATCCGACGCCGCACGGCTGCGCAGCCGAAGCCGGTGTTCGCGATGGACGATGTAGAGGCCGCTGGCGACAATGATGGCGGCGCCGACCAGCGTCCAGCGGTCGGGGAACTGCTTGAAGACAAGCCAGCCGGAAATGATCATCCACACCATCTGTGAATAGGGATAGGGGGCGAGCGCCGTGGTCGTTGCCCGCCGATAGGCCTGCACCAGCAGCCAGTGGCCGACGCCGCCGAACACGCCAAGCATGAGCAGGACGAACCAGTGCCAGCCATCGTGCGGCAGGGAGAAGGAAAACGGCAGCATGGGTAAAAGCAGCACCGCCGGCGCCAGTGCCGAGAACAGAATCAGGCTTTCCGAGGTCTCGGTGGCCGACATGCGGCGCGTCATGATGACATAGAAGCAGTTCGACAGCATCGAGCCGAGCGCGAAGAGATGTCCGATGCCGAAAACGCCGATACCCGGCCTCGTGATGATCAAAACCCCGGCGAAAGCGGCCAGGATCGCCAGCCAACGTCGCCAGCCGGCCCATTCGCCGAGCAGCGGGCCGGCAAGGGCGGTGATCACCATCGGCCCGAAGAAATAGATCGACGTCGTCTCGGCCAGTTGCAGGGACCGCAGCGCCAGGACGTTGAACATGGTCGAGCCGAACAGGAAGGCGCCCCGCATCACATGCGCCGGCAGGTTGACCGGGCGAAACCGCGCCGGCTCGCGCCAGCCACGCAGCAGCGCCCCAACCAGCACGACATGCACGGCGAAGCGCACCCAGGCGACGATCAGGACGGAGACGCCGGCAAGGACGAGATATTTGCTTGAGGTGTCGAGGAAGGTGAAGAAGACGTAGGTGGTCAGCATGCACAAGATCGCCACCGGCGGCGTCGCGCTTTCTGACTGTCTTTGGGAAGGATTCACGTGCAGGCCGGAGGAAAAGCTGGGCTGGAGTCCACCTTTGCGGGAATTGTCGCTTGCCGGCAAGCCAATTGTCGCCCGCTGCCGCGCCTGGGATCGCTGGCACAACAACAGCCGCCGCCAGGCTTAGTCCGCAGGCGCTATGTATGCATACGGGCGCCCTTGGTGATCTTGTCGACGACCTTCTTCTCGGCGCGCAGCGCGATGCCGACCACCTTGGCGTCTTCGGGCGCGAATTCGGCAAACACGGCGCGATTGGCAGCGTCGAAGCCGGTGGAAAACATCTCCTCGACATAGAGCGAGGTCGTCACGCCGCGTTCCAGCCCACGCCGGTGGATCGCACCGAGCGTCGCCTGGTCGGCAGAGAGCACGATGACCGGCTGGATCGACAGCGGATTGTACAGATTGCCGGCGCGGTCGCGGTAGGACTCGCCGATGATGTCGGGGAATTGAGCGACGATGCCGCTGGTCAGGAAGGCGGTGACGTTGAGTTTCTGCCAGACGGGCAAGTCTTCTCGCAGTACGATTGCAAATTTCGTATCGAACATGACAAAATGGCCATTCGAGGTTAGGCCCCGATAGCGAGGCTGTGAAGGAGACGATGTCGCACGATCTAGGCAGCCAGGCCTTCGAGGGTCTTGGACGTTTGTGCGCAGATGCCGCTGAAAACTGCATCATCTCGGCTCCCGATCCCGCCGGGATGGAGCGTATCGAGGCCCGGTTTCACGGCAGCGCCTTCGATCCGCATCGCCACGACACCTATGCGATCGGGGTGACGCTCCGCGGTGTGCAGACCTTCCGCTATCGCGGCGCGGCACGGCTAAGCCTGCCTGGCCAGGTCATCGTGCTGCATCCCGACGAGCTGCACGATGGCGGCGCGGGCACCGAGGAAGGCCTGCGCTACAGGATGCTCTATCTCGAGCCGTCACTGATGCTCGACTGTCTCGGCGGCACGGCGCTGCCGTTCGTCAGGAACGGGGTGGTGACGGACGATGCCTTCTGCGCGACGCTGCTTTCGGCGCTTGGGCCATTAGAGCAGGAACTCGACGAGCTGTTCGTCGACGACTTCCTGGCGCAACTGATGCAAAGCCTGGGCCGGCATGGCGGCCAGCCGGCAAAGCCGATAGCCGCGACGGCGCGGCGGGCGGCGACACTGGCGCGTGAGTATCTGACGGAAAACCTCGACCGGCCCGTGCGTTCGGGTGAGTTGGAAGCCGTCACGGGTCTCGACCGCTATGCCCTGTCGAGACATTTCCGCGCGGCCTTCTCGACCAGTCCGCATCGTTTTCTGGTGATGCGCCGGCTTCAGCGCGCACGCAGGATGATCGCCGCCGGCGAGCCCTTGGCGCAGATTGCGATCGAAGCCGGCTTCAGCGACCAGAGCCACTTCAACAGGCAATTCAAGAAGGCGTTCGGCATGACACCGGGACGCTGGTCGTCCTTGATCCACGGAGCTGCCGCGGCAGCCTGATTGCCGAAGAGATCAGTCGTCCGACTCGGCGTCGTCGTCGAGCAGCACCAGTTCCTCATTGGAGAGGTTGGCCTCGATGCGGGCGAGCAGCTTGAACAGCGCCTTCTGGTCCTTCTTGTCGAGGCCCTTCAGCGCCTGCTTTTCGGTCTTCTTCACCGACTTCTCGATGGCGCGGATGGTTTCACGGCCGCTATCGGTGAGGAAGATATGCGCCTGGCGGGCATCGGATTCCGAGGCGCGTTTTTCCAGAAAACCCTGCGCCTGCAGTCGGTTGATGGTCTTGGTGATGGTCGGCGGACGCACGCCAAGACGCCCGGCGAGATTGCCCGGTGTCTGGCCGTCCTCACGGTCCAGTGCCAGCATGATCTGGTCCTGGCCGGCGTAGAAGCCATGTGCCAGGAGCCGTGCCGCCAGCGCGGTCCTTGCCAGCCTTGCCGCTGAATGCAGCCGGCTCATCGTTGCAGTCTTGTCCGCCTTGGCCATGGTCATCCCTCTTCGGCCGTACCGGTGCGCACAGCATAGACGCAGCCGGCCGGTTGGCAATCGACGATCGAAAGATTCCGGCATTCAAAACAGCTTTGCCGGCAAGCATTGCGGTGTCCGCCGTGGTGATGCCAGATGTTTATTTCAGTTAGATGACAAACGAGTTTGGCACGGAACGGATTTGCAGCAGCTGCGATCCCACGACCGACAGCCCCGGACAGGACGTCCCCTTGATCTTCCATCGCCGGGGCGGCGAGGGCTTTTCGCGGCCCCGATGTCAGGACGAATCCCAGCCGGCAACTTTAGCCCATGGTTTGCCCCGTGCAAAAGCTCGGCGCACATCCTATATGGAGCCGACAATCCCTTTCGCGGCCTGGATTTCAGGCACAGTCATTTCGAGGCCAGCCATGAGCGACGCACAGACGCAGATTCCCGTAACCGTTCTCACCGGCTATCTCGGGGCCGGCAAGACGACGCTGCTCAACCGCATCCTGTCGGAGAACCACGGCAAGCGATACGCCGTCATCGTCAACGAATTTGGCGAGATCGGCATCGACAACGAGCTGATCGTGGAATCTGACGAGGAAATCTACGAGATGAACAATGGCTGCGTCTGCTGCACGGTGCGCGGCGACCTGATCCGCGTCGTCGAAGGCCTGATGCGGCGACCCGGCCGTTTCGACGCCATCGTCGTCGAAACCACCGGGCTCGCCGATCCGGTGCCGGTGGCGCAGACCTTCTTCATGGACGACGACGTGCGCTCCAGGACCAAGCTCGATGCCGTGGTCGCGCTGGTCGACGCCAAGCACCTGCCGCTGCGTCTCAAGGATTCCAAGGAAGCCGAGGACCAGATCGCCTTCGCCGACGTCGTCGTGCTGAACAAGACCGACCTCGTCACCCCCGAAGAACTCGCCAAGGTCGAGGCGACGATCCGCGCCATCAATCCGGCGGCCAGGATCCACCGCACGACGCGCGCCGGTGTTGCCTTGTCGGAGGTTCTCGATCGCGGCGCCTTCGACCTGTCCAGGGCGCTGGAAAACGACCCGCATTTCCTCGAGGCGCATGACGACCATGATCACGATCATGATCATCATGACCATGACCATCACGACCACGATGGGCACGACCATCACCATCACGCGCATCCGTCCGACATCCATGACGTGACGGTGCAGTCGGTGTCGCTGCGCGGCGGCGAAATGGACCCGAAGAAATTCTTCCCATGGATCGAGAAGATCACTCAGATGGAAGGCCCCAACATCCTGCGGCTGAAAGGCATCATCGCGCTCAAGGGCGATGACGAGCGCTATGTCATCCAGGGCGTGCACATGATCATCGAGGGCGACCACCAGCGCGCCTGGAAAGACGGCGAGAAGCATGAGAGCCGGCTGGTCTTCATTGGCCGCGAGCTGGACGCCGAGCGGCTGAAGAAGAGCTTTGACGCCTGCCAGGCGGCTTGATTTCCAAATCCCGTAGCGTTAGCGCTGCCCGGTCTGTCCTTCTCCCCTTGTGGGAGAAGGTGGCCTCGCGAAGCGAGGTCGGATGAGGGGTGCTCCAGCTTGGCACCGGCGGCGGCCGTCACCCACCCCTCATCCGTCTTGGCGCTGCGCGCCAATCCACCTTCTCCCACAAGGGGAGAAGGGAGAGCCACTCGGCCGCGCTGGCGGCTTCCTCGAATGGAATAGTTCCCGCATGCCCACAGTCGCCCCGCTCGATCTCGAAGGCCATTGCGTCGCCGCCGTCTTCCTTGGCGATGTGCCGCATTTCGCGCTGGCCGATGGCGCCATCCACCGGCTCGACAATGGCCACAAGACTGTGCAGGCCAATGATGGGCTGCTCGCAGCCTTCCATGACGCGGCAAACGACCGGCTGATCACCGGCGGCGAGGACGGCAAGGTGTTTGCCGTGAAGGCCGGAGGTGAGACCCGGGAGGTGGCGAGCGCCGGCAAGAAATGGATCACCAGCGTTGCCGCCGGGCCGCAAGGCGCCATCGCATATGCCACGGGAAAGACGGCCTTGGTGCGCTTCGCCGATGGCAAGATCCGGGAATTTGCCCATCCGCGCTCGGTGGAGGGGCTGGCCTTCTCGCCCAAGGGCATGCGCTTCGGCGTCGCCCGCTACAATGGCGCGACGCTGCATTTCCCGGCCGCCGATGGCAAGCCGGTGGAACTCGAATGGGCCGGAGCGCACACCGGCATCACCTTCTCGCCGGACGGCGCCTTCCTCGTCACCACCATGCAGGAAAACGCCCTGCATGGCTGGAAGCTCGCCGACGGCAAGCACATGCGCATGAGCGGCTATCCCGGCAAGGTCAAAAGCCTGTCGTGGAGCGTCAAAGGCAAGTGGCTGGCCAGTTCCGGCGCGCCGGCGGCGATCGTCTGGCCGTTTTCGGCCAAGGACGGGCCGATGGGCAAGGCGCCGCTGGAACTCGGCACGCGCGGCAACGCCATGGTGACGGCGGTCGCTTGCCACCCGAGCCAGGATGTCGTCGCCGTCGGCTATGACGACGGCATGGTTATGGCCGTGCGCTTTTCCGACGCCAAGGAAGTGCTCTTGCGGCGGCCAGGCAAGGGCGCCATCACCGCGATGATGTGGGACAAGGAAGAACGCCGCGTCGCCTTCGGCAGTGCCTCCGGCGACTGCGGCGTCATCGACATCACTGCCTAGTTTCGAAACAGCGGATTACTCGGCACCGCAGGAAACCTTGCCGGTCAGATCGACCGGCTTGCCATCGCTGTCCTTGTCGGCCTTGCTGTCATAGATGGCGAGCTTGTAGTCCCCATCATAGACGCCCTCGTCGCTGGCTCTGGTCAGGATCGTCAGTTCGACCGAACTGTAGGTCTTGGCCACCTCCTGCTCGCGGAAGATGTTCAGCCGTAGTTCCTTGTTGTCCAGCCAGTACTGAGTGAGGTTGGAGTTCTCAAAAATGGTCTTTCGCAGCTGATCGCCGGCGGGCCTTGGCTTGATTTCGAGATCGCCGCGAAAGTTGAAAGTCGGGCCGCCCATCCCGGTGGTCACGCCGGCATCGACCTGGAATTTGACCTGTGGATCATCGACGGAGCACCAGATGCCGCCGGTGGCGAACGCCGCACCGGCCGACAGGAACAGTATCGTCACGCAGATGATCGTCCGCATTTCCCTTGCCCAATTGCCGTTCACATTGGCGCCGACTTCGCACGGAGCGTCAAGCGCCGCCGGCAAAGGCTGAGCCAATGCAGAACGGACGCACGGCCAATTGCCGTTGCGGAGGTGGATTGGCTAAGAGGAATGAGCCAGAGGGATTTTCATGCACAGCAGCGATAGTTCAAAGACCGTCGGCGGCATCAGCCGCGACCGCATCGCGCAATTGCGCGAGACGGAAGGGGCTGCCTTCCGCAAGGCGCGGCCGAAATCGCAGGCCAAGGTCGGCAACGGCCTGCCCGGCTTCTTCGGCGGCGTGCCGATGCACTGGATGAATGACTGGCCGACGCCGTTTTCGGTCCTGGTGGACAGCGCCAGGGGCGCCACGATCACCGACGTGGACGGCAACAGGCTCGACGATTTCTGCCTCGGCGACACCGGCTCAATGTTCGGCCACTCGCCACCGGCGGTGGCACGCGCCATTCGCCGCCAGGCCGGGCGCGGCCTGACCTATATGCTGCCATCCGAAGATGCGCTGGCCATCGGACCGCTGCTGCAGCAGCGCTTCCGCCTGCCGTTCTGGCAGATCGCGACCACGGCGACCGACGCCAATCGCTTCGCGCTGCGCGTCGCCCGCGCCATCACTGGACGAGAGAAAATCCTGGTCTTCAATGGCTGCTATCACGGCTCGGTGGACGAGACGATGGTGCGGCTGATCGATGGTATCCAAGTCAACCGGCCAGGCCTGGCGGGCGAATTTCGCGACCTGACCCGCACGGCCAAGGTCATCGAGTTCAACGATGTCGCCGCACTGGAAGCCGCACTCAAGGACAGGGATGTCGCCTGCGTCATCGCCGAACCGGTGCTGACCAATTCCTGCATGGTGCTTGCCGATCCCGGCTACCACGAGGCGCTGCGACAGTTGACCCGCGCTGCCGGCACGCTGCTTTTGATCGACGAAACGCACACGATCTCGACCGGCCCGGGCGGTTACACCAGGAAATATGGGCTGGAGCCGGACCTGTTCGTTCTGGGCAAGCCGATTGCCGGCGGCGTGCCGGCGAGCGTCTGGGGCATGAGCGATGAAGTCGCTTCGCGCTATGCCGACTACAACAGGACGAAAGAGCCTGGCTATTCCGGCATGGGCACGACGCTGTCGGCCAACCCGCTGCAGTTCGCCGCCATGCGCGCCACGCTCGAGGAGGTGATGACGCAGGAGAATTACGACCGCATGGATCATCTGGCGCGGCGGCTCGATGCCGGGCTGACCGGCGTGATCGACCGTTACCGCCTGCCCTGGCATGTCGCCCGTGTCGGGGCCCGTGTCGAGTTCATCTGCGCGCCCGGCCCGCTGCGCAATGGCGCCGAGGCCGAGGGTGCGCATGCGCCGGAACTCGAAGCCGCCATCCACGTCGCGCTGGTCAATCGCGGCGTGCTGATCGCCCCCTTCCACAACATGATGCTGATCTCGCCGGCGACGTCCGGTGCCCAAGTCAACCGGCTGATCAGCGCCTTTGGCGCGGTTGCGGCAAAGCTTGCGGCATGAGACAAGCCACCCAGCAGACAGGCGCGCAAGCCAATTCGAGTTCCATCATGACTTCACCTGCGGGCTCGACGCCCACCGAGGCGCAAGCCTTTCTCCACGCCCATCCCGAGATCGAAGCCTTCGATATCGTGCTGACCGACGCCAATGGCGTCGGCCGAGGCAAGATCGTGCGCCGGCATGAGCTGAAAAGCATTTTCGAGGGCGGCCGGCATATGCCGATCTCCATCCTCGGGCTCGACATCACCGGCGAGGATGTGCACGAAACCGGGCTGATCTGGGACAGCGGCGATGGCGATCTCAGGGCCTGGCCGATTCCGGGCACGCTGGTGCCGCTTTACGGCACGAATCCGCCGCGCGGCCAGGTGCTGATGGCCATGTACCATCTCGACGGCCAGCCAATGTCGTCGGACCCGCGGCTGGCGCTCGCCCGGCAGGTCGACATACTGGCGGCCAAGGGCCTTTATCCGGCCGGCGCCTTCGAGCTCGAGTTTTTCCTGTTGGCCAATGAGCGCGATGCCGACGGCAAGGTGCAGCCGGCGCGCGCGGTGCTCGATGGCCGCGTCTCAGGCAAGACCGAAGTTTATTCCGTCGACCATCTGCACGGCATGGAGCCGCTGTTCTCCGACATCTACGCCGCCGCCAAGGCGCAAGGCATTCCGGCCGAGACGGTGATTTCGGAATATGCGCCTGGCCAATACGAATTGACGCTGAACTACCGCAAGGACGTGATGCGGGCGGCCGACGATCTGGTCATGCTGAAGCGGCTGGTGCGGGCGCAGGCGCGCCGCCACGGCGTTACCGCCTGCTTCATGGCCAAGCCGATCGAGAAATATGCCGGCTCCGGCATGCATTTCCACGTGTCGCTGCAGGACAAGGATGGCCGAAACGTCTTTTCGGAAGCGGCCGGCGAGAGCTGGTCGCTGCCGCTGCTGCGTGGCCTCGGCGGGCTGATCCAGACCATGGCGGAATCGATGCTGGTGTTTGCGCCGCATGCCAACTCCTGGCGCCGTTTCGTCTCGCAATCCTACGCACCGGTCGCGCCGACCTGGGGCGTCAACAACCGCTCGGTGGCGCTGCGCGTGCCGGCGGGCGATGCGAAAAACCGGCGCATCGAGCATCGGCCGTCCGGCGTCGACGCCAATCCCTATCTGATCGCCGCGACGGTGCTCGCCGGCATCGTCAAAGGCCTCGACGAAGGGCTCGATCCAGGCCCCGAAACGACCGGCAATGGCTATGAGGCGGCCGTCACCCGTACGACGATGCCGGCCGATTGGCGCGCCGCCATCGAAGCGGCCCGGGCGTCCAGCTTCCTGAAGGGCGCGCTCGGCGAGGACCTGCACCGCACCTTCGTGGCGATCAAGCAGTCCGAATACCTGCGCGTGGCGCGCACGGTCAGTGACCTGGACTATCACCTCTACCTGCACGAAGTCTGACGGTCGAGCGACCCGGCGGCGATCACTTTTTCGCCGCCGCCATCAAATGAGATGGCGTGATGATCGATGAGAACATATCATGAACAAATGAGCGTTCTCACCATTCGTGAAAAACTGGCAATCCTGTCCGACGCCGCCAAGTACGACGCCTCCTGCGCCTCGTCGGGTTCCGCAAAAAAGGATTCGCTGAAGTCCGGCGGCATCGGCTCCACCGAAGGCATGGGTATTTGCCATTCCTACGCGCCGGACGGCCGCTGCATTTCGCTGCTGAAAATACTGCTGACCAATTTCTGCATCTACGACTGCAGATATTGCATCAACCGCTCGTCGTCGAATGTCCGGCGCGCCCGCTTCGGCATCGACGAGGTGGTGAAGCTGACCATGGATTTCTACCGGCGCAATTATATCGAAGGCCTGTTCCTGTCCTCGGGCGTCATCCGCTCGCCTGATGAAACCATGGGCGAAATGGTCGAGGTGGCGCGGCGGCTACGGCTGGAGGAAAAATTCTCCGGTTATATTCATCTCAAGACCATACCCGAGAGTTCGGCGGAGCTGGTGGAGAAGGCCGGGCTTTATGCCGACCGCTTGTCGATCAATGTCGAGTTGCCCACGGATGAGGGCGTGAGGAAACTGGCGCCGGAAAAGAGGCCGGAGACAATCCGGCTTTCGATGGCCAACCTGCGCTGGAAGATGGAGGAGAAAGCCGAGCCGACGCTGCGGACCAAAAAACGCGAACGCTTCGCCCCGGGCGGCCAGTCGACGCAGATGATCATCGGCGCGGACAAGACCTCCGATGACGGCATCTTGCACACCAGCGCCCGGCTTTATGGCAGTTACCACCTGCGGCGCGTCTATTATTCGGCCTTCAGCCCGATCCCCGATGCCTCGTCGTCGCTGCCGCTGCGGAAGCCGCCGCTGATGCGTGAACACCGGCTCTACCAGGCCGACTGGCTGATGCGCTTCTACGGATTTTCTCAACCGGAAATCCTGGCCGGCAGCAGCGATGGCATGCTCGATCTCGCTATCGACCCGAAGCTTGCCTGGGCGCTGCGCAACCGGGGACGCTTCCCCGTCGACGTCAACCGCGCCGAGCGCGAGGCGTTGCTGCGCGTGCCCGGCCTGGGAACCAAGGTGGTGGCGAAGATTCTGGAAACCCGCCGCCACCGGCGGCTGCGGCTCGAGGATGTCGGCCGGCTCTGCCATTCGATCGCCAAGCTACGGCCCTTCATCATCGCCGAAGGCTGGTCGCCAGGCGCGCTCACCGACAAGGCCGGCCTGCGCGGTCAGATCATGCAATCCTGCGAACAGCTGGCGCTGTTTTGACCATGCGGCCAGCAGAGCTCGACCTCGCCCGCTACACAGTTTGGCTTGAAAGCCAGACCGATTTCGTCGGCTGGCGCGACGCGGCTCGGCGGCTGGCGCTGAATGAGGTCAGACCCGAGGACATCGGCTGGCATGTCGCAGCCGGTTCCGACCGGCCGCAAAGCGATTTGCCTGACGTGCCCGAGGGCGCGCAGCTCGTTGTGCCGCGCGATTTCATCGATCACACTGAAACCGCCTTCTGCCATTGCGACCCCGGCCGTTTCGCCTTCCTCTACCGGCTGTTGTGGCGGCTGCGCACGGAACCCAAGTTGCTGGCGATCGCATCGGATCCCGATACCAGGCGGCTCGAGGCGATGGAAAAGGCGGTGCGGCGCGACAGCCACAAGATGCATGCCTTTGTCCGCTTCCGGAAGATCGGCGATGGCGAGGATGAACGCTATGTCGCCTGGTTCGAGCCCGAACATTTCATCGTCGAGCGCAACGCGGATTTCTTCGTCCGACGTTTTACCGGCATGCGCTGGACGATCCTGACGCCTTACGCCTCCGCCGACTGGGACGGTGAAAGGCTGGCGATCGGACCGGGCGCCGCCAAGGCCGACGCGCCTGACCAGGACGACACCGAAGCGCTGTGGCGGACCTATTTCGCGAACATCTTCAATCCGGCGCGGCTGAAGGTGAAAGCCATGCAGAAGGAGATGCCGAAGAAATATTGGCGGAACCTTCCCGAGGCCTCGCTCATTCCTGACTTGATCGCGGGAGCGGACAAGGCCGCCAAGGATATGATTGCCAGAATGCCGACAACGCCCGCGCCGCACCACGCCAAGGTGCAGGCAAAGCATTGGCCGAAGGGTGAGCCGGCCGCACCGGAAGACGATGATGCCAGCTCGATTTCCGAGTTGCGCGAAGCCGCCAAGGGTTGCCGCCGCTGTCCGCTTTGGCGCGATGCGACGCAGACCGTGTTCGGTGAAGGGCCTGACAATGCCAAGGTGATCTTCGTCGGCGAACAGCCTGGCGACCAGGAGGATCTCGCCGGCAAACCTTTTGTCGGCCCCGCGGGCAAGGTGTTCGATGCGATCTTGGACGATGCCGGTGTCGACCGACTGAAGGTCTATGTCACCAACGCGGTCAAGCACTTCAAATTCGAGCCACGCGGCAAACGCCGCATCCATTCCAAGCCGAATGCCGGCGAGGTTCAGGCCTGCCGCTGGTGGATCGACAGGGAGTTTGACCTGATCAAGCCGAACCTCGCCGTGGCGCTCGGCGCGACGGCCGCGCTGTCCCTGCTTGGCAAGGCGATCCCGGTGACCAAGATGCGCGGCCAGGTGATCGAACGCGAGGACGGGTTGCGCGTCTTCATCACCATCCACCCCTCCTTCATCCTGCGCATCCGGGATCACGCCGATAAAGATGCCGAACGTGAGCGGTTTTTGCAGGATATGAAGCAGGTGAAGCGGCTGATGGCCGCTTGACTGCCCTTCTAACGAACGAGAATTGCCCTCAAATCATTCACATTCGTACCGGTCGGGCCAGGCACGAAGAGATCGCCGACAGCATTGAAGGCCGTCCAGGCATTGTTGCCGGCCAGCATTGCCTTGGCATCCACACCCGCCGCCCGCATGCGCGAAACGGTCGAGCCGTCGGCGAAGGCGCCGGCATTGTTTTCGGAGCCATCGATGCCGTCGGTATCCGCGGCAAGGGCGTGAATGCCTTCCACACCATTGATGCCGATGGCGAAGGCGAGCAGGAATTCCGAATTGCGGCCACCTTTGCCCTTTGCCCGCAAAGTCACGGTGGTCTCACCACCCGAAAGGATCAGCACCGGCTTTGGGAAGGGCCGATTACGCGTCGCCACTTCGCGGGCGATTGCCGCATGGACGCCGCCGACCTCGCGTGCTTCGCCTTCGATGGCGTCGGAGAGGATGAAGGCTTCGACGCCTTGCCGCCTCGCTTCAGCCGCCGCCGCTTCCAGCGACACACCGGCCGAGGCAATCAGGTGCACCTCGTTGCGCGCAAAGCGCTGATCGTCGGGATCTGGTGCGTCGGCCGCCGGCGACCGGATGTGCGCCATGACCGCGTCCGGCAGTTTCATGCCATAGGCGGATATCGACGCCAGCGCGTCTTCACGGCTGCCAGTGTCGGGAACGGTCGGGCCGGACGCCACCAGGGCCGGATTGTCGCCGGGAATGTCGGAGACGACCAGCGATACCACCTTGGCCGGCCATGCGGCAGCGGCCAGCCTGCCACCCTTGATGGTGGAGAGATGCTTGCGGATGGTGTTCATCGCCGCGATCGGCGCCCCGGAAGCAAGCAGCGCCTCGTTGACGGCGATTTCGTCGGCCAGAGTCAGGCCGGCGGCCGGAGACGGCAGCAGGGCCGAACCGCCGCCGGAAATCAGCGCCACGACCAGATCGTCCGCTGTCAGCCCTTGCACCTTCTCCAGCAGCCGCCGCGAGGCCTCAAGCCCGGCGGCGTCGGGCACCGGATGCGCGGCTTCGATGATCTCGATGCGCTCGCATCTGGCACCATAGCCATAACGGGTGACGACCAGCCCTTCGATCAAGCCGTCCCAAACCTTCTCGAAGGCCGCCGCCATCTGCGCCGAGCCTTTGCCGGCGCCGATGACGATGGTGCGGCCCCTGGGTCTGGCCGGCAAATGGTCGCGGATGGTACGCTCCGGATCGGCGGCGGCGACAGCGGCATTGAAGATCGCGGTAAGAAAAACCTTATCGGGCACGGTCATTCGGGGTCCGCGGACAATGCCAATTCGCGCCTGTCGATGCCCAGGTGATCGCACAGCGCATCGACCACCACGCCATGATCCTGGCGCTCCGGCAGGCCGGACACTGCGATGACGCCGATGACACCAGCACGCTTGACAGCGACCGGGAAGCCGCCGCCGGCGAGCACATAGTCCGCAATATCCAGCCCCTCGCCGATCTTGAAGGTGCGGTCGGGACGCTGCTGCTCCAGAACCAGACGGTAGCTGCTTTTGAGGTAGCGCTTGACGACATTGATCTTGCGCCGCGCCCAGTCGGGATTGGATGCATTCGACCCCGGCATGGCGGCATAGAAGAGCGGCCGGTCGAAAGTCCTGATGTCGACGATGACAGGCAGCTTCTCAGCCAGCGCGCGGTCGCGGATCGCCGAACCGAGCTTGAAGGCGACGGCCTCGTCGAAGGCCGTAAAGACAAGGGTCTCTTCCTGTTTCTTGATCAGCGCGATGTCGTCAGCAACGGTCATGTCGTTCCCCTGTCAACTTCGCCGCACGCTTTGACCGATGGCTGCCGCCGGGTCAAGCAGGCAACACACCGCAGCCCTAAATTGCGATGTCGCTCTTGGCCGCGCGGCCCGCAACATAGACCTCGCGCACGGCGCGGTCGTCGCCAAGGGTCTGCAAGAGAAACAATTCCTGCGCCAGCGTCTCGACCGTTTCCATCCTGAGCCGCATCGCCGGCGTCGCCCTGGCATCGAGCACGACGATGTCGGCATCGGTGCCTTCTTCCAGCGTGCCGATCTTGTCCGCGACCGACAGCGCCTCGGCATTGCCGCGGGTGATCTGCCAGAAGGACTGGAAAGGGTTAAGCTTCTCGCCGTTCAGCGCGATCACCTTGTAGCCCTCGTCCATGGTGCGAAGCATCGAATAGTTGGTGCCGCCGCCGACATCGGTGGCGGCCGCTATGCGCAACGGCTTGTCACGGCGGCGAAAGCGCTGATAGTCGAACAGGCCCGAGCCGAGGAACAGGTTCGAGGTTGGACAGAACACCGCCACCGAACCGCTGTCCGCCAGCGCGTCCGCCTCGCGCTCCGACAGATGGATGCAGTGGCCGAAAAGGCTCTTTTTGCCCAGCAGCCCATAGTGCTCGTAAACGTCGGTGTAGTCGCGCGACCAGGGAAAAAGCTGTTGCGTAAAGGCGATCTCGGCTTGGTTTTCCGACAGATGCGTCTGCATGTGCAGGTCGGGATGTTCGCGGCAAAGCGCGCCGGCCATCTCCATCTGTTCCGGTGACGAGGTGATGGCGAAGCGCGGCGTGATGGCATAGTGCTGCCGCCCCTTGCCATGCCACTCCCTGATCAGCGCCTTGGTGTCGTCATAGCCGGTCTGCGGCGTGTCGAGCACGCCTTCGGGTGCATTGCGGTCCATCATCACCTTGCCGGCGACGTTGAGCATGTCGCGCGCATGCGACTCGGCGAAGAAGGCTTCGGCCGAGGCCTTGTGCACCGAACAATAGGCGGCAACCGTCGTGGTTCCATGACGCACCGTCTCGTCAAGAAACAGACGCGCGATGCGGCGGCCATGCTGCGCGTTGGCGAATTTTGTTTCCTCGGGAAAGGTGTAGGTGTTCAGCCAGTCGAGCAGTTCGGCGCCATAGGACGCGATGACCTGCATCTGCGGGAAATGCACATGCGTATCGATGAAGCCCGGCAGCAGCAGATGCGGCCGATGGTCGTTCTTTTTGACGCCCTCCCCGGCCTGTTTTCGACATCGGCGTAGGCGCCTGATGCTACGATCCTGCCGTCGCTTATCAGCAGGCCGCCGTCCTCCTCGTAGCGCCAGGCTGAGTGGTCGCCGACGGTTTGCGGCCAGCGCACGAAGGACAGGGTGCGGCCGCGCAGAAGTGTCGAAATCATGCTTATTTCCCCGCGCCTTCGAACCAGGCGACCAGCAGCGCCCGTTCCTTGTCGGTGATCTGGCTGACATTGGCGGGCGGCATGGCGTGGCTGCGCCCGGCCTGCAGATAAATCTCGCGGGCATGGTCGGCGATGCCGGCGTCGGTGTCCAGCATCACGCCCTTGGGTGCGTGATAGATGCCCTCGTAGACCGGCTCGGCCGCATGGCACATCGAGCAACGGCCGAGAACGGTGTCGCGCACAGCCGGGAAATGCGCCGAGGCGATATAGACCTGCGCCGAGGTGGACACCTTCGGTTCACCGGTCAGCACCTTCGGCACGGTCGACAGCCAGATGATGACGATGAACAGGATAAGGGCGCCGAGCCACGTCCAGTGCGGGTTGCCGGCACGCTTGTGCACGGTGTTGAAATAGTGGCGAATGAGGACGCCGATGATGAACACCAGCGAGGCGATGACCCAGTTGAACTCGGTCCCGAATGCCAGCGGATAGTGGTTCGACAGCATCAGGAACAGCACCGGCAGCGTCAAATAATTGTTGTGGAGCGAGCGCTGCTTGGCGATCTTGCCGTATTTCGGATCCGGCTTGCGGCCGGCGATGAGGTCGGCGACGACGATCTTCTGGTTGGGAATGATGACCATGAAGACATTGGCCGACATGATGGTCGCGGTGATGGCGCCCAGATGCAGGAAAGCGGCGCGGCCGGTGAACAGATGCGTCAGCCCCCAGGCGATGAAGACCAGCACGCAATAGAGCACCAGCATCAGGCCGGTGTCGCTTTCGCCAAGCGGCGAGCGGCACAGGAGATCGTAGACCACCCAGCCGACGCCGA
The DNA here is from genome assembly GCF_003952565.1 of Mesorhizobium sp. M8A.F.Ca.ET.057.01.1.1. NCBI lineage: Bacteria > Pseudomonadati > Pseudomonadota > Alphaproteobacteria > Hyphomicrobiales > Phyllobacteriaceae > Mesorhizobium > Mesorhizobium sp. M8A.F.Ca.ET.057.01.1.1. The sequence goes on from NZ_CP034454.1 coordinate 5,906,302, forward strand.
TCGTGGCCATCGACAACAGGATGCCGACCGGCGCCGACATCGGCAGCACATTGGGATCGATCAGGAACAGATCGGCTCCGGCGTAATAGACCACGCACAGCATGGCGAAGCCGGACAGCCAGGTGGCATAGGATTCCCATTTGAACCAGGTCAGGTGCTCGGGCATCTCGGCCGGCGCCACCAGGTATTTCTGGATATGGTAGAAGCCGCCGCCATGCACCTGCCATTCCTCGCCGAAGGCGCCGACAGGCATGCCGGGCCGCTGGCGCAGGCCAAGATCGAGCGCGACGAAGTAGAAGGAAGAGCCGATCCAGGCGATGCCGGTGACGACGTGCAGCCAGCGCACGGCGAAGCTCAGCCAGTCCCAGAAAATCGCGAAATCCATCATTGAAATCGTCCCTGCCGATCCGGTGACTTTACGGTGTGGAGCGCAAACGAAAAGAGGCGAGGTGTACGATGACTTTCAAAAAAAAATGGAAAATACTAGGCTGATCGCCGAAAACCGGCGAAGGTGCTGCGCATGGCCTATCTCGACAACATCGCCGTTTTCGTCCGCGTCGTCGAACTCGGCAATCTGTCGGCGGCCGGCCGCGACATGCGCATTTCGCCGGCGGTCGCCTCCAACCGCATCAAGGAACTGGAGAAGCATCTCGGCGTGCGGCTGTTCAACCGCACCACCCGGCAATTGATGCCGACAGAACATGGAACTGTTTTCTATTCCGGCGCCAAACAGGTTCTGGAGGCGATCACCGAGGCGGAAGCGGCTGTCTCGGCGCTGTCCGGCCAGCCGCGCGGCACCATCCGCGTCACCGCACCGCTCGGCCTCGGACGCCGGCTGGTGGCCTCGGGCATTCCCGATTTCCACGACAAATATCCCGATATCGAGGTGCGGCTCAGGCTCTCGGACCACAATGTCGATATCATGAAGGAAGGCATCGACGTCGCCTTCCGGTTAGGGATCATCGAGGATTCCAGCCTTCGGATGCGCGGCATCATGGAATGCGAACGCGTGCTGGTCGCCGCACCCAAATATCTGGAGGCGCGCGGCGAGCCGATGGAGCCGCAGGAATTGATCGGCAGGAAGCATGACTGCCTGATGCTGCGCTATTCCGGCGCGCGCGAATATGTCTGGACCTTGCAAACGCCCACAGGCCCGCAGAAATTCGAGGTGCATGGGCCCTATGACACCGATGATGGCGACGTGCTGACCGGCTGGGCGCTGTCAGGTCGCGGCATCATCAACAAGCCGCGCTTCGAGGTCGAGCCGTTCATCCGCGACCAGCGACTGAAGGTGATCCTGACCAGCACCCCGCCGACTCCGGTGCAGTTCGCCGCCGTCTATCCGCACAAGAAGCTGCAGGACCCCAAGGTGCGGCTATTGCTCGACTTCATGGCCGAGCGTTGCCAAAGGCTGATCAAGGATATTCTGGCGGGCAAGTGAGGGGCGGTCGCGTTGCTACGGGATCGGCCGAAGGCCCGCGACTTCGTCATCCACGGGCGGAGCGACGCGAAGCGGAGCGCAGACCCGAGTATCCATTCCGTGACTTTCGCCGTAAAGTGCAACGGAGCAGAATTCTGCACCGTGGCAGCGCCTTGACGTCGCGGCATGGATCCTCGGGTCTGCGCGACGCCGCTTCGCGGCTGCTCCGCCCGTGGATGACGACGCGGCGGATGTTTCAGCTAATTTCGAGGTGTTTGAGAGCCAGCCGGAAACGTGACTGCTGGTCGGCACATGGCCGGCGGTTGGCCCAGCGCCAGCGGTTGCCATTGGGGCATGCGGCGAACATAGTTCCCGCATGCCTTCCCCCAGGAACCATCCATGACCGACGGCGCCACAACGCATCTCGCCGCTTCGCTCAACATTGCTCTCGCAACCGGGCAAGCGCTCACTTTCAGCGATCTGGCCGGCTTCGCCCGGGAGGCCGAGGCGGCGGGGCTGGACATGATCATCCTCGACGACTCCGCGCCGCATGGCGCCGCGCCGAGCAGCCTGTTCGAGGCGACCACGCTTGTCGCCGCGCTGGCGACCATGACCGAAAAAATCGGTCTCACCGCCACGGCATCGACTATCGCCCACCAGCCCTACAATCTGGCGCGCCGCTTTGCCTCGCTCGACATGATCAGCCATGGCCGCGCGGGCTGGAACGCGACGCTGGCGCAGACACCGCGAGAGGCCGCCAATTTCAGCCGGCCCGACGGGTTTTCAGCCGATGATTTTCGCCGCCGCTCGGAGGAATATATCGGCATCGTTCAAGGGCTCTGGCAGGGCTGGGACGCGGACGCGCTGCTGTTCGACAGGGACGGCGGCCGCTTCCATGATTCGCAAGGGATGCACCTGCTCGACCACAAGGGCGAGTTCTTCTCCGTGCGCGGGCCGCTGAATGTCGCCCGGTCGCCGCAGGACGCGCCGGTGCTGGTGCTGTCCGGTCTCACCGAAGGCGACCTCGACTTTGCCGCCCGCACAGCCGATGTCGTTCTGCTGGACGAACGGGCGGCGGCAGAAGACAAGGCGTGTCATGGTGATCTGAAGCGCCGGGTTTCCGCCTGTGGGCGCGAGCCGGATGCGGTGAAGATACTGGCTGATATCTCGCTCACCGCTGACGGCGTCAGCGGGCTGGCCGACAGGCTGGAAGAAAAATCCCGCTCTAAGAGCTGCGACGGCTTCAACATCCGCTTGCCGGCGCAGCTTTCGGTGTTCGACGATTTGATCGATCGTGTTCTTCCGGAGTTGCGGCGGCGCGGGCTGCTTCGAGAAAACCATCCCGGCACCACCTTGCGCTCGCATCTCGGCCTTGCCGGCGGAGGTGACCAATGACCGCGCAAATGAAGCTCGGCGCCTTCCTGTGGGCGACGGGCCATCACATCGCCGCATGGCGCCACCCGAAGGCGCATGTGAAAGCTGGCATCGACATCGATCACTACATCGCGCTGGCGCGCACGGCTGAAGCGGCGAAGTTCGACATGATCTTCTGCGAGGACGCCGCCGGCCTGCGCGAGGCCAATGTCGACATCGCCAGCCAGACGTCGCGCTCGATTGGCTTCGAGCCGATCAGCCTGCTTTCGGCGCTGGCTGTCCAGACCAGCCACATCGGCCTCGTTTCCACCGCGTCGACAAGCTACAATGAGCCTTACGGACTGGCGCGGACCTTCCTGTCGCTCGACCATCTGAGCGGCGGCCGGGCCGGCTGGAATCTGGTCACGTCGGCCAGTCCGATCGAAGCCGCCAATTTCGGCGCAACCGGCCTCAAGCCTCATGCCGACCGCTATGAGCGGGCGCGCGAGTTCGCCGAGGTGGTGACAGGGTTGTGGCGCGGCAAAGCAGGCCATGACGGACAGAGTTTTTCGGTGCGCGATCCGCTCGACCTGCCGCGCTCGCCGCAAGGCGCGCCTGTCATGGTCCAGGCCGGCGCTTCCGACGTCGGCCGCGACCTCGCCGCCCGCACCGCCGACGTGGTGTTCACGGCGGCACAGACCTTCGAGGAAGCGAAGGCCTTTTACGACGACCTCAAAGGGCGCGTGGCGGCGTATGGGCGTGAACCCGATGACATCAAGATCATGCCCGGTGTCGCGCCCGTGGTGGCGGAGACCGAAGCCGAGGCCCGCGAAAAATTCGAGGAATTGCAGGAATTGATCCCCGACGACGTCGGCGTAGCCCTGCTGTCCAGCTATCTCAGCATCTCCGACCTCTGGCGCCATCCGCTCGACGGTCCACTGCCCGAATTGCCCGAGAGCGAGGGCATGAAAAGCCGGCAGGCTCTGGTCGTCGAGCAATCGCGCCGCGATGGCCTTTCCATTCGCCAGCTAGCGCGGCATTTCGCAGGCGCGCGCGGCCATTGGCGCATCGTGGGAACCGCGGCCCAGGTCGCGGACGAGTTGCAGGCGCGGTTCGAAGGCGGTGCCGCCGACGGCTTCAACGTCATGCCGTCTTATTTTCCCGGCGAACTCGATGCCTTTGCCACGCTGGTCGTGCCGGAACTGCAGCGGCGCGGCCTGTTCCGCAAGGCGTATGACGGCGCCACGCTGCGCGCGCATCTCGGCCTCAGGCGACCGAGCTAGCCGGCCGTCACCCTGTCATGCGGAGCGTGACGCTCTGCGTTCGAGGCCGCATTGTGGACGACCAGCGCCGTCATGATCTCGGCGGCGGCGAGCGCGGCAATAACCGGCGGACGCTTGTCCTTGACGGCTTCGCCGCCGATCGGCGAGACGAGGCGGGCGAATTCGGCCTCCGTGCCGTCGGCCGATTTCAGGAACCAGTTCCTGAAGGTCGCTTTCTTGGTCTTCGAACCGATCATGCCAACATAGGCCGCGTCGTCGCGTTTCAGCGCTTCGGCGACGATCAGGAAATCGAGCGCGTGGTCATGCGTGAGGACGGCGAAGGCGGTGCCGGCCGGGGCGTTGCGCAGCTCGGCCTCGGGCATCGGCGTCAGCCGCGTCTCGACGGTTTCCGGCATGCCTTCCAATGCCTCGGCGCGGGTCTCGATGACGACGCCATGCACGGGAAGAAGTGCAATCGCCGACGCGAGCGCCTGGCCGACATGGCCGCCGCCGAAAATATAGACATGCGGCAGATGCGCTTCCTCCGATTCAGCGTGCGCCATCAGCTTTTCCTCGATTGTGCCGTCGACCAAGCGGATCAACACCTTGACCCGACCCCCGCAGCACTGGCCGATTTCCGGTCCGAGCGGAACGTCGAGCGTGACGCCAGCTTCGTCAGCGTCGCGCTGCCCCTCACCCTTACCCTCTCCCCGTAAGGACGGGGAGAGGGGGTCGCCGGCGTTACGGCCGCTTCCCTTCTCCCCGTCACTATACGGGGAGAAGGTGCCGGCAGGCGGATGAGGGGCGGCGCCGACATCGGCAAACTCGCTGAAAGATGCGGAGCGCAAAGAGCCCAGCATCTGCCGCGCCTTATCGATCGCCATATATTCGAGCTGACCGCCGCCAATGGTGCCGAAAATCTCCGATGCCGAGACAAGCATGAACGCACCGGCCTCGCGCGGCGTCGAACCCTTTGCCGCCGCAACTTCGACAAGCGCGACCCGACCGGCATGGTCGAGAAACACTTTCAGCTCTTGAACCTTCGAGTTCATCGCCTGCACTTCCATCCAGGAAATATAGTATTTTTCGGCGCGATTTGCACGTTTTGGCGCCTCAGGAAGGCTCTGAAGCCTCCCGCTTCAGCCGCTCGATCGCCATCAGCACGCGTTCGGGTGTCGCCGGCGCGTCGAGACGCGGGCAGATCTTGTGGTCGGCGACGCTCGCCACCGCGTCCGACAGCGCGTGCAGCACCGCCATGCCATGCGGCAGCGGCGGCTCGCCGACTGCCTTGGAGCGATGGATGGTCGGCTCATAGGCCTGCGACCAGTCGGTCAGCGCCACGTTGAAGATCTTCGGCCGGTCCGACGCCAGCGGAATCTTGTAGGTCGACGGTGCATGCGTGCGCAGCCGGCCCTTGTCGTCCCACCACAGTTCCTCCGTCGTCAGCCAGCCCATGCCCTGGATGAAGCCGCCCTCGACCTGGCCAAGGTCGATCGCCCGGTTCAGCGAACGGCCGCAATCATGCAAGATATCGGCGCGCTCGACGACATATTCGCCGGTAAGCGTGTCCACCGACACTTCGGCGCAGGCCGCGCCATAGGCATAGTAGTAGAAGGCGTGGCCCTGGCCCTTGCTTCGATCCCAGTGGATCTTGGGCGTCTTGTAGAATCCGGCGGCGGAGAGCTGCACACGCGCGATATAGGCCTGCTTGACCAGATCGTTGAAGCTGACCTCTTGGTTGCCGACGCGCACCCGGTTTGGCAGGAACACCACCTGGTCGACAGGGATCTGATATTTCTCGGCGGCGAAGTCGGTCAGCCGCTGGCGTATCTGGCGCGCCGCGTTCTGCGCCGCCATGCCATTGAGGTCGGCGCCCGAGGACGCCGCCGTCGGCGCGGTGTTGGGCACCTTGGCGGTGGTGGTGGCGGTGATCTTCACGCGATCGAGGTCGATCTGAAACTCCTCCGCCACGACTTGCGCCACCTTGAGGTGCAGGCCCTGCCCCATTTCGGTGCCGCCATGGTTCATGTGCACCGAACCATCGGCATAGACATGCACCAGCGCGCCGGCCTGGTTGGACTCAGTCTTGGTGAAGGAGATGCCGAACTTGACCGGCGTCAGCGCCAGGCCGCGCTTGACGAAGCGGCTGTTTGCGTTGAACGCGGAAATCTCGCGACGGCGGCGCGCATAGTCCGCGCTCTCTTCCAGTTCCGCCACGATGCGCTGGATGATGCAGTCCTCGACCTTCTGGTGATAGGGGGTGACGTTGCGGCCGCCGATCGCTTCCATCGGATCGTAGAAATTCAGCTTGCGGATCTCGAGCGAATCCTTGCCGACCGCGAAGGCGACCTCGTCGATGACACGCTCGGCGCCGACCATGCCTTGCGGGCCGCCGAAGCCGCGGAACGCGGTGTTGGAAACAGTGTTGGTGTAGAGCGGTGCGGACTTGGCCAGCACCGCAGGATAGAAATAGGCGTTGTCGCAGTGGAACAGCGCACGGTCGCCGACCGGGCCGGACAGGTCGGCGGAGAAGCCGCAGCGCAAGGCGTAGGTGAAATCGACGCCGAGAATATTGCCTTCGTCGTCGAAGCCGACCTCGTAGTCGATGGCGAAATCGTGCCGCTTGCCGGTGGCGGTCATGTCCTCGTCGCGGTCGAGCCGAATCTTGACTGCCCGCTTCAGCCTCTTGGCGGCGATCGCGGCGATCGCTGCGCACTGGTTGGCCTGCGTTTCCTTGCCGCCGAAGCCGCCGCCCATGCGGCGCACCTCCACCGTCACCGCGTTACTCGGCACGCCAAGCGTGTGGGCGACCAGATGCTGCGTCTCGCTCGGCCCCTGGGTCGAACAATAGACGGTCACCTCGTCGTCCTCGCCGGGGATGGCGAGCGACACCTGGCCTTCGAGGTAGAAATGGTCCTGGCCGCCAAGCCACATCCGGTTCTTGATGCGGCGGGGCGCTGCCTTGATTGCCGCGGCCGCATCGCCGCGCCGCAAGATCAGCGGCGTGGTCACCTGCTTGTCCTTCGCCGGATCAAGGTCCCAGATGCCGATCACGGCGGGAAGCTCGTCATACTCGATCCTGGCCAGGCGCGCGGCGCGCCGGGCTGCCTCGCGCGTCTCGGCAATCACCGCGAAGATCGGCTGGCCGAAGAACTGCACCTTGCCTTCAGCCAACACCGGATCATCATGCATGTTGCTGGGCGAGACATCGTTCTCACCCGGCACGTCGGCATAAGTCAGCACGTCGACGACACCAGGGGCCGCGCGCACCGCCGAGAGGTCGACGCTTTTCAGAACGCCATGCGCAACCTTGGACAGGCCAAGGCCGGCATGCAGCGTGCCGGCCGGTTCCGGCATATCGTCGATATAGACGGCGCCGCCGCTGACATGCTTGTGGGCTGAGTCATGCCGCTGGTCGGTAGCGACGCCGCCGACGATCTTCTCGGCCTTTAGGTTTGATGGTGCGTGCTTGTTCATCAGGCCGCCTCGCTGCGTGATACCTGGAACGGCGCCTTGGTGCCGGTGGTTTCCACGTAGAAGCGCAACAAAAGGTTCTTCGCTGCCAAGGCTCGGTATTCGGCGGTCGCGCGCATATCGGTGAGCGGCGTGAAGTCCTTGGCGTATTCGGCCATCGCTGCCTCCACCGTCGCTTCACTCCAAATCTTGCCTATCAAAGCCTGTTCAACCGCCGACGCCCGCTTCGGCGTTGCCGCCATGCCGCCATAGGCGATGCGGATATCGGCCACCGTGCCGTCCTTGGCCAGAGCCAGACAGAAGGCACCCAGGGTCGCGGTGATGTCTTCGTCGCGGCGCTTGGTGATCTTGTAGACGGCGAATTTCACGTCCTTTGCCGGCACGGGCACGTGCACGGCCTCGACGAACTCGCCCGGCTGGCGGTCCTGCTTGCCATAGGCAATGAAGAAATCCTGCAACGGGATCGTGCGCCGCTTCTTGCCCTTGCGCAATGTCAGCCGGGCGCCGAGCGCGATTAACGGTGGCGGCGTGTCGCCGATCGGCGAGCCGTTGGCGACATTGCCGCCGATCGTGCCCATGTTGCGGACCTGTTCGCCGCCGATACGATCGAACAACGGCCCCAGCGCCGGGATGCGTTTCGACAGCGTCGAAAAGGCTTCGGTGTAGGTGACGCCGGCGCCAATCGATATGATACCGTTTTCTTCCGTGACGGCGCAAAGCCCCGGCAGATTGCCTATGAAGATCGCCGGCGAGATGTCGCGCATATGCTTCGTCACCCACAGGCCAACGTCGGTCGAACCGGCGACGACGGTGGCGGTGGGTTCCTTCTCGAAGACAGACGCGAAATCGTCGGCGTCGGCCGGCACGACCAGCCGCGTCCTGCCGGAGTGGAGCTCGACCCTGGCGCCATCGCGCAACGCCTGCAGCCGTGGCGTGATGTCCCGGCGCTCCGCCGCCAGCGGGTCTTTCGCAACCTTGCCATAGCTCGATATGGCGTGCGCGGCGCGCATGATCGCTTCATAGCCGGTGCAGCGGCACAGATTGCCTTGCAAGGCTTTTTCGATGGCCGCGTCCGACGGGTCCGGTGACTTCATCCATAAGCCATAGAGCGACATGACGAAGCCCGGCGTGCAAAAGCCGCATTGCGAGCCATGGAAATCGACCATCGCCTGCTGCACGGGATGCAACCGGCCTGACACATCGCGCAGATGTTCGACCGTCACGACATGGGTGCCGTCGAGCGAGCCGAGGAAGCGGATGCAGGCATTGACGCTTTCATAGACCAGCCCGGCGGCCGAAAGCCTGCCGATAAGCACGGTGCAGGCGCCGCAATCGCCTTCGGCGCAACCTTCCTTGGTGCCGCGCAGCGAACGGTCGAGCCGCAGCCAGTCGAGCAGGGTCGCGTCGGGCGCCACGGATGACAGCGCGACATCCCTGCCATTGAGGATGAAGCGGATTTCGTTGCGGATGTTGATCTTGGCCATGCTTCAACTCCCCCTGTAGGTGGAATAGCCAAAGGGCGAGATCAGCAATGGTACATGATAGTGCACCGCCTCCGCCATGCCGAAGCGGATCGGCACGCTGTCGAGGAAGGCAGGCTCCGGCAGCTTCGTGCCCTGGCCGCGCAGATAGTCGCCGGCCGCGAACATCAATTCGTATTCGCCGGTGCGGAAGTCGACGCCTGCCAGCAGCGGCGCGTCGCAGCGGCCGTCTGCATTGGTGACGACAGTCTTCAGAAGCGTGCGAGCAGCACCGTCGAGACGGTAGAGCGCGATCGACAATCCCGCCGCCGGCCTGCCGGTCGCGGTATCCAGGACATGGGTCGTCAGACGCCCGCCATCGGCTTTCGACGTTTCTGCCATTGGCCGCCTCCCATTTCCAGTACGAACAAATTGGCCGGTACAATCGAGCACTGCTGATGAATTGTGCGCCAATTAAAGGCGATGCATAAGTCCCGGTCGAGCGGAGTGCGACAAAAACACTTTCAAAAATTTTGAGGGGAATGCGAGAAGCACCCTTTCGATATTCTGATCATACTTCCGGTGATGCCGGGCGCGGAGGGACGATGCGTTACACCAGGGACATGCGTGGCTACGGGGCCAATCCGCCGGATCCGAAATGGCCTGGCGGCGCGCATGTCGCCGTGCAGTTCGTCGTCAATTACGAAGAAGGCGGCGAGAACTGCGTGCTCCACGGCGACAAGGCTTCGGAAGCCTTCCTCTCGGAAATCGTCGGCGCGGCGCCCTGGGTGGGCCAGCGCCACTGGAACATGGAATCGATCTACGAGTATGGGGCGCGAGCCGGCTTCTGGAGGCTGCTGCGCCTGTTCAGCGAGTCGCAAGTGCCCGTGACCTGCTATGGCGTCGCCACGGCGCTCGCACGCTCCCCCGACCAGGTCACGGCGATGCAGGAAGCCGGCTGGGAAATCGCCTCGCACGGGTTGAGATGGATCGACTACCGCGACCACGATGCCGAGGACGAGCGCCGCGACCTCGAAGCGGCGGTCAAGCTGCATTACGAGGTGACCGGCCAGCGCCCGACCGGCTGGTATACGGGCCGCACGTCGGTCAACACGGTGCGCCTGGTGGCAGAGGAGGGCGGCTTCGATTACGTCTCGGACACCTATGACGACGAACTGCCCTACTGGTTCGAGTACAGCGGCGGCACGCAGCTTATCATCCCCTACACACTCGATGCCAACGACATGCGCTTCGCCACGCCGCAAGGCTTCAATTCGGGCGACCAGTTCTTTGCCTACCTCAAGGATAGTTTCGACACGCTTTATGCCGAGGGCCAGGCAGGCCGGCCGCGCATGATGAACATCGGCCTGCATTGCCGTCTGGTCGGGCGGCCAGGCCGGGTAGCGGCGCTGAAGCGCTTCGTCGATTATGTCAAATCGCATGACAAGGTCTGGCTGGCGCGGCGCATCGACATTGCCAAGCACTGGCAGGAGAACCATCCCTATAAGCCGGCGGCACTCCGGCCCTCGAAGATGGAATTCGAGACGTTCGTTCACACATTCGGCGGCGTGTTCGAGCATTCGCCGTGGATTGCCGAACGGGCCTACGAACTTGAACTTGGTCCGGCGCACGACACGGCGGGGGGCTTGCACAATGCGCTCTGCCGCATCTTCCGCTCCGCCAGCGAAACCGAACGGCTCGGCGTGCTCAACGCCCATCCCGACCTCGCCGGCAAGCTGGCCAAGGCCAGGCGGCTGACGGCGGAATCGACCCGGGAACAGGCTTCCGCCGGCCTCGACGCGCTGACCGACAAGGAACGCGAACTGTTCTCCAAGCTCAACGCCGCTTACGTCACCACCTTCGGCTTCCCCTTCATCATCGCGGTGAAAGGCAAGACAAAGGAGGAAATCCTCGCCGAATTCGAAGGCCGTATCGGCAATGGCCGCGGCGTCGAATTCGAAACCGCCTGCAAACAGGTCGAGCGCATTGCGCTGCTGCGCCTCAAGGACATGCTTCCACAATAGGTTTAAACCCATGGATACGATCAGGATGCCCGAGCGAACCTATTATGCCCCACAGGGTGGCCATCCCGGCCAAAACGAGCTTTTGACCGGGCGCGCTGTCTTCACCGAGGCCTATGCGGTCATCCCCAAAGGCGTGATGCAGGACATCGTGACCAGCCCGCTGCCCTTCTGGGACAAGACCAGGGCTTGGATCATCGCAAGGCCGCTGTCGGGCTTTGCCGAGACGTTTTCGCAGTACATCGTCGAGGTTCTGCCGGGCGGCGGCAGCGACCGGCCGGAACCTGACGCCGGCGCCGAAGGCGTGCTGTTCGTGGTCGAGGGGGAACTCACCGTATCGCTCGCCGGCAAAAAGCATGTGCTTGCCGCCGGTGGCTTTGCCTTCCTGCCGCCGGCAAGCGGCTGGACGGTGCGCAACAAGAGCAGCGCTGCCGTGCGCTTCCACTGGATCCGCAAGGCCTATGAGGCAGTCGACGGCCTGGACACGCCGGAAGCCTTCTTCAGCAGCGACCAGCAGGTGGCGCCGACGCCGATGGCCGGCACGGAGGGCCGCTGGGCGACGACGCGTTTCGTCGATCCGGACGACATGCGCCACGACATGCATGTCACCATCGTCACGCTCGAGGCGGGCGCGGTCATTCCCTTCGCCGAAACCCATGTCATGGAACACGGGCTCTATGTGCTCGAAGGCAAGGCTGTCTACCGGCTGAACCAGGACTGGATCGAGGTCGAGGCCGGCGACTTCATGTGGCTGCGCGCCTTCTGCCCGCAGGCCTGCTATGCTGGCGGCCCCGGAAAATTCCGCTATCTGCTCTACAAGGACGTCAACCGGCACGCCAAGCTCGGCGGCTATCTCGGAGGCCGTGCGCGGTGAGCCGCATCGTCGCGCAGCCGCTGAGCCGCGAAAACTTCGCGCCCTTCGGCGACGTCATCGATATGGGCGGCGACAACCGCTACCCGATCAACGGCGGCAAGGCGATCCGCTATCACGATCTCGCCACCGCCGAGGCCGCTGGGCCGAATGCGCGCGTGCTGATCTCGATGGTGCGCGGCACACCCTATGAAATGCCGCTGAAGCTGACCATGGTCGAGCGCCATCCGCTCGGTAGCCAGGCTTTCATCCCGCTGTCGCCACGGCCCTTTCTGGTCGTCGTCTGCCACGATACCAAGGACGGGCCGGGCGAGCCGCATGGCTTCATCGCCGCGCCCGGACAGGGCATCAACTACAAGCGCAATCTCTGGCACGGTGTGCTGACGCCGATCGGCGAGGAGCAGGATTTCCTCATCGTCGACCGCGGCGGCGATGGCTCCAACCTCGAAGAGTTTCACTTCTCGCACCCTTACGAAATCCACCTCCCTGAAAGCCCGTGATTTCATCATGACCGACATTTCGCTGATCGACCGCCTGCTCGACGTGATCGAGCACGACATCGTGCCGAAGACGGCAGAAGGCGTCGCCCATGGCAACAAGCTGTTCGGCGCGGCGATCCTGCGCAAGGACGACCGGTCGCTGGTACTGGCCGAGACCAACAACGAGATGGAAAACCCGCTCTGGCATGGCGAGGTGCACTGCCTGAAGCGTTTTTACGAAATGCCCAAGGCCGAACGCGTCGACACGAAAGACGCCATTTTCATCGCCACACACGAGCCGTGTTCGCTCTGCCTGTCGGCGATCACCTGGACCGGTTTCGACAATTTCTACTATTTGTTCAGCCACGAGGACTCGCGCGACAGTTTTGCCATCCCGCATGATCTCAAAATTCTGAAAGAGGTCTTCACTCTCGGCCCCGGCGGCTACAATGCCGAGAACGCCTATTGGAAAAGCTTTTCTATCCGCCGGCTGGTGCGGGCCCTCCCCGAGGTCGAACGCCAGCGGCTGGAGGAGCGGATCGGCAGGATTTCCGCACGCTATGACGCGCTGTCCGACGCCTATCAGGCAAACAAGGCCGAAAACGACATTCCGCTGAATTGATAGTATGAAACAGGTCGCATATTTCGCTGCTCCAGTCGCGAATGGCGATTGAAAGTTTTCGTGCCGCGGAGCGTTATGCCTGCCATGAAAACCATCACCGAATTTCCCCGTAAGGTCGTCGAATTTCCCGACATGGGCATCGTCATGCCCGATGGCTGCCGGTTGTCGGCGCGGGTGTGGATGCCGGAGGATGCGGGCGACGATCCGGTACCCGTCATCCTCGAGCATCTGCCCTACCGCAAGCGCGACGGAACGATCTTTCGCGATCAGCTTACCCATCCCTATTTCGCCGGCCACGGCTACGCCTCGATCCGCGTCGACATGCGCGGCAATGGCGATTCCGAAGGGCTGATGGACGACGAATATTCCGAGCAGGAACTGCAGGACGCCTGCGATGTCATCGCCTGGGCGGCGGCGCAGCCCTGGTGCAACGGCAATGTCGGCATGATGGGCATCTCCTGGGGCGGCTTCAACTGCCTGCAGGTGGCGGCCAAACAGCCGCCGGCGCTCAAGGCGGTGATCAGCCTGTGCTCGACCGTCGACCGCTATGCCGACGACATCCACTACAAGGGCGGCTGCCTTTTGAACGAGAATTTCGGCTGGGCCTCGACCATGCTGTCCTATTCGTCGCGGCCACCGGATCCGCTGATTGCCGGCGATAACCGCTGGCGCGATCTCTGGCTGACGCGGCTGGAGAACCAGTCCTTCCTTTTGCCTCTGTGGCTCAGCCACCAGCATCGCGACGCCTATTGGAAGCGCGGTTCGATCTGCGAGGATTTTTCCGCAATCAAAGCCGCAGTGCTGTCGATCGGCGGCTGGCATGACGGCTACCGCAACACGATCTCGCATCTCGTCACCAACATCGAGGCGCCGGTCAAGGGCATCGTTGGACCGTGGATTCACAAATACCCGCACTATGCCGGACCCAAGCCTGCCATCGGCTTCCTGCAGGAAGCGTTGCGCTGGTGGGACCACTGGCTGAAGGGTGCCGAGACCGGCGTCGAGGCCGATCCCGACTATCGCGCCTATGTGATGGACAGCGTGCGTCCCGCTCGCTGGCATCCGGAGCGGCCCGGCCGCTGGATAGCCGAGCAGGAGTGGCCGTCGTCCAACATAACGAATGAAGCGATCGAACTTATTCCCGCTGATGCACGGCCTTCCATCGTCGCTTCGCCGCAGACCTGCGGGCTTGCCGGCGGCGAATACTTTCCCTTCACCTTCGGCCCGGAATTGCCTGGTGACCAGCGTCCTGACGACGGGCTGTCGGCGTGTTTCGACCAGCCTGAACTCACCAAGCCGATCGAGATCGTCGGCGCGCCGGAGCTTGAGGTCCAGTTTGCCTCCGATCGGCCCCAGGCCAACATCGCGGTCCGGCTTTGCGACGTGCATCCCGACGGCGCCTCGGAACTTATCTCCTATGGCGTGCTCAATCTGACGCACCGCAAGTCGCACGAATTCCCCGAGGCGCTGGTCCCCGGGGAGACAGCTTCGGCGCGTGTCGTGCTCGATCAATGCGCCTACCGCGTGCCGGCCGGCCATCGTCTGCGCGTGGCCGTTTCGACCGCCTACTGGCCTGCCATATGGCCCTCGCCGGAGCCGGTACAACTGACCTTGTCGGGGGCCACGCTATCGGTGCCGTTGCGCCTGCTGGCAACAGGCGACGAAGCCGTTTTCGGCGAACCGGAAGGCGCCACGCCCTGGGCGACGGAGACGGTTCGACCCGCCAATTCCGAACGCCATGTCGACCGCGACGAAAAGACGGGAATCGTCACGCTTTCCATTACGGATGATTTCGGCGAGGTGCGCGATCTCGACCACGGCCTGGTCAACGGCAGCATCGCCCGCGAAACCTGGACCATCCATCCTGACGATCCTCTGTCAGCCTCCGGGAAAACACATTGGACGCAGACTCTGTCGCGAAATGGATGGTCGGTCCGTACCGAGACATGGGCGCAGATGCGATCGGATGCGCAAAACTTCATCGTCAGCGGCAGAATCGAGGCCTACGAAGGCGAAAACCTCGTCTTCGAGCGCGATTTCGACGAAAGGGTCCCGCGCGCGCTGGTTTGAGTGCTGAAACCGTTGGTCCAAATGCGACGTACGATTTACGCCACGGCATGTCGCATTCGGTCTTGCTTACCGCTTTCCCTTGCGGTCATTATTCCCTTTAACAACAAGCAAGAAAATCGACCGCAGAGTCGAACCAACAGAGTGAGGAACTCAAATGTCAAACGAACTGGAATTCCTTAGCCGGAGCGTTGCGTCCGGCAAACTGAGCCGTCGTGATTTTCTCGGCCGGGCGGCAGCGCTCGGCATCGCCGCACCCTTCGCCAACGCGCTGCTTTCAAGCGCTGCGCGGGCGGCCGGTCCGGTCAAGGGCGGCACGCTGAAGGCCGGCCTTGTCGGCGGTGAATCCACCAACAGTCTCGATCCGGCGCTGATGATGACGCAGGTGCCGTTCGCTTTCGGCAAGTGCTGGGGCGAAATGATCGTCGAGCTGTCGCCGGAAGGCAAGCTCGAGAACCGCATCGCCGAAGACATCGGCTCGTCCAAGGACGCCAAGACCTGGACGCTGAAGATCCGCGACGGCGTCGAATTCCACAACGGCAAGACCGTGACCGCCGAGGACGTCGCCGCCACGCTCGAGCGCCATTCGGACGAGAAATCGAAATCCGGCGCGCTCGGCTACATGAAGGGCATCGACACCATCAAGGCCAACGGCAAGGAAGTCGTGCTGACGCTCAAAGAGGCCAATGCCGACCTTCCGTACCTGCTCAGCGACTATCACCTGATCGTCCAGCCGAACGGCGGCAAGGATAAGCCCGATGCGGGCATCTCGGCCGGCCCGTACGTGGTCAAGACCAACGAGCCCGGCGTTCGCCACGGCGGAGAGCGCTTCGCCAATTACTGGCAGGGCGACAAGATGGGCCATGCCGACCAGATCGAGGTCATCGTCATCAACGACGCGACGGCGCGCACGGCAGCGCTGCAGGGCGGCCAGGTCAACATGATCAACCGCGTCGAGCCGAAGATCGTCGACCTGATCAAGCGCGTTCCGGGCGTGACCATCCGCAACCACGCCGGCCCCGGCCACTACGTGTTCATCATGCATTGCAACACGGCGCCGTTCGACAACAACGACCTCCGGATGGCGCTGAAGCTGGCGATCGACCGCGAGGAGATGCTGACCAAGGTGCTGCGCGGCTATGGCTCGCTCGGCAACGACTTCCCGATCAACGCGTCCTATCCGCTGTTCAGCGAGATCGAGCAGCGCAAGTACGATCCCGACAAGGCCAAATTCCACTACAAGAAGTCGGGTCATGACGGCACCGTGCTGCTCAGGACCTCTGACGTCGCCTTCCCGGGCGCGGTCGATGCCTCCCAGCTCTTCCAGCAGAGCGCGGCCAAGGCCGGCATCAAGATCGAGCTCAAGCGCGAGCCCGGCGATGGCTACTGGAACGAGGTCTGGAACAAGCAGCCCTTCTGCGCTTCCTATTGGGGCGGCCGCTCGACGCAGGACCAAATGTACTCGACCGCCTACCTGTCGACCGCCGACTGGAACGACACGCGTTTCAAGCGCCCGGATTTCGACAAGATGGTGCTGGCGGCGCGCGCCGAACTCGACGAGGCCAAGCGCAAGCAGATGTACCACGACATGGCTGTCATGGTGCGCGACGAAGGCGGCCTGATCCTGCCGATGTTCAACCAGTTCATCGACGCCACCGGAGCCAAGGTCGATGGCTGGGTGGACGATCCGCATCAGGAGCTGATGAACGGCTACGCCCTGGCGAAGTGCTGGCTGCAGGCCTGAGTCCGGCTTTGCAGAGATGTCTTCACCCATCCTGAAACTAATCGCCCAGCGCATCGCGCTGGGCGTCCTCCTACTGTTGGCCATCTCGGTCCTGATCTTCGCCGGCACCCAAATCCTGCCCGGCGACGTCGCGCAGGCCATTCTGGGACAATCGGCGACACCGGAGTCGCTCGCCAACCTGCGCGAGCAGCTTGGGCTGAACGACCCCGCCTATATCAGGTACTTCCATTGGCTCGGCGGCGTCTTGACCGGGGACCTCGGCACAGCGATGTCGAGCGGGCAAGATATCGCGACCTCGATCAAGGGCCGGCTGTGGAACACGCTGTTCCTCGCCTTCTGGGCGGCGATCGTGGCCGTGCCGCTGGCAATTATCCTGGGTCTGATCGCCGTGCGCTACCGCAATGGCTGGGTCGACAAGCTGATCTCCGGGCTGGCGCTCGCCTCGACCTCGTTCCCGGAATTCTTCATCGGCTATCTCCTGGTCTATTTCTTCGCCGTGAAATGGCAAATCTTCCCCGCCATCTCGACCGTCTACGAAGGCATGCCTTTCGGCGAACGCATGCAAGCCATCGCACTGCCGGCCACGGCGCTGACGCTGGTGGTGCTAGCGCATATGATGCGCATGACGCGGGCGGCGATTCTCAACGTCATGCAGTCGGCCTATGTCGAAACGGCGGAACTCAAGGGGCTTTCGGCCTTCTCCGTCATCCGCAGGCATGCCTTTCCGAACGCCATCGCGCCGATCATCAATGTCGTCATGCTGAACCTCGCCTATCTCATCGTCGGCGTCGTCGTGGTCGAGGTGATATTCGTCTATCCCGGCATGGGACAGTATCTGGTCGACCACGTCACCAAGCGCGACGTGCCGGTGGTGCAGGCGGTCGGCCTGATCTTCGCCGCCGTTTACATCAGCCTCAACATCATCGCGGACATTGCGGCGATCGTCGCCAATCCGCGTCTCAGACATCCAAAGTGAGGGGGCGGGCATGCTCGATATAAAACGCATCCCCATTCCCGCTCTGATCGGCCTGGTGTTGACCGCCCTGTTCGTGCTGGCGGCGATCTTCGCACCCTGGATTTCGCCACATGACAATGCCGAGATCGTCGGCGACGTCTGGGAACCGATGTCGGCGGCGCATTGGCTTGGCACCGACAATCTCGGCCGCGATCTGTTGTCGCGCATGATCTACGGTGCCCGGATCACCCTGTTCATCGCCGTGCTGGCCACCGCGCTGTCGTTTTCGCTCGGCGCCATACTGGGCTTTTCGGCGGCGGTGTTCGGCGGATGGTTCGACACGATCCTGTCGCGCCTCGTCGATCTTCTGATGTCGATCCCGACACTGATCATGGCCCTGGTCGTGCTCTCCGTGCTGCCGACGAACCTGGTGACGCTGATCCTGGTGATGGGCATTCTCGATTCGACGCGCGTCTATCGCCTGGCGCGCGCGGTCGCCGTCGACATCAACGTCATGGACTATGTCGAAGCCGCCAAGCTGCGCGGCGAAGGCAGCGCCTGGATCATCTTCCGCGAGATCCTGCCCAACGCGCTGTCGCCTCTGGTGTCCGAGCTCGGTCTGCGCTTCATCTACGCCGTGCTGTTCCTGTCGACGCTGTCCTTTCTCGGTCTCGGCGTGCAACCGCCAGACGCCGACTGGGGCGGCATGGTCAAGGAGAACAAGGACGGCATCGTCTTCGGCATCGCCGCCGCGCTCATTCCCGCGGCCGCGATCGCGGCCCTGGCAATCTCGGTCAATCTTGTTGCCGACTGGGTACTGAACCGCACGACGAGCCTGAAGGGAGGACGCGGCTGATGGCAGACGACAAGGCAAAGTCCACCCCTCTGCTCGACATCCGCAATTTGCGCATCGAGGCGACGGTCTATCCGCCTGGTGAGGCGCCGAAGACCATCACGCTGGTCCACGACGTGTCGCTGACGCTGGAGAAGGGCAAGGTGCTCGGCCTGATCGGCGAATCCGGCGCCGGCAAGTCGACGATCGGCCTGTCGTCGATGGGCTATGGCCGTGGCGGCGTGCGCATCACCGGCGGCGAAGTCATTCTCAACGGCCGCGACATCCTGAAAGGCGGCAAGGACGGATTCCGCAAGCTGCGCGGCCGCGAGGTCTGCTATGTCGCGCAATCGGCGGCAGCCGCTTTCAATCCGGCGCACAGGCTGATGGACCAGGTGGTGGAAGCCACGCTGCTGCATGGCACGGCAACCCGCGCGGAGGCCGAGAAGCGGGCTGTCGCGCTGTTCAAGAAGCTCAGCCTGCCCAATCCGGAAACCATCGGCGAACGCTTTCCGCACCAGGTGTCGGGCGGCCAGCTGCAACGCGTCATGACAGCGATGGCGCTGTGCTCCGAACCCGACCTGATCGTCTTCGACGAACCGACCACCGCACTCGACGTGACGACACAGATCGACGTTCTGGCTGCCATCAAGGACGCCATTCGCGACACCCATGTGGCGGCGCTCTACATCACCCACGACCTTGCCGTCGTTGCCCAGGTCTCGGACGAGATCATGGTGCTGCGCCACGGCCGGCTGGTCGAATGGGGGGCACCCGCCAGATCATCAAGGAGCCCCGCCAGGAATACACCAACGCGCTGGTTTCGGTGCACGAGATAGAGCATGCCGAACAGAATCCGGGCGCGACGCCGTTTCTGTCGGTCAAGAACGTAACCGCCGCCTATGGCGGCGGCCAGGTCAAAGTGCTCAAGAACGTTTCGGTCGACATCTATCCGGGCCAGACGCTGGCCGTGGTTGGCGAGTCCGGTTCCGGCAAGTCGACGCTGGCGCGCGCCATCACCGGCCTGTTGCCACCCGAGCAGGGCAATGTGACCTTCGACGGGCGCCCGCTGGCCAACCGGCTTGCCGACCGGCCAAAGGAGGATCTGCGCCAATTGCAGATGATCTACCAGATGGCCGACGTGGCGATGAACCCGCGCCAGACCGTCGGCACCATCATCGGCCGGCCGCTGGAATTCTATTTCGGCATCCGCGGCAGAGAACGCGACCGGCGCGTCGCCGAGCTTCTCGACGAGATCGAGATGGGCAAGGGCTTCGTCGACCGCTATCCGGCCGAGCTTTCGGGGGCCAGAAGCAGCGCGTCTGCATCGCCCGCTCGCTCGCCGCCAAGCCGAAGTTGATCATCTGCGACGAGGTGACATCGGCTCTCGACCCGTTGGTGGCCAACGGCATCCTCAAGCTGCTGCTCAACCTGCAGCAGCACGAAAAGGTGGCCTACCTGTTCATCACCCACGATCTGGCGACGGTGAAGTCGATCGCCGATTCGATCGCGGTGATGTATCGCGGCGAAGTGGTGCGCTACGGCTCCAAGAGCAAGGTGCTCACACCGCCCTTCGACGCCTATACCGACCTGTTGTTGTCGTCCGTTCCGGAAATGGAGATCGGCTGGCTGGAAAAGGCGATCAAGGGGCGGCGCATGGCCAGCGCGGGGAACTAGCCAGCCAGTTGCCGCCAGCGTGGGGAGATGGCGGCCGTCATCCGCATGCAACACTAGGGCGCCACACGTCCTTCGGACGGGCGCCACCGGTGTGACGTTGTTTTCAACAAGGGGTAGGACATGAAGACTGAACTCGACCATCTCGCTGAACTCGCTGGCCAGGGCCGGATATCGCGTCGCGACTTTCTTGGCCGCACAGCGGCGCTTGGCGTGTCCGCCGCGCTGGCAACAACGCTGGCCGGGAAAGCCTTCGCGCAGAGTCCGGTCAAGGGCGGCATCCTCAAGGCCGGCCTGCAGGGCGGTGAATCGACCAACAGCCTCGACCCGGCGCTGAACCTCAGCCAGGTCACCTACAATTTCGGCAAGCAGTGGGGCGAGTTCCTCGTCCGTCTGACGCCGGAAGGTGGCGTGGAAAACCGCATCGCCGAAGAGATCGGAGCCTCGGCCGACGCCAAGACCTGGACGATCAAGGTGCGTGACGGCATCGAGTTCCACAATGGCAAGACCGTTACGGCGGAAGACGTTGCCGCCACGCTGGAGCGCCACGCCGACGAGAAATCGAAGTCCGGTGCGTTGGGCGTGCTGAAGAACATCAAGGCGATCAAGCCGAATGGCAAGGAAGTGGTCGTCACGCTCGGCGATGCGGACGCCGATTTCCCCTATCTGATGGCCGACTACCACCTCGTCATCCAGCCGAATGGCGGCAAGGACAACCCCAATGCCGGCATCAGCGCCGGTCCCTACAAGGTGACTGTCAACCAGCCGGGCGTACGCCATGGCGGCGAGCGTTTCGCCAATTACTGGCGCGGCGACAAGGCCGGCCATGCCGACCAGATCGAAATCGTCGTCATCAACGACGCCACGGCACGGCTTGCGGCGCTGCAGGGGGCCAGGTTCACCTCATCAACCGGGTCGAGCCGAAAGTGGTCGATCTGGTCAAGCGCATCGCCGGCGTCACCATCGAGAACGTGTCAGGGCGCGGCTACTACCCGTTCAACATGTTCTGCGACACGGCTCCCTTCGACAACAACGACCTGCGCATGGCGCTGAAGCTTGCCATGGACCGCGACGAGTTGTTGGAGAAGATCCTGCGCGGCTACGGCTCGGTCGGCAACGATTTCCCGATCAACGAAGCCTATCCGCTGTTTTCCGCCGACATCGAGCAGCGCAAGTTCGATCCGGAAAAGGCCGCGGCCGCCTACAAGAAGTCGGGCCATAGCGGCTCCATCCTGCTGCGTACCTCCGACGTCGCCTTTCCGGGCGCCGTCGATGCGGCCCAACTCTATCAGCAGAGCGCGGCCAAGGCCGGCATCAAGATCGAGATCAAGCGTGAGCCCGGCGACGGCTACTGGTCCGAAGTCTGGAACAAGCAGCCCTTCTCGCTTTCCTACTGGGGCGGGCGCCCGACGCAGGACCAGATGTATTCCACCGGCTACGTCTCGACCGCCGACTGGAACGACACGCGCTTCAAGCGGCCGGAGTTCGACAAGATGCTGTTCACGGCCCGTGCCGAGCTCGACCAGGCCAAGCGCAAGGCGATCTATCACGACATGGCCGTGTTGATGCGCGACGAGGGCGGGTTGATCGTGCCCTTCTTCAACCAGTTCATCGACGCCGCCGCCACCAACAAGATCAGCGGCTTCGTCAAGAACCCGAACGGCGAAATGATGGACGGCTACGCGCTGGGCGAGTGCTGGCTGAACGCCTGACATCCCTCTCATAGTGAAAAGCGCCGCGTGTCCTGACGACACGCGGCGCACTCGTTTCAACAGGCAATCGCATGGAGCAGCCCGTGGCGATCCAATCCAAGCTTCTGCTGGTCATCCTCGACGGCGTTCCCTACCGGAACTGGCGTCGGCTGATGGGCAATCTCGAAGGCTGGGTGCAGTCGGGCGAGGCGCGGGTGTGGAAAATGCGCTCGGTGCTGCCGTCGACCTCGGCCTGCTGCTATGCCTCGATCCACACCGGCGTGTCGCCGCAGGTGCACGGCATCCTGTCCAACGAGAACCGCTTCCGCGTCGGGCAGCCCGACATTTTCTCGGAAGTCAGCAAGGCCGGCGGCAAGACAGGTGCCGTCACCCATTCCTACTGGTCCGAATTCTTCCGCTCCTACCCGTTCGACCTCGTCGAGGACATGGAATATGACGAGCCCGGTGGGCCGATCACGCATGGCCGCTTCCACACCATGACCGGCTACAATCTCAAGAACCAGATGACGCCGAGCGATGTCGACCTGTTCGCGACGCTGACCATGCTCACCCGGCGCCATGGCATCGACTACGGCATCCTGCACACCTGCACGCTGGACTCGATGGGCCATCGTTTCGGCCATGACTGCCACGAGATGGACCATGCCTGCTACGCCATGGACGGCATGCTGGCGGCCTTCCTGCCAGGCTGGATCGAGGCCGGCTACGAGGTCATGGTCACCGCCGACCACGGCCAGACCGACCGTGGCCACCACGGCGGCCATGACGACGAGATGCAGGATTTCGCGCTCTATTATTTCGGCGCCGGCAAGGGACCGCAGGCCGACACGCTGCTCGACCAGTTGCAACTGGCGCCAACGGTTTTGAGCCGGCTTGGCGTGCCGGTACCGGCGACGATGAAGGCAAAGGCTTTTCTCACCTGATCGAGTGGCTGGCCGCCGCCCCTCATCCGCCTGCCGGGCCTGTCCTCCGCTATCGCTCCGGGCGTTCGTTTTTCGAAAAGCCAAGCGGTTGGCTTCTCGTCCGCTACGCGGACCATGCCCCCGTAAACGGGGAGAAGGGTTGCTCTGGCAACCGCCCCGCTCTTCGGTTAGCCTTCGAAAATTCCTTGGCGGAGGATGAACCTTTTTGGACCGATCGGCGACAGAGCAGACAGGAGCCAGGCGGCTCAACCGGCCATGACGGCGACGGCGGAGACCGATCGCGCGCTTGTCGACCGGGTCGCGAAGGGCGACCGGGCTGCCGTGCGGCTCCTGTTCATGCGTCACCACGCGCGGATCTACCGCTTCGTGGCGCGCCAGACGGGATCGGAAATGATGGCTGACGATATCGCGAACGAGGTGTTCCTCGAACTGTGGCGCCAGGCGCCGGGCTTCGAAGGGCGCTCCGAGGTCTCGACATGGCTGCTCGGCATCGCTCGCTTCAAGGCGCTCTCGCTGCTGCGCAAGAAGAAGGAAGACTGGATCGACGACGAGGCCGCCGCCGCGGTGCCCGACAGCGCCGATACGCCCGAGGTCGTCACCATGAAGGAGGACAAGGCCGCCGCCTTGCGCCGCCTCATAGACGCCCTGCCCGAGGAGCACCGCACGGTGATCGACCTCGCCTATTATCAAGGGCAATCGGTGACCGAGATCGCGCAGGTGCTCGACATCCCGGTCGCGACCGTCAAGACCCGGATGTTCTACGCCCGCAAGAAACTCGGCGAAGCCCTGAAGGCCGCCGGTTACGACAGGGGGTGGCCATGAGCGCCGCTGAAAAGATGTCGCGCCGCGACGAAATGGAAACGTTGCTGCCGTTCTACCTGAACGGTTCGCTCGAAGGTTCGGATCTGGAAGCCATCGAGGAATGGCTGGCCAACGATCCCGCGGCAATTGCCGCGCTTGGCGAGGCGGAAGCCGAGTTCTCCGGCACGGCGGCGGCCAACGAGGCGATCCGTCCACCGGCCGATGCGCTCAGCCGCTTCGCCAAGGCGCTGGACGCGGAGGCAGGGCCGGCTCGGTCGCCGGCAAGCGCGTCCTGGCTGGCGCAGGCCTGGGCCCGCTTCATGTCGGTGCCAGTTGGCGTCGCCTGGGCGACGGCCGCGGTCCTGCTGGCCTTGATCGCCGTGCAATCGCTGGTGCAGCCAGGCGGCAAGGGCGGCAATTTCGAGATCGCCGGCACTGAAGACGATCTGGCGAAGATGCCGTTCGCCCTGGTCAAGTTCAAGCCGGACGCCAGGATGGCCGATATTGCCGTCTTCCTCGACGCAAACAAGCTCAAGATCATCGGTGGGCCGACCGCCGACGGCGTCTTCAGGCTCGCCATTCCGGCGACGACCGCCGCCGCCTACGAGAAGGCGCGCGGCCTTATTGCCGCCCAGCCTTTCGCTGAGACTGTGATCGAGGGAAGGAAACCGGCTGATGGCGGCTGAGGCGGTCATTCGATTTGTGGCAATGCCAGAGCGGTTCACCGTTTCGCGAAAACGATGGACCGCTCTATCTTCTTGTTTTGACGCAATTCCCAAGGGAAAGCGCTTTGCGCTTTTCCCGAGAAAACCGCTACGCACTTTTCTTGGAATTGCTTTGGCGGCGGCGATGACAATCGCCGCCGTGCCTGCGTCGGCGCAGACCAACGCCACCAATCCCGACCGGGCGAAAATCGATTGTAGCGACGAGGCCAATGCGACGGCAGCCGACTGCGTCAAGGACGGCGGCGCCAAGGGCGGGTCGGGCGCGGCAGAGGCCGGTGCCGTTTTTCTGCCCGCCCTGATCGTCGACCTCTTCCCCAACCCGGCCGCTCCCCCGGCACCGGTGCCAGCACCACGGCCGGAGCCCGCGGCACCAGCTGGAGGCAACCAGGCCGGCCCGCCGTCGGGCGGAGCGATCGTCTCGCCGACCGATCTCATCGCTGTTCAGCCGCCGCGCGCCGTGACCGGCGAGTTCGTGCCCGACGAGCTGCTGGTGACCGTCGATGGCGATGCCGGCGCCGTGCAGCAGATCGCCGCCTCCTTCGGCCTCGAAGTGCGCTCGCAGCGCCAGTCCCGCCTGCTTGGCACCACGCTGGTGCGCTTCGGCATTCCCGACGGCCGCCCGGTCGGCGTCGTGCTGGCGCAGCTTGCCGCCGACGGCCGCACGCAGCGCCGCGAGCCCAACCATATCTATTCGCTGCAGCAGGCGGCCGGCATCGTCAATTACGCCTTCGACCGCATCGCGCTCGACGCCAAACAGGCCAGCGGCGAAAACGTCCGCGTTGCCGTCATCGATACCGGCATCGACGACAGCAATCCGGCGCTGGCTGGCGTGATCGCCGGACAGTTCGACGCGATGCCCGACGTGCCGATCGAAAAGCGCGACCACGGCACCTCGGTCGACGGGCTGATTGCCGGCGTCGGCGCGCTGGAAGGCATGGCGCCGGGCGCGAAAATCTACCACGCGCGTGCCTTCGAGGGCGGCAAATCGACGATGGACGTCATCCTGTCGGCGCTCGATTGGGCGGCGGACCAGAATGTCAGCATCATCAATATGAGCTTCGTCGGCCCGAAGAACGACCTGCTTGGTACTGCCTGCCGCAATGCCCGCGCGCTCGACATGGTGCTGGTCGCGGCGGCCGGCAACAACGGGCCGAAGGCGCCCTATGGCTACCCGGCCGCCTTTGATGGCGTCATTGCGGTAACGGCCACGGACGCCAAGGACGGATTGATGCCGCAGGCCAATCGCGGCGCCTATGTCTTCATCTCGGCGCCGGGGGTCGAGATGGTGGCGCCGAGCGGCGCCGGCTCGGACGTCGTCACGGGCACCTCGTTTGCCGCGGCAATCGTCAGCGGCGCCATCGCCAACCTCATCCACGCCGCGCCCGACCGCTCGGCCGACGACATCGAGAAGGCGCTTGCGGCGACCGCGAGAGATCTCGGGTCCAAGGGGCGCGACAATGATTTCGGCTACGGCCTGCTCGACACCAAGGCAGCCGAGGCGGCCAAGGAATAGCAGGCGATGGCTCAGGCCGCGCTTTGCCGGGGACGGAGCAGGAACCAGAACGCGGCGATGTGCGTGATCATCAGGAGCGGCACGTAGACGATCGGGATCGCATAGGTGGCGCCGAATTGTTCCGCGTGTGCGGGAAGGCCGGCCTGGATGGCGTGGTAGTAGTCGACGACGAGGTCGACCATTCCGAAGAGGTTGAAGGCGACCACGAATGCCCAGAAGAGCGGCCGAACTCGCACCGTGAGCAATGCCAGCACGGCCAGCACCCCTGTTGCGAAGTCGCCGTAGGCGGCGAAGACGGCGAAGCCGGCAGGCAAGTTGGAACCCACGACGCCCGGGAGGATGAAGACGAGCCCGAAGAAGCGGAAGCTGTGCAGGGTGGCGATGGCGCGTTGCACTGCGACCGGGTCCATTTGCCGGAGCCAGGGCCAGATATACGCGCCGAAGCAAAGCAGCCATGCGACATAGCCCAGAACGAGATGGGTTTGAAATAGGACTTCCGTGGACATCTGACGTCTTCCCGACAGTTGGTTCACACTGCTTCGAATACCGCGGTGAGAATGCCGAGCCGGCCCTCCACGAGATTTCGACCCAGGTTGGTCGTAAGCTCAGCGAAGTCCGGCCCCATCACCACGCCGAGATTTGGCGAAGGCGGCGGCCCCGACGCGCGCAGTTGCGCGAACCACGCTCTGGCGGCCTCGGTGTCGTCTTGCCATGCGAGCATGCGGAAGCCGGCCGCTTCGATCGCCGCGCGCGTCGCGTCGGCTGTCAGGAGGAAGCTCGTCGCCGGCATTCGTGCCCAGGGGAGCGGATAGTGCGGTTCACCCTTCCCCAATGCGACGTCGAAGGTGGCAAACCGGCCGCCTGACTTCAATACGCGCCTGGTCTCGTGATAGAGCCGCACCCGGTTGGAGATGTTCATCGCCACGTGCTGCAAGAGCACGATGTCGAAACGGCCGTCGTCGAACGGAAGCTCCAGTGCATTGGCGTTCTGGAACGACAGCTGCCCGCTCTGTCCCGTGCGTCCGGTCAGATAGCGTGCGGCATCCACGAAAGGCTCGCTGAGGTCCACGCCAGTAACCCGGCAGCCATAGGTCGCAGCCAGAAAGCGCGCCGGCCCGCCGATGCCCGAGCCGACGTCCAGGACCGACATACCGGCGGCGATCCCCGCCAGTTGGGCAAGCTCGGCGGTGGCAGCAAGCCCGCGCGTGTGAAACTGGTCGAGGGTACCCAACTGCTGGGGCGTGAGAAGCTGGTCCGCCGGACCAAGGGCGGCCAGTACGCTCTTCAGCCGCTCAGTCAGGCCGGTCGCGCGATAGTGGTCGCGCACCCCATCGAGTTCATCGGTCATTGCAAGATGTCTCCGTGCTTCGACCTACTACCTAAGCCCGCTTCCATAATTCGACCATCCACTGTAATCACAACGACCTATGAAGCAGAACTACACAGTCCGACATGGTGCGCTGGAGGGCGTCGAGGCGTTCCTGGCTGTCGCCAGGCACCGCAACTTCCGCCGCGCCGCAGCGGATGTCGGCGTGACGCCATCCGCAGTGAGCCAGGCGGTGCGGGCACTGGAAGCGCGCTTGGGCGCTGCGCTGTTCGTCCGCACGACGCGCAGCGTCGGCTTGACCGAGCCCGGTCAGCGGTTCCTTGACCGCGCCGGCCCTGCCTTCGAAGAACTCGTCTCGGCCGGCGAAGCCGCCCGAGATGCCGGCCAGCGGCCGACCGGATTGCTGCGCCTGTCCGTGCCCCGGGCCGTCGTGCCGCTGATCCTGGAGCCGATAATCGCGTCGTTCTGCCGAGCCTATCCCGAGATCGAACTGGAGATCGCCGCGAGCGACGAGATGGTCGATCTCGCGAACGGCGGGTTCGATGCCGGCATCCGCCTCGGCCAATTCGTCGCGCCGGACATGGTCGCGGTGCGGCTGACGCCGCCGTTCAGCTTCGTGGTCGTCGGCAGCCCGGACTATTTCGAGCACCATGGCTATCCCGCGCATGTCGAGGATCTACGCCACCACGCCTGCTTGCGCTTGCGCCGCTCGAACGGCGCCATCGCGCCCTGGTCCTTCGTCGACGGCAACGAAACGATCGAGGCCATCGTCTCAGGCCCGCTGATCGCGCATGACTATCCGACGTTGCTGGGGGCTGCGATGCAAGGCATTGGGTTGGCGCAAACGCCTCGACCCGTTGCCGAGGGTCCGATTGCCCAGGGAAAACTAAAGCCCGTTCTAGAGAGCCTCTCTGCGACGACGCCGGGTGTCTTCCTCTATCATCCTGGCAAGCGCCAGGTCCTGCCGAAGCTGCGCGCCTTCATCGATCATCTCAAATCCGCTGTTTAGGCAGGCGCGCCAGCCACGGACCCCCTGACCACCAGGTCGACCGGCCAGACCTCGCCACGGGCGCCCTCTTCCAGCCCCGATATGCGTGCCGCCAGCCGTTCGGCAATGCGTGCGCCGGCCAGCCGGATCGACGAGCGCGTCGTGGACAGCGGCACGGAAAAATTCTCCGGCTTCAGCCAGGGAAAGACGTCGTCATGGGCAATCAGCGAGACGTCGCCGGGAATGCTGAGCCCGAGATCACGCACCGCGCGCACCACGCCGAGCGCCATGATCAGGCTGGAGCAGGCGATTGCCGTCGGCGCGCCGTCCTGTTCGAGCAGGCGCCGGGTGGCGCGGTAGCCATTCTCCTCGGTCATGACGACGGAGCAGACATGGCGATCGCCCAATGCCAGGCCGGTCGCGGCCAACGCCCGGCGCATGCCGCGCTCGCGATGAATGGCGAAGGTTTCCCCGTCATCGCCGTTGATCAGCGCCAGCCGCCGGTGGCCGAGCTGGACGAGCAGCCGGGCCGCCTCGTGGAAAGCGCCCTCATTGTCGATGTCGAGATAGGGATAGTCGAAATCGAAGCCCTCGCTGCGGCCATGGACGATGAAGGGAATGCCGAGCGTGTTGACCAGCGCCACGCGCCGGTCCTGCGGCCTGGGCGAAGAGATGTAGACGGCGTCGACCTGTCGGTTGGCGACGATACGCCGGTAGGTCGTCTCCTGATCGTCGGCATCAGCCGGCGACAACACGAGGTCGAGTTCGTGCGAGCGGGCATAGTCGCCCAGGCCGGACAGAAATTCGACGAAGTGCGGGTCGATGTCGACGGCCGCACCCGTCGGCAGGACGTAGCCGATCATTCCTGACTTGCCCGTGGCCAGCCGGCGCGCGCTCGGATTGGGGCGATAGCCGTGGCGCTTGGCGGCGTCCATGACGCGCCTGCGGGTTTCCTCGTTGACTTCGGGATAGCCGTTCAGCGCCCGGCTTACCGTGGTCTGCGAAAGCGCCAGCATATGCGCGAGTTGCTTGAGGTTCACGAGAGGCCTCCCGCCTCAAAGCGCTTTTAAGTTGAATCGACCCAAGCGCCATAGAGGCGCCGCCATCTGACCGAGACCATAACCGCGCGAGCTCCAGGTTTGAAACAAAAATTACTGTTGCATCGCCAGAAATGCATGCTGCACCGCACTTTCAACTGGTGAAATTTCGAAAACTAAATCGATTAGGTCGTTATCCCTCTTGACTCCTGACCGATTCAGTGGCGAGATCAAGGCAACCAAAGCGCTTTGGAAGACTCTTCGAAAGGTTGCGGTTCCTTCGCGACTGAGTCACAGTTCCACTGGCGCCGGCGGACGGGATGGAGGTTTCGTCCGAACCTTTAGTGACCACTGGGAGGAATACCGATGAGGAAAGTGCTTTTGCTTGGCGTCGCGTTTGGCGCGCTCGCCCTTAGCCTGCCGGCGCACGCCGAACTGAAGTTCAAGCCGGGCGAGGATTCGAAGTTCCACTGGGCGAATTACGACGACCTCAAGAAAGTCGATCTCAAGGGCGAGACCCTGTCGATCTTCGGACCGTGGCGTGGCGAGGACGAGACGCTTGTGCGTTCGGTACTCGATTATTTCTCCGAAGCCACCGGCGCGGAGGTCAAATATTCCTCGTCCGAGAATTACGAGCAGCAGATCGTCATCGACACCCAGGCCGGCAGCCCGCCCAACATCGCCGTGCTGCCGCAGCCCGGCCTCATCCAGGACCTTGCTTCCAAGGGCGTGCTGACCCCGCTGGGCGACGACGTCGCGGCCTGGGTCAAGGAGAATTACGCCGCCGGCGACTCCTGGGCCAAGCTCGGCACCTACAATGGCAAGGACGGCAAGCCGGGCTTCTATGCCTTTCCCTACAAGATCGACGTCAAGGGTCTGGTCTGGTACTCGCCCGACAATTTCGAGGAAGCCGGCTACAAGGTGCCGAAGACGCAGGAAGAGCTTGCCGAGCTCGAAAAGAAGATCATCGCCGATGGTGGCAAGCCGTGGTGCATCGGGCTTGGCTCGGGCGGCGCGACGGGCTGGCCGGCGACCGACTGGGTCGAGGACATCATGCTGCGCACGCAGCCGCCCGAAGTCTACGACAAGTGGGTGAAGAACGAGATCCCGTTCACCGATGCGGCGGTGGTCAACGCCATCGACATCTTCGGCAAGATCGCCACCGACGACAAGATGGTGGACGGCGGCGCCAAGGCGGTAGCCGCGACCGACTTCCGCGACAGCCCGAAGGGCCTCTTCACCGTGCCGCCGAAGTGCTACATGCACCATCAGGCATCGTTCATCCCCTCCTTCTTCCCGGAGGGCGTGAAGCTCGGCCAGGATGCGGACTTCTTCCCTACCCGCCTTACGCCTCCAAGCCGGAACTGGGAACGCCGCTGGAAGTGGCCGGAACGCTGGTGATGATCACCAAGGATTCCAAGGCGTCGCGCGAATTCATCAAATTCCTGCAGATGCCGCTCGCGCATGAATTGTGGATGGCGCAGAAGAGCTTCGTCACCCCCTTCAAGGGAGCCAACAAGGACGCCTATGGCAGCGATGCGCTGAAGAAGCAGGGCGAGATCCTGGTCGGCGCCACGACGGTGCGCTTCGACGGCTCCGACCTGATGCCCGGCAAGGTCGGCGCCGGCTCGTTCTGGACCGGCATGATCGATCTGGTCGGCGGCAAGTCCGCCCAGGACGTCGCCACCGACATCCAGAAGAGCTGGGACGCTATCAAATAGGCAGGGCGACCTAACACCTTCCGATCCTCCTACTGGATCCGGGCTACCGCCCGGATCCGACCGGCGGTGCTCGCCGGAATCCTTCACGTTTCGATTGTTCCGAATAACTGAAAGTCGGTGCATCCGATCGCCAGCATCGCCTGGCCGATCATGCGCAGGGAGAGGGACCCATGGCGGCTCAGATTTTCTCGGCAATATTCGTCATCATCATCGGCGTCGGCGGCTGTGTCGCCTATTTCTGGGGCGCCAACAAACTGCTCGATTTGATCTTCCCCTCGCGCGGGGTGTCCGGGACGGCCGCCGTCAACAATCTGCGCCGGCAGGGATTGGTGCGGCCCTGGCTTTTCGTGGGTCCGGCGCTGATCATCCTGACCATCTACCTGATCTATCCGGTGATCGCCACGCTGTGGCTGTCTTTCTTCGACCGCGGCGGCACGAGTTTCGTCGGGTTCGCCAACTACGAATGGGCGCTGCGCGATCCGGATCTGCGAAACGCGATCCTGAACAACATCCTGTGGCTGGCGGTGGTGCCGGCGGCCTGCACCTTCCTCGGCCTGATCATCGCCGTGCTCACCGACAAGATATGGTGGGGCACGATCGCCAAGAGCCTGATCTTCCTGCCGCTGGCCATCTCCTTCGTCGGCGCCAGCGTGATCTGGAAGTTCATCTACGAATATCGTGGCGACGGCCAGATCCAGATCGGACTGCTCAACGCCATCATTCAGCATTTCGGCGGCCAGCCGCAGGTCTGGATATCGCTGCCGTTCTGGAACAACTTCTTCCTGATGATCATCCTGATCTGGATCCAGACCGGTTTCGCCATGGTCATCCTGTCCTCGGCGCTGCGCGGCATCCCGGAAGAAACGCTGGAAGCCGCCGTCATAGACGGCGCCAACCCGTTCCAGATCTTCTGGAAGATCATGGTACCGCAGATCTGGGGCACCATCGCGGTGGTGTGGACCACCATCACCATCCTGGTGCTGAAGGTGTTCGACATCGTCTTGACCATGACCAACGGCCAATGGAACAGCCAGGTGCTGGCCAATCTGATGTTCGACTGGATGTTTCGCGGCGGCGGCGACTTCGGCCGCGGCGCGACCATTGCCATCATAATCATGATCGCGGTCATTCCGATCATGATCTGGAACATCCGCCAGGCCAACAAAGAGACGGGAGGGCACTGATATGGCCGTGGCGACCGGAAATTCCTTCGCAAGCCGTTTCGGCGTCCATATCGCGGTGCTCGTCTTCGTGGCGATCTGGACCATCCCCACGCTCGGCATCCTCGTCTCGTCGCTGCGCGACAAGGACCAGATCGTCGCCTCGGGCTGGTGGAATTCGTTCGCCAGTTCCAGCCAGACCGAGGCTGCGCGACTGCCGCCCGCCTCGGCGCAGACCCAGAAGGACGGCAAGTTCGTCCTCGAGGGCAATATCTTCGGCGACGGCGCCAAGCGCAACATCAGTGCCTTCGGCATCAAGGCAGCAGCACCTACACAATATCCGGCCGGCACATCAGCCGACCTGGGTGATGGTGTGACCCTGCAGGTCAATGCCGACGGCAGCTTCGTCATGGCATCGCCCAAGGCCTTCGAAGGCGATCGCGGCCAGCGCGTCTACTACGCCTCATCGGCGCCGCCGAAATTCACCACCGACAACTACCAGACCGTGCTGTTCTCCGAAGGCATCGGCCGCTCCTTCATGAATTCGCTGACGGTCACCATACCGGCGACCGTGATCCCGATCCTGATCGCGGCCTTTGCCGCCTACGCGCTGGCCTGGATGCGGTTTCCCGGACGCGCCTTGCTGATAGCGGTCATCATCGGCCTCCTGGTGGTGCCGCTGCAGATGTCGCTGATCCCGCTGCTCAGGCTCTACAACGGCGTCGGCACTTTCTTCGGGGTGCCGTCCAAGACCTATCTCGGCATCTGGCTGGCGCATACCGGCTTCGGCCTGCCCTTCGCCATCTACCTGTTGCGCAGCTACATCGCCGGCCTGCCGCGCGAGATCATGGAATCAGCCCGCATCGACGGTGCCAGCGATTTCGAGATCTTCGTCAAGATCGTGCTGCCGCTGTCCTTCCCGGTGCTTGCCTCCTTCGCCATCTTCCAATTCCTCTGGGTATGGAACGATCTGCTGGTGGCAATGGTTTTCCTCGGAACAGCGCCCGATCAGATCGTGCTGACCGCCAAGCTCAATGCGCTGCTCGGCTCGCGCGGCGGCAACTGGGAGATCCTGACGACATCGGCCTTCATCACCATCATCGTGCCGCTGATCGTCTTCTTCTCGCTGCAGCGATATTTCGTTCGCGGGCTGCTGGCCGGCTCGGTGAAAGGAGGTTGAGACAATGCAATCGGCTTTGAAGGCGACTTCGAAACCAGACCCCGCCATCGACCGCGACTGGTGGCGGGGCGCGGTGATCTATCAGATCTATCCACGCAGCTATCAGGACTCCAATGGCGACGGCATTGGCGACCTCAAGGGCATCATCGGCAGGCTGCCCTACATTGCCGCCCTTGGCGCGGATGCCATCTGGATCTCGCCTTTCTTCAAATCGCCGATGAAGGATTTCGGCTACGACGTCTCGGATTATTGCGACGTCGACCCGATGTTCGGCACGCTGGCGGATTTCGACGCACTGACGGCGGAAGCGCACCGGCTCGGTCTCAAGGTGATGATCGACGAGGTGCTGTCGCATACCGCCGACATCCATCCCTGGTTCAAGGAAAGCCGCTCGAGCCGCGTCAATCCGAAGGCCGACTGGTATGTCTGGGCGGACGCAAGGCCCGACGGCACGCCGCCCAATAACTGGCTGTCGATCTTCGGCGGCTCGGCCTGGCAATGGGACACCAGCCGCCAGCAATACTACCTGCACAATTTCCTGGCCGAGCAGCCCGACCTCAACTTCCACAACGCGGAAGTCCAGGACGCGCTGCTCGACGTCACCCGCTTCTGGCTGGAGCGCGGCGTCGACGGCTTCAGGCTCGACACGATCAATTTCTACTTCCACAGCCAGGGGCTGGAAAACAACCCGCCGCTGCCGCCGGAAGAGCGAAACGACCAGACCGCACCGGCGGTCAACCCCTACAACTACCAGGACCATATCTACGACAAGAGCCGGCCGGAGAACCTCGCCTTCCTCGAGCGCTTCCGGGCGCTGCTCGACGAGTATCCGGCGACCGCCGCGGTCGGCGAAGTCGGCGATTCGCAGCGCGGGCTGGATGTGGTCGCCGCCTATACCGCGGGCGGCAAGCGCGTGCATATGTGCTATTCCTTCGACTTCCTGGCGCCGGAAAAAATCAGCGCCGCCAAGGTCCGCTCGGTGCTGGAAGCTTTTGGCAAGGTGGCCAGCGACGGCTGGTCGTGCTGGGCGTTTTCCAACCATGACGTGATGCGCCCGGCCTCGCGCTGGGCCGCCGACGAAGCCGACCCGACCGCCTATCTCAAGGTCATTTCGGCGCTGCTGATGTCGCTGCGCGGCTCGGTCTGCATCTACCAGGGCGAAGAACTCGGGCTCGGCGAGGCCGACCTGCGCTTCGAGGACCTGCAGGACCCCTACGGAATCCGCTTCTGGCCGGAATTCAAGGGCCGCGACGGCTGCCGCACGCCCATGGTGTGGGATGGCGGCGCCAGCAATGGCGGCTTCTCCCAGGCAAAGCCCTGGCTGCCGGTGCCGGCCAAGCATCTGTCACAGGCGGTCAACGTGCAGCAGGGTGACGAAACCTCCCTGCTTGAGCATTACCGGCGCTTTCTCGCCTTCCGCCGCGCCCATCCGGCGCTGGCCAAGGGCGAGATCAGCTTCATCGAAAGTCAAGGCGACACCGTCGCCTTCACCCGCCGGGCGGGCAATGAGGAGATCGTCTGCGTCTTCAATCTGGGCGCCGCGCCGGCGAAGGTTGACCTCGGCAACCGAACCCTGCAACCTTTGGCGGGACACGGATTTTCCGGGCAGGCAAGCACCGGTTCGGTCGAACTCGGCGGTTACGGCGCCTGGTTCGGGCGCATAGGCTGAACATCTGAGGAACCACTGGGAGGAAATCAATGGCCGATGTCAATTTGAGACAAGTGAAGAAGTCCTACGGCAATCTCAACATTCTCCACGGCATCGACCTCGACATCAAATCAGGCGAATTCATCGTCTTCGTCGGCCCGTCGGGCTGCGGCAAGTCGACCTTGCTGCGCTCGATCGCCGGGCTTGAGGAAATCACCTCGGGCGAACTCAAGATCGACGGCCAGGTGGTCAACGACGTGCCGCCATCGAAGCGTGGCATCGCCATGGTGTTCCAGTCCTACGCGCTCTATCCGCACATGACCGTTTACGACAACATGGCCTTCTCGATGAAGATCGGCAAGGAAAGCAAGGCCGAGATCGACAAGCGGGTGCGGCAGGCCGCCGAGATCCTGCAGCTGACCAAATATCTCGACCGCCTGCCCAAGGCGATGTCGGGCGGCCAGCGCCAGCGCGTCGCCATCGGCCGCGCCATCGTGCGCAATCCGAAAGTGTTCCTGTTCGACGAACCGCTGTCGAACCTTGACGCGGCACTGCGCGTCGCCACGCGTATCGAGATCGCCAAGCTCAAGGAATCGATGCCCAACACGACCATGATCTACGTCACGCACGACCAGGTCGAGGCAATGACGCTGGCTGACCGCATCGTGGTGCTGAAGGACGGCCACATCGAGCAGGTCGGCACGCCCATGGAGCTCTACAAGAACCCCGGCAACCTGTTCGTCGCTCAGTTCATCGGCTCGCCGGCAATGAACATCCTGCCGGCGACGGTCGACAAGACGGGCGATCCGACCATCATCAGCCATGTCGGCGGCCGCAAGGCAACAGTGCCGATCGCGACGCCTCCCTCGGCAAAGGGAGCGGCGGTCAGCTTCGGCGTGCGGCCGGAAGATCTCGCGATCGCCGGTGGTACGGAGTATCTGTTCGAGGGGACGGTCGATTATGTCGAGCAGCTCGGCGAGGTCCAGCTGGTCTATATCGACATCGGCCGTGCCGACCTGCCGCTGGTGACCAAGCTGCCGGGCAATGTCGAGGTCAGGCGCGGCTCGACGCTGCGGCTGACCGCCAATGCCGGCGACCTTCACATCTTTGATGCGGATGGACGGTCGTTCGCGTTGCACGAAGCGGAAGCAAAAGCCGCCTGAGACCAACCGTGTCTGGACAACGCAAAAAGAGAGCGGCGGGCTGGCCCGCCGCTCTCTTTTTTATACGTCACCACGGCTGGTTAGTTGTTGCCGAAGAGATTGCGGTCTGCGCCCTGAGGTGCGGACTTCTGCACGTCGCCCGACGAATTGAGCAGCTTGTAGACAGGCGAGTCGCTGTTGCGGATCGAACCCGTATGCGACGTATCGACATTGACGGTCGACGAGGCAGTGGGCTGATTGGCGCTGTTAGAGCCATAGTTCTCACTGCCGGCGAAAGCGCTGCCGGAGAGGGCCAGAACGGCGGCGGCAGCAATAAGGATCTTGTTCATTTCAAATACTCCTGATGTCTTGAATTCCACGAGCGGCGGGCAAGCCGCCACTCTCGGACGGGCCGTTACCGGCCGAAGAGGTTGCGATCGCTGCCTTGCTGGGCAGGCGCCTGGGTGGCCGGAGCCGACTTGCCGATCGACGCGGTGTTCGCGTTGTCGGTCGACGTGACCGCCGCCTGGTTGGCGTTGTTCGAACCATAATTCTCGCTGCCAGCAAAGGCGCTGCCGGAGAGGGCCAGGACGGCGGCGGCAGCAATGAGGATCTTGTTCATTTTAGGTACTCCTGAATTTGTGGCATCCACCGGCGCGGCAAGGTCGCCCCGCCGCGAGCCGGGGATCGGCCGTTAGTTGTTGCCGAAGAGGTTGCGGTCGGCGCCCTGGGCAGGTGTCTGGGCAGCCGGCTCCGACTTGCCGGTCGAAGCGGTGTACGAGCTGTCGGTAGTGGCCGCGGGAGTGGCGACGTGCGAACCGTATTGGTCGCTACCAGCGAAGGCGCTGCCGGAAATGGCCAGAACGGCGGCGGCAGTGAGAACAATCTTTTTCATTTTGGGTACTCCAGTATTTTTCCGTCCGTCTAGCGGCGTGTCTTGGGATTAAAATCGCGTCGTTCGGACAGCCCCGATGTGGGAGAGCACCCTTGCCGTTTCCAATCACGAAGTTGTTCAGCGTGGACCATGACTCCACTACTTGAAATTGTACCAGCGCTTTCCACATCTCTTATTTTCTATCGTAATATCAATTGGTTAACTGAAGACGATACCTCGATCACCAACTGTATCGAAGGTTCGGCGTTCACACCGTCCTGCACGCACCGTCAACAGAAACGAACCGTTCGGTTCGATTTTAGAATCTGCTAATAGTCACCTTTTGAAACTGTTAACCCTTTTGCCCCCGGCAAAGGGGGCGAAAACGGCGCCTGCGCGCCAGGCGACAGAATGCGATTCCAACGCCTACGAACCTGTCATGACGATCCAGCATGCGTGTCGCGCCGCATGGATGCGATGTCGCTTTCGTGCCGATGTCGCAAAGCCTGTCGTGATTAGATCAGGCATCTCAGGTGCCGCTGCGTGACGACGGAGCGGAGAATTGGGAAGCCGGTCAGATTCCGGCGCTGCCCCCGCAACGGTGGTGGAGTTCAAGTCGCAACGGGAGACCACTGGGCGAAAGCCTGGGAAGGTGTCGCGATGGTCCGCAAGGACGACTCCAGAGCCCGGAAACCAGCCCGAGATCGCTAGAACTCGACTGATCGCGGTGGGCGGTCAAGAGGCGGATGGTGTTTGTCCGGCTTTGCGCCGATCTGCGTCCAGTCCTTCCTCAATCACCACCAGTTCAGTCCTTGAAAATGGGGACAGGACATGGAAGCGCGCAACGACATGCTGGGGCTCTTGAACAGCCGCAGACAAGGCTTTTCGCTGGAACAGCCCTTTTACACGGACCCGGACTTCTTCAAGCTCGACATGGAGCTGATCTGGTATCGCGACTGGCTGTTCATCGGCCATGATTGCGAATTGCCCAAGCCGGGCAGCTTCATCACCGTGCAGATCGGCGACTATCCGGTCGTGCTGGTGCGCGATCAGCAGGGCAAGATCAACGCCTTCCACAATTCCTGCCGCCATCGCGGCAGCCGCGTCTGCAACACCGACAAGGGCATGGCCGCCAAACTGGTCTGCCCCTATCACCAGTGGACCTACGAGCTGGACGGACGCCTGCTGTTCGCCCGCCAGATGGCCGAGGGGTTCGACAAGAGCCAGTTCGGGCTGAAGCCGATCGCCTGCGAAAGCGTCGCTGGCTATGTTTTCATCTGCCTGGCCAAGGAGCCCGCCGACTTCGCGCCGATGCGGGCGATGATCGAGCCCTATCTCAAGCCGCACCGGCTGAGCGAGGCCAAGATCGCCTTCGAGAGCACGATCATCGAGAAGGGCAACTGGAAGCTGGTCTGGGAAAACAACCGCGAATGCTATCATTGCGCGGGCAATCATCCCGAGCTGTGCAAGACCTTCCCGGAAGCACCGACCGTGACCGGCGTGCAAGGCGCCGACAGCGATCCGGAGATGCTGGCGCACTGGGCGAAGTGCGAAGCTATTGGCCTGCCCAGCAAATTCCGCATCGACCCGGCCGGGCAATATCGCGCCACCCGCGCGCCGCTGCTGCGCGATGCCCAGAGCTACACGATGACCGGCAAGCGGGCGGTGAGGAAGGACCTGTCCGACAGCGTCTCGGCCGACCGCATCGGCACGCTGATGCACTATCACTATCCGACGACCTGGAACCACATCCTCATCGATCACGCGGTCACCTTCCGCGTGCTGCCGGTCAGCGCCACCGAAACGGCGGTGACGACGAAATGGCTGGTGCACAAGGACGCGGTCGAGGGTGTCGACTACGATCTCGCCGAACTCACCCATGTCTGGACCGAGACCAACGACCAGGATCGCCGCATCGTCGAGGAGAACGCCTTCGGTATCCTGTCGCCCGCTTACGAGCCCGGCCCGTATTCGGAGCTGCATGAAGGCGGCGTCATCCAGTTCGTCGACTGGTATGCCCGCTTCATCGGCCCGCGCCTTGCCGAAGGCGGGCGGCCGGCGCTGCGCAGCGTCGCCTAGCGCATGTCGCCCAAAAGTGTGCAGCGGTTTTGGGATCACGACATGCGCAAAATGAAAGGTATGCAGGGATGAATGCCATGACCGACCTTGGCCTCTATCGCCATCTCGACCAGATGGCGCCGTGGAACGACAGGCTGCAGGTGCTGGAAGTGATCGGTGTCAGCGACGAGGCGCCGGACGTCAAGACCTTCACCTTCCGGTCCGACAACCAGACCTGGTTCCGCTACAAGCCGGGCCAGTTCGTGACGCTGGAACTGCCGACGCCGGATGGGCCGCTGATGCGAACCTACACTCTGTCGTCGTCGCCGTCGCGGCCGTTCTCGATCGCGGTGACGGTGAAGGCGCAGGCGGGCAGCATCGGCACACGCTGGATGTTCGATCACCTGACGCCCGGCTCGCACGTCAAGGCCTATGGACCGGGCGGCGACTTTTCACTGCACAGCCATCCGGCGGCGAAATATCTGTTCATCTCGGCCGGCTCCGGCGTGACGCCGATGATGTCGATGCTGCGCTGGCTGAACGACTGTGCACCATGGACCGATGTCGGCTTCGTCAACTGCGCGCGGCGTCCGGAAGAGATCATCTTCCGCAAGGAGCTCGAACTGCTCGGTGGCCACATGCCTGGCCTGTCGCTCGGCTTTATGATCGAGGAGCGGTCGAGCCGCGAGGGCTGGTACGGCCATATGGGCCGCATCGACGCCATCCGACTGCCGCTCCTGGCACCGGATTTCCGCGAACGCGAAATCTTCTGCTGTGGCCCCGATCCCTTCATGCGCGCGGTGCGCGGCATGCTCGAAGCCGCCGGCTTCGACATGGCAAAGTACCATCAGGAAAGCTTTGCCGCGCCGACCGTGGACGAAGTCCCGGCACCCTTTGCCTCTCCGGCCGAAGAAGGCGTCACTGTCCCCGAAGCCACGACGCCGATCCGATTCTCGCTTTCGGATGTCGACGCCGACTGCGTCGCCGGCCAGACCGTTCTGCAGACGGCGCGTGCCTCCGGTGTGCGGATACCGGCGGCCTGCGAATTCGGCCTGTGCGGAACCTGCAAGGTGAAGAAAGTCTCCGGCAGCGTCGAGATGAGCCACAATGGCGGCATCCTCGATCATGAGATCGATGACGGCTTCATCCTGGCCTGTTGTTCCAAGCCATTATCGGCGCTGGAAATCGAGGCTTGATCCAGCCGTCCTTCGACTGATCCCGGAAATGTCGGCGCCTTGCCGGCAAAGGTTACCTTGCCAAGGAACGACCGAAAGTCTACAGGCGTTGTCGGTGCAGGCGCTCCTGCTGGCGGGCAGGGATGTAAAGCGGGGCAACAATGAAGCATGAACCCCATACCTATGCGGTTGCGAGCCGGGATATCGTTTTCGAATCCTTCGATGGCGAAGCCGTGGTGCTCAACCTTGCCAATGGCAAATATTTCGGCTTCTCCGATTCCGGCAGCAAGGTGTGGCTGGTGCTTTCGTCCGGAGTGGACGCCCAGGCTCTGATCGGGCTGGCCGCGGGCGGCTCGACAATAAGCCAGGCCGAACTCGAACACTTCATATCGCAACTGCTCGAACTGGGTTTGCTGGTGCGTTCAGAAGCGGCGGCGCAGCCGCTGCCAGGCGAATTGCAAGCCGAGCTTGCCGCCACCAACGAGCCGCTCAATGTCAGCATCCACGACGACCTCGCGGACCTGATCGTCGTTGATCCCATCCATGAGGTCGAGGAACCCCTTGGCTGGCCGGCGGTCAAGCAGGCTTCCTGACCGGCCGGCCGCAGCCGCGATGGAAGGCGCTTGATGCCGCGCGTCACGCTCGAGACCCTGCCAGACTACGCCCGGTATCTCATCGCCGCCGCTGAAGGCGCGGCCCCGCGCTATCCGACCATCCGGAAGGTTCGCCTGCCCGGGCTCGAACTGACCGTGCATCTGGGTCACGGTGTGCTTGCCGATGCACTGAGCCATGCATTTGTCGAGGCCGGTCACGATCAGCCGGAACCGTCCAAGTGCCGCATCTTCATCGCTCATCCCGGCATCGACGGCATCCCGGAGCCGGCGCGATGGGGCGACGCGCATTTCACCGAGCACGGCTTTGCCAAACGGCTCGCCGAGGCCGGGTTGCGCGGGCACTATTTCCACGACCTGGATTTCTGGCAGATCTACGATCCGCAACGTTGCGTTGGCGTACAGCTGATGGCCACGGCCGATGCCTTTCCGCCCTGGGAGCCGGGGGCACCGCTGCGCGCCTTCCTGCATTGGGAATACGCCTCGCGCGGCATGCGGCTGACCCATGCCGGCACGCTCGGCATCAATGGCAAGGGTATCCTCCTTGCCGGCTCGGGCGGAGCCGGGAAATCCGGCACCGTCGCCGCTGGCCTGATCAACGGACTCGACAGTGTCGGGGACGACTATGTGCTGATCGATCTCGCCGGAGGCGTGACCGCGCGACCCCTTTTCTCGACGCTGAAGCAGGACGCGCAAGGTTTCACGCGGCTGGGCCTGCAAAAGCGGCTAACGGCGCAAGGCCCGCTGAACTGGCAGGGCAAGCACATGTTTCACGTCGATGAGATCGCGCCCAGGCCGGTGCCCGCGATGCTGGACATCGTCGCGCTGATGGTGCCACATATCAGCGGTGGCGGAGCAAGTTCGATCATGCCGGTGTCGCGCAGGGATGCCATGATTGCCTTGGCGCCGTCCGGCATCGCACAATGCCGGGCGAACGCGAAAGCGGCTTTCGCTTCTTCAGCGAATTGGCTCGCCATCTGCCGTGCTTTCGTTTGTCCCTCGGCACCGACCCGGCAGAGATCGCCGGCACGATCGAGGACTTCCTGACACGAGGCGCCCGGTGAAGCTCAGCGTGATCATGCCTGTGTACAATCGCGAGCGCTACGTCGTCCCGGCGCTGCGCTCGTTGATCAGGCAGCGCGCTGACGCCGACTTCGACATCATCGTCATCGACGACGGCTCCACGGACGCCTCGGTGGAGGCCGTACGGTCGACGATGCGCGAGGCGCCCTGCATCCGCCTGTTCCTGCAACCCAATATGGGCGTCGCGAGGGCGCGTAATGCCGGGCTGAGACGGCTGCCGCCGGATGCCGGATTTGTGTCGTTCCTCGATTCCGACGACATCTCGCTTGCCGGGCGCTTCAAGGCGGATCTGGCTTGCTTCGAGGCCGACCCGGGCCTTGACCTGACCTACTCCCTGATGACCCTGGCAGAGCAGATAGACGATGACACGATGGAGCCGGTAGCGGGCA
Organism: Mesorhizobium sp. M8A.F.Ca.ET.057.01.1.1; assembly: GCF_003952565.1. Classification (NCBI taxonomy): domain Bacteria; kingdom Pseudomonadati; phylum Pseudomonadota; class Alphaproteobacteria; order Hyphomicrobiales; family Phyllobacteriaceae; genus Mesorhizobium; species Mesorhizobium sp. M8A.F.Ca.ET.057.01.1.1. Next base: position 5,948,603 of record NZ_CP034454.1, read on the forward strand.
GCCGCACCGTAACGCTGCGCGGAATTTCAATGAGCACCGGCCTGTTCAGGCGGGCGCTTATCGATCGCATAGGCTGTTTCGACGAGGAATTCGATCAGTGCGAGGACACTGACTATCTGCTGCGCATCTTCGAAACGGGTCCGAATTACCGTCTTCTGGAGACCGTCGCGATCTACTACAGGCGCCATGCCGGCAATATCACCAGGAAGCGCGAGGGCCGGCTTCGCGACCACATGCGGGCGATCCACAAATCGATCCGGCGACGCCGGGCGAACCCGTCCCTGCGTGAGATTCCCGGTATTTTCGAGCTCAGGAGCTCGCCCGACTGGCGGGTGTTTTGATGCGGGATATCTCGCGATCAAAACGGGTGGTGCAGCAGCGGCCGCGAGGTCGCGGATGAGGCTGAGCGTGATCATGCCGGTCTACAATCGCGAGGCCTATGTCGGCGCCGCGCTGCGCTCGCTGCTCAGGCAAGGCGACGCCGCCGATCTCGACATCATCGTCATCGACGACGGTTCGACCGATGGCTCGGTCGAGGCCGTGCGCGCGATGATGGATGATCATTCCTGCATCCGGCTGTTCCAGCAAGAGAACATGGGGGTGACGCGGGCGCGCAACAGCGGGCTGAGGCAGCTCAAGCCCGAGGCGGACCTGGTGTCGTTCCTCGATTCGGACGACATCTCGCCAGCCGGGCGCTTCGAGGCCGATGTCGAGCTTTTCCGGGAGAACCCCGATCTCGACCTGACCTATTCGAGGATGATGCTGGTCGACAAGATCGACGATGGGACCTTGGAGCCGACGGCGGACAGCAACAGCATCACGGTTCGCGGCATTCATCTGTCGGCGGCGATCTTCGCGCGCCGGCTCGTCGCGCGCATAGGCGATTTCGATGAGGATTTCGTCCAGGCCGAAGATACCGACTACCTGCTGCGCGGTTTTGAGATCGGTCCCAGATATGTGCTTCCCGACACAGTCGCGCTCTATTACAGACGGCATGCGGGCAACATGACGAGGCAAGAGGACGTCCAGTCGCGGGAATTCCTGCGCGCTATCTATAAATCGATGAAGCGGCGCAAGGCCGACCCGTCGCTGCGGCCGATCGAAGGTATCTTCGAGCTCGACAAACTTTCAGATTGGCGTGCCCTGTGATGGACGGATACGGCGTCGTCATACCGGCCTTCAACGCCAGCGGCACCATCGCCGAGACGCTGCGATCGGTCGCAGCGCAGACGGTGCGGCCGGAGCTGGTGGTGATCGTCGACGACGGATCAACCGACGATCTCGCCGCGGCGATCGGCGGAACAGACCTGCCGCTGCAGTTGCTGCGCCAGGCAAATGCCGGACCGGGCAGCGCCACGACCAGAGGCATCGCCGCGCTCTCGACGCCGTTCATCGCGACGCTCGACGCCGACGACCTTTGGCTGCCGACCAAGATCGAGGATCAGCTTGCATATCTGCGAGGATTGCCTGGCACATCGGGCGTCTTCTGCCATTTGCGAAACTTCCGCAATGACCGGCCCGATGCACCCGAGGACGCGGTCGTACCCGGCTGGTCGCGGACCACGATGCTGATCCGGCGCGAGGTCGCCGAGACCGTCGGACCAGTCGTCGATCCGCCGGGCGGCCGAGGCGAAATGATCGACTGGATCGCGCGGGCACGCGAGGCGGGCCTTGCCTTCGACATGATGGAAGAGGTGCTGGCGCTGCGCCGCATCAGGCCCGGCAGCCTGTCGTACGGACGCGATGCAACGCGCGACCGCGGCTATCTTGAAGTTGCGCGGCTGGCCATGCTGCGACGGGCCCGAAACAAGACCGGCGCGGGCTGATGGCGCGCATCCGCCGCATCAGCCGCCGTTTCCCGGACTATGGCTGGTCCTGGCCGACGGGCGGGCTCGACCAGTTGCTCAAGGCCGCGCTACTTGCCGACGACGACGCGGCCGCCGGTTGCGCGATGGAGTGGCTGAGCGCCAACGACATCGACCTCGTCTCCTTCAGGGAGCATCGGCTGCTGGCCGCCATCTGCGACCGGTTCGGCCGGAAATTGGCCGGCCATTCCGCCTATCCACGTCTTGTCGGCCTGCAAAAGATGCTGTGGACCAAGTCGCGCATGGCGATGCGCGAGGCCGAACCGGCGCTGCAGGCGATGACGGATGCCGGATGCCTGGTGATGCTGATCAAGGGTGCCAGCCGCATTGCCTTGGACGCGTCGGCGCAGCGTGGCCGGGTGGCGCACGACATCGACATATTGGTGCGGCCGCAGGACATGCGAACGGCGTTCGACGTGCTGCGCGACCGCGACTGGCAGATCGCCACCGGGGTGAGCCCGCAATATCTGAGGACAAGACTGGCGTCGTTGCGGTCGATGAACTTCTTCAAGGGCAATTATGGCGACATCGACCTGCACCAGCTTGCCTATGACGGTTCGCAGCAAAGCGACGAGGACGACCAGGCGATCTGGCGGCGGGCGGCGGCGGCCCAATTCAGTGGTGTCGACGTGCTGGTGCCGTCGCCGGCGGACCGCATCGCGCTCGCCATCGCGCATGGCGGGCTCGACGCCCACACGCACAGCGATTGGCTGGTCGATTGCGCAGTGGTCATTCGCATCGGCGACGTCGACTGGGACGTGTTCCTCGACGTTGTCGCCAGGCGTGGCCTTGCCGTTGCAGCGGCGGTGGCGCTCTCCTACCTCGCACTCGAAGTAGGCGTGGCGGCGCCGGACGGGGTGCTGGCGCGCGTGCTGGAGATGGCCGACCGTACAGGCCTTTCGCGCTGGTCGGCCATGCTGCAAGCCAAGCCACGGACCGATTTCGGCAGGCTGGTCTGGTTGTCGCGCGGCTTTGCCAAGCAGTTGCGTCTGCGACGCAAGAGCGGCCGGCTGCGGCAGGAGCCGCCCGCCAGGACATGGCGCGGCAAGCCGGCCCGCCATGGGCCTTCCCCAGCATCGTCGCCATCGGTCTTCTCCCACGTCATACCTTGTCCGCGAACGGTGGGGGACATGATGCTGGACATCACGGTCAGGATCAGCGTTCCAGCGGTCCGGCGCCGTATCGAGATGGAGATCAACGCCGATGACCACCACATCGCGCGCCTACGCGCCATGGCAGTCAGCCGATCCGGTGGGGAACGGGTGCTGCATTTTCGCGGCAAGGTGACGCTTGACGGCAAAGGGGATGCCCTGACACTGGAGGCCCGACCCTCCCGGCAATTCCGCCAATGGGATGACAAGGCGACGGTCGCAGCCTATGGCGCACTGCCTTTCCATCTGATCTCGGCGACGTTTTCGCCGCTGCGCTGAGACAGCTCCATGCTGACAGCAGCGACGGATCGATGCGGTGACGCCGCGCGGACCGCGGCGTCAGGTGGCGTCCGGCCGCCAGGTTAGAACGCCCTTAACCGCTGGCTGCTAGAAACTCCGCCGATACCAGTTGTTCTGGTGATGAAAGCCATTTGCATGAATGCGCCGCTCGTTGCCCGGGGCAAGCTGGCAAGCTTGAAATCCACCAAGGCTACATTTCGGCTTGTCGGGCCGGTTGTCGCAACGCTGTTGATCGCCGTTTATGCGGTCGGCGTCTCGCTCTTCGTGGTGCCGAGCAATGTCGACGTGTCGTGGCTGTTGACGGTTGGCGACCGTGTCCTCAACGGCGAACGCCTTTACGTCGATATCGCCGAGGGCAATCCACCATTTTCGACCTGGCTCTATCTGCCTTTCCTCGCCATGGAGCGCCTGACGGGGCTGTCGGCGGAACTTTGGGTGAGTGTGGGCGTGGCAGCACTCGCGGCGGCTTCCGTCTGCTTTTCGGCTCGCATTCTTGCGCGGACCGACGAGGTTCTGAAGCGGTGCGTCTGGATCATTCCGGCGGCGGTGTTTGTCGTGCTGTTCCTGTTTCCGCCGGATTTCGGCCAGCGCGAGCAGATTGCCGTAATCGCCTTGCTGCCGTGGCTGGCGTTGCTTTCGGCGCGTGACCGAATGGCGGATTTTCGTGCCGGCGGCACCGCCGAACGGATCGTCGCCGGTGTCGGCGCCGCTATCTTCGTGATGATCAAACCACCCTACAGCGTGCTCGCTCTGGCGCTTCCGGTCCTTGTGATCGCGCTCCAGCGACGCTCGCTTCGTCTGCTTTTTACGACGGAGAGTGTGGTCGGCGGTATTCTGACCGTTGCCTATCTGATTGCACTTGCTGTCTTCATGCAGCCCTTCTTCGCCGAGGTGCTGCCGTTGTTGCGTCAGGTCTATCTGCCGATGCGAATGCCGGTCATGGACATGTTGATGCTGTGGCCTATTCCTATGTTCGCGGCCATGGCAGGAGCCACACTGGCGATGGCCTATCCCGACCGGCCTCATCGCGATGCGCGAATACTGCTTCTGGCGGGAGCAGCCTACGTCCCTGCCTTCGTCATCATGGGCAAGGGGTGGACCTATCAGGCACTACCATTCCTGACAGTCGGGGTCCTGGCATTGATGCTGCAATCGGTCCGGCTGAAACCATTGCGAAGCCTGTCTCCGACGGCCATGCTTGGGGCCGCGCTCGGGCTGTTTTCGATCGTGAAATTGGTCGTGGCGCAACAAGGTCTGGCATTCACTCAGCCACGCGGCGATCTCGACGCGGCGGCGGTCGCCGTCACCCGCGTGATTGACCATCCAACCTTCATGTCGATCGGCTCGCGGCTGCAGGCCGGCAACCCGCTCGCCCGGATGACCGGCGCCCGCGTCGTGGCACGCAACCCGTCCGCCTGGATGATCAATGATGCTGGGACCCTTATCCGGTTGGCGCGGGACCCTGCCCAACGGCTGGATCTGGAGACCTTGCGCCAGCAATATACCGCGGCGATCGCCGGCGAACTTGCCGCGAAGCGGCCCGACATCGTTGTCGACGACGGGACAGCGGAGCCGCGTGCGCCAATACCCTTGAGGGACAACATCGCCATCGCCAGGGCCCTGGCGGATTACCGCCCACTGCTTCAGAACGGGTCGGTGACCGTGCTTATCCGCGCCGACGCCAAAGCTCGCCAATAGGTATTACAGCCCAATAGGTATTACAGCCAGGCGTCCTACGACGGCATGTCGATGCCTGGCGTGCCGCCAACCGCGGCCCTGCGCTCGCGGGCTATTATATCGGCAAGCATCCATGCCGACAGGAACAACGGCACCAGCACGCCGATGCCAAGACCGGCATTGTTCACCAGGTGGGCGATTGCCGGGTATAGCCAGACCAGTGCCAGAAAAATCCTCGGCATGGCGTTGCGCGTCGAGAGCAGATAGGCGACGGCAACGGCTAGGCCGATCGTGTCGTAGCTGTAGCCGTAAGGCGTCGCCAGCGTTGCCAGCACGGCGGTGAGAACGACCCGTTCGCGATGCTCGACCCGCCGCCATGGCAACCAGATCCAGATTGCCGTTGCGATCGCGACGACCGTGGCAATGGCTTGCAGCGCATAGGCGGCGGTCAGTCCCAGACCGGACGCACGAGCCAGGAAGAACATGGTCGCCGCATTCGACTGATAGGGCTGCGGGTAGGGAGCCTCGAGGATCGCCGTCATCAGGGGACGGGTCTCGGTCCAGAACAGTGTCCAGACCTGAGAGCCGAGCAGCAGGCCGGTCAGGACGAACAGGGCCGACGACGACAGCGCGGCGGCGACGATGGCGCGCCAGTTGCCGTTCGCCAGCAAGCAGAACGGCACCAGTATGCCGAGATGCGGTTTTACCGTCAGCAGGCCTAACAACAGCCCTGCCAGGACCGGCCGCTTCGGCGCCGCCGCCAATCCGCCGATCAGCAAGGCCGTCGTCAGGGCGCCGTTCTGGCCGAAGGCCGCGTTGATCAGCACGGCCGGACAAACGAGGATGGCTGCTTCGGCCACCTTGCCCAGTTGCAGCGGCCGCATGGCCAGCCAGAGACAAAAGACCGTGCCCAAGGTCCACACGAGATAGGCGGGAAAGATCGGCAGCAGCGCGAGCGGCGCGCCGAAAATCAGGATGCTGGGCGGATAACTCCACTCCTGGTTGGGAAGGTCTGGCGAAAACATCCGACGCAGGGTTGCGCGGTAGCTGTCCATGTCGAACAGGAACGCGACATGCCCGTCGAGCGCCATGCGTCCACCCGCCCACAGATTTGTGAAGTCCCAATAGGGCATTCCGTGGCTGACGACGGACAAGCCGCGCTCGTCGGATGTCCACAGTCCCAGATGGTAGCGCAGGCCGATCAGGATTCCGGTGCACAGCACAAGTGCCGCGAAACGGATATCGGATCGATTGGGGGCAGTCTGGTTGACCGGTGCCATGCGCTGTTTTCCAAGACCCTGTCCGCCTTGATAAGCGACGCGCGTTAAGATCGGCTTATTTGGAGGTCTCGTCGGGCTTCGTCACCCGCCGCAGCGTCAGATTGATCCTGCCGCCGTTCTTGAGCAGCGCCGAGGTCGAAGGGTAGATGCGGTCGACGCCATGGAAGGCAAGACGGCCCTCGCCGCCAAGCACGACGACATCGCCGCTTTTCAGCCTGAACGATTTGGTGGCGCCATCGCGCGTTGTCTGGCCGACCCTGAAGAGACAGTCGTCGCCCAGCGAGACAGAGACGACGGGCGCCGAGAAATCGGCCTCGTCGCGATCCTGATGCAGGCCCATCTTCGCGTCGGGCGTGTAGAAATTGATCAGGCAGGCCTCCGGTGGATTCGCGTACCCCGACACCTGCCGCCACAGGTCGAGCAGGCTGTCGGGAATAGGCGGCCATGGCTCTCCGGTCAGCGGATGCGTCGGCTGGTAGCGATAGCCGCGCTCCTTGTCGGTGACCCAGCCGAGCGAACCGCAATTGGTCATGCGCACGCTCATCTCCTTGCCGGTTCGCGGCATGGCCGGCACGAACAGCGGCGCTTGCTGGACGATGCTCCTCACCTCCTCGACCAGCATCTCCTGGACGGCACGTGACAGATGGGCCGGCATGTGGCGGACGCCTTTGGGCAGAACGAGCATGGACTGGTTCACCTTGCGAATGTTCGGAGCCGCAAGATGCCACCATCACAGGCAGAGGGCGACCCGAAAGCCGTTATCGCTTTTCACTGAAATTGCCCAGGCAGAACGCTCGGTGAATTCGTTTCCCCCAATTAGCCAAAGGCGGTTGACGGGCACGATTGGCGTGGTGCTTAGTCGTCCCCACCCGGCCGCGCAGCTTCTTGATCGTGCCGCGCCCCGCCTTGCTCTTCAGCCGCCGCTCGACCGCGCCTTTCGACGGCCGTGTCTTCTTGCGCGGCGGCGGCGGCGGTTCGGCGGCCTTGGCCACCAGTGCCGTGAGCCTAGCCCGCGCATCGGCTCGGTTCTGTTCCTGGGTGCGGAAGCGTCCGGCCTCGATGACGATGACACCGTCCTTGGTGGCGCGCTGGCCGGCAAGTTTTATGGTCCGCTCGCGCACGCGGTCCGACAGGCCCTCCGCGTTCTGGGCGTCGAAGCGCAGTTGCACCGCCGTCGCCACCTTGTTGACGTTCTGGCCACCGGGGCCGGACGAGCGGATGAAATCCTCGTGCAAGTCGCCCGGGTGGATCACGGCCTCGCCTGAGATGATGATGTCGTCGTCGATCGGCATGCCGCAGTCATGGCGCGGCGGACCGAAAAAGAAAAGGCCCGATCGAAACCGGGCCTTCAATGGTGCCGAGCCGCGACGATGCCTTTGGCGATTACTCCGCCGCTTCCTGCATGCGAGGTGCCGCCCCCAGCACCACGGCGTCGACATGGCTTTCGAATTTCTCGAAATTGACGGCGAACATGCCGACCAGCCTTGCCGCCTGCCGGTCATAAGCCGCCTTGTCCGCCCAGGTTGAGCGCGGGTCGAGAATGGCGCCGTCGACACCCGGCACCGCCACCGGCACCTCGAAGCCGAAATTGGCGTCGGTGAGGAAAGCACCTGCCTTCAGCGAGCCGTCGAGGGCGGCGGCGAGCAGCGCGCGCGTCGCCTTGATCGGCATACGCTTGCCGGTGCCATGGGCGCCGCCGGTCCAGCCGGTGTTGACCAGCCAGCAATCGGCGCCATGGCGGGCGATCAGCTCGCGCAGAAGGTTGCCGTATTCCGACGGATGGCGCGGCATGAACGGCGCGCCGAAACAGGTCGAGAAGGTCGCCTCGGGCTCGGTCACGCCCTTTTCCGTTCCGGCCACCTTGGCCGTGTAGCCGGAGAGGAAATGATACATCGCCTGCGCCGGCGTCAGCTTGGCGATCGGCGGCATCACGCCGAAAGCGTCGGCGGTCAGCATGATAATGTTCTTCGGATGACTGGCGCGCCCGGTCTTCGAGGCATTGGGGATGAAGTCGAGCGGATAGGCACAGCGTGTGTTTTCGGTGAGCCTGCCGTCATTGAAATCCGGCACTGCGTCGGCATCGAGCACGACATTTTCCAGCACCGTGCCAAAACGCTGCGTGGTGGCGAAGATCTCCGGCTCGGCTTCCGCCGACAGCTTGATCGTCTTAGCGTAGCAGCCGCCTTCGAAATTGAAGATGCCGTGCGGGCCCCAGCCATGCTCGTCGTCGCCGATCAATGTGCGCGACGGATCGGCCGACAGCGTCGTCTTGCCGGTGCCCGACAGGCCGAAGAAGATGGCGGCATCGCAGGCCGGTCCTTCATTGGCCGAGCAGTGCATCGGCATCACGCCCTTCTCCGGCAGGAGGTAGTTGAGCATGGTGAACACCGACTTCTTCATCTCGCCCGCATAGGAGGTGCCGCCGATCAGCACGATCTTGCGCGTCAGGTCGACGGCGATCACCGTTTCGGTGCGGCTGCCATGGCGGGCGGGATCGGCGCGGAAGGACGGCAGGTCGATGATCGTCATGCCGGGCACGAACTGTTCGAGTTCGGCCGCGTCGGGACGGATGAGCAGGTTGCGGATGAACAGCGAGTGCCAGGCAAATTCGGTGATCACCCTGGTGGGCAGCTTGAGCTCCTCGTCGGCGCCGCCGACCAGATCCTGCACATAGAGATCCTTGTCCGCGGCGTGGGCCTGGAAATCGGCGAGCAAAACGTCGAATTGGGCCGGCGAAATCGCCTTGTTGTTGTCCCACCAGACGTGCGGCTCGGTGGCGCCGTCGCGAACGACGAACTTGTCCTTGGGCGAGCGACCGGTGTGCTGGCCGGTCTCGGCGACGAGCGCGCCATGGGCGGTCAGCCGGGCTTCACCGCGCCGGATCGCTTCCTCATAGAGGGCGGCCGCGCCGAAATTGTACCGCACCATGCCGGAGGTTTTCAGACCGATACGATCGATCGCGCAGGCAGGATTGCGTTTGCCGACTTCCGACATTGGAGACCCTTCTCAAGATTTGCCGCATCTTTGCCGGCATATTCCCGGCACACCCGCCAAGCAGGCCAGGATGGTCAGAACCAGAAAAGCCAAATGATATCAAATCATTAATCGATTTAAAAATTTGAAAGTTGTTTAAATCGTTTATATATGCGAAAAGTTTCGTGGTTGCCCAAAGGATTGGCGATGTTCGTTCGTCCAATCCGTGTCGAGGTTGGATTGTGGCCGGCGGCACCCCGCGCGTGACAGCGGACAAGGCCTATGCCACATTTTGTACCTAATTTGTCCTGCAAAAGCCCCTTCTCTACGAAAGAAGGGACAGCTCATGAGGGAGCCGCTTGAAATGGCAACAATCGCGCTTGTCGATGACGACCGCAACATTCTGACGTCGGTGTCGATCGCCCTCGAATCCGAGGGGTATCGTGTCGAGACCTACACGGATGGTGCGTCCGCGCTGGAAGGCCTGGCGGCGCGGCCGCCGAATCTCGCCATCCTCGACATCAAGATGCCGCGCATGGATGGCATGGAGCTTCTGCGCCGGATGCGCCAGAAATCCGACCTGCCGGTGATCTTCCTGACCTCCAAGGACGACGAGATCGATGAATTGTTCGGTCTCAAGATGGGCGCCGACGACTTCATCCGCAAACCGTTCTCGCAGCGCCTGCTGGTCGAGCGGGTGCGCGCCGTATTGCGCCGGGCCAGTGCCCGCGAGGCCGCGGCAAAAGCGCCCAGCCAGCAGGCTCGCTCGCTCGAACGCGGCCAGCTCGTCATGGATCAGGAGCGCCATACCTGCACCTGGAAGGGCGAGCCGGTGACGCTCACCGTCACCGAGTTCCTGATCCTGCATTCGCTGGCGCAACGCCCCGGCGTGGTAAAAAGCCGTGATGCGCTGATGGATTCGGCCTATGATGAGCAGGTCTATGTCGACGACCGCACCATCGACAGCCACATCAAGCGGCTGCGCAAAAAGTTCAAGGCCGTCGACGACGACTTCGAAATGATCGAAACCCTTTACGGAGTCGGATACCGGTTCCGCGAAGCGTAAAGCCTAGGCAGGAGCTGCTATTCGATGGCAGTGGAAGCACAACGAAGCAGACCGGCGGCCGCTGCCAGGCGGCCGTCGCGCATCATGCCGTCCTTCGTGTCGAAATTCACGGTGCCGATGCGCCGATTCCTCGGCCACCACATCTTTTCCAGCCTGACGCGGCGTATCCTCTTCCTCAATCTCGCCGGGCTCGCGGTGCTCGTCACCGGCATCCTCTACCTCAACACCTTCCGCGACGGTCTGATCGATGCGCGCGTCGAAAGCCTGATGACGCAGGGCGAGATCATCGCCGGCGCCATCGCGGCGTCGGCGACGGTCGAGACGGATTCGATCAGCATCGACCCGGAAAAGCTGCTTGAGCTGCAGGCCGGCGAAAGCCTGGGACCTGGCTCGGACCAGCTCGACAATCTGGATTTTCCGATCAACCCGGAGCGCGTGGCGCCGGTGCTGCGGCGGCTGATCTCACCGACCCGCACCCGCGCCCGCATCTATGACCGCGACGCCAACCTGCTTCTCGATTCACGCCATCTCTATTCGCGCGGTCAGATCCTGCGCTACGACCTGCCGCCGGTCGAAGAGGAAGAACCCGACCTTGTCGAGCGCGTCCAGAAATTCATCTTCGACTTCTTCCGCAACACCGACCTGCCGGTCTATCACGAGCAGCCGGGCGGCAACGGCGCCGCCTTTCCGGAAGTGGTCAAGGCGCTGACCGGCAGCCCGTCGACCATCGTGCGTGTCTCGGAACAGGGCGAGCAGATCGTCTCGGTGGCGGTCCCGATCCAGCGTTTTCGCGCCGTTCTCGGTGTGCTGATGCTGTCGACCGAAGGCGGCGATATCGACAAGATCGTCGCCGCTGAACGCAAGGCGATCCTGCGCGTCTTCGGCATCGCGGCGCTCGTCACCGCCATCCTGTCGATGCTTTTGGCTTCCACCATCGCCAACCCGCTGCGCCGGCTGTCGGCGGCGGCCGTGCGGGTGCGTCGCGGCGTCAAGAGCCGCGAGGAAATCCCCGACTTTTCCGACCGCCAGGACGAGATCGGCAATCTGTCGATAGCCGTGCGCGACATGACCAACGCGCTCTATGCGCGCATCGAGGCGATCGAAAGTTTCGCCGCCGATGTTTCGCATGAGCTGAAGAACCCGCTGACGTCGCTGCGCAGCGCCGTCGAGACGTTGCCCCTGGCGAAGAATGACACGTCGCGCGCGCGTCTGATGGAGATCATCCAGCATGACGTCAAACGGCTGGACCGCCTCATCACCGACATTTCCGATGCCTCCCGCCTCGACGCCGAACTGGCGCGCGAGGACGCGGGAACCGTCGACCTGAAGAAATTCGTCACCGACCTCGTCGCTGTTTCGCGTGAAACGACGCGCAACAAGAAGGCGGTCGAGATCGAACTCAAAGTTGCCAAGCTGCCGCAGGGCGCCAAGGGCTATGTCGTCGTCGGCCATGACTTGCGCATCGGCCAGGTCATCACCAACCTGATCGAGAACGCCCGCTCCTTCGTGCCCGAGGACCATGGCCACATCAGCCTGTCGCTGGCGCGCGCCGGCAAGTTCAACATCCTGACCGTCGACGACAATGGTCCCGGCATCCGCGCCGACACGATCGACCGTATCTTCGAACGCTTCTACACTGACCGGCCGGCCGGCGAGGCGTTCGGCCAGAATTCGGGGCTTGGCCTGTCGATCTCCAGGCAGATCGTCGAGGCCCATGGCGGCACGCTGACCGCCGAAAACATTCCCGGCACCAAGCCCGGCGAGATCAAGGGCGCACGCTTCGTCGTGACGCTGCCGGCCGAGGGATGACCTTGGCCCTGATATAACCATGCCCGAAGCCGCCGCGCAGCCTGAAAACATCCACGGAACCGCGATCCTGATCGGCGATCGCGGCGTCCTCATCACCGGGCCGTCCGGCGCCGGCAAGACGACACTGGCGCTGACACTCCTGGACCACTGCCGGGCGCGCGCGCTGTTCTCGCGGCTGATCGGCGACGACAGGCTGCTTGCTTCGGCCCACGCCGGGCGGCTGGTCTGCCGCGTGCCGCCGACCATCGCTGGTCTCGCCGAAGTGCCTGGGTTCATGCCGCGCCCGCTGCCATTCGAGCCGGGCGGAGTGATCGACCTGCATGTGCGGCTTGTGCCGAAGGCGGAAATGGCCCGTTTCCAGGAGGAACTCAGTGAGCCGGTCGCAGGCTGCCCGGTGCCGCGTATCGACCTTGCTGAGCGCAACGCCGCCACGGCCTTGCCGGCCGTCATGGCGCGGCTGTCGATCGCGCCTTTTCTATGATCCGCCCTGGGTTTTTTGCTGCAATGCGTCAAAATGGCATGGGCCGGCGCAATTTTGGGCTTGTCAACGGGCCGCGCGTCGACAAGATAGCGCTCCCGCCGCCTGGATTGGCTGGCGAGCATAAAATGCGCCTGTGAAGCGGCGATGACGGGAGCCACCAAAGAATGATCGGACTCGTGCTTGTAACGCACGGTCAACTGGCCACCGAGTTCCGACATGCCGTCGAACATGTCGTCGGGCCACAAGACAATTTCGAAACCGTGGCGATCGGTGCCGACGACGATATGGAGCAGCGTCGCCGGGACATCGTCGACGCGGTCGCCCGTGTCGATACAGGGGCAGGCGTGATTGTGCTGACCGACATGTTCGGCGGCACGCCATCCAACCTTGCCATCTCGGTGATGGAGTCCGGCCGCACCGAAGTGATCGCCGGCATGAACCTGCCGATGCTGATCAAGCTGTCGTCGATCCGCAAGGGCGACAACATGGCGGCGGCGCTCGATGAAGCGCAGGCCGCGGGCCGCAAATACATCAACGTCGCCAGCCAGCTTCTGAGCAGCAAATGAACGCGATATTCCCGGAAAAAGACCAGATCGTCCGGGAGTTTCCGATCGTCAACCAGCGCGGCCTGCATGCGCGCGCCTCGGCGAAATTCGTCCAGCTCGCCAGCGGCTTCAACGCCTCTGTCCATGTCGAGAAGGACGGCGTCCAGGTCGGCGGCACCTCGATCATGGGCCTGATGATGCTGGCCGCCAGCCCGGGATACTCGATCCGCGTCACCGCCAGCGGCCCGGAGGCGCTCGAGGTCATGGACGCGCTGGAGCAGCTCGTCGCCTCCCGTTTCGGCGAAGAGTGCTGACCCGAAATCAGCATTCCGGGACATGCACGAATAAAGATTTCTTTATATCCCATTGTCGTATGAAGCCTGATCTGCTAGTCAGGCCGGCAATTCGCGCCGTTGGAAATGTCTTCCGGCACGGGCGCATCCGCTAACAATTCGCACGCATAACAAATCGCATCGGAGCACTGCCATGACGGGTAGCAAGGACTATGTGGTCGCCGACATCTCGCTTGCCGGCTGGGGCCGCAAGGAACTCGATATCGCCGAGACCGAAATGCCGGGCCTGATGGCCTGCCGGGAGGAATTCGGCGGCAAGAAGCCGCTCAAGGGCGCGCGCATCACCGGTTCGCTGCACATGACCATCCAGACGGCGGTGCTGATCGAGACGCTGAAGGTGCTCGGCGCCGATATCCGCTGGGCTTCCTGCAACATCTTCTCGACCCAGGATCACGCCGCCGCGGCGATTGCCGAGGCCGGCATTCCGGTCTTCGCCGTCAAGGGCGAAAGCCTCGAACAGTACTGGGACTACACCGACAGAATCTTCCAGTGGGCCGATGGCGGCCTCTCCAACATGATCCTCGATGATGGCGGCGACGCGACCATGTACATCCTGATCGGCGCCCGCGCCGAGGCCGGCGAGGACGTGCTGTCCAATCCGCAGAGCGAGGAAGAGGAATACTTCTACGCCCAGGTCAAGAAGCGCCTGAAGGCTTCGCCGGGCTTCTTCACCAAGCAGAAGGCGGCGATCCGCGGCGTCACCGAAGAGACGACGACCGGCGTCAACCGGCTCTACCAGCTGCAGAAGAAGGGCCTGCTGCCCTTCCCCGCCATCAACGTCAACGACTCGGTCACCAAGTCGAAGTTCGACAACAAATATGGCTGCAAGGAATCGCTGGTCGACGGCATCCGCCGCGGCACCGATACGATGATGGCCGGCAAGGTCGCGGTCGTCTGCGGCTATGGCGATGTCGGCAAAGGCTCGTCGGCCTCGCTCAAGGGTGCGGGCGCCCGCGTCAAGGTCACCGAAGTCGACCCGATCTGCGCGCTGCAGGCGGCGATGGACGGTTTTGAAGTGGTCACGCTGGAAGATGCGGCACCGACCGCCGACATCGTCATCACCACCACCGGCAACAAGGATGTCGTCACTCTCGACCATATGCGCTCGATGAAGGACATGGTGATCGTCGGCAACATCGGCCATTTCGACAACGAGATCCAGGTCGCGTCGCTGCGCAATCTGAAATGGACCAATGTCAAGCCGCAGGTCGACATGATCACCTTCCCGGACGGCAAGCGGATGATCCTCCTGTCTGAGGGCCGCCTGCTCAATCTCGGCAACGCCACCGGCCATCCGAGCTTCGTCATGTCGGCGTCCTTCACCAACCAGGTGCTGGCCCAGATCGAGCTCTACACCAAGGGTGAGCAGTACCAGAACCAGGTCTATGTGCTGCCCAAGCATCTCGATGAGAAGGTCGCGCGCCTGCATCTCGACAAGCTCGGCGCCCGGTTGACCGAGCTGTCGGGCGAACAGGCCGCCTATATCGGCGTCACGCCGCAGGGTCCGTTCAAGCCGGAACACTACCGCTATTAACCAAAGCCGAATTTACTACAAGATATTGATGCCGGGCGATTGACTTTTCGCCCGGCTTTATTTTTGCGCCGAATGATTCTTCACGCCGATTCCAGCAGGCGCTATTGTTGTGATTCGCGGGTCCAGGGGCGAGGACCGGCGCACGCGTCAGGGCGGTCTTGCATTCAGGCGGCGAAGAGGACCAAGACATGCCGGGGGAAAACCCGCTTCACGCGGGACAGGCCGTTTCCGGCGGCCACGACGATTCGGGGATCATGGGCTCCGCCGCACACGGCGAGCGCCTTTCCTGGCGCGCCCGTGCGGGATTGCTCCTTGCCGGCTCCGCGCTTGCCTGCCCCTTGGCGGGCGCGGTCGCGCATGCCCAGGCGGCCGGCGCCGCGGTGGCCGGTCTTTCGATCAGCACCGTCGAGGTCATGCAGCTGGCGGTGTTCGTCGGCGTAACGGGTACGGCATTCCTGTCGGCCATCGTTCTTATCCGCGAACGGGCGCGTACCTCGGCGGAGAATGTCGAGCTGAGAAGCCGCGTCGCCGATGTCAGCGCGGCATTGCGGCGTTCGGAAGCACTGCTCAATTTGCGCGACCAGCGCATCGTCGTCTGGGCCTCGGAAAACAAGAAACCCGAACTCATCGGCACATTGCCGACCGAAAGCGGCGCGCCGGAGGAACGGGCCGCGTTCCTCGCCTTTGGCCGCTGGCTGATGCCGCGTTCGGCGGCGGCACTCGAACATGCCGTGGCGGGTTTGCGCGAAAAAGGCAGGCCGTTCGACCTCGTGATCGAATCCCAGGCCGGCGCTCCATTGGAAGTGCATGGCCGCAAGAGCGCGGCCCATGTGCTGGTGCGGTTTGTTTCGCTGTCCGAGACACAGCGCAGCCAGGCCCGGCTCAAGATCGACAACCAGCGGCTCGCTGCCGACCATGACACGATGGTCGGGCTGCTCGAGGCGCTGAAGATGCCGGCATGGCTGCGTGACGAGCATGGCCGCCTGAAATGGGTCAACCGGGCCTATGCAGACGCGGTCGAAGCCGAAAGCGCGGAAGCCGCCGTGCGTGACGCCAAGGAGTTCCTCGGCGGCCAGGCGCGCGAGGCCATCGCCACGCAGCACAAATCGCATCCGGTGTTCGAGCAGTCGCTTTCGACGGTGATCGAAGGGGACCGCCGCGTGTTCGCCGTGACCGACTTTGCCGGCGCCGACGGTTCGGCGGGCCTTGCCTGCGACACCAGCGCCATCGAGGCCATCCGCGGCGAATACGAACGGACCGTGCGCAGCCACGCCGATACGCTCGACCAGCTCAACACCGCGGTCGCCATCTTCGACACCGACGAGAAGCTGCGCTTCTTCAACCAGGCTTTCCAGAAACTGTGGGGGCTCGACAGCGGCTTCCTGCACAGCGCGCCCGACAACGCCCTTTTGCTCGACCGCCTGCGCAGCGAGGGCAAGATCGCCGAACAGCCGGAATGGCGCCGCTGGAAGGAAGGCCTGCTCGGCGCCTACCGTGCCGTCGAGTCGCAGGAACACTGGTGGCATCTGCCCGACGGCAAGACGATCCGTGTCGTCGCCAACCCGCAACCCAAGGGCGGCGTCACCTGGGTGTTCGAGAACCTGACCGAGAAGATGGATCTCGAAAGCCGCTACCGCACCGCTGTTCGGGTCCAGGGCGAAACGCTCGACAATCTGGCGGAAGGCGTCGCGGTGTTCGGCCCCGACGGTCGGCTGCGCCTATCGAACCCGGCCTTCGCCACGCTGTGGGGATTGGACGCGGAAGCCGCCAAGCCCAACGTGCACGTATCGGCCATACGCGAGCTCTCCGACCGGCAAGCGGTCGAGAGCCCCTGGCCCGGCTTCGTCGCCGCCATCACCGGCTTCGACGACGAGCGCCGCGACCGCCACGGCCAGACCGAGCTCAACAACGGCACCGTGCTGCGTTATGCGGTGATTCCGCTGCCCAACGGGCAAGTGATGATGACCTTCGTCGACGTTACCGACAGCGTCCACGTCGAACGCGCGCTCAAGGACAGGAACGAGGCGCTCGAGAAATCGGACCAGCTCAAGAACGAGTTCGTCCAGCATGTGTCCTATGAACTGCGTTCGCCGCTGACCAACATCATCGGCTTCACCGAGCTGCTGTCGCTGCCGACGACCGGCCCGCTGACGCAGAAGCAGCGCGAATATGTCGAGCATGTCGGCTCGTCCTCCTCGGTCCTGCTGACCATCGTCAACGACATACTGGACCTTGCGACCGTCGATGCCGGCATCATGCAGCTCGACATTTCCGAAGTGCATGTCGACCGCACCATCGCGGCCGCCGCCGAGCTGGTCGCCGACCGGCTGGAGGAGCATTCGATCCGGCTCGCGGTCGACGCTGGCGCCGCGCCGAAGACATTCCATGGCGACGAAACCCGCATCCGCCAGATCCTCTACAATCTGCTGAGCAACGCCGCCAATTACGCGCCGGAGGCCAGCACGATCCGGCTGGCCTGCCGCCAGCTGGCGGACGGCGTCGAGTTCTCGGTTCACGACGACGGGCCCGGCATGCCGCCTGATATGCTCGATTCGGTATTCCGCCGCTTCGAGCCGCGCACCAATGGCGGCCGCCGGCGCGGCGCCGGCCTTGGCCTGTCGATCGTCAAGAGTTTTGTCGAACTGCATGGCGGCGCCGTTCGCATCGAAACCGGCAAGGACAAGGGCACGACCGTCATCTGCACCTTTCCCGACATGCCGGGTATCCGCGCAGCGGCCGAGTAGCGCGCTCGATGACGGAACCGGTGCTGGAGCGTTTGCTCGCCGACGAGACCCATACGGCGCGACTGGGCGAGGATCTGGCGCTGGCGCTGCGCGTCGGCGACGTGCTGGCGCTCAAGGGCGATCTCGGCGCCGGCAAGTCGACGCTGGCAAGAGCACTCATCCGAACACTGGCCGACGATGCCGATCTCGAAGTGCCGAGCCCGACCTTCACGCTGGTTCAGAGCTACGACACACGGATCCCGGTCCATCATTTCGATCTCTACCGCCTGTCCTCGGCGGCCGAACTGGACGAGCTCGGCTTCGAGGAAGCAATCGCGCAAGGTGCCGCCCTCATCGAATGGCCGGAACGGGCTGATGGCGCTCTGCCCAAGACGACGGTGCTGATCGAACTCGTCCAGCATGGCGAGGGCCGGCTGGCGCGCCTGTCGGGGCAAGGCGCGACCTTCGACCGTGTGGCGCGCTCGCTGGCCATGCGCGGCTTCCTGGAGAGCGCCGGATGGGGGCAAGCGCGGCGCCGGCATTTCATCGGCGATGCCTCGGCCCGTTCCTACGAGATCGTGTCGCTTGCCGGGGAGGCGCCGCGGGTGCTGATGAATTCGCCGCGGCTGGTGCTCGGCCCTCCCGTGCGCCACGGCAAGCCCTATGCCGTGATCGCCCACACCGCGCAGTCGGTGTCCGCTTTCGTCGCCATCGACCGTGCGCTCCTGGCCGCCGGCGTCGCGGTGCCCAGGATCGACGCGCAGGATCTCGACCTGGGCTTCCTGCTGCTTGAGCATCTGGGCTCGGAAGGTTTCCTCGCCGGCGATGGCGAGCCGGTCACCGAACGTTACGAGGCGGCGGCCGAACTGCTTGCCATGATGCATGGCAAGGCGTGGCCGCACCGCATGGAGGCGGCTCCCGGCGTCGTTCATGACGTGCCGCCCTTCGATCGCGATGCCATGATGATCGAAGCGGACCTGCTGATCGACTGGTATGTGCCGGCGATATCGGGCGGCCAGGCGAGCGACGCGCTGCGTTCCGGCTACCACAGGACATGGAACGCGCTTCTCGACCGGCTGCAAGGCAGCGAATACACCCTGATGCTGCGCGATTTCCATTCACCCAACATCATCTGGCGCGGCGAGCGGTCCGGCCTCGACCGGCTCGGCATCGTCGACGTGCAGGACGCGCTGATCGGTCCCGCCGCCTATGATGTCGCCTCGCTTGCCATGGACGCACGCGTCACCATCCGGCCCGAGATCGAGAAGCGGACGCTCGATGCCTATGTCGCCGCGCGTCATGCGGCGGGCGGCTTCGACGAGGCAGGCTTCATCGAAGCCTACGCAATCATGGCCGCACAACGCAATTCCAAGATTCTCGGCATTTTCGTGCGCCTCGAAAAACGTGACGGCAAACCCTATTATCTCAGGCATCTGCCGCGCATCCGCGATTATCTCAGGCGGGCGCTGTCGCATCCCGCGCTCGCCGAACTGCGGGATTTCTACAGCGCGCACGGGCTGCTGGAGGAACGAGCGCTGTGACAATGAGACCGGACACCGCCATCGTACTTGCCGCGGGGCTTGGCAAGCGGATGCGGCCGATCACCGACACTATCCCCAAACCGCTGGTTCGGATCGCCGGCAAGACGCTGCTCGACTGGGGCCTCGACAGCCTGGCCGCGGCCGGCGTCGGCACAGCGGTGGTCAATGTCCATTATCTTCCCGAACAGATCGTCGCCCATGTCGCCGCGCGCCGCGCGCCGCGCATCGTCATTTCCGATGAAAGCGACCGGCTGCTCGATTCCGCCGGCGGCATCGTCAAGGCGCTGCCGGAACTCGGCCAACAGCCGTTCTACATCCTCAACGCCGATACATTCTGGATCGACCACGGCCCACTCAATCTCGGGCGGCTCGCCCTTGCATGGGACGCGGCGAAAATGGATATTCTGCTGATGCTGGCGGATCTCCATCAGGCGACAGGACATTGTGGCAGCACCGATTTCCTGGTGGCGCCGGACGGCGCGCTGCGGCGTTCGAAAGGCGATCCCGCCGGCCTGATTTATGCTGGCGCCGCAATCATCCACCCGCGCCTGTTCAAGGACGCCCCCGCCGAACCGCATTCGCTCAACGCCTATTTCGACAAGGCGATTGCCGGCGGCCGCCTGTTCGGCATGCCGATGCATGGTCACTGGATAACCGTCGGCACGCCCGACGCCATTCCGCTCGCTGAAGACGCGGTGGCCGGCGCACTCATCGGATCGCAATGAGCGGCTCAAGCCGCGTTTTTTCCATTCCCTCCGGAGCGCCGTTTCTGCCGACGCTGGCCGAGGCGCTGCTTGGCGGCCGGCTTGTCCCCGGGTTTCGTTTCGACGGCGACCCGCTTGCCCTGGCCGACGTCACCATCTATGTGCCGACGCGCCGTGCCGCACGTGCCCTGCGCGGCGTGTTCGTCGACAGCCTGAAGGCGCGTGGCGGCGGCGGTTCGGCGATCCTGCCGGTGATCCGTCCGCTCGGCGAATTCGACGAGGATGAAGCCTTGTTTGAGGCCGAGCCATCGGTGGCCATCGATCTGGCGCCGCCGATCGCCGCCACCGAACGGCTGTTGCTGCTGACGCCGCTGGTGCGGGCGTGGAAACGCCGGTTGCCGGCCCATGTCGCGGCGCTCTTCGCCGAGGAGATCGTTGTGCCTGCCTCCACCGCCGACGCGATTTGGCTGGCGCGAGATCTGGCCGGGCTGATGGACGAGATCGAGACAGAAGGCACCGACTGGGCCAAACTTGCCAGCCTGGTGAGCGGGAACCTTGCTGGATGGTGGCAGGTGACGCTCGAATTCCTCGGCATCGTCACCGATGCCTGGCCGAAATTCCTCGAGGAGAGCGACCGCTCCAATCCGGCCGCGCATCGCAGCGCCCTGATCCGCGCCGAGGCGGCGCGGCTGCGGCGCAATCCGCCCGCCGGTCCGGTCATAGCCGCGGGGTCCACCGGCTCCATCCCCGCCACGGCGGAGCTGCTTGCGACCATCGCCGGCCTCCCCGGCGGCGCCATCGTGCTGCCCGGGCTCGACCAGATGCTGGACGAAGCCTCCTTCCAGGCGCTCGTCGCACCCGCCGCGCGTCCAGCCGTGCTTGGCCATCCGCAATACGGCCTGGCGAAGCTGATCGGCAAGATTGGCGTGCTGCGCGGCGATGTCGAGGAGATCGGTGCGGCCGAGCCGAAGCTCGCGCTCCGGGCGGCCCTTGTCGGCGAGGCGTTGCGGCCGGCCGAGACCACCGAATTGTGGGCGGAGACGCGAAATGGGTTTTCAGCGTCCGATATTGCCGATGCCTTCGCCGACGTGACGCTGCTCGAAGCGGCAAGCGAGCGCGACGAGGCCGTCGCGATCGCCGTCGCGCTCAAGCAGGCAGTGGAAGAACCCGGCCAAAGGGCTGCTCTCGTCACCGGCGACCGCGCGCTGGCACGCCGCGTCAGCGTCGAACTCAAGCGCTTCGGTGTCGTTGCCGACGATTCCGGCGGCACGCCGCTTTCCAACACGCCGGCGGCCAGCCTGCTCAGGCTGGCGCTCGAGGCGGTGTTCAGGCCGGGCGATCCGGTCGGCCTGTTGTCGCTGCTCAAGCATCCCCTGCTCGGCCTCGGCCTGGAACGCGCCGATGTGCGCCACGCGGCGGAACTGGTCGAGCTGGTGGCGCTGCGCGGCGGCACCGGCCGCCCCGACATCGCTTCGCTGCCGGACCTTTTCGAGGCCGGCCTCACCGGGCTCGGCGGTGACAGCCGGCCACCCTTCTGGTTCGCGCGCCTGACCATGCGCTCCATCGAAGGCGCGCGGAATTTGCTTGAAGGTCTCACACAAGCGCTGGCGCCACTTTCGGCCTTTCGCGACCATGCGGAAGCCGGCCTCGCCGCGCTGGTCGAGGCCAGTGTCGTTACCTTGGAGAATCTCGGCCGTTCCGCCGATGGCGGCCTTGGCGAACTCTACGCCGGCGATGCCGGCGAAAAGCTCGCCGAACTATTGCGCGGGCTGGTCGCGGCTTCGGTGCCGCTGTCGTTCGCGGCAATCGAATGGCCTGACGTGATGGAGGCGCTGATCGCGCCCGAGACCGTCAAGCCGGCGCAAGGCACCGACAGGAACATCGCCATCTGGGGCGCGTTGGAAGCCCGGTTGCAGAGTGTCGACACACTGGTCATCGGCGGCCTCAACGAAGGGGTCTGGCCGCGCAAGCCAGAGAGCGACCGCTTCATGTCGCGGCTGATGAAGACCGGCATCGACCTCGAACCGCCGGAGCGGCGCATCGGCCTCGCCGCCCATGATTTCCAGATGGCCATGGGCGCTAGGAAGGTGCTGCTAGCCCGCTCGGCGCGTGCCGGCGACGCGCCCGCCGTGCCGTCACGCTGGCTGCAGCGGCTGCTCACCTTCATCCGCAACGACCAGGCGACGGCGCTGCGCCAGCGCGGCGATGAGCTGCTTGCCTGGGCACGCACGCTCGACACAGGGCCGAAGCGGGATTTCGCGCCGCGGCCGCAGCCGAAACCGCCATTGCCGGTGCGCCCGGGCCATTTCTCGGTCACCGAGATCGAGACGCTGCGCCGCGACCCCTACGCCATCTATGCCCGAAGGATCCTCGGCCTGATGCCTCTCGATCCGCTCATCCGCGATCCGGGCGCGGCCGAGCGTGGCACGCTGTTTCACGCCATCCTGCATCTCTTCTCCTCCGAGGTGGCCGACCCGCGCGCGCCGGACGCGCTGGCCGGGCTCATCGCCGCCGGCCGCGCCTGTTTTGCCGAGGCAGCGCTTCCGGCCGATGTCGAAGCGGTGTGGTGGCCGCGTTTCGAAAAGCTCGCCGCCAACATCATCGAATGGGAGCGCACGCGCGCCGATGCGGTGGTCCAGCGACATGCCGAGGAGAGGGCTGGGAAAACCGTGGTCGGGCAGTCCGGCGTGACGCTGTCCGGTTACGCCGACAGGGTCGATCTGCTGGCAGGCGGCATGGCCGACATTCTGGACTACAAGACGGGTTCCTCGCCTTCCAAGGCGCAGGCGCATACGCTGCTGGCGCCGCAACTGGCGCTGGAAGGCGCGCTGCTGAGGCGAGGCGCGTTCAAGGATCTGGGCGCGCGCGAGCCGTCGCAACTGGCCTTCATCAGGCTGAAGCCGAATGGCGAGGTGTTCGAGGAGTCCATACTCGAACACAACCGCCAGCCACGCACCGCGGCCGATCTCGCCGAAGAGGCCTGGGCGCGGCTGGAAAAGCTGCTGATCCATTATGCCGACCCGGCGACCGGCTATCTGTCGCGCGCGCTGCCGTTTCGCGAGGGCGAAACCGATGGTGACTACGACCATCTCGCCCGCGTGCTCGAATGGTCAGCCGGCGGAGACGCCGGGGACGAGGGCGGAGAGGCATGAAGAAGGCCTATCCGATCCCGACCGACACGGCTTCCAGCCAGGCCCGCGCAGCCGATCCCGGCAATTCCGCCTGGGTGTCGGCCAATGCGGGATCGGGCAAGACCCATGTGCTTGCCCAACGCGTCATCCGGCTGCTGCTCAACGGCACCGATCCATCGAAGATATTGTGCCTGACCTATACGCGCGCCGCCGCCGCCAACATGTCGAACCGGGTTTTTTCCACGCTGTCGGAGTGGACCGCCCTCGGTGACGCCGAGTTGGCCGCGAAGGTCGAGGCGCTGGAGGGGCGTCATCCCGATCGCGACACCATGCGCAGAGCCCGCCGCCTGTTCGCCGAGGCGCTGGAAACGCCTGGCGGGCTGAAGATCCAGACAATCCACGCTTTCTGCGAATCCGTGCTGCATCAATTCCCGCTGGAAGCCAATATCCCCGCCCATTTCGAGATGCTCGACAGCCAGATGGAGGCCTCGCTTTTTGCCGCCGCGCGCCGCGAGATGATCTCGGCTGCCGGCGACAGGAATTTAGCCGAGGCCTTCGCCGCTGTGCTGGAACGTGGGGGCGAGGCCGGCCTCGACGCCCTGCTCGGCGAGATCGTGCGCAAGCGCGATGGGTTGCGCGATTTCCTCGATGCTGTCGGGCGCGACGGCTTCCAGCCCTTGTTCGATGAGTTCCATTTCCGCCCCGGCCAGACCGCCGAAGGCATAGCGGCGTCGATATGGCCGCTGCCCGGCTTCCTGCCGGACTATTTTGCCGGCTTTGTCCAGGCAGCCGAAGCGACCGACGCCAGATCGGTGCTGAACAACATCCTGCCCTATGCACGCCAGGCTTTCGCCGAGGTCGATCCCGTTCGCCGGCTGCAACTCTTGGCAAGAGCCTTCCTCAAGACCGATGGCGATCCCTATGATCCGGCGAAGGCCTTCAAGAAGGCGCTGACCGACCGGCTGCCGGACCTGGCCGAGCGCTATCTCTCGGCGGCCGGCGCCATCATGGAGATCGTGGACCGGCTGGCGCTGTTCCGGATGCTGGAGGGCACACGCGCGGCCTTGACCATCGCCGACTGGCTGATCGCGCGCTACGAAGTGTTGAAACGCAGCCGCGGCTTTCTCGACTTCAATGATCTGATCACCCGCACGGTGAACCTTCTGGCGCGGCCCGATGCCGGCCCATGGGTGCAGTACAAGCTCGACCAGGGCATCGACCACATCCTGCTCGACGAGGCGCAGGACACCAGCCCGGATCAATGGGAAGTGGTGAAGCGGCTGGCGGAGGAATTCTTTGCCGGCTTTGGCGCTCGCGACCGGGTCCACCGCACGGTCTTTGCCGTCGGCGACGAGAAACAGTCGATTTATTCCTTCCAGGGTGCCGCCCCGGACTCCTTCGCCGACAGCCGGCTGTTGTTCGCCGGGCGGGTGCGCGATGCCGAGGCATCCTTCGCCGACCTCAAGCTGACCTGGTCGTTCCGCTCCACGGACGATGTGCTGGCCGCCGTCGACCGCGTCTTTGCCGATCCGACCGTACGCCGCGGCATCAGCCACGACTCCGATCCGCTGAACCACAAGGCGATCCGCACCGATGCGCCGGGCTATGTCGAGCTGTGGCCGTCGATCGGTGCCGAGGCCGTCGACGAGCCCGACGACTGGACGCAAGCGATCGACCATGCCCATGCGCCGGCGGTGCGCGTCGCCGAGAATGTCGCGGCCACCATTGCCGGGTGGATCGGCACGGGCGAAATCATCGAGGGCCGTGGCAAGCGGCTGCGGCCGGGCGACGTGCTGGTGCTGGTGCGCAAGCGCGATAGCTTCGTCCACGCGCTGACCCGCGCGCTCAAGCGTCGCGACATTCCGGTCGCTGGCGCCGACCGGCTGAGCTTGCCCGGCCATATCGCGGTCAAGGATCTGATCGCGCTCGGCCATCTGCTGATCCAGCCGCAGGACGACCTGTCGCTCGCCGCCGTCCTGCGCAGCCCGATCTTCGACCTGCAGGAGGAGAGGCTGTTCACGCTCGCCGCGCAGAGGCCGCCCGGCGTGTCGCTGGCGACATCGCTGCGCCAGCAAGCCGGCGAAAGCGAAGCGCTCGCGGTGATCGTCGCGCAGCTCGACGCCTGGGCTGACGAGGCCGCCTTCAAGCCGGTGTTCGAGTTCTATGCCGCCCTGCTGGCGCGCGATGGCGTGCGGCGCAAGATGGTCGCCCGGCTCGGGCCGGAAGCCGGCGATATTCTCGATGAATTCCTGAGCTTCTGC
The DNA here is from genome assembly GCF_003952565.1 of Mesorhizobium sp. M8A.F.Ca.ET.057.01.1.1. NCBI lineage: Bacteria > Pseudomonadati > Pseudomonadota > Alphaproteobacteria > Hyphomicrobiales > Phyllobacteriaceae > Mesorhizobium > Mesorhizobium sp. M8A.F.Ca.ET.057.01.1.1. Next base: position 5,973,997 of record NZ_CP034454.1, read on the forward strand.
CTTGCGGACGAGCGGACCGGTCTGCCCGGGCTGGAAGCCTTCCTGTCGACGCTGGAAAACGCCGGCCCGGAGATCAAGCGCGAGATGGATCAGACCCGCGACGAGGTCCGGGTCATGACCGTGCACGCCGCCAAGGGCCTGGAGGCGCCGGTGGTGTTCCTGGTCGATGGTGGTTCCGCCCCGTTCAGCGACCAGCATTTGCCGCGCCTGATGCCTTTCGAGGGATCGGGCAGGCATTGGGACGGCAAGGGCTATCTCTGGCGCTCGGCGAGCGACGTCGCCAACGGCTTTTCGAAAACGGCGGCTGCTCGCGCCCGCGAACTCGCCGACGACGAATACCGCCGGCTGCTTTACGTTGGCATGACGCGTGCCGAGGACCGGCTGATCGTCTGCGGCTATCATGGCAAGCGGGCGCCGAACACCGGCACCTGGCATTCGATCGTCAGCCGCGCGCTGATCGGCGCGCCGGAAAGCGAACAGCGTCCGCACCCCGCCGGCGGCGAGCCGGTGCATCGTTTCCATGTCACCAACTTGCCGCCGGTCGCGCCAGGCGTCAGTGAACAGGCGCGGCAGGCCGATGCTTTCAGCCCGTTGCCGGCGACCCTGTTCCGGCCCTTGCCGCCTTTCGAGGACCTGCCGCGTCCGTTGTCGCCATCGGGCGCCTCGGCGCTGATCGAGGAAGGCAAGGAAGCGGTTGTCGACAAGGCTTCGCCGGTGCTGGACGCCGATGCCGAGCCGGGTTTTGCCGTGATGCGCGGGCTCGCTTTGCACAAACTGCTGCAGATGCTGCCCGGCATTGCCGAGAGCGGCCGCCAAAGTGCGGCGGAGCGTTACCTCTCGCGAACCGGTGCGGGGTGGCCGCAAGCCGAGCGTGAAAAGGCCCTGGCATCGGTCATGGCCATCCTTGCGGATCCCGGCCTCGGTCAACTGTTCGCGCCCTCGTCACGTGCCGAGGTCGCGATCATGGGCAGCCTGGAGGTCAGGGGCAAAATCCGCTCCATCTCCGGCAAGATCGACCGGCTGGCGGTGACGCCGGATACGGTCTCGGTCGTCGACTACAAGACCAACCGGCCCGCACCCGCCTCCCTGGCCGAAGTCCCGCCGGCCTATCTGCTTCAGCTTGCGCTCTATCGCGCCCTGCTGCAGCCGCTTTATCCCGGGCGGGAAATCAAGGCGGCCCTGCTGTTCACCGAAGCGCCGAGGCTGATCGAGCTCCCGGCCCGCGCCATGGACGACGCCCTTGCCCGACTCACGGGAGCGTGACACAAGAACTGCTTGAAGAAGGGCGCGGCAACCACCACATTTGGTGGGACGAAAAATTTCGAAAGGATTTCCGCATGACCACCGTCAAGGTCGACAAGAACAATTTCCAGGCCGATGTGCTCAATGCCCAGGTACCGGTCGTGGTTGATTTCTGGGCGGAGTGGTGCGGCCCCTGCAAGATGATCGCACCGGCACTTGAGGACATCGCCACTGAACTCGGCGCCAAGGTCAAGATCGCCAAGCTCAACATCGACGAGAATCCCGAGCTTGCCGCCCAGTTTGGCGTGCGCTCGATCCCGACGCTGATGATCTTCAAGGGCGGCGAAGTGGCCGACATCAAGGTTGGCGCCGCGCCCAAGACCGCGCTGTCGCATTGGGTCAATGGCAATCTCGCCTGATACCATCTGAATTCGAAGCATTGAGCCCGGCCATCGCGCCGGGCTTTTTGTTGGCGCCATCAGTGCGCCGCTCTGGCACTCACGTCGGGGGCCCTCCATGTCTTTTGTTGGCGGCAGAAGCACGGAGAGAGAAAAATGACCGGATCCGCCAAGGCTACTGTCTTCATCGACAATGAGCGCGTCATCGTCACCGAATACCGCTTCCAGCCGGGCGATAACACCGGCTGGCATCGCCACGGCCACGACTATGTCGTGGTGCCGCTGATGGACGGCAAGCTGAAGCTGGTCACCAAGGACGGCGAGACCTTCGCCGAGATGAAGAAAGGTTCCCCCTATTTCCGCAAGGAGGGCGTCGAACACGACGTCATCAGCGCCAATGACGGCGAGTACGCTTTTATCGAGATCGAGCTGAAATAGGGCCGTTCGCTCGCCGATAGTTACACCGGGAAATTCATCGACTGATCGGCACGCTGTGCTGGCATGCCATCCCCTGCCATCTTGATGGCAGATGCTGGTGGGTCTATATCTCTTTCCAAACGGGAGTTTGACATGGCTGAACCACAGCTCTCAGTCCGCAGCGCAAAAGCACGCGACCTGGCTCACAGACTTGCTCGTCGCGAAAATCGTTCGATAGCCGATGTGGTCGAACGTGCGCTTGAATCATACGAAATCCGTGAAGCGGGCCGCGAACCCGCATCAACCTTCTATGCCAGCCTGATCGCGAGCGCCGGCGTCGACATCGATCTGGAGGAAGTTATTCACGAAGCTCGCCAAGTTCATTCAGGGCTTGAGCTTTGATTTTCGTCGATACCAACGTAATTTCGGAGACCCTCAAGAAGACGCCGAACCCGGCCGTGCTGGCGTGGCTCGTCCGCAACGACGCCGAACTGGCCCTTCCCACGGTAACGATCGCGGAAATTGCCTTTGGCATTCAAAAGATACGGCCCGATGAGCGTGCCGATCGGCTGGAGCAGGGACTTTCCCGATGGCGCCATCGATTTGCCGACCGGATTTTTGGGCTGACGGAAGAGGCGGCCTTGGCTTACGGCGAGATTATGGGGGCCGCGACGCGCCAAGGTCGCGGCATGTCAGCGCCCGATGGCATGATCGCAGCGATAGCGCGCGTGAATGGAGGCCGGTTGGCGACACGCAATCTCAGCGACTTTGGCGCCACCGGCCTCGAGATGGTCTCGCCGTGGGACTTCTGAATCGGGCAAGGCGCACATTGTCAGCGTATCAAGTCGGCGGCGTGCCGTTTTCAGCCAGCACCGCACCGGCCAGATAGAGGGACCCGCCAATCAGAATGCGCGGCGGCGGGCCGTCCCAGGTGTCGCGCAGCAGCATGAGCGCGCTGGCGACGGAGCTCACCGGTTCGGCCGTCAGCCCGGCTTCCGTGGCGCGGATCGCCAGTTCGTCGTTCGGCACGCCGGCATCGCTCTGGCTCACTGGCACCGTGTAGACATGCCTGACCAAGCCGTTGAAGGCGCGGAAATAGCCGCTCTGGTCCTTGGTGTTGATCATGCCTGAAATAAGGAACAGCGGGCGCGGGTTCTTTTCTTCCTGCTCGGCCAGCGCTTCGGCGACGACCACGCCGGCGCCCGGATTGTGGCCGCCGTCGAGCCAGATGTCGGCGCCCTTCGGCGCCATGTCCGCCAGCCTGCCCTGCACCAGCTTCTGCATGCGGCCGGGCCAGGCGACGTTGGTCATCGCCTTCTCGGCGGCGCGGTGGCTGATCTCGAAGCCGGCGGCCTTGACCGCGGCGATCGCGGCGGCGGCATTGGCGAACTGGTGGCGACCGGGCAGGCGCGGCGACGGCAGGTCCATCAAGCCATCATCGTCCTGGTAGACCATGCGGCCGTTTTCCTCGAAAGCGAGAAAATCCTGGCCATAGACGAGGGTCGGGCATTCCAGCCGCTCGGCGGTGTCGATCAGCACCTGCAGCGCCGTCTCGCTTTCCTGGGCGCCGATGACCACGGGACAGCCGCGTTTCATGATGCCGGCCTTTTCGGCGGCGATCAGCTCGACACGGTCGCCGAGATAGGCCTCGTGGTCCATCGACACCGGCATGATCACCGACACGGCCGGCCGCGCGATGACATTGGTGGCGTCGAAGCGGCCGCCAAGACCGACCTCGACAATGGCGGCATCGGCCGAATGTTCCGAAAACAGGATGAAGGTGACGGCGGTGAGAATTTCGAACACGGTGATCTTCTGGCCTGCATTGGCCTTGGCGACGCGGGCGATGGCCTCGGCGAAGATATCGTCGTCGACCAGCCTGCCGCCGCCCTCGGCGGCCAGCCTGTAGCGCTCGTGCCAGCTGACCAGATGCGGCGAAGTGTGGACGTGGACGAGCCGGCCGGAAGCTTCCAGCAGCGCCCGCGAGAAGGCGGCGCAGGAACCCTTGCCGTTGGTGCCGGCAATGTGGATGACCGGCGGCAGCAGATCCTGCGGATTGCCCAGCCGCTCCAGCAGCCGCGTGATGCGGTCGAGCGAAAGGTCGAAGCCTTTCGGGTGAAGCGCCATCAGGGCTTCGATTTCGCGGTCGGCGGCAAGCGTCGTCATAACGACAGGCCCTCAAAAGACTTGTGTTGGCGCATCAGGTTTCGTCTGCCATGAAGACGGAGCGACGCCTTCGTCATCCTAGGGCGAAGCAAGGAGCGTAGCGACGCGGCGCAGACCCTAGGATCCATTCCGTGACCTTCACCGAAAAGACGCAGCGGCCCAGAAGGCCTTGCCTCTCTGTCCCAGCGTCCTGTCAATACGTCCACTCAAGCGCCTCTACAGTTTCACAGCAACTAGAGCCGTGGCGCAGTTCGCAGGTCACGGCATGGATCCTAGGGTCTCCGCGACGGAGCTACGCTCCTGCTTCGCCCTAGGATGACGAAGGCGCGCGCCGTGCGCAATTGTGCACGGCGGCGCTTGGTGTCGCGTCAGGCCTGCGGCCGGGCTTCGGTCGCAACCACCGCCGGTGGAAGGATTTCCGGCTCGAGCGGCTTCTGCTCCTCCGGCATCTTGAGGAGCATCTTCAACAGCCGCGCGATGGTCTGGCGCAGCTCAAGCCGCGACACCACCATGTCGACCATGCCGTGCTCCATCAGATATTCGGAGCGCTGGAAGCCGTCCGGCAATTTCTCGCGGATGGTCTGCTCGATGACACGCGGCCCGGCAAAACCGATCAGCGCGCCGGGCTCGGCAATGTGCACGTCGCCCAGCATGGCGTAGGAGGCGGTGACGCCGCCGGTGGTCGGGTTGGTCAGCACGACAATATAAGGCAGGCCGGCTTCCTTCAGCCGGTCGACGCCGACCGTGGTGCGCGGCAATTGCATGAGGGACAAAATACCTTCCTGCATGCGGGCGCCGCCGGAAGCGGCGAACAGGATCAGCGGCCGCTTGCGCTGCAAGGCGACCTCGAAGCCATGTACGATGGCATCGCCCGCCGCCATGCCGAGCGAACCGCCCATGAAGGCGAAATCCTGCACCGTCACCACCACCGGCAGGCCCTCGACGGTCCCCAGCGCATTGATGATGGCGTCGTCCAGGCCGGTCTTGGCCTTGGCGTCCTTCAGCCGGTCGACATAGCGCTTCTCGTCGCGGAACTTCAGCGGATCCTGCATGACCTTGGGATTGTCCAGGGTCTCGTACTTGCCGTCATCGAAGAAGAATTTCAGCCGCTCCTTGGCCGAGATCTTCATGTGATGGCCGGAGGACGGGATGACGAACTGGTTGGATTCCAGGTCCTTGTGGAACACCATCTCGCCGGTCTCGGGATCCTTGATCCAAAGATTCTCGGGCATGTCGGTGCGCCGGCCGAGCATCGAGTTGATCTTCGGGCGAACGTAATTGGTGATCCAGTTCATCGCTTCGGCTCCTGTCCTGACGAAGAGTTGGGTAAAGACGTAGGAAAACTATTCGGCAGCAGCAAGGCGGGCCGAGCGCACGCCTTGCGCCAGGCCGCTGACCAGCGTGGCGACGGCCTCGGCCGGATCGGCGGTCTTTTCGCCCTTCGGCCCCAACACATTGGCGACAGCATTGACGATCGCCGTGCCGACGACCACGCCGTCGGCATTGGCGCCGATGACGCGCGCCTGTTCGGCGGTCTTGACGCCGAAGCCGACGCAGACAGGCAAGTCGGTGTGACCCTTGATGCGCTTTACCGCCGACGCCACCTTGCCGGTGTCGGCGAGTGCCGCACCGGTGATGCCGGTCATCGAGACGTAGTAGACGAAGCCGGACGTGTTCTGCAGCACCTTGGGCAGGCGCTTGTCGTCGGTGGTCGGCGTCGCCAGCCGGATGAAGTTGATGCCGGCCTTCAGCGCCGGAATGCACAGTTCCTCATCCATCTCCGGCGGGAGGTCGACGACGATCAGCCCATCGATGCCGCTCGCCTTGGCGTCGACGAGGAAGCGATCGACGCCGTAGATGTAGATCGGGTTGTAGTAGCCCATCAGCACGATAGGCGTTTCGTCATCGCCGGCGCGAAAGTCGGACGCCAATTTCAGCGTCTTCACCAACGTCTGGCCGCCCTTCAGCGCGCGCAGGCCGGCAGCCTGAATCGCCGGGCCGTCGGCCATCGGGTCGGAGAACGGCATCCCCATCTCGATCACGTCGGCGCCCGCCTTGGGCAGCGCCTTCATGATCGACAGCGAAGTTTGATAGTCGGGGTCGCCACCCATGAAATAGGTGACGAGCGCCGGGCGGCCTTCGTTCCTGAGCTTCGCCATGCGGCGGTCGATGCGAGTGGTCATGTCTGGCCCTTTGGACGAATTTTGCTCATAATCAACTCCCAAATCGAAACTGTCCAAAGGGCCTAGATCTCCATACCCAGCATCGAGGCCACCGTGTGCACGTCCTTGTCGCCACGGCCGGACAGGTTGACGATGACGATCTGGTCCTTGTCCATGGCAGGCACGATCTTCATCGCGTGCGCAATGGCGTGCGCGGATTCCAGCGCCGGGATGATGCCTTCGACGCGCGTCGTCAACTTGAAGGCTTCGAGCGCCTCGTCGTCGAGGATCGGCACATATTCGACACGGCCCGCATCGCGCAGCCAGGAATGCTCCGGGCCGACGCCGGGATAATCGAGGCCTGCCGAGATCGAATGGCCGTCCATGATCTGGCCGTCGGCGTTCTGCAGGAGATAGGTGCGGTTGCCGTGCAGCACGCCTGGAGAGCCGGCATTCATCGAGGCGCAATGCTCGATGCCGTCGAGGCCGCGCCCGCCGGCCTCGATGCCGATGATGCGGACTTGCCTGTCATCGAGGAAAGGATGGAACATGCCAATGGCATTGGAACCGCCGCCGACGGCGGCGATGATGGTATCGGGCAGCCGTCCCTCCTGTTCGAGGATCTGCGCGCGTGCCTCCGTACCGATCACCGACTGGAAGTCGCGCACCAGCTCCGGATAGGGATGCGGACCGGCGGCGGTGCCGATCAAATAATAGGTGTCCTCGACATTGGTCACCCAATCACGAAGGGCTTCGTTCATGGCGTCCTTCAGCGTGCCGTGACCCGCGGTGACGGGCCGCACTTCGGCGCCGAGCAGCTTCATGCGGAAGACGTTGGGGCTCTGCCGGGCAACGTCGGTCGCGCCCATATAGACGACGCAGGGAAAGCCGAAGCGGGCGGCGACGGTGGCGGACGCCACGCCATGCTGGCCGGCGCCGGTCTCGGCGATGATGCGCTTCTTGCCCATGCGCTTGGCCAGCAGGATCTGGCCGAGGCAATTGTTGATCTTGTGCGAGCCGGTGTGGTTCAAATCCTCGCGCTTGAAATAGACTTTCGCGCCGCCAAGATGCTTCGTCAGACCTTCGGCGAAGTAGAGCTTTGACGGCCGCCCGGCATAGTGGGTGGACAGATCGGTCAGCTCGGCCCTGAAATCCGGATCGTTCTTGACCTCGTTCCAGTTTTTCTCCAGGTCGAGGATGAGGGGCATCAGCGTTTCGGCAACGAAACGTCCGCCGAAAATGCCGAACATACCCTGCTCGTCGGGTCCAGTACGGAAGGAATTGGGTGTCGCCGGCTTGTTCATCGCCGATCTCCTAGATCTGTACTTTGAGCATGTCCTTGTCGGAAACCGGTTCCCACTTTTCCGGGACATGCTCAGGGTTCGAAATTTGTTCAGGCGGCGCGGTCGTCGCGCGCGGCCCTGACGGCCCGGAAAAACTGTTCGATCAGCGCCGGATCCTTGACGCCCGGCGCACTCTCCACGCCCGAGGAAATGTCTATTCCGGGCGGATTGGCAAGGCGAAGGGCATCGCCGATGTTGGCGGCGTTGAGCCCACCGGAAAGCATGTAATCGATCCCGGCGTCAAGGCCGGCAAGGATACGCCAGTCGAAGGCGATGCCATTGCCGCCTGGCAGTTCGGAGCCCTTTGGCGGCTTGGCGTCGAACAGGAAACGGTCCGCGATGCCGGCGAACGGCCTTATCCGTTCGAGATCGGCAGCCTTGCTGAGCGGCAACGCCTTCATCACCGGCAGGCCATGGCGGACTTTCAGTTCGGCCACTCGCTCGGGGGTTTCGGAGCCGTGCAATTGCAGCATGTCGGGCCGCATCTTTTCCACGATTTCAGCGAGGAAGGCGTCATTGGCGTCGACGGTAACGGCAACCGCCAGGGCCTTGCCGCGCGCCGCTTCGCGCAGACGGCCAGCTTCGGCCGGTTCGACATAGCGCGGGCTTTTGGCGAAGAAAATGAACCCGACATGGCTGGCGCCGCCGGCCAGGGCCGCAGCCATTGCCTGATCGGTCTTCAAGCCGCAGATCTTGATGTCGAGCGCCATGGCGCGGGAATTGACATGAAAAGCGCCAAGAGTCGAGAAAAAGCATGCTGTTTGCCGGCAAGGCCAAAGGCGCTACCTATTGATGGACAGCATGCAAGGCGGGAGCACAGCCATGGCCGACCAGAGCGTTGCCGAACTGAAGCAGAAGATCGCGCAGGCGCGCGAGGTGATCGCGCATCTCATAGACAAGGCCGCCTTCAACGGCGCCGAAGCGCATCGGGCGCTGGATTATTTCGGCGGCGATGCCTTCGACCGGAACTTTCTGCCCTGGCCGCATACCGACGAAGGACTGCGCCCGGAGGAGCTGAACGCGGCGAACGATGATTGAATGCGTGGCCGGTAGCTGAAACGCCGCCGTCCGCTATCCCTATTCGAAAACGATCGCCTGCAGGGCGCCGCCGTTACGCTTCAGCCAATCCTTGCAGCGGTCCGTGTCGGGGCAGAGCTTTTCGCACAGTTTCCAGAATTTCGGGCCGTGGTTCATCTCCTTGAGATGCGCCACTTCATGCGCGACGAGGTAGTTTATGACAGGCTGCGGCGCCATCATGATGCGCCAGGAGAAGGACAGATTGCCTTCCGAGGTGCAGGAGCCCCAACGGCTGGAGGTGTCCTTGTAGCGGATCGCCTTGGCGCGCTTGCCGAGCGCCTCCGTATGCCTCACCACCAGCTTCTCGATATCCTTCTTGGCCTCGCGCTTCAAAAAATCGGCGATGCGGCGCGGCAGATGGATGCGCTCGCCATGCACGATCAGCAGCGGGCCGCGCTCGTCTCGCGATATGGTGACGGTGCCGCGCTTCGACGGTTCGTGGACAATGCGGTGCGGCACGCCGCGCACCGGGATCTTGATACCGGGCCTAACCTGCGGACGAGCCGGCACCTTGGCCAGGCGCTGCTCCAGCCAGTCCTGGTGGCGGTCGAGGAACCTGTCCACCTCGCCGCGGCGCAGGCCTGGCGGCACGGTGATGCGCAGGCCCTGCCCGCCGGAATCGATGCGCAGCGTCAGGCGCTTTGCCCTGGCGCTCTCGACGATCTTGAGCGGCAGCGTGCGCCCGGCGACACAGTATTCCCGTTCCACGGCAGGCGTGGGCTTGGGCTTCGTCAGATTGCGGAAGAACCCGATGGTCATGGCGGGACGATACGCGATTCGAGGAAAACGAATAGAACAAAAAAGAAACGGCGCCGCTCGCGCGACGCCGTTATCATACCTTGGCCCTGTCGCTGGGCCTCAGTCGTCGAGCAGGTTCGAGCCTTTGCCACGCTTGGTGGGGGTCGTTGCGGTGCTCGGGTCGGTCTTCGCCGGAGCCGTCGACTTGTTGCGGTTGGCCATGAACCGGTCGAACTCGTCCTGGTCCTTGGCGCGGCGCAATTCGCGAGCGTACTCGTCGAACTCGGTCAGCATGTCGTCGAGCTTGCGGCGTTCCTCGGCGAGGCGCTCAAGCTCCTTTTCGCGCCAATCGTCGAAAGCGACGTTGCCGGTGCGGGCGGAGCCATTGCCCCAGCGCGCGGCCTTGTCGGAACCACGGCGGCAGCCGGCGAAGATGCCGTCGGTCGCACGGTTGACGTCACGCTTGAAGCCCTCGAGCCGGTCGCCCCAGATGATGTAGGCGAGCATGGCGAAGCCGAGCGGCCAGAACACCATGAAGCCGATCACCATCAACGCGATGGTCGCCGGCGTCCAGGCCGGGCGGATCAATGCAGATGTGTTCATTTTCTCCCATTCCTTCGGTTGGAGACAGCCAGGACCGGCTGCGTGGAATCGAAATGGGAAGACGAAAACGGCGATTCAAGACAATGTCCGCCAAAACCGGACAAGGTTCTGAAATGATTATCGCTTTTTGAGCATATCGAGGAAAAGCACGACCAGCCCGGCGATCAGGCCCCAGAATGCCGCGCCGACGCCGAACAGCGTCAGCCCGGAGGCGGTGACGACGAAGGTGACGGTGGCGGCCATGCGGTTGCCTTCGTCCTTGAGCGCGATTGCCAGCGCGTTGGCGAGCGAGGCCATCAGCGCCAGGCCCGCCACCAGCACGATCAGGCTCTGCGGCAGGACGGCGAAGATCGCCACCAGCGAGGCGCCGAACATCGCGAAGATCAGATAGGCAAGCGCATAGAACGGACCCGTCTTCCACCGCTCGGCGGGGTCGGGATGAACGTCAGGTCCGGTGCAAATGGCCGCCGAGATCGCCGCCAGATTGGTGGTTCCGGCCCCGAACGGCGCCGACAAGAGCGAAAACAGGCCGGTGATACCGATCAGCGGTCCAGGTTCAGGGTGGTAGCCGGCCGCCCGCAGTACCGCCAGCCCCGACAGGTTCTGCGAGGCCATGGTGACGAGATAGAGCGGCAGCGCCAGGCCGATGATCGCCTTGGCGGTGAAATGGGGAGCAATAAACGTCAGTGTCGACAATTCGGGCGCAGGCAAGCCGCCGACACGGCCGGTGAGAAAGGCGGCAAGGCCACCGCCGACCAGCACCGCCAGTACCGACAGCGCCGGATTGAACAGCCGGATGACAAAGAACGCCGCGATCAGCGGCAGGATGAGCCAAGGATCCGCCGGAATGGCTTTCATGGCATTGATGGCGAAGGTGACGACGATGCCGGCCAGCATGCCGGAAGCGACCGAAGCCGGTATTCTCGATATCAGTCGGGTCAGCGGCCCAAACAGGCCGGTAGCGACCAACAGCACGCCCGTCACGATATAGGCTCCGACGGCCTCGCCCATCGAAAAGCCGCTCGAAGCAGCGACCAATGCCAGGCCCGGCGTCGACCAGGCGGTGATGACAGGCATTTTCGTGCGCCATGACAGCAACAGGCACTCGACCGTCATTGCCAGGCAGATCGCCGTCACACCGCTCGCCGTCTCGACCTGCGTCGCGCCGACCGCCTTGGCTGCGGCGATGACGATGGCCAGCGTGCCGCCGAAACCGACGATTGCCGCGACAAAAGCGGAGATCGGGATGGAAAGGCGCATCGTCACTTGCCTCGTCCGGCGATGTCGCCGACCGCCCGCACCAGCATGTCGAGATCTTGCGGGCGCGACAGGCGATGGTCGCCGTCGGGGATCAGCGACAGCGTGACATCGTCGGCCGGCAGCAGGGCGGCGAGCTTCAGCGCGTGGCTCGATGGCACGTCCGCATCGGCCAGCCCCTGCAAGATGTGAACCGGGCAATGCGTGTCGATCGGCCCGGTCATCACCCGGTTTTCGCGCCCGTCGTCGATCAGCGCGCGCGTGTAGACATAGGGCTCGGCGGAATAGTCCGACGGCTCCGAGAAGAACCCCTTTTCGGCGAGGTCGCGTTTCTGCGCCTCGGTCAGCACCGGCTCGATCAGGTCGCTGGTGAAATCGGGTGCCGGCGCCAGCAGCACCAGGCCGACGACGCTTGCATCGCCTGCCTTGCGCAACTCCTGCACCATGCGCAGCGCGATCCAGGCACCCATCGATGAGCCGACCAGGACCTGATCGCCCTTGGCGAAATGCCGGAAAACCGCAAGGCTTTGCGCAAGCCATTTCGAAATCGTACCGTCAGCGAAGGCGCCGCCGGATTCGCCATGGCCCGAATAGTCGTGGCGCAGGAAGGCCCGGCCTTCCCGTGCCGCCCAGTCCGACAGCGTCTCAGCCTTCGTGCCCAGCATGTCCGACTTGTAGCCGCCGAGCCAGACGATGCCGGGCGTCGAGCCACCCGCATGGCGCACGGCGATATCGGATCCATCAACATCAAGAAAGGTCGGAGCGGCGGTCATGGCTGTGGGGCGGTCCCGGTTTTTTTCACGCCTCGCTTTTGGCACGGCCAAAGGCAAGGCGGAAAGTGCTCGCGATGTTTCTTTGCTTGGCACAGGCTCGTGATCAGGTGATTTCTTGAGAACGCTGTGCTATTGACTTGCGCCGCGCGCTTCCCACATTGGCGCGTCCGCACACAGATTCATACGAACCCTGAACGAAACGGCCAAGGAGACCACGACCATTCGCAGACCTTTCAAAGCAGCGGCGCCGACCAAGGATGGGCCGCGCTCCAACCGTGACATCCGGGTTCCCCGGGTCCAGCTTATCGACGCCGAAGGCCAGAACCGCGGCGATGTTTCCATCAACGACGCATTGCTGCTCGCCGAAGAGGCCGGGCTCGATCTGGTCGAAATATCGCCCAACGCGGTGCCGCCCGTCGTAAAAATCCTCGATCTCGGAAAATTGAAATACGCCAACCAGAAGAAGGCGGCCGAGGCGCGCAAGAATCAGAAGGTCATCGAGATCAAGGAGATCAAGATGCGCCCGAATATCGACAGCCATGACTACGAGACCAAGATGAAGGCGGTCCGCCGCTTCTTCGAGGAAGGCGACAAGGTCAAGCTGACGCTGCGCTTCCGCGGCCGCGAGATGGCGCATATGGAACTCGGCATGCAGCTTCTGAACAAGGTGCGCGAGGAAGTGGCGACCATCGCCAAGGTGGAAGCCGAGCCAAAGCTCGAAGGCCGCCAGATGATGATGGTGCTGGCGCCGCGCTAAGCGGACTCCGCTCGCTTCGCAACGCGTCGTCTGCATAGTTTCCATGGTTGTCGCGGGTTCTCACCGCAAAACCGTGGACACTTTTGCGGAACCCGCTTGGATCACGATGACGTCACGCCTCGTCATCGCGCTAAAATCCGCCTGAATTGTGCTACAAGGCGTCCCGACCGCCGGCGGGACGCCTATTCCTGGCTAGAGCTGCGATCGCCGGCCAGGCTCCTCGACGATCGGATCCCAATCTTGGACACAGAATACAAACACGGGCTGGGCAACTACCAGCAGATGCGCCGGCTGGTGCTTGCCGTGCTCGTGGTGGTGCTGTTTCTGGCACTGCTGTTCGGCCAATCGACCTTCCCGCCGGACACGCCGGTGCATGAATCGATCGAGATGTTCGGCGTGCTCTTGATTTTCCTCGGCATCGTCGGGCGCCTGTGGGCGACGCTCTATATAGGCGGACGCAAGTCGTCCGAGGTGGTGACCGGCGGGCCCTACTCGATTACCCGTAATCCGCTCTACGTGTTCTCGACCGTCGCCGCCGCCGGTGTCGGCGCGCAGATCGGCTCGTTCTCCGGCATTATCCTTTTCGCGGTTCTGTGCGCCGGTGCCTTCCATATCGTCATCCTGCGCGAGGAGAAATTCCTCAAGGAAGCGCTCGGCGCACCCTATGCGGACTATCTGGCGCGCGTGCCGCGCTTCTTCCCCAAGCTTTCGCTCTATCAGGAAGGCGATACCGGCAGCTTCAAGCCGCGCCTGCTTTTGACCACACTGCTCGACGGGCTGGTGTTTCTCATAGCGCTGCCGGCTTTCGAACTGATCGACGGCGCGCAACAGTCGGGCGTGCTGCCGGTGTGGTTCACGCTGCCCTGACCGGGGACAGTGCGTCGCACGGCCTGAGGTGTTGCGCCCGCGCCGTCTTTGATCTATAGCACCGCCGTTCCAAGAAAACCGCCCGGCAGGGCATGCCGTGGCGGTTTCATTTGCTTTTCGGGCTTTGGTCGGCCCGAAGCGAACAAGAAGCGCGATCGTGCGCCAACAATACGGAGTAGCAAAATGCCCAAGATGAAGACCAAATCGGCCGCCAAGAAGCGGTTCAAGATCACAGGTACGGGTAAAGTCCTGTCGGCTGCGGCCGGCAAGCGTCACGGCATGATCAAGCGTTCCAACAAGTTCATTCGAAATGCCCGCGGCACGATGGTTCTGGCTGAACCGGATGGCAAGAAGGTCATCAAGAATTTTCTGCCGAACGGCCTCTGAGCATTCGGTCTGGACAGCGTTTTAAGGAGATCATGACATGGCACGTGTAAAGAGAGGCGTCACCGCTCACGCCAAGCACAAGAAGGTCCTGAAAGCCGCCAAGGGCTTCTATGGCCGTCGCAAGAACACCATCCGCATCGCCAAGCAGGCGGTGGAAAAGTCGCTGCAGTACGCTTACCGCGACCGCAAGAACCGCAAGCGCGCGTTCCGCGCGCTGTGGATCCAGCGCATCAATGCCGCGACTCACGAGCACGGCCTGACCTATGGCCGTTTCATCGACGGTTTGAACAAGGCCGGCATCGAGATCGATCGCAAGATCCTGTCCGACATGGCCATTCACGAGCCGCAGGCTTTCGCCGCCCTGGTCGCCAAGGCCAAGGTGGCACTCGAATATCTGAAGAACACCACGCCGAACGCTTTTGAAAGCGCTGTCGCCTAAGACCAGCGCTTCCCAAGCATTCGCAATTCTGATTATGGGGAACCCGCGCTGGCACGGCTGGCGCGGGTTTTTCTTTTATGGCTGAACTTTCACTCCGAACGTGACTTTCACGCCCAGAGTGATTTCCAACGCAGCGAGCTTGATCGTGAACGACGCAACCATTGGCCTTGATGCACTCGAAAATTCCCTGATGGCTGACATCGCTTCAGCCGCCGACGAGGCGTCGATCGAGGCCGTGCGCGTCTCAGCGCTTGGCAAAAAGGGCTCGGTCTCCGAAATGCTGAAGACGCTTGGCGCGATGAGCGCCGAGGAACGGCAGGTAAAGGGCCCGGCCATCAATGGCCTGAAGAACCGCGTCACCGACGCGCTCGCCTTGCGCAAGGCGGAACTGAAGGACGTGGCGATCGCCGCCCGGCTTGCCGCCGAAAAGGTCGACGTGACGCTGCCTGTGCGGCAGTCGCCGGCCGAGCGCGGCCGCATCCATCCGATCAGCCAGGTCATCGACGAGATCGCCGCAATCTTCGGCGATCTCGGCTTCTCGATAGCCGAAGGTCCCGATATCGAGACCGACTACTATAATTTCACCGCGCTGAATTTCCCGGAGGGCCATCCGGCGCGTGAGATGCACGACACCTTCTTCTTCCAGCCGGACGAGAAAGGCGAACGCAAGCTGTTGCGCACCCACACCTCGCCCGTGCAGATCCGCACCATGGAGAAGCAGAAGCCGCCGATCCGCATCGTCATTCCGGGCAAGACATACCGCCAGGATTCCGACGCCACCCATTCGCCGATGTTCCATCAGGTCGAGGGGCTGGTGATCGACAAGTCGGCCAACGTCGCCAATATGAAGTGGGTGCTGGAAGAGTTCTGCAAGGCCTTCTTCGAAGTGCCGCAGGTCAAGATGCGCTTCCGGCCGTCCTTCTTCCCGTTCACCGAGCCGAGCCTCGAGGTCGACATCCAGTGCGACCGCTCCAGGCCAGGCGAAGTACGCTTCGGCGAAGGCTCCGACTGGATGGAGATTCTCGGTTGCGGCATGGTGCATCCGAACGTGCTGAGGGCCGGCGGGCTCGATCCCGACGAATACCAGGGCTTTGCCTGGGGCATGGGCATCGACCGCATCGCCATGCTGAAATACGGCATGCCGGACCTGCGTGCCTTCTTCGACGCGGATGTGCGCTGGCTGTCGCATTACGGCTTCCGGCCGCTGGACATGCCGACGCTGTTCGGAGGCTTGAGCGCGTGACACCCCTGAAGACTCCTGCTGCCAGCCATTACGGAACAGCCCAATGAAATTCACCCTCTCCTGGCTCAAGGATCACCTTGAAACCGATGCCACGCTGACCGAGATCGTCGAGCGGCTGACCTCGATCGGCCTCGAGGTCGAGCATGTCGACGACAAGGCAGGGCTGAAGCCCTTCGTCATCGCCAAGGTGCTGACGGCGGTGCAGCATCCCGACGCCGACCGGCTGCGGGTGCTGACCGTCGATACCGGTGACGGCAAGCCGCCGGTGCAGGTCGTCTGTGGCGCGCCTAACGCTCGGGCCGGCCTGATCGGCGCCTTCGCGGCGCCCGGCACCTATGTGCCCGGCATCGACGTCACTTTGGCGGTCGGCAAGATCAGGGGCGTCGAAAGCCACGGCATGATGTGTTCCGAGCGCGAGCTGGAGCTGTCCGACGAACACAATGGCATTATCGACCTGCCCGAGGATGCGCCGGTCGGCACCAGCTTTGCGTCCTATGCCCATCTCGACGATCCTGTCATCGAGATCAATCTGACGCCGAACCGGCCCGATGCCACCAGCGTCTACGGCATCGCCCGGGATTTGGCGGCGAGCGGCCTCGGCCGCCTCGTCGGCGGCGCGATCATGCCGCATGTCGGCAGCGGCATGTGCCCCGTGAAGGTGACGATCGAGGCGCCGGAGCTTTGCCCGGGCTTCGCGCTCAGGCTGGTCAAGGGCGTCAAGAACGGGCCGTCGCCGAAGTGGCTGCAGCAGCGCCTGATCGCCATCGGGCTGAGGCCGATCAGTGCGCTGGTCGACATCACCAACTATGTCACCTTCGATCGCGGCCGGCCGCTGCACGTCTTCGACGCCGCCAAGGTCGCCGGCAATCTGGTCGTGCGTCGCGCCAAGGATGGCGAAAAGGTGCAGGCGCTCGATGGGCGCGAATACACGCTGACGCCGGAAATGTGCGTGATCGCCGACGATAATGGCGTCGAATCCATTGCCGGCATCATGGGCGGAGAGCATTCCGGCTGCGACGAGAACACGACGGACGTGCTGATCGAATCCGCTCTCTGGGACCCGATCACCACGGCCCGCACCGGCCGGACGCTCGGCATCATCACCGATGCACGCTATCGCTTCGAGCGTGGCGTCGACCCTGAATTCATGGTGCCGGGCGTCGAACTGGCGACCAAGCTGGTGATCGACTTCTGCGGCGGCACGCCCACGGAGATCGAGGTGGCCGGCTATGCCAGGCATCAGCCAAAAATCGTTCCCCTTCCGCTGTCGGAAGTGAAGCGGCTGACCGGCATCGAGGTGCCTAAGGCGGAGAGCCTCGACATCCTGTCGCGTCTCGGCTTCCACGTGCAGGGATCGGGCGACGTCGTCGACGTGACCGTGCCTTCCTGGCGTCCCGATGTCGACGGCAAGGCCGATCTGGTCGAGGAGGTGATGCGTATCCATGGCGTCGACAACATCGCGCCGCAGCCGCTCGGCGCGCATGACGTGGTCAACGGCAAGATCCTGACGACGCTGCAGATCCGCACCCGTGCCGCCAAGCGTTCGCTTGCCGTGCGCGGCATGATGGAGGCCGTTACCTGGTCGTTCATTCCGGCCAGGCACGCCGAACTGTTCGGCGGCGGCCAGACGGCGCTGAAACTCGCCAACCCGATCGCCGCCGACATGTCCGACATGCGGCCCTCGCTGCTGCCGGGGCTGATTTCGGCCGCGCAGCGCAATGCGGACAAGGGCATTGGCGACGTGGCGCTGTTCGAGGTCTCGGGCACCTATGAGGGCGATCGCGCCGACCAGCAGCGGCGCGTCGCCGCCGGCGTGCGCCGCGGTACGGCCAAGCTCGACGGCTCCGGCCGCAACTGGGCCGGCAATTCCGGTCCGGTCGGGGTGTTCGACGCCAAGGCCGATGCGATCGCCGCACTGGAAGCCTGCGGCGCGCCTGTCGACCGGCTGCAGATCGAGGCGGGCGGACCGGCCTGGTACCATCCCGGCCGTTCCGGCACGATCAAGCTCGGTCCGAAGACCGTGCTCGGCACGTTCGGTGAGTTCCATCCGAAGACGCTGGAAGGGCTCGATGTCTCCGGGCCGCTGTGCGGCTTCGAAGTGTTCGTCGACGCCGTGCCCGAGCCGAAGGCCAAGCCGACGAAAACCAAGCCCAGGCTGGAGCTCTCCGCCTTCCAGGCGGTGAAGCGCGACTTTGCTTTCGTCGTCGACAAGGCGGTCGAGGCCGGCACGCTTGTTCGCGCCGCACTGGCCGCCGACAAGAAGCTAATCACTGGCGTCTCGGTCTTCGATATCTTCGAGGGTGCGTCGCTCGGCGCCGACAAAAAATCGATAGCCATCGAAGTGTCGATCCAGCCGGTCGAGAAGACACTGACCGACGAGGATTTCGAGGCGCTGGCCAAGCGCATCGTCGAGAATGTCGGCAAGCAAACGGGTGGCGTGCTGCGGGGATAAAGGATTGCGGGTAGATGGCGAATCGACCTCCAAAGGGCGATGAACCATCTGCGTCATTCCGGGCTCCCGTTTGAGAAACAACGAAGAGCGTTTCTCGGCATCGTCGCGGCCGACCCGCTGCTCGCCGAAACGCTGGCACGGGTGCGCGCGTTTGCCTTGCCGGATTGGCTGGTGGTTTCCGGCGCGCTCTACAACAGCGTCTGGAACCACCTGACCGGCAAGCCGGCGGGCTACGGCATCAGGGATGTCGATCTCTTCTATTTCGACGACTCCGACCTGTCCTATGAGGCAGAGGACGCGGTGATCCGCCGGGCGGCGCGGCATTTCGAGGGACTGCCGCTGCCGGTCGAAGTGCGCAACCAGGCCCGCGTGCATCTGTGGTATCCGCAGAAGTTCGGACAGCCCTGCCCGCGTTATACGAGTGCCAGTGAGTCCGTCAGCTATTTCGCCTCGAAGACACATGCGGTCGGGGTACGCTACGACGCCGATGGGCAATTGGAGCTGGTGGCGCCGTTCGGGCTCGACGATCTCTTCTCGTTTCGCATCACGCCTAACCGGGTGATGGACAACCAGCGGACGCATGAAGTGAAGGGCGCGCGGGCGCAGGAAAACTGGCCGGAGATTACGGTGATGGCCTGGTAGGGAGAGAGGTTGGCGCGAGGCTCCCCTCTCTGTCCTGCCGGACATCTCCCCCTCAGGGGGAGATCGGCAGCTTCGGCGCTCTGCCCCTTCTCCAACGCCGACGATTGGCGAAAGCTGAAACTACATCCAATCTCCCCCTTTAAGGGGGAGATGTCCGGCAGGACAGAGAGGGGGCCTCGCACCGACCTTCGAAAAAGGGACGCCGAAGCGCCCCTTTTGCTCACCCATTCACCAGCGCCAGCAACTCCTCGGTGTAGCGCTTGCCAACCACCTTGTCCGGCGACAGCGCGTCGCCGATTGCCGCCACCTCGGCCACACTCAACTCGATCGCGGCCGCCGCCGTGTTCTGCTCTAGATGGCGGATTTTTCGGGCGCCGGGGATCGGGACGATGAAATCGCCCTGGTGCAGCACCCAGGCCAGCGCCAATTGCGCCGAGGTGACGCCTTTGTCGGCCGCCATCTTTTCCAGCGTGGCGATCACCTCGGCATTGGCGGCCATGGCATCGGCCTGGAAGCGCGGCAGGACACGGCGCCAGTCATCGTCGCTCAAGGTCTCCGGCTTGGCGATAGTGCCGGTCAGCAGGCCGCGGCCGAGCGGGCTGTAGGGCACGAAGCCAATGCCCAACTCGCGGCAGACAGCGAAGACATCGTCTTCAGGGTCGCGGCTCCACAGCGAATATTCGCTCTGCACGGCCGCGATCGGGTGCACGGCGTGTGCCCGGCGGATGGTCGCGGCGCTCGCCTCCGACAGGCCCAGCGCCCGCACCTTGCCCTCACGCACCAACTCGGCCATGGCGCCGACCGTGTCCTCGATCGGAACGTTCGGGTCGACACGGTGCTGGTAGTAGAGGTCGATGACATCGGTGCCGAGCCGCTTCAGCGACGCTTCGGCAACAGCCTTGACGTGCTCGGGGCGGCTGTCGACACCGGCCATGCGATTCATGCCGGTGCCTTCCTCCAGGATCTTGAAGCCGAATTTGGTCGCGATCGTCACCTTGCGGCGAACCGATTTCAGTGCCTTCCCCAGCAGGATCTCGTTCTCGAAGGGGCCGTAGACCTCCGCCGTGTCGAAGAAGGTGACGCCGATCTCGACGGCGCGGTGCAAGGTGGCGATCGCCTCGGCTTCCGGCTGGCCGCCATAGGCAAAGCTCATGCCCATGCAACCAAGGCCGACCGGGAAGACTTCGAGTTCAGTACCGAGTTTGCGGGTTTTCATCACGCGTCTCCTTGTTGTGATGCGGCAGAAGTAATGCCTTGCGGTCCGTTCGATAATCGGCTCTTCTTAGTACGGGTCGTTCCAAGAAATAGATCAATGAACCGAGCGCATCTCTCACAGCTTGCTGTGCTGGCAACCGTTGCCCAATGCGGCAGTTTTCGCGGTGCGGCCAGGGAATTGGCGATCGCGCCTTCGGCGGTGAGCCACGCGGTCTCCAGCCTGGAAGCACGGCTTGGCGTGCGCCTTTTGGCGCGCAGCACGCGCAGTGTCGCCCCGACAGAGGAAGGCGCGCAATTGCTGGAGCGATTGCGGCCGGCGCTGTCCGAGATCGACCTGGCGCTGGAAACAGCGGTCGAGGCGCGCGACCGACCAGCCGGCAATCTGCGGCTGACCGTGCCGCGCACGGCTGCGCATCTGACGCTGACGCCGCGGCTCGGCGCCTTTGCCGCCGCCTATCCCGAGATCGTGCTGGAGATCGTCATCGAGGACCGCTTCACCGACGTGGTCGAAGGCGGTTTCGACGCCGGCGTGCGGCTCGGCGAAAGCCTGCAGCGCGACATGATCGCGGTGCGCATCGGCCCGGATCTTCGCGGTGCCGTCGTCGGCGCGCCGTCCTATTTCGCGACGATGCCGAAACCTCGCCATCCGCGCGAGCTGGCGGACCATCGCTGCATCCGCTTCCGTTTCTCCAGCGGCGTCCTCTACCGCTGGGAATTCGAGAAGGACGGCGAGGAGATCGAAATTGCCGCGCAAGGACCCCTGATCCTCGACGAGGATCATCTGATCGCCCAGGCGGCGGTCGACGGCGCCGGGCTCGCCTTCGTCTTCGAGGACTATGTCCGCGCGCCGCTCGCCGACGGCCGGCTGATCCGCGTGCTGGAGGACTGGTGCCCGCCCTTTGAGGGATTCTTCGTCTATTACCCCAGCCGCCGCCAGATGCGGCCGGCGCTGAGGGCTTTCGTCGATTTCTCCAGGGTGAGCGGGTAGGCAACTCTCCCGCTTGGCGGCAAGGGGAAGAAACCCAGCCTGGCATTCGTTCGCCTCCCATGCAGAACATCACCAACACCACGACCCGCTATGGCTGGGCAACCATCGTCCTCCACTGGCTGATCGGCATCATCTTCATCGGCCAGTTCATACTCGGCTTCGTCATGGTCAGGACCCAGAGCCAGCGTACCGCCTTCGAATTGATCCAGCTGCATAAATCCCTGGGCTTTCTGCTGCTTGGGCTCATCATCCTGCGTATCGTCTGGCGGCTCGGCAACGCTGGGCCGCTGTTGCCGCCTTCAGTCGGCGCCCTGGAGCGCCGCTCGGCGCCGCTGGCGCATCTGGCGCTGTATGTCTTCCAGCTCGCCCTGCCTCTGTCCGGCTGGGCGCTGGTTTCGGTCTCGACGCTGGAAATCCCCAGCATGCCGTTCAACCTGTTCGTCATGCCGAACCTGCCGCTGCCCGAATCCGACGCCGCCGAAAATTTTTGGGCGTCGGCGCACTGGTATCTCGCCTATGCCGGCATCGGGATGGTTGCGCTGCATGTCTGCGCTGCCCTGCGCCACCATTTCCTGCTGCGCGACAGCGTGCTGACACGCATGATCACGCCTTCGTCAGCCGGGGAATAGAACGGGCCCTGATCTCGTTTGTGCGGTGAGGACGCGAGAGAGCGTTGCCTCCGAACAAGGAACAATCCAATGCGTGCGCGAATCCTCGGATTGGCGGCTGCGGCCGCCTGTCTTGCCATGCCCGTCTATGCGGCAGTGGTACTCGGCGATGCCGCCGGCAGCTATACGATCAGCCAGGCTGGTTCCGCGATCCGCTTCACCATCGGCAAGACCGGCGGCGGCGGCTTCGACGGCGCCTTTGCCCGCTTCAAGGGCACGATCCGCATCGAAAACGGCGATGTCGGGCGCTCGAAAGTCGACCTCACCATCTATCCGGAAAGTGTGGGCACCGGCCAGGGCCGCATCGATGCCTTCCTGCGCTCCGATGCGGTGTTCGATGCGGCCAACAGTCCCGAAATCCAGTTCCGCTCGACAAGCGTGAGCCGCACCGGTGACACGACGGCGCTCGTCACCGGCCGGCTGACGGCGCGCGGCAAGACGTTTCCGGAAAAATTCACCGCCGATCTCGACGGGTTGAAGGGCGGGACGATCAAATTCCATGTCACCGGCAAGGTGCTGCGCTCGCGCTATGGCATGGATGTCGGCACGCCGCTCTATTCCAACGTCGTCGATTTCGACATGACGCTGGTAGGGAAAAAGGGATAGGCGCGGCCTGGTTCCTCGCCCCCGCTTCGTGGGGCGGGAACAGAGCACCCGCATTGGCTTTTCCGGCGATTTCAGGCAAACCTCCTTGCCTGTAACCGACATGGAGAAGCGCGATGTTCCGATGGGGTGTGTTGTCGACGGCCAAGATCGGCCGCGAGCAATTGTTGCCGGCAATCGTCGAGGCGGAGAACGGCGTGCTGTCGGCGATCGCCAGCCGCCACCTGTCGAAGGCCAAGGCGTTGGGCGACCGCTTCGGCGCGCGCCACGCCTTCGGCTCCTATGAGGAGTTGCTCGCTTCCGACCAGGTCGACGGCGTCTATATCCCCTTGCCGACCTCGCAGCATGTCGAATGGACGGCCAAGGCCATCGAGGCCGGCAAGCATGTGCTGGTCGAAAAACCGCTGGCGCTCGACGCCAAGGACATCGCGCCCCTGATCAAGCTGCGCGATGCCAAAAAGGTGCTGGTCTGCGAAGCCTTCATGGTCATCTACCATCCGCAATGGATCAAGGTGCGTGATCTCATCGCCAGCGGCGCCATCGGCCGGCTGCGTCATGTGCAGGGCGCCTTCTCCTACTACAATGTCGATCCCAACAACATGCGCAACAAGCTCGATCTCGGCGGCGGCGCGCTGCCCGACATCGGCGTCTACCCGACCGTGTCGACGCGCTTCTCCACCGGCAAGGAGCCGCTGCGCGTACAGGCGACGATCGAGCGCGACAAGACATTCGGCACCGACATCTATTCCTCGATCCGCGCCGATTTCGGCGATTTCGAACTGTCCTTCTACCTGTCGACCCAGATGGCGGCACGCCAGGTGATGGTGTTCCACGGCGAGAAGGGTTTCATCGAAGTGTTCTCGCCCTTCAACGCCGGGCTGTACGACCATCACCGCGTCGAACTGCACAACCAGAACCACACCGAGGCGCAGGTGTTTCGCTTTCCCGGCACGCAGCAATACAGGCTCGAGGTCGAGACCTTCGCGCGGGCGGCGCAGGGCGGCAAGGAGCGGGTCTTCACGCTGGAAGAATCCGTGCTCAACCAGAAAGTCATCGACGCCATCTTCCGCGCCGGCGACACGGGCGGCTGGGAGACCGTCTGAGCCATTGTTTGACGCAATTCCCTAGGGAAAGCGCTACGCGCTTTTCCCGGGAAAACCGCCTCACACTTTTCCTGGAATTGCTGCCGGTTAACTGGAGGAAAAATGGCTGACGACGCGGATGTGATCATTGTCGGCGCCGGCCTTGCCGGGCTGGTCGCCGCCGCCGAGCTTGCCGAGGCCGGCAAGAAAATCATCATCGTCGACCAGGAGCCGGAGCAATCGCTGGGCGGCCAGGCGTTCTGGTCGTTCGGCGGGCTTTTCCTCGTCGATTCCCCGGAGCAGCGGCGCATGCGCATCCGCGACTCCCATGATCTGGCGCTCGAGGACTGGATGGGCACGGCCGCCTTCGACCGGCCGGAGGATTTCTGGCCGCGCAAATGGGCGGAGGCCTATGTCGGCTTTGCCGCCGGCGAGAAGCGCTCGTGGCTGATCGAGCGCGGGCTGAAGTTCTTTCCTGTCGTCGGCTGGGCCGAGCGCGGCGGTGGCAATGCCATCGGCCATGGCAATTCCGTGCCGCGCTTCCACATCACCTGGGGTACCGGTCCCGGCGTGATCGAGCCTTTCGTGCTGCGTGTGCGAGAAGCGCAGAGGCGCGGGCTGCTAAGCTTCAAATTCCGCCACCGGGTCAACGAGCTGACGCGGACGGGTGCGGCCGTGACCGGCGTGTGGGGCGACATCCTGCAGCCGAGCAGCGTCGAGCGCGGCCGGAAAAGCTCGCGCGAGATAGCCGGCGATTTCGAGTTGCACGCGCAAGCGGTGATCGTCGCCTCCGGCGGCATTGGCGGCAATCATCAGCTGGTGCGGGAAAACTGGCCCAAGCGGCTGAGCAACGCGCCGACGCGCATGATCACCGGCGTGCCCGACCATGTCGACGGCCGCATGCTGGCCATCACCGAAAAAGCCGGCGGCTCGATCATCAACCGCGATCGCATGTGGCACTATGTCGAGGGCATCAAGAACTGGGCCCCGATCTGGACCGATCATGCCATCCGCATCCTGCCCGGACCGTCCTCGCTGTGGCTCGATGCCCGGGGAAAACGCCTGCCGGTGCCGCTTTATCCCGGTTTCGACACGCTGGGCACGCTCAGCCACATCATGAGCACCGGCTTCGATTATTCCTGGTTCATCCTGACCCGGAAAATCATCCAGAAGGAATTCGCGCTGTCAGGCTCGGAACAGAACCCCGATCTAACGGGAAAAAGCTGGCGCCAGGTGCTCGGCCGCGCAACGTCCGGCATCCCCGGTCCCGTCAAGGCGTTCATGGAAAAGGGCGAGGATTTCATCGTCGAGGCCGATCTTTCGAAGCTGGTGGCGCGCATGAACGCGCTGGCCGGCGGCGAACCGCTGCTCGATGTGGCAGGGGTCGAGCGCGAGATCCGCGCCCGCGACATGCAGCTCGACAATCCGTTCTCCAAGGACATGCAGATCACCGCGTTGCGCGGCGCGCGCGCCTATCTCGGCGACCGGCTGATCCGCACGGCAAAGCCGCACAAGATGCTCGACCCGGCGAACGGACCGCTGATCGCGGTGCGCCTCAACATCCTGACCCGCAAGACGCTGGGCGGCCTGCAGACCGATCTCGACAGCCGCGTGCTGGGTCCCGACGGCCAGCCGGTACAAGGCCTTTATGCCGTCGGTGAAGCCGCCGGCTTCGGCGGCGGCGGCGTGCACGGCTACGCGGCGCTCGAAGGCACGTTCCTTGGTGGCTGCATCTTCTCGGGCCGCAGCGCCGGACGGGCGGCGGCACGTTCGGTGGGGTGAGATGGCGGCGTCTTGCAGGCGCTTGGCCAAGCCGATGCCATCGACCGTGCAACCAACGATCCGCAGTTTAGGGAAGATTTGGCGCGCCCGAAGAGATTCGAACTCCTGACCCCCAGATTCGTAGTCTGGTGCTCTATCCAGCTGAGCTACGGGCGCGCATCAGGCCATGTTTTCAACGGCCCCGCGATCCGATCCGAAAGACCGGCCGCGAATGTGTGCAGTTCCCTAACGACTGAATTTGCGAAAAGCAAGCCGATCCGGCAAAAGTTTTGTCGCAGGCGCTTTCCCCTGTGCAGATCAAGGTGTGCTGGGATTGAGCTCAGGCCGAGTCGAAAATGGCGGCTTCCGAGAACCGGAGCGGAGCGTACTTTTGGTACGTGAGCACCGGAAGCGCAGGAAACCACCATTTGCAGGCTGGCCTCAGCTCATTAGCAACACACCTTAAGCCGGGCGGCGCAGGCTGCCACGGGCCTGATCGAGGCGCACCGGCTGGTCGGGGATGGTGACAGCGAATGTCGTGCGCCCGCCAATCGACTCGACCAATTCCACCGTGCCGCCATGCGCGCGGATCAGTTCATGCGCGATGGCCAGGCCAAGGCCGGTGCCGCCGCTGCGCGCGGAGCCGCGGAAGGCCGCGAACAGGTTTTCGCGCGCCTTCGGCGGCAGGCCGGGGCCGGTGTCGGTGACGGCGATGCGGCTGACACTGCCCATGCGCTCGGCCGAGACCGCCAGCCGCCGCACGACGGCGCTTTCGGTGTCGGCCGCCATCGCCTGCACCGCGTTGCGGCAAAGGTTGGTGAGCACCCGGAACAGCTGGTCGGAATCGGCGTCCACCTCGAAAGCCGTCTCGACGGCGTTGATGAACTCGATGCCCTCCTCGATCGCCAGCAGGCCGTGCACGTCCTCGACAAGCTGGCGCAGCCGCACCCTGCGGCGCGAGGGCGGCGGCTCCTGCGTGCGGCCGTAGTGAAGCACGCCCTCCGAATAGGCGACGGCGCGGTCGAGGGCGCGCACCAGTTTTGGCGCGAAGGCCTGCACGGTCGGATCCTTGACCTGGCGCAGGCGGTCCGACATCAGCTGGGCCGAGGCCAGGATGTTGCGCATGTCGTGATTGATCTTCGATACGGCGAGGCCGAGGTCGGCCAGATGCTTCTGCTCGGCCAGCATCTTTTGCAGCCGCTCCTGCATCTGCGACAGTTCGCGCTCGGCCACGCCGATCTCGTCGGCGCGGTCGGCGGGGTGAATGATCCGCCCGGGATCGTCAGGGGCCTGGGAAAAGGACAGCATCGAACGCGTCATGGCGCGGATCGGGCCGATCATGATCAGGTCGATCGCGGCATAGACCAGCATGGCCGTGAACAGCGAGATCAGGAGCGAGACGAAGGCGACGTTGCGCGAATAGATGAGCATGGCCTTGCGCAGGGAGTAGTCCGGCATGATCAGCTCGAACTCCTTGTCGCTGTCGCCGACTGGTCCGAAAACCCGCAGCATCCTGTCGCCGCCGAAAAACAGCGTGTCCAGCGCGCCGGTCATGCCCTTGACCATGCCGATGCTGGCGAGATCGATGTGTTCGTCGACCTGCGGCGGCATGTCGGCCACCACCAGAAGCCGCGAGACGCCGCCGTCGCGCACCGCGATCGCCTTGGCGCCGATGGCCATCAGCACGTCGTTCTGGGCCGTGCGCGACAGCGAAGTCGGCTCGCCCTGCACCAGCACGATCGACACGGCGGCGGCCGTGCTCAGCCTCTCCTTGAGCCAGCTCAGCCTATAGCTGGCGATCCAGGGCAGGAAGATCAG
Organism: Mesorhizobium sp. M8A.F.Ca.ET.057.01.1.1; assembly: GCF_003952565.1. Classification (NCBI taxonomy): domain Bacteria; kingdom Pseudomonadati; phylum Pseudomonadota; class Alphaproteobacteria; order Hyphomicrobiales; family Phyllobacteriaceae; genus Mesorhizobium; species Mesorhizobium sp. M8A.F.Ca.ET.057.01.1.1. The sequence continues at coordinate 6,001,095 of NZ_CP034454.1, forward strand.
CACTTCGGCCAGCAGCACGAAAACGATGGTGAGCAGCAGCAGCTTCGTCGACAAACCGCGCGACAGGGGTACCGTACGGACAGCGGCTGACGCCGTTCCGGTCCCTTCCCCTGCTTGGCTGGCTTCGCTCATGCGACTCGATCTTCACAATCACTTGATCAGCCAAGATTAGGCGATTACGGCTTTTTTGCCAATTTCTCCCTTGGTCGGAAAAATAGATGCTCCAGAAGAGGTGCGTCTTTAGCGCGCCGACGCCGGATTGACTTCCAAAACCCTTCTTTCTATAAGCCCGCTCACGCTCGGGCCATTCGTCCCGGCGCGGTTTCGATCGCGCCAAAGCCGGCCCGGCAAAGCTCCTGTTACAGAGTGACAGAATCAAGAAGGGCCGCACCCCGCGGTATTAAAACAAATGAAGCGTACCTACCAACCGTCCAAACTCGTCCGCAAACGCCGGCACGGCTTCCGTGCCCGCATGGCCACCAAGGGTGGTCGTGGCGTCGTCGCAGCTCGCCGCAACCGCGGCCGCAAGCGGCTCAGCGCCTAAGCGAGACGAGATCGTTGCCCGCAACCGGCAAGCCAGTGGGGCAAAATCCCAAGCGGCTTCTGAAACGCGCGGAATTCCTGGCCGTCCGTCGTGGTGAAAAGCGACGCGGACGGTTTTTCCTCGTCGAGGTCCTCGACCGCGGCGACGGCGGGGTACCGCGCGTGGGCTACACCGTCACCAAGAAGGTCGGCAACGCTGTTGTGCGCAACCGCGTCAGGCGGCGGCTGAAAGAGGCCGTCCGCGTCCATGCCGCAGATGACATGGTGCCCGGCAATGATTATGTCATCGTCGGGCGCGATGATGCGCTGCGCGCCCCTTCGGCCAGTTGAAGGCCGAACTCTCCCGCCGGATTCGCGGAACACGATAGGCCAAGGGCTCTCGATGGAAAACAACCGGAACTTCTTCATCACCATCGCCCTGTCGGTGCTGATCCTGGCGCTGTGGCAGTATTTTTATGTCCTGCCGCGCAGCGAGCAGCAACGCGAGGCGGCTCGCATCGAGCAGCAGCGCGTGGAAGAGCAGAAGAAGGCGGCCGAGGCGGCCAACCCGGGTGCGGCAACGCCCGCCCCGGCTCCCGGCGCCATTCCCAGCGCGCCCGGCGGCGACGTCGTTACCGCGGCCGGCCGCGACCAGGCGCTGGCGGCTTCGAAGCGCGTCAAGATCGATACGCCGAGCCTCGAGGGCTCGATCAATTTGACCGGCGCGCGCCTCGACGACCTCAAGCTCAAGCACTACACCGAGACCGTCGACAAGAATTCGCCCGAGATCGAACTGCTCAACCCGCAGGCCCTGCCGACCGGCTATTTCGCCGAGATCGGCTTTGTCGGCAACGACAAGACCGGCGCGGTGCCGGGTGCCGAAACGGTGTGGAGCGTGGACGGCAATCCGACGCTGACCCCGTCGACGCCGGTGACGCTCACCTACACCAACGACAAGGGCCTGACCTTCAAGCGCACCTTCTCCGTCGACGCCAACTACATGTTCACGGTGTCGGACACGGTGCAGAATGCCGGCTCGAGCGCGGTTTCGCTGTTCAACTATGGCCGTGTCACGCGCTACGACAAGCCGGCCGTCGCCAGCACCTATGTGCTGCATGAAGGCCTGATCGGCTTCACCGGGACGGAAGGCCTGCAGGAACACAAATACGCGTCGGTCGAGAAGGACAAGCAGTACCAGCCCGGCAAGTCGACCGACGGCTGGCTCGGCATCACCGACAAATATTGGGCCGTCACCCTGGTGCCGACCGAGAAGCAGCCGTTCCAGCCGCGCTATGCCTATTTCGAGGATGGCCGCCACCGTTATCAGTCCGACTTCCTGACCGACCCGATCAATGTCGAGGCCGGCCAGTCGGCGACCGTAGAAACCGAGGTCTTCGCCGGCGCCAAGGAAGTCGCCAAGATCAACGCCTATGCCGAAGATCGTCACATCAAGCGGTTCGATCTCCTGATCGACTGGGGCTGGTTCCACTTCATCACCAAGCCGATGTTCTGGCTGATCGACACGCTCTACAAGTTCCTCGGCAATTTCGGCCTGGCGATCCTGGCCACCACCGTCATCGTCAAGGCCATCTTCTTCCCGCTCGCCAACAAGTCCTACGCGTCGATGGCGAACATGAAGAAAGTGCAGCCGAAGATGCTCGAGATCCGCGAGAAATACGCGGACGACAAGATGAAGCAGCAGCAGGCGATGATGGAGCTGTACAAGACCGAGAAGATCAATCCGCTCGCCGGCTGCTGGCCGGTAGCGCTGCAGATCCCGGTCTTCTTCTCGCTCTACAAGGTGCTCTACATCACCATCGAGATGCGGCACGCGCCGTTCTTCGGCTGGATCCAGGATCTGGCGGCGCCCGATCCGACCTCGCTGTTCAACCTGTTCGGCCTCATTCCGGTCACCCTGCCGCACATGCTGATGATCGGCGTCTGGCCGCTGATCATGGGCGTCACCATGTTCCTGCAGATGCGCATGAACCCGACGCCGCCGGATCCGACGCAGGCCGCGATCTTCACCTGGATGCCCGTCATCTTCACCTTCATGATGGCCGGGTTCCCGGCGGGTCTGGTCATCTACTGGGCCTGGAACAATACGCTGTCGATCCTGCAGCAGGGCGTGATCATGAAGCGCCAGGGCGCCAAGATCGAGCTGTGGGACAATCTGATGGCGCTGTTCCGCAAGAAACCTTCGCCGGCCGAATAGCCGGCGCGTTCCCTCCTCAAAAGGCCCGGCTCGTCCGGGCCTTTTTGTTTGCCCAAGGCATCGCTTCACGATCCCGTGATCGGCGAAACTGCAATCACTCGAGGGGCGTGACTGCGTGTGCGTTTCCAAAGGCTATCAATCCCGATCAGCCCTCACCCGGAGGAAGACCACATGCGCTTGCCCACATTCAGGACCATCGCCATATCAGCCCTCGTCGCCGGCATGGCGATTGCCGCTCCAGCCTTTGCCAAGAACCCGAATGTCGGCGGCGCGCCGATGTACGCCACCAAGACCATTGTCGAGAACGCGGTCAAGTCGAAGGACCACACGACGCTGGTCGCAGCCGTCAAGGCCGCCGGCCTGGTCGACACGCTGCAAGGCGCCGGCCCGTTCACCGTTTTTGCCCCGACCAACGAAGCCTTCGCGGCGCTGCCGGCCGGCACGGTCGACACGCTGCTCAAGCCCGAGAACAAGGACAAGCTCACCAAGGTGCTGACCGCGCATGTCGTGGCCGGCAAGATTTCGGGCGCCGAGATGATGAAGAAGGCCAAGGCGATGGGCGGCAAATACGAGATGAAGACCGTCTCGGGCGACACGCTCACCGCCGAAGTCAAGAAGGGCAAGCTCTACATCATGGACGAGTCCGGCGGCGAGTCGAAGGTGACGATCGCCGACGTCAACCAGTCGAACGGCGTCATTCACGTCGTCAACAAGGTTCTGTTGCCGAAGTAGCGGCTCCCGGCGAAAAGGGGGCGTCGGCGGATCGTTGGGGCTTTCTCGGTCCGCCATCCCCGCCTCATGACGAGGTGCCATGTTTCTTGGGAAGCCGCATCGGCGAGGCCGGGGTCCTGTAGTCCCTCACAGGACCCCGGTTTCTTTTGGTGAGGCGCTGAGCCTCGCCGTTCGAAGCTCGACCGCTTCTGCCACATCACTCCATGACGGCGCTGTGGTCGACCTTGGCCGGCGTACCCGGCTTGCGCAGCAGGAGCACCAGCGGGATCGCCGCCAGCGACAGGATCATCATCAGCTTGAAGTCGTTCATGTAGCTGATAACAGTCGCCTGCAGCGTGACCACGCCGTCGAGCGCGGCGCGGCCGGCGGCGGTATAAGGGTTCATCGCCTTGAAGATCGCCGGATCGCCGAACGCCTGGTTGAAGGGCGTTACATAGGTGGCGATGTTGGCGTGGTTGATCTGCACATTCTGCGTCAGAAGCGCGGTGACCACCGATATGCCGACGCTGGAGCCGATGTTGCGCGACAGATTGTAGAGGCCGGTGCCTTCCGCGCGCCGCTCCGGCGCCAGCGTGGCGAAGGTGATGGTGGTCAGCGGCACGAACAGGAAGCCCAAGCCCGCCCCTGGATGAAGCCGGTGGAGATGATGGTCCACTGCGAAACATCGGGCGTCCAGCCGGTCATGTCGTACATCGCCCAGGCGGTGATCAGCAGGCCGATGAGCAGCAGCCAGCGCGTGTCGACCTTGCCGATCAGCCTGCCGACCAGGAACATGCAAGCCATCGTGCCAAGCCCGCGCGGCCCCATGACGATGCCGGCCGTCACCACGGGGTAGCCCATCAGCGTCTGCAGGTAGGGCGTCATCAGCGCCAGCGAGGCGAGATAGGTGATGCCGATGATGAAGATGAAGATCATGCCGACGGCGAAATTCCGGTCGAGGAACAGCCTTGGATTGACGAAGGTGTTGCGGGCGGTGAAGGTGTGGACGAGGAAGATGTAGAAGGCCGACGCGCAGATCAGCGCCTCGACGATGATCTCGGATGACGAGAACCAGTTGAGCTGCTCGCCGCGATCAAGAAACATCTGCAAGGCGGCGATGGTGATGCTGAGCATGCCGAAACCCAGCCAATCCAGCCTTGCCTTGAAATCCAGCTTGGTTTCCAGGACGTACAGCGACACGCCGGCGAAGGCCAGCGCGCCGATCGGCACGTTGATGTAGAACACCCAGCGCCAGCTGACATTCTCGGTCAGCCAGCCGCCGATGACCGGCCCCAGAACCGGCCCGACCATCACCGAAACGCCGAACAGCGCCATGGCGGAGCCGCGCTCTTCCACACTGTAGATATCGAGCAGGATGCTCTGTGACAGCGGCACCAGTGCTGCGCCGAACAGGCCCTGCAGCAGGCGGAAGCCGACGATCTGCGGCAGCGACTGCGCGAAGCCGCACAGCACCGAGGCAACGACGAAGCCGGTGATCGAGGTCAACAGGATGCGCTTGCGGCCGAAGCGGTTGGCAAGGTAGCCCGAAGGTGGCGTCATCACCGCCGCCGCCACGATGTAGGAGGTCAGCACCCAGTTGATCTGGTCGGCGCTGGCCGAGACGCTGCCCTGGATATAGGGCAGCGCGACATTGGCGATGGTCGTGTCCAGCGCCTGCATGATGACGGCCAGGATCACGCAGGCGGTGATGGCGCCGCGATTGGCGACCACCGGCGTGGCACCTGTCGCGGACGCGCTGGTCATGACTTTTGTCCGAACAGGCCGATGAGATTGGTGACGAAGTCCGGCAGGCCGCGTGCATGGCCCGTGTCGACGTCGACCACGGCGCTCATGCCGCCGCGCAGCGGTGGTTTGCCATCGATGCCATCGATCGTGACGCGCATCGGGATGCGCTGCACGACCTTGACCCAGTTGCCGGTGGTGTTCTGCGCCGGCAGCAGCGAGAAACTCGACGACGAGGCGGGGCTGATCGAGGCAACTTTGCCGTGCCAGACGGCACCGGGATAGGTGTCGACGCTGATCGTCGCGGTCTGTCCCGGCCGTACATAGGTGAGCTCGGTTTCCTTCGGTTCCGCCGCGATCCACAGATCAGTCGACGAGACCAGGCTGAACGCCGGCTGCGAGGCCGGCAGGTACTTGCCGACCTGCAGCGCGTCGACATTGGTGACGATGCCGTCGAACGGCGCCTTGACCACGGAATCGGCGAGGTTGCGCTGCGCATCGTCGACGCCCGACTGGGCCTGGAGGTAGAAGGGGTTCTTCTCCACCGGCTGGTTGGCGTCGCCGCCGAGCTGGGCGAGCGTGGCCTGCGCCTGCGCCTTGGCGACGGACACTTTCTGGCGCGCGGCGACGAGATCATGCTGGGCGCTGTCGAAAGACGCCTTCGAGGCGGTGGAGGTCTTGAGCAGATCCTGCTGCCGCTGGAAAGCGGCCTCGTAATAGGGAATGTCGGCCTGCGCCTGCTCGATCTGCGACAGTGACTGCTGGTAGCTCGCCTCCAGGGTCAGCACCTGGTTGCGGACGGTACCGAGCTGGGCCTGGGCGGCAGCGAGAGCGGTTTCGAAGGAGGCCGGCCGCAGGCGAAACAGCACGTCGCCCTTCTTCACCGCCTGGTTCTCATGCACGTCGATCTCCTGCACCGTGCCGGAGACGTCGGTGGAGACTCCGAGCGACTGGGCCTGGATATAGGCATTGTCGGTCGTCATCAGCTGACCGCCGGTGACATAATAATAACCGCCGACGACAAGCGCGACGGGAAGCAGGGCAAAGAGGACGGGCCGCGTCAGGCTGCGCTTCGGTTTGACCGGAACAGGAGGGGCGACGGCGGCGGGGGCCTGCCGTGGCGGCGACTCCCTGGCCGGAGCCTCGAGCGCCGCCGGCTCCAGCGCGACCGGCGCTTCCTGCTCGTCATCTTCGATGACGACACTGGCCCGCCGCTGTTCGCGCTCATTGTCGAGCTGGATAATCTGGTCGGTCCGATTCGCCGGTGTTTCGTCTCCGGCAGGCTTCTTGGGGGATGTCGATTCAGCCATGTACTTTCTCCCGGTCGACGGCTGGCTGGGTGCAAGCCGCGAGCAGATTGGATTTGATCAAGCTTAGGGTTTGCAGCAGATGCTGCTGTGTTTCGGACGAAAGGCCGGCGAAGGCCTCGTCTCGTGTTTTCTGGCCGTTGCCGCGCATGATCTCGAGCAGCGGACGGGCCCGCGGTGTCAGGTAAAGCAGCCATGCCCTGCGGTCGACGGGATCGGGCCGGCGCTCGATGAAGCCACGCGCCTCCATCTTGTCGAGCAGCCGCGCGAGCGTGATCGGCACGATCTCGATGAGGTCGGCGAGCTTGTTCTGGTGGATGCCTTCATGCAGCGAAAGGCAGGCCAACACCTGCCATTGGGCGCGGGTCAGCCCCGATGCGCGTGACCGCTGCTCGAACCGCTTGCGAAGCAGGCGCGCGACGTCGTGCAGCACGAAGCTGATATTGGGGGAAGAGGGCATGGGAGGGGGTCGGGGTCGGCTGACAACTTTCGTGAGCATGCTTATTATCATCATGCACATAATCCTGCTGGACACCCCGCGCAAGACCGTTTAAGCCCCGGGGAAGAAAAAAACGCATGGGCCACGGCATGCAAAAGCCGCCTAGCGATGGGGATTTGCCGGCAAGGATTTTCAGCGATGAATTGGATCAGGGTCACGGCCGTCACGGCTCTCGTTGGATGCCCGGGCGCCGCGGCCGCGAAGGATGCGGTCAGCTGTGGCGGCGCCGCCATGCTGGGCGGCGCGCAGCTCAACTGCAGCCATGTCGAACCCAAGGCGCCGCCGCAGTTCTGCACGTTTAGCTGGGATCTTCACAGGATGGCGGGAGATCAGAAGGTCGTCGAAGGCAGCTTCATGCTGCCGCCCGGAGCGTCGAACGTTCAGGTCTATCAGGGCAGTGGTTTCGACAGCGCGCTGTCCAACCCGATCGTTATCTGCCGCGGCAACAAATGAGCGTGGCGAGCAAGGAAGGCTCGCTCGTCAGCCGATTGGTGCTATAGGGCGGATCACGTTATTTTGACCAGGCGCGCGGATTGCGGATCCGCGTGGCTATCACTTCCTGGACGGACTTCGACATGGACGGACCCAACCCCAGCATCAAGCACCCGATCCCGATGCACACGCGCGTCGGCTTCCTGAAGCCTCTGGTGACAGAGCCGAACATCGAGATCGGCGACTTCACCTATTATGACGACCCGGACGGGCCGGACAAATTCGCCGAAAAATGTGTGCTGCATCACTATCCCTTCATCGGCGACAAGCTCATCATCGGCAAGTTCTGCGCCATCGCCGAAGGCGCGCGCTTCATCATGAACGGCGCCAACCACGCCATGTCCGGCTTCTCGACCTATCCGTTCAACATTTTCGGCCACGGCTGGGAAAAGGGTTTCGACCCCCAGACATGGTCGAAGGAAGTACGCGGCGACACGATGGTCGGCAACGATGTCTGGATCGGCATGGAGGCCGTGATCCTGCCCGGCGTGGAAATCGGCCATGGCGCCATCATCGCCGCCAAATCGGTTGTGACGCACGATGTGCCGCCCTATGCGATCGTTGCCGGCAACGCCGCGAAAGTGGTCAAGATGCGTTTCGACGACAGGACGATCCGGCGGCTGCTGGCGGTGGCATGGTGGGACTGGCCGGTGGACAAGATCGGCCGCAATCTCGACGCCATCAGGAGCGCCGATATCTCTCTTCTGGAGGCAGCAGCTTGAACGTTCCCAACAGCACCGCGATCCACACCGACCTGTTCACGCGCGGATGGATCTTCATCCGCGGCGTGCCCGCCATGAAGTTCCTGCCGCCGGAAGGGCCGCCGGAGATCGCCTTTGCCGGCCGCTCCAATGTCGGCAAGTCGTCGCTGATCAACGCCCTGGTCAACCACAAGGGGCTGGCGCGCACCTCCAACACGCCGGGGCGCACGCAGGAACTCAACTATTTCGTACCGGACGGATTTTCGGGCGAGGGCACCGACCTGCCGCCGATGGCGCTGGTCGACATGCCGGGCTACGGCTACGCCACCGCGCCCAAGGAGAAGGTCGACGAGTGGACCAAGCTGGTCTTCGACTATCTCAAAGGCCGTGTCACGCTGAAGCGGGTCTATGTGCTGATCGATGCCCGCCACGGCATCAAGGCCAAGGACGACGAGGTGCTGTCGCTGCTCGACAAGGCGGCGGTATCCTACCAGATCGTGCTGACCAAGACGGACAAGATCAAGGCCGCCGGCGTGCCGCGGCTGATCGAGGAGACGCTGCAAAAGATCAAGAAGCGTCCGGCGGCGTTTCCGTTCGTGCTGGCGACATCATCGGAAAAGGGCGAAGGCCTGGAGGAATTGCAGGCTGCCATCGTGCTCGCGGCGAATGGCGGCTAGTCGTCGTGCGCGCATACGTTGACCGCGCCCCGGCTATCGGTCAACATCGCAGTGCCGTTCGAGGGCAACCGGATGCGTATCGTTTTTCGTTGTGATCCCGCGCTTGCCGAAATGCTGCCCCGGCCGGTTCCCGCGCGTGGCGTCCTGCCTGATTGGCTCCGCAAGATGCCTCCGAAAGCCTATTCGGAAATCCATGGGCGAGAGATCAGGACAGTAAAACAGTGTCCGCCCTTCGTCGATGCCATGACACATGGCTTCATGATCCTGCTGCCATGCGATGTGACAGTTGAGAACGGGGCCTTTGAATGGCGGTGGGACATCGCCGAGCCATCAACGAAGGGCCACCCGCGTTCGCCGCTCAGCTTCCATGTCGCCGAACAGCTCGCCGGCGCACCGTTGTCGAATGGGCTGGCGGCGATAAAATTCAACAGTTTCTGGACGATCGAGCTGGAGGAAGGCTGGTCCCTGTTCGCCACCCATCCCGTCAACCGCGATGATCTTCCTTTCCGCCTGGTGACTGGTGTCGTCGATTCGGATCACTTCCAGGACGCCGGCATCAATTTCCCGGCGATTTGGATTGACCAGGATTTCTCCGGCGTGCTGGCGAAGGGCACGCCGATTGCGCAATGCTTTCCCGTGCCGCGCGCCGCGCCCGAGCTCGTTTTCGAAAGCTTCGATGTCGCGCGCAAAGCCTCCTATGAAAAACCGTCGCCGATGTTCTTGCCGAACCCGGTGTCTACCGTAAGCAGTTTCGCGTGAAACGCGCCCGCTAGAGCCCGGTCCGAGTGCTGCCGCTCCAAATGCGACCCGACCTAATTTTTGTTTTTACCAAGCACGCCCTTCAGCGTTTCGCGATCGATCCAAAGCTTGCCGTGCGGCGCTGACGCCAGGGCCATCGCGATGACGCCAAAGGTTGTGGCGCGCTGCCCGTAGGCCGTTCGATAGGCCTCGATCGCGGCGTCCATATCGCCGGCTTCCTGAAGCGCTACCCCCAGATTGACCGCCGCCTCGGCGTCGTCGGGGCGTATCTCCAGCGCTTTGCGATAGGCGGCCGCTGCCCCCACATGATCATGCAGGTCCTGCCTGACAAGGGCGAGGTCGAACCATGCCGATGCGGGCGCGCTCCCCTTTACGGCCCGCTCCAGCAAGGGTGCCGCATCGGCGGGCATTCCGTCCTCGAACAGCATGCGGCCCAGGCGCGCTGCCGCCTCCGCCGACAAGGGATCGGCAAGTGTCACCTGTCGCCATACCTCGAGCGCATGGGCCCGGTCGCCTGCCTGATCAAGCGTTCGCGCCTGCTCGATAAGCACAGCGGCGCCAGGCGCCAATTCCGCCGCGCGTGAGAGATGGAACAGTGCTTGGTCAAAATCCCGTGCCGCCCGCGCCAAGCGGCCGGCGAGCAATTGAGCTGATGCATTGTCGGCCCGGATCGCCAGACTTGCCTGAATATGGGCGCGGGCTTCCAATATCTCTCCCTTGGCGAAAAGAACGGCAGCCATAAGGTGGTTGAGGGCAGGGTCGTCAGCCGCCTCGCGAAGAGCCTCCCCGCAAAGCAGCCGTGCCTGCTCGTGGCGACCGGCGTTGAAGTCTGCCACGATGAGTCGCATCTGATTCTGGAGCTTCGGAACGCCCATCCCGTCCTGCCTTCACGCTCGCGAACGAGAACCATTCCCGCCGAATGATCGGTTCTACCCAGATCCAGACGTTGACGCTCCGCGCCTTGAGGTCAAGCCGGCCTCGGCAAAAAATCGGCCACTTGACGGCCGTTCCGGAGAGTCCTGTCAGGACGAGTGTGAGCTCTTTTCTTCCTCTGCCAGCCTTTCCGTGCCGTAGGCCTTGAGGAACATGCCGACGCCCGACCTGACAATGTGGTCGATCTCGTCCTGGGTCGGTGCCTTGGTGCGGTAGGCGAAGATGCACTGCCGGAAAAGACCGGCCAGGCACAGTTCGGTGAACTGATAGGCGGCGAGGTCGACATCGTCGATCTCGAGCAGGCCGCGCTCGATGGCGGCGTTGAGGAAGACCACCACCTTGTCATGGCCGCGCTTGGGCCCGCGTTCGTAAAAGCGCGCGCCCATGTCCGGTATCCTGTCGGAGGCGCCGATAACCGTGCGCTGCGCCTGGATGACCCTGGCCGAGGTGATCTTCATCGACAGCACCTTGCCGAACTTGACCAGCGTCTGGCGCAAATCGTCGGCGCGGTCGAGCATGTCGTACATGTTTTTGAAGATGGTGCCGCGCTCTTCCTCGATCAGCGCCTCGAACAGCTCTTCCTTGTTGGCGAAGTAGACATAGATGGTGCCCTTGGAGACACCGGCCTGGCGCGTGATGTCGTTCATCGAAGCGGCCTCGAAGCCCTTTTCGATGAAGACGCGGCGGGCTCCGTCGATGATCTGGCTGCGCTTGACCGGATCCTGTCCGGCCGCCGGGCGGCCACGGCGCAGACCATCAAGCAGATCCTCGCACTGGTCGGCTTCGGCGTTGCGCACAGTCTCCACCATAAAAGTCACACCTCGAAAATAATTCGAACCAACCGGTTCGATTGCCCCTTGATATGGTCCTCTTTACGCGCTATGTCAACGCCCAGATCGAACCGAACGGTTCAGTATTATAACTTTAGAGAGATGTCATGTCCTCGAATACGTCCGTCACCGCCGAAGTCCGCCCTTTCCCCAACGCCAAGGTTGCCCCGGCGACGGAAGCGCCCGATGTGCATGTCCAGCCAGTCGTCGCGCCGCCGCCGGAGGCTGAAGCTCCGGCCAAGAAGAAGCGCTCGGTGCGCTCCTTCCTGCTGCCGATCATCGGCCTTGCCCTTTTGAGCGGCGGCGCCTGGTACGGCTATGATTACTGGACCACGGGCCGCTTCATGATCTCCACGGACGATGCTTATGTCCAGGCCGACATGGCGTTCGTCTCGCCAAAAATTTCCGGCTATGTCGATCAGCTCCTGGTCAGCGAGAACCAGCAAGTCAAGGCCGGTGATCCGCTGCTGACGATCGATGCCGGCGACTACAAGATCGCGGTCGCCCAGGCCGAGGCGCAGATCGCCACGCTGGCCAAGACGCTCGACCGCATCGACGCGCAGACCAAGGCAGCACAGGCCTCCCTGCAGCAGGCGCAGGCGCAGAAGGTCGCCGACCAGGCCGCCGCCGACAATGCCGGCCGTGCCCAGCAGCGCGCCGCGCAACTGGTCAAGACGCATGTCGGCACGCAGGCACAGCTGGACGACGCCCAGACCGCGCTCGACCAGGCCAAGGCCGCTCTCGTCGGCGCCGACGCGCAGATCGCCGCCGCGCAGGCCAATATCGGCGTGCTCGAGGCACAGCGTGCCGAGTCGGCGAGCACGCTCGCCTCCTTGCAGCTCGGACGCGACAAGGCCGCGCGCGATCTCTCTTTTACCGTACTCAAGGCGCCGTATGACGGCGTCGTCGGCAACCGCTCCGTCGAACAGGGCGATCTGGTCAGCCCCGGCCAGAAGCTCGCCGTGGTCGTGCCGATGGACAAGCTCTACATCGTCGCCAACTTCAAGGAGACGCAGCTTGCCCGGCTGGTGCCCGGCGAAAAGGTCAACATCTCGGTCGATGCCATCGACGGCCATCCCATCCAGGGGACCGTCTCCTCGCTGGCGCCGGCGTCGGGCGCGGTGTTCTCGCTGCTGCCGCCGGAAAACGCCACCGGCAACTTCACCAAGGTGGTGCAGCGCGTGCCGGTCCGCATCGACGTGCCGGCCGATGCGCTGAAGACCGGCAAGCTGCGCGCGGGCTTGAGCGTCGTCGTCGCCGTCGACAGCCGCACGGCGCCTGCCGCGAGCACTAACTGATCGCTTTTCGGAGGGCGGCTTGGTGGCTGATTGAAGCACCGAGCCGCCCGGCCTGCCTCAACGAGGCCCCAAGGAGGGCCATGGAATGGCAACCGCTACCATCACCGCAGGATCGCCACCGGCCATGCCGGCGGTTCCCGACACGATTTCGACGCGCCGCGTCATTGCCTTCCTGGCGATGGTGTTCGGAATGTTCATGGCGATCCTGGACATCCAGATCGTCTCGGCCTCGCTGGCCGAGATCCAGGCGGGTCTCAGCGCCAGTTCCGACGAGATCCCCTGGGTGCAGACAGCCTATCTGATCGCCGAGGTGGTCATGATCCCGCTGTCGGGCTTCCTCAGTCGGATGCTGTCGACGCGCGTGCTGTTCACCGTCGCGGCCGCGGGCTTCACCGCGGCCAGCGCGCTGGCCGCGACCGCCACCAACATCGACCAGATGATCGTCTACCGCGCCGTGCAGGGCTTCATCGGCGGCGGCATGATCCCGAGCGTCTTCGCTGCCGCCTTCACCATCTTCCCGCCGTCGCGCCGCGCCATCGTCTCGCCGATGATCGGCCTGGTGGCGACGCTGGCGCCGACCATCGGCCCGACCGTCGGCGGCTATATCAGCCACGCCTTTTCATGGCACTGGCTGTTCCTGGTCAATGTCGTGCCCGGCATTCTGGTGGCGACCGCGGCCTGGTCGTTGATCGATTTCGACAAGCCCAATCTCAAGCTGTTCTCGAAGTTCGACTGGTGGGGCCTCGCCAGCATGGCCGCCTTCCTCGGTTGCATGGAGTATGTGCTGGAAGAGGGTCCGAACAATGACTGGCTGCAAGACCAGGCCGTGTTCATCTGCGCCATCATCATGACCATCGGCGCGGTGATCTTCTTCTGGCGTGTCTTCACGGCCGAGGAACCGATCGTCGACCTCAAGGCCTTCAGCAACATCAATTTCGCCTTCGGCTCGCTGTTTTCCTTCGTCATCGGCATCGGTCTCTATGGCCTGACCTATCTCTATCCGGTCTTCCTCGGGCGCATCCGCGGCTACGATTCGATGATGATCGGCGAAGCGCTGTTCGTCAGCGGCCTGGCCATGTTCTTCACCGCACCGATCTCCGGCATCCTGTCGAGCAAGATGGATCTGCGGCTGATGATGATGATCGGCTTCTTCGGCTTCGCCACCGGCACATGGTGGATGACGCACCTGACCGCCGACTGGGATTTTTATGAGTTGCTCATCCCGCAGATCCTGCGCGGCTGTTCGATGATGCTGTGCATGGTGCCGATCAACAACATCGCGCTCGGCACCTTGCCGCCGGACCGGTTGAAGAATGCATCCGGCCTGTTCAACCTCACCCGCAATCTCGGTGGTGCGGTCGGCCTTGCCCTCATCAACACCGTGCTGATCGACCGCAATGCCTTCCACTACGCAAGGCTCGCCGAGCACGTGCAGTGGGGCAGCGCGGCGGCCCAGCAGAAGCTGCAGAACATGACGCTCAACTTCGAGCAGACATCAGGCCTGGACGCCACCAGTGCGGCAATCTCCAAATTGTCGGGCATGGTCCATCAACAGGCGGCGCTGCTGTCTTTCATGGACGTGTTCTACATGCTCACGGTGCTGTTCGCGACGCTTGGCCTGTTCACCATGCTGATCAAGAAGCCGGCCGCCCCCGGTGGTGGCGGAGGCGGCGGGCACTGAAACAAAGAACCATACGCGGCAGCGGTTTCGGGAAGCTCCTCCAGTCCACGCCTGAAACTCTGACAGCGCAAAAAAACTCCGGGCCGCAAAGCCCGGAGTTTTTATTACCCTTGGTATCGTCAGGCGGTGGCGGGCTTAAAGGTCAGCGCGACGCCGTTGATGCAGTGGCGCAGGCCGGTCGGCGCCGGGCCATCATCGAAGACGTGGCCGAGATGGCCGCCGCAGCGGCGGCAATGCACTTCGGTGCGGGTCATGCCCAGCGACCGGTCCTCGGTCTTGCCGATGCCGTTGGCGATCTCCTGCCAGAAGCTCGGCCAGCCGGTGCCGGAATCGAATTTCGTCTCCGAGGGATAGACCGGCAGGTCGCAGCCGGCGCAGGCGAAGATACCCTTGCGGTGTTCGTTGAGCAGCGGGCTGGTGCCTGGATACTCGGTGCCCTCCTTGCGCAGCACGTCGAAGGCGGCCGGCGACAGGATGGCCTTCCATTCGTCGTCGGTCTTGGTGATCTCGAATTTCTCGGCGGCTTGCGCGGCCTGCGGGCTGCCCATGCGAAGCACCGTGGCTGCGGCACCGGCTACGCCGATCGCGGCGGCACCGCTCAAAAGAAAGTCGCGACGGTTCATGACCAGTTCCTCCTGTCCGTTTTGCCAAACTATACCCGCCACGCAAAAGTCAAAAGCCGGTGACGGTTGCCCCCAAACGACACTCCGCGCCGTTCACGGCTGACCGTGGAACGGCGCGGAGCAGGCGTGTCGATTGCGGATCACGGGAGCGAGACGACGCGATCGACCGAGAGCTCTTGCCTGCAGTTTCGTCCGCGGCAAGCGCCTTGTTACATTTTCGGCTCCATCACATTTTCGGGAGCAGGACCTTGTCGATGACATGGATGACGCCGTTGGACTGTTCGACATCGGCGATCGTCACATTGGCGACATTGCCGTTCTCGTCGATGACGGTGACCTTGCCGCCATCGGCCTTGAGCGACAGCTCGCAGCCGCCGACCGCCTTGACCTTGTGCGTCCCGCCGTCGGCCTTGGCCATCGCGGCCACATCCGCCCCCATCGCCTTGGCGCCGATAACGTGGCAGGCCAGGATCTTGGTGAGCTTGTCCTTGTTCTCGGGCTTGAGCAGCGTGTCGACCGTGCCGGCCGGCAGTGCCGCGAAGGCTTCGTTGGTCGGCGCGAAGACGGTGAACGGGCCGGCGCCTTGCAGCGTCTCGACCAAGCCGGCGGCCTTGACGGCGGCGACCAGCGTCGTGTGATCCTTGGAATTGACGGCGTTGTCGACGATGGTCTTGTTGGCAAACATGGCGGCGCCGCCGACCATCGGATTTTCTGCATAAGCGGCCGTGGCAAGCGCGGAGACAGCGATCGTACCGGCGAGCAAAAGGGTAGCGAATCTACGCATGATATTAGACTCCTCGGGTTTCTCTTCCCATTTTTGGGGACGCGAGGAGATACGGAACACAGATGCGTGAGTTTCAGACTATTTCTTGATTTTTAGATTTATTTGCATTGCGGAAAAATTTTCGAGCACGGCGGTTTTCCGGCTTACTGGCCTATTAGACATATGTGATGGAAGATAGACTGGATAATTTCCATCTTGGGTCACAATCCGAAGAGTCGATCAGATGCCCTTCAGATCGCCCGCGGCAACAACGGGGCCGGTCGGCTGGCCGGTCGGCGAGCCTCCGGCAGGCTCGAGGCTGACGGCCAGCACGGCGCCCTGCGCCAGTTTCCGCTGCGTGGCGGGCGAGACACCGATGTGCGCCGTCGCGCCGGCCGGGATGACGCCCATGGAGATCGGCGCGTTCTTGCCCTCGATCATCCACAGTTCGAAGTCCTTGCCGGAGGCGAGCGCACCGGAAACATGCGAAAGGCTGACTTCATGCCGTTCGGAATCATAGACGGCGAGATATTTGACGTCGCTGCCGTCGGCGGCCAGCGAGGCGACCAGTCGCGCCTGCGGCTGTTCAGCCGGTCGATTGACATAGGGAACGGCGACATAGAGCGCCAGCGCGGCAACAGCCGCCACGGCAAGACCGCGCCAGAAGGCGAGGCTGGACCACAGGCCGGCGCGCGGTTCGGCGGGCGCGGCGGCGGCGGATGAAAACAACAGGCGGTCGATCGCCGGCTTCACCGAAGCAGGTGGTTCGATCTCCGGATAGCCGGCGGCCAACGGCGAGAGGTGAACTTCCCAACCATCGACGAGCCGCGCGAACTCTGTCTCGCTGTCGATACGCCTGGATGCGATCTGCCGCTCTTCCGCCGGCAGAACGCCAAGAACGTATTCGGCGGCGAACAGGTCGTCGCCTCCACGTTCCGGTCCATTGTCCTCCGCCAGCGTCATCTTTCCAGACATTCTCTAAGTTTCATCAGGCTGCGGCGCAGCCAGGTACGCATCGTGTTCAACGGCACGCCATGGCGCTCCGCCAGTTCGGCATAGCTTTCGCCCTTGAGATAAGCGCCCCGAACGGCCGCCGCCCGATCCTTTTCCAATTCATCGAGACAGTGGTGGATGCGTTCGGTCTCATCGCCCGCCACCGCCATCGCTTCTGGTCCCGGCGCCGGATCGGCCACGTCGAGCGCGGCATCGATATCGACTGCAGGCTTGCGCCGCGCTCGGATGCGATCGATCGCATGGTTGCGCGCGATCGCCACCAGCCAGGAGATCGGGCTCAGATCGGAGACGGCAAAACGATCCGCCTTCGTCCATATCTTGACGAAGACTTCCTGCAACGCTTCTTCCGCGTCTCCCCGGTCGTTCAATACACGAAGGCACACGCCGAAAAGTTTCGCGCTGGTCTGCCGGTACAGCAGGTCGAACGCAGCCCGATCCTTCATCGAAGTCCGAACGATCAGCTTGGTGATGTCCTGCGGCGTCATGCGGGCCAAATTAGGCAATTGCGATGTATTTGCAACGCGGAAATATTCCGCACACCTAAAGTTCGGCGTCCATGCGCAGGCTGCGATTGCCAAGGGAATTGCCGCTGACTAGCTTGGCGGCAACGGGGGAGCGCGCATGTCCGTCGGACGAATCCTTTGGGAAGAAGACGCCACCGGCCTTGCCGGTCTGGTGCGCAAGGGCGAAGTGTCGGCGATCGAACTGACTGAAGCGGCAATCGCCCGCGCCGAGGCCACTCGCCCCGAAATCAATGCCACGGCCGAAACGCTCTATGACGCCGCGCGGGCGCGGGCGAAGGCCATCGACCGCTCCTTGCCGCTGGCCGGCGTCCCCTTTGCCATCAAGGATCTCGGCATTGCCATCAAGGGTGTGCCCTCGCATGGCGGCAGCCGTATTCCGGCGTGGCTGCCCGATTTCAATTCCGTGATGACCGAACGCTATCTCGCCGCCGGGCTGATCCCGATCGTCACCTCGACGTCGCCCGAGCACGGGCTGCGGCTGATGACGGAATCCAAAGCCTTCGGCATCACCCGCAATCCCTGGAATACCGGCCACACCACCGGCGGCTCATCGGGCGGTTCGGCAGCCCTGGTCGCCGCCGGCGTCGTGCCGGCGGCGCATGCGTCGGATGGCGGCGGCTCGATCCGCGTGCCTTCGGCCTGCAGCGGGCTTGTCGGTCTCAAGACCTCGCGCGGCCGTGTCCCGCTGTCGCCGCTGGTAAGCGAAAGCTGGTACGGCATGGTCGTCGATCACGCCGTCACCCGCTCGGTGCGCGACTGCGCGCTGCTGCTCGACCTGACCCATGGTCCAGATGCGCTGGCGCCTTATGCCGCGCGACCGCCAAAGGGTCCGTTCGCCGCAGCCGCGGCGCGCGATCCCGGCAAGCTCAAGCTGGCCGTCTATCGCAAGTCGCCACTTGGCCTGCCGATCTCGCCAGAGACGCTCAAGGCGCTCGACATTGCCGTGGCGCTCGCCCGCGAGGGCGGCCATACCGTCGAGGACATCGAGCTGCCCTTCATCGGCCGCGATTTCTTCGCCGATTTTTGCACGACGGTCGCCTCCGCCGTCGCCGGCTCGTTGCGGGGTGAAGCGCTGCGCGTCGGCCGCTCGGTGACGGGCGACATCGAGCGCGCCACGCGGGTGCTCGGGCGGCTGGGCGAATTGATCTCGGCCGGCGAGGTCTATGCCGGCCTGCAGCGGCTGCATGCCGCGTCGCGCCGCCTGATCGAGGACACCGCGCGCTACGATGCGGTGCTGATGCCCGTCATCGCGCACCCGCCGCTTGCCTGCGGTGCCATGGATCCCAAAGGCGCCGACGAGTTGATCGAAAACCTGCTCGACAAGCTGCGTCTCACGGCGCTGCTCAGGATCAAACCACTGTTCGGCCAGTTGATGGACAAGAGCCTTTGGTTCACGCACTGGCCCGCGATCCACAATGTCAGCGGCCAGCCGTCGATTGCGCTTCCCGTCCATGTCACGGACGCCGGCCTGCCGCTCGGCATCCAGGCCGCCGGCCGCCCGGGCGACGAGGAAACGCTTTTGTCGCTCGCCGCGCAGATGGAGAAGATCTCGGGCTGGCTGAAGCGGCGGGCGCCGCTGATGGTGCCGTCACAATGACGACACCGTGAACCGCTCGAATATGACAGCAATGCCATTTGCGGCTCGCGTTAATTCCCGCTAAGACGCCGCCGTTCTTACCTGATGCATGTCGCCCAAAAGTGCCCAGCGGTTTGGGACAACGACATGCATAAAACCAAAAGCCAGGGAACCACGCCGATGACGGACGTCGCCGCCACCGCCGAAATGCAGGCCGCCCTCTTGTCGCGCGCGCTGCCCTACATGCAGCGCTACGAGCACAAGACGGTCGTGGTGAAATATGGCGGCCACGCCATGGGCGATCTCGAACTCGGCAAGGCCTTCGCCCGCGACATCGCGCTGTTGAAGCAGTCCGGCGTCAATCCAATCGTCGTCCATGGCGGCGGCCCGCAAATCGGCGCCATGCTGAACAAGATGGGGATCGAATCCAAGTTCGAGGGCGGCCTGCGCGTCACCGACCAGAAGACGGTCGAGATCGTCGAGATGGTGTTGGCCGGGTCGATCAACAAGGAGATCGTCGCACTGATCAACGCCGAAGGCGAATGGGCGATCGGCCTGTGCGGCAAGGACGGCAACATGGTGTTCGCCGAAAAGGCGCGCAAGACCATGATCGACCCCGATTCCAACATCGAGCGCGTGCTCGATCTCGGTTTCGTCGGCGAGCCGGTCGAGGTCGACCGCACGCTCCTCGACCTGCTGGCACGCTCCGAAATGATCCCCGTGCTGGCGCCGGTGGCGCCCGGCCGTGACGGTCACACCTACAACATCAACGCCGACACTTTCGCCGGCGCCATCGCAGGCGCCTGCAAGGCCTCGCGCCTTCTGTTCCTGACCGACGTGCCGGGCGTGCTCGACAAGAACAAGAAGCTGATCGACGAGCTGACGGTCACCGAGGCGAAGGCGCTGATCAAGGATGGTACGGTCTCGGGTGGCATGATCCCCAAGGTCGAGACCTGCATCGAGGCGATCGAGCGCGGCGTCGAGGGCGTCGTCATCCTCAATGGCAAGACGCCGCATTCGGTGCTGCTCGAACTGTTCACCGAACACGGCGCTGGTACACTGATCGTTCCGTAAGGATCGATCAGCCGGCTAATCTCCTTCCCTCGGGTGCGGGCAGGCCTTCGATGACGGGCAGCGCCGGCTGGCGCGCCGGGCGCCGGACAGCCATCGATTCCTCCTCGGCGTCCTGTGGCGCGCCCCAGAATTCGGCGAGCGTCGGGCCGCCTGTCACCCGGTTGTCGGTCACCAGGAAACCCCAGACCTCACGGAACCAGACGCGGCGGCCCATTTTGGTGTACCAGCGCATCGAATGCCGCTGTTCGGGATCCCGGTGGAACAGGATGCGCGCCAGCGCCTTCGGCCGCGACTGCACCGCCAGTTCGATCAGCTTGACCGAGAAGAACAGCATCCATGGCTTGAGGCGCGTCATGTGCAGCACCTGGTGCTTGTAGTCCCACAGGCGGGCGTCCTTTTGGATGACCCTGCGATCCCGCGCGATGCGGAAGAAGGGCGTCCACCGATGCGGCGTCACATAGAGCGCCTGGATCTGGTCCGGGTCATAGGCGATGAGCTGGCGAAAGCCGCGCCACAGGTCGCGAAATCCTTCATCCTCGAAACCGGCCACCCAGGTCGCCATCGACAGGATGCCGTGCTGGCGCAGCAGCCTGATCGCCTCGCGGTCGGACGAGATGCTGCCGCCCTTGCGGATCAGTTGCAGCGTCTGCTCGTCGGTGTTTTCCATGCCGAGCAGCCAGCGGATAACACCGGCCTTGCGGTAGAGGTGCAGCATGTCGGCATCGCGCACGATGTCGTCGGCCCGCGTCGAGCCGACGATCAGAACCGGCACATTCTCGGCGATCAGGGCGTCGAGAAAGGCGCGCCAGGCCTTCTTCGAGACCGTCGGGTTCTCGTCGGCGAGGTTGATCAGCTCGACGCCATGCTCGCGGTGCAGCCAGGCGATCTCCTGCGCGAATTTTTGGGATCGCGGTGCCGCCAGCGGGTCCAGAAGCCGCGCTGGCCGCAATAGTTGCACAGATGCGGGCAGCCGCGCGAAAACTGCATGACCACGGCGCGCTTGCCGCCCCAGTAACTGTATCTACTGACGTCAATCAGTTCCCAACCGACGCGATAGGCGTCGAGGTCGGCGATGGTCATCGCCGCTTGCGTGGCGAAAGGACGGGTGAGATCGTCGCGATAGGCGATGCCGGCAACGCTTGCCGGCGGCTGGCGCATCTCCACCGCCTCGACAAGCGCCACCACGGTCGCCTCGCCCTCGCCGCGCACAATGAAGTCGAAAACGTCCGTTTCGGCCAGGATGTCGCGCCAGTGATAGGTCGGGAAAACGCCGCCATAGATGACGATCGTCGCCGGTTCGCGCGCCTTGATCATCCCGGCAATCAACAAGGCGGTCGGATGCGCCGAAGTGGATCCGGAATGGCCGATCAGGACGAAGTCGGGACAGTCCTTCAGGGCTTCCCCGACGACCGAGGCGAGCGGCATCGGTCCGAACTCGGCATCGACGAGCCGCACTTCGTGGCCGGCGTCGACCAGCGGGCCGCCGATGGCGAGCAGGCCGAGTGGCGGCAGGTGATCGTCGGGCACGCGGCTGCCGATGGCGGTGTGCGGCGGATTGATGAGGACGATTTCATGGCGGACCTCCAGGAGGTTGGCCCGCGCATGCTTGCCGGCGATCATGCCGTCCGGTTGGCCCGTTTCAGCAGTTTGCTCGCAGCTTTTCCGCAAAAACGAGTGAGCGCTGTCAGCGCCTGAGATGCGCGAGCGGCACGTGGCCGGGTCCCTTGATGTTCTGCAGCACCAGCTGGGTGTGGACGTCGCGCACGCCGTCGAGCCGCATCAGCCGATGCATGACGAAGGCGTTGAGCTCGTCGACCGACGGCACCATGACATGCAGCAGGAAATCGTGGTCGCCGGTCATCGTCCAGCACGACGACACCTCGTCCATGCGCTGCACGGCGGCAATGAAGCTCTCGGGCGAGCCGTCGCTGTGGCTGACCAGGCGCACCTGGATGAACACCTCGACCATCAGGCCGACCGCGCGGCGGCTGATCACGGCGGCAAATCCCTTGATGATGCCCGCTTCCTGCAGCGCTTCGAAGCGCCGCGCGCAGGGCGTGGTGGAGAGGCCGATCTCCTGCGCCAGCTCCGAGACGGGCTTGCGTCCGTCGCGCTGCAGGACATCGAGCATCTTGATCTCGAAATCATCGAACTGAGGCATTTTCACTCTCCTGATGTCGATTTTGAGTGAATATTATCTCGAATATGCCGCTCGATCTACGATCAAAATCAGTTTGCCTCGTCAGGTCAGGCTAGATTTCGGTTACCGCAGCCATCGATGCTTTGCGAGGGAGAAGAAATATGACGACGATGAGCGTTGCCGAATATGCCCGCGACTGCGCGGCACAAGGGTTGCGCGGCGACTATTCGGTCTGCCGCGCCGATTTCACCGTGGCACAGGGCTATGATTACAGCGCTGAGGAGCAGGCGGTCTGGCGCACGCTGTGCGACCGCCAGACCAGGCTGACGCGCAAGCTCGCCCACCATTCTTATCTCGACGGCGTGGAGAAGCTCGGCCTGCTCGACGCCATTCCCGATTTCACTGACGTCAGCGCCAGGCTGCGCAAGCTGACCGGCTGGGAGATCGTCGCCGTGCCCGGCCTCATTCCGGCCGCCCCTTTCTTCGATCATCTTGCCAACCGCCGCTTCCCAGTCACCAACTGGCTGCGCACCAGGCAGGAACTCGATTACATCGTCGAGCCGGACATGTTCCATGATTTCTTCGGCCATGTGCCGGTGCTGTCGCAGCCGGTGTTCGCCGATTTCATGCAGATGTATGGCAAGAAGGCCGGCGACATCATCGCGCTGGGCGGCGACGAGATGATCACCCGGCTCTACTGGTATACTGCCGAATACGGCCTGATGCAGGAGCCTGAGCAGCCGCTGAAGGCTTTTGGCGCCGGGCTGATGTCATCGTTTACCGAGTTGCAGTTCGCGGTCGAGAGCAAGGACGCGCACCATGTGCCGTTCGACCTGGAGACGGTGATGCGCACCGGCTACGAGATCGACAAGTTCCAGCGCGCCTATTTCGTGCTGCCGTCCTTCGACGCCTTGCGCGATGCTTTCGAGAGCGCGGATTTCGAGGCGATCGTCGCGCGTCGCAAGGGCCAACCGGCGCTCGACCCGGCAACGGTCTAGTCTTTTTCGGTTTTGGGACCTAAAGCGCGTCGCATGAATCCGTTTCGACGCGACGCGCCTTAGACGCTTTGATCCCGGTAGGCTATTGCAGGGCGGCTGGGTTCATCCACAGGAACTCCCAGACATTGCCATCAGGGTCTTCGATGTGGCGGTTGAACATGAAGCCGAGATCCTGCGCTGGATTGGGATCAGCGCGGCCGCCGGCCGCCACGCCCTTCGCGATCACCGCATTGACCTCGTCCTTGCTGTCCGTGGTGAGCGCGATCAACATCTGGCTGTCGCGCTTGGGGTTGCCGATCTGCCGCGCTGTGAACTGGCCGTAATGCTGGTGCGTCAGCAACATGACCCCAATGGAATCCGAGAACATGATCGAGCTGGCCTGGTCGTTCGAGAACTGCGGGTTCGGTGTGCCTCCGATCGCGAGATAGAAGTTGGTCGCTGCCTGCAGATCGCGCACCGGTAGATTGACGAAGATCATTTTGCTCATCGGTATAAGCCCTGCTTTCGTTGACGGGTACTAGTCAGTCTAGTACTGTAGTTGTGACTATCATCCGGGAACGGTACCGTCTAGTACTGAGCACGAGGATTCCATGGAAATCGACGGTGAGACCAGATCGGCCCGCAAGGATCGTGAAATCATCCAAGCGGCCACGGCGGCGTTCATCAGCAAGGGCTATGATGGAGCCAGCATGGAGGAGATCGCCACCAGGGCGGGAGCTTCCAAGCAGACCGTGTACAAGCATTTCACCGACAAGGAGACACTTTTCGGCGAAGTCGTCCTGTCAACCGCGACCCAGGTCAACGATATCATCGAGTCCGTGACGACACTGCTTTCAGAGGCGAAATTCATGCAGGGCGGCCTGCAGCAACTTGCTCGACGTTTGATAACGCTGCTCATGGATGAAGAGCTGTTAAAGCTGCGGCGCCTGATCATCGCCAACGCGGATCGAATGCCGCAGCTTGGCCGCAGCTGGTACGAAAAAGGTTTTGAGCGCATGCTCGCCTCGACGGCGTCCTGCTTTCAGAAGCTCACCAATCGGGGACTGATGCAAACCAGCGACCCCTATCTGGCAGCCAGCCATTTGTTTGGAATGCTTCTCTGGATCCCGATGAATGAAGCCATGTTCACTGGGCGCAATGCCCGCTCCAAGGCCGAACTTGAACGGCACGCCGATGCCTCGGTGGAGGCGTTTCTTGTCATCTATGGAGTCCAGCCGAAATAGTCCCGTTCCCTGCCGACGTTTGTTCACGGTCCGGAGCAACGATGCCCACTAATGTGCCTTTCGACCTCGAGACGGTGATGCCCGCCGCCGGACATCCCGCTATCACCTACAATGCATAGATGGTCCGGTTGAACTTCGTCTCCATCACCACATGGGAAGCGGTTTTGACGACGCCGCTGATTTCGTTCACGGCATTGACCTCCCGGTTCAGCTTCTCGAGCGTCTCGGCGGCAAGGTGGATGATCAGGTCCCACTCGCCGGTGATGGCGTAGACCGCCTGGATCGAAGGCATCGCCTTGATCTTTCTGGAGACGTCCGGATAGCTCTTGTTGTTCAGGGCGGCGAGTGTGAAACAGTGGACGGCGTTCTGGGCCACCTCCTTGGTCAGCCGCACGGTATAGCCTTCGATAATGCCACCGGCCTCCAGCTTCTGAATCCGTTCCTGCAGCGCTGTCCGCGAGACGCCGAGCTGACGTGCCAGTGACGCGACCGGCTCACGCGCATTCTTCTGCATCAGCGCGAGCAGCTGACGATCCTTCTCGGTCAATTCCACAAACAAATCCTCTCGCTTGATCCGCGCCATAACCGCCGCGATCCTATCGGCTGAACCGCCCCCGCGACAATCCAGAAGACCGGCCTAAGCGAACGGAACAAGGCGGACATCCGGCACTTTGCCGGCTCAAGGCACGCAATGACTGCGCCATCGCCATTATCCCGCATTTCGCCGGGTGGAACCCTTCTTTTTGCGACCTGACTGTCTGGGGTAACAAACGCCGGTCCATCAGGGGGAACGAGCTTCGGCTGGGGTGGGCACAAACCGAAACCAATCCGCGTTGGAGCTGTGGCCGAAGGCGCTGAGTCCGACGTTACGCATCCTGTCAGTTTCAATCACAAGGGAGGGATAACTTTGAAAAAGCTGCTCGATTTAGCCGTTCTTGCCGCCGCGACATTCGCGATCACGACGGCGGCCATGGCCGGGGAAACCCTGGACCGCGTCACATCGAAAAAGGCGATGGTCATCGCCACCAACGCGGCCTGGCCGCCACAAAGCTTTCTCAACGACAGCAACGAACTCGCCGGTTTCGACATCGATGTCTCGCGCGAGATCGGCAAGCGGCTTGGTGTCGACGTCTCGTTCGAAACGCCCGACTGGGCGACGCTGACCGGCGGGCGCTGGCAGGGACGCTACGACCTCGGCGTCGGATCGGTCACGCCGACCAAAGCCCGTTCCAAGGTGATCGACTTTGTCGGCATCTATTATTACAGCCCCTATGTCTACGTCCTGCACAAGGACAGCGGCGCGAAGTCGGTGGCCGATCTCAACGGCAAGATCATCGGCGTCGAGACGGCCACCACCTCGGAGGATTTCATCCGCCGCAAGCTCGAAATCGACGCACCCGGCCTGGCTCCTATCGAATACAAGCTGGAACCCGGCGAGGTCCGCACCTACGCGGATTCCATGCTTCCCTTCGACGATCTGCGGCTTGGCGACGGCGTGCGCCTGAATGCCGTGATCGCTCCGGAGCAGACGGCGCAGAACGCCATCAAGAACGGCTATCCCGTGAAGATCCTCGAAGGCGAGTACGCCTTCCGCGAACCGCTCGTCGTCATCGCCGAGAAGAAGGATCCCGAGTGGACCGCAAAGGTCGCGGGCATCATCACCGGGATGAAGACGGACGGCACGCTCGCCGCGCTGACCACGAAGTGGTACGGCAAGGACTACAGCGCCAAGTAAAGTCATTCCGCCGGCTGCCCCTCGGCAGCCGGCGGCGTCACCCACCAAACACACGCCCCTCACCGCAAAAGTCGTCGATGGCCTATCCGGATACCTATTACGCCCGCACCCTGACCGACCGGAAGACGAGGCCTCCGCTGCAAGGCGAGGCGCAATGTGACGTGGCCGTCGTCGGCGCCGGATTGGCCGGGCTGACGACAGCGCTGCAGCTGGCGCGCGCCGGACTGCATGTCGCCGTGCTGGAGGCCCAGCTCGTCGGTTTCGGCGCTTCGGGCCGCAATGGCGGTTTCGTCACGCCCGGCTTCGCCACCGGTGGCGACAATATCGCCGCACGTGTCGGTCGGGAGGCAGCGCGCGACCTGCACCGGCTGTCGATCGAAGGCGTCGAATTCGTGCGCGGCACCATCGAGACGCTCGCAATATCGGCCGCCCAGCCGCATGCCGGCCTGCTCAGCGTCTTGCGCTACGACGACGGTGATGCGCTGAAGGCCTATGCCGAACAGATGGCCCGCGACCATGGCTATGAACTTCGGTATCTCGAGAGGGAAGACGTCCGATCGGTGCTGAAGTCCGCCCGCTACCACCAGGGCCTGTGCGACCCGAACGCCTTTCACATCCATCCGCTCAACTATCTGCGTGGCCTGGCCGACGAGATCGAGCGGCTTGGCGGCGAGATCCATGAAAGCTCCGAGGTCGTGCAGTGCGACCTCTCCGGGCCGCAAAAGATGCTTCGCACCAGACAGGGCACGCTTCGGGCGCCCCAGATCGTGCTCGCGACCGGCGGCTATACCGGCCCAGTATTCGGCCAGCTCCATCGCGCCTTCCTCCCCATCGCGACCTATGTCATGGTTTCCGAGGCGGCTCCCCGCCTCATTGCGCAAGCCGTCGCCACGACGGACGCCGTCGGCGACAACAGGCGGGCTGGCGACTATTATCGCCTGGTCGAGAGTGGCAGCCGCCTCCTGTGGGGCGGGCGCATCACCACGCGCGCCGCTTCCGCCGACGCGTTGGCGCGCGAATTGCGCCGCGAGATGGTCGGCACCTACCCGCAGCTTGCCGGCCTCAGGACCGAACTGGCGTGGTCGGGGCTGATGTCCTATGCCCGGCATCTGATGCCCCAGATCGGCGAGTTGCAGCCAGGCGTCTGGTACTGCACCGCTTTCGGCGGCCATGGGCTCAACACCACGGCGATTGCCGGAAAAATTGTCGCCGAGGGCATTCTGGGCGCCTCGGACCGGTACCGGCAGTTCGCGCCCTTCGGACTGAGCTGGGCCGGCGGCACCGCCGGCCTGGCCGCCGCGCAGCTTACCTATTGGAAACTGCAGGCGCAGGACTGGTGGCGGGAACGCAACGCCACCGCCAAGGACAAGGTGTCGGCATGATCGGCAGGCTGATGCTCTCCCATCCAGGGCTCGCCCGCCGCGCCGCGGGCGCGCTTTTTCCGGCGCTGCTCGCCGCGGCCCTCTACGCCATGGGCATCAAGTCGAGCTGGATTGGCTCGTTGATGCCGCTTGCGTCCGACTGGCTTCAGGCCAACCCAGTCTTGTCGCGCGCCCTCTCGGCCGTATTGATCGCGCTGCTGGTGCTGGTGAATTGCAAGCTGCTTCTGCTCCTGCCCCGACGCCAGCAGATCGTCGGCGTCTGGATCGAGCTGTTCGTGCTGCTGATGCTGTTCTTCTATTCCTTCGACCTCTCCCTCGCCTTCATCGCCAGGAAAGTCGGCTTCCTGATCAGCCAGGGCGTCACCACGACGCTTTACATTTCGGCGATCTCGATCCTGATCGCGACCTTAATCGCGCTGGTCGGCGCCATCGCCAAGTTGACCGGAAACGGCATCGTTTACGGGCTGGCCACCTTCTACACATCGCTGTTTCGCGGCCTGCCGTTGCTGATGCAGATCTACATCATCTATCTCGGGTTGCCGCAGATCGGTTACGTGATCGGCGCGGTGCCGGCGGGTATCGTGGCGCTGTCGCTGTGTTACGGCGCATACATGACCGAGATCTTCCGCGCCGGCATCGAAAGCATCCCGCGCGGTCAAAGCGAAGGCGCCACGGCGCTCGGCCTGAGCCCCGGCCAGACCATGGCGCTCGTCATCCTGCCGCAGGCCATGCGCGTCATCATCCCGCCGACCGGCAATCAGTTCATCGCCATGCTGAAGGATTCCTCGCTGGTCTCCGTCGTCGGCGTCTGGGAGATCATGTATCTTGCCCGCACGATGGGCCAGACGGAGTTCCGCCATATCGAGATGCTGATTACCGCCTCGATGATTTACTGGATTCTGTCGATCGCGCTGGAATTCGGCCAGGCCTATCTCGAACGGCGCTTCGGCCGATCAGGACGCTAGGTGGTCTGACCCTCTAGATCAGCGCGGCTGCGCTGCCTCGGCCTTCAGCCGCGCTAGTTGGTCGCGCTGCAGGTCGAGCGCGGCGGTGACGAAGCGCCGAATGGTGGCAAGCTCAGCGTCACCGAACGTGGCAAAGAGCTTCTCCCCTTCTCGCGCGATGGCGCCGTAGTAGCGTGCCGACAGCTCCCGTGTTGCCTCGGTTGCCTCGATGACCACCTTGCGCCTGTCTTCGAGGCTGCGCGTGCGCGTCAAGAGCCCGCGCGCCTCTAGCCGATCGATCAGCGCGGTCACCGCGGCCGGCGTTAACCCGGTCGCGGTCGCGATCGCGCCGGCCGATTGCGGGCCGCCGTGGAGCAGTCCGATACAATGGCGCTCGGCCATGTTGAGGCCGAGTCTCGCCCCCACCGCCTCGTCATAGGCCTGCGTCGCGTCCTGCCACTGCATGATGGCAAGACCGATGGCTGTCGTCAGTTCGGCCCGATTCCCGCTTGACGAATTTACTTCGATCATCTAATTATCAATCTGTCTAACATTTAGACCATTATAGCAATATGCGGCTACGCCCCCGACAAGGCAAGAGCCGCCTCCCGGCAAGGATCTGAAAAATGAGTTTGATTCAACAGCGTACGCCTCTCTCGCACGAGGAAGAATTCAAATACGCCAAGCTCGCCATGGAATGGTATGGCTGGGGCTCTCCGATCGGCCTCGGCATCCTGCTGGTGTCGCTGGCCGCCGCCGCCGTGCTGGTCCGGATCGCCGTATACGGCTTTTGAGCCTCTGCCGGCGCCATCCTTGGCGCCGGCCCTGCTGGTCGTGGCTTGGCAGGACGACGGCTTCGTGGAGGCCGCTCAGACCGTGACCACCTTGCTCAGATGGTCGCCCAGCCGGCAGGCGAGCGCGGTGATCGTCGTCGTCGGGTTGGCTTGACCCGACGTGCAGAACACGGAAGAGCCGCCGACATAGAGATTGTCCATACCATGCACCTTGCAATTGGCGTCCACCACGCTCCTGGTGACATCCGTGCCCATGCGCGTGCCGCCCATATGATGATGGCCCGCCGTCTCTTCGTTGGTCGGATAATCCTCGCCGTTCGAGATCCAGTCGGCAATGCGCACCCGGCCCAGGTTTTTCTGGGCAAGCGTCGTGCCGAACAGCCTCAGGCCTTCGAGAAGGGTGCGTTGTTCGAGTTTCGATTTCTTCCAGTGCAGTTCGATGCGCGGCACGCCGGCATGATCGACCTCAGTCTTCGACAACTCGATCTGGTTGGAAGCCAGCGGCGCCTGTTCCCAGGCGACATAAAGCTGAGCGGCGCAACGCAGGTTCTGGTCGAGCTTGCCCGATATCCATTCCGCCATGTGCGGCGCCGTGCAGGCTAGGTCGGCGATGAGGCTCTTGACGCCCGGATAGGGCGTCTCGATCAGCCGGATGCCGAAATTCATGATCTTGAGCCGTTCCATCGCGGCAGGCATCGGCGAGAAGAAGGCCTCCTTGACGGCATCGACCTCGAACGCGCCATAGTCGGCCAGGATGGCATTGCCGCCCTCGAAGGTCGGATGCTCCATCCAGTAGCCGCCAAGCGCCGTCGCGTTCGGCACGACGCCGCCGTTGGAGCGCTGGTTCGACCACAAAAGCAGCCGTGAATTCTCCAGCCCGCCGGTGCAGACGATGAAATAGTCGGCGCTGAACAAGCCGGCGTCCTGTCCGTTGGACCATAGCTTGGCGCCGGTCACGCGTTTGCCGTCGCCGGCAAGCTCGGTGGCGTAGGTGTTGAGCACGACGGCGATGTTCTTGCTCTTGTCGAGTTCGTCGGCGAATTTTTCAGCAAACCGCACCGCCGGACTCTTGATCAACTGCACCCAGCGAATGTCGTCCGAGATCGGCACATCAGGCCGGAAATCGGGAAGGTCAAGGATAGCGCGCACTTCCGAAAGGTAGGGTTCGATGTCGGCGCGGCGGATCGGCCAGCCGGTGTCGGGTGCCCAGGCCTTCGGCTCGAAATCCAGTTTGTCGAGCACGCGGCACCAACCGGCCCAGTGATTGGAGCTGCCGCCCATGAACCGCAGCCGGGTGATGTCGAGATCGAAATAGAAATCGCCGACGGTGGTGCCGCGGTAGAAGTCCTGCGAGTCGTCGCTGAATTCCCGCGGACCGGC
Source organism: Mesorhizobium sp. M8A.F.Ca.ET.057.01.1.1 (assembly GCF_003952565.1). Taxonomy (NCBI): domain Bacteria; kingdom Pseudomonadati; phylum Pseudomonadota; class Alphaproteobacteria; order Hyphomicrobiales; family Phyllobacteriaceae; genus Mesorhizobium; species Mesorhizobium sp. M8A.F.Ca.ET.057.01.1.1. The sequence continues at coordinate 6,031,633 of NZ_CP034454.1, forward strand.
TTCCAGCACCACGACCGGAATGCCGGCCGCGCCAAGTTTTCTGGCGACCGTGGTGCCAGCTGGACCGGAACCAAGGATGCAGACCCTTGGCGCAAAGTTGGCGGCGCGGTACGCCTCGTAGCTGTCGAAGATCATGCAAGATCGCTCCGCTTCAGGATCCAGCCATTGACCTCGACGATCTCGTCAGAATCGGCCCGGGATGAATCGGCATGGGTGGCGTCGGCATCAGGCAGCTTGCGGAACAAGGACAGGGCAGGCAGGGCGATCAGCGCCTGCACCAGCGTGCGGCGCGACATTTTTTTGATGAGGAAACTCATGGCAGGTCTCTCGGCTAGGCTTCGATGCGCGCATGACATTCCCCGAACGGCACACACATCGTCACGGAAGCCAGTATCGTGCCAAGCATGGCATCAAGGCGGTGAAAGTGCCGACAATCGGCACAACCGGATGCAAACAGGGTTAGAAATTTCTTAACGGGCCAGGTGTGCCGGCCCGGCCTGTCATGCCGCTTCGGAAATATCGGTATCGAGGATCGTCAGGTTGCGGCCCGCATGCTTGGCCTGGTAGAGGCGCCGGTCCGCGGCGCGCATCAGCTCCGATACGTTCACATCCTCGCCGCAGACTGTGCCGCCGATGCTGACGGTCAACGGAATGGTCCGTTCATCGACCGGCCGGAAGCGAATCAGCTCGACCTCGCGGCGGATCCGCTCGGCGACGCGCTTGGCCTCCTGTTCCGTGGCTCCGGTCAGAAACGCGCCGAACTCCTCGCCGCCGATGCGGCCGAGCACGTCGCCGCTGCGCACGCCGCGCTCGATGGCGCTGGCGATCAACAGCAGCGCGTCGTCACCGGTCAAATGGCCGAAATTGTCGTTGATCGTCTTGAAATGGTCGGCGTCGATGATCAGCAGCGCGCCGCGGTCGGACTTGCGCCGGGAGCCGTCCAGCGCGGCAAAGAAGCTTTCCCGGTTGAGCATGCCGGTCATGTCGTCGCGGCTCGCCTTTTCCGCCAGGCGGCGGTGCGCGGCGGCGAGTTGGGCGTGGGCACGAGCAAGTTCGCGATGCGCGTTTTTCAGCCTGTCGCTCTGCCAAAACGTGCTGGCGCATGCGGCCCAGGCAAGGACCAGCGGACAGAGCGTCGAGGTCAGCCAGATCGTCCGGGTGATGGGGAATCCCATGGCTGGGACGATAATCAACGTCAGCATGAGAGAGGCGGCGACTGAGGCGAAAGCGATGGCGGCGGATTTGAGAATAATGCTGTTCATCGCGAACTCCCCTCAGGACTTGTCTCTGTGCCAGCAAGCCCTGAAGGCCACCTTTCCCGGATGGTTAAAATTTGAACCGTGAGGCCATTTCTGCAACCTCAACGGGCAGAAGTTGTGGATAAAGTCCCTTTCGGAATCCTTGTTTCATGCCATAAGGAGCGCATGACGACGCTTCCCGATCCCGCCCGCTTCGCCCATGTCACCGACTGGGTGTTCGACCTCGACAACACGCTCTATCCGCACCACTCTAACTTGTTCTCGCAGATCGACGTCAAGATGACCGCCTATGTCGGGGAGCTGCTGGCGCTGCCGCGCGAGGAGGCGCGCAAGCTGCAGAAGGAGCTTTATCTCGAATACGGCACGACGCTGAACGGGCTGATGACGCGCCACGGCATCGATCCCGACGACTTCCTCGAGAAGGTCCATGACATCGACTATTCGTGGCTGGTGCCCGATCCCGTTCTCGGCACCGCCATCCGGCAGCTTCCCGGTCGCAAGTTCATCTTCACCAATGGCGACCGCAGGCACGCCGAGCGCACCGCGCGCCAGCTCGGCATCCTCGACCATTTCGACGACATCTTCGATATCGTCGCCGCCGACCTCAATCCCAAGCCGGCGCGCCAGACCTACGAGAAGTTCGCCGAGCTGCACGCCGTCACCGGCCACAATGCGGTGATGTTCGAGGATCTCGCCCGCAACCTGGCCGTGCCGAAGTCATTGGGCATGACCACGGTTCTCGTGGTACCGCGCAATTTCGAACCGACCTTCTCCGAAATCTGGGAACGCGACCCGGCCAACGAGGACGACGTCGATTTCGTCACCGACGATCTCGCTACGTTCCTCACGACCATAGTCGCAAGGGAGTAGGGAAATTGGGAATTGAGGAAATGAGGAATTGAGGAATTGAGGAATTGAGGAATTGAGGAATTGAGGAATTGAGGAATTGAGGAATTGAGGAATTGAGGAATTGAGGAATTGAGGACCCAAGACTATGCCCCCTATTTCGTCCATTCTTCATTTCCCCAGTTCCTCAATTCCTCATTCCCCCAGCTTGTAGAAGCGGCTGATGATGCCCCAGGCTTCGTCGGCTGTGTCGACGAAATCGATGATGTCCTGGTCGCCCGGGCTGATGGTGCCTTGTTCGGCGAGGAAGTCGAGGTCGATCGCCCGCTTCCAGAAGGCCTTGCCGAACAGGATCACCGGCACGCGCTCCATGCGCCCGGTCTGAATCAGCGTCAGCGTCTCGAAGAACTCGTCCATCGTGCCGAAGCCGCCCGGAAACACCGCCACGGCCTTGGCGCGCATGACGAAGTGCATCTTGCGGATGGCGAAATAGTGGAAGTTGAAACAGAGTTCCGGCGTCACATAGGGGTTCGGTGCCTGCTCGTGCGGCAGCACGATGTTGAGCCCGATCGACGGCGCGCCGACATCGTCGGCGCCGCGGTTTCCCGCTTCCATCACGCCGGGCCCGCCGCCGGTCACCACGACGTATTCGCGATAGTATGACGTGGCTGACTGCTGCGAGCAGAGGCGGGCGAATTTGCGCGCCTCCTCGTAATATTTGCTGTTTTCCTCGAGGTTCTTCTTCTGCGTCTCGTTCTTGGCCGCCCAGGCTTCGCCGCCGGGCTCCGGCAGGCGCGCGCCGCCGAACAGGATCACCGTCGAGCGGATGCCGCGCTCGGCCAGGATCATTTCCGGCTTCAGCAGTTCCAGTTGCAGCCTGACCGCGCGCAGTTCGCGCCGGGTCATGAAGTCCGGATCGTTCCAGGCCAGGCGGTAGGTTTCGGCACGCGTCTGCGGCGTGTCCGGCACGCTTTTCGACCGCTCCAGATCCTCATCCGAATGCGGCAGCGGCGTCCATCCCGCCTTTTCCATGGGAGTCATCGAATCCACCCGTCCATTCCTTTACTTGCGTCGTCCCGTGACGCAGTCGCGATTGACCCCCATTGAGCCTTAACATAGGGTCCGCGCGACTTTTAAACAGGTTAAGGCGCAGCCCCTTAACAGCTTGGTAATGGAGCAAATTCATGTCGAAGCCCGATCTGGCGAGCCTCGAAAAGACCATCGACAAGGCCTTCGAGGAACGCGACGCCATTTCGACCGCGACCCGCGGCGAGGTGCGCGACGCCATCCAGTCGGCGCTCGACCTGCTCGACCGCGGCACCGCGCGCGTCGCCGAGCGGCAGGCCGACGGAAAATGGCACGTCAACCAGTGGCTGAAGAAGGCCGTGCTGCTCTCCTTCCGGCTCAATCCGATGGAGATCATCAAGGGCGGCCCCGGCGAGGCCGTGTGGTGGGACAAGGTGGCGTCCAAGTTCGACGGCTGGAGCGCTGTCGATTTCGAAAAGGCGGGCTTCCGCGCCGTGCCTTCGTCGATCGTCCGCCGTTCGGCCTATGTCGCGCCAGGCGCCGTCTTGATGCCGTCCTTCGTCAATGTCGGGGCCTATGTCGATAGCGGCACCATGGTCGATACCTGGGCTTCTGTCGGCTCCTGCGCCCAGATCGGCAAGAATGTCCACCTTTCGGGCGGCGTCGGCATCGGCGGCGTGCTGGAGCCGATGCAGGCCGGCCCCACCATCATCGAGGACAATTGCTTCATCGGGGCGCGTTCCGAAGTGGTCGAGGGCTGCATCGTGCGCGAGGGCTCGGTGCTCGGCATGGGCGTCTTCATCGGCCAGTCGACCAAGATCGTCGACCGCGCCACCGGCGAGGTCTTCTATGGCGAGGTGCCGCCGAATTCCGTCGTCGTCGCCGGATCGATGCCGGGCAAGCCGTTTCCAAACAACGAACCGGGCCCAGGTCTTTATTGCGCCGTCATCGTCAAGCGAGTCGACGCCAAGACCCGGTCCAAGACCTCGATCAACGAATTGCTGCGCGATTGATCTTTGCGCCGGTCAGGCGCACCTTCCGCCGGCGCGACGATCGGTCGCGCTGGTTCAACATGGAGGGGTGACATGGACTGGAAATATCTGCTCACAAGCTTTGAGGGTCGCATCAACCGCGCCAAGTTCTGGGCCGGCATCGGCGTATTCATCGTGATCGGCATTATCGCTTTCATTCTCGATGCGATCCTCGGCACGCGTTTCACCACCGCCAGCGGTGCCCAGATCGGCATCATCGGCATCCTCTTCGCGCTGGCATCGATCTATTTCGCGATTGCCCTCTATGCCAAACGCTGGCACGACCGCAACAAGTCGGGCTGGTGGACGCTGATCGGCCTCGTACCCGTCATCGGCGGCATCTGGCTGCTGGTCGAACTCGGCATCCTCGAAGGCACCAGGGGTGCCAATCAATATGGATCGGACCCGCTTGCCTGAAAGATCGGATCTCAACTGGCTTTTCTTCAAGACATCGGGCCGCGTCAGCCGCGCGGCCTATTTTCTCGGCGGATTGCTCGTCGCCATCATCCAGGCGTTCCCGCTGTACCGCTTCACGCTGGTGCCGGAGGGCTCGGCCGAGAGCAATATGTGGTCGTTCATCTTCTTCATCGCCTTCATCGCCTCGCTGTGGTCGAACATCGCGCTGGCGGTGAAGCGTCTGCACGACCTCGACAAGCCGGGCATTGCCGCGCTGATCCTGTTCGTGCCGGTCGTCTCGATCGTCGCCTTCCTTGTGTTGTGCCTGTTTCCAGGGCAGCCTGGGCCCAACCGCTATGGCCGGCGCACCAACGAGCCGGCTGAATCGAAGAGATAGAGAGCATGATGTCGTCCGAAAGCCGCTCCACACTTTTCGGCATCCTTGCCCTAGGGGCCCATCGGATATCTCGCCATGCGCTACCGCACGCTTGATCCGAAACTGATCATCGAAACCGCCGAGCGGCTTGAAGGCCGCGTCGCCGACCGTTTCCCGGACGCCGGGTTGCGCGGCGTCGCCGCCGAACTGGTGTCGCTGTCGCGCGATCTGGCCAAAGCCGCCAAGGCACTGGAAGCGCCGATCTGGTGGCTGCGCGGCATCATCGTCGCCGCCGTGATCGCGGGCGCGCTGATCTTCCTGTTCGTCGGCACGATCTTGCCGCTCATTCACATCTCCCAGGCCGACGACGCGGTGCAGTCGGTGCAAGGCATCGAAGCCACGATCAACATGATCATCCTCGCCGTGCTCGGTTTCCTTGCCCTGATCCGCACCGAGGAGCGCATCAAGCGCAAGCAGGTGTTTCGCCAGTTGCACGGCCTGCGTTCGCTGATCCACGTCATCGACATGCACCAGTTGACCAAGGATCCGGCGGCGCTGTCGGCCAGTTTCAAGCCGACCTCGCATTCGCCGGCCCGCATCACCAATGCCGCCGATCTCGCGCGCTATCTCGACTATTGCTCCGAAATGCTGTCGATCACCGGCAAGATCGCGGCGCTGTTCGCCCAGTCCGTCAATGACGCCGTCGTCATCGACGGCGTCAACGACATCGAGAACCTGGCGTCCAACCTGTCGCGCAAGATCTGGCAGAAGATCACGTTGATCGACGGCCGACCGGCGGCGCCAGAACCTTCTCCGGCACCAGGCCCGGCGAGCCAAGCCGCTCGGCTTCCGCCGCGCGCACCAAGGCGCTGACCCGCTGGACAGTCGGCGCCGGCGTGCCGGCTTTTTCAGCGAGCCGCAAAACAGCACCCTGCAGGTCGTCGATCTCGGTCGGCCGGCCGCGCCGCAGATCATCCCACATCGACGAACGCGCCTCGGGGTCGATCGCCAGCATGCGCCGCGCCAGGATCTCGAACAGCCAGTCGGGCAGTCTGAGCACCTTCGGCAGCAGCGCGGGGCGCAGGCCGGCGATGCGCGCCGGCTCGATGCTCGAGGCCTTCATCGCCAGCAAGGCCTCATCGATCTGGCCGGCGAGGATCAGCCGCCAGCGCCTATCGGCAAGTTCGGTTACCAGCGGCAGGCCCGACAGCGCCACCAGCGCATTGTTCAGATTCATCAGAAGCTTGCCCCACAGCACGGCCTTCATGTCGCCATGCGTTTTGACGGCGAAGCCTTCGACGTCGAGAAGGTTGGCAAGGCCGGCATTCCCATCTTCAACCATTACCTTGCCGTCGCTGGCACGGTGGACGCGCAGCGGCAGTTCGCCGTCCGGCGATTGCACGACATTGAACGGCACCATGCCGGCCAGCACCGTTTGCCGGCCAAGCGCCGCGCGCAGCCTGTCGGCATTGTCGATGCCGTTCTGCAGGCTCACCACCACGGCATCGGGACGGGCATGGGCCTTGATAAGGGCCGCCATATCCTGCGTCGCGCCGCTCTTGACGGTGACCAGGATCACATAGGCCTCCGGCAAGGCGACAGCGGGATCCACGGTGACGGCGAGCGCTTCCGGCTTGATCAGTCGATCGCGGCCTTCGAGATCGCTGACGCGCAATCCGCCCTGCCGCAGCGCTGCCTCGATGCGCGGTCGGGCGAGCAGGACAACCTGCCGCCCGGCGAGTGCCAGACAGCCGCCGGCATAACAGCCAATGCTGCCGGCGCCGGCAATGACGATCCTCTTTTTCCCGTTTGCCATCCCTTGCTCCGCATCGGTCGACTATACGACATGAAAACCATAATGTCGGCGGTATCGTCGGCCATGGGGCTGGCCCCTACGTCTGGCCGTGACAGGCCTTTCGCTTTCGACTATCGCTTTTGCCATGACGCTGCCGACCGATCCCGCCGCAAACCTCGCCTCTCTCATCCGCTGTGCCTCGGTGACACCAGCCGAAGGCGGCGCGCTGGGCGCGCTGGAGGCGATGCTGAAACCGCTCGGCTTCCTGGTCGACCGGCCGGTGTTCTCCGAGGACGGCACGCCGGATATCGAGAACCTCTATGCACGGCGCTCCGGCAACGGCCCACACCTGATGTTCGCGGGCCATACCGACGTGGTGCCCGTCGGCGACGAAGCCGCCTGGACGCACCCGCCGTTCGCCGCCGAGATCGCCAATGGCGAGATGTATGGCCGCGGCGCTGTCGACATGAAGGGCGGCATTGCCTGCTTCATCGCCGCGGTGGCGCGCCATGTCGAGGCAAATGGCGGCCCGAAGGGCTCGGTGTCGCTGCTGATCACCGGCGACGAGGAAGGGCCTGCCATCAACGGCACGGTCAAGCTGCTCGAATGGGCCGCATCCAAAGGCGAGAAATGGGACGCCTCGATCGTCGGCGAGCCGACCAATCCGGACACGCTTGGCGATATGATCAAGATCGGCCGGCGCGGCTCGATGTCTGGCAGCATCACCGTCAATGGCCACCAGGGCCATGCCGCCTATCCGCAGCTTGCCGACAATCCGGTGCGCGGCCTGATGAGCCTGGTGGATGCCTTGCTGCATCCGGTCTTCGACAAGGGCACGAAGGATTTCCAGCCGACCAATCTGGAGGTGACCTCCATCGATGTCGGCAACCCGGCCACCAATGTCATTCCCGCCAAGGCGACCGCCACCTTCAACATCCGCTTCAACGACAGCTGGACGGCCGAGACGGTCCAGGCGGAAATCCACAACCGCCTCGATCAGGCGGCGAGGCGCAAGAAGTACCGGCCCGGCAAGAAGACGCCGGTCGACTATGACCTCGTCTGGCGCGACCGGCCGAGCCATGTCTTCCTGACCCGCGACGACAGGCTGGTCGAGACGCTGAGCGGCTCGGTCGGTGCGGTGGTCGGCAAAAAGCCGGCGCTGTCCACCTCCGGCGGCACATCGGATGCGCGCTTCATCAAGGATTATTGCCCAGTGGTCGAATTCGGCCTGGTCGGCAAGACCATGCACATGGTCGACGAGCGCGTCGCCATCGCCGATCTGGAAACGCTGACGCGAATCTACCAGCGCTTCATCGACGACTGGTTCGGACAGGGCTGACCGGCATGCTTTCGGCGGACGAAACCCAAGCTTCGCTGACCGGCGCCTGGCGGCTGATGCTCGGCAAGGCCGATGGGCTGCGCCTGCTCGACCTGTCTGCCGACGGCTTCTGGAATTCGTTCTTCGCCATCATCATCGCGGCTCCGGCGCTGATCGTCGGCTGGGTCGGCATCGCCAACGAGATCGGCGATCCCGATGCCTTCGCCGGCCGCTTCTCCATGCTGGTGCGGCTGGCGACGGTCGATATCGGCTCCTGGGTGCTGCCGCTGGTCGCGCTCGCCTTGGTGGCGCCGCGCGCCGGCATTGGCGGGCGCTTCGTCCACTATGTCGTCGCCAGCAACTGGGCCTCGGCCATCACCGCCTGGCTGATGCTGCCCTCGGCGCTGATCAGGCTTTTCCTGTCATCGACAAGCCAGGTCTCGAGCCTTGTGTCGCTGCTCCTGTTTTCTCTGTCGATGGTGCTGACCTGGCGCATGACCAATGCCACGATCGCCAAGGGCGCGGCCGTCGGCACCGCCGTTTTCGTCGGCATGTTCATCGCTTCGCTGCTGGTGCTGTTCGGGCTCCAGATGCTGCTCGGCATCGCCGTGCCGGACGATATCGGGGCTCAGAGCCTCTCGGGACTCTATCCGGGGTAGAGCCCCGCTCTAGCCGGGGCAGAGTTGGTCTCTACCCGGGATAATCGACGCCTATCAGGAAAAGCCCGTCGGGCGGCGCCACCTGGCCGCAGGCGGCGCGGTCTCGCGCCTCGAGCGCGGCCTTGAGGTCGCCTGATGTCCAGCCGCCGTCGCCGACTCGCTTCAGCGAGCCGACCATGGAGCGCACCTGATTGTGCAGGAAGGACCGCGCCGAGGCTCTCACCTCGATCACGTCACCCGTTCGGCTGACATCGAGCCGCTCCAATGTCCTGACCGGGCTGTTGGCCTGGCACTGGGTGGAGCGGAAAGTGGTGAAGTCGTGCCGGCCGAGCAGGAGCTTCGCCGCCTCGTGCATGGCGGCGGCATCGAGCCGCTTCGGCACCCACCACACCTTGCCCTGTTCTAGTGCCGAAGGCGCGCGCCGATTGAGGACACGGTAGAGATAGTGCCGGCCGGTGGCCGAGAAACGGGCATCGAAATCGTCGGGAACGACTGCAGCTTTCAGGATGGCAATGCGCGCGCCCGCCGCTTGCAGGTGTGCATTGATGGCATCGCGCACCTTGTCGTCGGGCCACGCCTTGGCAAGGTCGACATGCGCCACCTGCGCGGTGGCGTGCACGCCGGCATCGGTGCGGCCGGCGGCGCGCAGCCGGACCGCCTCGCCGCAGAATTTCTCGATCGCCTGTTCGATCGCCTGCTGCACCGAAGGCTGATCGGCCTGGTGCTGCCAGCCGGCAAACAGGCTGCCGTCATATTCGATGTCGAGGCGAAAACGCGGCATGCCGGTCGGCTATACGCTCTCGCCTAGGCGGCGAGGGCGGTGAAGGCGGAGGCGTAGACCAGTCTGCCGGCTTCGGGTGCGTCGCCCCAGGCCAGCGCCTGCAGCGCCTCGCCCTGGTATTCGCTGTCGAATTTTTCAGCCCGGGCGTGACTATAGCCGAAACGACCGTAATAGGCCGGATCACCAAGCACAACGGCCAGCGTCTCGCCAGCATCCTTGAGCCGGATATGGGCCTCGCGGATCAGCGCTCCACCGATGCCGGAGCCGTGAAAAGACGGCTCCACCGCCAGCGGCGCAAGCGCCACGGCGGCAAAACTCTTGCCGCCGTTCTGCACGAACAGGCGCGAAAACAGGATGTGGCCAACGGCCTGGCCGTCTTCTTCCGCCACCAGTTCGACGACGGCATCACCGCCGGTCACCAACGCGTCGACCAGTCCGGCCTCCGCCTGCTGGCCAAAAGCGTGTTCCTCGACGAGGCGGATGGCCTCGCGGTCCCGCGGCGTCGCCGCGCGTATCGACATCATGCTCATGAGAATTTCAGTCCTTTTTCGATCTTGGCTCCGCGCAGGAATTCCGACGCGGCGGCGGGCTTTCCGCCCGCACGTTGAACTTCGACCAGCCTGATCGCGCCTTTTCCGCAGGCGACCGTCAGCCGGTCATCGAGAATTCCTCCCGACTCGCCCAAATCTTCCGAAAGCGACAGGCCTTCGGACAGCTTCGAGCGAAGCAGTTTCAGCCGTTCCATGCGGCCGCCAATTTCAATTTCGGACCAGGCGCCGGGAAAGGGCGACAGGCCACGAATGTGATTGTGGACGTCGGCCGCAGGCCGCGTCCAGTCCACGCGCGTCTCGGATTTATCGATTTTCCTGGCGTAAGTCACCCCTTCGGCCGCTTGCGCGGTAAATGTCAGGGTATTTTGTTCCAGCCGTGCCAACGCTTCCACCATCAGGGCAGCGCCAACACTCATCAATCGATCATGCAGATCGCCGGCTGTCATATCGGGGTCAATGGCGCATTTTTCAAGCAATCCCACTGGTCCGGTGTCCAGGCCCTCCTCCATGCGCATCACCATCATGCCGCTTGCCAGGTCTCCTGCCATGATGGCCCGCTGGATGGGGGCGGCGCCGCGCCAGCGCGGCAAAAGCGATGCATGGCCGTTGATGCAGCCGAGCCGGGGTGCCTCCAGAACCGCGCCGGGCAGAAGCAAACCATAGGCGACGACCACAGCGATATCGGCGCCGAGCGCAGCAAAGGCGGCCTGTTCGGCCTCGCCTTTCAACGATGCCGGCGTGCGCACCTCGATGCCCAACCGCTCGGCCTCGCGCTGCACCGGCGACGGCGTCAGCTCAAGCCCGCGCCGGCCCGCGGCGCGCGGCGGCTGCGTATAAACGGCTGCTATCTCGTGTCCAGCTTCAGCGATGGCGCGCAGAGTCGGCACCGAAAACTCCGGGGTGCCCATGAAGATGACGCGAAGGGGCATTTCCCCTATCCCACCAGTTTGCCCGGCGCCTTGTCCCTGGCGAGCTTCCTGAACTTCTTCACCACCATGTCGCGCTTCAGCTTCGAGATGTGGTCGATGAACAGCACGCCGTTGAGGTGGTCGATCTCGTGCTGCAGGCAGGTCGCCATCAGGCCCTCGGCCTCCATCTCCCGCAGTGTGCCGTCACGGTCGAGATATTTGACCCGCACCGAGGCCGGTCGTTCGACCTCGGCATAGTAATCCGGGATCGACAGGCAGCCTTCCTCGTAGACCGACCGCGCGTCGGCGCTTTCGAGGATCTCCGGGTTGATGAAGACGTGCGGCGCCGGCGTTTCGTCTTCCTTGGCAAGGTCGATCACCAGCATGCGCAGCGGTTCGCCGATCTGGATTGCCGCCAGCCCGATGCCGGGAGCGTCATACATGGTCGCCAGCATGTCGTCGGCCAGTTTGCGCAAGGGCGCGTCGACGCGCTCCACCGGCTTGGAAACCTGGCGCAGGATGGGGTCGGGAAGGATGATGAGCGGCTTGATCGGCATGGCGTTCCACCTAAGACCTCCAAGGAAAGGCGTCAACCGGTGCGCCTGAGCCTCGTTCCCGTTTTGATCTGTGCCAGCCCGCCGAATCGGCTATGCTGTCCACATGAATGATCTGAGCACCATCCTTTTGGAGCCTGTCGTACGGCTCGGCGCCTCGACAATCACGCTGGGCCACGCGCTGGCCTTCGGCGCCTTGCTGTTTCTCGGCTTGTTCGTGGCACTTGTCGTTGCGCTGTGGCGGTCGGCCAAGGCGCGCGCGGTCGCCGCCGCGGAGGCCGCCGACCATGCCCGCGACGCCGAGACCCGCATGGCTGGTATTTTGCAGTCGCAGGCGGAGATGCAGGGCCGGATGGGGGCCATCGCCGAAGTGTTCGGCGCCCGGCAGGCCGAATTGACGCAATCGATCGGCCAGCGCCTCGACGCCATGACCGGCCGCATCGGCCAGACCATGACCGAGCAGACCAAGTCCACGCATGAGAGCCTGGCGAAACTGCAGGAGCGGCTGGCGGTCATCGACACCGCGCAAGGCAACATCCAGTCGCTGGCCGGGCAGGTCGTGCAGCTGCAGGCGATCCTCTCCAACAAGCAGACGCGCGGGGCCTTCGGCCAGTCGCGCATGGAGGCGATCGTCGCCGACGGGCTGCCGCATGGGGCCTATGAATTCCAGGCGACGCTGTCGAACGGCAGCCGGCCGGACTGCCTGGTGAAAATGCCGAACGGCGCGCCGTCGCTTGCCATCGACGCCAAATTTCCGCTGGAAGCCTGGAATGCCATCCGCGCCGCCGACGGCATCGACCTGCAGAAGGTTGCGGCCCAGGCCTTTCGCCGCGACATCGAGGTCCATGTCCGCGACATTTCGGAAAAATACCTGCTCCAGGGCGAGACGCAGGACACGGCCTTCATGTTCGTGCCGTCGGAATCGGTGTTCGCCGAAATCCATGAGAATTTCGAAGCGGTCGTGCAGAAGGCGCACCGCGCCCGCGTCATCATCGTCTCGCCTTCGCTGCTGATGCTGTCGATCCAGGTCATCCAGGCGATCCTGAGGGATGCCCGCATGCGCGAGCAGGCGCATCTGATCCAGGGTGAAGTCATCAGGCTGATGGAAGACGTTCAGCGTGTCGACGAGCGGGTGCGCAAATTGCAGGGCCATTTCGGCCAGTCGGCCAAGGACATCGAAGATATCCTCGTCTCGACCTCGAAAGTGACCAAGCGCGGCCAGAAGATCGAGGCGCTGGAGTTCGGAGAAGGCGAAACCGAGGCGCCGCGTGGCGGCCCTGCCAGGGCCGAGCCCGCACCGCGCGTAGCCGATTCCAAGACCGGGCAGTTGAGGCTGCGGGTCGTCGAAGATGGAGAGTAGTCGCTCGACGCCAGAGATTAGCGAAGCGTCTATCCCATCGTCATTCTAGGGCGGAGCAAGGAGCGGAGCGACGCGCGCAGACCCCTGGAGCTGCTTCGCAGCCCAAGGAATCCATGCCGCGACCGCGGCGCGCCGCAACAGTGCAGAATTCCGTTCCGCGGCATCCTTCGGCAAGGTCGCGGCATGGATCCCCGAGTCAAGCCCGAGGATGACGAAGCGATAGGAGGCTTCGCTAATCGCAGAGGTCTTGTGGGAGCCTACTAACCCCTACTGCTCTTCTATCGTCGCCATGCCCTCGAATTCGGGCAGCCAGTGCAGCGCCGACCGGTGCCAGACCTGTCTTCTCGGGACGAGATTCTCGCGCTGACGCGCCGTGCCGACCCGGATGCCATAGACCTTCGGGCCTTCGCCAACCGACGTGGCGTAGAGATGTGACCCGCACTCGCCGCAGAAGCCTTGCGCCCGCTTGGCGCCGCTCGACCCGGTCTTGATGTAGACCTTCGGTGTGCCCTTGGTAATCCGGTATTGGTCCTCTGGCGCGCCAACTGTCACGCGAAAGGCTGTTCCGGTCAGTTGCTGGCAATCAGTGCAGTGGCAGATTCCGGTCTTCTCCGGGTCGACCTCCGCCTCGTAGGTGATGGCACCACAATGACAGCCGCCGTCAATCTTCATCGTCATTCCTCCAAATCGATCGGCTGATCTTAGCGACGCGGGGATGCGAGGCAACGGCGCGGCGCTGGTCTCAGGGCATGACCACGAAGAGGGTTTTCGGGATCATGCTCAACTTTCTTCGGACGCGGATTCGATCACCTTGCGCCGCTTTTCCCAGGTGCCCGTGGTCTGCGGCTTGACGAACAGCCGCGCGATCTCAGGCATTTCCTTCTTCAGCCGCGCCTCGATGCGTTCGACACAGGCCTCGATCTCCGGCGCCGCCAGATGGTCCTCGAATTCGATGCTCAGGGCGGCAACGATCTCTTCCGGTCCCATATGCACCGTCAGCACACCGTTCGCCCGCTGCACCGCCGGATCCTGCTGGACGATTGCCAGCACCTTCCTCTGCACCTCGGGCGAGGCCGGCTCGCCGATGAGAAGGCCCTTGCTTTCACGCGCCAGGAAGATTGCCGTCGCGCCGAGGATAAGCCCGATGCCGATCGAGGCGGCGCCGTCGAGTTCGGGCATCTCGAAAATCTCCGCCGCCAGGATGCCGGCAAAGGCGACGGTCAGGCCAAGCAGGGCGGCACTGTCTTCGAACAGCACCGTATAGACACTTGGGTCCTTGCTCGATTGCAAGGCCCGCAGCCAGCCTTGCCTGCCCTTCTGCTTGCGGAATTCCTTCAGTGCCACCAGCCAGGAGCTGCCTTCGAACAGGAAGGACAGGGCCAGAACGATATAGTTCACCTTGACGTTGGCGACCGGCTCCGGCGCCATGATGTGGATGATGCCCTCGTAGAACGACACGCCGGCGCCCAGCGCGAAGACCAACAGGGCGACGATGAAGCTCCAGAAATAGAGTTCACGGCCATGGCCGAGCGGGTGCGTGCGGTCCGCGGGGCGCGCGGCGCGGTGCATGCCGTAAAGCAGCAGGGCGCCATTGCCGGTGTCGACCAGCGAGTGCACGCCTTCCGACAGGATGGCCGAACTGCCGGTGAAAAAGGCGGCAGCGAACTTGGTCAGCGCTATTGCGAGATTGCCGGCGAGCGCCGCATAGATGACCGTTCTGGAGCCGCCGTGCCCTGCCATCGCTTCCTCGCCGTCTCCGATATTCGCGAGCTTGTGCCGGGGAGCTTAGCCGCCCGCGCGCGGAAGCTCCACACCCCTGCTCAACGCACGGCCCGTCGATCCGTTCAGGCCCTCGGCGCCGCCCGCTGGAGGCCGGAGGGGCGGGAAAGCGGTTGATACGGGTATCGGCAGGGGTGGCAGGACGGAAACAGCCCCTTGCTTAGAGACGCTTCTCTTGTTTCACTTCGCGTCCCGCAACTGGAGGAACGAATCATGGCTAAAGGTGCGATGAAGGCAGGCAAGGAAGCCCGCAAGCCGAAGAAGGATGCCAAGAAGCCCGCCGCCGCTCCGGCCCTCAAGGCGGCGCCGGTCAAGGCGATGAGGCTCAAGGAAAAGTAAGTCCCGGCAACCCGGCGCGGTGGGTTTTCACCGGCGGCATTCGACGATGCCGCCGGCACGTGTTGATCGGGCATTCGGATAGCCCTATATCGACGGCGCGGGGACGACCTCGCACTTTCCGAAAAATTCGGTCGGGACGACCCGCCATTGTCGACTGAGCATCCAAGGCCGGAAGGTCTGGATGCTTCGATGGAGCGTTGCGATGTCCTGGACTTTTCTGTTTTTTGCCGGCCTATTCGAAATCGGCTGGGCAATCGGCCTCAAATACACCGACGGATTCACCAGGCTGGTTCCGACCGTGCTCACGGTCGCGTCGATGATCGTCAGCCTCACCTTGCTCGGCCTGGCGCTGAAGGCGCTGCCTGTCGGCACCGCCTATGCGGTGTGGACAGGTATCGGCACCGTCGGCACGGCGCTGCTCGGCATCTGGCTGCTGGGCGAGCCCGCCACCGCCATCAGGCTCGGCTGCATCGCGTTGATCGTCTGCGGTATCATGGGGCTGAAATTCGCGGCCTGAACGGCCTTGGGGGCTGAAATTCGCGGCCTGAACGGCCTTGTCCGCCGGCGGACGGCATCGACCGAGCCGGTATCCAGGGATGTCGGGACTTCCGGTCGGCGACATGGACAAGCGAAAAAAGGGCCGCGCCTTGGCGCGTCCCTTGTTGGTCATCCTTCGAGGCGAGTGCGCTCTTAGCGACCCGTAAAGCCGGGAGGAGTCCTGCCGGTGCGCTGCTTGCGTGCTGCATAGCGCGCGTCGCGCTTTGCCTTTCGCTCGGCTTCATCGGCAAGCAAGCGAGCAATACGCTCGTTCTCTTCAGCCTCCCGAAGCTTGGCTTCCGCCTCCGCTGCCTCTTCCGCTGCAATGCGCGCCGCTTCGGCTGCTGCCTCACGCTCGGCCTTCTCTATCGCTTCGCGCGCCAGCTTTTCCTGCTTCAGCTTGGCCTTTTCGGCCTCGCGGATCTCACGTGCCGCAAGAATTGCCTTGCGTTCGGCCTGTCGTGCCAGCACCGCGGGATCGTCTGCTGCCGGCTTTGACTTGAAGCGCTCCAGAAGCGCCTTCTTTGCCTCGGTCGCGGCATTGCGCCGCTCGAAAATGTCTTTTTCCCTGTAGATAGCCAAGTCCACTTCCTTGAAGTCTATTCGCGAGGCTTACATACGCGCGAAAACCGGGAGTTCAAGCGCCAAAACGGTATGGCAGCCATGAAATTCCGGGATGTTGCACCCGGGAGACGCATTTCCCGCCGAAATCGACATGCACTGTTCACCAGCGACCCTCTGGCGGCGTGGCGGCCGCGTCGCTACCTCTAGCGCGATAATCAACACACTGGGATGACATCCAAATGGAACTCGGCCTCTACACTTTTGCCGATGTGAGCCCTGCGCCGGGTCCCGGCGCCATCGGCCCGCATGAGCGGCTGCGCAACTTGATCGAGGAGGTCGAACTGGCCGACCAGGTTGGCCTCGACGTCTTTGGCCTCGGTGAACACCATCGGCCCGACTATGCCGCCTCGGCGCCGGTCGTGGCTTTGGCCGCCGCGGCGGAGCGTTCGAAGCGGATCAAACTGACCAGCGCGGTCACCGTGCTCTCCTCCGACGATCCTGTGCGCGTTTTCCAGCAGTTTTCGACACTCGACCTTCTGTCCGGCGGCCGCGCCGAGATCATGGCCGGGCGCGGATCGTTCATCGAATCCTTCCCGCTGTTCGGCTACAACCTCGAAGACTATGACGAGTTGTTCGCCGAAAAGCTCGACCTTTTGCTTGCCATCCGCGATCAGGTGAAGGTCACCTGGTCGGGCAGTCTGCGTGCGCCGATCAACGATCGCGGCGTCTATCCCAGGCCCTTCCAGGACAGGCTGCCGGTATGGATCGCCATTGGCGGAACGCCGCAATCGGCCGCCCGCGCGGGCGCGCTCGGCCTGCCGCTGGCGCTTGCCATCATCGGCGGCGAACCGGCGCGCTTCGCGCCACTGTTCGACCTCTACCGTGAGGCGGCCAAGCGCGCCGGCAGCGATCCGGCAGGCTTGGCCACCAGCATCAACGTGCACGGCTTCATCGCCGAGACGACCGAGCAAGCGGCGGACGATTTCTACGGCCCGCAAGCCGAAGTGATGAACCGCATCGGCCGTGAGCGCGGCTGGGGTCCGACATCGCGCGCGCATTTCGACCAGTCGCGTGGTCCCGATGGTGCGCTGTTCGTCGGCAATCCGGAGCAGGTGGCGGAAAAGATCGTCGCCCAGCACAGGATTTTCGGCAACGACCGCTTCCTGCTGCAAATGGCGATCGGCACCATGCCGCACGCCAAGATCATGAAGGCGATCGAGCTCTATGGCACCAAGGTGGCGCCGATCGTGCGCAAGGAAACGGCGAAATCCGCGCCGGCCGTGGCGGCGCCTACGGGCCTGGATTTCTCCGGCGCCGACTCGATTGTCTGAAGGGTAAATCTTTGCATCGTGATGTCCTCTCTTCAGGGAGGGTGTAATCGCGCCGGCGATGTCTCGCCGCGCTGGCCCTGCGACCCGATGGTTGCGAAGGCTTGCTCCCGTACTAGGGCCGCCACTTGCCCCGGGCTCAATTACACCAGAGCACTCGCAGCCGAGCCCCGGTTGCGCAATCGGCGGCAGGATCCCTCGACCGCGCCGGCTATCGGAACCTTGAAGCCGTGCCAGCGTTTTCGTCTGCGGATTGCATCAGTTGTGGTGCGCCGCCGAGGGGGCCACGATGAAAGCCGAACCCGCTGCTTTGGGCGCAGGCGTTGCCGAGGCCGAGGAGTCACGTGTGGCGGCGCGCGCCGACACACGCCTGATGCGCTCGCTGCTCGTTGGCATCTTCCTGTTCATGACCATCTATGCGCTCTATTTCGCGCGCGCCTTCTTCATGCCGGTCATCCTGGCCTTCCTGCTGGCACTGACACTGACGCCGATCGTGCGGCTGCTGCGCAAGCGCGGCATTCCCGAAGTGGTTTCGGCCACGCTTCTGGTGCTTGTGTCCATCTTCGTCTTCGCGAGCGCCGGCTATGTGCTCAGCGGCCCCGTCATCGATCTCATCAACAACACGTCGTCCATCGGCCAGCAACTGACCGAACGGCTGGCGCAGTTGCGGCGGCCGCTCGAGAGGATCATGGAGATTGCGCACCAGATCGAAGGGCTGACCGAGACCTCGCAGGAACCGGGAGTGCAAAAGGTCGCGGTAGCGCAGTCAGGCTTCCTCTCGTCGGCGGCGAGCAACATCCTGTCGGCCGGAACAAGCCTGACCATCATCTTCGTGTTGTCGCTGTTCCTGCTCGCCTCGGGCACGATGTTCTACGAGAAGATCATCCAGTCCTTCGCCAGCCTCACCGAAAAGAAGCGGGCGCTGCGCGTCGTCTACGACGTCGAGCGGGAAATCTCGCACTATCTGCTCACCGTCACCATCATCAACACGGGCCTCGGTACGATCATCGGCCTCGGACTGTGGGCGCTCGGCATGCCCAATCCCCTGGTCTGGGGCGCGGCGGCCGCCCTGCTCAATTTCCTGCCTTATGTCGGGGCCATGATCACGCTTGTGCTGGTGACGGTCATCGCCCTGATCAGCTTCGACACGATCGCCTATGCGTTGTTGGCGCCTGCCTTCCTGCTGCTGTGCGACATCGTCGAAGGCCAGTTCGTGACGCCGATGGTGGTCGGGCGGCGGCTCGAGATCAACGCCGTGGCGATCTTTATCGCCATCGCATTCTGGTCATGGCTGTGGGGCTTCGTCGGCGCGCTGATTGCGGTGCCGTTGCTGGTCGTCGTCAAGGTGTTCTGCGACCATTTCGAGAGCCTTAGCCATGTCGGCAATTTTCTCGCCGCCCAACATACGGCGGTCGTGGAGGAGGACGCCGACGAACAGGACGGGACGACCGCCGCATAACCGGCGTACGGTTTGCCGCCGCGGGATCGAATCCCTATATCCGCCCGATCAGTGCCCGGTGCCCTTCCCGATGAACGACATTCCCTTCGACCTCGACGCCTATTTCGCCCGGATCGGCCATGCCGGTTCCAGGGATGTTTCGCTCGACACGCTGAAGACGCTTCATTTCCTGCATCCGCAGGCGATCCCCTTCGAGAACATGGATCCGTTTCTGGGGCGCCCGGTCCGATTGGACGCCGCATCGCTGCAAGACAAGATCGTCCTTGACGGGCGTGGCGGCTATTGCTTCGAGCACAATCTCATTTTCATGCATGCGCTGAAGGCGCTTGGCTTCGAGGTCGGCGGCCTCGCCGCGCGTGTGCTCTGGGGTCAGAGCGAGGACGCGATCACGGCGCGTGGCCACATGCTTTTGCGCGCCGAACTCGATGGCCGGACCTACATAGCCGATGTCGGCTTCGGCGGCCTGACGCTGACCGCACCGCTGCTGCTCGAGCCGGGCCTCGAACAGACGACCCCGCACGAAACGTTCCGCATCGTTGAAACCGGCGATCATTTCCGCTTGCAGGCTGCCATCGGCGGCGGCTGGCGCTCGCTGTATCGCTTCGATCTGCAGCCGCACTATGAGGTCGATTATTCCGTCACCAATTATTTTCTGTCGACCAACCCGGCATCGCATTTCCTGACCTCGGTTCTGGCGGCGCGCGCCGCGCCCGACCGGCGCTACGCGCTGCGCGGCGATCGCCTGTCGATCCATCACATCGATGGCCGCACCGAACAGAAGCAGATCGCCACTGCCACCGAACTCGCCGACACGCTGGAAGGCCAGCTCGGCATCACTATTCCCGACCGCACAGCCTTCGAGGCCCGGGTGCGCGAGAAGAAGATCGTGGAGACCAGTACATGACCGAACTTTCCGTTCTCGACCTGTCGCCGATCGTCGAAGGCAGCGATGCCTCGCAATCGCTCGCCAATTCGCTCGACCTCGCCCGCCATGCCGAGCGGCTCGGCTACAAGCGCTACTGGCTGGCCGAGCACCACAACATGCCAGGCATTGCCAGTGCGGCCACATCGGTTGTCATCGCCCATGTTGCCGGCGGCACCAAAACCATTCGTGTCGGCGCCGGCGGCATCATGCTGCCCAACCATGCGCCTCTGGTGATCGCCGAGCAGTTCGGCACGCTGGCAGCCTTGTTTCCCGGCCGCATCGACCTTGGCCTCGGCCGCGCTCCCGGCACCGACATGAACACGGCGCGGGCGCTACGCCGCAATCTCGAGGCCGGCGTCGACAATTTCCCGCAGGATGTCGTGGAGCTGATGGGTTATTTCCTGCCGGCCGAAGAAGGCCAGCGCGTGCGCGCCGTGCCTGGCGAAGGCCAGACGGTGCCGATCTGGATTCTCGGGTCGAGCCTCTACGGCGCGCAGCTCGCCGCCATGCTCGGCCTGCCCTATGCCTTCGCTTCGCATTTCGCCCCGGCGGAACTCGACCACGCGCTGGACATCTACCGCTCGCGCTTCCAGCCGTCCGAGCAGCTCGACAAGCCACATGTCATGCTCGGCCTCAATGTCTTTGCAGCGCCCACCGACGCCGAGGCACGTCTGCTGTTCACCTCGCTGCAGCAGGCCTTCGTCAATCTGCGCACCGGCAGGCCCGGAAGATTGCCGCCGCCGGTCGAGAACTATGACCGGGATCTCGATCCGATGGCCAAGACCATGCTCGGCCAGGCGCTGTCCTGCGCCGTCGTCGGCTCGCCGGAAACGGTCCGGCAAGGCATCGATGCGTTCGTACGCCGCACCGGGGCCGACGAGCTGATGGTCACCGCGCAAATCTTCGATCACGCGGCCCGCGTGCGTTCCTTCGAAATCCTGGCCGAAGCGCACAAATCGCTGTCGCAAGCGGCCTGACGTCTTGTACTTCGCCAGGTGCTTTTGCCGGTCATAATGCTCTGCTAAGTGCAGGGCATCCATCGGCAGAAGCGAGCCTTTCCGTGACACATGATCTCGACGCACGCATGCAGTTCGCCATCGATGTGGCGCGGCGCGCCGGCGAACTCGGGCTGAGGTATTTTCTCGACCTCGACAGCCTGACCATCGAGAGCAAGGGCCATCAGGACCTGGTCTCGCAAGCCGACCGCGAGGTCGAGCTGTTCATCCGCGCGGCGATCGCCGCCGACTATCCGCGGGACGGCATCGTCGGCGAGGAGCATGCCTCGGTCGCCGGTTCGACCGGCCATGTCTGGGTGATCGACCCCATCGACGGCACCGCCAATTTCGTGCGCGGCATTCCGGCCTGGTGCGTGGTGATCGCTTGCGCCCGGGATGGGGAGACGATCGTCGGCGTCATCCACGAGCCATCGACCGGCGAGACCTTCCACGGAAGGCTGGGCGGCGGCGCCTTCGTCAACGGCAGGCCTATGAGGACGAGTGCGGCGACCAGCCTTGAAGAAGGCTCGGTGGGAACCGGCTTTTCAAACCGGGCCGAGGCCGAAAACATCGCCGTGCTGATCAAGAAGATTCTCGCCGAGGGCGGCGTCTTCTTCCGCAACGCGTCAGGCGCCCTGATGCTCGCCTATGTCGCCTCGGGCCGGCTGCTCGGCTATGTCGAAGAACACATGAACGCTTGGGACTGCGTGGCCGGCATGCTGCTGATCGAGGAAGCCGGCGGCACGATCCTGAAGGCGGACCCGAAGACGGTGCTGCAGAGCGGCACGCAGGTCATCACGGGCGGCAAGGGTGTGTTTTCGAAGCTGCAGGCGCTGTGTTCCGGTGTCTTCACGCCCTGATCAGGCTCTAAATCTCGGGAAGCAGGATGTCGTTCGAAAACCGCTTCACATTTTTCGGTATCATGCTTTAGGCACTGACGCCCTGAACCGCCCCCAGCGGCCGGCATGAATTGCGGATCATCAGGCGGCCCTTGAGCACGAGCTTGCGCGGCGGCGCGTCCCGGTTGCCGGCGAGGCGGTTGAGCAGCAGATTGGCCGCCTGTTCGCCGATGGCCTGCACCGGCTGCGCCACCGTGGTCAGTTGCGGCTGGAACACGTCGGACCAGGGAAAATCGTCGAAGCAGGCGACCGAAATGTCCTCCGGACAGGACAGGCCGATGTCGCGGATCGCCTTCATGGTGCCGATCACCATCGGGTTGTTGGCCGAGAAGATCGCGCTTGGCCGGTCATGCAGCGACAGCAACTGCATGGTTGCGTTGTAGCCGTCGATCTCGTGGAAATTGCCGGAGCGAACCAGCTCCTCGGCCACCGGCAAGCCGGCGGCCTGGAGCGCCTCGCGATATCCGGTCATGCGGTCATGCATGGGTGAGATGTCCGAGGTCCCGGTGATGTAGCCGATGCGACGGTGGCCGAGATCGATCAGATAGCTGATGGCGTCGAAGACCGCCCGCTGGTTGTCGAGAACCACGGCGTCGGTGTCGACGCCCTCGCACAGGCGATCCAGCAGCACGACCGGCACATTGGCGTCGGCGACGATCCGCTCGAGGATCGCGCCGTCACCGACGCGCGCCACGATCAGCCCATCGACCATGCGGTCGAGCAGCAGCCTGATCTGCTCGTCCTGGGTGTTCAAATCCTCGTCCGTACAGCACAGCATGACGGCATAGCCGGCGCGGTCGAAGGCCTGCTGGATGACCGAGACGACAGCGGTGAAGAACGGATTGGTGATGTGCGGAACGGTCAGGCCGATGGTGCGCGTCGTGCCCATCTTCAGGCTGCGGGCGATGGCGTTGCGCTTGTAGCCGATATCGCGGATCGCCTGCTCGATGCGAGCGCTGAGTTCCGGACTCACGGTTGCGGTGCCGTTGATCAGCGCCGACACGGTGGCGACCGAGACACGCGCCGCTTCGGCCACGTGCAGCATGGTGGGCGCGGTGGATTTACGTTGATTTTTTGGCCCTGACGCTGTCATTTTCGAAACGTTTCGTCCCCCACTTGCCAGCAATACCTACGGAATCTTGCCATTTTAGGCAAGAATTGAAATGCATCAAAGTTGTGTCGCCCCATATCGGCTTGACAGGATCGAAACGTTTAGATTACCGTTCGCGAAGCTGACGAGGACGGAAGGGAGGCCGCCATTGTCATGGAACAAAGCAATTCCCTTTCCTCGGCGCGCAATGCGGCATCGGATCGCTCGGACACCGTTTTGAGCGCCGAGCATATTTCAAAGAGTTTTGGCGGCATCGCCGCGCTCGTCGATGTCGGCTTCGACCTAAGGCGCGGCGAAGTCCATGCCTTGATGGGCGAGAACGGCGCCGGCAAGTCGACGCTGATGAAGATCCTCTCCGGCGTCTATACCGGCTATGAAGGCACCGTCAGCATCGACGGAAGGCCGGTCAGCTTCGCCGGCGTGCGCGACGCCGAGGACGCGGGCATCGCCATCATCCACCAGGAGCTCAACCTGGTGCCGGAACTGAGCGTCGCCGACAACATCTTTCTCGGGCGCGAGAAGCTGATCGCGGGTCTGATCGTCGACCGCAAGGCAAGCAGCCGCGCCGCAAGCGCCCTCCTGCAGCGGCTCGGCATCGAGCTCGATCCGGACGCACGCGTCGGCGCCCTGCGTGTCGGCGAACAGCAACTGGTCGAGATCGCCAAGGCGCTGTCGATGTCGGCGCGTATGCTGATCATGGACGAGCCGACCTCGGCGCTGTCGCCGGCCGAATGCCAGCGGCTGTTCCGCATCATCGGCCAGCTTGCCGACAGCGGTGTCGCCATCATCTACATCTCGCACCGCATTGACGAGGTCATGCATCTGGCCAGCCGCGTCACCGTGTTCCGCGACGGGCGTCATGTGCTGACGCGGACGATGGCCGAGCTTGACGAAAATGCCATCATCTCGGCGATGGTCGGACGGGACCTGCTCGCATCCTCCCAGGCCGAGCGGGATCCCGGCGGCAGGATCGTGCTTTCGGTCAGCGATCTGTCGCTGTCGAAGCCCGACCGCCAGGGCTGGCGGCAGATGGTCGGCGGCGTCAGCTTCGATCTGGCCGCCGGAGAAATCCTCGGCATTGGCGGGTTGCTGGGTTCCGGCCGCACCGAGATCATGGAAGCGATCTTCGGCTCGAGCGATGGCCGTGCGGGCGGCGAGATCCGGCTCGACGGCCAGCCGGTGGATATTCGCTCACCGCGCGATGCGCGGCGGCTGGGCATCGCGCTGGTCACCGAGGACCGCAAGACGCAAGGCCTGCATCTGCAGGCCTCGATATCGGACAATGTGGCGCTGCCGCTGGTCGGCGCGCTGGCCCGCTTCGGCATCCGTTCGCTGGCCGGCGAACAGGGGCTGGCGCGGCAGGCGGTCAAGACGCTCGGCATCCGCTGCCGGGATATCGACCAGCCCGCGGGCACGCTGTCGGGCGGCAACCAGCAGAAGGTCGTCATCGGCAAATGGCTGGCGACCAGGCCGAGGGTGCTGTTGCTCGACGAGCCGACGCGCGGCATCGATGTCGGCGCCAAGCGCGAGATCTACGACCTCATCTTCCAGCTGGCGGGCGATGGCCTGGCCATCGCCGTCATCAGCTCGGAGCTGCCGGAGCTGCTGCATCTTTCCGACCGCATCCTGGTGATGGCCGATGGCCGCCAGACAGGCATTCTTTCCCGCGACGCGGCAAGCGAAGAGGCCATCATGCGCCTCGCGGCGCCGCGCCGGACCCTACCGAGACCCGCCGCATGACCGCACTGAAACTCCTGTCCCGCACCAAGCTCTACTGGGGCCTGATCGCCATCTTCCTGATCGGCGTGCTCGGCTCGCCGCTCAGTTCCAAGGGCAACAACATCTTCCTGTCCTACGGCAACCTGCTCGACGTGCTGCGCCAGGTGTCGACCACCGGGCTGATCGCCACCGGCATGACGGCGGTGATCATCACCGGCGGCATCGACCTCTCCGTCGGCTCGCTTATGGCCATCGGCACGGTGGTATGCGCGATGCTGCTGACGGTTCCGGGCGCGACGCCGGGCGTCGTGCTGGGCCTGCCGACCGTCGCCCTGGTTGCGCTGTGTCTCGGCTTCGTCGTCACACGCTTCATCTTCCTCAACGTGGAGAAGTCCCGCGCCGGCGTGGATGCCGTGGCCCGCGACGTCAGGCTGGACACCGTTCGGGGCCTGGTCACGCCGGCAATCGTCGGCATCGTCCTGTGCTGCCTTTCGCTCTGGTACCTGCTGCCGCAGATCGAGCCCAAATTCGGCGTTCTCGGCGTGCTGCTGGTGGCGCCTTGCGTGGGTCTGCTGTTCGGCGCCATCAACGGTTTCATCATCGTCGGCGGACGGCTGCAGCCCTTCATCGTCACGCTGGCGATGATGGTGACGGCGCTCGGCATCGCCCGGCTCACCGCCGGCCAGAACAATGCCGTGTTGCCGGTCTATACCGGCTCCAACGCCACCGCCGATTTCGAGCTGCTGCGCTCGCTGGTGTTCGGCGTCATCCCTATGCCCGGCCTATTCTTCCTCGGCGCCATCGTCATCTACGGCGCGGTGCTGCGCTTCACGCCGTTCGGCCGCTATGTCTATGCCATCGGCGGCAATGAGGAGGCGGCCAGGCTTTCCGGCATCGCCGCCGGCCGCGTCAAGATCGCCACTTATGCCATATCAGGACTGCTCGCCGGCATCGCCGCCGTGCTCTACGTAGCGCAGTACCGGCAAGGCAAGCCGGACGCCGGCGCCGGGCTGGAGCTCGACGCCATCGCCGCCGTGGTCATTGGCGGCACCAGCCTGATGGGCGGGCGCGGCAGCCTGACAGGCACCTTCTGCGGCGTGCTGATCTTCGGACTGCTGTCCAACATCTTGCAGCTTCACAACATCAATTCGAACCTTCAGCTGGTGCTGAAGGGGATGATCATCATCGGCACCGTGCTCGTGCAGGAGCGCAATGCCGGCGATCTCATGGCCTATCTGCGCCTGCCCGGAGCGGCGCACAAGGAAACGGCCGCCGCAAAACGGCCGTCGCAAGAGACACCGTCTCTCAATCTCGGAGGAAACAAGAAATGAAACGACGTGACATGCTGAAGCTTGCCGCATTCGGCGCGGCCCTGCTGACAGCACTGCTCTCCACCGGACATGCCTTCGCCCAGGACAAGAAGTGGAAGATCGGCTTCTCGCAGGTGACCACCATCGAGCCCTGGCGCGCCCAGTTCAACAAGGACATCATCGCCGAGGCCGCCAAGCATCCCGAAGTCGAGCTGATCATCACCGACGGCGAGGACAAGACCGAGAAGCAGGTCGCGGACGTCGAGAACCTGATCCGCCAGGAAGTCGACGCGCTCCTGGTGTCGCCGAAGGAATCGGCCGGCCTGACCGGCGTCGTGCAGCAGGCGATCGACGCCAAGATTCCGGTCTTCGTGCTCGATCGCAATGTCGACACCAAGGACTTCACCCAGTTCGTCGGCGGCGACAACAAGCTGATCGGCCGCGCGGCCGGCGAATATGCCGTCGAACTGCTCGGCGGCAAGGGCAAGGCGGCAGGCAATGTCGTCGAGATCTGGGGCGGCATGGGCACCCAGCCGGCGCATGACCGCCATGACGGTTTCCATGAATTCACCGACAAGGAACCGGGCATCAAATACCTGCTCGACCAGCAGTCGGGCGACTGGAAGCAGGACCAGGCCTATAATTTGATGGCCAACGCGCTGAAGACCAACGAGAAGATCGATCTCGTCTACGGCCATAACGACCCGATGGCCTACGGCGCCTATCTCGCCGCCAAGGATGTCGGCCGCGAGAAGGACATCAAGTTCATCGGCATCGACGGCCTGCCCAACGAAGGCGTGCAGATGGTGAACAAGGGCGAGCTGACGGCGACCTTCACCTATGTCACCCCAGGTGCGGAAGGCCTGCGCCAGGCGATCAAGTTCCTGAACGGCGAGAAGGTCGAGAAGACCATCACCTTGCCGACGCAGAAGATCACCAAGGAAAACGCCGCCCAGGTGCTGAAGGACAACGGCTTGTGAGATAGTGGAGCTTGAGGGGCCTCGGTTGGCGCAGCCCCTCATCTGCCTGCCGGCACCTTCTCCCCGTATAGTGACGGGGAGAAGGGAGCTGTGGTGAAGCCGGCGCCCTTCTGCAACGCCGGCGACTAGCGAAGCCGTCGATGACAGCGCCTTTCTCCCCGTCCCCATACGGGGAGAAATGTCCGGCAGGACAATGAGGGGCAGCGCAGACCAACCAATTCTACTCAACTCAATCGTTTCGGTGACCAGCTTCTGCAGGCTGGTAAGATCCGCATCTACGCCAGCTTGGCTAGCAGCTTCATGAAGGTGACGGCCTCCTTGGCCGTAAGGGGCGCCAGCGTTTCCCTTGTGATCTCGCGGGCCAGCGGGATCAGACGCTCGATCGCGTCGCGGCCCTCCGGCGTCAGGTTTACCAGCAGCCGCCTTTTGTCGACCTCATGCCTGGAAAGCTCGACCAGGCCACGCGCCTTCAGCCGGTCGATGACGCCTTTCACCGTCGCCGCGTCCATGGCGATCAGGGTGCCGAGCTGGTTCTGCGAAGTTTCGCCAACGTCGCGCAGCTTGGCGAGTGCCGCGAATTGCGGCGGCGTCAGATCGGCGATACGGGCGGCGAAGATCGAAACATGGCGCTGGTGCGCCTTGCGCAGGATGAAGCCGACCTGCTCCTGCAGGAGGTAGTCGTGATCGTCGGCCTCTTCGACCTCGACCAGCTTGAGCAGGTTGTCCTCGCCGCTCACCGCAGCCCGTCCCAGGCTTTTATGTCATCCGCCGCGAGGCCACCCATCCGATTGTGGACGCGCGGGCCGCAGGTCATGGCGAGGCAGAACAGGATCTCGTCAGGACGCGGACCGTCGCTGATGCCGACTTCCATGGCGTCGAAATGGCTGCGCACATAGGCGGCGTTGATATGGCCGAGCGGCACGTCGAGCTTTGAGCCGAAGGCGCCGACCTTCTTGGCCGAGGGCACGATCGCCTTGGCATCGCCCAGCCGTTCGCGCATCGCGTAGCCGCCCGGCACATGCCACAGCGCGCCATGTTCCAGCTCGCCCGCGCTGCCGACGATGGCGCCCTTGCCGTAGCCGTCGATCTGTTTGATGTCGCCGCCGAGGGCTGCGACCAGCCGGTCGGCGAGCATCAGGCCGAGCGGCTTCAGATCGTCCATGGCGCTTTGCAGATCCTCGACATAGCGCCCGGCGAACGGGTTGCTGACCACGGCCATGGCGGCGGCACGCCGGCGCGGCACCGCGGCGGCCGGTCCGCCGTCGTGGAAGATTTCTTCGCTCAGCACCGCGATCTTGCGGATCGGAAATTCAGGCATGGGCAACTTCCTCCGGTTCATGCTTGTTGGGCGCGCCGATTGCAACGGAGCCGCTGATGCGGGCCTCCCCGCCAAGAAACAGCGCCGATGCGGCAATCAGGCCGCGCCGGCGAAAATCTTCGGCGACGGCAAGGCCATTGTCCAGGGCGCGTGCCACCTCATCAGGCGCAAGCGTGCCGACGCCTTGTGTCACCAGCCGCGTGCCAAGATCGCTGTCGGGCGACAGGTCGCGTGCGGGAACGCGCTTGATGGCGGGATTGCCGGGCAGGTCCACCGCGTTGGCTATGAGCGTTGCCGCCGCATCGGCCTCCGCACCGGTCCGCGCCAGCACGGTGACCGCGTCGGCAATGCCAAGCGAGAAGGAGCGGCCACGCCAGCCGCTGGTTGCAACGCCACGCACGCCATCCTGCGCGCGGATCGTGATCCGGTCGGCCATGCCGTTGCCGGTGCCGGCGACCGCCAATCCCATCGAGCGGCCCTTGCCGATGTGCAGGGCGCTGTCGCCGCCATTGTTGACATAGGCGCGATCGAGCTTGCGTCCGGCAAGCAGCGCGGCAAGCATTTCGTCAGCTACCGACCCGGCGACGGCGGCCATCGGTGTGATGAAGCATTCCGCCAAGGGCATGACGGCCGCTTCCATGCGGCGCGCCGTCGGGCCGGCGAAGGTTCGCGGCGCCAAAAAAAATGCCGGCAGCCGCAATTCGGGAAGTTCCTCGACCAGCTCCATCAGGATCGTCTGGAAGCGCGCGACGGCCTGGACGTAGGCAGCGCGACACTCATCAGCCTCGCCAAAGGCCTCGACGATCAGGTCTATCGGCCCATGGTTGAGATGCAGCCGCTTGCCGTCCTGCAGCCAGTGCGCTTGCGGATCTTCCATCACCCCGCCCCGTTCGGACCCGCGCGGCGCAATTGCGCCAGCGGTGGCCATGGATTTTGGGTTGCGGCGCCTGTGCCGCGTCGGGGATTGAGGTATTCGCCGCCCTTGGCGACGATGTCCGCAACGCTGCGGATTTCGGCCTCGTAGCCGCCGAGCCTGATGTAATCGTCGCGACGCAGCGTGAACTCGATCGGCGCCACCAGCGCCGGCGTCGGCACATAGCCGAAGGCGCCTTCGGGAATCCTGGTGACATCGACCATCAGCGTGATGCCGCCGCCCGGCCAGACATAGACCGGCGCGCCGCCAACGGTGACATAGGTGGTCAGGCCTTGCACCGAACGGGTGAGATTGACCGGGTTTTCGGTGACGCCGGCACGCAGCGACCCGCCGGCGCCGCCGATGAACAGCACGGTGCACAAGGCCGGCTCGCAATTGTCCTCGATCAGATTGACGGATTTCCGCAGCCGTTCCGGAAACGGTTTTTCGACCGGCTTCAGGTCGTCATCGAGCTCGTAATAGGCGAACTGCTCGCCGGTGGTCGAAACCATCAGCAGCGACAGGCCCGGCCGAGCGCCCTTCTTGGCGTTCCATTCGCCGAGGATCGACAACGGATCTGAAATGCTGGTGCCGCCCCAGCCGAGGCCTGGCTCGGACACTTTGAAATAGCGGCCCGGTGTCGAGCGGCGGCCGACGATCTTGATGCCGGTATCCTGCCAGCCCAGCACCTTGCCGGCCTGGTGTTCGGAGACGACGCCGGTGATGTGATCGTCGACCACCACGACCTCGTCGACCAGCCCGCGCCATTGCGTGGCGAACATGCCGATCGTGGCCGAGCCGCAGCCGACCCGCATGCGGTGTTCCTGCTTGCCGTCGATGACGGGCGGTTTGCCGGCTTCAACGATGACCGTGGCGCCGCCGTCTATGCTGAGTTCCACCGGTTTGCGGTTGCACAAATTGAGCAGGGCGTCACAGGTGGCGCGGCCTTCCGCTTTGGAGCCGCCGGTCAGATGATGCACGCCGCCCAGCGACAGCATCTGCGAGCCATATTCGCCGGTCGTGACATGGCCGATGGCCTCGCCCTCGGCCCGCACGACAGCTGTTTCGGGTCCGATATGACGATCGGTGTCGATCTTCACCTTGACGCCGCAGTAGGAGAAGATGCCTTCGGTCACCACGGTGACGAGATCGACGCCCTCGACCTCCTGGCTGACGATGAAAGGAGCGGGCTTGTAGTCGGGATAGGTGGTGCCGGCGCCGATTGCCGTGACGAAGCGGCGGCCGGTGTTGATGAGTTCCCCATCCCATTGCTCGCCTTCGGCGACGAAGGGCACCATGGGAGCGCCGGTTTCGGCCGCGTGATCGAGGATGGTCAGCGGGTCCATGCGCACGATCCGGCCGGCGACATTGCCATAGCGGTCGCAGGCGCCGGTGCGGCCGTCGGCGATGTAGCACATGACGGGACAGGCATCGCAGCGGATCTTCTCCGCCACCAGCTTCTCGCCGGGATCATGAGTTTCGAAGCGTTCGGCAAGCTCGCTCACGCGCGTGCCTCCTTCTCACGGATGGCCGCCAGGATGCGGCTTGGCGTTGCCGGCACCTTGGTGACCAGCACGCCGGTGGCGTGGCGGATGGCGTTGAGGATCGCCGGCGCCGTCGGGATCAGCACGTGCTCGCCCAGACCCTTGGCGCCGAACGGCCCTTCGGGATCGGGCACCTCGATAAGAATGGTCTCGATCGGCGGCACGTCGCCAATGGTCGGGATGAGATAGTCGTGCAGGTTCTCGGTGCGGCCGGGGATGTATTCTTCCATCAACGCCATGCCTATGCCTTGCGCGATGCCGCCTTCGATCTGGCCCTCGACCAGCAGCGGATTGATCGCCTTGCCGACGTCGTGCGCCGCGGTAATTTTCAGCAGTTTCACCGTGCCGAGCTTCAGGTCGACCTCCAGCTCCGCGATCTGCGCGCCATAGCCATAGACCGCGTAGGGTTTGCCCTGGCCCTTGGCATCGAGGGGCAGCGTCGGCGGATCGTATGTCTCCTCGGCGCGGAAGACGAAACCGTCGGCATCCGCTTCGAGCGCGGCAAGATCGATACGGCGTGTCGCCTCGCCTTCGCGAATGACGATCGCCGCGCCATCCAGCTGAAGGGAGGCCTTGTCCGAGACATTGGCAAAGCGCAGGATTTTTTCGCGCAGGGCCCGCCCAGCCTTTTCAGCCGCCTTGCCGGTCACGAAAGTCTGCCGCGAAGCCGAAGTCTTGCCGGCGTCTGGGCTGATTGCCGTATCGGCGCTCTTCAGCTGGAATTTCTCCAGCGGCAGGCCGAGCGCGTCGGCGCAGATCTGCGTAATGACGGTGTTGGATCCCTGGCCGATATCGACGGCCCCCTGGTGCAGGATGACGTCGCCCGAGGGCGCGATGCCGACCCTAATGGTCGACGGATTGGGAAGCGAGGTGTTGCCGCAACCATACCAGCAGGAGGCGACGCCGACGCCGCGCTTTCTATCTATGCTGGTGCTGTTGAAAGTATCCGCATCGGCCGCCGCCCGCGCCCAGTGCGGCCGCAAGGCCTCGAGGCATTCGGCGATGCCGACGCCAGACTCCAAAAGTTGCCCGGTAACCGTTTCGGAGCCGTTCCGAAGGCAGTTCTTCAGGCGGAAGTCGAGCCGATCCATGCCGAGCTTGCCCGCGAGCTCGTCATAGAGCGTTTCCTGCATGATCGTCGCCTGCGGCACGCCGAAGCCACGGAAGGCGCCGGCAATCGGACCATGTGTATGGATGGCGCGGCCCTCGGCACGATAGTTGGGCGTAAGATAAGGGCCGGAGGCATGCACCGGCACGCGGTTGGCAACCGTCGGGCCCCAGCTGGCATAGGCGCCGGTGTTGAAATCGCCTTCGAAGACCATGCCGGTGACGCGACCGCCGGAGTCGGCACCAATGGTGGCCTTCATTTCAGCCGGATGGCGCTTGGTGGTCGACATCATCGATTCGTTGCGGGTGTAGGCAAGGGCCGCGGGCCGTCCCGTCTTCATGGCGACGAGGCCGATCAGAGGCTGCAGGGAAACGTCGAGCTTGGAGCCAAAGCCGCCACCGGTCGCGGTCGGCACGATGCGCACCTTGTCGACGGCAAGGCCGAGCACTTTCCCGGTGTCGTCACGGTCCATGTAGGGGGCCTGGGTGCAGGCGACGACGACAAGCGTGTCGCCGTCAACATATGCATAGCCGGCTTCCGGTTCGATATAGGCGTGCTCGACATAGGAGGTGTCGATCGCGCCGCTCGCGGTGACGGCCGCGTTGGCAAGTGCAGCCTCGGGATCGCCGCGCTCGACAAAGCCCTTGGTCAACAAATTGGCCGGGCGGTTCTGATGGATCAGCGCCGCACCTGCGGCCTGCGCGTCGCAGGGCTGGAGAACATGTGGCAGTTCGGTCCAACGGACAGGGAAATCCGACAGGTCGAGATCGAGGATCGCCTCTCGCTCGCCGGCGACCAGCGCGACCGCCTCGCCGCGAAGCCGGGCAAAGCCTTCGGCCAGCGCCGGCTGGTCGGCGAATGGGCCGATAACGCCGAAACAGTTTTTTCCCGGGATGTCGGCGGCCGTGAAAACGCCCGCGATCCCGGCATGCGCCTTGGCCCAGCCGTCGATGTCGCCGAAATCGAACTTTGCATGATAGTGCGGCGAGCGGACCACCAGCACGGCAAGCGCATCGGCCGGGAAGGAATCGCCGCCGAATTTCTCGGCGCCGGTCACCTTTGGCACGCCGTCGAGCCTGACCGGTGACGTGCCAATGGCGTAGCCTGACCGAGGCAGACGGAAATCCAGGCTCGCGGTCTGGAGGGAAGCCTCCATCACCGCAGCGATAATCTTCCGATAGCCGGTGCAGCGGCAGAGGATGCCGCCCAACGCATCCTGCACCTCGGTCTCGGTCGGCGTGGGTTTCGTGTCCAGCAGCGCGGTTGCCGCGACCAGCAGCGCCGGCGTGCAAATGCCGCATTGCGCGGCGCCATGCGCCAGGAACGAGGCTTGCAACGCCGACAGCCGGCCGTTGGCCAGTCCTTCGACCGTCGTCACCGCGGTGCCAGCGGCCGAGGCCGCCGGCATCAGGCAGGCGCAGACAGGGTCGCCGTCGACCAGCACCGTGCAGGCGCCGCAGTCGCCGGCATCGCAGCCGACCTTTGTGCCGGTCAGCCGCAATTCGTCGCGCAGTACCGAAGACAGCCTACGCAGCGGCGGCACGTTGACCGAGACAGCGGTGCCGTTGACGGCGAAGGCGATATCGGCGCGATCCATGCTCATGCGGCCACCTTGTCGCCTGCTGGCGTCTCCGTGGCCGCGAGCACGGCGCGGGCAACGATCTCGCGCACCGCGTCTAGCCTGTATTCGGCGCTGCCGCGCACATCGGCGATCGGCGACAGCTCAGTCATCGGCGCCGACCGGACCGCGGAAACAAGCCCGGCGCCCACGGCAAGCCCGCGCAGCGCCGCCTCGACACCGACAAGCCGCCTGGAGACGGCGGAACAGGAGCCGACGGCCACGGCCGCATCCGCGACAGTACCATTTTCGACAACCAGACGCGCCGCCACCATGGCGATGGAGATGACGAGATAGCGCCGGGCGCCGAGCTTGACGAAGGCCGATGTGCCGGAGGGTTTCGGCGCGCGGATGGCAGTCACCATCTCGCCGGGCTGCAAGGCGGTACGGCGGTTGCCGAGGATGAACTGCGACAAGGGCAGATGGCGTGTCGCCGCCACCGAGCGCAGTTCTACCTCAGCGTCGAGCACGAGCAGGCCCGGCACACCATCGGCGGCAGGCGAAGCGTTGCAGAGATTGCCGGCGACCGAGGCGACGTTCTGGATCTGCGCCGAGCCGACCTCCCGCGCCGCCTGTTTCAAGGCGTCAAAGGCTGGCGGCAAGGGGTGGCGGATGACATCGGTCCATGTCGTGCGCGCGCCGACGATCCAATGGCTGGCGGTTTCGACGATGCCGCGCAGCGTTGTCAGTCCGTTGATATCGAGGACATCGTCGCGAAACGGCTTGCTTCCCTGCACGGGATAGAAATCCGTGCCGCCGGCAAGAATGCGCCAGGTGCCCCCGCCAAGCAGCGCGAGTGCCTCGTCGACCGTGGTGGGTTTCGCGTAACGGATCACGCTTTCCTTCCCAACAAGATGGGGCCTTCCCCGAGATCGGCCCTCCCAAGACGTTTTGCCTGGGAATATCCTGCCGGTTTTCGATCCGGCAAATTCATTCGTATGCAAATGATATCAAGACGGCGGAATTTGTCAAAGCTAGAGTTTACGCCGGTGTCCATGTGGCTGGCATCGCCACGCATTTGTTATTCCGCTGGAGGTTGACGCGGCCCGCCATCTGGTCAAGTTTCTCCCTCCGGTCGCGCCAGCGGCTTCTTCTTTCGCCGGGCCTCTCATTTGGAGCCCGACCGCAGCCTGACAGGAAGGAAACCCCATGGCCGACGAAGCGCTCGTTGTCATCGACCTGCAGAACGATTTTTGCCCGGGCGGCGCGCTGGCCGTTGCCTGCGGCGACGAGATCGTGCCGCTGGTCAACGACATGATCCGGCGAACCGACCATGTCGTGCTGACGCAGGACTGGCACCCCGCCGGCCATTCCAGCTTTGCCTCCAGTCATCCCGGCGCGCAGCCTTTTTCGACGGTCGAAATGCCATACGGCCCGCAGACTTTGTGGCCGGACCATTGCATCCAGGGCAGTCTCGGCTCGGATTTTCACTCGGGGCTGGCTTGGACCAAGGCCGAACTCGTCATCCGCAAGGGATTTCGTCCTGCCATCGACAGTTACTCCGCCTTCTTCGAGAACGATCACGCGACGCCCACCGGGCTCGCCGGCTATCTTCGGGAACGTGGCATCGACACGCTGACCCTGGTCGGCCTGGCGACCGATTTCTGCGTCGCCTTCTCGGCGCTGGATGCGGTCAAACTGGGGTTTAGAACCACCGTCAGGCTCGATGCCTGCCGTGGCATCGATCTCAACGGATCGCTCGAGACCATGCTGGCGAGAATGCGCGATGCCGGCGTGACGCTCGAAGATCACACGTTGGACTAACCGCACCGTGGCGAGCAGAAGGGGATGCATGCCGATAGCCATCGGGGCGGCCGGCGCGATCATCGTCGCGTTGCTGTTTCCGGTATCGGCCTTCGCCGCCGAAGAGCATGGCCTGCCGGGCGCCGCCATGTCGCTGTGGTGGGCGCTGCCTTTTGCCGGACTGCTCCTGTCGATCGCCACCGGTCCGCTGCTGTTCCACCATGTCTGGGAACACCACTACGGCAAGATCGCTGCCTTGTGGGCGGCGCTGGTGATCGTGCCGCTCGCGGTCGCCTTCGGCGCTCCGGCGGCAACCGAGGCGGTGCTGCACGCGCTGCTTACCGAATACATGTCGTTCATTGTCCTGCTGTTCGCGCTCTACACGATTTCGGGCGGCATCCTGCTTGCCGGCAACATCCACGGGACACCGCTGGTCAATGCCGGACTGCTGGTCGTCGGGGCGCTGCTTGCCTCGGTGATCGGCACGACGGGCGCCTCGATGATCCTGATCCGGCCGATCCTGCGCGCCAATGACAACAGGCCTTTCAATGCCCATGTCGTCATCTTCTTCATTTTCCTGGTGTCCAACATTGGCGGCTCGCTGACGCCGCTAGGCGACCCGCCGCTGTTCGTCGGCTTCCTGCGCGGCGTCGACTTCTTCTGGATGACCACCAATCTCTGGCGCGAGACGCTGTTCGTCGTCGTAGTCGTGCTCGCCGTCTTCCTGGCGATGGACCTCATCCTGCACCGGCGCGAGGCCGGGGCACCGAAGATCAAGGATCCGACACCGGATACGAAGGTGCGCCTGCGCGGCCTGGCCAACCTCCCGCTACTGGCCGGTGTGATCGGCGCCATCCTGCTGTCAGCGGCCTGGAAGCCAGGCGTGAGCTTTTCCGTGTTCGGCGTTGGTCTCGAACTGCAGAACCTCGTGCGCGACACGATCATCCTCGCGCTGGCCCTGCTATCGCTTCCCCTCTCCTACAAGAGCCACCGCGAAGCGAACGGCTTCAACTGGGGACCGATCGCGGAAGTGGCCAAGTTGTTTGCCGGCATCTTCATCTGCATCGTTCCGGTCGTCGCCATTTTGAGAGCCGGCCATGACGGCGCGCTGGCGCCGCTGGTCGCGCTCGTCACCTCGGCGCAAGGCACGCCCAACGACCTCGCCTATTTCTGGCTGGCCGGGGCGCTGTCGTCCTTCCTCGACAATGCGCCGACCTATCTGGTGTTTTTCGAGCTGGCCGGCGGCGACCCCCAACACCTGATGACGGAGTTCGCCTCAACGCTTGCCGCGATCTCGGCGGGCGCCGTGTTCATGGGCGCCAACACCTACATCGGCAACGCGCCCAACTTCATGGTCTATGCCATTGCCAGGCATCGCGGCGTCAAGATGCCGGGCTTCTTCGGCTATATGCTGTGGTCCGGGCTGGTGCTGATCCCGACCTTTTTGATCGCGGGTTTTCTGTTCTTTGGCTGATCAGCCTACACCGACATAGCGCCTGACCGCTGACGGGTCGGCGCGCAGGGCCTCGACATCGACCGTCTCGCGGTTGCGGCCGTTCTCGATGAACGAGACCCGGTCGGCGACCGACAGCACGGCGTCGACCCGCTGCTCGACCAGGATGGTGGAGACGCCCAGTTCGCGCAGCTTCGATACAGTCTCGCGGATCTTGGCGATCATGGACGGCATCAACCCCTCTGTCGGCTCGTCGAGCAAAAGCACCTGCGGCTCGAGACAGAGCGCACGCGCCATTGCCAGCATCTGCTGCTCGCCGCCGGACAAGGTGCCGGAGCGCTGCCGCAGCCGCTGACGCAGCAGGGGAAAAGATCGAGGACGTTCTCGCGCGTCGCCTTGCCCTTGCCGCGCGCCATCAGCCCGATCTCGATGTTTTCAGCCACCGTCATCTCGGCGAACAGCCGCCTTCCCTGCGGCACGTACGCGACGCCGGCCTTCGGCACTTCGTGCGCCGGCAGGCCGGTCAATTCCCGGCCGGCGAGCTTGATCGAGCCGGCACTCGCCGGAACCAGGCCCATGATCGCTTTCAGCGTCGTCGTCTTGCCGGCGCCGTTGCGGCCGAACAGGCACAGCACCTCGCCCTTGTTCAGCACGAGATCGAGCCCGTAGAGCACCTGGACCTCGCCATAGAAGCAGTCCAGCCCCGAGATCACCAATGCATCGGTCATGGGGCCGTCCCAAGATAGGCATCCTGCACCGCGGCGTCGTCGCGGATCGTCTCCGGCGTGCCCTCGGCCAGGATCCTGCCGGCGTTGAAGACGGTGATGCGGTGGGCCAGATGCATGACCACAGGCATGTTGTGCTCGATCAGCAGCACCGTGGCGCTCTTGGCGATGTCGCGTACCAGCTCGACGAAATTGTCGATCTCGCTGTCGGCGAGGCCTTGCGTCGGCTCGTCGAGGATCAGCAGGCGCGGTTTCAGCGCCAGGCCCATCGCCACTTCGAGCAACCGCTGATGCCCGTAGGACAATTGCCCGGCCGGCATATGGGCGCGGCCAGCCAGCCCGGTGCGTTCGAGCGCCGACATGACGCCGGCGCGCACCGCACCCTTCGAGCGGCCGTCGCTCAGCGTGCGCTGCACGGGCAGCGCGACATTGTCATAGGCGCTCAGGTTGGCGAAGACGCTGGTGATCTGGAACGTGTAGGCGATGCCCTGGCGGACCCTGACATAGGCCGGCAGGCCGGTGATGTCGGCGCCGTCGAAGAGGATCGCCCCCGAAGATGGCCGAATGCGGCCGCTGACCAGGCTGACGAAAGTGGTCTTGCCTGCCCCATTGGGGCCGATGACGGCGCGGATTTCTCCGGACATCAAGGTGAAGTCGACGCTGTCGACGGCGCGCAGACCGCCGAAATTGCGTGACAGACCCTTGGTGGTCAAAAGCGGCGTCATGGCAGCCATCCGAGCCAGCGCTGGCGGATGCTGCCGAGAATGCCCTTGGGAAAGAACAGCACCAGCAGGATCAGCGCAACGCCGACGATCAGCAGATAGGCCGATGTGTAGCCGCTGGTGACGTCGATGACATAATACATGAACAGCGTGCCGATCAGCGGTCCGAGCGTCGTGGCGGCACCCCCGAGCAGCACCCACAGCAGCGGCAGGATCGAGTATTGCACCGAGGCGAAGCTCGAGCCGACATAGCCGAACAGCAGCGCGTAGGCGGCGCCGGACGCCGCGCAGAT
This sequence comes from Mesorhizobium sp. M8A.F.Ca.ET.057.01.1.1, assembly GCF_003952565.1. NCBI lineage: Bacteria > Pseudomonadati > Pseudomonadota > Alphaproteobacteria > Hyphomicrobiales > Phyllobacteriaceae > Mesorhizobium > Mesorhizobium sp. M8A.F.Ca.ET.057.01.1.1. The sequence goes on from NZ_CP034454.1 coordinate 6,069,875, forward strand.
CGTGCCGGAGACGACGACGGCGGCGAGCTTGTTGGAGAAGGTGTCGTAGCCCAGCATCTTCGTGCGTTCTTCGTTCTCGCGGATGGCAACCAGCACCCGGCCATAGCGGGACCGGACGATGGCGAGCGTGACGAGCAGCACGAGCGAGAACAAGCCGAGGGCCATCATGTAGCGCACGGTCGGATTGGTGAGGTCGAGCGAGGTTGCGCCGAAAGCGAGGACACGCGCCGGCTGCGGCACGACCATGCCCTGGTCACCCCGGTCCAAGCCGCGAAATAGAGGATGGCGAGATAAAACACCTGGGCGAACATCATGGTGACGATCATGAAAGCGACACCCGTGGTGCGCAGGGCCAGAAGGCCAATGATCAGGGAGAGGACGGCACCACAACCGAGACCAGCGGCGAATGCCGCCGGCACGCTCCAGCCGAGTTGGATGATGCCGAGCCCGGCGCCATAGAGCCCGGCGCCGAAGAACATGGCGTGGCCCAAACTGAGCAGGCCGACATAGCCGAACAGCATGTTGTAGCCCATGGCGAAGACCGCCAGCACCATGATGCGGGCGAGCAGGCCGTGATAGTACTCCGGCAAAAGGAAGCTCAGCACGAAGAGCAGGGCGATGACGCCGAGATGCAGCGCGTAGGCCTTTGCCGGCGAAGCTTCGCTCATCGCGATGCCGTCCCGAACAGGCCTTGCGGCCGGAACACCAGCACCATGGCGACCAGCAGCGTGGCGATGATCTTGGCCAAGGTCGGCGAAAAGAACATCGAGATGATGCCGTCGGACAGGCCGATCAGCACGGCGGCGACGACGGTGCCGCGCAGCGAGCCGAGGCCGCCGATAATGACGACGATGAAGGACAAAAGTAGCGGGTCCTGTCCCATCAGGTAGTGTGCCTGGCTGATTGGCACGATCAGCACCGCGGCGATCGCCGCCAGCATGGCGCCGAGCGCGAAGACGCCGCCATAGACGCGGCCGACCGGAACGCCGAAGGCCTGCGCCGTCTCGCTGTCATACTGCGTGGCGCGCATGACCAGGCCGATCTTCGTGCGCGTCAGCACCAGCCATGTCGCGATCAACAGGACAGCGGATGCGGCGATGATCGACAGCTTGTAGCCGGAATAGCCGAACCACGGCAGAAGGATGCGGTAGCTGAAGGGCGGCCCCACCGGCCGCGCTTCGGGACCATAGAAAGTCAACGCCAACTGCTGGATGATGTAGAGCATGCCGATGGTGGCGACGATGGTGGCTTCAGGGTTGTAATTCAGCCGGCGCAGCACCAGCCGTTCGGCGACCAGCGCGATGGCGCCGACGATCAGCGGCGCGATCACCAGCGCCGCCAGGAAGCCGAGCGCGGGGTGGCCGCCGATCGCCGTGGTGATCGCCCAGGCAAGCACGGCGCCGAGCATGAAGAACTCGCCATGGGCGACGTTGACGACACGCATGACGCCGAACACCAGCGACAAGCCCAGCGCCGTCAGCGCCAGCACGGCCGAGGTGACGAGGCCTTCGAGGGTTGCAAGGAGGAGGTGGGGTCCGAAGTGCATTGATTACACGCTTGATAGGGCGGCGCGAAACGCCCCCCTCTGGCCTGCAGGACAGAGGGGGGTAGGCCGAAGGGCACTGTGCTTAAAAAACCAAGCCTACAGCGCCTGCGTCGTGTAATCCCCTTCGGCCTCGTAAAGCCCGTCCTCGATCTTGGTCTTGTGCACGACCTTGAGTTTGCCGCCTTCGACCTTGGAGATGTTCTGGATGCCGAAGCACTGATGGATCTTGCCGTTGAAGGTTTTTGGCCCTTGCGGATGCTCAGGCCCTTCGGCGAATTCTTTCAGCGCTTCGGTCGCCTCGACCAGCTTGGCGCGGTCTTCCGGTCCCTTGTAGCCGGCGTCTTCCATCGCCTTCTTGACGACGTAGAGCGTTTCCCAGCAGCCGAACATGTGCGCGGCGGTGGAGACGTCCTTGGGGTCGCCGACGGCGGCGCCATTGTCGTCGATGCCAACGGCGGCGCGATAGGCTTTCTGCGCTTCGGTATCATCAGGCTGGGCGTAGCGCGGTGAGCCTTCCCAGAAATGGCTGCCATCGAGGAACTCCAGTCCGGGGCTGTTGATGTCGGTGGCTTCGAGCGAATCGATGAAGCCGAACAGCTGCGGCCGGTTGGAGCCATAGAATTCGCCGAGTTCCTTGACGAAGGTAAGCACCGCCGGTCCGACCATGACATGGTAGATGACCTCGGTCTCGGCCGGGATCTGCGGGAAATATTTGGTGAAGGACGATTCCGTCGGTGGGATGGCGATCTGCGCAATCACCTCGGCGCCTTGCGCCTTCAGCGCCGGCGGCAGGTAGTCGCGATGGTCGTAGCCGAAGGCGAAATCGGGGAATATCTGCGTCACCTTCTTGCCGGCATTGGCCGCGATCCACGGCGCCATCGACTGGATCTGGCTCTTCACGTCGGTGATGCCGGGCTGGAAGACGTAACGGTTGAGCTTGGTCGAGGCGACGTGGTGGCCTTCGCTGACGACGAAATAAGGGATCTTGGCTTCGCCGGCGGCGGGTGCCGAGCCGATGACGACATGCGAGAACAGCGTGCCGAAGACGATGTCGGTCTTGTGCTGCGTGGCGAACTTGCCGACCACCTCGGCGCCGCGACCAGGATCGGTACCGTCATCCTCGATGATGACCTCGACCTGACGACCGTTGATGCCGCCGGCGGCATTGATCGCCTTGATCGCGGCGGCGGTGGTCTTCTCATACCAGCGGCCATAGGCGGCGCCGATGCCGGTTCGGTGCGATTGGAAACCGATCTTGATCGGCGCCGAGCTTTGCGCCTGGGAATAGCGGACAAAGCCGGGCGCCATGGCGAGGCCGGCGCCGGCGGCGAGACCCTTCAGCGCATTGCGGCGGGTAAGTGTGGTTTTGGAGAGGTCGAAAAATCCGTTCTTGTCAGTCACGTTCGTTCCCCTGTTTTTGCGTTTTGACCAACGGTAAGGCGGCTCGAACATCCTCGGCAAGAGGATGCAAAATTGCATGTGTACAAACTAAATCACCAAAGGCTTGGCCTGGCAAGCGAGCTTTCCGTGGGGCAAGCCCACACGGGATGGCTTGTCTCATCCGACCGTCGGCGTGGCAAGCAGCCAAAGACCGAAAATGGTGTAGGCGATCATCAAAACAGTGAGCGGAAACTGGCTGAGCGCGGCGCGGGCGGGCTGGGGATGCAAACGCCAGGCAAGGCCGTGGGCGACGAGAACCGCCAGCACATGGCCAAGGATGATGGCGCCGGCCTGGACATTCCACAGCCACCATGCGGAGCCGGCGCCGGCAACGACGCCGGCTTCGACTTGCATGTCGGCGGTGCCGAACAGGTTCCAGCCCCTGGCAAAGGGATCGGATAGCGCGGCGATCGCATACTGGCCGCCGACCAGTAGCGCCGTCAGATAGTGCGCGACATGATAGGCGAGCGCGATCGGCACGATCGACCACACCAGCAGTCCCGCCGACTGGGCGAGAGGACGGTCGCCGCGGGCAAGACGCTGGCCGAGGACGACGGCAAACAGGAACACTCCCGCGAGCAGCACCAATGTCAGGACAAGGCCAAAGCTGCCGCTGCCGATTTCCGCCGTGCGGCCGGGAAATTCCAGTGGATTGATGCCGAACAGGCCGAGCCAGAAGAAGGTTTTCGACAGGCCGTCGAACGAGACCGAGGACAGAGCGAGCAGCAGGAAAGCGATGCCGCTTACCGGCAAGGGCTCGGCCGTGAGCAGCTTGGCGCCCGGCCAGCACAGCGCAAGCCGGCCGTCATCGTCGCGCGCGAACGGCGCGAAGCGCGCCACCATCGAGAAGAAGATGCCGAGGAATTCGCCGCTGCGGCTCCACTTGTTGTAGCCGAACACCAGCATGGCGATGAGGGTAACCAGCCAATAGAGGCCGGCGGCAAAGGCAAGCCGTGCCGGATCGTCCGGCGCCGGATCGATGAGTTCGAACCAGGCGAAGGCCAGGAACAGGATGACGGCCGGCCAGCAGCCAAGCCATTGCGGAAGTTGCCTGGCGACCTGATCGCCTCTGCCCGTCAGGCGGGACAGCAGCCGCCACGGGCCGTACCACGGGTTGAGCCACGACCAGAGATCGCCGAACACCCCTTGCAGCAGGGTCAGCCCGGCCCAGAGCAGCGTCCATACGACCAAAGGCAGCGGATTGGAGAGCGGGTCGCGGCTGCCGATGAAGCCGGCGGTAACGAGAATTACAAAGCCGGCAAAGGATATCAGGCTGATAGTGGTCCGGGCGCTATCACTGAACGTGAAAAGCGGCAGGCGCCGACGCCAGAAACGGTCGAGGGTGTCGGGCGGCAGCAGGGCAAGGACAAGGAAGCTGACTGCCACCGCGAACGCGCCACCGATCAGGTAGTAGCCAGTCGAGAGGAGGAGGACGTGGCCACGATCGGAGGCGTGGGCGAAGGCTGGTGTGGGGACCAAGGCAGAGAAGACAGTCGCGAGGCCGCGAAGGTAGCGCGATACTGCTTGGCACCCTTCCTCTCCCCCGTCGATCGGGGGAGAGGTGTCGAGCGCAGTTCGACGGAGTGGGGGTCGACCCTGGCGCGGATCAAGACAATGCTTGCACGCGATCCTCTCTCCTATGTTGGTTGCGGCGGTTTTTAGGTGGTTCCCCACTCCGTCGCCGCTTCGCGGCCCCACCTCTCCCCCCTCCGGAGGGAGAGGAAAGGAGCCTCTGCGGGGGAGATGTCCGGCAGGACAGAGGGGGCGTGACGGAACTCGAACTATCCAAGAGTCCGCCCACCCCTCACACCTTGACCAGTTGCTCCACGCGATCCTTAGCGCCAAAAATCCGCAAATACCGCTCGATCTCCTTGAGATCGCCGGTCGCCTTGGCCGGGTTGTCGGACAGTTTCACCGCCGGCCTGCCATTGGCCTCGGTCACCTTGCAGACCAGCGATATGGCATCGAGGCTGTTGGTCTCCGTCGGCGCGCAGCCTTCGAAATCATTGGTCAGGTTGGTGCCCCAGCCGAAGGACATGCGCACCTTGCCTTTGAAGTGGCGGTAGGTTTCCTCGATTGTTTCCACCTCGAGCCCGTCGGAGAAGATCAGCAGCTTCTGCCTGGGGTCCTTGCCCTTCTCGCGCCACCAGTCGATGATTTTCTCGCCGCCCTCGATCGGCGGCGCGCTGTCGGGACGGAAGCCCGTCCAGTCGGCGACCCAGTCCGGCGCATCGCGCAGGAAGGAAGCGGTGCCGAAGGCGTCGGGCAGCACGATCAGCAGATTGCCGCCATAGTAACGCTGCCAATCCTGCAGCACCTTGTAGGGTGACTGCTTCAGCTCTTTTTCCGAATTGGCGAGTGCCGCAAACACCATCGGCAGTTCATGCGCGTTGGTGCCGAGCGCTTCGAGGTCGTTGTCCATGGCCAGAAGCACATTGGAGGTGCCGGTGAAGGCTTCGCCGATGCCTTCCTTCAGCGCCTCGACGCACCAGCGCTGCCACAGGAAGGAATGGCGCCGCCGGGTGCCGAAATCGGAAATGCGGATGCCGGGCAGCGCCTTCAGCCGTTCGGTCTTGGCCCACATCTTGGCCTTGGCGCGGGCATAGAGCACGTCGAGCGCGAACGGCCCGAACGACCGCAAAGCAGCACGCGAACGCAATTCATTGATGATGGCGAGCGCGGGAATCTCCCAGAGCGTGGTGTACATCCAAGGGCCGGAGAAGGAGAGTTCGTACTGGCCGTCATGCCTGGAGAGCTCATAGTCGGGCAGCCGGAAGCCTTCCAGCCAGGCAAGGAATTCCGGTTCGAAAATCTGCTTGCGGCCGTAGAAATTGTTGCCGCCGAGCCAGATCATCTCCTTCTTGGAGAAGCGCAGCGTGCGGGCATGGTCGAGTTGTTCGCGCAACTCGCCTTCGTCGATCTCGTCGGCGAGCCGAACCGAGGTGGTGCGGTTGATCAGCGTAAAAGTGGCATCGACCTTGGGATACATGCCCCAGATCATCTGCAGCATCAAAAGCTTGTAGAAGTCGGTGTCGAGCAGGCTGCGCACGATCGGGTCGAGCTTCCAGGTGTGGTTGTAGACGCGCCGCGCAATATCGGTCCTGGCCATGTCTCGTTACCGCCTTCGCTGCCCTGCCACCACAATAGCGACAGGCCTCATAGCATCGAATTGACCAAAACGCTGCCCGCTTTCACACTGGCCCGACAAAAAGAAAGCCCTGCGTGCGGCTACGAGGGTTTGCCGCCCATCACCTTGAGCGCGGGACGTTTGCGGCGGGTGACGAGGCGGCCCGCCACCGGGGCGTCGGCGCGGCCGTCATCCCCGCCTTCTCGGCGAACAGCCAGTCCATGAACACCTGCACGATCGGTGTCGCCCGCATTTCGTTGCGGCAAACAACGTAGAAATCATCGACCGCCGGCACCGACAGGCTGAACGGAGCGACCAGCATGCCCCTGGCCAGCAGCGCGCTTGCCGTCACCGAGTCGCCCAGCGCCACGCCATGGCCGTGCACCGCGGCTTCCGCCGTCATGCGCGCATCGCCGAGATGATGGCGCCGGCCGCGTTCCAGGTCCAGCGCGTCGGCGGCGGCCAGCCAGGTGTGCCACTCGCGGCCATCGTCACCATGCAGCAAGACATGGTCGGCGAGATCGCGAACATTGCGGATCGGCCGGTTGTTGATCAGCGTCGGGCTGACCACGGGGAACAGTTCCAGGCCCGACCATCTGCGCATCCAGCAATCGGTCCAGCTGCCATCGCCATAGTGCACGCAAACATCGATATGCGGCGCCCGGATGTCCCTGGGGTCGTTGGAGGGAATGAGCGTCAGCTGGATATCGGGATATTGCGCGGTGAAGCTGCCCAGCCTCGGCGTCATCCACAAAAGCAGCAGCGCCGGCACGCAGGACACCGAGAGCGCGCCGCTGCTCGCCGGCCGTGTCAGCCGCTGCGTGGCGGCGGCGATGCCGTCGAAGGCCGTCGACACCGCCGGCAAAAGTTCGGCGCCATGCGGGGTCAGCTTGACCCGCTGGCCGACCCGTTCGAACAGCTTGACGCCGAGCGATTGCTCCAGCGCCTTGATCTGGTGGCTAACGGCGCCATGCGTGACATTCAGCTCACTCGCCGCTTTGGTCAGCGAGGCATGGCGCGCCGTTGCCTCGAAGGCGCGTAGCGGGTTGAGAGGTGGCAGGCGCTTGGCCATGGATGCCCGGCTTCATTGTGAGATTTTCTCACAGAAACCACCCTAACAATATCAATTGCTTTTTCAATGCGGCTGCCGGACACTTTTGCCTGGAACAACATCAAGACGTGAAATCTGCATGCAGCCAGCGGGACAGCGGCCCGGCCGGATGACGGTCGGTTCGCCCGAGATCACCGACGGCCACACTGCATCACTTGAGGAGGAGCGGATATGGGATACGATCGCGGCAAGCTCGACGCGCTGCGTCGCAAATATGGCGAGAGCCATGGCGGCGAGATGTTCGACCCGAAATTCCGCAAGGTCGCCGACAAGATCTTTTCCAAGAGCGGCACGCGGCTGGCCCCTTATGCCGGCATCCCGACCTTCCTCACCGCGCCCTATCGCGAAATCGCGGCCGAAAACCCCGACTTTGGCGACCTACAGGTGGCGATCATCGGCGTGCCGATGGATCTTGGCGTCACCAACCGGCCGGGCTCGCGCTTCGGGCCGCGCGCGTTGCGGGCCATCGAGCGCATCGGCCCCTACAATCATGTGCTGGAATGCGCGCCGACGCATGAGCTCAGGGTCGCCGACATCGGCGACGTTCCGTTCCAGAGCCGCTACAGGCTTGAGACCAGCCATGAGGATATCGAGCGGCGCATCAACCAGATCGTCGACGCCGGTGTCATCCCGCTGTCGGTTGGTGGCGATCACTCGATCACACACCCGATCCTGAAGGCGGTCGGCAAGAAGGCGCCGGTCGGGCTCATCCACATCGACGCCCACTGCGACACCAGCGGCCTGTTCGACCTGACCAAATTCCACCACGGTGGCCCGTTCCGCAACGCGGTGCTCGACGGCGTGCTTGATCCGACGCGCACCATCCAGATCGGCATACGCGGCGCGGCCGAGTATCTGTGGGAGTTCACCTACGAGTCCGGGATGACCGTGGTCCATGCCGAGGAGGTGACCGGTCTCGGCATTCCCGCCATCATCGAGAAGGCGCGCAAGATCGTTGGCGAAGGCCCGACCTATGTGTCCTTCGACATCGACAGCGTCGATCCGGCCTTCGCGCCGGGCACCGGCACGCCGGAAGTCGGCGGGCTGACCACGCGCGAAGTGCTCGAATTGCTGCGCGGCCTGAAAGGCCTCAACATCGTCGGTGGCGACGTCGTCGAGGTGGCGCCGCAATACGACGCCACCACCAACACCGCGCATGCAGGCGCGCAGGTGCTGTTCGAGATCCTGAGCCTGATGGTGTTCAGCCCGGCCCTCGCCGGCAAGGGAGCCTGACGGCCGGAAAGCAAAGGCGGCCGCCGCGCTGGAGCCGGCGGCCGACCCAAACAATCAAAAGCATCCAGAAGGGGAATGACAATGACAATCCGATCGACATTCAAATCATCCATCGCCGCCGTCCTGGTACTGGGCGCGGCAGGTCTCGGCCTCGCCACGCAGGCGGCCAAGGCAGACGCGCTGGCCGATATCACCAAGGCCGGCACCATCAATGTCGGCGTCTTCGCCGACTTCCCGCCCTTCTCCTCGGCCAGTGCCGACATGAGCCTCAAGGGCTATGACATGGACGTCGCGCAGTACATCGCCGACACGCTCAAGGTGAAGCTCAACCCCGTGGCCGTCACCGGCCAGAACCGCATCCCTTACCTCAATGACCACCGCGTCGATATCCTGATGAGCGTCGGCTACTCGAAGGAACGCGAGCAGGTGATCGACTTCGCCGCTGCCTACGCGCCGTACTACATCGCGGTGATCGGTCCGGCGGCGATGTCGGTGAAGGGCAAGGAAGACCTTGCCGGCAAATCGATCGCCGTCAATCGTGGCACGCTGGAAGATACCTCGCTCACCGAGGCAGCGCCCGCTTCTGCCGACATCAAGCGCTTCGACAACTACAATTCGGTCATCCAGGCCTTCATTTCCGGCCAGACTCAGTTGATGGTCGTCGGCAACGATGTCGGCGCCCAGGTTCTGGCCAAACAGGACGTGCTGAAGCCGGAGCAGAAGTTCCAGCTTCTGACCTCGCCCTCGCATATCGGCCTCAACAAGAATGAAGATGCCCTCAAGAAGGCGATCAACGATGCCGTCGCCAAGATGCTGGCTGACGGCAAGCTGGATGAAAGCTCGAAGGCCTGGCTGAAGACGCCGCTCAACCCCGACAACCTCAAGGATTGAGCTGCCGTGGCCTTCGGCTGGCTTCCAGGTGCCGTGGGCGACATCGCCCACGGCGCCGCCACGACGATCCTTTTGATCGCCGTGACAACGCTGGCGGGAACGCTGCTCAGCATTCTGGGCGCCGCCGGACGGCGAAACGGCCCCGCGCTGCTGCGCGGTGCCATTGCCTGGTATGTCGAGGTGATGCGCAACACGCCGTTCCTGGTGCAGCTGTTCTTCATCTTCTTCGGCCTGCCGAGCCTCGGCATCAGGCTCGACCCGATCCTGGCCGCCATGCTGGCGATGACGCTCAACATGGCGGCCTACACGATCGAGATCGTCGGCGCCGGGCTTGACGCCGTGCCGCACGGGCAGACGGAGGCGGCCCTGGCGCTTGGACTGCGGCCGCGCCAGGTGTTCATCAAGATCGTGCTGCCGCAGGCGCTCAAGATCATCTATCCCGCGCTGACCAGCCAGATCGTCATCATGATGCTGGAATCCGCCGTTGTGTCGCAGATCGCGGTGCGTGAGCTGACCTATGAGGCCGACATGCTGCAGGCGCGCACTTTTCGCTCGTTCGAGACCTATTTCGTCGTGACGCTGGTCTATCTCGTCCTGTCGATGGCCTTGCGGCGCCTTCTGGTGACAGGCGGGCGCCGCGCGCTCGGAGCTGGCGTGTCATGATCGAGTTCACGCTGTGGGACATCGTGCGAAACCTTCTGCTCGCCGCCCGCTGGACGGTGCTTTTGTCGCTGGCCGCCTTCGTCGGCGGCGCGCTGGTCGGAATGGCGGTGCTGTTCTTCAGGATCGCCAAGAACAAGTGGAGCCGGCGCCTTGCCTCGGGCTACATCGCCCTGTTCCAGGGAACGCCGCTTCTGATGCAGCTCTTCCTGATGTTCTTCGGCCTGCCGATGCTCGGCCTGCGCATCGAGCCCTGGACGGCTGCTGTGCTCGGCCTGACCTTCTTCGCCAGCGCCTATCTAGCCGAGATCTGGCGCTCCGGTGTCGATGCGCTGCCGCTTGGCCAATGGGATGCCGGAGCCAGCCTCGGCCTGCACTATCTGCAGGAGCTGCGGCTGATCATCCTGCCGCAGGCGTTCGCGATCACCCGCGCGCCGACGGTCGGCTTCCTGGTGCAGCTGATCAAATCGACCGCACTGACCTCGATCATCGGCTTCGAGGAATTGGTGCGAACTTCGAATGCCATCAACAATGCCACTTTCGAGCCGTTCAAGGTCTACGGACTGGTGGCGCTGATCTTCTTCGTCATGTGCTTTCCACTGACGCAATATGCGCGCAGACTTGAGAAGCGGGCGTCGGCGAACTGAGCCGCGAGCACGTTGCGTTGGCCAACATCGACGGCGACCACAAACTCACGGCGACTGGCGTTCGAATGCCCTGCGAGGAGGGCAGAACCGTTCGCACGTCCTCACGGACGAACGCGGATGATCGTCTTCCCGGTGCGTCGCTCGGTCGGGTTGAAGGCGGCGACGGCATCGTTGAGGGTCGAGACGTTGCCGATGTTCGTCCGCAGTCGTCCGTCCCGCACCCGCTGGACGATCTCGCTCAATTGGGCACGATCGGACTCGACAACGAAGTCAACCGCCAGGCCGTCGGCGGGCCGCGCCTCCGCCGGTCCAACGACGGTCACCAGCGTTCCGCCGGCTCGAACCAGGCCTGCGGACCGCTTTTGGATGCCGCCGCCGATGACGTCAAACACCAGGTCGACTCCGCCAATGTCTTCCAGGGCGTCGTTGTCGAGGTCGACAAACTCGTTGGCGCCGAAGTCGAGCGCCTTCTGACGGTCGGCGGCGCGGCCGGTGCCGATGACATAGGCGCCGGCCTCTCGTGCGAGTTGCGTCACCATCGAACCGACCGCGCCGGCCGCACCGTGCGCGAGGACGCTCTGGCCCGCCTGGAGGCGGCCATGCTGGAATAGGCCCTGCCACGCGGTAAGGCCCGAGATCGGCAGGCTCGCGCCCACCGTGAAGTCGACGTCGCCAGGCAGCGGCGCAAGGTTGCGTGCCTCCATGGCTATATACTCCGCCAGGGTGCCGTCGCGATGCCAGTCGGCAAGGCCGAAGACTCTCTGCCCTACCGACAGTCCCGTTGTGCCGTAGCCGAGAGCGATGACAATTCCGGCCAGTTCGTGCCCAAGGATTGACGGTGTTCGGTCAAGGCCGCGGCGGTCGGCCCAGGTCGAGGGCCACGCCAGTTCAGTCGGGACGAATCCCGACGCATGAACCTGAACGACGACGTCGTTTATCGCTGGCTGCGGCTCGGGCCGCTCCACCAGCTTCATCCCGGCCATTCCCGCAGCCTGATCCGTCACCACAATTGCCTTCATGACAGTTTTCTCCTCGGTCATTGTCTCTTGGTGGAGATGTTGCCGCGTTGGAATGCCCGTTCAACATCTCATGCCAGGGCTATCGCTTGCGAACGCCCGTGGGCCGATCTGAAGGCGTCGTTTCGTTAGCGGCAATGGTAGGGCATGACGGCCAGCTGGCAACCGGGCCGCCTAGTTCAATGCCCGAACGCCAGCGACGGCGCGATGCGGTCGCGCCTAAGCCAGCGTGCCAGAAGCAGCGCCGCCACCACGGCCAGTCCGCCGGACAGGCCGATCCAGATGCCGACGCCGTGGAAGCCGAAATGGAAGGCGAGCAGCACGCCGAGCGGCAGGCCGACGCCCCAATAGCCGATCGCGGCATAGATCATCGGCACCTTGGTGTCGTGCAGGCCGCGCAGCATGCCGGCGGCAACCGCCTGCGCGCCGTCGAAGACCTGGAACAGGGCGGCAAACACCAGGAACGACACGGCAAGCGCCATCACCCTGGCATTGGCGGGATTGCCCAGGTCGATGAAGGCGCTGATCAGGAGATGCGGCCAAAACACCATCACCAGCCCCATCAGCGCCATGAACGAGACGCCGATGACGAAGGCTGTCCAGCCGGCACGCGACACGCCCTCGGGATTGCCGGCGCCATGCGCGAGCCCGACCCGCACCGTCACCGCCTGGTTGAGGCCGAGCGGCACCATGAAGGAGATCGAGGCGATCTGGATGGCGATGGCGTGCGCAGCCAGCGAATCGGCGTCGATCAGGCCCATCAGCAGGGCCGCGGCGTTGAAGATCGTCACCTCGAAGGCAAGGATGCCGGCAATCGGCAGGCCGAGCCGCAGCAGTCCCTTGAAGCGCGGCCAGTCGGACCGCCAGAAGCGGCCGAACAGATGGTAGCGCCGGAACTTCTTCTCCCACATCACCACGACAGCCATGCCGACGAACATCAGCGTGCTGGACAGCGAGGTAGCAAGGCCAGAGCCGGCGATGCCCATGGCCGGAAATCCCAGATTGCCGAACATGAACACCCAGTTGGCAAACACGTTGAAAGCCACGGCGACGAAGACGATGACCAGCGCCCAGCCCGGCCGCTCCAACGCCGAGATGAACGAACGCAGCACGATGTAGCCGTAGAAGGGCAGCACCGCCCATTCCAGCCAGCGCAGGTAGATGCCGGCCTGACGCGCCAGCGCGGGCTCCTGCCCCATGGCCAGCAGGATGGCCTCGCCGTGCCACAGCACCAGCCAGATCGGGATCGCGATCAGGATCGCCAGCCAGAGGCCCTGACGCACGGTGCGGCGCAGATCGCGCACGGAATAGCGACGGCGGCCAAGCTCGGTGGCCATCATCGGTGAGGTCGCCAGCATCAGGCCGAGGCCGAAGATCAGCGGCATGAAATAGAGGTTGGCGCCAAGCGCACCGCTGGCCAGCGTGTCTGCGCCAAGGCGCCCCATCATCATGACGTCGGTGGCGGTCATCGCCGTCTGGCCGAGATTGGTCAGCACCATCGGCCAGGCCAGCGCCAGCGTCGCCCTGATTTCCTGACGCCAAAGATTTTCCGGCGCGCGAGCGCCGGTTTCGATCGCGGACATTGTCCTGCTCTTTCAAGGTTGCGGCGCATCGGCAAAGAGCCGGAAGCCGCATTGCAAACGGCAAAACCTTCGGTTCCGCAGCGTTTGCGCCGTCTATTGAACGAAATGCGACATGAAGGCAAGGGAGGAGGCCCGGGAACAGATTGAGCCAGCGCCATTGCCGGGGAACCGCCTCGTTCCCATACCGGCCAGGGGCTGCTACGGATCAGACATCGGCAACCGGCAGATGTGGGAGGCAGGATGGCGTTCAGACGCAGAAAGAACACGGCAGCAATCCCGCGCACGGCGCCTTCCTTCGAGCATATCGTCACCGAGGCGAGCGACAGTTTCCTGTGGCGGCTGGACGACTATCCCTGGGAGCGCAATGTCTGGAATTTTCATCCCGAGTACGAGATCCATCTGCTCAGGAAATCGTCCGGCGTCGTGCTGGTCGGCGACCATATAGGCGAGTTCGGGCCGGGCTACCTCACCATCGTCGGCGGCGGCCTGCCGCATGACTGGGTCACCGCGGTGCAGCCCGGCGAGTTGATCGAGGGCCGCGACATCGTGCTGCAATTCGACCCCGAGCGGCTGCGCGGATCGGCCGGCATGCTGCCCGAACTGCGCGAACTGGAGCCGTTCCTGGAACGGTCGCTGCGCGGCATCGTCTTCCATGGCCGGGCGGCCCTCGACGGAGCCGCACTCATGGAGCGCATGGGCACGGTGCAAGGGTTGGCCCGGTTCTGCCTGTTCCTCGAACTGGTGGATCTGCTGGCCAGGACCGACGAGTACGAGCTTCTGTCATCGCCGGACTTCCAGCCGGTTCTCGACGCCGCTTCGCTCGACATCATCCAGCGCACGCTGACCTACCTGTTCCAGCATTTCGCCGAGGACCTGAAGCTGCCTGATGTGGCCGAGCTGGCCGGCATGAGCGAGAGCACCTTCTCGCGCTTCTTCCAGAAGAACACCGGCAATTCCTTCAGCGACCATCTTGCCAAGCTCAGGCTGTGGCAGGCCTGCAAGCTCCTGGCCGATACAGATGTCCCGATCACCGACATCTGCTTCCAGGTCGGCTACATGAACATCTCCAACTTCAACCGCGCCTTCCTGCGCAAGCACAAGATGACGCCGTCCTCCTATCGCAAGCTGTCGCGACAGCGGCTGGCGATGCGCGCATAAGCGCATCCTCAATCATCGTTTTGGACCAGATCGATACTCGTGTGACAGGCTCCCCGTAGGGAGGCCGGTTTTTGCGTTGCACAATGCATAAAAGTACAGGTTTGCTGCACCGGGGCTTCTAGCGCGTTCTCTTGCAACTCCTCATTTTGGCGATGGGTGGAGATTGCCTGGGCGACGGTGAGGGTCGCTTAGCCCGAGGATTTCTGCTTCCCGCGGGTGTTCCTGGAGGAGAAAAACAATGACACCACATAGGCTCGCTGCGAGCTTGAGCGCAGCTTTCGTGCTTTCCGCTACCGTTTCAACCATTGCCCTGGCACAGGCGCCGGTCTGCTCGGCACCGGTCAAGGTGCTGGCGCAGCCGCGCGACGGCCTGACGCTTCTGGAGGACTCCAAGGCCGAGTTCGAGAAGCTTGCCGGCGCGAGCTTCAAGATCGATTATCTCAATGAAAACGATCGCCGCGCCAAGTCGCGCGCCGATGCCTCCACCGTCGGCAACTACAACGTCTACTATGTTGACGAAGCCAATGTGGCGCTGTTTGCTTCGTCGAAGTGGATCGTGCCGCTGACCGATTATTACCCGGCTGACTATGACTATGCCGACTTCGACCCCGGCCGTCAGAAGGTTGCCACCTATGACGGCAAGGTCTGGTTCGCGCCGCTGACCGGCGGCGGCGACCTGATGGTCTACCGCAAGGACGTGCT
Source organism: Mesorhizobium sp. M8A.F.Ca.ET.057.01.1.1 (assembly GCF_003952565.1). Lineage (NCBI taxonomy): Bacteria > Pseudomonadati > Pseudomonadota > Alphaproteobacteria > Hyphomicrobiales > Phyllobacteriaceae > Mesorhizobium > Mesorhizobium sp. M8A.F.Ca.ET.057.01.1.1. The sequence continues at coordinate 6,084,989 of NZ_CP034454.1, forward strand.
GGAGGCCGCCGGCATCCAGCCGCCGAAAACGCTGGACGAGCTGATCGCAGATGTGCCGAAGCTGACCAACGCCGACAAGGGCATGTACGGCATCGCGCTGCGCGGCGCGCGCGGGTCGGGCGCCAATGTCTGGCGCTGGATGCCGTTCTTCAAGGCCAATGGCGGCAAGTGGTTCGACGGTGACAAGCCGGCCTTCAACTCGGACGCCGCCGTCAAGGCAACCGAGACCTATCTCAAACTGTTCAAGGATTCCGCTCCCGGCACGCAGACCGGCAGTTGGGATGAATCGACCGGCGCCTTCCTGTCGGGCCAGGTCGCGATCCTGGTCGAATCGACGCCGCTTTCGGGCATGGCGGTCGATCCGAAGACCTCGCAGGTGGTCGGCAAGATCGGCTTCCTGCCGCCACCCTCGCCGCTTCCCGGCGGCGGTTACGGCCATGGCCTCGCCATCGCGGCAAAAGCCAACGCCGACGACGCTTCGAAGAAATGCGCCGGCCTGTTCATCGCCTGGGCTACGTCGAAGGAAAACGAGAAGCGCCGGCTCGACGCCCACCAGTTCGGTGAGCTGAACCGCACCAGCATCCTGTCCAGCAAGGAGTTCGCCGATATCTACGGCGCCGATCTCGGCCAGGCGCTGGCCGAAACCGGCAAGGTGACGGCTGTCAACTTCTGGCAGGACCCGCGCTGGCCTGATCTCGGCGACCGCTGGGGCATCATCCTCGAGGAGCTGATTGCCGGCACACGGACCGACGTCAAGGGAAGCCTCAACGAGCTCGAAACCTATGCCAATGAGCTGGTGAAGAAATAGCCCCCTCCCTCTTGCGGCGCGCGGTCCCAGGCATTCCCGGAAATGCCGGGACCTGTGCGTCGCAGGAGGGCTTGCCTTTCCCTGAAACATCCGAGCGACGGTTCCGCCACGCCGGACATTCGAGACACAGCAAGGCCTGAGATCAATGCCTCGACGTTCATCCCTGCCGGTCACCTTTGTCGTGCCGACGCTGGTCATTCTGCTGATCCTGTCGATGGTGCCGACGCTCTACGCGATCATCATCGCCTTGCAGAACCGTGAGCTGAGCTCGACGGCCTATTCCTGGGTCTGGTTCTCGAATTTTGTCGACCTGTTCTCCGACCGCCGCTTCCTCAATGCCGTCTGGGTATCGGTGAAGTGGGAGGTCGTCACCGTCGTCGCGACGATGGTGGTGGCCATCGGGCTCGGCGTGCTGATGTTCGAGGCCGCCTCGCCGCGCATGCGCAACTTCTATTGCCTGCTGTTCATCATCCCGGTGCTGTTGCCGCGCGTCTCGGCGGCCTTCGTCTGGAAGTTCGCCTATCATCCGCTCTACGGCATCGCCACCTACCCTTATCGCCTGCTGACCGGCGGGCTGATCTTCGACCCGCTGTCCAAGCCGTCGACGGCTTTGTTCGCGGTCGCTTCGGTCGATGTCTGGCAGTGGGGCCTGTTCTTCGCCGTCATCGTGCTGAAGCTGCTGGAGACCTTGCCGCCGCAGCCGATCGAGGCCGCAAGGCTCGACCATGCCAAACGCTGGCAGATCCACGCCTATGTCACCTTGCCGATGCTGAAGGCGCCGCTGATCAGCCTGATGTTCGTCAAGATGATCGAGTCGCTGCGCTCCTTCGACCTGATCTATGTGATGACCCGCGGCGGGCCGGGCGTGGCGACCGAAACGCTCGACATGTACGCCTTCTCGCAAGGCTTCATCGAATCCGGCAAGGTCTCCTATGCCTCGGCCATGGCGGTGCTGATGATGATCGCCACCGTCATCACCTTCACCATGCTGTGGAAGCGGGTGCAGGCATGAAGCCCGGCCGCATCATAGCCAGGGCCATCCTGGCCTTCGCCGGCTTCATCGCGGTCTTCCCGCTGCTGTGGACGGCGCTCAACTCGCTGAAGAACAGCGTCGACATCATCACCCGTGTGCCACGCCTGGTGTTTACGCCGACGCTTGCCAACATCAGCTACATCCTTGGCCGCGACAGCGTCCTCACCGGCCTCTACAATTCGGTCGTCGCTTGCGGCACAGCCGTGCTGATCGGCGTCGTGCTCGGCCTGCCTGCGGCTTACGCGGTGGCCCGCTATCCCAACCGCTGGGCCGGCGACATCCAGTTCTTCGTGCTGTCGCTGCGCTTCCTGCCGCCGGTGGCGGTGGCGATCCCGCTGATGGTGATCTGGCTGCAGCTCGGCCTCTACGACACTTTGCCGGCTTTGATCGTCACCTACTCGCTGCTCACCATCTCGGTGATCATGTGGCTCGCCATTCCAGCCTTCCAGGGCGTGCCGAAGGAGATCGAGGAAGCCGCCTTCGTCGATGGCTACGGCGCCTACGCGGTGTTCTGGCGGATCGCGCTGCCGGTCGCGGCCCGCTCGCTGATCGGCGCGGTCGCCTTCAGCTTCGTGCTGGTCTGGAACGAATTCCTGATCGCGCTGATGCTGTCGAGCTCCAACGCCAAGACCTTGCCGATCGTCGCCTCCGAACTGTCCCAGCAAGGCATGAACGTACCGTGGGGCATTCTCAACGCCTCGGTCGTGCTCCTGTCGCTGCCGCCGCTGTTGTTCCTCGGCGTGCTCAGCGGTTTCCTGAATTCCGTTTTCCGGCAAAAAAGAGTTGAAGTGAGGACGACCCGATGCGGGCTTTGGTACTTGAGAAAAAAGGCGAACTGTCGCTGCGCGAGATCGCGTTGCCGCTCGATGTCGGACCCGACGATGTCAAGATCGCAATCCACACGGTCGGCGTCTGCGGCAGCGACGTGCACTACTATACCCATGGTGCCATCGGCAGCTATGTCGTGCGGGCGCCGATGGTGCTCGGCCACGAGGCCGCGGGCACAATCGTCGAGGTCGGCGCCAATGTCAGGAGTCTGAAGGTCGGCGACCGCGTTTGCATGGAGCCCGGCGTGCCGAACCTGTCGTCGCGCGCGACGAAGCTCGGCATCTACAACGTCGACCCAGATGTCACTTTCTGGGCGACCCCGCCGGTACACGGCATCCTTGCTCCCTATGCCGTGCACCCGGCCGCTTTCACCTACAGGCTGCCGGACAATGTCTCCTTCGCCGAGGGCGCGATGGTCGAGCCCTTCGCCATCGGCATGCAGGCGGCAAGCCGTGCCCGCATCGTCCCGGGCGATGTCGCCGTCGTCATCGGCTGCGGCCCGATCGGTATCATGATCGCGCTTGCCGCCCTTGCCGGCGGTTGCTCGAAAGTGCTGATCTCCGATTTTTCCGCGCCCAAACTGAAGATCGCCGCGCAGTATGCCGGCATCGTGCCGGTCAATATCGGCGAGCAGTCGCTGGTCGATGCCGTCACCGCCGCGACCGACTATTGGGGCGCCGACATCGTCTTCGAGGCGAGCGGCAGCCCCAAGGCTTTCGCCGACCTGTTCGACGTCGTGCGGCCAGGCGGCGCGGTGGTGCTGGTCGGGCTGCCGGTGGAGCCGGTGGCCCTCAACGTGCCGGCGGCGATCTCGAAGGAAGTGCGCATCGAAACGGTGTTCCGCTACGCCAACATCTTCGATCGCGCCTTGCAGCTCATCGCCTCCGGCAAGGTCGATCTCAAGCCGCTGATCACCGGCACCTATGATTTCGCCGACAGCATCAAGGCGTTCGAACGGGCGGCCGAAGGCAACCCGCAGGACGTCAAGCTGCAGATCCTGCTTACCGGCGAAAAGGGCTGACCATGTCCGCGATCGTTTGCTCCCATGTCGACAAGGCCTATGGCGCCACCACGGTGATCCGCGATCTCAACCTCTCGATCGAGGAACACGAATTCGTCGTTTTCCTCGGCCCGTCCGGCTGCGGCAAGTCGACCTTGCTCAGGATGCTGGCGGGGCTGGAGGAGATCAGCGGCGGCGAGGTCTCGATCGGCGGCAAGGTGGTCAACGACCTGGAACCGGGCGATCGCGGCATCGCCATGGTGTTCCAGAACTACGCGCTCTATCCGCATATGACGATCTTCGACAACATCGCCTTCGGGCTGCGGCGCCAGAAGGTGCCGGCGCCCGAAATCCGCAAGCGGGTCGAAGCGGTGTCGAGGACGCTCGGGCTTGATCCCTATCTCGGCCGCAAGCCGGCCGAACTCTCCGGCGGCCAGCAGCAGCGCGTGGCGATCGCCCGGGCCATGATCAAGACGCCCAAGGTGTTCCTTTTCGACGAGCCGTTGTCCAATCTGGACGCCAAATTGCGCAACCATATGCGCGTCGAGATCGCGCGGCTGCACCAATCGCTGAAGACCACCACCGTCTACGTCACCCACGACCAGCTGGAGGCAATGACGCTCGCCGACCGTATCGTGCTGCTCAAGGATGGTATCATCGAGCAGATCGGCTCGCCTGCGGAGATCTACGGCCGGCCGGGCAATATGTTCGTGGCCGGCTTCATCGGCACGCCGAACATGAATTTCATCGAGGTGACGGTCGGCAGGGCGGCGAACGGCTGGACGCTAACCGGCGCCGGAACAGTGCTTTCGATAGACGGGGCGGGCTTTCATCTCCAGCTCGGCGATCGCGCCGTGCTGGGCATCCGCCCCCCGGACCTGAAGACAGCGAGTGACGGCGCCGCCGGCATATTGCAAGGCGCCGCCGATCTCATCGAATTCCACGGCAATGACGCGCTGGTGACATTCGGCTCTGGTGGCAAGGAGATCAGCGCACTGGTTCCGGCACGCGAATGCCCGGTGCTGCATGCCCCTGTCCGCTATACATTCGAGGAGGAAGCGATCCACCTGTTCGACGCGACATCGGGCGCGTCCCTGCGCAGGCAATAGCGCGAAAGTAACCGTTTCACCGTTTCATGAAAACGGCGAACCGCTCTAACTCTTTGTTTCGACGCAATTCCTGACGGAAACCGCTCACACTTTCCTGGAATTGCTCTAGCGGATCGCGTCAAGCATCTGCCGCTGCCGATGCATTTCCAGGAAAATCCGGTAATCGCGATCGAAGCGGGCGCCTGCCGCCGGGTTGGCGGCGCGTGTCTTGCCGCCCTGCTGCATGGCAAGGCAGGCGGCGTTGAGATCAGGAAAAAGCCCGGCGGCGGTCGCCGCCACCATGCCAGTACCGAGCAGCACCGCCTCGTCGGCCAGCGGCTCGACCACCGTGCAGCCGGTGGCGTCGGCGTAGAGCTCCATCAAGAGCGGGTTCTTGGTGTGGCCGCCGGTGACATGCAGTGTGTCGATCAGGTAGCCGTTCTCGTTCAGCGCCTCCAGCACATGGCGCACGCCGAGCGCAATGCCGACGGCGGTACGCCAGTAGAGCTTGCACAGACTGTCGAAGGACGAATCCAGCGTCAGACCGCTGATGACGCCGACCGCGTGCGGATCAGCGAGCGGCGAGCGGTTGCCATGGAAATCCGGCAGCACGTGCAGCCGGCCGGCAAGGCCCTCGCCCTCGGCGGCGCGCAGTTCGCCGACGCGCGCGGCGATCCTGGCATGCATGGCCGCGTTCGGCTCGCCGCCGGCGCCATGCCAGCGGATGATGTGGTCGAGCAGCGCGCCGGTTGCCGACTGGCCACCCTCGGACAGCCACAGCTTCGGAAGGGCGGCGCCGTAGTACGGCCCCCAGACGCCGGCGAAAGGCTGCGGGTCGGGCGACATCGCCATGACGCAGCTCGATGTGCCGGCGATCAGCGCCAGATGGCGGCCGATATTGTGGTCGTCGCCGGCAAAGCCGCCAAGCACGCCAAGCGCGCCGGCATAGGCATCGATGACGCCTGCGCCGACGCGGCAGTTTTCGGTCAGGCCGAGTTCTGCCGCTGCCCGCGCCGTCAGCGAGCCGATGTAGGCACCGACCGGGCTGGCCCGTTCTGGCAGATTGCCGTGGTCAAAAAGATCGTCGAGGCCGACGAGTTCGAAGAAATCGCGTTGCCACGCGTTTTCCTCGTGCGCCAGGTAGGTCCATTTGGCGGTCAGCGTGCATTGCGAGCGCGCCAGCGAGCCGGTCGCCTGCCAGGTCAGGTAATCAGTCAGGTCGAATAGGTAGCCGGCTTCATTCCAGGTGCCGGACAGATTGCGCTTCAGCCACATCAGCTTCGGCGTCGCCATCTCGGGCGACATGACGCCGCCGATATAATTCAGCACCTCGTGGCCGCTCGCGGTGCATTCGTCGGCCTCGGCGATGGCGCGATGGTCGAGCCAGACAATGGTGTCCCAGCGCTTGTCACCGGTGGTCGAAACACTGAGCTGGCCGCCTTGCCTGTCACGCACGACCAGCGAACAGGTGGCATCGAAGGAGATGCCGGCGATATGCTCGGCGGCGACGCCTGCCTTTTCCCGCGCGGCACGCACGGCGGTGCAGACGGCGGACCAGATATCGCGTGAATCATGCTCGGCATGATCGGGCTTCGGCTGATTCATGGCGATCGGCCGCTCGGCACGGCCGAGCAAGGCGCCACTGGCGTCGAGAATGCCCGCGCGAGCGCTCCCGGTGCCGACATCGACCGCGCAGACAAACTGTTTCGTCAAGATGCTCTAACTCTCGCTCCCAGGCCTGCAATCAGATCGGGCAATTGCAGCATGTCAGCGAATATAAAGTCCGGTTCGGTCGACGCAAGCCGCGCTTTCAATCCCGGATTGCCGGCGTGCCCGCCGCCGGTGAAGGCGAGGACGCGCATGCCGGCCGCGCGCGCGGCCGCGACGCCGGCCGGACTGTCCTCAATGACCAGGCAGTTGCGCGGATGCGCCCGCATGCTGGCGGCGGCGTGGAGAAAAAGGTCCGGTGCCGGCTTGCCCCTGGCAACCATGGCGGCGCTGAACAGATGCGGCTCCATCAGCGTGAGCAGACCGGTGACGTCGAGCGCGTAGCGAATCCGTTCCAGCGTACCGGAAGAGGCAACGCAATACGGCAGGCCGAGCTTCGGCAACATCTCCCTGACGCCGGCGATCGGCTTCAGCTCCTCGCGGAACTTTCGCATGAGGTCGACGCGCATGGCGGTGAGATGCCGATCGGTGATCTCCAGGCCGAAGTCGCGGCCGAGGATCTCGCGCACGCTCTTCATGCTCTTGCCGAGGAAATGTTCGTAGGCGGCGTCTTCGCCGATGCTGCCGCCGGCAAGTTCGATCATGCCGAGCAGCGCCGAGACGGAGAGCGCCTCGCTGTCGACCAGCACGCCGTCGCAGTCGAAGATGACCAGTTCAGGCGTCATGGTGCCGGCTGGCTCTCAGAGCTTGCCGGCGAGGTAGCGCGTCAGCGTGGCGCGCGTGCCATTGGCCCAGAGCACGTTGAGTGCGTGGGCGAAGGCTTCGACGAAGGCAGTGGCGCGGCCGACATCGCCATAGATGTCGTCCATCGCAAGCCAGGCGGCGGGCGCGTCCTTTGCCGCCTTTGCCGTTGCCTGCATCCGATCCCAGCTCGGGTCGTTGGGTTCAATGACGGCGCCGCTGTCCGTCGTGCCGAAGCAGTAGCGGCACCACAGCGCCGATTCCAGCGCCAGACCGGCAACGCCTTTGCCCGCTTTCAGCCGGTCGGCGATGGTCGGAATGATGAATTTCGGCTGGCGGTTGGAGCCGTCGAGGCAGAGCCGGCGTACCGTGTCGCCGATCTTGGGATTGGAGAAGCGCTTCTCGATGAGCTGGTAATAGTCCTCCAGCACGGTGTCCGGCACCGGCGGCACGGTCGGGATGATCTCGTCATGCTCGAGCTTGTCGAGGAAGCCGCGCACCAGCGGCTCCTGCATCGCCTCGTGGACGAAGTGGATGTCCATCAGCCCGGCCGGATAGGCAATGGTGGCGTGGCCGCCATTGAGGATGCGGATCTTCATCAGCTCGTAAGGGGCGACGTCTTTGACGAACTGCACGCCGACCTTTTCCAGCGGCGGGCGGCCATCGGTGAAATGATCTTCCAGCACCCATTGCCGGAACGGCTCGCAGAACACCGGCCAGTTGTCTTCGAGGCCGAAATCGTCGGCGAGGATCTTGCGCTCGCGGTCGCTGGTTGCCGGCGTGATGCGGTCGACCATGGCGTTCGGGAAGGCGACGTGATCGCTGACCCAACTCGCCAGGTCCTCGTCGATCAGGCGGGCAAGGCCGATCACACCATCCGACGTGACATGGCCGTTATGGGGAATGTTATCGCAGGACATGACGGTGAACGGCACGATGCCGTCCAGACGGCGGCGTATGAGGCCAGCCAGGATGATACCGAACACAGTCCTTGGTGTGGCGCCCGGCTGCGCGTCGGCGACGATATCAGGATGGGTCGGATTGAAGACGCCGGAGGCCGGATCGATGAAATAGCCGCCTTCGGTGATGGTCAGCGATACGATCCTGATCGCCGGATCGGCCAGCCGCTCGATGGTGGCGGCGGCATCGCCCGGCATCAGGAAATCGATCATCGCTCCGGTGACGCGGGCGCTCATGTGGCCTTCGTCCTGCTCGACCACGGTGGTCAGCCAGTCCTGCTCTTCGAGCTTGCCGCGGCCGATCTTCTCGCCGTCGAACACGCCGGCGCCGACCAGCGCCCAATCATGGCCGATGCCCTGACCGAACAGGTCGTCGAGATAGACGGCCTGATGCGAGCGGTGGAAATTGCCGACACCGAAATGCACGATGCCGGCTTTCAGCGCCGACCGGTCATAGTTCGGACCTGCGACCTTGGACGGAAGCGTGGCGAGGCTCGAGGAAGAGAGTTTCACGGTCATCTGCTTTACCCTTTGGCCGATTTGCAGCCCGACTGTTTCGCCTCCTTCGGGAGGGCGAGGATGAGGGGCCGCACCTGATGTTCCAGGATGCTGCCCCTCACCCGCCCCCTTGGCACTTCTCCGGAGGAAATGAGAGAAGCGCCTTCCCCCTCAACTCATCCTTTTCAACTCATCCATTGGCCGCCATCGACATTGTAGGTCTGGGCAACGATGTATTCGGCCTCGTCGCTGGCGAAGAACACCGCCATGCCGGCCAGGTCTTCCGGCTTGCCCATGCGGCCGTACGGTACGCCCTCGCCGACCAGCCGTTTCTTTTCGCCTTTCGGCCGGTTCTCGTATTTGGCGAACAAGGCATCGACCTCGTCCCACATGTCGCTGTCGACGACGCCGGGCGCGATGCCGTTGACATTGATGCGGTGTTTGATCAGGTCGAGCCCGGCTGACTGCGTCAGCGAAATGACCGCGGCCTTGGTGGCGCAATAGACCGCGACCAGCGGTTCGCCGCGACGCCCGGCCTGACTCGCCATGTTGATGATCCTGCCGCCCTTGCCCCGCGCGATCATCGACCGGGCGGCTGCCTGCAGCATGAACAGCGTGCCGGCGACATTGACGGAAAATAGCTTTTCGTAGCTCGCCCTCGAGATCTCCACGATCGGCGCCAGGTCGAACAGAGCGGCGTTGTTGATTAGGATATCGAGGCCGCCGGTCCTGCTCTCCACGGCCTTGACCGCGGCATCGATGGATGCCTGGTCGGTGACGTCAAGCTTTAGCGCATAGGCGTGGTCACCGATTTCAGCAGCGGTCTTGCGTGCTGCGTCGAGGTTGATGTCGGCAATCGCCACGGTGGCGCCTTCGCGCACATAGGCTTCGGCGAAGGCTCTGCCGATGCCGCGCGCCGACCCGGTGATCAGCGCCGATTTGCCTTTCAGCCTCACCGCTCCATCCTCACTGGGCCATCGCCTTGCCGTCGGGGCCGAAGCGGTGCAGCTTGGCTTGGTCGGGCGTGAGATAGATGGTGTCGCCATGGCGAACCGCCAGTTCGCCGTCGGCGCGCACCGTCAGTGGCCCGACGCCGTCAGCCTGGACGTGCAGGAACGTGTCGGAGCCCAGATGCTCGGCCACGCCGACGGTGGCCTTCCAGTCGCCCGCCGTGGTCGAGATCTGCATATGTTCAGGCCGGATGCCGATCGTCTTGGCGGCATATTTGGAAGCCGGCGCGCCCTCGATCAGGTTCATCTTCGGCGAACCGATGAAGCCGGCGACGAACAGGTTGCGCGGCGTCTTGTAGAGTTCCATCGGCGAGCCGACCTGCTCGATGTTGCCGGCGTTGAGCACGACGATCTTGTCGGCCATGGTCATCGCCTCGACCTGGTCGTGGGTGACGTAGATCATCGTGGTCTTGAGCTGATGGTGCAGCTCGCTGATTTCGAGCCGCATGGTGCCGCGCAGTGCCGCGTCGAGGTTGGACAAGGGCTCGTCGAACAGGAAGGCCGAGGGCTGGCGCACGATGGCGCGGCCGATGGCGACGCGCTGGCGCTGGCCGCCCGAAAGTTGGCCTGGCCGCCGTTCGAGATAGTTGGTGAGGTTCAAGACGCGCGCCGCGTCCTTCACCTTCCTGTCGATGGTCGCCTGATCCTCGCCCGCCATCTTCAATGGGAAGGCGATGTTCTTGGCAACCGTCATATGCGGGTAGAGCGCATAGGATTGGAACACCATGGCGAGCTTGCGCTTGGCCGGCGCCTCGCCGGTGACGTCACGGCCATCGATGTTGATGGTCCCGCCGCTGGTGTCTTCCAGCCCGGCGATCAGCCTTAGCAATGTCGACTTGCCGCAACCGGACGGACCGACGAAGACGACGAACTCGCCATTCTCGATCACCAGGTCGAGGCCGGGGATGATGGACGTCGATCCAAAGGATTTAGAGACGTTCTTGAGCGTGATGTTTCCCATGGTTTCCTCCCCGAGAGCTATTTTTCGCCGATTGCTTCAGGCAATTTCCGTTACTTCACCGCACCAAAGGTCAGGCCGCGCACCAGCTGCTTCTGGCTGAACCAGCCCATGATCAGGATCGGTGCGATGGCCAGCGTCGAGGCCGCCGAAAGCTTGGCCCAGAACAGGCCTTGCGGGCTGGAGAAGGAGCTGATGAAGGCGGTAAGCGGCGCTGCTTCCGTGGTCGTCAGCCGGATCGTCCAGAACGCCTCGTTCCAGGCCAGGATGATGTTCAAGAGCATGGTCGAGGCGATGCCCGGCACCGCCATCGGCGTCAGCACGTAGATGATCTCGTTCCACAGCGACGCGCCGTCCATGCGGGCCGCTTCCAGGATCTCGCCGGGGATCTCGCGGAAGTAGGTGTAGAGCATCCAGATCACGATCGGCAGGTTGATCAGCATCAGCATGACCATGAGGCCGATGCGGCTGTCGAGCAGGCCGGTGTCGCGGAAGATCAAGTAGATCGGAAACAGAACCGCGACCGCGGGCATCATCTTGGTGGACAGCATCCACATCAGGATGTCCTTGGTCCGCTTGGTCGGAGAGAAGGCCATCGACCATGCCGCCGGGATGGCGACGAGCAGGGCCAGGATGGTCGAGCCGACCGAGAGCAGCACCGAGTTGAAGAAGAACTTGAAATAGCCGCTCTGCGCCTGGACCTCGGAATAGCTTTCGAAGGTTCCCGACGGGATCAGGTTGAAGCCCTGGATCGCCTCCTGTTCCGACTTGAACGAGGTGATGATCGTGTAGAGGATCGGAAAGAAGATCAGCAAGGCGACGATCCAGGCGGCTGCCGTCGCGATGGTCTTGTGCTGGGTGGTGACTGCGCGTGCCATCTTGTCCTCCCTTACTTGTCCAGGTTCTTGCCGACGGCGCGCATGGCGAAGAAGGCGACGATGTTGGCGAGAATGACGGCGATCACACCGCCCGCGGATGCCTGGCCGATTTTGAACTCCAGCAGCGCCTTCTGGTAGACGAGGAAGGGCAGGTTGGTGGAGGCATAGCCGGGGCCGCCATTGGTGGTGACCAGGATCTCGGCATAGACGGAGAGCAGGAAGATCGTCTGGATCAGGATGACCACGGTGATGGCGCGCGACATGTGCGGCAGCGTCAGATAGATGAAGCGGCTGATGAAGCCGGCGCCGTCCATCTCGGCGGCTTCCTTCTGCTCGCCGTCGAGCGATTGCAGTGCGGTCAGGAGGATCAATGTCGCGAAAGGCAGCCATTGCCAGGCGACGATGATGATGATCGCCGTCATCGGATGCTGCCCGAACCAGTCGATCGGCTGCGCCCCGAAGAAGCGCGCTATGTCGGCGAAGACGCCATATTGCGGGTGCATGATCATGTTCTTCCACACCAGAGCGGCGACCGGCGGCATGACGAAGAACGGCGAGATGACGAGGATGCGCACGATCCCTTGGCCCCACATCGGCTGATCGATGAGCAGCGCCAGCAGGATGCCGCCGATCACCGTGATCAGCAGCACGCTGACCACCAGGACCAGCGTGTTGAGGATCGACTGCAGGAAAGCCGGGTTGGAATAGAACAGCGCGTAGTTCGAGAGGCCGACGAAGCCATCGCGAACCGGATTGAGCGGGTTGTACTGCTGGAAGGAGAACCACAGCGTGAGAGCGAGCGGAACAACCATCCAGACCAGCAGCAGCACCACGGATGGCGCCATCATGAATCGGGCAAGCGAACGGGTCTGCTGAGTAGCCATGACGGTCACCCTTCAAGGATCAGACTGAATTTTCACAGGCGTTGGAAAGATGGCCGCCCGAACTGGGTTTCGGGCGGCCGTTGCCGGTCGAGGAGGTGACCGGCATTCGGCACCGGGAGGAGCCTTACTTGATATAACCGCCCTCGGTCATCGCCGCGGTCGCGGCGTCCTGGGCCTGCTTCAGCGCATCGTCGACGCTCGACTGACCGGCAAGTGCCGCCGAGAAGAGCTGGCCGACGGTGGTGCCAAGGCCCTGGAATTCAGGGATGGCGACGAACTGAACGCCGACATAGGGCACCGGCTTGACGGTCGGATGCGTCGGGTCGGCGGCGTTGATGGAGTCCAGCGTCATCTTGGCGAACGGAGCCGCCTTCTGGTACTCGGCGTTTGCATAAAGCGAGGAGCGCGTGCCCGGAGGTACGTTGGCCCAGCCTTCCTTCGACGCGACGAGCTCCGCATAGTGCTTGCTGGTCGCCCAGGAGACGAACTTCTCGGCGGCGTCGGCCTTCTGCGTGCCGGCAGGGATCGCCAGCGACCACGCCCACAGCCAGTTGCCGCGCTTGCCAAGGCCGTTGTCAGGCGCCAGGGCGTAACCGACCTTGTCGGCGACGGTAGAGTTCTTCGGGTCGGAGACGAAGGACGCCGCGACGGTGGCGTCGATCCACATGCCGCACTTGCCTTGCTGGAAGAGCGCCAGGTTTTCGTTGAAGCCGTTGGAGGAAGCGCCTTCGGGGCCATCGGCCTTCATCAGGTCGACATAGAACTGCAGCGTCTTCTTCCACTCGGGCTGGTCGAACTGCGGCTTCCAGTTCTCGTCGAACCAGCGGGCGCCGAACGAGTTCGACATGGCGGTCAGGAAGGCCATGTTCTCGCCCCAGCCGGCCTTGCCGCGCAGGCAGACGCCGTTCACGCCATTGGCGCGGTCGGTCATCTTGTCGGCGGCCTGTTTGATGAAGTCCCAGGTCGGCGCGTCGGGCATCTTCAGCCCAGCCTTCTCCATCAGGTCCTTGCGGTACATGACGAAGGAGCTTTCGCCGTAGAACGGAGCGGCATAGAGCTTGCCGTCGACCGAGAGGCCGCCGGCAATGGCGGGGATGATGTCCTTGGCGTCGTAGTCGTCGCCGAGCTTGTCGAGCGGCAGGAGCCAGCTCTGTTTGGCCCAGATCGGAACCTCGTAGGTGCCGATGGTCATCACATCATACTGGCCGCCCTTGGTGGCGATGTCGGTGGTGACACGCTCGCGCAGCACGTTCTCTTCGAGCGTTACCCAGTTGAGCTGGATGTCGGGGTTGGCCTTGGTGAAGTCGTCGGTCAGCTTCTGCATGCGGACCATATCGCCATTGTTGACGGTGGCGATGGTGATGGATTCGGCATGTGCGGCGAAAGCCAGCGCGCTGGCCGAGCACAAGCCCAGGATGAGCGTACGAAGTTTCATCAAATTCCTCCCATGAACCAAGATGAGCATTTGCCTTGGCTGTGAGCAATTACTCACTAAGTATGAATTATGTCAAGCCGGATTCGATGCTGCAGCGCAGCACCGGGCTTGCCGATGGACCGCCGACGGATGGAAGTTGGAGACGACGAGCCGCGCGCGTGCCGGATATCAGGCAACGCGACAGGAAGGGGTCCAGGATCGAAGCGGGCGCGAAGGACCGGTCAGCAGGCGATCTCGGCCAGCAGCCAATCGCGGAAGGCGCGGATCTTGGGCACGTTGCGGCGGGCTTCCGGATAAACCAGCCAGTAGGCGTGGCCGTCGTCGCCGACCAGGTCGAACGGCTGGATCAGACGGCCGTCGGCGAGTTCGGCCTTGAACAGGGCCCGGGTCAGGATCGCCACGCCATGGCCCGATATGGCCGCGTTGGCTTCATAGGCTTGCGCGCCCATGCTGCTGCCGGGCCGCCTGGCAAGGTCATGGCTGTGCACGCCGGCGGCCTCGAACCATTGCGTCCACCAGACATCGCTGGGATCGAGGATCGGCAGCTTGAGCAGATCGGCCGGTTCGTTGATGCCGCCGATGCTCGCCGCGAGCTTCGGGCTCAGCATCGGCGTGAAATCGGCATCGAGCAGCTTGTGGGCCTCCAGCCCGGGCCATTTGCCGCCGCCAGAACGGATGGCGAGATCGACATCCTCGCGGGCGAAATCCGTCGGCCGGCTCGACGTCTCGAGCCGCACGGCAAGCGACGGGTGCGCGATCTGGAACGCGCCCAGATGATGCGCCAGCCAATTCGAGGCGAAGGTCAGCACAGTGGTGACACATAGCAGCCCGTCCGCGCCGCCGCGCGCGGCGGCATAGGCCTGGCTGAGGATAGCAAAGGCCTCGCTGACAGCCGGCGCAAGGCGCTGGCCCGCTTCGGTCAGTTCAATCTGTCGCGGCCGGCGCAGGAACAGCGGCGCGCCGACGCGCTCCTCCAGCACCTTGATCTGGTAGCTGACCGCCGCTTGCGTCATGGCGAGTTCCCCGGCGGCCTTGGTGAAAGAAAGATGCCGCGCCACCGCCTCGAACACCCGGATCGCCTGCAATGGCGGCAGTTGCGAAAGCTGCGGCGCGCTGAGGTCAGGCATAAAGCCTCCTTATGGGTCGTTATCGACGTTCGATTGGCAAAGGTAGCCGGCAAGGCCGACATTCATCCTCAACCCGTCATTCGGGTTCAGGATAACGAAGGTTGACGATCATGACCATGGCGCAGCAAAAATGCACCCCCGCTCCCGATCATCGCTGGATTTCATGGCTTGCGGATGGATTCGGCTGGCTTGCGACCAGAAAAAAGGCGCATCTCGACATCAGGGACCTGTCGCCCCATCTGCAGCGCGACCTCGGTTTTCTGGACGGCAACGACCCGTTCGGCCGGCACAAATAGCCTTGCTGGCTTTATGTGGAAGCCGTCAAATACCGGCCAGCAGGGCGGTAGCCGTCCGCTCGTCGGTGATGAGCCCGTTGACCAGCCGCCGGTTCACGGCCGCCAGGATCCCCGGCAGCTTGCGTTCGCCCATGGCGAGCGCGATGACCAGCGACTTTTCGCGAGACGGCAGCGCCGCCGACGACACGCGGTCATTGGTGATGCCTTCGATCATGCGGCCCTCCCGATCGAACACCCAGCCGACGATTTCGGCAACGCCGCCCGCCTTCTGCAAGGCTTTCAGCTCGCTTTCGGAAATGAAGCCGTCCTCGTAGAGCGGCGCCTTCGGGCCGAGGTCGCCAATGCCAATGAAGGTGACATCGGCCTCGGCGGCAAGCGCCAGCGTCGGCTGGATCATCGGCTGGTTGAGCAGCATTTCGCGCTCCTGCGGTGAGGAGGCGATGACCGGCAGCGGCATCGGGAAGGACCGCGCCTTGACCCTGTCGGCCATGGTGAAGATGACGTTGTAGAAGGCGGCCGAACCGTCCGGCGAGATGTTGCCGGTCAAGGACACCACCTTATGCTGCGGGCATTCCATCGGCGGCAATTGCTCGATCGCCGCCTTCAACGTGCGTCCGGTGCCGATGCCCATGACGATCGGTGTCGGCGACCGCAGCCGCCGTTCGATCTCGGCGGCGGCGGCTTCGGCGATGCCGATGGTGGTGGAGGATGAGTTGGGATCGCTCGGCACCACCTCGACAAGGTCGAGCGCGAAGCGTGATTTCAGCCGCGCGGCAAGATCCAGGCAGTTGGCGATCGGGTGATCGACGCGAACCTTGATCAAGCCTTCCGACACCGCCAGCGACACCAGCCTCTGCGCCGTCTGCCTCGATATGCCGAGCGTGGCGGCGATCTGGTCCTGTGTGTTGCCGGCAACATAATAGAGCCAGCCGGCGCGCGCCGCGTCGTCCAGCCTGTTGCCGCCGCCATCCTGCCGGGTATTCACGTCCTGCCTCCCGAAACCCGCCGATCATCAGGCGATCCGTATCAGTTTCGCAGGGAATGGCCGCCTGCGCAATTGTCAATCTCAAGAGCAAATGCTTACGTCGATGCGGCGGAGGTTTCTCCGCGAATACACGGTCGGAGAAAAGGCGGCGGGTTCCGTTTCGCTTTGAAGGCATGTTGTATGGCCGCCAAAGGTTTATCTCCCGCCGCAAACCCTTTAAGGGATCGCAAAAAGGAGCGCTGCATGACATCGAAGGCGGTTTTCTGGGACATGGACGGCACGTTGGTCGACAGCGAACCGCTGCACGAGGCAGCCCTCATTGCAGCGATGCGCAATGCCGGCCTGACGCCGCCTGTCGATCTGCATGAGCGCGTGCTGGGCGTCGCCGCCTGGCCGGTCTACGAAATGATGCGCGACGAATTCGGGCTGCAACTGCCCTTCGACGAGTGGATCGTTCACAAATATGAGCATTACCTGCCGCTGGTCGAAGGGCTCAAGCCGCGCCCAGGCGCTATCGAGGTCTTCAACGAACTGCGCGCGCGCGGCGTGCAGCAGGCGGTGGTTTCCAATTCGGACCGGATGATCGTCGACGCCAATCTGCGCATGGTCGGCCTCACCTATCCCGGCATGAAGACGATCAGCCGCAACGACGTGCGCGACGGCAAGCCGCACGCCGAGCCTTTCCTGCGCGCTGCCTATCTGGCCGACGTCGATCCCGCGCACGCCGTCGCGGTGGACGACAGCTGGCCGGGCGCCATGGCGGGGCTGGCGGCGGGGATGAAGACCATCTTCTGGCCTGAAAAGCCGATGGAAGGACCACCCGGCGCCGTCGTCATCAACAGTGCCGAGGAATTGCGGGCTCAGCTCGGACTGTAGGGCTCAGTTCCGGTACACCGGCTCCTGCTCGTCGAGGATCGCCTTCAACTCGGCGAGGTGACGCTCGGCTTGGCCGGGATAGTCGTCCATCTCGCTCGCCGCCTTCTCGGCGATCGCGTCGGAGAGCGTGCGCAGCGGCCGACCGGTCCACAGCGCCTTGATGTAGGTCTCGGCGGCGCGCTCGAAATAGAACATGCGGTTGAAGGCGTCGGCGACGGTGTCGCCGATGATCAGCACGCCATGGTTGCCCATCACCATCACCTTGACCTTGGGGTCGGCGAGAAGCTGCGAGCAGCGCTCGCCCTCTTCCTCGAAGGCCAGTCCGCCATAATGCGCGTCGACGACATGGCGGTTGAAGAACATTGCCGAATTCTGGTCAATCGGCGGCAGCGTCGAGTCGGCCAGCGAGGCCAGCACGGTGGCGTGGATCGAATGGACATGCATGACGCAGCGCGCATGCGGCACATTGCGATGGACGGCGCCGTGCAGGCCCCATGCCGTCGGGTCGGGTGCATCAGGCCCTGAAAGCGTGTCGGGGTCGTTGGCGTCGATTTCGATCAAGTCGCTCGCCTTGATGCGCGAGAAATGCACCTGGTTCGGGTTCATCAGGAACCTGGTGCCGTCGTCGTTGATGGCCAGCGAGAAATGGTTGGCCACCGCTTCGTGCATGTTGAGTCGCGCCGTCCAGCGGAAGGCGCAGGCGAGATCGACGCGCTCTTCGTAGAAGGGCAGGTTGGTCAGCGTTTCCTTCTGCAGGCGGGCAATGCTCATGCTAAAAATCCTCCGGTTTCGGCGAGAATGGCGCGCTCCGCTGGTGCCCGCAACCGCTTTCGCTTGGTGCAGACGGCCAGCTATGCCGCGGTGCTTGCGGCGCCAATGGTCCGCAGTCCGCCGTGCTCGACGATAAAATCGATCACCTCCCGCAGACCCTTGCCGCGCGAAAGATCGGTGAAGCCGAACGGCCGCTTGCCGCGCATGCGGCCGGCGTCGCTCTCCATGACATCGAGATTGACGTTCACATAGGGCGCCAGGTCGCTCTTGTTGATGATGAGGAAATCGGAACGGGTGATCGCCGGACCGCCCTTTCTCGGAATCTCTTCGCCCTGGCAGACCGAGATTACATAGAGCGTCAGGTCGGCAAGGTCCGGCGAGAAGGTGGCGGCAAGGTTGTCACCGCCGGATTCGATGAAGATGATGTCGAGATCGGGGAATTTGCGGTTCAGCTCGGCGATAGCCTGCAAATTGATCGAGGCGTCCTCGCGGATGGCGGTGTGCGGGCAGCCGCCGGTTTCGACGCCGACGATGCGGTCCTCCGGCAGCGCCTGCAATCGGACCAGCATCATGGCGTCTTCCCTGGTGTAGATGTCGTTGGTGACGACGGCGATGGAAAACTCGTCGCGCAGCGCCTTGCAGAGTTTTTCGGTGAGCGTCGTCTTGCCGGAACCGACGGGGCCGCCAATGCCGATGCGAAGAGGACCGTTAGCTTGTGTCATGCCGGAAACTCCATAATGGCAAGAGCCGCGAAGCCGAGCCCGATCAGCAGGCACAGCGGCGAATAGAGACAGGTATCGAGCCGCGCGAAAGGCTGTTGCGGCGCCAGCCGGCGCCACCAGGGCGTGAAACCGGCAATGCCGCGTCCCAGGAACACCAGACCGATCAGCATCGACGTGGCGGCAAGGCCCTCCTTCGGAAAGGGCGAGGCGAAGAACCCGATGAGCGCCAGCGGCCACAGCGTTGCCAAGCCAAGGCAGGCGGCAACGGCAAAACTGGCGAATGGCGTCGGCATTTCGTCGACGCCGCGAAAACCGACGACGGCATGGGCGCAGGACGCGGCATCCCTGCCCGGCCAGATGCCGCCGATACCCCAATAGGCATGCAGTGCCGTGATCAGCAGCAGCACGAATGAGAGGACAAAGGCGAGGAGGATCATGAGCGGAACAATCGCGAGTACTGAGTTTCGTGTTTCATCGCCATGACGTCGGAGACGAACGCGCAGCCGCCGAGATCGTCCGATGTCGAGCGGGACGCTCGGGCGGCGGTCGAGAGCGCCAGCGGCTCGAAGCCGGCTAGCAGCGTGGTAGCCTCGTTCTGGCCGATGACGCCGAGCCGGATCGCGGCCTGGACGAGGATGGAAAAGAAGGCTTGCAGGAAGGCGGACAGCGCGTCCTGCAGCGCAATGCCATTGCCGCCGGCGACAGCGCCGACAGCGACGCAATAGGCGCATTCGGCCGGCAACCGCTCCAGCACGGGATTGGGCCAGGCGCCGGCCGCTTTAAGGAAGGCCGCACCTTGCAGCATGGCCTCGGCGTGCCGTTCGCGCGAGCCGGCCAGTGCCTCGGCCAGCGCGGCGACCTCAGCCAGATCACCGCCTTCGCGGGCGCGGCGCCAGCTCTCGGCGAACAGCACGGCATCGTTCCAGCCGGAGCCCATTTCGACCAGCGTCTCCAGCCAGCTGGCAAGGCCGGCGGCATCGGCCACCAACCCGTCATGCACCGCGCGCTCCAGACCATGGCTGTAGGCAAAGCCGCCGACCGGAAAGGCCGGCGACAGCCATGCCATCAGCCGCAGCAGGGCGATGCTGGAGGGCTGGTCAGTCATGGTGATGATCGTGATGCGAATGCGCGTGGCTGTGCGAATGGGATTCGCCGTGGCCATGGCTGTGCGCCTCGGCGTGGGCATGGCCATGCCCGCCAGAATAGGCGCCGCGCACCGGCTTGAACGGCTCCGAGACGTCGCGCACCGTGGCGCCGAGCCCTTCCAGCATCGCCTTGATGACGTGGTCACGCAGGATGAGGATGCGGTGCGCCTCGATGCCGGCGGCGAGATGGCGGTTGCCGATATGCCAGGCGAGTTCGGTCAGATGCACGGCGTCGCGGGCGCGGATGTCATAGACCTCTTCGGGCGCAGCGATAATCTCGATGTGGCGGCCATCCTCCAGCACCAGCCGGTCGCCGTCGTTCAGGGCGACAGGCTCGGGCAGGTCGACCAGCACCTTGCCCCCGTCGGCAAGTTCGATGGCGCGGCGGCGCAGATGCCGCTCGTCATGGGCAAGGATCGCTCGGCCGAATGGCGCCGCGGTCCCCGCCTCGCCGGCGGGCAGCACCGAGACGGCGCGCGGGAATTTGGTGAAGTCGGTGTTGAGGTTCAGCTTCATTTCAGAGAGCCTCCGTTGGCTTGGGCCCGCGCACGGGCAGGCCGCGCCAGCACCCGGTCTAAGTAGGCGTTGACGCGCTCGGACTCGATCGGGAATTTTCCGGCGCGGGCCCAGCCGCCCATGTCGCCGAGCAGCACGTCGACGGCGGAAAACCGGTCGCCGAGCGCGAACGGCTTGTCGCCAAGCCGGCGGTCCAGCGCCTTGGCCTCCGAGGCGAAATCGTAGGCGGCGGCCGGGCCGACATCGACACGCACCTCCTTCGGCAGCAGGAAGCGGTGGCGCAGTTTGTTCCACAGCGGCGCCTCGAACTCGCTCTGGGCAAAATGCATCCAGGAATCCATCTCGGCACGGCCCGCAAGGCCCGGATTGGCTCCCAGACCTTTATCGGCGTGCTTGTCGGCGAGATAGACGCAGATCGCCGCCGAATCCGTCACGATCAGCTCACCGTCGATGAGGATCGGCACCTTGCCCGACGGATTGAGCGCATAGGCTTCCGGCGAGCGGAGCTTGACCTCGACGAATTCATAGGGCTGCCCGAGTTCCTCGAGCATCCAGAGGACGCGGCTGACCCGGGACCCACGCGATCCAATGGCCTTGTACATCGCTGAACCTGCCTTTCCTCGAAACTCTAGATCATCGGCTGGCGTCATACGATCGTGTCGAAGAGCCGCAGGATGAACGATATCTGGTAGATCAGCGCCGCCGTGACGAAGGCGATGTGGAAGCGGCGGTCGCGCACCAGGATCGCGGCGATGCAGAGTGCGACGAAGACCGGCGTTCGGAACAGATATTCGTTGCCGAAGCGGGCGAAATGCTCCGGCCCTTTCAGCAGGGTGTCGATCACATCGAGCAGATAAGTCGCCGCCAGCAGGCCGAAGAACCAGGCGCGTCGCGAATAGAAGAAATCCTCGTAACTGGTGTAGTCCAGCATCGAATCCGGAAACAGCAGCGCGCAGAGCAGGAACAGCGTGATGGCGTAGAAAATGATGAAAAGGTATTTGCCGAAGGTCCAGGTTTCGATGGTGTACAGGCCGAACTCCCACCACCAGAAATGCACCAGCATGAGCAGCACCGAGGCGACCCAGGCCAAATGCACGGGATAGAGCCGGTATTGGCCGGGATGCTGGACGATGCGCGCTACTCCCGACAGCAGGCGGGCGACGCCAAGCCCAATCACCATGCCCATGACGATGCGGATATGTGGGAAAATGTCGTGGGCGGAGGCTATTTCGCTGGCCATGCCTGATCACAATACGGCTCTTCGAGGCCGCATATTGCGGTGTGGAATCCTCTCCTGCAATGGATTTTGAACCACTTGAGGCAGTCGCCGATTTCGCGTCAGAACAGAAAATACCGCTGTGCCATCGGCAGCACGGTCGCCGGCTCGCAAGTCAGCAGTTCGCCATCGGCGCGCACCTCGTAGGTTTCGGGATCAACCTCGACATGCGGCGTGGCATCGTTGAGCACCATCGAGTGCTTGCCGATGCCGCCGCGCGTATTTTCGACGGCGACGAACTGCTTGTCGACGCCGAGCCTGCCATGCAGGCCTGACTCGAGCGCTGCTTTCGAAACGAAGGTCACGGACGAATTGGTCCGGGCTTTGCCATAGGCGCCGAACATCGGCCGGTAGTGCATCGGCTGCGGCGTCGGGATCGAGGCGTTTGGGTCGCCCATCGGGGCGGCGGCGATCATGCCGCCGATCAGCACCATGTCCGGCTTGACGCCGAAGAAGGCCGGGTTCCACAGCACCAGGTCGGCGCGTTTGCCGACCGCGATCGAGCCGATGTCCTTCGACAGGCCATGCGCGATGGCAGGATTGATGGTGTATTTGGCGATGTAACGGCGGACGCGGAAATTGTCGTTGTCGCCGGTCTCCTGCGGCAATGACCCGCGCTGGCGCTTCATCTTGTCGGCGGTCTGCCAGGTCCGGATCGCCACCTCGCCGACGCGGCCCATGGCCTGGCTGTCGGACGAGATGATCGAGAAGGCGCCGATGTCGTGCAGTATGTCCTCGGCCGCGATGGTCTCCTTGCGGATGCGGCTCTCGGCGAAGGCGATGTCCTCGGGAATCGATGGCGACAGGTGATGGCAGACCATCAGCATGTCGAGATGCTCGGCCAGCGTGTTGACCGTGTAGGGCCGCGTCGGATTGGTCGAGGACGGGATGACGTTGGGCAGGCCGCAGACCTTGATGATGTCGGGCGCGTGGCCGCCGCCGGCGCCCTCGGTGTGGAAGGCATGGATGGTGCGGCCCTTGATCGCCGCCACCGTGTTTTCGACAAAGCCGGATTCGTTGAGCGTATCGGTGTGGATCATCACCTGCACGTCGTAGTCGTCGGCGACCGACAGGCAGCAATCGATCGCCGCTGGCGTCGTGCCCCAGTCCTCATGCAGCTTGAGCGAGCAGGCGCCGCCCAGCACCATCTCCTCGAGTGCTGCCGGCAGAGAGGCGTTGCCCTTGCCCGACAGGCCGATATTCATTGGGAAGGCGTCGAAGGATTGGATCATGCGCGCCATGTGCCATGGCCCCGGCGTGCAGGTGGTCGCCAGCGTGCCATGCGCCGGGCCGGTGCCGCCGCCGAGCATGGTGGTGATGCCCGACATCAGTGCTTCCTCGATCTGCTGCGGGCAGATGAAGTGGATATGCGCGTCGAAGCCGCCGGCGGTGAGGATCTTGCCCTCGCCGGCGATGATTTCGGTGCCGGGCCCGATGATGATGGTGACGCCGCCTTGAGTATCGGGATTGCCGGCCTTGCCTATTGCGGCGATGCGGCCGTCCCTGAGGCCGATATCGGCCTTGAAGATGCCGGCGCTGGCATCGATCACCAGCGCGTTTGTGACGACGGTGTCGACCGCTCCTTGGGCACGGGAAACCTGGCTCTGGCCCATGCCGTCGCGAATGACCTTGCCGCCACCGAATTTCACCTCTTCGCCATGGATGGTGAAATCCTTCTCGACCTCGATGATCAGCTCGGTGTCGGCAAGCCGCACTTTGTCGCCGACCGTTGGGCCGTACATCTGGGCGTAGGCGGCACGGCTTAGTCTGGCCATCAGCGATTGCTCCCGAAATGCGGTATGGTCGAAACCCGGCTGCACATTGCCGCCACCCAATGGTCACGCAATGACCCGCTGGGCGACACCTTCTGATCCCATTTGGCGGTTGAGGTTGGCAGGCCACCCCAAAACGACCGTTTGCCAAACCGATGGAAGGAAAATCCATGCGCAAAACGATAGTTCTTGCAACCGCCGCCAGCCTGATGCTGGCGGGCGCCGCCAGTGCCCAGCAGCAGCCTGCCCAACAGCCCGCTCCGACCACGCCGGCCCCAGCCGCCCCCGGCGGTCAGCAAGCCGCGCCGGCAATCCAGAGTGTCAACATCGTCGACATCAGCGAGTTGCCGAAGGACACCCAGACGCAGGTCAACCAGGTGATCACCCAGCGTGGCGATGCCGGCCTGCAGAAGCTGCGCAGCTCGATCGATGCCACGCCCAAGGTGAAGTCCGCCCTCGAGGCCAAGGGCATGACCTCGGCTCAGGTGGTCGCGGCCAGCATGGAGCCAAACGGCGCCCTGACCCTGATCACCAAAAAGCGAGTTAAAGACCCGGCGCGGCGGGCCGGTATCCGGTCCGCCCACCGAATCGGGGAGGGAACCGTGGCAGGGCTGGCGTCGTTTTGTTTCCTGAGCGTTGGAACAAACCGCGGAAGTGAACGATGACCGATACCACCTTGCCCGATATCCGTTGGCTGCATGCCGTCGCAGCGGCTGCGTTTCTGGCAGTGGGCCTTCCCCAGGCCGCGCTGAACGCGCAGGGCCTTCAGAGCCCGGAAACCGTCGACCGTATCGTCGGCTCGCAAGTCAACCAGGAAGAAGCCAAGACGACCGCTGAGATTGGAAAGGTCAATTCGGCGATCGACCGCACGCGGGAAAACATCAGTACGGTGCGCAAGACGTCCAAGCTCGACAAGGTCGATATCGTGTTCCTGACCGACGCTGCGCGCAGCGAAGGCGGCCCGCCGCCGGTCATCGAGAACAAGGTCCGGCAGCATCAGGACGATGTTACCGAGCTGCGCAAGGAGATCGAGGCCAACGCCCTGCTCTTCAACGCCATCGAGTCGCGGCGCGTGCTGGCACAAGACGTTCTCGCCGTGGAATTCGACGATCCCGGAAAGATCGTCATTTATGCGGCCGCCAAGCCATCGGACTGAGCGACGCGCAGCGCTTGCGTTCATGCCTGTCCTGAAGCCGCTCGCCGGCCTTGCGCGCCACGCACGAGACGCCCTCACAGCTTGCCCATTACCTTCTGCTGGAATCCATAGACCTCACGCTTGCCACCAAGCGGCACCAGCGTGACGTCGCGTTCCTGCCCCGGTTCGAAGCGCGTGGCGGTGCCGGCGGCGATGTCGAGGCGCATGCCGCGCGCGCTCTCGCGGTCGAATGTCAGCGCCTCATTGGTTTCGAAGAAATGGTAATGGCTGCCGACCTGGACCGGCCGATCGCCACTGTTGGCCACTTTCAGGATGACGGTCGGCAGACCCTTGTTGAGTTCGATGTCGCCTTGGGCGGGGAAGACTTCGCCGGGGATCATGGGGCCTCACACGACGCCGAAGGCGAGGCCGATGCCGATCGCCGCGCAGGCTGCACCCGCGATGCGGGCCACACCACGAAATCTCATGCCGAGGCCGAGCCCGGCGGCGATGCCGATGGCATGGAGCAGCACGGTGGCGGTGGCAAAGCCGGCCATATATTCGAGCCCGCCGGCATTTTCCGGCACTTCCATGCCATGGGCGTGGCCGTGAAACAGCGCGAACAGGCCGATGATCGCGACACCGGCCGGAACTGGGAGATCGACCGCCAGTGCGACCAGCAGCCCGAGCGCCACGACCGAAGCCATTATGCCCGGCTCAACGAACGGCAACGGCACATGGGCCATACCAAGGGCCGCGCCGGCCAGCATGACGGCGACGAACGCCGCCGGCCAGGCCCAGATCGCCTTGCCGCCCTTGAGGGCCGCCCACAGGCCGACAGCGAGCATCACCGTCAAGTGATCGAGGCCCGACAACGGATGCGTGAAGCCGGCCATGAGGGAGGATGTCGTGCCGATGCCGACATGGGCGTAGGCAGGCATGGCCGCCGCCACGAGCAGGATCGCCGAGAGGCACAGGCGTTTGACAGGGATCATTTACTTGCCTTTCGTTTGCGGTGTCAGGCGGCCTTGCGGGGACCGCAGCCCTCGGCCTTGAGCACGCGTTTGGTCGAAGCCGGATATTTCTTCAGCATCGCGGCGGGACGAATCGGCCGGGCTGTAAAATTGCCGCCGCAGTTCGGGCAGACGCCGCCAAGCACGTTTTCGACACAGCCGGCGCAGAAGGTGCACTCGAAGGTGCAGATCCGCGCATCCTT
This sequence comes from Mesorhizobium sp. M8A.F.Ca.ET.057.01.1.1, assembly GCF_003952565.1. NCBI lineage: Bacteria > Pseudomonadati > Pseudomonadota > Alphaproteobacteria > Hyphomicrobiales > Phyllobacteriaceae > Mesorhizobium > Mesorhizobium sp. M8A.F.Ca.ET.057.01.1.1. The sequence goes on from NZ_CP034454.1 coordinate 6,110,614, forward strand.
CGCTTCCGGTGGCAGGTCCTTGTCACAGCATTCGCAGTTCGGGCGCAGTTCAAGCATGTCGGTCTCCTCACCTGATCGGTTCGTGCACGGTCACCAGCTTGGTGCCATCGGGAAAGGTCGCTTCCACCTGCACGTCATGGATCATCTCGGCGATGCCTTGCATCACCTGCGCGCGGCTGACGACATGGGCGCCGGCCTCCATCAATTCGGCCACCGGGCGGCCATCGCGGGCGCCCTCGACGACGAAATCGGTGATCAGCGCGATGGCTTCCGGATGGTTGAGCTTGACGCCGCGCTCCAGTCGCTTGCGCGCCACGATCGCCGCCATGGCGATCAGCAGCTTGTCCTTTTCCCTTGGCGTCAGGTTCATGCGTCTTCCTGAAATGATGCGGACACAGTCACAGTGACCATAATTTGGGCAACCCCGCCCTTCCGTTGAGCAATTCGACGAGCGGGACCAGCCGTTGGCGCAGCTGGTAGCCGTCCTCGGCGTAGAGCCTCGCAAGAAGCTTGCCAGATGTCTTCACGGCCCAGACGCTGGCGCCACCTCGGTCGCCAATGATCTCCCGGACCGGATCAAGCAAAGCCTCGGCTCGCGGCGACACCAGCAGCAGCGTTGCCACGGCGATTGCGCCACCTGATATCGCCGTACGGGCCAAGGTGTCGGCGATGGCAGGTCCGATGCGGAAATCCTCGGCATGAATGAGGGATCCTTCCCTGCGGATACGCCAGCGGTCGTGAAAAATGCCCTGAGCGGCACGTTCGCCCATGGCCAGGCGGCCGAAGACGGCCGCTTCCAGCACCAGCGCCTCGGCTCCGGCCGCAAGCTCGACATCGAGCGTGCGGGCAAAGGCGGCGCGGTCGAAGACGATGGTTTCCTGCGGCAGCCAGGCGATGCTGCCGTTCTCGCCGACGGTCAGCTTGACCCGTACTTCGGCATGGTCCGATGCGGCGCGATAGACTTTTTCGCAGGCCTGAGTTGTAATCGCGGCGCTGGCATCCGCGCCGACATCCACCTCCCAGCCGAGGCGATCGCCGCCGGTCAGCCCGCCGGCGGTGTTGATCAGGACGGCCTCCAGCGGACCGGCCGAAACGGCCGGCAGCCTTATCTTGGCTGAGCCGTCCTGATAGAGGCGGCGCAGCCGCGTGCGGCCGTCGACGCTGGCGCAACCAAGCGCCGCCTTGCCCGCCGCGCGCTGGGCCAGTTGACCTGAAAACTTCGTATTTTCGATCGTATCCACGCCGTCAGGTTAAGCACTGTGGCGGTTTTGTCGACATATAGCTTGTTGCTTGATGGCGTTTCCGTTTCTATAGAGGGAACCACCTTGGTACGGTCAGGCGACGCTTGGCGGGGTATAAGGCGAAGATCGCGGCCTGATATCGAGGATAAGAAGGCGCTGTTCAGTTGGCGCCGGGAAACGACAAGTGGGGAAGAAACCGAATGGCTGATCAGCTGGCAACGGACATCATCGAGAAGATCAAGGCCCATGCCGAGCCGGGCGGCGAGGAAATCACCACCACCACCGAATTGACGGCGCTCGGCATCCATTCGCTGGAGCTGACCGAGATCATCTTCGACCTCGAGGAGCAATATGGCATCGAGATCGAGATGAACACGGTCGATGCCTGGAGCAATCTCAAGAATGTCGGCGACATGGTCGAGGCCGTTCGCGCGCTGATCGCGAAAAAAGCCTGACCGAATGCTGAAGCGTGTCGTCATTACCGGCATCGGCGGGCTGTGCGGATTGGGCACCGACGCGCAGGCAATCTGGGCCGAGATGCGGGCCGGCCGGTCGGCGATCGGCCCGATTGACAATCCCTTCCTGCACGACCTGAAGGTCAAGACCGGCTGCGAGATCAAAGCGCTGCCGGATCACGGCATCGAGCGCAGGCAGCTGGTGTCGATGGACCGCTTCAGCCTGCTGGCGGTGATCGCGGCGAAAGAAGCCATGCGGCAGTCCGGATTGGCCCCGCATGCGGACAATACCTATCGGATGGGAACCATTGTCGGTGTTGGCGTCTGCGGGTTCGAGACGGTCGAGGAGAACTATCGCGCCATCCTGATCGAGGGCAAGAATCGCGCCGGCATCTTCACCGTCCCCAGGGTCATGCCGGGCGCCGCCGCCGGCCAGGTCAGCATGCATCTGGGTTTGCGCGGACCGGTGTTCGGTGTCACTTCGGCCTGTTCGTCAGCCAATCATGCCATCGCCTCGGCGGTCGACCAGATCAGGCTCGGCCGCGCCGACGTCATGGTGGCCGGTGGCACCGATGCGCCGCTGGTGTGGGGCGTGCTGAAGGGCTGGGAAGCGCTGCGTGTGCTGTCGCCCGACACGTGCAGGCCGTTCTCGGCCGACCGCCAGGGGCTGGTGCTGGGCGAAGGCGCGGGCATGGCGGTTCTGGAAAGCTACGACCACGCGATGGCGCGCGGGGCCACCATTCTGGCCGAGATAGCCGGCGCGGGCCTTTCGGCCGACGCCTCCGACATCGTCGCGCCGACCGTCGAGGGTCCGGAAGCCGCTATGCGCTTCTGCTTGGCCGATGCCGGGCTCAATCCCGAGGATGTCGACTACCTCAACGCGCATGGCACCGGCACCAAGGCCAACGACCAGATCGAAACCCTCGCGATCAAGCGCGTCTTCGGCGACCATGCCCGCGCGCTCTCCGTCTCCTCGACCAAGTCGATGCACGCGCATTGCCTCGGCGCCTCGGGCGGGCTGGAGATGATCGCCTGCGTCATGGCGATCCAAGAAGGCGTCGTGCCGCCAACGGCGAATTACCGCGAGGCCGATCCAGACTGCGATCTCGACGTTACGCCGAATGTCGCGCGCGAGCGCAAGGTGCGCGCCGCCATCAGCAATGGCTTTGCCTTCGGCGGCACCAATGCGGTGCTGGCCTTCAAAGCCATCTGATCCCCGGGCGGTCACCACCTGCCCGGGCGGTTGCTACCCAGCCAGGCGGTCACCACCGCCAAGGCGGTGGATTGATTGACTATCCGTGCACGGTGAAAGCGCCGCCGCCATATTGATCCGGCCCGACCGCAGCCCTAACTCTTGGCCGACCCGCCAACACTGCGCCGCTTGGTGCGAATCCCCCGCTCAGGAGTTCTCGATGGCCGACCTGTCCGCCTTTCCGATCGCAACCCGTTGGCCTGCCAGGCATCCCGACCAGATCCAGCTCTATTCGGCAACGACGCCGAACGGAGTGAAGATATCGATCGCGCTGGAGGAACTCGGCCTGCCCTATGAGCCGCATCTGATCAACATCGGCAAGAACGAGAGCTGGACGCCGGAATTCCTGTCGCTCAACCCCAATGGCAAGATCCCGGCGATCATCGATCCCGACGGCCCGGACGGCGCGCCGATCGGCCTTTTCGAATCGGGCGCCATCCTGCTCTATCTGGCGGAAAAGACCGGCCTGCTCATCCCTGCGGACGCAGCGCGGCGTTACGAGACGATCCAGTGGGTCTTCTTCCAGATGGCGGCGGTCGGGCCGATGTTCGGCCAGGTCGGTTTCTTCCACAAATTCGCCGGCCGCGAGATCGCCGGCAAGCGGCCGCTGGAGCGTTACCGCGACGAATCGCGCCGCCTGCTTGGCGTTCTCGACGTCAGGCTGAAGGGCCGCAAGTGGATCATCGACAATGACTACACCATCGCCGACATCTCGCTGCTCGGCTGGGTGCGCAACCTGATCGGCTTCTACGAGGCGCGCGACCTGGTCGGCTTCGATGATTTCGCCAATCTGGCGGCGTGGCTGGAGCGCGGCCTGGCGCGGCCGGCGGTACAGAAGGGCCTGACCATCCCGGCGCGGAGCTGAATCTGCCCCGCCGGGAAGCGCGGCTCTACTTTGCTTTCGCCTTGGGCCCACCCTTGCCGACCACTGAGGCGGCGAGGGACGCGACACTCCGCGCCGTGGCCACCACCGCTCCGGCGGCAATGTTGGCTGCCGTGCGAACCTTCGAGCCGCCGGCCGGCGCCGGCTTCCTCGCCTGGGCGGTCTTCGCTGCCGCTTTCGGCGCGGTCACCTTCGCCGCGCTGCCTGGCACGACTTTCTTGGGCGGCGCCTTGCCGAAGGCGGGCTTGGCATCCCTTGAACGCTGGGCGACCGCCGGGCCGGCCCCGGCCTTCGATTGCGTCGCTTTCGGTTGTGCTGACTTGCCCCTGGCGGGCTTTTTTGCCTTGGTTGCCATCGGACGGAATCCCTCTTCTGGCATGATTGCCTGATCGGGATAACGCCTTGTAAGTCTTAAGGTTCCCGTCGAAAAATACTGAAAATTAAGCGGGTTAATCCAGATTAACCCGGGTTAGCCAATGACCAGGTCGGCCGCCCGGCGCCGTGCCAGCACGCGTTCGATGTTGGGCATGTCGTTGGAAGCTATCCAGGCGCGCGCGTCGGCTTCGGAACGGCCATGCTCGTGCCAGCGTTCCATCAGGCGGCGTTCGAGCTCGTTGCGCGGTACGTCGACGAAGATCGAGAAATCGAACAGCGGCGCAAGGCGCGACCACGGCTCCTCGTCGAGCAGCAGGTAATTGCCTTCGACCAGGATGAATTTGGTCTCGGCATCGACGACCGCCGCGGCGGCGCGCGACAATTCCATGCCGCGGTCGAAGACCGGAATGGCAATGTCGGGCTCGCCGGCGCGGATGCGTTTCAGAAGCGTCTCGAAGCCGCCGAAGTCGAACGTGTCGGGCGCACCCTTTCGTGCGCGCAGGCCGCGCCGCTCGAGCACGACGTCGTCATAGTGGAATCCGTCCATGGGCACGACTTCCACCATGCCTTCCGGCAAAAGGTCGTGCAGGCCCGCCGATAGCGTCGACTTGCCGGCGCCCGGCGGCCCGGCAATGGCGACGATAAAGCGCTTGGCCTTGCCGGCGCGCTTGAAGATGGTGGCGGCGAGGTGGGCGATTTCAGACATTTTGGCTCCTTCCGCACGATTCAGGCGCATCTTGTCGGCAGTCGGCGGAAATTTCAAACCCTGCCGTTGGCTGGTTTGCACTATGCCGCCGCTGGCTGGCCGATGCGCAGGAAATCACTGTCGAACGGGACCTCCGGCTCCGCGGAGCCGGCCAACCGAAGGCGGCCATCCACCGTGGTGATCTCTCGTGGAGGTTCGCCACCCGACACCGGCAACGCACCGATGACATGGCGGAACGAGACGCCGTGGCCCTCGCCGAGCGCGAATGCCGTCGCCACGCCTTCGCGCTTCAGCCAGTTGTCGCCGAGCGAGGCGGCGTGGCCAATCGCCGTGCGCCCATCCTCGATGCCGAGCACGCCGACATGGCGGCCGCTCCACGGCGCATAGTCGCGCCCGCCATTGCTGAACCACAGCATGGTGACCGGCAGTTCGGCCGGGTTTTTCAGCACCAGCACCAGATCCTCCTCGGCCTGGCGCGCAAGCGCGGTCCAGCCAGGCCCGTCATGATCGGCCTCGACCAAGGTGAGGAAATCCTCGCGCCGATCCTCCATGCGATAGTCCGTGAGATCCAGCGTGCCGCCGCCGGCAGCGGGGAAATGCGCGAGGTCGGACGACCGACGGGGATAGGCCAGCATGAAGCGGCCACGTGCAGGATCCGGCTCCAGTGGATCGGCCGGCGTAGCGGCAAACCGCTTGGGCGAAAAAGTCAGCCTGCCGCCGCCTTTCATCGCCGTCATCGGGTGATGGGCGACCGGGATCGCGCCGGACCCGCCGGAAAATACGTGTTCCTGATAGAGGAAGGGATGGTCGTCGCGCAACGTGAAAATCTTGTCGACGCTGGCGCCCATCACCTTGTGGCGCAGCCGGAAGACGGCGCGCCATCCGCCCTCGGTGGCGCCGCTCTCGACCACATCCCAGGCGCTGTTGGCCGGCCAGCCATGCAGCGGCGCCTCCTCGACATCGCTGCGCGAAAACGGTGCGCAGAGAAAGTCGCCGGAGAGCCGGACGGTGCCCCGCGGCAGGTCTGGAGGCAGCGTCTCGCTTGTGTCGACCCAGGGCGCGCGGTGCAGCGGCCGCAATTGGCGCCCGCCGCTCTCGATGCTCATGTCGGCGATGTGGCCGACCGTGAGGTCGAGCGAAACCGAAATGCCCTTGGCGTTGATTGTGATGGTGTCCATGGCGCTCTCACCCGAATCTGACGGGTGCCAAGAAGAGCCCGTTCCGCGCACCGCGCAAGCGCGCGGGTGCGCATTTTGCGTCAGATAGGTGCATGACAGCTTGTCGCACGCATGTCTTATGCCGCGCAGGTCTACCCCCACTCCGTCGAGCTACGCTCGACACCTCTCCCGGGTAGAGGAAAGGCGCCAGGCTTTTTGTCGTCAACGCTCGTCCAGCTACGCTCCCTTCCTTTCCCTCCGGAGGGGGAAAGGTGGCTCGGCGAAGCTGAGACGGATTGGGGAGACCACATGGCAATCCAGTCTTCGACCGATCAGTCGCGCCAGTCACAGAAGATGTGTGCATAACGCAGACCATAACGTAGGGTGAAAAGGCTACTGCCGCTTGTATTCCCTCACCGGCGATTTTGTCCCGTCGGTATAGGTCACCTGCACCGACATCGATTTCACGCTGTCGGCAACCTTGAAATACGGCTGGAAATCATCGGGGATGGCGTAGGGGTCCTTGGCATTGCAGGGCGGCATGGCAAGCGCCTTGTCGAGCACGGCGCCATTCAGGCTGTAATGCACCTCCTTGATGGCGCAGCGGTAGGACAGCATCTGCGTGAAATAGACCAGCCCATGATTGCCGCTGGCGTCGAAGGCGATCCATGACGTCCAGAACTGGTCGAGGATCTGTTTGTTGCCTTGCTGCAGGGCGGCATCCGGATCGAAGCGGATGTCGAACGGGCCGGTCTCGCGCCCCCTGATGTCGAGATATTTGATCGCGATGGTGGTCGTCGCCGTGCTGTCGGGCAATTCAAAGCTCGGATTGGGCATCGGCTTGCCGGTGCGCTGGTCGTTGAGCGCCAGCGGGCCAGTGTCGGTGAAGGGGCCGGTGTCGCCAAGACGCCAGGATATCGCGGTTGCCGGCTCGGGCAGCGAAATGGTCATCGACCAGCCCTGGTTGGAGCGCATCGGCGTCAGCGAAGGCACGAAGCGGGCGGGGTCGAGGACGTCGCCAAGGGCCGCCAGCCGGCTGCGGCTGCGGTCCAGCCAGTCGGCAAGCTGGGTCTGGTCGACGAAATATTTGAGCAGCCCGCCATCTTTTTCGTAGGAAACGAATTTGGTCAGCGCCTGGGCTTCGCTGCGCTTGTCGGCCAGCGTCTGGCTGCCGAGGCGATCTTCCGAAAATTCCTGCGCCTCGAGGTAATAGGCCGGCGCGAAATCCGGATTGGCCGAGATAAAGGCGCTGAGCTTGTCGAGCCGCTGCGCATCGTCGAACTGCATGATATGCACCAGCTTGATCGACAGCGCCTTGCCCTTGTCGGCCAGTGCTCCGAAAACTTCGCGGGCGCCGGCCTTGCCGTCCTGGACCCGCAGCAGCGTGGCAAAGCGCGTATAGGGGTCGATGGCGTCGACATCGAAACCGGCAAAGGCGAGGTAGGAGCGCCGCGCGTTGAGCATGTCGCCCGACAGCTCGTAGACGCGGGCATTGTGGTAGAACTCGTCCGGTCGCTTCGGCTCGGCGATGGCGCCGCCTTGCGCGGCCAAGGTGGCAAACCCCTTGGCGATTGTGTCGATCGAGGCGGCGATCTGTTCGGTCGTCGCCTGCAGCTTTTCGGCCTGGGCCACTTGCTGCTGCTGGCCTGCGGCGAGCGTCTCGGTCGTCTGCTTGACCGCTTCGACTGTCTTTTGCGTCTCGGCCCCTTGCGCCGTCTGCCGCTGCTGGACGGAGACGATCTGATCGGTTTTTTGCGCAACCGTGTCGGTCGATTTCTTGACCTCTTCGACGGTTTTCTGCGTTTGCGTGACGGTCTGCTCGATCCTGGCCACCTTTTCGGAGACGATGCCCATCGACTGCTGCAGTTGCGCGATCGCCGGCACCAGGCCGGCGATGATGCCGTTCTGCGAACTGGTCTCCTTCTGCACGGCGTAGACGCCGCCGGCAACCGCCGCCGCACTGGTGGCGAACACCAGTGCCGGCAGTGCCTTGGCCGCCAGCACGAGCCTGAGCACGATGGCAATGGCGATGATGACGGCCGCGATCGAGGCAACCAGCGCGATATAGGCGGCGAACGGCGCCAGCGGGTTGAGGATGTCGGAAACGGCGCCGCCGATGAAGGCGATGCTCCCGGCCCATTTGCCGGTGCGGCTGAGCGATGCCCTGATAAGCGACGGCGCGGCGCCAGCCCCGATGTCAGTCATTTTGCAAGCCCCCAAGCCGCCGGATGCCACGCTCCTTCCCACGGGAAACGCGGCTCTGGCAAGAAGAGACAGGAGAAGCAGGCGTTTTCGGGGCGAATAAAGAACGCGAGTTCCTCGCCCCCACAGGGTGGGGGAGAGGTGGCTCGGCGAAAGCCGAGACGGAGAGGGGATGCGCCGACCTCAAGGAGACGGATTTCTTTTCGAGGCTAGCGCCTTACGAAGGCCCCTCTCCGGCCGCTACGCGGCCACCTCTCCCCGCCTTCGGCAGGGGCGAGGAAACAGGTCGCGCTGGCACTCGACATTCCCAGGGCTAACCGGCATTAACCAAATGGACGCATCCGCCGCGTTACGTTAGCTTCGCCTTATCTCAGCAACAGCATCGCCAGAACAGTCCAGCCCTTGTCCTTTCCGCGTCTCTTTCCGCTCTTCCAGAAAATCCTGGCTGTCCTGGCCCTGGCGGCCATGGTTGCCGGCTGCTCGACCACAGCCCCGCCCGACTCGGTGCTGGCCGTGCCGGCGCCGCCGCAGAAATACGCCGCCATCGTCGTCGATGGAAAGAGCGGCAAGCAGCTGTTCGAGGTCAATTCGACGGCGCAACGCTATCCGGCGTCGCTGACCAAGATGATGACGCTCTATTTGCTGTTCGAGGCGATGGAGACCGGCCGCGTCACCAAGGAGACGCAGATCCCGGTTTCCGATCACGCCGCCTCGCAGCCGCCGACCAAGATGCGCTTCCGGCGCGGGGAAACGATTGATGTCGATTCCGCCATCCGCGCCATCGTCGTCAAATCGGCCAACGATGTGGCGGTGGCGGTGGGCGAATATCTCGGCGGTTCGGAAGACCAGTTCGCCGCCATGATGACATCCAAGGCGCGCCAGCTCGGCATGAGCAGCACCACCTTCCGCAACGCATCCGGCCTGCCCGACGACGGCCAGATGACGACCGCGCACGACATGGCGGTGCTCGGCATGTCGTTGCAGCGGCGCTTCCCGCAGCACTTCCACTATTTCTCCGAAAGCGACTTCATGTTCCGCGGCCGGCTGGTGCGCGGCCACAACGACATGCTCGGCCGCGTGCGCGGCGTCAACGGCATCAAGACCGGCTACATCAGGGCTTCCGGCTTCAACATCGTCACCTCCTACGACGCCGACGGCCGCCAGCTGATCGTGGTGGTAATGGGCGCCGACAGCGCCCGCCAGCGCAACGACCATGTCGAAGCACTGATCCAGCGCAGCCTGTCGCCCACCATGGCCGACACCAAGACCAGGCTGATGTTCGCCGAACAGCAGTAGGTGAGGAGTGGTCCGCGCAGCGGACGACAAGCCAATTGCTTGGCTTTTCGAATGACGAACGCCCTGAGCCTGCGAAGGGCCGTCCGGGCCCCCCGACTTCGTCATCCACGGGCGGAGCAAGGAGCGTAGCGACGCGGCGCAGACCCGAGGATCCATGCCGGGACTCTGAAGCTGTCGCCACGGTCCAGAATTCTGCACCGTTGCACCCTCCGACAAAGGTCGCGGCATGCATCCTCGAGTCTCCGCGACGCCGCTGCGCGGCTGCTCCGCCCGCGGATGACGAAGCGCCTGCGGGGGCCGTCGCCGCCAAGAAGCTAACAAAAACCCTGCAGCCGGCTATTGTTTCACGACTGTCACGCAATCGTGCGGAAGGCATGCCATACGCTGCGAAAACCCATGGTGGCACTGCCCCGTCGCCATGGCGTATCCTAACTTACAGCACGACAGCAGGAGCCCCATTATGAGCACCGTTCCCAAGGCATCCGAGCAGACGTCGGCCGACAACGAGAACGACAGCGGCGGCGAGTATTTCGAAGCGTCGACCACGCAAGCGGATTTGCACGAGGTTTCCGACGAGCATTTCGACATGCCCGAAGTGCCGGATTCCGAACCCGCCGGCCCCGGTGGGTCGCGGCTGAAGCCGAAGAAAAAGCCGTCGGCGATCTCGGGCCGCAAATTCCGCAAGCGCGACCTGGTGCGCATCGACACGCTGCGCCCGAGCCTTGCCGACCGTATCCGCTCCGACCATCCCGACCTGCCCAAGGGCGCGCGCGTCAGCCGCGAGGAGCTCGGCCGCTACCGCATGCGCTACATGGAGGAGCTCCTGCAGCAGGAGCACGGCGAGTTCTCCGAGCTCGACCGCCAGGTGGTGGAGTCGATCGCCAAGCAGGACACGATCTCGGAAAACTCGGAAGAAGAATTCGAGGAGCACCGGACCTTTCCCGACCGCGTCTCCGACAACATGGCCGCCTTCGGCGGCAGCTGGTGGTTCCTGATCTCGTTCGCCACCGTGCTTTTGGTCTGGATCGGCATCAACCTGTTCGAAGGCTTGAACGGCGCCTTCGACCCCTACCCCTTCATCCTGCTCAACCTTTTACTCTCCTGCATCGCCGCCATCCAGGCGCCCGTGATCATGATGAGCCAGAAGCGCCAGGAGGTGAAAGACCGCCTGCGCTCCTTCAACGAATACCGCGTCAACCTCAAGGCCGAGCTCGAAGTGCGGCATCTGCACGAAAAGCTCGACTACCTGATCTCGCGCCAATGGACGCGGCTGGCCGAGATGCAGCAGATGCAGCTGGATGCGATGAACGAGCTGGCCGGCGCCAAGAAGGCAAAGCGCGCGGTGCGCAGGCGGCGGACGGCGAAAAGCCCGGTTGGGCCGCAGTGAGGCTCAATTTCCTCTCCCTCCGGATGGGGGAGAGGTGGATCGGCGAAGCCGAGACGGAGTGGGGAAACCCCCTATCCGACCACACCGCCTACGAAGCGGGCCTCTGCATCCTGCACATCATCAATTGCCCGTTGAAGCCCGCGTCGGCTTCCGCTAAGAAGCGGTGACTTGCCGGTTCACCGGCTGGTTCGTTTTCCGGGCTCTTCGTCCTGAAAGCACCCGTAGCTCAGCTGGATAGAGCGCTGCCCTCCGAAGGCAGAGGTCACAGGTTCGAATCCTGTCGGGTGCGCCAATTCAAACCCTTATACAGCAAGGGTTTCGAGCGACTGCTTCATTCCTTGAAATGCTCCTCAAAGCAACCAGTCACAATCTGGTCACAAGGAGCAGCGCCGATGGCGTCTCTACGCAAGCGAAACGACAAGTGGCAGGCACAGGTCCGCCGCACTGGACATACCCCGATAAGCAAAACCTTCATCAACCGTGCCGACGCGCTGAGATGGATACGACAGACCGAACAGGAGCTAGACCGCTCAGCGCTAGCTTACGATCCGTCCACCTTGCAACGTACTACGGTTGCAGACCTACTACGACGCTACGTGCGTGATGTAACACCCGGCAAGCGAGGCCATGCTTCTGAAGCAAAACGCATAGAGGTCTTTCTACGGTACGACTGGGCCAACCTCACGCTAGCTCGGGTCACGCCGCAGGCATTCACCCGGCATCGAGACAAGAGGCTAAAAGAGGTAGAGGCCGGGACGGTAATAAGGGAACTGGGCCTGTTGCGCAGCGTGTTTGAGGTCGCTCGGCGTGAATGGGACGTACCCCTACATGCAAATCCAGTTGCCAACGTGCGCAAGCCCAAAGCGGCTAGCGGACGCACCAGAAGGCTCCATGCAGATGAGTTTGCGGCGCTATTAGCTGCTTGTGCAGATGGCCGAACGGATTGGTTGGAGCCCGGTATCAGACTGGCAATCGAAACCGGAATGCGGCGTGGCGAGCTTCTAAACATACGACGGTCAAACCTTGACCTCGCTAATGCCCTGCTGTCGATACCGGAAACAAAAACCGACATCCCACGAACCATCCCCTTGTCAGAGAACGCGGTGCTCATACTGCGCAGCCTACGGGATGCGGCAGTTGATGATCGGCTGTTTCCGGTCTCAGCAAATGCGTTTCGCCTTGCATGGGAAAGATGCAAACGCAGAGCAGCAAAGCTTAAGCCGGGCATCGCTGATTTCAGGTTCCACGACCTCAGGCATGAGGCAGTAAGCCGGTTTTTCGAACTTGGCTTGAACGTACCTGAGGTAGCAGCCATAAGCGGACACAAAGACCCAAGAATGCTTTTCCGATACACCCATCTCAAGCCGCAAGACATCGTTGCGAAACTCAGGAAACCCAGCCAGCAGGTGGCACTATGACGAACGACGCACTTATCATGCCGGGCTACGTTGCCGAGTTGGTAAAGCTATGTCTGGCAAAGCTTGGTTTGATCCCGTCAGACGGCCACAAGGACATTATAACGGCATCGCTTCTTTATGAAGACGGAACAGAGCTTTCGATCATCGTCATGTGTCGGGCTCAGAGAAGCTGGTTTCGTGAAAAGCCAATTTTGGCTGTTTCGATAGCGAAATTGGATACCAGTATGAGAGCTACCGACATCTATTTCAGAGATGTGATGCCGGTTCCCCACAGTCCAAGTGACTTACAGTTTCTGTTGGCGTTCAGCGCCAATGTCCGTGCTATGGCCTGGACTGTTTCAGCGACTAACGGAATGGGAGAATGCATTAGCCTGCCGGGTCGCCCGCTCACACCCGGCTGACCTACAAACCCCAATTTACTTCCTATATGGAATAGAGATTTTTGGGGTCAGGCACATGAATGAAATTGTTTCATTCTCCAAAATTCTCGAATACCAAATTCGACCTTCCGGTCTAGCCGCATCGTAATCCGTAAACTCCCTCACTTGTCCCTAAATTATCTTAAGAGCTAACTGCGGGACTTTCAGATTTGGGCCTGCCGGCTTGCGAGCCGGTGGGCCTTTTTGTTGTCTCAAGAGAAAGGAACAAATGCTCACATCTTTTACCAAGCAAATGAACAGCCACTGGAAACAATCCCTTGAACAAACCAGCTCGAATGCCTTGACAGAGGGCTGGCAACAGCTCGCACAGGCCATTTGCAGTCGCAACACTGACCAAGTGCGCTGGCAGGTTGTCCAGTTGCCTACCGGATCAGGGAAGACTGAGGCCCTGAAAGTTCTGTGCTCGATGCAGGACCTTATACAGCACCCAGGAGCGCTCATTGTCACAAAGTTCCGAGAGGAAGCGAACAAACTAGCGGAGGGTATCAACAACCTTGCTGGTTGGCCGATGGCTAGAGCGGTACACCAAAACGCTCCTGCCACTAACGATCAGCTTGCATTCGCTCCAGTGGTTATCACCACACATGCCGCGTACAGGCTGGCGCTATTGGAGATTGCAGATACTGGCTTGACCGACAAGTCAAACAGGTTGTTGGGTTACTACGGAGCTAAGCGCAATTGGATAGTTATCGATGAAGCTTTCGACTGGGCCGATGCCTACAGCTTAAGCGCGAGCAATCTACGATCAATGTCGGGCGATCTTGCGAGGGCCATGCATGGCGAACTGCGAACTGCCTCCGAGCAACTATTCGCTTTCTCGATCCGACTCACGGACACAGACCTTGGCCGATCTGATCGAGGGCTCGATGCTGAGTGCTTCGACATCTTGGCACGCATTGATCTGAGCGGATTAAGGGCAGGCATCGCTGGCACATCGGACGATGCATTTGCCAAATTGATCGAGCACAGACCGGCTACGAAAACCGAACTGGGTTCGCGCATCGAGAGATCGTCCAAGCCTCAATATCTTGAGCAAATAGACCAGTTACAAGCGATAACCCGCATCGGCCACGGATGGACAAGCAGACGCGGTGGACGGATCCAGTTGCACAGTTCTAGGTCGCTCATGGGTATCGATGGAGCGCACGGCGTCATCCTAGATGCGACTGCCGGCGTAGACCCCGTTTATTCGATCATGAGTCGGCAGGTTGATGTTCTGCCGCGTCCACCCGGAATACGTAGCTATCGCAATGTCACCCTGCACGTTTCCTACGGACACAAGGTTGGCAAGGAACATCTCGCGCAGCATGCAGCGAAGGAGTGGCCTGTGGTCTGGGGCGACTTGTCAAAGCAGCTAGCTGGAAAGCAAGTCCTCGTATGTGCACACAAGAGCGCCCTACCCTCCATCGAGCCTTACCGGCCTAGGGATGGGAGCGTAGTTTTCGACAATTGGGGCAACCTTGATGGCAAGAATGATTGGAACAGGTGCGAAGCTGCGATTTTATTCGGCCTCCCTTATCTGGATGACATAGAACCCGCTCAGAGGTTCATTGCGCATCAAGGACGACAGTCGGACGAGTGGTTCTCCGGAAATCGTAAGTACGAAGAGCACACTGACATACGGGCTGCACTCGGCGATGGCTTCATAGCCAGGAGCGTAGTCCAGGCCATAAATCGTATCCAATGCCGAAACGCCACCGATGCCGATGGAAATTGCAAGCCAACGGAAATCTACATGCTCTTGCCGAGCGGGAACGCCGGACAAGCCGTTGTACGAGCAATCCAACATCAGATGCCCGGTATACGGCTAGCGAACTGGCTGTCAGGTGCCACCAAGCGAAAGGCACGCAAAGTCCCGACTGAGGTCAAACTGACGGACTATTTCGAGACCGCGGACCCAGGTCCTTACACCAAATCTGAAATCGCAAAGGCCTTAGGGATCAATCCGTCCAGCTTGGAACGGATGATCGCCAAGCTGCGCCAGCAGTCGTCTGCGTTGGCCAGAAAATTGGAAGCGTACAGGGTCAGTTACCACTCACAAACTGGACGCGGAAAGGAGGCGTATTTCACCAAACAATAGGAGTCGTGAATGTCACTACACAGTGTCGGCACACCAATCGTGCTGGGTAGAAAAGAGGCCGCCGCGAGCGGCCTTTCTCGTTTTTATACGGGGCAGACCTGCAAAGAAGGTCACCGCGCGGAACGCTTCGTGGGCAACCGGCAATGCGTCGCTTGCAATGCCAAACAGGCGCGGCAACGCGAGCTGCTGCGAGGGATTAGAGAACCCTCATTCAGAATGTACAGGAATGCTCTCCGCCGAACCGGAATGGCTCTCAGCGGTCGCGCTAGCCCCTCCTATGCGCTCGGCTGCAATCACTCAAAGCTCCGGGACCATATCGCGGCACAGTTTCGCATAGGCATGTCATGGGACAGCTATCGGCAGTGGGAGGTTGACCACATAGAGCCGCTGGCAAGCGCCAGGGACTTAGACCACCTCATCCAGCTTTGTTACTACACGAACCTACAGCCGCTCTGGCGGCGAGAGAACCGAATGAAGGGCGGGGCCTAGTGCCCCGTCCACGTTCGCGCATCTGTATCTATCTATTCACAAAGCAAATTCGCAACCAAGCCCAATTTTTCCGGTCCCCAAAATGCCAAGTGTTAGTCCGCGTTGCCAGTTGCTGTCCTAACGACATCGGGTATATGGAGGCTCTGTGGGTTCTCAGGGGACTTGGACATGGCAGATGTGAAACTAGGCGAGCCCTTCGGTATGGAGAGTGCGGCATTCGCTAAAATGAATCTCGACCTGTCGATTAAGCGTATTTTGAATGACGTGAAATCAGACTTCATATACGCTCCGCATCTTAGCCTGATCTATGCACGGGCTGGCGATGCTCTCAAGGAAGCTGTATCGGCGGATATAAAGGCCGGCCAATTCACACCGGGTATCCCTATATCTATGGAAGTTCCCAAATCATTCCGGATACCTGTAGAGTCCACAAAGCGCTTAGGCCCGGCATATTCGCGGTCTGGTAGCATATTGCTTCCGAAAGACCGCCTGCTTTACCAGGCACTAGCGGACAGATCGACAGCCGTTATCGGAAAGTCTCTAGATAATGCCCGGTCGTTCAGCCACCAACTGGCGGACGAGGATAGTCCCGCAATGTTTCTATCGACGAGAAAGTGCTGGAACGACCTTCAATCCTCGCTTTCTGAGAGCGCCAAGGACAAGAACGTGCAGTACGTTCTTAAACTTGATATTGCCAACTACTTTAGTTCGATTAATCTCCACACATTAATCAACGTCCTAAATGACTCCGGGTTCGAGAAATCATATTCGTCCCGATTAGAGGCCATGCTTACAAGCTTCACTGGAGAGCGGAGTTCAAGAGGAATACTGCAAGGAATATTCCCGTCAGACCTTCTTGGCAATTTCTACATGGCTCCGATAGATCGAATCCTTAAGGACATGAAATTGCATTCGGCAAGATATGTTGATGATCTGTATATTTTCGTCGACTCTGTCGAGCACGCGGATCGCATTCTGCGGGACTTGATTCCGGCGTTGAGAAGCTATGACCTCTCGCTAAATGAAAGTAAGTGCAAGATTATACCAAAGACTTTGCTTCACACCATGGAACCCGATTTGGAGTCATTGTTTCAGGCGGCGGTAGATGAGATCGCGGACCAAATCGATGACGAAGACTTTGATGCAGACTATGGGTTCCAGTCAGAATGGGAGTCAGAG
Source organism: Mesorhizobium sp. M8A.F.Ca.ET.057.01.1.1 (assembly GCF_003952565.1). NCBI lineage: Bacteria > Pseudomonadati > Pseudomonadota > Alphaproteobacteria > Hyphomicrobiales > Phyllobacteriaceae > Mesorhizobium > Mesorhizobium sp. M8A.F.Ca.ET.057.01.1.1. The sequence goes on from NZ_CP034454.1 coordinate 6,127,174, forward strand.
GACGAGGAAGATGCAGGAGAAGATGAACAGGAAGAAGTCGAGGAAACACCGATCGAGCTAGCGGCAACGATGTCTCTGTTTGACTCAATGGACGAGTACCCTGGACAGGAAGAGAACGTTGAGAGGTTCTGCCTACCGCTCTTTGCAAAGGCCGGATCGGATCATGCGGTGGAGCACGTTAAAGACGCATTCAAGCGGCGACCGTCGATGGCGCAAATTTATTCGTCATATCTAGCGAAGTTCCTTGAGAATAAGGACCTCAGATCGTTTGTTGTTGGATTGGCAGCCGATGAGGCCCTTGCCGACTGGCAACGCATGTGGCTCATCGCTGCCATGATGCAAGCTTCTGAGCCTACTGATGACGAAGTTAAGATTGCATTAGACATTGCTAAGGACGGAAACCGGCATGACGCGTTGCGTGCTGTAGCTGCATATTATGTGGGCAGGTTTGGCGACCACGCTCGGAGGACCAGTCTTCGGACCCTCTATGCGCAAGTTTCAAACTACGTTCAGGCTGCGATCTATGCATCATCCCGTTTTTGGCCAGGAGTGGAGCGTTTGAATGCAAAGGCAACATGGGCAGGCCACGGGCAACTTCATTCACTGCTGACTATCGCAATGAAGAAGTGACTGACCGGACGCTGGCCGGGGCTTGCACCAGTGGCCCGGTAAGCTGTCCTCAGATTCAAGCAGCCTTATCTTGGTAGCGCCTTTCATCATCGACTGCGCCCGTCCGTGCGATTAGGCGTGGCCTCCGAAGTCACCAGAACCTGCCCCACTCGGTCTTTTCGCCTTGCGGTGCTCCTTGCATCGAACATGCTAGCGGCGCTGGGGGAGCGTTGGCGGGGGACAGTGCCCCGTCTTCGTCCGCGCGTCTGTCTTTCAAAAGTTTGCCTTTCATCCTGTAGGCCGCCATGCCTGGTGCATCACCTACCTGAACAACCCCGCGAAGGCTTGCTGACCTTGAGAAGAAGTTGGGCGAACGAGTTGGCCATCTGCTCGGCTCCTAGCCCTTGCACACTGTACATGAAGGGTCGGTGCATCAGTTGTCGTCATCTAGCATCTGACGTTGCCGCGCGACCTCTGCGACGGGGTCCTTTAGATAGCTGACGAGATCATGAAGTATGACCGCCTCAAAGGCATGAACGCCAGAGACTGAATGCGCAAACGAATGTGTAGTGCCATGGATTTGTCTGTGATGTGCGTTGTCATCGTCTAGGAGGCTGGTGACGTCAAACATCTCTCTCCACTTGGTGCCCATCGACCAGGCGACAGCTAAACCAATATCATTGGTATCCTTAACACCAGACTGAAGCTCTTCAATCAGTCCATCCAGGTTGTATTTGTACTCCAGGACCTTGACCACCGTCTGGTACGTCTCATCCTTTGTAAACATTTCTGCATCAATACCAAGTGGGTTGCTGATGCTCTTTACGTATTTATCAAATGGTGGGTCCATCTTTACCCGGTAAAGACCGTCGTACTGATTGTATTGGCTACTGGCTATCAGCTGCACACCTCTCACCAGACCAGATGAAAGCATCTGATTGAAGACGGCCACCACATCTTGCTCTACGAGCGGTTCTGATCTTATAGGAAGTTCTTCCGTTGGCATGAACAGGCCAGCGCCTTTGATGATAAGGGCGTGCTCGGTCTCGTGCTGAACTTGCTGCTTAATCCATTGATCTACCTTCAACTCATCACTGAAAATCTTAGCGACACCTGGCTTTCGGAGTAGGTGATAGCGGCGACGAAATGCCGTTACCGCAGATACCGCGATCTTCTCGGCAAGCGCTACATACTCTGGTTGGAAGCCCTTACGGCCAAGGTCAGGTTCAGCATTGTCGAAATGGATGATGATATGCGCCAGATTTTGGAAACCTATGTTATTCGTCATCGGTATCGTCAGGGTACCACCCTGCGGCATACCTCTGGTCGCAAGCTGCAGGCCGCCGTGAAGTACTCGTGCACCCTTCCTCAGTTTTAATATTGAATCGTTTGCCGTGTCCCACAACTCTGTAGAAAATGCGAGGTATACGTATGCAGAAATGCCTGCATCGTTAGCTAGCGCCCGTTCTGCCGGATCAAGGCGCATCTGAATGGGGCTTGTTTTGCCATTTTGACGAAGTAATTCGTCTGTTCCCCACTGCCCCCACAACCCATTTAATTTTAGGAACTTTGGGGGTATTTTCGTCGCGTCAGCTCCGCTTACGAGCTTTTTCTCGACATACGCGTTGTACTCTCGTATGTCACCGCTGCGCGCTATCAGGTTATGAGGATATAGGTATTGTGGCGTGGTCGGCTCGGCAGTTGTCGTCACTCCCTGCGCGTCGGTCACCCTAACTTCGACCTGTGTTGTTGGTGGTTCGGACCCGTTGAGGTAGATACCTCCTACTGGGGTCAAAATGCGTAGCAAAGCTAACCATTGCTCAGCGGTCGTGGCTTGATACCAAGCAAGATTCGACGGCCGTATCTTCTCGCCTACCAACCTCACGCAGATGGAGGTACCGTCTTGTGTTAGCTGAAATGGTCCATCTGGCTCAGGGTGAGCTACAATCTTTGGTCTGCTGACGGTGCCCGTGCTGTCGTCAACCCAGTGTCGGCCATTTTCGATGATGCCGGAGTAGGACTGGCCGGACTGTTTGGAACTCACGTGCAGCGAGTTAAATCCGTATCCCAGATATGTAGCGCCGACACCCTTGCTTCCGCGTGTGGCCGGTCCCGCCTTGAATGAGAAGTTGGGCCGGAGAAATTGACGCATCTGATCGATGCTCATTCCAATGCCGTTGTCGGTGACACGTACGGTATGCTGTTTAAGGTCAATCTCAAGCCAAACTTTACCTTGGAAGTCTGTACTTGTGTTGCTTGCCTTCCGCTCTACCGCATCAAGGGCGTTTTGCAACAGCTCGGAAAAGAGGTCGTAGTAGCCAGTATAGCTCCTAAGGATGTTCGCAATCTCGCGTTTCTGAGCACTTATTAAGATGCCGGGGTCTGCTCCAGCATCGGCATCAAGCGGGTCCCATGCCTCGAATGTAGACGCAGTCATAAGCCTTCCCCTCCAGTCGAAACGGCGACGTTGCAAGGAGTTGTGTGTAGGGCAATCCGATATGCTTAGCAAAGCCCTATGCGGGCTTCTGAAAACCATAAGAGTCTTTCACGCTGGTATCATGATCTGCCTCTGCCTGGGCCGCACCAATCGTGGCCTGTAGACGCACTCATCGGCTTGGCGCATCTCATTGCAACAAACCATCGGAGGCAATTCGACCGCACAAACATCGGGGGCGCTCATTCAGTTTGTGCACCTAGACGCTCAATGCCCGGGCTTTACTTCGCCTCTGTGTCGGTCAAATGTGACAGTGGACTCTCTGGAATGGGTACGGGTGGCTGACTAAGATGAGTGCAATTCTAGGCTTCTTCAACCAAGGCTGGGTCGGGGTTCTGGTGGGCACTCTCGGCATTGCGGTTGCGATCTACACCATCTTCCGACGCACGAAGGGACGTCTTCTATATCAGCAAACCAGCATACGATTGCTCGACGCTGGTCGAAGCTCTCTGCTGAACAATGTATCTTTGTTGTACGGGGACAAGAAAGTCCCTCGCGTTTCACTGACGCACGTTGCGATCTGGAACAGCGGTAGGTCCGCAGTTCGCTCAACGGATATATCCCAACATGGGCCAATCAAGATCGAATTGAATGGCGATGGAGAGATATTGGAAGCGACTGTAGCTGCATCAAGCATGCCAGACAACGACCCAACTCTAATTATCAGTGATGATGGTCGGTCGTTTCTATTAAATTTCTCATTTCTAAATCCTGGTCAAGGCGTTATCACACGCGCCATACATACTGCGGCCAAGGAAAATGCCTTGATCAGTGGCACTCTAATTGACTTACCTAGGATCGAAAATGCAGGACCATTGGGTATGGGTTCACTCAGTATCTCAGGTGCTAATGAGACTATACTAATTACCAAAGGCAGTACCATCGTTGGCGTCTACCTACTGTTTAGTGGGATAATATTCATTGTACTGTCGACCTTCTTCAAGGAAGATATGGCAGCAGTGGACCAAAAGATGTCTGCTCTCTCGCAATCCTACGGTTGGCTGGTGGGTATCGCCTTGGGCATACCCATGATTCTGGGTTCGCTCCTGCTACTTATTTCTCGACGTGCGCCTCCCAATGCGCTTATCGCCAAGTTGTCGAGTTCTGCGGAAGCTACTGGAAGCAAAACGACATAGGGAACTGTAAGCCTCAAAATCCTATCGCTTCAGCCTTTGCCTGTGAGTGCGCCGGTCCAAACCAATCTGGACGCGGACCTGGGAAACGACGAATTTTTTCGTGCGGGTATCAATAAATGACCAAGTCAGTTGCCCCCCCGTGCCCTCATTCTCGGCAGTCGGTCGGTCACAACGTGGTCACAGCTGTCACAGATTTGGGACGGGACGTGCTTGACGAGGTATAGGGGATGGGGTTACGTCTTGTCCGTCAACCGGTTGTAGCGAAAGAGTTATTTCCCGGATGCAAGCAGCTCTTTACTGAGACGCAACCGCTGCCTAGCTGCCCTCCGAAGGCAGAGGCCACAGGTTCGAATCCTGTCGGGTGCGCCAAGTTCCATAGGGTCCGTTCCGGACACATAGGTTACGGTTTGTACCGGGTAACACTTTTGGCCCGAACGGGTTTTGGAGCCTGACTTGGCCGCAACCACCCCCAAAACCAGGCGTGTCCTGATTACCGGCGCCGGCGCTGTCGACGGCATCGGCTTTGCCATTGCCCGCCAGTTTGGCCAGGCCGGGCATGCGGTTTTCCTGACCGGCGCCAGCGCACGGGTGCTGGAGCGCGCCGGCGAGCTTCGCGACGAGGGAATCGATGCCATGGCCGCGGTCGCCGATCTCACCATTGCCGCGGAGGTGGAGCGGCTGCGGGAGGAGGTCGGCGCTGTCGATATCCTGGTCAACAATGCCGGCATGGGATCGCTGGCCTCGCCCTCCGTCGACAAGACGTTCCTGACGATGAGCGAAGCCGAGTGGGACCACGGCATAGAGACCAGCCTGAAGACCGCATTTCTCGTCACCAGGGCGTTTCTGCCGGCGATGGTCGAAGCGGGGTATGGGCGCATCGTCAATGTCGCATCGGTGACCGGGCCGCTGGTTTCCTACCAGGGCACCGCCGCCTATTCCGCGGCGAAGGCCGGGATGGTCGGCCTGACCCGGACATTGGCGCTGGAAGTGGCGCGGCACGGCGTCACCGCCAATGCCGTGGCGCCTGGCTGGATCGAGACAGGCGCGTCGAGCGAGCCGGAGCGGATAGCGGCTCGGCATGCGCCGCCGGGCCGTGCCGGCAGGCCGGATGAGGTCGCGGCGGCAGTCGTGTTCCTGGCCTCCGAGAGCGCCAGCTATATCAACGGCGCCTTGCTCGTCGTCGACGGCGGCAACAGCCTTGAAGAACGCAAGGGATAACCGCGCGGCCGGCCTTGTGCCCGAGCAGATTTCGACCTGCGGACGTAATTCCCTCCCTCCAAATGAATGTGATCTCTCTTTCGAGAGAAATTTCCGCGTTGCCAAACAGGTCCTGCCTAGGTGCGCCCCGCTTGACTCAACCATTAGTCTGCACTAATCATAAGTCATGACTGTTGATGGCGTACAGCTCGCCGCCCTGGGCGATCCGACCCGAAGGCAGATTTTCGAGCTGATCGCGGAACGGCCGCGTTCGGTGGCGGAAGTCACGCGGCAGGTCAGCGTGTCGCAGTCCGCGGTGTCGCAGCATCTGAAGGTGCTCAGGGATTCGCGGCTGGTGCGCGCGGAGCCGAAGGGCGCCAGCAACGTCTACCACATCGATCCGCACGGGCTTGGCCAGATGCGCGCCTGGCTCGACCGGTTCTGGAGCAAGACGCTCGCGGCCTACAAGCTGGCCGTCGAGACCCTACCAGAGGAGTGACCATGAACACCCAAGTCCCCATCGCCTCCGTGAAACAGTCCGTCGTGGTCGAGGCGCCGATCGAGCGCGCCTTCAAGGTTTTCACCGAGGATTTCGGCAGTTTCAAACCGCCAGAGCACAATCTGCTTACAGCCGAGGTCGCCGAGACAGTGTTCGAGCCCCGGGTCGGCGGCCATGTCTATGACCGCGGTGTCGACGGCAGCGAGTGCCGCTGGGCGCGCGTGCTGGCCTATGAGCCGCCCAACCGCGTGCTCCTGAGCTGGGACATCAGCCCGCAATGGCGCATCGAGACCGACCCGGCCAAAACCAGCGAGTGGGAGGTGCGGTTCACCGCCGAAACGGCTGGGCGGACCCGCGTCGAGATCGAGCATCGCAACCTGGAGCGCCATGGCCAGGGTTGGGAAGGCGTCCGCGATGCCGTCGCCAGCGATGAGGGCTGGCCGCTCTATCTGCGGCGCTATGTCGACCTTGTTGCACGGCAGGCCTGACCGCAGTTTCGATGGCGCTTCGCCTATGTGGTCAGGGCACCACGCCCCTGCACGCCCAGGCCACATTGGCGAACGACCTTGGCCCGTCCGGTCGTCCGGCCTGATAGGCATCGCGGACGGCGGCCTCGGCGCGCTCTCGCTCGGCTGCCTCCAGCGTGCTCATGTAGTTGCCGAGTGGGCCCTCGCCGGCTGATATCGGCGCCCAATAATCGGCGAAGTCCTGGTAATCCATGCGGATCATCAGCTCGGTTTCGGTCACGTCGGCCAGCCCCTGTTCCACGAAAGTCCGCTTCATTTCGCCGGGCTGCATCATCGGCTGGAAGCAATAGCGGCTGCGCAGCTGGCGCCCGCCTTCGCTGAGCGCCGCCACCGTGTCGATCATCATGCGCATGCCCGCCATGCCGCCGAGATGGTCCCACACCACGGCCGCAACCACGCCGCCCGGCCGCGTCACACGGCGCATTTCGGCAACCGCCTTGCCCGCTTCCGGCACGAAGTGGAGCACCAGCAGGGCCAGCGCCCGGTCGAACGCATTGTCCGCGAAGGGCAAGGCGGTGGCGTCCGCCTGCTGGATTGCGATGCGCGGATCGGCGTTGCGCCGCTTTGCCGCCTCGACGAAAACAGGCGAAAAGTCGATTGCCTCGATCGCCGCGAGTTCGGCGGATTTCGCCAGCTCGAACGTCAGGCTGCCGGTGCCGCAGCCGACGTCGAGTATCTTTTCGCCCGGGGCAAGTCCGGCGAAGCCGATGAACTTGGGCGCGAGCTTTCGGCTCCATCGGCCCATGAGTTGCTCATAGCCGGACGCGTCATGAACGGTGAAACTCGATGTCATATGCCCCTCCCCAGGCTGCAGGCGCAGGCTAGACCTCTATCGGGATGAAGCCAAGACGCGGGAGCAAGGTGAATGCCTGCATCCGGGCGAGACAAGAGGGCCGGCGGTTTATGCGAGGCCCTTGAACGTCGCTACGCTCTCCCGCTCCACCAGCGGACACTCCAGCTTGGTGATGGGATAGCGCCCCCGTCCCTCCGGCGCTTCCAGCTGCTCGATCGCCCATTGGCCCATGGCCATATGCGGCAGGATCGAGGTGGTCAGCGGCGGAAACAAATGGCGGGCGATTTCCTCGTCGTCGTAGCCGACGACGGAAATATCTTGCGGGATGTGCAGGCCGGCTTCCTTGAGCGCTTCGTAGCAGCCGATCGCGGTGCGGTCGTTCTGGCAGAAGATGGCGGTCGGGCGGTCCTTCAGGGCCAGCAGCTTCACAGTCGCAGCGTAGCCGGCGCTGGCCGACCAGTCGCCCTCCACCACCAGTTCGGGGTCGAACGGGATGTCGGCGGTGGCGAGCGCGCGGCGGTAACCTTTCAGCCGATCCTGGGCGGCCTGCATCCAGGGCTCGCCCGTGATGGTGGCGATGCGGCGGTGGCCGTGACTGATCAGATGGCGGGTCGAGCTCTGGCCGCCGGCGATCTCGGAAGGCACCACGGCGGGGAAGGCATAATCCGACGTGTAGCAGTTGAGCAGGATGACCGGGATGTCGAGGCCATAGAGGAAGTCGGGCGCCGTTATTTCGCGGGTGAAGATGGTCATGTAGATCAGCGCCGAGATGCCCCGCCTGGTCAGCGCTGAAATGGCGCGCGGCTCCATCACGGCGTCGCCCATGGTCTGCGCCACCAAAAGCACGTTGCCGGCATTCCACGAGGCCTGGCGCGCGCCCTCGATGGCGACCACGGCCTCCGGGCTGGTGGCGAGCTGGTCGACAGCGAAGCCGATCACGCCGTCGAGTCCATCAAAGGCGGCGCCCTCGAAAGCCGCAACCGGCTGCTTCAGCGCCGAGAAGGCAGGGGCGCTGTAGCCGAGTGCCCGCGCCGCCTCGATCACCCGCTCGCGGGTCTGCTGCGACAGGCGAATGCCGGGCGAATTGTTGAGCACGAAGGAAACCGTGGCCTGCGAGCAACCGGCGGCGCGCGCAATGTCGGTCATGGTGACGCGGCCCTTGGGCTTTGCCGGCGCCTTGCGGCGCTTCGCGATCGCGATGTCCGGATCCGTCGTCTCGCTCATGCCGTAGATGTCTCCCAATGCCCAGCCTGTCTAACGGCGGCCTGCCGGGCCGACAAGATGGCGTGACGCTGCCAGTTCGTGGGTGCGTCGGATAAACTAATAGCTATTAGCATCCTTGCAACCCATTCGTCATGCAAGCCCACGCCTCGCAAAAATACCACATTTGCAAGGCTCCGGCTCGGCGTGGTCAAGCATCGCAGCGTCACCGAATCGGCTCACCTATGACACCCGAGCGCCACCAGATCGGCCCTTTGCTAATAGTATTTACTAATACAAAGATGCGCTGTACCGTCAATCCATCGCATCCGGCCCGATCGGTCCGGCTGCGATGGAAGTGCCTGTGGAGGTCCGATGGCGAGCGGATATTGGTTCCGCAAACCATGTCTCAGATATGTGATATGTCAGACAAATCGGACTATTTACGAATGAAGAATGGTTGTCTAAAGTCCGTGGCGTGGCTGGGAACGACGCCATTCTTTTCAGTGCCGGGAACCCCTTGAGGAGGAGGGCGTCCACGCTGCAGACGGCAATTCAGGTGAGCAATTCTAGTGAGCAAGTCCGGTCAGTCCTACGATTGACCAAAACGGGAGGTTGAACATGAAATCCTTGATACGCAATGCATCCATGGCCGCCGCGGCCCTGGCTGTCGGCCTGACGGCGACGGCCATCGCGCGCGCCGACGACAAGCCGACGCTGGCCTTCGTCGTGAACGGCGCTTCCGACTTCTGGAAAGCGGCCGAAGCCGGCGTCAAGAAGGCGCAGGGCGAACTGCCCGACTACACGCTCGAACTCAAATATCCCGAACAATCCTCGGTCGCCATCCAGCAGCGGCTGATGGACGATCTGGTGACCGCCGGCGTCAAGGGCATCATGGTCTCGGCCGTCGATCCCAAGACCTCGACCGATGGCTTGAACAAGATCGCCTCGCAAACGGCGCTGTTCACCACGGACTCGGATGCTCCGCAGACCAAGCGTGTCGCCTATATCGGCTCGTCCAATGTCGACGCCGGCAAGCAGGCGGCCGAAATCGCCAAGAAGGCGATGCCGAACGGCGGCAAGTGCCTCGGCTTCGTCGGCCTGCTCGGCGCCGACAATGCCAAGGAGCGCATCCAGGGCATGAAGGACGGTCTCGCCGGCACCAAGATCGAGCTCGTCGACGTGCGCGGCGACGACATCGACCAGGCGCGTGCCAAGAAGAATGTCGAGGACGCGCTGGTCGCCAGCCCCGACGTCACCTGCATGGTCGGCTTCTACTCCTACAACACGCCGCGCATCTATGAAGCGCTGCGCGACGCAGGCAAGCTCGGCTCGATCACCGTCGTCGGCTTCGATGACGATCCGATCACGCTGGGCGGCGTCAAGGAAGGTACAGTTGCCGCCACCGTCGTGCAGCAGCCCTTCGAATGGGCCTATCAGGGCATGAAGCTGATGGCTGCCTATCTCAAGGGCGACAAGTCCGGCATTCCGGCCAACGGGCTCATCATCATCCCGACCAAGATCATCGGCAAGGATGACGTCGACGCCTATGCCGCCAATCTCAAGGCGATGGCAGGAAACTAAGACCACAGGCAGTTCAGCCGGCTCAAGTCACTTGAGCCGGCTGTTCGCATTGACGAACCCTGCCGGGGTCGTCAGTCTGCAGAACGAGCCGTTTTGGCTCACCGGCTGCTGTCAGGCATGATGAATTATTCCGACACATCCATCACGGCGACCACCCCGTTCCTCAGCCTCGAGAACGTGCGCAAGACCTATCCGGGCGTCGTGGCGCTCGACGGGTTTTCGATGGAGGTCAGGCCGGGCGAGGTCATCGGCCTGGTCGGCGAGAACGGCGCGGGCAAATCCACGCTGATGAAAATCCTCGGCGGCGTCACCACGCCGGATACCGGCACCATCACGGTCGACGGCACCGCCCATAACGGCCTGAGCGTGGAGGGCAGCCTGGGTTCGGGCATCGCCTTCGTTCACCAGGAACTCAATCTGTTCGAGAATCTCGATGTCGCCGCCAACATCTTCTTCGGCCGCGAGCCGCTGCGCGCCGGGCCGCTGAGGCTGGTCGACCGCGCGAAACTGCGCGAAATGGTGGCGCCGCTGCTGAAGCGCGTCGGCGCCAATTTTTCCGCCGACACACAGGTCGCCGATCTCTCGCTGGCGCAACAGCAGATGGTCGAGATCGCCAAGGCGCTGTCGATCAAGGCAAGGCTGGTCATCCTCGACGAGCCGACATCGAGCCTGCCGCTCGCCGAGACCGACAAGCTGCTCGACGTCATCAAGGCGCTGAAGGCCGACGGCATCTCGGTCATCTTCATCTCGCACCGCCTGCACGAGATCGAGCGCGTCGCCGACCGCGTCGTCGTGCTGCGCGACGGCATGCTGGCCGGAACATTGGGCAAGCGCGACATCAACCACGACCAGATGGTCAAGCTGATGATCGGCCGCATGCTGAAGGAACGCGAAAAGGCCTCGGAGGCCGCGCGTGCCCCGGGTGCCGTGGCGCTCTCGGCAAAGGCGGTCCGTACCCCCACCTATCCCAGCCGGCCGGTCGATCTCGACGTCAGGCGCGGCGAAATCCTCGGCCTTGCCGGCCTCGTCGGCTCGGGCCGCACCGAACTGGCACGGGTGTTCTTCGGCATCGAAGCCAGCCTTGGCGGCACGCTGGAGCTCAACGGCAAGCCACTTGCGCTGGCGAGCGCGGCGGACGCCGTCGCGCAAGGTATTTTCCTCGTGCCGGAGGATCGCAAGCTGACCGGCATCCTGCTCGACCTGTCGATCGCGCAGAATATCTCGCTGCCCAATTTGCCGGCGCATGCCAAGCGCACGCTGGTCTCGAACAGCGCGGAAGCGGCTACCGCCGAGAAGCAAAAGAAAAATCTCGGCATCAAGGCGCCTTCGGTGCAGACGCGCACGGGCACGCTGTCGGGCGGCAACCAGCAAAAGGTCGTGCTCGGCAAATGGCTGGCCATGAACCCCAAGGTGATGATCCTCGACGAGCCGACGCGCGGTATCGACATCGGCGCCAAGGCGGAGATTTACGGGTTGATGCGGGCGCTGGCCGATGCCGGCGTCGCCGTGCTGATGATCTCCAGCGACATGGAAGAGGTGATCGGCGTCTCCGACCGCATCGCCGTGATGCATGAGGGCCAGATCTCGGGCATCCTCGACAAGGACCATTTCAGCCAGGAAAACGTGCTGCTTCTGGCGGTTGGCAAGCCGGCAAATTAATGCATGTCGCGCAAAAGTGGCCCTCGGTTTTGCGGCACGGCATGCATAAACAAAGAGCTGAAGCGCGCGACGCGCTTTAGCTAAGCGGAGACGGCGATGACAAAGAAAGATCTCGGCCTGCTGATCCTGATCCTGGTGGTCGGAGCGATCGTTGCCATCATCAATCCGCGCTTCCTCTTGCCGATCAATCTCGCCAACACCTCGAACCTCATCGGTCTCTTCGGTATCCTGTCGATCGGCCAGGCCTTCGTCATCATCACCGGCGGCATCGAGCTCTCCGTCGGCTCCGTCGTCGCGCTGCTGGGCACGCTGTTCATCGACTTCATCGCCGTGCGCGGCATGGGATGGCCGATCGCCTTCGTGCTGATCCTGGTGCTCGGCGCCATCATTGGGCTGGCGCATGGCTGGCTGATCACGCGGCTCAAGCTGCAGCCCTTCGTCGTCACCCTGTGCGGCCTGTTGATCTATCGTGGCGTCGCGCGCTTCTACACCGCCGACGGCACGGCGGGCTTCGCCTTCGGCCAGAATTTTCCCGATCTCGAATTCCTGACCGCCGGCCGCTCCTGGGGCGTGCCGAACTCCTTCTTCGCGCTGATCGTCATCGCTATTGTCATGTGGGTGGTGCTGCACCGCTCGGTGTTTGGGCGCTATCTCTACGCCATCGGCAAGAACGAGGAGGCGGCGAAATATTCTGGCATCCGCACCGGGCGCGTCGTCATGGCGGCTTACGTCATCTGCGGCGTGCTCACCGCGCTGTCTGCGATCTATTTCGCCATGTACACGCGCTCGATCTCGCCGGCCAGCCACGGCCAGTTCTACGAGCTCTACGCTATTGCGGCCGCGGTGCTCGGCGGCTTCTCGCTGCGCGGCGGCGAGGGCTCGCTGATCGGCGTCCTCCTCGGCACGGTGCTGCTGCAGGAATTGCAGAATCTGGTCAACCTGCTCGGCATCCCCTCCTCGCTCAACTTCGCGGTGATGGGGGGCGTCATCCTCGTTGGCGTGCTGGTCGACCAGCAATGGGGCGTGTTCCGGGCGCGCCGGCGGATGGTCGATGCCGCCCGCAAGGGCGCGGTCGGGGCGGCAGCGGAATAAGTCCCGCCCGCCCGTGTAGCTGCTTGTTCCTGCCGCCAGATTATTATAATAGCATAACCTGTACTGCGGGAGGCTGACGGGACATGCGCTGCGATTTGCGAGGCAAGGTAGCGCTGGTCACGGGAGCCGCCGGCGCCATCGGCAGTTCGATCGCCAAACGCCTGTCGGACAATGGCGCGGCGATCGTCGTCGCCGACATCAATGGCGAGGGCGCAAGCCAGGTCGCGGCCGGGTTGAGCGATGCGATGGCCTGCACCACCGACATCCGCGATCCCGCATCGGTGGACGCCGCGATCGCCGCGCTCATGCAGCGCTTTGGCCGCCTCGACATCCTCATCAACAATGCCGGCGTCAACACGCTGGCGCATCGCGTCACATTAGACGAGTTCCCGGCCGACGAATGGGACCGTATCACCGGCATCGACCTCGATGGCCTCTACATCATGAGCCGGGCAGCACTGGCCCCGATGCTTGCCGCCGGCAAGGGCGGGCGCATCGTCAACATCGCCTCCGTCGTCGGGCTCGCCGCCATGCGGCTGCAAAGCCCGTTCGTCGCTGCCAAGGCCGGCATCATCCATCTGACGCGGTCGATGGCAATCGAGCTCGGCGCCAGGGGCATTCTCACCAACGCCATCGCGCCGGGATCGGTGATGACGGCGCTGACCGCCAAGCTGTTCTATGGCGAGGACGGCAAGTTCGCCGGGCGCACGCAGGAATTCCTCGCCCATGTGCCCCTCGCCCGGCCTGCCCGGCCGGAAGAGATCGCCGAGGCGGTGCTGTTCCTGGCCTCGCCGGCCGCCAGCTATGTCAACGGGCAGGTGCTGGCCGTCGATGGCGGCTGGACGGCGGGATACATGATGTGAGCGGGGCCATGGAAATCGATCTCACCGGCTCGACAATAGAACGGGAAGGCGCGAGCAATCCGGTTGCCGAGGCGGCACTCGCCGCCTTGCGCGCCAATGGCGGCCGCGTCCTCGAAGGGGCGCGGCCCGCCGGCGTCCTGTCCCCCGACATCGTTCTGGTATCATGCCCGCTGCGTCCGGGAAGCACGGCCGAAAATCCCGGCACCTTGTATGCGGCCGCGCGCAAGGCGGCGGTGGCCATGACCGAGCGCGGCGGCGGACGCATCGTCTTCCTGCTTTCGGTGACTGCCGGCATGCCGATGCGCCGCCATCCGCGCTTTTCCATGGAGAACGCCTCGATCCTGACCGGCATGCGCACGCTGGCCATGGAGTTTGGCCCCAAAATCCTGGTCAATGCCGTCGGCGTCGGCTTGGTCGAGGACGAGACCATGGTTTCGGGTGACAAGGCGATGCTGAGCCATGTCCCGGTCAACCGCGCCGGCAATATCGAGGAAGCGGTTGCGGCCGTGCTGTTCTTCTGCGATCCACTCAACACCTATACGACGGGCCAGATGCTAGGCGTCGACGGGGGATGGATGGCGGGCTATGGGCGCAATTTCTGAACCGTTGACGCTGAAGGCCGGCGCAATCGAGGTCGGGCTGGTGCCGCAAATCGGCGGCTCCGTCAGTGCGCTGCGCTGGCGCGGCATCGATCTGATGCGCCGGCTTTCGGACGGCGATCGCGAGGCCGACAACGTGCTGGGCGTCGCCATGTTCCCGATGACGCCCTATGCCAACCGCATCGCCGGAAATGCCTTTGAGTTCAGGTCAAAGCGTTGGCAGGTCCTGCCCAACAATCCGCCGGAAAAATTCAACGTGCATGGCAGCGGCTGGCAGCATGGCTGGACTGTCGTCGAGGCAGGAGCCGGTAGCGTGACCCTGGCGCTGGATATCGCTGCCGCCGGCGAACCCTTTTCCTATCGCGCGACGCAGGCTTTCGTCGTTTCCGACGAAGGGCTTGATGTGACCATGACGCTGACCAACACCGGACCGGTTTCCCTGCCGTTCGGCTTCGGCCTGCACCCCTGGTTCGATCGCGATCCGGACGTCACTCTGCAATTCAAGGCCAAGCGTTTCTATCTCGAGGAGCCCGATGGCGTTTCCGGCGACCCGATCATGCTGCCACCCGAACTCGACTTCGCCGAAGGCCGGCCATTGCCAGCGGGCTGGCGCAACAATGACTATGGTGGTTGGGGCGGCGAGGCGATCATCCGCTTTCCCTCGCGTGGTGTGGGGCTGCGGATCACGGCCGACCAGGTCTTCAGGCACCTGATGCTCTATGCCGACCCGACAAAACCGTTTTTCTGCATCGAACCCCAGACCAATGCCTCCGGCGCCTTCAACCGCGGCCGATGGGATGATCCGGAAGAGGGCGTCATCGTGCTTGGCCAGGGGCAAAGTGCAGCCGGCACTGTTTCGTTCATGCCCTTTGCGCTGCAATCTAAAGCAGCCGAGCCAGCAGGCCGCCGTCCACATGCATGGCGCTGCCGGTGACGAAGGACGCGGCATCCGAGATCAGGAAGCCGATGGCCGTGGCGATCTCCGAAGGGTTGGCGATGCGGGCGATCCGGTTCGGTTCGAAAGACAGGCCCAGCGCCTCCGCGCCGCCGGCCGCTTCCAGGCCGTCGAGCGTCATTCTTGTGGCGACCGAGCCGACCAGCACGGCGTTGACGCGGATGCGGTCGACGGCATAGTCGAGCGCCATCTGCCGCGACAGGCCGACGACCGCCGCCTTGGTCGCCGCATAGGCGGGCACACCGGGAACGGTGGCGTCGGCATGGACGGAGGCGATGTTGACGATCGAGCCGCCGCCGGCCGCGCGCAGCAGCGGCAAGGTCGCCCGGCAGACGCGGAAAATGGCCGTCAGATTGACTGATATGGTCCTGTCCCAGTCCTCGTCGGAAAGCTCTTCCAGCCGCTTGCCGGTCGGATAGATGCCGGCGCAGTTGACGACCGCGTCGAGCCCGCCGAACCGTTCAGTCGCCGCCGCAACGGCTGCCTGGACGTCCGCTTCGCGCGTGAGGTCGCTCTCCCGGAAGATCAGCTGGCTCTCGCCATAACGGCTCGCCAGTGCCTTGCCGTCATCGCCGTCCAGCCCGGCGCCAAAGACCTTGGCGCCGTCGGCGACAAGGTATTCCGCCGTTGCCCGGCCGATCCCGGTCGCGGCGCCGGTGACGAAAATGCGTTTGCCGACAAATGTCATGCGGAAACCTGTGCCTGACGCTCGGCCTGCGCTGCGGTGACCGAACGCAAGACGCGATCCTCGCCGCCTTCGCCGCGGCCGAATTCATCGACGATGCGGCCGTCGGCGACGACCAGGCAGCGGTCGCAAAGGCCAATCAATTCCTCGAGTTCCGACGCGACGATCAGCAGTGCGACGCCCTTGTCGGCCAACTCGACCACGAGCCGGTAGATCTCATGCCGGGTTGCCGCGTCGACGCCCTTGGTCGGCTCGTCGAGCAGCAGCACCTTCGGCGCCCGCATCAGTACGCGGGCAAACAGCAGTTTCTGCTGGTTGCCGCCCGACAGATGGGTGACCGAGGCCTGCGGCGACGAAGCCTTGACGTTGAGCGCACGCATGGCGGCCACGATGGCGTTGCGCTCCAGCCCGCCGCGCACCACGCCGTGCCGCGACAGGGGCACGAGATTGCCGATGGTGATGTTGGCGCCGACCGGCAGGTTGAACAGCAGGCCGTCACGCTTGCGATCCTCGGTCAGCAAAGCGATGCCGGCCGCGCGGGCATCGGCGGGCGATTTGATCGATACCTCCTTACCGCCGACGTGGATCTCGCCCTCTGCCGGCACGCGGCCATAAATGCCATGCAGGATCTCGCTACGGCCGGAGCCAAGCAGTCCCGCCAATCCGACGATCTCGCCGGCGGCGACGGACAGGTTGATGTCCCTCGCGCCATGGACGGCACCGCCGTGACCGGCGACGCTGAGACGGCGAACCTCCAGCGCGGTCGGTGCGCCGACAGGCGCAGCATGCTCGGGGAACAGCCGCTGCAACTTTTGCCCGGACATCGAGAAGATGAAGGTCTCGGCGTCAAAATCCTCGCGAGCAATGCGCACCGCCACCTGGCCGTCGCGCAGCACGGTGGCGCGGTCGCAGATGGCGAGCACTTCCGGCAGGCGATGGGTGATGTAGATCATCGCCACGCCCTGTGCCTTGAGCCGACGCAGCACGGCAAACAGCGCGTCGACTTCGGTGCCGGAGAGCGAAGCGGTCGGCTCGTCCAGCATCAGCACGCGCGGCTTCATGACGATGGCGCGGGCAATCATCACCAGATGACGCTGCGCCGAGGTCAGCGATGCGACATAGGCCCTTGGTTCGATATCGATGCCGAGATCGGCAAAGATCTCGGCCGCCCGCTGCTCGAGCTTCCGCTGGTGAACAAGCACGCCGTCGCCCAGACCGGTGCGGCCGGCAAAGACATTCTCGGCGACCGAGAGCTGTTCGAGCACCTCGATTTCCTGCGGCACGTAGCCGACACCGTTCGACCGCGCATCGGCCGGCGAGGCAAAGCTGACAGGCCGGCCGTCGAGCTGGATGGTGCCGGTGTAGGAGCCGGCCGGATGCACGCCATTGAGGATCTTCACAAGGGTGGACTTGCCGGCGCCGTTCTGGCCGAGCAGAGCGTGGATTTCGCCAGACACCACGTCGAAATCGACACCGCGCAACGCCTGCACGCCGCCAAAATTCTTGGCGATCGCGGTGGCTGAAAACAGCGGCGCTTGGGTGGTCGACACAGTGGTCCCTCAAGATATTGCCGGGTCCGCAGGATGCGGGCCCGGCGGCAGGTGTTACTGGCCGGCGCTGTCCAGCATCTTGTAATAGGGGTCAAGGTCGGCTGCGGTGATCACCTTGGCCGGCAACGGATTGCTGTAGGGAACCGTCTTGCCCTGGGCGAGGTCGCCGAGCAGTTCGGCAACTTTGGCGCTCTCCTCATAGAGCGGCTGCGCGACGATGCCGTAGGCGGCGCCCGATTTCACCAGGTCGAGGTTCTGCCTGATATAGTCCATGCCGATGATAACGACGTCGCGTCCGGCCTTGCGGGCGGCGCCCGACCAGGTCTGGATGCTGTTGCCGGTGGTGCCGAAGGCGGCGGTCACGTCGGGATTGCCCTGCAGGATGGCCACCGCCTTGGCTTCGGCCGCCGACGGCTCGAAGCCTTCCATCTGGGTGTCGAGCACCTTGATGCCGGGGTACTTTGCCGCGATGGTCTTGCGGAAGGCATCCGACATGGCGTTCTCGGTGTCGTTGGAAGCGCCTTGCGTCAGCGCCACGGTGCCCTTGCCGCCGAGCTTGTCGCCGATGGCGATGGCCGCATTGGCGCCGACCTCGGCGATGTTCTCGCCGGTCGCAGCCTTCAGCCCATTGACGGTGCCTTCCGGCGGCAGCACGTGCCAGGTGACGATCGGGAAACCCTCCTTGGCAAGCTTGGTGATATAGGAATAGATCGCCGGATCCACCCCGTAGACGCCGATGGCGTCGTATTTGGTGCGGGCAAGCGCCGCTTCGGCAAGCGGCAGCGTCGCGGGAATATCCCAGTTGGTGGCACTCGGATCGCCGACGACCTCGCAGGTGTAGCCGAGCTCCTTGCACTTGTTGAGGAAACCCGCCTGCATCAGCCTGTGCACCGGGTGATCCTTCATCGCCTGTACCCAGAGCAGATGCACATCCGCCGCCCGCGCTAGGCCCGCCACGCCCAGCGAGGTGGCGACTGTCGCCGCCACCAATGCGGCCCGGATCAGCCCTTTCTTCACCTGAATTTTCATGCCTTACCTCCCATGGTTCACCGGCATTTTTTGCCGGCGCAATATCCTGGCCGGTTCAAGCCCCGGCGATGAAGTAGCGGCGGCGCACTATGTCGAGGCCGACGGCCATGACCATGATCACGCCGACGGCGATCTGCTGCCAGTTGGAGTTGACGCCGATGACGACGAGGCCGCTCTGCACCACTTTCAGCATGAGGATGCCGACGACACCGCCGGCGACCGTGCCGGCGCCGCCGAACAGGCTGACGCCGCCGACCACGACACCGGCGATGACCGTCAATTCCCAGCCGCTGCCGATCGAAGTGCCGCCGCTGCCGAGATCGGCCATGACGAACATGCCGGCGATCGCCGACAGCGCGCCGACGGTGATGAAGGCGCCGATCTTGCAGGCATTGGTGTTGATGCCGACGAGATGCGCCACTTCCTTGTTGCCGCCAGTGGCATAGATGTTGCGCCCGAGCACGGTGCGCCGCAGCACGAAATCGGCTGCCACCGCCGCGATGATGAAGAAGGCGAAACTCCAGCCGAGGCCGAAGGCGAGATCCGTACCGCCGATCGTATTGATCGCCTCCGGCAGCGGATAGACGGGATAGCCTCCCGTCACCACCTGGATCAGCCCCTGGCCGATGAACAGCATGCCGAGTGTCTGGATGAAGGCTGGAATGCCGAGCCTGACGACAATCAAGCCGTTGAGCAGGCCGATCAATGCGCCGACGCCGATGCCGCACAGAATGCCGACGGTCACCGGCAAGGCGGCCGCGGTCATCAGCTTGGCGGCAACCACCGCGGACAGTCCCGCGACCGAGCCGACGGACAGGTCGAACTCGCCGGCAACCAGCAGAACCGTCTGGCCGATGGCGATGATGCCAACAAAGGAGACGACGTTGAGAATGGCGCGGATGTTGCGCTCCGACAGGAAAGCCGGCTCGAGCAACCAGAAGAAGGCGATCAGAAGCGCCATCGCCGCCAGCACGCCGACTTCGCCGACGGCAATGAAGCCGATCAGTCGCCGCCGGAACGATTGCGCGTCCCGGGGCGGCGAGCTCAGCTCAGCCGCACTGTTCATCCTCACCTCCCTGGCGCCGACTGTTGCCGGATCCCGCCACCGGCTCCATTCACCCGCGCCGATCCCGGCGCGCTCCTCATCATCATTAAGATTATAATATTATAACTTGTCAACGATGAAATTCCATGCCTCGCGACAGCGCGTCGCGTCGCTGGAAAGCGTTCGCGGCAACCGCTATGAATGGACTGATGTGATCCGTGGGACCTTGCCTTGGTGGATCGCGCTCTCTTGGAGCAGGGTGATGACCGATAAGCCGCCGGCGGGCGAGAAAAAGCCGCAGCGCCTCGGCGTCCGCGAGATCGCCAAGCGTGTCGGCGTTGCGCCGATGACGGTGTCACGTGCGCTGTCCAATCCCGACATGGTGTCGCCGGAGACGCGCGCCAAGGTGCTGGAGGCGATCGAGCAGGCCGGCTTCGTGCCCAACCGGCTGGCCTCCAGCATGCGCGGCAATGGCCGCATGATCGGCACGGTTGTGCCGCCGCTGATCAATTCGGGCATAGCCGAACAGGTGCAAGGCATGTCCGACGAATGCCACGAGAGCGGCTATTCGATGCTGCTGGTGCAAGGTGAATTCACGCAGGAGGCCGAGGAGAAGGCGATCCGCAATCTGCTTGGCTGGCGCCCGGTGGGCATGATCCTGCAGAGCTTCGTGCAAAGCGAGACGGCGCGCGCGCTGCTGAAGAGCAGCGGCGCACCGGTGGTCGAGATCTCCGAGATCAAGGGCCGCAAGCCGATCGACATGGTGGTCGGCGTCTCCAATTTCGAGACCGCCTATGCCATGACCATGCATCTGGCGGCCAAGGGCTACAAGCGCATCGGCTTCGTCTCGACGCCGATCCACGGCAATGACCGCTTGCAGCAACGCCGCACCGGCTACCACGCGGCCTTGACCGAACTCGGCTTCAAGAACCATGCCGACCTGGAGGTCGAGGTGCCGATCACCGCGCAAGGCGGCGCCGAAGCGCTGGTGACGCTGACCTCCCGCCACAGGGATATCGACGCGATCTTCTTTTCCAGCGATACACTCGCTGTCGGCGCCGTGCAGGAATGCCACCGGCGCGGCTGGGCGGTGCCTGGAAAAATCGCCATCGCCGGCTATGGCGACATGGATCTGGCCGCGCAGCTGCATCCGCCGCTGACCACGGTGAAGGTCAACCGCTACGAGATGGGCCGGCGCGCCGTGCGGCAATTGCTGGCAAAGCTCGGCGGCGACACCAAGGTGCCGACCATCACCAGCCTCGGCTTCGAGATCGTCGACCGCGAAAGCGCTTGATCAAGGCGTCTTCTTCCCCGCCTCTTCCCCGCGTCCCAGCCGCTTTTCCCAGCCTTCCGCGTGGACATTGAGGTACGCGTTGGGATCGTAGGGATGATCCCTGATCGCGTCGATGTCGAGGTCGATGCCGAGCCCCGGCGCGTCCGGCAGCGACAGATGGCCATTGTCGGGATTGACGGTCGGATGCCAGCTCACGAGATCGCGCGTCCAGGGGTCGTTGAAGGCGTCGAAATGTTCCTGGATGAGGAAGTTCGGCACCGCCGCCGCCAGTTGCAGGCACACCGCCGTCGCCACCGGCCCGCCGCTCTGGTGCGGCGCGATATGGCTGCCGTGGGCAAGCGCCAGATTGGCCACCTGCATCGACGGCCCGATGCCGCCGAGCGACATCGGTTCGGGCTGGAAGATGTTGACGCCGCCACCGGCCGCCAGCGTGTAGAACTGACCGACCGTGTCGTACATCTCGCCCGTCGCCACCGGGATGGGCGAGCGGTGCGCCACTTCGTGCACGGTCTCCTGACGGTCGCGCGAGGTCGGCTCCTCCCACCAGTAGATGTCGAGGTCGGCGAACTTTTGTGCCGCCTGCAGTGCCGCGATCTCGGTGAAGCGCGCATGCACGTCGATCAGGATTAGCGTGTCCTTGGGCAGCCTGTCACGTAAGGTCCGGCAGATCGCGTAGGAAAGCTCCAGCTCCTCGCGCGAAATGAAACCTTGGGCGGTGCCGAACGGGTCGAGCTTGAATGCCTTGAAGCCCTTGGCCAGCACTGCTCTGGCGGCATCGAGAAAAGCCTCCGGCGAGCGCTCGGTGCGATACCAGCCATTGGCGTAGCCGAGCACGCTGTCGCGCACCTGGCCGCCGAGAAGCTGATGGATCGGCACGCCGAGGCTCTTGCCCAGTATGTCCCAGCAGGCGACCTCGATGGCCGCGATCACCGTGCGGTGGATGTGGCCGCCGTCGAGCGAGACGCTGTCCAGCATGCGTTTGGCCAGCGCGTTGATGCGGCGCGGGTCCTGGCCGATGGCGAGATGTTTCAACTCGTGCACGCCGGCTTCGGTGGTCTTGATGAAACCGTTCAGCGTGCCTTCGCCGATCCCGTCGATGCCCTTGTCGGTATCCACTTTGACAAACAGCCAGTTCTTCCAGCCGGCGCCGACGGCAAAGGTCTCGATCTCTGTAATCTTCATGCTAGAATCCTAGCTCAATGCGGCGATGGTCGCGATGACGGCCTCGGTCGTCAGCCCGTATTTCGCTTGCAAGGTCGGCACCGCGCCGCATTCGATATAGCGATCCGGCAGGCCGATGCGCGTCACTGTCTTCGCGATGCCGGCACCGAACAAGGTCTCGACCACAAGGCTCGCCAGGCCGCCGACCACGACGTGGTTTTCCACTGTCACGATACGGTCAACCGACGCGACGAATTCGGCCACCGCCTCGGTGTCGAACGGCTTTATGGTCGGGACATGCAGCACACCGGCAGCGATGCCCTGTTTTTGCAAAGCATTGGCTGCATCCAATGCCCTTTCGGTCATGAGGCCAGTCGAGATGATGCCGACATCGCTACCCTCGCGCAGGCGGCGCGCCTTGCCGATCTCGAAGACATAACCGGGCTCCAACACGACCGGCACGATGCCGCGCAGCAGCCGCATGTAGACCGGTCCCCGGTGGTCGGCGATGGCCACGGTCGCGGCCTCGATCTCGGTCGCATCGCAGGGATCGATGATGGTGAGGCCCGGGATCATGCGCATCAGCGCCAGGTCCTCGATCGCCTGATGGGTGCCGCCATAGCCGGTCGTCAGACCGGGGAGGCCCGCGACGATCTTGACGTCGAGATTGGAGTGGGCGAGCGCGATGGCGACGAAATCATAGGCGCGCCGCGTCGCGAACACGCCGTAAGTGGTGGCGAACGGCACCTTGCCGGTGCGCGCCAGCCCGGCGGCGGCGGCGACCAGATTCTGCTCGGCCATGCCGACGTTGAAGAAGCGCTCCGGGAAGGCGTCTCGGAATGGCAGGATGTCGGTGTATTTGCCGAGATCGGCGGTCAGACCGACAATGTCGGGGCGGCTCTGTCCGAGCCTTGCCAATGCCCGGCCGAAGGGCGCATCCACGCTGCGCCGTCCGCCGCCGACGGCCTCGTCCTGGCCCATGGCCAGCGTGCGGCCGGCCTCCATCGCCGCGCCGCTCATTGGCCCGCTCCCACGGTTTTCTCGAACTCGGCGATGATGCCATCCCACTGCGCCACGTCGATGCGGAAGAAGTGCGACTTCTCGGCGGTCTCGATGCGCGGCACGCCCTTGCCGGGCCGTGTGCGCAGGACGATCGCCTTCGGCTTGCCGTTGCGGCTGCGTGCATCCGCCAGCGCGCCAACCACCGCGGTCATGTCATTGCCGTCGATCTCGGATGTCTGCCAGCCGAAGGCGCGCCATTTGTCGGCCACCGGCTCCATGTCGAGCACCATCGGCCCATCGGCCTGGATGCCGTTGCAGTCGATCAGCGCCACCAGCCCGTCGAGCTTGAAATGGCTGGCCGACATGGCTGCTTCCCAGGTCGATCCTTCCTGCATCTCTCCATCGGAAAGCTCGACGAAAACCCGCGCGTCGGAACGGTCGACGCGCAGGCCCAACGCCTGCCCGACACCTTGCCCCAGCCCATGGCCAAGCGAACCGCCGATCATTTCGACGCCGGGCGTGGTGTCGAGCGTCGACATTTCCAGCCGGCTGTCGTCGGCGCCGTAGGTGACAAGCTCATCTATCGGAATGATGCCGGCTTCGGCCAGGGCAGCCCACAAAGCGATGGAATAATGCCCGGTCGACAAAAGGAAACGGTCGCGGTCGGGCCAACCGAGATTGTGCGGGTCGTAGCGCAGTTCGTGGAAGTAGAGTGCGGCCAGTGTGTCGGCGATGCCGAGGCCCTGGCCGACATAGCCCTGGCCCTGACCGCGCGCCATGGTCAGCATATGGCGGCGCAGCAGCGTCGCCTTGCTTTCGAGCGCGCCGATATCGGCGCTGCTGGGAGGAGAGTTTCGCAGCATCCGGATCAGTCCTTGTCGAGTCCGCCCGACATGTTCAGCCGCTCGGCGGTCATGTATTTTGGCGCGTCGAGGCAGAGCCACACCACGGCTTCGGCGACTTCCGCGATTTCGGCGCGGCGGCCGAGTGGGATGCGGCGGGTGCGCTCATCGAGAAAGGCCTGCAAATCGTTGCGGCCATTGGCACGGGCAAGGTCGATTTCGGTCGAGCGCTGCATTTCCGTATCCATCATGCCGGGCGCCAGGCTGTTGACCAGCACGCCATAGGGCGCGAGCGCCACTGCCGCGGCGCGGGTGATGGAATCGACGCCGGCCTTGCTCGCCGTGTAGGCGGTGTAGTCGGGTAATGCCATGCGCGAGCCCGGCGAGGTGATGTTGATGATGCGCCCCGAGCGCTGCTCGCGCATCACGCGGCCCGCCGCCTTGCAGGCCATGGCGAGGGCTGTGACATTGAGCGCCAGCGTACGAGTCCAGGCCTTGAAGGTGGCGTCGAGGAAGGGTTCGATCACGCCATAGCCGGCATTGTTGACCAGGATGTCGATACCGGCCCAGCGCGCGACCACTTTTTCGACCGCCGCTTCCGGTACGCCTTGCCCGGTGAAATCGCTGACGATGCTTTCGGCTTGCGTGCCGGTTTCGCCGATCTGCCTGGCGGTCTCGGCAAGTCCATCGCCGTTGATATCGGTGACCGCGACGAAACAGCCGCGACGCGCCAGCTGAACCGCCACCTCGCGGCCGAGCCCGCCGGCGGCGCCGGTGACCAGCGCCCTGAGCGGCATCTTGTTTCGATTTTCGGCAGGCAAGCGAACACCCTCCCGGAGGCGATCTTGACGAAATTGATACCGGTACCATAAATGGCTGTCAACGGCTATGTGCTATTGTTCCCTGCACTGTAGTATCGGCGGGAGTTGGGAGGAAAAGATGAAAGTCGTCGCGCTCGAAACGCTGCAGCTGGCGGAATTCCCGTTCCTGTTCTGGTTGCGCGTCCACACCGACGCCGGCCTCGTCGGCACCGGCGAGACCTTCTGGGCGCCCGGGCCGGTCGCCGCCTACATCCACGACAATGTCGCGTCCTATCTCTTGGGCAAGGACCCGCGCGACATCGAGTTGCACGACCGTACGCTGGGCAGCGTCTATGTCGGCGCGCGCGATTCCGGCGCCGAGGTGCGCGGCAATTCCGCCGTCAACATCGCGCTGTGGGACATTTATGGCCAGGCGCTCGGCGAGCCGGTCTGGCGGCTGCTTGGCGGGCGCACCCACGCGACCGTGCCGATCTACAACACTTGCGCCGGCTACAAACATGTCCGCGCCACGAAGAAGAATGCCCTTTTCGAGCGCGGCGAGGACTGGTCGCTCAAATCGGGCGATTCGAATGAAGGTCCGTATGAAGACCTGCTCGCCTGGCGCTACAATGCCGGCGATCTCGCCAAAAGCCTGAAGTCGGAAGGCATTGTCGCCATGAAAATCTGGCCGTTCGACATCGCCGCCGAAGCCTCGAACGGCACCCGCATCTCGCTCGTCGATCTCGACAAGGCGCTGGAGCCCTTCCACAAGATCCGCGACGCCGTCGGCCGCGACATGGAGATCATGGTCGAACTGCATGGGCTGTGGACCTTGCCGCCGGTGCTGCGCATCGCCGAGGCGCTGAAACCTTATGACGTCGCCTGGCTGGAAGAGCCGATCCGCTACAACGAACTCGACGCCATGGCCGAGCTCGCCCGCCACACCTCCATCCCGATCGCCGCCAGCGAAAGGCTGGCCTCGCGGCAGATGTTCAAGCAGTTGATCGACAAGCGCGCGGCTAGCGTGATCATGATCGACCTCGCCTGGTGCGGCGGCCTGTCCGAGGCGCGCAAGATCGCCAACATGGCGGAAGCCAGCGAACTGCCTGTCACCTTGCACGACTGCACCGGGCCGATCGTTTACGCCGCGAGTTGCGCCTTGTCGGCGACCTTGCCGAACGTCAACTACCAGGAAGCGGTACGCGCCTATTTCACCGGCTGGTACACCGAGATCGTCGCCGACGTCCCACCGGTCAAGGACGGTCATGTCGCGCCGCTCGAAGGGCCGGGCCTTGGGCTCAACCTGCGGCCGGAGCTGTTCCAGCGGCCTGACGCAGCCGTGCGGATCACCAGACTCTAGGCTTTCGCATGGCTCGGTCAGAGCCAGTAGACATTATGCTATTATAATCTATGATGCGTTGAAGCGGGTGACCAACAAGCCCGCCGCCGGCGCTCTGCCGCCCGGCGCCAGACGCATTCAGGGAGGCTTTGGTGGCAATGTCTGCGGCGCGCGCACGCGAGGATTCCAGAAGTGCGTCAAATCTGCCCGACCGGAAAATCCTGCTCGACCTGTTCGAACGCATGGTGCTGTTGCGCCGCTTCGAAAGCATCGCCCAGATCGCCTGCCGCAAGGGCGAAACGCCCGGTTTCCTGCATCTCTATATCGGCGAGGAGGCGACCGGCGTCGGCGTCTGCGCGCATCTCAGGGCAACCGACTGGGTGACCTCGACCCATCGCGGGCACGGCCATGCGCTGGCCAAGGGCGCCGATCCCGGCCGTGTGATGGCCGAGTTGTTCGGCAAGGCCGATGGTATCTGCGGCGGGCGTGGCGGCACCATGCATCTCTACGATCGTTCGGTCGGCCTGTTCGGCACCAATGGCATCGTCGCCGCCGGCATCGGCCATGCCGTCGGCATCGGCATGAGCGCGCGCCAGCAGGGCCGCGACGGTATCGGCGTCGCCTTCTTCGGCGATGGCGCCGCAAACCATGGCGGCTTCCACGAGGCGCTCAACTTCGCCGCCGTGCAGCGGGCCCCCGCCGTCTTCATCTGCGAGAACAATCTCTACGCCACCGCCACGCCGCTCAAATCCGTCACGCTCAATCCCGAGATCGCCAGCAAGGCCGCGTCCTACGGCATGCCCGGCGTCGCCGTCGACGGCAACGACGTCTTCGCCGTCTGGCTGGCGATGAAGGAAGCCACCGAGCGCGCCCGCGCCGGCAAGGGCCCGACACTGATCGAGGCCAAGACCTATCGCACGGTCGGCCACCACGAAGGCGATCCGATCATCGGCACCTACCGGACGCAGGAGGAACTCGACGCCTGGATCAAGCGCGATCCGATCGACATGTTCCGCAGGAAACTGATCGAGGACTACGGCATTGCCGACGCCGAGGCGCTTGCTGCAATAGAGGCGCGGATCGAGACCGTGGTCGAGCAGGCGCTGACCTTCGCCCGCAACTCGCCGGAGCCTGATCCGGCCACCGTGCGCCTGCATGTTTTCGCCGACCCGATCAATCCACCCGCCGCCCTGCAGCCGCGCGCGGTCGGCGAGACGCGCATGCAAGGCTGGCTGGAGGCGGTACGCGACGGCATCGCCGAGGAAATGCGCGCCAATTCGGCGATCCTTTATTTCGGCGAGGGCACCGGCGAGCGCGGCGGCAGCTTCGCGCACACCAAGAACCTGTGGCAGGAGTTCGGCGCCGAACGGATGGTCGATACGCCGATCTCCGAACAGGGTTTTACCGCCGCCGCCGTCGGCGCTTCAGCCACCGGCGCGCGGACCGTCTCGGATCTGATGTTCGCCGACTTCGCCTTCGAGACCGCCGGCCAGATTTTTCTGCAGGCCGCCAAGCTGCGCTACATGACCAGCGGCCTGATGAGCGCGCCTATGGTGGTGCGCGTCGGTGCCGGCGCGCTGCGCAGTTCCGGGCCGCATCACAGCGGCATCTACCATCCGATCTTCGCCCATATGCCCGGCCTCATCGTCTGCGTGCCTTCGACCCCGGCGGATGCCAAGGGGTTGATGAAGACCGCGCTGCGGGCCGGCGATCCCGTCATCATGCTGGAGCCCAAGGCGCTGTTTGCCTCGAAAGGCGAGGTGCCGGTCGGCGAGCATTTTGTGCCATTCGGTGTGGCGCGCATCGCCCGGGCCGGCACCGACATCACCATCGTCGCCGCCGGCCAGATGGTGCAGCGCGCCCTTGAAGCCGCGGAAGCGCTGGCCGGCGAAGGCATCGAGGCGGAGGTGATCGATCCGCGCACCATCATGCCGCTCGATATCGACAGCATCGTCGCCAGCGTGCGCAAGACCCATCGCCTGCTCATCGTCGATGAAGCCTGGGCGATGTGCGGGCTGGGCGGCGAGATCGCGCAGGCCATCAACGAACTCGCCTTCGACGAACTCGACGCACCGCCCGGAAGGCTGCACACGGCGCCGACCTCGCATCCCTTCGCGCCGGTGCTGGAGCGCGCCATGCTGGTCGACACCGCGCGCATCGCGCAAGGCGTGCGCGACGTCATCGCAGGTCAGCCGCCGGTGCCGGATCACTGGTACACGGTCGGCCTGAAGAATGCCGCGCCGGCCAGACCGGCACCTGCCCCGGTCAAGGCACTCCCACCTGCCCCAGCGGCCCAGTCGCCGGCTGCTTCCAGCGGCGACGAGCCGGTGACCATGCCGTTCGGGGACCTCACCGTCAGCGAAGGCACGGTCATCAAGTGGCTGAAGGCGGTCGGCGATACGGTCAGGGAGGGCGAGCTGATCGCCGAGATTGAGACCGACAAAGCCGTGGTCGAGATCGAGGCTCCCGTCAGCGGCACGCTCGCGGCGATCGATCAGCCGGTCGGCGCGGTGGTGCCGATGGGCGGCCGCATCGGCGGCATCAAGAAATAGATCATCCCAACAAGCGATCCGAAGGACCGGCATGAAGATCCTGTGCGCCAACTGGCAAGCCGCCGACGAGGCCGAACTCGAGCGCGAGCATTATCCCGACATCGAGTTCATCCTCGCCCGTTCGACCAATGACAAGGCCGCGACGCTCGATCCGGCCGCCTGCGAGACGGCCGACGCCGTCATCAACTATTCGCCGACCCACAATGTCGCCGCCGCCCCATCGGCCTTTCCAAAGGCACGCATCGCCGTGCGCTCCGGCGTCGGCTTCGACAACATTGACACCGCGGGCTGGGGCGCGCGCCGGATTCCGGCCTGCAATGTACCGGATTATGGCACGACCGAGGTCGCCGACCACGCCATCGGCCTGATGCTGGCGCTGACACGCGGCACCTCGGCCTATGGCGCGGAGCTCTCCAGCCATGGAGCCGAAGGCTGGCATTTTTCCAAGGCGCCGCTGGTGAGAAGGCACAGGGGCGCCACCTTCGGCATTGTCGGGCTCGGCCGTATCGGGCTCGCCACCGCGCGCCGTGCCGCCGCCTTCGACATGAAGGTGGTGTTCTATGATCCGCACCTCCTGTCCGGCGTTGATCTGTCGACCGGTTACGAACGCGTCCATTCGCTGCCGGAGTTGATGGGGCGGGCGGATGTGGTGAGTGTCCACGCACCGCTCAGCGAAGAAACCCGCAAGCTGCTTGGCGCCGAGGCCTTCGCCGCCGCCAGGCCAGGCCTCGTGCTCATCAACACCGCGCGCGGCCCGATCGTCGATCTCGACGCGCTGGCGACGGCGATGCGCAACGGCACGGTCAGCGGTGCCGGACTGGACGTGCTGCCGAACGAACCCGGCGATCTCGACCATCCGCTGCTGGCGGCGTGGCGCAATCGCGAGCCGTGGATCGCCAACCGCCTGATCATCACCCCGCACGCCGCCTTCTACAGCCCGGCATCGATGAGCGACCTCAGGCTGAAATCGATCGAAGTCGTGCACGCCTATCTTGACGAGGGCCGGCTCACCAACTGCGTCAATTCCGAGTATCTGAAATGAACGCAGCGGCGGTGCAGGCGAGGCGTCTTGCGGTTTCCCCATATGCCCGCCGGCTGGCGCGCGAGCGTGCGCTGCCGCTCGAGACGCTTCGAGGCAGCGGTCCGGCTGGGCGCATCCTGGCCGCCGACGTGCTGAGCTTCGCCGCGCCCGCGGGGCCTGTCGGTCAGCCTGCTGTCGAGGCCGCTCCAGCCTCCCCTTCCGTCGCCGCATCCAGCATCGCCGCCTTTGCCACATCGATAGCACTGGGCGCTCTGAAAGACCTTCTGGCCGCGCTGGGAAGTACAGGGAGAGTGTTCGACATCGATGATGTGCTCTTGCGTGCGGCAGGTCGAGCATTCGCTGAATCCCCTGATATCGATCGGGTCGCCGATGCTTCCGTGGCATTGGAACTGCGCGGCCGGCAAGCAGTGTTCGCGACGGCTCCGGAGATATCCCTGACATCGATGCGCGCAGCGCGGCTTGCGTTGCTGCGTGGCGACCGCGACGACGCGGGAAAGTTCGCGGTTCTATCTCTACGGCGTCTCCCCGCAACCGACATTCGGCCGATTATGATGCCACTTCTGCCCGGCCGCGCCATGCGCTTGACCGTTTCGCTCGACACGGCCGGCAATCAAGCCGAGTGCCTGCTGACAACGGATGCGGCAAGCGTCGATGAGTCAAACGCCGCCGCTTGGCTCGCCACCCTGAAGTCGATCATCGAACGCCCGCTTCGGCTCTTCGTCTGAGAGGGTTGATCGTTGCCGACGTTGCCTAGCCTCGGGCCAAGGAAGCTATTATAAAAGCTTCGACACAGGCGCGACGAGGCACATGGACCATTCCGTTCCCACCATCGAAAGTCTTCCCAAGCGCACGCTCGGCCGCGCCAATGGGCCGCTTTACCGGCAGCTCGCCGACATCCTGCGCGAGCCGATCGGCAACGGCACCTTTCCGGTCGGCGGCGAGCTGCCGAAGGAAGCGACCATCGCCGAGCATTTCGGCGTCAGCCTGATCACCGTACGCCAGGCCTTGCGCGATCTCGAGGCCGACGGCCTGATCCGGAAACGCTCGGCCAAGCCGGCCGTGGTGGCGGCGCGCAATCCCTCGGTCAATCTGAGCTGGAAGTTCAAGAACTTCGCCGACATGGCCGCCTTCACCAAGGACGCGAAGCTGACGGTGAAATCCTACCGCAAGGAGGTTTCGCCCGTGCTCCAGCGCCATTTCGGCATGGGCAAGGACGAGGCAGGCTACTGCCTGCGCGGCATCCTGTCGGTGGGCGCGCAGAAGAAGGCGCAGATCACCAGCTATTTCCCGCCTTCCGTCGGGGCGAAGCTGAAACGGGACGATTTTTCCGACGTGCTGATCTTTCGTTCCGTGCAACGGCACCTCGGCCTGCGGCTGGACGTCGCCCATGTCACGGTCCGTGCCGAGATCGCCGACGAGGCCATCGCCGAAGATCTCGGCGTCGCGCAGGGCAGCGCGATCCTCAGCGTCGAGATGCTCTATCAGTCGGCCGACCAGCAGAGCATCGAGTTCACCATCGCGCGTCATCCGGCCGACCTGTTCAGCATCAGCTACGACGCGCCGAACGACCTGGCCTGAACCCGACAGGGGTTCGATCGAGACACCTGATCGGGGATCGTGCCCGCGCGGATTTCCTCGCCACGGCCATGGACAGCTTTATAAAATTATAATAGCATCATAGCTAGGATGAAGGCTGCCCCGAAAACCACGATCGAACGTGGATGCGCAGGCCCCGTCCGATATCGGCGGCGTTCGCGCGGCCGATACCAAACACGGGAGGAGGAAATCATGAAAGCAGGCGTATTTTTCGCCGGCCTCGCGGCTGTCGCGGCGACTTTGCTGTCGATCGATGCCGTGCCGGCCAATGCACAGGACAAGAAGCCCTACACCATCTACCTGTCCAACAATTTCGTCGGCAACGACTGGCGCCAGCAGATGCTGCGCAGCGCCGACATCGCGGTCAAGAAGCCGCCGCTAGCCGGCCGCGTCGACCTCAAGGTCGAGGTGGTCGAGACCACGGTCCAGGCGCAGATCAATTCCCTCAACAACATCATTCGCAACAAGCCCGACGCCATCGTGATCGACGCGGGCTCCGGCGAAGCGCTCAACCCGACGATCGAGAAGGCCTGCAAGGCCGGCATCGTGGTCATCGCCTTCGACCAGATCGTCAGCGCGCCCTGCGCCTACACGATGGAGTCCGACTGGGGCCGGGCACCGCGCGTGGAGGCCGAATGGCTGGTCAAGAAACTCGGCGGCAAGGGCAAGATCCTCGTCGACCGCGGACTTGCCGGTGCTCCGATCTCCGCCCAACTGCAGGGTGGTTTCGAGGAAGTCATCAAGAAATATCCCGGCATTGAAGTTGTCGGCTATTTCAACGGCGACTATGCACTGGGACCGGAACAGGCCGGCGTCGCCAGCCTGCTGGCGGCGCACCCGCAAGTCGACGCCATCTTCGTCCAGGGCTATGGCGCCGGAGCCATCAAGGCGCTGCAGGACGCCGGTCGTCCGATCGTTCCCATCACCGGCAGTCCGTTCAACCTGACGACGACGACCTGTGCGCAGACCCATGGCGCCCAGTGCATCCTTGCGCCCAACCCTGCCTATCTGTCGGCCGAGGCCTTGAAACTCGCGGTGGACATACTCGACGGCAAGAAGCCGGCGGAGAAGAAGATCCTGCTGCGCAATGCCTTCCTGACCACCGATCCGGTCGCGTCGGAACTGTACCCCGATGCGGCCATGCAGAAGATCGAGGTCGGCAAGAATGCCTTCCCGGACATGGCGCCGGGCCTGTTTCTTCCAGTCAGCCCGGACTGGGTGGAAATCACTCCCGCCGAGGCTGCCGGCTCGAAATGACAATGCCTGCGAGGCGGGGACGAAATGGTCGCCTCCAGGCCCTCCAATACGCCTTGGCTTAAATTGACAAGGCGCATTGGTACCGGTATCAATTTGGATGCAGCAGCCACCAAGATGGCGAAGTCCGTCGCTGGCTGACGCAGGAAACACGAAGGAGGAGAGATCATGAGACTGAAGACAATTCGCGCCGGATTGGCAAGCCTTGCCGTGTCCGCGATCGCCATCGGCACGGCGCCTAGCCACGCCGAGGACAAGAAACCCTACACCATCTATCTCTCGAACAATTTCGTCGGCAATGACTGGCGCCAGCAGATGGAGCGCGTCGCCACGGTGTCGGTGAACAAGGGGCCGCTGAAAGGCCGCGTCGACCTCAAGATCGAGAATGTCGAGAACACCGTCCAGGCGCAGATCAATTCGCTGAACAACATCATCCGTCAGAAGCCGGACGCCATCCTCGTCGACGCCGGTTCGGATTCGGCGCTCAACCCGACCATCAAGAAGGCCTGTGACGCCGGCATCGTCGTCATCAGCTTCGACCAGGTGGTGACCGAACCCTGCGCCTTTGCCGTCGCTTCCGACTGGGATCGCATCCCCTCCGTGATGGCCGAGTGGATGGCCACCCAGCTTGGCGGCAAGGGCAACATCATCCTCGACCGCGGCCTGGCAGGCGCGCCGATCTCGGCGCAGTTGCAGCAGGGTTATGAGAAGGTGCTGGCCAAATATCCCGACATCAAGGTCGTCGGCTATTACAACGGCAACTACGCGCTTGGGCCGGAACAATCCGGCGTGGCGGCGCTGCTTGCCGCCAATCCGAAGATCGACGGCATCATGACGCAAGGCTACGGCTCGGGCGCCATTCAGGCGCTGAAGGATGCCGGCCGGCCGATCGTGCCGGTCGTCGGCTTCTCCTACAATGTCGCCGCCGTCACCTGCGCGCAGACACAAGGGGCCAAGTGCATCCTTGGCTCCAATCCGGCCTACCTTTCGTCGGAAGCGATCAAGCTGGCGGTCGACATCCTCGACACCGGCAAGAAGCCGGCCGAGCGCTCGGTCTCGGTCAAGGGTGATTTCGTCACCACCGATCCCTTCGAGTCCAAGCTCTATCCGGGCACCAAGATGATCAAGATCGCGATCGGCGAAAATGCCTTCCCCGACCAGGCGCCCGGCCTGACGCTGCCGGTCACGCCCGACTGGGTCGAGATCACCGCTGCGGAAGCGGCCGGCTCGAAGTAACATCACGAGACCACGACCCTTGTCTCCCGGCATCGCACGATGTCGGGAGAGCTTTTCGAAGGCGCATCCATGGACCTCGTCACGGTCAAAGGCCTGTCCAAACGCTATGGCGGCATCGTTGCGCTGAGCGATGCGACATTCAGCGCCCGCGCCGGCGAGGTGCATGCGCTGCTCGGCGAGAACGGCGCCGGCAAGAGCACCTTCATCCAGATCCTGTCGGGCGCGGTGCAGCACGATGGCGGCTCGGTCCTGGTCGACGGACACGATTATCGCCCTGCCAATCCGGACGCGGCCCAGGCGCGCGGCATTGCCGCCGTCTTTCAGGAACTGTCGCTGATCCCCGACCTCAGCGTGGAACAGAATATCTGGTTCCGCCACGAGCCAAGGACGTTACTGCGTACCGTCAACCGAGCCGAGATGCGCCGCAGGACGCTTGCCTTGCTCGAAAGGTACAATTTTCCGGCGTTGCGTCCCGACCAGGAATTGCGGCGGCTGACGCTGGCCGAACGGCAGATCGTCGAGATCGCCAAGGGGTTGGCCAAGGACCCGCGCATCCTCATCCTCGACGAGGCGACCTCGGCGCTGCCCGCGCGCGAAGCCGAATGGCTGCTGAAGCTCACCCGGCAGCTGGCGGCGGAAGGCAGGCTGGTCGTCTTCATCTCGCACCGCATGGCCGAGGTGCGCGCCATCGCCGACCGGCTGACCATCTTCCGCAATGGCAGCACCGTCGCCGCGCACGAGGCCAACGCCGTGTCCGACAACGAGATCGTCACCCAGATGATCGGCCGGCATCTCGACCGGCTCTATCCCGAGCGTGTGGCCACGGCCACGGATCGCGTCGCGCTGAGGGTCGAGGGCCTGTCGAGCGGCAGCCGGCTCTCCGGTGTCGACTTTGCCTTGCGGGAGGGCGAGGTGCTCGGCGTCGGCGGCTTGCAGGGCCACGGCCAGCGCGAGCTGTTCCAGGTACTCTTCGGCGCCAGCAGGGCGAGTGGCGCCGTCGAGCTGTGGGGCAAGCCGGCCTCGATCAGCAATCCACGCCAGGCCTTGACCGGCAGGGATGGCATCGCCCTGGTGCCGGAGGACCGGCGCGGGCAAGGCCTGCTTCTGACCAAGAGCGTGCGCGAGAACCTGACGCTGTCGGTGATCAAGCGCTTCACCGAAAACGGCTTGCTCAGCCGGCAAAAGGAAGCGGCTCTGGTCAAGGAGATGGTCGATTTCCTGCGCATCAAGGCCGGCACGCCTGAACAGCACGCCGGTACCCTGTCGGGCGGCAACCAGCAAAAGGTCATCTTCGGCAAGATGTTGCTCACGCAGGCGCGCGTGCTCTTGCTCTACGACCCGACGCGTGGCGTCGATGTCGGCACCAAGGGCGAGATCTTCCAGCTGATGCGCGACCTCGCCGCCAAGGGTTACGCGATCCTGTTCCATTCCAGCGACATGCCGGAACTCGTCCATGTCGCCGACCGCGTGCTGGTCATGCGCGACGGCCGTATCGCGGCGACGCTGGAAGGCGATCGTATCTCCGAGGCCGGCATTTTGCGCGCCGCCATGCTTGAACGCGAGGCGGCTTGAGGCATGGTCATGGCGAGCGCGGAGCAGACTGGCGAGATGATGCAAAGGCCGGCCGACATGAAATCAACCACGCCGGCCATCGATTGGCGCGGACGCCTGCTCGACCGCGCGCCGTTCCTGGTCGCCTGCCTGATGCTGGCGTTGATTGTCGGTATCTACGGCAGCCTGCAATCCGGCGTCTTCACGTTGGACGAACTCAATCTCGACACCGCGGCGGCGATGACGCTGATGCTGGCGGCGACGGGCCAGACCATCGTGCTGCTGCGCGGCGGCATCGACCTGTCTATCGGCGGCATGATCAGCCTCGGCACGGTCATCGCCGCGACGCGGTTCGCCGATGATCCGTCGACCACCGGGTTCTGGGCGTTGGCCATCCTTGCGCTCGGTTTTGTCATCGGTGCGCTCAATGGCCTGCTGATCTCGCTGCTCAAGCTGCAGCCCTTCCTGGTGACGCTCGCGACATGGTCGATCCTCAACGGTGTCGCCATGATCATCCTGCCGACCGACGGCGGCAGCATTCCCACATGGTGGGTCGGGTTTGCCTCCACGCAGCTCTTCGGAGTCACCAGCCCGGTCTGGATGTTGCTGGTCCTGCTGCTGTTCTGGTGGTGGTTCCGCGCCACCCGGGTCGGCATTTCGATCCAGGCAACCGGATCGAATGAAAAATCGGCCTTCCTGTCGGGTGTCTCGATCACCCGCGTCAATCTCGTCACCTACGGCCTGTCCGGCCTGTTCGCGGCGGGCGCGGCGCTGTTCCTGGTGACACAGACCGGTGCCGGGTCGCCGACCATCGGCAAGGACTATATCCTGCCTTCGGTGGCCGCGGCGGTCATTGGCGGCGTCAGCCTGTTCGGCGGCCGGGGTCACCTTGCCGGCACGCTGATCGGCGCCTTCGTGCTCACTCTCATCGGCAACCTCGTCTTCGTGCTGCATGTGTCGAGCTATTGGCAGCCGGTCGCGTCCGGCGTCATCCTGCTGCTCTCGGTGCTCGCCAGTTCCGTCGCCGAAAAGGCCGCAAGGGGCCGCGTCCAATGAGTGCCTTCCTCGCCCGCAACCGGCTGATCGTGCTCGCTTATGCCGGCATGGTCGTGCTGCTCCTGGTCACGGCGCTGTTCTCGCCGGGCTTCCTCTCGGTCTCCAACATACGCTCCACCGTGGTGCTTGCCGCTTTCGTCGGCATCGTCGCGCTCGGCCAAACCTTCGTCATCATCGGCGGCGGCATCGACCTGTCGGTGCCCTGGGTGCTGAATTCGGCGGCGATCATCATGGCGCTGCTGTGCGGCGGGCAGGATCTGCCGCTCACATGGGTCATGCCGCTGCTGCTCGCCGGCGGCGCCTTCGTCGGGTTGGTCAATGGTGTCGGCGTCGCCCGGTTCGGCGTGCCGCCGATCATCATGACGCTGGCGACCAACGTCATCCTGCAAGGCCTGATCCTGGTGCTGACCGGCGGCTCGCCGACCCCCTCGGCGCCGGCCCTGATCCAGTTCCTGTCGGTCGGCCGCATAGCCGGCTTTCCGGTCATCGCGCTGATCTGGCTCGCCCTGACGCTGGTGGCGACCGTGCTGCTCTCCAAGGTAGCCTTCGGCCGTCACCTCTATTCGCTCGGCACCAGCGCCACCGTGGCCGAATTCTCAGGCGTGCCGACGGCACGCACCACTATCCTGACCTATGTGATTTCGGGCCTCACCGCCGCCTTCGCCGGCATGCTTTTGACCGGCTATTCCGGCCAGGCCTATCTCGGCATGGGTGACGCCTATCTGTTCACCTCGATCGCCGCGGTCGCCATTGGCGGCGCCTCGATCCTCGGCGGCAGCGGCCATTATCTCGGCACCGTCGCCGGCGCCATGGTGCTGACCATCCTCACTGGTCTTTTGCCGGCGCTCAACCTGTCGAGCGGTGCCCTGCTTGTCGTCTACGGCGCGGTGATCCTGCTCACCGTCTCGATCGGCAGCGAGGCGTTTGCCGGCCTCGGCGGCAGGCTGCGCAGGGGCTGAACGGAGGGAAGAATGGTCAAGATCACCTGTGTCGTCGATGCCAAGGCCGAGCTTGGCGAAGGCACGCTCTGGGACCCCAGGGCCGGCGTGCTCTGGTGGATCGACATCTGGAAGAAGCTGATCCATCGCTACGACCCCGCGACCGGCAAGGACGAGGTCTTCGAGACACCGGAATATCTCGGCTGCCTTGGCCTGCGCGAGAAGGGCGGCCTGGTGCTGACCATGACCAATGGCTTTCATTTCTTCGACCCGGCAACCGGCCAGTTCGAGGCGATCGTCGATCCGGAAGCGCATATGCCGAAGACCCGCTTCAACGACGGCAAGCCGGACCGCCAGGGCCGCTTCTGGTCGGGCTCGATGTTCGAGGTGGCGGGACAGCCGATCGAGTTCATCGGCGCGCTCTACCGGCTCGATGCCGATCTCTCCGTGCACAAGATGATCGACGGCATCGGCTGCTCGAACGGGCTGGCCTGGAGCCCGGACTCGAAGACCATGTACTTCTCGGACAGCCATGCGGGCGCGGTCTGGGCCTATGATTTCGACCCCGGCACCGGCGACATCGAGAACCGCCGCACCTTCATCGACATGACGGCAACAGGCGGCGTCGCCGACGGCGCCACGGTCGATGCCGAAGGCTGCTACTGGGTGACCATACCCGTGACCAGCAAGGTCTGCCGCTACGATCCCGATGGCGAGCTGATGGAAACAGTGGTTCTGCCGACCGATCTGCCGACCTGTTGCGAGTTCGGCGGCAAGGACCTCGACATCCTCTACGTCACCTCTGCCGTCCTCAAGCGCCCGGCCAGCCATTTCGTCCGCCAGAAGAATCCGGGCGGCCTGTTCGCGCTCGACGTCGGCGTGAAGGGGCTGACCTTGCCGGCGTTCAAGGGCTGACGGCTTCGCTCAGACTGCCGACATGACCAACGGCGTCCCGGTCCTGCGAGTCATTCCGGAAGCGAAACGACGCCCGAGATAGCATGCATAGAGCGACAGCGGCCAGCACAGCGCGAAGTAGATCAGCGACACCGTACCGAACACACCGGCTGGAAGGTCACGGTGTTGACCTGCGTGGCGGCCCGCGCAAGCTCAGGCCGATCAGCGAGGCGATCGATGTCGTCTTGACGATCTGCACCATGAAGCCGACGGTCGGCGGCAGCATCAGCCGCACCGTGACGTCAAGAGTGCCGAGGCACGGCGATCATGCTCTCGTGGCGTTGTGCACCTGTCCGCCGAGCCCTTGGCACCGCGGCTTGCCGTTCACGGCACGGCTCCTGCCGGGCGCAACCCCCGGCCAAAGATGCGGCCGAAGCCTGTCCGCTACCGAGGGACGTGGCGTGCGGCGCGGCGAACGCTTTGCAAAAGGATGGCGAGGCAGCCGACCAGCAGCAGCCCACCGCCAAGCAGCGGCGGCAGTGCGAGCAGCTTCACCCCGCGGTAACCGCGGCCACCAGGACCAGCGCCAGCAGCGCCAGACTGCCGTCATCGACGAACATGCCGAAGAATTCCCTAGCGATAAGGCGAAT
Source organism: Mesorhizobium sp. M8A.F.Ca.ET.057.01.1.1 (assembly GCF_003952565.1). Classification (NCBI taxonomy): domain Bacteria; kingdom Pseudomonadati; phylum Pseudomonadota; class Alphaproteobacteria; order Hyphomicrobiales; family Phyllobacteriaceae; genus Mesorhizobium; species Mesorhizobium sp. M8A.F.Ca.ET.057.01.1.1. The sequence continues at coordinate 6,165,897 of NZ_CP034454.1, forward strand.
GACGTTCATCGGGCGAGCCCTCCGGCTGCTGTGGGACGGGTGCCGCGCAGCCAACGCACCATGGCGAAGGATGCCAGCGCGACGATGGCGAAGATGGCGAGCAGAGCAAGATCGGCGCCAGGCCAATCGGCGCCGATGCCCTCGCCGGTCCAGAAGATGCCGAAGCTGGTCAGCATCAGCCCGACCACGAATTTGAGGACGTTTTCCGGCACGCGCGCCAGCGGCCGGTGGACAGCGAGACCGACGAGCATCACCAGGACGAAGGCGGCCAGCGCGCCCATGCCGGCGTAAAATGTCTGCCCATGCGCGGCGCCGACGGCGATGACGATGAACACCACCTCCACACCCTCGAGCAGCACCGCCTTGAACGAGGCCAGCCCGGCGAGGTAGTCGGCGCGGCGGTCATTGGCCTGCCGGTTCAGGGCGGCGGTTTCCTTGGCGAAGGCCGCCTCCTCGTCATGCAGGGCGATGACGCCGACGCTGCGCAGGATGGCTTTTCGCAGCCAGCGCATGCCGAACAGGATCAGCAGCACCCCGACCATGAACTGCAGCGTGGTGATGGGGACAAGCGCCAGCAGCGGCCCGAACGCCAGCACCAGGGCCGCCAGTACCGCCAGCGCCAGCGCGGCGCCCGTCAATGCCGGACGCCAGCTGCGTGTCACGCCGACCGCGAGCACGATGGTGAAGGCTTCGACGACCTCGACCAGGGAGGCGAGAAATGCCGCCGTGACTGTCGAGAGGATGGGTGTCAGTGTCTGCATCAAGGCTTCCTGTCTTGCTCGACCCTGATTCCCTGGGGGCGAATTCCCGGATCGTAATCCAGAATTACCCTACGCGGCCAGCGGGCCAAAGCGTTCCGGGGCGGCGCAAATAGACGGGGAGGCCTCGATCAGATCAGCCCCGACATGTCGGAGAAGGCCATTGCCTTGCGCAGCAGCTCGGCGAAGCGCTCGCCGGCCACCTCGCGCGGACCGCTGTTGTCGATCGAGGTGACGCCAGGGCCGGACAAGGTCACACTTGCGCTGCGCGCCAGCCGCGCCAGCACTTCGCCGCGCGACTCGCGGCCGCGCATCGCCAGCCGCTCGGCCAGCACCTCGGGCGAAGCGGTGATCTCGACGATCGCCAGATTGGCATAGCGTTCGCGCAAGGTGGGGATGATCGCGCGCGACACGTTGGCGACGGCCACGTGGCCATTGGAAACAGACCAGTCGACATCCGCGGGCAGGCCATAGCGCAGGCCATGCGCTTCCCAGGAGATGGCGAAGGCGCCGTCGGCCTCGGCCTCGGCGAAGGCGGCGTCGGCCAGCGTGTCGTGATCCTCGCTCGCCGCATCGCTCGGCCTGGTGATGACGCGGCGAACGAACTCCAGCTGCGTCTCGTCGGCGAAAAGCGCCTTGGCGTAGCCGATCACCGTGTCCTTGCCGGCACCGCTAGGGCCGACGACAGCAACAAAGACGCCATGACGGATCGGAAAGGTTTCGGCGGACAGTTCGCGCTCGATCAAGGCCGACACCATCATGCCACCCGGCGTCCCTGCCGCCAAACGGTGCGCACGACCGGAACATGATCGTCGACGCGCACCCGCACCAGATCGGCGCGGCGTCCCTGCTCGATGATCCCGCGGTCATCAAGGCCGACGGCCTGCGCCGGGTTCTTCGAAACCATGGCGACAGCCTGCGGCAGCGAAATGCCTTCGACCACGTCGCCGAGGAAGAAGGCCGACTGGATCAGGCTGAAGGGGATGTAATCGGACGACAGGATGTCGAGCAGGCCGTCACTGGCCAGGGTGCGTGCCGAAACATTGCCCGAATGCGAGGCGCCGCGCATGACATTGGGCGCGCCCATCAGCACGCCGAGCCCGGCGGCCTTCGAGGCCCGCGCCGCTTCCTCGGTGGTCGGGAACTCGGCGACCCGCACGCCCTGCTCGATAGCCTCTTCGACATGAGCCGACGTGGCGTCGTCATGACTGGCGAGCACGATGCCGCGCTCCTGGCACGCGGCGGCGATGAAGACGCGGTTCGGTCCTGAATTGCGCGCCGATTCGTCCATCCGCTTCTCGCAGAATTTCTTGAAATCCTGATCCGAGAGCTTCAGCTTGCGCTGGTAGTAGTAGGCGTAGGTTTCAAGGTTGACGAACTGGCGCTGGCCCGGCGCATGATCCATCAGCGACGCCAGTTTCACCCTCTCGTCTGTCTCGAAATTGGCGAAGGCCCTCAGGCAGTCCGGTGCCGAGACTTCGCAGCGCAGATGGATGAAATGGTCTGCGCGCAGCCGCTCCTGCTGGACACTGTCCTCGATCGCATCGGCCAGCTTGCGGATGTCGTCCGATGTCAGGTCGGCGTCCTCATCCATGCCGACGCGGAGCGCATCGAGCACAGTGGTGATGCCGGCGGTCGCCACCTGCGCGTCATGGGCAAGCACCGCGGCGATCGGGTTCCAGCGCACTTTCGGCCGTGGCGCATAATGGCCCTCGAGATGGTCGGTGTGGAGTTCGACCAGTCCTGGAATGATGAAGTCGCCGCCCATGTCCTCGCCGGTCCGGGCCGCACCGGCATCGATGCCGGCGATAAAGCCGTCGCGCAACACCAGCGAGCCTTCGACGATCTCGTCGGCAAGAACGATGCGAGCGTTGGAAAGAACAGTTTCGGCGGTCATTGCGGCTAGTCCTTGCTTCTTCCGGCGCCTGTCAGGCGGTTTTTCTGGCCGGGCGGCGTCCAAGCACGTGCTGGGAAAGCACCATGAACGGCGCACCGGGTTCAAGTTCGACAAACAATGTCAGCGCATCCACCAGCACGGGCTGGCGCAACACATCGGCGAAAAGGCCGTCGATCGCCGCGCGCAGGCGAGGGCTTTCCTGCGGGCCGGCCCGGCCCGACAGGGTCATGTGGAAGCGGAAGGTCTCGAAAACATAGGGATAGCCCCACTGGCAGAGATTGCGAAACTCGGCCGGCTTCAGCGAATCCGGGCTGCGGCGCTCGATCTCGGCCTCGCTCAACGGCGCGCGAAACCGGTCGAAATCGCGCACGACGTCGTCTGCAAAGCGATTGAGCGGAGGCAGCGTACCATCCGGCACCAGGGCGAAGAAGCTGTCGATCTGGCTGACGACCAGACGCGGGATCGTCACAACCGGCGTCACCTCGGCAAAGCGATCGAGCGCAGCGCGCAGCGAAGCCTCGGTCTCGGTGGCGGCCAGGCGGAAGGGCGCTTTCAGCGTGGCGTGAAAGCCATAGCGGCGCGCCGAAGCGGTGTGGAAGGCCACTTCCGCTGCCGACAGGTCGGCCACGGCCTCAACCGGCCTGGTCGCGCCACCGAACGGGTCGCGGCCCAGCCAGTTGGCGGCGATACGCGCCAGCGGCTCGTCCTGCCTGGGGGTGAAATAGATGGCATAACGCATGGGAAGTCCTCGTCAGAAACGTTGCCATAGGCGATTTCCATGACGGATTGACGAAGCTTTGAAGGGTTTTCGAAGGCAAATCGACCCTCGGGGTCGTTAGCCGACGATTTTTCCCAACTGGACCAACAAGTTCAACCGGAAACGCAGAACGGTCAGGCCTTCATCAACCATTCGTGCTCGGGCGCGTTGTGGAATTTCCACGTCCGCTTCGGCCCGGCCATCACATTGAGATAATAGAGGTCATAGCCGTGGCAGGCGGCACAGGGGTGATAGCCCTTGGGCACCAGCACGACATCGCCGTCCTCGATCGCCATGGCTTCGTCCAGCGCGCGCCGGCCATCCTTGTCGGCGTCGGTATAGACGCGCTGGAAGGCAAAGCCCTGCGGCGGGTTGAGGCGGTGGTAGTAGGTTTCCTCGAGATAGGATTCAGCGGGCAGATTGTCCTGGTCGTGCTTGTGCGGCGGGTAGCTCGACGTGTGGCCGCCGGGCGTGATGACCTCGACAACCAGCAGCGAGTCGGCCGGCTGGCCTTCCGGCAGGATGTTGGTGACGTAGCGCGTGTTGGTGCCCTTGCCGCGCACCTCCTGGCCGAGATCGTCCGGTCCGATCACCCGGACGGGCAGGCCGCCGCCAAGGCCGGGCGCCGAGCACACAGCCAGCTCCAGCTCGGTATCGGCCGTCACCGACCAGTCCGATCCCTGCGGCACGTAGACGGACCACGGCTTGCCCTCGAAAGGCGACATGCGCTCGCCGAGCAGGCCGAGATCCTTGCCGCCGGCTTTTGCCGTACCCTTGCCGGTCACGAAGACCAGGCAGACTTCGCGGTCGTCCGACTGTCCGGAGGCGCTCTGGCCGGGCTTCAGCCGATGCAGATCGAAACCGACATAGGTCCAGCCAGCGCTTTGCGGCGTGACATGCGCGACGCGGCCGTTGCCCTTGTCGGCCTTCACGAGCAGTTTCGACATTTTGTCTCTCCTATTCCCTTGGCTTTGACGGGTTGCAGCTTGTCTAGGCCGACGATTTCACCGGTTGTTCGTCATCCTAGGGCGTAGCAGGAGCGAAGCTCCGTCGCGGAGACCCTGGGATCCATTCCGTGACCTCGGTCGAAGGACGCAGCGGAGCGGAATTCTGCACCGTCACACCACCTTCAACGTCATGGCATGGATCCTAGGGTCTGCGCCGCGTCGCTGCGCTCCTTGCTCCGCCCTAGGATGACGAAGTGAGGAGCGTTTCGGCGCCAACCCATGCGATCTCATGCACACAGAATCCGATACGCAAAACGTCCGCGCCATGGACCACTTCACTCCTTCGGCGCGACCGGAGGCTTATCTTCGATCGGCTTGTACAGATAAAAAAACTGCCAGACGGCGTAGCCGGCGAAGCCGAGCGCGATCACGCCCCAGAACGGCGTGCCGCTGGCGAACTCGATGATCGACCAGATGACGCAGACCGCGACGACGGCGATGCGCCGCCACAGCGGCCGGAAGAACGGATGTTCATAATCTTTCATCGCGCCATCCGAGAGTTGCTGAGCCAGTTCTCAGATAAGCCACCCGTGGCGACCAATCCAGCCTTCAGGCATTCGGGAAACCCTGCGTCTCGACGGTGTAGCCGGCGGCGGTCATCACCCGCATCAGCTCCTTATGGCCAACCTGCGCCATCTTGAGCGGCGGGTTTTTCCTGGGATCCTGTTCGGCCTCGACCACGAACCAGCCTTCATAGCCGTAATCGGCGAAGCGCTGCACGATGGCGCCGAAATCGAGCGAGCCGTCGCCCGGCACGGTGAAGGCGCCGAGCGCCACGGCGTCGAGGAAGGACTGTTTTGTACGGTCGAGCTTGTCGATCACATCCATGCGCACGTCCTTCACATGGACATGGCTGATGCGCTTGTGGTGATTGTCGATGGCGCGCAGCACATCGCCGCCGGCAAAGGCCAGATGGCCGGCATCGAGCAGCAGCGGAATGCCTTCGCCGGAATGGCGCATGAAGGCATCGAGTTCCGGCTCGGTTTCGACCACCGCCGCCATGTGGTGATGGTAGGAAAGCGGCATGCCTTGTTCCGCACACCATTCACCGAACTCGGTCAGGCGCCTTCCATAGGCCTTCATCTCGTCACTGGTGAGTTTCGGCTTGGTGGAAAGCGGCTTCGAGCGGTCGCCCTGGATCGAGCGTCCGACCTCGCCATAGACGATGCAGGGCGCGTCGACCGCCTTGAACAGGTCGATCATCGGCTGAATACGGTCCTTGTTGGCAGCCATCTCCTCGTCGACCAGCGTGCCGGAAAACCAGCCGCCGCATAGCGTCACGTCCGCGGCCTTGAGGATCGGCAGCATCACCTTTGGGTCGTTGGGAAAGCGCCGGCCCATTTCCATGCCGGTGAAACCGGCAGAGCGCGACTGCCGCAGACATTCTTCCAGCGACACGTCATCGCTCAGTTCGGCAAGATCGTCGTTCCACCATGCGATGGGGACATGCCCAGTTTGGCTTTCAAGTCGTCACTCCGGTTTAGAACTGCTTATTACCTGTTGGTTGGCGCTGCCCCTCATCCGCCTGCCGGCACCTTCTCCCCGTATAGGGACAGGGAGAAGGAAGGGGCTTCGGCGCCGCCATCAATCGCCGATGGTCTGCATCTGCCGCTTCTCGTCATAGGCCTTGCGCGCCGCGTTCACCTGCGGCCGCGCCGAGACCTCGGGCACCGCCACGTCCCACCAGTGGCCGCCGGCATCGGTGGAAACCAGCGGGTCGGTGTCGATGACCAGCACGGTGGTGCGGTCGTTCTTTTTCGCCTGAGCCAGCGCCGTCTCCAGCCCGGCGATCGACGAAACTTTTTCTGATATCGCGCCCATGCTGGCGGCATGCGCGGCAAAGTCGACATCGGGCAGGATCTCGTGGCGCGAGTCCTTCAACAGGTTGTTGAAGTTGGCACCGCCGGTCGCCATCTGCAGCCGGTTGATGCAGCCGAAACCCCTGTTGTCGAGAAGAACGATGGTCAGTTTCAGGCCGAGCATCACCGAGGTGGCGATCTCGGAATTCAGCATCAGATAGGAGCCGTCGCCGATCATGACGACGACCTCCTCGTTGGGCTTGGCCATCTTGGTGCCGAGCCCGCCGGCGATCTCGTAGCCCATGGTCGAGAAGCCGTATTCGGCATGGTAGGAGCCGGGCGCGCCCGCCTGCCAGAGCTTGTGCAATTCGCCGGGAAGACCGCCCGCGGCATGCAGCAGCGTCACGCCTGATCCCATGGCGCGCTGAACGGCGCCGATCACCTGAGCATCCGATGGAAAGGCGGCGTTGGTCGATGCCGTCACCTTGGCCGCATCGGCCTGCCAGGCCTTCTTGCCGGTGGCCGCATTGTCGGTCCAGGCGGCAGGCGCCTTCCAGCCTTGCAGCGCGGCGCCGAGCTCGGCGAGCCCTTCCGCGGCGTCGGCGACCAGCGGCAGCGCCCGATGCTTGCCGGCATCGAAAGGCTGCACGTTGAGCCCAATGATCGTCTTGCCGGAATTCTTGAACAGCGCCCATGAGCCGGTGGTGAAATCCTGCAGGCGCGTGCCGATGGCGAGCACGACGTCGGCCTCTTCCGCCAGCCGGTTGGCGGCCGAGGTGCCGGTGACGCCGACCGCCGCCATGTTGAGCTTGTGTTCGTCCGGCAGCGAGGACTTGCCGCCTTGCGTCTCGCAGACCGGAACGCCTGCCCCTTCGGCGAACTTCGCCAGTTTGTCGGAAGCCTGCGAATAGAGAACGCCGCCGCCGGCGATGATCAGCGGCTTCCTGGCTCCCTTGAGTGCCGTGACGGCGGCGGCCAGTTCGCCACGGTCCGGACGCGGCCGGCGCTGGCGCCAGACCCGCTCGGCGAAGAAGCTCTCGGGATAGTCATAGGCCTCGGCCTGTACGTCCTGGCAGAGCGACAGCGTCACCGGACCGCAATCGGCCGGATCGGTCAGCACCTGCATGGCGCGATTGAGCGCCGGGATGATCTGCTCCGGCCGCGTGATGCGGTCGAAATAGCGCGACACCGGACGGAAGCAGTCGTTGACCGTCGCGGTGCCGTCCGAAAAATCCTCGGCCTGCTGCAGCACCGGGTCGGGGATGCGGTTGGCGAAGACGTCGCCCGGCAAAAACAGGACGGGCAACCGGTTTACGTGGGCAAGTGCAGCCGCCGTCACCATGTTCAGCGCGCCGGGGCCGATCGAAGAGGTCGCGGCCATGAAGCGGCGACGGAAATTGGCCTTGCCATAGGCGATCGCCGCATGCGCCATCGCCTGCTCGTTGTGAGCGCGGAAAGTCGGCAACTCGTCGCGCACCTGGTAAAGCGCCTCGCCGATGCCGGCGACATTGCCATGGCCGAAGATCGCCCAGACGCCGCCGAAGATCGGCACCGTCCTGCCGTCGATCTCGGTCATCTGGCGGGACAGGAACCGGGTCAGCGCCTGCGCCATCGTCAGGCGGATTGTCTTGCTCATGGTCGTTTCCTCCGCTGTCCCTGTGTCGCGGCCCGTTATGCCGCCTTGCGGCCGCGCGCGGCAAGCCACGCCTCGGTCAACTGTTCGAAGCGCGAGGCCATGTCGGCGACGGCCTCGTCATCGGACATTTTGCCGGCCAGCCATTGTTCGGCCGCGTGGACGAAGATGGTGCGGCCGACGGCAAAGCCCTTGACGATGGGCGCCTTGGCGGTGGCGGCAAAAGCCGCCTCCAGCTCGTCCTGCGGCGCCTCCAGCCCAAGCAGGACGATGCCGCGGCACCAGGGATCGTGCTTCAGGATCACCGCCTCGATCTTGGCCCAGGCGCCGCTCGACGCCTGCGGCTCGAGCTTCCACCAGTCCGGCTTGATGCCGAGCGCATAGAGTTCCTCCAGCGCGCGCGGGATCGTCGTGTCGTCGAGCTTGCCATGCTTGCCGGCGATGATCTCGATGAGCAGTTCCCGGCCGACCTTGCGCGCGGCCTCGAACAGCGCGCGCAGCTTCTGCTGCTGTTCTTCCTTGAGTTCCGCCGGATCGTCCGGGTGGTAGAAGCACAGGCACTTGATGCAGTGATCGACGGGCCATTCGGTGAGCTGCGAGCCGATATCCTGCGAGAATTCGAAACGCAGCGGCCGCGAGCCCGGCAGTTCGACCGGCCGGCCCAGCCAGGCGAAGGGATGCCTGGCGAATTCGAACATTGCCTCGCGGCCATGCTTCTCGTCGATCAGCATGCCGTAGCCGTCGCGGCCGGCAGCGACCTTGGCCGCCGCCTTGACCGCCAGCACCTTGAAATCGCGGATGCGCGCCGGATCGGCGCCGGTCTTGGCCGCCACATCCTCGAGCTGCACACGGTGGTCGCAGGCGAGCGCCATCAGCGAAGGGATGTCGCGCCGGCGGGTGGTTGCCCAATGGATGTGGTTGATCGCCTCGTCCTTGCGCAGCGCGCGACGCTTGCTGCCGTTCTTGAGGAAGAACTGCAGCTCCTCGAAGGTCGGATATTCCGGTGCGCACAAGAGCCGGGATACGGCGAAGGCGCCGCAGGCATTGGCCCAGGTCGCCGCGGTTTTGAAGCTTTCACCGCCGAGCCAGCCGCGCAGCAAGCCGGACATGAAGGCGTCACCGGCGCCCAGCACATTGTAGATCTCGATCGGGAACCCCTCGCCGACGATGCCGTCCTCGAGATCGTCGCTGATCGGCCCGTCATAGACGATGCAGCCCATGGCGCCGCGCTTCAAGACGATGGTCGCCGAGGACAGGGCGCGGATCGTCTTCAGCGCGCTCAGGCAGTCGTCGGCGCCGGACGCGATCATGATCTCTTCCTCGGTGCCGACGATGAGGTCGCAGTCGGGCAGCACCGTCTTCAACTGGGCCGAGACCCGGTCCGACTTGACGTAACGCTCGAAGCCTTCGGCGTGGCCGGCGAGACCCCAAAGGTTCGGCCGGTAGTCGATGTCGAAGACCACCTTGCCGCCCCTGGCCTTCATGATGCGGATCGCCTTGCGCTGGGCGGCGTCGCTGTTGGGGCGGGAAAAATGCGTGCCGGTGACGACGATGGCGCGGGCCGAGGCGATGAAAGCCTCGTCTATATCCTCTTCGGCCAGCGCCATGTCGGCGCAGTCGGAGCGGTAGAAGATCATCGGCGAAACGCCTTCGCTCTCGACCGAAAGCAGCACCAGCGCGGTCAGCCGTTCCTTGTCGGTCTTCAGCCCGTCGGTGTTGACGCCTTCGCGCTTCAGCTGCTCGCGGATGAAGCGGCCCATCTGCTCGTCGCCGACGCGCGTCAGCAGCGCCGAGCGCAGGCCGAGCCGCGCCGTGCCGACCGAAATGTTGGCCGGGCAGCCGCCGACCGACTTGGCGAAGGAGGTGATATCCTCGAGCCGCGAGCCGATCTGCTGGCCATAAAGGTCGACGGAAGCGCGACCGATGGTGATGACATCGAGCGGCGCCTGTCTTGCGTCCACGGCTTCGCTCATTGGAACCTCCCGTCGGTCTTGTCGTCATGGACAACATTGTTGGGTAACACGCGCGAGCGGCAGCGTGGCGCCAGCAATATGAAATAATAATTCCAATCCATAGTCAATATGGAATGAGCATTCCCTGATCTAAAATTGCCTTTTTGGATGTCTGGTCAAGCCTGGCGCTTGCGGCTCGCATCGCGCCGCTTCTCGCCGACGCCGACGGTCAGCGCCATCGCCAGCGCCATTGTCGCCGACAGCGAACGGAAACCGGCGAAATCCGCTTCGGCAACCTCGAACCAGACCCTGGCGAACTGGGCCAACGGCGAGAAAGAGCTGTCGGTGATTGCAACGATCGGCACGCCCTGCTCGGAAATGGTGCGCGCTTCCTCGATCGTGGCCGGTGCGTAGGGCGAGAAGCTGATGGCGATGACGGCGTCCGCCGGTGTGGCGAAGCCGACCATCTCGGCATTCAGGCCGGCAGCCGATTCGATCAGCTGGTTGCGGATCTTCAGCTTGCCCAGCGCGTAGGCGATATAGCTCGCCACCGGATAGGAGCGCCGTTTGGCCAGGACATAGATGGTCTGCGCCTTTGCCAGCAGCGAAATCGCGTCTTCCAGATGCGCGTCGTCCAGCGTGCGGGAAATGTCGTTGAGCGAGGTGCTGGCGGCGGCGACGAACCCGTCGAAGATCGCCCGGTGGCCGGCGCCGTCCTCGGCCTTGGCGCGCAGCGCCTGCAGCCGCTCGTCATAGGAGGAGTTGCGCTCGCGCAGCCGCTCGCGGAACACCTGCTGCAGGCTGGTAAAGCCGTCGAACCCGAGTTGCTGGGCAAAGCGGATCAGGGTCGAGGGCTGCACGCCGGCCGAAGCGGCGATGCTGGCGGCGGTGCCGAAGGCGATGTCGTCCGGATTGTCGAGCGCATAGGCGGCGATCTGGGCGATGCGCTTGGGCAGGCTCTCGCGCCGGTCCAGAATGGTGGCGCGCAGCGTCTCGAAGTCGCGAGGTACCTGTTCGTCCATCGTCGCTCTGCTCAGGCCTGTCTGGAGGCTCTCTGTGCCCCATCATAGCGGGCCTGCGCAAGAACACCATAAAAATGAGCCAGACATTCCATTTCAGGAGAAAATGGACTAATTCATCCACGGCAGATTTTCACGCGGTGGAGAAGAAGATGGTCGGCGTCGGTCTTATCGGCACGGGTTTCATGGGCAAGTGTCACGCCATAGCATGGAGTGCCGTCGGCGCCGTCTTTCCCGATGTCGCCAAGCCGAAGCTGGTGCATCTCGGCGAGGTCAATGAGGAGCTGGCAAGGCGCAGGGCCGGCGAGTTCGGCTTCGCCAAGGCATCCGGCGACTGGCGTGCCGTCGTCAACGATCCGGAGGTCGACGTCGTCTCGCTGACGACGCCCAACCAGTTTCATCCGGAAATGGCCATCGCCATCCTCGAAGCCGGCAAGCATCTGTGGTGCGAAAAGCCGATGGCGCCGAGCTTCGCCGAGGCCGAGGCAATGGCGGCCGCCGCCAAGACATCAGGCAAGATTGCCGCGCTTGGCTACAATTACATCCAGAGCCCGGCCATCCGTCACATCGGCGCGCTGCTCGACGAGAAGATCATCGGTGAGGTCAACCATCTGCGCATAGAGATGGACGAGGATTTCATGGCCGATCCCGAGGCGCTGTTCTTCTGGAAGCACGAAGCGACTTCAGGCTATGGCGCGCTCGACGATTTCGCCGTTCATCCGCTGTCGCTGGTCACGGCGCTGTTCGGCCGCGTCGCCAGCGTCATCTGCGACATGGCCAAGCCCTATGCCGACCGCAAGCTCGCGGCGGGCGGCCGGCGGGCGGTCGAGACCTACGATATCGCCAGCGTGCTGATGCATCTGGAGAACGGCATTGCCGGAACGCTGCAGGTCAACCGCTCGGCCTGGGGCCGCAAGGGCCGCATCGCCATCCAGATCTTCGGCTCCAAGGGTTCGATCCTGTTCGACCAGGAGCGGATGAACGAATTCCAGCTCTATCTGACATCCGACCGACCGACCGAACAGGGCTATCGCACCATATTGGTGGCGCCGCAGCACAAGCCCTATGATCTTTTCGTGCCGGCGCCCGGCCACAGCCTCGGCTTCAACGATCTCAAGATCATCGAGTGCCACGAATTGCTGACACGGCTGGCCGGCAAGCCGGCCCGGCTCATCGAGTTCGCCGAAGGGCTGGAGATCGAGCGCACCGTGCACGCCATGGCGCGCTCGCATGAGGAAAAGCGCTGGGTGGATGTGAGGTAGGAAGGCAGGTTGTCGACTGAAGGCGCTCGCCTATGCGGCGTGTGAACCATCGCAACGCGTGTGATTAGCCGAGGCCTTCCCTAAGTCGTCATCCCTGGGCGGAGCAGGAGCGAAGCTCCGTCGCGAAGACCCTGGGATCCATTCCGTGACTGCGATCGTCGGGTGCAGCGGAGCAGAATTCTGCACCGTTGCAGCACTTCAATGTAACGGAATGGATCCTCGGGTCTGCGCTGCGTCGCTGCGCTCCTCGCTCCGCCCGTGGATGACGAAGCACAATGTTTCGGCCAAGACCAAGGGATGATCCTGCCACCGTAAGTACGGGGAGATTCCGTACCGGTCCAAGCGTTTTACGATCCTCCGGCGGCGGGAGATGCCGCATTGACCTCCCAGCCATTCACCCAAACCTGCCGCAAGCGGTCGCCTTCGCCTTTGAAGCGTAACCCGCTCGGCTGGCAGTCCTCGATGCGGTCGCTGCGGAAATTGCGGATCGCCTGGCGCAGCTCGCACCAGGCGACGATGTTGGCGGCTTCGGCGTAGTAGATCAGCGCGATCGGGCGGATGAGCCGCTCGGAGGCACGGCCTGCTTCGTCGCGGTAGGAAAGGTCGAGCTTCTCCTCGTCGCGGATGGCGCGGCGCACCAGCGACAGGTCGATCGTGCCGGCGGCGGGCGCGGCAAAGCCCCAGGCATGCAGCGCGTTGGCGTCGAGCGTCTGGCGCAAGGGCGGCGGCACCGCGCCGGCGATCTTGGCGCTGACGCGCTTGGCCGCCTGCTTGAGCTCGTCGTCTCCCGTGCGCTCGAGCAGCGCCAGCGACAGCACGATCGCCTCCATCTCCTCGATCGAGAACATCAGCGGCGGCAGGTCGAAGCCAGGGCGCAGGATATAGCCGATGCCACGGCCCCCTCGATCGGGACGCGCATGGCCTGCAGCGCGGCGATGTCGCGGTAGATCGAGCGTATCGTCACCTCCAGTTGCCCGGCAATCATTGCCGCCGTCACCGGCTGCCTGGCCAGCCGCAGGATCTGGATGATCTCGAACAGGCGCGAGGCCTTGCGCATTTTTCTCCACCGGCTGCGATCACAACTGACACACCATCGTCAGTTGGGCCAATCTATAGGATCGCCCATCGGCTTGAAAATCAACAAATTCCTTGGCGGCACGCCGCCAAGATGCGACAGGCAACTGACATGAGCTACGCGGAAAATCTCTGGCTTTTCTTTCTTCTCCTATTCGGCATCATTGCCGTTCCAGGCATGGACATGCTGTTCGTGCTCGCCAACGCGCTGACCGGCGGACGCGACAGAGGGCTGGCGGCGACCGGCGGCATCATGGTCGGCGGCATGGTGCACACGCTGAACGGCGCTGTCGGCGTCGGCCTGCTCATGCATTTCGTGCCGATCCTGTTCAAGCCGCTGCTGATCGCCGGCGCCGCCTACATGGCCTATATCGGCATCACGCTGATGCGCAGCTCCATCACCGTCGGCCATGAGGGGCCGGCCGGCAGCCGTTCCGCATGGAAAGCGTTTCGCCAGGGTTTCGTGACCTGCCTGATCAACCCGAAGGCGTATCTCTTCGTTCTGGCCGTGTACCCGCAGTTCCTGAAACCGCACTACGGTCCGATCTGGATGCAGGCGACGATCATGGGCCTGCTGACCGTGCTGACGCAGGCCGCGATCTATGGCGGGCTGGCCATTTCTGCCGGCCGCAGCCGCAGCCTTCTGATCGCCAATCCGCGGGCGACCGTTCTTGCCGGCCGCGCCGCCGGGCTGCTGCTGTTCGCGGTCTCGGTCTTCACCGCATGGGAGGGGCTGAGGGCGGCATAATTCCCAAACAAGCGGGTGAGGATTCTATCAAACGCTGAACCGTTCTAGAGCAATTCCAGGAAAAGTGTGAGCGGTTTTCCGTCAGGAATTGCGTCGAAACAAAGAGTAGAGCGGTTCGGTGAAACGCTCTAGAGCTTGCGCAGCGCCACTTCCTCGACCAGGTGGTCGGCGCCCTTGCGCAGGATCAAGTCGGCGCGGGCGCGCGTCGGCAGGATGTTCTCGCGCAGGTTCTTCAGGTTGATGTTGGTCCACAGGCCCTCGGCGATCGCCTTGGCCGCATCCTCCGACAGCCGCGAATAGCGGTGGAAGAAGGAGTCCGGATTGCGGAAAGCGGTCTCGCGCAGCCGCATGAAGCGGGAAATATACCATTGGTGGATCAGCTTCTCGTCGGCATCGATATAGATGGCGAAGTCGAAGAAGTCGGACAGGAAAGGCACGATCTTGCCGTCCTGCGGCAGCTTGCCCGGCTGCAGCACGTTGATGCCTTCGAAGATCAGGATGTCGGGCCGGTCGATGGTGACGAACTCGCCGGGGATGACGTCATAGGTGAGGTGCGAATAGACCGGCGCGCGGACATCGGGCAACGCCGACTTGATGCCCGAGAGGAAGCGCAGCAGCGCACCGACATCATAGCTGTCGGGAAACCCCTTGCGCTCCATCAGGTTTTCGCGGCGCAGCACCTCGTTGGGCAGCAGGAAGCCGTCCGTGGTGATGAGGTCGACCTTGGGGCTCGACGGCCACCGCGCCAGCAATTCCTTCAGCACGCGCGCGGTGGTCGACTTGCCGACCGCGACCGAACCGGCGATGCCGATGATGAACGGTGTCTTGGCGACGTCGACGGCGTTGAAGAAGGCCTGGCGCTGCCGGAACAGAAGCTGGCTCGCCTCGACATGCGCCGACAAAAGCCGCGACAGCGACAGATAGATGCGCTTGACCTCTTCGAGGTCGACCGGGTCGTTGAGCGACCGCAGGCGGCGGAACTCGTCCTCGCTCAGCGTCAGCGGCGTGTCGGCGCGGAATTGCGACCATTGCTCGGCCGAGAAGAAGCGAAACGGGGAATATTTCTCGGTTGGCGCGAGCTGATCCATCGAGATACCTGCCCTCCCTCGCGGTCAGCCCTTGGGCCGTGACGCCTTCTCGGCGATGCCCGAACGCCCGGTGCGGCCTTCGAGCTCCCTGAGCACGTCGTTCAGCGGAACGCCCGCTATGCCGAGAACGACGAGCCAATGATATATAAGATCGGCGCTTTCCGAAACGAGGCCCTGTTTGTCGCCCTTGACGGCGGCAATCACGGTCTCGACCGCCTCCTCGCCGAGCTTCTGTGCCGCCTTGTCCATGCCGCGCGAAAACAGCTTGGCCGTCCATGAGTCCGGATCGCCGGAATGGGCGCGGTCGCTGACGATTTTTCCAGGTCGGAGAGCGAAAACTCGGCCATGTCAGTCTATCTTCTTGTTTAAGCCTGCTCTTTTCCGAAAGCCGGTTCAAGGACCATGCTCTAGGACCTGTTACCCAGCGAGTCCAGCCGCATCGGCAGGCCGGCCTCGGCCATATGCGCCTTGGCTTGCGCGATCGTGTAGGTGCCGAAATGGAAGATGGAGGCCGCCAGAACAGCACCTGCATGGCCGTCACGGATGCCTTCGACCATATGATCCAGCGTGCCGACGCCACCCGATGCGATGACCGGCGCGCGCACCGCGTCCGATACCGCGCGGGTCAGCGCGATGTCGTAGCCGGCCTTGGTGCCGTCGCGGTCCATCGAGGTCAACAGGATCTCGCCGGCGCCGCGATCGACCATTTTTCGCGCAAACTCGACGGCGTCGATGCCGGTCTTCTCGCGCCCGCCATGGGTGAATATCTCCCAGCGGTCGGCCTCGCCGGGGCCGGAGACCTTCTTGGCATCGATGGCAACGACGATGCACTGGTTGCCGAACTTGTCGGCGGCTTCGGCGACGAAATCCGGGTTCTTCACCGCGGCTGTGTTGATCGACACCTTGTCGGCGCCGGCCAGCAGCAATTTCCTGATGTCGGAAACCTGGCGCACGCCGCCGCCGACGGTCAGCGGCATGAAGCATTGTTCGGCGGTGCGGGCGATGACGTCGAAGATGGTCTCGCGATTGTCCGATGAAGCAGTGATGTCGAGAAAGCAGAGCTCGTCGGCGCCGGCGGCATCATAGGCCTTGGCTGCCTCCACCGGATCGCCGGCGTCGATGAGATCGACGAAATTGACGCCCTTGACGACACGGCCGTCCTTGACGTCGAGGCAAGGGATGACACGGGCTTTCAGCATCAGCGGCCCTCTATCGTGGCAAGCAGATCGTTGAGCAACTGGCCGACCAGCGGCGGCACGTCGGCCTGGGCATCGAAGGCCGGATCGTAAGCGGAAACGGTGATGCCGACGACCGGCACCGCAAGCGCCATGGCGCAGGCCGCGTGGCGCAGCTGCTCCGGGTTCGGTCCGCCTGATGTGATGTAGCGGTTGGCCTGCAGCGCCTTGGGTTCATGCACGTCGAGATCGAGATGCATGTGCACGCTGTTGGCGCCGGCGGCCTTCAGTTGTTCCGTCGCTTGCGCCACGCCGGGACATTCCGTCCGGATGACCGGCAATGTTTCGAGAAGTTTTTCCTCCGCCGGATCGAGATCGCGGGCGTTGACGAGCACGCAGCGCGTGGGGTCGATCGGCCTGAAGCCGGGAATGGCCGATGCCATCGGACGCCAGCACAGGCCGAGCACCGTCGACAGCGCCATGCCGTCGAGAAAACCATATACGGACGTCTCGGGCGTGTTGAGGTCGCCATGCTGGTCGGCCCAGATGATGGCGTCGGCGCCTTCGCCGGCTACCGCGCCGGCACTGGTCAGGCAGTTTCCGGCCAGCACGATGGGAAACCGCCCCCTGTCGCGGGCTATGCGGACCTCGCCCGAGACGGCGTTGCAGACGGCAAAACCCGTGGCGATCTCGCGCTCCTGGTCGTCGCCGACCCTGCCGATATCCCCGACCGTGACGTCATGGCCGGCAAGGGTCAGGGCGTCGACCAGCCCGCCCGAGATCAGCGCGTCGGGCCCCTGGCCCATGCCGCCGTGATAGTGGCCGCTGTCATAGGAGCCCAGGATGAGCGAAACCTTCACGACCGCGTCTCCGTCGCCGCCCTGCCCTGCAGGATCGCCAGCGCCTCTGCGGGATCGATGCGGCCGTCATAGAGCGCACGGCCCGAGATGGCGCCTTCGAGCTTTTGTGCATCGGGCATGGTCATGCGCACGATGTCGGCGATCGAAGCCAGCCCGCCCGAGGCGATGACCGGGATCGACACGGCGTCGACGAGGTCGATGGTAGCGTCCCAGTTGATGCCGGTCAGCACGCCGTCGCGGTCGATGTCGGTGTAGATGATGGCGGCCACGCCGGCGCCTTCGAATTTCCTGGCCAGTTCGATGACGCCGAGTTCAGAGGCCTCGGCCCAACCTTCGACCGCCACCTTGCCGCCCTTGGCGTCGATGCCGACGGCGATCTTGCCCGGAAATGCCTTGCAGGCCTGCCTGACCAGATCGGGATCGCGCACCGCCACCGTGCCGAGGATGACGCGGGCCAGCCCACGGTCGAGCCAATCCTCGATCTGCGCAATCGTGCGGATGCCGCCGCCGAGCTGCACCGGGTTCTTGGTCGCTTTCAGGATGGCGCCGACCGCGGCGCTGTTGACGCTCTGGCCCTGGAAAGCGCCGTTGAGGTCGACGACATGCAGCCACTCAAAACCCTGCTCCTCGAAGGCTTTGGCCTGCGCGGCCGGATCGTTATTGTAGATGGTCGCGGTCGCCATGTCGCCGTGCTTGAGGCGCACGCATTGGCCGTCCTTGAGGTCGATGGCTGGAAACAGGATCACTCAGGCACCCTCGACGATGGCGAAATGTCCGGTCGAAGAAGCCAGCCTGTTTTGCAACGCTGTCTGGTAGGCTGGCGATCGATAGCAGCTGAGCGCGGTTTCATAAGAGTCGAACTCAACCACCACCTGCCTGCCAAATTCCGACCCTTCGGGATTGGTCACTTGTCCGCCGCGCACGAGATAGCGGCCTCCGAAAGACGAAACCGCGTCGCCGATGGCGTCGCGGTAACGCCGATATCCTTCCGGGTCTGTCACCGTCAGCATCACTAGCCAATAGCCCTTCTTGTTCATGGTGTTCAGGGCCTCCAGCGCAGGAAATTCGTGATCAGCGCCAGGCCCAGCGCCTGGCTCTTTTCAGGATGGAACTGCGTGCCGGCGAGATTGTCGCGAGCGACCGTGGCGGTCACCGGGCCGCCATAGTCGGCAACTGCAAGGACCTCGTCCGGCTTTTTCGCATCGAGATGGTAGGAGTGGACGAAATAGGCGTGCAACCCGTCCGGCCCGGTCGGAATGCCGGAAAATAGCGGGTGCCGATGCCTCAATTCGATCGTGTTCCAGCCGATCTGCGGGATCTTCAGCGCCGGATCGGAAGGCTGGATCTCCTTGACGTCGCCCGATATCCAGCCGAAGCCGTTGGTGGTGGTCTTCTCGAGGCCGCGCTGCGACATCAGCTGCATGCCGACGCAAATGCCCAGGAAAGGCCGGCCCTTGGCGATGGCGACCTCCTCGACCGCCTCCCACATGCCCTCGACGGCGCGCAGGCCGGCCGCGCAGTCGGCGTAAGCGCCGACCCCAGGCAGGACGATGCGGTCCGCGGTGCGCACACGGTCGGCGTCGGCCGTCAGGTCGATCCCGGCCGCGATGCCGGCCTCACGCGCGGCGCGCTCGAAAGCCTTGGTGGCCGAGCGCAGATTGCCCGAACCGTAATCGATGATCGCAACGCGCATCTCAGCGCCGTCCCGGAATGTGGGTCAGCCCCAGCGCCATGCCGGGCTGCGCCGGGCGCGCCAGAGCGGCATCCGGAACGATGCGCGGCGCGGGTGCCGCTTCATCCGAAAGACCTTCGACCTCAAGGGCATAGCGCATGTCGGCGTCCCCGAGCCGGCCGGCCTCGACGACGCCCCATTCATGCCAGCCGCGGCGGCGCAGCGCCGCGATGCGCAGTCCCTGGCCCTCCAGGCCGACATAGAGCGAGACGAGCAGCGACAGCAGCGAGCCGGCCACACCGAGGCCAAGTTTCTGGCCAAGCATCGAAAGCACGCTCATGATGACAAAGGCCAGCGCCGCTTCGACCCACAACCGGTGCCAGGCAAGCCACAGCGGCGGCACCAGCAGGCCGAGCCAGGTGAAGCCGTCGCGGACCAACGTCGTCATGTCGGCTTTCTCGCTGCGGCCAGGTGGCTCCATCACGACATAGGCGGTCATGAGGCTATCCCTTCAAAGAACCCTTGGTGGAGGGAACCGCGTCAGGCTGGCGCGGATCGCGCTCGAGCGCGGCGCGCAGCGCGCGCGCTACTGCCTTGAAGCAGGTCTCGGCGATATGATGGTTGTTGGCGCCATAGTGGTTGGTGACATGCAGCGTGATGCCGGCATTCTGCGCCAGCGCCTGGAAGAATTCACGCACCAGTTCGGTGTCGAAGGTGCCGATCTTGGGCGACGAGAACGAAACGTTCCAGACCAGGAAGGGGCGGCCCGACACGTCGATTGCCGCGCGCGTCAGCGTCTCGTCCATGGCAAGGTCGATCGAGGCATAGCGCATGATGCCGCGCCGCTCGCCCAGCGCCTTGGTCAAGGCCTGGCCGAGCGCGATGCCGGTATCCTCGACGGTGTGGTGGTCGTCTATGTGCAGGTCGCCCTTGGCCTTGACGGTCATGTCGATCAGCGAATGGCGGGAAAGCTGGTCCAGCATATGGTCGAAGAAGCCGACGCCGGTGGCGATGTCCGATTTGCCGGAGCCCTCGACATGGATCGACACCGAGATGTCGGTTTCCCTGGTCTTGCGGCTTGCGTCGGCGGAACGGGGCGCCATCACTCTATCCTTGTGCCAGTGGTTCAGATCGTGACCGGTTCACGGGCCTCAAGCGCTCGCTGGCTTGAAAACGAGAGCCTTCTAGCAGCATGATCCGGCGATTGCCAGTTGCGATCCCGGCCGCTATCGAGCGGTTTGCAATCATTGGCCCCATGCATACATATGGCCGATCAAAGTCACTCGTACCGCGCCAAATCGCCTTTTAAAGGGATGGCGCTGCTCGGAGCAGGAAATGTCCAATGAATTGACCATGCATGCCACGACGATCGTGACCGTGCGCAAGGGCAACAAGGTGGTGATCGCCGGCGACGGCCAGGTCAGCCTTGGCCAGACCATCATGAAGGGCAATGCCCGCAAAGTGCGCCGCATCGGCAAGGGCGGCAATGTGATTGCCGGTTTTGCGGGCGCCACCGCCGATGCCTTCACGCTGCTGGAGCGGCTCGAAGCCAAGCTCGAACAGTACCCCGATCAACTGACCCGCGCGTGCGTCGAACTCGCCAAGGACTGGCGCACCGACCGTTATCTGCGCCGGCTGGAGGCGATGATGCTGGTTGCCGACAAGTCGGTCTCGCTGGCGCTGACCGGCAATGGCGACGTGCTGGAGCCCGAACACGGCGTCATGGCCATCGGTTCGGGCGGCAATTACGCGCTGGCCGCGGCGCGCGCGCTGATGGATACCGACAAGGATGCCGAGGAGATCGCCCGCAAGGCGATGCAGATCGCCTCCGACATCTGCCTTTACACCAACAACAATTTCGTCGTCGAAACGCTCGATGCCGCCTGAGAGGGTGGTGCTGTATGATTTTCGGCCGGTCACCAAAAAGGACCTGCCGATGATCGCTGGCTGGCTGGCCGAGCCGCATGTCGCCGAGTGGTGGGACGATCCGGAGACGGAGATCGCCGCGATCAGCGATCATATCGAGAGTATTTCCGTCGAGCCGCTGATCGTCGAGCTCGACGGCAAGCCGATCGCCTATTTGCAGAGCTACGACCCGCATATGGAGGACGATCACCCTATGCCGATCAGCCGTTCGGCACGCTCGGCATTGATCTCTCGATCGGCCGTCCGGAACTGGTCGGTATCGGCCATGGCTCGGCGATCGTGCGCCAGTTCGTCGAAGACCTGTTCGAGGAAGGCGTGCCGCGCGTCATCATCGACCCCGATCCTGCCAACATCAGGGCTATTCGGGCCTATGAAAAGGCGGGATTTCGGGCCATTGATCGCAGGCAATCGATCTATGGCGACGTCGTGCTGATGGCGATCGACGCCGAAGACGGGCAAGAGGGGTAATCCAGGGCATGGCCACATCCAGCGAGGACAAGAGCCTTTCCGCTTACGAGGATAGCTGGCGGATGGGGCTGCTGATCGTCGCCGGCCTGCTCGTCGCCCAGGCCGTCACGCTCTATCTGATGGGCCATCCGCCGATCTGCACCTGCGGTTATGTCAAGCTGTGGCATGGCGTGGTGAACAGTTCGGAGAATTCCCAGCACATTTCGGACTGGTACACCTTTTCGCACGTCATCCACGGCTTCCTGTTTTATGCGCTGGCCCGGTTCCTGTTCCCGCGCTCGCCGATCGGCTTGCGGCTGGCATTCGCCGTCCTCATCGAGGGCGGCTGGGAAATCCTCGAAAACAGCCCGTTCATCATCGAGCGCTACCGCGCCGGCACCATCTCGCTCGATTATTACGGCGACTCGATCATCAATTCGGTGTCCGACACACTGGCCATGGTGCTGGGATTTGTGATGGCGCGAAGGCTACCTATATGGGTGGTCGTCAGCCTCGCCATCCTCTTCGAACTGGGTACCGGCTATCTCATCCGGGACAATCTGACGCTCAACGTGATCATGCTGCTGCATCCGTTCGAGGCCATCAAGCAGTGGCAAAGTGGAATTTAGTGATATGAGCACATTTTCTCCCCGCGAAATCGTTTCGGAACTCGACCGCTTCATCATCGGCCAGAAGGACGCCAAGCGCGCCGTGGCCATCGCCTTGCGCAACCGCTGGCGCCGCCAGCAGCTCGAAGGCCAGATGCGCGAAGAGGTGATGCCGAAGAATATCCTCATGATCGGGCCGACAGGCGTCGGCAAGACCGAGATCTCGCGCCGCCTGGCGCGGCTGGCCGGCGCGCCGTTCGTCAAGGTCGAGGCGACCAAATTCACCGAAGTCGGCTATGTCGGCCGTGATGTCGAGCAGATCATCCGCGACCTGGTCGAGATCGCCATCGGCTTGGTGCGCGAGAAGATGCGCGAGGACGTCAAGGCGCGGGCCCATGTCAATGCCGAGGAACGTGTGCTCGAAGCTCTGGTCGGCAAGACGGCGAGCCCGGCGACCCGCGACAGCTTCCGCAAGAAGCTGCGCGACGGCGAACTCGACGACAAGGAAATCGAGATCGAGGTGGCCGACACCGGCAATGGCGGCATGCCCGGCTTCGAGATTCCCGGCATGCCGGGCGCCAATATCGGCGTGCTCAACATCAACGACATGCTGTCGAAGGCGATGGGCGGCAAGAAGACCAAGCTGCGCAAGACCACGGTGAAGGAATCCTACGACCTGCTGGTTAGCGACGAGTCCGACAAGCTGCTCGACCAGGACGAGGTGGTGCGCCGGGCGCTGGACGCGACGGAGAATGACGGCATCGTCTTCCTCGACGAGATCGACAAGATCGCCGCCAGGTCTGACGTTTCGGGCGGCCCTTCGCGCGAAGGCGTGCAGCGCGACCTGCTGCCGCTGGTCGAAGGCACCACGGTGGCGACCAAATACGGGCCGTTGAAGACGGATCACATCCTGTTCATCGCGTCGGGCGCATTCCATGTCTCGAAGCCGTCCGACCTGCTGCCGGAACTGCAGGGCCGCCTGCCGATCCGCGTCGAGCTGCGTGCGCTGGAGAAGGAGGACTTCGTCCGCATCCTGACCGAGACCGAGGCGAGCCTGATCAAGCAGTATATCGCGCTGATGAAGACCGAAGGCGTCGAGCTCACCTTCACCGACGACGCCATCGATTCGCTCGCAGGCGTCGCCGTCGACCTCAACGCCAGCATCGAGAATATCGGCGCCCGGCGGCTGCAGACGGTGATGGAGCGGGTGCTGGACGAGATCTCCTACGATGCGCCCGACCGCAACGGCACGGCCGTCACCATCGACGCCGCCTATGTCCAGAAGCATGTCGGCGACCTCTCCCGAAACACGGATCTGTCGCGGTTCATCCTTTGAACGGCAGCGCCGGACCGTTCCGGCGCGGCATCAGGTGACACCTTCCGGCAGGAGCCATGTGTGGCCAGATGGTACCATCTGGCCACCTTTCGTCTCGCCGGATGATGAGGCGCTCTCGACTCAACCAAGTGCTTTACCTAGTTTGCGCGGCAATTCTCTAGGCGGCGGCGCATGAAAAAACTCATCCTGGTCATTCTCGGCTTGACGCTGGCGGCGACGCTGTTCGCCGCCGAAGCGGCGACAGTGGTGCCGGCGGGAAACCGCAATGCCGAGCAGCCGAACATTCCCGGCGCCTCCAGCCGCCGCACGCAGGCGACCAACACCACCTTCCAGGCGAAGTACCGCAAGGTCTACGCGCTGCTGCAGAACGACGCTGATCTGCGCGCCAAGATCAAGAAGGCGGCAAGCGCCTATGGCATCGACCCCATGCATATCGTCGGCGCCATCGTCGGCGAGCACACCTACAATGTCGATGCCTATGACCGGCTGCAGACCTATTACGTCAAGGCGATCTCCTACCTCTCGAGCAAGCTGTCCTTCGCCTATGACGGCGAGGACATCAGCGATTTCGTGCAGCGGCCGGAATTCAAGAAATGCGCCGCGATTTCCGACAGCTACGATCTGTGGGAATGCCGCGAACAGGTCTGGAACCGTTCGTTTCGCGGCAAGACCGTCGGCGGCGAGGATTTCCCCGACAACCGTTTCGGCGCCACCTTCTTCCAACCCTATTATGCCGGCCAGACCTTCGGCCTCGGCCAGCTCAACCCGTTGACCGCCCTGCAGATGAGCGATCTCGTGCACAAGGTGTCCGGCTTGCCGAAGCTCGACGTCTCCGATCCCAACTCGGTCTACAAGACCATCATGGATCCGGACCTGACGCTGCCCTATGTCGCGGCGACGATCAGGAAATCGATCGACGCCTATAAGAGCATCGCCGGCTTCGACATTTCCGGCAATCCAGGACTGACCGCCACGCTCTACAATGTCGGCAATCCGGAGCAGCGCGCCTATGCGCTGAAGGCGGAAAACGACAAGCGCCGCGCCGCCGGCGAGCCGGAAAAGCTGCCCGAAGAGAATTATTACGGCTGGCTGGTCAACGACAAGCTGCCGGAGCTGAAGGCGCTGTTTTAGCGCATCGGGAGGACGGCTCAGCGGAGTTGAATTCGCCAACGCCAGTGCCACTCTGATTGGCCTGCCGGGCACTAGCGTGACTGATCAGCCCCGCGGCTTGATTGCCACGTGGTTCCCCCAATCCGTCGCTGCTTCGCCGCGCCACCTTTCCCCCTCCGGAGGGAAAGGAAGGGAGCTTTGCTGGACGGGCGTTCAAAAAGCCTGGCGCCCTTCCTCTACCCCGTGATCGGGGGGTCCGAAGGACGGGCGAGATCCGCGGCCCGCCCCGGCAAGGTGGCTCGGCGAAGCCGAGACGGAGTGGGGGTCGACCTGCGCGGCATAAGACAATGCATGCCGTTGCGCTTTGCGGGGGCAGCGCAGACCTCGATAATTAGCGCGACCGCCTCAAGCCGCCAGCAACGCCTTCAGCTTGACGTCCGGCGATCCCAGCGCTTCCGGCGTCGGCCTGGCCCGCTTGCCGATCAGCATTTCGGCGAGCCGGATGTCGCGGGCTACCGCATTGCCCGGGCCGATGCCGCTGGCCGCCACCAGCCTGCCGTCCTCGGCGAGATGAAACAGGATGAAGGCGCGGTCACCGAGATCGCGGCGCACGGTGCTGCGGCCTTCGTCGGACAACCCGGCGATCTGCAGGGACAGGCCGTATTGATCCGACCAGAACCACGGCACCGCCGCGTGCGCCTCGCCGGCGCCAAGCATGTTCCTGGCCGCCAGTGCGCCCTGTTCCTGCGCATTGCGCCAGGCTTCGAGCCGCACGCGGCGGCCGCCATAGACGGCGAGCGGGAACGAGCAACAATCGCCGGCGGCAAGGATGTCGGGATCGCTGCTGCGCAGCTCGGCGTCGACTGCGATGCCATTTTCGATGCCCAGGCCGGCTTCCGCCGCGAGCCCGGTCACCGGCACGGCGCCGATGCCGATGACGGCGAGGTCGGCTGATATCTCGCCCCCGCCGGCAAGCGTCACCCGCACCTCCTTGCCGTCGTCGGCGATGGAGGCGATGCCTTGCCCGCAGACCACGTCGACACCCTCGGCGACATGCGCTTTATGAATGATTTCGGCGATCTCGGCCGGAACGCCACGCATCAGGATGCGCGGCTGTGCCTCGATGACGGTGACCGAAGCGCCGAGCTTGCGCGCCGCCGCGGCAAGCTCGAGGCCGATGAAGCCGCCGCCGATGACGGCGATGCGGTTGCCGGCGCTGAGATGGGCGCGGATGGCCAGCGCGTCTGCGAAGGTTCTGAGATAGACGCAGCGTCCGCCAAGGCCCGGCATCGGCAGCTTGCGCGGCGTCGAGCCGGTGGCGAGCAGCAACTTGTCGTAGGGCAGCGCCGAGCCGTCGGACAGGCGCACCGTGTGCGCCGCGCGATCGATCGCCACGGCCTGGACGGAATGGATGTGCCGGATCGATTTTTCGGCCAGCACCTCGTCGCTGGCGATCGCCTTGATTGCGGGCGCATCGCTGGCCATCGCCTCCTTGGACAGAGGGGGCCTCTCATAGGGCAGATGCGGCTCGTCGCCGACCAGCGTCACCGGCCCGTCGTAGCCGAGATCGCGCAGGGCAAGTGCGGCCCGTCCGCCGCATTCGCCGGCTCCGATGATCACCATCCCGCGTGCCATGCCGGTCACCCGATCTGAACGAGGACTTTGCCGGCGTCGACCTTGACCGGATAGGTCCTGATGTTGACGCAGACCGGCGCGCCCTTGGCCGCGCCGGTCTTGTAGTTGAAGCGGCCATTGTGCTTGGGGCATTCGATGATGTCATCCATCACCAGCCCGTCGGCGAGATGCACCTTTTCATGCGTGCAAAGTCCGTCGGTGGCGAAATATTCGTCGTCCGGGCTGCGATAGATGGCGAAGGTGCGCCCGCCATGATCGAAGCGCATCACGTCCTCTTCGTCGATGTCACCGGCGGCGCACGCCTCGACCCAATCGCTCATTCAGTCCTCCCCTGCAGTCGTTCGATGTCATTCCGCCGCCGCGGCGACGGCGTCGTTGTGGAATTCCTCGCGGTATGGCCTGGCGGTCGGCGGCAGCTCGCGCTTGAGGAAATAATCCTCGTTGCGCAGCTGGCGGCGGAAGGCCGGGATCATCTCTCGGTAGCCGGCCAGGATCGATCGCGTCGGCGCCGGCAGATCATGCTTGATCAGCGCGTGCAGCCTGGGCAGCGCATGGTAGGGCACCATCGGGAACATGTGATGCTCGACGTGGTAGTTCATGTTCCAGTAGATGAAGCGGCTGATCGGGTTCATGTAGACGGTGCGGCTGTTCAGCCGATGGTCGGTGACGTTGTCGGCAAGGCCGCCATGCTGCAGCAGGCCGACCATGACATGATGCCAGGCGCCGTAGAGCCTGGGCAGGCCGACCAGCATCAAGGGCAGGAACGATCCGGTGTAGAGCGCCAGCGCGATGGTCGCGGCATAGATCGCCGTCCAGATGCGGGCAATGCGGATCGCCTTCTGCTGTTCCTGCTCGGGAATGAAGGTCTTCTCGGCCGCGCTGATGTTGCCGGCGGCGTTGCGCAGCATGTCTGACATCGCGTGCCAGGCGTCGAGCACGCCGACAAAACCGAGGATGAGGCGCACCAGGTCCGGTGGCCGCATGACCGAAATCTCAGGGTCGCGGCCGACGATGATAGTGTCGGTGTGATGGCGCGTGTGGCTCCAGCGCCAGGTCACCGGATTGCGCATGATCATGAAGCAGGCGACCTGATAGACCGCATCATTCATCCACTGCGTGCGGAATGCCGTGCCGTGGCCGCATTCGTGCCAGCGTGAATCAGTGGATGAGCCGTAGAGCACGCCATAGGCGAAGAAGAACGGCACGCACCACCAGCTGCCCCAGAACCAGGCGCCGCCGGCACCGCTGATGATGAGGGCGGCCAGCCAGATCGCCGTGTCGCGGATCGCCGGACCATCGGAGCGCTGCATCAGCTCCTTCATCTGCTTGCGGGGAATGTCGGTGTGATACCACTCCGCCGCCGACAGGCCGTTTTCGACGGCAAGTCGGGCGTCGCGGCCGATCAGGCTGTAATCACGCCGGGACGGCGCTGCGGTCATGATTGCCTCCCAAGGCAGGGACATTCGCGATGCGAATGCCCGATCACCAACTGGCTTCATGCTTAGAAATAACGCCTTGCCATGATAGACTCAACGTCACAAAGATAGTTTCTATCATTTCCTATCAAAGCGATGTATCAATACAAGGCAAGCGAATCGGGGCGATCATGGCGAAACGGCCGACCATAACTGATCTGGCGCGCGTCTCCGGCGTCAGCGTCGCCACGGTGGACCGGGTGCTCAACAATCGCCTGCCGGTTCGCGAGGAAACGGCGCGCCGCGTCTACGAGACCGCGACCGAGATCGGCTATCACGCGGCTGGCTTGATCAAGCAGCGGATGCGCCATGAATTGCCGGAATATCGGCTCGGCTTCCTGCTTTTGAAAGGCAACGATGTCTTCTACACGGAGTTCGCGCGGCAACTCGAACTCGCCGTGTCGCAATCGCAGCGCTTCCGCGGCGTCGCGATCATCGACTTCGCCGGTTCGCTGACGCCGGACGAAATCGTCGAGCGCACACGCAAGCTGGCGGCCAAGTGCCAGGCCGTCGCCCTGGTCGGGCCGGATCACCCGGCGCTGACGGTCACAGTCGAGGAGATGAAGGCCAGGGGATTGCCGGTTTTTTCGCTGCTGTCCGACTTCGCCGCGGGCATTCGCGAGGGCTATGTCGGTCTCGACAACCGCAAGGTCGGGCGCACAGCAGCCTGGATGATCTCGAAAGCGGCGAAGCGGCCGGGCAAGGTCGCGCTCTTCGTCGGCAGCCACCGCTTCCACGGCCATGAGCTGCGCGAGATCGGCTTCCGCTCCTTCTTCCGCGAACAGGCGCCGGACTTCACCCTGCTCGAAACGCTGGTCAATCTCGAGGCCAACCAGGTCACGCAGGACACGCTGCTCGACCTGCTCGGCCGTCATCCGGACCTCGTCGGCTGCTATGTCGCGGGCGGCGGCATGGAAGGCGCGGTCGCGGCGCTGAGGCAGGCCAAGCCCGCAGAGATGCCAGCGGTGGTCTGCAACGAGATATCGGCGGTCTCGCGGTCCGCCCTGGCGGACGGGGTGCTGACCATGGTGATCTCCACACCGCTGGCGGCTTTGTGCCGCGAACTGCTCGATCTCATGGCGCACGCCATCGAAACGGGTGCGGCTAACGCTCCCGGCCAGACCTTCCTGCCGTTCGACATCTACCTGCCCGAGAACATCTAGCGCGCTAGGGCGATCGAAGCGTCGCATGTTGCGTGCTATGATTCGCGCTTAGGGTTTGGTGGGATCCGGTTTCATGAAGACAGCGACGCGGTCGTCTTTTGGCAAGAGATCACTGCTGGCGGCCGCTCTTGGCCTGCTTGCCCTGACTGGTCTCGCGCAGCCGGCAGCGGCCGAGGAACGGGCGAAAGACCTGTTCGGCGCCGAGAAACTGCCGACGGCCACCGCCCCGCAATCCTTCGGCTTCTATTCCAAGGGTTGTTTTGCCGGCGGCGTCGCCATTCCCATGGATGGCCCGACCTGGCAGGTGATGCGGCCTTCGCGCAACCGCCGCTGGGGTCATCCGGCGATGATCGCGCTGATCGAGAAACTGTCGCGCGACGCCGTCGCCGATGGCTGGCCGGGCCTGCTGATCGGTGACATCGCGCAGCCGCGCGGCGGCCCGATGCTGACCGGCCATGCCTCGCACCAGATCGGGCTCGATGCCGACATCTGGCTGACGCCGATGCCCGACCGCACGATGACCAGGGCGCAACGCGAGACCATGAGCGCCACCTTGATGGTCGACGAGAAGACGCATCTGGTGAAGGACGCGCTGTGGACGCCGGCGCACACGGCTTTGCTGAAGCGCGCGGCGAGCTACCCGCAAGTCGAGCGCATCCTGGTCAATCCGGGCATCAAGAAAAAGCTCTGTGACACGGTCAAGGGCGACCGTTCCTGGCTGCGCAAGATCCGGCCGTTCTGGGGCCATGACTACCATTTCCACATGCGCATCGGTTGCCAGCCCGGTTCGCCCACTTGCAAGGGGCAGGAAGCGACGCCGGATAATGACGGTTGCGGCAAGCCGCTGGCCTGGTGGTTCACGCAGGAGCCCTGGCGGCCCAACAAGAACCCCGATGCGCCCAAGGCCCGCGACCTGATGACGATGGCCAACCTGCCCAAGGAATGCCGTGCCGTGCTCGACGCGCCCGGGCCTGCCTCGGCCGAGGCGGCAACCTATAACGGTAGCGCCGTGCCGGTCGCGGTGGCAGCGCCCGAACCCGAAGCGCCGTCGCTGCCCGCCACCACGGCCAGCAGCACGGCAGGCCTGCCAGGCGCGGCAAACGCCTTCACGGCGACGCCAGAGGTTGGCGTGCCGGTGCCGCGTCCACGCCCGCCAGGGAATTGAGACCGAGAAATCGCTGTAGCTTGCAATCGTTGATCAGGACGGTTGATTGCCCAAGCTCGCGGCGCGGACATCGGCAAATCAGCCAAGGACGGGATTCAAATTTGCGGCGATTGTCCTGGAACTGAAAGCAAGCGCCTTTCCCTTTGCAGGGCCATGCGCTAGTCAACGGGCAAACAGCGGCACGTAGCCCGGACGGGGAACGGACGAGAGCATGCCAAGCACAGCAGATGACGAGACTTTGCTGCGGTTTCCGATCCTGATCGGCGATATCGGCGGCACCAATGCGCGCTTTTCGATCGTGCTCGACGCCAATTCCGAGGCCGGCGAGCCGACTATCGTCCAGACCGCCAATTACAACACCATCGACGAAGCGATCCAGGCGGCCGTGCTCGACCGTTCCTCGGTCCGGCCCAATTCGGCGGTGCTGGCGGTGGCCGGTCCGGTCGACGGCGACGAGATCGAGCTCACCAACTGTCCCTGGGTCGTCAAGCCGAGGCAGATGTTCGCCAATCTGGGCTTGAGCGACATCGTCGTGCTCAACGATTTCGAGGCGCAGGCTCTGGCCGTCGTCGCGCTCGGCGAAGAGCATATGGAAAAGATCGGCGGCGGCACGCCCGAGCCCAATGCCGGCCGCGTGGTGCTGGGTCCGGGAACCGGTCTCGGCGTCGCCGGGCTGGTCTACGCGCTGCATCACTGGATCCCGGTGCCCGGCGAAGGCGGCCATATGGACATCGGGCCGCGCACGCCGCGCGATTTCGAGGTCTTCCCGCATATCGAGAAGCTCGAGGGGCGCATTTCGGGCGAGCAGATCCTGTGCGGACGCGGCCTCGTCAACGTCTACCGCGCGGTGGCCAAGGCGGACGGCAAGCCGGCGCCCTTCGCCACGCCGGCCGAGGTCACAGCCGCGGCGCTGGCCAAGACCGATCCGGTGGCGCAGGAAGCGCTGGAGACCTTCGTCACCTGTCTCGGCCGTACGGCGGGCGACCTTGCCTTGGTGTTCATGAGCCGGGGCGGCGTGTTCCTCACCGGCGGCATTGCGCAAAAGATCGTGCCGGCGCTGAAGGAGGGCAATTTCCGCGCCGCCTTCGAGGACAAGGCGCCGCACAGCGCACTGATGCGCACCATGCCGGTCTATGTCATCACCCACCCGCTGGCCGCACTTCTCGGCCTTGCCGCCTATGCCAGGAACCCCTCGCTGTTCGGCGTCCAGACCTCGGGCCGGCGCTGGCGCGACGAAGTTAGTCACCCCAAGGCATAGGCAAGCCGGCTGCTTGGCGTTAATAGGGGTGCCGAACGCCCGGCCACGGGAAGCGGAAACCGACAAAAGCC
This sequence comes from Mesorhizobium sp. M8A.F.Ca.ET.057.01.1.1, assembly GCF_003952565.1. Taxonomy (NCBI): domain Bacteria; kingdom Pseudomonadati; phylum Pseudomonadota; class Alphaproteobacteria; order Hyphomicrobiales; family Phyllobacteriaceae; genus Mesorhizobium; species Mesorhizobium sp. M8A.F.Ca.ET.057.01.1.1. The sequence goes on from NZ_CP034454.1 coordinate 6,196,792, forward strand.
CTCTGATTTGACACTTCAAACTCCAAACAAGCTGAAAGCCCGGCCCGGCGAGGTCACAGCGGTGCTGCGCCGCATTCTCGCGGAGAACAGCCACGACTATCGCTGGACCTATGTGATGGTCATTACCTGCTCGCTGATCGTTTCGGGCACGACCGCCTTCACGGCCTGGATCATGGCCCCGATGGTCAACCAGATCTTCTACGAACGGCGTGGCGATGCGATCGTGTGGATCTGCGCCGGCTTCATGGCGGCCTTCCTGCTGCGCGGCTTCGCTGGCTATGGCCAGGCGGTGGCGCTGGCCAAGATCGGCAACAATCTGGTGGCGCGCTATCAGAAGCGCATCTTCGATCACCTGATGAAGCTTGGCGTCGGCTTCTTCAACGACACGCGCTCCGGCCGGCTGGCGGCGCAGGTCAACGAGAACGTCGGCGGCATCCGCGACCTGCTGTCGTTGACGCTGACCTCGATCACTCGCGACGCGGTGACGCTGATCGGCCTTCTCGGCGTCATGGTCTACCAGGATCCGGTTCTGTCGCTCAGTTCGCTGCTGATCGGGCCGCCGCTGATCTGGGCCGTCGTCTACCTGACCCGCCGCGTGCGGCGGATCACACGGGAATCCGTGCTGATCAATTCGCGGCTGATCGGGGCCGTGCAGGAAGCCACGCAAGGCATCGCCATCGTCAAGGCTTTCACCATGGAGGACGAGCTGGCGGGCCGCATCGGCAAGCTCGCTAGCGACGCCGAACAGCGCTCCAACAAGATTGCCCGCGTCTCCGAACGGCTGGCGCCGATCTCCGACATGCTGGCTGGCCTCGCCGTCACCTCCGTCATCGCCTATTCCGGTTACCGGGCACTCGTTCTCGGGCAGCCGCCGGGCGCGGTGTTCTCGTTCATCACCGCGCTCATCCTGGCCTATGATCCGGCGCGGCGCCTGGCGCGCATGCAGGTCGGCATGGAACGGGCGCTGGTCAATGCGCGCATGATCTACGAGCTGCTCGACCTCGAGCCGAAGCAGGGCGACGCCCCGGATGCCACGCAGGCAAACTTCACCACGGGCGAAGTGCGCTTCAACAACGTGTCCTTCCGCTATGTCGAGGAAGCGCCAGTCGTCCAGGGTCTGAGCTTCGTCGCTGCCGCCGGCAAGATGACCGCTGTCATCGGCGCATCGGGTGCCGGCAAGACGACGCTGGTGGCGCTGCTGCAGCGCTTCTACGACGTCGAGAGCGGCACGATCACGATCGACGGCCAGGATATCTCCAAGGTCACCAAACAGTCGCTGCGCGGCTCGATCGCCTATGTCTCGCAGGCCCCCTACCTGTTCGAAGGCACCATCCGCGACAACATCCGCTATGGCCGCCCTCGGCCACTGATGCCGAGATCGAACAGGCCGCGCGATTGGCCGCGGCCGACGAGTTCATCCGCCAGCAGCCGCAAGGCTATGACACGCCGGTCGGCGAGAATGGCGCCACGCTCTCCGGCGGCCAGCGCCAGCGCGTATCGATCGCCCGCGCCATCGTGCGCCAGGCGCCGATCCTGCTGCTTGACGAGGCGACATCGGCCCTCGACAACGAGGCAGAAGCCCGTGTCCAGCAGGCGCTCACCAAGGTCATGGAAGGGCGCACCACCATCGTCATCGCGCACCGCCTCTCCACCGTGGTCAATGCCGACCACATCATCGTGCTGGAACAGGGCCACCTGGTCGAAGAGGGTACGCACGCCTCGCTGATGGCCGATCCGCACAGTGTCTATGCCCGGTTCCACCGGATACAGGGCGTCAAGGGCCTGGGGCTTGTCGACGACAGCGCGCCGGCCGAGACTTCGGTTCAGGAATTAGAGACCCAGAACATCGCCGGGAGCACGGCATGAGCGAAACATCGGCAACATCAGGCGAGCCGGCAAGCGATATGGGCCTTGTGGTGGTCGGCGCGGCCGGCCGCATGGGCCAGACGCTGATCCGCGCCATCCACGCCATTCCGGGCGCCCGCGTCATCGGCGCGGTCGAGCGCGCGGATTCGCCCCATCTGGGCAGGGATGCAGGCGAACTGGCCGGCGTCGGCCGCATCGACGTGCCGATCGGCAGCGATCCGCTGCCGGTCTTCGCCAAGGCCGATGGCGTGCTCGATTTCACCACCCCGGCCTCGACGGTCGCGTTCGCCGGCTACGCGGCGCAGGCGCGCATCGTCCATGTCATCGGCACGACCGGCTGCTCGGCCGACGACAATGCGAAAATCGCTGCCGCCGCGCGCCACGCGACCATCGTCAAGTCGGGCAATATGAGCCTCGGCGTCAACCTGCTGGCGGTGCTGGTCGAACAGGCGGCGCGGGCGCTCGATGCCGACGATTTCGACATCGAGATCCTCGAAATGCACCACAGGCACAAGGTCGACGCGCCGTCGGGCACGGCGCTTCTGCTCGGCGAGGCCGCCGCCGCGGGGCGCGGCATCGCCCTTTCCGGCAATGATGTGCGTTCACGCGACGGCCATACGGGTGTGCGAAAAACCGGCTCGATCGGCTTTGCCACGCTGCGCGGCGGCTCGGTGGTCGGCGACCACAGCGTGATCCTGGCCGGCACCGGCGAGCGCATCACCCTGTCCCACCATGCCGAGGACCGCGCCATCTTCGCCCGCGGCGCGGTCAAGGCCGCACTGTGGGCGCGGGGAAAAAACCGGGCCTTTACTCAATGCGGGACGTTCTTGGGCTTGCCTGAAACGACCCTGAACCATCTTCGTCTCACGCAAGTCCTGTAGGAAAGCCGCTACGCACCTTTCCTGGAATTGCCCAGACCCCAGAGGAGCAAAAATGTCGAGAACCCTTGTGCTCGTACGCCACGGCCAGAGCGAATGGAACCTGAAGAACCTGTTCACCGGCTGGCGTGACGTCGACCTGACCGAGCGGGGCCATGCCGAGGCCAAGGCCGCCGGCCAAAAACTCAAGGCGCGCGGCCTGAAATTCGACATCGCCTTCACCTCGGCCCTGGTCCGGGCGCAGAAGACTTGCCAGCACATTCTCGACGCGGTCGGCCAGAGCGACCTGCAGACCATCCGCGATCAGGCGCTCAACGAACGCGACTATGGCGACCTCTCCGGCCTCAACAAGGACGATGCGCGCCAGAAATGGGGCGAGGAGCAAGTGCATGTCTGGCGCCGCTCCTACGATGTGCCGCCGCCCGGCGGCGAAAGCCTGAAGGACACCGGCGCCCGCGTCTGGCCCTATTACCTGCACGATCTGCAGCCGCACGTGCTGCGTGGCGGCACGGTGCTGGTCGCCGCCCACGGCAATTCGCTGCGCGCACTGATCATGGCGCTGGACGGCAAGTCGGGCGAGGAGATCGTCAAGCTGGAACTCGGCACCGGCGTGCCGGTCATCTACACGCTCAACGCCGATTCGACCGTGGCGTCGAAGGAAGTGCTGGAGGGCTGACGGGCAGCGGCGCCGGCGGGCTTCGCTTAGTCTGTGCTAAGGCGAGTTCCCGGCTTTTGGCGTCCTGTTCAAAAAGCGCGTTGACAGCAATCGCTTGCCCGCTTATTGAGCCCGCACCAGCCCAGATGGCGGAATTGGTAGACGCGCACGGTTCAGGTCCGTGTTCCGCAAGGAGTGGAGGTTCGAGTCCTCTTCTGGGCACCAAATTCCCGTTTCGAACCGTTCGTGGTTCAGAGACCTAATAAAAAAGCCCGGTTTCGTCCGGGCTTTTTATTGATTTGTGCAAGGCGAAAGCCTCAGACCGCCAGCCTGCGTGTGGCCTCGATCGAAGCCTCCGCGATGATATCGAGCGCGCCGAACTGCTCGTAGAAATCGAGGCCGAACTGCTCCTGTATGTTACGCCCGGCGTGGCCGCACAGCATCCAGCTGTCGCCGACCGGGTTGATTTCGATGAGGAACAGTTCGCCTGTCGCGGCGTCGCGCAGGATGTCCACGCCGAGCGACGGAATGGTCGGGAAAGCGGCATGGGTGCGAACGGCAAGGTCAAGCACGTCCTGGTCCGCCGCAAGACCAATCGAGCATCCCTTGGCCGAGGCCACGATCGACGCGCCAGGGGCCGATCGGAAACCACTGGGACCGCTCACCGGGCTGAGGTCACGCCGGCCCTCATACCGGATGGCGGCAAGGGGCCTGCCGAGATAGCTCAGCACGCGGTACGCCGTCGGCCATGGACCGGTATGGACATATTGCTGGGCAATCATCGGCGCGCGTCTGCCCGGATGATCTTGCGGATAGTCCACCGGCGCGATGTAACGCACGCGCCCGGTCTTGGTGATGCGCACGAACGCCCCCTGCTTGCCACGCGAAGGTTTCACGACCACGTAAGGCCCCCACGCTGCTGGATCGAGATTTGTCTCGGGCACGATCTCCGTCCACCTGGGAACGGGAAGTCCCGCCGCATCGAGGGCGGACAGTTCCACGATCTTGCCCATGCGCTGATGGACGAGGCGCGTCCCGCGCAGCGGCTTAAGCCATTTCAGCCGATCCATCTCGATAGACAGGGTAGGCCTCCCGGCCAATGTCGTCGTCCGCAACATCGTCAGCGCGGATGCCGTCGAAAGCACGCGGACCATGATGTCCGGCGCGCGCGCCTCGATCAGCGCGCCAGCCCTACGGAAATCCTCGATCGCTTCCTTTCTTGGATAGCAGTAGAAAGCCAGATTGAACTGGGGCATGCCGGGTTTCGCTCGCAGATCGGCGCCAGAGACGGATCGTGTCTCTACCAAGGAACGGTCTTGCAGCGCCAACGCAAACTTCTGCCGACTGTTCATCGCCGCCGTAGACGTGCGCGGTTCAAGGGAGTGGATGTTCGAGTCCTCTTCTGGGCACCAAAATCCCGTTTCGAACCGTTCGACCGGTTCGGACGGTAAAGACGATGACCTCGCCTCCTGGCCAGTTCCCGAACAAACCGCTTCAAACCGCGCTCCCGCTTCGCTACGTTCGCAACCATGTCTCAATCCAGCACCGCGATCTTCGGCGCCCGCCGTGACCAGGCCTTCCCAACGCTGGCCGAGGCGGACATCGAGCGCATGCGCCGGTTCGGCGAGGCCAGCGCCTATGCCGCCGGCGAGCACATTTTCGAGGCCGGCAATGTGTCTCCGGGGCTGATCGTCATCCTGTCGGGCAAGGTGGACATCACCCAGGACGGCAAGCTCGGCCGGCGCGAGACGATCGTCACCCATGGCCCTGGCAGCTTCGTCGGCGAGCTGGCGCAACTTTCGGCCCGTCCCTCGCTGGTCAATGCCGAGGCCGCTGAGGCGGTCGAGGCGTTCGTCATTTCCTCGCAGAGGCTGCGCGACCTGATGGTGCAGGAGGCCAATCTCGGCGAGCGTATCATGCGGGCGCTGATCCTGCGCCGCGTCGGGCTGCTCGAGAGTGGCACGATCGGTCCCATCATCGTCGGGCCGGCCGACAATGGCGATGTCCTGCGCCTGCAGGGGTTTCTCGCGCGCAGCGGCCAGCCCCACCGTGTGCTCGATTCCAAAACCGATCCTTGCGCGAAGACCCTGTTCGAGCACTTCCATGTCGATCCCCACCACTTGCCGGTCGTGCTGTGCCCGAACGGCAGGCTGCTGCTCAATCCGGCGGAGAAAGACCTCGCCCGCTGCATCGGCCTGCTGCGGCCGGTCGACGCCAGCAAAGTCTATGACGTCGCCATCGTCGGCGCCGGGCCGGCCGGGCTCGCGGCGGCGGTCTACGCGGCCTCCGAAGGGCTCTCGACCATCGTACTCGATTGCCGTGCCTTTGGCGGCCAGGCGGGCGCCTCCGCGCGCATCGAGAACTATCTCGGCTTTCCCACGGGCATCACCGGCATGGCGCTGATGGCGCGCGCCTACAACCAAGCGCAGAAATTCGGCGTCGAGATGGTCATCCCCGATGAGGTGAAGCTGCTCGGTGCCGCTACCGGCGGCGCACGCTACCAGCTTGCGGTCGGCGACGGCGAGACGGTGCGCACGCGCTCGGTGGTGATCGCCAGCGGCGCGCGCTACCGCCGCCTCGATGTCGCCAACCTCGCCGAGTTCGAGGGCACATGCGTGCATTATTGGGCCTCGCCCATCGAGGCACGGCTTTGCGGCGGCCAGGAAGTGGCGCTGGTCGGCGCCGGCAATTCGGCCGGCCAGGCGGCCGTTTACCTGGCCAGCCATGTCAGGAAAGTGGCGCTGCTGGCGCGTGGCGGCAGTCTCGAGGCCTCGATGTCGCGTTACCTCGTCGAGCGCATCAGGGCGCAGCCGAACATCGAGGTGCTGACCGGCGCCGAGGTCGAGGCGCTGGACGGCGAGGAAGGCAATCTCGCCACTGTCCGCTGGCGCGACCGCTCGAGCGGCGCCTTGACGACGCGGCCGATCCGCCATCTCTTCCTGTTCATCGGCGCCGACCCGAACACCGATTGGCTCGCCCAATCCGACGTGGCGCTGGATGCCAGGGGTTTCATCCGCACCGGATCGGACATAGCATCGGCGCATGGCGTGATGGAGACGAGCCGCAGCGGCGTGTTCGCCATCGGCGACGTGCGCTCCGGCTCGGTCAAACGCGTCGCAGCTGCCGTTGGCGAAGGCGCCCAGGTGGTCGCGGCATTGCATGCATTTCTCGCGCGGGAAGGCAGCCATGCCGACGCGCCTCAACCGATGGGGAGAGTGTGATGGCTGACGAGTGCAGACACGCGGCTGATGTCAAGGACGTGACGCCGAGCGCGCTTGGCTGCGAGGAATGCCTGAAGAGCGGATCGTGGTGGGTGCATCTGCGGCTCTGCCGCACCTGCGGCCATGTCGGTTGCTGCGACGACTCACCGAACCGCCACGCCACCAAGCATTTTCATGCCACCAGCCATCCCGTCATAGAGGGCTATGACCCGCCGGAAGGCTGGGGCTGGTGCTATGTCGACGAGATCTTCCTCGACCTCGGCGACCGCACCACGCCGCAGAACGGACCGATCCCGCGCTTTTACTGAGCGCCCGGAGAGCTGGGAAAAAGCGGGTTCGGCCTGATTTACCGCACCGATCCGGTAACCGTTCGGTCGACGTCGGGAACCGACTTGCGATCGTTGCCGGCAAGCGCGGCGATGAGCAGCAGGCTGGCCACAACGGGGACAAACAGCACGGCAATACGGGCCTGCACATGAAGAATGGCGCGCCATTCGCTGCGCTTGTCGGGGCTGTTGCTCATCATACTCACTTTGCCATGGACCCCCCGGAGGTCACATAGCGGCGAACGGTTAAGCAACTCCTTCCGGAAGCGTTAACGGGGCCGCTCAAGCGATCAGCCGAGCCCGATCCGCCTGGCGCCTTGCCGGAACAACGCCTCCGCATCGGGCTCGAAGCGGAACGTGCCGATGAAATCGTCGGCGCGGTAGTCCGGCAACGTCTTGCGGATGGCGGCGGCAAAGCCGCGCGCCTCGTCGAGCCGGCCGGCAAGCGCCAGGCAGTGCGCGGCGATCGCCAGGATGATGGTATGGGCATTGGGCCGCGCCGCCGCCTTCAGCGCCCATTCGGCCGCCTCCTCGAACTCGCCGAGCCGGACATGCGACATGGCGCGTGACCCCAGCATGCCGAACAGCAGCGGGTCGAAGGGGCTGAGATGCCGCGAATGGTCCGACGAGCTTATCGCCGCCCGCGGGTCGCCCGATTGCGAGTGGACGAAGGACAGCGCGTAATGGCCGAGCGCGAAATTCGGGCTGAGATCCACGGCCCGCCCCAGTTCGGAGAGCGACCCGTCCTGTTCGCCGCGCAGCCACAGCGCCCGCCCCATTGCCCAGTGCGCGGCCGGATTATGGTCGTCGACCAGCAGGCTCTGGCCGGCGCTCTCGAAGGCCAGCGCGCTTTCGCGGTCGCGGTCCCCCCAGCGCTGGAAGGCGTTCTGCCAGTGGGTGAAGGACAGGCCGGCATAGGCGCGGGCGAAGGTCGGATCGAGCTGCAAGGCCGTGGCAAAGAAATGCCGAGCTGTTTCGTTCTCGGCCTGGGTGAAGCGGTACATATGCCAGAGGCCGCGGTGATATGCCTCCCAGGCATTGAGCGAGCTGGGCGCCTTCAGCAGGGCGCGGTTGCGCTCGACCGTTTCGATCTCGGCCGAGATCGACGAGACGATGCTGTCACCGATATCGTCGAGCACGGCGAAGATGTCGTCCGGCCGGCGCTCGAAGGTCTCGGCCCAGACGATCCTTGCCGTGCGCACCTCGATGAGTTCGACGCTGACGATAAGACGGCCAGCGGGGCTGCGCACCGTGCCGGCGGCGACATAGTCGACCTTCAGCCGGCGGCCTGCCTCCTCGGGCGCGATACGCCTGTCGGCCAGCGCGAACACCGATCCGCGCGCGATGACGAAGAAATCCCGCAGCTTGGCGAGACGGGTGATGATGTCGTGGGTAAGGCCGTCGGCCAGCCCACCGCGCAGGCCGGATTCCTCGACGAACGGCATCACTGCCAGCGAGGCATGGCTCGGCTCGACCGGGCCAGGGTCGCACGGGGGCGCCAATTGCGCCGCCGTGGACTGGCAGGCCGGCTGTACCCGCGGCGAGGCAGCCGGCTGCTCGTCGCGGATCATCCGCCACGCCGACCGGAGCGGCGCGAAATCCAGGTCTTCCGATTCGAACAGCCGTGCCGCCGCCGCCAGGTGCTTTTCGGCCGCGGCGATCTCGCCGCGCCTGGCGAGGCTCGCCAGCAGCGTAGCATGCGCGCGCCCGTCGAAAGGCGCGAGTTCCACCCATCTGTCGAGATGCGCGATCGCCTCGTCGCAGTCCGCTGGCAGGCTCGCGACGAGCCGTTCCAGCACTGCCGCGTGGACGGACCGGAAGCGGCGGCGCTGGCCGATCAGCCAGCTGTTGAAGTGCGGGCTGCGTTCGAGCTCCAGGCCTTCGAGGAAATCGCCGGCGAGGAGTTTTGCCAGCGCTCGCAACCGCTCCGCATCGAGCGCGTCGATCCCCTGCGTGGCGGCGTGGCCGATCTCCAGTACATCGACGAGGCAGCCGCTGAGATCGAGCGAGACAGTATCGTCTTGCGAGCGGACACGGCGCCGGTCCGGCGTGTCGAGAGCGCCGCGCAACTTGCTGAGGCACCAGCGCAACTCGCCGCGCGGATCGTTGGGCACATCCCACAGAAGCTCACACAGGCGGCCGCGCCCTACCGGATGTGGCGCCAGCACCAGATAGGCAAGCAGCCCCCGCAGCTTGCGCGAGGCCGGCAGTGCCATCGGCACGCCGTTACGCGTGATCGTCAGCGGTCCGAGCAGCCGCACCGACAGGCACGGCATGCCGCCGTCCTGTCTCGATGGTGCGGATTCCACGTCCGTTTCCACGCCTGCTCCCACGCTGGCCTGTCGGCCCTTGCTCTATCACCAAACACGACATGGCGCATCCGGCGGCGAATTTCGCGCCAGCCGCGCTCATTGCCGCATCGCCGGCACGTCAGTCCTAGCGCGGCAAGGTCTCGAAACCTCGCCGCCCAACGCGCCGGTTTGTAACCGGCCCGTGAAGATGAACACGATCGAGGAGATCAACGATGTTGAACAAACAGAAAATCAGGACCACCGCCGGGCGCGGCCGCCTGTTCGACAGCATTCTCGACACGGTCGGCGATACGCCGGTGGTGCGCATCAACAATCTCGCGCCGGCCCATGCGACCATCTACGTCAAGGCCGAGTTCTTCAACCCGGCGGCCTCGGTGAAAGACCGGCTGGCGCTCAACATCATCGAGGAGGGCGAACGTAGCGGCGCGCTGAAGCCGGGCCAGACCGTAGTCGAGGCAACCAGCGGCAACACCGGGATTGGCCTCGCCATGGTCTGTGCGCAGAAAGGCTATCCGCTGGTTGTCACCATGGCCGACAGCTTTTCCGTCGAGCGCCGCAAGCTGATGCGCATGCTCGGCGCCAAGGTGGTGCTGACGCCCCGCGCCGAAAAGGGTTTTGGCATGTACAAGAAGGCGGTTGAACTGGCGGAGGCCAATGGCTGGTTCCTTGCCCGCCAGTTCGAGACGGCTGCCAATGCCGCCATCCACGAGGCAACGACCGCGCGCGAAATCATCAACGATTTCGCCGGCTCGCGGCTCGACTGCTTCGTCACCGGCTATGGCACCGGCGGCACTGTCGTCGGCGTGGCGCGCGTCCTGCGCTGCGAACGGCCCGATACCCGCATCGTGCTCTCCGAGCCGGCCAATGCGCAGCTGATCGGCAGCGGAAAGGCGCAGCCGCGCGGTGCCGATGGCGCTCCCGCCGCCAGCCATCCGGCCTTCGAGCCACATCCCGTCCAGGGCTGGACGCCGGACTTCATCCCCAATGTCCTGCAGGAAGCGATCGACGCCAGCCTCTATGACGAGGTCATGCCGATCGCCGGGCCGGAGGGCATCAAATGGGCGCGGGCGCTGGCCCAGAAGGAAGGCATCTTCACAGGCATTTCCGGCGGCGCCACCTTCGCCGTTGCGCGGCAAGTCGCGGAGAAGGCTCCGGCCGGGTCGGTGATCCTGTGCATGCTGCCCGACACTGGCGAGCGCTACATGTCGACACCATTGTTCGACGGCATCGAGACCGAAATGGACGCCGACGAGGTCGCCCTGTCGCGGTCGACGCCCGGCTGCCAATTCCCGGCGGCTTGACGGGAGGTTGTCATGGACGTCGCGCAGGACACTCTTGGCATGGTGGCCGAGGAAACACTTGACCCCGCCGACTGGGCCGAGGTGCAGGCCTTGTCGCACCGGGTTGTCGATGATGCCGTCGACTATCTGCGCGAGCTGCGCGACCGCCCCGTATGGCGGGAGATGCCCGGCCAGGTGCGGGACTTTTTCACCGCCCCGTTGCCGCGCTCGCCGGCGCCGCTTGCCGCTGTCTACGAGGATGTCTCCCGCACCTTGATGTCCTATCCCATGGGCAACATCCACCCGCGCTTCTGGTCCTGGTACATGGGATCGAGCAACTTCACCGGCGCGCTCGGCGATTTCCTGGCGGCGATCCAGGGCTCCAATCTCGGCGGCGGCAACCATGCCGCCGGGCTGATGGACAGCCAGGTGGTGAACTGGTGCAAGGAGATGCTCGGCTTTCCGGCATCGGCCTCCGGCACGCTGGTCAGTGGCGGCTCGATGGCCAACATCATCGGCCTGACGGTGGCGCGCAACACCAAGGCGGGCATCGACGTGCGTGAGCACGGCGTCGCAGCCATTGAAAAACCGCTGCGCTTCTACGGCTCGGACCAGATCCATTCCTGCCACCGCAAGGCCATGGAAGCGCTCGGCCTGGGCAACCGGGCGCTGCGCCGGATCGCGACCGATGCCGGGCTGCGCATCGACATATCGGCCCTGCGCAACGCGATATCGGAGGACCGGGCAGCCGGGTTCAGGCCGGCCTGCGTCATCGGCAATGCCGGCACGGTCAACACCGGGGCGATCGACGACCTCAAGGCGCTAGCCAAACTCGCGCATGAGGAAGGCATGTGGTTTCATGTCGACGGTTGCATCGGCGCGCTGATCGCCATTGCGCCTGATAACAAGCATCGCGTCGCTGGCGTCGAGTGGGCCGATTCGATCGCGCTCGATCCGCACAAATGGCTGCATGCGCCCTTCGAGGTCGGCTGTGCGCTGGTCAGGGATGCCGCCGCGCACCGCCGGACCTTCGCCGTGACGCCCGAATACCTGGAATCGACGCCGCGCGGCCTGGCCTCCGGCGAATGGCTGCACGACTATGGCCTGCAGACCTCGCGCGGCTTTCGCGCCCTGAAAGTATGGATGGCGTTGAAGGAACATGGCATCGAAAAATTCGGCCGCCTGATCGACCAGAACATCGCGCAGGTCTCCTATTTGGCCAGGCTGATCGAAGCCGAGCCTTCGCTGGAGCTGGCGGCCCCGCCGACCATCAACATCGTCTGCTTCCGCTACCAGCCCGGTTTGGCGGGCGAAGCGCTGAAGGCGCTCAACACCGAGATCATGCTGCGGCTGCAGGAGCAAGGCATCGCGGCCCTCTCCGACACCACCGTGCATGGCGGGCACTGGCTGCGCGTGGCGATCACCAACCATCGCACCCGACGCGACGATCTCGATCTGCTGGTGCGTGAAGTGGTGAGGCTGGGGCGTGAGATCACTACGCAGGGCCCGGTGTCTTCCTAGTTCCGGGCGGCCGTGCGAACCTGCCCGCGATGATTCGGGGAGATCGGCGGTGACGCTGTTTCGCATGGTTGCGCTGGCGGCACTGGTCCTGGCCAATTCGGCCGAGGCCGCCGACATGGCCTTCTTCGTCAAGAACCTGCGCAAGGAGGGGGTCGCGGTCGAGCTGTTCAGCCGCGACCGCGAGACCGTCTGGCCGGGCAACGACAAGGTGTTTCTCGTCGATCCGGGCTCGCAGAAATCAGTGCCGATCTCCTGCAATCAGGGCGAACGCATATGCTATGGCGCCTGGGTCGAGGGCAATGACAAGATTTCCGCCGGCGTCGGGCCAGACAACGACCAGCCTTGCGATACCTGCTGTTTCATTTGCGTCGAGCACACGACAGAGACGATCGACCTGGTGCCTTGATCAGGGATCTCGTGCAGGCGGTTATTCCGACGCGTCAGTCCGGAAGGCCGGCCTTGTGGAAGCCCTCGATGAAATGCGCGCGCGTCGCGTCGTCGCGGAAGGGCTCGGTCCAGACCCAATGGCTGGTGGTGAAATGCGGGTTGCCGACGAGGAACAGCTCGACCTCGGCGCGCGCCTCGTCGAGCCGGCCAAGTTGCGCAAGGCTCGCCGCCAGGAAGCGGCGTGAACTGGTGCGGTAGGTCTCGTCCCGGCGCAGCGTCTCGATGGCTGCTTCATAGTCACGCGCCGCATATTGCGCCTGGCCGAGCGTCAGATAGTACCAGTTCGCCGGAAACGGGTTGAGCCGGAACGCCTTGCGAATGTGCTCAAGGCCTTCCTCGACCCGCCCGGCGAGCGTCGTTATGTCGGACAACGTCGCCCAGGCGTCGGCCTCGTTGGGGTCGAGTTCGAAGGTTCTGGCGAATTCGGCATCCGCCTCGGTGAAATCATGCTCATAGGCAAGCAGATTGCCGAGCACCCAGTGGCAGCCGGCATCGTTGGGATCGATCGCCACCGCCTTGCGCGCCAGATCCAGGGCAATGCGGCGGTTGGGGTCGACCGGCGCGCCCCAATGCACCCATCCCATCCAGTGGTTCATGGCGAGCCAGCGATAGGCCTCGGCGTAGTCGGGATCGAGCGCGACCGCGCGCGTCAGCATCAGATGCGCTTCCCGCGCAGTCTGCGGCGAATCGTCGATCAGCTTGCGCGCCCGCACGCACAGATCGTAGGCGTCGAGATTGGTGGGCCGGTGGCGTGGCGGCGGCGTGCGCAGCCGGCCGAGCAGCGCTTCCACGATCTTGGCGGTCACCTCGTCCTGGACGGCAAAGATATCGTCCAGGCCGCGGTCGAAGCGCTCCGCCCACAGATGATCGCCGCTCGCCGCGTCGACCAGCTGCGCGTTGATGCGCACGCGCCCCGCATCGCGCCTCGCGCTGCCCTCCAGCAGATAGCGGACGCCGAGTTCCCTGGCGATCTCGCGTACGTCCATCGCCTTTCCCTTGTAGGCAAAGGTCGAATTGCGCGCGATGACGAACAGGCCGGAGATCCTCGACAGGTCGGTGATCAGGTCTTCGGTCAAGCCGTCGCAGAAGGCGTCCTGCCCGGCATCGTTGCTGAAATTGACGAAGGGCAGCACCGCTATCGATGGCTTGTCAGGCAGCGGCAACGGTTTTCGCTTGGCGCCATTGAGGTGTTCGACGGCCACTGTGAAACGGTAGCCGACGCGTGGAACGGTGGCGATCCATTCGCCGCTCCCCTCACCCACAATGCCGGGCGGACCAAGCAGCTTGCGCAGCTGCGCAATCTGGACGGTGAGGTTGCCTTCCTCGACGGCGGTGCCGGGCCATGCCGCGTCCATCAGTTCGGCCTTCTCGAGGATTTCGCCGGATCTTGCGACCAGCGCCGCGAGCAGCTTCAGCCCGCGGTAGCCGATGGGCACGGGGACATCGTTCCGGAGCAGCGTTCCCGCACCGGCATCGAGCACGAACGGGCCAAAGGCAAAGCGCTCTCCCTGCATTGGCGCATCTATAGAGCAATTCGAGGAAAAGTGCGAAGCGGTTTGCCCCGCAGAAGCGCGTAGCGCTTTCCCAGGGAATTGCGTGAAAACAAAGCGTTAGGCGTCGGTTTGGAACTTTTGAGAACTATTTGGGAGGGTTTGATTACGGCAGCGCTCGTATCCGGCAGAATTCAATCTCTTTCAGCTCGATGGCCCTCAAGTCCGGCCCCACGGAGGTTGTCATGAATCATATCCTTGCTTCGGTCCCGCAGGCACTGCGGCCGGGAATGCCCGCAAGTTCCACGCACGCGCCGCGTCGGCGCTACAGCCTGGCGAGCTTGCGAAACACCATCGCTGCCTGGCGCGAGCAGGCACACTTTCGCTGGCAGCTGAAGCAGATGGCGCAAGCCAATCCGCATCTGATCGACGACATCGGCTTGACGGCACGGCAGGTCGAGGAAGAGATCGCCAAGCTGCCCTTCTGGCAGCGATAAGGCGAAATGCCGCGATGATTTGGCAGGGATTGCCGGCATCATCCCTTTAGCGCCGGCCCGCGTCGTGCCATGATCCCCCATCGGCCGTGGGGTCGATTCTACATCGGGGGTTTCCATGTCTTTCACATCCGCGCGCCGGCTCGCCGCCGCGTTTTCGCTTGCCGTCCTGTTTGTGCCCGCCGCCCATGCCGGCGACGTCACCTTCGCCGTCAAGAACAGCCACCCCAATGCCATGCGCCTCGAGCTCTACAGCCAGGACCGCGACTATGTCTGGCCGGGCGATGGCAAGGATTTCTATCTCGACGACGGCGAGACCAAGCAGCTGCCGATTTCCTGCAACGAAGGCGAATCGATCTGCTATGGCGCCTGGGTCGACGGCGATGAAGGCACCTATTGGGGCGTCGGCCCCGGCAACAAGGAAAAATGCGAGGATTGCTGCTATACCTGCAGCGGCGGCGAGACCGAGGAGATCGATCTGGTCCCCTGACCGGTTTGCCAGCTTGACGGTTTTCCCGCTGGGAGCCATAGCCTGGCTATGTATGTCGCCCAAAAGTGGTTTCCGGTTTTGGGGTAACGACATGCATAAAAACAAGGGGCACCCAGGCACGCCGCGTATTCAGGTGCGGCGTGCTCCACGCAAACAGGGAGCACGCCAATGGCCGGCATGGTCGAAAGCGACAAGATCGACGTCGGATTTTCCGGCAAGCGCTGCATTCACTCGCGCAATTGCGTGCTGGGCGACCCGCATGTCTTCGTGCCCAATGCGCCGGGTCAATGGATCCATCCCGAGGCGGCCAGCGTCGAAAAGATCGTCGCGCTGGCCGAGAACTGTCCCTCGGGCGCCATCACCTATGTGCGTAAGGATGGTGGGCCGCAGGAAAAACCGCCCGTGGTCAACACCGTGCGGCTGCGCGAAAATGGTCCGCTGGCGGTGCATGCCGAGATCGTGCTCGGCGACGAGACTTTTTATCGCGCCACGCTGTGCCGCTGCGGCGCCTCGCAGAACAAGCCGTTCTGCGACAACAGCCACATCAAGGCGGGCTTTGCCGCCACCGGCGAACCGGCGCTGAAGGACGCGCCGGCGCTGGAGGCCCGTGACGGGCCGCTGAAAGCGACGCCGACCACCAACGGCCCGCTCAAGCTCGAAGGCAATGTCGAGATCGTCACCGGCACCGGCCACACGGTCGACCGCACTACCAAGGTCTTCCTTTGCCGCTGCGGCCATTCGGCCAACAAGCCGTTCTGCGATGGCAGCCATAAGAAGGTTGGGTTCGAGGGGTAATTTAGGGAGTTCGGCGCGAAGCCCCCCTCTCTGCCCTGCCGGGCATCTCCCCCTCAAGGGGGAGATTGGCAGCTTGAGCGCCGAAGCTCCTTTTGCAACGTTTGCGATTGGCGAAAGCGAGTCCGACATCTGATCTCCCCCTTGAGGGGGAGATGTCCGGCAGGACAGAGAGAGGGGGGCTTCGCGCTCACCTTTCAATAAACTCTCCACCGCGCCAGGGCCGCGTCTCTTGGCCCATCTCTCCCGGCTTTATCCGCAAGCAGGTATCGGCTAAGGGCAGGCAACCAAACAATCTGCCCGGACTTTCGCCCCAAAATGACCGCCAAGACCAAGCCAAAACCTCTCTTCCTCGGCATCGACACCGGCGGCACCTACACCGATGCCGTGCTGTGGTCCGAGACCGAAGGTCCACAGCAGGGTCCGAACAAGGGCAAGGTGCTGGCCAAGGCCAAGGCGCTGACCACGCGGCATGATCTGGCCGTCGGCATTTCGGGCGCCGTCGACGCGGTGCTGGAGAAGGCAAGTACCGATCCGGCTGACATCAAGCTGGTCTCGATGTCGACGACGCTCGCCACCAACGCACTGGTCGAGGGACAGGGCGGCCGGGTGGCGCTGGTCATGATCGGCTTTTCCGAGGCCGATCTTGCCCGCGATGGCTTGAAGACCGCACTTGGCACCGACCCGGTGGTGTTTTGTCCGGGCGGCCATGATGTGCACGGCAATGCGGCAAAGCTCGACCTGTCCGGGCTGGAGGCGATGCTGTCGGAACTCGGCGCCTCGGTGTCCGGCTTTGCCGTCTGCGCCTATTTCGCCACCCGCAATCCCGCGCATGAGATCGCCGCCCGCGAGCTGATCCGCGACAGGACCGGCCTGCCGGTCACGGCAAGCCATGAATTGTCGGCCAAGCTCGGCGGTCCTCGCCGGGCGCTCACCACGCTGCTCAACGCCAGGCTGATCTCGATGATCGACCGGCTGGTGGCGGCGACCGAGGGCTTTCTCGCGGCGCGCGAGATCGCCGCTCCCCTGATGGTGGTGCGTGGCGATGGCGCGCTGGTTTCGGCGGCGTTCGCCCGCCAGCGGCCGATTGAGACGATCCTCTCTGGCCCCGCCGCCAGCCTCGTCGGCGCCCGCCACATGACCGGGCTCGACAATGCGGTGGTGTCCGACATTGGCGGTACCACCACCGACGTCGCCGTGCTCGATGGCGGCCGGCCGCGGCTCGATCCGGAAGGCGCCACCGTCGGTGGTTTCCGCACCATGGTCGAGGCGGTCGCCATGCGCACGTTCGGCCTCGGCGGCGATTCCGAGGTGGCGCTGGAGGATGGCGCGCTCAACCCGAAAATCCTGCTCGGGCCGCGCCGCCTGGTGCCGCTGGCGCTGGCCGGCATGGCGCATGGCGAGGCGGTGACGGCGGAGCTCGAACGCCAGTTGCGCGCGCCCAACACCGGCCGCATGGATGGCCGCTTCGCGGTCCGCACCGGCGTGCCGGACCGGCTCGCGGCGGGGCTGACCGTCCCGGAGGCGAAGCTCTACGAGGCGATCGGCGCGACGCCGCTTGCCCTCGACAGGCTGCTGACCTCGAACGCCCAGAATGCCACCCTGAACCGGCTGGTCTCGCGCGGGTTGGTGCATATCTCAGGCTTCACGCCATCGGACGCCGCGCACGTGCTCGGCAAGCAGGCGAACTGGGACGCCGCCACCGCCCGCCTTGGCGCCGAACTGTTCGCCCGCAGGCGCGATGGCCGTGGCCAGCCTATCGCCGCATCACCGGAGGTGATTTCGGAACGCGTGCTGGTGACGCTGACGCGCTGGTCGGCCGAATACATCCTGGAAACCGCCTTTGCCGAGGACGGGCTCGATGGTGCGGCCACGGTGGCGCACGCGTTGGTGCAGCGCGCCGTCGACGCGCATCCCGGCATCGCCCGCCTCAGCGTCGCGCTCGACCGGCCGGTCATTGGGCTGGGCGCTTCGGCCCCCTGCACTATGCCGGTCTGGCCCCCTTGGTCGGCAATGACTGCGTGGTGCCCCGCGATACCGACGTCGCCAACGCGCTCGGCGCCGTCGTCGGCCAGGTCAGGGTTTCGGCCGAGGCCCGCGTCAGCCAACCCAAGGAAGGCCTGTTCCGGCTTGCCTCGGGCGAAACGGTGCGCGACTTCCTCGACGAAGCGGCGGCGGTCGCCGCCGCCGAGGCCGACGTGCGGGCGATCGTCGCCCAACGCGCCCGGGATGCCGGCACCGACAGCGCCGAGATCGAGGTCGCGACGGAGTTCCGTGTCTCGACCGTCGAAGCGCAACGCATGTTCATCGAGGCGCATGTCGTGGCGGTGGCCTCGGGCAGGCCAAGGATCGCGGTTTAGATTCAGGTGAGGCCGGCCTGCAAATGGCGGCGTCCTGTGCTTCCGGTGCTCACGTACCTTAAGTACGCTCCGCTCCGGTTCTCGGACGCCACCATTTTCGACTCGGCCTGACCTGAATCCTGCGCCTTCGTCACCCTAGGGCGGAGCAGTCGCGAAGCGACGTCGCTGAGACCGTAGGGTCCATTCCGTGACGTTGGAGGTAGAGTGAACGGTTCAGAACGGCGCACGCAAACAGATGAAGAACACTCCGCACGGGTGTGTCTTCAAAGAAGGCCAGAAATGCCCCACCTTCACCCTAAGCTGAATTGACCCTGCATCCCTGACATGTCAAACGCCCCGCAAAGCCTTTCATCTGGAGTAGCCTGATGACCGATCGCATCGAGATCGCCGGATTGCGCATTGCCCGCGAGCTGCATGACTTCGTCGTCGACGAAGCGTTGCCCGGCACTGGCATCGAAGCGGCAAGCTTCTGGAACGGCTTCTCCTCCATCGTCCATGATCTGGCGCCCAGGAACCGGGCGCTGCTGGCGAAGCGCGACGCCTTGCAGGAAAGGCTTGACGGCTGGTATCGCGACAATGGCGCGCCAATCGAGATGGGCGCCTACAAGGCCTTCCTGAAGGAGATCGGCTATCTCGTTCCCGAAGGTCCGGCCTTCAGCGTCTCGACCGAAAATGTCGATCCGGAAATCGCCGTCGTCGCCGGGCCGCAGCTCGTCGTGCCGGTAATGAACGCGCGCTATGCGCTCAACGCCGCCAATGCGCGCTGGGGCTCGCTCTACGATGCGCTCTACGGCACCGACGCCATTCCCGAGACCGGCGGCGCCGAGAAGGGCAAGGGGTTCAACCCCGCGCGTGGCGCCAGGGTGATTGCCTGGGCAAAGGACTTCCTCGACCAGTCGGTGCCGTTGACCACGGGCAAATGGGCCGGCGTCAACGGGCTCTCGGTCGCCAATGGCGCGCTCAAGCTCGGCGAGGGCGCCGGCGCCACCACCCTTGCCGACCCGAAACAGTTCGCCGGCTATCGCGGCGATGCCGAGAATCCGGAAGCCGTGCTTCTGGTCAAGAACGGCCTCCATATCGAAATCCTGATCGACCGCGCCAACCAGATCGGCCGCACCGATCCGGCTGGCATTGCCGACGTCATCCTGGAATCGGCGCTCACCACCATCCAGGACTGCGAGGATTCGGTCGCGGCGGTGGATGCTGAGGACAAGGTCGTCGTCTACCGCAACTGGCTCGGCCTGATGAAGGGCGACCTCGCCGAAGAGATCAGCAAGGGCGGCAAGAGCTTTGTCCGCAAGCTCAACCCCGACCGCGCCTACACCGCGCCCGCCGGCGGTACGCTGACCGTGCCTGGCCGCTCGCTGATGCTGGTGCGCAATGTCGGCCACCTCATGACCAATCCAGCGATCCTGGACCGTGACGGCAACGAGGTGCCGGAAGGCATCATGGACGCGGCGATGACGGCGCTGATCGCGCTGCACGATGTCGGGCCGAAAGGGCGGCGGATGAACTCCCGCGCCGGCTCGATGTATGTGGTGAAGCCGAAGATGCACGGACCGGAGGAAGTCGCCTTCGCGGTGGAGATCTTCCACCGTGTCGAAGCGCTGCTCGGCATGGCCCAGAACACCATCAAGATGGGCATCATGGACGAGGAGCGGCGCACCACCATCAATCTCAAGGAAGCGATCCGCGCGGCACGCGAGCGTGTGGTGTTCATCAACACCGGCTTCCTCGACCGCACCGGCGACGAGATCCACACCTCGATGGAAGCCGGCCCGATGATCCGCAAGGGCGACATGAAGCAGGCCGCCTGGATTTCCGCCTACGAGGCCTGGAATGTCGACACCGGGCTCGAATGCGGACTCGCCGGTCATGCCCAGATCGGCAAGGGCATGTGGGCGATGCCGGACCTGATGGCCGCCATGCTGGAACAGAAGATCGCCCACCCCAGGGCCGGCGCCAACACCGCCTGGGTGCCGTCGCCGACGGCGGCGACGCTGCACGCCACGCACTATCACAAGGTCGATGTGCATGCCGTCCAGGCGGCGCTGAAGAGCCGGCCGAAGGCGAAACTCGACGACATCCTGTCGGTGCCGGTGGCGGTGCGGCCAAACTGGACGCCCGACGAGATCCAGCGCGAACTCGACAACAATTCGCAAGGCATCCTGGGCTATGTCGTGCGCTGGATCGACCAGGGCGTCGGCTGCTCGAAAGTGCCTGACATCAACGATGTCGGCCTGATGGAAGACCGCGCCACGCTGCGCATCTCCTCGCAGCACATCGCCAACTGGCTGCGCCACAAGGTCTGCTCGGAAATCCAGGTCAGGGATTCATTGCAGCGCATGGCCGCCATCGTCGATCTGCAGAATGTCGGCGATCCGCTCTACCAGCCGATGGCGCCGGATTTCGACAATTCCATCGCCTTCCAGGCCGCCTGCGACCTGGTGTTCAAGGGAACCAGCCAGCCGAACGGCTATACGGAGCCGGTGTTGCATAGGCGGCGGCTGGAGCTGAAGGCGCGCGCATCGGCCTGAAGGATCGTCTGGCGCAGCGTCCCCCCGCTCCCTTGAGGGGAGGAAAGCTCACGCCGCCTGCGCCACGCGCTCCGCACTCATGCGATAGGAAATCGCCTCGGCCAGATGGATGCGGCCAACGGTCTCGCTGGCGTCGAGATCGGCGAGCGTGCGCGCCACTTTCAACACCCGGTGGTAGGCCCGTGCGGAAAAAGCGAGTTTTTCGCTGGCGTCCTTGAGCAGGGACAGGCCGGCGGCATCGGGCATGGCGATCGCCTCGATGACAGCCGGCGCGCAATGCGCGTTGGTAGTGGCGCTGTTGACGCCGAGCCGTTCGAAGCGCTCGCGCTGGAGCGTGCGCGCGCGGCCGACGCGGAGTAAAACGTCAGCACTCTTCTCCGCCCGGTCGGGCCGGATCAGGTCGCTGGCCGAGACCGCCGGCACTTCGATCCTGAGATCGATGCGGTCGAGCAGCGGTCCTGAGATGCGCGCTTGATAGTCGGTGCGGCAACGCTCGCCGCGTATGCAACGATAACCCGGCTCGCCGGCCATGCCGCAGCGGCACGGGTTCATCGCCGCCACCAGCTGGATGCGCGCCGGATAGGTGACGCGGTGGTTGGCACGCGCGATCATGCAGTCGCCGGTCTCCAGCGGCTGGCGCAGCGCATCGAGCGTCTGCGGCGTGAATTCGGGGAACTCGTCGAGGAACAGCACGCCGTGATGCGCCAGCGATACTTCGCCCGGCCGGGCGCGCATGCCGCCGCCGACCATCGCCGCCATCGAGGCCGAATGGTGCGGCGCGCGGAATGGCCGGCGGTCGGTCAGCTTGCCTTCGCCGAGCTCGCCGGCCACCGAGGCTATCATCGAGACCTCCAGGAGCTCCTTCGGCGCCAGCGGCGGCAGGATCGACGGCAGCCGTTGCGCCAGCATCGATTTTCCAGAGCCGGGCGGACCGACCATCAGCAGGTTGTGGCCACCGGCGGCGGCCACTTCCAGCGCCCGTTTGGCCGTCTCCTGGCCCTTGATGTCGGCGAGGTCGGGCAGGTCGCGCGGCGCGGCGCGGATGCCGGCCTCGGGCCGCGACAGCACCTGCGTGCCGCGAAAGTGATTGGCGACGGCAATCAGGCTGCGAGGCGCCAATATATCGAAATCGGCGCCGGCCCAGGCTGCTTCCGGCCCGCAGGCGAACGGGCAGATTAAGCCCTTGCCCTCCGCATTGGCGCCAATCGCCGCCGGCAGCGCGCCGGCCACGGCGGTAATCGTGCCGTCGAGCGACAATTCGCCGAGGACGACATAGCCGGCCAGCATGTCGCCAGGAATGGCGCCAAGGGCGGCCATCAGGCCAAGCGCGATCGGCAGATCGTAGTGGCTGCCTTCCTTCGGCAGATCGGCCGGCGCCAGGTTAACGGTGACCTTTTTCGATGGCATCGACAGGCCCGACGCGTGCAGCGCCGCCTGCACCCGCTCTCGGCTCTCGGCCACCGCCTTGTCGGGCAGGCCGACGATCTGGATGCCGACCTTGCCGGGCGCGATCATCACCTGCACGTCGACCGGCACGGCCTCGATGCCCTGGAAAGCGACCGTACGAACCCGCGCCACCATTTTTTTGCCCCCGATGCCGTCTTTCCTCAGCCTTTGTGAACAGGCCGCGAGGGACGTCAACGCAAGACAACCACAGATTTCAGACCAAGGCAAGAACAATACAGGAACAAAGAGAGGCGTGCCCATACCGTCGATTGAGCTCGCGGCTGCCTGCAAGGCGCCTCACCGTGCGCGTGACGATGCGAGCCGCGCAGGACGGGGGCGAAGGTTCCCGGAGTCTGTGCAGATCACGACGACCTCACCGCCAGAAAAGTGTTCCATCCCCGCTCCTTCCTGCCGACGCGGAAGCTGTGGCTGAGAACCTCCATGCCGGCGGCCTCGATGCGCGCCGCGAAGGCGTCCTTGCGCCAGTCGACTGTATGATATCTGCCGCCCGTTTCGCCGTCGCCGTCGCGCATCGAGACGACAAAGGCACCGCCGGGCCGCAACGCCCGCGCGATCTTCTCTAGAATCGGGTCGATCTGGTCGCGAGGCACATGGATCAGCACGGCAAGCGCCACCACCGCGTCATAGGGACCGCCAAGCTCGTCTGTGATCACGTCGAGCAGTTCGCCTGTCTTGCCGCGTGCTGCCTGCAGTTCGAGAAAGCGCCGCGTCGCGTCGGTCCGCCGGACCTCGACACCAAGGCCCTCCAGGAAGTCCGCATCGCGGCCTGGTCCGGACCCGATCTCCAGGATTTGGCCGCCCGGCCCGGCGACCGCCGCGGCGCGCCTGAGCGCGGCCTGGTCATTCGGATGGGGGACATGTCCGACAATCTCTTCATAACGGACCGCGTAGTCCTCATACGACTCGATCGTTCGCCGGCTCTGCGCCAGGGCTTTCGCGGGTACGGTCATTGTTCTCTCCTGTCTCCCTCCGCCAATCGTGCCTAGCGGATACTGCCATAAGGCGGGTGGCCGTCGAGCAGGCCGATGTCGCGCTTGAAGTGGTCGGACAGTGCGCGCTGGTCGAGCAGGCGGCGCGACCGCGATCGGAAGGGAGCGACGAAGAGGTCTAGGATCGGATGACGGACTGTGACGCGCGTGGAGGTGTTCATGCCATGTCCTTTCGGGTTCGGTTGATGGTTTGAGTGTGCGCTTGCCGGCACTTGGTTTCCAATCGAACGTCGCGTATCATGCATCAACAGGATTGATGTGTGATGAGCTGGGACCTGCCGCCTTTGGGCGCCATCAGGGTGTTTGAAGCCGCATCGCGGCTAGGCAGCTTCACCAAGGCGGCCGAGGAACTCGGCATGACCCAGTCGGCGGCGAGCTATCAGATCAAGGTGCTGGAAGAACGCGCAGGAACGCCTGCTTTTCATAAGAAAAACAAGGCAGATAGAGCTAACCGAGGCCGGCGAGCAACTGGCGCCGCACGCCACTGGCGCCTTCTCGGCCCTGGCCGATGCCTGGCTGGCGACCAAGGGCGGCGCCACCGGTGTGCTCTCCGTCACCACGGTCCAGACCTTCGCATCGACCTGGCTGGCCGTGCGCCTTGGAGCATTCCAGCTGATGCATCCGGACCTCGCGGTGAAGGTCGACACATCGTCCCGGCTGGCCGATTTCGCTCGCGACGGCATGGATATCGGCATTCGCACCGGCACCGGAAAATGGCCGGGGCTTGGAGCCCATTATCTCTTCAAGGCCGACTACACGCCGATGCTCAGCCCGAGGCTGGTGGCGAGCGTGGGAGGCATCCGCCGTCCCGAAGATCTCTACAAGCTGCCGCTATGCTGTTCGACCGACCCCTGGTGGAAGATCTGGTTCGAAGCAGCCGGCGCCCGCTTCGAGCCCGATCGCATCATAGCCGGCCCGGAGCTGGGCACGCAGGCCTATGAGGCGATGGCGGCACTGACGGATCAGGGCGTCGCCATCCTCACCTGCAACCTCTACAGCTCATTGCTGGCGACGGGACAGCTGGTCCAGCCGTTCGAGGCCCTGGGGTCCGACGGCGACGGCTACTGGCTGGTGCATTCCGAAAGCCGCCGCAACACCCCCAAGATCAGACTGTTCAGGGACTGGGTGCTGGCCGAGACGGCCGATATAAGGGAGCGCGAACAGCGCCGGGTCGAAAAGCCTTGATCAAATCAGGAACATCAGGGGAACCGGTAACCGGACAGGTTGCGCCCCCGGTTGTAGCCGGCTGCAAAAGCGGAACAGGGTTAACACAAAATGAAAACGGATTATGTCCGCTTCGCTTCCACCGCGTCCCAGAACAGGCTGGCGATGTCGGCACCGCCGAAGCGTTGCACTTCGCGCACGCCCGTCGGCGAGGTGACGTTGATCTCGGTCATGTAGTCGCCGATGACATCGATGCCGACCAGGATGAAGCCGCGTTCCCTGAGCGAGGGCCCGATGCGGGCGCAGATCTCGCGCTCGCGTTCGGTCAGCTCGGTCTTCTCGGCGCGGCCGCCGACATGCATGTTGGAGCGGGAATCGTGCTCGGCCGGCACCCGGTTGATGGCGCCGACCGGCTCGCCGTCGATCAGGATGATGCGTTTGTCGCCCTTGCGCACATCCTTCAGGTAGCGCTGCACGATATAGGGCTCGCGGAACAGCTGGCCGAACATTTCGAGCAGCGAGGCGAGGTTGCGGTCGGCTTCCAGCAGATGGAAGATGCCGGCGCCGCCATTGCCGTAGAGCGGCTTGACGATGATGTCGCCGAATTCCTTGCGGAAGGCGGCCACCTCGAGCGGATCCTTGGTGATCAGCGTGTCCGGCATCAGATCGGAAAACTCGGTGACGAAGATCTTTTCCGGGCTGTTGCGCACCCAGGCCGGGTCGTTGACGACCAGCGTCCTCGGATGGATACGCTCGAGGATATGCGTGGTGGTGATGTAGTTCATGTCGAAGGGCGGGTCCTGGCGCAGCAGGATGACGTCCATCTCCGACAGGTCGGTGCGAACCTGCTCGCCCAGCGAGTAATGGCTGCCCTTTTCGTCGCGCACCTGCATTTCCTCGATGCGGGCAAACACCTTGCCGTCGCGCAGCGACAGCCGGTCGGGCGTGTAGTGGAACAATTGATGGCCGCGCCGCTGCGCTTCCAGCGACAGCGCGAACGAAGTGTCGCCGGCGATCGACACGGTGGAGACATGGTCCATCTGGACGGCGATTTTCAGCTTCATGGCGGATCCTCAGCGCAGTCAACGCAAGCGATATAAGGGTCGCGGCGCCTTCTGCCAATCGGGCCACGCCGTTAACGGTCGAAGACCAGCCGCGAGTAGCCCAGGAAGGACAGCGTCATGGCCGCCAGCGAAGCGATGGCAAGCGCCGCCAGTGGTGGCGCCGCCGGCAGCACCAGCAGGATGGCCGAGTAGACGGCATAGTTGACGATGCTGGTGGCGACGCCGACGCCGCCATAGCGGGCGCCTTCCTGTCTCACGCCCCTGCTCGACGGCGAGAAGGTCAGGTGCCGGTTGATCTGCCAGGTAGTGCAGAGCGCGAAGCCGATCGACAGCATGCGGGCGACGAAGGGCCCGAGCGGCGTGACGGCGAGCAGCAGCCACAGCGCCGCCGCGTCGGCGACGAAGCCGATGCCGCCGGCGAAGACAAAGCGGACGACGCGTTGCATCGGTCAGGCCGCGCGCGAGGCCTTGCCCGGTTGCGGCTTCCGAACCACGTCGCCGGTGCGGCGCTCGACACGGCCCGAAGGCATGGATAGATAGAAGATCCGCTTCTGTTCGGCGCGCCCACGCGAGACCGAATCGAGGATCAGTCCGGTCACCGCCGCCAGCATGGACAGAAGCAGCAGGCCGACCGACAGCACCCAGGTCGGCATGCGGGGTACCAGGCCGGTCTCGGCGAATTCGACCAGCACCGGTGCCATCAGGAACAGGCTCGAGGCCAGGAAGAACAGCGAAAAGGCGCCGAAGAAGCGCAGCGGTTGCGTCTCCTTCATCAGCATGGCGAACATCCACAGGATCCTGGCGCCGTCGCGGAAGGTCGACAGCTTCGACGACGAGCCTTCCGGCCGGCGGCCGTAATCGAGCGCGATTTCGCTGACCGGCAATTTGAGCTGCGAGGCGTGCACCGACATTTCGGTCTCGATCTCGAAGCCGCCGGAGACGGCGGGAAAGCTCTTGACGAAACGCCTGGTGAAGACGCGGTAGCCGGAGAAGATGTCGGTGAAATCGCTGCCGAACAGCCATTTGTAGAGGCTGTTGAAGGCCCGGTTGCCGAAGGCATGGCCGGCGCGGCCGGCGTCGTCGCTGACGCCGCGCCTTGTGCCCACCACCATGTCGCAACGCTCGGTCAGGAGCGTGTTGATCAATTGCGGCGCGTCCTCGGGCGCGTAAGTGCCGTCGCCGTCGGCCATCAGATAGATGTCGGCGTCGATGTCGGCGAACATGCGCCGCACCACATTGCCCTTGCCCTGGCGCGGCTCGCGAACCACGATGGCGCCGGCCGCGCGGGCGCGCAGCGCCGTCAGATCCTTCGAATTGTTGTCGTAGACATAGATGGTTGCCGCGGGCAGCGTCTCGCGGAACCGCCGCACCACCTCGGCGATGGTCAGCTCCTCATTGTAGCATGGCAGGAGCACGGCGATGACGGGTTCATGGCTGACGTCTTGCGGCATTTTCGTCTCCGAATGCCCTGTCGACCATGCGGTCGCGCTCCGGAAACCGGCCGCGTTCAGGCAGTTTTACTATTTATTGAAGCCGTTAAGGCTAGGTTTAAGACCGACTTCACGAGTGTCGATTGGCCTGGAAAGGCCCGGCATTCCCGCCAAGGGCGATCGGCATGGGCACAGCAACGGGAACTTCCACCTGGAAGTCCGATATCGCGTTCGCGTTGCTTGCCGCCTTGCTGCTGCTCGCCCTCGACGCCCAGCAGGGCTTCCCGCAACTGGCCAATCCGGTGGGCGACAATGACAGCCTGCTGCAACTGGTCGAAGTCCGCGACCTGCTGGCGGGCCAGGGCTGGTTCGACCTGCACCAGTACAGAATGGGGCTGGAGGGCGGCTTCGTCATGCACTGGTCGCGGCTGCTCGACGCGCCGCTGGCGCTGAGCATGCTTGCCGTTTCGAGCCTGACTGGCAGCGCCGCCCTGGCCGAACAGATCGTGCAAATAGTCTGGCCGGCCCTGCAGTTCCTTATCGCCGTCTTCTTCATCATCCGCGCCGCGCGCGCTTTCGCCGGCCCGGCCGCTGTGCTGCCCGCCGCCGTCGTCGGCGGGGCGGCTTTGTATTACATCGGGATTTTTTCCCCAGGCGCGCTCGATCATCACAATGTCCAGCTGATGCTGACGCTGGCGAGCCTGGCCTTGCTGCTCGAGGCGCCCACGCATCGGCCGGCTGCCCTTGTCGCGGGCATCTGCGCCACGCTGACCCTGGCCATCGGCATGGAAAGCGCGCCCTATGCCGGGGCCCTCGGCGCCGTCGTCGCTCTGCTGTTTCTCCGTAATGGTGACGCCGAAAGGCTGATCGCCAGGGATTTCGGCCTCGGCGTCGCCAGCGTCTCGGCTCTGGCCTTCGCGGCCACCATTCCAGTGTCGTCCTGGGGCCAGGCCCAGTGCGACACGTTCTCGGTCGTGCAGTTCGCCGTCACCGGGCTTGCCGGCGCCGGTCTGGCAATCTTTGCGTCGTGGAGGGCCGCCAACGCGACGGCCGCCCGGCGCCTGATGTCGCTTGGCCTGCTTGCCGTCGCTCTCGCCCTCGTCGTGGTGCTCCTCTTCCCGCAATGCCTGGCAGCGCCCTATGCCCATCTCGACCCGCGCCTGCAGCAGATGTGGCTCGGCTATATCGAGGAGGCGCAGTCGATCGTCCAGCTTGTCGTCGACGATCCGGCAAGGGCCGTGGCGCGCTTTGCCACGCCGCTGGTGGCGATCTTCCTGATGGCGCTCCGTTTCAGCCATGGCGGCTGGCGGCGGCAGGACAGCCTCGTCGCCGCGCTGCTGGTGGTGGCGGTCCTGGTCAGCGCCTGGGAAGTGCGCGGCTCGACCTTTTCAATCGCCTTCGCGGTGATCCCGCTTTCGGCCTGGATCGCCAAATGGCGCCAGCGGGCCGAAGCCAGCCCGTCCAGCGGGTCCGTGCTCAGGATGGCCGCGGCCTGGCTGATCTCGGTCAATGCCATCTGGTCGGGTGCCGCCGAGGCCGCCTCGAGCGCCTTCGCAACCGCCGCACCCGCCAGGGACGCCAACATCGATGCGCCCTGCAACAGCAAGGCTTCGTTCGCCGTGCTTGGCGCGATGGCACCCACGACGGTGCTTGCCATCTCCAATCTTGGCTCGCCCATCCTCGCCTTTACCGGTCATCGCGTGTTCGCCGGGCCGTACCATCGCAACGTCGCCGGAAACCTGCTCGTGTTCGATGCCTTGCTGGGCTCGGCCACCGACGCCAAGGCCATCGTCGAAAGCCACCATGTCGGCCTTGTCGCGCTCTGCCGCGACAATCCGGAAAGCAGGCTGTTCGCGGCCAGGGCGCCGGACGGTTTTCTGGCCGGGCTGATGCGCGACAGCGTGCCGGAATGGCTGGAGCCGGTGGCGGAGACCCGTGGCGCTCCTCTGGAACTGTACCGCGTCAAGCCAAACGGCTGAAAATCCCCGTGCTTGACGTATCATGTAGCCGGCTTCACGAAGGCATCCGGTTCTCTATTTAGGCGCGGTTCACGGTGAAAGCCGGGTACCATTTTTCGGGATCATGCTCCGGCTACAAAAATCGATTCAAGCGATACGTTTCCTAAAGGGTTTGCTGCCAGTCTCGAAAATAAATTCCGACGACAAAGCAGGGACGAACAGGGACACCGATGCAAACTCCGTTTGGCACCGGTCAGGCAAACAGGGAAAGCACGGATCTGGCGTTCACCGATCCGTTGACCGGGCTTGGCAATCATCGCCGCTTCTTCGACAAGGTCGACCGCCTGATCAGCGACCGCGCCGACGATCCCGCACCCTTCACCGTCGGCATTCTCGACCTCGACGGCTTCAAGCCGATCAACGACCTGTTCGGCCACAAGGCCGGCGACGACATCCTGATCCAGGTCGCCATGCGGCTGCGCGCCTCGATGGACGGCCATTCGACGGTCTGCCGCATCGGCGCCGACGAATTCGCCTTCCTCTACCCGCTGGTGTTCTCGGAGGATGCGGCGGCTGAAAAATCCCGCATGCTGATCGAGATCCTGTCGGCGCCCTATGATGTCGGCGAGCGCACCGCCAGGCTCTCGGCCTCGGTCGGCTGCTCGCTGTTCTATTCGGGCGACGAGACCACCGAGATCCTCATCAACAAGGCCGAAACGGCGCTCTACCATGCCAAGCGTTCCGGCCGCGGCCGCGTCGTCGTCTACACCCGCGAGATGGAAGAGGCCGCCAAGCGCGTCACCCGCATCGAGCAGGCGCTGCGCCGCGCCGTCTCCGCCGGCGAGGTAGAGCCGCATTTCCAGCCGATCGTCGACCTCACCACGCGCCGCACCATCGGCTTCGAGACGCTGGCGCGCTGGACCGATCGCGACCTCGGCGCGGTGCCGCCGACCGTCTTCATCCCGATCGCCGAGGAGCGCGGCATCATCGGCCCGCTGTCGCAGCTGGTGTTGCGCAAGGCGACCGAAGCCGCCAGGAGCTGGCCGAAGGACCTGTTCCTGTCCTTCAACCTGTCGCCCTCGCAACTCGTCGACCAGAACACCGGCCTGCACATACTGGCGATCCTCGACCGCACCGGCTTCGATCCGCGCCGGCTGGAGATCGAGATCACCGAAACCGGCCTGATGAACGACCCTACCTCGGCCGCGCAGATCGTCGAGGATCTGCGCCGCGTCGGCATCCGCGTCTCGCTCGACGATTTCGGCACCGGCCAGTCCTCGCTCGGCCGCCTGCGCGAGTTCCATTTCGACAAGCTCAAGATCGACCGCGCCTTCGTCTCCTCCATTCTCGAAGACCGGCCGTCCGAGCACATCATCCGCGCCATCCTCGCCATGTGCGAAGGGCTCGGCATGGACGTCGTCGCCGAAGGCATCGAAGAGGAAGCGCAGGCCGACCGGCTGGTCCAGTTCGGTTGCGCCGGCGGACAGGGCTATCTCTTCGGCAAGCCGGCCGATGCCGATGCCACATTGGGCTACCTCCGTGATTCCTTCCGTGGCGCCTTGCGCGCCAAGGCGATCTGAGCCGCTAAAAACGATGCCGCCCGCCATGTGGCGACGCCGCTTCGCGGGTCGAGCGGCGCACCATCGCCTTTTTGTCAGACATAAGCCCGAAAATGCGTCTTTTCGCCCTTGCCCGCCGGACGTGTCTGGCTAGGATGCGCGCCGGTTGACCCGGGAGACGAAAAACATGATGCCATCGGCGCGGTTTGCCGACCTCGAAGGCGCTTCGGTGCTGATCACCGGCGGCGGCTCCGGCATCGGCGCGGCGTTGACCGAAGGGTTCATGCGCCAGGGCGCCAAGGTCGCCTTCATCGACATCGCCGATGCGCCGAGCATCACGCTCGCCGACCGCATCGAGAAGGAGCTCGGCCGGCGTCCGCTCTACCTCAAGACCGATCTGCGCGACGTCGAGGCCTTGCGTGCTGCAGCCGCCCGGGCCGCCGACGCGCATGGCGACGTCACCGTGCTGGTCAACAACGCCGCCTGGGACGAGCGCCATGAAGTCGAGGACGTCACGGTCGAATTCTGGGACAACAATCTCTCCATCAATCTCCGGCCGCATTTCTTCACCGCGCAGGCGGTGGCATCCGGCATGAAGCGGGCCGGCGGCGGCTCGATCATCAATTTCACCTCGACCTCCTACCTGATCAACCATCCCGACATGCCGGCCTATACCGCCGCCAAGGCGGGCATACTCGGCCTCACCAAGGGGTTGGCAGGCAAGCTCGGGCCCGACCGCATCCGCGTCAATGCCGTCGCGCCCGGCTGGGTGATCACCGAACGGCAGCAGGAGCGCTGGGTGACCGAACAGGCGCTCGCCGCCCATGTCGCCAAGCAGTGCATCAGGGACGTCATGCGGCCGGACGACATGGTCGGCACGGTGCTGTTCCTGGCCTCGGACGCTTCGCGCATGCTGACCGCGCAGATGCTGATCGTCGATGGAGGCTTCCTGTGAGTCCAGCCAGCAACGTTCCGGCGGTTGCCGCACTCGATTGGGGCACGACCCGGCTCCGCGCTTGGCTGATCGACGGCGCCGGCAAGGTGCTTGCCGAGCGTCGCGGCGACGACGGCCTGATCACCGCGCGCGAAAAGGGCTTCGCCAACGTTCTGGAGGGCCATCTGGCGGCGATGGGTGCGCCGGAGGAATTGCCCGTCATCATCTGCGGCATGGCCGGTTCCCGCCAGGGCTGGCTCGAGGCGCCCTATGTCAGCGTGCCGTCGCCGCTCGGCGCCATTCTCGGGGGCGCCGCCCGTGTGCCTGATCAGAAACGTGACATCCGTATCGTTCCCGGCCTTGCCCAGCGCCTGACCGACGCGCCCGACGTCATGCGCGGCGAGGAAACGCAGTTGGCCGGCGCCGGCCTGCCGGCCAGGGGCCGCCATCTCGTCTGCATGCCCGGCACCCATTCGAAATGGGTGCTGGTCGAGGACGGCGCCGTCGCCGGCTTTGGCACCTGGCCGACGGGCGAGCTGTTTTCCGTGCTTGCCGCGCACTCGATCCTGCGCCATTCGCTGGGCGAGCATCCCACCCCGGTTGCTGGCGACAATCCGTTCTTCCGCCGCTGGTGCGAAATCGCGCTGGGCGAGGGTGGCGACGTCACCTCGCGGCTGTTTGCCATCCGCGCCGCCGGCCTACTCCAGGATTTGAAGGCCAATGATGCGGCCGCCTGCCTGTCCGGCCTGCTGATCGGCGGCGAGATCGCCTCCGCCCGCCGCCGGCACGGCGCCGGCGCGACATCGGTCGTGCTGGTTGCCTCGGGCGCGCTGGCCGTGCTCTACCAAGCGGCGCTCGGCCTTGCCGGGCTTGGCCTGCGCACCGTCGACGCCGACGAAGCAGTACGCGCCGGGCTGATCGAAGCCGCGCGCGAGAACGGCATGATCGCCAGAACCGGAGCAGCCATATGAGCCAGACCGCACCCTTTCCCAAGCTCAAGCGCGGCCTGGTCGCCATCCTGCGCGGCCTGAAGCCCACTGAGGCGATCGCCATGGGCCAGGCGCTGTTCGACGCCGGCATCGAGGCGATCGAGGTGCCGCTCAACTCGCCCGAGCCGTTCTCGTCGATCGCCAGGATTGTCGAAGTGCTGCCGAAAACGGCCCTCGTCGGCGCCGGCACGGTGCTGACGGCCTCAGATGTCGACGGCCTGCACCAGGCCGGTGGTCGATTGCTGGTCAGCCCCAACATCGATGCCGAGGTGATGGGCCGCGCCAAGACATATGGCATGGTCACCATGCCTGGCGTGTTCACCCCTACGGAAGCTTTCCAGGCGATCCGGCTGGGTGCATCGGCGCTGAAATTCTTTCCCGCCAGCGTGCTCGGCGCATCGGGCATTTCCGCGATCCGGGCCGTACTGCCGGCGCAGACGCTGGTCGGCGCGGTCGGCGGCGTTTCGGACAAGGACTTTGCCGGCTACAAGGCAGTTGGCGTGACGGTGTTCGGGCTTGGCTCCAGCCTGTTCAAGCCAGGCATGAGCGTCGACGACGTGGCGGCGCGCGCGCATGCCGCCGTCGCTGCCTGGGACGCAGCATTCGGAGACGCATGATGAGCGAGGTTTCGGTTTTCTCCGACCATGTCTGCGAGCTCGGCGAAGGGCCAAGCTACGATCCCGCCACCGATGCGTTGTTCTGGTTCGATATCGTCAACGGCCGGCTCCTGGAAAAATCCGTGGCCGGCGGTGCGCTGAAGATCCACGAGCTTGGCCAGATGGCGAGCGCCATCGCCATCATCGATGACAAGCGTCAGCTGATCGCCACCGAGACCGGCCTCTTCGTTCGCGACGTCGCGACCGGCCGGATGACGCTGCATACGCCTGTCGAGGCGGACAGTCCCCTTA
The DNA here is from genome assembly GCF_003952565.1 of Mesorhizobium sp. M8A.F.Ca.ET.057.01.1.1. Classification (NCBI taxonomy): domain Bacteria; kingdom Pseudomonadati; phylum Pseudomonadota; class Alphaproteobacteria; order Hyphomicrobiales; family Phyllobacteriaceae; genus Mesorhizobium; species Mesorhizobium sp. M8A.F.Ca.ET.057.01.1.1. The sequence continues at coordinate 6,229,923 of NZ_CP034454.1, forward strand.
CCCGCTCCAACGATTCCCGTGTCCATCCCTGCGGCGCCTTGTGGATGGGGACGATGGGCAAGAGCGAGGCAAAGGGAGCCGGCTCGATCTACTGGTTTTTCAAGGGCGAACTGCGCAAGCTGTTCTCGGGCATCACCGTGTCGAACTCGATCTGTTTCTCCGGGGATGGCGCGCTCGCCTATTACACCGACACCTCGACCGGCCTGCTGATGCGCGTCGCCTGTGATCCGGCAACCGGCCTGCCGTCTGGAGAACCAAATGTGTTCGTCGACCACCGCTCGTCCAAGGGCTATGTCGATGGGTCGGTCGTCGACCACGATGGCGTGCTGTGGAACGCCGTCTGGGGCGGCAAGGCGGTCAAGGCCTATTCGCCGGACGGAACATTGCTGCGCGAAATTGCCATGCCGGTGACGCAGCCTTCCTGCCCGGCTTTCGTCGGCGCGAAGGCGGATCGGCTGGCGGTGACGTCGGCCTGGAAAGGCAAGGACGAGAAGCAGCGCCAGCTCGACCCGCAGGCCGGCATGACGTTCGTCCTCGACATCAAGGTCAACGGCCGCTTCGAGCCACGCGTGCTGATCGCCTGAACCCAGGTGGCCGATAAACGGCCTCGCCGGCGTTGTCACGCAACCGTCCGGGACGGTCGGTTTCGCGAAAGCCCACGGCGTGCGCCGTGCGATGCTGAGCGTTCACATAGCCGGGATTCAATCATCGCATGTCCAGCCGCAAGCCAGAACTGATCCTCGTCCATGAGCCGGAGAAGGCTTGCTTCGACCGTCTGGTCGCCGACGGCCATGCGCCGCAGCGTGCCGCCGAGATTTCGTCCTACCTGGCGCAGTCGACCGACCTCGCGCCCGAATTCGACGCGCTCGCCGCCGCCTGTGACAGGCGTGGCCTCGCCTTCGCCGCGGTGGAGCTGGACGATGCCGAAAGCGCGCTCACCGAAACCGATCCGACCACGACGCTGGTCTGGACGCTGACCGACGGCATCGCCTATTTCCGTGGCGGCGCCGCACCCGCGCTGGCAAGGCTCAACGGCCTGAGGACGATCGGCGCGGACGATTCGCTGTTCGCGCTCTGCCAGGACAAGTTCCGCTCCGGCGCCGTGCTTGGCGCGCTCGGCCTGCCGGCGCCACAGGCGGGACTTGCGCGGAATGGAAACTGGCTGGTCGAGCCGCCGGCCTCCGCCGCCGGCTGGTTCGTCAAGCCCAACAGGCTCGGCGCCAAGATCGGCATCTGGCCGGATTCGCGCGTAACCGATCTCGGCCACGCGCTGGAGCTCAGCCGGCGTGTTTTCGCGGCCTATCGCGACGATGTCCTCGTCCAGCCTTATGTCGCCGGCCGCAATGTGCGCGCCAGCTTCCTCGGGCTGACGCCGGAAACCGGTGTCGAGGCGCTTGGCGTCGCCTTTGTCGAGTCAGGCGCGGACTTCCAGACCATGGCGGACAGCCTGGCGCTTTATGGCGACACCGGCGAGGCGGCGAAGGCTGCCGGGCACTATGCCGAACCCGAACTCGCTCCGGTCGCGGACAGCCAGCCGGTGGCCGATGCGAGGATCAGGGTGATCGCCGAACGGCTGATCAGCGGGCTCGGCCTGCGCGACGTGTTTTCCATCGACCTGCGCGTCGAGGCCGATGACACGGTTCATCTCATCGAGTTCGAGGTCTGCCCTGGCCTGCCGTGCTTCGATTTCCGCGCCTACTGCCGCCAGCAATGGGCGCTGAGCTTGGCCGACGCTATGGCGGAAACCGCCTCAAGCCGGTTGCGCTCATGACGTCAGGGATGGCGGTGCGACACCCCTCGCAATCGGCATCCCACGGCTAAGCAAGGAGCGACGCGGCGCGAACATGCCGTGACTTCGACACGTTGCGACGGTGCGGAATTCCGCTCCGCTGCCCCCGGACCTAGAGCAATTCCAGGAAAAGTGTTTAGCGGTTTTCCCGGGAGAAGCGCGTAGCGCTTCCCCTTGGGAATTGCGTAAAAACAAGAAGTTAGAGCGGGTCACAGATTCTATTAAACTCTGAACCGCTCTAAACGCCTTCGACCAGCACGATCTCGCCGTCGGCGACCTTCTGGCGGATGGCGACCGCGCGTTGATACTCCGGCGAGTGATAGCAGTCATGCGCGGCGGCGAGCGATGGAAATTCGATGATGACATTGCGCGCGCGGCCCTGACCCTCGGCTTTCTCGTGTTCACCGCCGCGGGCGAGAAATGTCGCGCCGAAGCGCTCGAAGGCCGGCTTGGCGGCCGCGACATAGTCCTTGTAGCCTTCGGCGTCGCGCACATCGACACGTGCGATCCAGTATCCCTTGGGCATTCTCTTTTCTCCTATCGTGCGGGCTCGTCAGGCCGAGCGCATTTCTTCCAGAATGGCTTCAGCCGCCGCGCGCCTGTCGCTTGCCGCGACGATCGGCCGTCCGACGACCAGATGGCTGGCGCCGTTGCGGACCGCCTGTCCCGGCGTCACCACGCGCTTCTGGTCGCCATGGTCGCTGCCGGCCGGCCGGATGCCGGGCGTCACCACCGCCATGTCGGGGCCGACAATGCGGCGCACCGCTTCGGCTTCCGCCGCCGAGCAGACGATGCCGCCCATGCCGGCATGCAGCGCTTGTTCCGAGCGCCTCAGCACCAGCGTGTGCGGGTCATATTCATAGCCGACATCGATCATGTCCTGCTCATCCATCGAGGTCAGCACGCTGACGGCGAGCAGGCAAAGCTCGCTGCCGCGCGCTGCCTCCACCGCCGCCTGCATCGCCTTGGGATAGGCATGGATGGTCAGCATGGTCATGCCCATCTTGACGATGTTCTCGACGCCCTTGGCCACCGTGTGGTCGATGTCGAGCAGCTTCATGTCGAGGAAGATTTTCGTCCCGCCGCTGGCCAGCTCCCTGGCAAAGTCGAGCCCGCCGGCAAAGGCCAGCTGATAGCCGATCTTGTAGAAGGAGACGACGCCATCGAGCTCGCGCACCGCCTGCTCGGCCTCCTTCACGGTCGGCACGTCGAGGCCGACGATCAGTCGCTCTTGCATGGATTGGACCTGCATGGAATGAGCCTGCATGGTTGCGGCGGTCACACCTCGACCCTGGTCGACAGCATGCGCGAGGTCTCGATCAGCGTGCGGCATAGATGCTCCATCGATTTGTGCAGTCTTTCGTCACGGAAATGGCCGTCCCCGTCGAAGGCGTCGCCACCCTCTGGCACCGAGCATTCGGGCGTCACCACCTCCATCTGGCAGCGCACCAGCACGGCGCGCAGATGGTTGATGCAGCGTATGCCGGCGAAGTGTCCGTTGGAGGACGAGCAGAGGCCCGCGACCTTGCCGGCAAGCGGCCTGACCGATCGGCCGCCATCCCGTCGCACCCGGCTCACCCAGTCGATCGTGTTCTTGAGCAGCGGCGGGATGGAGCCGTTATATTCGGGCGTCGCGATTAGCAGCCCGTCATGAGCGCCGATCAGCCGCGCGAGCTTCTGGGCGTTTTCGGGGACGCCCCGTTCCTTTTCCAGGTCTTCGTCGAGGATCGGCAAGGGATAGTCGGCGAGCGAAATGCGGGTGACCTCGGCGCCTTGCACCGCAAGTTCCTTCTGCGCCACGTCGGCGGTCCTGCCGCTATAGGCGCCGCTGCGCACCGAGCCGGCGAAGACGAGGATTTTCGGGATCACTGCCATTGGCCAACCTTGTTCTGGGACACGTACAGCCAAGGTTCGATCAAATCAACGCATCGCCACAAAATCGAAAGGCGTTTTTTGGAAGGCACGCTCCAGGCTGTGCTGAGATTCAGGTCAGGCCGAGCCGAAAATGGTTGATCCCGAGAACCGGAGCGGAGCGTACTTTTCGTACGTGAGCACAGTTCTACTGCGACGCAGTAGAACGGGGAAGCGCAGGGATCAGCCGTTTGCAGGCCGGCCTCACCTGAATATCAACACAGCCTAATGCGCCTCGCGCCGGTAGATCCACAGCTGCGTCGGCGGGATGTTGCGGAAGATGAAGTCGAAATGCTTGACCGTGTAGTCGCCGCGTCCAGCGGGGATCGGCGACATCGGACCATAGGTCAGCTGCACGATCGGCCGTCCGGCCGGGATGCGGTCGAGCAGGCTTTCGATATAGGCGATGCGCTGGGCGACCGGGAAGTTGAGCAGCGGCACCCCGGAAACGACGCTATCGAAGATCATCCCGCGCCTCTCGCCAAGCGTGGCGTTGAGGTTGAAGGCATCGCCCTCGATGACGTTGACGCCGGGATAGAGCTGGCGCAGATGGCGCACGAAATCGGTGGAATATTCGACAGCGTAGAGATTTTCGGGCCGCACGCCCTGGGCGAGGATGGCGCGGGTGATGACCCCGGTGCCGGGACCGACCTCGAGCACCGGCAGGCCGGACTTCGGGTTGACGATCGAGGCCATCTTGCGCGCGGTGATCGAGCTGGTCGGAACGATGGAGCCGACCGTCTTCGGCTTGTCGATCCAGCCCTTGAAGAATTTGAGTTCGTCGTCGAACTTCTCGGCAAACGCCTTCCGCAGTCCGTGACCACGTGCCATGCAAGCTCTCCTCAGCGCGCCCCTTGGAAGCTACTTAACACCTGGGTGACGCAAGGCAAGGCGCGGCCATGCCTATGTCGTGGATAAGATAGCTTTGGTCGCGTCTCAACGTTCGCCGAAAGACTCGAAAAAGTCCTTCATGCGAGCGAAAAAGCCGCTCGATTGGGGCGAATTGTCCTGCGAGGACAGTTGTTCGAACTCCTCCAGCAGCTCGCGCTGGCGGCGGGACAGGTTCTGCGGCGTCTCGACCGCGGTCTGGATGTAGAGGTCGCCGACATTGGGCTGGCGCAGCACCGGCATGCCCTTGCCCTTGAGACGGAACTGACGTCCGTTCTGCGTGCCTTCGGTCACCTTCACCTTGGTCTGTGTGCCGTCGAGCGTCGTCACCTCGAAGGAGCCGCCAAGGGCCGCCGTCGTCATCGAGATCGGCACCTTGCAATAGAGATCGGCGCCGTCGCGCTGGAAGAATTCGTGCGGCTTGACCGCCAGGAAAATATAGAGGTCGCCCGACGGCCCGCCGCGCAGGCCGGCCTCCCCTTCATTGGCAAGCCGGATGCGGGTGCCGTCCTCGATGCCGGCCGGAATGTTGACCGACAGCGAGCGCTCCTCGGTGATGCGGCCCTGGCCGGCGCATTTCGGGCACGGGTCCTTGATCGTCTGGCCGCGGCCCTGGCATTGCGGGCAGGTGCGCTCGATCGAGAAGAAGCCTTGCGTGGCGCGCACCTTGCCGTGGCCGTTGCACATCGAGCAGGTGACCGGCTGGGTGCCGGGCTTGGCGCCGCTGCCCGAGCATTCCGTGCAGGATATCGAAGCCGGCACGCGGATCTGCGCGGTCTTGCCCGCGAAGGCTTCCTCCAGCGAGATTTCCATGTTGTAGCGCAGGTCGGCGCCGCGCTCGCGGCCACCGGAAGAGCGGCGCTGGCGGCCGCCCATCATGTCGCCGAAAATATCCTCGAAGATGTCGGCAAAGCCGCCGGCGCCAAAGCCTTGCGCACCGCCATTCATGCCGCCCTGCTCGAAGGCGGCGTGGCCGAAACGATCATAGGCCGCACGCTTCTGCGGGTCCTTCAGCGTCTCATAGGCTTCGTTGATTTCCTTGAACTTGTGCTCGCAGGAATGATCGCCGGGGTTGCGGTCGGGATGGAACTGCATGGCGAGCTTGCGGAAAGCGCTCTTGAGCTCCTTCTCGTCGGCGCCCTTTTGCACACCCAGCGTTTCGTAGAAATCAGCTTTCATTTTTTCCCGCAGTCCGGATCAACGTCTTGATGCATTGTTGCGTCGTTTGCCGGCGTTGTCTCGATTTAGGATCGGTGCCGCCCGGATGCCAGTGCTGGTGGGCGCCTGTCCGGGTTTTTCTGTTATTTTTTCCGCGAGGGTTGCAAAAAAGCCCGGCCTGCGCCGGGCTTTTCGCATTATCTTGCCGTCAGGCCGTTCAGGCCGACTTCTTCTTGTCGTCGTCCTCGTCGATTTCCTCGAAATCGGCATCGACCACGTCGGAGTCCTTGGCGGCATCCGCCTTGGCGTCGGCTTCCGCCGTTTCCTTCTGCGAGGCCTCGTACATGGCCTGGCCAAGCTTCATGGAAGCCTCGGCAAGCGTCTGGCTCTTGGCCTCGATGTCGGCCGGGTCATCGCCTTCCGCTGCGGTCTTGAGCGCCGCGATGGCGTCAGAAATCGCCGTGCGCTCGGCTTCGGAGACCTTGTCGCCATATTCCTTCAGCGACTTCTCCGAGGAGTGCACCAGCGCTTCGGCCTGATTGCGGGCCTCGACAACGGCGCGACGCTTCTTGTCGGTGTCGGCATTGGCCTCGGCGTCCTTGACCATCTTCTCGATGTCGGCATCCGAAAGACCACCCGAGGCCTGGATGCGGATCTGGTGCTCCTTGCCGGTGCCCTTGTCCTTGGCCGAAACGTTGACGATGCCGTTGGCGTCGATGTCGAACGTGACTTCGATCTGCGGCACGCCGCGCGGCGCCGGCGGAATGCCGACCAGGTCGAACTGGCCGAGCGCCTTGTTGTCGGCGGCCATTTCACGCTCGCCCTGGAAGACGCGGATGGTCACGGCCGACTGCGAATCCTCGGCGGTCGAGAACACCTGGCTCTTCTTGGTGGGGATCGTCGTGTTACGTTCGATCAGCCGGGTGAACACGCCGCCCAGCGTCTCGATGCCGAGCGACAGCGGCGTCACGTCGAGCAAAAGCACGTCCTTGACGTCGCCCTGCAGCACGCCGGCCTGGATGGCGGCGCCGAGTGCGACGACCTCATCCGGGTTGACGCCCTTGTGCGGCTCCTTGCCGAAGAACTGCTTCACGATCTCCTGGATCTTGGGCATGCGGGTCATGCCGCCGACCAGGACCACTTCGTCGATCTCGCCAGCCTTCAGGCCGGCATCCTTCAGCGCCGCCTTGCACGGCTCGATGGTGCGCTGGACGAGGTCCTCGACCAGGCTTTCGAACTTGGCGCGGGTCAGCTTCAGCGTCAGGTGCTTCGGGCCGGTCGCGTCGGCGGTGATGAAGGGCAGGTTGATCTCGGTCTGCGTCGTCGAAGACAGCTCGATCTTGGCCTTCTCGGCCGCTTCCTTGAGGCGCTGCAGGGCGAGCTTGTCGGCCTTCAGGTCGATGCCCTGTTCCTTCTTGAACTCGGCCGCCAGATACTCGACCAGACGCATGTCGAAATCCTCGCCGCCGAGGAAGGTGTCGCCATTGGTCGACTTCACCTCGAACACGCCGTCGCCGATCTCGAGCACCGAAATGTCGAACGTGCCGCCGCCAAGGTCATAGACGGCGATGGTCTTGCCTTCCTTCTTGTCGAGGCCGTAGGCGAGTGCCGCGGCCGTCGGCTCATTGATGATGCGCAGCACTTCCAGGCCGGCGATCTTGCCGGCGTCCTTGGTGGCCTGGCGCTGGGCGTCGTTGAAATAGGCCGGAACGGTGATGACCGCCTTCTCGACCTTCTCGCCGAGATAGGCTTCCGCCGTTTCCTTCATCTTCTGCAGGATCATGGCCGAGATCTGGCTGGGCGACTGCTTCTTGCCGCCGGCCTCGACCCAGGCATCGCCATTGTCGCCCTTGACGATCTTGTAGGGGACAAGCTTCTTGTCCTTTTCCGTCACCGGATCGTCATAGCGGCGGCCGATCAGGCGCTTGACCGCGAAGATGGTGTTTTCAGGATTGGTGACCGCCTGGCGCTTGGCCGGCTGGCCGACGAGACGTTCGCCGTCGCCCGAGATGGCGACGATGGAAGGCGTCGTGCGCGCGCCTTCCGCATTCTCGATCACCTTCGGCTCCTTGCCATCCATGATGGCGATGCACGAGTTGGTGGTGCCGAGATCGATACCGATTACTTTTGCCATTTTTCTAGTCTCTCCGCTAAGCAGACTCTCAGGACCCGGTAAAGGCGTTCCGACGAAAGCCCCTGTTCACAAGAAATCCCGTCCGGCCACCGGTTGTCCGGCGCCGTAGGGCTTGGCGCGTATATAAGAACAGGCGGGATCGCGCGCAAGCATTCTGCGCAAGGCTTCCACCATCCTTGCGGGCGGGCGGGCGAACGGCCCGATTCCGCGCGCCGGAGATCCATATCCGTCAGCCGCGCACGAATCCTGTCAGCGCTTCGACCATCCGGTCGTCGAATTCCTGACGGAAGCGGTTCTTCTTCAGCCATTCCGGGTTGGAGCCGGGGGTCTTGTTGGCGTCGACGACGATGCCCTTGCCGTCGACGATGAAATAGTCGATCGCGCCGAAATCGAGATGGAGCTGGTTTCTCACCTCAATCACTTCCGGCGGCACGGGGTCGCCAATTTCGTTCCTGACGATCTTTGATCCGGCGCACAGTATGTCATTGTAGGTCTGCCGCATGTTGACCTCGGCATCCAGCAGGAACATGTAGCGGTGCTTGACGATCGGCAGATCGAGACTGTCGAAGGCGAATTTCTCGACCATCAGCCGCTCGTCCCGCCAAACCTGCGCTGGAACCTGTCCGATCGTCTCATAAACCCGATAGGGGGACACATACGCTGCTTGTAGCCGGGTTCGATGATTTTTCGGACAAGGTGCGCGCCCCGTGTCCAGGCATTGCGCTGCTTTTGCCAGTGCAGCTCCGGCCGGCCCTGGCTGTTGAGGACGGTCTTGACGATCACCGGACCGGGGTGTGCATCCCCTTCCTCCACCCTGAGTGACGAATAGAGATACCGGTGGATCGACAGCGCGCGGCCATTGATGGCGCGCTCGTAGAGACCGGCAACGTCGCGATAGGGGTCCGGCAGCGTCGTCAGGTCGACGTGAAGCAGGGCCGCCGGCGCCCGCGCCGTCCGCGGCGGCCGGTCGAGAACCCGCACCTTCAATCCCGCCTGTTCGAGACCGGGCAAGAGCGACTGGATCGCATATCCCTCTCCGGAACCGAAAATGCCCAGGCTCTCCACATAGACATCGAGGTCCGCGCCCATGGCTGAAAACGCTAGTCCCTGATGTCGACGGTCGAGAAATCGTGGTGGTCGAAGGGATCCATGACGTAACCCTGAACCCGCTCGCGCATCGGTATCGACACCACCGAGTGGGCGATCAGCACCCATGGCGTCTGTTCCCTGAAGATCCGCTGCGCCTGCGCATAGAGCTTGGCGCGGGCATTGGTGTCGACAATCCCCGCCGCCTGCTTGATCAGGTCGTCGAAGGCCGGAAAACACCAGTTGGCGCGATTGGTGGCGCCGACGCCGGCACAGCCGAGCGGCACCGAAAGGAAATTGTCGGGATCGCCGTTGTCGCCGGTGAAGCCGAACAGCATGGCGCCGTCGCGGTCGACCGGCTTCGAGCGGGCGAGATATTCGGCCCATTCGTAGGTGACGATGTCAACGGCGACGCCAATCCGCTTCAGATCGGCCTGGATCATTTCCGCCATGCGCTGGGCGTTCGGGTTGTAGGGCCGCTGGACCGGCATTGCCCAGATTTTCATGCTCAGGTCACGCACACCGGCGGCGGCCAGCGCTTGCCTTGCGGCTTCGGGATCGAAAACGCCGTCGCTTGCTTCCTTGTCGTAGGCCCAGGAGGTCGGCGGCAGCGGATTGCGCGCCAGCTTGCCGGTTCCCCGAAACACCACGTCGACAAGCGCCTTCTTGTCGATGGCCATGTCGATCGCCCTTCGTACCCTTGGGTCGTCGAACGGCTTCTGCTGTGTGTTGAAGGCGAGATAGCCGACGTTCAGCCCTTCCTGTTGCATCACCTTGATGTCGGGCATCGCCTTGATCGCCTCCAGGTCGGCCGGATTGGGATAGGGCATGACATCGCACTCGCCCGCACGCAGTTTCTCCAGCCGGACGCCGGCATCGGTGGTGATGGCGAAGACGAGATCGTCGATCTTCGCCCGGCCGCGCCAGTAATCCGGGTTTGCCTTGTAGCGGATGACCGCATCCTGCTGGTAGTCGGCAAGCTGGAACGGACCGGTCCCGACCGGTCTTGTCGCCAGATCGAGCGGCCGTTTTTCGGCGATCAGCCTGTCGGCATACTCCTTTGACACGACCGAGGCGAAATCCATCGCCAGATTGGCAAGCATCGGTGAGTGCGGCGCCTTGAGGGTCAGGACAACGGTGTAGTCGTCGATCTTGCGCCAGTTGTCGACGAGCCGCGGCATGCCCATGCCGTCGAAATAGGTGTATTGCCGGCCGGCGTAATTGTGGAACGGGTTCTCCGCGTTTGCCTGTCGGTCGAAGGTGAACAGGACATCATCCGCGTTGAAATCGCGGCTCGGCGAAAAGCCGTCGATCGAGTGGAACTTCACGCCGTGCCGCAGGTGGAATGTGTATCTGAGACCGTCATCGGAGATGGTCCAGTCTTCGGCAAGACCGGGACGCACCTTGGTCGAGCCCGGCTCGAACTCGACGATGCGGTTGTAAAGCGTGGTGGCGGATGCATCGCGGGTGCCCGACGCAAGTGCGGGGTCGAACGTGTCGGGGCTGGCTTCGGTGCAATAGACAAGTGTCTTGGACGCCCAAACCGGCGATGCCGCCAGGACAAGCGCCGTAAGCAGCAGAAAAACGCGCGTGCCCGCCATGGTTCCCTCTCCGTATTTCAGGTGACGCTAACAGAAGGCTGACGCGGACAGAAGACCTCGGCCGATACGAGGTGCCGCATGAACCTTTCCACGCCGGCCCGCGACTGATGTCCAGGTGCCGCATGGTGCGGCCCGGAAAGGAAGCCCCATGACCAGCAACCCAGAGACTCCGCGGTCTCCGGGACCAACAGGAGCTCGGCGCGAACACCGCCTTCGGGACGGGGTCGATGCGCTGGGCTTTCCGCTGATTCCGTTGACCCTGCGCAGGAGCAGGCGTATCGTCACTATGAGGAAAGCAGACAATTCGATCAGGGAAGAACGAGCCGGACCGCCGCGACTTGCCCTGATTTGTGCGGCAAGTCCGGACGTCTCTCCCCTGGACTACGGGGGTAGTGTCATGTCTCGCATCCGCGGCTCGTTCGTGCCTTCTCTAGAGTTAGACGGCCGCTTGCGCCGTGCATTGCAGGCCACTGGCTTGCTGGCTCTCGCGCTTGCCGCCAGCCTGTGGCTGGGTGGCGCGGCCCGGGCGCAGGAAACCCAGATCATTTATCCTGGCTCGATGGCGGTCACCGGCTTTCCCGGCACCATCATTCCCAATTTCGACGAGGGACTGCCGCCCGGCGTCGATCCGGTCGACGAGACCTTCATCGACACCTCGCGCGCCACCTTGCGCGTGTTCGACGTTTCGCACCTGGGCGGTCCGGCCTCCGGCCAGCTCGTCTTCACGCCGCCACCTTTCGAGATGACGGCAGGCCAGATCGGTGAGGTGTTCGGCCTCACCTATGATGACGGCGTGCGCGACGGTGTGCCGTCCGGCATTCCCAACCTTTATGCCGCCGCCACCTCGCTGCATGGCGTCGAGATCGTCACGCCGGACGCCGACAAGGACGGCAGGCCGGAGCGGCAGCGCCGCGGCACGGCCGGCGCCACCTTCATGGATGGCCAGTTCGGCACCGAAAACGGTGGCGGACCGGGCACCATCTGGAAGATCGACGGCATCACCGGCCAGGTCGCCAAATTCGCCGATATCGAAACCAACAGCGGGCCCGGCATTGGCAATCTCACCTTCGATCCCGTCCACCGCCAGTTCTTCGCCTCCGATCTCGACACCGGCCTGATCCATCGCATCGACGCCACCGGCCGACTGATCGACACTTTCGACCACGGCGTCGCCGGCCGTCCGGCGCACGGACTGGCCCCGGTCCCTGACGATGGCGCCGTAATGGACATACAGGGCGCGGCCTTCGACACCGAAGACGCCGACAGCTGGGGCTACACCCAGGATGAGCGCCGCGTCTGGGCCGTCTCCTATCATGGCGGCCGGCTCTATTATTCGGTTGGCGAAAAGTCGGAAATCTGGTCGGTGGGCATTGCCCGCGACGGCACCTTCGCCGGCGATCCGCGCTGGGAACTGACGGTCGAGGCCGACAAGGACTACGCCGTCACCGACATTGCCTTCGACAACAGCGGCTTCATGTATCTCGCCCAGCGCGGCCCGGTCGAAAACCGCTACGACTACAGCCGCTTCGCCGATTCCGGCAAGGGCGAGGTCATCCGCTACTTCAGAGAGAATCCCGACGATCCTTCGACGGAATCGGTCTGGGTCGAAGCGCCGCAGGAATATGCTGTCGGCTTCCCGCAAGGCAACAGGCAGTCGGCTGGCGGTCTCGACCTGCAATATGGCTACGATGCCGACGGCAATCTCGACACCTCGGTCTGCACCCAGACCTTGGTCAACACCGGCGACAAATTGCGCGACAACCCCGAGCTTGCCGAAAAGCTCGCGGCTGGCGGGCCGCTTGCCGTCCATGGCGTGCAGATCACGCCCAAGGACCTGGTCAAACCGGCTAACGTGCCGCCCTTCGGCTCCTGGTTCGTCGATTTCGACGGCTATTTCGAGGATCCCGAGGTGGAAGGCCATGTCGGCGACGTCGCCGTCTGGCATCCCTGTGAGGGCCGTGCCGGCTATTACGAGGAAATACCGGGCGGCTATGAGCCTCCCTTCTACCCGCCGGACTTCCCACCGCCCGGCAATCTGCCTCCATGTCTCGATGTCGAGGACGTGCAATTCTACTGCACACCGCGCGGCCTCGAGGCCGATCTCTATCTCCATGACCATGCCGGCTTCGGCGGCGATTCGATCAAGGTCCAGTCCAGGACGCCAGGCGTCGGGGTGACATCACCCATGTCGCATGCGCCAGGCAAGCCTTACACGATCGACATCACCGGCCATTATCCGGGCGACAGAGTGGATGTCGGGCTGTGCTTCTACAGGAAGTCCGACAAGGACAAGGGTGGCTACTACCCTTGCTGCAAGATGACCTTGCCGCTCCGCACCCCAGCCGTCAGCTGCGAACGTTGAGGAGGCAAAGATGACCATTCTTGCCCCATCCCCGCTCGCGACCAAAACGCAAAAAACCGTCATGGAGACGATCATGAAACCCCTGTCATATGCCAGGCGCGGTGCGCGCTGGCTGATGGCGGCCGGTATCGCGGTCGCCCTTGCGCCCGCGCTGCCGGCATCCGCCGCCCAGACCGTCCAGGCCATCACCAGCCCGGATGTGCAGCCGCTGCAACTCGACAATCCGCGCGTCATCAACCCGGAACCCGGACGTGTCGTGCCGTTCTTCACCAAGACCGGTGGCCAGCGCAGCTGCGACTATGTCTTCTACACCTTGACCTTCGGGCTGCGCGGCAATCCGCAAGGTTTTGCCAATCCGGGCCTCGAGGCGGCGCTGAAAAAAGCCAAGCTCGACTTCAAGGACCAGCTTCCGCACGGTCTTTCGATCGTCAACGTGACGGTCTCCGGCGACGGCACCGATGCATCGGGCGGGGCCTTGCCGAGCGCTGTCATCAGCAATTCGGCCGGCCCCAACGACACGGCAACGGTTTCCGATTTCCGGATTTCCGCCAGCGATCTCGATGGCTCGGGCGCACTGAACGAACGCGTCATCACTTTCCGCATTACCGCCAAGATCGACCACGCCGCGTTTCCGGCGCCGGTCAATGTCGATAACCAGGGCCTGATCAAGGTTACCTCCGGCATCGGCACGGGCACCCTCATCCCGTCGCAGGATCCGGGCAAGCCGGATGACGGCAACATCGCGACCGGCGAAAAGACCTCGATCCGGATCGACCTCACCAAATGCGACAGGCAACCTCCGCCTCCAACCGACCACGAATGCTTCAAGGTCGAGCGCGGCACGGTCGACTGCGTGCCCGGCGGCGGCGCCTTCATCTATCACATGCCTGTAGGCCCGGAGATGGGCGGCAAGTGGGTGCAGGTTTCGACAACCTCACCAGGCATCACCATCATCCCCGACACCCAGAAGGTGCCGGTGGGCGGCGGGGTGCTCAACTGGAAGATCGTCGGCGCTTCACCCGGTGACGTCATCCATCTCATCGTCACCGGCATCGAGACCTATGCCGGACCGAAGGAAGGCTGGGGCCTGTGCTGCACGCAAAACATCGACATCATCATCCCGCGTGACCAGAGGTGCCCGCCCAAGGACAAGGAACCGGACCTCAAGGTTGAAAAACATGCTGATGTCACACGCTGCACGATGGGTGGCGGCTGCGACTTCACCATCCGGGTCACCAATGTCGGCACCGCGCCCTATAACGGCAAGATCGTGCTCGACGAGGTGACGCTGCCGGCCGGCTCGACACTCGATTCAGGGCCCAATCCGCCCTGGGTCTGCGCGCCGGGTACCACCCCGATGACGTGCACCTATCCGGTGACCACGCTCAATCCGGGGGCCTTTGTCGACCTCAAGCTCGGCTTCAAGCCGGCCGGAGGCTGGCAAGCCAGCGTGCTGCGCAACTGCGCCACCTACAATTACGGCGCCAGCGGCAAGCCGCTGTTCGGGAGCCAGGCCAATGACCGTGGCTGTGCCTCGATCCCGATCTGCCGCCGCGGCGACCGCAACCCGGATTGCCAGCCGCCGGTCGAGAAGAAGGTCGACCTGATCCTCAAGAAGCGTGCCCGCACCGAAGTCTGCACCGCCGATGGCGTCTGCACCTTCATCATCGACATCATCAACAACGGCACATCGACCTATAACGGGCCGCTGACGGTGATCGACAACTACCCAAGCGGCGCGCCGACATCCTCCACCTTCGGGCCGAGCCCGCCCTGGACATGCGGCCCGAACGGCCCCGGCCAGTTCCGCTGCGACAATGCCGGCATCTCGCTGCCGGCGGGCGCCTCGACGCCGATCTTCGTGATGGCGGTCGTGCCGGTCGGCTACCGGTCCGACACGGTCGAGAACTGCGCCGAAGTGAAGGCCATCCCCGGTGAGGTCGACCTCACCAACAACAAGGCCTGCGCCAAGGAACGCATCCGCCATCCCAATGGCGGCCAGCCGACCTTGCGCATTACCAAGGTGTGCAGCGGCTCGCTCGCCGGGGCGGCCGCGGTTTCCTGCCGCATCACCGTCAGCAGCGTCGGCACCGCCGCGCCCACCGGTCCGGTGCGGGTCAACGATACCGCCACGCTGGTCTCGGGCGGAGCGCCCGTGCAGATCCAGACCGTCACCCCCGACGGCGCGGAATGGGCGTGCGGGCCGGTTCCGGCCAATGCGTTGTCGTGCCAGATACCAGGCGCCGTCATGACGCCCGGAACCTCCAGGTACTTCGACGTGACGGTCTCGGCCAATGGCGAGTTCGAGAACTGCGCGCGCGGCTCCTACGGGCCGGCGCAGGGCGACGACGTCGTCTATCCGATCGGCCAGGCCTGCGCCAAGGGCGGCGGTCCTTCGACGATCCGTGTCGAAAAGACCGGCGACCGCGAATGCCGCGTCGGCCAGCCCTGCTCGTTCGACATCACCATCACAAATGACGGGACGAGCCCCTTCTCGGGTCCGGTCCGCATCGGCGATGCGATCGGCGTGGAAGGGCTTGGCCGGCTGGAAGGTGTTGCGATCACCTCGATCGACCCGCCTTTCGGCTGCTCGCCGGAGCCGACGACCTTGCCGGCCTCCTGCATCGCCAACCTGACGCTCGGCGCCGGTGAAAGCCAGCCGCACCGTGTGACGGTGGTCATCCCCGACGATGGGCGTCTTGCCAACCTGCAGGGCAACGTCAATGGCCAGAACTGCGTTGGCGTGCTCTCTCCCGACACACGGGTGCAGGGCGGCGGCGATGTGCTGTCCAAGGATGCGACCAACGTCCAGGGCGATCGCGGCAAGGCCTATGTGTGCCATCCCTTCATCATCACGCATGAGGTGAAGAACGAGTGCTCGCCGGGCTTTGTCATGAACGACGCCGGCCGCTGTGTCTGCCCGGAAGGCACCACCTTCCGCAACGGCCAGTGCACGGGCGGCGGCACCAACGTTCTTCCGTTGCCACCGCCACCGCGCTGCGTGCTGCTCGAAGGCCAGATCCGGACCGAGGACGGACGCTGCGTCTGTCCGCGCGGCACGGAGCTGGAGAACGGAAGATGCGTCAGGACCGATAGGCCCGAGCAGTGCACCATCCGTGGCCAGGTCCATGACGCCGACGGCTACTGCGTCTGCCCGCGCGGCACCGAGGTGCGGGACGGCGCCTGCCGTCAGATCCGGCCAAAACCGCAGCAGTGCCGCATCCCTGGCCAGTTCCGCAATGCCGATGGCGACTGTGTCTGCCCGCAAGGCACCGAGGTGCGCAATGGCGCCTGCCGTCCGGTCCGGCCGATGCCCGAGCAGTGCACCATCCGTGGCCAGGTCCACAATGCGGACGGGGACTGCGTCTGCCCGCAAGGAACCGAGGTGCGCGACGGAGCCTGCCGACCGGTCCGGCCGAAGCCTGACCAGTGCACCATCCGTGGCCAGGTCCACGACGCCAACGGCAATTGCGTCTGCCCGAGGGGTACCGAGGTGCAAGGCAACGCATGTCGTCGACCAGGTCCAGTGCTCCAGCAGTGCGACATACGCGGCCAAGTTCACAACAAGCGCGGCGAATGCGTCTGTCCGCGTGGAACCGAGGTGATCGACGGCGCGTGCCGCAAGCCCAGGCAAGAGAGCGAATGCGCGCCGGGTTCGCAGATGGTCAACGGCCAGTGCCAGCCGATCTTCAGGCGACACTGTCCGGAGGGTACGATCGGGCGGTATCCGAACTGCCGGCCGATACGCGGGCAGCCGTCGCTGGAGATCGATCCGGGCCAGTTGCTGCAATTGCTGCCGCGACGCAGGCAGCAGATCGACCAGCAACCGGATCCGGTTCCAAACAGGGTCCTGAAACTCCAGCAGCAATAGCCATCTGCGCGACGCCAACCGAGAACCCGCCGGAGCAATCCGGCGGGTTTTCCTTGATGACCCGCGCAGGCGGTGATTGGCGGCCCAGGGCCAGCGCGCGCCGCGACGTTACCCCCGCCTGTGGAACCGCCGTACTTGCGCTCTCGACAAGTCGCCAGCAGCGCTTTAGGCAGTCGGTTCGGAGCGCCCGTATGAAAAGGGCACCCGGAAAGGCCGCGAGATGAGCAAAAAACCCTTGATCGCACCGTCGGTGCTGGCATCGGATTTCTCGAAGCTCGGTGACGAGGTCGAGGCGGTGGCGGCGGCCGGTGCCGACTGGATCCATCTCGACGTGATGGACGGGCATTTCGTGCCCAACATCACCTTCGGCCCGCCTGTCATCAAGGCGATCCGCAACCGCACCAAGGCCTTTTTCGACTGCCACCTGATGATCGCGCCCGCCGACCCATATCTCGCTGCCTTCGCCGAGGCCGGCTGCGACGGCATGACGGTGCATGCCGAGGCCGGGCCGCATCTCGACCGCTCGCTGCAAACCATCAGGAACCTCGGCAAGAAGGCCGGCGTCTCGCTCAATCCGGCAACGCCCGAAACGATGATCGAATATGTGCTCGACCGGCTCGATCTCATCCTGATCATGACCGTCAATCCGGGCTTCGGCGGCCAGGCCTTCATCCCGGAGATCGTCGACAAGGTGAGAAGGGTCAAGGCACTGATCGGCGACCGGCCGATCCGCATCGAGATCGACGGCGGTGTCTCGCCGGAAACAGCCCCGTTGGTCACATCGGCCGGCGCCGACGTGCTGGTGGCGGGTGCTGCCATCTTCAAGGGCGGCAGCGTCGAGGCTTACCGCGCCAATATCGAAGCGATCAGGACCGCGGCCGACAAGGCTGCCGGCTAACACAGCGCGGTCATTCCCGTACGAATTGCAAAAGACCGGCTAAGCGTCGCCGGAAGGGCATGGTCCGCCGAGCTTCCGCGTGTCCGAATCAGGCTGCGCGGCGATCTGATTCGGGCAAGCCGCCGTTGTTTTTGCGCGCGACAGAAAAGATGCTTGCACGAGCACACGAGAAACAGATGTTACTGCGTGCATACAAAACACGTTAAGTTTCCACTGGTTGTAGAGATATTCGAATTCCCGCGATCGGCGTGCGGATTGGGTATATTTCTTTGTTCTAAAGTACAATAGCGCGATCTTCTGCTTGAGCGGCGGGAGCGTGGCGCTGTATGGTACATGTACAGAGGGGAATTTTCGGACTCGAATTGCCCAGGACGACAGTTGGGGACAAGGAGTCGCTTTTGACATACGGAGCTGCCAATCTGAACGACGACGGCACGGGAGCCAAGAGTACGCTTGCCAGCACGGTCTATCATCAATTGCGTGATGATCTTCTCGCCGGCGCCCTGGAAACCGAAAGCAAGCTGCGCGTCGAGTGGGTCGTTTCCAAGTATGGCGCCGGCGCATCTCCGGTTCGTGAAGCCCTCAATCGCCTTGCCTCCGAAGGTCTCCTTGGCCGCCATGACCAGCGCGGCTTCTTCATCATGCCGGTCACTGCGGCCGAACTCGAGGAGCTGACGCGCACCCGTTGCTGGCTCGAGGAGCGGGCGCTGCGCGAATCCATTGCCCACCGCACCGCCGAATGGGAAGAACAATTGGTGCTGGCGCTGCATCGCCTGGGGCGCGCCTCACGTCTTTTGCCGCAAAGTAGCTCGTCGCTCAATCCGGACTGGGAGAAATTGCACCGCACCTTCCACCGGGTGCTGATCTCGGCCTGCCGGTCGCACTGGCTGGTGGGCTTCTGCGACCAGCTTTCCGATCACGCCTACCGCTATCGCCAGATGGCCAATGACGGCGAGAGCGTCCAGCGCGACGATTTCGCCGAACACCGGCTGATTGCCGAAAATGCGTTGGACGGAAATGCGGATGGCGCCGTCCAGGCCCTGATCGATCACTACCAGCTGACCGCCGCCATGTGCATGGAACGCTTCAAGCAAGGCGAGGCGCCAAAGGCCGCCGCCGGTCCGGGCCAGCGCGTCCAGCGTTGACGGCTGTCTGACAGTCGCGCTCCGCTGTCCCCTCTCTCGAATCTTTTCGGTAGACGCCGGGCGGCCGTTTGCGGCCTTGACGACCGGGCTGGGAAACGCGAACTCTTCGCCGCGTGCCGACCCACGACCGGCGTCAACGTTGCCGTCACCCACAATTGCGTCATCTGGGAAGCTTTCATGAGCAATCATCTGTTCGATGCATTCCGGTCCCGGATGCCGGCGCCTGGGCATCTGTTGATGGAAACCGATGATGGCCGCACGCTCACCTATGGCGACATGCTGACACGGTCGGCGCAGCTCGCGCATGCGCTGCTGCAAATGGATGTCGCGCCCGGCGACCGGGTTGCCGTACAGGTGGAGAAGAGCCCGGAGATGGTTTTGCTCTACCTCGCCTGCGTGCGCGCCGGTGCCGTCTTCCTGCCGCTCAACACCGCCTACACGCTGACCGAGCTCGGCTATTTCTTCGACGATGCGGCCCCGCGGGTGATTGTCTGCGATCCGGCGCGGTCGGCGGATATCCATGGGATGGTCGAGCCGTCCGGTGCCGTCGTGGTCACGCTCGACCGCAATGGCGAGGGATCCCTTGCGGGCCAGGCATCGCGCCAGTCCGGCGATTTCCATGATGTCGAGCGCGGCGCGGACGACCTTGCGGCGATCCTCTACACGTCGGGAACGACCGGCCGTTCGAAAGGCGCCATGCTCAGCCACGAGAACCTCGCTTCGAACGCGCGGGGCCTGGTCGAGCAATGGCGCTTCACCGGGGATGACGTGCTGATCCACGCGCTGCCGATCTTCCACACGCACGGCCTGTTCGTCGCCACCAATGTCGTCCTGATGGCCGGCGCCGCGATGCTGTTCGAGCAGAAATTCGACGCGGGCCGCATCGTCTCGCTGCTGCCGCGCGCCACCGCCCTGATGGGCGTGCCGACCTTCTATACCAGGCTGCTGCAGCAGGAGGGGCTGGATCGCGAGGCGGCGAAGACCATCCGCCTGTTCATATCCGGTTCCGCGCCGTTGCTGGCCGAAACGCACAAGGCATGGCGCGAGCGTACCGGCCACGCCATCCTCGAGCGCTACGGCATGACCGAGACCAACATGAACACCTCCAATCCCTATGAGGGCGAGCGGCGCGCCGGCACGGTCGGCTTCCCCTTGCCCGGCGTGTCGCTGCGCATCGCCGATCCCGAGACCGGCAAGCCGCTTGCCCAGGGCGAGGTCGGCATGATCGAGGTCAAGGGTCCGAACGTGTTCGGCGGCTACTGGCGCATGCCGGAAAAGACCAGGGCGGAATTCCGCGCCGACGGCTTCTTCATCACTGGCGATCTCGGCACGATCGATGCCGACGGCTACATCCATATTGTCGGTCGCGGCAAGGACCTGATCATCTCAGGCGGCTACAACGTCTATCCGAAGGAGCTCGAAAGCGAGATCGACGCGCTCGACGGCGTCCTGGAAAGCGCCGTCATCGGCCTTGCCCATCCGGACTTCGGCGAAGGCGTCACCGCTGTCGTCGTGCGCTCGCCCGCTTCGCGGATCACCGCGGCCGAAATCCTCGACGCCATCACCGGCCGCATGGCGAAGTACAAGCACCCGAAACGGGTGATCTTCGTCGACGAGCTGCCGCGCAACACGATGGGCAAGGTACAGAAGAACTTGCTTCGCGACAGCTACAAGGATCTCTACGCCTCAAACAAGGCCGGTTAGGCAGATACCGCGCTCCGGCGAGGACGCCGCTCAGGCCGGGTACAAGAGTTCGACGACATGGTCGGCGATCGCCAGGCTCGCCGTCAGGCCGGGGCTCTCGATGCCGAACAGATTGACGATCCGGCCCGCGCCATGATCGGCTGGACCCTGGATCATGAAATCGACGGAAGCTTGGCCCGGGCCGGACAGCTTCGGCCTGATGCCGGCATAGGCCGGCTGCAGGGCATGATCGGCAAGATCAGGCCAATAGCTGCGGATCGCCTCGTAGAAGACAGCGCTTCGGCCGGGGTCGACCGTGTAATCCACGCCGTCGATCCATTCGACGTCGGGACCAAAGCGCGCATTGCCGGCAAGGTCGAGCGTCAGATGGACGCCGAGGCCGCCCTCGACCGGGACCGGATAGATCAGCCGTGAAAAGGGCGACTGCCCAGGAAGCGCGAAATAATTGCCGCGCGCCAGCCACTGCCGGGGGATGAGGTCCCTTGGAAAACCCTCGATCCGGCCGGCTACCGCCTGCGCATCGAGGCCCGCGGCGTTGACGAAAGCGCCGGCCTCCAAGGCGAAGGTCTCGCCATTGGCATCGCGTGTGTCGATCCGGATCCCGCCGGCTACGATCGTCGCGGCGGCAACGCAAGTGAGGAAAGCCAGGGATGCGCCTGATGCCTCGGCGTCGCCGCGCAGCGACAGCATCAGCGCATGGCTGTCTATGATGCCGGTCGACGGCGACAGCAACGCGGAGGCGCAGTTCAGCGCCGGCTCCAGGCGCTCGGCCTCGCCGCGCGTCAAAAACTCGAGATCGTCGACCCCGCAACGCTTGGCATTGGCCGCGATCGCCCGCAGCCCGTCCGCCTGGCCGGGCTCGCTGGCGACGATCAGCTTGCCGGCGCGGCGATGGCCGATATTGTGTTCGGCGCAGTAGGCGTAGAGAAGCCGGCGGCCTTCGACGCAGAGCCGGGCCTTCAGGCTGCCGGGCGCATAATATAGCCCGGCATGGATGACTTCCGAATTGCGTGAACTGGTGACGGTGCCGATCGCGTCGGCCTTTTCGATCATCACCACCTCGCGGCCCGACAAGGCAAGCGCCCTGGCGACGGCAAGGCCGACGACGCCTGCTCCGGCGACGACACAATCGATTGTCTGCATGGCCTCTCGCTCAGCGGGAAGCGGCAGCCTCGAACACCTTGTCGCCGCCGATCCAGACGCTTCCTATGCCAAGATCGTCCGACAGCGCAACGATGTCCGCCGCCGTGCCATTGGCAAAGCGGCCAAGCCGGTGCGACTGGCCGATCGCCTGCGCCGGATAGAGCGAAGCCATGCGCAAGGCTTCGGACAGCTCGAGTCCGACGGTGCGGTGCATGAACCGGATGGCCGAGATCATGTCGAGGTCGGCGCCCGCCAACGTGCCGTCGGCAAGCCGCAGGCTGCCATCCTTGCGGTAGATGGTGCGGCCGTTGAGGGTGAACGACGTCATGTCGGTGCCGATCGTCGCCATCGCGTCGGTGACCAGCACGATCCTGCCCGGTCCCTGCTTGGCATCGAGCGCGATCCGGATCGTGGCCGGATGGACATGGATGCCGTCGGCGATCAGGCCGGCGGACAAGGTGCCGATGTCGATGGCGGCTCCCGCCAGCCCGGGCTCGCGATTGCCGATCTGGCTCATCGCGTTGAACAGGTGGGTGACTACACTGGCGCCGGCCTCGGCGAAGGCTTTTGCCGTGGCATGGCCCGTGTCCGAATGGCCGAGGCTGACGACGATCCCGGCCTTGGCCAGGGCCGTGACGCGGGCCGGGTCGACGGATTCCGGTGCGATCGTGGTGAGCAGCACCGGCAGCTTCCGGCGCGCCGCGATCAGCATGGCCTGGTCGGCGTCCGTCATCGGCCGGATCAGCGCCGGATCATGCGCGCCCTTGCGGGCGATCGACAGGTGGGGCCCTTCCAGATGCAACCCGAGGAAGCCCGGCACCTTTTGCAGCGCCGCGGCTTCGCCGGCGGCGATGGCTGCTGCGGTGATCGCGGGCGTGTCGGTGATCAGCGTCGGCAGCAGTGCCGTCGTGCCGAACGGCGCATGCGCGCGGCAGATGGTTTCGATCGAGGCGACATCGGGATGGTCGTTGAGCATCACCCCGCCGCCGCCATTGACCTGGATATCGACGAAGCCCGGCACCAGCATGCCGCCGCCGGTGTCGACGGCGCGGATATCGGTGGGCAGGGCGCCTTGCGGCAGCATGGCCTCGACAAGCCCGTCGCGCACGACAAGGGCGGCACCTTCATGCCAGTCGTCGCCGTCGAAAATGCGGGCGCCGGTCAGGGCAAAACGGTCGCTCATACGGTCTCCGTCACCTTGCGAAGGTTGCGGGGCGCGTCCGGGTCGAGGCCACGATGGCGGGCAAAGGCCTCGACGAACATGTAGAAGGAGACGATCAGCGTCAGCGGATCGGTCAGCGGATGGCCGGTGGCGACATGCGGCAGGCGCGTGGCGCGATTGGCGAGTGCCGAGGTGACGAACACCGGCGCGCCCTTGGCCGCCAGGCTGTCGGCGGCTTCGGCGACGGAGGGCTCGGACGCGTCGCGCGCTGCCAGCGCCAGCACCGGAAAGTCGGGACCGATCAGCGCCAGCGGGCCATGCATGACTTCGGCCGCGCTATAGGCCTCGGCATGCATGCCGCAGGTCTCCTTGAACTTCAGCGCCGCCTCGTTGGCCATCGCCGCCGACGGCCCGCGGCCGAGAATGAACAACGACTTCTGCTTCTCGATCGTTTCGGCCAGCACGCTCATCCAGTCGCAGGCGATCGCCTTGCCGAAATGCTCGGGCAGGCGGGCAAGTGCCGCAAGGAGCGCTTCGTCGCCGGTCGAATGCGCCATCAAGGCAAGACCGGCAACGGCGGAGTTGATGAAGGTCTTGGTTGCCGCGACGCTGCGCTCGGGGCCGGCGAGGATGTCGATGGCATAGTCCGAGGCGCGCGCGAGCGGCGAATCGGCGGTGTTGGTGACGGCAATGGTCAGCGCGCCGCCGGCCCGTGCGGTTTCGGCCATGGCGACGATGTCGGGGCTCTTGCCGGACTGCGAGATCGCCAGGCACGCCGAGCCTTCAAGCCGCAGCTTGCGGCCATAGATCGAGGCGATGGAGGGGCCGACCGAGGCGACGGCAAGGCCCGCGGTCAGCTCGACGGCATATTTCATGAAGGTGGCGGCATGGTCGGACGAACCGCGCGCCACGGTGACGACGAAATGCGGGTCGCGTTCCCTGATGCCGCGCCCGGCTTCGGCCAGCACCGCGCCGGAGCCGTCGAGCAGGCGGGCGACGGCTTGCGGGATTTCCTCGATCTCGCGCTGCATATGGGTAGTGTTGGAGATCATGGTCGGCCCTCTTCGCTCGGCCCTGTCAGCCGAAGTTCGGCGACGAAATCATAGGCGTCGCCCCGGTAGATGGAGCGGGTGAATTCGATCACCTTGCCGCTCGCCAGATAGGAAATACGCTCGATGTGCAGGCCGGCAATACCCGGCGGCACTTCGAGCAGCCGCGCATCGCCCTCGCCGAGATTGGCGGCGGAGATACGCTGCACGGCACGCACAGGCCGGTTGCCGGTCAGTTCCAGTGCCGCGTAGAGCGAGGAACCGATGCCGGCCGGGTCCGGCAGGACGCTGGCCGACAGCGAAGCGCGTTCGATCGCCAGCGGCGTGTCGTTGGCTATGCGCAGACGCGCCACGCGCGCCACCAGCTCGTTCGATGACAGGCCGAGCACCATCATCTCGTCGGGCGAGGGCGCGTAGAGGCCGCGATCGAGCCAGGCCGAACGCACCGCCATGCCGCGCCGCGCCATGTCCTCGGTGAAGGAGGTCAGCCGCGACAGCGACTGCTCGACACGTTCCATGCGCGGCGCCACGAAAGTGCCGGAGCCATGGCGTTGCACCAATATGCCGCCCTTGACCAGATCCTGCACCGCCTTGCGCACGGTGACGCGCGAAATGTCGGCCTTGGTGGCGATGTCGCGCTCGGACGGCAGCGCGTCGCCCGGACCGATCAGGCCGCGATTGACGGCGTCCTCGATGCTCTTCCTGAGCTGCAGGTAAAGTGGCGCACCGCTTTGCGAGGATTGTTTGAGCGCGGCGAAGATCTGGTCGGCGGCATCGCTCATCGTGCGGCCTCCGTCCTGGCGAACAGACGCGCCGCCATCTGAACGGCACCGCCTAGCGCATCGTCGAGCGGTTCCTTCAGCAGGGCGCGGTAGCGCGCCGACAGGCGCGGCGCATAGAGCGGCGCCAGCCCGCCAAGCAGGCAGAGCGGCGCGCCGGCCGCGAGGTCGAGCGCGCCGAGCGATGCCTCGACATCGGCGACCGCCTTGTCGAGGATCCAGTTGGCGACGATGTCGCCTTTTTGCGCGTGCTCGAACACTTTCGGCGCGAAGCCGCCGAAATCGCCCGGTTTGGCGTTGGTGGTGAACTCGACCACGTCCTCGGGATTGTTGCGGAAAACGGCCATCATGCTGTCGGTCAGCGGCGAGGCCTGGCGCACGCCATCATGCGCGAGCAATGTCTGTTCAAGCAGGTCGCGGCCGATGCGGGCGCCGCTGCCCTGATCGCCGACCTGGAACCCCCAGCCGCCAATGGCACGCGATTTGCCATTCTTGCGCGCCATATAGGCTGTGCCGGTGCCCAGTATCGCCATCGCGCCGTCACCGGATCCGACAGCGCCCTCGAGCGCGATCTCGGCGTCGGTCTCGACGCGGCTGGTGCTGAACGGCAGGATCGCTTCGAGCTGCTGCCGGTAGGTTCCGACATTGGCGCCCGCAAGTCCGAGAATCGCGGGTGTTTGCGGGATCAGGTCCGGGTCCTGCCCGGCGGCGATGAAGGCCTGCCGCGCCGCATCGACGATGTTCGAGCGGGCGCCGGTGAGGTCGGTGCGGATGTTGGCGGCGCCGCTTTTGGCGCGGCCGATGACAGCGCCGTCGACTGTTGCCAGGGCGGCCCTGCAGCTAGTGCCGCCGCCATCGATACCGAGCACGAATTTCACGCGATTTCTCCTCCGCACGGATAATACCAATAAAATACCAATAGCCAAGGGTTAATTTCTGTTGCAAAAAGATTAAGCCGTATTTTATTGAAAAACTTGCGTAATTCGTGGGCTCAGCGATTTCCTGTCCGCGAATTCGTTAATGCGTGTGGACAAGTGGTATTTTTTGGTATTGTTTTGTGGATTGGAGGAACTGGGATGGCCGAAACGCGCACCGAAGCGCAGCATGGGAATGCCGAGGGGCTGGATATCCAGGCGCCCGAAGCGATCCTCGGCTCGCTGGCCGACGCGCAGGTCGAGGCCGCGAAAGCCGTCCGCAACGCCATTCCTTCCATCGCCAGGGCAGCCGAGATCATTGCCGGCTGCCTGAGCGGCGGCGGCAAGCTTGCCTATGCCGCAGCCGGCAGCTCCGGCCTGATGGCGCTGGCCGACGCGCTGGAACTGCCCGGCACGTTCGGCATCCAGCGCGACCGCATCGCCATCCTGATCGCCGGCGGCGACGAAGCGTTCAAGACACTGGCCGGCGGGCCCGAGGATGATACGGAGGAGGCCTCGACCGCGGTCGCCAATGCCGGCATCGGCGCGGGCGATTGCCTGATCGCCCTTTCCGCCAGCGGCACGACGCCCTATGCGGTGCGCGCCATCGAGGACGCGCGGCGCCGGGGCGCCGCCACCATCGGCATCGCCAACAACAGGGGTTCGGCTCTGCTCAAGCAGGCCGACACCGCCATCCTGCTCGAAACGCCGCCGGAAGTCATTGCTGGCTCGACCCGCATGGGCGCCGGCACGGCGCAGAAGATCGCTCTCAACATGCTGTCGACGCTGACCGCCATTCATCTTGGTCATGTTCATGACGGCTACATGGTCAACCTCATGGCCGACAACATGAAGCTGCGCGACCGGGCGGCGCGCATCGTCGCCGCCGTCAGCGGCCGCGACAGGCAAGAGGCCGCGCGCCTGCTCGAAAAGAGCGGCGGCGCGGTCAAGACCGCCATTCTGCTCGCCGCCGGCGCCGACAGCGCCGACGCGGCGCAGAAGATACTGGAACGGACAGGCCATAAGCTGCGGCCAGCCCTTTCCGCGCTGGGGCATGATCCCGAAAAGTGGAAACCGCTTTTCGGAAAAGATCATGCTCGAACAAAGAAATAGAGCCTGTTTCATCCCGATTTCGATCGGGGTGAAACGGGCTTGCGAGGGGAACAAGGGCTCCAAAGCCTAGGTTCTCATCAAAACGGAACCTGAAAAAGGTCAACAGGGAGACTGAGCATGACAACGAAACTACTGACGGCACTGCTTCTGGGCACAAGCATTCTCGGCTCCGCCGGGTTGGCTCATGCCGATGACGTAACGCTCAACATCGAAAGCTGGCGCGGCGACGACCTCGCCATCTGGAAGGACAAGCTGATCCCGGCCTTCGAAGCCAAGAACCCCGGCATCAAGGTTGTGTTCGCGCCCTCGGCTCCGACCGAATATGACGCCGCGCTCGGCGCCAAGCTCGCCGCCGGTTCTGCGGGCGACCTGATCACCTGCCGCCCGTTCGACAAGTCGCTCGAACTGTTCAAGAAGGGCAACCTTGCCGATCTCTCGGCGCTGCCCGGCATGGAAAACTTCTCGCCCGTCGCCAAGTCCGCCTGGCAGACCGATGACGGCAAGGCGAGCTTCTGCGTGCCGATGGCCTCCGTCATCCACGGCTTCATCTACAACAAAGACGCCTTCGACAAGCTCGGCATCAAGGTGCCGCAGACCCGCGACGAGTTCTTCGCCGCGCTCGACAAGATCAAGGCCGACGGCACCTATATCCCGATGGCGATGGGCACCAAGGATCTCTGGGAAGCCGCGACCATGGGCTACCAGAACATCGGCCCCAACTACTGGAAGGGCGAGGACGGCCGCGCGGCGCTGATCAAGGGCACGCAGAAGCTGACCGACAAGGACTGGGTCGCTCCCTATGAGGAACTGGCCAAGTGGAAGCCTTATCTGGGCGACGGCTTCGAAGCCCAGACCTATCCGGACAGCCAGAACCTGTTCACGCTCGGCCGTGCCGCCATCTACCCGGCCGGCTCCTGGGAAATCGGCCTGTTCAACACCCAGGCCCAGTTCAAGATGGGCGCCTTCCCGCCGCCGGTCGAGAAGGCCGGCGACACCTGCTACATCTCCGACCATACCGATATCGGCATGGGCCTGAATGCGGCTTCCAAGCACGCGGACGCGGCCAAGACCTTCCTGTCCTGGGTGGCTTCGCCGGACTTCGCCACCATCTACGCCAACGCGCTGCCGGGCTTCTTCAGCCTGAACTCCGCGCCGGTGAAGATGCAAGACCCGCTGGCGCAGGAATTCGTCTCCTGGCGCGGCAAGTGCAAGTCGACGATCCGCTCGACCTACCAGATCCTGTCGCGCGGCACGCCGAACCTCGAAAACGAGACCTGGGTTGAATCGGCCAACGTCATCAACGGCACCGACACGCCCGAAGCCGCGGCCAAGAAGCTGCAGACCGGTCTCGACAGCTGGTATAAGCCGGCGAAGTAAGAGCTCAGGCAACGGAGCCGGCTGGGCGCGTGCCCGGCCGGTTCCGGATTACCTGGCAGTTCAGATAGCGATTGTCGGCACCGCCTCTGGGCCTTACCCTTGCTCCTGTTGGGGAAGGCTAGCTGATCAGTCGCAGGCTTTGTTGTTGCCTCACCGGCAAGAACATTCGGGCCGTGCATCGAGGCGTCATCTAGCATCACATCGTCTGGAACCGAGAGACGGCGGGGACCGAACTCATGGCCGCACAAACACGACCGAAAAGACCGTTCCGCTGGCATATCGCCGTCTTCCTGGCGCCGGCGGTGCTCGTCTATACGGCGATCATGATCCTGCCGCTGGCCGGCACGCTGCAGCTCTCGCTGTTCCGCAACGTCGACCAGTCCCAGGTCTTCGTCGGTCTGGACAATTTCCGCACCCTGTTCGGCGACCCCAACTGGTCGGTCAATTTCTGGAATGCGCTGAGGAACAATGTCTGGTTCTTCATCATCCACATGCTGGTGCAGAACCCCGTCGGCGTGCTTTTGGCCGCCCTCCTGTCCAGTCCGAAGCTCCGGTTCTCGGCCTTCTACCGCACGGCGATCTTCGTGCCGACCATCCTGTCCTTCGTCATCGTCGGCTTCGCCTGGAAGCTGATCCTGTCGCCGCTGTGGGGCGTGGCGCCGCATCTGCTCGATTTCGTCGGCCTGAAAAGCCTGTTCACGCCGTGGCTCGGCAAGGAGCAATACGCGCTGACCGCGCTCAGCCTGGTGTCGGTGTGGCAGTTCATCGGCATTCCGATGATGCTGATCTATGCCGCCCTGCTGTCGATCCCCGAAGAGGTAATCGAGGCGGCCGAATGCGATGGCATCACCGGCCTGTCTCAGTTCTGGAAGATCAAGCTGCCGCTGATCCTGCCGTCGATCGGCATCATCTCGATCCTCACCTTCGTCGGCAATTTCAACGCCTTCGACCTGATCTACACCGCACAAGGCGCGCTCGCCGGGCCGAACTATTCCACCGATATTCTCGGCACCTTCCTCTACCGCGCCTTCTTCGGCTTCCAGCTGCAGGTCGGCGACCCCAACATGGGCGCGACCATCGCCACGATCATGTTCCTGATCATCCTCGGCGGTGTCTGCGTCTACCTCTTCCTCATCCAGACGCGCCTGCGTCGCTACCAGTTCTGAGGGGCAAGAGATGAGCATCGCCACCCGTTCACTCCCCCGCACCATCGGCGCCCACGCGATCCTGTTGACCTACACGGTGATCGCGCTTTTCCCGGTGGTTCTGGTGATCATGAATTCGTTCAAGTCGCGCGCGGGCATCTTCGGCGCGCCGCTGACGCCGCCGACGCCGAAAACCTTCGACCTGATCGGCTACACTACGGTGATCGGCCAGGGCGATTTCATCCATTATTTCCAGAACAGTCTCGTCGTCACCGTCGGCTCGCTGTTCTTCGTGCTGCTGTTCGGCGCCATGGCGGCGTTCGCGCTGTCGGAATACCGCTTTCGCGGCAACACGCTGATGGGGCTTTACCTGGCGCTCGGCATCATGATCCCGATCCGCCTTGCGACCGTCGCCATCCTGCAATTGATGGTGGCGAGCGGGCTGGTCAACACGCTGACGGCGCTGATCCTGGTCTACACCGCGCAAGGCCTGCCGCTGGCCGTCTTCATCCTGTCGGAGTTCATGAAGCAGGTTTCCGACGACCTGAAGAATGCCGGCCGCATCGACGGCCTCTCGGAATACACCATCTTCTTCCGTCTCGTGGTGCCGCTGGTGCGGCCGTCAATGGCGACGGTCGCCGTCTTCACCATGATCCCGATCTGGAACGATCTGTGGTTCCCGCTGATCCTGGCGCCGTCCGAAGAGACCAAGACGGTGACGCTCGGCGCCCAGCTTTTCCTCGGCCAGTTCGTCACCAACTGGAACGCCATCCTGGCCGCGCTCTCGCTGGCGATCCTGCCGGTGCTGATCCTCTACGTCATTTTCTCGCGGCAGCTGATCCGCGGGATTACTTCCGGAGCCGTCAAGTGAGTTCAGAAAGACCCCTTCGTGTCGTCGTCGCCGGGCTCGGCAATATGGGGCGCAGTCACGCGCTGGCCTATCACACCAATCCAGGCTTTGAGATCGCCGCCCTGATCAACCGTTCCGACGTGCCGTTGCCGGAGGGGCTGTCCGGCTATGGCATCAGACGCTCGTTCGACGACGCGTTGCGTGACGAAAAACCCGACGTCGCCTGCATCGCCACCTATTCCGACAGCCATGCCGACTACGCGGTGAAGGCGTTCGAGGCCGGCTGCCATGTCTTCGTCGAAAAGCCGCTGGCAACGACGGTGGCCGACGCCAAGCGCGTCGTTGCCGCCGCCAAGGCCAGCGGCAAAAAACTGGTGATCGGCTATATCCTGCGCCATCACCCGTCCTGGATCAGGCTGATCGCCGAGGCGCGCAAGCTCGGCGGCCCCTACGTGTTCCGCATGAACCTCAACCAGCAATCCTCAGGGCCGACCTGGGAGACGCACAAGCAGTTGATGCAGACAACGTCGCCGATCGTCGATTGCGGCGTGCACTATCTCGACGTGATGCTGCAGATCACCGACGCGAAACCAGTCGAGGTGCGCGGCATGGGCGTGCGGCTCACCGACGAGGTGGCGCCCACCATGTACAATTACGGCCATCTGCAGGTGCTCTTCGATGACGGTTCGGTCGGCTGGTACGAAGCCGGCTGGGGTCCGATGATCTCCGAGACGGCCTTCTTTGTGAAGGATGTCATGTCGCCCAAGGGCTGCGTGTCGATCGTCATGAAGGAGGGCGTGAAGTCCGACGACATCGACACCCACACCAAGACCTCGACCATCCGCCTGCACAGTGCGGCGACCGGCGCGGACGGCAAGTTCCTAAAGCCGGACGAGATGCTGTCGATGGAAGGCGAACCCGGCCACCAGGACCTCTGCGACCTCGAGCAGGCCTTCGTGCTGAAGGCGATCCGCGAAAATATCGACCTGACCCGCCATATGGACGATGCGGTGAAGTCGCTCGCCGTCTGCCTTGCAGCCGACGAGAGCGTGCGCAGCGGCGCAGCCGTCAAACTCTAACGACAGGAAGAAGCCGTGGGCGCGCTAAAAATCGAGAACGTGAAAAAGGCCTTTGGGCCGGTCGAGGTGCTGAAGGGCATCGACCTCGAAGTGACGGATGGCGAGTTCGTCGTCTTTGTCGGCCCTTCGGGCTGCGGCAAGTCGACCTTGCTCCGCGTCATCGCCGGGCTGGAGGACTCGACCTCGGGCCGGGTGCTGATCGATGGCGAGGACGTCTCCGTCACGCCGCCGGCGAAACGCGGCATCGCCATGGTGTTCCAGACCTATGCGCTCTATCCGCATCTGACGGTGAAGAACAATATGGGCCTCGGCCTCAAGCAGGCGAGCACCCCTGCGGCGGAGATCGACCGCCGCATCGGCATCGCCTCGTCCATGCTGTCGCTGGAACCGTACCTGGAAAGGCGGCCGGCGGAGCTCTCCGGCGGCCAGCGCCAGCGCGTCGCCATCGGCCGCGCCGTGGTGCGCGAGCCGAAACTGTTCCTGTTCGACGAGCCGCTGTCGAACCTCGATGCCGCGTTGCGCGTCAACACGCGGCTGGAAATCGCGCAGCTGCACCGCCGCCTCAAGGCGACGATGATCTACGTCACCCACGACCAGGTCGAGGCGATGACGCTGGCCGACAAGATCGTCGTGCTCAATGCGGGCCGCATCGAGCAGATCGGCGGCCCGATGGAGCTCTACAACTCGCCGGCAAACGAGTTCGTCGCCGGCTTCATCGGCTCGCCCAAGATGAATTTCGTCGACGGCGCCCGCCTTGGCGAGACAGCCAAGACCATCGGCGTGCGGCCGGAGCACCTGACCGTCGATCCGAAATCCGGCGCCTGGAAGGGCACGGTCGTGCATGCCGAGCATCTCGGCGCCGATACCAATCTTTATCTGGATTGCGAGAAGGCCGGCCTGATCACCGTGCGGATTTTCGGCGTCTACGACGCGGAGCCCGGCGCCACGCTGTATGCGACGCCCGATCCGGCGAGGACCTATCGGTTTGGCGCGGATGGGAGGGTGCTGAAGTAGGCAGGCGCCAACGCTTCTTCCCTTCTCCACAAGGGGAGAAGGGAAGGGGCTGTCGCCCTAAACGTCAGCCCTAAACGTCTGCTTCTGCTGCCCCAAACCCTCGATCCCCAGCTCCACCACATCGCCGGCCTTCAAGAACACCGGCGGCTTCATGCCGAGACCGACGCCGGGCGGGGTGCCCGTCGAAATAATGTCGCCGGGGTGCAGCGACATGAACTGGCTGAGGTAGGAGACGAGATAGGCAACGCCGTAGACCATGGTCTTGGTCGAGCCGTTCTGCATCGTCTTGCCGTTGACGGTCAGCCACATTTTGAGGTTCTGCGGGTCGGATACTTCGTCCTTGGTCACCAGCCACGGGCCGGTCGGGCCGAACGTGTCGCAGCTCTTGCCCTTGGTCCACTGGCCCTGACGCTCGGCCTGGAAGGCGCGTTCGGACACGTCATGGGAGACGCAGTAGCCGGCGACGTAGTCGAGCGCATCGGCTTCGCTGACATATTTGGCTTTTTGCCGATGACCACGCCGAGCTCGACTTCCCAGTCGGTCTTCTCCGAGCCGCGCGGGATCAGCACGTCATCGTCGGGGCCGACGATGGCCGAGCTTGCCTTCATGAAGATGATCGGCTCCGGCGGCACGGTGGCGCCGGTTTCGGCGGCATGGTCGGAATAGTTGAGGCCGATGCAGATGAACTTGCCGGTGCCGGCAACGCAGGCGCCGAGCCGCGGCTTGCCGGAAACCGCCGGTAGCGACTTCGCATCGAGCTTCGACAGCATGTCAAGCGAGGCCGGATGAAGCGTGGTGCCGGCGATGTCGGCGACATGGGCGGAGAGATCGCGGATCGTTCCATCCGCATCGAGCAGGCCGGGACGTTCGCTTCCCACCTCGCCATAGCGCAGCAGTTTCATGCATCTTCTCCTGATTGCGGCCTCGCGGCCGTTCTACAAACTCTCCGCCGAGGCACCAGCCTTCCGGAACCGGGCGGACCCTAGCCACCGGCCTGCTTCACGACAAGCGCAGGCAGCCTGTTTTGACGGCCGGCGAGCGGGATTTTCAGACTTCCCGATCCTTCGTCGAACCCGATCGCCCGGTGCCCGCGATTGTCTCCGGGCGCGCTCAGATCGACCAGCCGCCGTCGATATTGTAGGCCTGCCCCGATGTGTAGGTGGCGCCGCCCAGGTAGACGGCGAGATCGGCAATCTCTTCCGGCGTGCCGAGCCGGCCCATCGGCTGGCGGGCGATGAAGGCGGCACGCGCTGCTTCGTAGTCGCCCTGCGCGTGCATGCGGTCCTCCAGCGACGGGCTTTCGACCGTGCCGGGGCAGATGGCGTTGCAGCGTATGCCCTTGCCGACATAGTCGGCCGCGACCGCCTTGGTCAGGCCGATGACCGCGGCTTTGCTCAGGCCATAGACGAAGCGGTTCGGTACACCCTTGGTCGAGCTCGCCAGTGAGGCCATGTTGATGATCGATCCATCGCCGCGCTCAAGCATGCCCGGCAACACGGCGCGGATGGTGCGGACCATGGCGCGAACGTTGAGGTTGAGCGCGAAATCGAGGTCGCCATCCTTCATTTCGAGGATCGAGCCGGAATGGACGAAACCGGCGCAGTTGAACAGCACGTCGACGCGGCCGATCTCGGCGAAGGCCGAGTTGACCGCCTCGTCATTGAGGACGTCGACCCTGCGGGTCTTGATGCCGGAGGTCTTAGCGAGTTCCGCCAGCAGCGTCTCGTTGATGTCGGTGGCATGGACGGTAGCGCCGGCCTTGGCGAAGGCCAGCGCGCTTGCCTTGCCGATGCCTTGCGCCGCTGCCGTGATGACAACGACCTTGCCTGCCAGATCCGCCATATCTTTTCCTCGCCTGCTCGGGTCAACTGCCTTTATCGGCGGCCGGCGAAGGCGTCATGTGCCAGTCAGGCGCGATCGTGCCGCCTGTGCCAGTTCACTGATAAAGATGTTTTTTCTCGTTAAAGAACATGCGTCCGGGCGTCAAGCCCGAACGCGGTCACCAAGTGCAAACATCAGTCGCCGTAAGGCACCCAGACATTCTTCACCTCGATGGCGCGGCGCAGCAAGGCGTCACCGGCGGCGTCTTCCGAGGCCCAGTCGAGGCTGCGGCCATTGCCGCTCCAGACGCGCTTGAGGTTGCCGACGGAGTCGGCTTCCGCCTTGGCGCAGGTGTCGGCGTCGGCAAACAGCCAGAGCCCATCGACGTCGTCATGCTTGGCCAGCACGCCGGCAAGCTCCGCCGCGCGTCCGGTGACGATGTTGATGGCGCCGGCCGGCACGTCGGAATATTCGATGACCTGGTAGAGATCGGTGGCCAGCAGCGGGTGGCGTTCCGACGGCACGGCCACCACCGTGTTGCCCATGGCCAATGCGGGTGCGACCAGCGAGATGAAGCCGAGCAAGGGCTGATTGTCGGGCGCGACGATGCCGACGACGCCGACCGGCTCATGCAACGCCAGCGTCACGGCACGCGCCGGCGGCTGGTGCACCCGGCCCTCGAACTTGTCGGCGAGGCCGGCATAGAGGAACAGCCGCTCAATCGCCTGTTCGACCTCGTCCCGCGCGGCCTTGGGCGTAGCGCCGGTCAGTTCGGTGAGGCGGGCGGCAAACTCGCCTGCACGGCCGGAAAGGTTCTCGGCCAGGTAATAGAGCACCTGGGACCTGTTATAGGCGGTTGCCTCCGGCCAGCTCTTGCAGGCGCGCGCGGCGGAAACGGCGTCACGGATATCCTTGCGGTTGCCGAGCCCGACTTCGCCGGCAAGCTTGCCCTTGGCGGTCGCGACGGCAATCGAATAATTGCCGTCAGGCCGCACCTGCTTGCCACCGATGAACAGCTTGGCCGTGCGGTCGATGGCTGAGCCATCCGCCTGTTCGACGGGCTGAGCGGACGACGTCGCCAGCTTGATCACCGGACCGAGCGGCAATTTTGGGGAGAGATATTCGAACATGCCCTCGCGCCCGCCCTCGCGGCCGAAGCCGCTCTCGCGATAGCCGCCGAAGCCGCAGGCGGCGTCGAACATGTTGGTGCCGTTGACCCACACCACGCCGGCCTTCAACTGTGGCGCGACGTGGAGGGCGAGGTTGACGTTCTCGCTCCACACCGAGGCGGCGAGCCCGTAGCGCGTGTTGTTGGCGAGCTCGATCGCTTCCTCCGTGTTGCGGAAGGTCATGGTGGCGAGCACTGGCCCGAACACTTCCTCCTGCGCCAGGATATTAGCCGGCGAAACACCGGTTGCCAGCGTCGGCAGATGATAATAGCCCGAGGACGGCAGCGCTGCATCCGGCTGCCAGCAGACGGCGCCCTGCCGGGCACCCTCGGCGATCAATCCCTTGACGCGGTCGAGTTGGGTGAGGTCGACCAGCGGGCCGATATCGGTGTTCTTGTCGAGCGGGCTGCCGACTCGCAACCGGCTCATCCGCGTCTTGACCTTGGCGATCAAGGCGTCGGCGATGCCTTCCTGTACCAAGAGGCGCGAACCGGCGCAGCAGACCTCGCCCTGGTTGAACCAGATGCCGTCGACGAGGCCTTCGACGGCGCTGTCGAGATCGGCGTCCTCGAAGACGATGAAGGCCGATTTGCCGCCAAGTTCCAGCGACAGTTTCTTGCCCGAGCCGGCGGTGGCCTTGCGGATGATCTTGCCGACCTCGGACGAGCCGGTGAAAGCGATCTTCTGGATGCCGGGATGGTTGACGATCGCCGCACCTGCTTCCGGGCCGCCCTGGACGATGTTGACGACGCCCTTCGGCACACCGGCGCGTTCGCAGATCTCGGCGAACAGGATTGATGTGAGCGGCGTGAATTCGGCCGGCTTCAGCACCACCGTGCAACCCGCCGCGAGCGCGGGCGCGATCTTCCAGGCCAGCATCAGCAGCGGGAAATTCCACGGGATGATCTGGCCGACGACGCCGACACTCTTGTGGCCGGTGAAATCCCGGTCCAGCGCCTGCGCCCAGCCGGCGTGATGGATGAAATGGCGGATCGCCAGCGGCACGTCGATGTCGCGGCTTTCGCGGATCGGCTTGCCATTGTCGATTGTCTCGAGCACCGCGAACAGGCGCTGGTGGCGCTGCATGGCGCGGCCGATGGCGTAGAGCACTTTCGCGCGCTGGTAGCCTGAACTGGCGCTCCACTTAGGCAGCGCTTTCGTGGCCGCCGCGACGGCCGCGTCGATATCGGCGGCATTGGCGTCTGAAACCTTGGCCAGCAACTTGCCGGAAGACGGTTCGCTGGTGTCGAAAGTCTTGCCGCCGGAAGCCGCTTTCCAATCGCCGCCGATGAACAGCGCCTTGCCGAAATCGCGCGTCGCGAGCCAGGCATCAGCTTCGTTGCGCGCCTCCGGCGCCGGGCCGTATTCCATGGCATGATAGCGTTCGAGAATGTTCATCAGGCACTCCAGATAGTTGTCGGAGAAGGCATTCCGTTACGCCCCTCAAAACTCTGACGCTACGCCATCGCGTGGCGGTGATTGGCCGAATAATGCCCGGTCAGATGATGCTCGAGCTGCCGCTCGATGTCGGTGAGCAGGCTCGACGCGCCGAAGCGGAACAGCTCGGGCTCCAGCCATGGCCGGCCGAGCTCTTCCTTCATCAGCACCAGCCAGTCGAGCGATACTTTCGCGGTGGAAATGCCGCCGGCCGGCTTGAAACCGATGAGATAGCCGGTTTCCTCGAAATAGGCCCTGATGGCGCGCACCATGGCAAGCCCGACGGGCAGCGTGGCGTTGACGCTTTCCTTGCCGGTCGAGGTTTTGATGAAATCCGCGCCCGCCATCATCGCCACCATCGAGGCCAGCATGACATTGCGCAGCGTGGCGAGGTCGCCAGTGCCCAAAATGACCTTCAGATGCGCGTCACCGCAGGCGGCACGCATCGAGACGATTTCATTATAAAGCTCGCGCCACTTGGCGCCGAACACCAGGCCGCGCGGAATGACGACGTCGATCTCGTCGGCGCCGTCCTTCACCGAGGCCTCTATTTCCTGCAGGCGGGTCGACAGCGGCGCCAGGCCGTGCGGGAAGGCGGTGGAGACGGCGGCGACATGGATGCCGGTGCCGCGCACGGCGTCAACGGCCGTGGCAACGAAGGGATGATAGACGCAGACCGCGGCCGGCCGGATGGTTTCGCCCGCAATGCCGAGGCCTTCCATGATGTCGCGGCGCAGCGGGTTGATCGCCTTGGCGCAGAGCCGGCGCACGCGCTCCTCGGTGTCGTTGGAGTTGAGCGTCGTCAGGTCCATGCAGGCGATCGCCCGCAGCAGCCAGGCGGCCTGGTTGTCGGCCTTGATCGAGCGCCGCTTGGTCAGACTGGCGACGCGGCGTTCCAGCGCCGAGCGGTTGACGCTGCGCACCGATTCCAGAAAACCAAGATCGAGTTTCAGGCCGGGATTGCGCGCGATGTGATGATCCAGCGGCACCGGCGTGTTGGCGGCGGCGCGTGCCGGCAGCGGCGTCACCTTGGTGCCAAGATCGGCTTCGCGGATTGTGCTGCTCATCTCCTGCCCTTTCATTCAGCGGCGTGCGCCTGATGTCTTGGCGCATCGTTCTCCCAAAGCCGTTCGACACTTTTGGGCGACACGCACGAAGATAGCCCGCGAAGCCGTGCTTCACGAGTCCTCAAGCGAGGGATAGCTGAAAAAGGCCGCGAAAGCAGCTGATTTTTGACCGGAAGGTCAAAACCAGGTTTTTGGGAGACCCGCGCCTCAGCCGACGAAGGCGCGTTCGACGACGAAGCTAGAGGGGTGGCTGAGCGAACCTTCCTGGAAGCCGAGGCTTTCGGCCAGCTCCTTGACGTCCTTCAGCATGTGCATCGAGCCGCAGATCATGATGCGGTCGGTTTCCGGATTGAGCTTCTCGATGCCGAGATCGCTGTAGAACTTGCCCGAACCGATCAGCGCGGTGATGCGGCCCATGCGCGCCGACTCTTCGCGTGTCGTCGAATTGTAGAGCGTGACGCGGCCGGCGGTCAGCTCGCCGATCAGCGGGTCGCTTTCCAGTGCCGCCACCAGTTCCTGGCCATAGATCAGCTCGGCATTGTCGCGGCAGGTATGGGTCAGGATCAGCTGATCGAATTTCTCGTAGGTGTCGGGGTCGCGCAGCAGGCTGGCGAAAGGCGCGATGCCGGTGCCGGTCGAGATCATGAACAGCCGCTTGGCCGGCGTCAGCGCGTCGACGACCAGCGTGCCGGTCGACTTCTGGCGCATGATGACCGTGTCGCCGACCTGGATCTTCTGCAGTTCCGAGGTCAGCGGGCCGTCCGGCACCTTGATCGAGAAGAATTCCAGCTCTTCGTCCCAGGCCGGGCTGGCGACGGAGTAGGCGCGATACACCGGCTTCTCGGCATTGGGCAGGCCGATCATCACGAACTCGCCCGAGCGGAAGCGCAGCGATTGCGGACGGGTGATCCGGAACGAGAACAGCCGGTCGGTATAGTGCTTCACCGAGACGACGGTTTCGGCATAGACATTGGCCGGAATCGGAAACTGCAGCGGGCGGGCTTCAGCGGTATTGAACGCGGGCGTGGTGTTCATCAATTCCAACCTTCTCGCCCAATTACAGACGCGGGCGCCAAACTTTCCCGTGCGCGCCCGAACCATTCAGGTTCCGGCGTGCCTTGCACACACTGCGAGGCGGTAAGCTCTTGTGTCGAGAATTTATTAGTATACAAACGATATTTGCGTCAAGATGCCGCCATAAAACACCTTTCCAAACTGCGGCATATCCGTAGTCCCAGCATTTCGGGTTTCGACAATGAAAGAGAATTTTTCGGTGCAACCGCCGGATTCCCTGGGCAGCGTCGTCGCCGGCATCGATGTCGGCGGAACCTTCACCGACCTGCTCCTGATCGACGGCAAGGACGGCGGCAAGGTGTATCTGGCCAAGACCCCGACTACGGTCGACAACCAGGCCTTTGGCGTGGTTTCGGCGCTTGGCGCCACCGGCTTTCCGGTCGACGGCATCGATCTCATCGTGCATGGCACGACCACCACCACCAACGCGGTGCTAGAGCGCCGCCTGGCCAGGACCGGCATGATCACCACGCGCGGTTTTCGCGACGTGATCGAGCTTGGCCGCCGTACGCGGCCGCAACCCTATGGCATGACGGGCACCTTCGTTCCGGTCATTCCGCGCAATTTGCGGCTGGAGGTGTCCGAACGCGTCGAGGCATCAGGCGCCATCCGAACGCCGCTCGACGAGGCAGAAATGCGCGATGCCGTACAGGCGCTGATCGCCGCCGGTTGCGAATCCCTCGTCATCCACTTCCTGCATTCCTACGCCAACCCTTCGCATGAACGGCGCGCCGCCGAAATCGCCGCCGAATTCTGGCCGAACGGCTACATCACCACGGGCCACGCGCTGCTGTCGGAGGCACGCGAATTCGAGCGCGGGGTAACGGCCTCGGTCAATGCCTCGGTGCAGCCGATACTGGAGCGCTATGTCGAGCGGCTGCGCAAGGAATTGGCCGACAAGGGCTATGCCCGCGACTTCCTGATCATGAACGGCAATGGCGGCATGATATCGGCCCGCTTCGTCACACGTGAATCGGCAAAGACCGTGATGTCGGGGCCTGCCTCCGGCGTCATCGCCGCCGCCTATACGGGCAAGCGCGCCGGCTTCGAAAACCTTGTCACCTACGATATGGGCGGTACTTCGACCGACGTGGCGCTGATCCGCAACGCCGAGCCGGCGGTCTCGAATGAGATCGAGATCGAATATGCCATGCCGATCCATGTGCCGATTGTGGCGGTGCATACGGTTGGCGCCGGCGGCGGTTCGATCGCCCGCGTCGATGCGGCCGGACTGATCCAGATCGGTCCGGAAAGCGCGGGCGCCAATCCCGGCCCGATTTGCTATGGGCGCGGCGGGACCGAGCCAACCATCACCGACGCCAATCTGGTGCTCGGCCGGCTAGCGCCGAAGAAGCTGCTAGCCGTCGACAATCCGGTCACAGCGGAGCGCGTCACCGGCATTTTCGAGGACCGGATCGGCAAGGCAACCGGCCTGTCCGGCGTCGAAGCGGCTGGCGCGGTGCTCAGGCTCGGCAATATGAAGATGGCCGGCGCCATCCGCATGGTATCCGTATCGCGCGGCCACGACCCCCGCGATTTCGCGCTGTTCGCCTTCGGCGGCGCCGGGCCGCTGCATGCGACGGCGCTCGCCCGCGAACTCGGCCTGCCCAAAGTCCTGGTGCCGGCGCGTCCCGGCATCACCAATGCGCTCGGCTGCGTCGTCGCCGATCTGCGTCACGACTTCGTCAACACCATCAATCAGCCCGTGGCGTTGCTTGATGAAGCCCAGCTCCACCAAGTATTGGAACGGCACCGGAACGAAGGCGAGGAGCTGATCGCCAAGGAAGCGGTGAAGCCGGCAACGATCCGCGTCACCCACTCCGCCGACATGCAGTTCGTCGGCCAGACCCACATCATCAACGTGCCGTTGCCGTCCTCCTCGGTAACGCGCGCTGCATTGCAGGGCCTGTTCGAGAAAGCCTATTTCGCCCGCTTCAAGGTCGAGTTGCCGGAAATCCGCGCCAACCTCGTCAACCTCAACACCTCGGTCACCGGTGTCAGGCCGGCGATCGACCTGTCGCGGTTGATCGACCCGGTCGGGCGCGCAAAAACGCTCAAAGAGGCGCGGCGCGAAATCCGGCCGGTCTGGTATGCCGGCCACTGGCACGACACGCCGGTGTATATCAGGGAAAAGCTGCCGCTCGATGCGGTCATCGAAGGTCCGGCGATCCTCGAACAGATGGACGCCACCACCGTGCTCGAACCCGGCGACCGCGCGCGCTGCGACGCCGACGGCAACATCATCATCGATATTGGCGAGGCCTGAAATGCCTGACATTGATATGGCAAAGCTCGACGCCATCACGCTTTCGGTCCTCCAGGCGGCCTTGCAGCAGGTCTGCGACGAGATGGACCTGACCTTTTCCCGTGCCGCCTTCTCGCCCGTCATCGCCGAGGCCAATGACCGCTCCGACGGCATCTATTCGGCCGTCGACGGCTCGCTGATCGCGCAAGGCAGCCAGGGCCTGCCGGTGTTCGTCGGCGTCATGCAATATTCGACCAGGACGGTGATCGAAATGATCGCCGACGGCCGCTGCCTGCTGCCGGAGCCGGGCGACATCTACATCGTCAACGACCCCTATCTCGGCGGCACGCATCTGATGGATGTGCGCTTCGCCATGCCGGTCTATCGCGGTGAAAAGATCTTCTGCTGGTTGTCGAACACCGGCCATTGGCCTGATATCGGCGGTTCCGTGCCGGGCGGCTTCTCCGCGTCCGCGACCGCCGTAGAACAGGAAGGCCTGCGGCTGCCGCCGGTAAAATTGTTCAAGAAGGGCGTGCTCGATCCCGAAATCTACGCCATCATCTGCTCCAACATCCGGGTTGCAGACCAGCGCATCGGCGACATCAGGGCACAGGCCGCCGCGTTGCTGATCGGCCAGGACAGGCTCAATGGAATCCTGGATCGTTACGGAGACGAAACCGTTGTCGAGGCGATCGCCGAACTGCGCCGGCGCGCCGCCGAGCAGATGCGCGCCAACATATCCGCCATTCCCGACGGCACCTATCGTTCCAAGGCCTTCGTCGATTCCGACGGGGTGATCAACGAACCGCTGACCATCGCGCTCGCCGTCCAGAAACAGGGCGATAGGCTGACCTTCGATTTCACGGGCTCATCAAAGCCCTGCGCCGGTCCGATGAACAGCGTGCTGGCGACGACCTTGTCGTCGGTCTATCTCGCCATGCGCCATATCTTCCCGGATGTGCCGATCAGCGCCGGCGCCTTCGAGCCACTCGAGGTCAAGCGGCCGGAAGGCACCTTCCTGGACGCGAAGTATCCCCGCCCGGTCTCGGGTTGCGCCGCCGAGGTCTCGCAGCGCATCGCCGAGGCGGTGTTCGCGGCCATGGTGCAGGCGCTGCCCGACAAGGTGACGGCGGCTCCCGCCGGCTCCAGCGGCAATTTCGCGCTCGGCGGCAGCGATCCCGCGCGCGGCCGCGATTATGTCATGTACCAGATCTCAGGCGGCGGCTATGGCGGCAATTCGGGCCATGACGGCCTGACCAATGGCTGCTCGACCATCGGCATTTCGAAATCGCCGCCGGTCGAAATCATGGAGCAGGCTTTTCCCGTGCTCTACCGGCACTATGCCTTGCGCGAAGGCTCTGGCGGCGCCGGCAAGCATCGCGGCGGTTTTGGCCTCGCCTACGAGGTCGAGATCCTGCGAGGCGAGGCGCGCGCCTCCTTCGTCATGGACCATGGCCGTTTCGGCCCGCAGGGCGCGCTCGGCGGTGGGGATGGCGAGCCCAACAGCGTGACCGTCTTCCGCAATGGCGTAGAACACATACCGCCGCACCTCTCCAAAGAGCAGGACATCCCGCTGAAGGCCGGCGACCGCGTGCGCGTCGGCACGCCTGGCGGCGGCGGCTATGGCGATCCGCGTGAGCGCGACCCGAAACTGGTCGCTCAGGATGTCCGGCTTGGTTATTACACTGCTGAGCAAGCCAAGGATCTGTTCGGGACCGAGGCACAAGCAAGCTGACCAAACTCGGATGAGCCGCCCCGCGCCGTGATCGCCGCATGGCATGTCGTTTCCGTCTCCGCCGGGAGCATGAAAGCCCGTAGATTTATCCGGTCAACGGAGATCTCGAACATGCATCTTTTGGGTCGTCTCGTGCTTGCCGCTTCCGTCGCCTTCGCGCTTGCCACCGGCGCTGTTTGACTATCTTGGCTGAGCGGCGTTCCCCTTTCTACAGCAGCATCGTCGGGCTTGGCGCGACCATGGGCCGGGTCGGTGGCGATTTCATCTCGGCCAAATACTATTCCGGCATTGCCGACGAGCACCTGAACACCCGCGCCAATGTCGGCGTGCAGGACCTCAGCACCATGGGCAAGATGGACATCAAGGGGCCCCACGCCGAGGCGCTGGTCAACCATGTCATCGTCAATGACGCCGCGGCGATGAAACCGGGCCAGGTGCGGTATTCCACCGTCTGCCGCGAGGATGGCGGCATCATGGACGACCTCACCATATTCCGGCTGGCGCCGGAGCATTTCATGCTGGTGACTGGCTCGGTCAACCGCCTGAAGATGCTGCCCTGGCTCCAGCATCATGCTGAGGGCCGCAAGGCCTATGTCACCGACATCACCGCGGCGGTCGCCTTCCCGACCATCCAGGGGCCGCGCTCGCGTGAACTCCTCAAGGCTCTGGTCAGCGATGCCGATCTCGATGGGTTGAAGCGCTGGGCGTTCACCTCGGGTCGCGTCGGCGAAACCAAGGTCATGATTTCGCGCACAGGCGTGACCGGCGAACTCGGCTTCGAGCTGTTCGTGCCGGCGGATGAGGCGACCTCGGTCTGGGAGGCGCTGATGCGGACTGGCCAAGTCTTCGGCCTGAAGCCCTATGGCGTGCTGGCGATGTTCACGCTCGGGCTGGAGAAGGCCTATCCAGCCCATGGCATCGACATGGACGAGAGCCGCACGCCGTTCAATGTTGGCCTCGACCGCTGGATCAAGTTCGACAAGGGCGATTTCGTCGGCCGCGAAGCGCTGCTCAAGATCCGCGACAAGGGCCTCGACGAGCGTTGGACCGGCCTGATCCTCGACGGCGACAAGCCGGCGGCGACCGATGCCAGGGTGCTGGCTGACGGCAAGGATGTGGGTGTGGTCACCTATAGCGACCACGGCTATTCACTTGGCAAGGTGCTGGCGACCGCGCATCTGCGGTTGCCGTTCACGGCTGTGGGCACCGAACTCAGCATCGATATACGCGGCAATCCTACCCGCGCGGTCGTGGCGCCGATCCCCTTCTTCGACCCGGAAGGGGTTAGGTTGAGAGGCTAGCGCGGCTTGCCTCGGTGGGCCGCTTGCTTCGGTAGTTAGCCGTAACGCCCTTTGCTTCGTCATCCACGGGCGGAGCAAGGAGCGCAGCGACGCGGCGCAGACCCGAGGATCCATGCCGGGACTCTGACGCGTCACCACGGTGCAGAATTCTGCTCCGCCGCACCTTCGACGCCGGTCGCGGCATGGATCCTCGGGTCTCTGCGACGCCGCTTCGCGGCTGCTTCGCCCGTGGATGACGAAGTCGAGGAGCCTCGCCTCATTCCTGGCAAGCCTACCAGCTCACCCCCGCCGATCCAGCCGCGCCACCAGCCGGTCGCCCGCCCACTGGATGCCGCAGACCAGGACGATCAGCACCACGACA
Source organism: Mesorhizobium sp. M8A.F.Ca.ET.057.01.1.1 (assembly GCF_003952565.1). Lineage (NCBI taxonomy): Bacteria > Pseudomonadati > Pseudomonadota > Alphaproteobacteria > Hyphomicrobiales > Phyllobacteriaceae > Mesorhizobium > Mesorhizobium sp. M8A.F.Ca.ET.057.01.1.1. Next base: position 6,274,305 of record NZ_CP034454.1, read on the forward strand.
ACAGCAATCATCACGCTGGTTTCAAACCGCTGGTAGCCGTAGCGAATGGCGAGGTCGCCGAGGCCGCCGGCGCCGATGGCGCCGGCCATCGCCGAGGCGCCGACCAGCGTCACCAGCGTCACCGTGAAGCCGGCGACGATGCCGGGCAAGGCTTCGGGCACCAGCACCTCGCGGATGATGGTCCAACGATTGCCGCCCATGGCGCGGGCGGCCTCGATCAGGCCGTGGTCGACCTCGCGCAGCGACACTTCGGCGATCCGCGCATAGTAGGGCGTGGCGGCGATCGATAGCGGCACGATGGCAGCCCAGGTGCCGATCGAGGTGCCGACGATCAGCCGCGTCACCGGGATCAGCGCCACCAGAAGGATGATGAAAGGCACCGAGCGGAAGCCGTTGATGACGGCGCCGAGCACGCGATTGACCCACGGGCTTTCGGCAATGCCGCCGCGTTCGGTGGCGATCAGCGCCAAGCCGAGCGGCAGGCCGAACACCAGCGAGATCAGGCCGGAGGCGGCCGTCATCAGCACCGTCTCCCAGATCGACCGCAGCAGAAGCTCAAACAGGATCGGCGACATGGCCAAGCACCTCCACCCGCGCCTGGCGGGATTCCAGGAAAGCGATCACCTCGGCGAGATGACCCGCATCGCCGCCAGGGATGGAGAGGAACAGCGTCCCCACCGGCTCTCGCTGGATATGGTCGATGCCGCCATGGACGAGCCGGAAGGCACCGGGCACGGTTCTCGCAAGGTCGGACAGCAGCGGCCCGCGCGCAGGCTCGCCCGCAACGTCGACGCGCAAGATCGTTTCGGTACCACCCGCGGGCAGCAGCCGCGCCGCCAGCTCCGGCGGCAGTTGCGGCCGGATCGCGCCGAGCAGGCGTCTTGTGATGTCTGACCGTGGATCGGCGAACACCGACCAGACTGGCCCTTCCTCGACGATGCGTCCGGCGTCGATCACCGCCACGCGGTCGGCGATCGAGCGGATCACCTCCATCTCGTGGGTGATCAGCAGGATGGTCAGGCCAAGTTGCCGGTTGATGTCTTTGAGCAAGGCGAGGATGGACCGCGTCGTCTCCGGGTCGAGCGCTGACGTCGCTTCGTCCGACAGAAGCAGCGCCGGCCGCGCGGCCAGCGCCCGGGCGATGCCGACGCGCTGCTTCTGGCCGCCCGACAGCGACGTCGGATAGGCTTTCGCTTTCTCCGACAGGCCGACGAGATCGAGCAACTCCGCCGCCCGCTTCAGCCGTTCGGCCTTTGGCCGACCCTCGATCTTCAGCGGCAGCGCCACATTGTCCTCGACCGTCTTGGCCGACAGCAGGTTGAAATGCTGGAAGATCATGCCGATGCGCCGCCGCAGCGGCTGCAGGTCGCGCTCGCCGAGCCGGCTGATTTCGCGGCCCTCGATGAACACCTCGCCGGAATCGGGCCGCTCCAACCCGTTGAGGCAACGGATCAGCGTCGATTTGCCGGCGCCGCTGCGGCCGATAATGCCGAGGATCTCGCCCTTGCGCACCGTCAGGGAAATGCCGTCGAGCGCCGCCGTCGCGCCGAAGCGGCGCTTCAGCTCGACAAGGCGCACCACGTCCTGCGGAGGTGCATCGGCGTCGTTCGTGTTCTCGATGGCTGCGGTCACATGCTGGTTCATACGCGGATCCCGAAACAGGATTGCGGCCCGCGCATTGTGCGGACCGCTTTTCTTGTCAAGCAGACACTTTCGTGCCCGGATTGCTCAATAGGCGCTGAGGCCGGTGCCCTTGTAGACCTTGTCGAACTCGGCCTTGACCGCCTCGTTCTGGTAGGACGCCACCAGCGTCTTCACCCAGGCCTCGTTCTCGTTGCCGACCTTGACCGCAATGAAGTTGCGGTACGGATTGTCTGCGATCGGCTCCTGGGCGATGCGGTTTTCCGGGGTCAGGCCGCTTTTCAGCGCCCAGTCGGTGTTGACGACCGCAGCGTCGAGGTCCTCGACCGAGCGGCCGACGATGCCGGCGTCGAGTTCCTTGATCTCGACCTTCTTGGCGTTTTCGGCGATGTCGGCGGTGGTGGCCAGGATGCCGGTGCCGTCCTTCAGCTTGATCACGCCCTCATTCTGCAACACGCGCAGCGCCCGGCCTTCATTGGACGGGTCGTTCGGCACGCCGATGACAGCACCCTGGGGCAAGTCGGCGACCGCTTTATACTTCTTGGAGTACAGGCCGATCGGCCACACGCCGGTATAGCCGACGCGCACGATATGGTAGCCCTGGGTCTTGATCTGGTTGTCGAGATAGGGCTGGTGCTGGAAGGCGTTGGCGTCGATCTCGCCGCGCTCCAGCGCCTCGTTGGGCTGGGTATAGTCGTTGAACACCACCGTCTCGATGCTCAGGCCCTTCTCGGCGGCTTGAGCGACCACGACGCGCCAGACATCCTCGTCCTCGCCGCTGATGATGCCAACCTTGATCGCCTTCTTGTCCTCGGCGAACGAGGCATGCGGCGCCATCAGGGCGCCGATCGCGACGGCCGATGCGAACAGCAGAGCCAGGCCACTGCGGCGGTTCAGGGTTGACCTTGGGGAAGAGGGCAAAGTGTTGTTGAGGTCGGACATGATTGATCTCTGCGGTTGTGAAGTCATGGCAGCAAGGCGGATTGCCCAAGCTTGTTCACATCGTCAGAAATTCTATCGATTTTATCAAAGAACGCCTTTCGCCATTCTCCTTGAAGCTGGGAATATTCTCTCAAAAATTTTGAAGAAGGGAGTAAAAGACGCCCAGGATCGACCGCAACGGTTGCGGTGCGATCCGGCGGGCGTCGACAGGCGGTGAGGTTCTCAGCGAAGCCGGCGGCTCCTCAAAGGGCAATCCATGCCGTCTTCAGTTCGAGATATTTCTCCAGCGCGTGCAGCGACTTGTCGCGGCCGAAGCCGGATTGCTTGACGCCGCCAAGCGGCACGGTGATGTCGGCGCCGCCATAGGTGTTGACGTGGACGACGCCAGCATTGATGGCGCGCACCATGCGATGCGCGGTGGAAAGATTCGATGTCCACACCGCCGAGGCAAGTCCGTAGACCGTCGAGTTGGCAAGCCGCACCGCTTCCTCCTCGGTCTCGAAGCGCATCACGCCGAGCACCGGCCCGAACACCTCTTCGCGCGCAAGCTGCATGTCCTGCGTCACGTTCTCGAAGATCGTCGGCGCCATGTAGCTGCCGCCGGTCTCGGCCAGGATGCGTCCGCCGCCGGTGACCAGCCTTGCGCCCTCTTCAGCGGCCTTGGCGACGAAACCAAGATTCTTGTCCAGCTGCTCCGCGCTCGACACCGCGCCGACATCGCTTGCGAGATCGAGCGGATCGCCGACCTTCAGCCTTGTGGTCGCCGAGAGCAGTTCGTCCATGAAGCGGTCATAGACGGAGGCCTGGATAAGCAGCCGCGAGCCGGCGACGCAGACCTGGCCGGAATTGCGGAAGATTCCGTTGGCCGAGACGACCGCCGCCTGCTTCAAATCCGGCGCATCGGCGAAGACGATGTTGGGCGACTTGCCGCCGAGTTCGAGGAAGACGCGCTTCAGATTGGAACGGGCGGAGTATTCGAGCAGGCGGCGGCCGACCAGTCCCGAGCCGGTGAAGGCGATGGCGTCGACATCCCCATGCAGGCCGAGCGCTTCGCCGGTGACCGCGCCCCGGCCGGTCACGACATTGAGCACGCCGGCGGGCAGCCCGGCTTCGGCAGCCAGTTCGGCCAGCCGCAGCAGGGTCAGCGAGGCGATCTCCGGCGGCTTGACCACCACGCAATTGCCGGCGGCCAGAGCCGGCGCGATCTTCCAGGCGCCGATCATCAGGGGAAGTTCCAGGGAAGGATGACGCCGACCACGCCGAGCGGCTCCTTGTGGATCAGCCCAAGCACGTTGTCGGCGGTCGGCGCGATCTCGCCATAGACCTTGTCGATCGCCTCGGCGTAGTAGCGGATGGTGCCGGCCGCCGACAGCGGCTCGGCCTTGTAGGCCATGCCGATCTCGGTGCCGTTGTCGCGCACGCCGAGCACGGTCAGTTCGTCGACATGCTTTTCGATCAGCTCGGCGAGCCTGGTCAGCACCTTCTTGCGAAAGGCGGGGGCGGCGCGCGACCATGAACCCTTCTCGAACGCCTTGCGTGCCGAGCGAACGGCGCGGTCGATGTCGGCTGCATCGCCGTCGGCGATGCTGGCGAAGGTGCTGCCGTCGATCGGCGAAATCACCGGCAGGCTCGCGCCGCTTGCCGCCTCCGACTGCGCGCCATCGATGAACAGGCCGCGCGCGCCGATTTCCGCCTTGCGCAGTGTGTCGATGGCACTTTGACTGATCATTGTATTCTCACTTCAGGAGGGTCTGCGGGACGGCGTGATACGCCGCCCTGATATCTCGCTCAATCCTTGAGCGGTACGCCGAGATTGTCGAAGGCCACCCGATCGCGGCTCTTCAAAGCGCCTGCCAGCAGCAGGCCCACCACGCCGGCGATCAGCACCAGTCCCGGCAGGAACGCACCGAGGAAGCCGCCGGCTCCCGACAGGCTGCCGAAGTTGATGACGATCAGGTAGATGATGACGACGAAGGCGATGAAGGTCAGCCCGGGCAGGATCGTGGTCTTGAGCGCGTTCTCCTGGGCCGACGGGTTGGTGCGGAAGTACATCACCACGGCGAGCGAGGCGACCGCCATCATGACGATGACGCCGAGTGTCGCGACATTGGTCAGCCAGGAAAACAGCGCCAGCACCGGATCGAGCCCGAGCACGGCGAACAGCCCGACGACGACAGCCGCCAACACGCTCTGGATCACCGAAGCGACATGCGGACTCTGGTGCGCCGAATGCGTCACGCCGATCGCCTGCGGCAAGAGCTTCTCGCGGCCCGAGACATAGATGTAGCGGGCAACCGCATTGTGGAACGCCAGCACGCCGGCGAACAGGCTCGACACGAACAGGATGCTCATCGCATGCGTCAGCAGCGTTCCTGCATAACGGTCGGAGAGACCGAACAGGAAGGTGGTCGGATCCTGCAGGCCCTGCAGCGCCGGCAGCAATTTGTCGACGCCCGCACCCACCGCCATCAGCCAGGCGGTGACCATGTAGAAGACGCCGATCAGCAGCACCGAGAAATAGGTGGCGCGCGGAATGGTGACCTTGGGGTCACGGGCTTCCTCGGCGTAGATCGTCGTCGCCTCGAAGCCGATGAAGGCGGCGAAACAAAACAGGATGGCGATCGCCGGCGCGCCCGAGGTGATCTGGCTCCAGCTGAACGGCGCCGCCGACAAGCCGCTGTCGCCGCCGGTCTTGAGGATCACCAGGTCGAGGATCAGCACCACGGCATATTCGCACAGCACCAGCACCGTCAGGATCTTGGCCGACAGGTCGACCTGGCGGTAACCGAGCACGGCGACGATGGCGATGGCGATGAAACTCCACACCCACCAGGGCAGGTTGATGCCCCAGCTGGCGAATAGCCCGGAGGTTGCCGCACCCAGCAGGCCCATGACGCCGATCTGCATGGCATTGTAGGACAGGATGGCGATCAGCGCCGTGGCGCCGCCGGCGAGGCCGCCGAGCCCGCGCGCTGCATAGGCATAGAAGGCGCCGGCATTGCCGACATGGCGCGACATGGCGACATAGCCGACCGCGAACAACAGCAGCAGCACCGTGACGATCAGGTAGGTGCCGGCAAAGCCGGCGCCGTTGCCCATCAGCATGCCGAGCGGCGTGCCGCCGGCGACCGCCGTGAGCGGGGCGGCGGCCGAGATCACCATGAAGGTGATGGCGCCGACGCCGAGACTGTTCTTGCGCAGCCTGTTGGCCGGCGCCGCTTCCGAAACTGCTGACATTGGTCCCTCCTGTTTGCAAACCGGTTGGCTTGCCGGCCGAATGGCCTGTCCCATACGCTCTGGATGTGGTTCATTATTCGAACCATTATTTTGAATATAGACTTGCAAACAAAGCGGCTTGCTGTCAAGTTAATTCACACGTTAATTGATTGCCGCTTCTGGGGCGCACAATGCTGGGAGGAATGCGTTGAGTACGGTCGGCAAGGCGATTTCACTTCTGGAGCTGTTCACCGTGGCCGAGCCCGAGCTCGGACTGTCGGATCTGGCGCGCCGGTCGGGGTTCGACAAGGCGACGACGCGGCGCCTGCTGGTGGCGCTCACCGGCCATGGTCTCGTCGAGCAGGATGCCGCCACGCGGCACTACCGGCTCGGCGCCGGCCTGTCGCGGCTGGCGCGCATCCGCGAAGCCCGCTTTCCCTTCCTGCAGACCGCGGTGCCGCTGGTGCGGGATCTGGCAAGTGCCACGGCCGAGACCGTGCATCTGTCGGAGTATGGCATCGACCGGCTGGTCACCGTCCATGTCGAGCATCCGGCGCGGGCAAACCGGGTCAATGTCGATATCGGCCAGCTTCTGCCCCTGCATTCGACCGCTTCGGGCATCGTTTATCTGGCCTTCGCCAGGGACGAGGCCGTCAAGGCATGTTTGACCACTCCCCTGGAGGCCTTCACCGCGCACACGCTGACCGAGCCGGCCGCCATCGCGCGCTCCATGGGCGAGGCGCGCGAGCGCGGCTATTCGATCTGCGATCAGGGCCTGGAAGAAGGCGTCATATCAGTCGCGGCGGCAATCCTGGCGGCGGATGGGTTCGCGCTCGGCACGATCGCCGTGGCGGCGCCGAAGGCCAGGACGACGGCGGCCGACATCGCCGAGCGCGGACTTGCGGCCGTGGCCGCGGCGCGCGAGATTTCGATGCGGCTCAACGGCGACAATCTGCAAGCGCTGAGGAGGCAGGCCTGATGTCCGAACCCCGCATCCTGGTCATCGGCACCGGCGATACCAAGGCCGAAGAACTGCTGTTCATGAAAGCATGCATCGAGGCATCGGGCGGCAGCGCCGTGATGATGGATGTCAGCGTCCTGGGCGACCCGCCCTACAGCCCCGATCACGACAAGCACGCGGTCGCCCGCGCCGTGGATGTCACCATCGCCGAGATCATCTCCAGCGGTGACGAGAACACCGCCATGACGCTGATGGCGGGCGGCGCCGTGCAATTGGTGCGCAAGCTCCAGCAAGACGGCGAGATCGACGCCTTCATCGCCATAGGCGGCTCGATGGGAACCGATCTGGCGCTCGATGTCGCGCTTTGCCTGCCGCTCGGCGTGCCGAAATTCGTAGTCTCGACCATCGCCTATTCACACCTGATCCCGCCCGAGCGGGTGGCGCCAGACCTGATGATGATCCTCTGGGCGGGCGGCCTCTACGGCCTCAACTCGATCTGCAAGCTCGTCCTGTCGCAGGCCTGCGGCGCGGTCGTCGGCGCGACGAAGATGATGCTTGAAGCCCGCGCCTCCGCGCCGGCGAAAGGCCCGACCGTCGGCATGACCTCGCTCGGCAGCTCCTGCCTGCGCTACATGAAGACGCTGAAGCCGGCGCTGGAACGGCGCGGCTATGATGTCGCCGTCTTCCACACTACCGGCATGGGCGGCCGCGCCTTCGAATCGATCGCCGGCCAGGATCATTTCTGCGCGGTGTTCGATTTCAGCCTGCAGGAGATCACCAACCATCTGGCCGGCTCCGTCGTCAGCTCCGGCGCCGACCGGCTGGAGAATGCCGGCGCTCGTGGCGTTCCGCAGATCGCGGCACCCGGTGCGGTCGACATGGTCGACCTGCCGACCTGGCAGGATTTGCCGGCTAAATTTTCCGAACGCCCGTTCCACGCCCACAACAGGCTGATTGCCTCGGTTACAGTTGATGGGGATGACCGCCGCGAGGTCGCCCGGACCATCGCCGGGAAGCTCGGCATGGCAAAGGGCCGTTCCGCCCTTATCCTGCCTTCCCGTGGCATCCAGGAATGGGACACCGAGGGCGAGCCGCTCTATGAGCCCGAAGCGCTTGCCGCTTTCGTCGATGAGATGCGCAAGGCAATTCCGGCGCAAGTCGAGTTTCACGAGATCGAGGCACATATCAACAGTGACACCTTCGTCGCCAAGGCGCTGGAGATCTTCGACCACTGGGTCGAGGAGGGCATCATCCCGCGCGGCATGCCGGCCAACGAGGTCGCCGCGTGAGTGCTGTTTCCGCACAGGCGCTGGTCCTCGATTTCGGCGGCGTCGTCACCCGTACGCTGTTCGAGACCCATGCCTTGACCGAACAGGCGCTGGGACTGAAGCCGGGAACGCTGCAATGGCGCGGCCCGTTCGATCCAGGCAGCGATCCGCTATGGCGTGCCATGCAGGCCGACGAGATCAGCGAGCGGGACTATTGGCGCACGCGCACAAGCGAGGTCGGCCGGCTCGTAGGCGAGGACTGGCAGGCGATGGAAACCTTCGTCCAGCGCGCGCGTGGCGCCGAGCCCGAAAAGGTGGTGCGGCCGGAGGCCGACCGCGCCATCCGCGCCGTCCACGCGGCGGGATTTCGCCTGGCGATCCTGTCCAACGAACTCGACCTGTTCTACGGCGCCGACTTCCGCCGGCGCCTGCCGCTGCTCGGCCTGTTCGACGTCATCGTCGACGCCACCTATACCGGCATCCTCAAGCCGGATCCGCGTGCCTACGCCTTCGTTACCAAGGCGCTCGGCCTGCCCGCCGCCGCCTGCGTCTTCGTCGACGACCAGCAGCGCAATGTCGATGGCGGCCATGCCGCCGGCATGCGTACGGTTCATTTCGACGTTGCCCGGCCGGGCCATTCCTATGCCGAGACCCTCGGCCATTTCGACCTCGTCCCAGCTGCCTGAGACCATTTGCGGAGCCTTGTGATGCGCGACATCAACTTCCTCACCGAGACCAACGCCAGGCCAATCTGGCACCCGATGGCGCATCCGGCCGAGATGCGGGCCAATCCGCCCAAGGTGATCATGGGGGCGAGGGCGTCATGGTCACCGATATCGCCGGCAAAACCGTTCTCGACGCCGTCGGCGGGTTGTGGAACGTCAATCTCGGCTACAGCTGCGACCCGATCAAGCAGGCGATCGCCGACCAGCTCGGCGCACTGCCTTACTACTCCGGCTTTCGCGGCACCTCGACCGGACCGTCGATCGAGCTCGCCTACGAACTTGCGGAATGGTTCGCGCCAGAAGGCATGGTGCGGACCTTCTTCACCTCGGGCGGCTCGGATTCGGTCGAGACGGCGTTGCGGCTGGCGAGGCAATACTGGAAGATCCGCGGCCAGGGCGACCGCACAAAATTCCTCGCCTTGAAGAAGGGCTATCACGGCACGCATTTCGGCGGTGCCTCCGTCAATGGCAACGCCAATTTCCGCCGCAACTACGAGCCTCTGTTGCCCGGCGTCTTCCACATCCCCGCACCCTGGACCTTCCGCAACCCGTTCGACGAGACCGATCCGGCGCGGCTGGCCAAACTCTGCGCCAAGGCGCTGGAGGATGAGATCGCCTTCCAGGGCGGCGACACGATCGCTGCCTTCATCATGGAGCCGGTGCTGGGTGCCGGCGGCGTCATCGTTCCACATGAAAGCTTCATGCCGCTGGTGCGCGAGATCTGCGACCGCCACGAAATCCTGCTGATAGCCGACGAGGTGGTCACGGGCTTCGGCCGCACCGGCGCATGGTCCGGGTCGCGGCTGTCCGGTGTGAAGCCGGATTTCATGACCATCGCCAAGGCGATCACCTCGGGTTATTTCCCGCTCGGCGCCACCTTGATCGGCGCCAAGGTTGCCGATGTGTTCGAGTCCGACAAGACCAGTTTTGGCGCGATCGGCCACGGCTACACCTATTCCGGCCATCCGGTCGGCTGCGCGGCCGGGTTGGCGGCACTCGCCGAGACCAAACGGCTGCGCCTTCACGAAAACGCGGCCGCGCGCGGAGCCGAACTGGCGGTGGGCCTCGAAGGTTTGAAAGCGGAGCACGCGATCGTTGGCGATGTCAGGTACAAGGGCCTGATGGCGGCGGTGGAACTGGTTGCCGATCGCGCGACGAAAAAACCGGCCGACAAGAAGACCATGGCGGTGGTCTCGGAGGCTGCCTACGAGGCCGGTGTCATGCTGCGCGTCTCCGGCAACAACATCATCCTGTCGCCACCGCTCATCATAAGCGCCGCCGATGTCGCGAGGATCGGTGAGGCGCTCGACGCAGGCCTGTCGAAGGTCTGACATGCAACGGAGTTTTGGTACACCGATGGCTCAATCGCGGCAAGAACTGGCTGGGGAAACACTGGTTAGCCGGCGTGGCCGGCTGCTCGGCACGAAATCGCAATTGTTCTATGACGAGCCCGTGCATCTTGTGCGCGGCGAGGGTGTCTGGCTCTACGACGCCGACGGCCGCAAATATCTCGACGCCTATAACAATGTCGCCCATGTCGGCCATTGCCACCCGCATGTGGTCGAGGCGCTGTGCCGGCAGGCGAGCCTGCTCAACACCCACACGCGCTATCTCCACACCGCGATCCTCGATTATGTAGAGCGGCTGACCGCCACCTTCGATGCCAGCCTCTCCACCGCCATCCTGACCTGCACCGGCAGCGAGGCCAACGACATCGCGCTGCGCATGGCGCAGGCGGCCTCCGGCCAGATGGGCATCATCGCCACCGACGCCACCTATCACGGCAACACCACAGCCGTTTCGCAGCTCTCTACCCGCATGCCGCCGGTCGGCGGGCGCGCTCCGTATGTCAGGCTGGTGCCGGCCCCGGACAGCTATCGCCATCCAGATGCGATGGCCAATGGCAAGGCCTTCGGCGATGCCGTGCGCGCGGCGATCGCCTCGCTGGCCAGAGACGGCATCGGCCTCTCCGGAATGATCCTCTGCCCGCTGCTCGCCAATGAGGGCTTTCCGGCACTCCCGAGCGGCTTTTTCGATGATGCCATATCGGCGGTGTGCGAAGCCGGCGGTCTGATGATCGCCGACGAGGTGCAGCCCGGTTTCGGCCGCACCGGCAGCCATTTCTGGGGCCATCAGCGCGCCGGTTTCGTCCCCGACATCGTCACCATGGGCAAACCGATGGGCAACGGCCACCCGGTCGCCGCTGTCGTCACCACTCGAGACATATTGGCGACCTTCCGCGACGCCTTCCGCTACTTCAACACCTTTGGCGGCAATCCGGTCTCCTGCGCGGTGGCCAATGCGGTCCTCGATGTGCTGGAGGACGAAAACCTCGTCGCCAATGCCCGCGATGTCGGCGCCTACGCGCTCGGCCTGCTGCGGCCACTGGCCGATCGTCATGAATCGATCGGCCAGGTCAGGGGCGCCGGCCTGTTCTTCGGCGCCGAACTGGTCCGGGACCGCGAGACACGCGAGCCGGCGCCCGACATCGCCGGCCGCGTCATCAACGCGATGCGCGACCGTGGCGTGCTGATGGGCAAGACAGGCATCCACGGCAATGTGCTGAAGATCCGCCCGCCCATGCCGTTTTCGCGTGAAAACGCCGATGTCCTGATCGAAACGCTCGATGAGGTGCTCGGCGAAGTCGACGGAGTGCCGGCGTGAACGCTGTATCGACGCATGCCGGGCCGGAAACGGCAGCTGATGTCACCGACCTTGCCAGACGCGCGCTGGACCATTGGGGCGTTCGCGGCGGCGAGCCGGAGCTGCTGAAATACCGTGAGAATGCGGTCTTCCGGATCCACCTGCCCGGCGGCCAGCCGGCAGTGATGCGCGTGCATCGGCTTGGCTACCACACGGATGCCGCGCTGCGCGGGGAACTGCAATGGATGGGCTTTCTGCAAGCCGCCGGCGTCGCCACGCCGTCTCCCATCCCAACGCAGGCCGGCGACCCGTTCGTGCTCGTCGGCACCGCCGCTTTGACGCAACCGCGCCAGGTCGATTGCTTGAGCTGGCTCGAGGGCCGCGCCGTCGGCGCGCGCGGCGTACCGCTGGACCATACGCCGGAACAGTTGGAGCAGGTCTTCAGTGAGATCGGGCGAAGCATCGCCCACATGCACACTGTCACCGCCACGTGGACGCCGCCTTCAGGCTTCACCCGCCATGCCTGGGACTTCGACGGCTTCTTCGGCGCGGCCCCGAATTGGGGACTCTTCGAGACCTCGCCCTTCCTCGACGGCGCGCGCCGCGAGCTGGTTTTTCAGGCGCGGGAAAAGGCCGTGAAGGCGCTGTCGGAACACGAACGCAGCGCCCGCAACTTCGGCATCATCCACGCCGATCTGGCGCGCGAGAACGTGCTGATCCATGACGGTGCGGTGCGCATCATCGACTTCGATGATTGCGGCTTTGGCTGGCACATGTACGACCTCGCCGTCGCGCTCTACCAGAACCGCCAGGAGCCGCTCTATCCGCTGATCGAGGCGTCGCTGCTGGACGGCTACCGGCAGCAGCGGGAGTTGACCGCGCGGGATGTCGCAGCGCTGCCGCTGTTCGCCGCGCTGCGGGCCTTCGCGTTTCTGGGCTGGGTGCAAAGCCGCGTCGAGGGCGACATCACCAGGGAAGTCGGCCTGCGCATGTCTAACATCGCCGCCGATGTGATAGCGGCCTATTTGCGCGACAAATGAGGCGGTATGGCTGTCGGGGAACCGTCAGCCTTTCGCGAAATGGATGCTGACCGTTCCCGAACTGCCGAAATCGGCGACGATCGTGTCGCCCGGCCGCGCCTCGACCGGACGCACGAAGGAGCCCGACAGCACCACTTCCCCGGCAGCGATCGACAGGCCGTAGCGGGCGAGCCGGTCGGCCAGCCAGGCGACGCCCATCGCCGGATGGTTGAGCACGCCGGCGCCGAGCCCGGTCTCCTCGACCTCGGCATTGCGCGAAACTATGGCGCCGATCCAGCGCATGTCGGCTTCATCGGGCCGCTGCGGCCGGCCGCCGATGACAATGCCGGCATTGGCGGCATTGTCGGAGATGGTGTCGAAGAAGGTGCGGGCCTTCTTGGTCTCGGCATTGACGCGCTCGATGCGTGTATCGAGGATTTCCAGCGCCGGCGTGATGTAGTCCGTTGCGTTGAGCACGTCGAAGAGGCTCACCCCAGGCCCCTTCAACGGCGCCTTCATGACGAAGGCGATCTCGGCCTCGACGCGCGGCTGAATGAAGCGGCCGGCCGGAATGGTCGCGCCGTCGCTGAAGAACATGTCGTCGAACAGCACGCCCGAATCCGGCGTGTCGATGGCCAGCGCATACTGCATCGCCTTGGAGGTCAGGCCGATCTTCCAGCCCTTCGGCTTCAACCCGGCATCGGTCTTGCGCTTCACCAGCGCCGCCTGGACGCGGTAAGCATCCTCCATCGTCGCCTCGGGAAAATCGAGGCTGAGCAGCCTGATCTGGCGGCGTGAGCGCTCGGCTTCGAACAGCCGGTTGGCGGCGTCTTCCACTTGGCTTGGGGTCATGCTGTTGCCTCGTCGACGACGCCGTTTCTGAGCACGCCGATGCCGTCGGCCTCGACTTCGATCACATCGCCCGGTTTCAGCCAGACCGGCGGGTCGAAGCGGGCGCCGGCGCCGGTCGGTGTACCCGTGACGATGATATCGCCCGGCACCAGCGTGGTGAAGGTCGAGATGTAGTTGATGATCTTGCGGAAGGAAAAGATCATCCGGCTGGTGCGGTCCTGCTGGCGCACCTCGCCATTGACGCGGGTGGTCAGCGCGATGTCGGCGATCTGCGCCTCGTCCGTGAACGGCACCAGCCACGGGCCGATCGAGCCGGTGCGCTCGAAATTCTTGCCTTGCGTGACGTTGAACTTGGCGTGCCGCACCCAGTCGCGGATGGTGCCTTCGTTGCACAGCGACAGGGCGGCGATGTGGTCCAGCGCGTCGGGTTCGGCGACGCGCCGGCCTGGCTTGCCGATGACGATGACGATTTCGCCCTCGTAGTCGAGCTGTGGTGATTCCGGCGGCCGCACCAACGGCGCGCCATGACCGACGAAGGAGCTGACAAAGCGGATGAACAGCGACGGGTTCGAAGGTGCCGCCTGCCCGTCCTTGTACTCCTCGTTGCGGTCGGGATAGTTGACGCCGACGCAGATGATTTTTTCCGGTGAGGGAATAGGGATGTCGTAGGCGATGGCGTCGAGCGAGAAATCGGCGGCGAGGGTGCCCGCCTCTTCCGCCAGGCGTCGCAAGGTGCCGGCTTCGATCACTTCGCGCAGGGTAGGCCACTGGCCGTGGCGGGCCGAGAGGTCGACGACGCCCTTGCTTGTGATGGCGCCATAGCGCGTCTTGCCGCCAGCGGTGAAGGTGGCGAGGCGGGCGCTCATGCTGCGGCTCCGCCGATGGTGATGTTGGATGCCGGCCAGGGGGCGCGAAGGAACGCTGACATCGACCGGGACTCTATCAAGGCGCCACAATCGGCGAAGCGGCCAGATCCGGCTGCCGCACCTCCGCGCCGGCAAAAACACTGCCCTCCTCGAACCAGCTTTTCGGCGCCGGTGCGCCCCACAGCGTCTGGCGCTGCGGGTCCTTCAAATCCCATTTGATCGGCTCCAGATCCGGATCCACCGTCTGGTAGTCCGAACAATAGATCTCGATGCGGTGGTTGTCGGGATCGCGCACGTAGAGGAAGAACGCATTGGAAATGCCGTGTCGGCCGGGGCCGCGTTCGATGTTCGGCAGGTAGCCGGTGGTCGCCATCAGATCGAGCAGATCGATGATATTGAGCGGCGTCGGCACCCAGAAGGCGACGTGGTGCAGGCGCGGGCCGATGCCGTTGGTGAAGGCGATGTCGTGGACGCCGCCCTTGCGGTGTGTCCAGGCCGCCCACAGCTTTCCGCTTGAGGCATCTTCCGTATATTCGGTCACGCGAAAACCGAGCTCGTTGTAGAAGGCGACAGACTCGTCGACATTGGGCGAGAAGCAGTTGAAATGGTCGATGCGCAACGGCCTCACGCCCTTGTAGAGCGCGTATTTCTGGTGGATCGGCGGCAGCCGATCCATCGTTGCGTAGAATTCCAGCGGAATGCCGTGCGGGTCGCGCGTGCGGAAGGTGCGCGACTGGTAGGGACGCTCGACCCATTCGACCGGCAGGCCCTTGCCCCTGAAGAAATGCTCTGCCTTGTCGAGGTCTTCGTCGGAAAAAACCTTGAAGCCGAGGTCGCGGGCTTCCGGCGTCGTTGCCTTGCGAAGCACGATGCAATGATGGCCGCGCTCCTCCATGGCCCTGAGGTAGATGGCGCCCGATGTCTCGTCGGTGACCTGCAGGCCGAGCGTGTCGACATAGAAGGCGCGGGATCGGGCAAGGTCGGTTACCGCGAGTTCGACATGGCTGAGCCGAACGATGTTGAAGGCGGGGTAGAGGTTGGGCTTGGGCAAGGGCATCTGATTTCCTCCGGTCAGCCGCCGAGTTTCTGGATTGCGTGCGCCGAAGTGGCGAAGGCGACGTTCTTCGTCTCCATGTAGAAATCGAAGGAATGGTCGCCGCCGTCGCGGCCGATGCCGGAGTTCTTGACGCCGCCGAACGGCGTCGGCAGATGGCGCACATTCTCTGAATTGACCCAGATCATGCCGGCGTCCAGCGCATCGGTGAAGCGGAAAGCGCGGGTCACGTCGGATGTCCAGAGATAGCCGGTGAGGCCATATTGCGTGTCGTTGGCCAATGCCAGCGCCTCCGCCTCGTCCTTGAAGGCGATCGCGGTCAGCACCGGCCCGAAGATCTCTTCCTGGGCGATGCGCATCTTGTTGGTGGCGCCGGTAAACAGCGTCGGGCTGACATAACAGCCACCGCCCGGGCCGGCGTACTTGCCACCACCGGCCGCGACCACCGCGCCCTCCGATTTGCCGATCTCGATATAGGACAGCACCTTCTCCTCATGCACCGGATGGATCAGCGGCCCGACCACCGTTTTCGGATCGAGCGGATGGCCTATCTTGACGCGCTTTGCCTTCTCCGCCACCAGATCGGTGAACCGGTCATAGACCGAGGCCTCCACCAGCAGCCGCGACGAGGAGGTGCAGCGCTCGCCGTTGAGCGAGTAGATCATGAATACCGCCGCATCCGCCGCGCGCTCCAGATCCGCATCGGCGAAGACGATCACCGGGTTCTTGCCACCGAGTTCGAAATGCACGCGCTTCAGCGTATCGGCGCCCTGCTTCATGATCATCGAGCCGGTGCGGCTTTCGCCGACGAAACCGATCGCCTTGATGTCGGGGTGCTCGGTCAGCGCCTTGCCGGCATATTCGCCAAGGCCGTTGATCAGGTTCCACACCCCCTTCGGCAGGCCGGCCTCCTCGGCGATCTCGACCAGCAGCCGCGCCGTCAGCGGCGAGAATTCAGCCGGCTTATGAACCACGGTGCAGCCGGCAGCCAATGCCGGCGCGATCTTCCAGGTCGACAGCATGAATGGCGTGTTCCACGGCGTGATGATGCCGACCGGCCCGATCGGCACCCGCGTCGTCATGTTGACCTGGCCAGGCGTCCGGAGCGTTTCGCCATCACGCGCTTCCGGCGCACGGTCGGCGAAGAAACGGAAGTTTTCGGCGCCGCGCAATGCAGCCTTGGCCATGAACTTCAGCGCCTGGCCGGTGTCCATGCATTCGACGAAGGCGATCTCCTCGGCACGCGCCTCGATCGCATCGGCGATTCCGTGCAGCAGCTTCTTGCGCGCCTCGCCCGGCATGCCGGCCCAGGCCGGGAATGCCGCCTTGGCCGCTTTTGCCGCGCGGTCGATATCGGCGGCGCCGCCGCGCGCGACCTTGGCCAGCGGCTTGAGGTCGACCGGCGAGAGCGTCTCGAAAGTCGAGCCGTCGGCGGCAGGGACCGCTTCGCCGCCGATCTGGTTCAGCACGCCATCGCGCTTGAAACCGGCGAGGTAGGCTTGCGCCTTTTTCAGATTGCCTTCGAGATCGGACATGTCAGTCTTTCGTCACTTGCCGCGCAGCCGCGGGTGGATTGCGTTCTTCTTCCAGCTCAGCACCGGATCGATTTCCCGGATCTCCAGCGACAAGGCGAAATGCGGGGTCTCGAACAGCGTTGCCAGGTATTGGCTTACCGCGGTGAACACGGCCTCGCCGGTCCGTTTCTTGTCCTCGGCGCTGCGGCCGGTGCCGATGCGAAACGACATATCGAGAAAGGCGTTTTCCGGCAGGCGATCGGCAATGGCGTAGGCGTCAGTGCGAAAAGCCCGCACCCGCACGGCGCCGGTCTCGAACAGCCCGGTGTCGAGCACCGTGCGCAACACCAAGGCGCACAATTCATTCATGTCGACCTTGGCATCGAGGTTGGCTGAATACTCGATGGAGAAGTGCGGCACCGCGTATCGTTCCCTGGATTCTTGCATTTTGTAGTTAACGCGTTAATTACATGACGTGCCCCCAAAGTCAAGTCTTGCATCGGGCTGGAGGCGACGATACGGGATGGAAAGGTCGGGGTTTGACGTTGGTCCATGTGGGGTCAAAACTCGCCGACCACCGCATTTATTGGGGGCGCTGCTTCTTGCTGCCGGAAAACACTCGTCGCTCCTTGCCTATGGCATTGCTTCACGCCCGCGAAGCCGTGATGGCGCGGTTTCGCCCCATGCTTGCCGCGCATGACGTGACCGAGCAGCAATGGCGCGTTCTGCGCGTGCTGAGCGAGGCCGGCCCGGTCGAGGCGACCGAGCTTGCCGACCGCGCCTCGGTGCTGCCGCCCAGCCTGACCCGCATCATCAAGGCGCTCGAGGGCCGGAAATTCATCACCCGCAACAAGGCGGAAGGCGACGGCCGCCGCGTCGTGCTGACCATAGCGCCGGCCGGCTCGGCCCTGATCGATGCGCTCTCGCCCGAGCGCCGTATCATCTACGACGATATCGAACGCCGCTTCGGCCATGAAAGGCTGGAGCACCTGCTTGACCTGCTGGAAAGCCTGATCGACGGCGAGAGTTGAGCCTTTTCGGCAGGTGCTTCGTCATCCTATGGCGGAGCAAGGAGCGAAGCGACGCGGCGCAGACCCCTGGAGCTGCTCCGCAGCCCAAGGGATCCGTGCCGGGACTCCTGAACGCCGCCACGGTCCAGAATTCTGCTCCGCTGCGCCCCGCGTCTAAAGTCGCGGCATGGATCCTCGGGTCTCCGCGACGCCGCTTCGCGGCTGCTTCGCCCGTGGATGACGACGTTGGGAAGGCAGCGGCCAATCCTCAGCGCCGATGCAGTGCAGCCAGCCTCGCCTTACCCGCCAAAACTCCCCAGCCGCGTCGGCTGCGTGTAGATGCGGTCGACATAGAGCAGCGCCGAGCCGCCGCTGCCGTGCCTGACGTCGGTGACGCGGCCGATCATGACATTGTGCGTGCCGACGAGATGCACCGTCTCGATCTCGCAGTCGAAATTGACGATGGCGTCCGACAGTGCCGGCGTGCCCGAGGCCAGTGTCTGCCAGCGCGCGGCCTCGTAACGAGCCGCCATGTCCCTGGTCGCGCCGGCAAACTTTCCCGCCAGATGCATGTGGTCATGCGTCAGCACGTTGACACAGAAGCGCCGGTTGGCGAGGAACATGGCGGCCTGCGTCGACCGTCCGTTCATGCACACAAGCAGCGTCGGCGGCTCGTCGGAGACGCTGCACATGGCGGTGGCGGTGAAGCCGCCGCGTCCGGCCGGCCCGTCGGTGGTGATGATGTTGACCGGCGCGCAGACCCTTGCCATGGCGTCGCGGAAATCGGCCTTCGAAATCTGCGCGGCCATCGGCTTCATCCCGCCGTTGGAGTGAGCGGCGGCAACCAGGTGTCATCAGTCCAGCCATGCTCGTCATAGTCGGCCATGCAGGTGTCGACCAGTTCCTCCATCGCCTTCAGCCGGCCGCCGCGCTCGGCGCCCTTCAGCACCTGCAGCCGCACCTCTTCCGGCGCGCCGGCGTAGTTGAGCTCGTATAGCGCGTGGCGGCCGCCGAACTCGGTGCCGGTCGCGTCCCACAACAGCTTCATGATCTTGATGCGTTCGATGTGGCCCATGTCGTTGGAGCCGCGCACATATTGCGCCAGATATTTGTCGATCTCGGGATTGTTGAAATCGCGCACCGACGACGGCAAATAGATCAGGCCGGACGCGATCACGCGGCGCACCGTGTCGATGACGCGCGGATAGGCCTCCGACATGAAGGTACGATAAGCCAGCGCGGCATCGAGATTGGGCAGCACCGCGCCGTTCGCCCATGGGATCGGGTTGTGGGCCATGGCATTGGAAAAACTCCAGAACATGTGCCTGAGCGCAATAACCTCGCCAAGCGCCGCCTGGTTGCCGCGAAACGCGTCGCCGCCGGTGGCGCGCAGCGCCTTGGCCAGCAGGCCGGCGAGGAAGTCGAGCTTGACGGCAAAACGCGTGCAACCCTGGAAGCAGTAGCCGTGCATGAAGCCGGATGCCGGGTGGAACGACAGGATCTTCTGCGCATCCCGCAGCACCAGCACGTCCTCCCAGGGGATGAAGACATTGTCGAGCACCAGGATGGCGTCGTTCTCGTCGAAGCGTGACGAAAGCGGATAATCGAAGGGCGCGCCGACCGTGTTGGCGGTCTGCTCGTAGGAGACGCGGCAGAACATCTTTATCCCCGGCGCGTTCATCGGCACGATGAACATCACCGACAGCGACGGATCCTCCGTCACCGTCGCGGAGCCTTGCGCCAGGAAATTGTAGTGCGTCAGCGCCGACGACGTCGCCACCACCTTGGCGCCGGAAACGAAAATGCCGGCATCCGTCTCCTTGGTGATGTGGACGAAGACGTCCTTCACCTGTTCGGCCGGTTTGTGGCGGTCGATCGGCGGGTTGACGATCGCGTGGTTCATGAACAGCACGGCTTCCTGCGCTCTGCTGTGCCAGGATAGCGCATTGGCCTTGAACGGTCCGTACCAGTCGGCATTGGCGCCGAGCGTGTTCATCAGCGCCGCCTTGTAGTCGGGCGTGCGCCCCATCCAGCCATAGGACATGCGCGACCACTCGGCGATCGCCGTCTGCTGGGCCGCGAGTTCGCCGGAGGATTTGGCGACGCGGAAATATTTGTGGGTGTAGCCGCCCGACCCGGTGTCGGTCGCAGAGGTCAGCGCATCGCGCCGCTTGGGGTCATGCAGCGCATCGTAGAGCCGCGCCAGCGACCGCGCCGAATTGCGCATCGCGGGATGGGTGGTGACGTCTGCTATGCGCTCGCCATTGATATAGACCTCGCGCCCATCGCGCAGGCTCTCCAGATATTCCGCCCCGGTGAACGGGCGTGTTTTGTCCGCGCGAAACTCTTCCGACCGCATGATGCTCCTCCACTTGGTGTCGCAACCCTAGCGCCTCCGCTGGGGATCGGGTATGGACGGAACGGCAAAACCGATTGGACTTTTTCCGGCGCCATGAGCCAGAATTCGATTCCCGATTTCTTCGTCTATGGCGAGCCGGTAAGGCCGCTCGATGTCGGCTTCCTGCATGTCGAGACGGTGCTTGCGCGCGGCAACATTCACCTGGGCCAAGTTGCCGCGCACAAGCACCCACAGATGGGCCAGATCACCTACTGGACCTCCGGCTCCGGCACCTACCGCATCGAGGACCGCTCCTGGGACTTTTCGGCGCCGGCTGTCAGCTTCGTGCCGAGCACTATCGTGCATGGTTTTTCGATCGGGCCAGGCACCGACGCCATCGTCGTCTCGGTCGCCGACGATGCGCTTGCCACGCTTGCTGGCCACAGCCTGCTGCCGCTGGACCAGCCGGTCTTCACCGACGCCCTGCCCCAGCATGCCGCATGGCAAAGGCTGGCAACGGTGCTGGACATGATCGCCGCCGAATACGCCGAGGCGCAGGCCGGCAACGACAAGGTGCTGCCGGCGCTGATCGCTGTCGCGCTCTGCCATATAGCGAGGCTCGCGCCTGAGGCGACGGATGCCCTGGGCTCTTCCGACACGTCACTGGCGCGGGGGCTGAGGAGACTCGTCGACGCGCATTTCCGCGACAACTGGCCCGTCGACCGCTACGTCCAGGCCCTCGCCACGACGCCGCATTTGCTCGACAAGGCCGCCCGCGCGGTGCTGGGCAGCGGCGTCAAGCGGGTGGTCGGCGAGCGCCGGCTGCTGGAAGCCAAGCGGCTGCTGCTGTTCACCGTGCGCACCGTCGAGGACATCGCCTACGAAATCGGCTTCGACGACCCGGCCTATTTCTCCCGCTTCTTCCGCGAGCGTACCGGCGAGGCGCCGGCCGCGTGGCGGCGGAGGCAGTTGCAAGGGCATCGATCCTTACGCTGATTGAGTATGTCCGAGGCCAGCATTCTTCCCGGTTGCAGCCACGGCACCTTTTCGTGAAGGCGTGCGGGTTGATCCGGCGGCCTGCATGCCTAGGTAGAGAGGGCGGCCGGGCGCCACGCAATCTCAACAATCGGTATGACATTTTCCTGTATTCGAAAGCTTGCCTTTTCTGGTCTCATCGTCGTCGTCCAGTCTTCCTGCGTCGTTCCCGACGACACGTCGCGCATCGCCAAGATTGATCCCACGGCGGCGGCGGCTCGCAAGGAGATGGTCGGCCTTAGCGAAGCCGACGTTCGAATGTGCGCGGGGTTTCCAACCGCCACCGCGGACGCCGGTGGATCCGGCCAGATCTGGACCTACAAGCGCGTCGTTCAGCGCGGCAATCTCAGCATCGTCGTCCCGACCCTGTCGGTGGGGCCGGTCCCGGCGCTCGGCGGCTCCCTCAATGTCGCTCCCGGCGGCTATTGCGACACGCAGGTCCGCATGGTCGGCGGCCGCGTCGCCGAAGTTGCCTACGCCGGCGACAACAATCTGCCGAACAGGCGCGACGCGCTTTGTGTCAGCACGGTGGATGCCTGCGTGGCCTACGCCCGCCAACACAGGCCGGCGCCCAAATAGCGGCAGCGGATTTCGCGGGAAACGGCGATGGCCGGCCTTCGGTGTTTGACGCGGATGGCGTTGAGGGCTTGACTGACCCGCCGGACCGAATACGCTAAGGCCAAATACCGGCTCTGATCGCCGGGCGGCAAACATGCCTCGTATGCCTCGCCTTTTCCGGCGCTGGCTGCGGGGCATTGTCATTTCTGGGGTCCTGTTTGAAACGTCGCATCGAAATCGGCATCCTCTATTCCCGCTCGGGCAGTTATCAGCTCGTTTCCGACGCGTGCCGCATGGGCGCCATGCGCGCCATCGCCGACATCAACGCCGACAGGAGTTCAGGCATCGAGCTGGTGCCGGTCGAGCGCGATCCGCAAAGCAATGCCGATCGCTACGCGACGCTGTGCGAAGATATTTTCAAAACCAGCAACGCCCGCCATGTCGTCGGCTGCGTCACCTCCTGGAGCCGCAAGGAGACGATTCCGGTGCTGGAGAAGGCCGGCGGCATGCTCTGGTATGCCTGCCCCTATGAGGGTTTCGAGGCCAACGAGCATGTCGTCTACATGCACGCTTGCCCCAACCAGCACCTGGTGCCGCTGATGGCTCATGTCGTGCCGCGCTTCGGGGCAAACGGTTTTCTGCTGGGGTCGAACTACATCTGGGGCTGGGAGATGAACCGCGTGGCGCGCGACTTGATCGCCGATGCCGGCGGCAAGGTCTTGGGCGAGCGCTATCTGCGCATCGGCGAGACCGACGTGTCGCGGCTGATCGCCGAAATCCGGGCGACGCGGCCGAACTTCATCCTCAACAATCTGATCGGCACCTCGTCCTATGCCTTCCTGGCGGCCTATCGTGACCTGGGCGTCGAGGATCCCGCCTTCGGTTCGCAAAACTGCCCGGTCATCTCCTGCAACCTCACCGAGGGTGAGCTGCCGGCGATCGGCGAGACCGGCAAGGGCCATCTGTCGGTCGGGCCCTATTTCGCGCCAAGGCCGGCCGCCTTCGCCTCCTCCTTCGAAGCCTCCGCCTATGCCTCTGTGCAGGTGATGGCCGACGTGCTATCGCGCGATCCCGACGCCGGCCCGGCGGAATTTTCCAAAGCCTTCGCCGAGCGGCGCTTCTCCACCCGGCTCGGCCCGATCGCCATCGACGCCAATTCCCAGCACGCCACGCTGCCTGTCATCATCGGGCGGATCGCGGATGGCTTCTTCGAAGTCGTCAGCCGCGAGGACGAGGTCGCGCCGGATCCGTATCTGTCGCGCTACGACCCGGCAAAGACATTCGGCAGGCCGCGCCTCAGGGTGGTGTCGTGAGCCGGACGCCGCGCATCCCCAATCTCGGCGGCGCCAGGGCCTTTGTCCTGCATCGCCCGCACCCGACGGTGCAGGCGATCACCAGGCAATTGTCGGCCATCGGGCTTGTCACCGTGGACTGCTGGCCGGAACTGGCGCCGGAGGCGCTGGCCGCCGACTTCGTCTTCTTCGACGCCGATCTCGGCTTCGACGAGCAATTCCCCTGGAAGCCGGGCGAGGCGCCGATGCCGCTGGTGGCGCTGATCGGTTCCGAGGCGCCCGGCCGCATCGAATGGGCGCTATCGCACAAGGCCGATGCCCAGCTCCTGAAGCCGGTCGGCAATGCCGGCGTCTACAGCGCGCTGCTCATCGCGCGCCAGAGTTTCGAGGCTCGAAAGCACTTAGCCGGCGAGATCGCCGGGCTGCGCCAGCGTGTCGCCGAGCGCCAGACCATCGTGCGGGCTGTCTCGGCTTTGTCGAAAGGCAGCGATGACGATCGCGCCTATGCGCAGCTGCGCTCGCTGGCGATGAGTTGGCAGATCAGCGTCGAGGACGCCGCGCGCCGTATCGTGGCGATGACGGACGAGGCCAAGACCGGAGAGGAAGGCGGCGATGACCAGTCCCATCGCGCCTGATCTCACGGCCGGGCGCATGCCGGCCAGGCCGCGCGCCGGCGTCTGGCGCCGGCTGGTGAAGCGCCGCCTGGCGCTGCTCGGCCTGGTCATCGTCGCCATCGTCGTCGCCGGCGCGATCCTGGCGCCCTGGCTGACCGGCTATGACCCCAACGAACAGATGTTCGATGGCCTGACCATCGAGGGCTCGCCTCTGCCGCCGACCGCGAAATTCTGGCTGGGCACCGACCTGCTCGGGCGCGATCTTCTGACCCGCATACTCTACGGCGCGCGCACCTCGCTGATCATCGGCATCGTCGCCAATGGCGTGGCGCTCTTCATCGGCACGCTTGTCGGCGTCACCGCGGGCTATTTCCGCGGCTGGGTCGGCAGCGCGCTGATGCGTTTCACCGATCTGATGATGGCCTTCCCGGCATTGCTGCTGGCCATCTGCCTGGCGGCGGTGTTCCAGCCCAGCCTTTGGATCGTCGCCATGGTCATCGCCCTCGTCAACTGGGTGCAGACCGCGCGCGTCATCTACACCGAAACCTCCTCGCTCGCCGAGCGCGAGTTCATCGACGCCGAGCGCACGATAGGCGCGAGTGCGCCGCGCATCCTGTTTCGCCACATCCTGCCGCATCTGCTGCCGACCATCATCGTCTGGGGCACGCTCGGCATCTCGACCACGGTGCTGCTGGAGGCGACGCTTTCCTTCCTCGGTATCGGCGTGCAGCCGCCGACGGCATCGTGGGGCAACATCATCTTCGAGAACCAGACCTATTTCCAGGCCGCACCCTGGCTGGTGTTTTTTCCCGGCGTCGCGATCCTGGCGCTGGCGCTGGCCTTCAACCTGATCGGCGATGCGCTGCGCGACATCCTCGACCCGACGCAAAGGGGCCGTGAATAATGGGGGCCCCGTCATGATCGCCTATCTCGGCCGCCGGCTGATCCAGTCGCTGCTCATCCTGCTCGGCGTCTCGCTGATCACCTTCGCGCTGCTCTATCTCCTGCCCGCCGATCCGGTGCGCCAGATCGCCGGCCGCAGCGCCACGCCGCAGACGGTAGAGAACATCCGCCAGCAGCTCGGCCTCGACCAGCCCTTCGTCGTCCAGTACTGGCGCTATCTGGTGAAGCTCGTCAGCGGCGATCTCGGGCGCTCCTACATCCAGCGCTCCGAGGTTGCCGAGCTGATCGTCTCGCGGCTGCCGGCCAGCCTGCTTCTGATGGTCGGCGCCATCCTGTGCGAATTGCTGATCGGGCTCTCGATAGGCCTGATCGCCGCCGTCAAGCGCGGCACCGCCACCGACCAGACCTTGATGGTCGCCTCCTTCGTCGGCGTCTCGGCGCCGCAATTCGTCGTCGGCCTTTTGCTGCTCTACGTCTTTGCGGTCAGGCTGAGCTGGTTTCCGATCGGTGGCTACGGCACCTGGCGCCATCTCGTGCTGCCCTCGCTGACCATGGGCATTCTCGGCGCCGGCTGGTATGCGCGCATGATGCGCTCGTCGATGATCGACGTGCTGCGCCAGGACTACGTGCGCACCGCGCGTGCGAAAGGGCTGGCGCGCGGCGCGATCATTTTCCGCCACGCGCTGCCCAACGCCATCCTGCCGGTCATCGCCATGATCGGCATCGACATCGGCATCTTCATGGGCGGCATCGTCGTCGTTGAAAGCGTGTTCGGCTGGCCCGGCATCGGCCAGCTCGCCTGGCAAGCCATCCAGCGTGTCGACATCCCGATCATCATGGGCGTCACGCTGGTGTCGGCCTTCGCCATCGTGCTCGGGAACCTCTTGGCCGACATCATCGCGCCGTTCATCGACCCCCGTATCAAACTGAGATGAGCGCTCGGATGAAACCAGAAAACAAACAGAGAAAGGGAACACGACAATGAAGAAGTTTCTCGCATCGACCGTCACCGCATCGGCCTTGGCGCTGATGCTCGGCATGACGAGCGCCCGCGCCGAGGACACGATCGACCCGAACGCCAAGCAGGGCGGCGAAATCATCGCCACATACAAGGACGATGTCACGACGCTCGATCCGGCGATTGGCTATGACTGGCAGAACTGGTCGATGATCAAGAGCCTGTTCGACGGACTTATGGATTACGAGCCCGGCACCACCAACCTCAAGCCCGACCTCGCCGAGAGCTACGAGATTTCGCCCGACGGCAAGACCTTCACCTTCAAGCTGCGCCACGGCGTGAAATTCCACAATGGCCGCGAGATGACGGCCGACGACGTCAAATATTCGCTCGACCGCGTCACCAATCCGAAGACGCAGAGCCCCGGCGCCGGCTTCTTCGGCTCGATCAAGGGTTATGACGATGTCGCCGCGGGCAAGGCCGAAGGCCTCTCCGGCGTCACCGTCGTCGACCCCTACACGGTCAAGTTCGAGCTGACCCGCCCCGACGCCACCTTCCTGCATGTCATGGCCATCAACTTCTCGCATGTCGTGCCGAAGGAAGAGGTCGAAAAATATGGCGCCGATTTCGGCAAGCATCCGGTCGGCACCGGGGCGTTCAAACTCGCCGAGTGGACGCTCGGCCAGCGCATCGTCTTCGAGCGCAATCCGGACTATTGGCACAAAGGCCTGCCGCATCTCGACAAGATCACCTTCGAGGTTGGCCAGGAGCCGATCGTGGCTTTGCTGCGCCTGCAGAAAGGTGAGATCGACCTGCCGCTCGACGGCATTCCTCCGGCAAAATTCCAGGAGGTGATGGCCGATCCCGAGCAGAAGGCGCGCGTGGTCGAGGGCGGCCAGCTGCACACCGGCTATGTCACCATGAACACCACCATGGCGCCGTTCGACAATGTGAAGGTGCGCCAGGCCGTCAACATGGCGCTCAACAAGGGGCGCATCATCCAGATCATCAACGGCCGCGCCGTGCCGGCCAACCAGCCGCTGCCGCCATCGATGCCGGGCTACGACAAGGAGTACAAGGGTTATCCCTATGACGTCGCCAAGGCCAAGGCGCTGCTTGCCGAGGCCGGCCACCCCGATGGTTTCGAGACGCAATTGTTCGCCATGAACACCGACCCCAATCCGCGCATCGCCCAAGCGATCCAGCAGGACCTAGCGGCGATCGGCATCAAGGCCAGCATCCAGTCGCTGGCGCAAGCCAACGTCATCGCCGCCGGCGGCGACAAGGCCGGCGCGCCGATGATCTGGTCGGGCGGCATGGGCTGGATCGCCGACTTCCCCGATCCGTCGAACTTCTACGGTCCAATCCTGGGCTGCGCCGGTGCCGTGCCGGGCGGCTGGAACTGGTCGTGGTATTGCAACAAGGACCTCGACGCCAAGGCGGCCGAGGCCGACTCGATTGTCGACCCTGCGAAGGCCGGGGAGCGTAGCAAGATGTGGAGCGACATCTACGCGAAGATCATGGCGGACGCGCCTTGGGCGCCGGTCTTCAACGAGCAGCGATTCACCATGAAATCGGCCCGCATGGGCGGCGCCGACAACCTTTACGTGGACCCGGTCCATGTCCCGATCAACTACGACAATGTGTACGTAAAAGATGTGCAATAACTGCGACTACACCATCCACGGGCGCCATCACCATTTCGGCTGGGACAATTCGTTTGTCCCGGCGCAGCGCGTGGCGCCCGGCTCCACCATCGAGTTCCAGTGCCTCGATGCCGGGGGTGGCCAGCTGAGGCCGGATAGCACCGCCGCCGACATTGCCAAGCTCGACTTCGCGGGGATCAATCCCGTGACCGGACCGATCTTCGTCGAGGGCGCCGAGCCGGGCGATGCGCTGAAGGTGACGATCGAGATGTTCAAACCGTCCGGCTTCGGCTGGACGGCGAACATTCCGGGTTTCGGCCTGCTCGCGGACGACTTCAAGGAGCCGGCGCTCAACATCTGGAAATACGATGCGGTTTCACTGGAGCCGGCATTGTTCGGCAAGAACGCGCGCGTACCGCTGAAACCCTTTGCCGGCACCATCGGCAATGCGCTGGCCGAGATGGGCCACCACTCGGTGGTGCCGCCGCGCCGTGTCGGCGGCAATCTCGACATTCGCGACCTTGCCGCCGGCACCACGCTCTATCTGCCGGTGGAGGTGGCGGGCGCGCTGTTTTCGGTCGGGGACACCCATGCCGCGCAAGGCGACGGCGAGGTCTGCGGCACCGCGATCGAGAGCCCGATGGACGTCGTGCTCAAGCTCGATCTGGTGAAAGATGCGCGGCTGAAGACGCCGCGCTTCACCACATCGGGCCCGGTGACGCGCCATCTCGACGCCAAGGGTTATGAGGTGACGACTGGCATCGGCCCGGACCTGATGACGGGCGCGAAGGAGGCGGTGGCGCAGATGGTCGATTTGTTGGCGGGCCGCTACAGAATAGATCCCGTCGAGGCCTACATGCTGGCCTCGGTCTGCGGCGATCTCCGCATCAGCGAGATCGTCGATATGCCGAACTGGGTGGTGTCGTTCTATTTTCCGCGTTGCGTGTTTGAATGAGAGATCGGCGCCGCACCCCCCTCTGCCCTGCCGGGCCCGGCCCTTCGCTGTCGCTCCGGGCGTTCGTCATTCGGAAAGCCAGGCAATTGGCTTTCCGTCCGCTTCGCGGACCACTCCTCACCCCCCTCAAGGGGGAGATCGGATGTCGCTTTCGCCATTTGTCCACGGTGGAGAATGGGCGAGGCGGCAAAGCTGCCAATCTCCCCCTCGAGGGGGAGATGTCCGGCAGGACAGAGAGGGGCGTGCCGGAATTGACCTCTCAGAACCCTGCCTCCGCAACGACCCCCATCCTCACCATCGCCAACCTCTCCGTCTCCGTGCGCGGCGAGGATGGCTCCCGCGAGGTCGTCTCTGACCTCTCCCTGACACTCAAGCGCGGCGAAACGCTCTGCATCGCCGGCGAGTCCGGCTCCGGCAAGTCCATGACCGCGCTCGCCATCATGCAGCTCCTGCCGCAACCCGCCGCGCGCATCTCCGCCGGCACCATCCATTTGGCCGACACCGAGCTGACCACCCTCGAGGAGCGCCAGATGCGGCGCATTCGCGGCGACCGTATCGCCATGATCTTCCAGGAGCCGATGACCTCGCTCAATCCGGTGCTGTCGATCGGCCGCCAGCTCACCGAATCGATCGAGGCGCATACCAGCCTGTCGCCTGCGCAGGCCCGCCAGCGCGCCATCGAGGCGCTGAAGGCGGTGCGCATTTCGGAGGCCGAAAGCCGGCTAAAACAGTTTCCGCACGAGCTCTCCGGCGGCATGCGCCAGCGTGTGATGATCGCCATGGCGCTGGCGCTGGAGCCCGACGTGCTGATCGCCGACGAGCCGACCACGGCGCTCGACGTCACCGTGCAGGGCGAGGTGCTGGAGCTGCTGCGCGACCTGCAGCAAAAGCATGGCACCAGCGTCATCCTGATCACCCACGACATGGGCGTCGTCGCCGAGATGGCCGACCGGGTCATCATCATGCGGCACGGAAGCATGGTCGAGGAAGGCAAGACATCTGACATTTTCGCTCACCCGCAAGCCGATTATACGCGCGAGCTGCTCGCCGCCGTGCCGCGCATCGGCAGTGGCGTTGGCCGGCAGGCATCGAAAGAGATTGCCGAAGCCGTAACGCCGACCAATGTCGCCGATGTAAAAGACCTGCACGTCCGCTTCGACCTGCGCGGCGGCGTCTTCGGCCGGGTCACCCGCCGCGTCCATGCCGTCGAGGGTGTCAGCTTTTCCATCGCGCCCAACGAGACCCTGGCGCTGGTCGGCGAATCCGGCTGCGGCAAGTCGACCACCGCCAAGGCGCTTGCCGGGCTGGTGCCGTATAGCGGCGATATCGTCGTCGGCGGCCGCAACCTATCCGGCCTCGGCCGGGACGAGCGCAAGGCGGTGCGCCGCGACGTTCAGATGATCTTCCAGGATCCCTTCGCCTCGCTCGACCCGCGCATGCGCGTCGGCGACCTCGTCGCCGAGCCGCTGGTCATCCACGGCATCGCCTCGAAGGAAGAGCGCCGCGAGCGGGTGGCGGCCTTGTTCGACCGTGTCGGCCTGTCATCGGATCAGATGGAACTCTATCCGCACGAATTTTCCGGCGGCCAGCGCCAGCGCGTCTGCATCGCGCGTGCGCTGGCATTGCGCCCCAAACTGATCATCGCCGATGAAAGCGTGTCCGCGCTCGACGTCTCGGTCCAGGCGCGCGTGCTTGACCTGTTGAAGGAATTGCAGCGCGAATTCGGCGTCGCCTATCTCTTCATCTCGCACGACATGGCCGTGGTCGAGAACATCTCCGACCGTGTCGCCGTCATGTATCTCGGCCAGATCGTCGAGATGGGCACACGCGACCAGGTTTTTTCAAATCCACGCCACCCCTATACCAAACGCCTGATCGAAGCCGTGCCGGTGCCGGATCCCGCGCAGCGCAGAAGTCGTTTCGCCCGCCTCGATCGGGAAATTCCCAGCGCCACCCGCCGGATCGGCGAGGCGCCGCTGAAACTGGCGCTAAGCGATGTTGGAGGCGGGCATCTCGTCGCCGCCGAGGGCTGAGGGACTTACGGCCGCTGGCCGGGCTCACTCAAGGCGATCGTCTTCCAGTTCGCCACGCTAGAGCAATTCCAGGAAAAGTGTGTAACGGTTTTCCGTCCGGAATTGAGTGAAAACAAAGAGTTAGAGCGGGTCGGCGATTCTATCAAACGCTGAACCGCTCTAACCGACGTCACCTGGCAGATGTCGGGCGAAGTGATCCTGATGACGCTCCTGGGCGGCATCGGCATCATGGTCGGCCCGATCATCGGCGCCAGCCTCGTCGTCGGCCTGGAAAACACGCTGGCCACGTCAGGCTTCCGGTGACGATCGCCACGGGGCTGATCTCCATGGTGTGCGTGCTGGTGTTTCGGCGCGGGATCGTGGGGGAGGTTTATGCGCGGGTGATGGGCCGGGTGGGGAAGGGGTGACGGCCTGCGGGCGTGGGAAACACGTCACTGCTTAAAGCAGTGCTCACGGTGCCATTGCAAGAAATGCGGATGAGGGCGTTCAACCGGTCGGCGAGGCGGAAGCGCACGGCCTGACTTGTTGACGAACGCCCGCACGCTTTCGGGATCATTGACCTGACGCGAAATCAGAATCTCCAAGTCATCGCTTAGGCCGATCAGTCCGCGATCGAACATCCAATGCGCGGTGCCGGAGAGTGCAATACCGTTGCTGACAACGTCCGGCCCACTTGCCTCGACAGGTCGAATATGGGCCGCAGCCACCTCTGCACGGCCCCGCCCATTTATCAGCTTAAGTCCTGTGATCGCGCAGCGCTCGTCATAAGCACGCAAGACGATGCGACGGAAAACGCGGTCGCGCACAAGCCTTGATCCGACATAGGCGACCCGGTCGCGGCTCTGCTCGAACTGAAACGGAACCTGCTCCTCTTCAAACTCAAAACCGATGTCATCGACACGCGGTAGCAGCGGCTCGTTCTCGTTCAATCCAAGATCGACAATTCGGTTGAAATCGCTCGGGCTGAGCGGACGAACCGCCGATTGGGCACGACCAGAAATCTGTCGCTCATCGTTGAGCAACCCTCGTTCTACCAGCCCATCGGTCCCGCTGAACGGAACCGAATTGACGAAATCGAGGTAACTTCCTGGTTCTATGAGAGCCAGGTACATTCCCCGAATCGCAGGATCGGGGATGACTTTCTGCACCTTGGCCATGGCGAAATAGCCTCGCGTCTCCGCGATCTTCCGAGGCTCGTAGTAGATGATCCAGTCACCGACGCATGCTTCGACGCGACGCAGATACTGGCTCGGGAACTGATATTGCTCAGCCGGGCTGTCCTCGTAGATCGAATCGAAGCGATGAATGAAAACACCGAATCCCATGGGCGTCTAATACTGCAATCTTTGAAGGTATGCATTGAGCCTGGGATATCTTATTGCCGAGCTTCCGGCCCACAAGCACCAAAGCTCAGTCCATCCTCACCCATAACACCCGCGCTCCGTCGCCAGCCGCCGCACCAGCGCCAGCACCCCGTCGATCGCCGGCGTCGGCTGCCCCGTCAGCCGCCCAAGTTCCTGCACGGCGCCTACCAGCGCGTCGATCTCCATAGGGCGGCCGCGTTCCAGGTCCTGCAGCATCGAGGTCTTGTGTTCGCCGACATCGCCGGCGCCTTTGATGCGGCGGTCGACGTCGATGGGGAAGCGCACGCCGAGGCTTTCGCCGATCGCTTGCGCTTCCAGCATCATGGCGCGGGCGAGCGTGCGGGTGTCCTCGTCGGCGACGATTGCCGTCAGCGTGCTGCCGGTCAGCGCCGAGATCGGGTTGAAGGAGAGGTTGCCCCACAGTTTTATCCAGATCTCGCCACGTATGTCGTCGCGCACCGGCGCCTGCAATCCGGCCTTGACCATCTCCCCGGCCAGAAGCGTGGCCCGGTCGCTCTTCTCGCCCGAGGGTTCGCCGAGCGAGAAGCGCCTGCCCTCGACATGGCGGATCAGGCCCGGCGCGTC
This sequence comes from Mesorhizobium sp. M8A.F.Ca.ET.057.01.1.1, assembly GCF_003952565.1. NCBI lineage: Bacteria > Pseudomonadati > Pseudomonadota > Alphaproteobacteria > Hyphomicrobiales > Phyllobacteriaceae > Mesorhizobium > Mesorhizobium sp. M8A.F.Ca.ET.057.01.1.1. The sequence continues at coordinate 6,306,297 of NZ_CP034454.1, forward strand.
GACCTCGACGGCGGGATAGACGACCGAGCCGATGACGCGCTGCGGGCCGAGCCGGTCCCAGATCGTGCCGCCGGGATCGACCTGATGCAGCCTGGTGCCTTCGAGCGCGCCGCCGGCCTTGTAGAAATACCACCAGGGCACGCCGTTCTGCATGGTGACGACGGATGTGTGGTCCCCAAGCAGCGGTGCGATCTGGTCGAGCGCGGGCGCGACGGAATGCGCCTTCAGCGCCAGCACGACATAATCCTGCGCGCCGAGATCTTCCGCCTTGGCGGCGGCCCTGACCGGAGCGATCGTTTCCTTGCCGTCCTCGATCAGGCGCAGGCCATCTGCCTTGATCGCTTCGAGATGCGCGCCGCGGGCGACGATCGACAGATCGGTGCGGCCGGCAATCGCCAGCTTGGCCGCGAGATAGCCGCCGATGGCGCCGGCGCCGAAGATGGTGATCTTCATCGTCACAGCCCGAGCTTGGCGGCGAGCCCGATGCGCTGCAGCTTGCCCGTCGCGCCCTTGGGGATCTCGTCCAGGATCAGCACCTTGCGCGGCACCTTGAAATCGGCGAGCCGGGTCGCGGCGTGAGCGCGGATATCGCCCTCTGTGGCGCTCATGCCTTCGCGCAGCACCACTGCCGCCGCCACCTCCTCGCCGAGCTTCTCATGCGGCATGGCGAAGGTGACGACCTGCGCCACCGCCGGGTGGTCCATCAGCACGTCATCGACTTCGAGCGGCGAGATCTTTTCGCCGCCGCGATTGATGATTTCTTTCAGCCGGCCGGTGACCTTGAGATAGCCGTCATCGTCGAGCACGCCCTGGTCGCCGGTGTGGAACCAGCCATGCGCGAAGGCCGTGGCGTTGGCGTCCGGGTTCTTCTCATAGCCTGACGTGACGTTGGGGCCGCGAATGACGATTTCGCCTGTCTCGCCTGGTTCGAGCAGCCGCCCGTCCGGCGCCATCACGGCCACCTCCGGTCCGCCCGCCGCACCGACGCTGCCCGGCTTGCGCAGGCCGGGCGGCAGCCGGTTCGAGGCCATCTGGTGCGCGGCCTCGGTCATCCCGTAGGATTCGATGACGGGGCAGCCGAAGGTCGCTTCGAGTTCGGCCATCACCTGCGCCGGCAGCGACGCCGAGGACGAGCGGATGAAGCGCAGGCGTGCCACCGCCAGTGCTTCGGCATTGCGCGCCGCGCGCGCCAGGATCGCCTGGTGCATGGTCGGCACCGCCGTGTACCAGCTCGGTTTGGCGTCACTCAGCCACTGGAAGAAGCGCAGCGCGTTGAAGCCCGGTGTGCAGTAGATGCTGCCTCCGGCGGCGAGCGACGACAGCACCGCCGCGATCAGCCCGTGGATGTGGAATAGCGGCATGATGTTGAGGCAGCGGTCACCGGCCGTCAGGCCGAGCGTCGCGCCGATATGGCGGGCGGAGGCGGCGACATTGGCATGGCTGAGCGGCACCAGCTTGGGCCGCGACGTCGTGCCGGAGGTGTGCAGCAACAGCGCGATATCGTCATCGCCAGCCATGGCGGGCGCCGCTCGCGGACCGACCGCCTTGCCCTCGATGGTGAAGCTCCCGGCCGGCGCATCTGGCGGCACGATGAGCCGCAGCACGCCGATGCCGAGGCGCTCGGCCACCGTCACGGTCGGACCGGTCTCGGTCTCCGCGACGAGGATCGCCTTGGCGCCGATGTCGGTGAGGTAGAAATCGAGTTCGTCGGCCCGGTAGGCGGGATTGAGCGGCGCCGTCGAGGCTGTGGCCGCCACCGCGACGAAGCTTGTCGCCATCTCCGGCCCGTTAGGCAGCACGATAGCCACCCTGTCGCCTCGGCCGATGCCCAGGGCGTGCAACTGAGTGGCGGTGGCGGCGATCAGCGCGCGCAGACCGCCATGGGTCAGCGTGGGCCTGTCGGGCGCCAGGATGGCGGGGTCGTCGTCGGTGCCGGCGACGAGGCGGCGGGAGACGTCTGGGTGGGTTTGGGTCATGGTCACCGACTATGTTTCAAAGCTTGTGAAAGTCCAGCCGCCGTTGGCGCCAGCACCATACGCGATTGCTCTCCCGTAAACGGGGCGAAAGAGCTGCCCTCAATATCCCAGCGCCATCCCATCCTTGCGCGGGTCCGACGCGCCCGTCAGCGTTCCCTTTTCCCAGTCGATCAGCACCGCCTGGCCGCCGCCGAGCGGATGGTGCGGCTCGGTGATGGCGTGGCCGCGCCGGCGCAGGCCTTCGATCGCCTCGGTGGGCACGTTGCGCTCCGCCTCCACCATGCCGTCATTGTAGAACACGCGCGGCGCGTCCAGCGCCTGCTGCGGGTCCATGCCGAAATCGATCATGTTGGTCAGAAGATGGACATGGCCGAACGGCTGGTAGCCGCCGCCCATCACGCCGAACGGCATCACCACGCGGCCGTTCCTCGTCGCCATGCCGGGCATGATCGTGTGCATCGGCCGCTTGCCGGGCGCGATCGCATTGGGATGCGCCGGATCGAGGCGGAAGCTCGAGCCGCGGTTCTGCAGCACCACGCCGGTCTTCGGGCCGACGACGCCGCTGCCGAAGGAATAATAGGTCGAGTTGATGAAGGAGACCGCGTTGCGGTCGCGGTCGACGATCGAGATATAGACCGTGTCGCTGCCGGGCAGTTGCACATCCGGCAGGTGCGTCATGGCGCGCTCGCGGTCGATCTCGGCGCGCAGCCGCCCGGCATAGGCGGTCGACAGGAGCTCTCGCACCGGCACCGGGACACGGTCCTGGTCGCCGACGAAACGGTCGCGGTCGCGATAGGCCAGCCGCCCGGCCTCGATCTCCAGGTGCAGGCGTTCGGCGCCGTTGGGGTCGAGGCCGCCGAGCTTGAAGCCCGACAGCACGTTCAGCATCAAAAGCGCCGTCAGGCCCTGGTTGTTCGGCGGCATCTGGTGGATCTCGTGGCCGCCATAGCTGATGCTCACCGGCGCCACATAGTCGCCCCGGGTCGCGGCGAAATCCTCATGCGAATGCAGCCCGCCCAGTTCCTTGAGCCGGCGCACCATGTCGTCGGCCACCGCGCCTTCGTAGAAACCGGCGCGGCCCTGTTTGGCGATGATGCGCAAGGTGGCGGCAAGCTCCGGCTGCCGGTGCACGTCGCCTGCTTTCGGCGCGACGCCGCCGGGCAGGAAGATGCGGGCGGCATGCTCGTCGGCGGAAAGGTCGGTTTCGGGTTCGGCCCAGTCGAAGGCGACGCGGTCGTGCACGACATAGCCATTCTCGGCATAGTGGATCGCCGGCGCCAGCACCTCGGCCAGGCTCTTGCTGCCATGGTCTTCCAGCAGCCGGCACCAGGCGTCGATCGCGCCCGGCACGGTCACTGCATGCGGCCCCTGTTTGGGAAGCTCGCTAAAACCCTTGTCGCGATACCAGTCGACGGTCGCGGCCGCCGGCGCCCGGCCGGAGCCGTTGAAAGCCAGCATCTCGCTCTGCCCCTTGCGGCAGTAGAGGACAAAGCAATCGCCGCCGATGCCGGTCGATTGCGGCTCGACGACACCCTGCACGGCGGCAGCACAGATGGCGGCATCCATGGCATTGCCGCCGGCGCGCAGCATCTCGATGGCCGCAAGTGTCGAAAGCGGATGCGATGTCGCGGCAATCGCTTCCGTGGCACGAACCGGCGAGCGGCCGGGAAACTGGAAATCACGCATCTGGTCTGGATATCCCTAAGGTCATTTCTGCGAATTGGTCGATAATCAATGCCGCCGGCCGAAGATCTGCGCCAGCGACAAAAGCAGCACCGACAGCACGATCAGGCAGGTCGAGATGGCGGCGATGGTCGGGTCGATCTGGTCGCGCAGCGCGTTGAACATGCGGCGTGTCAGGGTCGTGGTCTCGCCGCCCGAGATGAACAGCGAAACGACAACTTCGTCGAAGGAGGTGATGAACGCAAACAGCGCGCCCGAGACGATCGAGAAGCGGATCTGCGGCATCGTCACCTGCCAGAACGCCGCGATGCGTCCCGCACCGAGGCTGCGCGCCACCCGTTCCTGGTTCATGTCGTAGGAGCGCAGCCCCGAAAGCACCGTCAGCACCACCAGCGGCAGCGCCTGCACCGTATGCGCGATGACCAGGCCGGTCAGCGTGTTGTTGAGGCCGATGCGCGCATAGAGGAAGAAGGTGCCGATGCCGACCAGGATCACCGGGATGATCAGCGACGCCGTGAGCAGCGCGTTGATGGTGCCGTTGAAGCGCAGCGTGCCGCGGTTGATGGCATAGGCGGCAGCGGTGGCGAGCGGCGTCGCCACCAGCGCGGTCATGATTGCGACCTTGACCGACACGATGGTGGCGTCGCGCCATTCCAGCGATTGGAAATAGCTTTCATACCAACGCAGCGACCATTGCTGCGGCGGGAACTGCAGCAGCGTCGAATCCGAAAACGACATGATGACGATGATGACCGACGGCGCGATCAGGAACAACAGCACGAGGCCGCCGAAGCCGTAAAGCCACAGGCGTTGCCGGTGCGAGATCGGCAGGCCGATACCGTCACTCATCGCGAACTCCATACGCCGGTTGCGCGCGCGCCGAGCAGCCACTGGAACAGGCCCAGCAGCGCCAGCGTGACCACCAGCAGCACGACGCCGAGTGCCGCACCGGCCCCCCAGTTGGAATAGAGGCTGGTGGTCTGTTCCATGCGCATCGCCCACATCACCACCTTGCCGCCACCCATCAGCGCCGGCGTCACGAAGAAGCCGAGGCAGAGCACGAAGACGATAACCACGCCCGAGGCGAGGCCGGGCAGCGACAGAGGAAAGAAGATCTGTCGGAAGGTCGCGGCCGGGCCGGCGCCGAGATTCATGCCGGCGCGCAGGCAGTCGGTGTCGATGGTCTTCATCGAGGCATAGAGCGGCAGCACCAGGAACGGCAGCAATATGTGCGTCATGCCGATGACCACGCCGGCAAAATTGTTGGCCAGCGACAGCGGTTGGCTGATCACGCCGAGATCGATCAGCCAGCTGTTGATCAGGCCCTTGCGCTGCAGGATCACCAGCCAGGCATAGGTGCGCACCAGCACCGAGGTCCAGAACGGCAGGATGACGAAGATCAGGCAGATCGACGCCGCCCGGCGCGGCAGTTGCGACAGCATGTAGGCCAGGGGATAGCCGAGCAGCACGCAGGCGCCGGTGACGATGAAGGCGACCTTGAAGGTGGTGAGGAAGGTCTTGATGTAGGAAGCCTGTTCGAAGAAACGGGCATAGTTGGCGGCGCTGAAGGCGCCTGTCTCGTCGAACAGCGACAGCCAGAACAGCCAGCCGATCGGCACGATGATGATGGCGCAGACGAGGAACAGGCTCGGCGCCAGCAGCGCCAGCAGCCGCAGCGACTCGCGCCGCGCGTCGGCGCGCAGCGCCTGCGCATTGAGATCCTGCCTCGCCGGGCCGGCGATCTCTTTCAGCAGGGCGGATTGCGCGCTCATCCTTCGGCCGCCACCAGGATCGTGTCCTTCGCGTCGAGGCCGAGCATGATCGGCTGGCCGGCGGCCGGCAGCCTGGCCAGCACATCGCTGCGGCAATAGTCGCGAAGCGTCAGCTGGCGGCCGTCGCGCAGGCTGGCATAGCAGACGAAACTGTCGCCCTGGTAGATGATGTCGCTGACCGTCGCATCGAGTACATTGATGCCGGCCGACGGGTCGGCTGCCGTGACCAGCCTGAGCTTCTCCGGCCGCACCACCATCAGGTGCGGACCAGCCGCCGGTGTCGGTGCCCCGGTCTGGATCCGCCTGTCCTCATACCAGACCGACCCGTTGCGGCTTTCGACCGGGATGAAATTCGATTCGCCGATGAAGCCGGCTACGAACTGCGTCTTCGGCGCGGCGTAAAGGGTTTCGGGCCGGTCGAGCTGTTCGATGAGGCCACCGTTCATGACGGCGATGCGGTCAGACATGGTGATGGCTTCGCGCTGGTCGTGCGTGACATAGACAGTCGTCATGCCAAGACGGCGATGAAGCGCGCGCAGCTCGATCTGCATATGCTCGCGCAGGCCCTTGTCGAGCGCCGACAACGGCTCGTCCATCAGCACGATACGCGGCTCGAAGACGATGGCGCGCGCCAGGGCCACGCGCTGGCGCTGGCCGCCGGAAAGCTGGTCGACGCGCCGCTCGCCCAGCCCCTGCAATTTCACCAGCTCCAGCGCCTTCTCCACCCGCTGCGCCGTCTCGGCGGCCGCGACGCCGCGCTGTTTCAGCGGGAAGGCGATGTTGTGGAAGACGTTCATATGCGGAAACAGCGCATAGTTCTGGAACACCATGCCGATATTGCGCCTGTGCGGCGGCGTGGTGATGATCTCGTCGCCGCCGACCTTGATGCTCCCGGCATTGGCCCTGACGAAACCGGCCAGGATCATCAGCAGCGTCGTCTTTCCCGAGCCGGAGGGGCCGAGCAAGGTCAGGAACTCGCCGGCCTCGACATCGAGGTTCAGGTCGCGCAGCACCGGCACGCTGCCAAATCTCTTCTCGATCCGGCGCATGCTGATCGGCAGCGCGGATGGTGCAATGGACAAGATCGTTTTCTCCCGGGCACAGACTGAAGGAGCAGGGCGGCGTTTGCGCCGCCCTGCAATGTCAGGGTTCCGGCCTATTGCTGAATCAGATTGTTGAACTTCTCCGTCGCCTCGACGAGGTTGTCACGCCAGAACTCGGCATCCTGCAGCACCTGTTTCTTGACGTTTTCGGGCGCCGAGTTGATGTCCTTGATCCGCTCGGGCGGGATCTTGCCGGTCTCGAAGGCCTTCTCGTTGACCGGCCCATTGTCGACATAGAGCGGCAAATTGGCCTGCAGCTGCGGGCTGACGAACATCGCCAGCGCCTTCATCGCCGCTTCCTTGTTCTTGGCGCCCTTGGGGATGACCATGCAGTCGGCGGTGAGCACGCCCTGGTCGAAGGAGAAGCTGACCGGCGCGCCTGCCTTCTTCAGTGTGCCGGCGCGTCCGTTCCAGATGCTCGCCATGTCGACTTCGCCGTCCTTCACCAATTGCATGGCCTGGGCGCCGGAAGTCCACCACGCGTCGACATGGCCACGGATCTTGTCGACTGTTTTCAGCGCCCCGTCGATATCGACCGGATAGACCTTGTCGATCGGCAGGCCCGAGGCGAGTGCGGCAACGCTCAGCGTCTCCGTCGCCTGGCTGCTGCTCAGCGCGCGCCGTCCCGGGAATTTCTCCACGTTCCAGAAGTCGGCCCAGGTCTTCGGGCCCTTGTCGCCGAAGACATCGGTCCGGTAAATCAGCACGACGGAGGTGTAGGAAATGCCGACCCAGTCGTCATGCACCAGCTTCGGGTTGATGCCGCTCTTGTCGATGATGCCGTAATCCAGCTTTTCGAACAGGCCCTCCTTCGAGCCGCGCGCGCATTCGTCGGCGCCGAGCTCAGTAATGTCCCATTTGACGGCATTGCCGGTCACCTGCAGCCGCACGTCGTCGAGGCCGTTGGTGGTGTCTTCCTTGATGGTGATGCCGAGCGCATCGGCGGTCGGCTTGAAGAAGGCTTTGGTCTGCGCCTCCTGATAGGTGCCGCCCCACGAGGCGACGGTGATCGTGTCGGCGGCGACGGCGGGCACTGCGACCGCCGCCACAAGGCCCGCGATCGCCACAACGCTAACGTTTCTGATCCTGTTCATTTCGGTTCTCCGACCGGTGTTCCCATTTGTTTTTGATTTGGCATGCGATTTTGTATACAATTTAGAATGTAGCCGAGAGATCGGTGTTGTCAACTGCGACAGGCACGATCAGTTGGAGGCGATGGGACGGTGCCGCAGGCGTGGCAAATTGCGCCGACTGCGATTACAAACGAAGCAATGTCCGGCTAAAACGGCCGGAGAACTGGGAACGGAACTTGGCCAAGGAAACCAAAAACACGCTGCGCGACTCGGTCTATTCCGCGCTCAAGGCGATGATCGTGACCGGCCAGATTCCGCCGGGCTCACGCGTCACCGAAAGCGACATCGCGGCGAAACTCAATGTCAGCCGTACGCCGGTGCGCGAAGCCTTCAACCGGCTGGAGCGCGACGGGCTGGTCACCGGCCGGCCGCGCCAGGGCTATGCCGTCACCGAGTTCGACATCAATATGTTCCGCGAGGCCTTCGATATCCGCGAACTGCTCGACGGCCATGCAACCGAACTGGCGGCCACCGCGGCGACCGACAAGGACAAGGCGCGGCTGCGCGCCATGCTGGCCGAATGCGAACGGCTGGCCGCCATCCCGGATCGCACGACGCGCGAGAAATTCCAGGAACTGGAAGTCGGCATCGACCTGCACCGTGTCATCGCCGAGATCAGCGGCAACGCGATGCTGCACGGCATGCTGTGCGGCATCCTCGACAAGTGCCAGCACTATGTCTGGACCGAACTGTTGTGGCTCGATGAATGGAAGATCGCCCGCGACGAGCATGCCGAGATCGTCGAGGCGATCTGCGCCGGCGACGCCAGCCGCGCCGGCGCCCTGGCGCGCGCCCATGTGCGGGGATCGCGCGAGAACGTGCTGCGCCTGCTGCAGGCGAAATCGGACTATCAGAGTTTTCTGGCCAAGGCCTCCTGAGCGGGGACAGCCCCTGTCCCTACCAGGTCCAGCCGCCCTTTCCGAGCGTGGCCACAGCGTCGACGATGCGGGTGAAGCTGGCGCGGGCGCGGCCGACGCTGTGCCGGGCCCTGAGATAGCCGTGCACCAGGCCGGGTTCCTCGAACCAGGTAGCGTGCCCGCCTGCCGCGACGATGCGGTCGCGATAAGCCTCGCCATCGGACGACAAGGGGTCGCACTCGGCGGTGATCAGCACGGTCGGCGGCAAATTGGCGAAATCGGCATCGGCCAGCGGCGACAGCGTGATGTCGCCGGTCTGGTCGGTTCCACCGGTACGGATGTGCTTGTAGAATTCGAGATCGCGCACCGTCAGCATCGGCGCTTCGGCGTGTGTCACATAGGAGCCGCGCGAACGATCGCCGCCGAGACCGGGATAAATCAGCACCTGGCCGATCGGCTTTTTCACATGGCCACGCGTCGCGTGCGCAACGGCGGCGCAAAGGTTGCCGCCGGCGCTGTCACCGCACAGCACGACCGGGCGGTCGTAGGTCCCTGCGGCCCATTCGAAGGCGCTCATCGCATCATCGAAAGCGGCTGGATGCGGATGCTCAGGCGCCAGCCGGTAATCGACCGAGATCACTTCATGGCCGGTGCGGCCGCAAAGCTCGGCGCAGACATCGTCATGGCTGTCGAGCCCGCCGAGGATGAAACCACCGCCATGGATGTAAACCACCATCGCCGCATCGTTCGGCGTCGCGTTGCGGTAGATGCGGATAGGGAGGTCTTGCGCGGGCGTGGCAACAACCGTGGTTTCGGCAGTCACGCCCTGCGGATAGCCGGCAAAGAACTCGCGGCACATCCGGTCATAGATCTCACGTTGCTGGGTGATCGTATCGTCGATCGTGTCGGGCGGATAATAGGAATTGGTCCGCTCGATGAAGGCCCAGGTCTCGGCATCGATGAGGCTTTTGTAGTCGGTCATGCTGGCTGACCAATTTTCGGGGATGGCGCTGTCATCTCCGCAGGATCACTTCCCCTTCCACACAGGCTCGCGCTTCTCGGCAAAAGCCCGGAAGCCTTCCATATTGTCCTCCGACCCATAGAGCGCGTCGACGGTCGGCAACTGCCGGCGCGTCACCTTGTTCATCGCATCCTGGAAGGTCAGCGATTCTGCCACCCGTGCCGTCTCCTTGATCGCGGCGAAGACCAGAGGCGGGCCGCTGGCGAGCAGGCGAGCGATCTCCCAGACGCGGTCCTCGAGCTTTTCCTTGGGCAGCACCTCGTTGACCAGGCCCCAGCGATGCGCCTCGGCGACATCCATCCAGCGGCCGGTGAGCAGAAGGTCCATGGCGACATGATAAGGAATGCGCTTCGGCAGCTTGATCGTCGCCGCGTCGGCCAGCGTGCCGGCACGGATTTCGGGCAGTGCGAAGGAGGAATGGTCCGAGGCGTAGATGAGGTCGCAGGACAGCGCCAGCTCGAAGCCGCCGCCGACCGCCATGCCGTTGACGCAGGCGATGACCGGCTTGTTCAGGTCACGCAGTTCCTGCAGGCCGGCAAAACCGCCGACGCCATAGTCGCCGTCGACGGCGTCGCCGCTGGCCGCGGCCTTCAGGTCCCAACCGGCGCAGAAGAACTTGTCGCCCGCGGTCTTGACGATGGCGACGCGCAGTTCCGGATCGTCGCGGAACGCCTTGAAGGTCTCGCCCATCAGCCGCGAGGTTTTCAGGTCGATGGCATTGGCCTTGGGGCGGTCGAGCGTGACCTCGAGGATGGTGCCTTCGCGGCGGGTTGATATGACGTCAGACATTCTTGTTCTCTCCCAGCACCAGCAGCGCGTCGGCGATCCAGGCGCCCTTGCCTTGTGTGCAGACGATCAGCGGATTGATGTCGAGTTCCTCGATCTCGCCGGCATTCTCCTGCACGAAACCGGCGATGCCAGCGATCGCGTCTATGGCGGCGGCGACATCGGCCTTCGGCCGGCCGCGATAGCCTTCGAGCAGCGGGAACAGTTTGAGGCCGCGCAGCGCGGCCTCGATGTCGTCGCGCGTCGCCGGCAGCATCAGCGTGACGCTGTCGCGCAGCAGTTCGACCAGCACGCCGCCGGTGCCCAGCGTCATGACGGCGCCGAACATCGGGTCGCGGGTGAAGCCGACGATCAGTTCGGCGACGCCGTCGCGCACCATACGTTCGACATAGAGCCCGGTGCCGAGCGGCAACAGGTCGTGCGCCGCCGTGCTGACCGATTCGGCATCCTTGAGGTTGAGCCGGACGGCGCCGACCTCGGATTTGTGAGTGACGCCCAGCGCCTTCAGGGCAACGGGAAAGCCGAGCGCCATCGACGAAATCACCGCCTCAACCGCATTGCTGGCGCGCTCGCCCTTGGGCACGGGAAGCCCGGCCTTGATCAGCCGCGCCTTGGCTTCGGCCTCGTCGGGCGTGACGTGATCGCCGCCAGCGGCGCCGGCAGCGGATGTGTCGACCGGCTGCGCCTGCGGTTCAGCCCATGCCCAGCCGATGAAGGCTGCCGCGCCTGCGGCATCCATCGCCTCGGAAATGCCGAACAGCGGCACCATGCCGCGCGCCATCAGCTCGGCGGTGTATTCCTCGGGCAGGTTTTCCGGCAGCGAGGAGACGATGGCGCCATGCGCCTTGTTGGTCTTCAGCGCCGATTCGAAGGCGCGCAGCGTCGCCCACCAGTCGGTCACCGAGCAGCGGTCGGGGCGCGGGAAGTCGAGCACCAGCATATTGAGGTCGAAGCCGCCCGACACCATGGCGGTGAAGGTGGCGGTCATAGCCGGCTCGTTGTTCCAGATGAAGGTGTGGTAGTCCAAGGGGTTGGCCACCGCGACCAGCGGCCCGAGCGTCGATTTGACATGGGCGCGGTGGGTGTCGGTCAGGTCAGGGAAGTTGACCCAGCGCCCTTCCGCGCTGTCGGCCATGACCGACGCTTCGCCGCCCGAACAGCTCATCGACGAGAGCTTGTAGCCAGGCAGCGGGCCGGTGATGTGCAGCAGCTTCAGCGCCTCGATGAAGGCGGGGATGGAATCGACACGGGCAATGCCAAGCCGCCTCAGGAAGGCGCCGGAAGCAGCGTCCGAGCCGGCGAGCGATGCGGTGTGCGAGACGGTTGCCTGCCGTGCCTGTTCGGAACGGCCGACCTTCATGGCGATGATCGGTTTCCTGAGCTCTCGCGCCCGTGCCGCCAGGCGCTCGAAGCCGGCTACAGAGTCGAAGGCCTCGATATGCAGGCCGAGTGACGTGACGCGCTCGTCCTCGATCAGGCCGAGCGCCATTTCCGACAGGCCGGTCTGCGCCTGGTTGCCGGCGGTCATCAGGAAGGCGATCGGCAGGCCGCGCTTCTGCATCGTCATGTTGATGGCGATGTTGGACGACTGGGTGATGATGGCGACGCCCTTGCCGCCTTCGTCCAGCCTGATGCCGCCATGCTGGTCCGGCCACAGCAGCGCGCCGTCGGCATAGTTGATCAGGCCGTAGCAGTTCGGTCCGATGATCGGCATCTGGCCGGCGGCCGCGACCAGTTCAGCCTGCAGCCGTTCGCCGTCGTCGTCATAGGCCTCGGTTTCGAGAAATCCGGCGGCAAAGCAGACGGCGCCACCGGCGCCGCGCTCAGCCAGCGCCTTGACCACATCGATCGTCAGATGCCGGTTGACGCCGACAAAGGCGGCATCCGGCGCGCCGGGCAGGTCCGCCACCGAGCGGTAGGCCTTGCATCCGGCAACCTCGTCCTTGGTCGGGTGCACCGGCCAGATATCGCCGGCAAAGCCCATCTTGATCGATTGCGCCACGACGGCGGCGGCCTGCACGCCACCGAACACGGCGATCGATTTCGGGCGCAGGAGACGTTCGAGTTTATGCATGGTCATCTTTTCGTTTTGAGCGCGATCTCAGGGCAAACGATCTCGTTTGCCCGACAAACCGAATCTCGGCTTTGCGCGATCATGCTCTAAGCGCCGAACGGGCGCAGCAACGCCCGCGAAATAATATGTCGCTGAATCTCCGAAGTGCCTTCCCAGATGCGCTCGACGCGGGCATCGCGCCAGATGCGCTCCAGCGGCAGGTCGTCCATCAGCCCCATGCCGCCATGGATCTGGATTGCCTCGTCGGCGACAAAGGCGAGCATTTCGGTGGCCTTCAGCTTGGCCATGGCCATGTCCTGGTCGGTGACGGTGCCCTGATCGTACTTCCAGCCGGCTTCGAACACCATCAGGTCGGCGGCCTTGAGTTCCGTCGCCATGTCGGCAAGCTTGAACGACACTCCCTGGAACTTGCCGATCTGCTGGCCGAACTGCTGGCGCTGCGCTGCGTATTCGACGGCATGGCCAAGCGCCCGCTCGGCACGGCCGAGACAGGTGGCGCCGACCTGCAGACGCGTGGCGCCAAGCCAGGAATTGGCGACGTCGAAGCCCTTGTGCACCTCGCCCAGAACCTGGGATGCCGGCAGCCGGCAATCGTCGAACTCCAGAATGGCGTTGGTGTAGCCGCGATGCGAGACGTTGCGGTAGCCGTCGCGCACCGCAAAGCCCTTGGTGCCCTTGTCGACGAAGAAGGCGGTGATCTTCTTGCGTTTGCCGCGCGGAGACTCCTCTTCGCCCGAGGCCATGAAGACGATGGCGAAATCGGCGAGATCGGCGTGCGAAATAAAATGCTTGGTGCCGTTGAGCACCCAGTCGTCGCCGTCCTGCACGGCTGATGCCTTCATGCCGCGCAGGTCGGAGCCGGCGCCCGGCTCTGTCATTGCCAGGCAATCCCATTTCTCGCCGCGGATGCAGGGGAACAGATATTTTTCACGCTGCTCCGGCGTGCCGGCGAGCAGAATGTTGGAAGGACGCGCCACGCAGGTCCAGTGCAGCGCGTAATTTGCCCGGCCGAGCTCCTTTTCGTAAAGCAGCCAGGTCACCGTATCGAGCCCCGCGCCGCCGACGTCGGCCGGCATGTTGGCGGCGTAGAGCCCGGCCTCGATCGCCTTGGCCTTGATCTCCTCGATCAGTTCGCGGCGCAGCACGCCGGTGCGCTCGACCTCGCGCTCATGTGGATAAAGCTCGTTCTCGACGAAGGCACGCGTCGTCTCGACAATGAGCTTTTGCTCTTCCGAAAGACCGAAATCCATGGCCTCAGCCCTTCTTCTTTTTCTTCGGCTTTTCGGCTTTCTTCACCGGCTTGGCGGCCTTGGCCTTTTCAGCCGCCTTTGAAGCGGTCGGCTTCTTCGCCGCCAGCTTGGCGAGCTGTTTGGTATAATCCTTGTGCAGCGCGCCGGCGCCCCAGCCCTTGCCCTTGTTCTGCTTCGACAGCGCATCCATGATCGCGACCAGATTGTCGTCGCGGATCTTTTCCAGCTCGCGGATCGACAGGCCGTGCGCCTGGTCGTCCGACTGGGTGGCGATCAGGTCGACCAGCTCGTCGTTGAACTCCGGCACGTCCATCAGCTTGGTCCATGGCCATTTCAGGCAGGGCCCGAACTGCGCCATGAAGTGGCGCATGCCGGCCTCGCCGCCGGCGACGCGATAGACCTGGAACATGCCCATCTGCGCCCAGCGCAGGCCGAAGCCATAGCGCATGATGTCGTCGAGTTCCTCGACGGTGCAGATGCCGTCCTTGATCAGCCACAGCGCCTCGCGCCAGGCGGCTTCGAGCAGGCGGTCGCCGACGAAGGCCTCGATCTCCTTTCGGATCACGACCGGCTTCATGCCGATCGAGGCATAGATTTCCTTGGCGACCTCGACCGCCTCGGGGAAGGTCTGGTCGCCGCCGACGATCTCGACCAGCGGCAGCAGGTAGACCGGGTTGAACGGATGGCCGACGACCAACCGCTCGGGATGCTTCTTCATCGCCACCTGCATGTCGGTCGGCTTGATGCCCGAGGTCGAGGAGCCGACAATGGCGTTGGCCGGCGCATGCGCGTCGATCTCGGCCAGCACCCTGTGTTTGAGATCGAGACGTTCCGGCACGCTCTCCTGGATGAAATCGGCATCGGCGACCGCTTCGGCGATCGTCTTGGCGAAGGTGAGCTTGCCCTCCTTGGGCAGACCGCCGGGCACCATCTGCTTATAGGCGCGGCGCGCGCCCTTCATCACTTCCGAAACCTTGCGTGAAGCTTCTGGATCGGGATCGAAAATGGACACGTCGATGCCGTTCAAGAGCAGGCGCGCGACCCAGCCGGCGCCGATGACCCCGCCGCCAATGGCGGCCGCCTTGTTGATGATGCTCATTGAGAGGCTCCGGTTCTTGTCCTGGCGGTTTCGGGATCGGTGAGGGGCACGCGCTCGCCGGCGCGGATGACTGACAGGTCGTAGGCCTTGCGGGCGAAGACTTCGAGTACGAAGGGCCGGAAGAATTCGATCGGCAGCGTCTCATAGTCGGGGTCGAAGCTCGACTGGTCCCAGCGCTCGCAAAACTGGTCGCAATCGTCGAAATAGGCATGGCCGGCGAAGCGGTCGCGCGCATGGCGATTGCCGCCGAGATGATGGGCGTAATAGAGGCGCTGGAAATCGCCGTGCTTCTCCACCACCCAGGTGCATTGCTCGCGCACGAAAGGCTTCAGGATCGACGCGGCGTATTCGTCGTGATTGTAGGGCGCGTAGATATCGCCGATGTCGTGCAGCAGCGCGCAGGCGATCCAGTCGGTGTCAGCGCCGTCGCGCCAGGCCCGTGTCGCCGCCTGCAGCGAATGGCCGAGCCGGGTGATCTTGTAGCCGGACAGGCCTTCGTCGAGCTGCACCAGCGCGTCGAGCAGCCGCTCGCCGGTTTTGGCCGCATAGTCGATTTCATGGGCGGTCAGGAACTCGTAGTCTTGCCTGTCGCCATCCTTCATCGCGGTGAATTTGACGGTAGCCATAGCGACCCTCCCTGCGAATAATTTATGCCGCTATCGGCGCTCGCTTGGTCAGGTTGAGCTTCTTGCGCACTTCTTCGGGGCCAAGAATCCTGGCGCCGAGATTGGTGACGATGGAGGCGGCGCGCTCGACCAGCTGCGCATTGGTCGCCAGCACGCCCTTGTCGAGCCAGAGATTGTCTTCCAGGCCGACGCGGACATTGCCGCCGGCGAGCACCGCTGCCGCCGCATAGGCCATCTGGTTGCGGCCGATCGCGAAAGCCGACCAGTTCCAGGTCGACGGCACGTTGTTGACCATCGCCATGAAAGTGTTGAGGTCGTCGGGCGCCCCCCACGGCACACCCATGCAAAGCTGAACCAGCGCGTCCGGATTGAGCACTTTCTCCTCGACCAGCTGCTTGGCGAACCACAGATGCCCGGTGTCGAAAGCCTCGATTTCCGGCTTGACGCCGAGCGCCGTCATCATGCCGCCCATGGCACGCAGCATGCCGGGCGTGTTGGTCATGACATAGTCGGCTTCGGCGAAATTCATGGTGCCACAATCAAGCGTACAGATTTCCGGCAGGCACTGGCGCACATGTTCCATGCGGTTGGTGGCGCCGCCCATGTCGGTGCCCTTTTCGTTGAGCGGCAACGGCGCTTCCGGCGAGCCGAACACCATGTCGCCGCCCATGCCGGCGGTGAGGTTCAGGATGACGTCGACGTCAGCCGCGCGGATACGCTCGGTCACCTCGCGATAGAGATGCACGTCGCGCCTGGGCTTGCCGGTTTCGGGATCGCGGACATGGCAGTGGACGATGGCCGCACCGGCCTTGGCCGCATCGATGGCCGAATCGGCGATCTGCTTGGGCGAGCGCGGCACATGCGGGCTGCGGTCCTGCGAGCCGCCGGAACCGGTCACAGCACAGGTAATGAAAACCTCACGGTTCATCGCGAGCGGCATCGAAACTCTCCTCCCATTCGAAAACAGCCACTAGCATCGCTCGACTTGATCAAAGCTGCTTTGCGTTTTACGAAGGCCATATGATAAAAAGCGAAAAATCGGTCTTTCGCGCCGAACGCGAGACCCTCAAGGTGACGTTCCTGGTGTTTTCCGGGTCGTCCATCATGTGCGTCGCCTCGGCCGTCGACCCGCTGCGCGCCGCCAACCGCATCTCCGGCGAGACCCTGTTCGATTTCAAGTTGGTCTCGGTCACCGGCGAGGCTCCGGTCACCACCTGCGGCCTGCCGGTGGCGGTCAGCGGGCGTTTCGACGCGGCAGAGCCCACCGACGTTCTCGTCGTCGTGGCCGGTTTCGGCACGCAGAATTACGCGACGTCGGCTCTGCTTTCAAGTTTGCGGAGGGCGGCGCGAGCGGCCCGCGCGTGCGGGGGCGTCGAGGCCGGCACCTGGCTGGTGGCGCGTGCCGGCTTGCTGGAAGGGCGCAGCGCCACCACCCATTGGGAGGACATGGAAGATTTTTCCTCGGCCTTTCCCGGCGTCGATGTCCGGCCGGACCGCTATGTCATCGACGGGCCGGTGTTCACCTCGGGCGGCGCGTCGCCGACTTTCGACCTGATGCTGCATCTCATTCGCACGCGCCTCGGCATGGCCGTGGCGCTCGATGTCGCCAGCGTCTTCATCTACGACCAGGCCCGGGCGGCGACCGATGCCCAGCCGCTGGTCTCGCTCGGCCGGCTCGACGGCTATGATCCGCGCCTGGCGCAGGCCATTCGCTTGATGGAATCGCATGTCGACCAGCCGTTGACCGTCGAGGCGGTCGCCAAACGCGCCGGCGTGACTGCGCGGACCCTGGAAAGCATCTTCCGCAAGTCGATCGGCGAGACGCCGGGCGCCTATTATCTCAGGTTGCGGCTGGGCGCCGCGCGCCGGCTCGTTGTCGATACGCGGATAGCCATGGCGGATATTGCCGGGCGGACGGGGTTCTCGTCGGCCGCGGCTTTTTCCAGGGCATTTTCAAGAGCTTTTGGCGAAGCCCCTGTCAGGCTTCGCCGGGGTTGATTTGGGAAGTCAGGCAGCATTCTGGCGGTCGCTGCCGCCATCGATCTGCGAGCGCATCTGCCGCGCGAGATGGGTCTCGAAGCGGCTGGCAACGGCGCGGTCCCATTCATTGGTGCTGCGTGCGCCCTGTTTTGGATGCGGCATTTCCATCAGCCGGTCAATGATCGATCCAGCTTCGCCAGGTGAGAGCAGGGCGTCGATTTCACGTTCGTTCTGCATATCGGTTCGCCTCCTTCTTCCTCTTCCGCCACGAGCGATACCTATACGAGATTCGTGACGGCAGTTTGAAGGCAAGAGCGAGGTCATTGAGAGGCGGCAAGGGGCAAAAGCTTGTCGTCGGTTTCAGCATGGCGCGCAAAAGGTTTCCGCGCGCCAAGCTTTCGAAGCGCATAGTGCGCGGCTTGGATTGCCAACGGTCGGGCAGCGTCAGACGTAGCGGTTGACGATGTTTTCGAGCAGTTCCTGGCGGCCGGAGCGCGGCTGCGGCTCGATCTTCTTCTTCACCACGCGTTCGGCGATCTCTTCCAGCGTCCGCTTGCCCGACAGCATCGCCTTGGCCTCGGCGCCGTTCCAGCCGGCGTAGCGTTCGGCGAGCGGAGCCGACAATGCCTTGTCCTCGACCATGCGAGCCGCCGCCTTCAGGCCGCGCGCACACGAATCCATGCCACCGATGTGGCCGATCAGCAGGTCCTGCGGGTCGAGCGACTGGCGGCGCAGCTTGGCGTCGAAATTGGTGCCGCCGGTCTTGAAGCCGCCGGCCTGGAGGACCTGGTAATAAGCGAGCGCCATCTCCGGCACGTTGTTGGGGAACTGGTCGGTATCCCAGCCCGACTGGTAGTCGTTGCGGTTCATGTCGATCGAGCCGAAGACGCCGAGCGCATTGGCCAGCGCCAGTTCGTGCTCGAAGGAATGGCCGGCCAGGATGGCGTGGCCCTGCTCGATGTTGAGCTTGACCTCCTTCTCCAGGCCGAAGCGCTTGAGGAAGCCGTAAACGGTCGCGACGTCGTAGTCATACTGGTGCTTTGTCGGCTCCTGTGGCTTCGGCTCGATCAGGATGGTGCCCTTGAAGCCGATCTTGTGCTTGTAGTCGACGACGAGGTTCAGAAAACGGCCGGCCTGCTCCTGCTCGCGGGCAAGGTCGGTGTTGAGCAGCGTCTCATAGCCCTCGCGCCCGCCCCACAGCACGTAGTTCTCGCCTTTCAGCCGCTTGGTGACGTCGATGCAGCTTTTCACCGTCGCCGCGGCGTAGGCGAAGACATCCGGATCGGGGTTGGTCGCGGCACCGGACATGAAGCGGCGGTTGGAGAACAGGTTCGCCGTACCCCAGAGCAGCTTGACGCCGGTCTGCTTCATCTTTCCCGCGAAATAGTCCGCGATTTCATCGAGCCGGGCGGCACTTTCAGAGAAATCCTTCCCCTCGGGCCGCACATCGGCATCGTGGAAGCAGAAATAGGGAGCGCCGAGCAGCGAGAACATCTCGAAGGCGACATCCGCTTTCAGTTTCGCCAGTTCCATCGTGTCGACGCCGCCGGCCTTGGGGAACCAGGGACGGTCGAAGGTCTGGCCGCCGAACGGGTCGCCGCCCGGCCAGGCGAAGGAATGCCAGTAGGCGACGGCAAAGCGCAGATGGTCTTCCAGGCGCTTCCCGGCCACCACTTCGTCGGGATTGTAGAAACGATAGGCCAGCGGATTGGTCGAATCCGGTCCCTCATATTTGATCTTCTGGATGTCGCCGAAAAAGCCGCTGCTCATGTTCTCTTCCTCTCCAAGATAGTTTTGCCTGATTACCTCAGGCGTAATTGGTTTCACGCCGGCGCTGATCGAAAACGGTCATGTCAAAACCGTCAAACGAAGGAGACAGATCATGACCGACCTCGACACGATCGCCCAAAACTACATCACCGCCTGGAACGAGAGCGATGCCGGCCGCCGGGCAGCCTTGCTCAAGGCTGTTTTCACCGAAGACGTCAGCTATCGCGATCCGCTCATGCAGGGCGACGGCCATGAAGGCGTCGCGGCGCTGATCGACGGCGTGCAGCAGCGCTTTGCCGGCTTCCGCTTCTCGCTGAAGGGGACGCCGGACGGCTTTGCCGATAAAATCCGGTTTTCGTGGAATCTTGGCCCTGAGGGCGTCCCGTCCGTTATCGAAGGCACCGACATCGGCGTCATCGAGGACGGTCGCCTGAAGAGCGTGACCGGCTTTCTGGACAAGGTGCCGGCGCAGTGAAGAGCGCAAACCGCCAAGGCTAGCGCTGCCCCTCATCGCCCTGCCGGGCACTTCTCCCCGTACAGTGACGGGGAGAAGTGGGCTGACCGCGGTGCCGACGCCCTTCTTGCAACATTGGTGATTGGCGAAACCCGCGGCGACAGCTTCCCTCTCCCCGTCCCTATACGGGGAGAGGATGCCGGCAGGCAGGTGAGGGGCAGCGCCGCCATCCGTCATTGCGTCGCGCCCTTGATCGCCGGATACAGCGCCCGGTACCGCGAATACGCATCCGCGTAGGCGCGCGCCAGCCCAGCATCCGGCTCCACTGTCGCATCCGTGCGCGGCGCCGTGCACACGGCCAGCGGATCAGCACCCGTCGCTGCGATCAGTCCGAGCCTCGCCGCACCAAACGCAGCCCCGAAATCGCCGTCGGCGGGGATGTCGACCGGAAGCTGCAGCGCGGTGGCGATGGCCTTCAGCCAGTAACGCGAGCGCGAGCCGCCGCCGATCGCCGTCACCCGCGTCAAGGTGGTGCCGGCCGTCTTCAACGCTTCGAGGCTGTCGCGGAAGGCGAAGGCGACGCCTTCGAGCACGGCCTGGGTCAGCACGGCCCGGCCCGATTCATGCGCGAGCCCGGTGAAGGAACCGCGAATGGCGGAATCATTGTGTGGCGTGCGCTCGCCCGAAAGATAGGGCAGGAAGGACACGCCGGTCGGCGCCTTCAGCGTCTCCCCGAGTTCCGATGTCAGCTCGCCTGCGCCCTTGCCCGTGATCTCCGACAGCCAGTTGAGCGAATCGGTCGCCGACAGGATGACGCCCATCTGATGCCAGGTGTCGGGCAGCGCATGGCAGAAGGTGTGCACCGCGCTTGCCGGGTTGGGCAGATAGGATGCGTTGGCGGCAAACAAAACGCCCGACGTGCCGAGCGAAACAAAAGCGTGGCCGGCGCCGACCGTGCCCATGCCGCAGGCGGAAGCCGCATTGTCGCCGGCGCCGCCGGCCACCGGAATGCCGGCCGCGATGCCCCATTGCGACGCGAGTTCGGCGCGCAGCCCGCCAGCCTTCGCGGTGCCCTCGACCAGCGCTGGCATATGGCTCTCGTCGAGCGATGTCGCGGCGAGCAGGTCCGCCGACCAGCGGCGCTTGCCGACATCGAGCCAGGACGTACCGGCTGCATCAGACATTTCGGAAATGTGTTCCCCGGTCAGCCAAAGCCGCAGGAAATCCTTGGGCAAAAGCACCTTTGCCACCTTGGCGAAGACAGCGGGCTCGTTGTTCTTCACCCAAGCGAGCTTTGGCGCGGTGAAGCCGGGAAAGACGATGTTGCCGGTGAGCGCGCGGAAGCGTGGATCGGCGTCGAGCGCGGCCGCCTCGACATGGCTGCGCGTGTCGTTCCACAGAATGCAGGGGCGCAGCACCTGGTCGGCGGCATCGAGCAAGGTCGCGCCATGCATCTGGCCGGACAGGCCGATACCTTTCACCGCGGCGAACTGCCCGGGGTGCGACGCCTTCAGTTCGGCGATCGCATCTTCGCAGGCGCGTATCCAGTGCAGCGGATCCTGCTCGGACCAGCCGGGATGCGGGCGCGAAACGTCAAGCGTGCCATGGCCGGAGCCGATGACGCCCTGTCCGGCATCGATCAGCAGCGCCTTGACGCCCGATGTGCCCAGGTCGAGGCCGAGATACATGGTTTCCTCCCACGTTCTTATTTTTTCGGAACCCGAAAAATATGCTTGAGCCAGTTTTTAAGGCAAGATCAGCTCCGGGTCAATTCTCCGACAAATTGGCGGCGCGCCGTGAAAACAGCGCCGACAGCGGACTGCCCGAGCGTACCATCGAGCGCTCCATCGTCAGCACCTTGGCGAGCGCGGCGTCGCCGGCGCGCAGGGCGGCCTCGATCAGCGTGAGATCGATGACGTCGCGCTGCGCGTGGCTGCCGCCAAAGCGATGGGCGATGGCCCGGATCGGAGTGATCAGTCGGGTGGTTTCGGCGTAATTGCCCTCTCCGAACGCCTTGATCGCAAGCGTCAGTGGATGGCCGACATCCCGCGTGAAAGCGGCATTGTCGTCATTGCCGCGCATCGCCTCGCGCTGGGCCTCGAGCAAGGACCGGGCCGGGGCGTCGAGCCCGGCACCGACAAAGGCCATCATCGCGTGGGCGTCGTTGAAGGCGTAATTGCTGGAGGCGGCCTTGGGCGTCCAATTGGCGGCCAGCGCCGCCCAGCGGTCGCCGACATCGACGCCACCGAGATGAAGCCGCCACAGAATCGCCGATGCATCGACCATGTTGAGCGCTAGCGTCGATCTGGCACCGTAGATCGGCCCGTCATAGAGCGCCAGCACCTCGCCCGTCTCGCCGAGATCGTAGTGAAACAGCGCCAGGTGCCACCAATTGTGCACCTGGAGGAAGCTCTCCTTGGTCCAGGCATCGGGATCGGCGCGCATCCAGGCAATGCCGTCCCTTTGCCGGCTTTGCATCTCCATCACATGCGCCACCGCATGTTGCGCCCAGCCGTCGCGCGGTTCAATCTCGACCGCTGTGCGACCCAGCCTTTCGGCCTGTTCGTACTCAGCCATCTCTTCGAGCCCGAAGGCCTGCATGCCGAGGATGGCGTGGTAACCCGGCATGTCCGTCCGCCATGACGGCAGGGCGCGGGCGATGCGGTCGCGCAGCATGCGGGCATTGCCGGTGAAGAAGTCGACCTGGTGTCCGACCTGGAGCGCCACGGCATCGAGCGGGAAATCGATCGCTATGTCCTGCAGCATGCCGGAAGCCTGATGCCAGCGGCCCTTGGCGAGCTGGCCGAGGGCCGAGACATGCGCCCGCTCGCGCGTTGTCGCGGCAAGCGGCAGCGCCGCCTCGTGGCAGATCCTGGCCACCGCCGTCGCCTCCGGCTCGGTGGCAAGGCCGAAAAGGTAGCCCTTGAAGACATGCGCCATGACGAAACCGGGGTCCTGCGCGATGGCGCGATCGACGGAGTTGACCGGATCGCCGATGAAACACTGCAATTCGCGCACGGCCTGGCTGTAGGGCGTGAACCCGGCTTCGGTGGCGCCCGAAAATGTCAGGCCGAATGCATCCTTGATTGCCATGCAATGTCCTTTGATCGGCCTTCGATCCTTCGGCCCAAGGAGATGTCCCTAATTGCCCGACCGCATCGCCACCGTGGCGATGCCGGCGCCGACCAGCAGCGTGCCGCCGGTGCGGTTGAAGATGCGGATCGCCTTGGGATTGCGTACGATGTTGCGGGCGCGTGCCGCGATCAGCGCGTAACCGAAGGCGTTGGCGAAGGCGAGCACCAGGAAGGTCGTCTCGAAGATCAGCATCTGCGTCCAGAAATTGGCATGCCGGTCGAGAAACTGCGGCAGGAAGGCAACGAAGAAGGTGATGCTCTTCGGGTTGAGCGCGGTGACCAGCCAGGCATGCGCCATCATCTTGGCCGAGGATACCGCGTCGGTGCGCGGTTCGGCCTTCAGCGTGCCGCCGGCGCGAAACAGTTTCACGCCGAGATAGATCAGATAGCCGGCGCCGATCAGCTTCAGGATGGTGAAGACGGTAGCCGATGCGGCCAGCAGCGCGCCGATGCCGAGCATCGACAAGGTCATGGCGGTGAAGTCGCCGAGCGCCACGCCGACGGCCATCGGCAAAGCGGTGCGCCAGCCCTGGCCCAGCGCATAGGACACGACCAGAAGGATGGTCGGACCCGGAATGATGAGGAGGATGGTCGACGCGGCAGCGAAGGCGGCCCAGTTTTCGAAGGACATGCTCGTCTCCTTTGAGCTCAAAGAAGAGGATAAATCCTTGGGTCCTGAAGAATGTAAAGGGCCGAGTTTTTGTTTTTGCGCATACCGGCCGGGGCAACCGGCACGACTTTTACCGGGGCCGCGGTTACTGGGACCGCAATGTCAATTGCGCCAGCGGCAGCACGGCGTCAGTTCGCGCCGCCCAGCGTGCTCACGATATCGGCCAGGGTGACATTGGCACCCAGAACCAGGGCTGCGGCGACAATGGCGGCGGCAAAAAGCTTGATGTCGGTTTTTAACGTCTTGCACATGGAAGCCCCTCGCTGATCGCCTGGAGAGGTAGGAAACACCGGCGCCGGGATTATGACCCGACGGGGGTGATTTTGTGCCGGGACCCCGGATGGCGACCGTCGGGAAGGGCGAAACGGTACTACCGCCGCACGCAAACGCAAGCAGCGCAAGGCATTCACGCTTTATCAACCATGAATGATGAAAATGCCCGCTATCCGGCCGGACCGTGCTTCCCGCCGACAGCGTAGGGTTGGGTATATGCGTGAGTTGCCGCAAGGTCCGACGCCGCCGCGAAACGGCGACGCAACCGAAACCGATCTTCTCCTCTCTCGCCGCGCCGTCCTGTCCGGGGCGGGCGCTTTGGCGCTGCTTGGCGTCGCCGGCTGCTCGACTTCCGGTGGCGGCGACCTGCCGGCGCTGCAGCTCGACGATACGGTTACCGGTTCGGTGCGGCCGATCCGGCCCTCGATCAGCGTCGACAAGAACATCACCAGCGCGGACGTCATGTATGCCGCGCTGACCGACAACGGCTTCAACGTGCCCGAGGTGCCCTATCTCAAGGTGAAGCCGGAATTCCGCCGCCAGATCGTCGTCGACACGACAGGCGAGGCGCCCGGCACCATCGTCGTGCATCTCAAGGAGCGCATGCTCTATCTCGTCCAGCCTGGCGGCGACGCCATCCGCTACGGCGTCGGCATAGGCAAGGACGGGTTCCGCTGGTCCGGCCGCGCCAACATCCAGTACGGAAGGGAATGGCCGACCTGGACGCCGCCGCCCGAAATGATCCAGCGCAAGCCGGAACTGGTGAAGTGGCAGGGCGGCCAGCCCGGCGGCCTCACCAATCCGCTCGGCGCCCGGGCGCTCTACATCTACCAGGACGGCAAGGACACCGGCTACCGCATCCATGGCTCGCCGGAATGGTGGAGCATCGGCCAGGCGATGTCGTCGGGCTGCGTGCGCCTGATCAACCAGGACATCATCGACCTCTACAGCCGGGTATCGAAGAAAAACCCCGTCGTCGTCATGTGATCGTGGCCGCGGTTTGCAACCGTCAGACTCTCCCGTTGCGCGATAGCGAAAGACAGGCCAAGGTGCCTTGAAAACCATCGCCTCGGGAGACGTCAGGAATGGCCGGAACTTTTGTTATCGCGCAGGGTGGCGGTCCGACCGCCGTCATCAACCAGACGGTGGTGGGCGCCACGTTGGAGATCCGCAAGCGCCATCCCGGCGCCAAGGTGCTGGGCTCGATCCACGGCGTGCGCGGCATCCGTGACGGCAATTATGTCGACCTTTCGGCCATCCCCGAGGACCGGCTGCGGCTGATTGCCGGAACGCCGAGCGCGGCATTGGGCTCGACACGCGACAAGCCGGATGCCGCCTATTGCGAGGTCATCCTGAAGGGCCTGCAGAAGGCGGGGGCCGACGCCTTCATCTATATTGGCGGCAACGACACCTCAGGCACGCAGCAGATCCTGACCGATGCCGCCGGCGGCAAGATCGCTTTCGTCCATGCGCCGAAAACCATCGACAACGATCTGGAAGAGAACGACCATACGCCGGGCTTCATATCGGCGGCCGAGTTCGTCGCCGGCGCCTTCCTGTCCGTCGACCTCGATTTTCGCGCGCTGCCCGGCATCTATGTCGGCATCGTCATGGGCCGGCATGCCGGCTTCCTGACCGCGGCCGCCGCGGCCTGGCAGCTCGATTCCGACAGCGGCCCGCATCTCGTCTACGTGCCGGAGCGGCCGTTCTCGGCGGCCGGCTTCATCGACGACGTGCGCGCCACGCTCGACCGCCACAAGCGCTGCATCGTCGCCGTGTCGGAAGGCGTCAGCACCGCCGACGGCAAGGCGCTGGTCGAAAGCCTGGTGCCGGCGGACAAGCTCGAACGCGACCAGCACGGCAACGTCAAACTGTCGGGCAGCGACCTGCCGGCGGCGCTCGAACGGGCATTGGCCGAAGGGCTGCCGGGCAAGCGCGCCCGCGTCGACGCACTCGGCTACATGCCGCGCGGCTATGTCGGCGCCATCAGCGCGGTCGACGCGCAGGAGGCCTTCGATGCCGGCGCCTTCGCCGTCGGCGTCGCCGAACAGGGCGGCGGCTCGGTGGCGCTGCAGTATGATGGCAGCAAAATAGTGCTGAAGAAGGTGCCGCTGAAGAACGTCGCCGGCAAGACCCGCCACATGCCCGACGATTTCATGAAGCCCGACGCCAACCAACTGTCCGAGACCGGCATGGCCTATCTCAAGCGGCTGGTGCCTGAAAAATACAAGGTCGGAAAACCGTTCGTCTGATGTGGGGCTTGGAATTAATGCCTGGTCCCGCCTGATGGACACCTGGTTCAGCAAGCGCATCGTCGACGACAGGACGACGATGCTGACCGAGCCGTTCGTGCACGACTATGTGCGCGCCAACACCTGGCATTTCACCGGCCGCGACGCCGACCTTCTGGTCGACACCGGCATGGGCATCTGTCCGCTCGCGCCGCAGATAGAGACGCCCGCAGGCAAGCCGCTTCTGGTCGTCGCCACCCATATCCACCTCGACCATGTCGGCTCGCTGCACGAATTTCCGCTACGGGCCGGGCCAAGGATGAGCGCGGCGCAATTCGCGAGCATGGACGAGGCCGCGACCTACGCCTACATGTTTCACGATCTCGAGGGCGCGGTTTCGAAGCTGCCCGAGCCGGGTTGGAGGTCGGCGGATTACAAGATCCCATCGGCGCCGCTGACGCGGACCCTTGACGAGGGCGACGTGGTCGACCTCGGCGACCGGCAATTTCGCGTGCTCCACCTTCCCGGCCACTCGCCGGATTCGATCGCGCTGTTCGACGAGGCCGACGGCCTGTTCTTCAGTGGCGACGCCATCTATGACGACACGCTGATCGACGATCTGCCGGATTCCGACAAGGGCGCCTATGCCAGCACGATGCAGCGCCTGCTCGACCTGCCGATCCGCGTCGGCCATGGCGGCCATGGCCCGAGTTTCGACGGCAAGCGCATGCGTGAAATCGCGTCGGCCTATCTGCGATCCGTAAGCGCACTCTGAATTAAATCTTCGTAAGGTCGGGCAAAAACCCTAATTCAGGCCATTCGGGTCCCTAGATACCTCATGTCGATCCGGCCGGCCGCCATGTACGGCGAGACAGGCCATCCCGGCCGTCGACACGCTGACGGGCGCCTTCTCCCAAGAGCCGCCCGCGGCGCCGGATCAACCCTCGCCCGGACAGAACGACCATGTCACCTCTTGGTATTCTTCGCAGGCATCGCGTCGCCGCCCTGTTGGGCGCTGCGCTGATCATCTCCCCCGCCGTCGTCTCCTTCGCTCAAAACGCCGGCAATGGGGACTTGACCAAAATCGTTGCGACGACGCAGACCCCCGTCGCCGGCATAACGGCTCCGAACGGATCGTTCGCGCCTATCGTGGCTGCGGCCAAGCCCGCTGTCGTCACGGTCACGACAGTCATGAAGGGGCAACCGGAAGCCATGAGCGAAGGTTCGCCTGACAATTCGCCCTTTGGCGGCAATTCGCCCTTCGACGACTATTTCCGCCAGTTCTTCGGCGATCAGGCCACGCCTGGTCCAAGGACGCCTCCGCAGCAGCAGCAGTCGCAGCGCGCCGAGGCGCTCGGTTCGGGCTTCATCGTCAGCGCCGACGGCACCATTGTGACCAACAACCACGTCGTCGACGGCGCCTCCTCGATCAAGGTCACGCTCGACGACGGCACGGAGCTTCCGGCCAAGCTGGTCGGTCATGACGCCAAGAACGATCTCGCGGTGCTGAAGATCAAGGCCGGCAAGGTCTTGCCAACCGTGAAATGGGGCGACTCCGACAAGCTCATGACAGGCGACCAGGTGCTGGCGATCGGCAATCCGTTCGGCATCGGCACCACGGTGACGGCCGGCATCGTCTCGGCGCGTGGCCGCGACCTGCATAGCGGGCCCTTCGACGATTTCATCCAGATCGACGCGCCGATCAACCACGGCAATTCCGGCGGCCCGCTGGTGGATGTCAGCGGCAACGTCGTTGGCATCAACACGGCGATCTATTCGCCTAATGGCGGCAGCGTCGGTGTCGGCTTCGCCATTCCGTCGGACCAGGCTCAGAAGGTGGTCGCCAAGCTGATGAAGGGTGGCGACATCGAATACGGCTATCTCGGCGTCGAGATCCAGCCTGTCACTCCGGACGTGGCCAGCGCCATCGGGCTCGACCATCCCGGCGGTGCCTTGGTCTCGCAGGTCAATGACGGCTCGCCCGCGGCCAAGGCCGGTGTCGAGACCGGCGATGTCATCACCAGTTTCGCCGGACAGGACGTCAAGGATCCCAAGGACCTGTCGCGGGCCGTCGCCGACGTCGCGCCGGGTGCCAGGGAGACGCTGGATGTCTGGCGCAAGGGCAAGGCCACGCGGATTTCCGTCGATGTCGGCCGCAACAGCGACGATGTGAAAACGGCATCGACCGACGATTCCAGTGCGCCGGGCACCGAACAGGGCTCGCGCGCGCCGGCCATCGGCCTCGGCCTGATGGACATCACGCCCGACATCCGCCAGCAGATGAACCTGGCCGACAACGAGCACGGAGCGGTGGTCGCCACCGTCAACCCGGACAAGGCCGCGGCCACCGCCGGCATCCAGCCCGGCGACATCATCGTTGCCGTCAACCAGGCGCCGGTCAAGAGCGCCAGGCAGGTCACGCAAGCCATCGCGCAGGCCGGCAAGTCAGGCCGCAAGTCGGTGCTGCTGCTGGTCGAACGCGAGGGCAGCCAGATCTATATCGCCATCCCGTTCGCCAATGGCTGACCGTGATCCCGCATTTGGCTGGTAGCAGGTTCGACGAACCTGCTACCAGCGAGCGCCGCCCTTTCCCGCATCGCCATAATGTCAGGCGGCGCCCTGACGGCTGTCCAGCACGGCGCGTCTCGCCGAGCGGCGCCATTCGACCGCACCGGCAAGGCCATGCAGCACCGTTTCGGTGGTCGCCCAGTCGATGCAGCCATCGGTGATGCTCTGGCCGTAGACCAGCGGCTTGCCCGGCACGACATCCTGCCGGCCGGCGACGAGATTGCTTTCGATCATGACGCCGATGATGCGCTCGTCGCCCGCCGCCACCTGGCCTGCCACGTCCGCTGCCACCTTCGGCTGGTTCTCGGGCTTCTTGCCGGAGTTGGCGTGGCTGACGTCGATCATCAGGCGCGGCGCGATACCGATGCGGGCGAGTTCCACCGAGGCGGCCCCGACGCTTGCCGTGTCATAGTTCGGCTGAACACCGCCGCGCAGGATGACATGGCAATCCTCGTTTCCGGTCGTCGCGGCGATCGCGCTGCGTCCGCCCTTGGTCACCGCCATGAAATGGTGCGGCTGGGCGGCCGACTTCACCGCCTCGCCGGCGATCCTGAGATTGCCGTCGGTGCCGTTCTTGAAGCCGACCGGGCAGGACAGGCCCGAGGCCAGTTCGCGATGGATCTGGCTCTCGGTCGTGCGCGCGCCGATGGCGCCCCAGGCGACGAGGTCGGCAATGTATTGCGGCGTCGTCATGTCGAGGAATTCGGTCGCCGCCGGCAGGCCGAGATTGTTGACGGCGGAAAGCACATTGCGCGCCATCCGCAGCCCCTTGTCGATGTTGAAGCTGCCGTCGAGGTCGGGATCGTTAATCAGGCCTTTCCAGCCGACAGTGGTGCGCGGCTTTTCGAAATAGACCCGCATGACGATCTCGAGCCGGTCGGCCAGGGCCTCGCGCAGCGCCGCCAGACGGCTGGCATAGTCAACGGCCGCGACCGGATCGTGAATGGAACAAGGGCCGACGATGACAACAAGTCGATCGTCGGCCCCTGTCAGGATGGAATGGATGGCGTTACGCGAGGCGGCAACGGTGCGTGTCGCCGTGAGTGAGCGCGGTATCTCGCGCATCACCTCTTCCGGCGTGCTCAGCAGTCTAAGTTCCTTGACCCGAAGGTCGTCTGTGGTGGTCAACACGGCTTTCTGCTCCTGTTTGGGAACCTGCCGGCTGAAACAAAAAAGCCGCCAGGTCTGGCGGCTTGTCGGACTGTTTGCTGCAATCTTCAGATCGAGCGCAATCCTCCCGCCGCCAGCGAGCTGCTAAAGTACCAATAGGTGGCGGACAGGTGGATCATGCCGCTCATATAGTCGAAGCGGAGGCGTTTGTCGATGGGGCGATGAGGGTGGCGAAACCGTCGATGACAGCACCCCTCTCCCCGTCCCTATACGGGGAGAGGATGCCGGCAGGCAGGTGAGGGGCGGCGCCTACGTCGCAGAGACAAGCAAGGTGGGCAGGGTTTGGATCGGTAACTGTCAAAGTCGGTGCTCCCCCTCATTGCCCTGCCGGGCATTTCTCCCCGTATAGTGACCGGGGAGAAAGGGCCAGCCGCAACGTCGGCACTACTCCGGCGACGAACCGGCGACGCTCTGATCATAGTCGACCAGCGATCCGGTCATGACGCCCGATTGCGGGCTGACCATGTAGCTGATCAGCCGCGCGAGCTGATCCGGCTTGACCAATTGGCCCATCGGCTGCGCCGCTTCGGCCTTCGCCAGCCAGTCGTCGGGCGCGTCGTGCCATTTTTTCTGCACGATGTCCTCGCCCTCGGTATCCATCCAACCGGGCAGCACGGCGTTGCAGCGGATGCGGTTGAAGCGATAGGCGTTGGCGACGTTCTTGGTCAGCGTCATCAGCGCGCCCTTGCTGGTCGAATAGGGCGTCAGGAAGGACTGGCCGGTATGCGCCGACATCGACAGCACGTTGACGATGGAGCCGGGTGCCTTTTTCTCCAGCAGATGCGCCACCACGCCCTGCATCAGGAAGAAGGGGCCGCGCACATTGGTGTCGAAGATCTGGTCGAAGAGCTCTTCCGATGTTTCGACCAGCGAGCCGCGCGCCGAGGTGGCGGCGGCGTTGACCAGCGCGTTGATCGTACCGAAATGTGAGAGCGCGGTGGCGACCGCGCGCTTGCACTCGGCGACCTTCGAAACGTCGGCGCTGATGAAGATGGCGTCGACGCCTGATTTCTTGAAATGGGCAACAGCCTTGTCGCCCTTCTCCTGCGAGCGGCCGATGAGCGCCAGCGCCCGGCAGCCCTCGTCGGCCAGTGCCTCGGCGACGGCAAAGCCGATGCCTTGCGCGCCGCCGGTGACGATGGCGCGGGTGTTCGAATTGCGATCGGCGGATGCGCTCATCGCTGTGCTCCTGTGTTTTTGAAGACTAATGGTTTCCTGAGGTTCATTGAAGTTCCGATCGGTTTCTTCGGTGCCTTGTCGCGGCGTTGACAACCTGGTCGAAGCATCCTCAACGTCGTCATCCTAGGGCGAAGCAGGAGCAAAGCTCCGTCGCGGAGACCCTAGGATCCATGCCGTGACCCCGACCGAAGAAACCAGCGGAGCAGAATTCTGCACCGTTAGCATCGTTGCGATGTAACGGCATGGATCCTGGGGTCTGCGCCGCGTCGCTTCGCTCCTTGCTCCGCCCCAGGATGACGAAGCGATGGGTGTTCCGGCTAATCGCCAAGCCTTGTGGACCGACAATCTGACCGCCTCAAAACGTTCGCCCTTTCGATTCAATCAACGCGAACGGTCTTGCCCGTGGTCGCCGACTTCAGCGCCGCATCCGCCAGCTTCAGCGCGACGAGGCCGTCGGCCCCGCTCGGCGCCGCCTTCTTGCCGGATGTCACAGCGGTGATGAAGGCTGCGATCTCGTTGGCGTAGGCGTCGAGATAGCGGGTCATGAAGAAGTCGTGCAGCGGGGGGCGCGTATAGCCCTTCTCGTTGGCCAGTTCGATCGACACCGGCCGCTGGTTCTCCGCCGCCACCATGCCTTTCGAGCCATGCACCTCGATGCGCTGGTCGTAGCCATAGGTGGCGCGGCGCGAGTTGGAGATGACCGCCTGCTTGCCCGATGCGGTTTCGAGGATGACGCTGACCGAGTCGAAATCGCCGGCTTCGCCGATCTTCTTGTCGACCAGCACCGAGGCATGGGCGCTGACCGCCACCGGCTCCTCGCCGAGCAGGAAGCGCGCCATGTCGAAATCATGGATGGTCATGTCGCGGAAAATGCCGCCGGAGCGCGCGATGTAGTCGAGCGGCGGGGCGCCGGGATCGCGCGAGGTGATGGTGACCATTTCGACCGTTCCGATGGCGCCGTCGTCGATCGCCTTGCGCACGGCGGCGAAATGCGGATCGAAGCGCCTGTTGAAGCCGACCATCAGCGTCGCCTTGGCCTTGTCGACCACGGCCAGGCACTTCTCGACGCGCTTGACGTCGAGATCGATCGGCTTCTCGCAGAAGATCGCCTTGCCGGCCTTGGCGAAGCGCTCGATCAAATCGGCATGCGTGTCGGTCGGCGTGCAGATGACGACCGCATCGATGTCTTTCGATTTTTCGATGGCGTCGATGGTCCGCATCTCGGCGCCATAGGCGCTCGCCAGTTCGCTCGCCGCCTTCTCGAAGGCGTCGGCAACGGCGACCAGTTTTGCCTGGGGGTTGGAACCCACGGCGCGGGCGTGGACCTTGCCAATGCGGCCGGCACCAAGGAGGGCGAAGCGAACAGTCATGGAAATTTTCCTCTGGGGATGGTTCGAAGCGGGGCGCCGGTCATGAGCGCTGGATGTTTTTCCGGTCAACACAAATCGACGGGAAGGCGATGACCATCGCCGCCGCGCCCGGCTCTTAGGCCGCGAGTTCCGCCTCCCCGGTCTTGGCGCCGGTGATGTAGGAAACGATGTCCTGTCCGTCGGTATTCTCCTTGCGCAGATTGGCAACGATGCGGCCGCGCCGGAACACGACGATACGGTCGCAGAGGTCGAACACCTGGCGCATGTTGTGGCTGATCAGGATCAGCGGCTCGCCATTGTCCTTCAGCGTGCGGATGATGTTTTCGACCTGCGCCGTTTCCTGCACGCCAAGGGCCGCCGTCGGCTCGTCCATGATGATCAGCTTTGAGGCGAAGGTCGCCGTCCTGGCGATCGCCACGCACTGCCGCTGGCCACCCGACATGTGGCGGATGGTGTTGGACAAATTGGGGATTTTCACCGCCGTGCGCACCAGAGCCGCCTCGGTCGCCTTGCGCATGTATTTACGGTCGAGGATCGAGAATGGCCCCAGATTGAACAGCACCTTTTCGCGGCCGAGGAACAGGTTCGACGGCACGTCGAGATCGTCGGCCAGCGCCAGGTTCTGGAACACCGTCTCGATGCCCGCCTCGCGCGCCTCGATCGGGCCGGCGAAATTCACTTCCTTGCCGTCGAACCAGACCTGGCCGCTCGTCCGCTGCTCGACGGCGGTGATCTGGCGCACGAAGGTCGATTTGCCGGCGCCGTTGTCGCCCATGATGGCGACGTGTTCGCCCTTGCGCAGCTCGAAGTTCGCGCCTTCCAGCGCATGCACGCCGCCATAGCGCTTGGTGAGGTTTTCGGTCTTCAGGACGATGTCTGACATGGTCAAGCCCTCAATGCCCGCATGCGCTGGCGCCACTGGTCGAGAACGACCGCGCCGACGATGATCACGCCCTTGACCATCTCCTGGTAGTAGGCGTCGAGGCGCAGGAAGGTGAAGCCGGAGATGATGACGCCGAAGATGAGCGCGCCGATCACCGTGCCGATGATGGAGCCACGGCCGCCCGACAGCGAGACGCCGCCGATGACCGCCATGGCGATGGCGTCGAGTTCGTACATCACGCCCATGCCGGCCTGGGCGGTGAGGTTCTTGGAGGAGAGCACCACGGCGGCGAGCGCGGCGAGAATGCCGGCGATGACATAGACGAGGATCTTGTGGTTGGCGATCTTGATGCCCGACATGCGCGCGGCATCCTCGTTGGAGCCGATCGCGTAACAGTGCTTGCCGTATCGGGTGTAGGTCATGATCAGCTGGAACAGCACGGCCAGCGACAGGAAGATGATGACCGGCATCAGGCCCTTGCCTATTGCCGCGAAACTGTCGGTGGGAAACGAGATCGGCTGCCCCTTCGACCACCATTTGGCGATGCCGCGCGCGGTGACCATCATGCCGAGCGTGGCGATGAAGGGCGGGATGCGCGTGTAGGCGATCAGGGCGCCGTTGACGAGGCCGGCGAGCAGGCCGCAGCCGATCGCCACCAGCACCGGGACGATGACCGGCAGGTCGGTCCAGCCCTGCGCCAGGAACATCGCCTTGGGATTGGGATTGCCGTTGACGGTCGCGACCTGGGCGAAGCTCATGGCGATCATGGCGGTCGCGCCGACGATCGACCCCGAGGACAGGTCGATGCCGCCGGTGATGATCACTTGCGTGACGCCGATGGCGATGATGCCGACGATCGACACCTGCAGGATGATGATCTGCAGGCGCGCCTCGTTGAAGATGCCGGAGACGTCGCTGCGGGTGTTGAACAGGAAGCTGTCGCCGAGGAAGATCCGGCCGATCAGTTCGAAGATGACGACGAGGATGACGAGCGCCAGGAAGACGTTGAATTCAGCCGGCCATGTGCGCTTCTTGGCGTCATAGCCGACCCCGCCGACGCCGTGAGATGTCTGTGCCAATCTTCTATCCTCCGTCAGCCGCAGTCGTTCCTCGAGCACCTTTCAGGCGGCGAGGGGGAAGAGGAGCGGCGCTGTCTTGACGCCAGAGCGCCGCTCCATATGTCCGCGGCTCAGTTCTTCTTCAGGAACTTGTCGATGTTCGCAGGCGTAACCAGCTGGAACGGGACATAGACCTTGTGTTCGACCTTCTCGCCCTTGGCGAGCTTCAGCGCCGCATCCAGCGCGCCCGCGCCCTGGCCGGCGGCGTCCTGGAACACGGTGGCGTCGAGGTCGCCAGCCTGCATGGCGGCAAGCGCGTCCTGGGTGGCGTCAACGCCGCCGACGACGACCGACTTCATGTCGATGTTGGCGGCCTTCATCGCCTGGATGGCACCGATGGCGCTTTCGTCATTGTTGGCGATGACGCCATCGAACTTCTTGCCGGTCGACAGCCAGTTGGTCATCAGGTTCTGAGCCTGGTCGCGATCCCAGTTCGAGGTCTGCTTGTCGATGATCTTGATGAAGCTGCAGTCCGGGGTGGCGATGACATCGTCGATGTCCTTGGTGCGCTGCACGGCGGCCTGGTTGGAAAGCTCGCCCATGATGACATAGACATTGGCTTCCTTCTTGCCGGCTTCCTTGAACAGGCGGCAGACTTCCTTGGTTTCGAGCGTGCCGGAATCGGCCTCATTGGAAGCGACGAAGGCCTGGTTGTCGGGGAGCGTGTCGACGTTGACCGGCTGGCGGTTGACGTAGACCAGCGGGATCTTGGCCGCGGCGGCCGCATCCGACATTGCCTGCGTGGCCGAGGTGTCGACCGGGTTGACGATGATGGCGTCGACGCCCGAAGCGGCGAAGTTCTTGATCTGGTCGAGTTGCTTGGCGACGTCGTTCTGCGCGTCCTCGACCTGCAGCTCGACGCCGCTCATGCCCTTGGCCTGCTCGATCATGCCGTTGCGCAGCACGGTGAGGAAATTGTCGTCGAACTTGGCCATCGAGACGCCGATCTTGGCGGCCATGGCCGATGAACTCATCAGCGCCGCGAAGGCGACGCTCAAAAGCAGTTTCTTCATTTTAGTCTCTCCTCCACTTTTGGTGTCCGGTTGCACCGATCTCTCCGGAATCCCCGATCTCCCCGGGGAATCTCTCCCGATTGTCTTCTCTCCCCCGGGTGGCGCCTGCCGTTTGCTGGAACCTCAAGGCCTCTGTTTGAAACAGATGTTCCCGGAACGAAAGAACCAAAATGCATGATTGGTGAAATATTTATTCCATTTCAACGGAAGGCGTCAAGGGCGATTCCAAAACCGGATGCGTGATTTTGGCGGACGCGTCGACGCTGTGCGGATGCTGCCGGGTGAATGCCGCTACCTTGGTGGCGCGGAGCAGGCAGGCGCACGCCTGCCTGCGGCGACACCTATGGCATTCGCGCGCCAGCTCCATTCCTTGGATACCGTCGAAGGCAATGGAATCGCGTTCAGAAATGCCAGATGTCTCTCTGCAGCAAGAGATCGAGCGGCGTTCTCCAGACCCTGTAACCCGCCGCCTGCCTCACCTGCTGTTCGACACTGAGTTTGCTGCTGAGATCGAAGAAAGCTCCAATTCGTGGAAAACCGTTTCACACTTTTCCTGGAATTGCTTGTCCCTTCATTGGGCTGCGCGGCTCGCCGTCGTGCCAGTCGCCGCTTGCCCACATATGGTCGAAGGCGGCGCGATAGTCGGGAAAGCGAAACCGATAGCCTGCCGCCTTGAGCGCCGCATTGGCGACCCGCTTGTTCTCGCCATAGAAGGACCGCGCCATGGGCGAAAGTTGGGCGGTCTCGAAGGGAATTTCGGGCGGCGCCTCGATCCCCATCAGCGATGCGGCATAGGCGACGACATCCTGAGGCGGCGCCGGCTCATTGTCGGTGACGTTGAAGATGCCACCCCTGTTGCCGACGATCAGATGCCAGAGCGCGCCTGATATGTCGTCGCAATGGATGCGGTTGAACACCTGGCCCGGCTTGACCAGCCGCCTTGCGGTGCCGTTCTGCAGATTGACCAGCGCGTTGCGGCCCGGACCGTAGATGCCGGAGAGCCGCAGGATCGCCACAGGCCGGTCGATTTCCCGGCCGAGCTTCTGCCAGGCCTGCTCGGCCTCGACCCGCATGACCGAACGCTTCGAGACCGGCCGGCACACGGCCGTCTCGTCGACCCAGGCGCCGCCATGATCACCATAGACACCGACTGTCGAGAGATAGCCGATCCATTCCAGATCAGGCATCCCTGCGATCGCCTCGCCGGCGGCATTCAACACGGGATCGCCGGCGTCTTCCGGGGCGACCGAGATCACCAGATGGGTGGTTTTCTCCAGCGCTTCGCCGATGTCGGTCGTCAACTTGCCGTCGAACAGCAGCGGGGCGATGCCAGCCTGGCGCAGCGCATCGAATTTTTCCTCGTAGCGTGTCGTGCCGAAGATGGTTGCGGCTCCCCTATTGGCGCGGGCAAAGGCCTTGCCCGAATAGCCGGCGCCGAAGATAAAGATCCGCTTCTCGCTCATGCATGCGTCCTGGTTGGCCACGCCAGGCGCCATTCCTCGCGCACCATAGCGTCGTCCTCGGTTTCCAGGCCGTTCGCGGCCCGTTCGGCATATTCGGTTTCCGGCACCAGCCGCGCCAGCGCCCAAATTGCCGCGCCCCGCACCAGCGGCGATGCGTCGCCGAGCAGGCCCCGGACGATGGCGGCAAGCGCGACCTCGCCGGAATTGCCGGCGGCGATCAGCACGTTGCGGACAAAGCGGTCGCGGCCGATGCGTTTGATCGGCGAGCCGGAGAAGAAGGCGCGGAAGGCCGCATCGTCGAGGGCCAAAAGGTCGGCGAGCGCAGGCTCGCGCAAATCGTCGCGCGCGGCGAGCTTGGCCTCCGACGCCGCATTGGCGAACTTGTTCCACGGGCAAGCGGCGAGGCAATCGTCGCAGCCATAGATGCGGTTGCCGATCGCCTCGCGGAACTCATACGGGATCGGTCCCTTGTTCTCGATGGTGAGGTAGGAGATGCAGCGCCGCGCATCGAGCCTATAAGGCGCGGGGAACGCGTCGGTGGGGCAGGCGTCGAGGCAGGCGCGGCAGGAGCCGCAATGGTCGATCTCGGCCTTGTCGGGTGCCAGTTCGGCCGTGGTGAAGATGGTGCCGAGGAACAGCCAGGAGCCGTGCTCGCGGCTGACCAGATTGGTGTGTTTTCCCTGCCAGCCCAGCCCGGCGGCTTCGGCCAGCGGCTTTTCCATGACAGGTGCGGTGTCGACGAACACCTTCACGTCGCCGCCGGCGCGTGCGACGATCTTGCCGGCGATTTCCTTCAGCCGGCCCTTCATCACCTCGTGATAGTCGCGGTTTTGCGCATAGACCGAGATGGCGCCACGGTCGCGCTTCCACAACAGGTGGCGCGGGTCACGGTCAGGCCCGTAATTCATCGCCAGCACGACGATCGAGCGCACGTCGGGCCAAAGCGTGGAAGGCTCGCTGCGGCGCGCAATCGTTTCGGCGATCCAGTCCATGGAGCCGTGAAAGCCGTCGGCGACGAATTCGGCGAGTCTCGCCGGCGCCAGCGGGATCGCATCGGGAGCGGTGACGGCGACGGCATCGAAGCCGGCGCGCCGTGCCTCCGCGTCGATCAGCGCACGCAGTTTTGCCGCGTCAGAAGTCGAGGTCCGCATAGTGCGACACCGGCGAGAGGCCGCGCACGCGGTCGGTCAAGAGCGGCCGGAACGAAGGCCGCGACTTCACCCGCGTGTACCATTCGCGCGCGGCGGGATGTTCGCGCCAGTCGATCTCGCCGAGATAGTCGAGCACGGACAGCGTCGCGGCGGCCGCGAGATCGGCATAGGTGACCCTGCCGCCGGCCAGCCAGTGGCGGGTGCCGGCCAGCCAGTTGGTGTATTTCATGTGCTGGCGGATGTTGGCGCGCGCGGCGCGGATGGCGCCCGAATCGGGCGAACCGCCGCCAGCCGTTTCCGGCATCACCGGCTTCAGCACGCGCTCGCGCACCAAGTGCCGGGTGACCTCGCTTTCGGCCTTGTTGAGATACCAGTCGATCAACCGGCGGATTTCGGCGCGCTGCATCGGATCCTCGGCGAACAGCCGTTTGTCGCGTTTCAGCACACCGCGCGTCTCGTCGAGATATTCCGAAATCACAGTTGCGCCGATGATCGGCACGTCGCCCTCGGCCAGCAGGATCGGCAGCGTGCCCGCCGGGTTCAGCGCCAGGAACTCCTTGCGCCGCGTCCACGGCTTTTCCTCGATCAGCGCCAGCTCCTCGCCATACTCGCCAAAGGCGAGGCGGACGAAGCGGCAGGTGGCGAACATGGGATGGTGGAAAAGCGTCAGCATGGTTCCGCGATGATAAAGCGCACTGGCGAATCGCAGGGCGCACCGGTAAGTCTTGGCCGCCCGGTTTGCGGGCCGTCAGGGGTGTTGCGACCTATAGGGGCACTTCGGCGCCATGACAAGCAAGCCATTCCGTTAGCCATCACGCCAATGCCGAGGTAGAAATGGAAAGCCAGACCATCGTCGAAGCCCTGCTGCTCGGCTTGCTGGAGGGGTTGACCGAATTCATACCGGTATCCTCGACTGGCCATATCCTGCTCGCCGGCCATTTCCTGGGCTTTCAGTCGACCGGCAAGGCCTTCGAGATCCTGATCCAGCTCGGCGCCATCCTGGCGATCCTCAGCGTCTATTTCCGGCGGCTGTGGCAGATGCTGCTCGACCTGCCGCATGACCGGCTGACGCGGCATTTCGTCATCGGCATCCTCATCGCCTTCCTGCCGGCGGCGATCATCGGCGCTCTGGCGCACGACTTCATCAAGACGGTGCTGTTCGAATCGCCACGACTGATCTGCATCATGCTGATCATCGGCGGCGTGGTGCTGCTGGTGGTCGACCGCATGAACCTCAAGCCCGTCTATCGCGACGTCGAGCGCTTCCCGACCCGGCTTTACCTGCAGATCGGCCTGTTCCAGTGCCTGTCGCTGATCCCCGGCACGTCGCGCTCGGGCTCGACCATCGTCGGCGCGCTGCTGCTGGGCGTCGACAAGCGGGCGGCGGCGGAATTTTCCTTCTTCCTTGCCATCCCGACCATGGTCGGCGCCTTCGCCTTCGACCTGTTCAAGAACCGCAACGTGCTGACCTCGGCCGACCTGCCGATCATCGCCATCGGCTTCGTCGCCGCCTTCGTCACGGCGCTGTTCGTTGTGCGCTTCCTGCTCGACTACGTCTCGCGCAACGGCTACTCGCTGTTCGGCTGGTGGCGGCTGGTGGTGGGTGTCGTCGGGTTGGTCGCCCTGCTGATCTGGGGGTGAGGAGCGGTCCGCGACCTACTCACTTCGTCATCCACGGGCGGAGCAAGGAGCGAAGCGACGCAGCGCAGACCCGAGGATGACGAAACCAGGAGTGGCTCTCCTTCAATTCCGTCCATAAAACGCGTTCGGGACATGCACGGGCCAGCGCCAGGGCAGCACGGCGACCATGTCGAAGCGCATCGACAGCCTGCCATAGTCCGGCTGGCGCGACAGCCAGATGTCGGCCGCGCCCTCGATGCGGCGCTCCGATTCGTGGCCGATCGCCTCCATGGCCTCGATCAGCGTGCGGCGCGCCTTGACCTCGACGAACAGCACCAGATCGCCGCGCCGGGCGATCAGGTCGATCTCGCCGAAGCGGGTGCGATGGCGGCGCGCCAGGATCCGGTAGCCTTTCAGCATCA
This sequence comes from Mesorhizobium sp. M8A.F.Ca.ET.057.01.1.1, assembly GCF_003952565.1. Lineage (NCBI taxonomy): Bacteria > Pseudomonadati > Pseudomonadota > Alphaproteobacteria > Hyphomicrobiales > Phyllobacteriaceae > Mesorhizobium > Mesorhizobium sp. M8A.F.Ca.ET.057.01.1.1. The sequence goes on from NZ_CP034454.1 coordinate 6,346,146, forward strand.
GCGCGGCAGCCGCCAGCCATTCGCCGCGATGGCCGCGCCGGTAGGCCTTTTGACGGCTGGCGCTCGGGCGCTCAACCATCGCGGCCTTCTCTAAGTTCGAGCAGCCGCCGGTAGAGCGCCTGCTTCTGGCCGCCGGTCATTTTCGCGGCTTCCGCCGCCGCCTTGGAGGCCGGCATCTCCGCCGCCAGCGACAAAAGCAGGCGGTCGATGTCTTCCGGTTCGTCGGCCTTGGCCTCGGCGGGACCGATGCACACGACGATCTCGCCCTTCGGCGTGTCCGCCGTCGCGTAATGATCGGCAAGCTCCTGCAGCGTGCCGGTGCGGATTTCCTCGAAAGTCTTGGTCAATTCCCGGCCGATGGCGGCCTTGCGGTCGCCGCCCAGCGCCTCGACCATGGCGCCGAGCGATTCGGCCAGCCGGCGCGGCGATTCGAAGAAGATCAGCGTCGCCGGTACCGCCCTCAGCGCCTCCAGCCGCGACAGCCTCTGACCAACCTTGACCGGCAAAAAGCCGGCGAACAGGAAGGCGTCGGACGGCAGGCCCGACGCCGTCAGCGCGGCAAGCGGCGCCGACGGGCCCGGAATCGGCACGACGCGAATGCCCTGGTCGAGCGCCTCGCCGACCAGCCGGTAGCCAGGATCGGAAACCAGCGGCGTGCCGGCATCGGAAATCAGCGCCACGCTCTGGCCTGCCGCAAGTGCCGCGATCAACTTCGGCCCGGCCTCGCCGGCATTGTGCTCGTGATAGGCCGTGGTGCGTCGGCGGATGCCGTAGCGGTCGAGCAGCACGCGCGACACGCGCGTGTCCTCGCAGGCGACGATGTCGGCGGCGGCCAGCGTCTCCAGCGCGCGCAGCGTGATGTCGGCCAGATTGCCGATGGGCGTCGCCACCAGATAGAGCGCCGGATCGAGCGGACGGGCCGCGATCTCGGTCTGCCCGACCACATAGCTGCGCTTGCCCGTCTCGCCAGTCACCAATGCCGTCTCCGTTCAGGCCCGTTTGGCCTGCCAAATCCTGTTTGGCCTGCCAAATCCTGTTTGGCATGGCTGGCGCCGGCTTGCAAAACTCACGCCGATGTAAGGTGGCCGCCATTCCTTCGCCACAGTAGGGAACGAAACCGGTTTTGGCAGATTTAGCCCCTGATTCCCTTGGGAGGACAGGATGGACAGCCTGACGATTCAAGACGCTTTCGCGCCCTACTATGCCGGTCGCAGCCCGATTGCCGCACGCCACGACAAGCGGCTGCCAGCCCGGAACGACACCAGCCTGACCAAGCAGGCCGCGAGTGCCTTGCCGACCAATGTCAGACTTTCAGACAACAAACCCGACAGCACGACGGAGCACTGACCGGACGATGCCCAATCGCTTTGATATCTTCATCACCCGTCTTGAAACGAAAAATGCCCGCAACGGCGCACCCATGCCCTCTTTGGGAGACCAGCACCGTGGCCGCCGCGACAAGGACAATGCAAAGCCAGTCCGGAACGGCGAGGCGCACGCCGACAAAGAGCGCGGAAAGCACCGCCACAAGCACGACGCCTGATCTAACCGAGATCGGCAAGGCGGCCGCCCAAAGGTGGCGAACTTGGGCCAGGCGCTCAATCCAGATATCGTGAAACGCGTCCCTTCAGAAGCGCTATCAGCTCCGGGTCCATGAATTCGTAGTCGTCCGGGATGTCGAGGCAGATCACCTTGGCTGCCTTCAGACTGTCCTTGAATTTCTTCTGCAGCTTGGTGCGGTGGGTTTTCTCCATGACAAAAATGACGTCGGCCCAGGCGACCAGTTCGTACGTCAGCGGCGTATCGGCATCATAATTGGTGCCGGCCGAGGCGACTTCGATGTCGCGCCGCGTGGAATACACCTGCTCGGCGGTCGGGCTGCGCAAGCGGTTCTGACTGCAGACAAAGAGGATTTTTTCAAAGGATTAGCGCGCCAGGTCCGCCACCACGGCGTCGAGCACGATCATGCCGGCCGGCGTGGCGCGCAGGCGGGCATTGCCGATCGGCGCCACCAGCCCCTCGCCCTGCAGCACCGACAGCCGTGCGCTCGACAGGCCGCGCCCGGAAAACGCTTCGTAGCGGGTGAGGTCGATGCCTTCGGCGAGCCGCAGCCCCATCAGCAGGAATTCGTCGGCCTCTTCGGAACGCGTCAAGAGCTCGCCGCCGGTTATGCCATGGCCCTTGGCCTCGACCAGATTGGCCCAGGTTTCCGGCATTTTCTCAGCAATCGTCACCACCCGATGGCCGTTCTCGACGAAGCGGCCATGCGCGCCGGGGCCGACGCCGACATATTCGCCGTAGCGCCAGTAGGTCAGATTGTGCCGGCTCTCGGCGCCTGGCCGCGCGTGGTTGGAAATCTCATAAGCCGGCAAACCATGCGCCGACGTGATCTCCTGCGTCAGCGCATAGAGGTCGGCGGCGTGGTCGTTGTCGGGAATGGCGAATTTCTTCGCCGCGTGCAGCGCATGGAAGGGCGTGCCTTCCTCGATGGTCAGCTGGTAGAGCGACAGATGGTCGGCGGCATGGCCGATCGCCTGTTCGAGTTCCGCCTGCCAATCCTCGGGCGTCTGTCCGGGGCGGGCATAGATCAGGTCGAAGGAGAGGCGCGGAAAGATTTCGCGCGCGAGCCCGATGGCATGCAAGGCTTCCTCGACATTGTGCAGCCGGCCGAGGAAGCGCAGATCCTTGTCGTTCAGGGCCTGTACGCCGAGCGAGACGCGGTTGACCCCCGCGATCCGGTAACCACGAAACCGCTCCGCCTCGACCGAGGACGGGTTGGCCTCGAGCGTCACCTCGATACCGTCAGGCACCGTCCAGTTCTTGGCCACCGCGTCCAGAACCCTGGCCACCGTTTCCGGCTTCATCAGCGACGGCGTGCCGCCGCCGAGGAAGATGCTGGTCACGTCGCGCGGCCCGGTGCGCTGGCGCATCGTCGCAAGCTCGGCCTCGAAGGCGGCGGCAAAGCGCTCCTGGTCGACTGGCTGGTGGCGGACATGGCTGTTGAAGTCGCAATAGGGGCACTTGGCGGCGCAGAACGGCCAATGCACGTAGACGCCGAAGCCGGGACTACGGTCGAGCGCCATGGTGGTGTTGGACCCGATCATTCCGAACCGAGCCGAGCGCGCGCGAATTTCTGGAAGGCGCGGGCGCGGTGCGAGAGCGCCGTCGCCTGGCCTGGCTTCCAGCCGTGCTTTTCCTCCGCATTCATCTCGCCGAAGGTTTTGTCGAAGCCATTGGGCAGGAACACCGGATCGTAGCCGAAGCCGAGTTCGCCGCGCGGAGGCCAGACCAGAGTGCCCTCGGCCTCGCCGCGATAATATTCGGCCTCGCCGTCGGGAAAAGCGAGGCAGATGACGGCGACGAAGCGGCCCGTGCGCCGTTCGGGCGTGGCCGCGCCGACTTCCTGCAGCGCCACTTCGGTGCGCTGCATGGCCATGGCGAAATCGCGCGATCCTTCCGGCGTCTCGGCCCAGTTGGCGGTATAGACGCCGGGCGCGCCATCGAGCGCGTCGACGCAGAGGCCGGAATCGTCCGACAGCGCCGGCAGGCCGGTCGCCTTCGCGGCGGCGAAGGCCTTGATGTAGGCGTTTTCCTCGAAGGTGGTGCCGGTCTCGTCCGGTTCGGGCAGGCCATACTCCTTGGCCGATTTCGCCTCGAAGCCGAACGGACCCATCAGGTCGGCGAATTCGCGCAGCTTGCCATCATTGTGGCTGGCGACGACGATCTTCTTGCCATGGAGTGAATGCATCAAAGGCCCCAGATTCTCGGCTCGGCGAATTCGATCGAATTGCCCGAGGGGTCGCGTATATAGATCGAACGCCCACCTTGCAGCCATTCGAATTCACTTTCGATGGCGATTTTCTTCGCTTGAAGATGGGCTTTCCAGCCGTCGATTTCAGCGGCGGTTGCGGCAAAGCACAGATGACCTTCGCCAACAGCGCCGTGCGGCGGTACTTTCAGCTTCGCGTCGGGAGCGGGCGGAATTCTGGTCGCCTCGGCGTTGAAGATGAGCAGAACGCCCTGGCCGCAGCGGAAGAAGAGGTGGCGGCCTTCGACCTTGCCGAGGAGGGTGAGATTGAGGATGTCGGTGTAGAAGGATTCTGCGGCGGTGAGGTCGGTGACGTAGAGCGCGGATTCCAGGATTGCGGAGGGTGTCACGAGGCCCCCCTCTTCTCTGCCCTGCCGGGCATCTCCCCCCAAGGGGGGAGATCAGCAGCTTCGAGGCCGCTGTCCTTTTTGCGGCGTTCGAGATTGGCGAAAGCCCAGGCGACAATCGATCTCCCCCTTGAGGGGAGATGGCCGGCAGGCCAGAGAGGGGGTCTCAAGCTCGGCATATAAAATCAAGCCACCGCCATCTGCTGCAAACTCACCAACCGCTGGATGCCCTTCTTGGCCAGGCCCATAAGCGCCGCGAACTGGTCCTCGGAGAAGGGCTCGCCCTCGGCGGTGCCCTGGATCTCGACGATGCCGCCCTTGCCGGTCATGACGAAATTGGCGTCGGTGCCTGCCGAGGAATCCTCGATATAGTCGAGATCGATGACCGGCTGGCCGTCATGGATGCCGCAGGAAATCGCCGCGACATGATCCTTCAGCACTTTCGAAACGCTGGCCATCTGCCGCGCTTCCATCCAGCGCAGGCAGTCATAGAGCGCCACCCAGCCGCCGGTGATCGAAGCGGTGCGGGTGCCGCCATCGGCCTGGATGACATCGCAGTCGACGGTGATTTGCTGTTCGCCCAGCGCCTGCAGGTCAACCACGGCGCGCAGTGAACGGCCGATCAGGCGCTGAATTTCCAGCGTGCGGCCGCCCTGCTTGCCGGCGGAAGCCTCGCGGCGCATGCGCTCGCCGGTCGAGCGCGGCAGCATGCCGTATTCGGCCGTGACCCAGCCCTTGCCGGAATTGCGCATCCAGCCCGGCACCTTTTCCTCAAGGCTCGCGGTGCACAGGACATGCGTGTCGCCGAATTTCACCAGGCACGAGCCTTCGGCATGCTTGGAGACGCCGCGCTCGAAGGAGATGGCGCGCATTTCGTCGAATTGGCGTTTTGAGGGGCGCATTCAGGCTTCTTTCCAGTCATTTTTCGGAATCGTGGCCGGCTTGTAGCCCCACCAAGCCCATGGCGCAAAGGAAAATGGCCGAGCGATCCGGCACCGGTGATCTGACGCAGGCACCGGGTGATCTGGCACAGACACCGGGTGATCTGGCACAGACACCGGGTGATCTGACACAGACACCGGGTTGCGCGCGGGTAACGGAAGTCTATATCCTTGAGCCGGAGGTTTTTGGCCGCAATGACCAAGGCAGTCGATCCCGCGTCGCGGTCGCCCGCGCTTCAATCGCTCGACATGCGCTCGCGCGACATCTTCCGGCGCATCGTCGATTCCTACCTGAAGGACGGCGAACCCGTGGGCTCGCGCAGCCTGTCGCGCATCCTGCCGTCCTCGCTGTCGCCCGCTACCATCCGCAATGTGATGAGCGACCTCGAGCATCTCGGGCTGATCTACGCGCCGCACATTTCGGCCGGGCGTCTGCCGACGCAGGCCGGCCTGCGTTTCTTCGTCGACGCCTTCATGGAACTCGGCGACCTTTCCGACGAGGAGCGCCGCACCATCGAGGCGCAGGTGCGGGCCTCCGGCTCGGGCGCGACGCTGGAGCACATGCTGACAGAGGCCAGCCAGATGCTGTCGGGCATGTCGCGCGGCGCCGGCCTGGTGCTGGCCGCCAAGAACGAGGTGGCGCTGAAGCACATCGAATTCATCCAGTTGGAGCCAACCAAGGCGCTGGCCGTGCTGGTGTCCCAGAATGGCGATGTCGAGAACCGCGTCGTCGACCTGCCGGCCGGCATCACAGTCTCGCAATTGCACGAGGCCTCGAATTTCCTCAACGCCCATATTCGCGGCCGCACTTTGGCCGAGGCGCGCACCGAGATCGCCCGCATCAAGGAAGAGACAAGAGCGGCGCTCGACACGCTGTCGCAGGACCTCGTCGAGAAGGGACTGGCGGTGTGGGCGGGCGCCGAAAGCGGCCTGCCGGCGCGGCTCATCGTGCGCGGCCGCGCCAATCTGCTCGAAAACGTAACCGCCCAGGCCGACATCGAATTGCTGCGCCACCTGTTCGAGGACATGGAGACGCAGGACGGGCTGATCCAGTTGCTCGACCTCGCCGAGGAGGGATCGGGCGTGCGCATCTTCATCGGTTCTGAAAACAAGCTGTTCTCGCTGTCGGGCTCATCGCTGGTGGTGGCGCCCTATCGCGACAAGGACGCGCGCGTCGTCGGCGCCCTCGGCGTCATCGGTCCGACCCGGCTCAACTATGCCCGCATCGTGCCGATGGTGGATTACACGGCGCAGCTGATATCGCGCATGCTGCGCTAGGTGTATCGAGATTCAGGTGAGGCCGGTCTGCAAACGGCTGCTACCTGCGCTTCCGGTGCTCACGTACAAAAGTACGCTCCGCTCCGGTTCTCGGCATCAACCGTTTTCGACTCGGCCTGACCAGAATCTCGACACCTGGAGCCCAAGTCGAAACAGGCCGCAAAGGAGAAAAAGAATGGCGCTGGAATCATTCAAGGCCCAGATCAGTCTGCTGCTCGAGGAGATGGTCAACCAGCCGGAGGACCAGCACGAAATTCAGGAACAGCTGCGCGAAAAACTGCGCGAAATGCGCGCCATGGGCCTGCCGTTGCCCGCAGATCTCGTTGCCCTGGAAAAACGCTTGGATGACGATTTTTACGCTGCCGGAACCTGATTCCGGAAGTTTGCTTCGAACCACCGTGCGTGACGGAACCCACGGACAGACCGATCGTTGGTTTCCTTCACGATCGAGTGGAGGAAATGATGCGATTGGCCGGACTGGCGATGTCCGCACTGTTTCTCACGACCGCGGCTCTCGCCCAGCAGGCCGATCAGCCTGTGCTCAAAGGCGCGGCGGCCTTCGGCGACTGGCGGGCGGACAGGCCCGGTGTGCGCCGGCTGATCAAGCCGGAAGACCTGCCAAGGCCCTATGCCACCAAATCCGCCTCGAACGGCGCCGGCATTGTCGATATGCCGGCGGATGCAAAGCCGCACCTGCCGTCCGGGTTCTCGGCCAAGCTGATCGCCTCGGGGATCGACAATCCGCGCGTCGTGCGCGTCGCCCCAAACGGCGACCTGTTCGTTGCCGACAGCGAAGCCAACCAGGTCCGCGTCTATCGCCTGACGAAGGACAGCGCGAAACCCGCCGAAAACGGCATCTTCGCAGGCGGCCTCAACCAGCCCTATGGCATTGCCTTCTATCCCTTGGGCAACGATCCGCAATGGGTCTATGTCGCCAACAGCGACAGCATCGTGCGCTTTGCCTATCGCAATGGCGACCTGAAGGCCTCGGGTGGCCCGCAAACCATCGTCGACAACATTCCAGCGAACCACCACTGGACGCGCGACATCGCCTTTTCGCCCGACGGCAAGACACTTTACCTCTCCGTCGGCTCCGGCTCGAATGTCGCCGAGGATATGGGCAAAAGACCCAAAGGCGGGCTCGATGCCTGGGTCAAATCCAAGCCGCTCGGCGCCAGCTGGGGTTCCGAGGCGGGCCGGGCAGAGGTGCTGGCCTTCGACCCCGACGGCAAGAACGGCCGCGTCGTCGCCACCGGGCTACGCAACTGTTCGGGCATGACCGTGCAGCCGGCAACCGGCGCGCCGTGGTGCGTCGTCAACGAACGTGACGCACTCGGCGACAATGTGCCGGCCGAATACGCGACATCGGTCAGGGAAGGCGCCTTCTATGGCTGGCCCTGGTATTACATCGGCAACAATGAGGACCCGCGCCATAAGGGCGAGCGTCCCGACCTCGCCGGCAAGGCCGATATTCCCGACGTGCTGATGCAGGCGCATTCGGCGCCGCTCAACATCGCCTTCTATGATGGCAAAAGCTTTCCGCCGGAGTATCGAGGCGATGCCTTCGTGGCCCTGCACGGCTCGTGGAATCGCGGCAACAGAACCGGCTACAAGATCGTCCGCCTCCTGTTCAAGGACGGCAAGCCGACCGGCGAATATGAGGATTTCATGACCGGCTTCGTCACCTCCAATGGCGAGGTCTGGGGCCGGCCTGTGGGCGTGGCGGTGGCCGGCGACGGATCGTTGATCGTGAGCGAAGACGGCAACGGCACGATCTGGCGCGTGACTTATGATGGCGGCCGATCCTGACCCATCCTTGCGGCCGGACCATTGCTGTCTGGTGCAAGCGAATCCCGCGCGCAGGGCGTTCTTCCGGAGCCGGCCTCGTGCGACAAGGGCGTAATCGCCCGTGGACGCCGACACCATGACCCTCACCGGATTCCTTGCCTACAGCGCCGCTCTCGGCATCGCCGCCGCCATTCCCGGCCCCGGCATCACCGCGCTGGTCGCGCGTGCGCTGGGCTCGGGCTTTCGCTCTTCGCTGGCCATGTCCTTCGGCCTGATGCTCGGCGACCTCACTTATCTGACCGCCGTGGTGCTGGGCCTCGCCTTCGTCGCACAGGAGTTCGGCATGGTTTTCCTGGCGATCAAATGGGCCGGCGTCGCGTATCTCGCTTTCCTCGGCTGGCGCTTCTGGACCGCCGGTATCACGCCCGAAACCATCGAAGCCAGGAAGGGCAAGGGCGGATTGCTGTCGAGCTTCGCCTCCGGCGTCACCGTGACGCTCGGCAATCCTAAGACGATGATCTTCTACCTCGCCATCACGCCGACCATCGTCGACCTGAAGACGATCACGCTTGCCGATTACGGCATTCTCGTCGCACTGACGGTCGTCGTCCTGTTCGTCGTGCTGGTGCCTTACCTGGCGCTCGCCGCCAAGGCACGCTGGTTCCTGAAGTCGCCGCGCGCGCTCAAGGTGCTGAACCGCACCGCCGGCGCGTTCATGGTTGGCGCGGCGGCGGCGATCGCTGCTCGTCAGTAGGTCGTTTCGGCCAAACCATTCCGTGGCCCGGCTGTTTCGAGAAATGCTTTTCCGAGGGCCAGGCGTTTTCAGGCACACGCCCCACTCGGATATTTTCGAGCCGCAGCCTATCTTGCGCGGCTGAAAGCCCTATTCTGTCGGCTACTGCCAATTGCCTGAAATCCAGGGAGCGAAACCAATGAACAAGCCCGTCACTTCCGCCCGCGTGCCCGGCCGCGGCCGCATCTACAATTCCATCACCGACACGATCGGCGATACGCCCCTGGTACGGCTCGACAAGTTCGCCAAGGAGAAGGGCATCGTCGCCAATCTGGTCGCCAAGCTCGAATTCTTCAATCCGATCGCCTCGGTCAAGGACCGTATCGGCGTGGCGATGATTGAAGCGCTGGAGGCAGCGGGCAAGATTGCGCCCGGCAAGACCACGCTGATCGAACCGACATCCGGCAACACCGGCATCGCGCTTGCCTTCGCCGCCGCCGCCAAGGGCTACAAGCTGATCCTGACCATGCCGGAGACGATGTCGGTAGAGCGCCGCAAGATGCTGGCGCTGCTCGGCGCAGAGCTGGTGCTGACCGAAGGCCCGAAAGGCATGAAGGGCGCCATCGCCAAGGCCGACGAACTGGCCGCGACGATCCCCAACGCCATCATTCCGCAGCAATTCGAAAACCCCGCCAATCCGGAAATCCACCGCAAGACGACGGCGGAGGAAATCTGGAACGACACCCAGGGCGAGATCGACATCTTCGTCGCCGGCATCGGCACCGGCGGCACCATCACCGGCGTCGGCCAGGTGTTGAAAAAGCGCAAGCCCGCGCTGCATGTCGTCGCCGTCGAGCCGGATGCCTCGCCGGTGCTGTCGGGCGGCCAACCCGGCCCGCACAAGATCCAGGGCATCGGCGCCGGCTTCGCGCCAAAAATCCTCGACACCACGGTCTATGACGAGATCGTCAAGGTCTCGAACGAGGACTCCGTCGCCAATGCGCGGCTCATCGCCCGCCTCGAGGGCGTGCCGGTCGGCATCTCGTCGGGCGCGGCGCTGCAGGCGGCGATCGTCGTCGGTTCGCGGCCCGAGAACAAGGGCAAGACCCTGGTCGTGGTCATCCCCGACTTCGCCGAGCGCTATCTGTCGACGATCCTGTTCGAGGGACTTGGGGCCTAGGGTTTCGAACTCCCGTCTTTCCTTCTCCCCTTGTGGGAGAAGGTGGATCGGCGAGTTAGCGCCGAGACGGATGAGGGGTGTTCCAGCGGAGTGAGACGTTGGTATTCCCTGGAGCACCCGTCATCCGACCTCGCTTCGCGAGGCCACCTTCTCCCACAAGGGGCAGGGAAGGCCCCGCGTGCCTGGCCCGCAGAAAAACCTGCCGTGGCGCGCCGTACCCGACTTGAGCAGACCCCTGCTTCCAGTGCAAATCTCCAGCGGCCCTGGTTCGGGCCGGGGGAGGATTTCATGTACAAGCTCTACACGCGTCCCGGCAGCGGCGGCTTTGTCGTCGAGGCTGCACTGGCGCTGATCGATGCGCCATTCGAACAGATCGACGTGCCGAAGAGCGAGGCGCCCGATCCGGCCTTTCTCGCCATCAGCCCGTTGAACCAGGTACCGGTGCTGACCTTGCCGGACGGACTTTCGATCACCGAATCGGCGGCGATCTGCATCCTTCTCGCCGCGCGCCGGCCTGGCGCCGGCGGCCGATGAGCCGGCGCGCGCGGAGTTCCTGCGCTGGATGGCGTTCATGTCCTCAGTGCTCTACCCGGCGGTGCTGCGGCTTTACTATGCCCATCGCTACACGACGGATGCCGAGGGTACGAAGGCGGTGAAACAGGCGGCGGTCGCCGAGATGGACCGTGGTTTTGCCGTTGTCGATGCGGCCTTGCGCGGCCGCGACTGGCTCGTCGGCGATAAGATGTCGCTGGCCGACATCTATCTCGTCATGCTTGTGGCCTGGCATCCCGACATCGACAGAGCGCGGGCGGCCTGGCCTGATATCGAACGCCTGTGGGCGCGGTTGCGCCAGCACCCGCTTATGAAGACGCTCAACACGTCACACGAGATGTGGCCGGCCTGATCGGCCGAAAGCCGCCCGCGCTCCTGGACCTCACTGTATGAGCGCGGTGCGTTTTGCCTGCAGGAAACGGCGCACCGCCGGATCGCGCTCAAGGCCGATCGCGCGATCAAAGGCCTCGACCGCCTGCGGTCCCTGGCCGAGCCTGGCCAGGAGACCGGCACGCGCGGCCCAGTAGGGCTGATAGTCATTGAGCCGCTTGTCGTCGCCCAGCACGTAAAGGGCCGCCAACCCCGCCACCGCGCCCTCGGTCTCGGCGATCGCCACCGCGCGGTTGATCGCCACGACCGGCGATCCCGCGATCGACAACAGCGCGTCGTAGAGTTCGCGAATCGCGATCCAGTCGGTGCGGCCGGTGAGCCGCCGCGCCGCATGCACGGACTGCACGGCCGCCTCCAGCTGGTAGCGGCCGATGACACCCTTGGTGGCGGCGCCGCGAAGACATGCTTCGGCCTCGTCGACCAGGACATGATCCCACAATGCATGGTCCTGATCGGCGAGCGGCACATAATCGCCGGCCGGGTCGCGCCGCGCCGCGCGGCGCGCCTCGGCGAACAGCATCAGCGACAGCAGGCCCAGCGCCTCCGGCTCGTCCGGCAGCAGCGAAGCCACCAGCCGGCCGAGCCAGATGCCTTCGGTGGCGAGGTTGCGGCGCCGAGTCTCGGTACCAGCCGGATCGGACCAACCCTCCGCGAAAGCGGCGTAGATCGCCTCCAGCACCGCATCCAGCCTTTCACCGAGCTCGGCCCGCTCCGGCACGCGGAACGGAATGCCGGTCTCGCGGATGCGGCTCTTGGCGCGCACCAGGCGCTGGCCCATCGTGGCCGGCGAGAGCAGGAAGGCGGAAGCGATCGTCGCGGCATCGAAGCCGAGGATGGTCTGCAGGATCAGCGGCGCCCGCACGCCGGGTTCGATCGCCGGATGGGCGCAGGCGAACATCAGACGCAATCGTTCGTCAGGCAGGTCCTCTTCGGTCATGCGCGCCTCCGCCTCCTCGGCAATCAGCTTGAGATGGTCACGACCGGCTTCGCTGGTCAGCCGCCGCCGCACCGCATCGACACGCCGCCTCCTGGCCACGGCGAGCAACCAGGCTTCCGGCTTTTCCGGCACGCCGGAGCGCGGCCAGCGTTCGAGCGCCGCGGCAAAGGCGTCGGCCAGCGCATCCTCGGCGGCGGCCACGTCGCGCGTGCGCGCGGCGAGCCAGGCGACCAGCTTGCCATAGCTCTGCCGGGCGGCGGCCTCGGCGGCCGCCCGGGCGATCTCCGGGCGACTGTCCATCACGCCGTCACGCCTTGGGCATGTATTCATCCATCTCCCAGATCGGCCGCAACTCGACCGTGCCGGTGCTGGCGGCAGGACAGCGCGCCGCCCATTCGATGGCGGTGTCGATGTCGGCCGCCTCGATCATGTAGAAGCCGGCGAGCTGCTCCTTGGTGTCGGCATAGGGGCCGTCGATCACGTTGGTCTTGCCGCCAGCCATGCGCACCGAGGTCGTCGCCTGGGAGGGACGCAGCCTCTCGCCGGCCAGCCACGTGCCGGATTTCTTCAACGCTTCGGTATAAGCGCCATAGGCGGCGCTCATCTGACGGGCCGCCTCGACCGGCACGTTCGCCAGCGCGGCTTCGTTGGCGTAGATCAAAATCATGTATCGCATGGGTCTTCTCCCGTGGTTTCGAAGGCCGCGTCCTTGCGGGGCCAGACGTATGTCGCGCGGCGGTGGCCGATTTCGACAGGTTGCGGAAAAAACTTTCGTCTCCGGCCGCGCCTTGCGCAAGCGGGCATGCGTTTCAAGGGCTCGGGGGCCGGCATGGAGCCGCCGGAAGGTGCCGGGCTGAGAGATGGCTGGTGGATTTATGCGCCCAAAGTGGGCGCGCAGCGTCGCGTCATGCTCGCCGCCTCCGGCGCCACCGGCGATGGCTGGACGCTGTGCACGGATGGCTTTGCATCAAAGGATGGGAAAGGCGGCTTGGGACGGTCGGTCACGCTGGCCTCGGCTGCTTATGTCCTGTGACACTAAGTCAGCCGATGGCGGTCTCAAAGACGCGGCGATGTCGCACGCTGTCTGCCGGCGAAAGCCGGACGTTCGGCGCGATAGGTCGTGGCGCGCGACGATGCACCCGGCCTGCAGATGCGGCTGTTGTGGCGGCTCTCGAAAGTCATGGTCAGTGCGCGCCCAGCGAGGTGCCGCGACGGGCGCAGGCCGGACCGGGGCCGCGCATGTAATAGCGCTCGGGCCGATAGGTCGGCGCGACGAATTCGCGGATGGCGGCGGCATAGCCGATGAGGTGCGTGAGGAAGTTCATTTTACCTGGTCCCTGTCCCGATTTTCGGATGTCCCTTCCGAAGTGCGAGAACGATAGCATCGAGGCGTGAATACTCAGTGAACGCGATGTTAATTTTTGGTCGAAAACCCGTCGCTTCGTGGCCGGAATGCGGCTGATTCGGGGTGTTTCGGTGCTCTTTGTCGTCATTTCGGCTGGTGTGACTTTTGCATCACATATGTTTCGTTTGAATGTCGCCTTGGCGCGCTTTTGTTTCAACTTTCGAACCGTCCCTGGAATTTCCTTGCCGGATGGCTGGTAGGCCCGGAACCGGCCCGGGCAACGGACGTTTGGGATCATAGGACCGGCATTGCCGGCTCACAGCTGCCGCCTGCCGGCAGGCCGGAATCCCGACACAAGCAAGAGCAATGGAAAGGCTGAGATCATGGGTTTCTTTTCGAAGGACATCAAAACACTGGACGATCTCTTCGTGCACACGCTGCGCGACATCTATTATGCCGAGAAGCAGATCGAGAAGGCGTTGCCGAAGATGATCGACAAGGCAACCGATCCGCAATTGAAGGCCGGCTTCGAAAAACATCTCGAACAGACCAAGGGCCATATCGAACGCGTCGAGGAGGTGTTCGAGTTGCACGGCGTGAAGGCCAAGCCGGTGAGCTGTCCGGCCATCGACGGCATTCTCGAGGAGGCCGACGACGTCAGCAGCGACGTCGACGACAAGGATGTACTCGACGCCGCGCTGATCGCCTCCGCCCAGGCCGTCGAGCACTATGAGATGACTCGCTACGGCACATTGATCGCCTGGGCCAAACAGCTCGGCCGCAGCGACTGCGCCAATGTGCTGGCCAAGAACCTCAGGGAAGAGCAGGCGACGGATCGCAAGCTGACCGAAATGGCGGAAAGCAAGATCAACCTGCAAGCCGCCGAATAGGGGCTGACAGCCAGGGCCGGCGGCAACCGCGCCGGCCCCGGCCGGATCGCGTTGGAACCGAGCGGGGTGGTCGTCCGTTCCAGCTGATCTTTCTCAAGGGGAAATCATCATGGCGCCGCGCCCGGCCTGGAAAGGCTATCTGAAGCTCTCGCTGGTCACGTGTGCCATCGAACTGACCAATGTCGTCACCCATGCCGAGAAGGTCTCGTTCCGCATCCTCAACCGCAAGACCGGCAATACGGTGAAGCGGATCTACGTCGATGCCGAGACCGGCAAACCGATCGAGGATGGCGACGAGATCAAGGGCTACGAGATCGACAAGGGCGATTTCGTCCGTATAGAGGAGGATGAGATCGAGGCGGTGCAGATCGAATCCTCGCACACGATGAGCCTCGACGGCTTCGTCGACAAGGCCTCGATCGAGCAGATCTATCTCGACACGCCCTACTATGTCGTGCCGGCCGACAAGGTTTCGGAAGAGGCCTTCGCCGTCATCCGCGACGCCATGGCGGGCAAGAAGATGGCGGGGCTTGCCCGCATCGTTCTGTACAGCCGCGAGCGTCCCGTGGTCATCGAGCCGCTCGGCAAGGGCATGGTGCTGACGACGCTGCGCTACGACAACACGGTGCGCCAGCCGGAGAGCGTCTTCGGCGACATCAAGGCGGTGAAGACCGACCAGGAGATGACCGATCTCGCCGAACTCATCATCGACAAGAAGAAGGCGAAATTCGATCCCTCGAAATTCGAGGACAAATATGAAGATGCCCTGCTTGAGCTTATCCGGGCCAAGAAGGCGGGGCACAAGGCGCCGAAGGCCAAGGCCGCGCCCAAACCCTCCAATGTCGTCAACCTGTTCGATGCGCTGAAGAAGAGCCTCTCGTCGGACTCCGGCCTGTCGAAACCATCATCCTCGGCGAAAGCCAAGCCGGCGGCCAAAGGGGCCAAGGCGAAAAGCGTTGCGCCGAAGCGCAAATCGGCCTGAGGATACGAGATGGCAAGCCTCGAACAGTATCATTCGAAGCGCGACTTCAAGAAGACCGCGGAGCCGGCCGGCAAGGTTACGCGCGGACAGAAAGACGGCGGCATCTTCGTCATCCAGAAGCATGCCGCCACAAGGCTGCACTACGATTTTCGCCTTGAGCATGACGGCGTGCTGTGGAGCTGGGCGGTGACGCGCGGTCCTAGCCTCGACCCGCACGAAAAGCGGCTGGCCGTGCATGTCGAGGATCATCCCATCGACTATGCCGGCTTCGAAGGCACCATCCCCAAGGGCGAATATGGCGGCGGCTCGGTGCTCGTCTGGGACGAAGGAACCTGGACGCCCGAGGACGATCCCGCGAAGATGATGAAAAAGGGCCACATCAACTTCGAACTCGAAGGCCACAAGCTGCGTGGCAAATGGCATCTGGTGCGGCTGCGGCCGCGCCCGGGCGAAAAACGAGACAACTGGCTGCTGATCAAGTCCGACGATGCCGCCGCACGCCCCGGCGAGGATATTCTGGCGGACGAGCCGAAGTCGGTGAAATCGGGCCTGACGATCGAGGAGGTCGGCGAAGGCAAGGCGGCCAAGGGCGAGAAACCCAAGGTCTGGCACTCGAACAAGCCGGCCACCGGCAAGGCCAAGGCCGGGGCCAGGAAACTCGACTTCATCGAGCCGCAGCTCGCGACGCTTGAGCGGGACGCACCGTCGGGCCAGGACTGGCTGCATGAGGTGAAGTTCGACGGCTATCGCATGCAGGCGCAGATCGCCGGCACCGACGTGCGGCTCTTGACCCGCACCGGGCTCGACTGGACGGAAAAATTCGGCGGCGAAATCGCGGCCGAACTCGCCGGGCTGAAATGCAGCGATGCCATCATCGACGGGGAGATCGTCGTGCTGGCCGACAGCGGCGTGTCGTCCTTCGCGCTGCTGCAGCAGGATCTGTCGGCGAAGCGGACGAACCGATTCCTCTATTATGTGTTCGACCTGATGCGGCTCGACGGCAAGGATTTGCGCCGGAAACCGCTGGTCGAGCGCAAGCAGGCCTTGCAGGACCTGCTCGGCGAGCAGGCCGACAATGCGGCGGTGCGTTTCTCCGACCATTTCGCCGAACCGGGCAAGATCATGCTGGAACATGCCTGCCGCATGGGGCTGGAAGGCGTGGTCTCAAAACGCGCCGATGCGCCCTACCGGAGCGGGCGCGGTCCGACATGGGTCAAATCGAAATGCACCGCACGGCAGGAATTCGTCATCGGCGGCTATCTGCCGTCGGACAAGACCGGACGCGGCCTGCGTTCGCTGCTGGTCGGCTATTTCGAAGACGGCAGCCTGCACTATGCCGGCCGGGTCGGCACCGGCTTCTCCACCAAGGGTGCCAACGACCTGAAGAAGAGGCTCGATGCGCTGAAGGCAGACGCCTCGCCCTTCGATGCGGCGGTGCCGAAGGGCAAGGGCCTTGTCTGGGTCAAGCCGGAACTGGTCGGCGAAGTGGAGTTTCGCAGCTGGACCTCGGACCGTATAATACGCCATGCTTCGTTCCAGGGGCTGCGCGAGGACAAGCCGGCGGAGGAAGTCGTGCAGGAAAAGCCAAAGGCGGCGACAGGCAAGCCAGCGACAGGCCAGCCAGCGACGGGCAAGAGCCCGGCCAAGGCCAAGCCGGCGGCAAGCAGCGCCGGTAGGCCTGCCGGTGGGATGACGACTTCCGTAAAGCTCTCCCATCCCGACAAGCTTTTGTGGCCCGACGAGAAGATATCCAAGCAGGGCCTGCTCGATCATTACGCGCTGGTCTGGCCGCGCATGGAACAGTTCGTCGTCAACCGGCCGCTCAGCCTGGTGCGCGCGCCGGACGGCGTTGGCGGGCAGCGTTTTTTCCAGAAACACGCCTCGGCTGGCATGAGCGACAAGATCGCCCGGATGAAGGATCCAACCGACGGCGAGGAAATCCTGTTCATCCGGGATTTTGACGGGGTCGCGGCGCTCGTCCAGTATGGTGTGGTCGAGATCCACATCTGGGGCTGCACGATCGACAAGCTCGAACAGCCGGACCAGATCGTCTTCGACCTCGACCCCGACGAGGGCGTCGATGTTAAGGCAGTGCGCGAGGCGGCGCTCGACATCAGGGGTAAGCTCGACGAGCTGTCGCTGCCCAATTTCGTCAAGACATCGGGCGGCAAGGGCTTTCATGTCGTCGTGCCGCTGAAACCGTCGGCGGATTGGGCCGAAGTCAAAGACTTCGCCCATGATTTCGCCAGGGCGCTGGAGCAGGGTGCCCCCGACCGCTACACGGCGACGCTGTCGAAGAAGGCGCGTACGGGAAAAATCTTCGTCGACTATCTGCGCAATGGCAGCGGCGCCACCACCGTCGCACCCTACTCCTCACGGGCCAAGAAGGGCGCGACGGTGTCGATGCCGGTGACCTGGCCCGAGATCGAGGCCGGCCTGGCGCCGAACGCCTTCCCGATCGGCGACAAGACGACGCTGGCGAAGCTGGCGGAAGCCGACCCATGGAAGGACTTTTTCAGGCAGGGGAAGGCTTTGAAGCGGACCCCATGATTTCGTCATCCTAGGGCGGAGCGACGCAAAGCGTCGCGCAGAACCCTAGGATCCATGCCGCGACTTCGGCCGCAGATCGGGGCAGAGCGGACTTCAGGACCGTATTATCGTTGGGAAGTTCCCGGCATGGATCCTCGGGTCTGCGCCGCGTCGCTGCGCTCCTTGCTTCGCCCGTGGATGACGAAGCAGGTTCACCCCAAAAACACCCTTTCGAACGCCTGCTTGCCCGGCGGCGAAAATACCACCGCGCGGCTGTCCTTCTCGCGGCGTGCCCATTTCTCGGCAAGGATCTTGTCGAGGATGGCGGCGCCCAGCGTGCCGGCGAGGTGCGAGCGCCGCACGCTCCAGTCGAGGCAGGCGCGGCACACCGGCCGCCTAGGCTTGGTGTAGACATCGATGCCGATCGCCGCGAAGTGTGAGGCCGCCGACGGGCCGAGCCTGATCTCCTGGTCATCGCGGACCAATATGTTCTTGTCGACAAGACGATCCAGCATCGCCACCGCCTGCTCGCCGGCAAGGTGATCGTAGCAGACGCGCGCGACGCGCATCGCGCCGTCGCGGGGGCCCGGCCGCACGCGCTTGGGGCCTACCGCTTCGGCCACGCCGGTGATGGCTTCGATCATGCCGGCCACTTGCGGGCCGGCCAGCCCGTAATAGCGATGCCGGCCCTGGCTGGCCACGGTCAGCAGGCCGCCCTCCATCAACTTCGACAGATGCGAGGACGCGGTCGGCAGCGACACGCCGGCCTCCAGCGCCAGTTCGCTCGCGGTCAATGCCGTGCCGCCCATCAGGGCGTTCAGCATGTTGGCGCGAGCCGGATCGCCGACCAGGCTGGCGATGCGGGCAATGTCGGGTCCTTCACGCATGGTTTGATCCTCATCGAAGCATTCTTGTCAGATAACCAGTATTCTCGGTCCAGTTCAAGGAGTTGGCACGATGCTCCTGACACCAGGCTGACTAGCACAGAGATGCGCGTGACGTTTCGACCGCCCTCGAACCGTCGTTGCAAAACCCCGAGGAGACCGAGATGACCATCACCTGCTTCATCCGCTATGAGATCGACCCGTTCGGCAAGGCGGCCTTCGAGGAATATGCCCGCAACTGGGGCCAGGCCATTCCGCGCTGCGGCGCCGATCTGATCGGCTATTTCGCGCCGCATGAGGGCTCGGCCACGACGGCCTATGCCGCCTACAACATCGAAAGCCTGGCGGCCTACGAAGCCTATCGCGCCCGGCTTGCCGCCGACCCCGCCGGCAAGGCAAACTACGAGTTCGCGCGCCGCGAACGATTCATCCTCAAGGAGGACCGCATGTTCCTGAAACTGGCGTCCGGCCCCCACGCGCCGTTGGTGAAGGTATGATCGCCGTCATCTTCGAGGTGCAGCCCGCGGAAGGCCGGCGCGATGCTTATCTCGGCATCGCCGCCGAGTTGCGTCCGCTGCTCGACGGCATCGATGGGTTCATCTCCGTCGAGCGCTTCCAGAGCCTGGCCGACCCGAACCGGGTTCTGTCGCTGTCGTTCTGGCGCGACGAGGAGGCGGTCAAGGCCTGGCGCAATACGGAAGAACACCGGCAGGCACAGCAGGCCGGGCGCGACGGTATTTTTGCCGGCTATAGATTGCGGATCGCCCATGTGGTGCGGGACTACGGGCTGGCCGAGAGGGACGAGGCGCCGGCGGACAGCCGGCGGTGAATGGGTAGCGCCTTCCCTTCTCCCCTTGTGGAGAAGGTGGATCGGCGCGTCAGCGCCGAGACGGATGAGGGGTGTTCCAGCGGAGTGAGACGTTGGTGTTCCCTGGAACACCCCTCATCCGACCTCGCTTCGCGAGGCCACCTTCCCCCACAAGGGGGAAGGAAGAAGCGCGCCTCACGCATTGCCGATCAGCACGCCGGCCGCGAACACCAGGGCGCCGCCTAGAACCACCTGGAAGGCGGCACGCAGGAACGGTGTCTGCATGTAGCGGTTCTGGACGAAGGCAATGGCCCACAATTCGAAGAACACCACCACGGCGGCAACGGCGGTGGCTGTCCAGAAATGCGGGATGAGGTAGGGCAGCGCGTGGCCGAGGCCGCCCGCGGACGTCATGACGCCGGTGGTGATGCCGCGTTTTACCGGCGAGCCCCTGCCCGACAGCTTGCCGTCGTCGGAAGCCACCTCGGTGAAGCCCATCGAGATGCCGGCGCCGATCGAGGCGGCCAGCCCGACCAGAAAGGTCTGCCAGGTATCATGGGTAGCAAAGGCGGCGGCGAAGATCGGCGCGAGTGTCGAGACCGATCCATCCATCAGACCAGCCAGCCCGGGCTGCACGTAGGTCAGGATGAACTGGCGCTGTTCGGCGGCGGCTTCTTCGTCCTTCACGTCGCCCGGTACGTGCGTCTGCTCGAGGCGCTGCGCCAGCGTTTCGTGCCCTTGTTCGGCCAGCGCCAGATCGTCGAGCAGCTTTCGCGTCGAGGCATCGGTGGTGCGCTTCGCCGCCTCGACGTAGAACAGGTAGGCCTGCCGTTCCATCGCCTCGGCCTGGCTGCGCACGGCCTCGATGCCGAGCGGCCGCACCAGCCAGTCGGGCTTGCGTTCGTAATAGCCTTTCACATGTTCGCGGCGGATCAGCGGAATCCGCTCGCCGAAACGCTTGCGGAAAAGCTCGATCAGAGAGTCGCGATGGCCATCCTCTTCCTCGGCCATCTCCTCGAACACCTTTGCCGATTGCGGGAAAGTCTCGGCCAGCCCGTCCGCATAGGCCCGGTAAATGCGCCCGTCATCTTCCTCCGATGAAATGGCGAGCGCCAGGATCTCCTGTTCGGAGAGCGAATCGAAGGGGCGGCGGCCGAAGCCGAAAACACGGGAAAGCATGAGAAATCACCCTAGTTTAGAATTGTTCTAAACTAGAGTTTACGGGGTCCGTGGTCAATCGCGCGCTTGGCCGCGGTCAAGAATAGTTGAAGCTCCGCTCTGGGTATCGCCCTTCATTATCAGTGAATGTTCGCCTATATTTGGGAAACAAGCCATAAAAAGGAACGAGCTGATGACGGCAAAGACGCCTCCGCACGCCTATGATCCGAAACCGGTCCTCGATCTCATCGCCAGCATCGAGGCCGACCTGCAGCGCCTGAAGGGTCTGGTCGAGCAACAGGTCGAGAAATTCGACCCTGCCAATCCACACAACAAGGCGCCGGACGGCAAGCTGACCGAGGAAGGCGTCGAGTGCTGCTACCGCATGTTCGACGAAGGCAAGTCGCGCTATTCGGTGGCCCAGCAGATGAAGATCTCGTTCGCCGCCGCCACGCATCGGTTCAACAGCTGGCGCAAGCTGGGCGGGAGCAAGCGGCAGCGGACGTTGCTGGGCTAGCGAGCCGCTCCATCGCATCGTCATCTTATGGCGGAGCAAGGAGCGTAGCGACGCGGCGCAGCCCATAGGATCCATGCCGCGACCTATGCCGAAGGACACGACGGCTCAAACGATCGGCTGTGATGATGAGGTGCCCAATTCTGTACCGCATTCGTGCCACGAAGGTCACGGCATGGATCCCAGGGTCTCCGCGACGCCGCTTCGCGGCTGCTCCGCCCAGGGATGGCAAATGTTCAGAGCGTCTCGCCAATCACGGATGTAGCGGCAAAGAGGGCAATTGCTGGTGAGATCGATTTGTATCGGTCACATTTTTTCGTTGGCATCGCGTGAGCCTTTCCGTGCACCATGGCCGGATAGCATCACCACAGGACCCGCCATGACCACCCCTCCCGGCATCGCCGACATCCACGCCGCCGCCGCCCGCCTCTATGGCCTGATCGTCGAGACCCCCTTGCTCGAATCGCAGGAGCTGAACCGGCGCTTCGGCGGCCGCATCCTGTTCAAGCCGGAGACGCTGCAGCGCACCGGTTCGTTCAAGTTCCGCGGCGCCTACAACAAGCTTTCGTCGCTGAGTGAAGAAGAGCGGTCCCGTGGCGTCGTCGCCTTCTCCTCGGGCAACCATGCGCAAGGGGTGGCGGCTTCCGCCGCCATGTTCGGCGTCAAGGCGGTCATCGCCATGCCGGCGGATGCGCCTGACATGAAGATCGCCAATGTCCGCAAAATGGGAGCGGAGGTGGTGCCGTTCGACCGTTTCAAGGACGACCGCATGACGGTGGTCCGTCCCTATCTGGACAAGGGCATGGCGTTGGTGCCGCCCTTCGACGATCCGGCCATCATCGCCGGCCAGGGCACGATCGGACTGGAGCTGGTGAAGCAGGCGCGGATGCTCGGCGTATCGCTCGACGCGGTCGTCATCCCCTGTGGCGGCGGCGGCCTGACCAGCGGCATTTCCGTCGCGGTCAAGGATGCCTCGCCCGGCACCGCGATCTGGGCGGTCGAGCCCGAGCATTTCGACGACACGCGCCGCTCGCTGGCAGCGGGCGCCAGGGTCTCGAACGAGCCGGGTTACAGCTCGATCTGCGACGCCATCCTCACCGCCGAGCCGGGCGCCATCACCTTCGAGATCAACCGCCGCAACCTCGCCGGCGCCGTCGCCGTTTCCGACAAGGCGGTTGCGCAGGCGATGCGCGACGCCATGGCCTATCTCAAGCTGGTGGTCGAGCCCGGCGGCTGCGTGGCGCTGGCAGCCCTGTCATCGGGCGAGATCGAACTGTCGGGCAAATGCGTTGCCGTGGTGCTGTCCGGCGGCAATGTCGATTTCGGCACCTATGCCGGGATCATGGCGGCGGCGTAAATCGGCTTCATCTGCGATTGGACAATCTGAAGGCGCTCGATTACTTTGTCAGGTGCTAGCATTGCGGCGATGTTCCGCGCAGCGAACACGGTTTTCGAGTAATTATGGCCCTTTCGATCTACCTTGCCACGAGGCGGAAACTGACACTCCGTGGCGTAAAGAATACATGCGATGGCAATCCCATCCTTATCGACAAAGATCTATTCCTACTGTTCGTCACACTTGAGCGAGCACTACGCTCGAAATCTTTTGACGCCGTTCAGGCGGCAGTTCAGGCCATCGAGAGTTACGCAACCTCCATCGGCAAACGATATCTCGTCCTTTTTGCATATTGGTATATCCATTTTTCGGATGGAACGCCGAAAATGACCACAATCGACAATGGCTTGGAGGGCGACGGTATGAGGATAACAATGGAATACAGGCGAGCGGTCACGGACGAAGAGATCGCTATCGCTGCTTGGGCCAAGGTGAAGTTCAGCCGATACGGGGATAGTTTCTTCCGTGTGTTGTATTCCCATCAACTTTAATCCAGCGTCCGCCTGAAGCGCACCAGCGCGACGCCGGCGAACAGTGCCACGAAAGCCACCAGCCAGCCGATCTCGGTCGCCACCGCCGGCAGCTGGGCGCCTTTCAGCATCACCGAGCGGGTGATGCGCAGGAAATGCGTCAGCGGAAAGATTTCGCCGAAGGTCTGCGCCCAGTCCGGCATGCCGCGATAGGGGAACATGAAGCCAGACAGCATGATCGAGGGCAGGAAGAAGAAGAAGGTGAGCTGCAACGCCTGCATCTGCGTGCGGGCGATTGTCGAGATCGTGTAGCCGAGCAGCACCAGGGACAGCACGAACACCAGCACCGCCGACAAAAGCAGCGTCATCGAGCCGGTGAACGGGATGGCGAACAGAAGCTTCGACGCCGCCAGCACCACCACCACCTGCACCGCGCCGACCGCCAGATAGGGCAGCACCTTGCCCATCATGATCTCCAGCGGGCTCGACGGCATCGCCAGCAGGTTCTCCATCGTGCCGCGCTCGGTCTCGCGCGTCAGCGCGATCGAGGTCATCATCACCATGGTCATCTGCAGGATGACGCCGAGCAGGCCGGGCACGATGTTGTATTGCGAGATGCCTTCGGGATTGTAGCGCCGGTGGACGACGACATCGAGTTGTCCCTTGGCGGCCTCCGCGGCGGCTTCCTGCATGCCCCGCGCTCTCAGCAGCGCCTGGCCGGCGACGGTGCCGAGCGTCGAGATGGCGCCGCTGGCGACCGCCGGATCGGTTGCATCGGCTTCGATCAGGATCTGGGGCTTGTCGCCGCGCTCGACGCGCCGGGCGAAATCGGCGGGGATAGTGACGACGAAGGCGACGTCGCCGCGCGCCATCAGGAACTCGGCCTCCTCGGCGCTCTGCGCGACATGGTCGAAGCGGTAGTAGCCGGTGGTCTGCAGCGCCGAGACCATGGCCCGGGTGTAGGGGTCGCTGCTGGTCGCCACCAGTGCGGCCGGCAGGCTTTTCGGGTCGTTGTTGATGGCGTAGCCGAACAGGACGAGCTGTATCAGCGGCACCCCCAGCATCATGGCGAAGGTGATGCGGTCGCGCCGCATCTGGATGAACTCCTTGATCAGCAGCGCGCCGAGCCTGGCGAAGGAAAAGACGCTGTTCATGCCATATTGTCCTTCGAACCAGACATGAACTGGATGAAGACGTCCTCGAGGCTGGTTTCGCCCGGCGCCACGGTCACGCCCTTGTGCTCTCTCTCGACATCGGCAAGCGCTGCTTCGAGCTTCTTGCGGTCGGAGCCGACGACATGCAGCGTGGCGCCGAACGGCGCCACCTGGTCGACGCCGGGGCGGCCCTCAAGCGCTTCGGCCACCTTGTCAAGCCGCGGACCCTGCACCACGAAAGTGGTCAGCCCTGCGTTCTTCACCACTTCGGCCACGGTGCCGGTGGCCAGCATCTTGCCGTAGGAGATGTAGCTGATGCGGTGGCAGCGCTCGGCCTCGTCCATATAGTGGGTTGAGACCAGCACGGTCAGCCCGCCGCTGGCCAGGCGATGGATCTCGTCCCAGAACTCCCGCCGTGCCTTCGGGTCGACGCCGGCCGTCGGCTCGTCGAGCAGAAGCAGCTTCGGCTTGTGCATGATGCAGGCGGCCAGCGCCAGCCGCTGCTTCCAGCCGCCGGACAAGGTGCCGGCAAGCTGGTTGCGGCGCGTCGCCAGGCCGAGCTCCTCCAATGTCCGGGCGACGTACTCTTCGACCGGTCTCAGCTGGTAGAGCCGCGCCACGAATTCCAGATTCTCGCCGATCGTGAGATCCTCGTAGAACGAGAACTTCTGCGTCATGTAGCCGACTTCGCGCTTGATCCTGAGACTGTCCGTGCGGATGTTGAAACCCAGCACCGTGCCTTCGCCCTCATCCGGCGTCAGCAGGCCGCACATGATGCGGATGGTGGTGGTCTTGCCCGAGCCGTTGGGGCCGAGGAAGCCGACGATCTCGCCCTCGGCGACCGACATGGTCACATGGTCGACGACGGTCTTGTCGCCGAAGCGTTTGACCAGGCCGTGAACGTCGATGGCGTTCATTTTCCTGAAACCGTGAGATCGACATCGACGATCTGGCCGGGCTGCAGCAGCCCTGCATCGCCCTCCGGCCGCGCCTCGACGAGGTAGACCAGCTTCTGACGGTTTTCCAGGGAGTAGATCACCGGCGGGGTGAATTCGGGATCGGGCGAGATATAGCTGACGCGCGCCTTCACGTCCGGGCCGCAGCCGTCGCAATGGACGCTGAGCAGACTGCCGACCTTGACCGAGGAGAAGGCCGCCTCCGGAATATAGACGCTGAGCTTCACCGCGCCGTCGGGGAGGACCGAGATGACAGGCGCGGTCGGGCCCGCCGTGTCGCCGGGATTGCGGATGACGTCGTTGACGCGGCCGGGCGAAGGCGCCGCGAGCGTGCGCTTGGACAGGCGCCACACCGCCTGCTCCAGCTCGGCCTGCGCCTGCTTGACCTGGTTGTCGGCGGCCTTGATCGTCTCGGCGCGCGCCGGCAGGCCGCCGA
Source organism: Mesorhizobium sp. M8A.F.Ca.ET.057.01.1.1 (assembly GCF_003952565.1). Lineage (NCBI taxonomy): Bacteria > Pseudomonadati > Pseudomonadota > Alphaproteobacteria > Hyphomicrobiales > Phyllobacteriaceae > Mesorhizobium > Mesorhizobium sp. M8A.F.Ca.ET.057.01.1.1. The sequence continues at coordinate 6,371,622 of NZ_CP034454.1, forward strand.
CGGCGAGATTGGCCTCGGCCTGGCCGACCTGGGCGTTGGCGGTCTCCAGCGTTGCCGAGGCGGTGTCATAGTCGGCCTGGGTGCCGGTGCCGCGCTTGTACAGATCGGCGGCCCGGTCGTTCTTTCGCTTGGCGTCGGCGGCCTGTGCCTTGGCCATGTCGACCTCGGCCTTCAGCACGGCGATCTCTTCCGGCCGTTTGCCGACCTGAAGGTCGGCAAACTGCGCCTGCGCCTGTGCCAGCGCCGCCTGCGCTTGCGCCACCGCGATCTTGGCGTCGGCATTTTCAAGTGTCACCACGGTGGCTCCCGGCGTGACGCGATCGCCGCGCTTCACCGTCACCGTCTCGACCTGCGCCACCTCGATCGGCGCCAGCAGCACGTAATCGCCCTCGACATAACCGACGGCGAGCGGTGCGGCCGGCGCGCAGGCACCGAACAGCTGGGCGGCGAGCGGCAGCGAACACAGGAAGCTCATTGTCTTGGTCCCTTCATCCCTGCCCCTTTCGGGCGGCCAGCATGGCGCCGAGGTTGTCCGTGGTGGCCGCCACCACCTTGGCGGCCTCGGCGGCACCGATGTCGGGCCAGCCCATACGGCGCACCACCGCCTCGCGGCCGATGCGGAAATAGATGACCTGGCCGATCAACGTGAACACGGTGAGCCGGGTCCGTTCGCTCTCGGCCGGCTCGCCGGTGGCCTGCTCCCAGAGCAGACACAGGCGGCGATGCGCCGGCTCGAAGACGCCGTCATAGATGCGGTCGAGCGCCGCCGTCGGATGCGACAGCTCGCGCAGCACGAACTGCACGATCTCTCCGGCCTGCGGGCTGGCCACGACAAAGCCGACCATCCGTTCCAGGGCGGCGAACAGCTGCGCGCGCGCCGCCTCCGGGTCGCCAGCCGTCGCGGCCTGTTCATTGAGCGCCTGACCGGCGACGGCCTGAATGGTCTCGACGATGAAGTCGGCGGCAGCGGCGCGAAGCCCTTCCTTGCCGCCGAAATGATAGGCGATCGAGCCGATATTGGCCCCCGCCTCGGCGGCGATCTCGCGCGTCGAGGTGCCGTCGAAGCCCTGCCGACCGAACAGTTTCAGCGCCGCCCGGACCAGCGCGGCGCGCGTCAGCTCCGCCGGGGATGTCGCGCGGCGGGGCGTCTTGGCGTCTGATGATTTGGTCATCGCAACACTTTAATCAATCGATTGATTAAAGTCAACTTGTGTGCGCTGCCGTCTTGCCACCGCCTTCGGCAAACGCTTTAGTGCGCGGCCATGGGCAAGGAAGTCGAGCGTAAGTTCCTGGTCTCCAGCCCCGCATGGCGGGATCTGGTTGAAGCGGATATCCCCATTCTCCAGTTCTATCTCGCCACGGCACCCGGACGAACCGTCCGCATCCGCATCAGTGATGGCGCCTCGGCCAAGCTGACGCTCAAATTCGGCAGCAGCGCGCGCGAGCGCGACGAATTCGAATATCCGATCCCGCTCGAGGAGGCGGTGGAGATGCTGGACTTCGCCATCGGACGTGTCATCGAGAAGACACGTCACCATGTTAGGCATCGCGGCTATCTCTACGAAGTCGATGTCTTTGGCGGCGCACTGGCGGGACTTGTGGTGGCCGAACTCGAAACTCCGGAAGACGTTCCGGATGAAATGCTGCCGGACTGGCTCGGCCGTGAAGTCACCGGCGAACAGAAGTTCTACAACGCGTCGCTCGCCCTCGGGGGAATACCGGAGATCGCCGCATGAGCTTTCGCATAGACCCGCGCCTGCCGCTGACCGGCGAGGTCAGACGCATCCTTGCCGAGGAAATCGGCAGGGCCCTGCAACATCTGGACGTGGCGCGCACACGGCCCGAACAGGGCCTGCACAAATGCCGCAAGCGGCTGAAGAGCGCGCGCGCTTTGTTGCGCCTCATTCGTTCCGGTGACGAAACATTCTGCACCACGGAAAACCAGTGCTATCGCAATGTGGCGGCGCTGCTTGCCGGCCCGCGTGAAGCGACAGCCCTGATCGAAACCATCGATCGGCTGGCGGCGGCCTTTGCCAGGGAAAGCGCCGATGGCGGGCTCGATGCCGTGCGCGACCGGCTGATCGCACGCCAGCATGATTTGTACGAAGGCGCCGGGCTGCAGGCCGCGATCGGCGCGGCCGCCGCCGCCTGCGAAGACGGCATGAAGCGCATGGAAACCCTTACCCTGCCCGACCAGCCGGAACAGGCCGCCGACGTGCTTGCCGAAGGCGCCCGCGGCACCTTGCGCCGCGCAAGGAAGGCGCTCGGCAAGGCCGGCTCGCACGGCGAGGCCAACGATTTCCACGACCTGCGCAAGGCGGCCAAGACCCATGGCATGCACCTGTCGCTGCTCGGCAGGCTGTGGCCGACCCCGATCAAGGCGCGGCGCAAGGCCGTCGACGCGTTGGGCGAACGGCTCGGTGAACTGCATGATGTGTTCGTCATGCGTGCGTTGCTCGAGGCGGCCGACGAGCCGCTGGGACCGCCCGAGGATACGAAACTTCTCGGCAAGCTGCTCAAGCGTTCGGAAAAGAGCCTGAAGAAGGCGTGCCTTGCCGAGGCGGCTGAACTCTTCGGCGACAGCCCCAAGCGTTCAACGAAAAGGCTTGCCCGCAAGGCCCGCGACGATCTTGCCGGCTCGGCCGAAGACGCCGGCGCACTTGCGGCCACCGGCTGATCCGGACCGAACATGCTTTGCCCTCGGCGCCGGCCTTGTCGCCCTTTTTCCGCATCGTCAAGCCGATGCTGGAATATGGTTTCGACTACCGGCAGATGGTCTGGGACGACAAGGCAAGCACAGAGGCCGCAGCCGCAAAGGATGGCGCAACCGCGACGGACACGTGATGGCTTTCGGCCTATAGCGGTTCAGCGTTTGACAGAATCGCCGACCCGCTCTAACTCTTTGTTTTCACGCAATTCCCAAGGGGAAGCGCTGCGCGCTTCTCCCGGGAAAACCGCTACGCACTTTTCCTGGAATTGCTCTAGGTCAGGGCATGCTCCCATGGCGCTGCCTGCCGCTAACCCGCCGAGGTGCAGGCGTTTCACATGGCGGCCTAAATTACGCCGGAACCGCGATAGCACCCTGGTTTTCGGCTCTGTGTTCGACCCAGACATGGACGGGTTCGTCCCGGCCGCGGATGCTCATCGGTCCATGATCGCGCGCATTCAGCGGTGTCGTGGGCGATTCCGCCTTCGCGGCCTCAATCAGTCGTGACCCAAAGCAAATGTTCGCCTGAAGCTCACGGCAGAGCGACTGCAAACGGCTGGCGACGTTGACGGTGTCGCCCACCACCGCGAAGGACAGATTGCGCTCGCTGCCGACCGCGCCGATGACCACCGCGCCATATTGTGCACCGATCCGAACGTCCAGCGGCGGGTATCCCCTGGACACACGCTGCACATTCCAGTCTTCGAGAGCGGCGATCATCGCTTCAGCGCATTGGATGGCCCGGGTCGCGTCGTCATGGCTGGCTTGCGGAACCCCGAATGTCGCCATGATGCAATCGCCGATATAGTTATCGACGGTGCCATGGTGGTCGAAAACGACTTGTTCCATGCGACGGTGGAACTGACGCAGAAGTTCGAACACTGCTTCGGCCGGATGATCCTCGGAATAATGTGTGAAGCCGACGATGTCGGCGAACAGCACCGCGATGTCCTGCCGGCGGACCGGGCCGAAGGGCTCGTCATCGGTGGCGAGCTGGTCGACGACATTGGGCGAAAAATGCCGGGCGAGATTGGCGCGGGCGCGCTCTGCCTTGACATAGTCTTCCGACAGATGTCGGGAACGAAAGACGACCAGCGCCATGATCGCGCCGATAATCAGCACAACCAACACGTTGGTCGCCTGCGCAAATGTATCGACGAAATTGGGGTTGAGATAGAGGTTCAGTCGCTCTGTCATTGGCAGCGAATAGAGGTTCGTCGCCGGAATTACGGTTCCCGGATGGGAAATCACCCATCCCACCCCGATCGCCCATGCCAGGGCCGCGAGCGCGCCGAGATAGAGTGCCAATCGTGTCGAAAGGGTCAGAGCGCCAAGGCATACGAAAATCAGCAGGTATTTAAAGCTGCCCTCGCGCAGTTGCATCGCGGCCGGCGCGACCTCGAGGGAAAACGGATTGGGCGTTATCAGCAGAACGGTCAACAGAATGATGTCCAGCGTACCGGCGACGTAACCAATCCACCATCGCGCCGCGCGACGGCGAGCAAAGAGAAATTGGATCAGGCCGACAAGCTGGAACAGCACGAGGCCCGCCAGCACGAAGAGCAGCGAAGCATCCCAACGGCTGATCAATGAAAAGAAGCAGGAGATCACGGCGAGCGATGCCGTACGCGCCCAGAACTGTAATGCAGCACCCTGGCGTTCTGCGCGCGCCCGCAAATTTTTCAGGCGCGAATAGCGGCGAAGTTCAAGTGTTGGCTGGGTCGACATAGGATCACTTCGATTTCACGGGGACGTGTCACGCTTTCGGCAAACCCGCCTTCTACAATCTGACAAATCAGTGCGCGAACTATATCATGAATGTGATTTCGTTTTTCTGTATCAGGCCGGTAACGGGCGGCGTCCCTTTGCAGGAGCGGCGGGCCGATCGAACGCCCCGGCGTCGCGCGGATGCGGGCCGATCGGCATGATCGCCTCGAACGGCGTGGCGCCGAAGGCGAACGTCCATTTGTAGCCGACCAACCCGTCCTCGGGCGTGGTGTGCTGGTCGTGATGGGCGAGCAGCTTGGCGCGGTCGGCCAGTTCCTCGGCCTCGCGCCGCACCATTTCCGCCGTCTCCGGCCGCATCCGCCTGGAGAAGCTGACGAAGGTCGCCTCCTTCTCGATGTGGGTGATCGCCCAGCCGATGAAATTTTTGTTGGTCATCTCGAACAGCGGCCTGAGCGGCCCCTCGAAATTCCACTGGATCGGCGTCTCGACCAGCAATTTCGCCGACAGACCGCGGCCGAGCGCGATCAGGCCGAGCTGCTCAAGGTCGCGCAGATAGAGGAACATCGAGGCTTCGCTCAGGCCCTGCGAGCGCATGATGCCTTCAGGCGTGAACTTTTCCGACAGCATGACGAAGACGAAGAGCAGCGCCGGACGGCCGGCGAGCCGACGCTCGATCTCGGGCGCGACGTGGTTGACCGGCCCCGGCCCCCTGCTCATCGAGCCGAGCACGTTTTCCAGTTCCACGCCGGCGGCGGCGCAGATTTCCACCAGCCGGTCGAGCTTGCAGTTCTTCTCATGGAAGATGCGCTTCACCGTCGGCTCGGAAACGCCCATGCGTTCGGCAAGCTCGCGATAGGTGACGCCCTTCGCCTTCAGCGTCCGCTTCAGCGCCTCGAAGATCAAACCGTTCATGGGATGCACCTCTTGCCGTCGGTTTCGTATCGGTATTCGATACTAGTGGCAATCTGGCTTCCCGAAAAGTATCGAAAAGCCTAGCTCTTCGCCGACATCAAAGGAGAGCAGTCATGAACATCTTCGTTACCTCAACCTTCATCGCCGCCATCGCCATTGCAGCACCTGCCCAGGCCGGCGAACTCTGGCGGGCAACGGGTCTTGAACAGCCGGAATCGGCGCTGTTCGACGCCGCCAATAACCGCATCATCGTTTCCAACATATCAGGCAATCCGGGCGACGCCGACGGCAATGGTTATCTCAGCGTGCTGTCCCTCGACGGCAAGACCGTCACCCAGCACTGGACCGACGGCATGGATGCGCCCAAGGGCATGGCGATAGCGGGCGGCAAGCTCTATGTCGCCGACATCACCAAGGTCCGTGTCGTCGACCTCGCCAGCGGCAAGCTCATCGCCAGCATCGTGGTCCCGAATGCCGTCTTCCTGAACGACATGACATCGGATCAGTCCGGCAAGGTCTATGTCACCGACATGCTGGCCAACACCATCTACCGCATCGACGGCGACAGGCCGGTGCTGCTTGTCAGGGACGCCATGCTCGCTTCACCCAACGGCGTCTTCGCCGATGGCAACAGGCTGATCGTCGCCTCCTGGGGCAAGGGCATCAAGCCCGACTTCAGCACGGCCGAGCCGGGCGGGCTGCTGGCGGTCGACCTCGCCAGCAAGACGGTAACGCCGCTGGCGGGCGCGCAGAAATTCGCCGACCTCGACGGCGTCATCGCCATTGGCGACACCATCTATGCCACCGCCTACATGACCGGCACGCTCTACCGATACAGGACCGGCGGCGCGCCGGAAGCGGTGGCGCATTTCAAGCCGGGCAGCGCCGACATCGGCACCGACGGCAAGTCGATCCTCTATGTGCCGCTGATGAACGAAGGCGAGGTGGCGGCGCTGAAGATCGATTGAGAGCCATGCCGACCGCTCCAGGAGCGTTGGAGCGGCTGCTGCGCGCCTTGGCGCCGCGCATCCAGGATATCGAGAACGACATCGACGCGCTGATGGCGTTTCGCGACAAGCCGTCGGGCAATGTGCGGATCACACTCTCCGATCACGCGCTGGACTGGATCGTCTGACCGAAGCTGAAACCAGTGCTGCGGCACTATCCCGACATCCACGTCGAACTGAATGTCGACAATGGCTTCCGCAACATCGTCGAGGAGCGGTTCGACGCGGGCGTGCGGCTGGGGGAAAGCGTCGACAAGGACATGATCGCCATTCGCATCAGCCCCGACTGGCGGCTGGTCGTCGTCGCGTCCCCTGACTACCTCGCCCGGCATCCGGCGCCCGGCACGCCTCAGGACCTGGTCCAGCACGATTGCATCAACCACCGGCAGTCGCGCTCGGGCGGCCTCTACGCCTGGGAATTCGCCAGGGACGGGCGAGAGCTGAGGGTGCGCGTCGACGGACAGCTGACTTTCAATTCGACGATCCCCATGATCGACGCCGCCGTGAGCGGACTTGGGATCGCCTACGTGCCGGAGAATTTGGTGACCGACGCGCTTCGGTCGGGCCGGCTGGTGCTGATGCTCGACGAATGGTGCCCGCTTTTCCCGGGCTATTACCTCTACTATCCGACCCGCCGGCAGAACTCGCCCGCCTTCGCGGTGATCGCCAATGCCCTGCGCCATGCGGATGTCTAATAAAAAATGATCGATGAGCGCGGCCGGCGGCGCCTCGGCTGGCTTTGCGAACGCCGTTCCGCGCAATCTCGAAGGTCCGCTCCAGGCAGGCATATATGGTATGACGGCCCGCCACCGGCGGCCAAGGAGTTCGAGATGGAAGACCGAGAGATCAGAGCGGCCCTGGATTGTCACTGGGCCGCTTCCGACACCAGCGACTTCGAAGCTGAGCACGAGATCTACCGGGAGGACGCGGTGCTCGACTATCCGCAATCGGGCGAGCGCATAAGCGGGCGGCGCAACATCCAGTCGTCCCGCGCCGCGCAGCCGAACCGCAAACGCTTCACCGTGCGCCGCATCACCGGCACCGGTGACCTCTGGGTCACCGAATATGTGCTGACCTATGACGGAAGGCCATCCTACACGGTCAGCATCATGGAGTTCCTCGACGGCAAGGTGGCCCGCGAGACGCAGTATTTCGGCGAGCCGTTCGAACCCGGACCTTCGCGCGCGCAATGGGTCGAACGGATTCCGTGAGCCGCTCGACAAGTCATCCACCGCTCGCGCGGGAAGAACTGCCGGACGATACGGCAGCGCTTGCCCGTTATCTCATCGGCAAGTTGGTGGTGCGCGACTTGCCCGAAGGCAGGGTCAGCGGGCGGATCGTCGAGACGGAAGCCTATGTCGCCGGCGATGCCGCCGGGCATGGCTTTCGGGGGATGACGCCGCGCAACCGGTCGCTGTTTCTCGAGCGCGGGCACGCCTATGTCTATCTCGCCTATGGCATCTCGTTCATGTTGAACGTTTCGAGCGAGGCGCAAGGCACGGGAACCGGCGTGCTGATCCGGGCGCTGGAACCGCTGGAAGGCATCGAGATCATGCGGCTGAACCGTGGCGTCGAGCGCCTGCGCGACCTGGCGCGTGGGCCCGGAAGGCTGGCCGCGGCATTGCGGATCGATCGATCGCTCGACGGGCTCGACCTTTGCCGGGAAGGCCCGCTATGGCTCGCACACGGTGAATTCGAGGCCGGCGCGATCGGACAGGGCATCAGGATCGGCATTTCGAAGGACGCGGACCGCCTGCTTCGCTTTTACCTGAAGGAAAGTCCTTTCGTCAGCGGCCCGGCATCGCTCAACCGTTGAGCAACGGTTGCTCCGCCTCTTGTTTTCCCGCCAGCTGCGCCCGCGCGTCGCGGATCGACGCGGCATAGGTCACCAGCGGCCGCTTGACGCCGTGGTTGATCAGCATGCGCCGTATCCGCGGCGAGGCGCCCGAAATGATGAAGCGCACGCCGGCGCGGCTTGCCTTGCGGGCCGCGCTTTCGATGACATTGGCCGCCGTCGAATCAAAGAGCGGCACGGCGGAGCAGTCGAGGATGAAGTTGCGGCGCTGGTCGGCGATGCGATCGAGCACGCTGCCGACGGTGGAGGCGGCACCGAAGAAGAAGGCGCCCGAGATGCGGTAGACGACGGTGTCGGCGTCAGCAGCTTCGCTGGGATCATAGGCGCGGCCGCGATCAACGCTGTCGGCGACATCGTCCTGCGCCAGATCCGCCTCGACCGCGACGGACTTCGCCATGCGGTCGATGAACAGGATCGAGCCGAGCGCGAAGCCGACGACGATGCCTTGGGTCAGGTCGCGGAAGACGACGATCAGGAACGTCGCCAGCAGCACCAGCGCGTCGCCGCGCGATGCCCTGAGCAGCGTGGCGAAGGCCTGTTTCTCGAACATGTTCCAGCAGACCACCGCCAGCACGCCTGCAAGGGCCGAGAGCGGGATGTAGCTGGCGAGCGGTGCGGCCACCAGCATCAGCACCAGCAGGATGGCCGAATGGATGATGCCCGAAACCGGGCCGTGCGCGCCGGCGCGCACGTTGGTGGCAGTGCGGGCGATGGTGCCGGTGGCGCAGATGCCGCCGAACAGGGCGGACGCGATGTTGGCGAAGCCTTGCGCCACCAGCTCGCAATTCGAGCGGTGCCGCCGCCCCGTCATGCCGTCGGCGACAACGGCCGACAGCAGCGATTCGATGGCGCCGAGCAGCGCGAAGGCGATGGCGTCCGGCAGCACCTCGATCATCCTGCCGAGACTGACCGGGGGCAGGCCAGGCCATTGCAGGCTGCGCGGGATGCCGCCATAGCGCGTGCCGATCGTGTCGGCCGGCAGCGCGAACATCGCCACGACGAGCGAGGCAAGCCCGATGGCGACCAGCATGGAAGGCCATTTCGGCCGCCAGCGCTTCAGGAAAATGATGGTGGCGATGGTCAGCACAGCCACCATGGTCGCGGCGGGTTTGATCGTGCCGGCCGCTTGGCCAAGCGCGATCAACTTGGGCACGAACGGTCCGGGTTCCCTGCCCGGCAAGGTCAGCCCGAACAGTTCGACGATCTGGCCGGAGAAGATGATGACGGCAATGCCGGCGGTGAAGCCGACGGTGACCGGATAGGGAATGAATTTGATGTAGGTGCCGAGCCTGAGATAGCCGATGGCCAGCAGGAAGATGCCCGCCATCATCGTCGCCAGCAGCAGGCCGTCGACGCCGACCCGCGCGACCGTCGCCGCCACCAGCACGATGAAAGCGCCGGCCGGGCCGCCGATCTGGAAGCGGCTGCCGCCCAAGGCCGAGATGATGAAGCCGCCGACGATGGAGGTGTAGAGGCCACGCTCCGGCGTCACGCCCGAAGCGATCGCGATTGCCATCGACAGCGGCAGCGCGACGATGGCGACGGTCAGGCCGGACATGAAGTCGGCCTTAAATTGCGGCAGGTGGTAACCCTCCCGCCAGACCGTCACCAGCTTCGGCGTGAACAGTTCGGAAAATGTCGGCTTCACCGGCTGATGGGCCTGTTGATGCACTGCCTGACGCGCTTGATCCATGGGCTGCCTTCCGCACCTGCAAGGGCGGCGGGATCGTCGGCAGGACTGTCGGCGGTCGCCGTCGCGACTTATGCCGGCTCAGCCTTGGGATCCAGCGGCACCGCGGGCTTGAGGCGCACGCCCCTGCCGCCGCGCTCGCTGGCCTGGTTCTCGCCGATCAGTTCCACCCCGGCCTCGTCGAGAGCCTGGATGACCTTCATCAGCGTATCGACCACACCCCTGACCACACCGTCGCTCGCTTCCATGCGCTGGATGGTCGGAAGCGAGACGCCGGCGCGCTCGGCGAGCGTCTTCTGGTCGATGCCGGCCAAAGCCCTTGCGGCACGCATCTGCGCGGCAGTGATCATTGGCCGGAACCCATGTCTGAGTCTGCTGATATAACGTATAATACCGTCATTGTGATGTTTCAAGCATCATTATAAAGGTTTCAGACGTAAGCGTCTTCGCCTGATTATCCATTTCTTCGATACTTTCCGAGGATTCAAGCTAAACGGCGGGGTCAGGCATCGTCGCTCACCGCCTGGCGCCGTTGCAGAATCCTCGCCACCAGCCAGCATAGCATCGCCCAGGCGAAGCCGGCACACCAGCCCGCCAGCACATCGGACGGCCAGTGGACGCCCAGATAGACGCGGCTGACGCCGACCAGCACCGTCGTCAGCACCGCCAGGAACAACACGTAGACCTTGGTGGTCCGGCCTGGCAGGAAGCGTGCCGCCAGCGAACCGAGCGTGAGATAGGTCACCGCCGACAGCATGGCATGGCCGCTCGGAAAGGAGAGCGAGGTCTCGTTGACCAGATGCGAAACCAGTTCCGGGCGTGGCCGGTCGACGCCGACTTTCAGCAGGCTCGACAGAAGCTGGCCGCCCGCCACGGCAACGAAGACGAGAAGCGCGGTGCCTCGCCTGCGGATCAAAAGCAGATACATGATCGTCGCCGTGGTGATCAGCACCAGCACGCTGGTACTGCCAAGACTGGTGATGTCGCGCATCGCCCCTTCCAGCCATGACGGACCGATGGGAACGCCGGGCTGGCCCGGCTGGCGGAAGGCAAGCAGGATTTCGGTATCGAAGGCGTGCGGCGTAGTGGCCCGTGCCACCTCCATCAATTCCTCGAACGCCCACAGCCCACCGGCGATGACCAGGCCGGCCAGCAGCACCGGGAATTCGACCCGGTTGAGCAGAGTTTTCGCAGCGCTTTTCATCGGCACGGTTACAACCGCCCTTGCAGATAGGGCCCAACGGTGATCAGCGCCACGGCGGCGATCGCCAGCATGATGCCGGTCGCCTGCAGCGCGTTGACGCGCTCGCCGAAGAACACCAGAGCCACGACATTGACCGAGACCAGCTGGATGACCGCAGAAAGGCTGAACGACACCGACATGCCGAACTCGCGGATCAGCCGCAGCATGATCAGATTGCCCAGCGAATAAAGCGCCAGCGTCAGCAGGATCTTGCCCAGGCTCGGCGCCAGTCCCCATTGCTTGGCGGCGGTTGCCGCCAGCAGGAAGATCACCGTCGAAAAACCCAGCTGCAACAATCCCGAAAAACTCAACGTCCGTCCCCCTCGAAGTGGCTTTCGCCTGATATCGCGGACCATGTTTCCGAAGCGCGCCGAGACGTCAAGCGACGTCGTTGCAACGAAGGCCTTGGCAACGGCGAGACTGAAGCTCAATGTGCTGGAATCGCCCGCCATATCGATAGAAGGGCGTCAGGGGCTCATGATTCGTATTCTTCAGAACTTGGCGCGGCGCTGGAGCGAGCTTTCCCTTGCCCTGCAATTCGTCGTTGCCGGCGGCTTTGGGCTGCTGGTCGTCATGCTGATCGTGGGGACTTGGGTGACGACGCAGATCCGGGACGGCGTCATTCGCAATTCGGCCGCCACGACGGCGCTCTATGTCGACAGTGTGATTGCGCCGTTGCTGCCCGACCTGCGCAAGAGCGAGGAGCTCAGCGAATCCGTCAAACAGGCGCTCGACGAGACGCTCGGCCAGGGCGCGCTCGGCAAACGCCTGGCATCGTTCAGGCTCTGGCGCCGCGACGGCACGGTGCTCTACGCGAAGAACGCTGATTTGATCGGCCGCCGCTTCGACCTGAACAAAAATCTGCGTTCCGCCTTCCAGGGTAGCGTCGTGGCCCAGTTCGATACGTTCGACGAGAACGAAGACAAGGAGCGGGCCGCGGGTATGCCATTGCTCGAGATCTACAATCCGGTGCGCGAACCCTGGTCCGGCGACGTGGTCGCCGTCACCGAATTCTACGAGCTCGCCGGCGATTTCAAGGCCACCCTGGCTTCCGCCCTGCTGTCGAGTTGGCTGGTCGTGGCCGGCACCACCTTGACGGCATTCCTGCTTCTGTCGGGCATCGTCCTGCGCGCCAGCCGCACCATCGACGACCAGCGCGGGGCGCTGCGCCGCCAGGTGTCGGAGCTGCAGGGCCTGGTGACGCAGAACAGCGCCTTGCGGCAGCGCGTGCAGCGGGCGTCCCGCCGCGCGACCGCGCTCAACGAAAGGTACCTTCGCCGGATCGGCGCCGACCTGCATGACGGCCCGGCCCAGCTCGTGGCCCTGGCGGCGCTGCGCATGGACAGTCCGGTGTTTACCGGCGACGGCCATGGCAGCGAAGGCCGCTCGACCGAGGTCGCCATGATCCGCAAGACGCTGGAGGACGCGATGCGCGAGATACGCGGCATCTGCACCGGCCTGGTGCTGCCGCAGATAGAAACGGCGGCGGCGGCGGAGGTGCTGCGGCTGGCCGTCGAGGAGCATGAGCACCGGACGGGCACGTCGGTGACGCTTACGCTGCCCAAACATTTGCCCGAACCCGGCGCTTCTGAGAAGATCAGCATCTATCGATTCGTGCAGGAGGGGCTGAACAATGCCTACCGCCACGGGCGGGGCAAGGATCAGGCGGTGCGTGCGGGAATGAAGAATGGCCGGCTTTTCGTCGAAGTTTCGGATGGCGGGCCGGGCTTCGATCCGGCTCGGGCCGAAGGGTTGGGGCTGGCTGGCCTCAGGGAGCGGGTTGAAAGCATTGGCGGACAGTTCGAAACCCTGACGGGGCCGAAGGGCACGAAACTGATGATCCGTCTTTCGGTCGAGGAGCAAGCATGATGGGGGCCATTCGCATCGCCATTGTCGACGACCATCCTCTCTTCCGCGAGGGTGTGACACGCAGCCTGTCGGAGATCGGAGGCTTCGAAGTGGTCGGAGAGGGGGCTACCGCGCAGGACGCGGAACGCATCGCCTCGACCGTGCAGCCCGACATATTGCTGCTCGACATTTCGATGCCCGGCGGCGGCCTGGCCGCGGTTGCAAGCATCCTTGCCGAGCATCCCGCCCAGAAGATCGTCATGCTGACCGTCTCGGAGGCCAATGCCGACGTGACCAAGGCCCTGAACGCGGGGGTGCACGGCTATATCCTCAAAGGAGTCGGATCGCGCTCGCTTGCCGATATCCTGCGCAACGTGGCGGCCGGCGAAAGCTATCTTTCGCCGATGTTGTCGGCCCGGCTGCTTTCCGATGTGCAGTCCCTGCAGCCCACCAACGGCGTGGCGGACCGGCTGCGGCAACTCACCGGCCGACAGACCGAAATCCTGCGGCTGGTGGCGGAAGGACTGAGCAACAAGGAAGTTGCCTTGCGCCTGGAGCTGCAGGAGAAGACCGTCAAGCACCACATGACGGGGGTGCTGTCGAAACTCAGCGTGCGAAACCGCACCGAGGCTGCCCTGATGATGCGCGAGTTTCGCGACCGCGACAGGGACTTCTCATAGAGCGGTTCGGCGTCGTTGGAATCGCCGACTTACGGCAACGCAGCCAGGGAAAGCTACGTGCTTTTCCTGGAGTTCTCCAAGTCATCGCAGCATTGGAAGACAGCGCGAAAACGAGGTCACCTCCGCCGGGGGCGGCGGAGGTGACGTGTGAAGCCGGTCGTTGCCTGTTGACCAGCTTCACAAGGCCTAGATTTCAGAAGGCGGAGATTTCAGAAGGCCAAGGTTCAGAGGGCCTTGAGGCGGGTGACATCGGCCGGTGTGGCCGGGCGGTCGATGATCGTGCGGTCGAGCGCATCCTTCATCCTGAAACGGCCGTTCTCGATCTTTTCCGTTATGCCGTCGGGGTGCTGAACCGTAATCTTGTTGCCGTCCACGTCGATCTCGTCGCCGGTGATGGCGTTGACATGGCTGCTCTTCCCGCCCTGGCCCTTGCCGGACCCCGAATTGCCGCCACCGTTATCAGCGCCATTTCCGTTGCCGTTGCCGTTGTTGCCGCCGTTGCCGTTTCCATTGTTGCCGCCGCCGCTATTCCCACCGCCACCGCCATTGCCACCCCCACCCTTGCCGGCGAGTGCGGTCGCGGCCTCGATTCCAGGCACGAAGCCATGAAAGGCAATTCCATAGGGAGCGATGGTCAGCGCCAGAAGCGCCGCCGATCCGAAAGCCAGCCGGCAACAACGGGCCGTTATCGATCCGTGCATCCTGAACTCCGTCGATTGAGCCGGCGCGCCCACCCCAACGTTGCAGTGCAACCAACATCGCCGAAACACGTGGTGACCGGAAGCGACCTCCGACCGTTGCGTTTGTCCTCCAGGACCTTTGCATGCGCAAGATTGGACTAAAGTCCGATATCCGGCGTGAAAAACGGTGTCGTGAGGGGGCGGCAGCGCGGATACCGTGTCACGAAAATGTGATCAGCCGACTGTAAGGCGGTCGATCAGGCAACAAGCTCCAGCCAATCCAGCCAGAGGCTCTCATGACCGAACATCGCTCCCCCGACGCCCGATTCCGCACCAGCCTGCTCGAGGAAAACGAAGGACCGGCCAACAATCCCAGCGAAAACCGCACGATGGGCGAGATCATCGCCGCGCGGTTTTCGCGCCGGGGCTTCCTCAAGGGTTCGCTTGCCGTCTCGGCGATCGCCGCCACCGTCAGCCCGCTGGCGATGATCGCCGCCGACGATGCCCGCGCAGCGGAAGGTTCGGCCTTCAAGTTCGACGAGCTGGAGGCCGGCATCGACGACAAGCACCATGTCGCGCCGGGCTACGACGCCGATGTGTTGCTGCGCTGGGGCGATCCGCTGTTTGCCGATTCGCCGGAATTCGATCCGACCAAGCAGTCGGCGCAAGCCCAGGCCAGGCAGTTCGGCTACAACAACGACTATGTCGGCTATATCGCGATCGATGGCTCGGCGGAACATGGCCTGCTGGTGGTCAACCACGAATACACCAACCCGCATCTGATGTTCCCGGGCATCGTCAAGATCGTCGAGAAGGACGGCAAGAAGGCGGCCGAGGTGGCGCCGCTGTCGAAGGAGCAGGTGGATGTCGAGATGGCCGCGCATGGCGGCACCATCGTCGAGATCCGCAAGGACGGCGGCAAATGGCAGGTTGTGCGTGACGGCAAGCTCAACCGCCGCATCACCTCCAGCACCGAGATGGCGCTGTCCGGCCCGGTCGCGGGCCATGACCGCGTCAAAACCAATGCCGATCCGTCCGGAACGAAAGTCTTCGGCACGATCAACAACTGCGCCGGCGGCGTCACGCCCTGGGGCACCTATGTGATGGCCGAGGAGAACATCCATGGCTATTTCTCCGGCGAGCTGCCGGAAGGCCACAAGGAAGCCGCCAACTACAAGCGCCTCGGCATCCCGGAAGGGGCCTATGAATGGGGCGCGCATTACGACCGCTTCAACCTCGCCAAGGAACCGAACGAGCCCAACCGCTTCGGCTGGATCGTCGAAGTCGATGTCAACGACCCGAATTCGGTGCCGCGCAAGCGCACCGCCATGGGCCGCTTCAAGCATGAGGGCGCCGAATCGATCGTCGCCAAGGACGGCCGCGTCGTCTTCTATCTCGGCGACGACGAGCGCTTCGACTATGTCTACAAATTCGTCACCAAGGGCATGTTCAATGCCGGCGACCGCGCAGCCAACAAGGACCTGCTCGACGAGGGTACGCTGCATGTCGCCAAATTCGCCGACGACGGCTCGGTCGAATGGATGCCGATCGTGTTCGGCCAGGGTCCGCTGACGGCGGAAAACGGTTTTGCCGGCCAGGCCGACGTGCTGATCGAGACGCGCCGCGCCGCCGACCTGCTTGGCGCCACCAAGATGGACCGGCCCGAAGACATCCAGCCCAATGCCGGCAACGGCAAGGTCTATGTCATGCTGACCAACAATTCCAAGCGCAAGGCCGATCAGGTCGACGCCGCCAACCCGCGCCCCGGGAATGCCTTCGGCCACATCATCGAGATCGTCGAGGACGGCGGCGATTTCGCCGCCACAAAGGGCAAGTGGGAAGTGCTGCTGAAATGCGGCGATCCGGCGGTGGCCGATGTCGGCGCCACCTTCTCCACCGCGACGACGGCCAATGGCTGGTTCGGCATGCCCGACAATTGCGCGGTCGATTCGGCCGGCCGCCTGTGGGTCGCCACCGACGGCCAGGGCCCGAAGGCCACCGGCCGCACCGATGGCCTGTGGGCGGTGGACACGGAAGGATCGGCGCGGGCGACCTCGAAGCTGTTCTTCCGGGTGCCGATCGGCGCCGAGATGTGCGGCCCGCTGTTTACGCCGGACGATCAGACCGCCTTCGTCGCCGTCCAGCATCCGGGCGACGGCGGTGAGGACTGGGACGCGTTTGGCCGGCCTTCCTATTATGAGGACCTGTCGACCCGCTGGCCCGATTTCAAGCCCGACATGCCGGTGCGGCCTGCAGTCGTGGCGATCACCAAACAGGGCGGCGGCAAGATCGGCGTCTGACGTCGAGCGAGACAAAACGAGAGGGGCTTCGGCGATCCGCGGCCCCTCTTTTTGCGCAGCATTGCATTCAAGCCTCGGGAAAGATTGGCAATTTAAACATGGCGCCCTAAATCGTGATCAGGAGATCATCGCCATGCCCAATTCGATCTACGACCGTGGCCTGCTCAAACCTGACGAAGTGGCCACCTTGCAACGTGTCTTCGATGAGGCCTGCCGCCGACGGCAAGCGCATCCCGAATCCGCCGAGGCGCGTGAATTGGCCCTCACCTTGCTTGCCCTCTACAATGCCGGCATGGCCGACGAGGCGATGCTGACCGAGGCCGTCGGCTTCCGGCGGCTGGAGCCGAAATCAGCGTGAGGTGCCCGGCTGGCCGGGACCGGCGACGCGCCTGGCTATCGCCTTGGCCAATATGCCGGCATTGGCGAAGCAGCCGCGGATGCTCGGCCGCATGCCGGTGAACCACAGGCCGGGCAGTTGCGGATCGGCCTGGCCGCCGTTGAAGAGGGGAACGCCTTTCTCGTCGAGCACGCCGAGATTTCCAACCATGCGCTCCAGCCCGGTGCGGTAGCCCGTCGCGGCAATGACGATGTCGGGAGCGATCAGGCCGCCATTGGCCAGGATGACGCCATCGCGGGTGAACTCCCGCATCCCCGGCACCACCAGGATCCTGCCCGATTTGATGGCCTTGACGGCGCCATCGTCGGCGGCGATCGCGGTATAGTCGGAAGTCAGGCGGCTGGCGCCGCCGGCAGGTGCCCGCGGCATGCCGAATTTGGTGAGATCGCCGAAAACCAGGCGCTGCGTCACCGCCATCGCCGCGTCGGCGACGCGCAGCGGCAAGCGCGCCATGAGCGGCGAGAAGCGGTGCACGGCGATCTTGCCGATACGCTTGGGCAAGAGGGCGGGGCCGTTGCGGGCCGACAGCCAGACAGCGGCGGTATCGACGCCTGCCAGATGATTGAGAGCATCGAAGCCCGAATTGCCGGCGCCGACAACCAGCACCTTCTTGCCCGCATAGGCCTGGGCGTCGCCAAAATCCGCCGAATGGATAATCCGGCCCGCGAACGCCTGCATGCCCTTCCATTGCGGCGTGAAGGGTTCCCTGTCGCGGCCGGTGGCGACAACGACATGACGCGCCAGGCGCGAGCCGGCGCTGGTGCGCACGATCCAGTGGTCGCCCCCGGACATGATGGCCTCGACGGAAACGCCAAACTCCACCGGCAAACGGTTCGCCTCATGGAAATCGTTCATATGGCGGATGACGACATCCCGATGGGGAAAGGCGGGGTACCCTTGGGGTAGGCAAGGCCGGGCAGCGCCGAGAGATCGCGGTGGGTGTTCAGGTGCAGCTGTTCGTGGCGCCGGCGCCAGGGCTCGGCCAGCCGGCTTTCCTTCTCCAGCACCGCCGTCGCCACGCCGGCCTTCATCAAGGCCCGCGCGACAGCCAACCCCGCGGCGCCGGCGCCAATGACGATCGCCGGCTCGACCGCCACCAACTGCTCCACCATCGTCCCGGGTGTCGTGTCAGCCATTCACACTCGAATCCCATTCGCCCTTGCGGCAACCCCAAAAGGCTCGCAGGCGCTGTAACAGTTGATCACGCGCGGCCCCCGAACGGCAAATCGATGCCGATTTTCGATGGGTGTGCGCCGAGCCGTGGTCTCGCCCCCGAGCATTCCGCCGCCAGGCGAAAACAACCGGATCGTGCAACCGCGGCCAAAACCACGACATGAAGCGATTGCCCGCTTCTGTCCGAATATATCCAGTCCTATATGGCATATCAGCGGCATCGGCGATAATCAGGTCGCGGCAAAGTGATTGATTCGAGGTCCGGGGGCTGGTGGATCTCTTCTGACGACGCAGGAATTCGAACCCGTAACCGACTCGGCTTCCCGCTAGAAATCAATGCGCCACGGCGGTCTTGCATGCCTTCAAGGCATGCGGCGCCGCAGACGGCACGCGGAATCTCGACCATGCCCTCCTTGCGGATCTATTTCGACAACATCCTCGAGGGTGCCTCGCCCAAGGTGGAGCGCCGGGCGCTGACGCATGTCGAGCGGCTGGCGCTGGTGCGCCGCCATGGCGATTTCTCGCTCGCCTATTCCACCGCCGTGCAGCACAAGCTCTCCTATTTCGGCGACGCCGACGGCTACATCGCCTTCGGCACCAAGATGAGGCATCATTTCGCGCTCGGCGATCCGGTGGCGGCGCCGGCGCAGCGGCCCGATTATATCAGACGCTTCGTCGAGCGTGCCGGCGGCCCATGGTTCGTGCAGATCGGCGAACAGACCGCCCAGGTCCTTGCCGGACTCGGCTACAAGGTCAACCGGCTGGGCATCGACACCCGCCTTGTCCTGCCCGACCATGATTTTTCCGGCAAGCGCAACGAAACCGTGCGCTATTCCGAGCGCTGGCTGCTGAAGAAAGGCTTTTCGTTCGAGGAGGACAAGCGCACGATCCATCTCGACGAAATCTCCCGGCTCTCCCAAAACTGGCGCGGCGACCGCATCGTCAAGCGCTGGGAGATGGGTTTTCTCAACCGTCCGTTTTACGATCAGCTCGGCACCGACATGCGTCGTTTCGTCCTGCACGATCCCGAGGGCGACCTGGTCGCCCTGCTCGACTTCGATCCGTTGTTCGCCGACGGCAAGGTGATCGGCTACACCACCGCCTTCAAGCGCAAGCATATCGATGCCTCGCCGCATGCCGAGATCGGCCTGACCAAATTCGCCGTCGACCGCTTTCGCGAGGAAGGCATTTCGGTGGTGACGCTCGGCCTGTCGCCGCTCGTCGACGTCGGCCCGAGCGGATTTGCCGAGAGCGAGTTCTGGCGCAACACCTTCCAGCGCGCCTACGACTCGCCCTGGATCAACCGCCGCAGGTTCAACCTGCAGGGACAGGCGGCATTCAAGCGCCGCTTCCACGGCGCCGAGGAGCCGGTCTACATCGCCTTTCGCGAGGGGACCTACATCGAAATGCTGGGGCTGCTGCGGCTGGTCAAGGCCATTTGAACTCTACAGGATTTGGGTTCCTCGCCTCCACTTTGCGCTATGTCATGCACACATCTTCTGTGATTGGCGTGACTGGTCGGCCCGAGGTTTGATTGCCACGTGGTTCCCCCAATCCGTCGCTGCTTCGCAGCGCCACCTTTCCCCCCTCCGGAGGGAAAGGAAGGGGGCTTTGCTGGACGAGCGTCGACGGCAAAAAAGGCCTGGCGCCTTTCCTCTCCCCGGTCGATCGGGGGGTCCGATGGACGGGCGAGACCCGCGGCTCGCCCCGGCAAGGTGGCTCGGCGAAGCCGAGACGGAGTGGGGGTCGACCAGCGCAGCTTATGACAAATGCATGCGCCAGGCCGCCATGCACGCTATCGCCAAGACAGCCGATCAGTTACGCAGCCGGTAGCCGGTCCGGAAGATCCAGGCGACGATCGCGATGCAGGCGGCCAGGAACACCAGCGTCATGCCGAGGCTGATGCCGACCGAGACGTCGGCCTTGCCGTAGAAACTCCAGCGAAAGCCGCTGATCAGGTAGACCACCGGGTTGAACAGCGTAATCGTCTTCCAGATGCCTGGCAGCATGTGGATCGAATAGAAGCTGCCGCCGAGGAAGGTCAGCGGGGTGACGATCAGCAGCGGCACCAGCTGCAGCTGCTCGAAGCTTTTCGCCCAGATGCCGATGATGAAGCCGAACAGGCTGAAGGTGACCGCCGTCAGGATCAGGAAGGCGAGCATCCAGAATGGATGCTCGATCTGCAGCGGCACGAACAGCGAGGCGGTGGCCAGGATGATCAGGCCGAGGATGATCGACTTGGTGGCCGCGCCCCCGACATAGGCGATGACGATCTCCAGATAGGAGACCGGCGCCGACAAAAGCTCGTAGATCGAGCCTACGAATTTCGGGAAATAGATGGCGAAGGAGGCGTTGGAGATCGACTGCGTCAACAGCGACAGCATGATCAGTCCCGGCACGATGAAGGCGCCGTAGCTGATGCCGTCGATTTCGGTGATGCGCGAGCCGATGGCCGAGCCGAAGACGACGAAATAGAGCGATGTCGAGATGACCGGCGATATGATGCTCTGCAGCACGGTGCGGAACGCACGCGCCATCTCGACCCGGTAGATCGCCCATACTGCACGCAGGTTCATGGCTCTTGCCTCAGGAGGCTGACGAAGATCTCTTCGAGCGAGCTGTTCTTGGTGTCGAGATCGCGGAATTGGATGCCGGCCGCCTCGAGATCCCTGATCAGCGAGGCGACGCCCGGCCGGTCGCTCTGATTGTCATAGATGTAGGTGAGTTGCGTGCCGTCCGGCGACAGTTCGAGCGCGTAGCGCGAGAGCCCGTCGGGCACGCTGCCGACCGGTGCGCGCAGCTCCAGCGTCATCTGCTTGCGGCCGAGCTTGCGCATCAGTTCGGCCTTGCCCTCGACCAGGATGATTTCGCCGCGGTTGATGACGCCGACGCGGTCGGCCATGGCCTCGGCTTCCTCGATATAGTGCGTGGTGAGGATGATGGTGACACCGTCCTCGCGCAACCGGCGCACCATCTCCCACATGTCCTGGCGCAGCTCGACGTCGACGCCGGCGGTGGGCTCGTCGAGGAACAGGATGCGCGGCTCGTGCGACAGCGCCTTGGCGATCATCAACCGCCGCTTCATGCCGCCCGATAGCGTAATCGCCTTGGCGTCCTTCTTGTCCCACAACGACAGATCGCGCAGCACCTTCTCGACAAAGGCCGGATTGGCCGGCTTGCCGAACAGGCCGCGGCTGTAATTGACCGTTGCCCAGACGCTCTCGAAGGCGTCGATGGTGAGTTCCTGCGGCACCAGCCCGATCAGGCTGCGCGCGGCGCGATAGTCCTTGTTGATGTCGTGGCCGTCGACGGTGACGGTGCCCGACGAGCGGTTGACGATGCCGCAGACGATCGAGATCAGCGTCGTCTTGCCGGCGCCGTTGGGGCCGAGCAGGGCGAAAATCTCGCCGCGCTGGATATCGAGATTGATTTCCTTGAGCGCGGTGAAGCCGGTGGCGTAGGTCTTGGAGACCCCGGAAATGGACAGAATGGAGGGCATGGTTGAAAACGGCTGCCTGAAAGAGGTGACTTCATATAGGCCTGTTGTCGCCCAGCGCAACCGCGAGTCAATGCCGCTGCTGCCAGTTCTCGACACCGGGGCTTGGGCTGGCTGAAAACAGATCGCCTGCATCCGGTAAAATTGTCCTGTGGCGTTCAGCCTCGCGGCAGGACGCCGCTTTGACCTGACCACGCATCGGGCCTATCCTCCGCCAGTATCGGAGCAATTCCAGGAAAAGTGTAAAGCGGTTTTCCGCCCGGAGTTGCGTCGAAATAGTAAGCAGCCGGAGCCCGCCATGGACCCGCTTATTCTCTCGCGCATGCAGTTCGGCGCGAATATCTCGTTTCATATCCTGTTTCCGACGATCACCATTGCCCTTGGCTGGGTGCTGCTGTTCTTCAAGCTGCGTTACAACGCGACCAATGATTCCGCCTGGATGCGCGCCTATTTCACCTGGGTGAAGGTGTTCGCGCTGTCCTTTGCCATGGGCGTGGTTTCGGGCGTGACCATGAGCTTCCAGTTCGGCACCAACTGGCCGGGCTACATGGAGCATGTCGGCAACATCGCCGGACCGCTGCTCGCCTACGAGATCCTCACCGCCTTCTTCCTCGAGGCGGCCTTCCTCGGCATCATGCTGTTCGGGTTCCGTCGCGTTTCCAACCGCGTCCACACGCTGGCGACGGTGCTGGTCGCCGGCGGCACCACGCTGTCGGCCTTCTGGATCATCGCGCTCAATTCCTGGATGCAGACCCCGGCCGGCTTCGAGATGCGCGATGGCGTGGCACATGCCGTCGACTGGTGGGCCATCGTCTTCAACCCGTCCATGCCCTACCGGCTGGTGCACATGCTGCTCGCCTCGGGGCTTACGGTCTCGTTCCTGATCGCTGGCCTGTCGGCGTTGCGCTACCTCAAGGGCGACCGTTCGGAATCGATGTGGAAGGCGCTGCGCACCGGCGTCTTCACCGCCGCCATCCTCATCCCGATCCAGATCCTGGCAGGCGACCAGCATGGGCTCAACACGCTGGAACACCAGCCGCAGAAGATCGCGGCCATGGAGGCCAACTGGAACACCGGCCCCAACGTGCCGCTGGTGCTGTTCGCGCTGCCCGACGAGGCGGCCAAGGAAAACAGATTCGAGGTCGCGATTCCGGATGGGGCCAGCCTTATCCTGCGGCACAGCACCGACGGTGTCGTGCCAGGGCTGAACGACTATCCCGGCAACCACCCGCCAGTCTTTCCGCTCTTCTGGAGCTTCCGCATCATGGTCGGCACCGGGCTTTTGATGCTCGCCGTCTCATGGTCGGCAGCCTTCTTCCTCAAGCGCCGGCATTCGCTGCCCAGGCCGCTCGCCCTGCTGATGGTGCCGATGGCGCTGTCGGGCTGGCTGGCGACATTGGCCGGCTGGTACACGACCGAGATCGGCCGCCAGCCCTGGCTGGTGACCGGCGTGCTGAAGACCGCCGACGCCGTCGGGCCGGTGGCCGGCAGCCATGTCGCGCTGACGCTCGCCATCTATCTCCTGCTCTACGTGCTTTTGCTGATAGCCTATCTCGGCGTGCTGGTGCACCTGGCGCTGAAGGCGGCCAAGGATGGCGATTCATCGCCGCTGCCGGGCGTGATGAAAACGGCCATGTCGCAACCGGCGGCGGGGGAGTGAGACGATGACCTACGACTGGCCAACCCTGCTCCCCCTCATCTTCGCCGGCCTGATGGGCCTCGCCATCCTGATCTACGTCATTCTGGACGGTTTCGACCTCGGCATCGGCATCCTGTTCGCCGCCGCCGAGGACACCGAGCAGGACACGATGATCGCGGCGATCGGCCCGTTCTGGGACGCCAACGAGACCTGGCTGGTGCTGGCCGTCGGCCTGCTGCTGGTCGCCTTTCCGCTGGCGCATGGCGTCATCCTCACGGCGCTCTACATTCCCGTCTTCGTGCTTTTGGTCGGGCTGATCCTGCGCGGCGTCGCCTTCGATTTCCGCGCCAAGGTGCCGGCCGGCCGCAAGCACCGCTGGAACCGCATCTTCTTCCTCGGCTCGATCACCGCCTCGCTGGCGCAGGGCTATATGCTGGGCGTCTACGTGCTCGGCCTCGATGTCGGGCCGGGCGGCACGGCGTTCGGCGTGCTGGTGGCGTTCTGCCTGGCGGCCGCCTACGCGGCGATGGGCGCTGCCTGGGTGATCTACAAGACCGAAGGCGAACTGCAGAAGAAGGCGGTGCGCTGGCTGCGCACGGCACTGGTGCTGACCGCGCTCGGCATGGCCGCGGTGTCACTGGCGACGCCCTTCGCCAGCCCGCGCATCTTCGACAAATGGTTCGTCTGGCCGCAGATGCTCTATCTGTCGCCGCTGCCGATCCTGTCGGCGCTGCTGTTCCTCTGGCTGTGGCGGCAGACCTTCCACCTGCCGAGGCCCGACGATCGCCATGCGCTGACGCCGTTCCTGACGCTCGCCGCCATCTTCGCGCTCGGTTTTGCCGGGCTGGCCTGGTCGTTCTACCCATTCGTGGTGCCCGATCGCCTGACCATCTGGCAGGCGGCGTCGGCGCCCGAGAGCCTGGCGATCATCCTGGCCGGCACCGTGGTGGTGCTGCCGGTGATCATATTCTATTCGTTCTATGCCTACCGCGTGTTCGGCGGCAAGGCGACGGATCTGACTTACGATTGAGGCTCTGCCTGCGGGCAGGGCGAGCGGCGGATCAAGCGTGCCGGCTCAGATCAGCCCGCTGTCGCGCGCGGCGGCGGTGGCCTCGCCGCGCGACACGGCGTCCAGCTTGCCCAGCACCGCCGAGACATGGTGGTCGACCGTTTTGGGCGAAATGGCGAGATGCTCGGCGATACGCTTGTTGGACAAGCCCCGCTCGATCAGCTGCAGCACTTCCATCTGGCGCTCGGTCAGGCCGGCGCGGTTGGCGCGCGTGGCGCGGCGCGGGCCACGGGCGATGTGAATGACGCCGCTGCGGCGCATGATGTCGCGCACGTGCTGGGCGACCGGCCGGGCGCCAAGCGCCTCGAATATCTCCAGCGCCACCCGCTGTGCGGCTTCGTCGCCCTGGGCAAGCGCAAATGCGCGTTCGTAAGGCGCCTCGAGCTCGACCCAGGCCGAGGCCGCGCCACGCCAGTCCCCGGTGAGCAGCATCCTGTAGGGCAAGGCCATGCCGGCCGTGTCTCCGGGATCGACATCCGGTACCAGCATTCGCCGCCAGACGGCCAGTTCGGCAAAGACAGCCCGCGTCGGCGACAGGCCTTCGGCAAGCCCGATGAGCCGCAGCGCCTCGTCCTTGTCCGCCTGCCCGAGCCAGGCCTGTTCGGCAACCACCGCCGCATAGGGCAGCAGCCGCTGCAGCTCGATGCCCTTTTCCAGAAACCGCTTCATCTCCGCCAGAAGCGGCTCGGCCGACGGATCGCCGCGCCGCAGGCGCAGTTTCACCAGCGCCACCAAAGCGGGATAGCGCACCAGGGCCGTGGCCTGATCGTTGCCAATCACGTCCAGTGCTTCGGAAGCCGCCTCATCCCAGCATCCCTGACGCAGCCGCAACTGCGCGCGCACGCCGTGCATATAGTCGCGCCATGTCGCGAGATCGTTCTCGACGCAGTAGTCGATGCCGCGATCGAGGAAGGATTGAGCCTCGCGGTAGTCGAGCTGGTTCATGCCGCCACAAGCGCAATTGGTGAAGGCGCGTGCCGCGTGCTCCTGAAAATTCTCCTGCAGCGCGATTTCGAGGCTGCGGGCAAGATGCCGCCGGCTGCTGGCCAGATCCAGCCACTGCTCGGCGGCGCCGACATTGTTGAGGGCGTGGCAGACGACATCCGGCCGGTCCAGCCGTTCGGCGAGCTCGATCGCCCTGGAGCCCAACGACAGCGCGTCGTGCAGTCTCTCGGCCAGCATCGCCAGCTGCGAGAGGTTCGAATAGGCCATGGCAAGCTCGGCACTGGGCCCAACGCTCTCCAGCAACGCAACCGCCTGGGCGCCGAACCGGTCTGCGGCCTGCCGATCGCCCAGGAGATAGGCGAAGCGGGACAGCCATCTGAGGCTGTCGCCTTCTTTCAGACTGTTGCCGAGCGCCTGCTGCAGTGCGCGCGCCTGCTCCTGCGCCTCGATGGCGTCGCCGATGCGCGCGATCAAGTGGCACTCGAAGGCATATTGCTCGTAAAGCCCGGCGCGCTCTTGCGCGGGCAAGGTGTCGGCCTGGCGCAAGGCGACCTCATAATAGCCGGCGGCGTCGCGATGGGCGCCAACGCGGGAGGCCTCGCGCGCGGCGACCGGCGCCAATTCGCGCACCGTCTCCAGATTGTGCGCCTCCACCGCGTGATGGACCAGCCGCGCGGTGGCGACGTCGCCCCTTTCGAGCAGCGCCGACAGCGCGCGCTGGTTGAACGCACGCCGGTGGCTGGTCGTCAGCATCGTCTCGATGGCGTGGCGGGCGATCTCGTGGCGAAATGCATAGGCGTCGCCCAGATCGTCCAGCAAACCGTTGGAGACGCATTCCGCCAGCTGGCCGGCACTGGCCACGCCGCACAGGCCCGCCAGCGCCCAGGCGTCGGCGCGCCTGGGAAATACTGAGACCGCATCGAGCATCGACCGGGCGCCGGCCGACAGACGTTCGGCGCGCGCCAGCACCGCGTCGCGCACGCTGGCCGGCAATGCCGTTTCGCATTCGCAGCTCAACAGTTCGGCGACGAAAAAGGCGTTGCCGGCGGTCGCCCGGTAGATGGCATCGCCGTCACGGCCGGCGGCGCCGGCGAGCGACAGCACCGCCGCCTCGCTCAAAAGCGGCACGTCGATGCGTGCGACGCTTGCGGCCGGGATTTCACCCAGCGCGCGGCGCACGCGCATCTGGCCCTCGCTGCGGTCCGTGCGCGCCGTCAGCAAGAGCAGGATATGGGTGTTGGCGATGCGGCGGCCGAGAAAGCGGACGAAGTCGAGCGTCGCGTCATCGGCCCAGTGCAGGTCCTCGATCACCAGAAGGGTCGCGCCCTCTGTCGCATCGAAGACGTCAAGCGCGTCGGAAAACAGCGGCAGCCGCTCTCCCCGCCGCGCGTCGACAGCTTGCGGCATTGCCCATTGCGCCTCTCGTGCTAGGTCGTAGAGCGGCCCGAGCGGATCTGGAATCGACAGGTCTTCGCAGGCGCTGCGGAAGATACGGGTCCGCGCACCGGCTTCGCCGATGAAGGCCTCGACAAGCGCCGACTTGCCGGCGCCCGCTTCGCCCGACAACGCCGCCACGTGACCACGGCCGCGGCTGGCCTGTGCCAGCAAGCCATCCAATTGCGCCAGCTGTGTCTGCCGTTCCAGAAGCATGGTCATTGGCTCATGTGATCCTGGTTGCGGCCGCCGCGCCCCAACTCGACCGCCAGGGTATCCGGGCTCGGTATCTGCTGTGTGGCTCCTGGGCTAAACGCCGTTAACATGGGGAATCGTCCCGCCAAACATAGGGAAAGGTTCCGATGCGCGCCGTTGACGGGCGTGATCATGTCCAGCCGCGCTCAATTCGAGCGTGTCCAATGGAAAAGGGAACCTCGATATGCCCCGCTATGTGGTTGAACGTACATTTCCTGCCGGCCTCAGCGTGCCGATGAACGATGCCGGCGCCGATGCACTGGCCGGAGTGATCATGCGCAATGCCGAGAAGGGCGTCACCTGGGTGCAGTCCTTCGTGTCGCCCGACAAGAAGCAGAGCTTCTGCATCTATGACGCGCCTTCGCCGGAGGCGATCCGCAGCACCGCCCAGAAGAACGCCCTGCCCGTCGACAAGATCACGGAGGTGCGGGTTCTTGACCCTTACTTTTATCGCCCATGAAAGTCCGGTCGCCCAGCGCAATGGCGACATGCCCGACATGCCGGCCAACGACGCGATGCCTGCCTTGGGAGATGACCGCCGGGAGTGGGGCGTGCCCCGCCGCCTGCGGCGGATCGTGTCGGCGCTTTCCGCGCACTTGCCGGGCAGGCGCCGGCCACCGGAAGGCGACTATCTGAGGCGCGACATCGGCCTGCCGGAGCGCGAAGAGCTGCCCCACTACTGGGACTTCACCCGGTTATAGCCACCGATACGTCCGGCCATCCGGGCTTCGCCGCGAGGAGCGGCTGCTCCCGCGCGCATCAACAACGAGGAGAGAAAATGAACATCCATCTGTGGACCAGACATCTCATCAACCTGTCGATCCTGTCGATCGCGGCCACGGCGGCGAATGCCGACGATGCCGGCGCGCTGGACGAGAAGGTGCGGGCGGCCAATAGCCGCTTCGAGAATGTGGCGATGGCGACCGCCGAAGGCTACGCGCCGATCGCATGCGCCAGCGGCATCAGCGGCGGCGCCATGGGCATCCACTACGTCAATGCCGCCTATCTGAAGGACGACGCGGTCGATGTCGCCAAGCCGGAGGCGGTGATGTACGAGCCGATGGCCGACGGCAAGCTCAGGCTTGTTGCCGTCGAATACATCACCTCGAAAGGTCCGGCCTCGCTGGGAGGGCAGCTGTTCAACTTCAACAGCGCACCCAACCGCTACGGCCTCGGGGCTTTCTACGAACTGCATGTCTGGGCGTGGAAGAAGAACCCGACCGGGATCTTTGCCGACATGAACCCCGATGTGTCGTGCGATGCAGTCAAGGCCATGTAGGCACAAAATCTCCCCCCTCGAGGGGGAGATGTCGCCGTAGGTGACAGAGGGGGTCGCCGGACGTAGAGCGCTAACCTTCTTCTGTCGCAACAGGTCGAGCCCGGTCGGACCGACCTCCTCTGGCCGCTTCGCGGCCATCTCCCCCTCAAGGGGGGAGATTAGGCACTCAGTTGCTCGCCGACAGCACCAGCACCGGCTTTTCGCTGTAGAGCGACGGGAACAGCGTCTTCAAATTCGCCACCTTGGGCAGGTCGTTGTAGACGATGTAGGGGTAGGTCGGGTTCAGCGTCAGGAAGTCCTGGTGGTAGTTTTCGGCCGGGTAGAAGGTCTTGCCGGTCTCCAGCGTGGTGACGATGGGCTCGGAAAACACCTTGGCCTTGTCGAGCTGGGCGATGTAGCTCTGCGCGATCTTCTTTTGCGCGTCGTTCTCGGCAAAGATCGTCGAGCGGTACTGGGTGCCGGAATCCGGTCCCTGGTAGTTGAGCTGGGTCGGGTTGTGGGCGACCGAGAAATAGACCTGCAGCAGCTGGCCGTAAGTCACGACCGAGGGATCATAGGTGATCTCGACGGATTCGGCGTGGCCGGTGCGGCCGGTGCCGACCGTCTCGTAGACGGCATCGTCCTTGGCGCCGCCGGTGTAGCCGGAAACCGCCTTGCTGACGCCCTTGACGTGCTGGAACACACCCTGCACGCCCCAGAAGCAGCCACCGGCGAAGATTGCCTTTTCGCTGCCCGAGGCCGCCTTTTCGTCGATTGCCGGCGGCGGGATTTTCACCGCGTCCTCGGCGGAGATGGCAGGCGTCAGCCAGAAGGCGGCGCCCGCGACGGCAAGGGCGAGTGCGGCGAGCGCGCCCCGGACAAGACCGGCCGAACGGTTGTTGGTATTGGTCATGGTTGCACTCCTCATGGCTTTCCCCGTTGATCAGTAATTTGGGGGATCAGTCTATTGGATCAGCTGCGGTGGCGCGATGCGCGAGTTGCGGCGGCGCCTCACATTCGCGTGCGCCGGGACTTTCGCCTTGACGTGTTCCCGACGCAAAAAACGCTTCAAGCCTTTGCCGGGATTGCTCCAGCGACTGCCCCCGGCTGGACAGAGAGCCCGCCAGGGACAGAAGGCCACGCCCAATCTCAATTGGCGGTGGCATCCGTTGCCGGCTTCATGGCATCGGTCGCCGGTTTCATCGCGTCCGCGGCGGGCTTCATGGCATCCGCAGCGGGCTTCATGGAGTTGGTGGCCATAGGGTCGGCCGGCTTCATCGCATCGGTTGCCGGCTTCATCGCGTCCGCGGCCGGCTTCATGGCGTCCGCGGCGGGCTTCATCGCATTGGTGGCATCGTCGGCGCGCGCGATGCCGCCGGCAACGAGCGCGGTCGAGCACAGAGCGAGCGCGAGCGCCGGCAGCGTCAGACGGGAGAAATTGGTCATAGTCGGTTTCCTTGTGGGGTTGGTGGCACGCCCTTTTGGACGGCCGGGGTCTTGCGCCGCCGCCCATGCGGTGGCGCAAATCTCTGCTCGGCAAATCTCTGCTCGAACGCGATCTAGTTGGCGGCGGCGGCCAGGATCGGCCCGCCGCCGGGCGACTGCACCAGCACTGCGGTGCTGAGGCCGCCGGAGGCGGAAGGCAGCGCATAGGTGGTGGCCGCGCCGCTCCAGCCACCGAGCTTTTGCAACTGATGCACGACATTGGCGTGCGGCAAGGTGCGGCCGGTGTTTTCGCCGCGCGCCACCGGCACCTCGACGACACCCTTGGTGTAGCGCACAAGCCAGACATCGGCCTTGCCGCCCGGTGCCGCGCCGGCGCCGATCGCGACCTTGCCGCCGTCGAGCGACAGCGACGGGCCGCCGGTCTTGGCCGTGGCGGTGATCAGATGTTCGATCTCGCCGGGCGCGGCGCCGACGACGTCGGCATGGCCGTTGACCACCACCTGCGGCGTGAACGGCCCGTCATGGCCGCGCGGCGGCTCGTAGGAAACCTGGCGCTGGGTGAATTCCTTCTTGCCGAACGTGTCCTTCCAGCCGAGATAGTCCCAATAGGTGACGTTGAACGACAGCGCCAGCACGCCGGGCCGGTCCTTGACCTTGATCAGGTTGGCATTGGCCGGCGGACAGGACGAGCAGCCCTGGCTGGTGAACAGTTCGACCACGCTGAGCGGCTGGGCTGCCGCCGCGCCGAGCGAGGCGGCGAGCGCGAGCGCGGCGAGGCCGGACAGTGCGAGGACCCTGCGTGACATGACTGGCGACATCGGCTTGCTCCGTGGGAGGGCGCCACGATGCGCCCGTCATATCCCCACTTCGCCGCCACTTGCCGCTTCGTTACAACGCTCACCGGTTTGTGATTGAAGAGCGCCTGCGCCTCCTCCTTGCGGCCCTGGAGATTGGCGAAAACGGTCGCGCGTCCAATCTCCCCCTCGTGGGGGAGATGTCCGGCAGGACAGAGGGGGGCGCCGTAGAGCGCCTACGCCCGCGCTTTTAAACAGATGTCGGCGCGCGGGGGAGATGGCCGGTCGAACCAGGGCGGATATCGTGGACCTGGCAGGTCGGCGGGACAGCGCCCCCTCTGGCCTGCCGGCCATCTCCCCCACGAGGGGGGAGATCGGCAGCCCCACCTCACTGCGTCAGCGCGGTGTCAGAGGGCCGCTTGTTGAAGTCGCACTTGCCGGTCACGTTGTAGAAGAAGTCGGCGTTGCCGACAGGCGCCGGGACCGCGTTGCCGCCATCTTCCCAGGCCTGATAGGCTGTCGCGCCGCAAGGCACGAGGCCGAAGATATCGACGACCTGGCCGGTCGCGATCTCATTGTAATTGACAGTGTTGGTCTGCGGATCCATGAGCCCGTTGTAGAGCCGGTTTGAGGTGGTTGGATCATTCGACTTGAGGTATTGCGGGTTGCCTGATGGCACATACATCTGCAGACTGAGGCCACCCATCTGGCTGACATCGATGGACGCGCCAGTGCCATTGGCGGGATACATCGTGTCGACACAGTAAAATTTCGTCTGAAACTTGTCGGTCTGGATCACCGCACCGGAAGGCGGGTTGGAGCCGGCGAGCTTGCAAACCTGCGTCTGGGCCACCGTGGTGACGGTCTTGCCGGTTGAATCGGTCGTTAGGATGCTGGTGGTGGTGGTGCCATAGCCCTTCGGATCTCCGGTCTTGCCATAGACGTAGTCGATCGTCATCAGCGGCTTGGCCGTCGTCGCGCCGAATTGCGTGCCGTAGAGCGTCATCGTCTTGTTCCAGTAGCCCGAGACGCCGCTGACCTTGAAGTTGGCCGCGACCAGCGCCGGCGGCTTGCTGACCGCCGAGGCCACGGCGATCGGTACGGTATCGATCCTTGCGATGGTCATGAAGACGGTCGGCATGGCGAAACTTGCCGTGGCCCGCGCGGTGGTCGCGGTGGCGGTGGTCCCAGCCACGAAGCTGGTCAGCGTCGCGGTGCCTTGTCCGCCGTTGGCGGTGAAGGAATCCTGCAGCATCGTCTGGCGCTGCGGCAGCGTCGACGTGGTGTCCATGGTGGTGATCGTCAGGATCGCGGCATCCAGCGCCTGCTGCTGGTTGGACCTGGTCTGGACCGCGCTGGTATAGTCGACCGAGAAGCCGATGGCCGCGATCAGCGGCATCAGGCTCACCAGGAAGAGCGGCATCATCGACCCGCTGCGGGAACGGGTAAAGCCGCTTGCAAGCTTGAACATTTCCAACTCCCGACAGACATTAGAGGGCGCGCAATTACCACGCAGCCGGCAAACCAAGGTCTAATCTGAACGATTAAAGTTTACGCATTGTTGGCGCGCAGGCCGGTTTTTTCGATTCTTTTGCCGATTTCACCGCTTTGCGAGCGGCAAGGCAGCCCTTGGGCGCCAAGCCTTGCCGCCGCTTGCCGCCCCTGCTAAAGCGCGCGGCATGAGCACGCCCCTCGACCACATCCGCAATTTTTCCATCGTCGCCCATATCGACCATGGCAAATCGACGCTTGCCGACCGCCTGATCCAGTCGACCGGCGGGCTGGAGCTGCGCGACATGAAGGAGCAGGTGCTGGACTCGATGGACATCGAGCGCGAGCGCGGCATCACCATCAAGGCGCAGACCGTGCGGCTGAAATACCGCGCCAACAATGGCGAGGACTATATCCTCAACCTGATCGACACGCCCGGCCATGTCGACTTCGCCTATGAAGTGTCGCGGTCGCTCGCCGCCTGCGAGGGCTCGCTGCTGGTGGTCGACGCCAGCCAGGGCGTCGAGGCGCAGACGCTGGCCAATGTCTACCAGGCGATCGACAACAACCACGAGATCGTCGTGGTGCTGAACAAGGTCGACCTGCCGGCCGCCGAGCCGGAGCGCATCCGCGAGCAGGTCGAGGAGGTGATCGGCATCGACGCTTCCAACGCCGTGCTGATCTCGGCCAAGACCGGGCTCGGCATTCCCGACGTGCTGGAAGCGATCGTCCACCAATTGCCGTCGCCGCGCGAGGGCGACGCGACAGCGCCCTTGAAGGCGATGCTGGTCGACAGCTGGTACGACGCCTATCTCGGCGTCATCGTGCTGGTGCGCATCATCGACGGCGTGCTGAGAAAAGGCCAGACCATCCGCATGATGGGCACCGGCGCCAAATATCTGGTCGAGCGCACCGGCGTGTTCACGCCGGCCCGCATCAATGTCGAGGAGCTCGGACCCGGCGAGTTCGGCTTCTTCACCGGCTCGATCAAGGAAGTGGCCGACACACGCGTCGGCGACACCATCACCGAGGACAAGCGCCAGACCGCGCATGCCTTGCCCGGCTTCAAGCCGGCGCAGCCGGTGGTGTTCTGCGGCCTGTTCCCGGTCGACGCCGCCGATTTCGAGGATCTGCGCGCCGCCGTCGGCAAATTGCGCCTCAACGACGCTTCTTTCTCTTATGAGATGGAAACGAGCGCCGCCCTCGGCTTCGGCTATCGCTGCGGCTTCCTCGGCCTGCTGCATCTCGAAATCATCCAGGAGCGGCTGGAGCGCGAGTTCAACCTCGACCTCATCGCCACCGCGCCGAGCGTCGTCTACCGGCTGCTGCTCAATGACGGCTCGGTGAAGGAACTGCACAACCCGGCCGACATGCCGGACGTGGTGAAAATCTCCGCCATCGAAGAGCCGTGGATCCGCGCCACCATATTGACGCCCGACGACTATCTCGGCGGTATCCTGAAGCTCTGCCAGGACCGGCGCGGCATCCAGGCCGATCTCTCCTATGTCGGCAAACGCGCCATGCTGACCTACGATCTGCCGCTAAACGAAGTGGTGTTCGACTTCTATGATCGGCTGAAATCGATCTCCAAGGGCTATGCCTCGTTCGACTATCACCTGACCGACTACCGCGAGGGCGACCTGGTGAAGATGTCGATCCTGGTCAATGAGGAGCCGGTCGACGCGCTCTCCATGCTGGTCCACCGCACGGCGGCCGAAAAGCGCGGCCGCCAGATGTGCGAAAAGCTGAAGGAACTGATCCCGCACCACCTGTTCAAGATCCCGATCCAGGCCGCGATCGGCGGCAAGGTCATCGCCCGCGAGACGATCTCGGCGCTGCGCAAGGACGTCACCGCCAAGTGCTATGGCGGCGACGTCTCGCGCAAACGCAAGCTCTTGGACAAGCAGAAAGAGGGCAAGAAGCGGATGCGGCAGTTCGGCAAGGTCGATATTCCGCAGGAGGCGTTTATCCAGGCCTTGAAGATGGGGGATTGAGGAGAATTAGGGCCGAGTTTGCTTGCGTTGTCCTGGGGGCGGGTAACCCTTTTGAAGAGCCCACGTTCCTAATTCTCGCTCTAAAATTTCGACCCGACCAACATGGCTGACACCATCGTTTGTGCTGCGGTTTAAGGCATCATACCGGGAGTAGATCGAAGAGTAATTATCCTGGCCGCCCTGAACATGCATGTCGCGGTGCCGTTTTCTGTCTCTCTCGAAGCTTAGTAAAAACTCCCTCAATACCGTAAGAGATGCATCATCGACCTGCCTGACTAACCAATAATATACCGGCATAATGCCAGCCGACGAAAGAAGCTCATCCTTCGGAAGGAAAACCTCTACCATTCGGTCCAAATTGTCGACACAGCGTCGTCCTGACAGTTCCAGCCTGGACTGCTCGACTGACGGCCCTCGAGCAAATTTGTCGAGATCTGATTTCTTCGTGCTAACCAATTTACCTTGGTACTCGAAGAGTAGAATTTTTCCTGCAGCGTTATAGTCTGCAGCGCGTTTGACGCTAAACCGAATAATATCGGAAAAAAATTCGTGTTTACTGACAGTTCTCGTGACCTCTGATACAGGCCCCGTCATAGCGTTGCGGATCTCTGCGCCGGTGAGAGGTTTGCTGCGATTAAGCCTTACGAACAGCTCGTTGATTTCATCCTCATCGGAGGTCACAACGCTCATAATATCGAGAGATTCGTTCTCAAAAGTTTCTGAGACCTGCGGGTAATTCGCCCTCAAATCCCTCAGAGACAGGCCACCAAGCTGAAGTGTTTCATCCTGACGCCATTTGAAGTCATGATTGAGGGTCAGCGTGCCGTCAAAGAAATCGAAAATCGCTTCAAGGCGCTGCTTGCCATCGATGATGGCAAAGGGGAGACGGTTAGGGTTGAGGGGATTTTCGCCAGTTTGAAAATCCGCGAGATAGAGTTTTGGTACGTCATACCCATTTATTATTGAGTCTATTAGATAGCCTTTATCTGACGGGGACCAGAGTCGCCCGCGACGCTGATATGGTGGATCCATATCAATCTGATCGCGCATCCTGTTCCACCAGGACAGCGTTTTCGGTGGATGGGCGTTTATCCGAATTGCTCTGGGTTTCATCTTAGAAGCCAAATACTCTCTTCAATTCTCGGGAAAGGCCTTCTAAATCTGGGAAAACGACTGATTCGGTAAAACCCTTTCTAAACAAAGAGTCACGTATCGACTGAACCTTATCTCTCGGTATTATTAGTTTCTTCAAGCATCCCTTCGAGAACGTGTCACTCTTGTAGACTTTTTCCATCTCCTCCAGTCCTTGCCCAAAGAGCGCGAAGCCACCGCGCTGAGCTACGATACGAGCGCTGTTATAGGTGCCGTATATCATTATCGGATGTTTGGGCATCTGTGGAATTGGCGTCCCTGGCGCATAGGTGTGCAACTGGTCGCTGCTTTCGTCCAATACGCCGCCCGAAAACGAGATATGTTGCAGAGCGGAGCGGTTCCATAAGATGGGATCGCACATCCAGAAAGCCGCATCTTTCTTATGCCGCTCGGCGCCGCTTAAGGCAAAATAGGCTGCAACGAATGGGTTCTCGCTCCAATCTAACAGCCTTGTTGGCACCCCATAGTGCTGCATCAAAAAGAGCTTATCCCAGTCGCTTGTCAGTGTCCGACTCAAAAATGGCTGCGACCGCTGAACAAATCTAATGGTAATCTCGCTTTCGAGCTGCGAAAGCTCCTCAATCTTCTTCTTTGAACTGTGGCGAAACAGCGATGGAACAAGCTTATGAGAGCTATCGCTGCTCCCCCGATACCAAGATGCATCATGCGCGAGCTGAAATTGCTCGATCTCGTCGAGTAAGTTTTTAAATTCAGTTACTTGGGTAGTCTCAAGAGTTTTAGCCATAAGATCTTCAATTTTTCAAGAGAACATACGAACAATCCATTTAAGGGGCGTGCATCCGAGAATAGATGCCCTATTCATACTCTTTCCGGAGCTTCCTCCATTCTGCGAGCAATGCAGTGTATTGACTCATGAAGAGACCCTCTTCATTTCCCTGCAACGGCGAGTCAATTGTGGCGAACGAAGCGCTTCGAAGTACGTCCAAAATGCGAAAATCTTCAACGCTAAAGACTGGTAGCGCTTGATTTAAAACCCAAAGTCCGACCCTTGCGCTTTCGGCCGTAAGGGCGGGCTTTTCGCTGAAATATGGGTACACAAGCCGGTGAGACTCATCGCCGATTTTGACAGAGAGCAAGTTCTCAACCTTCACGGTGCATCCCAGAGCCTCCACGACAAACTGCTTTTTTATGCTGCCTTCGACAATCTCAAAGGGTTCGTTTATCCATCGACGCTTTTCATTCCACCACGTCAGGAAGCCGCTTCTTAAAAGAGGATAGAGTCTCTGCCGTCGCTTATTGCTGGCAACTCGATCGTCAGTCAATAACCGCAGATCGGCATGACCTGTAACGTGTGTCTTGGCGTCTGCCCAAAAAGGCCCATGAAAATCACCGCCTCCAGGAGCCCCATACATTTTCTTATTTATGTCGCGGCGAATGTCGTCTCGTAATGCGGAGGTGCGTAGATTTCTTGGGAGATAGAAGAGCGCCAAAAGCTTCCTAAGGTGGATACGTTCCAGTGACAATTACACCCCCCTTGCCAAATCCCCAGCGTGAACTTCTACGATCAGATAAGTATTTGATCAACAATATTTGTATCTATGTCGATGGGGAACTTCCTTTGGCAAGCTTGGCATTTATGGCAAGGCGTCCTCCTTCGAGCCGACCTCGTAGGTGACAGATTGCACGCCATCAGAGTATCCTCTCCCTGGTTTGGGGAGACACAAATGCGCACCACCTCAGACACCGTCGCCGCTCTCGGCCTCGCCATCGGCGGCGCTTTCGGCCTCGCCGGCACCTTCGTCGCCAGCGCGCCGCTGCGCGAGACGCTCTGGACGATCGACGGCGCAGCACTCGTGGTGGCCGCCGCACTGCTGACCATGAAATATCAGCGGCTGGGCAATGACTGTGTTGCGGCCGGTTTCCTGACCTTCCTGGCCGGCGAGACGTTGCTGCTGGCCGGCAATGCGGCGGGGTTGGAGGCCAGCGTGCCTTCCTATGCCGGGGGCATCACGCTTTGGGCGGCGGGGCTGGTGCTGATCAGCGCGCCGAAGACTTTTGCCCTGTGGATGCGGCTCACTGCGCTGGTGGCCGCCGTGCTGTTTGTCGCATCAGTCGGCATGATCCTGTGGGGCGCGCCCTTGCTGCCAACCTCGGCGCCGCTGCCCGCCGCCGGCTATCCATTCCTGGTGCTGACTTTTATTGGGTGGATTTGGACGTTGGTGCGGGATGGGCGGTGAGCGTGACGCCTTTTCCTTCTCCCCTTGTGGGAGAAGGTGGATCGGCGCGCCAGCGCCGAGACGGATGAGGGGTGTTCCAGCGGAGTGAGGCGGTGGAAAGGATTGGGCGCTTGTGAGCGCTTGGTTCTGCAAGGCAGCGATCCGTCACGCACCCCTCATCCGTCTTGCCGCTTTGCGGCAATCCACCTTCCCCCACAAGGGGGGAAGGAAGAGCGTCGGCGCCCCGGCCCTTCGCAGGCTCAGGGCGTTCGAGGCTCGGAAAGCCAAGCAGTTGGCTTTCCGTCCGCTACGCGGACCGCCTCTCACCCCTCAATCCAGACCTTCTCGAAATGCTGTTCCAGCGCCTGGTGCTGTTCGCAGCCTTCGATGCCCTTGCGATAGGTGCGGTAGACCGAGCGCCAGTAGGGTTGGATGATGATGCCGGAACCGCGCAGATTCTGCTCGATCTTGGCCATGATCTCCTTGCGGGCCTTGGCGTCGGGCATGGCCAGCGCCTTGTCGAGCAGCGCGTCGAATTCCTTCGAGGCATAGGCGCTTTCGTTCCAGGCGGCGCCGGATTTGTAGGCCAGTGCCAGCACCTGGACGCCGAGCGGGCGGCCGAGCCATTCGGTGCAGGAGAAGGGGTATTTGCTCCAGTCGTTCCAGAAGGTGGCGGCGGGCAGCACGGTGCGCTTGATCTTGAGGCCGGCCTCGCGCATCTGTGCCGATATGGCGTCAGCGGTGCTCTTCTGCCATTCGACATCGACCGAGATCAGCTCATATTCGTGGTCCGCCTTGCCGGCTTCGGCCAGCAGCTTCTTCGCCTGGTCGACATCGCGCTTGGCGGGGCCGATATCGGCATATTCGGGGTGCATGGGGCCGACATGGTGGTTGTCGGCGGGCTTGCCGCGGCCATCGAGGCCGAGCTTCAGCACGGCGGCATTGTCCACCGCGAGCTGGGCGGCGCGGCGCATCTTGACGTCGTCATAGGGCGCATTGGCGACATTAAAGCGGGCGACGATGGTCGAGCCGGTGGCGATCTCGGAATTCTTGAGCCCCATCTTGTCGGTCTGCGCGACGGCGTCGGAGGCGGTTTCGTGGTCGGTGTCGATCTCGCCGGATTCAAAGGCCGACAGCATGGCGTTGGGGTCGGAGCCGTAGTCGATCCACTGGATGCCATCGAGATGGAACTCGCCCTTCCACCAGGGCTTGTCCTTGCGCTTCACCTCGGCGCCGGTCTCGGCGTCCCATTTCACCAGCTCGCAAGGACCGGTGGTGATGGCCAGCGCCTTCATGGGGTCGCCGTCCCCGTCATAGGAGCGGTGCATGATCAGCGCGGGATAGTCGGCCATGCCGGCGATCAGCGAAATGTCCGGTTTGGGCAGATTGAGTTTTATGGTGAAGTCGTCGACCTTCTCGATGCCGCCATCGACCACCTTCTTGGTGTCGGCATTGACCAGCGCGCCCATGCGCGCGGCGACCGAATTGCCGGCCACGCCGGCCTCGCACCAGCGGGTCAGGTTGTGGATGACATCATCTGAATTGAAGGCGTCGCCGTTCGACCAGGTGATGCCCTTGCGCACATGCAGGGTCAGCGTTTTGGCGTCGTCGCTCATCTCCCACTTTTCCAGCAGCCAGGGCTCGAACGAGAAATCGGTGTTCCAGCGCACCAGATATTCGTTGCAGTGGCGGGCGACATTGGACATTTCGACGCCGTCGAAGGTGCGCGGATCCTTGAAGCCCTTGACGTTCATGGCGACGCGCAGGGTGCCGCCCTTCTTGGGTTCGGCGGCGCGGGCCGGAGTCGCGGTCAGGCCACCCAAGGCAAAGGCGCCGGCGGCGCTGACGCCGAGCCCGGCCATCAGCGCCAGATATTCGCGGCGGCTGATGCCGCCCTTTTTGAAATCGTCGGCGGCGGGTCTGGCGCGCGGGTGGAGCTTGCGGTCGGTCAGCATGAATTTCATCGTCGTTCCCTCTTTTGTTGGTGCATGCCGCCGAATGGGCGGCGATCCGGCTGCAAGGACATGCACGAAAACAGGCTCGCCCCGGCGAAATCGCCAGCGCGGGCGCGGGCGCGACCACCGGGGCGTCGTTGCCTGAGAGGGAATGATAGGGCTGGGTAACACAAGGGAGTGTTCTGGAATCCGCAGGACTTGTGCGGTGCTCCGCAGGGCAAATAAGCTCGGCGGTGTGGCGCGCCAACTCCCGACGTTCGTTATCCACGGGCGGAGCGGTAGCGAAGCGTACGCGCAGACCCGAGGATCCATGCCGCGACCTTGCTGACGGGTGCAGCGGAGCGGAACCTGGACCGTGGCAACGCTTTGAGGTCGCGGCATGGATCCTCGGTTCTGCGCCGCGTCGCTGCGCTCCTTGCTCCGCCCGTGGATAACGAAGGAAAGGGTGGCGCTCCCAACAAAAAACCCGGCGCGAGGCCGGGTTTTTCAAAGCGATCCTGTCAGGCGAGCCTCAGCTCACCTTGGTCTGCGAGGCGGCCTGGTCCTCGGCGATCTTCTGCTGGAACATCTGCGCGAAATCGATCGGGTCGAGCATCAGCGGCGGGAAGCCGCCATTGCGCGTCGCCTCGGCGATGATCTGGCGGGCGAAGGGGAACAAAAGGCGCGGGCATTCGATGAACAGGATCGGCAGCATGTGCTCCTGCGGGAAGCCCGAAATGGCGAAGACGCCGCCATAGATCAGCTCGACGTTGAACAGCACTTCCTGGTCGAAGGAAGCCTTGGCGTTCAGCGTCAAATTGACGTCGAACTGCTTGTCGGAGAGCGGGTTGGCGTTGACGTTGACGTTGATGGCGATGCCGGGGGCCTTGTCGCGGCCGCGCAGCGAGTTTGGCGCGCCGGGGCTTTCGAAGGACAGATCCTTCACATACTGCGCCAGGACGTTGAGCGACGGCTGCGCCGCGCTGCCATTGCCGTTGCCGTTGGCGCCGACCGGCGCGTCATCATTGCTGGCCATAAGCCGATATCCTTTTGCGTGGGCAGCGTTGCTGACCGAATTGAAATCGGGCGTTCGCTACCATGGCCGGCATGACAAGACAAGGTTTGCCGCCTTGGGTCTCACGTCGTCATCCCAGGGCGAAGCAGGAGCGAAGCTCCGTCGCGCAGACCCTGGGATCCATGCCGCGACATCGGCCGGGAAATGCAGCGGCTCAAGATAGCCTCGTACAGTTTTGCCCGCGCTCCAAGTCTGCAAGTGCTCCAAGTCGAGACGATCATCGACGGGGTGAAGGAGAGGCGGAAATTCTGCACCGTCGCAGCGTTTCTGCGTCACGGCATGGATCCTGGGGTCTGCGCCGCGTCGCTCCGCTCCTTGCTCCGCCCCAGGATGACGAAGCGAAGCCTCAGTCGTCCTTCAGCCGTCGCCACGGCGAATTGTGGTCCGGGCCGCGCTTCAGGTCGTCCTCGCGCGAATAGTCGCCGTCGTCGAGGTCGATGACCTTGTCGCGCTGGCGGCGGAAGCCGCCGGTGGAGAAATTGCTGGCCACGACGATGCGGCCCTTCAGCCTGCTCCAGGCGAAGTCGCGCACCGGCGGCAGGAACAGCAGCAGGCCGATAATGTCGGTGATGAAGCCGGGGATGATCAGCAGGATCGCGGCGACCACGATCATGGCGCCATGGGCGAGCTGGCGGCTGGGGTCGTGGCCGGCGGCCATCTCGGCGCGGATGCGAGCCATGACGCCGAAACCCTGGTGCCTCAGCAGAAGCACGCCGGCGAAGCTCGAGGCCAGCACCAGGCCGACCGTCGCCAGCGCGCCGACCTCACGGCCGACGACGACGAAACCGGCGATTTCCAGCAGCGGCAGCGCGAGGAGAAAGAAGGGAAGCAGCGAAATGCGCAAGTCTTTACCGACCATTCGATTGTTTTAGCCCGCCGGCGACCAATCGCCGCTGGCACGGAGGCTGTTAGATAGGTATGCCTGCCTTTGATTTGAATGATTGCGCCTTGCGTTCTATATGCTTTGAATGGTGAACGCTATGCGACCGCGGCCTGTCGGCTGGACGGTCCGGCCTAGAGGCAGGGATTGATTGGCGGAAAATATGGGCTTCTTCGACTTCGGCACGATTTTCTTCCTGATCGCGGCGGTGGTGATCTTCTTCCAGCTGCGCAACGTGCTGGGCCGTCGGACCGGTAGCGAGCGGCCGCCCTTCGACCCCTATACGGCGGCGCGCACCGACAAGGATGCCACGCAGAAGCCCGAGAACGTGGTTTCGCTGCCGCGCAAGCGGCTGCCCGGCGAGGCGGCGCCGGCCGACGCCTATGCGGCGATCGACGCCTTCGCCAAGCCCGACACCGATCTCAACAAGGGCCTGCGCGCGATCAAGGACAACGACCCGTCGTTCGATCCCAAGGGTTTCGTCGACGGCGCCAAGATGGCCTATGAGATGATCGTCATGGCCTATGCCGACGGCGACCGCAAAACGCTGAAGAACCTTTTGTCGCGGGAGGTCTATGACGGCTTTGTCGCCGCGATCGGCGAGCGCGAGGCCAAGTCGGAAAAGATCCAGTCCTCCTTCGTCGGCATCGACAAGGCCGACATCGTCTCGGCCGAGATGAAGGGCGGCGAGGCGCATGTCACGCTGCGCATCATCAGCGAGCTGATCTCGG
This sequence comes from Mesorhizobium sp. M8A.F.Ca.ET.057.01.1.1, assembly GCF_003952565.1. Classification (NCBI taxonomy): domain Bacteria; kingdom Pseudomonadati; phylum Pseudomonadota; class Alphaproteobacteria; order Hyphomicrobiales; family Phyllobacteriaceae; genus Mesorhizobium; species Mesorhizobium sp. M8A.F.Ca.ET.057.01.1.1. Next base: position 6,413,612 of record NZ_CP034454.1, read on the forward strand.
CGACGCGCGACCAGGCCGGCGCCGTCATCGACGGCGATCCGGAAACGGTGGCCGAGGTCAAGGATGTCTGGACCTTCGCCCGCGACACGCGCTCGCGCGATCCGAACTGGAAGCTCGTCGCAACCGAAGAAGAAGACTGAGCCCGGAACAGGCGGGCTCCGGTGTCGCTGTCGCCTCTCCTTGTTGAAAGGTCCTTCGGCGACCTGCCCGGCTGGGGCGACGACGACCATCTGCCGGCCTTCGAGGCGTTTGCCCGTTCCGCCTTGCATGTACCGATAAAACCCTATCGCAGCGGTGCGCTGGGCGTCGATTTCGGCGCCTTCGCGGAGGCCTATGCGCAAGCGCGCGGCGCCTCGCCGGCGAACCGATCCGAGGCCCGCGCCTTCTTCGAGCGTCATTTCGTGCCCATGCTGGTCCGGCCCGAAACCGGCGCCGGCCTCGTCACCGGCTTCTACGAGCCGCAAGTCGAGGCCTCGCCGGTGCGGACGGAGCATTTTGCCGTGCCGCTGCTGTCGCGGCCGGCCGATCTTGTCGATGTCGACGACGCCAACCGGCCGGCCGGGATGGATCCTTACCTCGCCTTCGCCCGCCGGGCCACCGACGGGCTGGCCGAATATCCCGACCGTGGCGCGATCGAGCGCGGCGCGCTCGCCGGCCGGGGGCTGGAGATCGCCTGGCTGGCCGACAAGGTCGATGCCTTCTTCATCCATGTGCAAGGCGCGGCGCGGCTCGCCATGACCGACGGCCGGCTTTGCCGCGTCACCTACGCCGCCAAAACCGGCCAGCGCTTTACTGGCCCCGGCAAAATCCTGAGCGAGCTGGGCGAAATCCCGCTGGCGGACGTGACGATGCAATCGATCCGCGCCTGGTTCAAGGCGCATCCGCAGCGCGTCGACGAGATCCTGTGGCAGAACCGTTCCTACATCTTCTTCCGCGAGGCCGCGGTGGATGACGCCGCGCTGGGGCCGATCGCGGCCGCCAAGGTGCCGCTGACGCCGGGCCGCTCGATGGCCGTCGACCGGCTGCTGCACACATTCGGCACGCCCTTTTACATCGACGCGCCGACGCTCACCGCCTTCGACAAAAGGCCGTTCCGGCGGCTGATGATTGCGCAGGACACCGGTTCGGCCATCACCGGGCCGGCGCGCGGCGACCTGTTCGCCGGCTCGGGCGATGCCGCTGGCGAGATCGCCGGCGTGGTGCGCAACGCCGCGGATTTCTATGCGCTGGTGCCGCGCGCGCTGGCCGGGGGCGCATGATGAGCAAGCGTCCGGACAAACTCAGCGAGGACGACCGGGTGCTGTGGAACCTGGTGGCGCGCACCGCCAAGCCGCTCAAGGGCCGCGCCGCGGTCGACATTCCAGACATGGCCGTCGACGCCAGGCCAACGCCCTCGCAGCCGGCTCAGCCCGCCGCCGGCCCGGCTGGCGTGGCAAAGCCGAAGGTGCAGCATGTCACGCACCGGCTCGACGAGCCGACGCTGGACAAGTTGCAGAAAGGCCGGCTGCCGATCGAGGGCCGCGTCGACCTGCATGGCATGACGCAGGACGAGGCCTATTCGCTGCTGTTCTCGTTCCTGCACCGGGCCCATGCCGGCGGCGTCCGCTATGTGCTGGTCATCACCGGCAAGGGGTCGTCTACGGGCGGCGACGGTGTCTTGCGGCGCGCCGTGCCGGCCTGGCTGTCGACGCCGGCGTTCCGGCCGCTGGTCTCCAGCCACGACCATGCCGCCCGCAACCATGGCGGCTCGGGCGCGCTCTATATCAGGCTACGGCGGGCGCGTTCATGACGCCGTTCGGCGAGAAGCTGCGAGCGCTGAGAGCCGAGCGCGGCGTCAGCCAGAAGGACATGGCCGCGGCGATCGGCATCAGCGCCGCCTATCTCTCGGCGCTGGAGCATGGCCGGCGCGGCGCGCCGACCTGGACGCTGATCCAGAAGATCATCGGCTATTTCAACATCATCTGGGACGATGCCGAGGAGCTGGCGCGGCTGGCCGAAGCCTCGCACCCGCGCGTGAAACTCGACACGTCGGGTCTTTCCCCCGCCGCCACCGAACTCGCCAATCTTTTGGCCGAGAACATAGAGAAGCTCGACGAGGCGGAACTGCGCCGCATCACCGCATCGATCCGTGCGGCGCTGGGCCGACGGGTGTGATCTAGATTCAACAGAATTTTGCGACGGGCGTCCGCCTGATCGCAAACCAGTGCCCGCCGGCGAAACGCCAGCGGGCAGCTGTGGCGCAATCAATATTTGCCGGTCGGGCCACCATTGGTGCTGCCGCCATTGGGATCGCGGCCGCCCTTGTCGTTATGATCGCGGCCACCATTGCCACCGCCCAGACAGTCCGACGCGCCGGCGGTGCCGCAACAACGGCCGGCCCAAAGGTCATTGAGCGTGGTCTTGACGCAGCTCGTGTCGGTCTGACCAGCCAGAGCGGATCCGGTCAGGGCCGATACCGCAGCGACGGCGAGAAGGGTATTGCGCAGGAAAGCAGTCATTTGAAGTCTCCATGGTTTGGGTTTCTATCGTCCACGGCTGTGTGTCGCCGGGCGAACGGAAATGGTTCACGGAGAGGTGGAAAATTTCGAGAGGAGTTCGTCATCCACGGGCGGAGCGGTAGCGAAGCGGACGCGCAGACCCGAGGATCCATGCCGCGACCTGCGAGCGCCACAGCGATGCGGAATCTGGCGATGCCCGCGTGAAAATAAGCGGCGTCATTTCCCGCGCCGTGGCGTCCATGCCTTGATGTCACGGCATGGATCCAGGGTCTGCGCGACGGAGCTTCGCTCCTGCTTCGCCCTGGGATGACGAAGCGCGAGGGACCGCCGCCCCAAGCGAGCGGCCGCGCCGCCCTTTCTACTGCACCGAGCCCACCAGAACCTGCTGGCCGCCGCGGATCGAGACCCAGCGGCCGGTGTTGTCGATCGCCTGCCGCTTGAGGAAGCGGTAGCCGGTCTGGTCCCAGGGCTTGACCTTGTCGGTCAAATTGTCGAGCACATAGTCGCCGCCGTCGGTGCGCACCGTCAGCACGGCGTGACCTTCGCCGTCGGGCTTGCGCACCACGGTTATCAAGAGATCGGCGAGCGAAACGCCCATGCGGGACAGCTGGCGCCGCTTCTCCAGCACATAGTCCTCACAGTCGCCGACGCCCTTGTCGGGATAGGCCCAGACCTCGTCCTTGCCATAGATGTCCATGTCGCTCATCGGCTTGACTGATGCATTGACCCTGGCGGTGACGTTGAGCAGCTTGCGCATCAACCCGTCAGTCAGGCTGGCTGGCGTCAGGTCGGACGGACGGGTCGAACATTCGCCCGGATGCTGCTTGCAGAAATCATAGTGGCCGATCGGCTGCGAGGTGAGGCCACCGGTCGCCATCGCGTCCGCAGCCCAGGCCGGTGCCATCCAGCCTCCCGTTACTGCCAGCCCGGCTGCCACGCATACGCGCAGCCTTCGCATGGTTGAGGAATTCATTGTCCCCGCTCGCCCTGTTGTTAACGAAACGTTAAGGGCGATTTACACTCCGTGTCAATTACGACGTCGGGTTGATTTGCAGCATGGTTACCCGCGGGAAGGGACAGCGGCACTTGTGCAACAGAACCGGACCGCCGGCCCGGCCCCGCTCCGTTTCCAGAATTGCCTACCGCTTGGCGGTGCGGACCAGCTTCGGCTTCACCGCCACCCGGTCCTGGCGGCCATAGCTGGTGATGAAGTCGACGATGCGCGGCACGATCTCGGAGCGGAAGCGCGAGCCGTTGAAGACGCCGTAATGGCCGACCGCCGGCTGCATGTAGTGCGCCTTCCTGTCGGCGGGGATGTTGACGCACAGGTCCTGCGCGGCCTTGGTCTGGCCAAGGCCCGAAATGTCGTCGTTCTCGCCCTCGACCGTGAACAAGGCGACGTTGCGGATGGCGGACGGATCGATCCTAGTGCCGCGATGCGTCATCTCGCCCTTGGGCAGCGCATGGCGCACGAAGACGGTGTCGACGGTCTGCAGGTAGAACTCCGCCGTCAGGTCCATCACCGCCAGATACTCGTCATAGAAGTCGCGGTGCTTTTCGGCATTGTCGCCATCATGCTTCACAAGGTGCATGAAGAAGTCCTTGTGGGCGATGATGTGGCGGTCGAGGTTCATGCTCATGAAGCCCGAAAGCTGCAGGAAGCCGGGATAGACCTCACGGCCGAAGCCCGGCACCGGCCAGGGCGCGCGCATGACGACATTGTCGCGGAACCAGTCGATGCCCTTTTCCTCGGCCAGCAGGTTGACCGCGGTCGGGTTGCGACGGGTGTCGATCGGTCCGCCCATCAGCGTCATCGTCGAAGGGACGAAGGGGTCGCCGCGCGTTTCCATCAGCGAAACCGCCGCCAGCACCGGCACGGAAGGCTGGCACACCGCCATCACATGGGTGTCCGGACCCAGCGTGTGCAACATGTCGATGATGTAGTCGATATAGTCGTCGAGATCGAAGCTGCCATCGGCCAGCGGCACCATGCGGGCGTCGACCCAGTCGGTGATGTGGACATCGGCATAGGGCAGCATCGCGTCGACCGTGCCGCGCAGCAGCGTCGCGTAATGGCCCGACATCGGCGCCACGATCAATAGCTTCGGGTCGGCCTTGCGTCCGGCGGGAACGGCGCGCTCGAACCGGACGAGATTGCAGAACGGCTTCGACCAGATGGTCTTTTCGGTGACCGCGACGCTCTTCCAGTCGACCACCGTCTTGGCCAGACCGAATTGCGGCTTGCCGTAGCGGCGCGTGGTGCGCTCGAACAGTTCGGCGCCCGCCGCGATCGAACGGCCCCAGGGTGTGTGCGAAACCGGATTGAGCGGATTGGAGTAGAAGAGCCGGACAGCGTCGGCATAGAGCCGCGCCGGCTGCAAGGCGGCATGGTTCATTTCGTAAAGCTGGTAGTACATCAAGAACCCCGCTGCTGCCGCGACCGAAGGGACGACGAGCAGCGCCGAGCCTTGAATGTCATGCGGGGAGGTTAACAATTAATTGCTGCGATGCAATACGTCACGTGGCGTGACCAATGCTTCTTTCGTCCAAAGCCTTGAAAACCGGCCCCGGACGGCACAGCCGGCTTAATGTGCGCCGCCGAAATGTGTAGGATATGTGTCAGGCTTTCGCCGGACACCTGACCATGATCCCCGAAAATTCCAGCTTTGCGCCGCCGAGCCGCGGTCCGGGAGGGATCATGGTCAAGACGGTCATATCAGACGCGCGCCATGCAGATCGAAGTCTGGCCGGAGCCGATGAAGCCGAGCTGGCCGGCGGCGCCTTTCGACAGGTCGAGCACGCGGCCCTTGATGAAGGGACCACGATCGTTGATGCGCACGACGACGCTGCGGCCGTTGTTCTTGTTGGTGACCCGCAATTTGGTGCCGAAAGGCAGCGTGCGGTGGGCGGCGGTCATCGCCGAGGGGTTCATGCGCTCGCCCGAGGCGGTCTTCGAGTGCAGCGCGTACCAGGAAGCGCGGCCACACTGGCCGGCGGCGGCGGTTGCCGAAGTGGCGGTGGCGCCGACCATCAGGCCAGCAGCGATCGTTACCGCGACAAGCGCGGTCTGTTTTGGGGTCTTCATATTTGGGGGATGGCTCCGTTTTTGACAGACCCCAGCCGTTAGGTCGAGAATAAGGCAGGAAATGCGGCAGTGATCTGGCGGTTCCATGGCGAGATCACACGTTTGGAGTCACCGGGTAACAGTCTGTCAGGGACTTTCTGGCGCGCCAGGATCAGTTTTCGACCTTGTTTTGATCGGCAGGAAGGACTTTCATGACAAGATTAGACGTTGATCTTCAAATAGAAACCTGCGCGATCTGGTCACTTCCTTCGGCTCTTTCATCGCGTCGATAGCGCCGCAATCGATCGACTTTCAAAATCGGGGTCCGACAATGAGACTGACCAAAAATCTGCTGGCGTTGATTGTGCTGGCCATCGGTGCGCTGTGGTCGCTGCAAGGCATCGGCGTGATCGGCGGCAGCTTCATGACCGGCCAGTCGCAATGGCTCTATATCGGCCTCGCCACCATGCTGATCGGCCTGGCCGGGCTGGTGTGGGCGAACCGTCGGCTTCGATGAAAGGTCGGGGAAGCCGCTCGTCAATCGCGCCGGCGCTGCGGCCTTAACCGAACAGCTGGTCGAGAATCCTGCCTTCGAGGCGGGCAAGCTCGGCGGAACCGCGGCGGCGCGGCCGTTCCACCGGCACATCCAGATCGAGCGCGATCCTGCCGCCGCTGATCACCACCACCCGGTCGGCGAGCGCAACCGCTTCGGCGACATCATGCGTGACCAGCACGGCGGTGAATTTCTGGGCTATCCAGATACGCTCCAGCAATTGCTGCATCTCGATGCGGGTCAGCGCGTCGAGCGCCCCGAGCGGCTCGTCGAGCGCCAGGACCTGCGGGTGGCCGACCAGCGCGCGGGCCAGCGCCACGCGCTGCTTCTGGCCGCCGGACAGCACCGAGGGCCATTCGTCGGCGCGATCGGCGAGGCCGACCTCGCCAAGGATATCCAGTGCGCGGTTCCTGGCCTCCGCACCGGAGGCGATGCCGGTCAACCCGACCTCGACATTTTTCACCACGCTGGCCCAGGGCAGCAGGCGCGGCTCCTGGAACATGAAGCGCGTGCGGCTGTGGCCCTCTTCCTCGGCTCCCAGCGTCAGCGATCCCGAAGTCGGCCGGTCGAGCCCCGCGAGCAAGCGGAGCAGCGTGCTCTTGCCGCAGCCGCTTTTGCCGATGACGGCGACGAACTGCCCGACCGGAACGTCGAGATCGATGCCGTCGAGAACGGTCTTGTCGCCAAAGCGTTTCTCCACGCCCTTGAAGGCGAAGGCACGCCGGCCTTCGACCGATATCGCCGGGCGCGCGGGCGCTGGCGTGGTGACAAAGGAGCGGACGGCGGTCAGACTGGCGGCTGGCATCGAATACTCATCCGTTCTGAAATGCGGGATGCCAGCCGAGCGACAGGCGCTCGAGCAGGCGGGCGAGACTGTCGGCGAGCTTGCCGAGCAGCGCGTAGATCAGGATAGACAGCACGACGACATTGATCAGCAGGAACTCGCGCGCCTGCATGGCCATGTAGCCGAGCCCGGAGCTGGCGGAGATGGTTTCGGCGACGATCAGCGTCAACCACATGATGCCCAAGGCGTAGCGCAGGCCGACGAAGATCGCCGGCAGCGCGCCGGGCAGGATGACGCGGAAGAACAGCGCGCGCCGGTCCATGCCGTAGACGCGGCCCATCTCCACCAGTTGCGGGTCCACGCTCTGGATGCCGAGCAGCGTGTTGACGTAGATCGGAAAGAACACGCCGAGCGCCACCAGGAACAGTTTTGCTTCCTCGTCGATGCCGAACCACAGGATGACCAGCGGGATCAGCGCCAGGTGCGGAATGTTGCGGATCATCTGCAGCGTGGTGTCGGTCAGGCCGCGGCTGAGCGTCGACAGCCCGTTGGCAAGGCCGAGCGCGAAGCCGATCGAGCCGCCGACGGCGAAGCCGGCCAGGGCACGCGCCGTCGAGACGCCGATATTGCGGACCAGTTCACCCGACAGCGTCAACCGCCAGAAGGCCTCGGCGACGGCGCTTGGTGCCGGAAGCACGTTGGCCGGCATGACGCCCGCGCGGGAAGCCACCTCCCAGCCGGCAAGCACCAGCACCGGCAATAGCCAGCCGATGCCATTCCGGCGCAGGCGCGTGGAAAAGCTCATGACGCGGCCTGCAGGCGGGCCGCGCCATGGAAGCCGACGGAGAATTCGTTGGCGATGTCTTCGCGCGGCTTGAGCCGCCTGGTACCGAGCCCGAGCTTGGGGAAGAGCAGTTCGGCGACGCGATAGGCTTCCTCGAGATGCGGATAGCCGGAGCCGATGATCGTATCGATGCCGATCGCCTGATACTCGCGGATGCGGTCGGCGATCTGCTCCGGCGTGCCGACCAGCGCGGTGCCGGCGCCGCCGCGCACCAGCCCGACGCCAGCCCACAGATTGGGCGAGACGACCAGTCTGTCACGGCGGCCGCCATGCAGTTCAGCCATGCGGCGCTGGCCGACCGAGTCCATCTGGTTGAGGAACCGCGCCTGCGCGTTCTCGATCTGCGCATCGGTGACGTGGCTGATCAACCGGTCGGCGGCACGCCAGGCTTCGTCCTCGGTTTCGCGAACAATGAAATGCAGCCGGATGCCGAAACGCAATTCGCGGCCGCGCAATGCCGCTTTCGCGCGCGCCGAAGCCAGCTTTTCGGCGACCTGCGCCGGTGGCTCACCCCATGTGAGGTACATAACCACCAGGTCGGCGGCAAGATCCTGCCCGGCGTCGGACGAACCGCCGAAATAAAGCGGCGGCCGTTCCTGTGACGGCAGAAGGTCGAGGCGGCCATTCTCGACGCGGTAATATTGGCCGTCGAAATTGACGCGCTCGCCGGACACCAGACCGCGCCAGATGGTCAGGAATTCATGCGCCTGCGCATAGCGCTCGTCATGTGGCAGGAAGACGCCGTCGCCGGCAAGCTCGGCCGGATTGCCGCCGACCACGACGTTGAGCAGCAGGCGGCCGTTGCTCAGACGGTCGAGCGCTGCCGTCTGGCGCGCCGCGAAGGTCGGCAGGGTCACGCCCGGCCGCAGCGCGACGAGGAATTTGAGCCTTTCGGTCAGCGTCGCCAGTCCGGTCGCGGTGATCCAGGAATCCTCGCAGTTCTGCCCGGTCGGCAACAGCACGCCGGGGAAGCCGAGCCGGTCGACCGCTTGCGCGATCTCCTTGAAATAGCCGAACTCCGGCGGCCGCTGCTGCTGCTCGGAGCCGAGATAGGAACCGTCGCCATGCGTCGGGATGAACCAGAAGAAATCGAGTGGCTTGGCTGGCGTGGTCAAGGCGGGCCTCCTGGAGGTCAAGGCACAACGGCAACGGCGCCGGGCGTTTCTCCACCCGGCGCCGCGTGACGAAAAATCAATTGCCCGGCGCTGTCCAAACCGCGTCGGAAATCCGCACCGCTTTGGGGATCAGGCCAAGCTTGTAGAAGCGGTCGGCGGTAGCCTGCTGGCCGGCAACGATCTCGTCGGTTATCGGAAAGATGCCGAACTTGCTGCGATTGGCGGCGATGGTCTGTGCGTCGAGCGGCACCCCGGTCACCTCATGCAGCGCCTCGGCCACCTTGTCGCGATTCTGGTCCGCCCACTTCGCCGCCTCGCCAAGCGCGGCGATGGTCGTGGTGACGATTTCGGGATGCGTCTTGGCGAAATCCTTGTTGGCGAGGAAATAGGTGTTGACCTTGAGCACTTCGCTGGAGCGGGCCAGCACACGCGGCTGGTAGCGGGTTTCGGCAATGGCAAAGAACGGATCCCAGACCGCCCAGGCATCGATCTGGTCGCTGGCGAATGCGGCGGCCGCATCCGCCGGGCTGAGATAGACCGGCGTGATCTGGTCGAAGGCGACACCTGCCTTTTCCAGGGCGGCGACGACAAGATTATGCGCACTGGTGCCCTTGCCGACGCCGACGCGCTTGCCCTTGAGGTCGGCGACCGACTGGACCGGCGAGGCCGGCTTGACGAAGATCGCCTCGCCTTCGCCATTGGACGGCAGCGCCGCGGCATAGACGATGTTGGCGCCGGCCGATTGACCGAAGATCGGGGGCGCGTCGCCAGTCCAGCCGGCATCGATGGCACCGACATTGAGCGCTTCGACCAATGGCGGCCCCGCGGTGAACTCGACCCACTTCACCGTGACGCCCTTGTCGCCGAGCGCCTTCTCGATCACCTGCTGTTGCCTGGCGATCACCGGCAGGCCGGTCTTCTGGTAGCCGATGCTGAACTGCTTCAGGTCCTGCGCGGCGGCGCCGAACGACAGCACGACCGTCGCGGCCACGAGGCCAAAGCCGAAAACGCGTCTCGTCAGATTGAACATGATCCCTCTCTTTCAATGCGCGGGCGGCGGCAGGAAATGTCCTTGCCGGTTGGAAGATGGATCAGGCTAGGTAGTTCTATAAATTTAGTAGAGAAATAATTTTGCGAGATGATTGTGACGGGCGGAATTTTTTTCTACGGCACCCTATACCTTCGTCATCCTAGGGCGAAGCAGGAGCGAAGCGACGCGGCGCAGACCCTAGGATCCATGCCGTGACTTTGGTCGTAGAATGCGACGGATCAGAAACGACGCTTACACGCTCACTCACCCGGATTACGCTTCAAACATGACCGGCTATGTCTACATGACCGCAAGCCAGAAACGTGGCACTATCTACATTGGCGTCACCAACGACCTCGGCCGCCCTGTACCCGAGCACAAATCTGGCCAAGGCTCAGGCTTTACCAGTCGCTACGGCGTGCAACGCCTTGTCTGGTACGAAGAGAATTTCGACATCACTGATGCGATCCAACGTGAGAAGTCCCTGAAACGCTGGCCACGCCAATGGAAGATCGAGCTGATCGAGAAAGCTAATCCGGAATGGTTCGAACTCTTTCGCGGAACTGGGTGGTGAGCCGTTTTTGCACCGTCGCAACGCACCACAGTCGCGGCATGGATCCTAGGGTCTGCGCGCGTCGCTTTGCTCCTTGCTTCGCCGTAGGATGACGAAGACGTGGAGGCTAGCGCGAAAGATCGCTAACGCTATGCGTCGGTGCGCCAACCGCCAGCCGCTCACTGCGACCAGTACTGCCAGGCCCAATAAAAACTCTCGTCGCGCGGCGGCAGGCGGTCGTGCCCGAAGCGGAAATGGACCGGCGCCGGCGAGCGCGGGCCGTCCTGCTTTGCCGCTTTGTCATCGGCGGCAAGGCCGAGCAGCCAGGAGCCGACATGAGCAAACAACACGGCGGTGGAATGGGTCATCGTCATCCTCCTTTTCCGATCATTCACGCCCCGCCCACGGGACAAGCACGCGCTCGATCCGGCGGATGGTGAATTCGAGCACGAAGGCGATGGCCGCGATCACCAATATGCCCATCACCACCACGTCGGTGACGAGGAACTGGGCCGCGGACTGGATCATGAAACCAAGGCCGCGCGTCGCCGCCACCAGTTCGGCCGCGACCAGTGTCGACCAGCCGGCGCCGAGCGCGATGCGCAGGCCGGTCAAGATCGAGGGCAGGGCGCTGGGCAGGATCACGTGGCGGACCACCTGGGCGCGTGTCGCGCCAAGCGAACGCGCGGCGTTGATTCGCTCCCGCGAGACGCCGCGGACGCCAGAGGCGGTCGACAGGGCGACCGGCGCCAACATGGCGATGGCGATCACCAGGATCTTCGACGGCTCGCCGATGCCGAACCAGATGATGACCAGCGGCAAATAGGCCAGCGGCGGGATCGGCCGCAGGAATTCGAGCAGCGGATCGAAGATGCCGCGCCCCACCGTGCTGATGCCGATGGCGAGCCCCACCGGCACGCCGACCAGGATGGCGGCGACCAGCGCGGCAAAGACGCGGCCAAGGCTGGCGACGACATGCTGCAGCAGCGTCGCGTCGACGAAGCCGTCGCGGGTGACGACGACGAACTTGTTCCAGACGGCGAGCGGCGAGGGCAGGAACACCGGCGACACCAGCTGCAGGCGGGCCGACAGCGTCCAGAGCGCCAGCACCGCCAGGATGGTGACGGCGCTGACCATGCGTGCCGAAACGCCGGCCCGCTTCGTCCGCGGCCTCGACCAGGGCACCGACAGGCCGTCGGTTTCGTCCGTCCTTGAACCGGGCCGTTCCGTGTAGGAGGAAATGGTCATGCCGCCTCTCCCTCGAAGATCGCGTCGGTCAGTTCGCCTCGCGCCGCCGCGAAGGCCGGGTCGGCCTTGATGGCGCGAACTGGCTCGCCGGCGGCATAGCGCCGGGAGAAGCCCGGCTCGAAGGTTCGAACCACGCGCCCGGGGCCGGGCGCCAGCACGACGATGCGGGTGGCGAGCACCAGCGCCTCCTCGATGCCATGCGTCACCATCAGCACGCCGGCATGGCTTGCCGTCCAAAGGTCGAGCAGCGTCGTCTGCATGCGTTCGCGCGTCAGCGCGTCGAGCGCGCCGAGCGGCTCGTCGAGCAGCAGGAATTCAGGTTCGGCGGCGAGCGCGCGGGCAAGGCCGACACGCTGGCGCATGCCGCCGGACAGCTCCCAGATGCGCTTGTCGCCAGCATCGCCGAGCTTCACCAGGTCCAGCAATTGATCGGCGCGCCGTGCCCGCTCGGTTGGGCTGACGCCGCGCAGCCGCAGCGCGAAGGCGACGTTCTCGCGGGCGGTGAGCCAGGGAAACAGCGCATCGTTCTGGAACACCACCGCCCGGTCCGAACCGGGCCCGGTGATCGGCTGGCCGTTGATCGAGGCCGTGCCACGGGCGGGCCCGACCAGGCCGGCGGCAACGTTGAGCAGCGAGGTCTTGCCGCAGCCGGAGCGGCCGACAAGAACGACGAAATCCTCCTTGGCAACAGCGATCGAGACCCGCTCGACGGCGGGCGCCGGCTGGCCGTCATAGTGGATGGAGATCTTGTCGAGCACGAGATGCGGCATGGGCTCCTCGCCGAGCAATTCCAGGAAAAGTGTGAGGCGGTTTTCCGTCCGGAATTGCGTCAGGGATGAATCGGTTCGGTAAAATCCGCCTGCCCCGAAACCGAGCCTCGTCAGCGGCTCCGGGACAGGCAACGCATGGCGTCAGGGAAGATGAGCCGCGCGTTTAGGCCCGTCAGTTCGAGGCCAGCGCCTCAGTGACGTATTTCGACGTCACGTATTTCGAGTAATCCGGCAGCACCGCGTCGACCTTGCCTTGCTCCTTGAGGAAGGCGGACGCGGCCGCGACCGCCTTGACCGTGCCGCCGCCGAGGAATTTGTCCGAGGCCTGCTCTTCAAGCGTCGGGAACACATAACCCTTCAAGAGTTCCGGCACTTCTTCCAGCTTGGCGCCGGTAAGCCTGGCGATCGACGCGGCCTGCGGCGACGACACCGACCAGGCGCCGGGCTTGGCGAGATATTCGGCATAGGCTGATCCCGTCACCTTGACGAAGTCGCGCACGGCTTCCGGATTCTTGTCGGCGAAGTCGGTGCGCACGATCCAGGCGTCGAAGGTCGGCGCGCCCCAGGCGGCGACCTGCGAGGAATCCAGGACCACCTTGCCAGACGTCTTGATCTGGCCCAGCGCCGGATCCCAGACATAGGCGGCATCGATATCACCGCGCGCGAAGGCGGCGGCGATTTCCGGCGGCCTGAGATTGAGGATCTGGACCGACTTCGGATCGACATTCTCATGCTTGAGTGCGGCAAGCAGGCCGTAATGCGTCGTCGACACGAAGGGCACGGCGACCTTCTTGCCGGCGAGGTCGGCGACCTTCTGGATGCCGGCGCCGTTGCGGGCGACCAGCGCTTCCGACGGCCCGATCAGGCCAACCACGAAGATGGTCTGGATCAGCAGTTCGCGGCTGGCGGCGGCCGCCAGCGGGCTAGAGCCGACATAGCCGATATCGACCGAGCCCGAGGCGACGGCGGCGATGACATCGGCGCCGGAATCGAACTTGCGCCAGTCGATGCTGGCCTTGGTGGCCTTTTCATAGGCGCCGTCGGCCTGCGGCACTTTCGAGGGCTCGACCACCGTCTGGTAGCCGATGGTGATCTTCAGGTCATCGGCCATGGCCGGACCGAGGAACGCGGCGCCGGCAAGGGCCGCCGAAGACAGGAGAATGATGCGGCGTGAAATGCTGGACATGAAAGGCTCCTTGAAAAAGGGGAAAACCGGATTGCCTGTTCATAGTCAGCTAATTCTATGGTTCTTGTAGAGTTAAATCCTTCCAAGGAAGAAGGGCTTGTTGGAAAAAAGCCACTGGCGGCGGGCCGTCATGGCGGACAGGGCGGCTGCCGTCGTTCAAGCGCGGCGAGGCCACCAACTTTGCCCGAGGCTCGCCCCCGCCCATTGCGGATACTGACAGTTTCGAACCAGAATTCCGATCTCTCCCAGCCTCCAGCAAATCCATGCTTCAAACGAGGATGAATTTAGAATGGCGTTCCGGCTGCCGACGGTTAAGTATAGTAACCTTATCGACTTAGGAGTTGCAGTGCCGATGACAGGCCATGTCAAGCGCATCGTGGCGACCACTGGCGTCACCGGGTTCCGGCTGCAGGCCTTGGTGAAAGCAAGCCATGTTTCCGTGTCATCGATGTCACAAGGCGGGCTAAAATCGCCGCAACGAGTTGAAAATCAAGCAAGATCAACCGCAATTGGCTTGTATATCATGTCACTAGAATTTATGTGTCATGGACGCTTCGGCGCGGCGGGGAGGCACGCGAGGCGTTTCGCAACGGATGGCCTGCGGCCGTCGCATGACAGAGAAACGTTCGGTCCATGCTCACCAAAAAAGGCAAGTACGGCCTCAAGGCGCTCGTCCATCTCGCGCGGATGCCGGCCGGGCAACTCGCTTTCGTTGGCGATATCGCGACCGGCAACAACATCCCGAAGAAATTTCTCGACGCCATATTGGGCGAGCTGCGCAATGCCGGCTTCGTCCAGAGCCGCAAGGGCAAGGATGGCGGCTACCGCCTGGCGCGACCCGCCGACGAAATCAAGGTCGGCCACGTCGTGCGCGTCCTCGACGGCCCGCTGGCTCCGATCCCCTGCGCCAGCCGAACACAATATCAGCGCTGTGAAGACTGCAACGAGGCGACATGCCAAGTCCGACATCTGATGCTGGAAGTCCGGCAGGCGATCGCCGAGGTGCTCGACCAGCGCAGCCTCGCCGAGATGCGCGACATTGCCGACGACCTCCCGGTCGCGCGGGACGACCTGCCGGTGAAGGTCCAGGCCTGAAGCCGGCGCTTCGCACGAGGCTCGCTCGCGCATGACCGGGCGAACCAACTCGATCAATTCCATCATCATCGTCGGCGGCGGCGCCAGCGGCGTTGTGCTGGCCGCGCATCTGCTCAAATCGCCCAATCCGGACCTGCGCGTCACGCTGATCGAAAAGCGCCCGCATTTCGGCCAGGGCATCGCCTATTCGACACTGCTATCGGCGCATGTGCTGAATGTCAGCGCGGCCGGCATGAGCGCCTATGCCGACGATCCCGGCAATTTCTGGCGCTGGCTGCTGGAGCGCGGGCTGGCGACACCGAAGCAGGCTCCGGTCTACGCACCGCGCAGCCTCTATGCCCGCTATCTCAAGGAATTGCTCGACGATCTGGAAACGCGCGAGCGCGAGACCAGACGGCTGCGCCTGATCCGCGAGGAGAGCCTGTCGATCTCACCCACCGCGTCCGGGGTCGAGGTGGCACTCGCCAACGGCACCAGCGTGGTCGCCCATCTTGCCGTGCTCGCCACCGGCCATGACGAACAGCCCGCGCAGGGCCATGCGATCCGGATGGGATCGGAGGCCGACACCGCGCTCGATCCAGACAGCCGGATCGTGGTGCTGGGGACGGGCTTGAGCATGGTCGACGCCTTCCTTTCCCTGGAGCAGCGCGGCCATCGCGGCGACATCATCGCGGTGTCGCGGCGCGGCCTGCTGCCCTCGCCGCACCGCAAGGGCAATCCGATCAAGCTCGACGTCGCCGACATCCCGCTCGGCACCCAGCTTTCCTATTTCGTCGGCTGGTTCCGCGACCTCATCCGCGAGAACCAGAAGGCCGGCGTCGACTGGCGCGACGTCGTCGACGGCCTGCGCCCCTTCAACCAGAAGATCTGGCAGAACTGGCCCGCTTCGGCCAAGCGCCGCTTTGTCGAACACACCAAGGCCTGGTGGGACATCCATCGCCACCGCATGGCACCCGAGGTCTACGCCAGGGTGACGGAGGCGGTGCAATCGGGACGCATCCGGCCGATCGCCGGGCGCGTCGTCGGCGTCACGCCGGGCGACGGCTTCGCCGTGGAGGTCCAGTCGCGCCACACCCAGCGCCTCGAAACATTCGACGCCGCCCGCATCTATGATTGCTCCGGCATCGTGCGCGACATCTCGACCTCATCGAACAGCGTGGTGCGCTCGCTGGTCGACCGCGGTCTGGCGCGGCCCGATCCGCTGCGCATCGGCCTCGACGTCTCGGCCGATTGTGAGATCATCGCCGCCGACGGCACCGTCTCGCGAAAAATCCTCGCCGTCGGGCCGCTGACGCGCGGCACCTTCTTCGAGATCGACGCCATTCCCGATATCCGCGTCCAGTGCGCCAGGCTGAGCAAGCGGTTGCTGGGATAGAGCAATTCCGGCGGCGATCGTATTTCTGGCGGACCCGCCTTCTGCTCGGCCCGAAAGCGGCTTCCGCGATCGCACCATAGTCGGCTGAGCGCAGTCTGGTATTTATCCGGGGCGGCCCTATGTCAGCCGAACAACTTCCGTTCTTAACTATAAGGCGGCAGGACTAAAGTCTTGCGTGCCGGTAGGCCTTGGTCTGAGGGGCCTTCAAACGTTCCGTACTTGTCCATTGGACGTTCCGTACTTTAGCCAATTGAGATATACATAACTTGACGCGGACCCGTTGCAAAGGGGGCGCGATTCCAGCGCTTTCGGTGTTGCCGATTTGCTCGGAAACCCGGTTTCGAGCCGGTCTTTTTTACTCGCAACGGCCAATTTCGACCGGATCTCCTTGACGGCGTTTGCGATGGCGTGAGGTCCAGAGTCATCCAAAAATGCCTTCCGCCGTCCGGATCGAAAGGATGCCTGGAAGGCCCTTTTCATCCTTGCGATTTGAAGCTGACCAGGGCTACCACGGGGAAAGGAATGGCCGGTGCGGGGATGCTTGGGTTGAAAGCAGGTCGCACCGGCCATTGCGGGTTAGGCTTCGATTTGGGATCGTTCCCCGCATGACCAAGCTATAGCTATATTAGCTATAGCTCAACTAAGACTGAAGTCCCTCCAGTTATCAGCCGAAGGGATAGCGTTCAATCGCCCAAAGCCTCACACACGGCGCGCGCGGTCTCGGCGCCGGAAAACGGATGAGACGGTGCAGCAGCTTGGGGCCGTTGAGGTCGGCGCCCTACGGCGCCCCCTCTGGCCTGCCGGCCATCTCCCCCTCAAGTGGGGAGATTGGCTGTGGCATCGTCTTCGCCAATTGTCGACGTTGTAAAAAATGTCGCGGCCCGCGAAGCTGTTGATCTCTCCCCTGGAGGGGGAGATGCCCGGCAAGGCAGAGGGGGCGCTGTCCCGCCGGCGTCTCGGTTCGGCGCCGTATCGCCTCGCCCTGACGCGCCGCTGGAATTTCATTCCCCGTCTGGCCACCGGATTGGCACGATCTATCTTCTTTCCGACTGCGATCGGCTGGAAAAGACGCTAGGTTGATCCATGGAGGGCTCCGAAATGAGCGAGCACAGAAAAGCCACGGCCGAGAGTGCCGCCTCGTACAGCGCCGCCGCGGCGAGCGCAATGTCGCGTCTGCGCCCGCCCTATGCGTCGGTGCTCGATCTGATCGGGCAGACGCCCATCGTCGAGCTGACCAAGTTCGACACCGGAAAATGCCGGCTGTTCATCAAGCTCGAAAGCCAGAACCCGGGCGGCTCGATCAAGGACCGCATCGCGCTGTCGATGATCGCGGCGGCCGAGAAGGATGGCAGGCTGAAGCCGGGCGGCACCATCGTCGAGGCGACCGCCGGCAATACCGGCCTGGGCCTCGCCCAGGTCGGCATCCCCAAGGGCTACCGCATCATCCTGGTGGTTCCCGACAAGATGTCGCGCGAAAAAATCCAGCACCTGCGCGCGCTCGGCGCCGAGGTGCGCATGACGCGCTCCGATGTCGGCAAGGGCCATGCCGAATATTACCAGGACATGGCGGAGAAGATCGCCGCCGAACTGCCCGGCGCCTTCTACGCCAACCAGTTCGCCAACCCGGCCAACCCGCTGGCGCATGAGACGACCACCGGCCCGGAAATTTTCTCGCAGCTCAACAGTGATGTCGACGCGGTGGTGGTCGGCGTCGGCTCGGGCGGCACGCTGACCGGGCTTGGCCGCTTCTTCGCCGGCGTGTCGCCGAAGACGGAGATGGTGCTGGCCGATCCGGTCGGCTCGGTGCTGGCGCCGCTGATCAAGACCGGCAAGATGGAAGAGGCGGGGAGTTGGACCGTCGAAGGCATCGGCGAGGATTTCGTGCCGCCCAATGCCGATTTGTCGCTGGTCAAGAGAGCCTATTCCATCACGGACAAGCAGAGCATGCTGGCGGTGCGCGATCTGCTGTCGCGCGAAGGCATATTGGCCGGTTCTTCCTCGGGCACGCTGCTGTCGGCGGCCCTGCGCTATTGCCGCGAACAGACGGTGCCCAAGCGCGTCGTCACCTTCGTCTGCGACAGCGGCAACAAATATCTGTCGAAAGTGTTCGACGATTTCTGGCTGGCCGAGCAGGGGCTGGCCGAGCACGAACAGCATGGCGATCTGCGCGACTTGGTGATGCGCACCCACCGCACTGGCGACACGGTCTATGTCGGCCCGGACGAGAGCCTGCTCAACGCCTATGGCCGCATGCGCCGCTCCGATGTCTCGCAATTGCCGGTGCTCGACAATGGCAAGCTGGTCGGCATCGTCGACGAAAGCGACATTCTGGCCCATGTCGACGGACCCTATGACGGGCGCTGGGAGCGCTTCAACGGCCCGGTGCGCACGGCGATGACCTCCAACCTGCACACGCTGCAGGCCAGCCAGACGCTGGACGCGCTGCTGCCGGTGTTCGACCGCAACGAGGTCGCCATCATCTTCGACGGCGACGAATTCGTCGGCCTGATTACCCGCATCGACCTGATCAACCATCTGAGGCGCGCACGATGACCACATCCGGAAAGAACCGCCTGGCGTTTTCGACGCGCACCATCCATGGCGGCCAGAGCCACGACCCGCTGACCGGGGCGGTGATGGTGCCGATCTACGCCACCTCGACCTACGGCCAGCAGTCGCCCGGCGTGCATAAGGGTTTCGAATATGCCCGCAGCCAGAACCCGACGCGCTTCGCCTTCGAGCGCGCGGTGGCGGACCTGGAAAGCGGCTCGGCCGCTTTCGCTTTCGCTTCCGGCCTGGCGTCGATCGCCACCGTGCTGGAACTGCTCGATTCCGGCGCGCATATCGTCGCCACCGACGACATCTATGGCGGCTCCTTCCGGCTGATGGAGCGGGTGCGCAAGCGCTCGGCCAATTTGCAGGTGAGCTTCGTCGATTTCACCAATCTGGCCGCGGTTGAAGCCGCGATCCGGCCGGAGACAAAAATGCTGTGGGTCGAGACGCCGACCAACCCGTTGCTGCGCATCGTCGACCTCGAGGGCGTCGCGGCCGTGGCCAGGCGCAAGGGAATTCTGACGGTCGCCGACAACACCTTCTGCAGCCCCTATATCCAGCGGCCGCTGGAGCTCGGCATCGACATCGTCGTCCACTCGACGACCAAATATCTCAACGGCCATTCCGACATGGTCGGCGGCGTGGCTGTCGTCGGCGACAACAAGGATCTCGCCGACCGGCTGAAGTTCCTGCAGAACGCCATCGGCGCCATATCGGGCCCGTTCGACAGTTTTCTGGCGCTGCGCGGCTTGAAGACCCTGGCGCTCAGGATGGAGCGCCATTCCAACAATGGCCTGAAGATCGCGCAATGGCTGGAAGCGCGCAGGGACGTGCGCCGCGTCATCTATCCCGGCCTCGCCAGCCATCCCCAGCACGCCATCGCCGTCCAGCAGATGTATGCCTTCGGCGGCATGATCACGGCCGTGCTCGACCGCGACCTCGCCGGTACGAAGCGCTTCCTCGAACGCACGCAACTGTTCACACTTGCCGAAAGCCTCGGCGGCGTGGAGAGCCTGATCGAACACCCGGCGCTGATGACGCATGGCTCCATTCCCGCCGAGAAGCGGGATGAGATCGGCATATCGGATTCGCTGGTACGGTTGTCGGCGGGGATAGAGGATGGCGATGATCTGATCGCCGATCTGGATCAGGCGCTGGCGGGCTGACACGAGCGCTCTGGGCGGCTTATGCCGATACCTGTCGGGTGTCGGCGCCGCCCCTCACCTGCCTGCCGGCATCCTCTCCCGTATAGTGACGGGGAGAGGGCGCTTTCCTCGGCGGTTTCGCCAATCGGCGACGTTGCAGGATTTGGCACCGAGGTCACGGCTGCTTCTTTCTCCCCGTCTCTATACGGGGAGAAATGCCCGGCAGGGTAATGAGGGGCGGCGCCAACGTTCCGGAATGGCAATTGACCACAAGCGCCATCTGTCCGAACTATTGCGCCCCATGGCCACGCGCGACCCACCCGAACCCACCGAGCCCCTCACCTTCGCGGTGCTGGTCTTTCCCGGTTTTCCGATGATGGCGTTCAGCTCGGTCATCGAGCCGCTGCGCGCCGTCAATGTGCTGGCGAAGCGGGAATGCTACCGCTGGATCATCGTCGGGGCGACACAGGGTCCGGTCGAGGCTTCCAACGGCGTCGTCATCCAGCCGGGCTTCTATGCCGAGGCGGCACCCAAGGTCGACCGCATCGTCGTCTGCTCGGGCGGCGACGCCGATCATCTCGTCGCCGAGGACGCGGCGAGCTGGATACGCCGCAGCCTGCGCGGCGGCGCCCATATCGGCGCGGTGGCGGATGCGGCGTTCTTCCTTGCTCGCGCGGGCCTGCTCGACGGCCATGCCTGCACCTTGCACTGGACCAGCCAGGCCGCCTTCACCGAGGCCTTTCCCAACATCGAATTGCGGCGCGATCTCTACGTCATCGATCGCAAGCGCTTCACCTCGGCCGGCGGCGTCGGCAGCCTCGACATGATGCTGGAGATCATCACCCGGGACTACGGCGCCGAGCTTGCGGCCGGCGTCGCCGAATGGTTCGTGCACAGCCAGCTGCGCTCGAGCGTCGACCGCAAGCTGATGCCGCTGCGCCTGCGCACCGGCGTCCAGAACGAACTGGTGCTGTCGGCCATCGCCATCATGGAGGACGCGGTCGAGGAAAGGCTCGGCATGGCGGAGCTCACCGCCAAGCTCGGCGTCTCCTCCGACAAGCTCGAGCGCTCCTTTCGCTCCGAACTCGCCATCTCGCCCAATGGCTACTACCGGCGGCTGCGACTGAAGCGCGCCGCCGATCTCCTGGCCCACTCGACGCTCGCCGTGCGCGACGTGGCGCTGGCCTGCGGCTTTGCCTCGATGTCGAGCTTTGCCCGGGCGTTTCGCGAGGAGCATGGCCATCCGCCGAAGCTGGCGCGACGGCATTAGGGCGATCAGTTGTTTGCCGACTGCCGAGATCGGCGGAAGCGGGCCTAGTGGCGGACGAACAGGCTCTTGTCGTCGTCGGTCGCCCAGCGACCCTTTTTGCCATAGTTTCGAAGCTCGAACACGGCAATCAAGTCGCCCGCAATGAAAAGACCTACCGCGTCGCCACCACTGTCCCACTGCAAAAGGACTGGCGCATCGGCTGGCATGGTGGTGACGGTGTACGTGCTGAAGGCCTCGACGATTTGCTTACCTTCATCTCGCGCAAGGTCGAGCAGGTAAAAATACGCGGTTTCATCGTCACGCTCGAAGGCAGCGGCGTATCGGCCCGAAGCATCAACAGCGCTTTCATAAACGTCAATCATGCCCTCTCACTCGCATCACAATCGAATGTTCGCAATGGGCTGGGCTTGGTCGTTCGTGCTGATCGGTCTTACCTGAAACCCCAGCGGCATCCCGCACAACAAACGCGGTTTTCCGCACAATCCTTCGTCGGCGCCTGGGCCATGGTCGGGCCTTGCAACCCACCCAAAGCCAGGCACCCATGAGCATCGTCGTATTCGACCCCGACAGCACCGAGGACGTCGACTTCAAGGACCGCATGCGACACCCCGTGGCCACTGACCCGGCCGGCGGCATGTGGCTGTCGGACACCGAGCCGTCCTTCATTGATGCCGATGCCTTGCGCAAAGGCCGGCTGGCCAAGCTGCGCGGCTGGATGCGTGACGCCGGGTATGGCGGCGTCGTGCTGTTCGACCCCTACAACCAGCGCTATGCCACCGGCTCGCGCAACATGTTCGGCTATTTCCTGCGCAACTCGACCCGCTATTTCTTCATCCCAACCGAAGGGCCGATCGTGCTGTTCGAATATCCGCAGAGCTACCATGTCTCCATGGTGCTCGACACGATCGACGAAGCGCGTCCGTCCAAGCTCGTCTGGTCTTCCGTGTCCGGCCGCGACGACGAGACCGCCGGTCCCTTCGCCGACGAGATCGCCGATCTCCTGAAGGCGCATGGCGGCGGCTCGATGAAGCTCGGCCTCGACCGCTGCAGCCATCTGCAGGCGCTGGCGCTGGAAAAGCGCGGCTGCGAGGTCCGCGATTGCCAGGGCGAAATCCTGGCGGTGCGCGCGGTCAAGACGCCGGAGGAAGTGAAATGCCTGATGGCGTCGATGGCCGGTGCCGAGGCCGCCGTCTATGCCGTGCGCGAGGCGATCAAGCCCGGCGTCTCCGAAAACGAGCTGTTCGCCATCATGTATGGCGAGGTGATTCGCCAGGGCGGCGAGTTCATCGAGACGCGGCTGTTGACGTCAGGCCAGCGCACCAATCCCTGGTTCAACGAGGCCAGCGGCCGCAAGATCAGGCCCGGCGAGTTGCTGGCGCTCGATACCGACACGATCGGCTGCTACGGCTATTATTCGGATTTCTCCCGCACCTTCCGATGCGGTCCGGGCAAGCCGACGCCCTATCAGAAGTCGCTCTACCGCATGGCGCACGACCAGGTTCAGCACAACATCTCGATCGTCAAGCCCGGCATGGCCTTCCGCGAGATCGCCGAGAAGGCCTGGAAGATCCCGGACCGCTTCGTCGACCAGCGCTACACCTCGGTCATGCACGGCGTCGGCATGCATGGCGAAACACCGTTCATCGCCCATGCCATGGACTACGAAACCTATGGCCGCGACGGCCATATCGTGCCAGGCATGGTGGTGAGCGTCGAAAGCTATATCGGCGAAAAGGGCGGCCGCGAGGGCGTCAAGCTGGAGGACGAGATCCTGATCACCGAGACGGGTACGGAGATGCTATCGCGCTTTCCCTATGAGGAGGATTTTCTGGAGGGGCGGGTTTGATAGCCGTTGCGCGCCTCGGCATTGTGGCCTTCAGGGCTGGCGCAGCCTCCCCTCATTTCGTCATCCTAGGGCGAAGCAAGGAGCGCAGCGACGCGGCGCAGACCCTAGGATCCATGCCGGGACTCCGCCGCGCCGCCACGGTCAAGAATTCTGCTCCGCTGCGCCCGTCAGAAAAGTCACGGAATGGATCCTCGGGTCTCCGCGACGGAGCTTCGCTCCTGCTCCGCCCGTGGATGACGACGTTGGGAAACCCTTGGCCAATCGCCGGGGCTGGCGATAACACGCTGAACGCGGCGACGTCGGCGCCGGGTCAGGACCCCTCCGCATGAAAACCCCATTTCCATCAAGCGCGGCTCGGTGGCCGCCATCTTCATCGACCTGCAGGAAGAGCACCGGCAGGACCCGCGCTACCTCGTCGAGGATTACGAAAAGATCCTCGCCAACGTCCGGCGCCTGCAGGCGGCGGCGCGGCAAAACCATGTGCCGCTCCATCATTGGGCCTATATCGTCGATCTCGACAGCCAGGAGCGGCCCTTTCATCCGGTCGGCGAAGACGGCAAGTCGGCCTTTTCCGACAAGAGCGACCCGCTGACCGAGATCTGCCATGAGGTTGCTCCGGCGGAGGGCGAGGCGCTGCTGATCAAAGCCGAGGCCAGCGCCTTCCGCAGCGGTCCGGCTGCTGAGCGGCTCAAGGCTTCCGGCATCGAATGGCTTGTTGTCGCGGGCGTGTGGACCGAGGCCTGCATCGACGCCACCGTAAAGGACGCGGTGGCGAAGGGCCTTCGCGTGCTCTTGGTCAAGGATGCCTGCGGCAGCGGCAGCGCGGCCATGCACCAGACCGGCATCCTCAACCTCGCCAACCGGCTCTATGGCGGCGCGGTCACCGACACCGACGGCGCCTGCCGGCTGCTGGCCGGCGAGACGGTCACCGTCTGGCAGGTCGAAGGCTCGGTACCGCTACGCTTCACTTTTGAAAACGCCGCCCGTCTCTATGCCGAGCTTTGATGGGCGTCCCGGACTGAAATGACCGGCCGCGGCAAATACCAAACCCGGCTCGACCCGGCCCTCTGGGCCTATATCGACAGCGTCAACGCCTGGTACCCACCCGAGATATCAGGCCTGCCGGTCGACAAGCAGCGTGCGGTCTATGCCAGGATGTGCCGGGCCTTCCACCAGGGCAGACCGCCCCGGGTCAAGGCCAGCGACAGCCTGGTCGCCGCTTCGAAGCATGGCATCCCGGTCCGCCGTTATCGGCTCGCCGGCGCGGCGCCGCGTGCGACGGTGCTCTATTACCACGGCGGCGGCTTCATCCTCGGCGGACTCGAAAGCCATGACGACATCTGCGCCGAAATCTGCGCCGGCACCGGCTTCGACGTGCTGTCGGTCGACTACCGGCTGGCGCCCGAGCACCTTCACCCGGCCGCCTTCAACGATGCACTGGCGGCTTTCGAATGGGCGGCCGCAAACAGCGACCTGCCGCTGGTGCTGTGCGGCGAAAGCGCCGGCGGCAATCTGGCGGCGGCGGTGGCACAGGCCGCGCGTCACCATCCGCGCGCCGCGATCGGCCAGGTGCTGATCTATCCCGATCTCGGCGGCAACGAGGCGGTGGGCTCCTATGCCGAACACTCTGACGCGCCGCTGCTGTCGACAGGCGATGCCGCCTTCTACCGCGACGTCCGCTCGACCAGGAAGCAATCGCCCGACGATCCGACCTTTTCACCGCTGCGCGACACGGACTTTTCCGGCCTGCCGCCAACGGTGATCATAACGGCCGAGTGCGACCCGCTGTCGTCGGATGGGGAGGTCTATCGCGACCGCATCCTGGGCGCCGGCGGCAAGGCCTGGTGGCAAGAGGAGCCCCGCCTCGTGCACAGTTTCCTGCGCGCCCGCACCACAGTGCCGGCCGCGGCGGAAGCCTTTGCGCGCATCATCGCGGCGCTTGCCGCGCTGGGCCGGGAGGAGTGGCCCTACTGAAGGTCCGGGTTACGACGAGATCGCGGCACTTGCCTCGGACGACGTTGCCTTCAGCCAGAGCGCCTTTTCGCCGAGCGTGGCGACCATGGCGGCGTGCGCCGCGCGCTCTGCTTCGGTCAGCCGCGGCATGAGCGGCGCCGGCCGTTCGGCGACGATGATCTCGATATGGCGGACATTCTCGCCCTGGGCCGGCGCTGTGGCGCTGTCGAGAATGAGCGCCGCCTGCTTGCCGCCGATCAGCTCGATATAGACCTCGGCCAGCAATTCGGAATCCAGCAGGGCGCCGTGCTTGGTACGTTTCGTATTGTCGATGCCGTAGCGCCGGCACAGTGCATCGAGCGAATTGGGACCCATCGGGTGCTTGCGGCGCGCCAGGGCCAGCGTGTCGACGACAAGCCCGTTATCGACGGGCGGATGCCCGAGCCGGCCGAATTCGACATTGAGGAAGCCGATATCGAATGTGGCGTTGTGGGCGACCAGCTTGGCGCCTTCCGTGAACCGCAGCCATTCCTCGGCGATTTCGGCGAAGGTCGGCTTTCCCGCGAGATCGGCCGCGCTGATGCCGTGCACGGACTGCGCCTCGGCGTGGATCGCGCGCCCTTGCGGGTTGATATAGTGATGGAAGGTCCTGCCGGTCGGAAAACGATTGACCAATTCGACGCCGCCAAGCTCGATCACGCGGTCGTCGCGCGAATCAAGGCCGGTGGTTTCGGTGTCGAAGATGATCTCGCGCATCGAATCAGTTGCTCCAAAGGAGCAGAATCACGAGACCGGAACAAAATGGCAATGGGCAATGCTGACGGCATGCCGTCAGCAGCCCCGCTTATCCCCGAAGTTCGGCAATGATCGAAGCAACCGCGGCGCGGGCGGCGTCCAGCCCATTACCGGTATCGATGACGAAATCGGCCAGCCGTCGCTTTTCCGCATCCGGCACCTGCTTGGCCAGGATCGACGCCAGTTTTTCCTCGCTCATGCCAGGCCGTGCCAGCACGCGCTGGCGCTGGACTTCGGCCGGCGCGGTGACCACGACGACCTTGTCGACCCGGCCACGGCCGCCGGTTTCGAACAGCAGCGGGATGTCGAGGACCGCGATCGATTCGCCCGCGTTACGATGCTTGGCCAGGAAGGCATCGGCATCGGCGCGGACCAGCGGATGGATGATGGCCTCGAGCTTTTTCAAGGCCGCGGCGTCGCCGAGCACACGGGCGCCGAGTTTTGCGCGGTCGACGCTTCCGTCGGCGGTGGTGCCGGGAAAGGCGGCCTCGACCAGGGGAGCCGCCTTGCCGGCATAGAGGCGGTGCACCGTCTCGTCGGAATCATGCACCGGCACGCCGGCCTCGGTGAACATCCTGGCCGTGGTCGACTTGCCCATGCCGATCGAGCCGGTGAGGCCGAGCGCGATCATGGTTTGCGCACCAGATCGGCAACGATGATCGCGCGGAGCTCAGCCGTAACCTTCGGTCTGACGCCGAACCAGCGCTCGAAGCCGGGCACCGCCTGGTTGAGCAGCATGCCGAGCCCGTCAACCGTCTTCAGCCCCCGTGCCCGCGCGGCGGCGAGCAGGGGGGTCTCGAGCGGCACATAGACGATGTCGTTGACCACGGCACGGTCGGGCAGCAGCGTGGGGTCGGCGGGCAGACCCTCATTGCCCTGCATGCCCAGCGCGGTGGTGTTGACCAGCAGGCCGGCGTCGCCCAGCAATTCGGCGGTCGCGGCCGTTTCGTGCGCCGAAACGCCGGCGCCAAAGCGGTCGCGCAATTCGATCGCCCGGGCGAGCGTCCGGTTGACGATGCGGATGTCGCCGAGGCCGCGCTCCTTCAGCGCGTGGATGACGGCGCGGGCGGCGCCGCCGGCGCCCAGCACCACAGCCGGGCCATTGGACGCCCAGCCCGGAGTATAGTCGTCGAGATTGGCGGCAAAGCCGTGGCCGTCGGTGTTGCCGCCCCACAAGGTACCGCCCTCGAGCCACAGCGTGTTGACGGCACCTATTTCGTCCGCCGCGTGGTCGCGGCGCGCGACCCCGGCAAAGGCCGCCTCCTTGTGCGGGATGGTGACGTTGCCGCCGCGATAGCCATTGGCCTGCAAGCTCGCCAGGAATTCGGCGAAATCCCGCGGCGCCACGTCGATCGCCTGGTAGCTGCCGTCAACGCCATGCTCGGCCAGCCAGTGACCGTGGATCATCGGCGAGCGCGAATGTTTTATCGGGTGGCCGGTGACGAAGGCCTTCTTCATTGCCTCAGCCATCGATGGCTCCCAGTGCGCGAAGCTCCGCCAGCAGCGCCAGCAGCGGCAGGCCGACAATGGTAAAATGGTCGCCTTCGATTTTTTCGAACAGCTGGATGCCTTGGCCTTCGATTTGATAGGCGCCGACGCTCGACAATGCCTTGGCGCCAACCCGGGCGAGATGGCGGCCGATGAAGGCGGGGTCGAGTTTGCGCATGGTCATCGAGGCAATGCCGACATGGCGCCACAGCACCTTGCCGTCGCGCACCAGCACGGCGGCGCTGTTCAACTGATGGGTCTTGCCCGACAGCGCCAGGAGATGGCGGCGCGCGCCTTCCATGTCGGCTGGCTTGTGGAACACCTCATCGCCGAGCGACAGCGTCTGGTCGCAGCCGAGCACCAGCGCGCCGGGCCGGCGCTCGCTAACTTCGGTGGCCTTGGCTTCGGCCAGCACCAGGGCGACATCCTCGGGGGAGGCGCCGCTGTCCTGCAACGGCGCTTCCAGCGCGCGTTCATCGAGCGTCGCGGGCACTGCCTCGATGGCGATGCCGGCATCGACCAGCATCGCCTTGCGGAACGGGCTGCCGGAAGCGAGGATGATTTTTTCGGTCATTGTTGCACTCTGGCGCAGATACGTATGAGGAGCTTTACTCTGTAAGGTTGGCGCCGCCCCTCATTGTCCTGCCGGACATTTCTCCCCGTATAGAGACGGGGAGAAAAGCGCAGCGTCAGCGCTGGCCCTTTACGGCTACCCGATTGGCGAAACCATCGATGGCAGCGTCCCTCTCCCCGTCACTATACGGGGAGAGGATGCCGGCAGGCAGGTGAGGGGCAGCGCCGACCTTCCGTTAAGAAAACCCCGAAAACCATTATTGGCTGATCTACCGCGTCTTCCCCCGCAGGGCAACGATGGCCGCGGCCGTCTCCTCGATCGAGCGGCGGCTGACGTCGATCATCGGCCAGCCGTGGCGGGTGCAGATCTGACGGGCGTAGGCGAGTTCCTCGTTGATGGCGGCGCGGTCGACATAGTCGGTCGGCACGTAGGTACTCGAATTGCCGAGGATGCGGTTCTGGCGCACATGCGAGATGCGCTCGGCGGTGGCGATCAATCCGACGATCAGCGGTGTCCTGGCGGTGACCAGGCTTTCGGGCACCGGCACGCCGAGCACGATCGGGATGTTGGCGGTCTTGATGCCGCGGTTGGCGAGATAGATGCTGGTCGGCGTCTTTGAGGTGCGTGATATGCCGATCAGCACGACATCGGCGTCATCCATGTTTGCCGGCAGCTGGCCGTCATCATGGTCCATGGTGAAATTGAGCGCATCGATGCGGCGGAAATATTCGGCGTCGAGAACATGCTGGGCGCCGACGCGGCGGCCGGCCGGGGTGCCGAGATAGGACTGGAAAACGGTAAGCACAGGTTCCAGCACCGACACGCAAGGCAGGCCCATGGCCGCGCAGCGTTCGTCGATGCCGCGCGCCAGTTTCTGGTCGACCACCGTATAGAGGATGATGCCCGGCTCCTCCTCTATGTCCTCGAACACCTTGGCTATCTGCTTTTCGGTGCGGATGAGCGGATAGATGTGCTCGATGGCGCGCGCATCCTTGTACTGCGCCGAGGCGGCGCGGCCGGCGGCGAGCAGCGTTTCCCCCGTGGCGTCGGAAATCAGATGCAGGTGGAAGAAGCTCTGGGGTTTGTTCACAGGGGGTCACCTGGGGCTGTGGGCGGATGTGGATAAGGTTGGACAGGCGGGCGTACTGGCCAGAGACGACTGTATCAGATGCCGGTTTGTCCACAATTCGATGCGCTGTCAGCTTCGCCGGACGGCTGGGGACAAGTCCGTGGACGAGACGTTTTGCCTTTCGCCTGTCCACAGGGGAGGCTTCGAGGGTGGTCGATCTAGCGCATTGACTCGCCTGCGAGATTCCTGATTGTCCCCAGAACCCTGCAAACCGCGATCGGGAGTGCGCGACAATATGCTTGCTGGCGTTTTGGCGGCCAAAGCGGGACAGGTGACAACCACCACAACCAACAGACTCTTAGAATCAGAAGACTCTTTTAAAATAAGATATTTGATTAAGAGGAAGCCGGGAGAGGCGAGCGCTCGATGCCTGCAAGACGGATCATGCTGGATGTCCTGAAGGGCAAGGCGGTGTTTCCTCCTCCGCTCTGGATGATGCGCCAGGCCGGGCGCTATCTGCCGGAATACAGGGAAACGCGAAAGCGTGCCGGTTCCTTCCTGGATCTCTGCTACGACCCCGACCTTGCCGTCGAAGTGACGCTGCAGCCGATCGAGCGCTTCGGCTTCGACGCTTCGATCATGTTCTCGGACATCCTTGTCGTTCCCCATGCGCTTGGCCGCGACGTGCGCTTCGAGGAAGGGCGTGGGCCGCTGCTGGCGCCGATTTCCGCGGCCGAGATCGCGGCGCTGGGAAGCGAGATGTTTCACGTGAATCTCGAACCGGTCTACGAGACGGTTCGCCGGCTGCGGGCGAAATTGCCCGACGAGACGACGCTGATCGGCTTTTGCGGCGCGCCATGGACAGTGGCGACCTACATGATCGCCGGCCACGGTACGCCCGACCAGGCGCCGGCGCGGCTGTTCGCCTATCGCGAGCCGGCGGCGTTTCGGCAACTGCTGAAAGTGCTGGCCGATCATTCGGCTTCCTACCTGATCCGCCAGATCGAGGCCGGCGCGGATGTCGTGCAGATCTTCGATTCCTGGTCGGGAGTGCTCGACGATGCCTCGTTCGAACAGTGCTGCGTCGAACCGGTGGCCGAGATCGTCAGGCAGGTGCGGGCCGTCCATCCCGACGTGCCCATCATCGGCTTTCCCAAGGGTGCAGGAGCCCGCTACCAGAGCTATCGCGAGAGGACCGGCGTGACCGGGCTCGGCATCGACTGGACGGTGCCGCTCGAGGCAGCGAAGGTTTTGCAGCGGCAAGGGGCCGTCCAAGGCAATCTCGATCCATTGCGGCTGGTCGCCGGCGGCGAGGCGCTGGCCGACGGCGTCGAGGCGATCCTCCAGGCGTTGGGGGACGGGCCGCTGATCTTCAACCTCGGCCACGGCATCACGCCGGAGACGCCGGTGGCGCATGTCGAGGCGATGGTGAAACAGGTTCGGAGCGCGGCACGCTGATGGCTGGCAGAGATGACACCAACAGCACCGGCCAGGCGATGAAGCGCATGGCCGTCGGCATCGCTGTGCTGATCGTGCTCACCGCGCTTTTGTTCTTCTTCGCACCGGAAAGCTTCTATCCCTGGGCGAAGGCGATCCATATCCTCGCCGTCATTTCCTGGATGGCCGGCATGCTTTATCTGCCGCGCCTGTTTGTCTATCACGTCGACGCCGAGAAGGGCTCCGTCCAATCCGAGACGTTCAAGGTGATGGAGCGGCGTCTGCTGCGCGGCATCATCAATCCGGCGATGATCCTTACCTGGGTGTTCGGGCTGTGGCTGGCCTGGAAGATCTTCGCATTTCAGGGCGGCTGGCTGCATGCCAAGATCGGCCTGGTGCTGCTTATGTCGGGCATTCACGGCTATCTGGCCGCCTCGGTGCGCAAATTCGCCGAGGACCGCAACGAAAAACCGGCAAGGCACTGGCGGATCGTCAACGAGATCCCCACATTGCTGATGATCGCAATCGTGATCCTGGTCGTCGTGAAGCCCTTCTGAGGCTTCATCCGGCCCCGTCAAAAGGCGGCTTGCTCTTTCAGCCGACCGACGATACAAGACGGGTCTTCCTTCCCGTCATGCGCCGCCCGTCATTGCTTTCGGCCGCGCCCGGCATTTGTCGCATCCCGCCGATTTTTCCCAAAAGCCTACCCAGAGTCCGTCTAATGCAAGAAATGAAACTCACCGAGTTCAAGAACAAGAAGCCGCCAGAGCTGATCGCTTATGCCGAATCGCTCGAGGTCGAGAACGCCAGCGTCATGCGCAAGCAGGAACTGATGTTCGCGATCCTGAAGAAGCTCGCCGCCCAGGACATCGAAATCATCGGTGATGGTGTGGTCGAGGTGCTGCAGGACGGTTTCGGCTTCCTGCGCTCCGCCAATGCCAATTACCTGCCAGGTCCCGACGACATCTATATCTCGCCGTCGCAGATCCGGCGTTTTTCGCTGAAGACCGGCGATACGGTCGAAGGACCGATCCGCAGCCCGAAGGAGGGCGAGCGCTATTTTGCGCTGCTCAAGGTCAACACGATCAATTTCGACGACCCCGAGAAGATCCGCCACAAGATCCACTTCGACAATCTGACGCCGCTCTATCCGACCTCGCGGCTGAAGATGGAGGTCGACAATCCGCCCAGCAAGGACATATCGCCTCGCGTGATCGACCTGGTGGCGCCGATCGGCAAGGGCCAGCGCGCCCTTATCAACGCGCAGCCGCGCACCGGCAAGACGGTGCTGTTGCAGAACATCGCGCACTCGATCACCGCCAATCATCCGGAATGCTATCTGATCGTGCTTCTGATCGACGAGCGTCCGGAGGAAGTGACCGACATGCAGCGTTCGGTCAAAGGCGAGGTGATCTCCTCCACCTTCGACGAGCCGGCGGTGCGCCACGTCCAGGTCGCCGAAATGGTCATCGAGAAGGCCAAGCGCCTGGTCGAGCACGGCCGCGACGTGGTGATCCTTCTGGATTCGATCACCCGCCTCGGCCGCGCCTACAACACCGTCGTGCCGTCATCCGGCAAGGTGCTGACCGGTGGTGTCGACGCCAACGCGCTACAGCGGCCGAAGCGCTTCTTCGGCGCCGCCCGCAACATCGAGGAGGGCGGCTCGCTGACCATCATCGCCACGGCGCT
The DNA here is from genome assembly GCF_003952565.1 of Mesorhizobium sp. M8A.F.Ca.ET.057.01.1.1. NCBI lineage: Bacteria > Pseudomonadati > Pseudomonadota > Alphaproteobacteria > Hyphomicrobiales > Phyllobacteriaceae > Mesorhizobium > Mesorhizobium sp. M8A.F.Ca.ET.057.01.1.1. The sequence continues at coordinate 6,445,546 of NZ_CP034454.1, forward strand.
GATCGACACCGGCAGCCGCATGGACGAAGTCATTTTCGAAGAGTTCAAAGGCACCGGCAACTGCGAAATCCAGCTCGACCGCAAGGTGGCCGACAAGCGCATCTATCCGGCAATCGACATCCTCAAGTCCGGTACCCGCAAGGAAGACCTGCTGGTCTCGCGTCAGGACCTGCAGAAGATCTTCGTGCTGCGCCGTATCCTGGCGCCGATGGGAACCACCGACGCGATCGAGTTCCTGATCGACAAGCTGAAGCAGACCAAGACCAACGGCGATTTCTTCGATTCGATGAACACGTAATCGAGCGAGGCGGCTTTCTCTTCGTCATCCTCGGGTCAAGCCCGAGGATGACGCACTCCGCAGCAATCCTTCCAGCTCATCCGGATCCGTAACCACCGGCAGGCAGACCTGGCCGGTGCAGAACCAGGCGCCGCGCCGGTTGGTCGGCGGCAGGATTCCGCCGGGCAGCAAGGGTCGATTCGCTGCCGTACCGATCGGCTCGACGATATCGACGCGGCGCGGATCGGGATTTCGATTCGCGACCGCAATGAGCTTCGGATCTTCCGGCCCATCAACGATGACCAGTTTCAGCGGCTCGATGGCAAGCGCGCAGGCATTGACGATGCCGGTCTGGCCATAGGCCTGATGCGCGGCGCGGCCGGCAGCATGCTCGGCGGTTTTCCACGCCTTCTCCTGCAAGTCGAGATTGCCGGTGACGGAGGCGAGCCGGAGCTGCGCCTCGATGATCTGGCTGGTGGCCGACGGAATGGCCTCGTCGACATCACCCCTGATGCGGATAGGCACGTCGGTGCTGTCCGAGGCGGTCAGATAGTAGCCTGCGCCCTCCGCGTCGGCGTGCCAACGGTCGAGTTGGTCGAGGAACTGGTTGGCCTGGTCGACATAATTCCAATCGCCCGTGGCTTCGAACAGCGAGATCGCCGCGTTGGTCATGGCGGCATAGTCGCTCGACAGAGCGGGAAACAACTTCCTGGCGCCGAGCATGGAATGCGGCAAGCGATTGTCGCGACTGGCGGCGCCGACATGGGCAAAGGCCTTGGCCGCGGCCTCGACCCAGTCCGGGCGGGCCAGCGAGCGGCCAGCCTCGGCGAGGGCGGCTATCATCAGGCCGTTCCAGTCGGTAAGGGTCTTTGCATCCAGGCCCGGCCTGACGCGTTCTTCCCGGACTGCGAGAAGCCTTCTCTTGAGAGGGATCAACTGGTCCCGGTCCTCCACACCGAGCGCTTGCTGGGAGAGGGTCTGATGGACCACCGGCTTGCCTTCCCAACCGGGCGGGCTGGAAAGCGTGAAGTAATTGAAAAACAACGCGGAATCGTCACCAAGGACGGCTTCGACCTCCTCCCGGCTCCAGGTGTAGAACAGCCCCTCCTCGCCGTCGCTGTCGGCGTCGAGGCTGGCCGCAAAGGCACCGCCATCGACGCGCATTTCCCGCAGCAGCCAGTCGACCGTACCTTCGATTCGTAGCCGGAACAAATCGTTGCCGGTCGCCGCGTGAGCCCAGTTACAGAAACGGATGAGTTGGGCGTTGTCGTAGAGCATCTTCTCGAAATGCGGCACCAGCCATTCGGCGTCCGTCGAGTAGCGGCTGAGCCCGCCGCCAATGTGATCGTAGATGCCGCCGCTCAGCATATGTTCGAGGCTGGTGAGAACGTCGTCGCGATGCGCGGCATTGCCGTCGCGCAGCCAGGACAGCCACAACGTTTGCATGAACGGCGCGTTCGGGAATTTCGGCGCGCCGGCGAGGCCGCCGCGGTCGCGGTCGATCATGCCGCCGATGCGGCCGGCAAGATCGGATAGCGTATCGCGATCGAGAAGCGCCTTGGCATGCGTGGCCGAGAGCCGCGCCTCGACATGGGAGGTCAGGCCGTCGGCGCTCTGGTGCAGGCTCGCCCGCTTGTCGCGCCAGGCCTTGTCGACCGCTTCCATCACCTGGATGAATCCCGGACGGCCATAACGCGGCTCGCGCGGGAAATAGGTGCCGCCCCAGAACGGCTTGCCGTCCGGCGTCAGGAACATGGTCAGCGGCCAGCCGCCTTGCTCGCCCATGGAGGACAGGGCCGCCATATAGATCTGGTCGATGTCGGGGCGCTCCTCGCGGTCGACCTTGATATTGACGAACAGACGGTTCATGACGGCTGCGACGTCGTCATTCTCGAAGCTTTCATGGGCCATGACATGGCACCAGTGGCAGGCGGCATAGCCGATGGAGAGCAGGATAGGCCTCTCCAAGGCTTTTGCTTCTTCCAGCGATGCCGGCGACCATCCCCGCCAATGCACGGGGTTGCCGCTGTGCTGCTGCAGATAGGGGCTGGCCTCGTCGGCAAGCAGGTTTCGCGCGGGCAAAGTCACAAGGGCCAAACTTTCGGGGCAATCCGGGGGCGGTGATGAGGCGAAAGTTAGGGCGGTTCGGTAGAGCGGGCAAATGATTTCAGGCGAATCGATCGTGGCGCTATCAAGCGGCCGCCTCCCGGCCGGCGTCGCGGTGCTGCGCATATCCGGCCCACGGACTCGATTCGTTATCGAAACGATCGCTGGTGTCATGGTTAAGGAGCGGAGCGCTGTTCTGCGCCGGTTCAAGGCGGCGGATGGAACGCTGCTCGACAGCGGTTTGGTTCTCTTCTTCCCCGGTCCGGCGAGCTTCACCGGCGAGGACGTCGCCGAGTTTCATGTTCATGGCGGCCGCGCCGTGGTGGCCAGAATGCTGGAGACGATCGCTGGATTCGACGGCGTCAGGCATGCCGAACCCGGGGAGTTCACGCGGCGCGCCTTCCTCAACGGCAAGGTCGACCTGGTTGAGACGGAGGCACTGGCGGACCTCGTCAACGCCGAGACCGAAGCGCAGCGGCGCTTCGCCGTGCAGAATGCCGACGGCGCGCAGAGCGAGCTTTACCTCAATTGGCGTCGGCGCCTGATCCATGCGCGGGCCATGATCGAGGCCGAGATCGACTTCGCTGATGAGGATGATGTGCCGGGTTCCGTTTCGGATACGGTTTGGTCAGACGTGCGGTCGATGATGTCAGAGATAGATCGCCATGTTGCGGGATTCCACGCCGCCGAGATCATCCGGGACGGCTTCGAGGTCGTGATCCTCGGTGCCCCCAATGCCGGCAAGTCCAGCCTGTTCAATGCCTTGGCGCGGCGCGATGCGGCTATTGTAACGGATGAACCCGGCACCACCCGCGACCTGCTCGAGGTGGTGCTGGATCTCCAAGGCCTGCGTGTCAGGCTGACCGATACGGCCGGGTTGCGGGATGCGCCAGGGAAGGTCGAGGCGATCGGCATCGAGAAGGCGAAAGCCAGGGCGGATCGCGCCGATCTCGTGCTGTTGCTCGAGGACGCCGCCAACCCCAGGGAGGCTGGCCCGCTGACGGTGACGGCACCGGCATTGCGCGTTGGCACCAAGCTCGATCTGCTTGACAGCGAAGCGGCTCACAATGCGGCTGGGCGCTACGCGTTTGGCATATCGGTGGTCGACGGGACGGGCGTGGATGGATTGCTCGCGGAGATCGGGCGCCGCGCCAGTCAGGCAGCGGGCGGTGCCGGCGATGTGCTGCCGTCGCGGCTACGCCATGTCGAGCTGCTCGATGCCGCGAACCGGCATCTGCACCGCGCCGCCGATGAGCGCACCGCCCAGGAATTGCGCGCTGAAGAACTGCGCCTGGCAGCCGATCGGTTGGGGCGAATCGTGGGTGCCGTGGACGTCGAAGACTTGCTCGACGTGATCTTTTCCCAGTTCTGCATCGGAAAATGACTCACGTGAAACATGCGCGGTCGTTGGCGGGGACTTCGACTGACTCACGTGAAACATTTTTGGGGCCGTGATTCACGTGAAACACGGACAAAGGCAGCCTTTCCCTGTTTCACGTGAAACGTGGCGCGGAAGTTTTCTTGACAGCATGGCCTTGCGGGGACATGTGTCGCTCATCTCATGAGTCCGGGACCTATGTAAAATGACCGATCACTATGATGTGGTTGTGGTGGGCGGCGGCCATGCCGGTTGCGAGGCCGCCAGTGCCGCTGCGCGCGCCGGCGCCAGCACCGCTCTGGTAACGCTGCGTTTCGATACGATCGGAGTCATGTCGTGCAACCCGGCGATCGGCGGTCTCGGCAAGGGGCATCTGGTGCGCGAGATCGACGCCATGGACGGGCTGATGGGCCGCGTGGCGGATGCTGCCGGAATCCAGTTTCGTCTGCTCAACCGCCGCAAGGGCCCGGCGGTACGGGGTCCGCGCACGCAGGCCGACAGGAAGCTCTATCGCCTTGCCATGCAGGAAGCGATTCGGCAGCAGAACAATCTTGATGTCGTCGAGGGCGAAGTTCTCGATTTCGAAATGCCAGATGGAAAGATCGCCGCGGTTCTGCTGGCCGACGGCCGCCGGCTTGCCTGCGGCGCCGTGGTGCTGACGACGGGAACCTTTCTGCGCGGTCTCATCCATATCGGCGAGAAGAAGATCGTTGCCGGTCGCATGAACGAGAAGGCCAGCATGGGATTGTCGGCGACGATGGACCGCGCCGGCTTCAAGCTCGGGCGGCTCAAGACCGGAACGCCGCCGCGCCTGGATGGGCGAACCATCGACTGGGCGTTGCTCGACAGCCAGGCGGCGGACGAGCATCCCGTGCCGTTCTCGCTGATGACCGACCGTATCGTGACGCCGCAGATCGATTGCGGCATCACGCGCACGACCACGGCGACCCACGAGTTGATCCGCGCCAATCTAGGCCGCTCGGCGATGTATTCCGGCTCGATCGAAGGGGTTGGGCCGCGTTATTGCCCGTCGATCGAGGACAAGATCGTCAAGTTCGGTGACCGCGACGGGCACCAGATTTTTCTTGAGCCGGAAGGGCTCGACGACCACACCGTCTATCCCAACGGCATTTCGACCTCGCTGCCGGAAGACGTTCAGCTCGGCATATTGAAGACCATTCCCGGGCTGGAGCGTGCGGTCATGCTGCAGCCCGGCTATGCCATCGAATATGACCACGTCGATCCGCGCGAACTGCATCAGACACTGGAGACCAAGCGCGTCGCCGGGCTCTTTCTCGCCGGGCAGATCAACGGCACGACCGGCTATGAAGAGGCGGCTGGACAGGGCCTGCTCGCCGGCCTCAATGCGGCGCGTCGCGCGTCAGGCGGCGAGGAGGTCGTGCTCAGCCGCACCGAGGCCTATATCGGCGTGATGGTCGACGATTTGACCAGCCGCGGCATCAGCGAACCCTATCGAATGTTCACCTCTCGCGCCGAGTTCCGGCTGTCGCTGCGCGCCGACAACGCCGATGAGCGGCTGACGCCGTTGGCCAACAAGTTTGGGATCGTCTCGGCGCGGCGGATGCAGCGTTATGGCCATGTCATGCGGCGGCTTGACGAAGCCCGCCAGCTGGCGCTTTCGCTGACCATGACGCCGAATGAGGCGGCACGGCACGGTCTGGAGATCAACCGCGACGGCGTGCGCCGGTCCGGTTTTGAACTGCTGGCCTATCCCGGTGTCGACTTGGCCTGGCTGGCCAGGGTCGAGCCGAAATTTCACGACGTCGACGCCAAGACTGCCGAGCGTCTCGAAACGGAAGCAAAATATTCGGTCTATCTCGATCGCCAGAGCACGGATGTCGCGCAGATCCGGCATGAAGAGAGCCGGCTGATCCCGGAGACGGTCGATTTCGCCGGCGTGCCCGGACTGTCCAACGAGCTGAAGCAGAAGATGCAGGCGCGGCGGCCGCGCTCCATCGCGGATGCACAACGCATGGAAGGCATGACGCCGGCGGCGCTGGCGATCATCGTTGCGCATGTCCGCCATTGGGAACCCGCGGAGAAAGCCGAGCAGAGGGACGTTGCGTGAGCTCGTTTTCCCTGAAGAGCCTGCAGCACGCCGCCGGCCCGGTTTCACGTGAAACATTCGAGCGCCTGGTGGCGTTCGAAGAAATGTTCCAGAAATGGAATCGCAGCATCAATCTCGTGGCACAGTCGACCTCGGCCGATGTCTGGCAGCGCCACATACTGGACAGCGCCCAGCTCGCACGGATAGAGCCGGAAGCCAGGCATTGGGTCGACATCGGCTCGGGCGGCGGATTTCCTGGGCTTGTCATGGCCTTCCTGCTCGCCGAGCGCCCGGGGGCCAGCATCGATCTGGTTGAAAGCAACCGCAAGAAGGCCTCTTTCCTGCAGACCGTCATCGGGCAGTTCGGCCTGCCGGCGCGGGTCGTGGCGCGCCGTATCGAGGACAGCCATGGGCTTGTTTCGAAGCCGCAAATCGTCACGGCGCGGGCGCTGGCTTCGCTTTCGGTCCTGCTCGACCTGTCCGCGCCATGGCTGACCTCGGGCGCGCGCGGATTGTTCCACAAAGGCCGGGATTACCGCGCCGAAGTGCAAGAAAGCGTTAACCGGTGGACCTTCGATCTGGTAGAACATCCAAGCGTGACCGACGCCAGCGGCGTCATCCTCGAATTGTCCAATGTGCGGCCTGTCTGAACCGAGATCGGCCCGATTATTCGGCGACCCAAAGATGAATTTCTGGCATAAGCCCATGATGAAGAACGGCCCTCGAATCATCACCGTAGCCAACCAGAAGGGCGGTGTCGGCAAGACGACCACCGCCATCAACCTGGCCACCGCGCTCGCGGCAATCGGTGAAAAAGTGCTGATCGTCGACCTCGACCCGCAAGGCAATGCAAGCACCGGCCTCGGCATCGACCGCAAGGACCGGACCGTCTCGTCCTATGATGTGCTGACGGGCGAACTGGACCTGGAAGCGGCGGCCATTCCGACCGCGGTGCCCGGCCTGTCGATCGTGCCCTCGACGCTCGACCTGCTCGGCATCGAGATGGAGATCGCTTCGGCGCCCGACCGGGTCCTCAAGCTGCGCAATGCGCTGCGCGCCGCGACCGAGCGCGGGGCGCCTTTCGGCTATGTGCTGATCGATTGTCCGCCCTCGCTCAATCTTTTGACTTTGAATTCAATGGCGGCGGCCGATTCCGTTCTCGTGCCGCTGCAATGCGAGTTCTTCGCGCTGGAAGGTCTCAGCCAGTTGCTCGAAACCGTCGAGCAGGTGCGCCGATCGATCAATCCGGATCTCACCATCCAGGGCATCGTGCTGACCATGTATGACGGCCGCAACAACCTCGCCAATCAGGTGGTGCAGGACGTGCGCGAGCATATGGGCGACAAGGTCTATGAGACCGTCATTCCGCGCAATGTGCGCGTGTCCGAGGCGCCGTCCTATGGCAAGCCGGCGATCCTCTACGATCTGAAATGCTCTGGCAGCCAGGCCTATCTGCAGTTGGCCTCCGAAGTGATCCGCCGCGAGCGTAAATTGCGCGCCGCTTGATTAGGCCAGATGCATAATCAACAACCGATTCGATACCGAAACGATTCGAAATAGACGTGGAATAAAGATGAACGAAGATCTCTCGAGGAAAAGACTGGGTCGCGGGCTGGCAGCTTTGATCGGTGAGATCGATCGCCCGGCCGCACCGGAAAAGCCCGGCATCAGCGCCGATGGCAAGGTGCCGATCGAGTTCATCAGCGCCAATCCGAAAAATCCGCGCCGGCATTTCGGCGATGCCGAACTGACCGACCTCGCCCAGTCGATCCGCGAGCATGGCGTGGTGCAGCCGGTGGTGGCGCGGCCGTCGCCCACCCAGGCGGGCCGCTACGAGATCATCGCCGGCGAGCGGCGCTGGCGCGCGGCGCAGCGTGCCGGGCTGACCGAGATCCCGGTCATCATCCGCGATGTCAACGACCGCACGGCGCTGGAGCTGGCGATCATCGAGAACGTCCAGCGCGCCGACCTCAATCCGGTGGAAGAGGCGCAGGGCTACCAGCAGCTCATCGACGACCATGGCTACACCCAGGCCGATCTCGGCCAGGTGATCGGCAAGAGCCGCAGCCATGTCGCCAACACGCTGCGGCTGTTGAAGCTGGCCGACGTGATCCGCGACATGCTGGTCGACGGCGCGCTGTCGGCCGGCCATGCCCGCACGCTGGTAACGGCGGAGGACCCCGCCGGCCTTGCCAAGCGCATCGTCGAGGAAGGCCTTTCCGTGCGCCAGGCCGAAGCGCTGGCGCAGATGCCGGCCGGCACAACTTCCAACGGCACCAAACCCACAGCGCCGGCCGCCGAAAAGGACGCCGACACGTTGGCGCTGGAAAAGCTGCTCACCGACACGACCGGCATGATCGTCACGGTCGACCACAAGGGCAAGGGCGGGGTGCTGCGGGTTGCGTATCGGAGCCTGGAGCAGCTGGATGAGCTGTGCCGGAGGCTGAAGCAGGATTAGAGGTGGCCCGGTGATTCACTGGACTACCAATCCGTTCTGACTGTTGTTTCTACGCAGTTAGAGCAATTCCAGGAAAAGTGCGTAGCGGTTTTTCCGGGAGAAGCGCGTAGCGCTTCCCCTTGGGAATTGCGTAAAAACAAGAAGTTAGAGCGGGAGGCCGCGGCACGCTTTTTCTGGGACGCTTGGTATTTAGCCGGCAAATCTTTGGTGCGGTTCTCCCTTCTCCCCTTGTGGGAGAAGGTGTCGCCGAAGGCGACGGATGAGGGTGCCCCAGGGAACACCAGCGTCTCACTCCGCTGGAACACCCCTCATCCGTCTCGGCGCTGTCGCGCCGATCCACCTTCTCCCCCTGGGGGAGAAGGAACGGGCGCCTGCCACTGCCCCAACCTCGCGCTCCACGGCGATTTCCTGCAGCGCCTCTCGCCAGCCCTGGCGCTCGCGGCTTGACTGCGCCGGGCAACGGTATAACTTCAATTAGACATGGCTTAAATTAACTGCCCTAGCGTGCCGGTCAGCCGCGGCGAGGGCTATTTGCCATTCCTACATGCTCATGAATGGCACCGCCTCGCCAAACGATATGCCGACGCGCCTGACGCAAACGGGAGGTGCAAATGGCAGTCCGTTGGCAATTGTCCGGAAGTTACTTCGAAAATTGTAGCTGCGATGTCGTGTGTCCTTGCCTGCTGTCCACCAACGCGCAGCTGACATCGAAGCCGACGAGAGGCGTTTGCGACGTTGGTTTGGTCTTTCATATCGATACGGGCAATTACGGCGACGTTCGACTGGATGGGCTGAGTGTCGCGATGGTTGCTCACACGCCGGGTCCGATGGCAAACGGCGATTGGACGGCCGCCGCCTATATCGACGAACGGGCCGATGACAGGCAAACAGAGGCGCTAGGTGCCATCTTCACTGGCGCAGCGGGCGGCCCCATGGCGGTGTTGGCACCCTTGATCGGCACCAACCTCGGCGCCAAGAAGGTGCCGATAAGCTACCGGATAGACGGCAACAAGCGGTCGGCGGAGATCGCGGGCATCATGCGGATGGCTGTCGAGCCACTGCCGACAATGCGCGAGGATGGGCAGATGTGGGCGGCCACCGGCCATCCTGTCAATCCCGACTGGCTCGCCATGGCGATGGGGGCGGAAGGCAGCACGTTCAGCGACCATGGCATGAGCTGGGACAATTCCCGCCGAAACGGACATTACGCTCCGATCAACTGGTCCGGCCAGCAGTAGAAGCTGGACGAATAGGACGGAACGTACTTGTCCATGGCGCCGACGTTCCAGCGATACATCATTCTCGCGCTGCTGATCTCTATCGCCGCGGCGGCGTGGATCGTGCTTGTCTGGCAGCAGATGGGCATGGACGCGGACATGCGCATGGAAATGTACTCGCTCACCATGGGCATGAAGGCGCCGCTGTTCCTTGCCGTCTGGATGATCATGATGATTGCCATGATGTTTCCGACGGCCGCGCCCATGATCCTGACCTTTCACAAGGTCCAGGCCGGCAAACAGGGCCGCGGCGAGACCTTTGTCTCGAGCTGGGTGTTCGTGGCCGGGTACATGCTGGTTTGGGGGGTGATGGGCGTTATCGCCTTTGCCGGCGCGGCGGGTGCCGAGATGCTTGCCGGACGTGTGGGATTGTCCACGCCGACGGCCGCGCGTATCGGCGGCGCGCTGCTGATGATCGGAGGCGCCTATCAGCTCTCCCCGCTGAAAGATCTGTGTCTGGCCAAATGCCGCACGCCGATCGGCTTCATCCTGACCTCGTGGCGCGATGGTTACTGGGGCGCGGTTCGCATGGGCCTGGAGCACGGGCTTTTTTGCCTGGGCTGCTGCTGGCTCTTGTTTCTCGCCCTCTTTCCTCTTGGGATCATGAACGTCGCCGCGATGGCCGTGGTCACCTTGCTGGTCCTTGCGGAAAAGACCCTTCCGGCAGGAGATCGGATCGCAAAGATGTCGGGTGTCGCTCTGCTCCTTTATGGTGCGGCGGTGCTGGTCTTTCCACAGGCGCTGCCAACCTTCCAGCCGGTGGGCGCCATGATCATGCATTGACCGATGGAGGCCGCACTCGGCGCCGAAAAGGCAAGATCGCTCTCCTACCTTTGCGCCAACCGCGCGCTTTCCACCGCGATCCCCAGCAGTGCCTGCCGTGCCAGCGCCACCGACAGGTCCGGCCGGCGCCGCGTCTGCAGCACGGCTGACTGCAGGCGGGTCAGCGCGCGGCCGAGCGCTTCGCTGTTCCAGCGCTCCAGCGTTTTCTCCACCAGCTTGCGCCTGGAGAAAAAGACCGGCGGCCGAGCGCCGGCGACGACGGAAGCGGCATTGCGGCCGCCCGAGTCCATCTGGCCGCGCATGACCTGGATCTGCTGTAACTGCCGCATCGCCGAGGACAGCACCAAGAAGGGCTGGCCGCCACCCTGGCAATGGCGGGTGAAGGCGGTGTCGAAGGCGCCGACCTTGCCTTCGAGCAACGCGTCGACGGCGTCGTCGAAGGAGGCGCCGGACACGTCGCCGGACATGGCTCGCACCTCTTCCAGCCCGATTTCCTTCTGGCCGTGGGCGTAGAGGACGAGTTTTTCGATCTCGCCGCGCGAGGCCAGCCGGTCGCCGCCGAGATTGCGGCGCAGCGCCTGCCTCGCCTCCAGCGTCATCGACATGCCGGCCTTGCGCAGCTCGTCGTCGATGACGGTGTCGATGTCGCGGGCCTCATCGGCGTAGCAGGGCAAAGCCATGGCATTGTCGGCGCCCTCGACCACGGCGCGCAGCCCGACGCCTTTCTTCAAGTCGCCGGCCTCGATCAGGATGATGGCATCGCTCGCCGGCTCCGCCGTCAACGCCTTGACGTCGTCAGCCAGCGCCTTCTGCCCGGTGGCGTTGCGCACCCAGAGCAGCCGCCGGTCGGAAAACATCGGCACGGTGCGAGCCTCGTCGAGCAGGCGGCCCTCGTCGCGATCGACCTCCGAACCCTCGAGCCTGACCACCGAGAACGGATCGTCTAGGGGCAGGCCGGTCTTGCCGGCAAATGCCTTCGCCCGCTCCGAGACCAGGCCGCGATCGGGGCCATAAAGCAGGACGATCGAGATGCGCGGATCAGGCCGCGCCAGCCAACCGTCGACCTCGAAAGCTTTCTTCTGTGCCATGGAGGGGTGGTTAGCATGATGCGGGGATGGAGTGAACGGTTTCCAGCTTGGGCCGCCAACCTTCGACGCTCTTCCTCTCCCTCCGGAGGGGGAGAGGTGGCCCGGCGAAGCCGGGACGGAGTGGGGGAAGCCGGTCCTCAAATGCGCCGCCGCTGGCAGTCATCACAGAACCTCAATCAGGGCGAGGCGTTGTCCCGGCGAGAAACAACAACGCCGGAGGCAAGTCGACCCCCACTCCGTCGAGCTTCGCTCGCCACCTCTCCCCCGATCGACGGGGGAGAGGAAGGGCGCCAGGGTTGGCGAACCCCAAGTATTTCCAATCAATCACCTTATCTGGCGACAAACACGGCGCAACCATTCGCCAAATTGCGCGCCGCCGCTCAACATCGACAAGAAATTTCGCGGACATATCTTCATCTTGAGCGCGGGAGGCGGATCGGCCGGCGTGGCCGGAACCGATAGCTGAAGGGCTTGCCCCGCGAATTCGCACTGGCCTGGAGGCGCGGATGTGCAAATATCCGCATCCAGGCAACATTGGAGGATCTGAGGTCATGGCCGATGCTGGGATGTTGCGGTTCCATGTTCCGGAGCCGGAAGTGCGGCCGGGCGGCACGCCTGATTTCTCCAACGTGACCATCGCCGGGGCCGGCTCGGTGCCGCGCCCCGACATCGATGTCGATCCGCGCACCATCCGCGACATGGCCTTCTCGATCATCCGCGTGCTCAACCGCGACGGCGAGGCGGTCGGGCCGTGGGCCGGGCTGCTTTCCAGCGAGGAATTGCTGGAGGGCCTGCGCAACATGATGACGCTGCGGACCTTCGATGCGCGCATGCAGATGGCACAGCGCCAGGGCAAGACGTCCTTCTACATGCAGCATCTCGGTGAAGAAGCGGTGAGCTGCGCTTTCCGCAAGGCGCTGGCGCCCGGCGACATGAATTTTCCGACCTATCGGCAGGCAGGGCTGCTGATCGCCGACGGCTATCCGATGGTCACCATGATGAACCAGATCTATTCCAACGAGGCCGATCCGCTGAAGGGCCGGCAGCTGCCGATCATGTATTCGTCGAAGGAGCACGGCTTCTTCTCCATCTCCGGCAATCTGGCGACGCAGTACATCCAGGCGGTCGGCTGGGCGATGGCCTCGGCGATCTCGAACGATTCGCGCATCGCCGCGGCCTGGATCGGCGACGGTTCGACCGCGGAATCGGATTTCCATTCGGCGCTGGTGTTCGCCTCCACCTACAAGGCGCCGGTGGTGCTCAACGTCGTCAACAACCAGTGGGCGATCTCGACCTTCCAGGGCATTGCGCGCGGTGGCTCGGGCACCTTCGCAGCGCGCGGCCTCGGCTTCGGCATCCCGTCGCTGCGCGTCGACGGCAATGACTATCTCGCCGTCCACGCGGTGGCCAAATGGGCTGCCGAGCGGGCCCGCAGCAATCTCGGACCGACGCTGGTCGAATATGTCACCTACCGCGCCGGCGCTCATTCCAGTTCGGACGACCCCTCCGCCTACCGGCCCAAGACCGAGTCCGACGCCTGGCCGCTCGGCGACCCGGTCATGCGGCTGAAGAACCATCTCATCAAGCTCGGCGTCTGGTCGGACGAGCGGCATGCGCAGGCCGAGGCCGAAATCCTCGACACGGTCATCACGGCGCAGAAGGAGGCGGAAAGCCACGGCACGCTGCATGCCGGCGGCAAGCCGTCGACGCGCGAGATGTTCGAAGGTGTGTTTGCCGAGATGCCGCCGCATCTCAGACGCCAACGCCAGCAGGCGGGAGTCTGAGCCATGCCAAGACGGACCATGATCGAGGCCATTCGCGACGCCATGGACGTGTCGATGGAGCGCGACAGCAAAGTCGTCGTGTTCGGCGAGGATGTCGGCTTCTTCGGCGGCGTTTTTCGCGTCACGCACGGCCTGCAGGCCAAATATGGCAAGAGCCGCTGTTTCGACGCGCCGATCAACGAATCCGGCATTGTCGGCTCGGCCATCGGCATGGCCGCCTATGGCCTGAAACCCTGCGTGGAAATTCAGTTTGCCGACTACATGTATCCGGCCTACGACCAGCTGACGCAGGAAGCCGCGAGGCTGCGCTACCGCTCCAATGGCGACTTCACCTGCCCGATCGTTGTGCGCATGCCGACGGGCGGCGGCATTTTCGGCGGCCAGACGCACAGCCAGAGCCCGGAAGCGCTGTTCACCCATGTGTCGGGCCTGAAGACGGTGGTGCCGTCCAACCCGCATGACGCCAAGGGCCTGCTGATCGCGGCGATCGAGGACCCCGACCCGGTGATCTTCCTCGAGCCGAAGCGACTCTACAACGGTCCGTTCGACGGCCATCACGACCGGCCGGTGACGCCATGGTCGAAGCACGAGCTCGGCGAGGTCGCCGACGGCCATTACACCGTGCCGCTCGGCAAGGCGGCGATCCGCAGGGCGGGCTCAGCCGTCACGGTGCTCGCTTACGGCACCATGGTCTATGTCGCCCAGGCCGCGGCCGAGGAAACCGGCATCGACGCCGAGATCATCGATCTCAGGACGCTGCTGCCGCTCGATCTCGACACCATCGTGGCCTCGGTGAAGAAGACCGGACGTTGCGTCATCGTGCATGAGGCGACGCTGACCTCCGGTTTCGGCGCCGAACTGTCGGCGCTGGTGCAGGAAAACTGCTTTTACCATCTGGAGGCGCCGGTGGCCCGCGTCGCCGGCTGGGACACGCCCTATCCGCACGCGCAGGAGTGGGAGTATTTTCCGGGACCCGCCCGCGTCGGCCGTGCCCTCATCGAAACATTGGAAGCTTAGGGAGGCCTGAGATGGGCGAACACATCATCAAGCTGCCCGATGTCGGCGAGGGCGTCGCTGAGGCCGAACTCGTCGAATGGCATGTGAAGATCGGCGACATCGTGCGCGAGGACACGGTGCTTGCCGCCGTCATGACCGACAAGGCGACGGTCGAAATCCCGTCGCCGGTCGATGGCGAAATCCTGTGGCTGGGCGCCGAGATCGGCGACACGGTGGCGATCGGTTCGCCCATCGTGCGGTTGAAGGTGGCGGGCGAGGGCAATGTGAAGGCCGCCGGCAAAGAAGCGGAGCCAACCGCCGAGGCCGAAGCGCCCGCCAAGCTGCCGAGCCCGAAACCCGAAACCGCACCCTCGCCCAAGGTGGCAAAGCCCGCCGAGGCACCGGTAAAACCCGCACCGCCTGCTGCGAAGACCACTGCACGGGCCTCGGCCGGCGCGCCGCGCCCGGAAGGCGAAAAGCCGCTGGCGTCGCCAGCCGTCCGCTTGCGGGCGAAAGAGGCCGGCATCGATCTCAGGCAAGTCGCGGGCAGCGGCCCGGCCGGCCGCATCGGCCACGAAGACATCGAGGCGTTCCTGGCGCGCGGGCCGCAACTGGCCAAGACAACGGGTCTCGCCCGCAACGATGCAGTCGAAGACATCAAACTGGTCGGGCTCAGGCGCAAGATCGCCGAGAAGATGACGCTGTCCAAGTCGCGCATCCCGCACATCACCTATGTCGAGGAGATCGACGTCACGGCGCTGGAGGAACTGCGCGCCGCGCTCAACAAGGAAAAGCGCCCGGCCAAGGGAGGCGCGGAGAGGCCCAAGCTGACGCTGCTGCCGTTCCTGATGCGGGCTATGGTCAAGGCGATCGCTGACCAGCCCCAACTCAATTCGCTGTTCGACGACGAGGCCGGCATCATCCACCAGCATGGCGGCATCCATATCGGCATCGCCGCGCAGACACCGTCGGGGCTGGTGGTGCCTGTCGTCAAGCACGCCGAGGCGCGCGACATCTGGGATTGCGGCGCAGAGGTCGCCAGGCTGGCCGAGGCGGCCAAGTCCGGCACGGCGACCCGTGACGAACTGTCCGGCTCGACCATCACCATCACGTCTCTCGGCGCCATGGGCGGCGTTGCGACCACGCCGGTCATCAATCATCCGGAGGTGGCGATCGTCGGCGTCAACAAGATGATGGTGCGCCCCGTGTGGGACGGCACGCAGTTCATCCCGCGCAAGATGATGAACCTGTCGTCGAGCTTCGACCACCGCGTCATCGACGGCTGGGACGCGGCGGTTTTCGTGCAGCGGATCAAGGCGCTGCTGGAAACGCCGGCGCTGATTTTCGTGGATTAGAGGGGATGGTCACAAGCGCTGCCCTCTCGCGTTCGTCATCCTCGGGCTTGACCCGAGGATCCATGCCGCGACCTCAACCGGAGAATGCTTCGGAACAGAATTCTGCACCGTTGCAACGCCTTCTCGTCACGGCATGGATCCCAGGGTCTGCGCGCGTCGCTACGCTCCTTGCTCCGCCCTGGGATGACGAAGGCGGGGGCGCCTCGGCCAGTCTCCAAGGTCGGCGATCGGCAGGAGCAATGCCGCAACGAACCAGGGTCACATTATGAAAGAAATCTCCTGCAAGCTGCTCGTCATCGGCGCCGGTCCGGGCGGCTATATCTCAGCCATTCGTGCCGGCCAGCTCGGCGTCGATACGGTCATCGTCGAGGCCGGCAAGCCCGGCGGCACCTGCCTCAATGTCGGCTGCATCCCCTCAAAGGCCCTGATCCACGCGGCGGAGGAGTTCGAGAAGGTCGCGCATATGGCTGGCGGCAACAGCCTGCTCGGCATTTCGGTCACGGCACCGGTGCTCGATCTCGCCAGGACCGTGGCCTGGAAGGACGGGATCGTCAGCCGGCTCAACAGCGGCGTTGCCGGCCTGCTCAAGAAGGCCGGAGTGAAGACCGTGCAGGGCTGGGCGACCTTCCGCGACGGCAAGACCGTCGAGGTCGAAACCGAGACGGGAAGCCAGGTGATCCGGGCCGAGACGATCGTCATCGCGACGGGCTCGGCGCCGGTAGAATTGCCTTTTCTTCCCTTTGGCGGGCCGGTGATCTCATCCACCGAGGCCCTGGCGTTGAGCGAAGTGCCGAAGAAGCTTGCGGTCGTCGGTGGCGGCTATATCGGGCTGGAGCTCGGCATGGCCTTCGCCAAGATGGGCGCCGAGGTGACCGTGGTCGAAGCCTTGCCGCGCGTGCTGGCGCAGTATGATTCGGAGCTGACCAGGCCCGTGGTCAAGCGGCTCGCCGTGCTAGGCGTCGAAGTGATGACAGGCGCCAAGGCCAAGGGCCTGTCGACGAAGGGCGACGCGTTGCTGGTCGAGACATCCGACGGCAAGTGCGGCAAGGTCGCCGCGGACAAGATCCTGGTGACGGTCGGCCGCAAGCCGGTTACCGAGGGCTGGGGGCTCGAGCAGATCGATCTCGACAGGGCCGGAAAATTCATCAGGATCGACGACCAGTGCCGCACCTCGATGCGCGGCGTCTTCGCCATCGGCGACGTCACCGGCGAGCCGATGCTGGCGCACCGGGCAATGGCGCAGGGCGAGATGGTGGCCGAGATCGTCGCCGGCCACAAGCGCAGCTGGGACAAGCGCTCGATCCCCGCCGTCTGCTTCACCGATCCCGAATTGGTGACGGCGGGGCTGTCGCCCGAAGAGGCCAAAGCACTCGGCGGCGAGATCAAGATCGGCCTGTTTCCCTTCGCCGCCAATGGCCGCGCGATGACCAAGCTCGGCGAAGACGGCTTCGTCCGCGTCGTGGCGCGCGCGGACAATCACCTGGTGCTCGGCATCCAGGCGGTCGGCCAGGGCGTGTCGGAACTGTCGGCGGCTTTTGGGCTGGCGCTGGAAATGGGCGCGCGGCTGGAGGACATCGCCGGAACGATCCATGCCCATCCGACGCAGGGCGAGGGGTTCCAGGAAGCGGCGCTCAAGGCGTTGGGGCACGCGCTACATATTTGAGCGCGGCGTTGGTCTTTCCTTCTCCCCTTGTGGGAGAAGGTGGCCTCGCGAAGCGAGGTCGGATGAGGGGTGCTCCAGGGAACACCAACGCCTCACTCCGCTGGAACACCCCTCATCCGTCTCGGCGCTGCGCGCCGATCCACCTTCTCCCACAGGGGGAGAAGGGAGAAAGGCTGGCGCTCTTCACCCCGCCAGCCGGCTTACCATATCGTGCTGGGCATAGGCGCGGCCGAAGCGGTTGGCGAGGAAGGCGTCGAGCGCGATCTCCTCCTGCTTGACGAAGCCGGTCGCCGGCAGCGAGCCGTCGGCCAGCATGTCGAGCACGGCGCAGATTCCGGAAGCCGTGGTGATCTGGATGGCGCTGCGTATCGTCTGGCCGACGCGCCTGGAATAGATCTTGTTGGCGTAGGTCTCCTGCAGCAGACGGCCGTTCTTGCGGCCGGAGACGGTGACGAAGACGATGACCACGTCCTGCAGCGTCGCCGGCAAAGCACTTTCGAAAATGTCCTTCAACACGTCGCGGCGATGGCGCAGGCCGAGATCGTTGAGCAGCGCCTTCATGATCGCGGCGTGGCCGGGATAGCGGATGGTGCGGTAGTTCAGCGTGCGCACCTTGCCCTTCAGCGTCTCGGCCAAGGTGCCGAGCCCGCCGGAGGTGTTGAAGGCCTCGTAGGTGACGCCGTCGAGCGAGAACTCCTCGCGCTCTTCCAGCGGCGGCACTTCGACCAGTTCGCCTTGGACGATTGCCTCGCAGGGTTCGCAATATTCGTTGATGACGCCGTCGGTGCTCCAGGTCAGATTGTAGTTCAGCGCGTTGGACGGGTATTGCGGCAGCGCGCCGACGCGCATGCGCACGCTTTCCAGCGTGTCGAAGCGGCTGGCGAGATCGTTGGCGACGATCGAGATGAAGCCTGGCGCCAGCCCGCATTGCGGGATGAAGGCACTCTTGGCGGAACGGGCCAGCTCCTTGACCCGCCTGGTCGAGACGACATCCTCGGTGAGGTCGAGATAATGCACGCCGGCGCTGGCCGCCGCCTCGGCGATGCGCGTGGTGAGATGGAAGGGGGCGGCGCTCAGCACCGCGAACTTGCCGGCGAGCGCCGCTTCAAGCGCACCGACCGCCGCGATGTCGAGTTCGAGCGTCTCGACGCCGGCGGGCACTTCGGCAGCAGAGAGCTGTGCCGCAGAGCGATCGACCAAGGTGACCTGGTAGTCACCCGTTTCAGCAAGCATTTCGGCGATGGTCGAGCCGATCTTGCCGGCTCCGACGATAACGATTTTGTTCATGGTCAAATTCCCCTGCGATGCGCGTTTATCGGGACCATCGCAGCTTGCCTGTCGAAAGGAAGCGTGGAATCCTGCAAAGTGAACCCTATCTCTAGTCGATTTGCCGAGAGGATTCGTCGAAATGCTCAGTGATGCCGAACAGGCCCTGCTTTCGCTGCTGCGCGCCAACGCGCGCGCCTCGACGGCCGAACTGGCGCGGCAGCTCGGCGTGTCGCGCACGACGGTGCAAAGCCGGATCGAGCGGCTGGAACAGCGCGGCATCATCACCGGCTATGGCGTCAGGCTGTCGCCAGACTATGAGCAGGGGCTGGTCAGGGCGCATGTGCTGCTCACCGTCACGCCCAAGCTCGCCGACAAAGTGGTGCGCGCCCTGCAGGCGCTGCCGCCGGTCAGGACGCTGCACTCCGTCAGCGGCAATTTCGACATGATCGTCATTGTCGACGCGCCATCGATCCGCGACCTCGACACGCTGCTCGACCAGATCGGCGCCATGGACGGGGTCGAGCGGACGTCGTCGTCGATCATCCTGTCGACGCGAATCGACAGGTGAGTACTCAGGGCTCGGGCTCCTCGCTCCCGCCAGAGGCGCTAAGCATGCGCACATTTCCAGCGGCTGGTCTTTGGCGATAGCGTGCATGGCAGCTTGGCGCATGCATTGTCCTATGCTGCGCTGGTCGACCCCCACTCCGTCTCGGCTTCGCCGAGCCACCTCTCCCCCGATCGACGGGGGAGAGGAAAGGCGCCAGGCCTTTTTAGCCGTCAACGCGCGTCCAGCAACGCTCCCTTCCTTTCCCTCCGGAGGGGGAAAGGTGGCGCTGCGAAGCAGCGACGGATTGGGGGAACCACGTGGCAATCAAGCCTCGGGGCCGATCACGCCAGTCACAGAAGATGTGTTCATAGCGTAGCCAAAGCGGGGGCGAGGAACCCAAGCTGGATTGGCCAGCACCGGCAATTTGTCGGCTAAGCCGTAGCTACGGGAAAACTCACCACCACGGCAAGGCCCGGCTTACGGTCCTCAAGCGCGATGGTCGCGCCGTGCAGATCGGCGATGGCCCGGACAAGGCTGAGGCCAAGGCCGCTGCCTGGCGTCGACCGGCTGTGGTCCAGCCGGTAGAGCCGCTGAAACACCTTTTCGCGCTCGCCGGCGGGAATGCCTGGGCCGTTGTCGGCAACGCTGGCAAGGACGCGGTCACCCCGACGCGTCACCGCCAGTTCGATCGAGGTGCCGGGCGGGCAATGGCGCAGCGTGTTCTCCACCAGATTGGCGACCATTTGCGTCAGCAGTTCGCGATCGCCCTGGATCCGGTCCGGCGTCTCCTCCAGACGCGGCGGCGACAGCGATTTGCCGTCGTCGTCGGCCACATCGGTGTAGATCTCGGCGATGGTCCGCAGGATCTCGCCGAGATCGACATCGGTGAAGCGCGCCTTGCGCGCGCCGGCCTCGATCTGGGCGATCCGCAACAGCGCATCGAAAGTCTCGTTGATCTGGTGGCCTTCGGAACGCGCGTCGGCCAGATCGTCGGAGACGTCCTGGCGCCGCGCGGCCTTGTCGGCGGCGCTCTCCAGGATCATCTGCAGCCGGTTGAGCGGCGTCTTCAAATCGTGCGCGATGTCGGCGCTGACCTGCTTCATGCCTTCGACCAGCGCCGACAGGCGATCGAGCGCGGCGTTGACCTGGCTGGAGACGATGTCGATGTCGTCATCCTTGCCGGTCAGCGGAATGCGGGTATCCAGCCGGCCATGCGAGACATCGACCATCGTGGCGGCAATGCCGTCGAGACGGCGCTGGACGCGCGAGGCGAGGAGGGCGCCGCCGGTGACGGCCAGGCCGGTGATGATCAGGGTCGCCCAGCCGAAGCTCATCAGCATGATCGTTTCCAGCTCCTCCGTCTCGGAGAGGCTGAAGGCGATGGTCAAGGTGTTGGCGCCGACCGAACCGGAATAGGCGCGGTATTCGGTGTCCGGGGGTAGGCCGGGCATCTCGGCGCCGAACATCGAGAAACCGTCGGGAAGCCCCGCCGCGGTGAAGTTGCCCGCTATGCGGTTGCCGGCCGCGTCGGTCAGCGAAAACAGCTGCTCTTTCCTCGTGCTGCGGATCGAATGGCTCTGGACGGTCTCCACCAGCTCCTTGAGATCGTTGTCGGCATAGGTCGCGGCGATGACGGAATAGGTTTCCTTGATGGCGTCGTCGAGCTGCTCGGCAAGGTCGGCGCTCATCATATGGTAGACGATGGCGCCCGCCAGCACGAAGGCCAGCATGAACAGGAAGGCGAACGTCAGGGCAAGCCGGAACGGCGTGCTGCGCAGCAGGCGGGTCCAGGTGGCGGTCATCTGAAGTTCGCGGTCATGGGAAAGTCGCGGTCATCGGGATGTCGCGATCACTGGGAGAGCGGCACGTGCAGGCTATAGCCGGTGTTGCGGATGGTATGGATGAGCTGGGTTTCGAACGGCTTGTCGACTTTGGCCCGCAACCGGCTGATATGGGTCTCCACGACACTGGTCTTGGGATCGAAATGAAAATCCCAGACGCGCTCCAGAAGCATGGTGCGGGTGATGACGCGGCCCTCGCCGCGCATCAGCACCTCGAGCAAGCTGAACTCCCTCGGCTGCAGGTCGATCGGCTGGCCCTGCCTGACGACGCGCCGCATGATGAGGTCCATCTCCAGGTCGGCAACCTTCAACACCGTCTTCTGCTCCTGCGCCGCCGGACGCCGGCCGAGCGCATTGATGCGGGCGAGCAGCTCGGAAAAGGCGAAGGGCTTGACCAGATAGTCGTCGCCGCCAGCCTCGAGGCCCTCGACGCGGTCGTCGATGCCGCCGACGGAGGTGAGGAAGATCGCCGGCGTGCGCACGCCTGCGGCGCGGACCGCCTTGACCATCGACAGGCCGTCGAGGCCGGGGATCATGCGGTCGGCGATGATCACGTCGTAGCCGCCGCTGGTCGCCGCGAAAAGCGCGTCATGACCGTCGCGCAAGAGGTCGCAGACATGGCCGGCCTCGGTCAGGCCCCTGACGACGTAATCGGCCGTCCTTTGGTCGTCCTCGACAAGAAGAAGTCGCATCGCTGTTCCGGTTGATTGCCGATGTCGGGGGCAGGCTATCACCGGCACCGGTTCGTTCCTAGGACCGCGGTGAAGCTGACCGGGCCCGCGCGCTCACCCCAGCTTCATTCCGACTCCAGCAGCATCTCGTCGAGCTCGTCGGCCTTTTTCCTGAGCGTCATGTAGAGGACAAGGGCGACGATGCAACCGAGGAAGCTCAGGCTGGTGAAGGTGGTGCCAAAGCCGAGGCCGCCATATTCCATCGGCTGCGACAGCAGATCGCCGAAGGAGGCGCCAAGCGGCCGCGTCAGGATGTAGGCGAGCCAGAAGGCCAGGATGCCGTCCAGACGGAGCAGGTAGTAGGCAAGCGCGATGAGCGCGATCACGCCGCCGAACAGCAGGCCGGTGGTGAGGTAGCCCATGTCGAAGGTCTCGGCGACCAGATCGCCGGCGGCGGTGCCGAGCGAGAAGGTGAAGAGGATCGCCAGCCAGTAGAAGATCTCGCGCCTGGTGGTGAAGATGGTGTGGATCGACAGCGTTCGCTCGCTCGCGTACCAGACCGCGAACGTCGCTGCGAGCACGACGCTGAAAGCAATCGTGGTCGTTTCGAGACGCACGCCGAAATTGTCGACGAGGTTGTCGGTTACCAGCGTGCCGACGACGCTGATCAGCACCACCGCCAGCCAGTAGGCCCAGGGCACGTAGCGCTTCTGCGCGAACTGGGCGACAAGGGCGACGATCAGGACGCCGGTCATGATCAGCGAGGTGACGGTCAGCCCAAGACCGAGGTTGACGGCGAGATAGTCGGCCGCCGTCTCGCCCATGGTCACCGCCATCAGCTTGATCAACCAGAAATCGACGGTGACGTCCGGAACCCTGTTTTGGGCCGGGTCGGCAAGCTGCTTGTTGGTCGGGGGCATGGCTGAGGTCCTGAGGTTGATGGTTACGGCGGATGGAGGCGCATCGCGAGGGATTCATGCGATCCGCCCCCTATTTCATGCATGTCATCTCATCGCTGCGCGCCCTCGGATGAGGCCCGGGGTACCTTGAGCGACAGGATTACTTGCCCATGATTTTCATGGCCTGGGCGAAGAAGTCGTCCGCGCGCTTGTCGTCGTCGGCATTGCAGCGCTCGATGCCCTTGGTCTCCAGTTCCGAGACCTTGTTCTTGTCGGCATCGTTGAGCTTGGCCGTGGCCTCCGCCGCGCGCAGCGTCTTCAGCGTTTCCTCGCAGGGCGCCGTGGCCGCGAAGACGGAGGAAACCGGTCCGGAGGCGGCGAGGGTGGCCAGTGCGATGGCAAGTGCAAATCTTCTCATGAAACCATTTCCTATCTCTGATGTAATCGGAGGTGGCCCTAAATGGCGGGCCGGCACTCCAACGATAGGGATGTGACTTCTCTTCAGCCTGTCTGGCGGCATACAAATTCGTAAGGATCGCCGTGGCTGGCGCAAAAGGCCTTTACGAAAGCCTCGCGGTGCGCTGATAGAGGGCGGGCGCCTTGTATCCGCCATCAATGGCGTGCCCCAGTGGCCGGGCTCGCACGAGCGCCCCAGGAAACACGAATGACCTACGCCTCCCTCAAGCCGGTTTCGAAGGCTTTCGTCCAGCGCAAGCGGCTGATTTTCATCCGCGTCGCGGCGGCGCTGGCGGTGCTGCTCCTGTTCCTGACCAAACCGGCGCTCAGCGAAGGCTCGGACGGGCATGAAACGCTCGAACTGGTCGGCTTCTGCCTGGTGCTGATCTGCGTCGCCGGCCGGCTGTGGAGCATCCTCTATGTCGGCGGCAAGAAGAATGAGGAGCTGGTTTCGACGGGACCGTTCTCGATGAGCCAGAACCCGCTCTACTTTTTCTCCACCGTCGGCGCGGTCGGTATCGGCCTGCTTTACGGCTCGCTGGTGGCTGCTGGTGCCCTTGGCGTTGCCAGTTTCCTCATCTTCCGCGTCACGGCGCGCAAGGAAGCCGAATATCTGCTGGGCAAGTTCGGCGCGGCCTATACAGCCTATATCAAGGCGACGCCCCGGTTCTGGCCGAACCCGCTGCTCTACCGCGACAATGACGAGCTGCAGTTCTCGACGCGCGCGCTGCGGCGCACCTTCTTCGACGGGCTCTATTTCCTCGCCATCTTCCCGGCCATCGAGCTGATCGAGTATTTGCGGGAAACGGGCATGCTGTTCCCGGCCTTCGTCACGCTTTACTGATCGGCTAGCCGCCCAGCGGATAGGGCATGTAGCCGACGAAGCCGGCTATCTTCCAGCTCGCACCGACTCTCCGGCAGAAATACAGCGTCTGCCATTTCAGCCGGTCGACGCTGCCATCCGCCTTGGCGACGCTGCCGTCGAACTTCTTGTGCAGCACGGCGCGGTCGCCGTCGACATCGATGTCGCGCAGATTGGTGACGCGAAACAGCGCCTCGCGCAGCGGCTCGGCGAATTTGGTCGCCGCCGTCTCCTTGGCCTGGCGCAGCCACTCGTCGCGATAGATTTCCAGCCTGGGGAATTGCAGCCGCCAGGCATCCGCGTTGGCCAGGAAATGCGCGTGCATCCCGAAGAAGCTTTCGGCGACGAAGTCGTTCTCGACCATGGACCAGTCCTGGCCGATGAAGGCGTCGATGTCGCGCCGCACCAGCATCTCCCACAGCGCGTGGCGGTCGGCGTCGCCTGAAGGAAACGGGTTGTTGTCGAAGGTCATCGTCGGGTCTCCGGTCTTGCAAGGTCGTCTGTCCGTCGTGGCGTCGAGCCCGTCCGGCAAGTCCGCACGATGCAAGCGCTTGTGTAATAAAGCAACATGGATTTCGAAGAATGTTGCTTTCCAACAAGAGCCTCTATCGGGATCGGTCCGATCGCGGTAAATCTCGTTCCAAAGCGGGCACCGTCTCGGTGCCTCGCCGCGTCATCGGAGGAGCCATCCCTTGCCCAAGCAGACTTTTGGAACGTCCCACGTGCCGCTGTCGCCCGCCGTGCGGGCCGGCGATTTCATCTTTGTCTCGGGCCAGGTTCCGGTCGGCGGCGACGGTATCGTGGTCAAGGGTGGCATCACGGAACAGACCGAGCAGGTGCTCGCCAACGTCAAGGCCGCGCTGGCGCTGGCCGGCTGCACGATGGACGACGTGGTCAAGACGACCGTCTGGCTGGAGGACGCGCGCGACTTCGGCGCCTTCAACGCGGTCTATGCCAGGCATTTCCCCAAAAATCCGCCGGCCCGCACCACGGTCGAATCGCGGCTGATGATCGACATCAAGATCGAAGTCGAGGCCGTCGCGTACAGGCCGGCCTGAAAGACGAAGTAACAAGGCGGAGGCATCTCCATGCAATTCGACCTCCTGCTGAAGGGCGGACGGCTGATCGATCCGGCGTCCGGCATCGACGCGCCGCGCGATGTCGCCATCGCCAATGGCCGCGTCGCCGCGGTCGACGCCGACATCCCCGTGACCAGCGCCGCGCAGGTCGTCGATGCGACCGGGTGCATCGTGGCGCCCGGCCTCGTCGACCTGCACAGCCACGTCTATTGGGGCGGCACCTCGCTCGGCGTCGATGCCGACCGGCTCGCCGCGAAAAGCGGAACCACCACCTTCATCGATGCCGGCAGTGCGGGTGCGGGCAATTTTCTCGGCTTCCGCCGCCATGTCATGGAGCGCTCGAAGGTGCGCATCCTGGCCTATGTCAACATTTCCTTTGCCGGCATTTTCGGCTTCTCGCAGACGGTGTCGGTCGGCGAATGCAGCGATCTCCGGCTTTGCGAACCACGCGAGGTGGTGGCTGCCGCGCGCGAGCACGCCGATGTCGTGGTCGGCGTCAAGGTCCGCTCCGGCAAGCATGCCGGCGGCACCAGCGGCATCGCGCCGGTGGATCTGGCGCTGGAGGCCGCCGACAAAGCCGGATTGCCGCTGATGGCGCATATAGACGAGCCGCCGCCCGGCCGCTCCGAAGTGCTGCCGCGCCTGCGCCGGGGCGACATCCTCACCCATTGCTTCCGGCCGTTCCCCAACGCGCCGGTGTTCGCCTCCGGCATGGTGCGGCCCGACATGCGGCTGGCGCGCGAGCGCGGCGTCATCTTCGATCTCGGCCATGGCATGGGCTCGTTCGACTTCGACGTCGCCCGCGCCATGCTCGCCGAAGGGCTGGCGCCCGACGTCATTTCGAGCGACGTGCATCTCTACTGCGTCGACGGGCCGGCCTTCGACATATTGGTGTGCATGTCGAAGCTGATGGCGCTCGGCATGCCGCTGGTCGAGGTCTTGCGCGCGGCGACGCAAGCGCCGGCGCGGGCGATCGCGCGGCCGGACCTCGGCACGCTGGCGGTCGGCAGCGTCGGCGACGTCGCCGTGCTGCGGCAACGCTCAGGCCGCTTCACCTTCGTCGACGCGGTCGGCGCCTCGCTGGTCGCCGACGAGCGGCTGGTCTGCGAAGGCATCGTCATCGGTGGCACCTGGTGGCCGAACGAAGCGGCGAACGACCTTGGGGAGACCGAGCGTTTCGAAGCGCATGCGCGACATACGCATGTCGAGGTGGCGGCCCGGCATTTCGGGCACCGGCATGAATGATCAGCCAATCTCCCCCTCGTGGGGGAGATGCCCGGCAGGGCAGAGGGGGGCGCGAAGGAACGCAAACCCTGGCCATCCTGCGACCTGCAAAGAACCTGTGCCAAGCGCAATTGCAATCGGCTGAGAGGCCGGCGGGACAGCGCCCCCCTCTGGCCTGCCGGCCATCTCCCCACGAGGGGGAGATCAGCAGCTTCACTGCCTAGCGTTACTAGGCTTGCCATAAACCGGCGTATCGATCCCTTCCATCCGCGCCTTGATCTGCAGGGCTACGTACTTCGAATAAAACCGCGAAAGCGCTAGATTTCCGCCATGGAACCACAGCGCTTCCTGTGCGGTCGGTTTCCACATGTTGCGCAATTCGCCTTGCCAGGGGCCGGGGTCGCCCTTGACGCCCGAGCCTAAGCCCCAGCAGGGACCGACCTTGTCGGCGACCTCGCGCGAGACAAGCGCCGCCACATTCTCGTTCATCGACTGGTAGCCGGTGCAGGCGACGATGGCGTCGGCCTCGAGTTCGCTGCCGTCCTCGAACAGGATGCCGTTCGCTGTCAGCGATTTTATCGCGACGCCGCTGCGGATGCCGACCTTGCCGTCGATGATCAGGTCAGAGGCGCCGACATCGATGTAATAGCCGGAGCCGGTGCGGTAGGCCTTCATCAGCAGGCCGGTCTCGTCGTCGCCGAAATCCAGCGCGAAGCCGGAGGCGGCGAGGCGCTCGTAGAAAGCGGCGTCGCGCGCGCGGATGACGTCGTAGAGCGCGCGCTGGCCCTTGGGCACCAGCGCGAACGGCGTCGAAGCGACGATCATGTCGGCCTTTTCCGTGGTGATGCCGCGCGCCAGCGCGTCCTCCGAGAAGATCTCGAAGCCGACCTGCATCAGCGTGTCCGACTTGACCACCGTGGTCGGCGAGCGCTGGACCATGGTGACGTCGGCGCCGCTCTCCCAGAGGTCGACGCAGACGTCGTGCCCGGAGCTGGCCGCGCCGATGACGGCGACCTTTTTGCCGCGGAATTTCCCGCCGCTGGCATATTGGCTGGAATGCAACAGCTCGCCCTTGAATTGGTCCGCGCCGGGCAGCTCGATCTTGCGCGGCGGACCATAGGCGCCGGTGGCAAAGACGATGTGCTTCGGCTTCAGCGTGATCTGACGGCCGACACGATCGACCACCACGGTCCATTCCTTCTCCGCCTCGTCATAGCTGGCGCTGAGGCACTTGGTGGCGACCCAGTAATTCAGCTCCATGACGCGCGTGTACATTTCCAGCCAGTCGCCCATCTTGTCCTTGGGCGTGAAGACGGGCCAGTTGTCGGGGAACGGAATGTAGGGCAGATGGTCGTACCAGACCGGGTCATGCAGCACGAGGGTGCGATAGCGGTTGCGCCAGGAATCGCCGGGCCTTGCGTTCTTCTCGATAACGATGGTGGGCACGCCGAGCTGCCGCAGCCGCGCGCCGAGCATGATGCCGCCCTGGCCGCCGCCGATGACCAGGCAATAGGGTTGCGCCGAGACGCCGAGCTCGCGCGTCTCGCGCGCTCGCGCCTCCGACCAGGTTTCGCGTTCCGGGTCGGCCTTATGGCGCACGCCGAGCGGCCGCGCCGGTCCCTTGCGCTCCTCAAACCCCCTGAGGTCGGTCATCGCCGTGAACAGGGTGCGGCAGCGCCCATCGCGCAGCCGCATGATGCCTTGTCCCGACGCCACAGCGGTTTCGAAGGTGAACCAGGCCTCGATGGTGCCTTCATCCGAGGTCGCTTCGCCGGAAAGCTGCCATCCGGTCGGCCTGGTCGTTGCCAAAGTCGACTTCAGCATGCCGGCGATGGCCTCGCGGCCTTCCATGGTGGTGACGTTCCAGGTGAAGGTCAGCAGGTCGCGCCAGTAGCAGTCGTCGACGAACAGGTTGCTTGCGGCCGACACGTCGCCGGCTTCGAGCGCCCGCGCCAGGGATGCGAGCCACGCGGCCGCCTGTTTGGATGGTGACATTTCGAGCATTTCTTCCCTCTTTCTTCTTCCTTCTCCCCTTGTGGGAGAAGGTGGATCGGCGCGCAGCGCTGAGACGGATGAGGGGTGCGCCACGGGGTGCTATCCTTGCCAAGCTGGAACACCCCTCATCCGTCGCCTTCGGCGACACCTTCTCCCACAAGGGGAGAAGGAAGAACGCCTCATCAATCTCCGAGCGGCTCCATTTCCTTGCCCGTGCGGTGGATCTGGGCGTTGTATTTGATGCGGCGGACCGTCTCGCGGGCCGAGCCGTCGAGTTTGTAGGCCGATGCGACCGCCAAAAGGTCGATCATTGCCAGGAAGGCATAGCGCGAGGCGGTCGGCTTCAGCGTGTCGGGATATTCGGGCACGGCGACCGTCAGCCTGACGTCGCAGGCACAGGCGAGCTCGGTATCGGGCGCAGTCACGGCGATCGCGTTGGCACGGTAGTGTTTGGCCAGTTCGACGGCGTCGATCACTTCGCGGGTTCGCCCGGTCGCGGAGATGGCGATCACCAGGTCGCTGGGCTTCAGCGTCGACGCGGTCATGCGCATCAGGTAGGGGTCGCATTGGGCGCTGATCGAGATGCCATAGCGAAACAGCCGGTACTGCGTCTCCTGCGCCAGCGCCGAAGAGCTGCCGCCGAGCCCGAACACGGTGACCTGGCGGGCCCGGGCGATCAGCTCGGCCGCCTTTTCCAGCTCACCCGGATCGAGCTGCCGCTCGGCCTCCTGCAGTGCCCGCCGCGCTTCGCCGAACACGGCGTTCCAGAACGGCATGCCGGTGTCGCCCTCCCTGGCCGGCGACGTGTCCAGATAGAGCGCGCCGACGACGAGGCTCTGTGCCAGCTTCAGCTTGAAGTCGCGCACGCCCTCGCAGCCGATGGCGCGGCAGAAACGTGTCACCGTCGGCTCGCTGACGCCGGCGCGCTGGGCCAGCGCCGCGTTGGAGGCGTCGACCGCGTATTTGACATTTTCGAGCACGACATCGGCGACGCGGCGTTCGGCCGGGCGCAATTCCGCGTAGGAATCCTTGACGAGCGAGATGATGTCGGGAATGCGCCGGACGGGCTCGCCCCCGGCTCCTTCTTCGTCCACGATCGGATGGCTGGCAGCTTCGGTCATGAAGGCGGTCTTCCCTAACCCGTTTTCGACCTGACCTCTTATCATGTTTGCACGCCGTCGTTCCATGCGCCCGGCACTGTTGCAGCCAATGCGTGCCGCAAGACTGCACCGCGTGCGCCTATCTAACTATGTAGGAAAGCAACAAGGATTTCAAGGCAAAGAAAACGTTGCAAAAACAATCAGATAACCTACATCTACGATTTTGATGATACGCTTACCACCACCGGCGCTTGACAGCAAAGTAGGATAGTTACACACTGATTTCTGGCAGTCTGATGACCTATTGGATCATCACGCAATCTCCGAGGGGCGGATGAACGCGGGCGAAGCAACAACGCCGAAGCTTGGCGTGCAGGCAGCGACCAAGATCTATCACACGGCGTCCGGCGACCTCCTGGCGCTGGACCGCTGCAGTCTCGACGTCAGGGCCAATGAAATCGTCTCGATCGTCGGCCCGTCGGGTTGCGGCAAGACCACGCTGCTGTGGTCGATGTCGGGCCTGCACCGCTTGACCAGCGGCGAGATCCGGCTCGATGGCAAGGCGATCACCGGCCCACATCCCGATATCGGCATCGTCTTCCAGGAAGCCAACCTTCTGCCGTGGCGCAATCTCGACGCCAACATCCGCTTTCCCTTCGAGATCAAGGGCGAAAAACCCGACCGCGCCTGGATCGCGCACCTCCTGAACCGCGTCGGCCTCGATGGTTTCGGCGGCAAGTTCCCGCGCGAGCTTTCGGGCGGCATGCAGCAGCGCGCGGCGATCGTGCGGGCGCTGGCACTGAAGCCTTCGGTGCTGCTGATGGACGAGCCGTTCGGCGCGCTCGACAGTTTTACCCGCGAGGAGATGAACCGGCTCGTCGAGGAGATCTGGCTCGACACCAAGACCACCATCGTCTTCATCACCCACTCGATCGAGGAAGCGATTTTTCTCTCCGACCGCGTGGTCGTGCTGAGCGCGCGGCCGGGCAAAGTCGCCAAGGAATATCGCGTGCCGTTCGCGCGGCCGCGTTCGCTGGAGATCATGGCGACGAAGGAAGTCTTCGACCTCACCAACCGGATCAAGATGGACATTGTCGGTGAGCGCACCAGGCCGAAGGCGCCGGAACGCCCGAGCGCCGAGATCGTGAGGATCAGGCCGTGAGCGACGCCATCCCGGAATTCTCCAAGTCGAAATCAGGTGATGGGCAAGACGTCAGCCTGACCAACCTCTCGGCCTTCGCCAGCGGCCCCGGCATCAAGTCCGGGAAAGAGGTGGCGGCTATCGTCGCCGTCGCCGTCTTCATCATCGGTGGCATTGAACTGGCGCTGCGGCTGTTTCATGTGCCGCTCTACATCATGCCGCCGCCGAGTTCGATCGCCTATGCGCTGTTCGACGAGTTTCCGCTGATCGCGCCGCATCTCGGCTACACGCTGGTCGAGCTGGTGTCGGGCTTTGCCATAGGCGCGGTGATCGGGCTGGTGCTGGCCGCCGTCATCACCCAGTTCCCCTTCGCGGAAAAGATCGTCGCGCCCTACATATTGCTGCTGGTCACCACGCCGATGCTGGCGCTGGTGCCGCTTCTGATCCTGCGCTTCGGTTTCGGCTACACGCCGCGCATCATCGCGGTGGCGCTGGCCGCCGGACCGATGGTGATGATCAACGCCGCCACCGGCTTTCGCCGCGTCGACAGCGCCAAGATCGCGCTGGCACGGTCCTACGGCGCCAGCACATTGCAGATCTTCTGGAAGATCCGCGCGCCGATGGCGCTGCCGATGATCCTGGTCGGGCTGATGATCGGCGCCATCTTCGGCCTGCTCACCGCGGTCGGCGCCGAGATGGTTGGCGGCGGCTTCGGCCTCGGCAACCGGCTCACCACCTATTCGTCGATGATCCAGATGCCACAATTCTTCGCCGTGGTGCTGATCCTGTCGATGCTCGGCATCCTGATCTACGTGCTGTTCTTCCTCATCGGCAAGAAATGGGCGAGCTGGGAGGCTTGAGCAGAGGGCAATGACCGCGCCCCGGAGGCGGGCGACTGACCAACATCAACAAAAAGGGGAATGCCATGACCAACGACAATTTCATCCACCAGGCGGGAATGAGCCGCCGTACCTTCCTGCAGGTCACCGGCGCCGGATTGGTGACGGCGACCGCGCTCGGCGCGTCGGGCCTCAAGGCCAAAGCCGAGGCCTATGGAAAATTCACCTGGATCTCGCCGCGCGGCACGCTCGAAGTGCTCGACGATTATCCCTACTGGGCGGCCAAGAAGGCCGGCTATTTCGACGGGCTCGACACCGACATGCAGCCGGGACCGTCCGACGGCACGGCAACCGTAAAGTTCGTCGATGTCGGCCAGGCCGACATGGGCTTTCCCTCGCCCGGCGTGTTCTCCTTCGCCATCCAGAACGGCATGAAGCTGAAGTCGGTGTTCCACATGGGCGCGCGCGACACGTTCTCCATCGCCTTCCGCAAGGGCGAGGGCTCGAATGACCTGAAGAAGCTCGAAGGCAAGACTATCCTGCTCGGTTCCGCCGCCTGGCAGTCGATCACCGATCCGCTGCTGGCCGCGCAAGGCGTCGACATCAAGAAGGTCAAATATGTCGAGGCCGGCTGGCCGACCTGGGGAACCGCGCTGGCCGGCGGCCAGGGCGACGCGGCGCTGTCATGGGAAGGCTTGCGCGCCGAATGGATCGCCAAGGGCCTCGACTTCGAATACTGGCTCGGCGTGAAGAACTCCAAGCTGCCGGCGAACACCTTCGTCGTGCGCGCCGCCGATCTTGCCGATCCCGACAAGAAGGCGTTCCTGGAAAAGTACCTGCGCGGCTGGGCGATGGGCCTGGAGTTCGGTTATCAAAATCCGCGCGCGGCGGTCGAAGCGGTGTTCGAGCAGTTCCCGACGCTGGCCAAGAATCTCGGGCCGGAACTCGGCACCACGTCGATCCTGCAGCAGATCAACGTCTTCCGTGGCGACATGGACAAGCGTGGCGGCTGGGGTTCGCACGACATGGCGAGCTGGCAGGGCTTCTTCGACGAGATCCACAAGATCGGCCAGATCACCAACCCGGTGAAGGCCGAGGATGTCTGCACCAACGATCTCATTCCCGCGGCCAACGGCTTCGACAAGGCCAAGGTCAAGGCCGATGCCGACGGCGTCAAACTGTCGGAAGGCTTCGCCGCGCTCGATGTCGAGAAGATCAAAGCGCATCTGTTCGATTCGGCGGTCAAGTAGCACCGGCAATTGCCGAAGTCGGCGCCGCCCCTCACCTGCCTGCCGGCATCCTCTCCCCGTAACGGGGAGAGGGGCGCTCGCGTCGATGATTTCGCCAATCGCTAACGTTGCGGCCAGCTACTTTCTCCCCGTCACTATACGGGGAGAAATGCCCGGCAGGGCAATGAGGGGCGGCGCCAACCTGGCGTGATTTGCTCTGGACGAAGCAACAAGGGCGGCAGCGCGCCGCGCACGATTCAATCAGGAACTGGGAGGCTGATGTGGCCGACAAGGTAAATGTGCTGGTGGTGGGTCTGGGCAATATGGGTGCGTCGCATGCCAGCGCCTATCACCGCTCGGAGGGTTTTCAGATCGTCGGCATCATGAGCCGCTCGATCAAGAGCAACACCAAGATCCCGGCCGAACTTGCCGGCTATCCGCTCTACGAGGATTTCGACCTGGCGCTGAAGGAGACCACGCCCGACGCCGTCTCGATCAACAGCTGGCCCAACACGCATGCCGAATACGCGCTGAAGGCGATCGCGGCCAATTGCCATGTGTTCATGGAAAAGCCGCTCGCCACCAATATCGGGGATGCCGAGAAGGTGGTGGCCGCCGCGCGGGCGAAAAACCGCAAGCTGGTGCTCGGCTATATCCTGCGCGTCCATCCCTCGTGGATCAAGTTCATCGAGGTCGGCAAGACGCTCGGCAAGCCGCTGGTGATGCGGCTCAACCTCAACCAGCAAAGCAGCGGCAGCGCCTGGCACTGGCACAAGAACCTGATCGATTCGCTGATCCCGATCGTCGATTGCGGCGTGCATTATGTCGACGTCATGTGCCAGTTGACCGGCGCGAAGCCGGTCCGCGTGCACGGCATCGGCGCCAAATTGTGGGCAGAGGCCGACAAGCAGAATTACGGCCATCTCCACGTCACCTTCGATGACGGCTCGGTCGGCTGGTACGAGGCCGGCTGGGGGCCGATGATGAGCGAGACGGCCTATTTCGTGAAGGACGTCGTCGGGCCGAAGGGTGCGGTGTCGATCGTCGCCGGGCAAGCCGCCAGCACCGCCTCCGAGGCTGAAGTGTCGAACTCCGCCGACATCGATCGCCACACCAAGACCGATGCGCTGAAGATCCACTATGCCGCGGTCGACGGCGACAAGAATTTCAAGAAACCGGACGAGATCGTCAGCATGGAAGACGAGCCCGGCCATCAGGAATTGTGCGACCGCGAGCAGGCCTTCTTCCTGAGCGCCATTCGTGAGGACCTCGATCTGACCGAGCAGATGAACGCGGCGGTCAACAGCTTGCGCATCGTGCTCGCGGCGGAACAGAGCATCGAGCTGGGGCGGACGGTCGAGCTGGGCTGAAGTGGTGCTGCCTCATCCGGCAGCTTGGCGCATGCATTGTGTTGCGCTGGTCGACCCCCACTCCGTCTCGGCTTCGCCGAGCCACCTCTCCCCGATCGACGGGGTAGAGGAAAGGCGCCCAAGCTTTTGCCGCCAACGCTTCTCACGCCAGGCTCCCTTCCTTTCCCTCCGGAGGGGGGAAAGGTGGCGCTGCGAAGCAGCGACGGATTCGGGGAACCACGTAGCAGTCAGCTCGCAGGCTGATCAGTCATGCCAGTCGAAGCGGAGGCTGGGTGAGGTTAGTCTCTCAGCGCGATAAAAAAGGAGCAATACATGGCCGCCGTCACCGACAGTCTGCTGAAAACCTATGCCGAATCAGACGCGCTCGATCTGGCCGGGCTGGTGCGTGGCGGCCAGGTTTCGCCGGCGGAGCTGGTCGAGGCGGCGATCACACTGGTCGAGCGGTTGAATCCGGCGCTTAACGCGGTCATCCACCGCCTCTACGACATGTCGCGCGCCCAGGCGCGGACAGTCGACACATCGGCACCCTTTGCCGGCGTACCATTCCTGCTCAAGGAACTGGCCTCGTCCTGGAAAGGCGCGCCGAACACCAATTCCTGCCTCTACCTGAAAGACGTCGTCGCCGACTTCGACACCGAAGTCGTTCGCCGCATGAAGGCGGCGGGACTGGTGCTGGTCGGCAAGTCGAACGCGCCCGAAAACGGCTGGTCGATCACGACGGAGCCAAAACTCTACGGCACGACGAAGAACCCGTGGAAGGAAGGCATCACGCCGGGCGGCTCGAGCGGCGGCGCGGCGGCGGCCATCGCCTCGCGCATGGTCCCGATCGCGGAAGCCAGCGACGGCGCCGGCTCGATCCGCATTCCCGCCTCCTGCTGCGGCATTGTGGGTCTGAAGCCCTCGCGTGGGCGTGTCAGCCTCGCGCCATTCGGCGACTATTGGTATGGCGGCGCCTATTTTCTCTGCTGCTCGCGCACGGTGCGCGACACGGCGGCCTATCTCGACGCCGTCGCCGGCACGTTGCCCGGCGAGCCCTATACGCCGCCGGTGCCGGATGCGTCCTGGCTCAGCCTGTCGGGGAGCGCGGCGAAGAGATTGCGCATCGGCTTCACCGTCACGCCGCCCAATGGCACGGCGATGGATCCGGAGGTGAAGGCTGCGGTGCTGGCGACCGTGGCGGCGCTGGAGCGGCTTGGCCATGATGTCGAGGAGCACGACATGCCGCTTGATGCCAACGGCGTGTGGACGACCTACACCAACATGACCTGCGTGCAGACGGCCGCAACCTTCGACTATCTCGAAACGGTGATCGGCCGGCCGGCAACGCCCGGCGATGTCGAGCCGGTGACCTGGGCGATCATCGAGCGCGGCCGCGCGACGAGCGGTGTCAGACATATTTCCGATGTCGAGCAGCTCAGGCAGGTCGGCCGCGACATCGTCGGCGATCTCAACGCCTACGACCTCTTCATCACGCCGACACTGACCCAGCTGCCGCGTCCGTTCGGCTACTACGACATGTCGGAGACCGACATCGACCGCTACAACGCCAAATGGACGGACGCCGTCTTTGCCTTCCCTTTCAACATCTCCGGCCAGCCGGCGATCTCGCTGCCGCTCGGATGGTCGAAAGGCGGCGCGCCGATCGGCGTGCAGCTGGTCGGCCGCTATGGCGACGAGGCGACGGTGCTGGCGGCATCGGCGCAGCTGGAACAGGAGATGCCCTGGAAGGACAGGCGGCCACCGGTGAGCGGTTAGGATGCGCTGAGCGGAAGGTTTGACTGCTCGCGGCAGAACCCTTCCAGTCGTCATCCAGGGGTCTCCGCGACGGCGCTTCGCTCCTGCTCCGCCCGTGGATGACGAAGGTGGAGCGGCCCCGGCTAATCTCTGGAGTGAAGCCCCACTACCCAATCATCTCCAGCCGCCTCGGCAGCCGGTTCATGGCGACAGGTCCCTCCGGGGTGATCAGGAACTGGTCCTCGAGATTGAAGCTGGCGAGGCCGTCGATGTAGAGCGGGATCTCGAAGGCCAGCACCATGCCGGGCTCGATCACGGTATCGCTGCTGGCCGCGATGAACGGCCATTGTTCGGAAAAAACCGACTGGCCGACGCCGTGGCCGAAATGGCCGCGGCGGTAGGAGCGCAGGCCTTGCCGTGCCAGGCTGTCGGTGGCGACGCGATGCACATGGGCGAGCGTGTTTCCGGGGACAAGCTCGGCCAGGCCATCCTCAAAGGCGCGCTCGGCGATAGCGTGCAGTTCTGCCTGATCGGCGGAAGGCGGGCCGAAGGTGAAGTTGCGCGACATGTCGGAGGCGTAGCCACCGACCGTGCAGACCATGTCGCATTTCAGCGGATCGCCAGCCACGGCCCTCGCGTCCGCGCCCTTGGCCCGGGCACCCAGCGTCACATATTCGGCCGTGATGACCGGATGCGAAAGCCCGGCCGCCGCCGTGGCGACGCCTTGCCGGTAGAGCGCGACGAGGTCGCCCTGGCGCATGCCGGCCATGGCATCGACCTGCAGCCGCTCCAGGCCGGCCTCGGACAGGAGGATGCCTTGCCGCAGGAGGTCGATCTCGCGCTGCGACTTGACGGCGCGCAGCCGGTCCAGCACGGGTGAACCGTCGACAACAGGGCAATCCGGCAGCAGCGCCTGGATGACGGCAAAATCGGCGGCGGCAATGAAGTCGAGGTCGAGGCCGAGCGTGGCGCGCCCCAGCCCGAAATCGAGGAGAATGGCTTGCAGCTGGCGCACCGCGCCGGCGAGGTCGAAGGTCGCGGGACGCGAGAAATCCGGCGCGCGGTCGAGCGAAGCCAGGCCGGCCTCGATGCGTGCCGCCAGAGGAAGGCTGTGAGGCCCTGTCTCGACCGGCGCGGATTCGATCCAGATCGGGTGCGAACGGACAACCATTTCGGGCGCGGCGGTTCGCAGCTGCGCCGCGTTGAAGTCCGCAACCACGACGCCGATGGGCAGGTCCTGACGTGCGGGGATGACGACGAAGCCGGCGCCAGCGCGCCGAAACAGGCCGGCCGGGCCGATCGACGCGCCGGTCGCATAATGGAAGGCCTCGGGCGCGCAGAGCACCAGCGCCGCGATGCCGGCGCGTTGCATCAAATGCGTCGCGCGCTGGCGGTCGACAAAGCGCGTCATGACATTTCTCCATATGCCCGATCCGGCAACGGAGCATTGCGGCTGCCGACAATCAAGTGCGTTGCTTGCCGATGAAGGTCTGCGTGCGCCTCTCAATTTCGTCATCCTCGGGTCTGCGCCGCGTCGCTGCGCACCTTGCTCCGCCCGTGGATGACGAAGTCAGGGGTGGCGCCCACCAATCTCAGGGCCACTAGATCCATGGACGCAGCCAACCCATCCAAACGCGCGGCGACTACTTGGTCGTCTCCAGCTTGGTGAGCGCGGCGGTGAAGCCGGCCAGCGATACCGGGATGGTGACCGGCTTGCGGGTGACGGATTCCATGCCGATGTTCAGATTGGTTCCCGATTTCATCGCCTTGACGAGGTCAGGCGGCAGCGGGGTGGCGGCATAGGCGCCGTTCTGGTCGCTGGTCTGGATGGCGATGGTCGTCTTTTGCCCCTGGTCGACCTGATAGCTGGCGCCGGACGGCAGGAACAGGCCGTGCGGCAAAGCGAGCAGCATGGCGAGGCTGCCATTGGCATTGTCGCGGCGCACCGTCACGGTGAGCACGCGCTGCCCTGTCTTGGCTTCGGTCAGGTTCTGCGACAGCTGGCATTGAAGCTCGGTGTTCGCCGAGCCGCTGGAGCAGTTCACCGCCCAGGGATTGGCGTCGGCCGTCTTTGACTGGGCCGGTTGGGGCTGGGCCGGCTTGGTCGCGTCCTCGGCAAGTACGGGTCCGGCGACCGACAGGATGAGCCACAGAATACCAATACCTAGGGCGAAGCCTGAAATATTAGCTCTAGCTAAAGCAAATGCCATATTCCTTGTGCTCCGGCTGGTATTCCCGCAGTACGGCTTGATACAACACTCCAACCCGGCCTGGAAGCCGCGAGTCCAGCGAAGCAAGCCGGCAAATTTACTGTGTCCATATTGCCACAGGGAAGAATTTTGGCGGACGGTCATAGCAGTCTGGTCTTTAGGGACTCGCTATACAATAGAATTCCAGTAAATATCGGCACGCGGGACGTGTAGTCCCAGAAGGACCCGCCAGGGATGGGAACTACCGAGAAGTCTCGGCAAGTTGGTGAGATGGCGGCGCGTGGGGAGGGTTTCCGCGCGCGCGCAGGCTATCGCCGTTCGAGCATTGCAAGGCATCTCTGGAAGACGACCGCGCTTACGTCGCTGGCGCTTGCGCTC
This sequence comes from Mesorhizobium sp. M8A.F.Ca.ET.057.01.1.1, assembly GCF_003952565.1. Taxonomy (NCBI): domain Bacteria; kingdom Pseudomonadati; phylum Pseudomonadota; class Alphaproteobacteria; order Hyphomicrobiales; family Phyllobacteriaceae; genus Mesorhizobium; species Mesorhizobium sp. M8A.F.Ca.ET.057.01.1.1. Next base: position 6,483,623 of record NZ_CP034454.1, read on the forward strand.
TCGGGCGCGGCCGCCTATGGCGACGATGCCGGGCTCTGGCAGCCGCAGATCCGGGCCATTATCGGCGCCGACAACAATGGCGGCAACGCCGCGCTCGAAGGCTTCATCCCGATCAAGCAGACCGCCGAATCGGTACTGTTCCTGGATGTCCGGGCCAAGCACGATTTCAAGGATGCCTTCGGCCAGGATATCGGCCTCGGCATCCGCCGCATCGTCAACCCGGACCTGATGCTCGGCGGCTACGCCTATTTCAATGCCGAGAGCTACGGCGGCACCCAGTTCACCGGCGGCACGCTGGGCGTCGAGGCGATCACGCCGAATTTCGATGCGCATGTGAACGTCTTCGTGCCGATCAAGGGGGATTCGACCGACCACTCGACCGGCTCGACCCTGTCGATGGTCTCCAACCAGCTGATCGAGCAGATCTCGGTGCTCGATCATCGCGATTACGCAGCCTGGGGCATCGAGGGCGAGGTCGGCGCGAAGGTGCCGCTCAACCTGCCCGACAAGCATTCGCTGCGGCTGGACATTGGCGGTTATCATTTCGAGGATCCGCACGGCGATGACGGCAGCGTCACCGGTGCCAAGGCCGGCATCGAATATGAGATCGGCGATGTCTTCGGCACCGGAACGTCGCTGACCTTCACCGGCGAGGTGCGCAACGACAACCGCGACGACACTCAGTTCGCCGGCAGCGTGCGGCTGAACATCCCGTTCAATCCCGGCCATGGCTCGGACACGACCGGGGCGATCAGCGACGCGGAGCCGGTCTATCCGGTCAGCGAAGGCCTGCGCAAGCGCGTCAACGAGCGGGTGCGCGGCGATATCGGCGTCAGGGTCCAGTCACAGGACAAGACCGGCGGCTCGACGACGCGCGTCGCCATCAACGCCGCCACCAATGCGGCGTTCGGCAAGTTCTACTTCGCCGATGGCGGCCTGGCCGGTGCGGGCACGCAGGCCGACCCGACGACGCTTGACGACGCGGTCACCAAGGCCGGCAGCGGCGGCTATGTGGTGGCGCTTGGCGGCAACGGCAATTTGACGACCAATGGCGTGACGCTGGCCACCGGCCAGACCGTCATTGGCGGCGGCGAAAGCGTCACCGCGAAGCTGTTCGGCGGCGGCACCGCCACCTTCAACCTTGGCGGCAGCGACGGCACGATCCAGGGCACCAACGTCGCCAACAACGTCATCACGCTCGGCAATGGCAACACGCTGAACGGCATCACCATCACCGGCGGCGCCGACGGCATCTTCGGCAACAACGTCACCGGCACGACGCTGACCAAGGTCACGGTGACGGGTGCCGGCGGCAACGGCGCCGAGTTCTCCGGCAATTCGACCAACGTCAAGGCGTCCGATTTCACCGCCACGAATAACGGTCTCGACGGCCTGCATATCGAGGACAACGGCACCTATAATTTCGCCGGCACGACGTTGCTGTCGGGCAATCTCGACGACGGCCTCGATATCACCGGTCAGGGCACCTACACCTTCGCCACGGTCAATGCGCTTGATAATACCGACCGCGGCATCACCGTGCAGGGCACGTCGAGCGGCGGCAGTTTCACCACCACCGGCGGCACCATCTCGGGCAATGGCGGCATCGGCGTCTACATCGACCCGATCACCGCGCATGTGGTGCTGGATTCGATCACCCAGACCGGCGGCACGTCGGGCGTGGTGCTCGACCACGTCTCGGGCAGCTTCACCGTCAACGGCGCCACGACGATTTCCAACACGACCGGACCGGCGATCGCCATTTCGGATTCGCCCGCGGCGATCCGCTTCGGCGATATCAGCATCACGACGCCCGGCGGCGACGGCATGGTGTTTTCCGGCGTCAACGCGGCTGTGGTTGCCGGCAACATCGTCATCTCCGGCCTGGGTCTCGGCCATACCGGCCTCGACTTCTCTGGCAGCCAGACGACCTTCACCGCACTGTCGGCCAACATCAGCGGGTCCGGCGCCGGCTCGATCGGCATCGATCTCGCCGATACGACCGGCGATGCTTCGATCACCATCACCAATGGCGGAACCATTTCGGGCGTCGACACCGGCGTGCGCCTCGGCATTGCCGGCTCGCTGGCCCATTCCGCCAATGCCGAATTCACTTTCGGCGGCGGCTCGATCGCGGGCGTCACCGCCTCGCTCGACGCGCGCGGGCTCAACCAGACGCTCGGCCACTATGCCTTCGGCTCGACCACATTCAGCGGCCCGCAGCTGTTCGACGTGCAGAATGTCATCTTCGTCGGCGCCGCGGCGTCGGGCAGCGGCGACGGCTCATCGCTTGGCAACCTGGCGTCGATCGGCACCGCCGACGGCATCAGCGACAGCAATGCGATCTTCGTGCTGGTCAACGACGCCGGCAACACGCCGATCAATGCCACGGGCGGCTTCTCGCTCAGCGACGGGCAGACGCTGGCGTCGTTCGGCAATGGCCGCTCCTTCTCGCTCGGCGGCGTTCCGGTCAACGTTACCGGCGCCAACATCCAGCACGATGTCGTGGTTTCCGATCCCGGCACCGGGGCGGCGACGCTGACCAATTCCGGCGCCGGCGACGTCGTCACGCTGGGCAACGGCAATTCGCTGCAGGACTTTAACATTTCGGGCGGCAGCGGCGCGGCGATCCATGGAACGGGCATTGCCGGCCTGACGGTCCAGGGCGTGACGGTCAGCAGCGTTGCGACAGGCCTCTTCCTCGATGGCGTGACCGGCACCGTGACGGTGGACGATCTCCACATCCAGAACGCCAGCCAAACCGGCATCGCGCTTGTCGGTTCGAGCGCGACCGTCAATTTCACCGGCAACACGACCATCACCAATGCCGCCAATGTGGCGCTGTTCGCCAACAATTTCGACGGCACCGCCACTTTCGACGATCTCGACATCACCGGCGGCGGCATAGGCGTTGGTGTCGCCGGCGGCTCGAGCGGGACGTTGACCTTCGGGACCGGCAGTTCCATCGCCGGCACAGGCAGCAATGCCTTCTCCATCACCAATTCCACGCCCAACGTCACCTATAACGGCACCATCAGCCAGACCAGCGCGTTCAGTGCGGTCAAGATCAGCAATATGACCGGCGGCAGCGCCACCTTCGCCGGCAAGATCACCGCCAGCACGGGCGCGGCCAACGCGATCGATCTGACCGGCAATGCGGGCGGCAAGATCAATTTCACTGGCGGGCTCGATCTGACCACGGATGGCGGGTTTGGCCTTAGCGCCATCAATGGCGGCACGCTCAACGTCACCGGCACCAACACCATAAGCACAGGTGCTGGTCCAACCGAGAAGGGTATCCAGCTCGGCGGTGCAAGTGGGCTCACCATCGGCGCCAGTGGCGTCACCTTCGCCAGCGTCACGGTCGATGGGTCCGGCGGCGCAGTGCCGACCGGCATCCTCATCGAGAACACCAGCGGCGGCAACGTCACTTTCGGTGGTGTCAACATCAGCCGCAGCGCCGGCAATGCCATCAGCCTGATCAATGTCGCCAGCGGCATCTACAGCTTCAACGGCACGACGACCATAGCGACCGTCGGCCTGTCGGGTGACGGCTTCTCGGTGGAAGGCAGTGCCGCCACGGTCAACGTCAACAATCTTGTTACCACAAATGTCTCCGGCAACGATGTCAGTCTGACCGACAACACCGGCACGATCGCTATCGGCGGCACCCTGACCAAGAACGGCCTCGGCAGCGGCAGTGGCGTCATCGTCTTGGGCGGCAGCGCGGCAATCACGGTTTCGGCCGACATTTCGAACGCCGGCTCTGGCATAGATGCGGCGGTCGACGGCACCACCGGCGGCTCGGTGGCCTTCTCGGGCAGCGTCACGTCCTCCGGCACCGGCAAACTGTTCTCGATCGGCGCGACACTGGCCCCGGCCGGCGGCGCGATCAGCTTCACCGGCCCGACGCTGTCGGCGACTGGCGGCGGTGGAGCTGTTGTCGCCGGCCTTGCCGGCGCCGCGACGTTGGATGTTACCGCCCCGCTGTCGATCACCAATGCCACGGGAACCGGTCTATCCGTTGCCAATGTCGCCAGCACGGCATCGGCGAGCTTCGGGGCAGTCACTGTGACGGGTGCCAGCGGTAACGGCATCGACATTACCAACAATGCCGGTGCCGTCACCTTCGGCGCCACGAGCGTGACGATGAGTTCGACCGTCGGCTCGGCCGGCATCAACTTCGCCGGCACCAATGCTGACGTCAGCTTCGGCACGACCAATGTGACGCTCGGCGCCGGCGCCAACCAGACCGGCATCGACTTCAGCGGTTCATCGACCACGGCCGATTTCGGCGTCACCACCATCACAGGCACCGGCGACCTCACCTCGCGCGGCATCGACCTGTCTTCGACGACAGGCAACAAGACCATCACGTTCCAGCGCGGCTCCAGCATCAGCAATGCCGGCGTCGGCGTCGAACTGTCGTCAGGCGGCACCACCGCGACATCGGCCAACGCCAACTTCACCTTCGGCGACGGCACTTCCGCCGACGGGCGGCAATCCTCGATCAGCGCGGCGGCCGGCGGCTACACCGTCAACACGATCGGGCTCGATCCGACGCTCGGCAATTATGATTTCGACGACGTCGTCTTTACGGGCACCGCTCATCTGGCGAGCGCCGTCGGCGGCGTCATCATAGTCTCGCAGAACGGTGGCGTCATCACCGCCGGCACGGATGGGCTGAGCGCCGATGTGAGCACCATTTCGGTGACCGCGGCCGACGCCATGAGCGGCAGCGGTGTGATCTTCGCCTTTGTCGGCACGGTCGATCTCAGCGGCACGCCGTTCACGCTCGATTCGGGCCAGTCGATCACCGGCTTCGGCAACGGCAACTCGATCCTCACCTCCGGCACGGTCCAGCCAATCAACGTCCAGGGCAATCTCGGGGCAACCGGCGGCAACGTCACCGGCGACGAGGGCGTGGTCAAGAGCACGGGCAGCGATACCCTGCATCTGCTCGGCAGCAATCAGGTGAAGAACACCGCTTTCGACTTCAGCGGCGGCAGCGGCTCGGTCTTCCTCATCGACCAGAGCGCGGTCGGCTTCAGCAATGCCGGCGGCATCGTCGTCGACGGCGTCACGGTCAGCAATGTCGCCGTTGGCCAGACCGCCTTCAAGGTCGACGGCCTCACCACCAATGTGTCGATCACCAACAACAACGTCAACGTCCCCGGCACGCTGCTCGCCGCCGATGGCGGCAACGGCAACATCACGCTCACGCGGGGCAATTTGCCCAACAGCGGCCCGGCCGGCACGCTGACCGGCGGCGGTGTCACGATCTCCAACCGCACCGGCGGCCTGATCAATTTTACCGACAAGGCGACCATCGGCGGCAACGGCGTTTCGCTGACCAACAACACCGGTTCCACCATTACATTCGCGGATGTGGACATCACCACCAATGGCGCGACGGCTTTCACCGCCACCGGCGGCGGCGCGGTCAATGTCACGACGGGCACGATCAGTTCCACGGGCGCGCAAGCGGCGGCGCTCGACGGCATCACCGCTGGTATCAACTTCGCCTCGACCAACGCCACGTTCGGCTCTGGCAACGGCATCGACCTGCAGGCTCTCAGCGGCACAGCCGCTTTCGGCACCGGCACGCTGACCAACACCGGCGCGGGCACGTCGTTCAATGTCGGCTCGGCGACCGATCAGAGCGGCGGCAACGCCGTTATCTCCTATGACGGCACCATCGCCAGCAACGGCACGGGCGCGGCGGTTTCGATCCAGGAACTCACCGGCGGCTCGGTGACGCTGTCGGGCAATTTGACGGACGGCCTCACGGGCGCCGGCGGCAATATCGTCGTTGCCGGCATCGACAACGGCACGGCGGCGACGGTCACCTTCTCCGGCACGACCAAGCAGATCGACTCTGGCGCGACCGATGGCGTCAACCTGAGCGGCAATCCGAACGGCACGGTCGACTTCAGCAATGGCGGCCTCGATATAACGACAACGACGGGAACGGGCTTCCTGGCGGCCTTCGGCGGCACTGTCAGCGTATCCGGCACCGGCCCCATTACCGGAAACAAGATTGTCTCCGGCGGCGACGGGTTGCTTATATCCTCCGCCAACGTCGGCAGCGCCGGCGTTACCTTCGACAGTGTCTCGGCCGTATCCAACATAGCCGGCGTGCTCGTTACGAGCGCCAATCTCGCCGGCGACGTCAACATCGGCGGGCTCAGGGATACCGGATACACAGGCGCCGCGTTGTCCGCCCTTACTGGCACCGGGGAGGTCAATTTTACCGGCACGACCGATCTCGACGTCAGCTATAGAGGATTCGACATCGGCGGGCCTAAGGTCGGCACCATAAACATCGCCAATGTCGCCGGATCCACCCTGACCATCGATGGCGGAGAGGCCGGCATCGTCACGAGCGGCCTGCAGGAAGGGACCATCAATGTCGGCGGCAATGGCGGCGTCGCCAAGATCGGGGAGACGACGAGCACGACCGGTTCGGCCATCGCCATCAGCGGCGGCAACGACCTCGTCCACGCCACGCTGAACTACAACGGCTCGATCAAGGTCAGTGCCGGCAGCGCCGTACAGGCCGTGGCCGACTGGAGCGAGCTCAATCTGAGCGGCTCGGTCGTTTCGACCTCGGACTCAGCCGGGTTCGGGACAGGGGTCTTCACCTTCAGCGGCAACGCCAACGGCGTCTACAATATTTCGAGCACGATCGATCATAGCGGCACCGGCATCGGCGTCCTGTTCGATGGCTCCTCCGAGGGCACGGCCACCTTCTCGGGCACGTCGAAGATATTCAACACCAGCGGCGGCACCAACGACGCCATCGTCAAAGCGCCCAGCATCGGCCCGGCCGATGGCACGGGCTCACTCAACTTCATCGGCGGCAACCTCAAGATCACCACCAGCAGCGGCACCGGCTTCAAGGCCAGCACCTTCGGCGTTGGCACGGTCAGCGTCAGCGGCACCGGCAACACCATCACAACCACGACCGGCACCGCCATCAACCTCGACGGCGCGACCGTCGGCGCCGTCGGCGTCACCTTCGATTCCATCACGGTCACCGGGGCGGAGACCGGCATTGCGCTGAACAATGTCAGCGGCGGCGCCGTCAGCCTCGGCGTGGTCGATCTGCAAGGCATCACGTCGCGTGGCGTCGATATCTCCGGCACGCTCGGCTCGACGCTTGATTTCACCAGCCTCAACATCGGGCTCGGCGCCGCCAACGCGGTCGGCCTCGACCTCAACGGCGCCGCGCTCGGCGCCAGCAACATCACGGCTGGCGATTTCGACGTCGATGGCGGCAGCTTCTCCGGCACGATCGGCATCGACATGGCCGGCACGACCGGCACCGGCACGATCCAGCTCGGCGACCTCGTCAACAACAACCCCGGTCCGAGTGGCCAGACCTCGACCATCGCCAATGTCGGCTATGGCGTGCAGTTCTCCAGCGCCACCAACGCCAAGCTGGTGTTCGGCGACGGCCAGGGCCCGGCCGAATCGTCGATCGCCACCACCGGCGGCGAGGTCATCCACGCCACCGATACTTTGCCGACCAATGGCGACTACAATTTCAACGACGTCAATTTCACCGGCGACATTTCGAACCTGTCGTCGGTCAGCGTCTACTACGTCACCGAGGGCGGCACCGGCGACGGCAGCCTCGCCAATCCGGGCAGCTATGCCGGCGCCCAGGCGTCCACCACCGCCAATGTCATCGTGCTGATCGACCAGACCACCGGCGGCAGCCAGTCGACGATCGACCTCGCGGGAACCACGTTCCAGCTCGATGACGGCCAGGTGCTGCTCGCCTTCAAGAGCGGCGATGCCGCCGTCGATGTTTCGCAGCTTGGCGTCTCCTCCACCGGCGGCGCGTCGGGGTGTTCCATTTCACCACGGTGCAGAACTCGCCGATCGTCTCGGCGCCGGGCGGCATCGATTCGCTGCGGCCCATCCTGCAGAGCAACAGCGCCGGATCGGTCGTCAGCCTGGCGACATCAGGCTCGGGCCTGATCACCGGTGGCGTCCAGAACCTCATCATCAGCAATACCGGCACCGGCGCCGGTATTTCTGGCAACGCGTCGGCCGCCTCCAGTTTCTTCCTGAGGAACAACGACATCGCCGCCGGCGGCAGGGCGCTCGATTTCGTCACCAGCGGCGGCGCAACGGCCGACAAGCTGCTGCTGTCGATCGACGGCAACACGCTGAAATCGACGGGATCGGCGCTGGCAGCGTCGTTCGTCGGCCAGAACATCAACGCGACGGACAATTCGATCGCCATCCGGTCCTTCGCCGGCAACAAGGTCACCGGCGGCACCGGCGGCGGCATCGCCTTCAACAATGTCCGGTTCGACTCCGACGGCGCCGGCGGCACCGTCAGCGCGGGCACGCTCGGCATCGGCAATCCCGGCGCGCGGGTCCAGGGCAACGGCCTCAGCTTCACCAACACCAGCGGCACCTTTGATCTGGGTGCGCTCAGCCTGGCCAACAACAATGGCACCGGTGTGCTTGCGGCCACCAAAACCACCAATTTCACGCTGAACAACAGCATCGGCACGGTCCTCACCACCAACGGTGCGGCCTTCGATCTTGATCCGCTGACCGTCAACATGACGTTCGGCACCGTCGCGGCCAGCAATGCGGCCAATGGCATCATCTTCGACGGCGTCGCCGGCACCTTCACCGTCACCGGCTCGACGAGCATCTCCGGCACGACGGGAGCCGGCATCAGCGCCACCGGCACCAACACCGGCACCTTCAATTTCAACACGGTGCTGGTCAACAACGCCGCCACGGCGGGCGCCGGCATCGGCTGGGCCAGCGGCACGCTCAATGTCGGCGGCCTCGCCAATATCGATACGACGAGCGGCGCCGGCCTGTCGCAGACCGGCGGCACGACCAACTTCAACAATGGCCTGACCATCGATACCACGACCGGCACCGGCATTGCCGGGACCGGCGGCACGCTGAATATCCTCGGCACCATCGCCAGCCAGACGGTGAACGCCACCGGCGGCCAGGCGATCAACCTTGCAGGCGTCGCCGCCAACATTGCGTTGGATTCGACATCGTCGGCCGGCGGCACCAACAATGTCAGCCTGACCAACGTCACCGGTACGGTCGGCCTCGGCTCCGGCGCGCTGAGCGGCGCTTCGGGCGTGGCGTTCAACGTGACTGGTGGCAATGCCGTCATCAGCTATGCCGGCTCGGTCACCAAGGCGACGGCCGGCAACGCCGTCACCATCGCCAATCGCGGCGGCGGCAGCGTCACCTTCGCGGGGTCGATCTCGGCCAATGGCGCGGCGAGCGGCATCGGCATTTCCGGCGCCACAGCGGTCAACACGGTCAGCTTCAATGGCGCTGTCAATCTCGGCACCACCACGACGATGACAGGCACCGCCGTATCGATCGACAACAACGCCACCGCTTCGACCGTCGGCTTTGCCAACCTGAATATCGTGACCAACGGCACGACCGGCTTCAGCGCCAGCAATGGCGGAACGGTCAACGTCACGACCGGAACGGTCGGTTCCACCTCACGGGCAGTCACCCTGGTAGGCATCGCCGCTGGCGTCAATTTCACCTCTACCAACTCGACCGGCGGCGTCAACAATGTCAGCGTGAGCAACGTCACCGGCACGGTCAATCTTGGTTCCGGCGCGCTGAGCGGTGCCGGGACCGAGGCGTTCCTGGTCATCGGCGGCACGGCAGACGTCACCTACGGCGGCTCGGTCACCAAGACGACCGCAGGAAACGTCGTCAGCGTTTCGAGTCACAGCGTCGGCACGGTAACACTGTCGGGAAATCTCAGCGCTACGAATAGTCTGGCCAACGGCATCCTCGTCAGTGGCAACACCGGCGGCACGATCAATTTCTCCGGCGGCACCAAAACGCTTTCCACCGGCGCCAACAATGCCGTCGACCTCACCGCCAACACCAACACGACGATCAACTTCACCGGCGGCGGGCTGGCAATCAACACCACGTCCGGCACCGGCTTCAATGCCACCGGCGGCGGTACGGTCACGGTGCAGGGTTCGAACAACACGATTGGCTTCTCGTCGGCGGGTAGCGGCAAGGCGCTGAACTTCGCCAACACCACGATCGGCGGGAGCGGGCTGACGTTCAGGAGTATATCGACCAATGGCGCCGTCAACGGAATCGTGCTCAACAACACCGGCGCCAGCGGCGGGCTGACCGTCACCGGCACAGGCACGACGGCTGGCTCCGGCGGCACGATTACCAATTCGACCGGCGACGGCGTCAGCCTGACCTCGACGCAGAACGTCAGCCTGACCAACATGAACATCACCAACTCGCAAGGAAACGGCATCCTCGGCAACGGCGTGAACGGTCTGGTGCTGAACCGCGATACCGTGTCCGGCAACGGAAACTCGAGCTCGGGCAATGGCGAGGGCAATATCTACCTGTTCGAGTTGACCGGCGACGCGACGCACCTGACGACGTTCAGCAACCTCACGGTGAGCAATTCCTACGTCCACAACGTGTTTATCCAGAACACCGGCGGCACGCTGACCGACCTGGTTGTGACCAACAGTTCCTTCTCCAACAATGGTGCTTCGACGGTAGCTGGCGACCAGTTCCAGATCGACCTCACCACAGGCGGCCTCGCCGGGTCGCCGACGGCAACGGTCCATGCAACAAACAACACCTTCACCGGCAACCTGTCCACGCCGACGACCTATACGGCCACCGGCTTCGCCGGCTCGGTTGACGACGGCACGCTCAACGTGCATCTCGGCGACGGCACCGCAGGTGGCGTGAACACGTTCAACACCAACAATTCGGGCATCACGCTGACGGCCACGGGCACCAGCACGCTCAACTTCGATGTCAACGACAATACCGTCACCAACAACCGCGCGGTCGGCATAGCCATCAACCATTTTGGCACCACGACCGTGACGGGTTTCCTGCGCAACACGACCATCGGCACACAGGGCGTTGTGGGTTCCGGGGCGCAGATCGGCAATGGGCTCGACATCCATGACGAGGCCGACGGCGGCACCATGACGCTGAGCGTTACCAACAACATCGTGCAAAGCGTGGGCAATGGCAGCGGCAGCGGCTTCGAGGGCATCGATGTTCAGTCTGGCAACGGTACCCAGAATTCGGCAAGCGTGGTCAACATCACGCTGACGGGCAACACGATCCGCGACATCCTCGATGACCGAGGACTGTTCATCAACAACTTCAACAACGCGGGCGGTGGCTTCATCAATGCGCTCGTGAGCGGCAACACTTTCATCAACGCAAACGGCCAGGGCGCCACCACGACCGCGCGTATCGGCGGGGCGCCTGGCGGGACGAACGCTGTCAACGTCACGCAGGCCGATGCAAATGCGCTCGCGGCGGCGAATGGACTCACAGCCAGCGCCTCACCCGGCACCACGATGCGCGTCGACACCAATGTCATCTTCAATCACGCCGCGCCGGCACTGCCGCCGCCGACACCGTGATAGCCGCTTGCAGCCGGGGTCGTTGGTAACGTATTCTTAACCGACGATTGTAATCGTCGCGTATTAATTTTTTGCCGTCCATCAGATACTTGTCGACGCCAGCAATGAAACTGGCTAGATTGATGCTAGGGTAGTTTAGGGGGCCGAGATGGGCACACCTTTTTTGGGTGAACTCAAGCTTATTTCTTGCAATTTTCCGCCAAAGGGATGGGCTTTCTGCAACGGTCAGCTTCTTCCAATAAATCAGAATCAAGCTTTATTTTCTCTTCTTGGAACGAATTATGGCGGAGATGGTAGAACCACTTTTGGTCTGCCGGATCTTCGAGGCAGGGTTCCCATACACACTGGCGGTTCTATTGGGGCGGTGGTCGGCGGCAGAGGCGGAGCCGAATTTCATACGCTGACACTGGCCGAGATGCCGTCCCATAACCATCTGATCAACGCGTCGCAGACGCAAGGCGACAGGAACACCCCCGCCGGCAGCGTACTGGCCCGCGAGGTCGGGGTCCTCTACGCCGGCCTTGCCAATCCGACGACGTTGAATCCCGGATCGATCTCCAGCGTTGGCAACACCAACCCGCACGAGAATCGACAACCCTTCCTGACGCTCAACATCGTCATCGCCCTGCAAGGCATCTTCCCGTCGCAGAACTAGAGGGAGCGGCAATGAGCCAACCTTATGTCGGTGAGATTCGCATGTTCGGCGGCAATTTCGCGCCTGCCGGCTGGATGTTTTGTCAAGGTCAGCTTCTGCCGATCTCGGAAAACGATACGCTGTTCAATTTGATAGGCACGACCTATGGCGGCGATGGCCAGGAGACGTTTGCCCTGCCCAACCTCAGCGGCCGCATCCCCATACATGCGGGCCAGGGCCCGGGGATGAGCCAGAACTATGCGCTCGGGGAAGCCGCCGGCGTCGAATCCGTGACGCTGACGACAAGCCAGATACCAGCTCATGGCCATGCACTGATGGCGTCGTTGAACACGGCGTCCGATCCCAATCCAGGCGGCAATGTTCTGGCGACCTCCCCGACGATCTCGGCCTATGTGGTCGACGTTGCTGGCGCGGGGCTTGCGGGAAATTCGTTGACCACCGCCGGGGGCAGCAACCCGCACGATAATTTCATGCCCTATCTGTGCGTCAATTTCATCATCTCGCTGTTCGGGGTTTTCCCCAGCCAGACCTAGAGGGTGTCATGTCCGACCAATTCGTCGCGGAAATTCGTATTTTTGCCGGAACGTTCGCGCCGGTAGGTTGGGCGACATGCAACGGACAGTTGCTGCCGATTTCGCAAAATACGGCGCTCTTTTCATTGCTCGGCACGACCTATGGCGGCGATGGGAAGTCGACTTTCGCGCTGCCGAATCTGGCCGGCTCGGCGCCGATGCATCCCGGCGCTGCAGCCGGCGGAACGGATCACTTCCTAGGCGAGCCAGGGGGTAGCCAGACCGTGACGTTGCTCGCCTCCGAAATGCCGGTTCACAATCACAGCCTTATGGCTTCGACTGAAAACGGGACGCTCAAAGGCCCGTTGCCGACAGAATTTCTGGGTCGCTCCAAGGCCGGCACGATCTATCAATCAAATACGGCAAGCAATCTGGCGCAGATGAATGCCCAAGCTCTTTCTCTTGCCGGCAGTTCCCTGCCTCACGACAATTTGCAGCCCTACCTGGCGTTGACGTTCATCATCGCGCTGCAAGGCATTTTCCCGCCGAGAGGCTGACACCGAGCCAACAGGGGGCAGGACGGATACAATGGCCAAGAAAGCAGAACCGAAATCGAAAACAGCGGCTCCCGCGGCGAAGGTGCCGGCTGTGCCGCCGAGAGCGGCCTCGAAGGCCAGCGCCAGTTCACGGCGCTCTGGCCCGGCGCCGGTCTACCAGGCCATGCCGACCGGGGCGTCGTTCTTCGAACTGTCGCGGCTGATGGTCGTCGGCATCGATTCGGCCGCCGGGCGGCTGATCCAGAAGGGTCAAGTGGCGCCCAACGGGTCGTGGCCCTCCGCATGGTCTCCCATCTCGCCGGGTGCCTGGCTGATCATGACCGCCGGGCTGACCAAGGACAGCCGCGTCGCGGTGGTCGCGCAGCCATCCGGCACCACCAATCTGTCCTTCATCACGGAGGACGCCAACCAGGTCGGCCCGGTCGACAAATGGAACGCGCCGGTGAGCATCGGCGCGCCGCCCGGCGCCACCAGCTACCAGAAGCTCTCGATGGCCAGGGATGCGGATGGCCGCATCGAAATCTTCCTCACCGACAATCAGGGCCGCATCTGGTGGATCTACCAGAACCCCGACCAGATCGTGCAGGTGCAGAAGACCATCACGCCGCCCGGGACCAAGACGCCGATCGTCGTCACCGTCGACGAGCTCAGGCCGCCCGTACAGCCCTGGAGCGCCTGGATACAGCTCACCGGCCAGCTCGTGACGATCACCGCCATACGACAGGCCGACGGCCGCATCGCGCTGTTCGGCATCAATTCAGGCCTGAACCTCTACCGCTGCCAGCAGGCCAAGGCGCAGGCTTTCAAGGCCGCCGACTGGACGGGCTGGGTGCAGATCAACACCGGGCAAACCGGCGGCTTCACCGAAATGGCGCCGGTGATCGGCCCACTAGGCGGCACCAACCTGTTCGCCCTGACCCAGAACGGACAGGTTCTGCACACGCGCCAGCAGCCCGCGGGGTCGGACACATGGACGGGCTGGGCGACGACCGGCTACTCCAGGGTGCCGAAATACACGCTTGCCGCCGGCATCCAGGGCGACGGCGACATCGTGCTGGCCTCCTCCGATCAGCAGCGCGTCCACGAATTCAACGCGCAGTGGGATGCCACTACGCAGAACTGGTCGGGATGGCGCGATTTCGGCGTGTCCCTCTACTCGACGCGGCTCTCGCTCAACTACAATGCTGACGGGCGGCTCGCTTTGTTCAGCTTGATGATCATGCCGAACGGCACCAACGCGCTCGGAACGATCAACCAGATGGCCATCGACAGTTCCGAATGGGAATATGAATGGACGACGCTCGCCGAGGACAACCTCAAGCAGATCGTGGTGGTGCGCAACCTGACGCCGCCGGTGTGACGCACAGTTCAATCGGCGACAGTTGGCGTGACAGACAGCAAGCCGGAGCATCCTGTCGTGGCCTGGCCCCGCGCCTTTGCGGCCGGGCTGAAATTCCGTTCCGCCGGTGACGTCGACATTGCCTTCCTGTCGCGGCTCTACGCCTCGACCCGCATGGATGAACTCGCCGTGACGGACTGGAGCGAGGCACAAAAGACCGCCTTCCTTGATATGCAGTTCCAGGCGCAGCACACGCATTACCACAAGCACTACCCCGAGGCCGACTGGCTGGTGGTGAGCCATGCCGGACACGACATCGGCCGGCTCTATCTAGAGCGCTGGCCAAGCCAACACCTCATCATCGACATCGCCTTCCTGCCTGCGCATCGCCGCAAGGGCTATGGTGGCGCCCTGTTGCGCGACCTGATAGACGAGGCATGGTTAGCCGGCAAATCAGTGTCGATCCATGTCGAGAAGAATAATCCGGCAAGGCGGCTCTATGTCGATCTCGGCTTTGTCGTCGTCGAGGACAAGGGCGTCTACGATTTGATGGCTTGTACGCCGGCGGATCCATGATCGTTGGTTGGCGTTGCCCCTCACCTGCCTGCCTCGTTGATGATTTCGCCAATCTCCCGCCGCAAGAAGGGCAAGGGCATTGCCGCCAGCTACTCTTGCCCCGCTTACGGGGAGTTGAGGAGCGATCCGCGCAGCGGACGAAAAGCCAATTGCTTGGCTTTTTCGAGTGACGAACGTCCGGCAGGACAGTGAGGGGCGCCGCCTGCAGCTCAAAACCGGCGTTAATTGAACACCGCTTCGTAGGTCCGGCCGGCCGCGTCGGCTGCAACCGGTACGATGAAGATGTCGTGGACCCCGCTGGTGCCGGCAAGGCTGTAGGTCGCCTGCGGCAGCGCGATCTCGCGCGGTCCCCGGAACAGCAGGGAAAAACCGCCGCCCGGGCGCCGGCTGGCCGCGATACGATTGACGGCGCTCAGTTCGAGCGAGATGCGCCCGCCTGTGGTCTCGATGATGAACGCCTGCCCGATCGCCTGTTCGAAATCCGCCGCCGCCGCCATTGCGCTCGCCTCAAAGCCGTTTGCGCGGCACTGTCGCCGCTTCGCCGCGAGCTGTCCAGAGCTCATTTTTTCTGGAGTCCAGGACGGAAGAACGTCGAACACTTTCCTGGGATTGTACGCCATCGCGCGAAGCGCTCGGCGCCCAAGACAATTCACCGCCGCAAACCGCAAAATACGGCAGCCCATGTCCTTTTGCGCGTGCCGGCGACACTGTAGTACTTTGTTCCGGCGCGGGATTGTTTCCGATCAGCGCCTGGCGCGACAAGACAGGGCTTCGGCAGCGACGCCGGACGCTGATTGGCCGGCTTGACCGGCTTGCGGGAGAAAAGGACGGACGATGGCTGAGAGCGGTTCGAAAACAGGGGCGGCGCCTGCAAATGGGGGTGACGCCATGCCGTTGTTCTATACGAGGCCAGAGGCGCTCAACCCGATCCGGCATGGCTCGCTCGGGCTGACCGCGCGCAGCGATTTTTCCTTCGCGCGCTCGGCGCACGCCATTCCGGTGGTGGCGTCGGAGATGCCGGCGGCGATGCGCTCCTACCCGATCGTGTTCATCGGCGCCGCCAAGGCGCCTGTCATCATCACCGGCGTGCGCCAGGACGAAAACCTGTTCGTCGATGCCGACGGCATGTGGAACGCACCGCATTACATCCCGGCCTATGTCCGCCGCTATCCCTTCATCCTGGCCGAGGACCCGACGTCGGCCGGCCGGCTGACGCTGTGCGTCGACCGGGCGAGCGAGCGCGTCGTCGACCAGCTCGTGGCGCCGTTCCGTGACGACAAGGTGCTGCCGTTCTTCAGCGGCAACGAACCGACCGAGGCGACCAAGCAGGCGCTCGCCTTCTGCAACCAGTTCCAGATCGACTTCAGGGCCACCCGCGAGATGGTCGACAAGATAGACGCGCATGGCCTGTTTTCGCCGCGCCAGAGCAAGGTGACGCTGGAAGGCGGCGAAGTGCTCAACCTCACCGATTTCCAGGTGATCGACGAGGCCGCTTTCAACAAATTGAGCGACGAGGCCTTTCTCGACCTGAGAAAATCAGGCGCGCTCGGCCTGCTCTATTGCCACCTCGCCTCGACCAACAGCTGGACCTCGCTGGTGCACCAGGCGTCCGTGCGCAAGGCGGAGGGGGCGAAGGGCTGATTTCTCGCGCTCATGGTTGTGCGCTCTCAAGGAAAGTCGAACAGCCTTCTGGGAGCCGAGGGTCCTCCGTGACAGGAGCGAGCCGGAAGGCTCGGGGGAGGCGGCTGCGGAAGCCGCATGATCAAGCAGACGCTCGGCCCGCAGACATCATAAACCCCGGCAAGATTTTGCCGGCGTGAGGGCAGAGCCGCTGATGCCGATGCGACTTGTGACGTTTCGGCTCGTTACAGCATATGTTTTTGGCAGTGATCAACTTTAGGAGACAGTGATAGTCCCATCGCCAGGATCACTTGCTACCGTTTCATCTGTGGATTCTTTCTTGATTTGAACATAGTATTCTCCTGGTGAAGAACCATGCTTCGCTTTAACCCTAAAGCTTATTTCCGTCGCGCTATCGATGGTTATTTCCTTGTATACTGATACGTAGTCAGTGCCTTCTAAAGTGTCAGCGTAAATAAATCTAATTGCCAAGTCGTCAGCGTCTTCAAACCACCGTGGAGCTACCTTCACAGTGACCATAACCGGATCTCCGCCTCGTACAGCAGCCCCTTCAGGTGTTTCGACGCGTACTATATCTACTCTCGCCATGGCCCATCTCCCTTCGGCCTTCTCAAATTAAAGATCGGAAACGCTAGAGCGGTTCAATGTTTGATAGAATCTGTGACCCGCTCTAACTTCTTGTTTTTACGCAATTCCGGACGGAAAACCGCTACGCACTTTTCCTGGAATTGCTCTAGTCCAAATCGCCGCGCCCGCCGCGGTTCATGGCGCCACCGGACCGTCCCATCGCACCGCCAGACCTGCCCATGGCGCCGCCAGATCGCCCCATCGCACCGCCGGATCTGCCCATTGCTCCACCCGATCGACCAAACGAACCCGGGTCCAGCTCTGCGCTCAACAGGACATCTTCGAGCGTTCCGGTGTCGAGTTCCAGCCGCATTGTCAGGTCACTCTTGTCGTAGACCCAGACCTGCATTCCGCGCGCAAACGAGCCTATCTGCGATGACAGTCCGGTATAGGCAGGGTCGCTTGGACCGCGGCTCATGACCTTGAGATCGGTGTCCTCCGGGGCCGGATAATCAACGGCAGTGCCAGGCCCATGGACAAGAAGTATGGTCGGTCGGGCCAGCTCGTAGAACTGCGCTTCAAAGGTGAACGCATAGATCCTTGCCAGCAGGCTACCGGAAGCGTCGATCTGGTTCTGCAGGAATCTATTGTTGCCAAGCCTTGGAGGCCGTCCCCCATCGACCCTCTTCTTGAGCCTCAAATCTTCAAGAACTCTACCGAACAAATGTATGGTTGAGGTACTTAGAATGGTTTCAGTCGTCATGGATCACCCCATCATCTGCATGTCGATCAAAGATCGGCGCCACTTCTGGACATCCAATATTTCTCGAAATAGCTCATGTCCGGCAGGCGCGCCTGGTCCAGCGGATGAGCGATTCGGCCCTCATGAACATGGCTTTTCCGGTTTGGCTTCGTCAGGCGAGGCCCGGCACGGCAGCGAAAAATCCCTCTTCGGTCGAAATCCCGGAAGATGATCCTCGATAGCTCTCCTCCGGTCATGCTGTCGTCGACCGCGAGCATCGTTCTCGCCACGTCACCGTAGTCCAGGAAATCCGGGCCGAGAGCCCAAAGCGTCTCGGCGAGATAGGTACCCACGATATCGCGCGCGTCGAGCAGCGCCTCGGCGAAACCTTCCGGATTGCTGGCGAAATCGCGATCAAAGACTTCCTGCATCGGCAGCTCGGCAGCTGGATCTATCTCGGCGAGGTCGGCAAGATTTTCGGCCTCCGGCGAGATCAGTTCTCGAGCCACCAAGCTCTCGTGAAAGACATCGACCAGAATGTCGAAGACGGCGCCCGTGAGAGGTTGCGACAGTGCATGCTCGTCGGTCCAGCCGTCCACAAAATCGGCCATCGTCAGTTTGTTGTTGGCCTCGCGGATCTGGCGGTGCGGCGAGAATTCCGAGAAGCGAGAGAGTTGGTTGGCGATGTAGAGATTCCCACGCGTCACCGTCAGGACATTATCGATCACGGAGGGAAAATGCATGGCCGCGATCAACGAAACGCAGTCCGAAAAGGCCTCCTGAAAGCCCAGATATTCCGGGAACTCAGCTCCCGGGTTCGGTATGCCAAGGACGCTGTAGACGAATGCATGGCCAACCTCGTGCGCGATAATATCAAAGTCGAGGCTGAACGGGAGCGTGCGTCCGTCTTTCACGAATTGGCTGCCGAGTTCAAGGAAGCCATAGCCGTATTGGGCGTTGTCCCAACCCGGCAGGATCGAGATTTCCAGACGGTCGTAGTGATCGTGGAAATGCCAGGTGAGCGGCTGGCCGATGTAACGCTCCCAAACGTCGAGCGTGAAGCGCGCGCAACCGAACGCGTGCGCTGCTTCGAAGCCGGGCGTCGAGGGCTGATAATGATCGAAATTGCCTTCGTCGTCGGGAACGGCCGGATCGAGGATCGCTCGCGTCCAGGGCGGCAGGGAGATAACGGGCGTACCCAACGGGCCGTGGTTGACGCCATAGGGCCGCGTCTTGCCGACCGGCTCGACGACATACATGCGATCGTCGGACGGGCCAGGTCCGACGCTGCCTCGCGGGGAAGAAACCGCAATGATCTCAGGGCTTGACGTAGGGTCTTCGAACGGAGGCTGAACAAACAGCCTGAACCGGGTACCCATTCCCCCACCTCTCGGTTATATTAGTAACATACCATAATATCCGTGAGATGGCGAGGACGTTGGTCTGTCAGGTTAATTCTTCCTGAAGGACGGTTCTTGATTATCGGCAACAAAATTGCCCCAAGAACAATGCGTGTCGCTACTGCAGGAGCTGGAGCAACTTCTGGTAGCGGGGATGACTGTGAACAGAGGCGAAATCGGAATCGTTCCTGAACCAGAGTCTCATCTCGGCGCCAGCCTGCGGCAGCCACACTTCCAAAAGGTCGATCGAACGTTCGAATTCCCCCAGCAACGCATAGGTACAAGCGGCGTTGTATTGGACGTTGATATCGCTAGGGTCGATTTCCAGAGACCGGCCAAGCCACTTCGCGGCCCTGTCGCGTTCACCAAGGAAGGCCAGCACGATCGCCCCCAGGCAGGCACAATTGGCGTTCTCCGGATGCAGACGGAGTTCCTCTTCCGCTCTCTCCAATGCGATCCGCGCATAAAGCTCCGCGTCGTTCTGTTGGCCGAGAGTGCGGAAGACGTTCACCAGCATGACCGGTGCGCCGTAGTCGGTCGGTTTGATCTCCATCGCGCGCAGGAAATACGTCGCGGCGAGCTCGAACTGGCCGCCGGTCACGCAGAACTCGGCATAGTAGCGGTTGGCCTCGTGGCAGTTGGGGTCGAGCGTGAGAGCCTGTTCGAACGCCGCCGCGGCCTCGGAACGGCGGTCGGCGAGGGACAGGGCAAAGCCCCTGGCTGAATGCGCCTCAGCCAGATTCGGGTCCAGGGCCAGGGTCTTGTCGGCGGTCGCGAGAATGTCGTCCACGTGGATCGATGAGCCGTAGATCGACTGAAGGCGTACGTCGCAGACCGCCAAGCCTGCATAGGCGCGGGCATATCCCGGATCAAGCTCGATGGCTCGGATATAGCTTTGTCTGGCCATCAGGTGGTTCGCTCTGGTCGCGATGTGGCTGTAATCGCGGCCTCGAAGATAATGCGTATAGGCTTCGACACTGTCCGTCGGCGCCAGCTCAATAGCCTTCTTCTCCTCGGGCAGGAGCCTGACCCTGAGCTGCGCCACGACCGCCTTGGCGATTTCGTCCTGCACGGCGAAGATGTCGGTGAGGTCGCGGTCGAAGCGGGCAGCCCAGACGTGTCCGTCCGTGGCGCCCTCGATCAACTCGGCATTGATCCTGACCCGGTTTCCCGCCTTGCGGACGCTGCCCTCGACAATGTAGCCGACGCCAAGTTCCCTGACGATGCGTTCCATCTTGTCGGTCCTGCCCTTGAAGGCGAACACCGTATTGCGGCTGAGCACGAACAGGCCGGAGACGTTCGAGAGGTCGGTTATGATATCTTCAGTGATGCCGTCGCTGAAATACTGCTGGTCGGGATCATTGCTCAGATTGGCGAAGGGCAGGATCGCCACTGACGGCTTGTCGGACCGCACCAGTGTCTGGACGCTCTCGACTGCAATATGCGTCTCGACTTGCGAGACGCCCTGGTCCCAGTTGGCGAAATAGACGTGCACCGGCTGAGCAATGTTCTTGACGGTCCTGGCGCCCTGATCGGCGAAGTCGACGCCCAGCTTGTTGCCGACCTCATGGCGCACCACTTCCGAGCAGGCGATGCCGCCGGGTATTGCGAGCCCCTGCAGCCGCACCGCAAGATTGACGCCGTCGCCATGGAAATCATCACCGTCGACGATGATGTCGCCAAGGTTGATGCCAATGCGAAACTTGAAATGCCGGGGCTCGGGGATGCCGGCATTCCGCTCGGACATGCCGCGTTGGATCTCGACCGCGCAGCGCGCCGCATTGATTACGCTGCCGAACTCCACCAGGAAGCCGTCGCCCATCACTTTAAAGATGCGTCCACCGTGCTTGGTGACGGTCGGATCGAAGAACTCCCGTCGATGCTGCCGAAGGAGATTGAGCGTCTGCTCCTCGTCGGCCTCCATAAGACGGCTATAGCCGACCACATCAGCCGCCAGGATCGCCGCCAGCCGACGCTCAACATGCTCCTCGGACATGTCGTCTCCCGAAATCGCAGACAATAGTTCCGCCTGATTTAGTTTTAACTGATTTACCTCCTCGGCGCCAACGCCGTTGGAATGGTCGCTCGCGCCGGTCCCGATACGGTTGCCGCAGCGCCAGCCGAAACCTAAGCGATCCGGTCGTACGTCGACGTCGTTCACGGGAACAGCAACGAACGGGAGTGACCCGGAACATCGTTCCTCGACCCGCGCAAATCCGGCGTGCTCGGTCTGCTCTACTGCCACCTCGCCTCGATCAGCAGCCGGACGTCGCTGGTCCGCCTGGCGTCGCCGCGGAGGTCGGACGGGGCAAAGAGCGGCTGAAGGCGAAAGAGCCAACGAGGCCAGGTGCGAGGCGTGCTTCGCTGGGACTCATGTGATTTTCGAGGATGGTGGGCAGTATTTCCGCCTATGCGTCCGTCAGCGTCCACCAGAAAACGAAAAAGCCGCGGCGAACCGCGGCTTTTCGATGCTTGATTTCCCTAGGGAAAACTGGAGCGGGTGAAGCGATTCGAACGCTCGACCCCAACCTTGGCAAGGTTGTGCTCTACCCCTGAGCTACACCCGCTCACACGGCGTCTTGGCCGCAAGCCGGGCCTATATGGCTGAAGAGCGCGGCGATTGCAACAGGGAATAACAGGCTTTTTGCAACCTCCCGAACGATGCCGGCAAACCGTCCGCGACGCGCGGATTTCATCGCCCTTGCGCGATGGCCTTGTGTCGGCCGCCTCATTGGCCGTAAACGGCAAGGCCCAGGAAACGACGAGAAGAAGACCAATGCCGAAGACCGAAGCTGAACTGATGGCCTTTCTTGCCGAACTCGGCATCGCCGTTTCGACGAAACGCCACCCGCCGCTCTATACGGTGGCCGATTCGCAGGAGCTGC
Source organism: Mesorhizobium sp. M8A.F.Ca.ET.057.01.1.1 (assembly GCF_003952565.1). NCBI lineage: Bacteria > Pseudomonadati > Pseudomonadota > Alphaproteobacteria > Hyphomicrobiales > Phyllobacteriaceae > Mesorhizobium > Mesorhizobium sp. M8A.F.Ca.ET.057.01.1.1. The sequence goes on from NZ_CP034454.1 coordinate 6,505,953, forward strand.
GCGGCGAAATCGCCGGCGGACACACAAAAAACCTGTTCCTGAAGGACAAGAAGGACAATTTCTTCCTGGTCGCCGTCGGCGAGGACGCGGTCGTCGATCTCAAGCAGATCCACCAGTCGATCGGCGCCGCCAGCCGGGTTTCCTTCGGCAAGCCGGAGATGCTGATGGAGCTTTTGGGCGTCACGCCGGGTGCCGTCACCGTCTTCGGCGTCATCAACGACAGGGAAAACAGGGTCAAGCTGGTGCTCGACAAGGATTTGATGGCGCATTCCGTCATCAACGCGCATCCGCTGACCAACGAGGCGACGACGTCGATCACGGCGGCCGATCTCATCAGATTCGTCGAGGCAACCGGGCACGATGCTGCTATCTTGAAAGTCTCGGCATGATCGCCACATGGATGGCGAAGCCGATTTCCAATTGAGACATGGCGCCGAGCCGCGGGCAGGCGGCGCGACCGAAAGGGTGACGAGATGAGCGACAACAATCCGTTTGGCGGATCATTCGGAAGCAATGGCGGCCAATATGCCACCAAGGTGCAGTATGGCGGAACGGCGCCGGCGAAGGCCGCGCTTGGCGATGCGCCCGCGGGCGCCGCCGCCGCCGATGTCATCAAGGACACGACGACCGCCGCCTTCGCCGCCGACGTCATCCAGGAATCGCGCCGCCAGCCGGTGCTGGTCGATTTCTGGGCGCCGTGGTGCGGACCTTGCAAGCAGCTCACTCCGCAGCTGGAAAAGGCCGTCAAGGCCGCCGGCGGCAAGGTCAAGCTGGTCAAGATGAACATAGACGACCATCCCTCGATCGCCGGCCAGCTCGGCATCCAGTCGATTCCGGCGGTCATCGCCTTCAAGGACGGCCAGCCCGTCGATGGCTTCATGGGCGCCATTCCCGAGAGCCAGATCAACGAATTCATCACCAAGGTTGGCGGCAAGGGCAATGGCGCGCCGCCGGTGGCCGAGGCCTTGGCGGCGGCGGCGGAGGCACGCGACGCCGGCGACATGCAGGCCGCTGCCGACATCTACGACGCCATCCTGGCGCAGGCGCCGGAGACGGTTGAGGCGATTGGCGGGTTGGGCGAGCTGCTGTTCGAAGCCGGCGACACGGAAGGCGCCGAGGCGCTGCTGGCAACGGCGCCCGAGGCCAAGAAGGACGCGCCGGCGCTCGCCGCCCTGCGCGCCAAGATGGCGCTTGCCGCGCAGGCGGCCGAACTCGGCAATCCGGCCGAATTCGAACGGCGGCTTGCGGAAAATCCCAAGGACCATCAGGCGCGTTTCGATCTGGCCATGATCCAGAACGCCAGGGGCGATCGCACCGCGGCCGCCGACAATCTGCTGGCCATCATCAAGGCCGACCGCGCCTGGAACGAGGATGGCGCCAGGACGCAGTTGCTGCAACTGTTCGAGGCCTGGGGCATGACCGACGAGGCGACGCTTGCCGCGCGCCGCAAATTGTCGGCGTTGCTGTTTTCCTGAGCCGGTTATCGGTTGTTTTGTCGCACAGGCTTGCGGCGTCGGGCCTGAGCGCCAGATAGGACAGGGCAGGGTTGACGCTTCGCCATGGAAGCGATCGGAGGAATGAGGTGCAAGCGGGAAACGCGCATTACCGGCTCGCCAAGGATTTGCCGTCGACGATCCCGATCTTTCCGCTCGAGGGCGCGCTCCTTTTGCCGGGCGGCCGCATGCCGCTCAACATCTTCGAGCCGCGCTACCTGCAGATGGTGGACGAGGCGGTCGCCGGCTCGCGTCTCATCGGCATCATCCAGCCCGGTCTCAATGGCGCATTGCGCGAGGATGGCGAGCCGGAGCTTTGCAATGTCGGCTGCATCGGTCGCATCATCGCCTTTTCGGAGACAGGCGACGGCCGCTACCTGATTTCGCTGCAAGGCGTGTGCCGGTTCCGCGTCGCCCACGAACTGACGGTCAAGACGCCGTTCCGCCAGTGCAAACCGGCGCCCTTCCTCGCCGATCTCGACGAGGAGCAGGCGGCCGATGAAATCGACCGGCCGGCGCTGTTGCGGGCCTTTCGCGCCTATTTGCAGGCCAATGATCTGGAAGCCGACTGGGAAAGCGTCAGCCGGGCCGAAAACGCCATGCTGGTCAACGCGCTGTCGATGATGGCGCCTTACGGACCGGCCGAGAAGCAGGCGTTGCTGGAAGCCGCGGACCTGAAGACGCGGGCCGAGACGCTGATCGCCATCACCGAGATGACGCTGGCGCGCGAGAATGAGGATTTTGGCTCAAGCCTGCAGTAGGATGTGCCGATGTTCAGCCGGCCTGGCCTGAATCTCAATACATCGTCGGCGTGAACCGGAAGAGGATCTGATGGCGGATGGGCGTGACGGAAAGAAAACCAGCGTCGACCCGAAGCTGCTGGAACTGCTGGCCTGCCCGCTGACCAAGGGGCCGCTGGCGTGGGACCCCGAGCGTGGCGAGCTGGTCTCGCGGATCGCCAAGCTCGCTTATCCCGTGCGCGACGGCATCCCCATCATGCTGCCCTCGGAGGCGCGGACCATCTCGGCCGAGGACGTGCTGTCGCCGCCGAAGCTGGGCGGGCCGAGCTGAGCGCGCGGCGCGGAGCATCATCACTTCGTCATCCCAGGGCGGAGCAGCCGCGAAGCGGCGTCGCGGAGACCCTGGGATCCATGCCGCGACGGATGTAACGTGTGAAAGCGGGCCAAGACCAGCAGCCTTTTCTCCAGGATAGGCACCATTCCGGACCGTCGCATTCCTTGGCCGATGTAGCGGCATGGATCCTCGGGTCTTCGCGACGGAGCTTCGCTCCTGCTTCGCCCGTGGATGACGAAGGCGCGTGGATTCGGCCCCGCGCCTACTGAAAATTGCGCCCCTTGGGCATGACCCTTTCCGCCTCTTCCGACAGCATCGCTATATCCTGTCCGTCTTCCCGGATTGCGGGTTGGCTGGAGCGGTCCGGGTCGTTGGCGTTGGCGGAGCGGTGCGGAGGACCGGCGGCCGGCGGTGAGGCCGCACTGACCTTTTCCAGCAGCACGGTCAGCCAGGGCGTCAGATCCTCGATCTTCTCGGCGACGATATGGACGACGCCTGATTCCGACTGCAGTTTCCCGCTGACCTTGACGAAGCGCGCGCCCATGACGATGGGCCGGAAGCGGGTGAAGGTCCTTTCCCAGAAGATGACATTGGCGACGGCCTTGTCGTCTTCCAGCGTGAGAAAGATCGCGTTGCCCTTGCCGGGGCGCTGGCGCACCAGCACCAGACCGGCAACTGAGACCCGCCTGCCGTCGCGCACGGAAGGCAGGCTGGCATTGGGGGTGACGCCGGCGCGGTCGAGCCGTTCGCGCAGGAAGGCGACCGGATGCGCCTTCAGCGACAGGCCGAGCGAGCGGTAATCGTGGATGACATGCTCGCCGAGCGGCATTTTCGGCAGTCTCGTCTCGGGCTCCAGCTCGCGCAGGCTGAGCGCCGGCTGGTCGAACAGCGGCAGTTTCTCGGCGGCGCTCTTGCCGTCGAGCGCGCGGACCTCCCACAGTGCCGCGCGGCGGTCGAGGCCGATGGACCGAAAGGCGTCGGCCTGCGCCAGCTTCTCGATCTCGTCGACATTGAGGCCGGAGCGCAGCCAGACATCCCGGACGGTCGAGTAGCCGGCGCCGCGCCGTTCGACGAAAGCCTCCATGCGTTCCTTGGAAAGTCCCTTGATCTGCCTGAAGCCGAGCCGCAGCGCATGGCTTGTCTCGATGACACCGCGCATCTCGGCATGGCGCGGCAGGATGCGGGCCGGGTCGAAAGGCGCTTTTTCCAGGGTGCAGTCCCAGACGGAGAAATTGACGTCGACCTCGCGGATGTCGACGCCATGGTCGCGGGCGTCGCGCACCAGCTGCGCCGGCTGATAGAAGCCCATCGGCTGCGAGTTCAGGATCGCGGCGCAGAACACGTCGGGATAGAAGGTCTTGAACCAGCAGGAGGCATAGACGAGCAGCGCGAAGGAGGCGGCGTGGCTTTCGGGAAAGCCATATTCGCCAAAACCCTCGATCTGCTTGAAGCAGCGCTCGGCGAAGTCCTTTTCGTAGCCTCGGCCTGTCATGCCGTCGATCATGCGCTGGCGGTAATTGCCGATGGTGCCGGTGCGCTTGAAGGTGGCCATGGCGCGGCGCAGTTCATCGGCCTCGCCCGGCCTGAAGCCGCCGGCGACGATGGCGATCTTCATCGCCTGCTCCTGGAACAGCGGCACGCCCAGCGTCTTGCCGAGTATTCTTTCCAGCTCCGGCTTGGGATATTCGGCTTTTTCCTTGCCTTGGCGGCGGCGCAGATAGGGATGCACCATGTCACCCTGGATCGGGCCCGGCCGCACGATCGCCACCTCGATGACAAGATCGTAGAATTCGCGCGGCTTCAGCCGTGGCAGCATCGACATCTGCGCGCGCGATTCGATCTGGAAGACACCGAGCGTATCGGCGCGGCAGATCATGTCGTAGACGCGGGAATCCTCCTTGGCGATCGTATCCAGGGTCAATGGCCTGCCATAGTCGTCTCTCACGCCGTATTGGGTTTCGAGCAAGGTAAAAGCGCGCTGGAGGCAGGTCAGCATGCCGAGCGCCAGGATATCCACCTTGAGGATTTTCACCGCGTCGAGATCGTCCTTGTCCCATTCGACCATCTTGCGCTCGTCCATCGCCGTCTTGACGATGGGGACGATTTCGTCGAGGCGGTCCCTGGTGATGACGAAGCCGCCGACATGCTGGGAGAGATGGCGGGGGAAGCCCATGATCTCGTTGGCGCGTTCCATCACATGCCGCGATATGGGATCGCTGCGGTCGAGGCCGCCGGCCCTGGCCTCCTTCTCGCCGAGTTCCGAGGTCGACCAGCCCCAGATCGAGCCGGAAAGCGACGCCCGGACATCCTCCGACAGGCCCATCGCCTTCGACACTTCGCGCAGCGCCGAACGGCCGCGATAGCTGATGACGGCGGCGGCGAGCGCCGTGCGCTTGGAGCTGTATTTCGTATAGATGTACTGCATCACCTCTTCGCGCCGCTCATGCTCGAAATCGACATCGATATCCGGTGGCTCGTTGCGTTCCTCCGAGATGAAACGCTCGAAGAGCGTGTCGATCTTGTCCGGTCCCACCTCGGTGATGCCGATGCAGAAGCAGATGATCGAATTGGCGGCGGAGCCGCGGCCCTGGCAGAGAATGCCTTCGCCGCGGGTGAATTTGATGATGTCATGGACGGTCAGGAAATAGCGGGCGTAATTCAGCCGCTCGATCAGGGCGAGTTCTTCCTGAATGCGTTTTATGACGCTGGAGGGGACGCCGCCGGGAAAGCGCCGGGCCGCTCCCTCCCGGGCCAGGCGCTCCAGCTCCGCCTGCGGGCCGAGGCCCGATTCCGTCGGCTCATCGGGATAATTGTACTGAAGGTCGCCGAGCGAGAAGGTCAGCTCTTCGCCGAAACGCAGCGTCTCCGCCAGCGCCCGCGGATGCCTGCGGAACAGGCGCGCCATTTCCAGCGGCGGCTTCAGATGGCGTTCGGCATTGGCGGTCAGCTCCAGCCCTACCTCGGCGACCGGAACATTGAGGCGGATCGCGGTCAGCACATCCTGTAAGGGGCGGCGTTCGGCCGTGTGATAGAGCACGTCGTTGGTCGCCATCAGCGGGATGCCGGTGCTTTCGGCAAACGCCGCCGCCTGCTCGATCCTGAACCGGTCATGGCCGGCATAACAAGGCGAGACGCCGAGCCGCAGGGCCCTGCCGAACCGGCCCTCGAGTTCCCGCAGCAAGGCCAGGCTGTCCTGCGCGTCCTGCGCCAGATCGGGCAAGACCGCCAGCGACATCCGGTCCCCCCATTCGAGCAGGTCGCCGCGCTGGAGCAAGGTGGCGCCCTTTTCGGTCTCGTCGCGCAGATTGGCCTGGGTGAGCATGCGGCACAGATGTCCCCAGCCCGTGCGGTCCCTCGGATAGGCGAGAATGTCCGGCGTGCCGTCGCCAAAAACCAGCCGGCAGCCGGGGTGATAGGCAAGCTTTTCGACCTTGGCCTGCTGCCAGGCGCGCACCACGCCGGCCACGCTGTTGCGGTCGGCGAGCCCGATCGCGGAGAAGCCCATGAGCTTGGCCGCGACCACCAGTTCCTCCGGCTTGGAAGCGCCGCGCAGGAAGGAGAAATTCGACTGGATGCCGAACTCGGCATAGGGGATGACGGTCAGCGCGTTCATGCGAAGACCCCGTGCATGAACCAGCGCGGCGGGATCTGCGAGGCGCCGCCGTAAAGGCCTTGCCGGTAGAGCCAGTAGCGGCGGCCATCGGCGTCCTCGATACGGAAATAGTCACGTGTCGATGCCGCCGGATCGCTTGGCGTCTCGCGCCACCATTCGGCGGCGATACGTTCCGGACCCTCGGCGCGGGTGACGCGGTAGAGCGCGCGGCGCCAACGAAAATGCAGCGGCGGTCCCTCCGGCATTTCGGTGGCCGGCACATCGATGGGCTCGGGCGCGCGGAACAGTCGGATCGGCCGTTCCGGCGGGAAGATGGTCGTCGGCGCCTGCATCCTGTCCGGCTTCTTCGGCGGCGTGGTCCGGCGCGGCGCCTCGCTGAAGGGGACGATGGCGACGGCGCGTTCGGGCAGATGGCTTTCCACAGGGACAGGCTGGAGAACCGCGCCCTCGCCGAGGCGGGCGCGGATACGGTCGGCGAACAGGGCGATGTCGGCACCGTCGTCGGCCGCTTCACCGGTCAGATCGGTCTGCTGCGTGTCGAAAGCGGCGACAGCCAGCACCGAGAGGCGCACCAGGTCGAAGCCATAGCCGGCATCGATATGCTGCTCGAGTGCTGCCAGCCGCTCATGGAACAATTTCCGGATCAGCAAGGGTTCGCGCATCGGCCGCGAGGTGCCGAGCGCGATGCGGCTGACGGCGCCGTCGACGCGAAAGAGCAGCAGCGCCAGTGTCCGGGCGCCTTCGCCGCGGCGTTCGAGGTCGGTCTTCAAGGTCGTCGCCAGCATGCCCACCAGCCGCTCTATCTCCTCCGTCAGCGTGACGGGTTCGGCGAGATGACGTTCGACCGAAAGCGGCGCGACGGGAAGGCGCGGCGAGATCGCTTCGTCGAGACGGCCAAGCGCCTGGTCGAGGCGCTGGAGCAGCAAAGCGCCGAAGCGGCGGGCGAGCGGCGCGCGCGGCGCGGCCATGACCGCGCCTGCCGTGCGCAGCCCGACACTTTCCAGGCTGGTCCGGGTTTCCGGCGCTATGCGAAGGGCGGCCAGCGGCAAGGGAGCAAGCAAGGCTTCCTCCTCGCCCGATAGAACGATGCGGTCGCCGCAAAAGCGTGCCGCCGCCCAGGCTGCCCCGGGCGTGCCGGCAAGCCCGGCGCGGACGTCGAAACCCTGATGGAAGAATCGCGACAGGATTTCGTCGAGCATGGCGCGTTCGCCGCCGAACAGATGGGTGCAGCCGGTGACGTCGAGGAATAGGCCGTCGATGCTGTCCAGCGCCACCAGCGGCGTGTAGCGGTCGCACCAGTCGGCAAGGCCCTCGAGCAGGCGCCGGTCGGCCTCCGGATCGGCTTCGACGATGTCGATCGACGGATGCATGGCGCGCGCATCGGCAATCCCCATGTCGCGCTTCAGGTGCAGCGCCTCAGCCCGCTCGTCGAGGGCCGAAATGCGCTGCGCGTTGCCCTGGCGGTGGCTGATCACGAGTGGTGGGTGAGATGGCGACGGATGATCCGAGGGTCGGGAACGCCAGGATTTCCCCAGCCGCTGCCGCAGGATCCTTTCGGCCGCCAGATAGGGAAACCACAGGGACAGGATTCTCTGCCCGCTCCCGTCTTTCCTCGCCCCTTCTTTCGTCGAATACGCGTTCATCGGGGTTCCACTCCAGTATGAATTGTCCAGGCAAGGCCGTGCGGCTCTTGCCGATGCTGATGGTGAAGGCGGGGTGGCCGATCGAACCGGCGAGCGGCCCGGCGACCGTGGCGCGCGGCACGGCCGGCGCCGACGCGGCGATGAGGCGGACAGGCGCCGCCGTCGGTTCCGGCTCAGCCGCCTGCCGCAGCAGGAACACCGGCCGGCCGGCACCTTGCGCCCGCGCATGCAGGCGGCGCGTCGCGGTCAGGTCCAGCCGCTGCGGATTGCCGCGGATTTCCAGAATGACGGCGGCAAGCGCCGTCATGCGGGCCGCCTCCTCGGCGACCCACAGCGCATCGACAAGCCTGGGCGCCTCGGAAAACAGCAATTGCCCGGGCTCGATGCCGAAGGCGGCATGCAGCCCCCTGGCGTAGGGAAAGCCGGCCTCGTGGAAAATTTCCGATGTCCCGATCCATAAGATGGGCAGCCCTTGCGCCTGGTTGAGGATCAGGCTGACGAGCGACAGGGCGAAGCCGGCCACGGCTCCCGCATCGCGGGTCTCCAGGCCATGGATTTCGGTCAGGGCGGCTTTCGGCAGGCCGCCGCCGAGCGCGGCATCGAGCCGCTCGACGCCGATGGGCAGGAAGGCATCCGGCAAGGCGGCGGCAAGGCCGCGCCGGACGATCGTCAGATCGCTGCCCGGCGTGGGGTCAGCGCTGGCGCCGGCATCAAGGGGCGGCGCCGCCGGCGCCTGCAGGCGCTCGGGCAACGTTCCCTCGATTTTCGCGATCTGGCGGCGCAGGGCAAAAACAGTCTCCCGCGCCACGGCGGTCATCGCCATGACGGTCAGCTTCCACTCACAATTGTTCCTGTTATGTTCCTATTGATTCCAGAGGGCGCTGGAAGAGTCAAGCAGAGTCATAAGGAATTTATTCCTCTCCCTGCGCGACGCCGACGTATAGGCGTCATTTGCCTCGACCGGTGCGAGCGCCTATATGCCGGGATTAAAGGACAAAGCATGGCCCGCATCTACAAGACCCGCACCTGGCATGGCGAACTTGCGCCCTCGATGGAAGAATTGGAGTTCCTGGCCCTGGAGGCCTACGCCCATCTGCCGGAGGATTTTCGCAAGCTGACCGGCGAGATCGTCATCCAGATTGCCGAATTCCCGACCGACGAGATCATGGACGATTTGTCGTTGGAGACACCGTTCGACCTGCTCGGCCTGTTCGAGGGGCGCGGCATCGCCGAACGCTGGAACCCGCAAACCGGCGAAGGCCCCAACCGCATCACGCTCTATCGTCGCGCCATGCTCGACTACTGGGCCGAAAACGAGGAATCGCTGGGCGACATCGTCACCCACGTGCTGATCCACGAGATCGGCCACCATTTCGGCCTGTCGGACGATGATATGGAGAAAATCGAAGAGGCTGCAGAGTAGCCCGCATTTTCGTCATCTAGGGTTTGCCCTTTTGCTCTTGCGAGGCGAAGGGAAGGGTGGCCTTCCCCCACGGTCGCTGAGCGGATGTCCGGCCCGCATTCTTGAACGTCGAGATCCCCTCCATGGCGGCCGCTGGCGGGTCACCGTCTTGCGTATTTATACAAGTTTTGATATAAGTCTGCCAATGCCAGTGATGAAGCGCTCAGAGTTTCTCGGAGATTCTCTTGCCCAGCTCCGGGATTTTCCAGAGGCGGCGCGCAAGGAAACCGGCGTTCAGTTGCATAAGGTGCAGCTCGGACTTGAGCCAAGCGACTGGAAGCCGATGACGACGGTCGGCCCGGGTGCGCGGGAAATCCGGATCCGCGACGACGCCGGCGCGTTCCGGGTAATCTATGTCGTGAGCATAGGCGACGCGGTCTATGTGCTGCACGCCTTCCAGAAGAAGATGCAACAGACAGCGAAACGAGACTTGGATCTTGCCGCATCGCGGTTCAAGCAAATTTAGTGGAGGTCGGACAATGGAGCGTCAAAGTTTTGAAAATGTGTGGGACGCATTGGAGAATACTCCAGCCGAGTCCGCCAACATGACTATGCGCTCCAACCTCCTGATCGCGATCGAACAGCGGGTGCGGAGCTGGGACGTTACCCAAGCCGAAGCAGCCAACCGTCTCGGGATTACCCAACCCCGCCTTAGCGACCTCCTACGTGGCAGGATCGCGAATTTCAGTCTAGACACGTTGATCAATCTTGCCGCACTGGCCGGACTTGTCGTGCGTCTGGATATTGCCGAGGCCGCCTGATGCCCTCTTTGCCGGCGCCTACCAGTCGCTGAGCTTGGTATCCGGCCCGTATTCCTGGCCGTCAACATCCTTCACCACGGCCTGGCCGCAGCGCATGGTCTTGGCTTTCTTGTCATAGGCGTAGGTCGGCGAGCCGAACAAGTGCCAGCCCTTGTTCAGCGCCGCCGTCACCTTATGGCAGAAGCTGGCGTCGTCCGGGGCGGTGAGAAAGCGGTAGAGTTTCATCGTCCAATTCCTGTCGTGTATCCCAGTCGGCGAATATCATGCCCCGATGGCGGCCGCCTTCGCCAGCAGTTTTTCGGCCTGCGCCAGGTGCAGCCGCTCGACCATCCTGCCGTTCAGCGCGATGACGCCCTTGCCGCTGTTTTGCGCCTCCGCGAAGGCATCCTTCACCGCGCGCGCCTCGGCCAGCGCCTGCGCCGATGGGGCGAAGGCGCGGTTGGCGGCCTCGATCTGCGATGGATGGATCAGCGTCTTGCCGTCAAAGCCCATGGCGGCGGCCTGCATGCATTCGCGGGCGAACGCGTCCGGGTCGCGAAAATCGTTGAACACCCCATCGAGCATGTCGAGGCCGCCGGCGCGCGCCGCCAGCAGCATCTGCATCAGCCATGGCAGGAGATAGGCGCGGTCGGGCGTCGCCAGGACGCCGGTATCCTTGATCAGGTCATTCGTTCCGGCAATGAAACAATCCAGCCTCGAGGCGGGGTCGCGGCCGAGCTCGGCGATGGCGCCGATGTTGAGCACGGCCTTGGGCGTCTCGATCATCGCCCATAGCTTGACGCTGTCGGGCGCAAAATTGTCGTCCAGCACATCGCCGACCTCGAGCACGTCGCGCGGTGTGTCGACCTTGGGCAGCAGGATGCCGTCCGGTTCCGCCTTGGCCACGGCCGCAAGATCATCGGTGCCCCATTCGCTGGACAGCGCATTGACACGCACCACCATCTCGCAGCGCCGGCCATTGTGGTCGGCACCAGGGCGATTGGCGAAAATGCCGGCCAGTTTCTCGCGCGCGGCGATCTTGTCGGCGGGGGCGACGGCGTCCTCAAGGTCGATGATGACGGCGTCGCAGGGCAATTGCGCGATCTTGGCCAGCGCCTTGTCGTTGGAGGCCGGGACATAGAGCACTGAGCGGCGCGGACGGTAGGGTTCCATGTCCGATCTATGCCGTGTGTGATTGGTCGAGGCAAGCGTCCGACCGGTACCTGATACGAGCCACCGCGAAAGCTTGCGCCGCCCTTGCCTATCCGTCCTCCGCAACAATTGCGGAAAGGGCCCTTCCTCTCCACCGTCGACCGGGGGAGAGGTGTCGAGCGAAGCTCGACGGAGTGGGCGCCGACCCTTGGGCGCAGGGCGAGGCCATGCTTGCGGCTGGTGCCCTTGCTATGTCCGGTTGCGGCGGTTGCCAGGTGGTTCCCCCACTCCGTCTCGGCTTCGCCGAGCCACCTCTCCCCCCTCCGGAGGGAGAGGAAAGGGGCCTGGCTGGGCAGCGCCAACGTCCGCAAAGGATGGCCGGCAGCGCACCAGTCCTGCACGAAAACTGCACGCGGCTGCGGAAAACCTCCTCCGATCCGCCGCAGCGCCACCCGGCCGGCCTGCGAGACAGGCGGCATGCAAAAGCGAGCAAAACCCCGTTGGTCCCTGCCCCACAGGCTGCGCAGCGAAGGCTGGTGGCTGGCCGATCCACCACGTGCGATGGCGACCCTCATCCCTTTCGTCCGCAGACGCGCTCCGACGGCCCGACTGGAAGCCATGGGAACGATCAGGTCATGACAGTGTTGCTCACTTCGGCGCCAAGCTATTGCAGCCGCGCCGGCGTTGCCCTGCTGCTGGTCGCGATCGCCGATTTCCTGTTCTACGGCCAGCCCCCGGCATCACGGTTCTCCTGTTCGCCATCCTGATTGCAGCAGCGGTGGTTGCCGTGCATCCCGCCGCCTTCAGCGATGGCAGGGTGTGGCTCAAGGCAGCCGCCTTGCTTGTCGCGCTGCTGCCGCTGGCCGAGACTGCCAGCCCTTTGTCCGTCTCGATCGCGCTCGCGGCCCTGGTGGCCTTCGCGCTTTCGCTCAGCGGCCGGCTGCGGCACCGCATGGCGCGTGTTGCCGGCCAGATCGTGCTGTTCGGGCTGGCGGCGCCGGTGCGTTTCCTCGGCGATTTTATCCAGTGGCGAAGGGCGGCGCGGCGGTTCGGCGGGCATCGCATAAGGCTGGCGGCGATCGCGGTCTGGGTGATGCCGCTGACGCTGGGCGCCGTCTTCGTCGCCCTGTTCGGCGCCGCCAATCCGGTCATCGAATACTGGCTGTCGCTGATCGACCTCATCAGGCTGCTCGATCTGATCCAGCTTGCGCGGATTGCCTTCTGGCTGTTCGTGCTTGCCGGCGTCTGGGCCTTTCTGCGACCGCGCCTGCCGCGATTCCGGCGGCGCATCTCCAGGCCAAACCATCTCCTTGCCGATGCCCAGCCGGCGACCAAACCTGACAGGCACGTCGTCGAGGACATCGTTTTCGGTAAGGCGGCTATCCTTCGAGCGCTCGTTGTCTTCAACATCCTGTTCGCGATGCAGAGCGGGCTCGACGCCACCTATCTGTGGGGCGGGTTGGCGCTTCCCGATGGCTTGAGCTACGCCGCCTACGCGCATCGCGGCGCCTACCCCTTGATCGTCACCGCGCTGCTAGCCGCCGGTTTTGTCCTTGCGGCGCTGAGGCCCGGCAGTGAGGCATCGGCCGATCCGCTCATCCGCCGGCTGGTCTATGCCTGGGTGGCGCAGAACATCATGTTGGTCGTCTCGTCGATCCTGCGGCTCGACCTCTATGTCGGCATCTATGCGCTGACCTACTGGCGCGTCGCCGCTTTCGTCTGGATGGGGCTGGTGGCGGCAGGGCTTGCGCTGATCATCGCCCGCATCGCGCTCGGAAAATCCAACGAATGGCTGCTCTCCGCCAATCTTCTGACGTTATCCCTGGCGCTTTATGCCTGCTGTTTCATCAACTTCGCCGCGCTGATCGCCAATTACAATGTCGACCATTCCCTTGAAATGACCGGCCAGGGCATTCCCCTCGACGCCTGGTATCTGCGCTCGCTCGGCCCGGGCGCGTTTCCGGCGCTCGACCGCTTCTACGATCGTCAGGGCAAGACGGCCGATGCCGGGGCCGTCGGCGAGCTGGCAAGGTTACGCGGTATCGATGAAGGCTGGTATCGCAGCCTGCAGGAAAACTGGCGGAGCTGGAGCTTTCGCGACTGGCGCCTGCTACGCTATCTCGACAGCAGGCGGCCGATCGTTGTTCCTGGTGTCGCAGAACCCGTGCCGGATCGCTGAGCCATGCCGCATCACATCCTCGTCGCCGACGACGATCCGCATATCCGCGAAGTGATCTGCTTCGCGCTGGAAAAGGCCGGCATGAAGACAGCCGCCGTGTCCGATGGCGCCGCCGCCCTGCAGGCAATCGAACGGCGCACGCCCGACCTTGTCGTGCTCGACATCGGCATGCCTGAGATGGACGGGCTCGAGGTCTGCCGGCGGCTGCGCCACAGTTCAGACGTGCCGGTGCTGTTCCTGTCCGCGCGCGATGAGGAGATCGACCGCATCCTTGGGCTCGAAATGGGTGGCGACGATTATGTCACCAAACCGTTCAGCCCGCGCGAGCTGGTCGCTCGCGTCAACGTCATCCTGCGGCGCGCCCGCCCCGTCGCGCCCGAACCCGCCGACGACAGGCAGTTCGCGCATGGAAAACTCACCTTGGCGCCGGCCAGCCACGCGGCCGCCTTCGACGGCAAGCCGCTGGCCCTGACGGGGATCGAGTTCTCGATCCTGAAAGGGTTTCTGGCGCGGCCCACCCATGTTCTCGACCGCGACGCGGTGATGGCCAGTGCCTATGCGGGAAAAATCCATGTCGCCGACCGCACCGTCGACAGCCATATTCGCAACATCCGCGCCAAGCTGGCGGCGGTCGGTTGCCCGGAGGTCATCGAGACGGTGCATGGCGTCGGCTTCCGGCTTGGCCGATGCCGCTGACGACGTCAAGCAAGTGGATTGGCAGCAAGTGGATCGGCCGCAAATGGCGGCCGCGCCTCGCCACGGTCGTCGTCGCCATCCTGATCCTGGTGATGGCACTGCCGCTGGTCGGCCTGTTCTTCTTCCGCCTCTACGAGAACCAGCTGATCCGCCAGACCGAGGCAGAGCTGATCGCGCAGGGGGCCGCCATTGCCGCCATCTATGCGCAAGAGGTGCGCGACGCCGGCATTCCCGGGGACAAGCTCGGCGCGCCGATGCCTGGGGCCAATGGCGGGACGAGCCGAGGCCCCAATCCCGATTCGCCTTATCGGCCGATCGAGCCACGGCTCGATCTCGCCTCGGATTACGTGCTTGCGACCCGACCGGCGGGGACGCCCGCCACGGCCGATCCCGCTTTTGCCGCGATCGGCGCGCGCCTGACCGGCATTCTCGATGCGACGCAGAAGACCACGCTGGCCGGTTTCCGGCTGCTTGATCCCGCAGGTGTCGTCATTGCCGGGCGCGACGAGGTCGGGCAGTCGCTTGCCGGGGTCGAGGAGGTGCGTGCCGCACTTGCCGGGCGCTATGCCAGCGCGCTCCGGCTGCGCATCCCCAACCAGCCGGCGCCGCCGCTCTATTCGGTCAGCCGCGGCACCAAGGTGCGCGTCTTCGTCGCCCTGCCGGTTGCCGTCGACGGCAAGGTCGCCGGCGTGGTCTATGTCTCGCGGACGCCCAACAACATCATAAAACATCTCTATGGCGAACGCGGCAAGGTGACGGCGGCGGCGATCGCGATCCTCGGCGGCACGTTGCTCATCGGCCTCGTCTTCCTGCGCACCGTCAGCCGGCCGATCTATGCGCTGATCGACCGCACCCAGCGCATCGCCGCCGGCGAGCGCGACGCGATCCGGCCGCTCGACCATCACGGCACGCGCGAAATGGCCGAACTGTCCGCCGCTTTCCTCGACATGGCGGAGAAACTGCAGGCGCGATCGGATTCGATCCAGACCTTCGCCACCCACGTCTCGCATGAGCTCAAATCGCCGCTGACGGCGATCCAGGGCGCGGCCGAACTGCTGCGCGATTCCGGCTCGGCGATGGACGATGACGAGCGGCGGCGCTTCTCCAACAATATCGTCACCGATGCCGGAAGGCTCAATTTGCTGGTCCGGCGGCTGCTCGACCTGGCGCGGGCCGAAAACCTCGCGCCCAGCGGCGAAAGCACCTCGGTCAGGTCGGCGCTGGCGCTGCTTCCCGTCGACACCAGGCTGGCGATTGGGGTCGAGGCCGGCGGCGATCTTGCCTTGCGCATCTCGGCCGAGAACGGAGCAATCGTGCTTGGCAATCTCATCGACAACTCGGCCAGGCACGGGGCGACGCTGGTTTCGATCACTGCCGCAAGCGCCGACGGCAAGGCGACGGTGCTGGTCAGCGACGATGGCGCCGGCATTTCGCCAAGCAACCGGGTGCGCATCTTCGAGCCGTTCTTCACCACGCGGCGAGAGTCCGGCGGCACCGGCATGGGCCTTGGCATCGTGCTGGCCCTCCTGAAAGCGCATGATGGTACGATCAGGTTGGTTGACTCCGAGCGCGGCACGCGCTTCGAGATCACTTTGCCGGTCGCGTAGAGTGTGGACGGCGGATCGGAGAAAAAAGTGCGCTACGACATTGTCATCATCGGCGGAGCCATCGTCGGCTCCTCGGTCGCCTACTATCTGCGCGAGGAAGGGTTTTCCGGCTCGATCGCGCTGATCGAGCGCGACCCGCAATTCGCCCATGCGGCGACGACGCTATCCATGGCCTCGATCCGCCAGCAATTCTCCATTCCGGAAAACATCCGCCTGTCGCAATTCACGCTGAAACTGTTCCGGCGGCTGAAGGAAGAATTCGGCACCGAGGCCGATATCGGTTTTCGCGAGGGCGGTTATCTCATCCTTGCCGGCGAGGTCGGGCTGCCGATCCTCAGGGCCAACCACGCGGCGCAGGTCGCCGAGGGCGCCGACATCCTGCTCGAGGACGCCGACCAGCTGACGCGCCGTTTCCCATGGCTGTCGGCCGAAGGCATCACCGCCGGCGCCTATGGCCGCAGCGGCGAGGGCTGGTTCGACGCGCATGCCATGCTGACGCTGTTCCGCAAGGCGCTGCGGCAGAAGAAGATCGACTTCATCAGCGCTTCGGTCTCCGGCATCGAGCGGCAGGGCGACCGCGTCGCCGGCGTCAGCCTCGACAATGGCGATCGGATCGAGGCCGGCACCGTCATCAATGCCGCCGGGCCAAACGCCGGCAAGGTCGCCGCCCTTGCCGGGCTGGCGCTGCCGGTCGAGCCGCGCAAGCGCAACGTCTTCGTCTTCGAGGCGCGCGAGAAATATGCCGACATGCCGCTGCTGGTCGATCCCTCCGGCATCTATGTCAGGCCGGAAGGCTCGATCTATCTGACCGGCGGCGCCGAGCCGGAAGAGGGCGACGGCCCGGCCGATCCCGGCGATTTCGACGTCGACTGGCCGCTGTTCGAAGAGGTGATCTGGCCGGTGCTGGCAACCCGCATCCCGGCCTTCGAGGCGATCAAGCCGACGCGTGCCTGGGCCGGGCATTATGACTACAACACGCTTGACCAGAACGCGGTGATCGGCCCGCACCCCGAGGTGACGAATTTCCTCTTCGCCAACGGATTTTCCGGCCACGGCCTGCAGCAGGCGCCGGCGGTCGGCAAGGCGCTGGCGGAACTGATCGTGCATGGCGGCTACCGGACGATAGATTGCTCGGCGTTTGGCTACGAACGGGTGGCCGAGGGGCGGGCGTTCCGGGAATTGAATGTGATTTGAGGGCTGGGCTGGGCCTGCCTCTCCCTCTCCCTTCTCCCCTCGTGGGAGAAGGTGGATCGGCGCGCAGCGCCGAGACGGTTGAGGGGTCCGTGACAGGTCTCCGTCCTTGCCAAGCTGGAACACCCCTCATCCGTCGCCTTCGGCGACACATTCTCCCACAAGGGGAGAAGGAAGAAGCGTCTGGGCGATCGTCGCTTCGACGGCAAGCGCGTTGCCCAGCGCATGGCTGGCGGCGGTGTTGTCGAAGATTCCCCAGACCTCGGCACCGGAGCCCGCCGCTGCCTCCATTTGCCGGCTAAATCGGTCGAGGCTTTCGGCGTCGTAGTCGGAGTAATAGACGCGCGGCGCGCCGTGCCAGCGGAAATAGGCAAGGCCGGGCCAGCCGCCCGGCGCCGCGGCCGTAGCCACCGGAGCGGGGTCGGCGGCGACACGCGCGATCCGGCGGCCGGCCAGAAGCGCTTCAGCCTCCGGTTCGAACCAGCTGGGATGGCGCGGCTCGCAGGCCAGCCTTGCTTGGGTTCGCTTGCTGGCCATGTCGAAGAAGCCGCTCGCGACATCCGGCTCGAAGGATAGGCTCGGCGGCAACTGCACCAGAAGCACGCTCAGCTTTGTGCCGAGACCTTCGGCCTGCAGGAGAAAGCTTTCCAGCAGGTCGTCGCAGCCGGCGAGGCGGTGTTCATGGGTGATGGCCTTCGGCAGCTTGACGGCGAAGCGGAAGTGCTCCGGCACCGCGCCTGCCCAGCGCTCATAGGTCTCGCGGCGGTGCGGCTTGTAGAAGGATGTGTTGATCTCGACGATCGGAAAGTGCCGGGAATAGCGTTCGAGATGCGATCCCGGTTGGGGAAAATCTTGGCGGTATCGTGTCGGAATGCCCCAGCCGGCCGTGCCTATGAAACATGCCTGTTTTGCCATGCATGGGATGTGGGCCGGATGAGGTGTGGGTCAAGGCGGACAGAGGCTGCGCAAAGCAACCACCCGCTGCTCAGGCCGCGACCAGTCTTCCAGCCTCGACATGCGCCTGCAGCCAGGCCAGCACCCGCGCCCATCCCTCGGCATGCTCCGCCGCCGCTTCGTGCTGCCCGGCAAAACCGCCATGGCAGATGGTGAGGCGCGTGCCCCTGGCAATCGGCTGCAATAGCCAGGCTACCGTGGTTTGCCGCCGGCCAAGCGTGGGATGGTTCCATGCATAGGCCCGCGTCTGCACGATCCGGCGCGGCGCCTCGATCTCGAGGAATTCGCCGCTGGCCGGCAGGTCCGTGCCGTCGGCCGTTCGGACAATAGCGGTCCAATGGCCGCCGACGCGCAGGTCGGCCGACCAGTCGACCATGCGGCCGGTGTCGGCCGACCCCCACCATTGCTTGATTTCCTGGCCGACCAGTGCCTCGAAGATACGTTCCGGAGGCGCTTCGATCTCGGCCGATGCCATGACGGTATCGCCATTGGTCATGCTCCGTACCCATGAGAGCGTGGATCATGGATGCCACCACATCAATTTGTTTCGTTGACGAAACGAGCCTTCAACCCTTTGATGGCGGACGCTCGAACCCCTTGCCGGTCTCGAGCAGGCTCTTGAGGCTGGCCAGCACCAGTGGCCAGCCCTTGGCGACGTTGCCGATCAGCCTGTGCGGCCCGTCCGCCTCATGAGTGACGGCAAGCTTCATCAGCTCGCCGTCCGGCTCGATGGTGAAGGTGCAGCGCGTATAGCCGTCTTCCCTGATCTCGGGCATCCATTCATTGCGCCATTTGATGACCAGGCGCCGCGGCGGGTCGATCTCGAGGATCTCGCCGCTGTCGGCGACACGCCCGTCGGGGAAGATCAGCTTCCAGCTGGAGCCCACCTTCCATTCGCTCTCCTGATAGGAGCAGAGGAAGAACTGCCGGTTGAACTCCGGGTCGATCAACGCTTCCCAGAGCTTTTCGGCCGTGGTGCGAATATAGGTCACATAAACGAAGCTGTTGCTCATCAGTCTTCCCTTTCGAGGCGTTTCTTCAGGTCGCTGAGGGCGGTCAGCCGCCCCCGCTCGAATTTGCCAATCCAGCGTTCGGCGATCTCGTTGATCGGAACCGGGTTGAGGTAGTGCTCCTTCTCTCGGCCCCGGCGAATGGTGGTAACGAGGTTTGCTTCCTCCAGGATCGCCAGGTGCTTGGTCACTGCCTGCCGGGTCATGGCCATCTCGGCGCACAGCGCGTTCAGCGTCTGCCCGTTCCTGGCATGGAGGCTGTCCAGCAATTGCCGGCGTGTCGGGTCCGCCAGGGCGCGAAAGACTGCATCCATGCTCATTGCTCTAATATGCAACCATTTGGTTGCATGTCAAGCGGCAAGATCGCACGCCGTTGACGATCGGATAGATCGCAGGAGAAAAAAATCAGCGCTTGCGGGAGATCCAGAAGGCGTCGGGCATGCGTTTCATGCCGATGCGTTCGTAGAAGCCGACGGCGTCGGGCATCGAAATCAGACTGATGGCGACCGACGGTCCGAGCTGCCGGGCCACCTCGTCCATCAGCCCCTTGCCGATGCCCTGTCCCTGCGCCTTGGCCGATACGGCGAGGTCGGAGATGTAGCAGACCCAGGAAAAGTCGGTCAGGCAGCGGGCAACGCCAATCAACGGCTTGCCTTCCATGTCGAGACGGGCGGTCACGATCAGATCGGCGCCCGCCAGCATCGCCTTCAGCCTTGCCTCGTCATCGACGGGCCTGACTTCGCCAAGGCCGGATTCTACCAGCACGCGACGGAACTGCGCGGCATCGAGCGATGTTTCGCGGGCGTAGAGGACGTGGGAGTTTTCTGCCATCACGGCCAGAGTGCACCATCGGGCGGTGAAGTCGAAGCCGTTTCGTCGGCACCCTCGCGCCGACGCGCACGAACAGTTGCCTTTTATTTGCCCGCGGCTTTGTGTAAACCGGGCTCCAGAAAATCCCCCCGCAACGAAAACACGGGCCAAAGCCATGGAAAAATTCACCAAGCTCACCGGCGTCGCCGCCCCCATGCCGATCGTCAATGTCGACACCGACATGATCATCCCCAAGGATTATCTCAAGACGATCAAGCGCACCGGGCTTGGCAGCGGCCTGTTCGCCGAGATGCGCTACAAGGACGACGGTTCGGAAAATCCGGACTTCGTGCTCAACAAGCCGGCCTACCGCAAGGCGCAGATCCTGGTCGCCGGCGACAATTTCGGCTGCGGCTCGAGCCGTGAACACGCGCCATGGGCGCTGCTCGATTTCGGCATACGCTGCGTCATCTCGACCTCGTTCGCCGACATCTTCTACAACAACTGCTTCAAGAACGGCGTGCTGCCGATCACCGTCAGCCCCGAGGACCTGGAGAAGCTGATGGACGACGCCTCGCGCGGCTCCAACGCCACTCTGTCGGTCGATCTCGAAGCCAAGGAAATCCGTGGTCCGGATGGCGGCGTGGTCACCTTCGACCTCGACGACTTCAAGCGGCATTGCATGCTCAACGGGCTCGACGACATCGGCTTGACCATGGAAAAGGCCGGCGCCATCGCCTCGTTCGAGAAGAAGAACGCCGAATTGCGCCCCTGGGCCTGAGCGGCCGATAGGCCCGGCCTTTCGGGCCGGGCGGCGACTGAGGGAGGGACAGTCATGAGACACCAGCTTCTGGCCGGCGCCTGCGGGGTGGCCTTGTTGTTGGCACCCACCGCGTTTGCGCAAACCCAGACCCGGACGCCCGCCGCGGAGCCGGCACCGGCGGCTGAAAAGCCGGCCACCAGCCAGGACGCGGGAACGAACGCCGCCGATGCTTCCGATGACGACAAGCAGGCGCCGATCCCGTTCGAAGGCGGCCAACTCACCATCACGCAGCCGGAGCAGGACGGCGAGAAGGTGCTGTCCTATGATGGCAAACAGCTGGCCAGCAACTACGACGTCTTTTTCGACAAGATCGTCAAGATCGGCGACGTCAATGTGGCGCTGGTCGATGTCGGCGATGGCGGCAACCAATGCGGTCCGGCCAAGGTGATCGTCTGGAAGCCTGAAGGCGGCACCATCCAGAGCACCACGGTCGAGCAGGATGAGTGCGGCGCGCCGCCCTCGGCGGTGTCCGACAACGCCATCTATTTCGTGCCGTATCTTTTGCCCGGCGATGAAAAGCCGGCGCTGCAATGGTCGCCAGCGAGCGGGCTGACCATTTCGGGCAATCTGACCTACATGCCGGAGCCCGGCACGGACTGGAAGGATATCGACCCGTCGAAATACGACAACATCATCGATGCCTTCCACAATGAGGCCGTCTACAAGGAAGCCGAGAAACTGCTCGGCAAGGACATGCCCGACATGGCGACCAGCCTGCTGGTCGGCGGCGGCACGGAAAAGACCGCGTCGGGGGCTTTCTACGCCAGCGGCTGCGTACCGCATGATTGCGGCGGCAATGACGGCTTCATGGCGGTCGACCCGGCCAAGCACCAGCTCTACTTCGCCCGCCGCGGCGACAATGGCCAACCGAACGCCTGGCCGGCGGTGGCGACATGGCCGGCCGATGTGAAGGAAGCGCTGGACAAGGCGCTGGGGTCGGCGAACTAACCGAGCATTTCCGGCGAAAACAGGGCGCACTCCAGTCTCTGTCCCTTTGTTTCTACGCAGCAGGCGAATCAGACGCCAAGCCGATCAAGCAGATCAAATTCGCACGACATGCGGCCACCGCGGATGCCGACGCGCGGGACCGCGGTTTATACGCGTCTTTCCTTTGAGCGCCGCCGGTCGCCGGCACGGAGATCAAGGATGGCCTTCTGCCCAACCAGACTCAACGGCGATATTCGCTGGGACAAATGGAACCAGATCGGCCGCGCGGCGTCATAGAAGCAGCTGCGCGCGGCAGTGCCTGGAGTAACATTGATGGTCAGACTCGTTCTTCTGGCGCTTGTTTTGTTCGCCTTCGCGGCTGGCGCCACAGAGGCGGCAAAGCTGGACGCAGCCACCGTCAACAATGCTCAATTCGGCGACGCCGCAACGAAGGGCGTCGATGCGACCGTGCTGAAGGCACAGATCCTTTTGGATCGCGCGCGGTTCTCGCCGGGCCTCATTGACGGCCACCAGGCGGAGAACTTCACCAAGGCGGTGCGGGCATTTCAGGCGGCCAACGCGCTGCCCGCCGATGGCAAGCTCAACCGGGAGACCTGGGACAAGCTCGTCGCAACCTCACAAGGCGCGGTTCTTGTGAACTACGAGCTGACGCGCAAGGACGTGCGTGGACCGTTTACCAAGCGCATTCCGGCCAGCATGGAAAGAATGGCTCACCTGCGCAGACTCGGCTATCGCAGTTCGTTGGAACGGATCGCAGAGCGCTTCCACATCAGCGAACAATTGCTGCGAAGGCTCAACCCGGGCATCAGCTTCAGGACGGCCGGCGCAAAGTTGCTGGTGCCGGCTATCGCCCGAGGCGATCCCTCCTCAGCCGTTGCCAGCCTCGAAGTCGACAAGGCCGCGCGCCAAGTTCGCGTTCTTGACAATTCCGGCAAAGTGATTTCGGTCTACCCCGCTTCGATTGGAAGCGAAGAGAAGCCGGCGCCGAGCGGCGAGGCACAAGTCACGCGCGTGGTCCACAATCCCACCTATCATTATGATCCCCACTTTGCCTTCAAGGGGGTAAGGACCAAAAGGCCCTTCACCATCGCTGCCGGACCCAACAATCCTGTCGGATCGGTCTGGATCGATCTGTCCATTGAAAGTTACGGGATTCACGGTACGCCCGAACCCGGCAAGATCGGGAAGACCTTCTCGCATGGTTGCATCAGACTGACCAATTGGGATGCCGAAGACCTCGCCCTTGAGGTGCACAAAGGCACAAGGGTTGTCTTCACCGGAGAAACAGCTGAATCGGCCAAGGACCAACCCGGCTGACGCATGGCGGGCAATGCAGACCCCTGACCGGGACCGCAGAGCACCTCACGGTAGCCGGCGCACGAGGTCTTCAACGTCAAAATCCATAGCGCGTCTACCGCTCGGAGCCGGCCATGGGCCAGCCGGAACTGCTCGCAATCCCAATCGGACAAGCTTTAATTTGCTCCCAGGCTCAGCGCCCTCTTGCGGTCTGCCTCGGCACGCTTGTGATTGCCTTTTGCCTCCCAGGAGCGGCCCCGGAAAGTGTAGGCATCGGCATAGTTGGGGTAAAGCTTGATGGCGTGATTGAAGTTGGCGATAGCGCCGTCGTGATCGCCCGCGCGTGCCTGCACGAGACCTCTGCCGAAGTAGCCGCCCGGACTGTTCCGATCGATCTGGATCGCCATGTCGAAATCCGCCGGGGCGCGCTTCGCATCGCCCTTGGCCATCCAGACGATACCGCGATCGACACGCATTTTGGCGACGCCCGGACTAAGGCCGATGGCTTTGTCATAGTCTGCTATGGCGCCGTCGTAATCGCCTATGGTCATCCGCCTGATCCCCCGAGCGTGGAAATGCAGGTGGGATCGAACTCAATCGCCTTGCTGAAATCGTCGATGGCCCGTTTGTGGTCGTTCTTGGCCGTCCAGGCAAAGCCGCGGGCCATGGGCAAGTATGACCAGTGTCGAGAAAGGCGTCGCCACCAAGGACGGCCTCCAGGGAGCGCGGATCCTTTGCGGCCAGGGCCCTCTCTGTCAGCGCTTGCCTTGCGCGGCCGTCATCTCCGGAATGGCCGATGGCGGCTTCGGGATGCCCGTCTCGGGCTCCGCCCGTGGCGCGTCCGGTGGTGGCGCCAATTCGACGCTGTCGCCCGTGACCTGCTTGTCGCAGATTCCAGCCTGCCGCGGATCGAGTTCGACGGCGCGCCGGCAATCCGCCGCGGCGCCGGCCTTGTCGCCACTCAGCGCCCTCGCGCGGCCGCGTACAAGATAGGCCTCGGCATTGTTCGGGTCGAGGCTGATCGCCTTGGAAAGATCGAGAAGCGCGCCACCGACGCTATAATCCGCCAGCCTCGCCTCAGCGCGTTCGACCAGGACTTTTGCGGCGGCCGGGTCCCTCACGTTCCCGGCTGCCGACTGGCCCGGTTCGCCGGGCGCATGCTCGTTGCACGAGCCCGCGCGCCCGGGGTCCAGTTCAACGGCGCGTCGGCAATCATTGGCGGCAGCGGCGTAGTTGCCCTGCGATGCCTCGGCGAGCGACCGGTCGTAAAAGGCCTCGGCGTTGTAGGGATCGAGCTGAATGGCAGAGCTGAAACTGTCGATTGCGCTGGCGACGTAGCCCTGCACCTGCTGCTCCAATCCCCGCTTCAGTTCCCAGGCAACCCGCTCGGAATGGTCCTCTTTCCTGGGGTAGAGTTGAAGCGGCTCGTATACGCGCGGCGCGGCAGGCTCCTCGGCTGCTTCATAAGCCGGACTGGGCGCGGGGTCGGGGGGCCGTCGGGTGGCTTGGAGGCTCAGCCTTTCCTCGGCGTATTTAGGGTTGGCGGGATCGAGCGCGATGGCCTTGTCCAGATCGGCGATGGCCTTGTCGGGATCGATCGTCTTCCAGACCAATGCCCGGATAAAGTAAGACCCTGGATCGGTCGGCTTCAAGGAGATGGCTTTGTCGAGATCGGCAAATGCTTCTTTTGCCTTGCCGATCCGGGCCATCGTCATGCCGCGTACCCGGTAAGCCTGGGCGTCGGCCGGGTCGAGGCGGATCGCTTCATCCAGATCGGCGAGAGTCCGGGCATAGTCGCCCTTCAAGCCCCGGCTCTTGGCGCGGTTGAAGCGGAAAGCCGAATTTGCCGGGTCCAGCCGAATCGCCTCGTCGAAAGAAGCAATGGCGCGGGTGTGGTCGCCCTTGTCCTGCCAGGCAATTCCGCGCACGCCGTAAGCCCTTGCGTTGGCGGGGTCGATCTCGATCGCTTCGTCGCAGTCGACGATGGCGCGGTCGTGCTCGCCTTTCCTGCTGAAAGCCTTGGCGCGATTGACATAGAGGCCGGCGTCGCCCGGCGTTAGCGCGATCGCGCGGGTACAGGCAGCGATCCGCTGGTCGGGGTCGACCTTGCCATGGCTGAAACAGGTTGCATGGTCGACGCCGGCCGCGAACGCCGGCGTGGCGAGACCGATGACGGCTCCCATCCCAGCCAACGATAGCCAGACGCGCAAAGAACCAACGAATGGGCGCGCAAGCGCGTCGGTGCTGCGTGACATGGCTCTGATCCTCCCCCGGAGCTGCCGCGATGGGTCTCGCGGCTGTTTCATATTAGTTCTGTTTTTGTTCCAGAATGCAAGCAGAAATTGCAACGGCGGCATACTTCACGGATTCCCGTCCACATCCAGGCCAGCAAGGGTGCGGAGGCGGACAGGGCGGGCCCGTCGGTGGCGCCGATTCTGCACTGCCGATCCATCCGTATTGGCCCATGGCAGGATCGGCGTTTTCCCCACAGAGTGGCTACAACAATGCGAGGCTCCTCATGCGCAAACTCATCTCCACCGGTTCGCCTTTCGAAAAGACAGCCGGCTATTCGCGTGCCGTGGTGCAGGGCGACTGGTGTTTCGTGTCCGGGACGACCGGCTACGACTACGCCACCATGACGATGCCGGAGCCGGTCGAGGCGCAGACGCGTAACTGCCTGGCGACGATCGGCAAGGCACTCGGGGACGGCGGCTTCCAGATGGCGGACGTGGTGCGGGCGCATTACTACATCACTGACCAGGCCTTCGTGGATGTCGTCTTCCCGATCCTCGGCGAGACGTTCGGCGACATCAGGCCGGCGGCGACGATGATTGTCTGCCAGTTGAACAAGCCTGAAATGAAGATCGAGATCGAGGTGACGGCGCTGCGGCGTACGGCCTGAGGGGATCAAGGCGATGAAGGTCCGGCGCATCGTGGCCAATATCGAGACACGGGACGCTGCGGCGGCCAGCCGTTTCTATCACGACGTGCTCGGCCTCGATCTGCTCATGGATCAGGGCTGGATCGCAACCTACGGCTCCGGCGAGACGATGCAGGTGCAGGTCAGCTTCATGGCGCAAGGCGGGTCCGGCACGCCGGTGCCGGACCTGTCGATCGAGGTCGACGACGTGGACGGCATGCTGCAAGCCATGAAGGCCGCCGGCTTCGCCATTGAATACGGCCCGGCCGACGAACCCTGGGGCGTGCGCCGCTTCTATGTGCGCGATCCGCTGGGCAGGCTGGTCAACATTCTGGCGCACCGGTAGGCGCCGTTCCGTCGTCCCCTTGCGCCGCAAGCGCTTGGCGTTTAGCAAGGCGCCGGTTCAATTCTCTCCCAGGACGGTTTCTCATGGCAACGAAGCATCTTTTCCTGCTCCCCGGCGACGGCATCGGCCCCGAGGCCATGGCCGAGGTCAAGAAGCTGATCGCGGCCATGAACGAAAAGCTCGGCAGCGGCTTCGTCACCGATGAAGGCCTTGTCGGCGGCTGTGCCTACGATGCGCATGGCGCCGCGATCTCCGATGCCGACATGGAAAAGGCCATGGTGGCGGACGCGGTGCTGTTCGGCGCCGTCGGCGGGCCGAAGTGGGACGCCGTGCCCTACGAGGTGCGCCCCGAGGCCGGGCTCTTGCGCCTGCGCAAGGACATGGAGCTGTTCGCCAATCTGCGCCCGGCAATCTGCTATCCGGCGCTGGCGGCATCCTCCTCGTTGAAGCAGGAAGTGGTCGAAGGCCTCGACATCCTCATCGTGCGCGAGCTGACCGGCGGCGTCTATTTCGGCGAGCCCAAGCAGATCATCGATCTCGGCAACGGCCAGAAGCGCGGCATCGACACGCAGGTCTATGACACGTTCGAGATCGAGCGCATTTCGGGCGTCGCCTTCGAGCTGGCGCGGACCCGCAAGAACCACGTCACCTCGATGGAAAAGCGCAACGTCATGAAGTCGGGCGTGCTGTGGAACGAGGTCGTCTCACAGACGCACAAGGCGCGCTATGCCGACGTCAAGCTCGACCACATGCTGGCCGATGCCGGCGGCATGCAGCTGGTGCGCTGGCCAAAGCAGTTCGATGTCATCGTCACCGACAATCTGTTCGGCGACATGCTGTCCGACATCGCCGCCATGCTGACCGGCTCGATCGGCATGCTGCCGTCGGCCTCGCTCGGTGCGCCTGATGCCAAGACCAAGAAGCGCAAGGCGCTCTACGAGCCGGTGCACGGCTCGGCGCCCGATATCGCCGGCAAGGGCATCGCCAACCCGATCGCCATGATCGCCTCCTTCGCCATGTGCCTGCGCTATTCCTTCGGCATGGTCGATGAAGCCGACAAACTCGAAGCTTCAGTCGCCGCCGTGCTCGACCAGGGCCTGCGCACCAAGGATATTTTCTCGCCGGGCATGACCGAGGTCGGTACGGTCGAGATGGGCGACGCGATCATCGCCAAGTTCCTGGCGTAACGCTCGTTCGGCGTCAGCGGATCTCGCCGGCAAGCTGACGCAGCAGGCCGACGAGCTGTGCCTCGTCCACCGGCTCGAAAAAAGCCGCGTCGGCGGCTTCGACGGCCACGATCGCTTGCTGCGCCGCCGCCGCCCCGGCTGATGTGACGCGGATCACCTTGGCGCGGGAATCCCGGGCATCGGCCTCGCGTGCGATCAATCCCTTGGCTTCCAGTCGGGCGACGACATCCGAGGTCATCTTCACCTCGGTGCCGGCCTGGGCGGCGAGTTGCACCTGGTTGGGGGGCTCGCCATCGCGGCCGAGCCACATGGCCGATGCCAGCAGCACGAACTGGACATGGGTCAGGTCGAGGGGGGCGAGTGCCGCCGTCATGACGCGCTGCCAGCGCATGGTGGTTCGCCAGAGCAACAAGCCGGGGCTCTCCGAAGGTCCGCTGAAGCGGGTGTTCAAATCCTGACCGTCAGCCATTTTTCGCCAACGCCTCCGCTTGCTCGAACAGCCTGGCCATCGAGACGTCGAAATCGCCACTGATCTGCGGCCCGAGTTCCGGGCCGACCTCGGCGGCCGAAGGGCCGGAGATATCAAGCCGGTGCGTCACCTGCGTGCCGCCTTCGACCGGCACCAGCGTGTGCCGGAACAGCAGCGTCGTGTCGCCGAACGAGGTTTCGTCGGCATAGGTCACGTTGTCGACGAGATCGACGATGACCGATTCGAACGTGTCCTGACCGACCGGTGTCACCGAGACGCGGGTGCCCTTGGCGAACGGCCCGTGCATCACGAAGGTGTCGGAGCCTTCATAGGTCAGGCGGCCTTCATGCAATGCCTTGAGCGCGTTCCAGATGGCTTGCGCCGGAAGCGGGGAAGCCGCGGTGTATTCATTGGTCCACATCGTCTTGCTCTATCCAACTCATTTAATCTGCGCACAGACTATCTGCGCACGGATTAAATTGCAAGAGTAATCTCCATCTGTGACGTATTCCGGCCGACCGAAGGTTTCTGGGTCATACAACCCATTGTTTTCGCGAGTTTAAAGGGAGGAGGCCTTGGCCTGTGCCCTAGACCTTGACCCCAGCCGGCACCGGTCCCCGACAATTTCCGCACACGCCAGCTAAATCCTGACCCCAGCCGGCACCGGTCCCCACTGGTTTTCCCGCGCCTGGGTCGGGATCAGCGCGAAGACCAGGATGATCAGGCTGCCGATGCTCGGAATGAGGATCAGTAGATAGAGCCAGCCCGACAGGCCGATGTCGTGCAGCCGGCGTACGGTCATGCCGAGGCCGGGCAGGAACGTCGCCAGCAGGAAGGTGCCGCACAGGCCAACGGTGACTGCCGCCGAAACGTCGGTGTCGAAATTGCCGATTTCGATATCGGTGACGATGCCGATGCCGAAGATGATCAGCAGGCAAGCCACCCAGAACAGGCAGTAGCCCCAATATTCCTTGCGCCGGGCACGGCCAGCAAAGTTGAAGTAGTTCTGCGTCAGTCCACGCCAGAAATAGCCCCAGAGATCGGTGGGTTCGGTTGGCTCGGACATCCGGCCGAAATGCTGCGCGTGCGATGCGGCGGCCGCAGGTGCGGGGCCAGCTTGAGCCGGTGCGGTGCCCGTGGCGGCGTCGGTGGCAGGGCTTGCGGCCTGCGCGGCGATCGAGAAAACGTCGCGCGCCTGACCGCCGCCCTCCTGGAACTCGACCGCCGTCCCCTTGGGCATGGCGGTTGGCCGGCGCAGGTTCTCACGGGTGAAGGTGTAGCGGTTGCCGTCGGCTCCGGTGATGAAGCCGAAGCCCTGGTCCTCGTCATAGTGGAGAACTTCGCCGCGCATCGCCCACCCCTTGTCGCCACGTCCCTGCCAAGATGTGGCACAGGGCCGAGCCGATGGGCAAGCCGCCCATGGCTACCGCCTTCGCGGCAAATGAAGCATAAGACATCGAGTGCAACCGTTTTGGCCAAGGCAGACAATGACAGTCGAACGTTCCGATGCCGGCGCGGTGACCGCGGATGGCGCGGTGATGATGCCATCAGGACCGGCTTCTCCCGTCCTGGCCATCGACGCCACCGGACTGATGTTGTGGCCGGCCGGCAAGGGCCTGGCGGGCATTCCGCGCGTGGAGAGCTTTCTCGTCAACGCGGCGCTGGCGGATCCCGATCCTTGCGTGGAGGTGGTGGCGTTCAGGCCGAACGAGGGCAAGTTTCGGCCGCTTGCCCCCTATGAACTGGATCACGTCGCGACGGGCCGGATTTCACCGCACCGTGTCAAACGGTGGCCGGGAAGACGCACGGCCCTGTCGCAGGCTTTGGCTGCGGTGAGGCAGCAGCCATGGAACAAGCGCGAGACGGACCGTCATCTTGCCAGGACGGTGACAAACGGCCGCAAAGGGGTCGCCTACCAGGCGACGCGGCTGCTGATCCGCGCCTATCGTCTGTACCAGCGAGCACGGACCCGGTTGGGCGCGGAGCCCAATGCACCGGGCCAGAGCACCGAGGCGGAGCCGGGCCTCGTGCTGATCAGCCATCATGTCCTGACCCAGCAAGACCGGTCCGCGGTTTCAAGCGCCGCAGGCAAGCTTGCCTTGCTTTGCCACGATCTCATCCCGGCGCTGCGCCCGGACCTGGTCGGTTCGGGTATCGGCGAAACCCGTTTCGGCTCTTACCTCGAACAGCTGGTGCGCAGTGGCGCGCCGGCGTTCTGTGCTTCGGACGAGGTTGGCGCGACGCTGACCGATCACATGCGCAAGGCCGGCATCGCCGCGCCTGTGGTGTACCGGTTTCCGATGCCTTCGATCCTGCACGAAACCGCTTCGCGCATGGGCGCGACCTCGCGCATCGAGACCGGCGAACCGTTCGTCATCTATTGTTCGACCATCGAAGTGCGCAAGAACCACATCCTGCTGGCCCGGATCTGGCAGCAGGCACTGGAAGAAGGCGTAAAACTGCCGCGGCTTGTCTGCGCCGGGCGCTGGGGCTGGATGATCGAGCCGCTGCGCGCCTATCTCGAGGCGCATCCCGAGCTGCTCCAGTCGGTCACCTTCACCGGGCTGGTCAGCGACGAGGAGCTCATCGGCTATTATCGCAGCGCCGCTTTCGGCGTCTTTCCCTCGCATATAGAGGGCTGGGGCTACGGCGCTTCGGAATGTCTCGATTTCGGCGTTCCGGTCATCGTCTCTACCGCGCCGTCACTGATCGAGGCGACCGGCGGAATGATGCCGGCCATCGACCCCGACGACCAGGCCGGCTGGTACGCTGCGATCCGCAAAATGGCGGAAGACCATGCCTGGCGATCCGCGCTGGCGGGGCGCATCGCCCAAAACCACCGGCCGACGCCGGCATCGGCAAGCTGGGCCGCCATCAAGGCCGGCCTGAAGGAGAGCGCGGCCCGCCAGCGCGCCGAACACCAGCCACGCTGATCGCAACCGCCTGGCTCAGCGCGATCCTATGAAGGCCGCTTCTTCGTCTTCTTGTGCTTCGGCGCGCCGGTATTTTCGAATTTCGGCTTGCCCGGCTTCTTCGCCCACGGTTTTGCCTCATGCGCGGCGGCCGGGCGCTGGTCGGCTGAAGCCGGAGCACGCTTGTCGAATTTGCGCTTCGGCGCGTTCGGGTCGAACGGCGCCTTGCCGCGATGCTTGTCCGGGCTCGGCGGCTGATAGCCGGCCCGTGACAGGTCCGGCGTGCCGTCCAGCCGCTTCACCAGGATGGTGCCCTGCAATTTGCGGTCGGGGCCGATTGCCGCCACGAACCGGTCCGCCCAGTCGGCGGCGATCTGCACGAACGTCTCTTCCGGCTGCATCTTGATGGCGCCGATCTCGCGCTTCGAGATGCTGCCGGCACGGCACAGCATCGGGATCAGCCAGCGCGGCTCGGCATTCTGCCGGCGCCCCACCGAGAGCGAAAACCAGACGCTGGCGCCGAAATCGTCGCGGCGGCTGGGCGCCTCGTCGCGAGGGGCGAATTTCTCGCCCGGCTGCCTTTCACGCGCCAGTCCTTCACGCGAAGGCGTGAACGGCGCGACCTCCATCAGGTCCTCGGGCGCTGAGCGGCTGGAGCGGCACTGGCGCACGAAGGCGGCCGCCACCTGTTCGGCGCCGTGCCTGGCGAGAAGCGCGTCGATGAACGCACGCTCGTCATCCTTCACCGGTTCGTCGAAAGCTGGATCGGCAAGGATGCGCTCGTCGTCGCGGCGCATTACGTCGTCGGCCGAGGGCGGGCTCGCCCATGTCGCCGTCAGCTTGGCGCTTTGCAGCAGCCGCTCGGTGCGCCTGCGGGCGCTGCCGGGCACAATCAGTGCGCTGACGCCCTTGCGCCCGGCACGCCCGGTGCGGCCGCTGCGGTGCAGCAGCGTTTCCGGATTGGTCGGCAGGTCGGCGTGAATCACCAACTCGAGATTGGGCAGGTCGATGCCGCGCGCCGCGACATCGGTGGCGATGCAGACTTTCGCGCGGCCGTCGCGCATCGCCTGCAGCGCGTGGCTGCGTTCGTTCTGGCTGAGCTCGCCCGAGAGCGCCACGACGGAAAAATTGCGGTTGTTGAAGCGGGCCGTGAGATGGTTGACGGCGGCACGGGTGTTGCAGAACACCAGCGCATTCTTGGCCTCGTAGAAACGCAGCACGTTGATGATGGCGTTCTCGCGGTCTGCCTGGGCGACATTCAGCGCCCGATACTCGATGTCGAGATGCTGCTTCTCCTCGCCGGCGGCCGAGATGCGCACGGCATCGCGCTGATAACCCTGGGCGAGCGTGGCGATGGAGCGCGGCACGGTGGCCGAGAACATCAGCGTGCGGCGGTCGGCCGGTGCGGCGTCGAGGATGAATTCGAGGTCTTCGCGAAAGCCGAGATCGAGCATCTCGTCGGCCTCGTCGAGAACCACGGCCTTGAGCGTCGACATGTCGAGCGAATTGCGGGTGATGTGGTCGCGCAGCCTGCCGGGCGTACCGACGACGATATGGGCGCCGCGCTCCAAGGCGCGCCGTTCGGTGCGCATGTCCATGCCGCCGACGCAGGACGCCACCGTGGCGCCGGTCGGCTCGTAGAGCCATTCGAGCTCGCGCGTCACCTGCAGCGCCAGCTCCCGCGTGGGCGCCACCGCCAATGCCAGCGGCGCCGCGGCCGGGCCGAACCGTTCGGCGCCGTCGAGCAGCGTCGGCGCCATGGCAAGGCCGAAGGCAACGGTCTTGCCCGAGCCGGTCTGGGCCGACACCAGCGCGTCGGCCTGGCCGAGCTCCAGCACCGCCTTCTGCACCGGCGTCAGGTCGGAATAGCCGCGTTTTTCCAGCGCTTGGGCCAGCGCGGGAACAATACCATCGAAGTTGGACATCTCGTTCTTTCGGAATTCAGGGTTCTGCGCTCATCATGGAGCACATGCCGGGGCTGGCGCCGCGCCAGCCAAACAATCTTGGCCGTTCGTACTTCCTGCCGCCCTTCTTGTACAGGGTGCCATGAAGGCTATGCGGCGCGCCGCCAATTGACTCCTGCCGCAAACCGCGTAAAAGCCCGCTTCGAACGGGATCGTTTTTCGATGCGCGGCCTTATGATGGCTCTTCTTGCATTCGATGCCCCCAGCCTCAATGCGAACCATTGGGCCGGGCGTGTCGGCGCGTCCGCTCGTTCCAGCAAAACCGTGGCCAAAAAACCACCACCAAAACGGTGTGATTCCCTTGGCCTAACCACCCTCTCCCGGGTCCGGCCCGGGGGACGGAACCCGCACTTGGCCGGCGGGTTCTCTCCAAAAACCAAGCGGAGAGGGACAGGAGATTTCTATGAGTTTCAAGGTTGCAGTCGTCGGTGCCACGGGCAATGTGGGCCGGGAAATGCTCAACATACTGGAAGAGCGCGGCTTTCCGGTGAGCGAAGTCGTGGCGCTGGCCTCGCGGCGCAGCATGGGCACGGAAGTGTCGTTCGGCGACCGCACGCTGAAGGTCAGGCCGCTCGACCAGTATGATTTTTCCGACACCGACATCTGCATCATGTCGGCTGGCGGCAATGTCTCCAAGGAATGGTCGCCAAAGATCGGCAAGCAGGGCTGCGTCGTCATCGATAATTCGTCGGCCTTCCGCTACGACCAGGACGTGCCGCTGATCGTGCCGGAAGTGAATCCGGACGCGATCTCGCTGTTCACGCGCAAGAACATCATCGCCAACCCGAACTGCTCGACGGCGCAGCTCGTCGTGGCGCTGAAGCCGCTGCATGACGCCGCCACCATCAAGCGCGTCGTCGTCGCCACCTACCAGTCGGTGTCGGGCGCCGGCAAGGAAGGCATGGACGAGCTGTTCACGCAGACGCGCGCGGTGTTCGTCGCCGACCAGGTCGACGTCAAGAAGTTCACCAAGCGCATCGCCTTCAATGTCATTCCGCATATCGACGTCTTCCTCGATGACGGTTCCACCAAGGAAGAATGGAAGATGGTCGCCGAGACCAAGAAGATGCTCGATCCCAAGATCAAGCTGACGGCGACCTGCGTGCGCGTGCCGGTGTTC
Organism: Mesorhizobium sp. M8A.F.Ca.ET.057.01.1.1; assembly: GCF_003952565.1. Taxonomy (NCBI): domain Bacteria; kingdom Pseudomonadati; phylum Pseudomonadota; class Alphaproteobacteria; order Hyphomicrobiales; family Phyllobacteriaceae; genus Mesorhizobium; species Mesorhizobium sp. M8A.F.Ca.ET.057.01.1.1. The sequence goes on from NZ_CP034454.1 coordinate 6,539,562, forward strand.
ATCGGCCATTCGGAAGCGGTCAACATCGAGTTCGAAAAGCCGATCACCGCCGACGAGGCGCGCGACATCCTGCGCGAGGCGCCGGGCTGCCAGGTCTTGGACAAGCGCGAGGACGGCGGCTACATCACGCCGCTGGAATCGGCCGGCGAGGACGCCACCTTCATCTCGCGCATCCGCGAGGATTCGACCATCGACAACGGCCTGTCGATGTGGATCGTCTCCGACAATCTGCGCAAGGGCGCGGCCCTGAACGCGGTGCAGATCGCCGAGCTGCTGGTCGAGCGCGGCCTCATCCAGCCGAAGAAGAAGGCGGCCTGACTTTTCGCGCGCGGGCCGCACCGCCGCTGCCGCGGCTGGCCCTCCGCGAGGGCGCCGGATGACCGGCGGCCCGCGGTCGCGGGCTCGGCCTTCGGCCGTTAGCTCCCTTCTCCCCGTTCACGGGGAGAAGGTGCCCGAAGGGCGGATGAGGGGCGGCGCCGGGATGTCCAATTTTCCTGAAGTCTTGCTGCGAGCGGCTACCGCTTCCGATGCCGCCGCCATCGCCAAGACTATGCGCGCGGCGCTCAACGCGTTCGACTGGATGCCAGTGTTGCACACACCGGAGGAAGATTTTTTCTTCATCCGCGATATCGTGTTGCCCAACCAGCAGGTCACGGTCGCCGAGGATGGCGCCGACATTGTCGGCTTCATCGCCGTCATCGGCGATTGGGTGGAACAGCTCTATCTCGACCCGGCATCGACCGGGCAAGGCATCGGCAGCCGGCTGCTGATGGACGCGACCGCCGCGCTGCCTCAAGTCAAACTCCATTGCTTCCAGGCTAATACCGGCGCCCGGCGGTTCTATGAGCGTCATGGGTTCCAGGCGGAGGCATTCGGCGACGGCACGACCAACGAGGAAGGGCTGCCGGACATTCTTTATGTCCACAGGCGCTGATTTCAGATGGCGCTGTCCTCCGCCAGCTTTAGCAACAATGCCATCGCCTCCTGCGCCCGCTCTGCCGGCACGAACAGATGGTCGTGATAGAAAGCCGAGACCGGATTGACGCCCATGCCGGCGGCGGCGAGGCGCGCGGTGATGGCGGCGAGGAAGCCGACGGCTTCCAGAGAGGAGTGGATGTTCAGCGTGATCATCCGGCAGCGGAATGAAGCCGCCAGCCCTGTGGTCTGCGCGGCTTCCTCGGTCACGATCAGCGTCGTGCCTTCGCGCTCGCGAAACACCATCACCGGCTCCAGGCCTTCGGGCTGTGGAACGCCGGGCTCCAGCGTGGCAAAGACATAGGTGCCATCAAGCAATTCCGGCGCCATCGACGCCAACAGAGTCCTCAGATCGGTCTCGCCTGTCATTTTCTCGCCTGTATCGGGAGGGCCGCAGGTTTCTCAATATCCGCAACCTGCACACACCGGTAGTCCGCACAGCGAATGGACGACATGACGACGGCGCTGGCGGCTGAGCTTGCGCATCTGGCGCATCGCACAATACAGGAGCTGAGGGCCGACGCCGGTCCGTGAAAGGCCCCCAATGATCGTCCGTCCGCGCCCCACCTTCCTGCAGCTGTTCTTCATCATGCGCGGCTCGGTGGTGCCACGCATCCTGCCGCAGATTTTCGGCTTCGCGATCTATTCGGCGGTCATCCTCGTCGTGGCGCGCTGGTTCCAGCTCGATCTCGGCGTCTTCAACATCACGCCCTTCGGCCTGGTCGGCGTAACCTTGTCGATCTATCTGTCGTTTCGCAACAACGCCGCCTATGACCGCTGGTGGGAGGCGCGCAAGCTGTGGGGCGCGCTGGTCTTCGAAATCCGCAATCTGGCCCGCGCCACGACCAGCCTCATCCCCGATCGGACCGAGCAACGCGCCTTGCTGATGGAGGCGCTGGCCTTCTGTCATTTCCTGCGCGGCCAGTTGCGCAGGATCGACAGCGTCAAGGACGTCCGTGCCTTCATCGAAGCAGAAGCCGAGACGGCGGCGCGTTTCGCCAATCCGGCGGACGAGATGGTCAGGCGCATGGGCCGCCGCGCCAACGCGCAGCGCCAGGGTGGCGAACTCGACACGATCGGTTTCCGCATCCTGGATGAGAGGCTGGCATCAATCACCGCCATCCAGGCCGGTTGCGAGCGGATCGCCGGCACGCCCTTGCCCTTCGCCTACACGCTGCTGGTGCACCGCACGGCCTACATCGTGTGCCTGCTGTTGCCGATCGGCCTGATCTCGACCACCGGCTGGGCGACGCCATTGTTCACCGCACTGATCGCCTACACCTTCTTCAGCCTCGACGCGCTTTCGGAAGAGCTCGAGGATCCGTTCGGCACCGAAGCCAATGACCTCGCGCTCGACGGCCTGTGCCGGGTCTGTGAAATCTCTGTGTTCGAGGCCCTGGGCGAAACGCCGCCAAAGATGCTGCCGGCCGAAAGGTTCTATTTTTCGTAAGGCCGCACCGTCAAAGTATCCGGATACTTGTCGGATCGACGCCTCACGGCACGTCCTTGGGTCGACCCCGCTGAAAAGCGGGCTAACCAACCGGAGGGAACACCAATGAGCATTTCCGAAATCGCGCCCGTCTCGTCCGGCGCCTTGTGGACCGGCCGCGTGCTCAGCGGCCTCATCGTCCTGTTCATGATCTTCGACGGCGCGATCAAGTTGCCGCCGCTCGATATCGTCACCCAGACGATGGTGCCGCTCGGCTGGCCGGCCGATGCCAACGTCGCGCGCATGCTGGGTGTTATCGGCCTGGTCTCGACCGCGCTCTACGCACTGCCGCGAACCTCGGTCCTCGGCGCCATCCTGCTCACCGCCTATATGGGCGGCGCCATCGCCACCAATGCGCGGATCGGCAATCCGCTGTTTTCGCACACGCTGTTCGGCGTCTATCTCGGCATCATCCTTTGGGGCGGCCTCTATCTGCGCGACCCCAGGGTGCGCGCTCTGATCCCGTTCAGCGGGTAGCAGTTCCTCGCCAACCGCTTCTGGGTGTCGTCGCGATCTTCATTCTCCTCGGGATCAAATTAGCCGTCTGAGAGTTAAGCCCTTGGCGGCGAGACGGCGACCCGCATGTGAGAGGAACGACAAATGAAGAAAATCCTGACCATTCTAGTGCTGACGACGGCGCTCGGTGCCTGTTCGCAAACGGAGAAAGGCGCGGCCGTCGGTGGCCTTGGCGGTGCCGCGGTCGGCGCAGCGGTGGCTGGTGACCCGGTTCAGGGTGCAGTCGTCGGCGGTGCAGTCGGCGCCGTGGCCGGTGCGCTGATCGGCCATGCCAGCGAAAGCGGCCAATGCCGGTACCGCGACCGCTACGGTCGCACCTATGTCGATCGCTGCCCAAGCGGCTATTGATCGGCGACCAAGATTGCAAACAGCAAAACGGCGGGCACAGGCCCGCCGTTCTGTTTCCGCAAGGAATAGGAAGCGACTATTCCGCCGTGGCGGCTTCCGCTTCAGCCGGTGCGGCAGTGGCCGCGGCCACGGCGGCAGCGGCGTCTTCCTGGGCCTTCTTCAGCAGGGCGGCGCGTTCCTGCGCCTTCTTGCCGGGCTCGGCCTTCTTCGGGTTGGAGCGGGCTTCGCGCTTGGCAAGGCCGGCTTCATCGAGGAAGCGCAGCACGCGGTCGGTCGGCTGGGCGCCGTGCGACAGCCAATGCTTGACGCGGTCGGCGTCGACCTTGATGCGCTCGCCGTCCTTCGGCAGCAGCGGATTCCACGAGCCGAGCGACTCGATGAACCGGCCGTCGCGGGGCGAACGGGCGTCGGCGACGACGACGTGGTAGTAAGGACGCTTCTTCGAGCCCGCACGGGCCAGTCTGATCTTCAGTGCCATTTCTTTTCTCCTAAAAGCTCTGATTTCGTTAATTAATCGAGGCTGGTCATCAGCCGGTTTTCGTCACGCCGTTGGCAGCGAGTTTTTTGACCCGCCGCTGTTCGAAGCGGCTATCTGTTCGTGGTGGCGGATCACTTCGCGGACGACGAAGTTGAGGAATTTCTCCGCGAAATCGGGGTCGAGATGCGCGTCATGCGCCAGCTGTCGCAGACGGGCGATCTGCTGCTGCTCGCGCGCCGGGTCGGCCGGCGGCAGGCCATGCTCGGCCTTGAGCACGCCGACCGCCTTGGTGCAGCGGAAGCGCTCGGCCAGCATATGGATGAGGGCCGCGTCGATGTTGTCGATCGAGGCGCGGTAGCCGGCCAGGATGATGCGGGCGTCGGCCATGTCCTTTTCTTCGTTCATAGCGTCCTCACTTTTTCTTGCCGAGACCCGGCAGGCCGCCACCGCCGCCAAGGCCGGGAAGCCCCGGAAGTTTCATGCCGCCGGGCAAGCCCGGCAGGCCAGCGCCGCCCGGGGCAGGCAAGCCCTTCATGCCGCCGAGGCCGGCGGCCTGCGCCTGCTTCTGCAAGGCTTCGAGCTGCTTGGGGTCCATCTTCGACAGATCGGGCATGCCGCCGCCCATCATGCCGCCCATGCCACCCGGCATCATGCCGCCGAGGCCCATCTTGGAGGCAAGACCGCCCATCATGCCGCGCATGAGGCCGCCGCCTTTGCCCTTGCCGCCCATCGCCTTCATCATGTCGGCCATGCCGCGATGCATCTTGAGCAGCTTGTTGATCTCGGCGGCATCGGTGCCGGAGCCGGCGGCGATGCGCTTCTTGCGCGAGTGTTTCAGCATGTCGGGATTGGCGCGCTCGGCCTTGGTCATCGAGGAGATGATGGCGAGCTGGCGGCCGAACATCTTGTCGTCCAGGCCGGCCGCGGCCATCTGGTCCTTCATCTTGCCCATGCCGGGCATCATGCCCATGATGCCGCCCATGCCGCCCATTTTCGACATCTGCTGAAGCTGCTGGGCGAGGTCGTTCAGGTCGAACTTGCCCGACTGCATCTTCTTGGCCATCGCCGCCGCCTGCTCGGCGTCGATGTTTTCTGCTGCCTTCTCGACGAGCGAGACGATGTCGCCCATGCCCAGGATGCGGTCGGCGATGCGCTTGGGGTGGAATTCCTCAAGCCCGTCCATCTTCTCGCCGGTGCCGATCAGCTTGATCGGCTTGCCGGTGACGGCGCGCATCGAAAGCGCGGCGCCGCCACGGCCGTCGCCGTCCATGCGGGTCAGCACCAGGCCGGTGATGCCGACGCGCTCGTCGAAGCTTTTCGCCAGGTTGACGGCGTCTTGGCCGGTCAGGGAGTCGGCGACCAGCAGGATTTCGTGCGGGCTCGACACCTTCTTGATGTCGGCCATCTCGACCATAAGCGGCTCGTCGATATGGGTGCGGCCGGCGGTGTCGAGGATGACGACGTCATGGCCGCCGAGCTTGGCCGCCTGCACGGCGCGCTTGGCGATATCGACCGGGTTCTGGCCTGATATCACAGGTAGCGTCGCGACCTTGACCTGCTCGCCGAGCTGGCGCAGCTGCTCCTGCGCGGCGGGACGCCGCGTGTCGAGCGAGGCCATCAGGACCTTCTTGTTCTGCCGCTCGGTCAGGCGCTTGGCGATCTTGGCCGAAGTCGTCGTCTTGCCGGAGCCCTGCAGGCCGACCATCATGACGACGACCGGGGCCGGCGCGTTGAGGTCGATGGCGACGCCCTCGGCGCCGAGCATGTCGACCAGCTCGTCATGGACGATCTTGACGACCATCTGTCCCGGCTTGATCGACTTGAGCACCGCCGCGCCGACGGCCTTCTCGCGCACCTTGTCGGTGAAGGAGCGCACCACTTCCAGCGCCACGTCGGCCTCGAGCAGCGCACGGCGCACCTCGCGCAACGCCGCCGAGACATCCGCCTCCGACAGCGCGCCGCGACCGGTCAGGCCGTTCAGGATGGAGCCAAGGCGCTCCTGCAGCGATTCAAACATCTTGCTTCCTTCGATCCCGGTTCGTTCGACCCGAGAGGTAATGCGTTCGCGCCCAGTCTCCAAGCAAAAGCCAGTCCAAGTAAAAGCCCAAAACCAAAAAGCACCCGGGGGCGCACAGCGCTGCCGGGTGTTGGCCTCCAGGATCTGTTTACAGCACTTGGCCCCAAAGAGGCTTCGGCGTCCTGGTCGGCTTGCTCGGAGGGATACTCGTCGCGGAATTCGGGGCGTGTAGACAGGAAAACGGCGCGAGAGTCAAGACAAGGGCCGCGTCACGCCGTTTCCCGGGCCGCGATCAGACCGCATCCGCGCCGTTCGTAACATCGGCCGTAACCCTCAGCGGCGAGCGCGGATGCAGCAGCAAGACAATCGTCAGCAGGCTGCAGGCGATGCCGATGAGCGCGATGACAATGGCATCCGACATCATCCAGCCCGGCCCTTCGAGCGGCTTAGCGGTGAACAAGGCGAAGGAATTGTAGCTCTCCTGATGCGAGATCAGCAGGAAGCCTGTCAGGTTGTTGCCGAGATGAGCGCCAAGTGCCGCGCCGAGATTGCCGGTGGCATAGACCACGAGCGTCAGAAGCAGGGCGAAAGCGGCGATAGAGACCAGGACGCAGGCGTTGATGGCGGCTGAGGAGCCGCCGCTCCAGTGCAGCGAGGTGAACAGCAGGCCAGGCAGCAGCGCCCAGATGAAAGGGTTGCGGAACCGGTTGGCCAGGCCGCGCAGCAGGTAGCCACGAAACAGCACCTCTTCCGACGAGGTCTGCAGCAAGGTGAGCGCGACGATCGGGATCGCGAACAGCAGCCAGGACGACAGGCTGATCGTGCCGCGAGCGATCCCCGGCTCCAGCAGATAGAGCAGGATTTCGGACAAGGCCGAGGTAATCAGCACCGCGATCAGCCCCTTGAGGAAGTCCCGTCGCGATGCGCGACGGCTGGCGCCGAGGAGAGCCGACAGCGGCTCGCCATGCACCCAGCGCATGGCGATCCACAGGCCGATCCAGATTCCGGCGAAAGAGGTGAGCGCGCTGAGGATGCCGATCGGCGAGGCAAGGAAACCCTCCATGCCGTATGGCGAAGTCTCCGCCTGCCAGGCGAAGTAAACATGGCTGCCGCCGAACAGCACCGCCGCGGTGGCGGCGCCCCAGAACAGGACGACGATCAGCGTCCCCAGCAACAGGCGCAGCAAGGTCGTCTTGGCGTTCGGGGTGTTGCGATAGCGCTCGAAGGCAGTCTCGTCGATTGTCACGCTTGTCCTCGATCCCAATCCATCGCCGCTTGATCTAGCCGAAGGCCTCGGGAATCGGAATCGCTATCAGCAGGATAGGCGCAAACCGGCAGCCGCGGCACCCGGCGCCGGCCAGCCTGCCGCGATCGCCTATCCAGGTGTCGCCGGCGGCCGCGACGGCGACCGCCGGCGTCTATCAACGCACCACGTACATGATGCGCCGTGTCTGCGGATCGATCAGCGCGCGCTGGCCGTTCACATAGACATAGCGGTAGTTGTAGTCAGGAATTTCGCGCAGCTCGACCGTGTCGGGCAGGGTCGCGCCGGTGACCACCTCGCCGTCGAGATAGACGGGGTCCAGGCGGTGGGTGTCGACATAGGTCCGCACCGCGGCCGGCGGCGCGGGAAATTCGCCTACGACAGGATCGCTGGAGATGATCGCGCCGGTATAGTCGGTGGAGTAGTTGCCGATGTCGTCCGGAGGCGAGACGACGGCGACAGCGGAGCGGCGCTGCGTCAGCACCACGCGGCTGCCGCCGAAATCGGCGGTGACGTAGTCGGAATAGACCCAGCCCTGGCCGCCGGCTTCGGCGATCGTGCACCATTTGCTGTTTTCGATGCAGCCGTTGAGCGTCGCCGACTGGCCCGCGGCGAGCACGCCGATCACCGGATATTGCGGACCCGGGCCGGCGCGCACATTGAGATCGGTGACCGCCGAGACAGCGGTATCGGCCAACGCGGCGCCAGACATCGCGGTCAGCATTCCCGCTATTGCGGGAAACAATAAGGCTTTCATGGGTTCTCTCCGTTTTCGTGATCCCTCGGCTGTGAAAACGGGGCAGCGGCGCATGCGTTCCGGCTAAAGTGCGCGAGCCAACTCACGATTTGTTCCCGCGCCTTTCGGCAAATCGGTCACAAGGTCGTGAACAAAGGCGAGTTTTTGCGCCGTCACGTCCGAAATGACGAAGGGGTACAGATCGGGCAGGCCCATGCAGCGGTTGATCGAATTGGAGGCTTCCGACAGCACCAGCCAGCGGGCAAGGATCCTGTCGAAGGGCTCGGGCGTGTTTGCAGGCTCCGAAGGCGCTGCCTGCAGCGCGCCGCCGGTGTCGCCCCGCGGCAATTCATTCGCCTCCACCGTCTCTAGCCGGCCTAGCGGGAAGTTCAGGGCATGCACCATCTCCAGCGTGTCGGTGATGTGCAGGTGGTGGGCCCAGGTTTCGGCCCAGTCCTCCCACGGGTGCGAGGTGGCGTAGGCCGAGATGTGGTTTTGCTGCCAGTCGGGGGCGGCGCCGTTGGCGTAGTAAGCCTTCAGCGCCTGTTCGTAGTCGGCGCGTTCGTCGCCGAACAAAGCGCGGAAGGCTTCCAGCTGTTGCGGATCGTCGCGGATCAGGCGGTCCCAGTAATAATGGCCGAGCTCGTGGCGGAAATGACCGAGCAGGGTGCGGTAGTTCTCGCCCATCTCGATGCGACGTCTTTCGCGCTCGGCTGAATCGGCCTCCGCGACGTTCAGCGTGATCAGGCCGTTGTCGTGACCGGTGAGAATCCGTTCGCCGCCCGGGCCGCCACCGATCGGATCGGCGAGGAAGTCGAAGGCCAGCCCGATTTCGTCCGTCGGGCTCTGCTTGGGCGCGACCGGCAGGCCGAAGGCGAGCAGCGAATAGATGGCGCGCTTTTTCGCCGCCTCGACACGGATCCAGCGGCGGCGGTTGCCGTCGACGGAGAGGTCGGGGATCAGTTGGTTCAGCCCGCAGGCGCGGCAGAAGACCTGCCCCGGCTCGGCCATCCAGTTGCAGGCGCATTCGTCGGCGTTGGTGCACTGGATGGCGCCATCGACGCCGGACAAGACAAAGCGCGCGCCCTCGGGATCGTAGAGCACGAGACTGCGGCAGTTCAGGCACTGGGCGTTCTCGAAATAGAGACGGTGGCCGCAATGCGGGCAGTCGAAAAGTTTCATCTCGGTCTCAATTCATCAGGAGGGCATAGGATGCATGGCGGCCCGTGCCCAAACGCGAACCGCCGGCCGGCGTTCCGCACTCCATCGAGACTATTTCGCTTCGCCGATCCGGGCACCCCCGCTGATGGGTCTGGCCGGCATCAAGGTCTTTCATGCCTGGCCTCGCCATAATAATCACTTGATCGTAGGCAAATTCCCCGGCATTCGCCAGCATCGCGCCACAGACGGTGACAAATGCGCGTTTCGCTGGCAAATTCGCAATCGGGACGTGAATCAGGCAATCAGGAGAACAATATGGCATTTCTTGCCAAGGGTAGGATTTTAGCGGCCGCGGTGGTGGCGGTGCTTGGGCTGGTAACGGGCGCGCAGGCGGCGGCCAGCTGCGGCAAGACCGGCGCCGGCTTCGACGCCTGGAAGCAGGATTTCGCCGCCGAGGCCAAGTCCGAGGGTGTCGGGTCGAGGGGCCTGGCCGCTCTGGCCGGAGCCACCTACGCAACGAGGACGATCTCCGCGGACCGCGCCATCCACAAGGCTTTCAGCGGCTCGGTGGACGATTTCATGAAACGCCGTGGCGGGTCGGCGATCATTTCCAAGGGCCGTTCGCTGAAGAAGTCGAACGCGGCGCTGTTCAACCAGATCGAAGCCAATTACGGCGTGTCGCCGGGCGTGTTGCTCGCCATCTGGGGCATGGAAACCGGCTTCGGTGCCTCGATGGGCAACCAGAACACGGTCTCCGCCATTTTGACGCTTGCCTATGATTGCCGCCGTCCGGACTATTTCCACCCGCATGCCATCGCGGCCCTGAAGCTGGTTGACCGCGGCGCGTTGACCTCCTCGTCGGTCGGCGCCATGCATGGCGAGGTTGGCCACACGCAGTTCCTGCCCGGCAATGTCTTGAAGTATGCGGTCGGCAACGGCAACCTGCGCGACAAGGCCACCGCGCTGGCTTCCACCGCCAACTACCTCAAGGGTCATGGCTGGCGGGCCGGCGCGAGCGCGAGCGCCAATATGGGCGCGATTGCCGGCTGGAATTCGGCAAACGTCTATCAGCAGGCCATCGCCCGCATCGCCGACGCCATCGACGCCGACTGATCGAACCATACGGCATTGAACGAAGAGCCCGGCCTCCGCGCCGGGTTTTTCATTTCACGTCGAGCGCATAGGAGCAGCCGGCCAGCGTCTTGCCGGGATGGGACTCGACCGTCGAGACGTTGAGCGTGATGCGCGTGACAAGGCTCACGCCGCCGGCTTCCTCGGTGTTTTCGGCCACGACCTTCTCGCCGAGGAATTTGCCAGGCATCGAGACCGTCGCCGGGACGTCGAGCTGGCGGGCGAGGTCCGGCGCGGCGATGCCGTCAAGCACCGCCATCGGGCCTGTCGCGGTAAAGACGATCGCTCCGGTCTCGCGCCCGAAGACGTGGACCGGGGCGGACAAGTTGTATTGGCGCAGGAACGGATTGCCTGACGGAACTTCTTTCCAGCTCAGCGCCTTCGCGGCGCCGGGCTCGCCGGCCAGCCAGAGAGCAAAGCCGTTGTAGCTGGGCACGTCGATCCGGCACTCGATCAGCGCGGCAAGGTCGAGAGAGGCGGAGTCATGGTCGTTGGCTTTGGCAACAGCCAAGCTTGCCAGGACAGCCAATGCGGGCAGGAAACCCATTCCAGGAATGGCCGAGCGCCGGGGCATATCACTCTCAATAATGCGCGTAGCCGCTCGCCGGGCATTTCTGGGAAGCGGGAACCTGAAAAGTGCCGTCAATGCCGCTGCAGTTGCGGAATCTGGGGTTCCCTTGCGCGGGGGTAACCGCCTTTCGCTTGCCCTGGATGGCCGTAGGGACTCCGGAATTTTGCGCGTAGCCGCTCGCCGGGCATTTCTGGGAAGCGGGAACCTGAAAAGCGCCGTCAATGCCGCTGCAGTTGCGGAAATTGGGCGACCGCGGCGCCTGGGATTGCGTAGGCGCAGCCCCCTTCGCCTTGCCCTTGAGGACCATCCAGATTTCGGTCGACTGGTCGAGCTGCAGCCTGTTTATGTCGGAATAGCTGATGCGGCCGCTGCGTATCCCGTCGGCCAGGCGCTGGCAAAACAGGGCGGGCATGCGCTCCTGCGAGACGCCCATGAACAAAGCCATGTCATGCTTGAACGTAAGGTCCGATTTGCGGGCGGAGGCGATACATTCGCTCATATCCACCTTCGGGTCACGCTTGGGGCCTGCCTGTGAGGCCTGGCACACCGACAAGACGACGGCCGCGCCAAGCAGAAGAGAAATGCTATTTTTCAATGTGATAACCCCTGAACCCACAAATGAACTTAAATGAAGCTGCTAGAAGGTCAAACAGGAACCGACTGCGGCCGGCATTATGCTGGTTATATTAGTGAAACAAAATAAAACCCGACGTTTCCGCCGGGTTTGTTAGGCATGATTGGTAGTCTCTGGCTGTCTGGATATCAGCCCTTGCGGTTGCGCGCGGCGAGCGTGCGCAGCCGCAGCGCGTTGAGGCGGATGAAGCCGGCGGCGTCCTTCTGGTCGTAGGCGCCGCGGTCGTCCTCGAAGGTGACCAGCGCATCGGAATAGAGCGTCTTCTTCGACTTGCGGCCGGTCACCATGACATTGCCCTTGTAGAGCTTCAGCCGCACCGTGCCTTCGACGTCTTCCTGGCTCTTGTCGATCATTGCCTGCAGCATCTGGCGCTCGGGCGAGAACCAGAAGCCGTTGTAGATGAGCTCGGCGTAGCGTGGCATGAACTCGTCCTTGAGGTGCGCAGCGCCGCGGTCGAGCGTGATCGATTCGATGGCGCGATGGGCCACGATCAGGATGGCGCCGCCGGGCGTTTCATACACGCCCCGCGATTTCATGCCGACGAAACGGTTCTCGACCAGGTCGAGCCGGCCGATGCCATTGTCGCGGCCGAGATCGTTGAGGGCGGCCAGCATGGTGGCCGGCGACAGCTTCTTGCCGTTGAGCGCGACCGGATCGCCCTTGAGGAACTCGATCTCGATCTCGGTGACGGTATCAGGCGCGTCCATCGGCGACACGGTGCGCTGGTGGACGAATTCCGGCGGCTCGCTCCATGGGTCTTCCAGAACCTTGCCCTCCGAAGAGGAGTGCAGAAGATTGGCGTCGACCGAGAACGGGGCGTCGCCGCGCTTGTCCTTGGCCACGGGAATCTGATGTTGTTCGGCGAAGTTGATCAGGTCGGTGCGCGACTTGAACGACCAGTCGCGCCATGGCGCGATCACCTTGATGTCGGGGTTGAGCGCATAGGCCGAAAGCTCGAAGCGGACCTGGTCGTTGCCCTTGCCGGTGGCGCCGTGCGCGATCGCATCGGCGCCGGTCTCCCTGGCGATATCGACCAGGTGTTTCGAGATCAGCGGCCGCGCGATCGAGGTTCCCAAGAGATAGGTGCCTTCATACACGGTGTTGGCGCGGAACATCGGGAAGACGAAGTCGGCGACGAATTCCTCGCGCACGTCGACGATGCGGATGTCCTTGATGCCCATCATCTCGGCCTTCTTGCGCGCCGGCTCCAATTCGCCGCCCTGGCCGAGATCGGCGGTGAAGGTGACGACTTCGGCGCCGAGTTCGGTCTGCAGCCATTTCAGGATGATGGATGTGTCAAGGCCGCCGGAATAGGCGAGCACGACCTTCTTGACGTCTTTGGTCTTGGACATTTCTGCTCCGTCGAAAAGCGGACGCTTGAGGCAAGGGCGTCACGGATTGTCGGAGCGCCTTTTAGCAGGAACCGCAAAGCGAGCAAGCGCAGGCGGCCACTTCCACGCGACATGCATCAACTGCCCCTGGGGTCGCGATAGCCGCTTGACAGTTAGCAATGTCGGGGTGTGGATGGGCTGGTGGTCGAAAACTACTTCGGCGACGCCGACGATGTCGAGCGCGCGCTTGACCGCATCTGCGGACTGGGCCTGGGTGCCAGGATCGGCGTCAACGTGCTGCGCGACGATGCATCGGCCTTTGCATTGGCTGGCCGCTATCCCGTGGATTTCATCCAGATCGATTCCGTCGCGGGCCATCTGCCGCCCGAAGCCGATGCGCCCTTCGCCGCGAAACTGGCCGCGCATAGGGCCGCCGTTCCCGTGCTGCTGCTTGGCGGGGTGCGTTTCAAGTACAAGCCTGTCCTTTCCGGCCGGCCGGAGGCCGAGGATGTCCAGATCGGCGCCGCTCGCAGTGACGCGCTGGTCGTGACCTCAAACGCGACTGGCGAGCCGACGGAGCTCGGCAAGGTGGCAAGATTCCGTGCCGCGACGGGCGGAACGGTGCCTCTCCTGATCGGTGCCGGGATGACGGAAGCCAATGCCGCCGAACAATTGGCGGTTGCCGATGGCGCAATCGTGGGAAGCTGGCTGAAGCGCGATCACCGGGATACCGGTGCGATGGAGGCCAACCATGTCGTACGCTTCATGCGGGCCGTGCGTTCGCTGCGGGCTGCGGCATGACCAGGCAGGACCATGTCGTCGCGCGCCCCGCGACCGCCGAGGCGTTCGCGCGCTTCGGCACCGTTTATGACCTGTTGGGCGGCAGCGACCGGAAGGTCGTCTGGACGCTTGGCAATGGCTGGCAGGACGGGTTCACCCACAAGCCGCTGATCGGCGGCAGCGGCCATCTTGGCATGACCAGCGGCGAAGCCGCCCCCTGGCATTGCACGGAGATGGAACGGCATCCCGGCACGGAAGAGGCCATCTTTTGCGCGGATGCGCCGGTTGTGCTCGCCGTGGCTCCGGCTTCCGCCATGTCGGCGCCCCGCCGCGACGAGATCGAGGCATTCGTGATTTCGCCCGGCCAGGCGGTGGTGATGGATCGAGGTATCTGGCACGATGCCTGCCGGGGCCTGACACGCCCGACACCCTATTTCTGGATGGCGATCTGCGGACTTGGCGCCAATCCCTGGGTTCCCGTCGAAGGCGGGGCACTCCTGGTCTGTGCAGACGCGAACCAGGGAATGCATGCATGACCGCCTTCTTCATCGGCGATGTGGCGCTCGACGAGTATTACACCGCCGATCGCTGGCCGGGCCGGGCCGACAAGGGCATGGTCACCGAAATGCCGGCCGAAGCCGGTGGTTCGATCGCGAACGCCGCTGTCGTCCATGCGGCCCTGGGCGGGGCGACCGAGTTCATATCGCTGCTGAACGACAGCCCGCTGTCGCGGCGGCTGGTCGCCGATCTGCGTGCCAACGATGTCGGCGTGGCGCACATGCTGACCGATCCGGCCATTCCAGAATCGCGCAACCTGATCTTCCTTGTCGACGGCGAACACATCGTGCTGACCGTCGAAATGGGCCAGCAACCGATGTGGCTGCCGGCGGCGACATTGGCCGCGCTGCGCGCGCCGGGCTTTCTCTATACGACGCTCTACCGCGCGCGCCGACTGCATTGCCGGATCGGCGGCGAGGTGCTTGCCCAGGCAAGATTGCTGGCGGATCTGCGCGCGCATGGGCGCCGCACGATTTCGACCTCGATGTCGGCGGCTGCAGCGCGCAGGATCTGCCCTATTTGGCCGGGGCCGAAGCCGTCATCTTCAATCAGATGGGCTTTCGCGCCGCCTTTGGGCATGACGATCTGTCGCTTATTGGCGGCTGGATGCGCGCGGCACGACTGTCATGGGTGGTTCGCACCCTGGCAGGCGACGGGGCCGAGGCAAGCAATGGCGAGGCGATCCTTCGCACCCGGGGTTATCCGGTCAATGTGGTCGACGTGACCGGCGCTGGCGACACTTTCGGCGGAACCTTGACCTGGTGCCTGTCGCGCGGACAGGTCTTCGCCGAGGCACTCGATTTTGCCGTGGCCGCAGCCTCCCGCTCGGTCACGATCCATGGCCCGAGGGGTGGCAAGGCCGGCGTTGAAGAAGTATCTGCCTGGCGCGACGCAGCTCGCCCCGCAGTGTCTGGCGCCATCGCCGCACGTCCTGTATAGGCGTTCGCATTCCGAGCGGCCTACCGTTTCACGGGGTGGACCGCTCGATCTTTCTGTTTTGACGCAATCCGCACGGAAAGCCGTTTCACACTTTCCTCGGGATTGCCCAGGGGCCTTGCATGTCCTTCATTCCCGACACCACCACGCTGATCCAGTTCGCGATCGCCACGGTGATCCTGGCGATCACGCCAGGCCCTGACATGACGCTGTTCGTCTCGCGCACGCTGAGCCAGGGGCGGGCCACCGGATTTGCCTCGATGGCCGGCGCGTTGTGCGGCACGCTGATCCACACCACGCTGGTGGTGGTCGGCGTCTCGGCGCTGATCGTCGCCTCGCCGATGGCTTTCTTCGTGCTGAAAATCTTTGGCGCCGGCTATCTCGTCTTCCTGGCGTGGCAGGCGATCGCCAAGGGATCGGCCTTCTCGCCGGAGAAGAAGACAGGCCCGCGGATTTCGCTGCTGCGCAGCTGGGCGGCGGGGCTCGGCGTCAACCTGCTCAACCCGAAGATCATCCTGTTCTTCATGACCTTCCTGCCGCAATTCGTCTCCGCGCACGATCCGAACGCGCCTGGGAAGCTGTTCTTCCTCGGGGCCATGTTCATCGTGCTGTCGATCCCGGTGACGGTGCCGATGGTGCTGGCGGCGGAAAAATTCTCGGCGGCGATGAAGGCCAGCCCGCGCGTGACGCGGGTGGTCGACTATCTCTTCGCCGGCGTGTTCTCGGCCTTCGCGCTCAAGATCCTGACGGCCCAGGCGAAGTAGGGGCTCTCTCAACCCACCAGCTTCCCGCCCAGCGCCCGGCGCTGAGCCAGTAGAAGATGCCGCCGACCATGCCGCCGCCAATGACGGCCATGATGGCACTGGTCTCTGTGACCGCGAAAGCGGAATCGCGGACATTGTCGACGAGGCCGAGGAAAACGCCCGCCACCAGCGCGCCCGCCAGCGCGTAGAATAGCCAGTCGCGCCGGCCGAGGATTTCGGCAATCAGGATGACGATCGCCGCCGGCATGAAGCCGAAATAAGCGACGAACAGGGCGACGAAAGGAATGGAAAAATAGAGCGATGCCGTCGCCGCCGGATGGGCTTGCGCCGGCGCGTAACCGAGCGAGGCCAGGAACAGAATGTTGAGGAAGGCGCTCGCCGCCAGCGAGGCGACGGCGTAGCCGAACAGGATGACGGCGAAGCGCACGATATAGGCGACGAGACGGTTCATCGGGGATCGCGGCCCGTGAGGTGCCCGGACTTGTGCCCAGCCAGAAGCCAGTAGACCCAGCCGGCGGCGATGCCGGCCGCGGCCAGAAAACCGAGGAAGCCCGGGTTGAAAACGAAGCCTCCGGCCGAGCCGGGGACAAAAACACCGAAGGCGATCGACGTGACCGCACCCGTAACGGCGAAGTAGAACCATCCTCGCAGCGCCAGCCGTTCGGCGAGGAAGATCGCGGGACCGACGATCAGTAGCGCGCAGATCGCCACGGTCAGCACGGCGAGCGGGAAGGAGGCCAGCCAGTCGAATGTGAAAATGATCGACCAGTTGCCGTCCTCGATCCCGGCCAGAAGAACGATCAGCAGCACAGGCACCAGGATAGAGGTCAGCACGGCGGCGATGTAGCCGACTGCTATTCTGGCGAAGCGCGTGAGGCCGGCGACGAGATGGTTCACACCTCGCCGTGCCCCGCGATCATCATGGCTTCCAGCGCCAGCCGGTCGACCTTGCGCATGCGCTCCGATTCCGACTTCAGCTGACCGCAGGCGGCCAGGATGTCGCGGCCGCGCGGCGTGCGGATCGGCGAGGCATAGCCGGCATTGTTTATGTAGTCGGCGAACTTCTCGATCGTTTCCCAGTCCGAGCACTGGTAGTTGGTGCCCGGCCACGGGTTGAAGGGGATCAGGTTGATCTTGGCCGGAATGCCCTTGAGCAGCTTGATCAGGCCCTTGGCGTCCTCGATGGAATCGTTGACGTCCTTCAGCATCACATATTCGAAGGTGATGCGCTTGGCGTTGGAGAGGCCGGGATAGGCGCGGCAGGCGGCGATCAGCTCCTTCAGCGGATACTTCTTGTTGATCGGCACCAGCAAGTCGCGCAGATCGTCATTGGTGGCATGCAGCGAGATCGCCAGCATGACGCCGATCTCCTCGCCGGTGCGGAAAATTTCCGGCACGACGCCGGAGGTCGACAGCGTGATGCGGCGCTTCGACAGCGAAAGGCCGTCGCCGTCGGAGGCGATCAGCAGCGCCTTCTTCACCGCCTCGAAATTGTAGAGCGGTTCGCCCATGCCCATCATGACGATGTTGGAGACTTTGCGGCCTTCGGCGGGCACGATGGCGCCGTCGGGCGTGTCGCGGTCGGGGAAGTCGCCGAGCCGGTCGCGCGCCGTGAGCAACTGCGCCAGGATTTCTTCCGTGGTCAGGTTGCGCACCAGCTTCTGCGTGCCGGTGTGGCAGAACGAGCAGGTCAAGGTACAGCCGACCTGCGAGGAGATGCAGAGCGTGCCTCGGCCTTCCTCGGGAATATAGACGGTTTCGATCTCGACCGGCCGGCCGGCGCCGCGCGGCGGGAAGCGGAACAGCCACTTTCGCGTGCCGTCGGCGGAAATCTGCTCCTCGACGATTTCGGGCCGCGCGACGGTGAAGTGCCTGTCGAGCTCGGCGCGCAGGTCCTTGGAGATGTTGAACATGCCGGCGAAGTCGGAAACGCCCCGCACATACATCCAGTGCCAGAGCTGTTGGGCGCGCATTTTTGCCTGACGCTCCGGCACGATGCCTGAAGCGACGAGAGCCTCGCCGAGTTCGGCCCGTGTCAGGCCAATCAGCGAAGGTTTTTCTGTCTGCGCGGGGCGAGCGCGCAAGGCGTCGCGGGCGCCTTCGGCGGTAAGGTCGAGTGAAAGGGTCATGGTTCCACTGATATAAGCGGTTTACGGCCGATTTCATCCATCGGCGCGATGTCAAGCGCGGCGCATAGCACAGCTTGGCGGCAGAGTCATGCCGCGGGCGATCGGGCAGCCCGTCCCGCCGCCGGGTCGCGTTGGACAAGCCGCGCCCGCCTGGTGCTGTTTTCCGGCGCGCGATCGATCACATATTCGTGTCGGAGTAACGGCTGGCGAGCCATCGGCGAACCCTGAAATGGGGCAACTGTGCCCCCGCACAATGGGAGTATGCAGAATGAAATCGATCAAACTCACCGTCATTGCCGGCGTCGCCGTTCTTTGCGCCTCGCAGGCGTTTGCCGAGGATACGATGGGCACCATGACCATGATGAAAGGTGGCCAGGTGACGGCGATCATGCCGGACGGGCACATGGGCACCATGATGCCGGACGCGAAGATGAGCGCCGACATGATGAAAATGGCCAAGCCCATCAAGCACTGCATGATGATGATGACCGACGCCAAGGGTAAGGCCTACATGATCGATACATCGACCAAGAAGGCCCAGGCCGAATGTGAAAAAATGGCCATGTGAGGATCACGCGAGCGCTTGCCCGCCGGCCTGGAGGCCGGCGGGACGGGCAGTTTTCACTTCGATTGAACGAGGCTTATGCGCTTTCTGGACCATGCTCGCGAGCGGGCGCCCAACAGCGCGGCCTTTTGGTCCCGGTCCGATCATCAGACTCTTGCTTGATTGGCGTCATGCCTGTGTTACGGCTGGGGTTTTCCCCAAGAGGACAGATATGGCCGGGCAATCGCGAAGACATCCCATGCTGCGGCGTTCGCGCGCCATGTGGGCGTCGCGCCGTGTCTGGCAGCCGCGCCTGGTGTTCTGGGCGGGTGCGATCTCGATCGGCCTGATCAGCGTGTTGTTTGCCGTGCTGGCCGACAAGGCACAGGCGCTGTTCCATGTGGTGATCGGCAATGATGGCGGCTGGCGGTTCTATCTGCCGCTGGCGATCACGCCGCTCGGCTTTGTCCTGTGCGCGTGGCTGGCGCACGCCTTCTTTCCTGGCTCGCAAGGCAGCGGCATTCCGCAGGCGATCGCCGCCCGGCATCTGCGCGACGATGACGACCGCAGCCATATCCTGTCGCTGCGGCTGGTGGCGGGCAAGATAGCCCTGACGCTTGTCGGCCTGTTCTGCGGCGCTTCCATCGGCCGCGAAGGGCCGACCGTGCAGGTCGGCGCGTCGCTGATGCTGCAGGCGGCACGCTGGGGCGGCATGGCGCAGGCGCGCGGCCTGATCCTGGCCGGATCGGCCGCCGGCATCGCAGCCGCGTTCAACACGCCGCTTGCCGGCATCGTCTTCGCCATCGAGGAGATGGGCCGCACCTATGAGGCACGCACCAACGGGCTGGTGCTGACGGCGGTCATCCTGGCCGGCCTCGCCTCGCTTGGCGTGCTCGGCAACTACACCTATTTCGGCGTGTCCAAGGACACGATCTCGTTTGCCGCCGACTGGCCGCTGGTGATCGCCTGTGGCGTCATCGGCGGCGGCTTTGGCGCCTTGTTCTCATTGCTGGCGCTGAAGGCGACGCGGCGCATCCGGCGCTGGAACGCGCTGCAGCCGCTGTGGCGCGCCCTGCTGGTGGCGGCCGTCTGCGGGCTGGCCGTGGCGGTGATCGGCATCGCGTCGGGCGGGCTGACCTTCGGCACCGGCTACGTACAGGCGCGCAGCGCCGTCGAAGGCACGCCGCTGCCCTGGTTCTTCTTTGCCGAGAAATTAGCGGCCGGCCTGCTGTCGATGATTTCAGGGATACCCGGTGGCATCTTCGCGCCCTCGCTGGCGGTCGGCGCCGGCATCGGCAGTTCGCTCGGCCTGGTGTTCGGCGGCAGCGCCGGCATCGCGGCGCTGCTCGGCATGGCCGGCTATTTCGCCGGGGTCGTGCAGGCGCCGATGACGGCCTTCGTCATCATCCTCGAAATGACCGGCAATCACGACAATGTCATCGGCCTGATGCTGGCCTCGATGCTGGGCTACGGCACGGCGCGCCTGATCTCGCACGAGCCGCTCTATCACGCGCTGTCGCGGGTCTTCGTCGCCGATGCGATCCGGCGGCGGCGGGCGGAGGCCGCTCCGGAATCAGGCCTGGGCTGAAAAGCAAAAGGCCGGGCGTTGCGGCCCGGCCTCTGGTTCAAAAACGAAGATAGCCTATTTGCACTTGGCGATCGAGGACAGCGCCGCCGAAATGCCTTTCAGCGAGAAGACATAGTTCGTGGGATTGCCGCGGCCCGATTTCGCCGACACCTTCATGTCGGTGCCTGTCTTCATCGCCGCGATCAGCACCGGCTCCTCGGCGGCGTTCTCGACCCAGGCCGACTTGCCTCGGGTGAACATCGAGAAGGACTTCTTGTCGATGGTGACGGTGGCCTTGGAGCCTTCCTGGAAATTGTAGCCGGCAATGAACTGCGGCTCATAGGATACCTGCTGGCCAGGGCGCTGGCTGACGAAGAAGAACATGTCGCCATGGTCGAGCGTCGGCGGCTGCTTGTCGGTCGGCACGGTCAGCACGTAGCAGACCTTGCCGCCCGACGCCTGGTAACTGTAGGTGCCCCAGGCATTGTGCTGGCCGATCTTGGTCGCCTGCTGCGCCAGCGCCGGCGCTGCCGAGGCGGCCAGGACCAGGCTCGAAACTAGTGCAATCAATCCGCGCATCGTTTTTCCCGTATTCCAAATGGTGCGGAGGCGGGCCGCATTGCGTCCTGCCGTCGCTTCATTTTGATTTAATCTGGGTTACCAAACGGTGAAGTTCCCAAGAGAAAAGGACCCTCACCCCAGGAAACCGCCGCCATTTCCGCGCCGCCGCCTTGTCAGCGGCTGGCACGGCGTCCCTTTGGCGACTTGGAGGCCACGAAAACGGCAAGAGTTTGACTTTTGACGCGCCGCTGAACGCCCGCTCCAGAAGCCGGGCCAACGCGTTGGGACTTCAGCCCTTGTCGGCGATGGCGTCCTTGGCGGCCTGCCGGTGCGCGGGCGTGATATGGGCGCTGACGGCGGTGATCGCGGCGGTCAGCACGGCGATATCATCGGTGAAGCCGAGACCGAAGATGAAGTCGGGGATGAGGTCGACCGGCAGGACGAAATAGCCGAGCGCGGCCACCAATATGCCCTTGGCGCGCAGCGGCGTGTTCTTGTCCATGGCGCAGTAGTAGGCGGCGACGACGTCTTCCATGAACGGGATCTGCCGCGCGGCCTTCTTGGCCGTGCGCCAGAACTTTTCGCGCACTTCGCCCTCGCCGCCCAGCCTGTCGCCAAAGCCGAAGAAGTCAAAACGGGATTCTTGCGCCATCAATCTCTCCTTGCGGGTCCCATGCGCGTGGCGCATGCTCGCGGATCAAAATGTGGTGAAAGCCGAACCCGGCTGCAAGATGCGGGCGCCGATTTGGCGGGTCCGCGCCCGGCCCAGAGCATGGACAGCCGGTGTTCAGCCGCCGAAATAGCGGTTCATCTTCTTGGCCAGTTCGATATCGAGCGCTGTCACGCCGCCGGCATCATGCGTGTTCAAGGTCACGTCGACGGTCTTGTAGACATTCGACCAGTCGGGATGATGGTCCATCTTCTCGGCGGCGAGCGCGACGCGGGTCATGAAGGCGAAGGCCTCGGAGAAATTGTTGAAGGTAAAGGTGCGGCCGATCGAGGCGCCGTCCTGTGCCAGCGCCCAGCCGTCAAGTCCTGCCAGCGCTGCTTCGGCGGCTTCCCTGCCCAGTTTCTCTCTCGTCATGTCCGCTTCCCGTGCTATTGCGCCGAAGTCGCCACCATAGCGCCGGATCCATGATCGCGAAGCCCATAAATTCCATTCTTTTCGTCTGCCTCGGCAATATCTGCCGATCGCCGCTGGCTGAAGGCGTCCTTCGCGCCGTGCTGGCGGAGCGCGGGTACGACGGGGATATCGTGCTCGATTCTGCCGCCACCAGCGGCTGGGAGGTCGGCTCCGCCCCCGATCCGCGCTCGATCGCGGTCGCGACGGGCCACGGCATCGACATTTCAGGGCAGCGGGCGCGCAGGATCACACCGGCGGATTTTCACCGCTTCGACCTGATCCTCGGCATGGACCGGTCCAACGTCGCCGACCTGAAGGGGCTGGCGCCGCCGGCGGTGCGCGACCGCATCCACCTGTTCCTGGAATTCGCGCAGGGAGAGCCGCGCGATGTGCCGGATCCCTATTATGAGGACCAGGAGGCGTTTGCCTCGGTCTACCGCATGATCCGCGAGGCGTCGGAGGCGCTGGCGACACGGCTGGCGGCGCGCGTATCGACGCCGGACAGCGGCCAGGCTTCCTCGACGATATAGGGGCCGCCGCCGACCGAATCGCGCGACGACATCAGCACGAAGCGGCCGATGCGGAAGGGCAGCGTCGAGAAATTGCCGCGCGCCGACAGATATTGGGCGACGTCGAGAGGGCTCGAATTGCGCAGGCGCGCCAGCGTCACATGCGGCATGAACTTGCGCGGATCGGCGGGAATGCCGAGCCGTTGGCAGATGCGCTCGATCTCGCCCTGGAGGGCCGCCAGATCGGGCGAGGGCGAAGCGCCCGCCCACACCGCATGCGGCTTCTTCTGGCCGAAAGCGCCGACACCCGACAGCGTCAGCGAGAAGGAGGGGCGGTGCACCCGGTCGAGCGCATTGGCGATCTCGTCGGCGACATGGCCCTGGACATCGCCGATGAAGCGCAGCGTCAAATGGTAGTTTTCGACATCGATCCAGCGGGCCCCGGGCAGGCCGCCCCGGAGCAGGGACAGCGAAAGGGCAGCATCACGCGGAATTTCGAGGGCGGTGAAAAGACGCGGCATGAAGAGCCTCCCTTCCTCGAATCGAACTGTCACCTGTAGCGAATCATCGATAGTCAAATGGAGCAAGAGGTTTATTGGTCACAGGCTTTGCTAAAAGTTTCCCTAACGGAAGCGGTTCTGTCGGACCTCATGCGCCTCCCGGGGCCGCGGCGATGGCCTTCTCGACCGTCGGCAGGATGCGCTCGACCATCAGGTCGACACCCCCAGCGTTCGGATGCAGCCCATCCTCGAGTTGCAGGGTGGGCTGGCCGGCGACGCCGTCGAGGAAGAACGGATAGAGCGGCAAATCGTATTTGCCGGCCAGGTCCGGAAAGATGGCGTCGAAGGCGTTCTTGTAGTCGGCGCCGAGATTGGGCGCGGCGCGCATGCCGGCCAGCAGCACGGCGATCTTGCGCTCCTTGAGCTTGCCCAGCATGGCGTCAAGGTTCTTCCGGGTGATGTCGGGCGAAACGCCGCGCAGCATGTCGTTGGCACCGAGTTCGAGGATCACCAGTCGCGTGCCGTCGGGCACCGACCAGTCGAGCCGCGCCAGGCCGCCGCTGGAGGTGTCGCCGGAGACGCCGGCATTGGCGACGGTGACGTCATGGCCCCTGGCGCGAAGGGCGGCCTGCAGTTTGTCGGTAAAGCCCTGGCCCGGGCCAAGACCGAACCCCGCCATCAGGCTGTCACCGAAGCCGACGATCTTGAAAGGCTCGGCGCGCGCCGACGAAATGGCGCCGCAAATGGCGAGGAAAACGATCAGGCCTGCGGCAAAGCGGCGTTTGAAAGACATGCGGCAAGCCCCATATGACAAAGAATTCTTCCGGCGATGCCCTGCGACAGGCAGAGCCTCCCTCCCCATATAGGACGCTTTCATTTTGACAGAAGCCGTCATCGCGCTGAAAGACGTATACCTGACACTCGGCGAAGGGGCTTCGTCCGTCCATGTGCTGAAGGGCGTGAGCCTCGAGGTGGCGCGCGGCGAGGCGACGGGTATCGTCGGTCCGTCGGGGTCCGGCAAGTCGACATTGCTGATGGTGCTGGCAGGGCTGGAGCGAGTCGATTCGGGTACGGTACGGATCGCCGGCGAGGTGCTCAACGGCAAAACCGAGGATCAGATCGCTTCGTTTCGTGGCCGAAACATCGGCATCGTGTTCCAGTCCTTCCACCTCATTCCCAACATGACGGCGCTCGAAAATGTCGCGGTGCCGCTTGAGCTGGCCGGCCACGCGGATCCGTTTTCGGTGGCGGAGCGGGAACTGGCGGCCGTGGGCCTCAGTGACCGCGTCACCCACTATCCCGGCGAGCTCTCCGGTGGCGAGCAGCAGCGCGTGGCGATCGCGCGTGCGCTGGCGCCGTCGCCGCGCATCCTGATCGCCGACGAGCCGACCGGCAATCTCGACCAGGTGACGGGGCGGCAGGTCGCCGACCTGCTGTTCGCCAAGGCGGCCGAGCGCGGCATGACGCTGGTGCTGGTCACCCATGATCCGGCGCTCGCGGCGCGCTGTTCGCGCCAGGTGTCGATGCGCTCCGGCCGCATCGAGGCGCCGGCGCCGATCAAGGTCATTGCATGATGCCGCTGGCGCGGACATTGAAGCTCGCCATCCGTTTCTCACTGCGCGAGATGCGCGGCGGCCTGTCCGGCTTTCTCATCTTCCTCGCCTGCATAGCGCTCGGCGTCGCGGCCATCGGCGGCGTCAATTCGGTGGCCCGCTCCATCACCGCCGGTGTCGCCGATCAGGGCCAGACGCTGCTCGGCGGCGACCTTCGCTTCCAGATCAACCAGCGCGACGCCAGCCAGGCCGAACTTGGCTTTCTCGACGGGTTGGGCGTCGTTTCGCGCACCGCCGGCATGCGCTCGATGGCGCGGCTGGCCGACGGATCCGACCAGGCGCTGGTCGAGGCCAAGGCGGTCGACGATGCCTATCCGCTCTATGGGGCGCTGGAAACCGACCCGGCGCTGACGAAGCAGGAACTGTTCGGCGGGCAGTTCGGCGTTTTCGGCGCCGCGGCACCCGACCTTCTGTTCGAACGGCTGCATCTCAAGATCGGCGACCGGCTGAAGCTCGGCACCGCCATCTTCGAACTGCGCGCCAGGCTGTTGACCGAGCCCGACGCGGTCTCCGACGGCTTCGGCTTCGCGCCAAGGCTGATGATCTCGACCGAGGGCCTGACCGCCACAGGGCTGATCCAGCCGGGCAGCCTGGTCGAGAATGCCTACAAGGTCCGGCTGCCCGCCGATGCCGACGAGGCGCGGCTCAAGGCCATCCAGGACCAGGCGGCCAAGGATTTTCCGGAGGCTGGCTGGTCGATCCGCACACGCGGCAACGCCGCCCCGGCGCTGTCTTCCAACATCGAGCGCTTCTCGCAGTTCCTGACGCTGGTCGGGCTCACCGCGCTGGTGGTCGGCGGCGTCGGCGTCGCCAATGCGGTGCGTGCCTATCTCGACGGCAAGCGCGGCGTCATCGCCACCTTCAAGAGCCTGGGGGCGTCCGGCGGCTTCGTCTTTGCCGTCTACCTCGTGCAGATACTGATCATCGCTCTCATCGGCATCGGCGCCGGCCTGCTGCTGGGCGCGCTGATGCCCTTTGCCGCAAGTGCGGCCCTGCAGTCCGTCATTCCCGTGCCGGCGCAAGGGGGCTTCTATCCCGGCGCGCTCGCCATGGCGGCCCTGTTCGGCCTGCTGGTGACGCTCGCTTTCGCGCTGCTGCCGCTCGGCCGCGCCCGTGACGTTCCGGCGACCGCGCTGTTCCGGGAGATGGGGCTGGAAGGCCGTGGCCTGCCGCGCCCCGTCTATGTCGTTTGCGCGCTCGGCATCGCGCTTTTCTTGGCGGCGCTGGCGATCCTGTTTTCGGGCGACCAGCGCATCGCCTCGATCTTCGTCGGCGCCACGGTTTTTGCTTTCCTGGTGCTGCGTCTCGTCGGCGCGCTGGTGCAATGGGCAGCCAGGAAAAGTCCGCGCGTGCGCTTTGTCGCGCTCAGGCTCGCCATCGGCAACATCCACCGGCCCGGTGCGCTGACACCGTCCGTGGTGCTGTCGCTGGGGCTTGGGCTGACTCTCCTTGTGACGCTGGCGCTGATCGACGGGAATCTCAGGCGCCAGATCTCCGGCAACCTGCCGGCGCGGGCGCCCAACTTCTTCTTCGTCGACATCCAGGGCAGCGAGGTCGATGCCTTCTCCGCGCTGATCGCAAAGGAGGCGCCGCAGGGAGCGCTGGCCAAGGTGCCGATGCTGCGTGGCCGGGTGATGGCGCTCAATGGCGTCGATGTCGACAAGGTCAAGGTACCGGCCGAGGGTGCCTGGGTGCTGAAGGGCGATCGCGGCCTGACCTATGACGCCAGGCAGCCGGAAAACACGACGCTGACCGAAGGCAGATGGTGGCCGGACAATTATGCCGGCGAGCCGCTGGTTTCGTTTTCCGACAAGGAAGGCAAGGAAATCGGGCTGAAGCTCGGCGACACCGTCACCGTCAATGTGCTCGGCCGCAACGTCACGGCCCGGATCGCCAATTTCCGCCAGGTCGAATGGGAGACGATGGGCATCAATTTCGTCATGGTGTTTTCGCCCAACACATTCGCGGGCGCCCCGCATGGCTGGATAGCGACGCTCACCGAAAAGAGCGCCTCGACGGCCGATGACGCGCGCGTCCTCAACGCCGTCACCCGCGCTTTCCCGGCCGTGACGACGGTGCGGGTCAAGGACGCGCTCGACATCGTCAACCGGCTGGTCGGCCAGCTCGGCACGGCGATCCGGGCGGCGGCCGGCGTGGCGCTGATCGCCTCGGTTCTGGTGCTTGCCGGCGCGCTTGCCGCCGGCAACCGGGCGCGCATCCACGACGCGGTGGTGCTGAAGACGCTCGGCGCGACGCGCACGACGCTGATATCAGCCTTCTCGCTGGAATACATGCTGATCGGGCTCGCCACCGCGATCTTCGCGCTCGCCGCCGGCGGTGCGGCCGCCTGGTACATCGTCGCGCGCATCATGGCCCTGCCGTCGCATTTCATGCCGGAGGTCGCGGTGGCCACGATCGCCTTTTCGCTGGTGATCACGGTCGGCATCGGCCTTGCCGGCACCTGGCGGGTACTTGGCCACAAGGCGGCGCCCGTGCTGCGCAACCTCTGATTTGCCGGTCCGGCACCGCCTGCCCGGGTTAAATCTTGGTAAGAATACCGTCCGAAACGGCCGGCGAAGCGGCATTTTAGCCTGTCACGAACCGTTACAGCAGGTTACGGACTTGTTCTTGACGCCAAGAACCATCATATTCCGCGCAGGCATGCTGGAGCCCCGCCAGCGGCGCCTGGGCCCGCAAGAGGCCCGACACCGGACGGGGCAGAAGCAACAGAGGATTTCCAATGGCTGATCCCATTCGCAATTATCAGACGTCGGCGGTGCCCGGCGTCCGCGCCGACATCGACCAGGGTCTGCGCGCGTATATGATCAAGGTCTACAATCTGATGGGGCTCGGCCTGCTCATCACCGGCCTTGCCGCTATCGGCACGATCATGCTGGCCACCACCACCGACCCGGCCTCTGCCGTCGCGACGCTGCCGAGCGGCGAGATGCTGACCTCGTTCGGCTACGCGATCTTCGGTTCGCCGCTGCGCTGGGTTGTCATGCTGGCCCCGCTGGCCGCCGTGTTCTTCCTGTCGTTCAGGATCCAGTCGATGAGCGTCGCCGCCGCGCAGACGACCTTCTGGGTCTATGCCGGCCTGGTCGGCCTGTCGCTGTCGTCGATCTTCCTGGTCTACACCTCGGCAAGCATCTCGCAGACCTTCTTCGCCACGGCCGCCGCTTTCGGCGCGCTGTCGCTGTTCGGCTACACCACCAAGCGCGACCTGTCGGCGATGGGCTCGTTCCTGATCATGGGCGTGTTCGGCATCATCATCGCCTCGGTGATCAACATCTTCCTGCAGTCGTCGGCGCTGACCTTCGCCGTATCGGCGATCGGCGTGCTGGTGTTCGCCGGCCTGACCGCCTACGACACGCAGAAGATCAAGGAGATGTATTTCGAGGGCGACGCGTCCGATGTCGCCGGCCGCAAGGCCATCATGGGCGCGCTGTCGCTTTACCTCGACTTCATCAACCTGTTCATGTTCCTGCTCCAGTTCATGGGCGACCGTCGCTAAGCGGTATTGGACCATCAACTTTCGCAAGGGCGGCCCAATGGCCGCCCTTTTCTTTTGCGCGGGCCTCTGCTGTTGTTGAAGGCACAAAAGAGGTTTGCATAAAGAATGAGCAACATCGTGATCAGGCGGGCGACCCCGGCCGACCTCGACGCCATCACCGAAATCTATGGCGACGCGGTCGCCAACGGCACGGCGAGCTATGAACTGGAGCCGCCCAGCCGTGCCGAGATGGGGACGCGATTCGCCACCCTCGCGGCAGACGGCTTTCCCTATCTGGTGGCGGAGA
Organism: Mesorhizobium sp. M8A.F.Ca.ET.057.01.1.1; assembly: GCF_003952565.1. Lineage (NCBI taxonomy): Bacteria > Pseudomonadati > Pseudomonadota > Alphaproteobacteria > Hyphomicrobiales > Phyllobacteriaceae > Mesorhizobium > Mesorhizobium sp. M8A.F.Ca.ET.057.01.1.1. Next base: position 6,567,597 of record NZ_CP034454.1, read on the forward strand.
AGGACGGCGCCGTGCTGGGCTATGCCTATGCCGGCCCCTTCCGGCCGCGCCCGGCCTATCGCTTCATCGTCGAGGATTCGGTCTATGTCGCGCCTGACGCCAAGGGCCAGGGCATCGGCCTCAAGCTGATGCAAAGCCTGGTGGCCGCGGCCGAGGCGGCGGGCTTTCGCCAGATCGTCGCGGTGATCGGCGACGGCCGCGCCGACAGCGCCTCGGTCAGATTGCACGAGAAGCTCGGCTTTCGCCATTCCGGCCGCCTCGAAGGCTCCGGCTACAAGCACGGGCGCTGGCTGGACACGGTGTTCATGCAGCTATCGCTGAACGGCGGGGCATCGGTCGCGCCCGATCCGGGTTCGCTGCCGGAGCGGAAGTTCAGGCTCGGAGGGAAATGAGAAGAATGGGAAATTGAAGAATTGAAGAACTTGAGAAATGTCAGGCGCTTAGCGCTCTTTTCTCCAATTCCTCATTTCTTCAATTCCTCAGTTCCCCTTCACGCCTCGACCACCTTCAGCTTCGGATCGAAGACGCCAAGCACGCGGCCGAGCTCCTGGCCGCGTTTGAGGATGCGCCCGCCCGCCGCGATGACGGCGAAGGCGCCTTGTTTGCGCGCCAGTTTCGGATCCTTGACGATCTGGAACAGCGGCACTTCGCTGGCGCGGCGAAAGACGGAAAAGACCGCGCGGTCGGTGAGATGATCGATGGCGTAGTCGCGCCATTCATTGGCGGCGACCATGCGTCCGTAGAGCCTCAGGATCAGGTCCAGTTCACGCCGGTCGAAGCGGACCGGCTGGTCGAGGCGTTCACGTCGCGCCTCGTGTAGCGGGATCAATATTGCGGATGCGTCTCCATCCCCCATCCCGCCGCCGTCATCTGTCATGCCTCGATCCTTCAAAATGAATCTTTGCCAACCAAAGTTGGCCCCTTCGCAGCGCAATTGCAAGAGCCGGCGAAGCGACGGCGGCGGTGCGCCGTTTCCGTCGCGTCCAGTCACGTTTGTGAAACGCCTGTTTGAATTGGTGATGCTTCGCCACATTTCTGCCTTTTTTATCCGCGCTCATGCCCCAATGTCCGACGAATTTACCGGCGTTGCCTGAGACGGTTCGGTCCGGCACCGGCTCGTAAACCCCAAGCCCCCCGCCCACGGGTCTGCGTCGGATCGAACCAACCTCGGTCTTTTCCTCGGAAAAACCAGGTGCGACGATCCCAAAACCTAAATGACCGGCGTCAGAAGCAAGCTGACGTCGGTTTTTTCGTTTTTTGACCTTTTTTCGTTCCGGACCGTGGCGAGCGAGGGAAGCTGGCGCGGGCCCGAAGCGGCCAGCCCTCACATCGCCACTCAATTCCGCCGACCCTGCTTGCCATCTGCCGCCTCACTTAATAGGGTGTTAAGTGGAGCGGAGACAGCAATGCCACGCGCATCGAGCTCCACGGCAAAACAGTTGAATGGTGGAGCGGCCGCGCCGGCGGCCGGCGGCGTCGGCCCTCGCATCAAGGCGTTGCGCACGGCGCGGCGCGTCTCGTTGCGCCAGCTCGCCGACATGACCGGCACGACGGCGAGCTTCATCAGCCAACTCGAGCGCAATCTATGCGGCGCCAACACCGGCACGCTGCTCAAGATCGCTGGCGCTCTCGACCTTGGCATCAACGACCTGTTCGAGGACAATGTCCGCCCCTTGCACAAGGTGCTGCGGGGTGAGGAACGGCCGGTCGTTCCGGTCGGCACGCACGGCCGCAAGATGCTCCTGTCGCGGCGACCGATCCACCAGTTCGAGGTCTATGCCGGCCATTTCGAGGTGGGCGGCTCGACCGGCGACGAGACCTATGTCCATAGCGGTGAGCACGAAATGTTCATGGTGCTCAAGGGCACCGTTGAACTGACACTCGCCGATGAGCGCCACGTCATGCACGAAGGCGACAGCGTCGAATACGCAACCTCGGTGCCGCATCGCACGGTCAACATCGGCGACACGCCGGCGGAGGTGCTGTGGATCATCGCCCCGCCGACCGCCGGCGCGTTCGAACTCGATCAATACAGGGCCGGAAACCGCTCGCATCCGGGTGAATGAAAACAAATGCTAGTTCTGCAATGGAAAACTGGCGCTCGCCCGTCGCGGCGTTGCCGATGACGGCCGCAACCGGCTCACGGGGCGCATCGGCGAAGCGATCTATCTTGGCTCCGGCTCCAAATACGAGGTCGATCTGGCCGACGGCTCGAAAGCCATCGTGCGCTCGACGCTGGAAGCAGCCAGTTTTCCATCGGCGACGAGGTCGATGTGCTGTTCGCCGGCGCCGACGTGAAGCTGCTCGCCGATGACGACAAGGCCGACCTGACGCTCACCTGATTTCGGAACGGATTTCAAAAATGCAAGCCAAGCACAATGGCGACGTGTCGTTCTGGTATGCCGATATCGGCGGCGTGCCGGCCTATCGCCCGTCGCTGCCCGGCGACATCGAGGCCGATGTCTGTATCGTCGGCGCCGGCTACACCGGCCTGTGGACAGCCTATTATCTGAAGAAGGCGCAGCCCGCGCTGCGCATCGCCATCGTCGAGAAGGAATTCGCCGGCTTCGGCGCTTCGGGCCGCAATGGCGGCTGGCTGTCGGGCGGCTTCAGCTGGTCGCGCGAGAAATACGCGAAAACCTCGTCGCGTGGCGCCGTGATCGACATGCAGCGCGCCATGTTCGGCACGGTCGACGAGGTGATCGCGGTGACGGAAGCCGAGGGCATCGACGCCGATATCCGGCGTGTCGACAACATCACCGTCGCCACCAACGCCGCGCAGTTGCAGCGCGCCAGGGCCGAATACGAGGAGTTGCTGCGCTGGGAGATGCCGCCGGAGCGGCTGGCCTTCCTCGACGCGCGGGAGACGCGCCAGCGCATCGCCATCGACAAGGTGCTGGGCGCCTTCGTCGTGCGCAATGTCGCGCGCGTGCAGCCGGCCAAGCTGGTCCAGGGTCTGGCGGCGGCGGTGGCGCGGCTCGGCGTGCCGATTTACGAGCAGACGCAGGTGCTGGCGATCGAGAAGGGCAAGGTCACCACCACCAGAGGCATCGTGCGGGCTGAAAAGATCGTCCGCGCCACCGAAGGATTCACGGCGGGCATTCCCGGCTATGAGCGTCTCTGGCTGCCGCTCAACAGCGCCATCGTGGTGACGGAGAAGTTGCCGCAAAAGCTTTGGGACGCGATCGGCTGGAACGGCTACGAGGTGCTGGGTGATGCCGCCCACACCTATTGTTACGCGCAGCGCACGCGCGAAGGCCGCATCGCCATGGGTGGCCGCGGCGTGCCCTACCGCTTCGGTTCACGCACCGATGTGCGAGGCCAGACCCAGCAGGCGACCATCGACCAGCTGCACGAGGTGCTGACCAGGCTGTTGCCGCAGACCAAGGGCGCGCGTCTCGACCATGCCTGGTGCGGCACGCTCGGCGTGCCGCGCGACTGGTGCACGACTTCGGGTTTCGACAGGGAAAGCGGCATCGGCTGGGCCGGCGGCTATGTCGGGCTCGGTGTGTCGAGCTCCAACCTGTCGGGCCGCACCTTGCGCGACCTGGTGCTCGGCCACGACACCGGGCTGACCCGGCTGCCCTGGGTCAACCGCACGGTCAAGAAATGGGAGCCGGAACCGCTGCGCTGGCTCGGTGTGCACACCATGTACCAGCTCTATCGCATCGCCGACCGGCGTGAAGCAAACGGCCTGGGCCGGACCTCACGCCTTGCGGCCTTTGCCGATCGCCTGACCGGACACTGAAGATGTGCAGCGGTTTCCGTCTGGAGCCACGCCGAACCCGTGACGTTACAGTTTTCGATCGAGGGAGGTCTCGGATCCGGGCTTGTGGATGAAAGCTGCGCCCAGGATGGGACCTGGCAGGCCATCCTTGCCGACCGACTGCAGAAGCACGGCGCAACCGCCCTTCTTGGTGATCTCGCTCAGCGGCAATTCGTAGCGCTGCGCCTTGCCGTGCCACATGCCGGCGGTCTGGATCCCGGTCACCGCGTTCCAGTAGGTCATCTTGCGGCCGGAGTTCTCACCCTCGGCGATCTTGACGGTCTGCGGAGGCTCGAAATAGACGATGACGACATGGGCGTCGCTTGGGCCCGCCCCGGCATCGCCGGCGTCTATGATCACGCGGTCGCTGGTCCGGCTGACCTTGATGGCGACGCGCATGCCTTCGCCGCCCCGGGCCATACGGGCAAGCGCGCCGTCGACTTCGCCGCGGTTGGCGCCGTTGACGTGGACACGGCCATTGATGACCGCTTGCGGCGTATAAACGGAGCGGCTGCCGAAGGCGCGCATATAGTCGTTCTGGCGCTCGGTATTCTCTTTATGGCTCAGCGTGTCCCGCCAGCCGAGATAGTCCCAATAGTCGACGTGATAGGAGAGCGCGACGAGGTCTTCCTTGACGGCAAGTTCGGCGAAGAAGGCATCGGCCGGCGGACAGGAACTGCAGCCCTGGCTGGTGAAAAGCTCAACCACGCCGAGCGGCCTCTCCAGCTGGGGCTTGTCTGCCTGGGCCCTCTCGGTCTCGCCGGCATGGCCAGCGCCGGCAAAAGCCGAAAAAGCCAGCGCGAAGGCTGCCAGCCACAGAGATCGTCGCGAGGCCATGACCATTCCAATTCCCGCCGGTGATGCCGGCTTTGTTCTGCTTTGCCGAAATATGTGGCAGAACGGGAAGTCAACGGGAAGTCACGTTGCAGTGAAATTTTACCGCCGCAACGGTGAGGTAAGGCCGCAATAGGAGAAGCCACTGCATTTCAAGGCGTGGTTCGATTCGGCGGCGGCATCATTCCCATGTGGCAGGTTCTCCTCACCCCCGTCGATATCTATTGCGAGCGAACCGGCCGTGGACTTTGGTCCGAGCCGGTCGATGCTTTGACGGACCTTGCCTTCATCGCCGCGGGACTGTGGGGAATAGGGCGGTAAGCCGAATTGAAGCGGAAGGGTGTCACCTATGCCCAGCTTGCGGAAAAGCTGGCGGCTATGGACATTCACGAAACCGGGCGTAACTTGAACAACAAAATAAGCCGGGGGGCTTTAGTGCAGCGTTCTTACTGCAATGCTTAGAGGCTATAGGGGCATCCTCATTGCGGCTTGCGGAGTAGTTTTACTCGGAGCTGCTTCACCACCAGAAAGCGGCGGGCAAACAGAACAGACCAAGCCCGAACAACACCAACAGACCGCGCCTAGTCCGCCGCCAGTAAGTCAGCCTCCAGTCGAGAGCGCCGACAAACCCGAAAACTCCAATCCACCCTGCGAGGCCGGACAAGACAATCGCAATTCCGACCTTTGCGCCCAATGGAAGGCTGCCGATGCCGCCAAGGAATCGGCGGATTGGACCATGCGTTCCTACTGGCTGATCTTCGCCGGCACCGTTGTAGGCGCTTTCACACTGTTCGCCGCCATAGCCGCCGCCCTGTATGCGAGAGAGGCCGCTAAGCATACCGAAACTGGATCCATTCAAGCCGAACGTAGCGCCAAGGCGGCGGAAGACGCTATCGTTGCCAGTCGTGAAATCGGCGAAGCTCAAGCCCGCGCCTACATTTCCGTTACCAAAGCTTGGTTCGAAAACAACGCGAAGGCTTTGCCGAAAATCATCATCCAAGTAAGAAACTCGGGCCAAAGCCCAGCTTACGACTTGAGGGCTGTCTACCGCGCCTGCACCGAGCCGATCAGTGTCGAGCCTGTTCTTAAGCCCCTCAAAGTCAATTCCTTTCCATTGACTGATTTGTGGCCCGCTGGAGCCGATGAAATTTTGGCTTTCGGAATCCACCCCGATGAAGTGGTCGACCAGACTGGCAAGGGCGCGCCCGGCAAGAGCTTCGCCATGGTAGAATTGATTCTTGAGTATCAGACGGTTTTTGACCGGCTGCGCCAGCGGGTCGATATGGACACTGCCGTTCGGTTGTTGATCCCCAACGTTCCAAAGTGGTCCCCCAGCCTCGATCAGCTCAAACTCCCACGCCATCCGGTTGCCGTAATGACCAGCTTCACCGCCGGCTGGATCCATGAGTACCGACAAACTTTGAGCAAGGGTCGCGTTATCAAGAAAGACGAGCCAGAGACAGATGGCAACGCGTAGCGCCATCACCGCGCCACCCCAAGGTTTCCGGGGTTTGGTGCGTTTGCTACATAAGACCGGAGTAGGGGAGTAGGGGAGTAGGGGAGTAGGTTACCCGTTTCCGGCTTGGTTTTCTTATTCCTACTCCCTTACTCCTACTTTCTACGCTGCCAGATCGCGCAGCACGTATTGCAGGATGCCGCCGTTCTTGAAGTAGTCGAGCTCATCCAGTGTATCGATGCGGCAGATGATCGGCACGTTCTTCACGCTGCCGTCGCCATAGGTGATCTTGGCGGTCATCGTCTGGCGCGGCTTGATGGCGCTCAAGCCATCGATCTCGACCAGCTCGTCGCCCTTGAGGTTGAGCGAGGCCCAGGAGGTGCCTTCCTCGAAGACGAAGGGGATGACGCCCATGCCGACCAGGTTCGAACGGTGGATGCGCTCGAAGGACTGGGCGATGACGGCGCGGACACCAAGCAGGTTCGTGCCCTTGGCCGCCCAGTCGCGCGACGAGCCGTTGCCGTATTCGACGCCGGCGAAGATGACCAGCGGCACGCCTTCCTTCTTGTATTCCATCGCCGCGTCGTAGATCGATTCCTCTTCCTTCGTGGGATAGTGGATGGTGTAGCCGCCCTCGCGGCCATTCTCGCCCAGCATGTGGTTGCGGATGCGGATGTTGGCGAAGGTGCCGCGCATCATCACCTCATGGTTGCCGCGCCGCGTGCCGTACTGGTTGAAGTCGGCGACGCCGACGCCATGGTCGGTGAGGTATTTGCCGGCCGGCGAGGCGGCCTTGATCGACCCGGCGGGCGAGATGTGATCGGTGGTGATCTTGTCGCCGAACAGGCCGAGCACGCGGGCGCCCTTGATGTCGCTGATCTTGCCAAAACCTGATGTCATGCCGGCGAAGTAGGGCGGGTTCTGCACATAGGTCGAATTGTTGTCCCAGGCATAGGTCTGGCCTTCCGGCGCCTTGACGTTCTGCCAGTACTCGTCGCCCTTGAAGACGTCGGCATATTTGCGGGCGAACAGCTCGCGGGTGACGTTCTTCTCGATGAACTCCTGGATCTCGGCCGAGCTTGGCCAGATATCCTTGAGGTAGACCGGATTGCCGTTCTTGTCGTCGCCGAGCGGCTCTGATGTCAGGTCCTTGGTGACGGTGCCGGCGAGCGCGTGGGCGACGACCAGCGGCGGCGAGGCGAGGTAGTTCGCCTGCACGTCGGGCGAGACGCGGCCTTCGAAGTTGCGGTTGCCGGAGAGCACGGCGGCGGCGATCAGGCCTTTGTCGTTGATGGTCTTGGAGATCGGCGCCGGCAGTGGGCCGGAATTGCCGATACAGGTGGTGCAGCCGAAGCCCACCAGGTTGAAGCCGATCTGGTCGAGCTCCTTCTGCAGGCCCGACTTTTCCAGATATTCGGCCACCACCTGACTGCCGGGGGCCAGCGAGGTTTTTACCCACGGCTTCTGCTTCAAGCCGAGGCGGTTGGCGTTGCGGGCAAGCAAGCCGGCGCCGATCAGCACGCTCGGGTTCGAGGTGTTGGTGCAGGACGTGATGGCGGCGATGACGACGTCGCCATGGCCGAGGTCATGGTCGGTGCCTTCGACGGCGTAGCGCTTGGAGATTTCCGCCGCCTTCTTGTACTCGGTGTCCATCGCCTTGGCGAAGCCGGCCGGAATGCCTTCGAGCGCGACACGGCCTTCCGGGCGCTTGGGGCCGGCCATGGACGGCACGACGCTGTCGAGTTCCAGTTCGAGCAGGTCGGTGAAGACCGGGTCGGCGGAGCCGGCCTCACGCCACATGCCTTGCGCCTTGGAATAGGCCTCGACCAAGGCGATGCGGTCCTCGCTGCGGCCCGACATTGTGAGGTAGCGGATGGTTTCCGAATCGACCGGGAAGAAACCGCAAGTGGCGCCGTATTCGGGCGCCATGTTGCCGATGGTGGCGCGGTCGGCCAGCGTCATGTTGGACAGACCGGGCCCGAAGAACTCGACGAACTTGCCGACGACGCCCTTCTTGCGCAGCATCTGGGTGACGGTGAGCACGAGGTCGGTGGCGGTGACGCCCTCCTTGAGCTTGCCGGTGAGGCGGAAGCCGATAACTTCGGGCAACAGCATGGAAACCGGCTGGCCGAGCATGGCCGCCTCGGCTTCGATGCCGCCGACGCCCCAGCCGAGCACGCCAAGGCCGTTGATCATGGTGGTGTGCGAATCGGTGCCGACGCAGGTGTCGGGATAGGCTGTGGTTTCGCCGTCCTCGGTGTTGGTCCACACGACCTGGCCGAGATATTCGAGGTTGACCTGGTGGCAGATGCCGGTGCCGGGCGGCACGACGCGGAAGTTGCGGAACGCCTGCTGGCCCCATTTCAGGAACTTGTAGCGCTCTTCGTTGCGCTCGTATTCGAGCTCGACATTGCGGGCGAAGGCCATCGGCGTGCCGAACTCGTCAACGATGACCGAATGATCGATTACGAGGTCGACCGGGACCAGCGGGTTGATCTTCTGCGGATCGCCGCCGAGCGAAGCCATGGCGTCACGCATGGCGGCGAGATCGACCACGGCCGGGACGCCGGTGAAATCCTGCATCAGGACGCGGGCCGGGCGATAGGCGATCTCGACGCCGGCTGTGCCCTTGTCGGTCAGCCAGCCGGCCACCGCCTGGATCGACTCCTTGGTGACGGAGCGGCCATCCTCGTTGCGCAGCAGGTTTTCCAGCAGCACCTTCATCGAATAGGGCAGCTGGGCAATGCCGGTGAGGCCGTTCTTCTCGGCCTCGACGAGGTCGAAATAGACATATTCGGCGTCGCCCGCTTTCAGCGTACGGCGGCAATTGAAACTGTCGAGGGATTTTGACACGTGCGATCCTTGTCTGTTCAGCCTGAAAGGGAACGGACGCCGATGGCATGCAATCACGCGCAAAGGTGCGGGTACGGCCATTTCCGCTGTCCGCTCCCAAGCAACCCGAGCCGTTCAAGGCGGCGCGTGCGCTGGTTCGGCGCTAATTCTGTTCCCGTGCCGACCGCTGGCACGGATGACCCGCATATAGAGAATTTCTGGAATAGTTCTAGACAGTTGCAAAGCAAATTTGTGCGATGCGGCAGCGACCGTGCCGCTTCGTTCGAGGGACAGGCAAGGGATGCGGCTGATCGCCGAAAATCTGGGCGGCGAGCGCGGCGGCGAGGCGGTGTTTTTCGGCATCGGGTTTGCATTGGAAGCCGGGCAGGCGCTGGTCGTCACCGGGCCGAACGGCTCGGGCAAATCGACCTTGCTCAGGGTGGTCGCCGGGCTGCTGCCGAAAGCCGGAGGCCGTCTGCTGCTCGAAGACGGCGGCGACGAATTCCCCTCGATCGCCTCTGCCTGCCACTATCTCGGCCATCAGAACGCAATGAAGACGGCGCTGAGCGTAACGGAGAATTTACGCTTCTGGCGGGAGTTCCATGGCGAAGGCCGGCTCGGTGTCGAGGAGGCGCTGGAAACGGTCGGGCTGGGCGGCATCGGCCATTTGCCGTTCGGCTATCTCTCGACCGGGCAAAGGCGTCGCGCGGCGATCGCCAAGCTTTTGGTCAGCCACCGGCCGCTGTGGCTGCTCGATGAGCCGACGGCGGGTCTGGACAAGGCTTCGGAGGGGCGGTTTGCGGGGTTGATGCGCGGGCACTTGGGGGATGGAGGGATGGTCGTTGCGGCAACGCATCTGCCGCTGGGATTGGAAGGGGCGCGCGAGCTGCAAATGAGGGTAGGCCATTGATTTCCGTGCTCTACGGCGCCCCCTCTGGCCTGCCGGCCATCTCCCCCACGAGGGGGAGATTGGTGGCTTCGGCGCCTCGCTCATCTTGGCGACGCTAGTGATTGGCGAAAGCCGAACCGACGGCTGATCTCCCCCTCGTGGGGGAGATGTCCGGCAGGACAGAGGGGGGCGTGACGGAACGCCTTCTTCAACCGGGGACCACGTCGTAATGTGGTCCCTCTTAGCCCGCGACATCCGCCTCAATATCCGCGCCGGCGGTGGCGCGTTGACCGGCGTTATCTTCTTCCTTGCCGTCATCGCCACCATCCCGTTCGGCGTCGGGCCGGACCTCAAGCTCTTGGCCCGGATCGGCCCTGCGATCCTGTGGATCGGGGCGCTGCTTGCCTGCCTGCTCGGGCTCGACCGGCTGTTCCAGGCCGACCGCGAGGACGGCTCGCTCGACCTGCTGGTGCTCGGCCACGACCGGCACATGCTGGCGCTGACGATGCTGGTGAAATGCGTCGCGCACTGGGCGGGCAGCGTCTTGCCGCTGGTGGTCGCCGCGCCCCTGCTCGGCCTGTTCATGAATATGGAACCGCTCGCCATCGGCGCCACGGCGCTGACGCTTCTGGTCGGTACGCCGGCCATCACCTTCATCGGCGCCGTGGGCGCCGCGGTGGCGGTGGCGCTGCCGCGCGGCGGGCTGTTGATCTCGGTGCTGGTGCTGCCGCTGACCATCCCGGTGCTGATCTTCGGTGTTTCGGCGAGCTACGGCGCGACGGCCAATCCGGACCCGTTCCTGCAACCTTTCCTCATTCTTGCCGCGCTGACCTTGTTTCTTGCGGTGCTGGGCCCCGTGGCCGCGGCGCTGGCGCTGCGCCATGGGACGGATTGAGGCGGCCACGAGCGGCAGAGGCTGCGGCGCGGCGGCAGATTGCGCGGCCAGTGGCGCGAGGTTAAGGGAAGGCATGAGCGAGCGCAGCGAACGGATCGGGTTGGCGAGCGGCATGCCAAGGAGGCGGCCGGCATGAGCCCGCACGCACTCTACGTCACCGCCGCCTACGCCATCACCGCGATCGTGCTGGCCGGGTTGATCGGCTGGATCCTGCTTGACCAGCGGGCACGCAAGCGCGAACTCGCCGAACTCGAGGCGGCCGGGGTGCGCCGCCGTTCCGACAAGGCCAAGCCATGAGCACAGAAACGGAAACGCCGCCACCCAGCCGCCGCCTGTTCGTGCTTCTGCCGCTGCTGATCTTCCTCGGCCTGGCTGGCCTGTTCCTGTCGCAGCTCCTGTCGGGACGCGATATTTCGGAAGTGCCCTCGGCGCTCATCGGCCTGCCGGCGCCGCAGACCAGTCTGCCGGCGCTGGAGGGATCAAACCTGCCGGGGCTCGATTCGAAAGCCTTCGCCGGCAAGGTTACGCTGGTCAACGTCTTTGCGTCGTGGTGCGCGCCGTGCCGCGAAGAGCACCCGGTGCTTCTGGCGCTGGCGCAGGACAAGCGGTTCACGATGGCGGCGCTGAATTACAAGGACCGGCCGGAAAACGCCCGGCGCTTCCTAGGCGACCTCGGTAATCCGTTCCAGGCGATCGGCGTCGACGAAGCCGGCCGCACGGCGATCGACTGGGGCGTCTATGGCGTGCCGGAAACCTTCGTCATCGGCAAGGATGGCAAGATCGCTTATAAGCATGTCGGCCCGCTGACCGCGGAGTCGGCGAGGACGCTGCTGCTGCCGCAGATCGAGAAGGCGCTGACAGTGCCGAATTAAACGGCGCCAACGTTCCGCTTCGTCATTCCAGGGCGAAGCAAGGAGCGAAGCGACGCGGCGCAGACCCTGGAATCCATGCCGTGAGGTTGGCCGAGGGATGCCGCGGATCAGGTTAGAAGCCGATTGCGGCACCAGGCAGAAATTCTGGACCGTTGCGACGCTTGTAGGTCACGGCATGGATCCTTGGGTCTTCGCTCCGCTTCGCGAAGCTACGCCCAAGGATGACGACCGCGTCTGGGTGGCCTAACTCAGCCGTAGATCTGCTTGTGGATCTGGTAGAGCATTTCCGAGCGGTCGGCGCGCATGTCGGCGAGGTCGCGGCTGGAGAAGCTGTCGATTTCGGCGACGAGGCGGTTGTAGTGCTTGCGCTTGGCGATGCTGCTGCGAGCGCGGGTCATGAGGTCATTGAAGATCATAGCAAGGTTCCTTCTGTGCCGCATTCTCGCGGCGGGTTCTTCCTCCCTTGATCGATACGGAACATGACATAGTAATGGTGCATTGCAAAAAGAAGATGTTGCAATGCACCATTGCACTGCGCGCATAGCCGGTTAATGGCATCGTAAGGAATGTCCCGACCGTTTTGTCTTACAAATTGCTGATACCCCGTCTTGCCAGATCGATCGCGGGCTGGCTTGATCCGGCGTCACGTGATGCCGGGAGGAAATGCATGGCGGCCGCAGACTATTACGAAATTCTCGATCCGCGTTTCGCGCGCCTGTTCAATGGCAGCGCGCAAGTGGAGAAACTGTTCACTGGCTGCCGCTGGGCGGAAGGGCCGGCCTGGTTCGCCGCCGGCCGCTATGTCGTATGGTCGGACATTCCGAACAACCGCATGCTGCGCTATGACGAAACCGACGGCAGCGTCAGCGTGTTCCGCCAGCCATCCGGCAATTCCAACGGCAACACCGTCGACCGGCAGGGCCGGCTCGTCACCTGCGAGCATTCGGGCCGCCGCGTCAGCCGCACCGAGCATGATGGCTCGGTCACCACCATCGCCGCCAAATGGAAGGGCAAGCGGCTGAACTCGCCCAACGATGTGGTGGTGAAGTCCGACGGCTCGGTCTGGTTCACCGATCCCAGCTACGGCATCGACACCGACTATGAGGGCGACAAGGCCGAGAGCGAGATCGGCGCCTGCCATGTCTACCGGGTCGATCCCGACACGGGCGAGGTCGAGGCCGTGATCACCGACATGGTCAGGCCGAACGGGCTCGCCTTTTCGCTCGACGAAAGCCTGCTCTATGTCGTCGACACCGGGCGCACGCATGGTGCGCAGAATCCGGCGCATATGCGGGTGTTCAATGTCGGCAAGCACGGGAAGAAGGTTTCCGGCGACAAGGTGTTCGCCGACTGCACATCAGGTCTGTTCGACGGCTTCCGGCTCGACGCGGAGGGGCGCATCTGGACCAGCGCCTTCGACGGCATTCATTGCTACGACCCGGACGGCACGCTGATCGGCAAGGTCAAGGTGCCGGAGGTGACCGCCAATTGCGTGTTCGGCGGCGCCAAGCTGAACTGCCTCTACATCGCCGGCACCACCTCGCTCTATTCGGTGCGGCTGATGGTGAATGGGGCCAAGACTTTTGAGGCTGCTCGCAACTTTTCTCTGGCGGCCCTTGGTGGCGCTTCTGCGGATAGCTGCGGCGCCTGTTTCGCTGCGGCTTCTGCAGCCGCCATTATTTGCTCCGCCGGAGCGGAGTTCGAAGCAGTCCGCCGATGGTATCAGGCACAAATCAAGGGGAGGACGTCATGCCATTCGTCAACATCCGCATCGTCAAGGAAGTGATCGCCGCCGATCCGGCAGGCAAGAAGGCTGACATCGCCAGGAAAGTCACTGCGGCCATAGTGGATGCCACCGGACTCGGCAATGACGATGTCTGGGTGGTCTTCGAAGAGGTCAACGCGCGCGACTGGTATGTCGGCAAGACCGATGTCGAGACGTTGCGGGGGAAGAAATAGGGCGGTTTTTCCTTCGCCCCTTGTGGGAGAAGGTGGATCGGCGCGCAGCGCCGAGACGGTCGAGGGGTGGGTGCCGGAGCGCCGTCGGTGCCAAGCTGGAGCACCCCTCATCCGACCGAGCTTCGCTCGGCCACCTTCTCCCACAAGGGGAGAAGGAAGAGCGTCGCGCCGCTCATCGCGAGCGGATGAAGTCCGCGAAAGCCGAAAGCGCGTCGCGCATAGCCAGCACGTTCGCCTGCTCCGCCAGTATGCCCGCCACCTCCGGCGGCTTCTTGCCCAGCAGGGCGATCTCCAACCCACCATCATACAGCTCGAACGACATGGTCCGCATGATCTCCGCGAGCGCCGCTCGGGCATGGAGCGAGCGTGGCGAGGCGTGGGCCAGCATGGCCGGCTTGCCGACGGCGGCGTCGCGCGAGACCAGCCAGTCGAGCGCGTTCTTCAGTCCGCCCGGCACGCCATGCGCATATTCGGGGCAGGAGACGATGACGCCGTCGGCGCGGGTGACGGCATCGATTAGGTCAGAGGCGTCACGTGGCGTCCGCTCGCCCTCGTCGTCGGGGTTGAAGATCGGCAGGCGGCCAAGTCCGTCATAGACGGTGACCCGACAGCCCTCGGGCGCGTTCAGCGCCAATGCCGCGACCAGGGCCGAATTGGTGGAGGCCGCGCGCAGGCTGCCTGAGATGGCAAGAAGATGGAGCAAGGCGGATAGATCCGGGCGAATCGTGGGCCGAAAACCCTACCACATCGTCTGCTTGTACTCGTCGTCCAGCCAGCGATCGGTCGCCTCGGCCGAATCGGCCAATGCCAGCTGGTCGCGCAGGATCTGGCCGAGCGTCGGCAGCGTCGCACGGTCGTACCAGCTCTCGGGCTTCCACAGATCGGAGCGCATGAAGGCCTTGGCGCAATGCATGTAAGCCGCCTTGACAGCGACCACGATGACGCTTTGCGGCTCCTTGCCGTCGACCGCGAGGCGCTCGCGCAAAGTGGCATCCACGGTGATGCGGGCCTCGCCATTGACGCGCAGCGTCTCGTTCATGCCCGGGATGAGGAAGAGCAGCCCGACCGAGGGATTGCGCAGGATGTTCTCCAGCGTATCCAGCCGGTTGTTGCCGGGCCGGTCGGGGATGGCGATCGTCTTCTCGTCGAGAATGGCGGTGAAACCGGGCTTGTCGCCTTTCGGGGTAACGTCGGCATTGCCTTCGCCATCGGACGATCCGATCAGCACGAACGGGCTCTTGCCGATGAAGGAGCGGCAATGGCCGTCGAGCGCCGTCAACTCCTTGCGGATCGAGCCGTCGGTCGGGCGCGGCGTCTTGTAGATCGTCCGCAGCTCTTCCTGGGTGGTGACGAATTCCATGGCTCTCCCCTTTTGTCTGTCTCGACGCAATTCCGGACGGAAAACCGCTACACACTTTTCCTGGAATTGCTCTATTTGCCGGCTTTCTCTTCCCCGCCGGTCTTGTCGTCGAGCGAATGGCGCAGGATCAGCGGCATCTGGCTGAAGGTGAACAGAAGCGTGATCGGCATGATGCCCCAGACCTTGAAGGTAACCCAGGCGTCGGTGGAAAAATTGCGCCAGACCACTTCGTTGACGATGGCCAGGAACAGGAAGAACAGGCCCCAGCGGAAGGTGAGCTTGCGCCAGCCTTCGGCATCGAGTTTGAAGGCGGACTCGAAGACATAGCCGAGCAGCGAGCGGCCGAAAAACAGGCCGCCGAGCAGCACGCCGCCGAACAGCGTGTTGACGATGGTCGGCTTCATCTTGATGAAGATGTCGTCCTGCAGATAGAGCGTCAGCGCGCCGAAGATGAAAACGACGACGCCCGACACCATCGGCATGATCGGCAAGGTGCGGGTGAGCAGCCATGAGGCGATCAACGCGATCGCGGTCGCGGCCATGAACAGGCCGGTGGCGACGAAGATCGGACCGCCGAATTCGGCCAGCACGGGAAATTTCTGCGTCAGCCACTCGCCGCGCGCATTGGCGAAGAAGAACACCATCAAGGGCCCGAGCTCCAGCGCCAGCTTGAGCAGAGGGTTGATGCCTTCCTTCTTCTCTTTCTGCGGGTCGGACGGATCGCGTTCGAGAATGGGTGGGTTCATGATTTCCTTCTAACGCACAATCCAAACCGGAAGCCTCACTTCCGGCATCGTGCCTGTTCAAGCCACTCCAGCGATCGCCCTGGCGAATTCGCTTGCGGAAAACGGTTCGAGGTCGTCGACTTGCTCGCCGACGCCGATGAAATAGACCGGCAATTTGTGCTTTGCCGCGATCGCCACCAGAATACCGCCGCGCGCCGTGCCGTCCAGCTTGGTCATCACCAGGCCGTTGACGCCGGCGACGTTGCGGAAGATCTCGACCTGGTTGAGCGCGTTCTGGCCGGTGGTGGCGTCGACCGTCTGCAGCACGGTGTGCGGCGCTTCCGGGTCGAGCTTGCCAAGCACGCGGACGATCTTTTCCAGCTCCGCCATCAGTTCGGTCTTGTTCTGCAACCGGCCGGCGGTGTCGATGATCAGCACGTCGGAACCCGCCTCCTTCGCCTTCTCGAAGGCGTCGTAGGCAAGGCCGGCGGCATCGGCGCCGAGCTTGGAGGCAATGACGGGCGATTTCGTGCGTTCGCCCCAGATCTTCAGCTGTTCGATGGCGGCGGCGCGGAACGTGTCGCCGGCGGCCAGCATCACCGAGAGGCCGCCATCGGTCAGCTTGGCGGCGAGCTTGCCGATCGTCGTGGTCTTGCCGGTGCCGTTGACGCCGACCACCAGGATGACATGCGGCTTGTGCGACAAATCGAGCTCGAGCGATTTTGCGACAGGAGCGAGCACCTTCTCCACCTCGGCCGCCATGACGGCGCGCACCTCGGTATCGGAAACATCCTTGCCGTAACGGCTCGAGGCCAGTGAATCGGTGACGCGCAGCGCCGTTTCCACGCCTAGATCGGCGCGGATCAGCACATCCTCCAGGTCCTGCAGCGTCTCCTCGTCCAGCTTGCGCTTGGTGAAGACGCCGGCGATGTTGCCGGTCAGCTCGCGCGACGACCGCGCAAGCCCGTCCCGCATGCGCTGGAACCAGGACCGCCTCGGCGCCGGCTCCGGCGCCTTCTGCACTTCGGCCTTCTGCTCGACCTTCTTGGAGACGGTCACCTTGCCGGGAGCGGGTTTGGGCTCCGGGGCGGGTTGTGGGATCGATTGAGGCTCGGGCGCGATCTCGGCAATGACCGGCTGGGTTTCGACGGGTGCCGGCTGGCGGATAGGTGACGCGATTTCCGCTGGTGGAGCGGTTTCGATCGGAGATGGGATGGTTTCCGCAGGCTGGCGCTGCCCCTCACCCTTACCCTCTTCCCGTGAAGGACGGGGAGAGGGGGCGTCAGCGTCGAGCTTTTTTCTTTGACGCCGCCAAGAGGGGCGCCGGCATCGCGATCAGCTTCCTTCTCCCCGTCCCTATACGGGGAGAAGATGCCGGCAGGCGGATGAGGGGCAGCGCCGGCCTCTGAAGTCGGCTGCTCGGAGGCGGCCATCGAGGGCGGGGCTTCAACCGGCGACGCCGGCGGCACTTCGACTGGCGGCGTCGGCACTTCGACGGGCGCGGGTTCCGGTTGCCTCTCCGGACGCGATGGAACGATCTCGGGCTCCGATGGTGCGGGCGGAATCTCCCCCGGCCGCTGTTCGGGCGTGGGCTCCGGAACGACGGTGGGCGGCGGGACTTCTTCGGGTGCCGGCGGTTCAGGCGTCTGGGGCGGGGCTGCGGGTTTCTCTTCCGGCGCAGGCTCCGGCTGCCGTTCCGGTTCTGAGGGAACGGTAGGCTCCGGCGTGGGCGGAATGGTCGGGACAGGTTCGGGCTTGGGCTCCTCGGGCTCCGGTCCAGGCGCGGCCTCGAGCGGAGCAGGCACGGCCGCCGGCGCGGCTTTCGCCACAGCCTCCTCGCGCTTCAAAAACTCCGGCACGGCCTGCTCGGCCGCGGGCTTCAGCGCGTCGAGCTGGTCCCATTTGATCGGCGGCAACGGGGCGGTTTCGTCGATGCGCTCCTCGACGACCTCCTTCTTGCCGAACGAAAATATCTTCTTGAAAAAACCAGCCATGCTTTTGCGTTTCTCAGGCGGCGCGGGCGGCAAGGGGAGCGGCTGTCAGCCGCGCGCCATCGTGGCCGGTTATTTCAGCTTCGACGATCTCTCCCGGCGCGCCGGTGGCGAGTGCGGCAAGCGTGAACCCTTCAGTGCGGCCAAGGCCGTCGCGCTCGATCAGGATCGACTGGCGGCTGCCGGCGAGCGAAGACAGATGGCGCTGGTAGGCCGCTTCGCCGGCGGCGCGCAGCCGGGCGGCGCGCTGCTTGACCATCTCGCGGCGAACCTGCGGCATGCGGGCGGCTGGAGTGCCTTCGCGCGGTGAAAACGGGAAGACGTGGAGATGGGTCAGGCCGCATTCCTCGACGATTTTTTCGGAATTCTCGAACATGGCGTCGGTTTCGGTCGGGAAGCCGGCGATGATGTCGGCGCCGAAAACAACGTCGGGACGCAGCTTGCGCACATCCTCGCAAAAGCGGATCGACTGGTCGCGCAGATGCCTTCGCTTCATGCGCTTCAGGATCATGTCGTCGCCCGACTGCAGCGATAGATGCAGATGCGGCATCAGCCGCGGCTCGGTGGCGATGGCGTCGAGCAAGTCCTCGTCGGCCTCGATCGAGTCGATGGAGGACAGCCTGAGCCGCTTTACGTCGGGCACCTGCCTGAGGATGGTCTTCACAAGCTTGCCGAGCTTCGGCGCACCCGGCAGGTCGGCGCCGAAAGACGTCATGTCGACGCCGGTCAGCACGATCTCGGCATAGCCGTTGCCCGCCAGCCGCTTGACCTGCTCGACCACGGCGCCCATCGGCACCGAGCGCGAATTGCCGCGGCCATAGGGGATGATGCAGAAGGTGCAGCGGTGGTCGCAGCCGTTCTGCACCTGCACGAAGGCACGTGCCCGGCCCTCGATGGCGTCGACCATGTGGCCGGCGGTCTCGCGCACCGAGAAGATGTCGTTGACGCGCGCCTTCTCGGT
Source organism: Mesorhizobium sp. M8A.F.Ca.ET.057.01.1.1 (assembly GCF_003952565.1). NCBI lineage: Bacteria > Pseudomonadati > Pseudomonadota > Alphaproteobacteria > Hyphomicrobiales > Phyllobacteriaceae > Mesorhizobium > Mesorhizobium sp. M8A.F.Ca.ET.057.01.1.1. The sequence continues at coordinate 6,586,137 of NZ_CP034454.1, forward strand.
GTCGTTGACACCGAAATCGGGCAGCGCGCGATAGGAATTCGCCTTGAGCTTTTCCTCATTGCCGAGCACGAGATCGACCTCGTCCATGGCGGCGAATTTTTCGGGCTCGGTCTGCGCGGCGCAGCCGGTGACGATGATGCGCGCGGCCGGGTTGTCGCGGCGCGCCTTGCGGATCGCCTGCCTGGCCTGGCGCACCGCTTCGCCGGTGACGGCACAGGTGTTGAAGATGACGGCGCCGCCGTCGAGCGCGCCGAGGCCCGCACTTTCGGCCTCGCGCCGCATCACCTCGGACTCGTAGGTGTTGAGACGGCAGCCGAAGGTCACTACGTCGATGCGGCCGGGCTGCTTCGCCACGTCGACGTCCTTGGCAAGAGCGGACATCAGGCCGCGCTTTCGGTGTCGCGGACCCATTGTCCGGTCGACGGATCGAAGCTGCCGGAAAATTCCCATTCGGCCGCGCCGGTCAGGATGACGTGGTCGTCATCGCGCCATTCGACATGCAGCGTGCCGCCGCCAGGCGTCAGCAGGTTGACGCTGCGGCCCGTGCGCCGGGTGCGGGCCGCTGCAACGACAGCCGCGCAGGAGGCGGTGCCGCAGGCCTTGGTCAGGCCGGCGCCGCGCTCCCAGGTGCGGATGATCATGCTGTCGGGCGAGGTCACCTGCGCGATGGTAATGTTGGCGCGCTCGGGAAAGATCGGATGGTTTTCCAGCAGCGGGCCGAAACGGTCGAGTTCATAAGTCCAGACGTCGCCGTCGACCCAGAAGATGGCGTGCGGGTTGCCCATCGAGACGGCGGAAGGCGAATGCAGCACAGGCGCGTCGATCGGGCCGACCTGCAACTCGATCATGCGAGTGTCGCGGAACTCCTCGGCCAGAGGAATGTCGCGCCAGCCGAAGCGCGGCGTGCCCATGTCGACAGAGATCGAGCCATCGGCGTGTTCGCGAGCATTGAGGATGCCGGCCACGGTCTCGAAGGTGAAGGTCTTCTCGCCGGTCTCGGCGGCCAGTGCCTGGACGACGCAGCGCATGCCGTTGCCGCAGGCCTGCGCGCCCGACCCGTCGGAATTCAGGATGTCGACGAAATAGGCGGTGCCTGGCGTCCTGGCGTCGTGGATCGCCATAATCTGGTCGAATCGCGTCGCGGCGTCGCCATTGAGCGCGATGGCGGCCGCGGCCGTCACCCGATCCGCACGGCCACGCATGTCGGCAACGATGATCTCGTTGCCGATGCCGTTCATCTTGGCGAAAGGGGCCGTGCCTGCCATTGCTCCGAAAATTCCATGTCCGTTCGGCGCTATATGGCGGAAACGGGCAGGAATTACCAGTGCGCAGCCGCTTTCACGCGGAGGCGCCGGACTTACGTCACCGCGAAGACCCCCAGCAAGATCAACAGGAAAATGACGAGCACGATGCCGATGAGAATGCGCGCGCCCGTGGCTGCGGCGCCGGCTAGCGCCGGCATGCCGAGCAGGCTCGCCGCGGCGGCGACGATCAGAAGAATGATGATCCATTTGAGCATGGAAATGCCTCGCAAGCCGAACACATTGAAACCGATTGAAAAACGCGGCTGTCGCGCTTGGGTTCCCGAAGCGTGATTCAGTCGACGCCAATCGAACGAATGACCCGCGCGGGATTTCCGCCGACAAGGGTATTGGGGGGAACGTCCCTGGTGACCACTGAACCGGCGGCGACCACCGCGTTTTCGCCAACCGTCACCCCGCCGATAACGATCGCACCGGCCGCGATCCAGACGTTTCTCCCGATGGCGATGGGTTTTCTGGTCGTGACGGCTCGGCGCTGCGATGGGTCAAGCGGATGCCCCGCCGTGATGATGCTCACATTTGGCCCGATCATCACATCGTCGGCGATGTCGAGACCGCCGAGGTCATAGAAAGTGCAGTTCTGGTTGATGAAGACATTGCGCCCGACACGGATCTCGTCGCCCCCGGCCGTATAGAATGGCGGGATCAGCAAGAAGCTTTCGTCCACCTCCTTGCCGATGAGCTGGCTGAACAAGGCCCTGACTTCGTCCGCATCGTCGAACGTCAAACGGTTGAGCCGGGCGGTGATCGCCATCGCCCGTCTGACATTGGCCAGCATGGAAGCGGATTCCGGCGTCCCGCGGTGAATTATCCTTGTGCCGTCGCCAGCGGACATTTTCCAGGGACCGCCTTAGCTAGCCGGCGATCTCGACATCCGTGCCGAAGGGGGCCGTCTTGTTCGAATTCTCGTCATGCATGACGAAGTCGCAGCGGTACTTGCCGGGCGGCAGGCCGGTGAGGGAGAGGTCCAACTTGAAGAACAGTTCCCGGTTGTGCGAACGGGATGCGACCTGCACGCGGCCGATCTTTTCGAAGGTGCCAAGTTTTTCACCGGACTCGGAAAGGACGGTGAGGTCGACGGAGAGCGCGATCGAGCTGTTGCCAAGCCCGTCCGAGCCATAGCCGTAGCCGACCGGCTCCATGTAGAGAACGACCTGCTCGCCGGGTTTGTAGACATGGTTGGCGCGTTCGCTGTAAATGCCAAAGCCGGAGGCGCTATCCACTTGCTTGACGTTCATCACGCCAAGCGGCATCGCCTTCCAGAGCGCCTCCTCGGCGCTGTGGAATTTCTCCAGCGCACCGGCGCCCTCACCCGACTGGAGAAGTTTTTCGGCCTCGGCCGCCCGGTCGCTGATCTCGCCCGAGAAAGCCGCCGGCACCGAGACCGCCAGCGCCAAAAGACCCGCCATGATCGACTTCATCTGATTCCCCTATCTGTCTGGGGACGACCATCAGCGAAAACCATGGCAGCGTAAACGGTCATTCTGTCGAGGCCATCAAATCGGGGGCACGTCCCAGACCTCGCCGGGCCGCAAGGCGCGAAAGCGCTCCTGTGGGATGCCTCGGCCGTCCAGCGCCTCGGCCAGTTTCCGGACCGGCTCGTCGAATGGCTCGTCGGTGAGCTGGAAGGTGCCCCAATGGCAGCCGGCGGCGAAGGCGGCATTGCATAGCTTCATGCCTTGCACCGCTTCCTCGGGGTTCTGATGCTGCGGCGCCATGAACCAGCGTGGCTCGTAGGCGCCGATCGGCAGGATGGCGAAGCGGAAGCCGCCATGTTTTTCCGCCATCAGCCGGTAGTTGATGCCGTCGTGGAAGCCGGTATCGCCGGCGAAGTAGATCTTCCCGCCCGGTGTTTCGATGACGAAGCCGGACCACAACGCCATGCGCCGGTCGCGCGCCCCGCGCGCCGACCAATGATGCGCGGGCTCAACGTGGATGGCGGTGCCGTCGGAGATATCGATCCTGTCGCCCCAGTCGTGAGCGGAAAGCCGCATGCCAGGCACCGCGGCGGCGATGATGGCATCGTTGCCGAGCGGCGTCACCACCAGCGGATCGTGCTTCTCCTTCAGCTGCCTCAGCGTGGCAAGGTCGAGATGGTCATAGTGGTTGTGGCTGACCAGCACGACGTCGATCGCCGGCAGATCGTCAAAAGCGATGCCCGGCGGATTGACGCGCCTGGGTCCGGCAAAGGAGAACGGCGAGGTGCGCTCCGACCACACCGGATCGGTGAGGATGTTGAGCCCGGCGGTCTGGATCAGCAAGGTGGAATGGCCGACCATCGTCACGGTCAGATCGGTACCTTCGACCATCGCGGCCGGCTTTGCCTGCCCGAAGGGGCTCGGGCTGGCAGGCGGCCATTTCGCGCGTTGGCGGCTGAACTGCCATTTCAGCAGGTCCGCGAAGCGGCCGGGCATCCGGCCATCGGGATTGAAGAACAGGGTGCCGTCGAAATGATCGCTTGATGGGCCGCTATAGTAGCGGTTGGCGGCTTTCTGTCTCGCGGCCAAGGTCTGCGCTCCAGCGGGTTTCGGTGAACTCTTTGTTTTCACGCAATCCCTTGGGGAAAGCGCCACGCGGTTTTCCCGGGAAAACCGCTGCGCACTTTTCCTGGAACTGCTCTAGACATAAGCGCTGCCGCGGCTGGCGCAAGCGTTTGCCAGCCGAAGCCCAAGGGCGGCGAAGCGGCCTCGGCTAGGATCAGATCAGGAGGAAGGCGCCATGGCGATGAAGCGGACGAAGACGCCCTGGATGAAGGCCGAGGATTTCGGCCGTTCACTGCCGCGCGGCGTCGGCGTCAACCTGCTGGTGACCGACATGCCGGCCATGGAAGCCTTCTGCCGCGACGTGCTTGGCGCCCGCATCGTCTATGCCGACGAGGATTTCGCGGCGATCGAGCTTCTGGGATCGGTGTTCATGCTGCATGCCGACCATTCCTATCTCGACAATCCGATGACCGGCTCCATCATGGGCGCCGAGACTCGCGGTGCCGGCATCGAATTGCGCCTCTATGGCGCCGATCCCGACGCGATCGAGGCGGCGGCGCTGGATCATGGCCACATCGTGCTGGCCGGCGCCGTCGACAAGCCGCATGGTTTGCGCGAGTGCTATATCGTCGGGCCGGACGGATATGTGTTCGTCCCAAGTGCTGCCCTGGTGTAATGATTGCGATAAATTTGCAACAATCTTGCCGCAAACCCTATTTTAACCATATCGGGTTGAAATTTCGCCACCTTCTCCATCTTGGTGGAGGTGAGATTGCGCGGACGGCATCCCCCCAGCCGAATCCGACGGAGGTTGTAATGAATTTTTCGAAAGGCGGCCTGGTGGCCGTATCCCTGGCGGCGCTCGTTGCGAGCGGCTGCTCAACCTCGCGCTTCTCGTCGATGGACGACCAGCAGCCCGCCCCGCTGCAGCCGGCGCCTGCCGGCCAGGTAAGCTCGAATCAGCTGCCGCCGCCGGCGTCCCCCGGCACCACCGACCCGTCGCAATTCCCGACCGCGCCGGCAAACACGCAGGTTGCCTCGCTGCCGCCGGATGGCGCGGCGCCCGCGGGCGCCGCGGATCTCAACGCGGCAAGCGTCGCCGGTGTCTGGAACGTCAGCGTTTCCGGCCAGAGCTGCAAGGTGGCGACGCCACAGACCAAGTTCGGCGCCGGCTTCCGCGCCGGTCCGCTGCACTGCCCGGCGCCGATCGACGGCATCAAGTCGTGGAACGTCGCCGGCAAGCAGCTGACGCTTTATGACGAGAATGGCGGTTCGCTGGCACGTCTCTATTCGTCGGGCGGCTCGAAATTCGATGGCCAGACTTCCAACGGGCAACCGATCTCGCTTACAAGATAGGCTGGGGATGTCGATATTCAGGTGATGCCGCCTGCGAATAGCGGCTCGGCCTGACCTCAATCTCAACATACCTTCTCTCTTGAGCATCCTGCTCCGAACAACGACGTGACCGATGCATCTGCGTGACGGCCTCCAGACCCATGCGACCGTCCGGCAGCGCTACGACCGTCTGGTGGAAACCGGCGCGATCGAACGCGACCCCGCGCAGGAGGGGATCGCCACCGCGCTCGACCGGCTGACCGAGGAGATCTCGGCCAAGCGGCTGGCGCAAAAGTCCAGCGCGCTGGGCTGGCTGTTTGCCCGCAAGCGCGAGACGCAGGAGGCGGTCAAGGGCCTCTACATCCATGGCGGCGTCGGGCGCGGCAAGACCATGCTGATGGACATGTTCTTCGAGCTCTTGCCGGTCAGGCGCAAGCGCCGCGTCCATTTCAACGACTTCATGGCCGACGTGCAGGACCGCATCCAGAAGCACCGGCAGGCGCGCAAGGAAGGTACGGTCAGGGAAGACGATCCGATCCCGCCGGTGGCCAAGGCGCTCGCCGAGCAGGCCTGGGTGCTGTGCTTCGATGAATTCTCGGTCACCGACATCGCCGACGCCATGATCCTGTCCAGGCTGTTCTCGGCGCTGTTCGCCGGTGGGGTCGTGCTTGTCGCCACTTCGAACGTGGCGCCTGAAGACCTCTACCGTGACGGGTTGAATCGCCAGCTCTTCCTGCCGTTCATCGCCATACTGAAACGCCATGCTGAGGTGCTGTCGCTGGACAGCGACAAGGACTACCGGCTGGAAAAGCTTTCCCGCACGCCTGTCTACGTCATGCCGGCGGATGCTGCGGCCGACGAGGCGCTCGACGAGGCCTGGCAGGCGATGACGCACGGGGCGCCGACGGCCGAGACGTCGCTGACGCTGAAGGGCCGCAAGGTGGCCGTGCCGGCCGCCGCCGGCGATGCGGCGCGCTTCTCCTTCTCCGACCTCTGCGAAAAGCCGCTCGGCGCGCGCGATTACCTGGCGATCGCCGGCCGGTTTTCGACCGTCTTCATCGACCATGTCCCGGTGCTGGGCGAAGGCAAGCGCAACGAGGCCAAGCGCTTCATCCTGTTGATCGATACGCTCTACGACCATCATGTGCGCCTGGTGGTGAGCGCCGAGGCGCCGCCGCACGAGCTTTATGTGGCCAAGCGCGGCGTCGAGGTGTTCGAATTCGAGCGCACGGCCTCGCGCCTGATCGAGATGCAGAGCCGCGACTGGCTGGACGATTGGGCCGAGCGGCGGAAGGTGAAGGCTGCCGCGGCCGAGGCGTCACGGGCGCAGGCCACCATGCGACGGTAGCGGGGCTTCGATCGTCCCGCCGCTAAAGCCGATACACATACATCACAAAGCTCTCCGCCTCGGCATGCGGCTCCTTGCGCGCCTCGTAAAGCGCGCGGGCCGGCAGATTGTCGGGTTCGGTGCCCACCCAGGCCTCTTCGCAGCCATGCTCCCTGCCGAGCGCGAACATGGCGTCGAGCATCTTGCGCGCAATGCCCTGGCGCTGGAAGGCCGGCGAGACGCCGACTTCGTCGATGTAAAGTTCGATCGGCTTGTCCGGATGGCGGTGAATGACCGCCGCGCATTGGCCGACGACCAAGCCCTCGACCAGGGCGACGATCATGAAATGGCCCGATTGCGCGAGATAACTGGCCAGGCGCTCCGGCCGCACCGGCTCGTCGAACACGTCGTCGGCCACCCGCATCACAAGGGCGTCATCGCCGGGATAGAGCCTTCTGATCTCGACCGTCATTGTGTAAATTCTCCCAAGTCGGCTCACAAATTTTGACGTTTACGTAAATCCCAAACACTCTAACCGATTGAAAATGCAGGGGTTGAAATAATCGTTTGAATTTATTGCGCACCGGAGCTATTGGGTGCGGCGATATCAGCGGTTCCCCGCAGCATTCCGGCCTCTTCCTCGACGCCGTGTTGGCGCCGTCACAGACAAAGGGAAATCATCCTCACATGGCACGCAACAAGATAGCGCTTATCGGCTCTGGCATGATCGGCGGCACGCTCGCCCATATGATCGGCCTCAAGGATCTCGGCGACGTGGTCCTGTTCGATATTGCCGAGGGTATTCCGCAGGGCAAGGGGCTCGATATCGCGCAGTCATCGCCGGTCGATGGTTTCGATTCCCGGCTGACCGGCGTCAACGACTATGCCGGCATCGAGGGTGCTGACGTCTGCATCGTCACCGCCGGCGTGCCGCGCAAGCCGGGCATGAGCCGCGACGACCTGCTGGGCATTAACCTGAAGGTCATGGAACAGGTCGGCGCCGGGCTGAAGAAGTACGCGCCGAAGGCCTTCGTGATCTGCATCACCAATCCTCTGGACGCCATGGTGTGGGCGCTGCAGAAGTTTTCCGGCCTGCCCAAGACCCATGTCGTCGGCATGGCCGGCGTGCTGGACAGCGCGCGCTTCCGTTATTTCCTGGCCGAGGAATTCAAGGTCTCGGTCGAGGACGTCACCGCTTTCGTGCTCGGCGGCCACGGCGATTCCATGGTGCCGATGATCCGCTATTCGACGGTGTCGGGCATTCCGCTGCCCGACCTCGTCAAGATGGGCTGGACCTCGAAGGAAAAGCTCGACCAGATCGTGCAGCGCACCCGCGACGGCGGCGCCGAGATCGTCGGCCTGTTGAAGACTGGCTCGGCCTATTACGCACCGGCGGCCTCGGCCATCCAGATGGCCGAATCCTACCTCAAGGACAAGAAGCGCGTGCTGCCGTGCGCGGCGCACCTCTCCGGCCAGTATGGCGTCAAGGGCACCTATGTCGGCGTTCCCGTGGTCATCGGTGCCGGCGGCGTCGAGCGTGTCATCGAGATCGACCTCAACAAGGCCGAGCAGAAGATGTTCGAAAGCTCGGTGGCGACGGTGCAGGGCCTGACCGAAGCCTGCGTCAAGATCGCGCCGCAGCTCGCCTCGAAGTAAACCCCGCCCAAACGCCACCCCGGCAACGACCTGGAGATAGTTCCCAATGAACATCCATGAATATCAAGGCAAGGCGCTGCTGAAGAGCTTTGGCGCGCCGGTGGCCGAAGGCGTGCCGGTGTTCAAGGCAGGCGAGGCGGAAGCCGCCGCGCAAGCGCTGCCCGGCCCGCTCTATGTGGTGAAGAGCCAGATCCATGCCGGCGGCCGTGGCAAGGGCAAATTCAAGGAGCTCGGCCCCGACGCCAAGGGCGGTGTGCGGCTGGCCAAGTCGGTTGCCGAGGTGGTGGCCAACGCCAACGAGATGCTCGGCCACACGCTGGTGACCAAGCAGACCGGCCCGGCCGGCAAGCAGGTCAACCGTCTCTATATCGAGGACGGCGCCGATATCGAGCGCGAGCTTTATCTGTCGATCCTGGTCGACCGTTCGGTCGGCCGCATCGCCTTCGTCGTCTCGACCGAAGGCGGCATGGATATCGAAGCGGTGGCGCATGATACGCCGGAAAAGATCATCACCGTCGCCATCGATCCGGAAAAGGGCGTGACGGCTGATGACGTCAAGGCGCTCAATGGCGCGCTGAAGCTCGACGGCGACGCGGCCAAGGATGGCGGCACGCTGTTCCCGATCCTCTACAAGGCCTTTGTCGAGAAGGATATGAGCCTGCTCGAGGTCAACCCGCTGATCGTCATGAAGAACGGCCGGTTGCGCGTGCTCGACGCGAAAGTGTCGTTCGACAACAACGCACTGTTCCGTCACCCCGACCTGATGGAACTGCGCGACACCACCGAAGAGGACGAGAAGGAGATCGAGGCGTCGAAATACGACCTCGCCTATGTCGCGCTCGACGGCAATATCGGCTGTATGGTCAATGGCGCCGGCCTTGCCATGGCGACGATGGACATCATCAAGCTCTATGGCGCCGAACCCGCCAACTTCCTCGATGTCGGCGGCGGCGCGTCGAAGGAGAAGGTGACGGCGGCGTTCAAGATCATCACCAAGGACCCGGCGGTGAAGGGCATCCTGATCAACATCTTCGGCGGCATCATGAAGTGCGACATCATTGCCGAGGGCGTGATCGCTGCGGTCAAGGAAGTTGGCCTGAAAGTGCCGCTGGTGGTCCGCCTTGAAGGCACCAATGCCGAGCTCGGCAAGAAGATCATCAACGACAGCGGCTTGAATGTCGTCTCGGCCGACGATCTCGACGACGCGGCCAAGAAGATCGTCAAGGCGGTGAAGGGCTGAGCCGGTGCCTCCGCGCAAGATAAATCTGGTCGAGGCGGCGGATCAAAAGATCTCCAAGGTCTTCGATCCGCATGTCGCTGGCGACGTCAATGACAGCCAGGCCAAGGTCGCCAAGTTCGGCGAGGTCTTCGACTGGCACGCGCATGACAATGAGGACGAAGCTTTCCTGGTGCTGCGGGGCAGGATCGCCATCGATTTTCGCGACGGTCCGGTCGAACTCGGCGAGGGCGATTTCATCGTCGTGCCGCGCGGTGTCGAGCACCGGCCGCGCTCGCTGACATCAGAGCCGGTGGTGCTGATGTTCGAGCCGGCGACGACGCTCAACACCGGCAATGCCAAGAGCGATCTCACCGTCACCGACCTGAAGCGGCTCTGACCCATGAACGCGGCTTCCTTCTCTTCGCTCTCGGCCGATCACCAGCGCCTGCAGGCGCTGGTCGGTGCGTGGCGCGGCGAGGAAGAGGTGGCGGACACGCAATGGGCCGATGGCGGCGCGGCGACCAGCGAAGTGCTGGCGGAGGCACAGTTCGGCGGCCAGTTCGTGGTGCAGCGTTATCGCCAGCGCCGCGACGGCACGATTTCGTTTGGTTCGCACACCGTGTTTGGTTTCGACCAGCAAAACGGCGTCGTCACCATGCACCAGTTCGATTCGATGGGCTTCGTGCCGGTGTCGCCTGCCACCGGCATATGGAACGGCAGTGAACTCGACCTAGAACGGTCGTCGCCGCGCGGCTCTGCGCGCGTGACGTATATTTTCGACGATGACGACACCTACCGCATGCGACTGCAATTCAAACCCGCCGGCAGCGATGGCTGGCAAGACATGGTGAGCGGCGTCTACCGGCGCGTCTCGCCTTCCTCGATCAACGGTTTTTAGAAAAGGGCTCCGATGTCCATTCTCGTCGACAAGAACACCAAGGTGCTGGTGCAGGGCCTGACCGGCAAGACCGGCACGTTCCATACCGAACAGGCGCTGGCCTATCACGGGACAAAGATGGTCGGCGGCATCCATCCCAAGAAGGGCGGCGAGACCTGGACCGGCTCGAAGGGCGAGAGCCTGCCGATCTTCGCCACTGTCGCCGAAGGCAAGGAAAGGACGGGCGCCAATGCTTCCGTCATCTACGTGCCGCCGGCGGGTGCAGGCGAAGCCATCATCGAGGCGATCGAGGCGGAAATCCCGCTCATCGTCTGCATCACCGAAGGCATTCCGGTGATGGACATGGTCAAGGTCAAGGCGCGGCTCGACCGCTCCAAGTCGCGGCTGATCGGGCCGAACTGCCCGGGCGTGCTCACCCCCGACGAATGCAAGATCGGCATCATGCCCGGCAACATCTTCCGCAAGGGCTCGGTCGGCGTTGTTTCGCGCTCGGGAACACTTACCTATGAGGCTGTGTTCCAGACCACCAATGTCGGCCTTGGCCAGACCACCGCCGTCGGCATCGGCGGCGATCCCGTCAAGGGCACCGAGTTCATCGACATGCTCGAGATGTTCCTTGCCGACGACGAGACGAAGTCGATCATCATGATCGGCGAGATCGGCGGGTCGGCTGAGGAAGACGCCGCGCAGTTCCTCAAGGACGAAGCCAAGCGTGGCCGCAAGAAGCCGATGGCCGGCTTCATCGCCGGGCGCACCGCGCCGGCAGGCCGCACCATGGGCCATGCGGGCGCGGTCATCTCCGGCGGCAAAGGCGGTGCCGAAGACAAGATCGCGGCAATGGAATCGGCCGGCATCAAGGTGTCGCCCTCGCCGGCGCGGCTTGGCACGACGCTGGTTGAAGCCATCAAGGGCTGAATCTGGCGCCGGTTATGGAATGAGGGCCAACGACGGTTCGTTGGCTTTTGAGGGGACAAGAAGGGCGGGTGAACCGCCCACTATCGCGGCCCTGCCGCAAACGTAAGGAGACGGAGCCAGGGCTCCGCTAAACGACATGGCAAGACAAGATCAGGCCAACGACCAATTCTCGCTCACCTCATTCCTCTATGGCGGCAACGCCGATTACATCGACGCGCTCTACGCGGCCTACGAGGACGACCCCGCTTCGGTCAATCCCGAGTGGCAGGAGTTCTTCGCCGGGCTGAAGGACGATGCCGGCGATGTGCGCAAGAACGCCAAAGGCGCTTCGTGGGCGAAACCTTCCTGGCCGCTGCAGGCCAATGGCGAACTGGTGTCGGCGCTCGACGGCAATTGGGGCATCGTCGAAAAGCACCTGGAAAAGAAGGTCAAGGACAAGGCCGTCACCAACGGTGTCGTGCTGTCCGACGCCGACGTCCACCAGGCCACGCGCGATTCGGTGCGCGCCATCATGATGATCCGCGCCTTCCGCATGCGCGGCCATCTGCACGCCAATCTCGACCCGCTCGGCATTGCCAAGCCGCTCGAGGACTACAATGAATTGTCGCCCGAGAATTACGGCTTCACCGAAGCCGACTACGACCGGCCGATCTTCCTCGACAATGTGCTGGGGCTCGAATTCGGCACCATCCGGCAGATGCTGGAGATCCTGACCCGCACCTATTGCTCGACGCTCGGCGTCGAATTCATGCACATCTCCGATCCCGAGGAGAAGGCCTGGATCCAAGCACGCATCGAGGGTGCGGACAAGGAGATCTCCTTCACCACCACCGGCAAGAAGGCGATCCTGCAGAAGCTGGTCGAGGCGGAAGGCTTCGAACAGTTCATCGACGTCAAGTACAAGGGCACCAAGCGCTTCGGTCTCGACGGCGGCGAATCGCTCATCCCGGCGCTGGAGCAGATCGTCAAGCGCGGCGGCCAGCTCGGCATGAAGGAGATCGTTCTCGGCATGGCCCATCGCGGCCGGCTGAACGTGCTTTCCCAGGTGATGGCCAAGCCGCACCGTGCCATCTTCCACGAGTTCAAGGGCGGCTCGGCCGCCCCCGACGAGGTCGAAGGCTCGGGCGACGTGAAGTACCACCTCGGCGCCTCGTCGGACCGCGAGTTCGACGGCAACAAGGTCCACCTGTCGCTGACGGCCAACCCCTCGCATCTGGAAATCGTCGACCCCGTGGTGATGGGCAAGGCGCGCGCCAAGCAGGATTATCTGTTCGGCCGCGGCCGCGAGGAGATCGTGCCGCTGGAGGAACGCGCCAAGGTGCTGCCGCTCTTGCTGCACGGCGACGCCGCTTTCGCCGGCCAGGGCGTGATCGCCGAAATCCTCGGCCTGTCTGGCCTACGCGGTCACCGCGTCGCCGGCACGCTGCATTTCATCATCAACAACCAGATCGGCTTCACCACCAATCCGCGTTTCTCGCGCTCGTCGCCCTATCCGTCCGACGTCGCCAAGATGATCGAGGCGCCGATCTTCCACGTCAATGGCGACGACCCGGAAGCCGTGGTGCACGCCACCAAGGTGGCGATCGAGTTTCGGATGAAGTTCCACAAGCCGGTGGTCGTGGACATGTTCTGCTACCGCCGCTTCGGCCACAATGAGGGCGACGAGCCGGCCTTCACGCAGCCGCTCATGTACCGCAACATCCGCACCCACAAGACGACGGTGCAGATTTATGGCGACCGGCTGATCGCCGAAGGCCACATCACCCAGGCCGAGCTCGACCAGCTCAAGGCCGACTGGCGTGCGCATCTGGAAGCCGAATGGGAAGTCGGCCAGGCCTACAAGCCCAACAAGGCCGACTGGCTCGACGGCGCCTGGTCGGGCCTGCGCACGGCCGACAACCAGGACGAACAGCGGCGCGGCAAGACGGCCGTGCCGGTCAAGACGCTGAAGGAAATCGGCAAGAAGCTGACCGAGGTGCCGAAGGATTTCGAGGCGCACAAGACGATCATCCGCTTCCTCGAGAACCGGCGTCAGGCGATCGAGTCCGGCGAAGGCATCGACTGGTCGACGGCGGAGGCGCTGGCCTTCGGCGCCATTCTGCTCGACGGCAACCCGATCCGGCTTTCGGGACAGGATTCCGAGCGCGGCACCTTCTCGCAGCGTCATTCCGTGCTTTACGATCAGCGCGACGAGACCCGCTACATCCCGCTCAACAATCTGTCGGCGGCGCAGGCCGGCTACGAAGTCATCAACTCGATGCTGTCGGAAGAAGCGGTGCTGGGCTTTGAATATGGCTACAGCCTGGCCGAGCCGAAGGCGCTGACCTTGTGGGAAGCGCAGTTCGGCGACTTCGCCAACGGCGCCCAGGTGGTGTTCGACCAGTTCATCTCGTCGGGCGAGCGCAAATGGCTCAGAATGTCGGGCCTCGTCTGCCTGCTGCCGCATGGCTATGAAGGCCAGGGCCCGGAACATTCTTCCGCCCGGCTGGAGCGCTTCCTGCAGCTTTGCGCCGAAGACAACATGCAGGTCGCCAACTGCACGACGCCGGCCAACTACTTCCACATCTTGCGCCGGCAGCTGAAGCGCGACTTCCGCAAGCCGCTGATCCTGATGACGCCGAAGTCGCTGCTGCGCCATAAGCGGGCGGTGTCGACGCTGCCGGAAATCTCGGGCGAAAGCTCGTTCCACCGGCTGCTGTGGGACGACGCCCAGCTGTTGCCCAACCAGGCGATCAAGCTAACCAAGGATTCCAAAATCCGCCGCGTCGTGCTGTGCTCGGGCAAGGTCTATTACGACCTCTACGAGGAGCGCGAGAAGCGCGGCATCAACGACATCTACCTGCTGCGCGTCGAACAGCTCTACCCGTTCCCGGCCAAGGCGCTGATCACCGAGCTGTCACGCTTCCGCAACGCCGAGATGGTGTGGTGCCAGGAGGAACCCAAGAACATGGGCGCCTGGTCGTTCATCGATCCGTATCTGGAATGGGTGCTGGCGCATATCGACGCCAAGCATCAGCGGGTGCGCTACACCGGCCGTCCCGCGGCCGCGTCGCCGGCGACCGGCCTGATGTCGAAGCACCTTGCCCAGCTCGCCGCCTTGCTCGAAGACGCGCTCGGCGAATAAGCAGAACTGGGCGAATAGAACTGAACCGAAAGAACGGACAGGCACAATGGCTACCGAAATCCGCGTCCCCACCCTGGGCGAATCCGTCACCGAAGCGACGGTCGGCAAATGGTTTAAGAAGGTCGGCGATGCCATTGCCGCAGACGAGCCGCTGGTCGAGCTCGAGACCGACAAGGTGACGGTGGAAGTGCCTGCCGCCGCCGCCGGCACGCTCGGCGAAATTACAGTCAAGGAAGGCGAGACGGTCGGCGTCGGCGCGCTGCTCGGTTCGATTTCGGGCGGTGGCGCGGCTGCTCCCGCCACCAAGCCGCAAGCAGTGGCGCAGGCGTCCAGCGCCGACGCGGCGCAGACCACCAAGCAGGCCGCGGCCGAGACCGCCAAGGTTGCCGGCGATGCCGGCTCGGTCGAGCCACGCACCATGCCGCCGGCGCCGGCCGCCGCAAAGCTCATCGCCGAGAACAATCTGTCGGTCGACCAGCTTTCCGGCTCGGGCAAGCGTGGCCAGGTGCTGAAGGGCGACGTGCTCGACGCCATCTCCAAGGGCGCGCCGTCGCAGCCGGCCGAAACCCCAAAGGCGGCGCCGGCACCGGTTGCCGCGCGCGCGCCGTCGTCCGGCGACGATGCCTCGCGCGAGGAGCGGGTGCGCATGACCAAGCTGCGCCAGACCATCGCGCGCCGGCTGAAGGAAGCGCAGTCGACCGCCGCGATGCTGACCACCTTCAACGAGGTCGACATGTCGGCGGTGATGGCGCTCAGGACCAAGTACAAGGACGTGTTCGAGAAGAAGCACGGCGTGAAGCTCGGCTTCATGGGCTTTTTCACCAAGGCCGTCACGCACGCCCTGAAGGAAATCCCCTCTGTCAATGCCGAGATCGACGGCACAGACATCATCTTCAAGAACTATGCCCATATCGGCGTCGCGGTCGGCACCGAAAAGGGTCTCGTGGTTCCGGTCGTGCGCGATGCCGACCAGATGTCGATCGCCGAGATCGAGAAGGATATCGGCCGGCTGGGCATCGCCGCGCGCGACGGCAAGCTGTCGGTCGCCGACATGCAGGGCGGGACCTTCACCATCTCCAATGGCGGCGTCTATGGCTCGCTGATGTCGACGCCGATCCTCAACGCGCCGCAGTCGGGCATTCTCGGCATGCACAAGATCCAGGACCGGCCGGTCGTGGTTGGCGGCCAGATCGTGATCCGGCCGATGATGTATCTGGCGCTCTCCTACGATCACCGTATCGTCGACGGCAAGGAAGCGGTGACTTTCTTGGTGCGGGTCAAGGAAAGCCTGGAGGATCCGGAACGGCTGGTGCTTGATCTCTGAGGCAGTCGGATGGCGGGTTGCGGCAGGGGTGGCCAATGATGGCCCGTTTGCTTGGGTTCGCCGGACCGATCGTGCTGGTAGCCGGCATTCTCGGGGCTGTGGCGAATGCCCAGGCCGCCTGTCCAATCGAGCTTGCCGTTTACGGCGATACACAAAGTGGCGCCGAGATCGGCTTTACCCCGACGGGCACGTCCGCCACCGTCACCAACACGTTTCGCTTGATCCTCGACAACAATGTGGTGCTGAACGGCATCGTCATGTGGACCCAGGACGTATCGCGGCCGAACGGCGCGCTGCTGTACAAATGTCCGGAAGGCGATGTCACCGGCGAAGAACTTGCCGCCTGCACGCTGTGGAACGGCGTCATCTACACGTCCGATGACAAGGGCACTGTCGGGCTGCTGCCGGCCGAGGGCGTCGAGGCGCCAAAGACGCTGATCCTGCCCGATCTCGGGCCGGGGCTACGGCAATCCCGGGCCTATGGTGGCACCGGCTTCTCGAAAGTGCCGTCGGATGTGTTCGCGATGAAAGGCTGCCAGGAATGACCACGACGCAAAAAGTGCTGCTGGTCACCGGCGGCAGCCGCGGCATCGGCGCCGCTATCTGCCGGCTCGGAGCCAAGGCCGGCTATCGTGTCGCGGTCAATTACGCCTCCAACAAAGCTGCCGCCTATGCGCTGGTTGCCGAGATCAAGGCCAGCGGCGGCGACGCTGTTGCCGTCAGGGGCGATGTCGGCAAGGAAACCGACATCGTGGCCATGTTCGGCGCGGTCGACCGCGCCTTTGGCCGGCTCGACGCTTTCGTCAACAACGCCGGCATCGTCGACGTCAAGGCGCGCGTCGACGAGATGGATGTTTCGCGGCTGGAGCGCATGATGCGCATCAATGTCGTGGGCTCGTTCCTTTGTGCCCGCGAGGCGGTCAAGCGCATGTCGACACGGCATGGCGGTTCGGGCGGTGCGATCGTCAACATCTCGTCGGCGGCGGCGACGCTGGGCTCGCCGGGTGAATATGTCGACTATGCCGCCTCCAAGGGCGCCATCGACACCTTCACCATCGGGCTTGCCCGCGAGGTGGCGCTGGAAGGCATCCGCGTCAATGCGGTGCGGCCTGGCATCATCGACACCGAAATCCACGCCTCCGGCGGCCAGCCCGACCGGATCGAACGGTTCCGCGACCTGCTGCCGATGAAAAGAGCCGGTACCGCGGATGAAGTCGCGGGTGCGGTCCTCTATCTTTTATCCGATGCCGCGTCCTATACGACGGGCGCGATCCTGAATGTCAGCGGCGGCCGCTGAGCCCCAAGCAAAAGGGAAACAAACATGGCTTATGACGTCGTTATCATCGGCTCTGGACCGGGCGGCTATGTCTGCGCCATCAAGGCGGCACAGCTCGGGCTGAAGGTCGCGGTGGTCGAGAAGAACGCCACCTTCGGCGGCACCTGCCTCAACATAGGCTGCATCCCGTCCAAGGCGCTGCTTCATGCCTCGGAAATGTTCGCCGAGGCCGGCCATTCCTTCGACACGCTGGGTGTCGAGATACCGGCGCCGAAGCTCAACCTGAAGAAGATGATGGCGCACAAGGACGCGACGGTGTCGGCCAACGTCAACGGCGTTGCCTTCCTGTTCAAGAAGAACAAGATCGATGCCTTCCGCGGCACCGGCAAGGTGGTTGCAGCCGGCAAGGTTTCGGTGACCGGCGAGGACGGCAAGGTCGAGGAGATCGAGACCAAGAACATCGTCATCGCCACCGGCTCCGACGTCGCCGGTATTCCCGGCGTCAAGGTCGATTTCGATGAGAAGGTGATTGTCTCTTCGACCGGGGCCCTGTCGCTGGAGAAGGTTCCCAGCCATCTGGTGGTGGTCGGCGGCGGTGTCATCGGGCTCGAGCTCGGCTCCGTCTGGGCACGGCTCGGCGCCAAGGTCACCGTGGTCGAGTTCCTCGACGCCATTTTGGGCGGCATGGACGGCGAGGTGTCGAAACAGTTCCAGCGGCTGCTCTCCAAACAGGGCTTCGAGTTCAAGCTCGGCGCCAAGGTCACCGGCGTCGCCAAGGCCAAGAAGGGCGCGACCGTCGCCTTCGAACCGGTGAAGGGCGGGGCGGCCGAGACCATCGATGCCGACGTCGTGCTGATCTCGACCGGGCGCCGCGCCTTTTCAGACAGCCTCGGTCTCAAGGAAGCGGGCGTCGAGGTCGACGAGCGTGGCCGGGTCAAGACCGACCGGCATCTCAGGACCAACGTGCCCGGCATCTATGCCATCGGCGATGTCATCGCCGGGCCGATGCTGGCGCACAAGGCCGAGGACGAGGGCGTGGCGGTGGCGGAGACGATTGCAGGCCAGGCAGGCCACGTGAACTATGACGTCATCCCGAGCGTCGTCTACACCAGCCCGGAAATCGCCTCGGTCGGCAAGACCGAGGAGGAGCTGAAGAAGGCCGGCGTCGACTACAAGGTCGGCAAATTCCCGTTCACCGCCAACGGCCGGGCGCGCGCCATGCTGCATACGGACGGTTTCGTGAAGATCCTCGCCGACAAGCAGAGCGACCGCGTGCTCGGCGTGCATATCGTCGGCTTCGGCGCCGGCGAGATGATCCACGAGGCGGCGGTGCTGATGGAGTTCGGCGGCTCGTCGGAGGATCTCGCCCGTACCTGCCACGCGCATCCGACGATGTCGGAAGCGGTGAAGGAAGCGGCGCTGGCCACGTTCTTCAAGCCGATCCACATTTAGGGTTGTCTTCAGATTCAGGTGATGCCGGCCTGCGAACGACGGGTCGGTTCGGCCTGACCTGAATCTCAAAACACCCTGTGCTCGTCGTCCAAAACATAACGGCCCGCCTTTCGGCGGGCCGTTCGTCTTTGATATCGAGCCGATCAGTTGGCCGGTGCCGGAGCCGGAGCCGGTGCAGGCGCCGGCGCTGGTGCCGGAGCGGGCGCCGGTGCAGGAGCCGGGGCGGGCGCGGGAGCCGGTTCAGCCGGCTTGGCCGGTTCGGCAGGCTTCATCGGTTCAGCCGGTGCGGGCGCCGGGGCCGGTGTGCTGGCCGCTGGCGGCTCTGCGGGTGCCGGGTGCTCGCCGCTTCTTCCGAAAACGTAATACGCGACAATCGCCAGAATAACGACGACCAGCGCAATCAGCCAAGGGCTGCCGCCGCCGCCGCCGCTTGGCCTGGGAGTGTCGTTTGGTGTGTTCGCCATGAAAGTGTCCTCCGTGGATGAAAATGATCAATCAACAGATATCAACGCGCTATCGTTGAACAGGTTTCACACTAGCGAAGGGACACGCCGAAAATACGACGGGCAGATCCGCCAGTTGCCATCCGACTCAATTGACAGCGGCGACAGTATAGACGGCTTTACGAAAATCCTCGACCAGTCCCTCTGGACCAGGAAGATGCGGCGCGCCGACCGCCATGAACGCGTTGGCCAGGCGACGTTTCGCCACGCGGCGAGCCAAATCAACCGATGCTATCGTTGGTTGCGAGGGATTTGCCGGTATGACGCCCACTGCACGGACTTTTCCTGATCCCGAAGGTGCTCTTGCCGGCGCTCAGTTCGCCGATCGATATGTGCTGATAACCGATGGCCTTGCCCTGACCGCCATTGGCGCGGCCGAACGCGTGCTGGGGCGGACACCGGGATGGGTCGGCCGGCTGACGCAGCTGCGCAACCTCGCGGTCAGGCCATTTGGGCTGAAAACGGGGGCGGAACCCGATGCGCCGCCGGAAAGCAGGATCGGCATATTTCCGCTCATCAGCCAGGCACATGGCAGGGTCGTCCTTGGACTGGACGACCGGCATCTCGATTTCCGCATCCTGGTGGAGGTGAACGATCTCGGCGCGGGCCGGCAGGAGGTGGCTGCGTCGACGATCGTGAAGACGCACAATCTGCTTGGGCGGACCTATCTCGCCATCATCATGCCGTTTCACCGCATCATCGTTCCGGCGATGCTGGCTCAGGTCTTGATCAAATAGGGCTTAAAGCCCCACCGCCGTGACAGTATAGCCGGCTTTACGAAAATCCTCGACCAGTCCCTCTGGACCGGGAAGATGCAGCGCGCCGACCGCCATGAAGGCGTTGCCCTTGGCCAGGATCGGCCCGGCATGGTCGACCATCACCTTGTTGCGGCTGGTGATCATGGTCTCCTCGAAGGCGGCATAGCCGGCGGGGTCGTTCTGCTCGTCGGGCATGGCGGCGCGGAACAGCGGCCAGAACATGCCGGTGTCGCCACGCTGGTAGAGCACGATCATGGTCTCGTTGATGTCGTTGACTTTGTCGCCCAGCTTCAGCGTGTCGACCAGACCCTTCATGTGAAAGGCGAGCGGCAGCGAAGCCATGGCGCGCAGCTGGCTCTCGGCCGTTTCCAATCCTTCCACCGGTTTGCCGGCCGCCTTGGCACTCTCGGCCAGCTTGACGTCGAGCACCGGCGCGCCGCTGGACTGGCGGGCGAGTTCGCAAGCCGGAAGCGCCATCATGGCCGACAGCATCCACGGTTTCATCTTGGCGACCGTTGCCGGCGGGATGCCGCGCGCGTCGAGCGCGGCGTTCATGGCTGCCGCTTCGTCGGGCGACAGCAATGACGACAGCGTCGTGGAGTCGGTGAACATCATCAGGTCCGGCTCCTTCAGCATCGCCGTCATCATCTTCTGCTTGTCGAGCACGTCGGTGGTCTCGATGATGAGGGTGCCGGCGGCGTCGAAGGCCTTCTGTGCATAGGCCGGCAGCGTGGTGACGCGCGGATCGGTCATGTGCATGGTGCCGAACAAATAGGATGGCTGTTCGCCTGATTTTTCCAGCTTCCACAGCAGGCCCTTGCCATTGAGCGTGGCAGCCGCCTCCGCCTCGATCTTGGCGTAGGTGGCAGGGCTTTGCTTCTGCAAGGCCGACAGCATGTCGGCGCCGGTGCAGGTCGGGATTTCAGCGTGCGCCCTGCCCGCCGCGAACAGCAGGACAGCAAGGAAAGACAGGAAAAACAGCATGTTGAGCGCGACAAGCAGCTTCAGCGAGATGGAAGCTGCACGGTCGGCGATGGCGATGACGCGTTTCATGAGGCCTTTCTAGGGATGAAAAGCGGCAAAACGGTTAATTGGGGGTGCGAAATTGTCTTCGACCGGCCATCGTCCCCCGCGTAGGAGTACGTGCTGACGCTGACGGAGCTTATGCCCGGTGATTAGCGGAAACGCACATCACGTCGTCATCCACGGGCGGAGCAAGGAGCGTAGCGACGCGGCACAGACCCGAGGATCCATGCCGGGACTCTGGAGCGCCGCAACGGTGCAGAACTTCGCTCCGCTGCACCCGTCAGCAAGGTCGCGGCATGGATCCTCGGGTCTCCGCGACGCCGCTGCGCGGCTGCTCCGCCCGTGGATACGAAGTTGGGGAGGCTTCGGCTAATCGCGGATGTTTATGATGGGCCACCGAGACTGTGCGGCGCCATCGCCGTTCACGCCCTGGGATGGGCCGATTCGTAGATTTCCAGCAGTCTCGTCGTGTCGACGCCGGTGTAGATCTGCGTTGTCGACAGGCTGGCGTGGCCGAGCAATTCCTGGATGGTGCGCAGATCGCCGCCTCGGCCGAGCAGATGAGTGGCGAAGGAATGGCGCAAGGCATGCGGCGTCGCGGTGTCGGGCAGGTTGAGCGCCGAGCGCAGTTTTGCCATGTCGCGCTGGATGATGGCCGGGTTGAGCGGGCCGCCGCGCGCGCCACGAAACAGCAGGCCCTTCGGATCGAGATGGTAGGGGCAGAGCCGGCGGTATTCGGCGATCGCCCTGAGCGCCACGGGCAGCACCGGCACCAGCCGCGTCTTGCCGCCCTTGCCGGTGACGCGCAGCACGGTGTCGGCTTCCGATGCCAGATCGGCGGCGCTGAGGCCAAGCGCTTCCGAAATGCGCAGGCCCGAGCCGTAGAGCAGCGTCAGCACGGCGGCGTTGCGGGCGGCGATCCAGGGTTCTTCGGCCAGCTGACCCTCGACGGAGACCACGTGCCTGGCATCGCTCGCCGTCAGCGGCTTGGGCAGCGATTTGGGCTGGCGTGGTGCCCGCAGGGCCGCAGCACCCGCCGCATTGGCCAGGCCTCGTCGTTCGAGGAACCGCAGCAGCGAGCGGATGCCTGCCAGCCCGCGGCCGAGCGTGCGAGCGCCGGCGCCGGCATTGCGCCGGGCGGCGAGGAAGCCGCGCAGATCGGCCGGGCGCAGATTGGCGATATCGGAAATGCCGGGCGGTCCGCCGATATGGCCGGTGAGGAAGTGCAGGAACTGGCGGGAATCGCGCTCATACGCCTCGACGGTTTGCGGCGACAGCCGGCGTTCGCGCGCCAGCATCTTCAGCCAGTTTTCACGCGCCGCCTGGAGATCGGGTTTTGCCGCTATGAGGAATTCCTGCATCGGTCTGTTCCGGTTCTGGGTCATTTTCCGGCAGCCGGGTTAGGAAGCGGTGAAGAGCCCGTCATTGAAATGACGGCGGGGCGGCGCTAGAGCAGGGACAAAGGATTTTTCGCCATGAGCAAGCTCCAAAACCCCGTCCAGATGGCCGTGATCGGTGCCGCCCACGGCATCAAGGGCGAACTCAGGGTGAAAACCTTCACCGGCGATCCAATGGCGCTGGCCGACTACGGGCCGCTCTACGCCAGGGACGGCCGTGCCTTCCAGATCACCGACATAAGGCCCGCCAACACCGTTGTCGTGGTGCGCTTCAAGGGGGTCAGCGACCGCAACGCCGCCGAAGCACTCGCCGGTACGGAACTGTTCGTCGACCGTTCGATGCTGCCGGACGATGGCGAGGAGGACGAATTCTACCATGCCGACCTGATTGGGTTGGAACTCCGGGATGATACCGGTGCTGCCATCGGCAAGGTCGTCGCAGTGCACAATTTCGGCGGCGGCGACATCCTCGATGTGACGCTCGCCGGGCGCAAGGGTGTGCTGATCCCGTTCACGCAGGCCGCCGTGCCTGCCGTGTCGATCGCCGAGGGGTTTGTCCGCGTCGATCCGGTGGCGGCCGGGCTGGTCGAGGACGAGGATGGCGAGGCGCCGCGCGAGGATGATTTCGATCCCAAGGGCCGGCCGCGCGGACCGCGCGACGCCGGGGGCAACCGGTGAGCTTTGCCGCATCGGTGCTGACGCTTTATCCCGAGATGTTTCCGGGCGCGCTCGGCCTGTCGCTGGCCGGGCGGGCGCTGGAGGCGGGCACCTGGTCGCTTGATGCGATCCAGATCCGCGACTTCGCCACCGACCGCCACCGCACCGTCGACGACACGCCTGCCGGCGGCGGGGCCGGCATGGTGATGCGCGCCGATGTGCTGGCCAGGGCGATCGACCACGCCTCGCCGGCGGGCGATGCGCGCCCCCGCCTGCTGATGAGCCCGCGCGGCAAACCACTGACGCAGGCGCGCGTGCGCGAACTCGCCGCCGGGCCGGGCGCCGTCATCCTGTGCGGACGCTTCGAAGGTGTCGACCAGCGGGTGATCGACGCGCGGGGATTGGAGGAAGTCTCGGTCGGCGATTTCATCCTTTCTGGCGGCGAGCCGGCCGCACTCGTGCTGCTCGACGCGGTGGTGCGGCTGTTGCCCGGCGTGATGGGCAATGCGGTCTCCGGCGAGGAAGAGAGTTTCGAGAACGGCCTACTCGAACATCCGCATTACACGCGGCCGCAGGAATTCGAAGGCCGGGAGATTCCCGAAGTGCTGATCTCCGGCAATCACAAGAAGATCGCCGCCTGGCGGCGGGACCAGTCAGAGCGGCTGACGAAGGAGAGGCGGCCCGATCTGCTGAGCGTTCACCCCTTGGTGAAATAGTAAAAAGCCAGAAACAGGCCGACGGCGACGACGAAGCCGCGCACCGCGTTCTGCGGCACGCGCTTGGCGATCCAGACGCCGGCATAGCCGCCCAACGCTCCGCCCGGGATCATGATGATCGCCTGCGGCCAGGCGACGACACCGCCCGAGACGAAGACGACGATGGCGACGGCCGCGATGACCACGGCCAGCATGTTCTTCAGCGCGTTCAGCCGGTGGTAGTCGCCGGCCTGGGTCAGACCGAGCGTTGCCAGCATCATCACGCCCATGCCGGCGCCGAAGAAGCCGCCATAGATGGCGGTGATGAACTGCGCCAGCGAACCGGCGAGCGAGCCCACGGCCGCTTCGTGTCCGGGTTTCGGCGCCGGTTTCAGCCAGGGCCCGGCTGCGAACAGCGCGGTCGCGCCCAAAAGCAGCCATGGCACCAGGGCGCGAAAGGATGGATTGTCGAGCGCGAGCAGGATCAGCGCGCCGGCCATGGCGCCGATGGCGGAGATCAGGCAGAGCAGCAGCGCGCCGCGCCAGAAATGCCTGATGTCGGCCGAGTAGGCGAGCGTCGAGGTGATGTAGCCGGGAAATTGCGTCACCGATGAGGTGGCGTTGGCGACGATCGGCGGTATGCCGACCAATGTCATGGCGCCAAAGGTGATGAATGTGCCGCCGCCGGCGACCGCGTTGGCGGCGCCTGACAGAAAGCCCGCCAGGAAGAGCAGGATGGCGTCGAAGACTGGCATGAAGGACCGCCGTGAAGAAGTGTGCTATTTTTCTGGCTTAGGAAGCTTGCCGGACCGGCGCAACCCGGCACGGCAGGATTACGATGGTGCCATGCCGGGAAAAATGCATGGCCAAGGCGTGACAAAGCGCCGAAATAGCTGTATGTGCCCGCCCGTACCGGCAAGAACAATTCTCCGGACCCGTCAACAATGACGGTGTAGTCGCCCCTGTCCGATGTTTTAAAGACAAATGTCTTGGAGACAAAGGGCATAGCCGAGCGGTCAATGGAACTGCAAGGCAAGCGTAGGGCGCTCTGACTGTCGGAAGAACAAGAAGTGGATTTTAAGATGGACCTCATCCGTCAGCTCGAGGCCGAACAGGCCGCCAAGATCGAAGCCAAGCGCAAGCTTCCCGAATTCCAGCCCGGCGACACCGTGCGCGTCCAGGTCCGCGTGACCGAAGGCACCCGCACCCGCGTCCAGGCCTATGAGGGCGTCGTCATCGCCCGCGCCGGTTCCGGCTTCCAGGAAAATTTCACCGTCCGCAAGATCTCCTACGGCGAAGGCGTCGAGCGCGTGTTCCCGGTGTTCTCGCCGATGGTCGAAGGCGTCGAGATCGTGCGCCGCGGCAAGGTGCGCCGCGCCAAGCTCTATTACCTGCGCGACCGTCGCGGCAAGTCGGCCCGTATTTCGGAAAACACCGGCGTGCGCGCCCGCAAGCTCAACGATGAGGAGCGCGATGCGCTGAACGCCGAGAAGGCCCGCATCGAGGCCGAGAAGGTCGCCGCCGCCCAGGCGCTGGCCGCCGAGACGGCCGCCAAGGAAGCCGCCGAGAAGAAGGCGGCCGCCGAGGCCGAGGCAGCCAAGGCCGCCGCGGAAGCCACTCCGGCCGAATAAGGTTTCGACGAAGATTTTTTGAAAAGGCGGCTTCGGCCGCCTTTTTTCGTTTCACCAAACCGTGACCGGTTGGAGTCCGGAAATTGGCAACGGTGTGGTTGACGTCTAATTATATTGTGTACTAAATAATCGTGGACAAATAATTGGAGACTACGATATGGCACTCTATACGACACAGGCTCGCGTCACCGGCGGCCGCGCCGGCCATGGCGAGACCAGCGACGATCTGCTCAAGGTCGACCTGGCGATGCCCAAGGAACTCGGCGGGCCGGGTGGCGCCACCAATCCCGAGCAGCTTTTCGCCATCGGCTATGCCGCCTGCTTCGAAAGCGCCATCCGCTTCGTCGCGCGCAAACAGAAGCTGCCGCTCGCGGATGCCGCGGTAACCTCCACGGTCAGCCTGCTTCCCAATGGCGAGGGCTTCAAGCTCGGCGTCGCGTTGGCGGCGGAGACGAAAGGCCTTGATCAGGCGGCGGCGGAAGCGCTTGTATCGGCGGCGCATCAGATTTGCCCCTATTCGAACGCCATCAGGGGCAATGTCGAGGTGGCGCTTTCGGTAAAGGCGGCATGACGACAAAACTCGAAACGAAAGCCAGCGAAGTCCCGGCGGAAGCCGCCGGGGCGATCCCCGTGCCACGGCTCGATCAGCAGCTCTGCTTCGCGCTCTATTCGGCGAGCGGACTGATGACCAAGCTTTACCGCCCGTTGCTCGATCCCCTTGGCCTAACCTATCCGCAATATCTGGCGATGCTGGCGCTGTGGGAACGCGCGCCGAGCACGGTGGGCGATCTCGGCGAAGCGCTCGGCCTGGATTCAGCGACGCTGACGCCGCTGCTCAAGCGCATGGAGGCGGGCGGGCTCGTCACCCGCCGGCGCGATGCCGCCGACGAGCGCCGGGTGCTGGTCGAGCCGACGGCCAAGGGCCAGGCCCTGCGCGCGAACATGAAGGATGTGCAGACCGCGCTCGATTGCGGCATGCCGCTGGAGCGGACCGAGCTCAAAACCCTACATGGCACGCTCACCCGCCTGGTCGCGGGATTGCGCGAAGCCACGATTCACGAAGACTGATCGCGGCAAGGACTGTCCTCAAAACCGCCACCCGGAAGCACGGGAATTCACGTTGACGCGTAACGTCGCAGTGGACCCGTCTTGCAAGGCGCTTGCGGAAAGCTAAAGTCGGCGCCGGATTTCTCTGCCGCGCCAGCATCGCGCGGGCAATCATTTTGGGGAGTGTGTCGTGACAAAATCAAAATTGCTGCTGGCCGGGCTGTTGGCTCTGGTCCTGGCGCCCGTTGCCGCCTTCGCGCAGGCGCTGCCCGATCTCGGCGGCAAGAAGGTGGTGGTGGTGACGGAAAACGCCTATCCGCCGTTGCAATTCATCGACGCCAAGACCGGCAAACAGATCGGCTGGGAATATGACGCGATGAACGAGATCGCCAAGCGGCTCAATTTCAAGGTCGAGTACCAGAA
Source organism: Mesorhizobium sp. M8A.F.Ca.ET.057.01.1.1 (assembly GCF_003952565.1). Classification (NCBI taxonomy): domain Bacteria; kingdom Pseudomonadati; phylum Pseudomonadota; class Alphaproteobacteria; order Hyphomicrobiales; family Phyllobacteriaceae; genus Mesorhizobium; species Mesorhizobium sp. M8A.F.Ca.ET.057.01.1.1. The sequence continues at coordinate 6,612,605 of NZ_CP034454.1, forward strand.
CACCTCCTGGGACGCGATGATCCAGGCGGTTTCGGACAACCAATACAACATCGGCATGACCGGCATCACCATCAAGGACGACCGCAAGGAGAAGGTGGATTTCTCCGATCCCTATATGCGCTCGGAACAGTTCATGCTGGTACGCGGCGATGAAAGCCGCTTCACCGACGCCAAGACCTTCGGCGCCTTCAAGGACGGGCTGATTGGCGCGCAGGCCGGCACGACGCCATTCTACACCGCCGTCTACAGCGTGCTCGACGGCAATGAGCAGAACCCGCGCATCAAACTGTTCGAGACGTTCGGGGCCACGGTGCAGGCGCTGAAATCCGGCGACGTCGATGTCGTGCTGACCGACGGCACCGCCGGCAAGGGCTATGTCGACGCTTCGGCGGGCAAGCTGAAGCTGATCGGCGGCCCGCTCGGCACCGAGGATTTCGGCTTCATCTTCCCCAAGGGCTCGGACCTGGTGAAGCCGGTCAATGCCGCGATCGCCGCGCTCAAGGCGGATGGCACGCTGGATGCGCTGAACAAGAAGTGGTTCCTTGATTACAAGATGGGGCAGTGAGCTCGTCTTGGTGGGCGCAGTGGTTTGGCACGAAATTGCGCTGACTTTGCGCCCAGGCCCCCCTCTCTGCCCTGCCCGACCCGGCCCTCCGCTGTCGCTTCGGGCGTTCGTCGTTCGAAAAGCCAAGCAATTGGCTTTTCGTCCGCTACGCGGACCTCTCCTCACCCCCCTCAAGGGGGGAGATTGGCTGTTCCAGCGTCTTCGCACATCCTGCGTCGTTGATGGTTGGCGAAAGCCGATCGCACATCCGATCTCCCCCTTGAGGGGGAGATGGCCGGCAGGCCAGAGAGGGGGGCCTTGGCGCTGTCCTCTCGGGATTTCCTGTGCGGCGTCTTTTGATGCCACCCGCATCCTCCACCAAACCCGAATTCCCCTGGTGGCTCGCCGTTGCCGCCGTCCTTGCCTTGGCGGCGGCGCTGTTCATCGCCGCCAGCGACCTCTACGCTCAGGTCTTCGCCACCGTCGCCAAGGGCATCGGCATCACTGTCTTCGTCACCGTGGTTGCCTTCGCGCTCGCCTCGGCGACCGGTCTCGGCATCGCGCTGATGGGCTTGTCTGCTTCAACCTGGCTGCGGCAGATCGCGCGCTTCTATGTCGAGATCATCCGTGGCGTGCCGATCCTGGTGCTGCTGTTCTGGATCGCCTTCGCCGGTGCGCCGGCCTTCGTCGCGGCCTGGAACGCGCTGACCGCACCGCTGCAAAATGCCGGCATTCTCGGCGAACTGCTGGTGCGCGACGTGTCGTTGCTGTGGCGCGCCATCATGGCGCTGACCATCGGCTATTCGGCCTTCATCTCGGAGGTGTTCCGGGCCGGCATCCAGTCGGTCGAGAAAGGCCAGATCGAGGCAGCGAAGGCTTTGGGGCTGAGCCGCGCGCAGCGCTTCCGGCTGGTCGTGTTCCCGCAGGCGATCCGCACCATCCTGCCGCCGCTCGGCAATGATTTCGTCGCCCTGGTCAAGGATTCCTCGCTGGTCTCGGTGCTCGGCGTCGCCGACATCACCCAGATGGGCAAGGTCTATGCGGCCGGCTCATTCCGCTTCTTCGAGACCTATTCGATAACGGCCTATATCTACCTCATCCTCACCGTCGGCCTTTCGCTGGCGCTCAGGGCGCTGGAGCGGCGTTTGCGCCGTCAGCACGAGGAATAGTTTTTCGGCCAGGACAGCGTTAGGCTCCGGTGCTGACCGAAGGAGGAGCTTGCCCATGAACATCGACAAGGCCAATGCCGCGCTGGATTCGGTCTACACGGCCGATACGCCCGAAACGCTGGCGCAGGCCTATGCCGCATGGGCGGCGACCTATGACAGCGAGACCGCTTCGCTGGGCTATCTCCTGCCGTTCCTGATCATCGCCTGGGTGGCGCGCCACGTGCCGGCGGGCGAGGGGCCGCTGCTCGACGCCGGCTGCGGAACCGGCCTGTCCGGACCGTCGCTCAAGGCGCTGGGCTATGGCGACATTGCCGGGCTGGATCTGTCGGACGACATGCTCAAGATCGCCGGCAGCCGCAACGCCTACAGCGAACTGAAGCAGGCGATGCTGGGCGGCCCGCTGCCGTGGCAGGACGGCCATTTCCGAGCCTTCTTCTCGACCGGCGTGTTCACCATCAGCCATGCGCCGGCATCGAGCCTGCACGAACTTGTGCGCATCACGAAGAAGGGCGGCCACGCCATCTTCACCGTGCGCGACCAGGTTTTTGAGAGCGGCGGTTTTCAGGCTGTTTTCGATGAACTGGAGCAGGCAGGAAAATGGCGGGCGGTCGAGGCAAGCCCGTGGTTCCGCTGCTACGCCATCGCCGAGCCGGACGCGCTGGTGAAGACGTTCGTGTTTGAGGTGCTTTGAGCGGACTTCCCTTCTCCCACAGGGGAGAAGGAAGAAGCGCTGGCGCCACGGCGCAATTGCCGAAAAGCCAAAACATTGCTATCTACCCGGCCATGGAAGAGCTTTTTGGCGATCCGGCTTACAAGGGATTCGTGCTGCAGGACAGAAAACGCCTGCCGTCGCGCTTTTCCGCGCGCGTGTCCGGCGCCCTGACCAGCCGACTTCGCTGATCTCTGACGGTCGGCCGCGGGTTTGCGGCATCAGCTCTTTCCCATTCTCATATCGACGGATTTACGCACATGAGCGCACCGCGCACCCTCTACGACAAGATTTTCGACGACCATGTCGTCGACCGCCAGGATGACGGCACCTGCCTGCTCTATATCGACCGCCACCTCGTCCATGAAGTGACCAGCCCGCAGGCCTTCGAAGGCCTGCGCATGAGCGGCCGAAAGGTTCGCCATCCGGAAAAGACGCTGGCCGTGGTCGATCACAATGTCTCGACTTCGCCCGAGCGCAAGTTCGGCATCAAGAACGAGGAAAGCCGCATCCAGGTCGAGGCGCTGGCCAAGAACGCAAGGGATTTCGGCGTCGAGTATTATTCGGAGAACGATATCCGCCAGGGCATCGTCCACATCATCGGCCCCGAGCAGGGCTTTACGCTGCCCGGCATGACCATCGTCTGCGGCGACAGCCACACCTCTACCCATGGTGCTTTCGGGGCGCTGGCGCATGGCATCGGCACGTCCGAGGTCGAGCATGTGCTGGCGACGCAGACGCTGATCCAGCGCAAGGCCAAGAATATGCTGGTGCGCGTCGACGGCGTGCTGCCCGAAGGCGTCACCGCCAAGGACATCATCCTCGCCATCATCGGCGAGATCGGCACGGCCGGCGGCACCGGCTACGTCATCGAATATGCCGGCGAGGCGATCCGCTCGCTGTCGATGGAAGGCCGCATGACGATCTGCAACATGTCGATCGAGGGCGGCGCGCGCGCCGGCCTGATCGCGGCGGACGAGACCACCTTCGCCTATGTCAAGGACAAGCCGCGCGCGCCCAAGGGCGCTGCCTGGGACGCGGCGCTCGAATACTGGAAGACGCTCCAGACCGACGAAGGCGCGCATTTCGACAAGGTGATCGTGCTCGACGCGGCCAAGCTGCCGCCAATCGTCTCCTGGGGCTCCTCGCCCGAGGACGTCGTCTCCGTTCAAGGCATCGTGCCGAACCCGGAAGACATATCAGACGAGAACAAGCGCACCTCCAAGCTGCGCGCGCTCGACTATATGGGCCTGACGCCGGGGACGAAGATCACCGACATCACGCTCGACCGCGTCTTCATCGGCTCCTGCACCAATGGCCGCATCGAGGATCTGCGCGCCGTCGCCAAGGTGGTCGAGGGCAAGACGGTCAGCCCGCATGTCGATGCCATGATCGTGCCGGGCTCCGGTCTGGTCAAGGAACAGGCGGAAGCCGAGGGTCTCGACAAGATCTTCCGCGCCGCCGGGTTCGACTGGCGCGAGCCGGGCTGCTCGATGTGCCTTGCCATGAACGACGACCGGCTGAAGCCGCATGAACGCTGCGCCTCGACCTCGAACCGCAATTTCGAGGGCCGGCAGGGCTTCAAGGGCCGCACCCATCTGGTGTCGCCGGCCATGGCGGCGGCAGCGGCAATCGCGGGCCACTTCGTCGACATACGCGACTGGAAATAGCCCCAACTTCGACAGAACCCGAGCCCCATGGGCTCGGGTTCAAGGCTTTCCGTCGCGGCGGACGAGCTCGTGGAACTCCTCCCGGAGTCCCGGCTGGTCGGCAGCGACTACAAGCGCCAGTTGCTGCTCCTCGAAGAGCCTGAACCATTCGTCCCATTCGACGAGTTCATAGCCTCCGGCATTGATTGGCCGTTCCGGCTGGTCTTGATCCTGGTAGGCGTGCTGGCCAAAGACCAGCCTCAACATGGGCTGTGTTCCCGCTTCGGGCGATATGTCGACGATCGCGGGAAAACCGGCTCGCCCGGCAGCCCACGAGCGGATTGCTTCGTGGTCGGTCAGTGTGATGGTGTCGGCCATGGGCTGCTCCCGATTGTGACCTCAGAACGCTGGCCGCGGGTTGGGGTTCCCTGACAATATGTCGAGATATGGCCCGGGCTTAACCGCTTGTTTGGGCTTGCCCTCTATGGTCTTCCCTGACGTCAGCAGAGGGGAAGTCACGGTCCTTTGGACACTGGCCTGTTCATAGCGTTGCTCAATCCGACGATCGCGCTGGCGCTCGGCGCAGCGTTCCTCGTCCTGTGGTTCCATCAGCGCCACCGGCCCTATCTGGCGGTGCTGGCCGCGAGCTACTGCATCTCGGCGCCGGGCTTCCTTTTCCAGTATTTCACCTTGCCCATCGGCGTGGTGCTGACCAAGCTGGTGTCGAACATCTGCTTCACCATCGCCGCCTGTTGCCTGTCCGGCGCCATCATCGCCCGCTACGGCAGGAAGGTCCCCGCAGTGGGAATCGCCGTTCTGGCGGGCGGCGGCCTTGCGGCCTTTGCGTGGTTCCTGTTCGTCACGCCGGATCTCACCTGGCGCATCCTGGCGATGAATTTCGGTTTCGGCGGCGTCAGCCTGCTCGTCGCCGCCGAACTGCGCCCGGTGCGCAACAATGGCCCGACAGAAATGATCCTGTTCGTGCTGTCGCTGCTGTCCAGCGTCAATTTCTTCGTGCGCACCCTGGTGGTGGTCATCGCGCACGGGCCCTTCGCCAGTTATGACGGCTTCTACGGCTCGTCCTACTGGACGACGGCGCTGTTGTCGCACGCGCTGCTGTCGCTGCTGATCGCGCTTTGCCTCTTCACCGCCGCCGCGCTCGACGTGATGAAGGCGCTCAAGACGGAAACCCATACCGATCCGCTTTCGGGGCTGCTCAACCGCCGAGGTTTCGAGGAGCGAGCCACCATGCTGCTGCAGCGTTGCGCCGTGGCCAAATTCCCGGTGGCGCTGGTGCTGGCCGACCTCGATCATTTCAAGGCCCTCAACGACGTGCATGGGCACGCCGCCGGCGACCGGGTGATCGCGGACTTCGCCGCCAAACTGCGCTCGGCCACGGGAGCACGGGGTGCCGCGGGCCGCATCGGCGGCGAGGAGTTCGCCGCGCTCCTACCGCTGACCGATCTCGCCGCCGCGCGGCTGTTCGCCGAAGCGGTGCGCACGATCTATTCCGCCGGCGGCGTTGACGGGCTTCCCGCCGGCACCAAGGTCACCGCCAGCTTCGGCGTGGCCGCCCGCAGCGGCGACGAGACGCTGGAACCCCTGATGCGCCGGGCCGACGAGGCGCTTTACAAGGCCAAGAAAAACGGTCGCGACAGCGTGCGCCTTTCCTACGAGCGACCGGAGACGGTGTTCGTGCCGGAGCCGCTCAGGGCCAGCTGACCGCCTCCTTCGCGCCTCGCGTTAACGTCTTTTTCGCCCGTCGATGTTTAGCTGTCGGCGGGGTTTGAGGATCTATGAGCGGCGCCAACTTCATCCTGTTGATCAACCTGTCGGTTGCCGGCCTGCTGGCGGCATCCTTCATGGCGGTCTCGTTCCACGATGTCGGCCGCGCCCCGGCGCGCTGGCTGGCGTCAGGCTATGTCCTGGGCATGGCCTACTTTGCCATCGAATTCAGTATTCCGGCCTTCAGCGACGCGCGGCTTCCGGTGGTTGCCGCCTTCGCCGTTTTCCTTGGCGCCACCATTGCCTTCAACGGCGGGCTTGCGCGAAAATATGGCATGGCGCCGCCATGGACGCCGATGCTGTTCTTCCTGGCCGCCGCCACCATCGCGGTCTATTTCGTGCAGGATCTGCCCCGCCAGTCGCTCACCCGCATGATGGCCTACCAGCTTCCCTACGCAGCCATGCAGTTCGTCGGCCTTGGCATCGTCTGGTCGTCGCGGCAAAGCCGTGGCCGGCTCGATCTGATCCTGATGGCGGTGCTTGCCGCCAGCGGCCTGCAGTTTGCCTCAAAGCCTTTCATCGCGCATGCGCTCGGCGGCTGGGGCGCCAATCCGCAGGCCTATCTGCAAAGCAGCTACGCACTGGTGTCGCAGTCGCTCGGCACCGTCTTCGGGCTGGCGCTGGCGCTGCTCATTCTGGCCATCCTGGTCCGCGACGTGCTGGTCGAAGTGACATCGAAGTCGGAGATGGACACGCTGTCGGGCCTGCTCAACCGTGGCGGCTTCACGCGCCAAGCGGAGCTGGCCGTGCACGATGCCACGCGGCTCGGCATGCCGGTGGCAATGGTCATTGCCGATCTCGATCATTTCAAGACCATCAACGACAGTTTCGGCCATGCCTCCGGCGATGGGGTGATCGAGACCTTCGCCGGCCTGCTGCGAGAAGCGGCCGAGAGCCATCACGTGGTTGGCCGCATCGGTGGCGAGGAGTTCGCCGTTATCCTGTCAGGCGCCAATCTTGCAACCGCCCGGCTGTTCGCGGAAGGCACCCGCCACGCATTCGGCGCGTTGCCCATCAGCGGGCTGCCGGCCGACAGCCGCTGCACGTCGAGCTTCGGCATTGCCGAGCTTCACATCGGCGAGGGTTTCGCCGACCTGATGCGGCGTGCGGATGAAGCGCTCTATCTGGCAAAGAACGCCGGGCGCGACTGCGTGCGTGTCTCCACCGGGCCAGCCGATGGGTTGGCCGTGATAAAAATCGGCCAGGCCCGTATCAGCGGCAGGGGCTGAGCTCCGGCATTTCGCCGTCGGAAAGGCCGTACATATAGGAGCGGCCCTTGACGAACACCGGCGGGCGATAGCAGTCGCCGTCGCCCGATATGTCGTCGGATTCGTTCTGGTAGATCACCTTGGGCTGGCCGGCGCTGGTGTAGTCGGACAGCTGTTTGGCCAGCTTGCCTTCGCCGACGATAATGCGCTTGTAGCCGGCGGCGCTGTCGATGACGAGATTGCCGAACGAATCGGCGTAGACGCGGTCATGATGGCGCAAGCCGGCCTCGGCCGGCGCGGCCACCGCAACGGCAAGTGCCGCCAGCGTGACGGCAGCGAGGCTTGCCCGCACTGATTTGGCCTGCACTGTTTTAAAGCGCATGTCGCTCTCCCTTTGTCGGCGCGAGAGAGATCGCGCCCCGATCTGGTCCGAATCGGAAATTAACTCTTTCTTAACCTTTGTTAAGGGGAGGAGCGGCTTCGTGGCCGTTTCTTAATGAACATGGTTAATTTATACGCGTCGCGTTCGAGTTGCCGCCGATATCCACGCCCGGCCGACGTGGCCAGGTGGAATCCCGGGTGAACTTGATCTTGGCGCGCCGCGTGGCTAGCGTGCCCGGGCATGAGAGGGGCAGCACATGATATTTGGCCGAACGGTTCGGGTGTCGTTCGTTATTGCGCTGCTTCTCGCGGCCGGTGCCTGTGTGCCGCAGGACGGCGCGCCCAAGGCAGCGAGCACGGCGACACCCGTGGTGGCGCCTGCCGCCGCCGCCCAGCAACAGCCCGCGCCGCCGGCGACCAAGATCACCACGGATCTCACCGCGCCACGCTTCACCACCGGCACGGCCACCTACAGATGCGGCAATGGCGGCATGATCACCATCCAGAATCTCGGCACGTCGCTGCGTGTGGTGGGGCAGGAGGGCGCCACCGAGGAGTTCGCGGCGTCGCCGGCGAACCAGAGCAGCCGCTACCAGGCGGTGACGCATGACGCAATCGTGATCGACGGACGCGAGGCGCTGGTGATGAAGAGAGGGTCGACGCCGCAGACCTGCACCCGCTGACGCAAATCCCGACACGGCAGCGCCCTGGGCGGGACATGCTGCACCGCAGCGATATCGAGCCGGCGTCGGGTCCCCAGCCGCTAATCGATTGAAGCCGCGTGCGGCCTTTTAGTCAGACTAAATTACGTTTTCGAAACGGTTTTCTGGCTTTGACGCGGTGCAAAAAGAGCATTAGAAACCGGCTGTCCGAAGTCGCAACCGGAAGCGGCAATGCCGCATTTCCACCTGAGGCGGGAGACGCCGAACTGGGGCAGCCATGAGCAAATCACCAGCCACCCAAGCCAGACGCGAAAGGCCGCTTTCGCCCCACCTGACGGTCTACCGGCCGCCGATCACCATGACAATGTCGATCATCCATCGCATCACGGGTGGCGCGCTCTATTTCGGCACGCTGCTGGTCGCCGTCTGGCTGATGGCGGCGGCGAGTTCGCAAGCCACGTTCGACTGGGTGAACTGGGCTTTCGGCACCTGGCTCGGACGGCTCATCCTGTTCGGCTACACCTGGGCGCTGATGCATCACATGCTGGGCGGTGTCCGCCATCTGGTCTGGGATACCGGCGCCGGCCTTGAAAAACACATGGCCTCGAAGATCGCCTGGGTGACGCTTGCCGGCTCGGTCCTGCTCACACTCCTGATCTGGATCGCCGGCTATATGGCGCGGGGAGCCTGACCATGAGCACCGGGAAGACCGACATGCGTACGCCGCTGGGCAAGGTCCGCGGTCTGGGCTCGGCCCGCGAAGGTACCGGGCATTTCTGGCGCCAGCGCCTGACAGCGATCGCCAACATCCCGCTGACGCTGTTCTTCGTGGGCTTCCTCATCGCGCTCAACGGCCATGGCTACGCGGAAGTCCGCGCGACGCTCGCCAATCCCTTCGTGGCCCTGGTGCTGGCGCTGATGCTCATCTCCGGGCTCTATCATATGCGGCTCGGCATGCAGGTGATCATCGAGGACTATGTGCATGGCGAGGGCATGAAGCTCGCGCTGATTGCACTCAACACCTTCTTTTCGATAGCGGTCGGCGTCGCTTCGCTCTTCGCCCTGCTCAAACTGGCATTCGGAGGCTGAAGTCTTGGCCCAGGACACGAAATCAGCCAACACGGCAGGCTACACCTTTGTCGACCACAAGTTCGACGTGGTCATCGTCGGCGCCGGGGGTGCCGGCCTGCGCGCCACGCTCGGCATGGCCGAACAGGGCCTGCGCACGGCCTGCATCACCAAAGTGTTCCCGACGCGATCGCATACGGTCGCCGCGCAAGGCGGCATCGCCGCCTCGCTGTCCAATATGGGTCCGGATTCCTGGCAGTGGCACATGTACGACACCGTCAAGGGGTCGGACTGGCTGGGCGATGTCGATGCCATGGAATACATGGTGCGCGAGGCGCCGGCGGCGGTCTACGAGCTCGAACATTACGGCGTGCCGTTCTCGCGCACCGAAGAGGGCAAGATCTACCAGCGGCCGTTCGGCGGCCACATGATGAACTATGGCGACGGCCCGCCCGTGCAGCGCACCTGCGCCGCGGCGGACCGCACCGGCCACGCCATCCTGCACACGCTCTACGGCCAGTCGCTGAAGAACAATGCGCAGTTCTTCATCGAGTATTTCGCGCTCGACCTGATCATGGAGCCGGACGGCACCTGCACCGGCGTCGTGGCCTGGAATCTCGATGATGGCACCATCCACCGCTTCTCGGCCAAGATGGTGGTGCTGGCGACCGGGTTATGGGCGCGCCTATTTCTCGCCACCTCGGCGCATACCTGCACCGGTGACGGCGGCGGCATGGCGGCTCGGGCCGGGCTGCCGCTACAGGACATGGAGTTCGTGCAGTTCCATCCGACCGGCATTTACGGCGCTGGCTGCCTGATCACCGAGGGCGCGCGCGGCGAGGGCGGCTACCTCGTCAACTCCGAGGGCGAGCGCTTCATGGAGCGCTACGCGCCGTCGGCCAAGGACCTCGCTTCGCGCGACGTCGTCTCGCGCTGCATGACGCTGGAAATCCGCGAGGGCCGCGGCGTCGGCAAGAACAAGGACCACATCTTCCTACACCTCGACCACCTCGATCCCACGGTTCTGCACGAAAGGCTTCCGGGCATTTCGGAATCGGCAAAAATCTTCGCCGGTGTCGATCTGACCAAGGAGCCGATCCCGGTGCTGCCGACGGTGCACTACAATATGGGCGGCGTGCCAACCAATTACTGGGGCGAGGTGCTCAACCCGACCGCTGAAAACCCCGACCGGGTCTCGCCCGGCCTGATGGCGGTCGGCGAGGGCGGGCTGCGCTTCCGTGCACGGCGCGAACCGGCTGGGTTCGAACTCGCTGATCGACCTGGTGGTGTTCGGCCGCGCCGCGGCGATCCGCGCCGGCCAGGTCATCGACCGCAAGGCGACGATCCCGTCGCCCAACCAGGCTTCGGTCGACAGGATCATGGACCGCTTCGACCGGCTGCGCCACGCCAACGGCTCGACGCCGACGGCCAGCCTGCGGGAAAAGATGCAGAAGGCGATGCAGGAGGACGCAGCCGTATCCGTACGCAGGAATCGCTGGAAAACGGCTGCAGGCGCATTTCGGAAATCTGGACCGAACTCAAGGACGTCAAAGTCTTCGACCGCTCGATGATCTGGAATTCGGACCTCGTCGAGACGCTGGAGCTGGAAAACCTGATGGCCAACGCCATCACCACCGTCCATGGCGCCGAGGCGCGCAAGGAGAGCCGTGGCGCGCATGCGCGTGAGGACTTTTCCGCCCGCGACGACGCCAACTGGCGCAAGCACACGCTGGCCCATCTGAGCGAGGACGGCAAGGTGACGCTGACCTACCGGCCGGTGCACACCGAGCCGCTGGTGGCCGAAAAGGACGGCGGCATCAGTCTCGCCAAGATCGCGCCGAAGGCGCGGGTGTACTGACAATGGCGATGGCCACGGGATGTTCCGGCACGCCCCTTCCGGTCAAGCTCGGTCTGAAGGACGGCATGGTTGCTGCCTTCATCGCTCTGCCCGGGGAACTCGAGGATCTCACCGAGGCCGTGGATTTTGCCGAGGTCGACCGGCTGGCCGGATGGTCCGAGATTTCAGGCACGGCGCGGAAATACGATGCCGTCCACGCCTTCACCAAACAGCGCGCCGAGATCGAGGATCGCCTCGGCGCCATCGAGGCGGCGATCAAGCGCGACGGCATGGTCTGGGTGTCCTGGCCGAAGAAAGCGTCGAAAGTGCCGACCGATGTCACCGAGGGTGTCGTTCGCATTGAGGCGCTGAAACTAGACCTTGTCGACGTCAAGGTCGCCGCAGTGAATGAAGTCTGGTCCGGGCTGAAGCTCGTCATCCGAAAGGACCTGAGGTAATGGTCGAACTCACGCTTCCCAAGAATTCCAAGGTCCAGCAGGGCAAGACCTGGCCGAAGCCGGAAGGCGCGACCAACCTGCGCGAATACCGCATCTACCGCTGGTCGCCGGACGATGACGAGAACCCGCGCATGGACACCTATTTCGTCGATATGGACGATTGCGGGCCGATGGTGCTCGACGCGCTGCTCTACATCAAGAACAAGATCGATCCGACGCTGGCCTTGCGCCGCTCCTGCCGCGAAGGCATTTGCGGGTCCTGCGCCATGAACATCGACGGCTCGAACACGCTTGCCTGCACCAAGGGCTGTGACGACATTTCCGGCGCCGTCAAGGTCTACCCGCTGCCGCATATGCAGGTGGTCAAGGATCTGGTGCCGGACCTCACCAATTTCTACGCCCAGCACGCCTCGATCGAGCCGTGGCTGAAGACGGTGTCGCCGACGCCGGCCAAGGAATGGCTGCAGAGCCATGAGGACCGCGAGAAGCTCGACGGGCTTTACGAGTGCATCCTGTGCGCCTGCTGCTCCACTTCGTGCCCGAGCTACTGGTGGAACGGCGACCGCTATCTCGGCCCGGCGACACTGCTGCAGGCCTATCGCTGGCTGATCGACAGCCGCGACGAGGCCAAGGGCGAACGGCTCGACAATCTCGAAGACCCGTTCCGCCTCTACCGCTGCCACACCATCATGAATTGCGCGCAGACCTGTCCCAAGGGCCTCAACCCCGCCAAGGCGATCGCCGAGATCAAGAAGATGATGGTGGAGAGAAGGGTCTGAGGACCAAGGCAGTCCTTTCTGATCGAGGGCCTGTCTTCTGATGAAGGGCTTGGCTCGCCGATCAGAAAGAAGGACGCCAGATCCGCCGGCGCTCCATGCCAACGCCGCCAAGCGGAAGACAGCGCTTGCCGATGATGGCGCTTGGACAGGCGATGTCCGCCGGATGGCCGCACGGCGGACGTTCGGCCCGCATCGCCATCAGCATCGAACGGCGCGGCGGGTCTTGCCGACCGCGCCGCATCGCCCTTGCTCCGTCCGCTCCGTTGCGTGCCGGCGGAGTCGCCGTCGCGCCGATCCTTGTTCCCCGCACGTCGCTCGCCAGGATTCCGGTATTTTTCGGGTACTCATATTAGCGGACACTCAAGTAATAGGCCGTCCGATGCATGAAATTGCGTAGCAGTGCCTTAGTATAGTTTTAAGTGATCGCCGGTATCCACTTCTGAGATCGTTGCTCGAGTTCAAAGTGATGCCCGGCTTCATCATGAGTCGTTACTGGTTGTCCGGACCATTGATCAGCGCCGCCACAGTGGGATCGTTCACCTGGCTTGTCTCGCTGATCCATCTTCAGGACAGGGTGCTGCTCGCGGTTCTCGGGCTGGGGATCCTGATCGCGCTTCTCTTGCTGGATCATTTCCGGGACAAAAAGACGGATCAGTCAAAAAGCGGGTGGTTCAAGCTTTATTTCTCGCTCGTCCCCTGTCTTTTCTTCCTTGTGTACGTCTATCTCGAAAGTGTCTTCGGCTACTTTGACTGGGACGCAATGCTCATGCATGTCGATGCGGGCGTCCTGACGCCCGGTGTCGTGCTTGAATATCTGATGCAGACCGGAAGCACGATACTGGTGATTTCCTTCGTTCTGTTCGGTTTTGGCGCGCTGAAAGCACGCGGCACGCTGACAAGAGGATTGGACGTTGCCTTGATGGCGTTCCTGCTCGCGGCAAATCCGATGCTGACACGTCCGATCGCCGCAGCGATCCATCCCAACCCGCTGCACGATTTCCTGTCCAAGCGGTTCGTCGATGTCACTTCCTTGACAAAGCCGGAGGCTGGAACGGCGTCCGTGACCGTCGCGCCAAGGAACCTCATTCATATTTTCATCGAAAGCGCCGAGCGCACCTACATGAACGAGGCCGAGTTCGGCGATGTCATGGATCCGCTGCTCGAATTCGACAGGCGAGGCCTTTCGGCGACCAATATGGTCCAGCTTGCTTACACCAACAACTCCATGGCCGGGATGGTGGCGGCGAACTGCGGAACGCCGTTGCTGATAACGTATTTCACGACGCGCCAGTATCTGGAGGAGAATTCGCAATTCCTGCCAGGCCTGACCTGCCTGGGAGACATCCTGAAGGCGCGAGGCTATAGGCAGAATTTCATTTCCGGTTGGCCGCTCGGCTTCACCGGCCAGGGATCTTTCTATGCCACCCACGGCTACTCGTCGCTTTTTGGGGGACCGGAGGTCGTGGCCACCGTCGGCGGGCCCGGCAGCTCATTCGGCGCCGACGACGCCCAGGTTCTGGATATGAGCCTCGACGTTTTGCGGCGCGCGCGACGAGACGGCAAGCCGTTCTCGCTGACGATCGCCGTCAGTGGCGGACATGCGATGGATGGCTACCTGACCGACAAATGCATCGGCAAGACGGGGCTTTCTCCGAAAACTCCCAACATTCTCCACGCCGTGAAATGCACGAACATGCTCATCGCGGACTTCCTTCACGAAGCCGAGGCCGAAGGCCTGATGAAGAACACCGTTCTGGCGCTGCAAAGCGATCACCTTTCCGCGCCGAGCACGGTGACGGATATCCTGAACAAATACGAGCGACGCAACTTCTTCTCTGTATCGGGCGACGGCGTTCCCTCCGAAACCTATACCGGCCTGTCGGGCACGATCGACATATTTCCCACCATCCTGGACGCGCTGGGCGTGCCGCCCCCCAATGGCCAGGCTGCCTTTGGCGTCTCGCTGGTCGGCAATCGAAAGACACTGGTCCAGGAACTTGGACAGGCTCGGTTCGACGACGCGATCCATGCCGAGGACATTCTCGTCAGATCCTTCTGGCAGCTGAAACCGGCGCGGACGGCCGTGGCGCTTGCGCCCGACGCGCATTGATGACGCCGACGCGCACCGGAATCAGGAAGATCATGCCGGCGCAGCGGATTTAGCCGCCGCGCCACCATGCGATGCTTCGCCATCTGTCGCGCCAACCGCCAACGCCATAGAATGTGCGTCATCGACGAAGCCGCCGGTCCCCCGGAGATGTCCGACAGGACAGAGGGCACTGTCCCGCCAGACTGACAAAGGATTGTAATCCCATGAGCGAAGAACTTCCTGTCCTCTCCCCGGCCGAGGCGCGCCTGCTTGGCTGCCTGATCGAGAAGAAGGAGCTGACGCCGGACGTCTATCCGCTGACGCTCAATGCGGCACTTGCCGCAGCCAACCAGAAGACGGCGCGTGAGCCTGTCATGGCGCTGGAACAGACAGAGGTGCACCGGGCGCTGAAGCTGCTTGAGCAGAAAGGGCTGGTGCGGCAGATGTTCGGCTCGCGCGTCGAGCGCTACGAGCACCAGATGGCGCAGCGCTTTTCGCTGACCACGCCGCAGACCGCCTTGCTTGGCCTGCTCTTGCTGCGCGGACCGCAGACTGCGCATGAACTGCTGGCGCGAGCCGAGCGCATGGCACGGTTTTCGTCGATCGAGGATCTGCGCGGAGAACTCGACATGCTGATCGGCCGCCGGCCGCCGTTGATCCAGGAAATCCCGCGCGGCCCGGGCCAGCGTGAGGACCGCTACGTGCATCTCCTCTCTGGACCTGTCGACGTTGCAGCGCTATCGGCGCAACGGAGTGTGACGGCGATGCCTGCCTCCGGCCTGGAAGCGCGGTTGGAGGCACTTGAGCAGGAAATCGCGGCACTACGCGCGCGGCTCGATGCGCTGGGCGCTTAGCCCTCTTCTCTGATCAACGTGTCCGGCGCGACTAGGCGCGCCGGATTTCACACGGGATGCCGCAATCTCAGCCAAGCCTGGCGTCGAGCGAAACCTTGATCGCGCCGAGCGCCTTGGAGACCGGGCATTCGGCCTTGGCCTTCTCGGCCAGTTCCTTGAACTTCGCCGCATCGATGCCGGGCACCTTGCCGATCAGCGTGATCGCGCTGCCGGTAATGCCGGTGCCGGGGACCAGCGTCACCACGGCTTTGGCGTCGAGTTCTTCCGCCGGCGTGCCGTTCTCGGCCAGGAAATGCGAGAGCTGCATGGCGTAGCAGCCGGCATGGGCGGCGGCGATCAACTCTTCCGGATTGGTGCCGGACTTGCCGCTTTCGTCCTCGAAGCGCGCCTTGAACGAATAGGGCGTACCCTTCAGGGTTCCGCTCTGCGTGTCGAGCGTGCCCTTGCCTTCTTTCAGATTGCCTTTCCAGACGGCGTTTGCGGTGCGGTCCATGGAGTCCTCCTGGGTTGTCGTGAACTTGTCCTGGGTGAGCCAGCGTCAGGCCAACTATAGCGCGGGCGTGCGCGAAGACCACTGCGCTGTTTGCGCCACGGCACGATGACGGCCCCCTTCTTCCGGGAAAAATATCCATGCAAAAATGTCGGCTTCCATCCGGGCCGGCCGTCCTGCGGGCGGCCACGAGGTTGTGGCCGGATGGAGGCTCACATGGACAATCTGTTTTTCGCGCTGTGGAAGAGGCCGGGCCGCAGGCCTGAGCGAGAGGAAGACTTCTGGCTGGATCCGCCGGCGTCCGGCTTCGGCAGGCTGCTGGCCGCTGTTGCCGTCATTGTGGTCGCGGCATGCCTTCTCGATCATGCCGCCGCGGTCGCCGGCAAGGCTGACATGGTTGTCGCCGCATCCTATGGTTTGGCACAGGAAGGGAGCTTGAAATGAAATATGTCTGCCTGGTCTATGGTGAGGAAAAAGACCTTTACGCACTTACCGCCGAAAGGTCGGCCAAACTCGATGCCGACTCACTGGCCTATGACAGATCATTGGATCAACAAGGCAAGTTGATCGTCGCGCAGGCACTGCAATCGGTGAGGACAGCCAAGACCGTGCGCCGTCGCACGGGCAGGCGGTTGATCATCGATGGGCCCTTCGCCGAAACCAAGGAGCAGCTGCTTGGCTTCGTCATGGTCGAGGCCGAAAATCTCGACGAAGCGCTGGACATCGCGGCCGCCATTCCGCTGGCCGAAATCGGCACGATCGAGGTTCGGGCCGTCTACGACATACCGGGGTCATAGGGGCCCCGACTTCGACGGCGCGAACCGGCTTGTTTACCCGCCTAAGCTTCACCAGCCGCGAATTGTTTTTTCTTCGCCAGGGGCAACTCTTCCGTGTTGAAGCAACGCGACAGTTCTCCTATCGTCGCCGGGATTTTCGGGGGATTTGGACATGCCTTTCCTGATTGCTGTCCTTGGCGTGCTCGGCGCGGCGGCGTTCTGGTGGTACCGGATGAAGGCGATGAACGACGCCGCGCGCGAGGTCGCCGACGTC